>NZ_CP133605.1:5065000-5748347 GCF_031199965.1 Paenibacillus sp. D2_2 | reverse complement strand
AGCGTCGCTGCGTTCTCAGCAGCAACTCTTATAATATATCACATCCGAGTCATCATTGCAAGCATTATTTTTAATTTCTTTTTTAAGAAGCTGTCCAACAACGCTTCAATTAACGACTGGACATTTAATATACCATGTCATCATAGACAATGCAAGCACTTTATAAATTTATCTTATCACATAATAAAAGAGCTGTCCCCGACGGTAGAATAACTACTCGCGAAAGACAGCCCCTTAGTTCCTATTAGTTATGTTCAAAAAGTTCAGTTTTCAGCACCGAGAAGGTTGGATGAAGCTAGGGACTGAGGAGCGCAGCGTACGTAGTTTGTACGTGAGCACCGGAAGGCCCGGCTGAATTCAAGATTCGATGTCGAGTTACTTCATGATTCACTTCGTGATCAAAAGTGGACTTTTTGAACTATCCTCTAGTTAACGCATATGTGGGAACAACAATACATCACGGATCGAAGGAGAGTTCGTTAACAGCATAACGAGACGGTCTACCCCGATACCAAGTCCACCCGTTGGTGGCATACCATATTCAAGCGAACGGATGAAGTCTTCATCCATCTCATGCGCTTCATCATTGCCGTGTTCACGTTCGAGCATTTGTGCTTCAAACCGTTGGCGCTGATCAATCGGATCATTGAGCTCGGAGAACGCATTAGCATGCTCGCGCGCCACGATGAACAACTCGAAGCGATCTGTGAAACGCGGATCCTCTTCATTCTTCTTAGCCAATGGAGAAATCTCCACAGGATGGCCGTACACGAATGTAGGCTGAATCAAAGTCTCCTCAACAAATTGTTCGAAGAACGCATTCAAGATATGCCCATAAGTCATATGTGGATCAACAGGAACCTTATGCTCCTTGGCCAATTGATGTGCCTCTTCATTTGTCATCTGAACGCCAAAGTCGACCCCTGTCACTTCCTTAACTGCGTCAACCATCGATACACGGCGCCACTCTGGAGTCAGATCCACTTCTTGTCCTTGATAGTTAATCACAGTAGTACCCAATACCTCTTGGGCGATATGAGCGACCATATTCTCAGTCAAAGACATGATATCCTTATAATCCGCATAAGCTTCATACAATTCCATCATTGTGAACTCCGGATTATGACGAGTCGAGATCCCCTCGTTGCGATATACCCGGCCAATTTCATATACCTTCTCCATACCACCAACGATCAGACGCTTCAAATGAAGCTCAAGAGCGATCCGCATATAGAGCTGCATATCGAGTGCATTATGGTAGGTAATGAACGGACGGGCCGCCGCACCACCTGCAATATTATGAAGTGTTGGAGTTTCAACCTCCAGATAACCGATCGAGTCAAGATAACGACGCATGGACTGAATGATCCGGGAGCGATTTATAAAAGTCTGTTGAACTTCCGGATTTACGATTAAGTCGACGTAGCGCTGACGGTAACGCAGTTCAACGTCCTTCAGACCATGGTATTTATCAGGTAATGGATAGAGAGACTTGGACAGAACCACCAGATCCTCTACCTTAATCGAATGTCTCGCCTGTTTTCGTCTTGAACACTTCACCGGTTACACCGATAATATCACCAAGATCAAGCAGCTTGAATGCCTCATACTTGTCCTCAAGTATGCTATCCTTGCGAACATAGATCTGGATTTTGCCGGACAGGTCCTGAATATGAGCAAAGCTTGCCTTACCCATTCCACGCTTAGCCATAATGCGGCCAGCAACGGATACCTTCACTTGCTGCTCGTCCAGTTCTTCCTTCGTCATGCCATCGTATTTGCTCAGAATATTCCCGCTGTATTGTCGCGCACATATTTGTGGCCAAAAGGATCAATTCCAAGCTCGCGCAGCTCGTCCAACTTATCGCGACGAACCTTCAATAGCTCGCTAATCTCAACGACTTCTTCATTATGCATTTCATTATTATGCATTTCTTCGCTCATTTTTTCGCTCCACTCCTTACAGACTATAATTTGGGCTATTTACACCTTCAATCACAAACCAATCACATAAAACAGTGAAAGAAGCTTCCGCTAAGGAAGCTTCTTGGATCGCTAAATCAGCTTATTTCTTAATATCAACGATTTTATATTGAATAACGCCAGCCGGTACGTTCACATCGACTACAGCGCCTTTCTGTTGGCCCAGAATCGCCTTGCCTACCGGGCTTTCATTCGATATTTTATTCTGCAACGGATCGGATTCAGCTGTACCTACGATTGCGTATTCCATCGTGTCGCCGAACTCCAAGTCTTCTACAATAACCGTTGAACCGATGCTTACAGTATCTGTATCGATCTCGTCGTTGTTAATAATCCGAGCGTTACGAAGCAACTTCTCCAGCGTAATAATACGCCCTTCAATAAATGCCTGCTCGTTCTTCGCATCCTCGTATTCCGAGTTCTCGCTAATATCACCGTAGCCAATCGCAGTTTTAATCCGTTCAGCAACTTCACGACGTCTAACAGACTTCAGATTTTCAAGTTCTTCTTCCAGTCTTTTCAGACCATCTTGTGTAAGAATAACCTCTTTATCGCTCATCTCAACCGATTCTCCTGTCATGGAAATAATTTTCGCACTCGTGTAAAGCGATCTTTAACTCCTCTAAATATAAGCGGTCGATATATCCTGCAAATAGGAGCAGCAATCCCCCCACGTACGGCGAAGGCCCTGGATTTCCGCCTGGCCGAGGCGGCAAAAAATAACGCATCATTGAGATTATAATATGCAATCTCTTGGAGGTCAGACCACTCCATGTTGTGGAAGTTATCTCCTGAGGCGAATTTATACTGTGAAATTATAGGGGAACGATTCTGAAATGTCAATGACAGCTAAATTTCCAATTGTAAACGTTTCAAAAAGTTCACTTTTTGCCTCGGTTGGATTTAGCTGGTTATTCTTGTCACTATGCTGATGCTTCAGCCTTTTCCGACTCCAAGGGGATGCTAGCGACAAAATCTTCAAGAATGCGAACCATTTCATTTCGTCTCGTCTCTTCCATAATGGAGTCCTTGATCCGGGCGGCCCCTTTAAGCCCTTCAAGTACCAAGCCAGGTGCTTGCGCATCTCGCGAACGGCAACACTCTCACCTTTCAGCGCAGATAGACGATCCATATGCAAAATTGCAATGCGGATCTTCTCTTCGGCCCCTGGTTCTGGCAGAAGTTCACCTGATTTCAGATATTCAATGGTACGATACAGCATCCACGGATTACCTAGCGCAGCCCGGCCAATCATAACACCGTCACAACCTGTCTCTGACAACATGCGTTTAGCATCCTCAGGGGTGTGAACATCCCCGTTACCGATAACCGGGATGGATACCGCGTCCTTGACCTGCTTGATGTAACTCCAGTCAGCAACCCCTGTATATAGCTGTTCACGCGTCCGTCCATGCACACTGACCGCCTTAGCTCCAGCCTGTTCAACGGCCTTAGCATTATCGACCACATAGATATGTTCCGAATCCCAACCGATGCGCATTTTCACAGTAACTGGCTTACTGACGGCATCAACGACAGCGGACACCATTTCAAATATTTTATTTGGATCAAGCAACCATCTTGCACCCGCGTCACATTTCGTAACCTTAGGCACTGGACAGCCCATATTAATATCGATAATATCCGCATTTGTCTGCTGATCGACAACTTTCGCCGCCTCCACCAAAGATGCCCGATCCCCACCAAAAATTTGCAAACTTAGTGGCTTTTCGCGCTCATCAACAAACAGCATTTCCTTTGTGCGTTTATTACCATGGATAATAGCTTTGTCGCTTACCATCTCTGCACAGACCAACCCTGTACCAAATTCCTTGGCAATCAACCGGAAGGCCGGATTGCAGACGCCAGCCATCGGAGCAAGCACAACTTGGTTTTTCATTTCAACATCGCCAATCTTCAGCATGATGGCCCTCCTTTAATATCATCGGATTTATTTTATTCCAACTTCAGTTCCTGTAGGGAAATCCCTAGACAATCTGAAATTTTAATTAAAATTTGATCTTCTACATGTCGGTTCCCGCGCTCAATCGCACCGAGAATTGCTAATGAAATCCCTGTCTGATGAGCCAACTCTTGCTGAGTGAATCCTTTCAGTTTCCGGAACGCACGGATGCGCTGGCCCAATTGCATGCTTTCCAAAATCGGACGCCCCCTTATCATCCATCTGTTCCAGAGCATCGTGGACACGCCGATATAGACCCGTAGCTTCTTCAGCCGGGACAATATCAACCAGAGGAACAAGCACGAATGCCCGTTCAAACATCCGAGGATGCGGGAGAATTAAATGAGGTGTGGACAACTGTTGCCCTTCCACCCATAACAAATCCAAATCGACAGTCCGGGGCCCCCATCTAATAAGGCGTTCCCTGCCCAGCGCATGCTCCGTCTGCAACATGACATCAAGCAGTGCTCCCGGCTCCAGCGTAGTTCTCAGGGCAATAGCCATATTTACAAAATCAGGCTGATCCGCATATCCGACTGGATCGGTCTCATACATATTCGAGCAACGAAGTATAGAAATTTCAGGGTGTTCGTTTAAGAAACTGATCGCTTCCTTCAAGGTAACCTCACGGTCACCCAGATTGGCCCCTAATGCAATATAAGCCACTGAAGCATCAGTGGAAGACTGTATTGTCATGTATGCTTCTCACTTTCTTGAACGGTATAATTCCACCGTAACGCCCTCAAAATGAATATCAAAAGGAGGATGTGGTTTAGTTACACCAACCTTTAATGCATCTACCATAGTATAAGTGTCCAAAACTGAGGATGCAATATGCTCGGCTAGAGCTTCAATCAGCTTAAAACTCTTATGCTGGACGATTCCTTGAACCAGCTCATGAACTTCGGCATAATTTACCGTTGTAGTCAGGTCATCGCTGCTACCGGCAGCATTTAAATCCAACTCTAGTTCCAAATCTACGATGAAACGCTGGCCCAACTTGCGCTCCTCAGCAAAAACACCGTGATACCCGTAATATTCCATACCGCGAAGAACTATTTTATCCATAATTTAATTATGTCCGCCTTTCCATATATCTTACTTCCATATCAGAATGAGTGATCTTCGTAATAAGTGTTAAATATACACAATAGCATCACACATTTGTACCGTCTGCTTAATCTCCTTCACATCATGCACCCGTACAATCTGACAGCCTTGGGCAATACCAAGCGCTACCGTAGCTGCGGTTCCGAACACAAGTTCATCTACCGGAAGATCAAGCGTCGTTCTAATAAATCTCTTACGTGATGTACCGAGAAGCACCGGGAAGCCAAGATGGACCAGCTCGTCCAGCGATTGCATCACCTTCAAGTTCTCCTCATAGTCCTTGGCAAAACCAATCCCCGGATCGAGAATGATATTATCGTCACGCACTCCGGCATCCCTAGCAATTCTAACGCTCTCCAGCAGGTCATCCGCTACATCCTGCATCAGAGCTTGATAATTACGGTCATTCCGATTGTGCATGATGATCGCCGGGCAATCAAATTGCGCTGCAACCGCGGCCATCTCCGGATCTGCCTTAAAGCCCCACACATCATTAATAATATGAGCTCCAGCCTGAAGCGACTCTCTAGCAACGACAGCTTTATAAGTATCCACCGACAAAGGAACATGAGGCATCGCACGATGGAGCGCCTCCACGATAGGGACAACCCGTTCCAGTTCTTCCTCTGCCCCTACCGGGTTATGCCCGGGCCGTGTTGATTCCCCACCAATATCAATAATATCTGCCCCGGCAGCCACCATCTCCTCAGCATGACGAATTGCCACATCTATCTGATTATAACGGCCTCCATCCGAGAAGGAATCCGGTGTCACATTAAGGATACCCATAACTAACGTGCGGTTACCTAGCTCAAGCACCGTATCGCCACAGCGATAACTACGTTTATATAGTTTTGGTTGCATTTATTTTCCCGCCTTTTGTCTATATTGCTCTAATAGTTGTCTTGTAATAGGTCCGATCTCTCCATTCCCGACTATATGACTGCCACCCGTAGGCTCGAGAAGACATGTTATAGGAACTGCCTCTTGAATAGAGTTCGTTACAAAGATCTCATCCGCTTCTTTCAATCGATCCCACCTATAATATCCTTCTTTAAACGGTAATTCCAATTGGTTGGCCAATTCGAGAATGAACGCACGGGTAATCCCGGCAAAATCCCGGTCCCTATATCAGGCGTATATAGCTTACCATCCTGTATAAAGAATAGATTGCTTACAATTCCCTCAGCCAAATAACCACCCGTAGTCAGTTGCATGCCCTCGTCATTGCCTGCCCTTAAATGCGTATATTCTCTTAATTCACGCTTCGCCAACATATTATTCATATAATGCAGCGACTTAAGGCGGATCTCACCTTCTGGCGTATTACGAGGTGTATTCAACCGCCATAATGACTTACCTTGAACATACAATTGCGAATCTGCGGGCGACAGAGACTTAACATAAATGATAACGGTTGGATTCTCGTAATCCTCTGAGGGAAGCCCAAGCGGACCTTCTCCCGCCGACATCGTCAGACGAATATAGCCGTCCTGTAGCTCATTGAGGTGAAGCAGTTCTCCGATCTCTTGGACAACCTGATTCAACTGCAGTGAGTAACCAATCCCCAGACTTCTACAGCCTTGCTCAAGCCGTTCCAGATGCCTCTCCAATAAAAAAGGACGTCCATCATAGGTTCGAAAAGTCTCGAATAAGCCCATCCCGTACATGAAGCCGTGATCCATTACGGACAGCACGGCTTCAGCGGTTGGGGTGGGAACTCCGTTCACCCCGATATATTTCATATAATTGCTTCTGCCTTCCGGCTTAAGAAATTGCGGAGAATCTGATGTCCATGATCGGTGATAATGGATTCGGGATGGAATTGCACACCTTCAACAGCATACTCTTTATGACGCAGGCCCATAATTTCTCCCTCTGCAGTCTCTGCGGTAATCTCCAGGCAGTCCGGCAAACTCTCCCGCTCAACGATCAGGGAATGATACCGTGTCGCCGTAAATGGTGATGGCAAACTAGCGAATACCGATTCACCTTGATGGTGAATTGGCGATGTCTTCCCATGCATTAAGCGCTCTGCACGAATTACATTCCCACCGAAGGCCTGACCAATCGCTTGATGACCGAGACATACACCAAAAATCGGAATTACTCCCTTGAACCGCTCAATGACATCCAATATAATCCGGCCTCATTTGGTGTACAAGGACCCGGAGAGAGCAGAATGTGATCAGGCTTAAGTTCAGCTATCCCGTCTAGATCAATCTCATCATTGCGTCTGACGGTCACTTCTTCTCCAAGTTCCCCTAGATATTGCACCAGATTGTACGTAAAAGAATCATAATTATCGATGACCAGTATCATTTTCCTTCATCCCCCTTCTTACCGCCTTGGCATCCGTCTTGCTCGCTTCTTCCCAGCGCCATGGCTATTGCCTTAGCCTTATTATGACATTCCCGGTACTCCCGGTAAGGCGAAGAATCGATAACGATTCCTGCTCCCGCTTGAATATATCCGAAACCGTCTTTTACGACCAGCGTACGTATAATAATATTTAATTCCATATTGCCGTTATAGTCAATCCACCCCATCGCCCCAGTATAAGGCCCACGGGTGACAGGCTCCAGCTCCTCGATGATCTCCATCGTTCTGATCTTGGGTGCGCCTGTAATCGTTCCTCCGGGGAATACAGCCGCGATCGCATCCATTGCTGTCTTGTCTTCCGGAAGACGTCCCTCCACCTCAGATACAAGATGCATGACATGCGAATAACGTTCAATCGTGAACAGCTCACTCACTCTGACAGAGCCAAACTCGGCCACCCGTCCTAGATCATTGCGTAACAAATCGACAAGCATAATATGCTCCGCCTGCTCCTTCTCGTTCGTGCGCAGCTCTTCCTCCATCTTTAGATCCTCTTCTTCAGTCAGACCGCGACGACGGGTTCCCGCAATTGGACGGGTGCGCATGACCCCCTGATCCAGCTTAATCAGCAGCTCAGGCGAAGCAGATACAAGCTGAAAGTCCGGAAAGCGCATGAAACCCATATAAGGAGAAGGGTTAATCTGTCTCAGATCCTCATAGATATGCTCGGGCAAGGCCGCCAGAGGGAATGCCTGTCTCAACGACAGGTTAACCTGAAATACATCGCCCGCAGAGATATCTTCTGAACTTTCTCAACCGCCCGCTCGAAGCCCTCTTGCGAGAAGGAAGCGCTATGTGCCGTAGGCTCCGGATTCGACACCAATGTAGACGACGGGTTCCGCTTAGAATTACCGCTCTGTATTCTGCTGAACTTTTGCCATTGCTCTAACATTCGAGCAGCCGTTCTGCCCGCCAAGTCATATTTCTCTCGTAAATTCTCGAGGCCTTCTTCCATACCAGCTATCGGACAATGAACAACTGCATAAATATCACCCTGCATAGCATCTACGACCCAGAGCTCTTCAAATCTCATCCAGCTATAATCATCAAGTTTGAGATCGTCCTCAGCCATTTTCGGCAGACGCTCCAGCGATCTAGCCACATCATAACCCAGAAATCCAACGGCTCCGCCGCAGAAGAAAGGAAGCTCCGAGATCGACGGAGACTTATAAGGAGCAAGCCAGTTCCCTAACAATTCAAGCGGCTTACCCTCTATCCTTGCCACCTCAGCCTGCTCACACTTCAGATCATAGATACGGGCTGAATTCCCCTTCCCTCGGATCACAGACACCAGTGTCAAACCGAGAAAAGTGTAGCGCCCCCCTTTCCACTCTCAAGTACACAGGAATACGGGTGAGCTTCTTCCCAAGCAGCAGACCAATGGTCAGGCAACGGGTCCTCGGCATGCATCTTCACTGCATAAGGAAGCATCGTCCAACTTCCCTCTTGTGCCAGGCGAACCCAATCTTCAAACGTTAGTATAGTCTTCATTAGGCGCTGTATCCTCCATCATCTTGTTTGTGCTTGTTAGTATACTAAGCTTTTCTCTCTTATAAAAGCGTATGTTCAAAAAGTGGACCTTGTAAGCAACATCAAATTGTATACAAAAAACCCAGGAGTTCGAACCGAACTACCCGGGGGATGGTGTATGATCTGACTCGCGTAATATTAAGCCTCGAAATTGTATAGCGGTGTGCTCAGATAGCGTTCGCCATTACTTGGAATCACCGCTACTACCCGTTTGCCTTTGCCGAGTTCCTTAGCTACCTTAAGAGCAGCAAATACAGCCGCACCGGAAGAAATACCGCCTAGAATCCCTTCTTCTCTAGCGACATGACGCGCTTGATCGAAGGCTTCGTCATTCTCAACATGGATAATTTCATCATAGATATCACGATTCAAAATCTCAGGGATGAAGTTAGCTCCGAGGCCTTGGATCTTATGAGGACCTGGTTTGCCACCTGACAGAATTGGAGACGCTGCAGGCTCTACCGCATAGATCTTCACGTCAGGGAAGTGCTTCTTAAGAACTTCACCTGCACCACTAATTGTACCGCCAGTTCCGATCCCAGCTACGAAAGCATCCAATTTACCGTCAAGCGACTCAATAGCCTCAACAATTTCAGGACCCGTCGTCTCACGGTGAATTTTCACGTTAGCTTGGTTTCTAAATTGATCTGCCAAGAAATAATCCGGATTTGCAGCCAGAATTTCTTCCGCCTTCTTAACAGCTCCGTTCATTCCTTCCGATCCTGGAGTCAACACAAGCTCTGCCCCATATGCACGCAGCAGGTTGCGACGTTCAATACTCATCGTCTCAGGCATAATGATAACCGCCTTGTATCCTTTGGCTGCAGCAACCAATGCAAGACCGATTCCCGTATTACCACTAGTGGCTTCAACAATCGTTCCGCCCGGTTTCAATTTGCCAGACTTCTCAGCTTCCTCAACGATGCTAATTGCGATCCGATCCTTAACACTGGAGCCTGGATTTTGGTATTCCAGCTTCACATAGATTTCCGCGCTATCCTCAGGAACAATCCGATTCAAGCGTACTAGAGGTGTACCACCGATCAACTCTGTTACATTATTAACGATCTTTGCCATACAAAGCCCTCCTTTGGATATAAAGCATAAGGTAATTCATCGAAGTAACAGCCGTATTACGACATGCTGTTCTTTTAACTTTTACATATAATCATGATGTAAAATGAAAGACTTTCGAAGAAAATGGTTAAGTTCTCCTGCTTTCATTTATTTCCGAGTAATCAAGTCGGTTTTACTAATATTATCTTAACAACCCAAGGTAGGAGTTGTCAAGAAAGGACACAAAAAATACTTTGCCCCATTCGGATCATTCTTAATTCCAAGGGCAAAGCATCTCATTCTTAGGTTCAAAGCTATCTAAACGTCACTGCAGCCTACTCTGTTATTCCTGTTCATCAAGCTGTGAGATTAAATGACTGATATCTTCGCGACTGAACTTGTACACCTCATTGCAGAAGTCACAAATAACCTCTTCTTCTTCATGTCCAGAATCGCGGATCTCCTCCAGCTCTTTTCTACCTAAGCTAATCAGAGTACGTTCAACCCGCTCCCGCGAACAATGACAAGCGAATACAATATCCATCTCGTCCAGTATTTTCACATCAGGAACGATCCTACGCAGCATCTCATCAAGTTCCATACTCTGCTCAAGTAGCGTGGTCACTGGCGGAAATGCTCCGATGGATTGCTCAATGGCACTGATCTCTTCATCACTAAGCCCAGGCATCAGCTGAATGATGAACCCTCCGGCCACGATGACCGAGTTATCCTCATTCACTAGAACCCCAGACCTACCGCTGACGGAGTTTGTTCCGATACCGCAAAATAATAAGTGAAGTCTTCAGCGATCTCACCCGAAACAATAGGCGAGCTGCCGCTGTACGGCTCCTTCAGCCCTAAATCCTTGGTTACATAAATGTATCCTGAGGTGCCCACAGCAGCGGCCACATCCATCTTGCCTGGTCTCTTGCTCGGCGTCTGAACATGAGGGTTCTTAACTGTACCACGCACCTCACCTTTAGCGTTAGCATCGGCAATAATCTGCCCGACAGGACCATCACCCTTCACTTGCACCGTTAATTTCTCTTCACCCTTCAACATAGCGCCCATCATAGCTGCCGCTGTAACTGTTCTGCCTAATGCAGCCGTCGTCGTAGGGAAAGTATCATGTCTGCGACGAAGTTCTTCGACGAGCTCGGTTGTACGCACAGCGAAGGCGCGAACCTTCCCATTCAGTGCGATCCCGCGAATAAGACGATCTTGTGTTGTTGTATTTGCAGTATTCTCCACCCGAGTATCCTCCCTTGTCTATATAAGTCGATTCAGTTCAACTTATCCTATAATGTAAAAGTTGTTTATTGGTTGCGCTCATAAATAATACGTAGGCCCTCTAGGGTCAAGAGTGGATCTACTTCCTGAATAGATTTGGATTCGCTGGCAATTAGCTCAGCAAGGCCGCCGGTGGCGATTACCTTGATATCTCCATCCATCTCACGGCCGATCCTCTCCACGATACCATCAACCTGTCCGGCATATCCAAATATGATACCGGCCTGCATCGCATGGATCGTGTTACGCCCAATAACCTTCTTCGGTTTCTCGAGCTCAATCCGTGGCAATTTAGAGGCTCTTTGATACAGTGCCTCAGTCGATATCCCGATACCGGGTACTATCGCGCCACCAAGATAATTTCCCGCAGCATCCACGCAGTCGAAGGTCGTCGCTGTGCCGAAATCGACGACAACGAGCGGGCCGCCAAACTTCTCGATCGCTGCAACAGCATTCACAATCCGGTCAGCACCTACTTCACGCGGATTCTCGTATCTTAGATTGAGACCTGTTCTAATTCCCGGTCCAACAACCAGAGGCTTCCTCCGTAAATACTTCACACAGAGATCCTCCAGCACATGCATCAGAGGAGGAACTACCGAAGAGATAATGACACCCTCGATCAGCTTAATATCTATATTAGACATTTGGAACAGGTTATTAATCAGCACCCCATATTCATCAACTGTAGACTGCCGATTCGTACCAATCCGGAAGTGATGCAGCAGCTCCCGCTCCTTATAAATACCAAGGACGATATTTGTATTGCCGACATCCACCACAAGGAACATCGATTTTACCTCACTTTCTTCTCGCCCAGATCCAAACTGATATCCAGACTTTCAAACGAATA
The DNA here is from genome assembly GCF_031199965.1 of Paenibacillus sp. D2_2. Taxonomy (GTDB): domain Bacteria; phylum Bacillota; class Bacilli; order Paenibacillales; family Paenibacillaceae; genus Fontibacillus. The sequence goes on along the minus strand of NZ_CP133605.1, from coordinate 5,736,180 downwards.
TGTCAACCGTCCTACAGAGATCACATCAACGCCGCTCTCGGCAATACCATGGATTGTCTGAAGCGAGACATTTCCGGATGCCTCAACCGTTACATGCGGTGCCTTAGACTTGATCAGAGCTACCGCCTCCTTCATCAACTCTGGCGCCATATTATCTAGCATAATAATGTCCGCCTTGGCGGTCAGAGCCTCCTTCACTTGCTCAAGACTCTCTGTCTCCACTTCGATCTTCATTGTATGCGGAATATTCGCCCGGGCACGGCTAACTGCTTCTGCGATTCCGCCCGCACCCTTGATATGATTATCCTTGATCATCACCGCATCATATAATCCGAAGCGATGATTCGCTCCGCCACCCATACGAACAGCATATTTCTCCAGCATGCGATGACCAGGAGTCGTCTTGCGCGTATCAACAAGGCGTACAGACAAACCTTCCAGAGCGTCAACAAACGACCGCGTACGCGTCGCGATACCTGATAGACGCTGCAAGAGGTTCAACGCAAGCCGTTCACCCGTCAGAATACTATGTGTGCTTCCCTCAACCTCTGCTAAAACGGTCCCTTTCGCTATCGCTTCCCCATCCTGAACGAATGGAGTAAATTTCAGCGTGGGATCCACAACCTCGAACACCAATTGCACGACAGGCATACCAGCTACTATACCTGCCTCCTTGGCGTGAATAATTCCTTTGGATTCATGGCCGGACGGCACCGTTACACTCGTAGTAACATCGCCCGAGCCCACATCTTCGCGCAGCCATATACGAATCGACTCAATAAGCCCTTCATTATATCCATTAATCATCATCACTAATATCCTCCAGCATCCCTTGTTCTCGGTGCCGCAAAATATGCCTTAGCCAACGCTCATCGTTCCGCACTGGGAAATCTTCACGATAATGCCCACCGCGACTCTCTTCCCTGGCTAACGCTGATTCTGTCAGCAATAGCGAACAAGTTAGCATATTCGCGAACTCCATCTGCTCACTTGTATGCAGTTCTGTCGTGTAAATAGCCTGCAGCCGTTGCAGCTCCTCTAATCCCTTAAGCAGGCCCTCACGCGTCCGGCGCACACCTACCTGGCGAACCATATTCTTCTGCATCTTCAACCTGTGTTCCACCATTGGGTGTGCCACCGGCTCTGTGCGCTCCCTGGAATAGGCGATATTTAAGCCAGTCTTCCGAAGTGGTTCTAATTGACGAATACATTCGATAATACGGCGCCCATATACAATCGCTTCAGATAGCGAATTGCTGGCCAAACGATTGGCTCCATGCACACCTGTAGATGAGACTTCACCGCAGGCGAATAGCCGCTCAACGTTGGTCTCCCCATGATGACCGGTACGAACGCCCCCCATCATATAATGCGCAGCCGGGGCGACCGGAATCCAGTCCGTCGTCATATCCAGCCCATAACCGAGACATGTCTCATATATGGTCGGGAACCGACGCTTGATCAACTCAGGCGATTCATGGGAAATATCCAGATACACATGAGTAGAATGGGTAGCCTCCATCTCGCTTACGATCGCCCTGGCTACGATGTCCCGGGGCGCCAGCTCCAGCAATTCATGATATTTCTCCATAAATCGTTCGCCTTTAATATTACGAAGCACAGCCCCTTCTCCACGCACCGCCTCCGAGATCAGAAACCGCGGCGCCCCCGGGTAGCATAGCGAGGTAGGGTGAAATTGAATGAATTCCAGATCACGCAGATAGGCTCCAGCTCGATAAGCGATCGCCATGCCATCTCCGGTAGCTATCTCCGGATTCGTCGTATAGCGATACAATTGACCAGCGCCCCCGGTGCAGAGAATCGTGGCTTGCCCGCGTAAGAATACACGCTGTCCATCCGGCCGCTGTACCAGTGCCCCCAAACACTCATTATCCTCGGTAATCAAGTCGATGACATAATGATCGGTCCATACATCGATACGATCATGGGAAGTCACCTGCTCAGATAACGCCCGAACGATCTCATAACCTGTAGCATCTCCATTAGCATGGAGGATACGACGATGGCTATGCGCTCCCTCCCTGGTCAGGGCAATCTCTCCATTCTCCACATCAAAGGCCGTACCAAGACGTATTAATTCCTCTACGCCTGCAGGCCCTTCATGAACCAGATTATTTACGGATTCTAAGGAGCACAACCCTGCACCTGCCATCAGAGTATCTTCTCTATGAGATTCTGCAGAATCATCGTCGGACATGACGGCGGCTATACCGCCTTGCGCATACCTTGTATTGCTCTCCATAAGTGCCTTCTTCGTAATCATCGTTACGTGCCGATCTTCACTTGCCTTAATAGCTGTGAACAGCCCAGCGATACCCGAGCCGATTACAATGATGTCTGTGTCGATCACAGGCAATTGCCCGAGATCAAAATCGACCAAATATTGTGGAATCACGATAGTCACCTGTCTTGAGATGAGAGTAGCGCATGCTACTAAACTTGTAACATGCGCTCTAGAGAAATTCTGGCCTTGTCGGCGACAGCAGGCGGAACATAAATCTGCGGCTGCATCGTCTCGAGACATTTCACGAGTTTCTTCAAGTTATTAACCTTCATATTAGGGCACACGAGGAATTTGGATGCAAAATGGAATGTCTTATCAGGACTATCCATTCTAAGCTGATACCCAGTTCCATCTTCCGTTCCTACGATAAATTCCTGTGTGTTCGATTTCTTACAATAATCAATGATCGCTGTCGTACTGCCGACAAAATCGCCCATAGCGACGACCTCCGGACGACACTCAGGATGAACGACAAACTCAGCATTCGGATGCTTCGCCTTCATCTCAACCACATCTTTTACAGTTAGCATATCATGTGTGTTACAGTAGCCTTCCCAGATGATCATTTTCTTGTCCGTGTGCTGCTGGACGTAATGACCCAGGTTCTTATCCGGAACCCAGATAATCTCATCGGCATCTACCGAATTGATCACCTTGACTGCATTTGCGGATGTGCAGCATATATCCGTCTCTGCCTTAACCTCAGCGGAAGAATTAATATAGGTGACTACTTTGGCATTAGGATGCTGCGCTTTTAGCTTGCGAAGGCCATCGACATTCACCATATCGGCCATCGGACATCCTGCCCGTTCGTCCGGTATAAGTACCGTCTTGTTCGGTGCCAAAATCTTCGCGCTCTCTCCCATAAAATGAACTCCACAGAAGACGATCGTCTCTGCATCAGTTGAAGCCGCCTTCTGGGCAAGCAAAAATGAGTCGCCACGGAAATCGGCAACCTCCTGAATTTCATCACGTTGATAATAATGCGCTAAAATAATTGCGTTGCGTTCCTTCTTGAGCTGTACGAGCTTCTCCCGCAGTTCGCGGTTCATCTCCGCCTTCCGCTCCAGTGCCTGAGCCTCCACTTGATCCTTCCTCCCCATCATGCGCTCACGATTCTATGCCGCGGCTTCTCTCTATGACCACTTAACAACTATACATTCCATGTCGTGTCCTCTAACAGCATGCACAGGTGCGTGCCAAGTCACACGGTGTTAACAATTAATTTACACAAGGTAAGTTTCACTGTCAATCAACCCGGCTGGCATTATTCACCTGTTCTGAACCCATTAGTTCAACTTATAGTGCGTATTTAAAAAGTCAAACTTTCAGCACCGTGAAGGTTGGATGAAGCTAGGGTCTGAGGAGCGGAGCGTACGTAGTGGGTACGTGAGCACCTAAGATGTTTCCGTAGGAAACATGACTTCGTAAGCATTTGCTTAGGCCCCGCTGAATTCAAGATTCGATGTCGATTAAGCTACCCGTACTACTTCGTGATCAAAGGGGGACTTTTTAAACAACCTCTTATATAGCTCTAATTATGCACATAAAAAAACCGGAAGGCCATCTCTGGCCCCCCGGCTGTTCTGTCCCCAGTCTCGGGAACGTATCGATTCGCTTATACGGTTGGCGTGCCGCCACCGTTATTGGATCCGTTATTGTCGCCATCTTCCGGAGTAATCGGAGCATCGCCTACAGTTCCCTGCGGCTTATCCACGACTGGATCCTGTGTGAAGTCATTCGCTGTACCACTTGGCACATCGTTCGGAATGTCCCCTCTAGGGATGATAGGATTCGTATCATCGGCTTTGCCTTGAATACGCACCTTCACATCACCAACAGAATCAATGATCGGCTCTCCAGATTCCGAGGAGCCCTCACTATTACCGTCGATAACTTCGCCATTCTCCAGCAATCTACCGTGCTTGATCAATTGATCAATTTGATCATATTCCAGTGTCTCCACTTCAAGCAACGTCTCAGCGATAAGATGAACTTCCTTGGAATGCTCAGTCAGGATTTGTCTACACTGCTCATAGCACTCGTTAATGAAGCGCTGCATCTCTTGGTCGATTTCATAAGCAATACGATCGCTATAGTTCTGCTCATGCCCGAAGTCACGGCCAAGGAATACTTGCCCTTGCGAGGTTCCGAATTGCATAGGGCCTAGCTTCTCGCTCATTCCGTACTCGACGATCATGCTGCGAACAATGCCAGTCGCTTGTTGGAAGTCACTATAAGCTCCAGTACCGATCTCACCGATGAACAATTCCTCGGATACACGGCCACCCAGAAGGCCAGTTACCTTCTCGAGCAATTCTTGCTTCGTCACTAGCATACGATCTTCCTTCGGCAGCATGATGACATAACCACCAGCGCGTCCGCGTGGAATAATCGTTACCTTGTGAACCATATCGGCATTTGCCAAGAAATATCCGACAATCGTATGACCCGCTTCATGGAAAGCGACAATGCGCTTCTCACGATCGCTGATTACACGGCTGCGTTTCTCTGTACCAACAATGACGCGGTCGATAGCCTCATCAACCTCGATCATGGAAATATCCTTACGATTACGGCGCGCTGCAAGCAATGCAGCTTCGTTCAGTAGGTTCTCTAAATCTGCACCAGTAAATCCAGTCGTCCGCTTCGCGATGACATCCAGACGGACATCCTTCGTGAGCGGTTTGTTGCGGGCATGTACTTTAAGTACTGCTTCACGGCCTTTAACATCCGGACGGTCAACTGTGATTTGACGGTCAAAACGTCCCGGACGGAGCAAAGCAGGGTCTAGAATATCATTACGGTTCGTTGCTGCAATGATAATAATACCTTCATTACCACCAAAACCATCCATCTCAACGAGCAATTGGTTGAGTGTCTGTTCACGTTCATCATGTCCGCCACCAAGGCCGGCGCCACGCTGACGACCCACCGCATCAATCTCGTCAATAAAGATTATACATGGAGCATTCTTCTTCGCATTCTCGAACAAGTCCCGCACCCGGGAAGCACCGACACCGACGAACATTTCAACGAAGTCAGAACCCGAGATGCTGAAGAATGGAACGCCTGCTTCGCCAGCTACGGCACGAGCGAGCAGGGTTTTACCTGTACCCGGAGGGCCTACAAGCAGGACGCCCTTCGGAATTCGTGCACCAACTGCCGAGAACTTACGCGGATCCTTCAAGAAGTCAACAACTTCAACGAGCTCTTGCTTCTCTTCATCTGCCCCAGCTACATCCTCGAAGGTAACCTTCTTCTTCTCCTCGTTATAGAGACGGGCTCGGCTCTTACCAAAGTTCATCACTTTGCCTCCGCCGCCCTGCGCCTGATTAAACAGGAAGAAGAACAGAATGAACATAATTGCCAGTGGAACAATCGAAGTCAGGAAAGTAAGCCAGATGCTCTGTTCCTGCATTTTCTTCCAGGTTACTTTAAAGTTATTCTGCTCACTGAGATCTGTAATCTCCTTGAGCACGTTCTCGTCAAATGGAATATAAGCCGAGAACTTCTTCGTCCTGCTGTCACCGACTTTTTCTTTATACTCACCGGTTACCAGATAGGCATAACCGTCAAATTTACCGGTTAATTCCTCAACATTGTTCGCCTTCAATTGCTGGCGCAACTCTGTATAACTAGGGGTGACGGTTTCCTCTTGTCCGCCAATAAGAAATTGAGCGATGCCCACCACGACTAAGAAAAGTATCAAATAAAAACCAGAATTCCGGATGAACCGATTCATCCCCTACCTCCTCTCAGAACCTTAAAATATTTTACCATAGCCGCATACGCCTTTTCAAAAAACAGGCCAGGAGTCCATCAAACCGTAGGTAACGGCTGATATTAGCTAGAGTAAACCTCCGGCTTAAGCACCCCAATGTAAGGAAGGTTACGGTATTTTTCAGCATAATCCAGTCCATATCCGACTACGAAGGCATCCGGTAGAATAAACCCGGATATATCAGCCTTCAAATCAACGGTCCGACGGACTGGCTTATCAAACAATGTAACGAGCTTTATAGAATTCACATTGCGACGCTGGAGCACATCCACCAGATAGCTTAGGGTCAACCCGCTGTCGATAATATCTTCCACAATTAGGATATCACGTCCTTCAACGGAAGAATCTAGATCCTTAATAATCTTCACTTCACCTGAAGAACGGGTAGACGTCCCGTAACTTGAGACAGCCATAAAGTCCATCTCTAAAGGCACTGTAATTTGCTTAACCAAATCCGCCATGAATATAAAAGCACCTTTAAGAATACAGATGACCAGCGGATTGCGTCCCTCATATTCTTCACTTAATTTTTTACCCATTTCTGCAACTTTTGCTTCGATCTGTTCCTGGGTGAACAGAACCTCTTGAATGTCGTTATGCAATGTAAGTAAACCCCCTACGTTAAACTATGAATGCCTTAGATTTGCAGTTCCTGCTTCAGTTAAACCCTCTCGTATCCAAAACTATTCGCAAAACGGAAGTCGTATGCTGGCTTACCGTAGCAATTGCGGAGCGACGAAGACCGGGAATCCATATAATTTGGCCCTCTGCATCCGTCACCATAGGAATTTGGGAGCGAGAAGAAGGAGGTATTTTCGCGTCGATGAAAATATCCTTTACTTTTTTGCTTCCATTTAATCCTATGACCTTCATAAAGTCTCCTGGCAGCCGGGAACGCACAGTAAGCGGATAAAGGAGCCTATCCGCATCGAATACCGCTTCCTCGTCCCACAATTCATCTAGGGATACAGAGCCCATATTAGCCCTATACCGGGTGAAACGCAAACAATGCTCCGTACCTGGAACAGATATTTCAGCCGGAAAATCCTCTACGGGATATGTATAGGACAAACCTGAATTTCCCCCATCAGGCATAAACCGGATCGTATCATATTCACGCATACAGCGCAGTCCACCGCCAAGATCAAGACTCCACGTCGTAGGCAGCTCCTGAATTGCACCCTTGCGAATCGCTTCAATCTTGGTAAAATCATTGTCTTCTGTGCCCAAAGGCAGATAATTTAATATTAGTTTAATCAACCTCCGTTGTAAAGCGGCATGTAAGGCGACAAAAGGCTCAATCTTAAATGAAAAAATTCCGCCTTCGTCAAAGACCAGCTCCTGATATACCTGTTCCGCCTTCTGCTGTATAAAATCGTCTTCTGTACCGACTACTTCGGCCAGACGATTTAAAGATTCTGCAAGTCCGCTATTATACTGCCCAAAAGGGCAGCACATCCAGACGAATTGCATTTCTTGCGTACTTAGGCAATAAATTCGTGCTGTCTGTAACATACGGTATGCCTGTCTTCTCGCACATATGAATTAGATCATTCTTGTATATACGAAGCAACGGACGGATAAGTTCCACATTTTTTTCGAGCCGTTTTAATCTCATGCCGGCAAGGCCAGAAGATCCACTCCCACGCAAAATTCGCATCAGTACTGTCTCCGCCTGATCGTCGGCATGATGGGCCAGAGCTATCGCAGCCGCCCCATATTTCTTTGCGACGCTGTGCAAGAACTCATACCTTTTCTCGCGGGCTGCCAGCTGAGATCCGTGTCCCGATTCCTTCATATAGGCAGGAATATCGTAGACACCAAGCTCGAACGGGATACCAAGTTCGCTGGCCATCCTGCGTACGAATTCCGCCTCCTCATCCGACTCCGCTCCGCGGAACCCATGGTTCACATGGGCACAGACAAGACGCAGCTTGAGATTAGGCTCAGCCGCCAAATGATGTAATATATGTAGAAGCGCAACAGAGTCAGGGCCTCCCGATACAGCCACGATAATGCAGTCTCCCGGAGACCACAGCCTTTCCTCGTTGCCGATCTGGCGCACTTGCTCAACTAATCGGTGCATAATTCTACTGTTCATGCGCCCTCCCCCTCCAATCGTCATCTCTCCATTATAAGTCTATTTCCAGAAAGTGAACAACAAGGCGCAGAAAAGTAAAAGCAAAGATAGCGTAAAAGCCCCCATCATCCACGCTGGTGTCGATGATTTGGACTTACGCTGCAGAACTTGCTTCTGTACCTGTTCCCTCCACAATTGACGAGCCTCCGCTGTGCTGCGGAACTTCCCCTCCAGCGCCCGCTCGAGCCATTTACGATAAGGCTGCAGGGATGCCTCACCCTGCACGATCGCAAGCAAATCGCCCTTACTTCGGGTCTGCGGCAAGCCGGAGGCGACCTCCTTCAGCGGAGCCTCAGCCAGCAAATGAATACATACGACCGCGAATGAGAATAGATCATAGGAAGGCTCCGCCGTCCTTCCTCCCGCCCCCCAGTAGCCACGATCATACCATTCTGTAAATTGCCGCACACTCCGACCGTTCTCGCTAACGCCCCCGTAGTCGATGAGCTCTACCTCGCCATAGGGCGAGACAAGAACATTCTCCGGCTTCAAGTCCCCAAACGTGAACCCTAGACGATGTAGCCCTTCCAGCTGCTGCAGCAACGAATATCCGGCCACATTCAGCCATCTGCTGCCCTGCTGTGCCAGGAATGGCCGTAGTGGCTCACCCTTCACATAGCGCATAACATAGAAAGGAATCTCCTTGCCCTCTAGAGAGTAATCATCTACCTCTACCAGATATGAGAGATCCCTTTGCCCTGTTAACCCACTCTTCCGCTTCTTCCGCTGCAGCGCCTTAAGCACGTTGATTTCCGATTGTAGATCGATCGTGTCGAAGCCCATTTTGAGTGCATACTGTCTCGAGCTCTTCACCTGCTTTACCAAATAGACGACCCCGTTGGCGCCTTGTCCAAGCAGACGCTGAATTAAGTAGCGTTCACCCTTCCAGCGCCCAGTAATAATCGTTCCTGGCGGCAGGGTCCATTTAGACGACGTAGTCACCAAGCATCGCTTCTCCTTCACCTTTCTCGTCCGAACCATTCCTAGCTCCATGTCCATTCAGTGTACCATAACGGAAGAATTCAATCACCTTCAGGATCGCCGGACAGGTCGGAGTTGCCCCCTCATCATGAGACGCTGGAAGATAGACCGGGCTGAGCCAAGATTGCTGGTCCAACCTATATCCAAGACTGCATCCTCACCGCTGTGAGCACCGGGAAAATGAAAGACAGCCACCTGGCTACTCCCCTTTCTCGCCCCTAAGCTAAGCATCATATCGCGGATCGCATCCTCAACAGCAGCAAGCTTCGGCTTCATACTGGCGCTGGCATCGATCAGTAGGGCTACCTGCAAGGGACTATTCTCGCTAAGCTCATCGATCACCTCTACCACTTCGGCGCGCTGCTCCGGCGGCAACACCTCGATCGAGGACTCCCCTAAAATATGCTTCAGCTCCTTACCCACCGCCTGCTGAATCGTCTGAACGACCGTCTTACGCGTTAGCATCTGCATCGTCTGCGCCAGCTTCTCCGTCCCTGTTAACCGACTCATCCCCCCGCCGCTTCTAGCGATCTCCTCAATCTCAATGCTGCCAAGCTCACCGATCGTTCCGTAATCAACAATACCTACCACATTGACGGTAATCCCCTCCTGACGAGCCAATGCCGCCGCCATCACTGGACTCTCCCCTACATTGGAACAACCATCTGTAATCAACATAATTTGTTTCATCGCTATAATTCGCCTCCTAATCATTCCTGTAATCTCTCTTCTCTAGCATTTCCAGGACTGATAGGATTCAAACTAGATCAGTTGAACTAATCGAGGGATGGAAGCGGCTGGGTAATGGATTCTTGAAATGCTAACTATACCTTGAGCAAAAATAGCAGAAGCGGCTCACGCCAATGAGACGACGCTGCCGCTTCTGTACTTCGATTATCATTGAAAATATAGAATCATAGCTTCTAAGGCTTAGGAAAGTATCCGATCCGTACCGCGTAGTCTATCATACGTTCGAAAAACTCGCGGTCCGGAGCATGGCAGACAACAGGCGTACCCGCTAAAAATTCATTCGTCTGCGGGCAGGCGAAGCGGTAGATGGAATTTTTCGCTCCGTCTCCCTCCAATTGGGCCATCGCCAGTTCCATGCCAGCCTGATTCTTCGGTTGATTCGGATCCAGTAGCCAAGCCTCATAATCACGCCATTCTAGCAGTTCAACATAATAGCCATACTCACGCAAGTGATCGACCATATCTACATAAGAGATTTGCACCGGATTGCAGATGTGGAACAATCTACCGCACTCTTCTCCTGCAGTGCCAGAGCAGAGATAGACGCACCCGCATAATCCACTGGAGCGAAGTCTACCTGCCAATGTACTCTCGGCGCCTTACCAAGCAACAGCATCGCCTTCAGCATCCGATAGAAGGCGTTATTATCAATGTTCTTTTGGAACATACCCGTAGTCGAGTAGCAAGACAGATTGCCTACCCGGTATACCGAAGTAGCCACTCCTTCTTCTTCACATGCCCGAATCACCAGCTTCTCCGCTTCGAGCTTACTATTCGTATATACGTTCTCGGTTGCTACTGCATCGTAGCCACTGCCTTCTGTGAACGACTCCCATAAGCCGAGGAAGGCCAGATCCTCTGGAATCCCCAGTGTAGATACATAATGGAAGCGTACATCCTTCCCGCGGGCCAAATCGAGTAGTCGGTCCGTACTCTCAACGTTCACTTTAGTGAAATAGTCGGTTGAACCGAAATGCTTCACCTCAGCTCCACAATGAATTATGGAATCCAAATGCTGGCTAAGCAGCGCTGAATCTTGAGGACTAAGGCCAAGATTCGACTGCTGTAAATCCCCGCGGACTGCGACAACCCGATTTTCCATCTTCCGCGTAATTTCAGCTCCGTGATACCCCTTCATCACATCGACGAGACGTTGGTATGGTTCTTCCCCTTCTTTGGCACGAATGAGGCAATATATGACCGCCTCAGAAGTTTGCAGCAATTGATAGAGTAGAGAGGAACCCAAATACCCCGTAGCCCCAGTCAATAGAATATGATTCTGAGCGGACACGAAAGGCTTACTATTCTTGCCAAACACAAGTGGAAATTCTGCCAAATCGCGAATTTCCTCGCTACCTGCGAAGGAATCCTCTTCTTCAGCGGCATCCATTAATTCAATCACTCGCTCAGCCATAGTATGTACTGTCGAGTATACGAAGAAATCGTTAATTTTCAATTTGGGGAACCGCGGTTTTAGCAACACCAGCGTCTCCAATATTTTCAGAGAATGTCCACCGATCTCGAAGAAGTTGTCATATAAGCCCACGCGGCTGCGATGAAGTGACTTCTCCCAGGCGGCTGTGATTTCCTTCTCTAATTCAGTGACCGGCGCGACATAGTTAGGGTCTTCATCGATCTCTACAGGGATATCGTAGGTACCTAGCCGTTTACGATCAATCTTGCCTGTCGGTGACAACGGCATCGAATCCAATATCATAAATTGACCAGGAACCATATAGGCGGGAACCTTAGTCTTCAGGAAGGAAGCAAGCTCCTGCTTACCGATCACCTCGCCGGACTTGGAAGTATAAAAGCCAATCAGCACCTTCTCGCCGTTATCATCCTCTTTGACGATCACAGCAACATCCTTCACCTTCTCATGCTTCGCCAGATTCTCCTCGATCTCTCCGATCTCAATCCGGTAGCCCCGAATCTTCACCTGGAGATCCTTTCTTCCCATGTACTCGATACCGCCATCGTTCAGTAGGCGAACCAAGTCGCCAGATCGATAATATCTTTTGCCTGAGGAGGGGTCTGTTGGATCGATAATAAAAGCCTCCTCCGTCTTATCAGGCAGGTTTAAATAGCCTTTAGCCAGACCGATGGAATGAATCAACAGCTCACCCATAACATTCACCGGGCAGAGTTGGTCATTCTCGTTGACGATCAGCACCTCGTAATTAGCGAGTGGCTTGCCGATACTGACCGTAGTCAAGTCTTCTGATACCTGTTCCTTGATCATATGCGTTGTCGCGGCCACCGTGATCTCAGTTGGCCCATACGCATTTACGATGAACGGCTGGTGCCCCAGCTTCTTCTGTAATTGACGGACGGACTCCCCAGGGAGCGCTTCACCACCAATAACAAAGCTGCGTATCGCTTGATACTTTATCGCCTCTTCCTCCGTTAAATACGCGGATAATTGATTGAAGAATACGGTCGGCAAAATCCCGATCCGCGTCGCCCCCGTATCTTCAATCGCTGTGGTGAAGCTGTCGACCGAATAACGCTGTTCATTGGACAATAGGTGAAGCTTAGCACCGCAGCATATTGCACTGAATATATCGTACACAGAAGCATCAAAGCTGAAGGTAGAATATTGCAAAATGACGTCCTGCTCTGAAAATTGAAGCTGCATAACCGTAGACAATGACAGGTTCACGACACCCGCATGCCGGATCAGAACTCCCTTTGGTCTTCCCGTTGTACCTGACGTGTAAATCGTGTATGCAATATTATCCTGATCGATGGAAATATGGCAGGCTTCCTCTGGATAAGAAGCAAACCGCTCGAGGTCGAAGCATAATAGCTTCAACTCATTCACATTACCTGCTACAAGCGGCTGCAACTTAGATAGATAGGTTTCCTTAGTTAGGACAATATGGGAGCTGGTATCCTCGATAATATACTGATTTCGATCATCCGGATGCTCTGGGTCCAGCGGAATATAAGTCCACCTGCTTTGAGGACACCGAGCATACTGACGACGGCTTCCATGCTTCGCTCCATGTAGATGGCCACAAATCCACCTTTGTAAAGTCGTTGCTCAATTAGTGCATGGGCAACCTGATTAGATAACCGGTCAAGCTCAGCATAGGTCAACTTCCACTCTGCCGATGATAATGCTATCCGGTCTGGGAAACTCTTAACAGTCCTGCTGAGCATAGATGTAATCGTCAGCTCTACTCCCCAATTTCTAGTTGTATCATTGAGCTGCTCATAAGCCAGTACATCCTCGTCAGTCATGATGGAAATGTCACCTAGAACGATCTCAGGATAATCCAATACCGCCTGAACAATGCATTGAAAATGTCTGGCGAACTTGTTAACCGTACTCTCTTTGAACAGACGGCTCGGATAAGTGATCTCAGCTATCCACTTTTCCCCTTCTGTCCGCACATACCAGTTAAGACGACTTGCCTCATAAGCGACATTTTGGCCATAAATGGTCTGAACCACGGGAGACTGCGAGACCAGCTTTTCAATCTCCTGAATAGGCAAGCTGGCCTCATTGGATAGAACAAGCCTCTCCGCTATAGTCGATAGCAATTGGCTGAATGGCATATCAGCTTCAGTATGAATACGTAATGGAAGTACGCTGCCTTCCGGGGCTTGTACTCCGACGATTTGGTCCTGTTCACCACTCATTCGATACAGAAAGGCATAGTAACAGGCGATCATCCAGGTCTGAACGTCAACTTCCGGGACCACCTGTCTTATCGATAATGAACTGATATTCAATTCATAGGCCATTCTCTTGAAATCACCAACCACAGCCAAATCTGGGTAGTCGGTATGGATATTAAATCCGGATAATGGCGGCTGAAGCTCTCTTAGCCAATATTCCCGGGCATTCTGATTCATCAGTAGGGTACTCACAAGTGATCAGCTCCTATTCTCTCTCTCTATTTACAAGTTGTTCAATTCGTCTCCCCTGAACAAACTACAGCTTCAATCCCTCTACCAGTTTCTCTAATTTCCGGAGATTTGATTCAAGTGCTCGGCAGAATTCATAATATTGTCGGAAGAAGCCCGTTGCTCCATGGCACCTTCTTTGATTCGCTCGGAAACAACCGCATTTCTCTCTGCATATTCAGCAATCTGTTTAATCGTCGCTGTAATCTGTTCCGTCTCAGCCACCATCTCCTCAGTGGCCGCAGATACCTCTTGAATTTGACTGGTCACAGAATCCGTCCCATCCAGTATCGTAGCGAAGAGTTCTCCCGTCTCTTGCACGATCTGAATGCCAGCCGCAACATTCCGTTCTCCTTCGCTAATCGCGGCAACGGCCGTTGTCGTCTCCTTCTGGATATAGTGAACCAGATCAGCAATTTGCTCTGCCGATTTGGCGGATTCTTCAGCCAGCTTCTTCACCTGGTTGGCTACAACCGCAAAGCCTCTTCCTTCCTCACCTGCTCTGGCTGCCTCGATACTAGCATTCAATGACAACAGATGAGTCTGTTCAGCGATTTGTGTTATCACCTGTACAATCTCCTCAATTTGCCAGAACGTCTCTGCAACTGTTCAATCGACACGACTGATTGCTGCACCGATTGCTGGATCGAGTCCATCTGCTTAATAACACCACTGATATTATCCCGGCCAACTTCAGAGTTGTCCTTCATTTGCATCGATGCATCCGACAGCGCTGAAGTACTGTTGGCAATCGTTCCTACACCTGAGTTGATCTCTTCCAATGAAGTAACACTCTCGGAGATCGACTTACTCTGCTGCGAAGCCTTCTCAGAAATTTCCTCAATATTATCGCTGATAGCCATGGAGCTTTGATGGTTGGTTTCCAGCGTCTCGAATAGAATCTTCGATTGATCCGCTGATTGGGTAGAGACCGTCTTGATCGTCGCTACTAGCTCATTCATATTTCGAACTGTTGCATTAAACTTCGCATTAACCTGACCCAGCTCACTCTCATCTGTCTTCAACTGTACGCTGAAGTCGCCATGGCTGAGCTTATCCAGTGCGGACATAAGACCCTTCACAGGAGCGAAGGTTCTCCGGGTCGTGAAATATTGGAACGACAAAATAACGATCAGAATTGCAATAAGTGAGAGGACCGTATATTTCAGCAAATCCGTTTGACCAGGTCATAATTAGACTGGCATCGAAATCCATGCCCATGTAAGAGAATATTTCTCCATTCTTATCCTGAATGGGATAGAGCACCGTCAACCAAACACCGTAATCATCCTTATATGGCTTCGTAAATGTAATATGCTTCGTCTTCAGCATTTCCTCGACGCCCTTCACATGATAAACAGGCTGTCCAAGCATATCGCCCAAATGCAAGCCCTCACCCTCGAACATATCAAGGACTGCCGTTGGGAAAGCGATCATCTGCGTGCTGTCATTCTCAACCTTTGCCCGAAAATATAACCTTGAGCAACATCAGGATGGGTCGCCGACAAGTCATCGAACACCTCCGTCAGTTTCTTCTGAAGCTCCGAATTACGATCCGTGTCTGTCATCGCTGCTTTGGCTTCTTCTGGAGTGATCTTGTCCTTCCAGGCACCCATGACTTTCTGCGAATTGTCCTCCAACTGATTGGTCAAAACAGCTCCTTGAATATAATAGCTAGCGGTAATCAAAATAACGCCAGTCATCAAAATAGATAGACTCGTTAACAACATATTCTTTGTGACAATACTTAAACGGTTAAAAAAGCCAAAAATCTTCATACTCAGTCTCCTTTTCGTTCCATGTGATGACTTGGAATTACTAATAATTCCTTTCGGTAATCGGTTTTTATACATTCTCCCTTCAAGATGGGGATCCACTTATAATTCGGGCAAAAAAAAAGATAACCGCATAGCAAACACTATAGGTTACCTAAAATAGCAACTGGCTGACATATCCCCCTTCAGGAGAATTAGTCCCTATAGCTTTGCGTCACTACCTTTCGATAGCTTTGCCCAAAATAATATATAATAAATTTAAGGGATCCATCATACAAATTTCGACAAAACCGCAATGATAATCTTACTCCAATTTCCAAAACTTTCCCATGATAAATTATTCCAGAGTTGTGTACATTTCTTGAAGTTTGTCGTCTTTTAATCCACTACTAAAGTCACTGTCTGTCCCTTTCCATTTTTCAGCTTACGGTCCGCGGTCGGTCCAACCGTGATATTCCCGGGATATGCAGGGTCGCCCACTGTGGCACTAAATGATCAATTTTAGCTACTACTACTGTCATATCATCATGGATCGTATTCTTCTGATAACGAATCACCGTTTCTAGTAGGCAGTCAGCAATTTCCTGTGGGTCATCGCCGTGTATCTCTGAGATTATCCGCTTAATCCACAGCTCCTTATTCACTGCATAACCTGGGGCATCATACACTCCGTCCGTCATCATGATCAGGGTGTCGCCTGGAAGCAACTGAACCGTCACAAGGTCTATCTCAATATCTTGAATAATCCCAATCGGTAAATTGCTGGCAGTAATCGGAATAACTTCGTTCCCTCGCTTAATGAAGCTCGGTGATGAACCGATCTTCAGGAAAGTCGTCTGTGCGGAGAACTCATCGATCAGGGCCATATCAACCGTAGCATATACCTCATCCGGAGAGCGAAGCATGAGAATCGAATTGACCGATTTCACCGCTAACTTCTCATCCATCCCCGATTGCAGCAATTGTTCGAGAATTTCCAGCGCCGTGCTGCTCTCTAGTCGAGCCCGCTCTCCATTGCCCATTCCGTCGCTAATGGCTACAGCATAGGTCCCATTTCCGAGCTCCATAGCACTAAAGCTATCGCCTGATAATAAATCTCCACCTTTAGCAGCCCCAGCTACTCCGGTCGTCACCTCGAAGGCCTTGGCTGAACCGAAAGTTACAGTTGCTAGTCCATCTCTGCCCATCGGCATATTCTCCCTAACCACCGAAATATGCTCGTCCACAATGTCCGATAATAACGGCGCTATAATTTTCCGGCACTCATCGAATCCTCGGGTATACGCATGGACAATTTCAATCTCCACATTGCCATGATCCAAGTTAATAATGTCAATGCTATGAATGGACAGCCCCATTTTGTCGAGAGCATCTCGAATTTGCTCCTCCTGCTTATACATTACCTGTCCTTCTCGCTGAATCTCTCTCGCTAGATCCTCCATGACCTGCGAGACCCCTGAGAGTTGCTCAGCTACAAGTTGTCTGCTGTCGTATATTTGCCGCTTCCACTGCATATCATTCTGATATAGACTATACTCCTGCTTCATCAGATCGAGCACTTGATCGATCTTGACGCACAACTTATTCCATTTGGGAGGCAGATCACGTCTTGAGAGATCCGGATTATCTTCTACAGACGTCATCATCTCTGTCATTAATTTATAAGTTTGATAGAAATTATTGTCCCAACAAGCTTTGCGACGGAGGCAATTCCCGCAAGCTCCTTCGGTAATCGCATTCATAAAATGGCCAACCTCTTCGCTCTGCTTGGATATCTCGCCACTACTAGCCATCTGACCAAAGCTGCGCGACAGTTGCTTGAACACTTGGGAAAACTGGGCTACCCGCCCGGCTGTAATCTCCCTGACCCGTTTTGCATATTCCTGCTGTGAATTGAGATGATCCTGCGTACCAGGTACATACTTGGAAATGACACTTATCGCTCCCTTCGGGGTTACTAGGAAGAGTAGGATCGCAATGCAACTCTCCCAAGTTGAGGACATCACCTCAGCAGGACCCGTCAAATATATTGATAGAATCGATGAGCCAAGCAGCATCCCCAAAGCGACAGCCCACTTACGTCCTTCCCGTAACATACCAGCCAGCATGCCGGCAAAGGCTAACAGACTCATCTGATAGAGTGCTGTCATATTGGCCAGACTGAGAATCAGCCCGGTAATCACACCTACTGATGCTCCGAGCGAAGCACCTCCAACCAGAGCGAATAACAGAATCAAATATCTCGACATAATATGTTCGATAGATAGACCATATATCTCCCAACCAATGGCACCGGTCATCACTGATGCCAATAAGATGACCAGACAGAGGATCTCCTCATTCCTAAGATGACGCCCCTTCCTGCGAAGCGAGAAGACCGGCACGGATTGAATAAAGACCAAAGTCAGTACAAAGCTAAGTATGGAATCAGCTACCATCATCATCATTGCGTACCAGCTTAAGGAGGGGCCGACGACTGCCTGGAATAGACCTACAAGAAAGGTACTTGTAAATACAGCTAAAGGGGCATAAGAAATGTCCGCTCGCTCAAAATTCTCTAGACCTCTATGAATCAAGTAGAATATAAGCAGTTCTGCTGCGATCCATATCCCGTGCTGAACTGGAGATAGGAGTGCTCCAATCACCATTAGTGCCCCCGCGGTTATCGCGATATCACGTCGCATAAACATCATCACTGCGAAGAAGGCGATAGCAAACGGGGACAGCTCGTCCAGAATAGTAGCTCTCCCCAGTAAGAATGCCATCACCAGAAAGAGCAAATTCCATTTATTCACCGTAAAACGCTGAGCGGCTCGCTCCAAGAGCGGTACATCCATCCAGGCTCTTCTGCCTTTTGCCTTGGTATGTCCTTTTAGCCTCTTCAAACCGGGAAACATAATGACATTCCACTTCTCCATCAACTGGCACCACCTTATCCAATTTGTTAGGTATGTCCCATTATAGGTAGAGCGTATTGGAAAGTTTGTCAGATACCGGAGCAGGGAGCTAAGAAATTTCCGACAAATTGAGAGGGATTTACGAAACACCACGAACCTAGGCCAGTCAAAGGTTACATAGCTCATATACGTGCTTATGTTCGTACCTGGCATCCTCATTTTAACGCACTACAGCACTGATTGATCTGATACAAATCGTGTTATTGCGTAATAACCTGTCGCCTGAGCGGGACAGACGACAAAAATAGAAGCTGGAAAAAATTCAAAGTACAAGTTCAAAAAACAAATTCCTAAGCTACCGTCGTACAAACAACAAAAAACCGTAGGCATATCTATGCCTACGGTGGGTTTCATATTAAGAAATTACATTCGTTTAGCTCCGCGTCCTCCGCGTTTGCCTTCCGTATTCTTCTTCAACGAAGAAATTCGCTCTTCACTATCCTTGAGGAAACGCGACATTTTATCTTCAAATGTAGTCTTATTTGAGAAAGAACGTCCCCCTCGATCCCGATTAAATCCGCCACCTGGTCTGTCCCCGTCTCTGCCGCCGCTTGGGCGATCGCTTCTTGGTGCACGAGGCGGTCTGCTTGACTCAACCGGCTTATCAACGGCTTGCTTAATGGAAAGTCCGATCTTACCGTCCTTATCGACATTAATTACCTTCACGGTAACCATATCGCCAATCTTCAAGTGATCGTTGACGTCCTTCACGTAATTGTCGGCGATCTCCGAGATGTGAACGAGACCCGTGACACCTCCTGACAGATCCACAAATGCTCCGAAATGCGTGATGCCTGTCACTTTACCCTCTAACTTGGTGCCCACTTCTATTGCCATAAAATAAAATGATCCTCCCTTAAAAATATACAGCCAGGCCTCGAAATCATGACTGCGGTGATTTGATTATACCGAAT
Organism: Paenibacillus sp. D2_2; assembly: GCF_031199965.1. GTDB lineage: Bacteria > Bacillota > Bacilli > Paenibacillales > Paenibacillaceae > Fontibacillus. The sequence goes on along the minus strand of NZ_CP133605.1, from coordinate 5,716,659 downwards.
GAGTGAAACAAGGTCAACAGACGGATGCCCTTAGATTTCAATCATTATCCGAGCCGGAATCGGATACCCGAACCGGAATTTCACCAGGTTTATACAGTCCATACTTCTTCATTGCGATCTGACCGATATATTCAGGATCCTTCAGACGATTCAATTCATAATTCAATTGATTCAAATTCTGTTCCGCCGCTACCTTAGAAGCTTGACGCTCCGACAGCTGCTCAGATTTCTGTCCAATCTCGCTGGATTGAGAAATAAAGGTATGGCCCGACCATATCATAAAAACAGCCATGAATATCATCCATAACCGCAATCTACGGCGCGCTCCGATTGTTCCGGCTTTATTCTGCGATTGTCTATCTGTAGATACCTTATGCAATTGAGCGCCCTCCAATCTCTTAATCTCTTATTCATTTGCGAAATCTTACTCTCTATGAAACCAGCGTGTCCATAACGACTTTATCCAGTCCCGCGCTGCGGTTAGCTTGTCCGAAATGCGAAGACGTCTACGCAGCGGCCTTGTAGCCCACAATAGAAGCTTCCAGAACGGCAGCAAAGTGATCCGCCCCAAGAATAATAAAATAACCCATATAAAACCAAGTAACAACCTAATTCCTTTGAGGAGCAACCTGATCGGTGCAATGAGCACGACCCGGACAATTCCGACTAATATCCTATAAAACCGCTTTATTACTATAATTAACATTACCACAAAACGTTCGGTTATAACACTAAGAAACAAAAAATGAATCCAAACGCCTATAAAAAGTCCCAAAAACACATAGAATCTTAATTCTCCCTGATTTGTATGATATAAAGTTCGAAATACAAATAACGCAGAACCGCACCAATATAAAAGGTCAAGGGTATGAATACTCCAGCGGGGAAACGAAATTGCCAGGACACGACCCGGTAGCCGTCGAAGACCATTCCCATAATTCCTCCGCATGCCAACATCCAGAGAAGGGTTATCCACTGCGTATGTAAGTTCATCGGAACAATTTACCGAGGAAGCCCTTATTCGATGAATGGGAGCCCGGCTCCAGATAGGACAGGGAATTTACCAGGCCCTCGATACTGACAAGCCCCTGTTCTAGGTTCAAGTTCTTGATATGTAAATTCTGTCCGCGGATCGTCAAATGCCCTAGCTCGGTCTGCAGCAGAAACTCCTCGCTATCGAAGCTCTCCACATTCAGCACCCCTGATATTTCGAGCAGCTTTCTTTGAAATAAATGCAACTCCTGACGCTTCCCTTTTCCTTGTTCGACCATGGCATGTACCCCTCCTTCTTACAAATAGCTTATGGAGCAGATATCTGGTTTAGAACCGAAGGGAAAATAAAAACGGTGCCATAGGGCACCGCTGAATAAGCAGTAAAATCACAATTTGTTATTCGAACAAATCATGCTTTGCGATCGGTTCTTCCTTCACCAAGGTATACATCGTAGCTGCTTCTTCTTTGCGAGTGGTCTCAGCCAAGCGTTCAACTCTTACGGTAACCAGCTTCTGGCCGAATTGCACCGTAATTTCGTCCCCACCTTGACCGCACTGCTCGGCTTCGATTCACGGCCGTTGATCAGAACTCTCCCTTGATCAGAGACGTCCTTTGCGACTGTACGCCGCTTAATCAAGCGCGACACCTTAAGGAATTTGTCGAGACGCATTATTTTACAGCTTCTTTAAGTTTGTTGCCGGCTTTGAATGCTGGTACGTTAGATGCAGGAATTTCGATCGTCTTGCCTGTTTGTGGGTTACGGCCAGTACGACCGGAACGCTTGCGAGTTTCGAAAGTACCGAAACCAATCAATTGTACTTTGTCTCCGCCAGCAAGAGCCTCAGTGATTTCACCAAGAAATCCGTTCAATACGGATTCAACGTCTTTTTTAGTCAAGCCACTCTTGCTGGAAATGTTGTTGATCAGATCTGTTTTGTTCATTATTAATGCCTCCCAATAGATAAAGAAATAAATGATATTGATATTGCAGTAATTGGAGCTATAACTCCTTTTACCGCAAGGATATCTTTGTATGAGTATTCTTGCTTAAAATTGAAAATCCTGCCCGGAACTTAGATTTTTTTTGTTTTTTTCGCAAAATTACCCGCATTTTAGGCAATTTTCCTAATTATCTCCGTTCATTCGCCTTTGCTTCCTCCCATAATTCGTCCATTTCGACAAGGGAGCTAGTGCTAGGAGTCTTCCCAGCTTCGTGTAGCCGCTGCTCCACATAGCTGAATCGACGGACAAATTTGGAGATCGTCTGCGATAAGGCTTCTTCCGGATCGACACCGATGAATCTTGCCGCATTAACGACAGAGAATAGAACATCTCCCAGTTCAAGTGTCTGTTCTGACAGTTGCTGCGTCTTCACAGCCTCGCGAAGCTCTAATATCTCTTCCTCCAGCTTAGCCCAGACTGAATCAATTTGTTCCCAGTCGAAGCCAACCTTCGCCGCCTTCTTCTGGAGCTTATATGCCTTCATCAAAGCAGGTAAATCTCGAGGTACACCGCTTAATGCTGACAACCGCTCCGGTTCGATTCCTTTACGGCGCTTCTCCTCGGCCTTCATCGCATCCCAGTTCCGAAGCGCAGCCTCGGCATCCTCAGCGCTCAGTTCTCCGAACACGTGCGGATGGCGGTAGACCAACTTCTCATTGAGTTCCTGTATTACATCGTATACGGAGAAGGTCCCTACCTCTTCTTCCATCTGTGAATGCAACATAACTTGCAGCAATAAATCACCCAGTTCCTCACGCATATGGTCTGGATCGTCCTCATCGATCGTCTCCAACACTTCATAAGTTTCTTCGATCAGATTTTTGCGGATCGACTGATGCGTCTGTTCGCGGTCCCAAGGACAGCCACCAGGGCTGCGTAGAATCGACACGATCTCGTGCAGACGATCTAAGGTGCGAATGCGCAGGGCATCATCCATATTAGCCGGAACGTAAACTAGCGACAAGTTACCGAATCCTTCGACGCGGTCGAGTTCAAAGAGCGGAACGGTAACGATCTGCTCGCTGCCCTCCACCCCGAGGGCATGTCCTACGGTTATCTCATAATCGTCCGGGTAGATATCCATCAGACTCAACTTGACGTCGGAAGCTGTAAATTCATCGTATACTTGACCAATCAAGGTATGCAAGCGCGGGTTGAACGCCCCGGCGGATATTTCCGAAGCATCCAGCAGCTGAAATCCCTCGATCGGGTCAAAGCCAAGCCGTACGAACGCTTCATCAAGGAAACTCTCGCCCCCAATGATATTTAGTGCAATTTGCTCAGCAGGACAACGCTCCCGCAGCAGCTTCACCGTTGCCTCCGCGACCATTGGATGACCAGGAATCGCATATATGATCTCCTGCTCCTCCGGCATAGCTATAGCACGCTTGATCAGCTGATCTACGATCTCAGCGTATACAGAAGGGAAATCCTCCTTCGCCACATACACGGCATCAAATGAGGTGAAATGAACTCCTGTCTCTTCCAGCCAGCCTACAACGGGATGCTCCTTCGTACGCACGTACCGCTCCTGTGCTTCCTTGAGCCTCCTAAGACTGCCCAGAGTCAATTGCTCCGGATTGCCAGATCCAAGTCCTATCACCGTTATGCTCGCGCTCATGTATGAGTCACACTCCTGTTCCAATCGTGTTAGAACGGCTTGCCGGCAGGCTTTTCAGCCTATCCTGCACTGCAGTCCATAAATTATGCCTAAATGGCATGATAATACTATACCACTAGTTCTGTCCAATTACGAAATTGCAACAATCGCAGAATGTAGCAGACGATTTATCTATTGTTTTATTCTGGACGTATTAGCCGCAGTCTTACGAACAGCTTCAGTAGCTTCGGTCCGATCCGCGGCAGGGCGGCCACCTCCGCCGCGGTCAAGAGACGTGTTCGCAGGACTGCGACGGCGAACACGGCTGCGCCGAGCAGCACGCCCAGCAGGCTGACCAGAGTCGCTACCAGGCGGCTCGATGGTAGCGGGGCGGCAGCAAGGCGCAGCAAGAGCACGGGCAGGGCCAGCGCCAATACGGCGACGGCCGGCTGCAACAGCGCTGCTTGTGCATGGGGGCGGAGCCCCGTGCGCCGGAGCAGCAGCGCGAGATTAAGAGCCGCAGCTACAGCGTAGGCGATGATACCGGCGACAGCAGCGCCGGTAATGCCCATCTGCGGCACAAGGGCCGCGTTCAGCGCCGTCTTGAGCGCAGCGGCCAGCAGCAGATGAAATGCCGGGGCGCGGACGAAGCCTAGCCCCTGCAGCAGTGCTGCTGTTACCGTAACAAGCGCGCTCGGCGCTGCCGTCCAAGCAATCCAGGCCATCGTTCCACTACCTGTTCCATCCTGATACAGCATGACATTGATCGGTTCGGCTAGTAGAGCGATCCCTGCCGAGGAGGCAAGACCGATCAGCCAGAACCAGCGGAGCGCCAATGTCAGCTGCCGCCTGATCCCCGTAGTATCCCCGAACATTCATCTCCGCCAATACAGGGATGAACAACACCGACAATGAAGAAGCCAGCATAGTCACCAATTGTACAAGAGGAATTCCGCGATTGTAAACACCAACAGCCGACATTACAGCTAGCTCGTCTCCATGAGCGGACAGCAACCGCGGCAATGTAAAGGTGTCCACCAGGCTGATTAACGGAACGGCCAGGGAAGCAAGACAGATTGGGATCGCATAGCGAAGTATAGATGAGAGCAGGGTTCCGCCTCGTTCTCCCGGATTCCCTGCGGCAACTGAGGGAATCTCTCTGCCAACCATTCCCCGACAAGCTTAGCTCCGACCCTAGTGTCGCCGACTTTCCCGGAGCCTGCTCCGAGCTGTCGGCGATAGTTAATCCAATACATCAACATGACTAATAAGCCTGCTGCACCACCAAATGCTGAACCGGATAGTGCACCCCCGGCTATGACTGACTGGGTTGCTCCAACATTACTTAAATACAATAAGAATACAATCATTACTGCCACTCTTACGGCCTGTTCCGTGACTTGCGATACGGCGGTCGGTATCATATTCTGTAGGCCCTGGAAATAACCGCGAAGTGAGGCGCTGAGTGGTATGAATAGCAGTGCCGGAGCCGCGCTCCGCAACGCAGGTACCAACTGGTTGCTACCAATCAAGAACGCCAGCAGTGGGGCGCCAAAATACATTAATGCGCTGCCGGCTAACCCGAGGGCGATCATCATGAGGGTAGCCAACCGGAGTACCGCTCGTTTGCCACGTTCGTCCCCTCTCGCATGACGTTCAGCTACGAATTTAGATACCGCTGTCGGAAATCCGGCTGTCGCTAGTGTTAACAGGATTGTATAAAACGGATAGACGGTATTATATATGCCGAATACGCCGTCTCCTCCGATATTCTGAAGCGGAATTTTCTGTAGTGTCCCCAGCAGCTTCGTAATAATCGCTGCCAGACTGAGTACCGCCGCCCCCTTAACAGTTGGGACGATACGTTATTATTTCCTGATTTCATAATGAACCTACTTTACGTAAAATAATGAACTGTCGATCCAAGAACACGTCCATTATAAAACGAAACCGACCACTGAGACCACTTTTGCTATTCGAGCCAAGGGGGTATCTCAAATAATAGCGTTCAAAAGTACGGTTTTCAGCACCAAAGCTTAAGCTTCCGATGTGCGTTTTTTCAAAACGCTTCAGTTGGATGAAGCTAGGGACTGAACTACCTCTCAGACATAAAAAATACACTCCGAGATATGACGGCTGTAAACCGCCTTATGCATTGGAGTGTACGTGTATAACTATTAGAATCCTTTATTGTTCCATCTGCTTGCCAAGGAACCCAGCAGCGGTCTCTGCCATCTTCGTCTCCATTTCGGACATCTTCACCGAATCGTCTTTGTTCATCAAAATCACAGTACCGATAGGATCACCGCTGGAGATAATCGGCGCAATAACGTAAGCAGAAATCGTCTCCGGATGATCCTTATTGATCTCATATGTCCCCGTCGTGGTCTCAAGGATTGTCTTGCGACCCTCCATGCTGCTCTCAAGCAGGAGACTGATTTGCTTGTCCAGATATTCCTTCTTAGAAGCCCCTGCAACGGCGATCAACGTATCCCGATCTGAGATAAGTGTAGTATGTCCGGTGCTCTCATAGAGCGATTCTGCATACTCCTTAGCGAAATCCCCTAATTCGCCGATCGGCGAATATTTCTTCAAAATGACTTCTCCATCACGATCCACAAAAATTTCGAGTGGATCCCCTTCACGAATCCGTAAAGTGCGGCGGATTTCCTTAGGAATAACCACCCGACCTAAATCATCAATACGACGTACAATTCCAGTAGCTTTCATATCACATGTTGCCCCGCTTTCTTAAGAAGTTTTGAACTACTGTTTGGGATATCGGTTTAAATCTTCGGATGTATTTGTACAGGATGAGAGGGATTGTCGGCTCCTTGTGATTCTGACCATAGTATTCATCCCTTCCCAAATCCTTATGCATCGTATTTTACCTTGTCGGTAAGTACTTGCTATCCGTAACAAGAGACAAGAAAGCAGCGTAAAGTAAATTCACGCCGCTAACGTTAAGCTTCTAAAAAACAGATAATCCCCGATCCAAGATGGACCGTAATTATTTGCTGTTCTTCTCGCTATTAGCACCAGAGGTGCTGGAATTTCCAGAGTTTCCAGATTTATCGGCATTTCCTTCTGTTCCAGCATTGCCAGAATTAGCGCCTTTATCTGTGTTCTCGGCCTTCTTCTCTACCTTAGGCAAGGTAATTTTCTTAATAATATTCTTCTCTAGATCACCGGACATGAACTCGTCCAATTTCTGAGAAGCAATAGACATCTTCAGCGTATCTTTCTCCGCATCTGTTAAGTCTGCGAATGTCTTCTCGGTTCTGGATTCTACACGAATAATATGATATCCGTAATCCGTCTCCACTGGATCGCTGATTTTATTCAAAGGAAGCGTCATTGCTGCTTCTTTAAACTGTGGTACCCATTGGTTGACAGGTGTATCTGCATACAGACCACCGTCATCTTTCGAGCCTGGATCTTCACTATATTGCTTAGCGAGCGTAGCGAAATCCTCACCCTTGTCCAATTTTGCCTTAACCTCATTGGCTAATTTCAGGGCATCTTCCTTGCTACGTTCTTTACCTTCAGCGTCTTTCAGACTAATCAGAATATGACGAACGGAAGCGGTAATGTAATCTTCCTTCGATGCTTCGAATTCCTTCTTCACATCATCTTCCGTAATTCCCTTTAACTGTGTCTCCATCACCGTATAAATACGGGTCATGTAGTTCTGGAATTCTTTTTCTGTAATTTTCTGAGCGTCTAACATTTGCTTGACATTATCAGCGCCATTAGCGTCCTTCATGGCCTTGTATTGTTCGTCAGCTTTCTTTTTGCCTTCTTCCTTCATCTTGTCATCGGCATTGTTCTCCCAATATTTATAGGCGATTGCCTGCTTGACCAAATATTGCCGGAAGTCATCCATTTCCACAAACTGAGCCATCGTTGGCTGTAGTGCAAGAACCATGCGTTGTTCAAGATCGAATTCCTTTTGAGTAATTTCTCCGCCGTCATAAGTAGCAACGACATTGTTGTCAGTCTTCTTACCACATCCGGCTAATACAGACATAGTTAGTACGACCACGAGAGCAGTTAGCAGCAGCGTCTTCCAAGAACGCCCTTTACTTCGAAACATCTTGTAGTTCCCCTTTCGTCTTGAACGAGTCCTTTAGGGCTCCCAGGAATTGCTCCAATAGGCCCATCAATTCTTGGTCGTCCATTCCTTTGGTTTTGATCCGGATTACCATACCAGACCCTTGGTTAAATTGTACACGTCTTCCGAACAGATTTCCAACCTCTGCGAGTTTCGCCGGAATCAGGTCCTTCTCTCTGCCTTGATAGAACTTCAGAGTTACCTCGTCGCCGCGAAGTACGATGGATTCGATGCCATACTTCTTGCCATACAGCTTGACCCTGGCCACAGATAGCAGATTCATGACAGCCACCGGCAAATCGCCGAAGCGATCAAGCAGCTCGTCCTCTAAATCGGTGACATCCTCGAAAGAAGCCGCGGATGCGGTTTTTTTGTAAATCTCGATCTTCTGCATACTATCATAAATGTAATCCGGCGGTAAATAGGCGTCGATGCCAAGATCGATCGTCGTGCTCCAGGATGATTCCATCGGATCAGGCTCGCCAAGCATGGATACCTTCCGTTTCTGGATTTCCTCCGCCAGCATTTGCGAGTACAAGTCGAAGCCGACCGAGGCGATGAAGCCATGCTGCTCCGCCCCAGCAGGTTACCTGCACCACGGATTGCCAAGTCCCGCATAGCAATTTTAAACCCTGAGCCGAGTTCAGTAAACTCTTTAATGGACTGTAAACGTTTCTCCGCAACCTCAGTCAAGGATTTGTCCCGCTGATATGTGAAATAAGCATAGGCGATTCGGTTGGAATGCCCGACCCGACCCCGCAGCTGATACAGCTGGGACAGACCCATTTTGTCAGCGTCATGTACTATCAACGTGTTCACGTTCGGAATATCGACCCCGGTCTCAATAATGCTCGTGCTGACCAGAACATCATATTCCCCGTCTAGGAAGTCGAGAATCGTCTTCTCCAGTTCCTGCTCCGACATCTGTCCATGACCAACGGCAACCCGGGCTTCAGGTACGAGCATGGAGATCTGTGCAGCCATCTCTTGAATGCCTTGAACTCGATTATACAGATAGTAAATCTGTCCACCACGTGCAATCTCGCGTTCCACCGCTTCGCGAACGAGCGAAGGGCTGTATTCCACAACATAGGTTTGTACCGGGAAACGGTTCTCCGGTGGCGTCTCGATGACCGACAGGTCACGTACACCGAGCATCGACATATGGAGTGTCCGCGGAATCGGTGTTGCCGTTAATGTCAGAACATCCACGTTGGTCTTCAGTCTCTTCAGCTTCTCTTTGTGCGTTACGCCAAAGCGTTGCTCCTCATCGACAATGAGCAGACCCAAATCCTTGAATATAAGATCCTGGGACAGCAAACGATGGGTTCCAATAACAATATCGACAGTCCCCTGACGAACTCCTTTAATCGTCTCATTCTGTTCCTTCCGGCTGCGGAAACGGCTCAGCGACTGGATATTGATCGGATAACCAGCGAAGCGTTCACGGAACGTCTCGTAGTGCTGCTGTGCGAGGATCGTCGTAGGTACCAATACGGCGACCTGTTTGCCCTCGATCGCTGACTTGAAGGCAGCGCGAATGGCCACCTCGGTCTTGCCGTAGCCTACGTCTCCACAGAGCAGACGATCCATCGGACGCGAGATTTCCATATCTTTCTTGATCTCTGTAATAGCACGGAGCTGATCCGGTGTCTCATCGTAAGGGAACATCGCTTCAAATTCTTGCTGCTCCGGCGAATCCTTCTCAAAGGCAAAGCCTGGCGAGGCCTGACGATCCGCATACAACTTAATCAGGTCATCAGCAATATCCTGTACCGAGGAGCGCACTTTATTCTTAACCCGGGTCCACTCATTCCCCCGAGCTTATAGACCTTAGGCTCTTTGTCCTCTGAGCCTACATATTTCTGAATCAGATCAATTTGTTCAATCGGCACGGACAGCTTATCGCCACCGGCATACAGGATATGAATGTAATCCTTATGGATGCCGCCAACCTCCAGTGTTCCGATACCTACATACTTCCCGATCCCATGATTCTGATGAACCACGTAATCGCCGACCTTCAGTTCAGTGTAACTCTTAATTCGCTGCGCATTATCCATACTCTTACCGAACTTACGGGCTTTGCGCTGCTTCTTGGAGAACATCTCCCCCTCCGTAATCACAACCAGGTGAACGGACGGGAATTCGAAGCCGGATTGTAGATTGCCCTTCAGTAGCGTTGGCTCATCGATTCCATAATCCAGCAACACCCTGCGCATTCTGTCCATGCGTTCTTCGTTGCTGGCCAGCATCATGATGTTGGCTCCGCTCTTCTTCCAACGCTCCATCTCTGCCTTAAGCACATTCATTTGTCCGTGGAAGTCCTGCATCGAGCGAGCTACGAAATTGATAATGTTCTGCGGTTGGATATGCGGGACCTGTCTTAAGAATAACGACAACAGCAGTGTTTGGAATGGACGATGATAGAGCACCTGGTCCGCCTCCACTGCTAGCGGAAGCTCAGGCAGACTCTTCCCATTCTGCAGCAGATGCAAATTCCACTCCGCTTCATCGCGCTCCAGCTGCTTAGCCGTCTCCAGTAGACGTGCCGGTTCTTCCAACACAAGCAGCGTATCCTTAGGCATGTAATTGTACAATGTGTGATTCTCTGGATAGAGCAAAGAGACATATTTATAGATTTCCGGAAAATATACATGCTCACGTAGCATCTCAATCTCCCGGGAAACTTCTTCCTTCAGCTTATTCTTTGCCTGACGATCAGTCATCTTATCAAGCTGTCGCTCCAGTTGCTCCGTTGCCGCCTGAGCCGCTCGTGACATACGATCACCAGAAGCAATCAGTTCCTTACAAGGCGTAATCGTCACCTGCTTGATCTTGTCAACAGAGCGTTGGTCGGCCGGATCAAAGGTACGAATTGAATCGACCTCATCATCGAACAGTTCAACCCGATAGGCCAGCTCCGAGGTCAATGGATAAAAGTCCAGAATTCCACCCCGAACACTCATTTCCCCACGGGATTCAACCCGCTCAACCCGCTCATACCCTAACTCAACCATCTGGGTCAAAAATGACTCCAGCTGAATAGTTCCTCCTACCTCTATCGATAAGCTGGCACTGGACATCACCTCTGAAGTAGGGATGTAGCGGCGCACACCAGAATAAGGCACCACCACAATACCGCGAAACTGTTGCGAGCATTGCAGTAGCACCTCAATCCGCTGGGCGAGCGTCTCCGGACTGGAAATGGCCGACTCTGCGGCTACCAATTCATTGGCCGGATACAGCATGATCTCTTCGGATGACAACGCTTCCTGTAAATCTTCATATATCTTCTGAGCAGAGAACATATTATGGGTAACCACCAGCATCGGACGGTCTACCTTCTTGTGTAGCGATGCCAGCATGACCTGTCTGGCTGATCCGGACAAGCCTGAAATAAGCTGCTCTCTCATTCCCGATTCTATCCCGGCTACCATTGAAGCAAAGTCAGAATCCTGCGAAAAAGCCTGTATGAGTGCTTTTAACAAATGAGGCACCTCTCTTATTGCATAATTGATACTATTCTAATAAAAATCGTATGACGAAAAGTCACGATTCCGTAAAGCGACCCTCGCGTTCCAGGGTCCATATTCGAACCAAAAAGGAGCCTCAGCAAGCTTGCCAAGGCTCTATTATCCGTCTTTTCAAAGTGAATCCTTCATCCTCGCTGCCGATCATTGCAGCGGATTCGAGAGCAAGGTCAGCTCTGGATTTTTCTCCAGCGCCTCCCTGCAATAATCGCAGGTTACCCGAACCGTCGTATCACCGTTCGAATCATACGCTATTATATCTCTCCGCTCATCGGGGGTCAAGGAATGGAAACCTAGCTGAGATTCGGATATATAAGGTGCCTCTATTCTACCAATAAACGTTCGGCAGTGCCGACATATATAGTTTATAGCCATCTATATGCCTCCTGAAGAATCATTATGTCTTCAGTATGCCCTGAAACGTCGTAGCTTAGCCCTATGCATTAGCTCTTCGGTTCAACTATATGAAGTCTGAAACTATTGATTAAATTTGGCCATCGTCTGCTCATAAGTATGATCCATACTGTACTCCAGCGCATCACAAGCAGCATCAATCGATTGCTGAAGCAGCGGCTGGTCCTTCTTAGCAAACTTGGACAAGACATAATCTACTACAGCATGCCCCGGCTCCGGCCGGGAAATCCCCATGCGAACCCGATTGAACGTCTGCGTCCCTGTGTGCTGGATAATCGACTTAATTCCGTTATGCCCACCAGCACTACCTTGATAGCGTAGCCGATTACGTCCTAGCTCCGTATCCAGATCGTCATATACTACGATCATATCTTCCAGAGCAACTTTATAATAATCCATAAAAGCCCGAACTGCTTCCCCAGATAAATTCATATATGTCATCGGCTTGATCAGCGCGACCTTGCCGCCCGGCAAGAATCCTTCCCCAACCAAAGCCTTGCACTTGCTCTGCTTGATTTCAATATTATGCCTGCGCGCCAACTCATCCAGCGCCATAAACCCGATATTATGACGGGTCTTCTCATATTGACTCCCCGGATTCCCAAGGCCGACAATCCACTTCATCTTCGTTAATCCTCCATTTACTTAGCTTGCTAGCCCAACCCAGCACATCCCGAAGGAACAGCCCTCATTGCACGACCCAGCGCATTCCGAAGGAACAGCGGCCTTCTTGCACGACCCAGCGCATTCCGAAGGAACAGCGGCCTTCTTGCACGATCCAGTGCATTCCGAAGGAATAGCGGACTCCGCGCACTCACTGTTGCAATCCCCCGCCTAACTTCACTCTCCTAGTTCTGCTCCACGGAGTTCCTTCCAGTTCACACTATAATCCTTACTCAAACCTTAGCGCATTCCGAAGGAACAGCGGCTCTTTCACACAAAGTAGCAGTCAAAAAGTACCACAGCCCACTCTATGCTCCCCTGTGTTCAGGTAGCCCGGGTGCTCCCAAAGTAAGACGTACCCGAAGGGGGAAAGCGTTCCATGCAACAAAAGCCCCTAGCGCCTCCCCCTTGGAAGGGGGACAGTCGCAGGAGCACCTCTCTACCTCCAACGTTAGTCCATTTTGCAGGAGTCCAGAGGGCAGCAAGCCCTTTGCAGCCCTCCCTTATGGTAAGGGAGGGTTTGGGAGGGTTGAGACATTACTTACTCTATTTCAAACAGCTTACTAATCGACAACTCCTCATGCACACGAATAATAGCTTCGCCCATAAGAGGAGCAACAGACAGCACCTTCAACTTGCTAGTCGGATTAGGATGCGTAATTGGAATCGTATCCGTTACGATAACTTCTTTGAGTGGAGAATTGTCGAGCCGTTCCATCGCAGGACCGGACAGCACGGGATGTGTACAGCAAGCATAGACTTCCTCTACGCCGCCTTCCTTAAGCGCGTTGGCCCCAAGCACGATCGTGCCAGCGGTATCGATAATATCATCGATGAGAATAGCCGTCTTTCCTTCAATATTCCCGATAATGTTCATAACTTCACTTACGTTAGGTTCCGGACGACGCTTGTCGATAATCGCCAGCGGGGCATTCAAGAAGTCGGCCAGCTTGCGGGCACGAACTACACCACCGTGGTCAGGAGATACGACAACCGGGTTCTGAATATTCTTAGAGCGGAAATATTGAGCCAAGATTGGTACACCCAGCATATGATCCACTGGGATATCGAAGAAGCCTTGAATCTGCATAGCATGCAGGTCCATCGTAATGACGCGGTGGGCACCTGCTTTCTCAATCAGATTAGCTACCAGCTTGGCCGTAATTGGATCGCGCGAACGCGCCTTACGGTCCTGGCGCGCATATCCATAATACGGAATAACTACATTAATGCTCTTTGCTGAAGCACGCTTCAAAGCATCCACCATTACGAGCAGCTCCATCAGATTGTCATTAACAGGAGCGCAAGTAGACTGCACGATATATACATGGCAGCCGCGTACGCTTTCCGACAATTTGACTTGAATCTCACCGTCACTGAAGCTAGTCGTCTCCGACTCTCCCATTGGGATTCCGATATAATCGGCGATTTGATGCGCTAATTTCGGATTGGAGTTACAAGTGAATATCTTCAGTTTAGAATCACAATAAGTCATAAAATTTAATACCCTCCGTGCTGTGTAGATAGATTAGAGATATCTCGAACTATCCCCGTCATTAATATGATCACTGCATCCTGAATCCTGAACTTCGATTCATACTACTTCTTCCTTGCCTAGGCATCTTGCTATTCTCTTGATTCTTCTTGTTGTCTTTGCTTCTTCGCTTTGGCACGAGCGCGGAGCTTCTCCGCATAGCCCGGCTTATTCTCCTGACGATTCCGTGCAATAGCCAGATCATTGTCCGACACCGCATTAGTGATCGTCGAGCCTGCAACGACATACGCACCCTTGCCGATCTTCACCGGCGCTATCAGATTAACATTGCTGCCGATAAAAGCATCGTCTTCGATCTCAGTAATAGACTTATTATATCCATCATAGTTGACAGTAATCGCGCCGCAACCAAAGTTAACGTTCTTGCCTACCTTGGCATCGCCGATATAGCTAAGATGAGAGACCTTCGAGCCATCATCCATCGAGGCATTCTTGATCTCTACAAAATCGCCCACCTTCACATGATTACCCAACTTGGTCCCAGGACGCAAATAAGCAAACGGCCCTACGGTCGTGTCCTTGCCAACTTCTGCCTGGCTCAGCACCGAATGTTTGACCTTTGCACCGTCAAGAATGTGACAGTTCTCGATATCAGAAGAAGGACCGATCATACAATCCTCTCCGATTACAGTCTGTCCATATATGGAACAACCCGGCAAAATAACGGTATCCGCTCCGATCGCAACATCAGCTCCAATATACGTAGAGCTCGGATCTACAATCGTCACACCATTCAACATATGCTTACGGGCAATGCGAACTCGCATAAGCGTCTCTGCTTCAGAGAGAGCGATACGATCATTGACACCGATAGACTCGGTATGATCGTCCGTTCTGTAACCTTCAACAACTTCGCCTTCTTGAGCCAGGATTCCTATGACATCTGTTAAATAATACTCTTGTTGAGCATTGTTATTTGTCACTTTCTCCAGAGCAGAAAATAATTTTGCATTATCAAAACAATAAGTGCCGGTATTGATTTCCTTTACCGCATTTTCTTCAGGAGAACAATCCTTCTGCTCGACAATTCGATTCACAGAACCACTCTCACCACGAATGACCCGTCCATAACCCTCAGGACGATCCACATCGGCAGTAAGAATCGTAGCTGCTGCCCCATTCTTCTCATGAAGCTGAATCATTGCTTCCAGCGATTCCTCGGTTACTAGCGGAGTGTCTCCACAGATTACAATCGTCGTTCCATCCTCTTGGCCAAGCAGCTGTTTGACTTGCTTGACGGCGTGACCGGTCCCTAGTTGCTTCTCTTGCAGTACATATTCCGCTGACGTGCCAAGATAAGACTGAACAGCTTCCGCACCATGGCCAACAACCACAATGCTGCGTTCACATAGGACCTTCTTCACCGTATCCAAGACATGTCCGACCATCGGTTTACCGCAAACGGGGTGGAGCACTTTGTAGAGCTTCGACTTCATGCGTTTCCCCTGTCCTGCAGCAAGAATAATCGCAAATCTTTTCAAGGCCCCGGCCTCCTTCAATTGAACTCATTACTGACTATATCTCATTTAAGGCAAAAAGAAAAGAGAGCCATAGGTATGGCTCCCTTTTCCTCGAACCCCAATTAGTTAAGACATTACAAAAAAACTTAAGCCCCTTCTTCAATAACTTCCTCTTGTTCAGCTGCGCGCTCGTATTCTGCGAGAACTGCACTCTGAATCTTCTCGCGAGTACCCGAAGAGATCGGATGCGCGATATCCCGGAATTCCCCATCCGGTGTGCGCTTACTAGGCATAGCTACGAACATCCCATTGTTACCGTCAATTACACGAATGTCATGAACAACAAATTCGTTATCGATGGTAATGGATGCAATCGCCTTCATTCTGCCCTCAGAGCTGACTCGGCGGAGTCTTACATCCGTAATTTGCATATGTGTTCACCACCTTTTTCCATTAGAGACTTGGTGTAATATTCCACATAGCAAACGGAAATCCTTTTTTTTTCGTGAATAAAATAGGCCAAATTCAAGATTTTTTTTGGGATAATGTACTATTCGACAGAATTCGCCATAATTCCGGTAGTTTTTACGGGAAAATGACTAATTTTGGGCTTAAATCATTTATTAAAATAATTACCAGGGGTAACTGAGATTTCCTTTTCCTTCGCATCTACAGCACGGAGTGTTGCTAAGGACACATAATCTTGCAAAAGCCTTTGTTCCGTTTCAACTTCACCAGACTCTACCAGCACCCCAACTCCAGCCACAGTTGCATCGAACTCGGCAAGTAAGTCGACCATTCCTTGTATGGTACCGCCAGCCTTCATAAAGTCATCGACGATGAGCACTCTGGACTTCTCCTTAAGCGCACGACGAGACAGAGTCATCGTATGCAGACTTTTATGAGATCCCGATACATAGTTAATACTTACTGCTGATCCTTCTGTCACCTGATGGTCTCTGCGCACGAGTACAACTGGTAAGTTTAATTCGGCACCGGTTGCATAAGCTAACGGAATGCCCTTCGTCTCCACAGTCATAATGCAGTCAATGTCAATATGGGCAAATGCGGTAGCAAACAGCTTCCCTGCCTCATTCATCAATGCCGGCTGTCCCAGCAGGTCTGACATATACAAATACCCTCCAGGAAGGATGCGGTCGGACTCTGACAATTTCTCGCATAGCTCACTGATAAATTCAAGAGCCTGCTCCTTCCCTACCTTAGGAATATACTTGACCCCACCGGCTGCGCCTGCCAATGTCTGCAGCTCACCAATTCCTTCATCCTCGAACACCTCTTTAATAATCGCCAGATCTTCACTGATGGAGGACTTGGCTGCACCATATCGCTGCGCGAACGTCGTCAGAGATATCAGATGATGCGGACGAGATAACAGATATTGCGTCATTTCAACTAATCGAGCGCTTCTTTTCAATTTTTTCACGAAGACCCCTCGCTAAATCCGAATATTTTAATGAAAATATATCATTTTCGTACGGTTTTGTACAACTTTTGCTCATTAAGTCAGCAAGCGGACGGCATAGACCTCTTTACAGAAGCCCCTCAGCCCGTTATAAATCCGCGGTACCTTCGACTCTTTGGACACTAGACCGAAGACGGTTGGGCCGCTACCCGACATCAATACGCCGTCCGCTCCCAGACGAAGCATCGTCTCCTTAAGATGAGCTACCTCCGGATGCATTTGCAATGTAACCTCCTCAAGCACATTGCCCAGCTCCTGACACATCCCATGGAAAGAGCCACTGTCAATCGCCTGGATCATTCTGCTAGCCGAAGGATGCTTCGTAATTCGGTCACTACGGAATCGACCATAGACTTCCTCTGTTGATACATTAATCGGCAGCTTGGCTAGAATGACCCAGCATTGTGGCGGGTTAGCCACAGGGGTTAGCTTCTCACCCCGACCGGTTGCCAGTGCAGTTCCTCCTGTAACGCAGAAAGGTACATCCGACCCAAGCTCTGCACCAAGTTCCATCAGTTCCGCATCCGAGATGCCGAGCTTCCACAAGCGGTTCAGCCCACGCAACGTCGCAGCCGCATCGCTACTGCCTCCCGCCAGTCCTGCTGCAACAGGGATCTTCTTGTCCAGATGGATATAGACCCCGCTAGGGACCTTGTAGCGCTCCTTGATCAGTTTAGCGGCCTGAAAGGCTAGATTCTTCTCATCCAAGGGAATATACCCCGCCTGACTTGATATAATAATCGTGTCGCGAGGGAGCTCGCTCATTTCCAGTCGATCTGCGAGATCAACCATCGTCATGATCATTTCGACCTCATGGTACCCATCAGGCCGTTTATATAGCACATCAAGCATCAAATTTATTTTTGCCGGTGCTTTCTCATAAATTTTCAAGGCGTTCACCTGTCCTCAAATATCCATTCACTAAGATTTCATAACGTTGTTATTCTGACTTGCACGTAATCCATAATGTAATGGGTTCACTATATCTATTTTATAAAAAATCCATGCATCTCGTCTATGTAACGAAAAGACAAACCTGCCTTCTCTATATTACTTTATCCTGATACAAAAACAAGGCTTCCCCCTCGGGAGAAGCCTGAATATGTGCAGTCATTATTGTGAATTCTTTGCGGCGGCCCGTTCTGCCATTTCTATTGCTCTTTTGACCATATTGCCAGCATCCTTGGCCCGAATGCCTCCCCAGCCTTGTTGCTGTACCGTATTGTAGAAACCAAGCTCCTTGGCAAGCTCTACCTTTAGCTCCTCCGACATCACACTACGCCTTCTGCGTGCCATAGCCATTCCCCCCTTTAATCATAAGATAAAGTACGAGTTGAACTACCTCTAGAAAAGGAACATCCGTAGTATGCTACATTCGGCATCACTTCATACGGTCAACAAGTTAAACCAATGTTCCAGTAACATGGACATAAAATTGTCATGAAAAAAGCGACCTCCGCAAAAAAATGCAAAGATCGCTTGTCTGTCATATCATGATGTTCACGGTTTAATATACGAAAGCCCCATTCCATTGTCGTCATTATATATCATAACTTCAACGGATTCGGTAAGTATATCGGCATAACTATAGGACACACGCTTAAAGCTTTGTTGATCCTGATCAAGCTTAACGATAAAGACTGAAGGATAAGTCTCCTCTAACACTCCAGTACGTTCGACGGTCTTTCGGCGACCACCGTTTGCCCGCAGCATGATTTTCTGACCAACGTGAGCCTCAAGACTATTCTTAATCTCTGATAGTGCATTTTTAGCCATGGCCTGTGACCACCTTCCTTCTTTGTCCATTATACACAAAGGGGGTCACAATTGTCAAATTAAATAAATAATTATATCAGCATGAAAAAAATATTGTCAACGATTTTTTTTCGACACTTTCTGAAAGGCTCGATTTACATCGTCGGAACAATGTCCAACTTCGATAAATCCTTGAGTGTAGGCAGCCCGATTCTGTAGCTACCCCGCGTCTCAATACCCCCAACTCCCTTAGTACCACTAATCGTCTGATTTAGTACATCGGTAATATGAATCGTATCCCGAATCGAAGTTAAAGACGCCTTAGCCGCAATATAGACGGGATCCAAGGCATGAATCAACACACGGGCAGGGGAACTGGCAAAATTGGCTCCTGCCTGTAGTAAGGCCTCAAAATGCGACTGACAGGCTCCCGCCACAATCGTCAGTGTATCGAAGTTTCGTTCATATTCACGTGCCACTCGCACGGCCTCTACAAAATGCTTGGAGTTTTTGTAACTGGTCAAGTTGTACAGGTCTCTTGATGGAGGGTTCTTCAGCACCCCATCATGTCCCGTCAGCACAACAATATCCGGGTTCACGACTGGCAGCAGACGATACAGCACACTAGGCATCGCAGACTCATTGACATAATAGCCATTTACAGGCACTCTAAGCTTCTCGTAGAGATCAAGACTCTTCTGTAAGTACCTCTCATCCCCGTCCAAATGCAGCACCTTGCCAGGCACCTCAAAATAAGCCTGCTCCTGAGCTGCAGGAGAAGACCACTGCTGGACCGCAACCTGATTACGCTCCGCCATCTCCTGGCGGTCTTGACGTAGCCGCTGAACCGATTCGGTCGCCTTGATCCGCGCACGCTCTGTCTTCTCTCCAGGTGAACCAGGGTCCACCTCTAGCAAATCCGTCAGTGGCGCATCGGCCAGCAGACGAAATTCTGTTCCTTTTATGATGGCCACGCTCCGCTCAATTCTCTCCACTCGGAAGGTAACATCCCCTCCATAGGATTTGCGGACGACCAAGTCTCCCAATCTCGTCACAATCCATCACCTCTATCCCCATCGTATGGGCGGACAGAGGGTTTGGTTACAGCTAAGCTTCGTTCAATCCAAATAGCGCGAGCACGTTACTCAGCTTGGCAAATTCATGTAGATCCAGCGTTTCCGCCCGTCTAGACGGGGTAATGCCGGCCTCTTCCAACAGAGCCTCCAAGCGTTCTCTACCTTCTTTCGGGAAGAATCGGCTCTTCAGATTATTCGAGATCGTCTTGCGTCTCTGTGCAAATGAAGCCTGTACCACCTCGAAGAAGAAAGCCTCATCCTCGACCTGAACCGGAGGCTGCTTACGCACCTTAAGTCGGATAACTGCCGACTCCACATTCGGCTGTGGAATAAACACGCTATGAGGTACGGTACAGACCAGCTCAGGCTCGCTATAGTATTGCACCGCAATACTCAAGCTACCGTATTCCTTCCCCCCAGGGGCAGCCGCCATACGCTCCGCTACTTCTTTCTGAATCATGACCACGATATTCTCCAAGGGCAGTTTCTCTTCCAGCAACTTCATCAGGATTGGCGTAGTGACATAATAAGGCAAGTTAGCCACTACACTGACGCCATCAACATCGCTGAATTGCTGAGCAAATAACTCTTTCAGGTCGAGCTTCAATACATCTCCATGGACCACCTGTACATGTGAGAACGGCTCCAGAACCTCTCCTAGGATCGGCAGTAGTCGTTGGTCGATTTCAACCGCGGTCACTTTGCCAGCCTCCTCAGCCAGCTTCTCGGTAAGCGCACCGATACCTGGACCGATCTCCAAAGCACCCTTCGTCTTATCCAGTCCTGCCGCTGCCACGATCTTGCCAAGAATATTTTGGTCGATCAGAAAATTTTGACCCAGACTCTTTTTAAACGAAAAACCGTGACGCTGGATAATCTCCTTCGTCCGGCGTGGAGTTGCTATATCTTCTCTTATCGTCATCAATGATTTACCCCTTCATCCTCCAATTGTGCCAGTGCAGCCGCAAACTCCTCTCGGCTAATCTTAAAGACCACTAACCGCTTGTACAGCTGTTTGCCATTGCAATAACCGATCCCGAGCAGCTCACCGATCACTCGTCTTCGTGCAGCCGCCTGCGGGTGAATAATAAGTCCTGCCTCCATTAAGTCTTCCCAATCGATCTGAGGGGCCATTCCCTCCGTCTCGCTGCGTACTCGGCTCAGCGCTTCCCGTATCGCCTCTGGCGACGCATTCTCGACACCGATATCTCCCGCTTGGTCGCATCGGCTTCACGTAAGAAAGCGTGCTTGCAGCCCGGTACACGCTGTGCGACGATCTTGCGAATCCTCTCTCCGGCATGATCCGGGTCTGTGAATATAATTACCCCACGTCGATCTTGGGCAAGAGCTATTTTGCGCAGTGTTCTCTCATTGATGGCTGAACCACCTGTCTCAATTGTATCGGCCTCTACTGCCCGTTTAATCGCTACAGTATCGTCCCGACCTTCTACCACAATGACCTCTTTGATCATATACGGTCATCCCTTCCATGTAGAGGTTGTACCCCTCATATATATCCCTAGAAATTATACGCTCTATTAACTAAAACAAAAAGAAGAGGAGTATATCCTCTTCTTATCCACTGTCTTATTCATCATCCTAATACTATCTTATTTCGGTATATCCATTCAACCCCGCAGAGATCTAGTTCAGCTCCGGTTTGGTCGGACCGATAACATAAACAGTCCGCCCTTTCTTGCGGCCGAATTGATTCGCTGTTTTGAGTGAATCGAAATATACGTCCATTTTGTTGCCCTTAATAGCGCCACCGGTATCTTCCGCTTTACGGAATCCGAGGCCCTCAATATATACCCACCAGCCTAACGGAACGACATTCTTATCGACAGCGATCGTTCTACCCTCTTTGACCCGAGTACCTGTAGCTGTCTTCGTGCCAATTCCATCCTCCTCAGCAGAGTAGGCGGTCAAGGTTACGTTCTTGAGCATTTTTTTATATTTGAATGAGACTCCGCCCTTCTTAGTCAATCCGCTGATGCTTACCTCATCCGAGGAACGGGAAATGCTGGCGGACATTACTGCAGTCTTTGGTTTCGTGCCAACGGCAATGACTTTAGGAGTCGCCTTCTTAACGACTTCTTTGCTAAGCCAGCGCTTCGACACGAACTTGCCATCCTCATACACCTTCTCAACATTGTGTACGACCAGGCCCTGGCTGCCTTCCTGCACTACCTTGGTTTCACCCTTCGGCAGCGTATCATCACTCGTCTTGACAACACCGAATGGTACGGTCTCTTGTTGTTGTACGTTATGCTTCTTAACACGAACGACATTAATTATCATGTTCGCTGTAATGGACTGATTCTGGCCTGGGGTAACTTTATCCTCTTGATTCACATCTACGCCTAATTCTTGGATAGCATCACCCACTTTGGCCTTCGTGGTGAAGGATAGTTTATGAGTGCCATCCACGCTGATGCTGACAGGAACGGCCCGAACAATCTCAATCCGGTCCCCGTCTTTAATCGCACTTGATAACGATTTGGAAACTTCATCGCCCGGTTGCAGTATGATGGACTGTTCATCCAGCACTTTGTTAACCATGGAGTGTCTGGTAGTTATTGACTCTGTCTTTCCATCTACAACCAAATATATTTTTTTACTATTCTGTGTGTAGAACCAAATCAGGATGATGGTGATTACCGCGATGGCCAGAACTCCTACTAGCAAAACCTGACGCAGATGTTCTTGCTTCCATCGCATTGCGTAAGACATGCTGGATGAGCGTGATTCATGGGTATCCTGGTTACGGAAAATTCCCATATCTTCCGTCCTCCTTACATAGTCCCGCCGTCTAGATCGACATATAATGCGTTTGACGTGACTACAGATCGTATTTACGAAATGCCATAAAGCGCACTTCGCACTCCTGTCCCAGTCCTCTCGGCATTGGTCACTCCCTGTTAAACAACAGTATGATGACCCTACTAAGTTTATTCAAAAACAAAAGAAGCCTAAAGAAAGAGTTGAGGAACTCTGTTCGTGGCTTCTGGACTAATCAATGATGTATAGATGCACGAGTCGTTGCCTCTCTTGATACGCCTACGAGGTTAGCTGTCGGGTTAGGACGTAGAGAGTCGCCCTTTCTTAATCATTCGCTCATGGCGCAATGACCTCAAATTCACCCCAAAGACCCTACAAAGAAATCCTTTACGGCATGATCATACATAATCACATGAATTGCCGTAGTCGGTTCCCCCGTTCTCCTTATTCGGAGATTCAGCGAGACTGGTTATGGAACTTCAGCAATCGAGGCGAAATCAAGTTTGTGAGAATCGCCAAATCGATTACTGAAGAAATTCTATCTTGTTTCTATGCATGTTGTAAAGGACGAATCAACAACGTTTATTTTAATAATTGGTTAAAAAAATGTAATAATCGGAGTTTTAATTGTTAAAATGCATTAATCTTTCTTATTTACTCATTTTTTCATCGCTTTTTCTCGATATTTCAGCGAATGCCAAATCGTTCCATTGCATTTTTGGTCGTTACGCTGGCAATTTCTTCCAAAGAAATCCCTTTTAATTCCGCTGCGGCCTCGGCAACTAACCGGACATATCCCGACTCATTTCTTTTCCCACGATATGGGTGCGGAGTTAAATATGGGGAGTCTGTCTCGATCAATAATCGATCCATTGGCACCTTGGCAATAACCTCTTTTGGTTGCTTGGCATTTTTGAACGTAATTGGCCCACCAAATGACAAATGAAATCCCATATCTAGACACATTTTGGCAATTTCCCAGCTGCCTGAGTAGGAGTGCATGACACCGCCAACTTCACTTGCCTTCTCCTCTCGCAAAATCCGCACAATATCTTCATGCGCATCGCGATTATGAATCGAGATCGGCATTCCAAGACTCCGAGCAAGTCCAATCTGATCGCGCAAAACCTTATGCTGCACATCTTTTGGTGACGTATCCCAATAATAATCCAGCCCGATCTCGCCGATGGCAACGACTTTCTCATGCTTGCACAATTCAGCAATCCAATCTAGATCCCCATCCTGCATCGTAATCGCATCCTGTGGATGCCAGCCTACAGCCGCGTAGATAAAATCATATTGCTCCGCCAATTTCATCGTTGTCGGGATGGTCTCGCGGTTAAAGCCAATATTGATCATTCGCGTAACTCCCTGCTCCAGAGCCCGCTGAATGACCTCCTCGCGATCCTCGTCGAACTGCGGAGCATCCAAATGGGTATGTGTATCAATAAGCATCATGTGAATTGCGCCTCCTGTAGTATAAATTGAACTTATAATTATTGGTTGAAGGCAGCAGGTTGAAATGTTCCTCCGATCGCTGTTGTTCACAAATTTCTTGATTTAATAAAATAAATTCGTTCACAAAGGCGAGCGCTACGCTTCTCCAGAATCATTTCAGCCTCTTGCCTGTTCCCAGGTATCTCATGGGCTCAACTTATTATAGTAAATTTGATAGTTATCGTTGCCCGATTTTCTATCATGATTCGAGAATTTAATGCTGTTCTACGAATATTTCCGCAATCTCATGCGGAAGTTCGTCAATAATCGCACGGACCTTATTATCTGGAAAATATAAATGGAATTTTCCGCGCTGTAGACCGCTGATCGATCTAACAATATCCGATACTTCAGAGATTTCTCGCAAGCGCTCCTGACGGTCCAAAAGCAAGATTTGCTTCTCCCGACTCTCCCCGTCCGGACGAAACACATCATACGGCAGATCAGTTGGAAAATCAATTTCCAAATCGTATTCCGGATTAAGCCCTGACTTATTAAAAGCAGCTCTAATCTCTTCAATGGTCTCCATGTCCAAGGATTCTACTTCTACATACTTATATAGCTTACGATCGATGAAACGGGAACATAATTCTCCAAGAAGCTCGTCCGTTTCCTTTCTCCACTGCATGAAGGCCGTCTGAACCAACGCTTCATCCAATTGCAGGTACTCCTGTACCGTAATGTTGCGATTAAATAATGAAGGTAAAGGTTCTGGCAGGAACTTAAAGGAGTGGCCCTGCTCGTATAACTCCTTAGCTCTTCTAAAGATTTGCCGCAAAATGATCTCCGAACTCCGTGTGACCGGATGGAAATACACCTGCCAATACATCTGATATCTGGACATTAAATAATCTTCCACCGCATGCATACCTGAATCTTTGACAACAATTCTTCCTTTATACGGTCTAAGCATCCGTAGGATCCGATCCATATCAATCGTTCCATAATTAACGCCGGTAAAATAAGCATCGCGCAGTAAATAATCCATACGATCGGCATCCAGCGGACTTGAGACAAGATTAACAACAATAGGCTGCTCATAATCCTTACGGATGACCGCCGCTACTTTATCCGGGAAGTCATCACCCAACCGACGTAGCACAGATCTGACTTCTGTATCGCCGAGTAAAATTCGACAAGTCCAATCCTCATGATTCATCTGGAAGGCCTGTTCGACAGAATGGGAGAACGGACCATGGCCCAAATCATGCAATAATGCAGCACATAAAGCTACCATTCCCTCTTCTCGTGGCCAGTCAGCATAATTGGCGCGTTCGAATTGAGAAATAATCCGCCGAGTAATCTCATAAACTCCTAGAGAATGGGAGAATCGACTATGCTCAGCACCATGAAAGGTTAAATAAGAAGTTCCAAGCTGACGAATGCGGCGCAAGCGCTGAAATTCGGAAGTATTAATGAGCGACCAAATAATCTCATCCTGAACATGAACATAATTATGAACCGGATCCTTGAACACTTTTTCTTCCCGAAGTTGACGGTACATTTAAATCCCTCCCAGCTAATTCGACATAGTTTGTCGAATTTTGTCTAATAGTGTTGAATATTCACTTTCCAAATTGTCGAATCTTAGAATAACCCAAATTAGGTGGAAAATAGGCTTTCTAGACAGTAATTTAAGGACGATTTATGTTTTTTTAACCAAATAAATAGAAATAAAAATGAACTCTACCATAAATAGGTTGACTATTCTGGCAATGGTTGGTATCATAAATATCATAAAAGATAGAAGTTTGTCGAATAATGACACTTTTAATCTATAGCGAGAGGGGCTACTATCAGTTATGATGAAATCAACAGGTATTGTTAGAAAAGTAGATGAATTGGGACGTGTCGTAATCCCGATCGAATTGCGCCGTACACTTGGAATCGGTGAGAAAGACGCTCTTGAAATTTACGTTGACGGAGAACGGATTATGCTTAAGAAATATGAGCCTGCTTGTATCTTCTGTGGCAATGCCGAGAACGTAACTTACTTCAAGGGAAAAATTGTTTGCCACGAATGTTTGAGTGAATTGCCTACCCCTGTGACAAATTAATAAAAATAGTATATAATAGATTTACTGAATATGTTAATTCTAACCTTTTTCATATCTCCTTGGCGCCTTCCAGGCTTGAACCCGGCCTATGAAGGCCCCTTTTTGACCCATAAATACAATTTATGGGTTTTTATACATTTAAAGTAAACAAAAAAGGGCCTTTACTCTTTTAATACATGTCCAAAAGGTTGGATCTCAGCACCGAGAAGGAACAACCTCTATTACAGCAGCATATTATAAATGTCCCGTTTCGAAACTCCACGATCCCCAGCTGCCTTTTTCATCGCTTCTTTTCTTGGCAGACTCTCCTGCTCCTCATAATGCGCAACATGCTCCTCCACAGAGAGAGCTTGCCACCAAGCATCCCGCCGCTCCTTCACTTCTTCGGGATGTGCCCCGGAGACGACAATGCAGTATTCTCCAATCGGTGGGTGCTCCTTCAACCACTCTAAGCATTCGCTTAATGTCCCCCGCACCATCTCTTCATAGCGCTTCGTCAGCTCACGAGCCAGAACGACATGTCTATCCCCCAGGCCTCCAGAAGCGCCTCAAGCGACTTCATCAATCGATGGGGCGATTCATACAACAGCAGTGTTCCTTGTTCATCAAGAATCGAGCTTAATAGCTTGTCTCTATCTTTATTATCCCGTGGAAGGAAGCCGAGGAAGGTGAATCTCTCTGTAGGTAAGCCCGACACGATTAGAGCCGACAGAGCTGCATTCGCCCCAGGAACCGGAATCACCGAGATCCCCGCTTCAAGCGCCAGTTTAACCAGATCACTACCAGGGTCGGAAATGGCCGGAAGACCAGCATCGCTGACCAATGCTAAATTTTTTCCTTCTATTATAAAGCGTATCAATTCCGGGCCGCTGGCTGCCTTATTATGCTCATGATAACTGAGCAGCTTACCAGGTGATATTTCAAAATGGCTTAGAAGTTTACGTGT
Source organism: Paenibacillus sp. D2_2 (assembly GCF_031199965.1). Taxonomy (GTDB): domain Bacteria; phylum Bacillota; class Bacilli; order Paenibacillales; family Paenibacillaceae; genus Fontibacillus. Next base: position 5,689,729 of record NZ_CP133605.1, on the reverse strand, counting down.
CTGTCTCGTATCCTCCGCAGCTATGATATCCGCCTCCTGCAGGGTACGTACTGCACGATAGGTCATATCCTCTAAGTTACCGATCGGCGTAGCGACGAGGAACAGCCTCCCGGGCTATTAATTTCCAGCTTATCTTCAAAACTTCTCTGTATACTTATACTCATGCCTTCTCCTCTTTGGGTCCGTAATAAATATCCATAACTTCCTGACAGTATTCCCCGTTCTCCTGATATACGATCAATGGGGGCAATATTTTGACGTCCGGTTTCCCGTCCCGATGTGCCTCGACCAATACCATGTTGGCTTCAGATCCAATCCGGGGATGTACAAATTGGATAACCTTCGGCTCCATCCGGTACTTCCTGAACATCGTAATGATATCGCCAAGCCGCTGTGGTCTATGGACCATCGATATTTTGCCCCCGGCTTGACCAGCCGCATTGACGCTTGCGCCACATCCTCCAGCGTACAATGAATCTCATGCCGGGCGATACTCTGGTGCTCACTTTGCTTCAGATCTCCGCCAGTCAGCGGCATATAGGCGGATTTACCGTGATGGCATCATATATACCATTCCCGCCTTCCTTCGCCAGATCGCGTAGATCCCCTTCCATAATGTTTATACGCTCCGTCAGCCCGTTCATCTCCACACTACGCCGAGCCATATCGGCAAGCCGGGGCTGAATCTCGATGCCTTCAATTTGCGCGTTCGTCCGAGTTGACAACAGAATCGGAATCACACCGTTGCCGCTGCAAAGGTCCAATATTCGGCCGTACTTCGGAATATTCGCGAATCTCGCCAGCAGTACTGCATCCATCGAGAAGCTGAACACCTGCTCGCTCTGAATGATCGATAGATTATGGGTGAGCAGATCATCCACCCGCTCTGTCTCATAAATTTCTACATTTCTCATGAATCGCGCTCATCCATTTCTGCTAAGTTTTTTTACATATCTCTTGTATGAATTGAATCCTCATTGAAATCTAAAAAAAACCGTAGGAAGTTCTCCCTACGGCTTGTTATTTATTCAAAAAAGACAGGCAGAACAGGCAGTCGCCCTCTGTACGTAAATGTCCGTAATAAACATTACAGATATGGAAGCCTTCGTGATACAACCGTGCCAGGTTATCATGCCCTTCTCCCACGATATCAGTATTGTCCTTATGCTCCAACTGTACTTGTTCCTGCTTCCCTTCGGAAGAGGCTGGTTCTATCTCGTTCTCTTGCCTCAGTACTTTACGCATCTTCTCATTCTCAAGTCTAAGCTGTTGGTTCTCTTCCATCAGCTTCTTCACCTCAAGCATAAGCGTGCCAAAATCGCCGTGTACTTTAGCTATTTGTTTTTCCAGTGCTTGCATATAAGCGAAAATATCTTTATTCTCCAAGTTCCCACCCCAGAGTCATTCTCAGATATATTGAAAATCATGATATCTTGACTATTTAACAACTACGTCTTCTAACGAAAGCTCCTTGACCTTATTGATCTCGAACAATTGCACATGCACTGTCCGCGAACCAGCATTAATTCCGACGACCTTACCCTCTCCCAGAGAGGTAATCACTTGCTTGCCAACCGTCGGCATTTCTTCCTTCACACTCTCGTAGTTATCATGCTCAAATTTGAGACAACACATTAATCTGCCGCATAAACCGGAGATCTTGGTTGGATTGAGCGACAAGCTCTGATCTTTGGCCATCTTGATGGACACAGGCTCGAAATCCCCGAGCCAAGAGGAACAGCACAGAATCCGCCCGCAAGGGCCAATCCCGCCCAACATCTTCGCCTCGTCTCTGACCCCGATCTGCCTCAGCTCGATACGAGTACGGAAGATACTGGCCAAATCCTTTACCAGTTCTCTAAAATCCACCCGTCCCTCCGCCGTAAAATAGAAAATAATTTTGTTGCGGTCAAACGTAAATTCGACATCGACCAGCTTCATCTTCAAGTCATGGTCTTTGATTTTATTTAAACATGTGGCAAAAGCGTTCTTCGCCGCAAGCTTATTCTCTTCTACAATGTCGGCATCAGCATCGCCCGCAATCCGGATCACCTTCTTGAGCGGAAGAACGACGTCCTCCTCTTCGACTACCTTCTTGCCAACTACAACCTTACCGTATTCGATCCCTCGTGCCGTCTCGACAATGACGCTCTGGTCCTTCTCAACGGGAAAATCAAGCGGATCGAAATAATATATTTTACCCGCTTTCTTAAAGCGGACACCTACTACAGTATACAAAAACTTACCCCCTTGTATAGCGATAAAAACCTGGTGAACCTCAGGTAGAGGCTACCACTTGTAATCAAACCCCTGCTTATCACGGGAGAAAAGTTTATCTATCTGTCTGACACGATACGTACTGCCGCCGATTAATTACGCCCGTCTATACCAATAAGAAACTGTTCAAGACAGAGCTGGGCATTCATATTTTGTCGCAGTTTTTTCTTACTTTCCGCCACGAGTTCCATTGCATGAATCCACTGCTCTTCAGCACGTGAGAAAGCATGCTTTGTTATAAAATCCAGCTCGTCTATGAAAACGATTCGGTCATGTCTATGATAGAGCGCATGAATCATGTCCTTGAACCATAAATGGAACAGGCTGAACAGGATGTCCAAATGTTCGCTTAGTCCGGCCTTGAATACATTCTGCTGCGCTGTAATTAAAGGAGATCCGCCACGGCCAGCGGTTTCCTTCCCTAATTGTAACACTACGTTTCTAATTTCTGCAAACCAATTCTGATCAAGTAAATCCCGGCAGGATTGGACTCCCGCTGCCAATTGTACAGCACATCTGCACAGATTCACAGCATATCCTTCTCCGGTTAAAATTTGCAGCATCCGATCCGGATCCAGTGGCATGAAGGATACCCATTGAGCTCGAGACTGAATCGTCGGCAGAAGAGCCCGTCCGTTATCGGACAATAGAATAGCTACGGCCGGAGATGGCGGCTCTTCAAGAAACTTCAGTAGACTGTTAGCCGCCTGAACGGTCATCTTATCCGCTTCATCAATAATGTACACCTTCGGGTTACCTGTCTCCGAGCGATATGAAAAGATCCGCTGTAAATCGCGGATTTGTTCAATCTTGATACTGGCTCCGTCAGGAGCGATATAATGCAAATCAGAGTGATTACCATGCTGTACCTTGCGGCATTCCAGACATTCACCACAAGCGTCGTCCCCGCCCTTCGTACAGAACAGAGCCTGGGCGAACGCCATAGCTACTTCCTTCTGTCCGCTTCCCGGCGGACCGCTAAAATATATGCATGGGATATTTGCTTGCGGCGGAGACTGCTCTGCAACTGCTGCTTGGCAGCCTCCTGTCCGATAATATCTTTAAAAGCCATAATTCCTCTTACCTCTTCTAAAAACACAAATTTATAAGCATACCGCGAATTTCACCGATTTTCTGCAATAGTTCAATCTTCCCCTGCTCTGACTGAAGCAGCTCATCAGCCATCTCCAGCAAGGCTGCATCGATCTCATCCAGCAGCTTGTATCGCTTCCCTCTACCTCGTCGATCCCAGCCCCGGGAATCCTTAATGCCTACCCCGCGCCGAACCGTATCCTCAAGGAAGCTCTTAACCATAAGACGGTAAGCTTTCAGCTCCCGAACCGTCATTGAACGTGCTAAGCGGTCGCCTTGCAGCTGAATCTCCTTAAATTTACGATTTAATTCATCCTTACTGGCCTGTTCTCCGTGCTTATGCATCACATCAGCGAAGCTCTTGGCCTGAGTTGGCTTAGCCGCATTATCGCTTACGCCCAGACGGCTGTTCAGCGGCCTGAACCCCGGATCTATTTTCAAAGCTGTCACCTGCCTATCCATCTATGATTGTTTATGATTCTATCATACTAAGCAGATATATGGTTAACATTATGTTTAGAAATGTTCAAATCGATCTACCGGCAATACGAATACGGTTGCCCCACCGACTTGCACTTCAACCGGCAATGGCAAATAGGAGTCCGTTGTCCCGCTCATTGGTGTTACTGGAGTTACCAACTGCTCACGTACTTTACAACTATTGCGGATCACATCCAATACGGATTCCACCTGATTATCATCGACCCCGATCATGAATGTCGTGTTGCCTGCGCGTAGAAACCCACCTGTACTCGCTAGCTTCGTTGCTCGAAAATTCTCCTTAACCAGTGCGCTGGACAATTTATTGCTGTCCTTATCTTGGATAATCGCAACAATTAATTTCATTTGCAGTCCCTCCTCATATTTTTGTGAACCAGGCCATCCACATTCAAACAAGGTGGCATCGGTTCAACTATTCTACTATTTTGACATAGAACGCTTAAATTCCTCTATAGCTCTAAGAAGTTGGCTCTTGATCAATTCAGCAATCTCCTGCTTCGAACCGGAAGCATCGACCACTTGGATTCGCTCTGGGTACATGGAGACCACTCTTTGATACCCCTCACGAACCTGCTGGTGAAAAGCCAGCTCCTCCAGATCAAGACGATTCACTTCCCGTCCTTGATTGGAAGAGATTCGTGCCAATCCTAACTCTGGTTCAATCTCCATGTAGAATGTAATGTCTGGCATCCGTCCATTTGTAGCAAACAGATTAATTGATAATACTTCCTCAATGCCTAGACCACGGGCATATCCCTGATAGGCCAGACTGCTATCAATAAATCGGTCGCATAATACGAAAATGCCTTCAGCAAGGGCTGGTTCAACCTTCTCAGCCAAGTGTTGACGTCTTGCAGCCGCATAGAGCAGCGCTTCTGTGCGCGGATCCATGGCCGTATGCTGCGGATTCAGAATGACTGCCCGAATCTTCTCAGCAATCTCAATACCGCCAGGCTCACGGGTCTTGATATAAGGGATTCCCTGTTCTTCAAGCACCGTCGCCATTTCTTCAATCACCGTCGTCTTGCCCGATCCGTCACCGCCCTCCAACGTAATAAACATTCCTCTATCTTTAGATTTCACGATGTTCCCGCCTTTGTTCTGTACTTTGATATACGTTGATCGTACACAGAGAAGAATCCTCTACACCTTGGCACTTCGCCTTAGAACGTCTCAACCCGATCAACGCAGACTCTATTTCATTCGTTATCCACTCACCCGGATAAAGGATAGGGATTCCTGGCGGATACGGAATTACCATCTCCGCCGCTTGCCGTCCAGCGCTCTCCTCAACCGGAATCCTCTCGATATCTACTGCAGCTATAGGCCGAAGACTGAACAATACGGGAGCCGACACGTTCGCTGTCATTTGCACGGACTGACTGCTATCTTGTGGTTGTAATTGTAGTTGTGATGCGGCTGGCTTATCTAAGATGTTCCACGTGGAAATATTAGCCTCTGATGGGTTTACTTCAGCGATTTCACGCAGCGCTGCAAGCAAACGATTCGCATCCTGCTGCGAGGTACCCACACCAAGAGCGAGGACAACATATCGTTCATCACTCATCTCCGGAATGCAGCCACACGCCTCTAATGCTTCCTGCAGAGCATAGCCGCTAATCTCTCCCGCTGCATCATATAGCACCACCTTGAACGGGTCTTGTATAGAATATGCAGCGCTATCTCCGCTTGCGCCTAGTTCGATAAGACCGAAGCGCTTCGTCGCCTTGATATCGCTACGGATTCGTGAGGCTATGGCTAGCGCCTGCGTGAACAGCCTCTCCCCGCTGGCCTGTAATAGACAGCGGCTTAGATCCAGCGAAGCCATGATCGGGTAAGAAGGGCTGGAGCTCTGCACCATCGCGAGCCGCTGCCGAATGAGGCCGCGGTCGAGCAGACCGCCCTGTACATGCAGCATAGCGCCCATGGTCATGGCGGTCAGCATTTTGTGCGTGGACTGCACCACACCGTCCGCTCCCTGCGCTAGAGCGCTGGGAGGCAACTGCTGGTGCAGCCCGAAATGCGCGCCGTGCGCCTCATCCACGAGCAGCGGCACGCCGCTGTCGTGACATAGCTGCGCTAACGGCTGCAGCGTAGTCCCCATCCCGTAGTAGTTCGGGTGCGTGACGAGCAGCCCCTTGGCGCCGGGATACCGGCTCAGGGCCTCACGTACCGTCTCCACCGACGGGATGGTGGCTAATCCACTCGCCGCATCGATCTGTGGCGAGAGGAACACGGCGTTCGCGCCAGCGAGCATTAATCCGTGAATCACGGATTTATGGACATTGCGCTGAACGAGCAGCACATCACCTGGCTCGGTACACACGCTTAGGATTAAGGCCAGGTTACCGACTGTACTACCGCCAACCAGGAAGAACGTCTCCGCGGCGCCGAAATATTCCGCCGCAAGCTGCTGTGCCTCCCTTATCACTCCCTCGGGATGATGAAGATCATCCGTCCCTGTAATTTCAGTCACATCGATTTCCATGACTCCTGCCAGAGCCATCTCTTCATATATATCCAAATAGGCTTGTCCGTCCTTATGGCCAGGTACATGGAAGGAAGCATCCTTCCGCTTTCTATAATGAACCATTGCTTCATATAACGGGGCCCGTGGCTTATGCTCTGCCATTGCTATAATCTAGTCCTTCCTATTACGTTTGCTCATGCAGTTCTTTTGCTCCATTTTACCGCTTAATCGCCTGACAGGGCAACATAAAAGGACCCGTCATCGTTCAGATCAGGTCCTCTTTTGAGTACTCTTTAACAGTAGTCCAGCATCCATCATTTGATTATAATGTAATTGAAAGAAATATAGAGATTGTTCAAAAGGGCCTTACTAGGCATTTCTCTGCATCCAAATTTGCTTCATTTGGTGAATAAAAAAATGATATTTCTCTTCCTGAACATCCGTATGGACCATTTCCGATTCACAATCATCACATATAAATTCTGATACGATATGAATGCCGTCTTTCTTGGTCTCTCCGCAAATGATACACGTATTTCCGGTAAGCTCATCCATATACGATCCCACCTTGTTCGTTTTACTACCAGTATGGTACTTATTCTATTATTTTAAACCCTTTCATAGTTAGATTCCTACTTTATATATATGCTGGAGCCTTGATTACTGTGTTTGTACGTAAGCAAATCTTAATTTTTTCTTCTTTCATCCGATATATTAATCAAGGATTTACACTTTTTTAGTTCTATTGACAAAAAGGAGGGTCGTCCATACCCATGTCCGCGGAGTCCGGAAGCGCAACCTTTTACAATTACAAACTTCTCAAAAGAATTACAATCCCCAAAGCCTTGATCGGTGGCTTATCTACGCTTCCCTTCATCTGGCTATTGGCTGAAATTATATTCATCTCTTGGACAAGCATATTCACTTTCTTGCTGGCACTATTCATCATATTATGGATCCAATTTGTGATTACCCGTTCTGTTCTTATTATTATTAGCCACTCCTATAAAAAACGCTGGCACTTCAAGACACGTATGCCATGGATCGGTTATTTGCCGGAGCAATTCGTTAGTTATTCAACTTTTCGCCGTACTCAGCACTTTACAACTTGGATTGGCACCTGTATTATCGCCATTCTCATTCCATGGTCGCCCGTTTCTTTTGTCATGGCCTTACTATTCTGGCATTTCTGGTTCATGGCCCCTAGGCTGATCATTCTGCTTCGCTTCAGAAGGCAGCCTCATAACGGAATCATTAAGCTGACACCGCAAGAAGCTTCCTACTATATGCCTTAACTTGGAACGAGTTTAATATCCAACCAAATGAAAAGCCTGTCCCCCACTAACATTCGGGGACAGGCTGCTTTTATTCATGACTACAAAATTCCACTGTTAATGATCTCGTGGTCACGGACCGCTGTCTAAGCCTTGGACGATTGACCTGCTTTCTTTCTTGGGAACAAGTACTGTAAAACTATTATTATGAATCGTAAGTTGCACCGTTAATTTGTCTTTCTCATAGACGGTCGTTGTTCCCTTACTTTCCTCTGCCTTCTCCGTCCAGCCCCATTCTTTAATAATTCTCTGATAGGCCTCCGGTACACCGCTATCCTCATGCAGGCCAGATAAAGAATAGTGAGCATAGTCCATCTTCGAGTTATTTGGCGCTGTCTCCACCCGATTGGCCTCCTTCGGAACCGGGAAGCTCTTCTCTACCGATGCTCCAACGAAGGTCGTCCAGGATGGCTTAGAGGAACCGCAACCAGCAATGACAAACAATAGCAAGATCGTCCCTAATGCATAGAAGGAATATCTCATTCTCTTTTGCCACATCTTATATTCCTCCTTACCCAGACATATTTAAAATGATTCTTTCTTCACCCGCATCATTCATGAAGTAGGTTCAATTTCCTGAGTAATAAGGCACCAATATAATTATAACGATAGTCCTATATTTGTCGGTAACAAAAAGGTTACATTAGTTATTTGGAGATTATCCTTATATTTACTCCATTCTATTCCTCAAATCGTCAAATACGCTGTTTTATTGGGGAATATCGCCTTTAATGGGAATGAAAACTCAGGAAACCCGGCCGCATACGGCGTATACTCGTAGACCTGGAAAAAGACCTTTAAAGCTTCTTCCCCCTGCTGCAAATAGAAATCCGGCTGACTCCCCAGCTCTACAAAGCCTCCATAATAATCTGGTAGCTTCTGAAAATCCGCTTTAATTTGTTCATTCAGCGAGGTAAAATCGTGCTCTCCCGGACCGAATAAGTCTTCCAGCGACATTAGACTCCCATCGCTCAGAGAGAAAGTGTACGCTTTGCGGTAAGGCATTCCATGAGCTCCTCCGGTATAGACATTCTGCTGTGTCAGCATACTGAGAATACCGTCTTTATTATAAGTAATAACGAAACTACTGGAATATTGATAATCAAGACTGATCTTGTTCGTGCTCTGAAGATCATCGCTTCTCTCTCGCAAATTCTTCTCTATTTCTTCTTTAAACTGCTCCGCATCGCTCTCCAGCACTTGATTGATTGCCTTCTCTACCTGCTCATTAGCAATTGCCGTCACTTCGGGATACTTCAAATGGATGGAAGCATGATCAGCCTCTCGATCATAGGTCTTAATATTTATTTTGAGTGGGTTCTCCTTGACGCTCAGCACGTTAAGCTTCTTGGCAGTTGCGCTCCAGTCCCCTTGATATCCCAAGTAATCCTTCACAACTTGAAATGGGATATACAAATGCCCGTCTATGGTTTGGCCGCTATCCTTAAGATAGAAGCCATTCATATCAACTGCTTCCCCATACTCGGTTACCGCAATATTTAACTGCCGATACCCTTGCCCTATGGAATAGATTCGGTTCTCTTTTTTGTAGCTAAGAGGCAGGCCAAGTCCGTCCCGCAAAAAGGTAATAGGAACCCAGGTCTTCCCCTCAATCCATAGTCCCTCATGTCCAGTAACAACCCCATTTGCCTTTAATATGACCTTTGTATTCTTCGTATTCGTAGTCTGACTTCCTATGTTGGCTGAACTATGATTAGCCCGAACAGGATGAGTACTGTCTGTCGATACCTTCTTAGCTGCATAGCCTATCCCCTGCACCGGTAAGATACCTCCCAATATAACACCAGCGGCCAAGGCAATAGCCCCTATCTTTATTCTTAAACTAAGCATTGAATTATTCTCTCCCTTGAATAAATAGATCTCTATTTCTATTTTTGTTCTATGTACCTATTGTATTCAACTTTCTTGCTAAATGGATGACAAAGCTCATTACATTTCTTTAGTACTTATGACCAAAAATTTGCAGTTTATTAACCTGTTATTGAATTCTTCTATAATTCCATGGACTTTTGTCATATAGAAATTTAGCCAATTGAACAAAAAAACCACCACCGATCAACGGCAGTGGTTCTTATTGCTTGGCGACTTCCTACTCTCCCAGGACCCTTCGGTCCAAGTACCATCGGCGCTAGAGGGCTTAACGGTCGTGTTCGGGATGGGTACGCGTGGAACCCCTCCGCCATCGCCACCAAACGGGATTTTGTGCTTACTGCTTACACAGTCTGCTTCAAAATCGTTCAGATGTTTGATCACCTGAAAACTGGATACGAAACTACATTTGCATTTTAATATTGGATAAGCCCTCGACCGATTAGTACCTGTCAGCTCCATACATTGCTGCACTTCCACCTCAGGCCTATCAACCTCGTCGTCTTCAAGGGGTCTTACTAATTGGGAAATCTCATCTTGAGGGGGCTTCACGCTTAGATGCTTTCAGCGCTTATCCCTTCCGCACTTAGCTACCCAGCTATGCTCCTGGCGGAACAACTGGTACACCAGCGGTGCGTCCATCCCGGTCCTCTCGTACTAAGGACAGCTCCTCTCAAATTTCCTACGCCCACGACAGATAGGGACCGAACTGTCTCACGACGTTCTGAACCCAGCTCGCGTACCGCTTTAATGGGCGAACAGCCCAACCCTTGGGACCTACTTCAGCCCCAGGATGCGATGAGCCGACATCGAGGTGCCAAACCTCCCCGTCGATGTGGACTCTTGGGGGAGATAAGCCTGTTATCCCCAGGGTAGCTTTTATCCGTTGAGCGATGGCCCTTCCATGCGGTACCACCGGATCACTAAGCCCGACTTTCGTCCCTGCTCGACTTGTCAGTCTCGCAGTCAAGCTCCCTTTTGCCTTTGCACTCTTCGAATGATTTCCAACCATTCTGAGGGAACCTTGGGGCGCCTCCGTTACTCTTTAGGAGGCGACCGCCCCAGTCAAACTGCCCGCCTGACACTGTCCCGTACCGGATTACGGTACCAGGTTAGAACTCCAATACGATCAGGGTGGTATCCCAACGGCGCCTCCACCGAAGCTGGCGCTCCGGCTTCCTAGGCTCCCACCTATCCTGTACAAATCGTATCAAAGTCCAATATCAAGCTGCAGTAAAGCTCCATGGGGTCTTTCCGTCTTGTCGCGGGTAACCTGCATCTTCACAGGTATTAAAATTTCACCGGATCTCTCGTTGAGACAGCGCCCAAGTCGTTACGCCATTCGTGCGGGTCAGAATTTACCTGACAAGGAATTTCGCTACCTTAGGACCGTTATAGTTACGGCCGCCGTTTACTGGGGCTTCGGTTCATAGCTTCGGGTTACCCCTAACCACTCCCCTTAACCTTCCAGCACCGGGCAGGCGTCAGCCCGTATACTTCGCCTTGCGGCTTCGCACAGACCTGTGTTTTTGCTAAACAGTCGCTTGGGCCTTTTCACTGCGGCCCCCTCGTGCTATTCACACTACCGGGCACCCCTTCTCCCGAAGTTACGGGGTCATTTTGCCGAGTTCCTTAACGAGAGTTCTTCCGCGCGCCTTAGAATTCTCTTCTCGCCTACCTGTGTCGGTTTGCGGTACGGGCACCTTCACCTGGCTAGAGGCTTTTCTTGGCAGTGTGAGATCATGACCTTCGGTACTATAAATTTTCCCTCCCCATCACAGCCTAGCCTTAACGATGTGCGGATTTGCCTACACATCAGCCTCACTGCTTGGACGAGCATCCATCAGCTCGCGTCACTACCCTCCTGCGTCACCCCATTGCTCATAACGGCTTACGGTGGTACAGGAATTTCAACCTGTTGTCCTTCGATTACGCCTTTCGGCCTCACCTTAGGTCCCGACTTACCCTGAGCGGACGAACCTTCCTCAGGAAACCTTGGGCTTTCGGCGGATCAGATTCTCACTGATCTTTTCGTTACTCATACCGGCATTCTCACTTGTATGCAGTCCACCAGTCCTTCCGGTCCAACTTCAATCCGCATACAACGCTCCCCTACCCCTGATACTTAAGTATCAAGCCATAGCTTCGGTGGTGTGTTTAGCCCCGTTACATTTTCGGCGCAGAGTCACTCGACCAGTGAGCTATTACGCACTCTTTAAATGGTGGCTGCTTCTAAGCCAACATCCTGGTTGTCTGTGCAACTCCACATCCTTTCCCACTTAACACACACTTGGGGACCTTAGCTGATGGTCTGGGCTGTTTCCCTTTTGACAATGGATCTTAGCACTCACTGTCTGACTCCCGGATAATAAGTCTATGGCATTCGGAGTTTGACTGAGCTTGGTAACCCTTGGCGGGCCCCGCACCCAATCAGTGCTCTACCTCCACGACTCTTCTTTCCGAGGCTAGCCCTAAAGCTATTTCGGGAGAACCAGCTATCTCCGAGTTCGATTGGAATTTCTCCGCTACCCCCACCTCATCCCCGCACTTTTCAACGTACGTGGGTTCGGGCCTCCAGTGCGTGTTACCGCACCTTCACCCTGGACAGGGGTAGATCACACGGTTTCGGGTCTACGCCTACAAACTTAATCGCCCTATTCAGACTCGCTTTCGCTGCGGCTCCGGCTTCTCACCTTAACCTTGCTTGCAAACGTAACTCGCCGGTTCATTCTACAAAAGGCACGCCATCATCCATATAGAGGACTCTGACTTCTTGTAAGCACACGGTTTCAGGATCTATTTCACTCCCCTTCCGGGTGCTTTTCACCTTTCCCTCACGGTACTGCTTCACTATCGGTCACTAGGGAGTATTTAGCCTTGGCAGATGGTCCTGCCGGATTCATACGGGGTTTCACGTGCCCCGCACTACTCAGGATCCGTCTCGGAGGGATTAGAATTTCGGTTACAGGGCTTTTACCTCTTCTAGCGGGCCTTTCCAGACCTCTTCGCCTACCCTAATCCTTGGTAACTCCATGTGAGACGTCCTACAACCCCAGAGAGCAAGCTCCCTGGTTTGGGCTTCTCCGCGTTCGCTCGCCGCTACTGACGGAATCACTATTGTTTTCTCTTCCTCAGGGTACTTAGATGTTTCAGTTCCCCTGGTATGCCTCTTCATCGCCTATGTATTCAGCAATGAGTGACTGGGTATTAATCCAGCCGGGTTTCCCCATTCGGACATCCTCGGATCAAAGCTTGCTTACAGCTCCCCGAGGCAGTATCGTTGTTCGCCACGTCCTTCTTCGGCTCCTAGTGCCTAGGCATCCTCCGTGTGCTCTTAGTAGCTTAACCTACACTACTTATTTAAACTTGTTTGACACAAGTTCAGCTTAAAGGAATGTTTCTAAAACGCAAATTTCGTTTCGTATATCCAGTTTTCAAGGATCAAATGACTGATTTGACTCAGTCGTTTTGAGAGTTAAACTCTCAAAACTGACCAACGAGTGAGCGTTGTGCTTCTCAAGGAAGCTTATTTGAATGTTCTCGTTGCAGAGAACGATTCTCCATAGAAAGGAGGTGATCCAGCCGCACCTTCCGATACGGCTACCTTGTTACGACTTCACCCCAATCATCTACCCCACCTTCGGCGGCTGGCTCCTTGCGGTTACCTCACCGACTTCGGGTGTTGTAAACTCTCGTGGTGTGACGGGCGGTGTGTACAAGACCCGGGAACGTATTCACCGCGGCATGCTGATCCGCGATTACTAGCAATTCCGACTTCATGCAGGCGAGTTGCAGCCTGCAATCCGAACTGAGATCGACTTTGATAGGATTGGCTCCACCTCGCGGCTTCGCTTCCCGTTGTATCGACCATTGTAGTACGTGTGTAGCCCAGGTCATAAGGGGCATGATGATTTGACGTCATCCCCGCCTTCCTCCGGTTTGTCACCGGCAGTCATTCTAGAGTGCCCACCATCATGTGCTGGCAACTAAAATCAAGGGTTGCGCTCGTTGCGGGACTTAACCCAACATCTCACGACACGAGCTGACGACAACCATGCACCACCTGTCTTGAATGTCCCGAAGGAAAGGTACATCTCTGTACCGGTCATTCAGATGTCAAGACCTGGTAAGGTTCTTCGCGTTGCTTCGAATTAAACCACATACTCCACTGCTTGTGCGGGTCCCCGTCAATTCCTTTGAGTTTCAGTCTTGCGACCGTACTCCCCAGGCGGAATGCTTAATGTGTTAACTTCGGCACCAAGGGTATCGAAACCCCTAACACCTAGCATTCATCGTTTACGGCGTGGACTACCAGGGTATCTAATCCTGTTTGCTCCCCACGCTTTCGCGCCTCAGCGTCAGTTACAGCCCAGAGAGTCGCCTTCGCCACTGGTGTTCCTCCACATATCTACGCATTTCACCGCTACACGTGGAATTCCACTCTCCTCTTCTGCACTCAAGCTACCCAGTTTCCAATGCGACCTAAGGTTGAGCCTTAGGATTAAACATCAGACTTAAATAGCCGCCTGCGCGCGCTTTACGCCCAATAATTCCGGACAACGCTTGCCCCTACGTATTACCGCGGCTGCTGGCACGTAGTTAGCCGGGGCTTTCTTCTCAGGTACCGTCACTCCGATAGCAGTTACTCTACCGGACGTTCTTCCCTGGCAACAGAGCTTTACGATCCGAAAACCTTCATCACTCACGCGGCGTTGCTCCGTCAGACTTTCGTCCATTGCGGAAGATTCCCTACTGCTGCCTCCCGTAGGAGTCTGGGCCGTGTCTCAGTCCCAGTGTGGCCGTTCACCCTCTCAGGTCGGCTACGCATCGTCGCCTTGGTGAGCCGTTACCCCACCAACTAGCTAATGCGCCGCAGGTCCATCTATAAGTGACAGATTGCTCCGTCTTTCATTATCTCCCCATGCGAGAAAATAAATTATCCGGTATTAGCTAACGTTTCCGCTAGTTATCCCAGTCTTACAGGCAGGTTACCTACGTGTTACTCACCCGTCCGCCGCTAACCATCAGGAGTGCAAGCACTCCATCAAGTCCGCTCGACTTGCATGTATTAGGCACGCCGCCAGCGTTCGTCCTGAGCCAGGATCAAACTCTCCAATAAAGTGTTTGACTTGCTCATTTTGAAACTGACTTATTTCTTAGATTTCACTTGACGTGAAACCCGCTCACTCGTTGTTCAGTTTTCAAAGATCAACTTCGTTTTCGTTGTCGCTGCGTTCTCAGCAGCAACTCTTATAATATATCACATGCTGTCTATCAATGCAAGACTTTTTTAAAAATCTTTTTTGAAGCAACTTTCGTTGTTTGCAACAGCGTTTATAAATATACCCTATATCCATAATAATTGCAACCCTTTATTTACTTCTTCTCAAGTATCAGTTCGAAGAGGCCAGTTTTCAGCACCAAAGCTTATTCTTTCGATGTGCTGCTTCAGTTGAACGAGACTAGGGCCTGAGGAGCGGAGCTGATGAATTCTATATCGCAAGAGAACTTACCACTGAATTGCGATCGCTTATTCTTGAATTGGCTCCGATCCGTTTTCTTATCAAAAGCGATTTTTTGAACCCTCTTTATATGAGGACTTCTTCAATATATAAGCTAGTCTCTTGAACCAGATTAATTATCTTACCCTGTACAGATACCATAGGTCGTGTAGGATGATTACGATCAGAAAATACGATCTCCCCTATCTGGTCATTGCTTAACATTACTCTTGTTCCATTATGAAATTGCGTAACTTTATCCACGAAAGTCTGAACCACACTAGGATCCAGCTTGCCGAAGGATTCAGTCTTGATTTGCTCCAATACCAGATAAGGAGATGCTGCTCTGCGATATGCCCGGTTCAGCGTCATCGCATGGAAAATATCTGCGACAGCGACGATCCTAGCATAAATGTGGATCTTCTCCCGACTAGATGAAATGGATAGCCGCTACCATCCATTTTTTCATGATGCTGTAGAGCCGTTAGACGTACTCCTTCATTGATCGCTGAGGTTTTGCGCAATTGCTGATAGCCATATGTCGTATGCATACGCATCTCATCTCGCTCAGCTTCAGTTAGTGGCTCAGACTTGAACAGGATCTGTGGATCTATCTTCGTATTGCCGATATCATGCAGCAGACCAGCAAAGGCAACCTGCATCCAATCCTTTTGCGGAAGCCCATGCCAGCCCGCCAGCTGATAGGAAGTCAGAGAAGATAATATAGCATTATGGTACAAGTAATCATATTCTTTAGTGTTACGTGGCATAAACGTGAGAGCATTATAGTGCTTCAATTGCTTAAGCAGAGCCTCCAACTGATTGCGCAGTTCATAAATAGGTAGTTCAACTGCCAGAACCGATTGGAAAGCATTCTTCGTTAGCAACAGCATCCGATCATATTCCCTATGTAAAGAATCGATTGGGCTCGCATCCAGTTCAAGCGCAGAGACGCTTGCGGGCTTCGATTTATCACCTGCGGTAGAATTCGCGGACTCCCCTCGTCCTATCATCGGCGACTCGTCTACTTCCACATGAGCCACCATAAAAGCGCGCAAAATATCCAGATCTCGCGGTAAGAGAACCTTCCCTTTTTGCAGTAAAAGCCCGCCAAGCGGTGTATACACATGATTTGCTATTTTTAAACCAGGTCTTGCATCGGCTAGGGGAATATTCACCATTTCTCAATCTCTCCTTGGGCGAATCTTTTAAATTAATATGTATAGTAAAAAAGCACTATAAGTATATGTTCAAATAGGCAGGTTTTCAGCACCCGGAGCTTATGCTTCCGATATGTGTTTTATCAAAACGCTTCGATTCGTGATCGCTCATCCTTGAATTGGCGGCTCTCGATCGAGTTTTCTTATCAAAAATGGACTTTTTGAACTACTCTATAAGGTTATAGTCATTATATTACGAGTTGACTAGACCAACAATCCTTCTTTTAACGCTTAAAAGTAATAAAAGAGGACTTCCGGCTGGAAGTCCTCTAGAAATACTTGATTATTCTTCATTTGTCTCAGGCGCTTCGCTCGTATTTTCAGTAGAGATATCTTCTGAAATAGAGTCGGAGCTACCATCATTCATTTCGTTCGTCTCATCCGTATCTTCATTGTCATCGCTCTTATCCGAACGACAGACCGTAGCTACAGAATCCTCATCACGGATATTAATCAGCTTAACCCCTTGTGCATAACGACCCATGGTAGAAATGCCCTCCATGCTTGTTCTGATCAAGGTTCCACTGCTAGTAATGATCATCAGATCTTCGTCATCCTTAACGACCTTCAGCCCTACTACAGGACCATTCTTGTCCGTAACGTTAATCGTCTTGATCCCTTTACCGCCACGGCTCTGAATACGATAATCAGACACTGGAGTACGTTTACCGTATCCCTTCGTGGTGACGATGAGAATATCCTGATCCGGTACGATAACGTCCATACCGATCAACTGGTCATCCTCATCGAGCGTAATCCCCTTCACACCAGTAGCCGCGCGACCCATGGAACGCACATCGCTCTCTGGGAAGCGGATTGACATCCCTTTGGCTGTACCCATAATGAGCTCTTGCTCACCATCGGTAAGTCTTACGTCAATCAAAGTATCATCCTCACGGAGATTAACCGCGATCAGACCGCCCTTACGTATATTCACGTAATCTTCAAGCGGAGTCTTCTTCACAATACCTTGACGAGTTGCGAAGAACAGGTATTTACCCTCATCGAAGTTCTCCACCGGAATAACGGCATTAACCGTCTCGCCTTGCTCAATCTGAATCAGATTAATGATAGGCGTCCCGCGTGCGGTTCGGCCGAGCTCTGGAATCTCATAGGCTTTGAGCCTGTAAGCTTTGCCACGATCCGTGAAGAACATCAAATAATGATGGGAGTTCGTCACGAAGAGATGCTCAACGAAGTCATTATCCTTCGTATCCATCCCGACGACACCGCGTCCCCCGCTTCTGACTGCGGTAAGTCGTAACCGGAAGACGCTTGATATAACCCGTATGAGTGATCGTAATCACGACCTCCTCTTGCGGAATCAAGTCCTCGTCCAGGATGCTCTCTTCACCAACCGTAATCGCAGTACGGCGGTCATCGGAATACCGATCACGAATGTCTTGTAATTCATCACTAATGATTTGCAAGACAAGAGATTCATTAGCAAGAATCTCAATATATTCAGCTATCTTAAGCAGAAGCTCTTGATATTCTGCCTCAATCTTCTCGCGCTCCAGCCGGTCAGGCGTTGGAGACGCATATCCAGGATCGCCTGTGCTTGCTCCTCACTCAGGCCGAAGCGTTCGATCAAGCCATTACGGGCGATCTCTGCATTCTGCGAACTGCGGATCAGGGCGATAACCTCATCCAGATAATCAAGGGCAATGCGCAAGCCTTCCAGAATATGAGCACGGGCTTTTGCCTTCTTCAGATCAAATTCCGTCCGCCGGCGAATAACCTCAACCTGGTGCTGCAAATAATGGTGAAGGACTTCGCGTAACGTCAGAATCTTTGGTTCGTTATTAACAATGGCTAGCATATTAATACCGAAAGTACTCTGCAAGGAGGTATGTTTGTATAAGTTGTTCAATACGACATTCGGATTTACATCCCGGCGCAACTCGATAACGACACGCATTCCATTACGGTCCGATTCATCACGCAAGTCGGTAATGCCATCGATTTTCTTCTCTCACCAGCTCGGCAATCTTCTCGACGAGTCGGGCTTTATTAACTTGATAAGGCAATTCATCGACGATGATCCGTGCCTTATTATTGTTCTCTTCAATCGTGGTCTTGGCACGCATCGTGATCGAGCCGCGACCCGTTGTATATGCCTGACGAATACCGGAACGACCTACGATAAAGCCTGCAGTCGGGAAATCCGGCCCCTTGATATATTCCATCAAATCCAAAGAATCGATATCTGGGTTCTTGATCATCGCCTGAACCCCATCGATGACCTCGCCCAAATTATGCGGTGGAATGTTAGTAGCCATCCCGACTGCAATCCCCGATACGCCATTGACGAGTAGATTTGGATAACGCGCTGGCAGTACGATAGGCTCATGCTCTTCACCATCATAGTTCGGCATGAAGTCGATCGTCTCTTTATTAATATCGCGCAGCATTTCCATTGCTATTTTGGATAGACGTGCTTCTGTGTAACGCATCGCTGCTGCAAAGTCACCGTCGATGGAGCCAAAGTTACCATGACCCTCAACAAGCATATAACGCATCGAGAAATCCTGCGCCATCCGTACCATAGTCTCATATACCGCCGAATCGCCATGAGGATGGTACTTACCGATAACTTCGCCGACGATTCTTGCTGATTTCTTAAACGGCTTATCTGGATACATACCGAGCTCGGACATCGCATACAAAATGCGCCGATGGACAGGCTTCAAGCCATCCCTAACATCGGGCAAAGCACGGCTGACAATGATGCTCATCGCATAATCCATAAAGGATTCGCGCATTTCCACATTAATGTCCCTATCTACAATTTGCGATAATTTTTCCTCCGCCATGCTGGACCTCCTAAAAATTTATCCATGTGCCTACGTACAGGATGATTATGAAAAAGCCAGTCATTAACATCGTTTCACAAAAACGGCTCACTTAAACGTAACGAGTTCTCATCCTAAACTTCCATAGACAATAATAAAAATGGGGATGTGTCCATTCCCATTGTTACTTCTCTTCATACACTAAAAATATAGGCAATTTATTGGAATGATCAAAAAACTTATAAAATCCCCGCATCCTATAATTATATCATTGTTTATCTCTCCTGTCCTATGTTTTTCATACCTTAGGGCAGCATCCGGGGTACAGAAAGGAAGGATAAGTACTTGGCGATACAGCGGATAGCAAGTAAATGGGAGAAGACCGTCATTTTACGGCAGAACGAACTCATTCGCTCTTACATTCCAGATACAAGGAAATATTCTGCCGAGCATCTTGGAGAAATGCTTAATTCTTATGGTATCGTATTTATTAAACCAGACAACGGAACTTATGGGATTGGGGTCATGAGTGCTGAACTATGGCATGACGAACTTGATGCTGGCGCGGGTTATCAATATAAACTCAGGCACGGCATCCATTCTGAGATGTTCTCAACGATGGATGAGCTGCACGCTGCCATCACCTCGCATACCGGCAGAAGATTGTACCTGATTCAGACCGGTATTCGTATGCTCACATTCCGGCGCTCCAAATTTGATATCCGAGCGCTTGTTCAGAAGACACCACTTAAAAATTGGGAGACAACCGGATTCATCGGACGCTTGGCAGCTCCGCAGAAGATCATTACCAATTACCGCGGCGGCGGCACGATTATGACCATTGAGAGTTTATTTGCCCCTCATCTTACCCCTAAGCAATTTATTGCTTTGTATAAAGAGATGAAGCTATTGGGTGTACGCGTTGCCGCCCAGCTCGCCCGCAAATTTCCCAACCTGAAGGAGATCGGCCTTGATCTGGCTATCGACGAACAACATCGCATTTGGATTCTAGAAGTGAATACACTCCCTGCACTCTTCCCTTTTAAGCATCTGAATAACAAAGAGATTTATAAGAAAATCCGCCGCTATGCCGTCCACTATGGACGTCTTAAATCAACGAAGTAATTCATCATTTCTACGATAAAAAATTAAAAAGGCTGAGTTGAGGAGACACCTCTTCTCGGCCTTTTTACTGAGATTTCTAAATTTAAATATCTAGATTCCTCACATATTTAGCATGTTCATGGATAAAGTCGCGCCGTGGCTCAACACTATCGCCCATGAGCACATCGAATATTTTATCAGCTTCCATCGCATCGGAGATCGATACCTGCTGCATCGTACGGCTCTCAGGATCCATCGTCGTCTCCCACAGCTGTCCAGCGTTCATCTCACCGAGACCTTTATAGCGCTGCACATTATATTTGGCATTCTCGCCAAACTCGGCAATAATCGCATCGCGTTCCGCTTCAGAACCAGCGTAGCGAACAACTTTATTGCGCTCCACCTTGAACAAAGGTGGTTGTGCGATATATACATATCCTGCCTCGATAATCTTACGCATGTAACGGAAGAAGAAGGTCAACAGCAGTGTACGAATATGGGCGCCGTCGACGTCGGCATCGGTCATAATAATAACTTTGTGGTAACGGGCTTTGGAAATATCGAACTCCTCGCCGATCCCAGTACCTAGTGCGGTAATGATGGCACGAATCTCTGCATTGCCCAGAATGCGATCAAGGCGCGCCTTCTCCACGTTTAGAATCTTACCACGCAGCGGCAGAATCGCCTGGAAATGACGATCGCGACCTTGCTTGGCTGATCCGCCTGCGGAGTCACCTTCGACGATATACAGTTCGCTTAGCGATGCATCCTTCGAAGAGCAATCCGCGAGCTTGCCTGGCAAGGCACTGACTTCGAGCGCACTCTTACGACGCGTCAGTTCCCGCGCTTTACGGGCTGCTTCTCGCGCACGCGAAGCCTGCAAAGCCTTCTCCAGAACTCGACGCGATACAGCTGGATTCTCCTCCATAAATTCCTGCAACTTCTCTGCGAACAAGGACTCAACAATACCACGTACTTCACTATTACCGAGCTTGGTCTTCGTCTGCCCTTCAAATTGCGGCTCAGGAATTTTCACAGAAATGATCGCCGTCAATCCCTCACGCACATCATCCCCGCTCAAGTTGGAGTCATTATCTTTGATCATGTTATTCTTACGGGCATAATCATTAATAATTCTCGTCAGTGCACTCTTAAATCCGGATTCATGTGTACCGCCCTCATGCGTGTTAATGTTATTGGCGAAAGAGAATATATTCTCCGAATAGCTGTCGTTATATTGCAAAGCAACTTCAACCTGAATCATATCACGCTGGCCTTCAACGTAGATTGGCTGCTCATGCAGTACTTCCTTGTTATGATTCAAATATTTAACGTACTCGTTAATCCCGCCTTCATAGTGGAATGTCCCAGAGACTCCCGTACGTTCATCGGTCAATGAAATATTGATACCTTTATTCAAAAAAGCTAGCTCACGAATCCGCGTTAACAAGGTGTTGTAGTCAAAAACAGTTGTTTCCGTGAAAATTTCCGGGTCTGGATGGAACGTCGTCTTGTTCCCGGTTGCTTCCGGATCCGACTCGCCGATCACACGGACGTCATACTGAGGAACACCACGACGATATTCCTGTTGATAGACATGACCGTCCCGTCTAACTTCAACGACTACTTTCTCAGACAGGGCATTCACTACAGATACGCCAACCCCGTGCAGACCGCCGGATACTTTATACCCGCCGCCGCCGAATTTACCCCGGCATGGAGAACCGTCATAACAACCTCAAGGGTCGATTTCTTCAATTTCGGATGTTCACCAACCGGAATGCCGCGCCCGTTATCGATAACCGTAATGCTATTATCTTCATGAACTATCACGTCAATCTTATTGGCATAGCCGGCCAATGCCTCGTCAATACTGTTATCAACGACTTCCCAGACCAAATGATGCAAGCCCCTGGCACTGGTCGAACCAATATACATCCCCGGACGTTTACGGACAGCCTCTAGACCTTCCAATACCTGTATCTGACTCTCATCATACGATTGTTCGTTCATAGACATGCCTTCACCTACTTCTATAGATTCAAATCACGATCACGTTAAGTAATTCAGATTGGTCTTCTTCTTCAATGTCGAGGAGGAGATCGGCGAGTAGTACACGATATTTTTGGTTACAACGATGGATTTGGCTTCTTCTTCTCCGATCCGTACCACATTCTTCTCCTGGATCGCGTGACTTACGAACTGTTTCGATATTTTGGATGATTTCTCAATCGATATATCAAAGATCGCTACCAATTCCGATGAGAGAATGATCTTCTCTCCCCAAATGAATGTACATCGCTTACCTTCCCACCTTATCTCTGGACTTGTCCCTCATGAACATGAAAAATGCTGGCGTTCTGAAGTCGGCTCTCGTTAATGCTCTCAATTCCCGTAGCCGTGATGAACGTCTGCACTTTACTCTGAAATGTCTCGATCAATTGGGTCTGACGATATGGATCAAGCTCGGACAATACATCGTCCAGGAGCAGGATCGGATATTCGCCGATCTCCTCGTTAATAAGCTCAATCTCCGCTAATTTAAGTGATAATGCCGTGGTCCGCTGTTGCCCCTGTGAACCATAAGTTTGTGCTTCATTGCCATTAATATAAAAAGTTATATCATCGCGATGAGGACCCGCAAGGGTCATGCCGCGGCGGATTTCCTGATCCTTCATTTGTGATAACTTTATCATAAATTGCTCCAATAAGACAGCTTCATCTTCCGTCTCGGCCTCTCCGAAGGAGGGAAGGTAGGTTAATTTGAGCTTCTCGCTCCCCCAGTTATACCGTCATGAATCTGTTCCGCCCATTTTTGCAGTTTCTTTATGAATTGTTTCCTCTTCTTGATAATTTTAACACCATGCTCCACTAATTGCTCATTCCAGATCTCCAGCATGACCGCAAGCTCAGCTTCTTTGCCCCAAGCCTGCTTAAGCAAGTTGTTGCGTTGTACTAGCACTTTTTGATATTGCTGCAAATGATATAAATAGCTCGGCTGCACTTGACCAATCTCCATGTCG
Source organism: Paenibacillus sp. D2_2 (assembly GCF_031199965.1). Lineage (GTDB taxonomy): Bacteria > Bacillota > Bacilli > Paenibacillales > Paenibacillaceae > Fontibacillus. Next base: position 5,666,522 of record NZ_CP133605.1, on the reverse strand, counting down.
AGGAAGCGGCGACGTACACCAGGTGTTCCCTTCACGATCTCCAAATCCTCCGGAGCAAACATAACCGCATTTAATGCGCCGACGAATTCACTTAACTTACGCTGCTCCAGGCCGTTAAGCTTCGCTTTCTTGCCTTGACTGGAGAAACGGAGATCCAACTGAACTGTTCCGTACTTCTTCTCGACCTCAGCCGTAACAGCTGCATGATCTTGTCCGAAGGAGATCAGCTCTCGATCTTTACTCGTACGATGAGATTTGGTCAAAGCAAGGACAAGCAATGCCTCGAGCAAGTTCGTCTTGCCCTGGGCATTGCGTCCGAGAATGAGATTCACATCTCCAAAAGAATCGAGATTTAGCGCATCGTAGTTCCGATAGTGCTGCAAGCCTAATTTATTTACAAACACGATAGTTCATGCCCTCATTTCCACCTGTCGCTTCAGGTTCAGGGAGCTACTTACTGGCCACTTGAAAAGTGCCGCAATCACGCACTTCTACAATATCCCCAGGGTATAACTTGCGACCACGGCGCTGCTCGGGCTCATTATTCACAGCTACAGCTTCTTCCTGCAGCAGAGCCTTGGCCATACCACCCGTACTAACACAGTCGGCCAGCTTCAGAAATTGATCCAGCTTAATATATTCATCCGAGATGCTAATCTTCTTCATCCTCTGGTTTGTTCCTTTCTTGAGGGATGTTATCCCCGTTAGTCCTCTTATTCGCCTTTCAGCACCGAGAAGGTTGGATGAAGCAGGGCATGAGGAGCGCAGCGTACGTAGTGTGTACGTGAGCACCGGAAGGCCCGGCTGAATTCAAGATTCGATGCCGAGTTCACTTCTTGCGTTACTTCGTGATCAAAGGCGAACTCTAAGTTAATTGGTTGTGCGGTAAGGTAGGATCAGATAGAGGCTCTGACTATCATCCATCGGTTTAACGATCATTGGACTCATTGCACCGGTAAAGCCGATATGAAGCTGCTCGCTCTCAACCACCTTAAGCACGTCTAACATATATTTCGAGTTAAAAGAAATCCGCAGTGGATCTCCGGTATATTGTACTACATCCAATTGCTCAACAACTTTTCCGAGTTCATTTGAACTAGAGGAAATCTCAATCGTGTTGTTCTCGAAGGTTTGAAGACGGACGATATTCGATTTCTCTTCACGGGACAGCAAATAAGCCCGGTCGATCGACTCGCTTAATTTCTTCGTATCAATAACAAGCTCTGACTTATAGTTCGTCGGGATGATTCTGGAAGTGTCCGGATAGGTTCCGTCCAGAATACGAGTATAGAACAACACTCGGTCAATTTTAAATAATACCTGATTGTCGGCAACAACGATATCCACAATTGTATTTTGGTCAGGTACGATCTTGCTGAGTTCGTTCAAGGTCTTACCTGAAATAACGGTATTGCTCACGCGAACTTCATCCGCATTATCGATCTTTGCAGTACGGCTTGCCAAGCGGTGACGGTCTGTAGCCACTAGCTTGAAGTCATTCCCGTTAATATCCCATAGAATACCGGTCAGAATCGGTGATGTCTCGTTGGTAGAGATCGAGAAGGTCGTTTGCTTGATCATATTTTTGAGCAGATCGCCTGGAATCGAGATAACTTGATTCTCTTCAATACTCGGTAGTACAGGATATTCTTCTGGATCCATTCCCACCATCTGAATATCGGTAGAACCGGAGGTTATTCTGGTTTGGAATCCCTCTAGAAGCTCCATCTCAATTTCGGAAGAAGGAAGCTTCTTAATAATTTCCACGAAAAACTTGGCTGGCAATACGACGCTGCCTGGCCGTTCTACTTGTACGATTTGCTTCTCATTATCTTCAACTGGAATATAGGCTTGAATGGAAATATCAGTATCGCTGGCAGTCAGCGTCATTCCCTGATAAGTAACTTCGATCTTGATCCCCGTTAGAATTGGGATCGTTGTACGGCTAGAGATCGCCTTCGATACATGCTGGATAGACTCATTCAGTTCATGTTTTAAAACGCGGATTTTCATAAATTCAACTCCTAAACAAAGTATCTTAATTCTTAAAGTGTGTGAGTAGTAATAAAACCTCTCAAAGCAGCATATTAGTAACTGAAACAGCTTGTTCTGGGAGAAAGGTAGGTCTTGTCGATTTGAAGCGGCAGGGCCGCTATTTCTCTAAGATGTATATTATATATTTATAGTAATAGTAGTAGTAGGGGCCCTGAATATGTGGATAACAAGCATAATCATATGAAATGAAGCCTATCCACATGTGAATATCTTGTGCATAGGCTTATAGCTTATTCAGGATGAATTTTTAATTTTCTCCGTGATGTTGTTGATAACTTTATTCAATTCCTGATCATTCTTGATCTGCTGCGAAATTTTCTCATGAGCATGAATTACCGTTGTATGATCGCGACCTCCGAAGGCATCTCCGATCTTCGGCAATGAGAAGTCGGTCAGTTCCCTGGATAGATACATCGCGATTTGACGAGGGAAGGCGATAGCTTTGGTCCGCTTACGCGCCTTGAAATCCTCCATCTTGAGATTGAAGTATTCTCCAACCCGCTGCTGAATATCCTGAATCGTGATCATCTTCGGACGGCTAGAAGGGATAATATCCTTCAAAGCTTCGGCAGCTAGATGAGTTGTAATGTCCTGATTAATCAAGGACGAGTACGCAACGACACGGATTAACGCTCCCTCAAGCTCCCGGATGTTCGTATCGATCTGGTTGGCAATATACATCATCGCTTCGTTCGGAATATCAAGATTCTCCGCCTTGGCCTTCTTGCGCAGAATGGCAATCCGGGTCTCCAGATCCGGGGCTGAATATCGGTGATTAATCCCCATTCAAACCTTGACCGAAGCCGTTCCTCTAAGGTTGGAATCTCCTTAGGCGGTCGGTCACTAGAGATAATAATCTGCTTGCGCTCCTCGTGCAGAGCATTGAAAGTATGGAAAAATTCCTCCTGCGTCGACTCTTTCCCGGCAATAAACTGAATATCGTCAATCAGCAAAATATCAATATTTCGATATTTGTTGCGGAAACTTTCCGCTCGGTTATCTCGGATCGCATTAATAAATTCATTCGTAAATTTCTCAGAGGAAATGTATACGACCTTGCTGCTGGGGCTGTGCTCCAGAATATAGTGGCCGATGGCATGCATAAGATGCGTCTTGCCAAGTCCTACTCCCCCATACAAAAATAACGGGTTGTAAGCTCTGGCCAGCGCTTCGGCAACAGCAAGAGAAGCCGCATGGGCAAGCTGGTTCCGGATCCAATAACGAATGTATCAAAGGTGTACTTGGGATTGAGCATGTGTGATATGCTCTCTTCGGTTTGAACGGGTGCCTGGGGCTCCTTATAGACTGGGGGTTGCTCGGGTGGGGCCGATTCTTCGATGACGAAGGATACGTCCACTTGTTTGCCGAGATATTCATAGACCGTGGTGGCCACCAATTTTGTATAACGGCTCTCTAGCCATTCCACTGCGAACGTGGTCGGAGCTGAGATGACGATGGAATGATCGTCGATGGATACAATTTTGGTAGCTTTGAACCAAGTATCAAAGCTTGGCTTGCTCAGCTTGGTATTAATGATGGATAAAATATTTTGCCATATTTCAGAGGTATGGCTATCCACAGACTGTCACTCCTTTTAAATCATCCAATTGTGGCATGAGCCATGCAGAAAAAGTCGAAAAAACATAAATAAAGGGGAGTTATATCCCCAGTACTCAGAAAAATGAAATCATTATAAAAGTGGATAACTTTGAATTGTTCACAATATTATCCACAGGCTGTTGATAATTTTAAACTGTCAATTAGATATTCACAGTGAAAGCAATATAATCATAGCAAAAGAAGCCTTATATTTCAATGGAATGCGTGGATTTATCCACAAATTCAATAACTTGTGTATAAATTCCGTCAACAACACTATATATTGTTTATAATCTGTTTAAAAATCGACAGGAACTGTGAATTACCGAAAAATAATGTGCACAGGTTATTCCGAGTAGGTCGAAATTTGTTCATAAATCGATTGTGCATAACTTTATCGGTTGTTACAGCGAGGATCGTTGGTAGGATAGAAGAGGTGTTTTTTTAAAAAAAATTTTCCAAAAAAAAAGGACCTGACAACGTCAGGTCCTGTCTCTATAATCAGAATGTATCATTTGTTTGATGCTTACGTTGAAAATCGGCAATAGCTTGATAATCCTCCTCTAATTTCCGCGAAATGCGGATATAAATGGGGAGGAGTTCTTTATAAATAGCTGAATTATTACGGTTTGGTGCATGTTCATAGGTTTCTCCAATCATGGTAGAGACATGGCTGAAGGATTCGATTCTACCTAACGCATATAAGCCAAGCACGACTGCTCCCAGACAAGAGCTCTCATAGCTCTCTGGAATCACGACGGTCTGGTCGAAAATATCGGCCATCATTTGCCGCCATAGCGGGAGCGGGCGAATCCTCCAGTGGCTTGAATTTTGCGTGGCTCTCCAATCTGTTCCTCCATGGCAAGCAGTACTGTATACAGATTGTAGATTACGCCTTCCAAAACAGCACGAATCATATGCTCTTTCTGATGATGAAGGGTTAAGCCGAAGAAAGAGCCGCGTGCATTCGGATCCCATAGCGGAGCCCGCTCTCCCGATAGATAAGGATGGAAGAGGAGGCCATCAGAGCCAGGGGCAACCCGTTCGGCAATCTTCGTCAGTACATCATAGGAACTGATCCCCAATCGTTTGGCAGTCTCAACCTCGGATGCAGCGATCTCATCGCGCACCCAGCGAAAGATACCACCGCCATTATTGACCGCTCCGCCGATTACCCAATGCTTCTCGGTTAGAGCGTAGCAGAAGATCCGCCCCTTCGGATCCGTTCTAGGCTCATCCACAACAGTTCGAATCGCGCCACTCGTGCCGATGGTCACAGCAACGACTCCGGGATCGATAGCACCCACGCCTAGATTGGAGAGGACGCCATCGCTTGCACCGATCACAAATGAGGTAGAGGGGAGAAGCCCCATTCTGCTGGCATATTCAGGAGCAAGCCCGTTCACAATATGTGTCGTTGACACGAGAGAAGATAGGTACTCCGGTGTAATGCCAGCTATTTGCAGGGCTTCCGCATCCCAGTCCAGACGTTGTAAGTTCATGAGCCCGGTCGCTGATGCTATGGAATAATCGACGATATATTTTCCGAACAGCTTGAAGAATATATATTCTTTAATAGAAATGAATTTATAAGTATTGTTGAAGATATCCGGTTGTTCATGGCGTAGCCATAATATTTTCGTGAGCGGAGACATTGGATGAATCGGTGTTCCGGTACGAAGATAAATTTCGTGTCCGCCCAGCTCGTTCTTCAGTTTATCGGCCCATTTCACACTACGATTATCGGCCCAGGTCAGACAACGCATTAATGGAGCTCCGGCTCCATCCACTGGGATTAGACTATGCATGGCTGTACTGAAGGAGACGAACAGGATATGGTTCGGATCCGCCTTACTCTGATGGATTACTTGCTGGACTGCCTGCAGAACAGTAGCAAAAATTTCTTCCGGATCCTGCTCCGCGATATCTGCAGAAGGAGTATATAATGGGTATCCTATATTTGCATTGGCTACGACAGTGCCATTTTCTTCGTAAAGAACGGCTTTTGTACTTGTCGTTCCGATATCAACACCGATCATGTATGATGTCATAGCGCACCTTCTTCCTATATAAGTGAATGTTAATGAAGTAATAATATTTGTTATTCAGGTATACTTGTATGCAACGTTTTGACAGAGTCTTCAAAGTATTCCTCGACATTTTGAACAATGATGTTCGGATCTTTGGATTCCAGGCCTGCTAATAGCTTGCGGTGCTTATTAATGACATAATTGATTTTATCGTCATCCTGCGACAGGACTTGCTTGGTTGTAATGAGCATAACGGTCATTACAATCTGCCGGATACTCAGCCATAGATGCCAGATTCGTGTATGATCCGCCGCCGTAATAATCGTCTCATGAAAGGCAAGGTCCTGATAGGCAAAATCCACAACATCACGGTGTCTACCGGCTAATTCCATTTTGTCGATAACCTGACGCAATTGAACAATTAATTCTGATGAATCGCTATCGGCCAGTCGTTTCCAGGCAAAGCTCTCAATTAAGTATCTAACATCGTAAAGTTCTTCAAGGTCATGTACAAGAAGACCATTTACCACGGCGCCCATTCTTTTTAAGGTGATTAACCCTTCGTTAGACAGCGTTTTCAAAGCTTCGCGCACCGGCGAGCGACTGGCGCCAAAATCAGAAGCGATTCCATTCTCTGATAGTACGGTACCCGGTTTTATGGCTCCGCTAATAATTTGAAGACGCAGCTCACTGGCGATAGATTCGCCAAGTGAACTGCCCTTTAACCAACTTGAGGGAAACTTCATGGTTCTATGCTCCTATCACTAATAAAGGTTGTTTAAAAAGTCCCCCTTTGATCACGAAGCAATACTGGTAGCTTAATCGGCATCGAATCTTGAATTCAGCCGGGCCTTCCGGTGCTCACGTACCCAAAACGTACGCTCCACTCCTCAGCCCCTAGCTTCATCCAACCTTCTCGGTGCTGAAAGTCTGACTTTTAAACATGCATTAATAAATCAATGCATTTATAAGATCATAGCATGAAAAATTAGGGATACCTATATTTATTTGCTTGCTTCAACCGCGTGGCCGCCGAATTCATTGCGTAGGGCAGCAACGACTTTGCCGTGGAAGGTGTCGTCCTCCAGTGAACGATAACGCATGAATAGGGACATTGCAATAACTGGGGCGCTTGCCTGCAGTTCCAATGCAGTCTCAACCGTCCATTTACCTTCACCAGAAGATTGCATAACTCCGCGGATGCTCTCTAGCTTCGGATCCTTGGAGAAGGCATCTTGCATCAAATCCATCAGCCAGCAGCGGATGACGGATCCGTTCGACCATACCTTGGCGACATCCTCGTAGTTATATTCATATTGACTCTTGTCTAGAACTTCAAAACCTTCAGCAATCGCTTGCATCATACCGTATTCAATTCCATTGTGGACCATCTTTAGAAAATGTCCGCTTCCGGCTTTGCCGGTGAACATGTAACCGTTCTTAACAGCGATATCATGGAAAATCGGTTCGATGCTACGGAATACAGCCTCATCGCCGCCGATCATGAAGCATCCGCCTTGTTCGGCACCTTCGATGCCTCCTGAAGTTCCAACATCGAAGAAGTGGATACCGGATTTGGCCAGTTCGCCAGCTAGTTCTACTGAATTTTTGTAATGGGAGTTGCCTCCATCAATGACGATATCATTTGCATCCAAAAGTGGGGTCAGGGTGGAAATAACGGACTGAAGAGCAGCTCCGGCCGGTACCATAATCCAGATAATCCGTGGAGGTTCGAGTGCTGCGATAAGCTGTTCCAGACTTGATGCCGGAATAGCTCCTTGTTCAGCAACACGGTTCACTGCCTCCGGATTCATATCATAGGCTGCAACCTCGTGGTTATGGCGAAGCAAATTTGCGACCAGATTATGGCCCATTTTTCCGAGTCCTACCATGCCTAATTTCATAAACTACACCCTCTCAGTATACTTGTATACAATTGTACAATACAGATCATACCCCGATTCATAAATGCTGTAAATATAGAGAAATTTAAACCACTAAAATTACTTTTCCACATGTGTATAACCTTTATTCTGGGGAGAAATAGTAAATTAGCTTGTGGAAAACTTAAATAAATCATTTTATTGCTCATATTTTTGGGCTGTGTATAAATTTGGTTTGATAAAGATATGCCAGGCTCGGTTGACTTTTCATAATGGTTATGATTAAATGTAAAAAGGCATTTTCTGTGGATTATGAAAATGGTGAATTTGACAGTGACGGATTCCTGTAGAGGGGGTGCAATAGATGAGACCGACTTTCAAACCGAATGTGAGCAAACGTAGTAAGGTTCACGGTTTCCGTAAAAGAATGAGCACGAAGAATGGCCGTAAGGTTCTTGCTGCTCGTCGCCTAAAAGGAAGAAAAGTATTGAGTGCGTAATGCGTGCGTGAAGACCACTGCGGTGGTCTTTTTTTGTACGCCGAATGATATAGCAATTGAGCCTTTCGTTTATGTGTCAAATTTGTAGAATATTTGTTGACTATAATATGAAGGAACTCGATTTTGCGAAAAATCAGGTTTACTGCATAATTGGATGGTTTATAATTACAATAGCAGTTAGCAGGTCTAGAGTTGAGGAGATTGCTCGTGCATAAAAAGTTAAGGTTAAGAAATCGGGCGGATTTTGGCCGGGTGTACCGGCATGGAAAGTCTTTTGCTAACCGTCAACTCGTTGTTTATTGGTCGAGAAAACCGGATATTGAGCGTTTCAGGCTAGGTATATCAGCAAGTAAGAAGATAGGTAATGCTGTGGTTCGAAACCGTATGCGCAGAATGCTGAAGGAGATCGTTCGTTTACATGAGAGCGAGATTCAGGATCATGTCGATATCATCCTCATTGTGCGCAATGGTGCTGTCGGAATGGAATATAAGGAACTGGAGAAAAGCGTACTTCACGTCCTTCGTAAAGCCTCGCTACTCAAGCCTTCCGGACGCCAAGCATGATTGTTTCTTTGTCCCTATAAATATGTTATGATTTACGATGACGGATAGGTTAAGAGAGGGGTTTTGAAGTGTCGCGAATTGCCAATAACAAGAGGAGATTAGTCCTCCTTATTCTTGCAATCGGGCTCGTCGTATTGTTCGCCGGTTGCGGAACGCAAAATGCTCATTTGGCTACTACTACCGAAGATATGAAAAATAGTGGTTCTTTCTGGACTGCGAATGTCGTCTATTATTTTTCATTAGCTTTGGATACGTTTGCGAAGTGGTTCAATGGGGCATACGGAATCGCCGTATTAATTATGGTGATCATTGTTCGTACGTTAATTCTTCCACTTACACTGAAGCAAGTAAAGAGTTCAAAAGCGATGCAGGCTATCCAGCCTCAGCTGGCGAAGATCAAAGAAGATTACAAAGATAATCCTGAGAAGCAGCAACAGGAGACGATGAAGCTGTTCCAGGAGAATAAGGTTAATCCGATGGCGGGGTGTTTCCCACTTCTGATTCAGATGCCAGTATTTATCGCTCTATATAACTCGATTTATTATAACTCGGCGATCCGTGACCACGGATTCTTGTGGTTACAGCTTGGAGAGCCGGACAAGACGTATATTTTACCAGCTGTTGCTGCACTAACGACATTTATTCAGACAAGAATGATGTCGAATATGAACACGATGAATACATCCGGTCCGAACCCGATGAAATTTATGATGTGGGTATATCCGGTGCTCATCTTTATTATGGCTTTCAACTTCCCGGCAGCATTGCCGTTGTACTGGATATTCTCTAACTTGTATACGATAGGACAAAATTATTTCATTTATAGAAAGAAAGAACCTGTACCTGCTGTAGCAACTAGTAGCGACACGTCATCCAGTAAGAAACGGGGCGGTTCGAATCTCAAAGCCGGTCATCCCGGCAGAGGTGCCAAGGAGGCCAAAAAGTCGAAATGAATAAAATTGTGACGTCAGGGAAAACCGTTGAAGAAGCTGTAAGACAAGGATTGGCTAAGCTCGGCACCACCGAGGATCAAGTCGCCGTTAATGTGTTAGAGCAGCCATCAAAAGGATTCCTGGGACTGATTGGGGTGAAGGAGGCTAAGGTAGAGCTTACTCTCCTGTCCAAGACCCGGCAGTTCCGCCAAAGGGAGATCATTCGGAGGATCGCAGTCTGGAATCTCAGAAGGATCTCAGCTCTTATACCGATCATGATCCTTATCAAGAGGCGGCGTCATTTATTAAAGACGTTGGCGAGAATATGGGACTTCAAGTTGATGTAGAGATCGCCCAGAAGAAGGATGCCACTGTGCTGAATATCTCGGGCAGCGATCTCGGCATGATCATCGGGCGCCGCGGGCAGACGCTTGACGCGCTTCAATATTTGGCAAACATTATTGCCAACCGCTATTCTGATAGTTATATTCGTATTATTCTTGATGCGGAGAATTTCCGCGAGAGACGTAAGAAGACGCTGGAGGATCTGGCTGTCAGATTGGCGGGTCGGGTCGTTCGCACCCGTAAGGAAGTAGCTCTTGAACCAATGCCGCCGCAGGAGCGTAAAGTGATTCATTCCAAACTTCAGGATCATCCGGAGGTTAAGACGTTCAGCAAAGGCGAAGAGCCGACCGGCGGGTTGTTATAACACTGAAGCAAAGCAAATGATGAATGAGACGCAAGCGACTTTTCCTTAGGGGGATGTTGTGTTGCGTCTTATTTTTTGAACCCACTCAAACCCTCCCTACAAGGGAGGGCCCAAGGGCTGCGCCCTCTGGACACCCGCAACTGGACTAACGTGGTAGAGCGAGAGGCGCACCTACAAGAACTATGGCTCGTGGAACGCTTTTCCCCTTCGGGTACGTCTTACTGTTGGAGCACCCGGGTTACCTGGAATACATGCTGGAGGTACTACTTCTGTAGATGCGCTCGGGCGGGAGCTGGTGTAAAAGCCGCTTTTCTCCCCTACGGGGCACGCTATACTTATGGCGGTTGTGAGGTGAGCGTAGAGAGTGGAATATGTGCTTTCTAACTGCTACTTGAGATGAAGGAGTCGCTGTTCCTTCGGAATGCGCTTAGGTTTGGGTGAAGATTAGCTAGTTAAGGGACGAGAGAATGTAGGGCGAGGGATTAGAGTGTATGTTGGGATAGGAGTCGCAGTCCCTATGGGAATCGCTTGAGTTGGATCAAAGATTAGTTAGTGCTAGTAAGGTGGAGCAAGTAAGATATTGACGAATGTGGTACATTTAATAATTGAAGATAACAGTGATTTGGCTGTTTAGAATAGATATTTGATGAAGCAGGGGTGAGAGAATAAATGCTTAGTGATACGATTGCAGCGATCTCTACAGCGGTAGGAGAGAGTGGGATTGCGGTGATCCGGGTGAATGGGCCGGAAGCGATCGCAAGTGTAGAGAAGGTATTTCGCTCGAAGACGAAGTTAACGGATGCGGATAGTCATACAGTCCATTATGGATTTATTATAGATCCGAAGACGGATGAGAAGTTGGAAGAGGTGCTGGTGTCGCTGTTCAGAGCGCCACGCTCTTTTACAACGGAAGATGTAGTGGAGATCAGCACGCACGGGGGGATTATCTCCGTGAAGCGGGTTATGGATCTGTTGCTGGAACAGCGTGATATTCGCCTGGCGGAGCCAGGGGAGTTCACGAAGCGGGCGTTCTTGAACGGGCGGATTGATTTATCACAGGCAGAAGCGGTGATTGATTTGATCCGCTCGAAGTCGGATCGGGCTTTCTCGGTAGCCTTGAAGCAGGTTGAAGGGGCTTTGTCGCGTAAGATCGAGGAGCTCAGGTATACGCTGGTGGAGACGCTGGCGCATATTGAGGTCAATATCGATTATCCGGAGCATGATGTGGAGTCGATGACGACAGAGTTCATTAAGCAGAAATGTACGCTGACGATGCAGGGGATTGATGATCTGCTGAGGACGGCTAGTCAGGGTAAGATTTTGCGGGAAGGGATCACAACGGCGATTGTTGGTAGACCCAATGTTGGGAAGTCTTCTCTGCTTAATGCTTTAGCCCGGGAAAATAAGGCGATTGTTACGGATATACCGGGTACGACGCGGGATGTGATCGAGGAGTTTGTGACGATTAACAATATTCCTCTAAAACTACTCGATACGGCGGGGATTCGTGAGACGATCGATATCGTAGAGAAGATTGGTGTGGAGCGCTCAAAGGCAGCGGTTAATGAGGCGGACCTGATTCTGCTTGTCTTGAATCATGCTGAGGAGCTGCATGAGGATGAGATCACTCTAATGAAGCAGCTATCTGGCCGGCCAGTGATCGTCATTTTGAATAAGATCGACTTACCACAGCAGTTGAACAGTTGTGAAGTAAGCCGATATTTCTCAGATGATGTGGTTGTAGAATTGTCCGCGAAGACGGAAGAAGGGCTGGATCATTTGGAGGATGCGATCTCGAAGCTGTTCTTCGGTGGTGAGCTGGAATCCGGTGACTTGACCTATGTTAGTAATGTTCGGCATATTGCGCTGTTGAAGCGGGCGAAGCAGTCACTAGAAGATGCTTATGAGGCTGCAGATGCTGGTATTCCGATCGACATTATGCAGATTGACGTACGACTGGCTTGGGAACAGTTAGGTGAAGTGGTCGGTGATTCGGCGCCAGACGCACTGATCGATCAGATCTTCTCGCAGTTTTGTCTTGGAAAATAATGATGTTCGTGTATTATACACGATCGTTCATGGTATGATGAAAAGTATGAATAAACGTTTCAAATTTGAACGAATGGAGAGCCATGTCTCTTCATTCGATTTCCTTATAGTGTGTGTTCAAAATGGTCGGTAAAGCGGACCTTTGAACAACCTCTTATATATTATTTTATTGATACGATGCAAGGGGGTTGTGATATGAGTTATAGTGGCGGCGAATTTGATGTTATTGTCGTCGGTGCAGGACATGCCGGTTGTGAGTCTGCATTGGCGGCTGCCCGAATGGGAAGTAAGACTTTAATGATTACAATTAATCTGGATATGGTGGCATTTATGCCGTGTAATCCTTCGATTGGCGGTCCGGCCAAAGGCCATGTTGTTCGTGAGATTGATGCGCTTGGTGGAGAGATGGGTCGCAATATCGATAAAACATTCATCCAAATGCGAATGTTGAATACAGGTAAAGGGCCTGCTGTACATGCACTTCGTGCTCAAGCGGATAAATTCTCGTACCAACATACGATGAAGGAAACGATGGAGAAGGAGAAGAATCTGACACTTCGTCAGGGTATGGTCGAGGAACTGATCGTTGAGGACGATAAATGTGTTGGTGTTATTACGAAAACCGGCACGGAGTATCGTGCTAAAGCTGTTGTACTTACGACAGGCACTTATTTGCGTGGCAAAATTATTATGGGTGAGTTGATGTATGAGAGCGGCCCGAATAATCAACAGCCTTCGGTGCAGCTATCCCATAATTTGAAGGAACTTGGATTTGAATTAGCTCGCTTCAAGACAGGGACACCACCGCGGGTCCACAAAGATACGATTGATTTTTCACAAATGGAAATACAGCCAGGGGACGACAATCCAAAGTTTTTCTCTTACGAGACGAAGGGCTCGGACAATGAACAGCTTCCATGCTGGTTAACTTATACGTCGATTGAAACCCATGATATCATCAATGCCAATCTTCATCGCGCACCCATGTTCTCTGGGGTCATCGAAGGGACGGGGCCGCGTTATTGTCCGTCGATTGAGGATAAGATCGTTCGTTTCAGTGATAAGCCGAAGCATCAGATCTTCCTGGAACCGGAGGGCAAAAATACGTCGGAGTATTATGTACAAGGCTTCTCAACGAGTATGCCAGAGGATGTTCAAGTACAGATGCTTCGTTCTGTTCCAGGGCTGCAAAATGCTGAGATGATGCGTAACGGGTATGCGATCGAGTATGATGCGGTTGTACCGACTCAGCTCTGGCCATCTTTGGAGACTAAGCGTATCTCCGGCTTGTTTACGGCGGGACAAATCAATGGTACTTCTGGTTATGAAGAAGCAGCTGGGCAAGGGATTATGGCGGGGATTAATGCGGCTCGCAAGGTTCAAGGTAAGGAGCCGGTTATTCTCGACCGTTCCCAGGGGTATATCGGTGTATTGATTGATGATCTGGTTACTAAGGGGACGAATGAGCCTTATCGTCTACTTACTTCCCGTGCTGAATATCGACTTTTGCTTCGTCATGATAATGCGGATCTTCGCCTTACACCACTTGGTCATGAGATCGGTCTTATTAGTGAAGAGCGTTATGAACAATTCCTCGATAAGAAGCAGAAGGTAGAGGATGAGATCGTGAGACTTAAGGAGACGAAGGTTAAGCCTTCGGAAATTAATGAGTTGCTTACATCCATCGGATCAGCTCCAATTCAGGACGGAAGTAATTTGTTAACGATTTTGCGTCGTCCAGAGGTTACTTATGCTAATATCGATTTTTTCTCTCCATCTGAGGTAGGGCTGGATGATGAGATGAAAGAACAGGTAGAGATTCAAATTAAATATGCCGGTTATATTGAGAAGCAATTGCTTCATGTGGAGCGTCTGCAGAAGATGGAGCGGAAGAAACTCCCTGAGAATATCAACTATGAAAATATCCAGGGATTGGCTATTGAGGCACGCCAGAAGCTTGCTAAGATCCGCCCGATCTCAATCGGCCAGGCATCAAGAATTTCGGGTGTCACCCCGGCGGATATTTCCATTTTATTGGTATATTTGGAGCACTATAATCGCGTGACTGCTGCAGGAGGACATTCGATTGGATAAGGTACAGGACAAATTTCTAAGTTTATTAAATGAACATCAGCTTGAGTTGTCTGCGGAGCAATTGCAGCAATTTGAGATATATTATCAAGAATTAGTAGCATGGAATGAGAAAATGAATTTAACCGGGATTACTGAACGGGAACAAGTCTATGTGAAGCATTTCTATGATTCAATCACTTTGTCGTTCTATATAGATATGAACCAGATATCGTCGATGGCAGATATTGGATCTGGGCAGGTTTCCCGGGAATACCACTTAAAATTTGTTATCCTCATCTGAAGCTTACAATTATTGATTCATTAAATAAGCGGATCCAATTTTTGCAGAATGTTGTAGATCAGCTGGGTCTTCAGAATGTACAGCTGATACATGGACGGGCTGAAGATATTGCTCGGAAGGAACAATATAGAGACTCTTTCGATCTGGTATCGGCAAGAGCTGTCGCACGTATGGCGGTCCTGAATGAGTTCTGTCTTCCTTTCGTCAAAACGGGGGGGTCTTCGCGGCGATGAAAGGTTTGGACCCCCAAGAAGAGGTGAAGGAGTCAGCCCGCAGTTTGACAGAGTTAAAAGGTAAACTCTCGGGAACTCACCATTTCGAACTTCCAATGGAGAACTCGGAGCGCCACATTATTCTCATCAAAAAGACGGCTTCGACACCAAAGAAGTATCCACGTAAAGCGGGTACGCCCTAAAATCTCCAATTATTTAGAAATATTTGTATCTCTCTTAACAAAATGTTCCACGTGAAACATATGTTAAGAGGGATATTTTTATTTTGTGTTCGATAGTCTGCTAGTATATTTAAAAATACATGAAATAAGAGAATAGGATTATAGAGAAAAAAGTGGTAGAATAGATATAACGTTACAAGTTAAGTTTTTACATAGGGGTCAGCATAATTTTTTGGTTATGTTTGGGATATACCCTTAAACTTCATCGTGTTTAATAATGAACTTTTGTAGTCTCTATTAGTGTATGTTCAAGAGATTATCCTACTCGATGTTATTTTTCGTGATCTGATCAATTCATCGATTTAAGGAAATTTTTTGAACAACCTCTATTAGTAAGGTTTGACCTTATGTCACTATGAAATTAGGTGGTAATCTACAGAATGAAAGAACAATTTTCCAAACTGTTTGGTTTATCCGAACGAAGCAACAGTGATGAAGTGAAGCAAATTCCAGTAGGGGATATCGTTGGAAGTCCTTATCAACCTCGGACAATATTTGATGACGAGAAGATTGATGAGTTATGTCAGACGATTAAGACGCATGGTGTTATACAACCTATTGTCGTTCGCTATCGTAATGATAGGTATGAGATTATAGCTGGTGAGCGACGTTGGCGGGCTGTGAAGAAGCTGGGAATGGAGAGCATTCCTGCTATTTTACGGGATTTTAACGATTCTCAAGCGGCATCGATTGCCTTGATTGAGAATCTTCAGCGTGAAGGACTGACGGCCATTGAAGAAGCGTTAGCCTATCAGAATTTAATTGACTTACATCATTTGACACAAGAGAGTCTCGCTCAGCGATTAGGTAAAAGTCAATCCACAATTGCTAACAAGATCAGACTTCTTAATCTTCCTGAAGACGCAAAGAATGCCTTGATGGAGCGTAAGATTACAGAACGCCATGCTAGGGCTCTGTTATCACTTGATACCGAGGAACTTCAGATTAAGGTGTTAAAGGAAATTATTGAGAAGGAATTGAACGTCAAGCAGACGGAAGCAAGGATTGCTTTCTACAAAGAAGTGAATAAGAACAAGAAGAAATCCAAGAGGATCTCTTTTACCAAGGATGTCAGATTGGCTTTAAATACGATACGACAATCGATTGACATGGTATCGGGTTCAGGATTGTCGATCAAGACGGAAGAGAAGGATCATGACGATCATTATGAAATAGTGATTCAGATCCCTAAAAGATAAGTTCTTATGTTCGCTGACCTTAACCGGACAGGGTTGAGGGTCAGCTTCTTTTCGATCATTTTGTGTATATCATGGTATGATTCATTAAAGTTTGTAGCTTAGCAGAACTACCAATGTTCTTGGTCTTTTTGTAGCTGCAGCTTAGTAATTACAATCATAGAAAATCTACAAGAAGATTCTTCTTATATATTGAGGTGAAACGGATTGTCTAAAATCATAGCCATAGCCAATCAAAAAGGTGGCGTCGGAAAAACGACGACCTCCGTAAATCTGGGGGCGGGTCTTGCTACGATCGGTAAGAAGGTACTGCTCATTGATATCGATCCTCAAGGAAATACAACTAGCGGTGTTGGCATTAATAAGGCCGATGTAGCTAATTGTATTTATGACGTGCTTATTAATGATGTTGACCCTAAGGATGCGATTACGAAAACTGAAGTGGATGGATTGGATATTATCCCGGCCACGATCCAGTTAGCAGGCGCAGAGATCGAGCTTGTATCTACAGTATCCCGTGAGGTTCGTCTTAAGAAGTCATTGGAGCAAGTGAAGCGTTCCTATGATTATATTCTGATCGATTGCCCACCATCGCTTGGTATTTTGACTTTGAACTCTTTAACCGCTGCAGATTCTGTCTTGATTCCGATTCAGTGTGAATACTATGCGCTTGAAGGTCTGAGTCAATTGTTAAATACGGTACGTCTTGTTCAGAAGCATTTAAATACTTCGTTGCAAATTGAAGGTGTGTTGCTGACGATGTTTGATGCGCGCACAAATCTGGGAATTCAAGTCATTGAAGAAGTTAAAAAGTACTTCCAGCAAAAAGTGTACAAGACAGTCATTCCTCGTAATGTACGTTTAAGTGAGGCACCTTCACATGGACAGTCGATAATCACGTATGATCCGAGGTCCAAAGGGGCGGAAGTATACTTAGAGTTGGCAAAGGAAGTGGTTTCTAATGAGTAAGCGTTTGGGTAAAGGACTGGATGCTTTGATTCCGTCGCTTTCTATAGATGAAGATGAGAAAGTGATTGAGATTCCTTTGAATCAGCTTCGTGCTAATCCTTATCAGCCTCGGAAGACTTTTGATGAGGAATCGATCAAGGAATTGGCCGAATCCATTCGTCAACATGGTGTTATTCAACCGATTATTGTTCGTAGTGTACTGAAGGGCTATGAGATCATTGCCGGAGAACGGCGTTTCCGGGCATCTCAATTTTGTGGTAACAATACGATCCCAGCTGTCGTTAAATCTTTTTCTGATCAGCAAGTCATGGAGATTGCTCTGATTGAGAACCTACAACGTGAGAATTTGAATGCGATGGAGGTTGCGGTTGCTTATCAAGGCTTGATGGATCAATTTCAACTAACACAAGAGGAATTATCTCTCAAGGTTGGAAAATCCCGGTCCCATATCGCTAATTTCCTGAGATTGCTATCTCTTCCTGATGAAGTCAAGGAATATGTTTCACGTGGAACATTATCAATGGGCCATGCAAGAGCCTTGGTTGGATTGAAAGACTCCACTGTGATTATGCAATTGGCGAAGCAATGTATTGATCATGAATGGAGTGTTCGTGATCTGGAAAATGCTGTGCAGCAATTAGACAAGAAAAAGCTGGAAAGCAAAAAGATTGCAGTTAAAAAACGCGATCCTTATATTGAAGAGGTAGAAGTGGGGCTGCGCGAGAGGTATAAAACGACAGTCAAAATTAAAGAAAGCAAGGATAAAGGGAAAATAGAAATTAATTATTACAGCAAACAAGATTTACAAAGATTGCTAGATCTATTGGGTCAATAAAAAGATGTGGAATATTTACCCTCTGTATCCATGGAATAATTTTCTTCGGATTAGAGGATGGATATTTCACTTGCTTCTAATAAGGACTATTTCCTTTTTTATATGAAAGTAGAGGGAAGAACTAATGGTCAATCGGCAGGCTATTTACTTGGACCACGCTGCCACATCTTGGCCCAAAGCTCCGGGTGTAGGTAGGGTAATGCAGGAGATGATAGAGGGGCAGGTTGGGAATTCGGGCGCGGTAATCATGGTATGGCATTAGTAGCTGCCAGAAAATTGTTTAACACCCGATCGTTGCTGGCAAAATTGTTTCATATTTCCAATCCAAATGATATTGCCTTTACGTCAAATACAACAGAAGCATTGAATTTGGCAATCAAGGGATGGTTGAAGCCGGGAGATCATGTTATTGCTACGATGGTGGAGCATAACTCCGTCAGAAGGCCGCTAGAGTTCCTGCACAGAACAATTGGGGTCGAAGTGGATTATGTTCCGGTCAGCCCACAGGGTGAAATGGAAATAGAGGTTGTGCGTAGTACTTTCCGTTCTAATACGACTCTGCTGGTCTGCTCCCATAGCTCGAATCTGCTTGGAAGTATTTCACCTGTGCGCGAGCTGAGTCAGCTTGCACACGAGTATGGGGCGATTATGCTACTCGATGCAGCTCAGACAGCTGGAAATTATCCAATAGATGTCGAGGAATTGGGTGTGGATCTGCTTGCTTTCCCTGGACATAAAGGACTGCTTGGTCCACAGGGGACAGGTGGGTTGTATATAAGCCCTGAGCTTGATTTAGTGCCTCTACTTCATGGAGGTACAGGCAGCCAATCTGAGGAGCTTGAGCAGCCTGCTGTGCGGCCAGATCGTTATGAGGCAGGAACGGCCAATACGGTAGGTATCGCTGGATTGGGAGAGGGAGTTAAGTACGTTATTGAACAAGGCCCTGAGAACATATATCGGCATGAGTGGGAAATGACTCAGCGGTTAATGATGGGATTATCGGAAATCCCTGGATTAACGATGCTTGGCCCTAAGATTGGAAAAGACCGGACAGGGATTGTCTCTTTTATTTTGGCAGATAGGGATGCTTCAGAGGTCGCTTTTCTACTCGATAGGAATTACGGAATTGCTGTAAGGGCAGGCTATCATTGTACTCCATTAGGGCATATGACAGCAGGTACAATGGAGGGCGGCGCAGTTCGCGCTAGCATTGGTTACAATACTGTGGTTGATGATGTCGACGCTTTAGTGTTAGCTATAAAGGGATTACAGAGTGATATTTAGGCATAGAGGGGAAAAAGCATGCGGGAATGGAATGAGATCTTCTTAGATCAGATGGTATGGATTGTAGTTGGTTTGGTGGTAGTGTTCTTATGGTTATTGATATGGAACTTCATCCAAGGCAGTAAACTTAGAAAAATGCGCAAAAAGTATGACTTGATGATGGGTGGTACAGGAGTAGAAGATTTGGAGAGCCTGCTCATCGATCTGAAGCTAGGTCAGGATAAAATCGAAGAGCTTCAGACAAGGCATAGTGCGGAAATATCGGCGATCAGCAAATTTCTTCCTAAGCAAAAGTCGAAGATTGGCATTAAGCGTTACAATGCATTTGGCGAGCGGGGAAATGATCTTAGCTTCTCTATTGCAATCGTTAATGAAGATAAAGATGGTGTGGTACTTACCGGACTCTACAATCGCGATGGGTCTTATGTGTATGCCAAGCCCCTGACAAAGGGAGAGTCGCCGCATGCGCTCTCCCCGGAGGAATTGGAAGCTATTGCTCACGCTGGATCAGAGGAATGAACGAGCGATTCCATTCTTTAATAGCAGCATAGACGCTGCTAGCGATAATTTCAGATAAACGCATAACAAGGCTAAGCCTTGTGTTCTGCAATACGAAATACTCCATAAAACCGCCGACGTTGACGATCCCTGTAACATGGATATCACCGACCGGCGGTAATTCTTTATTTACCCCTGCTCCAGGACGCAACGGCCCCTGCACGACTTGAATGGAGCCGACACTGGAAGTTTGCCGAGGCAAGCATCGATCCCAATGATAAAGGGATGGTTGAATTTTTCGTTAATTTGCTGTAGGGTATCTTTTAAATTCATGGCATGCACAGGCTCCTCCAGGGTGCCATAGATGTGAAAGTGTCTGCTATTCCACTTAGACAATGAAGTACCGACCAGAGGTCCAAGGCAGTCTCCAGTAGAACGATCTGTACCGATGCATACAATGACAATATCCTGGCCCGGATACACTTTAGCGAAGTGCAGCAAGAGGCGGTGAGTGATGACGGATTTAATACCAGGCTCGGTATGGGCGATCTTCAAGTAAGGAATGTCCTGGCTTGGCAGCGGCGGTTGAATCTGAGACATGGAATCTTCCTTTCACGCGTATTAAAATAGGTTACATAGACATGAATCTATATCTGTGTCACTCTTGTAACGGTAGTAGATAGTATATGGAAATCGAGGGATTTATATACTCGTACTTAAGTCATAGATCATAAAGTGTGCGTTCAAAAATGGTTTTCAGCACCGAGAAGGTTGGATGAAGCTAGAGTCTGAGGAGCGGAGCGTACGTAGTTGGTACGTGAGCACCGGAGGACCCGGATGAATTCAAGATTCGATGCCGAGGAACTTTCTAATTTACTTCGTGATCAAAAGCGATTAAAAGGAGAGAGGATCATTTGAAAGAATGGCTGGTCATGGCATTTGACTCTACCCAACAGGCGCTACGAGCCGAAATGCTGCTTGAATATGCTGAGGTGGAGATAGACCTATGCCCGACACCAAAAGAGATCACGGCGGGTTGTGCGTTGTCCATTCAGTTTCCTCTTGATTTCTTGACTGTGGTGAAGGAGATCGTGGCCCAGGAGCAAGTGGAGATTCGTGGGATCTATATGCGGAGTAAGACAGGAGAATATGACAACATCAGCTTATAGAGGTAGTTCAGAAGGAAAGGAATTGGATAAATGATAGGTTGGTTAAGCTCAGAGACGCCAGATACTCCAGCAGAAGCGGTGGAAGCAGCAAAGAAATGGACGGATGGTATTATAAGCTGGTTCACCAATATGGATATGTGGGAAAACTTCATGTGGGCCTCAATACGGATTATATTGATCTTTATATTAACTCGAATATTAGTTCATGTTGTTTACCGGATTATTGATCGTACCCTACAGAGAAAGAGAAGGGTAGACTGCAGATGAATCCACGCAGATTTGTTACAGTCGGTGAATTATTGAAAAATATGACCTCGGTCATTAGCAACTTCATCATGGTACTGATCGTGCTTGGTGAACTTGGTTTCCAACTAGGCCCTTTGATTGCAGGAGCCGGGGTATTGGGGATGGCTATCGGTTTCGGCGCGCAAAGTTTGGTTAAAGATGTAATAACTGGATTTTTTATCATTTTAGAGGATCAATTTGCGGTAGGGGACGTTATTCAAACCGGTACCTTAAAAGGTACGGTTGAGATGATCGGAATTAGGTCAACGAGATTAGTGAGCTGGACGGGGAGGTACATATCATCCCTAATGGCATGATCGCCAATGTGACGAATTATTCCATTGGGACTGCACTTGCAGTGGTGGACCTGCCCTTTAGTAATACGAAGAAGCTTGAGGACAGTATTGAATTGTTGAAGAAGGCGATGCTGCAATTGAAGGAGAAGCATGAAGAGATTGAGCAGGTGCCGAACGTGCTTGGTATTCAGTCCCTAACAGCCAGCGAATATGTTCTACGGATCGCAGTGGGATGCCAGCCAGATGATAGATCGAAAGCGGAACACTTGATTCAGATGTATGCGAAGGAGGCACTGGAGCAAGAGGAGACCGTAAGAATCGGTAATTGAGGAGTATATCTTTATTTATAAAGGGGGAAGGCAAAATGGAGCGGAAACAGTTCCAACTAGGGGATATTGTTCAAATGAAGAAAAACCACCCATGCGGCAGTAATGAAATGGAGATTATCCGGATGGGGATGGATATTCGTATCAAATGCGTAGGATGCAAGCATAGCGTGCTTGTTCCACGGGCCAAGTTTGAGAAGAATATGAAGAAGGTGCTGCGCTCCGCCACCTCTGAGACAGAAGCTACAGACAATGAATGAAGAACGCTTGAAGTCATGATTCAGCACTATTGCAATTGATTAGAAATCATGATATAATCATTCTTGCTGTAAGGAGAGGTACCCAAGAGGCCCAAGGGGGTTGACTCGAAATCAATTAGGCGTCGCAAGGCGTGCGTGGGTTCGAATCCCACCCTCTCCGCCATAGCTCTGAAATTCAAGACCTTCTACACATTGTGTAGAGGGTCTTTTTGGTATTTAGTTAGACAAAATGAAAAGGACCCTTTTTACAGGTCCTTTTCTGGTCGACGGCGAAGCAAATTTGGAATTCTTTTTCTAACGAACTCAGAAACGTCGATATGCGTTTTAGCGCAGCACGTCTTATCGAAGAGGGGTCTTCAATAACCCGTTATTATCTTGGTTTCTACTCTCGACAGTGAATAAGACTCCTGAAGCGTTGTTACTCGCTGACTGGCCCAACGGAACCACACCTCTCTTGGCTAAATTTAATTAGTCACCTAAAGCGTCGTTACTCGCTGATTTGTCCAACGGAACCACACCTCGCATGGCCACGCCGTCTGAAGTGTATTATGCTCAGCCAATTGCTTTTTATACAGCTTAGAAATATAAAATTACGAAATTCTTCTTGCTAAAGTTGAAAAGGCGGCTACATTAGTGAACGCGAGCTTTCTCAACTTTTTTCCATTTACGGTTCTTGTTGCTGGTCTCTGGGAAGGTATCCCCTTTTTCCATCGTAATTCGCATCGGATCTTTAATTTGGGTATGGAAGCTTCTCGCTTCGCCAACCTCCATATAAACTCCAGGATTCGGGGCCTTATCGCCTTCTTCGTATTCTGTTCTTTCGCCCATGGTAAATGCCTCCTTTCTAATGTTGGGGAATCATTATATTGTGTGCAGGGTTGTGTTTAAACATGTGCGAGCTTGCGTTAGCGGCTCTGATTTGTTATATTAATATAGTTCGAGTTTATGCTCGTTCCTTGCTCCCAAGCGAAGTGAATTGGGGGCCATAGTCCAAGAGGAGGTGAAACATATGCGCAAATACGAAGTGATGTACATTCTTCGTCCTGAACTTGAGCAAGAAGCTGTTCAAGCTTTAGTCGAAAAATTCCAAGGCATCATCCAAAACGGCGGTGAAATTACTAAGCATGACGTAATGGGCAAGCGCAGGCTTGCGTATGAGATTAACAAAATTCGTGATGGAATTTACGTTCTCGTGAATTTCACAGCAACTCCTGATGTTGTTGCTGAGCTTGAGCGGATTTTGAAGATTTCCGACGAGGTTATCCGTTATCTCATTACGAAAGACGTAGCTTAATCCGTAATAAGTTTAGTAAACATTTGCCCGAAGGAGGGGATTTGATTGTTGAACCGTGTTATTCTGATCGGACGTCTTACCCGGGATCCGGAGCTAAGATATACACCATCCGGAGTGGCTGTTACTCAGTTCACTGTAGCTGTTGACAGACCGTTCTCATCGCAAGGTGGCGAACGCGAAGCGGACTTCATTCCAGTTGTAACCTGGAGACAGCTTGCCGAGACTTGTGCAAATTATTTGCGTAAAGGCCGTCTGGTTGCCGTTGAAGGACGTATTCAAGTACGGAATTATGAAAATAACGAAGGTAAACGTGTCTACGTCACCGAAGTCATTGCTGATAATGTCCGTTTCTTGGAATCGAGTCGTGAAGGTGGATCTGGTGGTGGACAGCGGGAGGATAATCCTTTTGGAGGCGGTAACGCTAACGCAGGCCGCAGCAATAATAACAATTATTCGCGCGGCAATCAACAGGATGATCCATTCTCTGATGACGGGAAACCGATCGATATATCGGATGACGATTTGCCATTTTAATTTGGAAAGGACTGAATAGCATGAGCTTCAAGCAAAGAGAAGGCGGAGACGACAAAAGACCGGCTCGCCGCGGCGGACGTAACAAACGTCGTAAAGTGTGCTTCTTCACTGTGAATAAAATTACTCACATTGACTATAAAGATACTGAGCTGTTGAAGAAATTCATCAGCGAGCGTGGTAAAATTTTGCCACGTCGTGTAACTGGCACTAGCGCTAAATATCAACGTCTCTTGACAGTTGCGATCAAACGCTCCCGTCAAGTAGCATTGCTTCCGTACACTACGGAGTAATAAGGGATTTTAGGGCAGAATAAGCCTGGAATAAGAACAGCCTTGACTCAGATTAGATCTGGGACAAGGCTGTTTTTTTAACGTTAAAAAAAGGGTGAATTATGCGCTCAGTGTTTCTTCTATATCACTTACTCAATATCAAGCTATACCTTGAATTAACATTTCTCGTTGATTTAAAAATGAAACGTTAAAAAATATAATAAAGTACTTGGAATATTAGGGGAATTAGGTTATATTATTAACTAAATTAAAAAAAGTTACAGAACCTTCTGAGAATATACTGTATATTCAATTGACCTTTGGTTTATTTATGCATCTACGTAGTAATCCCTCTTCTTATTTACATCATGGAAACTCACACTTAATTTTTTTTCTACACTTGGCGCTTTTTTAAAATTACATATGAAATCAATGCTTACTATTGTATGGATTAAACCAAGTTTTCGTATGTTTATTTAATGATATATTATTTTTTATAATATATTCACTAAAAACAAAGAAAAAATTGAGGAGGATTTCAAAATGGGGAAAAGATGGATCGGCTTCTTAGCTGTTGCCCTCACGCTAACTCTTACTTTATCCGCTTGCAGCGGTAATAAGGGTGAGACTGCGAATAGCGGTAACAAACCAAGCAACACCACAAATGAAAGTACTAACAAAGGTAATGACACAGGCGACAGCGGTAATACAGAGCAACAAGGAACTGATGAATCTTCTGGAATTATCAAAGCAACAGATATGAGCAAGAACCCGGATATCGCAAAGAATCGTAAAGACACGCTGATTGTAGGTATGACGGATCCAAAAGGGGTATTCAGCCCACTATTTATGGAAACCGCTTACGATTTCTATGTTTGTTACTCCGTATTTGATTCATTTATTGAAGTTAAAGCAGACGGATCTTACCAGAATAGTCTCGCTGACAAAATCGATATTTCTGACGACGGTTTGAAATATACTTATCATCTGAAACCAGGTGTAAAGTTCACAGATGGAACTCCAATGACGGTTAAGGATTACTACTTTACTTTGAAATTAATGCTGGATCAAAGCTATGACGGCGAATCTGATCCACTTAGCTACCATATCGTTGGCGCTCAAGAATATCATGATGGCAAAGCTAGTGAAATCTCCGGTATTAAAGTGATTGATGATAACACCGTTGAAGTTTCATTGACTGAAGCTACTGCATTAACTGCAGTTGAGCTGGGTGGTATATATATTCTTCCAGAACACTACTATGGCGTTGGCTATAAGCAAGGTAGCCTAGATTCAGTTAAAGCACTGAATAACAAACCGCTTGGCAGTGGCCAATATAAGTTGGCAAATTACAAACCAGGACAAGAAATTGATCTGGAGGCAAACGAAGATTATTTCAAAGGCGCTCCAAAAGTTAAAAACGTAATCTTCAAAACAACGGGTAATACAACGCAAATTGCGATGCTTCAATCGGGCGAGACAGATATGAACGAAAATATAACCGTATCGGAAGATAATGTTGAAGCGTTGAAGGAACTTGGTTTCATAGATTCTTATATTCTTCCGAACAACGGTTACGGATATATTGCATTTAATCATAATTTACCGAAATTCCAAGATCAGAAGGTTCGTCAAGCTCTTACTTACGGTTTGAATCGTGATGATATTGTTGAACTGATCTATGGCCAATATGCGAAAGTTATCAATATTCCGGAGTCCTCGGTATCATGGGCTTATACGGATGAAGGTATCAACCATTATGACTTTGATTTAGACAAAGCAAAACAATTGTTAGATGAAGCTGGATGGACTGTAGGGTCTGATGGAATCCGTGTAAAGAATGGGGAGAAGTTCAAAATTAATTTCTCCGCTACAGCGGATAACCCAGTAGTTGACGCTCTGTTGCCAATTATGACGCAGAACTATAAGGAACTGGGCATCGACTTAGTATCCGAGACTTTGGACTTCAATGCCATTATGGATAAGAAAACGGCTGGCGACTTTGATATGTTCTTCGCTGCTTGGGGCTTGACACCTGACCCAGATAACACTGTCTATATTACGAAGGGCGCACAAAATGATACAGGTTATTCCAATGCCAAGGTTGACCAATTAATGGCAGAAGGCAAGAAAGAACTGGATATTGCGAAACGTAAAGAAATTTATAAGCAAATGTACCAGGAATTAAATGCAGATCTTCCAAATATCTTCTTATATCAAAGAAACAATATGACGGGAGTTAACGGCCGCGCACAAGGATTTGATATTTCTCCTTACAAGGAGTTCCCATTCAGCTTGTATCAAGTGGAATTGCAACAATAATATGATTGCGGGTGTGCCTGATTACAGGTACACCCGCATTTCAAAAGCCAGGGGGAAGTATTCTAATGAAGCAATATATTATTCGACGACTATTACAAATGATCCCCACAATGATTGGCATCTCCATTATTGTGTTCGCAATTTCCGCAATGGTACCTGGGGATTACATAACTGCCCGTCAGAATCCGAATATGACGAAGGAGAAGGCAGCCGAACTTCGTAGCATCTATGGACTGGATAAGCCTGAATACCAACGGTATTTCATTTGGGTGGGCAATATGGTTAAAGGTAATATGGGAGATTCACTTGTGCATAAGAAACTGGTTACAAGTGTAGTTAAAGATTACGTATGGAATTCATTTATTATTGCCTTTGCCAGCTTGATTCTCAGTTGGCTCATTGCTATGTTAACAGGTATATTTTCAGCTAAGTTCCAATATTCACTATTTGATAAGATAGTGACGTTACTAGTCTTTATATGTATGTCATTACCTTCTTTTTTTATCGGACTCTTACTTATTAAAATTTTCGCCTTACAATTCAATATCTTCCCGGTTGGCGGGATGACGACGGCAGGCTTGAAAGCGACAGGCTGGGCTTATATTAAAGATGTAGCGTATCACAGCTTCCTTCCGGTCACGGTGTTAACGATGTTAAGTACAGGTAGTTTAACAAGGTACTTCCGTACAAGCATGTTGGAGGTTATCAGACAAGACTATATTAGAACAGCTCGTGCAAAAGGCTTGAAAGAGAGAACCGTTATTTTCAAACATGCTTTTCGTAATGCAATGATCCCAGCAATTACATTACTTGGATTTGAATTGCCTGCTTTATTCAGTGGTGCCATGATCATGGAACAGATTTTTGTCTGGCCCGGAGTTGGTCAAGTCTATCTCAACTCGATTAACATGCGGGACTATCCCTTCATGCTCGGCTTCACCATCTTTTTAGCATTACTTACTTTGTTAGGCAATCTGCTCTCCGACGTATTATACGGTATGGCAGACCCTAGAATACGGTTGAAGTAGGAGGGAGATAGGCAATGGCTACTGAAAAAGCGGTTACTATAAATAAAAATACAGCAAAGAAGTCTAAAATTGAGGAATCTACATCGCCTTGGAAAATAGCCTTTTATCGTTTTACGCGCAATCGGCTTGCTCTAGGCGGTCTCATTATATTAGTCGTTATGTTTTTAATATGTTTTATCGGTCCGTTCTTTTCACCTTACGATTTGTATGAATATTCTAAATCGAACAAGAACATGCCTCCGAGTTCTAGCTTCTGGTTTGGAACAGATAAACTTGGTAGGGATATTCTCCTGCGTGTTATGTTATCAGGGCGTATTTCCTTATTAGTAGGATTGGTGGCAACATTTATCGCGGTAGTGATCGGCGCCACACTGGGGGCATTGGCTGGATTTTATCGTAAAGCGACAGATGCGATTATCATGCGTATCGCAGATATTTTCATGTCTATTCCAACGCTTCCGATATTGATTATTCTCGGTGCCGTTCTTTCTGACTTAAAGGTAGACCCAAAATATCGGATATATTTCCTGATGCTGATTATTGGTTTACTTAGCTGGACAACATTGGCGAGGCTTGTACGAGGGCAAATTCTTACCCTACGCGAACAAGAGTTCATGATGGCTACAGAAGCGCTTGGACTTAGAGATCGGCGTAAAATCTTTCGTCATTTGATACCTAATACGATTCCAATAATTATAGTAACAGCTACGCTTACCGTAGCGGGCGCCATACTATATGAATCTGCTCTGAGTTTCTTAGGTCTTGGTGTGATACCACCGACTCCTTCATGGGGGAATATGATATCTGATGCCAACAATTTGATTGACTTCCGCAAGAGACCGTGGATTTGGATTCCGCCTGGAATGTGTATCTTGATTACGACGGTTGCAATAAATTTAATCGGTGACGGTCTTCGTGACGCACTCGACCCTAAGATGAAGAAGTAACGCAACCAGAAAAACGAAGCGTAAGTGAGGAGATGCAATTAAATGGCTAAAGAACTCGTGCAATTCCGTAATTTAGAGACCCATTTCCATACTTCAGCGGGGATTGTTAAAGCTGTCGATGATGTAAGCTTTTCGATTCGCGAAGGAGAGACGGTAGGCGTTGTTGGAGAGTCGGGCTGTGGTAAAAGTGTAACTGCAATGTCCTTAATGCGATTAGTGGAAGCACCACATGGAGTCATTGCTGGCGGTGAGATCCTGTTCGAGGGCAAGGACCTTCTTCAATTTAATAAGAAAGAAATGTCGAGGATACGAGGCAAAGAGATCTCTATTATATTTCAGGAGCCGATGTCTTCTTTGAATCCAGTGCTCACCATAGGAGAGCAAATCACAGAACCGCTAATGCTGCATTTGTTATTAGATCGGAAGGAAGCCAAGAAGAAGGCGATTGAACTTATTAGCCTTGTAGGTATCCCTAGACCTGAAGAGATCTTCTATTCTTATCCACATGAGCTTAGTGGAGGGATGAGGCAGCGGATTATGATCGCGATTGCGTTAAGCTGTGATCCTAAGCTATTAATCGCTGATGAACCAACGACAGCTCTGGATGTAACTATACAAGCCCAAATCCTCGATCTGATGCGAGAGCTTAAGAGTAAACTGGGCACATCAATCATGTTAATCACGCATGATCTTGGTGTTGTGGCAGAGATGGCCGATTATGTCATCGTAATGTATGCAGGGAAGATTATTGAAGAGGCACCAGTGCTCGAATTATTTAAAGATCCACAGCATCCCTATACCAAAGGGTTGCTAAAGGCTAAACCAGTTATTAACCAGAAGCAGGAACGATTATATTCAATACCAGGCCAGGTTCCAAATCCGGTCGAACTCGGTGATAACTGTCATTTCCATGATCGATGTGAGTTTTGCATGGAAATATGCAAAGTGAAGCAACCTCCGTTCCGTGCTCATGGAGACAATATGCATAAGACAGCCTGCTGGTTGTATGAGGAAGAAGGTAAAAATCATGAGTAAAACCTTGTTGCAGGTGGAGGAATTAAAAAAATACTTTCCGATTACCGGAGGGGTGTTTCAGCGGACCGTTGGGCATGTGAAAGCCGTGGATGGGGTTTCTTTTAGCATTAAGCGGGGGAATCTCTAGGTCTGGTAGGCGAGTCTGGTTGCGGCAAGTCGACGATTGGAAGGACCATTCTACGATTGGGCGAAAAGACAGACGGAAAGGTAATCTTTAATGGTCAAGATATTCACCAGTTGTCGAAAGAAGATTTGCGCAGATTGCGGCCCAAGATGCAGATCGTCTTTCAGGATCCCTTTAGTTCATTGAACCCACGAATTAAGGTGGGTGAAGCAATTGGTGAAGCACTATATGATCACGGGATGAAGGATCGCAAAAAAGTGAAGGAATTAGTCATGGAGACTTTGGAAATTTGCGGTCTCTCTTCCTATCACTATAATCGTTTTCCTCATGAGTTCTCAGGGGGACAACGACAGCGGATTGGGATTGCTCGTGCCCTTATTATGCAACCGGATTTTATTGTGGCTGATGAACCTGTCTCCGCGCTGGATGTATCGATTCAGGCACAAATCATAAATCTGCTTAGTGATTTACAGCGTGACAGGGACCTTACTTATTTGTTTATTTCTCATGATCTAAGTGTGGTAGAGCATCTTTGTAATCGTGTAGGTGTTATGTATTTAGGATCGATGGTCGAAATGGCCACTAGTGAGGAATTATTCCGTAATCCTCTTCATCCATATACGAAAGCACTGATGTCAGCGATTCCTATTCCTGATCCAACGCTCAAACGGGAACGGATCGTATTGCAAGGAGATATTCCTAGCCCAGCGAATCCTCCTTCAGGGTGTAAATTCCATACTCGTTGTCCAATGGCATCCGATATTTGCAAACAACAGACTCCTGAATATCGTGATATGGGTAATTCCCATTTTGTTGCCTGCCATTTTGCTTAACTATTTCAGAAGACTATAATCGGGTATATAACTTAAAATTTATGGAAAAGAGACAAGGCCTGCTCTAGTATTAGAGTGAGGCCTTTACTATTATTAGGCAGAATCAAGAATCGATGTAACAAGGTAAGTTGTATCTAAATTCCAAAATATGATATATTACGAGACGATAGAGTTATTTTGATTCAAATTTAATAGTACCGTGTCTTTTTTGTAGCTTTTTTCGCTAGATATCCGTTTACAATGATATAGAGTATGTCGTCTTGAGATATAAGCAATTATTTTACTTTCAATTATCGGAGGCAAAGATGCTAGAGCGAAAACAACATTTAAAGAATAAAGCCAAATCCAAGGTCAAGAAACGTAAAAATAAAGGTAAGATAACGCTCATTGTCCTAGTTGTTCTATTGCTCGTTGGGACGGGGGGTATATCTTCAGGAAAGAGCTGGCGGTTATGGCTTTTGATCTATTCCTGTCGGGTCAAGTAGAGAAGAAGCTTGATAAGTCTTATGCTCCAGTTGAAGAGGAGCAGCCTAACCAAGTCCCCGCGTCGGAGAAGTTTAAGCCCTTCAGTATGTTGCTTCTAGGCATAGATCAGCGGGATAATGAACCGGCACGATCCGATACGATGATCTATGCAGTAGTACGTCCAGAGGACTCTCGTGTACTGCTTGTCTCCATCCCTCGTGATACTTATACTGAGATCGTAGGTAGAGGCAAGGAAGATAAAATCAACCATGCTTATGCTTTTGGCGGGGCGAAAATGGCCAAGGACACGGTACAAGAGTTCATGGGTCACCCTGTAGATTATTATGCCGCGATTAATTTTAAGGGGCTGCGCGACATCGTCGATGCTTTGGGCGGGGTAGAGCTTCCGATTACGAAGGATATCGTCAATAAGCAGAAAGAGCATGAGAAGTTTACGATCAAGGCTAACAAACCGATTTATAGCGGGGAAGAGGCTCTGAATTACGTTAGATATCGCGAAGACAGCGATTTTAATCGGACAGGCAGACATCAAATCTTCCTTAACGCGATTGTGAACAGAATGATGAACCTGAACCAGGTATCGAAGATCCCTGACTTAATGGACATGCTGGGTGAAAACTTCAAGACAGATATGATGCCAAGCTACATTATAGATTTATCGAAGCAAGTGTTGTTAGGTGAGTCTCCTTCCATTAAAGGCTTCACTATCATGGGCGAGGGTTTCCGTAAGAACGGAGTTTACTATGATTCGGTAGATAAAGAAGACCTCGAGTTCGCTAAGCAAATGATTGATAGCTGGAGTAATCCGGATACAAAGCCAGAGCAACTGCTTATGCCGGACTCCCGCGATAAGAATGATCAACCTTCAACAGTTAAAGAATGAGTACATTTTAGCAGTCATATCTATTTAATAAAGCCATTCTTCGTTTATAATTCGGCAGTCCGGTTTCCGGCTGCCGATTTGTCGCGCTAGAGAACACAAGTGGCATTTTCAGTAGATGTATAAATGCGCACTGTGATCGCTTATAATCCCCCTTAAACTGGGGAGTATGAAAAGGGTAGAGGAGGATTCCACTCGAATGAATATTGCGTTTTTTCTATTGCCGAAAAATGATGTTGCTGCCGTTAGGGTAGATTCAACGCTAAGACAGACGCTGGAACGTATGGAGCATCATCGTTATACAGCGGTGCCAATTATCGGACATCACGGGAGTATGTCGGAACAGTCACAGAAGGCGATCTGCTCTGGTATATGAAAAATTCGGATGGTAAGGTGAATTTTGAGAACGCTTCAAAATTTTATCTACAGGATGTGCCGCTTCGGATGGATAATAAGGCAGTCTCGATCGATGCCAACATGGAGGATTTAATCAATCTGGCTAAAGTGCAGAATTTTGTCCCTGTCGTTGACGATATGGGTAGATTTATCGGTATTGTCCGCCGTAGTCAGATCATAGAATATTGCGAGAAATTCGTGACTAGGGACGATTCCGTCGTCAGAAAATAATTACTTAAATGCTACCTTATTAGGTTTGCAAGTCTTGGTGCGATTGCATTATGCTATAATGAAGAGCAAAGTTCTCTTGGAAAGGTGGAAAGCTGTCTGCCATGCATAAGGAAATGGATGTGGCCAAACGCGCCAAAGTGATTGAATGGCTTAAAACGGAAGTAGTCGATCACGTATCCCGTTTATTCAAAGCATTGTGGGAAGGCAGCACGACACGGGTAACGGATAGCCTGGCCAGTTTAATCGTCAGTAGTTATATATTGGGACGCAGGCTGGGGATTTCTCATCGAGATTTAGATGACTCCATTTTGGAGAAGTTAAAGAAGCACAAGCAGGATGGTCATCAACTCGAAGACTGGTATCAGGATATTTCTACACTTGAAGATCATATGCGTAAGAGGTGAACTTATTTTGAAACTGCGCTGGACATCGGTCGCTTGGAGCGTTGTTTATTTATTGCTCCTGTTATCTTTAGCTACTCCACTTGCCGTCATTACGGTATTCTTCCTTTTGGTTCCGACCGTCCTGTTATATTCAACCTTATCAAGGCGGTTGTTCCTGTTGCATATCGTACCGGCATGGATTTTGGCGGCTATACTGTGCGGACCGACCATTCTGTTGCAGGCCCTGTATTTTATAATCCCTTCGATTGTGATGGGAGAGTTGTATAAGAAGCGGGCACCTGCTTTCCGAACGGTGATGATGGGAGCAGGCACGATTTTGGTAGAATTTCTGCTAGTGCTGCTGATTAGTACGGTATTATTTGATTTTCATTTGTCTTGGGCTATTGAAGACATGATTAACGCAGCAATGGATCCATTTAAGAACGTAGCGGACGGTTCGATAGGAAGCGGTCTTGGCAGCAGTCTAGTGTGGTCTCCGGAGATGATTCAGCAATTCTCCTCTCTGACCGTACGGATGCTTCCATTTACGCTGATTGTTTGCTCGCTTATTATTGCGGCGGTAACTCAGGCTATTTCACGTCCAACGCTGGGTAGCATGGGGCTTATTGTTCCAAAGATGCCGGCGTTCCGGAATTGGCGTTTGCCGCGCTCTTTAATTTGGTATTATTTGATTTGTCTGATCCTGAATATGCTTGGTGGAGCGGCTATAAGTGAAGGGTTCTTGGGGACCATTTTGGTGAATATGACGCCGTTATTACAGTTCTTATTTATGATTCAGGCAGCGAGCCTCTTCTTTTCATTGCTTATCAACGTAAGTGGAATCCGGTACTGCCTATTCTGCTCGTCATCGCGATGGTCTTTATACCGCTTCTACCGTTATGGATTGTAGGGATCGCGGACATTGCCTTTCCACTGCGTGACATGATTACGAAATCAAAACGATAGGGTGAAAAGGAATGCCTAATCTTCTGCAAAAACGATGGTATGGTTATCAGACGGTATGGGTATTTATGCTCGAGCTGCTGTTGGTCATATTTGTCTCCTATTACAACTGGATCCTCGGTCTGGTCAGTCTTTGCTTCGTTGGTGGTTTAGCCTATGTTATGCTGCAAGCAGAGCGGCGCTTCCGCAAGGAACTGGTGAAGTATGTAACGGATCTGACTTACCGGATCAAGCGAGTAGAAGGCGAAGCGGTGAGTCGCTTACCGTTTGGCCTTCTACTCTATGGCGAGGATCGTACCGTTGAATGGCATAACCGCTTTGTAAGCGGAATGTTCGGGCGGGGGAGTGTAGTCGGAATCCCCTTATCAGAGTTATTGCCGCCGCTGCCGCAGCTCGTTCATGATCATGGGAACGGTAAGTCTATGGTAGAAGTCATCGTCAATGAGCGGTACTATGAGATGACAATCGATGCCGATGAACGGTTGATATATATTCATGATATGACCGAGCTTGCTGTACTGCGCGAGCGGTATGAGAATGAGAAGGTCGCGCTTGGGATTGTGATGCTCGATAATCTGGATGAAGCTGCACAAGGGATGGACGATCAGCAGCGGACAGCATTGATCGCCCGCGTAGCAACATCGATTACCGATTGGGCGAA
The DNA here is from genome assembly GCF_031199965.1 of Paenibacillus sp. D2_2. Taxonomy (GTDB): domain Bacteria; phylum Bacillota; class Bacilli; order Paenibacillales; family Paenibacillaceae; genus Fontibacillus. The sequence continues at coordinate 5,631,870 of NZ_CP133605.1, read as the reverse complement.
GCAATATCGCCTCTATCTGCGGCGGTTATCTTCTGAACGTTATCTGATGATTATGAATCAGAAGTCGCTAGGCCAGCTCGAACAGAGCAGGTTCGTGATCCTGGATGAGGTCCGCGAGATGACAGCGGACCTCAAGGTGCCGATGACGCTGAGCATCGGCCTGGCCTTCGGCACCGAGAGCCTGAGCGAACTGGGCGAATTAGCCCAGTCCAGTCTGGATATGGCTCTCGGCCGAGGGGGTGACCAAGCCGCTGTGAAGGCGGGTCAACGCATGTCCTTCTACGGCGGTAAGACAGGCGCCGTAGAGAAGCGGACGCGCGTTCGAGCTCGCGTCATCGCGCATGCGCTCCGCGATCTGATGCAAGAGAGTGATCGTGTCATCATTATGGGCCATCGCGTCCCTGACTTTGACGTGATTGGTGCCTCTATCGGTGTGTTAAAGGCCGCCGATATGTTCAATGTCGAGGCTCACATCGTGCTCGATGGGCCGAACCCGAGCATTAAGCGTCTCTTGGATCGCATTGAACAGGAAGACACATTATTAAGGCGCTTCGTCAGTCCGGAACAGGCGATGGGCATGATGACGCCGAATACGCTGTTGATTCTGGTTGATACGCATAAGCCGTCCCTGACGATGGAACCACGACTTGTGAGCGCAGCGAAACGTGTGGTTGTCGTGGATCACCATCGCCGTGGTGAAGAGTTTATTAATGACGCTGTATTGGTGTATCTGGAGCCTTATGCTTCCTCAGCCTCGGAGTTGGTGACGGAGTTGATTCAGTATATTCATGAGAAGGTCGAGCTTAGTCCGCTAGAGGCCACGTCTTTACTGGCCGGGATCACGGTGGATACGAAGCATTTTGCACTTCATACCGGTTCTCGAACTTTTGAGGCTGCAGCCTTCCTGCGGCGTATGGGGGCCGATACAGTCATGGTGCAGCGGCTCCTGAAGGAAGATCTGCAGGAGTACATCGCTAAGGCGGACATTATCAAGCATGCTCAAATCATCTACGGTCATATTGCACTGGCTGTCACGGAGCCAAATCGTAAGATCCCACAGATGCTAATCGCTCAGGTGGCCGATACGCTATTGAATATGACCACTGTGCTCGCCTCTTTTGTCATTAGCGAGCGCCCAGATGGGTTGATAGGAATTAGCGCCCGTTCACTCGGGAGCATGAATGTCCAGGTCGTCATGGAGCGGCTTGGAGGCGGCGGACATTTAACAAACGCCGCAGCACAATTAGAGGGCACCCAGGCTGATGCAGAGAAGAGACTGCTAGAGGTACTGGAGCAAATAGATAAGGAAGAGGGGTTATTCGAATGAAAGTTATCTTCTTGAAAGATGTTAAGGGTCAAGGTAAAAAAGGGGAAATTAAGGAAGTCTCGGAAGGATACGCATCAAACTTTCTGATGCCGCGTGGGCTGGTTCGCCCAGCAACCGAGGGCAATGTGAAAACATTAGAACATCAGACTGCGGCTGAACAGAAGCGTAAGGACCAGGAGAAGCAGGATGCAATTAACCTAGGCAAGAAGCTGGAAGAGATGACGATTGAGCTTCAAGCCAAGGCGGGTGAAGGCGGCCGCTTGTTCGGTGCGATTACGAGCAAGCAAGTGGCTGAAGCAATGGGCAAGGCTGGTGTGAAAATTGATAAGCGCAAGATCGAAATGGACGAGCCGATCCGTACGCTCGGCGTAACTCAAGTTAGTGTGAAGCTTCATCATGAAGTGAAGGCAACATTCAAGGTACATGTAACGGAGGAATAAAATGAGTAGCACAGATCTGTTTTACGACCGGATACCCCCGCAAAATCTTGAGGCGGAACAGGCCGTGCTCGGAGCGATCTTGCTTCAATCTGAAGCGCTAATCACCGCGATGGAGCGAGTGAGGACCGAGGATTTCTATGACAAGCCCCACCAATTGATCTTTGAAGCGATGGTGCAGCTTGGCGAAGAAGGCCAACCTATCGACCTTGTTACGCTGACTTCGCGCTTACAAGACCGGGGTGAACTAGAGGATACCGGCGGTGTCAGTTATCTGGCTAAGCTGGCTCATGCTGTTCCTACGGCCGCAAATGTGGAATATTATGCGCAGATTATTGAAGAGAAGTCGATGCTCCGGCGTCTGATCCGGACGGCAACTCAGATCGTGAGCGAGGGATATACCGGTGGAGAGGATGTCTCCTCCCTATTAAGCGATGCCGAGCGTCGTATTCTGGAAATATCGAACCGCCGCTCCGGCAGCGGGTTCATCGCCATCCGCGATGTTGTGATGGAAGTATTCGAGCGTGTCGAAGAGCTGCATCAGAATAAGGGGAATACGACGGGGATTCCTTCCGGATTCGTTGATCTCGATAAGATGACAGCCGGCTTCCAACGAAATGACCTTATTATCGTAGCAGCCCGTCCTTCCGTCGGTAAGACGGCCTTCGCGCTGAATATTGCTCAGAACGTGGCGGTTAGGGCCAAGAGACCGTAGCGATCTTCAGTCTGGAAATGTCGGCCGCTCAGCTCGTACAGCGGATGATTTGTGCTGAAGCCAATTTGGACGCTAGTGTAATGAGAACGGGTGAATTCAAGAGTGATGATGACTGGGCCAAGCTGACGATGGGCATTGCTGCTTTGTCGGAGGCAGAGATATATATTGACGATACCCCTGGGGTAACCGTTGCTGATATTCGCGCTAAATGCCGCCGTCTCAAGAAGGAAAAGGGGCTTGGAATGATCGTGATCGATTATCTTCAGCTCATTCACGGACGGGCAAAGCTGGCGAGAACCGCCAGCAGGAGGTATCAGAAATTTCTCGTACCCTGAAGCAAATCGCGCGGGAGCTGGAAGTGCCGGTTATTGCACTGTCTCAGCTTAGCCGGGGTGTAGAGCAACGTCAGGACAAGCGCCCGATGATGTCTGACCTTCGGGAATCCGGTTCCATCGAGCAGGACGCGGATATCGTCGCTTTCTTATACCGTGATGATTACTATAATCAGGAGACAGAGAAAAAGAACATTATTGAAATTATTATCGCTAAGCAGCGGAACGGCCCTGTTGGTACCGTCGAGCTGGTCTTCCTGAAAAATTATAATAAATTTGCGAACTATGAGCGCGCGCATACTGATGCGTTTGCCGGATAAACAGTTCGCTACTCGGGTATACTACAATACGAATAGAGAACATCTTCCATAATTCCGAACAATCCCACGGCTGTCCGTTTGATTGTTCGTTTTTTATTTGACTTTGAAAAATGAGGCTGTTAAACTTGTATTGCTGCTCGGGAGCAGCGCTATTTGTGGTTGTTCAGTAGGAAGTCTTAGAGGTTGGGGCGAACGTAATAATCGGCGCTCCACTCATCAATTTTATTAATTGGTGCAATTATAGCACCAGGCGGGGGAATGTACATGTCAACGGTAGTCGTTGTTGGAACCCAATGGGGAGACGAAGGCAAAGGTAAAATCACGGATTATCTGGCGGAAAGCGCAGATGTGGTGGCCCGTTATCAAGGCGGTAACAATGCCGGTCACACGATCCTGATTGACGGTAAGAAGTACAAACTCAGCCTAATTCCGTCGGGTGTCTTCTATGAAGATAAGAAATGCGTCATCGGTAACGGGATGGTAGTTAACCCGGCTGCCTTACTGGAAGAAATTAATTATATCCATGAGAATGGCTTCAGCACGAAGAACTTGGTGATCAGTGACCGTGCTCATGTCATTATGCCATATCATTTGCTCCTTGATGCACTTGAAGAGGATCGTAAGGGTCCGAACAAGATCGGTACGACTCGTAAAGGAATCGGTCCGGCTTATATGGACAAGGCTGCGCGGAACGGGATCCGGATCGCGGATCTGATGGATGCTGAGGAGTTTGAGACGAAACTTCGTCATTTGATGAAGGAGAAGAATCAAATCATTCAGCAGGTCTATGGAGCAGAGCCACTTGATGTAGAAGAGGTGCTGAAGCAATATCTTGAATATGCTGAATTGGTTCGCCCTTATGTGATTGACACTTCTGTCGTGCTTAACGATGCAATCGATGCACAGAAAAAGGTGCTTTTTGAAGGGGCACAAGGCGTTATGCTTGATATTGACCAAGGTACTTATCCGTTCGTTACATCGTCCAATCCGTCCGCGGGTGGCGTATGTATCGGTTCTGGTGTAGGTCCTTCGCGGATTGACCAAGTCATCGGTGTAGCCAAATCTTATACGACTCGTGTAGGGGATGGACCGTTCCCGACCGAGCTTAATGATGAAATCGGCGATACCATCCGTGAGACTGGTCATGAATATGGTACGGTTACCGGCCGTCCACGCCGTGTTGGCTGGTTCGATAGCGTGGTTGTGCGTCATGCTCGCCGCGTTAGCGGGTTGACGGGTCTGTCGCTTAACTCGATCGACGTCTTGACTGGACTGAAGACGGTCAAGATCTGCACGGGCTACAAATACCGTGGAGAAGTTATCACACATTATCCGGCTAGTTTGAAGATGCTGGCAGAATGTGAAGCGATCTATGAGGAGCTCCCAGGTTGGTCTGAGGATATTTCCGAAGCGAAGACACTTGCTGATTTGCCGGAGAACGCCCGCAATTATGTACAGCGTGTATCCGAGCTAACAGGAATTCCGATTGCGATCTTCTCTGTTGGTCGCAACCGCAGCCAGACGAATCAAGTATTACCGATTTACGAATAATTTGAATTAGAGAGTACGATGATAAGAAAAGCCGCTTCAAGAGAGGATTTAGCCGCTCTTGAAGCGGCTTTTTGGCTTAAATGAGGTTGAACTCCACATCTGTCGTCCATACTGTTGATAGAATGCCGGAAGATACATAGATCGATAGGCTGACTAGAAGGAGGAAATCGAATGAAGTGGATGTGGAGGCTGTTCAAGCTGTCCATTACAGCAATTGTCATTAGCTTGCTTACAGTAATGACGACAGGCTATGTAGTCAATTCGTATATTCAGTCATTGCTGGGCAGTTATAATATACCGATCACCGGGGAGACGCCGACTTTGGGTGGTATGGTCAAAGGAATACTAGGTTTCGGAGGCAAGACCGGGAACAAGGTGGCTGATAAGACGGGGACGGAGGATGGGTTGCCGGATAGAACAGCGGATACAGGAGGATTGGGATCTCTTTCAGAGACGGGTAGCGATACTAGTTCAAGCGATGGTGTGGGATCCGATACGAATGCGGTAGGTTCTGACGGAACAGTTGGAAATGATAAGCCTGCTGGGACCGGTCAAGAGGATGGGCAAGCACCAGAGGATTCGGTTTCGGCGATGGGGGGATATCCTCTCAGGCTGGGCAAAATGCATCAGAACAGCAGGGTCAGGTACTGGTCACACCGGATGATCTGATAGCGAGGAAGGATGAGCTTCCTAATCAGGAGAAGGAGGAAGTGTTCAAGATTCTCATGACGAAGCTGCCTCAGGAGGAGATGCAGAAACTGACCGAAGCGATGGAGGATGGGTTAACGGAGACGGAAATGATAGAGATCGAGCAGATCTTATCCAAGTATTTGGATAAGGCGGAGTATACTAAGATGATGAATATATTAAAAAAATGAGTTCTTATAGAGGTAGTCGTAGCGTTCTCAAAAAAGCACGTCGGAAGCATAAGCTTCGGTGCTAAGAACCGAACTTTTTGAACACGTATTGTTAAGCGTTTTTAAAGATTGTCGCCAATATTAGCAAAAATGTAAATTATATACTAGACCATCCAATTACATGAAATACATCGCAAACCCGCACTACAAGCGGGTTTTTTCGTTTTTTACTCTAGTTGAAATCCCTTACCTGGCTGTGATAAAGTATTAAATAGTTGTAAAAGGTTAAAATTTTGAAACTATTTAAACTGTAGTCTTACATAGTCGATATGGAAAAGGAGATCAATATGATAGGTTTCAGGGGAAATCGGTGGCAGCTATGGCGCAAGAAGTCTGAAGATGCATCCATGAACAGCCGCCCGGAAAACGATCAAGAGATGTCCGAGCACCACGAGGCCATTCCGGCTGCCACGGGCCGCCGTAGAAAGACCCGTATTATAGCGGTTAGCGCGATCGCGACTGTCGTACTTGCGGGTACTGTCTATTTTGCAGGTCAGCAATATGTTGAAGCAAATATGGTGCCTTATTACCGGGTGTATGTAAACGGGCAGGAGATTGGTACGATTTCGGATGAAGGACAATTACAGACTCTGTACCAACAGAAAGAACAAGAATTAAATAAGAAATATCCCCAGGCTGAAATGGGATTATATACAGATGGCATCACTACGGAGATGGAGAAATCGTATAAAGCCGAAGTCGATTCGGAACAGACACTTGCGAAGCTGGGCGGCATGCTCAAGGGTTATGCTAAGGGTGTCGAGCTAAGAGTCGATGGCAAATTGATTGGGATCGTGAAGGATCAGGCTACGGCGGATGAGGTGCTGAGCAAGTTGCAGGGTAAATATGCACCGCAGATGCAAGCTGTACAAGGATTCGCGGCCAAGGTTAAGAAGACGGGCGGTATCCAGCAGACGAGTGCAGAAGCAACAGATAGTCATGGAACTACGATTGAATCGGTGAAGATCAAAGAGGATGTTGCTAGGATTGCTACGAAGACAGATCCGAACAAGGTCATGGATGTAGATAAGGCCATTGAGCGAATCCTGAAGGGTGACGAGTCGGCGATCACTTATGAGGTTCGAGAGGGTGACACGATCTCTTCGATCGCCAAGAAATTTGCGATCACTCAACATGAATTGAAGGTAAACAATCCTGAGATCAAAGAGTTCACCATGCAAATTGGTGAGGTCCTAAATATTAAGACGGTGCAGCCGTCGCTTACAGTTCGTACTGTAGAACATGTATCTGAGGAGATCGAAACTGAGCCGCAGATCGAGATTCGCAAGAGCGATAGCATGCGCTCCGGGGAGTCGAAGGTGATTGCCGAAGGCTCCAGTGGTCTTAAGACAGTGGAGTACCGAATCACGAAAGAAAATGGTGAAGTGATTGCTGAGGAATGGCTTGGACAAACGGTAACGAAGGAGTCTTCACCGAAGATCGTTGTGAAGGGTACGAAGGTTGTTCTTGGCGAAGGATCTGGTGATTTCGCTTGGCCGGTATCGGGAGCCCGCTTATCCAGCAGCTTCGGAAAGCGCTGGGGCAAAATGCATAAGGGCGTTGACCTTGTAGCCAGCAATAAGACGATTATGGCTGCCGACGATGGTGTGATTAGCTTTGCTGGCCAGAAATCAGGGTATGGTAACTGTATTATCGTGGATCATAAGAATGGATATCAGACGCTGTACGGTCATTTGAGTAAGATCAGCGTAAAGAAGGGACAAGTTGTGGAAAAAGGTTCGAAGATCGGAGTTATGGGCAATACCGGACGTTCTACGGGAACCCATCTTCACTTTGAAATTCATAAGAATGGCAGCTTGCAGAATCCATTGAAGTTTTTATAATATCGCAATTATGACAATTGATATGATAGCCTGACTAAGGACCTGGTCGATGATTAGACCGGGTCCTTTTTATGTCCCGGTGAGGTTAAGAAATAACTATAGGTTATGAAGAGGATTGTCTGATATGGTAAGATAATAAGAGATTGGTCAAGCCAGAAGGTATGGGGTGAATGATGCTATGCAAGGGAAAATTCTCGTAGTTGATGACGAACAGCCGATTGCGGATATTCTAAAATTTAATCTGGAGAAGAAGGGTATGAGGTTATACTCGCTTTCGATGGTATCACTGCTGTTGAGCTTGCGTTCTCGGAGCAACCCGATCTGATTCTGCTTGACCTGATGCTGCCTGGTAAGGACGGGATGGATGTCTGCAAGGAGGTCCGGGCCAAGCTGGAAACTCCGATCATCATGCTGACTGCTAAGGACGGAGAAATTGATAAAGTGCTGGGCCTTGAGCTTGGCGCGGATGATTATGTGACCAAGCCCTTCGGTACGCGGGAGCTGCTAGCCCGGGTAAAGGTACAAATGCGCCGGCAGCAGAAACCAGCTGCGTTAGAAGAGCCGGATGAACGGCAGGGAGTCAGCTTGTTCGAATTGTTTATTGATACGAATATGTACACGGTATATAAGAATGGGGAGCCTCTTGATCTGACGCATCGAGAGTTCGAGCTACTCTATTATTTGGTGAGGAATACAGGCAAGGTGATGACCCGTGAACATCTACTGCAAGCGGTATGGGGATATGAATACTTCGGTGATGTGCGGACTGTGGACGTGACGATCCGCCGATTACGGGAGAAGATCGAGAAGGATCCGAGCAAGCCGGAATATATATTGACACGGCGCGGGCTGGGGTATATGATGCGCAGTTCCAAGGTGGGTGGTTTTTAGATGCGGTTGCCCGCTTTCTTTCGGACGCTCCAAGTAAAGCTGATCATTATTTATGTGCTGTTGATCTTGATTGCCATGCAGCTGATCGGGGTTTATTTTGTGAGCGCAATGAAGACCTCGTTAACCAGCAATTTTACGAAGGAATTGCAGGAGCGGGCGGAGTTACTCTCCGTACTGGCGGCACAGAATTTGGGCGTTGTCGGGGAGTCGGCGGAAGAGTCGATGGAAAATCTGCGTGTATTGGTCAATAACCTGTTCACGATCAATGGAGCGGAGATTCAGGTGCTCGATGCCAGTGGCAAAGTACTGACGACCTCTAAGCCGTCGCATGCTGATTATGTCGGCACAAAGAACACACAGACGGTGGTCAGCCGTGCACTACAGGGTATCCGTGACAATGAGGAGTATATTATCGATGATGACAACATCCGCAAGAAGGTCGTAGCCAAGCCCGTAGTCAGCGACGGCAAGATCGTTGGAGCGATCTATATCGCTGCCTCGATGAGCGAGTTATATGCGACGATGGAGCGGATTAACAATATTTTTATATCCGGAATATTGCTGGCACTGGGACTGACAGCCGTACTGGGAGTCATTCTCGCGCATACGATCACTGCGCCGATCAAGGAACTGACGCGGCGTGCGACGGCTGTGGCGGAGGACGGTTCCACCAGAAGATGCCCGAATTCGGTAGTGATGAGATTGGCCAGCTCAGCAAGGCGTTCAATTACATGACGAGCAGGCTGAGTGATGCACTCGCTCAGAACGAAGAGGAGAAGGAAAAGTTGGCTTCGATTTTGACCAATATGAGCGATGGTGTTATCGCCACGGATGAGAATAATAAGGTGATTCTCATGAACAGACGTGCAAGCGAGATGCTTATGGTTGATGAAGAGCTGGCAGGCAATATGGATATTATGGAGCTGCTTCATCTTACAGAGGAAGAGCAGGCCATTCTGGCTCAGGGAACAATGCATTCTACTTTGTTGGAGAATGAGACTTTTGAGGGCGATGAGTTCATGATTCGAGTGACTTTCACGCCGATTCATCGCCGCGAGATCGGGATTGTCGGTACGATTGCGGTGTTACAGGACGTGACCGAGCAGGAGAAGCTGGAAGCATCACGTCGTGAATTCGTAGCCAACGTGTCTCATGAGCTGCGTACACCGCTAACAACGATCAAGAGCTATACGGAGGCGCTGGAGGATGGCGCTATGCAGGATGCGGAGCTTGGTCCAAAGTTCGCTTCGGTAATCCAGAACCAGACGGAACGGATGATCCGGCTCGTTACGGATCTGCTGCATTTATCGCGGCTCGATTCGAAGGAGGCTGAACTGCGCAAGCGTCCGATGAATGTGATGGATATGTTGGAGGAAGTTGCTGACCGTTTCTCGTTCCAGATGCAGGAGAAGGGGATTAAGCCTAACTTGAGTGCAGACAACGGTGTAGGCACTGTATGGATTGACCGAGATCAGATCGACCAGGTATTGGACAATCTGATCTCTAATGCACTCAAGTATACGCCGGAGGGCGGGACGCTCTCTCTTGAAGCAAGGGACATGCATGATGGAATGCTGGCCATATCCGTACAAGATAACGGGATGGGGATTCCGAAGAAGGATCAGGAGCGAATCTTCGAGCGTTTCTATCGGGTAGACAAGGCCCGTTCAAGAAATATGGGCGGTACAGGCCTCGGTTTGTCCATTGCCCGGGAAATTGTTAAAGCGCATGGTGGAACGATCTGGCTGCAATCGGAGCTGGGCAAAGGGACGAAAGTGACCTTCACACTGCCGCTGCAGGAACAAGGGGCAGGATGCCATGAGGGAAAATATAAAATCACTGGCACTTGTTTTGCTTGTTGTCTGCAGTTTGATCCAGAGTTATTTCTTAATTTATCGTCTACCGGGCAGCGATCCGGTTGTGAAGACGGCAAATGATTATGTGAAGACCGAGAATATGGGGACGGAATTGGAAGCCGATGAACTGCTCTATCCTTCACAGATTACCGTTCATTTGGGCAATAATCGCCATACGGTCTTTTATCCAGAATCGACATTCTATAACCTGATCTACTCTCGGTTGAAGGGTCGGCAGTTCGACGGGTTCCAACGTTATCCCGTACAGAACATCAATTGGTCGGAAATTCGCGGCGATCAGGTCGGGCTTGAACTGGATTTCGGCAAAGGAGTTCCGGTGGAGCTTCTGCAGAAGGTGATGCAGATTGCCAAAGATCCGCTGTTCGAAGGTGAGAGCATAAGCCGGCTCTTGATTTACAGCACCGAGACGGAGGATCAGGTAAGAGTATTCTTCTTCAGTTCACGGGGTGATGTCGTCTATGAAGCGACCAAGGCCGATTTGACGGTACAGGACGTGAAGCAACAGGCTGATTTCGGCAAGGATTGGATCTCTTATACGATGGAGAAAGGATATTACATTCCGGAGCAGCCGATTGAAATGGTCGAGACGACACTGCCCGTAGGATTGTTCTCTACAGAGCAGATGCAGAGCAGTCTGTTCTTTGATCCAAGTATTACCCGCTATATTCGCGAGAAGGATGGATCGGAGATTTATACGGACGGTAGGCGGAGCTTGCAGGTGCGTCAGGGCCGTAATTGGATCAATTATACGGACCCTGCAGCGGCGGCTGTAGCTGGTGAGAGCAGTCCAGGTCGGAATGCGCTGTCTGCTGTCGATTTCGTCAATCAACATGGAGGCTGGAACGGGAAATATCGGTTGGATCAGAATGAAGGGGCCAGCATGGAATCACAGTCGGTTGTTTTCCAGCAGTATTATGGTTCTGGACAGTATGGCGCGTTCCCAATCATTGATCAATCGACCTTCCGCTACGGCGTTATCTCGCTTGAACTTCGCCAAGGGACAATTATGGGTTATGAGCGGTCACTGATCTATTCGATCGGGGAGGGCTCGGATAAGAAGGTTGTACAGCTAGCAGGCGGGAAGAACTGCGGAAGAAGCTTGAACTGTTAAGCCGAGAATCCGTTATCAAGCGCTTGTATCCTGCTTATCTCCCTTCGCTTGGTGAGGAGGGGCTCAAGTTGACACCGATGTGGGTTGCTGAGTTGCAGAACGGGGCCACGAGAATTCTGCCATAAGGGCTAAAGTGTCGTGAGAAAACCAATCTACAGCTTAATGATTTAATGTACGTGTGGAGATTGGAAAGGAGGCTGAAGGATGGATTGGAGCCGTGCGAAGAATGTGTTGATCTATGCTTTTTTGCTGCTAAATCTGGTACTTGGTTATCAGCTATGGAATGATCTGCAGGAGCAGGCGGATTCCAATCTGGACTTCACTTCACTGGAGAGCAACATTCAGAAGGCGATGGATGAGAAGGGGATCAAGATTCTGGCGAAAATTCCGGGAGATACGCCTGCGTTGCCGAAGATCTCTTATCGCTTTTTAGACGGGGATCAGAACGACCGGATGATTGATCTAGAGTCTCCTGTAGATAGCAAGCTGATCTTTACGAGTAAGGAATTGGTTAACGCATTGAAGGGAAGTATCCCCGATATCGGGGAATACCGGTATGATGAAGCGGCCAGCCGGGCTGGAGAATTCATACTGCACCCTCTGGTCGATGGTAAATGGCCACTATTCAAGATTAATCTTACGCTTTATTACAGCGAGCAGAAAATTATATCGTATACACAACCTAAGATTGAGATCAGCGATCCGGGGGATGAGAAGGAGCAACGGGTATTATCCGCTTCTAAAGCTCTTGGTAATTTGATCGAGAACTTCCTTCCGGATGGTGCGGTCGTTACAGAGATAGAGCTTGGTTATTATGGCGAGGTGTTCAATTCGGATGCCCACCTTCCTGCATCGCCGGCTTGGCGGTTTATTCTGGAGAGCGGCAAAGAGTATTACGTGCAGGGAATCAGCGGGGACGTCATCAGTCCGAATACAGAGAAAGCGAAGGAGTAATGGGGAAATGGGTCTACGATTTTCAGTATTATCAAGCGGATCAACGGGGAATGCGACACTGGTTGCTAATGGAGAGACGACATTGATGATCGATGCCGGATTTAGCGCAAAGCGTATTGATGAGCTGCTGGGGAACGTGGGGTCTCTGGTGAAGAGATCCAGGGAATCCTGGTAACGCATGAGCATTCGGATCATATTAAAGGACTTGGAGCGGTTGCGAGGAAATATAACCTCCCCATCTATGCAAATGAGAAGACTTGGGGAGCGATGGAGAAGGCAGTCGGCAAGATTGCCGAAGAGAACCGTCGAATCCTCGGGACGGGTGAGACTCGGGATTTCGGTTCACTTAGGGTGGAATCCTTCGGCATTTCACATGACGCCGCTGAGCCTGTAGCTTACTGCTTCTATGACGGTAAGGAGAAGCTAAGCGTATGTACGGATCTAGGCTATGCCAGCGATAAAGTGAAAATGTCGATAGCCGATTCCGATGTCATTGTGCTGGAAGCGAATCATGATATCGAGATGCTGCGTATGGGACGATATCCGTGGAATATCAAACGGCGTATTCTCGGCGATATGGGTCATTTGTCCAATGAAGCGACAGGCGAATTGATGAGCGAGATTCTGAGCGGAAGGATCAAGCGGATCTATCTTGCTCATTTGAGCCGTGAGCATAACATACCGGATCTGGCTAGAATGTCGGTGCGGGGCGCCATGGAGGACCGCGGCTGCTTCTATAAGGACAGCGAATTTAAATTATGCGACACTTATTTTGATCGACCTACACCGTGGGATACGGTGGCTGACTTATAAAAGAATTCAGCTCGACTGCTTTTGCCTCAATTTCGGCCCGGGTAATCATCCCTTTCTCGATTAATAGTTCTATTATTGCGCTGAGCGTTACCAGTTGATGGTAATGCTCTTCTTTTATGTCGGCTAACTTGGCCAGCATATGGACTTCTTGTAATGGAGAGAAGGAATTGGAATTCATAGGCGTATTGCTCCTTTAGAGATATTTGTATATCAGATTAAATTGGTAGCAGTAGTAGAGAACAGAAAAAAGTTATTTTGTAAGCGATTACTAGCGAAATTTCCCTGATTGGAAAATACTATAGTCCCATCCGGTATAGCTTAGGATATGATAGAATAAAACTATAGGCTAGATTCTATAAAACTATCGCTTAGAAGTAGTGTAGTCCAGATTTGGGACAAACATTCCTGATCAGCCCAAAAAGATTAGAAATTGGCTTCAGGAGATGAAACTTATAGGTCGATGTTGACGTCAAATAAATTGGTAATTGTGTGGTCATATGGCTTTGCTGTACCGGCATACAGTTTGAAGGGGAACTTACGACTCTGATGGGATTGACCAGCCGAAGAACTGGATGAGAAATATACATATACCTAGGGCAGAGTCATGGAGGGGGAGACTTGATGGGATTGTTCGATGATGATTTTTACTCCACAAAGATATCTAGACGGCATTTGCGTAGATCACCGAAACAGGAGCAAGGCTGGAGGGCGCCGAAGCAAAGGAAGAAGGGCTTATCCACCTGGCAAGTCTCATTGATCTCCTCTTTGCTTAGCGCAACCTTTGTAGTGATGCTGTTTAGTGTTTTTTTCGGCTTTCACCCCGTGAAGACCCCTGTGGATTTAATCAATACGGTTAGTACTGGCGAGGATCCAAGCGATCCGTTCAACCGGATTAGCATAGCAGCCGCTAAAGTGGCTCCGAGTGTGGTAAGCATTCTGAATCATAACGAATTCAGTAGAAAATTTAATGAGGATGCAGCACTGGGGTCCGGGTGATCTTCAAGCAAGAAGACGGCAAGGCTTATATTATTACGAATAGTCATGTGATTAGCGGGGCGGATGATCTAGAGGTCGTGTCCAGCGACGGTGTGTCGCGAGAGGCGGAGATTGTTGGTCAGGATTCCATTAATGATATAGCTGTGCTGAGTATAGATGCCAAAGGGATTAGCTCAGTGATTGATCTTGGCGATTCCGATAAACTGCGGGCCGGTGAGACGGTCATTGCCGTCGGAAATCCGCTCGGACTTGGGGGGACATTGACGTCGGGGATCATTAGTTATACGAGCCGTCTGATTCCCATATCGCTTAACCAGGATGGGGTCTATGATTGGGAACAGAAAGTTATTCAGATCGATGCTGCGATCAATGAGGGCAACAGCGGTGGTGCATTGGTGGATTTAAAGGGCCGTCTGATTGGGATTAATACGATGAAGATTTCCGATACGGGCGTGGAAGGTCTCGGTTTTGCTATTCCGGTAAATGATGTGATGAAGACGGTGGACGGTATTATGCAGTATGGCAAGGTTATCCGTCCATATCTCGGGGTATATACGCTAGATCTTGATAATCCTTATGCTCCAATTGATGCTGAACAGCGCAAGCAGTTGAAGTTACCGCAGAATATTACGTCTGGGGTCATCGTACTAGAAGCGCATGGTCCAGGTAAATTAGCGGGATTGCAGCTCAACGACGTTATCGTGCAACTGGATAAAGAACCCGTCGCTTCGACACGGGAACTTCGCAAGTATTTGTACGACCAGAAGAAGGTCGGAGATACGCTAGAGATCACTTTTTATCGCGATGGCAAGCTGCAGACATTTAACTGTAAGCTGACGGATAAGCCGTCCGATTCAGAGATCGAATCCGGGCTTGGTGATAGATAATAAGTATACTCAGCCGCGTATAGCAGCGGCTAACATATAGGCGCATGAAGCTGTTCTATCAGCTCATGCGCCTTATTATTTTCTCAATATGATCATGTCTGCTCTACATTGGAATCGATATAGAGGAGGGCTGTACGCCGTTAACGGCTTTTCTTCATTTGATACATAGCTTTATCAGCTATGTTGATTAGGGTTTGTCCATCAGTACCGTCAGCAGGGTAATAGCTTACACCGATACTCATTCCAACAGATGTTTCTCCGAAGAATTTTTTCATATATTGAGTAAGGGCAAGTTGCATCTCGCTTATTATCGCCTGAATTTGGTATTCTGATGGCGAATGACGGGCATACATTATAAATTCATCCCCGCCCATTCTTGCAGCCATTCCGTATGGAGTAGCTTTATCACCAATAATGCGGGCTGCTTGTATTAGCACTTCATCCCCGGCCAAATGTCCCCAATTATCGTTTAACCACTTCATTTGATCAAGATCGATAAGCAGCAGAGCCAGTGTTTCGTTGCTCTGCTGCGCTTCCGATAGGGCCTCGTTTAATTTCTTATGAAATAATCTCCGATTCGGAATTCGAGTAAGCGGGTCATGAAAGGCCAGAAATTGAATTTCTTCCTGATACTTCTTCTGCATCGTAATATTCCGGAGAATCAAGAGGACATGCAACTCATTATCCACTGATACATAGTCTCCATCGATTTGTAGAAGGGGTTGTTTGTTTTCTAACAGGAGCTTAGTTTCATAATGATAGATTACCTTCCTGTCATGTATTTGTTCCTTGATCCGATCACTTAATAGATTGAAAATAGGGGTCGAACTTATCGTATGTGCCCCCAATAAGTTAATTGCTCCAGAGTTGGCCTCCTTAATCTTTCCTTCAAGATCGATAAGTACGATCGGATCGGGGTTCAGATGGAATAGCTTCTCATACCGTTTATCGTAATAGCTAAGGAAGTCATGCCTATGCATCGTATGGCGCAAAAGGTAACACCATATAATTCCATTATATATGTAGGGATATGGAGGCATATTCCCGCCGTAGTTGATATAGCCCAATACGCAATTCAAGATTATAGAAGCTATAATTCCGATAATTAATAAATGGTAGATCGACTTTTGCTCATCCGTATCTGCCCTCTGCTTGGCAATAAATAGAGGAATGAGAAATAGAATTTCTGTTATGACGGCGATCGTCAACGTCAGGTAATATCTTGTGTTATAGACGGGCAACTTCCACATGCCTAACTCATAAAATTGCTGTGCCGAGATCAATTCCGCACCTGTTACAAAGCTAACGATGATAAGGAGCAGTGGTAGATAGAATATATAAGGATAAACAATCCTTGGCATGCTCGCTTCCAAGCGAGTCAATTTGAACAGAAAATGAAAGCAGAGACCAGGAATTAATATTCCTGTGCTGCTAAACCAGACGGAAGAGAGCAACCGGCTATATTCGATACTGACCTGGTTCCTAACATATTCTTCGGCGAAAAGAAGAAGGTAGCATAGGCAGATAAGGCATAGCAGCACATTCTCTGTTTTTCTCTTGTTGCGTAGTAACACATCCGTTGCCATATATGTGAAGAATAGAATGGGCAAACCGTGTGTTATTAGTAGAACAAGCTCGTCCTTTAGACCCACAACATCACCATTTTTATTTCGTTTGTTCTTCCCCGCCTTCCGGACGAGCGACATAGCGATGATCTAGTGAAGCTTCTTCGATCTCATTCAATGCCCAATGATCGTCCGCAACGTCTGACCAAGATTTGAACGTTGTTCCGTAGAGAGGCCCGCGTTTAATTACTCTGTTGATTATCGCCACAGCCTCGGCCCGTGTTAACGCTTTGTCTGGCTGGAAGCTGCCATTCGGATAACCGGTCATGTACCCAGCCTGGTTCACTTGAGCAATAACCTGCTCCGCCCAGTGACCTTGCACATCTGTAAAGCTCTGATCTGGTGTTCCGTTTAGTTGCATCCATCTTGCCAAGATAGCCGCCATTTCTGCCCGTGTAATCACTCCATCGGGATTAAAGCTGCCATCCGGATATCCTTTCATCAGCCCGGTCTGACTCGCTTGAGCAATAACGTCATTGGCCCAATGCTTCTGAGATACATCAGGGTAAGAAATATCGGCTTTCGCTTGCGGAGCTTCAAGTATGCGAGACAGGATCGCAGCTATCTCTGCTCTAGTAAGCGAGTTTGCAGGCTTGAAGGTGTGATCCGGATATCCGTTGATATAGGCTTTATGTGATCCATTGGCGTCTGTTTGCCCCGCAGCTATATACTTGGACCAATTGTCCATATTAAGAATCGTAAATGTACTGAATTTCTCAATCGTAAAGGTTAAGCCCAGTCTTCCATCCGGGTAATCGCCCAGAACCGATCGAACGAGAGCTTTCTCTCCGTCGCTATGCTCAATGAAAATGACCAGGTTCTCCAAAAACGTTTCTTTGTCCTTCGCATCCTGCGGGAGCAGCGAACGATCTATCGGCAGTGTAATTTGAACTTTATGACTGCTCATATTCGTCTCGATGGTCATCGGACGGCCTACAATTTTTACGCTGCCATCGCCTAACGCTTCTCGAACGACTTGCTCTTTCTTCGCTCTCTCTTCCACTTGCTTGCGCTCGGTTTCTTGTTTAATAGGCACAATGTGAAAATAAAGATCAGAATTCATATCTTGCAAGGAACCGTTCGGAATCGTGATGATACCGTTGTCCGTATCAATTTGTAGAGCCAACCCGCTGTCCGCTATCGTTCGAATGGCCTGAGAAGGCAAATCTACGCGAACTTCCTTCACCTCATTTTTGGTGTCGGGAATGAGGATACGCACCGTATCGGCGCCTGCAGCTTTTGTTTTGTCTATAGCTTCTTTCGCTTTCTCTGGCAAAAGGGTTACGTGGTCGCTCTTCGTTCCATCCGAATTGGTGGTGCGTTCGATTATGGTTTTATACACGCCCCCTTTGTCGCCTGCAGTTACATCGACTGTTATGATTTCTGTCGTAGTTGTATGAGTTGGAGACGATGATCCGGACGATCCGCTGCCGGAAGCCGCTTGACGCGTCACCATTACGGTGTAGGTTTGAGTCGTTATCCCGTCCTCAGCTGTAACGATGATTGTGATCATGTTTGTCCCAACTGCCAGCGGGATCACTTGGCTAGCTGCTCCGCTATGGACAAGCTGTCCATTCACGACAACGCTGGCGTGAGCATGAGATGTGGTAGGCGTAACCGTAACGCTGGACGTTGCATTGCTTACGGTTGCGGCGTAATCTGTCCCGTAAGCTATGAACTTAGGCGTAAGGCTTCCGGCGGACAGCGTAAGATGGCTCAAATCTGCATCGCTGGAAGGATCTCCGATTGTGACGGTCACGACGTAATCGGCCGTGCTTCCGTTAGCTGCCGTTACCGTATAGGTCACTGGGGTAGAAAGTCTTGCGCCTCGCCGCTTGCCGGAGACAAGGTTGCTCCCGTATGAATAATTGTTGGCGACAGATTTGTAAGGTCCGTTCCATAAGGAACTATGATCGTAATGGTTCTTGCATCTTCGTATACTGTTCCCGTTACGGTTGGATTAAAGCTGTCAAAGCGAAATCCGGTTATTTCTTTAGCCGTATTCAAAGCGACCGTAAAATTCAACTGGTACGTCTTGGTCGTCGTTCCATCCTCTGCGGTAACGACGATCATCGTTGTGCCCGGCAGATCCGTAGCTGGGGCAACAACGGCATTCGCTTTCCCCTTATCGTGAACCGTTACATCTACGATCGGTACCTCGGTCGTTCCGTACGGCAATACGACATCATAAGTAGTCGTATCCGAAGCAAAGTCGTTAATAGTTATTCCATCAACCGTTAGATTACTTAAGTCGGCGTTGGTAGATGGATCCCCGATCGTGACAGTTACAACATAGTTTGCCGTGCTTCCGTCAGCTGCCGTTACCGTGTAGGTCACCGGGCTGGAGAAGTCTTGCGTTACGCCGTTTTCCGGAGATAAGGTGGCCCCCGTATGAACGATTGTCGGAGAGATATTTGTAACGTCCGTTCCGTATGGAACTGTAACCGCAACGGTTTTCGTAGCCTCGTCAACCGTTCCCTCTACGGTTGGACTCAAGCCGTCGAAGACGAAACCAGTTATAGCTTTAGCTGGATTGAGCGCTAGCGTAAAGTTCACGTGATACGTCTTGGTCGTCGTTCCATCCTCCGCGGTGACGACGATCGTCGTTGTACCCGGCAAGCTGACGGCTGGAGTGACGACGGCGCTCGCATCTTCGGCTTCGGAAGCGGCAGTCACTGTCGGCGCTTCTATCGTGCCAAAGGGCAATTCCACATCATACTCCAGCGTATCCTTAGCAAATCCGGCTATAGTGGCGCCGTTCACCGCAAGATCGTGCAAGTCGGCATGATCGGCAGGGAATAATTTGATACGGTAGTCGATTCTTTTCTCTTCGGCTAAACCCGAGACTTGAACTTTGAACCGATACTGGCCGCCGTTCACCGCCGCAGGAATCGTGACATTGACAACTGCCGAATTGTTTGCGATCGAACCTGTACCCTTAACATCTGCAACAGCATTACCTTTGCCATCCACGAGTTGAACGGTGACAGCTGATCCGTCTACCACTCCGAACGTATTGACGGTTACGGCAACGCTCTGCGCATTCCCCGTTATGTGCGAGGTAATACTAGCGCTCGCTTTGGCTATTGTCTGCTGGACAACCTTGCGAACCCGATTGTTATCGCGATCTGCAATATAGATTTCGCCCTTGCTTGTGACGAAAATACCTGTCGGACTGTTCAATTTCGCAGTCAACGCTGAAGTACCTTCTCCGCTGAAGCCTGCCTCGCCGTTGCCGGCTACGGTCATGATTGAACCATTTAGATCCACTCTGCGAATCGCGTGATTGCCTGTGTCCGTGATATAGAGATTGTCATATTTGTCAAAAGCCAAATCCCAAGGGCTGCTCAACTGAGCCGAAGAAGCCTGACCGCCGTCTCCGTTGTACCCTTGTTCGCCACTCCCGGCGAAGGTTGTGATGATTCCCGTCGCTTTCGCCACTTTCCGAACTACATGGTTGCCCGTATCGGCAATATATACGTTCCCCTGGCTGTCGACAGCCACTCCGCGAGGAGCATTCAATTGCGCTCCCGCCCTGCTCCCGCCGTCGCCTGTATATCCTGCCGTCCCGTTGCCGGCATAAGTCATTATATTGCTCGTATTACCTGTTACTTTGCGAATGCGGTTATTGACCGTATCCGCAATATAATAATCCTGCGAAGACGATGTAGGGTCAATGGCCATTCCGGAAGGCGAGTTCAACTGCCCAGCCATGCTATATCCGCCGTCTCCGCTAAAGCCCGAAGTACCGTTCCCGGCGCCATAACTTGAGGTCATCATGGCGCCATAAGCTACCGGGACGGTAGAACGAACCCGATGATTAAGAGAATCGGCAATATATAAAGATCCAACGCCTCGGACGGCCAGTCCGCTCGGACGATTGAAATGAGAGGCTCTTGCGTACGTCACCTGGGTGTCCCCTTGAATTTCTGTTCCTGCATATTGAATCATTCTTCCATTCGTCGCATAAACCTCCATGACCCGATGATTCCCCGGATCCGATATGTAGAGGTTATTATTGGCATCGACAACTACATCCTCGGGATGATCCAGCTGTGCCGAAGTTGCCGGACCAATCCCTTGTATATCCATAGTACCTTGTCCCGCCAATGTAACGATCTGACCATCCGTGGTCAATTTTCGAATCTTCTGGGCATCTTCAAAATATAGATTGCCTTCCGAATCGAAATTCACGAAAGTCGGATAATCTAAGTCCCTGGTCGACGCAGGTCCATCGTCCTTATTGACGGGTGGATAAGTTCCCTACCTACGACTGTATTTATTTTTCCAGCAGCATCCAAACGGTATATTTTCCTAGAAAAAGTCGTGGTTATGTAAATTTCATTCGTCCCAGGTTTGATATCCAATCCCATTGGCGGGGCAAACGCCACCGAGGCGGCTGTGGCTCCGTTGTTTGGGTCGCCCAATGACCCATTACCTATTACGTTCCATATTTTCCCTGATGCATCTACCTTTTGGAGGAGATTCGCATTTGTACCGAAATAGATATTTCCAACCTTATCTATCTTAATAGATACAGGGCTCAATAGTTTGGCAGACAGGGCGTCGATATTATTCGGAACCCAGTCGGCAGTGCCTTGCGCCGGTTGAGTTCCATTCCCTGCGACGGTCGTAACGTTGCCGTTCTTATCGATTTTCCGGATACGATAGTTGGAGTAATCCGCAATGTACAAATTTCCGTTTGTATCTGCATCAATCGCATAAGGACTATTGAATTGCGCATTCGCAGCCGGGCCGTCCGCAAACCCAGCAGTTCCTGTTCCGGCGATCTTGGTTAAGATTCCGGTATCCAAATCAACCATTTTAATCGTGTTGCTTCCTTGATCTGCAATGTACAGCTTGTGGCCAAGCAGCACAATCCCTCTTGGACTATAGAGCTGACCTGCCGTGGCCGCTCCACCCATTCCGTCACTGCCGGGGATACTATTGCCTGCGACCGTTGTTACTTGACCATTCGGCGCAAGCTTGCGAACTCTGTGGGAACTGAATTCGGCAAAGTATATATTGCCAGCCGAATCGAGAGCTATGCCCTGGGGGCCAGCCATATACAAATCTAGCCCTTTCTCACCATTTCCAGCCACCCCCGTTCCGGCAACCGTAGAAATCGTGTAGTTGTCCCGAATATCAAGAGATGCCGCCTGAGCGACCGGATTGGCAAATACGTTGATAAATAATTGCAGCATTAAGCTGAAAATCAGAAATCCTTTGAAAAACTTCGTTCTCATCATGTCCTCCTTCTAGAGATAGATATGTGGTAACTAAATCATTTTCTTTCCCTATTCGCCTCTGTTCGACATTATACTTATCGAATTTGAACCGAATTTGAACATAACAAAAAGGCCTCCCGTCCTGTAGTCGGGAGAGCCGCTTTCATTCTATTTAAAATACTGACAAAGGATGTAGCTCCAATATCTTCCTATCAATGTCCGGAGAAATGCCCAATTCGCTGGCAAACAAGTCTTCTACTTTCTTCTCATGCGCGTCGGCCGCGTCCGCATTGCTCATGAGTAGATGGAGCGCAATAATTTTGTCATGAACACGTATCGTATATGGCTGTAAATTCTCCCACCTTTGCAAGAGTGATAATGCAGACCCGAATCGGCGCTGCTTAACCTCGTAATCGGCCATATATTCCAGCAGCTCGACGACCTTCAATTCCAATACGATCCTTTTTTCCGTCGCCCATTCATATCCGTTATCTGTCAAATACCCGCCTCTATACAACTCTATTGCGCTTGCTGCTGTCGTCCTATCATTGCTTTCTATGAATTGTTGGTACATGATCTCAAACTCATCGTAATCCCAGTTGTCCGGAGCCCATAATAAACGGTAACGTCCCCCACCAGCTCGACTCTGCTCTATAACTTCGAATAATCCGAACGCCTCTAGCTCTTTGCGCAGCTGATACATCGTCGTATACAGCATTGACTGCGCCCGCTCGGCGTCTCGATCCCCCACATGGCATCCATTATACTTTCTTTGGAAATGGGTTGATTTTGTTGATGAAGTAAGAAGGCAAGCATCTCTTCCGTCTTTGCTCTGTGGAATTTCAGCTTCTTTCCATCCTCGGATTCCACGGCAAATCGCCCTAGACTTTGAACAGACACGCGTTTCAAATGTGTATTCACAGTTCTTGCCCCTTGCTTCTTGGTAACCCGATCCAATGTTTTACGTAACCGTTCCACCGTTATTGGCTTCATCACATAATCGAGCGCTTCCGTCTCAAAAGCATCGACCGCATAATGCTCATAGGCTGTCACGAACGCAATAGCGACGTCGGACTTATGCTCTTGAATCCGGCCAGCTAACTCAAGACCGCTCATGCCGGGCATTTCGATATCGATGAACACCATGTCCACGTCCACCGTGTCCATTTGCTCTAGCAGCTCCTCCGGATCATTATAAAGACCGCAAATCTGCACATCGTCGAAGGTTCGTAGTACACTTTCGGCCATTCTCAATGCTGGCAGTTCATCGTCGACCGCCATTACTCTAATCATGATTGTGTTCTCCCTTCGGAATATGAATCGTAACGACCGTACCTCCGGTCGCCTTGCTATCCATGTTAAAACCGTGGCCGTAGATTCGCATCAACCGTTGCTGGATATTTTTCAGTGCAACGCCGCTGTTTGCCTTTTCACTTTTTTCAGGTGATTGATCCGCGAGAGACTTTTGAAGCCCTGATCCATTATCTTCTACCGTTATAACGACATTGTCTTTTACCGCTCGAATGGAGAGGATAACTGTACCTCCCTGTTTCCGGTTGGCCAAGCCATGCTGCACCGCATTTTCCACTAACGGCTGAATGACGAGTGGCGGTAGCAGACAGTTCACATTATCCTCTATGTCGTACACGATGTGTAGACGATCTCCAAAACGGGCTTTCTCAATCGATAGGTACGCCTCTACAAGCTCGAGCTCTTTACGCAGCGGAACCAGTCTGTCCAGATTTCTGAAATCAAAGCTGCGTCGCAAATACTGGCTAAACTTGGCCAGCAAGTCCCGGGCAGCTTGTGCATCATCAAGCGAGTAAGCGGAGATCGTATTTAGTGCATTGTACAGAAAATGGGGCTTGATCTGCGCCTGTAGGAAGGCCATCTCGGCGCTTACTAATTCGCTAGCTGACTTCTTCATCTTTAGCAAGGTCCGAATACGAGCTTTCATCTCACCCGCCTCGACCGGCTTGCCCAGAAAGTCATTAACACCGGCATCGAACGCTGCCATGATTTCCTCCGGTCTATTTCTTGCCGTGAGCAGCAGCACCGGCAGCTCGGATAGCGAGAATCGCTTGCGAATGCTCTGGCATACCTCGTAACCGGACATGCCAGGCATCATCAGATCGACAACCGCCAGATCAATTCGCCGGTTACGCTCAAGCTGGCGGATCGCCTCAATCCCACTGGATACGGCAATAACCGTATACTTCTCCATCGATAAAAAGTTGAGCAGCACTTGTCGATTGGTAGCGTCGTCATCCACAACAAGAATGGTGAAAGCTCCATCACCCTCCAGCCTAATAGGTTGCACCCAAGAGGCATGAGAAGCGGCTGCCGTCTCCAGCCAAGCATCGGAACTATCCCTCTCCATCTCATCCTCATACTTATCCGTCGCTGTGGCAAGCGGCACTGTAAACGTAAATACGGAACCTTTACCGGGCTCTGACTTCACTTGAATCGTTCCGCCGTGCAATTCGACCAAATGCTTTGTAATGCTAAGCCCAAGCCCCGTACCACCATACTCTAGGGCTATCAAGCTGCCAGCTTGTTCGAACGATTCGAATATCGTGTCCAGCTTATCGTGCGGAATGCCAATACCGGTATCCGCTACGGATATCGCCAGCCAGCCGTCCTCTTCCTTCGCTGATACGATGATCTCCCCTGAAGCAGTAAACTTTAGTGCATTTCCGAGCAGATTGTTCAAAATTTGCGTCAAGCGGTCTTCATCTGCGTAGACAAAGTGCCGATTACTGGTACGGTCAATAAGACTGACTGGCTTATCTCCCACCAGATGGCGGAATAACTCCAATTCAATGCGTACAATCGGACGTAAAGCAACGGACTGGTGGTTTAGAACGAGCTCTCCATGCTTCAATTTGGAGAAGTCGAGCAGATCACCCACTAGATTAGCCATTCTCTTGCCGGAACTTGCAATAAGCGCTACGTTCTCCTCCTGCTGCGGCGTCATTGGACCTGCTGCGCCTTCCAGCAGTGATTGGGCAATATTGATAATACCGTGTAACGGTGTCCTCATCTCATGGGACGTGTTGGCCAGAAATTCGTCCTTCAAATGGTCCATGGAACGCAGCCGATTCGAAAGCTCATGTACGGTATTAAATGCATTCACGAACCTTCCGGACAATAACAGCCCTTGTGCGATAACAAAACATATCCATGCGGTATTTTGAACGGAAGAGGCTGCCGCAACTCCGAAAAATTGCAGGGTGGATACCGCATCCATTGTAAGCAGCGACAGCGCTCCGATTAGCATATATACCGAACCTTCCATATTTCGCATCGCAGCTACAGCCATTATGAAGACCACATAAAGAACCGCTACAAAGGTCAAGACGAAACTTACGTTGCTTAAATGGGAAAAAATAGATGCCGGAGTCACTAGAATGACCAACATTCGTACAGCAATCAGCGCTCCAAATCCTCGCAACGCGAGTTTGTGGAACAGACCGGGGAAGGAATGCTTCGCATATAATAGTAGAAATAGTTCCGATGACACACCGGTAAAGTCTTGCATTTTGGTATATAGCTCATAAGGGATTCCCGGAAGAAGCAGTGTCGTGATTTTCTCGCCGTGTGTCAACGTGAACAGGCACATCGAAAGACAGCATAAGCCAAAATAAAGCCAAGAACGTTCAAGTCCTCGCATCCAGAACAGTACAATGAAATAGCTGCCCATTAACAAGAACACCGCAGCAGCGATCAAATCTTTGGCAACGGCCATCTCACGTGCAGATTGGATGTCTTTCTGATCTCCTAAGTATATTGAATGGGTTATCCCACCCTGAAAATACCGATAATTTGCGACCTGTATAATGATGTCTGCTGTATTACCGTCTACTGAGAAATAACGAACATAAGGTGCATTGGAGGACACTGTCGCCTGCTTGTCCGTCCCAGGTTGCCCGCGAGAGCCGATCTCTAGGCCATTCACAAACAGTCTATGAGCGGTTTTGATATTGGTCTGTCTGATCCCATAGATCCGCCCTTTATCTTCCGGTAGTACGACTCGTAGCCTGAAAGTAGCTTGTCCATAAGCAGATTCATTTCCCCCTACGACCTTATAACGATCCCATTGATCCGGTACGTGAACATATCCCGTCATCACCGGAGGACGATTCTCTGCCTTAGGATCTTCTGGATTCAGTAGCCGATCCTGATAATATTCCCATTCTCCATCCAAGCGTACGCTGCCGTCCGTGGCGAAGTTCCATTGTGATAAATCCATTTTGCCGTTCACAGCTTCAGGAAGGCTGCTCTCAACGGATCGATTGGCAGCCAGCTGGTACGTTGTCATCAGAATGAACAAACCGCAAAAAATGATCAATGCGGCTACCGTTATTTTTCGCATTTGTCGTCCCCTTTTTCTCTATGGAGCCTGCTAATTCGAATCACTCATCTTCGCTTGTGAACGTTCGAGGGAAGCTCTTTAATCCTCATAATATATTCCAATTTTATTTTGATAGCTCCAAAGCCGTCAATTGTTAATTAAGGCGATCTATGGGACTAAATCATTTCATGTTATAGTCTATAACAAATAGAGAATGAAGTTCATCGTAATTTCTGAACCTGAGAGGGATCCCAATGAGAAGCATATTAATGAAGTATCTGTCTAAGTTTACAACGCTTAGCGAAGAAGAACAGCAAGCGATTATTGATGATATATGTATGGAGGAATATAAGAAGGGGACAGTACTCCTTAGGCAGGGGGACGTTCCAACGAAATGCTATTTTGTTCTGAAGGGATGTGTAAGGCAATATTTCATCGATGAGGCAGGGAAAGAGACGACCTCTAATTTCTATACCGAAGAGCAAGCTGCTTCTATTTTCAATTATTATAGACAGGATCGGTCGTCCCCTTACACTTTAACTTGTCTGGAAGACTGTGTATTGGTGGTTGGTGATCTTGATATGGAACAGGGTATGTTCAGTAAATATGCACAACTGGAGACGATGATCCGCAAAATGGTAGAGGAGAACCTCGGGGAGGTTCAAGATGAATGGTCTTCATTCATCTCCTCTACACCTGAAGAGCGGTATAAGGCATTAGTGCGGAGAAGGCCTGATTTAGCCGAACGTGTACCTCAGCATCAATTAGCCAGTTATCTCGGCATGACTCCAGAGTCATTAAGTCGAATCAAGAGACGGATTCACGAGCAGGATTTTTAAATAGCAGCCAGATGGCTAGTCCCAGCTCTCCTAGAGTCATTGGGAGTGTGAATATAAGGGTAAGAGTTGAGATCCATTTACTATAGTCTGGTAGAAAGATATTGCATAAGTGAATAGAAATATAACCAATTCCTCCAAGCAGCACGAGAATGCTGATGATTCTTGGAATGTTGCCAGATCGGAGAGCTAAGTAGCCCACAATGAGAAGATGTCCTCCAAAAATGATCAAGCCGATCGACCAGATTGATTGAAATGCTTCAAGAGATACCATCATTAGGGCTTGAATCTGACTGGCGTCAAATGAAGATAAATAAGGGATATTCTTGGAAAGCAGTAGTACAAACACTAAATTCAGGATAGCTATACCGAGCATGGCGGAATAGATAAGTCGGAGCCAGGCTCCAAATAGGGAAAGACCTTTGTGGATGGGTGCCAGGACGATATAGAGCGCCCAAGCAGCGATAACGTCACAGATTAGAATGATCAACCATCCGAGGAGCTCGGCTTTGAACAGGTTGACCGAGGCAAGGATGTTCTGAAATGTCAGTGCCGGATTATCCTGTACCACAAGGCGTCCATGAATGAAGCCATAGGCAAAGAATGCTACGAGTGCCATGACAATTAGTGATGTACTGGCAGTTAACGCAGATATCCGTTGGTCTGATAATTTTTTAACAGTTTTCATTAGAATAAACCTCCTGTATGAAGATATCTGCTCTTATTTTAGATAGGAGCTGGATTCCGTTCATTGACTTAAGTCAAGAAGGTAACTGATTATCGTCAGGAGGATACCCATAGGAGGCGGGGACATATTTTCCACGCAGAAGTATGTGCAAATTGGTTCCTTTTTGCACCGGAGTATGGTAGAACAGATACAGGGCAATCTGTAATTATAGAAGCGTATGCTTTGAGAAGCTGCGGCAACAGAGAGGATGCTTTAGGTATATGTATGTAGTGTGCAAAGATCATGTAGATGTAGCAATCGATAAGTTCATTAAAGAGTTTGAAGAAGCACCGGACGTTGTGGATCTAGAACATACGAAGTTTATTGATTGGGATCCACCAGTAAAATGTGAAGAATGCGATCATGAGGCCAAGTTTTTGGTTGTGTGATCATAAAATATGAAGAACAACAAGCTCTTCCCATTCGGGGAGGGCTTGTTTTATTATCGCGGTCGCTTCATGAAATAAACTCTTGAAAGTGACGTTACGTCATTTTGTATAATCGAAGTAATGATGAAGTTACAAGAAACTTGCAGTCAAGGTATGAACGGAAATGAGGCTGCTAAAAAGGGGGCATGAGGTATGAAGCAAGGTGATGCTCTTATTTATGGGTGCGTCATTATCGGCGGAGGGACTATTTAATAGCGGATACAATTGAACGTTCTGCATAGGCTAAGCGTATTATAGTTATTCTACTAGCAAAGCGGATAGAAAGAAGCTAGAATGCTGCGCTAAGTTGTATATTACGCCTATGGAGAGGTGAGGGAAGATGCTCACAATAAGACATTTTACGAAGAGCTATAAGGGTGGCAAGAAGGCCGTAGATGATTTGAATCTAGTGGTTGAAAAAGGTGATATTTACGGTTTCATTGGACATAACGGTGCAGGAAAAACGACGACGATCCGTTCAGTGGTTGGTGTCCTAGACTTTGAAGAAGGGGATATAGAAATTGACGGCATCTCGATCAAGAAGGACCCCGTTGCCTGCAAAAGGGTTACTGCGTATATTCCGGACAACCCGGACCTATACGATCATCTTACGGGCATACAGTACTTGAATTTTATTGGCGATCTCTATAGCGTCTCACGAACAGATCGTGAGCTGTTGATTAAGAAATATGGCGATGCTTTTCAGATTACTGACAGTTTAGGCAATTTGATCTCCTCGTACTCTCATGGTATGAAGCAGAAGCTTGCGATCATCTCCGCTCTGATTCATAGGCCGAAGCTATTGGTTCTGGATGAACCTTTTGTCGGGCTTGATCCGCAGGCTGCTCACACGTTAAAGACGATCATGGCAGACTTGTGCAGGAATGGTAGTGCCATCTTCTTCTCCACCCATGTACTTGATGTGGCTGAGAAGCTGTGTAATAAGATTGCTATTATCAAAGCGGGTCAGTTGATCACCCATGGAAGGACAGAGGATGTGAAGGGTGATCACAGCCTTGAAGATGTGTTCCTGGAGTTGATAGATAAATGATGAATGTATGGAGATTAATGAAGGTACAGCTGCTATCCACATTTGGATTGAATAAAGCATTGCACGCACACGATGTTAAGGAAAATCGTAAATTTCTTCTACTCAGCATCAGTATTGTAATAGGAATGGTTTTGATTGCAGCAACTTCCTTTGGGTACAGTTACGGGCTGGCACAGACCTTTGAACAAATAGAACGTATGGATCTATTATTAGCTATTATGATGGCGGCAGCATCCATGGTCGGGTTCTTTACAACGATCTATAAGGCTAGCGGAGTCTTATTTGGCTATAAAGACTATGATCTGGTCATGTCGTTACCCATTAAAACAAGCCATGTGGTAGCGAGTCGTGTTCTACATCTCTATGTGCTGAATTTATTTTTCACTTTGATACTAATTGTGCCTGCTGGTGCGGTGTATGCGATCAAAGTGAATCCTGAAGCTGTATACTATCTGTTTTTTCTAGTTACAGTCCTGTTCATTCCGTTATTGCCCATTATTGCGGCTACCCTTATAGGTGCGCTGATCAGCTGGATATCCTCGCGATTTAGAGCGAGTCGAATGATTGGCCTCATCCTAACTATGGTTGTAATCATTGGTGTTATGATCGGTTCGTTCCGTATCAATGGAAATGAGCAGGTGCTTACCGATATGAGTACACAATTGGCGGATATGATATTTAAAATGTATCCTCTTGCAGCCATGTATGTAGATGCCGTTTGCTCCTATCAGATCGGTCCATTGCTATTATTTATTGCCATTTCGGTCCTGGCGTTCATCTTGTTCTCTATAGTACTTGGCACAAGATATAAAGCGATACACACAGGTTTGACGACATCTCATACAAGAAGTAAATATGTGATGAGGTCACTAAGAACATCTTCTCCTTTTCGTGCTTTGTATATTAAGGAGCTGCGTCGATACTTCAGTTCTTCCTTATATGTGCTGAATACGAGTATCATTATAATTTTTCTGCTTGTGGCGTCGATTGCCCTCTTGTTTATTAGCTCGGAGAATCTTGGACAGTTGCTAGAAATTCCACAATTGTCTGAATACTTGGGTAGAATGGCTCCAATGGTCGTTTCTTTGACTATCGTATTAAGCTGTACAGCGTCAAGTTCGATTTCTCTGGAAGGTAACCATCTATGGATACTCAAAAGCTCGCCCGTATCAAAAAAGACTGTCCTGCTTAGCAAAGTAGCGGTTAATCTTACCGTCACCATTCCGATTTCGGTGATTAGCTGTCTGCTGCTCATGATATCTTTGCGTACGGGTGGATTGAAAGCTTGCTATTGCTTGTGATCCCAATGATCTATGCATGCTATTCAGCTATGCTCGGAGTTATCGTTAATTTGAAGTTTCCTAAACTAGACTGGACCAGCGAAGTCACTGTGATTAAGCAGTGTGCATCGGTATACGTATCTATGTTATTGAACTTTGTCAGCATAGTGATACCCATTGCCGTATTGCTGCTCCTATCCCACGTGAACGTCAATCTCATCCTGTCGGGTATTGGAGTCATGATGTTGGTGGTATGCGGTATGATGTATAAGTACATTGCGACCAAAGGGGAGAGGTTATTCCAGGCGCTATAATTCATTTCTCAAATCGATTTTAACTTATAGGAAAGTGTTTTAGAGTAAAGGAGCTGCTGGCTTTAAACCGAGGCAGCTCCTTTATGTTCTTGTATTGAACGACTCTTCTTAATTTGATACATCGCGTTATCAGCAATATGGATTAAGGCTTGTCCATCCATACCATCAGCTGGGTAGTAGCTTATTCCAATACTCATGCCAACAGGAGTTACTCCATACCTGGACATGTATTTGGATAGGCTGATCTGCATTCTATCCGTAATATCGCGGACCTCTTGCTTCGAAGGTGAGTGGCCAATATACATGATAAACTCATCTCCACCCATTCTGGCAGTCATGCCACGGGGAGCCGCGGCCTCGTTAATAATACGGGCGGCCTGCTTTAGCACTTCATCACCGGCAGATGTCCTAGATTATCGTTAAGCCATTTGATCTTATCGAGGTCAATCAGGAAGAGGGCGAGTGTCTCGTTGTTACGCTCCGATTCTGCCAAGGCTTCATTCAATTTGTCATGGAAGAATCTCCGATTCGGCATCCGTGTAAGAGGATCATGGAAGGCAAGAAACTGGATTTCCTCCTGATACTGCTTCTGCATCGTGATATCACGGAGAATCAGCAGCACATGCTGTTCATTATCAACCCATACATAATCGGCGTCTACTTGTAGAGTGAATGATGTACTCTCAAGCAGGAGCTCCGTCTCATCATGGCGGATTACTCTTCTGGCTTGAATTTGATCTTTAATCTTACTGCCTAGCAAATCCAATATAGGTACGGAATTTATTTTATCTAAGCCCAATAAGTTCAGTGCCCTAGGGTTTGCCTCTTTGACCGTTCCTTTCAGATCGGCAAGAACGATTGGATCGGGATTCATATGAAATAGCTTCTCATATCGCTTATCATACAAACTCAGAAAATCATGCTTTCTCATCGTTTGACGCAAAAAGTAGCACCATATGATACCACTGTATAAATACGGATAAGGCGGTAGGATGGCACCGTAATTAATAAAGCCAAACATACCATGCCAGATCACCACGGCGATAATCCCACTGATCAACAAATTGTAGATGGATTTCTGTTCGTTTGTATCGGCTTTTGTTTTGGCAAAGATGAGGAGAATCAGAAGAGGAGGTCCATAACCACACTGGATGTCATGGCTATGTAGTATCCGGTATTATAAACAGGCAGCTTCCACATGCCTTGCTCGTAGAATTGTTGAGATGATATTAGGTCAGCACCGGTTGCAAGATTAATGACAACAAAGAGCAGCGGCAAATAAAAAACATAAGGGTAGATCACTCGCGGCATTTTTTGGTCGAGATGTGTGAGTTTGATTAGGAAATGGGCACCAAATCCCGGAATTAGAATTCCCGTACTGCTTAACCATACAGCGGATAGGATTGGGCTATATTCTAGCGGGACCTGATGTCTAACATATTCCTCAGCGAATAGAAGAAGATAACATAAGCAGATGAGACTAAGCAGGATATGCTCTACCTTTCTCTTATTACGAAGCAATACATCCGTGGCCATATAAGCAAAAAATAGAATAGGCAGCCCATGTGTGAATAGAAGGATTAGAGCGTCCTTGATATTCATGTCATCACCGTAACTTTCTCCGAATATGTAATGTCCTACATAGTTATAGTCTTATATTAACCTATTTTACAGGTTCTGTGTTTAGAGGATATTTTAAGTTTGATATGATTATGTTCATAGTTCGTATAGAGAGATATTGCATAAATGCGAAGTGTCTTAAGTGAAATTGTATATGTAACCATTTGAAGCGTTATCGGCACTTGAATAGGAGAAGACGGATGAAGGGGGACATCAAGAAGTGCTTCAATGGATAGAGGCCGCGAAGCGCGGTGAAGGGGCAGCACAGGAGTACATTGTACAGCAGTTTAGAGGGATGGCGCTGACCGTTGCTTATGAAATATTACGCGATGTGCATTTAGCGGAAGACGCTGTTCAAGAGGCGTTTGCGGAAGCATTTATGAATTTGCCTAAGCTTCGTGAGCAGGCGGCTTTTCCAGGCTGGTTCAAGGTGATTGTAGAGCGCCAATGCTATCGAATATTGCGTCGAAAGCAGCTTCCCATCGTACCCATTCATGAAGTAGAGCAAATTGTGAGTGAACAATCCAGCGTGGCAGATTTGGTGGAACGAAGAGAGATGCAAAAGATTCTATACTCCTCTATTGCACAATTATCACCTAATATGCGAATTGCTGTACAACTGTATTACTTTCAAGGTTATTCCGTCCAAGAGATCTCTGACTATTTAAGTGTATCTGTGTCTGCACTGAAGAAAAGATTGTTCGACGCGCGGCGTATGCTGAAAAATTCGCTCCATGTTGCTGATTTTATATCCGTATTTCTCGATCTCTATGAAGGAGGCAGTAAAATGTTGCATATTGTAAACGGGGATTCTGTTGCTGATAAGCTGAAAGAGAGCGGAGTTCAAGGAGAGATTCTGGTATGGAGAGAGGTGTATCCTCATGGTCCCGTATTTCGGGAGATGAGTGGGGACAACCTTAAGCAGCGTGCTCAATATTTGCAACAAACACTAGGGATTCCTCCGGAAGTGTATATTCAGGGTTGTAAAGAGCAGGAACAGGTCCTCCAAAACTTTGCTAACTATGATGAAGTTATTCTATGGTTCGAGCATGACTTGTTCGATCAGACGATGCTCTGTTATCTATTGAACTGGTTCTCCCATCAATCCTTGGGAAGTACCAAGTTAAATCTGTTGTGTATCGGTGCGTATCCGGGTATCGAGTTGTTCCGGGATTAGGGCAGCTCTCTGCGAAGCAGCTTCAGACATTGTCAGGGACATGGCAGTCTGTTGGGCCGGACCAGCTTCAATTAGGGCGAAAAGTGTGGGAGGCGTACACATCAGAGGAATGGAGTAAGCATGTCCAGGTCGTCGAAGAAGACACGGAGGCATTACCTTTTGTACAGGCTGCATTTCGGGCTCATTTGGACAGGATTCCTTCTAGAGATAATGGAGTCGGGATCATTGAACAAGTTACGTTAGAAGCTGTGTCGGCGGGAATTGTTCATCCATACGAGTTGTTTCATCATGTAGGCGATCGGCTGCATGTGCTTGGCATGGGTGATCTAGAGTATTGGTACCGATTGCGGAAGATGACGGAGGAGTCTTACCCGCTGCTGCATATTCAGGGCTTGGATACTTTTCCTGATTATAAGCATACCGATCCGTCTTTTAGACAATGCGAAATTCGCTTAACTGATTTGGGACAGCAGGTGTTGTCAGGCGACGCCAATTGGTTGAAGTTAAAAGGTGCTGATGAGTGGTATGGCGGCTACCACCGTCTCAAATTAGGGGAAACCTGCGAATGTTAGGATCGCTGTCACTAGATGGGTACAAAGAAAGGACGTATAGTGCGTGTTCAAAAACCACCTTATGGAGGATATCTTCTGCTGAATCAGGGCATATTAGGCCAAAATAGATGTGGAGAGTGATTCAGAGGATATGTCTAGAAGACGCAGAAGGTATGCCGTGCCCGGGGTTGAGCAGCAAATGCAGTCATTTAAAGCTGAAGTGATGAGAAAAGAGGGCTATGACGTAGACCCCAACCATCCGGATGATGTAAAGTACGAGGTAGCGGAGGAGATGGGTATTCCGCTGACGGAGGGAGATAACAGCGATTTGACGACTGAATCGGTCGGGAAAATCGGCGGTAAGATCGGCGGCTCTATGGTCCGAGAGATGATCCGCATGGCCCAGGAGAAACTGGCGAATATTAAGAAATAGCAGTGATGATAAGATCAGCCCGCAAACCTTGCGTTTGTCGGGCTGAAATCGTTTAGTGGTATTTCAATGCACGGTTAGAGAGGGGAATAGTTATAGATCAAGCTTTTTATCACCGCGTTGTTCCAGATTTCGTGCGGTTTGGCTTAGTTCTACGTTTTTCTGGTCTTCAAAGGTTCTGAGTGCAAAGTCAAAGACGGGGTTCGTGACACCGTACCAGTAATTCTCGTTCTTGAAATGATGCCATAAGTGGACTTTCTTCATCCATCGTCCCCACGGGGAGAGCGGGGTGACTGGGCGATGGGCGATATAATGCTTCCATTCGTAGAACAGTAAGAATAAGATTATTCCTGCAATAAAGGCTCTTGTAATCACAAGACTTGATGAGATAAGGTAGGCTGCTGCCCCGGCGATGGCGATGTTCGGAAGAGAGTACCATAAGGGCAGGAACAACAAATGTAGGTCATTTGGACTTGCGTGGTGATCATAATGAAGCCGCTTAATCATTTTGAGAAAGAATGGGTTCTTTGGGGTTCTTATATGAAACAGAAAGCGATGTATGAAGTACTCTGCAGCAGAATAGGCGACCATGCCGATAACTAGAGCAATCCATGGGCCTACGGATGCTAGGTTTGGAATCAGAAAGCCGAAGCTGATCAGAAAGATTACGCACATGATACTGATGTCGGGAAGAGGAAGAACTCTCGTACATATTTAGGTTTCATTCAAAGTACCTCCAGATCGCGTGATGGGGATGGGGGTTAGAGCCATGCTGATATATGGATATGCAGGAAGTACGAGATGTATTGCAGGTTTATTGCGCGGCCTGGGATACTTTAATGGGGATTTTTGATAAAATGGAGCGGGTAACTTAGAACTTTAATTATCTCTAACGAAACTCCATATCGTTATTGAAGTAAAAACGGGACTATTTGAATCTAACGAAACTGGAGATCGTTATTTGGGCTGAATTCAGGCTTTTATCTGTGTTTTGAGATTAATAGTGATACCCTGTTTCGTTAGAATTTTTAACAGCCCTTTTTGGCGCAAATAGCGATACCACGTTTCGTTAGAACCAGGCAGACTGATCACGCCCCGCGGGCGTTCTCAATAAATGAATGAAATGGACTAATCGTCGGGACGGAGGATTTATATGTTGATTCAAATTATTGCTGTGGGCAAATTAAAAGAAAAGTATTTGGTACTGGGCATTCAGGAGTACGCCAAGCGCCTGAGCCCTTACATCAAATTCCAGATGATTGAGGTTGCGGACGAGAAAGCCCCGGACACCTTGAGCGAAGCCGAGGTGTCGATCGTGAAAGAGCGCGAGGGCGAACGCATCCTCGCGCATGTGAAGAGAGCGCGCATGTAGTCGCGCTCGCTATTGGCGGCCAGCTCTGGAGCTCGGAGGAGCTGGCCACCGAACTCGACCGGCTCGGCACCTACGGGTCGAGCCATGTCGCGTTCGTGATCGGAGGGAGCCATGGGCTCTCCGATCAAGTGCTGCGTCGCGCCCAGCAGAAGCTCAGCTTCGGGCGCATGACGCTGCCGCATCAGCTGATGCGGCTGGTGCTCACCGAGCAGATTTATCGCGCGGTGAAGATCAATCGGGGTGAACCCTACCACAAGTAACGGCGAAAAATTTTGTTGTGGACAGTTGGAGAGTGTTGTAGGGGAAGTTGAATAGTTCGACAGAGGGTGTCCCAAAAGTCATAAAATGACGGAGGGACACCCTCTTTTATTTTAATGAGGGAGCGGAGCGCGTAGGGAAGGAGCTGGAGATTGTGCTGAAAGGACAAGACTATATCTCTACCCTTGCCATTTCCAAAATTCAGGTGAAAAGTAGGTAGACTCATGACAAGCGATTAGATTACTATAATGGAAATAAGAGACATACATTGAGCAAATCTGTAGGATATATTCAAGATTCAGGCTGAGTAAGTAAGCGATTAGAGGAGGCCATTTCGTGGGAAGATCATTCGCAAATTTGCATATCAAGTCGAAAAACCTTGAGAAGACTGTCGAAGCATTAAGAGAGCTAAGCGATGGGCATGCCAAAGTATTAGGCAAGCCAAATAATGAGGCTGAAGAGACCAAAGATGTCATGTACGTAAGCAAAAGCAACGAGAACTGGATCAGCGTGCTCCACGATTATTTTGTATGGGGTACGGTGAAGGAGATCGGCAAAACGTTGACCCGGCTTATCGAGGAGCCAGTGATGACCACCGGATATATGAATGAGGAAATATTCGAGTTGTCGTTTTTCGAGAATGGAGACATTCAGGCCGAAAGAATCTTTTGTGAACAGTGGACGAGGGATGAGTATGAACAACTCAAAGAAGAGCGTCTTAATAATGACTACTTGCGGAAAGCGTTGGATATCCGTAATGAGGATTTTGAAGACTTGATTAGCATCACGAGTCCGGAAAAAGCCGTAGATAAGCTGTCAGAACTCATAAGAATGTCTTTATGGAGTGATTCGGAGTGGATACCGCACGAAGAAACGCTCAGAAAACGATTTGAGAAATATGAATTTGAAAATACATGAGCTGTATAGGCACGCTTCCTTGCTTTAAATAGAGATGATGAAGAGCGGAGGTGAGAGAAAAGAAATGGACAAATTAAAGAACAGCGGATTTTATAAACTTAAATTCTTCATAAGTCCGGAAGAGTTTAAAAGCGTTTTGAAGCTTTTTGAACATAAGCAAGCGCAATTTCATCTTACTAATTATGCCCACACAGAGCATGATCAGAATCAGGTGTATGAGGCGTATCAGACATATTATCAGTATTTTGCGGCAGAGGAGAAAAGGAATGATTGTCACCCCTTCTTTGTTTATTCCATTTCTGTTGCGTTTGATGATGAAAGCTCCGGATTTTTTGCGAGAAATGAAGGTGTCCATTTTCCATATTGCGGACAATGGGCAGAGGATGAACTGCCGTGTATCTTGCTTTCATTTCCTAAAGGCTTTCAAATAGATTTGGAAGATAAAAAAGGGAAGTATTATATCTATGAGGATATCCGGGACCATAAGCCGTTAACATATACGTTTTTCGATGAAATAACGGGCGCTATTAAAAAAGTGACAAAGCCGCTTCGCTTCTCGGCGCATGACGTAGATGCTATGAAGGAGCAAAAGCCCTCTGTGCGTATAAGCCATGATGCGATTCACGACTTGAGCAAATCGTGGATTTTCAGTAAATATGGACTTGTGATCAAATAGGAGGATTTACGAATGCGCAAAATATGGAAAAAAGAATACTGATCAATAATCCTATTGCGCTGGACCGGGTTCAGATCGAGCAGGACTTACGTGGCGGCAACCAAGTAATTGTCCAGTTCTCTCACCCTGAGTTTTATGGCTCCATCTTGGAAGAAGTGGATGAGCTTTGCGCGCGCTGGGATGAGGATTTCGGAGTACGTTTTTACGCCCACTATTCCCTGTCTTTTGATTGTCAAAATCTCTTGCGGATTCCCCATGTCAAAATGCTGCAGCTCAATAGTCTCGTCCAGGCCCATCACACCGAAGCATTGGCCAAGCTGGATAACCTGTACAGTTTGAGCTTAGGCATATACGAGCTGGAGAATTCGGAAATTTTGGGGATTGATACGTTGCGATCTCTAAAAATTTTAAACATTATCTCGGATAAAAAGATCCTTAACCTGCAATATTTTAAAGAGTTCTCTTATCTGGAAGAGTTGCATGTAGGGGCAAGGTTAAAAACCTTGATGCAATAGGTTATCTGGAGGACTTGAATTACCTCGCGCTGCATTCGATCAGCAAACTGCCGTTACATTTTATTAACCGGCTGAGGAAGCTGAAGAACCTTCGCATTTTGCTTGGAGGCCGAGAGCATATTCAGGAAATTGAAGAGAATGAAATCGAGGACCTGGAAATCAGTAGAGTCCGCGGTTTTCATGATCTGACCAATATTACGGCCTTTCAAGCCCTGAATAGACTTGTTATTGAGGATCAAATCCAGCTGCAAGAAATCAGCTTTAACCAGGAAATGAAGGCACTGGAGGAGCTATCTATCAGGAATTGTAAAGGCTTGACTCGTTTGATGGGAATGGAGCAACTGCCTTTGCTGCACAAGCTTCACATTTTCAAAACGGCAATCGATTTTGATTCCTTTATCAATCAGAAACTTCCAAATTCTTTATCTTCAGTGGAGTTTGCAACTTTCAAAAGTAAAGCAGACCAGGAAATACAACAATCTTTATTAAAATTGGGTTTTCAATAAAAGGGAGTAGTCTTGGCGACCACTTCGTTTCTCCAGAATCCCTCTCCCCCTCTACCTCGTCTGCCTGTGAAATCAACCCTAATTTTAAGTTACTCGGAGCGAGTTCTGTTGTGAAATTTAATTAGCTGTCAATAAAGTCGGACCATCGTGCGGTAGAAGACCTGTTGACTTGAACCTATGTATAATTAAGGATAATGGAGGAATGCCGAAATAATGTTTGCGATAAAGTTTATCTGTACCTGGGTATTGCTCGTTGCATCATGTTCGGCGGTATGGTGGAGTTTCAAAACAAAAAAGCTTATAACCGTCTCTTGACTGGCGGTCACCGCTAAACTTCTAAACGAAAGCCTCGGTACAGATTATACCAATTATGGTAACTGCTGTTCAGATTTGTATTTTGCTGCTTCATTCCAAAGCGAAGTGCAGGTCCGTTTCATTTCAAACCGAGCTATGCCTATTGATCATTATGGTAACAGGAGGAGTATTTATGTACATTGTATCTCGACCAAAACCGCTGTCTGATGGCCGAAACCAAGCACTTACGAAGAAAGACGCCACTGTTTATCCACCGGGCTACCTCCGGTTTTTGCGGCGATTCGGCGAAGGGACTTACAGAGGGTGGTTGAATGTCCAGTTTCCAGATACGGAGGTGCTTAAACCTTTTGCCGAGTACGGGTTATGGGAGCATGACGAAGACAGCCCCATTACTGAGCAACAGATCGGCGAGTGCATCGTAATAGGTACAACGGTGGATGGTGATTTTCTGGCAGTGCATCCCCAGACGGCTGGGCTGCTCTGGCTACCTCGGCACGCGGTACACGTAAAGGCG
The DNA here is from genome assembly GCF_031199965.1 of Paenibacillus sp. D2_2. Classification (GTDB taxonomy): domain Bacteria; phylum Bacillota; class Bacilli; order Paenibacillales; family Paenibacillaceae; genus Fontibacillus. The sequence continues at coordinate 5,592,203 of NZ_CP133605.1, read as the reverse complement.
ATTTCTTTGCAGGTACGCGAGCAGGAAGACGATGGAATGTACGCCTTGGTGCTGGACGAAGTATATCGTCAGGTGTATGGAATCAGTCAAGAGGAGGCTGTCTATTATGAACCGTGGACGGGCACTCGGAGCCATCTCTTTTTGCGTTTACCACAAGGGCAGGACCAGCTTTCGCTGCCCGATCTTGCCGGAATGTGCCAAGCGGATTTTCCACCTGATTTGTCCATTGAGACCCAATATGCTTGCTTCCTGTTCTACCGGCAACTAGGTGGCTATGTACGATTGAATTATGCCTACCAGCAAGAGGTGGCCGTCTTCTATGAACAGGATGCACAACAGGCGTTTGCCGTTATGGAGCAGTGGCTCTTGTCGAAAGGGTGCGAAGCGATCTCAGGAAATAACAGATGATCTGGGTGCTCCTGAAGTGTGGGAGAGGGAGGTATGCATGAAACTAGTTTTTACTCTGGATACACATGGAACGTGTGTGGGTCAATTGAGAGATGAACTGCTACCGTTAGAGGAATTAGCAAATACATGGAAGTTTCCCTATGATATCTTTTTTGTATTGCGTGTTTTACCTGAAAGTTATGGTCGAAAAACATCCAGACGTTTTGATAGCAGGGATCATACCCTCGATTTAGATATCAGCATTAGTTATGAGCAGTATCAACGGTTGTCCAAGCATGAGCAACGTGAGGTATTAGGTATTTACCTCTATAACTATCTGTTAGAGTCCGTTGCTAAATATAAACAGCATGCAGATAAGGAAACCCAAAATCAACTACTGGACCTGGTGAAAAAATGGATGCTTAAAAACAATTGGCTAAATGGAAAGATAAATCAAGCACGGAAACTTCTTTCGCAAGACATGGGTCTTTATGAAGTCAGCCAAAAATTGCAGATGCCATTAGAAGAAATTGAGTATATCCTTCTCCGCATGAATGACTATGAGCCAACTGACGTTCATCCTGACAACCTTGTAGTAGGAAAAGCGCTGCCATATCATTTGTAGAAGGCAGGAGAGATATTCAAAACTTACAATAAACTCATGAATAGGAAGAGAGGATCGAACTCATGTATGAGCGTTTGGCAGAAAAACTGAAAACGACTTCCGCTTTAAAATGGTTTCCTGGTCATGGTGCGGAAGAAAGCTGGATAGCAGAAGCCGAAGAGGAATTAGGATTCCGCCTGCCGCCATCTTATCGCTGGTGGTTGATTCATTATGGTTATGCCGGGCTAAATGGCGGAATATTCTAACGATTGCTGCTCCGGAACACAGAGAGTATTACGACGGCGACCTTCTTTATATACACAGACTGAATATAGCTGAAGAATGGTGGGTAGCCGGTTTCCCCACAGACTGGACTTGTTCGTGCCGGATAGCGACGAGCTTTATTTTTTTGATACGTCTGCTAGAGATAGTCAGGGAGAATTTCCGGTCATGTGTTATGATCTCATGAATGATTTGATCGACGAGTATGCTTCAACGTTTGCGGAGTTTCTAGAACGGCTGATTGACGAGCGTTCTTAAATAATCTGAGCTGATCGACTAACGGAGAGGAGGGGCGTTGTCATGAAGCCGATGCAAGAAATAGAGACGCTGGCGATAGAGATTGCCGATGCTGCCAGAACGCCTTTTCGCGCTCTTTTTGAAAATGGTGAACGTTACTATTACTGTACGCTATATACTACTGGCGAGGGACATGCGCCAAGCATCTCCGCCTGGTCGTGGGAAGCTTTGGAGATAGAATCGGCCAGGCAAGGAGACGAAAGTGACACACCGGGATCGACGATTGCAGAACTCATCAAATGGTCCTACGCCGATTCGCACTATTGTTGTTTTGGGGATGAGAACTTCGATCACGTTAAACAACGATTTATCGAGCGTCCTTTCAATGCGGATCTTGAGAATGATGAAGGGAATCACGAGTTTGATTTGAGACTGAAGGCCATGGAGCTGGCGATGAAAATGCTCGATGATGAAGGCGTGTTTGCCTTGAATCAACTGCGAGAGTCAGTATGCGTCCTTGTCGAAGTCATGCCGCCGGATGAGATAAAACCGAAATCGTCCTACGTTTGAATCGGGCAGAATCTCCGGCTATGCAAGTATGGTTGGCGGAAGCGGCGGAGTAGAAGCATCCGCTTTCGGGAACTCTGACCGTCTACTATGTTCCGATTTAATAAAATGGTCGAGATTAAGGAGGATGTAAGCCTTGCGGCCTCTAGGGGAGCATGCTTTTCGTTACCGTTCATAATCTAATTCGCCCTATAGATGTTACGGAGAACCGTACCATAAATAGGGCGGAAAGTTGAGTTGAAGGTTGAAGCTTTAATGCTAAATATATCAGGAATAGTTCTCTATCATTTGATATAAATAATTTCGAAAGTCTTCAACATAGGTTTTGGGCTCTACAACTTTTAGATGAGTGCCGAAGCTTGCTAAAAGTTGAAATCCCATACGATTTTGTGGGACATAAATGGTTGCTAATAAAAATCCAGAACTATGGTCTTCAATACTTCTTCGACCATACCTTTCGATGATTTAAATCTTTTATGCTAGGCGATATCCATGCCTTAATCGTGACGAATTCAGGTAGATAATTTGCTTCGTGTACTTGCTCTGACCAATCGTCTCTAGGATGAAACGCGCGTTCATCCATAGTAATATGATCGATCCGAGATAACTTGAAAGTTCGATATCCCTGTCGATGTAAACAGAATCCTTTCAAGTACCAACTCGATTCGCTAAAATGCAGCTCATAGGGCTCGACCATTCTATTCGTTACAGCCCCGCCCTTATCTGTATAATCAAACGAAACCAGCCTCTTTTTTGAAATGGATTCTTGACATGTCTTTAAGGTTTCAAGAATCTCGGACCGACCTTCCCAATCATAAAACGACAGTTGAATGGAACGATTTAGAGACAATGGACTAACCATTGCCTCTATTTTTTTTATCGTTCTTTCAACTTCTTCAGTACGGAGGATTTGTTCAAATCCGCCGAGCGCAGTTAATATATTCTGTAAATCGGAGCTGCTTAAAAGGCGTTTATCAACCTTGTATTCATCCATTATGCCGTAGCCCCCTTTGACCCCATTGACAGAGTAGATCGGGATGTTCGATAAGCTCAATGTTTCCATATCGCGAAGGATCGTTCTTTTGGAGACATTGAATAGTTGTGAGAATTCCGTTGTAGAAACAACCTCTTTTTTCAGCAATATCATGATAATCGAAATGAGTCTCTCCACTTTGTCCATAATTGCCCTCTTTTTTACATGATTTCAGAAAGGTGACACCTTGATGTCACCTTTTATCCAATATACTACAAGTATCACAAGAAGGAGGTTTTAATTCAATGTTTAATCCAACCGATTTCCCCAAGCCCACCCATATTTCAGCCAACGGTGTGGAACTCGAAGTGTTTGAAGCAGGCCGAGAAACGCAGGAAAACCTATTGTACTCTGCCACGGCTGGCCAGAGCATGCCTTTTCTTGGCGCCATCAGATGGACGCACTTGCCGCAGCGGGCTACCATGTCATCGTCCCCAACCAGCGGGGTTACGGCAACTCATCCCGTCCGACCGAAGTAACAGACTATGACATTGAACACTTGTCGGGTGATCTCATCGCGCTTCTCGATCACTATGGATACGAGGACGCTACCTTTGTCGGTCATGACTGGGGTGCATTCGTCGTTTGGGGACTGACCTTGTTGCATCCAAACCGCGTCAATAAAGTGATAAATCTGAGCTTGCCTTACCAAGAGCGCGGAGAAAAACCCTGGATCGAGTTCATGGAAGAAATACTTGGCGGCGATTTCTATTTCGTCCACTTCAATCGACAGCCAGGCGTCGCGGACGCCGTATTCGAAGACAATACATACAGGTTCCTTCGCAACCTGTACCGGAAGAACGAGCCTCTCAGAGCACCTGAGCCAGGTATGGCGTTGATCAATCTCGCCAGAGCAGAAACACCGCTCGGTGAGCCCGTATTGAGCGAAAGCGAGCTAGCCGTTTACGTCTCCGCTTTTGAAACATCAGGGTTCACGGGCAGCATAAATTGGTACAGGAACCTTGACCGCAACTGGCGCTTATTGGCGAAAGTGAACCCAATCATCCAGCAGCCGACCCTCATGATCTACGGCGACCGGGATGTGGTTGCGAAGTCTGAAAACCTGACAAAGTTCGTGCCCAATGTGGAAGTGGTCAATCTGGATTGCGGTCATTGGATCCAGGAAGAAAAGCCGGAAGAAACAAACCAAGCGATTTTAAAATGGCTGGAACAATGGGAGATGTAGTTTTTTTCAACAACCAAGAAGAGTTTAACGATTGGTTAGAAGAACATCATGCTGAAGCTAGTGAAATTTGGGTGGGCTATTTTGGGATAAGTACAGGGCGTGCAAGCCTTACTTGGTCTGCATCAGTAGATGCCGCTCTTTGTTTTGGGTGGATTGACGGTATACGAAAAACCATTGATAAACAAAGCTATAAGATTCGCTTTACTCCGCGCAAAGTAAATAGTGTATGGAGTGCTGTGAACGTAAAGAAGGTAAAAGCACTAATACAGCTTGGAAAGATGAGACCAGAAGGAATGCACGTCTTTAACAACAGAACCGATGCACAAGGCTATTCCTCTGAACAAAGAAACGTGGAACTTGCCAAAGAATATGAAGAACAAATCAAGGCAAATCAAACAGCCGGGCTATTCTTCACTAATTTACCACCATCCTATAAAAGAGATTCTATCTGGTGGGTAATGAGCGCCAAGAAAGAAGAGACACGATTAAGAAGGCTTGGAATATTGATCGCTTCATCTGAAGAAGGGCTAAAATTTCAACATCGCAAAAAAATATTACAGAATAAGGAAATATAAACAACAAAAGAATCGTTAAAAGGATTTTTGGTACTGCATAAATCTGGGTCTATTGTTTCCCTGATCCTTAGGAGAGAGGAGCTACTGTATTTCTCAATCATTTAGGGTTTAATTCTCATCAAAAGTCAGAACGTTTTAAATGCGAGGCATAAATCAAATCGCTAACGAGTAATCCCATGATCGTTGCTGCATATGCAGAAATGATCTTTGGGTTTCTTCAAGATCGAGTGAATAAGAGAAGGGAAATGATTATTTTAAACTTCGATTATAGGGATTCCCGCAAGGAGTCTCTTTTCTTTTCTTACGGGTTTTCGACGGTATAACAGGTAATTATTCTTTCATTTTCATCAATTTTGTCAAGCTCGAAAATAGGGGGTGCCTGGCACTTCCTCTTTGCTGATATTGTTCTCTCATTAAAAGAAATCTTCGCGTTTTTTCAATAAGGCGAACGAATGGAATGCTTATTTTCGGAGCGAGGCATTATATCGGTGAGTGTATACAAACCATGTAATGCTTACTGTTAATAATGCCGACGAAATCAAAGCTGTAAGAACACTATATGTTTGCCAAATTAGTATCGCTGACCAATCTAATGCATAGAACATAATACACTGGACAATCGTAGCAATCAGCAAAATAGCTGTTACGATTATTCGCTTTTTTGTCATTGGCTGCCGCTCATTCGTTTTCTTTCTGCGTAATCCTAAGAGAAAGAACAGAACAGCCAATAGGCAAAGAATAATTGTGGTAGACGACAAAATGATGTCCAAAAGCTGTGTGCCGCTTATTCCATATGACTGCGTCAGATTGCCGTCTAATATATCTTTAACTTTTAGTACCATGCTTCTATTGATATTTGCGCCGTTGGTCAGCAAGCAGATGGCTGTTCGTTCATTTAGCAATATGGCCATTTCGGTCCCGAAATTCAGGATTTCCCCCTGGGTGCTCTATAATCGTTTGGTTGGCGTTTACCGACCAGCCCGCCGCATAATACATTTCGTTGACAGCCGGAACAGACATATCACCCTGATGTGATTTTTCGATAACTGTATGGAATATTTCAGGTATATCCTGCACAATACCCATCTGTATGCCCATCCAACGTGCCATATCTTTTGTACTAGAAATGATGTAGGCTGCGGGTTTATTCCCGGAATAATCTGGCGCGTTATATGGAGTTGTCATAAAAAAGGAAGAACGGTAGCCCTGTGCCAACTGTCCGGTGGCTTGAGCATCTTCTTTATAAACATACGTCTGGTGAAGACCCAACGGCTGAAATACCTGTTCCTTCATAAAGTCTTCATAGCTTTGTCCCGACACAATCTCAATAACCAGACCTAATACGTCATAATTAACAGTTCCGTAATTATGCTGCTCACCAGGATAGAACGACAATTCAGAATCTACGAGCATTTCTACGGTTTTTTGCAACATATCCGGCGTATTGCCTTGTGGAATGTTTTGATTGTGAGGGCCATTTGTTAAGCCGCTAGTATGGTGTAAAAAGTTATTGAGTGTCATACTTTGCATATCAACGTGTTTCCCCTGATACTTTAACGTAAACCAAGGCAAATATTTATGGATAGAGTCTGACATTGACAGCAGTCCTTGTTCTTCCATCAGCAGAATACCCATGCCGGTAAAGGATTTACTTACCGAAGCCAGCTCATATAGAGTATTTTCACTTGCCGACAGTCCCTTTTCGCGATCTGCGTACCCAGAAGAAAAGTAGTGCACTTCATTGTTCGCAAGTATTGAGATTGACATTCCCGGTACACCTGATATACGGCTTGCATCATCCAACAATGTTTGTATTGAATCAGATTGCGAATCTGATAATGCATAACCTGGTGTTGCGAATCCGGTGAACAGTATAAGTAATGCAATCATAAAGGCAATAATTTTTTTCATAGTCTCTCCATTCCGAAAAAACTCCCGTACGGAAAATATAAATTTATTCCCCTAAAGTGTAATAAGATATATATTATGAAGCTTATTATTGCAAACTCTTATTGTATGTTAAGAATCATACGATATAAAAAATTAGATTGCTATCATAATCTTCTACTTACTACGAACTATTTTGCTAGGAACACAAAAAGCCCCTCTGCTTCATCATTAGCGGAAGGGGCAATAGTTTGGAAGTATTCCTCAATCTTCTCATCAAAGGTTAGCTCGATCTCTTTGTGATGCACTTATTACCTTATGGACGAGTTCTTTTGATAGGAGTTAAGTTCGCTTTATAGATGATATGGTGAACCGTATCATAAGTAGGGCGAAAAATAATATTGGTGAAGTTGTCTGAGGAATGTTGGAAGGTATGTGGATTTTGATGTCAGGCGAATGCGCAGCAGGCATGTGTTAGGTCTTCGTTGTTATTGGCTTCCTACTACCATCAGCGAATCTTGCGCGCAGCTTTGTCATCATTTTTGCGTTTTTCTCACCTCACACCCAGCAATGGGGCAATAAGCGAGTAGAAAGGAGAATAATCCTATGGAAGTAACCGCACAGGAAGTGGCGGAATGGATGGTCAAGGAAATCAGGTTTACGGGAACGCTATACCAGGCCGATGCGATTGAATATGTGAAGACCCATTTCGGAGAACAATTCGTATTCGTGAATGAGAATGGAAATACATCGCTGTCTAAAGAGGTGAAGAAGGCTTTCCGCAAACTCCACGGCGGCAGAATTGCTTGGGACCGCGACGGATTCTTATGGGCTTGGACCTGAAGAGTATGATGGTGCTCGAACTCCATGAAATCTACCGATTTTCCATATACGCTCATGGAGCATCGTAAGAAGTTGGGTATAATGTGATACCATGTAGTATGCTTGAAGTACGAGCACAGTACACAATCTAATACAAGTAAAGGAAGTAGACTATTATGATCAATATCATCATTCCCACACCTAATGTCACCATTACCAAACAGGTTGGTTCACAGGAAAGCAACATTTACGGCTTCACGGAATTTCACCTGATCACTAGAGAGTTAGGTGGAATTTTCATGTTTTACAACGATAAAGATGAATTGTTGTTCGTCGGAAAAGCCAGAAAGCTTAGACCGAGAATAAAAAAACATTTTGAGGATACCGTATCCCCGATCAGAATGCATAGAGACGAAGTAACGAAAATCGAAGTTTGTATCGTTGAAGATCCTATCCACAGAGAAATTTATGAAACGTATATCATTAATGAAGGCAAGGCCAAATATAACGAAGACAAAGTATTTTTCAGGCAGGCATAAATGACAAACCTTACCATAAGTGACGGCGAAAAATTGAAGTTTGAAGTGTTAGTGCGCTTGTGGAATAGATTGAATTTTAACCTCTACGGCCTTTGGGTTGAGGGGTTTTTGCTTTGATAAGGAAGCAATATTGCGCTACATTTTCCCATATTGTGCTACTATAAGTGAGTCGGATTTATTGCAAATTTCAGGGATATAAGTAAATCGGGGGGATTTACGCAGTTCGTGAATACGACGTTATGCGTAATTACTGCAACATAAAAGGTCGCTAAGTAAAATACACTTAGCGACCCCTCAAAATTACTTATCATTATTACTAGTCAGATTGCTGAATCTATCTCTTAATTGTTTACGTAGATCTGCTTCAGTTTCCAATTGTATGAAACGATGACTTGAAAGATCAAAATGAATCTTTTCTCCCCTTTTTATAGTCAGGATAGTTTCTTTATTTAATGCATGTGCAAAACCTGCTTCATAATAAGTATTAGGTCTCTCGCCAGTTAAATCTGCAATAACATACTTACTTGTAGAAATATAGTCAATAATTTGGTCGGTAATAATTCCTGAATTTTGTACTCTATCTACTTTAATGGGGGTTAAGTTGAATTCTTGGACCACAGGTGGAAGAGCATTAGAGAAGCATTTACATGAGAGATTCATCCGTAACGGATAAGTCCAGTGAGAAGGTCACGGAGATCATCTTGGCGACGGGAGAACGGAACTTCACCATAGATACTTTGGAGAAAATATATGCAGCTCTCCAAATCGATGTCGCCGATTTATTTGGTCATGACACTGTTAAAAACAAAGACGAGGTAGCGCGGCAACAAGCAACTGACGAGTTTATTGCCATGATAAGCAATCTGGATAGTAATAAGATTGAGATCATAAAGCGGATCAATAAAGAGCTAATTCAAGCATTTAACAATAATTAAAAACGAAAAACCACCAATGCCATTTCGGGTTATTGGTGGTTTTGGTTTATCTGGATTCATTTGGGTCGAGAATCGTACACCTGTTCTGGGCACATGCTGGTCACACGGAATTACCCTGCAAGGAGATTTCTGTATTTACTCCAGTCCAGCGATCATACAGCTTGAGCAATTCAACTTGATAAGCGTCAATCGATTGCCCGGTTAAACCAGCATCAGATGCTTGAGTGCCATAAAGCCTATCGGAGCGACTCCGTAATTCATCCCATTCCATTAGCCCATTCCCCCATATTGTACAAGTTCGGATTCGAGTAAAGCATAGAGGAGGAGCGGGACTAATTACAAACTTGACTTCGGTGAATGATTTGAGAGGGATTATGAAGGAATTGCCCGGTTGCTTCGGCTCTCGTGGTTTTTGGCAGTAGTTCGGTAAGCTCTACGTTACAGAGCTTACCTGCAAAACGCAAGTCGTTTTGAAGCTCGGAATACCGCCGCGCGGCACACTTGGGCGCATTTTTCGCCGTTGTCCGCTCGGAAATCGGGTAGACTACGGTCTATAACCCTTTCAGGGATTTTATCCTTTGAGAGTGAGACCTTAAGGATACCGTAAAATCGCCAGATTGGGTCCAGTTGTCAATAAAGTTTTAATAAATTATCATTCTAAAAAAGATGCAGTAAATTCAGCTAATTGCTTTGATTCAGTATGATGTAAATAGTGTCCTCCCTTTATTATTTTAATAGCTGATTTTTCACTATTTTTAACCATGTCTTGATGAATCTTCAACCAGTTATCATCAGTATCAGTACTTTCAGTAGCCAAAAAATATAAAACGGGTAGACTTTTAGGATACTGTATCTCAGCAGTTTTATTAAAATTTTCTAGCATTGATTTGCCTTCATTCATTGTTGCTTTTGACCCTATATTTTTAAGTGATATATATTTATACTGTTCACCTAGTTTATCTCCCACATCCGGAATGTTCAACATGTTGGCGTTCATATTTGAGAGTAATCGGAATAGTCCCGACTTACTTAAAAATTCAATGGTCCCCTCTTTATTATCATCAGCACCCCCTTGTGAAGGAAGGCTATTATCAATTCCTATAAAAGCTTCAACTTCATGAGGATATTTTTTAATATACTCAAGAGAGTAGACCCCTGAAATAGAATGCCCCATAATAGTATACTTATTAATTCCCTGCTTAACCAAAACTTCATGTATTTCCTCGGTTAAATTTTCAACAGATCTTTCTTTGTCCGTATCATCACTTAAACCATACCCAAAAGGTTCTACCGCAATAACTCGATAATTTTTTTCTAACTCATTAATCAGTTGTTTGAAATCAATTATTGGTGCAGCTGTCATATAGCCAGGTAATAAAACGATTGTCTTTTCACCTTTCCCAGAGATCTGGAATTGCATTTTTTTTCCATCTATAACAACAGTTTCACCGTAAGAAACTATCTTCTTTCCTTCACGACTCAGTTGAATTTTATTGTTAATAAAAACTCCTACAAAAAACAATGCAATAATGATTAGTATTGATAGTGAAATAATCCCCAAAATTTTTGAAGTTTTTTTCATTACTTACTCCTTTTTTTACTTAGTAGCCTCCGTAAGATTGTTGAAAAGACTTCATCACTTATAACATTTACTCCACTTTCTTTTAACACATATTGAGCAGCTTTTAATTTTTCAAAAAACGTCTCAACTGTATTTGGAAATAGTGCTTGAATGAACCAAGTACTTGTTAATAAAATAATGATTTCTGCCATTTGTTCTGGTTGTGGTACTGTGATAGAGCCATCCTCATTACCTGCATTAATATACTTTTCTATTTTTGGAGCCAGAACTTCGCAAATTTGAGTGTTATAAATCGAAATAAAAGTTGGATCCCTAAGTAAGGACAACGAAATTGCTGTCGATTTCGTAATATCCTCATTAAACATAGTTTCGAGTAAAATGTTTTGAATTCTTTCTAAACCACTTAAATCATCTCGCTCATCGATAGAATCTAATAAATCTTGTTCTGGTATAAACCTTTTTGCGATTCCTACAATAATTTGATATTTGGATTCAAAATGATGGTAAATAGCACCCCGAGTGAGTCCATCCAATCCAGCAACAATATCACTGATAGAAGTTTGCTCATACCCTTTCTCAATAAATAAAACAGAAGCAGTATCTAGTATTAAGTTTCTGACTTCCTTTGCTGTATATTTTTTCCTCAAATTGCCCCTCCTAAAAACATTCAATCGGTATGTTTTTTCATAAGTTTAAAACAAATAGGCATAAATATCAACTCTTTTTTAATAATTCTTGATAAGTAAAATCAACTTATATATTTTCGTGTTTCACTAAGTCGATGCTGCCGATTTATTTCGTCATGACGCTGTTAAGAACAAAGACGAAGTAGCGCGGCGGCAAGCAACTGACGAGTTTATTGCCATGCCGCGCGGCACACTTAGGCGCATTTTTCGCCGATGCCCCCGTTAAGCTGAACCGTATCATAAGTAGGGCGAAATTTTTGGCCTTAGCCGCGAAACATGTAGAGTGATACTACTGATGCTTAAGCGAACCGCCCTTGGTCTTAATCGGTTTGTCCATAAGGCCGACCGTTGGCAACTTGTTTCTCCTTGCTCATTCGAAGAGCAAAGACCAATATTAACGTCGCGGGAACAAATAACCACATAAACATGTGAGTGAGCGAGTAGGCAAACGCTCCGGTCATCCTTCTCAATAAATCATCAGGGATTTGCGAACGCCCTCCCTGCGTCAGCAGAGCTTCCGGATTCAGGTTTTGCAGATGCCCCTTTGCATTTTCATTATCGGATAGCAACTTGCTTATCTGATTGGTCAGCAAATTCTTCTGAATGATGCCAAATACGGTAATGCCGACGGTCATGCCGAATGCGCGCAGAAACGTTAGAATGGAGTTTGCGGCTCCCCGCTCAGCCCCGTCGACGCTCCGATTCGTCCCAATGCTTAGGACAGAGAAAGAAAAGCCGACCCCAATTCCGATAACGATCATGTAGAGAGCAGACAACAACGGTGTCGTGTCCTCGGTCATTCGAATCAGAAGAAAAACGCCGCTCGCGTAGACGCATCCAGATATCAGCATAGTAACGCGATAACCGATTTTCCTAATGAGCGTCGAACCGGTCATGCTGGTTAGGATCGAGCTAAGAAGCAGAGGTATCAAAATGAATCCAGAATTGATTGCTGGTCGTCCCATAACACCTTGTACGAATAAGGGCATATACACGATTACAACAATGTAGGCTGCTCCATATATAAATGCCAATAGGAGGCATGTGGAGAGGAGTCTGTTCTTGAACATTCGGAATGAAATGATCGGCTCCGGCACTTTCTTTTCGGCATATAAGAAGGTACAGAACAGCAGTACGAACATGAAAAATAATGTAACGATGACAGGAGAAGTCCATTCGTATTCACTCCCTCCCATCTCCAAGGCAAAAGACAAGCAAACAAGAGAACCTACAAGCGTGAACGTTCCCAGCCAATCAATCTTTTGATTGGAGCGGGTATGGGTTTCCCGATAAAAGAAAATGACCAAACCCAGGCTGATCAGTCCCGGGATCAAATTGAGATAAAAGATCCAGCGCCAACCAAGCATCTCCGTTAAATAGGAGCCCAATAGGGGCCCCAGAATGCTTGCCAAGCCGAATGCCGACCCGAATAATCCTCCGATCCGTCCTCTTTTTTCATCCGGAATAATACTATAGGCAATGGTGAAGACAATAGGTTCTACAACACCACCCCCGATACCTTGAATAGCTCGATAGATACTAAGCTCAACCATATTGTGAGCGAGTCCACAAAGAATCGATCCAAGAAGAAAGATGAATACGCCGAACACAAAAAAACGTTTGCGTCCGAACATATCCGAGAGTTTACCGTAAATCGGCATGCCTGCGAGTTCCGCGATGAAGTAAGCGGATGATACCCATACATATTTATCGATTCCGCCAAGATCAGCAACGATCGTTCCCATGGCTGTAGACACAACAGTCTGATCTAATGCGGCAACGAAAAGACTGATCAACAATCCGGTTAAAATCAAGCCTGTATTGCTTTTTGCCACGTTTAATTCACCTTCTCATTAAATTTGTTTGTGTTAAGCAAATATAAGTGTAAAGAATCAGGCAGAGCCTGTTCATTTACTTAATTACGGCTTTTCCGTTTTCCAGGATTGGATTATTTTTCTGCGATGGGCTTTTTTATCGCTTATGGGGTATTTCGCCTTCCAGCTTGTTAGCTCATTTGAGAATCTGGACATTAAATTCGTTATATCTTGGATATCATCCGCGTCCCAATGACCGATTATTGAGGAGAATAAATGAGTAGCCTGTTCAGTCAAAGTATCTAATAGCCGCTTGCCATCGCTCGTAACGCTAATAAGAACGGAGCGTTGATCGGCAGGGTCTTTGGTCAAACGAATGACCCCGTCTTGCTCCAAGGCTTGAATTCGACGGGTAATGGAGGACGGGTTTACTTCAAGGACGGCTGCGATGTCGGAGGCACGAACTGCCTCGTGCGTATGACAATAATCCAAGATGAGAGCCGTTACCTGATCGATCCCTCTGGACTGCAGATCTTTAATTTCATGAGCAACAGTCAACATAGTCAAAGCCAATTCTTTCATCATTTCTTTATTTGCATTCATTGATTGTACTCCCTCCAATAATTTGTTTGCTTTAAGCAAATTATAGAAGGTTGATTTAAAATTTTCAAGCCCAAAGATAACTCCACTATTAAAAGGGAATAATCGCTTTTTTTGCCGATGCCCCCGTTAAGCTGAACCTTATCATAAATAGGGCGAATTAATTGGCTTAATCCCCCAAGGTGTGTGGTTATTCTTATCATAACAGCTGTAGTGAGTGATGCAGGAGAGATTGTAAGGCTGTCGCTCTTCATATCTATGCTCGGATGGGTGTTGTACAAAGGAAGTCACAACATATAATCGATAAGGAACTTCATTAGTAGTGAAAAGGAGTGTACAGTACGGTTTCCGGGAGGCTCGCTTGCGTGCTCGAGGCCCTCGGCTTGACGGCACCTAGAAATTACCTTTGAACAACAAGCTCGCGAAATTCCAAGTAGGCAATTCTATATAATAGACATAAAGATATCTCTATCGTCCGTTTCTCTGCTATATTAACTGTGATAAATTATGGACAGTAAGTACTTATTTAAATGTCTTAGAAGAAAATGACTAGGGGAGAAATACTTCTTGGAAACGCACTCATCTAAATATCAAATGAAAAAGAGCTATATTATATTATTGCTAGTCTCCATATTAGTTGTTTTAACCGGTTTGCGCATTTTGTGGATGGAATCGTTTCATGTTCCCAAACAGGCGTCAATTTATAATGGGCAATCCGATTTGCGTAATTGGAATGCAGAAGATGGCAGCATTCTCTTACTTGATGGCGAATGGGAGTTTTATCCTTCGCAATGGTTGATAGATGGTAGTCGGCAACAATTGTTAGGCGATAATGCGCCAAGGCATATTCAGGTACCGGGAGGATGGAGTGAAGCTTTGCATGCTGACAAGCCATCTCCATACGGGTATGGCTCTTATCGTTTGCGTCTTTATGTAGACCCAGCAAAGCACCTTAATTATAGTATTCGTGTACCCAGCGTACGCACTGCATCAGAATTATATGTAAACGGTCGATTGCTTACTAAATCCGGACAGGTAGCGACAACAAAGGATGAATATATTTCGAAGGACTTACCTTATTCTACAACCTTTACAGCAGATGACAACGGTGTAATCGAACTCGTCATTCAGGCGGCAAATTATGTGGATAGTCGAAGCGGGGGCATTGTTCGATCCGTTAAATTTGGTTCAAAAGAAGCCATTGCCAAAGAGACGAAAGCTTCCACTTTTATGCAATTTTTGGCAGCGATTATATTTATTATGCATGCTGTCTATGCGCTTATTTTGTATTTGCTAGGAAATAAGGAAAAGAAGCTGCTTTATTTCAGTTTGCTTGCATTATGTGTAACGATCATGAGTGTCTTTAGTACGGATGAGAAGTTGTTCCATCAATTATACTACATTGGGGTTAATTGGGATTTCAGGGTGGCTAATATTGCTTTCGTTATTGCAGCCTATGCTTTGCTCCAGTGTACGAATCATCGCGAGCTTCCATATTGGCGTAGGATGTACCCTGTCTATAAAGTAATGAATCTAGGGACTGCTGGCATCACTTTGTTTTTAGATCCAACTCAAGTGATTATGCTCTTTCCGGTTTATTATCTATTACTTGGTACTGCTGGAGTTATTACGCTGATTACAATGTTTAAAAAAGTAATCAAAGATTTAAAGAGCAATCTTTTACTGCTTTTCTCTTTTCTTGCGATGATGAACCATTGTCTTTGGTCGTTAATCTTGTTGGATAGCGGTTTGAGTCTTGTCTACTATCCGTTCGATATGATTATTGCGATGGGGTGTTTAGCCTCTGAATGGTTTAAGGGTTACTTTATCATGCATGCGAACACCAAAGAGCTTGCTGCAACCTTGCAAAGAATGAATGATCATAAGGATCAATTTCTGGCAAACACTTCGCATGAATTTAAAAATCCGCTGCATAGCATTCTTAACATGTCACAATCTGTTTTACAAAGGGAGCAGCATTTATTGCAGGAACGGAGCATCAAGGAGCTTGAAACGGTCTTATCTGTAGGACGTCGGCTGACATGGATATTAAACGACTTAATTGATGTAATGAGCTTACAGGAAGGCAATCCGCGTCTACAGAAAAAAGTCATATTTATTCAGCCGATCGTGACCGGAGTAATGGATATGCTGCAATTTAATGCAGAAGTAAAGTCTGTCCAAATTGCAAATCAGATTTCCGAAGATTTTCCCCAGTAATTGCGGATGAGAATCGAGTGATCCAAATCGTGTTCAATCTACTTCATAATGCTGTGAAATATACGAATGAAGGGACAATTTCGATTCAAGCTTTTGCCAAAGACGGAAGAGCGTATATTGTGATTGCTGATACGGGGATCGGAATGGATGAGCACATGCTTAAGCGCTTATTCCGTCCGTATGAGCAAGGCAGTACGAGTGTGACCATGATTGAAGGCGGCTTTGGGTTAGGTTTAAGCATAAGCAAGCAACTAGTTGAGCTTCATGGGGTACGTTAGATGTGTCTTCTGCTTTAGGAGAAGGTTCAACATTTACATTTTCATTAGAGCTAGCAGACTTGAAAGTGGTGGAAGAGAATGATGTGACGAACTCATTTGATTCTTTACCATTACAATTCAAGCCGATTCAAGAAAATGTTTCGATAAAAGCGGAAAAGGCAGATATCCCGATGGCTGCGAAACCAACAACTTTATTAGAAATGAATCGTGACCGTCCGATCCTATTAATTGTTGATGATGACCCTATCAATCTTCAAGTGCTTGAAGCCATACTACCACCGGACGAATATGAGGTAATGATGGTAACGAGCGGTAAAGAAGCGTTGGCTGTACTAGATACAAAGGAATGGGATCTGGTCATCTCCGATATCATGATGCCGCGAATGTCCGGTTATGAGCTGACACGAATGATTCGTGAGCGGTTTACACTTACGGAGCTCCCTGTATTGCTCCTTACCGCAAGAAGTCAACCGAAAGATATTCAGAGCGGTTTTATAGCGGGGGCAAACGATTATGTGACGAAGCCAGTGGAAGCAATAGAAATAAAATCGCGGATCGAGGCGTTAACTACGATTAAACGATCCGTTCGGGAACAACTGCGATTAGAAGCTGCATGGCTGCAAGCGCAAATCCAGCCTCATTTTATATTTAATGCGTTGAATGCTGTAGTAGCTTTAAGCGATATTGATTTGGATAAGATGCGTAATTTGCTCGATGAATTCAGCAATTTTTTGAGGAATAAATTTAAATTCCAAAATATGGATAGGCTTGTTCCGATCGAAGAGGAGTTAAGTCTAGTGCGTTCTTATCTATATATTGAAAAGGCTCGGTTTGAAGAAAGGTTACAGGTTATTTGGGAGATAGATGGCTGCGGGGACATAAAAGTCCCATTTCTTACGATCCAGCCTCTCGTTGAAAATGCGATAAGACATGGCATAATGAAGCGTAATCGTGGAGGAACGATTCTAATTCGGATTCTTGTCTATAAGACGCATGCAGAGATAACCGTTGAAGACGATGGGGACGGAATAGACGAGGCTCAATTGCAACGAATATTTGAAAGAAAAGCAGATAGTCGTTCAGGGGTCGGATTGATTAATACGGATCAGCGATTAAAACGGCACTTCGGAACAGGACTTCATATCACAAGTACGTTAGGTACAGGGACAAAGGTAACTTTTCATGTACATAACAGGTTGAATAGCGGGGATAAAGCTAGGTGATAAATAAGTGATTGAATGAGGAGCATCCTTGGCTGCTCCTTTCTTAATTATCGCCGATGCCCCCGTTAAGCTGAACCGTATCATAAGTAGCGGCAATACAACTCGAAAGAAATGGAACAGCTAGGCTATTTGTCAGGAGGCAGTGTGGAACTTTTTACCGATACTCCAAGCGATGGGATTCAAATGGTTTGAAGTTGGTTGTAAACAGTGTTACACTCAAAATCTATATTTTGTAATACACCTAATAATAGTCACTATTTTAGTTAGAAAGGAAGGTAATACTGTGATAAAGGTTGATAAATTATCTTACTCATTCCCGCAAAAAGAACTATATAAAAACATTTCATTTACGCTTGAAGAGGCACAACATTGCGCTTTTATAGGAACGAGTGGCAATGGGAAAAGTACATTAATAGATATACTGATGGATCCAGAAAGATATTTGTTCGAGGGCAAATTAGAAGTTGACCCGAATTGCAAAATTGGGCATGTAAGTCAATTCCCCCAACAAGATAAAACGAAAGAAACAACAGTTTTTGAATATATAGCGGAAGAATTTATTAAGATACAAAATGAAATAACATCTATTTGTACAGAGATGGAAACATCATCGGATATTGATTCATTATTAGAAAAGTATCAATTAGCTTTAGACGCATTTGATTCAATCGGTGGGGATGATTTTGAGAGCAAAATTAATAAGAAACTAAATCTAGCAAACCTCATGAATTTAAAAGATGTTAGGGTATCCGATCTGAGTGGTGGGGAATTCAAACTTATTCAAGTGATGAAGGAAATGCTTAGTAGTCCAGACTTAATGATTATGGACGAACCTGATGTATTTTTAGATTTTGAAAACCTAAATGCGCTAAGAGATCTTATTAATTCTCACAAAGGAATGCTGCTAGTTGTTACGCACAACCGATATCTATTGAATCATTGTTTCAACAAAATTATACACCTTGAAAATAAAGAGATCCAAGAGTTTGAAGGGCGATATATTGATTATAACTTCTCATTACTTCAGACTAAAATTGAGTTGCAAGAAATCGCAGTCGCTGAACAAGAAGAAATTGAGAGATACGATAACATCATTGATAATCTTAGAGCTATCGCGACTGTTGATGCAGATGCATCTAGAGGGAGAGCACTAAAAGCCAGAGTTAAGTTTCAAGAAAGATTGGAAGCACGTAGAATTAAAGCGCCATTTGTTGATATGAAGCAACCGAATATTCGTTTTGATATGGATCATGAAATGGAAGATACCGTTGTTGTAAATGTTAATAATTATCGTGTTGCCTTTGATGAGCTGCTGCTAGACCATGTTAACTTTGAGATAAAATCTACGGATAAAGTAGCCATTATTGGTTCAAATGGTACCGGAAAACGACTTTACTCCGAGATATCTATAAAAACAATCAGGATTCAATTGAAATAAATGCTGATGTTAAAGTGGCTTATTTATCTCAGATTCAAGGCGAAATGCTAAAGGATTCTAATACAATACTCGAAGAATTCATCGATGCTGGGTTTAAAACGTATGATGAGATTAGATCGTATATTTCTGGCTATGGGTTTGAAGGAGAAATCGTTAATCAGAAGATAGAATCTCTATCTGGTGGAGAAAAAAATACGCTTCAATTGGCCAAAGTTGCTGCCAGTAAAGCAAACGTATTGCTTCTAGATGAACCGACAAGCCATTTAGATACCTATTCACAAATCGCATTGGAGAAAGCCATTGAAGACTATAAAGGTGCGATTCTCATGATTTCACATGATTTCTATTCTGTTGTAAATGGTATGGATTATGTTTTAATCATCGACGATAAGACGATAAGAAAAATGAGTATGCGTAAATTTAGACAGATGATTTATGCTAGTCATTTTAATAAAGACTATTTAGAAGCTGAACAAAATAAAAAAGCAGTTGAAATGAAAATAGAATTGGCTTTAAAAAATACTGATTTTGAATCTGCAAAAGTATTGGTTGATGAGCTAGAAGAGCTGATTAAGTTGCTTTAAAATACACCCTTCTTATTGAAAAGGAGACCCCTCGAAAAAGGGGTCTTTGTACTAGGTTAAGAATATGATATATTCAAGATTTTGGATTTGATTCGATTTGCAAGGGGAGGTACCATATGAGTTCCATTCTTAACGTTATAGAAAAGCTAAGTATGATCAGATCATCCAATCAAAGGCTGGTGGTCCCGATGTTTCCGAAGCAATAGAGTTCTATTTTGAGTCCGTATACACTGCGATAACAAACGTCGAATGCTGAATTTCTGGCAGTGCTATACCTCAAAAGAAACCACTCCGGCAGTCTCATAATCCACGATGACAAAAACATCCTTGATGTGGATTTCAAAAACATCCAATGTGTCGCCAATGGCTGCGAGCGTCTCATCATATCCGGGAATTTTTTGGGAAAACAGGTCCTTGATCTCTTCTATGGTGTACCTGCTCTTATGTACAACTGCATGATTGGAGCGGGCATGCGGCACGGAAGATCCGTCAGAGGGGACGGTTGTGAAGGCAACATTGTTATTTTGAGAAAACTCAGCCACCTTCTGATTCTCCCTGTCCGTCGCAAAATACAGGATTCCCGGCTTGCTGGCATCATAGCAGAAGTTGACAATCCTTACATTGGGTAGACCTGCTACCGCTGTTGCCAGAGCAATTTCGTTGGTCTTGTCTAATATGTGGTAAAATTCGTTCTTATAATCCACTTATATTTCCTCCTTAGCATTTGATAAACTTAGTATAGCAATGTATCGCTGACAGCTTGTATGTCAGTCATAGTACATAAACTTCAGGGGGATGATTATGAAGCTGGAACGAATGATTGCTATCATTATGCTGCTCTTGCAAAGAGAGAAGATGGGCGGGAAAGAGCTGGCCGAGCTGTTCGAAGTTTCACTTAGAACCATTTATCGTGACATTGAAACAATTAATCAAGCAGGTATCCCGATTGTGACCAGCTCCGGTGTAGGCGGGGGAATTGGGATCATGAATCAGTATAAGATAGAAAAAGGTTTTTTTACGGTCAAGGACATTACCGCTATGCTGATGGGGCTTGGCTTTATATCCAATACATTATCCGGTGAGGAAACCACTGCTACCCTGGCCAAAGTAAAGAGCTTTATCCCGGAGGATAAACAGCATGAAATTACGCTGAAAGCCAACCAAATCTCTTTTGACTTATCCGCTTGGCTAGGCAGCAATGATCTGCAGACCAAAGTTGAAGTGATTCGAACAGCCTTGGAAAATTGCAGCATACTGTCTTTTATGTATCTAAGCGCTAAAGGAGACAAGGTCAAGCGGACCCTGGAACCTCATCGTCTATTATTGAAAGAAAATCATTGGTACGTGCAGGGGTATTGTTTGAACCGACAGCAATTTCGGGTATTCAAGCTATCCCGCATATCTGAAATGGAGAGAACAGAAGACCGTTTTACCATGGGTGAGGTTCCCCGGCTTTTTCAGAGTTTACAGATACCATGTCCAGGAAAATGCAAAAAATAAAATTGCAGCTTGACCATTCCATCCTCGACCGGATATTGGATTATTGCGGAGAAGAGAACATTACTCCCCTCGGTAATGGCAAATTCTATGCATATTTTGATTTTATTGAAGATGATTATGGTTACGGAATCCTAATGAGCTTCGGAGATAAATGCCAATGCATTGAACCTGAGCATGTGCGCAATGAAATGAAGAGACGACTCAATGATTCAATAAAAGCATATTTTTGAAATACAAAACAAAGAAACCACTCTAACTTGCCCTTTAGCCATTGCGGTGAACCGTATCATAAGTAGGGCGAAATTCGTGGCAGGCGCAGTCCTTAGGCACTGTCACCCCAATCAAACCTATAGATCGAACTCATTAATAATAGGAGCCTATTTGATGTAATGATGATCATTATCTGAAATGACCTGCTGTCTCATTGATATCTCCTCAAAGAAAAGGCCCTTAGGATTTCTCCTAAGGGCTGAATCCCTTTGAATTTTACTAAAAACCATTATGGATCTACGGGTTTGCAGTTCCCATAACTTCTAGAGAAAACTCAACTTGAAAATGCTCATATCTGTTTCTAAGCAGAGCTGTCAAAGACACTGATGTATTTTGTGCTGGACGAGTAACTTGACCAGTGGTAGAAATAACATTGGGATCGCTAGAGGTCCAAGTAATGTTAGCTCCTTTGTAAGCACCAATAGTCGGTAGGGTAATATTTTGAGTAACGGTACTCATACTATCTCCAGGAGCATAGCCAATTATAAGAGCAGTTGCATCTGCGACGATATCATTCCAATCATCTAAGATCATATCGATAATATTAACGAATATTTGCGAGATGCTGTCCCGATCGGCATAGCCTGATCCTCTATTATCGAGGAGATACTGGGCTACGATTTCCCGTTCATAAACCTCCAATGACGTAAAATCCGTATGATCGAGGTTCAAATGCGGAGACAGTAACGCGGCAAACATATCATCAGTGGATGTTGCATCATTTACTGCTTGAATTGCTGCCATTAGATCTTGGAGTGTATAGGTAAACGTTACTACGCTACTATCGGCCATACCGGATTTAACCGCGATGGCCTTAACCGTTACAGTATCGTTAGGCGCGCCTGTAATCGTTACGTTGCTGCCAGATGTGCTGCTTGTCGTAGGTACCGATCCGTCCGTCGTGTAGTAGAACGTTGCGTCGCTTGTTGTGCTGCTTAGGGTTACAATGCTGTTGTTGGCAACTATCGCTTCGCTAGCAGGATTTGCTGTAGGTGTTGCCACTTGATCTTGGAGTGTGTAGGTGAACGTTACTACGCTACTGTCGATCATACCGGATTTAACCGCGATGGCCTTAACCGTTATAGTATCGTTAGGCGCGCCTGTAATCGTTACGTTGCTGCCAGATGTGCTGCTTGTCGTAGGTACCGATCCGTCCGTCGTGTAGTAGAACGTTGCGTCGCTTGTTGTGCTGCTTAGGGTTACAATGCTGTTGTTGGCAACTGTCGCACCGCTAGTAGGGTTTGCTGTAGGTGTTGCCACTTGATTATGGAGCGTGTAGGTAAACGTTACTACGCTACTGTCAGCCATACCGGATTTAACCGCGATGGCCTTAACCGTTACAGTATCGTTAGGCGCGCCTGTAATCGTTACGTTGCTGCCAGATGTGCTACTTGTCTTAGGTACCGATCCGTCCGTCGTGTAGTAGAACGTAGCACCGCTTGTCGTGCTGCTTAGGGTTACAGTGCTGTTGTTGGCAACTGTCGCACCGCTAGCAGGGTTTGCTGTAGGTGTTGCCACTTGATCTTGGAGCGTATACGTAAACGTTACTACGTTACTGTCAACCATACCGGATTTAACCGCGATGGCCTTAACCGTTACAGTATCGTTAGGCGCGCCTGTAATCGTTACGTTGCTGCCAGATGTGCTACTTGTCTTAGGTACCGATCCGTCCGTCGTGTAGTAGAACGTAGCACCGCTTGTCGTGCTGCTTAGGGTTACAGTGCTGTTGTTGGCAACTGTCGCACCGCTAGCAGGGTTTGCTGTAGGTGTTGCCACTTGATCTTGGAGCGTATACGTAAACGTTACTACGTTACTGTCAACCATACCGGATTTAACCGCGATGGCCTTAACCGTTACAGTATCGTTAGGCGCGCCTGTAATCGTTACGTTGCTGCCAGATGTGCTGCTTGTCGTAGGTACCGATCCGTCCGTCGTGTAGTAGAACGTTGAGCCGCTTGTCGTGCTGCTTAGGGTTACAGTGCTGTTGTTGGCAACTGTCGCACCGCTAGCAGGGTTTGCTGTAGGTGTTGCGAGCTTCGACGGCGTTATGACCACTGGAGTTGGCACGTATGTTGGAGCGGGTGAAGGTGTTTCCTTTTCCGAAGGCGTTTCCTTCTCCGACGGCTTATCCAGCGGAACGTACTGTTGTTTGGCTTCGTATGCGCCTAGAAGGAGTAGATCGCGGGTTGCGTTGGCCTGGCCGCCGAACTTTCCGTTCGCGCCATTAGACAATATATTTAGTTTCAACGCCAGAGAGACATAACCCTGGGCCCATTTGGATACCGTACTATCGTTGCCAGTCTTCGTTTTTGCTTCCGCGTCCTTGCCTAACACTCGGACCAAGAACGTGGCCAGCTGCTCTTTGGTTACTTTGCCAGCCGGATTGTATCTACCTTCGCCATAGCCATCCGTAATGCCGGCATTTTTGAGTGCTTCAATGTAGGGCAGCGCATAACCGTTGGCGCGATCATCCGTTTTAACGTCGCTGAAACTGGACGTCTTCAGATATTTATTGACTTCAAGACCCATAAGCAATGCTGCAACCTTTGCGAATTGGGCGCGGTTCATTTCATCTTTGAGCCCGAATGTCGTATCGCTGACGCCATCAAAAATCCCAGCGCTAATCATGGCGTCGAACTTGGCTTTTGTTGCAGCATCCAGATCTTTTAAGTCTGTAAAGTTGGCTGAAGTCTTCGTAGCTGTTGTTGCACTATCGGCAAAGCAGATGGCAGAATTAAAGCACAGCAGCACCGCCATCAATAAACCTATAATTTTTAACCTCATCGTTCGTCCCCTTGGGCATAATCTCCAAACATATTAGCAATATTTATCCTCCCACTCTTTATCGTTGTACCAGTCATGCGCACTTCCTGCTCAATAATTTGTTTGGGTATTTTACAATTAATAGGGCGGGTATTGTGCTTTTACCCGTATGAGTTTTTCAACTGCAGAAATGATAGGTACTGTTGCTACAGAAATGATAGAACAATTTTCCTTAGCCGAATAGTGAGATTTGTCATCAATTGTGTCATGTTACGAATTGTATTATTTTGGAGTTCGATCGCTGTGATGGGAGAAATTTCTAGGAGCTGTCACACCGCGGCAAGCACGCGTTGCATTTCGCTGATAAACCCGTTACGGGGGACCGTACTACAAGTAGGGAGAAATTTTCGGTTTAACCGGGTATATGGACGAATCCTGAAAATGAAAATAACCCCTCGAAAGGGGTTTTGAAGACAAGTCACTAAGATAATATTCATAGTGGCTTTTCACACAGGATCACGCCGTTATTACTTAGTATCTACTATGACTTCTTTCGTAAGTTCTCGGTACAGGGCAAGTTTCTCTTCGGTGAGAGAAATAATGTTATCAATTTCTTGCCGCCTAGCTTCCAGTCCCATCAAATGCTTCTCAAGGATTTCCATCCGTTTTTCTAAGGTAGGAGTATAATTAGAAAGATTCTCCCCTTGTTGAATTTTATCCATCACGCAGCCCTCACGAGTAAATTCCGTAATCTCCTCAAGCGATAAGCCTAATTTTTTTAGTTTATTTAGACATTGAATGTAGGAGACCTCGCTTTCTTTGTAGACACGTGCCCCTCCATTTCTACGCTTGGGCTCATGTAGTACCCCAATTTTCTCATAATAACGTATCGTATAAGGAGTTAATCCCGTTTTTTCTGACACTTGACTTATCGTAAGCATCCGATTTCTGCCCCTCCTTTTTATTTGCTAATATTGAAAACTATTATACAGTTTGCAGTTAACCCAAAGTCAAATTTACAATCGTCCCTAACTATGCCTTATAAAATTCCTTGACTTCTAGTCGACTCTAACTTGTAAGTTAAATTTACTAGCGGAAATACAGGGAACAACAAACAAGTAAAGGGGGATAACAATGGACAACGAATATTTCACAATTCAACAAGCATCGGAAGGTATCTGGGAGCTATTTCGGTTCCAGGCAGCGGTTCTCTGGGGAATGCAGCAATTATTGATCTTGGGGATTTAACCGTTGTAGTGGATACAACCAACCTACCGCATTCTGGTGCTTTGTTACGTCAGACTGCTGAACAATTAACAAGCAAACCGGTTAAATATGTCGTGAATACACATTTTCATGGAGATCATGTCAACGGCAATCAGGAATTTATGAAAAGCGAATTTATATCTACCGTTTGGACAAGAGATTTGCTGTCTGATATGGACGAAGTGAATATTAATCATATGCAACAAAACATTGAAAAGTTAATAACTAGCCTAAATCATGTACGTTCACAGCAAAGAGATCCTCACATGCTAACCGAAATCGACAATGATCTTTCCGTACAACGAGCCCTGTATGATGCCATCCCTTCTCTATGTAGAGTGATACCTACGATAACTTTTGAAGATAAACTCGTTATTCAAGGAACGAAGCGAACTATCGAAGTTTTATCTTACGGAGGCGGTCATTCTTTAAGTGATGCTGTTGTGTACGTACCAGAAGAGCAAACTTTGATCGCTGGCGATTTAATATCGACTAAGACGATTCCAGTCATGCCATACGGTAATCCATACGCTTGGATACGCATTCTCAAACGCATTCAAAAAGACCTTAAGGTCAATACTATCGTTCCGGGACACGGCGATGTGTCTAACTCGGATCGAATCACGGATGTCATACGCTTTTTGGAGGAAACGATCGCTTATGTTTCTATAGCTGTAACAAGCGGAAAATCAGAGTCTTACTGGTTGGAACAAGGGGTATTAAAGGGCTATGAGGATTGGCATCTGCCCCAGTATTTCAGCTGGAACTTTCGCTGGCTCTTTAACAGTATGCTTGTTCAAAACAACAGATGAGACAACAAGCAACACTGGCCAGATAGAGAGTTGTGGACTAGGGTCGAATGTCATCGTTTGAGTCGTTTATTGCCTGATGTATAACATCTTATCTTCCCGTAAACGCTGAAAATATCCAGTTTAACGTTCGGGGGACAATACATGCTGATCGGAAGTCACGTATCCATGGGCGGCAAGGAGATGTTGCTTAAAGCCAGCAAAGAGGCTGCTTCTTATGGAGCTAATACATTTCTAATATACACCGGTGCTCCACAAAATACGAAAAGAAAGCCGATCTCTGATTACAAGATTTCAGAGGGGCATGCACATATGAAAGAGCATGGAATCAGTAATATTGTTGTTCATGCTCCTTTCCTGGTCAATCTGGGAAATTCCGTGAACAATCAAGTATTCAGTCATAGCATTGCCTTTATGCGCGATGAAATGGACAGGACGGGAGCATTAGGTTCGAAACAGATTGTGATGCATCCCGGATCACACGTTGGAGAAGGAGTAGGCAAAGGGCTCCATAAGATCATTGAGGGGCTAAATGAAGTTCTTACCCGGCATGAAAAGGTTCAAATCTCGTTAGAGACAATGGCAGGTAAAGGGACGGAATGTGGTGTTCGCTTTGAGGAACTTGCTCGTATTATAGATGGAGTAACTTACAATGAGAGTCTTTCAATTTGCCTGGACACTTGCCACGTTCATGATGCCGGATACGATATTGTCCATGACTTTGACGGCGTGCTTGATCAGTTCGATCGCATCATTGGGCTTAATCGGTTAAAAGTACTTCACATTAATGATTCCAAGAACGAACGTGGCTGCCGTAAAGATCGGCACGAGAATATCGGACATGGATTTATAGGTCTGCATGCCTTGGACTATATTGTTCACCATCCGGAGCTTTCTAATCTCCCCAAACTGCTTGAAACCCCATCTATTGGACCTATTAAATACAAAAATCCTCCGTATAAACATGAAATTGCTTTACTTAGAAGAGAATTAACAGAACCAATAGAGAAGTAAGACTTTGTAAGAAATCAGACATAGGCAAGCATCCAATCGTCTATATCCCTACTAGCTTCATACATATTATAAGACAGTTGGGAAGGAGTGTATGTTGGATGTCGGAATGGGTTCGTTACAAATATGCAACGGTACAAGGCTTATCGGTTTTTTATCGCGAGGCTGGTTCACCTTCAAATCCTGCACTGGTGCTTCTCCACGGGTTTCCTAGTTCATCTCATATGTTCAGGGAGCTTCTTCCTTTGCTTGCAGATCGCTTCTACCTTATTGCGCCTGATTACCCCGGTTTTGGGTACAGCAACATGCCCTCAATCAGCGATTTCGCTTATACATTTGAACAGTTCTCGCTCATTATTGAGCAACTATTAGATCAGCTGTCTATTTCAAAGTTTATTTTGTACTGTCACGATTATGGTGGTCCCGTCGGATTTCGGTTAGCTGTCAGGCACCCTCATCGCGTCCGAGGCTTTATCATTCAAAATTCCGTCGTAAACTTCGAGGGATTGGGAACGCCATTTGATTTATTCAAGGCGCTCTGGGAGCACCCGGATGCCCGGACGCAGCAGGAATTCGCAGCCACCGTAACCTCTTTCGACTTCACCAAGAAGCAGTACTTTACTGGAGCATGCTATCCCGAAAGGGTTAGTCCCGATGGACCCTACATGGATCAAATGTTTCTGAATCGCCCCGGTAATCAGGAGATACAAGTTGCTCTTGGCTACGACTATCGCAAGAATGTGGAGCAGTACCCTATCTGGCAGCAATATTTGCGCACGTATCAACCACCTGTGCTTGTCGTTTGGGGCCGTAACGATTTTATATTTACCTTAAAGGGAGCGGAATTTTTTGAAAGGGAATTAAGATGTGTGGCAACGCATCTGTTATGCGGCGGGCATTTCTTGCTGGAGGAAGCAAGCTATGTAGCAGCAATGCTGATCAAGAATTTTTTTGACAGCATCGGTACGGATGTATTTCACACATAATTGAAATTTCCTGTGAGGTGAGGGGTAATAAGCGGATGGACGTCTATATGTTGAAAAGGGCAGCTGATCGGGTGCCCCTTTAGTTATCGCTCTAATGATGATACGGTGAACCATACCATAAGTGACGGCGAAAAACTTACATTGGGAAATGTTTTGGAATGTTAGTGGGGCGTGTGGAATGATAGTTGAATCATCAATAAGAAAGCCGCCGATTACTTCGGCGGCTTTCTGTGTAGATTTATGAAACAGAATTGGATATTGAAAGGTTCGTAACTATGCGCCCGCCATGCTTCTTTCACATTTATATATAATCCTGTGACTGATCGCTCTCTGTATACACAGAGATAAGAACTAGAGCCGTCTCCTCGCTTATATTTCGCACGAGATGAGGTGTGCAAGCATTCCAACTGAATGAATCGCCCTCTACAAATTCAGCTGCATCCTCCCCTTGCTCGGCGCAGATTCTCCCTTTACAACAACGTGAATCTCTTCGCCCTCGTGGGCATGCGGAGCATCGCCTGTCGAAGCACCGGGAGGCAACTCGACGAGCCTCATCTTCATGTTCTTGGTGGAGCTAAGATGCTCCACTCTTAATTTTTCGCTCCCGCTTGTTGTGATCTTCCGTTCGCCTTTGCGCACAACATTCATGCGTTCCTCTTGGTGCAGCAGCAAGTATGCCAAGGGAACCCTCAAAGCTTTAGCAATACCTTCCAAAGTAGCGATAGACGGGGAGGTCTTATTCGTCTCTACCTGGCTCATGAAACCTTGGGACAAGCCGGTTTCTTCGCAAATTTGTGCGATGGTCAGGTTTTTTCGTTTGCGAATGGCCCTTATATTGGAGCCAATGTTCATTTATTATTCACTCCTCAGAATATTTGTAATACAGAATATAAATCTATAATAACAATATTTTTATTGACAGGCTACCTTAATCCCGTTATATTAGCAATACAAAATAATTATCTCTATGAATAATAAAAATATTGAGGAGAGAATCTAAATGACAAAAAATACAACTGTATCCACTATAGCTCGCGTGGTGCTCGGAATATTATTTCTAGCCCACGGGATTGATAAACTGCATATGGGACTGAGCAATGTTGAAGCTTGGTTTAATTCCATAGGTGTACCCGGAGTATTGGCTTATGTAGTAGCGACTATCGAACTGGTAGGTGGAGTTATGTTGATTATAGGTATCTACACTAGATATGTATCGGCTATATTCGTAATGATTCTCATTGGGGCGATCTTTACGACGAAGCTTTCCATCGGATTGCTAGGGAACGGCCAAATGGCCGGTTATGAATTAGACCTGAGCTTTATTGTTATTGCTATTTATTTGATTGTTGCGGAACGTTCGCCATTATCACTCGATTACCTATTCAAGATAAAAAAACACGATGCCTAACACGAAGGAGAACGGTTATATGGACCCGACTTATCACTATGACATTCACTTTCCTTCCAACATGGAACCGGACAAACGTTACCCGACCATCTTCACGCTACATGGCAAAGGTTCGAATGAGAAAAACATGTTCGGTCTAGTTGAACCGTTGGCTGACGATTTTATTATTGTCGGCATTCGCGGCAATCTTACGTTGGGAGCTGGGTGAGTTCGACTCCGTATTCCCGGTTCGAATTGGCCATGAAACCGCTAATTATTTTAGAAATTTAACGTCTCGCTTAACCTTTAACCTTTATCCAACCAATCATGCCGTCTCCGAGGACAATCAAAGCGATTTCGTGAGCTGGTTGAGTCGTGATTCCGGCATGGATTCTAATAAGGAGTGAAAATCATATGATGCCTTCTTACTTTTTCGCGCATGGGGCACCTTCGATAGTTTTAGACAGGAATAAATATACGGATTTTTTGGGTCAATTCGCGGAGAATACGGCCAAACCTAAAGCAATCGTACTTTTCTCGGCACATTGGGAGCAATCGACGCAGACCGTCAGCGCAGTCGATGCTTATAGCACGATTTACGATTTCGGGGGTTTCCAAGACGAACTATACCAGATGACTTATCCCGCTAAAGGGGAGCGTTCCCTGAGTGAACAAATTCATGCGTTGTTTGCGAGGAATGGTATACAGAGTGTATTGAATGAAGAAGAGGGCTGGACCACGGTGCTTGGTCCATCCTCAAGCTGCTCTACCCCAATGTGGATATTCCGGTCGTTGCGCTATCCGTAAACCGATATTTGAGCAATGAACAGCAATACCAAATCG
The DNA here is from genome assembly GCF_031199965.1 of Paenibacillus sp. D2_2. GTDB lineage: Bacteria > Bacillota > Bacilli > Paenibacillales > Paenibacillaceae > Fontibacillus. The sequence continues at coordinate 5,561,889 of NZ_CP133605.1, read as the reverse complement.
GGAAAGCTCTGGCCGAGCTCCGGGAGCAGGATATCCTGATTATAGGCAGCGGCGGGACCGTTCATAATTTGCGAGTGGTTAATTGGTATAAGGAAGGGATTGACGAATGGGCAGAATCGTTCGATAACTGGCTGCAAAGTAAGCTGGAAGCATGGGATCTCGATGCCCTGTTTCATTATAGGGAATTGGCACCTTACGCTGGGGAGGCTGTGCCGACAAATGAGCACTTCATTCCCTTGTTGCTGGCGATGGGGGCTGGAGACAGAGACCGTCAAGCGAATTTGCTTCACCGTAGCTATCAATTCGGCAACTTGAGCTTAAGCTGCTGGCAATTTAACTAACTAATGATCTTGGGGAGGAAAGCAGACTGCCAAGGCTTGGCAGGAGGCGTAACGCCGTGTCTTTGCCTGACTACCGATGAGAACCTATCGGAAATGTAACAAAAAATTATGAAATTGATTCAGTTATGCCTTGCTGATCAAGGCTTCAACGGAAGTGTATAATCACGGTTCACAGTAATCAAATCTCCGGTTTGGGACAGTGTGAGAGCGTATACTGGTCTAGTTTGGGCGCTGGAATATAGACGTTCAGATGATCCAACTTGAGGTACTTATTGCCCTGCTCTTTCCTCGGGATATCAACCGCCCGGTTAGATAGCAACCTACTAAACCAACCATGAAGTCTGTTAATTTCTTTGCCGCTCACGATCGTCGAATACAATTCAATTAGTGCGTTTTGTACCGCTTCCTCCGCCAACGGCTTGGATTGCAGCATCATATATGCGGTCCGATAAGCCTTCGGAATCAGCGGATTCACCAACGTCCGGAAAGCGTCTTTATTCCCCTGCCTAATCTCATCCATTAGCCGTTGTTCGTTCTCCACTTCCATAATGTCTCTCCTTTCACATTTGTCTCTATATAGATAAGGCGTAAAAAACCGAATTTCGGTTCACTTATTTCTCGTAAAATTTCAAAAAAATTCATAGCGTATCAGGATACACAAATGATCATACATGAATCTATCTATTCGGACGGTATTGCGTTAAAACAAAAAAACCGCAATTTATGCGGCTTTCAATGTTACTATGTTCTCGTCGATATAGTTACTATTGCTAAAGGAAAAATACAAAAGCCAGCCGAACGCATACGCGGATAGGGGTGGCTTTTGTGATGCTATATGAAGTCTAACATGATTATTTTAGGCAAACGGAACATTTATGCTAGGCGTTCTTCTTCCACCTTTGCCTTCCTTTTCATAGGCATAAATAATGTGATGGCAAGCGCCGCAATAGCTAAAATCATCATGAAATAATAGGCATCGCTTGCACCTAGGATAGAAGCAAGGGATTTAAGCTGATCAGCAGAAGTAGAAGGATTGGTCTGCATCACTGTAGCTGCATGGCTTGTTGCCTGCGCGGTATAAATCGTAATTACGACAGCAGTTCCAATCGCCCCGGCAATTTGGCGAACGGTATTATTCACTGCGGAGCCATGCATACCGAGTTGTTTGGGTAGCGCATTTAATCCAGCCGTATTGAGTGGCATTGTAATGAAGCTTAGTCCAATTCGAAGCCCAATCGTACGAATCATTAAATACATATATGTTGTCGATTCAGATAAATCCGTTACCGCCCACATGGATGGGATAATAAACAGTAAACCAATGATAAACAGCGGCTTAGCACCAAAGCGATCATATAATCTACCCGTGACCGGTGACATAAACGCATTCACGAGTGCGCCTGGTAATAAGAGGAGCCCTGCATCAAATGCTGTAAATCCACGACCCTTTTGTAGGTAGATAGGCAATAAAATCATATCTGCGTACATCATCATTGTGATTAAAACGTTAATAAGAGACGTTAACGTAAAGATTTTATTTTTAAAGACAGATAGATTTAACATAGGGTCATTGGATTTTATTTGTCGAATACAGAAGATGGCTGTTACAACGATACCAATCACTAATGAAAGGACCACGATTACATCGCCCCAACCTTTACTGCCTGCACTACTGAACCCATATAAAATAAATCCAAACCCGACGGTTGATAAAACAACACTTAGTATATCGAGCTTCGCCTTAGACGTCTCAGATACATTTACTAAATATTTCAGTGCTAACAAAATGACGATGACGATAAGCGGGATCAGACCGATAAATAACCAGCGCCAAGAGTAATATTGGATGACAAATCCGGCAAGTGTAGGGCCAATGGCAGGAGCGAAGATCATCGCTAGTCCCAGTAAGCCCATTGCACTCCCGCGTTTTTCAATTGGGAAAATGGCGAGAACGACACTCATCATAAGTGGCATAATAATCCCTGCACCAGCAGCTTGAATCATACGCCCTGCTAATAGCACACTAAAGCTTGGTGCCGCTGCACAAATCATCGAACCGATTAATAAAAATAGCATGGAACTTATGAATAATTGACGCGTTGTAAAGCGTTTCATTAAATAGGCTGTAACTGGAATCAATACCCCGTTGACCAGCATGAATCCCGTTGAAATCCATTGTACGGTTGTCGCCGATACATGAAATACATCCATTAAATTACTTAATGCGATATTTAATATCGTTTGATTCAATGTTGATAAGAAACAGCCAACGATTAGAATGCTGAGTAATATCCCTTTGTTTATTTTCTTGTTGTCTTCTTGCATATAGATTAAGCCCTCTTTTCGTTGCTTTTTCGACAGTGTGTCAATAAAATAGAGCATATCAACATTTAAGAAAAATGCCTATTTACAATCTCTTTAAAAATGTTGACTAATCAACAGAATAGATTGATCTGTTAATGAAGTGAGAAATAATCGACGATAGAGGGATAAAATGTCTATATATAAAAAAGAAGACCCGCGTGCCATTCGTTCGAAAAGGATGCTGAAAAATGCTGTTTTTTCCTTAATAACTGAAGATCTCGATATCTCCCAACTGACCGTTCAAAAAATTGCGAAACGTGCTGAACTAAATCGTGCAACGTTTTATTTGCATTATGAGGATATTAACGACTTGTTACGTCAGATTGTACATGAGATCTTTGATGACCTATCGATGAAGATTGATCCGTTATTGCAAGGGAAAAGTAGCAATGAGCAGGAAACGTTGGTTACATTTTTAAATTATTTTTATGAATATCGAAAAATTTTAGCTGTACTATTTGAGAACAAAGGATTCAAAAAACATATGTTTAACCTATTAATAAACACGATAGAAAAGCGTAGAAACACGAGAGAGATTCAATATACCAGGGAAGTAGTTTCGATTGATATTATTGCATCGTCACTACTTGGGATTATTATGTGGTGGATTAAGGATGGCACGCAATTTAGCTCTGAATACATCGCGGATCAAATCTCTTTGATGTATAAAAAAGGGATGGAGAATGTGTTAATCGAATTTCCCCAACGGAAACAAAGATACTCGCGTGAGCCATAAACTCATTTCTATGATAGATTCCTTCATGCCGTTCTCTAACCAGTAAAGAATGACCCCAACTACTCCGTTTGACACAAAGGCTGCTTCCCAGAAACTAGGCTGATATCGAAGTGCCTCTGTTCTGATGACTTGCGTGATACGTTCACGAAATTCCCCTTCAATTAACATAGTCCGATAAATAGATGCGTGCTTCTGAACATGTTCGAACATCGTAGTATGTGATTGGATTGGCTTCTTTGAGACTTGATAATCATGTAATGCTAACTCATAGGTGTATATCGGGGATTTCAATGATTCCGACAGCTTATTCAAGATATCATCTTGCATGTGGTTTACTATGTTCTGTTTGTCACGAAAATGGAGGTAGAACGTTGATCGGTTAACCTCCGCTTTCCGAACGATTTCGCGAACGGTAATGGCTTCAACCCCCTCCTCAACAATAAGTTCAGTCAAGGCATCCATTAGTAACCGCCGTGTGCGGGTAACACGCGGATCAATTGATTTATTCATCTCGGATCTCCCTAATCATTTGACTTTTCCGACACTGATTTCATTCGTGTCTACTAAACGTCATTCGCATTATTATTGCTGATTGATGGAAAGGAACTCAAGGAATATAGTAGTTTATAGACACTATGTTGTCTACAACGGATTCATTAATTTGATTGATCTTCGAGGAGGTATTTCTTATGAAAGCTGCCGTGTGGCATGGTGAAAGAGAAATTAGTATTGAGGAAAGAGAAGCTAAAGAAATACAACCCGATGATGTAAAGGTTAAAGTGGCATGGGCTGGTATTTGTGGTTCTGATCTGCACGCATACTTGCATCCAAGTTCAGTACCAATGAATCTGAATACGATACTCGGACACGAATTTTCTGGTGAAATTGCAGAGGTTGGGTCTAATGTTACGAAATTTAAAGAGGGGACAGAGTATGCATTTATCCAATGATGTTTAAGGATCCCTCGAATGCTGAAATTGAACGTTTTATCACTCTAGATGCGGTTGGTGCACAAATCGATGGAGGTTTTGCTGAATACGCAGTACTTCCACAGAAAACGATATTTAAAATTCCAGATTATTTACCACTAGATTTAGCAGCCATGGTAGAACCGGCAGCTGTATCTTTCCAATCCATTAAGGATGCAAATGTAAAGGAAGGAGATACGGTCGTTATCTATGGCGCAGGTCCTGTTGGGCTATTTGCTGTTTTAGGTGCAAAAACGGCAGGAGCTTCTAATATCGTTGTTGTCGATTTATTAGAAAGTCGGCTCGACAAAGCAACTGAATTGGGTGCGACACATATCTTTAATGCTAAAGATGTGAACCCTGTTGAAGAGATCCGTAAATTATTCCCAGATGGAGCGGATGTTGCAATTGAGGCTGCAGGCGTTGAATCCACATTTAATCAAGCTATTCAATCAACTAAAATCCGTGGCACAATGATGGTTGTCAGCTTCCACACTCAAAGTATTCAACTTAGTGTCCCTTTTTCCCTACTCTTTAGCGGCGTGAAATTAATGGGATCTGTGGGATACAGTAATGAAACTTACAATGAGATCATTGAATTACTTGCTAGTAAAGACTTCCCCGCACAATCCATTATTACAAGTAAAATTGATATCGATAATATCGCTAAACAAGGTTTTGAGGCGTTAATTAATGATAAATCTCAAGCAAAAATTCTAGTTAAATTAAGCGGCGCACATTAATAAAAGAATTTGGCTCAGTCTAAAAAGTTTGAAGGCACCCTTTTGGGTGCCTTTTGATTTCGCGCTACTTGTGATACGGATAACCATTTCAAATGTATGATTTTTCCGGGATGCTGAACCGAATGCATCAACAAACCAGAGAACACTGGGGCAAGCTGCATGAACCGATCCCGGAAGCGCCTTCCGGGTGCCATTTATCTATATTGGTAGGAGCTTGCCAGGCAGCTGGAATATTTGTCTGCTAATGTTTCGGAATTTCGGAAACATCATGACAAGTTTATCCAAGTAATAGAAGCTTTAGCTGCAAAAATTGGTGCAAGATCATGTTACAGCTTTATCCATGCTGAGCTGGGACCGAACCATGTTCTGGTGGACAATCAGTTGCGTCCGTGGCTTATTGATATTGAAGGTGCCTTGTTTTTCGATCCTGAATACGAACACAGCTTCATGGAGTTCCGGTTCGACAACTACAGGCGTTACTTAAAGAATACTCAGCTGGACCCCCATAGGATGGCTTTTTATAAGTTGTATCATCATATTTCCTACAGTGCTGGTCCCCACCGGTTGCTTCAAAGAGAATACCCAGACGCAGAATTAGTTAAACAAATCATGTCGTTTAATACGCAGAGTGCCTTTCGGATTCTTACAGATTATTTATAGGAGAAAAAAGGCCATTGGTGAAGCCCAACTTGTCGTTCATTTTGAAAAGAGAGGACCATTCAACCGGATGGCCTCTCAAAAACTTGCCGCTCGAGACTGCGCGGTGCACCATTTCATAAGTAGGGCGTTCCCGAGCGTAATGGAATTAGGTATTAAACGCTAATAAGGTTATTATTAAAGCAGAGCTGATTTATGTAATAGCCATGTAGTAAGTAACTAAAAGAGAGCAGGCTAGATGAAATGACAGATAATAAACAACAAAGCTATCGCTTTAGTGAGGCGCCTATATGGGACTTGCAGCGGGCGTATTATGAACAAAAAGGAACGAAGGCTTGGAATAATGACCAAGTTCCTCAATACATTACGAGTAATCCGATGATTGCTACTTCCTATGCGGAAATGATATTTGGTCTTCTTCAGGATCGTGCGAGTCAGGGACATATCTCAGAGCCTGTCTTGATTGTGGAACTTGGAGCAGGGGCGGGGCGTCTTGCTTATCATGTAGTCCATGAGCTGTGTAAGTTGAGAGATTATGCGAGGATCCCATTGCCGCCGTTTCGCTATGTGATGACAGATTTGCCGATGAATAATGTTCTGGCTTGGAAGGAGCATCCTGCGTTACAATCTTATATCACTGAAGGATTAGTTGATTTCGCACAATTTGATGCTGTTAATGATACTGTGCTCAACTTAGTTGTATCAGGAACAACGATTAGTGCAGGTGACCTAGCACAACCTATCATCATTGTGGCAAATTACTTTTTTGATGGTATTCCGCAAGAGTTACTTTATGTTGGCGATGGTCATATTCATGAAGCGGATGTGTCTGTGGAATATCCAGAGCATATGGATTCACTTCAACCATCCGAGGTATTAAATCAAATTTCTTTGAAATATGAATATCGGAAGACACCAGAGTACGAGCATGAATCGTATCCTTATCGAAATGTCATAGCCGTGTACCAGGAGCAACTAGAAGACTCACATATCCTGTTTCCAGTTGCCGGCTTGACTTGTTTAGATCGTTTGAATCAGTTGTCCCGGCGGGATTCCTATTAATAACAGCAGACAAGGGCGATCACCTGCTGGATTACTGGAAGTTCTCGGGACCACCAGAGTTAATTTTACATGGAAGTTTTTCTTTTACAGCCAACTACCATGCGATTCAGCATGTTTTTGAAAATAGAGGAGCCATAGCGTTGTTTCCCCGCAACATTATAAGAATATTAATGTAGGTTGTATCATCCATATGGATACGCCAATGAACTATTCCAATACAAGATTAGCTTATCGTCGATTTATTGAACGTTTTGGTCCGGATGAGTTCTTTAGTATTAAGGAATGGATGGACAACAAGATCGATAGTATGGGTCTACAGCAAATTTTAAGCTTTTGGCGTTTGGGTGGATATGATGCGGAATTCTTTATTCAGAGTGCGAAGCAGATCTCGAGTCTGTTGCCAGATGCAAGCGATGATGAACTGCAGGATATTTTGAGAGGGATCCATCTAATGTGGTCATCGTACTACGTGATGGAGCAGCGTTATGATCTAGCACTTGATGCGGGATTGGTCCTTTTTGAGATGGAAATGTACGATGAATCCAAGCGGTTCTTAGAAATATCGGTACACGAAGACGAGGAGGAAATTGTACCTACCGTATATTATTGTCTAGCTATATGTTGTTTCGAGTTGGAATTAGAAGAAGATGCTCTGAATTACATTCGAGAATTATTAAGACTTGAGCCTGATCATGAAGAGGCATTGGACTTGTTACGCAGATTTGAATCTGTATAGGTTGACCATATACGGAACAAGTAAATCCGGTATATGATGAATTCTCTCAGGGAACTCATCACATACCGGATTTGATATTAATTGGATTCTTCTTTGGTTTCGGTCCATCATGAAGTTATAGCTGCTGTTTAAATTACTATATGTTGTCCTACGTTTGTAGATAGAGCTTTTTGATAAATCAACTGTGCCGTCACAACATCAAGCACAGCGGTTCCCACAGTTTTAAACAACGTGATTTCCTCATCGCTGTTTCTACCCTGTACTTGGCCTAGAATAATTTGTCCTAGTTCACCGGTGAAGTCCTCTTTGGATACGAGGCCTTTTTCTAGAGGAATCAGCAGATCGCCCGCTTCCGCCAAGACTCCTTCGCTGGTGTCAAAAACAATTTTGTTGGCCCGCTGAACAATCTGCTCGGGCAGTTCTTGCATTTGTGGCGTATACGCGCCAACTCCGTTAACATGAGTGCCGTTTTTCACAAGACTACCGTCAAATACAGGACGAGTAGATGTCGTGACTGTTGTAATGATGTCCGCATCCCGAATGGCCTCATCTCCGTTACTTGCGGCAACAATTCTTACGTTGAATGCGGAAAATTGCTGTTGCATCGACTCGGCAAACGCTTTTGCCCGATCATAGTTGATATCTAATACCCGCACTTCCTTAAGCTCCCGCACTGTAAGCATCGCTTCCAGCTGCGTCGCGGCTTGTCCACCTGTTCCAAACAAGACGGCAATCTTGGCATCTTTTCTGGATAAAATATCTGTAGCCGCTCCCTGGACAGCGCCGGTTCTAAGCTGCGTTAAGTAGGTTCCATCCATAATGGCGCACACTTCGCCCGTTTTTCCATCCAGTAAAATCATTTGAGCCGGAACAGAAGGCTTGCCAAGCTCGATATTGCCCGGGAACACAGACACTATTTTAATGCCTGTAGCATCCATCTCTTTGACATAAGCTGGCATAAAAAGGTTTTGCCCTTGTTGTTTGGGAACATCGATATTAACGCGTAAAGGAACCGTACATTCTCCTTCTGTATATAAACGCAGAGCTTGTTTACTTGCGTCAACCGCTTCTTTCATTGAAAAAACCTTCTGAATATCCTCTTTAGTTAAAACTAGCATTCTGATGCACCTCTATTTTTTGTATTATGCTGCTTCTTGTTGAACCGCTTTTTTATTCTTGAACTCATTAATCAACATGCTTGTCCCGCTATATAGTAGAATCGCGGCAACAACCCATTGAAGGGCAGACACATTTAATCCCTTTACAATATAGACGGCAATCAGAACTCCAATAATTCCGAATGTAGCTGCAAACAGTGTTATTTTTCTGCTGTACTCACCATATTTAATAAACTGCATACTGCCGATTGGAACGGAAAAAGTACAAGCCCCATCATGATCGGGAAGGCAACCAATGGATTTAAACCAAGTGCATAAACCGTAACCATGGTTAACGCATAAGATCCTATTCCGATATTATTGAGTGCTCCATAAGCAAACAGGCAGATTGCAGCGATGACTAATTTTCCGCCATATAGGCCAGTAGCGGTTCCTCCGGATGGAATCAGGCCGAATTTTCCGGCAAGGATGAGCAGTGTGGCAATCACAAGCCCTATTCCGATGAATTTGCGAATGATAGAAGGGGACAACTTCACCACAATCCGAGGGCCAATATAGGCTCCGATAATCTGGGCTACTATACATACAACTAGGGTTACAATGTCCACATCAATAACTGTTATGAATGCCAGAGCCATGACCGCTACAGGGATCACGCACTGTGCATTTAAAGTTCCCGGAAGTTTCTTATCGGACACCCATTTTGTTTTCCGGTACAAGATAGATGAAATTGCAAAGTCCGAAACTCCAAAGGTTGAGAAGAAGAAAATCAAGGTTGAGGATAATGCGAGCATAAAGCCGTTACCTGGCTCTTGCTTGATTTCCTCCCGGTGCTTCACCACATCTACAATGAACCTTACGGCAAAAATAACATTAATCAGGACCACCAGGGTCAGTATAATCGTCGCAGCTGTCATTTTGTTTATCCTTCTTTACGTTTTTTTGGTTAAAAATGCTTCGGATCCCTTTTAGCTCGTTACCAAACTGCTTCTTGGCATCCTTGCCCATTGCATCAATCAGTCTTAGGCAGTAAGCGTCATGGATAATATTTTCTTTGGCCAGGAAGACCATTGGAGTGCTTTGCGTCCATATCACTTCAGCATTTTTGTCATTTTGAATATGACCGAACAGGATTTCCTTGGAATCGACCACAATATTAATCCATCTTCCGCCGCTTTCCTGAAGTTTTTCTTCCTCAAAGCCATGCTTGTAGTAGTTAGTGAGCGGAACTTGATAATCATGGTTTGTGCTGTAGAGAATAATTACCGACCGTTCAAGCCTTTCCTCCACGGCACGTAGTTCCTCAATAATGTGATTAATATCCTCTTTCCAGACTTGGACATATACCTCGGACTTAGCTTCACTCAGCAATAATTTGCACTTGTTGAAAATATTTTTATATCCGCGAATATACCAAAAGTTTTCGAGGTCCATCGTCTGGTTATAGCTTTTCAATTCCTTTTTTACTTCAGTCAGACTGTCGTTGACATTGCTCTTGATATTCTCAATGAATTCTTCAATAGGAACGGCACTGTAATGAACAGGATTGGTTTGCTTTGATACGACAATGCATCCCTTTTCCATGAGAATCTCCAAGATGTTGTACACCTTAGAACGAGGCACAGCGGAATTTTTGCTGATTTCATAGCCTGTACCCGCTCCGTTTTTTAACAGAGAGATATACACTTTCGATTCCGATTCTGTAAAGTTGAATGATTTCAACAATTGAATTACTTTTTCCATCTCATCTCACCCCATACCGAATTATATGAATTCATTTTACAAGTAAAAGGGACTAGATGAAATGTTTTTGTGAAATTAATCACTTGTTGTCTGATATTTAGTTTTTTTATTAGTAGCTACCTTTGTTAACTACTATACATCGCATTTGAAAGTTTGTACATAATTTCACAATCATTTTTTAGGAAAATAAATATTTGATTTCAGATTTTAGACACAATTGGTGATATATGAGTCATCTCCACGTTACCCAACATTTTCCTATTCGTTAAGAAGACTGTAGGTGTTATACTAATTTGTCGATAACGTAGCGGATATACATAATGTCTGTTCTTATCAAGCAGCTCGAGGTCATTTAAACATAATACAGTCATCAGAGGAGATGGTCATCATGAAGAAACGTATTGCTGTGCAATTGTTTGCTTTTATTTTCGTCCTGAGTTTGGTCCTCCCGGGACAAGCTTCGATGGAGGGGCTTAGCCAAGAATCGGTTATTAAAGATAAAAATCTTGAACAAGCGATAAATTCTTGGTTAGGAAAAAAAGGCGATGAACCACTTACCAAAGCGGATTTAGAGTCACTCACCAATGTATCGTTATCAGGTAAAGGAATTAAAGATCTGCAGGGATTGGAGTATGCCGTCAATATCACGGAACTCGATTTAGACATTAATGAGATTACTGATCTTACACCGCTAAAGAATCTTACAAAGATCCGTCATCTCAGCCTCAAAGCAAATCAAATCTCATCGATTGAGGAATTGTCCGCTCTCAAGGATTTGAAGTATCTAGAAGTAAAATGGAATCAGATCTCGTCCTTGGATGTAGTGAAACAATTGCCTAGTCTAATCGAATTGGACGCCGACCACAATCAAATTTCGAATGTTGGGGCGATCTCTAGTGCCGCAGAATTAGCGTATTTGAAAATGGGCGATAATGCGATAGAAGACATAGCTCCCCTAGGCAGCATGAAAAAGCTGACATATCTCGATGTATCTAACAATAAAATTAAGGATTTTTCGCCGCTACGGAAGCTTTCCAAAAGTCTAACGTATCTGGGGATTGACGGAAACCGGGTTACTGATCTTAAGTTACTAGAAGGATTCAACAATCTCGAAGGTTTATCTGCTAATAACAATAACATCGAGAATCTTGCCCCTTTGGCAAAATTAACCAACTTGTTTACATTGGATCTATCCTCCAATAAGATTAAGGACTTAGAACCGTTAAAACATTTGAACAAGTTAGATATGCTCTACTTGGATAACAACCGAGTGTGGAATTTGGAACCGTTAAGAAATTTGAAAGCTCTAAAAATCCTGAATTTGAACAACAACCGGGTATGGGATCTGGAGCCGATTCAACATAATAGTTATGATTTTCATTGGGATACGGGGGCGGAACGCTACGGACTGCAGTTGAACGATAACTACTTGGACCTAAGCCAAGGAACCCAAACCTATAAAATATTTAACAAATTAGGTGCGGATCCTTATGGTATTAGATCTCAGCGTAAGACTCAACGCTTGATGATCGGCAGCAAGACAGCTTATGTGGGCGATAGTATCTACAATATAACAGCAGCGCCATTTATTCAGACAGGCCGTACCTACGTGCCTATTCGTTTCATTTCCGAGAAGCTTGGGGCAAAGGTGAATTGGAACCAGAGTACGAAAGAGGTAACGATTCAAAAGGACGGTAAAACGATTCGTTGGAGTGTGGGGAATAAGCAGGTTAAGATAAACGAGCAAACCGTGATGTCAGATGCTCCTTTACTACTGAGGAATAACAGCACTTTTGTTCCTGTGCGTTTTGTGTCGGAGCAGCTTAATACTTCTGTTGAATATTTAGGCAGCAAGAAAATGGTCATTATATTCGAGAATAGGACTAAATAACAGAATTCGATATCAATATTAGGACGCATCCAAGGGACTTGGGTGCGTCCTTCTGGCATATTCTCTATTTTAATCTCATCATCATATAATCCCATTTCAATTCATTGAATAGAAGATGTCGCGCTATACTATTCTGTTGTAAATGAGTTCGGAATGATAGCTGCTCGTATAGATGCTTGGCACGTTTGTTTTTACCGGAGACATACAAGCTTAGCACATCTAGGCGGGATCCGTTTGCACAAAATGCTGCGCCCACTGCAGCAATAGCTTTCCAACTCCCTTGCCCCGATGGTCTGGATGGACAACAATGTCTAAAATATAGCATTCTCTAGCCTGGGGCTTGTGCTCTAAGAAATGTAATCCGAGCAACATTTTAAAGAGAGTCCATTTTCCGATCATGTCGAAGCTCTTCCACGGAGGTAATTTCTTCTGTTGCTTCATGCTGGATTTGGCTTCCCATTTGATGGACATAGTTCCTAGAACGTCCCCATCTTGCAAGGCAACCATTCTTTGGCTTGATGGCTCAGCGGGGAAATGGTCAAATAGTTTTTCGAATAAAAGAGCGAGATCGTCATTATAGATGTATTCGGCGTTCCTTGCGCTTTCAATTGCAATTGCCAGGTAACCGTATCATAAGTAGGAAGAAAAAATCACTCTTTTATGTAGATTATGCTTGTTTCTCAATTTTATAAGACTTGAAGTTTTTTTATTATGTACAGCCGCTGATTCAAAGACACGTTTTCGTGCTCTTTCAGCGGCTTTTTCCATGCTTGTTCGAACTTTTTCGAATTGGAGCTATATAAAAAATATCCAAAATCAGGCTAAAAATCAGTTGACTATATAAAAAGCACTGTGATACATTGTGTATACACAACATTCACAATTTTACGAGGAGGTACGGTATGCTGGCATTAGACATTCGAAACTTAAATAAGAAATACCCTAACTTTCAGTTGAAAGACGTATCGTTTCAGCTGGAGAAGGGATATATTATGGGGTTTATCGGTGCCAATGGCGCAGGGAAAACAACCACGATCAAATCAATTTTGAACATGATTTATATCGATAGCGGCGAGGTATGCATTTTGGGTAAGAACATCGCCGAACATGAGATTGAATTGAAGCAAGACATTGGATATGCATTCGGCGGCCTAGATTTCTATACGCGAAGCAAGATAAGAACCTTGACAAATGTCATCAAGAAATTTTACACGAATTGGAATGATGACACCTATTATAGCTATCTTCGAAGATTCAAATTGGATGAAAACAAAAAAATTGCTGAATTGTCTACAGGCATGAGAGTAAAGTACGGCTTGGCCCTTGCTTTATCCCATGGTGCGAAGCTTCTCATCCTGGATGAACCGACAAGTGGACTCGATCCGGTCGCAAGAGACGATCTGTTAGATATTTTTCAAGAGCTCGTCGTTGATGGTGAGATCAGTATTCTTTTCTCGACACACATTACATCTGACTTGGAGAAATGCGCAGATTTTATTACCTTCATTGATAACGGGCAAATCATCGCCAGTTCTGAGAAACATGATTTTATGGAATCCTATCGATTACTTAGCGGTAGCGAGAGCCAGTTGAGCCAAGTGAAGGAACGGTTAATTTCCTATAAAGTCAATTCATTTGGCTTTACAGGATTGATCCATACCAAAGACTTCGATCCATCCTCCAACATAAAGGCGACCACGCCGAGTCTTGAGGAGATTATGATATATTTCGCGAAAAAGGAGGATACGTATGTATAACTTGGTGATGAAGGATTTGAAGTTAGGCGTAAATCCTATGTTTTTACTTTTTCCGTTCCTTATGGGTGCATTAATGCTTGTACCCGGCTGGCTTTATTTTCTGGTCCCGCTGTATTTTTGCTGGATCACGATACCGAACACGTTTAATGGATTTAGATCTCAGAACGATTTGATGTTTACCACAATGATGCCTGTAACTAAAAAAGATATCGTGAAAGCAAGGGTCGCCGTTATTGTCATCTTGGAACTATTGCATCTTGTAACAGCAATGATCTATGGCATGATTACGCTTCGATTATACCCGAATCTGACCTACTATTTCTTCGCACCACACTTGGGTTTTTGGGGACTCTGTTTTGTTATGTTTGCGATCTTCAACATATTTTTTATACCCATGTATTACAAGACAGCTTATAAATTCGGCAAGGCGGGGATCGCTTCCATTACGGGCGCTATGCTTTTTGCCGGAGTTACGCAATGGATCGGAATCCAGAGTCCGTTCGTGTATAATATATTCAATGGTTCCGGCGCTAACAATACGGGGCTGCAACTATCCATTCTGATCGTAGGCATCGTGGTATTTATTGCATTTACCCTGATTGCCTATCGGATTGCGGTTAGACGATTCTTAAAAGTGGAGATATTATGAACGTATCGATTTCGAACACATCTGAAACACCGATTTATCAGCAGCTTTTCGAACAGATCAGCGCTCAAATTCTGAAAGGCGAGTTGGAGAGCGGATATTGTTTGCCGCCCATTCGACAAGCTGCTCTGGAGCTTGGGGTTAGTGTCATCACTGTTAAGAAGGCTTGGGAAGAGCTCGAACGAAGTGGGTTGATCAATACTGTAACGGGTAAAGGATGTTTTGTAGCCGAATTTACCTCAGAGGAGAAGCTGCGAATACGCAATGACATGATCCTAAAGCAAATGGAAATCGACACAGCCTACTATAAATCCTTCGGCCTCACCCTAGATGAAGTTATTGAGCTTTTGAAAAAGATTTATTAATAGCTGCTAGTCTTGATCATTGGCTAGATGTGGCATTTGTGAAGTATGGATCCCGGTAAGAAGAAGGGTATATTTTAGTTTTTGGCCGCTATTTAAGCGGCCTTTATCATATATAGAGAACGTGCCGTTACAGACAGTTTAGAGATTTATAGTCTCGAATAATGACATCGACCACATGCTTTCCCCAATTTGAGGCTTCAGAGCTTGGTTCATTCCCAACGTAGGTGATGAGTGCTTTCCATAAAGCCCAACCGCGTGCGCGATTAACAGTATCCTGCTCAAAGTCCATGCGGCTCAGGAATATGTTGCGACTTACATCATCAAAAAAATTCCATGCCATCACAAGATCGCTGGAGGGGTCGCCAACGCCCATAGTTCCGAAATCAATGACGCCGCACAGTCGCCCATTTTGCACAAGCAGATTGCCCACTGCCACGTCACCATGGATCCATAGCGGTGCAGATTGATATCTTGTCGCAAGGGCAAGCTCCCATATTTCTGTTAAGAGCTTTTGATCAAATTGGCCGGATAGCTTGTCAATGACAGACCTTGTATCTTGATCGTAAACCGCTAAGTTTCCTCCGCGATGAAAGTTTTGTTCGCCTGATGGTATGCCTTGGCTTGCATCGATAGCTTGTAGTTCTTTTAGAAAATCCGCAAGATCTTCGGCAAATCCGTTTAAATCGAGTATGTTGGAATGTGTAACGGTATCGCCTTCAATCCATCGGTTGACGGACCATGGAAGGGGATATTCATTCGTCGGTTCACCTTGTGCAATAGGGGCTGGAATGGGCAATGACAGAAGAGGCTCGAAAATAGGGAGCCAGGTTAGTTCTTTCTCAACCGCCGAGGCGTAACGTTCATGGCTCGGCAGACGAACCGTCATCTCGCTTCCCAGTCGATAAGTGCGGTTATCGTGTCCACTTTTTTCAACGGGTACTATATCTAAGTCCTTCCACTCAGGGAATTGGCTATTGATTAATTGACGTACCACTTCAGTATTAATTTCTATCATTTCCTTCTCTTCTTTCCTCAAAAGTCATGGATCGTAATCTTACATAGATCATAACAATTCACCATGGTCATATCAAAGGATAAAACACTTATAAGAGAACTTGCTGTTTTAGACAACGCGGAGAACTGGAATCATTGTAGAACGAGCATCATGAGGATAAAATAATACTAAAAATCAAAACGACAAGGTGGAATTTGTATGCAACCTATTAGCATGCCAGACCTTTCAACAAGACCTTTTAATCTAAAAGTAATACGGATAATGGAAACATCTCCAAGTGTACTTTTCAATGCGTGGACAAGCCAGTTTGACCATTGGTTCGCAGTACCTGGTAGTGTAATAATGCAAGGAGAGGTTAACACAACATTCTTTTTTGAAACCGAATATGAAGGTAAACGATCCCCTCATTACGGAAGGTTTTTAAAGCTTGTACCAAATAATCTTGTTGAGATTACTTGGGTTACTGGAGCGGGTGGAACCAAGGGGGCGGAAACGGTTGTTACAGTTGAACTTGAATCCTACGGTGAAGGTTCACGATTGTATCTGACACATAAGGGGTTTCCTGACGAGGAATCGAAGAACGCACATGAACAAGCTTGGCCATTTGTTCTTGAACAACTTGATAAGTGTATGATGTAGGAACTTGCTATTGCAATGTCCCCCCCAAATGCGCTGGAGAGATATATGTGAACTCCCCAGCCAATGGAAAAATCGTTACCACAAACTCCCATATTATTGGGTCAAGGGTATCCGATGAGCTCCCCATTAACCGCAATCCGGTTGATGCCGTTGGACTTGGCGAGATACATCGATTGGTCCGCCACGCGAATGAGATCGAGCTCCGTCTTGCCTACTGCCCATAGCGTACAGCCGACGCTGGTAGACATCATCAGTTGAAGCTCTTTAATCTGCATTGGCGACTCTAGTTGCTCGGTCAAGCGCTTGGCAACCTGCATCAAGCCGGCGTAGTCGTCCTGCAGCCATGCCGCAACCACGAACTCATCGCCGCCCACGCGTGCGATCAGGTCGGACTCGCCAACTGCTTTCTTGATACGATTCGCGAATTCTACAAGCACGAGATCGCCGACATCATGTCCGTAAGTATCGTTGCATTGCTTGAATTTATTCAAATCGAGGTAAAACACCCCGAATAAGCTTTCTTCTCGACTAGCCTGATTAATCCAGCCTTGGATTCGATCGCTAAAGCCTCTACGATTCAGCAATCCCGTTAGAATATCGCGCTCTGTCAATTGAATAAGCTCGCTCTCCAGTTTTTCCCGTCTTTCAATCTCGGCTCTTAATTGAATCAATAATTTCTCGTAATCGTTCAGAATCCGAACTTTGTCGTCATAACTGATTTGCTTGCCTAGCTCCGAACCGAGTGCGAGCGATAACAACTGCAATGTCTCGATATCGCGGCTGGAGAAAGCATCAGGACGGCCGGAGATGACTTTCAATACGCCGACGGCGTTGCTAGATTCGAACAGGGGGACGCAGACCATACTCCGCGCGCCGACTTTCATAGTTGCTTCCTTGTTGACGCGATCGTCCTGCTGTGTATCTGGCGAATACAAGATTTTCTTCTCCGTCACGCACAAGCCTGACAAACTACCGTTCTTATTTATTCGAATTCCAAGATGAGGCTGCAAGGTGCCGCTGACGGCGGCATACACCATTTCATCACCCGCCAGCATCTCGATGGTAGAACCGTCGGCATCGGTTAATAGGCACATCCGATCGCAGATCGTCTGCATAAATAGTTTCAAATCAAAGTTAGATAACAGCATTTGTTGTTGGACTTCCATTATGACTTTAAGTCGACGGTTCTCAAGCATCGTCCCAATTCCTCCATGCTTCGCATAGTAATCTGTCGGCATTATTAGGTAATATGCTAGCATTTTTAAATAGGTTTGTCAGCAGAACTCCTCCCCACAAAAATAAATCCCAATGATACATTTGTCACATGACAAAATTAATGACAACGCTCACTATTTATCTATTAAATTTTAATCTATAATTTCTGAAATAGATGGAATGGTATAAGGAGCAAAAATTCCAGTTGATGGGATTACTCAGGTCGCAAAGCAAAGGCTGGTTAGTCTTTCAGCCGAATAGAGGGTGGAAGTTTGAACTTATGAAGTGAAAGGGGATCAATATGAGGGTAGTATTTAGTCGTTTGCTGGTCGCTGTTATGATTTTCACACTAATTGGAAGCTCATCCACGGGGGCTGCTGGAATTCAAAGCGAGTCGTCCCTGGGCAACAGCCAAGAAGCTCTGTCAAAAGTAACGGTATTTGCAGGGAGCGGTGAATTTGACGATTGGGATGGTGAGGCATCAGAGGCGTCTTTTCGTATGCCTCAGGGAATCGCTGTCTTGAAAGATGGTTCTGTGCTTGTGGCGGACACCCGAAATCATCTTATCCGTCAGGTTAAGAATGGAAAGGTTTCTACTTATGCGGGCTTTATGCTTGGCACGAAAGACAACGTAACTCCTGAGGGAGCTTGGCACGATGGTGCTAAGGAAACCGCAGTATTCAACGGTCCTTCGGGAATGGATACGGATTTGGAAGGTAATGTATACATAGCAGATACCGATAATCATCGGATACGAAAAATATCTAAAGACGGAATGGTAGCAACGGTTGCCGGGGATGGTATTATCGGCGATGAAGACGGTACGGGCACGGAAGCGAGATTCTATCATCCTCAGGATGTGGCTGTTGCGGCAGATGGGACCTTGTATGTTGCGGATACGTTGAATCACTTGATTCGGCGAATAACGCCGGATGGACAAGTCACTACACTTAACGCTCCATCTAATCGCGTTGTTGAAGTTATAGCCGGCTGACGTGGTTCCTGCAGGGGACTATGCGGACGGTAAATTGTCGGAATCCAAGTTTAATGAGCCTACCAGCATAGCCATCGACCATAAAGGCAATTTATATGTTAGCGATACAGGCAACCATGTTATCCGATATATTGATTTGGCCAAAGGTACGGTTACAACCGCGGCAGGTTTGTCCACGGGGGAGAAGCCTGTGTATGCGAAAGGCCAACTATATGCCGAAGGCGGTTATGCGGATGGAGCAAGTTCGGAGGCACGCTTTCTGTTTCCTAGAGGGATCGCCGTAACGGAGGATGGGGGACTGGTTATTGCCGACAGCTTGAACCATACGATTCGTTATCTTACTGACGGAAATGTGAGTACAATTGCCGGTGTACCTGCACAGTTTGGTCATGTAGATGGCATTAACGGTCACAACCTGCTCCATAATCCGATGGATGTAGCGGTTCTACCGAATGGCAGCTTGCTCATTGCGGACAGTTATAACAATAAAATCCGCGAGCTTGAATATTACCAGCTTCCAACTAACCTGCCTCACAATGATCAGGTGAAGGTTGTGGTTGATGATTCGGTAATCGGCTTTGACGCGCAGCCCGAAATTGTGAAGGGACGCACGATGGTGCCTGTAAGAGTCTTAAGCGAATCGATGGGCTATAAAGTTGAATCTCTGGATAATCAGCGTACCATTGAATTGACGAAGGGCGAGGCAAGAATCAGGCTGCAAATGGGAAGTCAGTTGATTTCGATCAGGAATACCGCGGCGGGAGCGGAAGAGGAGCGGCAGTTGGAAGCGTCACCTTATACGAAGGATGGCCGTGCCTATGTTCCAGTCCGGTTTTTCAGTGAGGCATTCGGAGCAGATGTCAAATGGGATCCAAACACAAGAACCGTTATTTTGCGAGAAATAACAGAAGTCGTTGATAAGCTGCCTGCAGCAGATCGCAAATCGCGTGCGGCGGTGATTGAACAGATTAAAGGAAAGGTCTGGATCACTCAGGCGGGCGGTGCCATGACCCTTCGGGCCTATAATGGCATGAATCTTCATCAAGGCGATCATATTCGCACAGAAAAGAAGACGAGCGCGATATTAAAAACGGTCGACCGTAAGGATGAAATTACGATTAGCGAAAACTCGGAGCTGTACATCTCAGATTTAAGTAATGCATCTCAAATAAAGCACACGAGCTTTATGCTATGGAGCGGGCTGGCTTCGGCCAATGTGTCCTCGCTGGTGAATGCTAAGGATAGTTTCAACATCCTGACGCCGACGGCTCTGACCGATGTTCGCGGCACGAATTTTGTTGTGGTCATCAATCCGGTTACGGGGATACCAACTCTTTCTGTAAACAGCGGCCTGGTTCAGGGAAGCGACAACGAACCGGCCAGGATCCAGTCTTCGTATATCCTGGGCAGCAACTGAACTTTTTTCCAGGATCAGATTCGACAATACCAAGTATGCCTTATCCAGTTGACCTGTCTGACTTCGTTAATCAGGCTTCACCTGCTGTTATCGAAGCTATATTAAGGGATATGCAGAAAATAGTTCAGGAAAATGCGGAGATGCTGGAGAGAATGAGGAATGCAGCTTCCGGCTCTAACCCTGGCGAAAATCCGGGTGGCTTGTCTCCAGACGAGCTGGATCGATACCAGAATAATTTAGATAATCTGATTGCTAATATTTTAAAGCAGGCTCGTGATCAGAATTTAATAGAACCAGGCCAATTGCAGGCACTTATCGATGAGGCTAATAAGCAATCCGATACAAAGATCGATTTGAATAATGTTCCGCCACTCCAATTATCGGACGAGGAGAAGCAACAGCAGGAGAGGCAGAAGCAATTGGAGGAAGAACTCAGAAAGCGGCAGGAGGAGCAAAATAAGCAGCGTGAAGCACAAAACCAAGCTCTACTAGATAAGATTAAAGCGGAAAGAGAGCGGCTTGAGCAGGAGAACAAGAAGAAACAAGAAGAAGCCGCCAAGCTAGCGGAAGAATTGTATAAACAAGGACTTTCGGATGCCGAAAGACAAAAATTCGAGGAGCAACAAAAAGCTTTGGAACAACAAAGGCAGCAGCAGGATCAAGCACAGCAGCCGCAGGTACCGAAGCCGACGACAACACCGACACCGACGACACCAACAACAACGCCGGAAACTGAAGTCCCAACAACTCCGGTTCGGCAAAAAGTTGCAAAACCAACTGCCACCTTTGAGAACGAAACAACGCTTGAGCTTACGACAACGACTTCGGGAGCCGTTATTTACTATACAACAGATGGAACTGAGCCTTCATCTACCAACGGTACAAAATATATAGAGCCGATTGAGCTTCAGCAAAGTACAACGATAAAAGCAATTGCAGTTAAACCTGGTTATGTGGACAGCGATGTCATGACCGTAAGCTATGAGACTCCAAGTGTATTTAGCGATGGATATCCCAAAGCGATTACAGGAGAGATACCTGGCAGCAAATTAATAAATATTGTTGTTAAAACTAATAAACCAGGTGAGGTACGTTACGTCGTTTTAAAGAGTGGGGCACCAGCGCCTACAATAGATCAAATCTTTGATTTTGATTATCTAGGCAGTGAGGAGTCTGTGATTGCTTATGGCAATAGGGACATTGGTAATAGTGGACAATTATCCCTGGAAGTGGAACTCGATGATGATAATACGGAATATGATGTTTACGTTTTAATGGTGGTAGGCGGTAATCAAAACGAAGTTCGAAAAGTCGTTGCAATAACGCCGTCTGCAGCAGAGGAAATAGAATAATTGTAATAGGCCATCCCGTAGAGGATGGCCTTCATTCTTTCTAGTCCTAGCTCTGAATTTATTGGATTATGGCCGCCTTATGATATATTCAAGTTAAGATGTCTTAATCACTAACGGCAAGCCCATTAAAATGAGGTGCAATTAATGAACTTAGAAATGGTTATGCAGGAGCTTGAAGCTCTCGGTAAGGAACGTACTAAGAAGATATACCAATCTAATGGTGCGCACGAACCCCTTTTTGGCGTGGCTACAGGTGCGATGAAGCCCCTCTTCAGAAAAATAAAACGTAATCAACCATTGGCCGAGCAGCTTTATGCTACAGGGAATTATGATGCTATGTACTTTGCCGGGGTGATTGCGGATCCCAAAGCAATGTCTGAGACCGATTTTGAACGGTGGATTGAAAAGGCTTATTTTTATATGTTATCGGATTATGTGGTGGCGGTAACTCTGGCAGAAACGGATATCGCGCAAGAAGTTTCAGATAAATGGATTACAAGTGACGTAGAACTAAAAATGTCGGCGGGCTGGAGTTGCTATTGCTGGCTGCTCGGGAATCGTCCAGATAGTGAATTTTCCGAAGAGAAAATTGCCGATATGTTGGAGCTTATTAAAAATACGATTCATAAAGCCCCTGAACGTACGAAATACGCGATGAATAATTTCATCTATACTGTAGGAGTATCCTATCTGCCACTTCATGATAAGGCGATTGCGATCACAAAGGAAGTAGGCCCAGTAGAAGTCAACCAGGGTATGGCAAAAAGCAAGTTCCTGGATGCTTCCGTTAATATCCAAAAGGCGGTAGATAAAGGGCAACTCGGTTTCAAACGCAAATATGTAAGGTGTTAGTCAATCGACATGCTGATTTTTTCGTGCAGAAAATGCACGGTATTCATTTTTTATCTCCGATAGAATTTACTCTTGAAAGGAGGGAAAACGATGGATTGGTTGGATAGGATGAATAGCGCCATGGAATATATCGAAACAAACCTAGCGGATAATATCTCATATGATGAAATAGCGCAGAGAGCCTGTTGCTCTACTTATCATTTTCAACGAATGTTTCCGTTTATTACTGGAGTGTCGTTATCTGAGTACATTCGGCGTCGACGGTTGACATTGGCAGCATTTGATCTGCAAACAACTGATGTAAAGGTTATTGATGTAGCTATGAAATATGGATATGATTCGCCAGAAGCGTTTGCACGGGCGTTTAAGAATCTTCATGGGATCATGCCGATATCTGCGCGCGATAAAGGCGTTTCTCTAAAAGCCTATCCTCGAATGTCCTTTCATATTTCAATTAAAGGAGATATCGAAATGAATTACCGCATCGAATCAAAAGGCCCTTTTGAGATGTTTGGAGCTTATGGTCTGGTCAATTCCGATCCCCAAAAAGTATATGCTGAAGTTGCTCAATTCCGTCAACAATGTGATGTAGATGGCAGTGTTGAAGGGATGAATGGATTACTGGGACGCTTTAGTAACACCATCTTGCACGCTGCCTTATATGATCATACTGGAACATCTTTTAAATACATGGTGAGTTATTTTTTGCCAAAAGGCCTTGAAATTCCGGAGAGATTTACAAAACTTTCTGTCCCGGCACTAACGTGGCGATTTTCCCGGAACCACAATGTGATTTAATTAAGTTATGGGGACGGATTTATTCCGAATGGTTTCCGACATTGGAATACGAACAGGTTGAAGGCCCTAGTTTCGAGATGTATTATGGCACGGGAGAGTATGTTACAGGGGAGATTTGGATTCCGGTGAAGAAAAAATAACTTGTTACTTCATGCGGTACGCATGTGTTAGAAGCCCTCGCATTTCGGCGAGGGCTTCATTTATGAATGTACTTTGTTCTTCTCGTGATTTAGCAGCCACTCTTTGCGTGCTAGTCCGCCACCATACCCGCCGAGCTCACCATCGGAGTTGATCACGCGATGACAGGGAATGACGATCGCCAGTTGATTGGCACCATTCGCTTGAGCTACCGCACGATATGCGGTGGGCTTGCCAAGTTTCAGCGCAATGTCGGAGTAAGAACGAGTTTCCCCAGGTGGAATTTGCTTTAATTGCTCCCATACGCTTTGCTGGAAAGGTGACCCGATAAGATGAAGAGGGTCTTAAACTCAGTTAACGTACCCTCGAAATATTGAGTCAGTTCGTGTTTAATCCATTGTATAGGTTTTGTTTGGCCGGGAATGATGGCTGCTTTTAATCTTTTCCTAAGTCGTTCAACCTCGCGTTCTAGTCCTCGACGGTCCACAAATTCCAATAGATACAGCTCATCCTCGTCCGTTATGGCGATCATAGGGCCAAGCCGCGTATCCAGCCAAGCTGCCTTAAGAATACGGCTGTCATCAAGGAGAGTAGGAGGGGCGCCCATGATGCGAGAAAATGCATCTCTAAATCCGCTACTGGAATCATAACCTGAAGCTAATTGCGTATCGATTATTTTTTCCCCCGATCGGATGCTCTTCAGAGCGAGTCCCATTCGACGTGCTCGAGCGTATTCGACGAATGTCATGCCAAAGCGCTTCTTGAACTGACGGCGGGCAGTGGATTCATCGATGGATAGAGCCTTGAAATCGCGTCCCTTCCATCGCTTCTCTGGGTTTTGCTCAACCGCTTCAACGAGCAGTCGGACGATATCCGAGACTTGATTCGGGTGCGACAAGGGTCGGCAGCGCTGGCAGGGACGGAAGGAAGCCAGAAGCGCTTGTTGCGCAGTCTCATAGAACTCGCAGTTTTCGTATTTTGGCTTCCTAGCAGGACAGGTCGGCCGGCAGAACACACCAGTGGATTTGACACCTACATAGAAGACGCCTTCATAGTCAGATCTTTTCTCGACAAGCGCTTTATAATATTCGATTTTTCGTTCCTCGTTATGGATCATATTTGTAACCCCTACGCATTAAGATTGAAATTATTATACCCTGAGCTTACGACAACCGTAGCCGAAAATCAGGCATTAATTTTAAACCGTTACAGATAGCGCGGAGAAACGTGTCATAAATAACGGCAAATTCATCGCCCCTTTTTGATTGGGGTACTTCCGGCAGGATGAGTCCAGCCGTTGTAAGATTGGACTTTCTCATTAATAACTTCTAGCTGATGCGTGAGGTCGTCAATTTTTTGCATGGTGAGTTGCTGCTGCTGCACTAACAATTGGTACCTTGCGGGGATCGTCTCCTCACCCTGGTTATATAGATCCAGGTAATGACGAATCATATCAATCGACATCCCTGCGGTTCGAAACGCTATAATCGTTCGCAGCCAGCCGAGTGAAGCATCATCAAACATCCTGCGACCATTATGATCCCGCGTGACACCGGGTATTAATTCCTGATCTGTATAGTAGCGCACTGTATGAGGTGAAATACGGAACATTTCGGCGACTTCCTTTACAGAATAAGACATTGGATGACCCCCTTCTAAATTTATATTGACTTCGAGTAACTCGAATTTATTATACTCCATCTTGACAAAACCATGAGAGGTGAATGGAATGAGAAACAAAGTTTGGTTGGTTACCGGCAGTTCTCGAGGATTGGGGCACGAGATTGCATCAATAGCTCTGCAGCATGGTGATTGTGTTATTGCAACCGCACGGAATCTTACTTCTTTGGAGGAATTGTCGGCTAAACATGGGGATCGTGTTCTCACGCTCAAACTGGATGTTACTGATGTTGAAGAAGTACAGTCAGCCGTTCAAAAGGGCTTGAGCCATTTTGGCAGAATTGATGTTCTTGTCAATAATGCAGGGTATGCCAATGTTGCTTCTATTGAGGATATAGGCATCGAGGATTTTCAAAATCAAGTGGCTACGAATTTCTTCGGCGTGGTATATGTGACAAAAGCCGTTCTGCCGATGATGCGAGAGCAGAAGCAAGGTTCAATTATTAATATCTCCTCGATTGGCGGACGCTTCGGTAGTGCAGGTCTAGGCGCTTACCAAAGCTCCAAATTTGCCGTCAACGGTTTTACGGAGGTGCTGGCAAAAGAAGTGGCTTCATTTGGTATCAAGGTCACTACGGTTGAGCCCGGCGGGATTGCGACAGATTGGGCAGGTTCGTCCATGGGTGTCCCTCAGATAAGCGCACCCTACCATCCGGTCATTAGTCCAGTTGTGGAGCATTTACGGAACATGAATGCCTCCACTCCCGAAGAGCGGATGGGCATTTTAAGCAACCCTGCCAAAATAGCGGAAGCGGTATGGAAGTTGACGGAGATGTCCGAACCACCGTTGCATTTATTAATGGGGACAAGTGCCTGGAAAATTGCTCAAGAAGGGGCAAAACGATTGGCAGAATCGGATTCAGAATATGAAGAACTGACAAAATCGACCGTTTACATGGAATAAAGTATCCATCCGATGGCACTGAATTAGTTAAGCAGGGGTTAGGTGTTGCTTTCGTGCTGAAGTGTCAAAGCTGCCTAAATCAGAGGAGTATCCACATATACTTCGAATTGTCGAACCATCTTGTAGGTGGACTATTGGGTTAGCTTGGTACGAAAAACGCTACTTTACACCGATCGCTAAGCAATTCCGTCAATTTGTTTTAGAATACTTTTGCGAACGATAATCTAATAAAATACTTTTGAAGGCAGCCAATCCCTGTGATTGGCTGCCTTTTCTCAAACTTTCATTCTTTACATCTTCTTCTCAAAGCCTTCCATTGGAGCTAGAGATTTCTGATAGTTATCTTCTTCTGGTACATCGGTGGAAAAGTGCATGACCTCCCTGAACGACCCTTCAAGGTAGGTTTGCATAGCCAACGGGATCTGCAGTTCATCCAACTCGGACGGGGAGAGAAGGTAGCGGATACTGTCCGAATCACCCGCTTCCACTTTTTGCACCCATTTCGGCTCGCGGATCAATTGCCGCCCAATCGCGACCAAAGCCGCACCGGAATGAATAACAGCTTCCGCGTCTTCTGGACGTTCGACTGAGCCTATTCCTATGATCGGCTTCTTATTGGCCATAACCTGAACAAACTTGTCAAGAAGCGGCTCTTGATCAGAGGTTTCATGAAGGGATGTCCGTTTATAGTTGGCCAATGAGAGATGAAGGTAATCAATCGGAGTATCTCCCAGCATCCGGGCAAAGGCTAAAGAATCATCCAGCCTAATGCCTGGCGTTTCAATTTCCTCCGGGGAAAGACGGTAGCCAAGTAAAAATGGCTCTTTTGCATGGGTGGCGATAACGGATGCAACTTTTTGAATAACTGCCAGTGGGAATCGGACCCGCTTTTCAAAACTGCCACCCCACTGATCTAACCGTCGATTGGAATGCGGAGAAACAAACTGCTGCAAAAGATAGGTGTTTGCCCCATGTAGTTCCACCCCGTCAAACCCAGCCTGAATCGCCCGCAGAGTAGCCTTGCCAAAGTCTTGGATAATACCATCTATCTCCTCATGAGTTAATTCGCGCGGTGTCTCCGAGTCTGCGGGATGTGTGGCTGCGATGGGACTTGAACTTACAGGTTGAACACCTCTGAGAATCTTGGAATTGGTCTTGCGACCGGCGTGAAAGATTTGGATAACCGCTTTTGTACCATTCTTATGAATAGCGTTGGCAATCTTGGAGAGTCCCTTGATATCGGTATCCTTGGCAATGGACAATTCGCCTTCAAACCCTTTTCCATTCTCGACAACATACGCGACGCCCGTGATGATCATGCCCGGACCTCCCGCTCTTTCTGCATAATAATCTACTTCGTCACGCGTTATCGAACCATCGAAGAAACTCGACATAGTTGTCATTGGCGCCATGACGATCCTATTCTTTAGAGTAATCCCTTTGGTAAAGGTATAAGGCAACAGGAAATTCCAATTGTTATTTTCCATTCTTCTTTTCTTCCTTTCGTTTATAGTTCGTAATTAATAATAAAAAAGAGTAGACTAAACGTATAGTATGCACTTTTAGGGTAGATACTATCTAAAAGGAGAGTGTAAAATGGAAAATCAAGAAGAGGTTAATGTTGTGCCATTTTCTTATGCAATTTCATTAATTCATGGAAAATGGAAAATGCATATTTTGTTCTGGCTATGGAAAAGAGAAACTCTCCGCTATGGCGAACTTAAGCGAGCATTGGGGAACATCACACACAAAATGCTTAGTTCCCAGTTAAAAGAACTGGAAGCTGACAACTTACTTGTACGTACGGAATATCCGCAGGTCCCACCTAAAGTTGAATATACTTTGTCGCCTAAAGGTTTGACACTGATGCCTGTGCTGGAAGTATTGTGTACATGGGGAAAAGAACACAGTGGGTCCTAAATGATGACGTGATGTGGCAAGGGGATCTGTAGCGAGTAGCACTGGGGGCATCCATGGGGTCCTTTAAATTTGCTATTCGAGTGATACGGAGGAACGGAAAATTATTGAGTAGCATCCAGTATTAGGGTATGATATATGCAAACAATTTGGACTCATGAACAATCTTAGAACCCAAACTCTTCTGATTAACCTTCAAATTTCTGTGTAATTGTATTATTCCAATTTATGTACGGGGGTAATGTGGATGAAGTTCAGCTTAATCAAAAAAATGGTTCTTGGCATTGCTGGTGTTTCATTAGTCACCTATAGTACAAGTGGTTTTTTCATATTTGTATTAAAAGACTATCTTGCTCCCCACATGGATGATGTGTTGTACATACCTATCATTCTAGCCCTCGGTATTTTCTGGACAGGCCTGCTTGGGTGGCTGGCTGCTCTGTACTTAGTCAGACCTTTGGTCAAGCTAACAGCAACTGTAAATGAAGCAGCAACAGGCAAGCTGAACGTCGTGATTCCTGAACACCGTTCAAATGATGAGATCCAAATCCTATATACATCATTCTCCAAGATGCTTAATAATCTCAGGCTTATTATTCAAGAGATCACGAATAACTCAGCCCATACAAATTCCAACGCATCTGAACTAAGCCGCACACTTCTGCAAGCAACACAACAAGTCGAGGAGATATCCAATACGATCACGGATATTTCAAAAGGCGCGGATCAGCAAGCGGAATCGACTAGGAACACATTCTCCACTGTAGAACGTATTACAGAAGCGGCTCATGATGTAAGCAGCAAAGCAGAACGAGCCCGTACCTTGGCTCAGAACATGTCTCATACTTTACTGGAAAGTGAAGTTATTGTTCATTCACTTGTGGAAGGAATGCTGAAGCTGGCGAAATCCAGCGAGCAATCTATCGAGATGGTCAATCAGCTTGATCATGATGCGCAAGAGATTAATAATATTTCAGTCATCGTAGGAGAAATAGCGAATCAAACGCATCTGCTTGCTCTAAATGCTTCAATAGAGGCAGCAAGAGCAGGGGAGGAAGGGCGAGGCTTTGCTGTTGTGGCAACAGAGATTCGCAAGCTTGCAGAGCAAAGCACGATGGCCGTAGATGGTATCAATAAGCTAATTCAACAAATTCAGGAGCAGATTAGCCTTGTAGTTCATCAGATTACAAGTCAGGTAAGCTCCATTAACGCAGAAGCATCCAAAGGCGCACAAGTAAATCATGCGCTTATAGATATCACAGATGCCGCAGGTCAAACATCTGAAACTGTTCAAGTTATTGCTGAGGTGGTCACAGAGCAAAGAGAGCAAATTCAGCAAACCCTTCTTGAGACAAAGGAGATTGCCTCCATATCTGATCAGATTGCAAACAGTGCCAGACATGCCTCTGCTTACACGCAGGAGCAATCCGCGGTCATGCAAGAGATTGCAGCTTCATCTGAAGTTCTTTACAATAACGCCCATTTGTTAAATGAGAAAATTCGGGTTTTCGAAACTAACTAAATTATACTGATACATAGAACAAGACGTATTTGGGATCATACTCCATTTTAGAGTAGGGCTTCCCTATACGTCTTTGTTTATATAACCTATCGATTAATGAAGTTACTAAACTGGAATCACTTCATAAGCCAACTTCATAATGGCATCCTTATGTTGAGGGTATTCGGCCAAGAGCTCGTCCTGTGTAAATAGCTCAAAATCTCTAAACTCAAAACCAGGTGAAACCATGCACCCTACTAAAGAAAAGGTATCTTGATCCGTAACAGATGAAGCAAAGATACTATTTTTGGGGACCAGCACTTGCGGGACTTCTCCCTGATCCAAGTTAGTTCCTAATTTTAACTCTTTATATTCTCCATTCTCATCAATAACATGTACGGTTAATGGGCTTCCTGCGTGATAATACCATAGCTCATCTGATTTCAAACGATGGAAATGAGAGATATTATTGGAGTCTAATAAAAAGTAGATGCTTGTATACAGCAGTCTTGTCCCTTCAAAGGAAACAGACAATTCTTGATCTGAAGTTTTTTCTTCAGATTCAAAAGTTCTCTTGTAATACCCACCTTCTGGATGGGGTTCGAGCCCAAGCTTGGATATATAATACTCTGCGCCATGCTTAATCATGGATGTATACCTCCGGTTATGTTAAGTGATGGTTATCTCCAAATCATTGATTCAATTGTAGTGAGAATGAAGGCAGAAGTCTATACCAGTTGGAACAATTCAGTCTGGTGGCGTTTGTAGATGAATTAGGGAAATTGTAGCAAGGAGTTATTTTGGGTGGAGTCTCATAACTTTATAGATGATTTACATGGTATTAATATTTACCGAATGATTCGCTGATAGGATAAGATCTAATCTTATCTTATCTGTGAGGTGTATAT
Organism: Paenibacillus sp. D2_2; assembly: GCF_031199965.1. Lineage (GTDB taxonomy): Bacteria > Bacillota > Bacilli > Paenibacillales > Paenibacillaceae > Fontibacillus. The sequence goes on along the minus strand of NZ_CP133605.1, from coordinate 5,531,432 downwards.
GATGCGTATATCTGATAGGCGGAAATGGCTCATAATGTTGATAGCCATTTTTATGATTGTTACAGCGGCATTTCCGGGTGTCCAGGTCCAAGCGGAAGCGGATATGGTGCAGACGGGAAGCTCTACTTTCGTGGATCTGATCCCTGCGAGCTCTACCTGGAGCTACAATGATGAAGGGCTCGACTACAGCGGGGCGATGACGAGCGCGTTCGATTTTTCCACTTGGCCGGTAGGGCTATCCCCCCTTGGATACAAGGTCAAAAGCGGAGTGACTTCGGGCGATGTAGCGCCTGACAAGGAGTTTGGCAAAGTCAACACGATCATCAGCTTTGGCGGCGATGCATCTAACAAGCATATCACGTCTTATTTCAGCAAGATCATTTCCATCCCCGACGTCAATGCTTACGCGTCCTTTCAGGGTACGTTTGGTGTGGACGATGGCTTGATCTTGTATGCCAATGGCCAAGAGATCTATCGGACGGGAATGCCCGTTGGCCAAGTCGGATACGGTAAGCTGGCCACCTCCAACAAGGATCTGCCGGTAGTCACTTATGCCGATCTGACTGATACCCTCAAGGGGGCGCTGAAGGACGGCGACAATCTGTTTACGGCGGAAGTACATAATCAGAGCGCATCCAGCTCAGATTTATATTTTGACATGAAGCTTACCGCACAGCTGCGCCAAAATGGTTCCGGCAGCGGAGATGAAAATAACGGCAGCGGCGGTCCTGGCGGCAATGGTAGTGACAATGGCGCTGGAAATGGCAGCAATGATAACGGAGAGAGCGGCAATGCTGAAACTTCCAATATCAAGCTGATGGCTCCGAATTCGACGTGGAGATATCTCGATAACGGTTCCGACCAAGGTGCGGCCTGGCGCGCCGAGAATTTTAACGATTCGGCCTGGAGCGCGGGCCCAGCTCCACTTGGGTATCCGGTGTCCAAAGCGACGGCCGTATTCGGCGGTATTAAGCAAGTCATCAGCTATGGGCCAAGCAGCAGCAAAAAATATATAACATCGTATTTCCGGACGACGATGAATGTAAAGGGTCTAGCTGACTATAAAAAAATCGTAGGAACCTTTGGCATCGACGACGGCGTCATTCTGTATGCCAATGGTCAAGAGGTCTATCGTTACAACATGCCGGATGGCGAAGCGGGTTACCAGACGCTCAGCGCGACGACTATCGATGAGCCGGTGACCGAAACGGCCGATCTAACGCAAGCTCTGAAGGGGGTTCTGCGCGAAGGTGTCAACACGCTCGCGGCCGAGGTGCATCAGCGCAGCGAAAGCAGCTCGGATCTGTACTTTGATATGCAACTGATTGCAAACCCAACAGATACAGGAACAGGCGGCGGTTCTACGTCAGGACCTGAGACGCCAACTGCGATCGCGCTGACGTTCAACGGCGATGTTCAAACTTCCCAGGGATTCGCTTGGTACACGATTCCAACCGTGACGGGAACGAAGGTGGAAGTGATTGAAGCATCTCGCGCTGCCGGCAGTAACTGGCCGTCCGAGGGTGTCATGACTTTCGAAGGAAATTCGATGCCGATTGACGTTTATCAATCGAGTTCTGATAAAAGCGCAGGCAAAAAAACGTCTTATACCGACCATAAAGTAACGGCAACCGGACTGAAGCCAGGTACGGAATACAGCTACCGTGTCGGTGACGGCGAAGCGGGACGTTGGAGCGATATCGGAACCTTTAAGACGGCGGATCAGAACCCGGAATCATTTACTTTCCTGTATACGACAGACCCTCAGGGCACGACGGAAAGGGAATACGTGACTTGGAAGCACACGCTTGATGAAGCCCTCAAAAAGTTTCCGGATTCCCGTTTTATCACCATTACGGGTGACCTTGTCGATAACGGGGATATCGAGAATCAATGGATGTGGTTACTGAACCAGCCGAACTCCATCTTAAAAGATACACCACTCGTACCGGCTCTGGGTAACCATGAGAGCAAAGCCAACAACAATTTCTGGTATCATTTCAATTTGCCAAACATCTCATATACGGGGGCCAAGCCGGATGGATCGGTCTATTCCTTTGACTACGGCCCGGCGCACTTCATGGTCATCAATACGGAGTACAATGAAGCCAAAGACATAGACACCGTATATCAGAAGCAGGAGGAATGGCTTCGTGCTGAGGCTGCCAAGACGGATAAAAAGTGGAAGATCGTCTTGTTCCATAAGTCCCCATATTCAGTGGCCAATCACTCTTCGGATAGTGACGTCCTCTTTTTCCGCGACAAGCTTGTCGCTTTGTTCGATGAAATCGGCGTTGACGTCGTACTAAGTGGACATGACCATACCTATACCCGCACGTATCCAATGTATAACAACGTGCCTGAAAAGGTAGCTGTCGACGCAAACGGCAATATGGATAACCCTAATGGAACCTTGTATCTTGTGAGTAATGCGGCAGGGGATAAACGATACACGCCGAAGAGCGGACCGTTCCCGTATGCATTCAAGTACGGGCAGCCAGGTAAAGAGATGTTCACGGGCATTACGATTACGAACGATAGCATTTCGTTCAAGGCTTATACGACGACAGAGACGGGTACGACGGATGTATACGATCAGTTCAACCTGACCAAAAGTGATGCCAAGCCAGGTCCAGTTCAAGGCGCCATGATGAGTCCGATCCAGAATGGGCAGGCCGTGTTGTCCTGGAGCAAGTCGGAAAGCGGCTCCGTGGCGTCGGCATACCGGATTTACGAAAAGAATGGACAACTTGATCCGAACTGGAATGCCAGAATCGTCCCAGATGCAAATGCGTCGTCCTTCAGCTATACCGTCACAGGACTTGATCCGCATAATTCCTACCAGTTCGCCATCAAGGCGGTTAACGGAAAGTCCAGTTCTGCGGAGACCATTGCCGTGACCAATAACGGTAACGGTGGTGACAACGGTGGTGACAACGGAGGTAATACTGGAGGCAACAATGGCGGCAATGGCGGTGACAACGGAGGTAATACCGGAGGCGATAACGGCGGAAATGGTGGTGACAACGGAGGTAATACCGGAGGTAACAACGGCGGTAATGGAGGCAACAACGGAGGTAATACAGGAGGAAGTAATGGCGGAAACGCTGGCACTAACACTGGAAATAGTAGCAATTCAGCTAACAACAGTAATAACAATAACAGTAATAGCGGCAGCCCTAACGGGGGAGCTCCAATAACGGAAATACCAATAACGGTGGTACGGGAGCAGCACAGGCTCCACCTCGACTGTGACCGATGTTGCTGGCCACTGGGCGAAAAGCTCAATTGAAAAAGCACTTGCGAAAGGCATCGTCACCGGTTACGCGGACGGAACGTTCCGTCCGAACCAGCAGGTGAGTCGCGCTGAATTCGTAACGATGATTTCTCGGGCGCTATCCATCAAGGGGACATCAAAGATTACTCCTTTTACGGATCAAGGCCAATTCCCGGGATGGGCGCTTGAAGCGATTAATCAATCCGTCGGTTCTGGATTAATTAGCGGATACACGGACGGAACGTTCCGTCCTAATCAGCAGCTCACGCGCTTGGAGATGGCAGTTATTCTCGTGCGCGCTGCCGGACTGCCGCTTGATTCGGCTGCGAAGCTGGCCTTCAACGACGCGGATTATATCCCTTCCTGGGCAGTACCTTACGTCGCGGCGGCTTATCAAGCTGGACTGATCCAAGGCGTCAGCGGTAACCGCTTCGCGCCTGGAGAAAAAGCTACGCGGGCAGAAGCCGTCACGGTCATCATGTCGATCGTAAAGTAATCGAAGCTGCTCGTATAAATAAATGACGGAAAGCCCCCTCTGAAGAAAGTATCTTTTGAGGGGGTTTTGGTTTGCCTACAAATGGTAGCAGGCTCCGGGAACTGGTGTTTCACTGCGAAGAGGGCATGTGCACATGCTGCATTCGCACAAGCAGGTAGTCCGCCCTTGGCGTACAATGAACTATAACCAGTGAGCGAGGTGAAGAACTTCCATGGCACAATCCAAAGAGGTGTTCACACAGGCTATACGGCTTCAGGGTCGGCCGGTATGTATCACCCTGCACAGCGGCAAAACCTACATCGGCTACATTACTGACATGAACAGCAGCGGCTTGGCGCTGGCTAGCGTCGGTGCTCAGCAGAGCACCTCATCTGGGAATCAAGGCTCAAGGTCTAAGCAGGACAGAGCCGGCTCCAGGCCCCGGGCAGTCGTTCCGGCAGCAGACGGAGCGGCTCACGTAAGCCATCCGTCCGTTCACGATCGCGCAAGTCTTCCGTCCGTTCCCGCTCCCGCAAGCCGGACGCCCAAATATCAGCTTTTCTTCCCATATTAGGATCTCTGTTCGGGGGATTTGGCGGCCTCGGTGGACTTGGTGGTGCTGCTACGGGAGCACTCGGCGGCGGCATACGGTTGTTCGGTATGATCCAGCGATTTGTCCCGGTCGTGAAGTTGGGATACGGCATGATCAGGTCCGTACGCCCGTTTCTTGGCGCCGTTCAAGGCTTGATGACACCAGCCGAAGCAGTCGCGGCAGAAGTCGAATCACAATAGCCGCAGGAAGAACAGCCCTTTTGGACGGCCCAAAGGGGCTATTCGTGATTGGCGGAGAGCTAAAATAAGGAGTCTGATCTTTTACAGATCAGATTCTTTTTTTCGCCTTTGGGATGATACGGAGAACTGTATCATAAGTAGCGGCAAGTTATTGCTGGCAATTGGGAGGAATTACTTGAGGGGCATGGAATTTAATCGCGAAGGCTAACTTACGGTCATACTCGCTCCTCATGAACAGGTGAGTTCTCCATTCAGTGACATTTTGCTGCAACCCCGTTTCTGGCGGGGAGGAACAGGTGGTATCAGAAGTCAGCAAATGCTCCCTTAGGGATAGGTATCCAAACTGCTGATTAGAAAGGGTGGATTTCAATGCCGTTAACGACTGAGGACCAGCTAATAGACGAGATTGCGGGCTGGCTGAAGAAGCATTTTTTGACTGAGTTGCTGTCTGCCAAGCGTGTAAGGCGTGGGCTAAAGAACGAGAAGTGGATCGTCGAGACGAGCAAGGGGCGGCTGTTCGTCAAAAGCTATCACCCCGGACGGTATAAGATGCATGATCCGGAGTTCCGCGACAAGATTGAAAATGCGCTGCAACTGCAGCTTCTTTTATCAGTCGGGAGGACCGTGTCCTGAGCCGTTGACACTGGAAGGGCGCTGTATGCACATCCTGCCGTGCGGAAGGTACATGACCGTCATGACGTGCTGTCCGGGGGCTATGGTACCTGCTGGAATGATTGGTGAGCATAGGATGCACTCACTCGGACGAGCTGCCGCGGATATGCATGCCTTCTGGGATTCCTCAGCAGCAATAGGGCTCGGATTAGCAGTGCCGCCGGAAGGACCTGGTCTGGCAGTTGTCTCGCAAGGAGATGGAACACACCTGGGAGGTCAATTGGAATGCAGCTCGTGACTCGTCTGAACGTGTCAGGAACTTACTGCAATTACAGAAGTCGATTATTAATTCACTTGAAAATGATGACTTTGTGCCGCCTCTGAGTGCGGGCTGGACCCACCTTGATCTGTGGGCGGACAATTTGCTTTTCGAAGGGGACCATCTAGCAGCCATCGTTGATTTTGATCGGGCGCGCTACTCGTTTCCAGCACTGGACCTTGGACGGGCTATCCTTTCCGGCACGCTCAGCGAATATGGACTTCACAAAGATGCTGTGGTTGCTTTTACTGAAGGCTACCGTAGTGTACGGTCGCTGCCGCCGGGCTCGATTTTGAGGGCAATCAAGTACGTCTGGTGTATCGAATCGTCTTGGTGGATCCAGCCGTCGATCGAATCGTTCAGTGTGGCCCCTGCCCGTTTTGCCGAAGAAATGATTCACACTGCGGAGCGTTGGGAGCAATTCGATGCACTTCTCGGAGATCTTTAACCGGAGGTACGTTAACCTAGTACATGACTACGATGTTGAAAAAAGCGAAAGGCCATCCGCATAGGATGGCCTTTTGGTCGATCATGAGAGATTATGGTAGATTCATGCTCGTAGAGTGCATATCTTTTAATCCCCAATTTATATATACTGGCTGTAATAAAATGAAGAGAGCATACAATCGTATGAGAAAACAGCAGCAGAAAGGAAGTTATTATGGAGTTCACTATTACTCAAGAGATGCTTAAAAATGTAAGCACTACAGACGATAGTGCATCAATAGCAGGCGCGCTATTTTACTCGGAAGAGGAAGCTTTCGTCGGTGTGAACAAAATAGCTAAAAAGGTTATGCATGATGTGGAGTTGGTCTTTGGTTATGCACCACAAGCAACGACAGACAGAAGCCAGCTTGGCAAAAATGCTGTTCTGTATGGAACCGTGGGTCGTAGCCCAATGCTACTCGAGCTTGAGGAGAAGAAGTTGATCGATTTGTCAGACATCAAAGGGAAGAGAGAAGTATTCTTATTCCAGGTCATTGATCATCCCTTTGAAGGCGTTGAGAAGGCATTGGTTATCGCAGGAAGTGATAAACGCGGTACAATCTACGGTCTTTTTCATCTATCAGAGTGTCTTGGGGTTTCTCCGTTGGTGGATTGGGCCAATGTGAAGCCAGAGTGGAAAGAATCGTTCTCTCTGAGTGAGAATTTGAAATATATCTCTAAAGAACCATCCGTTCGTTTTCGCGGCTTTTTTATTAATGATGAATGGCCGGCCTTTGGCAATTGGACGATGAAAAATTATGGCGGTTTTAACGCAGAAATGTATGATCACGTTTTTGAGTTATTGCTAAGATTGAAAGGAAATTATCTCTGGCCTGCGATGTGGTCAGCTCGATTTTATGATGATGGGCCCGGCTTGGCTAATGCGGAACTGGCAGATGAATATGGAGTCGTCATGGGGGCTTCCCATCACGAGCCTTGTTTGCGATCTGGTGAGGAATATAAATATCTCCGTGGTAAGGATTCAATCTATGGCGATGCCTGGAATTTCATTGTGAACAGAGAAGGGATTACGAAATTCTGGGAAGACGGTCTTCAACGAAGCGGCAAATTTGAAAGTGTGATTACGGTCGGTATGCGTGGTGAAGCCGATACTGCAATCATGGGTAAAGGCGCTACACTGTCCGATAATATTCAATTGCTGCGAGAAGTCATACATACACAGAACCGATTGATCCGGGAAAATGTCAATCCAGACCTGTCAGAAGTACCAAGAATGTTGGCCTTATATAAAGAGGTGGAGCCTTTCTTCTATGGAGATGAACAGACACCAGGATTAATCCATTCCGAGGAGCTTGAGGACATTATTCTAATGCTTTGTGATGATAACCACGGTAATCTCCGCACATTGCCAACGGAAGAAATGCGTAACCATCCAGGTGGTTATGGAATGTATTATCATTTTGATTATCATGGCGGGCCGATCTCTTTTGAATGGATTAACAGTTCGTACCTCCCGAAAATTTGGGAGCAGATGACGATGGCTTATGACTTCGGAATCCGTGATCTCTGGATCGTCAATGTGGGTGATATTAGTACGCAGGAGTTCCCGTTATCCTATTTTCTTGATTTGGCGTATGATTTTGAACAATGGGGAACCGATGCTCTTAATAAGACGGATCTATATACGAAACAGTGGATTCAGCAGCAGTTTGCTGGCGTGTTCAATGAGGATGATATGGAGAAGATCTTTGAGCTCCTGACAGGCTATACCAAGATGGCACATATACGCAGACCTGAGCACATGAATTCAGATGTATACCATCCGGTAAATTATAAGGAAACAGATCATTTATTAAATCAAATAGATTACCTATTAGATCTAGCTAATGAACTATATAAGACAGTGGATGAAGGGAAGTTACCGTCTTATTTCGCACTAATCTATTATCCAACCGTAGGGAATCTCAATTTGCAGAAAATGTGGTTGCTCACAAGTAAAAACCATTACAAAGCAAAGCTAGGGGAAATGGAAGCCAATAAGCTTGCTGAACAGATTAGACAATGCATGAAAAAGGATAAAGAGCTTGTTGATCTGTATCATGTAATGGATGATGGCAGGTGGTACGGTATGGGGCTCTCTGAGCATATCGGCTTCACGAGGTGGAATGAAGATGAAGCTCGAAATCCGATTCTCATGCATGTTATACCGGCGAATAAACCGAGATTGGTAGTTGCAATAGATGGAACGACCCAGCGTAGCGAAGGAAGCGCATGGCATATCAACAAATTATATATGAATGATTTCCTACAGCCGGACGTTGAGGAAGCTTCATTTACCATTTCAAGTATTAGCGATCTTACTGCTGAGTATAAGATTACATGTGATCATCCGTGGTTGACCTGTTCTAAGACGAGCGGAAGCTTAGACGGGAAAGAACAAACAACAAATGTCATTCATGTAAAGGTTGACCGTGGTACGATAAACGACGAGACAGAAGGCCATATTTTAATAGAAATGCCATTAGGTAGATGTACTATAGTTGTAAATGTACCCAAAGATGACCTTAGTAAACTGCCTCATATGACCTTTATCGAGACGAATGGTTATATTTCTATAGAAGCTGAGCATTATGCGCTGAACCAGGAAGCCATCCAGCCTAATGGGAATGCTAGCAAATTCGAAGTGATTGAAGGATACGGTAAGACATTATCCGCTGTGAAGGCTTATCCAACTACAGAATACTTTACTGCAGGTAAGGACGCACCTTATCTGGAATATCATTTTGCAGTAGAGGAAGGCGGTCTGTATGAGGTAGAGCTCTATATGCAACCATCTAATCCAGTTACCAAACAAGGCTCGTTATTCTGTGGGGTTCAAGTGAATGAGGAAGCGATTAGCATCGTCAATACAATGCCTGAAGGATACCGAGTGGATGACGATCATTGGGCACAAGGAGTTCTTGATCATATTCGTAAATACAGCACGGGGATCCAGTGCCGCGAAGGGTTAAATACATTGAGGATTTATGCAGTTAGCCCAGGCTTTGTATTGGAAAAATTGGTGATCTATCCAGAAGGAAAGCAACCTGCAGACAGCTATTTAGGACCTACCGAAACGTATTATGTAGGCAAAGACGCTATTAAACATTAGAACGAGTGAAGGAGGGGGCGCATGCTTCCTCTTTTTTGTACACATATATATAGAAGCTTTCTGTTGCGCTCATTCAAACCTCCATATCTTAAATCTCTCTTGTAGAATCTTTAAGACTTCTTCGGGCATTTCCCTGATCTTGATATCCCCACCTAGAAAAAGTAGCCAACTTGTAATTTCGGTTAATTCTTCTGAACTGTTCACGTTGATAAAAGTCTTTAGAATGGCTGTGGTTTGGTAAGGATTTGTATAAGAAATGGAAGCTTTCAAAGGATGATATTTTCTAAACTGGGCAATCGCCTTTGGACCAAGCTCAAGGATAAGGTTGATTGCTTCTTCCTGTTTACTGAGTTTTTCTAAAATTTTTTTTTTATTTTCTCTTTTTTTCGTAGGGTAGGGTTCTACATGGATGAGATTGTCGACAGGGAAAATTCGCCGCTTCTCTTCCTTTAAGTCAAAGCCTTCAATGAGCCATTGGCTTTTTTCGTGATAAAGGTGCAAGAGAAAAATGGGATATGATTGAGTTATCTTCTCTTCTTGAATGGTAACCAATAAATAGCTATCTAAAAGAAGGCTTTGGAAGAGGTTTTCTACCATAGGATGGGGCAGGTCTGACAGATCAAGTAGATCGGGATTATGGGGGTTAGTCCCTTCAAACAGCAATATCTGATTTAAAAGAACAAGGTCGTCTTGCTGGTTTTCTGAGATGAGGCCTAGTAATTTTTCAGTTAAAGACTGACGACTCTTTAGATAAGGAAGTTGTTGATTTCTTGTGGCCATAAAGGCAATAAAAAGGGCTTTGATCTCATTATCGGTAAAGCGAACCGTGGGAAGGACAGAGTTGTTCATGACAAAATACCCTCCATCCCTCCCAACTTCAGCGACAAGTGGCATCCCTAGGGCTTCAATTTCTCTGATATCTCGAATCGCTGTCGAACGAGAAATATTAAATTCTTGCATGATTTCAGAAATAGTAAAGTGGGCACGATTGTTAATATAGCGCATGATGATATTAATCCGTTCAACTTTTTTCATAGGGCCCCCTAAACAGTATCACTTTTTGACATGATTTAAGGCTATTATAAACCCATCAAGTGAAAAGACAAATCATTTGGTTCATTTAAAAAGGAGGATGGTTTTGATTATGGCACAATATGCGTTGGAGGAAAAAGAAAGCTTTACCGTATTAGGGATTGGAACAGAGCTGAAGAGCGATTACACAGACTTTGTTGGCATAAATAAGGAAAAGGCGGACTTTTGGTCGGCTGTCGAACAAGATGGAAGGCTAGCCACTTTAAAAGCCATCGCCACAAATGATTACATTTTTGCTGTGAACGAAGCGGTGAACAATAAGATGATGCACTATGCTGGTGTCATGACAGAGGAATCACTGCCAGAGGCAACAAGGGTTATTCAATTCCCTAAGGGGGAATACCTGGTTGTAAAAGGGGAAGGGACGACGGCTGATGAGCTTAGTAATAAGCTTGCTGGCATTGCCTTTGGTCAAGTGTTACCAGAAGCAAAGAATTTTGCCTATGTTGGTGGGCCAAATACAACGGTTCATATGGGGCAGCGAGACGGCTTAGTGTTTGGTGAGATGTGGATTCCTGTTGTTAGTAAATAAATAGAGAGAAGGATTGGAATGTCGTATATCGTTGATTTTAAAAATGTGTCTACGGTTGGTTTAGAATCTTCTCCTGTGGCAGAGGCGCTTGCCAGGCTTACGTGCGAATGAAGCGCGTTACTTTATGAATAAATACAAGCATGAATTTACGGTTGTACCTGCTAGTGAAAGCCAGGAGAACCTTGATTATGTGAACCGAGTATTAAAAGAACGTGATATTGAGTTTGCAGCTAAACCTTTAGAGACGTCGCGTTTCCAAGTAGAAAATATTCTGTTTACCTACGTCTTCTATGAAGATGGTCTGGGACTTAATGTGATGTATACGGTTGATGACCCTAAGAAGCGGGCTGTTGGTTTTAAGCTTTCTGAAGGGATGGAGGTACCGCAGGAGCTAGAAGGGAAGTTTAAGTTTGCTAGGCAGAAATCTAAACTTGCTGGAACTATTCGGGGCTCGTTCTTTGTCATAAAAGGGGAGTATTAAAGTAAGCAAAAGTATAAAAAATAAGCCTTTATTCCGTGTATGGAATAGAGGCTTATTCTGTTTTCCGCCCGATAGATCCGTCAAGCTGAACCATATCATAAGTGATAATAAGGTAATATAATGGAGAAGAATAATATTTTTCCAAACGTTTATTGATGAAAAGGAGGATCAATGACAAAGAAAATATCATTTGGACTAATCTATGAAATAGGGCTGGGGCTTTTAGTAGTCCTTTCACTTACATTAGACCTTCCTTCCGTCGAGGGCGTAATTTTGGACAGGTTTATTTGGGCAGTGTTCTTTGTAGATTACATTATCCGACTGGCACTAAGTGAGAATAAATGGAAGTTTTTTAGGGAACATCCATTGGACTTTATATCCATTCTCCCGATCGATCACATTTTGCGAACTGCGCGTTTTGTGCGAATTATTAGGCTATTGCGGTTGCTGATGATTATGAATCGACGTACAGCGCTCTTTGATCTGTTTTTGAAGAAGTACAAGATTGATAATCTATTATTGCTTGTTATGACCATGCTTTTTGTGGTTGCTCTACCAATGAAGTTGATCGAGCCAGATATACATACATATGAGGATGCGTTATGGTGGGCGATTGTCACAATGACTACGGTGGGTTATGGGGACATTTCACCGGTGACAACCGTGGGGAGAATTATTGCAAGTGTACTTATGCTTTCGGGAATTGGAGTTATCGGTGTGGTTACAGGTACTGTGGCAGCCATCTTTACGAGAGGTGCAAATACAGAATTACCACAGGAACTGATTGATGTGAAATCGAAGATCAATGGATATCCGAATATCGATGAATTGGATTACGATTACATCATTGCGAAACTCCAAAAACTAAGAGATAACCAACGACAGTGAAGGATAATTGCTAGGAGACCAGACGTGAGGGCATGAGCGATATATAGATCAAGTGGTGGGAACCTCTCAAACGCATTAGGCATAAGCTGATATATGCTGATTTGAGAGGATGTTTGTGCATGTATCCTTATTGCCAAAAAAATCATCAATTTCCCTATACCGATTACCGGTTTATGCCTTATAGGTATTTTCCCCTTAATTTTGAAGGTGGATGGTTCTTACGGGATGAAGCCATGGAATCGAACAATAACTATCAAGTGCATGTCGAGCAGCGGCTTACCTTCGTGCTTGTGCATGGCTCCTGGGCCGATGCTCATTTCTGGGACGGCATAGCGACGGCACTGCGCAGGAATGGGCATGTCGTCTATACGCCGGAATATGCTGGTCATGGAGATGATCCTAACAAAAATGTCACGCATGCCATGGTCACGAATTCTGTAGTCGATTTTATAACGGAGCTAAATTTGCACGATATTATTCTTGTTGGACACAGCTTTGGGGGAACAGTCATTCAGAAGGTAGCCGAACAGGTACCAGACCGTATTAAGCGCCTCGTCTTCTGGGATGCATTTGTACTGAAAGACGGCGAGTCGCTTGCCGATGAGTTACCTCCGCAAACGAGACAAGGATTTGAGCAGCTTAGAGCTAGTTCAAAGGACGACACGATCATGCTTCCGTTTCCGTTGTTTCGGGAATTGTTCGTCAACACCGCTACCTTGGATGTGGCTAGGCAAATCTATGCTGGTGTTGTTCCTAACCGGCTAAACCGCTCTTTGAGAAATTGGATCTTAAGGCGTTCTATGCATTGTCTACACCAAGGAGCTATGTCTATTTCTATCAGGACAACGTATTGCCACAGGGAGAAGGCTATGGGTGGAATCCACATATGTCCATGCGGCTCGGTCTGTTCCGACTGATTGTTGGTGATGGGGACCACATGACGGATTCGCGTACAAGGCCTGCCATGGTGGCGCAGAAGCTCTACGAGGCGGGGCGGGATTGATAAACTTACGCAGTGTGAGAAAAAAATAAGCTTCTATTGATACTGGGATCATCACGATGGCAGTTCCAATAAGTGTTCAAACAGATGATGAACATACGAACAAATAAATTAACGAACAACGATTTGATGAAACCAATAAATGCGGAATGAGGGTGTCGTGGCTTCTAACGGTTGCCATAGCCTTTATTCATCGTAATATGCCGCATTTCGCAGTCTAACGGTTGTCATAGCGCCTATTTCCATCAAGAGTAGGTATATTTACATCAAAATCGATCAATAAGCTCCATGACAACCGTTAAAAATCAAAATGGAGGATTATGGGCTAAATAGCCACTGTGGCAACCGTTACTGCAGTAACTTGCGAAATCCCCCTTGATTTAGCGCTGTGATGGATCATTTACCTTTTCAGCTTCCCATCCATCCAAACCTTTGATCAAATTCCGTATTGAGTAATTTCGTAATTTTGCATGTCATTGATTTGCTCTTTTTATTTCCTCTAGCTCAGCTTTCAATTTAGCATTCTCTTTCAACAGATGTGTGTTGTCTTCCAACAGCTTCTTTGCGTCTTGGACATCCTTGCCGGAGACCCAGCCATATAAATCGTCCCTTCTTGCAAGCTCGGGCAATTGATCACGAATCACCATCTGAATGTGCCGCATATCTTCAATATGATATATAGGTACTGTCTCTATTACGGATTGCTTGAACTTTTGGTACTGAGGATAGTCCTCCAATACTACAAAGTCGTATGGTTTCTGTCTTAAGGCTTCATCGGTGAGAACAAAAGCGAATCTAGGTTTACCAACTTCGCCGGCATAATCAAATGCCCAATGAGTGTGGCTTTTTGATCCGTCCGGAAGCATGTTCCCATAGAGTCCTCCGAGAATCAGGAAGAATATATCGGATTCATCAATCCACTTCTTAATAATTCCTGCTTGAGGGCGCTTGAAGAATTGTTCAATTCCAGCAGGGATGTGACCTGCTTTAAGTATGGCTTCCACAGCGGTATGCCTTTCCTCGATTAAATCGGGATAAGTAGACGATATAAAAATCTGTAGTTTTCTTCTCATAGGCCACCTTATAATAAATAAAATTATTATAAAACGTACCATCGGGCTGTATTATATGTCAATATTTTCCGAGTTTCTGCTTAGTCAATCTAATATAGATAAGAAAAACCAGTGAGCCAAAGATAATAAGGTGACACACTGGTTTTTTAATTGTTACTCCATGCAAAATGCGATTGCCTTCTCATAAGCTTCGATCGCGAGCGGATTAGATGGGTCACGGTCAAAATCATGTTCTCCTTGATCGACGACGAATAATTCGCTATTCGGAATCTGGCTATGAAGTGTTCCGCTCACATAAAAAGGTACATCTGAGTCGGTTCTAGATTGTGCGATAAAAGTAGGAGGAAGCTTGTGTAGATCCTCATCTGATAATTGGTAGTTATTTACATTTGTCGTAGGGTCATGAAATAAACTAGAAATCCAGGTTCCAGTTTGGCGTGCGTGCAAATATAATGCATATCGTTTATGGATAGGGCCGTATACAACCGGTTTGTCTCCTATTATTCCGTCAACAAGAGCTTTAGGTATAAGCGTAATATGCTGATATGTTTTGGAACTGAATGTATCAATATCGAGCCTTGGATAACCGTAGAAAGCTATCATTTTTTCCGGTTTAGGCAGACTGTCATCTTTCGCAGCGAGGAAGGTTAAGTATGCTCCTGCAGAGCGTCCGAAATAAATAAATCGATGATGGGTAAGCCCGATTTGCTCAAAATTAGCTTGAAACCAATTAACTGCATCCTGTACATCAGTATATAGATCTGGTAGACCTACCTCGGGGGCAAGTCGATAATCAAAAGTGATAAATGGATGGCCTGAATCTAGGAATTTCTGAATATAGGCCTTAGGTAAATCGTCTTTTTCTCCACAGAGCAGCCCACCTCCATGAAAATACAAAATCGCAGGTTTGTCAGAGGCTATAGAGTACACTCGTGCTGTTAATTCAATGCCATCTTTATTGCCAAAAGTATATAAATTACTCATTATGAGTCTTCCTTTTCTAGCTGGATTGCTTGCTTCAAATCATATGTGATAATACCATGTACAAGAATACCGTATAATTTTTAACATGTATATGAATCGGGGATCGATTTTATTGTTTTTTAATGTTATAGACGTTTTTGTTTACACCTATTAAACTATTGTAGATGTAAAGAATAGACCTATATAGGAGCATACAAAAACGTGACGACATCTGATCATATTCCTTCATGGAAACAACTAAGCCTCTTTGCCGTAACTTGGCCCATTTTCATAGATTCCGTGCTACGGATGCTACTGGGTACAGTGGACGTGTTTATGTTAAGCCGCGTCTCTGACACGGCAACAGGAGCTGTTGGATTAGCCAACGAAATTATTTTCTTCTGTATTCTGATGTTCGGCTTTGTCGGAATTGGAACGAGTGTTGCGGTGTCCCAGTACATTGGCGCCAGACGAGAGCAGGAAGCAAGTCGGATCTCGGCGCTCGCCATTACGATTAATCTGATCTTCGGGATCATCGTCAGTATCGCACTGTTTAGCTTCGGAGAACCCTTATTGCGATTGCTGAATTTGAATCCTGAACAAGTTGGTATTGCCAGTCACTATCTAAAGATTATCGGTGGATTTATCTGGATTGAGGCGCTCTCATATGCGATCTCGTCAGTCATCAGATCTACTGGACATACGAAGAGTGTTATGTATGTTACATTAGGCGTCAACATAATTCATATGACCGGCAATTATTTGCTGATTTTCGGCAACTTCGGCTTCCCGCAATGGGGTGTTACAGGAGCAGCCGTCTCGACGGTGATTAGCCGCTTGCTCGGCATTATCGTTCTGATCGTAATTCTATACCGTCGCATTCCTGCACCGATTCATCGTAAGGACTACGTGACCTGGGATGGTTCATATGTGAAGCAGATCATGAGCATTGGTCTGCCAGCTGCGGGGGAGCATCTTTCCTGGCAGTCGCAGTATCTGATGATCATCAGCTTTGTTAATATGATAGGCGTTACAGCTCTAAATACGCATGTTTATGTCATGAACGTATCGAACTACTTTATGGCACTTGCAATGGCGATTGGATCAGGTACGGAGATCATCGTCGGACAAATGGTTGGCGCAGGGGAGATGAAGGCTGCTTACCGGAGACTGATTAAAAGCGTGAGAACCAGCTTCTTACTAACGTTTGTCATTGTCGGTATCGCATCGCTTCTATTCCGCTATCAGATGATCGGTATGTTCACGAAGGATCCTGACATTATTGCGGTTGGTGCAACTATTTTCTTGCTTTCCATCGTGCTTGAGCCTGGCAGAACCTTTAATACAGTCATTATCAATTCGCTCCGTGCTGCTGGCGATGCGCGGTTTCCTGTTATGATGGGTGTACTTTCGATGTGGGGAGTTTCGGTCCCACTCGCTTATGTGCTAGGTGTCCATTTTGGGATCGGGCTGCTTGGTATTTGGATCGCGTTTACGGTGGATGAATGGTTGCGCGGAGTTATCATGCTGCTTCGCTGGAGAAGCCGGGCTTGGGAGAAAAAGGCACTGGTGAAGCCGCTCTCCACTCCGGAAGTTGGCATCGAATCGCAAGCTTAGCTTCTCTCGGAGGAGGAGTAGGAAAGAGTCAAAATTCTGCTCGCGAGAGCAGCAGGTTTAATAACTGGGCGAAGGTAACCCTTAGTATACGGGGCCTTCGCCTTTTTTGACAGGAGTTAGGCATGAATTTTCGTGAATTTGAAAAATTTTCTGAAAAACGATGTCGGATAATATAAAAAAATGTTGAAACCTGTCCGATTAATAATGTATAAATACATAACATGAAGTCAAATATTTCCAAAGATTTAAGGGTAAAGGAGCTTTTCGGGTGACTGCACCAGCCGGATTTTTTGATTAAACGCGACTGAGATTGCAATCGACCAGAAACGAAGTTATTCATGGACTGTCGAATTTATTTTCGGCAGTCCACATTTTATTCAGCAAGGTAAAGGTACAACATTACGGAGGGGTGTAAGATGAAGAGTTCTCAATTTATGAAAAAATCTAAGGAAGGGGTTGGCAAAACTACAGGTTTATTTATCGGTACGTTGCGGAATAAGATCATAAGCTTATTTCTAATTGTTGCACTGATTCCGTTGATTACGACATCGCTCTATATTTTTAACCAATCTTCTTCGGCGTTAATCAGTAAGCAAAGAGATAGTTATGAAAAGCTCGTAACCACCACAGCGAACACCGTGGACCAGTACATCGGACAGCGGATGGCGGAAGTAAAAATCTTGGCTTCTACATCTGATATAAAATCTACGGATGAAGTGGCAAAATCTAAATTCCTTAAAAACTTTACTGAGAGCACCAATGTTTTCGACGGTAATACGTTTACTAACGAAAATGGGGTTGTAGCTGCAGATACGTTCGAGAGTAATATCGGAGTTGACTTAAGTGAAAGGGGGTATATTAAGAGCGGGTTGGAAGGTAAAGACGCCTACAGTGAAGTCGTAGTTGCCAAATCTACTGGAAAAAGATCGATTATCGTAGCTACATCGGTAAAAGGAGAGAACGATAAAGTATTAGGAGTTCTTACCGGTTTAGTTGACTTTGAAGCATTCATGAATGAATACACGAAGGATTTGTATATCGATAACGGAGCGGGCTATCCTGTAGTTGTCGATTCAAAGGGAGTAATCCAGCTCCACCCGAACAAAGAGTTAATTGGGAAGAAGGTTAGCGAAGCAGGCGTTTCGCAGGACTTGGCCAATATTTTGGAATCCCATGGAACAAGTTCTGGTTCTACTACATACAAAGAAGAGGGAAAAACCTTTATCGTTGTCTATGCTCCGATGGCGCAGTCGGGGTATGGATTATATCTCCACCTCCCTCAGAAAGCTATTACGGAGCAGGTTGATTCAGTAAAAAAAGAAATCACGATTGTCGTTTTGCTTGTCATGGTGCTTGTTATCATCATTGCATATTTTGTAAGTCGACAAATCACTAGACCAATTATGGAGGCTGCTTCTGTTACTGAACGCATATCTTCAGGGGATCTAACGGTATCTGCATTAAAGAACCGCTCCCGAGACGAGGTTGGTCAATTATCTCAATCCGTTAATGCAATGGTAGAGAATTTACGCAGCTTCATATCAAAGGTTCAGTTTACGGCAGAAGAAGTGGCAACTTCGGCTGAAGAGCTGTCCGCAAATGCCGAACAAACGAGCAAAGCGACCCAACAGATTGCTCTAACCATTGAACAAATGGCTGAAGGGACGGACAAGCAACTTCATGATGCCGAAGCGAGTGTCAATTCGATCACAGAAGTTGCTGAAGACGTACAGCAAGTTGCTGCGAATGCACAGCAAGTGACAGATTCGGCAATACAGACATCCCGAACCGCTGGAGAAGGGAACGAGGAGATTCAGTCAGTTATTGCACAGATGCACTCCATCAAAGATACAGTAACGCAAATTGCCGAAATTATATCGAATCTGGGAGCAAGATCAGCCGAAATTGAAGATATGGCCAAAGTCATCTCTGATATGGCGACTCAGACGAATCTACTGTCGCTCAACGCTGCTATTGAAGCTGCTCGAGCAGGGGAGCATGGCCGTGGCTTTGCCGTAGTTGCGGATGAAATCCGCAAATTGGCGGAGCATTCCGCTCACTCGGCAGGACAGATTGGGCTGCTGATCTCCTCGATTCAAAATGAGACCCAGTTAGCTGTCGAGGCGATGGGCAAGGGAACCAAAGAAGTAGGCCTGGGTATTGAAGTTGTCGATCATGCAGGAAAGTCGTTCGAGATCATTCAACAATCCATTAACGAAGTAGCGGCACAAATCCAAGAGGTTACTGCATATTCCCAGCAGATCCAATCCAGTACAGGACAAGCCGTTGAGATTGTTAGTCAAATCTCTGAAGTGGCGAAAAATTCAGCTGACGGCACAAAGGACATTTCGGCCGCAGCAGAGGAACAATTGGCTTCCATGGAGGAAGTTAACTCGTTCTCCGAATCCTTGGCGAAAATGGCTGATGATTTACAAAGTCTTGTTAAAGGATTTAAGTTATAAACTACTAAAAGAAGGACATCCGTCTAGTTATAGAGGATGTCCTTCTTCTGTATTATACGGGATGTTTTTTTAAGATGAGACATTATCCAATCCCCAATCCATATTCAAGATTTGCACAAGCTGATCCGTACGCTCGGCTCCGATGGAGGCGATAATCTTCGCTTCGAGCTTTTCCCTAATGGCTCTGTTCTGTTCAAAACATTCTTCGCCGAGCTTTGTAAGCTGGATGCATTTGTCCTTGTTATTATGCTGTGCATTGTTGATTTCTACCAAGCCTTTGGACTCTAAATTTTTAATGAACTTATGTGTAGCCTGACGAGAAATTTCCATCTGCCTTGCGACATAGGATATGGTTACCTGCTTCTTGTAGGTCCTTGACATAATGTACCATTCTGAGTTGGATATATGGATATCATGGCTCTGATGCCACAATTGATTGTTTAAGCTGCGAAGACGGATATGAAGCTCACTTACTAGGTCTATCACATTTAAGTTATGCAATTCCATATTTATTATTATCATTCCTTTCGGTATATGCTCATTCAATATACAAAAGCAGGCTATTCATTGTCAACCGGGTTGACGATGGTGTATAATAGAGAAGTATGTCAACTTGGTTGACAAATGGCGAGGAGGTCATCAGCATGTTTAAAGTGGGTCATTTAGTTATATATTCAGTACACGGCATATGCAAAATTGATAGTATAAGTGAGAAGGAAATTGCCAGGCAAACTGAAACTGTATTATGATTTGCATCCGTTGAGCGATGATAATTTAAAGATCAGTGCCCCGGTGGACAACCATAACTTGCTCATGCTTAACCTTATTGGCCCGGCGGAAGCCGAGGAGGTCATACAATCCTTTAGATCTCTGGGCACGGAATGGATCGAGAAAAATACAGATCGCAATCATACGTATTCTAAAGTCATCCGTTCTGGCAACCGGGAAGAAATCGCTAAAATTATCAATACGCTAATGCGTCAAAAGCAAAGGGCCGAGAGAAATAACAAAAAGCTGAGCAATCAAGATCAGACCATGTTAACTTCAACTCGAAATATATTGTTCAAAGAAATTGCCATCGCGTTGGGAACTACGTATGAGGCTGTATTGGATGAAGTAAACGGCTTAATTGCGCAGAGTGCTTAATGGTTGAATAAATAGAGATTCCCGCTGGCTATTAAAATACCGAATAAAAAAATCACTAATCCTGTTTTAGGGTTAGTGATTTTTTTAGGTTTGCGATGTTCAGTTGGGTGAATGGTTCAATATAAGTGTGAACAACCTCTATAGGATGAACTGTCTCATAACTGTTAGAACACAGAGAGGAACTCGTAACAGAATTCTGTTAAAATCAATCCAACTAGAATAGATAGTTCGAAGGAGGAGAGACACATGAAGACGATCACTGTTCAGAGACTGGCCGATGTATTCAAATTAGAGGTGCTTACTGGAGCTGGCCACATGGATCGCGAGATTACCCGACCTCGTACACACAGACCGGGGCTAGAGTTTGTCGGGTATTTTGATTTTTTCCCTATGAAGCGGGTTCAAATACTTGGACGTAAGGAGATTACCTATTTATTGACGCGTACGGTAGAGGAACGCAAGCTGCATATTGGGAACATCGTCAAATATCATCCACCGTGCTTTATTGTGACGTCTGGCCAGCAGGAGATCCCTTTTCTAACCCTGTTCTGCGAGCAGGAAGGCATCCCTTTGCTGAGGACATCAGAGACAACAACGGATTTTATTGTTAAGCTGGATGGTTATCTAGTGAAGGCATTGGCACCGGAAGTATCGATTCATGGGGTATGTATAAATGTCTCCGGCATAGGTATCCTGCTCAGGGGTAAATCCGGCATTGGCAAAAGCGAGACCGCTCATACGCTCATCCGGAGGGGACATCGATTTGTGGCGGACGATATAGTGGTGCTTAAGAGGCTCAGTCCATCTACTCTTCTTGGATCACATAATGAGACGACCCGCGAATTTCTTGCTCTGCGCAGCGTCGGACTGATTAATGTCGTCCGTCAATATGGGCGAAGAGCCTTTCAGGACGAGACGCGGATTGTACTTGATATCGAATTAACCCCGTGGAAGGGAGATTCTCTGAACAATGAGCTGGAGGTCGTCCCTCAGTTCACTGATTATCTGGGTGTGCAGATACCGCATATCGAAATTCAGCTGCAGCCGGGACGTGATGTAGCTGGTCTGATCGAGGCAGCGGCGAATAATTGGTATCTCAAGCAGCTTGGTTACAGCGCCGCGGAAGAGTTCATGAAGCGGATCGAGGACGAGATGCAGTCCTAAGTACAGTCATGTTTTTGACGGAAAGGGGCTCAGAAATAATACCGCCCATAAGCAGAAAATTATGGTACGATAGTAAGAAAAATTTTCAATTGTATCTATTATGGAGGTGTTACAAGATGAGCCAACAGCTGCAGCAAGAGGGGTATTTTGGAGAGTTCGGAGGTAGCTTCGTTCCGCCACAATTGCAAGAGGTTATGGACTATTTAAGTGAGCAATTCTACAAATTCAAGGATGATCCCGAATTTAATGAAGAACTTCGCTATTATTTGCGTGAATACGTGGGACGTGAGAGTCCATTGACGTATGCACAGCGATTGTCCGATGATTGGGGCGGGGCTAAGATTTATTTGAAACGGGAAGATTTAAACCATACGGGCGCGCATAAAATCAACAACGCTATCGGCCAGATTCTGCTTGCCAAAAGAATGGGTGCAAAGCGGATTATTGCCGAAACTGGCGCCGGACAGCACGGAGTAGCCACAGCGACGGCCTGCGCTATGTTCGATATGGAATGTGTCATCTATATGGGGGCTGAAGATACTCGCCGCCAAGCGCTGAACGTGTTCCGGATGGAACTGCTGGGAGCTACCGTTGTTCCTGTTAATAAAGGACAAGGTCGGTTGAAGGATGCGGTAGATGAAGCGCTGAATGATCTGGTGGAGAACTATCAGAATACATTTTATCTGCTGGGTTCCGCGGTTGGGCCTCATCCATTTCCAACGATGGTCAAGCACTTCCAATCCGTCATTAGCGAAGAATCAAGACGGCAGATCTTGGAGAAGGAAGGTCGCCTGCCAGATGCGGTGATTGCCTGCGTTGGAGGCGGTAGTAATGCGATTGGCGCGTTCGCCCACTATATTGATGAGCCGAGCGTTCGTCTGATTGGGGTCGAGCCTGATCAAGCTCCGACCTTGACACAAGGCGTTCCAAGCGTCATCCACGGCTTTAAATGTCTAGTACTGCTCGATGAGGAAGGTCAGCCGCAGAAGACCTATTCCATTGCAGCAGGCCTGGACTACCCAGGTATTGGGCCAGAACATAGCCATCTTAAGGTCTCTGGGCGGGCGGAATATGCGACCGTAACTAACGAGGAAGTGCTTGAAGTTTTCCAGGAATTGTCCCGTACGGAGGGGATTATTCCTGCTCTTGAGAGTGCTCATGCGGTTGCCTACGCTAAGAAGCTAGCTCCTACGATGCATAAGGATCAGATTCTCATCGTGAATCTGTCCGGCCGCGGCGATAAGGATGTCGAGCAAGTGTTCCAAATGCTTAAGAAGTAAGCAGACGATTAATAAACCTAATAATGAGGGGGCTTCTTTATGGGGACAGGGCATAAAGAATCGATAACGATTGAAACTACAGTTCAAACACCAGTAGAGAAAGTCTGGGAATTTTGGACAGAACCTCAGCATCTTACAAAATGGAATTCCGCTTCCGATGATTGGCACACTCCAAAAGCCGAAAATGATCTACGGGTCGGCGGGAAGCTCCTCACTAGAATGGAAGCGAAGGATGGCAGCTTTGGATTTGATTTCGGCGGAGTTTATGATGATGTCAGAATCAACGAGTTCATTTCATACACGATGGATGATGGAAGAAAAGTAGCGATCACTTTCGTTAGTCAGGAAGACAGCACGAAAGTGATCGAAATCTTTGATGCTGAGGCCACCAACCCCGTTGAGATGCAAAGAGCTGGTTGGCAGTCGATTTTAGACAATTTCAAAAAATATTGCGAGAATATCTAGCGATAAATAGCATGGAGAAAATGAAAAGACGGCGAGGGATCCCATCCCTGCGCCGTCTTTTTGTTATCAGAAGATCAGAACTTTACAATCTGACGAAATTTTTCTGTTGATTTTACATAACTTTACAATCTTCTAAAATCACTTTAACAAATATATACGACAATCTATTTAGTTACATATGCCAATATAAAAGGGTGAATTGGATGAAGAAGAGTAAGGTTCTGGGAATGATTCTTGCTTCTGCGCTGGTGACTTCGTCTGTGGCGGTGGCATCTGCGTCTGCGGCTGAAGCTGGCCAAAAGCCGATTGCGACTAAAGCCGGGGCAAGCCAACTCAAGGCAGCTAGTGAAAGCGTGGCGATCGACGGCGTTAAATATACGCTGAAAACAATGGTCGTAGGAAAGACAAAACTTTATTCGCTTCGCGATCTGGCTGGTGGTCTAGGAGCCACGATCAAGCTGAGTGGAGAGAGTCTTATTGTAACGGACAGTCAAGGATTGCACGAAGTGAGCCTCAAATCCGGCTCAAAAGGCTATAGCTTAGACGGCACCACTGCCCAATTTACGATCGCTCCGCAAATTGCGGGAGGCGTTATGTTCGTAGAGCCGATAGCGCTGGTTCAGGCTTTGGGAGGAGAAGTGCAGGAGTCAGGTGATCTGCGTAGTGTGGGACGCTTGAGCGGTCAGTTTGGTACGCCACTGTTCGATGCTGCTGGTAACGTCATTGTTAGCCAAGAGGATGCAGAGAATCCGACATTGATCAAGTTGTGGAACAACGGGCAAGTTGAAATGTTCTCCAGCAACGAGAGCGCCATCGGAGCAGCATTATCCCCTGACCGTTCTTTGGCTGCATTTACAGATCAGAGCGGGGCATTGCTCTTGCTGAACACGGCAACTGGCAGAATCCAACCGCTTGGTAAGGACAAATCAGTAAAGACTGATTTGGTATGGTCTGCAGACGGCAAGAGAATCTATTTCATCCAAGGCGACAAACAAGAGAAAATTGCTTACATAAGTGTGGATACTGGTAAAATCACGGAAGTACTGGCTGACAAAGTCGAAAATAAATCTGAGGTACAAGTATCGATGGACGGGAAGAAAGTCGTCTACTTCGTAAACGTGACCGGAAATGCCCAAACGGATAAGGAAGGAACCGAGGAGTCACTGACCATCGATTACTCGAAAGCGGGCACTCAGGTGTATTCGCTCGAGCTTGGCAATCCTGAGGCGAAACCGGTGCAACTGACTCAGCAGATGGACAACAAATTGTACCTGTCCCTGTTGTCGGATGGCAGTGTTACTTACATCAGCGCCGATCCGGAAGGTAAGGTAGAGAACGACACCCTGAAGATCATTCCAGCCGATGGTTCCCAAATCCGTAATTTAGTTGCTGACGTTAACGTGATCTCCAGTGAATTCATCTCGGGCAAATTGATTATTCTTGCTGAGGCGGCAGATGGTAGCAGCAAATGGTTCGAAGTAGCCGCATCGGGCGCTAAAACGGAGCTGTTCAGCACAGACGAATCCGTCTCTGACTGGACCATTGCACAGAATGGAACCATTGCGTTCATCGCGGATGGCAAAGTAATGCTGGTGCAAGACGGAAAAGTATCGGAACTTACGAAATAATATAATCTATAATTCGGAAGGGGTTACTCAATATGAAATGGTTGAAAACACTGTCCTTGGCTGCGGTCGCTTCAGCGTTCCTCTTGTCTGCAACGATCTCGGGCACTGTAGGGGCGAAGGATGAATTGAAAGGTAAAATTACGGTGAACGGTTCGACGGCGTTGTTGCCGTTGACGCTGCAAGCCGCTAAGGAATTCCAAAAGCTACATCCGAAAGTGAAAATCGCTGCTTCGGGTAAGGGCTCGGTTACTGGCCCACAGGCTGTGAAGAAGGGTATCGCTGATATTGGCGCCTGCGACTGGGATGCCAGCACAGACGTACCAGGCTTTAAAAAGTTTGATGGCCAAGTGGCTAATAAAGTTGCGGTAATTCCGTTCGCGACGATCGTGAACAAAAGCGTTAAGGTCGATAGCTTGACGACGGAACAATTAAAAGGCATCTATTCCGGGAAAATCACGAACTGGAAAGATGTTGGTGGCGAAGACAAGGATATCGTAGTCATCACTCGTTCCTTCGGTTCCGGTACTCGTGTCAATTACCAAGCAAAGGCGCTTGGTGGCGGAGACATTGTCAAGAAGGAGAAGAACTACAAGGAAGTGGGCTCCAGCGGTGATATGAAGACGGCTGTGGCAACAACGCCGAACTCGATCGGTTACATCGACTTGACCTACATCAGCGGCGATGACATCAAAGCCGTGAAACATAACGGGGTAGAGGCAACCGTGGATAACGTAATCAACGGTAAATACAAGATCTGGTCTTATGGTTACTTTATGACCAAGGGAGAGCCAACTGGAGAGACAAAAGCTTTCATCGAATACATTCAAAGCAAAAAGTTCCAAGAGGGTTCCCTGAAAAAATTGAAGTTCATTCCGATCTCGGCAATGAAATAAATCAGCGATAGCTACAATTTGACCAGTCCCTGATTTACGGGACTGGTCTTATATATGGGAGGAACCAGGTTGAACACTTCTGCTCACAAAACTGTCCGGGAATCCGGAACAGGAATATATCCGCGCAACCGTTGGAATTTGACGTCGAGAAATGCCCGAGCTCGGATGGTAAATTGGCTGTTTAAATACTATTTTCTGTTCAGTATATTAGCTCTCTGCCTGGTATTGGCGATGGTCATTTTCTTTATAGGGAAGACGGCGTTGTTAACTTTTCAGGAGGTGACACCTGCCGAGTTCTTCTTCTCGTTTGATTGGGCGCCGGAAGAGGGAAGGTTCGGAGCTGCACTTTTCATTGTCAACACATTGTCTTTAACGGTCTTGACCTTAATCATTGCAGTCCCGCTATCCGTGGGAATGGCTATTCTGATTGCAGAGATTGCACCTAGCTGGGTGAAGAAGTTCGTGAGCCCGCTGCTTGATTTATTGGTCGGGATTCCATCCATCGTATACGGATATCTTGGACTGACCATACTGCTTCCATTACTTAGAGAGCTTAGTGGTGAAGGGCTTGGGGATGGCCTACTGGCCGCTTCCCTGGTGTTAACCATCATGATCCTTCCAACGATCAGCCGCATCAGCGAGGATGCCATCTCGGCCGTGCCGAGAAAGTACCGTGACGCTTCTTATGCGCTTGGTGCCACCAGGCTTCAGACTACCTTCAGGGTGGTTCTGCCCGCAGCTGGCCGCGGCATCGTGGCGGCGATCATTTTGGGTATGACCCGGGCGATCGGAGAGACGATGGCCGTAGTCATGGTGATCGGGAATACACCGCAGCTGGCAAAATCCCTGTTCGCTCCAACCTCGGTACTGACGAGCAACATCGTCATGCAGATCTCCAACGTCGATTTTGATTCGACCTGGAACTATAGTCTGCACCTAATGGCGTTTTTGCTGTTGCTCATCTCGTTCGTGTTGATTCTGATCATCCGTATTATCGGGCGCAAAGGAGGGGCTAATCGATGACCGGGTATAAACTGTCGCGGAAAACTACTCGCTCCTTGCTATGGGATCGGGTAGCCACGGGTTGTTTTTATGCTTTGGGAGCGGGGGTCCTGCTGCTGGTGTTTTGGCTGCTGTTCACTATCCTGAGCAAAGGGCTGCCGCAAATTTCCTGGGATTTCTTGATTAAGCTGCCGGAGGAGATTGATGCTGGCGGAGGCATCGGACCGATGCTATTCAACTCCTTCTATATCCTGTTTCTCTCGCTATTGATATCAGTTCCGATCGGTGTGGGAGCGGGCATCTATATGGCGGAATACGCGCCGAACAACCGATTCACAGAAATTCTTCGTATTTGCGTCGAGTCGCTATCCTCTGTGCCATCGATCGTATTCGGCCTGCTAGGCCTGGCGATTTTCGCCGAATATTTCGGCATCGGGCTTACGATTCTTGGCGGAGCCGTTAGCTTGGCCTTTCTCAACCTGCCGATGTTGGCTCGGGTTACGGAAGAAGCGGTTCGGGCGGTGCCGAATGATCTGCGACACGCGGCATATGGACTTGGAACGACCCAGTTTCATATGATCCGCACGGTCGTCATTCCTACAGCCATGCAGGCAATCATCACCGGCATTTGTCTTGTTGCGGGCCGTGCTTTCGGGGAATCGGCCGTTATTATTTTGACGGCGGGACTCAGCACTTCGGCGAGATGTGGGATTTTAACCTATTCTCTCCTGGCGAGACGTTGGCTGTTCATTTGTGGTACGTACAGTCCGAAGCGATCGTGGAGGATGCCAGGCAGATTGCCGATAAATCGGCTGCTGTTCTAGTATTCGTTGTCCTATTGATTAATCTTGTATTTCGCTTGCCGATCTGGATCAATAATCGCAAGCTGAAGAAATAGAGCGGCTACGGTCGAAAAGGCTTATTCCTTGTTGTAATTGGAATAGGCCTTTTTTAGGTTTCAGGATATTAATCTATCATACCAGACGGATTTGGGAACGAATATTGCGTCAATTTGTTAGAGCTTGTAGAGGCATTATAAGTTTTCTAAGAAGGCCCGACATTTAGTAGAGACGTTGGGTTTTTCGACCAGTAATGTGATATCCGCTCATGTAACAATGAAATATGGTTATGGGTGTTAAAGAAATCTTTTATAGCCATTCACCCCCGTCCGGTAGTCTTGAATGTCTATCAAACAGCAAATAAATATCATATAATGAGGATATTAAATCTTTAACTAAGCTGATTCATTATAGGTTATATTGCTCCGGAAGAAATGTGTGACGATGTCGCACTCTGGCTTGCTGTGGTGTCTGCGTAGGAGCGCCTACATCTTTTCATCAAATATTTGAATATAAGGACGGACGGCGAAATGGCTAATGGACAAATCAAGACAGACGTTATCTTGATCGGTGCCGGGATCATGAGTGCGACTTTAGGGTCACTACTGAAAGAACTAGCACCGGACTGGGAAATTACAGTGTTTGAGAGGCGCAGTAGCGCTGGAGAGGAAAGCTCTAACGAATGGAATAATGCTGGAACAGGGCATTCCGCACTGTGTGAGCTTAACTACACCGTAGAAAAACCGGATGGATCCATGGATATTAGTAAAGCGATCAAGGTTAATGAAGAGTACCAGGTTTCTAAGCAGTTTTGGTCATATCTTGTAAACAGCAAGCTGATACGTAATCCGCGAGACTTTATTATGCCAGTGCCTCATATGAGCTTTGTACAAGGGGCTAAGGATGTAGCCTTTCTAAAGAAGAGATTCGAAGCATTATCCAGCAACCCACTATTCCAAGGGATGGAGTATTCGGATGATCCAGCGAAGCTGATGGAATGGATTCCGCTGATGATGAAGGACCGGACGGTAAGTGGTCCGATCGCAGCTACAAGGATTGACTCAGGCACAGATGTTAATTTTGGCGCTTTAACACGCATATTGTTCGATCATTTGAAGAGTAAAGGCGTTGACATGAAGTTCAACCAGCACGTCCAGGATGTGAAGCGGACTAGTGATGACAGATGGGAATTGAAGGTGCGGAATATCGAGAACGGTACGGTTACGCGCCATACGGCTAAATTTGTCTTCATCGGCGGCGGGGAGGGAGCCTTCATTTGCTGCAGAAATCCGGCATTCCTGAAGGTAAAGGGATCGGCGGATTCCCAATAAGCGGATTGTTTATGGTGTGTAAGAATCCAGACGTTGTTGCGCAGCATTATGCTAAGGTATACGGTCAAGCTCAGGTGGGGGCCCCACCGATGTCTGTTCCGCATCTGGACTCCAGATTAATCGAGGGTAAGGAATCCTTATTATTTGGTCCGTTCGCCGGCTTCTCTCCTAAGTTCTTGAAGTTTGGTTCTATGTTCGATCTGATCTCTTCGGTTAAACCGCATAACCTCATAACGATGTTGGCTTCAGGTGCCAAGAACATGTCATTGGTGACTTATCTGATCAAGGAATTGATGCAATCGAAGGAAAAGCGCGTGCAAACTTTACGGGAATTTGTACCGAATGCCAAATCTGAGGATTGGGATCTGGTGGTGGCAGGCCAGCGCGTACAAATTATTAAGGATACGGAAAGTGGCAAAGGAACACTGCAATTTGGTACGGAGGTCATTAGTGCTGCCGATGGTTCAATCGCTGCATTACTCGGCGCTTCACCAGGTGCTTCTACCGCCGTTCCTGTCATGCTTGAGGTGATCAATAAATGTTTCCCACAGCATATCAAAGAGTGGGAGCCAAAGATCAAAGAAATGATTCCATCCTATGGCATGAGGCTCTTAAGCAAGCCGGAACTGATTGGGCAGATCCATACTTCAACGGCGCGGACGCTGGGATTGAACCGTGAACCGCAGCCTATGCAATAGACAATGATATAATATATAAATCTAGGCAGTCTTTCTTCTAATTTCTATGGACGAAGACTGCCTTTTTATTTTGCTTGCAATTTTATAGGCAAACCCATTGACTTTGACGTCGTGTCGTACTCTAAGCTGTACCTAGAAAGGAGGAAAACATGGAGCTGCATACAATTAGCGAGGTTTCTAAGATATATCAGATTTCCACAAGAACACTCAGATATTATGAGCAGATCGGATTGCTGCAGAGTGTAAAGAAGAGGGATATGCTTATCGCAGCTATGACCAGGATTCGCTGATTAGGTTGGAACAGATTTTAATCTTACGAAAACTGAGAATTCCATTAAGGGAAATTGACCGGGTTCTACACAGCGAAGAGTCCTTGGAAGCTATCACTGTGTTTCAGGAGAAGATTAAGGAGCTATCCAGTGATATTTTGGCATTGACTGCCGTTAGAACGGCCTTGGAACAATTCATAATCTTACTTGACGTTAAGGGTCACTTGGACATGAGTTCAGATTTTCTGGAGGTTGCTTGGGATACCATTAAGACTCTGCCAACGACAACGAATCATTTAAAGGAGGAAATCACTGTGAATCATTTGAATGTAGCCGATCACCATTTGTCTAAGCTTAAAGAGGCAAGAATTCTCTATGTACCCCCTTGTACGGTAGCTTCTATTCATTTGGTAGGTGGAACACCGGAGTACGATACATGGATTAAACTTCAACAATTAATGACTCAGACGAACCTCGCCAGTGAGAAGCTGGATCTGCGTCATTACGGCTTTAACCATCCGAACGGAGTACTATCCGATGGTTCAGATCATGGGTACGAAAGATGGGTCACCATTCCGGATGATATGGAGGTACAAGAACCTTTTGTGAAAAAGAAATTTGTTGGCGGTTTATATGCAGCTCATATGATTCCAATGGGGAATTTCGAGGAGTGGGGGCTGCTTGCCAAATGGGTAGATGAGAGTAAAGAGTATGAGCCTAACTGGGGTAATCCGGATTGCATGTACGGTTCTATGGAAGAGCATTTGAATTACATCAATCTATACCACCTAAGCAATGAGGAGGCTGATCGACGGCTTCAATTGGATCTGTTGCTTCCAATCAGACCTAAGTCGAAGGAATAACAGTATGGATAAAGGCTAACCTGAAAAGTGGTTAGCCTCTTTTATTTAGAAGTGCAAGCCCCTATGAGTCCTTGGTTGCTAGTTTCTGTTTAATAACTTTGTACTCATCCTCCAAAATGCTCATCAATATGGAATCATGATACTCATGGTTGTAGAACAAAGCTTCTCTTTGAACCCCTTCTTGTTTGAAGCCTACTTTCTCATATACTCTCACTGCACGATGATTGTACGAGAATACATTAAGTTCAATCCGGTGCAGATTAAGCACTCCAAACCCATATTCGAGCATGAGCTGAAGTGCCTCTGTACCGTATCCTTTGTTCTGGCTACCGTCAGTGAGCGCTATCCGAATATTCGCATTACGATTCATTGTATCAATATCCTGAATCGCAATGTCTCCGATTGGTGCGTCGTCGCTACAGGTAGCGATCAAGAGCAGCACGGAAGATGAGTCTTGTGACTTGGCTTCAATGTAGCTAGCAATTTGCTCCCGAGTATGGTGTCTCTGCGTTCCGGTGAGTCTTCTTGTTTCTTTATCGTACAACGTACTAAAGTACCAGTTGGTATCGGCTGCTTCAATCGGACGCAAATATACTTTTTTTCCTTCGAGAAAGCGTACATTTTCCATATCATTCATATCTCCTTTATCTCAGTTCTACCTTAATCTACCACTAATCTGTATACTTGAGGATGTACAGATTCGATTATTTTTAGGTGACAGAAGAGAGGGTAAAAATGCAGAACATCTACGCTTTAATATACGAATCTATCAAGAAGGATATTGTCCAGGGAAAATTAGGGGCAAACGATCGTCTGCCCTCGATTCGCGAGCAAGCCCGGCAATTATCGATAAGTACTACGCCGGTAGAAACTGCCTATCAGCAGCTAGTTGCGGAAGGATTCATAGAGAATCGGCCCAGAAAAGGGTTCTTTGTTGCTGCCCTTCCAGTGTCATACGGGCAATTCACGCTGACTGATCACCTGAACGAGCCTGTTCATTTTGAGAGGGATTGTTCAATGGAGGGAGCTTATCCCTATGATTTCCATCTCTGCAAAAATGACTTTGCGGGCTTCCCGATCAACCAATGGAAGCGTCTGTTGACGGACACGCTGCGGGATGAATACAACGATCTATTATTCTATGGAGATTATCAAGGGGAGGCAGGATTGAGAGAGGAGCTGGCAGCCTATCTTTATCGCATTCGTGGTGTAGTCTGTCGCAAGGAACAGATTGTACTCGGCGCAGAGCAGCATCTGCTTCTTCATTATCTCGCGATTCTGCTTAAGGATGTTTCCTCAGTGATGGCTGTGGAAGATCCTTGTTATCCGCTGCTCCCCTATACCTTTCAAGCAGAGGGTTATGGGATATCTTACGTCACAGAGGCGGATCAGGGCATCGACATATCTCGCTTGTTGAAGACATCAGCCCGTATTGTTGCTGTCTCACCTTCACATCAATACCCTGGTGGAAGAGTGATGCCGATTAACGAAAGAATGGAACTACTGAGGTGGGCTGAGGCGCATGGAGGATACATTATTGAGGATGACTACGGGGAGAGCTTCGTTATTTAGGCCAACCGGTGCCTGCACTGCAAGGTCTTGCTCCAGGGGCTAATGTGATATATATCGGAGGATTCTCACAAATTCTCGCACCTGACATTTGTATACATTATATGGTGCTTCCTGACTCAATACTGGATGCTTATCATCATTTGCGCAGGAAATTATGGTTCGAACAATCATCTTCTCGTATTTATCAACGTACCCTGGAGAAATTTATGGAACAGGGCTATTTCGAGAAGCATGTCCGTAAAATGCGAAATCTCTATCGCAAAAAAAGCCATCAGTTAGCCGAAGCGCTGCAGACCCACTTCGAGGGACATGGCGAGGTGATTACCCCGCATGCTGGATTTCATCTGATTCTATCGCTCCACGCTTCAGTCTCTGAGCAAGAATTGGTTGAATTAGCACGTTCTCATGGTATTGTAGTTGCTTCAGCGACAGCATTTTATGGGGACAAAGCGGTCTATCATCCACAGAGAAGATTTCTGATTGGCTTCGGTGGAGTTGTCTGGGAGCGGATTGATGAGGGAGTGGCTTTGCTGTGGCAGATATGGGAGCCCTACTTTTGCTCGCAGTAAGCAGACCATCTTAATCCTTATAGTGAAGATAGGGCCACTCCTCTCACGAGGATCGAAATAATTTAAAGTAAAAAACGTATATATTTAAACTTTATATGGATGAAATTGTAATTTATAATTGTAAATGTAAGCGATATCTTTTTATGGAGGTGGTTGGGAGCCTGTGGCGAAGGTCCAAGTACGCTAGCGAGGTAGGATCAAAATCATGATGGAGGAGGTAATGGTTATGTTGAAATCGAAATGGCTGTATTTGTACGTTGCATTCGTGATGGTGTTTGGGCTGCTCTTGTCCGACATTGCAGGAAGAGCAGATGCGAGCCTTGCTTCGGGCAACAAGTTCTTGGGCAATGTAATTGGAAGCAGTGCCCCCTCGGACTTTTCCAAGTACTGGAACCAGGTTACACCGGAAAACGCGACGAAATGGGGTTCCGTCGAATCTACGCGTAACACCATGAGCTGGTCTAATGGGGATCTGATCTACAATTATGCACAGACAAACAAGATTCCTTTCAAGTTCCATACACTTGTCTGGGGCAGCCAGGAGCCGGGTTGGATTGGTAGTCTATCCGCAGCCGACAAGAAGGCTGAAGTAACAGAATGGATTCAGCTCGCTGGCCAGCACTATCCGAAAGCGGACTATGTCGACGTCGTCAACGAACCGCTACATGCCAAGCCTAGTTATAAAGACGCCATCGGTGGGGACGGCACCACGGGCTGGGACTGGGTCATTTGGTCGTTCCAGCAAGCTAGAGCGGCATTCCCAAATTCGAAGTTGCTGATTAACGATTATGGCATCATCAGTGATCCTAACGCAGCGTCGCAATACTTGACCATCATCAATCTGTTGAAGGACAGGGGATTGGTCGACGGCATCGGCATTCAATGCCATTATTTCAACATGGATAATGTATCCGTCAGCACCATGAACAGTGTTCTCAACTCGCTATCGGCTACAGGCTTACCGATCTACGTATCGGAATTGGACATGACCGGCGATGACGCCACGCAGTTGTCGCGTTATCAGACGAAGTTCCCGGTATTGTGGGAGAACCCGAACGTGAAGGGTATCACCCTGTGGGGATACATCCAAGGACAAACGTGGCAATCCGATACGTACCTGGTAACCTCCTCTGGCACTGAGCGTCCGGCCATGCAATGGCTGAAGCAATATCTGGGCGGTGGGAGCACGCCAGTAGTACCGGCTGCACCGACTGGGTTAACGGCAACGGCGGGCAACGCCCAAGTGGCCCTAAGTTGGGCTGCCTCAAGCGGTGCGACGAGCTACACGGTGAAGCAGGCGACGACCAGCGGTGGCCCGTATACGAACGTGGCGACTAATATATCGACGACAAGTTATACGATAACGGGGCTGACGAACGGAGCGACGTACTACTACGTCGTCACGGCCACGAATTCCGCCGGAACGAGCGGCAATTCCGCGCAAGTGAGTGTGATACCTACCGGCGGTGGAGGTACTGGTGGCAATCTTGTCGTCCAATACAAAACTCAGAATACGAACGCCACCTCTAATACGCTTGCTCCGAACTTCGTGATCAAGAATAATGGTACTTCGGCCGTCAATCTCAGTAATTTGAAAATCCGGTACTACTTTACGAAGGATAGCAGCTCAGCACTAAATGCTTATATCGATTGGGCGGCGGTCGGCAACTCGAATGTCAGCGCCACCTTCGGAAGTACGACGGGTACCAATGCGGATACGTACATGGAGATTTCGTTCGGTTCCGGAGCGGGCTCGATCGCACCAGGCGGAACATCGGGTGATATCCAGACACGAATTGCCAAGTCTGATTGGTCCAACTTCAACCAGTCCAACGATTACTCGTATGACTCCACGAAGACGGCCTATACCGACTGGAACAAAGTGACACTCTATCAGTCTGGAACGCTTGCTTGGGGAATCGAACCGTAACATTAAATAAGACCGGAATGAGCAGAACACATTCCGGTCTTACTATTTGCTGGGCCAATAGTACATTTGGGCATTTCTCTCACCCTTTTATGTCTATTGAGCTGCTTCTTCAAATAATGAAACTAGCAATTCTAGAGCTTGTTCCTCATCCGGGCCATCAAAGGTTAACGTAAGAGTAGTACCTTTCTTCGCCTCCATCGCCATAACTCCGAGAATGCTCTTTGCATCGGAGATGACATTATGATCTTCCCAAATCAAGCGAATTTCCGATTGCGTAGTAGCGGCAGTCCCGCTAATCTGCTTGGCTAGCAGAACATGAAATCCATCAGACGGCATTATAACTTTGATTGCCTTCATTTTAGGTTCCTCCTATAAGACGATTAAGCGGTTCTTGCTTCTGTTAAATCCTCGATGATCTGTGGGTATTCCTTGTCCAGCTTATACGGTATGAGGAGCAGGAGAGTAATTACCCCGAAGATGATCGGCAGATAGATGAACATAAACTGAATGACATGACCTGCCGATGTGCTGATCGTCCCCTGGCCGCCAATATAACCTCCCATAGCGAGCAACCATCCGACGAGAGCTGCTCCTATGCCATTGCCGGCTTTCGAGCCGAAGCTGCCAGCGCTATAGACTAACCCCTCCGTACGCATGCCTGTTTTCCATTCACCATATTCGATGGTGTCTGCTAGCATGGCGAACATGGTGGCCGCTAACGGAACACTTCCAACACTCTTGATTAAGGTAGAAGTGATGATGACGCTTAAGTTTGTTGGATTAATAATTAGAACTAGACTGCCAATCAATGAGATGATCAATCCTATGATGGATGAGTTTCGCTTGCCGAATCTTTTTATAATCGGTGCGACAAACATCAATCCTATGAAAATTGGAATGATACTAATCGCGCCCATCAAGCCCACCAGATCCTTGTTATGCATAATATATTGGTAATAATAAATACCAACGCCACTTCCAACAGATCCGGATATCCCGGTGATCAGCATAAGTACGACAATCATGACCCAATATTTATTACGAAATAGAGCCTTGACCCCTCGCTTGAAGGGGATTTCCTTCTGTACAACAGAGGGCTTGACCCGCTCTTTTGTTGTCTTGAAGGTGATGAAGAAGAGAATGGCTGCAACAGAGCCATAAATGATAAAGGTCTTCAGCCAGCCAGCCCTACCGCCGCCGAATGTATCCACCATGGGTAAAGTCATTGTCGTTACGACTAACGTACCAATCAACATACTCATCATTCGGAAGATGTTAAGCAACGAACGTTGGTATTGATCCTGCGTAATCATCGAATTTAAGACGCCATATGGAATGTTAATCGCTGAGTACACGACATTCATGATTAAATAGGTGGCATAAGCGTAGATAAGAGCGCCTGTCGGACCAAGATCCGGGGCAGCGAACATTAGAATGCCTGAAATACCGAACGGGATCGCGAGCCAGAGTATCCAAGGACGCGCCTTGCCGTACTTGGTCTTCGTCTTGTCTACCATTGCTCCGACCCCGATATCGACGAATGCATCAAATACGCGTGCGATGAGCAATAGTGTACCGACAGCAGCAGCAGAAATTCCAGCGACATTGGTATAGAAGAATGTTAGAAACATACTTGTTGATGCCCAGATGAAGTTGCTGGCCATGTCGCCAACACCATAACCAAGCTTCTCTTTGAACTTGATTTTCTCGCTTTGCATATTTTTTTGTCCCCGATTTGTCCTTTAGAGTCTATTTAACTGCTCAATTAGTCCATTTAGCATTTCTTCGGTGAACATTCCTTGCCCCATGGCAACCAAAGTGCGCAGCGGCATGTAATTCATCATCTCGGTGAACATCTCTCCTGCACCATCACCAAGACTTTGCGCTACGTCAAGCCCCCCATGCCTTCCTGCATCTGCTTAAGCAATCCTTGTACGAGCGGAGCTCTTTGCGGATCACTTAAGAGTTCGACGAGCATCGTATTTTTATCGACGATAGTTTTTAGTGCAACAGTAGATTCAACATGAATTACATCGCTCAGTACGATGTCCTCAGAGGAGCGCCCAATCATGATCTCGAACTGACCAGACTCGACATGCCAATCCTTCAGCTCTACGTTGTAGTAAGCGAAAGAGCGCTTATCCAGTTTGAATGTCACGGCCTTCTTCTCTCCAGGCTGAAGCTCAACTTTGGCGAAGTTCTTCAATTCTTTGACCGGACGAATTACTGTACTATCCACATCACGGACATAGAGTTGAATGATTTCTTTACCAGTGAGGGATCCTGTATTTTCTACCGTTACTTGAATATTTACGCTATCCGTATCTTTGATCTCTTTGCGATCGATGAGCAGATCGGAGTATTCGAAAGTAGTGTAGCTCAGTCCATGTCCGAATGGGAACAAAGGCTTTACTTCTTTGCTATCGTAATAGCGGTACCCGACGAAGATTCCTTCGCGGTACTCCACCCGATTGCCTTCACCCGGGAAGAATAGGAAGGACGGATTATCACTTACCTTGACCGGGAAAGTTTCAGCCAGCTTGCCGCTCGGATTGACCTTGCCGAACAAGAGATCAGCAATTGCCCCGCCGGTTGCTTGACCGCCCAGATAAGCCTCGACAACCGCTTTTGTCTGACTAATCCAAGGCATCTCGATTGGTGAGCCATTCATTAGAACGACGATCACATTGCTCTGTACCTTAGTGATAGCTGCAATAATCTGATCCTGGTTCGCAGGCATTCGCATATGCTTGCGGTCATAGCCTTCGGATTCATAACGGTCTGGTAGGCCAGCGAAGATGATAGCTGCATCTGCTTCACTAGCGGCTTTAATCGCCTCTTCGATCAAGGCATAATCCAGATTATCCTTATCTAGGTGGAAGCCTTGGGAATAGACAACCGAGCTGGTGTCGCCTGCGAGCTTCTTGATTTCATCGAACGGAATATCGAGCCTAGTTGGATTAATATGAGAGCTGCCGCTGCCTTGGTATCTAGGCTTCTGCGCGAATGGACCGATGACAGCTAATTTCTGTCCTTGGGCCAGCGGGAGAAGTTGATCTTCATTTCTCAAGAGTACCATTGTCTCACCAGCAACTGTGCGGGCTAGGTGATGGTGCTCCTCTTTGTCGTAAGTAGCATCAGCTTTCTTGTTGTCGACACTCATGAAGATGATTCGCAGAATTCGTTCCACGGCGCGATCCAGCGCTTCTACGGTCAATTCTCCATTTTGAACAGCCTCGACGATTTTCCGGTCACCAAGACCGTTGCTTGAAGGCATCTCCAGCTCTTGGCCGGCTGCCAATCCATCTACGCGTTCGTTATTAGCTCCCCAGTCCGTCACGACGATTCCCTCATGCCCCCATTCTTCCTTCAAAATATCAGTGAGCAAGTACTTATGCTCAGAGGCGAAGGCTCCGTTGACTTTGTTATAAGCGCTCATAACCGTCCAAGGCTGCGCCTTTCTTACTGCGCCCTCGAAGCTGGCCAGGTAGATCTCCCGCAGCGTGCGCTCATCGACAATTGCGTCTACTCCCATACGACGATGCTCCTGGTTATTAACCGCAAAATGTTTCAGAGAAGTGCCTACACCTTGACTTTGAACCCCTTGAATATGGCTGGCGGCCATTTCTGAGGAGAGATAAGGATCTTCTGAGAAATATTCGAAGTTGCGTCCACATAACGGGAGCGTTTGATATTGGCGCCGGGACCAAGCAGGACGGCAACACCCTCAGCTTGGCACTCTTCACCGAGAGCTACGCCTACCTTGCCGATTAACTCCCGATCCCAGGAGCTAGCCATTCCGGCAGATGAAGGGAAGCAGGTTGCTGGTACACTTTCGAATATACCTAAATGATCAGTGTCACCTTGCTGCTTGCGCAGTCCATGTGGGCCATCGGTCACCATGATGCTAGGAATGCCCAGCCGTTCGATACCTTTTAGACGCCAGAAATCTTGGCCAGAACACAGGCTAGCTTTCTCTTCCAATGTCATTTCAGCGATCAAAGCTTGGATATCACGTTTCATGAAATATAACCTCCTAGATCTTTTATAGTTTCTATCTTCCCATGAAACCGCTTTATATTATGGTATAATAATTAGAAAATTTGTACGTGAAGGAGGGGGATTCTAAAATGGTCAACGTTCAAGAGCATTCGGATTTAGCCTACTCCTGTAAGCTGCTATACGAGACAATCCAGATCGCTGTCTTTTATTCAGAGAACGGGGATTCATCGGATATGATGTGGGGGATGGAGGAGAAGCATAAACTTTTCTTCAAAGAAATAGAGGCTCAGATTCGACCTTTTATAGATAGAGAGGCAGATTACCCGGTTATCCTATTTGGTAATTTCCTGGAGAGATTTATTGTAGTGCCTGTTAAGCGTGGTGGGAAGCGTCAGGGATTCGTCGTAGTTGGGCCTTCCATTGAGTTGATCCCTACAGATGAGCTTATTAATGGGTTCATGAACGATTATCAAATATCCTATCGCGAACTGCCGCGTTGGAAGGAATTTTGGAGTAACCTACCTGTTATAAATCGCCTTCGTCTACTTCATATTGCTGTACTTACGAACTGGATCATCAATCAAGAAACCTTGCAGATTACCGACGTGCAGCAATATAGCTATGAGTATGCACTCCCTAATATGCCGCTGGGTGAGAAAGAGATTGGAATCTCAACTCAGCGGGAATTATCGTTATTCCATAATAGTTTGGAGATGGAAAGGAAACTTGTGGAGTTAATCCGCACCGGTAATACAACAGAACTTGCCAAGCAATTGACAGTCCGTTCAGACGAGGGGGTAGGGATTCTATCCAAGCGAAGCCAGCTTCGCAATGCCAAGAATTTAGCGATCTGTGCAATCGTGCTTGTAACGAGGGCTGCTGTAGATGGGGGTGTACGTAGAGATGGCTTTTACACTTAGCGACTTGTATATCCAACAAATTGAGGAGTTGAAGGATACTAAGACGGTTGAGGCAGTGATAACCCGAGCAGTATTTGATTTTACGGAACGTGTTGAGCAGAGCCAGAGGGAGGGAGTTTCAAAACCTGTGAGGATATGCCAAGAGTTTATTTTCAATCATCTATATCAGGATATTACAGTAGATGAACTTGCAGAATTGACCGATCTTAACGGCAGTTATTTGATGCATATATTCAAGGAGCAGACAGGCATGACGCTGATGAATTATGTCCAGAAACAGCGGATAGAAGAGGCCAAGAAGCTGCTTAGTATGACGAATGATACGACTTCGTCGATTGGAGGGCGGCTTAATTTTTATGATCAACCTCATTTCACTAAGGTCTTCAAGAAGTTTACGGGCATGACACCGAAGCAGTATCGGTCTAAGTATTTTTAATGGTTACTCCACGTTAATTATAAACCCCAAATGCCCCCTGTCTTCGAGAGCAGGAGGCAATCAACATTTCATCAATCCATTACAAGATGGGAGATTGATTAGAGGCACAGCAGGCTTTGTATTTTTTGTTACTTCCGCAAGGACAAGGATCGTTACGTCCAGGAGTCTTCCCTTTGAAGTAGTTCTTCAAGTTGTGGGAGTACATCTCGTTGCGTAATCTCTGTCCCAATTCAAATATTCTCTCATGAGCATAGTCGTATATTTGCATATAGCTCTGACAGAAGAAGTCTGGAGAAGACTGATCTCCTTCAGGGCTCCACTTACGATTTCGTGGGCAACCGCCATAGCATAACTTCTTCCAGTCGCAGGTACGGCATTTTTCCGGAAGGGCTGGCTTCATGCGACGGAAACGTTCAAAGTTTGGATGGGCAAGCATACTTGGTATAGAATCAGTGCCAACATTGCCAACTTTCCATTCATCATTGATGAAGAAGTCGCAAGGGAATGCATCTCCATTCTGCTCAAGTACTAGGCTGGTCGGGCATTCTGCCCGATGGATACAGAGCTCCGCGTCCCGATTCAGGTATACGTTAAGTATATTATCGAAGAAACGGATTGAGATCTCTGGACTTCCGTCATTATACCATTCATCGAACACTTCACAGTGAAAGTCGCCGTATTCTTGCGGAGTAATCTCGTAGACCCCAGGCTTATCCACTTGCTGGGACCTGAAATCCATGCAAGGGATGAATTGAACATAATTGAAACCGTTCTCACGATAGAATTGCAAGAGCTCTTTAGCTTTGCCTACGTTGCCTTTATGAATTACGGTTAATATATTGAAATCAACTTGGTGACGACAAAGATGCTCGATCCCAGCCATCACACGGTCGAAGCTTCCTTTACCAGCGGAATTCACTCGGCGGGAATCATGAATCTCCTGTGGACCATCCAGACTAACCCCGATCAGAAAATTATATTTCTTGAAGAAAGAAGCCCATCGGTCATTAATCAATGTAGCATTGGTCTGCAAGGAGTTGCTGATTACAGTATTGGGACGGGCATGCTGGGCTTGAAGCTGCACCACCTCTTCAAAGAATTCGTGTCCGGCTAGCAGTGGCTCGCCTCCTTGCCAAGCAAATACAGCTGCACCGTTACATTGTTCCATGTATTCCTTTATGAATTTATCCAAGATAACAGAATCGATTCTATTAATTTTTGGGCCGGGCTTGCCTCCGCAAGTACTGTAATAGCAATAATCACAGGCCAAATTACAGTCTTCCGACACTGTCTTCCACATGACGCTAATTCTTGAATGGCCGTTGCCGATACATGCTCCTGACAAGGGGATCCCTCCTAGTTGTTATGGATTTAAGATATCACCCTCGATTCATAATGTCAAAATAAAATAAAGTATACTGGAAGTAACACAAATAAGCACTAAAATGATGATTTATTCGCGATCTTAATTCCAATTTGAATCTATCATCGTTGCATTCGCAAATGATTATACCATTTCATCAAATCTCCCATTCGTGCAAAATCATGATTGCGGCTCCGGTTGCTACTGCTTCATCGGTAAGCATGCCTTGTGTAAAGACTGGGCTGTATTTGGGATAATGGTAGGTATTCTTCTTCGCAACCTCTATGGCGGTATCAAAAACTAGAGGATGAGCGCTAATCAACGGGCCTCCCAGAATAACATATTCTGGGTGTATTGTATTGATCAAGTTGGCCAGTCCTATTCCCAGATATGCGGCCGTTTCCTTAAATTGTTCCTGAACGAGAGAATCTCCTTGAGCAAGTGCATTGATCAGGGTTGCAAAATTAATATGATCGGGAGAAATATCAGAAATTACACTACTGCGTCCGATTTTTATTTGAGTACGTACCGTTCCACTAGTGAAGCTACTGACACAAAAGCTTCAAGTGCCCCATAATTCCCTGTATCCCCAAGCCTTGGACCATTGGTCTGAATAATCATCTGGCCAATAGCTCCTTCTGTATCTACCGCTCCACGTAAAATTTGTCCACCTGACATTACTGCAGAACGGATATTGGCCCCAACATGAACATAGAGGGCGTGCTGGATGTTCTTAGTTCGAAGTGCCCAATGTTCTCCAATAAGCGCAGTATTGGCTCCATTGTCCAGCTTGACTGGGATGTGCAATTGCTCCGCTATCATCTGACATATCGGTACGTTCTCCCAGGAAGGGGCGGGGAATAGTTCAGGATCGACAATAATCCCCTTCTTGTGATCTAGTGGTCCGACAGCTCCAATGCCCATCCCGAGAATATCCTTAGAAGAAATATGGTGAGTTTCCATAAAGTCATGGACTGCCTTCGTAATATGTTTGATTAGAAACTCGGGAGTCATGCTGGCATCCATCTTCCAACGGATTAAGGAGAGGGGGTTGAGATGCATATCATACAGTCCTAACGTGGAGTAGATTCGGGAAATTTCTAAACCTATCAGGTAACGGAATTTCGGATTGGTCTGAACAAATAGGCTTCCTGCCGCCAGTGGAGTTACCAAGCCCTGAGATCATGATCAAATCTTGTGAAGTCATCTCATCCAGCAGGCGGGTCATGCTGCTACTGGTTATAGAGAAATAATCCAATAATTCGGCTTTGGTTATCGCACCGTGATAGGCAATCCGATCATATACTTGTTTTTTTATTGAAGGATTGGAATGAGCGATCATAGTTATCTTTCTCCATTTCCAAGTTGATTAGTCGGGATATCAAATAGTATAACGGTATCTTTATATAATTTCTAGCTGGTATCATCGTGGATGGAAACATTGTTCCAAAAAGAAATATACTCTTAATAATATAAGGTCAATTCCGATGGATTTACAATATATTTAATTAATTTCACTTACTATTCGAAAACTTAAATCCAAAATGGAATAAATGTGTTATACTACGGATGTTATCTTTTATCCTCTGTGAAAGAAACAACAAGACTAAGAAGGTGAACTGGATGAAGAATTCGATTTATGATCAAGCGAAAATGCTTATGCAGATATTCGCTGTCTTTTTCAAAATAGGCCCTTCTACCTTTGGCGGCGGATATGCCATGATTGCAACGATTGAACAGGAGATCGTTCATAAGAAGAAGTGGATGAGTCAGGCGGAAATGGGGGAGATGGTATCTATCTCCGGATCAGCCCCTGGTGGGGTTGCGGTTAATTCCGCTGCATTTATTGGATACCGCCTCGGAGGTGTAGCAGGTGCTATTACCGCCGTAACCGCGATTACACTGCCTACATTTTTTATCGTTTTGATTTTAAGTCTACTTGGAGCAGTATTCAAGGACAATGTGAAAGTGGGGGCGGCTTTAAAAGGAAT
The DNA here is from genome assembly GCF_031199965.1 of Paenibacillus sp. D2_2. Classification (GTDB taxonomy): domain Bacteria; phylum Bacillota; class Bacilli; order Paenibacillales; family Paenibacillaceae; genus Fontibacillus. Next base: position 5,487,890 of record NZ_CP133605.1, on the reverse strand, counting down.
TCATGCTGCGGTGGTCTCCTTGATCGTTGTGGCGGCTTATAAAATGTGGAAAGCATCTATTATAGATAAGGCTACATTGGTTATTGCTGCATTTGCGGTAACACTTCTGCTGTTCACTGGAGTTCATCCGTTCTTTCTAATACTGGGAGGACCTCTGATCGGAATCACTTTAGTGATATGGAAGCGCAAGAAAGGAATAACTGTGAGGACAGAGACGGAGCGGTCTGAAGGGACGAAGGAGCCGCATTTCCCTGAATACTACATCTAAGGGTGATCATGATATGCTTTGGAAGTTATTCTTGGTTTTTATCAAGGTAGGCCTTATTTCTTTTGGCGGTGGATACGCGGTTATGACGTTGATTCAACGGGAAGTGGCTGGTAGTGGATGGATTGACGATCAGCAATTTCAGGAGATTGTGGCTATTGCCGGTATGGCCCCGGGCTCCATTGCTACGAATGCTGCTACCTTAATTGGTTATTTTCAATCTGGAATTTTAGGAGCAATTGTCTCTACGATTGGCATGATACTTCCATCATTAATTATTGTTATTCTGATCACAGCTTTATTTATGCGGATGCAGAATAATAACTGGGTAAAATCTTCGTTCTATGGGTTACGTCCTGTTATTACCGGGATGATTATTTATGCGGCAATCCACTTTGCATTTAGCGGAAGAAGCGATGCTATATTGAGCTGGTCTATGGCAGGGAGTCTATTGATCAGTGTAGGGTGTCTTATTGGGGTAACCAAGTATAAAGTGCATCCTTTTGCTGTTATTTTGTTGGCAGCAGTGGCTGGAATCGTTATTTTCTAAGATTATTGAATAGAGAGTTTTAGGTCAACCAGAAAACTCTGGTTGACCTATTTTCATGACCGACACCGTTTATTCCGTTTCCTTACCTCAATAAATCATAACTCCCTTATCGAGAACAGACTTGTTCTGCACCTGATTCCCTAAAATATATAATTTCTGCAAATGAGGCAGACTCGCTAAAGGTTCTATATTTGAAATAGCGTTATTTTCCAAGTGGAGCTCCTCAACTTGTTTCCAACTCTCCATGAAACTTAATGATTGGAGTGAGCTGTCTTGCATAGTAAATGAACGTAAGGCTGTCAAATTAGCAAAATAAGGCATCACCTTATCCATTTCATGCAACCAGTCACCATTACCTATCTGGAAATATGCTTGATTCAAAGTTAAATATTCCATCGTGTTATTCACAAAAGGCTCCTGACTATTTAGTTGGATACGACATTCATTACAATTTAACGTTTTGATATGCTGCAAATTGAACAATGCACTCGTCTCATCATAGAAAGACGTCTCATTTAAATTTAATTCTTGCAGTTTGGATAGACGATTTAAAGAACCAACATTTGTAAAGTCTCCGGATTCCATCGCTGTAAGTTGTTCTAGCTGCGGGAATTTCACTAATTCGGCCCCATCCAAACCATTTGCTGTCCCGCTCATGTAAACAGTTAAAGATTTTAAAGCTGGCGCCTTCAGTTTAGGTATGAGAGAACCTGATAATTCAGCTTTCTTTAAATTTGGAGCTACAATCGATGGTACAGTACCATGATAACCCGTTATCGCTAATTCGGTCAGTGAGGTCAGACTATTTACAGCATCAATAGATTCCAGTTTATAGGAAGAAGATAGACGTAGATTCGTCAACGATGACTTATTTCTAAGGCGTTCTATATTCGTAATGTCAACATTATCAAGATCAAGCGACTGCAAATTAGGCATGTTTTGTATGAAATCGAGCGTTTTTAAGTTTCTTACCGATGTAAGCTTCAACTCTTGTAATTGACTTAGTGAATAGAACGCGCTGAAATCTGTCGCATTATTATTGTCTATAGTTAATGACTCTAGTCCAGTTAATGAAGACAACCACTTGAGATCATTGATCTGGCTCGTTGTTAAAGACAATGATTTTAATGGCAACTGATTCAGTAGATGAAAATCTGTAACAGACTCATCGACATACGAAATTTCAAGCGATTGTAAATTCGGAAACTCTAACAATAAAGCCATTTCCGCATTACTTCGAATTTGCGTGGAGAGCTCTACGATTTTCGTCTTATCGCCAAAATATTGTGCAAATGAACCAAATGATTCGTTAAAGCCGGCTGAATAGCTTTTTAATCCTTGCATATGTTGAAAGCTAACTTCCTTGCTTTGTGAAATTTCATATTCGTTCATTAGTTTTAAGGCCGTCAGCCCGGTGAAAGCCTCAAAGTCCTTTTGTTCGATTCTTTGTGTATTCAATATTTTATCAATAATCACATAGTCGGAAATCTGAGCTTGCTTATTCGTGAATGGGTCGTCGAGGTTATAATCAAAATGCCACTGGTCGTTATCACGGTAAGCAGATAAATAACGGATACTTGCGAGTTCTTCTTCAGTAGGCATCGCTTCACCTTTATTAAAAATATCTCTTAAAAGAACAGGAGCACTTCGCTTTCAGGCATCGTTCGCACAGATATTTCTTTATGGCTGCCGTATTCTGTCTGATTGCCATACAAAAGGAAATATCCAAACAATGCACCAATGATTACGATCGGAATAATTAGAAGAGCTTTTAAATTCAGATTTGGACGTGCTGTTGTGTTGACCGGAGGAGTTGTTCCATAATAATTATTTATCGTTTGATCAATATAATAGACGTTATTCTCCTTCAACATTAATTCAGTTCCACAATAAGGACATTTGAAGGTTTCCCCTTCTTTAAAATCGATGTTCCCATTACAATTCGGACAATTTAATTTAATAAATTCCACTACTTCCCTCCCACTAGCTATCCTATTTATTTTTCAAATAGCTTAGTTGTCCCCAATATAAATGTCAACATTTTCTACATGCTTACTTAGCCAACTAATTAGAATGATCGGATCATTGGTCAAGATTAATTCCATAAATATTGATTTGTTCCAAAAATATCGCCTATAATAGATAATGCCTATATATAAAATAGAATGGTAGGTGACAGCGTTGTTCGAGGTTGGAATTGATGAGCCGGATAAGCTTGTCCGGGTTGCTCATGCGCTATCCACAAGAGCGCGGGTTGATATATTGCGTCTACTGTCTTCCAAGAGCATGAATGTAATAGCTATTGCTGAGGAGTTGTCTCTGCCAGGTCTCTACGGTGGCCAATAATGTTCGGATACTCGAGTCGGCGGAATTGATTCATTCGGAGTTGCTACCCGCTGTGCGCGGGGCGATGAAGGTATGTACGCGAACTTATGATGATGTTCATATCATGCTGAATACAGTTGTACGCGGACCTGATGATGGGCAACAGGTGTATGAGATAGAAATGCCAATCGGCCAGTACAGCGACTGCGAGGTATATCCTACCTGCGGTATGGCAAACGCTGAGGCGATGATCATTAAGGAAGATGAACCGGCAAGCTTCTATCACCCGAACCATGTGGGGGCGGGCATTATTTGGTTCCGCAAAGGCTATGTGGAGTACCTTATGCCGCTGGAAATCCCACAGAACGCGCGAATTGATGCGATAGAGTTCTCAATGGAACTGTGCTCGGAAGCGCCTAATTTTGATAATGACTGGCCGTCAAACATATCGGTATGGGTGAATGATGTAGAGATCGGGATGTGGACGAGTCCTGGGGATTTCGGTGATCGGAGAGGCAGACTCAGTCCGGCCTGGTGGAGCAAACAGACGACGACGCAGTACGGTCTGCTGAAGACGTGGCGGGTTGATAGCGAGCGCACAACGTTGGATATGAATAAGGTATCGGATGTAGCGCTATCAGACTTGAAGCTAGAGCAGAAGCCTAGCGTTAAGCTGCGCATTGGTGTGAAGTCGGATGCGGTGCATAAAGGCGGAGTCAATCTGTTCGGCCGGCATTTTGGCGATTACGAGCAGGATATTATTATGAAGGTCCATTACACATGCTACTGAAATAAATAGATTTTATAGAGACTAGCATTAGTTACCAAATTATTGTAACTAATGCTTTTTTACATGTATTAATTACAATAAAATTAGATGAAAGCGTTGACAACTAAATAAACGGGCCCTATAATCAAATAAAAATACATGATATTTGTATCAAAACAAATATTTTGTATCTTTTATCGACAAATTTCTATTTAAAAGGGGAGGAAGACTATGAAGAAATCGTTAGTGACGTTGGTATTGCTGGTATTGATCAGTAGCTTGGTTCTCAGCGCCTGTGGTGGAAGCAAGCAGGACGGAGGCTCAAGTGGCAAGAAGGTTACATTGTCTTTCTGGACGCTGTTCTCTGGCGGAGACGGCGACAACATGCAGGCCATGATTGATTTATTCAATAAAGAGCATCCAGATATACAGATCAAAAATACGAAGCTGGAATGGGGCGAATACTACACCAAGCTCATTACAGCAGTTGGCAATGGCAATGGCCCTGACATAGGCATTTCCCATACTTCCAGACTCCCCGATCTAATCGACCAAGGTGTTGTAAGCGGGCTTGATGACGTTGCTTCCACAGCAGGTGTAGATTGGAACTCTTTCAACCAGAATCTTCTCTCCGCAACCGTGGTAGATGGCGTTCATTATGCCGTACCCATCGATACTCACCCCTTTATTATGTACTACAACAAGAAACTGTTAACTCAGGCTGGACTGCTTGGTTCGGACGGCAAGCCAACCATAGAACCCGGGGCCGACGGTTTTGTATCCTTCCTCCAGACGTTAAAAGAGAAACTGCCGAACAATATTACTCCTTTTGCGCTCTCACCTAACAATGATGATCCATTCCGGCTTTGGTGGGCTTTATACGCACAGCTTGGCGGCAATGACGTTATCTCCGATGATTTGAGCAAAGCTCAGGTCGATCAAGCCAAAGCAGTTCAAGCTGCGAAATACATCCAAGATCTCTATCTCAAAAAATATATTAAGGAGAATGACCCTGACTTCTATAAAAATTTCCAGAGCGGTACCGCGGCTATTATGATGACTGGCGTATGGGCTACAGGTACGTGGGAGGCGACAGAAGGGCTGGAGTTCGGAGCTATGCCGATTCCGCAGTTGTTCGACAAGCCGGCTGACGTGGGGAGATTCCCATACGATCATTCTGCCGGTCGCGAAGAAAGAGGATAAGGCGAAGCGCGAGGCTGCGATTACCTTTGCCAACTGGCTCGCTGATAATGGCCAAATCTGGGCCAAAGCGGGGCATATTCCATCCAAGCCATCGGTTCTCGACAAGCCTGAATACAAGGAAATGCCTTATCGTAGCGATTACGCGGCTGTGGCCGATACCGTTAAATTCAACAAGCCTTCCACGAAGAATTGGCAGATCCGCGATATGGCGATGTTTAAATATTTAAATGAAATTTGGGCTAACAAAATGTCGGCGGAGGATGCCATCGCTCAGATGCAGACGGAGATTCAGAAAGTACTTGATAAATAGAGCAGAGGGGTAAACGCAATGAAAATGAGCAAAATGAAGGCGGACCTACATGCGCTCCTCTTCTTGCTCCCCTTCCTCATCGTTTACTTTCTGTTTACGATCTGGCCGATGATCAAGGGCGTAGGAATGAGCTTCTACAAATGGACGCTGATCAGAAAGATGGAGTATCTCGGCTTCGGCAACTACGAGAAGCTGTGGCATGATCAGGATTTCTGGGCTTCGGTATGGCACGCCTTCCAGTTCGTTATTTTTACGACACCGACGATGGTCGTACTGGCGATTATCCTGGCCTTGATTGCCAATCGCAATTCCAGGCTACAACGACTATACCGCAGTGCCTTTTTCCTGCCGAGTGTATTGTCTGTAGCGGTTGCTTCTTATCTGGGACTGTTTATTTTTCAGCCCTATACCGGATTTCTGAATTCCGTCCTCCATTTGGTGCGGCTGCTACCGGAAGGCAAGGAGATATTCTGGCTGAACGAGCTGAATTTATCTTGGGTGGCGATCTCGGTCCTGACGCTGTGGTGGACGGTGGGGTTCAACTTCATCTTGTATCTGTCCGCTCTGCAGGATATCTCAGATGATATCTACGAAGCGGCTCGGCTTGACGGAGCGAACGACAATCAGGTTTTCTGGCGCATTACCCTTCCGCTGCTCGGACCGATTACGCGTACGATCATTATGCTGCAGATTATCGCTTCCTTTAAGGTCTTTATGCAGATTTATATCATGACCGGCGGCGGACCGCTGGATAAGACACGGTCGGTCATTCAATACATCTGGCAGACGGGATTCCGGCATAATGACCTGGGCTACGCAGCGGCGATGTCTTATGTGTTGTTCTTTATTCTGCTAGCAATGTCGGCGGTGCAGTATTGGATGAATAATCGGAAGGAGGCGAATTGACCTATGAAATGGCTATACCGCATCATCTCGCTGGCCTTCGCCGCCTTTTTCCTGATTCCGCTGGTATGGATGCTCGTGGTCTCTATCAAAAAAGAAGGCATGAAGATCACTTCGGTGGTCGATTGGTTCACGCCGCCCTATTCATTAGCGGTATACAACGAGGTCATCATGGATACGAAGCTGGTGCTCTGGTCCTGGAATAGTCTATTCGTGGCAGCGTTAGTCACTCTGTTTACGGTCATCATTGCTGCCATGGCTGGCTTCGTATTATCGAAGATTCCTTTTCGCTATAAGACGTTTATCTTCTTGTTTGTCTTGTCTGGGCTCCTTATCCCTGGGGAAGCGATTCTGATTCCGCTCTATCAATTGGCGAAGGAAATGGGTATCCTGAACTCTTATTTTGGACTTATTCTTCCGGCGTTGGCTTCTCCGATTGCGATTATTGTATTAAAAAGCTTCTTCGACGGGTGCCTAATGATTTGCTGGAAAGCGTGCAGATAGACGGAGGCGGCACGTTCACAATTTTCCGGCGCATTATGCTGCCGCTAACCCGGCCGGCACTAGCTTCCATGGCGATTCTGACCTTTATCGGTTCTTGGAATAACTTCCTCTGGCCGTTCCTATCAGTAACCGATGACAATCTGTTCACCCTGCCGATGGGAATACCGACCTTGATGGATCAGTTCACAGAGGACTATGTCAAGCCGATGGTTATCAATACGGTCGCTTCGCTGCCGATCGTCGTCGTGTTCCTGGTATTCGAACGGCAGATTATTAAAGGCATCAGCTTGTCGGGGATTAAAGGATGAGCGGACAGCGCGAGCAGGCCATCGACATATTCAAAGGTTTGCTGGTGCTCGGTATGGTCTATTGCCATAGCCTGCAGTTTTTCAGCGATCCACTGGTGTATCCGAACGGCTCATATTGGATCGAGACCATTAACTTGTTGACGTTCTCAGGATTTGTATTCAGCTTCGGTTATGTATCTGAGCTTGCATATTACAGCAAGCCGTTCCGGAATGCGGCACCGCGTATGGCTTTGGCAGCGCTGAAGACATTGATCGCTTTCTACATTTCGGGATTGGCATATCGGTTGTTTGTTGATGGACGGGAGATAGGTTTTGCTACGATTAGACCCATTTTGCTGCTGCAGGATATGCCAGGCTGGTCGGAGTTTCTCATATCCTTTAGCTATCTGACAGTGGCGGGGATGATGTTGTTTGTCCCTCTCCGCTGGCTGGCAGAGCGTAAATGGATTGCAATTGCCGTCGCGGTGCTGCTACTAGCCACGACGTGGCTGCCCTATGGAGCTATCCATATATCGCAACTGGCACCACTGATGGGTACGAGGGACTTGGCCTCTTTTCCAATATTGCAATACTTCCCGTATTACCTGGTCGGAATACTATTCGCAAAGTATCGCGTCGTCTGGAACTGGAAGGTGTTGACTGCTGCCGGCATTGCTACTGCCATGTTTGTATGGAAATGGCTATCTGCTGATGCTCTGCCGGAGCGGTTCCCTCCCTCGGTATGGTGGATCATCGGATCGGCACTGCTGTTGTATGTTTACTATTTGGCGGCCAGAGGGATGGAGCAATATGCTGTATTGTCCTTACCCTTCGCCGCAATGGGGCGCAATGTACTGTGGTTCTTAGTCATGAGCAATATCCTGATCTTTGCACTAAGCAGTACACATGGTGAACTCATGCTAGGATTATTGGCCAGTCTGATCATGACAGTTGCATTGCTAATGATTGCCGGATTCGCAATCTGGATTATTACGAAGAAGAGATCAACATCTATAACTTCAATTTCAAAAACTATAGAGCATAAGGATAGGTGAACATAATGGCATTGAAAGATCACTATCGTAAAGAATATCCGCGTCCTCAATTCGTACGTAAGGATTGGCAGGATTTGAATGGAGCATGGGATTTTGCATTTGACGATGCGAATGAGGGAGAGACGCAAGGATGGCCGAAGGGGTTCACGTCTACGCACACAATTCAAGTACCATTTGTGTATGAGACGAAGGCAAGCGGGATCGCAGAGGAGTCTTTTCATCCATACGTATGGTATCAAAGGAAGATTGAAGCGGACGAGGAGCAATTAGCCCGGCGAGTGGAGCTGCGCTTTCAAGCAGTCGATTATGTCGCCAAGGTATGGGTTAACGGTCATTTTGCAGGAAGACATGAAGGTGGGTATTCTGCCTTTTCATTTGATATCACCCCTTATCTGCATCCAGGCAATGACAATTTGATTGTGGTTAAGGCGGAGGACAGCGATAGCTGTACACAACCGCGCGGAAAGCAGCGCTGGAGAAAAGATAACTTTGGCTGCTGGTACGTACAGACAACTGGCATATGGAAGTCGGTGTGGCTGGAATATTTAAATCCTACTTATCTGAATCATGTGAAAATAACACCTAACTATGATGATAATTCAGTAAGTTTTGAGTATAAACTCGGCGGCGCTACCTATGGGAGTGAGTTGTCGGCACGTCAGCTGCAGTTGACGACGATTGTTACGATGGACGATGAGGTGATTAAACAAGGGACACTTGCTGTGGATCGCGAGAGTCTGGCTGCTACGGTAAATCTCCAGAGTGATAAGCTGGAGTGGCAGCTTGAACGCTGGAGTCCGGATAACCCGAAGCTGTATGAGGTAGAATTTGTGCTTCAGGAGGACGGAGAGACCCTGGATCGCGTACATTCTTACTTTGGACTACGCAAAATATCGATTGAGGATGGCAAGGTGCTGCTTAATAATCGTCCAATCTATCAGCGTCTGATCCTGGACCAGGGCTATTGGCAGGACAGCCATTTGACCCCGCCATCGGAGGCCGCGCTTCTCGACGACATCGACAAAATTATGGCTATGGGCTATAACGGCGTGCGCAAGCACCAGAAGATTGAGGATGATCGGTTCCTGTATTGGTGCGATGTGAGAGGTCTGCTTGTCTGGTCGGAGGCTGCTGCAACTTATGAATTTAATGATGAAGCGGTGGAGCGCTTCACGCGCGAATGGCTTGATATTGTGCAGCAGCACTACAATCACCCTTGCATCGTAACTTGGGTACCGTTCAATGAATCCTGGGGATTGCCAACGTATTTACGGATACCAAGCAGCAGAAGTTCACTGAAGCGATCTACTTTTTAACGAAGTCGATCGATCCACATCGGCCAGTTGTTGTGAATGACGGCTGGGAGCATACGATATCTGACATTATCACCTTGCATGATTATGAGGAATCGGGTGAAGCGTTAAGCCGCCGCTATGCGGATAAGGAAGCCGTCATCAACAATAAAATAGCGTTCTCCAATTGGAAATATGCAATGGCGCAAGGTTATGAGTATCGTGGCCAACCGATTCTGATCAGCGAATTCGGCGGTATTGCTTTTAAGAGCGAGGAAGGATGGGGCTACGGCAATCAAGTGGAGTCCGATGATGCATTTATCCAGCGGTTCCGCTCGATTACGGAAGCCATTAAGGACCTCGACTATGTATGCGGCTATTGCTATACGCAAGTATCGGACGTTCAGCAGGAAGTGAACGGTCTGTTGACCGAGGACCGCAAGCCGAAAATTGATATGGACATCATAAGAGAAATTAACCTGACAAGACGCAAAAGCGCTTGTGAGAGTTGATTGAGGTAGCATAGATCTGCACTAAAATTAGAAGGGGTTGCCTCGAAAGTCGATTTTCTGACTTGGAGGCAACCCTTTTGCGTACCCACAAATGTTGACATCATACTCATGCTCCTGCTCATCCGGACATTATTGACCGTTAGCGCTAATTCTTAGAGCACTCTATTTTTGTAACGGACAATTATGTCCATTACAAGAGAAAATGCCGCGGGAAATCGCATTTTTTGCTTCTAAGGGTCAAAAGTGTCCGTCAGAGGAGCAAAATTGCTTTTTTCTTGTTCTAACGGTCATTATTGACCGCTAGATATTAATAGTCGCAAAGTCATACCCCATACTTAAGAATAATATGGAGCACCACAACATCATCGGAATGATTGGTGTAGGAATGCGTTTTGTCGGCACGAAAACTTACTGAATCATATTGGTTCAAGTGATAGGGCTCCTCATTAACGGTGATTGTAATTTCTCCCGACATCACGGTGACAATCTCGGTAGTATTAAAATGGTGTTGCTCCGGGCAGTAGGTGCTATTGGGCTGCAAATAAGCCCGGCACATCTCAACCTCATCGCTTGCATTTTGGAAAATCGGTTCCACGACCCAAGTCTTATCATCCCCGGCGATCCTTAATCCTTCTCCAGCCCGTGACAGACTCACACTGCTTCCGGATGAGAATAACGCCATGAGAGGAATGGACAAGCTTTTTGAAATTTTCCATAGCATACCTAGAGTCGGATTCGTCTCTCCCGTTCAATATTCCCAAGCGTCAGCTTGCTAACGCCTGACAGCTCCGCTAAATCACCAATACTCATATTCCGCTCTTTGCGAAGTTTCTTTAAGACGGCTCCAACCTGTAATACCACTTGTTTTGGATCATCGGCTTCCATAGCATTTAGTCCCCTCTTTTTAATGACAATAACATTAAGGATTAGTATATCATAGCTTAAAATTAAAGCGGTAAAGTAAATTATACTATACTTTTTTAACTGGACAAATTTTAATTATATATATTATAATATGCCAATGATTATATTTTATATATTATATTTTCTTTTTGTAATATAGAATGGAGAGGATACATCATGAGCAAGTCAAATCAAAGTAGCCGTATGCAGCATATTCAATCAGAATCTAAAACCGCTGCGTGGGCAGTCATTATTGGAATTCTGTTTATAGCCGCTAATTTACGAGCGCCTTTAACTTCGGTGGGTCCATTAATAGGACTTATTCGAGATCATATGCATATATCAAACACCTTGGCAGGAATGATCACTACATTGCCTTTGCTGGCCTTTGCGATTTTTTCGCCTTTCGTACCTCGTTTAGGGCGCAAGCTAGGGTTTGAGCTAATGGTACTGGTTTCTGTTATTTTTCTGACGATCGGTATTGTGTTGCGTTCATTGTCGGGAATGACTACCCTTTATCTAGGTACCGCTATTCTGGGCTTGTCTATTGCCGTTTGTAACGTATTGCTGCCTAGCCTGATTAAGAGGGAGTTTCCTCAACGAATGGGTCTGATGACCGGTCTGTATTCCATTTCTATGAATTTATGCGGAGCTGTTGCTTCCGGAATTAGTGTTCCACTGGCCGTCGGATTGGGGTTGGGTTGGCAGGGAGCGCTAGGGGTATGGGGCATTTTAAGCTTCATCTCTATTTTGTTCTGGTTGCCTCAACTGAAACGCCGTACTGCTGGATCGGTCGCTGTGCAAGGCCAGGTGTCTGGCCACCAGGATGTAAATTTATGGCGTTCTGGGTTGGCATGGCAAGTGACGATGTTCATGGGACTTCAATCGATGGTATTCTATGTCATCATCGCCTGGTTACCTGAGATATTGAAGCAGCAAGGTATACCTGCAGAACGTTCTGGCCTACTGCTCTCCGTGATGCAGCTTGCGCTGCTTCCATTTACATTCATAGTTCCGGTCATTGCTGGGCGTATGCGCAATCAGCGCCTGTTAGTTACCTTAACGTTCGGGCTGCTGCTGTCTGGAACACTTGGCCTGCTATATGGCAGCTCTGGCTTGATTGTTTTATGGATGATCATACTTGGCATCGGTGGCGGTTTCTCTTTGGCCTAGCGATGATGTTCTTTGGCTTGCGAACGGAGAGTGCCCATCAAGCAGCAGAACTGTCCGGGATGGCACAATCAGTCGGATATTTACTTGCCGCAATCGGTCCGACCATGTTCGGTTACTTGCATGATATTACAGGAAGTTGGACGCTCCCACTATGGATACTGGTCGGCGCATCCGTTCTTCTCTTTATTTTTGGCCTTGGTGCGGGTAGAGATCGTTATGTAAGCACCGATAAATAAGACGGGACGTATTTGACAAAAAACCCCCTTCTGCTTTTGATGAAGTAGAAGGGGAATAGGTGATTTCCGCATCATACCCTCCTCTAATGATTTGCCCACGCATCTAATACTTCCATTGCTTTTAATCGGACAACCCATGTTTGCTCCATAATATCTAACATGTCACGTTTGTTACAGCTCAATTAACTTACGTTCATTCGGGTCTAGAGGATGTAGCTCCTCGTACCCTTTTAACAAGGAATATATAAAAACGGAATTAAATGGAGTCGTATTCATGAGAGCAGTTGCTATTTTAACGTAGATGGAGCCTACCGTTACACGGTCCCAATCGATGATGAACAGCCCGCCGTCATCTGAAATAATGATGTTATATGAAGTAATATCGTTGTGTATTAATGCGGGATGGATTATTTCCTTCTTTAAGAGGTTTACAATCTCAGGTTTTATTAATTTGGTCCAGGACCGATCTGAAAATCGGTTACATCCTTCTCCAAACTTTTTATACCATCTACGGGTTCTTATATCGGTTTGGTTTGCTCTCGCCATTCGTTTACGAAAGAGACGGTCATGGCCTTTCCATAATCCAATATGATCATAAAAGGGGGCATCATTGGAGAGAAAACGGCTTGATGTGACATGCAAAGAGGCAAGAGCCTGGCCAAGTTTTTCGTAATCCTCTGGGTGTTCCAAGTTTCTTCCCTTTATCCATGGGGTTACGTAGAAGGGCCTTCCTTGGTTTAGAGTCCACAACCTTTCGGAATTGCTCGTAAGCCATTTAGGCATGTTACTGAACCCGTTATCCATCAAGAGTTATATATAGTTTGCAGTTGTTTTCATTTGATCCATTGTACTCGAGCGGAGTAATGAACTCCGAACAAAAGGCTTTACAGCATAAGTTCCGATTTTCGTCTGTACTTGGACAACGGCATTTTTTCGGTAAAAGGGAGCGACCGAGTTCGAGCTCAATGGAACCAGGCCGAAGCGGCGGACTATTTTGCGTATTCGGCTTTTTGGATAGGAATTTGGCATGGGTTAACCTCGCTTCTTTCCAGATAAATGTGGAGAGTAAAGCTATAAGCTAGGTTATTCATTGAGAGGGAACAATGCATGGCCTAACGTCTACAATCCATGATCGTTTTTAGTAAAGCCTATGCATTCTATCTACCCGGGCTATAATTTTCAGTATTGGAGGGGAGAACGACATGCCATATAACATTTTGTTGATTGAGGACGATACGCAGATCGTTGAAATGCTGCGGAATTACCTGGTCAAAGAAGGCTATAACGTCTCAGCGGCGTTTAATGGACTGGACGGGGTTACCCTGTTTCGGCAAAGTGCCTTCGACCTCGTTATAGTCGATATTATGATGCCGAAGTTGGATGGTATCGAGGTGATTAAGCTAATCCGGGAAAATAGCTCGGTGCCGATCCTTATTATGTCGGCCAAGGATAGTGACGTCGATAAGGCAATCGGGCTAGGCTTCGGTGCCGATGATTACATAGCAAAGCCATTTTCTCTTATTGAAATTTCTGCCCGGATTAAAGCGTCAATTCGCCGGGCTACTACATATTCAAATTCTAGATTGGCTGCTGCAGATCAGGCGTCTTCAGCGTCTAAAGTATTGACTTTCGGTGACCTACGTATTGATCTGGACAATTATTTGGCTTCAAAGCAAGGTACCGATCTAAAGCTGACGGCCAAAGAGTTCGAAATCCTGAAGCTGTTCGTTACGAACCCGAATCGTGTGTTCACCAAGGCACAGCTGTACGGTTTTATATGGAATGACGAATATTATGGCGACGAGAACGTAATCAACGTTCATATTCGCCGCTTACGTGAAAAAATCGAGGATCAGCCGTCCGAGCCCCGTTATATCAAGACGTTGTGGGGCATCGGCTACAAGTGGGAAGGACAATGATATGGTGATCGCCTTAGCAGTACTCGTCGTTATTTTGATGGCAGTGATTGCTTTCCAGTACCGCGCCTATCGAGCAAGAAGTACCAATTTGGAGCAAATTCACAACCGGCTGACAGGAGATTATCGCCAGCGGAACAAGCGAGAAGCTGCTTGTTTTTACGGATGATCGCGCATTGATCCCTGTCTTGATCGAAATCAATCATTTGCTGGAGCACAACCAACAGACGGCGTCGGATTTCCTGAAGATGGAGCAGTCCATGCGCAAAATGATCTCGAATATTTCACACGATTTGAAGACGCCGCTTACCGTCGTACTTGGTTATATTGAGACAATCAGTCTGGACCCGGATATGGATGCGGAAGAAGAAAAGTTCTGTTGTCCAAAGTGTACGCCAAGGCCAACGAGGTATTGGATCTGATCCTCCAGTTTTTCGATTTGGCAAGGCTTGAGTCCGGGGACAAACTGATCCCGCTCTCTCGGATTCATATGAACGATATTTGCGGAAGAAATATGTTGACCTTCTACGACACGCTGACAGTTCGGGGCTTCGAGGTCACCATCCAGATTCCGGATAAGCCGCTGCTAGCGTGGGGAACGAGGAAGCACTAGACCGTGTTCTGAACAATTTAATCTCCAATGCGATTGGGCACGGTGGGGAAGGAATGGCCGTCGGATTAACATTGCGAGGCGACGATGAATTTGTGTACGTAGATGTATGGGACCGGGGCAAAGGAATCGATGAGCTGCATCAAGATCGGGTGTTCGAGCGGATGTATACTTTGGAGGATTCGCGCAACAAATCGTATCAGGGCAGTGGTCTGGGGCTAACCATTACGAAAAGGTTGATAGAAGCCCAAGAAGGATCAATCCACATCCATAGCAAGCCTTACGAAAGAACAGTGTTTACCGTTAAGCTCAGACGAATCGCCTATGTTACTTAAGAAATTTGTAAGAATCGGGTAAGAAAAAAGCCAAATTCGATGCTTACAATTAAACTGTAACGAACGAAGGAGGCATGGAACGATGACGCATATCGTAAGAACGAAACAGCTGACCCGGGCCTACAGGGGTAAGGAAGTTGTCTCGAACGTCAATCTGAATATCAAGCAAGGCGAAATATACGGCATGCTTGGTCCGAACGGAGCGGGTAAAACAACGGTTATGAAGATGATTACCAACCTGGTAAAGCCGACGGCAGGTGAGATTGAAGTTTTTGGCGAGCGACTAACCGATACATCATACCGGGTGCTGGGACGAATGGGCACGATTATCGAAACCCCGATTTTTTATGAAAAGCTGACGGCCCGGGACAATTTGGAGCTGCACTGTGAATATATGGGCTACCATAACAAAAAGGCGATCGATGAGGCGCTTGATTTGGTGAACCTAAAGGCGATCGATAATAAACTGGTCAAGGAATTCTCTCTTGGGATGAAGCAGCGGCTTGGCATTGCGCGGGCGATTGTGACGAGACCGGAGTTGCTTATTCTAGATGAGCCAATTAACGGTCTTGATCCCTTAGGAATTAAGGAGCTTCGTGATCTGTTTAAAATGCTAAGCAAGCAATACGGGATCACGATGCTTATTTCTAGCCATATTCTTGGTGAGATTGAGTTGATTGCAGATACAATCGCTGTAATGAATAACGGCAAGCTGCTGCAGGAGGTTCCGATGGAGCAGGTGGTCAAGCAAACGACCGAGTATATCGAGATCACGACGGGGGATAGCAGTAAAGCGGCTTATGTGCTTGAAAACCATTTACATATATCTAATATCCGCATCACTGACGATGGCCAAATCCGTATCTATGACTGCAGCGTTCCGCAAAACGAGCTAATGAAGACTTTGGTACTGCACGATGTGGCGATTGAAGCGGTACATAAGAAAAAGGATCGCTTGAGGATTATTTCCTGTCTATCCTGAATGGGGGTGGCATCGTTGCTTAAGCTGATGAAGCTGGAAATGCGTAAGTTTCGCATAGGGACGTATGTTCGGGCAGCGCTGATCGCTAACGTCGTGATCTTAGGTTTCGTTTGCATGATGAGCCTTATCGCGGATTTTAAAGATCTCTTTCCGAGTTATGACACGGCGTACTCTACCATTGATACGTTTGCTCGGGCGACATATATTGTGTTTGCGTCGGTGCTCATTTCCCGACTTATCATTGACGAGTTCCGTAACAAATCAATCACTGTGCTGTTCATGTACCCCATCAATCGTAAGAAACTCATTGCGGCCAAGTTGCTCGTTATAGTTCTGTTTACGTTAGTTGCGGATATTGTAACCAATCTGTTTGTTGGCATAGGATTTTATGTATTGAATTTGTTCGCATCTGTTATTCCGGATCAGTTCACATGGTCTATTGCAGGAAAATTGCTGTTGAAGGTCATAATGAGCGCGTTAGCAACCAGCTTCTTAAGTCTGATACCGCTATACTTTGGTATGCGCAAGCATTCAGGCGCGGCTACTATCGTATCATCGCTTATTGTCGTCGGAATTGTCTGCCAGAACACCGGCAGCTTCACCTTATACTCTATCATTGCGATACCGATCGGGTTAGCACTTCTCGGTGCAGCCATCGCGTACATGTCGATTCGTAACATTGAGCATGTTGACGTGCTTAAATAATGGAAGTGAGAGGAGAGATCACGATGATGAATAAAGTATTAAAATGGATATTGATACTTTGCACAGCTTCGTCGGTTGTAAACGCAATTTTGTATGGGGTTACCGGCAGTATGGACAGGCTTATTAGTCTTTTTGGTGGTGCGGGAATGGGAGTTTTAGCTGCGATCATCTTATTGTTCAATAGAAAAAAGCAGTAAGTAGTAATCGCATAAATTCAAGAAAACCCAAGCATCCTGCGGATCGTTCCGCTGCTTGGGTTTTTTCTATGAACGAAGCCTCTTATTTCTTCAACAACAAATAAATAAAATAAGGTGCGCCAATGAGAGCAACTACGATACCAGCGGCTAGTCCGTCCGGATCGGCAACCTGGCGTCCGATGGTGTCGGCGAGTACGAGCAGCCAGCCTCCGATTAATATGGCTACAGGAATAAACAGCTGATTCCGAGGTCCGACTAGAGCTTTGGCGATATGAGGTGCCATCAGCCCGACAAATGCAATTCCGCCCGTAACGGACACGGCGGAGGCCGCGAGCGCTACGGCTGTTAGCAGGAGTACGACCCGCTCTTTGTTCAGCGATAGGCCTACCCCGACCGCTACAGGATCGCTTAGTGACAGCAAGTTCAGCCGATTAGCTTTGTAAAGTGTAAACGGAATAAGAACAGCAAGCCAAGGCGCAAGAGCCAAGATAAAAGGCCAGTCCGTTCCCCAGACGTTGCCTGCGAGCCACTTGGAGATGAAATCGACTTTTTCCCGCTCAGCGGAAGAGATCAGCACAACCATCACGCCAGAGAGGGCCATGGAGAACCCTACACCCATCAGCACCAATCGTATCGGTTGCATGCCAGCTGTCCGGCTGTATGAAAAAATGTAAATCAAGCAGGAGGTTACAAGTGCTCCCACAAAAGCCACCACCGGGAGTAAATAAATAAACGAACCGGCATCAATAGGGGCAAACAGGAAAAATAGCGCCACCGCCACACCTGCGCCGGAGTTGATGCCTATAATGCCCGGATCGGCGAGATCATTACGGGTAATTCCTTGCAGAATTGAGCCCGACAAGGCTAATGCCATGCCTGCCAGCAGTGTGATGATAATCCGCGGCAGACGTACGTCGAACAGGACGAAATGTTCTTTGAACGTTCCTTTTCCAAGCAAGGTTGGTATAAGCCGATCAAAGGACAGGGAGGAGTATCCCATTCCCATACTGATAATGGAGGTCAGCGTGATAAGGATAAGCAGGGCCAGCAAAATCAGCCGCTGTTTCCTGATAAGAGACGGATGAATCATGAGAATGCCTTCCCTCCTTTACGCACGATGATGAGGAAGAATGGCAGACCCAGCGCGGCGACGATGGCTGCCACAGGCGCTTCATAAGGAGCGCTGATGGTCCGAGCCAACGTGTCGGCGAGCAGCATAAACGAGGCACCGGCGAGTGCGGACATTGGAATGGCGAACCGATAATCCGTGCCGACAATGGCTCGTACAATATGCGGAATCATGAGTCCGATAAAGGTCAAGCTGCCGACCAAGGCAACGGAAGCCCCTGCCAGCAGAACGGTGACGATAAACAAAATAGTCTTAATCCGGGTAGTTTTCTGTCCGAGGCCGACGGCGACTTCTTCGCTAAGGCTAAGAATCGTCAATTGTTTGGACAGGCAAATTGCCAGGATGATACCGATGACGATGAATGGCACGATGACCTGAAGCTGCGCCCAGTTGGTTCCGATCAGACCGCCTAATGTCCACATAGATACATCTTTGGAAATTTTGAAGGTAATGCCGACGCCATCCGCCACAGCATACAGAAAAGCTGAGATGGCGGCGCCTGCCAGCACGATACGCAACGGCGAGAAGCCGCCCCTTTTGATGGCACTGATTCCGAATACGAGAGCCGCACCGACAGCTGCACCGATAAAACAAGCCACCATCAGGCCAAAGTAGTTGACTGCAGGTAGAAAGGCAACTGTTACGGCAAGCGCGGCATTCGCACCGGCCGTTAGTCCGAGCAGGCCGGGATCAGCCAGCGGATTACGGGTCATTCCCTGCATGATAGCGCCGGAGACGGCCAGGGCCGCTCCGACGAAGATTGCCGCAATCTCACGCGGCAGGCGGATTTCACGAAGCATCGTCAATTTCTCGCCACTTTGGCTGCTTGTTAAAGCAAACCATACATCCTTCATCGAGGTGTCTGCCGCACCTAACACCATCGCAAGGACGAAAACTGCAATCAAGAAAACGACTGCCATGATGAATTTATAGGTAAAAGGGATGCGTTCGATTTTTTCGCTCATTACACATTACTTCCCGAGAAAATGTTTAATAAAGAAATCGAGCTGATAATCCAGCGTTAGAGCATCGTTGAAGTAGAACGCTTTGGCGTCGGCAACGAAAACATGATTGTTTTTGACGGCAGGGATATTTTTATAGGTCTCGGTATTTTCGAATGAATTGTCCGCGTCATTATTTTTACTGAAGATCACATAATCACCTGCGAATTCAGGCAGCACTTCCGGAGACAAGGCGTAATAACCTTCTTTCAAAGCGGAAGCCTTCACTTTTTCCGGCATTTTCAGCTTCATTTGTTGATACAGGATTTCAGTGCCGCGTGCCCAATTGTCGCCAAAGACGTACAACTGCTTGTCAAAGCTTTCGATAACGGATACTGTAGCATTTTCACCGATTTTGGCTTTGATCTCTTCGCCGCTTTTCCGCCCGTTGTTTGAAGCTATCGATCCAGGCTTGAGCCTCTTTTCTTTATTAAGTAGTTTGCCAATCTCCAGATGCTGCGTCAAATAATCCACTTTTCCATACGTAAAGGTAACAGTTGGAGCAATTTGCTTCAGCTTATCAATATTTTTCGTATTGGACAGGCCGATAATCAGGTCCGGATTCAGTTCAATGATCTTTTCCAGATTCTCGTCAGATACCTCCTGCACATCCTTTAACTTATCTTGAAAGTTAGGGTTCGTCTTTGACCAAGAATCGACGCCGACAAGGTTGACACCCAGTGACAGTACATTACCGGTGAACGACGACAGAACGACAACGCGTTTTGGATTGGCTGGGACCTCGACAGGGCCATTTTCCGATTGGTAAGTGATCGTTTGAGGTTTGGTGTCCTCGGCGGCTGCGTTTCCTGCCGCTGTTCCACTGGACGACTCGCTAGCTTGTTTATTGCCACATGCGCTTAGGATCAGGATGAGACATAATAAAAGTGGGAAATATGCTTTTTTCATGATGGAATTTCTCCTTTAGGGTTTTATAGAATCTGTCCGTTACCGGATTAGGTTATAGGTGATGCACATCGGCTTATTTGTCCGGGGGTCGCGTCCGACGGCCGCATCGATTTGATAGACCTGTTCCAGAACTTCTGGACAGATGACTTCCTCGCTGCTTCCTGTCTTTACAATCTCTCCATCCTTGAGCGCAATGAGGTAATCGGCAAAACGTGCTGCTTGATTGATATCATGTAGTACCATGACGATGGTTCGCTGCTGCTCCAGATTCAGCTTCTCTAATAGCTCCAGAACTTCCAGCTGATGCGCCATATCGAGGTAGGTAGTTGGCTCGTCGAGGAAAATGATATCTGTTTCCTGAGCGAGCGCCATGGCAATCCATACCCGCTGGCGTTGTCCGCCCGAGAGCGTATCCACCGAACGGAATTTATAATCCTTGGTTCCTGTTTCCTCCAGGGCCCAGTCAATCACTTCATAATCCCTGGCTGTCAGGCGTCCGAACCCCTTTTGATAAGGAAAACGTCCGTAAGATACCAGCTCGCCCACCGTCAGTCCCGCTGCACTTTCAGGCGATTGTGGAAGAATGGCCATTTTCCTCGCCAACTGCTTCGTATTTTCCTTGACGATGTTTTGGCCGTCGAGAATCACTGTCCCGGCCTGATGCGGAATGATACGGGTGATCGCTTTTAGCAGCGTGGATTTGCCGCATCCGTTGGAACCGATGATTGCGGTAATTTTTTTATCGGGAATGCTAACGCTGAGATTTTTGACAATTGAGCGTTCGCCATATCCAATGTTTAATTCGCTAGTGTACAGCCGGACCATGACTTGCCTCCTTATATATCCCGTAAATTTAAAGAAGATCTGAGATAAACTTCAAACTGGATTGAAAATGATTCTCAATATCAATAAAAAGGATAAGGTGACTTAGATAAAATGTCAACAGAATCTTGAAAATAGGGAAAAACACATGTATATTCTTAATGAGAATGAGAATTGTTATCAATTAAATATTTACAATAAATTTTGAGGAGCGAGCGGGAATGGACCAGGAAGAAATTTTCGATTTGACGGTAGTCGGTGGAGGACCTGCCGGACTGTACTCCGCTTTTTATAGCGGGTTAAGAGAAATGAAGACGAAAATCATTGAATTTCAACCTGAACTGGGTGGCAAAGTCCATGTGTATCCAGAGAAAATGATCTGGGATGTCGGTGGAATGACGCCAGTTACCGGCGCCAAGCTTATTGAGCAGCTGGTGCAGCAGGGACTGACGTTTAGCCCTGAAGTCGTGCTGAACGAGAAAATCGAGTCCATTACGCGCCGTGAAGATAGTATTTTCGAGCTGCATGGAAGCTCGGGCCACATCCATTTGTCCAAGACGGTTATCGTAGCTGTTGGCGGTGGTATATTAAATCCCCAGAAGCTGGACATTGCAGGAGCAAGCCGTTTTGAAGTCAGCAATCTGCATTACACAGTGAAATCGCTGAGACAGTTTAAGGATAAGACGGTGATTATTTCTGGCGGAGGTAATGCGGCTATCGATTGGGCCAATGAACTTGAGCCCATAGCCAAGAAAGTGTATGTCTCTTACCGCAAGGATACACTGAATGGACATGAAGCCTCGGTGGGCCATCTGTTAGGTAGTTCGGTGGAATGTTTGTTCCACACTTCCATTACAAAGCTGCATGCCCGCGAAGATCGCGAAGTTATTGAACGTGTCGAGCTGACTCATCATCAGACTGGCGAGGTCATGGAGCTGTACGTGGACGATGTCATCATCAATCATGGCTACGAGCGTGATATGACATTGCTGGAAAACAGTGATCTCAAAATCGAAATTGCCGACGAGTATTATATCGCTGGCACGCCGAATAGCGAATCTTCCGTACCGGGCCTGTATGCGGCAGGCGACATTTTGAAGCATGAAGGCAAACTGCATCTAATCTTAGGTGCCTTCCAGGATGCGGCTAACGCGGTAAATAAGGCGAAGCAGTTCATTGAACCGGAAGCGGACGGATACGCTATGGTTTCTTCGCATAATGAGCTTCTCAAGGATCGGAACAAAGAGCTGGTCAAGAAAATGATGAGCTAACCCCGCCCGACTCCTTTCCTCACGTAAAAATACGGCTCCCTCATATGAGGGGGCCTCTATGTCTTGTAGCGAAGCTACGAATCATCGTTTACAAAAATAGGGATTTTTCGGTATCATGAATGCAATAATCAAACTTGATAATGAGAAGGTGGCACCACGAAATTTCGTCCCCAAGACATGAGGGTCTTGGAGGTGGAATTTTTTTTATATCGGTAATATGTACTTTCGGAATAAAAATGAGGCTCTCCAGAAAATTTCTAAAATCTGCAGTAGAGCTTCACGATAACGCTTGCACCTAACGTAACGTAAGGTTTTATAATAAGGCTACCGGTATATAGCTAGCGTAAAAGTGAGGGGATGGTCAATGAAGAGATATTGGAAGGTCGGGGATCTGGCCAAGCTGACGGGGATAACCGTACGAACTTTACGGTTCTATGATCAGATTGGGCTATTCTCTCCATCCGGACAGACAGAATCCGGCCACAGATTGTACTGTGAATCTGATTTGGCCAGTTTGCACCAGATCTTATCGCTCAAGGAGCTTGGGTTATCTCTCGAGGAGATTAAATCGGTATTAAGCGATAGTCAAATCAGTCCGCTTGAGATCGTAAACCTACAGATGGACCGAATTAAAGAGCAGATCAAATTGCAGCAGAAATTATTGGATCAACTCAGGCATGCATCCAAACTTATACAGGGTAAGGAGCAATTAACGGTTGATGATTTCACGGCTCTTCTGCAAGCGATGAAGATGGAATTTGAGAAGCCAATTATTGAACGCCAAAGGACTTGGGAGCGGCATTTGGATCTGTTGGGAAGCGTTCTTACTGGTGATAGTGAAATGTCAATCCATAAGGAGGAGAATCAATGAACGAACGATATGTTAAGCATGCTACTTTCGTTATCGAGCGAACTTATGCCGCTTCGCCGGAATCTGTTCACCAAGCTTGGGCCGACCCAATAATCAAAGCCAAGTGGTTCTCGAAGCCAGACATTTTCGAATTTCAGGTGGGTGGACGCGAGTACAGCTGTGGAGGGCCGCCGGAAGGGCCGATCTTTACGTATAACGCCATTTACCAGGAGCTTATTCCAGATCAGCGCATTGTTTATACTTACACTTTGGATTCAGGCAGCACACGTATGTCCGTCTCAATCACAACGATCGAGTTTATCAAGGTGGAGGACGGCACGAAACTGATTTATACGGAGCAAGGGGCATACTTTGACGGGCATGATACACCGGAAATACGGGAGCACGGTACTAACCTCATGTTGGACACACTAGGCAAAGTAGTGGAAGGGGAAATGTGAGCATGGCAATCAATGAGAATGAAGTTGTTAATTCACGCGAGTTTGATGCACCGCGGGAGCTTGTGTTTCGGGCTTGGACAACCCCAGATTTACTAGCCCAGTGGTGGGGCCCGCATGGCTTCACGAATACTTTTCATAAGTGTGAGATAAGGCCAGGCGGAACGTGGGAATTCACGATGCACGGACCAAATGTCGTGGACTACCCGAACCATAGCGTTTTTATCGAGATTGTGCCTCTGGAGAAAATTGTGCTCGATCATCTAGACCACCCCGAATTTCGGGTTACGGCTACCTTTGAGGACTTGGGGGGCCATACCAAAGTGACTTTCCATCAGCATTTTAAGACCAAAGAAGTGTTAGAACAAGTCAAGGGTTATTGCGCTCAAGGCAACGAACAAAATTTGGACCGTCTTGGTAAGGTATTGGAGGAGATGGCTACCTAGCTCTAATACGGGAGAGTTTTATTCAAGGGATTTAAGAAAAATAAGGACAGGGCAAAAATCGCCCTGTCCTTTATCATTTTCTACAATTATATCTTTTTCCTCATTTGTATCTCCACGTCAGCTCTCTAATATCTTTTCTTCAAGTTTCTCCTAATCGTATCCTTTCTGCAATAGATAAACTCAATTTTCAACCCTCCATAATAATCATTTGATCTGATTATTTCTTTATAACTGTTGTGGTCGTTACAATCCAGGTACATCATCCTTTCACTCGGGCTATCGAAATGATTGTTTATGAGTGAAAAAGAAGGAGGGGATTCAAATACCAAGCGAACAGAATCTGGGGACGATGATTCAGTCCCGCTTTGGACAAGGAGCAGCGATTCGTTTCGATGGCAAGCGCTATACAGTATGCTTCGCAAGTAATGGCGTTCCGGCGATTCTCCAGGAATTTGATTTGATGTCCGGCGACTTGCTATTTCGTGAGCCGATTCCTAATACGGACTGCTGTTGGGGCATGTGTTCTGCGGAGAATGGCGATGTCTATCTAAGTGGAATCAGTGATGGTTTGCTATATCGGTATTCATCAGACGGACTGCAAGCGATTGGCCCAAATCCGTCAGATCTTTGGGTGTGGCAGCTATTTAGTACCCATGGAAAAGTATTTGGCGGCACCTACCCAGGGGCCAAGGTTTTTGAGTATGACATCGGGACAGGCGCGTTCCGCGATTATGGGATAGTAAAAGATGGTCAAGACTACGTCCGCGGTATTACGGCAGATGGACAATGGATCTACGCAGGGATCGGAGCCACTAAGCATTTGGTTCGAATCCATCGGACAACTGGTGAATTAGAGGAGTTACAGCTTGAAGGAATAAGCGGTTCGCAAGGTTTTGTGGACCGGATATGGGTGATAGAAGGTTATTTATTCGTATCGTGCAATTACACGGAGATGCGCGTCTTTCATCTTGGTTCACTTGCTCATGTCGATACATTCTCTTTTGACAACATGTTAGTCGAGCCTAATGATCGTTATCCGGGAAGAGTTTATTTCAAGCATGGCAGGAAGCTGTGTTATTGGGATATCGCGCAGGAAGACTGGAACGAGACGGAGATTCAAACACTGCCGGAGGGCAGGGCTAAAGCGATGGAGTGGGTGCACGCAAACGACTTACCTGACAGTATGGAAGGGCAGGTCGACGGAAGTGGTGAACCTGTGCTCGCTTTAGTAACAGTCAACGCGCAGGTGGCTATTATTCGCTTGGTGGATAACCGGGTTATGGTGCGAAACCTGGAAATTGAGCCGCAGCCAATCCTGATTCATTGTTTGGAGACTGGTGATGATGGCAAGCTGTATATTGGGGGGTATCAACGGGGTTTTAGCCTGTTTGATCCGGATACGGATACGATCGAGCGCACGTTTGAATTGTTTCCGCAGCCAGAAGGAATGACGTTTCTTGATGGTATAGCTTATTTAGGTACATATACGCATGCACATATGTTCCGCTTCGATCCGCATCGTCCTATCGATTTTGGCTTCAAGCCTGAACATAATCCGGGTTGGATTGGGGAGCTCGGGCATTCACAGGATCGTCCATTCGCTATGACAAGAGGCGGAGGACGTGTCTTTGCTGGTACAGTGCCGGATTATGGTCTGCGAGGCGGAGTATTGGCGATGTACGATCCTGCTGTTGGTACATGGGAGGTTTACCCGGACATCGTATCGGAGCATAGTATCCAGGGCGTGGCCTATAAAGACGGATTGATATACGGGGGCACGAGCATATGGGGCGGGCTTGGGACAGCGCCCGCAGAGGGGCCAGCCCGTATGTTCATCTGGGATGTGGCTAAGCGGACGAAGATTGCGGAATTCGTGCCTGATATTCCTGATATGGATATGCCGCCTTGTATGATTGGTGGGCTGAGCGCTGGCCCTGACGGATTGATCTGGGGTGCGATAGACGGAACGTTATTCGCCATGGATCCAGCGACGACCCGGATCGTTAAGAGCAGAATCTTCTTCTAAGCGAGTACAAGTACAGCAAGTACCGGCCGATTTATTTAAGATGGGGTGAAGATGGTTATTTGTACACCACCTTGGCGAGGCGCTTGATCGTTGTTAACCCGATTACACTTGAATACGTACAGCTTAGTGAAGAGGTTGTTGGCATTATGGATCTTGATCGTTACGGACGGTTGTATTATGCCAAAGGAAAAGAGCTGTATCGGCTTATTCCGCCGGGTAATCTTTTTAAATGATTATTTCGTTATCAATCATTTTCGTCATATGATGTGGGCACGACAGCTAGTTATGAAGGCTGGAAGAAGTATGGATAACGAACGCCGTTATGAAGACATCGACAACGAAGAAGGGAGCTCAATCTATGAACCAGCAACCGTTCCTGTCCAAACTCGAACTTGTTCGGCGAGTTCGGCGTAGGAGCTCATGGAAAGACTGGGAATTATACATGATGTTAATTCCTGGGCGTTGTTTTTTATTCTGTTTAGATATTTCCCAATGTGGGGAATCATCATCTCCTTCCAGGATTATAATCCGTTCGGCGGAATCTGGAAGAGCGATTGGGTCGGTCTTAGGCATTTCGAAGCGCTGCTGCAGTATGACGGGTTCTGGCGTATATTTCGCAACTCGATTGTGCTTAGTATGCTGAACTTGGTTTTTTACTTCCCGATGCCGATTATTTTGGCACTGATGCTGAACGAGGTTCGCAAACGGGCTTTCCGCAATACGATTCAGTCGATTATTTACATGCCTCATTTTATTTCATGGGTTGTCGTGGCTGGGATCACTTATTTGCTTCTGGGTACACAGGGGGAGTCGTAAATGAGTTCATCGTCAAAGCTGGGGGTGAACCGGTCAATTTCCTAACCTCGAATAACTGGTTCCGCGGCTTGATTGTATCGCAGAGCATTTGGAAAGAAGCGGGGTGGGGAACGATTATTTTCCTTGCTGCTCTGTCCGGCATTGATCCTCAACTCTACGAAGCGGCAGTTGTGGATGGTGCGAACCGTTGGAGACAGATCTGGCATATTACGCTGCCGGCGATTCGAAGTACCATCCTCATTATGCTGATTTTGAGACTAGGCCATGTTCTTGATAACGGGTTCGAACAAATTTTTCTGATGCTGAATGCTACGACTTACGAGGTCGGCGACGTATTTGAAACATATGTCTATCGCGAAGGTCTCGTAGGCGGTAACTATAGCTATACTACTGCGGTTGGACTTTTTAAATCGGTGGTTGGCCTGATTATGGTCGTCATGGCGAACCGTCTAGCCAAACGCTTCGGGAGGAGGGAGTGTACTGATGAGACAATTTCGCCTATCCGGGGACGTAATATTCAGGGGCATTAATGGCTTCTTGTTGATTCTTTGCGGAACTGCTACATTGTTTCCTTTCCTTTATGTGGTAGCAGTATCGCTGTCGCCAATGGAGCAGGTTATGCGCGGGGACTGATTTTGTGGCCAGAGAAATTCAACTGGGATTCCTATTCGATGATTCTCTCAAATTCACATTTCATGCAAGCGCTCTGGATGACCATATCGATTACAATCGTCGGAACGGCTACTAATCTGGCTTTGACCGTATTGATGGCCTATCCACTCTCCAAAACCCGATTAAAGGGACGGCGCGCTATTCTGTTTCTCGTCCTATTTACGATGCTGTTCAGTGGGGGATGATTCCCAGTTACCTAGTAATGAAATGGCTGAATTTACTGAATTCATTCTGGTCAGTCATTATGCCGGGCGCAATCAGCGCATTTAATCTGATTATTCTGAAAAACTTCTTCCAGAGCATTCCTGAGGCGCTTGAGGAATCGGCCCGCATTGATGGGTGCAGCCATTTCAGAGTATTGTTAAAAATCGTACTGCCACTTTCGATGCCTGCCTTGGCTACCTTTACATTATTTTATGCGGTCGGGCATTGGAATCAATTCTTTCAATCGATTATGTATGTAACGAATTCGAATATGTGGCCGATTCAAGTCATTCTGAGACAGATGATTATACAGGGCTCTACAGAGGAGTATCAAGCGGCTATTGCCAATGAAGGCATCCAGGTTCTTCCGATGACGATCAAAATGGCAGCGATTGTAGTCGCTACGGTTCCAATTCTGCTCGTCTATCCATTCCTGCAGAAGCATTTTGCCAAGGGCGTGTTGCTTGGGTCGGTCAAAGGCTGATTTACCCAACCGGTCGAAATAACGCTCAGACTTAATGCCTTACCTAAAAATGAATGCGCATACATTAACGGCAAGCTGCAGAGTATCTGCTTGCGATATATCATCATTTAAGGAGGGTCAATGAAAATATGAAGATGAACTGGAGAAAAATTGTTAGCTTCACTGTAGCGTCGGCTTTGCTAGCGACCATTGTTACGGGCTGTGGCAGCAAGGCGGGCAAGAGTGATACGGGAAGCGGTAAGGATTCGAAAGACAGACTCAAGATCAGTATGATGTATCCGCTTAGCGGGGATGCCCCGAAGAAGGGCGAAGCCTGGAAGTGGCTGGAGGACAAATTTAATGTTGAGCTAGATCTAATGGCGATCCCAGCTAACGGATATACCGAGAAGCTTAGATTAACTGTTGCATCAGGTGAGCTTCCGGATATGATGGTCTGAACACGTATCCGGACCCGGAATTTGTCAAATACGTGAAGCAAGGCGCTTTCTTTAAGCTTGACGATATTATTGGCAATTATAAGAATCTGATGGAGACGCCACAGCAGGCATTTGATAATGTGAAGGTGGATAAGAAGCTGTATTCAGTTCCACGCACGCGTCCGCTGCAGACGAACGCTGTCTTGATCCGCAAGGACTGGCTTGATAATCTGGGGCTCCCGGTTCCTGTAACGACGGAGGACTTCACGAATGTCGCGCTCAAGTTCACGACGGATGACCCGGACAAGAATGGCAAGGCGGATACGTTCGGTATCGGTGTAGGTGAGGATCTAAGCTTCCTCGATCAGCTATGGATGGCCTTTGATGCGGGGAATGGCTGGCGCAAGATGGAGGATGGCACGCTGATGAACTCAGATGTTACACCGGGACGCAAGGAGGCGCTTGGCTGGCTAGCGGATCTTTATAAGCAGGGCGCCATCGATAAGGACTTTCCGGTTCTGAAGTATACGCAGGTGAATGATAAATTTATCGCCGGCAAGGCCGGAATTCTGATCGGCGGTGGTATCGCCAACTACGGGCAGTTCACAGTTGATATGAAGAAGGTGAATCCGAACGCCGAGATTATAATGATTGATCCGCCAACCGGACCGAGTGGTACGAAGGGAACGCCGCAGTCTGCCGGACTTTACGGGCATTGGGTTATCAGCTCCAAGGCTTCGCAGGAGAAGGTGAATAAAATCATGGAGATTCTCGATTGGGAGGCCACCGATGAAGCGATGAATTTCAAGCGTACTGGGATCGAAGGCGTTCACTATAAACTCGATAATGGCGCTCCTGTCGTGAATGATCAATATAATGCCGATGGTGTCATCAACCTGATCGCACATAACAAATATAATCCTTATTTCACGACGCCTGGCGCGACAGAGGAAGTTGCACAGGCGCAGCTTGATCAATGGAAGAACATTGAACAGCTCGGTGTTCCTAACCCGGCAATCGCCGCTTTGACCCCTACCATGCAGGAGAAGATGGTCGATCTTGAGAAGTATAGTACTGAGACATTTATCAAGATCGTTACCGGTGATTTGCCGTTAAATTCATTCGATAAGTATGTGGAGGAGTGGATGAATAAAGGCGGCAAGAAAATGACGGATGAAGTGAACGAATGGTATAAGCAACAGTAATAGAAAATTTACTTATTTTTTTGCGGGGACTTTACGGTCCCTGTTCTTGCTTGTGTCCGCAAAAGGCAACCGACTACTGTCCATAGGAAGTGAGCACTCATGAAGCGGTTTTCCGTGAAGCGCAATATCCGTTTGAAGCTGGTGCTGGCCGCCTGTCTATTGTCGATCCTTCCGGTACTCATCGTTAGTATCGGTTCGTATCAGATCGCATCTACCAGTTTACAGCAGGAAGTAGGTCGGGCCAAGCGAGAAACGCTGAAGCAGGTCCAGCAGAGGATTGACGACAAGCTCGTTGCCCTGAATAAAACGATCCTTCAGCATCTATTCAATCCTTCCTTAGACGAATTTCTAAAATTGGATGATCCATATAAGGATCTTAGGCTTTATAAAGAGGCTGTGGCAATCTTAAACTCGATTGAGGTGCTGGTTGATAACGTCGATTCAGCGGAGCTGTATTTTATGAAGGAGGATAAAATTCTGTCCGTGAATAACGGATTGAATTCGGCCGAGAATATGGACCCTGAGTTGAAAGCCAGGCTTCAAGGGCACCATGAACCGTACTTCTGGATCGATCGAAAGACGGATAGTCAGATGACGCGCGGTGGTTCGCAAGAGGTTACGTATGTTCGGGAGGTCCCGGTTCAGGGAGATACTCCTCGTGGATATATCATTGTCAAATTAAACGACCGGGCATTCTTTCAGATATATAGCGAGATGGACCGGGAAGTGAACAGTGAGATGCTCGTCCTGACGGCTTCGGGCAACATTTTCTCAGATTGGAATAAAAGTCTGCTGCAGGACGATCTCGCTTCGTACCGCTTCTTATTGGACATTAAAGTGAGCGGGCTGCAGGAGAATGGTTATACAGCAAAGGTCGATGGGCAAGACATGCTCATCAATTATTGGCAGTCGCCTTATAACGGGTGGAAATATGTATCTGTGGTTCCGGTCAAGGAGCTTACACCACTGTTCATTCGTATTAAGCAGTTGACACTTCTGCTGTGCCTGACGCTCATTATCGGCTGCTTAACGGCAGCGCTTATGCTCTCCAAGCATTTCTATCAGCTGATCAAAAATATATTGGACCTGATTCGTGGCAAGGCGAGCCGATTCCCGACATCAAGCGGTAAGCAGGATGAATTCAGCATTATTCGGCATTATGTGGAGATGCTTCACTCGGTCAACGACTCATTGAATGATCAGATTGAGGAGTCGAGGCCAGTACTGGCCGCGGGATTTGTGCAGCATGTTCTGACGGAGGCGGTTCCAGCTGATGAGCTGAGCGAGAAGTTCGATTACTACGACCTGCCGCATATTAGCCCGTACTATACAGTGATGCGCGTTGAGTTGGACAACATACGAGGGCAGACGGAGCGGGATATCAATTTGTTCGTATATGCGGTCAAGAATATTGCTGAAGAAGTTCTTGGCCCCTGTGGAACGGTTATCAAGATGCGTGCCGATGTTGTTTTGCTCATCAATCATAAGCCAGAGGAGATGACTGCAGTAAGGAAAACCGAGGCCTTCCGTCTGGCGGAGGAGATTCACACCATGGTGGAGTGTGTATTGAATATAACGGCTACAGTCGGCGTTGGGAGATGCCATGAGGGGTTCAGCAATATACGCCATTCATTCAAGGAGGCAACGGAGGCGCTGCAATATCGGCTTATTGCTGGTAGCGGAAAGGTAATATATGTAGGCCAGGTTGAGCCTGATACGGAGCGGCACCCGTTCACTTATCCGGCCGAGCTGGAGCAGCAGATTATGCTGCAGGTCAAGTTGGGTAATGAACAGCAGCTCGCTATGCTCCTAGACAAGTTTGGTCAAGGATTGAAGCAGCAGGACGGTATCTCGACGGAGCATGTGCGGATGGCGTTTATGCAGCTCATATCGCGGGTGCTGCGCGAGTTGTATGAGCTTGATCCTGATGGTGGCCCGCTGCTGTTCACATATAGCCTGTATGAGCGGGTGAACGGACTGCGGACGATGAACCAAATGATCGCTTGGTTGAAGGATGAGGTGTTCCCGATTATTTCGCGCCATATTATGTACCGTCGGAATGACAGTAATCATAAATCGATCGAGACGGTGCTGCATTATATTGAGCAGCATTATGACGATGATCTATCCCAGCCGATGATGGCGGAGTTAGCAGGCATGCCAGCCTCGCATTTCAGTCATATTTTCAAGGAGGAACTGGGCATGACGTTCAGCGACTATTTGATCGCGTATCGAATGGAGAAGGCTAAGGAGCTGCTAGCTTCTACGGATATGAAGGTAGCGGAAATTGCAGAGAAGCTGCGTTATAACAATTCTCAGAACTTCATTCGTGTGTTCAAGCGGATCCATGGATCTACTCCAGGGGATTTCAGGGCGTCATGGATGGGTCGATCTTCGGGTACTAACAAGCTGGCTAGCGGGCAGCCGACGAGGTTAGGGAAGGGAAGTGGGACAATTGAGTAACCAAGTCTACGATGTTGCTGTAATAGGTGGCGGCCCTGCCGGCATCGCGGCAGCATTAGCGGCTGCGCGTTGTGGTGCGAGCGTTATTCTAGTGGAGCGGTACGGATTCTTAGGCGGGATGTCAACCGCTTCCCTGGTATATCCATGGATGACATTCCATACGGCTTCCGGAGAGCAGGTGGTTAAAGGGATTCCGCAGGAGATAGTTGATCGCCTCATTGCGTTAGGGGCGTCTCCAGGTCATTTACGGATACGATCGGTTTTGTGCATACTTTGACTCCGTTTCGTCCCGAAGTATTTAAATGGCTGGTGTTTCGCATGCTTCAGGAGGCCGGAGTGAAGCTTCTGCTGCATTCACTTGTAGTAGAGGTGCAAATGTCCGGCAAGCATCTTGACGGAGTCGCCGTCTGGAACAAAGGCGGGAAAATGACGATAGAGGCAAGGGTATTCGTTGATGCGACAGGAGATGCGGATGTTGCGTATTTAGCTGGCGCTAGCTTTGAGCAGGGCAATGAAGCGGGAAAAGTTCAGCCAATGACGATGAAGTTCCGGATGAAGGGCGTCAGATTGGATGAAGTGACTGAATATATGAAACGGCATCCTGAGGAGTTCTATGAGAAATCATTGATCTCCGAGCTGGGACATCTTCCACTGACGGGAGTTATGGGATTCTACAGCAAGTGGCGGCAGGCTGGACTTCCCATTCCGAGAGACGGAGTCTTGTTCTTCACTGGGCCGGAGCCTGACGAGGTGTTAATCAATGTGTCACGTGTCTCCGGTCTGGACCCGACCAAGCCCGAGGATTTAACAGCGGCGGAAATTGAAGGGCATGAGCAGGTGCAACTTCTAGAGCGGTTCTTCAGATCAGACATTCAAGGCTTCTCTGGCGCTTATGTGTCTCAGACCGGGGCTCAGATCGGAGTGAGGGAAACACGGCGTATAGTGGGCGAGTATGTGCTAAATGGGGTTGATGTGCTAAGCGGCCGTACGTTCGATGACGTCATTGCGCGAAGTGGTTATCCGATCGACATCCATAACCCTCAAGGAAGCGGAGTGACAGCAAACTTCATAAAGGATGGCGGTGCTTACGATATTCCGTACCGTTCTTTGGTACCGGTTGGTGTAGAAAACATATTGCTTGCTGGCCGCTGCATCTCAACAACGCATGAAGCACAGGCGACGACTCGACTGACATCAAGCTGTATGGCACTCGGTCAAGCGGCGGGGATAGCTGCTGCACTTGCCAGCGCCCGCAATTCCGACGTCCGGGATATACCGGTGAAGGAACTGCAGCGGAAATTGCGCGCTGCGGGTGCAGAATTAGGAAGAAAAGAGGTAGAGTAGCATTGTACTTCTGCTCTAAAGTATCGGAAGTAACTAGGCAATAGCTCAGCCCGGAAAATGACGAGGCCCGATTCGCTTGATTAAGAGCAAATCGGGCTTTTTCGGTTTTTGAATAGCAAATCTACAATCGCTGTTCCACTGCGAAACGGTATAATATATGGTTAGAAGTGGACATTAACATAAGAATAAGACAATGTGTTCAATGGAATATACAACTGATATGTAAATGATCTAGAAAAAAACAGGCGGAAGCAAAGGAGAGACTATGACAAAGGATAAAGAAATGGGATGGAACTTCGATAACAGCTATGCCCGATTGCCAGAATCATTTTTTACCCGTATTGACCCAACTCCGGTGCGCTCGCCAAAGTTGATAGTACTCAATCATCCGTTAGCATCCTATCTGGGGCTGGATATTAAGGCACTGCAAAGCGATGAAGGTGTTGCGGTACTTGCGGGGAACCTGACCCCCGAGGGGACTACACCTATTGCTCAAGCATATGCAGGGCATCAGTTCGGTTATTTTAATATGCTGGGAGACGGCCGGGCCATACTGTTAGGTGAACAGATCTCGCCACAAGGGAAGAGGTTGGATATCCAACTTAAGGGCCCAGGTAGAACACCCTATTCTCGTGGCGGAGATGGCCGGGCTGCGCTTGGTCCTATGCTACGTGAATATATCATTAGCGAAGCTATGCATGCGCTAGGTATACCTACTACCCGTAGTCTGGCCGTAGTGGCAACAGGACAGCCCGTAACCCGTGAGCGAGAGTTTCCGGGAGCCATTCTAACACGAATAGCGGCCAGTCATATAAGGGTGGGTACATTTCAATACGTGGCTAATTATGGCACGGTTCAGGATCTACGCATCCTGGCTGACTATACAATAGAGCGCCATTATCCGGGTATAGAAGCGGATGGTAGCCGATACCTTAAGTTTCTTGAAGAAGTCACCCAGCGGCAGGCCGCGCTTATTGCTAAATGGCAGCTTGTTGGCTTCATTCATGGAGTGATGAACACGGACAACATGACCATTAGCGGGGAAACAATCGATTATGGACCTTGTGCCTTTATGGATACCTATGATCCTGCAACAGTGTTCAGTTCTATTGATTCGCAAGGACGCTATGCTTATGGCAATCAACCATATATCGCAGGCTGGAATCTGGCAAGGTTCGCCGAGACGCTGCTGCCGCTCTTGCACGATGACCAGGAGCAGGCAATCGAGTTGGCTCAGGACAAGATTTCTACGTTTATGGATTTGTATCATGAGAAATGGCTCACGGGCATGAGAGCTAAGCTAGGGATAATGAATGAAGAGAAGCAGGATGAGCAACTCATTAATGATCTTCTCAGCATGATGGAAAAGTATCGTGCAGATTATACCAACACCTTCCGTGCACTAACTCTAGCTACACCTGAAGATACGGACCTGTTTAGAGCTCCCGAGTTCGTTAAGTGGTATGAACTTTGGAAGGAGAGACTAGGCCGACAACAGGAATCAGAGATGTCCTCAAATGAGTTGATGCGTAATAGCAATCCTGCCATAATTCCACGGAATCATCGGGTTGAAGCTGCATTGGAAGCAGCGACGGAGCAGGGAGACCTCAGCGTCATGGAACGGCTTCTGAATGCTCTATCCAATCCGTATGGATATTCTGAAGAGCAAATGGAGTACTGCTCATTACCTGAATGGACCAAGCCATACCGAACCTATTGTGGAACGTGATCAGCTATTCGACGGTCGGCATTAGGCTACGACGGCCTAGTCATGGAGATTGGAGTTATTAACTAGGGTACGGTTCCCATCTATAGGAATGGGGGCCGTATCTTTTTTAATTGGCCATTTGGTGAAATATCCCTAAAAATATATTGCGTTTTAGAGTAAAAATAATTACTATGTAAAGTAAGGAGGTGCCAGAATATGGATGAAGAGTTGCAGCTAAACGTTCCGCTATTGCGTCGTCGTGTTCCCAATCTTACTACTGCGGCACGGGAAGCTGGACTGAGAGCGGCGACTGTTTCTAACCTATGTACGGGGAAGATACCAGTCGGCCGGGCTGAAGTGAGGACCTTGGTGGCACTCGCTAATTTGGCAGGATGTAGTCTTGATGAACTCATTATTAGAGGGAGTGGAGTACGGATGATCGAGACAGGAATTAAAGCCTTGGATTTATTGGCTCCAGCAGTGCGTGGCGGAACGATCGGCTTTGTGGCTAGACCTAATATGGGACAATTGGTGTTGTTAGCGGAATTTATGCTGAGAATGAAAAAGCGTGGGTTTGCAACGATCTTCTGGGATCCAGGTTCAGATGTTCCTGGTATCCATCACGTTCAAGCACAATCTGAATTTACACATGCTACAGAGGATGAAGTTTATAGTCGTATTGCAGATCTCCGTGATGAGAAAGATGTCTTGCTTGGGGCTGATCGAAGCAAGGTTCTATCCGGTGAATTGCTGTCTTTACGAGAAAGACTAAAAGAAGCTGGTGCTAGGCCGATTACCATAGCGCTCGTAGATATTAAATGTGAAGTTGCTGACGAAGAAGCTGCATATGGTCCGCTGGATACACTATGGAGATTTGATTCAGACTTAATTAGCCGTAGCATTTATCCGGCAATTGATCCAATCGTATCTACTTCGACGGTCCTTGAAGGGGCATATCTTGATGCTGTTCATTTAGCTACGCAGCAGCGCGCAAGGAAACTACTTCGTCGTTATAGAGAGCTAAGAGCGCTTGTAACCGTACAAGGTTTTGACAAAATATCTGAATTAGATTCGCAGCTTTACAAGCGGGAGAGAGGCTTGAAGCTTATCTAGCGCAACCATTCTATGTTTCGGAGCCATATACTCAGAAAACAGGCGAGTGGCTGACACTTTATGAAACAATAGAAGATGTTAAGCGAATTCTGGATGGTGAGACGGATGGGGCTGAACCTTCAGAGCTTTTCTTCAGAGGACGTTTGGAGGTTCTTAATTAATAGTAGGGAAAGTGCAATTTAATTTGCTTTGGTGAATGGTTTGGGCCGATCAATGTGATCGGCTCATTTCTATTTTTATATGGGGTCGCATATCAGGTATTAAAGACAAGCGGCGATTTGTATATTTAAAGAAGACTGATATTATTAATGAATTTGCGAAGAGGAGGCTTTTGAATGGAAGTCTTATCGATCGTACTGCAAAGTTTATTGGCACTCTTATTTCTAATAGCGGGTTTGGGAAAATTAGCGGGATTCAAAATGCATATTGAGAACTTTCAACATTGGCGGCTTCCGCAATGGTTCCGGATTGTTACAGGAATAGTTGAACTTGCAGGTGCTGTAGCCTTAATCGTCGGTTATTGGGATTTGAGCTGGGTGGCTCTTGGAGCGTTAATCCTTGGAATCACAGGCATTGGCGGGATTATGACGCATCTTCGGGCCCAGGATTCTTTCAAACAAATGTTCATGATTTTTTTGCTGGGCATTATTAGCATTGTATTGTTTGTCATTCATGCATCTAATCTAGCCGATTTTCCAGGGTTTAAATGATAAACGAGCCACAGGTCAGTAATTCCAAGGATTGAACGAATAAGCCTGCATATTTGCAGGCTTTATCTTATTTCGAAGAAGTCCCAAAGTGGTGTTAGTGTAGTTACCGATTGCTAGCAGTTTAGCCCGGATTGTCACAAATTGATCCCTTTTACAATCGAATTCGCCTTGGAATGATAAGATGAATTTCATTTTAGGATATAGGGAATGGTATAATTTCTATAATTAGAGTTATCGCCTTGGGAGGTATAAATGATGAGAGACGATCTTATAGCTAAGTTGGACGGGCTGCATGAAGCAGATGAATTCGAAGAAATTGTAAATACCATAATGGAAATCCCCGCAGAAGATCGAGATTATGAGCTGACCAGTCATTTAGGCCGTGCAATGAATAATCTGGAGCGGTATGAAGAGGCAGTCGAACAGTTTCTGACCATCGCCGAAGAAGGCCAGGATGACCCTTTGTGGCATTATCGCACTGGACTAGCCTATTATTACCTCGAACGGTATGAGGATGCCCGCAGGGAATTCGAGCTGGCTGACAAATTAGATCCGGGTGATGAGGATACGTTGGAGTTCCTGGAGTGGATCGCGAGTAAGACTGCTGAAGAATCCGCGCCGGAGTCCCGTGAAGAGTTGAAGGCTGAATCGGAGAGCCAAGCGGAGGCTAGCCTGGTTAAGAGTTCATTTTCGCCACAGAATACCGATATGAACGACTTTTGGGAGGATAGCGAACACGCGAATGAGTATATCTCCAAGCCAGTCACGGATGAGCAGATTAGCTCTGTGGAAGAACAACTGGTCTTCAAGCTGCCCGCATCCTATATCAACATGATGAAGATACATAATGGAGGGATTCCTCACGCTACACGATACCCGGTAGGGCAGCCAACCTCTCATGGTAAAGACTACATCGTTATTTCGGGTATTTTCGGAATTGGACGGGACAAGCCCAAGTCGCTATGCGGAAAACGGGGCAGCCGATATATGGTTGAGAACTATAACTATCCCGAAATAGGCGTAGTCATTTGTGACTGCCCTTCCGTAGGCGATGCGGTGATGCTGGATTACCGTCCGGCTGGAAATGACGGCGAGCCGGAGGTTATCTATGTGGACCGTGAGAGCAATAACAAGATCATCAAGCTGGCCGATAACTTTGAAGCCTTTATTCAAGGATTAATGAAAGCGGAGAATACTGAAGGATAACTAAAATTAAGAAGACCGGATGGAGAAACGAATCTGACTGCAGCAGTACAAGTAGTACAGCCATTGCAACTGTATCTACTTATGCCAAATGTACTGTTGTATTTAGATCCTCCATCCGGTATTTTTTTGTCTATTATCATTGCAGTACCTCGACCTTTGTGACAGTAGCCAGTTTCATTCAAGCTTGGATGTGTAATGAAATTTTAGTTTTTTCTCCGGACTGTCACATTAGGGCGGGGCTCGTGCGTAGTACAGAATAGAGAGGGTTCAAATGGGCGCCTAAAGAACCTGATCCTTCTGATGTTATACAGAGCAATAATGTAATTTTCCACCTAACACATCAGAAGATCTATTGATTTGAAGAATGACTATGGTATTAAGGATCAATACATCCAGGAAAGGAGTGGGGAGATGGATGAGATTGACTTACATCAGGTTATCCCGGATATCCTCAAAGGGGATGCTTCTCAGTTTGAAAAGATCATGCGCAGATACCAGAAACAGATCTTTTTGTACTGTTACCATATGTTAGGTCATACAGAAGCGGAGGATGGCACACAGGAGGTATTTATTAAGGCGTTCCGGAACTTGAGCAAATATAAGCTAGAGAAGCCTTTTGAAGCCTGGTTGTACACAATAGCCTATAACACCTGCATTGATATTATTCGCAAGCGAAGGCTTGCTAAATATCTCCCATTCCTCTATCGAAGTGATGAACATAACCAACATGTAGATCAAGCCATTGAGGATAACTACTACAACGAGCATGTTCTTCGAACAATGTCCAAACTGACGCCTGAGGAACGAAGCCTGTTGATCCTGCGTTGTGTAGAGGATAAGAGCTATAAGGAGATTGGTGAAATTCTGCAGCAGAACAGCAGCAGTCTCCGTAAGAAATTTGAACGAACGGCCGCCAAATTCAGAAAGTATCATGCTCATACTACAGGGGGGATATCGGATGGAGCACGACAATCATCAAGACCTCAAAACCATATTTTATAATGTCAAAATACCTGAGGCAGATGTAACGAGATCTGTAATGAATAAATTGGAGGAAGATCAAGTGAACAAACGCGTTAAATTTATTGCTAAATATAAGGTGAGTACTCTTGTTGCTATAGGGACGCTGTTGATAGCTTCATCAGCCTTTGCGGCTACACATCTGAACACATTGAGTAACAGCAAAGGTGATGTTGTCTATGAACAGAAGAAGTTTGAGGATTCAGTCATTCCGGGCAATACGAAGGAAAAGCAGATACGCAGCTTGAAGG
Organism: Paenibacillus sp. D2_2; assembly: GCF_031199965.1. Taxonomy (GTDB): domain Bacteria; phylum Bacillota; class Bacilli; order Paenibacillales; family Paenibacillaceae; genus Fontibacillus. Next base: position 5,448,334 of record NZ_CP133605.1, on the reverse strand, counting down.
CATACGGTTTAGGACAAGAATTGTTGCAGCCAGACCAAGCAGCGGCAATTTATATGGCAGGAGATAACTCTGAAGGAGAGCTTCATATCGTCAGAGGATCAGGTTTTGAATTTTCAGATGCTGCTTCACTTCGCAATGAGCTGAAGGGGTCTGGCGCACATATTTTTGATAAGCTCCAAGATAAGTATGATTTTGTCGGCAGTTCCTTGAGATATCACCCTAATGAGCTTACCGATCAAGAAAGAGCTGGGCTAACAGATCAATTAGCGAAGGAAGCCCGGGATTCCCAACAAGAATACGCGATGGAACTGCTGGATGTGTCCAAAGAGTCTTGGAGCATGATGGCTACTTATAAGGGTGAAGGGCAGACCATTCTTGTTCAGCCCATAAGAACGAACGAAAAGGTGACTGTACATCTTTCCGAGGAGTCACCCGCAGAGACAATTATGGTAGACGGTAGTGAGATGTTGTATTCCACATACGAAAGTGGCAGCCAGGGCATACGTTTTATTTACAATATTCCTAATAGCGATTTTCACATTAATTATTATATTGAAGCTTCAAAGGGAGTTGCCAAGGATGATTTGCTTACGATTGCCAAAGCTTATTTACAGAAATCATCAGATTAACTCTGACTCACAACATTCATATTGAGAAGACCCCAAGCGTTTTAGGGGAAACGAAAAAGCACAGAGCAAGCATGTTGGGATTAGCTATGCTCTGTGCTTTTTTATATATAAGCCTTCTATTGACTGTTCTAGCGATTTCGATGATCCGGTACGATAAAGGATACCGTCGTGCCTTCACCGGGCTTGCTGCTAATGGACAAACCCTGGCCGTACAATTGGATCAGCCGCCGATGAGTGTTCGTTACTCCAATTCCGCTCTTACCTTTCATAATCGGATTAAGCAGTTGGTCGATTATGTCCTGATCCATGCCATTACCGTCATCGCAGACTTCGATGAGTGTATCGCTCTTCTGTTGTACAATGCTAATTCGTACGGTACCGCCCTTTAAGCGTCTTAGCAGGCCGTGTCTGACGGCATTCTCGACGAGTGGCTGTATGGACAGGGGAGGTAGCATCAGGTGAATATCCTCCCGGGCCTCCCACACAATGGATAATCTGTCTCCGAAGCGCTCCTTCTCAATATATAAGTAGGCCTCAACCAGTTGTAGCTCGTGGGATAGTGGAACGAGCTCTCCTGTATTAAGGAAGTCAAAGCTAATACGCAAGAAGGATGCAAAGGCATCTCCAAGCTTGATCATTTTCTCTGAGTCAACTTCGCTTAGTGCCATAATGGAATTCAGCGTATTGAACAGAAAATGCGGATGAATCTGCGCCTGCAGATAGGCGGCCTCCATGCGCAGTCGTTCATTGATAGACCTCTTCAGAGTGGTCAGCGCCTTGATTCGGTATCGTAGCTCCATCGCGTCCACGGGCTTGCTCATATAATCATTGGCACCGGACAAGAATCCCGTATAGATATCGGCTGGTTGGCTGCGTGCTGTCAACAGCAGGACTGGAAGCTCGGATACGGAGTAATTCACCCTAATTCTCTGTGTCAGCTCATAACCAGACATATACGGCATCATCACGTCGGCAATCACCAGATCCCATTGTCTAGAACCAAGTAACTTAAGGGCTTCCTGAGCAGAATGAGCCTTCGTAATGCAGTATGGATCCATGGAGAGAATGCCGGCAAGTACATTCAAGTTGACCGGATCATCATCAACGGCAAGAATATGCACGGGTGCGCCATCAAGGAGGGCAGGGCTCATCCCGGTCTCTGTTAATTCACCAATTGAAGTGTCTGGCAGAACCAGTTCGGCGTAATCCTCCTTGAACCGATTGGCCGTCTCTTGGTGATGTGGAGAACTGTGCGATTCTGGGGTATCTGATGAACTGGCTAACGGCAAGTCGAAGCTGAATACCGAACCCTTGCCACTCTCCGAACGGACACTCAATGTTCCTCCATGCAGAGCAATGAATTGTTGGCAGATGCTTAATCCTAGTCCGATTCCTCTTCCATCATTTATTCCGTACATCCCTTGTTCATAAGGGAGAAATATGCGACTTTGCGTCTCTTTATCTATGCCCACTCCTGTATCGGAGACTTGAATAAGGACACGACCATCCTTCACTTCAGCGGACACAGAAATGTTTCCTTCCTCCGTGTACTTGATCGCGTTATGCAATAAATTATATAAGATTTGAACGAGCCTCTTCTCATCAGCTGTAACTGCAGGTAAAGATTCGGCAATATGCATATCAAGTCGGATAGGTTTGTCCTCTACCATGTACCGCAGCATTTCGAATATTCCAGGAACGATCGCTTGAATTTCTAGTGGCTCCTTCTGCAGAGTAATACGATGCTCCTGAAGGCGGGCGACATTTAGCAGATCGTCTAGCAGATATGACATACGGCGACTTATCGTGATAAGTAGGTTCATATTTTTTAGACTCGTCTGGTCAAGCTTCTGCTGTTCCTTGGTCAGGATGGTATTAGCAATATTCATAATTCCATGTAGCGGCGTTCTCAGTTCATGTGAAGTATTGGCAAGAAATTGATCCTTGAGCTTGTCTTCCTTCTTCAGCTTCTCAGTGAGCTTGGCATTCTCAGCAGATTTGAGGAAGAACTCTCTGAACCAGTATGTTGCGAAACCGATAATCGCTGCGATCAAGTCCAAGGGATAGTAGACGACAGACGTATCTTTGTAGGAGTTCAATAAGGTCCAGAGTATGTTCGATATGATACCTGTCGCAGACAGCAGCAGGAAGAACCTGCGGTGTCATTCTGTTCTTTGAGAATGATTAGAATTATTGCGTAAACGAACCTAAGAAATGGCAGTATATATAGTAATCCGAATATCCCCAGATCAATGGATCTATTGGCGAATGTAGCAGGTGCGACTAGTAGAGATGCAGTATATAGAGTAAGCAATGTGGTATAGATATTCAACCACCAGACACTGTTCAACTTGTAAGAAGTGAGCCCTCTGAATACAAGTAGGATAAGCAGGGGCTGCCACAACTGGGAGAGCAGCTTCACTTTGAGTGCCCATGTATAGTTAATCGGAAGCCATACCAAGAGCAGATTATCATAGCCTGCTATTGTCGCTGTAGCCACTGCTATCGTTAATAGGAAGACTAGCGCTAGGGTCCTCTCTTTAGGGTTGAACAGATAAAAAATAAAGATGTATAGGCCATGAAGCATTAGCGTAATAAATGTGACCAACTGGAATCCAATCGAGTACCAGCGTGTATAATCGATTGCGGCCTGGGAACCGAAACGAATCGATTGTACGATACCTCCATTGTAAGGATTATCAAAATTAGCGACTTGAATGATCAGCTCGATTTCTCTTGTTCCTAGTCTTGAATAGGAGGAGGTATAGGAAGGATTACTTGGCTTATAATACCGTTTATCTACATCCGGTTTACCGATGGAACTCTCGGCTACTCCATTTAGTTGTACAGCAGAAGAAGCTTGAATGCCCCGCAGCCAGAATGCGACGGGCTGTTCTAGCGGATCGAACAGAATCCTCAGCCGATAGGTTCCGTAGCCATAAGATAGATTCACTCCCTCGGAGATGTTCTTCCCCAATTACCCGGAACTTGGACATAGTTAGCCGTTTGTTTGCTCGCCTGCAGATCCTGGTGAGATAACAACTGCCCCGGATAGAATTCCCATTGCCCATTTAGAGCAAAGGTAGAGGTATTGTTTAACTCTCTGCCGCGGAGATCAATCATACCGTTGACAGCGCTCAAGGGCTCCGCTGGGGGAAAGATAACCTCGGACCAAACCCAGCGGAGGCCGAGCAAAATACTTATAAACAAGGTGACAATTGCTATATATTTCGTGGTTGAATGTTTTAATCGCATCATAACAATAAGAATTCGACAAGAAAGGGGATGATTCCTTGAGCGGAACATCTGATGGCCCATATTATTTATTAAAATTTGAAATGAGAACGGGGCACTGACCTAGTACCGACTCTGCTATTTCTTCAGCGGCAAAGGCTCGAACAGCAGCACAAAAGGAAGATTGCTACCTGCTGCAGGGCTGATCCAAATCTCTACGCTTTCCTCCTGGTTGCCTGTCCGATAGAGTACACTGGCGGTACTGGATATATCTTCTTTGCCGCTATGACCGAAGGTGACTACTTCGCCATTTACGACCGCAGATCCAACAAACAGTCCGCCACGCGGATTGAACAGAATTAGTGTATTCGCTGCAACATGATTTAATTTCAGCTTGTAAATCAAGCCATAATTACCGGAATTCAAGGCTTCAGTCCCTTTGATCCCATCTAGTCCTTGTTGAAATGGATCTTCTCTATTGTCGGTTAGAGAGAGCTTGACCGAGCGGGTACCGACAGGATCGTTATATACAAATACGCGTGTCGAATCCGCAAAGGTTCCACGGACAATAGATTCATTAGGGTCTAGATAAGGTAATTTCTCTAGATCAGCGATCGGGTCACGTTTCGCCGAGACCAGCATAGAGGTGTAACGAATAGGCGCATCACTGCTTAGGTCCCCGGTGAAGGTGATAATCTCATTAGGTTTCATCGGATTCTTATTGATACTATTCCAGATGATTCGTTTCTCTCCCGGTTGTAGGGTTATCTTCTGAGCATTCTTCCCGGCCAATAAACCCTCAAAGTAACGGGTTAACGACATTCGGCCTGCCCATTCCGCATAGGATGTCGGACCAGCCATGGCTTCATTCTTGAGCGTGATGGTAACTGGTGAAGTGCCTGGATTCTCAGCAAGAACATAGAGTTTGGCTAGCTGTCCGATTTGGTTCTTATGATGCAGCAGAAATCTGGCGTCACCGGAGATTGTATCCTGATAGAGAATGCCTTCTGAATTGATCGATTCGGGTCCACTACTGCGGAATAAGGTTATGGGCTCTGTCTGGTAGCTATAAGGAATTGCTTCCATCGCTTTCACGGAGTAGCCATCAATAGCGAGTTTATTCCCTATCGGTGTAAAAAGCTTGTAGAACTCTTCATGGGTATACAGCGTTTCATTGGAAATTTTGATTGTTTTGCTGAATTCACCTATGGCTCCGTGCCGGTCCTTCACCTCAAGGTTTATTGTAACGCTGCCCGGTGTGAAGAAGGCTTCTTCCTTATTTGACCATATCCTGTCGACTATGGCGTCCTCATCATCCGAGCTTAGGTCCGTATAAATGATCGGTTCGCCCATGCGGTATTCGTCTTTATCGGTTGAGAAATTAGCGACTGGAGGTTCGTTGGGTTTGACTACTTCCAAATTTACTTTAAAAGGATCGCTCCATACCCCTTCCGAGTCCTGCACGGAGTAACTAACGGAATAGGAGCCGGGTTTATCGAATACCTCTTCCTTTCCTTCCCAACGTTCATCGACAATATCCAGTCCCAGCGGGGAATATGAATATGGCTCATAGATTACAGTCGTCTCACCGGCGACAATCTCCTCTGGTTGCACTTTGAACGAAGCTACTGGCTTAGTGGAACGTTGCAAGGTGATGGTCTTGTTTTCCACTGTATAAGGAATATTCAAGCATTGAAGGAATGGAATTAGAGGGACCATTAGCACGTTGTTGTCCGTATAAGGAGCAGTCTTCAAAGGGTAAGATGTTCCGTTAAGGACATAGCTCTTACTGTTGTTCTTATATTTCAACTCCACGCCTTCAAGCTGAATAATCGTCTCATTGGTCTTGGAGTTTATAGTTACGGTTGCTCCCAGGCGTTCAGCCATGAAGCGAAGTCCTACATAAGTGGCTCCATTCTTGACGATGGCAGGGCGGGGGCTTGATATGTCTTGCCGTCCTGCTCTACTTTGCTACTACCCATAAAAATAGCGATATGACTCCAATTTGATTTCTCCAACGATACTTTGCTCTCTTGCAATGGCTCTTCAGAAGCAGCCTCTGCTTTTGCGGCAGGGATGGCCGTGGCCAATTGGCCTGTGATCAACAGCGCAGCCAGTCCTGCAGTTACTTTTCCTAAGTTCTTAATGTCTCTCACTTCTCCTCTCTACTTACATAGCTGATAGATTAGTTCTGAACTGCTGAATCGGCAGCGAACTCTTTATTTCCTTGGCGGAGCGCTAGGTTCTCTTGCTCCAGCATCCCTATCTTTTGCGTTAATACTATAAACCGCGCACTTAGCGAAGATACGGCTATCGTTAAATGAAGCAGGATGAATAGAACGCTGATCAGACCGAGCAGATAGAGCAGGGAAGGCGCATAGGATACGCCGATTTGCTTGGCCATGAAGTCAATCAATGAAGGGAATAGCGACAGCAGCATCATGACGGCCGTAAGAATAATCCAGAGAATCGCATACTGTTCGCGTAGCTTTCCGTTACGGATCAAATATATGGTGATGCCTAGAAAAATCATACAGATCATGAAACTGAGAATAAAAACATCAATTTTCATAGCTTGGATCCCACTTCTTTTCTTTCTTTTTAGTTCTTGTAATTAGCACGGACAGAATAACCTTAACCATATAGTAGACGGAGCCCAGCGCTCGAATGCTTGAACTTCCAGTTAACCGCTGGCGCATGACGACGGGAACCTCATGAAAAGTACAACCGCAGTTATCAAGCTGGACAAGCGCTTCAACCTCCGGATAATCGGCAGGGTACTCCTGAGCGAATAATGCAATGGCACGTGGCCCACAGACACGGTAGCCGGAGGTAGGATCTGTCACTTTGCGGCGAAGCAGCAGTGTCAGCAGCCCTGACAGCAGATCGATGCCGATTCTGCGAGCGAAGGTGGACTGAAATCCTTGCTTCTCCATGAAACGGGAGCCAATAACCATATCCGTGCGGCTTCGCAGGAGTTCATCTAGCAGCTTGTCGAAGTCACGGGGGTTATGCTGTCCGTCCCCATCCAATTGGGCTGCATAGTGGTATCCATGTCTTTGCGCATATTTATAACCAGTCTGAACGGCACCTCCAATGCCTAGATTGCAGCTGAGGTTGACGACGAGCGCACCCTCTTTGGCGGCTTCATCACCGGTTAGATCATTCGATCCGTCATTCACAACCAGAATATCGGCATAGGGAATATGGTGGCGGACATCGGCAATCACCCGCCGGATTCCTTCTGCTTCGTTATAGGCGGGAATAATAATAAGTACTTTTTGATTCATTTTCATAACTCCTCTCCGACAGGTAATTGTGCTTTATTTGATCGCCGCCCGAGCAAATAGTCCAGGAACGTGGTGGCGAGCAGGCTAGTGAGTATGATGAACAGCGGCATCGCTGTAAAGTTATAGCGAAATTCTGGAACGAAGGCCAATCTTGTAATGCTGATGGCTACCACCAGGACGACGAGCAGAACGGCAGGCTGCCGCCATCTTCGCAGCATGGTAATCGTGGATATGAACCCACCCAGTAGAATCATTCTGTGGTACAACGTTCCTAGCGGAATGACGGGATATAATGGCGCATGCCCAGCTCCAAAGAACATTCGTCCGTAAATATAGCGGACCTTGCCAATGGTGTACCATTTAACGAAGGTCCAGGTATGCTCGGTGAATCCTACCTTCAAACGTTCCTTGGCGACTTCCATCTGGGTTTTGCCCTTTGTCTCGACCATTTTGTCGGCATAGTCCTTATTCGGATAAGTGCCGGCTGCAAATGGATTAACCTGCGTCGAGGCTATAACGAATTGGTGCATGGTAACCATGTTTCGTACAATCCAAGGCGACAATGCAATGACGATCCCCAGACAAGAGATTGCTGCCAGCTTCACGACGTGAGCGGATCTTTTTCGCCACAGCCAGTAGAAGGCATACGCAGGTAGGATAAGTATGAGAAATTCCGGTCTGGTAAGGACGAGTAAACCAAGCACTCCTCCGGCTAGCAGGGCGGATTGAGCCGTCTCTTTCTCGAATACCCTGAGCTGTAAATATACATATAGCATGAATAGCATAGCGGCCATCGTCTCGGTTAATATGGCCCCGTTCGCCCAGACAAAGGGGGATATACGGCCATGATCGCTGCCGCAATGATGCCTGCCCATTGTCTGCCTAACTTTCGGCCTGTCAAATAGACGAGCCATAATGTCACCATGCTGAATCCAATCTGAATGTATCTAATCAAGGGATACGGATCATGATTCTTGTAATCGGCAAGTATGTATGCGCCTGCCATGAATAAAGGGTATCCGGGGAAACTTGAGCATTTGGCTCTTCGCTCTTATATGCATAAACACCCTTCTCCAGCAGCTGTCTGACCATAATGTCATAATTCAAGCTGTCATGGGGATATGATGCTCAACTGAATTTACAAAATCGATGCGGACAAATAAAGCTGTCGCAAAAATAAGAATACATATTAAGGTCTTCAGGTTAGCTGAACGCTTTAACGTATAAGTAATATTTTTAAACATGGGGGTTTGTGTACTCCTCTCTATATTCCCGTCCGACTGGCGGCTTATTTAAGCATATAAAAGAGTTCTTATTACCCCATAAAGGAATTCTTAATAACTTCCTACCCAAAACCTTAAAATTTTCTTAACAATGTTGAGCAGGGAAATTGCGCAAAAAAACCGACTCCTATACCCACGAATCTCCGTGAGCATAAAAATCGGTCATATCGAGTAAAGCGAATTTAGTCAGTGATGGGTTTGGATAAACGCAAAGGAATCCTTGCTTCAAACTCCGTCTGTGAGCGGTCGCTCTTGGCAGAAATGCTGCCTCCATGCACTTCCATAATGCTCTTCACAATCGCAAGTCCGAGGCCAGTGCCTCCCGATGATCTGGATTGGTCACCTCTGTAGAAACGTTCAAAAATAAATTGCAGGTCGCTTTGCGGTATCGGCTCCCCGTAGTTGATCACTTTGATTATCGCGTAATCTTTGGAGCAGCTAATATCAATATCCACGTATTCACCCTTGCGGCCATATCGGATGGCATTGGATATCAAATTCTCAAATCCACGAGCAAGCAGATCCCCGTCTCCGTCAATCATAAGGGAGCTTAGTTCCGTTGAAATACGGCAGGTCATATTGGCCTTTCGAAGACTAGGGACAAATTCTTCCGCCAGCTGACGAAGGAAAGCGACCATATCCAGTTCCACTACATGTAGGGGCATACCGTTATTGATACGGGTATATTCGAATAGTTCATCAACCAGCTTCTTCAGAGCTAGCGATTTATCATAGGCAATATTGACATAATGCCGCAGCTCTACCTCATCATGATAACGGTCATTCTCAATAACCCCCAGGAAGCCGAGAATCAAAGTTAGTGGAGTTCGAAGATCATGAGAGACACCGGTAATCAGATCGTTCTTGGTCTTCTCGGCATTTCGTTCTTCTTGAATCGAGCGGTCAAGCTGCTCCGCCATTCTATTGATGCTATCCGCCATCTTCATCCATTCACTTGATGGATCATCCTCCAGATGAAGGCGATGATCCAACTGACCGCTGGCTATCTGCCCTAATCCGGAAGAAATTTTGTCTGAATTGGTGCGTAATTGTAGGGCTAGATCATTCACACTATGGGTAATCCGCCCAATCTCATCGCGCGATGAGGTACGAAGCTCTTGATCAAAGTCGCTGGCAGCAAGCTGCTGCAAGCTATTGTTGACATTCTCCAGACGGCGGATGGTTGTCCGTGTTAATAAATAATACAGAATAATAAATAGGATAGGACCTACTATACTCATAACCATGGTAGAGCCATACTTAACGATGAAGTAGTTTAGGTAATTCGTGAACGGAGGGATCGCGATAAGGAAAACGCCAAGCTGGTACCCGAGATATAACAGAATTCCCGTTAACCCTAAGCTGGCCAGTACGATCGCTAAGAACTTCCACCGCACCGTATTGACCCATTTTAAATTCATGATGATTCTCCTTCTTTAGAGATTTAGAGTCGTTCCATCTTATAACCGATTCCCCAGATGGTCTTAATATATTTAGGATTCTGGGTATCCTTCTCAATCTTCTCGCGAATTCTGCGAATATGAACCATGACGGTATTTTTCGACTCCATGAACGGTTCGTTCCATACCTCTTGATAGATCTTCTCCATGCTGATTACAATTCCTTGATTCACAGCCAACAGCTTCAGAATGGCAAACTCCCGAGGCGTTAATTGTACTTCTTGTCCTTCTATAGTGACTTGATGCGTTGAAATGTTGATGACAAGCTCGTCTATTTCAATCTCGTTCTCATCCAGTTGTGACTGGTTCGGGCCACTGAATTGATGATAACGCCGTAGTTGCGATTTGATTCGAGCCATTAGCTCAAGCGGGTTGAATGGCTTCGTAACATAATCATCGGCCCCAATACTGAGCCCAGCAATTTTGTCCATATCCTGGCCCTTTGCGGATAACATGATAATGGGCATGCTTTTATTTTCGCGGATTTTCATACAGGCTTCAATCCCGTCCATCCGCGGCATCATCACATCTAGCACGATCAGATCTACCGGATGGCGTTCTAGAATTTCAAGCGCTTCTTGGCCGTCGGATGCTTTTAATAGGTTGTATCCCTCATTCTTAAGATATATATCCATCAACTTAATAATTTCTTTCTCATCATCGACAAGTAATATCGTTCCTCTAGCAGACATGGATATCCTCCTGGTTAAATGTATTATATATGTATTAGGATGCTCTAAAAAAACTATAACATGTTCATTCAAGCTTATTTCTTAAGAATCACTTAACTTTTTTAACGCTAATACTATATTACCAAATGGAGGCTAAAATCGTCATTTGGGGATCAAAATGCTAGAATACAACGGCAATACTATATGGTACAATATGTATAATCGTTACAATTATATTGCTACGCTTTGCTGTAATTACTACTGTTGCGGCATAAAATGAAAACGTTTTCCTGTTGAGGATGAGGAGGGTTACTAGCTTATGATCGATGTAAGAGGAAGATGGGCCTTGGTTACCGGAGCAAGCAGAGGCATTGGCTATCAAACCGCTATTTACATGGCCAAGCAGGGCTGCAATCTGATCTTGCAAAGCCGTAGTCTAGAGCACACGGCAAAGGTTCTCGATGAAGTGAAGGCGCTTGGTGTGGAGGCTTATGCGGTTACGGCCGAGCTGAACCACATTGAAGAGACGGTTGCTATGCTCGACGAGATTGAGGCCATAGGGACACAGGTGGATATTATCTTCAATAATGCGGCGGTTCAGATAGCTTACCGCAAAGATTATTGGAAGACCCCGGTAGAAGACTTCGAAGGGAGCTTCCATATTAACTTCATCTCGCCTGTGATGATTTGCAACCGCCTTATTCCTAAGATGATTGAACGAGGGTTCGGGCGGGTTATTAATACAACTAGCGGGATTAAGAACGAGCCGGAGCAAGCAGGCTATGCAGCCAGCAAAGCAGCGCTAGATAAATTCACAAAAGACTTGGCTTCTCGCTTAGAGGGTACGGATGTCGTAATTAGCTTGAATGATCCAGGTTGGTGTCGCACAGATCTGGGCGGTCAGCAGGCACCTAATTCTGTTGAGAGTGTTATCCCGGGCATCGTCGTAGGTGCGTTTCTGGAGACACGGAAGAGCGGAAGATATTTCCCGGCACAGAGCTTTACGGGTATGAGTCTGGAAGAGGCTGTAGCCAAAGCAGATGCGATGGAAGCTGCACCTTATATAATCTAATACATCAAATATATGAATAAGACCGGACAGGGCCTCAGGCCACGACCTGGTTCTTATTTTACATTAGCCGTGTTTATTTAGATGATGGATTATCTTTAAATTTGAATTTTGTAGAGTAGGAGATGAGAACGGCTACGATTAGCAGGCAGAGGGGAACGGCGCTAATCAGGTAACGGAAGGTCAGCTCAGGATCTGGCCCGGGGTTATCGCCGCTCTCATAACCAAAGATAAGGCCGACGATGAAGAAGGCTAGTGCTGAGATTAGACCGCTCGAGCGGGTAATAAATCCGGCGACTGCAGTATATATGCCTTCTCTTCGTAATCCCGTATTCTCTGCGTCCTCATCAATGATTCTTCCGCTGACAACCGCTGGAGTAACGAGGAAGCCAGCCAATCCGAAGCCAACAGCGACACCGGAAATGATGCCGCTAATAAGATCAGTGCTGAACCAGAGCGGAATAACCGATAAAGCGTATGCGATAAGGGATAATCTCCAAGCCTTGACCCCATCCATTCTACGGATGATCCAATACCATACGAATACGAGCGGAATGACTGAAACAAATACGGAGGCAAGCAGGATTGAGACCTGGGCTTCAGGTATTCTCAAGACATATTTGGCATAAAAGGGGATGATTGAGCTAATCAACCCATTTACAGTCTGAGCAAAGGAATTGGATATATTGAATATCCAGAACTTTTTGTTGCTTAACGTTAATTTGAAAGCCTTGGCCAGCTTCAGCGGTTGTTCTTTGGAAGTCTCAGGCCGTTCCCGTACATACATCATGCAGAGGAACATAAATACTCCAAATACGAGGGCATAGATCAGAGCCATGCTTGGGAAGTTCAGTGCGGTATATATAATTGGAGTCAATGCAGACGCGATAAGCAGCGCCACGACTTGGTAGCCCTGTTGAATCGCAGAGGCTTTGGCTCGCAGCTGATCACCACGGAACAATTCAGGGAACAGTGCCCCGTAATTTACCCATAGCACCGTGGCCGCAGCTTCGAACAGAATAAGTGCCGTTAGGAACCAGGTGAAGAGCGTATTCTGAGTTAATCCGCCGGGAGGGAGTATATCATGATGAAGAATAGCATGAACAACGGAATCGTGCCAAATACCCAGGGGCGACGCCGTCCGTAACGAGTATTTGTGCGATCTGACCAATATCCGAATAAGGGATTATTCACCGCATCCCAGATCAGAAAGATCGTTCGCGCTAGGGTAGCTAGCCCTATTCCGAGCCCCAGCTTCTCCACATAGAAATAACTATAGAAAGAACTGAATGCCTGACTTGGAACCATCATAGCAAACATGCCAAACGCAAAGGTGTATGGTGAATTGATCCATTTATGCTTCAAGCAGCTCCCCTCCTTGGATTGATAATTATAGAGATTATATTCCTCGAATGAATTTAATATAATCGTGGAGTTGCTATAAAAGTTGAACTAAAGTAATGAACAGCGATCGGAAGAACATTTCACCCGGCTGCCTTCAAACCATACAATTATTAGTTCAACTAAACAGGGCAAGCTTCCTTCATTGGAAGCTTACCCTGTTTGATATTTACGATATGCTTATCATTTCATTAGCCTTTTACAGACCCTGCCGCTATACCTTCTACGATCCGGTCGCTTAGGAACAGGAACATAATCAAGATTGGGAGGATGCTGATCATCAGCGTTGCCCCGATTGCGCCCCAGTCCGTCGTGTATTGTCCGACGAAGTTCTGGACGCCGACAGTCAGTGTCTTGTAGGAGTCTGAACTGATGAATGTATTTACGAAGATAAATTCATTCCAGTTGTAGATCATATTAATGATCGCTGTCGTTGCGACAACAGAACCCGTCATCGGCAGTACGATCCGGAAGAACATCCGGTTTACGGAACAGCCGTCAATGATTGCTGCCTCTTCTACTTCGCGCGGAAGCGCATAATAGAATCCAAGTAGAATCATGATCGTAATCGGCATATTAAATGCAACATAGGAGAGAACCAAAGATAAAGGATGGTCCGTCAATCCTACTTTATTGAAGAAACTGAACAGCGGAATCAATGTAGAATGGACAGGAATCATCATGGCTACCATGAACAGGCCCAGGACGAGAGAGCTGCCCTTCCATTTCATACGAGTAATCGCATAGGTTACAAGACTACCAAGGACAACGGTTAACACTGTGGCTACGACGGTAATCCATAAGCTATTCAGGAAATATACATCAATATTCCCTGCATTCCATACCTTCGAATAGTTCTCCCAGCGCGGATGCATCGGCAAAGAGAGCGGAGGGAGGTTAAAGACTTCCTGATTGTTCTTGAGTGAGAAGAACATCAGCCAGACGAGCGGGAATAACTGAAAAATGGCGACAATAATCAGAACAATATACATGATCGTATAGCCGATCCGTCCAAGCCACCGCCATCCCCCGCTGTTAACACTAGTTTGCAGTTCTACGTTTCCGGTCATCATTTACGCCTCCCTCTTATGAATATTGAATGGTATCTTTCGATCTGGTTAACCAGCGAATGATCCAGGTAACTACAAGACAGATGACAAGAAGTAAGAAGGCAGTCGCACTACCGTATCCGAAATCATAAGCTCTGAACGCGGTATGATACATATACGAGGCCATAACCTCACTAGATCCGTTCGGGCCACCGTCTGTCATCACGAAGATGAGATCGAAATATTTCAGCGATCCGACAACAGCGAGTACGATCGTTACTTTCACCGTCTCCATAATAAGCGGGAACTTGATCTTCCAGGCGATCTGCCAGGAAGTGGCGCCGTCAATGCGAGCAGCTTCATCCAAGGATGTCGGAATATTCTTAAGTGCTGCGTAGTAAATCAGAATATAAAAACCCGCATACTGCCACAGGATTGGAATGAATAGAGCCAACAATACCAGTGATGGCTCTGCCAGCCAAGCGGGAGGATTATCAACTCCAATGGATTGCAAGACACTGTTCAATATACCGTTGGACGGGTTGTAAATTCTGAGCCATAGTTGAGCGATGGCCACGGAAGACAACAGCATAGGAATAAGATAAATTTTACGGAACAAGTTAGCCCCTTTAATCCGGGCAGCCAATACCATGGAAATCATCAAATAGATAACGAGACTAAGGCCTGAGAATAGGGCCAAGAGCAAAGAATGCCATGCGCTATCCCAAAACTTCCCGTCTTTCATTAAGTTAGCGTAATTCTCCAGCCCAATAAATTTCATACTGCCAATGCCATTCCATTCATTTAGACCGTAATATCCGGTAAGAATAATCGGAATATAGACGATAGTTAGAATGAGCAATAATGAGGGGAGGACGTAGAGAGCAATCATTTTCTTGTTGGAAAGTACTTTATCCATATTGTTCAGCTCCATTCCTTTCGATCATTGGAGGAGAGGACCTATCCTTTGGACAATTTCCGGGGATAAGTCCTCCTAGCATACATCCTAGAAATTATTTAGCGAGCGCTTTATCGTGCTCAGCCGCGAACTCCTGAGGTGTTATTGCCTTGCCGAACAATGCCTGAATCAAATTCAAATGCGCCTCAGCTGCTCTGGCTGGCATTTGAACGTCTGCGAATAGAGTGACGCTACTTGCTTGGTTCATCTCTTTGAACAGATCTTTGTAGAGCTGCGGCAAATCCATGTTCTCTGCGTCAACCTTCGTTGCTGGAATTACGCCAGCGTCAGTAACGGACTGTTCGCCCCATTTTGTTACGAAATATTCTACGAATTTTTTAGCTTCTTCTTTAACTTTGGAGTTCTCAGCTACGAACAAGCCTACACCAGGACCGCCAACCCAGCTGTTAATATCGCCTTTGCCGCCGTCCACGGTCGGGAATTTGAAGAATCCTACTTTATCACGGAATTCCTTCGGAATTTCTTCGTTCGTTGTGAAGTTTGGAATATCCCAGGAGCCCATTAGGTACATCGCTGCTTTTTCATTCAGGAATTCCGATTTAGCTTCTTCGTTGGATTGGCCGTTGAAGCCCTTGATAAATGCGTTGTTGTCAACGAGCCATTGCACTTCTTGAGCCGCTTGAACCAGACCTGGGTCGGTGAACGAAGCGGAGCCGCTAATCGTGTCAGCGAGTGTCTTCTGTCCAGCGATGCGGTCTGCCAGGTACATGTACCAGAGGGAGCCTGTCCAACGGTCTTTGTTGCCAAGTGCGATTGGGGCGATACCCTTATCAGACAGCGTTTTTACAATATTTTTAAATTCATCATAAGTTGTAGGAACGCTGAGACCGTTCTTTTCGAATAGGTCTTTATTGTAATAGATCGGTGCGATGTTGAATTCGATCGGGAGTGCATATGTTTTGCCGTTAACTGCGTAAGCCTCAGTGGTACCGGCTGATGAACTTGTCCTTCAGTTCACCGTTCAACAAGTCATCAAGTGGAGTGAACAGATTGCCTTCTACATAAGGCTGCATGAAGCCTGCTGCCCAGGTTACGCCGACATCAGGGAGCTCGTTGGAAGCGGATAGAACTTTTAATTTATTTTTATATTGTTCGTTATCCAGTACTTCCTGCTTGATCGTAACATTCGGGTTCTCATCTTGATATTCTTTAATGATTTGGTTAACAATTTTGTTCTGACCGGCGGATACGCCTTCTGGCCACAAGTGCATTAACTTAACGGTTACTTTCTCTCCACCGGAAGCGGTATCATTTCCCTTCGAAGTATTATTGCCTTTAGCCCCGCCGCAAGCCGATACGATGACTGCCATACAAATCGTGAGTAAGAGTACTGACCATGCCTTCTTCTTCATGCTGTAGGTCCCCTTTTCTAAAAGAAATTATCAAGCGCTTTCTGTAAACGCTTTAATAATTAAATTGTATCTCTAGAGTTAAAGACTTGTAAGGTAACTGAGATTAGGACTAATACCACTATTATCAGTTGTTGCTCTCATTCATTTGTTGTCTATATTGTCCTGGACTCATGCCTTCAAGCTTCCTGAAGACCTTGATGAAGTATTTTGCGGTCTGGTACCCGACGCGCTCGGAGATTTCATTTACCGATAATTTTGTACCAACAATCAGTTCCTTCGCCCGCTGAACTCTGCGTCTGGTTAGATAATCGCTAAAAGTCAGCCCGGTATGCTCTTTGAACAGCACGCTGAAGTAATTGGCATTCATATGCGATACCTCTGCCAGCTCACGCAAGGAGATCGGTTCCTCCAGATGGGCTTCAATATAGTTAATGGCTTCCCGTACGGGTTCGCTGTATTGATTATTTCCGTCTGACGTATCCATTAGCCGGGTATCGACGATTTTCTCCATTCGCTCGATTCTCTGTTGCTGGTCGTTCCTCTCCAGTGCTACCTCAACGGCATGAGTTAATTTATTCTTGTCGATCGGTTTCAATAAATAATCGATTACACCATATTGCAGAGCGGTTCTGGCATATTCAAATTCGGAGTATCCGGAGATAACGATGACGAATAGAGAAGGATGTTTACCGTTAATTTCTTCGATCAGCCGAAGTCCCGTAATCTCAGGCATACGAATATCCGTGATTAGCAGGACAGCTTCATTCGACTCCAGCCAGTCCATTGCTTCCTGGGCGCTAGCTAAGGTCTCGAAATGATAGTGACCGGGAGACCAGGCCTCCAGAGTGCGTTTGATCCCTTGTCTTGTTCTCGGTTCATCATCAACGATAAGAATGGTTTTCATGTGTTTCCCCTCCTTGAAATTCATTAGGAATTTCGAACATGATTGAGGTTCCTTGTCCAAGCTGGCTTTCTATCGTTAACCCGGACGCCTTGGAATCATAGTATAGACGAAGTCTGCGCTCAACGTTAATCAAGCCAATTCCTTGTTTCCCAGAATGATGCATCTCATCTGTTTGCAAGGTGTTATACAGTTCATTGAGCTTACTCTCATCCATCCCAGGCCCGCTATCGGATACCGTAACTCTCGTATAGCCCTTTCGGTCTGAAGCCTGGATTGATAGGACCACCGTGCCAGGTTCGTTACTTTTCTCAACACCGTGCATAATCGCATTCTCAACTAAAGGCTGAATCATCAGCTTCGGAATAGGGATATGACGGAAAGCATCCTCAATGTCAATTCTCCATTCTAGACGATCGATAAGCCTCATTTCCATAATTTTAAAATATAACTCTGCATGATCCACTTCATTCCCGATGGTCACCCATTCAACATCATCAGAACGACTGATGACGTAACGGAATAATCCCGACATGGCTAGTACGTTGTCGGCCAGCTCGTCTTCACCCTTCTCGTCTAGCGCCCAGAAGAAGGCTTCCAAGGTGTTGAAGAGGAAATGCGGGTTGATCTGGGCTTGCAGCGCCTTTAGTTCGGTACGACTCTGAATGATCTCCTTCTGATAGACAACCTGAATCATCTCATTCATGGAATCTACCATTTGGTTATACGTATGATTCAGCTCCATGAGCTCCATCGTCGATGACTTGTCCGGATTACGCTTCAAGGTACCGAACCTTGCTCCACGCATCGTCCGGATTAGATTTAGGATTGGCCTAGTAATCATCGTTGATAAAATAAAGGAGCAGATCAGGAATAGGAACCCGCCTACAGCAATAGAGACGAAGAGCGCTGTCTGCAGGACGGATATGCCTTCGGTCGTATATCTGGCCGGGGTTAGAATGACCAGTGTCCAGCCGCTTAGCTCCGACTGGTGCCTTACTTCAATGAAGGTCTCTCCATCGATCGTTACCGAATCATGATTCATATCGAGCAATATATCTTTGTTCAGCCTGAGTGGAGAATCAGCGATGATCTCATGGCCTGCGCCATCGAATAATAGCATCGTTTCACGGCTATCTTCTCCGGACTCATCGGTGGTTCCGGCGAGTTCGAAATAATTACGGTCGATGCGCAGCATCAAATACCCGGCATGCATATAGGAACGATCTATTAATCTGACGCTGCGGATCGCAATGACAGTATTCGGATCCAGCGGATCCAATCCGAGCCATACAAGCCGGCCTTTCTGTTTGTCGGCTAGCTGAATCCAGGGCTTCGGAACCCGATCATTGAGCTGAACATCATCCAGCGGCAGCAATCTGCGGTAATCCGAAGTATACAACTCCAGAGAACGGATTCCGGTTGCATATGCTTCATAGCTGCGCACTTCCTCCTGAAGCGATTGACGCTCAGAGAAGCTAAGTGTCTGGTCGTCCATTTCCTGCGCGAGCTTCTTCTGTACCAAGCTATTGGTAGAGACCTGCATCATCAAGGAATCGATCTGCTGGAACAAAGCATCTAGTTTGCCAGTCGTCTGGACGGCTGTCTGCTTAATATGCCGTTCAGCGCTGGCACGCAACAGGACGGAGACTTGATTATAGGTGAACACTCCAATGGCAGTTAGTACGATGATCATCACGAGCATGAACCCAATGAAGATCTGGTTGCGTAGTGTATTCCATCCATGTAGCTTGTTCAAACAGCGACACTCCCCTTCGATAGTACTCCTCATTTAATATACATGCCTGTTCTGAAAGAGAAACCCCTTTCATTTTCATGATAAGGGGTCCTTTAAAAAGTTTGCTATAGGACACAAAGTGATCAGGTAGTACTCACCTGTTACTCTGCTCAACTTATATGAGATTGTTTGAGAAGAAATAAAGCCCTGTCCTGTAAAGGAACAGAGCTCCATGATGCTCGATTGCTATTTCAGAATAAATTGCCCAGTCACCGGATTGTGATCGCTGTTGCTGAAGCCTAGATTGTGTCCAGTGACACTTACAACCTCGACATTGGGGATACGAGGAAGCCGTCGATGACGGCTAGGAAATTAACGCCTTCCTGATAGGCGGTGTCCACGGTCCGCACGCTGGGTGTACTAGGGTCTACAGCCCATTTGAAATCACTAGGGCCGAAGTTGTCTGGAAATGGCTGCAACCATTCCGGCCACTCCTGCTTAGTCGGGAATAAGCTAGGATCCGTGCCAGGAAGGGCATGATTCCAATCACCACCGATGATCAGATAGTTGTCTTTATCTATTTCCCGCTGGATATATTTCTCCAAGAAGTCGAGCTGCTGCTTGCGGATTTTGCCGCCTTTATCAAAGGCTGACAAGTGCAGATTAATTAGGATCAGCTCTTTACCTTGATCTACTGGAATTCTGTTCTCAATAAAGGCGCGGTCCAGTTCGAATAATTGAACCGGCCAACTCTCCTTACCGGGCAGATCGTAGCGGGTCTGGCTTATGCTGTGGAAGGAGGATAAGGTCAACAAGCCACTTTTTACTGCGCCCATTGGTTTAGTAATGGGGACGGGTACCCATGGTACTTTGTAGTTGTAAGCGAAAGTATTGCCGTAGCTCTGTAGCGTATCGCTGATGTGCTTGACCTCATTGATGTGGTTGCTTCTTGAGGAATTGACATCTACCTCCTGCAGCAAGTAGAAGCTGGAGCCCTCATTTTCTAGAAAATGGGTGATCGCCTGTAGATTGGTCTCCGTCTGGTCGCGGCTGCTGGAACGGGACATGCTACCGCCATCCATGAAGAAATCTTGCCCTTGATCAAGTCCGGCATAACCGATGTTGAACGTCGTGATAGAGAAAGGCTTGCCTTGCTCGAGTCTGAGTTCAGGATTGCGATCTACCGTGAGCTTAACCTCGGCTGCGGGTTTATAGTCAGTGGCAGTGATGTAGATAAGGAAGATGGCAAATACAGCGATAAGTGTGAGTACAATCCAGATGATTCCTTTAAGTGTCAGCCTGATCATTTAGTGAATGTCGCCTCCTTGGTAGAACAGTTCGTATTTATGATGATTATATAGCATTGTGGGCGAGATGAGGCTTAGAAAATAATCTCGCAAGATGTCGATAAAAGAAATTTTAAGTAAAACTATGGCGCAGGATTGTTGATCTATATATACTATATTCTTAAAGGAGACTGGAAAGTTTGGGTAATCTATCCTATCTATACAATGTCAAGGTACTCAGGGGGTTCTCACCTGTCAAATCAGGGGTCAGGGGCGCTCGTCTCAGCAAGTTGAAGACATACATAAGGTCGAATGGAATGTTTCTACATACATATATTTAGCCGCTGCCGGCAATGCTCTGTGTTGTTGTCTCGATAATTAATTTCTATATGACATACATAACTATTTCAACAGCCGTATACCTCTCAAGGAACCTCCCAATTTGCCTAAATAATGAGGCATGCCCCGTCGGAGCCAATCGAGAATTACCGCTTAATAAAGCCTCTCGAGACGAATTTCTAACGCTAGCGATTTGATGACATGACATTTGATAGATTGAGCTAATTGCTCAAAAAAATGAGATAGGCCCAGGCAGGATAGTCGTCTCCTAGTTTGTTCTTTCAAAAGTCTGCTGGGGAACGGACAATAAGAAGAAGAGGGGAATTGATAGAAAGCATGGATAAGTTTTGTGAAAATTGTGGTGCTCCTAGAAGGGAGTCCGCTAAATTCTGTAGAGAATGCGGCCAACCGTTCTCACAGGAGGAACCTACTTCAGTAGAGGGATCAACCGGTGTCGAACCTCAGGTAGAATCTACTGTGCCTGTAAGCCCGGAACAGCCTGCAGCAGCAGTGCCGACCTCAGTTGAGCCAACGATAGAGGGGACTCCGGCTCCGTCCGATGATGTGTCCACCTTGTCTATACCGTCAGGAGAGAATACTATTCCCGCATCTGTCGATACACCAGCGGAACAGGTAGCGCCTATTCAACCGGCAGCACCCGTAGAGACGCCGACGCCTGCTTCACCTACAAATGATGCTGGGAGTTCTGCTGCGTTAAATGAGGTACCTCCAACCGTGCCCGTAATGACAAATTCAGTACCAGCTGCCATTCCTTCGGTGGTTCCACCAGCGGGAAATGTACCGACCATGCAGAGTGTGAACGGCGCGATAGGCTCTACGCCTGCAGCTACTCCGGCCTGGAATGAAATCGCCGATGCTCTTGAAGGCTCCGGGAAGAAGAAGTCGAAACTGAAGATTCCGCTTATTATCGGCGCTATTCTGATCGGTCTTTTACTCGTTGGCGGCGCTGTTTGGACAATAATATCGCTTAATGCTTCCAAATCCAATTCAGCTTTGATCTACGTTAAGGATAAGGATTTGATGCTGACTGCTGGCAAGAGTGAGCCTGTTAAGGCGGTAAAGAACTGGCTCGATCTGGATGATAACACCAAGGATGAGTATCTCAACTTGTCGTATTTCTCGGATGACGACAGTACGGAGTTTTCCATATTGGGTGAGGGGATTGGGCACTGGATTAAATTCAATAAGAACGGCTCACGCATGTTCTATCTGGGCAAGGTTCGGGATGATGGTACCGCTAATCTGTATTACAATGATCCGGCTAAGATGGCTAAATCCAAGAAGGAAGATGTGGATCAAGGGGAACGTGTAGCTTCGAATATAAGCATTGGCGCTAATAAATATGCTCCATTTCAAATTACTGAATCAGGAGACCGTGTACTCTATTTCAAAAATTATGATGAGAAAGAGTACAGCGGCAGTCTATACATCAACGATTTGAAAGAGGAGAAACTGGTCGACAACGACGTGCATGGATACTATTTTATTTCTAAAGACGAGTCCATGGTGATGTACACGAAAGCGACGGATTCGGATTCCTATAGCTACGATTTGTTTATCAAATCGCTTGATGGGAAGAGCGACAGAGTGAAGATCGACAGTGAGGTCAGCTATGTTGTTAACTATAGTGATGATTTCAAGAAGATCTATTATGTCAAGAACAACGGTGATCTAGACGATTTGAACTATAACTCGCTCTATCTGAAAGAGGAGGGCAAGGACAAGCAGAAGCTGATTGCTGACTTCACTACCATCGAATCTAGTGATAGCAACGGAGTGTTCTACTTCACGCGTACGAACGAGAATAAGACCAAACTTGCTGATCTAGTTGATGACGATCTGGCAGATAGCGACCTGAAGATAACGGAACCTCACTATAGTGATTTCGAGTATGAATATACTTATGATGCATGGGGATATGAGTATACATCGACTGAGGTCGATTATGACAAATATTATGAAGCTTACGATATCTATATGGACAAGCTTGACCGCGATAGTCTCCGTAGTAGCTTGAAGGAAGAAGAAATCTCCACGACAAGCAAGCAATTGTTCTTCTATTCGGAAGGGAAGGAGAAAGAGCTAGTCGATAATATCGGCTGGGTCAACTTCGCGGATGTAGCTAATAAATCAGTAATCTATTCCAAGGCGAATACAGATAAAGGTCCAGTTGGCAAAATTAAAATTTCGGAGATCAAGAGCATCTATGATGCTAGAGATCACTTCGAGGGCGATTCATCTGAGATGGAGAGCAAGGGCAGGTATATCATACTGAATGGCGGTTTGGAGCAAGAGATGACTGGAGAAGCTGAGGGCTATTACGGCTTTCAATTCAGTTTAGATGGCAAGAAGCTGTACTATATGGAAGGGGATCTAAGTAAATCTTCCGGTACACTGGTCGTTTCTGACGCATTAGATGGCAAACTCGGCAATCGCAAAGTGATTGACGAGAATGTCGACCAATATAGGATTCTGGACGGTGTGATCTGGTATTACAAGGACGTGAAGGATGGTAAGGGTGAGTTAGCCACTTATTCGGATGGGAAGAAGACGAAGATCGCTTTTGATGTCCAAATAGGTAATACGGCCATCTATCCAGAGGATAACACGGTACTCTATATTGCCGATTACAACACCAAGCGCCATATGGGCTCCTTATATTCAAAGCATGGGCAAGGCGAAAGTGTAAAAATTAATGATGATGTGAGCTTCTACAATTACGATAAAGGCAATCATCTCTTCTATATTACAGATTACAGCGTCAGCAAGAAATCTGGCGACCTGTGGGAATACCGTGGCAAGAATGAGAAGAAGCTGATCGATAATTCTGTCGAGACCATGCTTCCATTGAGATTTGGATACATTTTCTAGCTTATGAACAGGAGCCCCTATCAATTTGTCTGATAGGGGTTCTTTTTTTGTGTATATTCAGGGTCTTTCAACCGCAATGCTTACAGGGGCTTCCCCTTATGGAATACCTTCGATTCCAGCAATTCGATAGCCTGCTCGATCTCGGCCATCTCCTCTGTGGTCATATGCCCGGCCCGTTCCCAGAAGCGAGCTTCAATGGTGGCAAATGCCTTGTTAATCATAATCTCTCCTTGATAGGTAAGGCGGATGTACTGCATGCGCCGATCCTCAGGAGCTGTATATTTTTCACATAGCCCCTTCTGAGCTAGCTTCTTGATCTCGCGGCTCGTATTCGGCAGAGAGATATACAGGCAATCGCTGATTTGACTTGGAGTTACAAGCCCAGTCACAGCGATATATTCCAGAATGCTGTATTGAAGGGGAGTAATTGTATCTTCTCTGACACCCATCGTGATCTCATGGGTCATTTGATGTACAAATGTCGTAAATTTAACGAATTTTTGGAACAGGAGAGCTTTGTCCAACAGAATCACCTCCCTCACAAGATAACAAACTAATTATCAAATAACAATTATCATTTGACAACTAATTTATGACTGGATATGATATTGTTATCAAATGATAAGCAAAGGAGAGAGAGAAATGAACGTGCTGATCATTTATACACATCCGAACCGCCAAAGCCTTAGCCATGCATTTTTGCAGAGAACAATTCAGGGCTGCCAAGAGAATACAGAGGTAGATGAGGTTAAGGTGCTTGATTTGTATAAGGAAGGCTTCGACCCTGTGCTGGTCTTCAATGAACAGAGGCGTCGGAGAGATATGCATAAAGAACCGAGCCTTGAGGGGTATCGAGAACGATTGATCTGGGCGGAAAAAATTATTTTTATTTATCCAATTTGGTGGGGACGTCCTCCGGCGATGCTGCTTGGATATATCGATAGAATGTTCGCCTCGGGATTCGCTTATCAGGACAAGGGTGGTTTACTCCCGGAGGGGTTATTGAAGGGGAAATCGGCCGTCTGTATCTCGGTAATGAAGGGACCGGCGCTCTATCCGCTGTTCTGGTTGAACAATGCGCATAAGGTGTTAATGCGTAAGGCCTTGCTCCAGTATGTTGGCATTCGTAGCGTTAAATTTTTTGAATTTGGAAATATGGAGAGCGCGAAGGGAAGGCAGGAACAGAAGCTGGAGCGGGTACAGCGATATTTTCAGGCAGTGAGCCATTGACCATACTCAGGCTTATAAAAAAGACGGCATATGCGATATCTCCTGTATCGCAAAGCCGTCTAGCCACAACCTAGAATAACCTCTACCAGGTTTCTTTTTTCCTCTGCAGCACTTGCTGACTAACCTCCAGGCCTTGTCTTGCGGCCGCCTTGTACATCGTTAACGCTTCGTCAATCCGACCTGCCTGATGCAATAAGATGGCATAATTATGTTGAGCCATGGCGTCGCCCTGCTCAGCCGCAGCTTGGAACCATCTCATCGCTTCCGTAAGGTCACCCTTCTGGGCAAGTAAGTTGGCAAGATTATATTGTGAGTCAATGTCTCCCTTGTTGGCGGCAACCGTATACCATTCAATCGCTTCATCGAACCGCTGTTCTTCTTCCAACAGGGCAGCCATCTGGAATTGTGCGTTGATTAGACCTTGTCTTGCCGCCATCTCGCACCACTTCTTGGCCTCATTCCTCTGTCCTTCCGCAATCAACAGCAGAGATAGCCGGTACTGGGCCTGATCATGACCTTCCTCGGCCGCCAGCTTGAACAGCTCCAGGGCATATTTCTTTTGTCCTGCTTTGGAATAGATCAGGGCCAGATTAAATGCGGCCTGGATATGTCCTTCTACAACGGCCAGATCGTACCAGTGGACGGCCATCTGGGTGTTGTTCTGATCCTCATAATAGGTTCCAAGGCGATACATCGCTTCCACATCACCTTCGGCTGCCGCGGTCTCACAATCCTCGAATGATTCTGTTCCATCGTTGGTTAGCTCAGAGAGGCTGGAAGAGTCAGATGCCATTGACTCTACGTCATCCTCGCGATAATCATGATCATTGAGATCGGAAGCGTCCAAGCCCATTTGTTCCGCAGCACTGTACCATTTCTCGGCCTTCTTGTGCTTGTTTTGGGTACGATAAATATCGGCAATGGCTAGTCCAGCTTGAGCCCATCCCTGCTTTGCGGCCTTCTTCAACCAATAAATAGCACGCCAATAGTCTTTAAAATTGCGGTATACCTCACCTAGAGCAAATTGAGCCTCGGCCTCGCCGCGTTTAGCTTGCCGGAGCAGTCTGTCCATGTCCAATTTTTCCTTCGTTTGCAATTCCATCGCTGCCATGTTTCCTTTCTCTAATGACTGAAAGTAAGTACACACTCCATTGTACACTGTTCTTAGGTGAGAAATGAAGTTCGGGAGGGCTTGATGCTTTTCTCCTAATTGCTTGAAAAAGCTTAGTATAAGCGTCACAATATAGACAACATTGCATTCAGATCAGATAAATAGGAGGGATTGTAAGGTGGAAATAGGGATAAGTACTTTTGCAGAGACTTCGCCAGATGTACATACCGGCGAGGTGATGAGCCACGCGCAGAGACTACGCGAGATTGTAGAGGAAATCGTGCTCGCCGATCAGGTAGGGCTTGATGTATATGGAGTAGGGGAGCATCATCGCAAGGATTATGCGGCTTCTTCGCCCACGCTTGTGTTGGCCGCTGCTGCATCACAGACGAAGCGGATTAGGCTAACTAGTGCAGTAACCGTGTTATCCTCAGATGATCCGGTGCGCGTGTTCCAGGATTTCGCGACTTTAGACGGCATTTCCAATGGACGTGCTGAGATTATGGCCGGCCGGGATCTTTCATCGAGTCTTTTCCGCTCTTTGGATATGATTTGGATGATTATGACGAACTGTTCGATGAGAAGCTGGAGCTATTGCTGAAGCTCCGCGAATCTGAATTTATAACTTGGGAGGGCAAGCATCGCCCGGCGATTCACAATTTAGGCGTGTATCCGCGTCCGGTACAAGATCCACTGCCAGTATGGATCGGTAGCGGTGGAAATCCAGAGTCTGTCGTTCGTGCTGGTCTCCTAGGTCTGCCATTAGTGCTGGCAATTATCGGAGGACGTCCAGTACAGTTTGCGCCGCTGGTGCAGCTGTATAAGAAGGCGGCAGCCCAAGCGGGCCACGACGTATCGAAGCTGCCGGTGGCTTCGCATTCACATGGCTTTATCGCCGACAATCTGGATGATGCGGTGGAGAAGTTCTTCCTGCCTACTCAGGCAAGCATGAATGTCATCGGTAGGGAACGCGGCTGGGGACATTATACTCGGGCTAGCTATGATGCGGCTCGGAGTCCGGAGGGGGCACTTTATGTCGGTGATCCCGATACGGTAGCTCGTAAGATCATTCATCTGCGCAAGAAAGTGGGCATCACACGCTTCATGCTTCACTGTCCGCTCGGCACAATGCCGCATGCAGACGTGATGCGCGCAATTGAGCTGCTGGGCACGGAAGTAGCGCCACGGGTGCGAGATGAAATTTCGCGTTGGGAAGCAGCCGGCGAGCCGGAGGAATAAGAGCTGGTGGTGTGCTGCTTAGCACTGGATAGAAAAAGCCCTGTGGTTACAGGGCTGTTCGAATCACTTTTTTATAATAGAGGACCGATAGGATACCGAAGATGGAGTAGAGCGCAGTGTACAGCAGCATAACCAGGAACATTGGCGTCCACAACTCGGTTCCGAAGAAGAACCAGCCGGATTTGATGGCAAAGTAGCTGTGCGACAGGCCGATGATGAGCGGAATGCCGAAGTTGAACAGCTGCTTGATCTGTACTCCGCTTAATAGATCCCCTTGGGTGAAGCCGAGCTTACGCAGAATTGTGAAGCTCGGCTTCTCTTCTTCGCCTTCATCCATCTGCTTGAAGTAAAGAATGCAGCCAGAGGTAACGAGGAAGGTCAGGCCCAGGAAACCAACGATGAACATCATCAGTCCCATCGTCTGTTTCTGCCCATTGGCGGAATCAAGCTGGGATTCGTTATGGTACGGACCATCCCCAGTCGGCAAGGTTTGGAATACCTCGTTCGCCGATTCCAGTTGATCACGGTCCACAATATCAATGCCGATGTAGGTTGGATACCTGATCTGGAGCTCCGGATCAAGGTCCTGCTTCAATTGTGAGAAGGTGGAATCTGAGACGATCGCAACCGGTCCCCTCCCTCGCGAGAACTGCCAGGAGACGACTGTGTTCTTCTTCAGGCCAATCAACTCCTTGGATATGGTCTGATGCAACCCATGGAACTTGACGGGTCCGGACCCTTTAAAGGAGAACATTGATTTGAGCATATCGTTGAATCCAGCCAGCATCATCTCATCTTCGGCAAGCTGGACGTTCCCCACATCTTTGGCGCTAACAACAGCAATGTCCAGATGCTGAATATTCATCATTATGTTATCCATCGGGATGTCCATAATCTGGCTCAGATCTACGATTGTATTGATGACATTGATGCGTGTCTCTTTGTAATCAATGCCCTTACTGGACAAACTCTGCTTGAACTGCTCCGAATCCTGTACGTTAATGATGGAAAAATCGGCGGGAGAGTCATTCTTCGCTGTTTTCTCTGCGGAATAGTAAGAGATGTAGGAGAGGGACAGCAGACCGATTGCCAGAGCCGACACCGTTGTGATGACGGTAAGCAGAATTGCGTTTGATTTCATACGGAACATGATTGAGGAGAGAGACAACACCTCGCGAATGTTCAGATATCCGCCCTTTTGCCTGCGAATCAGATAGAAAACAAAGCGGACCGAACCTCGATAAAACAAGTAGGTACCGAGGATGACCGAGCCCAAAATCATAATCATAGCGAGCATAAGCTGATTGACACTGGTGAAGTGCCCTGAGAATAATCTGGACGAGATATAGTATCCAGTGAGAATCAGAGCGATGCCGAACAGGCCGACTACCATCTCATTTAGCGTAACACGCTTAACCTTCTCCTCTGTGGAGGATTGCACTCTGAACAGAGACAGGATGCTCTGCCGCTTTATATATAAATAGTTCATCAGCAGTATGAGTAAGAAGATGACCAGAAATACGATTACCGTCTGAACGAACGCATTCGTAGAGAACTGCAGTGTCGCAGAAATCTTAACATTCGTAATTTTGAACAATACCATCGCGACGAGCCTGGAGAAGGAGAACCCGATCAAGATACCGATCGCCAGGGAACCGCAATAGAGAATGGAGTTTTCGGCCGATAGAATGCGGAAGATCTTCTGCTTGGTCAAGCCGGTCAATTGGTACAGCCCGATTTCCTTACTGCGCCTCTTGATGAACAATTGATTGGCATAGAGCAGGAAGATAGTCACGATGGAAATCAGCAGCACCGAACCTGCCTTAATGGCCGCGGCCCCCTTGATGCTACTCTGGATCTCCTCGAGCGCCGGATCGAACTGTATTGTGACGAAGGCGAAATAGAGCGCCACGCTGAAGACGAGAGCAAAGACGTATAAATAATAGTTCTTGATGTTCTTCCGGAAGTTGCGGGCAATGATGTAATTAATACTCAGCTTGTTCATCCTGTACCCCTCCCAGAACGCCTTGGGTCTTCATGATATCCTTGAAGAAGGCTTGTCTCGACTCGTTCCCGCGATGAAGCTGGGTGTAGATCAGCCCATCCTTGATGAAGATCACTCTGCTGCAATAACTTGCGGCGACTGGATCATGAGTGACCATCAGAATGGTGGCTTGGCGCTGGTGATTCAACTGACTTAGCTTATTCAATAGATCGGAGGCCGATTTGGAATCGAGTGCCCCTGTCGGCTCATCTGCAAAGATAACGCTCGGTTCATGAATGAATGCCCGAGCAGCCGACGTCCGCTGCTTCTGCCCCCCGGAGATTTCATTAGGGTACTTGTCCTTGATCTCGTAGATCCCCAGTTCATTCGCAAGAGTCTGGAACTTCTGGTCGGCTGCTTTTTTTGAGACCCCTGTAATCGATAGCGGTAGCAGGATGTTCTCTTTTACAGTTAAAGTATCCAGCAGATTGTAATCCTGAAAAATAAAGCCGAGATGCTGCTTGCGAAACTCCGCTAATTGCTTCTCTCGAAGTGTGGTCATCTCCTGGCTATTGATGATGACGCTACCTTGACTGACCTTGTCGATCGAGGACAGCACATTCAGCAAGGTCGTCTTGCCTGAGCCAGAGGCACCCATAATACTGACAAATTCCCCTTGCCCAATCGCCATATCAATTCCCTTTAACACTTCTTGTCTATTGAATTTATTGCCATAGCTTTTATGAATTTTAGTAGCTTCGAGAATATTCATTACCCACACTCCTTCACTTGGTAGCTCCATTATAAGGTGAGGTGTCCGTACCGATCCTTCGATTCGCCGAACAAAAGATAGAGGCATGTGACATTGTTGTCACATGCCCCTAATCTGCACGAACTCATTCTTGGACGGAAAGATCAGCTTCATACTGGTGCCTTCACCCAGCTGTGAATTGGCTTCAATCCGAATATGCAGCGGCTTAGCCGCTCTTCGAGCTAAATAGAGGCCCATGCCTGTTGCTTTTGGATCATTGTGCACTAGGGTTGAAGTGAAGCCCTTATCGAATATGCGTGGCAGATCCTTGGGATCGATGCCCCGTCCATCATCCCTGATCTCGAGCAGCGGGTGCTTCGATTGAAGGTAGCTTGTAACGGTGATATCTGAATCCTCACTATATTTCACGGAATTGGTAAGGAGCTGTCTGACAATGAAGGCGAGCCATTTGGCATCGCATAGTACTTCGCTTATCTTAAGATCTAGTTCGAAGCCGATTCCACGGCGCATACACCATGGCCGAAGTGTGCGAATTTCTTGGGACAGCAGAGACTTTAGCTCCACTTGTTCAATGAACAGGTCATTTTCCATAAAAGGAATACGCTTCTGATGCAGCTGGCGATCAAGCAGGAGGTGGATACGCAGCCACTCATAAGTAAGTTGCTCCCGGGCGGTCTGATCATCCAGACGCTCAATCATGAGCTGCATCGCGGTCAGAGGTGTTTTCACATCATGAATCCAGGCTAGCAGTTCATCCTTCTCGGCCTCCAACATGCTGCGATTCAAGGTGGCCTCCTCCCTAAGCCGCTCCGTCTGGTCATAGAGATGGGTTTGTACAATCTGCTCGAACGGGCTGCTACCTGGCGATAATTCAGTCAAATCGAGATGAGGATCCCACTCCTCCAATCTCCTGTAGAAGCGGGTCTCACTAGAGTAGCGGATGGCCAGGAAAACGACGAAGATGATTGCTGATATGAAGGTGACATAGAGTAGGGGGCCAACAGGGATATCCGGATCCAAAAAAGCCATGGATAAGGTTAGGATCTGCAGGCAGAGAAACAAGATAATCCAGCTGAGGCGCTCTAATAGGAATTTTCTGATCATTTACAGGGCCCCTTCTTCAATCGCGATATATCCTTGTCCGACTTTGGTCTCGATCATTCTGCCTAAATCGATCGTCTCCAGCTTCTTGCGCAGGCGATTTACATTCACGGTAAGGGTGTTGTCACTGATGAAGCGCTCATCATTCCATAGATTTCGGATCAACTCTTCCCGGGTTATAATCTTGTTCTTCTGTTCCAACATTTGCTTGAGAATGAAGATCTCGTTCTTGGTTAACTCGATGCATCCTCGCTCATTGATTACGGTATTCTTCTCGTAATCTACAGTTGCCCCGCACCAGGTTTTTAGGGAGACCGCATCTGTGTTATAGTCGTATGCGCGTCGTAGCGTCGCTTGGATCTTTGCGATCAGGACATTGAAATGAAACGGCTTCTGCACGAAGTCGTCGGCGCCGAGCTGCATAGACATCACCATATCGGTTGGATGGTCGCGTGAGGACAGGAAGATAATCGGCACATTCGAATGCGCACGGATCATCCGGCACCAATGAAAGCCGTCGAATTTGGGCAATTGGATATCGATAATGACTAGATCAGGCTTCACAGCTGTGAAGTCCTGCATGATATTGCTGAAATCACTGGCGCCATGAATCTCATAGGCCCATTGTGATAGTCTACTTTTTATTTCATTGAAGAGACTCGCATCATCTTCTATCAACATGATCTTGAACAAGAAGGCCACCACCAAGCGTTATAATATGATATGTATTTGTCGATTATTATAGCAGAATCATGGACTAGAGTAGGAACGAGCAGCTAGACAATTTAGTTGTGCAGACTGTTTTCGTATTTGTGGATTGTCAACCTAGGGGACTGGTGCTATCGTTATAGCTGTAATGCCATGCATGGGCAGGAATAGAGGACTTTTACTATTACGGAGGTGGAATATGAAGGCGCTATTTATCGGAGGAACAGGTACAATCAGTTCGGAGATTACTAGACAGTTATTGGACAAGGATTGTGAGCTCTATCTGTTGAACAGGGGAACCCGTAACAATTCTATGCCAACTGGAGCAAAGATCATCCAGGCCGATATTAACGATGAGGTCAAGGTTGCGGAACTGATTCAAGATATGCAATTTGACGTAGTGGCTGAGTTTATCGCCTTTCATCCTGAGCACGTTGAGCGGGATTATCGTCTGTTTAAAGATAAAACCAAGCAGTATATGTTCATCAGCTCGGCTTCTGCTTATCAGACTCCGTTATCGGATTATAGAATTACGGAAGGAACTCCGCTATCCAATCCATACTGGGAGTATTCCCGGAATAAGATAGCTTGCGAGGAATATCTAATGAAGCAGTACCGGGACCATGGCTTCCCGATTACACTTGTAAGGCCGAGCCATACGTATGATGAGCGTTCGATCCCGCTTGGTGTCCATGGAAGCAAGGGAAGCTGGCAAGTGGCGAAGCGGATGCTGGAGAATAAACCGGTCATTATTCATGGGGACGGTACCTCTTTGTGGACCATGACGCATAACAGCGATTTTGCTAAAGGCTTCATCGGATTGATGGGTAATATTCATGCGATTGGGGAAGCCGTTCATATTACTTCAGATGAGACAGTAACCTGGAATCAGATCTATGAGATCATCGCTGATGCGCTTGGGGTCAAGCTGAATGCGGTGCATGTATCGTCGGAATTCCTTGATGCCTGCAGTGATGAGGATTTCCGTGGGGGTCTGTTAGGGGATAAGGCCAATTCCGTGGTCTTCGATAACTCTAAGCTGAAGCGGCTCGTTCCGGAATTTGTGGCAACTACGCGGTTGGATCAGGGGATCAAGCGGACCGTAGAGCATATTCTGGCACATTCGGAATATCAAGTTGAGGATCCGGAGTTCGACGTATGGTGCGATAAAGTCATTCAAGCTCTGGAGTCTGCTGTTAAGATGCTTAATGAAGCTCGTTAAGGTTGAACAAATATAAGCCTACATAGAGCTTAAAAAAGAAAAATGGCCAATCCCGAGGGGATGGCCATTTTTTTATTGTTCCACTTGGTGATTAGAAGAATTGAACGAGCTTATCTCGAACCGCTTCATTGGTCCCATCGACGATGGTTTGATGCTGTGACTTGGAGAAAAGTGCCCCGATTTGTTCAGGATACGTCTGCTTAATCTCGCATAGAGCAATAGCTTCGTTGAACTTGGCAGGATGGGCGGTGGACAGTGTAACTGTCACTTCACCTGTCGATGTAAGCTCGTCAGAAGCTGCTACTCCGCATGCTGTATGCGGATCGAGCAGATAGTCGTAGTCATCGTAATATTTGCCAATGACTACGAGACATTCGTCGTTTTGTACAGCGTGTGCAGCGAACTCAGCATTAACTGCAGCTTTTTTGTCCTCGGGGATAACAATTTTACCCTCTGCTTTGAGCAGGTCCATCAATGAAGCTACCTCTGCTGCGTTCTCACCGTACAGATAGAACAGGTAACGTTCGAAGTTGCTGGCGACCTGGATATCCATGGATGGGCTATAAGTACCGCGGAAATCACCTGGTTGGTAGACTCCCTCGTTCACAAAACGCTCCAGAATATTATTCTCATTCGTAGCGAGGATGAGTTTATGAATTGGCAAGCCCATGCGCTGAGCCAAATAGCCGGCGAAGATGTCGCCGAAATTACCTGTCGGTACACTGAAATTCAGCTTGCCCGTAATGCCTTGCTGTGCGAGCTGCAGATAGGCATAGAAATAATAAACGGTCTGCGCGAGTATACGAGCGATGTTGATGGAATTGATCGCGCGCAGATGGTAGTGGTGTTTGAAGTCAACGTCTGCGAACAGTTCCTTGATGATCCGCTGGCAATCGTCGAAGGTTCCTTTTACGGCCAGATTGAGTACATTCTCGTTATCAACCGTAGTCATTTGAAGCTCTTGTACCTTACTTACCTTCTGATGCGGGTGCAGAATACAGATGCGGATCCCTTCTTTGCCGCGAACACCCTCAATAGCTGAGGCTCCCGTATCCCCTGAAGTTGCGCCGAGTATATGAATGACCGAGCCGGTCTTACGGGATATATAAGAGTACAGATTGCCTAAAAACTGCAGAGCAACGTCCTTGAAGGCAAAGGTTGGGCCATGGAACAGCTCCATAATATGAAGGTCGTCACGGATCTTACGGACTGGCGTTACATCAGGGTGACGGAACGTCCCGTAGCTGTCTTGGACAAGCTTCTCTAGATCAGAGCGTGGTATTTCGTCATTCACGAAGAGCGAGAATACTTCGGTAGCAAGTTCCGCATAACTAAGAGACTGCCAGCTCTTTAGCGTCTCGGCAGACACTTGCGGAATGTGTTCAGGTACAAGCAAGCCGCCGTCGTCAGCCAGACCCATCAGGATGGCATCGATGAAGCCGATTCCAGCGACTTGGCCTCTCGTGCTTTTATAGTACATAGAATGGTTTCCCCCGCTTGATAGTTTTTCATTATTGTATCAGAAAATTACCTTTTGTTAAGGGAAAAGTTCAGAAGGGAAATGGATATATAGTATTCCGAAAAACCGACGGCCCCGATTTCGTCGGTTTATATCGTATTTGGGGAGATGCTGTAACTTTCTTAAAGGTAAATTAACCCTTATATAGAATTAATAAACGAATATAATAAATTTACGATGATTATAGGGGGACGCCGTGAAGTCCGATTACTATGTAACTCCGATTCGAGCAAGCCACCGTACCTGCCAAGATATGGCAAATGGTTACGGGGAATATTGATAACGATCATTCTTATTGCAGCCATATTGGCTGGTTTGCTGCAGATTCGCTCTCCGCAGCCAGTCGGTATGGATGCACCGCCAGAAGATTTCTCATCCGCACGGGCGATGGAGAAGGTAAAGATAATCGCTAGAGAACCGCATCCGTCGGGTTCTTCGGCTCATGATGAGGTACGCGATTATATTATTGCCGAGCTTGAACATCTCGGATTGCATCCGGAGATTCAGCAAACTGAAGTTATGCCAGGAATGTCCAAACGATATTCGGGTAGGCTCGACAATATTGTCGTCCGCATTCCCGGGACGGAACCGAGCAAGCCGCTTATGTTGGCGGCCCATTATGACTCCGTTGCATCAGGACCGGGAGCGGCTGATGATGCTTCAGGCATTGCTGCTATGCTGGAGACGGTAAGGGCGCTGCAGGCATCGGGCCCGCTGAAGAACGATCTGATTCTGTTGATGACTGACGGTGAGGAACAGGGGTTACTCGGAGCCAAAACGTTAGTGAACGAACAGCCATGGACTCGTGAAGTGGGCTTGGTGTTAAATTATGAAGCACGCGGCAACAAGGGACCTTCATTTATGTTTGAGACTAGCAATCAGAACGGTTGGATTATTCAAGAGTTTATTAAGGCCGCTCCGCATCCGGTAGCCTATTCGCTCATTTACAACCTATATAAATTGATGCCCAATGATACGGATTTAACGATGTTTAAAAACGCAGGGATACCTGGCCTCAACTTTGCTTTTGGGATTGGCTTGAATGCCTATCATACTGAACTGGACACACCGGCTAATCTTGATCCGTCCAGCTTACAGCACCAAGGCGATTATATGTTGAGTCTAGCCCGTCACTTCGGCAATCTAGATCTGGGCCAGATCAACCAGCAGGATCGGGTCTATTTCAACGCTATTGGCTGGAGCATGATCAGTTATCCGCAGTCTTGGATACCATGGTTCACTATCCTTGCCGTATTGCTGTTTATTGTGACTGTGTGGCACGGAATATATGCAAGAAGATTCCGCTGGAAGGGGTTGTTTGGTGGACTGTTCGTGAGTCTGCTTGCCTTGGTCGCTATTTATGTTGCTAACACCTTGCTATGGGGATACTCCGCTCCAGGATATCTGAAGAACGATACCGACAGATTCTTGAGGATCCTCAGGTGAGTGTATATTATTTGGCAGGGTCGCTGTTGGTTACGTTACTGCTGGCTATATTAATTGTTAGATTAGGATCTCGATATATCCGGTCAGAAAATATATGGTTTGGTGTATTGACGCTTTGGCTCTTGCTGTGTATCGGAACGAGTGTCTCTCTGCCCGGCGGCAGCTATGTGTTTACCTGGTCGCTTATCTTCAGCCTTATTGGCCTGAATTTATTCTTGTTCATGGAGGAAGAAGCGAGGGGCTGGCTGTCTACTCTATTCGCTGTACCCGGCTTCGTGCTGCTGGCGCCGATCTGCTATCTTGTCTACTATCTGATGACATTGGGGATGGCGGGTGCACTTATGGTGATTGCAACTCTGGCATTTTCTTTAATTTTCCCCTTGTTCTGCAGACCTTGTCTGAATCGGAAGCGAGATATGTTCGGCTAGGTACAAAGGGTAGAATTCTATACGTTATACGGTTCATGCGGAGTTCCAAGGTATAAGAAGTACCGAGATACATCATGCTAATGGGGAACAGAAGCATTTCAGAAGGGAGAGTATCTCATTCATGAAACGTTACGATTCCAGTCTGCAAGCAGACAGCACTGTAGCTCGCGCGCAAAATTCTGTTAACAAGCTGCACTATGCCGTATCTCAGGCACTGAGCCACCCGAATGAACAGACCGTAGAGCAGGCTCAAAACAGCCTCGAGCACGCCGAACATTCTGTTCGGCAGGTGAACCGTTCATTAGGGCCCCAGGGGGTTGAATTGGCTGAAGAGATGCTGGCCGATGAGAAAAGTAGACTTGCTAAGCTGAATCAGCAATAGAGACTGTCAGAACGCTAATCGTTTTCTGTTCAACCTGTAGGGCCCTATGAGCTCTGCAGGTTTTTTGTAGTTCACAGAGCTTTCACTTTTCAAAAAGGAAATAGAGGTATTGTATACCAAAAAAGTTTGTGATAGAATTCACTCATATAGTGAAATATTTAACTTAATTTAAAAAAGTATATCTTAGGGGGCTTTCATGAAAATGAGGAAAATGATGTATGCGTTGTTAGTATCTATGGTTGCTATCTCCATGCTGGCTGGCTGCGGTTCTAAGAACTCAAATTCAGCTAATTCTAACCAACCTGCTAAAGAACCAACCAACAATGCTTCCACGAATAATGGAGCGGCGAATAACGCAGATACTGCAGCTTCAGGGCAAATTGCCAAAATCGGCCTTGGCCATATTACATCTATTGGTAGCTCGAAGGACATGGAAGGCGATACGCTGGCTACAGCACAAGTGGACACAACGATTGTTGCAGCCGCATTTGATAAAGATGGTAAAGTAGTAAAGATTGATATCGATAATGCACAATCAAAAATTGAATACGATAAAGATTTGCAAGTGACTTCTGATCTGAATGCCGACAATAAGACCAAGGTAGAGCTTGGCGAAGGTTATGGAATGAAAAAAGCATCATCCATCGGTAAAGAGTGGTATGAGCAAGCGAAAGCGCTTGGCGATTGGATGGTTGGTAAGAGCATTGATGAAATCAAGGCTATGAAAACAAAAGCAAAAGATGATCATCACCCGGCTGTTCCGGATGAAGCCGATTTGGCTTCTACGGTAACGATTAATGTATCTGATTTCATTGCAGGCGTAACTGAGGCATACGATCATGCGATTGAGGTGAAGGCCGGTGCTGAGAAATTTGGCCTTGGACATAACATTTCCATTGCTAAGTCAAAAGGGCTGTCCACCAAGGATGGTCAGGAAGTACTTCCATCAGCTGAGGTTAACACGGTAATGGTAGCTACAGCCTTTGATAAAGACGGTAAAGTTGCAGGTACGATTATCGATAACGCACAGACGAAAGTGAACTTTGACAAGAACGGTAAAGTGACATCCGATAAGAATGCTGAGATCAAGACGAAGGTTGAGCTTGGCGATGAATACGGCATGAAGAAGGCTTCCTCGATCGGCAAGGACTGGTATGAGCAAGCGGGAGCACTTGGCGATTGGATGGTTGGCAAGTCCGTGGATGAGATCAAAGGGATGAAGACGAAGCAAAAGGACGAAGCTCACCCGGCTGTTCCAGATGAAGCGGATCTGACCTCTTCGGTTACAATCAGTGTTCAAGACTATATCGCAGGTTTGGCTGAATCCTACGATAACGCTAAATAATATGGTTCTTTAATTATCGAACGATACGGACTCCCCCATGTTTATGGGGGAGTTTTGCTTAAACACCGTATTACACGAGAAGAAGGTATTAGGCGAAGCAGTAGAGAGGTGAATTTATGTACAGAGTAGTGAAAGAGAGCAGATGGTGGGTAGGGATTATACTTGCGGTTGTGTTATTGACAGGCTGTACGGCGGCCAAGGCTGATCAGTTGGACGTGGTATATTCTAAATACAGCGATAGTTTCTTTGACGCTTTCGATACGATGACTCAGGTTGTAGCGTATACGGAGAGTGAGGAACAATTCCAACAGTACTTCGAGCAAATCCATGAACGATTTCTGGAGCTGCACCAGTTATATGATATTTACAATAACTATGAAGGTTTGAACAATGTGAAGACGATCAATGATCAAGCCGGAATTGAGCCTGTTAAGGTCAGCAAGGAGATCATCGATTTAATCCAGTTCTCTAAGGAATGGTATGACAAGGTTGGTGAGACCAATATAGCTATGGGATCGGTTCTGGAGCTATGGCATGACTATCGTGAAGCGGGTATTGCCAATCCAGATCAGGCTAAGCTACCGCCGATGGAAGGACTGAAGAAGGCTGCGGAGCATATTGATTTCAGCAAGGTTATTATCGATGAGGCCAATAGCACGGTATATTTGGAAGATGCAAAAATGTCTCTGGATGTCGGCGCTGTAGCCAAGGGCTTCGCGACTGAACTGGTGGCCAAGGAAATGAAGGCGCAAGGAATGAACTCCTTCATGATCAGCGCCGGCGGGAATATCCGTTCTGTAGGGAAACCGCTGGATGGTGTGCGGCAGCGTTGGGGCGTTGGTATCCAGAATCCGAATAAATTCATTGCGATAGAAGAGGATAATCTACTGGATACGGTATTTATCCGCGATGCATCTGTCGTCAGCAGTGGTGATTATCAGCGTTATTACACGGTAGACGGCGTGAAGTACCATCATTTGATCGATCCGAAGACCTTAATGCCGGGTGATTATTATCGAGCGGTGACGGTTATTACCGAGGATTCGGGTTTGGCGGATTTTTTGTCGACGGTTGTCTTTTTACTGCCTTATGAGCAGAGCGCTGCACTTGTGAAGAAGCTGGATGGAGTCGAGGCGCTATGGGTGATGCCTGATGGTACGGTGAGAGCAACGAACGGGATGCAGAAGATGATGAAGAGTCATGGAGCAACCGGAGCAAGAGCGTCATAGATAGAATAAGTGGAAGCTAGGCAGATGATCTGAGGATGTATTGCTATTTTCAAAATTGTAGGGATTTTATGGGACTGGCTCGAGTATTATGGTAATATATAAGCAAATTCATTGATGAGGTGATTAATTCTTGATAGGTCGTAGCGGTAATCCCACTCTAAATGACAAGACTTTTGAAAGAGCCGGTCAGTTTAGCGATTTGGATCGGATGACAATCGGAGGTACAGTGAATAAGGCGTTTATTACGCTCATTATTTTGCTGGCTAGTGCCTTCGGTACATGGATGATGTTCTTCGAAGAGAAGAATGTGGTCCCTTTCGCCATTGGCGGAGCTGTTATCGGGCTAGTCATTGCGTTAATTCTCGCGTTCAAGCCATCTGCTTCTCCTTATTTAGTACCGATTTATGCCCTTTGTGAGGGTTTCTTCCTCGGTGCGATCTCAGCGATCTACGAGAATCTGTACCATGGTATCACTTTGCAGGCAGCCTTGCTGACTATGGGAGTCTTCCTTGCCCTGTTGCTTGCTTACAAGACGAGAATTATTAAGGCGACAGAGAATTTCAAACTCGGTGTATTTGCGGCAACCGGCGGTGTAGCACTGCTCTATCTGCTAAGCATTGTTCTGCGGATGTTTGGTGTACAAATCCCTTATTTGCATGACAGTACGCCTCTCGGTATCGGGATTTCTGTGGTGATTGTAATTATCGCTGCGCTGAATCTCGTTCTCGATTTTGATTTTATCGAGAACGGTGCACAGAACGGGGCTCCTAAGTATATGGAATGGTATGGGGCTTTCGGTCTGATGGTTACGCTTGTCTGGTTGTATCTTGAATTACTTCGTTTAATCGCCAAAATTTGGAGCAGAGATTAGACAAAAAAAGCGATTTAAATTCGACAAAACTAGTCATTTTTCGACATTTTTAGATATTGACTCCAGTTGTCATTGTGGAATATATTAATTTCAACACAGAGGCCGTTGTTCTTCATCTAGAGAACAGGGACCTCTTTTATATTCCACATTTCGGCACACTAACCGAAAGGTTAGGTCGCAAAGCTCTGGAGTCTTCGGGTTCTGATCAGTATTCTGATCAGGCTAATGACAGTCCGGCTGCATTCACGACGTATATCGTTGGTGCAGGCGGATTTTTTTTGTTTTCTTTCCGCTTGTGAAAGGGGGATTATTATCGGAATATGCAAGCAAGGGAGTGGGGATACCCAATTGAGGAGGAGCTATGAGAAGAGGAATTAAACTTATTGTTACTTGGTTGTGCATGATATCGCTCTTATTGGGTATGCCGGCTGATGGCATTGGGTGCTGGCAATGATACAAGCGATCAGGACTTTGCACAATTGGACAAAAGAGCGACGTCTACAGGTAATTATGGAGAGTGGCAGGTTACACTGACAGTCGAAGGAAAGCAGTTGAAGACCCAGACCCCTACGGATATTGTGCTCGTTATCGACAAATCGGGCAGTATGGGGAAGGGAAAGGCACTCGCTTGAAAAGTGCGAAAGAAGCGGCCAAGAGCTTCGCAAATAATCTACTAACGGCTGGATCGGACGTACGTCTGGCGGCTGTTTCATTTGAAAAGACGGCTAAAGAAGAAATTGGTTTCACGGATGTTTCTAAGAAGAAACAATTCATAGATGCAATTGATGGAATCAGTGCATCTGGCGGTACAAATATTCAAGCCGGACTTAAAATGGCCGATGATCTCTTTTCGAAGAATAGTAATGCTCAGAGAAAGAAATATATTGTGCTGTTAAGTGACGGCGAGCCAACGTATAGTTATCAGGGAACGAAGGCAAAGGACTATTCCTGGCCAGGAAACAAATATAACTTTGCGATTACTGATTCTAATACTACTCTAAAGGGAAATGGATCGGATTTTGTTTTACCTAAAGAGGGTTTTATAATTTTAAATTCGTATAACGGGTATAAAATCGGTTCGTATAATGTCACGGATAATGGGCTTCCGACAATTTCACATGCCAAGCTTCTACGCGACAAAGGTATTGGCATTTATACTATTGGATTAGAAGTCGGTAGCAATAACAATGCTGAATACGTATTGCGTAACAGCGCCCAGGAACAAGGCTACTATTCTGCGAATAGTGACGATCTACTGAAGGTGTTTGGCGAGATATCTAGCGATATCAAGTCCACTGTCAGGAGTGCGGTTGTGACAGACCCTATGGGCGATAAGTTTAACCTGAAGCCGAAAGGCATCAATGGCAAGGATTATGAAGTTTCTCAAGGTGAAGTATCTTGGGATGCAACGTCTGAAACATTTAAGTGGACCGTTGGACCACTCACTGAGGGGAAATCTGCTACCCTGACCTACATTGTAGTGATTGATCCTTCCAAAGATCCTGTCATAGATACATTGTACCCAA
This sequence comes from Paenibacillus sp. D2_2, assembly GCF_031199965.1. GTDB lineage: Bacteria > Bacillota > Bacilli > Paenibacillales > Paenibacillaceae > Fontibacillus. The sequence goes on along the minus strand of NZ_CP133605.1, from coordinate 5,406,648 downwards.
CGAACAAGACGACAACGATCGATTACATGAATGTGAATGATCAGAAAACTTCTAAGAATTTCCCTATACCTCAGGTCAGTATCACTGCGGTGAAAGTGAAGTATCTGGAAGAAGGTACGAACAAACAACTTTCGGAACCTACAGAGGTACCGGGAGTACCGGGTAAGACTTTGACGCTGGTAGCGAAGAGCATTCCGGGTTATACAGCGAAAGAGGCAACTCATGAGTACAAAGTGAAGGACAAGGGTAACGAGGATATCTTCTACTACACCGCCAACGAGCAAAAGGTGACGGTGAAGTACCTGGAGAAGGGAACGAAGAAAGAGTTATCTCCGTCAACTTCAGTTTCAGGGAAAACCGGAGAACCGGTGAAGGTAACAGCCGCAGAAGTAGCGGGATATACACCAGAGAAGTCGGAAGACATTTATGTGTTGAAGGCCGAAGGAAATGAGTATATCTTCTACTACACCGCGAAAGAGCAAACGGTAACGGTGAAGTACCTGGAGGAGGGAACGGATAAGGAGTTATCCCCGTCCACTTCAGTTCCAGGGAAGACCGGAGAAACGGTGAAGGTAACAGCCGCAGAAGTAGCGGGATATACACCGGAGAAGTCGGAAGACACTTATGTGTTGAAGGCCGAAGGAAATGAGTATATCTTCTACTACACGGCGAAAGAGCAAGCGGTAACGGTGAAGTACCTGGAGGAGGGAACGGATAAGGAGTTATCCCCGTCAACTTCAGTTCCAGGGAAGACCGGAGAAACGGTGAAGGTAACAGCCGCAGAAGTAGCGGGATATACACCGGAGAAGTCGGAAGACACTTATGTGTTGAAGGCCGAAGGAAATGAGTATATCTTCTACTACACGGCGAAGAGCAAGCGGTAACGGTGAAGTACCTGGAGGAGGGAACGGATAAGGAGTTATCCCCGTCAACTTCAGTTCCAGGGAAGACCGGAGAAACGGTGAAGGTAACAGCCGCAGAAGTAGCGGGATATACACCGGAGAAGTCGGAAGACACTTATGTGTTGAAGGCCGAAGGAAATGAGTATATCTTCTACTACACCGCGAAAGAGCAAGCGGTAACGGTGAAGTACCTGGAGAAGGGAACGAAGAAAGAGTTATCCCCGTCCACTTCAGTTCCAGGGAAGACCGGAGAAACGGTGAAGGTAACAGCCGCAGAAGTAGCGGGATATACACCAGAGAAGTCGGAAGACACGTATACGATGAAGGCCGAAGGAAACGAGTACATTTTCTACTACACTGCGAATAAGCAAGCGGTGACGGTGAAGTACCTGGAGAAGGGAACGAATAAGGAGTTATCCCCGTCCACTTCAGTTTCAGGGAAGATCGGAGAAAAGGTGAAGGTAACAGCCGCAAAAGTAGCGGGATATACACCAGAGAAATCGGAAGACAGTTATACAATGAAGGCCGGAAATAACGAGTATATCTTCTACTATACTGCGAATAAGCAAGTGGTGACGGTGAAGTACCTGGAGAAGGGAACGAATAAGGAGTTATCCCCGTCCACTTCAGTTCCAGGGAAGACCGGTGAAACGGTGAAGTTAACAGCCGTAAAAGTAGCGGGATATACACCAGAGAAATCGGAAGACAGTTATACAATGAAGGCCGGAAATAACGAATATATCTTCTACTATACTGCGAATAAGCAAGTGGTGACGGTGAAGTACCTGGAGAAGGGAACGAATAAGGAGTTATCCCCGTCCACTTCAGTTTCAGGGAAGACCGGAGAAAAGGTGAAGGTAACAGCCGCAAAAGTAGCGGGATATACACCAGAGAAGTTGGAAGACACGTATACAGTGAAGGCCAAGGGTAACGAGTACATCTTCTACTACACTGCGAATAAGCAGGCGGTAACGGTGAAATACCTGGAGAAGGGAACGAATAAGGAGTTATCCCCGTCAACTTCAGTTCCAGGGAAGACCGGAGAAACGGTGAAGGTAACAGCCGCAAAAGTAGCGGGATATACACCAGAGAAGTTGGAAGACACGTATACAGTGAAGGCCAAGGGTAACGAGTACATCTTCTACTACACTGCGAATAAGCAGGCGGTAACGGTGAAATACCTGGAGAAGGGAACGAATAAGGAGTTATCCCCGTCAACTTCAGTTCCAGGGAAGACCGGAGAAACGGTGAAGGTAACAGCCGCAGAAGTAGAGGGATATACACCAGAGAAGTCGGAAGACACTTATGTGTTGAAGGCCGAAGGAAATGAGTATATCTTCTACTACACCAAAGATGAGCCTACTGAACCTGAAGAGAAATTTACGACGGTAACTGTAAGGTATGTAGATAGCAAATCGAATGAAGAAATTGATCGAGAGGTAATTGATAATGCTGTCGTCGGCAAGCTTATCAATCTCGAGGCGAAGACAATTCAGGGTTATACAAAGGTAGCTCCTACCTCAGTTGATTATTTGGTAGAAGATAAGGAATATAATGAGGTTGTCTTCTACTACACCAAAGATGAGCCTACTGAACCTGAAAAGAAATTTACATCGGTGACTGTAAAATATGTGGATCGTGAATCGACGGAAGAACTTGGTCGGGAAGTGATTGAGAATGCTATCGTCGGAGATCGGATTGATCTTGAGGCGAAGCAGTTTACGGGTTATACGCCTGAGGATCCTACCACTTATAGTTACTTGGTAGAAGATAAGGAATATAATGAGGTTGTCTTCTACTACACCAAAGATGAACCTACAGAACCTGAAGAGAGTCTGATGCTCACGATCTACTATCTTGATCGAGAGACTGGGGAGCCTGTAGCAGACCCGGATAGGAAATATGGATTTGAGGGTAAGGAGATTGACTTACATGCAAAGGTTCCAACTGTAACGGATGCAGTGTACGTACCAGAGGAATCGAGTCATTCTTATACGTTTACTGATGCTCTGGAGCAATATTATGAATTCTACTACAACAAACAAGTAGATCCAGAACCAGCCGAGTACACAGTAACCATCAAATACCTTGAGCAGGGCACCAATCGTCAGCTTGCCACTCCAAGTACAGAGAAAGGCAAGTTAGGAGATATACTGACATTAAAAGCAGTAAGCGTGTCAGGATATACTCCGACGAAGTCAAGCGTATCGTATGAGATTAAAGAGGGCGAATCGCTAGAGTACATCTTCTATTACACGAAGAATTCTTCAGGCAATCCGGACCCGAGCGGTCCTAGCCCAGGAGGCTCTTATACAACACCATTACCTCCTCCGCCACCGGTAACACCATTGCCGCCAGTACCGCCTAAATTGGATACCGAGAACCACTTCGATTATATCCAAGGCTATCCAGATGGCAATGTGAAGCCGCAGAACAATATCAGTCGTGAAGAAGTGGCAGCGATTTTCTATCGTCTGATGGATGATGAAAGTCGGGCTAACTATTACTCCACATCCAATTCATTTAGTGATGTGAAGAACACGCGTTGGTCCAATAAGCATATTTCGACGATGGTCAATGCAGGTATTATTACCGGTTATCCGGATGGAACATTCAAACCAGGTCAACCGATCACTCGGGCTGAATTTGCCGCAATTGCTGCCAGATTCGATAAGCTTGATGATCGGAAGAGCGGATTGTTTACAGACATTAGTGGACATTGGGCTGAGAAGTACATTCTTTCGGCAGGTAACAAAGGATGGATCAAGGGCTATACAGACGGAACCTTCAAGCCGAACCAATATATTACTAGAGCGGAGGCTATGTCCTTCATCAATAGTGTATTGAATCGCAAAGTGAAGGAATCTGGAATCCTTGAGGATGCCAAGAAGTGGCCGGATAATCCAGCAACAAGCTGGTATTATGAGGATGTCATCGAAGCGACCAATAACCATGATTACTCACGCAATGCTGACGGTTATGAGACTTGGGAACAACTCAAGCCGCATAGAGTCGAACCTTAAGGAATAAGTGATTTAAAATGAAGAAGAGGCTCCTGTCCGGGATGTGATATAGCCGGAACGGAGCCTCTTTTGTTATATTTATTGATATTTAGAGAATAACTCATTCATAAAATCATAGGTTAACGGCATGTCCTTCTTAAGCTTAGCTTGTGTCTGTTCACTATATAGATAGAGCGTTGCGGTCTCTGCAAAATATTCGGTAGAGTAAGTTGATACATACCCATCTCCCTTATAATCTACGTCGGCTTCTTCTTCCAAATGTCTAAGAATTTAGAGGAAGAGCTGATGTTGTCGAGTACAAGACGGTCTATGGCGTGGAAAGTCTCATGAAGCTCTAAGTTCTGCCCGTTGTGGCCTTTACCCTGGTCGCTATAGCCGATTCTAGCTATAACGATATTAGAGCTAACGCCAGGAACATCGTCCCAAGTGAGGCCGGTATTCTCCCATCCCCGTGGGGTGATTCCCTTATACTGCGAGAATTCGGGCTCATCGGTTATTTTACCGGAGACCAGCTTAATATTTACATGCTTGTCCTTGAGGCCCTGCAGAAGTGGAGTAGGTATAAGTGCCAGATGATTCATCATCTTATCGGCTTCAAGCTTGTTGTAATTGCCTTGGGGTAATATCACGATGTCCTTAAGCAGGTTATTGTCGGCCTGAGCGTAGCTGAATGTGTTCGAGAAGCTCATAACAAAGAGTAGGCAGGTAAGAAACAGGATCGGGATACGTCTGATCAGCTTCAAAATAATCTCTCCATTCATTTCAAAAATTCGCATAATTCACCGAATCGGAAGAAATGAATGAAGTATTCATTCTCCATATCGGCAGCTGGCTGGCCTGGCGGTATATCCGCTGTAGCCCCTATAGCTTTGCGCCCCCATCTTTCGAAGGGTTTGCCCTTATCAATATGAAAATAGCAATAAAGTTCAAAAATGAGAGTTTCATAGAAACAAAAAAACCTTCTTACCGAGTAAGAAGGACGGTTCAAGCGATAATAACGCTCTACGCTTCTATATCGGCAACTGGCTGGCATGTGAAGGAGTTGTCCTCACGAAGCCCCTATAGCTTTGCGTCCCCGTCTTTCGAAGGGTTTGCCTTGATCCATTTAAGAGATGAATTGATTTGGAAAAAATATGAATCTACCTATTAATAAACATAAATCTAATAGAGTAAATAGTCAACTATTTTCTATCATAAAGAGCCTGTATTAGAGTGGAATTTACAAGTTAATGAAATGATGCAGTTGATGAAAGAAAGCAAGTGTTGGCAAGCGCGGCATAGCCCTTGTGTTAATACTGAAAATTTGGGACAATAGTACAGATTACAGTCCTCTCGCGGATTGACAGATGAGAGGCTATTTTACAGTTTTGAAAAGAGGAACTGGCATGAATAATACATCCATTTATGGATATACATTAGACCAGCTTGGAGCTTGGCTCGAAGAACATGGCGAGAAGAGATCAAGGGCTGGGTTCGTCTGGGATAACTTATATCGCAAGCGGGTTAAGAGTATTTCGGAGATGGTAGATGTTCCGGAACAGTGTGTACAGCTGCTAAGCGACCATATGACGATGCAGACAATGTCCGAGCATACTCGGCAGGAGTCCAAGGACGGTACTGTAAAATTTCTGTTCAAATTACAGGATGGAAATCTGATTGAGACGGTACTGATGAGGCATAAGTTCGGTCTATCCGTCTGCGTAACGACCCAGGTGGGATGCAATATCGGCTGTAGCTTCTGCGCGAGTGGATTGCTGAAGAAGAGCAGAGACCTGTCCACGGGTGAAATTGTAGAGCAAATTATGAAAGTTCAGCTCTATCTGGATGAGGTACAGCGCGGAGAACTTGTTAGTCATATCGTAGTTATGGGTATTGGCGAGCCATTCGACAATTTTGAGAATGTCATTAATTTCTTGAAAGTGATGACCGACCACAAGGGACTGGCGATTGGCCCAAGACATATTACGGTCTCAACTAGCGGTCTAGCAGAGAAAATTAAGGAATTTGCCGATCTTAACCTGCGAGTCAATCTGGCGATCTCTCTGCATGCTCCGAACAATGAGCTGCGGACTAGAATCATGAAGATCAATCGCGGCATTCCGATCGAGAAGCTGATGGAGGCGATTGATTATTATCTAGATCGCACGAATCAGCGGATTACGATCGAGTATATACTACTCCGGGGTGTGAACGATGGCCGGGAGCAGGCTGTGGAGTTGACGGAGCTGTTGGACAGTCGCAGGTCATATGTTAATGTGAACTTGATTCCTTACAATCCGGTAGATGAGCACAGCCAATATCAGCGCAGTGATAAGGAATCCGTGCTTGAGTTCTATGACGAGCTGAAGAAGCAGGGTATTAGCTGCAGCGTTCGGATGGAGCATGGCACGGACATCGATGCCGCTTGCGGACAGCTTAGAAGCAAGCAGATGAAGCAGCAAGCATAAGGACTCCCGCATTTACAACCTAGTGAATAAAAGCAGCCATTTCCTGAGGAGGAAGGGCTGCTTTTTATTTTTAACGAAACAGAGTATCGTTATTTGCCTCAAAATATGCTGCTAGAACTTTTAACGAAACTCAGTATCGCTATTGATGCAAATAAGGGGCAAAAAATCAGCAATTCCCTCAAATAACGATATGGTGTTTCGTTAGACTCAAATTCCCCTCGTTTATTTGGATATAACGATTTGTAGATTCGTTAGAGCTCGAAGGAAATAGTCGATCTATCCGTCTAGATCCAATTACGCCCTCTCAGCGCCACTGATACGGAATTTTCTCGGGGTCATGCCAGTAAAATTCTTGAATAACTGCGTATAATAACTCTGATTGCAGAATTTGAACGTAAAGGCAATTTCAGATATAGATTGATTTGTATGGATCAACAGATGCTTGGATTCTTCGATTTTTCGCCCATTAATGAAGGTTGTGATTGGAGTGCCTGTCTCCCGCTTGAATCGGTCTGACAGATAGCTGGGATGAACCTGAAGGACATCTGCTATCTTCTGTAGGGTTAGTTCTTCAAAAATATGCTCGCGGATGTAGCGAATCGCCAGATTTACAATATGAGAGTAAGGCAGCTCAGCTTTCTCGGAACGGATCATCGCCACGAACTGCACTAGCATTTCATATTCGAAATGAATGAGTCGCTCGACATCCCCAGCCTTCTCAATTTCCAATATCATCGTATCGCTTAAATGAAAGGCGATCTCCGGATCAACCCCACCCTTGATAATCGCTCGAGTGAATAAAGTGCAGGAAGCGATCAAGGCATTCTTCTTGGAACGTAGTGGGTAGGCGGCAAGAACTGCGGCCTCTAGCTCATTAATTTTGTGCAGCATGTCCATCGCTCTATGTTCATCGCCGAAGCGGATCGCTTCCAGCAGCTCATGCTCATAATCGAAGGGGGGATGGATGAAATTGTCACGCAAATATTGCATCCGGGATGATACATAATATGGCTGATTGTCCGGACGGGAGGACTTGTTCATTATTTCCCACCACCTAAAAATATTGATAAAAAACTTGATATTTTAGTATAACATAATTTCTTTTCGCACTAAAATTCAAGCATAACCTGTTAGGGAGGAAGGACCGATCATGACCTGGAGAATATCAAACGCTGAACTGTCACAGCAAGCTTTGTTGAATATGGAAAGTATTTTTGCACTTGGAAACGGTTACTTAGGGGTGCGAGGCAACTTTGAAGAAGGTTATGGGGCAGAATGTCCACGATTCGCGGTACTTATCTGAATGCCTTTCACGATGTTATAGAAATTCCTTACGGCGAGAAATTGTTCGCCTTTCCTGATACACAACAGAAGCTCGTTAATAATATCGATGCACAGACGATTCTGATCTACTTAGGTGATGAAGAAGAGCCGTTCCGTCTTGATCAGGGAACGATCACCGTGCATGAGCGCAGCCTGCATATGGATAAAGGGTATGCAGAGAGAATGCTGCAGTGGAGATCACCTGCCGGCAAAGAGATCAAACTAATCTTCCGCCGCTTTGTATCCTTCACCCACCGCGAGTTGTTCGCGATCCAGATGCGGATCGAGCCGGTGAATTACAATGGCCAAGTAAGAATCGTCTCGACCGTTAATGGTAAAGTGACGAACTATACGAACGCCAACGACCCAAGGGTCGGGGCCGGACATGCCGAGCGGATGAAGGTGGTTGATGCTGGAGTTGAAGGTGACATAGGCTATGTCGTCGATGAGACGATGGTATCTAAGCTGCGGGCGGCCTGCGTAACTCGTCATGATCTGAGCACCAATGCCGACGTTCAATTGCAGGCCGATGCAGGTCAAGTGACTTATACAGCTTCCTTCACGTTGACAGAAGCGGCGACTCTGACGAAGTATAACCTGTACACAGACAACCTCCGCCATGGCGAAGCGATTGTCGAACAGGGGATTCGATTGCAAGAACATCTGAAGGAGTTTTCTTTCGAGGAATTGTTGGCAGAACAGACGGAATATATGCAACAATATTGGAAATCCGCTGATGTGCTGATCGAGAATGATGCGCAGCTACAGGAAGGGATTCGCTTCAACCTGTTCCAATTGCTGCAATCAGCGGGTCGGGATGAACACAGCAATATCTCTGCCAAAGGCTTGAGCGGGGAAGGTTATGAAGGCCATTATTTCTGGGATACGGAAATTTATATGTTCCCAGTGTTCCTGATGACGCAGCCGGACATAGCCCGTCAGCTCCTGCTGTATCGATATTCATCGCTCGATCATGCCAGGGCAAGAGCTCGCGAGATGGGGCATAAGCAGGGGGCATTATTCCCATGGCGCACGATCGCAGGTACGGAATGTTCCTCGTTCTTCCCGGCGGGAACGGCGCAGTATCATATTAGCGCGGATATCGCATACAGCTATATCCAGTATTATCTCGCTGAGCAGGATAAGGGCTTCCTTCTGTCCTATGGGGCAGAGGTGTTGATTGAGACAGCTCGTCTATGGGCTGAGATTGGCCACTATTATAATGGGGCCTTCCATATCGATGAGGTAACTGGGCCAGATGAATACACCTGCTGTGTGAACAATAACTATTACACGAATGTGATGGCCAAACATAACTTGAAGTGGGCAGCCAAGAGCTGTGCGATCCTGAAGGACTACAATGCTGCCGGGTTTAAGGCTCTCTGTGTCCGCCTTGGAATTACCGAAGAGGAGATTTCCGCTTGGGATAAAGCTGCCGATGCTATGCTGTTGCCATATGATGAGGCGCTTGGCATTAACCCGCAGGATGATACGTTCCTTCGCAAGGCAGTATGGGACTTTGAGAACACACCGAAGGAGAATCACCCGTTATTGCTGCACTATCATCCGTTGACCATTTATCGCTATCAAGTGTGTAAACAGGCGGATACTGTGCTAGCTCACTTCCTGCTTGAGGATGAGCAGAGCGAAGAGACAATCAAGCGTTCATACGACTACTATGAAGGAATCACGACACATGATTCTTCTTTGTCATCCTGCATCTTCAGCATTATGGCTTCGAAGATCGGCAATATGGAAAAGGCGTATGAGTACTTCATCGAGACTGCGCGTTTGGATCTGGATAATACGCATGGCAATACGAAAGACGGCTTGCATATGGCCAATATGGGCGGCACATGGATGTCGATTGTATTCGGCTTTGCTGGCATGCGTCTGAAGGAGAGCGGTCTTTCGCTCGCGCCAGCCATTCCACAGGATTGGCAGAAATATGCGTTCCGTCTCAACTTCCGCGGACGTCTCATCGGTGTATCGATTGGGCGGGACGATGTAACTGTAGAGCTTGTAGAGGGTGAAGTCATTACGATCAAGCTCTATGACGAGGAAGTAAGGCTAGTGCCAGGGCAGCCAGTTAAGCGACCACTTCAGAGTTAATAACCAGTGTTAAAGAATTAAAGTTCTCAGACAAGAATGCAGAAAAATAAGAAACCTCTCCGTTAGTAGTGTAGTGTGTGTAACTACCTTCTACCAAGGAGGGGTTTCTTTTTGCTTATAATCTTATTTCTTCGTGGTTCCTTCAGGAAGACTGAATAGAATCATAAATCCTAGGAGTACTTCGGTAATGTCCATAGCGGTTTGTTTACCATTCCAAATCTGTGATTGCCACATAGCAAACCATTCGGAACCGATCACAATAAATCCTACAAACCAAATACAAAGAGCTAGGAGAAATGCAATGTACCCTAATTTCTTCGTAGATGAGAACGTCTGGGAATCTTTGTTGATCGCCCTGAGCATTTGGATTGCTGCAGCCCAACCAAGAACCGCAACCGCCCCTTCAGCAATAATCAATACCCAGTAAGCAACCAGCCATGCTGCTGGGCTCGTGATCGAACGCCACATAAGATCATTACCCTCAAAGGTTGTGTCCATGGAGAGAACATGCTTAACAAACTCATAGTTCGATCCAAAATCCATCAGATTACCCAGAAATACAAATGTAGCGAACAAACCTGGCAGAAAGATAGCCGCAATTTTTAACAAACGTACATACTTGAACTCTGACATACATAACCCCCTTGCTTGTGTTGAAGTATATATGGCACCAAAGTTCAACGAATGAATCTCGAACTTGGTGATATACCTCTAGGAGTAGAATCTCAGTTGCTTTTTTAAAAGCAATGTTACAAGTATATGAGGTTCGATAGAAAATACTTACAGAAGTTCTTGTCTCCGCTTCAAATGACGGTACAGAACAAGGCTAGCTAGCGAGCAGATGATCGCACATAAGCCGATGAAGCCATATCCGGCCTGCAGTCCGCGAAGCAAGCCGAGCTCTGGGCCTTGGCTGGACATAAATAGTCGCTTGATACCGTCAGTAATTGCCCCGATTAGATAGTTGCCGATGACACTGCCGACGCCCATCAGCGTGACGATGAAGGTGATGGCGGTGTCGCTGTTGCTGCGGTATCGCTTGGCGATCAACGCCATAATGGTCGGATAGACCGGTGCGATACCGATCCCGGCAATTGCGAACAGAACCGCCCCCGGCTCGCCGATTAGAATGGCTGCGAAGGTACAGACGCCAGTAAAGGCTGCCAGAATAATTAAGGATAATGTGAAGCCGATCCGGTCAACAATGGGGCCTATGACCAGCCGGGCTAAGGTGAAGCATAGGAAGAATCCGGATAACATCCCCGCGGCTGCGGTAGTATCCCAATGATAAGCCTTCTCCAGGAAGTTAACGAGCCATCCGCCTACGGCCAACTCAGAGACGACACCGAAGGATAGAATGGTAACGAGCAACCACATGACCGGATCACGCAGGAATGCCTTCATCGGCGTTCGTTCTTCCTCCGAATTGTTCTGGTCTGAAACCGGCCAAGCAGAGCCGGGATCATCGGGATGAGACATAAGGACAACACGACCAGATACATGCCTCTCCAATCGAGCGTGTGTCCGAAGAGAGTGACAGTCATCAGACCTGATGCGAGCATCGGAGCGACCGTTGAACTTAAGCCGTAGAAGAAATGCGATAAGTTCATCATCGTGCCGGTATTTTTGATGAAGATTTGGGCGCCTAGTACGGCCAGCGCGATCTCCAGCATCCCGTTGCCGAGATACATGAAGAAATAGGAGCCTGTTAACGCAGGGTAGCTTTGAGATAGGAATATGAAAATTCCGGAGGCGACCATCGAGCCAAAAGCGATTAATGTGACGCATTTGACGCCCCACTTCCGCACCAAGAAGGCGGTAAATGAACAGGCCAGCAGATAGCCGAGTGAATTCAGCGATAGCAGCGTTCCAATCTGCATCTCGTCCAAGCCGAAATTCATCTGAATTCGCGGAATGGCCGGGCCTTTAACGTTCTCGGAGAAACCGAATACCAGGAAACCGATAAATACGGTCAACACCTGGAATATGTAATTACGCTTTGAAGCTTTTGATGATGTAATCAAAATGCCCTCTCCGATCCATGATAATGATGTTATGAATAAGTGAGAGCGTATCACAGTTCAAGCGATCCAGCTAGTTGAAAAATGCGCTTTGATGGTCAAAAATAGACATTCGCTTACACCGAACTAGGCACTAATAAAAGAAAAGGACCACGGAGGTTCCCGGGTCCCTAATGATACATTATGGAATATCGCATTTGTTCCTGATGAATGAGATTTGATTCTCTAGACGATGAACCCGTTCTTGAATCTCCTTGCTTGCTGTACCTTGTCCGCGCAGGGATTCAAGCTCTTGTATCAGTTGATGAAGATCATCTCCGGATCGAGAGCAGTCATAATTGCTATTAATATCCTCCAGCATGGTCTAACCCTCCATAATATCGATTGGACTCGGATTATCTTGTCCTCGTGGACAATCCGTAACACTGCATATTATGGCGGTTTTCGATGTGAAGTTATTCAACGAAATTGTAGTTACCTTATAACTGCGGGAAGATTTCAGCCCATACAATATCCAGAATCTCTTGCATATGCTCTTCCTGGCTATTGATAGCAATTACAGCGTCCTGATCGGACAATACGATACAGAACTGACCATAGGCCCCATCCGCACGATAGACGTCATGGGTACACATCCAGAATTGGCAGCCATAGCCCTGGCTCCAATCCGAGCTGCCTTGGTTGTCGATTTGCTTGCGCGTTACAAAGTCAATCCACTCCGCAGGCACCAATTGCTTGCCTTCCCACAAACCTCTCTGCAGCAAAAATTGACCAAAGCGGCTAAGCTCCTCATTGTTAATGACCAATCCGGCGCATCCGAGCGTAATGCCAAGCGGGGAAGTCTCCCAATATACATCATGAATCCCCAATGGTTCGAATAAGCGCGGGGTTAAATAATCCTGCACGGTCTGTCCCGTTGCGGCTTGGATTAATGCTGAGATGATAAAGGTGTCACCACTACTATAGGTAAACAACTCTCCTGGAGCTCTGTCCAGAGGTAGAGACATATAGTATTTTACCCAGTCCTTCTCTTCAAGGCTTGCTCTCTCCGTCATAGTAAGCGGAGGGTTGTCATGTCCGGAAGTCATGCGGAGCAGATCATATAATGTTAGATCACCGGGGTGCATGGCTGGCTCTATATTAGCGTCTTCAAAGACATATTGCGGGAAAAATTCTTTCAGCTTCGTATGTAATGACAGCTTTCCTTCTGAGATTGCCAGTCCTGCAGCCATACAGGTAAAGGATTTGCTGATAGAGTGCTGAATTCGCCGCTCATCTATGGTTAGATCCCACTGTGCTGCAAGCTCTCCATGCTGGAGCACACGTGAGGACAATACGTTTAATCCTTGCTCAGTAACACGATCGACAAAGCCTGTAAGTGACAGAGCCATGGTTAGGGAGCCTTCTTTCTTGTTGGAATGAATAGAAACGTTTCATAAAAACACTATCAAAAAAGAATTTATTATATTTTCACCAAGGTGTCAACCGTCAGAGTGGAAGCGATTACCGATTCAAGATCAATTCCTATTACAGGCCGTAAGTATATGATAAAACACAGTTTCCCGATGATTTTCCAGTCCAGGAGTTCGAAAAATAATTTGTAAAAAATATGGTTGACACGATCTAGGAACAGGAATATGATGTTATCGAAACGATTCGAGTTAATCGCTTACATCATCCTTTATTTTCCTGTATCCAGGTCTAATTAACATGAGTATCATAGGCTTGTACCCTAATGGTACAGGAGGAAGTAGGCTTTTTATCTATTTTAATATGATTTTATGTGAACTGAGAAACGTTTCGTGTCTGTATGGGTCTTGTAGTCCACCAGGGGGTGGATTACGTTAATAGATCATTGAAGCTGCTAGTAATGAAGCCGCTCAAAATCAAGCGTTGATGAAAGGGGTTACATATGGCGCACATCACGATAGATACAGGATCGCCGACATTGCGAATGACAACTAGTATCCATGTGATCTCCCGGTTGATAGCGGAGTTCCTTCAGAAAGTACTTTGTATTTGCTGCATGGTGCAGGCGATAATGCGAGCACCTGGCATCGTCTGACAACGGTGGAACTGTATGCTGCCAGATATGGCTGCACGGTTATCATGCCGCAAGTGAATCGTAGCTATTACACCGATATGGAGTATGGCCTGGATTATTTCCATTATGTCACGCAGGAGCTGCCCGCATTTTGTTCTCGTCTGTTCAAGCTGAACAATGATCCGCAGCACACCTATATTACAGGGTTGTCCATGGGCGGATATGGCGCGTTGAAGGCTGCTCTCACTTATCCGGACCGATATGCCAAGGCTGTATCGCTGTCAGGGGTAACTGATATTCAGCAGCGTCTTCGTGATCCGAAGATGGAATCGGGGATGGCCAGAGAGATGCAGGCTGTCTTTGGAACCGAGCTTCTCGTTAAGCCGGAGCAGGATTTATATGCGCTTGCTGCCAAACGGATTGAAGAAGGTGCGAAGCTCCCGGCTCTGCTTTGCTGCTGCGGTACGGAGGATCCCTTCATTGGGATGAATCGCGAGTTCGCCGATCATATGCGTTCTACACCATTTAATTTCGAGTATGTGGAAGGCCCGGGAACCCATGATTGGTTCTTCTGGGAGGAACATCTCAAGACGACTTTTGAATTCCTGTTTGATGATAAGAATTAAGAAGAGTGAGGGGATGCAATTTGAAACCTGCTGCCATAGGACCTGAACAAAAAACAAATACGCGTTCAAAACCACGGTCCTGGTTCATGGAAATCTGGAAACACCGGATGACCTATACGCTGCTCCTACCCGGCTTGATTTGGTTATTTGTATTTGCTTATATGCCGATGGGTGGTTTATCGCTAGCCTTTAAGCATTACAAAGCCAATATGGGGATCTGGGGAAGCCCTTGGGTGGGCTGGGAGAATTTTAAGTATGTCTTCCGTGATCCAACCTTTGTCGATGCGATATGGAGAACGTTATACGTCAACATAATCAAACTCTTTATTTCGTTTCCATTCCCGATTCTGCTTGCTCTTTTGCTGAATGAGCTGCGGATGGGAAAGATGAAGAAAGTGTTCCAGACGGTATTTACTTTTCCACAATTTCTATCTTGGATTATCGTGTCCGGGATCATCATCAATGTACTGTCTTATGATGGTCTGCTGAACAGTTTGCTCTCAATGCTTGGACTGTCGACGATCAATTTCCTTGGCTCCGAGAAGATGTTCCTACCGATGCTGATCCTTACGGATATCTGGAAATCAACAGGATGGGGAGCGATTATCTTCCTAGCCGCCATCTCCGGGATTGATCAGGATCAATATGAATCAGCACAGATCGACGGCGCATCACGGATGCAACAAATATTCAAAATTACGCTTCCAAACATTCTGCCAACCGTTACGGTAATGTTCATTTTGAATGTGGGCGGTTTGATGTCAGCCGGTTTCGATCAGATCTTCAACTTGGCGAATGCAGCTACGCAGAACGTGTCTCAGGTGCTGGACGTGTATATTTACCGGATTACGTTCCAGTCTTCAACGGACTTCTCGTTCTCGACGGCGGTCAGCTTGTTCCGGTCATTGGTGAATATGGTTCTGCTGCTGTCTGCGGACCGGATTGCAAAAATGATGGGCGGAGACGGATTATTCCGTTAGGAAAGGAGTGTAGAGATAGATGAGTACGAAAGCTGCAAAACGACATAAATTTCGGGTCGGAAAAATGACGTTTATGGATTATTTTCTATTAGTCCTATTAACGATATTGTCCTTGATGATCATCATTCCTTTCTGGAACGTCATTATGATCTCGTTCGCGACCCAGAAGGAATATGCGGATAATCCGATGATGCTGTGGCCGAAGCACCCTACGCTGGACGCATACCGGGCACTATTCCAAGATGGAAGACTTCTCACGGGTTTCCTGAACACGTTTAAGATATTGATCATCGGTCTGCCGCTCAGCTTGTTCCTGACGAGTACGATGGCCTACGGTCTAAGCAGGAATAAGTTCCCTGGTAAAAGGGGATCTTCTTCATCGTCCTGTTCACGATGATATTCAACGGTGGGATCGTTCCGCTATATCTGGTCATGAAGTCGCTCCACCTGACTGGATCACTCTGGTCGGTCATCTTGGTGGGAAGCTTCAGTGCCTTCAATATGATTTTGATGATGAACTATTTCCAGGGGCTGCCTGAATCGCTGATGGAATCGGCGAGACTTGACGGAGCGGGGGAATGGAAAATTCTCTTCTCCATTGTACTGCCGCTTGCGGCTCCGATTATGGCAACAATTACTTTGTTCTATGGCGTGTCTTTCTGGAACGGATGGTATGATGCGATGATCTTCCTGCGCAAGGCGGAACAGCTCCCACTGCAGAACGTCCTGCGGACAATCATTGTAGAATCGACTACGAACGTATCCAACGCTGCCAGTGTGGATGCTCTGACCAAATCGGGCTTCTCCACAGGGATGAAGATGGCCTCGGTCTTTGTATCGATGGTGCCGATTATGTGCTTCTTCCCAATGCTGCAGAAGCATTTCGCCAAAGGGGTGTTAACAGGGGCAATCAAGACCTGATAACCAATAGATTTTTAGTTCACTTTTGATCACGAAGTGGATCAGGAAGCTAATTCGGCATCGAATCTTGAACTCAGCCGGGCCTAAGCGATTGCTTACGAAGTCATGTTTCCTCTGGAAACATCTCAGGTGCTAACGTACCAACTACGTACGCTGCGCTCCTCGAGCCCTAGCTTCATTCAACCTTCTCGGTGCTGAAAACTGAACTGGTAACAAAAATCTTATTAACACGGGGGTAAAGTATGAAAACGAACAAAAAGTTGTCAGTAAAACCTCTTCTGGCTGTCGTACTTGTACTAACGATGATGTTGACGGCATGCTCCTCGAAGCAGGATAATGCGTCCAATGCTGGAGGCAATGCCAAGGATGAGAACGGTGGATACAAAGACAAATTGAAAATTTCCACCGCACAGCTCACTGAGGTAAAGGACGGCCAAATGGACAATGAGTTCCATAAGTTCTGGACGGACAAATTCAATATCGAGTGGGATTACAACTATGTACAATGGGATTCCTGGGCTGAGAAGCTTCGCCTCTGGATCAACTCCGGCGACCTTCCTGATGTGGCAAGCTGGAACTATGTACACGGCGATTTCATGAACTATGTAGATCAAGGACTTCTCTATAAATTCCCGGATGATTGGAAGGAACGTTGGCCGAATGTTGCGGCTGCTTATAAGCTGACTGGACTTGGAGACAAGCTGGAAGAGTTGACTGGCGGAACTTACATCCTGCCAAAACCAGTATACTTCGAGAATAAACCTGCGGATCCGCTTACGAACCAGATCGGTGTTATCGCACTGCGTAAGGATTGGGCGGAGGCAGTTGGTTTTGAACTGAAGGATGCTTATACAACTAGCGAACTGATGGAATATGCAAGATTGGTAAAAGAGAAGGATCCTGGTAAGCTGGGCTCCAAGCTCGTTCCGATCTCGTACAATGCCGATGATGCTCTGACGAATATCATTATGGCGAATAGCGAGCACTCCCGTGTAGAGTCCGCATTCTACAAAGGTGAGGACGGCAAATTCCATTGGGGTCCTGCTGACCCTGAGACGCTGACTGGTCTTAAATTAATGCAACAAGCCTACAAGGAAGGCCTCTTGAATCCAGAATTCTACACCTGGAAGAACAATGAAGGTAGCGATAACTTCAGAGTCAAGGGTGTAGCGGCTATGACAAGCCTTGGCGGTCTAGCATCTTACAGACAAGACATGGATACACAGATGAAGAAGAATCTCGGTGTAGAGAGTGATGAGCTTGTTCATACAGCGATTGTTCTTGGGGATGACGGTAAGTACCGCAACCTGGAACAGCCTAACTTCTGGTCTTCATTGATCTTCTCTCCAAACATTAGTAAGGAGAAATTCGAGCGCATTATGGATCTAATTGATTACTCGACAAGCAAGGAAGGCCAATTGCTGCTGAATATGGGCTTCGAAGGCACGGACTGGAAATATGGCGATAACAACGAGCTTGTGAGCCTGCTTCCTGAAGGAACTTCCATGTCAGATAAATATCCAGCTCGTTTTGAAGGCTTGTATGTCCTAGGCGATGACTTCAGTGTTATCAATCCAGCAATCAAGAAGGAATATCGTGATAGAGCTATAGATCTCTTCAAAGAAAAAGCGAAGCTGGGAACAGAAGGCGGCAAGCTGGCTACTTATGATTGGGATGTGCAATTGTATGATTCCAAGGCGAAGAGCCAAGCATCGTTCGAATATCAGAATGAATATGCCAACTTGATTTTGCAACCAGGTGATTTGGAGGCCAATTGGAAGAAATGGGTAGATAGCAAACAATCCTTGGTTCAGCCGGTTCTGGATGAACTGAACAATTTGAATAAGTAGGATACCGCTTCAATCAGATTTGGGCTGAGGCGATTGTCCGCAGTCCGAGTCTATGGAACCCGGCATGCAGGATAGGATGCAGCCGGGTTTCTTTTTATGAAGGATAGGAGGAATAGAGAGATATGGCAGCCACCATTACAGATTCGAAATATAGCATTCAGGCCGGTGATCTGTGCTTTACCTTTTGGGAGAGCGGAGACTTGCATCAGGCTATCAGCGGCTCAACCATGATCAACCAGCTTGTGACTAGTCCTGTGGAAGGGTCCCTGAACAATATATACTTACGCATTCATAGCGAATCAGGCATTTCCTTTTACCCGCTACTGGGCATTCAATCAGGAAGTACAGTAAGCGTCGGCAGGGATCGTGTTGTGTGGGAAGGAGCTGCCGCAGGGTAGATTATCGAGTAATTTTCACATTGTCAGCACAGGGCATCTGGTTCTGGGATGTGACTGCCCGGGGCAAGGACGTTACCATCGACATTGTGTATGGGCAGGATATTGGTAATGCAGATATCGGAGCCGTACGTAGTAATGAAGCTTATTTATCGCAATATATTGATCATTCCGTATTCAAGGATGAGGACTACGGCTATGTCGTCTGTTCAAGACAAAATATGCCGCAGAGCGGGGGATTTCCGTATTTGCAGCAGGGCTCTCTAACCCGTGCGGCCGGATTCTCTACAGATGGATTTCAATTCTTCGGACTCTCCTATAAGGAGACAAATGTACCGTCTAGCTTGAGCAAACCCAAGCTAGCTAACGAAATTTATCAATATGAATTTGCATATACAGCGCTCCAGTCGGAGCTGGTCTCGCTGAATGGCGAAGCACGCTTTGTGTTCTATGGTCTCTTAAAGTCAGATCATGCGGCCGCTGTGACGGAGTTGGAATATAGAGATGAGATTGTTAAGGCGTGGCAGGCTTATAATCCGGAAGTGAAGACGGCTGAACTCAGACAACTGCAGCCTGTCCACTTTAAATCGGAATTCGGCTGTCCATTGCAGGGTCTATCCATGACCGAAGAGGAAGTGAACACCCTGTTCCCACAGTCGACTAGACATCAGGAAGAGCGCGGGGACGGGAAGCTGCTCGCTTTCTTCACAGAAGCTTATGAACATATTGTTTTGAAGGAGAAAGAACTGCTCGTCGAACGCCCACATGGGCATATCCTAATGAGCGGCGGCAATGTAGAACTGGGAGCTAAGGTAGTTACGACAACCTCATATATGTACGGTATTTTCAATTCTCATCTTGTTGTCGGCAATACGAACCTCAATAAAATGATGAGCAACGCCCGCAGTGCGCTTAACGTGCCGAAGACAGCCGGACAGCGGATCTATGTAGAACTCGGTGGTGAGTATCGATTGTTGACGATGCCGTCGATGTTCGAGATCGGCTTCAATTACGTACGTTGGCATTATAAGCTGGCCGATGATGTTCTTGTGATCACGAATAATACCGCCGCTGAATTGCCAGTCGTTCGCTTGCATGTGAAGTCGAACAACGGCAAGAAGTACAAATTCCTGATGACCAATCAAATTACGATGGATGTTAATGAATACGGGTCCTCAGTCCGTATGACGGAGGAACAGGGTGTCCTGACGTTCTATGGCGGTCAGGATGAGATCAGAGTTAATGCTTATCCGAATTTGAAATACCGGATGCAGGTGCAAGGGACTGACGTTGAAATTGGCGATGAAGCTATGCTTATAGGCGGAATTCCTTCTGGCTCGGCATCGCTGGTGAATATGAAGCTTGCATCTACAAGTGAGTGGAGCCTTACGATGCAAGGGCTGCTTGAAGGTGAAGAGATCGCTATGGACGCGATATCGAATGCTGAGACAGAGATCGAAGCCTATCGCAGCTTCCTGAGTAATGTCATGAATGGATTCCGTCTGAGAGATGCGGACGGACAGGATCGAGATGATTTGTTCAAGTTCAATGCACTGTCCTGGTGGTATACGCACAATATGTTGGTGCACTATTCTGAACCTCACGGATTGGAGCAATACGGGGGAGCAGCCTGGGGAACACGCGATGTATGCCAGGGTCCGACGGAATACTTCATGGCCACTCAGAAGTTCGAACAGGTGCGCGATATTCTCCTCACAGTATACAGCCATCAATTTGAAGATGACGGGAATTGGCCGCAATGGTTCATGTTTGACCGCTATGCTCAGATACAGCAGGAGGAGAGCCATGGCGATATTATCGTCTGGCCACTGAAGGTGCTTGGTGATTACTTAACGGCTACACAGGACTATGGCATTCTGGAGCAAACAGTACCATATACAGTGAAGGGAAGCTTCAACTTTACGGATCAAGCCTATACTATCCTCGATCATATGAATAGAGAGATTGGTTATATCCGCAGCCACTTCCTGCATGATACGCATCTGTCCTCATATGGAGACGGGGATTGGGATGATACGCTACAGCCGGCTAATGCACAGTTGAAGAAGTACATGGTCAGCAGCTGGACAGTTGCTTTGACTTACCAGTCTCTGAAGCAATTGTCTAAGGCATTGGCATCCGTTCAACCGGATTTAGCAGCTGAGCTTGCGGAGATGACCGAACGGATCAGACAAGATTACTATCATTATATGCTGCAAACGGATGTGATCCCGGGCTTCCTCTACTTGGAGAATCCCGAATCAGCCAAGCTGATGCTGCATCCTTCGGATACGGAGACAGGCATTCAGTATCGTCTGCTTCCGATGACTCGGAGTATGATTGCCGAGCTGCTTGATCCGCAGCGTGCGACATTGCATTACGAGCTCATTAAGGAGAAGTTGTTCTTCCCGGATGGCGTGCGATTGATGGATCGTCCTGCTCATTATGCCGGCGGAGTTAGCACGCATTTCAAACGGGCGGAGCAAGCTGCCAACTTCGGCCGCGAGGTCGGACTTCAATATGTTCATGCTCATATCCGCTTCGTAGAAGCGATGGCCAAGCTGGGACATGCGGAGGACGTATGGCATGGATTGCAGGTGATTAATCCAGTAGGCATCCAGGATGTAGTCCCGAATGCGGAGATTCGTCAGAGCAATGCTTATTTCAGCAGCTCGGACGGTAAGTTCAATACGAGGTATGATGCCCAGACGGACTTTGAACAGCTACGCAGCGGCCAGGTTCAAGTCAAGGGTGGGTGGAGAATCTACTCAAGCGGCCCGGGGATCTATATGAACCAGCTGATATCCAATGCACTTGGCATTCGCCAGGATCAGGGAGATCTCGTGATTGATCCGGTATTGCCAACCGAATTGGATGGATTGCACTTCGATTTCCAATATGATGGAGTGAAGATTACTTTCATCTATCATATAACCGGCGGAGCGGTGAACGCAGTGGCCCTGAACGGGAATCAAATTGATATAGAGAGATTGGCGAATCCTTATCGTCAAGGCGGAATACGGCTATCCAGGTCCGTCTTCGAACAAACGATGAATCAAGAGGATAATGTCATCGACATTTTCATGTAAGCTTATGGCGATCTTATAGATCGCCCTTTTCCATAATTACAGTAGCTGGAGGGTATGCCTCCAATTATAGTGTTTGGTTGAGAAGATGAAGGAGCGAGGATAAATTGACAAGCATTAAAGATATCGCCAAGAAGGCTGGTGTCTCCATCTCGACAGTATCCTATGCCCTTAATGGCAGTAGTAAGGTGACGGATGAGACACGGAACAGAATTCTTCATGTTGCCGACGAGCTGAATTATATCCCTAATGCGGCCGCAAGAACTCTGAAGAAGAAGGAGTCTAGGATCCTCGGCGTGTTCTTGACCGATTTCAAGGGGGATGTGTACGGAGAGCTTCTTGATGGCATGAAGGAAGTTTGTAATTCACAGGGTTATGACCTGATCGTCTGCAGTGGTGAACAGTCTCACCGTATGCTTCCAGAACGGATGATTGATGGTGCAGTTATCCTTGATCATACCTTCTCGAGTGAAGAACTGCTCAAGCACGCACGGCGTGATCATAAGATTGTCGTATTGGACCGGGAACTGGAGCATCCGAACATTAATCAGGTGCTGCTTGATAATAAAGCGGGTGCGACTTTGGCTACAGAATACCTCGTTGAACAGGGGCATAAGAAGATTTATGTCGTAACCTGCCAGAGGATTCTTTCGACTCGATTCAGCGGATGAAGGCTGTAAATCTGGTCGCGGGTCGGGCTGATGATGTGGAATGGATCGAGCTGCCCGGGAACTTCAAGAAGAGTGGTGGGGAGAGAGCTGCCGAACGGATTATTCAGGAGTATACAGAACCGGTCGCCGTTTTCTGCCTGAATGATGAGATGGCCATCGGCTTGTGCAATCGTCTGGCTGACACGGACTTTATCATCGGCGAGCATATTCACTTGATCGGCTTCGATAATATCGAGCTAAGCCGTTATATGCAGCCACGATTAGCGACAATCGACTACTCCAAGCGTAAATGGGGAGCGCTCGCAGCTGAGCAGCTTATCAAGATCATTTCCGGAGAGCCGGTTGAGCATGAACGGATTTATGTAACGTTAGTGCACGGTAGCTCTGTTGGCCGGGACCGAAGAGGAGTATGGCGTATACGAATTAAATAATGACCCGAGTTGAGACACTTCTGACAAGTGTCTCAACTCGGGTCATTTTGTATGTTGGGGGACATTAAACTCGCTTAGCCTTGCCAATATACCAATAAGGCACCCCTACAAATAGGATCCCTCCTACCATATTGCCCAGAGATACCGGAATCAGGTTCGCGGCAAGACCCGCCAGTGTTACAGTTTCCGGATGGGGAACCAGCAGCGAGATGGAGAGGAGCGTCATATTCGCAACACTATGCTCGAAGCCAGAGGTAATAAATGCGAACAAGCACCAGAAGATCATAATCAGCTTTGCGGTTTCATCCTTCATTTTCATGGAGCACCATACCGCTAGACATACAAGAATATTACATAGAATTCCTCGCATGAACAGTTCCATAAAAGGTGCATTCATCTTTACGCTGGCCACCGAATTAATAAATTCGGCAACACCACCTTTCACAAGTCCTGTCAGGACAAAGATGGCGGCAACCAGAAATGAGCCTATAAAATTGCCGACATAGTTGTAAAGCCATATTTTCAAAGTCTCGAGCCAGGATGTCTCTTTTTCAAGTGAACTTACGGTCATCACAAAATTGTTCCCCGTAAATAACTCACTTCCGGCCATGATGACAAGACTTAGGGCGATTCCAAAAGAGATGCCCATGATGATCTTCGTACTTGGAACTTGAGCGGGGATAATAGACCGCCTATCGTAAAAATAAGGATAATGCCAAGACCAACGAATAATCCAGCAAGCATGGAAGAGACTAAATATTTGCCTTTACTCTGTTTAAGCAGGTTGACTTTGCTAAGCCCTGCCTGGTTGATCTGCTGAATGATATCGTTCACCGACTTATACTCCTCCTATATACACTAATCCGTCGATGATCTCGGTCTCGTAGGTTTGTATACAGCCGTCATCTGGTTTTTGTACTTCTCCAGTCACAAGAGAAATTTTCCAATCATGAAGCGGGCAGAAGACAAATTCCCCTGAGACAATTCCTTCAGCGAGTGGCCCGTTCTTATGAGGACAGCGATTGCTTACGGCACGAACATCTCCATTTGACAAACGAAAGATCGCGATTGACTGACCGTTCAACTGCACCTCTTTACCGATCTGTACGGGTAAATCCTCAAGTTTCATTACTTTCACCTTATCTGTCGTCATGGTCATTGTGTTCCCTCTCTTATCGCTTCTCCACTGTATAGAGTTGCTTACGCTGATCGTCTATCAAAGCTTCGCCCCAGGCTTCAGCATACGTATCCCGTGCATGCTCGAATCTTACCGCAAGCGAGGCTACCTGTTCTTGATCGGCGAGCGCTTTGCGAACGGCATCCACACCGATACGCTCTACCCATGGTGCTGTACGCTCCCCATAAATCCCAGTCTCCCGATACATTTGCACGTAGGCTTTCGCCATTAAGAGCACTTCATCCTCTGTCGTTACCGTTGTAAGGCTGTCACATTGGCGCACTTCCGTTCCGCCATTGCCACCGATATAGAGCTGATAGCCATTCTCTACACAGACAACGCCAAAGTCTTTTGTCAGCACCTCCGCGCAATTGCGTGGGCAACCGGATACGCCCATTTTCATTTTGTGAGGCGTGTCTACCATTTCAATTTCTTGCTCCAGACGAATGCCAAGTCCGAGCGAATCCTGAGTACCGAAGCGGCAGAACCTAGAGCCAACACAAGATTTCACATTGCGAAGTGATTTGGAGTAAGCATAGCCCGAACGCATCTCGAGATCAGCCCATATTTTCGGCACATCCTCTTTCTTCACTCCATAGAGCCCAACCCGGCTAGCCCCCGTGATTTTGACGAGGGGAACATTGTATTTCTTGGCGACTTCTCCGATCCGAATCAGGTCGTCTGGTGAGGTTGTACCGCCGTACATCCGCGGAATGATGGAGAAGGTTCCATCCTTCTGAATATTGCCTTCCATTCGTTCATTAACGAAGCGTGAGGCCTTGTCATCCTCATATTCGTCTGGACGAATCATACGTAGGTAATAGTTCAATGCAGGACGACATTTGGAGCAGCCCTCTTCATTCTTGAATCCGAGCACATTGCGAACCTCTTTAGGAGTATGCAGGCCCTTTTCTTTTATAGCAGCAACGACTTCGTCTCTCGATAACGAAGTGCACCCACACATTCCACTTACTTCAGCTGAGGCGTCAAACTTATCACCTAACGTATGGGCAAGGATTGCTTCAACCATGCCGCGGCATTTGCCACAAGAACCGCCTGCCTTGGTAATCGTCTTCACTTCGTTAAAGCTCGTCAGTCCATGCTCGAGGATCGCCCCTACGATTGTTCCTTTAGTTACCCCATTACAACCGCATACCGTCTCGTCGGCACTCATGGAGGCAACATCCAGACCGCTCTCTTCTCCTGCCTTATGGAGTACTGAAGCATTTGTAAACTCTGAGATATCGGACTGCTTCTTCAGCATGCTGAACAATCGGGTTCCATCTGAAGCATCACCATAGAGTACTATGCCGACGACCTTGTTGTCGCGAACGAGCACTTTTTTATACGTACCTAAGCATTCGTCCTGGACGACGATCGCCTTCGTATTCTCACATGGGTGGATCTCGCCTCCAGAGAACAGGTCGCAGCCTGCAACCTTCAGCTGTGTCGATAATATACTTCCCTGATAGCCTGTTGTAGGATTACCGGTCAAATAGTCAGCCAGCACAATAGCCTGATCATATAATGGAGCCACTAAACCATATGCAATCCCCGGTGTTCAGCGCATTCTCCTACCGCATAAATAGCTGGATCTGAAGTCTGTAAGACATCATTTACACAAATAGCGCGGCCTACTTCTAAATCCGCTTCTCTTGCAATCGCCACATTCGGGCGTATTCCTACAGCCATTACGACAAGGTCGCATTCGACACTCGTTCCGTCTTCGAATCGTATGCCTTCTACACGTTTATCACCATAAATTTCAGCTGTCTTTTTCTCCATCAGGAATTTCATGCGTTGCTTCTCAAGGTCGCGCTTTAATAGGGCTGCCGCCGCATGATCAAGCTGCATCTCCATTAAATCGGCCAATAGATGGACAACATGAACTTCCATACCACGATCCAGTAACCCGCGAGCCGCTTCTAATCCAAGCAGGCCTCCACCAATAACGACGGCCTTTTTATACTGTTTCGCAGCGTCCATCATTAACTGCGTATCATCTATAGTTCGGAAGCCAACAACGCCTTCCAACTCATGCCCTGGAACAGGCAGAATAAAGGCGCTTGAGCCGGTTGCAATTATGAGCTTATCGTATGAAATGATCGTTCCTTTATCCGTTATAACCTGTTGTTCTTCACGTCGAATTTGCGTAACATGCTCGTTAGAGATCAGACGAATTTGATTTGCTTCGTACCAATCCCAGTCATTAATGTTTATTTCATTAAAGTTTGTCTTGCCTTGCAGCACGTTGGAGAGCATGATCCTATTGTAGTTCGGGTAAGGTTCATCCCCAATCATCGTGATGTCATACAAATCAGGATTTCTCTTTATGATTTCCTCAATGCAGCGTGTGCCTGCCATACCATTGCCGATCATCACCAAATGACTTCTCATCCTTACTCCTCCAATATCTTTGTGAATGAAATCACATATCTGAGACCATGTTATCTAGTATTCGAGTAGCACGGAGTGATTGGGGTCACGTTATCTATGGACTTTTTATTAATACTAAAAGCTACTAGCCTTACCCCTGTAGTAAGGAGTAAGGCTAGTAGCGATAATATTCGCGCTTGGTTCTTAACATTATTAGACTAGCTTCTTGCGGATCGTACCGGAGATCAGGTCTATGGTTGTGATCATAATAATGATGCCGAGCAGGATAATACCAACGCGATCCCAGTTGCGGGTACTCAGGGCGAAGATCAGTGGCGTGCCGATACCGCCAGCGCCTATAATGCCAAGAATCGTCGCCGAACGGAGATTAAGCTCAAAGCGGTAGAGTGTATATGACAAGAAGCCGGGCAGAACCTGCGGGATGACTGCAAACCATAGAATTTGCAAACGGCTTGCTCCCACCGCCATAAGCGCCTCCAGTGGACCGTTGTCGATATTTTCAACTTCATCGGCGAACAATTTACCGAGCATACCTACGGAATGCAGGCCTAACGCTAGAACTCCGGCGAATGATCCGGGGCCTACTGCTTTGATGAATAGGATCGCCATAACCACTTCCGGAAAAGTACGGATCAGGCTGAGGAATACCTTACCGGAGCCGGATATAACCTTGCCACGGCTCATATTAACCGCTGACCAGAAGGCGAACGGAATACAGATGATCGTCGATATGAAGGTACCAAGAACAGAGATAGCCAACGTATCCAATAGTCCCCTTAGTAAATCCTCTCCATCCGGCAGGTAGACGTAACCCCAATCCGGAGAGAACAGTCCGGCCAGGATCGACTTACTTACTTGGCAGGCTGTTTCTTTAATGCCGGAATAGGGTATGCCAGCAAAAGCCCAGATATAGACAAGAATAAGTGCGATATAAATGAGTAGGCGATAACGGTTCTTCTTAGGCTTAGGTATGATATCATTCCATGATTTTGTCATAACAATTTCTCCCGCAGCTTAGAGCTGATATAATCGATGGCCAGTACGACAGCTAAAGTAACGATAATGATCATGCAGGTCTTGTCGTACTCCAGGAATCCTAAAGTAACTTCATAATAATGGCCGATACCGCCGGCACCGACCAGGCCGAGCACGGCCGCAGCACGGACATTAATCTCGAAGGTGTAGAGCAGGAACGAGATGAAGTGAGGCTTGATCTGCGGAACGACACCAAATTTGATGATTTGCAACGGATGTGCTCCTGCGGCCGTCATTGCTTCTAGCGGCCCGGGATCGATCGTCTCCAGGGCTTCATAAGTCAGCTTGGCGATAACTCCTAGCGAGAAGAACGCGAGTGCGAGTATACCTGGCAGAGCGCCTAGTCCGATTATGGCAACAAAGAGAGCTGCGAGTAGCAGATCGGGAATGGTGCGAATCAAGTTCAGGATGAAGCGAATAGGATAGTAGATCCATTTATGCCTAGCAATATTGGAGGCGCTCAGTAGCGCAATAGGCACAGCCATGATTGCGCCGAACGTAGTGCCGAGAAGCGCCATGCGGATCGTCTCCAGCATAGCGGACCATATTTTACTTAGATAGCCCCATTTGGGTGGAAACATTTCTTTTAAAAGATCGAGCATATTCGGGAGACCCTGAATCAGCTCTCCGAAGGTGGCCTCAGTCTGGACCGCGCTGCCCCATAACAATAGAATGACAATCGCTACTGTGAAGTAATGCTTCATCTTACCCGGCGCCTTGGGCCGGAGTGTCTGCTGTGAAGATTTTACTTGCGCCTTCATACAACGGCTTCCTCCAATAAATGATTCTCCTCATGGAACGGACGTCCGTAAATCTCGGCGAAGCGCTCATCTGTCGCTTCTGATACTGGACCGTCAAAGACGACTTCGCCTGCTTGCAGCCCGATAATGCGAGTTGCATACTGCCTAGCCAGATCAATGGAATGTAGATTGACGATCGTTGTAATGTCGAGATCCATATTGATGCGCTTCAGATCGTCCATGACTTGCTTCGTCGTAAGGGGGTCCAGTGAAGCGACAGGTTCATCGGCGAGAATGATTTTGGCCTTCTGAGCAAGCACGCGGGCAATTGCGACACGCTGCTGCTGTCCGCCAGATAATTCATCGGCGCGAGCATAAGCTTTCTGGACGATGTTGACGCGGTCGAGCGCCTCGAAAGCGAGGTCGATATCTTCCCTCGGGAACATGCCCAGTAGGGTACGGAGAACCGAATGATGGCCCACTCGCCCAGCTAATACATTGCGCAGCACGGTCGTACGCTTCACCAGGTTGAAACTTTGGAAGATCATACCGATATCGCGGCGAATCATCCTCAGTTCTTTGCCTTTCGCTGTGGTGATCGATTTCCCATCAATGAGAATCTCGCCATCTGTAATATCATGAAGTCGGTTGATAGAACGCAGCAGTGTGGATTTACCCGCGCCGGATAAGCCGACAATGGCGATGAACTCCCCTTTTTCAACCGTCAGGTTGATCTGATTTAGACCCTTGGTGCCATTGGGGTATGTCTTTGTTACATTGCGTAATTCAATCACTTGGCGATTCTCCTTTTTCAATAAATAATCGTGAAATAAAAGAGGCCAGCTGCAGTGCGGAAGCACTCCGGCTGGCGGTGTTGCAAAATGGGTGATTATATGAATGCGAGAGACCAGGGACTATTCGGTTTTTACCTTTTCCCCATATTCGCGGACGATATCGAAACGACTGTCATCGGATTTTACATACCCTTCATGGGTGTAAATTTCGGAAATGATCTTATGACCTTCTTCATCTTTGCCAAGTTCAATAAAGGCATTTTGCAGCTTCTCAATCCATTCTTGACTCATATCCGAGCGAACACTGATCGTATCGTTAGGGATAGGCTCTGTATAGGCAAGGACACGAGTATCTTCAAATACGGAAGGATAGTCTTTTTCACTGTGTTACGCGCATCTTGGAAGATGGCGGCTGCATCCACATCGCCGTTCAGTACAGCAAGTACGCCTTGGTCATGACCTTTAACGGTAATGGCTTCTACGTCCTTCAGTGGGTCAAGTCCTGCGTCCATCAATTTAGCGGCAGGCCATACGAATCCAGCGGAGGAAGTTACATTCTGATAAGCAATCTTCTTGCCCTTCAGATCGGCGACAGATTGAATGTTGGAATCTTTCTTCACGATGATCATCGACTTGTAGAAATCAACTAGATCAGTTGTCGGCGCGCCAGTATCATCTTGCACACCGAAACGTTGAGCTTGCAGAATAACCTCTGCTGCACCTTTTTGTTTGGCCAATACATAAGCGGTCGGTGGCAGGAAGCCTACATCAACCTTCTTGGAAGCCATTGCTTCGATGATTGTATTGTAGTCGGTGGAGACGCTGACTTTGACAGGAATGCCGATCTTGTCGGAGAGCAACTTCTCAAGCGGCTTCGCTTTTGCTTCCAGTGTGTCTGCATTTTGCGAAGGTACGAATTGGACAGTCAGTGTAGTTGGAACATAACCTGTATCTTTATTCGTCTTCTCTTCGGTCTGATTAGATTGGCTGGAGTTTGCTGCTGCTTTGCCATCGGTACTGTTAACGGAAGCAGAGTTCTGTCCACAGCCTCCAAGGAAAGCAATGGATAAGAATAAGGGAAGAGCAAGCTTAACGATTTTTTTCAAGCGAGATGACCTCCATAGAATCTATTTTTTTGTTACTGGATTAAATATAATGCTCATTTATTATCGGATCGTCAGTGGAATGATAAATTTTTGTAAATTAAAGGGATTTAATATAAATCTGCATTTCGCTTGATAGAATCAAGAAAAACACGAAAAGGGAGTGTTATTGAAGATGGAGCATCTACAAGAGACCACGTGTGAGATTCTAGTATCCAGCGATATTCATGGACATATCTATCCGACGGATTACCGTTCGGCTGGCGAATGCCAATTGGGTTTGGCGAAGCTGGCGACATTGATTGGAAGAGAGAGACTTACTCATCCGGAGCTGCTCTTGCTTGATAATGGAGATCTGATTCAAGGGACACCCCTATCGACCTATTTTGTAAAAAACAAGCAAGGAGTTCACCCGACGATCGAGGTTCTTAATCGGCTAGGTTATGATGCGGCAGTGCCAGGGAATCACGAATTTAATTACGGATTAAGCACTTTGTATCAGGTGGTTGAGGATTCGCAATTTCCATGGCTTTCTGCGGGGATTACGGTGAAGGGGGCGGGAAACCTGCGTTCGGGCAACCTTATATAACGAAGGTGCTGGAGAACGGATTGAAGCTCGCTGTGCTGGGAGTAACGACTCATTATATTCCGCATTGGGAGAATCCCCAGCATATTGCGGGCTTGGAGTTCGCCGATGCATTAGAGACGGTACGCTTCTGGGTACCGATGATTCGTAGAGAGGAGCGGCCGGATCTGCTGATTGTAGCCTATCACGGCGGATTTGAACGCGACCTGTGGACTGGCGAGCCGGTGGAACGTCTGACTGGAGAGAATCAGGCCTATGCGATGTGCGCGGAGGTGGAGGGGATAGATATTCTCATCACAGGCCATCAGCATCGCAGCCTTGCCGGAGAGGTAAATGGGGTAACGATTGTGCAACCTGGTTGTCTCGGTCAGGCGCTGGGCAGAGTTCAAGTTAGCTTCCGTAGAGGGGAGAGCTGGGATTGGGAGATTACAGACCGCCACGCAGACCTGCTCGTCCCGGATGAGTCGGTAGAAGCGGATCAGGGAGTACTCGATTTATGCCGCGAGCTTGAGGAAGAGACCCAAGAATGGCTGGATGAACCGATCGGAACCGTAGATGGGGATATGAGCGTATTGAGCTCGCTTGATTGTCGCCTGGAGGACCATCCCTTCATTGAATTCGTCAATCGGGTTCAGATGGAGGTCAGCGGTGCTCATGTATCCAATACGGCGCTGCTTAACGAGCAATCGCTTGGGTTCCGGGATATGATTACGCGCCGAGATGTACTAGCTAATTTCATTTATCCTAATACGATTGCTGTATTAAGGCTAACGGGTAAGGATATCCGCGCTGCGTTGGAGCAGACCGCCACCTATTGGCAACTGGGATCTGACGGAGAACTGATGATCAATTCGGCCTTCTTGGAGCCGAAGGCTCAGCATTACAACTATGACATGTGGGAAGGCATTGAATATGAGTTGGATATTTCCCGTCCGGTAGGTGAACGGGTAGTTAAGTTGAATTATAACGATGCAGAATTGGCTGCCGAAGCGGAGATGGATGTTGTGATGAACAGCTATCGCGCAGGCGGGGGCGGGGATTATGAGATGTATCAAGGCCGACCCGTTGTCCGTGAGATTACCATCGATATGGCCGATCTGGTCTGTGAATATATTGCGAAGCATCAGGTTATTCGGGCAGGCTGTGATCATAATTGGAAGGTTAGTGTTCAGCAAGGGGCAGAAGCTTAAGGGATAGCCGGAGCAATATAAGAGCCTTGCTACAATTTAGTGTGTAGTAAGGCTCTTTAAAATTGTTTTATTTTTTTGCATTTAAAGGCATCTGCATCCAAAAATCATTAGTAAAGTTGTGTTCGTATTTTAATGAGATTTTTTCTATTCTACAAAAGTGATTCTTTTCATTACCTTTTTTATTCCTTTCGGAAAAAAATAAGCACATGGAACTGCACAAATAAATGCCTCTCCCCACATATTTAACCACTTTGTCATAAACATATTATTGTAGCCCATGTTGATGGAAACCAAAACAAAAGAAATAAAAAAGGATATTCCCAGACCCATTAAGATCGTAAAGATAATATGTTCATATTTCTTATTTATTTTCAAAGCTATCATCCTTCATTCATTATTTTTTAACCTCAATTGTTCAAACTATATAACTTTTAGTGTTCATTCCACTAAATCTGTTTTTTTTATTTGATTAGTCCATTCAGACATAAACCGTATAATGACACTCAATTCATCTTCAGTAAATTTATTTAATAACTCTTCATAACGTTCTATTACTTTTCGATGTATCTCTCTATGCACAGATGCTAACTGTTCCCCAGATTGTGTTAGATAGTAATAGACAGATTTTTGATTTCCCTCTTTCTTCTCTGAAAGAATAAGACCTTTTTTCATTAATTGATTAACAGCTTTTGTCACTGCTGGTTTTGAGATACTTAGTTGAATAGAAAGAAAAGTATTATTAGCCTCAGATGAATGTTCTTTAATAAGTGCTATTATGTGAAGTTGCGTTAGTGTCAATTCACTAATCGGATATTCTGCCGTAGTGATTGACTTACGTTTATTCATCTTTTCTTCTCTTTGTACAATAAATTCCTCAATAACCTTTAAAGCTAATTGCTTTTGTTTTAAATCCATTTTAGTATTCACCTCTTTTTGTTAACCGGTTAACAAAAAATAATTTATCATTTTAAGTAGAATAAGTCAATACTATTCTATACAAGAAAAAGCCCCGAATTCGCTATAGTCTTTTAGGAATTCAGGGTATTAGTTAACTTTTATTTCCCTTTTGGAAAAATGCTTCTAATTCAATAGCTTCTTCTGAAGTATCACCATATTTTGATGTTACTAATATACCGTTGCCGGAAGGATCATGAACGCTTATTTTTTGCCCTTCAATTTTTATTTCTGAATCCGCCTCCCGGAAAGCTTCTCTAATTTTAGAAAAGGACTCATATACAGGAACTTGAATAGTGAAATAGCGTAAGCCAACAGTAGATTTTGAAGGAGCTTTTCCTTTTAATGTTTCCCAAACATGAAAACCTAAGTGATGATGATAATCTCCAGCAGCAACAAATACTGCACCTTGCATTCTCATAGATACTTCGAACCCTATACTTTTTGTGTAAAACTTCTCAGATTCCATAAGATCGGTTACTCGCAGCAATACATGCCCTATCCGTGTATAAGGAGATACTGTATGTGTTTGCAATGGACCATTAAGTGTAAAAAGAATATTTGCTAACTCAGTTGAATGAAGAGGGCTATGAATAATTAATTCTTCGGCTGTTAAATCGCGTGTGAACTCAATTAGATTGCCATCTGGATCATGAATGTAGAAGGATTCGTTTACCATATGGTCTGCAATCATACTGATGGGATAGTTATTGTCAACAACGACACGGAAATGTCTAGATAATTCCTTCCGATTGGGTACTAGAATAGCGAAATGATCTAGTCCAGTCTCATTTTTCTCTCGTTTTGTTGCATGAGCTATTTCAGTTAGTATTAATAAAGGATGATTTTCAAATGTCCCAAGAATTGCAGACTTCTCGTATCTTTTTATAATTAAAAAGCCTACTATAGAATGATAAAACCAAATTGCTTGATCGAGGTTTCCGGTATTTAACGACACATAGCCGATATGTTTATTCTGACCTATTGTTTGATGAGAAGAATTTTTATGTTGCATGGACTATCACTCCTTTTGTCAGTCGAAATTAAACACATATTAGTGTTTTTCTACTAAGTAGTGTAATTTTTCATTCGAAGCAGGAGTGTTCCCAAGAATAAGCTCAGATGAATACTCTCCGATATCCTCTGGGTTAAACCAATTATTTCGAGCTATTCCATTTTTAATTCTTTCACGAGTACGAATAGGTCCAATGATAATCTCGTAAATACGAGGATCTAGTTGTGATTGTTCAGTTGCTAGAGTTAATATAAGTGATTTTTTAGCTGCATTTGTTAAACCAATCAAACCTGCTCCGGGATAGGGAGTATCTGCACTAAGTCCACTAAGATGGATTAGCGCTCCACTTTCTTTTAGAAGAGGAACCAATACCCTCATGGCCCGAAAATGACTAGTAAGATTATCTCTAATAGCTTGATCCCACATATCATCTGTAATGTTGACGAGTGGAATTCCAGTGGTACCCAAGCTCCAATAGTAATAATTGCACCATCAAATTGACCAAATTGAGTAGCAAGCTGGCTTTGTATTATTTTTCGCTCGTGATCAGGTTGATCTATGTTAACAACTAAAGGAACAAACTCACCGCTTTGGATGTCAGACACATAGCTAGTTAATCCTTGTGCCTTTTCATCTGTCCTACAAAGAGCTACAACGGTTGCTCCATTATGAAGCAATTGCCTCGTAATTCCTTCACCAATCCCACCAGTTGCTCCTAATACAATTATCTTTTTACCAGTAAGATCTTTCATAATGACTAATCCTTTCTATATAAAAGTTAAACGATTATTTTTGTTTGCTCCACTAGAATATTTGCTGCTTTTGATACCTTTTTTAACCCTTCTTCGATAATTTCTTCCCTTTTATCCCTCATGGCATTATGCCCTTCAATAATGACTTCATCTATAATTTCCATACCGAACATACCGTTAAACGTATTTTTTATATATGTTACTGCCATTTCAATCGGCGCTCTTTCTGGTGAGCTGTAAATTCCACCACGTGCATTTAATAAGATTACTTTTTTGTCGGTCATAAGCTGAATTAACTTACCCTCCGGACTGTATTTAAAAGAAAAGCCTGCCTCAGCAACATAGTCAACAAATGTTTGTAACTTGGCTGGGATAGTAAAATTCCATAATGGAAATGCAAACACGATTACGTCCGCTTCTTTAAGGGCGTCCATTGCTTTTTGCTTAGCTGCCAAGATACGCTGTTCTATGTCCGATAATTCAAAATGATTTTGTTTTTTATGAGCTGCACTAAAGAAATCTTGCCCAAAGTAGGGCATATCCTCTTCAAACACATCGAAAACCTTTATGTTTAAATGATCAGCATCCTTGATTCGTTCCATGAAGGTCTCATACATTTTGTTTGATATACCTTCTGGTCGATTATTTGCTTTTACGACTAAAATATTCATTTTAATCCTCCCTATTTTCTGCATGTGTATTCTATACAACACTTGTTGTACAATTGGATTGTAGTCTTCAATTAAATATCAATCAACCGACTAATTTCTTAATATGTTGGATATCCAACATATTAAGAAAATTGAATAAAAACTAATAAAGGAGAGCCAACATGGGAGGACCAAAACTTGATCCACGAATCATTAGAACACGTAAATTAATTATGGATGCCTTTATCCAATTATCAAAAATAAAAGATTTTGATAACATTACGATTAAGGATATTACAGAAAAAGCTACGCTAAATCGGGCGACCTTCTATTATCATTTCACAGATAAGTATGATCTAATGAAACAAGTAATAAATGAAGATATGATACCGAAAGTTCTCGGACAAATTAACGATCACACTGAGATTAATGAAGAAACAATCATAAAAATTTTCATTTCAATTACTGAATTTCAAAACTCTATTAAATCTCAATGTATGAAAAGCTTTGAGTCCTTCAAGTCAAATATAGAAATAACTATAAAAGAAGAACTTGAACAATTTTTCTACAAGTTATTATTAGAAAAAAAGATAGGCTATAGTGAAGAAGAATTAAAAATAGTAGCTAATATGTTAAGTTGGGGATATATGGTGCAACAATAAATTGGCAATACCATAGTAGTACGCCTGCAGAAGAATATATAAGAAAAGCATTACCATTCATAACGAACGGAATAAGGGCTTATAGTGAATAGTTTATGCAACAAGCAGCTTCCAGGAGGTATTTCTATTGTAGTTACAGAATTAGCATATACGATGCTGGCGGAAGACACTGTAGTAACGAGATTAAGAGAAGCAAAATAATAGAAGGGGAGTTCTGTTATACGTAACAGAACTCCCCTTTCCTTAAAATCCAACGGTAATTTTCTGATTATGCTATGCCATGCTTGCGATCCAGGATATAACTGATCGATCCAAGCGTTAGGGCAGAAGCGGCAAGCAGTGCGCCTACCCAGGGCAGTGAGGTTAAACCCAGATGAGTAATGACGATACCACCGATAAAAGCTCCGCAGGCATTGCCCAGATTACCAGCCGAATGGCTTGAAGTCGAGGCCAGTGCCGGAGCTGCTTCTGCCAGACTCATGATCTTGATCTGTAGACCTGGCATAATACTGAAGGAAGCTGCACCCCACAGGAAGATAGTAATGACCGCGAGTATCGGTTGCTTGACTGTAAAGGTAAAGATCGTAAGAAGAACACAAATCACAACATAAATGCCGAGGATGGAAGGCATAAGCTTCCAGTCCGCTAGTCTGCCACCAATGATATTACCAATTGTGACCCCGCATCCGAATAGTACGAGAATCCAGGTCACGCTATGCTCAGCAAAGCCGGAAATTTGCTGCAGCATCGGCGCTATATAAGTGAAGACGGCGAATAGACTAGAATTTCCAAGTGCACAGATCAAGAGGAAGAACAGCAATTTAGGTCGTACCAAGGCTTTTAATTGTGCTCCCATATTGCTGGCTTGTTCTTGCTTGAGTTTGGGAATAAACAATATGATTCCAAATAACGCAATAACTCCTGCAATAGCGATAGCACCAAAGGAAGCGCGCCAGCCCATATGCTGCCCGACGAAAGTGCCGAACGGCACACCAATAATGTTGGCGATGGTCAGTCCGGCCATCATGATCGACACGGCTCCGGCCTTCTTATCCGGGCGGACAAGACCAGCAGCGATTACAGCTCCGACTCCGAAGAATGTACCGTGCGTTAATGCTGTAATGATTCTTGCTGTCATCAAGAAAGCATAATTAGGAGCAAAGGCGGAAATGCCATTGCCTACAATGAATAGAATCATGAGCAGGCATAGTAGTAGCTTTTGCGGAAGCCGATGGGTAATCATTGTAAGAATCGGTGCGCCAATGGCCACGCCCATCGCATAAGCCGTAATCAACTGTCCTGCAGATGAGATAGTTACATTCAGGTCTTCAGCTACATTTGGCAGCAGACCCATAATAACAAATTCCGTCATACCGATCGCGAAGGCGCCGACTGTCAACGACAACAGAGCAATAGGGAATCGCTCCTTGGAAACGGCACGTTCAGCGGAAACAACTTGCGGTGAGTTCATGCTGAATTGATCTACCTTTCTATAAATAAGTATTAAACCAGAATACAGATAGGAACAGTTATACATTATACGCGAAAATAGAATTATAGGAAGGAGGGAGTGCCGAAGACTGTGTCAAAAGAAAAGAAGGCTAAATAAGGGAACTGTAAATTAATACATGTAAACCCAATGGGGAATATAGTAACCTAAAGTACATAATATGCTAAGTATTCAATATTTTATGGAAGGAGCTCTAATTATTTTAATGAGGGATGCGCTGAAGAAAAGGACTAAATATTTTGTCGGAGTAATCGTTATAATACTAGTTTTTCAAATGGTTGCAGTGAACTTAGGATCTCAAGAAGTCGAAGCAAAGTCATCCTATGACATTGTTGTTATAGGGAGCGAGATTCAAGGTGTGCTATTAGCTAAGGCCGCTAAAGAGGAAGGATTAGACGTTCTAATTCTTGACCCGATGGACAAACTTGGTGGTGAATTAATACAAGGTCAGATGCAGGTCCTGGATGAGACGAATGATAAAAAGGGCAAGAGTGTGATTCAAGGAGAAATTAAAAAACTATTCGATGCTTATAATGCGGGTACTATACGTAAGGCTTCAGAATTTGAACGTTATTATAACAAGTTACTTAAAGGCATAACTGTGCAGAGTGGAATTACTATTCAGTCCATTGATGAGATTGCTACAAAAGGCGAGAAGTCGATACAATCTATTAGTTATCGGACAAATGACGGGAAGATACATACAGTTCGGGCTAACTACTGGGTAGAAAATACAGATTCTAATGCACTTACGGCCAAGCTTGATGTTAAACGGATACCTGGGATGGAGAGCTTATACAATGGGAAGAAGCCGGACTATATGGCCGCAACCTATATGATAAGACTCAAAAAGGTGAATTGGGGTAAACTGCACCAAGCCATACTTAAAGATTATCCTCTGACGAATGTTCAGAAAAAATATGGACCTAATACATATGTCGATTGGGATTTTGCGACGGGATTTAGTGAAATCATGCATAAGTACCAACCGACAGATTCTCAATTAAAACTTCGTGGACTAAATGTGACTTATCAAAAGGAAGGTGAAGCAATAGTTAATGCATTGTTAATATATGATGTGGACCCTTCAAATCCTAAATCAGTAGAATCGGCTGTAAATAAGGGAAAGCGGAATCTCCCCATATCTTAAAGTACTTACGTGAGGTAATGCCTGGATTTGAGAAGGCGGAGCTTAATGGGTACGTCGATTATTTATATATCCGTGATTATGATCGGTATGAGACAAAGTATGTGCTGGACTATCCAGACCTCAAGTCAAGTCGAATGTTCTGGGATAACGTAACATTAGGAAGCTATGCTATTGATCTTCAAGGCACAAGGGCATTGCCGCTTGGAATGGGATTTGGTAAGCCTGATCGTTACGGTATACCCCTGCGCTCTTTTCTACTAAAATCATATGATAATGTAATTGTTGTAGGGAAAAGTGTAGGTACGACGATTAAAGCTTACGGAAGTGCTAGAATTATGGCTACCACTGCTATGGCTGCTCAGAGTATAGGCATCATTCTTGGCAGAGAGACGAAGCAAAATAAGCATTTAAGTGAATTAACACAGGCTGACTTCAAACGGATTCACAAGTATTTGGCCAAAGATTATAAACTTGTCGTCGATAAATAAAGAAGTAGTAGACCTCGGATTGATAGATATCTGAGGTCTTTTTATTTTATTTAACATGATTGTTAATAAAGTAGAATACAATGTCTCAATCAATGAAGAATGGAGGTAAAGCATGGGGATTGCGTATATTAAGGTCGCCTTGGTTTATTTCGTCATTGGAGTAGGTCTCGGTATATACATGTCGATGGTGCATGATTACACATTAACTGGAGTGCACGTTCATATTAATTTGCTGGGTTGGGCCTCATTTGCATTAGCTGGAGTGATATATTGGCTGTTCCCTAAAGCGGGTAATAATCTTCTAAGCAAAATTCAGTTCTGGGTGCACACGATTAGCTTACCGGTCATGATGATTTGCCTTGCATTAATATTAAAGGGAAACGATCAAGTCGAGGTCTTGATGGGCGTGGGTTCTACTTTGGTTGTTGTAAGCGTTATTATTTTTGCGGTTAATGTGTTCCTTAATGTCGGAACGAAAGCTGGCAGCAGATGAAGTATTGCCACTGGTAGAGCAGTTAAACGATTTCCTATAAAACAGGTGCCAAGATTTATCGGCGGCATCTGTTTTATTTTTGCAGCTATGCCGAAGAAAGTTTGAGTGAAGTGTTGACAGATCAAAACATTTGTATTATCTTTAAATCAAGATACTTGATGTTAAGATTTTTGAAGGGAGGTCAAACGGATATGAATGAGAAAGATGTTGCCTTGAATTTATTTATTGCTCTGTCTCGGGCAAGCCAGTGGGTGAATGCTGTAAGCGATCGTAACATTCGTGATTATGGTTTAACACGTACCGAATTTGGTGTACTTGAGTTATTATACCATAAGGGAGCGCAACCGATTCAGCGGATTGGTGATAAAGTGCTGATGAGCAGCGGCAATATCACTTATGTTGTAGATAAGCTTGTTCAGAAAGGTTATGTTCGTCGAAATGCTTCTTCTGAGGATCGCCGTTGTATTTATGCAGAAATTACAGATGAGGGTTCTAAGTTCATTGAGGAAGTGTTCCCACATCATGTCGATATCATCGAGCAATCGGTAGCTGGCTTGACCGTTGAAGAACAGCAACTGGCGGCATCTTTGTTGAAGAAATTGGGGAAGCATGCACAAGAGGGATATAAATAGGTCGATGAGAAAATGACAGAAATATCCCCTTTTTTATCATATATCTTAATATAAAGATTCTCAAAATAAAATATAAAGGAGTTTTTAAAGTGAGTATAGCATTAGGTTTGTTAATTATCCGTTTGGTTGTAGGGATTTCTTTCATTGCGCATGGTGCGCAGAAGCTGTTTGGATGGTTTGGTGGTTATGGTCTGAAGGGAACAGGGGGCTGGATGGATTCGCTTGGTCTCAAGCCGGGCATACTGATGGCTTTGATGGCGGGATTAGGTGAGTTCGTGGGCGGGTTGTTATTTGCCGCTGGACTGCTCACCCCGATTGCCGGAGCCCTTATTGCAATTACGATGCTGTTCGCTATTATCTCTGTTCATGGTAAGAACGGATATTGGAATACAGCTAACGGTTATGAAATGAACTTGTTAATTATTGCAGTTGTTATTGGAGTCAGCTTGATTGGTGCAGGAGCATATTCGTTAGACGCTATTTTATAAGTTGAATAATTAAGGCTCAAATTATTGAAAAATACTAATGAGGAGTGGATACACATGGTTAAAGCTACGGCAGGTATTCATCATATTACCGCATTTGTTAGAAGCGCACAGGATACAACGGATTTCTATTCAGGTATATTGGGACTTCGTCTGGTGAAGAAGACCATCAACTTTGATGCACCTGAAGTATACCATCTATACTTCGGTGACGAAGTGGGTAGCCCTGGTACAGCCATTACTTTCTTCCCATGGCCGGAATCTCGCCGCGGTATTGTCGGCAACGGACAGGTTGGAATTACAACCTATGCGATTCCGGAAGGTTCGATGGATTTCTGGGAAGAGCGGTTGAAGAAATTTAACGTATCTTTTACAGAAAGAACAAGATTTTCTGAGAAGTCGCTGCATTTCGCAGATAAAGACGGCTTACAAATCGAGCTTGTAGAACGCAAAGGACCGAAGAGCACATGGAGCTTCGGCGGAATACCTGCAGATAAGGCGATTATGGGCTTCGGGGGCGCTGTTCTTTACAGCACCGCACCAAAAGATACAGAAATGGTATTAGAGAGTGTGTTAGGTCTGGAGAAAATAGGTGTTGAGGGTGGATATGCCCGCTATAAAGGGTTCGGTGAAATTGGCAATATCATCGATTTGAATATCGGATCGGTACCTGCCAGGCAAAGCAGGTTCAGGTACAGTTCACCACATCGCTTGGCGGGCGAAGGACGATACAGAGCATGCTGAATGGCGCACAAAGGTATCTGCAAGCGGACTTCATCCAACACCGGTTGTAGATCGTCAATACTTCAATGCCCTCTATTTCCGGGAGCCAGGCGGCATACTGTTCGAGATCGCTACAGATCCTCCAGGTTTCACTCGTGATGAGCCTTTGGAGCAATTGGGTGAGAAGCTTATGCTGCCACCATGGTACGAAGATCATCGCGAATTGATTGAGAAGAATCTTGAGCAATTTGAAGTTCGGGTGCTGAAGGAGGATCAAGAATGAGACATATATTTCAACAAGGACCTGATACTAATGCTCCGGTACTGCTGCTCCTGCATGGTACCGGGGGAACGAACAGGATTTGCTTCCACTGGCCCAAACCATATCTCCATCCTCCTCGGTTCTAAGTGTAAGAGGAAATGTGTTGGAGAATGGTATGCCGCGCTTCTTCCGCCGTTTGGCGGAAGGCGTATTCGATGAAGAGGATCTCATCTTCCGTACGAAGGAGCTAAATGAGTTCCTAGATCAGGCGGCTGCCGAGCATCAATTTGACCGCAGCAATATCGTGGCGGTAGGCTACTCCAATGGAGCTAATATCGCAGGATCTCTGTTGTTCCACTATAAAGATGCTTTGCGTGGAGCAATTTTGCACCATCCGATGGTTCCACGCCGTGGCATTGAGCTTCCGCAGCTATCCGGCGTACCAGGTCTTTATAGGAGCCGGAAAGAACGACCCAATCTCTCCTGCACACGAGACAGAGGAGCTGAATCAATTGCTGACGGCAGTAGGCGCTGTAGTTGATGTACATTGGGAGCATTTTGGACATCAATTGTCTCCTTCCGAAGTGGATGCCGCTACGAAATGGTTTGGTCGTAATTTTATATAATCAGAAAATATAAAGAATCGCTGACGAAGACGTCGGCGATTCTTTTTTCTAATAACTGTAAGTCGACCTATAATTATTGGGGTAAGATCTTTAGTTTTGCTATTACTCCAAAACACAAACTTCCATATATTTGATATGTAAGTACTATATTCAATAGGGATTTGGCTGCAGCAATTGGCTTACTGTTACTAGTTTATAACCATTTGCGGTGTAGTCTTTTACAAGTTTGCGGACGGCTTCGATGGTCTGAGTGCGGTCCCCATATCCGTCATGGAACAATAGTATGCTGCCGGGTTGTGCTGTCGACTTTGTTGTATCAATGATGTGCTGGACACCGGGTTGTTCCCAGTCCAGGGAAGCGGTATTTACAGCACCAATGGATGAGTAATCTAGCGCCGAGATCATGCGGTATACTTCTGGATTGATATCAAAAAATGGTGGCCGGAACACTTGTGGCTTAACTCCTGTGACTTCTGTAATAAGTTTCTCCGTTTGGCCGATTTCATACCGATATCCGGCCTCATCCAATTCAGTTAAGTGTGGATGGGTATAAGTATGATTTCCGATCTCATGACCATAGCGGAACATCTCTCGCAGTAGATCGAGATTCTGTTCTATCTGCTCTCCGATCGTGAAGAAGGTGGCTTTGGCCTCGGCTTGCTGAAAAATGTCTAGAATTTGCGGGGTATAGGTAGCGTTAGGACCATCATCAAATGTGAAGGCGATAACCTTCTCTTTCGTATTTACTTGTCCAATCATTAAGGGATTTTCCATTCTTCAGCTCTCCTTTAGGTTGGTAGAATCTAATATCCTTTTTAAACCTCAACTTCTCCTTTTTTCCTAATCATCATGTATAATGTCATTTAGACAGATATAACTTATTTGACATATCCAGAATACTAATTTATGAACGCGCTCTCAATACTTGATTAAAGGAGTAATTAGCCATGATGAATGTTCTTCTGGTAGACGATGAGCCTTGGATTCTGGAAGGATTAAGAACAATGGTTGACTGGAACAGGTTCGGATTTCGGGTATGTGGAGAGGCAATGAACAGCAATGAAGCATTTCGACAAATCGAGGAGCATCGGCCGGATCTGGTCTTTACCGATATTAATATGCCTGAGATTAGCGGTCTTGAGCTCATTGAGAAGTCGAATCGGCTCCTGCAGCATCCTCCCAAATTTGTTGTATTGAGCGGGTATGATGATTTTCAATATGCGATTACTGCAATGCAGCAACGTGTTGTAGAATACCTACTCAAACCAATCGATGATGAAGAGATTGAGGCTTTGCTTCTTAAGCTTGGCGAGCAGATTCGAGAGGAGGAGGCGGCTAAGCAGCTTGAAGCGAATAGGCAGCTCTTTGCGGTCAATCATGTCATTAACCGATTAATTCTT
Organism: Paenibacillus sp. D2_2; assembly: GCF_031199965.1. Taxonomy (GTDB): domain Bacteria; phylum Bacillota; class Bacilli; order Paenibacillales; family Paenibacillaceae; genus Fontibacillus. The sequence continues at coordinate 5,362,992 of NZ_CP133605.1, read as the reverse complement.
GGCGAGTATAATTCGTCGCTTGTGGAGCAGGCACACGTGTCCATGAATCTAACTGATACACAACAGATGGTGTGCATGATCATGGAGACAGCTTACGATTTGGTCGATTTTGGACCTTGGGGGATGAGTTTCTTCCCTCCGGGTCTTGTCTTCCCTTTTCAGGATAGCGCAGGAAGATGCGGGTTTATTGTACTGGTAGAGATGATACCTGATGGGCAGTTTCATGAGATCACCCAATCCTTGTTAAGCGACCTGAAGGCAAGATCAGATCGGTCCGGCGTAATTGCCATAAGCGATCGAGATACGGGAATCGAGGCAATCCGAGGGCTTTATCTACAGAGCGTTGAAGTCAGAAGGATTAGGCGGAATCAGGAGAAGCAAGGGGTATTCTATTATCGAGACATCCACAGAATAGAGCAGCCTGATATTCCTAAAGCCAAGTTCAAGCAGCTTATAGAATCCGTGGAATCCGGGAATCTTCAGCAAATTGAAAGCGGTATCATTAGTATCTTCGAAACTTGGTTCTGTAGCTTGCCGGATATGGAAGTGGTACGTGTATGTGTCTCTGATTTAGAGCTGAAGATATGCAAATGGTTAACGGAAATGAATGGTGATCCGGCCGGATTTATGCGACAGGTTCAGATCGACTTTGCGGGACAGGATGAACTGGATGAGATGAAAATGCTCAAGGGTTATGTACATTCTTTATGTTTATTGGGGGCCACCCAATTGGGTGCCCTGAGGAAGGAGAATGAGCACAACACCATCTTTCAGGTCATTCAATATGTGGATCTAGAATTTAGGAACAAGCTGCAGCTTCGGGAACTGGCCGCTAAATTCCATATGAATTCCGCTTATTTGGGGCAGTTATTCAAGCAATATACCAGTAAGCCATTCAATGAATATTTAAATGAGAAGCGGATCGAGGAAGCCAAGAAGCTCCTGAAGAGAACGCAGACCAAGATTTCCAAAGTAGCGTTGCAGGTGGGTTATCCCAATGCGGACTACTTCAACAATAAATTCAAGCAATACACAGGTGTTCTACCCTCTATATACCGAGGTGTAACCGAGAACAGGCAGCAATGATCCAGGAGGTGTTCATATGAAGCTCGGAAAACTTAGGCACAGAAGGATCATTGATGACATACCGTTGAACTTTAAATTTCTCATGATTCTGGTCATTGGTGTGTTACTGCCTATTATTATCGTCAATCTCGTGTTCATGGATCGGATGTCGGGCTTTATTTGGGCAAGGGAGGAGCAGAACCTTGATATTTCATTGGAACGGGCCCGGAAGGATATTCATGATTATATTGATGGCGGGGTGGCCGTGAGCCATGCGTTGAATACCGACAAGGCATTGAACGAAATGCTAGATCGAACTTATGAAAGTCAATTGGATTTCTATGAGACCTTTGATGAGCAGCTTAGGAATCGAGTAACCAGCTACATACCTGTAAATAATCAGATCGAACGGATTACGATCTTTACGAAAAATCCGTCCATTGTATCAGGGGGCAACTATCAGTTCATCAATGACAATGTGAAGGGTAGCGATTGGTATGGTCTATGGAAGTCCAATTCGGACCCAGTATATGTCGCCGCTTATATAGCAACAGAAGCGAGTAACCTTGCATCCACGGTCCCCTATCTCAGTGTTATGGAGAGAATGGATTACTACGATAAATACAATACCTACGAAAAGGTGCTGCGTATCGATATTTCGCTTAACAAATTATATGACGTCATTATGCGAGAGAAGAATTATTTGAATTTGTATTTGCTGAACGAGAACAACCAGGTAATTATGTCTGCGGATAGCGGCTATCGAAAAGATCGGATTTCCGATCAATATCCTGTATTCAAACTACCGGAGCAATACAGCGAGGATGATATCCATACCATATCGATCGGGACAGCGAAGTATGTTAAGGGCTGGAAGCTGGTAGGGCTACCGGAAGGAACAAGGATCTCCAAGGCGTTGTTAGAGATGCGCGTGTCCGTAGGACTGTTGGCTATAGCAGTGACCTTAGCGGCAACGCTCTTTATCTACATTATGCTGAGATCCTACAATTATCGGGTAAAACGCCTATCGAGACATATGCAGAAGGTCACGAATGAGAAGTTCGACTTAATCTCTATTGAAGAGGGACGGGATGAAATCGGCGGATTGATCCAGAACTTCAACCGCATGACGTCAAGGATCAATTCATTGATTAACAATGTGTACAAACTGGAGATTCAGAAGAAGAACCTGGAGATGGAACGGGTAAGGGCTGAGCTGAATCTGCTTCAGAGTCAGATGAACCCCCACTTTCTGTTCAATACGTTGAATGCGATTCTGGTCGTCTGCACGAAGAACAACTATGATGACGTGACCGATGTGATCAAGAGCTTATCCAGGCTGCTGCGCCGATTGCTAAGCTGGAAAGAGGATATCGTTACACTTCAGGAAGAGATCATGTTCATAGAAATGTATTTGAAAATCGAGAAATTCCGTTTCCGCGACAAAATCGATTATGAGTTCGAGATCGACGAAGAAGCATTGCTATATAAAATTCCTAAGATGAGCATCCAGCCTCTCGTAAGAATTCCTGTAAACACGGGGTGCAGATGATCCATGAACAAGGCCTGGTGACAGTTAGTGTGAAAGTAGCTGATGGGAAGCTTCGCGTCGCTGTTAGCGATAACGGAAAAGGAATTGAGCCAGAGAAGCTTCGTGAGATCATTCTGTCGGTTCGTAATGAGAACTCATCCGGTACTAGTATCGGAATCCGGAATGTATACCGGAGACTGGAGCTGAATTATAACAATCAGGCAGGTTTTGATATCGTTAGCAAGCAGGGTCAGGGTACGACTGTTTCTTTTGAGATCCCGGTGAATCTCCTTGAGCGTAAATTTACATAAATTATGTGTTCAAAATACCTTAGTTAGGGGAGGTATGAGGAATATGGCATTCAAAGTACTGTTAATCGATGACGAACCGGGGGCACTCGAGGGGATGGAGATGTGGGTCCCTTGGGAGGAAATAGGCTTTGAAATCTGCGGAACCTGTGACAATGGAATGAAGGGATTGGAGAAGATTCGTGAGCTAAAGCCTGATCTAGTGATCACAGATGTGAATATGCCGATTATGAGCGGTCTTGAGATGATCAGGGCTTGGCGGGAACAAGGCAAATCAGAGGTGAGCTTCGTTGTAGTTAGCGGGTATTCCGAGTTCGAATACGCTCAGAAGGCGATGCAATACGGGGTTCACCATTATTTTTTGAAGCCGCTAATTGCAGAAGAGGCGGAGAAAGAGCTGTACGACATCCGTGCGGAGTTGATGCGAAGATCAAAGAGGCAGCACTTGGAGCGGCTCGCAGATTATGAAGAGACGATCACCATGTTGAAGAAGCTGATGATGGTACAGCCGTTAGAAGAAGGAGAGCAGGTCATGATTCGGGGAATATCAGCTCTGCAAGAGCATTGGAATATATGCTTGCTGCAGGTGGATGCGCCTCTTCTGACTGAACTGAGAGAGAAAGTATTGTCTGTCATCTCGGCTACTTCATCCATGTTCCTGATCGAAGCCGATCAGGGCTATCTAGCCATCATCTATGGATTTACTGGAGATGAATTTGAGAGTAATAGCTGGTGTAAGATCAAGGAGATCGCTGAAACTTATAAGGGCCAGCGTATATTTATCGGGGCAGGGCTCAGCCAGTCATCGCTATTGGAAATCGGACGAAGCTATTGCACCGCAAAGTCCGCCGTAAAATATAAGTTCTACGATCTCAATTATGATAGTTTAGCACTCTATCGGGACAATGAAGGCAAGCAGTTCAGTCATCCTTATGATCAATTACAGCTTATGGATACGATATTACGGGCTGTTGAAATCATGGACCAAGATGAATTCATTGGAGCTGTGAATAGATCCCAGGAAGCTTTCCTCAGTTCTTCAACGGAACCGGATATCGTCAAGAAGATCGTCGTCCATACGATGTATAGAATCGCAGAGCTTACTAGTATAGTCAAGGATACTTCGGAGGAAGCAATTTTAGAGAAGTATGGAGTGTATGAAATTGCAGGTAGTGTTCTGAATTTAGACCAGTTGATAGGGCGCTTACGAGCCAGTGGTATGGAAGTGATCGATTTATTATTGAAGGAGCAGTCTCAGCGGGCGCAGGGTGTCATATTTGAGATTAATCAGTATATCCAAGAGCATTATCGGGAAGGTCTGACGATCAAGAAACTGGCAGAAGTGTTCTTCTTCATCCGGTCTATTTAGGCCAACTGCTGATCAAGAGGAATGGATTAAGCTTCAACGACATGATACATAAGCTTAGAATCGAGGAAGCCGTTAGATTGCTGCATGACCATCATTATAAGAATAGTGAAATCGCGGAGCGGGTCGGATACAACAGTTATGGACAGTTCGCGAAGCAATTTGAACGCAGAATGGGAATGTCGCCTAACCAATATAAGAATGTTAAGTTCTAAAATATTTGGGGGTAATGCTTTAATTGTGCCATAGTCGCCTTTAGGCAGCGCTTTTACAATATAAATAAGTTATTGAAAGGGCTTACAATTTCCTTTGGGTAACTAAAACATTTCGGAGGTGCATTAAATGGGGGCAACAAAAAATCTGTACTCCGGTTCAGCATGCTGCTGCTGCTTTCGCTTGGCCTCGTCTTATCTGCTTGCGGTGGTGGGAACAGCACGAAGGATACCGCGAAGAATACCACAAAGGGTGCAAATAATAATGGACAGGCAGCTGTGGAGAAAGCTGGAGACACAGTGGAACCATTTGAAATCTCAGTGTTCATCGGTGAAGCTAGCCAACAGCCAACAGCTGACAACAAGATTTACAAGATGATTCAGGATAAGACGGGAGCATCCTTTAAATTCGAGTTCCTGGCAGGCGACATTGACCAGAAGCTTGGCGTAATGATTGCTGGATCCGATTATCCTGACATGATGACGGGTAACGTTAAACTGACGGCAGCAGGCGCGTATATTCCTCTGGAAGATCTAATCGAACAGTATGCACCTAATTTGAAGAAGCACTATGAGAAGTACTGGAACATGATGAAAGACCCGAACGATGGACATATCTATATTCTTCCGAACTATGGCGTATATAACGCTGACCCTGCTAGTACGTGGTACTCTGGTCCGGCCTTCTGGGTTCAAAAGGCTGTTATGGAGGAAGCAGGCTATCCTCAAATTAAAACGTTAGATGAATATTTTGATTTGCTCACGAAATACAAGGAGAAGCATCCAACGATCGATGGAACTCCGACGATTGGGTTTGAGATTCTGAACTATGACTGGAGAAACTGGGGCTCTTCAACGCACCGCAACATTTGATCGGTCATCCGAACGATGGCGGGGTTGTTGTTGAGAACGGTGTAGCGCAAATTTTCGCCGACAAGGACTATGCGAAGAGGTACTATCAGAAGCTGAATGAAGTCAATTCGTTAGGTTTGATCGATAAAGAAGCATTTACACAGAACTTTGACCAATATATGGCGAAGATATCCAGTGGCGCGGTTCTCGGGATGTTCGACCAGCACTGGAACTTTCAAGATGCAGAGAATTCCCTGATTACTCAGGAGAAACTTGATAGAACTTATGTAGGTCTGCCACTCGTATATGATACGAGTATCAAGGACCACTATAAGGATCGTCCGCCGCTTAACCTGAACAACGGTTTTGGTGTAAGCATCAATGCCAAGGATAAAGCAGTAAAAATTATTAAGCTGTTGGATAAGTTAATTGAGGAAGATTGGCAACGGATTCTCACTTGGGGTATTGAAGGCGAAGACTACTACGTCAATGACCAAGGTCGTTACATGAAAACGGAAGAACAGCGCCATAACTTTACAGATGCAACATGGGAATTGGGTAATAAAGCAAAGATGCTGTTCAAATTCATGCCTAAAATGGAAGGTTACTTCGCTGACGGTAACGCTACTGACGCCGCTGCGCAGCCTGAAGAATACAAAGCTGGTTTGAAGGATTACGATAAGAAATTCCTTGAAGCTTATGGCTACAACAGTTATGTCGACTTCTTAGCCCGGCACCGGAAAATGATATCGCATATCCGGCTTGGTCCATCGATTTGGTAGACGGATCCGAAGCAAAGATCGTCAACACGAAGCAGAACGAATTGTCCACGAAATACTTGCCTAAGGCTATTCTGGCAAAACCGGCAGATTTCGATGGAGTATGGGATGATTACACTAAGGAACTCGGTAAACTGAACATCAAAGCGTATGAAGACCGTATCAATGAAATCATTAAGTGGAGAACCGATACCTGGACAGTTAAATAAGCTAGAGACGTTAAATCGGGAAGGTGGAGGACAGTCTTTGTCTTCCACTTTCCGAAATAATAGGTTCTGGGGAGAAAATACTATGGATGAGACATTAAAGAAAGACCGCACCGTCCGGAAGCCCAAGATCACTGGGGCCCTTATCAAAAGCCAGAGACAGCTGATATATATGTCGGTGCCGCTGCTCGCTTACATTATGTTGTTCGCCTATGTCCCGATTTGGGGATGGTCGATGGCATTTCAGGACTATAAACCAGCTAAAAGTTTCAGCGAGCAGAAGTGGGTAGGGTTCAAGCATTTTGAATTTCTATTTAAAGACGATAACTTCATGCAAGTACTTCGCAACACACTTGCGATGAGTGTTATTAACCTTATCCTTGGATTTGTAACCGCAATTGTCCTTGCTCTGTTGTTGAATGAGATCAAAAAAATATTTTGGAAAAGAACCGTACAGACAATTTCATATCTTCCGCATTTTCTGTCCTGGATTATCGTAACCGGGATTGTAGCGACATCATTAGCTTCCGATGGAATCATTAATGATGTTCTGCTCAAGCTCCACCTCATTCAAGAACCGATTCAATGGCTCAGTGAAGGTAAATATTTCTGGGGAATTGTCGGAGCCTCGCATGTGTGGAAAGAAGTTGGCTGGAATACGATTATATATTTAGCTGCTATGGCATCGATCGATCCGGCACTGTACGAAGCTGCTGAGATCGACGGAGCTAACCGCTATCGTAAAATGTATCACATCACTTTACCGGGTATTAAGCCTACGATTGTCATCTTGCTGATCATGTCCATCGGTCACATATTGGAGGCCGGATTTGAAGTTCAATACTTACTAGGTAACGGACTTGTTGTGGACTGGTCGCAGACGGTAGACATCTTCGTCTTAAACTACGGTTTTAAGCAAGGTAATTACTCATTAGCTACTGCTGCCGGTATATTTAAAACGGTCGTAAGCGTGACGATGCTGCTCTTTGCCAACTGGATCGCGAAACGACTAGGGGAAGAGAGGCTGTTATAGCTATGGCGAACCAAACCATCAATCCTGGGCCAGCATCCGCTGCCGCAGTGAATAGAAGAATCAGAAGAGGGAGCATTGAGCCGTTCCTTTTTAATACGTTTAACATTATTTTCATGATCTCGCTTGTTATTGTTACCTTGTATCCGTTCCTGAACACGATCGTTGTATCCCTAAATGCAGGGAATGATACCATCCGCGGCGGATTATATTTGTGGCCAAGAGAGTTTACCTGGCAGAACTATAAAGCCATATTTGCTTCAGGCACGATCTACCAAGCCTTCTGGATATCCGTAGCGAGAACGTTACTCTCTACAGTGTTGAACATAATCCTGACAACGATGCTTGCTTATACGCTCAGCCGGCGGAATACGTATTTCGAAAACCAATCACTCTTGTTTTTATCCTAACGATGTATTTTAACGCTGGTCTGATTCCAGGATATTTCTTGATGAAGGACCTGCACTTGATTAAAACGTTTTGGGTTTATGTCGTTCCCTCGATGATCAGCGCCTTTAACATGATCGTCATCCGCACCTATATCGGGACGATTCCGGAGAGTCTGATCGAGTCGGCAAGAATTGATGGGGCTGGCGAATTTAAGATCTTTATGAGTATCATATTCCCGCTCTGTAAACCTGTATTGGCTACGATTGCTTTGTTTGTTGCCGTAGGGGCATGGAACTCCTGGTTTGATGCATTTATTTATACCTCTTCAAAACAAGAACTCAGCACTCTACAATATGAGTTGATGAAGCTGCTCTCATCTAGTATGAATGCGAATAGCAACCCAGCGGTGGCAAATGGAGCAGGAATGAGCAAGGATGCTGCTGCATCAATGGTAACGCCTCTGTCGATTCGAGCAGCAGTAACCGTCGTAGCTTCCGTACCAATTTTGCTAGTATATCCTTTCATGCAGAAATACTTTGTGGTTGGTCTGAACGTAGGGAGTGTAAAAGAATAGATATGTCAATTCGATATTCTAATCCGGTACTGCCGGGATTTTATCCTGATCCGAGCGTTACTAGAGCCGGGACGATTATTATATGGTCTGCAGCTCATTCGAGTATTTTCCGGGGGTGCCTATCTTTCATAGCCGCGATCTGATCCATTGGCGGCAGATCGGTCATGTACTGGATCGTATCAGCCAGCTTGATCTTCGTAACCGGCGTAGCTCCGATGGAATATATGCCCCATCAATCCGGTATCATGAGGGAATTTTCTATATGATCACGACTGATGTACGCGGGATCGGTAATTTCTATGTTACTACTGATAATCCGGCTGGTCCTTGGTCCGATCCGATTCGGATTCCTTATGGCGGAATCGATCCGTCACTCATGTTCGATGATGATGGTAAAGTCTATGTTACGACTCAGCAGGGAGCAGATTACGATTCGCATGCCATCCAGTATGAGATCGATATTGCTACCGGGAAGCTCTGACAGAACCGGTAGTGATCTGGACTGGCGACGGTGGGCCATGGACGGAAGGTCCTCATCTGTATAAAATCAACGGAATGTACTACATTATGTCCGCGTCCGGCGGAACCGCCAAGGAGCATCGCGAGATTATCGGCCACTCCAGTAGTCCGTATGGTCCATTTGAGCGGTTCCCGGAACCGATTCTGACTCATAACCGGATAGAGCATCCGATTCAGTATTTGGGTCATGCAGATTTGATGGAAGACGGCAATGGTGATTGGTGGGCCGTATTCCTCGGTGTACGGTTAACGGAAACAGGCTATAGTGTACTTGGAAGAGAGACTTTTATAGCTCCGGTTACCTGGAATGATCAAGGCTGGCCTATGATCGATAACAATGAGGGGACTGTCAAGCTGGAAATGACGGCTGAGCGCGTAGCTGGAGTAACCGATATGCCTGTATATGAGGGCAAAGACGATTTCAATCATTCCAAGCTATCTTTGTCCTGGATTTCAGTTCGAAATCCGGCCGACGGCAGTTGGTCGCTGAATGACAGGACCGGATGGCTCTCATTGTACGGCCAAGCTGCAGGACTTAGCGATGTGAGTCAAATCTCCTTCGTAGGCAGAAGGCAGCAGCACATCCAGGCAGAGTGGAGTACCTTGTTGGAGTTTAAGACGGCAGCGGACGGGGAAGAGGCGGCTGAAGTGCAAGGAGAGACGAGCGCGCTCACTACGAAATTTGCTTAAAACAGTGCGATGGTCAAAGATTGATCGCAGCCCATCTAACCATTGGCGGGGAGACCAAAGTGAAAGCTGAGGTACCAGTGGAAGTCGATCGGGTGCATTTGAAAATCAAGGCTGACATCACGGAATATGAAATGTTGTATTCGTTGGATGGGGACAGCTGGGTCTCGCTAGGTATGGGTGAAGCTTATTGCTTGTCGCCGGAAGGGGTAACGGACGGGAGAAATTATGCTTTACCGGGGTGGTTATCGGATTGTATGCCACTGGCCGAAGTGAAGCAAGTACCGTTCCTGCCTATTTCGATTGGTTTGAATATAGAGTCAATTAGGCATTTTCTAAGTGGATTGCAAGGTTAGAGCGGGGCTAGATATTGTTATAAAAAGAACCTCCAAATTCAGCGTATTGCTGACTTGAAGGTTCTTTTCTATGTGTGGATTATACCCCGGAGTAAGCCATGAAGCCGCCGTCAACCGGGATTACCGTTCCGGTTACGAAGCCTGATGTATCCGAGTCAGCCAGCCATAGCATCGTTCCTAGTAGATCCTCAGGAACGCCAAAGCGGCGCATAGGTGTGTGCGTCATAATCTTGTGGGAACGCTCTGTAAGCGATCCGTCCTTGTTGGTCAGCAGGTCACGGTTCTGTTCAGTCAGGAAGAACCCGGGCGCGATCGAATTGACTCGAATTCCGGCATCAGCCAGATGAACGGACAACCACTGGGTGAAGTTATTAATAGCAGCCTTAGCTGCGCTGTAAGCAGGTACTTTGGTCATCGGGCTATATGAGCTCATTGAGGAGATATTCAGGATCGTTGCCCCGGGGCGATGGATCATGCCACGAGCGAAAATTTGTGTCGGAATCAGGGTGCCGACGAAATTGAGATCGAATACCTTTCGAACCCCAGAGAAGCTCAGATCGAAGAAGCTCGTTACATTAGCGTCTGCTAGATCCTCTTCACGATAGGTTTCATTTGTGGTATTCGCGCTTGGCTGATTGCCGCCAGCTCCATTGATCAGAATGTCGCAAGGGCCGAATTGGCGGGTTACTTCTTGCTCAGCCTGTTTTACGCTGTCCTCATCGGTAACGTCGCAGGATATGGCAATCGCTGTGCCTCCTTCAGCTGCAATTTGGGCTACGATCTGCTCGCCTTTTGCCTGTGTACGGTTCAGAATCGCTACTTTCACGCCTTGTCTCGCGAGTTCTAGAGCCATGGCTTGGCAGAGTACGCCGGAACCACCTGTAATGACGGCTGTCTTTCCTTCCAGAGAAGCATGTTTGGGTAAAATACTCATAACGAAGAATCCTCCTTCACGATAGTGAGATAGAATTGCCACGATGGTTAATCGTCTGATATGTAATAGAGGTTGTTTAAAAAGTCCCCCTTTGATCACGAAGTAACACTGAGAGCTTATTCGACATCGAATCTTGAATTCAGCCGGGCCTTCCGGTGCTCACGTAGGTTTTGCCTACGCTCCGCTCCCAGTCCCTATCTTCATCCAACCATCTCGGTGCTGAAAGTCTGACTTTTTAAACAGCACTAATAAATAGAAATGCTCGAACCTCTTAAATTTCATACTACCACATTTATAGTAGAAAGAGATTTTGAAAGATCACGATAAATTTTTGATATTATACGTTTTTTTATGGGTTAAAAGATGAACGAGCCTCGCCGGATCAGGCGGAGGCTCGTTCATTTCTTTGTATCTGGTCATAAAGCATGGGATTATTGCTGTTTAATCCCAATGACTTCATGAGCAAGCAGCTCATAAGAGTGTAGGCGGGCTGAATGGTCATAGATTTGCGAGGCCACGATGATCTCATCGGCTCTCGTCTCTTGCCAAATATCGTTCAGCCGTTGTCGTACTGTATTAGGTGAGCCGACAGCTGCATAAGCGCGTTGCTTCTCGAAGAGCGCCTTCTCATGGGCGGTCCAGATCGAATCCATATCATCCACTGGAGGTCGCAATTGACCAGGACGATTGCGGATCAGGCTGAGGAATTGTTGAGCCTGCGATGTGGCCAACCTCTCGGCTTCAGCATCGGTATCGGCAACGACGACGTTAACCCCGATCATGGCGTACGGTGCAGGTAACGACTCTGAGGGGGTGAACTGATTGCGATATAGCTCTAGTGCGGCTAGCAGATAATCCGGTGCGAAATGACTGGCAAATGCAAATGGCAAGCCTAGCTCCGCAGATAACCTGGCACTGAAGCCGCTAGAGCCGAGCAGCCAGATTGGGATATCAAGACCTTCTCCAGGGATGGCTCGGACACGCAGCGATGACTGGGAATCAGGCTTGAAGTATTCGCGCAGCTCGCGCAGTCGCTGTGGGAAATCCTGACCATCGCTGCCAGATCCGCGTCGTAGGGCGTAGGAAGTTAGCTGGTCAGATCCGGGCGCCCTGCCTAAACCGAGGTCGATGCGGCCAGGGTACAGCGATTCGAGGGTACCGAATTGCTCGGCAATGACCAATGGGGCATGGTTAGGTAGCATTACCCCGCCGGAGCCGACGCGAATTGTCTGGGTACCTCCGGCTACATAGCCGATGACGAGGGATGTCGCCGAGCTGGCAATCCCAGGCATGCCATGATGCTCGGCAAGCCAGTAGCGGGTATAACCCCATTTCTCAGCATGCTGGGCAAGGTCTAACGTATTTTTCAACGACTGCGCTGCTGTGCTTTCTACGGTAATTGGAGCGAGATCCAGTACGGAGAATGGAATCTCGGATAAGCTTGTAGATTGTGATGTTGACTGGATATCTTGTGTCATGAAATCCATCCCTCCTGAGATTTCGAGATTCGAAATATTATTAAGAGTAGAACTACCTCTAATGGCATACCCAGCAGGGTATGTAAATAATATATCATAGGAAGAACTGATAAAAAAAGGGGAGGGCTGATGAGCGTTCAGGCAAGCAGAACAGCATCTGCTGCCTGAACGTCAGAAATGACCACGGTAGAGGTTAGAACAATTCCTCGATCTTGGTATATGAATACCCGAGACTGTCGGCTACGCCCGCATTCGTAATGTGACCGTCATAGACATTGATGCCTTTTGCAACTTCAGGGAGGAGCTTGGCGCAGGCTTCCAGCCCTTGATTAGCTATCTTAAGTGCGTAGGGAGTCGTTACATTCGTTAGGGCGAGCGTCGACGTACGAGCGACAGCTCCCGGCATATTGGCAACGGCATAATGGACGACGCCATGCTTCACATAAGTCGGATCAGCATGTGTCGTGACACGGTCGATTGTCTCGATAGAACCGCCTTGATCAATCGCGACATCGACAATGACAGAGCCTTCTGACATCTGCCGAACCATGTAATCCTTTACCAACTTCGGCGCTCTGGAGCCTGGAATAAGCACTGCTCCGATGACGAGGTCCGCTTTAGCTACTGCTTGTTCGATATGGTATGAATCGGACATAAGCGTAGCGACCTTTCCTTCGAAAATATCATCCAGATATCTTAATCGATTGGCATTGAGATCGAGCAGAGTCACATGTGCTCCCATGCCTAGCGCAACTTTGGCCGCATTCGTACCGACGACACCACCGCCAATAATAGCGACCTCAGCCTGCTGCACGCCAGGTACCCCTCCGAGTAGCACACCTTTGCCGCCATAAGGCTTCTCGAGGAACTGCGCACCGATCTGCACAGCCATCCGTCCAGCTACTTCGCTCATTGGGGTGAGCAGCGGTAGTGATCCGTCATTCAATTGCACGGTTTCATAAGCGACAGCCCGTACCTTTTGGGTTAATAATGTCTTGGTCAGTTCCGGTTCAGGAGCGAGGTGAAGATAAGTGAAGAGTATCAAGCCTTCTCGGAAGAAGCTAAATTCCTCGGGTAGCGGCTCCTTCACCTTCATGATCATTTCCGCAAAATTCCATACCTCTGCCGCATGATCCATGATGACTGCTCCGTGAGTCCGATATTCCTCATCGCTGAAGCCGCTACCAAGTCCTGCTGATTTTTCTACGGCAACCTCATGTCCGGCATTAACGAGCGTTTTTACTCCGGCAGGTGTAATGCCGACTCGATTCTCGTTATTTTTAATCTCCTTGGGAATTCCTACGCGCATACTGATTACTTCCTTCCCGATAAATTGACCTTTCACTATAAATTTATTACGGATTTGTGAACGTTTCAAACATCTGCTTTACCTCGTTAATCCAGAGCAACGTTGCATAGAACAAGGATATTATAGATTACTCTAAAAAACACCTCTCAATCCGCTTCTAAGAGCGGGTCAAGAGGTGCTCGGTGACACTAGCCATAATGATTATGGAATCAAAGCCTATCCGTTCATGACGCTGCCGCCGTTTGCTCCCAGTACTTGACAGGTGAACATGCTAGCATCGTCCGAGGTGAGGAAGAGAACCGACTTGGCGATTTCCTGTGGGAATGCTAGACGTCCCAGTAAATATCGGGAATTGTTATGACTCTCCTCAAGGGAAGAACGGACATCCGTAAAGGTACCTCCGGGTGCTACAGCGTTTACAAGGATATGAGGAGCCAACTCGCGGGCCAATGATTTGGTCAGAGCGGTGACACCGCCTTTGGCGGCGGCATAGTGCGACAGTTCGGCAGCGCCATGGCTGGCCAGGTCGGAGGTTACGTTAATGATCTTGCCCGATTTCTGCGGCAACATCCGGCGGGCGGCCTCCCGTGAGGTATAAAAAGCACCGTATAGATGAATGCGGATCATCCGATCCCATTCTTCATTGGTCATCTCCGTGATTTTGGCGGTCTTCGCAATTCCTGCATTGTTAACAAGGATATCGATCTTACCGAATAAACGGTCCAGCTCGGCGAACATCTGCTGTACCTGCTGCGGATCACTAACATCTCCATGGAATAACTCTGCTTGAACGCCGTAGCCTTCTACCTGGTGTTTGACATCAAGTGCTTCTTTGTCATCCCCATAGTAGTTAATCAGGATATGGATCCCAGCCTTAGCGAATTCAAGAGCGATGGCTTTTCCGATTCCCGGCTTGCTCCGGTGATTAAGGCAACTTTAGTGGAGGGTTGTTTACTACTCATGCTAGAAGAACTCCTTTACCATATTTTATATATGTATCCTTAGGACTATTTCAAATGTACCAGAAGAAGGGACGAATTTCCCTAATTTTTTTGAATTAAGATTTTGTCACCCCTTTTAACTTTGTTGTGATCCTTTTTCCCCTTAGGTAATATAATGGAGATAGTAATAACAGGTACTGTTCTGAACTGAAAAAGGTGGATGAGAAATATGAAGAAAATTGCTTTGTTGTTGATGCCTCTGCTTCTGATTATCGTAATGTCGTCTTCGATGGTATCGAATTCCGAAGCTGCAGAGCCTGAATATAAACCGTTTGTTGCTAAGCCTGGCACACAGACTGAGACAGTGTACATACATGAGCTTCGTTCCGATAAGAGCGGTGTTCATGCTGTGGTTGATCCGATTGAATGGTATGAGGGAGAGGCCGCACAAAAAGCCTTTGTCAAATATGAACCGGATGCCGATATTGATGGCCCTTTGGATGGCTACTATATTGTGAATCCTGATGATACTCTGGTAACTTATCCTGTCGCTGCTAATGCTGAAGTGCTGATGCAGATTTATGATCGCGGCGGGATGGACAGTGATATATCGTGGAATGAACCCGTCAGTTTGGAGAAATTCATTCATATTTTTGGCCAGAGTGACCTGTTCGATCTAAGCTATTTCCCGTATCATATTACGATCGAGAAAGGTCAGATCACTTCGATTGTTCAACAATATATTCCTTAAGTTTGCTTATCATAGGAAAGAGACCACTGTTAGTGGTCTTTTTTTAATATCTATAGAGTAATGAAACGGCCTAAACAGGGACTTAAGTCACGGTCGAGGCTAGAAGGATTTAGAAAGAAAAAATAGTGTTATCCGCGGAATAGAGCATGATTTTACAGGAAAAGGTATCTATATCTATAAATAAGGTGTAATATGGAAAGTGGATAAAAACTAGTTCTTTTTGACTATATTTCTGTTGAGAGTGTGGATCGATGTGAACAGGGTGCATGATGTTCATTCCAAAAATAATATATTATTGAAAATATTAAGCGGATTCTACTTGGTATCGCTAGGGGGACATCTCCTTACAGGCGGGGGCTTTGCTGATTTATCTATGCCGTTAAGCATCGCATTGGGGAGCGTCATAGTGCTGCTAGTACTATGTCGTCGCTACCCAGTGGTTGCGATGCTTCTGATGATCTGCTCCCCTTACTTGTTTCTTTTATCTTTGATGGCCATCAGATTGAATCCGCTTAACTTCATTCTGTTAGGCTTCGCAATACTAGTGAGCTTGATCTATCTTGATATCCGCCTTGTAATACTCTCGGGTCTTCTGTACTTAATAACTGCAACGTATTGGTCCAGAGTTTTGTTTCGGGCTGAGATGGTCGCCGGTTCAGATCGCAGTGACTTAGTCTATGCCGTTATATTCGACTTGTACGTGATGACATTCTCTTGGGTACTCATTAATCTCGTAAAGGGAAGATGGAGCAAATCTGAGCATGGTCTTACAAGCCTCAATCATATTCTGGAGAATATCGATATTACGACCTGGGTCTACGATTTAGGCTCATCTCGGCTCAGTCTATCACCCGGGATCACAAGGCTGACAGGTCTGCCTGCAGATACGTTCACGGATTTCCGGTCCTTGCTTGAACTTGTGGATCCAGCGGATATACCGCTCGTGCAGCATTCCCAGAAGGAGATGATTATTGGGCGGAGAGAGGTTTTGTTGGAATGCAGGCTACGCCGAATAAAGGGAGACATATGCTGGGTTCAGGTTCGTGGTACTCCACAGCTGAATGAAAGGGGTCACCTCGTCCATCTCGAAGGGGTATTGATCGATATTACAGAGAGCAAGGAACGCGAGGAGCGCATGGAGTATTTGGCGTATCACGATGATCTGACCGGGCTTCCGAATCGTGCATATTTCCATATGCGACTTAAGCAGTATAGTAGTGACGGTACCAATAACAAGGCATTAATGTTTATCGATCTGGACAATTTCAAAGACGTTAATGATACATACGGTCATCATGTTGGGGATAGGTTATTGCAGGAGATTGCCAAGCGTCTCTTCCAGCAAATCAGAGAGAGTGATCTGATCTGCCGGCTTGGCGGGACGAATTTCTGATTCTGCTCACTAATAGTGATGAGAAACACGCTAGTACAGTAGCGCAGCGGATTATTACTAGCCTGGCAGCACCGTTCCATTGCAATCAGCATCCGCTTCAAGCGACGGCTAGTATCGGAATCTATTGTCCACCGGACGACTGTGAAGATTTGGATCAGATGATTCATCTGGCCGATGAAGCGATGTATGAGGCCAAGCGGAGCGGGCGTAACCAATACGCTGTTAATCCATCTCCTACATAAAAAATAGAAGCCTTTCTTCCGTAAATAACGGCGAGAGGGGCTTCTATTCTTTTTGTAGGGGTTCTTTGCTTTCTTAATCTTCTAATAAATGTTCTGAAGATTTAGCCCATTCATCCATATCGGGAATCCAGTAGTACAGCTCGGATTTGACAATCGGATCCATTGCTTTACCACTGTGGCCAGGCAACTGCACATACTGGAGATCGTCTTCCTTCACGTCCTTGGCCATCCAGGCCAGACTGATCATATCGCTATCACTTAAGTTTGTGTCAAGAATATCCTCCCTTACCTGGCTGATTAAGGAGGGAAGCTTGGTGATGTTCTGGGGTTTAATAACGGTATGCATGATTTCTTTTAGCACCATTGCCTGATTGGCCTGTCTGCCGAAATCGCCTCCGGGCAGCGACTTACGCTCGCGCACGAGATTGAGCGCTTCAGCACCACTAAGGTGATTATCTCCTGCAGGGAAGGTCTGATCACCATATGTCAGCTTGATTGGTTTATCCAGATGAACATCGAGTCCGCCGATGGTATCAATGAAATGTTCAAAGCCTTCAAAGTCAGTCTTGATATAGTAGTTGATAGAGCAGGAGAAGAGATTGCTGACGGCCTGAATAGAGGCTAGTGTACCGGAATGGGAATCACCGTGTTTCATTTCTCCGAGGATATGGGCGTGATTGATCTTGGTATAGCCGACCCCGGCAATGTTAACCTGTGTATCGCGAGGGATGGAGATCAGACTAATCGTTTTTTTATCGGAATTAACGTGAGCAAGCATGATGACATCGGTTCGTGATGCCTCGTGGTCCCTAGCATCGGTCCCGAGGATCAGAATATTGAAGCTAGTCTGTTGGGAGGAATTATAGGTTGGAGTGGAACTTTGAGGTGAAGGATCTGTCTGCGCCTCGTTCTGTACTTTTGGAGATGTTGAATCCTCCTCGGGTATGGCCAGCACTGGAATATCGGTATTACGAAAGTGGGCGGAGGGCTCAAACCTCCAATACATATAGAGGCCTGCTCCTACGAGTAGAAGCAAGGCCGCGCTTAAATAAATATATCTCTTCTTGATTTTCCAATTTCTCAATTTCATGCCGCTGAATAAGCCTCCCTTAGACGAATAATTAGACGTCGAGCTTAGTTGCAAGCGCATGAAATTTCATATCTAATTGGATTGTAACGGATGGCAACCCCATCCGTAAACTGTTATCCTGTGGAGGCGGAACCATCTGCCGGAATTGAACTGCCATCCCACCGAAGCACGAATTTAGAGAATTCCAGCTCAGGCAGAGGTTTGCTGAATAGGTAGCCCTGGAATTGGTCGCATTCCAACTTGGTCAAATATTTGAGTTCATCCGGGGACTCAATTCCCTCGGCAACAACCTTCAGATCCATATAGTGCCCTAGCTCGATGACGGCACGTACAATAGAGGATTTTCTACTGTCTTCAGTAATGCCTTGTATGAAAGAGCGGTCCAGCTTCATCTCGCTGATCGGTAGACGGTCCAATTGGCTAAGCGAAGAATAGCCGGTTCCGAAATCGTCCATGGAGATGTGAATACCCATTTTCTTCAGATCCTCCATCATCCGCACGCCATACTCAACGTTTCTGATAAGCGTCCCCTCGGTAATCTCCAGCAGGAGATACTTAGGCTCTAAGCCAGTTTCCTGAAGAATTCGGGTAATCGCCGGAATCAAGTCGCTCTGATAGAAATGCCGGGCGGAAATATTGACGGCGACAGGGAAGCGCGGCATTCCTTGCAACTGCCAGATTTTGTTCTGGCGGCAGGCTTCCCGCAGCACCCATTCATCGATATCAAGGATGACCCCGGAATTCTCCGCGAGCGGGATGAACTTGGCAGGAGACACCATACCATATTCCGGATGGAGCCAACGGATCAGTGCTTCTGCTCCGATCACTTCGCCTGATGCAGCATCGATTTTGGGCTGGTAATAGAGTTTAAATTGACCTTCCAGAAGAGCGTTCTTCAGCTCGTTCTCGAGCCGCATATTCTCCTCGCGCTGGTTCTCAATCAAGCTGTCATAGAAATGATACAGACCATCGCCTTGCTCTTTGGCTACATACATCGCAATGTCGGCGTTACGCATGACGGCATCGATATTGTTCCCATCGTAGGGATATACACTGATACCGACGCTAACTGACATGTAGAGAGCCCTTCCATTAATTTCGAACGGTTCCTCACATATATCACAAATGGTCTGGGCGATTTGCTGAACATCGGAAATACGCTCGTAATGAAGGATGAACAGGAACTCATCGCCGCTAAGTCGGAATACCTTGCATTGCTCGGATATAATTCTAGAGAAGCGTTGGGCTATATCATGTAGAAGTTCATTGCCGATGGCATGCCCGAGCGTGTCATTGACCTGTTTGAATCGGTTTAAATCGGCGAACATGATGGCAAAGGCAGGTGAATCCTCTGGATTCTCGAGTGGTTTGTCGAGTCCGAGTGTCTTGATGTATTCCTGGAAATGAAGACGATTGGGTAGCCCGGTCAATTCATCATAGTACGCCAAATGAAGCAGCTTCTTCTCTGATTTCAGCAGCCTTGTCGTTTGTTCCTCCAACAGGCTAGTATTCTTGAGGGAATTCTGAAACATATGAATTAAATTGCCGGACATATATTTGATATTGTGAATCAGTGAGCGAATTTCGTAGATTGAGCTTTCTGGCCACTTGATCTTCTGGGCTGTATACAGCTTATCGGGCAGATCCGTCGTCAGGGTGGCCAACTGTGTCAATCCGCGCAGCAGGCGGTGGTTCAACCACTGGCCGATCGTCGAGCCGCAGATAACGAACAGGAGTAGACTCAAGAACTGGATCAAAAATTGCTTATAGATCAGTTCTTGATCATACTTCATCGGGACATAAATTAGCATTTGCAGCGCCTCTGGCGACTCTGACTCTAGTGGTATTTTATATACATAGGAAGCTTCATTCCATCCTTGAATCGGAAAGATCTGTATTTCATAGTTAGGAACATTCATATAGAATTCATGTTGGCTGGCTTCATGAGGTGAATCGATATCGTAATGGGAGCCTTCTAACGGAATCGGAGCATGGCTGGAGGCAATGATGGAGTTGTTATGGTCGATGATAGCGATCTGATAGTATCCGTCCGATACAGGCTGCTGTGTAAGTTCCTGGATGTAGATCCGGTAATCTTCCGTGGACAGTGACTGGCTTTTCATTTGTTGTAAGGCGGATAATTCTTTAGATATTGAGCTGGCCGCACTGCTTGCTAGCTTATATGAATACTGCGATACTGAAGCATAGCTGCTCCAGCTATTATTTAAGATAAAAATAAGAAACGGTAATGCAATGGATACAATGATAATATGGAACAACACTTTACTGAAAAATAGCGGCTCTCTCCGGAACGAGATTCCCGGCTTAAGCCAGCGTTTAGGCAAGTATTTCCATATGATATCAGCGAACATCACATTGAACAGCCCGTTGGTCGCAGAAATCGTGATCAGCAGCCATAGTTCCATGGTGACAGTATGGTATATCGCCCAATAGCTCAGGAAAATGGCGGGGATACCGATTATAGTCCAGAACAGCGCATCCGTGCGCAGCATTCGGTCTCTCTTACTCCACTTTAGAGAAAGGCCAATGGCAATGATCTCAAGCAGAGACAGCAGCACAATATAAGGTCTGTCCCACATGAATATGGACATGCCATAGACAAGAATAGATGCAGCAATACCGTAAATATTGCCATAGCAGCGGAGTAATAAGAGTAGGATTACGTTTGTGAACGACAATGAGATGCTGAAAATAAGGCGCAGTTCATGCGACTCACAATATAGGGCAAGCCCTAGACCGACCAGATAAGCCCCGGCGAGAAGCAGGTTTCTTGATCTCCTTTGAATCATTTGGTGCCCCCTATGGAACAGTGAATTAGTGGAATGTAGGAGATATTGTAAAGTTGCTCAGAAAATGTGCTATGGATTTGAGTCTGATTTTTGAGCACGCCTCATTTGATTTCTACATGTTTACATAATTATCCTCCATTATCACCAAATTACCCGGGAAAAAATCAAAAATAATTGCTGACAAATTGGTTTCATTGTCGAAAATGTGGAAGGAATGACATTAGAATGGCGATAAAGAAATTTTTGCAGTTAGTAGAAATCAAGACAAAGACGGCTAGTATGATTCCGTTTCTGTTCGGAACGGTATATGCAATATTTCGTTTTCATGAATTCCGGGTAGAGCATTTTCTGTTGATGCTGTTCTCATTGCTCAGCTTCGACATGGCGACAACGGCCTTGAATAATTACTATGATTATAAAAAAGCAGCCGGAAGCATGGATATGGCTATGAGGTTCATAATCCGATTGTGAGCTATAAGATGAGACCGGCTCTGGTTGTCTTGCTGATCGGTATCTTGCTGCTGATTGCGGTAGGTGCGGGTCTCACTCTATTTTTGCAGACTGATCTGCTAATATTACTCCTGGGTGGGCTCTCGTTCGCGGTGGGGATTCTCTATTCATTCGGACCGATTCCGATTTCGAGAATGCCGCTCGGGGAGATCTTCTCGGGTCTGTTCATGGGCTTTGTCATTATGTTCATATCGGCTTATATTCAGGTCGGTGAACGACTAGCCTCCCTGACTCTGGAAGGGGGAGTGGCTGTGCTTCAGGTGCACCTTTTGGAGGTCGTGCTTCTCTTTCTAGTATCGGTTCCGGCGATTCTCGGTATTGCGAATATTATGCTGGCCAACAACATCTGTGATATTGAGGAGGATATTGAGAACAAGAGATACACGCTTCCAGTCTATATCGGCAAAGCCAATGCATTATTGCTGTTCAGGCTGATGTATTATGCGGCTTTCATCGATCTGATCGTTCTGATCTTCCTGGGCGTCAACCCGCTGCTCTGTCTGCTAACCTTATTAATCCTGATTCCGATCAATAGAAATATCGGGCAGTTCACCAAGCTGCAGACCAAGAAGGATACGTTCGGACTCGCAGTCAAAAATTTCATGATGATGAGTGGGGCGAGGATTGTAGTTCTTGCTGTGGCGATGCTCATATCTCAGTAAAGTAAGAAATAAAAAAAGCGGATCAACTAGATCCGCTTTTTTGGTGCAATCATAATTCCGGCGCCGATGACGACAAGGGCAATGGCTAACACAGGTTGTCCGAAGATCATACGGTTGTACAGCGCTCCTAGAGAGAAGACAGCGAAGAACAGCAAGGAGAGTCCAGCCAGAATGTTAATCGGGATGAGCAGGTACTTATTGCGGTTGCCGAACCAGTA
Source organism: Paenibacillus sp. D2_2 (assembly GCF_031199965.1). Lineage (GTDB taxonomy): Bacteria > Bacillota > Bacilli > Paenibacillales > Paenibacillaceae > Fontibacillus. Next base: position 5,340,779 of record NZ_CP133605.1, on the reverse strand, counting down.
GAACTCGAACAGCCCCACTGCAGGAGCAAGGATGAAGCCTGGCCATAAATACTGCCAGCTATCGAACAGAGTGGAGATTTGGCAGACAAGGCCTACAGTGAACAAAATGCCGCCAGGGATGAGTAGTCCGATCGCTCTGCGGCTGGTTACAGAGAAGTACATCCAGTGGAAGAACAGGCCGAGGGGCAGCACGAACATCGTTGGCCAGAATTGCCCGAATAGGGTGCCGGCACTGATCGCTTCTCTGCGAAAGAAGAGCAGGTACATGCCAAGCAAAATTAGCACCGGGCCAAACCATGATTTCTTATTCATTAATTTCCGTCCTTTCAAGAGGTAGTTCAAAAAGTTCGCTTTTGATCACGAAGTGAATCAAGAAGTAACTCGGCATCGAATCTTGAATTCAGCCGGGTCCTCCGGTGCTCACGTACCCAAAACGTACGCTCCGCTCCTCAGCCCCTAGCTTCATCCAACTTTCTCGGTGCTGAAAACCGCACTTTTTGAACACACACTTTAAAATTATCTGGTAACATCGTACCATAAAAGTCCATGCCTTACTTCAGTCTCGGGGAAGTAAAAATCTAGACTTTAGTCCAGTTGCTAGGTGAAGTATTTTTCCACTATCCCTCTTCATGAAAAGGTGTATAATGAATAGTGATAAATATCACATATCACATATACAACCATGAAAGGAGCGTGGAGTAGCTGGTTAGCGTATGGACAAGATTCAAGAAAGCTTCACGGTTCAAAGTTATTCCCGTCATGTTGGTTCCCGTATTCCTAGGAGTGCTTGGAGCCTATGTGTGGGAGGGAGTATTTCATCCGGTACTTTTTATAATTACATTAATCGGTGCAGGTGCGGCGCATCTGTTCTCGAACATGATTAATGATCTATGGGATTATCGCAGTGGCGCGGATACGGCGGCCAACAGCACTCCAGAGGTGATCTCGACGAATTCGGGATACCTAGACAACGGTACCATGTCCGAGAAGAGCTTTGCTACCATCACTTGGTCATTGTTAGGCTTGGCTGTGCTTTGCGGTGTTGTACTCAGTATATTCAGCGGCTGGCCTATTCTCGTCTTCTCAGCACTGGGAGGCCTGATCGCTTATTACTATGTGGCGCCCCCAATCCAATTCGGGTATAGGGGAAAAGGACTTAGCGAGCTGGCAATCCTGCTCTCTTTTGGTGTTCTACCCATTATGGGGTCATATTACGTACAGACAGGCGATTTGAGCTTTCGCTCAGCCCTGCTGTCGCTGCCGATCGGTATTCTGACGACACTACTGTTGTTTAACCATCATTTCCTTCACTGGCAAGCGGACAAGCAGGCTGGTAAGAATACATTGGTCGTCGTATGGGGAGAGAAACGGGCTTTGGCCTTCTCCAAAATGTTACTGTTACTCGCTTATGCTTCACTGGTACTCTGTGTTGTACTACGAATCCTGCCGCTCTATTCCTTAATTGGTCTAGTAACGGCGGTTCCGCTATACCGGGTATACGGTAGGTTGAAGGAGCATAATCCATCCACGGCATATTTGCCGCTAATGGGGCTTCGCAGAAAGCATCGGTCCGCTGCGGTTTGATTATGATCTTAACACTGTTAATTCAAGGTATTATTCAATAATTTCTAAGAGAAAGAGAGACGAACATAATGGAAGAGCAAAAAATATTTGGAGATTTTCATACGATTTTAAACGAAGGACAAGTTTGGAAAATGGGTGGTTTCCCGCTACCCGACGGTTCGTTCTGGGAATATCGTGAGCCTGAGGCGGTTGTGATCGTACGTAATGGGATTCTATATGTACGTGCACCGCTTAGCAGACAGAATAATCAAATCCAAATTCTCGATAATGCCAAGCATATGTATTATTCTGTTGAGGATGTCGTCGTTCCCGAAGAGGGCGAGATTAGCTTCGAATTGCAAATTCGCGCTCGTACGCAGAATACGGTACCTGGAGATCTATATGATGGCTATGTGTCGCTGAACCTGCTTGACTTCACTACTGGTGCTGCGCTCGATTTCTTCGCCGGTAATGATAAATATGCGAGTGTCTATGCAGTGTTGCCATTCCCGGGAGTCAAGGTACCGGATAGTGATAAGACGAAGTATTTCTGCGTGTTCAAGGAGGATACCAACTTCAAAGCACGTGAATTTAATACCTATAAAATCACTTATAACCGTGCTGAGGATGAAGTTATCTTCTATCTCAACGGGACAGAAGTGCGCCGGGAGAGCGGGGTTCCGATCAAGTTCAACCGCTTCACGATCGCACTCGGAATTATGACAGAGAAGGACATTTCACCAGAAGGTAGCGTATCCGTTCACGGACAAACGGTCATTGCCGAGTATTCTCCGGTTACGGTGACGATTAAGGAATAGAGCCTGTCAGGGCTACCCGCATAAAAACGGACTTCGCAGCAGACGCTAATAAGCGATTGATGATTTTCAGCCAACTCAATTTGGAGGTGAATCGCGGCGTGGCGAAGCGAGGTAAGCAAGCGGGCAATGGCAGCAGCAACGGGCAGAATGCAACCACCGGAAATGGTGGGGAAGGCGGTGCTGGACGCCTAAGTCAAATTAAGAACCATTCCAAGAGTGGAGAAGGGGTCCCGGATGAATTCATATCTGGAACCGACAAATACCGGGGTTAACCAACCCAATAATAAAGGAGCCATTCTTGCAGTTTGACTGCGAGGACGGCTCCTTGTTACTTTCAATGATCTTTATTTCTGAGTACCATGTCTTTTGCTGGAAAGCCGTCCTTCTGGATTCCCATTCCCATTGCGCCGTTTGTTAGCCTCATCCTTGGCTTGTTTATCATGCAGCTTCTCTACAAATTCATGCGTATTATCCATTCGAGAGATCCTCCCTGATTCGCGTATTCAAAATATCAAATTTACTATGCCTCAATCGATCGCTTTTCATCCTGAAAGGTTGTCGTAGTATCTTCATTCTCCGTACTCTCACCATGCCAAAGCTCACGGAAGCTTTGACTCGTTTCAAGTAGAGAATCAACGGTACCCTCCGCTTCGATCATCCCATCCTTAAGCACGATGATATGATCGGCATGGGTAAGCGCCGCTTTGCGGTGAGAGACAACTAAGTAGGTGGCCTCACTTCTTTCGCGGAAAATACGCTCCCACAGAATACGTTCCGTCTCCACATCAAGCGCGCTCGACAAGTCGTCGAATACATAGAGCTGTGCGTCTCGCGCTAGCATACGTGCGGTCGCCGTCCGTTGGGCTTGACCGCCCGACAATTTGACGCCGCGCGGGCCGACCATCGTATCGAGCCCATCCTGAAGATGATTGATATCGTTCTCCATGACCGCGGTATAGATTGATCGTTGTAATGTTTCCGCAACCTCTGGTTCACCAAGCAGAATATTATGCTTCAGCTTATCACTGTACAAGCGCGGAATTTGCGAAGTATAAGCGCTATACGGAGGAACGAAGAAGTCGGCCGGATTAGATACCTTATGTCCGTTCCAGACGATTTCCCCGGATTCAGCCGGTAATAATCCGAGCAGGGAACGGACAAGCGTCGTTTTGCCTGAACCGATCATGCCCGTAATGACCGTAAATGAACCGCGGGTTAGGTTAAGATCAATATTATGAATACCGCGTCCTGTCTCCGGATAGCGGTATGTCAGCCGCCGCGTCTCTAAATGCTGAAGTGACTCGAAGTCAGCTTGGTTCATTTCACTGACCGCCTCGTTCAAGGTAAGGTAGGACGCTGAATCAGCTGCTCTTTCTTGATCGCTGCCAATGCCTATATATGCGGGTTTGGTCAGCACAGAAGCATGAGTGCCTTGCAGCATATTTTTGAGCCGTTCAAAGCTAATTCCCATCTGCTTGTAGAACGTCATGAAGTTGCCTAAATTACCGATGAGTTGGGTTACGAAAGTCAAATAATAAATAAATAAGGACAAGTCTCCAACTGTAAATGCTCCACTGCGCATTTTGTAGCCGGCCAGAATAAGAATCAGGCCTGTTCCAAGATTGACCGAATTGGTAAAAATAGAGGATAACGCTTCAGTGATCAGCTTATCCTTAACCATCGTCTTTCTGCGTTGATCGCTAAGCTTAATAAACCGCTCGACGATTCGCCCCTCTGCGCCGGCCACTTGAATGGCCTGAACATTGCCGAACATCTCACTGATTGAGCCAGTGACCTTCGCCGTAGCTTCCCGGCTAGCTGCTCGGTATTTCTGTATTCGTGAAGTTGCCAATTGGGCTGTACATACGACCAAGATTAACGGGACGAATACGAAAAAGGTCATCTGCGCATCGATAGATATGAGAATAAAGCTGGCAACGACCGCAAACCCGGCTAGGCCCAATCCATCTACTGACCAGCTTACCGCTTCCTCCGTTTGATCGATGTCATCGCGAAAGTTACTGATTCCTTCGCCTGGTGAGCAAGGAATGGCCCTGGCTCCAGGCTGTTTCAATACGTGCGCCAACAGGTTACGGCGCATAAGCATACCGATACGAAAACGGAACCGTACATCCGTCAAAAATCCGAGTGCAATAAACATAATTCTTACTAGTGCTGCGCTAATAAGTAAGGCTATAATTCCCCATACGCCGTAAGGAAAGGAGACATTACCTTCTAACTGATCGAAGAAGGCCTTAGTAGCTAGCCCCGGCACCAACGGAATCATATGCACGATCGTCCACATCAATAGGTTCGTCAGGTAGAGGATAGGGCGGTAGGTTACCAATCTCCAGAAAAAATGGCGCGTCTTCATGCCAGCACCTCCTCTAATCCAACGGCCAGCATGCGGCTGAACCGGGAATCTGGATTTGCGGCTAGCTCTTTCCGCCCGCCCTTTTCCAATATTCGGCCATTCTCAAGAATAAGGATTTGGTCCGCACGCTGCACGGTGGATAAGCGATGTGCGATTATAATGCAAGTTCGCTCCTCAAGCAGTTTGCTGATAGCCGCTTCAATTCGATTCTCCGTTAGCGGATCAAGCCGGGATGACGCTTCATCCAAGATGACCAGTCCGGGATTCGTAAGAAATACCCGAGCAAAGGCGAGCAGTTGAGCTTCTCCTGCGGATAAGCTGCCGCCACCAGAAGCAAGTGTAGTATCCAGGCCGTCCGGTAGCGCTGCATACCATTCCTTTAAACCGAGCTCTTCTAGAACGGACACAATGGCCCCATCCTGAATTGTAGTATCGAACAGGGTGAGATTGTCCCTCACGGTCCCTTCCATGATTTCAATGTTTTGCGTCACCATCGCGACTCCCTGTCTTAATTCATGCAGCTTGCAATCTTTGATATCGATACCAGACAGCTTGATGCATCCTTCTTGCGGATCATAGAAGCGAAGCAACATACGGGCAATCGTTGTCTTGCCGCTTCCCGTTCGTCCTAGTAGGCCCATCGTTTGGCCAGGTTCTAGATGGAAATTCAGTTGATGTAACGTGGGTTCAATACCTTCCTCATAGGAGAAGGTAAGACCTTCAAATTCGACGCTTAGTGGGGCCAGCGGTAGAGGTGCGCCTGGACCGTCTGTGATTTTAGATTGTGTATTTAACAGCTCTCGGACGCGGACAAGGCTGGCATCAGCTTTTTGCAAATCCTCAAGCTGGGTACGGATCTTCTCAATCGGCTTAGCTAGTAGCTCAGTGTAGTAGAATACGAGATATACGGAGCCAATGGAGAGTTCTCCTTGCTTCCAAAGGTAATAACAGATAACAAAGGCGGTAGCGTTTCCAAGAGTGAACACGAGTATGGTTGTACACCACATCATGCAGAACCCCATAAAGGCACGGACCCGCACGGGTAGCATCCGACGGGAGAGACTATAGAATCGATCCATTACATAGCCCGCCGCACCGTTGGCCCGTGTATCCTCAGTGCCTTCAAGCTGCTCGCCGATGAAGCCGTAGAACTCTGCGTTTAAGCTCCTCCAGCGTGTCCAGACTGGGACCGTGAATTTGCGAATCTTCTGAATCACGAACATGGCACTTACGACGAACAGGCACATTGCCATGCCGATCCATATATTCTCACGGAACAGGAGCAGCAGGATTCCTAGCATCAGTACGATATTGCCCAGTAGATGAATGATGAAGCTGGAGAAGAAGTTCGCCAGCGCGTTTACGTCGCCATCGACCCGCTCAATAAGCGAACCTGAAGTGTGTGTCTTATGAAATGACATATCGAGCCCGAGGCAGTGTTCCACTAGATCGGCTCTGAGTTGGTTGGTTGTCGTCCAGCCTAGATTCTCACTGAAATACGCGGCGCATACTGACACGATCTGCTGAAATAACGAGAAGCCGATAAATAGAGCTGCGGCATAGTACAGATTGTACAAGCTTCCCTGTCCTTGGGCAGCATCAATGAAATAGCGGATAATTTGTGGATTAATAAGTTGGAGTCCGATCGAAAAGATCAGCAGCAGGGTGAGCCAGAACATAAGCTTGCGGTGTGGTAGTACATATTTCCCTAACATCTCGTAATAATCTCCCCAAGTACGCCGTTTGCGTCCTGTGATTGAAGCAGGGGAGGATTGAATCTCGGCCATCGCGACGCTCCTTTCAAATATAGACATCATGGTAGGAGCGTCATCTGATGTTCAGTACGTCCCTTATTTTACCTATTAGAATTGTAATAGAAAACATACGTTCCCACAATAGATCCAAAAAATTTTAAGTAGTTGACAATTAAAATTTATTAATCTTCATGTATCTTCATTTGACCTACACATGATTCACATATGATCTACACGTAAAGCTTCGGGTGAAAATGTTAGAATTTATTTTAGAACTTAGAATAAGTCTAAATATAGAAAACCTGAAAGGATGGATCATATATGAATAACCGATTAACGACAAATCATGGTGCACCAGTTGGTGATAATCAGAATTCACGTACAGCAGGACAGAGCGGGCCGACATTGCTCGAGGATTATCATCTGCTGGAGAAGTTGGGACATTTCGATCGTGAACGCATCCCGGAACGTGTCGTTCATGCACGGGGGGCGGGTGCGCACGGCGTATTTTTGACAGAACAGAGCATGTCTAAGTATACGAAAGCTCATTTCCTGCAAGAGGTTGGCCGGGAGACACCAGTATTCGTCCGTTTCTCTACAGTAATTCATGGCACAGGCTCACCGGAGACCGCCCGTGATCCACGGGGCTTCGCTGTTAAGTTCTATACGGAGGAAGGGAATTATGATCTAGTCGGGAACCATCTTCCGGTCTTCTTCATCCGTGATGCGATCAAATTTCCGGATATGGTCCATTCGTTGAAGCCGGCACCAAATACAAATATTCAAGACCCGGCTCGTTACTGGGACTTCATGACCTTATCGACAGAATCGACGCATATGATGACCTGGCTGTTCTCGGATAACGGAACTCCAGCCAACTACCGGCAGATGGATGGGTTCGGCGTCCACGCTTTTAAATGGATCAATGCTGAGGGCAAGATGACGTATGTGAAGTATACGTGGAGATCGAAGCAAGGTGTAAGAAATCTGTCGGCCGCAGAGGTTCAGGAGGTACAAGGACGTGACTTCAACCATGCGACCCGTGATCTGCACGATCATATTGAACAAGGGGATTTCCCGCAGTGGGAACTAAATGTACAGTTGATGCCGGTGGAGGATTTGGACCGTTGGGGCTTCGACCCACTTGATCCTACCAAGGTATGGCCGGAGGATCATTACCCACTCGTTAAGATCGGCACGATGATGTTGAACCAGAATCCGGTCAATTATTTTGCTGAAGTAGAGCAGGCTGCCTTCTCACCGAGTGTACTCGTGCCGGGAATTGAGCCTTCTGAGGATAAGCTGCTGCAAGGGCGTCTGTTCTCTTATCCAGATACCCAGCGTTATCGTCTTGGAGCCAACTATTTGCAAATTCCGGTGAATTGCCCGTATGCTCCAGTACGTAACCATCAGCGTGACGGCTTAATGAATGTGAAACAGGATCCTTCACCTGTCAACTATGAACCGAACAGCTTCGAGGACAGCCCTAAGGAAGCGTCCGAATACCAGGACAGCGTAGCGCCGCTTCATGGTCAGGTCGGACGGGAACGGATTGCCAAGACTGATGACTTCACGCAGGTCGGAGAACTTTACCGCAGCTTCACAGCTGAGGAGCAGAACCATCTGATCTCTAATCTGGTGAGTGACCTGCGCCAGACGAATGAGCAGATTCAATTACGGGCGATCTGTAATTTCTTCCGTGCTGACAGTGGATATGGCATGCGTCTGGCCCAGGAGCTGGGCATTGATATTAGTGGATTTATGCCTCAGGGGAAATAGTACAGATAGAATCTATTATATTAATGAATCAATATTAGAATCGAGAAGAACCGCCGATAATTGTTGGCGGTTCTTTGCTGTATATCCACCCAACGGTAACTGAAAACCTTCCAAAGTCATGGTATATTGGAACAAAAACATATATTCGAACATAATTACTAAAATGGAGCTATCCTCTAATCCGGTTTAAGGAGATGAAGTGATGAACAGTGGAAAGCCGATCATAACGATTCGCGATTTACGTAAGCGCTATGGGGATCGTTACGTACTTAACGGGGTTGATCTGGATGTATACCCTGGGCAAATTATCGGGTACATTGGACCGAATGGGGCGGGGAAGAGCACGACGGTGAAGATCATGCTTGGCCTTGTCGGCGAATATTCAGGTGATGTCAGTATTATGGGCCAGAGCCCTGACACTGGGGATGTAGAGTATAAACGTAGAATCGGTTATGTACCGGAGGTCGCGGAGATGTACGATACGCTAACAGCTCGGGAATATTTGACCTTTATTGGCGAGTTGTATGGTTTATCGATGGATGAAGCGGAATATAAGGCGCGGAAATTGATGGATCGCTTCGGGCTGGAGCAGGTGTTCAATCAGCGTATCGCATCATTCTCCAAGGGGATGAAACAGAAAGTACTGATTATATCTAGCCTGCTGCATAATCCGGATATTCTGTTTCTCGATGAGCCGCTCAGCGGTCTTGACGCCAACAGTGTTATGGTAGTGAAGGAGATTTTGGCTCTGCTGGCGGCTTCGGGTAAGACGATCTTTTATTCCTCGCATATGATGGATGTGGTGGAGAAGATCAGCAATCGCATTATTCTGCTCGACGGCGGACGAGTTGTTGCGGACGGCAGCTTTGAAGAGCTGAAGGGGAAGAGTCAGGAGGGTTCGCTGGAGCAAATCTTCAATCAATTGACTGGCTTTAATGAGCACAAGCAGATCGCCGAGCAATTCGTAGCCATTGTGAGAGGTGAGGCGGATGTATGAGCCAAGGTCCTTGCGACTACTTGATCGCTTTCAAGGTATATTTTCCCGTCTAGGTATCGATTATCCTGTTATGAGACGTATCTTACAGGTGAAGCTGACGATGGATGCCCGGAGGGTTCCTACGATTGTAGGCAAGTCGAAGCAGTCGAGCGATAGTTCGGCCATGGACGAGCGAAATCAGTTTATGCGTTCGTTATGGGTCTACGCTATTTATGGTGCATTATGCTCCGTTTTCATGTGGATCGGGGATGACTACTTTTTCCAAATGAGCCTGACCTTCGGTGTTCTGATGTTTATCATTATGACTTCACTGATTTCTGACTTTTCATCTGTACTGCTAGATATCCGGGATCGTAATATACTAGCGACCAAGCCTGTTCATCGTCGGACATTGGCGATGGCCAAGGCGCTGCATGTTTGTATCTATTTGCTCATGCTAACGGGGGCGATTGCCTCAATACCACTCGTTACCGGGTTGATTAAGCACGGGATATTATTTTTCCTGATATTCGTGATCGAACTAATCTTTATGGATTTGCTTATCGTAGCTCTCACTGCGCTGATCTATTTAACCGTGCTTAAATTTTTCGATGGCGAGAAGCTGAAGGATATTATCAATTATGTTCAGATTGGACTTACGATCGGAATGACAATAGGGTATCAATTGTTATCCCGGATGTTTAATCTTATCGATATGCATGTAAAGTTCCAGCCGAAATGGTACCAGTTCTATATCATACCGGTATGGTTCGCGGCACCGTTTGAGAGCGTGCTTCATCGCAACGGGGATTTGATATTCACGGTATTCTCCTTATCTGGACTCATTCTTCCGGTCCTTGCATTCATGATCTATATCCGGCTGATGCCTTCGATGGAACGCCACTTACAGAAGCTGGCCGATCCCGGCGGACGACCTGCTAGGGGAAGGGGACGACTGCCTTATTGGCTGTCCCGTATATTTTGTCCAAGCCCGCAGGAACGCGGATTCTTCCGCTTGGCTTGGTCCATGATGGGGAATGAACGGGATTTTAAACTTAAAGTTTATCCTATGCTAGGGTTTTCGATCATTTTCCCGTTTATATTTCTCTTAGGCCCCGGGATGGGGAGTGGGATCTCAGAGCTTCGGGGGACAGAGAAATATCTGTTCATTTATTTTTCCGGGGCGATGATCTCTACAATCATCATGATGCTGCAGTATTCCAGCAAATATAAAGCCTCTTGGATATATAAAGCATTGCCGATCAGCGACTATGTACAAGTATACAGAGGGACTTTAATTGCTGCATTTGTCCGCTTGATCATGCCGTTGTTCATTTTGCAATGCATCATATTTTGCTTCTTATTCGGGGCCGTCATTATTCCGGATTTGATTACAGCTGGACTAGGGATGTTGTTGTATACGGCGATTTGTTGTTTCTTACTGAATAGCAATTTACCCTTCACACGTCCCTTTGAAGCAGTACAAAGTGAAGGGATGAAGACTCTTCCGTTAATGCTGTTGCTGGGAGGGTTTGGAGTTCTACACTTGGTTATGACCCAAATCCATTATGGGGTATATATTTATACGCTACTGTTGATTGTGCTTAATTTCTTTGTATGGCACCCGAACCGTAAGCTATTTGGCAGATTTATTCGTAGGGCGGGTATAGAATAGTTTTGAATAATGAGTCGGGTGATGAGAGCTTGTACAGCTGATTCACCCGTTTTTATGAATCACATTGCAGGAACATTATGCTCAGACAAAAAAGTTTCACAATTTGGGAGAGAGTCCCAAAACCCGCGTCATTACTGCGTTTACGCGATAAAATTTCTTTTGTGATATTTATCATGTGATTCTCGTCACAAAATTATTAAATTTTGAACGTTCACTTTCATTTTTCCGTGATAGAATTCACATTAGTTAAAATTGAATGAAAGAAAGTAGGGAAGAAAAATTATGGATCCGTTAGTGCTTGCACGACTTCAGTTTGCGGTGACGACAATTTTTCACTTCTTCTTCGTTCCGGTGTCTATCGGTCTGGCTCTCCTGATCGCGATCATGGAGACGATGTACGTAGTCAAGGGCAAAGAAGAATACAAGCGCATGGCAAAATTCTGGGCAAGCTGTTCCTCATTAACTTTGCTGTAGGTGTTGTTACCGGGATTATTCAGGAATTCCAGTTTGGAATGAACTGGTCCGACTATTCACGTTTTGTCGGTGACGTATTTGGCGCACCGCTTGCGGTGGAAGCTTTATTTGCCTTCTTTATGGAGTCCACCTTCCTCGGACTATGGATCTTCGGGTGGGATAGATTGTCGAAGCGAGTTCACTTGCTCTGCATATGGCTCGTCGCAATTGGAACGACTGTATCGGCCTTCTGGATTCTGGCAGCAAACTCATTTATGCAACATCCGGTTGGTTTTGAAATGAACAATGGACGTGCAGAAATGAATGATTTCTTCGCCTTGATCACCAATGGTCAGTTGTTGGTTGAATTCCCTCACACCGTGCTGGGTGCATTTTCAACAGCCGCTTTCCTGATTGCAGGCATAAGTGCTTATAAGCTGTTGCGTCGTAAAGATGTTGATTTCTTCAAGAGATCATTTAAGCTTGCTGTTATCGTTGGGTTGATTACTTCCATAGGAACGGCTCTGTACGGTCACCAACAAGCGCAGTATCTGGTTAAGACTCAGCCTATGAAAATGGCTGCCTCCGAGGGATTGTGGGGTAAGAGTGGTGACCCTGCTCCGTGGACGGTGTATGCTCATATCAACCCGAAAACGGGTGAAAATTCTTTTGAAATTCAAATTCCGTATTTGCTCAGCTTCCTGTCTTACAGTAGCTTCTCCGGTGAAGTTAAAGGGATGAACGAGTTGCAAGCGGAGTATGAACAAACATATGGCCCTGGGGATTACATTCCACCGGTGCGTACTACATTCTGGAGCTTCCGCATCATGGTAGCGGCAGGGTCGTTGATGATTGTGCTGTCGCTATACGGGGCATATCTGGCATGGCGCAAAAAATTGGATAACAAAAATACTTGGTTCTATAGATTTATGCTATGGTCGATTTCACTTCCATTTATCGCAAATACGGCAGGATGGGTGATGACAGAGTTCGGTCGTCAGCCGTGGACGGTATTCGGGTTAATGCAGACGCAGGATAGTGTCTCGCCGAGCGTAACTTCGGGACAGCTTCTGTTCTCGATCATTGCATTTACCGCTATTTTCACTATACTTGCTATTTCGATGGTCTATCTGTTCGTGAAGGTTATTAAAAAAGGCCCTTATGCTGAGGGTATCGATGATAGCCATTCGATCGATCCATTCTCTAAGGAGGGATACCATGTCTCTTAGTGAGCTTTGGTTTGTATTGGTCGCCGTATTGTTCATCGGCTTTTTCTTCCTGGAGGGCTTTGACTTCGGTATTGGTATGAGTACCCGTTTTCTGGCCAAGAATGATATGGAACGCCGGGTGCTGATTAATTCGATCGGTCCATTCTGGGATGCTAACGAAGTCTGGCTGCTTACAGCCGGCGGCGCAATGTTCGCAGCATTTCCGAACTGGTATGCGACGATGTTCAGCGGTTACTATACTCCGTTGGTCGTATTGCTGCTCGCACTCATCGCCCGTGGCGTAGCGTTTGAATTCCGCGGTAAGGTGGATAACACCAAATGGAAGTCGGCTTGGGATATGTCGATTTTTCTCGGTAGTCTGCTACCTCCGTTCCTACTCGGCGTCGTATTCTCCGGTTTGATTAAGGGCTTGCCGATTGACGGAGATATGGAAATGAAGGCTGGATTGTTCGATATGGTCAACCTGTATACATTGGTTGGCGGAATTACGGTAGTTGTGCTATGTTTGGTACATGGTCTGCTGTTCGCTTCGTTGCGGACAACAGGGGATCTGCAGAAGCGGGCTCGTAAGCTGGCTAAGACAATGTTGATTCCTCTGGCTGCATTGTTTGTTATTTTTGCAGTCATGACTTACTTCCAGACAGATGTATTTGAAGTTCGCGGCTTGCCGCTTACCCTGCTCGCTGTCGTTGGCCTTGTTGCCTTCCTCTTGGCTGGATGGTTCATCTCCAAGCAGAGAGACGGCTGGGCGTTTGGTATGACAGGGACATTGATCGCTCTCTCGATCTCCGGCGTGTTCGTTGGTTTATTCCCGCGCGTCATGGTCAGCTCGATCAGTGAGACTTTCTCGCTGACGGTCTATAACGCATCTTCCGGGAACTATTCGCTGAAGGTCATGACGATCGTGGCATTGTCGCTGCTACCATTCGTATTGGGTTATCAAATTTGGAGTTATTTCGTTTTCCATAAGCGTGTTCATGAGAAGGAGCATTTGGAATACTAATGGGTAAGGGACTAATGAAGTTCAAAGGAATCAAGCCGGTCTTATGCTTAATGGCCGGCTTGACCTTTATTCAGACGATAGCGATTATATTGCAGGCAAAATGGCTTGCGGAGGCGGTATCCGCTCTGTTTGCCGGCGCCAAGTTACAGGAACAGGCCGGAACAGTTGGCTTGTTCCTGTTTGCTTTTCTGGTGCGGCAGTTATGTGGACTGGCTGAGCAGAAGCTTGCCTTCCGTTTTGCTGAGGAGACTGGTAGTTCTCTGCGGGAACAGGTACTGTCCAAGCTATTCGAGCTTGGGCCGCGGTTTGTCGGCCGCGAAGGGACAGGTAACTTGGTGACATTGATCCTTGAGGGGATCGCCAAGTTCCGTAAATATCTGGAGCTATTCTTGCCACGGATGTTGGCTACAGGAATTACACCGATTCTGATCCTAGCCTATGTATTTACATTGGATATAACCTCCGGGATTATCTTGACTGTGACGATGCCGATTCTGATTATCTTTATGATCTTGATCGGGCTTGCAGCTCGCAAGCAGATGGATCGTCAATGGGAGTCTTATCGGATGCTATCGAATCATTTCGTAGATTCGCTGCGTGGACTGGAGACGCTCAAATTCCTTGGACGCAGCAGAACGCATATTGATTCGATCGATCGGGTTAGCAATTCTTATCGCTCAGCGACGATGCGGACGCTTCGTGTAGCGTTTCTATCTTCATTCGCGCTCGATTTCTTTACCATGCTGTCGGTTGCTTCGGTTGCCGTAAGCCTTGGCCTAAGGCTTATCGATGGGCGAATGACCTTGCTAACCGGCTTGACGGTGCTGATTCTTGCGCCGGAATACTTCCTGCCTGTGCGCATGGTCGGTGCGGATTATCATGCGACGCTTGACGGCAAGGAAGCTGGAGAAGCGATGGACAGTATTATTAAAGAAGCGGAGCAGGAATCCGCTAAAGCGGCGGTTGTTCCTGCAGATGCCGATTTTAGTTGGAAGCCAGAGAGTCAGCTGATTCTCCATTCGATTGGTTTGAAGTATGAAGAGGCGGGCCGCGCATCTCTGGAAGACGTGAATGTGACGTTCGGCGGCATAGGCAAAATAGGTATTATCGGCGAGAGTGGAGCCGGTAAATCCACGCTGATTGATGTTCTGGGCGGATTCTACGTCCGACCTCGGGGACATTTGAGCTCAATGGCTGTACATTAGGAGATCTTGGTGCCTCCGGGTGGAGGGACTTGATTACGTATATTCCGCAGAAGCCGTATATTTTCAGCAGCAGCTTGGCTGATAATATTCGCTTCAACAGACCAGAAGCATCGATAGAGGATGCGGCCAAGGCGGCTGAAGCGACAGGGCTCGGAGGCTTGATCGATAGCTTACCACTTGGGCTGGATGAGCCTATTGGCGGCGGGGGAAGGCCGTTGAGCGGCGGTCAAGAGCAGCGCGTAGCATTGGCCCGGGCCTTGCTCAGCGAGCGGCCGATTATTCTTCTAGATGAACCAACGGCTCATCTAGATATCGAGACCGAATATGAACTGAAGGAGACGATGCTCCCTCTGTTTGAACATAAATTGGTCATTTTAGCTACACATCGCCTGCACTGGATGCAGGATATGGATCGTGTTGTCGTTATGGAGAAGGGGCGTGTTGCAGAGTACGGCACACCAGAACAGTTAATAGAAGGCAAGGGAGCTTTCTATCAACTGATGGTTTCGCAGCAGGAGGGATATGATGAAGGATAATCTTTCGGGAAAAGGTTGGATCACGCCGTATTTTCGCCTCTATAGCGGCCGTTTTGCTTTGTACTTGATTCTGGGGATCCTGACCCTTCTATCTGCATCAATGCTGATGTTTACTTCGGGTTACCTGATCACGAAATCATCTACAATGCCTTACAATGTTCTACTTGTGTATGTTCCTATCGTCGGTGTACGGGCATTCGGTATTGGACGGTCTGTCATCCATTATGTGGAGCGATTGGTTGGCCATGATGCGGTGCTGCGCATTTTGTCGCGGATGCGGGTTCGTTTGTATCGCGTACTGGAGCCGCAAGCCCTATTCATCCGTTCGCGCTACCGGACAGGCGATATTCTCGGAGCGCTAGCCGATGACATTGAACAGCTTCAGAACGTATACATTCGTACTGTGTTCCCGAGCCTAATAGCCATCGTCTTATATGCTGCTGTCGTTGTAGGTCTGGGTGTATTCGATGTGGTGTTTGCTCTCTTGGTCGCACTGTATATATTAATTCTTATTGTCGTGCTTCCTTATATCTCTTTGAAACTGACGCAGAGAACGAATGCCGAAGTCAAACGCGAGCGCAACGGGCTCTATCAGAAGCTGACAGATGCGGTTATGGGGATCGGTGATTGGGTCATCAGCGGTCGGCATCATGATTTTCTAGCCGATTATGAACGGGCTGAAGCGACCGTTGCCAACAAGGAGCGCAAGCTGCATGTCTGGTCGAGATGGAGAGGGCTAATCGGCCAGCTCGTCATTGGCCTTGCCGCAGTCGCCATGATCTATTGGTCTAGTGGCCAAGCGGCGTCTGGACACATTGATCCTACCTTAATCGCGGCTTTCGTGCTCGTCGTATTCCCGCTGGCAGATGCTTTTCTACCGGTAGCGGATGCAGTGGAGCGAATCCCCGAGTATAAAGAGTCGCTGGAGCGGCTGAAGCGGATCGAGGGCCAAGGAGACGTCGGCTTAGAGGGGATTTCGAAGAATAAACTAAGTCAACCGGCTGAGCGAGCCCACTTGAGGCTGGAGCATGTTAAATTTGCTTACGAAGAAGAGGGAGCCAATTCCGTAGAAGGCGTATCGATTGATATACCTCAAGGTAAGCGAATCGCCGTGATTGGTCGCAGTGGTGCAGGTAAATCGACGTTGCTGAAGCTGATCCAGGGGGCTCTGGCACCGACGGATGGTTCGGTCTTGATTAATAATCGAGCAGCCGTGGATTATGGCGAGGAGATTCCAGGACTAATCTCCGTATTGAATCAAAGCCCTCATCTGTTCGATACAACAGTAGCGAACAATATTTTGCTTGGCCGTCCGGAGGCCAGCGAGGAAGAAATTCTGCGCGCCGCTGAACAGGCGCGAATGGGTGAATTGATCGCTTCACTTCCGGAAGGGCTGAATACACCGATGCGCGAGACGGGACAGCGCTTCTCGGGTGGGGAGCGACAACGTATCGCGCTGGCTAGGGTGTTACTGCAGAATACACCTGTACTCATTCTTGATGAGCCTACGGTAGGGCTGGATCCTCGGACTGAGCGGGCGCTACTGTCTACGATTTTCCAAGCGACAGCTGGCAAATCGCTGATCTGGGTGACACATCACCTAGTTGGTGCGGAACAGATGGATGAGATCATATTCATGGAGCATGGTCGTATTATCATGCGTGGGACTCATGCTGAATTGATGGAGCGCGAGCCACGATACCGCAATCTGTATCATTTGGATCGGCCAATTCGTCTTGGAGAATAATGCTATGGGGCCGCTATTAAGGCAAAAATAATCGGTTTAATAAATCTAACGGAACTCAGGTACACTATTTGGATTGAATAAGGCTCGAATCCCTTCAATCAGGCTGAATAGCGTCTCCTAGTTCCGTGAGAAAGGCAGTAAAAAAAAGGTCGAGCACCAGGCAAGTTTAAGCCTGGACTCGACCTTTTTTTAATTTGAAACGGGTAGTGGACTTTTTGAATAACCTCTTACGGCTCTACTCCCCAGACAATCTGTCCACCGATGTACCCAGTGAGCTTGGGGCTGTCTTGATAAGCAGTTGCAGCTGGATTGAAGGAGTAATCATCGCTTTGATTATAATTCGTCCAGTCCGATTTGGAGAGACGGATCTGCAGGTCGATGCTTTGACCAGCGGCGAGGCTGCCGGCTCCGCTGGTGAACCCGAATTCGGCATAATAGTCAGCGCCTGGTTTAGCGGTCGTCATCTTCACAAAGCTGCCAGTGACATTGCTGCTCCCGACCTGGGACCAGTCGCAGAAGAAGTTCTGTGGCTTCTCTCCATCAATGGTGTAGTAGTAGCGAAGCTTAACGTCGGATAGATTAATTGCATTAGTACTGGTATTGGTCAATTTGATTCTTGGACTGATCGTATTCACGTTGGAAATAACCGAGCTGTTATACATCTGCACCTGGATATTGCCGCTAATAGTTGAAGTGGTATCAATGACATTAACGCTAAGAACCTTTGTGGCTCCTGCACTGAACTGGAAGGTTAAGTTAACTGTACCGAGCGGCTGTGCAGCAAGATAACTGCTAAGGATGGTAACAGTAGTTCCCGAGACGGAATAATCCGTCCCTTGGACGAGAGTAGCCGTTCCGTTCGTTATCTTGCTAAGCGTGTTGCCGTTAAAAGTCATCGACACTGGAATATTAGCCTGATTTTCGAGCTTCTTATCAAAGGAAGCACTTGTCGGACTTATCTCCGAATTGACTGCTGAGCTGTCGGTAACTGTTACAGATAGTATCGCGTTAGCGCCCGCACTGAACTGGAAGGTCAAATTAACCGTATCGAGTGGCTGTGCGGCAAGATAGCTGCTAAGGATGGTAACAGTAGATCCCGAGATGGTATAATCCGTCCCTTGGACGAGAGCAGCCGTTCCGTTTGTTATCTTACTAAGCGTGTTGCCGTTCAAAGTCATCGAGACCGGAATGTTAGCTTGAATCCCGATCTTTTTGTCGAAGGTAGCGGAGGTTGGTGTGATTTCCGAATTTACGACCGGATTCGGTTCACTCAAGGCGTCGCCATAAACAATACCGAGCCCGTTAGTCCCGATGTAGACACGGCCGTAAATTCTTGGGTCGCCAGTGATGGCCGAATTGGTCGAAGCATATTGATGCTGGTTATCATTGATTCTGACCCAGCTCGCTCCCGCGTCATTAGAGCGGAAAATGCCGCGTACTCCATCGATTTTGGCGCTTGTGTAAAGTACCATATAGCTGCTTCCCGGTGCGGCCTTGCCGAAGCCGATTACGTTGGCCTCTTGAACATTAGCCAGCTTTGTGAAGGATGAGCCGGAGTTGGTAGAATGCCATAATCCGTAGATTCCACTAGTTTGGTTTCCGCCAGCCAGCCAAATATCGCCTTCCACACCTGGCATCGCTTTGAAGTCCAGATCTCCTTCAACAGGAAGCCCGGAGGCGGAGGTTTGGATGAAGGAAGCACCGCCGTTTGTGCTGATATAGAACTTTCCGGCTGACCAAGCGTAGAATTTGTTTGAATTTACACGGTCGGAAGCAATCTTGGCGCCTGCTGGTATCCCGGTGCTCGCCGTCCAGGAGTTACCGTTATTTTTAGAGTAAAATACGCCCTTATCAGAAGTGCTCCAGGCGAGGGAGTCACCGCTGGCAGATAAAGCGATCTTCCCACCGCCGGCCGTTCCAGGTGGCTCACTATTACCCGCATACCAATTGCTTCCGCCGTCACGGGAATAGCCGATGGACTTCGCGTTCGGATCTGCTGATTTATCCGCTGTGCCTACGCGGACGATATAGCTTGGATCAAGTTCGGCATAATCAATATCCGTTGTGCTGTTCGGGTTAGTCATCATTTTGGCCGGGGCTTGTGTCAGATTGTCATGCCGGAAGCCGGTAACGTCGCCAAGTCCGCTAATCAGATGGGCACCTGAAGGGGGACTGATCAAATCGATAACAGCAGTTTCCTCTATTCCCTTGGCCATAACGCTTAGATTAATCTTCTTCCCTAGATCCCAATCGGTCAGATTGTTCGTTCCGTAGATGGTAGCTCCTGTTCCGTACATCATCCGGTTGGAGTTGAACGGATCGATCTCCAGATCGCCGATCATCCAACCCAATTTTGGCGTAATTTCAGGCGGAGACGGGTTCGTACCAAAAGTAAGCCAGGGAGCTGCAGAAATATCCTGTGTGTACCTAAGCGTACGGTCCGGATAGCCGTTCCAGTCCCAAATTCTAGTCCAAGTGGAACCTCCATCGGTGCTGCGGAAGATGATCGCGTCCGGCCACCAGGAGTTTAGTGTAGCTACCATAATCGTATTCGGATGCTGAGCATCAACAGCCAGCCCGCCATACCCATAGTAATTGTCATCGCTGGTGCTGGATACGGGACTAATATTTGTCCATGCCCCTGTTGAGAGGTTCAGCTTCCAGACTTGCCCCTTGGTCCCATCATAGGGACCTGCCCCATTGCTGTAAGAAATGTATAAATGCCCGTTAGCTGAAATGACACCATGGTGGGGAAGGTAGCCTGTAGGCTGTCCGGGTACAGCTGACCAGGTAATACCACCATCGGAACTGTGGTATACGCTTTGATTCTTGTCGGCGACCCCGACATAAATACTCTGGGTCGTCTGGTTGGTAGACCCGGTGGATGGATCGAAGGCGATCCAGGCCAGACCGACGATGTCGCTTTGATATTCGTTGCTAGGATCCTCCACGTAGGTTCCTGGATTTGGGAAGCTGGTCACTTGGCTCCAGGTAGCTCCGTAGTCGGTACTCCGCCACAGTCCGTTGCCGCTTCTTGCACCGAAATAGAGAATGTTGTTCTTATTAGGGTCAATGACAAGCCGCTCTCCCATTGAGCGTCCTGGCATATTACCACCAACCTTGAAGGGCAGGCTCGCACTCTGCCATGTCTTACCACGATCGGTAGAACGTAATATGCTTCCGTTGTTCGGATCCCAGCTGTTCGTATAGGTTCCTACAGCTAAATAAACACGGTTCGGGTCTATTGGGTCTGTGGCTAGAGCGTCGACGCCGGTCTTGCCCCATTCCTCGAAGCCTACCCAATCTAACAGCTGGATCCAACTGTTATCGGCCGGATTCCAGCGATAGGCACCTCCGATATCGGTTCTGGCATAGATCAGGTCGGGTTCGGATGAATTAAAAATGATGCCGGGTACAAATCCGCCTCCACCTCCAGTCACAGCTTTATTCCATACATAGGCTTCGTTTGGTGCGGCGTTTGCCTTTGATGGGATTTCAATAAAGGAAGCTCCTGCAATGATGATAGCAAGTAGTAAAATAGGAAAACCTCTGAGCAATCTGTTATTCCCCAACTTGAAAACCTCCCGATTCGATTAATTTGGAAGATAGATGGTGTATATTCTCATAAGGGTGAAAATTACATTTCTTTGCTTCACCTTCTTTCTTTTATTAATTACTAGCTTGTCTTCATCATGGTTCGGATTGTGAAAGGCCCAAGCCTTTGCGATGGGAACAACACGGGCTGACAATCTCATGTGAGTAAACGGGCCTTTTGCCAACAGACTAACTGAACACGATAAATAGATCAATAATTTGTAATAAACACCACTAATTTCTATATGAAGAAGTTTAAAAATCAGGTAAAAATTAGATATTTCTAGTTGAGGGCAAACCGTTTGTACGGGGTTTTCGTAGATAGCTTTCACTTGCAGCGGATAGCCGATATAATGGTGATTAATTATACTCAAGGGATATTATCCACTCTCATGAAACCTGAGACATGAATGATATACATGGAGAATGACCGCCAAAAATTTGGAGGTGAAGGGATTTGGAACTGAGACAGATTCAATATTTCATTGAGGTAGCGAAGCTTGAGCATGTGACTGAAGCCTCTTATGTGTTGCATGTGTCGCAGTCTGCAGTAAGCCGGCAAATCTTCAAGCTGGAATCGGAGCTTGGAGTTAATCTGTTCATCCATGAGGGACGTAAGGTGAAGTTGATGCCGATCGGCCGGTTATTTCTGTCCCATATGGAACAATTAATGAAGGTCATTGATAATGCCCAGCAGGAGATCAACGAATTTCTGGACCCAGAGCGCGGTACGGTCCGCATCGGATTTCCCAGCAGTTTGGCAGCGCAGATGATTCCGAAAGTGGTCTCGGCCTTCCGTGATCGCTACCCTGCAGTCCATTTTCAATTGCAGCATGGCTCCTACAAGGAGCTGGTGGAGTCGGTCATTCAGGGCGATATGAATCTGGCGATTATGGGGCCTGTGCCACAACATGAACCGCTGATAAAGAGCGAGGTTCTATTCCAGGAGAAATTCGTCGCTATGCTACCGGCGAATCACCGATTAGCCAAGCAGAGCGCGATCCGTCTTAACGAACTAAAGGACGATTATTTCGTACTGTTTCCAGAAGGCTTCATCCTAAGGGAGATCGTTGTGAATGCCTGCTCGAATCTGGGTTTCAAGCCGAAGGTCGCTTTTGAAGGAGATGATCTGGACGCGATTAAGGGCTTGGTAGGAGCAGGAATGGGTCTGACCATTCTGCCGGAGATCGCTCTGAACGAGCATATCGCTTCTACGATTATTACTTTACCGGTTATTGAACGGGTTGTTACGAGGGATGTCGGAGTTATTATTCCTGCCAATCGCGAGCTGCCCCGACAGAGAAGCTGTTCTATGAGTTCCTGAAGAACAATTCCGATATGTTCGGGTTCGAGAGCAGTTATGAAGTGAAGTGAAATGGATAGTATAGGCTTTTTCCTTACATAAATAACACCTGTATTACCTAATATTAGAGTGTGATGTTTGTCCAATTTGTTAACTCTAAATAAACGCTGTGATATTTGTCATTAAGTTCATAACTTAATGACTTTTTTTGTTGAAAATGTGGTAAAATTAATTATGGGTGTTCAAGTGTGAGAAGTTGTTCAGTTTTTCACTAACTTTATTTAAGCGAGAAAGGCTATGGGGGCCTCTAAACCTCCCAAATTTCAAGCGTTGTTGCTTATTGCAAAGGAGAATCAGCTATGTCAGAAGCGATCACAGAAACGAAGTCTGAACAAGAGACAGTATCGTCCAACCAAGGTGGACGGGATATTATTGATCAACTGTTAACCCCTGAAGTTCAGGAATCATTGACAGCCCTGGTGCAGCAGCTTCCGAAGTTGACCGAGCTCGTTAATGTAATGACGAAATCGTATGATTTTGCTAAATCTGTATCTACAGATGAGATCCTCAAGAATGATACGGTTGGGGCTATCACAGAGATCGTGGGACCAGTTAAGGACAAGGTGAAGCATATGGCTGCCAATGTGATCGAAGCCAAGGATCGTGCAGATGCGAGCCAAGAGGTTATCGGTCTTTTTGGTCTGCTTAAAATGGTTAAGGATCCTGAAGCTCAGAAAATCTTCCGTTTCTTTAATGCTTATCTGCAAGTTGCCGGAGAACGTAATAATCAGAAATAGTATTCATATAAATGCGAGTCCAAAATATTAACTAATGCATGAACGGAGGACGGAGTCATGTCAAAACATATTGTCATCTTAGGTGCCGGTTATGGCGGTGTTCTTAGCGCTTTGACCGTTCGCAAATATTTGCAAAAATCAGAAGCACGGATCACTGTGATCAATCAGTTTCCTACTCATCAGATTATTACTGAGCTGCATCGTCTGGCAGCAGGTAATATCTCTGAACGCGCAGTTGCCTTGCCTTTGGAGAAGGTATTCAAAGGAAAAGATATCGATCTTCGCATCGCCAAAGTTGAGAAATTCTCCGTAGACAATAAAGAAGTGAAGTTGTCTGACGGAACTACTCTCAGCTATGACTCACTCGTAGTTGGTCTGGGTAGTGTGACCGCTTATTTCGGAATTCCAGGGCTGGATAAATACAGCATGGTACTGAAATCTGCGGACGATGCTAACCGCATCCACCGTCATATCGAAAGTAAGATTGCGGAATACGCGAAGACGAAGAACGAAGCTGATGCGACGATTCTGATCGGCGGCGGCGGTCTGACTGGGGTTGAACTGGTTGGTGAGATCGCAGACGGCATCCCTGCGCTTGCTAAGAAATACGGGGTTGATCCTAAGAAAATCAATCTTTCCCTCGTTGAAGCAGGTCCTAAGATCCTTCCGGTATTGCCAGATGTACTGATCGAGCGCGCTACAGCTAGTCTCGAAGCACGCGGCGTGAAGTTCTTGACTGGCCTTCCTGTTACCAATGTAGAAGGCAATGTGATCGATTTGAAAGATGGCTCGAAGATTACCGCCAACACCTTTGTATGGACTGGTGGAGTTCAAGGCAACCCGCTCGTAGGAGAATCGGGACTTGAAGTGAATCGTGGCCGTGCTACCGTTAATGAGTTCTTGCAATCTACTTCCCATCAAGATGTATTCGTCGTTGGCGACAGTGCTGTAAGCTTTGGTCCTGATGGACGTCCATATGCCCCTACGGCTCAGAACGCTTGGCAAATGGGTGAGTTGGTTGGCTACAACCTCTATGCGACAATCATCGGCAAGCATCTTGAAGAATTCCATCCAGTGAACTCTGGTACGCTAGCTAGCTTGGGCCGTAAGGACGCTGTTGCTACCATCGGCGGTAACAACACCGAGCTGCGTGGATTACCGGCAACACTGATGAAGGAAGCCAGCAATATGCGTTACTTGGCTCACATTAAATCTCTGGATACTTTGGCTTACTAATCGCTGGACATAGATCTGACTAATATAAATGAAGCTCTGATATAGACGTAAGTCTGTGTCAGAGCTTTTTTCTTGCTAGCTTGTGATGGTGCGGTTAAGCTCTTATAGAAAAAATCCCTAATCTCTTTGACGGATGTCTAGAAATCAGGGATGTATGGTGAATTCAAGATTCGAAGTCGAATTGGCTTCTTGAGTCACTTCGTGATCAAAAGTGGATTAAACCACGCCGTGGGCGATCATTGTGTCGGCTACCTTAAGGAAACCGGCGATGTTGGAGCCGACGACCAGATTGCCTTCATGGCCGTATTCTACAGCTGCATTTACGCTATTGTTATAAATGTTCGTCATAATATCTTGCAACTTAGCGTCTACCTCTTCGAATGTCCAAGCCAATCTAGCGCTGTTCTGCGCCATCTCCAACGCGGATACGGCTACGCCACCTGCGTTAGCAGCTTTGGCTGGTCCAAAGTAGACTCCGTTGTTCAGATAGACTTCGATGGCTTCGAGGGAAGAAGGCATATTTGCACCTTCAGCTACATACTTACAGCCGTTAGCTACAAGCGTCTTAGCCGCAGCTTCATCGATTTCATTCTGTGTAGCGCAAGGAAGTGCGATATCGCAAGGAATATCCCAGATGTTTTGGCAGCCCTCAACAAACTGCGCAGAAGGATGAACCTCAACGTATTCCTTGATCCGTTTTCTTTCCACTTCTTTAAGACGTTTTACTGTCTCAAGATCGATTCCGTTCTCGTCATAAATGTATCCATTAGAGTCAGAGCAGGCTACGACTTTAGCACCGAACTGAGTCGCCTTCTCGATAGCATAGATTGCTACGTTACCGGAGCCGGATACAACAACGGTCTTGCCTTCAAAGCTCTCGCCCTTGGACTTCAGCATCTCAGCTGTGAAGTAGACGAGGCCATAACCTGTTGCTTCAGTACGAGTCAAGCTACCGCCATAGGTTAAGCCTTTGCCAGGTCAGAACGCCAGCTTCATTGCCACCGCAGAGGCGCTTATATTGTCCGAACATATAACCGATCTCTCTCGCACCAACACCGATGTCACCAGCAGGAACGTCTGTATCTGGACCGATATATCTGGATAGCTCAGTCATAAAGCTTTGTGTGAAGCGCATAACTTCGTTATCGGATTTACCCTTTGGATCGAAATCGGAACCACCCTTGCCGCCGCCGATTGGTTGGCCAGTCAGGGAGTTCTTGAAGATTTGTTCGAAACCAAGGAACTTGATGATGCTGGCATTAACGGATGGGTGGAAGCGAAGTCCGCCTTTGTAAGGGCCGATAGCGCTGTTGAATTGAACACGGAAACCGCGGTTAACTTGAACCTTACCTTGGTCATCTACCCATGGCACGCGGAAAGAAACTAGACGTTCTGGCTCAACGATTCTCTCAAGAATTGCATTGTTGCGGTATTTTTCATGCTTCGCAAATACAGGGACTAAGGAATCAAGAATTTCTTTGATAGCTTGATGAAATTCACTCTCTCCCGGATTGCGTTTCTTCACTGTTTCATACACTTCGTTGACATACTGCTTTGCTGATTCCAATCCTGGCTCAGCTTTCTCTTGCATAATAGCCATGAATGATTCCACCTTTCTTTTATAGGGGTAATTCAAAAAGTCCACTTTGATCACGAAGTGAATCAAGAAGTAACTCGGCATCGAATCTTGAATTCAGCCGGGCCTTCTGATGCTTATGTACAAACTACGTACACTCCGCTCCTCTGTCCCTAGCTTCATCCAACCTTCTCGGTGCTGAAAATCGGCCTTTTCGAACTGCTTTATAATTTCACGATTTATCTAACCTCATTGTAATGTCTAAACCATATAACAAACAAAGCTTTATTTAGATGAAGTATATGACCAAATGAGATGAACTTTGGTGTCTCTTTGAATTTTTAGGAATAAATAACCATGTATACGATTTCACAAAGGATTTATCATCCATATATAGATATTTAAAGAATAGGGTATTGTTGAAATATATTTTTGCTGAATAAAAAGGGACCTTTCCATTCGGAAAGGTCAATCAAGAGAGATCTATATAAAAAAAACTTGGGAGGAACCTAATTAGTGGAAGATCAGGGTAATAAATAATGGAGCTGTAGTCAGTGTGAACAGGGCTGCCAGAATCATCGAAATACTGGAAATTGTACCTGTCAGTGAGCTAAGCTCGAACGCTTTGGAAGTACCTGTACCATGTGCACTTGTGCCCAGCAGTACACCGCGGGCCACCTCGCCATCAATACGTAGTGCTCTTACGACCATAGGACCGATCATGGAGCCTAACAGACCAGTGATAATAACGAATACCGCTGTAATATTCGGTACGCCGCCAATGACCTGTGAGACGCTCATCGCGATTGGAGTCGTTACTGAACGAGGCACAAGACTGCTAATTAACTGCTGATCCAGATGCAGCCATTCGGCGAATAATGCGGAAGAGAAGATAGCTACGATAGAGCCGGTCAGCACGCTGGCTAATATTTCGATCGCATGTTTTTTCAGCACATTGTAATATTTGTACAGAGGAATAGCAAAAGCGACCGTTGCAGGTTGTAGCATCGTGCTCAACCATTTTCCTCCTCCGTTGTAGGTCTCAAAGGAGACATTTGTTAACATCAAGCCTATAATTAGCGTAATTGGCGTAAGCAGAAGAGGCGAGAAATACACTCTTGGATAAGCCTTATATAATCTTTTGGATAAAGCATAAATCGTTAAAGTAATAATAAGCCACAGAATTCCTAACATCATTGTGCTCTCTGCTCCTTCCTTTTGGAAATTCTCGATGCGACTAGGCCGGAGCTTGCCATCACAATGACAGTACTGGAGATAACAACGAGTAGAATTCGGATACCGTCTTGCTCCAGTAGAGACATATAGTTCATCACACCCACGGCTGCAGGAATGAAGAATAATAACAACTCGGCTAACAGCCAGTTTGCGCCCTGCTCAATCCAGCTCAGCTTGATCACATTCGTCTTCAGCAGGATGAACAGAATAATAATGCCCAGAATTGTACCGGGTATCGGTAAGTGCAGCCATTTCACTATATAATTCATCGCCAGGGAGATAAAAAATAGAACTGCGACCTGAAGAATGATGATACTAAGATTTTTTATCTTACCCATCGACATACATTTCCTTTCTAAATTCGTTCTCATGTAACTGTAATGAAAATATTACATCATCTACTTTCATGAGTAAAATGAATATAAAGAATGATTCGCATTCCATTTGTCTATGATAGGAGAAGATTTATTTTGGATATACGACAGATGCAATATCTCGTTGAAGTAGCTAGACATCAGAGTTTCACGAAGGCAGCCGACGCGCTATATATTACTCAACCAACCATTAGCAAGACGATTAAATCGCTGGAGGAGGAACTGGGAGTTGTTCTGTTCAACCGCAATGGTAAAAGAATTGAACTGACGGACGCGGGTCAGATTATCGTTAGTCAGGCGCAGCAAATCGTTGCATCTTTTCAGAATTTAACGGCGGAACTGGATGATTTGCGCAATCTGAAGCGAGGACATATTCGCATTGGATTGCCACCTATGGTAGGAGCAAACTTCTTCCCGAAGGTGATCGGTCAATTTCACGAACGCTATCCTGAGATCACGATTCAGCTCTTTGAAGATGGGGCGAAGAAGGTAGAATATGATGTTGCCAATGGCTCATTGGATGTAGGGGTTGTTGTATTGCCGGCAACACAGGAGGGTCTGACGGTCCTTCCATTTGTAGAGGAGAAGCTGAATCTCGTCGTGCATCCCTCCCACCCGCTGGCTGAACGTCAAGAGGTAAAGCTGAACGAGCTAGCAGAGGATTCCTTCGTATTGTTCCGCGAGGACTTTACGCTTCATGATCGGATAATCGCCGAATGTGCCAAAGTGGGCTTTCAGCCACGTGTTGTATATGAGAGTTCACAGTGGGATTTAATTAGTGAGATGGTGACGGTTGGACTTGGTATCACGCTGCTTCCGGAGACGATCTGCCGTGAGATTGACCAGAGACGAGTGAGAATTATCGGATTGGTCCAACCGGTTATTCCTTGGCATCTCGGTATTGTCTGGCGTGAAGACCGATACTTATCCTTCTCGGCTCGGGAGTGGATCCGTTTTGCTAAGAAGGTGCTCGTTCAATGAAAAAACAGGATAGATTCGAAAATAAATGCAATTTCCTGAAATTTTCTTTAATTTGGACACAATAATATAATCAACTTTCTATGACCTGGACAAGGAAGTTTGTTAAAATTAGAATCCTGTAGAAATTTTTTTATAGGAGATACGCTAGCATGAACTACTTTAGAAAAAAATCAATACCGTCAATGATTAAGGAACAACAAGCTTCAGGCCAGGGACATTTGAAAAAGAACTGGGCGTGTTCGATCTGGCTATGCTCGGCGTAGGGTGTGTAGTTGGTACAGGA
Organism: Paenibacillus sp. D2_2; assembly: GCF_031199965.1. GTDB lineage: Bacteria > Bacillota > Bacilli > Paenibacillales > Paenibacillaceae > Fontibacillus. Next base: position 5,312,287 of record NZ_CP133605.1, on the reverse strand, counting down.
ATCTTCGTCTTAACCGGCGTCGCCGCTGCTAACCATGCCGGACCGGGATTGATCCTCTCCTTCGTGATGGCCGGAATCATCTGTGCATTTTGTGCGCTATGTTACGCAGAATTTGCCTCGATGGTACCGGTATCCGGAAGCGCCTATACGTACAGTTACGCTACCTTTGGTGAACTGGTTGCCTGGATCCTTGGCTGGGACCTGATTCTTGAGTATGGGTTCGCTGCCTCGATGGTAGCGAGTGGTTGGTCAGGTTATTTTCAAGGCTTATTGTCCGGCTTCGGTCTGAATATTCCGCCAGCGCTAAGTAGTGCTTTCCATCCTGCGGGTGGCACTTATATCGATTTACCCGCTGTCCTAATCGTTCTGCTACTGACTTTTATTGTTTCTAGAGGCGGTAAGGAGTCGACGCGGCTCAACTCGATTATGGTTATTATTAAAATTGCAGTTATTCTTCTCTTTGTCATCGTAGGTGCCTTTTTCGTGAAACCATCGAACTGGAGTCCCTTCATGCCATTCGGCTTTAGTGGAGTGATTACAGGAGCGGCCACCGCATTTCTGTCCTATATTGGGTTCGATGTCGTGGCAACGGCAGCCGAGGAAGTGAAAAATCCGCAAAAAGATTTGCCGCTAGGGATCATTTGGTCGCTGGTTATTTGCTCACTGCTCTACATTATCGTAACCGCGGTGTTAACCGGGATCGTCCCTTATACGCAGCTGAATGTGAAGAATCCAGTTGCTTATGCACTGCAGGCCATCCATCAGGATTGGGTGGCAGGGTTCATTTCATTGGGTGCAATCGTCGGTATAACTACAGTGCTGTTCGTATTGCTATTCGGGCAATCTCGTCTCTTGTTCGCGATCGGGCGTGATGGATTGTTGCCGGAACGATTATCGCGGCTTAATCCGAAGACAGAAGCGCCTTCGACAAGTATTTGGTCTACCGGGATTATCGTTGCTCTGTTCGCCGGACTGATCCCACTTAACAGACTAGCCGATCTCGTAAGTATCGGCACGTTGTTTGCTTTTATCGCTGTATCACTTGGCATCATCATTTTGCGCAGAACACACCCAGAATTACCGCGTTCTTTCAAAGTGCCGCTCGTTCCGATTATTCCTCTGATTGCCATCTTGAGCTGTGGCTATTTATTGATTAGTTTGCCAGGTATAACATGGATCGCCTTCCTGATCTGGATGATCATCGGACTGTCCGTATACAGTTTGTATGGCTACAAGCATAGTAAACTATCCGGTCAAACAACGGTGAAGAAGCAGAAATAAACAGGGTGAATATTGTTAAGGCAAAAGGCAGAAATTAATGGGGAGTCGATACATCTTATGATGAGGGAGAGAGCGAACCATGAAATTTGCCCTGATGGTGGCGATGCTGGCCTGTTTTCTCTTCGGTCCCGTACCGTGGGGGATAATGGTGCCGCTGCGAGCGCCTTCTCAGATAAGGCCTTTCATTTCGGATTCAAGAAGAGCGTAGGCGGTCGGCTTCCTTCTATTAATGAAGAGGGCTTCAAGGAGATTGTTGATAAGCACGGAGCTGTATTCCTTGGAGATACTTCCCGTAAGGAACTGTTTCTAACCTTTGATAATGGGTATGAGAACGGATATACCGCCAAAATATTGGACACGCTTAAGGCCAAGAAGGTACCGGCGATTTTCTTCGTAACGGGTCATTATGTCAAAAGTCAGCCTGAGCTCATGAAGCGAATGGTGGCTGAGGGACACTTGGTTGGTAACCATTCCTGGAGCCATCCCGATATGACGACCATTTCTGATGCAGAGATTAAGCAGGAACTGGATCGGGTCAAGGAAGCAGCGGGACATGTTACAGGTAAGTCAGACATGAATTATTTACGTCCGCCTCGCGGAATATTCAATGAGCGAACCTTGGCGGTATCGAAAAGCTTGGGGTATCAAAACGTCTTCTGGTCCATCGCTTATAAAGATTGGGATGTCAACGACCAGAAGGGCGAAGCCTACGCATATAAAAATGTAGTATCCCAACTTCATCCCGGTGCGGTTATCCTGCTGCATTCCATCTCAAGAGATAACACAGCAGCTTTAGCGTCGATCATTGATGAGGCCCGACGTCAGGGGTATGAATTCAAGAGTTTGGATGCATTGCAGAGTGCAACAGATATTGATCCTTTCAAACCGCCGGTATCTTAGAATGATTAGGTTATCAGATCATCAGGGTCGTTCAGAACTATCAGACGCCCTGATATAGGCGAACGAAAATAGAGCAGCCCGTGGGTCAATGTTGACCTGCGGGCTGCTTTGTGCTGTATTCGTAGAGATTAGCCTTTGACAGCACCGGCGACCATTCCCTTCATGACCTGTTCCTGGAACAGCAGGTATACGACAATCGTCGGGATGACGGCCAGTGTAAGTGCGGCAAAGGTGAGACGGTAGTCTGTCATATAGCCAGTGGCGAACATGGACAGGCTTAGCGGCAGCGTCTGCAGCGCTGGCTTACTAATGAAGACGAGAGCGAAGGCGAAGTCATTCCAGAAACGCAGGAAAGCGAGAATGCCGACCGTTGCCAAGGCTGGCGCAGAGAGCGGCAGCATGACGCGGAAGAAGAAGCCCCAGTCAGCCGGTTCGTCGATTAACGCAGCTTCTTCCATCTCCTTCGGAATCGAAGACATGTACGCGATGGTAACAAAGATAGCTAGAGACAGCTCAAAGGCGGTATATGGGAAAATAAGCGCCCCGTAAGTATCTAGCAGATGTATTTTCTTCATCATAATAAACAAAGGGACAAGCGTACTATGAATCGGAATCAGCATGCCTAAGAGGAAGAGCCCCATAACAGCTGCTCTACCGCGGAATTTGAACCGTGACAACACGAAAGCGGCCATCGCGCCAAATACTAGTGTAAGAATCAAGGCTGCGATCGTAACGATGAAGGAGTTCTTGAAGGAGACTCCCATTCTTGCTACGTTCCAGGCATCAGCGAAGTTCTCCAGATGCCACTCCTTCGGTAGACCAAACGGAAACTCATAAAATTCCGGATTTGACTTGAATGCGCTCAGAAACAGCCAGACCAGCGGATAGAGTGTAACAAATCCATAGATGGTCAACAGGACATTGAGCAGCCCACGCGACATCTTGATTTTGAGAACAGGCAGGCGCTCGGGCAATGCATTTTTTATTTCAAACGGGGTTTGCATAATCAGCTCAGGCCTCCTTACCTTGTATTTCTTCTCATGAGAAGCTGGCTGCCTGCGATTAAGACAATACTAATGATAATGATCGAAGTCGAAATTGCACTGCCGTAGCCGAAGCGATAGATGCTGAATGTATTGTTGTACATATAGGAAGCAAGCAATTCCGTTGAATGAGCCGGACCGCCGCCTGTCATGACATAGATCAGATCGAATGTCTTTAGACTGCCTGATATGCACAGTACGATAGTTACTTTGATCGTATCCCAGATCATCGGAATCCGGATGGAGAATAACATTCGCATCGGCTTGGCGCCATCAATGGCGGATGCATCCTCGATCTCCGACGGGATATTCTGTAGGGCAGCGATATACATGATCATGTAGGGGCCGATGAAGTTCCAGATGATCGGAATCGCCAGCATGTACATGGATATGTTCGGGTTCGATAGCCAGGCCTGCTTCCAAGTGCCGAGTCCGATCCAGTCTAGCAGGAAGTTGAGAATCCCGATCTGCGGATGATAAATATATCCCCAGATGATACCGATAACGACAGAGGACAGTACCATAGGCAGAAATACGACAGAGCGGATGATACGTTGGAATATAGTGCTCTGCCGTAGCACTAGAGCCAGGGCGAGAGCAATAGGTACCTGTCCGAATACAGATGCGGCCACCACGATTAGATTGTTGCGCAGTGATTTCGCGAAGACAGGGTCCTGAATAATCTCCATATAATTGCCGAAGCCGATGAACTTCATCGCTCCGATGCCCTTCCAATCATAGAATCCATACCAGGCAGACCACAGGATTGGAATGATGACGAAGAACGAGAATATGAACAATGCCGGCAAGAGGCCGACGATGATGACTCCCCGAATACGGGCCTTTGCTGTCATAAGTATCCTCCTAAACAATTTCGGAAAGCGCGAAGGTTACGCGCTTTCCGAATCGAAATTAGGGACTTGCTACTGAATGGATCGTTTACTAAGCGGCGGTGGTTTTATTTCAGGGATGCCGCTTGCGCGTCCTGAATCTTCTGCGCGATCTTCTGTGGATCTCCGCCCATTAATAGCTCCTGCAGTCCGTTATTAACAGCATCCGAACCAGCCGAAGTCATTAGGCCGTCGTATACTGGGGTTCTCTCAACGCTGTTGACGAGCTTGTAGACTTCGCTGAATATCGGCGATACCTTGCTCTCGTCGAGTTCAGCCTTATAGCTAACAAGGTTGCTGCTGTCGAGCGTCATCTTCTGCACATCGGGTCCAGACAAGGCATAGATCAGATCATATGCAGCTTGCAACCGGCTACCTTCAACCTTGCTGCTCAGTCCGAAGGCCGATCCGAGCGCGCCAGAGAGGGAATTTGGGTTACCCTTGCCACCAGGGATCGAAGGCAGAACTGTAGCTCCCATATCCTTCAATTGCTCAGGCGTTGCGTTAGCGGCCAAGTTGGAGAGCGCCCATCCGCCGTCAATCATCATTGCGGCCTGCCCTTGGGCGAACATCACTTCCATTTGCGTGTTATCGATGCTGTTGAAGCCCTCTTGGAAGGCTCCTGCTTTCCAAAGTTCTTGCAGATATGTCAGCGCTTGCACAAATTCCGGATCTGTAAATTTGGCTCCGTCTTGAGCGGCTGCCTTCAGGAACCATTCCGTTCCGGTTACACGGTCAGCCAACGAGCTGATGATACTGGATTGTGCAAGCCAGGCGGCTTTATTGCCGAGAGCGATTGGTGTTAAACCGCCTTCCTTGATCACTTTGACTGCATTCAACAATTCATCCCAAGTTTTCGGAACATCAAGATTGTATTTATTAAGAATTGCTTTGTTATAGAAAAGGATCGATGTTGGTGTCAACCCGAGCGTAGCGCTGTATATGTTGCCGTCGATCGTGAAGGAGTCGAAGGAGCCTGGTAAATATCCGTCTTTCCATTCCGGCTTACTGTCCAGCAGGGCGTTGATCGGTTGAATCAATCCACCATCATGGAATTCTTTCGTCATCGCTCCGGCCACATCATGAACACATCAGGCATCTCATTGGCTGCTGCGACAGTCTTCAGACGTGTCTTATATCCGTCCGGCGGGATAGCCTGAATATCGAGCTCGATATTCGGATGATCCTTCTGGAATTTATCGATTTGATCCCGCATCATCGTGGCACGAAGATCATTTCCGGTGAAGTTATGCCATAAGGACAGCTTCACTTTCTCTTCAGTCTTCTTGGCGGAATTTCCATTGCTTGCGGTTGGCGTCTTTCCCGGGTCTGCAGATTGATTCCCACCGGATGAGCAACCGATCAATGAAACCGTAAATACAAACATCAATGTGAGTAATAATAATTTCTTCACGACTTCCCCTCCTTTATGTATTCAGGTTCAGTATAAGAGCAAGGATCGCCCGGCAGAAGGGGACAATATACAGCATAAGGGGAGACAAAATTCGGATAGGTAGAGTGCTGAAAACCGAACTTTTTAGACCTATATTTAAACTTTACCGCGGAATTCGGAAGGGGTCTTACCTGAATGCTTCTTGAACAGTTGGCCGAAGTATTTGATATCTTCATATCCTACACTCTTGGCAATCTCACTGATTTTGGCGGGGGATTGGGTAAGCAGTTCCTCAGCTCTCCGCATTCGCTCTCGTGTTACAAATTCTATGTAGTTGATCCCCATCTCCCGTTTGAATACTTCGCTGAAATGATGAGGATGCAGATGCACGGCCCCAGCAACCTGCTGCAGCGTAATATTGCTATCAAGATGCTCTTGAATGTAAGCCACCGATTGCTGAATGTAAGAAGAAGGACCATCTGCGGCTGACTTGTGGTAAGCGTCGCGAATCGCAATCAGATGCTGGAATAGGGACTCGGCGGGTTCGGTGACCAGGCTGAACGATTCCGGTAGATCCTTGGCGGATACAAGCGCGGGAAGATCGCCTTTACCAATAGCTCGTATCACTCGTTCGAGCCAGCGATGTCCGGATACAACAATGGATATAAGGAAGGCGCGCAGCGATTCGGGAGTTAGCTCCGGATCCTTGAGCTGCTTGCCGATGGTGTCCGTGACCCACGCTTTAAGTTCAATAGAACCGCCGTTCTGCAGAAGGCTGGCTAATTCAGCTTCCTCTTCTAACGAGCATACGGTTCGACCACCGTTGCGGTCTTTTACCTGTTCATATGTAATGATGTTATTCACATCGACCAAGCCCCGGAAGGTAGAGGCATAGAGGGCTTGATGGTAAGATTCATGCAAGTCACTGAATTGACTGACCTCCGTGCCGATGGCAGCGAATAGCTCGCATTTCAGAGTCTGGCGGATTTGAGAAGCCGCTTGCTTAAGCAGCGTCCGACCTTCCGTTACAGTGGTACTCCTTAGCACCAGAGCAATATCATCATTACGCATTAGCGTCTCGCACTCCACTAAATTGTTCAGACAATTGTCTACGGCGAAGAGCAGGCGGCTCCGAATCTGCGGCCCACCCCCCAACCACTGGTCGTCACAACGACGGCTTGTAGTGATCCATTTGCGGGTGGATTGATCTGAATCCGCGGTAGGTGCTGGCCGCACTCGTTGATGAGGGACTCCTCTCCAGCCTGTTCTGTCATCAGGCGCTCCAGTAGACGATTGCGGTAGGTCAGGCGATGTGTATGGTCCTGCCTGGCGTTCTCGCGACGTTGCAATATATGCTGCTTCGCCTTCATCACCGTTCGAATGATCTCCTCCGGTCGGCTCGTCTTCAGTAGATAATCACTAACTCCGAAGCGAATAGCCTGCTGTGCGTATTTGAAATCATCGTAACCGGTTAGGATAATTGTCTCGATCTGTGGGTTGATAAGATGTGCCTCACGAGCAAGATCAAGCCCGCTCTTGCCAGCCATGCGGATATCTGTCAGGATGACATGCGGCTTCTCCTCCACTATACGATCCAAAGCTTCCTCGGCTGATGCGGCCGGGTTCAGCAGCTTGAAACCAAGCCCCTGCCAGTCAATAACGGTGCTTAATCCATTTCGGATAATAACTTCATCGTCTACGATTAATAATCGAATCATTCCCTTGCCTCCTTGACCGGTATTGTAAATGTCGCTTTGGTGCCTTGTCCCGGTACGCTGTCTATCATTAAACGGGAATCCATACCATAATGCAGCACGAGCCTGCGCTGGACATTCCGCAGTCCGTAGCTGCCAGACGCATCGTCTCCGTACAGCGCGGAATCGAGCTGCTTCTGCAGCCCTCTTAGCGTCTCCTTCTCCATGCCAACGCCGGTATCCTCGACCGTAAACTTCATGTGACCATCGATATAATCGGCGATGACGTGGATCGTACCTGGCTGCTGCTGCTTCTGAATGCCATGGATTAGTGCATTCTCGATCAGGGGCTGGAGCAGAAGCTTCAGCATCCTCTGTTGATCCAGGGCGGGATGAATGATGAAGTGAATCTCAAACTGATCAGGGAAGCGGATCGACTGGATCTGTGCATAGTGCCGGGCATGGGCAATTTCCTGCGATACAGCGCAGAATTCCTCCCCATTGTTCAGGCTGAATCTGAGAAAATCGCTCAGCGATCCGACCATTTCCGCTATCCGCTCATCCTTGTTCATTAAGGCCATCCAATGGACTGAGGACAGTGTATTGTATAAGAAATGAGGATTGATCTGTGCCTGCAGAGCCCTCATGTCGGCTTCCTTCTTCCGGGCTTCATTCTCTTTTACCTGTTCAGTCAAATGGACGATCCGGTTGCTGAATTTGTTATAGGTATGCATCAGTTGCCCGATCTCATCTGTCGTCGTTACCGGGAAGCGGGGCATCTCACCGTCTGGGTTGGCGCTCTTTAGTACAGCAGATAAGCGTGAGAGCGGTCTCGTTACCCGATGTACAAGATAGAGTACAAGTCCCACTAGCAGGATGATTGAGATCGTCAAGGCTATCGCTGTCAAAGAGAGTACGAAGCGGTTCTGGGCTTTATACTCGCTATAAGGGATGATGCCCATCAAGGTCCATTGCACGCTTGGTATCTGGTCGAATAGAATAGTCTTCTTGTCCTCGCCTTCACCGTAACCGCTTACAACACTCCCATCACGCGAGATCGTCAAACCAGGGAACAGGTCGGTCGCTTTATGCTTCAGCCACTTTGGTTCACCGCCTGAGATAATGACTCCGTCGGAGTCGAGCAGAAGAACGTACCCGTTGCTGACCAGGCCCAATGTCTTCAGATAGGTTGAGATAACTTCTTCATTGAGGCTGATCGTCAGGTTTCCAAGCGTCCTAAAATTGTTGATATCACGGATTGGTCGCATGAGCGATATTACCCGCTTTGGACCGTTGATCGTCTCATTTTCATACAGGGAGGTCCAGTATTTAGAATGTTCCTTATAGTAGTTAGGATCTATCATTAACGGATCTGGGGCCCGGAGCGAGTCACGGTATAGTTGAAGAAGGTAGATAGAGCAGGTCTTGTACCGTTGGGCTGAATCGTAATGTCGGATATGTATTTTTTGGAGAAGGCTAGATTGGTGAGGAAACCGATCATCTTCAAATACTCGTTGGCATCATTATCATTACGGGTGAGGTATTTCTGCGTATCGCTGTGTCCGATTAGAAACACGGACATATTCTCCGCGTCCAGAACGATGAATTCCAGATTAGTACGGATCTGCCGCAGCGTGTTCATACCAGATTGCTTAGCATTCTCTTCGGTAACTGACGAGGCTAGCTGATAGGAGACAACACCCAGCAGCAACAGTGGAATCAACAGCGAACAGACGAGCATAAATGATAGTTTGTGCTTGAGTGAGCTAGCTAGCCAGCGTTTCATTGTGATCCCTCTTTTGTCTAAAATTATCATCTATTATATCTGAATTCATGACATTGAGAAGGGGGAAATATGAACGATACGAAATTTAAAGGAATTTAGGGAAATTTGGGAGGATTGGGGATCTCTACTCGCGAAGTAGAGGAGGTTAGTTTATATCGATCTTATAAAGAAGGAGTAAAAGCAATGAGAAAAACGTTGAGTTGGATCGTCTCAATCGGCTTGATTCTCGGGATCGGACAAGGAGCTTGGGGAATCGGGACGGCAAGCGCCGATGCCAAACTACAAATTAAGGATATCATTCGGGAAGATACGATGCTGATGGACAACGGGACAATCTGGTCCTCGATTGACGGTGAGCGCTTGATTCGGACGCAGGGCAGTGTCGATGAGTTTACTTCAAGCAGTGTCTATTCCGGTTTAGGCGTGACATCGGACGGCAGGCTTGTAGAATGGGACATCGGAACCGCTCCGCATGCGGTAGAAGGTCAAACGGGAGTGAAGCAGGTTGCAGGTCCTTATTGGCTGAAGAATGACGGAACGGTCTGGGATAGCGCCGGCAAAGTCAAGAATCTTGAAGGGATCGCTCTTATCAGTTACGGCGGCAAGCAGATGGCGGCTCTAAGTCAAAATGGGGAATTGCTTTTTAGAGACCCGTATAAACCAGAGGTCTTTAAGAAACTGGCGACCCTCCCCGATGCCTCTTCCGTGGCAGTGATGGCCGTATATGAAAGCCGTGTTGCCTTGTTATACAGCAGCGGAAAAGTCGTCTTGTATCAAACCTACGAATTTGACGATAACGGAAATTTCATTCCTTATACCGTCACCGAGGATGCCTTGCATCTCGAGTTTGCCGCAAAGACAGTGGAACATCCTACGGAGGCGCTGTTAGTGACTCGCAAAGATGGCACGGTATGGACGACGGGGAATTACAAGGACCGGGTCAAGCTCACTGACCAGGTATCCGGGCTAAGCAAAGTTGTTAAGACGAGAGTACTTAATGACATGGAGCATTTCTATGCTCAACTGAGTGATGGCAGTTGGCTGCTGTATGACAAAGGCAAGACCACTCCACTTGAGGTGCCGCGGGCGAGTAAATTAACCGTGGCTGTATCCGAATTAAAGCCTTTTGTGGGTGACACTGTCGATGTAAATATTCAAGAAACCTACACGAACGGTGCGAACATCAAGGTTACCGCTACCGATGGTAATGTGTCTGTAGAAAAGCCTCATCTGCTCCGTATCGAACCGGACGGAAGCCTAAAAGTTCTCGGTGTAGGCGAATCGAATGTGACGATCGCCTCGAGCGGTATATCAGAAACGGTTACGATTTCCGCCAGTCTGCGCAGTAACCTGAAATATTCCAAGATGATCGGCGGAGTTGTCTATGTACCTGCAAAATCAGTGTTCCAAGCATTGGGCGGCAAGGCTTCTTCCTCGGGTGGCGGGCTCGACGTGAAACTTGGTGATACATCGTTATTTTTCAAGGCAGAGGATAAGAGCGCCGTACTTAATGGGGAGAATTTCATGTTAAAAGCGGCGCCTGTAATGGAAAAAGGCGAAGTGTTGATCCCTGCTTCACTACTTACGGATAAGCTTGGCGCGACCGTGAAGTGGGACAGTAAATGGAAGCAAGCGAATATTTCTTTTGGCGCTGCCCAAATGACCATTGTATCTTCGGAAACCGCATCGCTGGTCAAAAAAGCCATGCAAGGCAGTTTGGCCAAATATATCGGCAAAAGCTTCTGGGTCAACGATTATCTGGGATGGGAACGCTTCTCTAAGGTTACAGTCACAGATATTTCGCCTAATGACTCCGGCGCCTTCGTGGTGTTCTTCAAATCCGCTTCCGGCAAGACGCTGAAAAGCGATGCGTTATCTTCTTCTAGCGTGTCGCAATTGTTCAGCGATGGATACTTCTTCTTGAATTATGATCCTTACAAGAAGTATAGCTGGTCGGCTTCGGTCTGGAATAAGATCAAGGCAGGACAAATCGATTATGGTATGACGAAGGAGCAAGTGCTGTTTTCTTGGGGTAAGCTGGCTGGGAAAAGCACGGTTGCGAAGAACGGCAAGACGATAGAAACGTGGGTTTACAGAAATTTTGATACGATTGCCTTCATAAACGGGAAGGTTTCGGTAATCATTTATTGAAAGAATGAATAACAAATTGCTAGCTACATGCATCTAAAATGCCCTAGGGGACTGACCCCCAGGGCATTTTTCCTGATATATATAAGTTGAACTAAAATAGAGTTAAGATTTCGCTAGCAAATAAACGCCGATCAAAATAACAGCAACGACTGCTAGCTTCAACGGTGTAATAGTCTTTTCGAAGATAAGAGGGGTCTATAAACCTAGATCAAAAGTAATGAAAATATCTAAATTTTACTTTTATATTATAAATATTTCTATGAGGCAGTCCGATATATTTATTTATACTATATAAATTTTTGGACTTCCAGGAGGTAGGAATGGTAGGGAATCAACAGCAAGATCAGTATATTTACCACGATATGCGCAAGAGGAATCAATTAATTTGTTCGATTATAACTGTAACCGTAGTAATCACTTTGTTATTATTGTTAGGTTCTAGTTCTGAAGTATCTTCTAGTGTGAGGATTATGATTCCGAATGCCGTACTGTTAATTGCTGTATGGGCATTACATCTGGCTCGTAGATTTGAGAAATGGATATCGATTGTATCCATTTTTGGGATGTTTATCATCTCGCTTGTTTCATTCATGGATGGAGGGGAACTACAAGTAAGGTGTTATCTGCCTTTTTTGTTCTATCCATCGGCCTGATGTACAATAGCCCGAAGGTTGTCTGGAGCGGATTCGCCGCCGGCCTTATATTGATTTTTACCAACCATTTTATTTTTGTCGATGAGCATTTGGCTACGAGTGAAGCTATATTTACTTATATGTTCTATTATCTTTTGGCATCAACGGTTCTGATTTCGCAATCGTATTTAAGCAGAAGGATGATGCGTCATGTGAACTCCTTGAGTGAGGAGGCCACGGAGCTGCTTAACAAGGAATTAGAACGGGAGAAGGTAACCTCGGAAGCAACCCTTACCATATCGAACAGCATCAGTGAGATTCGGGATAACAGCCAGGACAATCAGAAGGCGTTCCAAGAGATGAATGTCGCCTTCCAAGAGATGGCTTCCGGAGCAACAGCGCAGACGGAGACCATCGGCACGATTTCGGATCATATTTACACTTCGAACCAGAAGGTGAATCATCTGTTTGCTCAGCTCGATCAGTTGGTTGGCACTGTTAGGGTAGCGAAGCAGTCCTCCGTAGAGGGCCACGATGTTGTCGACCAGCTTACAGGCACCATCGATGCGTTCAGCAGTAATATGAATAGTATGAAAGAGGAGATCAGTGCTTTAGTAGCCAATATCCATCTCATTTCCGAGCTGACTAACTCTATTCAGGAAATCGCAAGTCAGACCAGTCTTCTATCACTCAATGCCAGTATTGAGGCAGCACGTGCGGGAGAACAAGGACGTGGGTTCGAGGTGGTCGCTCATGAAATCCGCAAGCTGGCTGAGCTAACGAATGCGTCGGCCACCCAGATTACGGAGAATGTCGGACAAGCGACCCGCCAAGCCGATTTGTCACAGATCCGTCTTGAAGAGAATGTTGATAGTATGACGCAAAGCCTGTTACTGGTTAATCGAACCCAGGAGGCTTTTAAAACTATCAATCACAGCGTGGGGGAATTAGCGTCCGGCGCTTCAGAGATCACGGAAGTAACAACCTCCGTTAAGGAATCGACAGAAGAGATTGAGCGTTCGGTAAGTGACTTTGTAGCAGTTGTGCAGCAATCCTCGGCTACGCTTGAGGAATTGCTCGCTACGGTGGACAACCTAACTGCACAGAACAAGCCGATGGTCCGCCGGATTGAAGAGACCGATCAGGCGGTGAAACAGCTAGTGGAGATGGAAAGATAGAATGAATCTGAAAGCCTTGGGGGGTATTAGAGACCGACCCAGGGCTTTTTTTTGTTGAAGTAAGTAGAGGTGTATCTGCTTAAGATTTCGCCAACAAATAGACTCCGATCAGAATGACAGCAACGCCTGCTAGCTTCAGCGGTGTAATGGACTCTTTGAATATAAAGTAGGCTGGGACCATGGCGAGCACGTAAGCAAAGGCCTGCATAGGATAGGCGACGCTTAACGGGAGCCGAGTCAGCACAGCGAACCAGAGTAGAGTAGCTATACCGTACAGACCGACTCCGCCGATGATAGCTGGGGAAGTGATGAGCTTACCCCAGTGCAGACCGCCAGAACGGCCCAGTCCGATCTTGAATAGAACTTGCCCGGTGACCAGAAGTACAATGTTGCCAAGCAGTAGAAGATAACTAATCATTTTGTCCATGGTAATCCTCCCGTTCCTTCAGAATCGCCATTTCTTGGGTCAGTCGCAGTACCTGCGAGGTGAGTCTCGTAATGACGATGGTGAGGTGAAGTATGATAGCGAAACAGAATAAGAGGCCGAACAGAAAAAGAACGGCAGGCGCATATTTTACACCGAGCCATTCTGCAATTCTTTCGACCAGACTGACATTGAATGAGATAATTAGCAGAATAACGCTGAACAGAATCCAGAGCAATGAATACTGCTCCTTCAGCTTCTGCCTTCTGACCAATTCAAGAATGGAGAGAAGGAACAAGCCAGCAATCACTACTGAAATGACGTAGATAAGCATTTTATTTGCTCACCGCCGTTCGATTGAACCGTAGTGCGCTCATGAGTACGGCCAGTGTAACCTTGATCATGTAGTATACCGATTTGATCGGTGTAATCGAGGACTTGCCTGCCTGGCGCTCGTGCATTTCTGCCCGTACCTCTGTGATGCTGCAGCCCCTTCGCTTCAGGTAGACGATCGATTCGACCTCCGGGTAATCCATCGGATAGTAATCGGCGTATAGATCAATCACCTTCCGTCCAGCAGCTCGAAATCCGCTTGTCGTATCCGTGAAACGCTGGCGAGTGACAAGAGTGACGAGCGCTGAAAAGAATAGAATACCGGGACGACGGAGCAAAGGAGAATGGTAGTCCGTAGCTTCAACATACCTGGAGCCAATCACCAGATCATATGCCTTGGCTTGCTCAATCAGTTTGGGTAGTTCGGCTGCTGGATGCTGTCCGTCGGCGTCCATCTGTACGGCAATATCGTAGCCCATTCTCTGAGCATATATATACCCGGTCTGCATTCCTCCGCCGATACCGACATTATACGGAAGGGTTAACACGCGGGCTCCTGCTTCGGTTGCAACGCACTCTGTCCGGTCGCTCGAGCCGTCGTTAATGACGATAATATCTACCGAGGGAGCGTGATGGCGGATATCTGCTATAACTTTGGCAATGCTGCCCTCCTCATTATACGCAGGGATAATTATAAGTGTTTTCATGTTGTAGTCACTCTCCTTTTCTCCAGCTCACTTCGGTTACGTTGAGTGTAGGAGATATAATTTCGAGTTCAAAAAGTTCGGTTTTCAGCACCAAGAAGGTTGGATGAAGCTAGGGCCTAAGGAGCGGAGCGTACGTTGTTTGTACGTGAGCACCAGAAGGCCCGGCTGAATTCAAGATTCGACGCCGAGTAGCTTCCTGATTTACTTCGTGATCAAAAGCGGACTTTTTGAATTACTGCTAATAGCTTGATCAATCAGGCAAGCTCCGAACAGGATAAGCAGAGCCATGTTAGGGTAACCGTAGCGGTTGAAGGCAATGAATGGAAAGTAGATCACCGTAAAATAACATAGCGCAAGTAGAAGCGGCAGCAGGCGGCGATAGCGGCGTTTGATCATTGCAAATACGAGGCCAGCCATATTCAAGAGCATCAAGATGATCTGTAGAACATTCATCACGGGCCGACTGATCGGCCATATCGGACGGGAATAGAAGGGATGGAAATAGAGCTCTATCCATCTTCCTAACGTGTACCAATATATATATTTCAGCGGCTCATGGGTAAAGCCGTAGGCAATAACGTCCAGGCCTTTGCGAATGGCATTTTTGTCTGCACCCTGGAATAAAGTCTCTGGTGAATATTCAGGGTGGGCCTCGAAGAAGCCTGCTGGCGGAAGTTGTCCATAGAATCTCGTGCCAAGCAGAAAAGGACTTCCAGCAGAGTTCGTAAACAGAATCAATTCGTGAAAGGTAAGCCAGTTGCGAATCCACCAAGGTGTAAGTAGAACGATGTAGACACCGATCATTAAGCCCGTGTATTTCAGCATCAGGCGCCAAGGGATTTTATTTCTCCACCAAATAATTAGAAATACGGCAGGGTAGAGTGTGGCGTGAGGCTTGAAATAGGCAGCAGCTGCAGTCAGCACGCCGATTAAGACATACCATCGGGATAAGTTCTGCTCCATCGCCAGAATAGTAACGCAGACGAGCAACAACAGGATGGTACGGAAGGTCGTCTCCGTTAGAATAACCCCGGAAGAGAAATAATCCGGAAGATATAAGGCACTGATCGCTGCCGCAATTAAGCCGGTCCGAACGTTGAACGTCCGTCGGCCGATCCAGAAGATCAAGTACACGGACAGCACCTGCTGCAGGCATTGAAAGATCCGGAAGGCAATGACGCCACCCTGGTCTTGACCAAATACCGCCATCAGACCGGATAGGATGAGCGGCAACCCGGGCATGATAAATGCAGAGGGCCTGTCTTTAGTATTGTAGGCAAGCACGCCCTCATTCAGTAGTAGACGTGATGTTTGGATATATTTAACGTCATCGTTATTGGGGTGAATCGGGTCGCCGAGGAAGAAATAATCATTATAAAAGAGAACAATGGCACATGAGACGATCCCTACGAAGATCAGTAAGCCAATCAATAGCTTTTTGGCCATTGGACTCATTGCTGGTGTTGCTGACACTTTAACTCACTCCTAAGTACCTTCATTTATAGAGGTAGTTCAAAAAGTTCGCTTTTGATCACGAAGTAGCACTTAGAGCTTATTCGACATCGAATCTTGAATTCAGCCGGGCCTTCCGGTGCTCACGTACAAACTACGTACGCTCTGCTCCTCAGTCCCTAGCTTCATCCAACCTTCTCGGTGCTGAAAACCGAACTTTTTTGAACACGCACTTATAGATTTGAATAATCATATTTATTGATTTTATACCCAAAAAAAGGGAGATTCAACCAATCGAATTTACACATCCCTTTATACTAACGTATCCCTGAGGGGTAAAAGTTACAACCAAGTAAAGTATACCCATCCGCTGAATTGGTTAGCGCAGTTGTGCAAAAAAAGCCCAAGTGCGAATTTGTCATTCACACTTGAGCTTTTATAGGTACCTGCTTTTTATTGAAATGTGGTGATGATTAGCCAAATATTTAATACCGTAAGAGCTACGGCAGTAATCCAGGCTAGGATCACGACCCATTTTCTGTTCCTGAACTCGCCCATCAATTTCTCATCACTAGTAAAGACCGTCAAAGGAATGATGGAGAAAGGTAAAGCGACACTTAAGAATACCTGCGTATAAATCAGAAGTTTCTCAACGACCGACTCGGTATCCCCAAATACCACAATGCATACGATTACCGGAATTATGGCCAATAAGCGTGTAATCATCCTTCTTGCCCACATGGGCATTCTCATATGAATGAAGCCTTCCATAATAATTTGCCCGGATAATGTTCCTGTAATCGTTGAGTTCTGACCGGATGCAAGCAAGGCGACGGCGAATAATACACTGAGTACAGGACTGGCAATTGCGCCTACAATTGCATTATCGCTTAATGCTCGATAGAGCTGTCCTAATGTATCCAATTCTCCGCCATATCCGAAGAACAGAGCGGCACCCAGGATTAGCAGCAAGCAGTTGATTACAAAAGCGATGGTTAACTGAATATTCGAATCAATCGTTGCAAATTTTACAGCCTCTTTAGGGAAGCGCGATCTTTACGATCGTATTGACGTGCCTGAACGATAGATGAATGCAAATACAGATTATGCGGCATCACTGTGGCACCGACAATACCGAGGGCGATGAACAGAGCTCCCTTATCGGTAACGATCTCCGGTTTAGGGATGAAGCCACCAAACATATGAGCTATATTAGGCTGAGAAAGAATGACTTCGTACAAAAAGACGACGAATATAGTGGCAATTAGTGTGGCCACGATGGCCTCGATTTTTCTGAATCCGAAGCGTGCAAGAATTAATAGTAGAAAGACGTCGAGTACCGTAATAATGACACCGAGTAGTAATGGAATTCCAAACAATAAATTTAATGCTACGGCACTTCCGATAACTTCGGCAATATCTGTGGCCATGATGGCCAACTCGGTAACAATCCATAATACAAAACCTAGCTTCTTGCCTGATTTCAAGCGTGTGATCTGAGCCAAGTCCATTCCGGTCACAATTCCTAGCTTTGCGGACATGCTCTGCAGCAGCATCGCAATAAGACTGGAGATCAGAATTACGCTTATGAGTAGATAGCCATACTGTGCACCACCGGCGATAGATGTTACCCAGTTACCTGGATCCATATATCCAACGGCCACTAATGCGCCGGGCCCGCTATATGCTAGAAGTTTCCGCCAGAATCCTGCATTCTGAGGAATCGGAACAGTATTATTTATTTCAGATAGACTTAGTCCATTTTGGGTTCGATGAAACAGTTTTCCTTCTCCCATAATCTCTCCTCCTTTTCCTATGTACAAAAATGTTTCCCTAGGTAAACATTGTACTCCTTTTAGGTAGAAAAGCAAGAGGTAAATTATAAAAAAAGTCACAATGATTCATTGTCATTTATGAGAATACTTGGGGTCGTAATAAGCAGGAAAACACCGGAATATTACTGTGATCATAGGTTTCCCAAACAAATAAAAAGACTCCAGGAAGAACCTGAAGTCTTTATCCAATATTAGTTCTTGATCTTGATATTCCCGCATGTCACCCGAATTTTGATAACGTCTTTGGTTTTCATCGGGGAGTCTGGGGATTGTATGTTACCTGAGGTTGCACGTAGATCGTAGATCCCTTTGAATTCTGGGTCTGCTGAAAGATTGACGTTGCCGGAATGAGCGGTAATGTCTAGGGAGTCTGAACGCTGATTATTCAGCGTAATATTCCCGGAGGTGCTTTTGAAGGTGCCGTTTCCGATAAAGTTATCAAATTTGATATCGCCGGAAACTAAGGATACGTCAGCTGAACCTTTTACATTCTCCGCTTTGATATTGCCGGATGTTGTCAGAAGGGTAGCAGAACCATCGAGATTTGTAACTTTGATATTACCTGAAGTGAGCTTGATTTCAGTATCGCCCTTCATATCATTGGCTGTAATGTTGCCGGAAGTTGTTTTAATAATAATTTGTTTGGCCGTAACGGAACTCGTGTTGAGGTTACCGGATGTACCTGAAATATTGATGTTCCCTGCGTTTAGCTCTGAGAAAGTGCCGTTATTGGATCCTAACTTGGTAGTGAATTGTTCAAGCTTTGCAGGATCGGCCAGCGCAACTGTAATTTGCTGTTCGTTCGATTGGAAGTTGAGCTGCAGGAAGCTCCATTTGGATTTTCTTGTAAGATCAAGGGTGAAGTTTTTCGCCGAAGTATCGGCATTTTTAAGCTTGTTGATCGTCTCTTTCTCCATGTTGCCGCTAACGTCAATATAATCCGTGCCGTCTGGACTATTGATAAACTTCACATTTACATCATAGTCACTGTCAATCGTCAAGGAATTCAGTCCTGCAAAAGTTAGCTTCTGACTGTAAGAAGGGAGGTCATCCCCGAATTTGAATCCTTGGTACGCCATGCCAGGCGAAACCGATGATGATGAGTACTATAGCCAGAAATGACCATCGTTTACCGCTTCTCATCTATGTTCTCCTCCTTTGAGTACTTTCCTATTCCAGGTTATAAAGCTGGTGCTAGTATGAGTTAGTCCTTGGATGGCGTAGCGGGAGACCGGGATGAACAGCATGCCGACACCGACTAATGCGACCACTGCGAACCCTTTGGCAGGGACGAAGACGCCATTCATCAGATATTCAAGCAAAAGTAAGACCGGACTTATCAATCCGCTGGCGGCAAGCAGAACGAAACAGACACCGAAGCCCCAGAAGGATATGAGAAAAGGAATTGCAATAATATCTAAAAAGAATAGTCCTATACATACCATAACCGTGGCGAAGCTGCCTCGAGTCTTGGTTGGAGTTGCAGGTGGATCCTGCTGCGGTCGCCTAGGGTCGGACCAGTATACCTGTTGTTGTGGAATTTGACGATCTCCAATCGCTTCCTTGGCTAATTCCTCAGGGTTCCCAAGCTCATGTACAATTTCGGCTTCAGTCTTGCCATTCTGCAGACCAAAGGCGAAGTGTGTCTCATAATCATTCATTAGCTCGTTCCGTTCTTCCGGAGGCAGTACGGATAAATGAGCATTAAGGCTCGCTAAAAATTCGTTTTTGTTCATGACTGGCTTCCTTTCTCGATCAAAGATGATACGCTATTTACGAAATGCTTCCATTCAACGATAAGTTCCCTCATATGGAGCTCACCTTGAGCGGTTAACTTGTAATACTTACGAGGCGGTCCTTCCGTTGATTCCTGTAAATATGTTGTACAATATCCTTCGTTGACGAGCCGTCTAAGCAGCGGATACAGTGCACCTTCTGCGACTTCGATATGCTCTGAGACAGACTGAGCTAATTCGTATCCGTATCGGTCACGCTCATGGATAAGTACCAGTATACAGAGTTCAAGGGCGCCTTTTTTGAATTGAACATTGATATCCAAAATTATCGCCTCATTTGCTTGTGGTAAATTAAATAATCTAGTACTGAATAATGATTAGTACAGGTAAATAGTAACATGCAGTACTGAATAATGCAAGATAGTGAAGCCTAATTTTTTACAAAACCTCAAACAAAGCCGTTTCCTCATTCGTTTGGGGAATACGGCTTTGTCTGCAATCATATCCGTCATATATTACTTTTCTGCGCCATAGTGTGGATTTAATCGGATTAAATCCTCTGTGGCCGGACCTTCGATGACAGTGCCCTGATAGCTGTATCTGGCACCATGGCAAGGACAGTCCCAGGTACGTTCAGCCTCATTCCAGTTGACCTCGCAGCCAAGGTGGCGGCAAGTGGTATCCACCAGGTGGACGACACCGTTAGAATCTTTGTAAGCTCCAGCCCTCTTGCCGTGATATTTGACGATGGCTCCTTGATCGGATCTCAAATCTTCCACCTTCAGATGAACGGCTTCTATTTTACCGCCTATCAATTCCTTGGCTACTTCCGCATTCTGAACAACAAGGTTCTTGAGACCTGGATTAAGCTTGAACCGGGAAGGGGTGAATAACTGGGCGTATCGGTTTTCCCTACCAGCGATCAGGTCGGCGATCAGCGTTGCCGATACTGCAGCGGTGGTCATTCCCCATTTGGCAAAGCCCGTAGCTACATAGACTCTAGGATGATTGGAGGTTACACTGCCGATATAGGGTACCTCGTCGATCGTAATCAAATCCTGCGTGGACCAGCGATATGGAATCTGTTCTACCCCGAAGGTATCCCTGGCGAATTTCTCCAGCTTCTCATACCGTTCGATCGTGCAATCATTCGTCCCTGTCCTATGAGATTCACCCCCACAAGAAGGACTTCGCTTTCGTTAAACATAGCAGGTCTTATAGAACGTTTCGGTTCGCCGCAGTTGATGTACATGCCGCCGGGATAGGCCTTCTGTGGTTTGATGGCGATGACATAAGAGCGTTCGGCATGGAGCCTGGTGAAGTAGAGACCACCCCCGTCAAAGAAAGGAAAGTGGGAGGCTGAGACGGCATACTGGCAAGCAACTTTGTGCCCTTCTGCGGTCTTGAGAATAATATTATCGTCATCCTGTTCTTTGGCATAGTCTTCAAGGGTCGTATGCTCGTAGAAGCGACCGCCCTTCTCAACAATGTAGTTCGTGAGCGCGGACAAATATTGAAGTGGGTGGAAATGAGCTTGATTGCGCAGGACGATGGCGCCCTTCGATTCAACCTGTAGAGGTAACTCATCAATCCATTCGCCAGGCAGATCCAGCTGGCGGTATGCCTCCCATTCTTGTCTCAATTGCTCCAGCTGCTGCTCGGAATCGGCATATAAATAGGAATCTTCACGTTGGAAGTGGCACTCTATGTTATGCTTCTGTATCGTATCTGATATGAAGCGGATCGCGTCTTCATTGGCCTCATAATAGAGACGCGCTGCTTCCTTCCCGAAGTGGCTTAGCAGGCTGTTGTATATTAAGCCGTGCTGCGAGGAGACTTTGGCTGTCGTGAAGCTGGTCGTACTTTGCAGGATTTGACCCGCATCGATAATCGCGACCTTCAGTCCTGCTTCAAGCAATACATAGGCGGTCGTAATCCCGGTGATACCGGCCCGATCACGGCTACATCACACTGTATATCTTCATTCAGCCTTGGGAACGAAGGCCGGGAAGAGGTATGGCTCCACATCGATTCGGGGAATCGCGGTAGTCCAGAATGGGATGTGTGGTTCATTTGGAATAGTCCTCCTTATAGGTTTTAGCTCCAGATTGGTATTTTTCATTCTTTGTACAATTGTCTCCAATAATTTGCAGATGAAACAGTTTCAACGGAGTTAAGGAAATGATTATCTTAATGATGCATGTTGATTGACGGGTAATAGAATAAGACTTATACTAATTCTAAAATATAAATCATAAGGAATGACTCTATATATGAAATCACTAAATTTAACGACTCAGCGCCAAGCTGTATACAATGTCGTTCGCAGAGCGGATGATCACCCAACAGCTGCTGAGGTGATGAACCGACTTGTGGAGCAGGGATACAATTTTGCTTATGGAACGGTGTATAATTCATTGCGTTATTTGACTGAGAAGGAATTGATCCGAGAATTGAAGTTGGGTGAAGCAGCGAGCCGCTATGATGCCAAGCTCGATGATCATCAGCATATTTTATGCGAGGTCTGTGGCCGTGTAGATGAAGTCATGACGAGAGTACCTGATGACTGGAGCCATGCTGTTGCCAACGAAACCGGATATGATGTTCATCATGCTCACGTCGTATTCGGGGGGGTGTGCCCGGCATGTCAGTCAAAGAGATGAATACTGCGGAAAGAGCTTCCGCCTTGGCGACGCCGCTATTCAGAACCCAGACGGAAGAGCATGAAATGAAGCTGGAAGAGCTGGCCGGGGTTCCGGTCTTCTGTCCGGTAACGCAGCGGGTCATTATTGTTAGTCCAAATCCAACGGGGGTTCATGAATTACTTCGGGATTTATCGGAGGGTTGCTTTGATGTGATGGTGTTCCATCATCTTGAACAGGGGATACGCAATGCACAAGCGGCCGACTTGCTTATTTTTGACTTTACCTTTTATCGTGAGATCGAGGATGCAGCTGCTGTTCTAGCCTTGATGAAGCAGACGGGGGATGTTCCCTGCCTTCTGCTCGTTAGTGAATCTGTCCTTACTGGGCTGGATCAGAGCCTGATGAATCATGAACTTCTCGTATGGCCGGCGAGGAAGGGAGAGATCCTCTACCACGCGCAGCGTATTATTCGCAGCCAAGGGGAACGGAGTACATCCTTAAGCGTGATGAACGGCAGTTCACCAACCGTGTATAAGGATCTGTGGATCGATCGCAAGAAGATGGCAGTGTACCGGGACGGTGTGCAAATCGAGTTGACCAAGACGGAATATGAGTTGTTCATTCAACTATTAGATAACGAGGGGACGGTACTGTCCCGCGAGGGTCTACTATCAGAAATCTGGGGAACAACTTTCCTGGGTGGTAGTAACATCGTCGATGTTCATATCAAGAGTCTGCGCAAGAAGCTTGGTGATCGGGCAGTAGATTCAATCTATATTGCCACAGTAAGAGGTGTAGGCTATCGTCTGGCGGATTAAGAATGGCATGCCAATGTGTATGTCTACAAATATTATGTTTCTAGATTAGGCGAGTATCGTTTGATAAGTGACGGTACTGGCCTTTTTTGTGCAAGAAGTATGACAGGTTTCGAACCGGGAGAGGAAATTACTAGATTTATGTCGAACAGATAATAAAGTAAGTACTTTTCGGAAAGGACCATGATCTATGAAGAAACGCATACGTATTACCTTGTTGATCTCAATGATCATTGTTGCTGCTGTGCCAAGTGTTCTGAACATGATATTGAATCATGACGGCATAGGAAGCAATCTAGTCATCTTGGGAATTTCGTTGGTTGTCGCGTTGGTTGCAGCATGGTTTACAATACATTTCATAGCTTCACCTCTGAGCCGTCTGGTTGAGATGACACACACAGTAAGCCTAGGGGATTTGACGAAGAGGTTAGCGAATACACAGCGGAAGGATGAGATCGGAGAACTGTCCAACCATTTCCAGAGAATGGTGGATAATCTGAGCGGTACAATTACAAGTGTTCGTGATACGACGGGAAGTGTGGCCGGTTCCGCGGAGCAGCTCGCTTCTGGAGCTGAGCAGACGACGAAAGCCATCGAGGATGTGACTGTAGCGATCCAGGAGATGGCGATTGCCAGTGAACAGCAGAAGGATAGCGTAGCGATCGGTATTCACGAGATGGGCAATATGTCGAGTCAGATCATGTCGATTACTGAGCACATCCGCGAGGTTACGGAGACGATGGATAAGACAAACGTGACTGCAGAGGAGGGAAATGCCTCGGTCATAAGCGTTGTCGAGAAGATTGAGCATATACAGCATACTGTTGATGAATTGGGTAATGTCATTCAGACACTCGGTGCGTTGTCAGAGAATATCGGTGGTATCGTTGGAGCAATTACCAGGTATCGCCAAGCAGACAAGCCTACTCGCGCTGAACGCCTCGATTGAGGCGGCAAGGGCTGGGGAAGAAGGGCGAGGCTTCGCGGTGGTCGCTTCCGAAGTCCGCAAGCTGGCCGAGGAATCCGAGCAATCGGCGCATCAGATTGAAGATTTGATTGGGAATATTCAGAGTGAGGTTCATCTTGCTCAACAGACGATGGAGAATGCCAAGCTTGGAGTAAATGAAGGAATTGTCGCGGTAGATACTTCTGGGCGCTCCTTCTCGCGGATCCGTAAAGCGGTTCGTGTAGCTGCATCCAAAATGGAAGAAGTGTCCGATGCTGCACAAGAGCTGCAGAATGGTGCCGGAAGGTGACCGAGTCGATCAATGGAATCTCTTCGATCTCCGAAGGTAATTTGGACAACGTGCGCACGATATCTGCAGCAGCAGAAGAACAGCTCGCTTCCATTCAGGAGGTTGCCGCTTCCTCTAACGACTTATCACGAATGGCTCTTCATTTGGATGAACTGGTCAAGCGCTTTAAGGTTAAGAAGCTATAAGCCAGATAACAATTCTATATACAATCATTTATTTACCGCCAGAT
Source organism: Paenibacillus sp. D2_2 (assembly GCF_031199965.1). Lineage (GTDB taxonomy): Bacteria > Bacillota > Bacilli > Paenibacillales > Paenibacillaceae > Fontibacillus. Next base: position 5,287,907 of record NZ_CP133605.1, on the reverse strand, counting down.
GTATTCTGGCGGTTTTTTTGTGTTGATCTTCAACAGGTCAAATACATATTAATCCCCATTTGGAACATCATACATCTATATCGATTTCCTTAGCAGGGGGAGCTGCCAGATGAAGGAGAAGCTTAGTCGCAAGCTTGCACAGAATGTGGAGGCTCTAAAGGACATATTTCAGGACAGCTCTGATCTGGTGTACCGGACTGTTCAGTTCACTGAATCGCGACAAGGGCTTGTTGTATATATTGAAGGGATGGTCGATACAAAAGGGGTTGAGCAGCTTGTTATAGCGCCCCTGATCGAAGGTTTAGTTAATGCAGAGAGGCAGGTAGAGCGGCTTAGCGAGCTGCCTTTCACCCGTATAGCACTAACACAGATGGCTACTGTATCTGATTGGACAGACGTGATTGAAGCGATTCTGACTGCGCATGTCGTTATTTTTATGGATGATTCGAATGAGGCGCTTACCTGCGATGTGAAGGGGGGGCCAGACGTAGCGTGCAAGAGCCGTCCACAGAGACGGTTATTCGCGGGCCGCGTGAAGGATTTACGGAATCGTTGCGGATCAATACTGCGCTGCTTCGCTTCAAGATCAAGACTGACAAGATGAGACTGAAGTCACTTGTTGTCGGTAGGATCACAAAGACAGATGTGGCCGTAGCTTACATCGATGGACTGGCCAAGCAAGAACTGGTGGATAGCGTGGTGGATCGGCTGCAGCAAATCGATATGGACGGAATTCTAGAATCAGGCTATATCGAGGAATGGATTGAAGATAACCCCTCTTCTCCATTTCCGCAAATGCAGTATTCTGAACGCCCGGATACGATTGCCGCTCAACTGTTAGAAGGGAAGATAGCGATCTTTGTCGACGGTACACCGTTTGTACTGGTAGCTCCGGTGACATTGTGGCAGTTGCTTCAGTCCAGTGAAGATTATTATGAGCGCTACTTTGTCGTCAATTTCATCCGCTGGATCCGTCTCTTCTTCTTAGTTGTTGCGCTTATTCTACCAGGATTGTATATAGCAGTGACGACATACCATCAGGATATGCTTCCTTCCACCTTGATGCTAAGCATCGCTACGGCGCGTGAGGGGATTCCATTTCCGGTCATTATCGAAGCGTTAATTATGGAGATATCCTTCGAGGCGCTTCAGGAAGCGGGAATCCGACTACCAAAGACGATCGGTCAGGCGGTAAGTATCCTTGGTGCGCTAGTTATTGGTCAAGCTTCGGTACAAGCTGGTATCGTCTCGGCTCCCATGGTAATCGTTGTATCCATGACAGGGATTGCCTCGTTCACGCTACCGCGGTTCAATCTTGCGGTGACGGTTAGAATGCTACGATTCATCATTATGTTCTTAGCTGCGGTATTCGGTCTGTTTGGGATTGTCGTCGGTACGGTCTGGATTCTCGTTCATCTAACACAATTGAAGTCCTTTGGAGTTCCATATTTGACAGGGGTGACCCCTTATCGCTTACGTGACTTTAAGGACATCTTTGTACGGGTCCCTATGTGGAAGATGGAGGATCGTCCTCATTCCTCCCCGCTAGATAATAGAAGAAGAATCGGGACCCCTAAGCAAAGAGGGAGGGGGGAGGAGTATGAGGGGTGGTAAGAGAAGGTCTAAGTTCATACTTCTCGTCTGCAGTCTGATCTCATTAGGATTACTCAGTGGCTGCTGGGATCGGATCGAAATTAACAATGTCGCCTTCGTCATCGGTTCCTCCTTCGATAAGAATAATGACCAAATTATCTCTACGGCTCAGATTGCTCTCCCCAGTCAATTAGGTGGTACGGGAAGTGAAGCAGGTGGCGGAGGAACATCCGGCAATGAGAACTACCTCTTAATCTCGAAGCAAGCCAAGACAATGTATCTGGCCAATAGGAAGACCCAATTGAGTTTATCACGCGTTATGATCTTCTCCCACCGTAGGATCATGATCTTCGGAGAGGAATTTGCCCGTGCCGGTATCGGCAGTGCGATTGATATCCTTGGCCGCTTCCCAGAGAATCGAATGAGCGCATACATCGTGCTGACTCAAGGGAAAGGTTACGATATTCTATCTGCAGATGCGTCTATAGAGCAATTCCCGGCGGAGATGGTGCGAGAGATTGCCAAGAGTACAATGAAGCACCCGATAAACGTCAAGCGAATGGTGAATAAATTGCTAATTAATGGCGTTGATTTGATGCTGCCAGTCGTGAATATTAGCGATAGCAGTAAGGAGATACCGGATAAATCCAAGAGTTTGATCCAAATGGATGGTCTTGGTGTGTTCAGAGGCGATCGGCTCGTGGGCTTTCTAAATGGGAACGAGGCGCAGTACGCATTGATGGGTATGGGAGAGGCGGTGGAGCCGAAAATTGTTCTATCTAGCGGAGGTAAGGATAAGTTAATTACGATCACCCTGGATGAGATCAAGGTGAAGTGGAAACCGAATATGAATGATTCTAAATTTGCGATTACGGCTCAATTGGAGGCCGAGGGATCTATTCTGGAGAACACTTCGAATGAGAATATTGAAGGTCAAGATCTGAATGGGTTGGAGGAGCAGTGCAACAAGCATATCAACATGAGTTTGGGGCAGGTTGTGGACAAGCTTCAACATGAGTATCGTTCAGATATTCTAGGATTCGGACATGAATTCAAAAACCGCTACCCGCAGGAGTGGGATAAGGTAAAAGACAAATGGTCTGAGGTATTACCGACGGTCGAGGTCTCGGTGAATTCAACAATTCATCTGAAAGGTACTAACCAACTGATGAATTCACTCGGAGTAAGAAGGGGAGCTCCAGAACAATGATTGAATCGCTGACTCTCATGCTTCTACTTATTGTCTATAGTTTATGGAAGGATTGGCCGTTAATGCGCCGTGAATCCAAGATGAACCGCTGGATGTCTTATTTGATTATGGGCATCTCGTTACTGATACTAGGATATACCACAACAAGCGGCTCTATTTTCTATCCGACGGTATGGTTGCAAGAGGTTCTTCAGCCTTTGAGTCCATTTCAATGAATGATTCGATTCACAAGCAGGGGTGAGCTAAGTTGAAGAATATAACAGTCAGACAGGTGGCCCTCTTATCAGTTATGTACCTGTGTTCTCTCAATTATTTGGAGATATCCTCCAGATTGTCGGAGGTTGCCCAGCAGCATGGGTATGTTTCTTATGCTCTGAGTTTACTGATCACTCTTATAATACTATGGGTTATCTCCCGAATCATAAGGCGGTTCTCCGGTAGAAATGTAGTGGGCGCTATGATTGAGAGATACCCTATTATAGGGAGATGCATTGCGGTCCTATTTATGGCCTTCCTCCTGTTGATATCTGCTGGAGAAATGCGGGCTTGCGTGGACTTCATTAACTCTTCTTTATTGCTTCAAACCCCTTTCGTAGTGATCGGACTAATTGTAATGGCCACCGTGATTATTATCGCCCAGGGAGGAATCAGATCCTTGGTGGGTATTGCCGAGATCTATGTACCGATCCTTATACTAGCCGTACTGCTGATCGTATTCACGACTCTGAGAGACGCGGATGTTCGCAACCTTCAACCGTTCCTGCCCTTTTATTGGAGAGGCATATTTCATGGGTTCTGGGTAATTTTCTCCAGCGTAGGACAACTGGTCCTGTTTCCGCTTATTTTGTCGGGGAAGTATTATAAGATTAAGGGTGGTTATACAGGCTTGTTGATCAGCAGCGTATACCTTATTGTGTTCATTCTTATGGTTCAACTGGTCGTGGGCATCCCTCTCTCCGCCAAGCTGATGTACCCGACCTATGAGATTATCCGTCAGGTCCAGGTCACCGACTTCATGGACCGATTTGATCTGCTGCTAGTGGCGTTATGGCTTCCAAACGTATTTGGCAAGATTGGATTTAATATTTATCTTCTAGCCAACCTAATACAAATCACAATACCTGGTGTATCGGGTAGGTTAATGGTAGCTCCGATGGGAGTGCTAAGCTACGTATGCGGAGTGTGGTTCTTTAAAAATCCGGTTCAGCAGATTGATTTCAATGAGCCGTTGACGCTGTTCTCCATCGTATTCGAGATTGGCATTCCACTTCTACTGTTTATTGCCCTATGGCCGCGTAGGAAGCAGAGACTCCAATCAGGATAAGATGACTCCATTTTATTCCACCTTAAGGATTTACTTCACCAGTTCAGTCGTATAATCTGAAGCTATACGATGAAAGTACGCATAGTTGGATGATTAGAACTGGGGGAAGAGAAGCATGGCACGAAGACTGGAAGGTGTAAGAATTGCGCTTACTGGACCACGACGGGCGCAGGAGCTAGGCAAGCTGGTTGAGAATCTGGGGGAATCCCATTATACCGACCAGCTCAGGGGACAGTATTGCTTGATGACATTGATCTGCGCAATGGTATAGTCTCGTGGATCAAGAATCCGCCGCAATGGTCTGTCTTCACGACTGGCATGGGCCTCGACGCTCTTTTCGACATGGCTGAAGATATGGGCGTTGCCGAGGCCTGGTGGGAGATTCTGAGAAGCACTTCGATAGCTGCCAGGGGTTATAAGACGGTAAATGCATTAAAGAGAAGAAATCTAGTTCCGGTCCTGCGCGATGATGACGGGAGTATCGAAGGGTTGATTCGCGGATTGTCTAATCATGATCTGAGCCGCAGCTCTATTATTGTCCAACTGCACGGAGATCCTGCTCCGCGGCTGATGTCGTGGCTTGAGGAGCAGGGAGCGAACAGCTCACAGATTTTGCCTTACCGCCATATTGCCCCGCCTGAAGGAGCTTTAGAGCAATTGATCCTGGATATCGTCAGCGGGCAAGTTGACGCTGTTGCCTTTACAAGCGGTCCGCAGGTCCGGTTCCTCCTGGAGTATGCCGATAGGCAGGGGAAGCGGCAAGCCCTCATGGATGCTCTACATGGTCCAGTTGTAGCGTTATCGGTGGGGAGAGTGACGGCGCAAGGGTTATTTGAGGCAGGCATCGAGCGTGTGGTCTACCCGGAGGAAGAACGGATGGGCAGTATGATCGTTGAGTTGGTCAAGTTCTATGAGACAGAGGAAGGTTCCCGTATCCGCCGTGTCGCATTGGACACAGCCGAGGCAGAAGGATAGGGATATAATGGATATAGGGGTTATATAGGCCAAATCTACTTTGGAAAGGGTGTAACCGATGAGTGATCTGTTGAAGAAGGCTATTTCATTAGGCTGGGGGATTACGATTGTCAGCAAGGAGAAGATTGAGGGCATCGTAGACGAGTTGGTGAAGCGTGGAGAGCTCGCTCCTTCGGAATCGAAGCAACTGGTGGAGCGCTTGATCGATAAAGGGGTCGAGGAGCAGGACCACTTCAAGGAACTGATCAATGAGCAGGTTAGATCCGTGATGCAGGGCATGGGACTGGCGACGGCAAAAGAAGTGGAGGAACTCAAGCGCCGGGTGGCGGAGTTGGAGAATAAGCTGGCAGAGAACGGGCAGTCCTAGGTAATGCGGGTTACTGTACGGCATGCCGGACGTTACCGGGAGATAGCCATGGCGCTGGGGCGCCATGGCTTTGGTTATATTGCGGAGGAGATTGGACTCACCCGGCTGTTCTCCGTTCCGCTGCGCTGGATTCTGAAGAGCGAGCCGGAGAGCCATACATTGGGGGAGCGAATCCGGCTCGTACTGGAGGAATTAGGCCCAACTTTTGTAAAGCTGGGTCAGCTTGCTAGTACCAGATCGGATCTGCTTCCGGAATCGATCATCGCTGAGTTGGTCAAGCTCCAGGATCAGGTTTCTCCGTTCTCAGCTAGGGAAGCGAGAGCGATTCTGGAGAAGGAGTTCCGAATGCCAGTAGAGGAGTTGCTGGCCGAATTCAATGAGGTACCGTTAGCCGCCGCCTCCATTGGCCAAGTTCATCAGGGGCTATTGACTAGTGGAGAGAGAGTAGCTATAAAAATTCAACGCCCGGGGATTGTTCCTGTCATTGACCGCGATTTGGACATACTGAAGAACCTGACGGCGATTGCGAAGAAACGTTGGGTCTGGGTCGGACATTATCAAATACCGCAAATGGTAGAGGAATTCTCTAGATCGATTAAGGCGGAGCTTGATTATACAGGCGAAGGCCGGAACATGGAGAGAATCAGTAAGCAGTTCACAGCCAACAGGAAAATATTCATTCCGAAAGTGTACTGGGACTGTACAACCTCCAAGGTGTTAACGATGGATTTTGTAGATGGCATTCAATTGAATAAAGCTTCCGAGATAAAAGCGTGCGGAATCGATGTGAAGGAGCTCGCTGCAACCTTGGTCGATGCTATGCTCCATCAAATATTTATTAGCGGATATTTCCATGCAGATCCACATCCCGGCAATGTGCTGGTGCTCCGTGATGGCCGGCTTGTTTTATCGATTTTGGAATGGTAGGACGTCTCAGCTCCGAGATGAAGGAGCAGCTGTCATCGCTGATTATTGCCCTGATGCGCCGCAATACCGAGGGCATGACAAGGGCCATCCTACGAATGGGTCTGTTAGACGAAGTAGAAGATATGAATGGATTGCGCCTCGATCTTGAGCGACTGCGGGAGACCTACTACGATATTCCTTTCTCCCAGATCAGCATCGGTACCGCGATCAATGATCTGTTTGTTGCAGCACAGCGGCACGGCGTTGTGCTCCCGGCGGATCTACTACTGCTTGGTAAATCCTTATTGACTGTAGAAGGTGTCTTACAGAGTCTGGACCCGGATATCAGCATTCTTGATCTTGCTGAGCCGTTCGGTAAGAAGCTTCTGCGCGAGAAGCTGGACGCGCGCAGACTGGGGAAGAAGCTGCTGGGCGAAGCCGTTGAATTCGGCGAATCCCTAACCGATTTGCCACGGCAAATGCAGCGCCTATCTTCTATCATCGGTAAGGGCAAGATCAAGACGGAGATGGACATCCCTGGGATGGAAGAGCTCATGCGCAAGTTCAATCAGATTGGGAACCGCCTTTCCTTCAGCATCGTGTTGCTGTCGTTCAGTATTATTATGGTTGGGGTTATCATCGGTTCTTCACTAACGAATCGTCCGATTCTGCTCTGGAACATCCCGATTATCGATATAGGCTTTGTTATTGCTACTTTGATGGTGATTTGGTTGTTGTATTCTATTTTTAAATCAGGTAGATTTTAATCACCTTTAGAGGTTGTTTAAAAAGTTCCTCTTTGTTCACGAAGTAGCATTGGTAGATTAATCGACATCGAATCTTGAATTCAGCCGGGCCTTCCGGTGCTCACGTACCCAAAACGTACGCTCCGCTCCTCGGGCCCTAGCTTCATCCAACCTTCTCGGTGCTGAAAGTCTAACTTTTTAAACACGCACTTTTATAATTGCTATGAAGCGGGAAAAATATAATCAACTCTGGTACAATAGTAAGGCTACGATGTAGAATCGTTCGAATGTTCGGTTCCTCGATTACAATCGTAAGGACTTTTCTTAATAGGTATCAGGAGGATTTAGTGGATGAATACAACAAAGGTGAAGACGCTGGTTACGGTGTCCGCGTTATTGCTTACGATGGCACTTGTGACAGCTTGTGGTGACACGAATAAGACGGCCTCCGGTGGCAATCAACCGTCCGTGAACAATTCTGGTACGGGCAATCAGGGAACGGCAGCTAACGGGGATAACGTAGCTGATAACAGCAAAGGCAATGGGGATCAAGGCAATTCTTCGACGGATAATAAGGGTTCTGCAGAAGAGGGAACATCCCATGTCACTGAACCTGATAAGGCCGCAGCTTCTGATGTGAATAGTGTTGCCGTATTAGTCAATAAGGAGTTTGGATTGCCGGATGATTATAATCCGTCAGATCTTGTATATCCGAATGTACGCTTTACGTTCAAGGAGAAAATAGAGAAACGAATGATGCGCAGTGAAGCCGCTAAGGCGCTGGAGAATCTGTTCGACGGCGCGGAGAAGGATGGTATTTACTTGGCGGGGGTATCGGGCTATCGTTCCCATAAGACGCAGACTGCTCTGTTCAACCGCTATGTTCAGAGGGACGGCGAAGAGAAGGCCAAGACCTATAGCGCTGTGCCTGGGCATAGTGAGCATGAGACAGGGCTCGCCATCGATGTGTCCGGTAGTGATGGGAAATGTGCTGCAGAAGATTGCTTCGGGGGCACGAAGGAAGCAGATTGGCTTGCTCAGCATGCTTCAGAATATGGCTTCATTATTCGTTATCCTGAAGGCAAAGATAGTATTACCGGCTACAAGTATGAACCTTGGCATATCCGCTACGTCGGTGTTGACATCGCATCCGAGATTGCCGATCAGGGAATTACCCTAGAAGAATATTATGGATCGATTCCGGTAACAGCGAATCCTTAATATGAGACATTACATCGAGAGACCATATATTGATCGAGAAGAGATCAGAATACAGAATAAGCTATGACGGAAAAGGGACGCCAGGATGGTGTCCCTTTTTTACAGTATGTGCAGCGATGATCTATATGACGGCAATGAACGGACATGAGTTTGGGCCTGTCACCTGCTAATTTAAAAAGATTTAGATCGATTGCGGGAACAGGTACCCACATCTTAAGATCTCAAATTTCACGTTCAAGTGGAGGATGAGGTTTTTTTTGTGCGATGGAAAAGTCATATCATACGGTTATGTGATAATAATCACATAACCGTATGATAACCCACGTTACAATGAAAGGCGAAATGAAAATCACGCTGTAAGTAGTATTGCCGAGACTTGGTTGGCTTAATGATATTAAGCTAAGTTTCTATATAAAAATACTTCAAGGGAGAGAGATTTCATGGCTTATTACAAACCGGATCAGATTGCCAAAGCAACGGTAGAGACCGGGGTGAAAAAGGCACATAATCCACTCTTGACCGTGTTCATTCTCGGTTTCCTGGGTGGAGCGTTCATTGCTCTTGGTTTCCTGCTCGATATTCGCGTGATTGCGGGTGCGCCTAAAGAGTGGGGAAGCATTGCAACGTTCATTGGCGCTGCGGTATTCCCAGTTGGCCTTATTCTAGTACTGCTGGCAGGGGCGAACTGTTGACCGGGAACATGATGGCTGTGTCCTTAGCCAGGTTCAAGAACAGAATTACGACCGGTGAAATGTTCAAAAATTTGATCTTGATTACGATTTCCAACTTTGTTGGAGCATTGTTTGTAGCTTTTTTCTTCGGACATGTCGTTGGCTTAACTTCAAGCGGAGTTTATCTCGACAAGCTGGTTGATATGGCAGGACATAAGTTGGATGACAACTTCCTGCAGGCGTTCGTATCCGGTATTGGCTGTAACTGGCTGGTAGCACTAGCGGTGTGGCTGGCCTATGGTGCAGACAATTTCAGCGGTAAAATACTGGGATATGGTTCCCGACCATGGCCTTTGTGGCGATCGGATTCCAGCACGTTGTTGCAAATATGTTCCTGATCCCGGCGGCTATCTTTGAAGGCTACTTCTCTTGGGGAGAATACTTCATGAACTTTATTCCGGTCTGGCTCGGAAACTTGACGGGCGGCGCATTGTTCGTTGCCGGAGCATACTGGGTCGCCTACTTGAAAGATGCCAGGGAGGAGACAGCAGTCGATTCGGCGGTTATCAAGACCGACGCGAAGGCTTAGCTCTCAGTCATTAGATTCTATATATACTTCATCATAAATGACTCGTGTATGTCGGGTTCCTTAAATGAAGGGACCCATCCGCGGGTCATTTGTGTTTCTCAGATTCCTATCTTTAAGTGCGTGTTCAAAAAGGTCGTTCTTCAGCACCGATGCTTATACTTCCGATGTGTGTTTTTTCAAAACGCTTCAGGTGGTTGAAGCTAGGGTCTGAGAAGCTTCGTGATCAAAATGCTATCTATAGACATCCATGCTCATTATCAAATACAATTACCTAATTAGGAGGGATGAGAGATGGTTCATGAGGAGAATGGAGTATTTCCTGCAGTATGCCCGCTGGACTGCCCAGACACTTGCGGTTTACTGCTGCACAAAGAGAACGGACGAATCGTAAAGGTGGCCGGCAATCCCGACCATCCGATCACCCAAGGTGCGATTTGTAATAAAGTGAGGAATATGACAGAGCGGATCTATCATCCAGAGCGGGTACTGTATCCTCTCCGTCGTGTAGGTGCCAAGGGAGAAGGTAAGTTTGAACGAATTACCTGGGATGAGGCAATTACAGAGATTGCAGAGCGGTATAAAGGATTAATAAACGAACATGGTTCAGAGTCAATTCTGCCCTACAGCTTCTATGGAAATATGGGGATGCTTACTGTGGACGGGATGGACCGTCGTTTCTTCCATCGGCTCGGTTCTTCTCAGCTTCAACAGGGAATATGCAACGCCGCCGGGAACACAGGCTGGAAATATACGATGGGCTTTGGTGGCGGGACGAGTCCTGAGGAGACATTGCAGGCGAAGTTGATTATCGTGTGGGGAGGCAATATCGTCAGCACGAATATGCATCAGGTCGCTCTAATTGAGAAGGCGCGGAAGCAGGGAGCCAAGCTGGTCGTGATCGATGTTCATCGTAACCGGACTGGGCAGCGCGCCGACTGGTTCATTCCTGTTTATCCGGGAACAGACAGTGCGCTGGCTCTAGGGATGATGCATGTACTATTTGAACGGCAGCTTGTGAACGAAGAATTCCTACAGCAGTATACGATCGGTCATGAACAGCTTCGGGAGCATGTGCGCCAGTATACGCCGGAGCGTGTATCGGTCATCACCGGTGTTCCTGCAGAGGATATCGTCTCTCTTGCCGTCATGTATGGGCAGACCTCCCCGGCCTATATTCATGTCGGGAACGGCCTTCAACATCATGATAACGGCGGTATGACCGTACGGACGATTACTTGCCTGCCAGCCCTTACAGGGCAATGGCTTGTGACTGGTGGCGGGGCGTATAAATCGAATGGTGCCTACGGCAAAGTGAACGATGATGCCTTGGAGCGTCCGGATCTACGGCCTAACCCAGATGCGAGGACCGTAAGCATGAATCAAATCGGGGAAGCGTTGTTGACTTTAACGCCAAAAATTCGGGCCTTGTTCGTCTATTGCTCTAATCCGGCAGTGGTAGCACCGGATACGGTGAAAGTGGAGCAAGGGTTATCTCGCGAGGATTTATTCACGGTTGTGCATGATCTATTCTTGACCGATACGGCGAGGTATGCCGACATTGTTTTACCGGCGACATCTTCATTCGAGAATACGGATTTATATAATTCATATTGGCATCATTATGTTCAGCTTCAGGAACCGGTCATCCCTGCCCAGGGAGAGAGCAAGAGCAATGTGGAAATGTTCAAGCTGCTGGCTGAAGCGATGGGGTTCGAGGAGGATGCCTTCAAGGATCGTGAAGAGGATATGATCCGTCAGGCTCTCGATTTTACAGCAAATCCATATCTGGAGGGGATCACGTTGGAAGGTCTCAAGCAGCAGCGGTTCATGAAGCTCAATATGGAACCGAAGCGGCAATTTCTGCAGCAGCTAACGACGCCATCGGGCAAGATCGAGCTCTACTCAGCGCGAATGGAAGAAGCGGGATTGCCGCCCCTGCCTACATATACTCCACTTCAAGAGGGATATGATGGTGAACGGCGCCCGAGAGATGGCGATGTGTATCCGCTGATGTTTATTTCGCCCCCTAACCATAATTTCTTGAATTCTACCTTCGGCAATGCCGGTAAGCATATTGAGCTAGAGAAGCAGCCGTTACTGCAAATCCATCCGCAGGACGCAGAGCAGCGTGGTATTGAAGACGGTGATGAGGTCATTGTATGGAATGATCGCGGACGTTATGAGGTCAAGGCCTCAGTAACGGATAAGATGCTACCTGGGACTGTAATTAGTCAGGGGCTATGGTGGGAGCAGAATGGTAAACCACGCAGAGCAAATGCTCTAACCTCCGATCGGTTGGCTGACATGGGCGGTGGAGCGGTGTTCTTCTCCACGGTCGTGGAAGTAAAACGGCAGGCTTAGTTCGGGATTTACTATAGTGAATGGACAGAGCAGAAGGAGGATTGCAGCATGAGAGGCCTAGCTTCATATCCGCGTGAGGTCAAGATTTTCCTGGTGGCAAGCTTGATTAGCTCTGCGGGCGGCGCCTTGATGTGGCCGTTGATTACGATGTTTGTATTCAAGGTGCTTGGAAGAACAGTAACAGATGCTGGCCTTGCTGTAATGATTATGTCAGTAGGCGGCATATTTGGGCAATTACTCGGAGGTTCTCTTTATCATCGCCTTGGCGTAAAGCGCCTCATCGTAGGCGGAGTCGGACTTAACGCTGTATTTCTGCTGTTGCTTCCCTACGGGAGCGGACAATGGCATTTGTTCTTACTGCTGATGGGGCTGGTTGGATTTTTCAACTCGATGGCTTTACCGGCGATTCAGGCTTTTATCGGCTTCCGATTCACAGAGAGGCGTGCGGAATTATTCAATGTTATTTATGTGGCTAACAATATCGGTGTAGCTCTGGGAACCGCTGTCAGTGGATTTTTGGCGCAAATTTCATATAATTTGAGCTTTATATTGAATGGATTGATCTCGGCCTTATTTGCCGGTTTCTTCTGGGTTTATTTGAACAGGGTTCAAAAAACACAGGGAAGTTCCACGTGGAAAAAAGAAAGAGAATGCAGATAAGAAGAATAACTGGAATTTGATGTTAAATTACAAGGTATATTTCTTCATGGGAATGGGCTCACTTTTCATATGGCTAGCTAACTGTGTATGGAATAACGGAGTGTCGCCTTATACGATCTCGCGCGGGATGCCAGAATGGAATTACAGTATTCTATGGACGCTGAACGGGATATTGATCTTCGTCGCACAGCCGCTCATTTCGTGGGTTAAACGTACCTTTGCTGAGACAGAGCTGAGACAGATGACGGCGAGTGCTGTATTTTATATGCTGGGCTATATCATGATTCTTAGCTTCCATACTTATCCGAGCATGGTGTTGGCGATGGTATTGATTACTCTCGGTGAAATGCTGATTTCCCCGGCGATTCCTTCCTTTATATCGGATCATACTGGCAAGGCCGCCCCGTTCTATCTTGGGCTGGTTGGCGGCATGGGGGTAGCGGGAAGGGTGATAGGCCCTTACGCGATGGGGGTTCTTTTCGATTGGAATGGTCTCGTTCCGGTAGCCACCCTGGCTGTACTGATCTCTATTTTATCGATTGCTTCCTTCATGGTGCATAGCCAATTCAATCGCGATAAAGTGAGAGGGCTGGTCGAGAATCAGAAGGTCGGATTTTAGCGATACGGAGTCAGCATTACGAGGTATAATAATAAATATAAATTTTAGAGGTTGTGTACATTAATTTTTTGGAAAGGGAATAAAGGGTATGTCGAATTCGATTCAAATCAGATTGTCTGAAATGCGCGATGCAGGCGCGTTAATGGAGATCGACTCGCTCGTGTGGGACACCCGTTCGACGCCGGCTCCGATTCAGTGGAACTCGCGTGAGCACTACCTACAGAAATGTCCTCCGGGCAACCAGCTAGTAGCGGAGGTGGGCGGTACAATTGGCGGATATGTTGGTTTTGATTATCCAACCCCGTTGTCTAGCAACCGTCATGTGCTAGATATTAATATTGCAGTACATCCGGATTTCCAACGACAGGGAATCGGACAACGTCTTATAGAAGCAATGAAAGCTTGGGCTGCTGAGCAAGGGGTGCGCAAATTGTCCCTACGTGTACTGACGACTAATCCTAGAGCGGTGGAATTTTACCAGAACTGTGGATTTGTAGAACAGGGTAGACTGGTCCAGGAGTTTTATCTGAATGAGAAGTATGTCGACGATATTCTAATGTACTGTATGTTATGATGGAAGCAGGCAACTCGGCTTCATCTTGCCATTGAACTTGGATATAGGTATATTTAGAAGAAGAAAAATCGGAACCTATAAGAGGTTGTTTGTTGAACACGTACTATAACAATTCGTGATCAATAACGGATAGAGACTTAAATGAATGAAAGGTGATAACTGTGGAGAACAACACCAATAACACCACTCCTCCTAACTTTATTAAAAATATTATTTCTGAGGATTTGAAGACTGGCAAACATTCGTCTATCGTAACGCGGTTCCCTCCGGAGCCCAACGGTTACTTGCATATCGGACATGCCAAAGCGATCTGGATTAACTTTGCTCTGGCTGACGAGTTCGGGGGCCGGACCAATTTGCGCTTCGATGATACGAACCCTGCTAAGGAAGATACAGAATACGTAAACTCTATTAAAGAGGATGTTAAATGGCTCGGCTTCGATTGGGAAGAGCTGCACTTTGCTTCCGATTATTTCGACGAGATGTATAGCCGCGCTGTTCTGTTGATTAAGAAGGGCAAAGCGTATATTGACGATCTGAGTGCTGATCAAATTCGCGAAATGCGCGGTACACTAACGGAGCCTGGGCAAAACAGCCCGTATCGCGACCGCTCGATTGAGGAGAACCTGGATCTGTTCACACGTATGCGTGATGGAGAATTCAAGGACGGAGAAAAGGTATTGCGTGCGAAGATCGATATGACCTCGCCGAATATTAATCTTCGTGACCCAGTCATTTACCGGATCGTTCATGCGTCCCATCACAATACGGGGGATAAATGGTGCATCTATCCGATGTATGCTTTCGCCCATCCGCTAGAGGATGCAATTGAAGGTGTTACGCATTCCCTCTGCTCGCTCGAGTTCGAGGATCAACGTCCATTCTATGATTGGGTGATCGAAGAGACAGAGATGCCATGCACTCCGCATCAGTACGAGTTCGGACGGCTTAACTTAGAGCAAACCGTAACGAGTAAGCGGAAGTTGAAGCTGCTGGTTGATGAAGGCTATGTTGATGGCTGGGATGATCCGCGTATGCCGACGATCTCTGGTCTGCGCCGCCGGGGCTATACGCCGGAGGCGATTAAATCCTTTGTATTTGAGACAGGGATTTCTAAGGCGTATGGTCAGATTGACCTGAAGATGCTGGAGCATTTCATCCGCGAGGATCTCAAGCTCAAGGCGCCTCGGACTATGGCTGTAATCGACCCGCTCAAGGTCGTGATTACGAACTATCCAGAGGGAGAGTCCGAGCTGCTGGATGCCGAGAACAATAGTGAGAATGAAGAATTAGGACATTGTCAAATTCCGTTCTCGCGGGAGATCTACATCGAGCGAGAAGATTTCATGGAGAATCCACCGAGCAAATACTTCCGTTTGTTCCCGGGAAATGAAGTCCGCTTGAAGAATGCTTATTTCATCAAATGTAATGATGTGATTAAGGATGCCGATGGCAATGTAATTGAGATTCATTGTACGTATGATCCGGAGACGAAGAGCGGTAGCGGATTTACCGGCCGCAAAGTCAAAGGGACGATTCACTGGGTCGATGCCAGCAGCGCTGTCCCTGCAGAATTCCGCCTGTATGAACCGTTGATTCTGGATGAGAGCGAAGATACAGAAGAGGAAGTCGTGGAAGAGAAGTCCTTCCTGGACATGATCAACCCGAACTCGCTTACCATCAAGCACGGTTTTGTTGAACCGGGGATGAATGATGCTAAGCCGCAAGATAAGTTCCAATTTTTCCGGCATGGGTATTTCAATGTCGATTCGAAATACTCCAAGCCAGGGCATCCGGTATTCAACCTGATCGTATCCTTGAAGAGTTCGTTCCAATTACCAAATAAATAAGTTGATTTTTAGGTAGTGTATCATTTATCATGATGGTAAGTGAATAGCTGTTCGTTTATGGAGGAGCCTGGTCAAACCAGGCTCCTCTTTGTCTTTTTTTGGGCATGCTATCTAAAATAACAGGGAGGGATTTAATGTTCTATTTGACAATTCTGATTATTCTTCTGGCCACGAAGCTGGCTGGTGACTTGATGGTTAGATTAGGGCAGCCTGCGGTAGTAGGTAAGCTATTGGTAGGTGTCATTATTGGTCCGGCAATGCTTGGCTGGGTAGAAAATTCGCATATGATCGCGGAATTAAGCGAGATTGGTGTGCTGCTACTTATGTTCATGGCGGGACTGGAGACGAATATCGAGGATTTGAAGCGATCCTTCAAATCGTCAACGGCAGTGGCGATTGGGGAATTATTCTACCGATGCTCGGCGGATATTTGGTAGGAGTCGCTATTGGTATGGACGCAGCCAAGGCCATCTTCTTAGGTCTACTTCTATCGGCTACATCGGTAAGTATTTCTGTGCAGAGTCTTAAGGATCTGGGGTTACTTAAGAGTAAGGAGAGCACGACCTTGCTTGGTGCAGCGATCCTTGATGATATTCTTGTCGTTATCCTACTGGCCTTTGTCATGAGTATGGTCGGAGGTGAGGAAGTAAATCTGGCGATGGTGATCGGGTATAAGTTCATTTTCTTCGTGATCGTGGCCTTGTTCATCTGGAAGATCGCGAAATGGGTAATGAATTGGCTGGCTCCCCTGCGAGTGACCGAGGCGATTATTAGCGCAGGTCTGATTCTATGCTTCTTCCTCGCCTATCTTGCGGAGCAGTTCGGCGTGGCTGGTATTATTGGTGCCTTTGCTGCAGGTTTGGCGATTTCACAGACAGACTACAAGCATGAGGTCGAGCAAAAATTACAGCCAATTGCTTATACGATATTTGTGCCGATATTCTTCGTCAGCGTGGGATTTTCCGTTAGCTTTAAAGGGCTTGGCTCCCAGATTGGATTATTACTTCTGTTCTTTGTGATCGCCCTTCTGACCAAGCTGATCGGTTCTGGACTCGGCGCCAGACTCACCGGATATTCCAGACTTTCTGCTCTAGGGATCGGATCAGGAATGGTGTCACGGGGAGAAGTGGCGCTGATTATTGCAACAATTGGCCTAGAGAGTGGTCTCTTGGAGCAGAAGTACTTCACGGTGCTTGTGATCGTCGTCATTCTGACTACCATTGTGACTCCGCTGCTGTTAAAGGCGACGCTTGGGAAGGAGCAGCAGAATCAACCGCAGATCGAGGACTAAGATTGGAAACTTAAAAAGTCAGCTTTTGATCACACACTAAGGGCTTTATGCGGTTCCTCGCTCAATCAATTTGAATTGGAATCTCTCGACGGAAGGCCCTTCTGCCCGATTCGTAATTTGCTTATAAATGATTGCAAAGGCTCGGGCACCGATATCATTCAATTGAATATCAATCGTCGTGATGCCAAGCAATTCCGAGATCGGCTGGTTATCAAAGCCGATGATGGCAATGTCCTCTGGAACTCGGAATCCATGCTCTGGAGCGGTGAGCAGAAAACCAGCGGCGACTTCATCTCCTGTAATGAGCAAGGCGGTGGGCCGCTCATCCAAGCTATGCAGCCAAGGGAAGATCGCAGCGCTATCCTTCATATCCCGGCAACCGTCCAGTACCCATTCTGCGCGCCCACTGCCCCCTAATGCTTTCAGAGTGTCATAGTAAGCACTTAGCCGTTTACGGCCGCTGGAATTGTTCAAACGGTTGACGGCGAATCCGATGTTTCGGTGCCCCTTCTCCCATAGGAAGGTTATAGCACTCTGGAAGCTCAGGTAATGATCGAAGTAGACAGAGGATAGAAGGCGATCCTTCACATCCTCGCATAATAGTATGGGTCCGTATGCGGAATAAGGCTCGATCTGATCAAGTGAAGCGGAGCGGGAACTAATGATGACTCCGTCGATTTGCTTGTTCTTCAACATGTCTAACACCTTAAGCTCTTCATCATGGTTATATGCGGTCTGGCACAACATTAGCTGGTAGTTATACTTTAGAGCTTCACCGGCGATGCCCTCCATCAGTCTCATGAAGTAAGGATGGTTGATGTGCGGCAGAATAACGGCAACCGTCTGCGTTCTCCCCTTAATAAGGTGGACAGCATTCATATTCCGTGCATACTTTAGATGTTCTATCGCATCTTCAACCGCTCTTCGTTTCGCTTCGCTCACGTAAGGATGCTGATTGAGCACGCGGGAGACGGTAGATACAGATACACCGGCGGCTTTGGCGATTTGTTTAATATTCGGCATGACAGTGCTTCCTCCTGGGCAAATCGATATTCTAAAAAAAAGGCTTGCTCTGGTATGCATTTCATAGTGTAAACTGAAGTGGCAAGAAAGAAAACAAACCTCCGACCGGCGTTACCAAAGGGGCGTGACGGTCGGAGATTTGTTTTCTTTTTTTGATTATAATTATGATTTGTGTTGTGAGATCACGGGCGGATAACCATTCTTATGGAAATGATACCATAGTGCTCCGAAGCCAATCGCTGCGAAGAGGGTCATCATCATTCCCATTTGATACATGATTACAGGCCCGAAGTCCTGAAAAGTGAATCCGCCAAGAAGACCTGCAACGATCCCGGTCACCCCGCTAAGCATGAAGCTGTATACCGCTTGTCCTGCAGCCCGCGACGAGCTGGGGAGGAACAAGGCGATCGACCGTGTACCGACATAGAAGAATCCGCCAAAGGTGATCGCATGTAGCAGTTGAATGATGATAATCTGGGTGGGATGTGTAGCGTCAGCCATCAGATTCCAACGCAAGGCGAACAGAATGCTTACAATCGTTAGGGTGCCGATCAAATAAGTTATTTTGTTCTTCAGATAACGGTTTAACAGAACGAAGGCGGCCATCTCAAGCAGTGTGGACAGGAACACCGCTATTCCAACCGAAAGTCTATTGCCGCCCAGATCGCTAATAAACAAAGGCATGAACAGGGCGTTGATAGAGTTGGGTATGGCCACGAAGAGCCCGAGCACGATAAAGAGGACAAAATATTTGTTCTTCAGTACCTGTCGGAATTCTCTTCCGCTGATCCAAGGCATATCCGCCGTATAACGAGATGAAGGAAGAACTAAAGTCGAGCTGATCGACAGGATGAGCATAATGCTGAACAGCAAGGAGAAGCCATTTTTTCCTGTCGCATCGATCGTAATTCCCGCTGCAAGAGCAGCGGTTGCCCAACCGAAGGAGCCCCATAACCGATAGGTCTCAAATCTCTGATTGGAATCGGTCACATATCCCAGAGTCAGGCTGTTGCTCTGCGAGAGCAAGGGACTCTGGAAGAAGAAGACCAGCATAACCACAATGTATAGCATTTGAAAAGTATCTACTCTGAACAAAAGATGACCAATCGCGAGCAAGCCGATCAGCATGACAAGCAGGATTAACCGGATATTGTGGGATCGATCACTCATCAGTCTCCAGAAGGGATGAGCCAGCAGAGAGATGAGCGGTCCGGCCGAGATCAGAATACCGATCTCCAGCTTGTTCATTCCGATATCCTGCAAATATAATTGAAAGAAGGCTGCAAAGATAACCGTTGTCCCATAGATGAAAAAATTCAGAAGTCCCAATGATAGCAAAGAGGACGATTGATGTTGATTGTCCGGCAAAAGCGCCATTCCTTTCTATTGGTGGTTGTTCGAAGAGGTGTCCTGATTGACCCTGATGCAAAAGTTCTATAGCATCAATTTAACACACAGATGAAAAGGGATACAAACCAAGTTTTCTTTAATCTTACATTATTTATAAATAGAAGGTGGATAATCTGTGGAGATCACATCAATTATTATAGCGGGTGGCAGGTCAAGTCGTATGGGAACCAATAAAGCGCTGCTGACATTGAACGGCATAACGGTTATTGAGAGGATGATCGGAGAACTGAATCCGGTAGCGCAGCAGATATTGATCGCAGGCGGACAGCACGATGATTATAACCATCTTGGCTTAGAGGTTGTAGCTGATCAATACCCGGACATGGGCCCACTTGCTGGATTACATGCCGGATTAAAGGTATCAATTACAGAGTGGAACCTGGCAGTGGCTTGTGATATGCCTTTTGTCCATAGAGGTGTCTTTGAAGCCATTGTAGAGCGGGTGGCACAAGTGGAGAAGGAGAATGCTTCTATCGAGCAAGAAGGGCGTGTCCAGGCCATCATTGTCCAAGCTGGCGGAAGGATCCAGCCTTTACTGGCGGCGTATAGTCGAGATGTGCTACCGGGATTGCAGCTTGCTCTAGAGAATGGAAGACTCCGAATGAGCGAATGGGTGGCTAGTCTTCGTGTTGACTATATAGATGGGGCGGATCTGGCTGATAAGCTCGGCGACACGGAACGAATGCTGCAATTTAATATGAATCATATAGAGGATTATGAATGGGTCAGAACTGTAACAATGTTGTGATATATATCGCAAGTAAAGCGTTTTCATTAGGATATAATGGAAGTATAGATACATGATACCCCTTAATCATGTGTCGGTATATGGAAGAGAGATGATTTCCGACAGAATAAGGAAGTCATCTTTTTTATAAAGTGGTATAAGTGTGTTTGAACTTGTATATATATTTCGCAGAATAGAAGAGGGAGATGAACCAAAATGACTATGTTGTTCACTGAACAGGTTGTCATATCGCAGGATCAGGCTAAGTGGCTGAAGCTTAGGGGCTGGGGATACCGGCTGCTGGTGGATTTCTTGGGAAGACCGCCTCGTATGTCTCTGATTGCACAGTGGCATAGCCAGGTGGAGTTGAACAACACCGTTCCTATGAGTAGTGGCGGTCGCAGATTGATCAATTATTTAGAGAGCATACCGGAGAACGAAATTCGCCGGGCTTGTTATAGTGAGGCCGAGGAGTTTGAACGCTTGTTCATGGGTCCAACAGCGAAGGTGCCGACTTGCGAGAGCTTGTACCGGGCCCGAGAGGAAGGGATCGATGCGTTAGAATGCGCTTCAGATATTAGAACGTTCTATATGGAAAGTGGCATCGTATTTAATAAGCTAAATGGGGAGCGAGATGACAATATCGCCCTGGAGTTGGAGTATATGGCTGTCATGTCGGAGGAAATGCTGGATAAGTTAAATCTGCATCAAAGTCTTCTGGAAGGACTGGATCTGCAAATCAGGTTCCTGGAGTCGCATTTGTTGAAGTGGACGGAAGGATTTACATCCAGCTTGACTGCGGCCACCACCAGTCCGTTGTATATCGGGCTGGCTGAGATGATGAATGAATTTCTGAATGAAGATTTGAATAGATTGCAAGCATGGCGTGCCCAGCTTCATTAATCAATATTTCGAATGAATAGTAGAAGACCACTGCAGCGTTATTTGCTGCAGTGGTCTTCTTTATTTATGCTGAATAATTCGTTTTAATCTAAATCATGGGTTACCGGGCCACGCCGGCGGAATTTCATCAAGAATTCATAGACAACCGGCACGATCACGAGTGTCAGCAGCGTGGAGCTGATGAGACCGCCGATAACGGTAATACCGAGACCACGCGATATAATACCTGCGCTGTTCTCCATACCTGTTACGAGCGGTAACAGAGCACCGATCGTAGCTAGAGCTGTCATAAGAATTGGACGCAAGCGGGTAGCTCCGGCTTCAAGCAGCGCTTCCCGGGTCGTAAGACCTTCGCGTTCTTTATGAATAACACGGTCGATCAATACGATCGCGTTCGTGACGACAATACCGATGAGCATCAATACGCCCATCAATGCGGATACGTTCAGCGTCTCGCCACCAATCAATAGGCCAACAATGGCACCGATGACGATAAACGGCAAGGAGAACAGAATGGTGAACGGTGCTAAGCCACCACCAAACGTTACAACCAGAACGAAGTATACAATGGCAATCGCTGCGAGCATCGCAATGCCCAACTGGCCGAAGGTGTCGTTAATTTGTTCGGTTACGCCACCGAACTTAACGGTTACGCCTTCTGGCATATCCATCTTGTCGATTTTGTCCTGCAAGGATGTGGATGCCTTTTGTACGTCCGAAGTCAGCACATTCGCGCTTACTTCAACGACCATCTTGCCATCTATACGCGTGATCGAGTTCGGAGAAGTTCCTTTCTCGACTTTCGCTACTTCTTTGATAGGTACCTTCATACCAAGTGGTGAGGTTATTGTCTCATTCTCGATATCTGCAATACTGGAATAAGTGTTGCTGTCCGTTTCAATGTAGACATTATAGTTCTTGCCGTCAATATCCACTTCTGTCAATACCGGACGTTCGTGAGTTGGGCTAAGCTTCATAGCGATCTGGCCTGCGGTGAGTCCGAGTGAGCTCAGCTTCTGTTGATCTGCAACCAGGGTATATTGATCATAGGTCTCGGATAGGCTGGTCTTGCCTTTCTCGAACTGCTTCGAGTCTTCCTCGATCCACTTCAGGATCTGATCAGAGACGGGTTGAATCTGCTCTAGACTATCTCCAAATACGTTGATGCTGAGGGAGCTTCCGCCCAGGCCGCCCATCATCATCGCAGACATATCCGACCAGCTGCCATCAGGTATTTCTTTCTTTAAGCCTTCAATCAGTTCATTCTTCACATCATCGAACTTCTTCGTATCCTTATCATAACCGATATAGAAGAGTGCCGAGTTAGACGATCCCATGCCCATCGGATTGCTTCCGCCGATGGAGTACTGCATTTCTCTACGTCTGGTTGATTCAGGACATATTTCTCAACCTTTTGCATTTTAGCTTCTACATCTTCAAGCAGCTCACCAGGAGCCGGCGAATAAGTTACCATTACATATTTATCACTTTGCTCCGGCAAGAAGCTTACACCGACTAGCGGGGTTAGGAACAAGCTGCCGACGAGCAACAAGACGGCTGCACCGAAGGTAATTAATTTATGTGACAGACACCAATTAAGAGCTTTTTTATAATAAAGCGCCAGGCCTTTCGGATTGCTGTCATGGTCATATGTGTTTTTCAAGCCCTTGCGGAACAGGGTATGAGCCAGCGCCGGAACAAGGGTAATAGCGACGAGTAACGATGCCAACAGTGAGAATACCATTGTAAGGGCGAACGGTTTGAACAATTGGCCAACCATGCCGCTTACGAATGCCATCGGCAGGAAGACGGCGATCGTTACGATGGTAGAAGACATGATCGGAACGAACATTTCACTCGTAGCCGCTACGATCAGCTTGCCGCCACTCAGCTTCTCGCCGGTAAGCGACATCCTACGGTAAATATTCTCGATGACGACGATCGAGTCGTCGACAACCCGTCCGATAGCGACTGTCATCGCTCCAAGCGTCATCATATTAAGCGTAATATCCATCTGCTTCAGTAGCAGGACCGCAATCAGTAGCGAGAGCGGGATAGAAATAATGGAGATGATCGTCGAGCGTAAATTCCGCAGGAAGATCAGGATGATCAATACTGCGAACAAAGCTCCGAATACGGCTTTCATTAGCATCGTATTTACAGAGTCCGTAATCGGCTGTCCTTGGTCGAGCATCACGGTGAAACCGATATGACCGTATTGCTTCTGAAGTTCTTCAGTTTTGTCCTTAACGCGGTTAACGACATCTACCGTATTGGCATCGTTATCTTTGACAATCTGAATGCCTATCGATTCCTTGCCGTTCGTACGTGAGATTGATTCAGCTTTACCGATCGTCTGGATATCGGCGATATCGCTAAGCTTTACTGTTGGTATCCCAACCGGGATGGCTCCCATTGCGCCCTGTGGAGCTGCGCCAGCCTCATTGCCACTGCCTGCGGCAGGAGTTGCATCGGCTGCCCCTGGAGCACCTGAAGGCATATTGCCCTGTCCGCCAGCCGCTCCACTTCCGTTTGGAGTACCGGAGGAGGCACTTGGAATGACTGGAATGGCCAGATTCTTCAGATCATCGACGGTGATGATGTTGCCATCAACGACGACGGCTTTCTGTGACTGTTCCATATTGAACAGACCGAGCGGAACACGCAGTGCCGAGCCTTGTACGATTCCCTTAACGGTATCTTCGCTAAGGCCTAATTCTTTCATTTTTGCCTGATTGAACTTTAGGCTGACTTCCTTGACATATTGTCCGGCAATCTGCACGGAGGCAACGCCATCAAGATCCTCCAGAGCGGGACCAATCTCGTTATTGATCAGCCGAGTGAGGGACTCCAGATTGCCTGATTCCGTATCGGATACGCTGAGTGAGATAACTGGCATCGAGCTCAGGCTGAATCTTGTGATTTGCGGTTTCTTAACACCGTCCGGTAGCTGTACGTCGTTCAGCGCCTCACGAACAGATGCTGTAGCATTGTCTAGATTCTTGCCATATTGAAATTCAATGAAGAGGGAAGATGCATTCTCCATCGAGGTTGAAGTGATCGTCTTAACGCCGTCGACATTACGCAATCTTTGTTCGAGCGGCTTGGTTACATCCTGAACGACGCCCTCTGGCGCTGCTCCAGGATAGATGGCTGTAATACTAAGGTAAGGAACATCAATATTAGGAATGCTTTCTTGCTTCATCGTCAGGCCGCTGTATAGACCAGTAACTGTAACAATGATCGTCAGCAGCCAAACCGCAAATTTATTGCGGATTGAGAAATTAATAATGCTCTTCATAAGCAGGGTTCTGCTCCTCTCTTTCTCCTATTAATAAGTTGATCTTATATTACGCTTGGGCATAATATGGTCGCAGCAATCTTTGCAGCTCCTCGAGGCTGCTCTCTATCTGCGGGAGATCAAGGTCTTCCATCGCGGCAACCATACCTTTCAGAATGACTCGGCGAGGCCGAGGTCGCAGCAATTCTTCTTCAAGAATGTGCAGTGCTTCAATCCCTTGTTCACGCTCGCCAGCGTCTCCGCTTTCTTTCTCTAGAAGTTCCTTCATTTCTTTGATAGTGAGAAGGGGATGCTTCACCGGCTCAGGACTGTTCTCTCCGCATTTTCCGAAATTGTAAAGAAGTACTTCTGGTATTAATGGCTCGGGCCGAGTCTTTAGCAGGAGTTCTACAGTTGAATCCAGTATATCGATCAGATAGACGGCAATTCGGTGCGTATTTGTGGTCATGTTATGATCGAATACCAGTTTGGCGTAAGTACCAATCATGCCATGGGAGAAGATGATCAGATCGGTCATATAAGGGTCAATTATTTCTCCATAAGCGGATATAAGTGCTTTTTTGGTATAATGGAGTAACTTCGCATTATTATTATTCATGATGTCGGGTACTTATAGATGTTCCCTTTTACGATCCATTCCTTAAATTGCATCAGCAAGAACTCTCTTAGCTCAAGAACCAGCTCAAATAATACTTCGACAGCACGAATCAGTCTGTCTCGCGGCGACAAATCCGTTTCCTGCTCAACCTGAAGCAATTCGGCTTGAAGCATCTGGACGCAGTAGTGAAAGAGGCTAAGCTCCAGCTCATCCTTGGATTTGAAATGCAGATATAGACTCCCCTTGGACATTCCACACAACTCTGCGATTTCTTGCATCGATGTTGCAGAAGAGCCTTTTGCCGCGAACAATTGCATGGCAGTTCTCAAGATTAACTGTTTCTTGTCGTCAGATTTGCTAGACAATGAGTGACCTCCTTCCCGTTCTGACTTATAAGTACTGATTCTGACTCCTGAGTCAGAATCATTATAGTACAAAAAAATGGGGATACAAATTTGCTGCACCAATAAGCCGAAACTGGCGGCAAACAAGGGATTCTCATAAATTCTGTGGGAAGAAAGACAAGCTTCATGTACAATAGGATCATGTATTTTTGAAGAGAGGTACCGTTATGAGACGTGGATTACAGATCATATTGATCGCAATCATATTATTTGCGTTCTACTTTTTCGGATTTGGTATATTCGGTAAATTTGGAGGGATGCTGGTCAGTATTTTTCAGACACTGACGGTAATTACGATCAGTTTGGCTATATTCATGGAGAACCGTAATCCTTCCAGTACCCTAGCCTGGATCCTGGTGTTGGCACTGCTGCCGGTAGTCGGCTTGGTGCTCTATTTTCTGCTTGGCCAGAATTATTTCAAGAGAAGAAAATTCGACCGCAAGGCGGAGCAGGACCAAATGAGCTACGAGCGAATTGATAACAGCGCCACCATGTTACCTCGTGATCTATCTCAGTTCACGCCTGCCCAGCAGAGAATGCTGCAATTATCGCAGCGTCTAGCCCGCACGCCATTCTCTATGGCTTCCCGTACGAGAGTGTTAACGAATGGGGAAGAGACGTTCTCGACATTGCTCAGGGAGCTGAAACTAGCTAAGCATCATATTCATATGGAGTACTATATATACCGTGCCGATGCGATTGGCCGAGAAATTCAGAAGACGTTAATCGATAAAGCTCGCGAAGGTGTCGAGGTACGCTTCATGTATGATGCTGTCGGCAGCATTGGGCTCTCAAAATCATTTATTAATGAACTTCGGGCTGCTGGAGTTAAGGTCGGAGTGTACGGCCGATGCGCTTTCTGGCGCTGTCGAGCCGGGTCAACTATCGCAACCACCGTAAAATCGTGGTCATTGATGGCACAACAGGCTTTATCGGCGGGCTTAATGTAGGGGACGAATACTTGAGCCGCAATAAGAACTATGGCTTCTGGCGCGATACGCATATGTTGGTCAAAGGGGAGGCCGTGAGGTCCCTGCAGATTATATTTCTGCAGGACTGGCATTACGTATATGGCGAGCGAATTATGGATCAGCAGTATTTATCGCCCGAATTGGTTCCTGGCTGCGGCGGGGCGATTCAGATCATTCCGAGCGGGCCGGATAACGAGAGCCGGACGCTGAAGAATCTCTTCTTTGCTATGATTACATCAGCCAAGAAGTCGGTGTGGCTGGCCACTCCGTATTTCATACCGGATGATGATATCTCTCTGCTCTGCAGGTCGCAGCGATGTCAGGGATCGATGTACGTATCCTGTTCCCAGCGCGGCCGGATAAATGGCTACCGTTTCTCGCTTCTCATTCTTATTTTCCGTCCCTACTTGAGGTTGGGGTGAAGATCTATGAGTATGAGAAGGGCTTCCTTCATTCCAAGCTGCTCATCGTCGATGGGGAAGTGGCGACGGTAGGTACAGCCAATATGGATATGCGCAGCTTCCATTTGAATTTTGAAGTGAACGCATTGCTTGTTCAGAGCGATAGTGTAGCCAAGATGGTGAAGGATTTTGAGCGGGATTTGTTCTCTACGAAGTTGATCGAGAAGAAGTCCTTCATGAACAAGAAAATATATGTGCGATTCATGGAATCGGCGGCCAGATTAATGTCACCATTGCTATAAGTGCGTGATCAAACTTCTATAGCTTACAGCTTGTGAATTAGAGATACATGAGGAGGCAGGTATCATGTCGGCGAAGGGTAAGGTCTTGATTGTTGGATCGGGCTTCGGAGGACTGGCTTGCGCGATAGGACTCGCGGGTCGGGGCTATCAGGTGACTATATTGGAGCGTAAGGATCTTGTAGGTGGGAAGTTGCAGCGGATCGTTATCGATGGCTACCGGTTCGATTGTGGGCCGAACACGATAGAGCTGCCTTTCGTGTTCCGCAATGTGTTCCGTAGCGTGGGACGCAGAATGGAGGATTATGTATCTCTGATCCCACTCGAGCCCAGGTCCCGGAATATATTCACGGACGGAAGTGTGGTGGATATGACCGGCGATGTTGAGGCAATGCAGCATCAGATTGATACATACAGCCCGGTAGATGCGCTACATTATCCAGCATTTCTGCAGGAATCGCGGATGATGTTCCAGAGCATCAACGGGAGATTGATGAGTCGACTGCCGATCGGGAACAGGGAGAAGTGGAATGTCGGCATGTTGAGGGAGATGTTAAGCGTCGTCCCTCTGTTCAGGAGATCGCTGAACCGGGAGCTGCGCCACTTCTTTACACATCCCAATTCACTGGCCTTATTCGGAAGGTATGCACCTCGGGTTGGCTCTTCTCCTTTCCTGGCTCCTTCATTGTATGGGATGATGCACAGCTGCGAGATAGATCACGGCACTTATAGCGTTCGTGGCGGTACGTATGCTCTTGTTGAAGCGCTACGGGAGCTCGCGGAGGAACTGGGCGTTAAGATTAAGACAGGGGTCGAGGCCAGACAGATTCGCGTTCAGGGAGGGCGAGCCTGCGGGATAGAGACGAATGATGGATATTATGAAGCGCCGCTGATCGTTATTAATGGTGACTTATTATCTACCACCCAGAAGCTGTTAAGTGAAGCGCTTAGGCCTTCGTTAAATGATCGGAGGATCGCCTCCATGGAACCTTCATTGTCCGCGTTCGTACAGTTGGCTGGGGTTCCCTCATTATATGATCGTTTGCTTCATCATACCGTATTCTTCTCGGATCGCTATGAGGAGGAGTTCACCGAGATCTTTGATCAGCGAAAGCCGCCTTCCAAGCCATCCGTATACATATGTAACTCTTCTTATTCAGAGAAAGGGGCCGCCCCTGATGGACATAGCAATCTGTTCATCATGACATATGCTCCGTATTTATCCGATAGCTGGGATTGGGAGGAGCAGCGTGAGAGCTACGCAGAGAATGTGTTATCTACTTTGCGGGATACGGGTTACAGGGAATTAATAAGAACCATGTACTCAGTACTTATTCGCCTGATCAGTTAGCTCGTGATACGGGAGCCTATCGTGGGGAATATACGGAATTGCTACACACAATCCGCGGCAAATCCTTCGCAGGCCAAGCAATCGCAGCCGTGATGTCCGAGGGTTGTGGTATGTAGGAAGCTCCACTTATCCCGGAGGGGGAGTACCTTATGTAACTCTGTCAGGCCATTTGGTCGCTGGGTATATCGCGCATGAGATGGGATAAGATGCGGATTTGCAAGCACAATTTGGGTAAATATAGTTGTTATATAAAGAAGAAGGGGAATGAAGTATGGGCGCTACATCTGAACGCAAGACGGAGCATATCCGGCTCTGTCTGGAGGAACAGGTGAACGGAACGGGAATCAGTACCGGCCTGGAGAAGTATGCGTTCCGGCATAATGCTCTCCCGGACCTAAATTTTAATGATATCCGTCTCAATACGGAATTTCTAAATATTGATGTACGGACTCCGCTGCTCATTAGCTCAATGACCGGAGGCAGCGAACTGGCCGGAACAATCAATGAGCGTCTTGCCGAGGCCGCGGAGCGAAGGGGCTGGGCGATGGGCGTCGGTTCCGGCCGGGCTGCGGTGGAGAAGAAGGAACTTGCGCCAACCTTCGCCGTGCGTCGTTATGCCCCAAGCATTCCGATCATCGCCAATGTGGGTGCGGTACAGCTAAACTACGGCTTTGGCGTGGAGGAATGCATGCGGGTAGCCGAGATAGCTGGGGCGAACATGCTGGTACTGCATTTGAATAGCTTACAGGAAGTGTTCCAGCCGGAAGGGGATACTGCCTTCGCTGGATTATTGGCGCGAATTGAGGATGTATGCCGGACACTGCCGATACCGGTAGGGGTCAAGGAAGTAGGCTGGGGGATCGACGGCGAGACCGCTCGTCAGCTGCACGAGGCTGGTGTGGCCTTTATTGATGTTGCTGGAGCGGGAGGAACGTCCTGGAGCCAGGTTGAGAAATTCCGTAATAAGGATCATGTGCGCCGCGCGGTTGCCGAGGCCTTCGCTGACTGGGGCAATCCGACCGCCGAATGTATCGTTGATGTACGGAGTAAGATCCCTGGCGCAGCAATTATCGGTAGCGGAGGATTGAATACAGGGGTTGATGCAGCCAAGGCGCTAGCACTCGGGCAAATCTGGTTGGGCTCGGCCGTGCCGTGCTAGAACCTGCCGTCAATTCAGAGAAGCGACTCGATGAGCTGCTGGAACGGGTCGAGCTAGAGTTACGCACGGTTATGTTCGGAATCGGGGCGGCGAATATCGATGAGCTTCGAAGCACCTCAAGACTGGTTCGTAGAAGCTAACTTCATATATATCCGATAAATCCGGGTAGAATTATTATATTTTCATTGACGACTTCTAGATTATCCTATTATATTGAGAATAATCGTGATAATGAGAAGGGAGAAATGACGTTTGAAACCATCCATTTGGAAGTGGAACACCCGCACGGTAGTAACCATTGGTGTAGGGACCGCCTTGTACGGAGCAACAAGTTGGATTGGCATTCCGATCACCGTCGATACGCAGATCCGCCCCGCGATCGCCCTGCTCGCTATTCTTGGAGCGTTGTTCGGGCCTATTGTCGGATTTATTGCCGGATTTCTCGGACATGTGATCAATGACTTTATTACATACGGCACGGTATGGTGGGGATGGGCCCTAGGCTCAGGCATAACCGCCGCTTTTATGGGGCTAATATACTTGGTTAAGGGCTTTAATCCAATGGACGGAGAAGTCAAGAAGAAGCATTTTGTACAGTTTTTCATATATGGCGTACTCGGTATTTTCATTTCGCTGTTATTCTCCTTCTTGTTTGACATTTATGTGATGGGAGAACCAAATGACAAGATGGTCATACAGACGGTCGCCGCGGGCACTGCCAATCTGGCTGTCTTCATTGTGCTGGGTCTTCCTGCGGTCTGGGCCTTTGCCAAGCGCAATCGTAACAACACCAATTTGAGCGTGGACAGATAGGAGATTCAATTATATTATGCAGGCGGTCTTATCCTTTCGTAATTTTAGCTTCCGTTACAAGAGTCAGTCTCAGGCGACGTTATCTGATATTCATCTAGACATTTATAAAGGCGAGAAAATATGGATCGCTGGGCCTAGCGGCTCCGGCAAATCGACTTTGGCCCATTGTATCAATGGGCTTATTCCCTTTTCATACGGTGGAGAAATTTCCGGTCAGCTGCTTATTAACGACCAGGAAGCGGCGAAGCTGACGATATTTGAACGCAGCCATCAAGTCGGCACGATTCTACAGAATCCCGATGCTCAGTTCGTCGGACTGACGGTCGGAGAAGATGTAGCGTTCCAAATGGAGAATGAAGCCCGGTCACAGGAAGAGATGAAGGTCAAGGTGATCTCGGCTCTGGAACTGGTCAGAATGGAGGATTATGAAGGGAAAAGTCCGCATGAACTGTCTGGAGGTCAGAAGCAGAGCGTATCGCTTGCGGGGGTGCTCTCTACACAAGCGGATATTCTGCTGTTTGACGAGCCACTGGCTAATCTGGATCCAATGAGTGGGATGCGGACGATGGAGTTGATCGATGAGATTCACCGCAAGAGCGGCAAGACAGTTATCATCATTGAGCATCGGGTTGAGGATGTTCTTAGTAAGCCAGTCGATCGGATTATCATTATGAATGACGGTAAAATTTGTGCGACAGGCACTCCGGATGAGTTGTTACGGTCTGGGTCTTACCGGAATATGGGTTAAGACAACCTTTATACCTCGATGCTCTTAGTTATGCCGGTGTTCCGCTGGAGATAGTAGATGATTTGAGCACTCCTGAAGGCATCAGAGCGAAGAGTTCCCTGGAAGACAATTCTGCTACAGGTCATATCGACGTATCTGTGGAGAACGAGACCACAGTGCAGAATGGGTCTTTGACCTCGGCCGTCATGAACAAAGGTCCTGCCTTCACCGAGGTGAAGGAGCGTCTGGAACACTGGGTGGAGACCGTTCAACCTCATCTTCAGTCCAGTAGCCCGTCGATGCTACTCGAACTCAAGGATGTGAGCTTCGCTTACGATTCGGGTTCAGATACGATCCATGACGTGTCGCTCTCGATCAGAGAAGGAGAGACCGTTGCCCTGTTAGGCAGAAATGGAGCAGGTAAATCAACGTTGTCTAATCTGATTACCGGGTTACTTCGGCCAAGGGGCGGGTCGATTCTGTACCAAGGCGAGGATATGACGAAATGGTCGATCCGGCGTCGTGGCGAAGATATCGGCTATGTGATGCAGAACCCGAATCACATGATTACACAGCACATGATTAAGGATGAGATCGAACTGGGGCTGAAGGCACGAAGAATGAGCCCTGCGGAGCGGGAGCAGCGGATCGCCGAGGTGCTGAACATTTGCGGGTTGTACCCTTATCGCAATTGGCCGGTGTCGGCGCTTAGCTTTGGTCAGAAGAAGCGGCTGAGCATAGCCGCCATTCTAGCGCTGCAGCCCAAGTTAATGATATTAGATGAACCAACGGCAGGTCAGGATTATCGGCATTATACTGAATTTATGGAATTTATAGCGAGCTTGTCCAAGCAGGGTATGGCCTTCTTGTTCATTACGCATGACATGCATCTAGCACTGGAATATGCGGACCGTGCTGCAGTTATGGCGGGGGACGGATTATTGCCGAGGATTCCGTGAGCAACGTATTATCCGATTCCTTAGTAGCGGAACAGGCAAATTTGCGGGAGACGAGTCTATCGCGGTTCGCAAGGAGCTTTGGGCTATCCTCACCATCCCGGTTCGTAGAAGCCTTTATCGATAGGGAGAAGGAGAAAAAGGGCCGATGAACAAGACGGGGAATCTATATGTTGAAGGAAATTCGTTCTTTCATCGAATGGACGGGGCAATTAAGCTTATTATGCTGCTTGTATGGACTGTGTGTACTTTTCTGTTCATGGATGTGCGCATCTTTGCCATAATGCTGACCGGAGGGATCTTCATGCTGCTCTCCGCCGGGATCCCCTTCAAGAGAATGGCGGTATTATTTTGGTTGATGATGATCTTCCTCGTTATAAACAGTATCTTTATTCTGCTCGTTACACCGAGGTTCGGAACATCGCTAACTGGATCGGATACGCCGCTTCTTCCGCTTGGATATAACACCATCAATGCGGAGACGTTATTTTATGTGCTGACCTTATCTTTGAAGTATTTTACCTTGTTGCCTATTACGCTGCTGTTTATCTTCACTACGCATCCGAGCCGGTTCTCGGCCAGTCTCAATAAGCTGAAAGTTCCCTATAAGCTAGCTTATTCCATAAGCATTGCCCTACGTTATATTCCTGATCTGACTCAGGAGTTTCGCAGTATCCTCAATGCGATGCAAATGAGAGGGCTTGGCATTTCGCGAAGTGACGGGAGTCTAAAAGTAAGAATTCGCAATCTGTCGCTGGTTATCGTCCCATTGCTGCAATCCTCACTGCAGCATGTAGAGATGGTGTCCGATGCGATGGATTTGCGTGGCTTTGGCACGAAGCGCGAGCGTACCTGGTATATGGGAACTCCTACTTCGCGAAGTGATAAGCTGACGTTAGTTCTCTGCGCGATTCTGCTGACGGTATCGATCCTATTGAAGCTGAAAATGGTCCAGCATTTCTGGTATCCATTTTAAGGATGGATGATATTTAGTGAACGATATTCTTGAAATATATGCTGCGGATATGTACTATGGTTGAAGGTGAATAAAGTTATTAAATACTGAGGAGTTGTCATAGATATGGCTTTGAAAGCAGGTATCGTGGGCCTTCCGAACGTTGGAAAATCCACATTGTTTAACGCAATTACCCAGGCGGGGGCGGAATCCGCAAACTATCCTTTCTGTACGATCGATCCGAATGTCGGAGTTGTAGAGGTACCGGATGAGCGCTTGGATAAGCTGACCGAACTCGTTACCCCGAATAAGACGGTGCCGACTGCATTTGAATTCGTGGACATCGCCGGATTGGTGCGCGGGGCAAGTAAAGGCGAAGGCCTTGGTAATAAATTTTTGGCTCATATCCGTGAAGTGGATGCGATCGTTCATGTCGTTCGCTGCTTCGAAGATGAGAATATCACTCATGTGGATGGAAAGATCAATCCGATCAGCGATATTCAGACGATTAATCTGGAGTTGATCCTCGCTGACTTGGAGAGCGTGGACAAGCGCATTGATCGTGCCCGCAAGAACATGAAGGGTGGCAATAAGCAATATGAGCAAGAAGTAGCCCTGCTTGAACGTATCAAGGAGGCCCTCTATAATGATATGCCAGGCGCGCAGTGTGGAATTGACAGATGATGAGAAGCTGATCATCCGCGACCTGCATTTGTTGACCTTGAAGCCAGTGCTCTACGCAGCTAATGTTAGCGAAGACGGCGTTACTGATACGGACAACAATCCGTTCGTGCAGCAAGTGATTGAGTTCGCGGCTGCTGAGAATGCAGAGGTCGTGCCGATCAGCGCGAAGGTTGAGTCAGAGATCGCTGAGCTGGAAGGCGAGGACAAAGCGATGTTCCTCGAGGAGCTGGGTCTGGCGGAATCAGGACTTAATCGGTTGATCAAAGCGGCGTATCGTCTGCTTGGCTTGTATACGTACTTCACTGCTGGTGTACAAGAGGTTCGCGCTTGGACCATCCGCAAAGGTATGAAGGCTCCACAAGCAGCAGGGGTAATTCACTCTGACTTCGAACGCGGCTTCATCCGTGCAGAGGTTGTATCCTATGAAGATCTCGTCGCTGCAGGTTCGATGAACGTAGCGAAAGAACGCGGTCAACTTCGTCTGGAAGGCAAGGAGTATGTTGTACAAGACGGAGATGTTATGCACTTCCGCTTTAATGTGTAACTGGAATTCGTGTTAATGTGAGAATAATTATGCGGTTGAATAGAGAAGCCTGCCGATTTCCGGCAGGCTTCATCATTTTTTCGAGAAAAAATTTAATATTTCGTGTTTATTAGGGGAAATATCCAAAATTTGTGTTGAGAGGAAATGAGGCACTTTAGTATACTAAAAAAGATATTTTTTAAGTCTTTTTATAATTTAGGAGGGATTTTTTATGGGGATGGATTACTCAGTGGCTAGAAAGAGCCAGCTCGATTCCAGAGAATTGTTGCTGCTTGAATCTGAAGTCAAGAATCAGGGGAAAAACATGGTTATCGCTTATGTACTTTGGTATTTCCTTGGTATTTTTGGCGGACACCGTTTTTATTTTGGCAAGACTGGTTCTGCAGTTGCGCAATTAATTCTTTCGATCACGGTGATTGGTATGATTGCTACCTTTATCTGGTGGATCGTGGATGCTTTCCTCGTTCACACTTGGGTGAAGGAACACAATGCCGTTGTTGAGAACCGTATTATTGACAACATTCTTGCTAACAGAGGTATCTCTGAAAGGTACCCAATTTAATGCAATTCAGTAAACAGAATCTGACAACGAATGAGTTGATCGTCCTCAGTTCAGAAATGCGCAAGCGAGAGAAATCGCTCGTATTTGCCTATCTTATGCTCCTTATGGGGCATCTGGGGATACATCGCTTGTATTTGAAAAGAACGGTCTCCGGCATAATCCAACTCGCGTTATTTATTGTTATGTTTATTTCCTACATCATGTTTATTGTGCTGGTTGGTATCGACGATACTCTTGTAGATTCGAATTTAATTATACCGGGCTTTATCGCCATGGGAATTGCGTTGGTTGGCTTCATCGCGCTAACGATCTGGGTTATTGTGGATGCCTGCCTTCTGCCAGGTATCGTCAGAAGCTGGAACTACAATCTAGAGCAGACGCTAATCGCCCAGATTGTAGCGCTTAGACCGGTAGGAGATTCAATGAATCATCCAGGTACAGGTCAGTTCAATTAAGGAATTGTCCGCATAGCCGTGAACCTTGACTTTACAGTTGAGTTCACGGCTATTTTTATATATATTTGTTATGTGCAAGAGTGTGTCCACTATGGTATAATGAAATGTCAGCTGAAACGGCTGAATTTTGTTTATATAAGTGAGTGTTTAAAAAGTCAGACTTTCAGCACCGAGAAGGTTGGATGAAGCTAGGGACTGAGGAGCGGAGCGTACGTAGTGTGTACGTGAGCACAGGTAGGCCCGGATGAATTCAAGATTCGATGCCGAATTTGCTTCCTGAGTTACTTCGTGTTAGATATAGAATTTATTCGTTATCAGCGTAGCTGATGAAATTCTATATCGCAAGAAAACCTACCTTGGGGCGCGGTCGCTCCTCCTTGAATTACATCGATCGGTTTTCTTATCAAAGTGGGACTTTTTAAACAACCTCTATTAGACAAATTTTAAGGATATTGTAATTTGAGAGAGGTGAATTTCCTTGTTGGACCGACTTCAATCCCTGGCTGATCGTTACGAGAAGCTTAGCGAGCTGCTCTGTGATCCGGATGTAGCCAATGATACGAAGAAACTTCGTGATTACTCCAAGGAACAATCGGATTTACAGCCGGCTTATGAGGCTTACACTGAATATAAGCGCGTGATCGAGGAGCTTGATGCCGCTAAAGCGATGCAAGCGGAGAAGCTGGATGATGAAATGCGCGAAATGGTCAAAATGGAAATCGAGGAACTTTCTGCACGTAAGCAAGAATTGGAAGAAGAGATCCGCATTTTGCTTCTGCCGAAGGACCCTAATGATGATAAAAACGTAATTGTAGAAATTCGCGGTGCTGCTGGTGGTGATGAAGCTGCACTGTTCGCAGCGGATCTGTACCGGATGTATACCCGGTATGCTGATTCTCAAGGCTGGCGTGTAGAGGTCATGGATGTGAACGAGAACGATCTTGGTGGCTTCAAAGAGATCATCTTCATGATTAATGGCCGTGGCGCGTATAGCAGAATGAAGTATGAGAGCGGGGCACATCGTGTGCAACGGATTCCGGCGACAGAGTCTGGCGGACGTATTCATACTTCGACCTCGACGGTAGCCGTTCTGCCGGAAGCTGAGGAAGTGGACATTGAGATTCTCGATAAGGATATTCGTGTAGATACGTTCTGCTCCAGCGGTGCTGGTGGACAGTCGGTTAATACGACCAAATCTGCCGTGCGTGTCACTCATATTCCTACGGGGATTGTAGCGACCTGTCAGGATGGCAAATCGCAGAACTCTAACAAAGATAAGGCATTACAAGTACTCCGGACGCGAATCATGGACGTAATGCGTCAGGAAGAGGAAGCCAAGTACGCTGGGGAACGTAAGAGTAAGGTAGGAACCGGAGACCGTAGCGAACGGATCCGGACCTATAATTTCCCGCAAAGTCGGGTGACCGACCATCGTATTGGCTTAACTCTGCACAAGCTTGATCAAGTGATGAACGGGGAGATTGAAGATATTGTGTCAGCCCTGAACATCGCTGAGCAAGCAGAGCTCATGGACAAAGGAGAATAATGCCTTGAAACGTAACGGATATCAACTATCTGGAGCGCTCACAATTCTGGAAGCCCGTAAAGAGGCTTCTTCTTTTTTGGCGGATGTTGGTGTGAACGAGCCGGATTCTAACGCAGAGCTGCTGCTTCGTCACGTACTCGGACTTGAAGGATCGAAGTACCTTCTCGCCCTTCGGGACCCATTCCCGACCGTGAGCAAGGAGGCTTGGGAGGCGGCCATCAACCGCAAGGCCGCAGGTGAACCAGCGCAGTACATTATCGGGGAACAGGAATTTTACGGCTTGACCTTCAAGGTCACGCCGGCAGTACTGATCCCCCGCCCAGAGACGGAGCTGCTGGTGGAGCAAATCGCCAGGCTTGGCGATTTGCTATGGCCTGGCGGCGCTCCGCAGGCCGCCGACATCGGTACCGGCAGCGGCGCGATCGCTGCCGCTTTAGCTCATCTGCGTCCAGCCTGGAGCGTCACGGCGAGTGATATCTCGCCGGAAGCGCTGGCGGTGGCGCAGGACAATGTCCGGCGGCTCGGCCTGAGTGTCAGGTTCAAGCAAGGGAATCTGCTTGAACCATTCACCGGCGAGCCGCTGGACATCGTGGTGTCTAATCCGCCTACATTCCGGCGGATACGATCGAAGGGCTGCAGCCGGAGGTGCGCGATTATGAGCCACGCGGCGCACTGGACGGCGGGCCGGACGGGCTGTACCCATATCGCGTCATGATGCAGCAACTCGATCTGTTGCCCCAACCACCGAAGCTGATCGGCTTCGAGCTTGGTATGGGTCAGGCGGAGGATGTGGCTGATATGCTTCTTGCCGCTGGGCATTGGCGCGAGATCGTGGTGATCCCGGACTTGGCCGGAATCGATCGTCATGTCATTGGCATAGCTTAATGAAGTGTGAGTGTCCGAGATTAAGGAGCCTCCGCCATGTAGTAAACATGGAGACTGAAAATGTAACTTATCGAATCCCTTATACGTTTTTGGATTGAGATGTGAGGTATGGAGGAATATGGTGTTCACAGCGAATGGACTTTGAACGCAGTTTTTTTTACAATGTGAAGAATAGACAATTTTTTGTCATGTGTTATATCGTTGTTACCTGCGGTAACAGCCAACAAGATTGATCCAGCGGACGGGGGACAGGATCCATGCTCAACAAATTCAAGAAAATAGATTATACGATCGTGTTCATCCTATTGCTCCTGATGGGCATCAGCATTGCTGTGCTGTATAGCGCTACATCGAATACGCAGTATCATGGATACCAGATTCGGATGGCTATGTATTATGTTATAGGTTTTGTTATTTTTTTTGGATTGTCTTTGATAGACTTTCGAGTGATTGTTAAGTACGCCCTATACATTTATTTGCTTGGAATTGCGTTACTGGTTGTCGTTATGTTTATCGGTAATACCTATTACAATGCGACGGGCTGGATGACGCTCCCAGGCGGACTTAGCTTCCAGCCAGCGGAATTCTTCAAGCTGCTGCTTGTTATATTTCTGGCTCATGTGCTGTATCGCAAGCGCAAGCCTCAGCTGGCTTTTTGGAGAGATGTCATCCCGATTTGTCTCATCACCTTCGTTCCATTTATGATAGTTATGGCGCAGAATGACCTTGGTAATGCGCTAAGCTATCTTGTCATTCTGGCAGGAATGCTGTGGATCGGTGGCATGAAGTATACCCATGCTCTGATTGCCCTGGCGATCTTCGCCGGATCAGTTATCGGGGGTATTAGCGCTTATAAGATTTATTATGAGGAGATCCATAAATTTTTTGCTGAAATTGGCCGTGAGCACTGGATTGAGCGGATAGACCCTTGGCTCGTGCCAGATAAGGCAACGGAGAAGGCGATCTATCATACGAAGAATGCCAAGCTCGCGATTGCTTCCGGCGGAATGACGGGAGAAGGATATATGAAAGGGGCGACCGTACAATCGGAACGGGTTCCGTTAACGTATTCGGACTCGATCTTTGTAGTGATCGCCGAAGAGTTTGGTTTTTTAGGAAGCTCGGTACTGCTTCTACTGTATTTTGTACTGATTCACCGGCTGATTTTGATCTCATTGGAATGCAGGGATCGAAGTGGGCCATTGATAATCGTCGGGATTGTCGCCTTGTTCCTCTACCAGATCTTCGAGAATATTGGCATGTTCATCGGCCTGATGCCGCTGACAGGGATTACGCTGCCGTTCATAAGCTACGGCGGGACCTCGTTGGTCATCAATATGGCAAGTATCGGCATAGCGATGAGCATCCGGATACACGGACAGGAAGTGGAAGATGAGCAGACCTCGTCTGCTTCAACACGGCACTCGTCAGCAAAGTCGCAATAATTCGGTAGGGGGCTCTAACGAGACTCAAGTTATGACTAGAGCCTGTTAATGCCGTCGTGTCGTAATGATCCTTAGGTTCAGAACTCTAACGAAACTACAGAACGTTATTATGGCGAAAACAAGGGGATTTGGAATCTAACGAAACTACAGAACGTTATTTCGGGAAATACCCGTTTTGAGGTGCTTATTTACTAAAATAGCGATACCCTGGTTCGTTAGAATAATTTGAAGTCTTTTTTGGTGCGAATAACGATACCACGTTTCGTTAGAGTTGATTAAGCTGTAGTAAGGACCTCGATTCGAAGGTATGTCTAATGCAGCCAGTCGGTTTTTTAAAAATACAGAGACTTATGGGACTGCTTCTCTTGAAGCGGTTCTATTACTTTCTATCTTTATTATCAAATTTAGTAGATTGCTAGGTTTATGCTACTCCCGACCTGTCCATACTGATAAACATCAGGGATACGTGAAGGGGAGAAGTGGCATGGGGAAGGTTAGAAAGTCTATTGCACTCATTTTTTTTAGTATACTAATTCTATTTATGTCTTGGGAAGGGCAGAAGGTGGATACGGCTGCGGCGGATGGACTGATTCCTCAGGAGTCGATCCGATTAAGAATATTGGCTAATTCCGATGGAGTGGGCGATCAAGCGGTCAAGCGGAAAGTTCGAGACGCGGTAGTTGAACAGATGAATGCTTGGGTTGGCGAACTGGAAGACCCACAGAGTCTGGAGGAGGCTAGAGGGGTTATTCGAACCCATTTGACAGAGATCGGGGATCAAGTCAAACAGACGTTAGCCGATAATGGTGAAGAGTATAGCTACAAGGTCGAGCTCGGTGTTGTTCCGTTCCCTACTAAAATGTACGGAGGCGCTGTCTACCCTGCTGGTAATTATGAGGCGCTACGCATAACGCTGGGAGAGGGCAAAGGGAAGAACTGGTGGTGCGTGCTCTTTCCGCCGCTATGCTTTGTGGATGCGGGCAGCGGAGATGCGCTTGCTAAGGATAGAGCGAAATCGACTGAGAAGGATGCTTCCACCTCGTCGGATACCGCAAAAAATCCGAAGGCAAAAGTAAAGACGGCTTCTGCCACCGTCGACCCTTCTGATGAACCGCAGCAGGTACAGCCTGAAAAGACAGAGGTGCGTTTTTTCTTATGGGACGCGCTGGTGAATTTGTGGCATGGTATTCTAAGTTTATTTTAAGATCGTAGGTCAGAAGAGTGAATAAGTGCTTATTTACAATTAACCGGACTCTTAATGGTCTAATTTGAAATATAACTACTTATGTACACTTATCGATAGATTTTCTTCAAAATCATAGTCTAAATTAGAAAATAGTTGCCTACACGCAGCTATTTTTTTGATTCGGGAGAAACTGCAATCAATAAGTGTTTTTTGCAATGATTATTTTATGAGTTGAATTTTCTGGAGATACAGTTGATTAAGCTGAGAAAAAGGTCTTGCCACGCTCTAGAGGTAGAGCGACCGTTATCGTTCTCATGCTAAATATGATGGGTGAATTCTCAGAGGCTGCTCGAAAATTACAGGGCGGTTATTTGGTCTATTTGCTTATTGATATAGAGGTGAAATCTTCTAGATGATAGCCGCTGTTGTTCACTTGGTTCGGCAGATTGGTATAACGGGGTGAGATCGTATATCGGATTGGTTATAATAGAGGATAGGCAAAAAAATGAGTTCGATGTGCATGCGGTATTAATGGCATTCATATGTACCATATTCTATATTAAAAGTTTGGGATGATAATAAGATGAATCAGTCAGATCAGAATCAGGAAGTGGACAAGGATATATCTCCATCGGTAATTGCCGACGGAGAAGGCTCGACTCAAGCAAAGAGCACATGCTGGTGGGATGTACGATCACTAGTGGCGAAGTGTGATGGCGAAGGTGAGAGTAAAGTCGAAGGCAAAGGTTATGGGCGAGACAACGAGCGGCAAAGTATGGTTCAGGCCAGCGACCCAAGCGCAGAGGTGCCGGCAGAAAGTGATTTGGAACGTGCCGATGAGCAAATCCTAGAAGCAGGTAGGCTACTTGCTGCGGGTGGTGTAGTTGCCTTTCCAACCGAGACAGTCTATGGTCTTGGGGCTGACGCGCGTAACACTGCGGCAGTTGAGGCGGTTTTTGCCGCCAAAGGACGTCCATCTGACAATCCGCTGATCGTTCATATCGCGGATATGGGGCAATTGGACGGATTGGTTACAGAGGTGAACGAGACCGCACGGCGGCTGATGGAGGCATTCTGGCCCGGGCCACTAACCTTGGTGCTGCCCGTGGCCGAAGGCGCCGTCTCGCCGCGCGTGACGGCGGGGTTGTCCACCGTTGGCGTGCGTATGCCCGCCAACGATATTGCGCTGCGGGTGATTGCCGCAGCGGGCTGTCCGGTTGCGGCGCCAAGCGCCAACCTGTCCGGGCGGCCGAGCCCGACACTGGCGAGCCACGTCGGCGAGGATCTTGACGGCCGTATCGATGGCATCGTCGACGGCGGGCCCACGGGCGTGGGCCTGGAGTCGACGGTTGCGGAAGTCGGCCGTGACGGGGTTGTGACCGTGCTCCGCCCTGGCGGGATCACGGCAGAGCAGCTCGCCCGCTTCGCGGCGGGCGTGCGCTTGGACGCCGCCCTACGGCAGGCGGGCGGCGGCACGAACATCCCGGCGGCGCCGCGCGCGCCGGGAATGAAGTATGCGCATTATGCGCCGCAGGGCGCAATGCACATCGTGAGCGGGGCCGCCCCGGAGGCGGTGGCGGCCAAGATCCAGGCCGAGCTCGACGCGGCGGCCCAGCGCGGGGAAGTGACCGGTGTACTCGCTTTTGACGAGCACATCGCCTACTACCGCGCTGACCTGGTCCTCTCGCTCGGCAGCCTGGCTGCGCTGGAGACGGCTGCGCACCGTCTATACGCAGCGCTTCGCCACTTCGATGCTCGCGGCGTCACTTACATCATGGCCGAGTCATGTTCAGAAGAAGGACTCGGCTCCGCAGTGATGAACCGGCTCTCGAAGGCCGCCGGACATCACGTAATTCATGTTTAAATTTTGTTTATAAAGATGTTGAACTAAAGAAGGGCAGGGAATAGAGGGATTCTAATAAATCAAGAAAAGGAGGCCAGACGGCAATGATTACGATTGGATTGGTAGGCTGGGGAGATCAGGATGATTTGTACTCATTCGGCACACTGGCGAGCCGGAGACTGAGCATGTATGCAAGGCATTTTTCTATTGTGGAAGTGGATAGTTCTTTCTATGCAGTACTTAACCCAGATACGTATCGTCGCTGGCTGGCCGAGACGCCCGCTCATTTTTCATTTTTTCTCAAGGCATTTCAGGGCATGACCGGGCATTCCCGTGGCAAAATGAACTATAGCGGCCCCGGAGAAATGTTCCAGGCCTATCTGGATTCGATTCGTCCAGTCGCCGAAGCGGGACGCTTGAAGGCGATACTGTTTCAATTTCCGCCATGGTTTGACTGTTGTCAGGAGCATGTACGTCAACTGCGGGCGATACGCAAATGGATGGGGAGTTTGCCCCTCGCTATCGAATTCCGCCATCAGAGCTGGTATGCTCCGGAGCATCAGGAAGGAACGATCGCTTTCCTGCG
This sequence comes from Paenibacillus sp. D2_2, assembly GCF_031199965.1. Classification (GTDB taxonomy): domain Bacteria; phylum Bacillota; class Bacilli; order Paenibacillales; family Paenibacillaceae; genus Fontibacillus. The sequence goes on along the minus strand of NZ_CP133605.1, from coordinate 5,245,216 downwards.
TGAGCAGGGCTGGATCCACACCATATGTGATGAGCCTCAAGTGGGACAAGGTTCAGTACCGGCGGTACTAGTCCCAACCGATCCAGATCTGACATTCATTAGACTACACGGACGCAACGCCGAAGGTTGGGCTCAGAGCGGGGCAGAGAATTGGCGGGAGGTACGCAATTTATATCGCTATAGCCGTGATGAATTGCTGGAGTGGCAGGGCAAGCTAACTGAGATCCAGGCCTTGGGTACTAAGGAGATCTGTATGATCTTCAATAACAATTCTGGTGGGGATGCAGCGATAAATGCCATAGAGATGATGACTATTCTTGGACAGGAGACGGCAGAATTACCACCGCAGCAGCTTGATTTATTCGCAGGAGGAGATTCTTCTTAATACCGGGTAGATGTTAGCCGATTTATATGAAAGACTAGCGTTGAAGGGCAAGCCCTTCTCATGTAGATATGGAATTTATAAGTGGTCGCTCATCTCAGAGTGGCCTCGTTAGAGACTTTCTTATGGGAGGACAACCTATGGAAACATTAGAACTTGTACTTATGATGTTGTGCTTGATCGGAATATCGAATGTGATTAATCGTTTTATACCATCCGTTCCTGTTCCATTGTTGCAGATTATTCTGGGGACAGCCGCGGCGCTGCTACCTTTAGGATTGCATTTGGAGCTGGATACGGAGCTGTTCCTAGTTCTATTCATCGCTCCGCTATTATATAACGATGGTAAGCGGACGCCGAGAGAAGAGCTATGGGAGCTGAGGGCTCCGATTCTGCTTCTCGCGCTTGGGCTTGTGTTTGTTACGGTATTTGCTGGTGGCTATTTTATTCATTGGCTGATTCCTAGCATTCCGCTGCCTGCAGCGTTCGCCTTGGCGGCCATACTATCTCCGACCGATGCTGTAGCGGTCTCTTCTCTGGCAGGCCGTATTCATCTGCCCAAGGGCATTCTCCGCCTGCTGGAGGGAGAGTCGCTGATGAACGATGCCTCTGGCCTGGTTGCATTCAAATTTGCGATAGCCGCCACGGTTACAGGTGTATTCTCGATCACAGAAGCCACTGGCAGCTTCTTATTGATTTCTGTTGGGGACTGGTCTGCGGAACAATTGTCGCCTTCCTGATCGTATGGCTTCGGATGTTCATTCGGCGTCTTGGTATGGAAGATGTGACGATTCATATGCTCATTCAGATTCTAACTCCGTTCGCGATTTATTTGATTACGGAAGGGTTTGGGCTCTCCGGAATTTTGGCTGTTGTTGCTGGAGGGATCGTGCACGCGATAGAGAAGGACCGCACGGAATCGATGCAGGCAGAGCTTGAGGTGGTATCGCAAAATACTTGGTCAGTTATTCTGTATATCCTTAACGGACTTGTATTCGTGGTGCTTGGACTGCAAATCCCTGGAGCTACAGAGACGATACTGCATAGTCCGCATTATAGCAATCTTCAGGTGTTTGGCTTTATTGGAATCATATCGGTAGGCTTAATTCTTCTCCGGTTCATCTGGGTGTATCTATTCTGGGAAGGATCCTGGCTGCTTGGCAGCGGAGACACACTAGAGAGACCGAAGCTAAATTCATCGGTGCTTCTCTCCTTGTCAGGGGTTAGAGGAGCGGTGACTTTAGCCGCGGCATTCTCTATTCCTTACTTCTTACAAGACGGAAGTCCTTTCCCAGAACGGGATTTAATTATTTTCCTTGCGGCCGGGGTCATCCTCTGTTCACTGATCCTTGCCAGTGTTATTCTACCTTTATTATCTAAGTCTGATGATGGCGCGTTGGAAGATGAGGAGAGCCGGGAAAGAGAAGCGCAAACTCGCATGATTAAAGCGGCGATCCAAGCGGTTAAGGAAGCGACGACCGATGAGAATAGGACAGCGGCAAGCTATATCATTTCGGATTACCGTCGTCAGTTGCTTACTATGCATAATAATGAAGATATTATGGATTGGATGAATAGCAAGCGGGATAAGCAATCCATGAAATTGCGGATGATTGCCCTGCAAGCAGAGCGTCGGGAAATCCAAAGCATGCTTGATGGCGGAGAGATCGCAGGCGAGTTGGCCACAAAGATTGAAGAGGGTATGAAACAGATGGAGATGCTCATGTCCAACAAGTTCAAGGTCGCCATGCTGATCTCGGTATATCGGCTCCGTCGCTTTTTCTCGAAGCTGTTCCTGAAGAGCAATAAGAAGCGTATTCCAGCCGGGAGTCTGGATCAGGTTCGCGCACTTCGGGCACGTACGTCCAAGGCGGCGATCCAGGCAATTCAAGAATCGATGAATGATGACAACCGCCAGGCCGCTATGACTCTTCTAGCCCAATACGATGAAGTACAGCAGCGTATGCGAGGCGTTACCGTAGATATTGAAGATGAGGATCTGTTGAATCAATACAAAAATGAGCTTCGAATCCGGGGAATTCAAGCACAGCGGAATGAGGTCCAATCGATGTTCGAAAATGGGGAAATTAGTTGGACTTCCGCCAGTAAACTACGGCAGTATATCAATTACTCTGAAGCAGGGATTTTGACCGTAGGAGAGGAATAATTACACGGGGCACTTCACCTAATGTCATGAATTCAAGGCTTGTCGCATATGGTTGTACAAGTGATTTTGGACAACAGCGATGGGTGGTGACCTGCTTGAATGAGGCCTTGGAGCGACTCGGGAATTGTTGACGATCCTGTTCATGGCAATTGCCTTGGGGATGGATGCCTTTTCCCTCGGAATCGGTGTCGGAGTGAATGGCGTACGGCGCAGGGATGTAATGCGGATCGTCATGACAGTATCCCTCTTTCATATTTTGATGCCAGTGCTTGGGATATTAACAGGCCATTATGTAGGTGAATTGTTAGGTTATTTGACCAAATTTGTGTCTGGTGGCTTGTTGCTGCTGTTGGGCGGACATATGTTATATAGCTCGCTAAAGAGTGGTGCGAATCAGCTCATCAATTACCGTTCCTGGCCCGGCATATTTCTGTTCTCGCTTAGCGTTAGTGTGGATTCCTTCTCTGTTGGCGTCTCCTTGGGGATGTTCCATAGTAATCTGTTATTAACCGTGCTTACGTTTGGTTTGTTCGGTGGGCTCATGTCCCTGTTCGGGCTGGTGCTTGGACGAGGGGTTAGTCGTAGTCTGGGGGATTATGGGGAAGCGATAGGTGGGTCGATCCTTTTCGCTTTTGGATTAATGTTTATTTTTTGATAAAATGAACACTAGTATTTTTGTTTGAACATATGTTTTTATGAGTCCATAATGCTAGGTTCTAATGGAGGTGAATGAGGATGCGAATTTTATTTGTCTGCACGGGAAATACATGTCGAAGCCCTATGGCGGAAGGGATACTCCGCAAGCTATCCAAGGATCGTGGGTTATCGCTGGACGTACGCTCGGCTGGGGTAGCAGCTACTAATGGGGCTGCGATGTCCGCGCATGCCGAAGCTGTACTTAGGGACCAGGGGATTGAGGATCGGATTACTTCGACACCGCTTAGTGAGGGGTTGGTCGATTGGGCCGATTTGATACTAACGCTAACCAGTGGACATATGAAGCATGTCATTCATTATTTTCCTGCAGCAGCTGATAAAATATATACGCTGAAAGAGTATGCGGAGAATGATGTACAAGTGCTCGAAGCCCAAGACGAATTGCATCGCCTTGTCGCGGAGCTGGAGCTTGACCGTGCGCTTGGTAAGGAGCTAGATAAGGCAAGACAGCGGCGGCTTGCTGAGTTAATCCGGCAGATGCCTGCTTACGATATTTCCGATCCTTTCGGGGGTTCCCGGATGGAATATGATAGGGTCGCGTTGGAGATTAGATCCGCACTGGAACGGCTGTTGGACAAGCTAGAGCAGGCTGACTCGGAGAACTCCGGCAAGGCATAGTGATATAGATCATAATAATCTGTTGCATTTATTCAGGGGATGCTTTATTCTAAAATCATAAAAGTGAGTGTTCAAAAAGTCCGGTTTTCAGCACCGAGAAGGTTGGATGGAGCTAGGGCATGAGGAGCGCAGCGTACGTAGTTGGTACGTGAGCACCGGAAGGCCCGGCTAAATTCAAGATTCGATGCCGAGTAACTTTCTGATTTAGCTTCGTGATCAAAAGTGGACTTTTTGAACAACCTTTAAAACGAAGATCCGATGTAACTGGCGACAAGAGTGGGTTAAACCACGATGGAGCATCGGAATATACGGCCGGTCGCCTGGGCAAAGAGCACGACGTGATTCATAGCGTCATGCTCTTTTTTCGTTATTGCTGGACGGTCTACTCTGATGATGAACTGGAGTTCTGCAGTGTTTACGTTTTTTGCCGAATTTAGGTATATAATAAGGACATATGCTTTGATTCCAAGGAATTTCGAACTTCAAATCAGAGGAGAGGTGCCATACATGGGAACGACACATATTGAAGAGATTAGACAGCAGGTTGCAGAGATACTCGAAGAACTATGCGTGACGGCGAAGTTCGGTCCGGGCCATCTGCTCGTTGTTGGCACCAGTACAAGCGAGGTCGCCGGCAGGCGGATCGGTACGGCTGGAGCGGAAGAGGTTGCAGCAGAGTTGTTTGCGGGAATCGATCAGGTTCGACGCAAATACGGCTTTGATGTTGCATTTCAATGCTGTGAGCATTTGAATCGCGCTCTGGTCGTAGAACGCGCAGTGCTTGATCGTCTGCGGTTGACTGAAGTATCGGCGGTTCCGGTGAGGAAAGCGGGAGGTTCCATGGCTGCCTTCGCTTACCGGGAACTGCAAGCTCCTTGTCTGGTGGAGAGTATTGAGGCCCATGGCGGAATTGATATCGGCGAGACTCTCATCGGTATGCATCTGCGCCGTGTTGCCATTCCTTTCCGCTCTACAAGACGCTATGTCGGTGAAGCTCGTGTCACAGCAGCATGGACTCGTCCTAAGCTGATCGGTGGCGAACGGGCGGTATATAAGTTGCCAGACGCAACAGATTCAAACCTATGTGATTAGAGGAAGTTCAAAAAGATCACTTTTGATCACGTAGTAACTCAGGAAGTGATTGAACACTATTTTAAGAGGAAGTTCAAAATCTCCACTTTTGACCAAAGTAAATCAGAAGCGGGCTTGTGCAATGATGTTAATTTATTCTTTTTTTAATATAAGGAGGCAACTTACCAATGGATCAATTGAGAAAGCAAGACCCGGCTGTGCTGGAAGCAATGAACCTGGAACTGAAGCGTCAACGCAACAACATTGAGCTGATTGCGTCGGAGAACATCGTTAGCGAGGCAGTTATGGAAGCGATGGGCTCGGTTCTGACGAACAAATATGCAGAAGGTTATCCGGGCAAACGCTACTACGGAGGTTGTGAGCATGTCGATATCGTTGAGGATATCGCGCGTGACCGTGCGAAGGAGCTGTTCGGTGCTGAGCATGCCAACGTGCAGCCGCATTCTGGAGCTCAAGCGAACATGGCCGTATATCTCGCTGCTCTGAAGCCTGGAGATACAGTACTTGGTATGAATCTGGCCCATGGCGGCCATTTGACACATGGAAGTCCTGTTAATGCATCTGGCTTGCTCTATAACTTCGTAGCTTATGGTGTGCAAGAAGATAGCTTCCTGATCGATTATGATGAAATCCGCAAAGCGGCTTTCAAACATCGTCCTCGTCTGATCGTTGCCGGTGCAAGTGCTTATCCACGCATTATTGATTTTGAGAAAATTGCACAGATCGCTAATGATGTAGGCGCTTTGTTCATGGTGGATATGGCGCATATTGCCAGGTCTGGTCGCTGCTGGCTTGCATCCAAGTCCAGTGCCTCACGCTCACTTTGTAACGACGACAACACATAAAACATTGCGCGGACCACGCGGCGGGATGATCCTGTGCCGTAAGCCTTGGGCTGCTGCTATCGACAAAGCGGTATTCCCAGGTTCACAAGGCGGACCTTTGATGCATGTGATTGCTTCCAAAGCTGTCGCTTTAGGTGAAGCACTGCAGCCGTCATTCAAAGTATATGCCGAGAATGTGGTGAAGAACGCAAAAGTGCTGGCTGAGACGCTGATCTCGGAAGGGCTCAACCTCGTCTCCGGCGGTACAGACAACCACTTGATGCTGATCGACACTCGTAACCTGAACATCACGGGTAAAGACGCGGAGCATGTTCTCGATTCCATCGGTATTACAGTGAACAAAAATGCGATTCCTTTCGATCCGACGAGTCCTTTTGTAACCAGCGGTATTCGCATCGGAACTCCAGCAGCAACCTCCAGAGGTATGGACGAGGAAGCGATGAAGGAGATCGGTCGCATTATTGCTACGACCTTGAAGTCTTCGCAAGATGAAACGGTTCTTGCTGACTGCCGTACCCGTGTGTCCAATTTGACAGATCGTTACCCACTATATTCAGAACTTACCTATTAATTATAGAGGTAGTTCAAAAAGTCCGCTTTTGATCATGAAGTAACACTGTGAGCTTATACGACATTGAATTTTGAATTCAGCCGGGCCTAAGCAAATGCTTCCGAGGTCGTTTTCTACGAAAACGTGTAGCTCCGCTCCTCAGTCCCTAGCTTCACTCAACTGCAGCGTTTTGAAAAAACGCACATCGGAAGCATAAGCTTCGGTGCTGAAAACCGTACTTTTTGAACACTCAATTATAAGACCCTTTTGAAAATGCCAAACCGGGAAGCAATGCTTTCCGGTTTTTTTTACCATAAAGTGATAAATAGCTGAATGTAGGCAGGTGGATCAGGGGACTATAGGAGATAGTTCATTTTTTGAAAGATTTGCAACATGCATAAGTTTGGGTGAAAATGCATTGGCGAAAGTGATATAATATACGAGATTTGTGGAGCATTTACTCGGAAGTATGTCGCCGCAACCAGAATTGAAAGTTATACACAACCATCGGAGGGATATAATGGGAAAATTAATCGTATGTGATCACCCTTTAATTCAGCACAAATTAACGTTCATTCGAGACATGAACACGAATACGAAGGATTTTCGTGAATTAGTTGATGAAGTGGCCACTTTGATGGCTTATGAGATTACGAGGGAGATTCCGCTTGAGACAATTAAAGTGCAGACTCCTGTGACTGAGACAGAAGCCAAGGTAATCTCCGGGCGTATGCTCGGTTTGATTCCGATTCTGCGCGCGGGTCTTGGTATGCTTGACGGGGTACTGAAGTTGCTTCCTGCGGCGAAAGTGGGTCATGTTGGTCTCTTCCGTGATCCTGAGACTCTGCAGCCTGTGGAATATTATATTAAGCTTCCTACAGACGTACAGGAACGTGAGTTGATTGTTATCGACCCGATGCTTGCTACAGGCGGTTCGGCGATTGCTGCGATCGATGCGCTGAAGAAACGTGGCTGCACGCAGATCAAGATGATGAACCTGATCGCTGCTCCAGAAGGAGTTAAGGCGGTACACGATATCCATCCAGATGTAGATATTTACGTAGCTGCACTGGACGAGTGTCTGAATGATCATGGGTATATTATTCCTGGACTTGGCGATGCAGGTGATCGCTTGTACGGAACAAAATAGATCATGAAGTGATCATGAGAAAGGAAAACGAACATGTCTAAAATTAAAGTAATGACGATCTTCGGAGTCAGACCTGAGGCTATCAAGATGGCTCCGCTTATTCTGGAACTGAACAAGCATCCTGAGGACATTGAGTCTGTGGTATGTGTAACTGCCCAGCACCGTGAAATGCTTGATCAGGTGCTGGACGTGTTCAAAATTGTTCCTGATTATGATCTGGATGTAATGAAGCCAAATCAGAGCCTGAATGAAATTACAATTCGGGTGCTACAGGGTCTCGAGGGCGTGTTGCGAGAGGCAAAGCCGGATATCGTTCTTGTACACGGCGATACCTTGACGACATTCCTTGCTAGCTATGCCGCATTCCTGCAGCAAATTAAGGTGGGTCATGTTGAGGCGGGGCTGCGTACCTGGAACAAGCTCTCACCTTATCCGGAAGAGATGAATCGGCAATTGACCGGAGTCTTGGCTGATTTGCACTTTGCTCCAACGGACTGGTCGGCAGGTAATTTGCGTAAAGAGAATAAATCGGAGTCAGCAATATATATCACAGGCAACACCGTTACGGATGTGTTTCAATATACAGTACGGCCGAATTATAACAATTCTGTGCTGGAGTGGGCCGCCGGAAAGCGGCTTATTCTGATGACAGCCCATCGCCGCGAATCGCAGGGACAGCCTCATATGAACATTTTCCGTGCTGTGAAGCGCATTGCCGATGAATTCGAGGACGTAGCGATCGTCTATCCGGTTCATCCAAGTCCTGCGGTTAAGAACGGCGTATGAAACTTTGGGTAACCATCCCCGTATACAATTGATTGATCCTTTAGATGTTGTGGATTTGCACAATTTCTATCCACACACTCATCTAATCCTTACGGATTCCGGCGGTTTACAGGAAGAAGCGCCGTCTTTTGGCGTACCTGTACTTGTGCTTCGTGACACAACTGAGCGTCCGGAAGGGATTGAAGCGGGGATACTGGAGCTTGTCGGCACTGATGAGGAGATGGTGTATGAACGGACGAGAGCGTTGCTGACTGATAACGAACTTTATAACTCTATGAGCAAAGCAGCTAATCCGTATGGAGATGGACAAGCATCAAAGAGGATTGTCAATGCAATACGTCACCATTTCGGCGCTATTGACGAACGTCCTGAAGAATTTCACAAAAAGTTCACAAAATCACTAAAATACCTTTTGATCACCAAGCATAAAAAGTATACAGTATAACTGTATGGTGTATGCATTCGCGCTTAATTTGCAAGGGCATATTTATCATTCTTAAGGTATTTGGCAATGTAAATGCTTAATTGACAAAGACTGTTCACAATTAGTAAAATGATTGAGGATGTCAGGGTGATAATTATGAAAGATCCGACGAAATCCGACGATAATAATAGTGGATGGAAGGCTGTTGGTTTAGTGACGGCCCTCGGGATCGAACTTGCTGTATGCACCTTCGGAGGTTTTTATCTGGGATCCTGGTTGGATAAGATCTGGTTAGGAAACGGGCTTGGTATCGGGCTTGGAGTACTGCTAGGAATCATCATAGGAATCCTGGGTATTATAGCTCTGATCAAGACGGTCATGGGGGGAAATGATGGATGAGTTGTCGAAATACCGCCGTGCTTTGACAATCGGGACGCTTATTCTACTGACTCTTTGTTTCTTGGGTGGCGCATTGCTGCCTGAACATCAGAGTATCCTGCTAGGATTGGCGCTAGGTGCTGGAGTAAGCTGGCTCAATTCGTATTATTTGGGCCGCAAAGTGCGCCAGGTTTCCGAAGCGGCTGTCAGCGGTGGGTCGAAGAGACTCAGTATGGGATTTTTAACCCGGGCTGCTCTGGCTATTCTTGCGGTATATGCCGCTTTGAAGAACCCGCAATACCTTAATGTGTATGCGGTTGCCGGAGGACTTGTTTTTGCACAATTGTATCTACTAATTGTTGGTATTAGATTTTCTCGTAAGTCACAATAGGGCATTCAACTGAGAATGGGGGTGAGAGAATATGCATGAAGCTCCAGTCATAGCGTTGGCCGGTATACGTGTCGACCTATCTATTGTTTTGATGCTAGTCGTTACTTGTACAATCGTATTTGTTATCGCAAAATTGGCAACACGCAATTTATCTGTTGAGAATCCTGGTAAGCTGCAGAATTTTATGGAATGGGTTGTGGAGTTTGTCCAAAATATGATATCCAGTACGATGGATTGGAAGAAGGGTAAACCCTTCCTATCTCTAGCAATGACCATGATTATGTTCATCTTCGTTGCGAACCTGCTCGGTCTACCATTCGGTGTTGTTACTGAATATCATGACCCAGCCGATGCGAAGATCTTCGGTCATGAGATTACAACCGTAACCGACAAACTTCATGAAGAACAAGCAGCTCATCCTGAAGAAACGGCTGAAGCTGAAGTTGCTTGGTGGAAATCACCGACCGCTGATGTCAGTGTAACGATGGGATTAGCTTTACTCGTATTTCTACTATCCCATGGACTTGGATTGGTTAAGAATACGAAGAACTATCTAAAACATTATTTTGAACCATATCCTATCTTTTTCCCTATTAACTTGATTGAGACGCTGTCTAAGTTTGTTACACACGGGATTCGTCTATTCGCGAATATCTTCGCGGGTGAGGTGCTGATTGGAACGATCATGACTCTGGCCAAAGCCGGTGTTGTCGGTATGATCTTCTCGATTCCGCTGATGATGGCATGGCAAGGCTTCAGTTTGTTCATCGGTGCGATTCAGGCATTCGTCTTTGTTATTCTGATGATGGTATATATTTCGCAAACCCTTCAGACGCACGATGAAGAACATCATTAAGAGTTAGATTCAAGTTAAGTGGAGCAAAGCTTCATTCTGACTGAACATAAAACATTAGATATTTATTTTAAGGAGGATATACAAATGGGAGCAATGGCATTATTGGCAGCAGCTATCGTAGCAGGTTTGGGCGCGTTCGGCGCAGCAATCGGTAACGGTCTGGTTATCAGCAAAACAGTAGAAGGAATGGCACGTCAACCTGAAGCTAAATCGACTTTACAGACTACGATGTTCATCGGGGTCGGCTTGATCGAAGTACTTCCGATTATCGGTGTGGTTCTTGCATTTATGTTCTTCGGTAAAGCTTAATAATTGAATTTAAAAAGAACTGGCGGGGAAGGCCACAGCCGTCCGCGCCTTCTTTTTAGCTCTCGTGGTCAAGACACGCATTACGGAAGCTTCGGAAAGGAGTGACTAAGTTTGAATTTCGTATGGGAAAACACCGTCATCTCGATGATCGCGATCGGGATTTTATACTGGCTATTAAACAAATACGCTTTTGGTCCGCTGTTCTCCGTGATGGAGAAACGCCGTGAACTGGTGAAGCAACAGCTTGATGAAGCAGCGCAAACCAGAGAGCAGGCACACACTTTTGTGGAGGAACAAAAAGCGGCTCTTCAAGATGCGCGTAAAGAAGCCTATGAAATTATCGAACAGTCCAAGCAAACCAGTAACAAGCAGGCTGCTCATATTATGGAGGAAGCGAAGAGCGAGGCATCTCGTCTCAAGAACGAAGCGATTCGCGACATTCAGAGCGAGAAGAACAAGGCAGTCGAACAACTCCGCAGCGAGCTTGGCTCTGCGTCTGTGAAAATTGCTTCTAAACTGATCGAACAAGAGGTCAGTGAAGACAAGGTACAAGGTGAGTTGGTTGACAAGTACCTGAAAGAAGTCGGTGGACGCTCATGAGTAGCGAGGTTGTAGCAGCTAAGCGGTATGCCAAGGCGTTGTATGAGATTGCGGTACAAGAAGGCCGCGCTCTAGAGGTAGAGAAGGAATTGAAGGATCTGGTTTCTGCCTTTACAGCAGGGGACGAAGTTGCTCAATTTATTGCTTCACCAAGAATCACTGTGGAGACGAAATGGGAGACAGTTTCCCAGGCTATTGAAGGCAAATTGTCTAGACCTGTGGTCAATCTCATGAAACTTCTATTGGAGCGTGGACGTACCGAGTTGTTGCCGAATTGCTGGAGTCTTATATCAAAATCTCTAGTGATGCTCTGGGTATTGCGAATGCGATCGTCTATACGACATATCCTTTGAATGAGAAGGAACAAGAGCAGGTAGCCGCCGAGTTTGGCGGACTCGTAAATAAGAAGATTCGCGTCGAAAACGTGGTCGATTCTAGCCTGTTGGGCGGAATGAAAGTAAGAATTGGCGATACGTTGTATGACGGAAGTTTATCCGGCAAGCTGGAACGGCTTGAAAAGTCTTTTCGAAGACAAGCACTGTAGATAGGGGTGAAAGTCTTGAGTATCAGACCTGAAGAGATCAGTACACTGATTAAAAGTCAGATCGAACAATATAAATCGGAAATTGAAGTTGCCGAAGTCGGCACAGTCATCCAAGTTGGTGACGGTATTGCCCGTATTCATGGCCTCGAGAATGCAATGGCCAACGAGTTGCTTGAATTTGAAAATGGCGTATATGGTCTAGCGCTCAACCTTGAGGAAAGCAATGTCGGTGTCGTTATCTTGGGACCATACAGCGCAATTCGTGAAGGGGATCAAGTAAAACGTACCGGACAAATTATGCAGGTTCCCGTTGGGGACGCATTACTCGGACGCGTAGTTAACCCGCTGGGACAGCCGGTGGACGGTAGAGGTCCTATCGAGACTTCGGAATTCCGTCCTGTTGAGAATAACGCGCCAGGCGTTATCGACCGGAAATCCGTTCATGAACCGATGCAAACGGGAATCAAGGCAATTGACTCCATGGTTCCAATCGGCCGCGGCCAACGGGAACTGATCATCGGTGACCGTCAGACCGGTAAGACCGCTCTGGCGATCGATGCGATCATTAACCAGAAGGGCAGTGGCGTAAAATGTATCTACGTTGCTATCGGTCAGAAGCAATCTACTGTAGTTAACGTAGTTGAAACTTTACGCAAACATGGGGCACTTGATTATACCATCGTGGTAACGGCTTCCGCATCGGAACCTTCACCGCTCTTGTATATCGCTCCTTATGCGGGCGTTGCTATGGCTGAGTACTTCATGTACAAAGGCGAGCATGTCCTAATTATCTATGATGACTTGTCGAAGCAAGCTGCGGCTTACCGCGAATTGTCCTTGCTGCTTCGTCGTCCTCCAGGTCGTGAAGCATTCCCAGGTGACGTATTCTATCTGCACTCCCGTTTGCTGGAACGTGCAGCTAAGTTGAGCGACGAGCTTGGCGGTGGATCGATCACTGCGCTTCCTTTCATTGAGACGCAGGCTTCTGACGTATCCGCATATATCCCGACTAACGTAATCTCAATTACGGACGGTCAAATCTTCTTGGAGTCCGACCTGTTCTATTCCGGCCAACGTCCGGCGATCAACGTCGGTATCTCCGTATCCCGGGTAGGTGGCTCGGCGCAAATTAAGGCGATGAAGAAAGTAGCGGGCACGCTGCGTCTGGATCTGGCGCAATACCGCGAGCTTCAAGCGTTCTCCCAGTTCGGTTCCGACCTGGATAAATCGACGCAAGCGCGTTTGACCCGCGGTTCGCGTATGATGGAGATTCTGAAGCAAGGTATTCACCAACCGCTTGCAGTAGAAGAGCAAGTCATTAGCTTGTATACGGCAGTTAAAGGTTACCTTGATGATATTGAGGTTAGCGATGTACGCCGCTTTGAGTCCGAATTCCTCAGCTTTGTGAAGAACCAGCATGATGATGTCCTGCAATCGATTCGCGATACGAAAGATTTAACTGCGGATAACGAAGAGAAGTTGAAGGAAATCATCGAGAAGTTCAAGAGAGGTTTTGCCGGTTCCGTATAAACGAATAATTGATTCATAACGGGCCCTGGCTCCATGCCGGATCGCCGGTTTGTGATTATGTAGATTTAAGTTAATGCTTACGATGTTAACTTTGGCTCGGCCAAAGTTCTAAGGTGGTGAAATCATGGCAAAAGGGATGCGCGAAATAAAACGCCAGATCAAGAGCGTTCAGAATACTCGGCAAATTACGAAAGCGATGGAGATGGTTGCTTCCGCCAAGCTTAGAAAAGCTCAGGAGACAGCTCAATCTTCTCGTCCTTACGTTGAGAAGCTGAGAGAAGTTGTGTCCAGCATCGCGACCGGTTCGAACGGAGTCTCTCACCCGATGCTCGTCTCACGTCCTGTGAAGCGTACGGCGTATATTGTAATCACTTCTGATGGTGGGCTAGTTGGCGGATACAACGCTAACATGCTGCGTACAGTTACGGATTTTATCAAAGAAAAGCATGCTTCTAAAGACGAATATGGTCTGTTTACGATTGGTCGTAAAGGCCGTGATTATCTCAATCGGCGTAATTATCCCATTGTTCAAGATGTGACGGATTTATCTGACACTCCGAAATTTGCTGATATTAAATCTCTGGCTTATGCGGCTGTTCAAGGCTTTGAACACGAAGAGTATGACGAGGTTTATCTCTGCTACAGCAAGTTTATCAATGCGATTACGCAGATGCCGACGGTTGACCGTTTGCTTCCTTTTGAAAGTGTGGAGCACCATGGTGCAACAGCAGAGTATGAATACGAGCCATCGCCTGAAGGTGTGCTTGAAGTCCTTCTGCCTAAATATGCAGAGACCCTCATTTTTGCTGCACTATTGGAAGGTAAAGCGAGTGAGCTTGGCGCGAAGATGACTGCGATGGGCAGCGCTACGAAGAACGCTACGAAGATGATTAATGAACTTACCCTGACATACAACCGTGCTCGCCAAGCGGCGATTACTCAAGAGATTACAGAAATCGTTGCCGGAGCAAACGCGCAAGGATAAGTAAGTAACTAGGAGGGAACAAAAAGGATGAACAAAGGACGCGTTGTTAGCGTAATGGGCGCGGTCGTTGATATCGAATTCGAACGCGGCCAACTACCGGAAATTTATAACGCTATTAAAATTGTGAAGCAAGGCGATCAAGGCGACCTGATGCTGGAGACATTTAGCCATTTAGGCGACAATCTGGTGCGCTGTATCGCTATGTCTTCAACAGACGGTCTTGTACGTGGAATAGATGCGATCGATCTAGGCGCTCCGATCTCTGTACCAGTAGGTGAGGTTACGCTCGGTCGGGTATTTAACGTGCTTGGTGAGACGATCGATAATAAAGGTCAAGTTGAAGGCGAAGTGAGAAATCCGATTCATCGTGATCCTCCTGCGTTTGAAGAATTGTCGACGCAATCCGAAATCCTGGAGACGGGGATCAAGGTTATCGACTTGCTCGCTCCTTATGCCAAGGGGGGTAAAATCGGCCTGTTCGGTGGTGCTGGTGTAGGTAAAACGGTTGCGATCCAGGAACTGATTCATAACATCGCTCAAGAACATGGTGGTATCTCGGTATTTGCGGGCGTTGGTGAACGTACCCGTGAAGGTAATGACTTGTACATGGAAATGTCTGAGTCCGGCGTTATTAATAAGACAGCGATGGTATTCGGACAAATGAACGAGCCGCCAGGTGCGCGTCTTCGCGTGGCCCTGACAGGTCTGACGATGGCTGAATTTTTCCGCGACCAAGAGGGCCGCGACGTGCTTCTCTTTATCGATAACATCTTCCGCTTTACACAAGCGGGCTCGGAAGTATCCGCTCTACTCGGACGGATGCCTTCTGCGGTAGGTTATCAGCCTACACTGGCTACGGAAATGGGACAATTGCAAGAACGGATCACTTCGACGAAGAAAGGTTCCGTTACTTCGATCCAAGCGATCTACGTTCCTGCGGATGACTATACTGACCCGGCTCCGGCTACTACATTTGCTCACCTTGATGCGACGACGAACCTGGATCGTAAAATTTCCGAGAAGGGTATCTTCCCCGCTGTGGACCCACTTGCATCCAGCTCGCGTATGCTCTCTCCTGATGTCGTAGGGGAAGAACATTACAACGTGTCACAAGGGGTTAAGCAATTGCTGGCTCGTTACAAAGAGCTTCAGGATATTATTGCGATCCTCGGTATGGATGAATTGTCTGAGGATGATAAGGTGATCGTTGCTCGTGCGCGTAAGGTTGAACGTTTCTTATCTCAGCCATTTAACGTTGCTGAACAGTTTACTGGCTTGAAAGGGAAGTATGTTCCGGTTGCTGAGACGGTTCGCAGCTTCAAGGAAATTCTTGAAGGCAAGCATGACGATCTTCCAGAAGCCGCCTTCCTCTATGTCGGTACGATTGAAGAGGCAGTAGAGAAAGCGAAGACGCTGTAAATTGCACCGTTCACGTCGGATGCTTCAGAAATGAATGTCCCACGAACAGGAGGGATGAAAAGTGAGTACCTTTACACTGGAAATTGTTACACCGGAGCATATTGTGTTCACAGAAGAAGTGAACAGTCTGACAATCCGCGGAACTGAAGGGGAACTTGGTATCTTACCCGGACATATTCCGTTCGTGACTCCACTGAAGGTTGCGCCAATTGAGGCGAGAATAGGTGGGAAGAAGATCGCGATCGCTGTGCACGGAGGCTTCGCTGAGGTGCAAGGGGATAAGGCGATCATTCTTGCCGAAAGTGCAGAGATGCCTGAGGATATCGACCTGGAACGGGCTATTGCTTCCCGTGAACGCGCTGAGCGCCGATTGGCGCGCGGTGGCCAGGACCGGGTTGACCAACGTCGTGCTGAGCTTGCTTTGCAAAGAGCGGTAACGCGGATTAATGTCGCCAACTCCAAATAGATAGAAAAGACCGGACATCGCTTGAAGATGTTCCGGTCTTTTCTGCTTCTATGCTCCTGAGCCTTCATACCTATATTATTATGAATTATTGGAGTCATTAAAATTGGTCAGCGATGCGTCGTATCGTGGATAGCATGTCCGCGTCGACAGGATTCATAATGCTGCCGCCCTGCCTTGCTGCTGAGCCGATATGAAATTCTTGAACCGATGTCTGGCGAAGAAATGTCTCAAGGGCATCGATATGGAGTCCGGCGCCTGGCAGCAGTGTAATCCCTTGCTGCTTGGCCACAAGTCTTAACCGCTCGATGATATCAGTAGCATTAAGCACGGAGGACTGGCCGCCAGAAGTAAGAATATGAGTGATTTGTGGATATTGACCAAGGGTATAGATGGCTTGCTCCAGATCAGCAGCTTCATCGATCGCCCGATGGAATGTTATCGCCAGGTCTTCGGCAGCTGAGAGAAGTCTCTCAAGCGCAACAGTATCAATGTCTCCCTGCGGCGTTAGGGCTCCGGTCACAAGACCTGAGACACCGAGCGATCGGAAGATGGCAATATCGCGCTCCATGACGGCGATGTCTTCGTTTGTATAGATGAAGTTACGGCTGTGTGGTCGAATCATGACCCGAATATCGATATCAACCTGTTCTCGAATAGCTTGGACAAGACCAAGACTTGGGGTTAGCCCTCCTTCTGAAGGGGCTGTAATGACTTCGAGGCGATCCGCTCCGTTCCTAGCTGCAATCAGGGCATCTGACAACGTATAGGCAATGACTTCTATGATCATAGTGGATTTATTCTTCCTCTCCATAGGTTATTGAGTTCATTATATTATTTTTCGTAAATACCTGGCTGCATAATTCAGAAACAAAGGTTACAAAATAGATTCTACTGGAAACCTTTACAATGAAAAGTAGTACTGGATTATTGTCTCGTTGCCAAGTATGATATAGAAGGTCTATATTTTCAGGCCGTCTTTTCTTTGGTTACTTATTAACCGATTAGGGGCCAACAGCATAAATATAACGTGACGGGGGAAATCATGTGAATCCGGTCGAGTCGGCATCATCATCGGTCGGGATCGGTGGTCTTACGGGGATTATTGTATCGCTGGTCTGTATCGCTATATCCTGGTGGGCGCTGCAAAATCTCAAGCTAGATCTGATCATCCGCAATCCGAAAGGACCACAGGGGAAGCTGCTCCAATTACTGCTCGCTGTAGTATTGGGACACTTTGTAGCTGCCTTTGTCCTTGACTATTGGGGATATACGCAGATGTTGCGTTACATGTTCTAACATTAAGGGCAAACTTGCCATAATTATGTTAGAATATGATGGGGTATGAATTTGTCGAATAACATCAAAATATTGTGTCAACAATGTGGATAAGAATATCTAATGATCGTTGATTGCTTACGGAATTGTTGGTATGATAAATCTTATTGACACAAATTAGACCTTGTGTGATGTAAATGAAATTTGATATGATGAAATTTAGGGAAATTAAGCGGGATACTATTTTTTATGTCGGGGAAAATAGTGAAAATGAACACGCGGAGGGAACCGAGATGAGTAAATTTATCGTCCGCGGTGGCAATGTCTTGGCCGGGAACGTTAAAGTGAGCGGAGCTAAAAATTCAGTGCTGCCGATCATCGCAGCGTCTTTATTGGGAGAGGATACCGTGAGCATCATTCGTGATGCGCCACCTCTGGATGATGTGATGACGATTAATAAAGTATTAGAATCGTTAGGAGCGAACGTGAATTACGAGCGTGAGGTTATCACGGTCGATGCACGGACAATCGCCTCCTGTGAAGCACCGTACGATTTGGTACGTAAAATGCGGGCGTCTTTTCTCGTAATGGGGCCACTGTTAACACGAACAGGACATGCGCGAATCTCATTGCCTGGAGGCTGTGCGATTGGAACTAGACCAATTGATCAGCATCTGAAGGGCTTTGAAGCGATGGGTGCAGAGATTAACTTGGGACAAGGTTTTATCGAAGCTAGATCTACTGGCAAATTGCATGGCGCGAAGATATATCTGGATGTGGCAAGCGTAGGTGCTACGGAGAATATTATGATGGCGGCCACGTTGGCAGAAGGTACAACGGTGATCGAGAATGCGGCTAAAGAGCCGGAAATCGTCGATTTGGCCAACTATTTAAATAGTATGGGTGCGGTCGTTCGCGGCGCAGGCACCGGTGTTATTCGCATTGAAGGTGTAGAGAAGCTGCATGGCGTTGAGCACACAGTGATTCCTGACCGCGTCGAGGCCGGAACATTTATGGTAGCCGCTGCGATTACCGGAGGTAATGTATTCGTAGAAGGCGCGATCGCCGACCATTTGGGACCGATTATTTCTAAGCTTGAAGAGATGGGCGTAACGATCGAAGCGGAAGAGAACGGTGTACGCGTTATTGCGGATAAGCCGCTCAAAGCTGTAGATGTGAAGACCTTGCCTTATCCAGGTTTTCCGACGGATATGCAATCGCAAATGATGGCTCTTCTGCTCGCTTCGGAAGGAACGAGTGTTGTTACGGAGACTGTATTTGAGAATCGCTTCATGCATGTCGACCAATTCCGTCTGATGAACGCTGAGATCAAGGTAGAAGGAAGAAGTGCTATTGTCTCGGGTGGATCCAAGCTTAGCGGTGCTAAAGTATGTGCGACGGATTTGCGTGCAGGAGCCGCGCTTATTATCGCGGGTCTCGTAGCTGAGGGCACGACTGAAGTGAGCGGTACACATCATATTGATCGTGGATACGTCAATCTGACTGAGAAATTAGCTGGACTTGGCGCTAATATTTGGCGTATTAGCAAAGAGGAGACAGTTGCAGAGCCGGAGAAAGCGGCTCAGACTGTACAGAATGAATTGTCTTCATTGAAGATTCAGCCAACCTGGGCTTAATCCAAATCATCAAATCATTAATTATGAAGAGGTCATCTCTTATGTCATCTACGGATGAGATAAGAGATGGCCTCTTATTTATTTCAGAAGAAGAGAACTCGGCCTCCATTGATATATATATTTAAGGTATGTGCAGCCTAGTTTTTGCATAAAAATTAGTAGAGAAGGTTAGCAGAATCTAGAGATAGATGTGAATTGGATGGAGGTCATAGATTTGATGAATGACGGACGGAGCATAAGATTTGGTGGACTAGCTGCCCTTGCGGCGGTAAGCGCGCTAGCGGTGCTGCTGCCCGCGCTGCTCGTACAGCGCGGGGCAACGCAGGCGCAGGACGCCGCCGGTATTACGGCGGCGGTGCATTCGCCGGCCGCGGGACAGGCCGGCGGCAAGGCGGTGGGATCGGGCCGTGAGGCTGCGGCCGATCCCGATCAGTGGCCCGTGCGCGTATATTTGACGCACACGGGCAAGGTAGAGACGCTGCCGCTCGAGGAGTACGTCACTGGCGTGTTGGCCGCCGAGATGCCGGCTGACTTCGAGCTCGCAGCCCTGAAGGCGCAGGCGATTGCCGCCCGCACCTTCATTGTTCGCCGCCTTGCCGCCAGCGACACTAGCGGCGTACCTAGCGGTAACGCCGATGTGAATGATACGGTAGAGCATCAAGCCTATGTGTCTAGCGATTCGCTCAGAGCATGGGAGAATGATGGACGCGGTGAGGATCTTCAAAAGCTGCAGCAGGCCGCCTCCCTGACGCGTGGTATTATTATGACATATCAGGGTCAACCCATTACGGCCGCTTTCTTCTCCTCCAGTGGTGGATATACGGAGAATTCGGAGGATTACTGGTCCGATCAGGTGCCTTATCTCCGCAGTGTATCAAGTCCATGGGATAGCAAGCTGGATCCTCACAATCAAGAGACTGCGCAAATCAGTGTGAATGAATTGTTTTCCAAACTGGGACAATCTGCTCCTGCACTTCCGACTACAGGCCGTCAGGGAGCGCCTATCCCTAAGCTGTTCCAAGTACTGTCCGTAACTACAGGAGGCAGTGTGAAGGACATCCGAATTGGCGATAAGACGTATAGTGGGCGGGAAGTTCGCGAGAAGCTGGAACTGCGCTCCAGTCAGTTCAATATGGTACTGGATGGTGCCGAGGTGAAGATCACAACCTATGGCTCAGGTCATGGCGTCGGTATGAGTCAGTGGGGAGCCAATGGGATGGCCAAGCAGGGTTATACGACCACACAAATTCTCAAACACTACTATACGGGGATTTCCTTCAACCAAGTATCTGATGTTCTTGCCCCACGTAATTAACTGTACAATAGGCAACTACTCCATCGAACCGCTATGGACATCCCAAAGTAGATGGAAGAAACCCAACTAGTTTTCCTTTGTTCATCAAGATAGCTATGTTCAATAGAGTGTACTCTCTGGTATTCTCCCTATTTTCAAAAAAAATTAGTATAGCCAAGTATAAAAGCAATTGCCTCGGTAACAATGATTATTGAGGTGATGAGGTAATGAATGAACAAAATAGTAAAAAGAAGAACCATGAGGAATCTCCTAAAATAACAATGGGAGAACCGGTATCACAGGTGTCCGCGTGGAAGAGAGTATTCTCGAAAAGATGGGTGTTCCCAGCAATTTACGTGGCGGCAGTGGCAATTATACTAACGTTAGTGTGGGTCTATCAGGATGCCAGCCAAAAGCCAAAAGACGCCCCTGCCAGTACCTCCCAATCTATTGATGACAGTCAGGGAACCGCAGGGAAAGTAGACGGGAAGCAGGGAGAAGAAGCTGCTGAGACGGTTGCTTCCGCTGAGGATATGGTATGGCCTGTTGCTAACGTAGCTGACGTTACTGTTGTCAAACCGTTCTATGATAAGGACGGAAGTGCTGAAGATCATCAAGCGGCGCTTGTTCATTACAACGATACGTATAGAGCGAACATGGGTATTGACCTGGCACGCAAAGATGATCAGACATTTGAAGTGAAAGCAGCAATGAGCGGTAAAATCACTCGGGTACAAGAAGTTCCACTGATCGGATATGTTGTAGAGATTACTCATCCGGGCAATATGAAGACCGTGTATGAGAGCTTGTCTGATGTGAAGGTGGAGATGAATGCTGAAGTGAAGCAAGGCGATGTGATCGCAAGCTCCGGACGCAATGAGCTCGAGAAAGATCTTGGCAACCACGTTCATTTCGCAGTGTATGAGAATGATGAACCGGTTAATCCGACAAATGTATTGCCTAAAAACAATTAGGCTAGGGTTCGAATCATAGTCGCTGCAAGCAAAGCCGCCTGACCTTAGGTCTGGCGGCTTTGCTATGGTTGCATATTTATGAAGCGGTAGTCTTGCGAATCATAAGAAAAGCGAATAAGGAGTAGATGACCGCCAAGGAGAATAGACCCGTTGCAAGTTGTGCAGCTGAATGACTGCTTAGCCATATCCATATCGTGTTCCACCAGCCGAAGTAAGTGCAGAGGTAACTGAAGATCAAGCTGAAGACAAGGATAATTGGGAAGAAGATGAACATTCCCATACGGCCATAACGTCGGTGGATCATTGCTATAGCGAATCCGGTTGTAGTGAGATTAATAGCCGTAGAAAAGTAGAACCACCATTGCTCGAACAAGCTACCATCGTTTATATAAGGTAAGTGGAAATAGTGGAAATTAACATGAAACTGCCCGGTAATATAACTTTCGCTGAGAGACAGCAGTAGTAGAATAGTAGCAATGACTATGCCTGACAGTGCAAACATCAATATGGTTCCTATAAAGTAATCCGTTCTACGGATGCCAAAGCCAAATGCAAAGGGAAAGTTTTGGGTTACGGTTAAAATACCAAGTATCAACAAAAAAATGAAAATGGAAGAAATACCGCCACTGTAATAACCTTCTTCAAGCTTAAGCATACTGCCGATGACCACATTGATAAGAAAAGGGAATAGAATTAAGAACCATGACATGTGCCACATCACTTTATCTTTGGCATGCATTTTGATTACCGTTGCAATTCGGTTCATTGAGTTTTCACCGCCTTGCGATTGGATTTTTCTTTCGTGAGGTGAACAATGAGTTGTTGAAGTGATACGGGAACGAGTTCCAGTCCAAGTTCAGCGGCTTGTTCTTGGTTATGCCTAGTTAAGCTGCCAAGCACGGTAGCAGACAACAGACCTCCGAGGTATTGCCTATCGATTGTCGTATGGTCGGAGATGAATGACTCGACTATAGTCGTTTGGCCTACGACGGAATAGGCACGACCGCGTAGTGCATCTGCATCTTCATTCAGCATGATCTTTCCACCATCTATCACGATAACATGCTCCAATAATTGACTAACCTCATCAATCAAATGTGAGGATAACACTATCGTTCTTGGGTGTTCAGCATAATCCTCGATCAAGCGATCATAGAACAAGCTGCGTGCTACTGCATCGAGTCCGAGGTAAGGCTCATCAAAAATAGTGAGCGGTGCACGGCTTGTAAGTCCAATGATAATACCAACAGAGGAGAGCATCCCGCGTGACAGTTTTTTAATGCGACGCTTAACTGGAAGCATGAAGTCCTCCAAAAGTTGATTGGCAAATTCCTGGTCCCAATTCGGAAATATAGCAGGGCACAAATCGATGATATCGGAAATTCGAAAGCTGTCGGGATACTTCTGACTCTCCTTAATGAAGCAAATCTTGTTCAATACAGAGTTATTCTCATAAGGGGCTGCTCCAAACACATGCAGTTCACCACTTGTCGGGAATATTTGTGCTGTCAGCATATGCATAATCGTTGTTTTGCCAGCCCCGTTACGTCCAAGAAGACCATAGATTTTGTTTGCCTCTAAGGAAAAGGTAACATCGTTGATAATTGTGACATTGTCATATGTTTTACTCAGACCTTTCACATCAACAATGGTATTCATTTCTGCCTATCCCCTCTCTGAATCATATCGGTTAACTGCTCTTTGGTAATTCCCAGCTTTTCTGCTTCTCTGATCATGGCTATTACATATTGCTCATAAAAAAGTTCTTTCCGTTTGTCCATAAGCCTAGCTCTTGCCCCTGTTGTTACAAACATTCCGATCCCCCGCTTTTTGTACAAAATGTTCTCATCCACCAGCAGGTTGACTCCTTTCGCTGCAGTTGCCGGATTGATCTGAAAGAAAGATGCGAATTGATTCGTTGAGGGTACTTGAGATTCTTCAGGCAATCTACCTTCGATGATGTCGTCCTCAATACGTTCGGCAATTTGCACAAATATAGGGCGGCTGTCATCCATTATTGTTGTCATTATCCACACCACCAAACTGGTTAATTACTCATGTAACTAACTATACAACCTATGGTTATTTTTGTCAAACAACATTTGCCTATTTTACGTCAACCAATTTGTTTATCAGAGACTTCGGTGGGCTACCCGCGCGGAACTAACCGAGAAATACTACGGCGGTTTGTTGTTAATTTCACTGTGGCAATTAAAATATTTGGCCTCGCTTAGGCTTGTCAGGCTTGGAAACAAAGAATATATGGGCACGCCCCTCATATAATGTACCAAACTATCTCGAGTAGGGAGGCGGGAGCGTGCACGATTACATCAAAGAACGGACGATTAAAATTGGTCGCTGCATCGTGGAAACTCGGCACACGGTACGGACTATAGCCAAGGAATTCGGCGTATCGAAAAGCACGGTGCATAAGGATTTAACCGAGCGTCTGCCGGAGATTAATCCGGATCTAGCAGATCAGGTGAAGCACATTCTCGAATACCATAAGTCAATCAGACATCTTCGCGGAGGAGAAGCGACAAAAATCAAGTATAAGAAGAAGGGACAGAACAAACGGGAGGTAATTAGCTCAGCACGCTGATTTTCCGGTACTTATCGTGAGTTGCAATGGGACTTTAGGATTATCATTGAACACATCCCCCAAAGTATGGTATTTTTAAATATGGTATGACAATGTGGATTTCTATCCATTGGACCCGAATTTTCACGGATTTAGACACCGTTCTGTCGAATGACTGCGCAAGGAAATATTGGGACACATTTACCATGTTTTGCACATCGGATTGCCTAATCGGATCAACATAGATAAGTTGGATTCTTCATCATAATTACCGACCTGGGCAGTCTATATGAACTAATAGTTCGCCGACATTAGAGAACGGTGTCACGTTGTATATAGACCGTCCCTTTATATGTCAACAAAAAACGCTTTGGGGGAGCATCCTAATGATGAGCAAGGATATTGGTATTGATTTGGGTACAGCGAATGTACTGATTCATGTCAAAGGAAAAGGAGTCGTTCTTGACGAACCGTCAGTAGTCGCCATTGATAATGACGCTAAGCGTGTACTCGCCGTAGGTGAGGATGCAAGGCGAATGGTTGGACGTACGCCAGGCAATATCGTTGCGATCAGACCTTTGCGTGACGGCGTAATTGCTGACTTTGATGTCACTGAGACGATGATGAAGTATTTTATCGATCGCGTGGGGGGCAAGAGCTGGTACAGCCATCCCCGGATTTTGATCTGCGCTCCTACGAATATAACGTCGGTGGAGCAGAAGTCGATTCGCGAAGCCGCCGAGCGAAGCGGTGCCAAGGAAGTCTTCATGGAAGAAGAACCAAAGGCCGCGGCTATTGGGGCGGGTATGGATATTTTTGAACCGAGCGGTAATATGGTTGTCGATATTGGCGGTGGGACGACGGATGTAGCGGTTCTCTCCATGGGAGATATCGTTACTTCCTCGTCTATCAAGATCGCCGGCGACAAGTTTGATTCCGCCATTATTAAATATATTAAAGGAAAGTACAAGCTCCTGATTGGCGAACGTACGGCAGAGGACATTAAGATCGGTGTAGGTACGGTGCATCCTTCTGGCCGCGTTGCAGAGATGGATATCCGTGGTCGAGACATGGTGTCGGGACTTCCTTTGACGATTACGATTACATCGAAGGAAATTCAGGAAGCTCTGTTCGACTCGGTTACTACGATAGTAGCTGGGGCCAAGTCGGTGCTCGAGCGGACTCCGCCGGAGCTGTCGGCAGATATTATCGACCGTGGCGTAATTTTGACGGGTGGCGGTGCGTTGTTGCATGGATTGGACGAGCTGTTAGCTGAAGAATTGCATGTGCCTGTGCTGATCGCCGAAGATCCGATGCATTGCGTCGTGAAGGGGACGGGCATTATGCTTGATAATTTGGACAAGGCCATTAAGAAAAGATTCTAATCAACCGATATATTCTGTATATCGAATGAAATCATCGGTGCTGCGTCGGTGTAAGACGGAGGAAGCGCGGCCGAAGCAGCAAAGTTTGAATTTGGAGGCATGTCCATGATCAGGGGACTTTATACTGCTGCATCAGGAATGATAGCCGAGCAACGGCGTCACGATACGATTACGCAGAATATCGCAAATATCAATACTCCAGGGTATAAGCAGGTAAGCTCAGTTGCGCATTCTTTTCCCGATACGTTGATCTCGATTATTGGAGACAAGCAGTCCGGTAATAATCGTAGAATTGGTAAGTTGGCTACCGGGGTTTTTGCGGAAGAGAGCTTGGCTTCTTATGCACAAGGAGATTTGAAGGAGACTGGCAAGAGGTCGGACTTTGCACTACTCTCGAGTATTGGAATGAATCATCCTACTACGGGGGAATTGATTCCATTTGATGCTTCGGCAGATATGTGGACAATAACGGTCAAGTATTTTATCGTCCGGAAGCTTTCTTCACGGTAATGGATGAGAACAATCAACTGCGATATACGAGAGATGGAAGCTTCACAGTAGCTCCTGATGGATCTCTAATGACTTCGCAAGGATATCGAGTACTCGATATGGATCATAATCCGGTTGTGTTGCCTGCGGGTGTATCCATGGATTCCTTGCAGAGTGATAGTGTCGGAAGACTCTTCTATTATGATAATTCAGGGACTCGTGTGGATGTTGGGAATCTTGGCATCTCGGTCGCAGACCGACCGCAAGAACTGGTTCGTGATGGCAACGGAGTATTCCGTGAGGAGGCTGGAACAGCCCCTAATGTTAGACAGCTGACGAATCGAGAAGGTGCTGAGGTTCGCCAAGGCTATCTCGAAGTATCCAATGTTGACTCAGCCCAATCGATGGTAGACTTAATGGCTGCCGCGCGAGCCTATGAATCCAATCAGAAGATCGTTCAATACTATGACAAGAGCTTGGACAAAGCGGTTAATGAGGTTGGCAAGGTATAGGTTTATAGGTTATTGTCAATATAAACTTGAACGGTTAAATATAGGAGGTGCTACATGAATAACTCCATGATCAGTGCCATGGTATCCATGGGCGGGATTCAGCAGCGTCTGGATTTGCTTGCCGACAATATGGCTAATCTGAATACAGTTGGATTTAAGCGCAAGGAAGCAACCTTTGAAGATACGTTGACTCGCGTTCAACAGCAAGAAAAAGGTATGGCATTGCCTGGCCGGGTCTCTCCGCTTGGTTTCAATCAGGGATTTGGTTCCATCATGGCGGGAGCTAAGGTTAATTTTGAACAAGGGCCTATCAAACAGACCGATGTTCCGACAGATCTGGCAATCGAAGGGGATGCCTTATTCTCGGTGATGACACCTGGTAATATCAAGGCCTATACACGGGCAGGCAACTTCATGATTCAACCTGATCCGAATGATGCGGAATCCGCTTGGCTCGTTACGAATGACGGTAACCACTTGTTAAATACAGATGGGGAGAAAATTGTCGTTCCTGCTAATGCCAAGCTGCAAATTGACGATCATGGCTGGATTACAGCGGTTTCTGGTTCTGGAGCTGCTGAACAGATTGGGCAGATTCAGTTATACACGCCGATTCGCTCGGATGCTCTGCAGAAGAGGGACGGAAACTTATACGTAATCGCTCCAGGAGCACAGGAAGCAGATGTACTGGCGAACACCTATGCTCTACCTCAAGATCAGCAGGCACGTATCCGTCAAGGAGCTATAGAGTCCTCCAACGTGAATCTAACGGATGAGATGGCGGAATTGATGCAAGTTCAAAGAGCTTACCAGCTCTCGGCTCGTGCCTTGACTTCGAGTGATACAATGATGAATTTGGCTAATAACTTACGCGGGTAGGTGGAGAGCTTCATGACAGATAAGAATAACCCGGAAGTTAAGCGCCGTGCATGGTGGGTCCCGTTGTTGAAGATTGTGTTAATACTGCTTTTTTTCGCAGCCGCTTTGATTGGTGGAGCGGTAGCAGGGTACGTTGTACTTGGCAAGCAGGATATACATGATGTATTGAACTGGAGCACCTGGCGTCACGTTTTCGATCTGGTCTTTGCTCCTTAGCGGGCAAGGTGGTTTGATGCATCCCGATTTTGAGTATAGATTTGATGAGAATAGCTTAGAGACTCCCGGACACGGGAGTTTTCTTTTTGCGTGGGAGAATGTATAATGATGGGGGACTAAGTGCTAGGTTTTCCATCTGAAAATAAAAGGGCTAAATCCTATACAGCGATGGCTGCACGGGATTAGCCCCTTATCTTAACCCTCGCTTCTGCAGCGGCGAAGGATAATTAAAGTGTGATCAACTTTAACTTTTTTTATACTAAGAGAGGTAGTTCAAAAAGTCCACTTTTGATCGCGAAGCGAATCATGAAGTTAACTCGGCATCGAATCTTGAATTCAGCCGGGCCTAAGCAGATGCTTACGAAGTCATGTTTCCTACGGAAACATCTCAGGTGCTCACGTACAAACTACAAGCAAATGCTTCCGAGGCCGTTTTCTACGAAAACGTGTAGCTCCGCTCCTCATGCCTTAGCTTCATCCAACTGAAGCGTTTTGAAAAAACGCACATCGGAAGCATAAGCTTTGGTGCTGAAAACCGTACTTTTTCAACTTACACTAAATAAAAGTAATTAAATTCAAGAAAGGGGAATTACATATGTTGGATGTAAAACAAATTCAAGAGATTATTCCGCACCGCCCGCCGTTCCTGTTGGTAGATCGTATTGTCGAGTTGGAGGAAGGCAAGCGTGCCGTCGGCATCAAGAATGTAACGGTGAACGAACCGTTCTTTACAGGTCATTTCCCTGGATATCCGGTAATGCCGGGCGTGTTAATCACGGAAGCGTTGGCGCAGGTAGGCGCTGTAGCGATTTTGAATTTGGAGAGCAACCGAGGCAAGATCGGATTTTTGGCTGGCCTAGATGAATTCCGCTTCCGCGGTCAAGTCGTGCCAGGCGATACCCTGCGTCTTGAAGTAGAAATTATCCGCCTGAAGGGCTCCATCGGTAAAGGTAAAGCTGTTGCCAAGGTCGACGACAAAGTCGTTGCAGAAGGCGTAATTATGTTTGCTTTGTCATAAACGGGGATGTGTGATTGTTTATTGTATAGAGACCTGTCCATCTATTAAATTTAGGGGATAGACGTAGAACAATTAGGAGGAGTTTGTAATCATGACTGAACTTAGTACGAATGTGAGACAAAGACTAGACAGTTGGCTCCAAGATCCTGCCATCGATGAAGCAACGAAGCAGGAGCTGAAGCAGCTTGAGAATAATCCGGCGGAGCTGGAAGACCGCTTCTATCGTGACCTCGAATTTGGGACTGGCGGATTACGCGGTGTCATTGGCGCGGGAAGCAATCGGATGAACCGTTATACGGTGGCTCGGGCGACGCAAGGCTTCGCTGAGTATATTTTGCAGGCGCATCGTGGACAGGAAGGTCAACCTTCTGTCGTTATCGCTCATGATTGCCGTCATTTCTCTCCTGAATTCGCTCTGGAGGCTGCGCTAGTACTTGCCGGCAATGGAATCGTAGCTAAGTTATTCACATCGTTACGTCCGACACCGCAGCTATCTTACACCGTGCGTGAATTAGCGGCAACCGGCGGAATTGTCGTAACTGCGAGCCATAATCCACCTGAATATAATGGATATAAAGTATATAATGCCTTCGGCGGACAATTGGTACCGCATGAGGCGGAGCAGGTCATCGCTAAGATTCGTGAAGTCACTTCGTTCGGCGGGATTAAGCGTCTGAGCCGTGAAGAGGCTGAACAGCAAGGGATGCTCATCTGGCTCGGTGAAGCGGAGGACGAAGCTTTCGCTGAGGTTGTGGCTGCGACTAGTGTGAATCGCGAGCTAATGGCTGCCGGTGCAGCTAGGATTTGGTCGTCGTATTTACTCCTCTACATGGAACAGGGAATCTTCCGGTGCGCCGTGTGTTAGATAAGATCGGCTTCTCCCAGGTTCATATTGTGAAGGAGCAAGAGTTGCCGGATGGCAATTTCAGCACAGTGAAGTCTCCGAACCCTGAGGAGCGCGAAGCGTTCACTATGGCGATAGAGCTTGGTAAGAAGGTTGGAGCGGACATTCTGATGGGAACGGACCCGGACGCTGACCGTATGGGAGCCGTTGTCAGAGCGGCGAATGGAGAATATGAGATTTTGACCGGTAATCAATCGGGTGCGATCCTTGTTCATTATGTACTGGGTCAATTGAAGGAAGCGGGCAAGTTCCCTGAGAATGGCGCGGTTGTGAAGACGATCGTAACGAGTGAGATGGGTGCTACCATTGCCCGTCACTATGGTGCTACTGTGTTTAATACGCTGACCGGCTTCAAATATATCGGCGAGAAAATGAACCAGTTCGATGAGACTGGTGAGTATACTTATCTATTCGGATACGAAGAGAGCTATGGTTACCTGGCTGGCAACTATGCACGTGACAAGGAT
The DNA here is from genome assembly GCF_031199965.1 of Paenibacillus sp. D2_2. Lineage (GTDB taxonomy): Bacteria > Bacillota > Bacilli > Paenibacillales > Paenibacillaceae > Fontibacillus. The sequence continues at coordinate 5,215,376 of NZ_CP133605.1, read as the reverse complement.
GCTATCGTAGCCTCGACTTTGATCTGTGAAGCTGCCGCTTATTATAAGCGTCAAGGTAAGACTTTAATCGATGTGCTGGAGGAGCTCTACGCGAAGTTTGGATACTATCGTGAATCGCTCGCTTCTCGTACATTAAAAGGCCAAGATGGTGTGGCTAAGATCGGTGCACTGATGGAAGATTTCCGTGGCAATCCGCCGCAGCAGATCGCAGGCTCTAATGTGAAGGAAGTGCTCGACTACTCCCTGGGACTGGATGGTCTTCCGAAGGAGAATGTATTGAAATTCATGCTCAAGGATGGTTCATGGTTCTGCCTGCGTCCATCTGGAACTGAGCCGAAGATCAAATGCTATTTCGCAGTTTGCGGGCAGTCCAACGACGATGCCAAAGCAAGACTGAAGCGTCTGGAGTATGAAGTATTGGCGCGTATAGACGCTTAAGGCACAAGCTTTATTCGTAATACGTATGTTAAAACATCTTGAAGCTACATTTGCAGTTTGAAATGAATAAGCCGTTCATTTAAGTCGACTTGATCAAGTCGACTTAAATGTTGTGTATGAGGCAAAATGACTCATTGCGTTAGCATGGATGAGTAGTTGCATTTTAGGTGTACTTTTTACAATAAGTGAAGTAATTACTGGGATTGCCATGTCGTTTAATGATAAAAAAGTGACAATTTGATAAGATTTAGTTATAGATTTGAAGTATTATTGGTCTATGCTTACCGGAGTATCCTATATTTCCCTTCATGCATAGACGAACAATCGGGCATTTTTTGACTCAGAAGCGAGAACTTAGTAGTCTTGATGTTAGGGATGATGTTGTCACAGTTTTGATTATGAGGTCTGTCAGATTGTAAGATAATAGGATGGATATATTTTTTTCTTAAGTTGAGGAGGTAACTTTGTGGTACAAAGTTGGCAGCGGTGGAATAAAGCTTCCCGCAAATGGCTATGGATTTTGGTGATTGTGGGGATTGTCGCCTCTATACCTGTCATTTATCAGCGGGTGGAGACGGAATCTTCGGCAAATAATGTGGAGATTGTATTCAATTATCGCGGTTTGGTGGAGATATCGAATTATCAAGCTAATCCAGCGGCATATATGAATGAACAGTTAGATCGATTGAAGAAAGCTGGAATTACAACTATGGCTCTGTTCGAGAGCACATTGGACGAGTATCAGAAGACAAGACGAATTATGGTCCTCAGTGAGGCGGATATCGCCAAGCTCAACAAGTCACTGGTGACTCCGAACAGCAACTTTGCTTATATTGCTTTTACGACTGATGATAACGAGAAGCAACTTCGCCCAGTGATTGAAGATGCTTTCCGCGGCTTAGGCGTTACAGTTACACCTTGGGAATATGAAGGCCGTCCGGGTCTGGTCGTTGAGATGTCTCCGGATGAGGCGCTGCTGAAGCCGATGCCGATTGATAAGACGACATTTTCGATGCTGCAGGATAAAGGCTTCATTATTTTGCCGCGGTTGTCTGATAATATCTCGTATGATCAAGCGATGATGGATAAAGAGCTTCAATATTTCGCAGATCATGGCGTAAATCGTATCCTGTTTGATGGTGAAGCCGTCAAAGGGTTCGAAGATGATGAGAAAATGAACAGTTTGCAGGGTTTTGCTGACCTGCTGAATAAATATAATATTGGGATTGCTACGATTGAGAATTTGAAGGCTCCTCAAAAAGGCTTCAACAATCTGGCATATCTGACGGATTATAATGTAGTTCGTCTTCATTCGCTGGCGGACTTGGAGGCAGGACAGCCTATCGAGACTTTAGCCGATCGGTTCTCACTTGCTGTGAAGGACCGTAACATTCGGATGATCTATTTGAATGCTTCTCCGGCTAAGGATGCGGCTAAAGCAGCGATTACCAATCCGATTGATAACCTGATTGATTCGCTTCAAGAACCGGGACAAGCCATTCAGCGTATCCAGAATGACGGATTCGAGCTGGGCAAGCGCAGGCCTTCCACGTATATGATGCTTCCTGGCAGAAGTATGCGAAGGCACTGGTTGTTCTTGGAGGCCTAGCGTTTATTGCTTTGTTGGTTTCTTACTTTATCGCTCCGCTTACGCTTGCGGTGTTCGTCCTCGGACTGATCGGATCCGCAGGGTTGTATGTACTGAAACCAACATTAATGGAACAGGCCCTTGCTCTGTTTGTGGCAATTAGTGCCCCGACCATTGCAATGGTGCTGGCGATCCGTAAAGTAAATGAAGTAAATGATGGTAAGACAGTGATTCCTAATAGCAAAAGACTGGCACATACGATCGTTCTGTATGTGAAGACGGCGGTGATTTCGCTGTCGGCGGTTCCTTTTGTGATCGCATTGCTTAACAATATTACGTACAGTCTCGTGCTGAATCAGTTCCGCGGCGTAAGCTTGTTGCATTTGGGACCGATTCTGCTGATTGCTCTTTATGTCTTCTTATACCAAGGTGAATCCGTCTGGAAAGAATTGAACCGTTGGCTCAAGACGAAGATTACTTTATTATGGATTCTTGTGATTGGAATTTTGGGCGTTGTTGGTCTGTATTACCTGTCACGTACAGGCAACGCTGGCTCGCTGCTACCTGGCGAAGCCGCGTTCAGATCCTTCCTTGAGAATACATTTGGTGTAAGACCTAGAAATAAAGAATTCTTGCTTGCGCATCCGCTGTTCCTGGCAGGTATCTTCGCTGCGTTCCGTTATCGCTGGGCACTCTACGTGATGGTTGTCGCGGTGATGGGACAACTGTCTATGGTGGATACGTTCGCTCATATCCATACACCAGCGGTCTTGTCTCTGATTCGCGGCTTGCTCGGTTTGGGACTGGGATTGATCGTTGGCTTAATCGCAATTGTAATTTGGCATATTATCGAAAGGTGCTGGGATAAATGGTCACCGCGTCTCCTCAAACCATAGTTCTATCGGGATATTACGGCTTTCGCAACAGCGGGGATGAAGCAGTGCTGCAATCTATTCTTACTGCGCTGGAAGAGGAGGGCCGGGCATCCGGGTACAGATTGAACCGGTCGTATTATCGATCGATCCCGAATGGACGAGTCGTACCTATGGAGTAAAAGCTGTACATCGGATGAAATTTACGGAAGTAAGGAACGCTATTAAGAACAGCGACGGATTGATCAGCGGCGGGGCAGCCTGCTGCAGGATGCGACGGGGCTCAAGTCGATCCCGTATTATCTCGGTGTGATCAAGCTAGCGCAGTGGCTTGGAAAGCCTACCTTTGTGTATGCGCAGGGCGTAGGCCCAGTTAATCGTAAGCTATTCCGTCCATTTATCGCGTCCGTGTTCCGGCGCTGCGATTATATCTCAGTGCGGGATGCGGAGTCGGCGGAGCTGCTCCGCAGCATGGGCATACCGGGCGGGGACATTGAAGTTGTCCCCGATCCGGTGATGGGGCTGAAGCTGCCCGAAGATGGGGCGGCAGCTTCAGCAGAACTACAGCAGGACTCGCAAGGGGGCGAGTCCGCTGCTACCACCGGCGTCGGCGCTGATGCGGCCGCGCTGCCGGTGGTGGGGGTGTCGGTCCGCTTCTGGACAGAAGCGCGGACCGAACTGGCGAAGCTGGCCGAAGGCCTGGCTTCGCTGAGCCGCCGCAAGCCGGTGCATATCCGCTTCCTGCCATTTCATTTCCCGGCGATGACGAAGCTTCGCGCTTCGTCATGGAGCAGATGGGAAATGTGGCAGACAGCGGCAGCACCGTGAGTATTGCGGCGGAGACAGAGCATCCGCAGGATATGCTCCGGGAAGTCAGCCAGTGCAGCCTGCTGATCGGCATGAGGCTGCACAGCTTGATCTACGCGGCCTCGCGGGAAGTTCCGCTGCTCGGCATCTCGTATGATCCGAAGATCGATCATTTCCTCGGCCGTGTCGGCAGTGTTCCGGTCGGAACGACGGATGAGCTCGATCCGCAGATTGTTGCCGCGCAAGCCGAGCGTCTGCTCACCGAAGGTGAGACCAGGCGCAGAGCAAATACAGCGAAGATCGACGCGATGAAGAAAGCAGCACGGTTGCCGGCGGAGCATATCGCACAATTTCTACGGAGCAAAGGGTGATCCGAAAATGACGATAACACATGATACAGCGGTACCGACGGTATCCATGTTCGGCATTCCTGTATGTAAGTGGGGAATGAAGGATACGGTGGAGTACTTGTCTCAGGTGGTTGCTTCCGGGACACCCCATCAGATTATTACCGCGAATCCAATTATGATTATGGCCGCTCTGGAGAACCCGGAATACAAGCAGATGATGCAGGCGGCTGAATTAATTGTGCCAGATGGCAGCGGCGTGGTCTGGGCTGCGCAGAAAGGCGGCGATCCCGTGGCAGAGCGGGTGGCAGGTATCGATTTGATGCATGAGCTACTGCTGCAAGGCGCGGGACGTAAATGGAGAGTCTATCTGATGGGATCGACTCCGGAAGTGATTGAAGAGACGGCTCACCGCTTGTCTCAGCAATATCCAGGCCTGGTGATCGCGGGCTACCGGGACGGATATTTTGGTCCGGAACAAGATGAGGAAGTTGTCCAAGCGATTAAGGAAACCTCGCCGCATCTGTTATTTGTTGCTAGGGGTGCGGACACGCAGGAGCCTTGGATCGCAAAATATAAGAAGTCACTCGGCGTACCAATTATGATGGGCGTCGGAGGCAGTTTTGATGTTATATCCGGCAAGACCAAGCGGGCTCCGCTTGTATTCCAGAAGCTTCGGCTTGAATGGTTATACCGTCTGTTAAAACAACCATCCCGGTTACCGCGGATGCTTGCGCTACCGAAATTTACCGTTAAGGTGATGCGCGAGGGAGAAAACCTGACCAAAGTAAGATAATTCATTGAAATATTACAGAAAACAGCGTATTATTGCTTAAATACGAGGTTGGTCTTTCTTTTTGAAACGGAGTATAATCATTCCGGCAGAACAATTGGGGGTTATTACACATGTGGATGATCTATACCATCGGGTTTATCGTCGCGCTTGGTATGGCGCTTGCTCTCACGCCGCTGGTTAAGAAGTTCGCTTTTAAGGTCGGCGCTGTGGACGTGCCTAACGCACGTAAGGTGCATACGAAGACTATGCCGCGACTCGGTGGATTGGGCATTTATTTATCTTTTTTAATTACTTTTCTGATAATCATATGGTTTGTTCCGGATCATTCTCAGTACGTGAGATGAATTTTATGAAGGCATTTCTTGTGGGCGGTACGATAACAGTTCTGCTTGGAGCACTGGATGACCGCTTCGATTTGCCGGTGAAGCTGAAATTTGTTGTGCAGATTGCGACAGCCTGCATCGTCGTCTTCGGATTTGACGTGCGGCTGGAGTTCGCGAATATACCGTTCCATACCTACGCTTCGATTGAGAGCTGGATCGCTATTCCGTTCACGATTCTATGGATCGTCGGGGTAACCAATGCCATCAATCTGATTGACGGTCTGGATGGATTGGCAGCTGGGGTTTCCGGCATTGCAATTGCAACGATTGCTGTGATGGCGTTCATTATGGGTAATGTCGTTGTTGCCTTGATGAGCTTACTGTTGCTCGGAAGTATCCTTGGCTTCCTGCATTTCAATTTCCACCCAGCCAAGATATTTATGGGCGACTCGGGATCGTTGTTCCTTGGCTTCTGTCTTGCACTATTATCCTTGCTCGGATTTAAGCAGGTCGCAATTGTGTCGTTCCTGACGCCAATCATTCTGATCGGTGTACCGCTCTCAGATACGATGTTTGCAATCATCCGCCGCTGGATGCAGAAGAAACCTATCTTCTCACCGGACAAGGGGCATCTACATCATTGCTTGCGCGAGCTCGGATTCAGCCACCGCCAGACGGTGCTGATCATTTACGGGATTGCTGCTTTCTTCGGAGTGCTGGCAGTTATCCAATCCTCGGCAGCGATGTATAGTGCCAACTGGGTTACTTTTGTAGTCATCTGCGTCATGGTCTTCTTCCTACAAATCGGAGCCGAAGTCATTGGCCTTATCGGCAAGACCAAACGGCCAGTGTTGAATCTCCTGGCACGTCTGCGCATGAAGGTCGGAGAAGAACGGGGATCGAAGTAAGACGACTGCAGGAACTTGGATTTTCGATTTAGCAAGATGGAACTGAAGATTACAGAAATTATATGATTTATATAAATGTGTTTGAATGGGACAACCTCTTTGGTGCTTAGGTGCTGAAGGGGTTGTTTTTTTGTACATCTACATATTATTCTATGCGGTTGATCAGGAAAGTGTGGCGATGATAGGCACGGCCTTTGCGGTGAGCAAAGAGATAGTAAACATTTTAATGTGACGGATTTTACGGTTTTTCTAAAAGATTGTCTCCTTTTGTCCGATAACAGAAATAAGTGCCGATTATTGGACGGGTTTCCGCCATGGAAATGCGGGAATCACCAGACCATTCAAAAAGGAGAGATAAACACATGCAACGCATCAAGAAATCAATCGTGTGGCTTCTGCTCATGGTATTGGTAGGCTCCTTGTTTCCGACAGGGCTTACGCAGCAAGCGCTGGCCGCAAGTAATGATTTAACATCTACGACGTACTTTAGCCCGGATATCCTCGATATTCGCAAGACGTCCAATCTTGATTTGACGAAGGAAAATCTTAGGGATGAAGTTTACATTACAAATAGTCCGACGATTTCAATTAGCGGTACCTATTCCAAAGTATCAGGAGATACGCTAAGAGCTCAAGTAGATTTGTTTACTTGGGATGCGTCTAAAAATTCCTGGGTAGCCGATAAGGTCCATTCCGCTCCGGGTACGGTTCAGAAGGATACAAACACTCCGGAGAGCCGCTTTAACGCTTCCAATCTGACTTTGTTCCCCGGCTTGAACCGGATTACTTTTACAGGTACGATTGGTAACTTGGAAGGGTCGGAATCTTTCTACGTACTTTATGACAAAATACCTTATGTATCCAAGCTCGTTATCTCCGGCGGCGGTCTTCTGTCGGATGTGAATTTAAATGAAGGTACAAGGGTTGTTGTAGAGAACTCGCCAATTTCCCTATTGGGAGAGGTTCATAATACGACGAAAGCTACTGTATCTGTTAACGGTGGCACATCATTATCAACGGAGATTTACAACAATCAATTGGCAACGCCACCTTTGAATTTGTCGCCAGGTCTGAACAAACTAAAAATCGTGTTTACGAATGCGTCTGACTCTATCACGATTACTCGTGACGTGTACTACTTTAAGCTGTCTGACCCGTTTACAGATATGTACGTGATGGACGGGAATCAGGAATATAAAGTGTTTGAGAGTAAGCCGACTCTAACGACTACAGGTCTATCATCGGCCTCAATGATCATTCAAGTGCTGCTACCATATAGTGCAAGCACTAAGGATTTTGCAACGGATTCTAAGATCACAGTAAACGGAAATGCTGTATCGATTGATTCAATTCTGGATTCCAATCTTTATGACGATAGCGGAAAATTTGTTCCTAAAGCAGGAACTGAAGTTGTAATTAATGGTTCACTAGGAAACCCGTCTTATCGTCTCGTAACTTTCAAGACGAGTCCTTTCCCATTAGAGAAAGACGACGCTGGTATCGTGAAGACATCTCAATCGCCGAAAGTAATTGTAAACTACGGAGCTAATGGTTCGGCTTGGAATTTTACCGCTTCCTATACTCCAATCTTCCAGTATCTTGAGGGACAGGTACTGATAAAAGATTTGATGTATCTCCCGGATTACAAAGATTCCTACAATGGTAATTTAAAGGATGTCAGCCAGACGAAGCTTGATGGCTCTCAAGTTAGCAGCGGCGACTTCTATATCATGGTCAGAACGAACGGTGCGCCAGTTGGGGCGCTGACAGGTGAGTACTTGCCATTAGGGACGAAGACGTTGAACATTAGCGGACCTACTGTCGTCCAAGGCGAGACGAATGCATGGATATATAAAATAACCGGCTTCTCCAATGGTGAGCAACAGGTTAGATTCAAATACAGCAATTCTTCGGCTGCAACCGTTAATATTTCTTATGTATCCAAAAACTATATCTATGTCAGTAATTTGTTCGATGGACAGACTTATACCTTTAACTCTAAAAATGGCACAAATGAAATGAATATTACCGGTGAATACATCGGTTTTGAAAATCTAACAAACGCCCAGTATTTTATTAACGGCATTTCTGGGGACAAATTGACTCAAGGTGTAGGGGCTGATGGTAGTGATACCAAATTGGACGTTGACCTTACGGCGACTCCGAAGGTAACAAAATTCAGTCTGACTTTGAACATCAAACCAGACGGTCCACTCGTATATGGCGAGAACTCCATCGTCTTCACGGGAACTTCGATGGATAATGCGGGCAATAAACGGGAGGTTCGCAAAGAGCTCAGAATTTATATCGTAGATGAGAATGTCTCGAACATTAGCCAGTTCCATCCGGCTAAGGTGCCTTCAACAGGCAAGACGCGGGCCCCATTCCCAAGTGAGAATCAATTTGATTCAACGGATGCGGATATTAAAGAACTAGTCAAAGATATGATTGCCTTGATCTTTGAACAGCCTACCGAGTTCACATTCAAGGATGATAAATACGCGACAAGCGAACAAGAATATGACCTTGTCATCCGTGGTGGCGGGGCAAGGAATGTTAATTTGTATTTTGGTTCTGACAAAATATTTACGGCATCGCTCGATAACACTACTAAGCATGAAATTTCGACTTACCAAGGATATGACTACGATTTAACGGGTAATGAGAATGATTTTATTCTCCGTATTCGCAATTTTAAATTTAATGCTCCGGGTACACATGTTTATAACCTGGAATTAATTAATTCTACAGGTGCTCGTACGAACCAACGGTTGGAAATTACCCGTGAATTGGCACCATACCGTTTGCTTGCGCCACAACCTACCGTAGGCGACAAGTATGTAGTGAACAAGAACTTCATTCGCTTCGATATTGAGGCGGAGGGAGCTACCAAAGTAATTATTGATAAAAATGAAGCAACCCGTCGCCCTGAGCCGGAGATGAAGGATCGATTCACTTACGATTATGTAGGGTTGAAACCGGACAAGACAACAAAGATCAAGATTCAGATCGTCCGCGGTAACTCAACGATCAATGATACGATAGAGGTATACTATACGGGAGCAATAGAGATTGATTCCCAGTATATGGCCGAGAAGGTATCCAACAAATATAGTATATTCAATAAATCGTTAGAACTTAGCTTCCCGAAAGGAACGGTTCTTCAATCTGCGACCATGAATAGCAACCGGGTGACAAAGTTCTATCCTGACAACAAAATTCTGTTTGGGATTGCCGATCCGAAGGATGGCGTTGTAGAGCGTCGCAATGATTACGGTGGCTTTATCAACAAGAATGACGGCATTAACAATATTATTATTCCTGACACATACATCAGCCGCTTTAACTCAACTGCAGATACATCGAATTTTACGCGTATCTCACAAATCTATTGGATTAACGGCGGTGTCGGCGAGCTGGGGGATAAAGGTAACTTAGGCTATAAGCCAGCGACGAACGGTCTGGCTCCATATTCTACCGAAGGCTTCTTTACCGCGTTCGAGAATGAGCGTAAGATTGTTCCTTCCCAACGCGGGACGTTAACGCTTAGCTATGATCCGAATGTAGTCGATCAGGCTGGAACTTTGGTAACAGTATTCAGATATATCGATGCAGGCGGCTACGGTCGTTGGGAAAGAATTCCTGGAGAGGTAAACTCGAGCAAGCATACGATCACGGTACCGTTCGACCAATTCGGCTATTATACCGTGATGAAGCTGAACCGTGGTTACAGCGATATTACGAACCATCCGTGGGCCAGAAATATTCTGAACGCATTGTATTCGAAAGGAATTATGGAGGCACTGCGCGCTGATATGTTTGGTGCGGATGATCAGACGACTCGTGGTGAGTTTGCAACTTTGCTAGTTAAAGGTTTAAATCTTCCAATTAATGCTGATGAGAACCAACAGACCTTCTTTGATGTGCCATATGGTTCGAAGACAGCAACCTGGGATTTCGAACATCTTGAGACTGCAGCAAGAGCTGGAATCATAACCGGACGTACAGAAGGCTTCTTCTCGCCGAATATGCCGATAACCCGCCAAGATGCAGCGGTCATGATTGCAAGAGCGATGAAGAGCTTGAAACTGCCAGCTAACGACCAGAAGTTAAAAGCTAGCCTGGCGAAGTCGTTCCTTGATTCTGGCAAGATGGATTACTATGCTCTGCCAGCGATTTCGGCCGTTACTAGTGCGAAGATTATGAGCGGTACTCCTGTTACTTTGCCAGGGGCCAAGAAGCCTTCCTATAACTTCAATCCGGACAGCAATATGACACGGGCTGAAGCTGGTAAGATCGCTGTAGAGTTGTTAAAGAAGACGACGAGTCTTTTCCCAAAGAACTTTAGCTAACACGTAATCGGATATCCCCTTGCCTGAGCGGATTGCGGCAAGGGGATATTTTTTTCCAATTACATCTTTTTGTAATTTGTTGGGGATTAAGTTACAATAGGCAGAGTAAGAAAGATCAAGTACAATATTCAGAAGAACATTTTTTGCAAAAAGGGTGAATTTGAACTGATGAAACCGATATTGTCAAAACCGCAACTAGGATATTCAAAGGCAAAGAGAAAGTTTGAGGATAGATCCAAAGTATTGGAGAAGAGAATTGAAGAGATTGCTAAGGAACAAGAAGTAACTCAACTGGTTATGGAGGGGCTTGTTATAGAGACAGGTTTCCACCAAGCTTTCAATGATCTGCGTGATGCCGAGAATGAATTAATTGAATGGTCTCATAATACAATGAAGCATGAGAAGGAATACAAGGATAACAAGCAAGCAATTGATGATATGTATTTGAAGCTGAACTCTGATCCTAAGATGCGCAGCCGGATTATTCAATTGGCGATGAGAGTTAGATAATAATAAATTGCAATCATAAGCTATTTATTTGCCCAATAAGGCGTCCAAATTTGGACGTCTTATTTGTGTTACTCGTACATATATTTAGAATATTGATCTGGAAAAACTTGCACGGTGACTTGGGAGATTCAGGGGTGTTATACTAATTTCCGTCAGCAGGAACACGTGACAATATGATGAAATGCAGGAGAACAATAGAAAAGGTAACAATCTTGCAATTTTTTTTGAAATAGGCGCAACTTTTTTTATTCTACTGCGTTTAAGATTGTGAGCATGATGATGAGGACCAAATTTAGACATCCCAACATGTTCCTCATGGGGAAACTTGTCTATCTTTTAGAAAAATTAACTTTACGGCACTTGGGACTCATTGTATAATGTTTAGGTAGGATTAGGAAACTAGTCTACTTCTACATTCTATTAGCTTGCCTCATAGTTTATAAGTTTCTGCGGCTTTGTCGCAGACCTAATTTATAGGAACTCTGCTCAGACTCTGGAAAGGGGGTGCAATGGCTAATGAGTAACACGAGCTATTCAATTAAAGAAAACTCTTATGTGATAGTTAATCAAGGAGGAGAAAAAAAGGTTATGAAGAAAATTTTATCCGTAGCTTTGTCTACAGCAATGGCATTCTCCATGTTTGCTACTGTAGCATTCGGTGCTGACGCTAAGTTGACACCAGAACAACAATTTAACGCATTGAAAGACGCTGGTATCGTAGAAGGTTTCCCAGATGGATTGTCCCACTTGGACAGAAGCCTGACTCGTGCTGAATTGGCTAAGATCATCACTAAAGCAACTGACCTTGCTCCAGTTGACGCTACTTCTTACAACGATAAGAACTATGCTAAGCACTGGGCACGTACTTACATCGAAGCTGTAACTCAAGCGGGAATCATGGAAGGTAAGAACACTGAGAAGAAATTGTTCGACCCAAGTGGTAACCTTTCCGTTCAAGAACTCGCTGCAGTTCTGGTTCGTGCATTGAAACTTGAAGTTCCAACTGAAACTAACAACACTGCTACTGAGTGGGCTAAAGGCTATGTAGAAGCAGCTGTTAAGGGCGGGTTTATCGACGCTGGTATCAACTACCAAGCTAACGCTAGCCGTTCCCAAGCAATCGTTGCTGCATATGCAATCTACGAAGAGTCCCAATTGAAAGTAGCTAAAGCTGAAGCTATTGATGCAACTCATGTTAAGTTGACTTGTCCACTGGCGAAGTTGTTGAAGTAACTTTGGAGAAAGCTCTTGAAGCTAACAAAGCTACTGAGCTTGAGTACACTACTAAAGACGGTAAAGTGTTGAAATACACTGTTACTTTGGTAGTAACTGACGCTACTAAAGTTGAGAAAGTAGCTGCTTCTAACTTGAAAGAAGCTGTTGTAACTTTCGACGGTAAAGTAGACAAAGATACTGCTGAGAATGTTGCTAACTACACTTTGAAGTCCGGCAGAGTTATCAAATCGGCTGTTTTGTCCGATGATGCTAAGTCTGTAACATTGACTCTTAACAACCAATTCACTAACAATAAAGTGGAATACTTGAGTGTAGCTAATGTTAAAGCAGGTAGCAACACAGTTTCTGCTAAGGAAGTTGAATTCACAGTTGCTGATAACGACCTTCCTGAAGTAACAGCTGTTAAATCTTTGGGAACTAAATCGATCAAAGTTACTTTCAGTGAGCCTGTATCTGGTGTAGCTCAAGGCAACTTTGAATTGGATGGTTCTGCATACTATGGCGATGTTAAAGAACTGAACTCCAGAACATATGTATTGACTCCATATGCTGGTGCTCTTTCCGTAGCTGACCACAAGTTGGTAGTTAAGGGTGTTAATGACTTCGCAGGCTTCACTGGATTGACTTCGACTCATCAGTTCACAGTAGTAGAAGATACAACTGCTCCAACGATTGCAGAAGCTACTGCAACTCTGGAAAGTGTAACTATTACTTTCTCTGAAGAAGTAGACCCAGACACATTTGATGAGTCTGATGTATTCTGGAAATCCAGCGGTAGCAATAAAGAAGCTAACAAAGTTTCTCAAGTCGCTGATAACAAATACAAGTTCACTTTCAACAATGATGACAATGGCTTGCCAACTGGTCCAGTTACAATCTACGTAGAAAATGTAACTGACTTCTCTGGCAACAAGATCGCTAAAGATGCTTCTGTAGTAGTAACTCCAGAGATCGACCAAACTCGCCCTGAAGTTACAAAAGCTGAAGTTACAGATCCAGATACAATCAAAGTTACATTCAGCAAAGACTTGTATCAAGTAGATAATGTTGACAACTATTCAGTTGTAAACAAAGATGGCGATGTTCTTCCAGTTGAATCAGCATCATTCGGTGCTGACAAAAACATCGTTATTATTAAAACTTACAAAGCATTGTCAGTAGGCGAGAACAAACTTACTATTAAGAACCTTCAAGATAGCACTCGTCTGCATAATACTATGCTCGACTATTCGGGTAAAGTAGTACGCGGCGATAAAGAAACACCTAAACTTGACCAGAATGTTCTTGTTAGTGGTAACACTGTATTGCTGACATTTGATAAGGCAATGGATGTTTCTACATTTAACAACTCTAACTTCTATGTTACTGTTGATGGTAAGAAACAAGCTATGACAGATGCAATTGCTGAGCTTCAGCCATTGAACGGCGGCAAAGCACTTATGATTAGATTTGCTGAGAACAAAAAGATTACAACTGGTGATGTAACTGAATTGTACGTTCTTGGATTAAAAGACACGAACGGCAACTTGCTGTATGAGTTTGTAAATGCCAATGATACTGTTGGTGGTGTTACTATCACTAACAAAATTGATCTGACTAGCACTGATTATAAGGAATTGAAAGTTAAATCTGCTAAGTTGACTGGTAAGCAAACTCTAGAACTTGAATTTAATGCTACAGTCACAGCAGCATCTAAAGATGCTTTCAAAGTTACATCTCCGTCTGCAACAGCTGGTGTTTATACTGTGAACTCTGTTAAATTTGATGGCAGCAATGTTATCAAGCTTAACTTGAAAGAGTCCTTCACTACTACCGAAAACTTGGGTGTTGAAGTTCTTTCAGCATTGACTACACTGGTTGGCAAGGTTGATGTAAAAGATCCTGTTATTGCAAGTGCAGATATTAAAGATGAAGTAAGTCCTGAGTTGGTAGGCGATTTGGCTTCTGATGCAGTAGCTGGAACAATCACAGCTACATTTACAGAAGGAGTCAAAGCTATTGCTCCAGTGGAATTCTTGAATTCTGCATTTGAGATTACTCGTAAATGGGACGGCAAAGTTCTTAAAGCTGACCAATTCGATGTAGTTGTTAATGGTAACACAGTTACCATCGAACTTCATGATGATGCAAGAACTAAAGATTCTGCTTACACTGTTAAGTTCAAAGGATCTGACTTCATTGTAGATAAGAGCGCAGATGAAAATAAAGCAGCTGGTTTTACTAAAACTACAAAAGTAATTGATGGTAAATAATAATTTGTAGTTTTAATCGAGGGTCACATATGTGGCTCTCGATTTTTTAATTTCAGCATATCGAAATATTTTCTATCCTTTAGCCAATCGTCAATCTGTGAAGATTCCCGCCAAATGCACAGCAGCTATAACAAATGTGAATATCTAGACTTTGGATGAAGAAAGCATACTTACTTATACATTGTCCATCAATAACAGTGATGGGAAAGCGATGAATTTATTGGATTACGGTAAGTGGAACGAAAATAGTACATTGTAATGGAAACTAGGTGAGTGTTGTAATATCCGTAATACTGAATAAAGTTTTCACTAGTTAATTCTGGTGAGATCTTTTTTTTGTGATACAGTTATTAAGCTTCTCTTCAGCTATATTTAAGCTTTTAGTGTTAGTATGGAAGAAAATATAGTTTATTAGGAAACCTTTTTCTCTATTAAACGTTTAATCTTTAGGGGAAGTAATGTACGGGGTAGTGATTTGATTAAGTCTCCAATTAATATATTTTAAATTGACCACATTTTTTACAGGAGGTGACCCTGAACAAGCCAGACCCAGACTCTTGGGTACTCCATAAATATTCATTGGATGGTCAGTTGGAGAACAAATTACTTCTCGTATGGGATCACCACTCTAGGATTTGCAGCGTTGGGTAAGTTCCTAGCAAGTTATCAACAGCAGCACTAACTTACGAGATGTGAACAATCACAAAATAATGGGTTACTCTTAATATACGAGGAGGCGAGAAATTGGAAAAGAAAAAAACTTCTGCACTAGCAGCGACGATTGGGATAGCGATGCTGCTGACAAACTCTCAAGGTGCATTGGCAGCGGGAGCAACAACGACTAAATCTACTACGAATCCGGCAACGAAACAGACAACTACGACTGTACATACATTAGCAAATCTTCAACCTGTGAAGATTTCCGCCAAGAGCACTGCATCTCTAACAGATGTGAATATTTTAACCTTGGATGAAGAAAGCATACTTACGTATACGTTGACTATCAAAAATGGTGATGGAAAGACGTTGGATTTATTAGATTATTGGTCGAAAGTGAAAACGGCCAGTGGAACGAAATATAGTACAACCTTAATGACGAAAGATAAAGATAAGAAGAAGCTGTCTGCGGGGTCTTCTACGACATTGACCTTTGTGGCCAAAGTCGGTAAGAATACGAAGATCAGCGACCTTGTCTTTCAAGTGATAAAATGGGATTTCAGTCAAACTGGTTATGAAAGCTTAAAAGGCCAATTTAAGATTCCAGCCTCCTATCTGACATCCACCCCAGCGAATCAATCGAAAACATTGAAAGTGTTCGATACACCGGTTAAAGCGAAAGTAAATCAGGTCGCTGCATTTGCTTCCGGTGATTATAACTATGTTAGTGTGGGTTTGAACCTGCAGAATATTGGCTACAAAATCTTTGAAGATCCAAAAGTGAAGTTTGTTATTAAAACAGCTAGCGGTGCCAGTTATCCATTGACGGCTGATCCAACCAGTTCGGATTATAAAATACAGCCACAGGATAATAAAACTTTAAATTTAATGACAAAAATTCCAAAAAGTATCAAGTTGGACAAAATGGAGCTGCAATTGGTCCAGGATGACGAGACTGCAAAACTTAGCTTGCCAATTGCAACGATGCAATTGCCGAGTGTAGCTAATAAGTCACTTGCTATTGAGGCAAATACAGATAAGTTCATCTCCATAGGCAATGGAAAAATCGCGGTTCGTGTTAATGGGGCATCGATGCTGCAAAGCTTCGATGAACATGATTTATCGATTCGAGTAGTATTAAGAAATACAAGCGGAACAACTGTGAAAATTCCTAAGTATCAATTTGATTTGCAAACTTCAGATGGTTACCGCTTGCCAATCGATTCGCAAGTTATTGATAACTTATCGTTACAACCTCTTGAAGAGAAGACAATCTCATTTAATGTGACGATTCCTGCCAACGTAAGTGCAGTTGATCCACAGTTGTTCATGAGTTTGCCGGCAGCAGAGGATGTGAAAGATAGTTTCAGCTATCCAGTAGGGATCTTTGCAATGCCTGAAATACAATCGATGCAGAACATGATTGGCCAGCAACAATTTGTTCAGACCAGTCAGGGTCTCGTAGGATTCAAGTTGTCTTCCTTGCAGAGATTGCCTTGGAGCGACAGTGATCTTGTCTCTGCAAGAATTACTATTTATAACCCTAGTTTTAAAACGATATTACTTCCGGAGCTTACAGGACAACTTAAAGTCGATCAGGCCAAGCTTACTTCCGACTCCAAATTAATTACTACTCAGAGCGTAGGTTTGTTGGGTGGCAATATGTCCACGGACGTGTATGTAATATCCAAGGTTCCAAATTATCTTGATTTTAGTCAGCTTCAAATTTCTTTATTGCAAAAAGTAGGCGAGAGTACTTCAGAATGGATGCAATTCAGTCATGCTGGAGCTGTTCCGCAATTATCTACTATTGCAAACGGTGAGACTTATTCTATTGATACTGAAGGTCATAAGGAAGGCATCAGAGTACTTCGTTCGTTTGTGTACAATGGGGCTGGCTCCGATCTAATTTATACGGACCTTGAGGTAACTAACAAAGAGGATCATCAAATCGATCTTTCACAATTTGCCAGGTTCCTATCAAGCATCTGGGGGTCAAACTTACAAGGCTACGGTCAGTCAGATTGAAACATCCTCTGGACCGGAAGAGAAGAGTATTGTTACGCTGTGGGCTAAAATTCCGAAAAAGATTACAGCAAGCGATATGAAGCTGATTATAGGGGAAGGTATCACAGATAACAAATTGTCAACTGTTAAGGAAGTGCCGACCGGATATATTAATGCGGCTGCACTAGAGTTAGGAGTTAGTGCACCAAACAGCAGAGGTAATCTATCTGATCTGGATCTGTTCCCGTATACACTGACTGTTAAGAGTGTGAAAGCTACTCTAAATGGATCCACTTCCGTATATCTGAATTTTGAATATAATCAGAAACGGGATATGGAATATAACATTGGAGAGTTTGGTCATAAGTATTTGTTCGAGGTTGTTGATTCATCCGGCCGTACTTTTGAGAAGGAATTTACTCCTGAGACAGACTTGAAATTGATGAATGGCGGTAGTGCTGGATTCAGCTTTGAAGACGCTGTTTTCCAGGATCGTAAGATCGGTAGCTTTAAACTGAATATTTATGATGTGTTCCAAGGTCAGAAATTACTGCTTGGCACACAAGGATTCAATTATTATTCTACAGTTGAAGAATAGGTTCAGAAGCATAAAATCCCCTCTCGGGGATTTTTGCTTGTTCCAATCTATCAAAACCACTATCATTAGAAGTAATAGACTTATAGGGATATAGAGGAGGAACATGATGAAGACAGCATGGAAAGTGACAGCCGCAGTTGTATTGATTGGCGGGAGTTTATGGGCAGGGTCATTAATGAATTTACGCGCAGAGGGAGCAGGTGTGACGAATCAGCCTGGAACTTCGGATGATCCGGTCGTGACGAAGAGTTATGTAGATCAAGCTATTCAACAAGCTTTGAAAGGTGGAGGCAGCACAGCACCAACGGCTCCTACGACGCCTACAGAGCCATCTAAACCAGATGGCGGAGATAATGGTTCTTCTACATCCTCTGCAGGCGATGAGGTGAAAATTGTGGATGTGAAGCCGGGACAGATTCTGATCGCTTCAGCTGGTACGGAATTTATTGTTCGTGCGGGTAAAGCTGCGATTTATAGTGAAGATAAGAACGGTGTCGCTGATTTGACCGATGGAGTAGACATTACTAACGGTCGCGCGGTATCGAATAATCATTTGTTATCTTTCCCAAGAGCAGGCCGGGTATTCAAGTGCAAGAAGGAGATACCCATAATCTGACGGTTATGGTTCGTGGCGGATATCAAATTAAGTAATACTTCCATAAGTAACAAACATTAATACGATTAGTGCCATGTACTAGACACATACTATTCCTGACCCACAATAATCAGGAGGTGTATCAAGTCATGGCAAGAAGTAATCGTAAAGTTGTTCCTGAGAGTCGCGAAGTGTTGAATCAATGGAAATATGAGATCGCTGCAGAATTTGGATTGCCTGTTGGTGGAGCAGACGGTGCAGGTGGTACGGATACTGAATTTGCCGGTGAGCTGGGGGCTTTGGGCGGTTCGTCTAGCGGAGGCTACTGGGGACATTTAACTTCCCGTGAGGTTGGTTCCGTAGGCGGAGAGATTACCAAGCGACTTGTTGCCCAGGCAGAACGGGACTTTTCCTTGTAAGTTCCAACTGTAATTGTCTCATTTTATTTTGACATGAACTTCTAAATACGCTAATATGACTTTTGAGGATTGTCAAATCAACCTTTTCCGCTCAGGAAAAGGTTCATTTTTTGATTTTTAGGTTCTGTCTGGACCTGAACTCCTCGAATTCATTACTAATATATAGTATTGAATGCCATACTATTCATATGGGGAGGTTGATTTAATGTCCATTCAAGGGCGACATTTATTCACATCCGAGTCCGTAACCGAAGGGCATCCGGATAAGATTTGTGATCAGATCTCCGATGCGGTGCTTGATGCATTCCTGGAGAATGATCCAAATGCGCGGTAGCTTGTGAGGTGTCCGTAGCTACAGGTCTTGTACTTGTCATTGGCGAGATCAGCACGAAATCGGAATATGTAGATATCCCTTCAATCGTACGTAACACCATCAAAGAGATTGGTTATACTCGTGCCAAGTACGGTTTTGACTATAATACTTGTGCGGTACTTACATCCTTAAATGAACAATCTGCGGATATCGCTCAAGGGGTCAACGCAGCACTTGAACATCGTGATCCGGCACAAATGGATAAGGAAACGGAAAACATTGGTGCAGGTGACCAGGGCCTTATGTTCGGCTTTGCGACAAATGAGACACCTGAACTTATGCCGCTTCCGATTGCACTGTCTCATCGTATTGCTCGCCGTCTCTCTGAGGTACGCAAAGATGGTTCACTTGACTATCTTCGTCCTGATGGCAAGACGCAAGTTACTATCGAATACGTGGATGGCAAGCCGAAGCGTGTCGATACGATTGTAGTATCTACGCAGCATGCTGAAGATATTACATTGGAACAAATTCAAAAAGATATTAAAGAGCAAGTCATTCTTCCAGTAGTTCCTGCAGAACTGCTTGATGAAGAGACGAAGTACTATATTAACCCAACTGGCCGCTTCGTTATCGGTGGACCGCAAGGGGATGCGGGGCTTACAGGCCGTAAGATCATCGTTGACACCTATGGCGGATATGCACGTCATGGCGGCGGTGCCTTCTCCGGTAAGGATCCGACGAAGGTGGACCGTTCTGCTGCGTACGCTGCCCGTTATGTTGCGAAGAACCTCGTAGCTGCAGGGTTGGCTGATAAGGTTGAAATCCAACTGGCTTATGCAATCGGTGTTGCGACTCCGGTATCGATCAACGTAGATACTTACGGTACAGGTAAAGTTCCGGAAGAGAAGCTGGTTGAGCTTGTGCGCAACAATTTCGATCTTCGTCCAGCGGGTATTATTCGCATGCTGGATCTGCGCCGTCCGATTTATCGTCAGACAGCGGCTTACGGACATTTTGGCCGTACAGATCTAGACTTGCCTTGGGAGCGTCTAGATAAGGCAGAGGCTTTGAAAGAGCAAGCCGGTATCTAAATTGCGGAAATATTTATGAAGTAAATAAACGGATATTCAATTCCTACCGGGAAGTGGATATCCGTTTTTATTTTGCCCATTCCTAAACTTGGTAGCGATTTTTGCCGTTAATAATAGTAAGTGTACGTATACTCGCCATGTGGCTGTTTTACATATACCAGTGAGAATAGATAGAGAGAGGAAGGTTGCTAGAAATGAGAAGAAAATTATCAGTAGCATTAGCTATAATTCTGGTGCTGAATACGTTGCTAGGAGTGATCGTATCGGCGGCAGAAGAAACTTCGTTTAAAGTGGCTGTTACCCCTACTAATGGGGATAAAGGGGTAGCAGTAGGAATCAAAGCCATTCAACTTACTTTTGATCGGAACGTTCGAGAAGGGAATGGAACGATTACCGTATTCAAAGTAAATGGTGACAAGAGCGAGGAAGAGTTGGTCAGTAAGGAAATTACGCCGCAAGGGTACGTGATCAGGGGGATGGAAATCGCGCTTCCTGGCGGTAGCTTAGATTACAACACAACATATCATGTGGTAGGAAAAGAAGGTGCATTCGTAGATGCGGCAAAAGAAGCCGTGAAATCCGAAGCGATTGACCTTACGTTTACGACCTTAAGCAATGCGGGAGCAAAGCACCAGTACTTGCTGACTCCTCACCCTTTTCGCCGGTAACACAGTCTACGGTGCCAGGAAGTTCTCAGAAATTTAGCATAACGTTCAATAAACCTGTTCTAGCTGGTAGTGGCCAGGTGTCGCTGGTACGAGCATCCACAAATGAGTCGATTAAGTTTCCGGCAAATAAAGTGGAAATTGACGGAGCTAAAGCTTCTTTTACAGTAAATGGACTCGTTGCGGGAGAACGTTATTATATTTTAATTGATATGAATGCCTTTAAAGATGTGGATGAGCAATATTATGCTGGAATCAGTAGCGCCCAGGTGTGGTACTTCGATGTACAAGGATCAGCTGTTGGGTGGAATGGGTCAAATCCGACAACGCCGAAGAATGGCGCCAGTGGAGTAGATATTAAGACAAAAGGGCAGTTGAATTTCACACGGCCCGTATATCCAAGCAATGGAAGTATTACGATTCAAGATAAAAGCGGTTCATATAAGTCACAAATCGATGTTACCTCGGCCAATGTAACGGGGAGGAACGAGCAGTATCGCCATTAGTTGGCCAACACTGAGCTATAATACGACTTATACGGTAAGTGTACCTAAGGGTGCCTTTAAAGATATGGATGGAAATGAAACACCAGGGCCACAAACGTGGTCATTCACAACTGGGACATCCGCATCCGATGTGTTGAAGTTTAGCTTAAGCCCTAGTGATGGCAGTACAAGTGTATCTATCACTAGCAATATGGTAGCTACTTTTAACCGCGAGATAATATTGAATAATCCAGGTAAGGTTACTCTAAGACAGCAAGGCTCCAATTCAACTATACCGGCAACAATTACAGCTACCTGGTACGAAGCTAACAATTAAGCCTGAAAGCAATCTTCGAGAAGGAACAGTGTATTACATCGATATAGACAAAGAAGCTGTCGTAGATAAGGCAACAGGCACAAACTTTAATGGATTAAGTGGTTCGAATAGCTGGACCTTCCAGACGAGTGTAACGGATAGAACTGCTCCAGTGTTACAAAGTGCCGTGATGCAAAGTAATACTTCGATTAGGCTTCAGTATAACAAAACATTGGACTCATCCATTAATCTGCTCACCTCCAGTTTTGCAGTAACTGTAAATGGGGAAACGCGTCGTATCAGCAACTCATACATCTCTGGTTCGAGTGTATATGTCACTTTACAAACAGGGGTTGCTGTAGGGCAAAATATACAGATAAGTTACACAGGTAGCGGAGTACGCCCGGTTCAGGATTTGAACGGTAATGTAGCTGCTTCGTTCTCCGGCAAAGTTGTGACGAACGGAGTAGATTCAGTACTACCAAAACCAGAAGACGGATATGTCTCAGGTTCGACTCTAACCTTGCATTTTAGTGATTCTTTAAAAAGCGTCTCCCGTTACGCCTATGAACAATTTAGGGTAGATGTAAATGGAAGCTCGCGAAGTATTGACCGAATTGACCAAAGCGGCTCCGTGGTTACACTTTATTTAAGATCCTCGGTATCTGATGGAGATGCGGTGAAAGTATCGTATACTCCCGGTGATTATCCGCTGCAAGATTATAACGGACAGAATATCGCGGCGTTTCGCGATTATTACGTTAGAAACACCTATGATACGAAGCCTCCGGTTCTGAAGCGTTCGGAAGGATCGGGAAATAAGATCATTTTAACCTATAATGAAGCCTTAAGTACAACTGACATCCCGATGAAGAGCCAGTTTTCTGTACTTGTGAACAATTCACCGGTGTATGTAACCAATGTAGAGATTGTATCGAATCAGGTGTTCTTGACGTTGGCATCTTCCTTTGCACAGGGACAAAATGTAACTATTTCCTATGTATCGGGTATTGACGGGATTGCCGATCTGAACGGTAACCTGGCCGGATATATCAATTTGGAGCCCGTTCAGTACAATGTAGTAATCGAAGGCATTCGCTCCGCTATAGTACGTGGCGATACGATAACGATTAGTTATACTTCATCCTTGAAATCAGTTGCGGTATTTCCGATCAATCAGTTCTATGTTGATCTAGATAATACGAGTCAAAGTCTGCAATCTGCCAGCGTAAGCGGAGACACCGTTACGTTGAAGCTCGTCAATCCGGTAAAAGCGGGACAGTCTGTGCTCGTATCCTATATGTCGAGCGGCACGATGCTGTATGACAATGCAGGGAATGTGATGAAGGGCTACAGCAGCATGCCAGGTTACGAACTTGACGGAGGCAGATACGACGACAACGCCGGGAAGTAGTGGACAACCATCGTATTTAAGTTTTTGGTCAAGCAATGATTTTGGCCTTTCCGGCTATGGATTGGCTTTGAATACGGCCCAGACCTCGGTAGACCGTTCGCGATACGGCCAGATGATAACGAAATATACGCTGGACAGCGCGAAGTTAAAAGAGTCGCTCGGTTTTATAGGCAGTACTCCTGGAACTCAGAAATTACTAGTATTCGAGGTTCCTTCTACCGAGAAGGCTGCAGAAGTAGCCGTGCCGCTAAATCCGTTGATGGACCTGTACAGCAGCGGGAAGATAGCGTCGTTGGCAATCAGGTATGGGGATGTTCTTTACGAGCTTCCGATAGAGAAGATTCCTTTTACGGATATTTCGCGATTGGTAAGCACAAATTCGTTTGCTTCGGTTAGTCTTACAATTCGGATGGAATCTGTGCCAAAGGTACAACTTCCGGCTCTATCCTCCAACGGGGCGATTACAATCAGCGCCCTGGGTGATCCGGTAGAAGTATATATTAATGCTAATGTCGCAGGCACCACCACCTCGGCGGAAGTGGCGCATAAAGGAAAGATATATATTTACACTACGAAGCAAGTACCGGCAAGCACGGCGTCGTTGATCAAGTACGACATGGGTTCTGGTGTCGCGGCATACACGCCATCAAAAGCAAGCACTCGCGGAGCCGGGGTTGTATTTACAGGCGTTGTTGGCGGCAATACTGTGATCGGACCTGCTGTAGGTTATAGCTATTTTGATGACATTAATAAGCATTGGGCGAAGAATGAAATCGCTGAACTCGCAAGTAAATTAATTGTTGAGCCGCGGTCGAAAAACAGCACGAAATTCGAACCGGACAAGAATATCACTCGGGCAGAATTTGCGGTATTCATCGTTAAGGGGCTTGGGCTGGACGGAGATGAATCGAGCGCGCGTCGCTTCCCGGATGTAGTCCCAGGCTCGGCAACAGGCGCTTACATTGGAGCAGCGGCTAAGGCTGGAATTATTAATGGTAACTCCGATGGAACATTTAAGCCTAATAGCAATATTACCCGTGAACAAATGGCGCTGATGATGGTACGGGCGATGGAATATTCCGGGTACGATCTGTCGAACAGCTCCGGAACGCAAATTTTGGTGAAGTTCAAAGACGGAGCCAAAATCCAGAACAAGGTGACCGTCGCCAAGGCTGTACAGGAAGGTATCATTCAAGGAATGACGCAGACGACCTTTCAGCCACAAGGCTATGCTACCCGTGGTCAGGCTGTAGTAATGCTGAAGCGAGTGCTAGATAAGTTGAATTAATAAATAGTTATCCAATATGACAACCTCCTATGCTTGTATAGAGCATAGGAGGTTGATTTTTTATGTGAAATAATCGACCGAGTTTTTTGCTAATTCATAACGATGAATCCGCTGACCTGAGCCACTGTGTATGGGGAGTAGCCAACCTTTACTGCATAGGGCTCTCAACATTTTCACAGATGTACGGTAATCAATTTGGAAGTGAAGCGATATTTCCTTGGGGCTTATGGATTGGCGAGAAGAGGAGAGTGCGTACCTTATGATTTCTGATTCCGCCATAACCGTTCGCTGTACGGGCTGTTGCTGGACTCGGTAGCGATTAAGTAATGACTGCAATAAATACTGACATAACTCGGGCCGATCTGAAACATCGTCATAGGCGAAGGAAATGATGCGGAATCCTAAGGTCTGGATGAAGAGTTCACGATTCAGTTCGTTACAGTATTTTTGACGATCCATTTCTTGAACATGCGGACCGTACCCCTTTATTTCGATCATAAATTTAAGAGGGCCGGGTAAATATGCAAAATCACCAAAATAGGATCTCCTGCGCCAATCTAGGACTTCATACTCGGGATGCAAATCTTCAAAATTTCCAAATAGGGGCCACCAAACATTTTTAAGAAATAGAGCTTCCCCATGCCCGTGTCCACGAAGAAGCCTACCCCGGCGCTCACCCGTTGTTGTTCTGCATGCTTATCGATAAAAGCTTGATGTGCTGCTGCGAAATTCATTCTTAATACCTCCTGAGGATTATTATGGAACGAAAAAACGTCCCAACCATTCTGATGAATGGTGGGACGTTCTACGCCACATTAGGTATGTAAATTTACTCCTATTCTATCAGATTTATGATCTATTTTCTATGTTAGGGAGGTAGTTGGAATAGGAATGAGTTCTAGTGATAGAGCAAGGTGAGGAGATAAGTGGTCATTAATTGTATTTTGTACAACTAGATTCTCACAAATAAGAAAGGGGTGTAAAATAATTGGATTTCCTACAGTTAAATTATCTGAAATATCGAGTTTGAAGCAAAATGGGAAATTTAGTTGTACTATTTACAACTAATTCTCGAAGAATGGGAGTACGGTCTGAATTAGTTGTAGGATTTCTACTTATTCTCCCAAGTAGTCTAGCGATTAGTTCTAGAAAAGTGAGTTTATCCGGGCTTCTCCCCAACTCCTGCCCCAATTCTCCTTCTCTCCTAAGAAAATTACTACTTTTTCGTAACTTTTCGGGATAAATGTAGTCTATTAATAGTGTAATAGATTGATGAGAGACATTTAGAGGGATGATTATTGAAATAATAGATGGGAGAGTAGCAAATTTCATGGTAGTCAGAAGAGAGGCAACAGGACAAGGACAAGAGGCGACGAGAAAAGAGAACAAGTGGGTGCGCCTGGCGACGAATCAAGGGAAAAAGTTGATGCTAGTAACGATGGCCGGACTGATCTGGATCCAGCCTGTAGTGAGTTTAGGGCCATTTAGCGGAAACGCTTCAAAGGCTCATGCGGCAGCTGAACAAACGGTGAAGCTGAGTGAGGAGATGATTACCTCAGGTGCCAAACTCGTAAAATATCAGTATACGACAACACGCTCGGGCAAGCAGGTTAATGTGCTAACCGATGTGATTGAAGTCGATCTAACGAATCCATATGTACAAATGGATGTAATGACTGGCAAGGGGGGGCAATTAACGACTAGACAAACGGTCCAGGGCATGACGAATGATACTGGAGCCGTGGCTGGGATTAATGGCGACTTCTTCCCGATGACTGGGCAAGGGGTAGCGATGGGGGCGCCGTATCACAGGGAACGGTAATCACGACTCCTTCTCAGCTTGAAGGGATGTATGCTTTTGCTTTGACCAGTGACGGTACGCCAATGATCGATATGTTTAGGTTTAACGGAACGGTCTTTGCCGCGGATGGGGGAACCTTCCCACTCTCTGGTATTAACCAAGAGGCTTACCGGACAGAGCCGGACAAAGGTTATAGCCATGTGAATCAAATGTATATTTACACGAGTGCGTGGAAGTCTGAATCGCGCCCGGTGGATAGCACAACGACACCGACGGAAGTGCTTGTTCAGAATGGTATCATCCAACAGATTTCTGTGAAAGCGGCGATTCCAGGGCTGGTTCCGGCAGATGGATATATTTTGCGCGCCCATGGAGATGCGGCCAACTTTGTTACTAGCCATTTGGCCGTAGGGCAGCAGATTGATACGAATTACCAGCTTTATTCGTTGACCAGCGGGAAAGAGATTAATCCGGCTAATCTGAAGATGATGATCGGCGGTCATACTTTGCTCGTGGATCAAGGGAAGGCTTCGCAGTTCACACGCTCGACGACATTGATCAGCGGCAGCAGCGCAGTCGCTAGAACCGCATTAGGCTACTCGAAGGACGGCAAGACAGCGTATCTCATTACGGCGGAGAGTAACAATAGTAGCAGCGGCCTGACGTTGACAGAGCTTCAGAAGTTCATGACCAGCATCGGCATATGGAAAGGCCTGAATCTTGATGGCGGTGGATCGACGACGATGGTAACGCGTCCACTTGCTGAGACATTGACTACTCTAACCTTTACTACCTCTAATGGATCGGCCGGACAACGCGCAGTAGCGAATGGCCTAGGCATATTCTCGACAGCTCCACAAGGGTCACTGAAGGGATTGAAAGTGAGCGGCCCTACCACTCTATTGATCGGGCAGACCGCTTCATATACTTTGAAGGGCTATGATACGTACTATAACCCAGTTGACGCTTCAGGAATTCAGGCGACATGGAAATCGGATAACGGGAATATAACCTGGACTGGTGATGGCTTCAAAGCTGTTAAATCCGGTAAGTCGACAATTACTGCCGTGAGCGGAGATGCTAAGAATAGTGTGAGTATTACGGTTCTCGGTGGCAACGATCTGGATAGCCTAAGTGCGGGCATATCTTCTGCGCCGCTTGAGGCGGGGACCTCGGTATCCGTTCCGGTTACGGCAACGCTTAAGAATGGCAACACGGTAACGATTCCTGCGGATTCAGTAAGTTGGGAAATGACTGGCATGAAGGCAAGTGTTAAGGATGGCGTACTCTCCGTGCAATCCGTGAATGCGGGAGCGAAGGTGGGCTATGCGACTCCGAAATATGACGGCTTCAGCGGAACACCAATCGTATTTACAACATCCTCCGAGCAAATCTGGGAGAATTTCGAGAATACAACCTATCCAGTGTCCTTTACCGGCTTGCCAGCTGAAGTGAAGGGAACGGCATCCGTCGTACAAGGGACAGGTGATCGCGCAAACTCGAAGGTTCTGAAGCTTGACTATGATCTAAGCGGCGGAGTTGGAAATAAATTCGGCTACGCACAGCTGAATGGTACAACAGGCAAAGAGATTCCTAAGGATTCAACCAAGATGACAATCAATGTCCTAGGTGACTCCAGCCTGAACTGGCTGCGCGCTGAGTTTGCAGATGCTGACGGCAAGAGTGTCTATGTTGATTTGACCAGACAGATTGATTTTACAGGTTGGAGAACACTAACGGTCGATCTGACTACGAGTGCAATCAAGTATCCAGCTAAGCTCAAGAGACTCTATGTCGTGAATCTCGAAGAGGGTCAGGATGAGCGTGCGCTGACAGGTAGCGTGTCCTTTGACAATATTCGCTTCACTGCTCCGGCTACAGATGGCGGCGGTACAGGCTTCCCTAGTGCTAAGGCAGTGATGACTATCGGGCAGAAGACGATGCTTGTGAACGGCGAGAAGAAGAATATTGATGCGGCTCCGCTTCTACAGAATAGTACCACGTATGTTCCTATCAAATATGTACTTGATACTTTCGGCGGCAGTGCAGCCTGGAATAATACAGCGAAGAAAATTACGGTAACAAGAGGTACTACGGTGCTTGAGCTTACTGTAGGGAAGAAAGAATTTTCATCAACGGTTCTAAAAAGCAGGCAGATGTATCTCCAATAATCGTAAACGGCAGGACTCTTGTCCCTCTTCGCCTAGTATCCGAACAGCTAGGGATCATGGTAAAATGGGACAATAAAACCAAATCCATCACCTTGGAATCATGATATGATAATTGGTAATAGACGGTTTTTGGAAATGGAGTAGGTCAAAGTGGCAGATTATCAAGATCAGGCTGATGCGATTGATCGTGTTATTAAGAACGCCGTAGGCGTTATGGAGAATAGCAAAATTCAAATCCTTGAAATACTAGAATCTGCGCGTGATGAGCTAAGGACGCTGAATAATGAGCTGCAACAGGTTATGAAGGAAACCGCGGAGACCGTGGAGAAGGTGGACCAGCTCGAAATCAACTATCGCAGATCCCGCATCCGGCTGACGGAAGTCAGCCGGGATTTTGTGCGGTATAATGAAGAGGATATCAAACAGGCTTATGAGAAGGCGACTCAGCTTCAACTTGATCTACTAATCTACCGGGAAAAGGAAATGTATCTCAAGGCAAGGCGTGATGAGCTGCAAAAAAGAGTACGCGGTGTAGAGAAGTCAGTAGAACGTGCGGAGACGGTGAGTGCGCAGATGGGCGTAGTTCTTGAGTACCTGTCCGGCGAACTCGGCCAAGTGACGCGAATCCTCGAATCGGCCAAAAATCGCCAGATGCTAGGTCTTAAGATCATCTTGGCTCAAGAAGAAGAGCGAAAACGTATCTCGAGGGAAATTCATGATGGGCCTGCACAACTACTTGCTAATCTAGTTCTTAGGACGGAAATTGTAGAAAGAATGCTCGCAAAGCAGGAATTTAAGATGGTGCAGGACGAAATAATAGATTTGAAAAGACAAGTCCGCTTCAGCTTAGAAGAGATGCGGAAGGTCATTTTTAATTTACGTCCGATGGCTCTGGATGATCTGGGGTTGATTCCGGCTGTGCGAAAGTATGTGCATGATTTTGAAGAGCGTACAAAGATCAGAGCTACCTTCGAGACGAAGGGCAAGGAGCAGCGGATGACCTCTCCTATGGAGGCAGCGATTTTCCGGTTGATCCAGGAGGCTCTGACCAATGCGGCCAAGCATGCATGTCCTACCTTTGTCGGCGTGGAGATTACTTATCAAGCTCAGCTCGTCAAAATTATTGTAAACGATAATGGTCTTGGCTTCAGAGTAGACCAATTGGAGCAAAAGACGAAGGAACATACCCACTTCGGCCTGATTGGCATGGGGGAGAGGGTAGAACTCCTGGAAGGTAGAATGGACATTGAATCAACGGAAAATATGGGAACGAAAATTACTATCCACATTCCGACAAATTCAGAGAAGGGAAAGGAGAACCTAGATGGATAATCACAATGTAAATGATGGGCAGGCAATAAAGGTCCTCTTAGCTGATGATCACCAATTGTTTCGTGAGGGATTAAAACGGATATTGAATATGGAAGAGGATATCGAAGTAATTGGTGAATGCAGTGACGGTTCTCAGGTACTGGAGAGCTGTCGGCTATACGAACCGGAAATCGTGCTGATGGATATTAACATGCCGATTTTGAACGGAGTCGATGCGACAGCCGAACTCCGCGAAGCTTTGCCGGAAGTGAAGGTTATTATATTATCGATTCATGATGATGAGAGCTATGTGTTCGAGACCTTGCGCAAAGGTGCGACAGGTTATTTGCTGAAGGATATGGAAGCAGAGTCGCTGATCAATGCGATCCGTACTGTTGCCGAAGGCAATGCTTTTATTCATCCGAAAGTAACAGGTAAGCTGATTCAACAGCTGCGCCGGATGGAATACTTGAGTGAGACAGGTGCGATCTCGGAGGATAGCGCGATTCGTGAGGCAGGGGTTAAGTTCATTGCCGGTGATAATAATCCGCTGACACGCAGAGAAGCTGAAGTGCTGAGATTAATGGCCGAAGGCCGTAGCAATAAGACGATTGGCGAGCATTTGTTCATTAGTGAGAAAACAGTTAAGAACCATGTCAGCAGCATTTTGCAAAAGATGGATGTTGATGATCGTACGCAAGCGGTTATTAATGCGATCAAATTTGGATGGGTTACTCTCTAATCATTGCTGGTGTATGAAAATCAGAAGTGTATAGAGCGGTGGCTT
The DNA here is from genome assembly GCF_031199965.1 of Paenibacillus sp. D2_2. Lineage (GTDB taxonomy): Bacteria > Bacillota > Bacilli > Paenibacillales > Paenibacillaceae > Fontibacillus. The sequence continues at coordinate 5,185,026 of NZ_CP133605.1, read as the reverse complement.
TTTGTTGTTCTAACCTTCCATTAAATTCATTAACTTGAAAAGAGAGGCGAGTTGATAGCCTTTTGGATATTTTACTCAAGTGTAAAGTTGGGTACATATAGCGCGTAGTTCAAAAAGTTCGGTTTACAGCACCAATTGGTCCATTTCAATAGTGCCCAGTAACCGACCTCCTGAAAGCGGCATATATTGTCGTTATAAGCGAGAGTTCGAACTTCCCCTCCCTGGTGGAGGAGAGCAGTTCGAACGACCTCTATAAGGAGGTGGGTCCATGTTTCCATATATGGGTTGGATTCTGTTCGGTTACGGTCTAGCGGCGGCGATGGTGCACTTGGTACACGGACATTATTTACGTATGCAGCCGAGGTCTCCTAAGCGGTTGCATTATGTACTGGTGACTCATAATCATGAACAGCAAATGGAATGGTATTTAAGGGCCTTGTCCTGGTATGGACGGTGGCGTGGTCATGCAGTGAAGGTAACTGTTCTCGATGAGGCTTCAGAGGATAATACCATGGCGATTGCTGAGCGACTTGGCCATCAGAGTGGAATGGAACTGAAGCTTGACCGCCTGGCGGCGGTAAGCGAGGAAGATATGAAGCGGTATATGCTGTCCGCGGAAGAGCAGCAGAACGAGGTAGAACATCGACTCTATATCGATCTCCGTTCGCCTGGGGAGGCGAATAAAATACCGTATGTTCATGTGTGACCAATCGGTAGCCGTCAGAAATCTAGGATTCAGCGGTGTACGATCAACAACTGAAAATCATGTATTTAAAGTGTGAAGCACACTCTTTCATGGCTTAGGCCGGGGGAGTGTGCTTTTTTGTGTTGATAAATGTAGGGGAAGGTAGGCGGAAAGTAAATTCTATGAAGGAGGGATAGGTGTTGAAGGCGGCTGTTTATGCGGTAAGGTTGGAGCAAGTCTGGAAACTGATGATCAGTATTGATATTGCTACGGATCTAGGATGGTGCCTAGCGGAGAGAGGATGGCTTGTAGAGAAGGGGAGTCAGCGTGGTGTTGAGGGCGGAGTTCAGGTTGAGAGATGCTCTGGGATGATTTTGCTATCTAAAGCGATGCCGTTAGGTTGGGCAGTTAGGCTGCGTGATTCATTTCAGTCAAGGCCGGAGATGGATGGTTGGAAGATGAAGCGGTGGCATGAATACATACGTGGAGCTCTTCAAGGGGAGCTGGAGCAAGAAAGAAAAGAGAAGCGGGGAAAGATGGATGTCGTGATGAGGAAAGCTTACTGGGATTAAGGTCTGGCGGTGTGTTGTGGACAAGGGGGCAAGGATTGACCCGATCCGGTGAGAGGATACTGGAGCAGTACAGGGGGAGAAGATCGATCGGTATTCTCTAGGGGCAGGATTGGATAAGTTTGATCAGAACTGGAGTGGAACAGGTGAGGGGGATAGAAGTGAAATTGGAGGGAGTGTGTATGGAAACAAGGAGACGGTTGGTGCAGAGAGGATAGGACGGATGGCGGGGGATGGTGCGGAGACGGTGGGAGCAATAATGCGATGTAGTGAAGAAGAGCTGAAGATGATTGCAGGACGAAGAGTGGATGCGATGGATATAATGGCGCGGCGTATTGCAGCCGCGCTGGAGGGGCGTTCGCTGCTGGAAGCGGAGCTACAGCAGCTACTGGCGGAGCGCCTGCCGGAGCTTGTGCCGGCGTGGCGCTCCGCCGTCCAGCACGCGCACCTGCAAGGGCGCGTGCAGCTCACCGCGGGCGTGGCGGTTGCCGCCGCCCGCAGTGGGTGGGGCCCGCTGGCGCGGCCGCGGGCCCAGTATCGCTGCCCGGCGCTGCGGCAGCGAAGTGCATTCCCGCACGCCCTGCGGGTCGTGCGGTTCCAGTGGCTGCGCCTATTGCGAGGCCTGCCTCGCACTGGGGCGCAGCCGGTCTTGCGCGCTGCTGCTGCGTGGCAGCAGCGCCGAAGCCGTGCCGCCGGCGGCAGGCGGCACGGGAAGGCCCCCACCAGGTCCCTGCTGGACCGGTGGGGGCTGAGCCCAGCGCAGCGCGATGCGGCGTCCGCCGCGCTGCAGTTCCTGGCGCAGCCGCAGATCGCGCCAGCCGAATCGGCCCTCGGCCATGTACATCGTCATGGCCGGCTGCTCCAGAGCAGGGGACGCTCGCTTCCACGCTTCCTGCTCTGGGCCGTGACCGGTGCGGGCAAGACGGAAATGATCTTCCCACTCATTAACTACACACTGAGCACCGGGGGCAAAGTGCTCGTAGCTACGCCGCGTCGGGACGTTGTATTGGAGCTTGCGCCGCGGATTGGCAAGGCTTTTCCGGAGGAAACGATCGCGGTTCTCTATGGCGGAAGTACTCAGCGCTGGGAGGAAGCCAGACTCATCCTGGCTACGACGCATCAGTTGATGCGCTTCTATCATGCATTTGATCTCGTCATTATCGATGAATTGGACGCATTTCCTTATCACAACGATCCCATGCTCGCTTATGCGGCCAAGGAATCCTGCAAAGACGCAGGACGTTTCATTTTCCTGTCGGCTACTCCGCCCACGCAATTGCAGCGGGAGGTCCGTAGAGGTAAATTGGAGCATGCCAAAGTTCCCGCTCGATTCCACGGTCATCCGCTGCCCGTGCCGCACCGAATCAGAATCGAATCGGTAGAGCATTGTCTTCGCCGTCGTTCTTTACCTTCTTCACTAGCTGCTGCATTGGAACAATCGGTTCAACGTGGGGCACAGATCTTCATATTTGTGTCTCGTATCCGGCACATTGAGCCTTTAACTGTCCTGCTAAGGAGACGTTTCTCGAGCATACAGATTGAAGGGACCTCATCGAAGGATGAACTGCGCGCGGAGAAGGTACTTGATTTCAGAGCAGCCAAGACACGTGTGTTAGTGACTACTACGATTTTGGAACGGGGCGTTACTGTGCCCAGGAGTGATGTCTTTATTTTGGATGCGGATAGCGATTTGTTCGATGAAGCGTCTCTCGTTCAGATGGCCGGGCGGGCTGGTAGATCCAAAGACGATCCCGCAGGCCGAGTTTGCTTCGCTTCACCGGAATGGACTCGATCACAGCGCGGTGCGGTGCGTCAGATTCGTTCCATGAATGCCATCGCCCGTAAGAAGGGCTTCCTACATACATAACATCAATTTTTATAGTTTTAGCATGTAGATTAACTCGTCATTGAACTTATTGTCGCACTCGATCATTACTATTCAATTGTAGTAGTAGGACAATTAATTCTTAAATAGTGATCCGGCCATGTATCGATCTGCTACCAAGACTAGCAATGAGGGAAGAAAACCAAAATCTATGAATAGCTGTATTAAGTACACTTATTTTTCAGAACAGAAAGGGAGACAGAAGAATAGTTGGATTTTGTACATTTAGTTTTCCTGCATATGAGCCATCGTGGGGATTAAGACTAATTTAGATGTACTATACAACTAATTTGCCTGATCATGAGGAATCTCCAGATTTAGATGTATGATTTACAATTATTTTTAGAGAGAAGACAACTCTCTCAAAATGCAGGTGAACATGAAGCTCCACGTGCTTTATTTAAATACGAAAATATCATGTTCTCAAAAGTGAGGTGAAGATATTGTCTTGGAAGGACATTTTAATCACTCCGGTGCATCAATGGTTAGCATCCACCAATAAAAGCTGCCTGACCTGTGGGAAAATGATTCGTGCGGGAGGCTGCGGAGTCAAAGGCTTCTTACAAATATGTACTGCTTGTTATGCATCGATCCCCTGGATTACTGTCCCCCGTTGTCTGATCTGTGGCAGGGCGGTGGGCTGCCCGGATTGCAGCAGGGCTGGTCAGGGACGAGAAGCTTTCTGATGAATCGGAGTGCGGTTCAATATAATCCAGCGATGCGTGAATGGCTGGCGCAATATAAGTTCAGGGGACATGAATCAATGGGGCCACTGTTGGCTCAGATGATGAATTATGCGATGAGGGCAATGGCTGAGGAATTACGGGAGAAATCCGCAGCCTCGTGGGATTTTTTCGATGTAGTTACATTTGTTCCCGTGAGTGAGGAGCGTATGCTGGAACGCGGCTTCAACCAGTCCAGAGCTCTAGCTTATGGAGCGGCAAGCGCAGCAAGAGCCCCTGTATTAGAGCTGCTCGGGCGTTCCCGGCATACAGAGAAGCAGAGCTCCAAGAACAGAAGGCAAAGGCTTCTGGAACTGGAGGGGGTATACCTGCCTTTGCCCGACGCATTAGACAAATTGAAGGGGTTCCTGTTGTCTAAGCATTTGGTTCAGTATCCCGTACGTCTATTGTTGATTGATGATGTGTATACGACAGGAAGCACGATGGATACTTGTGCATCGGTTCTTCAGGGCCTTTGCCGGGAGCTGGGGCGTTCCGCTGAGATTTATAGTTTGACTTGGGCGCGATCATAGGAGGTCAAACGGGAAAGTCGAATATTGTATTTTTTGGAAGAAGAGTGAGAGAAAGTGATGGACGAAATGTAACTGATCATGTAATCTAACAACAGATGATAATTTCTGAAGGGAAGAGAAAGAATGGATATGAATCTTGGGAATTGTCCGCGCTGTGGAAGGTTGTTTGCCAAAAATTTCAGAGACCTCTGTCCTTCTTGCATGAAAGATATCGAGGCAGAGTACGAGAAATGTCTCGAATATTTGCGTAAAAACAAGTCAGCGACGATGATTGAGTTATCTGAGGCAACGGAAGTCTCCACAAGACAAATTACGAAATTCATTAAAGAGGGTCGCATCTCGATCGCTAATAACCCGAATATGATGTATCCGTGTGAAGTATGCGGAATTCTGATCTATGAAGGGAACATGTGCGATAGTTGTAGGAACCGTCTGGCTCGCGACATAAATGCAGCTAATAGGGAACAATCGACCAAGGCCGCTCATCAGGAAGACAAGCGAAGTGGTGGTGCATACGGGATCGTCGACAAATTCCGAGCACCAGAACGCTGAAAACCTTGATATTATGGCATAATATTCTTCATAAACCAATAGTTCGCTATAAAATAAGTGTGAACTTACGCCGATAAACTTATTAAAGATTATCGGTTTTTTTATTTGGAAAGAAAGGTGAAGCCCATGAAAATTAATGATACCGGACGGGTAGGCGCCATAAATAACTATCAACGTCAGTACGAGTCCCAAAGCACAGGATTAAATAATAAATCGCGGCGTAAAGACGAGTTGTCCATTTCCACAGAAGGTATGGAGTTATTGAAAGCCCAGGAGAACTCACAGACACCAGAGCGCATGAAGCGCATCGAGGAACTTAAGGAGCAGGTCTCCACGGGAACCTATCACGTAGATGCCTGGCAAGCTTGCTGAGAAGCTTCTTCCATACTTTAAGTCTTACACCGAGAATTAGGGGGCGGCTATGTCTATACAGCAAGTAATTGATTCGTTGGATTCTCTGTATGAAGTTCATCAGGACATGTTGGAAATTAGCAAGAACAAGCAAGGAGCTATCGTCAATAATGATGTTGAGAAGCTGATTGAAGTGATGAATCAGGAGTCTAGATGTTTGAAGCAGATTGAACAATTAGAGGCTAGTCGTGTGCAGGCTTGCCAGGACTTCCTGATTGAGAAGGGGATCAGATCTCAACTGGAATTGACTGTGACGGAATTAACGAGGTTAGCCTTTGATCCTAGCGACAAAAAGGCGCTTCAGGATGCACAATCTAGACTATCACATACCTTAAATGAACTGAAAACATTAAACGAATTAAATCAGAAGTTGATAGAACAATCTCTTGGATTTATCGATTATTCCCTTGAACTACTAGGTGGAAGGGAAGACGAAGAAGTCACTTATCAGCATCCTGCCGGTAAATCGGGTGGGGTGAAAAAACCAGGATTATTTGATACACGAGCTTAGATTCAGAGGAGGATCATATGACATCCACATTTCACTCGATAGAAACAGCCAAGCGTAGTTTGTTCACACAGACGGCGGCTTTGAATACTACTGGACATAATGTTGCTAATGCCAATACTCCGGGTTATTCTCGGCAAGTCGTGAATATGAAAGCTTCTTCCCCTATCGAAGCCTATGGAATGAATCGTTCTATAGCTCCAGGGCAATTAGGTACAGGTGTTGAATTTTCCTCAATTACTCGGATTAGAGAGACATTTCTAGATCATGAATATCGAGGGGAAGCAACTGCCTACGGGAATTGGAATATTCAGGCGGATACATTATCCAAGCTTGAAGGAATTATGAATGAGCCTTCGGATACAGGGCTTCGTACTGTCATGAATAATTTTTGGAAATCATGGTCCGATTTAAGTAAGGACCCTGAGAGTGTAACAGCCAGGAAGATTGTAGTTCAGAACGCAATGGCATTAACTGATGCTTTTAATTACATGAGCCGTCAGCTAAGTAATTTGAGTCAGGATCTAACGAATAATGTAGGGGTTAAAGCGGATGAAGTACAGTCCTATTTATCTTCGATTGCCGATTTGAATAAATCTATTACTAGAATTGAAAGTCTTGGAGACGATGCGAACGATCTGAGGGATCAACGTGATTATTTGACAGATAAGCTATCCCAAATTATTAATGTATCGGTACAGGACACAGAACAGGGTTATACAATTATGCTCGGGGCGAGACTCTGTCCAAGGAGATACCGTTCAGGTTGAAGTCAATGCTGGAGCTACTCCTGCGGAGAAGGGAGCTTATTTAGAGAATGCTTATGCTGCGGGAACACTAACTGGCGGCGAAGTATATGGGATGATCTATTCTCGTAATAATTACGTTGCTGATAACCAGGCAAAGCTTAATGATTTAGCTAATACGATCATGAACGGCACAATGAAGGATGTCTCTATTCCGGCGGGGTCAATGCTTCCAGAAGGAACAATTGTGAATGTTGATACCTTGATATCGGTTGGCGGAACAGACCAGCTGCTTGCAGCCGGTTCCAGGATACCTGCTAATGCTGTGCTTAAGGGAGATACCAAAATTGATGTAAAGGGCTTAAATGGACTACATCAATTAGGCTTCACCTTGAACGGAACTACAGATCGTGGACTTCCATTCTTTACAGGTACAGACGCAGGTACTATTAAGCTAAATGATCAGATTGCCAATGATCCTACGTTGGTAGCCACATCGTTAAGGACTGAAGCTAGTGGCACAGGCCAGGTTGTAGTCAAAGGGAACAACACACTTGCTCTCTTGTTCTCAGCTATGAATGAGACTAAGATTACGGCTGACAGTGGAGCAGAGTCCACGTTGAATTCACAATATAGTGCTATGATTGGGCAATTGGGAGTACAGTCTCAGGAAGCAGCCCGTCAGGCTGAAAATTCCTCGATACTGATTACCCAAGTGGATACACGGCGGCAATCCGTGAGCGGAGTTTCATTAGATGAGGAAATGGCAAATATGATTAAATTCCAGCATGCATATACCGCGGCAGCACGGTTTATGACGACCTTTGATGAACTGCTTGATAAATTGATTAATTCTACTGGCGTTGTAGGCCGATAGGGGGTAAAGCACTATGAGAGTTACGAATAATATGATGAGTTCTCAGTTGCTACTGAATTTGAATCGTAATGGCGTACGAATGAACGATTTACAGACGCAGTTATCTACAGGGCGGAAGCTTAATAAGCCATCGGATGATCCGGTTGGGATTACGTATTCCATGCGTTATCGTGCAGAATTGTCTTCTAATAGCCAGCACCAGGCCAATGTCGATAGCGCCCTGTCGTGGCTGGATTTTAATGATACAGTAGTTGGTCAAGTAGGCGGTATCATTCAACATTTGAAAGAATTGACTGTTCAGGCTTCGAATTCAACCAACCCACAATCTGCTTTGGACAGCATTAAGACGGAAGTTGAACAATTGAAAGAACAATTGATTGATTTAGCTAATAGTAAGATGAATGGGAAATATATCTTTAATGGCGAGAATTATGATAAGAAGCCATATGATTTTGCAAAGGATGCAAACAATCTATCTGATACTATTAATGTTGGGGATCTACTAACAGATTCTGGACAGATTAATTTTATTGTTGGAGATAGCATACAATTAGCAATTAATACATCGGGAAATGAAATATTCGGCTCACCTTCTGAGAAGGATGACGACCATCTTTTTACGATGATCGATAGGTTAACAACGGCTCTTGGTAATGGTGATTTTCCGGCGATTTCTGGTGAACTCGATAAATTTGATACACGTTTGGATAAAGTGATGACGGTACGCGCTGAAATTGGAGCAAAGACAAATCGTGTTGAACTTATGAACACGCGGTTGCAGGATTTAGAGATTAATCTAACAGACATGCAGGCGAAAACTGAGGATGCCGATTATGAGAAGGTAGTTATTCAGTCCAAGATTGCTGAAAGTATTTATAACGCATCCCTAGCTTCTGGATCGAAAATCATTTCTACATCTTTGGTTGACTTCCTTAGATAAAAAATGGTGGTGACAGTTCTGTGATTCCTCAAATCCAAATTACGACCCAACCTTCTCTGCTTGAGATGGAATCAAGCAGAGCGCAAATATTAATTAAGCAGCCAAGAGGAGAAATGGAGATCGAGTCCCCACGGGCTGATATGCGAATAGTTCAGCCTAGACCGGAGATGGAGATCGATCAACATGAAGCATGGAGAGCTTATAATGGGGGCACGGCTCTGGAGATGAATCGACAGATTTATTCAGAGTTGCCACAGTTATTTCTTGAAGGGTTGGCTAAGCGCGTGGAGCAGGGTAACCAATTGGCAGCTATTCATTTGCCGGGGAATACGATTGCTGAGATTTATGGGGGGGATTGGCAGAGAAATCCCTTTGTAGAGTATCGTGCACCTGCATCCTATGATAATGTAAATATCCATGTGGAGCCACATAGACCGGAAATTAATGTTACACCCATGAAACCAGATATTAGAGGGCAGCAGCATAACCCTGAAATTGATGTTCAGCATGGTTATTTGAACATAGTTGTTAAGCAATATGCTTCTATTCAATTTACACAACCCAATATTGATGTGCAAATGTAATAGATTTTACTATAAGCTATAGTGGTAATATAACCATCTATAGCTTTAATATTTTATCGTATCGTGTTGGAAGTTGTTTCAATATTGTATATTAAGGGGCGAGCAGAATGGAGCTAGATACAGCTCAATTTGGAGTCGTTGATGTTAAAGAAAAACAAATATTTAATTTCCCTAAAGGGATACCAGGATTTGAAGAATACACTCAATTTGCAGTCATAGATTTGCCGGACGGTCCATTTTCTTATTTGCAATCGGTACAAGAGAGTCAGATTGCTCTTCTCATCACAGATCCATTTATATTCTTCCCCGATTATGAATTTGAACTGTCTGATCATGCAATCGAAGAATTAGAGCTAGGGACATTGCTTATGATTCGTTGTATCTTGACGCTTAATAAAGAAGTTTCGAAGTCAACTATAAATCTATTGGCTCCTGTTGTTTTTAATTTGGAGACCCAAAGAGCTAAGCAGGTTATACTTCATTCTACCGAATATAGTTCACGTCATTTTCTTTGGTCTAAAGAGGAACCATCCTTAGCCGATAAGGCGGGTGAATAGGATGCTTGTATTATCGCGCAAGAAAGGTGAATCTATCGTTATACAGGACGAGATTGAAGTAACAGTTCTTGGTGTCGAAGGGGATGTTGTAAGGCTGGGGATATCTGCTCCTGGAAATGTAGAAATTTTCCGTAAAGAGGTTTATTTATCGATCCAGGAGGCCAACAGGGACTCTGTATCCCAAGCATCTATTAACTTAGGCGCATTACTAGAGCAATATAATCATCCTAAATAAATTTTTTAGAAATTTTATTAAATAGCTCTAAACATGCATCGTCTGTTTGTCGATAAATGTATTAGACGCTATTTCGGAAGGGCGGCCGACCTTAAGGGTAGCGAGCGAAACCACATGGATGTGGGATAAATTATTTCAAGGAGGAAATACAAATGATTATCAATCACAATATTGCTGCTTTGAACACTCACCGTCAATTGAGTGCAAATACGAGTGCTTCTTCTAAGAACCTCGAAAAATTGTCTTCTGGTCTTCGTATCAACCGTGCAGGGGATGACGCTGCAGGCTTGGCAATTTCCGAGAAAATGCGCGGACAAATCCGCGGTTTGGATATGGCTTCCAAAAACGCACAAGACGGTATCTCTTTGATCCAAACTGCTGAAGGCGCATTGACTGAAACTCATAGCATCTTGCAACGTATGCGTGAACTTGCAGTTCAATCCGCTACAGATACAAATACTGACAAAGACCGTGCTAACCTGCAAAAGGAAGTTGACCAACTGGCACAAGAATTGACTCGTATCGGTAAAGATACAGAGTTCAACACCAAGAAATTACTTGACGGTTCGTTCCAAGGTACTTTCCACATTGGTGCCAATGAAGGACAAAATATCTCCCTGACTGTTGGGGATATGAGATCCAGTGCGCTTGGGGTTATCGGTGGGGCTACTGTTGATTCAACTGGTACCGTAACTGCTAGTGCTACAGGTGAGTTGAGCCTTGTTAAAGGCGAATCATATACTGTTAGAGACAATGGTAACGGAAAATATGATTTGTTAGATTCCAGTAACAAAGTAATTGCAAAAAGTACCGATGGCTTGACATTTACTATGGAAAAAGCTGATGGTTCTGGAGCAGGTGCTACAGGTAAAGTGGTATTTGATCAAAAGGTAACATCCGGAGCTGTTTCGTTTGACGGTACAGGTGCAACAGGAAAAGCTCAATTTGCTAACTCGGGTCTTGAATCTGGTACGTATACTTATAATGCTGCGGATAAAACAATTTTAGACTCGAATGGTAAAGTATATGCGAAATCAGCTGATGGAATAACATTTACAGATGTGGATGGAAAAGAATTATTCACTTCTACAGTTGCTTTGACTGATAAAGCTGAAATTACTGTTGGAGGCACTGATATTTCTACAGCTTCTACTGCAAGTAAAGCGATCACTACAATCAACACTGCTTTGGAAAGTGTATCGACTGAACGTTCCAAGCTTGGTGCTTACCAAAACCGCTTGGAGCACACAGTAAACAACTTGGGAGCTTCTTCCGAGAACCTGAGTGCTGCTGAATCCCGTATTCGTGACGTGGATATGGCTAAGGAAATGGTTCAATTCACGAAGAACAACATCCTTACACAAGCTGCACAAGCTATGTTGGCTCAAGCGAACCAACAGCCTCAAGGCGTTTTGCAATTGCTTCGTTAAGATTTATATTCAGGAAAGAGACCTTAGGAACACTCTAAGGTCTCTTTTTTCTTTTAGGAATGTATAGAGTCACAGGTAGAAATCTGATTACTTCAGAAATGATGTTTCACGGGTTCTATGGGGTTATCCTCTATGCGCATATTTCACGAATAATTTGATCTATTAAGAAAGTAGATATTCTAATAGTGTTAGTTCTCGACTTTTGGTATTTAGTTAATTCTTTTAGTAGGCTGGTGTAATATTGTTCCCTATCAGCTAATTGGATAAATAATTACTTTCGTAAATCATATTAAGCCATTTGCTTAATTTGCCGATATATATATTAATATTATTCTGAGTGAACCGGAGGGTTGATTGATGAAGCCTGAATTATCATTATCCGGGAGAACACCAATGTTAAGCAATACATCTAGCTACTCCCCCGCAAAGAAAGAGCCAAGTGACCACGACCGTGGAGTCCTCATTACAAATGAGGGGCAAGTAATGCGTATGGAGCGTCAGGGTAAATATATTTCAATAGGTGAAGAGCAATTGATCAAGGCAATAGATCGTGCTATGAAAGCTCTTGAGGGCCCGCATACAGAGTTTGAGGTTAGTGTTCATAAGCAAACTAACTCTATAATGGTTAAAGTTCTGAATCGTGATACGGGCGAATTAATTCGGGAGATTCCACCGGAGAAGACGCTGGATCTAGTGGCGAAGATGATGGAGTTTGCAGGTATATTAATTGATGAACGTGTATAAGTAGAGTGAAGGAGGAATAGTTTTGAGAATTTCAGGTCTGGCTTCAGGGATGGATATTGATAGTATAGTTAAACAGATGATGCAAGCAAAGAGAGTGCCACTTGATAAATTGACTCAACAAAAACAAACGATTGAGTGGAAACGCGATTTTTACAGACAGATTAACAGTCAATTAGTGGATTTTCGCAATAATAAACTATGGAAATATAAAACGAGTTCAGAATTGAATCCTTATAAGGCGGAAGTGTCAGGAGATAAGGATGCTATTAGTGTTAAAGCAACGTCAAGCACAAATCAAGTGAAAATGACGGTTGAGGTCCAGCAATTAGCCACCCAGAGATCTATAACCAGTGTAAGTAGCCTTGGAAATAACGTGACAAAGAATACAAGATTAGATAGTCTTGCCGGAGCTGTTGGCGAGGGAGATGATGGAAAACAATTTTCTTTAACAGTATCACGTTCTGGGGGCAAAGATGTTACACTGGAGTTCTCTTCATCTGACACAATTGATTCTGTGATTCGTAAAATCAATAGTGATACTCAGGCGAATGTAACGGCAGCGCTGGATGAGACCACTGGAAAAATCACGTTAAAGTCAAAGGAATATGGTAACCAGAATGTGGACTTTGGGGGCAATCTGATGGATGCCTTTAATTTAAGTGGTTCATCATATGTAGGCGGTGATAAAGCGGAGGTTTCAATTAACGGTAGCGATCCATTAGAATATTCAAGTAATACTTTTACGGTTAATGGAGTTGAGATTACTCTTCTTGCCGAGACTGAGGCGGGTAAGCCGTCCATTATTACCTCTAAAACAGATTCTACAAAAGTATTAGAGACCATAAAATCTTTTATCTCAGATTATAACTCGGTGTTGGCAACCATTAATGGTAAACTGAATGAGGAACGTTATCGTAATTTTCCGCCACTAACTGACGAACAAAAGTCTGGAATGAAAGAGGATGACATTAAGAGATGGCAAGAGAAGGCCCAAAGCGGCTTGCTCCGAAATGATGAGATCCTTACTAAAGCAGTTTGGGATATGCGTGATGCGGTCACTAGAGCAGAGGTGAAAGGTGCTTCAATCAATCTCAGTTCAATAGGTATTACTACAGGTGAATATTATGAGAATGGTAAGTTAGTGCTAGATGAAGATAAATTGAAGAAGGCGATAGAAGATAATCCTGATGCTGTTTTAGAGCTATTTGTTGGAGCGGATGGGACGAGTGGATTCTTTAATAAACTGTACGATAATTTGATGGGCCCACTGGAATCCCTTTCCGAACGGGCTGGTACATCTAAATATTCCACCAGTTTAACAGATGCGTACAATACAGAAAGTGTAATGGGAAAAGAACTTAAAAGTGTTAATGATCGTATCTCAGACTTACAAAAAAAGCTAACTACTCTTGAATCTAAATACTATAGTCAATTTACAGCAATGGAAACTGCAATTAATAAAATGAATTCTCAGTCTTCGAGCATAACAAATCTACTTTCTCAATGAGTGATGCCTTTTTAGGAGTGAATGATAATGATTACATCACCATACGATAAATACAAAAAGACTTCTGTACAAACGTCCACCCCTTCACAGTTATTGCTGATGCTGTATGATGGAGCGATTCGCTTCGTTCGAGGGGGCATCGAGGGGATCCAGGAGCGGGATTATGATAAGACGAATACTCTACTAAATAAAGCACAGGCTATCATATCGGAATTAACAGTTACTTTGGACCATAGCTTCGAGGTCTCTAAGGGGCTGTCTGCGCTCTATGAGTACATGAATCATCTTCTGATAGAGGCGAACATTAAGAAGCAGGAGGCCCCTGCTGAAGAAGTGCTAGGGTATCTGTTAGATCTCCGAGAGTCCTGGGCTCAGGCCGCGAAGTTTGTTGCAGTCAGCGGGGATTAGGAGAAATAATGGACGAATTATTAGTACAGTTGGATCAGATTACGAGGTCTGTCAGTAGTTCATTGAACCAGATGTCGAGTGATGAGCTCGTAGCTTTTGTAGAGCAGCGCCAGCTTATTGTTGATCAGATCGTTGTCAATGCCTCGCGTATTTCGTTGAATCATTCTCAGCAAGAGAAGCTTGGTTCTATTTTGGAATTTGATCAGATGATTCGCCAGAGGATGGAGCAACTCAAATTAGAAGCCTCTGATTGGTTAATGCAGCGGGATCAAGCGAAGCAGCAGCGAAGTGCCTATGAGACTTCGTATGCATCTGATAGTATTCTAATGGACAGAAGGAACTAGTAAACAGGGCCGATAAAAGATTATCGGTCTTGTTTATGTTTTATTCGTGATATCATGTACTGAAGAAAAAATATAAAATGTAAAATTTATATTAAACCAATCCATACATTATTTTTACAGTAAAACCTTTTCTTTGGTAATTGACACTGGTTAAGTTTGGGTGGTAAACTCAAAAGTGAGGGCTTGTTCTTTAAGGACCGAACTCTTACTTGATAATGAAGGGAATGTTAGTGCATGCAAGGTAAAGTAAAATGGTTTAACGCAGAAAAAGGATACGGTTTCATCGAAACTGAAGAAGGAACAGACGTATTCGTACACTTCTCCGCTATTCAATCCGAAGGCTTCAAGACTTTGGAAGAAGGCCAATCCGTAGAATTCGATATCGTCGACGGAGCTCGTGGACCACAAGCGGCTAACGTAATCAAATTATAATCATCCGGCACTTATAAGCCGACCTACATATATAATGTATGATGGTTAGCAATTAGAGATTCGCTAGCAATAAGACCCTGGGAAACCAGGGTTTTTTATTTGTTCTTGACGTCATGATTTTGCCATTAACTTGCCTTTTACATTTTTTACTTTGGGTTAATATGTGTGATATAATAAAGGTGCAAAGTCAAAGGAGGAGTGCCCTATGAATTATAGTATTCGAGGACAACAAATTGAAGTGACCGAAGCATTGCGAGAATACGTAGATAAGAAGCTCAGCCGACTTGACAAGTACTTTGATGTACCGCCGACTACAGGTGGTAATGTAACGCTGAGTGTTGTACGAGGCTTGCATGTAGTCGAAGTCACAATTCCTCTTACAGGCGTAGTGCTACGTGCCGAACATCGAAGCGATGATATGTATGCATCGATGGATGGGGTCGTGGACAAGCTGGAACGCCAAATCCGTAAACATAAGACGAAGATCAACCGTAAATTCCGTCAGGAGAGCGGTCTGAAGAATTTGTTCGTCGAAGGTCCAGTGAACGGATCTGCACGTGACGCAGAAGAAGACGAACTCGAAGTCGTTCGGACGAAGAAGTTCACTTTGAAACCGATGGATGTAGAAGAAGCTATTTTGCAAATGAATATGGTAGGTCACAATTTCTTCGTATTTGCTAACATTGAGACGAATGAGACCAACGTGGTGTACAAACGGAACGATGGCAAATATGGATTAATCGAGCAAGAATAGCTGTAACAATTCGTATCCATTCATGACGATTGTTGGAATCTAAATGGTAATTCTTTCAATTGAAGTAAAAGGAGCGAGCCTTTATCCGCTAAGCGGGTAGGGCTCTTTATTCATATAGGAGCAAATTGCCGATGTGCCACGGTGATGTCGTGTGTTGCGGCATTGATTACAAACTGTTACAATTTAGGCAAATCATCTGTATATGCGTGAAAGGGGTAAATCATGCTGGGATTAGTGAAAAAGATATTTGGCGACACGAATGAACGTGACGTTAAACGTCTGATGAAGACGGTAGATATTATTAATAATTTGGAACCTCAGTTCGTAGCTTTATCGGACGAGCAATTGCAAGGGAAGACCGCAGAGTTTCGTGAACGGATCGAGAAGGGCGAAACTGTGGACGAAATTCTTCCAGAAGCTTTTGCTACAGTAAGAGAAGCTTCCAAGAGAACGCTCGGCCTACGTCACTATGACGTGCAGTTGATCGGCGGTATGGCTTTGCATGAAGGAAGAATCGCTGAAATGAAAACCGGTGAAGGGAAGACGCTGGTCGGTACCCTGCCGGTTTATTTGAATGCTCTGTTAAACAAAGGCGTGCATGTCGTTACGGTCAATGATTATTTGGCGCAACGGGATAGCGAGCAAATGGGCCAAGTCTATAACTTCCTTGGTATGACCGTAGGCATCAATTTGAACGGTATGGAACATGAGGATAAACAAGCAGCTTATGCTTGTGATATTACTTATGGTACGAATAATGAGTTCGGCTTTGACTATTTGCGCGACAATATGGTTCTTTACAAAGAGCAAATGGTACAACGTCCGCTCTACTATTGTATTATTGACGAAGTTGACTCCATCCTGATTGACGAAGCACGTACTCCGCTGATCATTTCCGGACAAGCTGAGAAGTCGACGGAGCTTTACTATTTTGCTGATCGATTTGTGAAGAAGCTGGAGCGTGAAGAGGATTACACCGTTGATATCAAAGTAAAAGCCGTAGCTCTTACTGAAAAAGGGGTTGCCAAGGCGGAAAAAGCTTTCGGTATCGAGAATTTATATGATCATAGTAACATCTTGCTGAACCACCATGTTACCCAAGCGCTGAAGGCAAATGTCATTATGCGCCGTGACGTGGATTATGTTGTTACTGAAGATGAAGTGCTCATCGTCGATGAATTTACAGGCCGGATTATGCAAGGTCGACGTTATAGCGATGGATTACATCAGGCGATTGAAGCGAAGGAAGGCATCGAGGTTCAGAATGAGAGCATGACGCTCGCGACTATTACATTCCAGAACTATTTCCGGATGTATCGCAAGCTGGCTGGCATGACCAGGTACAGCGAAGACCGAGGAAGAGGAATTCAAGAAGATTTACGGGCTTGAAGTGCTTCAAGTACCGACGAACCGTCCGAATCAGCGGGTTGATATGCCAGATGTTGTCTACAAGAGCGAGGAAGGCAAGTTCAGAGCGGTTGTGGACCAGATCGTAGAGCGCCATAAGAAGAATCAGCCGATCCTGGTTGGTACCGTTTCGATTGAGAACTCTGAGCTTCTCTCCGAGATGCTGAAGCGTAAGGGTGTTCCTCATAAAGTGCTGAACGCCAAATACCATGCGGAAGAAGCCGAGATTATTTCTCGCGCGGGCGAGCCGGGTTCCGTTACAATCGCTACGAACATGGCAGGACGTGGTACTGACATTTTACTTGGTGAAGGTGTAAACGACGTTGGCGGTTTGCATATTATTGGTACAGAGCGTCATGAATCACGTCGGATTGATAACCAGCTTCGTGGTCGTGCCGGACGTCAAGGTGACCCGGGCTCGACGCAGTTCTATTTGTCGCTTGGTGATGAATTGATGAAGCGGTTCGGGGCAGATAACGTCATGAACATGATGGAGCGTCTTGGCTTCGAAGAGGATCAGCCGATCGAGAGCAAGATGATTACGCGTGCGGTTGAATCCGCTCAGAAACGTGTTGAAGGTAATAACTTCGACGTGCGTAAAGTCGTATTGCAATATGACGACGTGATGAATCAGCAACGTGAGATTATTTATAAGCAACGCCGCGAGCTGCTTGAATCAGAGAATGTTAAGCAAATTGTCGTGGATATGATTAAACCGGTCATTGAGCGTGTCGTTGCGGTTCATACCGCGGATGACATTCCGGAGAACTGGGAATTACAAGAGATTGCCGATTATATGAATTCGAAGATGCTTGATGAAGGCGCATTGAACCGCGACGATCTCTGGGCAAAGAGGCCGATGAGATGGTCGAATTCATCTTCGAGAAGGTTATGGCGAAATATGATACTCGTGAGCAGGCGATCGGTCCTGAACTGGTGCGTGAATTCGAGAAGTTATTGCTCTGCGTGCTGTAGATAGCAAGTGGATGGATCATATCGATGCGATGGATCAATTGCGTCAAGGTATTCATCTGCGTGCTTACGGCGGTACGGATCCACTGCGCGAGTACCAATTCGAAGGCTACGAGATGTTCAACGAGATGATTGCGACGATTCAGGAAGAAGTTGCGAATTATATTATGAAGGCGCAAATCGAGACGAACCAGGAGCGCCAGGCGGTTGTAGATGAGGACAAAATCTCGACTAGTGGTGAGCCAGCAGAGAAACGTCCGGTGAAGCGCGACGAGCAAATAGGACGTAACGATCTTTGCCCTTGCGGCAGCGGTAAGAAATACAAACACTGCCACGGACAGAACGCATAATTAGACAGCGGGGAGCTTCCGTGATCGGATAGCTCCCCGTTTTTTTTATTTTTTTAATAGGGCGTCCTATTGTGATTAACACTAGAAATGTATAAAATGAGCGTAATAATCGTACAGGAAGGTGATTGAACAGCATGATCGATCCAAATGTAAAGCATGATATGAGAGAGATAGCTACGCGACTAACTAATCTTAGGGGGTCTCTTTGACTTAGACCTGAAGCAGGAAATGATCGCGAACTATGAAGAGAAGATGGCGGCACCGGACTTTTGGGATGACAATGACAAGGCCCAGGCATTAATCGCAGAGATGAACGCTGTGAAGTCCTCTGTCGACCAATACAATACATTGCAGCAGGAGTATGACGACATCGAGATGATGGCGGAACTGGCTGAAGAGGAGAATGATGAGTCATTATTGTCGGAGATCAGTAACTCTGTAACATCGCTGTTGAAGAAGTTAGAAGATTTCGAGCTTCAACTGCTGTTGAGTGAGCCATATGACAAGATGAATGCGATTCTTGAGCTGCATCCAGGTGCCGGAGGAACAGAATCCCAGGACTGGGGCTCTATGCTGCTAAGGATGTATACACGCTGGGCAGAGAAACGCGGCTTCAAAGTCGAGACACTTGATTACTTACCGGGAGATGAAGCCGGAATCAAGAGTGTAACGCTGTTGATTAAGGGCTACAATGCCTACGGATATTTAAAGGCGGAGAAGGGTGTACACCGTCTGGTTCGGATATCGCCATTTGATTCCTCAGGCCGCAGACATACCTCGTTCGTTTCTTGCGATGTAGTACCGGAGATTACCGATGATGTGGATATCGAGATTCGTACCGAGGATCTCAAGATCGATACGTACCGGGCGAGCGGTGCGGGTGGTCAGCATATCAATACGACTGACTCTGCGGTGCGGATTACTCACTTGCCAACTGGGATCGTCGTGACGTGTCAGAATGAACGCTCGCAGATCAAGAACCGTGAGCGCGCAATGACGATGCTCCGTTCAAAGCTTTATGAACGCAAGCTGGAGGAACAGAAGAAAGCGCTGGATGAGATCCGCGGTGAACAATCTGATATCGCTTGGGGTAGCCAAATTCGCTCGTACGTATTCCACCCTTACAGTATGGTCAAGGATCATCGTACCTCGGTAGAGACCGGGAACGTTGGTGCTGTCATGGACGGCGATTTGGACGCATTTATTGACGGTTATTTGCGGAGTCAGATCAGAACTGAAGGTTAATAGCTAGTCTAATAACGAATGTAAAGAATAACGATTCCTACACATTACATGGTAGAGCTGGGGAGAGCAGGCTCCAATATGTCTCGTCAAGTTCTTCCGGTGTGTAGGGATTTTTTTGAGATGATAGCTAAGGAGGAACTGGGGTGTCGTCACCAACCCGCAAACGAAGGCTTAATGAATATTTTCCGGTAAACGGGCCGATTCGTCATACAATCGATACGGTCATGATTATTTTGGGTTCATTTATTACGGCTCTGGCCTTCAATCTATTTCTATTACCAAGCAATATCGCATCTGGTGGGGTTTCCGGCATCTCGGTTATTGTCCAATCGGTGTTCGGCATTGAGCCAGCATATACACAATGGGCTCTCAATATTCCTTTATTTATAGCAGGCTACCTGGTGCTGGGGCGCAACTATGCCATCCGCTCCTTGCTAGGTACTATTGTACTGCCACTATTCGTCTTCTTGACAAAGGATTGGTCTGTTCCAACGACGGATCCGTTGTTAGCTTCTTTGTATGGCGGTATTGGTGTCGGACTCGGGCTTGGAATTGTCTTCCGAGGTCGCGCATCGACAGGGGACTGTCAACGCTCGCCCAGATTATCCAGAAGCTAACCCGGTTGAACTTATCGGTCTGTGTCGTGATGATGGACGGTATGGTTATATTAATAGCTATGTTTGTTCTGTCTCCTGAGAAGGCGCTTTACGCTCTCATCGGACTTTATATTACTGGTAAGATCATCGACATGATTGAGCTCGGCTTCAATTATACGAAGGTGGCATACATTATTGCTGACAAGACGGATGAAATATCCGAGGCGGTGCTGAAGCATTTGGACCGCGGCTTAACCAAACTGGATGCCCACGGCGGATATACTGGGGAGGAGCGCACGGTGCTCATGGTCGTCGTTGGTCAGAGTGAGATAACTAGACTCAAGATGTTGGTGCAGTCGCTTGACCCGACTGCTTTCGTGATTATTACAAATGCTCATGAAGTTCTAGGAGAAGGCTTCAAGAGGGTTGAGGGGTTATAGTACAGTCTCCGAATTCGTCTAAAGAATTTTATAAGCACACTCTTTCTGGTGAAGACCAGAGGGTGTGTTTTTTTGTTGCTCAATTCTCCTTCTATCGATTTCTAGAGAAGCCAAAATTAAAATAATTAATGGTTGTATTTATATAAGTCAGACCGTATAATAATACATATTAATTACGGATTTATACATTTGATTGTATATAAGCAAGGGAGAGGAAGAGGGGGACAGAGAGTGGATACTGTAAAAGTAAAGGTTGCAATCGTTGGTTCCACGGGCTACGGCGGCGTGGAGCTGATTCGTTTTTTAATGGGACATCCGCATGTAGAGATTGTATCGGTGATTTCATCCTCCAGCGCAGGCGAACCGATTACGGATGGTTTCCCGCATTTGTCAGAGTTAATGGTACAGGATTTGGATGGAGTTGATCCACAGGAGATTGCCGAGAAAGCGGACGTCGTGTTCACAGCAACACCTTCAGGAGTCAGCAGCAAGCTGGTGCCACAGCTTCTTGAAGTGGGGCTACGCGTTATTGACCTTTCAGGTGATTTCCGGATTAAGGATAGAACTTCGTATGAAACATGGTATAAGCATGAGGCGGCGGATCAGAAGTGGCTGGATAAGGCAATTTACGGACTATGTGAAATTAACGGGGATCTGGTGATCGGATCAAGCTTCATCTCCAACCCTGGCTGCTATTCTACCACGACACTCCTTGGGCTGATTCCTGCTCTTGACGCAGGTTGGATTGATCCGACAAGCATTATTATCGATGCCAAGTCAGGCGTATCTGGTGCAGGACGGGGAACAAGTCTGATGACTCATTACGCGGAAATGAATGAAAATATGAAAGTATATAAATTAAATAAACATCAGCACATTCCAGAAATAGAGCAAGAGCTAACGCTCGCTGCCGGAACTCCGGTGACGGTGACCTTCACGACGCATTTGGTGCCGATGACGAGAGGAATTATGAGCACGATGTATGCGAAATTGCAGGGCGATTATACAGAAGAAGGACTTGTATCGTTATACCGCGAATTTTATGCTGGGAGACCGTTTGTACGGATTCGTGAAGCGGGTAAATGGCAGGCGACGAAGGAAGTATTCGGCTCGAACTATTGCGATATCGGATTTTCTGTGGATGAGCGGACCGGAAGAGTCACGATTGTTGCTGTGACAGATAATGTTGTCAAAGGTGCTGCCGGTCAGGCGATACAGAATTTGAATCTGATGATGGGCTGGGACGAGACGACCGGACTTAAGCTGAGTCCTGTGTATCCATAATCGGATTCGAACAGCGAATAGAGATATGGTAGACGAAATTAATAGATTCATAAGATAAACAGGATTTAGGAAATGGAGAGGATCGTCATGGGAGTGGTTAGTTTGTTTCAGATTGTTCCGGAAGGCTCGATAACTTCGCCGAAGGGATTCCAGGCCGGCGGGCTACATTGCGGCTTGAAGAAGACATCGCGCAACGATCTCGGCGCGATATATTGTGAGGTGCCGGCGACGGCGGCGGCGGTCTACACGACCAATGTGTTCCAGGCTGCACCACTGAAGGTGACGCGGGAATCTATCGCGTTAAATAACGGGCAGCTACGGGCTGTGGTCGTGAACAGCGGCAACGCCAACGCATGCACTGGCCGCCAGGGCGAGGCCGACGCATATGCGATGCGCGCGGCAGCTGCGGACGCTTTTGGCCTCGCTGCAAGCGAGGTGGCCGTTGCTTCCACTGGCGTCATCGGCGAATTGCTGCCGATGGACCGCGTAGCCCGCGGGATCGCGGGCCTGCCAGCAGCGCTGGCGGTAGGCGAAGTAGGTGCTGACCAATTTGCCCAAGCGATCCTGACGACAGACCTGGTTAAGAAGGAATCCTGTGTAACGCTTACCGTGGACGGCCATGAAGTGACGATCGGTGGAGCGGCCAAGGGCTCGGGGATGATTCACCCGAATATGGCTACGATGCTTGGATTCGTAACAACGGATGCTGCGATTTCTCCGCAGGCATTGCAAAGCCTGCTAGGGGAGACGACGAATGTAACGTTTAATATGATTACAGTAGATGGCGATACGAGTACGAATGATATGCTGATTGCTATGGCCAGCGGCCTTGCCAGGCAATACGGAGTTGACACCAGGGCATCCCGATTGGGATAGTTTCGCGGCTGCTTTCCGCCATGTATGCCAGACGTTGGCCCAGGCGATTGCCCGCGACGGCGAAGGGGCAACGCGTCTCGTTGAGGTGACAGTGAACGGAGCGGTCACGGATCTGTCGGCCCGTGCAATTGCCAAGACAGTGATCGGTTCCAGCCTTGTGAAGTCGGCGGTATTTGGTGCCGATGCGAACTGGGGTCGGATCATTGCGGCGGTAGGGCGAGCCGGCGAGCCGGTAAATCCAGACACCGTTGATATCCAGCTCGGCAACATCCCCGTATTGTCCGGCTCGCAGCCGGTGGCTTTTGACGAAGCGGAGGCCCTCTCCTATTTGCAGGGAGATACGGTCGTGATTCATGTTGAGCTTCATAATGGCCCAGGCAAAGCGACGGCTTGGGGCTGCGACCTAACTTATGACTATGTACGAATCAACGCGGCATACCGCACTTAGTAATATATTTCTATTAGTGAGTGTTCAAAAAGGTCGATTTTCAGCACCGAGAAGGTTGGATGAAGCTAGGGACTGAGGAGCGGAGCGTACGTAGTTGGTACGTGAGCACCGGAAGGCCCGGCTGAATTCAAGATTCGATGTCGAATAAGCATTCAGTGTTTACTTCGTGATCAAAATCGGACTTTTTGAACTACCTCTATCAATCTATCAGAAGGAGGATCATACATGGAGACAGCTTTAGAGGGGAACGAGCTCTTGATGAATCAGGAATGGGAGAAAGGCACGTTTGTGATGAAGTGCGGCGGCAGCACGCTTGAGGAATTGCCGGATTCTTTCTACAGCGATTTGGCAAAGCTGCAGGCCGAAGGCGTACAGCCTGTTATCGTTCATGGCGGTGGTCCGGCGATCTCAGACAATTTGAATAAGCTAGGGATCGAGACTCACTTTGTGAATGGGCTCCGCTATACTTCCGAGGAAGTGCTAGATGTGGTGGAGATGGTGCTTGCCGGAAGCATTAACAAGAAGGTAGTCCGTCGCATCGGTCAATCGGGTGGCAAAGCGCTCGGGATGTCGGGAGTCGACGGTGGATTGATTATTGCCAAACCGGTGCAAGCCGCTGCAGAAGTTGGCCTGGTCGGCGATGTGACCGATGTGAACGCGGAATTGATCGAAGGTGTTCTGCAACTTGGATATATTCCCGTGATTGCACCGGTCGGCGTAGGAACGGATGGCAGTCGCTATAACATTAATGCCGATACAGCAGCTGGGGCCGTCGCTTCGGTACTGGGCGTGAAGCAGATGATCGTTGTTACGGATGTTCCGGGTATTCTTAAGAGCACAGCCGGAGAGAAGCGTGTGCTTGAGACAGTAACCGTACAACAGATTGAAGATATGATTCTGACCGGAGAAATCTACGGCGGTATGATCCCGAAGGTGCGGGCGGCGATTGCCTGCATTCAGGGGAAGGTAGACGAGGTTGTTATTGTGGACGGTAGCGAGCCGGGAATTCTGGGCCGGGTATTATCCGGTGAGAAGATCGGTACCCGGATCGTACGCATGGGCTAATAAAGATATCAATATTAAATAATAGGAGTTGAAAAACATGGCACAAAGCGCACTTTTCCCGTCTTATTCGCGTTATCCGATTAATTTGGTCAAAGGGCATGGTAGTTGGTTATGGGATGATCAAGGCAATCGTTATCTCGATTTCATGAGCGGTCTTGCGGTGACTAATCTTGGGCATGCTCCAGAGAAGGTAAAACAGAAAGTGAAGGAGCAGCTCGACGAGCTGTGGCATGTCTCGAATCTGTTTCAGATTCCGCAGCAGGAGCAGGCGGCGCGATTGTTGACCGAGGTCAGCTGTGCGGATGCCGTGTTCTTTTGTAATAGTGGGGCTGAAGCGAATGAGGCGGCGATCAAGCTGGCCCGTCGTTATCATCAGAAAATCAAGGGTGTGGACCGCTATGAAGTGATTACGTTCGAGCAGTCTTTCCACGGACGTACGCTGGCAACCTTAACGGCGACTGGGCAGCAGAAGGTGAAGGATGGCTTCCTTCCGCTTCCAGCAGGCTTCAAGACGGTTCCTCTGTACGATATGGATGCGCTGCAAGCGGCGATTGGCCCACATACGGCAGCGATTATGATTGAGATGATTCAGGCTGAAGGTGGAGTCTATCCGGTAGAACCTGAATTCGTACAGGGTCTCTCCACGCTCTGCAAGGAGCAAGGACTACTGCTAATTATTGATGAGGTGCAGACAGGAATGGGACGCACCGGTTCCTGGTTCGCTCATCAGCAATACGACATCGAGCCGGACATCTTCACCGCAGCCAAAGGGATCGCCAGCGGACTACCAGCAGGAGCGATGCTTGCCAAGGAATATTTGCGCGAAGCATTCTCTCCAGGGAGCCACGCTTCTACCTTCGGTGGCAATCCGGTAGCGGCAGCCTCGGTCATTGCAACACTAGAGACCATGAAGGAAGAGAATACGCCGCAGAAGGCGGCGGAGGCCGGAAGATATCTAGTTGAACGCTTGAAAGAGGTGTTCGACGGACAGTCTTTTGTGAAGGATATTCGTGGCATGGGCCTTTTGATTGGGATTGAGTGCGCAGAACCAGTCGCTGAGCTTGTTACCGCAGGCCAGAAGAATAAGCTGCTATTTGTAACCGCGGGTCCTAACATCATTCGGCTTCTGCCGAACCTACACGTGAGCCGTGAGGAGATCGATCAGGCTGTGGACACACTGGCAGCAATCATTGCAACACATACGAGCAAGGAGGAAGCAAAACTATGAGCCTAATTCAACCATTGACGGACAAAACTTTTAATTTGCACGGCCGTGATTTTTTGGAAATGGATGATTACTCCACCGAGGAGATTCAATATTTGATCGATTTGGCCATTGAGCTGAAGCGCAAGCAGAAGAACGGAGAAGTATATGAGCCGCTGAAGGGAAAAACGGTCGGTCTGATTTTTGAGAAATCTTCGACCCGGACACGTGTATCCTTTGAAGTGGGGACGTATCAACTGGGGGGACATGCGCTGTTCCTTAGCAAGAATGATATCCAGTTGGGTCGTGGTGAGACGATTGCCGATACAGCTGGGGTAATGTCCCGTTATTTGGATGGGATTATGATTCGGACCTTCGGGCATGACAAGGTGGTTGACTTAGCCAAGTATTCTTCAATTCCAGTCATCAATGGACTAAGCGATCTGGCGCATCCTTGCCAGGTGCTGGCGGATTATCAGACGATCTATGAGCACAAGGGCAAGCTGCAAGGCATCAAGCTCGCTTATGTCGGTGATGGCAACAATATGGCGCATTCCCTGATGATTGGCGGAGCGAAATTGGGCGTTCATGTTAGTGTAGCAAGTCCAGAAGGCTATGCACCTGATGCCGCGGTGGTACAGCAAGCGCAAGAGTTCGCCAAGGCTACGGGTGCGATCATTGAAGTGGTTCATGATCCGAAGGCTGCGGTTCAGGATGCCGATGTGATCTACTCGGACGTCTGGGCAAGCATGGGTTTTGAGGAAGAACAGAAGCTGCGCGAGATCGCCTTCAAAGATTATCAGGTCGATGAACAGTTGGCTTCTTATGCTAAGGATGATTATGTATTCATGCATTGTCTGCCTGCTCACCGTGGGGAAGAAGTTAGCGAGGGCGTTATTGACGGCAAGCATTCGATTATTTTTGATCAAGCTGAGAACCGTCTGCATGCGCAAAAAGCGCTAATGGCAGCATTAATGGGATAAATATAAATCCTATATAAGTTGAACTCAAAAAAGCAGGGGACATGCAAAAGGGTGAAATGATTCTGGAGAAGCGTAGCGTTCGCCTTTGTGAACGGATTTCTACCTTGTTGGATTCTATTAAATCAAGAAATCCGCGAACAACAGCGATCGGAAGAACATTTCACCCGTTGCCGTCTTCCTCACAGTTATTACTTCAACTTATATAGTACAAGAGAGGAAGAGAAACTATGGCGAAGCAGAAGATTGTATTGGCTTATTCTGGAGGGTTGGATACTTCCGTTATATTGAAGTGGTTGAAGGAAACTTATGATGCGGAGATCATCGCGTTTACAGCGGATATCGGTCAAAAGGAGGAACTGGATGGGCTTGAGGCTAAGGCGCTTGCCACCGGTGCTTCCAAAGTATATATCGATGACTTGCAAGATGAGTTCGCGAAGGACTTCATTTATCCGATGTTCCAGTCTGGGGCGTTGTATGAAGGGCAGTATTTGCTTGGTACGAGTATCGCCCGTCCACTGATCGCGAAGCGGATGGTGGAGATTGCTCGTAAAGAGGGAGCAACAGCGATCGCTCACGGAGCGACAGGCAAAGGTAATGACCAGGTTAGATTCGAGATGGCGGCGGCTGCAATTGCACCGGAGATCGCTGTCATTGCACCATGGCGTCTGAACGAGTTCCGCGACCGTTTCCCAGGCCGGGCAGAGATGATCGAATACGCCGAAGCAAATGGTATCCCAGTTACTGCATCGGCTTCGAAGCCATATTCCATGGACCGCAATTTGCTACATATTAGCTATGAGAGCGGTGTGCTGGAGGATCCATGGTTTGATGCGGCAGCACCTGAAAATAAGGATATGTACCTGCTCAGCGTATCGCCGGAGGATGCTCCGGATCAAGCGGAATATGTTGAACTGGATTTCGAGCAAGGTAACTGCATAGCTATTAACGGGGAGCAGCTCAGTCCGCTGGGCATTATGGATAAGCTAAATGAGCTAGGCGGCAAGCATGGCATCGGCCGCGTTGATATGGTAGAGAACCGCTTTGTAGGTATGAAGAGCCGCGGTGTATATGAGACCCCAGGCGGAACGATTCTGTTCACAGCGCACCGCAAGATGGAGTCGCTGACGATGGACCGCGAAGTCATGAATCTGCGCGACAGTCTGATTACCCGCTACAGCACGCTCGTATACAACGGCTTCTGGTTCGCACCGGAGCGTCTCGCGCTGCAGGCATTGGTCACAGAGAGCCAGAAGAATGTAACGGGTACTGTACGCGTGAAGCTGTATAAAGGCAATATCATCGCCGCTGGCGTGAAGAGTCCGGTAAGTCTCTACAATCCGAATATCGCTACAATGGAAGCCGATCCTACCCAGGCTTATGATCAAGGGGATGCCACAGGCTTCATACATCTGAACGCATTGCGTCTGAAGGTAAGCTCTGGAGTAGAGCAGAACAATAAATAAGCAGATTTATGACATAGATTAGAGGATAGGAGTGGGTCAGGTGAGCAAGCTGTGGGGCGGACGTTTTACGAAGCAGACGAACAGGCTGGTTGAACAATATACGGCATCGATCGGCTTTGATAAGCTACTGGCAGAGGAAGATGTGCAGGGAAGTCTGGCACATGTGAGTATGCTGGGTAAATGCGGAATTCTGCCGGAAGAGGATGTCGATAAGATTAAAGAGGGACTTCATACTGTACTTGGCCAAATTCGGCGCGGGGAACTGGAGTATTCTATTGAAAATGAAGACATCCACATGAATATCGAGAAGCAACTTATCGATGAGATCGGTCCTGTAGGCGGTAAGCTGCATACTGGACGCAGTCGCAATGACCAGGTTGCAACGGATATGCATCTATACCTGCGCAAGCGGGTGGTAGAATTCGTAGGTCTGCTGCATGATCTGCAGGAAGCGCTGCTGGAGCAGGCCAAGGCGAATCAGGAGACGATTCTGCCAGGGTATACGCATCTACAGCGAGCTCAGCCGATTCTGTTCGCGCATCATTTAATGGCCTATGTATCAATGTTCCAACGGGACATTGAGCGTCTACAAGATAGCTACCGGCGTATTAATGTGCTTCCTCTTGGTGCGGGAGCGCTAGCGGGGACGACCTTCCCGATCGACCGTCATTATGTCGCCGAGCAGCTCCACTTTGACAGCGTCTATGAGAACAGTCTGGATGCGGTCAGCGACCGCGACTTCATTATCGAGTTCCTGGCCGATGCTTCGATCCTGATGATGCACTTATCGCGTCTGAGCGAGGAACTGGTTCTATGGAGCAGCACGGAGTTCCGCTTCATTGAGCTGGATGACGCATTTTGCACCGGAAGCAGCATTATGCCGCAGAAGAAGAATCCGGATGTACCAGAGCTGGTGCGTGGTAAGACCGGGCGTGTCTACGGCAATCTGATGGGACTGCTTACTGTCCTCAAATCACTGCCATTGGCCTATAACAAGGACATGCAGGAGGACAAGGAAGGCATGTTCGATACGGTAGAGACGTTGCAGGGGGCGCTCAAGCTATTCGCTCCAATGATCGCTACGATGAAGGTGAACAGAGGTCAGATGCGCGATGCGGTCAACAAGGATTTTTCCAACGCGACCGATATTGCCGATTTTCTGGCTAATAAAGGCATGCCTTTCCGCCAAGCACATGAGGTCATCGGAAAGACCGTGCTGTATTGCATTCAAAATAACAAGTTCCTGCTCGATCTGACGTTGGAGGAATTCAAGCAATTCTCTTCCTTGTTCGACGAGAACATCTACGATGTGCTGCAACCTGAGGCGGTAGTCAATGCCCGTAATGTATACGGCGGGACGGCCTCCGAACAAGTAGCGGCAGCGATCGGGCGTGCAGAGACAAAACTCGTGGCAACGGCTGATTGGGTCGTGGAATATACGGAGAAGAGTAAATAGAGCGAATATACGCTGTAGTATTGAACTATTGAACCATCGTGTCCATTTGTGGATGCGGTGGTTTTTTGCGTTATGAAACCTAGTGAATAAATATTATGAAATTATCATGAAAATTTCAGATACATATTAACATTTGCACGAATTTTGTCGAAGAAAGGGATATCCCGCTATATACCCTCAAAAGTCATGTGAAATCACTACATACTAAAGTACAGCATTGAAATACATATTTTTTGGTGGGGATAGTAGGGGAGGTACATCTCTTTTGAGTATACTATCAAATTGTAGGAGGAGCTTTTTTTGAAGGGAATTATCAAACGTTTATATTCTCTAGTAGAAGTCCGTACTATGCGTAACCGATTATTCATATTGTTCGCTGTTATGTTTATCGTGCCAAATGTTCTGATTGCCTATAGCAGCTTTGAGAGTTCCAAGAAGCAGCTTCAGGTGCAAACAGATGAGATTGTGAAGGTCAGTGCAACTGAATTCGAGGATACCTTGGATCGTGTTATTGAGGCTCAGGTCCAGAATTTAGAACAATTGGTGATGGAGATAGACTCGAAGCAGATTGACAGTAAATCACCTGAATTGATACGTCTGATTGAGCTCTTTAAGGAGAAACACCGGGATTGAGGATGTTGTTGTCGGTAACAATAACGGCGCTTGGTTGATGGCACCGAGCTCTGGCAAACAGGATTATGATCCGCGAAAGAGTGATTGGTATAAGGCTGCGATGGAAAATTCCGATCAAATCGTGATTATCGATCCATTTCGTTCGGCAATAACGGGCAAATATACCTTACTCATTAGTCATGCATTGGCCGATGGGCAAGGAGCATTGACGATATCGTTGGATCTAGCAAAAATCAATGAAATGGTTGGAAAAGTAGAATTAGGAAAAGGAAAATTTATTTATATCATTGATCGGACGAATCATGTTGTGGCATCTCCGACACTAGCCATTGGTGATGAGGTTGAAGGGGAGTATGTTAATGAGATCAAGGCGTCTATATCAGGCTTCCTCAACTATACTAGTCCAGTTAGTGGAAAGCCACAGCGGGTGTATTACGTGACCAATTCATGGACGGGATTTAAAGTCGTCGGAGTTATGGAAGAAGATGAGATTAAAAAGGCTGCGATGCCTATATTCTGGAACTCACTGATTGTGTCAGGTGTATCTTTGGTTGTCGGTCTTGGACTGCTGTATTTCGTCGTTCGTGCGATTACGAAGCCGATAGAACGACTGAACATATCCTCGAAAAGGGTCAGCGATGGCTACCTGAACGAGCAGGTCGCTGTTAGCAGCAAGGATGAAGTCGGCCAACTATCGGCTAACTATAACAACATGGTGGGGTCGATACGGGGAATTATTGGCAGCGTGGCCGAAGTCTCCAGTCAACTCGCGGCATCCAGCGAAGAGCTGACAGCAAGCACAGAGCATAACTCCAAAGCGGTAGAACATGTCGTTGACCTCGTTCAGGATGCTTCCACAGGTGCGGAAGCACAGGCGGTCTCTTCAGCAGAGGGAGCAAGGGCGATGGAGGAGATGTCTCAAGGTATATATCGAATCGCCGAAGCATCCAATCATATCGCGAGCTCTTCTTCTCAGACGGAGCAGGACATTCAGATCGGCAATGAGAAAATGGCCATCGTCGCAGCGCAGATGGATGAGATTCACCGTTCCACGGCAGAATCGGCTGAAATGATTCGTCAAATGACCGAGATCAGCTCCCATGTGACAGACATGAGCGCAGCGGTGTCGGACATTTCGGTGAAGACGAACCTGCTGGCTCTGAACGCTGCGATTGAAGCGGCAGAGCGGCGAGGAAGGAAGAGGATTCGCCGTTGTAGCTGGAGAGGTGCGTAAGCTGGCTGAACAATCTAAGCTAACGGTTGAGAAGATTCAGCAGAGCTTAACCATGATGGCTGAATTAACGGAACGAGCTTATGCGAAAATGAGTCAGGATGTGGTTACTAATGTAGAGCTTGGTATGACCGTTACGGGGATGCGCAGACGGCGTTCCAACAAATCGAGCAGTCGACCAAGCAGATTATCGAGCAGATTCAGGATGTATCGGCCATTACAGAACAAATGTCGGCCAGCGCGGATCAGGTAACGGCTTCGGTTGCCCGTATTGCCGATACGTCGGCCAAGAGCCAGGATTCCTTCCAGAGTGTTACGGCAGCGACGGAGCAGCAGCTTGCTTCGATACAGGAGATCGCTTCTGCGGCGGAGGGCTTGGCTAAGATCGCAACCGAAATGAACAGCCAGGTGGAGTATTTTAAATTCGATAAAGAATAAAGTCAGACCTTAAAATCAAGTCTCTAACGTATTTAGTTAATGCGTTGGAGACTTTTTTTGTCCACAGTTTCAAAGGGAGAGTAATGTAGTAATTTTGCCAACTTTACAACGTAACAATGTTATGTTACATTATTTTCGTAGGAAAGGGGTATATGAATGAGCGAGGACTTAATATCTAAAAAAGAACTGCTGGATTTGACCGGAATATCCTATGGGCAGCTATATCGTTGGAAACGAAAAAATTTGATTCCCGAACAGTGGTTCATCCGCAAATCGTCCTTCACGGGGCAGGAGACCTTCTTCCCACGCGACAGGATTATACAGCGGATCGACAGGATTCTGAATATGAAGGATGATCTGTCTCTGGATGCACTGGCAGATGTATTCTCACCAAGTCTGACTGATATCCAATTAACAGCAGGGGAAATCATGGAGCGTAATATTGTTACATCATCTGCCCTGAATTTATATATTGAAACGGTTGATCCTGCGGCGCAGCATATGATATTCGAGTTCGATAAGCTGCTAAGCATTTATGTGCTGGATCGGTGGCTTCAGAGTGGGGATATTGCGTTGGACGAAGGGCGACTTCTGATTCAGGCGATGAATGAGCATCTGCCGCGGATGGCGGGTATGGAATGCGGGATTATTTTGATTCGTAAAATGGGAGTATCGGTTTTTCTTCTCGTCCCTAATGATCAGGAGATTTATATGGATCCTGGGGTGAAGATTGTCGCCCATCTATCGCTGGCACAATGTACTGAAGAACTAAAACTACTTGTAAATAGGAGTGAGGGTTAAGTTCATGGGGAATGAATTCAAGGATCTAAAGATTAATGGAATCGGCCAGGTTGCCGGTGGAGTCTATGGAAAGATTGTAGCTGATGGGCTTGCGACTTTGAACGGCGAAGTTGTCTGCGAGTCACTAACAGCTAACGGTACGTTGAAGGTGAAAGAGTCTGTTGAAGCGGGCAAATTCCGTATGAACGGAACTGGCAATGCATCGGGATCGATTCGCGGTGGTGAACTGCGGGTTGACGGCATGCTGAAAGTGGATGGATCTGTGAAATACGATGAGATGGATATTAACGGGATGCTGACGGCGACCGGAGGAATAACCGGTGAGAACGCCAAGGTCGATGGTGGAATGAAGACGGGGAAAATGCAGAGTTTGAGCGCTTGAAGGTTCACGGTCAGATTCGCGCTGGTGGGATGATTAATGCTGGGGAGTTAGAGATTCTTCTGGAGGGAAGTAGCCAGGCACATGAAATCGGCGGTGAACGAATTGTAGTAAGAAGGAAGCTGGCTTCTCCGCGAAGATTGTTAAGTCTGTTGTCATCCTCTTTGGCAGCGAAGCTGACCGTCGACTCTATTGAAGGCGATATCGTTGAGTTAGAGGAGACGCGGGCTAGAATCGTTCGCGGGAATATGGTGAAGGTAGGACCTGGCTGCGAGATTGAACGGGTTGAATATAAGCAGCACTGTGAGATTGATCCGAAGGCTTCGGTTGGCAGCGCGGAGCAGGTGTAATATGAATAATTCAAAAGGTGGAATGGACATGGCTGTAGGGGATAATGAGCATCGCTCTGATTTGCGGATTATCGGCAACAGCAATTCGAACGGCGGAATATTCGATAATGTTAAGATTCTTGGCGATGCAAAGATTGACGGTGATATTGTTTGCTCCAAATTCAGGGGTACCGGCAACTTGGACGTGGAAGGAAGTCTACGTGCTGAGAGCCTCAAATCGACGGGTGAGATCAGAACGACGGAGGATTTGCAGGGCGGTAGCCTGGCGATAACAGGGAACTTGCGGATTGGTAGAGATCTGTCTGCGGCCAAGACAAATTTCATTGGAGATGTTACGGTTGGCAACCGGATATCCGGCGAGGAGATTCAGATCTTCGGGAATTGTACAGTCCGTCATGACATCCAGGCTGAGTATTTCCGATTGAGGGGAGCACTGCAAGTGAACGGTATGCTCAACGCGGATAAGATCGAAATCGATCTCTATGGCAAGAGCGCAGTCGCCGAGGTTGTGGGTGGAGAGATCAAGATCGAGCCAAGCACCGTTCAGAAATGGGTCTCGTTATTCACATTCAAGGGTCTGCCGCAATTGGAGACCGAAGTGATCGAGGGAGATCGTCTATATCTGGAGAATACGATTGCTAGAGTGGTACGCGGTTCAACTGTAATCATCGGAAAGGGCTGTCAAATCGGTCTGGTGGAGTATCGGGAGAGTTTGAAGCAAGATAAAGATGCCGTGATTGAGGATAGCAGGTACGTTGGGCTATAGGTCGGAATAAAAAAACTTCTTTTGTCTGTAGTTCAGCTTAGTAGTAGCTAAACGGGCAAAAGAAGCCTTTTTTTGTCATTATAGGGGATCCTCTTATTTAGAACTGATATAGCCCTTACGTCCGGCAGCATATCCGAAGACAATGGTCAGTATAGACATTGAAACGATTGTGGCCAGCGGGGCATTCCAGCCGCCGCTAACGTCATGGATGTAGCCGAATAGGGTCGGGCCAACTGCAGCCAGTAAATATCCGATCGATTGGGACATACCTGACATGGCCGCTGCCTGTTCGGATGTATGTGAGCGCAGCGAGAAGAAAGTTATGACCAGACTGAAGGTGGTGCCGCAGCCAAGTCCGATTAACATAATGTATAACGGTGCTAGATGATGCGGCCCGATCCATACACCGCCGAAGCCGAGCAGGAAGAAGGCGGAGGATGCAGCGGTAATCCATCTCTGATCTTGTGATCGCGTAGCAATCAGTGGCATTACGAAGGAGCCGATCATGCTTAGAATTTGCATGAGCGAGAGCATCCAGCCCGCCTTAGCCATATCCATACCTTGTTCATGTAAAATTTCTGGCAACCAGGATACCCCGATGTAGAACATAATGGATTGGAATCCCATATAGATTGTAACGAGCCAAGCAACGGGAGAGCGCCATACTTGAACTGATTTCTGCGCGTCGGTATTTCGAGCAACGTCAGGCTTTACTTTGTTAGCCATACTCGTACGGCGTAATAGAGGCAGCCACGTTAATGCCGTAGCTAAGGCCAGTACGGCCCAGATGGCCAGTGATCCGCGCCAGCCAAGGAAGGTCAGTGAGAGCGGAATACTGATTCCTGAGGCAATCGCTGCCCATAGATTCATGAATGATGAATACAATCCAGTCATCATCCCGATTTGCCGTGGGAAATCACGCTTGATTAAGCCGGGAACGAGGACATTACATATCGCAATAGCAATGCCGGCTAACGCAGTACCCATGAATAGAGGGGCGATACCTGGCACAGAGCGAACTAGAATGCCAACGATCAGGAGCGCAGTGCTAACGAGTAGGGTAAGCTCCATGCCGAAGCGACTTGAGAGCTTCGGCGCGACTAGGGCGAACAGGCCAAAGGCAATCAACGGAAGCGTTGTTAGCATGCCAGCCATCGTATGCGTAAGTCCTGTTGAGGCCTGGATTTGCGTGATGAGCGATCCGACGCCTGTTAATGGCGATCGAAGAGTAGCAGCGGTCAATAGAACCGCTATAAAGAGCAGCGGCGTGGCTGATTTGGTCGCATGTAAGGCTTTAGCCTTGGGATCAGCGGTAACCTCATTGGATTTCATATTTACTGCTAGCCACCTTCCGATTTCTACCGAATATTTAATATTAATTCGGGAGTGAAATGTATGTATTTAAAAAGTTCATTTAACGATAGCACATGAAAACTTTTGCAATCAATAGATAAATTTATACGAAAAGAAAAAACATCTGCTTACTCCTTTTGTGTAATTTTCAACTACAACAAAAGGAGTAAGCAGATGCAGAACCAGTATATTAACTCAAACCTCGAATTTCGCTTCTCACCATTTGTTCGACTTTCAGATACTGATCGCGTGCGATCATGATGGAATGTGTTTTACGCTGCATTTCTGCAGCAATCCGTCTGCTGCGATTTCGGACATTGTCAATCGCCTTCTGAAGCTGACGAATTTGGCTTTGTACGTTAGATTCGCTATAGGCACGCGAGATGTCAGACGCAATCCGGTCCGCATCGCTCATGATCCGCCCTGTTGTAGACACGATATCGTCGTCCATCTGTTTGAACTTCGTCTGTAAATCACTGAGCCGGTCCACGCTGACCGTAATAAGCCCTCCGGATATTCTGGTCATTCCTTTTATGACCTTGCTAGTAAACTGTTTAGTTCCATTATAAATTTGTTTACCCAGGTCCTTCACTTTATCCTTAGACAAGGACACCATTAATTTCATTTTCTCCTTATATTCAATAACCTTCATACTGACTGTATTCTTTAGATCGCTGAATAGATTAGTAACCTTATTAACGAGCTTATCCCAGGAATTCTTGATGCCTTCCACGATTTGTCTATAGGTGGAGACTAGCTTATCACAAAAGCTACTTACCGTCTGGCTCAAGGCCTGGGCAAACCGCGCAATACCTTCATAAGTCTGGACTGCTGCGTCTTTGGCTTTTTTAGCCAGGCTCCTCATATGATCCTTGAGGCTCTCCCAGCCATCCTTTAATTTATCCACAAAAGCAGTGAATGAAGCGTTGATTTTCGAGCCGATTTCCCTCATCTTATCTCGGGCCTGATCCAGCTTGCTTACTAGCCAATTGCCGATCTCGTTTGCTTTCGATACCGAGGCATCAACCCATTTATTGTAGGTAGTACGGGTTAAATCGGCTACATGTTCTATCCCGTCTTTCAGATCATTGACTGCATGGGTAGTCTTCTCTTTAACGACTCCAAACCAGCCTTTGACTGTATCGACAGAACTGTTCCAAGCATTCTTGACAGCGTCGGCTGATTTTTGCGTACCTTCGGCAACCCAATTCCCGAAGTCTTGGACACCTTGGAAAATTTTATTTTTATATTGGTTGATTTTTTCTAGGGCCGCTATACCTGCATTTTTAAGATCCGACATAAAGTTATTGATTATGCCCACCATAGCATCCCATCGGTCTGTGATTTTACTGGCAAATTCAGAAATGCTAGCCGCAATTTCCTTAGCTTTATTTGCAATTTTATCCCCTAAATCTGATACAAAGGCTTGCAGCTTCTCACGGATTATAGGACCCAAGATGGCGAATATTTCTTTCTTTAATTGACTCAGGTAGCTGAAATTGTCTGCATTGATTTTCAAATAACGCAAAAAGTCATCCATGAATTCCTGAGGCATCATAGCCATCCCAATAGTGGCTGCCAGCAGATTTCCAAAATCCTTTCCACCTTGGGTAGCTTTCTCTATAAGATAATCCGCTACATACGGTAGCACAATTTTGATGCTCTCATTAGTCTGTTCCTGGCTAACTATTTGAAATCCTTCGTCTCCGTGTTGCAGTAAAGCCAATAGTCCGTCCATCGCATAACTTCGATCCGGCTCTTTCATATTAGCGTTTAAATAGATCGTTAAGTCGTTAACAAGCCGTGGAATAGCCCCTTGTTCGGCAACATCACGCAAATGTCCGTTTTCATCCAACACGATGCCGGGGCTATGATTCCTTAGGAAATCCTGTTGATACTCGGTATCAATGTAGATGAATTTCCCCGCTACCGGTATTAGCAGACAGTTTACGTAATCATTTTCCGCAGAGATAGAAGTGATTTTATGCGTATTCTTATTTATCAAATCTTGATATTTCTCAATGAATTCTTTCGAGAATCCCTGTCCATCCAGAGATAGGACCCGAGCCACCTTATCAGAAAGAATCCCGACGTATTGAGCCTTGTTGCCTCCCTTAGAATGGCCGGTAACCGTAATGTTGGTATAGGGTAGACTTTCGATATACTTCAAAGCCTGCTTTTGCATATCAGTATCGGATAAATATCCGCCCGTCCCGTTGTCATACCATTCATAGTCTCCGGCAGTACCGCGGAAGACAACCGTAGCATTCTTATCGGAATCAACAAAGGTGGCCATACGGGCACCGACTTCTAGGGATTTCCCTTTCTGATCAACGATGATATTTCCATTTTTATCGTATACGTTTCCGATGTTGCCATGTTTTAGGGTTAAATTCGTCAATTGGGGATCGTTCCTAATGGCTTCTAATACGGTAACCCATTCTTCTCGGGTCATTAGACCAGGGTAGCTGACAATACCATCTTTTACAGTACGGCTTTTGTCCAGTCCGCCTTTCAATAGATCATCTACAATATCTTCAACTTTTTTATTATTTCGATTTGCTACATCATCAAGATATATCAAATTATCTAATAGAATTAACTGACGATCACTTAGTTCAGACACATGATGTCCTCCCCCTACCTTATTTTTATTATTTCTAAATCCTTACCAATCATTAAAATATTATAGTCACCAATGAAGTATTCATCCTCATTTACCGCATTTAAGGCTTCCATCGTTATAGAGTCGAACTTCTCATTCTTGACGATATAAATG
This sequence comes from Paenibacillus sp. D2_2, assembly GCF_031199965.1. Taxonomy (GTDB): domain Bacteria; phylum Bacillota; class Bacilli; order Paenibacillales; family Paenibacillaceae; genus Fontibacillus. The sequence goes on along the minus strand of NZ_CP133605.1, from coordinate 5,147,084 downwards.
GTCACGTTCCCGACCAATTTCTTATCTATCATTTTCTCAGCAATCTTGTTTAGACTATCAATAGTGTCGATTCCCTTAGCCGATTCATCCTTTACAAACACCGTAATATCCGAGTTAAAAAACTCGTTTGCATTATAAATTTCATCCAACTTTGTATTCTTGTTCAAACGATCTGGAAATACACCTTCGCCAAAATTGATGAAAAACTTAAAATCTTTATATATTCCTCCTAAGAATTCGGAAACCACTTTCGCATATTTTGGTGCGATTAAAATGCCAAAATATCCATCACTTATATCGTAGGTTCCATCTTTATTGATCACGATGCGGACTTCGAAACGATCCGATTCCGATCCATTCTTTGGAGATAGGTACATTTGATTGTAGGCATAGGCCCAACTGCTGCCGTTAAAGGAAATCGGAACGAATTCTTCACCATACTTCTCCTGTAAATGGGTCAAAACTCTTTCTTTAATGACTTCTGGGTTTGGTTTATTTTCCTCAGCCAGTTGTTTCTTATTCATACATCCACTCACTCCTAAGATCATCATCGTTCCTATTATAACAACGAGTAATATTCGTACTGCCCATTGATTCATCAGCTTCCTCCCAACAATGTTAATATGGAGCTTTCATCTTTCTACTACCCGTCGACTCATAGATTCCGCCTCACCATTCTAAATTAAATTGAGGGAGTTGAAAGAATTGATCCAACCGACGAGCAATTACTTGATCGAGGCACTCTGTGACACGTTCTAATTCCTGATCCAATAAGTCATGGAGTTGTCTATGAAAACGGTCAATGAAAGTATTCGTATTAAACGATTCCTGCTCGAGGGTAAACAGAGCGGCGCCCATAAACACAGTTTGGACACTTTCGAACGTACGCATAATGAATACCTCTGCCTGCTTCGTATATTTTTGCGCCGTTTCCGAAATCCGGTGATCATAGTTGTCGTCTGGCAGCTTTTCCAATTCGGCAGCTAGTTGGCCGCGATAGGACTCTAGTTTCGCTGTAGCATATCGCACTATTTCGTCGATAGACCGGAGGACCTTTTCATTGTTAAGCTGGCCAACTTTTAAGAACACAGAATAGATGCCAAGATCTGCAAGGACAGCTACTTCTTCTTCCTCCGTTCCAGGAAAAAAGAACTTCCATATCACCGGTTCTACCGTTCCAGCAGTGTTGTAAAACCAACTTACGAATCGGGAGAACTCGCTTTGTTCTGATACGACTAATTTCCCGTTGTCATCAAGGGCCAGCTTTCTAAAAGAGGGACGATATCCTCTTCTCCGAGATTATCCGATTCTTTCATAAATACAACCTTTTCAGTATGATCTCCTATCGGGTCATTTTCACCAATATAATTGATCGTTCGTCCCGGGAGTTCCTCTTGTGTAGGCGCACCAAACACAATAGCATCCGTATCGAGCATTTCTGCAAGTACAGCGGCATGCCAGCCACCCTGGCCTAATCCGGTAAATACCGTGTTAACTCCAAGTGGTAATTGCTCTCGAATGGGTTGCACCAAGGTATCCAATGGGAACGAATATGCACCTTGGACTTCCGATTCCTTAGGCTGAAGTATGACTACGATGCCTTGCTGCTGCTCTTTGTTCAGAAATAGAATCCAATCCGAATGGCGCCCATTGCTGGGTTGCTCTTTCAACTCAAGTTCGGCGAAGCTTGCGCACCCTAAAATAGCCTCAGCCAAATCTGCCTGCTTCTGTAACGTTAAAGATGGTATCAGGCTTCGGGTAATTTCCATCACGCTTCCGGAACACTGCGCTTTCAGTAATCCGGTGTCAGCCAATTGACATAACAGTAGATATTGTCTCTCATTTAGCATCACATTCGCTCTCCTTGTTGGTTGATCACTTGCCTTTCTGTTGTTTTTGCAGTTCCAAAGCCTTTCTAGCTTCCTCGGCCCGACGCCGATCATCAGCGATCTGAACCTCTCGAGCTAATCGTTCTAGCCCCAATTCAATATCCCGGATTTCCGCATATAGCCGGGTAATCTCACTCTTGGTATGCCCCGTGTAGTCATCCTTGAACGCCGAGCCAGCTTTTCCTTTCCACCAGGAAGCCGCCTCCTGAACATCAGAACTGAGCTGTCTCTCTGTCTTTTTCAGGTCTGCTTCTCCTTGAGAAGTCTTACTGGCCGTAAAACGGATCTCACTCGATGAATACACGATTCATTCCTCCCCCTTTAATTTTCACGGGTTCTAAATTCATCTATTTCATAATATTCCGGTACCCCACATCATTCTGGATATACGAATAATAAACACGCGGGTGCACCAGTTTTTTGGAAATTTGGACAAACGGTTCATAATGATTTGTTTGGATTAATTTTACTATAAATCCAGTATTAAATATATAACTTATAAAATAGAAAGAGCCATCCTTAAGGAGCTAGTTATCTACCTAAGGATGGCTCTTATATTTATATGGTATAAACTCATCAAATATTATGATCTTGCTGAAGCTCTCTGTTCATCTTGTACCTGTTCAATACTACGGATCACCTTATGGCGGAGCTCGGTATGTACGGGCTGACCATGGAGTAGCTCTAGTGCCCATAGTACGGCTCCGGCAGCGGGGGAACTTGGAGAAAAATGTAACGGCAATCGCAAGGAGCCCAACGGGACATATATTGTTGATATTTCTCGAATAACAACGGGCTCTCGGCTTTGATCCAGACGGATCCGGCGAGCACAATATCGGCCACCGCCTCCTGGGAGAAATCGAGATTGTTCATGCAGCCTGCACTGGAGCGGGCTAACTGCTCGGCCGTCTGATCAATGATGTTAATGGCTGAGGTATCGCCCTGATCAGCAGTCGAGAATAAAATTTGCATGAGCTCCTTATTCGGGATGTTCCGCTTCACGGTACCTTCAACCATGACTTCGATAAACTTCGATCTATGGCTTACATTCAGGAGATCCATGACTGGCTTGGTCATGGCCGTATCTGTACCCATCCGGTAGAAGGAGTCGTATATGGTACGCAGCACTTTACGGGCGAGATAGAAGCCGCCTGCTTCATCGCCGGATAGCTCGCTTCCTATCCCCCGACCTGCAGGCGTTCTCCAGATCGGCTTATTCCACCGGTGGACATGCCCGAACCGTTGATGGAGCAGATGCCGTAGCCCTTCTCGCTGCCAGCCTTAATGCCGAGGAAGGAATCATTGTCCACGGCATAGGTACTGAAGCCGAGTCGTTCGATTACATAGCCGAGTTGCTCCTTCTGGGAAGGAATATCGGCCCCTGCGAGGCCAAAGGCCGCGGCAGCGAGCTGATTAGCCTTCAGATCGTGAGGAGTGAGCAGTTCCTCCAAATGCTGCTGCATGATCCGGTAGGTGCTGGCATAGGCATCTGGAAATCGCTCATGGCTGCAAGTTCCGGTGCGAAGATGATCGATATAATTGCCTTGAAGATCGAACAGATAATAGTCCGTTTTGCTGTTGCCTCCGTCGACGCCTAAAATGTAATTATTAGTCTGGTTCATCTGCTGCTGTCTTCCTTGAAGAATTGCGGCAAATAGGCTTTATGGGCCTCTTTGAGCTCCTGGAAGCAATGGTAGGCAGCGTCATAATCACCGACGAGTGGATTCATGAGCAGTGCACGCATGGCTGCATCCTCGCTTCCGCTGACCGCAGCAGAGACAGTCTCGCGTTCATAGGCTTTAACCATACGCATGTAGTCGATAATATGGCGATTGTTGAAGTTTTCGATTTTAATAGGCTTGGCACCGTCTTTGCCGACAACAGCGCATACCTCGATGGCATCATTGTCCTCCATGAAATTGAGTGCGCCTTGATTCAACAGGTTGACGACATGAACCTCTTGTTTATCATTGTAAATCGCATCTACCAGGCTAATGGCCACTTCAGAATAATTGGCTCCACCGCGGGAGGATAGTAGCTCCGGCTTCGTGTGCAGCTTGGAATCGGTATAGATTTGCAGCAATTCCTCTTCGATCTGCATACATTTCTCGCCTCGGGACAGCTCGCTCTCTTGAACCGCCTTAAGTTTCTTGTTCTTGAAATAGTAGTATTCGAGGTAAGAGGAGGGAATTGCGCCGACCGTCTGAATCAGCTCTTTGCTGAAGCCACTGGACGGAATATTCTTCATCGCTTCGCTGTTCAGCCCCATATCAAGCGCTGCTTCGAGATAGTCCTTACCGTCCTGTCTGATTGAAGTAATCCAGCTCAGATGATTTAACCCAATATAGGTGAATTCGGGATGCTCCAAATGGAGCGTCTCACGAATGCTCTTGAACATGTTAAAAGGAACATTGCACAGACCCAGCATTTTAACCTCGCTATGATTCAGCAGCGCCTCCGTAATAATCCCGGCCGGGTTTGAGAAATTGATTAGCCAGGCCTCGGGGCATAGCTCCTTCATTCGTTCCGCGATATGCAACATGGCAGGGATCGTACGCATCGCCTTAAAGAATCCGCCGATTCCGCAGGTCTCTTGGCCGATCAAATGATATTTGAGCGGAATCTTCTCATCCAGAACTCTGGCGGGCAGCTTGCCAACCCGGATTTGTCCCAATACAAAGTCTGCGTCCTGCAGTGCCTCATCTAGATCCTGTGTCATCGTTACTCGGCAGGAGAGCTGCTCGGCCTCGATCATGCGTCTGCATAGCTGGCCGACAATGTCCAGTTTGCGGGCATCGATATCCATGAATACCAGCTCGCTAATGGGCAGTACATTTTTACGTTTGATAATACCTTCGATAAGTTCAGGGGTATAGGTGCTTCCGGAACCAATAATGGAGATCTTCAGCTTTTGAGTCATTTGAACTCCTCCTATGCTTTATGGGATAGAACTCCAGTTGTTATCATCGCCGTCATTATAGCACCCGTTCATATTTTCGACAATAATATTTTGCAATTTAATGTTATAATGAATTATGTTTTTGAAATAATATTTCATATTATTTTCTAATAATTTTCCAATTGTTCTTCGCTATCAGCTTGTGTTCTAGCCCAAAAGCGCTTAAGATAGGTGCAAGTATTGCCATCTATTCGTGCAAGCATTTATTCATATAAATTAATCAAGGTAAGTGGGGAGTATTACATGGCGATTAATGATAATATTCTGATCAAAATTCGTGAGATGAAGGACAATCTGACTCCAGTGGAGAGAATGGTGGCCGAATATATTCTAGCTAATATGGAGGAGATTCCGCACCTCTCTATCAAAAGTCTGGCCCAGCTCAGTAAGACGAGCGATGCCTCTGTGCTCCGTTTCTGCAAGACAATGGGTTACAGCGGATACCGGAATTTCATCGTCAGCATCTCTGCAGCTCTGGGCTCGATCGATGAGGAGCAAAAGGATGTCTATACAGATATTCAGCCGGGTGACGACCTATTCACGATTATTTCGAATATTTCGCATAACAATATCAAATCGATTGAGGACACGCTGAGCGTAATTGACCGAAATGAGGTAGCACGGGCGGTTAAAGTTCTACGCTCCAGCAACCGTATCGTCTTCTTTGGGATCGGTGCTTCTAGTTTGATCTGCATGGATGGGGAGCAGAAATTTTCGCGGATCAACAAAATGTGCCATGCATACACAGATGGGCATAGCCAGCTTACTGCGGCGACCTTGCTTGGCAAGGGAGATGTCGCGATCTTTGTCTCGAATTCGGGGATACGGTGGAGATTCTGGATACGCTCGAGATCGCTAAGAAGAACAATGTATCTACTATCGCGATTACCAGGTATAGCAAGAGTGAACTCGCGGATAAGGCTGACATTTTGCTCGGTATCACGACTCCTGAGATTACGATGCGAAGCGGAGCGATGGGCTCGAGGATCGCAATGCTGACGATTATCGATATTCTGTTCGCCGGCGTAGCCAGCGCTGAATACAAGAATGTGAAGAAATATTTAACCAAGACGCACAATATATTGGCCAGCAAACATCGCAGCCGGAAATAGACAGGACTTGGAGTGATTCAGAGCTTAAGCCAGTTTAGCTCGCGAATCGTGCGAGACAAAACTAACGAAAAATTGATAATGGTGTGAAGCACATGCCGCTTTGATTCGGGATCGTTTGCGATTCCTTGTGATCAAAGCGGCATTGTTTATTTTCAGATAGAAAGGAAGAGGGACAATGAGCGGTTTTGAGACAAAAATGAACCAATGGCTTAATGATCAACTCGCTGCAGAAAAAAATCCGAGAAGACGTGAAATGCTGCAAAAGGAGATTGGACACGGTACGAAGGAGTTTCTGAGGAAGATATGGTACCCGGCTATAGGAAACTTTAACCATGTATATGCAGAGTGGGAAGTTCGGGATTATGGCAGCCGCTATCGTTATTTGGATCTGGTCTATATGCCGGCGGCGCCAAAGGTAGCATCGAGATCCACGGATATCGGTCTCACGCGAGGGATATTGAAGCATGGAGGTTTAGAGATTTGTGTAAGAAACAAGCTTACCTTGTATTGGATGATTGGTTGTTCCTGCCTGTTGCCTATTTGTCGATTGAGGAAGAACCAGAGGTTATCCAGCAGATGACACTATCTTTTGTCGGTAAGTTTGTATCCTTGTCAACGAGTCCTTCACTTAGCTGGATTGAAGCAGAGGCTCTGCGCTTTGCGCGTGGGTCCATCCGGCCTTTCCGATCCGAAGAGCTGGCCATGTACTTGAATCGATCCGATAGACAGGTGAGACGTATTTTAGACAAACTTGTAAAAATGGACGTGTTACTTGTTCACAATGGACAACAGCGCTATTGTACCTATCAAGTGGTCAAAAATGACCGTTAGAGCAAGAAGAGACCACTTCGTTATCTTAATGGACATTTCTGACCGTTAGAGGAAAAAAACATGTCTTTTTTCGGTACTACAACCTTCTTACGGACAAAAATGTCCGTAAGAAGGTTAGAGTATTCAAGGATCAGCTCTAACGGTCAATAATGTCCGATAGATCAGGTCAAGTTCGAACCCATACCGATAAATCGCGATAACTCCAAGTGAAGCACCAATCGGACTGTAAATGCACCCGTAAGTGCACCGTAAGCCGCACAACCAATTATCCCCCGCCACTCACCCCACCGTAAACCGTAACGAAACACATCGCTACGAAACTCTGCTTCGTCAAATTCCTTGTCGCGATACCCCGTTTTTCAGTATAAACGCCTTTGGATGGAGGCGAACATGTCATGCCTACTAACCATCAGCAGACGCCAGAGACACTTGATCAAAGACCTGCCGCCCATAGAGGGGCATTTTCTGGATGGAGAAAAATAAGAAATACTATCTTTTTTTGTTGAAACATTGAATTAAAAATACAAAATAATATTACATAATAAAATTTTATTCCAAAAACTATTGACGTATAGGTGAGCGCTCATTTAAGCTAATGCTAAGAAATAGAGATTGAGACCATCAGTGAGGAGAAGGGATCAGCTATGGAACAATACTTTGCAGAACTGACCACAGAGAAAGTCAACCCCCAGACACAGATGATAGACGAGTGCACAACCGAAGAAATGCTTCATCTGCTCAATCAGGAGGATGCCAAGGTTCCAGCTGCCGTGGCTGCGGAAATTCCTCAAATCATGAAGGCGGTGGATATTCTATATCATTCGCTTAAGAATGGTGGAAGAATGTTTTATATAGGGGCTGGTACTTCCGGGAGATTAGGAGTACTGGATGCCTCAGAATGTCCACCTACCTTTGGAGTAGACCCCATGCTAGTGCAAGGGCATATTGCCGGAGGTGATATAGCTTTAAGGGTGGCTGTCGAAGGTTTTGAAGATAGCATAGAGGAGGGGATTGCCTTAATTGAGCGGGCCTTAGTAACCGCGCGTGATGTCGTTGTCGGCATCTCGGCCAGCGGATCGGCCAGCTTCGTCATTGCAGGTTTGAAGAGGGCTGCTGAACTGGGAGCTACAACGATTGGAGTTGTCAATAACAAGGGATCCAGACTGGAAGCCGTGTGCGATGTGTGTATTGCTCCTGTAGTAGGTCCCGAAGTTATTATGGGCTCGACCCGATTGAAGGCTGGTACGGCTCAGAAGCTCGTGCTTAATATGCTTACGACATGCACGATGGTCAAACTGGGGAAGACATACAACAATTTGATGGTGGACTTGAAGGCTAGCAACAAGAAGCTCTATGACCGCTCCATCCGCATCATCAAGATTGCGGCAGGAGTCGATGATGACACGGCCAGTGAATACCTGCAGAAGGCGTCGATGAATAGCAAGCTGGCAATCCTGATGATCAAGACGGGGCTGGATGCCGAGACGGGTAAGCAGGTACTTCAGGAATGTGAAGGAAGTTTGAAGTTAGCCATTCGTACTACAAATCGCGTAGTTTAGTATGAAATTCCAGGGGGAGGATTTTTGTTATGAAAAAAATGCGTGTGTTGGCATTAGTCTTAGCACTAACCATGTCCTTAACTGCACTAACGGCTTGCGGTTCATCGAACAAAGGCAATTCCGGTAAAGACAATACAGCTGCCAATAATAACAAGACGGAGAATTCAGGCAAATCTGCTAACAATACAAAACCGGAAGCGAAAGATACGATTACGGCGCTGCTTCCACCGGTGTCGGGACATTTCCAAGATATGTTCCAACAGATGGAGAAAGACTTCAATGAGCTTTATCCAAATCTGACGCTGAAGATTGAGCCTGCTAGCTGGGAGGATATGACCCAGAAGCTCGATACGCAGGTTAATGCGGGAAGTCCTCCGGATATTGCCTTTATAGGCTCGGACGGAATCTCGAAGTATCTGCAGCAGAATATGCTGATGGATATTACGGATTTGGCGACACCAGATATGATCAATGACTATGATAAGACTCCGCTGGAGTATATGAAGAGAGCTGACGGATTGTACGGCTTCCCGGCATATATGGAAGTGCACGCGCTGGGTGGGAACAAGGAATTTCTCGAACAGGCCAACATAGACTGGAAGAGCGTACAGCAGAACGGCTGGACCTTTGATGAGTTCCGCGAAGCGATCAAGAAGGGTGTCGTCAAAGACGGGAATACGACGACGCGTTACGGGTTCGTATTTGCTACCGCGGGTGTAACAGGTAAGGACTACTTGAACATTCTGATCAAAAATGCGGGGATACCTGCTCCATTTACTAAGGATTTGAAATACGCCTTAACGAGCAAAAATTTCCTAGAAGTGCTGAAGGACGTTCGCCTAATGATCGATGACGGTTCGATGCCGAAGGAGCTCAGCTCGGTAGATGCAGGTAAACGCTGGAATATGTTCCTGACTGGACAGACGATGATTACAGGTAAAGGTCTTGCAACGTTCGAGAACAATGCTAGACAGAATAACGAGAAAATTAAGGCCAATGATGGAAGCGCTGTCAGCGGTAGTATCCCGGTAGATTATATCGTATTGCCGGTTCCTACCTTCCTCGGCGAAGAGCCGATTTCCAGCACTGTCGTAGACGGATATGTTACCTTCCGAGGTAAGAAGGAGCCGACAGATGAGCATAAAGCCAACGTAGTTAAGGCGGCCTATTTCCTTGCCAGCGGTAAGGTTGCTGCGACGACGAACAATGATTTGTTTGCTGCTCATATTTCGAAGAGTGCCAGAGATGCCGCTGCAAGCATGCCAGTTGACCGTAATCCGGACAACGTAGCAGCTGTAGAGAAGCTTCTCTCACATGCCAATCCGCCGCGTCCAGATATTCCATCTGATCTTGGCGCCAAAGCGATCAAAATTGAGGATGAAGTGATTGTTCCTAAGCTGCAGGCTTTGCTTGCGAACGAGATCACTCCGGAAGATATGTATGAAGCTGTGAAGGCTGCAGCCATCAAGACATTCGGAGAAGACGGTATTGTGAAGGATTAATTATCTTAGCTCGGGTAGCCGTTTTTTTCAATGGCTACCCGGGTCATTTTGGCAAAACGGTTGGAAAAGGAGCTAATACATATGAGCCAAATCGTGAAAGTACAGTCGGTAAAAGCAGCGGCGAAGAAACGAAAGTGGAGAGGCGACAACGCCTGGGGCTATGCCTTTATTGCTATGGCTCTTGTTGTCTATGCAATGTTTACGGCTTATCCCGTGGTCAGTGCTTTCATCATCAGCTTTCAGGAATACCGCCCGCTGGGCTCCGTGTTCATAGGATTCGAGAACTATATCAATACGTTTACAGATTCCCTGTTTTGGAAGTCTATTAAAAATACGGTTGTATACACCTTGCTCACCGTACCAGTTACCTTATTCCTGTCTTTTGCGGTAGCGATTCTGATTCTTCCTTTGAAAAAGCGGACACAGACTGCATTTAAAGCGATCTATTATTTACCGGCAGTCGTCTCTGGGGTAGCTTTATCGGTCGTCTGGCTGTGGATCTTTGATCCGATGCCTAGTGGTATTATAAACAAGCTGCTAGGGTTGTTCGGCATTTCCAACCTGAACTGGCTGGGTCCAGCTCCACCGCGATGTTCTCGCTGGTATTGATGGCCTGGCTGTCGAGCCATGGCACCAGCATCATTATTTATTTGGCGGCTCTCCTCGGGATTGATGAGAGTTATTATGAAGCCGCTGATCTGGACGGAGCGAACTTTCTTAAGAAGCTCTGGTATATCGTTATTCCTTTTCTGAAGCCTACGACTTTATTCTTGCTCGTCACCGGTGTCATCGGTTCCTTCCAGGTGTTCCAGAACGCCTATCTGATGACAGGAGGCGGACCGGACAATGCGACGACGATGGTTGGGCTGCTTATATTTAACAATGCATTTAAATACTTCGAGTTTGGCAAGGCGGCTGCGCAATCTTTGGTTCTGACTGCGATTATTGCCAGTATTTCCCTCATTCAATTCAAATTCTTCGGCAATGATGTTGAGTATTAATAGGGGAGGAGAATGACACATGGCTCTGTACAAGAAATATACCGGAAATCAAACGCTTAAATATACCAGAAATACAACCATTATGATTCTTCTCTTGCTGTTTGCTTTGGCAACTTTATTTCCGATTTACTTCATGATTATCTCTTCTTTAGGGGACCCCGTTGAAGCTGGGTCCATGAACTATACGCTGTGGCCTACCAAAGTATCTTTTGCATCCTATAAATTTTTCTTCGATTACAGTGAACATTCCTATCGATGGCTGCTGAACTCATTGTTTGTAGCGGGATGCGTTACGTTGTCTAACGTGATTTTCGCCACGCTGGCAGGTTATGCCTTCTCGAAAATTCGTTTCAAAGGCCGGTCCGTTCTGTTCGCAATCCTGCTCTGCGCCATGATGATTCCATATCAAGTGACCCAAGTGCCTCTCTACATTCTGATCGTAAACATATTTGAGATCCAGAATACGTACAAGGCTCTAATCATGCCTGGACTGGTCAGCGTCTATAGCATATTTTTAACCAAACAGTTTATGTCCTCTATACCTAATGAAATTATTGAGTGTGCCAAGGTCGAGGGATGCAACCAACTTCAAATCTTCCTGAAAGTGATCGTGCCATTGTCGAAGACCGTTATGGCGGTTACGGCCATCCTTACCTTCATGGATAGCTGGAACACCTTCTTCTGGCCGTTCTTGGTCACGAATACGATGGATATGCAGACGATTCAGGTGGGACTCAAAAACTTCCGCTTTGCTAATACGACATATTACGCACCGATGATGGCCGGGGCTACGATCTCGGCGATACCGATGTTCATCCTGTTTTTCAGCCTGCAGAGGTACTTTCTTGAAGGTGTCACCGTAGGAGCGGTGAAGGGTTAATGGACAGGACACAGACTTCAGGGCGGACGACGAGATTTGCTGCGGGGCAGATGGATAAGGCTCGGTCAGCAAACATGCCGACACGCTATGCAGTTGGACTCATGTCTGGTACGTCGGTGGACGGTATTGATGCGGCAGTCGTGAAGATCACAGGCACCCCGGGAACGAGACCTGAGCTTGAGCTGCTAGTATTCGAAAATATTTCTTATCCCTCTCAGGTTCGAGACGAAATATTTGCCTTGTTCGACGTCACGAAGGCTACGCTGGATCGGGTGGGTCGGCTTAACGTGTGGCTTGGTGAACTGTTCGCGGAGGCAGCCATGTCCGTCATTGCTAAATCCGGTTTGAGGGTGGCTGATATCGCACATATCGGCTCCCATGGTCAGACGCTGTATCATAGTCCGATGGGGGAAGCCATGGGTGGCTATCATTTGCGTTACACAGTGCAGATCGGTGAGGGCGCAGTGATCGCGGCTAGGACAGGGATTACCTGTGTGTCTGATTTTCGTTCAGCTGATATCGCTGTGGGAGGTCAGGGAGCCCCACTCGTACCGTTTACGGAGTATTTGCTGTATGGGGAGGAGAAGCGGACACTTCTGCTGCAAAATATCGGGGGAATCGGTAATATGACGGTGCTTCCGGCAGGATGCAATGCAGATGAGGTATTCGCTTTTGATACGGGGCCAGGGAATATGCTTATCGATGGTCTGGTAACGCATATGAGCAGCGGGAAGAGCAAGATGGATGTTGGAGGAGCTATCGCTTCGCGAGGACGTCCGAATGAGGGGCTACTTGACTTGCTAATGCAGGAGCCTTACTACATGCAGAGCTTACCTAAATCTACAGGAAGAGAGCTATTCGGCTCATCTTATATTGCTAGATTGTTTGCCTACCAACAGGAGTACGGCCTGTCAGATGAGGAACTAGTAGCGACAGTAACGAAGCTGACAGCTCGGTCCATAAGTGAGGCATATCGTAGATACGTTCAAGAGCGTTATCCGGCAGATACGTTGGTCGTTGGCGGCGGTGGGAGCTATAATACCGAATTGCTCCGTTACTTGCAGGAGGAAATGAAACCGCTAGGGGTTCAGGTACTCACGCAAGAGCAGTTGGGACGAAGCAGTGATGCTAAGGAGGCTGTTGCTTTTGCGTTGCTGGCGGATTACACGCTGGCTAGGCAGCCGAACAATCTGTCGGCGGTGACCGGAGCGATAAGCCCAGTCATTATGGGCAAGATTAGTTATCCATATTAAAGATAGTTCAAAAAGTTCCCTTTTGAAGGGAGTTTAGAGTCCAATGGAAGCGGAGGTCATCAGAACATGATCGTAACATGGGATGATCGGTTCCTAGCTGGAACGGTTGAGTTATGGAATAAGGAAGCCGTCCGGGACGGATATAAAAGATTAACGGAGGCCAGTTTCACGGCCCTATTTCTATTGAACCCTTATTTTGACCGTGAATCCACCTTTGTCATGCTGGATCAGGAAGAACATGTTCAGGGCTTTGCCTGCGGCTGTACGGGGATGATCTGCCCCTAGGCAAAGAAGCAGGCTATATTACCTGTATCGTGCTAGATGAAGCTGTTCAGAACGATCCTTCTTACAAGTTAATGGTCGAAGCCTTAGAGTGCCGGTTCCAGCGGCTTGGTAAGAAGCAGGCGGATTGCCTGTTTTTTAATCCGATGATGCTGTCTTGGATCATTCCAGGAACAGCGGATCATGAGCATAATAATGCTCCTGGAGTGCCAGAGGGAAGCAGATTACATGACTTTCTGCTCTGTTACGGGTATGTAGAGCGGGCGCAGGAGTGTGGGATGTATATGCCGCTTGCCGAGTTTGAGATTCCAGAGGAAGTTCGAGTCAAGGAGAGTAAGGCTGAAGGTGATGGATATCGAGTAGAACTGTTCGATCTCTCAAAGCATAGGGGATTGGAGGAGATGCTAGATGGACTGGATAATCCGTTGTGGCGTGAGCAGATTCCTCGCTATGCAGAGCAAGGTGTTCCGGTAATGATAGCGGCCTACCAAGGACATGTAGCGGGATTCGCCGGACCTATCATTCGTGAGCCAAGCGGACGGGCTTTCTTTACCGGCATTGGTGTGCATCCCCAGCATGAGGGACATGGTCTTGGCAGCATTTTGTTCTTTGAAATGTGCGAGGCCTTCCGCCAGATTGGGCGGATTATATGTCTCTATTTACAGGCAGCAGTAATCCGGCCAAGCGCATTTATGAGAAAGCAGGTTTTCAGACGGTCAAACGGTTTGCCATTATGAGGAGGGAGTTCTGAAAATGAGCAGGAAGAAACTAACGATTCTAGCGATCGGCGGTCATGTTGGAGATATGGAGCTTACGGCGGGAGGCGTCCTTGCTAGCCATTCGTTAATGGGTGATCGTGTCGTCACGTTGGCACTTACGGCAGGAGAGCGTGGTGTTCCGGCAGGACAGGACATGCAGGAATACCGAGAACAAAAGGTACGGGAAGCAAAGGTGTTCGCCGATATGCTGGGTGGTGAGTCGATGGTGTTCGACATACCCGATGGAGAGCTAAGCGACAGCGAGGATATGCGCTTTCGCGTTTGCGATGTGATTCGCCGTGTTAAACCTGACATCATCATCACTCATTTTAAGAACAGCATGCACAAAGACCATAGAACGACGCATTCGATCGTGAACGATGCTCGATTCTTTGCAGGGCTCGCCTCCATGCAGCGGCAGGAACCAGCACACTTTGCCTCGCGGCTGTACTATGCGGAAAACTGGGAGGATGCTGTAGATTACAAGCCGTATATCTATCTTGATTTTGATCAGGAAGCATATGATCTATGGGTGAAGGCAGTATCCCAGCATTGGTTCGTGACGGGAAGCAAATCTTTCCCTTACTTAGAGTATTACAAGCATCTGTCCAGGGTCCGGGGAATCGAGGCACGCAAGACTTATGCAGAGACCTTCATGATTCCGGAGGAGTCTTTGCGGGTTATTCAGGCAGAACTATAAATATGTGTTTCAAAAAGTCTGGTTTTCAGCACCGAGAATGTTGGATGAAGCTAGGGACTGAGGAGCGGAGCGTACGTAGTTGGTACGTGAGCACCGGAAGGCCCGGGTGAATTCAAGATTCGATGCGGAGTTACTTCTGGATTAACTTCGTGCTCAAAAGTGGACTTTTTGAACATCCTCTATAAGGAGTAGTGGGTATGATTAAGAATGGAATCGACCACATATTGGATCATTCTCATCTGTTCAAAGGTAAACGGATTGGTTTGATCACTACGCCGACGGGTATCACTTCAGAGTTCGTATCCACGATTCAAATTTTACATGACAATTTCCATCTTACCGCCCTATTCTCGCCAGAGCATGGCGTGCGCGGGGATCAGGCAGCAGGGGCTATGGTAGAAACATATACCGATGCTTTAACTGGCGTTCCAGTATACAGCCTCTATCGTCAGGATTCCAAACGGATGACTACAGAAATGCTCGATCAGGTGGATATCGTTGTTTATGATATTCAGGATGTGGGCGTGCGTTATTATACTTTCATTTATACGATGTTGTATGCCCTGGAGGATTGTGCCAGGGCAGGCAAGGAATTCGTCGTATTGGACCGTGTTAATCCGCTTGACGGGCTGACGGTGGAGGGGAATGTTCTCAAACCTGGATATGAATCTTTTGTCGGAAATTATCCGCTTTGTGTCCGGTATGGTCTGACAGCAGGAGAAGTAGCGATTATGGCGAATGAGCAGAAGGGTTGGAATGCGAGGCTCCATGTGGTTCCCTGTGTGGGATGGGAACGGAACATGCTCTTCCCGCAAACAGGCCAGATTTGGGTTCATCCCTCACTGGGTATTCCACGTTTTGAGACGGCCTTGGTATACGGCGGTACCTGCTTGTTCGAGGGTACTAATCTGTCAGAAGGACGCGGGACGACGCTCCCGTTTGAGATCATTGGGGCGCCGTTTATCAACGGTGAGCGCCTCGCTGATGAAATGAATGGCCGGGGTTTACCGGGAGTCCGCTTTCGGCCTGTTTACTTCAAACCAACAACCTCGAAGTTTGAGGGAGAGCTATGTGCTGGTGTACAGATTTATGTGACCGACGCGCTTACATATAGATCGGTGGAGACGGGAACAACGTTGATGTATACCGTGAAGCGAAACCATGAAGAGTTTGCCTACTTACCTCCACTCAAGCAGGGATCACGTCCATTCATCGATCTGCTATGTGGCGACAAGCTCTACCGGGAAGAGGTTGAACTTACGGAAATGCTAGAGAAGTTCCGTGAAGAAAGCCGAGACTTTGCTAGAGAAAAGCAAAAGTATCATCTCTATACTTGATGTGAAGCCTCTAAGAGGCGAGTTTAAAAGACTGATTTTTGACTTAAGCTTATGCATTCAATGTGCTTTTTTGCAAACTTCAATCTCTAACGAAACTACAAATCGTTATATCCTCAAAAACAGCGGCAAATAAAATCTAACGAAACACCATATCGTTATTCGGGTAAAATCCAGACTTTTAGCTACTAATTTACTTCAATAGCGATACCTAGTTTCGTTAGAATTTTTAGCAGCTCTTTTTGGCCTAAAAAACGATACCCAGTTTCGTTAGGGGAGCTCTATAGAGAGAAAGGCGTGATTCTTTTTGAAATATGTCGCTGGCCTAGATGGAGGAGGAACAAAGACAAAGGTTGTTATTGCCGATGAGAGCGGGCGGATGATAGAGACTTTCACGTCAGGTCCGATCAACTATAATGGGCAGGATGATAGAGTCGTAGAGAGTAGCATTGAAGAGATCGTTGTGAGGATTGGGGCGGTCTGCGGTAGCTTGGAGCATTGTGTGCATATATGCCTCGGTGCTGCCGGTATTAGTGCTGCGGGGGTAACAGAGCGGTTAACCGAAGCGATTCGCCATGCCGGATACTGCGGCGGACTGACGTTGGTCGGCGATCATGAGACGGCACTGTATGGTGCGCTTAACCAACCACATGGCATCATCCTCATCTCTGGAACAGGCTCGATCTGCTACGGTCGTAATGAGCAGGGGGCCTCTCACCGCACAGGCGGGTATGGCCATCTGATCGACGATGAGGGGAGTGGTTACAGCATAGGCAAGCAGCTGCTCGCGGCGCTTGTCCAGGCCAGTGATGGGCGGATTCCTCCGACAGCCATTAGCGATCGAATTTATGAGAAGCTGCAATTGTCGAAGGGATCTTTGAAGGAGGTCATTGGCTTTGTCTATGACCAGAATCGAACAAAGAAGGATGTAGCAGCACTGGCCCCGGTTCTGTCCGAGGCCTGCGCTATCGGTGATGCTGCCGCGATGGGTATATCACAGCGAAGTGCAGATGCATTATTCGAGCTAATCGTTCCCGTTGCCGAGTATCTCGACCTGCAGAAAGGAAGCCTGGCGCTAGCAGGTAGCGTGCTGCTGGATAATACCTTTATTCAGACGGCCTTGAGAGAGAGGTTAGCTGAACGCTATCCCGAATTGTCTTGCGCCTTGCCCAAGCACGATGCTGCCTGGGGAGCCATGATGATGGCGTGGCACCATAAGTCGAAGGGCACTGAATAGTGACTTGCCACAGCCACAGTGATTTCGTAACGGACACCACCGGTTCAACCCCCTAAGTTTGGACACTTTCCACATCATGCTTAGGAAATCACATCATAATGCAATATTCTTTGGGTTAATCAGGCCTGTGGTCACTAAACGCAAATATTCCTTGGGCGACCAATCGTAAAGACTACCGTGGATGCGTTCTGTATTGTAGTAACGAATAAACCGGTCGACCTCTACAAAAGCCTCTTCGTAGGTTTCAAAGCAATTCCGCTGGTAACATTCTTGCTCTACAATACTGTGGTAAGACTCAATAAAAGCATTCTTGTTTGGCGTTTGGTTGGGGATCCTTTCGTGCTCTACGCCTACTTGCTCACAAAAGGCATGGAACGCTTTGCTAATGAATTGCGGCCCATTATCCGTTCGAATCACTAGCTTGTGCTCTTGTTCATGGATTCTACGCTTAAACAGCGCTTTCTGGACTGTACGTAAAATGTCTCCTGTGCTACAAACCTTTCCGCGGTGATGAGCGACAATGCTCCGGTCAAACACGTCAATGATACTGGCCAGGTAAAAATGTCGGCGCTTGCCGGCTACGTAACCATACTTAATGTCCATTTGCCACAGCTGGTTTGGTCCATTCACAATACGGTTATTAGCAAGTTTTCTGGGTACGGGATTCCTCAACTCTCGTTGTGGATGGAGAATCCCCATTTCTTTACATAGGCGGTAGGTCTTCTTTTTGTTAATAATTAGCCTGTATTTTCGCCGTAACAACGTCGTTAGTTTCCGGTAGCCGAAGGCGGCGTTAGGGCCTTGAATCAAACGTCTGAGGCTCTCCTTAATGCGAGCATCTCCTACTTTCTTTCCATCTTTGTCATAGGAGAAGCCTGGTATAGGTCGACCGCTGCTAATAGGCTGCTGGCGCTCAGGATGCTTTAACCGATAGTAATAACTTGAACGCGGAACTCTACATAGAAGGAGAACCTTTTGAACAGGATACCCTTGCTGAATCCAGTGGATAGCTACTTCCAATCGGGATACTTTTTTTTTACCAAGTCCCGCAGAATGCTGTTCTCAAGCTCTTTTTCTCCTAGTAGTTTCATAGCACCGTCGTATTTCTTCTGCAGTTCCTTGTAATTAGCTGCATCCTGTTTCATTTTTTCCGCATCGTTTTGCTTCTTTGTCATAAGATCACTCACCTCATCCTGATACTGGCGAACCCATTGGCTTAACGTTCTAGGAGACATTCCATACTTCCGGGCTACCATCTCCGTTCGATACCCGGAAAGCACCTCTACCACAAGCTCCTTCTTCGTCTCATTGGGGCACCTAAATCGTCTTTTCATGGACTAACTCCTCACTTATTTTAGTGTATCTGAGGTGGATTAGAGTGTCCAATCGGATTAGGGGGCTAAATAGCCACAGTCGCTTAGCAGTGGAATTTCGAACATTATAAATTATAACGGACATAGCTGAAGGGTATTTAGTGAAAATACCCCTTTTAGCTATCTCCGTAAGATTTAAGCGCCCGTGGTGTCCGTTGAAATTTGAAAACGGCTGTTTTTCTATTATAAGTGTCACTTATATCCGTTAAACGTGTGCAAAAAATTACCTAATCATCGCTGACGCTCACTATTGAAGTGGCCTCGACTAAAGGTTTTCTTATCAAAAGCGGGCCTTTTGAACAACCTCTAAAAACATGTAAATGAGCTGATTTCACTTAAACTAACTCCGGAGATCAACCAAAACCTACCAGGTCCACCTAAAACCTGCAACCGAGAATCTTCCGACAAAGGTTGGATAGAACCAGAAGCGGTTTCCATTATTAAGCCAAATAAAAGTGTTTCGATACAAGCAACGGGAAATCGCTGGGGGTCAACCGCAAAGGCAGTTATCGTCGGTTCAAAAGCTGGAGGTGGTAGAGTTGGTCCCTGTGGTCCAACAGTTCCAGGTGGTACCCCTGGTGGTCCAACTGTTCCCGGTGGTCCAAATGGAGGTCCAGTCGGAGGTCCAGTAGGTGGTCCAAAGGGGGGCCGATGGGTGAAATAAACGACATTCGAGTTCACTCCTTATCTAAAGTGGGCTAATGTAATGATATGCAGGAATAAATTCTCCGGACTGGGCCAATGCCTATACCTCATGGAACACATCATTGTTGTAATGTTTTGTGTGAATTCAAGAAAGAAGCGACCCTTCTAAATGAGGGGGAGCTTCTTTTTTTGCAAAAATAATCATAAGTCACTTGATCCCTTCTCCCCTATGTTGACAGTAATTACATCGATTTGTTCACACCATATCATTACTGGAAAAACTTAATGTACAACCATTTTTATGATATAAATGCTGAAATAATGGTAACTTGCGGGTACTCAAAGGGTAACATATTTGTTACAATAATTATCGAACTGATGAAATTTGGCTCAGCTTATAAAGGATTTGGCTGGAAGATGTCGAAATTGTAGTAGTTGACTGCGTATACAATTAACTAGATATGAATCAAGGCTTAGGACGTGATGAAGTGATAGAAATGCAGGATATTTGGAAGACATATTCTAACGGGACCCATGCTTTGAAGGGTATCTCGGTCAAAATCGACCGCAATGAATTCGTATATTTGGTCGGTCCCTCTGGCGCAGGGAAATCGACTTTTATGAAGCTAATATATCGGGAAGAATTGCCTACAAAAGGACAGATATCTGTAAACGGTTTTAATATCGGTAGGCTCAAGCAACGTAAGATTCCTTATGTCAGGCGGAATATCGGCGTTATTTTTCAAGATTTCAGATTGCTACCCAAAATGAATGTATATGAGAATGTCGCATTTGCGATGGAGGTTGTCGAAGCCCCGAAGAAAGTGATTCGCAAGCGGGTGCCCGAGGTGCTGGAGTTGGTCGGCCTGAAAAATAAGGCAAATCGTGATCCATCCCAATTATCGGGGGAGAGCAGCAGCGGGTGGCGATCGCCAGAGCGATCGTGAACAACCCGTCGGTCATCATTGCCGACGAACCGACCGGGAATCTTGATCCGGAGACATCATGGGGAATTATGCAGCTATTAGATGAGATTAATTTTCGCGGTACGACGATTGTTATGGCGACCCACAACAAGGATATTGTAAATACGATGCGTAAGCGCGTCATCGCTATTGAGCATGGCAATATCGTTCGTGATGAGATGAGAGGGGAATACGGATATGAGTTTTAGTACCCTCTTAAGACAGTTTCGTGAAGGGGCGCGGAATGTACTCCGCAATGGCTGGATGTCAGTGGCATCCATAACTTCAATTATTGTGTCTCTATTTATATTGGGCGTATTTATTATGCTTGTCGTTAACATAAATTCCTTCGCAGACGATGCGGACAGTCAGGTTCAGATTAGTGTGTTCTTAGAATCGAATGTGGATAATGCCATGCGGGACAAGCTGATGGCAGAGGTCAAGTCGATGCCGGAAGTCAGTGAGGTAACCATGATCCCGAAGTCCGAAGGGCTCAAGGAGTTCAAGGAGAAATTGGGCGCCGAAGGGAAGGACTTGCTGGAAGGTTATACCGATGAGACGAACCCGATCCCCGATACTTTCAAGATCAAATTGATCGAACCTACAACGGCGTCGTTCGTTGCCAGCAAAATAACAGCACTCAACGATAATAATCCTGATAAGCCGATCTACAAAGTTAACTATGGTAAAGGGACGACGGAGAAGCTGTTCAAGATTACGAGGGGGATCCGTAACATCGGCTTTATCTTTGTAGCTGGACTGGCGTTAATGGCCATGTTCCTCATCTCCAACACGATCAGAGTGACGATTCTAGCACGACGTCGTGAGATCGGAATTATGAAGCTCGTGGGAGCAACCAACGCCTTCATTCGTTGGCCATTCTTTATCGAGGGAGCGCTGATTGGATTGATCGGCTCCGTCATTACGGTGGGTGTATTGGTCTTCGGGTATCAGGAGCTAGAGCAAGCGGTAGCCGCAGATATGACGCTCGCCTTCAGACTCGTTCCGATCAATGAGGTCGCATTTCAGATCGGTGGACTACTAATCGGCCTTGGATTGTTGATAGGCATCTGGGGAAGTCTCATGTCCATTCGTAAGTTTTTGAAGGTATAGACGTGTTAGGGTGCAGAAGAGAAATGAGCTTGGGAAGAGGCTTAATCTAAAATGTGAGAAGGATGGGGAAAAGAAGTTGAAGAAATGGATATCCGTGATTGCCGTTATCACTATAGCCGCTACGATGTTCAACCCAACTGAGGGTTATGCCAAATCTAAGACCATCAATCAGATCGATGCTGAACTGAAGCAGCTTCAAGAGCAGGCTAAGAAAGCAAAGATTCAGCAGGAGAAGGCTGCTGACACGAAGCAGAAAGCACAACACTATGTGAACAAGAACCAGGCGTATTTGAAGCAGGTTCTAACACAGATAGATACAGTCAGCAATGAACTGTCCAAGATTGCGTTGGATATTGAGGATACGAAGGAGAATCTGCGGGATACCGCGAACCAGCTGGACGAGACGAAGCAGCGGATTGAGGAACGCTCAGGTTTGCTGGATACGAGAGTTCGTATTATGTATACCGATGGCGCTGTCTCTTATTTAGATGTATTGCTGTCTTCCACTAGCTTCTCGGATTTTCTGCAACGGGCTGATTCCTTGCAGGCGATCATGAACCAGGACAAAGTCCTGTTGGACGAGCATAAGCATGATCAGGAACTCCTTCAGGACCAGCAGAATCAGTTAGAACAGGACTATGCCAAGGTGAAGACTTTGTTCGCTCAAGCGGAGGAACGCAGGGGTATTCTTGAAGAGAAAGAATCCGAGAAACAGGAATTGATCGCGAAATATAGCGACCAGATCGATGAACAGGATGAGATTACCGAGGAACAGAACAAGCTGCTCGTTGAATTGGCAACCAAACGCTCCGCTCTTGAGAATGAGAAGAAGAAGATCAAAGCGGCTCAAATCGTTAAAGCTAAGACGACAACTAAGAAGGTTTCCTATTCGGGATCAGGCGGATTTACGGGAAATGGCGGTTCGATGATGGTTCCGGTAAATGGTGCGCGCGTCTCCTCTGGATACGGTACACGGGTGCATCCGGTGACAGGGCAGGTTAAGACGCATACGGGGGTTGACCTCGCTGTTTCGGAAGGAACTGATATTCATGCGGCGGAGGGCGGTGTCGTCATCGTTGCAGAATGGTGGAGTGGTTACGGTAATACCGTAGTTATTGATCATGGCAATAATGTATGGACACTTTACGGTCATATCCGTAATAATGGAACGAAGGTATCGGTCGGAGACACAGTGAAAAAGGGTGAGAAGATCGCCGAGGTCGGTCAAACGGGCGTGGCAACCGGACCGCACTGTCATTTCGAGGTTCGTATAAATGGTAATCCGGTAGACCCAATGCCGTATTTGTAATAAAATAGGTTATATCAAAGAGACGGATACCTTTGGGTATCCGTTTTTCCTTCTTGCGCGGCAGGCCAGAAGTGTGTAAATAATCTGTACAAGCTGGGCATATAATAAAAGAGGTTGTTCAAAAAGTCAGCTTTTGATTACGAAGTGAATCAGGAAGCAGATTCGACATCGAATCTTGAATTCATCCGGGCCTTCCGGTGCTCACGTACCCAAAACGTACACTCCGCTCCTCAGGCCCTGGCTTCATCCAACCTTCTCGGTGCTGAAAACCGGACTTTTTGAACACTCATTTAAAGATGACAGTGGTTTTGCGGACTGCTTCCTGAAGGAATGATGTAATACCTATTCTATTTAAGATACATAGGCGGTGAAGAAGAGAAGATGTTCAAAGGACGTACAGTTGCTCTTATGGTCGTAGTCGCCATGCTGCTCAGTAGTATCCTAACTTTAACGTTAACAGGCCAGTGGACTTTTGCAGGCTCAGGTTCGGTAGGCAGCGGGATTTTTGCTGATGCTTTTGGCGGTAACAAGAGCGGTATCAAGAAGATCGAGACGGCTATGGATCTTGTCGAGAAAAATTACGTAGAAGATGTTGACCAGAACAAGCTGGTAGACGGAGCAATTGTTGGTATGCTGAATGCGCTTGGCGATCCGTTTACCTCTTATATGGCTCCGGAGACCGCGCAGCAGTTCTCCGAACAAATCGAAGGTTCTTTTACCGGGATTGGTGCTGAGGTATCGATGGAAGATGGCAAGGTCGTCGTCGTGTCACCGATCAAAGGCTCTCCCGCAGAACAGGCTGGCATTAAGCCGAAGGACATCCTGCTCTCGGTCAATGGTGAATCCTTTGAAGGGCTTAGCTTGAATGAAGCAGTTGCCAAGATTCGCGGTAAGAAAGGTACGCAGGCAAAAGTTAAGGTCAAGCGCCCAGGAACGACCAATGAACTGGAATTCTCGATTGTCCGTGATGATATTGCGTTGGAAACGGTCTATTCCAGCATGAAGCAAGGGAACATTGGCGTGATTGAAGTTACGGAGTTCTCGATGAATACAGCGGATCGCTTCGCACAGGAGCTGGCTTCTCTTGAGAAACAGGGGATGAAGGCACTGGTCATTGATGTACGGAATAATCCTGGCGGTGTGCTTCAGGTCGTTGAGAAAATGGCCGAGCAATTTGTACCCAAAGGAAAGGCTATTGTTCAAATCGAAGATAAGAATAAAAACCGTAAGAAGATGAGTTCTACTGAGGGCAAGGGTAAAAGTTATCCGGTGATCATCATTACGAATAAGGGCAGTGCGAGTGCATCGGAGATTATGGCAGGTGCACTTAAAGAATCGGCAGGAGCCATAACGCTTGGAGAAACGACGTATGGCAAGGGAACTGTGCAGTCGAGCTTTTCCAAAGAGATGGGTGATGGCAGTCTTGTGAAAATTACGATTGCCAAATGGCTGACGCCAAATGGCGAGTGGATTCATAAAAAGGGGATCGAGCCGGACATTCCCGTATCACAGCCGGATTATTTCTCGGTAGCTCCGATTAATAAGGAGAAGACGTATAAATATGATATGTTGGGCGAAGACATCAAGAGCGCTCAAATGATGTTAAGCGGAATAGGTTATGATCCAGGCCGGAAAGATGGATATTTTGATAAGAAGACAGAGGCTGCTCTAGAGAAATTCCAGGCAGCAAAAGGCTTAAAGGCCGACGGTGTTCTTGATGCCAAGACGGCAGAGGCACTCGAGAGCAGTCTGATTGATCAGATCCGTGATCCAAAGAATGATAATCAAATGAATCAAGCGATCAAAGAGGCTCAGAAGGAAATTGCTTCGGTAGCGTCGAATGAGTAAGAAGGCTGAGTGCAGCCTTCTTTTTTTCTGTTATAGTTAAAGGTGGACAAGTTTTATTGATGTTGAAGTAATCCAGTTATGGATAGAGCGATATTTTGAGATGATGGTTAGGGGTTGATGATCGATTGGATCTAGTGCTTGAAGGATTATGGAATGTAGCCGGGGCCGTAGGACAATTGTTTCTGCAGCCGTTCTATTATATCTCGATTATTATGGTGCTCTTGCTCTATCGCAGGCAAGTCATATTGGAGCGTAGATTGTTCCATGTACGGCTGAACAATTGGCTCACTCAGACTTGGCGTACAGTCCTTGGAGGTCTGCTGGCAGGGGTTATCATCTCACTTGTTAACGCGTTTATTGGCATGACGCTTACGGTAGAGGGCATTTTATGTATATGGGCGGTAACGATTGTATTGCTGCTCGTTCGTGTCAGATATCTATGTATGGCTTACTCCGTCGGATTGCTGGGAGTCATCCAGTTTGTACTGGATCGCTTTCCTTCGTTTGTTGGCAGTGGATTTGGAGCCGAAGTGCTTCGTGCGGTTAGGGAGCTGAATATTCCAGCGCTGCTTTGTCTTGTCGGATTACTGCACTTAGCGGAAGGGCTGCTCGTCCGTTGGCAGGGTGCTTCTTTTGCAGGGCCGTTGTTCTTCGAAGGTAAGCGCGGCAAGCTGGTCGGGGGTTATCAAATGCAGAGCCTATGGCCCGTTCCACTGCTACTGCTCATTCCTGCTCAGACGGCGGGAGGGGTGCTGCCTTGGACCCCGTTATTTGGCGGGAATGCATGGCAGGACGGGTTCGGGCTTGTCGCTCTGCCGATCATTATCGGTTTCTCGGAGATGACGAGCGGGATGCTACCTCAGGTCAAGGCGCGATTGACCTCAAATCGGTTATTGTTCTTTGGTTTGACCGTATTCGTACTAGCATTGCTGTCCCACTGGTGGGGCTGGATCGTGTTGCCAGCGGCACTAGTGTCCTTCTTATTGCACGAAGGACTGGTATGGTACAGCCGTTTCGAGGAGCAAGAATCAAGTCCGCTGTTCGTCAATCCGGTAGGGGGATTGAGGGTGCTTGCGGTGTTGCCGGATAGTCCGGCACAGGAAATGGGCATTCTGGTCGGTGAGACCATTCGCAAAGTTAATGGTGTGCCGGTGCCAACGAAGGAAGAGATGCATGCGGCGCTGCGGATGAATCCGGCCTTCTGCAAGCTGGAGGTTCTTAATCTCAAGGGTGAGATCAAGTTTCTCCAGCGCGCGATATACGCCGGCGAGCATCATCAGCTCGGCGTGATCCTGGCGCCTGACGATAAGGCGCCGGTTGCTGTAAGGCTGCAGCCGCTGTCGCTGCTGCAGCTGCTCAAGCCGCGGCGCAGCGAAGCTGGCGCGCGCGATAAGCGCCGCCCGGCTAGGCGGGGCGGCGACACAGCGTCTCAACCGCCATCGGCGGGTTGAGACGAAAATAAGGGCTGCGGCACCGCGTAAGCGGCCGCAGCCCTTTTGTGTTGAAGCGCATCGTTGGGGCAATTACTTACTCCAATCCTGCGACAACTGCACGCCTATGTCATAGCCGAGTTGATAATCTTGCTCCAGCACAGACAGCTCCTTAGTCAAACGTTCTGTCTTGAAGGAATCCGGTGGATTCACTTCAATGACCTGCACATCGACCGGAGAATTGCGCATGAAATCGATCGCTTCCTGGTAGGTATGTGCGCGGTTGTCGAGTGCTTGCAGCAGGTCTGGATAGTTACGCAGATACCACCGGGTTAACATATTATTTTTGCTGCTCTTCATCATATAAGCATGGGGTCTGGATCGTAGCACCATAATTTTGGTGGCGCCACGGCGATAGGCTTCGATTACGGGAATGGAATCGGTGACTCCGCCATCGACATACTTTACCCCATCCACTTCAACGAAGCTGCGGTATATAACCGGTATGGCGCTTGAAGCTTTCATCAACTGGTCAAAATTATGCCGGGTCGGCTTTAAATACACCGAATTACCCGTGTTCACTTCGGTCGCTCCGATAATAAATTCGGAGGAGGCAGAGAACAGAGTGTCTACATTCACAGGCAAATCCCGTAGTGTAACGTCCCAGAGCCAGTCGATATCCATCAGATGGCCACCGCGGATAAATTTCTTCATGCTGATGAACTCCGGACGGAGTGAATAGTCTGTAAATACTTTATAATTGCGCTGATACATCCTGCCTAAATAGGCAGCGACATTTGAGGATCCGGCAGAAACGCCGATACATAGGTCAAATGGGAAGAATTCCTGTTTGATGAATGCATCGAGAATTCCCGTTGAGAAGATGCCTCTCATTCCGCCGCCTTCAACGACTAATGCTGTCTTGCCCGCTTTTTCTGTATTCAGGTTTTCTATCATTTCTTCACCCACCATATTCAACGTAGATATCCAAACTTATATCATACCTATAAAAAAGATGCAGTGCATAATTTTACCTATTCTATCGTACAACATTTTATCTACAAAGCAAAAAGCTTGGCATGTCACCAAGCTTTCCGTTACTTATTGCTGTAGCTGTCTCAATACTGTGATTTCAACACGACGGTTCTTCTGTCTACCCTCATCTGTTGTATTGTCGGCGGCAGGACGGGTGTCGGCGTAGCCAGCGTACTGAAAATGCTGTGGATCCAACTTCTCCTTATCTAAGAAGAAGCGCAACACAGATAGGGCTCTTGCACCAGACAGCTCCCAATTGTCCTTGTACCTAGAGGCGCGAACGATCGGCTGATTGTCGGTATGACCCTCGATGCTAATAACGGTGTTAAGCTGCTGAAACAGGCTGGCCAACTTGGCCATGGTCTTGGCAGATTCTTGCTTCAATTCCGCCTTGCCGGTATCGAATAGGAAACGATCGCTCAAGGTGATCGAGATTCCCTTCGGCAGATCGGCAACATGGATTTGATCCTGCAGCTGATTATCCTTCACATAAGCTTCGATCCGGGCCATTAGATTCTGTAGCTCTTCCTCTTGTTTGCGGAACGCGAGCTCGCGCTCGCTTAACGGCTCTGTACCATTTGGTTTGCTCTGGTCTGCGTTAGCAGAACCGGGGATCGGTTCCTTATGTATATCCGGGCTTTGTGAACCGTCGAGAATGCCATTACCACCATTAATAATAGAATTTCCGCTGCTGAATGTATGTTGCAGGGATTGAGTAACAAGCTCGTATTTCTCAACATCGAGACGACTCATTCCATACATGATGACAAAGAAAATGAGTAGTAGTGTAATCAGGTCAGCGTATGTAATCATCCAGCGATCTTTGGAGTCATTTTGTTGGCTTTTCTTCCACCTGCGGCTCCGTTCATGCTGACTCTGCCTCATAGTTCAATCTCCTTGAACTCGGCTACTTCCTGCTTGGGAGTAACAGAATCAGAATCCATAGTGAAGGATTCCAACTTGCGGCGAACCAGCACCGGGTGGTCTCCGTTCTGAATGGAGAGAATACCTTCGAGCATCATTTCCATCCGCTGTACTTCATCCTCGCCCCTCGACTTTATCTTCGTAGCGATCGGCAAAAAGATCAGGTTGGCGCTTGCCACACCGTATAATGTAGCTGTAAAGGCCAAAGCGATGGAAGGTCCTAATGCTGTCGGCTCAGTCAGGCTGCCGAGAACGTGAATGAGGCCCATGACCGTACCGATAATCCCCATCGTTCGGGCATATCCGCCAGCGGATTCGAATATTTTGGCATAGCTTTCATATTTATGATGCGTAGCTTGTAGCTCGAGCTCCATGATCTGTTCAACCATCGCCCGATCTGTACCGTCAACGACGAGCTGGATTCCTTCGCGGAGGAAGGGATCGGGATATTCCGCTGCTTTTTTCTCCAGAGTTAAGACACCTTCTCGTCTCGCGGTATGGGACATGCTGGTGATGTCATCGATCAACCCGGACAAATCAGAGTGTCTAGAAGTAAAGGCGATAGCCAGCGCACGCGGGACCGTCTTCAGCCTTGCAAGTGGGAAACTAACCAATACCGCAGCAAGTGTTCCTCCGAACACAATGCAAGCGGCAGTAATCTGCATGAGACCTCCTAATTCTCCCCCTTCCCAAATGAACCCGCCGATCAATGCGGCAAGTCCGACAATGATACCGATAACTGTTGAAATATCCATCTCCTGCTACCCACTCCTCTTCTTACTTATCGTTTGCATCTGATACACAAAAAAGTTATAATGTATGGGAACATCCATTCCTATTTTACATTTATAGGGATGAATTGGTGTATAGTGAAGGTTCAACCTCTATAAAGAGTAGAAATATGTCACAAGCTGTCTAATGATAACCTCTAGTATTTCATTTTAACGATAAAGGTGATGTTGGACAATGAGCGATATTGTCTTCAATGATAATAAATTTGAAGTCGTCTCCGAGTATAAGCTGCAGGGAGACCAGCCGACGGCCGTTGAGGAATTGGTTGAAGGCGTAAAAATGGGTAGAAAGTACCAAACGCTATTAGGCGCAACAGGTACCGGTAAAACCTTTACAATTGCGAACACGATTGCGAAGCTGAATAGGCCGACACTGGTGATCGCTCACAACAAGACGCTGGCCGCGCAACTCGCAAGCGAGTTCAAAGAATTTTTTCCTCATAACTCTGTAGATTACTTCGTCAGTTATTACGACTATTACCAGCCGGAAGCGTACATCCCTTCCTCTGATACCTATATTGAGAAAGATTCCAGCATTAATGAAGAAATTGATAAACTTAGGCACTCAGCGACAAGCTCATTATTTGAACGGCGGGATGTCATTATTGTAGCGAGCGTATCGTGTATTTATGGTCTCGGTTCGCCGATGGAATACCGCGATCTCGTTCTGTCACTTCGTGTCGGGATGGAGAAACAACGCAATCAGATTCTGAGTCGGCTCGTTGATATCCAATACCAGCGAAACGATATCAACTTCGTGCGCGGGACGTTTCGTGTGCGCGGGGATGTGCTGGAGATTTTCCCGGCCTCCAAAGGGGAACAAGCGATTAGAGTCGAGTTTTTCGGCGATGAGATCGAACGGATCACGGAAATTGACGTGCTGACCGGTGAATTGGTCGGGGAGCGGGACCATGTCGCTATTTTCCCGGCATCTCACTTCGTAACCCAAGAGGAGACGATGAAGGCAGCGCTTGTCAATATCGAACGCGAATTGGAGGAGCGATTGGAGACTTTTCGCGCTCAGGGGAAGTTGCTGGAGGCACAGCGGCTTGAACAACGTACTCGGTATGATATTGAGATGATGAAGGAAGTTGGCTTCTGCTCAGGGATTGAGAACTATTCAGGGCCGTTGACCTTCCGTGAACGGGGAGCAACGCCTTATACTTTGATGGACTATTTCCCTGACGATATGTTGATTGTCGTGGATGAGTCACACGTTACGTTGCCGCAAGTTCGGGCGATGTATAATGGGGACCAGGCTCGGAAGAACGTGCTGGTCGACCACGGGTTCCGGCTTCCTTCCGCACTCGATAACCGTCCGCTCAGGTTCGAGGAATTTGAGGAAAAGGCGGGGCAAATGATCTTTGTATCAGCAACTCCAGGTCCATATGAGCTAGAACATTGCGATACAATGACGCAGCAGATTATCCGACCGACGGGTCTGCTTGATCCGGTAATCGAAGTGCGTCCGACCAAGGGCCAAATCGATGATTTGATCGGAGAGATCCACGAGCGGATTAATAAGGATGAACGGGTTCTGGTTACGACATTAACTAAGAAGATGTCCGAGGACCTTACCGATTATCTGAAGGAGATCGGGATTAAGGTGCGCTATCTTCATTCTGATATCAAGACATTAGAGCGGATGAGCATTCTTCGCGATTTGCGGCTGGGTACCTTCCATGTATTAATTGGGATTAACCTGCTGCGGGAGGGGCTCGATCTTCCTGAGGTGTCGCTGGTTGCTATTCTCGATGCGGATAAGGAGGGCTTCCTGCGTTCCGAGCGCTCACTGATCCAGACGATTGGCCGGGCGGCGCGGAATTCAGATGGCCGAGTGTTGATGTATGGCGATCATATTACTGATTCAATGGATCGCGCTATCAAGGAGACGGAGCGTCGTCGCAGCATCCAGATCGCTTATAATGAGAAGCATGGCATCACGCCTCAAACGATTCGCAAGAAAGTCAGAGATGTGATTGAAGCGACCAAAGTGGCGGAGAGCAAGGCGGATTACTTGGCCGATGCTAAAGGTAAGTTGTCCAAACGCGATCGCGAGTCAATGATCAAACGGCTTGAGGCCGAGATGAAGGAAGCGGCCAAGAGTCTGCAGTTTGAACGGGCTGCTGAGCTACGCGACGCGATTTTAGAGCTTAAAGCAGAATAGCAAACTGTTATATAGTAATGTTCAAAAAGGCCGATTTTCAGCACCGAGAAGGTTGGATAAAGCTAGGGACTGAGAAGCGCAGCGTACGTAGTTGGTACGTGAGCATCGAAAGGCCCGGGTGAATTCAAGATTCGATGTCGAATATACTTCTCGAAATGACTTCGTGATCAAAAGCGGAATTTTTGAACTTCCTCTATTATATAGATGGTTCAAGGAGATGAAACCTATTGGCTAGTGAGAATATCGTAATCAAGGGCGCACGCGCCCATAATCTGAAGAATATCGACATCACGATCCCGCGCGATCGCTTTGTCGTACTGACCGGACTTAGTGGCTCAGGCAAATCTTCACTAGCATTCGATACAATTTACGCTGAGGGTCAGCGCAGATACGTCGAATCGCTATCGGCCTATGCCCGCCAGTTCCTCGGACAAATGGAGAAGCCAGACGTGGATTCCATTGAAGGGCTGTCGCCGGCGATCTCCATTGATCAGAAGACAACGAGCCGTAACCCGCGTTCCACTGTGGGAACCGTAACGGAAATTTATGATTATTTGCGCCTACTTTTCGCTCGTGTTGGGCATCCTCATTGTCCAGAGCATGGGATTGAAATTACGTCACAGACGGTCGAGCAAATGGTTGATCGTATTATGCAATATCCAGAGCGGACTCGATTGCAAATTCTAGCCCCAGTCGTGTCCGGCAAGAAGGGTGAGCATAAGAGCCTGTTCAGCGAAATTTCCAAGCAGGGCTTCGTCCGTGTACGTGTTGATGGAGAGCAGCGTGATCTGTCCGAGACGATTGAGCTGGAGAAGAACAAGAAGCATTCCATAGAGGTTATCGTGGACCGTATTGTCGTGAAGGAAGACGCACGGAGTCGGCTTGCCGACTCGATCGAGACGGCGCTTAAAATGTCGGGTGGCCAGATCCTCGTTGATATTATCGGTCAGGAGGAGCTGCGCTTCAGTTCCAACTTTGCTTGCCCGATTTGCGGCTTCAGCATCGATGAGCTGTCTCCGCGGATGTTCTCTTTTAACAGTCCTTTCGGGGCTTGTCCGGAATGCGACGGGCTCGGGGTTAAGATGATTATCGACCGGATTTGCTTGTACCTAATCCTTCCAAGAGCATTGAGGATGGGGCTTTCGAAGCATGGGCTGGCGGAACCTCGAACTATTACCCGCAGTTTCTGCGGTCGGTATGCGAGCATTTTGATATTCCGCGGAATGTACCTGTATCAGAGCTAACCAAGGATCAAATGGACAAGCTGTTATATGGTACAGGCGACATCAAGGTTCGCTTCCGCTATGAGAATGATTTCGGCATGAGCAAGGATGCGCTTGTCACTTTTGAGGGGATCATTCCGAATTTGGAACGTCGTTACCGTGATACAGCCTCGGAGGGTATCCGCGAATATATTGAGGGCTTCATGGGCTCCAAACCTTGTGGAACC
Source organism: Paenibacillus sp. D2_2 (assembly GCF_031199965.1). GTDB lineage: Bacteria > Bacillota > Bacilli > Paenibacillales > Paenibacillaceae > Fontibacillus. Next base: position 5,114,737 of record NZ_CP133605.1, on the reverse strand, counting down.
TGTAAAGGGCACCGTTTGAAGAAGGAGAGCCTGGCCGTAACGATCAATGATCAGAATATGGCCTATGTGACTTCGCTATCGATCGGGGAAGCGCGGAAGTTCTTCGATGGCCTGCAATTGAGTGAGAAGGAGACAGCAATCGCCCACCTAATTCTGAAAGAGATTAACAGTCGTCTTGGCTTCCTGGTCAATGTGGGACTCGATTATCTGACGATGAGCCGTGCCGCAGGCACGCTGTCCGGCGGTGAAGCACAGCGGATTCGTCTTGCAACTCAGATTGGTTCCAGCTTGATGGGTGTATTGTATATTCTTGATGAACCAAGTATCGGTCTGCATCAGCGGGATAATGATCGTCTGATTTCTACGTTGTCCCATATGCGTGATATCGGGAATACACTCATCGTTGTTGAGCATGATGAGGACACGATGCTGGCGGCGGATTATATTATCGATATTGGCCCAGGGGCAGGTATTCATGGCGGACAGGTTATCTCTCAAGGAACGCCTGAGGAAGTGATGGCGGATTCGAAATCGCTGACCGGACAGTATTTGAGCGGCAAGAAGTTCATTGCCGTTCCAGCTGAACGCCGCAAGCCGGATGGACGTTGGCTCGAAGTGAAGGGTGCGAAGGAGAATAACCTAAAGAATATTAATGTCAAGTTCCCGATCGGCGTCTTTACCGCAGTTACCGGAGTATCCGGCTCAGGTAAATCGACCTTAGTGAACGAAATCCTGTACAAGACGTTGGCACGCGATCTGAACAAGGCTAGAGTTAGACCTGGGCAATATCGCGAAATGAAAGGCTTGGAGCATATCGATAAGGTCGTAGATATCGACCAGTCACCAATCGGCCGTACGCCGCGTTCCAACCCGGCAACCTACACTGGTGTCTTTGATGATATTCGTGATCTGTATGCACAGACGAATGAAGCGAAAATCCGAGGTTATAAGAAGGGCCGATTCAGCTTCAATATCAAAGGCGGACGTTGCGAGGCTTGTCGCGGTGACGGGATAATCAAGATTGAAATGCACTTCCTGCCGGATGTTTACGTGCCTTGTGAAATTTGTAAAGGCAAGCGATACAATCGGGAGACACTGGAAGTTAAATATAAGGGTAAGAGCATTGCCGAAGTGTTGGAGATGACGGTGGAGAATGCGACGGAGTTCTTCCAGAACATTCCGAAGATTCACCGCAAGTTGCAGACCTTGATGGATGTAGGTCTAGGCTATATTAATCTAGGCCAACCGGCGACGACACTGTCCGGGGGTGAGGCACAGCGCGTGAAGCTGGCTTCCGAGTTGTACCGCCGTAGTACGGGCAGAACGATCTATATTCTCGATGAGCCGACGACCAGGTCTGCACGTTGATGATATCGACCGCCTGCTTAAGGTGCTGCATCGTCTTGTCGATTCGGGGGAGTCGGTTCTGGTTATTGAGCATAATCTTGATGTGATCAAGACCGCCGACTATTTAATCGATCTCGGTCCAGAGGGCGGTAGCGGCGGTGGAACGATCATCGCTACCGGCACGCCAGAAGACATTGTCAAGACAGAGGAGTCTTACACAGGGCGCTATCTTGGTCCTGTGCTCAAGCGTGATAAGGAACGGACCCAGGATTTGATCGCAGCAGCTGCAATAGAATAGATTGTAGTTTTGCAGAAGCCTGTTGAGAGGAAAGAAATAGCTCTCAGCAGGCTCTTTTTGAATATAGAACTTGTACGTTATGTTTTCACCTGAGTATATTGTCTCGATGTTTCTTATATGAGGACAAATTTAAGAAATGTCTTTTGAAAGGTGGACACTGCTTGGTAGGGCGTAATAATCTCTATCTAACCTAGAGTAGTATATATAGTGTATCCGCGGTCTAATGCAATCTATATATAGTGTTCTTGGTTATGTGAAGTGAAAGCCTCTAATGTCCACTTTCAGGTGGACATTTCTGCTGTTTGTGTATCTGAGGGAGACATATTGTTTTTGTGAATTCGAAGAAGAAAAGTAAAAGTAATTACAAAAGATATACTTAATTCCTCTAGGAACAGAAATGATTACAACCACACCTTGTTTGGATGATTACACCACTGCAATTCGTATAGTGAAGTTTGATATGCATAGTTAATAACATATAAATAACTAAGGGGTTAAAAGCGGAAACTAATGATTGTCAAGGAACTTTGATATATAGTGGGGTTGAATTCTTTGATTTTCAAGCTATTTTAGCAGAAAAATTTAACATTTTTTTGTCTTTCCTCTTGCATCCAATCGAGGAGGAAGATAACATATAAGGAGATGGAAATAAGCGAATTGATCAGAGGAGGGTACGCTATGTTACTCGCAGCTGCGGGGAGACGACATTGACCTTTAACGGTTTTGATATTTTTATGATATTGTTCACGCTGATTATTCTGATCGGGGTAATCCGATTGCTCAAGGATGGTCCGAAGAAGAACTTGTTCGCACTAGGCTTTGGGATCGTCAGCTTACTCGTCTTTTTAGCATCCGATGCAATTATGATCAAGGCTTGGTTTAGTTAAGGTACATATGGCAATTTAGCATGGTAGATGTAATATGAGAAGAAGCAGGGGAGCGGAAGAGATCCCTTGCTTCTTTATTTTTGCTCGTATGCTCTATGTCCGTCTTGGTGGGATGGGCTGCAGGTTTGAAAGTCATGATGCATATCGAAAAGAGCGTCGATTACTTTGTGCTGAATTCGATCCAATCGATCTGAAAATCCCCATGCGATACGGATAATTTGAGCATGTGATCGCCTTCCGGGACATAAAGCGCTTGTTCTAAGGAATGAATCTTCCAACTAGACGGAGCAAATGCCTTGGTGATACTTGGCTCCTGATTAAGCTGTAAGTTCAGAGATGCGCCCCCTTCAGGAACAGCAGCCCGAAGGGCAAATACATATTCACCAGGACGATCACAGTGTAGTGAATAGCTCACCGAGGCTCCGGAAGTTAATTCGATGCAAAGGCGCTCTTCATCCTTCCATTCTTCCTCCGGTTTTAAATGAAAATTCGGCGGGCCATCTTTTTTTGAATAAAGTTAATAGGAATTCTGTCGCTAGGACGAAATGGATTATTGCCCGGTTGCTTAAGATTTGAAGCGTTATAACTAATGCCTTCACCCTGGTAATCAAAATATTCGGCGGGAATTCGCAGCGGTAGCTTGCGCTGTACTGCATTAAGCACCTGTGGCTGATAATGGCAGTTATGAAAACGGATATTGTCGAGATATTTCCGTAGGATTGCTCTTGCTCTGTCCCTGTCCGGCTTCTCACCTCCGCGTAAGTATTCCAGGATCAGATTCCAATCTTGCGGTTTGTTGATCGAACATGGGGAGTTGAAGGTGTCGAGTTTTTTCCATGTCCAGAAATTCCATGAGATATGGTGATCCTCATACATTCCGAACGCACCGGTATACCAGCTTAACGTATTCTCTCCGCCCTCACCCATATAGATGGGGACGTTGAACTCAAGGCGTTTATCCAGGTAAGGGGCGATACTTTCAGTGTCGATGCTGCTCCAATACTTATGGAATTGCAGCAGAATATTGTTATCGAACATTTCTGTGAATACAGACCAATCCGTTGCCCAATGTGCTCCCTCCAGAATAATTAGATGCTTCGCATCGACCTCGCGGATCGCTTCGGTTATTTCTTTATAGAGCGGCATGAGCATGTCGTTATATTGATTGAAAAAGTTTGGCAAAGGTTCATTTAACAGATCATAGCCACCTATGATCCATTCATCCTTGTAACGATCTGCAAGAGCTTTCCATAGTTGAATGGTCTGTCTTCGGTATCCCTTGTCGATGAATAGTTCAGGCTGATCATGCTCGGAATCGTCGATATTTTGTCCCGTCTGTCCACCCGGAGCGCCATGCAGATCCAAAATAACATAGAGCTTGTACTGCTTGCACCAATCAATAAACTGGTCGATGAGTCCGATTGAGCTCTCTTTGAAAATGACTTGATCGCCATCTTCAAGCAAGAAGCGAGCATTGATAGGCAGACGGACGGAATTAAGTCCTTCCTCAGCCATACGGGCTACATCTTGCTCTGAGATATAGTGCTGTCTGAATTCCGTCCAAAAACTTGTAGCCTCTGTCTCACCGATTAAATCGCGGATCAGCTTCTCAATCCGTCTAGGTCGATCCGCCTTATCCGGTGGGAACTTCCACATATATCCCTCCGGCAGCAGCCAATTGCCAAGTCCTACGCCCCGAAGCAGTATTTCCTCACCTTGTCCATTGACTAGGCGCTGGCCGTCGGCTCGTAAAAAACCATGTACTTCTCCGTTATTAGCATACATCGGGTAACACCTCCTACATGATTTCAACTGGGGTTAACATGGGTAAACTGAGAGGTAAGGATTTCCTTGCTCTTGCAGCTTAAGAAAACGGTTTCAATCCCATATCACATTAAATATAACGAGATTCACAGTACAGTACTAGGGTCCGAATTTCATGTCAGGTATGTATTTTTCGGGTTCGTTGATTTAAGTGTAGATTTTGCAAGTAATGCTGTGTAAGAACTGAAAGTCATGTGTTTAGTTGTAGTTTTTGTCATTGTAATTATGAAAGCTTATTACGGGACGAACCTTTCTTTTCAATGGTTGGAATGGATTGTTGGTAGTGTATTACGACGAAGTCTGTTAAAATAAATTGGTTATGGAAGTTGTACATGGACAAGCACTTATAATATCTCAAAATTTAAAACATGTTAGTAAGTTAATTATATTGCGATGAGTCGACACGATTCATGCGGGAGGATATAAATGAGCAAGATAGCGATCACAAGACAGGATGTAGAGTTGCTGGCGCCAGCGGGTGACTGGGATTGCATGCGGTCGGCCGTTGCAAACGGCGCGGATGCGATTTTCTTTGGTGTGGAAAAATTCAATGCCCGTGCACGGGCGAACAATTTCCGGATGGATGAGTTGCCGGAGATTATGGCGTTTTTACACAGTTATGGAGTGAAGGGGTTCTTAACCTTTAATATTTTAGTATTCGAAAATGAGTTGGCGGATGCTAATGAACTGATCGAGGCGTGTGTCGATGCTGGAGTTGACGCGGTAATTGTACAGGATTTGGGCTTGGTGAAGATGATCCGCGAGCTATCGCCAGATTTTCCGATTCATGGCTCGACGCAGATGACGATTACTTCGCCAGAGGCTGTGGAGTTCACGAAGCCCTGGGGTCTGGAGCGGGTCGTACTTGGCCGCGAGAATAATTTACAACAGATTCAAAAGATCGGTGAGCAAGCGAAGCTACCGATGGAGGTGTTCGTCCACGGAGCGCTATGTGTGTCCTATTCCGGTCAATGTCTGACATCGGAAATGTGGGGCGGTCGCTCGGCTAACCGCGGTGAATGTGCGCAAGCCTGTCGTTTGCCGTATGATCTGATGGTGGATGGGGTTCAGAAGCCGATGGGCAATGTCACTTATTTGCTCTCCCCTAAAGACTTGGCAGCCATTGATTTGATGCCCGAGCTGATTGAAGCAGGGGTCACTTCCTTCAAAATAGAAGGGCGACTGAAGAGCCCGGAGTATGTAGCGAATGTGGTTAGCAAGTACCGGAAGGCGATTGACCGGTATTTTGACGGGAAAACGGAGCTCCATCCAAGGAGGAAATGCGTGAGCTGCAGCAGAGCTTCTCACGTGGCTTCACGCATGGATTCTTGGAAGGGACTAACAATAAGAAGCTGGTAGACGGAACATTTCCGAAGAGCCGCGGTGTGTATCTAGGTCGTGTCGAGCAGATTCTACGCGATGGTGTCGTCTGTCATCTTGAGGCGCCGCTGAAGCGTGGTGACGGAATCGTCTTTGATGCCGGTGACCCGACAAAGAAGGAAGAAGGCGGACGTGTATACGATCTGCGTCGTAAAGGTGTGAAAATCGAAGGAGAAGCGGGTGAGAGCTGGATCGTTGATATTGTACCGGGTCGGAATGATATCGATCTGCGTCGTGTTCATGTCGGAGATCGGATCTGGAAGACGAATGATCCGGCGTTGGACAAGCGATTGCGGCAGACGTTCGAGACGGAGAAGCCTTACCGGGTATTTCCGGTTCATGTTCGTGTCATTGGTGTAGCTGGTGAGCCGTTAAAAACCTTCTGGACTGATGTACAGAAGGGAACGACAGTGCAGGTCGACTCGGAGCTGTTGCTCGAGGTCGCACAGAAACGGCCGATGGACCAGGCGCTCCTGGAGGAGCAACTGGGCCGTCTCGGCGGCACGCTGTTCCAGCTCGAGCAGCTGGAGACGGAGCTTAGCGGCGACGTCATCCTGCCGATTCGCGAGCTGAACAGCGTTCGCCGGCGCGCAGTGGAGCTGCTAGCCGGCGAACGGCCAAAGCCGCCCGTGTACGTGAAACGGGCGGGCGAAGCTAGCGCTGCTGCGGCTCAGCCGCAGCGCCGCGCTGTGGCCCGCGGTGAAGCAGAGCTCACCGCGTTGTGCCGCAGCCTGCCGCAGGTGCAGGCTGCACTCGAGGCCGGCGTGGATATGATCTATGCCGACTTCGAGTTCATCAAGCAATTCCCGGCAGCAGTAGATGCCGTTCGGGCTGCGGGCAAGCGAATTGCGCTGGCGACGCCGCGAATCCATATGCCGGGCGAGAACGGCTATCATAACAACATCCTGCGTCTGCAGCCAGACGCCGTTCTCGTACGCAATACCGGTGCGCTCTACTTCTACTTGCGCCACCGGCAAGAGAACCCGGATGCGTTCCACCCGCAGCTGATCGGTGATTTCTCACTGAACATCGCCAATCACAAAGCGGTGGAGCTGTTCCTAGAAGCAGGCTGCGACTTCGTAACGCCGTCTTATGACTTGAACATCCAGCAGATGGTCGATCTGCTGGGCGAGTGTATGACGGATCAACTAGAGATCGTTATTCATCAGCATTTGCCGATGTTCCATACCGAGCATTGTGTATACTGTACCTTCATGAGCGAAGGTACTAATTACACGAACTGCGGTCGTCCTTGCGAAGAGCATCGTGCTTCGCTGCAGGACCGGATCGGTATGTCTCACCCGGTTCGCGTGGATGAAGGCTGCCGCAATACGGTCTATAATGCGATCGAGCAATCCGGTGCGGAATACTTGAGCCACTTCCTAGATCTAGGCGTATCCAGATACCGCGTAGAATTCTTGGAGGAGACGCCGGAGAAAGTACACGAAGTTATCGACCTCTACAACCGTGCACTTCGCGGAGAAATCAGCGGTTCGCAAGTCTGGCGTACTCTGAAGGCGACGAACCAGCTTGGTGTAACTCGTGGGCAATTAGTTAAATAATTTTTTTGAAATAAGTGATGGGGCTGTCCTATAAGTGAAGTGACCCGAAAAGTTAGACAGTTTATTTTCATTAAGCAGTTTGTTGGGCATGAGTCCGGTATTGTACCGGACTCATGCCTTTTAATTTTGATTTAATCCGCTTGTAATTATAGTAGTTAATATACTTGGATAATTCCTCTTTAAAATGTTCAATACTTTTAAATTCCTTTATATAAAGGAATTCTGATTTGAGAATACCGAAGAAGTTCTCCATCACAGAATTATCATAACAGTTGCCCTTTCGCGACATACTCTGCGTGATTTGTTTTCTTTGTAATGCCTGACGGTATTGCTTCATCTGATAGTGCCATCCTTGATCTGAATGCATGAGAAGCTTGCCTTCTATCGTTAGCCTTTCAAAAGCTTGCTCTAGCATATCTGATACAAGAGAGTAGGTAGGTCTAAGTCCTATCGTATACGAAATGATTTCACCGTTATATAAATCCAGAACAGGTGACAGATACAGTTTTTCTCCCAGTAATTTAAATTCTGTAATGTCTGTCACCCATTTCTGATTTGGTCTCTCTGCTTTAAAATTACGGTCTAATAAGTTCGGTGCAATCTGACCGACCTTACCTTTGTACGAGCGGTACTTTTTCACACGGACTATTGATATTAATCCTAGCTCTTTCATAATACGTTGGACCTTTTTATGGTTCACCTGATGCTCACGATTCCTTAATTCATCACGAATACGACGATAACCATAGCGGCCTTCATGCTCGTCATAAATGGATTGAATGAGTACCTTTAGCTCGCCATCTGGATCGGGACGTCCGAAGCTTTTAATCACGTAATAATAGGTGCTGCGCGGAATACCTGCAAGCTGCAGAAGTGCTATCACCGGAAATTCACGCCTTAATTCATAGACTACTTGCGCTTTGTCTTGTTTGGTGATTTTTCCTTGTTTTGAACTAAGGCATTCAACTTTTTTAAATAGGCATTTTCCATACGTAAACGTTCGTTTTCTGCCTGTAGTTTCTCAAGTGACCCTTCATCTTGTTTTGTTGGTTTCTTTGTTTCTTTGTTCATGGATGTACGCCCCTTTTTCTTTGCTTTGAAGGCGTCAAATCCCTTTCTTTCAAACTCTTTAACCCATCTTTTGATAGGTGAAGGTGAGGGAATACCAAAATGCGCAGCGATATCTACATATGAGGCCTTCGTTTTTAACCGATATTCAAGTACCTCTAGTTTAAACTCTGGTGAATATGAAGCATAGTCTTTTATTCGAAAACCTTCAATCCCCCACTCGCTGTACAGCTTTGCCCAAGAGTAAATTTGAGTTTTGGATACACCATATTTTCTTCCAATGGATGGCGCAACTTCGTTACCTTCCAAATATCTTAATACAATTTCGAGCTTCTCTTTTACAGAAAATTTCCACATAAAAAACTGCACCTCCAATTGTTAGTTGTGTCTAACAATTGGGGTGCAGTTCAGACACGGGACAGCCCCTTTTATGTCGTAACGGACACTTACCACTGTTGATAAATAACAGAAGATGTGAAGCAGCTCATAATTCTAAAGGGAAGTTGACGCTATACTGAACATATCTAGGGAACGAAGTGGAAGGGAAGGGGGAAGCGTATGATAGAAATAGATTGTTTGGGAGAAATTTGTCCTGTGCCGGTGATGATGCTGAAGAAGCATCAACAAGCGATCCGCAGTGGCGAGCAGGTACTGCTCGTAACAGATCATAGCTGTGCGAGAAAATCAATCACAGAATATTGCGGCAAGGTCAATCTGCGCTGCTCTATCAACGAAGTGATCAATGGCGTATGGGAGATTTGCATAGAGGCTTGAAATGCCCCTAACATAGTGTATCAATCAAGGTCTGTTCTATATACCGAATTAACTGCTTCGTATCGCGGTTCGTTTTTTGATTATGCTTCTTGATCATATGAACCTCATTATATACCTGAAAGTCGCGAATATGGATTGCTTTGAGCTGCTTACTGTAGAGCTCTTTTTTTATGGACATATACGGTAGAAATGCTGCGCCATGGCCTTTGATTGCAGCCAATTTGACAGCCTCTATCGAGTCCAGATTATAGAGAATGTTCAACTTCGCATGATCATTCACCAATGTCTGAGCCAGTGTGCGCTGGACGCAGCAGAGCTGTGTTGACCATATCAAGGGATACCGGTGCAACTCCTCGATTTCAATCTCATCGGGGCTTGACTTGGTACTACTGGTTACGAGAATGACCTGATCAGAGAACACCTGATTGGAGCTTATCTCCGGATTGGAGGACGAACCGGAAATGAATCCAATATCCCCTTCCTCAAGCAGAATATGCTCCTCAATTTGCGAGCTGAGTGCTTCATTTAACTTAATATTGCACTGTGGGAAATGCCTCTTCACTTCAAATAAAGTACAGGGCAAAGCATAGTTACATACCTCAGGAATGGCATAGATCGATAGCTGATACTCCGTGGGCTTCAATTGCCCAATTTCGGTAACCATATCCTCATAAAGCTTGCACATTTGAGTCGCATACTTCTTCGCAATCTCCCCTGCCTCGGTAAGCTTAGCGCCTTTGTTACTCCTTTGCAGCAGCTCTGTCCCAAGTGAGCTCTCCCAGGACTTTAACTGTTGACTGAGCGCGGATTGGGTAATATGCGATTTCTGTGCTGCTTTGGAGATGCTCTTGAGCGTGGTTATATCAAGAAATAATTTAAGCGTTTCCAGATTCATTTATAAGCTCCTCCCTCGCCAACCTCTGACCAAAGTATATCATGACGTGTCTGTGACCAATTTGACGCATGACGATTCATTTGCCATTAGAAAAACTTATGCAGTATCAAAAAAGCCGATGACCACAAGGATAAAAAGAATGTTATTATTTTCACATAGTCAATTGACTTAAATGCTGGAGGTGTTCACAAATGGGACAAAACGATAGTCCCGCATCGAAGCCCGCTCGTAACCGGGCACCAAGAAAACCTAAGAAGAGTCAGCTGCCCTTTGCTTTGCTGGCTACGGCTCTCGTCATTGGATTTGGTTTCTACCTGAATCATTACAATGGCAAGATGGTTGTCTACTTACTGTTTGGGCTTGCATTTGGCGTGATTTTGCAAAGATCGAGATTCTGTTTCACTGCTTCAATGAGAGATCCATGGATTACGGGGAGTACATCTGTAACAAGAGCTGTATTGATCGCTTGCTCCATTGCTACGATTGGCTTCACAGCGATCAAATACGCGGCGTTTGCAGGAGGCAATCCGATTCCCGGGATGGAAAATGTCGGTCAGATCAGTCTAGCCTTGGTCGTAGGTGCGGTTGTTTTCGGAATCGGGATGGTCATTGCTGGCGGTTGTGCTTCTGGTACGCTAATGCGGGTAGGGGAAGGCTTCACGATGCAGATGCTCTCTCTGCTATTCTTCGTTATCGGTTCCCTGTGGGGAGCACATGATATGGGCTGGTGGCGAGCACATGTAATCAAGGATGCACCATCTGTATTCTTGCCTGATGTATTTGGCTGGTTAGGTGCTTTGCTTGTTCAGTTCTTGATCATTCTACTGCTCTATATCGCTTCTGTTAAATGGCAGGAGAAGAAGATGGGTAGTGCTGAGTAAAGGGAAAGCAATCAAAGTGAATTTACCCGAGCAGGTTGGTAGATTGGCAGGTTAATAGTTTATTGCGCACTACAAAGTGAATGTTTTCACAAAATAAATTATACAAAGATTCACAATAAAACAAATGATCACAATAATGATCAAAAAAAACGAAAAGGTGGTTTTTATAATGGCAGAATTTACGTTGGATTGTATGGGAGAAGCTTGTCCGGTTCCTTTGATGAGAACAGAGAAGAAGATGACTGAGCTTGCAGTTGGCGATGTGTTGATCGTATCGATCGATCATAGCTGTGCGATGAAGAATGTTCCAGAATGGGCTAGAAAGCAAGGACATAACGTAGAAATTGATGAAATCGATGATGGAGAATGGGAAATCGTTATTGAGAAGCTGAAATAGAACTTACGAGACAAGGGATGGTGATTGAACGGTGAACGCATTTTGGTTAAAGATATCCTCGAACCGTTTCTACAAGAAGCTGCTGAAAGAGCCGCTTACTTACGTCACCGGAGCTGTGCTGCTCGCTGTGTTCGCTATAGCTCATCTCGCCGTGTTCTCGAAGGGCTGGGGGGTAACGAGTGCATTTGCGGATTGGGGCGCCTGGCTGTATCAGCTGGTGGGAGGCAATGTAGATAACTGGGCGTATTTCAGCTCAGAAAAAGCGCAAAAGACGCTGTCTGGTGGATTTATGAACGATGGTGGTTCGATTCGTAACTTAGGCATTATTCTGGGAGCACTTCTAGCTACGCTGTTTGCTTCCGAATTCAAGATTAAGAAAATCCGTTCGATGAAACAGGTATTTGCCGCTGTTCTTGGCGGACTGCTGATGGGCTACGGGGCAAGACTTGCAAATGGTTGTAATATCGGGGCATTGTTCACTTCGATTTCCTCGCTGTCGCTGTCCGGTTGGATCTTCTGGTTGTTCTTGCTCGCGGGCGCTTTTATCGGCAGTAAATTATTAGCCAAGTTTTTTATGTAAGTAAAAGAAGTTGCCGGGCTGACGGAAGTCAGCCTGTTTATTTGAAATCAACATTTCTAATGGAGGTTAAGGCATATGGAGAAGAGAACGGAGCAGTATGATGTCGTCATTATCGGCGGCGGCGCAGCGGGGTTAACGGCGGGAATTTACTGTGGACGTGCCAAGCTCAAGACATTGATCCTGGAAAAAACTTTGGTTGGCGGCCTTGCCACTTATACGAATGAGATCGAAAATTATCCTGGGTTCCCTGAAGGAACAACGGGCACAGATCTAATGGGCTTATTTCATAAGCAGGCGAAGAAGTTCGGCGTCGATTTTAAAATGACCGATGTCAAAGCAGTGTCTCTTGACGACGAGGTGAAGGTCGTTGAGACGTTCCGGGTTCGTTACGAATGCAGAGCCGTAATCGTCGCTAGTGGCGGGAAGCCAAGACTGACTGGGGCACAGAACGAGGATAAGTACTTATACGATAAAGGGATATCCTTCTGTGCGACCTGTGATGCAGCAGCCAATACGGGGAAGACAGTCATGGTCATCGGCAGCGGGGATGCTGCGATTGAAGAAGGAATTTTCCTGACCAAGTTTGCAGACAAAGTCATCGTCTCCGTTATGCATGATCCTGGAAAAATGGATTGTAATGAGATTGCGAAAAATCAGGCGCTCGATAATCCCAAGATGGAGTTTATGTGGAATACGACGGTGGACTCTTTTGAAGGAGAAGAACGGCTCGAGACCGTAGTTTTGAAAAACTCGAAAACCGGCGAGCTGCAGCCTGTAAAAGTCGACACTTGCTTCTTGTTCATCGGATATGTCCCGAATACCGAAATATTCTCCGGGGTGCTTGATCTGAACCGGAACGGTTACGTGCTCGTTAATGAGAAGATGGAGACGAATGTTTCCGGCGTGTTCGCAGCAGGGATGTATGCGACAAATTCCTTAAACAAGTGGCCACAGCAGTTGGGGATGGAGCGATCGCTGGCTATGGAGTAGAGAAATATATTTCCGAATGCGAAGTATACGAGAATCAGATCCAGAATCATGGCAAGCCATCGGTCGTTTATTTATGGAATGCGACGGAGCCAGCCTGCCGCGAGCTGTTGCCTCTGATTGAGAAGTTCGAGCAAGTACATGCCGAGGAGCTGCGGGTAACCAAGGTGGACATATATAAATCCCCTGGTCTTGTCGCCAAGCTGGATATAGATACCGTCCCGGCTATCGCTTATTTCAATGAGGGAGAAATTCAGAAGGTAATTACCGAGAATATTAATGAAGCACAATTAAACAGTCTTTTGTCTTAAGGGCGTAGAGAATAGAGAGAAGGGCATGAACCGGAAACGGTTTGTGTCCTTTTTAGCTTTAGCTACCTAACTTATATAGGTTCTGGTTTGAACATATGTTCTCATTTTTTTGTAGAAGTATTTAATAGAAAGACGGTTGTTTTTCCGCCGTGGACAGACAAAATGCAAATATGTACACTGTGTGAAAACAACTCCAAAAGCACCGATAAAGGCTAGTTATCAGTAATCTAAGAAAGATTAATGTGATATAATGAAAGCGTAAACAAAGTGAGAGGCTAACGCTTGGCTAGCCTATTTTGTAGGAGGGTGAAAGTGATGTTGGAAGGATTCCTCGAGATGCAATCGTTGGTAACAAAGGCTCATGGACGTATTCATGAGGAGGGCGGTCAGCAGTACCATAAAATTGAGTACGGTGTCGAACGCCATCTTCATACGCCAGAACCGTGGGGCCAAGGCGCAAGGCATGAGGAAGAATCTCAGCGCTTCACGTTACGCAAATTCTGGAGTTAAATAAACATTTATAATATTAAGGTAGATTACAATGATTTAGGCCCCTTCCGTTGACATGGGCTTCACCCACGGAAGGGGCCTTTTATCGTATTTACACTTTGTGTGATATAATGGAAACATCTTGAAGTTAGAAGAAGGGGAGATAGGGGTAGATGAAGATTCGGAAAGCGATCATACCCGCAGCGGGTCTGGGAACGAGATTCCTTCCCGTAACTAAGGCGATGCCGAAGGAAATGCTACCGATCGTAGACAAGCCCACGATACAGTACATTGTGGAAGAAGCAGTTGCCTCCGGGATCGAGGATATTATTATAGTCACAGGGAAAGGGAAGCGGGCGATCGAGGATCACTTCGATAATTCCTTCGAACTGGAATATAACTTAAGCGAGAAGAAGAAATGGGATCTGCTTGAAGAAGTTCGCAAGTCATCAGAGATGGCCGATATCCATTATATCCGACAGAAAGAGCCAAAGGGCCTAGGACATGCTATCTGGTGCGCCCGTAAATTTATCGGCGATGAACCGTTCGCTGTGTTGCTTGGCGATGATATCGTTGAGTCCGAGGTTCCGTGCTTGAAGCAAATGATTGATGTGTTTGAGTATGAACGGGCCTCAGTAGTCGGCGTCCAGCCGGTTCCTTGGGAGGAAGTATCCAGGTATGGAGTGGTCGATGCTTCAGAGCTTCGAGAACGCGTCTATCTGGCCAAACAATTGGTGGAGAAACCAGCTGCGGACAAAGCTCCCTCGAATCTAGCAATCATGGGTAGATACATATTAACTCCGAAAATATTCGAAATCCTCGGACAACAGCAGGCTGGGTCAACGGAGAGATCCAACTAACGGATGCCATCTCCAAGCTTGGGGAATCCGAGCGAATCGTAGCCTATAATTTCGAAGGAACCCGGCATGATGTCGGTGAGAAGCTCGGCTTCATCAAGACGACGCTTCATTACGCTCTGGAGAATCAGGAGCTACGCGAGGATTTGTTAGACTATATGAAACAGATTGTAGAAGATAAAAAATCGGCCTCTCTTAGGAGAGGTCGATTTTTTGTTTTGCTATGAAATTTTAGAAGTTCATCTCAGCTAACTGGCTAATTTGGTCTTTCATCGAGGGGTCTTTTCCAATAAGTTGATCATACATTGCCTGATCGCTCTGACCAGCTTTTTTCAATGCAGCTAGATACCAGCGGGCCAATTCCTGGTTTGTAGGATCACCGAGGTCTTCCTTGATGCTTGCTTTCAGAATTGTAGCCGCTGCTTCAGGCTGGCCCAGCATGTACTGCATTTTACCTGCATTTAGTGACATCGTCTGAGTCACCTCGAACGGATTCCCTTGCATTTGTCCCTTCGGCAATGTCTTAAGATGTTCAACTCCATCTACCACATGTTGGTAAGCTTCCAGTCCACTCTTGAAGTAATGTTCCTTCAGAACAGCATCCTGAGCGCCTAGAGCCTTATAACCAAGCTGAAAAGATTGAGTGATTAGTTCCTCATACCAATTCATATCCCATGCGTAACGTTCGGCATTATCTTTAAGCACTTCATAGGCCTTATCGGTTTCACCTTTTAGCTTATAGTGAGAAATAAGCTGGGCATACATATTTTTATCAAACGGTTCTTTTTTGAGAGCTTGAGTAAGCAAATTGTCTTCTTCATTATAAAAAGCATCCTCGTTGGTTTGTTGATATCCGGCTTGCAGCAAGGTGCTCATATTAAGAACCGCGTAAGGATAGTTGCCGCGTTTCTTCAGTGCTTGATCAAGAGGTGCTTTGATCTCTTGATAATTATTACTAGTTGACATTAAGTTCTGACCTTTGACTGCCGCATTGTTAGCTTGAATATATTGGATAGAAATGAAGATCAGCGCAATGGATCCAAGCACCATAACGGTACTGAATACCCCGCGCATTGAAGAAGCTTTCAGCTTCACTCGTTCTGTTGAGTGGTTATCCATAGCCGCCGCCATGCCCCCAAGACCGATGAATACGAGCATCCCTATAAAGACATAGCTCATATTGAAGTCCATCAAGCTGTGGATCAGAATCGAGAGAACAATAATAAAGTAGATAAAGTACGAATCACGTTTTTGTTCTTCCGAACGAATATATCCAACAATATATTTATAGAAAATAAAGATCATAAATCCAAGCATGATCACAAAGCCGAGGATACCGACTTCTACTAGATATTGCATGATGAAGCTGTGCGCCTGACGGCTGGTGTATGGGTTATTCTGGTATTTCTCGTAAATGGATGCCCATGAACCACCGCCTGCACCAATCACTGGATAATCCTTGAGTACTTTTACAGCATCCTTATAGAAAGTAAAGCGTTCCAATACACTGTGCTGCTGCAGGTTGATGTTCTCCAGACGTTCGCCGATATTGCCCGGCAGCACATGCTTCAGGTTCGTTCCTAGGAACAGGGCAACGATTACCACAACTGCTACGACGGAACCGACAGGCAACCATAGATTACCGAGCTTTTTGGATGCCCATTTATTAGTACCTCTCTCGAGTGCTGACGCAACATAACGCTGAATAAGACAAGCTATTACGGCAATAATGACGGAGGCAGCAAGGACGTAGAACCATCCTTTGGCCGGATCATTAATTTGACCATTGTGGAATTGCTGCCCTAGATCGGTAACGGGTTTAGCAATCAATAAGGTTCCCAGACCGGCAATAATGCAGTACAG
Organism: Paenibacillus sp. D2_2; assembly: GCF_031199965.1. Taxonomy (GTDB): domain Bacteria; phylum Bacillota; class Bacilli; order Paenibacillales; family Paenibacillaceae; genus Fontibacillus. The sequence continues at coordinate 5,098,337 of NZ_CP133605.1, read as the reverse complement.
AATCCACAGGAGCTGCTTAGCCGGCTTCAAGAACAGAAGCAGTACGATGAATACAACCGGCAGGAAGACCAGTCCCCGCGCGACAGGGTGAGCAAAATCGATAGGGCCATCGGCACGAGCATAAAGGCGTGAATAGCCTGAATCCACCATCTCTTAGAGCGTGTAATTGCGAATATAGCTACGAACAAGAAGGCCATCAGGAATGCAGCATATGTATTCGGATACTGGAACACCGAGGCCAACCGTGGACCGTTGGAATCGATCCAGATCGCTTGGTTGTACTGTCCGTTGATCACGGTTGGCGTAAACCAGCCGACAATGGCCGACACCGTTCTACCTTGGCCTAACCAGTTAAACAAGCCGAACATGACAATGATGTAAGCGACGGTAATGATCGAGGTTTCGATAACCGCGTTAGTTTGCTTATTTTGCAGTAAATATAGTGCGATAATGAACAGAAATGCATAAAGACATTGGATTAATATAGCATTAATCGCAAAATACTGTGAGGCTGCTGAGATCAGCGAAAGTACATACGTTATAGGAATAAGCAATACCGCGACCGCTGTCCAATCTCTCTGATCATCAAGCTTCATGGTTTTAAAGTAGGAACAGACCCATACGATCATCAGCAAGCTGCCAATCAAAACGGCCCAGAGAATCGGTTTCTCGAAATTAAGAACAAGTCCATTGAACAATCCGGCCTGGAAAGGGGACCACGCTAAAAACAGAATCAAACCAACCAACAACACCCAAACCGCTACAGGCCAAAATTCCCCTTTTCTCGACTGCACGGATTTTTTCCGTATACTGGATTCGACAAGGTTATAATCTCCTTTTCTAGTAGATACGACAATATTTTAGCATAGGTAAGGTAGATAAGTATAATCGAATACAATTTTTAAACATGGACCGATGGAGCTGAAATAATGTTATTAAGAATGTTTAATTACTTGAAAACAAATAGGAATATAATTACGCAATTTATCAAGAGAGAGACTATAAGTCGTTATAAGGGTTCTTATTTAGGATTTATGTGGACAATTTTGACCCCTCTATTTATGTTGTTAGTTTATACTTTCGTGTTTAGTGAGATATTTAAAGCAAAATGGGGAACGGGAAGTACTAATAAACTTGAGTTTGCGATAATTATTTTTTGTGGTTTAACTACATTTAATATATTTGGAGAAGTTTTGTCGCGCGCACCATTTCTAATATTAGGAAATTCAAATTACGTTAAGAAGGTAGTATTCCCGCTAGAGGTCTTTTCTATAGTTTCAGTTGGTACTGCATTGGTAACTGCCACAATTAATTTTAGTTTAGTTATCATTTTTTCTGGTTTTATATTTAAAACGTTGCATTGGACTATATTACTACTACCTATTATGATTTTGCCACTACTGGTGTTTACGCTAGGAATATCGTGGTTGTTTTCATCTTTAGGCGTATTTCTTAGGGATATTGGTCAAATGATTGCGATCGTAGTACAAGCCTTATCTTTGCTGAGCCCTATATTTTATTCGGTAGAGGTCATTCCAAGTCAGTTTAAATGGTTTTATAATCTCAATCCCCTTACGTATTACATTGAGAATATTAGGGGGATTATGTTGTGGGGAAAAATTCCTAGCCTCGCGGAATTTGCAACTGAGAGTATAGTCGCACTGGTTGTTTGTTTAATAGGATTGGTAGTATTCAGAAAAACAAAGCATGCTTTTGCAGATGTTTTATAATTAAACGAAAAAAGGTGTGTTTATGAACTTAGCCATACAAATTAAGAATGTGAGTAAAACATATCGTATCTACGGAAAACCAACGGACCGTCTAAAACAGATAATTAACAAAAAGGGAAAATACTACAAAGATTTTGTGGCGCTTCGTCCACTATCTCTTGAAATATTCAAGGGTGAGGCTGTTGGAATTATTGGGAGGAATGGGTCGGGTAAAAGTACACTTCTTCAAATGATCGCAGGTACATTATCACCAACAACAGGAGATATCTCCGTGAATGGAAGAGTTGCTGCACTTTTGGAATTAGGAAGTGGGTTTAATCCCGAATTTACAGGCCGAGAAAATATCTATTTAAATGGAGCTATTTTGGGAGTTAGTAAAGAAGAAATGGATACTCAATTAGAAGAAATACTTAAATTCGCTGATATTGGCGACTTTATTGATCAACCTGTTAAGACTTATTCTAGTGGTATGTATGTTCGGCTTGCTTTTGCAGTATCGATTAATGTTAATCCTGAAATTTTAATAGTTGATGAGGCCTTGTCTGTTGGTGATGGTCGCTTTCAATTGAAATGTTATGAAAAGATTAAATCCCTTAAAGAATCTGGAAAGACTATATTAGTGGTCTCCCATGATCTGCAAACGATTAGACAAATTTGTGATAGAGTTGTCTTGATTGACCGTGGAGATTTACTTGAGGTAGGAAACCCCAATGATGTAGTAAATCATTATACAAAAATATTATTTTCTAATACTCAATCTAACTCTCAAGTTGATAACGCTGAAGAAATTTCGGAACATGAAGAATTAGTGACTGGCCCACAAATAGAAGTTAAAGAATTTGCTGGGGCTAATGCATTAGATAAGGATATTTCGAAGGAATATCGTTATGGAGATTACAGAGGAATTATTAAAGAGTTTTTCATTAGGAATTTTGAAAGAGAACGAGTGACTTCAATTACAACAGGTGAAGAGGTAGAAGTTGAGTTTATTGTGAAGGCAAATGAATATATTGCGCAACCTATTTATGCTATGACAATAAAATCGATAAAGGGTTTAGAAGTATATGGAACAAATAGTTATTTTCAGAATTACCCCTTTAAATCGCTAAATAAAGATGAAGAGATCTCCATTACATTTAAGCAAAAAATGTCTCTTATACCAGGGGACTATTATATTTCTTTAGGATTTGTAGAGTTAGTTGATGGTGATATTATTCCATTAGATCGTAGATATGATGTGGCAGAACTTAAAATATTACCCAACCAAGGAGATCGTAGTTTTGGAATAGCTAATCTGGAGAGTGCAATAGAGATTAATAAAAATGAATATAGTAAAGAGGTGTTTTCTAGTGGAACTACAACCAAAGCTTATAGGTAGTTTAATACAGGATGAGTCTTTGGTAACGTTGGTGAATGATTCGTTTGCTATCGAAAAAATATATTCTGGAACCTATGCTGATCTTCCATTAGAAGAAGAACAAAAAATAATTGAACGATTAAAGAATGAACCGTGGGAAGAGGTTGTTAGTGAACTTTTCTTTGAATCTAATCCTTGGTTGTATAAGATAATTTGTGACCCAGGTAGAGCACAGGCTCTTGATTTGATAAATTACACTAAAAATGGAGTTTATCTAGATGTTGGTGCTGGGTGGGGCAGCTGAGTATTCCTCTAGCCAAACATGGAAGAACAGTGGCTTTTGATTTGACACTAAACCGTCTTCAAATTTTGGACAGAATCGCAATCCAAGAAGGAGTAATGCTTGAAAAGATTCAAGGAAATTTTTTGAGTTTTCCATTTAAAAAGGATTTATTTGATTTAATTATTTTTAATGGCTCTTTAGAGTGGATAGGTTCGGGTAGGGAAGAGGTAGTATCTATCCGTGAGATACAACTTAATGCGCTTAAGAAGGCAAGGGAAATCTTGAAAAAGGATGGAAAACTTTATATTGGTATAGAAAACAGTATAGGGGCCAAATATATCATGGGTACTCCAGACGATCATACTGGAATTTCACACTTGATGTACTTATCAGAAGAGAAAGCAAACCAGAAATTTGAACAATCGAACAATAATTTATTACCCGCAAAAACGTGGTCTTTAGCTGAGTATTATCAGCTATTTGATGAGGCGGGTTTTCAAACAGTGAAAACGTACGGATGTTTTCCTGACTATAAGCTTATTCGTCAAATGGTTGAGATTGACGATGTTAATCGCTATATTTTAACAGGCCACTTAGATGTACAAGAATATAATGGGGCTAATGGTGAAATTGTTGAACATCAGGAGGAACTCCGTTCCATTTATACAACATTAGCAAAAAACAATGTCGCACATTTGTTTTGCCCATCTTATGGATTTGTTCTGACTGGAAAGGTAGGATGATATGGAACTCTTGGAAGCTATCAGGGAATCTGGGTTAATTACAAGGGAGCAACTAGATAGTATTAATATCCTCGCGATTAATAATAATACGAATCGTTCAAAGCAATCTTCCACAGCTCGGTATTTGGTATCTATTCATAATAATCCGATATGCTCAATAAAGAAAATCCCACAGAAAAGTATTTATGATATTGATTTGGCGATGGAATTACAAAAGAAGAAAGTTTCGGATAATACTTTGAAATCTCCTAAATTTCTTTTTAGATATGATACAGATCAATTCGTTTATTTAATTGAAGAATTCATAGAAGGATCATCGCTAGATCAAGTCTTTTTTAAAGGTGAAATGAATCTTGATCAATTGACTACCTTGCTGTGTAGTGTATTAGAAGATTCATTAAACTTAACCAGTGATGGTCAAGAAGATAAAGACAATAATGAGATTGATCAAATAATCAGCTTGATTCGACAATTAGATTGGGTAGAAGAGGCAAAGCAACGTCTAATCGGAGATATTCAGGAGAACTTCCTAACGCTTTCTTCAGCACCGCAACTTGTCTCAGGGGACTTGTGGTTAAAAAATATGCTTCTGAATAATAATCACCTTTACTTAGTTGATTACGATTTAAGTCACTATACTAGATTACCGTGGATCGAAGTCGTACGGTTAGTTCATTATGCGGAAAATAACAATATTCTACTCAATTTGAAGTCGTTTAGTAAATTCCTCCCTGATTTTGATCATCATTTTTTGAAAATGATGTTCTTGGTATATGAAATTAGTTTACAATCTAAGATTTTAGATCTCAACTATTATCAAACGGTACGTCGCAACTTACAGGCCGAGTTGTCTCAGATTTACGAGGAATATTATAATTATGTCCCAAATCTCCATGAGGAAATACAGACTGAGGAATCACATTTCCCAATAAGTGATAAGTATGCTCAATTATATTGGCATTCTGAAGTGCAGCAGGAATTCGAAGAAGGGAAATCAATTCTACACGATATTACTCTGGATGAAACAGCAACCTATATTTTTGAACTAGGTAATGGGAATGAGCAAATAAGCGCATTAAGATTTGACCCTTGTAATTTTTCAGCAATGGTTGATATTTTGGCGTTCAATATAAAAAATATGAATGGTGAAACTATTTTTCAAATGAATCCGGGAGATGGAATCTTTGCAGGTACTGCACATGGCTTTTGGATTAATGATTCAATAAAAGTATTATCTTTAAAGATGATCCCCAACTGATTATTAATATTCCAAATATACAGGAACATGTAGTAGTTGAAATTAAGATGTTAGTAACTCAAGAGGCAACAGAGAGTATACACTCATTTAAAGAGACGGAAAGACTGTTGGATGTAGTGACGACTCAAGAGGATCAGTTGAAGTTAAATGATCTCCAACTATATAAGTTAAAAGAAGATGTTGAGATAAAGGAAAATGAAGTTAAACAATTAATTGAATTAAATGAAGCATCGGATATAAAGTTGAGGGCCGTTGAGCTACAGACACAACAAATAAGAGAAGAATTACTAAATACAAATGATCGTTTGAATCAGTTACTTAACAGTAGTTCGTGGAAGTTAACTAAGCCACTTAGAAATCTAAAATTATCAATTAAACAAAACATAATGAAAATAAAACCGTTAGCAAAAAAGGTGCTGGGTGAGAAGAAGGTTGAATTAATTCCATTACATCAGGTTGTAAAATGTGAATCTGGTTGGGTGTCAACGGGAGATGATCCTCAATTTAAGTTAGGAAAAAAGATAAAAAAAGGATGGACTGAATTTTCATGGGTTGGTGGGGCAGATCATGAATCTGTTCTAGATATCTATTACGATTTGGGCAATGGAATGGGAGAGAATCAGAAGCTTTCATTGGGATTATTGCCTTCAGGAGTAGCAGTAAGAAATATTGGTAGAGTAAAAATCCCATCAGGAATTCATCAACTGAGACTTGACCCTGGCTGTAAACAACAAACTTTCTCATTAGAACAAGTAAAGGTTCGCCACATCTTTATTGCGGAGATGTTAGTTCGTCCTTTGTATTCATTTTTCAAGGTACATGGAATTAGAATTTCATCTATGAAGCTGTTGATTACTAAATTAAAGCGCATTCTTAACAACGGAGGAATTAGAGGGTTTTTGAATAAAGGAGAGTCACTGACTGTACGTAACAATGACCAAAGCTATCAAGACTTTATAAATAAGGAAGAAATGACAACAGAAGAAATCGAAAAAATCAAGATAAAGATGGAACAGTTATCATATAAACCTATGATATCTATAATAGTTCCTGTGTACAATGTGGATAAAATATGGCTCCAACGTTGCATTGAATCAGTAAGGCAACAAATTTATCCGAACTGGGAATTATGCTTGGTTGATGACTGTTCTACAAAACCAAATGTTGCTGAAGTATTGAAGGAATACAGTACCATCGATTCAAGAATTAAAATCAAGATCCGAACTGAAAACGGACATATATCTAGAGCTTCTAATGATGGATTGCAAATGGCCGAGGGAGAATTCGTAGCGTTATTAGATCATGATGATGAACTTTCTAAAAATGCCCTACTAGAAAATGTATTATTATTAAATGAGCATCCTAAGGCTGATATTATCTATAGCGATGAAGATAAGATTTCTATGGATGGTGTACGGTATGATCCGTTTTTTAAACCGGACTGGTCACCGGATACTTTATTGTCGCAAATGTATACTTGTCATCTAACTATTTATAGAACTTCATTAGTAAATGATGTGGGTGGATTTAGAGTTGGTTACGAGGGAAGTCAAGATTATGATTTGATGTTGCGAGTTTCTGAAAAACAGATCAAGTTCACCATATTCCTAAGATTCTTTACCATTGGAGATCAATACCTGAATCAACAGCTTCTGTTAACTCCTCGAAAAGTTATACTCATTTAGCGGGTATTAAAGCATTGCAAGATGCTATTTCAAGAAGAGGATTGCATGCTGAGGTTGAAGGTGCCGAAGATATTCCAAATCTGTTCCGAATTCATTATGTACCAATAAATAATCCTAAAATCTCAATTATTATTCCTAGTAAAAATATGGCTGACGTATTGGATAAGTGCTTACTGTCTATTTTCAACAAAACAACGTACCAAAATTTTGAGGTTATAATAATTGATAACGGCAGTGATGAAGTAAATATTAAGCAACTTTATGATCAATGGTATGTACAAGAGCCCGAAAGATTTAAAGTATACTCATATAACATTCCGTTTAATTATTCTAAGTTAAATAACTTCGGATGCACTAAAGCGACGGGTGAATTATTACTTTTACTCAATAATGACGTGGAAGTTATTACCCCAAATTGGTTAGAGGAGCTCGCTGGTCAAGCTTTAAGATCAGAGATAGGGGCTGTTGGAGCGTGCTTGTATTATCCTGATCATAGTATTCAACATGCGGGAGTTATACTTGGAATAGGTGGGGTAGCTGGTCACAGTCATAAGTACTTTCCTTCTTCAGAATATGGTTACTTTAGCCGTTTGAAAATGGTATCTAACTACTCAGCAGTTACTGCTGCTTGTCTAATGGTGCGTAAAGAAGTATATGAAGAAGTTGGTGGGTTAGAAGAGGAGCTTCAAGTAGCCTTTAACGATGTGGACTTTTGTCTGAAAATAGGTGAAGCGGGTTATCGTAACATTTGGCTTCCCCAAGTTCAACTTTTCCATTACGAATCAAAAAGCCGGGGCCACGAAGATACTCCTGAAAAGAAGCAACGATTTAATAGTGAAGTTGAGTGGATGAGAAATCGTTGGTCAGAAGTGTTAGATAACGATCCATGTTATAATCCGAATTTAACAAAGGAGAGGGAAGACTTCTCGATAGGGTAATAGTATAGAGAGTGAGTTTATATATAAGTTTATTCTCTATATAGGTATCTTAAGTTATCATGAATAGATTGAGTGAATTGGAGATCAGTATATGTGGGAAAAAATGAAGTTTGAGCGAGAGCGAATAATCTTAATTTTAGGAGTATTAATTATTGGCTTTTTTGTGTATAAAGACTTTTTTTGTTGAAAAATGTATATATTTATAATTATGATGATGTTGGAAATGACACTATTAATTCATATTGGCCATATCTTACATATTTATCAAATATGATATATGATGGATCTATTTCGTTTTGGTCATTTAATATTGGGATTGGAACAAGTTTGTTCTCAACAAATCCAATTCTTACAGACCCATTTAATATATTTGCTGCACTCTGGGTCCAAAGTTAGTGGTTTATGTATTACCTTATATTGCCTTACTGAAAATAATGATTGCTGCTTTAGGATTTTATACTTACTTGAAATATATAGGAATAAATAAGTACTCGTCATTGATAGTCTCATTACTTTATGGATATAACGGATTTATTATATTATGGGGACAACATTATCATATGGGCACAATTATTGTATTTATTCCTTTTGTACTATTAGGATTTGAAAAATGGGTAAAGGAAAAGAAAAGTAGTTTATATATTATCTCTTTATTTTTTGTTGCATTTAGTAGTTACTATTTTTTGTTTATGTTTGCTATGTTTTTTATTATGTATGTAATTGTAAGATACTTTGAAATATATAAGTTTCAATTAAAACACTTTGCTTCATTTATAGTAAAAATAGCCATGTATTCTATTCTTGCGATTGGACTAAGTTGTTTCATATTACTTCCCTCGGTTTACGTAGCGTTGAATAATCCGAGAATTAGCGGGCAATTTATAGATGGTGAAATTTTTAGACTTGCAGGTTTCGTAGATTATATAACCATGTTCTTTAGATTATTTTCAAATGACATTCTTGGGACGGGAACCAATTCCATGGATTGTGGAATTACTATGAATCGCCAATATTGTATACTGGAACATTGTCTATTCTTTTAGTACCTTTGTATTTTTTTTATGCTAACAAAAAGAATAAAATTATTTATGGAATCTTATTTGGGTCCCTCTTTATATTTTTACTGTTTCCCTTCTTTTCACATTTTTTTAATGCCTTTAGTGCAAACTCTTACCGCTGGACTTTTATTATAATTATTTTTATTAGTATTCTAAACGCGAGATCACTTGACTATATTACAGAGAATAAAATGAAATTTAGCAATATATCATTATATCTGCTTATCTCTTCGATTGCATTTGTTTCCATAGATTTATTGTTAATCGGAAATGAGGTTTTTAACTGGAGTCAGTATTTTGCGCATTCATTTAAGTATTTATTTATATCATTATTATTCTTGGTAATCTACGGTGTTCTTATAAAAAAAATTAATTTAAGTACATTTAAAAATTTGATCATTATTATGATATGCATTGAATTAGCTGGTTTTTCTTCGATCACTGTAAATAGAGGAATGTATAGTAAAGAGTCTGTAGAATCTAAGATAGGATACAATGACTATACCAACGAAGCAGTCGATTATATTAATAATAAAGATAAGGGTCTATTTAGAATAGATAAAAGCTACAATTCTGTATTTCTTGCAGATGCAATGATTCAAGGGTATAGAGGTGTGAAATCATATAATTCATTAAATCAACCTTCATATATAGAGTTCCTGAGAACAATGGAAGTCCCATTTAAAATTGTGAATCATCCAAATTATTTAACAGGCCTAGATTTAAATACTACTTATTCTAGATTGTTAGGTGTTAAGTATTTATTAATTAATAACCTAGCACTTCCACCTAATGGATACGAATTATTAGATCAAATTGGAAATGTTAAAATATATGAAGATAAATACTCTTTACCACTAGGGTTCACCTATAATAATTTCATTTCTTATGAAAAATTCATGGAATACAATGCTAGAGAACGAGATAATATATTACTCAAGGCTTTTGTGTTAAATAAGAATACGACGGATTCTATAGGGTATAAGGAGTATAGTGCAAACGAAAGTGATAATTCAAATGTATTAGCGAGTATTGCCATAAATGATGAGGAAATTGAACTAAATAATATTGAACCTATAATGGGAGACATTAATACATCTTTAACTTTTAATGCAGTAACTAGTGATCCGCATATTATCATACCTGTAACACCAATAGAAAGCATTAATCAAGAAATAAAAGTATCTATGACCATTAGTAGTAATATTACCTCTGAGGGGCAGATTTTTTTTGGAGGTAACGATGGCTTTAGTGAAGAGAATTCCAATACCTTTAAATATGGTGTGGGGGATACTTATTACGAAAGAACTTTGGATTACTGGGTATCAGTCAATTGAGAATAGATATTTCAAATGCACCAGGACAATTTACTATCTCTGACCTTAAAATTCAGATTATAGATAATAAATCATTAGGTAATATAGAGAAATTAAAGGGAAATGTATTGAATATATCAGAACACTCAAACGATTATATTCGAGGGAATATAGTAGTTGATAAGCCTGAAAAGTTATTCATATCAATTCCCTTTGATAAAGGATGGAAGGCCAAAATAAATGGAGAAGAGGTTGAGGTATCAAAGATAAATATCGGATTTATTGGTCTTGATTTACCTGTAGGAAATAACGAAGTTGAATTAAATTATGTGCCCCCATTATTAATTACCGGGAGTATCATATCATTTATTTCACTACTGGGTATTATTATGTTTAAGATAACGTTAAAAAGACGAAAATCTAGTAATCAGTAAGACGATCTATCTAGAAGATATAAATTTCGAGAGGAGTAAGGAGTAAGAGGTGCCTTCAATAAAGTCTAAGGAGAGAATATGAGAACTTTTAGATTATTATTTAAAGATAAAAAATTTGCTGTTATTTTCCTGGCATCTATCTGCATGTTTTTATACTATTTAAGCTTCAATTACAAAGTAAGCTACTATGATGAAATTGGATATATAGGTATAAGTAAGAATATTCTTGCTCAAGGATTGTTTAATATTAATGAGTCATTAAGAACCTATTTATATCCGCTAATCATATCTTGTATTAGTATATTTACGAATGGAGATATTGCAGTTATAAAGATAGGAATGAGTATCTTCCAGTATTTGTTTTATGTATATACTATTTGTTTACTTGGTATTAGTTTTTATGAGTTTTGTAATAAGAAAATTGTGTGTTATGGAATATTATTTTTTGGTTTGTTAAATCCTTATTTAATTCAATCTTCAACTTTGTTATTGACCGATCTTATGTCTGCATGCTGTGTTATATTGGCATTAGTATATCTTGTATTTGGGGATTTCGATAAGAATAAAACATACTTAATGATATTTACTTATAGTTATATAGGTACGATGATTCGTCCATCAGCGATAGTTTTCATTCCAATAATAATCGTTCTCTTAACAATCAGAAAAATTATAATTAAAGATGTAAATATTCTTAAGAGTTTAGTGTTTTGTGTAAGTGCGCTAATTATCTTTTTTCCGCAACTCTATAATAATGTAAAACAGTTCAATGATTGGACACCACTATTGCATGCAGATTTGTACGATTTTCAAAGCAACTTAGCTGCTTCAAATCTTAAATATGGGACAGTTGTTATACCAAACGAAAATGCACAATTATTTTTTCCTTCACCTTATTTATTAGATTCTTCGGAAAGTAATATATTCAAATTAATATTTACAAATTTCCCTGCATTTATACTAGCATATTCCTCTCATCTATTTGGTGTGTTGGATTGGGGATATATTGATACTTATATTAAAGACTACTATCCTATTAGTAGAATTATAGGATCGCTATTTTTGTACTTATTTTGGATAACTAGCTTATACGGAGTGTATTTCTTTATCAAGAAAAATGAATTGAAATCCGGAAGATTTATCGCCTTATCATTTTTATGTTCATTTATTCTTTATTGGGGCTTTATAGGTACTACCATAATTGAATCAAGATTTGGATATCCACTTTTTATGTTGTTGTTACCTTTCTCTGGATGGAGTATTCAATATTGTATGGATTATTGGAAAAGTGAAAATATAAATAAATCCTTAAAAGTAAAGAAAGCTATTAAATATTCATTGATTTTCATAATTGTGATACTCCTAACATTCTATCTATCATTTTTGTTGGATTATCAAACAGGTAGAATCAATTGGTTAGGATTTTAAATATATTTCAGGGAGGATCAAATGAAAAAAGTGGATTATGATATCAGTAAGTTAATTGAAATTGAAGAATTAGGTGATGAAAGAGGCCTATTAACCGTAATTGAGGGAAATAAATCTATTCCCTTTGAGATCAACCGAATATTTTACATATATAATACAATGACAGGAATTCGTAGAGGATTTCATGCTCACTATAAAACACGACAAGCTTTAATTTGTGTGTCAGGTAACTGTAAAGTGTATCTAGATAATACAAAAAGAAAGACGGATGTTGTATTAGATTCACCAACAAAGGTTCTTATTCTTGAACCAAACGATTGGCATGAAATGTATGACTTTTCGCCTGACTGTGTATTACTAGTACTTGCTTCTCATTTGTACGACTCAGAAGATTATATTCGAGATTATGATAAATTTATTGAGGTGTATAAGAATGATACAGTATTTTAATCATCCGCAGGCAATTGTTGAATCGGAACGAATAGGAGAAAATACTCGTGTCTGGGCGTTTGCTCATATCTTACCGGGAGCTGTTGTAGGCTCAAATTGTAACATAAACGACCATACATTTATTGAAAATGATGTGATTATAGGTGATAACGTTACGGTTAAATCAGGGGTATATATTTGGGATGGTGTTAGAATACAAGACAATGTGTTTATTGGTCCTAATGTTACTTTTACTAATGATCTAAGACCTCGTTCTAAACAGTATCCAGGTGAATTTTTGAAAACTGTACTTGAAGAATGGGCTTCTATAGGTGCTAATGCAACGATTGTAGCAGGTAATACAATAGGTAGGTATGCTATGATTGGTGCAGGCTCTCTAGTTACAAAGAATATTCCAAACAATACGTTATGGTATGGTAATCCAGCGAGATTCAAAGGATATATTTGTAACTGTGGAGAAAAATTGAGTGGTGAGTTGTTATGTTCAACTTGTGGTAAGCAATATACTTTGGAAGATGGAGTTATTGTTGAATAATAATATATTTACTGAAATAGGTGGGTTAATATGATTCCTTTCCTCGATCTGAAAAAAATCAATCTACGTCACGAAGAAGCAATATTAAATAGTGTTCATAAGGTTCTGCATTCTGGATGGTATATTCTCGGTGAGGAGGTTAAATCCTTTGAATCTAAATTCGCAGACTACTGTGGGACGAGTTATTGTCTTGGAGTGGCAAATGGATTGGATGCTTTAGAATTAATCATTAGAGCGTACGATATTGGCATAGGGGACGAAGTAATAGTACCTTCTAACACTTACATTGCATCTATTTTATCTGTATCTGCAAATGGGGCTACGCCTGTGTTAGTTGAGCCTAATTTAATGACATATAACTTAGATCCTGACAAAATTGAAGAAAGTATTACCCCTAATACCAAAGCAATCTTAGTTGTTCATCTTTATGGTCAATCATGCAATATGCGACCTATTAAGAGAATTGCAGAGAAATACAATTTGAAGGTAATTGAAGATTGTGCTCAAGCCCATGGGGCTGTTTATGCAAGTCGTAAGGTTGGGAATTTAGGAGATGCCGCAGCATTTAGCTTCTATCCTGGTAAAAACCTTGGGGCCTTAGGAGATGCTGGAGCAATCACTACAAATGATGAAGATTTGTATAGGAATCTTCAGGCCTTAAGAAATTATGGATCACATAAGAAATACGAGAATATCTATAAAGGCTATAATAGTAGATTAGATGAATTTCAAGCTCCAATATTGAGTGAGAAATTAAAGTTCTTAGATCTAGATAATAAGTTCAGGAGGGATATTGCAACGTACTATTTGAACAATATTGTTAATGAGCATGTTGCATTACCTTATGTTGAAGAGGGGCCAGAATCCCATGTCTGGCATGTATTTGTAGTTAGAACTCCAGATAGAAGTGATTTTATTAACTATATGAATCAACAGGGAATTCAAACTATGATTCACTATCCTATTCCCCCTCATAAACAAGAAGCATATAAAGAATGGAATGAGCTAACCTTCCCTATATCTGAAAAGATTCACTCGGAAATTGTCAGTCTTCCAATAAGTCCGGTTATGGATATGGAGGATGTGAAAAGAATTGTGGAGGTTGTAAATGAGTACAGACCGAATTAAATTATCTATTGTTGTACCTGTTTACTACAATGAATTAAATATTCCGTATACTATTCCAAGATTGCAGAACTTACAGAATATTATGCCGGATTATGATTTTGAATTTATATTTGTTGATGATGGATCAAAGGATAATTCATTTCCGTTGCTGCTGGAGGCTAGAGAACAAGATCCTCGGATTAAAGTGATTAAGTTAAGCCGTAATTTTGGTTCAATGTCTGCTATTCAGGCTGGATTAGGATATGCGACTGGCGATTGCGTTGGTATTATTGCTGCTGATTTACAAGACCCTCCGGAAATGTTTAAAGAGATGATGGAGCACTGGAAATCAGGGAAAAAGGTTATTCTTGCAACAAGAGAAGATCGGGAAGAATCGTTCTCTCAGAAGTTGTTTTCTAATACCTATTATTTTTTATTAGAGAAACTAGCCTTAAAAGGATACCCAAAAGGTGGGTTTGACTTTTTATTGATCGATAAACAAGTTGTTCATGAAGTAGTGAAGATTCACGAGAAGAATACAAATATCATGAGTCTCATTTATTGGCTTGGGCATGATCAAGTGCAAATTCCTTACGTACGACAGGAAAGAAAGCTTGGGAAATCTAGGTGGACACTTTCCAAAAAAATCAAACTCTTTGTAGATTCCTTTGTTAGCTTCTCATATTCACCTATTCGAATTATGTCCTTTATAGGTGTTATAACAGCGATTTTGAGTTTTTTATACGGCGTTTTCGTAATAGTCGGTACGTTATTCGGCTTTATACAACTTCAAGGATGGACTACAATTATTGCTCTAATTACTTTTTTGTTAGGAATTATTATGATTATGTTAGGTATTATTGGTGAATATCTTTGGAGGATATTAGATGAAAGTAGAGAACGACCATCCTACGTTGTTGACAAAACTTTTGAATAAGGAATTTTTGAAGTTTGTAATTAGTGGTGGAATTAATACATTAGCTACATATTTAGTTTATCTACTATTACTCATATTTTTTAATTATTCTTTATCATATACAATTTCCTATGTATCTGGAATATTTCTATCCTATTACTTGAATACAGTATTTGTGTTTAAAGAAAAAGTTTCGTTCGTTAAATTTCTCAAATTTCCCGTTGTGTACTTGGTACAGTATTTAATTAACATTTTTATGTTGTACATTTTAGTTGAGTATTTACACATATCAACCCAAATTGTACCTTTAATCGTTATTGTAGTAACAATTCCAATTACCTATACACTTTCTAAGTTTATTATTAAAAGTAAATGAAATGAGGTAGCATAATGAAAGGTATTATCCTAGCAGGTGGTACAGGCTCACGCCTTTACCCTTTAACCAAAGTCACGAACAAACATCTTCTCCCCGTTGGTAAATATCCCATGATTTTCCATTCGGTATATAAACTAAAACAAGCTGGAATTAACGATATTCTCATTGTTACAGGAAAAGAACACATGGGTGATGTAGTTAACCTACTTGGTAGTGGTCGAGAAATGGGGGTTTGCTTTACCTATAAAGTGCAAGATGAAGCCGGAGGTATTGCGCAAGCACTTGATCTAGCTGAACATTTTGTTGGGGAAGACCAAATGGTCGTTATTTTGGGAGACAATGTATTCGAAGATGATATTTCCCTTTATGTGCATAACTTTCAACAACAAAAGAATGGCGCTAAGATTCTAATTCAAGAAGTCCAAGATCCCAAACGCTTTGGCGTACCGGAACTTCAAGGAGATCGAATTGTTTCTATCGAAGAAAAGCCAGAACATCCGAAGTCAAATTATGCGGTTACAGGAATTTATATGTTCGATCATAAAGTATTTGATATTGTGAAGACTTTAAAACCATCTAACAGAGGCGAACTGGAAATCACAGATGTAAATAATGCATATATTAATCGTAATGAGCTTACATTTGATGTTCTTCATGGTTGGTGGACGGATGCGGGACACACTCTTCATTAGCAAGAGCTAACGAATTGTCGCAGGCCTTGGTATTTGATGAAGCATTCGGTAGGTTAAAACTATAAATACAGGGAGGAAATCTAACTTATGAAAGTCACTCCTCTTAAGTTACAAGGTGCGAGTATAATAGAACCTGTAGTCCACGGAGATAGTCGTGGCTATTTTATGGAAAGTTATAACGATGCTATTTTGCAACAACAGGGAATTAAATATGACTTTATCCAAGACAATCAATCTCTGTCTGCAGAACCAGGAGTTCTGCGAGGCCTTCACTACCAACTCAATCCTAAAGCTCAGACGAAGTTGATTCGTGTACTTTCAGGTGCTATCTACGATGTGATCGTTGATATTCGACGAAATTCACCAACCTTTGGTCAGTGGGTGGGAGTCACTTTAAGTGAACATAACCACCGTCAACTTCTTGTACCGAAAGGTTTTGCTCACGGTTTCTGTACGCTGGTGCCGAACACACAAGTATTCTACAAAGTGGATGAATACTACTCACCAGAGAATGATCGCGGCATTATATGGAACGATCCTGCTTTGGGGATTGATTGGCCAACATCAAGTCCGATTCTTTCGGACAAAGATCAACGTCATCCACTGCTGAAAGATGCAGAACTGAACTTCGAGTAGGGGCATATTTCCTAATGAAACTATTAAGTTACCGGCGGTGCCGGGTTTATCGGAAGTAATTTCGTAATTTATATGTTGCAGCAGCATCCAAATTATCAAATTGTAAATGTGGATGCCCTGACATACGCAGGAAATCTAGAGAACCTTAAATCTATCGAGAATCATCCTAATTACTCCTTTGTGAAAGCTGATATTACAGATGCTAAGGCGATGGATGATTTGATCAGCCAAGGTGTCGATGTGGTTGTTAACTTTGCAGCGGAATCACACGTTGATCGCAGTATTTTGGATCCAGGCGTGTTTGTTAAGACTAATGTACTCGGTACACAAGTACTACTTGATGCTTCTAAAAAGCATGGCGTAACAAAGTATGTACAGGTATCTACGGATGAAGTATATGGTTCGCTAGGAGAGACAGGTCTCTTTATGGAGAGTACACCTTTAGAGCCCAATAGTCCATATTCAGCTAGTAAGGCAGGAGGCGATCTGTTAGTTCGGGCCTACCATGAAACATTCGGACTACCCGTGAACATTACACGGTGTTCTAACAACTATGGACCTTATCAATTCCCTGAAAAACTTATTCCATTAATTATATCTCGAGCATTGAGTGATCAAGCCTTACCTGTATATGGTGATGGGCTAAATATTCGTGACTGGTTATATGTTGAAGATCATTGTAGTGCAATTGATCTTGTTATTCATCAAGGACGTGTGGGAGAAGTATACAATATTGGCGGTAATAACGAACGGACGAATCTCCATATTGTAAAGACCATTCTACAAGAATTAAACAAACCAGAATCACTAATCACATTTGTGGAAGATCGCCTAGGTCATGATCGTCGTTATGGTATAGATCCAACGAAGCTTACACAAGAGTTAGGCTGGAAGCCGAAGCATAATTTCGAAACGGGAATAAAAGAGACCATTAGGTGGTACTTGGATAATAAAGAATGGTGGACGCGCATCCAATCTGGAGAGTATCAGGAGTACTATGCCAAACAGTATGGGGCAAGGCTAGGGGATCGGGCATGAAGGTTCTTGTCACTGGAGCAGCAGGGCAGTTAGGACGGGATGTAGTTGCGGTGTTTGAGCAGCAATCTTATGAAGTTCTTCCTTGCGATCGTAAGTCTTTGGATATTACAGATTCTGATGCTTGTCTGAGACGAGTCGAGGAATTCAGACCCGATGTAATAATTCATTGCGCAGCTTATACGGCTGTAGATCAAGCGGAAACGGACGTAGATCAGGCTTATCAAGTGAATGCTGTAGGGACGAGAAATCTGGTCGTTGCTGCTGAGAAAATTGCCGCGAAATTTTGTTATATTAGTACGGATTATGTCTTTGATGGACAGTCTGCCAACGGCTATCATGAATATGACAACACTAACCCTCAAACTATCTATGGAAAATCTAAACGTACTGGAGAGGTGCTTGTCCAGAGTTTGTCTTCGGCCTACTTTATTGTCCGGACCTCATGGGTTTATGGACTTCATGGCAACAATTTCGTGAAAACAATGCTACGGCTGGGGCAGGATAAACCTATACTTAATGTGGTGAATGATCAGAAAGGCTCTCCAACTTATACGGTGGATCTAGCCGATTTTCTTCTTGAAATTGTACAAACAGAGAAATATGGAATTTACCATGCATCTAATACTGGGGAATGCACTTGGTTTGAATTTGCGCAGGCGATCTTTGCGGAGGCTAATTCTCAGGGCGGATCTTATAATGTTCAGGTCAATCCATGTACAACGGAGGAGTTTCCACGTCCTGCGCCACGCCCTACCAATTCAGTGATGGAGCATCTTAGCATACGGACTAATGGATTTCAGGATTTAAGACATTGGCGAGAAGGATTGATATCCTTTCTCCGTGAATTTTTGAAGAACGAAGACAATACAGGAGAACACCTATGAAGCTTAGTAGGTGTTCTTCTTTCTATACTTTCCCTAGAGAAATTATACACTTTAGAATCAACTGATCCATACGTGACTGCCTGTAGAAAGGTAAACGAATAGCGTAGATTAGTCTAACCAAGACATTTTTGCTATGAGAGATGGTTAATTTCGAAATTGCATCAACGGATTCTTCATCCAGTAAATCTCGGTAGCTACATAAGAATTCCTTAGCCTGCTGGGATAGAATATAATGGTTTTGGCCAGCTGCGTATCTCTTAAATCTTTTTCTCCATTTATTGATAAAGTTATCAGTCTGCCCCCAAGGGCGTTATTGCCATGCTGTCGATATAAAATACCCGGTTCTGGATCAAAAATTACTTTTCCAAACGAAGATACACTTAAATAGGCCCACCAGTCATGCATAATAACGTAATCTGTACGGTCAGGAAGATGAGTTACAATTAATTCTAGAGCAACTTGATTTAGAATGGTGGTGCAACCCACCACCACATTTTCTACAGTCGCATTGTATATAGATAATTCCTTCTTAGGTTGTAAGGGCCATATACTTAACGATTCTAAAGCGGCATTCACCATCTGTGTTGATGAACAGTAGAGTAGTGGAATGCTACTGTTTTCTATTTGAAGTTTTGTTACGGCACGAAATAGCTTGTCTTTCATCCACACATCATCTTGGTCACAGAAAGCAAAGTAGTCATAATCGTTTATTATTTCGTAGGCACGATTTATTAAGTTAAAGAAACTGTTTTTTACCCGACATTTTGAGCAAATATGTACTCTAATTTATCAGGATACTTATCTGCAATTTCTGAAATAATCTGTTTAGTGCGATCATCGGAACCATCATCGCGAATCAAAATATGAACATCAACATTTTCTTGCATTAATAGACTATTTATTTGTTCAGATAGGAACTTTTCACCACAATAGGTAGATAGTAAAATGCAAATTTTAGCGTAGCCCAAGATACTTGCCCTCCGTCGATTCTATTAATGTAATTCTAGCATACTAAGAATGACAGCCCCAAAGATCTTTCTAATACCTTAAAATTCCTTCCCTTTCAGGTTCACTCCCTCACACTATGCTATAATGTTGACAATAGTCGATAGATTAATATATTTGTCAGGAGCGCGTAGTTCATGGATTTGAGTGTATTGATCGTGAATTATAATACCTGCCAGGTTGACGCTGGATTGTCTGCGGTCGGTATATGATTCCGAGACGGGTTATTCGTATGAGGTAATAGTAGTAGATAATGCCTCGGCGGATGATTCGGTAGAGAAGATTAAGGAGCAGTATCCGCAGGTGCGGATGATTGCGAATGATGAGAATACAGGCTTTGCTAAGGCTAACAATCAAGCGATGGAAGCTGCCGCGGGCCGTTACATATTATTGCTGAATTCCGATACCATCGTGCAACCGGATACGTTGCAAACGATGGTATCCTTCATGGATGAGAACCCGAAGATCGGAGCCTCAGGCTGCAAAGTCATCCTGCCGGACGGTTCCTTAGACAAGGCCTGTCGGAGGGGATTTCCGACTCCATCCGCCTCTTTTTACTATGCCTTCGGTTTCTCGAAGTTGTTCCCGGATCGACCGCGGTTTAATCAGTATCAACTCGGTTACCTCGATCCGAATGAGAGCTATGCCATCGATTGTTTGGTCGGAGCCTTCATGTTGGTAAGTCGAGAGACATTACAGCAGGTAGGTGGTCTGGACGAAACATTCTTCATGTATGGGGAAGATGTGGACTGGTGCTACAGGATTAAGCAAGCAGGTTGGGACATTTGGTACCATCCAGTCACATACATTGTTCACTATAAGGGAGCGAGCAGCCGACGCAAGCCGTTCAAGATTATATATGAATTCCACCATTCCATGTGGATCTTTCATCGCAAGCATTATGTACGGCAATACTCCTGGCTTACGAACACGGCTGTCTTTTGTGGAATTGCTGTCAAATTCACGTTATCATTAGCGAAAAATAAACTGATCCCTAGGGGACGGGACAAGGATTCAAATCGGGGATGGGAAGCCATCCGTCCACTAACGATTCCAAATTGGAGGTGAGGTCATGATCCGCAAAAATCAGCGCTTCTTAGCACAGCTGTATAGCTTAGTCGACTTCTTATGTATCCAAGTATCTTTCATACTTGCTTGGTGGCTGAAGTTCAAGAGCGGGTGGATGGATTTTGATGGAGCACTTCCGGTTGAAATTTACGCTTTTTGGAGTCTTGTCTATGGTGCAATCGCGGTCATGACTGGTGTTCTGGTCTCGCTCTATACCCCTAAGCGTAAAAAGCGTTTCTCCGACGAAGTTCTCAAGCTTATTCAGGTTCATATGACGAGTCTGTTCGTCCTGCTGAGTATTATGTTCTTCGTGAAGCAGGTTGATATTTCTCGGGATTACTTGGCCCTCTACATAAGCTTTGATTTGCTGCTGATTATGCTTTACCGCTATTTCCTCAAGCAATCTCTTAAGCATTTCCGCAAAAAAGGCTTCAACAAGCAGTTCGTGCTCATTGTCGGTGCAGGTTCACTGGGTTGCAAGTTTTACGAGAATCTGAGGCAGTACCCGGAGCTCGGGTATGAAGTGATTGGATTTCTGGATGATCATCGTACCTTTACGCCTGAGGAGCTTAAACGCTATAAACCAGTCCTGGGTGCGGTGAATGAACTAGAGAAAATTCTGCGGAAAAAGTTAATAGATGAGGTTGTTCTGGCGTTGCCGCTTTATGCGCACCCCAAATATGCAAAGATTGTATCTATTTGCGAGAAGGCCGGGTCAGAGCTTTGATTATTCCTGACTTCTTTGACTTCTTGCCAGCACGGCCTTATTTCGATAACTTTGCCGGTATGCCAATGATAAATGTACGTGATATCCCACTCGATTTAACCGGAAACCGGCTGGTGAAGCGGATGTTTGATATTGTATTTTCCTCATTCGCCATCATTATTACATCTCCGATCATGTTGTTAGTCGCTATAGGCATCAAATTAACCTCTAAGGGACCAATTATTTTCAAACAGGAACGGGTTGGCCTGAACCGCCGTAAATTCTCCATGTACAAATTCCGTTCAATGCGTGCTTTGCCGGAGGGGATTGCGGATACAGGCTGGACCACGGAAAATGACCCAAGACGTACGAAGTTTGGTGCATTCCTGCGTAAGACGAGTCTGGATGAGCTCCCACAGTTTTTTAACGTGTTAGCCAGTCGAATGAGCGTCGTTGGTCCAAGGCCGGAGCGACCTTACTATGTTGAGCAGTTTCGTGAAGAGATTCCTAAATACATGGTGAAGCACCATGTTCGTCCCGGCATTACTGGTTACGCTCAAGCCAATGGTTTGCGTGGGGATACGTCGATTGAGGATCGGATTGAGCATGATATTTTTTATATAGAGAATTGGTCGATCTTGCTTGATATCAAAATTATTTTCAAGACCGTTCTCCAAGGATTTATAAATAAAAACGCCTATTAAAATGAATATATTTGGATTTTCACCCTTATTAAGTTAAAATAACAGATAAACTTGCTGAACAAGATTGGATGGAGAACCTTAATGAAAAGAAAATGGCTATATTTCATATTATTAATCATTGTACTCCTCGCAATATTAATTGGTTTAATCTTCTTTAACAAATCCAACAACTCGTTACAGCAGCAAGAAGGTTTCAAGGCCCACCGTATGATTGCTCACGCCATGGGCGGGATCAGCGGGAAGTCGTATACGAACAGCTATGAAGCTTTTATCGCTAATTATGAGAAGGGTATACGTGTATTCGAGAGCGATTTCCTACTTAGTGCGGATGATGATCTAATTGCTCGTCATGAATGGGGAGAGAGCTTCACCAAATTGATGGGGCAAGAAGACGGATTGAAGCCGGAGCGTTATGGGGCCATATTTACAACCAAGGAGTTCAAGGACGCGAAGATCATGGGCCGCTATGAGCCGCTTACTTGGGATGATGTTCTAGATCTTATGGTGGACTATCCCGATATGTATCTGGTAACGGATACGAAGCAGATTAAGCCGGAGGAGATCGACCAAATTTTCTCCAAAATCGTAGACGGTGCCAAGAAGCGTGACCCGGAGATTCTAACGAGAATAGTGCCGCAGATTTATAATCATCCAATGTGGGATCAGATCGAGGCGATTTATCCGTTTGAATCCGTGATTTTCACCTTGTATCAGACCCATGAATCTGATGATGAAGTACTTCAGTTTGCCGAAGAGAAGGGACTAGCGGCGATTACGATGTCGGAGGCTCGTGCGAACAAAAATCTAGTCTCGAAGCTGAACAAGCTGGGTATACCTTCTTATGTTCACACCATTAATGATGTGGAGACTATGCAGAAGTTCAAGAATATGGGTGTCTATGGCTTTTACACTGATTTCCTGACCGAGGCTGATGGTAATCGTTCATGGTGGAGTAATTACTTAGGATTATAAGACAAGATGCCTTTCCAATTGGAGGTAAGGCATCTTTTTTTGTTCGCCTTTTATACGAACATTGACAGCATTTCTATAGTAAACTAGACTAAGAAGTGCGAGAGGAACGGGGCACACAGAACCCGCATTCTTCCAAGGAAATGGCCGGGTTTATATCCTTAATTTAGACTGGGTTATTTAGCATGAAGACGGTAAGAGGTTGAACACACCACAATATGACAGGCGGGGCGAAGACGGCCCCTTTTTTCATGGGATGAGGCACTTACTAGAGTGTTCGCAAAATCCGGTGGACTGGTTGAACAACCTCTATTAGTTCGAACAAGTTAAACTGGAGGAATCAGTGTTGAATCAAATGGTGCAATCTTGGCGGCATGTGTTCAAATTAGACCCGGATCGGTCTATCGATGATGAGACACTGGAAGCGATCTGCAGCTCTGGGACGGATGCCATCATGGTGGGCGGATCCAGTGGGGTGACCTATAAGAATACCGAGAGCCTGCTGACACGGATACGCAAGTTTCAAATTCCATGTGTGCTTGAGATATCAACGCTGGAAGCGATCGTGCCGGGCTTCGATTTTTTTCTGATTCCGATGGTGCTTAACAGTAGCGATCCGCAGTGGTTGATCGGGAATCAGGCGCAGGCCGCAGAGATGTATGGTGATATGATTCCTTGGGACATGCTTGTTCCGGAAGGATATATCGTGCTGAATCCCGATTCGACGGTAGCCAGACGAACAGAAGCCAAGACCTCACTATCTGACTCTGAAGCGGCTGCATATGCGCAAATTGCTGACAGGATATTTCATCTACCAATCGTTTATGTAGAGTACAGTGGAACCTTTGGTGATTTGGAACTGGTCACAGCGGTGCGTCACAGGTTAGAGCATTCTCGTCTTTTCTACGGCGGGGGGATCGTGGATGGAGATACGGCGCGTCTGGCTGCATCTGCCTGTGACACGATTGTTGTAGGCAATATTATCTACAGCGACTTGGACAAGGCATTGGAGACCGTTGCTGCGATTAATAAATAGCAGCATATAGGTGTTGAACTAAATTCATCCGATTCGTTCAACTTAACAGACAGACTGAACTAGATTTACGTTATAGCAATTGGAAAGGAGCATGATTTATCTATGCAACCTGTTAACATACAAGAGGCGGTAGCCCGCCTGAATCCCGAGCAGCGCAGAGCTGTGGAGACGACGGAGGGACCACTGCTCATTATGGCTGGTGCAGGCAGTGGCAAGACGCGCGTGCTGACGCACCGCATCGCTTATTTGATAGCGACCCGCAAGGCTGCGCCGTGGTCTATTCTGGCGATTACGTTTACCAACAAAGCAGCCCGCGAAATGCAGGAGCGTGTTTCTCATCTCGTTGGAGGAACGGAAGGGCGCGACATTTGGGTCTCAACCTTCCACTCCATGTGCGTGCGTATTTTGCGGCGGGATATTGAGCGGATCGGCTTTACCTCGAATTTTTCGATTCTGGATTCAACCGACCAACTCTCGGTCATTCGTAACTGCATGAAGGAACAGAACCTCGATACGAAGAAATTCGAACCGAAGGCGGTTCTGTCCATGATCAGCACGGCAAAGAATGAACTGATTACACCGCAGCAGTACGAGCAGAAGATTGGTGATTATTTTGAGGGGATTGTTGCCAAGGTCTATACGATGTACCAAAAAAGATTGCGCAGCAACAATTCGCTGGATTTCGACGACTTGATTATGAAGACGATTGAATTGTTCAAGGAATCACCTGAGGTGCTCGACTTTTATCAGAACAAGTTTAAATACATCCATGTCGATGAGTATCAGGATACAAACCGGGCACAGTATATGCTGTGCCAGATGCTGGCAGACAAGCACCACCGGATCTGTGTCGTCGGCGATAGCGACCAGTCGATTTACCGTTGGCGCGGGGCTGACATCAGCAACATCCTCAACTTCGAACAGGATTATCCTGAAGCGAAGACGATCCTGCTGGAGCAGAATTACCGCTCGACTTCGACTATTTTGAATGCAGCTAACGGTGTCATTGCCAACAATGCGGGACGCAAGCCGAAAAAGCTGTGGACTGATAAAGGTGAAGGCGACAAGATCAAGGTGTATCGCGCTGATTCCGAGCATGATGAAGGATACTTCGTAACTTCGGAAATTCAGAAAAATATTAAAGCCGACAAAGCGTATCGCGATCATGCAATTTTGTATCGTACGAACGCTCAATCCCGGGTAATAGAGGAAGTGCTGATCAAGTCGGATATCCCGTATCAGATCGTGGGCGGCATCAAGTTCTATGATCGCAAAGAGATTAAGGATATGCTCGGCTATTTGCGTCTTTTGTCCAATCCGGACGACGATATTAGCCTGACAAGGGTGATCAATGTACCGAAGCGGGGCATTGGTGATACGACTGTTGCCAAGCTGGCAGCAGCTGCGGCTGAGCGGGGCACATCGATCTACCGGGTGCTTGAGACTGTGGATGATCTGGGCTTCGCTGGACGGACACGGAATGCGCTGGTTGAGTTTTTCGATATGATCGACGGCCTACATCGGATGTTGGAATATCTATCTGTCACGGAATTAACGGAGAAAATGCTTGAGCTCACCCAGTACCGCATGGAGTTGCAGACTGAGAATACGATCGAATCGCGTTCGCGTCTGGAAAATATCGATGAATTCCTGTCCGTAACGATGGAATTTGAGAAAAACAGCGAGGATAAGACGCTGGTTGCGTTCTTGACGGATCTGGCGCTGATCGCGGATATCGATTCGATGAATGATAGCGATGAGGAGCGTCCGCTGGACGATGCGGTCGTGCTAATGACGATGCACAGCGCTAAAGGTCTGGAGTTCCCAGTCGTGTTCATCGTCGGGATGGAGGAAGGGGTGTTCCCGCATAGCCGGGCATTCCAGGATGATATAGAGCTGGAGGAGGAGCGCCGTCTTGCCTATGTAGGTATTACACGGGCCGAGCAGAAGCTGTTCCTCTCCTGTGCACAAATGCGCACCCTGTACGGGCGGACGACTTCAAATCCGCCGTCACGCTTCTTGGACGAGATTCCGGAGGAACTGAAGGAAGACACCGTCGTCGCCCGCGACCGATACCGCCGTGGGGCAGGTAACGGGGGCGCCTACAGCGGCCGCGGCTTCAGCGGCAACGGCGGAAGCAACTTCGGCCACCGTGGTGGGGCCGAAGGCAGAAACGCTGCGGCGCCTAGCGGCCGCAGTGGAGTGACCGTCAGCGTGCCAGGGGCTGCTGGCGGAACGCGTCCTACTGCCGGGGCGGCTGGCGCAGCTCCCGGCGGCTTCAGTGCCGGCGACAAGGTGTCGCACGGCAAATGGGGCATCGGCACCGTCGTGTCGATCAAGGGCTCCGGTAATGACACGGAGCTGCAGATCGCCTTTCCGGCGCCGGTTGGCGTGAAGCGCCTGCTCGCTGGCTTCGCTCCAATCACCAAGGTGATTGAGTAAGCAAGCTCGCTAGCGCGCGTTTACCTGCGCATGGCGAGGCGCAGCTGGTTCAGGACAAGTATCAATTCGATTAATTAGTGCTAGAACAGTAATTCAACATGTAATAGAATCATATATTCCCTTTCAATCGAGATCATGAACCTCAGCAGGCGAATGGTCTCGATTGATCTAGTATGGGGAATATCGGTTTTGTGTAGAATGCTATATAAGAACTTGATTTTAGAATAGATATGATAATAGATATGATATTGATATATAAGTGATGTATACATGTGCATATACTATCTATGCGTATTGCAGCAAACATGGGAATACCAATTTTCTTATATCCGAGCTGCAATGGTCATTATTGTCTCTCTACCACACACAAACGCGTAAAATGTCCACCTAAAAGTGGACACAAGGGTTATATTTGCAAATCCGATTTTTGATCAATATGTAGACTGTTGTCTACAAACGTATACTATATATATTGTTTCTATGCTATGAGTGAGCATATCCCCTCTCTAGAATAGTGTCCGCGTTCTGAAAGACATTTCGCACAATTGTTCTTGTGAGGAGGACTTCATTATAAACGGTATGTTGGGGCTCGCGAACTATTCATAAGCCAGGTCAAAGCCGCTAGAATAAGCGTGATAGCCGTTGTTGACCGACTGAGGTTAATCATCAACTTTTTTATATATAAGGAGGGTTGTCCCTGAATGGACGCTAGGCAAAGAATGGAACAGCTCGTGGAGCAATTGAATCACTATAGTTATCATTATTACACGTTGGATGAGCCGATGATCAGTGACAAAGAGTACGACGCACTTTATGATGAGTTGACTGCGCTTGAGGCGGAGACAGGAGTAACCTTGCCGGATTCCCCGACGATTCGCGTCGGCGGTGAATTACTTGAGGGCTTCAAACCGCATCGTCATTTGGCGTCACTATGGAGCTTGGACAAGGCGCAGAACGAGGAGCAACTACTAAACTGGCATGGACGGGCGCTTCGATTGATTGCCGACTATAACACGAAGAACCCGGACAATCCGCTCCCAGATCCGACTTATGTCGTTGAGTTGAAGTTCGATGGACTGACCCTCAATCTGACCTATAGTGATGGGAAGTTGGTACAGGCGTCCACGCGGGGCAACGGTGTTGTCGGTGAAGGCATTCTGGCGCAGGTAAAGACGATCAAGTCGGTGCCATTAACGATTCCTTATCATGACGGTACGATCGAAGTACAGGGCGAAGGCATTATGAATCTGTCTGTATTGAACAAATACAATGAGACAGCGGCTGATCCGTTGAAGAATGCCCGTAATGCAGCAGCAGGTGCTTTGCGCAACCTGAATCCGAAGACGACTGCTGAGCGGAAGTTAAGCGCGTTCTTCTATAATGTTGGGTATTCAGACAATGTTCAGTTTACAGATCACCGTGAAATGATGGCTTTTCTCAAGGAAAATCGCTTCAAGGTGAATCCGTACATTACCTACCATACTGACTTCTCTAAGGTGATGGAAGAACTACACCAAATCGTAGAGCAGCGACCAACGCTGGATTATCTTATTGACGGAGCGGTCATCAAGATTACCGATATGCGTACACGTGAGGTGCTCGGCTATACAGATAAATTTCCACGCTGGGCAGTGGCCTTCAAGTTTGAGGCAGAGGAGACAACCACGGTTCTTGAATCGGTCAGCTGGAATGTTGGACGGACCTGGCAAGGTCACTCCTATTGCCAAAGTTGAGGCAGTTGAGTTAGCCGGGGTTACCGTGCAGAACTGCACACTCAACAATGTGGGTGATATTGAGCGCAAGAATTTGAAATTTGCACTGGGTACCCGGGTGTTTATTCGGCGTTCTAATGACGTTATCCCGGAGATCCTCGGCAAAGTGACGGATGAGCAAGATGGGGAGAGATTTTATTCCCAACCGAGTGCCCGTCCTGCGGCTCTACATTGGAGCAGCGTGGAGCCCATCTGTTCTGTAACAACCGACTGGATTGTAAACCGCAAATTGTAAGCCGGATTACGCATTTTGCTTCGCGTGATGCAATGGACATTGAGACCTTTAGTGAGAAGACGGCCGAGCAGTTATTTGAAGAAGTGCATATTCATGGGCCAGCCGATCTCTATACATTATCTTTTGAGGATCTGATTAAGCTAGAGCGTTTTGGCGAGAAGAAAGCGAACAACCTGCTGGAGGCTATTGAGCAGAGTAAGGAACGTGACCTTGCTGCCTTCTTATTTGCCCTAGGGATTCCGAATACCGGAAAATCGACCACCAAGGTGTTGGCTGATCACTTCCGCAGTCTACAAGCGGTGATGAGTGCTACCGTTGAGGAATTAACGGCTTTGCCGGATATTGGCGGCATTGTAGCAGAGAGCATCGTAACATACTTTGCAGATCCGATCAGCCGTGATGGCATTGATAAAATGCTGGAGCTTGGTGTTAAGGCGACACCTCCAGAAGAGCAGGCTGCTCCTCCGGTTGACTCTTTCTTTAATGGAAAGACCGTTGTTCTTACGGGCACACTGCATAAGCTAACCAGGGATGAAGCAGGCGCTCGTATGGAGGCGCTCGGCGCGAAAGTAACGGGCAGTGTATCGAAGAAGACTGATCTAGTCATAGCGGGTGAGAAAGCTGGCAGCAAACTGGCCAAAGCCAAGGCACTAGGGATTATGGTTATCGAGGATGAAGATGAGTTCATCCGCCTGTTAGAAGAAGGATCTAACTCCTAATTGAAGGAACAGATCTGCAACAACTCCAGGTATTAATCTGATCACAAAAATCAAATCTATCCCCAAGCAGCACTTCCTTACTGAGGAGAGCTACCTGGGGATTTTTTTTATCCAGTCTCTACTATGTGATTATTTCAATTTGCATAGCTCCCTTGAATTGCTCTTGGGGCGGGTTCTTATATAGAAATTATCGCAATAGAGGAACTCTCCGACAGGTGCTTGATCTAGCGTTACGCAGGCAATAAACAGCAATATTCGACTATCAACATTAGTCAAATCTCCTAATTTTCCTGATTATGGTAGATTAATTGTGGTTCCTATGTAATAATATTTGGGAATAGGAGACCCAGAATATAACTTTTTTGGGGCTTGTGTTGTCATATGATTGTAGGATTCAAATCATTGGGAGGTTATGATGAGAAACAAATGGATTCAAAAGATTGTACTTCTAGCGATGGTAGGTTTGTTATTGGCGGGCTGCACGAATGGAGCAGGCAAGAAAGTAGAACAGACAAAGACAACATTGAAGGTACTATTCTATGATGAGAACTGGTTCTATCAGCAGTATGGCGATTTGTTCTCGATGAAGAACGGGGAGAATGTCGAGTTCGAAATTATCTCTACGCAGAATCTGTACAACAATGAGGAAGGTAAGTCCTACCAGGAAGCATACGATGAGTTGATCGATAAAGAGAAGCCGGATGTGCTAATGTTGGACACTAATAATTTCGAGAAATATGTTAGCGATGGCAAGCTCGTAGAGCTAGACACCTATATTGAAAAGGATAAATATAATCTTGAGGGCATTTATCCAGGTCTTCTCGAATTGTTGAAGGAAATTGGCGGTAGTAAATTATACGGTCTTTCTCCAACTTTCTATGGAAGTGCTGTGTTCTACAATAAAGATCTGTTCAACAAATATGGAGTAGATTTGCCGCATGACGGAATGTCCTGGCAGGATATTCTTGATCTAGCCCGGCGTTTCCCAACGGATGGTGATGAGAAGACTCGTGTATACGGGTATGGCGATAGCTATCCTATCTCGATGGATAACATGATAAGTATGATCTCCAGCGCGGAAGGCCTGATGAACGTGAACCCGGATTCAATGAAGGTAACAGTGGATACCGATTCGTGGAAAAGGGTATTCCAACTGGCCATCGATGCCGAGAAATCCGGGGTTGTCTATAATCCGGAAGGTGATAGATTCATGGGTGGTTCAATGGAAGAGTACTATCAGAGCCAGCCGTTCTTGATGGGAAGGTCCGCGATGACGTTAGGATCCCCATATATGCTCCAAAATATGAAGGACGCTAAAGAAAGATTGAAAGATTATAAACTGTTTGAAATCGGTATCGTCTCCGGTCCGGTCGATCCTTCAGATCCTACATCAACTTATAACGCGAACCTGAGTGAGGTTTTCGCGATTAACGCGGCTTCGACCAATAAAGATGTGGCCTGGGATTTCATTAAATTCGTTAACGGCGAGGATTATGCTCGTGTTAAGTCCAGATCTGGCAATGATATGATGTCTAGAATGGGCTTCAAGAAAGACTTCGAAGGTCAAAGCCTGGATCCGTTCTACGCTTTGAAACCGAAACTTAATAAGAGCTATCGTAACTGGGACAAGCTACCTGATAATTTCTACGGTGATTACAGCGCGGTAATGACGAGAGAGCTTGACTTGGTGAAAAATAACAAAAAAACCTTGGACGAGGCTCTGAAGACGATTCAATCGGAAGCCCAGACGGCGCTTGACAAAGGCTTGAAGGATAAGGAAGCGAATAAAGGTAAAGAAGGTGCCGGAACCGGGTACTGCGAGTGCTGGTGGAAGCGTTGTTGTTACAGAGGAGGGCAATTCAGGAGAGTAACTCAAGTGGCTTCCAATGATAATTACATTTTTTAAATAATGATGAATTATATCCTTTGTTTCTCTTGATGTAGAGTGTCAGGTTGCACTTTATTTCTTAGAGAGAGCGAAGGATTCTTTTTTGCATGAATTTCAGAGAATCTTTGTAATTGCAGTAAATATGTAACTTTACATTTAAGGAATACGTATTAACCATGACTGGATTAAAAAAAATTCATGAACCATAGGAGGAAAAGATGCGGGGAAAATGTGGCAAAAGATCGCCTTGCTCGCTGTAAGCTGTATGCTTGTAGCTGGTTGTACAGCTGGGCCAGGTAAGAAAACGGAAAATACTAAATCGACTTTGAAAGTGCTCTTTAATGATGAGAGCTGGTTCTATCAACAATATGGTGATTTGTTCACCATGAAGAATGGGGAGAACATCGAGTTCCAAGTTGTCTCAACGCAAGGTCTGTACAACAATGAGGAAGGCAAGTCATATCAGGAAGCGTTTAATGAACTGATTGATAAGGAGAAGCCAGACGTTTTGATGCTGGATACTAGCAACTTTGAAAAGTATGTTGCTGACGGCAAGCTCGTAGAGCTGGACACGTATATTGAGAAGGATAAATTTAAACTTGAAGGGATTTATCCCGGTTTGATCGATATGTTGAAGGAGATTGGCGGAAATAAGTTATACGGCCTTTCGCCATCTTTTTATGGAAATGCAGTGTTCTATAATAAGGATCTTTTCAACAAGTATGGGGTAGATTTGCCGCATGACGGAATGTCCTGGCAGGATATTATTGACCTGGCTCGCCGTTTCCCAACCGAGGGTGATGAGAAGACTCGTGTATATGGGTATGGCGATAACTACCCTACCTCGATGGATTCTCTGGTTAGTATGATCTCGAGCTCAGAAGGTCTGATGTATGTGAAACCGGATACGATGAAGGTAACGGTAGATACCGATTCGTGGAAAAGAGTATTCCAGCTGGCCATCGATGCCGAGAAATCTGGAGTTATCTATAATCCAGACGGTGATGGATTCACGGGCGGGACGATGGAAGACTATTATCAGAGCCAGCCATTCCTGATGGGACGAGCTGCGATGACAGTGGGTTATCCTTATATGCTTCAAAATATGAAGGATGCTAAGGAAAGATTGAAAGATTATAAGCCATTTGAAATCGGCATTGTTTCCGGACAGGTTGATCCTTCGGATCCTACATCAACGTATAACGCAAATTTGAGTGAGATTTTCGCTATTAACGCAACTTCTCCTAATAAAGATGCAGCTTGGGAGTTCATTAAGTTCATTAACGGTGAAGATTATGCCCGTGTTAAGTCAAGATCCGGCGGTGATCTAATGACCCGAATGGGCTTTAAGAAGGATTACGAGGGTCAAAGCCTGGATCCGTTTTATGCCTTGAAGCCCAAAGCGAGCAAGATTTATGACAATATGGAGAAGCTCCCTGATAATTTCTACGGCGAGTACAATTCAATCCTGAGCAGAGAACTTGGATTGGTAAAGGATAATAAGAAGACCATGGACGAAGCACTCAAGACAGTTCAAGCTGAGGCGCAAACAGCACTCGACAAAGGTCTGAAGGATAAAGAAGCGAATAAAGGCAAAGAGGGAACTAGTAACGATAGTGCGAGTTCAGACGACGATACTTCAATTTCAGTAAATAAAGCTGGAGAATAGGTAATTCTAATAAGAGACATTCCTTGTAATTCTCCGTGTGAGTGCTTGACTACGAATGGTTCACACGGAGAGACAAGGAAGTCTCTTTGTCATTTCGTGGGGTTCATTGTCGCAAATAAAAAGAGAAGGTATTTCAGGGTCATACCGTGGTTTAGTCTTTTTTTAAAAAAGTGTTGCATTATAATCGTGAACGTGATACATTATTTCTTGCCGCTTTTGAAGGGCGGTTGTCGAAGCGAAGACAACAATGACGAAAAAAG
>NZ_CP133605.1:4987500-5062500 GCF_031199965.1 Paenibacillus sp. D2_2 | reverse complement strand
AAGGCCCGCTAGAAGAGGTAAAAGCCCTGTAACCGAAATTCTAATCCCTCCGAGACGGATCCTGAGTAGTGCGGGGCACGTGAAACCCCGTATGAATCCGGCAGGACCATCTGCCAAGGCTAAATACTCCCTAGTGACCGATAGTGAAGCAGTACCGTGAGGGAAAGGTGAAAAGCACCCCGGAAGGGGAGTGAAATAGATCCTGAAACCGTGTGCTTACAAGAAGTCAGAGTCCTCTATATGGATGATGGCGTGCCTTTTGTAGAATGAACCGGCGAGTTACGTTTGCAAGCAAGGTTAAGGTGAGAAGCCGGAGCCGCAGCGAAAGCGAGTCTGAATAGGGCGACTAAGTTTGTAGGCGTAGACCCGAAACCGTGTGATCTACCCCTGTCCAGGGTGAAGGTGCGGTAACACGCACTGGAGGCCCGAACCCACGTACGTTGAAAAGTGCGGGGATGAGGTGGGGGTAGCGGAGAAATTCCAATCGAACTCGGAGATAGCTGGTTCTCCCCGAAATAGCTTTAGGGCTAGCCTCGGTGGGACAGTCGTGGAGGTAGAGCACTGATTGGGTGCGGGGCCCGCCAAGGGTTACCAAGCTCAGTCAAACTCCGAATGCCATAGACTGATTAACCGGGAGTCAGACAGTGAGTGCTAAGATCCATTGTCAAAAGGGAAACAGCCCAGACCATCAGCTAAGGTCCCCAAGTGTGTGTTAAGTGGGAAAGGATGTGGAGTTGCACAGACAACCAGGATGTTGGCTTAGAAGCAGCCACCATTTAAAGAGTGCGTAATAGCTCACTGGTCGAGTGACTCTGCGCCGAAAATGTAACGGGGCTAAACACACCACCGAAGCTATGGCTTGATACTATGTATCAGGGGTAGGGGAGCGTTGTATGCGGATTGAAGTTGGACCGGAAGGACTGGTGGACTGCATACAAGTGAGAATGCCGGTATGAGTAACGAAAAGATCAGTGAGAATCTGATCCGCCGAAAGCCCAAGGTTTCCTGAGGAAGGTTCGTCCGCTCAGGGTAAGTCGGGACCTAAGGTGAGGCCGAAAGGCGTAATCGAAGGACAACAGGTTGAAATTCCTGTACCACCGTAAGCCGTTATGAGCAATGGGGTGACGCAGGAGGGTAGTGACGCGAGCTGATGGATGCTCGTCCAAGCAGTGAGGCTGATGTGTAGGCAAATCCGCACATCGTAAGGCTGGGCTGTGATGGGGAGGGAAAATTTATAGTACCGAAGGTCATGATCTCACACTGCCAAGAAAAGCCTCTAGCCAGGTGAAGGTGCCCGTACCGCAAACCGACACAGGTAGGCGAGAAGAGAATTCTAAGGCGCGCGGAAGAACTCTCGTTAAGGAACTCGGCAAAATGACCCCGTAACTTCGGGAGAAGGGGTGCCCGGTAGTGTGAATAGCACGAGGGGGCCGCAGTGAAAAGGCCCAAGCGACTGTTTAGCAAAAACACAGGTCTGTGCGAAGCCGCAAGGCGAAGTATACGGGCTGACGCCTGCCCGGTGCTGGAAGGTTAAGGGGAGTGGTTAGGGGTAACCCGAAGCTATGAACCGAAGCCCCAGTAAACGGCGGCCGTAACTATAACGGTCCTAAGGTAGCGAAATTCCTTGTCAGGTAAATTCTGACCCGCACGAATGGCGTAACGACTTGGGCGCTGTCTCAACGAGAGATCCGGTGAAATTTTAATACCTGTGAAGATGCAGGTTACCCGCGACAAGACGGAAAGACCCCATGGAGCTTTACTGCAGCTTGATATTGGACTTTGATACGATTTGTACAGGATAGGTGGGAGCCTAGGAAGCCGGAGCGCCAGCTTCGGTGGAGGCGCCGTTGGGATACCACCCTGATCGTATTGGAGTTCTAACCTGGTACCGTAATCCGGTACGGGGACAGTGTCAGGCGGGCAGTTTGACTGGGGCGGTCGCCTCCTAAAGAGTAACGGAGGCGCCCCAAGGTTCCCTCAGAATGGTTGGAAATCATTCGAAGAGTGCAAAGGCAAAAGGGAGCTTGACTGCGAGACTGACAAGTCGAGCAGGGACGAAAGTCGGGCTTAGTGATCCGGTGGTACCGCATGGAAGGGCCATCGCTCAACGGATAAAAGCTACCCTGGGGATAACAGGCTTATCTCCCCCAAGAGTCCACATCGACGGGGAGGTTTGGCACCTCGATGTCGGCTCATCGCATCCTGGGGCTGAAGTAGGTCCCAAGGGTTGGGCTGTTCGCCCATTAAAGCGGTACGCGAGCTGGGTTCAGAACGTCGTGAGACAGTTCGGTCCCTATCTGTCGTGGGCGTAGGAAATTTGAGAGGAGCTGTCCTTAGTACGAGAGGACCGGGATGGACGCACCGCTGGTGTACCAGTTGTTCCGCCAGGAGCATAGCTGGGTAGCTAAGTGCGGAAGGGATAAGCGCTGAAAGCATCTAAGCGTGAAGCCCCCTCAAGATGAGATTTCCCAATTAGTAAGACCCCTTGAAGACGACGAGGTTGATAGGCCTGAGGTGGAAGTGCAGCAATGTATGGAGCTGACAGGTACTAATCGGTCGAGGGCTTATCCAATTATTAAAACGCAAAATGAAGTTTCGTATCCAGTTTTCAGGTGATCAAACATCTGAACGATTTTGAAGCAAGTTACTGATAGTAGCGAGCACAAAATCCCGTTTGGTGGCGATGGCGGAGGGGTTCCACGCGTACCCATCCCGAACACGACCGTTAAGCCCTCTAGCGCCGATGGTACTTGGACCGAAGGGTCCTGGGAGAGTAGGAAGCCGCCAAGCAATAAGAACCACTACCGATTATCGGTGGTGGTTTTTTATCCCCAAGTGGATAACTGTCCAAGGGGATCATCATTTATCATAGGTTATCCTCAAATTGTACACAGTTGTTCACATTATCTTCTGTATACTTCAGATATTCACCGCAATCGACAAAAAATATATTAATCAGCATCAACTATACACAGCCTTATACACATATTCAGTTGATATATCAGATATATATATTTCTATCCACATAAATAAAGCAAGACGAACTCCAATATAAATTTATTATCCACAGTAACGTAGAAAGCATATCTAGTTGATATATTAATAATCCACAGATATTGCATACCAATTCCGTACAAGTAATGAAACTGTATCAGCAGCCCCGACAAA
Organism: Paenibacillus sp. D2_2; assembly: GCF_031199965.1. GTDB lineage: Bacteria > Bacillota > Bacilli > Paenibacillales > Paenibacillaceae > Fontibacillus. The sequence goes on along the minus strand of NZ_CP133605.1, from coordinate 5,059,332 downwards.
TTGGTTTGAATCGGAGATAAGGTGTTCGAAAAGCTAATTTCAGTTACTAGTGAGGAACAATTCCTGCAAAAGTGCAGTTTTTTTGTTTGACAAACAGATCGTAGAGCACAATGCCTGCAAAAATACAGTTTTTTACTACTGAAGGACTGAAAATGCAGATAATTCTTCGAAATTCCTGCAATTTTGCAATTATTTGAATAAATTCAGTGGTTTTCTCAATAAAAAGATGCATTTTTGCATCTTTTTATCATTTTACTCTTAATCTATTCCTTTTTCGCAATATTATGAGTGCTAGATCTATTACATTCCCTCCCTACAGTCGAACCTTACCCAATTCCCGGCATTTACTTTGAATTTTTATAAAAAGAAGTTGAATACGTCAAAAGACCTGCGCGGTGACATTCCGTAAGATAGAGGTATGAATACCAAATAGCGATGGAAAAGGGGCGTATCAACTGATGAGAAAGGGTTTATCGTTGCTTATTGTAACCGCTTTAATTTTGGTTTTAGCCGCATGCGGAAATGGCGGAGATAGTAAGGCTAGCAGCGGAAAGAACGGGACGATCGGGATTTCGATGCCATCCAAGACATTGGAGCGCTGGGTGGCCGATGGCGCGAATATGAAGAAAGAGTTCGAGTCTATCGGATACGGAGTTGACTTGCAGTACGCAGAAGACGTTATCGAGAATCAGGTATCCCAGATCGAGAACATGATTACCAAAGGTGTAAAAGTTATTGTCATCGCTCCGATCGATGGAGAAGCGTTGACAGATGTATTGGATAAAGCAGCGGAAGCAAATATCGATGTTATTGCTTATGACCGTCTGATTAAGAAAAGCAAGCATGTAAGCTTCTATGCTACCTTTGACAATTTTAAAGTAGGTGTGCTGCAAGCATCTTATATTGAAGATAAATTAGGATTGAAAGATGGCAAAGGGCCGTTCAATATCGAGTTGTTCGGGGCTCGCCAGACGATAACAATGCTTACTTCTTCTATGACGGAGCAATGTCCGTACTGCAGCCATATATCGATAACGGCAAGCTGGTCGTTAGAAGTGGTCAAACCACAATGGATAAAATTGCTACGATGCGCTGGGATGGTGCTACAGCCCAAGCACGGATGGATAATTTGCTGAGTGCGAACTACGCGGATGCTAAGGTAGATGCTGTTTTGGCACCGAATGATGCGATTGCCATAGGGGTTATTTCTTCCTTGAAGGGTGTAGGCTACGGTTCAGCGAGTAAGCCAATGCCTATTCTAACCGGTCAAGATGCAGAGCTTGCCTCTGTAAAATCAATCATCGCTGGTGAGCAGACATCAACCGTCTTTAAAGATACACGTGCACTAGCTAAGAAGGTAGTCACTATGGTGCAGAGTATCATGAAAGGCGAACAAGCAGAAGTCAACGATACAACGACGTATGACAACGGCGAGAAGGTCGTTCCTTCCTATCTGTTGGAGCCAGTTATTGTAGACAAAGACAACTATAAAAAGATCTTAATTGATTCTGGCTACTACACCGAAGATCAATTGAAATAGTTCAAGGTAGTTCAAAAAGTCCACTTTTGATCACGAAGTAAATCAGGAAGCTAGATCGGCATCGAATCTTGAATTCACCCGGGTCTTCCGGTGCTCACGTACAAACTACGTACGCTCCGCTCCTCAGACCCTAGCTTCATCCAACCTTCTCGGTGCTGAAAACTAGAATTTTTGAACAGACGATTTAGTGGCGGCCATACTCATGGCTGTCGCTAAATCATTTATAACGAGATTTCCGAAAGCGGGGTGCAGCATCATTGACGGCAGCAATTTTGGAAATGAGGAAGATTACGAAGACTTTCCCGGGCGTTAAAGCACTGGAGAATGTAAACCTCCGTGTGCAAGAGGGTGAGATACATGCGCTGATCGGTGAGAATGGCGCTGGTAAGTCAACGCTGATGAAGGTATTAAGCGGGGTATATCCGCATGGCACTTATGAGGGCGACATTTTATTCAAAGACGAAGTCTGCGAATTTAAAGATATTAAGCAAAGCGAGAACAAAGGGATCGTTATCATCCATCAGGAGTTGGCTCTAGTTCCTCAATTAACGATTGCGGAAAATATATTCCTCGGCAATGAGCAGACTCGAAAAGGCGTTATCAACTGGAACGAGACGATTGTTAAAACGCGAGAGCTACTGCAGCTCGTAGGTCTGAAGGAATCGCCGAATACGCCAATCGCAGAGATTGGAGTCGGGAAGCAGCAGCTGGTGGAGATCGCAAAAGCACTATCCAAACAGGTGAAATTGCTTATCCTGGATGAGCCAACGGCAGCGCTGAATGAAGATGACAGCGAGAATCTGTTGAACCTGCTGCTCGGATTTAAGAAGCAAGGAATTACCTCGGTACTGATCTCTCATAAACTGAATGAGATTACGAGAGTGGCCGATTCGATCACAATTCTGCGGGATGGTAAATCGATAGAGACATTAGATATGAAGAAGGATAACGTGACAGAAGAGCGGATCATCAAAGGGATGGTAGGCCGTGAGCTTACGAATCGCTATCCGGAGCATACGCCGAAGCTGGGGATCTATTTTTCGAGGTGAAAAATTGGAACGTGTACCACCCCGTGCTCGCCGATCACAAAGTGATCGATGACTGCAACTTTGAAGTGCGTCGTGGCGAGATCGTGGGTATCGCTGGGTTGATGGGTTCAGGAAGGACAGAGCTAGCGATGAGCCTGTTCGGGCAATCGTATGGACGTCGCATTAGTGGCCAGATCCGTAAAGACGGGAAGCAGCTTCACTTGAAGAACATTACCCAAGCTATCGAAAATGGGATCGCTTATGTGACAGAGGACCGTAAAGAGTACGGTCTGATTCTAAATGATGATATCAAGCGCAATACGACGCTGGCGGCGATGAACAAGATCTCTAAATGGTTCGTCATTAATGATAACCAGGAAGTCATCGTGGCTGAAGATTTTCGCAAGAAATTGAACATAAAGGCACCCAGCATTCTACAGAAGACCGGAAATCTCAGTGGGGGCAATCAACAGAAAGTAGTGCTCAGCAAGTGGATATTCTCTGGGCCTGACTTGCTCATTCTGGATGAACCTACGCGGGGAATTGATGTCGGCGCCAAATATGAAATTTACTCGATTATCAACGAGCTTGCCGATTCCGGTAAAGGCATTCTGATGATATCTTCCGAATTGCCAGAGCTGCTCGGCATGTGTGACCGAATCTATGTGATGAATGAAGGAAGATTTACAGGGGAGATCGCAAGAGAAAATGCAACGCAGGAAGCATTGATGAGATTGATGACCAAGAGTAGGGGAAGATCGAAGATGAGCACCATAACTAAACTGCTGCGTAACAACATACGGCAATATGGAATGTTTCTGGTCCTTGTGCTGATTATGGGACTATTTCAGATTTTGTCGGACGGTACTTTGCTTAAGCCTCTGAATATTACGAACCTTGTACTGCAGAACAGCTACATTCTGATCCTCGTTATCGGTATGCTGTTAGTGATCATAACGGGGCATATCGACCTGTCCGTCGGTTCGATTGCAGCGTTTATTGGGGCTATGGCGGCAGTCATGATGGTCAATTACCACATGTCATTCCCGCTTGCTATGCTGCTGTGCTTGTTGTTGGGAGCGCTGATTGGGGCATGGCAGGGCTTCTGGGTAGCCATGGTCGGCATTCCGTCTTTTATCGTCACCTTGGCGGGGATGCTGCTGTTCCGTGGTCTTACGATGCTGGTGCTCGGCGGCCAATCCATCGGTCCATTCCCGACCGGATTCCGAAATATCAGCTCGGGTTTCATCCCGGATATTCCCGGTAACTGGAATGTTCATATGCTGACTCTGCTTCTTGGCGCTGTGTTATCATTGCTGTACATCTTTATGGAGTGGAGAGGTCGAATTACGCAGTCACGATATAAATTTGAAGTGCTGTCCATGCCTTTATTTATCGCTAAAGTTACCTTTATTGTGATCATTATCAATTTATTCACCTTCGTATTATCCGCATATAACGGGATCCCGAATGTGCTTGTTATCCTGTTCGCTTTGGTCATGTTATACACCTTCATTATGCGCAAGACGGTGATGGGCCGACATATTTATGCGGTCGGTGGCAATGAGAAGGCAGCTAGGCTGTCGGGTGTTAAGACGAAGAAGATGACCTTCTGGGTATTCGTTAATATGGGCGTTATGGCTGCTCTTGCTGGGCTAATCTTCACCGCTCGCTTGAATGTAGCTACCCCTAAGGCGGGTGTAAACTTTGAACTTGATGCGATTGCGGCCTGCTTTATCGGCGGTGCATCAGCATCAGGCGGCGTTGGTACGGTGATTGGCGCAATGATTGGCGGCCTCGTCATGGGCGTGATGAACAACGGAATGTCGCTGATCGGACTTGGCATCGATTATCAGCAAGGAATCAAGGGCCTCGTTTTGCTATTGGCCGTAGCCTTCGATATTTATAACAAAAATAAAACGGCGGCATAACCGACGCATATAGGGATATCACCGTACCGCGATCATTGACCTGATTGAGGGTGCGGTGTTTCTCTTTTGCAAAAAAGATAGCGCTTTATTTCTACCGAAGTATAATTGAAAGGGGCAAGCCGTCCTTAGAATTGACTACCTTGATATCACCGGAGGGGGAAGTATTGAAGAAACTAGTTATTCTATATGTTGTGCTTATCAGTCTGTTCCTGATCTACTTATACTCGGCATATACTCGTGGGGCAACCGACCCGATGGAATCAACCGTTGGCCTTCGGGGGAAATCGGATGAGAAGTATGTGATGGTGAACTATCTAACCGGTAACGAATACTGGAAAAATACACTGAAGGGCTTCGAGGATGCGGCGGAAGCATTGGGCGTGACTGTAGAGTATCGGGGAGCTACTCAATATGACGAGCATGAGGAGGTCACCGTGCTCGAACAGGTCATTGCCAAGAAGCCTGCCGGGATTGCTGTTTCAGCGATTAACTCTGAGGCGCTGATTAACGTAATCGATAAAGCAGTTTCTTCAGGCATACCTGTTGTACTATTCGATTCTAATGTTCCTAATAGCAAAGCCTATTCCTTCCTTAGTACGGACAATTTCAATGCGGGGGTCGTGGCGGCCCATAAGATGAATGAGCTGATTGGTGAGACGGGAACCATCGCTATTCTCACCCAACAAAATCAATTGAACCAACAGCAGCGCGTCAACGGGTTCATGGAGACAATCAAGGGACAACATTCCCATCTTAAAGTGGTAGGGGTGGTTGAGGATAAAGGGGATCAGGTCGTCTCCGAGAACAAGACAGAGGAATTATTGCTAAAATATCCGGACCTGAAAGGAATCTTTGTCACGGAAGCCGTTGGAGGTATCGGTGTGGGTAACGCGCTTATCAATAACAATCGGAGCGATATCCAGGTGATCAGCTTCGATACCAATAAAGGCACATTGGATTTGATCAAGAAAGGTGTTATATCCGCGACAATGGCTCAAGGCACGTGGAATATGGGTTATTGGTCGCTCATGCAGTTGTTCCATTTGAACAATTCGCTGGTTGAGCCAGTTGCAGATTGGCAGGAAGCTCAGGTTCCTCCGCTCCCGACCTATGTGGATACGGGGATCTCGGTCGTAACCAAATCCAATGTCGAACATTTCTATGCTAAATAACTGCATCATTGTCGTTTGGGATTGGGAGGGGAATAAGCATGCGAACCAAATGGCTGCAATTCGATAACTGGTCGATTCGCGACAAACTCATTTTGCATATTCTACTGATCAGCATATTTCCAGCTCTGTGCCTTGGGCTCTTGATCTCATGGGCAACCAGTTACACGATTGAAGAGCAGGTCAACGGGCAGACTTCCCAGTTGATCGGCAATGTAGATAAGTCACTCGATTATCACGCCAGTAATATGCAGAACGTATCCTATCTGATTACCTTTAACCCAGAGATAGGTGAATTCTTTACTAGAGGCGCTGCAGCCTTCCCTGGAGAACAGGAGCGCTATAACACGCTGAAATTCCTTCAGGGCTTCACGACACTTCATTCCGAGATTGCTGGAATTATGGTTGTTAACAATAAGGGGAATATTTAAGCAACGAGATGTATGCGCGCACCAGCCGGAATTTGACGGAAGAGAACTGGTATCAAGAAGCGGTAAAGGCGAAGGGGATCTTCAAGCTTGTTGGGCATCCGGTCAAAAGAAATGTAACGAGCCACGCCAATTACAAGGATGAGGAAGTCGTATCTTTTGTCCGTGCAGTGCTTGATCCGGAGACTCAGGCCGTGCAGGGTGTCGTGCTGATCGATTTCAAAGCGCGGTTAATCGCTGAAGTGGTCCGTGATGTTAGGTTAGGCAAGTCGGGGTATCTCATCGTGATAGATGACAAGGGGGATGCGCTCTATGCGCCTAAGAATTCCATCGTCGATCAGCTTGACCGGGAACGGATCTTAATAGATAATGCGGGGGATTTTACGGAAAAAATAGATGGCAAGCCGATGCAGATTCTATTTCAGAAGTCATCTTTTACGGGCTGGACTACGGTTGGTGTGTTTCCGATGCAGGAGAGAATTCAAGGGATCAACGAGATCAATCTGTATATCGTCTCTTTCGTATTTCTCGTCAGTCTGCTGGGAATCGCGGCATCTTATTATTTGTCCTATTCCATCTCACGTCCAATTATCCAGCTGTCGTCATTCATGCATAAAGTTGAGAACGGTAATATGAGCATCCGCTATAACGGCAAACGCCGAGATGAAATCGGAATGCTCGGTAAGAGCTTTAACCAGATGCTTGCACAGATCAAGCGTTTGTTACGGCAGGTCAATGAGGAGCAGCGCTTGAAGCGGGAGGCGGAGCTGCGCAGTTTGCAGGCTCACATCCAGCCCCATTTTCTCTATAATACGCTGGATACGATCCAATGGCTGGCCAGAAAAGACGGGGCCTACGAGGCGACTGAAGTGGTTGAGTCTTTATCGCGACTGTTCCGGATTGGGCTAAGCCGAGGGAAGGAGATTATCCCGCTCGCTGATGAATTCGAGCATATCCGTAGCTACCTGATGATTCAGAAGACTCGCTATAAAGACAAGCTGAACTACAGTATAGATATTGATCCAGACTTGATGAATCTGTTCGTAATCAAGCTGATTCTACAGCCTGTTGTGGAAAATGCCATCTATCACGGCATTAAGGAACGACGTGGTCCGGGCTTCATATCGATCCGCGCGTCTGCAGATAAGGACATAGTTGTCATTACGATTGAAGATGACGGTAACGGCATGACTGAAGATAAGCTGAAATTGCTGCGTACACAGCTTGATCAAGTCGGTAAGGCCGATTACACGCAGCCTACGCCGCAGGAGAGAGGTGAGGAAGAGAGTGGTCCTCTTAAGAGCTATGGGCTTAGAAATGTGCAGGAACGGATTCGTCTTAGCTATGGGGAGCCTTATGGAATATCGATTGATAGCCAATGGAAGAAAGGGACGATCGTAACGATTCGTCATCCTATCATGCACCGGGAGGAGTAGAGCGATGAAACAGAAGTGGAAGGTCATAATAGCTGATGATGAGTTTATTATTCGGGAGGGAATCAGAAGCTCCATAGATTGGGACAGACTAAATCTACAGGTCGTCGCTGAGGCGGAGGACGGAGAAGAAGCACTGGAGCTTGCACTGCAGGAGCAGGTAAATATCCTAATCGTGGATCTAAGTATGCCGATTATGGATGGCTTGACACTGATCAGCGAGTTACGCGATCGCCTTCCCGGTTGTAAAGTAATCATAATTACCGGGCATGACGAATTCGCCTATGCCAAGAGAGCGATTAAGCTCAGTGTAGACGACTATATTCTAAAGCCGGTTAATCCAGGGCAATTAATGGAGGTGCTAGCGGGCGTCTCTCGGAAGCTGGACGTAGAGTCCACCAATGAGAAAATACTCGATATCGCCTCTAAGCAGCTCGACAAGAATGTGTCGCTGCTTAGGGAGCGCTTTTGCTTGGAGTGGATTGAAGGTGATGTGGGCGAGGATGAGATCGCAGGACAGCTGGCCTTCCTGCAAATGCCGGAGCGATTGCCCGATATGGTCGGAGTTGTCCGCTGGCCGGAGCAGTCTAAGGGGAAGGCGTTCATGTCTGAGAAGGATCGGCAGCTCTTGTTGTTCGCAATCGAGAATGTGATCGAGGAATTAATCGGGGAGACGAGCGATGCTGAGGATTACGTCCATTTCCGTGATCAGACAGGGATGATCGTTATATTAGTCTGGGGCAGCCGGAACAATATGATCGGCCTCCGCATTGCCGAAGCGTGCGAGAAATATTTGGATTTGGATGTGCTCGTCAGCTTCCAACTGAACGAAGAACATTTGAATCTGTCAGAGCTGTACACAGCAGCCAAGTCAGCAGTTAACCGGGAAGCACGTATGTCCGATTTCGTCAGAAGGGCGCGGGAAATGATCGAGCAGCAATACAGCGATCCTGAGTTAACATTAGAGGCAGTGGCAGATGAGCTGGGTGTATCGTCCGTATATCTGAGTCGTATTTTTAAGCAGGAGTCTGGTCAGTCCTTTATTGGCATGTTAACCCATGTTCGAACGACTATGGCGATCCGCCTGATAGTAGGAACTAAGTTGACGATGCATGAGATCGCGGAGAAGACAGGGTACGATTCCCAGCATTATTTTAGCACCTCCTTTAAGAAGGTCGTTGGCATGCCACCGAATCTTTACCGGAAGAGCTTCCTCGAGGGGTAGCAGACGCAGGGGAATCCAAAAATTCCAGATTCTTATATACGAAGGACACTTCATATTGGAGTGTTCTTTTTTAACATGATCCCGCCCAGCACCCCATTGGCAAATTCGAAAAATGTGCTATAATTAAATCAAAGTCAAAGAAAGTCAAAGTCAACATACAGCTAGTTGTTCTAAAGTGAGGTTGAACTACCTCTAAAGCCTCTGGTATTAAATTGGAAGCACCCTCCGATATTCAAACCGAATACGGTTAATAATAGGTATATGGGTTATCCAAGTTAGCTGTATGTTGGAGTAATGAGCAATGGAGGATGGGTGATGCGTAATATTTCCGATATTATCGAGAAGCACCTTAAGTGTATTTTGCAGGAGAGCCCAGAAGGAGCTGTAGAGATACAGCGCAATGATCTGGCAGACAAGTTTTCCTGTGTTCCATCTCAGATTAACTATGTCATCAGCACGCGCTTCACGCTGGAGAAGGGTTATCTAGTGGAGAGTAAGCGCGGAGGAGGAGGCTATATTCGAATCCGGCGCATTGAGCTCCCCGGTTCAACTAGTCTGCATACTCATCTACAGCATACGATTGGAGATGAAATGGGTCAGACGGCGGCAGAGGGACTTATCTATCAATTGGAGGAGTCTCGGTTCCTAACCCGAAGGGAAGCAGCGCTTATGAAGGCGGCCATATCCCGGGAAGTATTAATGGTGAAGCTGCCGTACCGGGATCAGATCCGGGCGCAGATGATGAAGGCGATGCTGATCTCTTTGTTAGGTTGATGAGTCTATCCAGTTAGGGAGGGATTCCGATATGCAATGTCAAGAATGCGGTAAACGTCCAGCTACGCTTCATTTCACGAAGATCGTGAATGGAGAGAAGACGGAGTTTCATATTTGTGAAGCCTGTGCCCGTGAGAAGGGAGAACTGATTCCCGGAACGGCGGGAGGCTTCTCGATTCATAACTTGTTGTCTGGTCTGATTGATTTCAGTCCTGCAGCATCGGGCCAGGCCTCAGGCGTCAAGCCAGCGGAGAACCTGCGCTGTGAGAAATGTGGGTTGACCTATTCTCAATTCAGTAAGCTGGGGCGGTTCGGATGCAGCTCTTGCTATAAATACTTCAACGATCGTCTGGATCCTCTATTAAGGAGAGTCCATGGCAATACGACACATGCCGGCAAGGTACCGAGACGGGTCGGCGGACATATCCATATGAAGCGTAAGCTAGATGATCTCCGCCGTGAGCTGCAATACCGGGTTCTTCACGAACAGTTCGAAGAAGCAGCGGCGCTGCGCGATCAGATCCGTGAACTCGAGAAGAACATCTCCGCAGAGTAAGGAGGAATCAAGAGTGGGAAATCTTCAATTTACAGAGCAACCGCTTAGCGAGTGGATGAATCGTGACGGAAATGAATCGAATATCGTAATTAGCACCCGGGTGCGGATCGCCCGCAATCTGATTGAATATCCTTTTCCTATATTGGCTACGAATCAGCAGTCGGAGGAGGTATTAAATGGGTTTGAACAGGTGCTGAATGATGAACGAATGCAGCCGTTCGGACAGCTTCATCCGATTGAACTAGACGATCTTGATGATCTGGATAAGCAGGTTTTGGTAGAGAAGCATCTGATCAGTCCGAGCCTGGTTACTGAATCAAGGAATGGCGCAGCATTCATTAGCGATGATGAGAGCTTAAGTATCATGGTGAATGAAGAGGATCACTTGAGGATTCAATGTCTATATCCGGGGCTACAGGTTAAGGAGGCCTGGGAGAAAGCATCTGCTGTTGACGATATTTTTGAGGATCATGTCGATTATGCTTTTGATGATCGGCGAGGTTACTTGACTAGTTGTCCGACGAATGTCGGTACTGGACTCAGGGCATCCGTTATGATCCATCTGCCTGCGCTGGCTCTTACGAATCAGATCGGGCGAATTCTGTCAGCAGTGACTCAGGTCGGTCTGGCTGTGCGCGGGATTTATGGTGAAGGTAGCGAGACTGTCGGTAACCTGTTCCAGATCTCTAATCAGATTACGCTCGGACAGAGCGAAACCGAGATTATTGACAACTTATATGGTGTCGTAGTACAAATTATTGAACATGAAAAAGCTGCCAGAGAAAAATTGCTTTCTGACTCGCGAATTCGTATTATGGATCGTATAATGCGTTCATATGGGATATTATCCTATTCCGAAGTAATCGATTCGAAGGAAGCAGCGCAACGTCTGTCGGACGTTCGACTTGGTGTGGATCTTGGTTTCGTGAAGGTACCATTCCATGCTTTAAATGAATTGAACGTCATGACACAGCCGGGCTTTCTGCAGAAGAAGCATGGAGGAAATATGTCGCCGGGAGAGCGGGATATATACCGCGCCAAGGTGATTCGCGAGCATTTGAAGGATAATGTGCAATAAAGTTTGTGTAAAGACGGTTTTCAGCACCGAGAAGGTTGGATGAAGTTAGGGCCTGAGGAGCGGAGCGTACGTAGTTGGTACGTGAGCACCGGAAGGCCCGGCTGAATTCAAGATTCGATGTCGAATAGGCTCTCAGTGTTACTTCGTGATCAAAATTGGTTGGGATAGATTTAATATGGAGGTGTATTGGATATGATGTTTGGTAGATTTACAGAACGCGCTCAGAAGGTACTGGCTCTAGCTCAGGATGAAGCAGTCAGACTGGGGCACAACAATATCGGAACAGAGCATATTCTACTGGGATTGATCCGTGAAGGCGAGGGCATTGCTGCCAAAGCCCTTATCGGTCTCGGTCTTGGTTTGGAGAAGATACAGGATGAAGTCGAGACTCTAATTGGACGCGGTCAGGAACAGCCGATTAATATCGCCTATACGCCGCGTGCTAAGAAAGTAATCGAGTTGTCGATGGACGAAGCCCGTAAGCTGGGCCACACCTATGTCGGAACGGAGCATATTCTGCTGGGATTGATTCGTGAAGGCGAAGGCGTAGCTGCACGAGTACTTAACAATCTGGGTATCAGCTTGAACAAAGCTCGTCAGCAAGTATTGCAACTGCTAGGCAGCAGCGAAGCCGTCTCTAGCCATCACGGTGCACCAGTCAATGTGAACACGCCAACGCTAGATAGCCTTGCCCGTGATTTGACCGCTTCTGCCAAAGAAGGCAACCTTGATCCGGTAATCGGGCGAAGTAAAGAAATCGAGCGCGTCATTCAGGTGTTGAGCCGGCGGACGAAGAACAATCCGGTACTGATCGGTGAACCAGGTGTTGGTAAGACAGCGGTTGCCGAAGGATTGGCTCAGAAGATCGTAAATAATGAAATTCCTGAGACCTTACGCGATAAGCGTGTCATGACGCTCGATATGGGTTCTGTCGTGGCGGGAACGAAATACCGCGGCGAATTCGAGGACCGTTTGAAGAAGATTATGGATGAGATTCGCCAAGCGGGTAACATCATCCTGTTCATTGACGAACTTCACACGCTGATTGGAGCTGGTGGAGCCGAAGGCGCCATTGATGCCTCCAATATTCTAAAGCCAGCGCTGGCCCGTGGCGAGTTGCAATGTATCGGGGCAACAACGCTGGATGAATACCGCAAGTATATTGAGAAAGATGCCGCCCTGGAGCGTCGTTTCCAACCGATTACGGTCGATGAGCCCTCCACGGATGAGACGATTCAGATTTTGCATGGTCTCCGCGATCGTTATGAAGCGCATCACCGTGTGAAGATTACGGATGAAGCGATCGAGCAAGCTGTTAAACTGTCCGACCGCTACATTCAAGACCGTTTCCTGCCGGACAAAGCGATCGACTTGATCGATGAGGCTGGTTCTAAGGTAAGGCTGAGCACTTATACGGTACCGCCTAATTTGAAGCAACTGGAGAGCCGTCTGGAGGACATCCGCAAGGAGAAGGATGCGGCTGTACAAAGCCAGGAGTTCGAGAAAGCAGCAGCACTGCGTGATACTGAACAGAAGATTCGCGAAGAGCTTGATGTGACGAAGAACCAATGGAAGGAAAAGCAAGGCCGTATGGATTCCGAAGTTACTCCGGAGGATATTGCTGAAGTCGTGGCAAGCTGGACGGGAATTCCTGTTAACAAGCTGAAAGAGGAAGAGACTGAGCGTCTCATGAATATGGAATCCATACTGCATGAGCGCGTCATCGGTCAAGATGAGGCTGTCAAGGCAGTCAGTCGGGCCATCCGCCGCGCACGTGCCGGACTTAAAGATCCGAAGCGTCCGATGGGCTCCTTCATTTTCCTTGGTCCAACCGGTGTAGGTAAGACCGAATTGGCTCGTGCTCTCGCTGAGTCGATGTTCGGTGATGAGAATGCCGTAATCCGCATCGACATGTCGGAATATATGGAGAAGCATTCCACCGCTCGTCTGGTCGGTGCGCCTCCGGGATATGTCGGTTATGAAGAAGGCGGTCAATTGACCGAGAAAGTACGCCGCAAGCCATATTCGGTTGTGTTGCTTGATGAGATCGAGAAGGCTCATCCAGAAGTATTCAACATTCTCCTTCAAGTGCTGGAAGATGGACGATTGACCGATTCCAAAGGCCGGGTTGTTGACTTCCGTAACACACTGATCATTCTGACCTCTAACGTTGGGGCTGAAGCAATTCGTCGCAATACTAGAATGGGCTTCACTGCTGTAACAGATGCGGGTGCAGATTACGATAATATGAAGACTAAGGTGATGGAAGAACTGAAGAAGAGCTTCCGCCCTGAGTTCCTGAACCGGATCGACGAGATTATCGTGTTCCATTCTCTCGAAGAGAAGCATATCGGAGAGATCGTAACGCTGATGGCTGAAGAATTACGGAAACGGCTGAACGATTTCGATGTCGACTTTGTGCTAACGGACAAAGCAAAGGCATTCTTGGCTAAGGAAGGCTATGATCCAACCTACGGTGCTCGTCCATTGCGTCGGGCGATCCAGAAGCATATCGAAGACCGTCTGTCTGAAGAATTGCTGACCGGCAGAGTGAAGAAAGGCGATTCGCTCACGATTGATGAAGACAATGGTGAATTAACCGTGAAAAAAACCGGGGATTTTGTGAAAATGGCATAAATTGTTGACTTTGTCCAAAATTTCACCTGAAATATCTTCATTAGAGCGGCCAATTTGCCGATTAACATAATAAAAGCAAGCAGCTTCCAGAGCAGTCATTGCTTTGGAAGCTGTTTTTTTCAATTAAGTAGTTATACATACATAATTTTTCGCAGTTTAATGTTCTTTTCAATGATTTTTACATGTTTTTCAGAAGTTAACGGAAATTGTTTGCAGGCAAAACTTTACGCCAAATCGATAACAATGATAAACTTTGATTATTGGCTTTGTGGTGCAACCTGCAAGGTTTGTTAAATATTGCGAAAGTAAGAAGGAGAGATTAATGGCAAAAGTAAAGACAAAGTTCTTCTGTACCGATTGCGGGTATGAATCACCGAAATGGTATGGGAAATGTCCTGGATGTGGGGCATGGAACAGTATGGTGGAAGAAACCGAGAAAGTGGTCAAGACACAAGGGATTTCCTCTGGGATATTTCATACGAAAGAAAAGCCACTTCCGATCATAAATATAGAGAGTGGCCGAGAGCCGCGAATCCTTACTGGGATTGGAGAGCTTAACCGTGTACTAGGCGGAGGGATTGTCCCTGGATCCTTGGTCCTGGTTGGCGGAGATCCTGGAATCGGGAAATCGACATTACTTCTGCAAACTTCGAATGAAATGGCCAATTCAGGCAGGAAAGTGCTCTATGTTTCTGGAGAGGAATCGGTCCGCCAGACGAAGCTGCGGGCAGAGAGACTTGGGGCATTGTCGCCGAATCTGTACGTTATGTGTGAGAGCAGCATCGATGGAATTGAGGAAGCAATCAATGAAGTCAAACCGGATTTCCTCGTGATCGACTCGATCCAGACGGTATATATGCCGGAGGTAACCAGTGCACCTGGTAGTGTCTCTCAGGTTCGCGAATGTACAGCGCGGTTCATGCGGGTTGCCAAAGGGCAGGGAATTGCCACTGTATTGGTCGGACATGTTACGAAGGAAGGGGCTATCGCTGGTCCACGTATGCTGGAGCATATGGTCGATTGTGTGTTGTATTTCGAAGGCGAGCGTCACCATTCATACCGATTGCTACGTGCAGTAAAGAACCGTTTTGGCTCCACCAATGAAATGGGTATATTTGAAATGAATGAAGCCGGTTTGGAAGAGGTTCTGAATCCTTCAGAGCTATTCCTCTCTGAACGTCCGCTTGGCGTTGCAGGTTCCACTGTAGTGGCCAGCATGGAAGGGACCAGACCGATGCTGGTCGAGCTCCAGGCTCTAGTCACGTCAACTTTGTTTTCTTCCCCGCGTAGAATGGCTACGGGTGTGGATCATAACCGGATGAATTTGATTATTGCCGTGTTGGAGAAGCGAATGGGTATGTTCCTGCAGAATCAGGACGCCTATGTTAATTTGGCCGGCGGAGTGAAGCTCGATGAACCCGCCGTAGACCTGGCGATTGCCGTTAGTATTGCCTCCAGCTTCCGCGATGTACCTACGAAGCCTTATGATGTCGTATTCGGCGAAGTCGGGCTTACAGGGGAAGTCAGAGCGGTCTCACGCGTCGAACAGAGAGTAAAGAGGCTGCGAAGCTCGGCTTCAAACGGGTTATTCTGCCGGAGAAGAGTCTGAAGGGCTGGCAGGGGCCCAAAGAGATAGAATTAATCGGTGTAAATACCGTTGCAGATGCGCTTGCTGTTGCATTAGATTAGGGGGCACAATAATGAAAGAAACAACTCAGGCAGAGAAAATGAATGATTTGCTGAAGCTCGTGGCTCCGGGTACTTCCTTTCGGGATGGGTTGGAAAATGTGCTGCGTGCGAAAACCGGCGGTTTAATCGTAGTTGGCTATAGCCCTGAAGTAATGGAGGTTGTAGAAGGCGGTTTTTCCATCAATTGCGATTTTTCTCCTAACTATCTGTATGAATTGGCCAAGATGGATGGAGCCATCATTCTTAGTGAAGATTTGAAACGAATATTATATGCGAATACACAGTTGATCCCTGATTCTTCTATCGCATCGTCGGAGACCGGGATTCGTCACAGGACGGCGGAACGCGTCGCTAAGCAGACGGGCAAGTTGGTCGTATCGATCTCACAGCGCCGCACTATCATTACCCTGTATCAAGGGGGACTTCGTTATGCGCTGAAGGAGAGCGGAGAAATTCTGACCAAGGCGAACCAGGCGATTCAGACGCTGGAGAAATACAGAGCGGTACTCAATCAGGCGCTGACGAATCTGTCCGCTTCGGAGTTCGAGGAATTAGTAACGATTCCTGAAGTCGTGAATGTCATGCAGCGGGTAGAGATGGTCATCCGCATTAAGCTGGAGATCAAGCGCTTCATCAATGAACTTGGAATCGAGGGCCGGCTGATCAGCATGCAGATGGAGGAGCTGGTCAGCAATATGGAGGAAGAAGCTTGGCTGCTCTACAAAGATTATGCCAGGGATGGCAGTGACGAAGCGATCCGTGAGATCATTCTTGGTCTGAAGCGATCCAGCGACGATGAACTTTTGGACGATGTTCATATCACCCGCCTGCTCGGCTATCCTTCCGTGGCGGCTACTTCAGAGGAGATTATATCACCTCGCGGGTATCGCGTATTGAATAAGATCCTCGTCTGCCCAATGTCATCATTCATAATTTGGTTGAACGATTCCGTGAGCTACCGGAAATACTAATGGCATCGATTGAAGAACTCGATGAAGTTGACGGTATTGGGGAAGCAAGGGCACGTGCAATTAAAGAAGGGCTGAAGCGAATACAGGAACAAGTGTTCATTGACAGGCAAATATAATTAACCTATCATGAAATGATGATTAAGTGGAATAACTAGTAGAGGTGAAGAGATGGTTACAAAATCAATTCCAAACCTTTTTACACTGAGCAATCTATTCATGGGGATGATCGCCATAATGTTAGCGATGAATGGTAGATATAGCCTGGCATCTATCATGATTATCGTAGCGATGTTGATGGATGGTTTGGATGGGCGTGTTGCCAGAGCTTTGAATGCCCAGAGCGATTTTGGCAAGGAACTCGACTCTTTATCCGACGTTGTCTCATTTGGGGTAGCTCCCGCACTCATTATGTATATTATTGCTTTCCAGAATGTCCAGCCTGGTCTGGCTTGGGCAGTTACAGCCATATTTCCGATGTGCGGTGCGCTTAGACTTGCTCGCTTTAATGTTCAGTCCGGAATCCCGGGATATTTCATCGGATTGCCGATTCCTGCTGCAGGCGGTGTCGTAGCAACATTGGCCTTATTTCATAACAATATCGGGGCCCCATATTTTATAGTCACAATGCTTCTATTGTCATACTTGATGGTTAGTTCAGTGAAATATCCGAATTTCAAAAAGGTCGGAATTCCTAAGAAAGCAATTACTTACGCTCCTTTTGTCATTATTATTGCGATATTAGTCGCCGTTTTCTTCCCGGATCAAATCTCCAAGCTGGTCTTTATTCCTTTGGTTCTTTATGCCGGGTACGGACTTAAACAAAGTTTAGATCGGTTACTTCGTCGCAAAAATCACCATGATGATGAAGCCGATAAAGTATTTCGGTCCAAATAGCAAGACATAAATAAAAGGCATTCATCCTGCCGCCTTAGGCGGAAGATGATGCCTTTTTTTGTGTTGCTTCATATTCCTATGCTGATTGCTAGTTAGGAATGGTTCAAGACATGTTGAACAGTCCCAGTGTCGAGCATTTTTGCGATTCGCGTTCCACAATTTCCTCCATATCGATACCAAGCAAATTGCAAAGCGCCGACATGTAGAACAGGCTTCTACCAAGCTCATTCGTAATCACATCCCGGCAATTCTCACATAGCTCTCCCTGAACGTGCTTGCTTATCGTCTCTTTGGCCTCCTGCAAATCCATACCAGGCTCAAAATCCTGCTTCGTGGCGTGCAGCTCAATACAGCCGCATTCGGTAATCGCCTTGGTTACGGAACGGGTCGCTGCGGCATTAGTTTGTCCCATTTTGGACATAACGTCCAGCAAACTGCGGTGACGGAGCAACAGCTCAGAAACTTGATCTTGAAAAGAATGAAGGCTTGGTGCGCTCATTTTCCATCCACCTCAATATTATGAATTGAGTCCATTATATGCCACATTTTCCTCACTAATCAACCAGAAATCCCATAATAACGGGTTGGAGAGACAAATTATATGATCATCGTAAGCAGCAGACAAACGGAAAAATGAGGAAAAAAGTCTTTCTCTCTGGATTACACTACGAAAAATTGGATCATACTGGATAAAGAAAGTATACAATTTATGGAGGTGAAGAGAAGGACATGCTTAAGAAAAGTTTATTAATTCTATCCGGTCTGGCTGGTGCTTGGTTCGGATATACCGCTACAGGACTCGCCGGAGTTTTCCGGAACCGCTTCGCTCCTGGTTTGCTGACATGCCGATGATTGTGGGGCAGCTTATTCTGGCGGTTGCTGGTGCTTGTCTTTTTTTATTCATGTACTCGCTTGTTGCTGAGACGCTTGCTACACAAATTGGACGCCTGATTACCCGGTTGACGGAGATTCCTATGAATAAGATGGCGGCCGGAACGCTCGGATTAACTGCAGGACTTCTTCTTTCATTACTGCTCTATCCCGTATTGTCCTGGCTTGGTTCGCTAGAGGTATTTGCCCAATTGGCGGCTTCAACCCTATTTGGCTACATAGGACTGTATGTTGCTTTGGAGAAGAAGGATGAACTGTCCTCGCTGTGGAAGTCGGGGCAGTGGGAAGCTCATCGGAGGAAGAAGAGAAGCTGGAGCATCATAAAATATTAGACACTAGTGTCATTATCGATGGACGTATCGCGGATATTTGTAAGACGGGTTTCATTGAAGGAACGATTGTGATCCCGGGATTTGTACTTGAGGAGCTTCAGCATATCGCTGATTCATCGGACCTGCTCAAGCGTAATCGTGGCCGCCGCGGCTTGGATATTCTGAATAAGATTCAGAAGGAGCTGGACGTGAAAGTCATGATCTATGAAGGGGATTTCGAGGAAATCTCGGAAGTGGATAGTAAGTTGGTTAAACTGGCGAAGGTGCTGCAGGGCAAAGTCGTTACCAATGATTTCAACTTGAATAAGGTATGCGAGCTTCAGGGTGTATCGGTGCTGAACATTAATGATCTGGCCAATGCGGTTAAGCCGGTCGTTCTGCCAGGTGAGGAGATTATGGTACAGGTAATCAAGGATGGTAAGGAGCACGGCCAGGGCGTGGCTTATCTGGATGATGGGACGATGATCGTTGTTGAAGGTGGACGGGATTTCATAGGCAGCATCACGGAAGTACTTGTTACCAGCGTATTGCAGACTTCTGCGGGACGAATGATCTTCGCTAAACCGAAACTGTTGGAAAAAGCCCAGTAAATTCGGTATGATGAGAATAAATGCGAGGATGCCCCTGCGGCTTAGGCGTGAGGGGGACCTATATGTATGTTCAAAAAGGCTGGTTTTCAGCACCGAGAAGGTTGGATGAAGCTAGGGACTGAGGAGCGGAGCGTACGTAGTTGGTACGTGAGCACCGGAAGGCCCGCTGAATTCAAGATTCGATGTCGAATAGCTCTCAGTGTTACTTCGTGATCAAAAGCAGACATTTTGAACTACCTCTGATGGCATAATTCTAGTCTGGGTGAGGCAAAGCACATGAATACTGAGACAAGTCCCCATGTTGGGGCTATCGTAGTGGCGGCCGGTCGGGAACCCGTATGGGGACGATAGAGAGTAAGCAATACTTGCTGCTTCAGAACAAACCGATCATCGTTCATACATTGGAGATGTTTGACCGCCACCCTATGATTGAAGAGATAGTACTTGTGACTGGTGAGCAGGATGTAGAGCGCTGCAAGACCTGGATTAGCGAGTACGGTATCACAACAAAAGCAAAAGTTATTCCGGGCGGCGCGGAGCGTCAAGAATCGGTGTATCTGGGGCTTCGGCAAATCGAAAGCCCCTATGTACTGGTGCATGACGGCGTACGCCCTTTTGTGACGGAGGAGCAGATTACGGCTTGTATTGAGGCAGCCGTGGATCATGGTGCGTCCGTTCTTGCTGCGCCTGTGAAGGATACGATCAAGCAGGTGAACGAGCAGGGGCAAGTGATCGGTACGCCCCCTCGCCGGAGCTTGTGGGCGATACAGACCCGCAAGCTTTTCGCTGTTCACAGCTGCTTGATGCTCATGAACAGGCCGCACAGGATGGTTTCGTCGGTACAGATGATGCGATGCTGCTGGAGCGGCTCGGCCTTCCCGTCAGAGTGGTTGAAGGGGGATATCGTAACATCAAGATCACGACGCCAGAGGATTTGGATTACGCTGAATTTATATTGCGTCATAATTAAAGATTAGATTTCAAAAAGTCCGGTTTTCAGTACGATGAACAATTTTGATGGGGAGAGAGATGATATGATAGCTGTAGGACAAGGATTCGACGTGCATCAATTGGTAGAGGGGAGACCTTGTATTATCGGCGGGGTGACGATTCCTTATGAGAAAGGGTTGCTTGGGCACTCTGACGCTGATGTTCTGCTGCATACGATAAGCGATGCAATTTTAGGCGCGCTTGCGCTGGGGATATTGGGCGTCACTTCCCAGATACCGATCCAGCTTATAAGGATGCGGATAGTCTTGAGCTGCTGAGACTGGTTTGGAAGATGGCGCAGGATCGCGGTTACCGTCTCGGCAATCTGGATGCGACGATCATCGCGGAGCGGCCTAAGATGGCGCCGTATGTTCCGCAGATGGTGGAGATTATCGCTAAAGCTCTGGGAGCTAAGCCTGAACAGATCAACGTGAAGGCTACGACGACGGAGAAGCTAGGATTCACGGGCCGCGGCGAAGGAATTGCGGCACAATGTATTGTATGTCTGATGAAGGATATGCTATCATCTTGAGGTTGTAGGGTTAACTTATAATTAACTGACTAATTCTAATATATAGCCAGTTCCGACAGTTAGCTGTATTCATTTACACGAATCGGGAGGGGATTGGAATGACGGAAGTTCGTGTGCGTTATGCGCCGAGTCCGACAGGACATTTACATATTGGCAATGCCAGAACGGCTTTGTTCAATTATTTGTTTGCAAGACATCATGGCGGGAAATTCATCGTTCGTATTGAAGATACCGATGTGAAGCGGAATATTGCTGGCGGTGAAGAAGACCAGTTCAAATACCTCAAATGGCTTGGTATGGACTGGGATGAGAGCGTTGATGTGGGCGGTAATTACGGCCCGTACCGGCAGACGGAAAGACTTGATATTTACAAGACCTATTGGCAGGATCTGCTGGATCGCGGACTGGCTTATCGTTGTTATTGTACAGAAGAGGAACTGGAGAAAGAGCGCGAGGAGCAAACGGCTCGCGGTGAGACCCCACGTTATTCCGGCAAGTGTCGGCATCTGAGTGCAGAGCAGATCGCGGCTCACGAAGCTGAAGGACGTGGCTGCAGCATTCGATTCCATGTCCCGGCAGGAAGAACCTATACATTTGATGATCTTGTTAAAGGACCGATTACGTTTGAATCCGACGTCAGCGGTGATTTTGTTATCGTGAAGAAGGATGGAATTCCAACGTATAATTTTGCGGTAGCACTGGATGATCATCTGATGGATATTACGCATGTACTTCGCGGTGAGGATCATGTCTCCAACACCCCGCGTCAGTTGATGATATATGAAGCCCTCGGTTGGGAGCCACCGCGTTTCGGACATATGACCTTGATCGTCGGCGACAACCATAAGAAGCTGAGTAAACGTGACGAATCGGTAATCCAGTTCATGGAGCAATACGACAAGCTCGGCTACTTGCCGGAAGCGATGTTCAACTTCATCGCCCTGCTTGGATGGTCTCCGGAAGGGGAGCAGGAAATCTTCTCGAAGGAAGAACTGATCTCCATTTTCGATGAGAATCGTCTGTCGCGCAGTCCTGCGGTATTTGATAAGCAGAAACTAGCCCACTTGAATAACTATTATATTAAGAATGCTGATCCTGAACGAATCGCGTCTATGGCGATTCCGCATCTGCAGGAAGCATCACGCCTGCCAGCTGAGCTAACCGCCGAGCAGGAGGCATGGGCTAATAAGCTGGTTGCCCTTTATCAGGAGCAGATGATTGCTGCATCAGATATCGTCCCGCTGTCAGAGATGTTCTTCCGTGCAGAGGTTGCGGTTGATGAGGAAGCAGCTCCTATACTGGCGGAGGAGCAAGTTCCTACAGTACTGAGCGCATTCCTGGCCAAGATCGAGGCGATGGATGAATTCTCGGTCGAGAATATCGGTGCTTCTATCAAAGCAGTTCAGAAAGAAACAGGCGTCAAAGGTAAAGGGCTGTTCATGCCGATCCGTGTTGCTCTGACCGGACAAATGCATGGCCGCGATTTGAACCAGACGATCTACCTGTTGGGACAAGAGCGCGTGAAGGAGCTTCTGCAGTCGCGGATCTAAGTTGTCAATAATATATTGTCAGTTTTAGTGTCTTTCGAGTAAGATAGAACCAATATAAGTTTCTTTATTAAGAAGTGATTTATAGCTTGTTTTGCAGGGGAATCCCTGTAAGCTATCGGCATAGATCGGGAGAAGTACGCAAGAAGGCGGATTGAACAGAGAGGATAATCGGGAGGCGATGAATATCGCTTCGGGCTGGAAGTTATCTCAATCTTGCGCAGCGGAAATGCACCCGGGAGCTGCAACATCGAAGGGCCTATTGGACCAGTAGATGCTGCCGTATTATCCGCGTTAAGGATCTCCATAAAGGGGAGAGGATCCGGATTTCATTCGCCATTGTGTGGCGTTATGGGAGACCGCCTTACCCGAAGCAGAGTGGAACCACGCATGAAGCGTCTCTGCAGCTCTAGGCTGCAGGGGCGCTTTTTTGACATTCGGGGGAGATCTGGCGTTATTTTTCATTGTATATAGGCAGGTCGCGATGGATCCGCAAGGAAAGAGGGGAGCTATGTTCAAAATAATCAAATCCGACATTGAGGCGGTATTTGAGAATGACCCGGCGGCACGGGGCTGGTTCGAGGTAGTCTTTACCTATTCCGGCCTACATGCAATATGGAGTCATAGGATCGCCCATTCCTTCTATCGGCACCGCTGGTTTACAGCAGCCAGGACGGTGTCGCAGATTAGCCGCTTCTTTACCGGGATTGAGATTCATCCGGGGGCCACGATCGGCAAGCGTCTTTTCATTGACCATGGTATGGGGGTTGTCATTGGCGAGACTTGCGAAATCGGGGATGATGTGGTTATCTATCAGGGGGTAACCTTGGGGGGAAGTGGCAAAGAGAAGGGGAAGCGCCATCCAACAATTGGGAACAATGTTGTCATCGGCTCAGGTGCGAAGGTGCTTGGTTCCTTCAAGGTAGGAGACCAGGCGAATATCGGGGCCAACTCAGTCGTCCTTAAGGAGGTTCCTCCAGGTAGTACGGTGGTTGGAATTCCAGGCAAAGTGGTCCGTCAGGATGGCAAGCGTCTGGATCGTTTGAATCACCAATTGCCCGATCCAATGGTTGATTCTATGCGGGCGATGCAGCAGGAGATCGAACAGCTACGGGCCGAAATCAAGACGCTGCGGCAAAGTATGCCGGATGAATCACGCGTGGAGCAATAAGTGATTAACGAATTTGAAGATTACTATATTTTAAGTGTATGTTCAAATAGTCCGGTTTTCAGCACCGAGAAGGTTGGATGAAGTTAGGGACTGAGGAGCGGAGCGTAGGCAAAACCTACGTGAGCACCGGAAGGCCCGGCTGAATTCAAGATTCGACGTCGAGATGCCTCTTGATTCACTTCGTGATCAAAAGTGGACTTTTTGAACAACCTCATATACGAAAGGACAGAGCGCATGGCACTGCAAATCTATAACACATTAACCCGGACGAAGGAGAAGTTCGTCACTCAGGAGCCGGGGAAAGTTAAAATGTATGTATGCGGACCAACTGTATACGGATATATCCATATCGGAAATGCAAGGCCGGTTATATTCTTTGATGTGGTTCGCAGCTATCTGGAGAACCAGGATTATGATGTGAACTATGTGGTGAACTTTACGGATGTAGACGATAAGCTAATCCGCAAAGCTGAGGAGATGAAGCTGCCTGTACCTGAAGTGGCAAGCATGTTCATCGAGGCGTTCTATGCTGACCTGGAAGGTCTACGCATTCCACGTGCCACGGCGAACCCACGCGTTACCGAGAACATGGATGAGATTATTGGTTTCATTCATGAGCTGGAGCGCAAAGGCTTTGCTTATGAAAAAGGTGGCGATGTCTTTTTCCGCACAAGCAAATTTGCCGATTACGGTAAGCTCTCAGGCAGAATATCGAGGAGCTGCAGTTCGGCATCCGTATTGATGTTGACACCCGTAAAGAGAGTCCCGTTGACTTCGTATTGTGGAAAGCAGCCAAGCCAGGTGAGATTTCCTGGGATAGCCCATGGGGTCAAGGCCGTCCGGGCTGGCATATCGAATGCTCGGCGATGTCACGGTTATTGCTTGGCGATACGCTCGATATTCATGGCGGAGGACAGGACTTGGAATTTCCACATCATGAGTGTGAGGTTGCACAGTCCGAAGCGATGACAGGCAAGCCGCTGGCTAATTATTGGATGCATAACGGTTATGTTAATATCGATGGCGAGAAGATGTCCAAATCGCTTGGCAACGGAGTTCTGGTTAAAGATTTGTTAACTCGACATAAGCCTGAGGCAATTCGCTATGCGATCCTGTCGACCCAATACCGCAACCAGGTGAATTTCTCCGCAGAGACGATGGATCAGGCAGAGCGCAGCGTAGAGCGGATTTCCAACGCGTTGAGCAATTTGCTGTATCGCTTGAACAGCTTGGAAGTAGAGGGCACAGATAGCCAAATTACAGATGCGTGGGGCAGAAGCTGGCGGGAATTTCAGCGGCATTCCATGCAAAGATGCAGGATGATTTCAATACTCCGGATGCGATCACTGCGATGTTTGACTGGGTAAGCGAAGTGAACAGTTTACTACAGCAGAACGATGTGAATCGTGCTGATCTGGAAGCGGCCCATCAGTTATTCAAGGAAATGAACGGAGTTCTGCGTATCGCTGTTGAAGCAGAGGCGGAGCTTCTGGACGATGAGATTGAGGCATTGATCGCAGAGCGTACAGAAGCGCGCAAGGCCAAAAATTGGGCGCGTGCCGATGAGATCCGCGATCTGCTCGATGCGCAGGGAATTATTCTGGAAGACACGCCACAGGGTATGAGGTGGCGTCGTAAATGACAGATCCGAACAGCGAGGTAAACAGCGCGAAGCAAGATCATTTGGCAGAAGCAGCGGTCTCTGCATCGCCTGCGCCGCTCTGGTTCCCGGAGCAGCCAGCCAAACCGGCTGAGGCTGCTTCCGCCGCTGGCGCTCGCCTATATTGGCGATGCGGTATTTGAGGTAGCCGTGCGCCAGCATGTGATGGCCAAGCCTAATTTACGGCCGCATCATCTACATGGCCAGTCTACAAAATATGTATCTGCCAAGGCGCAGGCCAGACTACTTGCTCTGCTTGAGTCTCAGCTCTCCGACGATGAGAAGGATGTTGTCCGGCAAGGTCGGAATGCGAAATCGGGGACAGTTCCGAAGAACGCGAATGTATTAGACTACCGTCAGGCAACCGCTTTTGAGAGCTTGGTCGGATACTTATATTACACCGGGGCACATGATCGCTTGCGCGAACTGATCGCTGCAGGCTTCCAGCTGCTAGAGGAAGAAGAACGATAAGCACATAGGTTGAAATCAAATAAGAGCAGGGAATAGGCAAGAGGGTGAAATGATTCTGGAGAAGCGTAGCGTTCGCCTTTGTGAATGGATTTCCACCTTGTTGGGTTCTAATAGATCAGGAAATCCATGAACAACAGCGATCGGAAGAACATTTCACCCGGCTGCCTTTATCCAGAAGAAGTACTTCAACCTCTACGGACAGATTATATACGGGAGCTATAGCTCCTTGGGAGGATATAATGATGGAAGATCAAGAATGGATTGCCGGTAAGCACTCCTTGATGGAGGCGCTTAGAGCTGGCCGAACAATCAATAAGATATGGATCGCTGAAGGTGCGCAGAAGCATTTAACACAACCGATTATAGCTGAAGCCAAGGCCCAAGGTATCGTGGTGCAATTTGTCGATAAGCGCAAGCTCGATACGATGGTACCAGGCATGCAACATCAAGGTGTAGTAGCCCAGGCGGCTCCGTATGCCTATGTCGAGGTCGAAGATTTGCTTGCAAAGGCGGCTGAACAAGGGGAAGCGCCCTTCCTGCTCATTCTCGATGAACTCGAGGACCCGCACAATCTAGGTTCGATTTTGCGTACTGCGGAATGCACGGGTGTTCATGGTGTCATTATTCCGAAGCGCCGCTCCGTTGCAGTGACGGCTACGGTATCGAGAACATCGGCAGGTGCTGTCGAATATGTTCCTGTTGCTAGAGTAACTAATCTTGTGCAGACGATGGAACAGCTGAAAGAAGCTGGCGTATGGATCGTCGGAACTGATGTCGCGGCGAAGGAAGAAATCTATGGAGGCGGCAAAATATTAGGTGGACCCGTGGCGATCGTTATCGGGAATGAGAACAAAGGGATGGGTCGTTTGGTTCGTGAGACCTGTGACGTGCTGCTCAAGTTACCGATGAACGGACGCCTTAATTCTCTGAACGCTTCGGTTGCCGCCGGAGTAATGATGTATGAAGTAATGCGCATTCGCCGCGCCGAAGGATAGCGCCTATGCGCGACAAGCGCGATGTTCTTCTTGTAGACGGGTACAATATGATCGGCGGATGGTCATATCTGGCCGCTTTGTCCAGGAATGATTTGCAGGCAGCACGTGATTCTCTGCTGGAACGTTTGGCGGATTACCAGGCTTTCTCGGGTAGGCAGGTCGTCGTTGTTTTTGATGCTTATCAGGTGCCTGGGCTGGGCAAATCCTTCACTCAGAATCAGGTAGATGTCCACTTCACCAAGGAGAAGGAGACGGCTGATGAATGTATAGAACGGCTCTGTCACGAGTTTGCAAGGCCCAGGCGGCAGATCTATGTTGCGACAAGTGACATGGTAGAGCAGCATGTGATCTTTGGTCAGGGTGCGCTTCGCGTGTCAGCCCGTGAACTGCTGATTCAGATTGAACAGAGCGAGAAGGAAGTTCAGGCCAAGATTGTGGAACGGAGCAACAGTACCAGCCGAAATACGATCGACTCCAAGTTGAGTCCGGAATTGCGGAAAATGTTCGAACGTTGGCGAAGAGAATAAAACGTTATCATTTTTTCGCCTTTATACCCTTGACATTGTTTTCCTTTACATCTTTTGGCACTTTTCTTGTTGACGCTATCATGCGCCTTCGTATATACTGTTCGTATTACTTGAATGAGTGACGGGGCACCGTGCGTTGCAGCCGGAGGGATTTATAGTGAGTGTCAACCTCGAGAGATGGGTTAGGTTTGACTATGAAATCCAAAGTGATGAGGACATTGTCGAAGCCGTTCAGAATGGCGACAGTGAAGCGTTGGAGTACTTGATCAATAAGTACCGTAGTTTTGTTCGAGCTAAAGCCAGATCCTACTTTTTGATCGGTGCCGACAGAGAAGATATCATTCAAGAAGGAATGATAGGTCTTTATAAGGCGATCCGGGATTTTCGAGGAGATAAGCTTGCTTCGTTCAAGGCCTTCGCCGAGCTATGCATTACCCGCCAGATCATTACTGCGATCAAGACGGCAACAAGACAGAAGCATATACCGCTTAATTCCTATGTCTCTTTGGACAAGCCGATATACGATGAGGATTCGGATAGGACGTTACTGGACATTATCTGCGGTTCACAGGTATGCGACCCTGAGGAGCTGATCATTAACCAGGAAGAATTTGTAGGCCTGGAAGATAAGATGTCTGAAATACTTAGCGACCTGGAACGTAAAGTTCTCATGCTGTATCTTGACGGCCGCTCGTATCAAGAGATCGCGGTGGATTTAGACCGTCATGTCAAATCGATTGATAATGCTCTGCAAAGAGTAAAACGAAAATTAGAACGCTATTTGGAAATTCGCGATGTTGGAATTTAGCAATTCCGGGTGCGATAGATCTTGGTAGTTGGAAGATAAAGGGAGGCTAGATGCATAGCCGCCCTTTTTTAATAGGCCTAATCGGGTTTATCTTCCAAATTGGTGACCGATACTAGATCTAATCGCTAAACAAGGTCGAACCACTCGTTGACACAGAAATAGCCATATGATAAAGTGTTTTAGGTAGGCCTAAATTCACTTTTGCGAGTTTGGGCTAATTAAAGAGACTTCTCAGTTGAAGAATGTCTTCGGGAGGTGCACATCATGCGGGTAATTATTACGTTGGCTTGTACGAACTGCAAACAAAGAAACTACACGACAACCAAAAACAAGCGTAACCACCCGGACCGCATGGAGATGAAGAAATTTTGCAAGTTTTGTAACGAGCAAGTTCCTCATCGCGAAACCAGATAGTCTTTGGAGGTGCAGTCGCGCATGAAACGCAGTTTCAAGTCGTTGATTTCTTTTTTCTCTGAAAGCTGGGCTGAGCTTAAAAAGGTTCGCTGGCCTAATCGTAAAGAGCTGACGAATTATACGCTTGTTGTGCTAGGTACAATAGTAGTTGTCGCTGTTTATTTTTGGGTACTTGATATCGGCATTTCTGCTGTGATCGAAGCGATAATTTAAGAAGGGTCCTTAGGTGGCTTGATATGGAAAAAAGATGGTACGTCGTTCATACCTATTCTGGGTATGAGAACAAAGTCAAAGCCAACTTGGAAAAGCGCGTCGAGTCCATGGGCATGGAAGACAAGATATTCCGCGTTCTTGTTCCAATGGAAGAAGAAGTGGTAAACAAGGATGGCAAGAAGAAAACAGTCATGCGCAAAGTTTACCCCGGATATGTCTTGGTGGAAATGATCCAGACTGACGATTCCTGGTATGTTGTTCGCAACACGCCGGGTGTAACCGGATTTGTCGGATCTACAGGGTCGGGCTCCAAGCCTACACCTCTGCTTCCTGAGGAAGCAGAACAGATTTTACAACATATGGGCATGGAAGAGCCGAAGCCTGTCGTAGAATTCGACCTCAAAGAATCCGTACGCATCAAAGTTGGTCCGTTTGCTAATTTTGTCGGCAGCATTGAAGAAATTCTCGTCGACAAGAGCAAGCTGAAGGTTCATGTCAACATGTTTGGTCGAGAAACCCCGCTTGAGCTTGATTACAATCAAGTGGAAAAGATATAGGTTTCTTAGGGTTTCACGTGGGAGGGGCGTTAAGCTCCGTCAACCACTATTAGGGCAAGGAGGTGTCTCACATGGCAAAGAAAGTAATTAAAGTGGTGAAACTGCAAATTCCTGCAGGGAAAGCGAATCCTGCGCCTCCAGTAGGTCCGGCGCTCGGTCAAGCAGGTGTCAACATCATGGCATTCTGTAAGGAATTCAACGCTCGTACCGCTGATCAAGCTGGTTTGATTATTCCAGTAGAAATCTCGGTGTTTGAAGACCGTTCCTTTACATTCATCACCAAGACTCCACCGGCAGCTGTATTGCTTCGTGTAGCAGCGAAGATCGAGAAAGGTTCCGGTGAACCAAACAAGAAGAAGGTTGCTACCGTTAAACGCGACGTTGTTCGTCAAATTGCGGAGCAAAAAATGCCTGACCTTAACGCAGCATCCGTTGAATCGGCTATGCGCATGGTTGAAGGTACTGCTCGTAGTATGGGCATCACAATCCAAGACTAATTCTTGGAGAACGGGTGGAGATGTTATACATTTTTATCCGAGGATGGATTTTTAAATGTGTCTAACACATTATTGAAAATACCATCCCTAGTGGGAGGATTTTCCGCTAATACCACAAAAGGAGGACGAATTCATGGCTAAACACGGTAAGAAATACCTGGAAGCTGCTAAGCTGATTGATAGCGAAGCATTTTATGAGCCTTTGGAAGCTGTTGAATTGGTGAAAAAGGCTGCGACTGCAAAGTTCGACGAGACCGTTGAAGTAGCAGTTCGTTTGGGCGTAGACCCTCGTAAACAAGACCAAGCCGTTCGTGGTGTTGTAGTCTTGCCGCATGGCACAGGTAAAACACAACGCGTATTGGTATTCGCCAAAGGTGAAAAAGCGAAGGAAGCAGAAGCTGCTGGAGCAGATTTCGTTGGCGATCAAGATATGATTAACAAAATCCAACAAGGCTGGTTCGAATTCGATGTCTGCGTAGCAACACCGGATATGATGAGCGAAGTTGGTAAATTGGGCCGTCTGCTCGGTGGTAAAGGTCTTATGCCTAACCCTAAAGCAGGTACCGTTACTTTTGACGTTACCAAAGCGGTTCAAGAAATCAAAGCGGGTAAAATTGAGTATCGTCTTGACAAGCAAGGTCAAATTCATGCGCCAGTTGGTAAAGTTTCCTTTACTGCAGAGCAATTGAACGAAAACCTTAAAGCACTTGTTGATGCACTGAACCGTGCTAAACCAGCTGCTGCTAAAGGCGTATACTTGAAGAACATCGCGATTTCCTCGACGATGGGCCCAAGTGCTCATGTTAGCACAGCTTCTTACAAGTAATACCAGCCTCGCTTAGCGAGAACGGGATTGACTTCAGGTAAATCTCTTGGTAAACTGAACGAGTTGTTCTAAGATGGGATCTAGATTTGAATATGTTTACCGTAGACAGTAGGTGCCGTAAGGCTTAATTTCCTACCGAGGTGTTCTGATAGAGCGTCAACCTATGATGACTTATCAAGCCTTCGTAATTCTACGGAGGCTTTTTTCATACGAGAAGAGCCTCTACTAAAACTTATAGGAGGTGTACAGTGTGGCAAACGCAAAAGTGATTCAAGCAAAACAAGAAGCTGTTGATGTGGTTACTTCGAAGTTGCGCGAGAGCGCGACTACTGTAGTTGCTGACTACCGCGGACTGAACGTTGCTCAAGTTACGGAACTTCGCAAACAGCTTCGTGAAGCTGGTGTGGAATTCCAAGTGCTTAAGAATACGCTTGTTCGCCGTGCGACAGCAGCTGCTGAGCTTACTGAACTAGACGAAGTGTTGACTGGTCCTACAGCCATCGCTTTCAGTGTAGAAGATGCAATAGCTCCAGCAAAAATTCTTAACGATTTCGCTAAGAAGAATGATGCGCTTAAAGTGAAAGGTGGCGTGGTTGAAGGCCGTGTTGTTGGCGCAGACCAAATCAAAGCGCTCGCGGAACTTCCATCCCGTGAAGGTCTCCTTTCGATGCTCCTCAGCGTGCTTCAAGCACCTGTTCGCAACTTCGCTTTGGCAGTCAAAGCCGTTGCAGAGAAGAAGAAGGCGCAGCAAGCGCTTAATCTTCTTGAGAAAGTTAGCTAGTTAAAATTAACGAAAATCAAATAAAATAACGGAGGTTCTATCATGAGTAAAGAAGCAATCTTGGAAGCCATTAAAGGCATGACTGTTCTTGAACTGAACGATCTTGTAAAAGCAATTGAAGAAGAATTCGGCGTAACTGCTGCAGCTCCAGTAGCTGTAATGGGCGGCGCTGCAGGCGGTGCTGAAGCTGCTGAACAAAGCGAATTTGACGTAATCTTGACTAGCGCTGGTGCGTCCAAGATCAACGTAATCAAAGTGGTTCGCGAAATCACTGGTCTTGGCTTGAAAGAAGCTAAAGAACTCGTTGACAACGCACCAAAACCATTGAAAGAAAAAGTAAGCAAAGAAGACGCTGAAGCTGTTAAAGCTAAATTGGAAGAAGCAGGCGCAACTGTAGAAGTAAAATAATCGTTTCTTCTATAGCAAACCCCTTGAACTTGATTCAGGGGGTTTGTTTTTGAATAATTCTGATTTTTGATCCTGGTGCTCTCTTTGCTCTTCGGGCTGTAAAAGTTGAAAGAATGAAATTCAGGATTAAAGGCAACCGGGTGAAATGTTCTTTCGATCGCTGTTGTTCGTGGATTTCTTGATCTTATAGAATCTAACAAGGGAGAAATCTACTCACAAAGGCGAACGCTACGCTTCTCCAGAATCATTTCTCCCTATTGCCTATTCCTTGAATTCTATGTTCATATGAATCTACGAGCCCGGACGCAAGGGATCCCCAGACTCAAAAATGTAGGCTGGGTACGAGGGTGAATTAGGAAAATACTGCTCCCAGTTTGAATAGGTAGTACGTTGATTTTGCAGTATTTTGGCTAAACTAGGATGATGATGTCGGGATAACGTAAGGAAATGACGTTACGGAGGAAGTTTAAGAATGTCTGATCACTACTATACCAGTCGTCCCACTGCAGAGCATGACCGTAAAAATTGGGAAGCGGAACTGCGGGGCACAAGCTACGCTTTGTTAGTGATGCCGGTGTGTTTGCCAAAGGAGGCGTCGATTACGGCAGCCGTACCTTAATTGAAGCTATGGAAATTCCAGCAACCGCGAAAGTGTTGGATGTAGGCTGTGGCTATGGCCCGATTGGGCTGACGGCAGCCAAGTTGGCTGTTCAAGGTCATGTTACCATGATTGATGTGAATGGCCGGGCAGTAGAACTGGCGCGTGAGAATGCAAGAAATAATAAGATTGATAATGTCACGATTCTAGAAAGTGATCTGTTCTCTGCACTGGATGGGGCTGTGGAGTACGATGTAGTACTGACGAATCCACCGATACGTGCCGGGAAAGAAGTGGTACATGCCATTTTTGAAGGTGCTTATGAGCGGCTGCGCTCAGGTGGCTCTTTATGGATCGTGATCCAGAAGAAACAGGGTGCGCCTTCAGCGAAGGCGAAATTGGAGTCATTGTTCGTTCAAGTCGAGGAAGTTACGAAGGATAAGGGATATCGTATTTATCGGGCGATCAAGTAAGAGCCCCAGCAGCACAGGCTCTCTTTAACGGAAGTGCATGCTCTTATTTGGCTATAACCAAGGAGTTTTTTTTAGTTTAGTGATCCATCGTATATGCTGTTTCAGGCATAAAAAAGCCAAAAATAATGTTTGACTTGAGATACCCGTTGTGATATTATTATAAAATGTCAGTATTAGAATGCTCTTTATGTCTTTAGTTTACTGAAATGTCAAGTATTTTTTACGAAGACAATGCATAAAACCGCATAGTTCTACGTATATTATGTACATTTTGGGTAAATCTACTGATACGGAGCCATTAGGACAGTGATGACACAGATAATGATGCTCTTTTTTCGAAAGTGTTCGATAAGGGCTTTTCTTTATTTGTGGAAGAATCCGTTATGAACCTATTATAAGGGTACAAACACGGGTTCGCAATGATTTTTAAAGTGAGTAGACATAAGGGGTGAGTATAAGTTGGCAGGACATCTTGTTCAATATGGTCGACGCACTCGGCGGAGTTATGCACGAATTAACGAGGTACTCGAAGTTCCAAACCTGATTGAAATCCAACAGAAATCCTATGAGTGGTTCCTTGAAGAGGGCCTACGGGAAATGTTCCAGGACATCTCTCCAATCCAGGATTTCACGGGTAATTTGGTGCTGGAATTTATCGATTATAGTCTCGGCGAACCGAAGTATACGGTAGATGATTCAAAGGAACGCGATGTAACGTATGCGGCTCCGCTTCGGGTCAAAGTCCGGCTCATTAATAAGGAAACGGGCGAAGTCAAAGAGCAGGAAGTATTCATGGGAGATTTCCCGCTGATGACGGAAACCGGTACGTTCATTATTAATGGTGCGGAACGGGTAATTGTCAGCCAGTTGGTTCGCTCTCCTAGCGTCTATTTCAGTACTAAAGTAGATAAGAACGGCAAAAAAGCATACACTGCTACCGTAATCCCGAACCGCGGCGCATGGCTGGAGCTGGAGACGGACGCGAAGGACATCGTCTATGTCCGGATTGACCGTACTCGTAAAATTCCAGTAACCGTACTGCTTCGTGCTCTTGGCTTTGGTACGGACGCCGAGATTCTCGATTTGCTCGGTAATGATGAATATATCCGCAACACACTCGACAAGGATAACACCGACTCTACGGAGAAGGCCTTGATCGAGATTTACGAGCGTCTTCGTCCGGGTGAACCGCCTACGCTAGACAATGCGAAGAGCTTGCTAGTGGCGCGTTTCTTCGATCCGAAGCGTTATGATCTGGCCAATGTGGGCCGTTACAAAATCAATAAAAAGCTGCATATCAAGAACCGTCTGTTCAATCAGCGTCTTGCTGAGACTTTAATTGATACGACGACAGGTGAGATTATTGCTGAAGCGGGTCAAATGGTAGATCGCCGCTTGCTTGATGAAATTCTCACCTATCTGGAGAACGGTGTTGGTTTCAAGGATTATCATGTAGCTAATGGCGTTCTTGATGCAGATGATGTTCCTCTGCAAGTGGTTGATATATTCTCTCCGATCGAAGATGGTAAGGTTGTCAAAGTTATTGCCAACCGTAATATCGATAAATCGGTGAAGAACATTACTCCGGCTGATATTATCTCATCGATCAGTTACTTCTTGAACCTGCTTCATGGTGTCGGCAGTACCGATGATATTGACCATCTCGGCAACCGCAGACTTCGTTCGGTAGGTGAATTGCTGCAGAACCAGTTCCGTATCGGTTTGTCCCGGATGGAACGCGTTGTGCGTGAGAGAATGTCGATTCAAGATGCGAACTTGATCACGCCGCAGGCGTTGATTAATATTCGTCCAGTGATCGCTTCAATTAAGGAGTTCTTCGGAAGCTCCCAGTTGTCGCAATTTATGGATCAGACGAACCCGCTTGCAGAACTGACGCATAAACGTCGTCTGTCAGCACTCGGTCCAGGCGGTTTGACACGGGAACGTGCGGGCATGGAAGTGCGTGACGTTCACCACTCTCACTATGGCCGGATGTGTCCAATCGAGACTCCGGAAGGTCCGAACATTGGTCTGATCAACTCCTTGTCTACCTTCGCCCGTATTAACGAGTACGGCTTCATCGAAGCTCCGTATCGTTGGGTTGATCCGAAGACGGGAGAAGTTACGGAACAAATCTCTTATCTGACAGCAGATGAAGAAGATAACTATGTCATTGCTCAGGCGAACGCCGAGCTTACGGAAGATAACAGATTCAAAGATAAGAATGTTATCGTACGTTACAATAAGCAATCCGATAACATCTTGACGATGTCAAGTGACCGGGTTGACTATATGGACATCTCTCCAAAACAGGTTGTATCCGTCGCTACGGCGCTGATCCCGTTCTTGGAGAATGATGACTCGAACCGTGCGCTGATGGGTTCGAACATGCAGCGGCAGGCCGTTCCGCTTCTGATTCCTAAGGCACCGCTTGTTGGTACAGGAATGGAGCACAAATCGGCGAAAGACTCCGGTGTATGTATCGTGTCCAAATACGACGGAATTATCGAACGCTCAGCAGCGAATGAAATCTGGCTGCGCCGCGTTGAGATGGTGGATGGCAAGGAAGTCAAAGGCGACCTTGTTAAACATAAATTACACAAGTTTATGCGCTCGAACCAAGGAACATGCATCAATCAACGTCCGATTGTGAAGCATGGCGATGTTGTCAAGAAAGGCGATATCCTTGCTGACGGTCCTTCGACGGAGATGGGTGAATTGGCACTTGGACGCAACGTAGTCGTAGCCTTCATGACGTGGGAAGGTTACAACTATGAGGATGCGATCCTCCTTAGCGAGAAGCTCGTGAAAGAGGATGTCTACACTTCGATTCATATTGAAGAGTATGAGTCCGAAGCTCGTGATACGAAGCTGGGACCAGAAGAGATTACGCGTGACATTCCGAACGTCGGTGAAGAAGCACTCCGCAATTTGGATGAGCGTGGTATTATCCGCGTGGGTGCTGAAATCGGCGCTGGCGATATCCTCGTTGGTAAGGTTACTCCGAAGGGTGTAACAGAATTGACTGCGGAAGAGCGTTTGCTCCATGCAATCTTTGGCGAGAAGGCTCGCGAAGTTCGCGATACTTCGCTTCGTGTACCTCACGGTACCGATGGTATCGTCGTAGACGTGAAAGTATTTACTCGTGAGAACGGCGATGAGCTTCCACCAGGAGTGAATCAACTCGTTCGTGTATATATTGCCCAGAAACGTAAAATTTCCGAGGGCGACAAGATGGCAGGACGCCATGGTAATAAAGGTGTCGTAGCCCGTATTTTGCCAGAAGAAGATATGCCGTTCATGCCGGACGGTACGCCTGTACAGGTCGTACTTAACCCACTCGGTGTTCCATCACGGATGAACATTGGTCAGGTGCTTGAAGTGCATCTGGGTATGGCTGCTCTTCAACTCGGTATTCACGTTGCTACTCCTGTATTCGACGGCGCTAATGAGTATGATGTCTTCGATACGATGGAAGAAGCGGGAATGCAGCGCAATGGTAAGACGATCTTGTATGACGGACGTACGGGTGAGGAATTCGAACGTGAAGTTACCGTTGGTGTCATGCACATGATCAAACTGGCGCACATGGTTGACGATAAAATCCATGCCCGTTCTACAGGTCCTTACTCACTCGTTACGCAGCAGCCACTTGGCGGTAAAGCTCAGTTCGGTGGACAACGCTTCGGTGAGATGGAAGTATGGGCGCTGGAAGCCTACGGCGCAGCTTACACATTGCAGGAGATTCTGACTGTCAAGTCCGATGACGTGGTTGGTCGGGTGAAAACCTACGAATCCATTGTCAAAGGCGAGAATGTGCCGGAACCTGGTGTACCAGAATCGTTCAAAGTCTTGATCAAGGAGCTTCAAAGCTTGGGTATGGACGTTAAGATCCTGTCCGGAGATGAGCAAGAGATCGAGATGAAGGAACTTGATGATGAAGATGATGCAGCAGGGGATAAACTGAGCCTTAACCTTGAAGGCGCTGAAGTCGGAGTAGAATAAAGTTTTTGGCGGCTTGCCGTCAAATGGTGATAAACCTTGTTAAGGAGGGATGCTCCTTGTTGGATGTCAACAACTTCGAGTATATGAAAATCGGGCTTGCTTCCCCAGAGAAAATTCGTTCTTGGTCCCGCGGTGAAGTTAAAAAACCTGAAACAATTAACTATCGGACATTGAAACCGGAGAAGGAAGGGCTCTTCTGCGAGAAGATCTTCGGCCCAACCAAGGACTGGGAATGTCATTGCGGTAAATATAAAAGAGTTCGTTACAAAGGCGTTGTCTGCGATCGCTGCGGCGTTGAAGTAACGAGAGCAAAGGTTCGTCGCGAGCGGATGGGCCATATTGAACTGGCCGCTCCGGTGTCCCATATTTGGTATTTCAAAGGGATTCCAAGCCGTATGGGCTTGGCACTCGATATGTCGCCACGCTCTCTCGAAGAGATCATTTATTTTGCATCCTATGTTGTTACCGATCCAGGGAAACTCCGCTGGAGAGGAAACAACTGTTGTCCGAGAAAGAATATCGTAGCTATCGTGAGAAATATGGCTACGGATTCCAAGCTGGCATGGGTGCCGAAGCGGTTAAAGAATTGCTTCAGGATCTCGATATAGATAAGGAAATGGACTTCCTAAAAGAAGAACTACGTACAGCTCAAGGGCAACGTCGTAACCGGGCGATCAAACGCCTTGAGGTTATTGAAGCATTCCGTAACTCCGGTAACAATCCGGAGTGGATGATTCTTGATGTGCTTCCGGTCATTCCACCGGAGCTTCGCCCAATGGTTCAGCTCGATGGTGGCCGCTTTGCTACATCGGACTTGAACGATCTGTACCGCCGTGTTATTAACCGTAACAACCGTCTGAAGCGTCTGCTTGATCTTGGCGCTCCTGATATCATTGTTCAGAACGAGAAACGTATGCTGCAAGAAGCGGTTGACGCTTTGATCGACAACGGCCGCCGTGGCCGTCCTGTAACCGGACCGGGTAACCGTCCGTTGAAATCTTTGAGCCACATGCTTAAAGGTAAACAGGGTCGTTTCCGTCAGAACCTGCTCGGTAAACGGGTTGACTATTCCGGTCGTTCCGTTATCGTCGTGGGACCTTATCTGAAGATGTATCAGTGTGGTCTGCCGAAGGAAATGGCGCTTGAGCTGTTCAAGCCATTCGTCATGAAAGAGCTAGTTAACAAAGGCCTGGCTCATAATATTAAGAGTGCAAAACGTAAAGTAGAACGCGTTAGCCCAGAAGTATGGGATGTACTCGAAGAGGTTATCAAGGAACATCCAGTTCTGCTTAACCGTGCTCCTACGCTTCACCGTCTTGGTATTCAAGCTTTTGAACCGATCCTCGTTGAAGGACGTGCCATTCGTCTTCATCCGCTCGTATGTACGGCTTACAATGCCGACTTCGACGGTGACCAAATGGCCGTACACGTTCCGTTGTCTGCAGAAGCACAAGCGGAAGCACGCCTTCTGATGCTTGCATCGGGCAATATTTTGAACCCGAAAGACGGTAAGCCAGTTGTCACACCTTCTCAGGATATGGTCCTTGGTTCTTACTATCTGACTGTGGATAACAAGGAAGCAAAAGGCACAGGTATGCTCCTGGCTTCTGTAAATGAGGCGGTTTCGGCATATCAACGTGGCACGGCATCTCTACACGCTCGTGTAGCGATTCCTGCCAGAGCGCTGAACAAAACTTCATTTACTGAAGAACAGCAAAATGCATTGTTGGTTACGACGGTAGGTAAGATTATCTTCAACGAAATCTTCCCGGCCAGCTTCCCGTACATTAACGAAGCAACTCGTACCAATCTGCTCGAAGGAACTCCGGATCATTACTTCATTCATGAGAAAGGCGCAAATGTTCAAGAGCGCATCATGAACGAGAAGTTGATGAGCGGGGTAGGCAAGGAATATCTGGGTGAAATTATCGGTCGTTGCTTTGAGATCTATCAAACGACGGAAACCTCGGTTATTCTCGACAGAATCAAACAACCGGCTTTACGTATTCGACGCGTGCGGGTGTTAGTATTGCGGTTTCCGACGTTATCGTACCTGATGCGAAACAAGACATCATGCGTGAGTCTGATGATAAAGTACAAGTTATTACAAATCAATATCGCCGCGGCTTGATTACCGATGAAGAACGGTATGACCGCGTTATCGATATCTGGTCGAAGGCGAAAGATCAAATTACCGATGTCCTGATGAAATCCATGGATCGCTTCAACTCGATTATGCTCATGGTTGATTCTAAGGCGCGGGGTAATAAATCACAGATCACCCAGTTGGGTGGTATGCGGGGTCTGATGGCTACGCCATCCGGCCGAATTTACGAACTACCAATCAAAGCGAACTTCCGTGAAGGCCTTACAGTCTTGGAGTACTTCATCTCCACTCACGGTGCGCGTAAAGGTCTGGCCGATACCGCACTTCGTACTGCTGACTCAGGTTACCTGACTCGTCGTCTTGTCGACGTGGCACAGGATGTAATCGTTCGTGAGGATGATTGCGGAACTGACAAAGGTATCGTGGTTAGCCAAATTGAAGACGGTAAGGAAATCATCGAGAACCTGTATGACCGAATCGAAGGACGTTACTCCTTCGAGACGATCAAGCATCCGAAGACCGGTGAGATTATCGTTCACCGCAATGAGCTAATCGATAGCGATAAAGCGAATGCGATCGTGAATGCAGATGTTAAGAAGCTACAAATCCGTTCGGTACTAAGCTGTCGTGCTCGTCATGGTGTATGTAAGAAGTGCTATGGACGGAACCTGGCTACTGGTAAGCATGTTGAGATTGGTGAAGCGGTTGGTATTATCGCTGCTCAATCCATCGGTGAACCAGGGACCCAGCTTACAATGCGTACGTTCCATACCGGCGGTGTTGCCGGTGACGAT
This sequence comes from Paenibacillus sp. D2_2, assembly GCF_031199965.1. GTDB lineage: Bacteria > Bacillota > Bacilli > Paenibacillales > Paenibacillaceae > Fontibacillus. Next base: position 5,019,792 of record NZ_CP133605.1, on the reverse strand, counting down.
ATTACGCAAGGTTTGCCGCGTATTCAGGAGCTGTTCGAAGCACGGAATCCGAAAGGGCAAGCTACAATTAGTGAGATCGACGGTGTCGTGAAAGAGGTTCGCGAAGCCAAGGATCGTCGTGAAATCGAAGTTGAGGGCGAAGCAGAAACTAAGGTATACTCGGTAACTTATGGCTCCCGTCTGCGCGTTAGCGAAGGTGAGCATATCGAGGCCGGGGATGAACTGACCGATGGTTCAATCGACCCGAAAGAGATTCTGCGTATCAAAGGTATTCGTGGCGTACAGAACTACATTCTGCAGGAAGTACAACGCGTATATCGTAACCAGGGCGTAGAAATTAACGACAAACACATTGAAGTTATGGTTAGACAGATGCTCCGCAAGATCCGTATTGTCGATTCCGGCGATACCACGCTCTTACCAGGTTCATTTGTCGACATGCATGAATATGAGAGAGCCAACAAAGAAGCGATTCTTTCTGGTCAAGAGCCTGCCGTGGCCAAACCAGTATTGCTGGGTATCACCAAGGCATCGCTTGAGACAGATTCCTTCTTGTCGGCAGCATCCTTCCAGGAAACAACTCGTGTTCTCACTGATGCGGCAATCAAAGGCAAAGTGGATAAACTGCTCGGCCTGAAAGAGAATGTCATCATCGGTAAGCTGATTCCGGCAGGTACTGGTATGAACCAGTATCGCAGTATTCAATTCGATGAGCCGGAAGGCAACGAGGCGACTGAGGAGAATCTGGAGACAGTAACTGTAGAGTAACTAGCTCAACATGCGTGATCCGGGCGGAATTGTACCGTCCGGATCACGATTTATGTTCAAGCAAGCGGGTTGATCACCAGCGTTCTTAAAGACCGCAGTCCGGTAGAACAAAAGATTGATAGAAATTGCTTGACATCGCCTAATGAGAATGCTAATATATCGTAGTGCGTGAGTACGGAATTCCCTGTGCTTTGGAGGACGATGATATGTCTTATGATAAAGATTTACAGGATGCTCATGTTAAGATCGGCACCAAGCAAACGATACGTATCGTCGAGCTTGGACGAGCCGAAGAAGTATATGTAGCTGAAGATGCAGATCCACGTTTGAAATCGAAGATCATCGCATTGTGCAATCAATATGCAGTCAAGGTCACTTTGGTGGACACGATGCTTAATCTCGGCAAAGCTTGCGGATTGAAATTGGTGCAGCGATGGCTGCGGTTGTAAAACCATAGTTTGATAGGAATGTTTTTGCTGTAAGGTTCCTTACTGGCAAAAACTTTTCATTTGTTCTTTTATGAACCGCCTGGGTCTGTGGGCTTAACAAATGGGTTTGTAAAGAATGTTAAAGAATCGAGGAAGGGGGTGGCAACAACATGCCAACAATTAACCAATTAGTCCGTAAAGGACGTCAAGACAAGGTGTACAAATCTAAATCGCCAGCATTGCAAAGAGGTTATAACGCTCTTAAACGTGAAGCTACCGATCTTAGTTCCCCACAAAAACGTGGTGTTTGTACTCGTGTAGGTACGATGACTCCTAAGAAACCGAACTCCGCACTTCGTAAATATGCCCGTGTTCGTTTGACGAACCGTGTTGAGGTGACGGCTTACATTCCAGGGATCGGTCACAACCTGCAAGAGCACAGCGTTGTTTTGATTCGTGGAGGCCGGGTAAAAGACCTTCCGGGGGTACGTTATCACATCGTGCGCGGTGCGCTTGATACCGCTGGTGTTAACAACCGGATGCAAGCTCGTTCCAAGTATGGTGCTAAACGTCCAAAAGCTAAGAAATAATATTTTCGAAAATAGGTTTGGACTAATAATGAAAGGGGGATAACTATGCCACGCAAAGGTCCAGTTACAAAAAGAGACGTATTGCCGGATCCGGTGTATAACAGCAAACTTGTTACTCGCCTGATCAACCGCATTATGATCGATGGTAAGCGCGGCGTTGCACAAAGCATTCTGTATAATGCGTTCAACATCATTCAAGAACGTACGGGCAATGACCCAATGGAAGTGTTTGAAGCAGCGCTTAAAAATATCATGCCAGTCTTGGAAGTTAAAGCTCGCCGTGTAGGTGGTGCTAACTATCAAGTACCGATCGAAGTTAAACCGGAAAGACGTACTTCCTTAGGATTACGTTGGCTCGTAAACTACTCCCGCAACCGCGGCGAGAAGACTATGGAAGAGCGTTTGGCTGCAGAGATCATCGATGCATCCAACAACACTGGTGCTTCCGTTAAGAAACGTGAAGACACTCACAAAATGGCTGAAGCGAACAAAGCGTTCGCACACTATCGTTGGTAGGATTCAGCAACTAATAATAAACCTCTATTTTGAAGGGAGAAAATCGCATGACAAGAGAGTTCTCCTTGAAAAATACACGTAATATCGGGATCATGGCGCATATTGACGCCGGTAAAACGACCACGACGGAACGTATCTTGTTCTACACAGGTATCACGCACAAAATCGGTGAAGTTCACGAGGGTGCTGCGACGATGGACTGGATGGAGCAAGAGCAAGAGCGCGGGATCACAATTACGTCCGCCGCTACAACCGCTCAATGGAAGGGCCATCGCGTCAATATCATCGATACCCCGGGACACGTTGACTTCACAGTAGAAGTCGAACGTTCCCTTCGTGTATTGGACGGGGCAGTAGGCGTGTTCAGTGCGAAGGAAGGCGTAGAGCCTCAGTCTGAAACCGTATGGAGACAGGCTGACAAATACAGCGTTCCTCGTATCGCTTATGTCAACAAAATGGATATTATTGGCGCCGACTATCTTAACGTAGTTAACGATATGCGCGAGCGTCTCCAAGCTAATGCAGTAGCTATTCAGCTTCCTATCGGTGCTGAGAGTGATTTTGTCGGTATTATCGACATCGTGACTCAAAAGGCTTACATGTACAAAGATGACTTGGGCCAAAACATCGAAGAAACTGAAATTCCTGCAGAATATGCAGCGAAGGTTGAAGAGCTTCGTGCTGAGTTGGTTGAGAAGGTTGCAGAACTAGATGAAGAATTGACTATGAAATACCTTGAAGGTGAAGAAATCACTGTTGAAGAACTGAAAGCAGCTCTTCGTAAAGGTGTAGTAGAAGTTAAGATCTTCCCAGTAGTTTGCGGATCTCTTACCGTAACAAAGGTATCCAGCTCGTACTGGATGCAGTTGTTGATTACTTGCCGGCTCCAACTGACGTACCAAGCATCCAAGGTCACTTGGACGATGGTAGCGAAGTAGAACGTCATTCTTCTGACGAAGAACCGTTCGCAGCGCTTGCATTTAAAATCATGACTGACCCTTACGTTGGTAAGCTTACGTTCTTCCGTGTATACTCCGGTGTTTTGCAATCCGGTTCGTATGTACTGAATGCAACGAAGAACAAACGTGAGCGTATCGGTCGTATCCTGCAAATGCATGCTAACAGCCGTAAAGAAATCACTGAAGTTTACGCTGGTGATATCGCAGCAGCTGTTGGTTTGAAAGATACTGGAACAGGTGATACACTGTGTGATGAGAAGAACCCAGTTATTCTCGAATCCATGAACTTCCCTGATCCGGTTATCGAAATTGCAGTAGAACCTAAGACTAAAGCTGACCAAGACAAAATGAGTGTAGCCCTTGGTAAATTGACTGAGGAAGACCCTACACTTCGCGCACATACAGATGAAGAAACTGGTCAAACGATTTTGGCTGGTATGGGTGAACTTCACCTTGATATCATCATCGACCGTATGCGCCGCGAGTTCAAGGTAGACACCAATGTGGGTAAACCACAGGTTGCTTACCGTGAAACATTTAAGGTTCCTGCTCGCGTTGAAGGTAAATTCGTACGTCAATCCGGTGGTCGTGGTCAATACGGTCACGTATGGGTTGAATTCGAACCGCTCGAACCAGGTACAGGTAACACATTCGATAGCAAAGTTGTCGGTGGTTCAGTACCAAGAGAGTATATCGGACCTGCTCAACAGGGTATCGAAGAAGCAATGAAGAACGGTGTTCTTGCTGGTTTCCCACTCGTGGACGTGAAAGCTACTATCGTAGACGGTTCCTACCACGATGTCGACTCCAGTGAAATGGCGTTTAAGATCGCTGGTTCCATGGCGCTTAAAGCTGCTAAGGAAAAAGCACAACCGATTCTGCTTGAGCCAATCATGAAGGTTGAAGTAACTGTTCCGGAAGAGTACATGGGTGATGTTATGGGTATGCTGAACTCACGTCGTGGCCGTATCGAAGGTATGGACTCCCGTGGCGGCGCTCAAATCATTCGCGCGAAAGTGCCTCTTTCCGAAATGTTCGGTTACTCCACAACTCTACGTTCCGGTACGCAAGGACGCGGTGTGTTCTCGATGGAATTGTCTCACTATGAAGAAGTTCCTCGTAGCATCTCCGAAGAGATCGTAACGAAGCATAAAGGTTCTGCAGAGTAATCTTCTGTATTTACTAGCCGGGAGTAGATGACCTGAGTTAAGGATTTGCTCCCAGGTTAGTCCAACATATTAATCTCATTTTTAAGGAGGAAATGTTTAAAATGGCAAAGGCTAAATACGAACGTACAAAACCGCATGTTAACATCGGTACAATTGGTCACGTTGACCATGGTAAAACTACGCTGACTGCAGCAATCACTACTGTATTGTCCAAAACTTATGGCGGTGCTGCAATGTCATTTGATCAAATTGATAAGGCTCCAGAAGAGCGCGAGCGCGGTATCACGATCTCCACTTCCCACGTGGAATATGAGACTCCTAACCGTCACTATGCTCACGTTGACTGCCCAGGGCACGCCGACTATGTTAAAAACATGATCACTGGTGCTGCACAAATGGACGGAGCGATCCTGGTTGTATCCGCAGCTGACGGCCCAATGCCACAAACTCGCGAGCACATCCTGTTGTCCCGTAACGTAGGCGTTCCTTACATCGTTGTATTCTTGAACAAATGCGACATGGTTGAAGATGAAGAGCTTCTTGAATTGGTTGAAATGGAAGTTCGTGACTTGCTGAACGAATACGATTTCCCTGGCGATGATACTCCAATCATCCAAGGTTCCGCTCGTGAAGCTCTTATGAACCCAGATGGCGATTGGGCTAAGAAAATCGTTGAGATGTTCGAAATCATCGACGAGTATATCCCTCTTCCAGAGCGTCCAGTTGACAAACCATTCCTTATGCCTGTCGAGGACGTATTCTCCATCACTGGCCGCGGTACAGTTGCTACAGGCCGTGTAGAGCGTGGTACTGTTAAAGTCGGCGATGAAATCGAAATCGTTGGTATCAAAGAAGAAACTAAGAAATCCGTCGTAACTGGCGTAGAAATGTTCCGTAAATTGCTTGATTCCGCTGAAGCAGGCGACAACATCGGTGCATTGCTCCGTGGTGTTGACCGTGCACAAATCGAACGCGGTCAAGTATTGGCAAAGCCAGCTTCCGTTAATCCGCATACTGAGTTCTCCGCTCAAGTATACGTATTGACTAAAGAAGAAGGCGGACGTCATAAGCCTTTCTTCACTGGCTACCGTCCACAATTCTATTTCCGTACAACTGACGTAACAGGTGTTATCAACCTGCCAGAAGGTACTGAAATGGTTATGCCTGGCGACAACATCGAAGTTTCCGTATCCCTGATCAACCCAATCGCGATTGAAGAAGGAACTCGCTTCTCCATCCGTGAAGGTGGACGTACAGTTGGATCCGGCGCTGTTGTATCCATCAGCAAATAATTAAAGCTTATGCTTCTTGAAGACTCGTTCCATAAGGAACGAGTCTTTTTGCATTTAAGACATAGAAGGAATGAATATTGTTGTATTTTGTCGAAATGTGTATTTTTTTGACTTTACAGGTTGAGATATCACCGTTATAATGCCCTCAAGGCTCAAGTACATTAATCATGAATCTGGGGGTTATTATAGTTATGAAATGCCCTTTTTCTCATTTAAAGCGTCCACTCTTAGCACAGCATAAGGCTTCATCCACGGATGATTATATAAGTTCACCAGTGGAGAAATATGATGGGCAAACCTATGCCATTAAAGATGGAGATGAGGTCAACGCGCAACTGAAGATGATCCACTTCACTGATACAGATCTGAAGACCTTGCAGCAAATGCGGCCGATTATAGCGAATCATATGGAAAGCATTGTCGATTCTTTCTATCAGTCGGTACTTGATGTAGATAAGCTGAAAGGGATAATACAGCAGCATAGTACGATAGAACGTCTAAAGAAGACGCTTGAAGAGCATTTGCTTGAAATGTTCAATGGGGAGATTGGGTTGGAATTCATTATGAAACGATTGGCGATCGCGAAAGTACATAAACGGGTTGGTTTGGAACCAAAGTGGTATCTATCCGCCTTTCAAAATTTACAGAACGCCGTAATCGAGGTCATTTGCCAGCAGGTTCAGGACGGAAAGCAAATGTTACAGATGATTACTACAACGACTAAATTGCTTAATTTTGAACAGCAATTAGTACTTGAAGCTTATGAGAAAGAAAATATTCGCGAGAAAGAAGCTCAGTATGAACAAGTCAAACAGGAACTCCAGCGAAAGATCACTTTATTTAGTGAAGAGCTGCAAATAAAGAGTAAGGATACAAGGCTATCCGTAGACAACCTCATTACTGATGCGGATGGCGTAAATAAGGCGGTTCATCGGTTGGCTGATTTTGCAGTATCGTCTAGGGGCTTGGCTGAACAAGGCAGGGAGAGTCTTCAGGAATTGCAGAACCGAATCGATTACATTTTTGAGAATATGCATGCGATGGAGGAGACGGTACTGCATCTGAGCAACTTCTCGAAGCAAATCGAGCAAGTGGCACAATCGGTCGAGAACATCGCTGGTCAGATCCATCTGCTCTCACTTAATGCGGCGATTGAGGCGGCCAGAGCAGGAGAGCATGGACTTGGATTTACTGTAGTAGCCCAAGAGGTCCGGAAGCTATCAGAAGATGCAAGGCTGACTGTCGCTCAAATCAAGGACAAGCTTAAGCAATCCTCGAGTCTGACAACAGAAGTAATCCAGGCTGTTGGTGGGGCACAGCGGGTAGCCGGACAAGGGAGAGAGTATTCACAATCTAGCAGAGATGTGTTTCTTCATATTATAGAATCCGTGCAGCGTAGTTCGGATGAGATAGTAACCGTAGAAGCTCAAATCAAAAATCTCGTTTATATAATAGAAGGAATCGGTTCGGATATGTCTCAGGTTGCCAGCTCTGCAGAGCAGCTGAATGCGGCGTCTTCAGAATTATAGAATAAATATTAATAATTTGCTTGCAATGAGCACAGCTTTTCTATATAATAATGAATGTTGTTCTGTGACGTTGCGATGAAGTGGGAGGTTACTGACACACCCGGCCCCTTTGCCATGGGTTGGCAGTTAGAAAATTTCCATGGAGTATGTCCGATCTCAAATTGGGCGATAAAAGGAGGGAATAAAATGGCAAAGCAAAAAATTCGTATTCGTTTGAAAGCTTACGACCACAGAATTCTTGATCAATCCGCAGAGAAAATCGTTGAAACGGCAAAACGTTCGGGTGCTGGCGTATCTGGACCAATTCCGCTTCCGACTGAGAAGCAAGTGATTACTATTCTCCGTGCGGTACACAAGTACAAGGATTCCCGGGAACAATTCGAACAGCGTACTCATAAGCGTTTGATCGATATTGTTAATCCGACTCCACAAACTGTGGATGCCTTGATGCGCTTGGACCTGCCGTCCGGTGTAGATATCGAAATTAAATTGTAATATCCATCATTGAATGGAAACGAAAGAGGAAAAGAGGTGTCAACATGAAAGGTATCTTAGGGAAAAAACTCGGAATGACTCAAGTATTTACACCAGAAGGTAATGTCATTCCTGTAACAGTTATCGAAGCAAGTTCTAACGTAGTTCTGCAAAAGAAAGACGTTGAGAACGATGGCTATGAAGCGATCCAACTTGGTTACTCTGATAAGAAAGAAAGCAGAATAACTAAGCCAGAAGCTGGTCATGCGAAAAAGGCAAATACAACGCCTAAGCGCTACGTTCGCGAAATTCGCGGTGTTGACTTGGCAGGATATGAAGTTGGCCAAGAGGTCAAAGTTGATGTTTTTGCTGAGGGCGAATTTGTTGACGTAACAGGTATTTCGAAGGGTAAAGGTTTCCAAGGTAACATCAAACGTTGGGGACAAAGTCGCGGTCCTATGGCTCACGGCTCCCGTTACCATCGTAGACCTGGTTCCATGGGTTCTATCCAAGCGAACCGCGTTCCTAAAGGCAAACGTCTTCCAGGACATATGGGTAGTGTAACAAAAACGATCCAAAACCTTGAAGTTATTAAGGTTGATGCAGAACGTAATGTGCTGCTCGTTAAAGGTTCGATCCCAGGTCCTAAAAATAGCTTCGTTAAAGTAAGAGAAACGAACAGAAAATAATCGACTAAAGAAAGGAGGAACAAAAAATGCCAAAAGTAGCACTTTTTAATGTTAGCGGTAGCCAAGTTGGTGAAGTAGAATTGAATGATGCAGTATTCGGTATCGAGCCGAACACTCATGTGCTTCATGAAGCTGTTGTTATGCAACGCGCTTCCCTTCGCTTTGGTAACCATAAAGTAAAAGGACGCTCCGAAGTTCGCGGCGGCGGTCGTAAACCTTGGAAGCAAAAAGGAACAGGACGTGCCCGTCAAGGTTCGATCCGTTCTCCGCAATGGGTTGGTGGCGGTATCGTATTTGGACCAACACCACGTAGCTATGCTTACAAATTGCCGAAGAAAGTTCGTCGTCTGGCGATCAAATCGGCTTTGTCTGCAAAAGTAATCGATCAGGACATTATCGTACTTGATGCACTCAGCTTGAATGCACCTAAAACTAAAGAATTTGCTGCAATCTTGAACAACCTGAAGGTTGATCGCAAGGCGCTTGTTGTAGCTCCTAGCTATGACGACAATGTAGCACTTTCCGCTCGTAATATTCCTGGTGTTAAATTCGTAGCAGCTGACGGCATTAATGTTCTTGACGTGCTTTCGCACGACAAACTGATCATTACGAAGGAAGCAGTTCAGAAGGTAGAGGAGGTGCTCGCGTAATGAAGGATCCTCGTGATATTATTAAGCGTCCGGTAATCACAGAACGTACTGCTGATTACATGAACGAGCTTAAATATGTATTCGAAGTTGACATTCGTGCTAACAAGACCGAAATTAAAAAAGCGGTTGAAGAGATCTTCAAAGTTAAAGTGAGCAATGTGAATACTCTGCGTGTTCCTGGCAAGCCAAAACGTTATGGACGTCATTTCGGCTATACTCCGGAGTGGAAGAAAGCGTTCGTGACTTTGACTTCGGACAGCAAACCGCTTGAATTCTTTGAATCGGTATAAAATTGTCTAAAGTAAGGAGGGAAATCTAGTGCCTATCAAAAAGTATAAACCGACATCTCCGGCAAGACGTAATATGTCCGTGTCGACATTCGAAGAAATTACTACAGATACTCCGGAGAAATCCTTGCTTGCGCCACTGAGCAAAACAGCTGGCCGCAACAACCAAGGTAAAATCACTGTGCGTCACCATGGCGGTGGACACAAACGTAAATATCGTATCATCGACTTCAAACGGAACAAAGATGGAATTCCAGGTCGCGTTGCTACAATCGAGTACGACCCGAACCGGACTTCTAACATCGCTTTGATCCACTATGCTGACGGTGAAAAACGCTACATTATCGCTCCGCAAGGGCTTAAAGTAGGCGACGTTATCGAGTCTGGTGTAGGTTCCGATATCAAAATCGGTAATGCTCTTCCACTCGAGAACATTCCAGTGGGTACAGTTATCCACAACATTGAGTTGAAACCAGGTAAAGGCGGACAACTTGTTCGTGCTGCTGGTACAGAAGCTCAATTGCTCGGTAAAGAAGAAAAATACGTAACTGTTCGTCTTTCTTCTGGCGAAATGCGTAAAATTCTTAAAGTTTGCCGCGCTACAATCGGTTCTGTAGGTAATGCAGACCATGAATTGATCAAGATCGGTAAAGCAGGCCGTAATCGCTGGAAGGGCCAACGTCCTGAAGTGCGCGGTGTTGTTATGAACCCTAACGATCACCCACACGGTGGTGGTGAAGGTCGCGCTCCGATCGGTCGTAAATCGCCGTTGTCTCCTTGGGCAAACCAACCCTTGGTTACAAAACGCGTAAAAAAGGCAAAGCGTCTGATAAGTATATCGTTCGTGGCCGCACGAAGTAATCCGCGCCTCGCGGATCACTTCACGGCAGTGAATTATAGATCGAACCATGCAGCGTGAAGGGAGGATATTAAATGAGCCGTAGTCTTAAAAAAGGACCTTTTATTGACGGATATTTGTTGAAAAAGGTGGAAGAGGCGAGCGCATCGAACAAGAAGGTTGTTATTAAAACTTGGTCGCGCCGTTCGACAATTTTCCCACAATTCATCGGCCAAACTTTTGGTGTATATGACGGACGTAAACACGTACCGGTATATGTAACAGAAGACATGGTAGGACATAAACTTGGTGAATTTGCTCCAACCCGTACCTACAAAGGTCATACGGATGACGACAAGAAAACGAGACGTTAATCGATAAGTTCTTCGTTTGAGAGGAGGTAACAACACATGGAAGCTAAAGCACATGTAAAGTCTGTTCGAATTGCTCCCGTAAAGCTCAACTCGTAGTTGACTTGATCCGTGGTAAGCAAGTAGGCGATGCGATCGCGATTCTACGCCACACTCCAAAGGGCGCTTCCCCGATCCTGGAGAAGCTTTTGAATTCGGCGATTGCGAATGCTGAGCATAACTATTCTATGGATGTAAATAAATTGGTTATTACGCAAGCTTACGTAAACCAAGGTCCGACAATGAAACGTTTCCGTCCTCGTGCAATGGGACGTGCAAGCCGGATCAACAAACGCACCAGCCACATTACTTTGGTGGTATCCGAAAAATAAGGAGGGAAAACGTGTGGGCCAAAAGGTAAATCCGATCGGATTACGAGTAGGGATTATCCGTGATTGGGAATCCAAATGGTATGCAGGCAAAGATTTCGGTGATCTCTTGCTTGAAGACGTTAAAATTCGTGAACACCTGAAAAATAAATTGAAAGACTCCGCAGTATCTCGTATTGAAATCGAGAGAGCGGCTAATCGTGTGAACGTGACGATCCACACCGCGAAGCCAGGTATGGTTATCGGTAAAGGTGGTTCGGAAGTTGAAAATCTGCGTAATGAAATTACAAAAATCGCAGGTGGCAAAAAAGTTCACATCAATATTTCTGAAATTAAACACCCTGATCTTGACGCAATTCTCGTTGCTGAGAGCATCGCACAACAATTGGAACGTCGTGTTTCTTTCCGTCGTGCTTTGAAGCAAGCAATCCAAAGAACTATGCGTTCGGGAGCGAAAGGGATTAAGACAGCAGTCAGCGGTCGTCTCGGCGGTGCTGAAATTGCTCGTACAGAGGGCTACAGCGAAGGAACTGTTCCACTTCATACGCTCCGTGCTGACATTGATTACGGTACAGCAGAAGCACATACGACTTATGGACGTATTGGCGTAAAAGTATGGATCTATCGTGGAGAGGTTCTTCCTACGGCTAAGAAACAACCAGCTGCTCAGGAAGGAGGCAACTAATCATGTTGGTACCAAAACGTGTAAAACACCGCAAGCAACAACGCGGTAGTATGAGAGGCCAAGCAAAAGGCGGCACTGAATTGAACTTCGGTGAATACGGTCTGCAAGCTCTTGAGCCAACTTGGATTACGAACCGTCAAATTGAAGCAGCGCGTATTGCTATGACGCGTTACATCAAACGTGGCGGTAAAGTATGGATTAAAATTTTCCCTGACAAGCCGATTACTCAAAAGCCTCTTGAAGTCCGGATGGGTAGCGGTAAAGGTAACGTTGAAAAATGGGTTGCAGTTGTGAAACCTGGTAAGATCATGTTTGAACTTGCTGGTGTATCGGAAGAGGTTGCTCGCGAAGCTATGCGTCTTGCCGCTCACAAATTGCCAATCAAAACGAAGTTTGTGAAACGTGAAGAAGTGGGTGGTGAAGCAAATGAAAGCTAATGAACTTCGCAACTTAACCACTGCTGAGATTGAACAAAAAGTTGCAGGATTTAAAGAAGAACTCTTTAACCTCCGTTTTCAATTGGCTACAGGCCAGCTTGATAACCCGACTCGGATCCGTGATGTGCGCAAGGAAATAGCTCGTGCTAAAACCGTATTACGTCAAAGAGAACTAGGGATTGGTTAATATAGTGCTTAGTCAAATCTAAGCGTGAAAGTTTAGGAAGGAGGCTAACCATGAGCGAACGTAACGCCCGTAAAGTGCAAATTGGTAAAGTCGTTAGTGACAAAATGGATAAAACCATTGTTGTAGCTGTTGAAACCTACAAGAAGCATGACCTTTATCATAAACGCATGAAATATACGAAGAAGTTTAAAGCACATGATGAGAACAATACTGCTAAAATCGGTGATACTGTTAAAATTGCTGAAACACGCCCGTTGTCTAAAGACAAGCGCTGGAGACTCGTTGAAGTCGTTGAAAAAGCGATTATCATTTAATAGCACCGTAGTTTCGATCGAAGGGAGGATATAACGATGATTCAACCATTTACACGTTTGAAGGTGGCTGATAACTCTGGCGCGAAGGAACTGATGTGTATTCGCGTTTTGGGTGGTACTGGTCGTCGCACAGCACAAATTGGCGATTTGATCGTTTGTTCTGTGAAACAAGCAACACCAGGCGGCGTTGTCAAAAAAGGTGATGTAGTTAGAGCGGTTGTGGTTCGTACTAAACGTTCCGTTCGTCGTAAAGACGGTTCTTACATCGCATTTGATGAAAATGCAGCGGTAGTTGTTAAAGAAGACAAGAGCCCACGTGGTACTCGTATTTTCGGACCAGTTGCCCGCGAGCTTCGCGATAAGGACTTCATGAAAATCGTTTCCTTGGCTCCGGAAGTTATCTAATAAAGATAACGTATCCTAAGGTACGTTAAGTGTTCGAAACAGGAGGTGTAAACAAATGCCTAGATTGAAAAAGATTCTGGAATCCCACAACAATAAGCTTCATGTTAAGAAGGATGATACGGTAATCGTGATCTCCGGTAAAGACAAAGGCAAGAAAGGCCGCGTCATTGCCGCTTATCCTCGTGAGAACCGCGTTCTTGTGGAAGGCGTGAACATGGTGAAAAAACACCAAAAGCCAAGCCAATTAAATCCACAAGGTGGAATTATCGAGAAGGAAGCTCCGATTCACGTATCGAACGTAATGCATGTTGATCCTAAGAGCGGAAAAGTAACTCGTATCGGTTACAAAGTATTGGACAACGGCAAGAAAGTTCGTGTAGCTAAAAAATCCGGTGAAGTAATCGACTAATCCAGGAACGTTAAGAAAGGAGGTCCATGACTCATGGCAGCAAGAATGAAAGAACGCTTTTTGAACGAAGTAACACCTGCTTTGATTCAAAAATTCAACTACACTACAGTAATGCAAGTGCCTAAAATCGAGAAAGTAGTTATCAACATGGGTGTTGGTGACGCAGTTGCTAACTCGAAAGTACTTGATGCTGCAGTTAATGATATGCAACTTATCGCTGGTCAAAAACCAGTAATTACTCGCGCTAAGAAATCCATCGCTGGTTTCAAACTTCGTGAGAACATGCCGATTGGTGTGAAGGTTACTCTTCGCGGCGAACGCATGTACTATTTCCTTGACAAATTGTTCAATGTAACGCTTCCTCGCGTTCGTGACTTCCACGGCGTATCGAACAAAGCATTCGATGGACGCGGTAACTACACACTTGGTCTTAAGGAACAATTGATCTTCCCTGAGATCGAGTATGACAAAGTTGATAAAGTACGTGGTATGGATATCGTTATCGTTACGACAGCTAAAACGGACGAAGAGTCCCGCGAGCTGCTCACTCAACTCGGAATGCCATTTGTTAAATAATAAATGGCATAAAAGCTCCGAGAATATTTAGGAGGTGTCAGGTTCAGTGGCAAAAACTTCGATGAAAGTTAAACAACAACGTGCGCCAAAATTTAAAGTGCGGGCTTATACTCGCTGCGAACGTTGTGGTCGTCCACACTCAGTATTGCAAAAGTTTAAAATCTGCAGAATTTGCTTCCGCGAATTAGCATATAAAGGCCAGATCCCTGGCGTTAAGAAGGCAAGCTGGTAAACCATCAACAACGGGAAGGAGGTTTCATGAATGAACATTTCAGATCCAATTGCAGATATGCTTACACGTATTCGTAACGCGAACACAGTTCGTCACGAAACGGTGGAAATGCCTGCATCCACGATCAAGAAACAAATCGCTGAGATCTTGAAGCGTGAAGGTTTCATCCGTGATGCGGAGTATATCGATGATAATAAACAAGGGATCATTCGTATTTTCTTGAAATACGGATCCAACAGCGAGCGTGTTATTACTGGTTTGAAAAGAATCAGTAAACCAGGTCTTCGCGTATATACGAAGAGCAACGAAGTTCCGCGTGTTCTCGGTGGCTTGGGTATCGCGATTATCTCTACTTCCAAGGGAGTTATGACCGATAAGGAAGCTCGTCAAGCGAAAGCCGGCGGAGAAGTTCTCTGCTACGTTTGGTAATTAAAGTCACAAAACAAGGAGGTGCAGCAAATGTCACGTATTGGTCGCAAACCAATTACAGTACCTAGTGGTGTGGATGTCACACTTAACAATAACGTCATTACAGTAAAGGGCCCTAAAGGCACTTTGACTCGTGAGATTCATAAGGACATGAAGGTAACGGTTGAAGACAACCAAATCCTCGTTGAACGTCCTTCTGATAATAAATTGCATCGTTCCCTACACGGTACTACTCGTAGTGTCGTGAGCAACATGGTGAACGGGGTAACTGAAGGTTATACTAAGACTCTTGAACTGGTTGGTGTTGGATACCGCGCAAGCAAGTCCGGCGAGAAATTGGTACTCAACGTTGGGTATTCTCATCCAGTAGAGATCACTCCAGAAGCAGGCATCGAATTTGAAGTTCCTACTAACACGAAGATTATCGTTAAAGGGATCAATAAAGAACGCGTAGGCGAATATGCTGCGAACGTTCGTGCTGTACGTGCACCTGAGCCATATAAAGGTAAAGGTATCAAGTATGAAGGCGAACGCATTATTCGCAAAGAAGGTAAAGCTGGTAAGAAGAAATAATGTTTCTTCTTATTATGCTTGCCTTGGGGCAGCATAATCGACAAATGGCTTGAAGGTAAACCGAAGGGAGTGAAATGGAAGTCATGATCACAAAAGGCGATAAGAATAAAGCACGTCTGAAAAGACATTTGCGTGTACGTAAAAAAGTGACTGGTACGGCTGAACGTCCAAGACTTAACGTATTCCGTTCTTCCAAACACATCTATGCTCAATTGATCGATGATGTGGCTGGCGTAACGATCGTATCCGCTTCGACGGTTGATAAAGAGTTGAGTGGAGAAATCAAGAACGGCGGTGACGTTGCATCTGCACGTATGGTTGGCGAATTGATCGCTAAACGCGCACAAGCAGAAGGCAAGAAAGTTGTGGTATTTGACCGCGGCGGTTACTTGTACCATGGACGTATTCAAGCTCTGGCAGAAGCAGCTCGTGAAGCAGGTCTTGAATTCTAAAATATTTATAAAAGGAGGTAAATCACTTGCGTGTAGATCCGAACACTTTAGAACTGACTGAAAGAGTAGTACACATTAACCGTGTTGCTAAAGTAGTTAAAGGCGGACGTCGTTTTAGCTTCAGCGCGCTGGTTGTTGTCGGTGACGGCAAAGGCTGGGTTGGTGCTGGTATCGGTAAAGCTGGCGAGGTTCCAGATGCGATTCGCAAAGGTATTGACGATGCGAAGAAAAATCTTATCTACGTACCAATCGTAGGAACTACAATTCCTCACTTGGTAACTGGACGTTTTGGCGCTGGTAGCGTTCTGCTGAAACCAGCTTCAGAAGGTACAGGAGTTATCGCCGGTGGTCCTGTTCGTGCGGTTCTCGAACTTGCAGGCGTAGGCGACATTCTTACAAAATCTTTAGGTTCTTCGAATTCCATCAACATGGTCAACGCGACTTTGGAGGGTTTGTCCCGTCTGAAGCGTGCTGAAGATGTTGCGAAATTACGCGGTAAATCCGTCGAAGAACTACTCGGTTAAGGAGGGAATTCTCATGGCTAAATTGCAAATTACCCTCGTGCGTAGTTTGATCGGACGTCCGGAGAACCAACGTACTACCGTGAAAACATTGGGACTTCGCAAAATCAACCAAACTGTGGTTCACAACGATAATCCTGCTATTCGTGGCATGGTTAACCAAGTAAGCCATCTCGTTTCGGTTCAAGAAATTGCGGAGTAATCTGAAGCGATAACTGCATTCAGTACAGACAGACCCGCATTAAGCGGGTTGATGTTATGGGCTAATGCCAACAATAAATAAGGAGGTGCAACGAACGATGAAGTTACATGAGCTTTCCCCAGCTGCTGGTTCCCGTCACGAACGCAAACGCGTTGGTCGCGGTACTGGTAGTGGTATGGGTAAAACATCTACGCGTGGTCACAAAGGTCAAAACGCTCGTTCCGGCGGTGGTGTTCGTCCGGGCTTCGAAGGCGGTCAAAACCCGCTGTATCGTCGCTTGCCAAAACGCGGATTTATCAATCCGACGCGGAAAGAGTATGCGATTGTGAACATCGAGGAACTTAACAGCTTTGCGGCGGGTACAGAGGTTACTCCTGAACTGTTGATGGAACAAGGTATCGTGAAAAACGCTAAAAGCGGCATCAAGATTCTTGGCAACGGTGAAGTTACTGTCAAATTGACGGTTAAAGCTAATAAGTTCTCTCAATCTGCGGTAGAGAAAATCGAGGCTGCCAGCGGTAAAACCGAGGTGATCTAATGTTTAAAACCATTAAGAACATTTGGCACGTGAAGGACCTGCGCACACGTATTCTGTTTACACTGTTTATCTTCATCATCTATCGGATCGGATCTTTCGTTCCGGTTCCGGGTATTGATACCCGAGTGTTTGAGTCGGTAAACAATGCCGGAAGCGAGTTGTTCGGGTTCCTGAACACCTTCTCGGGCGGTGCTCTCAAACACTTCTCCATCTTTGCGCTCGGGATTATGCCGTACATTACGGCGTCCATTATTGTTCAACTACTCTCCATGGACGTCATTCCGAAGTTTGCGGAATGGGCGAAACAAGGGGAGTATGGTAAGAAGAAAATGGCCCAAATTACCCGCTACGGCACGGTAGTTCTGGCATTGATTCAAGCATTTGCGACTTCAGTCGGATTCAACCGTTTGTATGGCACTGAGATGGTACCTAATGCTACATTTGCGGATTATCTTGTCATCGCCATTGTGTTGACAGCAGGTACTTCGTTCTTGATGTGGCTCGGTGAGCAGATCACGGATAAAGGGATTGGCAACGGTATTTCGTTGATTATCTTTGCCGGGATCGTCGCTGCTTTCCCAACTCATATACAGAATATTGCTCATTCCGAATTCATCGTTGAAGGACAAACCTTCATGAATGTGGTTAAAGCGATCGCGATTGTGCTAGTCTGTGTTCTAATCATTGTTGGTGTTATCTTCATCCAACAAGCGATTCGTAAAATTCCAGTACAATATGCAAAGCGCGTTGTGGGCAATAAGATGTATGGTGGCCAGAATACACATATTCCGTTGAAGATCAACTCGGCGGGCGTTATTCCAGTCATCTTCGCTGTATCGCTTTTGCAATTCCCGGTTATCATTGCTAGTTTCTGGTCAACTCATGGCTGGGCACAATGGATTAGAGCTAACTTCGCTATCGACCATGCATTAGGTATGGTGCTTTATGTTGTGATGATCATTGGATTCACGTTCTTCTACACTTTTGTGCAGATGAACCCGCAGCAACTTGCTGAGAACATGAAGAAGAATGGCGGCTTTATTCCAGGCATTCGTCCGGGCAAAGCGACACAAACTTATTTGACTCGGGTATTGACTCGTCTAACAATGACAGGAGCTCTGTTCCTGGCTGCTATTTCAATCCTTCCGGTTGGTTTAGGTGCTCTGGCAAACCTGCCTAAGTCTGTACAAATCGGAGGAACCTCGATTCTGATCGTAATCGGTGTTGCACTGGATACGATGAAGACCATTGAGGGACAATTGATTAAACGGCACTATAAAGGCTTTATTAATAAATAGTAAATAGGTACCAGGCCGAGTTTGTTCTACAGCTCTCCTGGCGCCTATTATGCTGTTTCTTGTAAGGAGATTCTAGGAGGGAGTGAAAAAACATGAACGTTTTATTCATGGGGCCTCCTGGAGCAGGTAAAGGGACACAAGCTGAGGTTATCGTTAACGAATTCGGCATTCCGCATATTTCAACAGGCGATGCATTTCGTCTGGCTATGAAGCAGGGCACTCCTGTTGGAATGAAAGCGAAGGAGTATATTGATAAGGGCCTCCTGGTGCCTGATGATGTTACAGTTGGCATCGTTCGTGAGCGCCTGCAGCAGTCCGATTGCGAAAAAGGTTTTTTATTGGACGGTTTTCCAAGAACCCTTTCGCAAGCGGAAGCGCTGGAAGAACTGCTGAGCGAGCTTGGCAGAAAACTGGAGCATGTCATTAACCTGAAGGTAGATCGTGATAAGCTGATGGCGCGTCTTACTGGACGTCGTATCTGCAAGTCTTGCGGATCTACTTATCATGTGATCTTTAATCCTCCTGCTCAGGAAGGTGTTTGTGATAAGTGCGGCGGTGAGCTGTACCAACGCTCCGACGACAACGAAGAGAGCGTGGGCACTCGACTGGACGAATATATCAACAAAACTGCACCTCTCCTCAAGTTTTATGAAGATAAAGATTTGCTTCGTCAAGTTGATGGAGAACAGGAAATTGATTCGGTTTCCAATGAGATCGTATCTATACTGCGAGGTCAGGTGTAATGATCATATGTAAATCCGAAACGGAACTAGGCTTTTTGAGAGAAGCAGGGCGGATCGTCGCGGAAACGCATAGGCTCATGGCGAATTCAATTGAGCCTGGAATTACGACGGGTGAACTCGATCACATCGCCGACAAGTTCATACGCAGTCAAAGCGCCTTGCCGTCTTTTAAGGATTACAACGGTTTTCCTTACAGCATTTGCGCTTCGGTCAACGATGAATTGGTACACGGCTTTCCCGGCAAACGCAAATTGAACGAAGGCGACATCATTACGCTTGATATAGGTGCGCAATATCGTGGCTATCATGGAGACTCGGCATGGACGTATCCAGTTGGTGAAATATCCGCTGATGCACAGAGACTTTTGGATGTAACTGAAGGTTCTCTATTCGCTGGCTTGGCTCTAGTTAAGCCCGATGTACGCTTATATACGATATCGCATGCAATCCAACGTCATATTGAGGATGCAGGTTTCTCGGTGGTTCGTGAATATGTCGGTCACGGCGTAGGAACAGAACTGCACGAAGAGCCACAAATTCCGAATTACGGAACGCCTGACCGCGGACCTCGGCTTAAGCCAGGTATGGTCCTTGCTATTGAACCGATGGTTAATGCGGGAGAGCGATTCGTAAGAACGCTGGAAGATAATTGGACAGTCGTTACTGTGGATGGCTCACTCTGTGCTCACTTTGAGCATACAGTAGCAGTCACGGCCGACGGCATGGAGATCCTTACTAAGCTGGATGAGTAGGTGGATATCATGATGCACCGCTCTGTACCACAAGTTGGCCAGCTGGTGAAGGTGCTGAAAGGCAGAGATGCTGGCGACGCTTATGTGATCATTGATATTGTGGATGACCGGTTCGTGTTAATCGCGAATGGGGATAAGCGTAAATTTGATCAGCCTAAGCGAAAAAATGTGCAACATCTTGAACTTCAGTCCATGATCAGCAGTGAGGTAGTTCAAAGTTTGCAAGAGAGCGGTAGGGTGACGAACGGCAAACTGCGTCATGCAGTTAGCACATATATAGCATCCGCCAATGCTAATGCCGAAGAGAAAGGAGACTGAATGTGTCCAAAGAAGATGTTATTGAGGTAGAAGGAACGGTTGTAGAGCCGTTGCCTAATGCTACATTTAAGGTAGAGCTTGAGAACGGTCATCAAATTCTCGCTCACGTATCCGGTAAATTGCGGATGCACTTTATTCGGATTCTGACGGGAGATAAAGTGGTGGTTCAATTATCACCATATGATCTGACCAAAGGACGTATCACATATCGTAAATAGATACCATATCTTTTACTTTTATTTTGTGGTACTATATTAAGGTTGAGTGTAACTTAGCTTTTTTAGTATGATGGAATTGCTTGTCGTTACAGGCTGCTATCGAACCGTGTTTTACTTTTGTAGAACTTGGTTAATCTTATTATGAAGTGAGTTTACTCTGCAAAGCTGAGTTAAACTTAGCTAATCCTTACGAAGAGAGTTTTGCTTCGCAAGACTTTGAGGAGGTAGTCAACATGAAGGTAAGACCTTCTGTAAAGCCTATTTGCGAAAAATGCAAAGTCATTCGTCGCAAAGGCCACGTTATGGTGATTTGTGAAAATCCTAAACACAAACAAAAACAAGGTTAAAGAAGGGGGTGTAGCGTAAAATGGCACGTATAGCTGGTGTGGATTTGCCACGTGATAAACGCGTTGAGATCGCCTTAACTTACATTTTCGGAATCGGTAAAACGACTTCCCAGAAAATCCTGAGCACAACAGGCATCAATCCGGACACTCGTGTTCGTGATTTGACGGAAGATGAGGTTAGCAAACTACGCGAAACGATCGACAAGATGGTCAAGGTTGAAGGTGACTTGCGTCGTGAAATTTCTTTAAATATTAAACGTTTGATCGAAATCGGATGCTACCGCGGTGTACGTCATCGTCGTGGCCTGCCTGTTCGCGGACAACGTACTAAAACGAATGCCCGTACTCGTAAGGGTCCTCGTCGTACTGTAGCGAACAAGAAGAAATAAGAAGGGAGGATAACTGAACAATGGCTAAACCCAAAAAAGTCGTACGTACAAAACGTCGTGATCGCAAAAATATTGAGACTGGTGTAGCACATATTCGCTCCACTTTTAACAATACGATCGTTACGATTACAGACCCACATGGCAACGCAATTTCATGGGCTAGTTCCGGCGGTCTTGGATTTAAGGGTTCCCGTAAATCCACTCCGTTTGCTGCACAAATGGCAGCTGAAGCTGCTGCAAAAGCAGCTATGGAACATGGCATGAAAACTGTTGAGGTTATGGTTAAAGGTCCTGGAGCCGGCCGTGAAGCCGCTATCCGCTCTTTGCAAGCGGCAGGCCTTGAAGTTAACATGATTAAAGACGTGACTCCGATTCCTCACAATGGATGCCGTCCTCCAAAACGCCGTCGTGTATAATGAAGCCGCATCTAATGTGGTATAGCAACAGCATTTTTTGGTAACAATGGTTGTTTAGGCATACTACATGATAAGACTTCAGTAGACATGGCAGTTTGCGTAGGAACGAGTGTTTGAAGGAGGGGTACTTTCGTGATAGAAATCGAAAAGCCGAAAATTGAGACCGTTGAAGTTAACGATGAAGGCACCTATGGTAAATTTGTAGTGGAACCACTTGAGCGTGGTTATGGCACCACTTTGGGTAACTCGCTTCGCCGGATTTTACTATCTTCCTTGCCTGGTGCTGCGGTAACCTCGGTCCAAATCGATGGTGTTCTGCATGAATTCTCGACTGTCCCAGGTGTAATGGAGGACGTGACGGAAATCATTCTGAACCTGAAGGCTCTTTCACTTAAAATCCATTCGGATGAGGAGAAAATCCTTGAGATCGATGCGGAAGGTGAAGGAGTAGTTACAGCAGGTGATATCCGTGCGGACAGCGATGTGGAAATCCTGAATCCGGAGCTTCATATTGCAACGCTTGAGCCGGGTTCGAGACTTCATATGCGCATTTACGCGGGACGTGGTCGTGGTTATGTTCAAGCAGATCGTAATAAACGAGACGATCAGCCGATCGGAGTTATTCCCGTCGATTCGATCTATACCCCGATTACTCGCGTCAATTACGTTGTTGAGAATACCCGTGTTGGCCAAGTGACCAACTATGACAAGCTGACGCTTGAAGTATGGACCGATGGCAGCATTAAACCTGAAGAAGCGGTTAGTCTCGGTGCTAAAATCTTGACCGAGCATCTCTTCCTGTTCGTTGGTTTGACTGACGAAGCGAAGGACGCTGAAATCATGGTTGAGAAGGAAGAAGACAAGAAAGAGAAAGTTCTTGAAATGACGATTGAAGAGCTCGATCTTTCCGTTCGCTCTTATAACTGCCTCAAACGTGCCGGCATCAATACGGTACAAGAGCTGACCACGAAAACGGAAGAAGATATGATGAAGGTGCGTAACCTTGGTCGTAAATCTTTGGAAGAAGTTCAAGAGAAGCTTGAGGAGCTCGGTTTAGGGCTTCGTACGGAAGAATAGACTCTTTGTGAATCGTCTCTAGCGAAGGAGGGAAAACTCAAATGGCATACCAAAAGTTGGGCCGTAATTCCAGCGCTCGTAAGGCTTTGTTCCGTGATCTGGTAACCGACCTGTTCTTATATGAACGTATCCAAACGACTGAAGCTAAAGCGAAAGAAGTTCGTTCTATCGCTGAGAAGCTGATCACTAAGGCAAAACAAGGAGATCTGCACGCTCGTCGTCAAGTTGCAGCTTATGTTCGTCGTGAATCCATCGACGGTCAACAAGATGCAATCCAAAAACTGTTCTCGGAGCTGGCACCACGCTACTCTGAGCGTCCAGGCGGATACACTCGTATCTTGAAATTGGGACCACGCCGCGGTGACTCTGCGCCTATGGTTTACTTGGAATTGGTAGACCGCGCGTAATACCGGGGATAACCCATTGTACGTGAAACTCTCTGTCGGCTCGCCTTATGTGGCTCAGCTGCGGAGAGTTTTTCTGTGCGTAGGGGTGAAATGGTTCAAAAGCGGGCTTTTTGGACTACCTCTTAAATTGTGTGTTCAAAAAGTCTGGTTTTCAGCACCGAGAAGGTTGGATGAAGCTAGGGCGTGAGGAGCGGAGCGTACGTAGTGTGTACGTGAGCACCGGAAGGCCCGGGTGAATTCAAGATTCGATGTCGAATCAGCTCTCAGTGTTACTTCGTGTTCAAAAGCGGACTTTTTGAACTACCTCTAAGTCTAGTGTTTACCGGAGGGAGGATCTTAATGCGTAACCTGTTAATGACAGTCAGCTACGATGGAACTGAATACTTTGGGTTTCAGACCCAGCCCGGTGGCAACACCGTTCAGGACCATCTGGAGGCGGCTATTCTTGGTTTGACAGGCGAGGTCGTGAAGATCCACGGTTCGGGCGTACAGATGCCGGGGTGCATGCCAAAGAGCAACCTTTCCATGTGCATACGGAGTCGAAAATTCCGGTGGATCGATGGAGATTGGCACTGAATGGTCGACTACCAGCCGATATACGTGTAACGAATGTACAGGAGGTTCCGCTGTCCTTTCATGCCCGTCGATCGGCGAAACGGAAGACATACAGATTTACAATCAACGCGAATCGGATACCGGATGTATTTAACCGCCGTTATCAAGTCCATCATCCTGGACGGCTGAACGTTGAGAGCATGCAGGAAGGGCTGAAGTACTTAATTGGTACTCATGATTATACTTCCTTTGCTTCTCGTCATTCCACCAAGGCGAGCCATGTGCGAACGATCTACGATGCCTGGATTGAAATGGATCAGTCTTGCAACTGCTCTGGTTCACATGAACAGGGGATCATCCATATATTTATGACTGGCAGTGGCTTTTTGCAGCATATGGTGAGAATTATCGTTGGTACCCTGTTACAGGTGGGTGAGGGTAAGCGTAAGCCAGAGGATATGAAGAGGATATTGGAGGCACAAGACCGTGCTGCAGCCGGACCAACCGCAGAGAGTAAAGGGCTGATGCTATGGGAGGTTCTTTACCATGAGGATGGGGGCCATGAAGCTGACTTGCTTGAATGGGATGAGATCGAAGAATAGCAGGTAATCTTATAAATAATACTTGCACATTGCTTTTTCATCCTGTAAAATAGAAGTTGTGTTTCTTAATGGCTATCCCACGGCCCCGATTAAGATAAACACAAGTTAGTTAATTTACGAATTGCTTAATTGTAAATGACAAGTGCGAAGATAAATGAACGATTGAACGAGAATGAAGGAGGATCATTACATGCGTACCACCTACATGGCGAAGCCAGCTGAAGTTGAGCGCAAATGGCACATCATTGATGCCGAAGGCAAAACGCTGGGCCGTTTGGCAAGCGAAGCTGCTGCAATCATTCGCGGCAAACATAAACCAAGCTTTACACCACACGTTGACGGCGGTGACTTTGTTATCGTAATCAACGCTGAGAAGATTGTTCTTACTGGCAAGAAGTTGGATAACAAGAAATATTATCGTCATTCCCTGCACCCAGGTGGTTTGAAAGTGACTGTTGCTAAGGATCTTTTGAACACTAAACCTGAACGTGTAATTGAATCGGCTGTATTCGGTATGCTTCCTAAGACTCGCATGGGCGAGAAAATGAAGCTGAGACTGAAAGCTTACGCTGGAACAGAACATCCACATGCAGCACAAAAACCTGAAGTTTACGAACTTCGCGGATAATAAAAAGGGAGGACAGTTTCATGGCACAAGTACAATACTATGGGACAGGTCGTCGTAAACATTCGGTAGCTCGTGTTCGCCTTGTACCGGGTGAAGGACGCATTGTCATTAATAAACGTGATATCAATGAATATTTCGGTCTGGAAACTCTTAAACTGATCGTAAAACAACCTTTGAATTTGACGGAAACGCTTGGCAGCTATGACGTAATCGTTATTGCTCATGGCGGCGGTATCTCCGGTCAAGCAGGAGCAATCCGCCACGGTATTTCCCGTGCATTGCTCAAAGCTGACCCTGAATTCCGTCCTGCATTGAAAAAAGCAGGATTCTTGACTCGTGACCCACGGATGAAAGAACGTAAGAAATACGGTCTTAAAGCCGCTCGTCGCGCGCCACAATTCTCGAAGCGTTAATATTTGCACAATATGCCCTTGGCCAACCGGCCAGGGGCTTTTTACATCTTATACGGTGTTTATGATTTGCCTTAATCGGTTTTCCTGAATATCAATAAAATGGTGTATATTGGGTTATTGTTCTGGTATATTTGATTTGTAAGAACAAAAATCTTTTAGAGAAAGGAGTATTCTATGTCTAACAACGCGAGAACGCTTAAATGGGTGACTGGAGGCTTGGAACTTTTCCTTGGTATTCCGGTGCTCGGCGGACTGATCATAATGGGGACCTCATACATACCGCTTTTCATCATGTTCGTACTACATATCATTACACTAGTCTTGTCCGCTAATAATCAGGAATCGAAGTATGGTTCAATTGTCGGAATAATTACTTCGGTCATTGCCTGGATCCCTATCCTTGGTATGATTATGCATCTCATTACAGGCATTCTTCTTATGATTAGTGCTTCCCAGAAGCCTACTGATCATCCTATGAACAACACATATAAGTATTAGTTAAGAGAAGCGCCCAAGTGGGTGCTTTTTTTATTGACTTCTATTTGGAAATATTTATACTATAAGTGACAATTCTAATCTGATTAGTAGGACTTATTCCAAGACATGGGGGGCGGAGCATGAATTTACTGGAGAAAGAAGCATTGATTGAGGAGAAAGCTGTCGAACTGGAGGGGGCTTCACCGCAGGAGATAATCACTTGGGCAGTTGAGACATTTCCTAATATCACCTTTGCCTGTAGCTTTGGTGCTGAGGATGTAGTGCTTGTAGACATGCTGCAGAAGATTAGTCCGAAGACGGACATCTTTTACCTGGATACCGATTTTCATTTCAAGGAAACTTACGAGACCCGGGATAAGCTGGAGGAAAGTTACGGTGTAAAATTCGTCAAAGTGTCTCCGGATATTACTCCGGAGGAGCAGGAGGAGCAATATGGCGCGGAACTGTGGAAGAAGGATCCAAACGCATGTTGTAATATCCGTAAAGTAGGTCCATTAAGCCTGATTCTATCCAAATACGAAGCTTGGATTACTGGAATCAGACGCGATCAAGCTCCGACGAGAGCTAATGCCAAGAAGATTGAATACGATGTTAAATTTGGACTTGTCAAATTCAATCCGATCGCGAACTGGACTAGTGAGGATGTATGGAATTATATCCGGGAACATGATCTTGCATACAATCCTTTGCATGATCAGAACTACCCGAGTATCGGGTGTGAACATTGTACGCGCCCGGTTATGCCTGGGGATGACCCCCGTGCAGGCCGCTGGGCAGATTCAGAGAAGACAGAGTGCGGATTGCATAAATGATGAATAGGATAAGGTTAATGAACAGGGAGGATACAGTATGACGGCAATTTCACCGCATGGCGGTACACTCGTGAATCGCCTTGTGACAGGTGAGGAGCGCGAACACTTGTTAGAGGTAGCCAAGGAACTGAAATCGGTACGTATCAATGCCTGGACAATCTCTGACCTCGATTTAATCGGAGTCGGTGCATTTTCTCCACTAACAGGGTTCCTGAACGAGGATGACTATCATTCGGTCGTTAGGCAAATGCGGCTTGTAGATGGTACAGTATGGAGCATTCCAATTACCTTATCGGTAAGCGAAGAGGAAGCTTCGGCGCTCTCCCCAGGAGAGCGGATCGCCTTAGTTGGTGAGCAGGATAGCGTTGTATACGGCTTACTTGAGATCGGAAGCCTTTATAAAGTGGATCAGCAGGAAGAGGCTAGACGAGTATTTAAGACGACAGATCCTGAGCATCCAGGGGTTAAGAAGTTGCTGGAGCGTTCTCCTATCTATATTGGTGGATCGGTGCAAGTGCTGCATCGCCCTAGACCGGACCGCTTTACTGAATTCTATTTCGATCCGAAGCAGACGCGACGTATATTCGCGGATAAGGGATGGAATACCGTGGTTGGCTTTCAGACGAGAAATCCGGTACATCGGGCCCATGAATATATTCAGAAGAGTGCGATGGAGATTGTCGATGGCTTATTCCTAAACCCGCTTGTGGGCGAGACGAAGTCGGATGATGTTCCTGCAGATGTCAGAATGCAGAGTTATCTGGTGCTGCTAGACAATTATTATCCGCGAAACCGTGCATTTCTGGGAGTGTTCCCGGCGGCGATGCGCTATGCGGGCCCACGGGAAGCGATATTTCATGCCATGGTTCGCAAAAATTATGGATGCACCCATTTCATTGTCGGCCGAGACCATGCAGGTGTAGGGGATTATTACGGGACTTATGAAGCACAGGAGATATTCAGCAATTTTACATCAGATGAATTAGGGATTACGCCTTTATTTTTTGAACATAGCTTCTTCTGCACGAAATGCGGCAATATGGCTTCGAGTAAGACGTGCCCGCATCCCACAGATGATCATCTGACCTTGTCTGGAACCAAAGTGAGGGGGCTCTTGCGCGAGGGGATTTGTCCTCCGCCTGAATTCACTCGCCCTGAAGTGGCAAGGGTGCTGATCGAAGGAATGAGTCATCAAGTTGTCATATAGGCGCTTTTGATCACGAAGTAACACTGAGAGCATATTCGGCATCGAATCTTGAATTCAGCCGGGTCTTCCGGTGCTCACGTACTCAAAACGTACGCTCCGCTCCTCAGACCCTAGCTTCATCCAACCTTCTCGGTGCTGAAAACCGCCTTTTTTGAAGTAAAGATGTAATATTTGTCCACCTCGTCCCATATAGATGATTAGTGTCATTTATGGAGATGGAGGTGGCTTTTTTATGAACTCCAAGGATAAAAAAATTAGTGTCTGGCTGTCATTAAATCATATGAAATGGGGACTGCTCGGAATTGGGTTGCTGGGTCTGTTGATTGGATTCGCCAAATATGAAGTTCCGGCCATAAAGACAGCGAGCTATTGGAATCTGCCGCTGGCAGGGATGACGATTGCTCTTGATGCCGGTCACGGAGGCCCCGATGGGGGAGCGGTGAGTAAGCAGGGAATGATTGAGAAAGATATTAATCTTGCAGTCACGCTGTATCTGCGGATTATTTACAGCAAGCCGTGCGTTGGTATATTTGACGAGAGAGGACGATCGTGATCTGGCTGATGCAAATACTAAAGGATATAAGAAGCGCAAAACCGAAGATTTGACTCGGCGGGTTCGTTCTATCGAAGAGAACCAGGCTGGGGCGTTCGTTAGTATTCACATGAACAGTGTTCCATCTTCACGGTGGAGCGGAGCGCAAACCTTCTATTCAACCAATAATGGGGACAGCGTTACATTGGCTGAGTTTATTCAGGATGAGCTGCGAAATAACCTGAATAACACCGACAGAGTCGCGAAGCGCTCGGATAAGTCAGTATATTTGTTAGAGGAATTGAAAATTCCTGCGGTATTGGTGGAGGTCGGATTCCTATCGAATCCGGAAGAAGCTAGACTACTTGGGGATGAGAAGTATCAACAGAAAGTGGCTGCTTCGATCTTTCAAGGAATCATGAAATATATTTCCAAAAAAGAAAACGGAAACAAAGCAGACAACAGCATAAAATGATATAATTAATATCATAATTATGCCAATATATTCGATTACTAAATAGATTCGGGGTGTTGTCTGTGTTAACGAAGGAACAGCTTGAGGCTATACTTAGACCTATTGCAGAACCTGTATTGGGCCGCAGCTTGATCGATTTACAATGGATACGCAATATGATGATAAAGGAAGATAAGGTTTCTTTGACGGTGATCACCTTGAAGCAGGACGGGAATACGCGCCATAAGCTGGAGGAAGAGATCCGTTTTCGTCTGAAGGAAGCCGGAGTCAGCAACTTACATCTACGCTTCCGTGAGCCTTCCGAGTATGAGCGCCAGGAAGCAGGACAAGCCGTGAATTCAAGTGAATCTGATAAGGCGCCGTTACAAGCTCCACGAGGGCATGGGGCTGGGCTGGAACAATTATCGATTCTGGATCCTGAATCAGGAGTCCACTTCATAGCGATAGCCAGTGGAAAAGGCGGAGTTGGTAAATCTACGGTAGCTGTAAATCTAGCCGTGGCTCTGGCCCGTCTCGGCAAAAAAGTCGGATTAATTGATGCTGATATATACGGCTTCAGTGTACCAGATATGATGGGGATCGAGACAACTCCTGCGATCGAGGATGGTGTCATTCAGCCAGTTGAGAGATTCGGCGTGAAGGTGATGTCGATGGGGTTCTTCATCCAGGAGAATACTCCCGTAATTTGGCGTGGGCCTATGCTTGGGAAGATGCTGCGTCAATTTTTCGCTGATGTGAATTGGGGAGAGCTAGATTATATGCTGCTTGATTTGCCGCCGGGAACAGGAGATGTTGCACTAGATGTACATCAGATGATCCCTCAGAGCCGCGAGATCATTGTTACTACCCCTCATGCGACAGCGGCTTTTGTCGCTGCCAGAGCAGGTGCTATGGCGCTGAAGACAGAGCATGAAGTGCTTGGTGTGGTTGAGAATATGGCCTATTATGAGTGTTCGGATTGTCATAAGAAGGACTATATCTTTGGCCGCGGTGGTGGTGCACGCTTAGCTGAGACGCTGCATACGGATCTGCTGGCGCAAATCCCACTTGGAACGCCGGACAATCATCCGTCGGAACCTGACTTCTCTCCATCGGTTTATAAAGCGGAGACATTTATTGGACTCATTTATGATGAGATCGCTGCTACATTAGAAACAAAATGCCAAAAAGACTGAACCATACAGGTTCAGTCTTTTTTATCATAAGGTAGTTAAGCTAACCTTCATCACCGGAGCCGCTGTCTCCACCTTGTTTCTTTTGTTCTCCGCCACCCTTACCGCCTTGTTGCTCACCCTGTTTCTTACCTTGTTCCTCGGCTGGCTTCTCAACCTTAGGTATGAGCTGTTCTTGAACGACGGTCTTAAGCAGTTCCATAACCTCCATTTTGAATAAAGGGCTTTGCATTGCTTCTTGCATGATGGTCATCGTCTGCTTGCGGTAATCCGAAGACTTGGTCAAATCCAAGAACATCTGCATAATCTCAGGTGACTTCATCATGTCCTGCATAGATTTTTGATAAGTAGGGTCCTTAATCAGGTCCATATGGAGCTGTTTGTTCTGAGCGCTAATGGCCTTGGCGAAATTACCAGCAAACTTAGGGTCTGTCATAATTTTTTCTATTTCCTTTTTGTATGCCGGAGAGGTAATCGTTTCTTTTACGGCCATTTTGACTTCTTCAGAGGTATTGGATGGAAGGAGCATCTTGATTCCGTAATTTCCACCTCCACCTGATCCACCACCCGATCCACCACTAGAACCGCCCGAACTACCGCTTGATCCAGAAGAGCCTGATCCTGAGTCAGAACCTGATCCGGAATCGGAGCCAGACTCAGACGATGAGCTCGAACTGCTGCCGGATTCGCTCTGCGGTGAGCTTAAGGCCTCGTAGATCGCTTTTTTTCCGTCATCGGTCTTCAAAATGTCGATGACCATCGATTTTGTATCTTTATATCCACTTTGGGAAGATTGCATTGAGCTTTGATCAGAGCCGCATGCCGTTAACGAAAAAGTAAGTATGATGCACGATAGCCAGCGGTAAGAACCTACCCACCTCATGATTCCAGCCTCCTTATGAATATCAATGTTTGTAGTATGTGGCTAAAAAAAAGAATTATCCGAGGAAAAACAATGGTCTTTTGCTGGAATCATTGGTAAAATATTTCGATAGTGGGAGGTGGCTTAATTGAATTTTAAAAGATGGTTGCATTTATTCTGGACGACTTTGGTGGTTGGAGCCGCCGGCTCGCTCGTTATTGGCTTACTCTTACAGTGGACTGATACGACAAATACAATGAAGTTCAATGGGACGGCTGATTTCCTTGTCAATGTTGGCTTATTGTTAGGTGTTGGGGTCATGGTGAGTGTATACTCCCAGATGGGCTTCTTCGCATATATGATGGTCAATTATATGGGAATGGGCGTCTTCTCACGTAGAACCTGGCAATATATCCAGATTGTATTGACCGCATTGGCGTTATTCGAATTAATGGTTCTTCGAATTTTTGTAGGCGGTAACAAAGCTTCCTACTCCGATCTTATTCTAGGAATCATTATTTTGGTGATTGCCATAGTCGTAGCTTATTTCAAAGCTAAAATGACAAATGGATCTGCATGGATACCAACTCTATTCTTTATGATTGCTATCACAATAGTAGAGACGATTGGCGTACTGAAGATCGAGGTAGATCAGGCGACCGCCTGGATTGCTGGTCCGCTGATTGCCTGCAATGCTTATCAGATTTTGATTCTGCACCGCGTATTGAAGCCTAAGCAGTCTCCACAGTTACACAGTCAAGAAATGATAAATTAGGAATGACTTGAAGAGAATATAATGAAAAAAAGGACTGTCCATTTCCGTGAAGAACGGAGATGAATGGTCCTTTTCATTTAAGTGCGCCTTAGGGATTACATGCCTGCTGCTGTATTGATTTGCCCCTGAAGCCAAGCTTGATCGCGAACTTCGCTGCCTTTCACACCTGCTTCTTGGAGCAAGTCAGTTACACTTACAAAGTCATATCCCTTTTGCCGCAACTGATCGATAATATCTGGGAGAGCCTCATGTGTCTGCTTGGCTGAATCACTGGCATGTAGAAGAACGATATCGCCTGGATGCGCTTTGTTAACGACGCGATTAACAATATTGTCGACGCCTTTATTTTGCCAATCCTGAGAATCGGTGTCCCATTGGATCACTTTGTATCCCATCTTATCAGCAATAGATAACACACGTTTGTCAAAATCTCCATTAGGGAGTCGGAGCAGATTTGGTGCTTTTCCGGTCAATTCGGTTAAAATAGAGTGAGCTGTGGAAAGTTGCTTGGAGATTTCTTCATCGCTTAAATCACTGTAATTATCATGCTTATGTCCGTGGCTGCCAATTTCATATCCCTGTTCCTGAATTGCTTTTACAACGTCCGGATGGCTTTTTCCCCAAGGAGATGAGATGAAGAAAGTAGCCTTTTGAACATTTTTATCCTTGAGAACTTTCAGGATCGGTTCTGCCCGTTTGTCTCCCCAACTGATATCGAAGGTCAGGGCGATCACTTTCTTCTCCGTAGGGACACTGTAGATAGCGGCGGGGCTGCTCTCCTCGGAAAATACGGTGATATGACTCTGCTCCACATAGACGATACCTGCTGCAAACAGGGCCGCGGCAAAAACAAAGAAAAACCTTTTGATTTTCTTCCCGTTAAGGACATAGAAGAAGTTGTTCATGCT
>NZ_CP133605.1:4752500-4982500 GCF_031199965.1 Paenibacillus sp. D2_2 | reverse complement strand
AACTCGGCAAAATGACCCCGTAACTTCGGGAGAAGGGGTGCCCGGTAGTGTGAATAGCACGAGGGGGCCGCAGTGAAAAGGCCCAAGCGACTGTTTAGCAAAAACACAGGTCTGTGCGAAGCCGCAAGGCGAAGTATACGGGCTGACGCCTGCCCGGTGCTGGAAGGTTAAGGGGAGTGGTTAGGGAGTAATCCCGAAGCTATGAACCGAAGCCCCAGTAAACGGCGGCCGTAACTATAACGGTCCTAAGGTAGCGAAATTCCTTGTCAGGTAAATTCTGACCCGCACGAATGGCGTAACGACTTGGGCGCTGTCTCAACGAGAGATCCGGTGAAATTTTAATACCTGTGAAGATGCAGGTTACCCGCGACAAGACGGAAAGACCCCATGGAGCTTTACTGCAGCTTGATATTGGACTTTGATACGATTTGTACAGGATAGGTGGGAGCCTAGGAAGCCGGAGCGCCAGCTTCGGTGGAGGCGCCGTTGGGATACCACCCTGATCGTATTGGAGTTCTAACCTAGTACCGTGATCCGGTACGGGGACAGTGTCAGGCGGGCAGTTTGACTGGGGCGGTCGCCTCCTAAAGAGTAACGGAGGCGCCCCAAGGTTCCCTCAGAATGGTTGGAAATCATTCGAAGAGTGCAAAGGCAAAAGGGAGCTTGACTGCGAGACTGACAAGTCGAGCAGGGACGAAAGTCGGGCTTAGTGATCCGGTGGTACCGCATGGAAGGGCCATCGCTCAACGGATAAAAGCTACCCTGGGGATAACAGGCTTATCTCCCCCAAGAGTCCACATCGACGGGGAGGTTTGGCACCTCGATGTCGGCTCATCGCATCCTGGGGCTGAAGTAGGTCCCAAGGGTTGGGCTGTTCGCCCATTAAAGCGGTACGCGAGCTGGGTTCAGAACGTCGTGAGACAGTTCGGTCCCTATCTGTCGTGGGCGTAGGAAATTTGAGAGGAGCTGTCCTTAGTACGAGAGGACCGGGATGGACGCACCGCTGGTGTACCAGTTGTTCCGCCAGGAGCATAGCTGGGTAGCTAAGTGCGGAAGGGATAAGCGCTGAAAGCATCTAAGCGTGAAGCCCCCTCAAGATGAGATTTCCCAATTAGTAAGACCCCTTGAAGACGACGAGGTTGATAGGCCTGAGGTGGAAGTGCAGCAATGTATGGAGCTGACAGGTACTAATCGGTCGAGGGCTTATCCAATTATTAAAACGCAAAATGAAGTTTCGTATCCAGTTTTCAGGTGATCAAACATCTGAACGATTTTGAAGCAAGTTACTGATAGTAGCGAGCACAAAATCCCGTTTGGTGGCGATGGCGGAGGGGTTCCACGCGTACCCATCCCGAACACGACCGTTAAGCCCTCTAGCGCCGATGGTACTTGGACCGAAGGGTCCTGGGAGAGTAGGAAGCCGCCAAGCAATGTTCCCTGATAGCTCAGTTGGTAGAGCACTCGACTGTTAATCGAGTTGTCACAGGTTCGAGTCCTGTTCGGGAGCCATTAGCTCTCATAGCTCAGTAGGTAGAGTGCATCCATGGTAAGGATGAGGTCACCGGTTCGATCCCGGTTGAGAGCTCCACGTACTATGGCCCGTTGGTCAAGGGGTTAAGACACCTCCCTTTCACGGAGGTAACAGGGGTTCGAATCCCCTACGGGTCACCACTTTTATTAAATGATTCATACATATGGAGGCTTAGCTCAGCTGGGAGAGCATCTGCCTTACAAGCAGAGGGTCAGCGGTTCGATCCCGTTAGCCTCCACCATATGAATTATTGGGGATTAGCCAAGCGGTAAGGCAACGGACTTTGACTCCGTCACTCATAGGTTCGAATCCTATATCCCCAGCCATTTATATGAGCCATTAGCTCAGTTGGTAGAGCACCTGACTTTTAATCAGGGTGTCGAAGGTTCGAGTCCTTCATGGCTCACCAGTATACTCATTCGAGTATGCAGTGTGATTGTGCGCGTGTGGCGGAATGGCAGACGCACCAGACTTAGGATCTGGCGTTTCACGACGTGGGGGTTCAAGTCCCTTCACGCGCACCATACTTTGCGGACGTGGCTCAGCGGTAGAGCATCGCCTTGCCAAGGCGAGGGTCGCGGGTTCGATTCCCGTCGTCCGCTCCATTTGCGCCCTTAGCTCAGCTGGATAGAGCGTTTGACTACGAATCAAAAGGTCAGGAGTTCGAATCTCTTAGGGCGCGCCATTTAATCAAATAGTAATAATTTTTTCCCGGGATGTAGCTCAGCTTGGTAGAGCACCTGGTTTGGGACCAGGGGGTCGCATGTTCAAATCGTGTCATCCCGACCATCATTCTGCGGGTGTAGTTCAATGGTAGAACTCCAGCCTTCCAAGCTGGTAGCGTGGGTTCGATTCCCATCACCCGCTCCATACATAACTGTAACATCATCAGTGCGATGATGTTTTTTGTTATAGATGTGGAATTTATCCCTTATATTCTTCAGATTTTTAAAGTGTTCAACATATTACGTCCTTGGCCATATTAAGAGGGGATTTTTGTATCTTCTGATTTTACTGCTTTACCGTATTATCGGGACAATGCGAAGATTTTGCTTAAATTGACAGTGTCGGATGTTGAATTCTTTACAAATAAAGTGAAGATTTTCAGGGAAGTTTATTGTATGATATTAGGAAGGCTTTAGAAAGACGGAATAGGGATGAAATGGGGGAGAAATATGACTGAAATAGCGGTAACCGCCGGCAAGAGTAATTCGAATAATCTGCTAAGGCGCGACATCCGATTCCTCGGAAATATACTGGGAGAAGTCCTTGTGCATCAAGGCGGCAATGAGCTTCTGGATATAGTCGAGAAAATCAGAGAGACGAGTAAGTCCTTGCGGGCGGTTTTCATACCGGATCTACATGAGGAGTTTAAACAACTGATAAGCTCTCTTGAACCCGAGATTCGCCACCAAGTAATCCGTGCATTTGCTATTTACTTTCAGTTGGTCAATATCGCTGAGCAGAATCATCGAATTCGTCGCAAACGGGATTACGAGCGTTCAGCTGGTGATGCGGTGCAGGCCGGGTCTATCGAAGCTTCCGTTCGAGATCTGAAGGAAAATGGATTTACCTATTACGAAGCGCAGGAGATTCTGGAAGGGATGTCCCTGGAACTCGTAATGACAGCGCACCCTACAGAGGCAAAACGTCGTCCTATCCTAGATATTCACAAGCGGATCGCTGAAGATGTTATGTTGCTCGACAATCCTACACTTACGTTCCGTGAAAGGGAACAATTGAGAGAGAAGCTTCTGAATGAAGTCATTACGCTCTGGCAAACTGATGAATTGAGAGACCGCAAACCAACGGTAATCGATGAGGTCAGAAATGGAATGTATTATTTCCATGAGACGCTGTTCCATGTACTTCCCGATGTATATCAGGAATTGGAACGCTGCTTAGGCAAATACTATCCGGAGC
Organism: Paenibacillus sp. D2_2; assembly: GCF_031199965.1. Taxonomy (GTDB): domain Bacteria; phylum Bacillota; class Bacilli; order Paenibacillales; family Paenibacillaceae; genus Fontibacillus. The sequence goes on along the minus strand of NZ_CP133605.1, from coordinate 4,979,046 downwards.
ATCACTGGCATGTGCCTAAATATTTGCGCTTTGGTTCTTGGATCGGTGGAGACCGGGACGGGAATCCATCAGTAACTGCTGATGTGACCTGGCAGACCCTGAACATGCAGCGCAAAATGGCCATTAGGGAGTATCAGCTTGCCCTTGCCAGGATGTTCAAGCATCTTAGCTTTAGTACGTCGATTATTGACGTGACGGATGAATTAATGGCTTCGATTCAGAAGGATCGGCTCCAGGTTACCCTCCATAAGACGCCAGAATGGCATAACGAGAAGGAACCTTATCGTATTAAATTATCCTACATGACTGAGAAGCTTCATAATGTTCTTGATGAGACCAAGAAAGGGACATCAGAACTTTATGAGAATGCTCAGGAACTTATCGTTGATCTGAAAATTATCGATCGTAGTCTTCGTCATCACTATGCGGATTATGTAGCGGATACGCATCTTAGCCAAATGATCCGTCAGGTAGAACTATTTGGCTTCCATACAGCGACGCTGGATATTCGTCAGCACAGCCAAGAGCATGAGAAGGCCATGACTGAAATCCTGGCCAAAATGAATATTACAAGCAACTATGCAGAACTTAAGGAAGAAGAGAAGCTGGTACTTCTCGAACAGTTGCTGAACGATCCTCGGCCTTTGACTTCGCCATATCAGGAATATAGCGAGAGTACAACAGAGTGTCTCGATGTGTACCGCACGGTTTTCAGAGCTCAAAAGGAATTTGGAGTTCAGTGTATCACCAGCTATCTGATAAGTATGACGGAAGCGGGCAGCGATATTCTGGAGGTCATGGTATTCGCCAAAGAAGTGGGCCTGTTCCGCAAGGATCCGGATGGCACAGTCGTATGTACACTCCAATCCGTTCCGCTCTTCGAGACGATCGAAGATTTGCATGAAGCTCCAGCTATTATGAGCCGTCTTTTCGAGATGCCGATCTATCGTCAGTCCGTGGCGGCAATGAATGATCTGCAGGAGATCATGCTTGGTTACTCGGATAGTAATAAAGATGGCGGCGTTGTTACCGCGAACTGGGAACTGCGTGTTGCACTGAAGCAAATCACTGCAACGGCTAAAAAATATGGAGTGAAGCTCAAATTCTTCCATGGGCGCGGCGGAGCGCTAGGGCGCGGCGGAATGCCGCTTAACCGCAGTATTCTAGTGCAACCACCTGAGACGATTGGCGGAGGCATCAAGATTACAGAGCAGGGTGAGGTTATCTCTTCCCGGTATTCCCTCAAAGGGATTGCTTATCGTAGTCTAGAACAAGCTACTTCCGCATTAATTAAGGCAGCCATTAACGCGAAGTTGTATGATGAAAATAATCAGCAAGAAGAGGAATGGGATGAGATCATTGCCGGTATCTCGGAGACTTCCTTGAATAAATATCAGGATCTCGTATTCCGTGATCCAGACTTCTTGAAATTCTTCAAAGAATCAACACCGCTTGGCGAAGTAGGTGAACTGAATATCGGTTCCAGACCGTCGAAGCGTAAGAATAGCGATCGCTTTGAGGATCTCCGCGCTATTCCATGGGTATTTGCCTGGACGCAGAGCCGCTACCTCTTCCCAGCATGGTATGCTGCTGGAACGAGCCTGTACAACTTCTATCAAGACGATGAGAAGAAGCTGCAAATTTTGCAGGATATGTATCACAATTCGACCTTCTTCCGCTCTTTGATCGATACGCTGCAGCTTGCAATTATTAAAGCGGACCTCGTTATTGCCAAAGAATATAGCAGAATGTGCGGTGATCAGGAAGTAAGGGACCGCGTCTTCGGTAAAATTGAAGAGGAATTCAATCTGACCAAGGAAATGGTTCTGAAGATTACGGGGCTTCCTGAAATTCTTGATGATGCACCAGCACTTCAGGAATCGATTCGCCAGCGGAACCCTTATGTAGACCCGCTGAGTTACTTACAAGTACAATTATTGACTGAATTGCGTGCAGTTCGTGAGAAAGACCAAGATGATGCTGTTCTACTTCGTGAAGTGTTGCTTACGATTAACGGAATTGCAGCAGGCCTTCGTAATACGGGCTGATACTAGATTTAATGTTTATACTAAGCCGGATTCTTCCCTGGTAGTTGGGAGAGTCTGGCTTGTTTTTTAGTAATAACCAAAACACTAATAATAGAAGCCTTTTCTAGTATATAAAGTCCCTGAAATCGAGCTAATTCTATTGCTTTTTACAGGAACTTGAATTAACATTTGAATGAAGTACCGGCGATGAACGGGATTATTCCTCGATGATAGATCGGGGAAAAGGCCGGACAGGCATTAGGCTTTGATGGAGCCCGTCCATGGATCTGGAGGATATTATAGTGGTTGATCATTTTGATACGAGGTTAGTAAAGCTGGCGCGTAAAGGCGACCAGGGTGCATTTGCGGAACTCGTTGATTTATACAAAGATAAAATATTTCATCTGGGTACCGGATGTTGTCCAATCGACATGAAGCTGAAGATATTGTACAGGAGACATTCCTACGCGTGTACAAGAACTTTAACCGATACGATGAGAAGCAGAAGTTCTCAACTTGGATTTACCGCATAGCGACAAATCTGTGTATTGATCGTCTGCGCAAGCGCAAGCCTAATTACTATCTTGATGCTGGTATGAATGATCAAGAGGGTGTAGATGGTTATGCGCTGATTCCTGGTGATGAACGGACACCGGAATCAGAATATCTCTTGTCGGAGACGCAAGCGACGATTCATCAAGCGATTGAAGGGTTGCCTGCCAAATATAAGTCCGTTATTGTTCTAAGGTATTTGCAGGATTTGTCGTTACAGGAGATCGGAGATGTTCTGGACATGCCGGTAACAACGGTCAAGACCAGGGTGCATCGGGGACGTGAATTTTTGCGTAAGAAGCTGGAACATAAGGCAGTTTTTTAATGGCTATGTTTTATATTAGCTATGTATCTTTTTGAAACGTTATTCGCTCCGTAACGTAATGTATGTTAGGACGACTATCTCCATACTGTGTATGGTTATTCCATAGTACTGATATTGAAAGGAATGGCTGATATGGATTGCAAACATGCCTCCACTTTAATGCATGATTATTTCGACGGAGATCTTGTGCATGAGCAGGCCGTGGAGCTTAAGGGGCATCTGAACTCATGTCCCGCATGCAGTGCTCGGTTCCAGCAGTTGGAACAGACGGAAATGAAGCTGTTCGCGACATTAAGACATGACCGCATCTCTGCTCCAGATTCGTTAGTAAGCCGAATCATGAGTGAGATCCCTAGTCAACGCAGGCAGCAGCCATGGCTTAAGATGATCAAGAGACATCCGGCCTTAACGGCGGCAGCCATTTTTCTGGTGGTGATGCTGTTCAGTGCAGTATCCTTAATGAAGGCGGATGATCAGCTGATTGTTAAAGTAGGCGACCTGGATCAGGTAGTCATCAACGGGCATATCGTTACTGTGCCTGAAGGCTCTACCGTAACGGGCAATCTTACGGTTGAGAACGGTAAGGCTGAAATTCTGGGAAATGTCGAAGGGAATCTGACCGTTGTCGATGGCTCTTATTATCAGGCTTCGACCGCTCACATTTCAGGTAAGGTCAAGAGTATCGATCAAGCTCTGGACTGGATCTGGTACAGAATCAGTAACGCTTTTTCAGATGTCGCCTATAGATAAGCAGGAAGTGACAAATAACGGTCTGGCGCCCTCTTCAAGAAGATGGCGCCTTTTATATTTTATTGGGGCAGAGAAGAAATATTTTTCATTGTGGGTAACCTATTTTCTTCAAACTTGCATCTAGCCCGGGAACGTTATAACCTAGAGTTTAGGGAAATAATAATTTCACAGATACAATGAAGTAATTAATACAAAGCAGTATATCTGAGCAGACTTATTAGATATACATAAGCGTCTTCTAGTTAGTCATATAGATTGAATAGAAGAAAAACCGGGGGTTACACCATGGATTATTTTGCAAATATGGGTTGGCAGGACTGGATCAAGGATATCGTTGATATTCTGATCGTTACTTATATCATTTATCATCTGATCTTGCTCGTACGAGGGACAAGGGCTATCCAATTGCTGAAGGGTCTACTTGTCTTGGTCTTAATATGGGCTGTTAGTACATGGTTCGATCTATACACACTGAAATGGCTGATGAACCAGATGTTCACGTTTGGTGTTCTCGCTATCTTTATCATCTTCCAACCAGAGCTCAGACGAGCCCTGGAACAGCTAGGACGAGGAAAATTGTTCAATCGCGGTATTGCTGATGAAGAAGAGTTCGCCCGTGAGCTTAGCGAGGTTATTAAAGCGCTGAATTATTTATCACGTAGAAAAATAGGGGCATTAATTGTCTTTGAACGGAATACAGGGATTAGCGAGTACACGGAGTCGGGTATCCCGCTTCAATCGGTGATCACTTCACAATTGCTGATCAATATCTTCATTCCGAATACTCCACTTCATGATGGTGCGGTCATTATACAGGGGCATAAGATAACGGCGGCGGCCTGTTATTTGCCGCTGTCTGAGAATCCATTCATCAGTAAAGAGTTGGGTACACGCCACCGTGCCGCGATCGGGATTAGTGAGGTAGGTGACGCAGTATCTATCGTTGTATCGGAGGAGACTGGTCAAATCTCGCTGGCCATTGATGGACAGGTAGTTAGAGATATTAAGGAAGAATCTTTGATCTCCAAATTGTATGAAGAGCTTGGCCCAGATTCGAGCCCGAATGACAAACGTAAGTCCTTCTGGCGTACGAAGGAGGCTGGCAAGAAAAATGGATAAATGGTTAAAGCATAACAATATTGTTAAAATCATTGCACTTGTATTTAGCATAATTTTGTGGGCCATGGTGCATATCGATAGCGGTACTACGGTAGTTACAACGCCAGACTTGAAGCCAAGAATTATAGATAACGTAAATATTCAAGTGACTGGCTTTGATAGTGATCGTTATGTTCTCTATGATCTGGACCCAGATAAAGTAAGGCTGGAAGTGAAGGGAAGAAAGACAGATCTTACAACCAATTTCTCTAACTACAAAGTCAAATTGAACTTGAAAAACGTGGGGCCAGGGACGTATACCCTGCCATTGTCTACTGAATTGCCTCCGGGTGTACAGTATGTATCTATGAATCCTTCTTCTGTAAAAGTAACGATTGAAGAGAAACGGACGCAGGAAATGCCGGTCACGATCGTAACGAAGGGTGTACCAGCGAAGGGCTTTGAAGTTGGGACTCCGATTACAACAACAGAGATGGTGAAGGTCACACTGCCGGAGAGCGAGATTGATGATCTCGCGAAGGTTCAGGGGACCGTTGATATAGCCGGGATAGACGATTCTCTCAAAGGGAAGTCTGTCAAGCTGGTCGCTTATGATAAGCTAGGCGAAGTCATGAGTGATGCAGTGATTTCCCCAGACTCTGTTGATGTCGATGTGCCTCTTAATAAGACATATAAGAACATTCCGTTGGAGGTGCACCAGTCTGGACAGCTTCCAGCAGGATATGTACTAGCCGGAGTGGACACAGATGTGAAGGGCGTCGTCGTATACGGTTCTAAAGAGGCCATGGAGAAAATTACGGCTTATCCAATCACCGTCGATCTGAATAATTATAATGGTAACCCGGAAACGAAATATAATGTGAACTTGACTCCGCCGGAGGGATTTGAGAAAATCGAGCCTAGTTCTGTGCAAGTGACGATCAAGGTTGAGCAAGCTTCACAAAAGGTGATCGATGATATACCGATCTCTCTGACGAACTTAGGCGCTAATCTCACGGCGAGATTTATACAGCCCTCAGACAAGAAGCTCTCTCTGACTGTCATGGGCACAAGTGAACAGCTTAAAGAGCTGAAAGCGAAGGATATTACGCTTGAGGCTGATTTGTCTAAAATGGGTGCAGGTATACATTCCGTACCTTTAAAGGTAACGTTACCGAATTATGTGAAGCTGGTAGATTCGGGAACAGCGCTTGAGATCGAAGTGGAATTGACGGAGAAAGATTCGCATCCGACTACGACAGACCCCGAAGGGACACCTGGTCATAATTCGGATGGATCAGATACCGGACCACCTGATGGTAATGGAGCTAATGGCGGTGCAGATCCAAATGTAGGCAACAACAGTGAAAGCGATAGTGGGGGTTAATTGGAGCTTCACAATTTATTGGAGGAGTGAAAATCATGGGGAAGTATTTTGGTACGGATGGAGTAAGAGGAATAGCTAATCAGGAATTAACTGCAGAATTAGCATATAAAATTGGTCGTTGTGGAGGTTATGTGCTTACAGGCCAGGCAGCAAAGCCTAAGGTAGTTATAGGTATGGATACACGGATATCAGGCGTTATGCTTGAATCGGCTCTGGTCGCGGGTCTGCTGTCGATTGGTGCGGATGTGATTCGGCTTGGCGTTGTTACTACTCCAGCGGTTGCTCTGTTGACACGGATGCTCAAAGCGGATGCAGGAGTTATGATCTCTGCATCGCATAATCCGGTAGAGGATAACGGGATCAAGTTCTTTGGTAGCGACGGCTTCAAACTGTTGGATGAGACGGAACTGAAAATCGAGGAACTTCTCGACAAAGAGATAGATGAGCTCCCTCGTCCAATTGGTGATGGGCTTGGCTCGGTTACAGTCGATTATGATTCCAAGTTGAAATACTTGGAGCATTTGAAGACGACGATTAGCCACTCCTTTGAGGGATTGAAGGTTGTACTTGATTGCGCCAATGGAGCGGCCTATGAGCTGGCTCCAAGACTATTCAGAGAGCTTGGAGCTGAGGTTCATACAATCGGTGCTGAACCGAATGGGCTTAACATTAACGACCATTGCGGATCGACTCATCCAGAACTCTTGAAAGAAGAAGTTGTACGTTTAGGTGCCCATATCGGTCTGGCCTTTGACGGGGATGCTGATCGGCTGATTGCTATAGATGAGAATGGCGAGGAAGTAGATGGAGACTATATTCTTAGTATCTGCGGACATGCGATGAATCAGGCTGGTAAGCTGAAGGATAGTACGATTGTCTCGACGGTCATGAGTAATTTTGGATTCTACAAGGCTATGAAGAAGCTGTCCTTGAATACGGAACAGACTGCAGTCGGTGACCGTTATGTCATGGCTGAGATGATTCGCGGCGGATATAATCTTGGCGGAGAACAGTCTGGCCACGTTATTTTCCTCGATTATAATACAACTGGTGACGGTATTCTGACGGCAATTCAATTAGTGGATACACTTCGGGCAACAGGCCAGCCGCTAAGCGAGTTGAAGAGCGTAATGAAGAAATATCCGCAAGTACTTGTGAATGTCCGTGTACAGGATAAGAACAAGTATGAGGGGAATGCTGCAATCGAGGAAGCTGTAGCTGCCGTAGAGCGCAAGCTCGGAGATAACGGCCGCGTACTGGTACGTCCATCTGGAACCGAGTCACTAATCCGTGTTATGGCTGAAGGACCGGATAAAGAAGAGATCGAACAGTTAGTGGCAGAAATTGTTGCAGTTGTGGAGACAGAATTGGTCTAATTAGAATATTATGATAAGTATGAAGCCGTCAGGCAGTGCAGTTAAAGCGCTGTTTGGCGGCTTTGTTGTGTAATGCGGTTGATGGTTACTTCTCGGTGATGAAAACCGAACCTTTTAACACAGATTGGTAGTTAAATGAGTGTTAGAAGAGCTATATGGACGGTTAGGAGAGAGAAGAATGATTGCAAAAATGAACGTAGATGCATATAATAAGCATATTCAAGAATAGAGAGTGAGGATCGTGAGGTTATAAGGAAGATAAGCGCCAGAGCTTGGTTTCGCGCGGGAAGGGACTTGAGTAGTTTATATCATTTGACACTGCGAAGGTTCTAGTACCGGCAAATGCAAGCTGACGAGGTGGGGGTGTTCGAAATGTTCGGCGGGGGCCTCCCGGTGTGGCATCACACCGTAACCGTGAAGGCAAAACGAATAGGCGACTGTTCAGACAAACCTTACGGATGGATGCAGGAGATTAATAATTCGATGAGTAATGCTCATGAGTGTACGCAAGGGATAGAGCGGAAGAATCCGCGGTGAACGGAGCGACAGTGGACATTCATGAAAAAGAACGGTTGGTCTGATGTGATTTTTTCATTATTTTCATATCGTAGTACCTGCACTTTGATAATTGAATAGTTCTGTCTCTGTATACCGCGTGGTGGGTCTTCCGCTTCTATTCTGCTTGCGATTATAACTGCAGAATTCGAAACGGAGGATTATATAAATATGTGTGGTATTGTTGGATATATTGGGGAAAGAGACACGCAGTCGGTATTGATTGAGGGGCTTAAGAAGCTGGAGTATCGCGGGTATGATTCCGCGGGCATCGCTGTGTATACGAACAATGGTCTGAAGATTACCAAGGCGACCGGACGGTTAGCCAATTTGGAGCACAAATTGGAGGATGCTCCATTGGTGGGCAATGCCGGAATTGGACATACACGCTGGGCCACTCATGGTAAGCCGTCTGATGTGAATTCTCATCCTCATACGGATCACAGTAAGAAGTTCTCTGTCGTGCATAACGGGATCGTTGAGAACTATCTGGAACTTAAGGATGAGTTGATCAGCCAAGGATACGAATTTGTCTCAGAGACGGATACGGAGGTAATCTCTCATCTGGTCGCACGTGAGTACAGTGGTGATATCGTTGCAGCTGTCCAGAAGGCGATAAGCTATATGCGTGGCGCTTTTGCGCTTGGAGTGCTTACAGAGTATGAACCGGATAAACTGGTTGCTGTACGCCAAGCCAGCCCGCTTATTATCGGCATTGGTGAAGGCGAGAACTTCATTGGTTCTGACATCCCTGCGTTGTTGAAGTATACGCGTAAAGTGTATATTCTTAACGACGGTGAAATGGCTGTATTGACTAAGGACGCTGTCGAATTGATGACCATTGAAGGGAATTTTATTTCTCGGGAAATGATTAATGTCGATTGGGATGCGGTCACTGCAGAAAAAGGCGGCTTTGCTCATTTCATGCTTAAGGAAATTCATGAGCAGCCTAAGGCATATCGTGATACTATGCTGGGGCGGATCGATGAGAGCGGGCGCCGCATCGTTCTGCCAGATTTGTATCTGACCGAGGATAAGATACGGTCGATTAACAACGTCCATATTATAGCGTGCGGAACTGCGTATCATGCGGGTCTAGTTGGGGGAGCCGTGATTGAGCGTCTCGTTAAGCTACCAGTGATGTGCGACGTCGCTTCTGAGTATCGCTATCGCTCGCCGTTGATTACTCCAGAGACGCTAGTGATCGTTGTTAGCCAGTCTGGGGAGACTGCGGATACACTAGCCGCTTTGCGCGAGGCGCAAGCGAATGGGGCCCATGTACTGGCGATCACGAACGTAGTAGGCAGCTCGATCGCTCGTGATGCAGATGATGTCATTAATACGCTCGCTGGTCCGGAAATTGCAGTCGCTTCGACCAAGGCATATACGTCGCAATTGATTGCATTCTATTTGTTCAGCTTATATCTTGCTCAAGTACGCGGTACTCAGACCGATGATGAGATCGCACATGTGATCGCGGCAATGCATGCCTTGCCGGAGCAAGTAGAGAGTATGCTGGCTAATGTCGATGCCATCAAGGCGTACGCTGAGCATATCTCTAAGCATGAGGACCTGTTCTTTATCGGTCGTGGCTTGGATTACGCAGTGGCCATGGAAGGGTCTCTGAAGCTAAAGGAGATCTCTTACATCCATTCCGAGGCCTATGCTGCTGGCGAATTGAAGCATGGAACCTTGGCATTGATTGAAGAAGGTATTCCCGTGATCGCACTAGCTACGCAGGAATCTGTACTAGAGAAGACCGTTAGTAACATCAAGGAAGTGAAAGCGCGTGGCGCTGATGTCCTAGCGCTCACACACGAGGAGAATGTTACCGGCCTCTTGAAGTCCGTCGACCAGGCCTTCGCCATTCCGAAGACGCTGTCGATTCTCACTCCGGCCCTGTCCGTAGTACCACTGCAGCTGCTTGCTTACTACACTTCCCTTGCCAGAGGCAACGACGTAGATAAGCCGCGAAATTTGGCGAAGAGCGTGACTGTGGAGTAGAGATATATAAAGTAGGTAGAAAGATGTCTGGTGATATAAAAGTCGTGAACCAGTAAAAAATGTCATGAACAGATGACAAAAGTCGTGAACCAGTGATAAAAGTCATGAACCACTATGTAAATGATAGTACACCTAGAGAGCAGCCTGAAAGAAATAATTCAGGCTACTCTTTTTATAAGTAAAATTTCAATTTTATATGGACAATGAAAAGTGGCGGTGAAAAAGATGAGTGATATTGGATATAGAATTAAATGTATCCGAAAAGAAATGAAATTAAATCAATCGCAGTTTGCAAAAAGCATTGGGATTTCTCAAGGAAATCTAAGTGAAATTGAAATGGGGAATAGCAATCCTTCAGCGGAAACATTAATAGCAATTAGGCTCAACTATAATGTTAATTTAAATTGGCTGTTAACTGGCTTGGATATAGAAAATGGAGTTATATACGAAGATCAGGATGAAAAAAAATTGGTTAAGGTTTATAGAGAATTTAATGATTATGATAAAAATGAAATTTTGGAGATAATGGAACTGAAGAAGAAATTAAGATCGAATTCTTGAAACATATGCGTACCAGATAACGGTGTATCCCTTAATTTCATCCAAGGTATATTGGGTCATGAGAAGGCATCAACTACACCAATATATATCCTGCTCCGTGGTGGACACCGGAAGGAACTTTACCGCAGATTATTTTAGCTTGCATTAGCGGCGGTCCTAAATGATTGTCCGTCGTTAAACTAAAGGGCAGTTTAGTTTATTTCTGATATGCAGAATCGTCTTATAAATGACAGCTAAAAGTAAATCCAAGAAAAGTTATTTTTACAATTAGAAAAATAAAGATCAAAGGCTAAATCAGTACAAGGGTTCTTGCGATTGCTGTTAAAGCCTGATTTCTTATCGTATAGTAATTTAAAGGTTGAAATCGTGCTTTAAAGGCGACCACTGACATTTCTCCAGAATCTCTCCGCTTCTCTGCTTTTACTGCACGTAAAGTCAAGCACTGATTAAGGCTTTGAGCCAAAGTATTTCAAAGAATTTACTGGGAGGTTAAATGTGGATAATCCCTCTTATTTTAGTCCTCGATTGACTGGAGGAGCAAACGGGTCATTAGGTTATAATTACCAAGACTTATGTGCATTATTTTGTCTATTTGATAGTCTAAACCGTGGTATGTCTATAAAGAGCATAGGAATTGAAATGATTAACGACTTCTCCCTGCATTTGGAAGATACAATTATATCCGCCCAGGTAAAAAGAGTGGGCTGAGGCTAGCTGACATTAAACAACAGTTTCAGTATTCTTACAGAGCTTCTCACCATAAGCTTTCCATAGTGGCCACTCATTTTCATGAAGATGCCGAGCAATTAATTCGTAAACGAGATTTCTATCAGAATGCTATCCGTTCTGATTTGAGTTCGGTTATGAAAGAAAAGTTCACTGCCGACTTTCATATAGAACTCAAAAAACATAAAATGGAAGAGTGGGAAGATATTTTTTATCAAGTGAGTTTAAAGTAATTTCCGAACATAATGTTGACTCAATGGTATTTTTCAGCTTATGGACATGGTGCGACAGGAACAAGAAACAAATTAACATCCCGGACTGCTTAAACCACCTAAAGGTATTAATGCAACAATTAAGGGTTCAAAGAAATCAAATTTCATTGGACGATTTAATTAGGGTTGTGGACACATACTCCATAAAAAATGAGGATACTAAGGCTGGCCATTATATTTCAGGTGATACAGAGTTCTTTGAACCATCCAGCATACTATCCATATTAGGAGAAACCCAAGAAGATCTATTGGAACCTATAAAAAAGCAACTATTGCTGGCTAATGAGTATATCAAAGCAGAGCGATTTCAAGATGCACTGGACATTTACTCAGCACTTGCGATGCTTTACCACAAGGATAATATTTTTCTCCAGTGCGCCTTGTTACATGAAATGATGAATGAGTATTCTAACGCAATAGGTTACTGTGATCGTATTTTGAATATGACCCCTCTACATTATGAAGCTCACATGGTGAAGGGAGAATGCTTTGGTGAACTAAAAGAATATGCAGCTGCTGTGGTTGAATTTGAATTGGCTTTAACTTGTAAAGAAACGCCGGAAGCAAATTATAACCTCGGTTATAGTCATATGATGAATAACTCACATTCTAAAGCTATGATGTATTATAAGAAGTGCATAGAACTCGATGATTGCTTTAGTTCTGCACATTTAAATCTAAGCATATGTTATTTTCAAGTATCGATTTTAGAAGAGTCATTGTCTCATGTAAACCGTGCGATAGAATTGGAACCAGAAATGTATCAAGCCTATGGACATAAGGGTGAACTATATAGATTTTTACATATGTATGAGGATGCAATTTATTACTTTCAGCAGTGTTTATCGCGAGATAAGCTTAATTATCAAGCCTTGATTGGCTGTGCTATGAGCTATGCAGAACAAGGGAAAGTGTTGGAATCGCAAATTCATTTCTCGTTATTCTTTAACGAGTACAAGAATAGTTTTTTTCCATCAGATAGTCCCATTGGTACAATGGTAGGAATAGTAGATTTGGGATGGAAGCAGACGAAATTTATCATAGTAGAATACGTAGATATAAATAGTCTGAATGTTCATATAGCAGGCACAGTGCTAAATATTCCGTTACAAAAATCAAAAGCTCATATTTTCATTGGTGTTGCTGAACTTCGCTCACATGGTGAATCAATGTTGTATCCTCACGTAGGAAAGTTATATTCAGATCCACAGGAATTTCATCAAGTTGTAGGGGCAATAAAACAATATTCCGACTTGTTTCAATATTTCCATGAACCTAAGTATGTGGATTTTAACAATAATGTAAAGGTAAATATAAGTGAAATGGATTCTTATATTTTAATAGAAATGATTTTTGGTAACAGTTATTCTATTGTTGGTATGACAGATGGAAAAAATGGGGGCCTAGAGGCATTTTTCGATTACTATGAGAGATATGGTCAGTTTCGAATTCACCTTGAATGTGCTACTGAAATCTTCATAATTGATTGTCTTAAGGAAATAGAAATCACATGGTTAGAAAGATAAAACCCATAGCTTTATTTATATTGTCTTTGTTAGTCTAAATAACCTTATGTTCACACTGATGTTGTTAATCTAAAGTTAAGATTCTAACTTCAAAAAAATTATAGTATTTTGCTTAAAACTTTCGCTCTACTTTATTTCTCAGCATGGTTGTTATTATTTGCTTGTTTGCTTCGCTTCTTGATTTTCCGCCTTTTTACAGGTTGGGTGAACCGTAACATACATAGGTAAAATGTTGCTCATTCTGCTCCCTCGATAATACATTCGTTGTTGAAAGTATAATTGTTGTTATTTCTGGAGATGATGCATGAAAACAATAAATAGGAGGATAGTTTATCCGAATGGATTACTCCGAGATCTATGATCTTCACATTCAACTGCTTAAAGGATACGCTTCGCATAAAAGAAGAGGAGATTCGCCATTTCAAAGGGAGATAAATTACTATAGGAACCAGTTGCGCTTCGCTGAGGATGTAGTGCAGAGAATATTTGTTTTAAATCAACTAGTGAAGATACATGAGAAAGAGCGGGAGAATATGATTAAGTGGTGTTCGGAAGAGTACTTTTCACCAACAGAAAATCATAAAGACTCACAGAATGGGGCTAGTGGCTAGCCTATCGTCTGTGGGTCTTTTTTTATCTGTTATTATTCTATTTTAGATTCAATGTATATAATATCTAAGTATAGATAAAAATATTAACAGATACTAGTTGAAACTGTAATTAAGCAGTATAAAGAACAAAAGTATCTTTGAACAACGAACCCACATTCTTCAAAAGGAGAAAGTTCACGTGATAATTTGAGATTACAGAAGATATGGAACAAAAAATTAAGAGTTGGGATACATGCAACCCTGTTGATGTTGCAGGAGCAAAATTTGCTTACATTTTTAGTCCTACGGGGCTAGGATTGGTTATCAAGGTAGAGTGCGATGTATGTAAACGGATATTATACCTTACGGAAGAATTTTTGATCTAAATCAAGCTGCTAGAGGATAGAAGAATCCTCATCTAAGGTAGGAATAACATTAAGCAGTTCATCTTTGATTTCGTCCTCAACTTCTTTCATTCTCCTCATAGTAATTTCAATAACTGAAGTGAGCATTTGCTTATCTTTATAACTGATTTCTTTATTTTCTACAAATAGTGAAATACCGGAATTGATTAATTTCGGTAAGTCCCATGAGGCGCCTTTAACAAAAGCATAATCAATTTGCGGGAAAATTGATAATTGGCCGAATGGATCTCGAAAGTGCGGCTCTGGGAAATTGGATAAGCCGAGTAAGTAGTCTGACGAAACTTCGAGGGCGTTAGCTAAGGCAATAATTTGTGTCGGGTCCGGATTTGATTTACCTCGTTCCCAACTTGAAATTACATGTTTAGTTGTATTTGTACTAATTTTCTTACCTAATTCTTCTTGTGTCCATTCTCTAGATATCCGCGTGTTCTTTATTCTATCTCCGAGTACTAACATATGAACCCCCTAATGAGAATCATTTTTTATGAAAGTTATATTTGAAAATACGCGACGATCAATGCAAGGCATGGTTTAAAGATACCATATGTTTAACGAGTTGTAAAATATATTACAAAACTTATTGACAAGTGAGATTTTCATCTACTATTATTCATTGTAATAGATGAGTTTACTTGATTAATTATTTTGTAGTATAAAATGCCACTTTTGGAATTCAATGAAGGAGAATTATCTATGGCCAAAAGACGTCAACGTACCACTGCAGCAACTATTGCTAGACGGATTAAAGAAGGGAGAGGTCAAGGACATTTTAAGGAGTATAAACCTTGGTTAACTATTCACGATGTTCCATCGCTTGGGATTGTAACAAGAGTTCCAGGTTGGAAGAGTGGGCGTTTGCATCATTACTTCTCAGAACATTTTGAGCTTGCCCATCATTATCAGATGGAATGGGCGCTAAATGTCATCGATATCAGGGAACAATACCCGTTGCTCTCGTTAGAAAAAACGCTGTTTATTGCAGAAAAACTGGGCATAAGACATCCTGTTGATCCGAAAACCAAACATCCGATTGTTATGACCACTGACATGATGCTAACGATAAGGTCAGGAGAAGATGTTCGGTTTATGGCTCATTCCATCAAACCCTCTAACAAATTAAATCGCAGGGTATTAGAAAAACTTCAAATAGAGAAATGCTACTTCAAAGATTTGGGCATTGAATGGAGACTAATTACTGAGAAGCAAATTAACTATGATTTAGTAAAAAATGTAGAGTGGCTGCACTCATCCAAAGCTCTAGAAGAGACAACTTATTTAAACAATGAACTGATGTATGAGCTGGAGCCGGTACTCTATGAATGTATTAATAATCATAACAAGCCGTTAGCAAAAATCACTTTAGACATTGACCAGAAAAAGGATATACCAATGGGTACAAGCATGAATGCTGTTCGTTATCTAATTGCGAATCGTTTGTGGGAAGTTGATATGAATCAGCGGATCCTTCCCACACAAAAGCGATTAACAATTCAGGCAAATCATTTTCAAAATTGGAGGTCAAATCATGATGTATTTTGTTAAATGGACTGTCGAAGAGACGTTAAGTTCTATTCATGAGTCTGAGGATTGGAAAGAGGACTTTCTAATTAACCAACCGATACCGTTCAAAGTGACATTTGACTGTATGCTTATGGATGTATTTGTAGTTAACGATTCTAAAGAAGTTGTAAGACCCACTGTATCCGTTCTTGATGTTAGAGGGAGGATATAAATGAACATATTCATCAATAACTTGTTTGATAGGAGAGATACTGATTCGAAGCTTGTAGATTGTATAAGAGTGATATATTTAGACCCTTCCAAGGACTGCATCGTCACCTTTTCAATCATCAGAGAGAATGCACTTCCAGAGTACAGGCTGATTTCTTCTATAGAACAAGAAGTCTTTGACGGGACTCTGATAAAGCGTGAAGTTGACCCATACGCGAGATTTATGATTCCAGATGAAAAGCTTAATGAGAAGGAGATTTCAATCAGGGATGAGGCATGGAAGTTAATTAGAGAGCTTGTTGAACTAGAGCCCAATATATTCGATCCAAAAGAACGATATCAAATGATAAAAAATGAAATAGCTAAGACAAAGAAAAGTAAGAGGCTCTATTATAAGTATTTACGCTTCTACTGGGCAGGCGGGAAAATAGTAAATGCCTTACTTCCGAGGTTCAGGAAATGTGGAGGAGTTGGCGTTAAGAAAAATCCAACTGAAAAGATGGGAAGGCCAAGGGAAACCAGCAAATCTGTTGATGCTAAATATAACGGCGTAATAGTAAGTGCTGGTACTCGTAAAATTTTTGACACAGTAATCAGAGAGATCTATTTAAAAACAAACAGAAGAGACTCTGTGAGATTTACATATGTTGAAATGCTAAAGAAGTACTATCAGATCGGTACTGTAAAAAAAGGAAAATATGAGATACCTATTATACCTCCTGAACACGAACTGCCGAGCATGGCTCAGTTACGGTACCACATTCGGAAGAATTATACAAAGCGTAAGCAATTAATTGAAAGAGAAGGAGAAGTTACTTTTAATCGTGATTTTAGGCCATTGTTAGGATCAGAAACAAGAAAGGCAACCGGGCCAGGACAGATTTTCGAAATTGATGCGACAATTGCAGACGTATATCTAGTTAGTTCAGATGATACAAATCTCATTGTTGGCAGACCTGTTGTATACATTGTGGTTGATGTTTACAGTCATATGATTGTTGGATTATATGTCGGTTTTGAAGGCCCCTCATGGCTTGGTGTAATGATGGCTATTGAGAATACAGTTGAGAATAAGGTCGAATTTTGCGAACAGTTCGGTATAACGATCACTGAAGAAGAATGGCCTTGTCATCATATGCCCCAACACTTTTACGCTGATCGAGGGGAAATGGAAAGTAAGAAAGCTGATTCTCTTGGCAATGCTCTAGGAATTAAATTAAAGAACGCACCACCATATCGAGCAGATTTAAAGGGAATAGTAGAACAACAATTTCGCACTTTAAATCTCACTCTTCAGCCATGGATGCCTGGCGCTGTGAAGCAGGAATATAAGAAGCGGGGTGGCCCAGATTATGTATTAGATGCAAAGCTTACACTTAATGATTTTACAGAAATGATGATTGAAATGATCATTTACAGAAATAACCATCTTTACATGGAGTACTACCCATTAGATAAAGACCAAGCGCTGGATAAAGTTCGTCCAGTTGCTAAGGATTTGTGGAATTGGGGAGTAGCCCATAATCATTATCTGAAGGTAATTGACCCGGATATTGTCCGCTTAAATGTTTTGCCTGAAGCAACTGTAACGGTGAATCGAGAAGGGATATATTTTGAGGGAATGTACTATGGATCTGAAGAGCTACTCCTCCAAGGTGGGTTCATAAAGGGGGGGCGCCTAAGGTGGTAATTGCTTATGATAGAAGATGTATGAATCATGTTTATGTGAAAACGGATAAAGGCAAAGGAATGATTAAGTGCGATTTAC
This sequence comes from Paenibacillus sp. D2_2, assembly GCF_031199965.1. GTDB lineage: Bacteria > Bacillota > Bacilli > Paenibacillales > Paenibacillaceae > Fontibacillus. Next base: position 4,961,373 of record NZ_CP133605.1, on the reverse strand, counting down.
TATCTAAATCTTCGCGCTTTATGAACCTAAGCCTTGAAGAAGTCAAATCTATAAGGTACGAAGAAAAGCTTGCTAGAGATTTGTATAAAACACCAGAACTTAATGAAGAAGTAGCTTTGAATACCAAGTTAGAGATGATAGCAAAAAAGGCAATTGATCGAAGTGAAGAGAATGAGGACAGTAGTTTAACTAAGGCTGAGCGAAAGGCTAATCTTCGAGGAAATAAGACAAATGAAAGAGATAAACTGCGAAAGGCTCAAGCTTATGACTTGGGAAAAGGAAATGATGTAGGGGAATATGATGTGGTTAATAATGTAGCCCCGATAGAAGTATATAAACCCAAGTCAAAATTAGGTCTTCTTGCAAAATTAAAAAACGAAGGAGTCCAAGATCATGGATAAGAAAAAAATAAAAAGTTCAACTACTTATCAGTATTCCCCTAGTCTTATTGGTAGACACGAAGAAGCCCAATATTCGGAACAATGTATCTCAGGCTATAAGGGGAATCCTTTTATAGAAGCTTTGCCACCCATCTTTGAGGAGGAGGAAGTAGCATTACAAATCAGGAAGTATCCTGATTATGATGTTAACGAACGTAAGCTTGGAAAACAGATGAGATTACACTTAATACAACAAATCTCTGACTATGTTGAGCCATTGCCTTCACATTTTCTTGCAGAGCAGAGGCTTTCGAGGCTAATGCACCATGGTTATAAAGCCCGAAATCCTTTTCTTCCAGAATATATTAGACAGTTTCATATCGGGTTTAAGGACATTCTTGATGGCGGAATTGGTCAGGCTGGAAAAAATATTGCTGGCATAAGATCTACAGCTGCAGCTTTTTCTATACTAGGTGTAAGTGGACAAGGAAAAACTACGACGATAGAGAGCTCACTGCTCCTGTATCCCCAAGTGATTCATCATTCGACATACAAAGGGCAACCTTTTATTCGTAAACAAATTGTTTGGCTTAAATTAAATTGTCCTTTTGATGGTTCATTGAAAGGTTTATGCTTCAACTTTTTGCAATCCGTCGATTCAATTCTGGGTACAGATTACTTTCAAAAGTTTGCATCTAAGGGTGCCTCGGTAGACATGTTGATTCCAATTATGGCCCACCTCGCCTCACTGCACGGTTTAGGAGTATTAGTAATTGATGAGATCCAAAACCTGAGCTTTATGAAGAGCGGTGGAGCTGCTAAAATGCTAAATTACTTTACGCAGCTAATTAATACAATAGGTGTATCTGTTGTACTGGTAGGAACATTTAAAGCAATGAAGCTCCTATCAAGTTCCTTCAGTCAAGCTCGGAGAAGTACAGGGCAAGGGGACATGATAATGGACCGATTGGTACAGGGAGAAGAGTGGGACTTTTTCTTAAATAGCCTTTGGAAATATCAATGGACCGCAACGGAAACCCCACTTAATTCGAAACTTAATAACAAGATGTATGAACTTTCACAGGGGATCATTGATATAGCTGTTAAGTTATATATGTTAGCTCAGTGGCAGGCTATCGAGGACGGAAATGATAAAGAAAAAATTACGGTTGGTCTCTTGGATGCAGTTGCTAAGCAGCATATGCAGCTTGTTCAACCTTTGCTAAAGATTCTAAAACGAAATGATCCTAATGCCTGGGATTTAATAGATGATCTATACCCTAAATGGGATGAGTTAGATCTATATCTACGAAATTCTGTTGAGAAGGTAAATATTCAAGGTGAGATTAGAAGTAAGATGTTACGGGATAAGAAGGTAGAACGGGGAGAGGACAAATATCTTGAACTCATTAAAACAGCTATTGATTTCGGAGTGAATTCTGATATAGCTCAGGAAATCTCAAATAAAATTATTCAATCTAACGAGGCCGACAAAGATATCGTGGATCTACGGAAACAACTTGTTAAAGAAATTATAAGAGATACTGCAAATGAAAAAGATAAAACTGAGGAGCAAGTTAAACCAAAGGGGAGCAAAAGAAGAAGCACCTACAAATACTTGATGAAGACGATCTTAGAAATGCAGTAATAGGTAATGTGAAGGATACAGAGGCTATATGTGAAAAATTAATGGATATAGGCAGTATGTCAACGGAAGATGATCTGTCAAAACTCATTATATAAGCCATTGTTGAGTACTAAGAATGCATGAAAAGGGGAAAACTAGCAATAGGATATCTGAGAGGATGATTCTATTGCTAGCCTATTTTCCGACTCTTTATGAAGATGAATTACTGTACAGCGGCATTGCTAGATACCATATAAACACTGGTAAAAAGAGCCAGAAACAAACTATTGAGGATCTCTTTGGTGATCGTTTGGTTTGTGCTTCTGCAGATTTGCCAAGTCATTTGGAGGCATTAGTTACGAGAATAGACAACCACTATTCTTCTGATCAACTGATACGAGATCATACTATTTTTCCGTATTATGCATATTTTATAAACCAAAGCAAGATTGAACATGTTGAGAAATTAATGAAGGAAGGCGCTGCTCAAGGTGCTATCCATGCTAGCTTAGGTTTGATGGCTACTAAAGTGAAAATGCCGAAATATCTTCAATTTTGCCGAGAGTGCTATAGAGAGGAAGTCGAGACGTGCGAACCCTACTGGCACCGGTCGCACCAAATACCAGGTGTAGCTGTTTGCCCGGTGCATAAGCAAACCCTTGTTATAAGCAAAGTTGAATGTAGTACTGAAAATCATAAATTTGAGTTTGTGGCTTTATCAAAGATAAAGGAAGATCAGTTTGAGGAATTGGGTATTGATACCAGTTGGAAGGGCAACCTTATATACATTGCTGAGCAATCGGTATCAATGCTGGCTTCTTCGTGTTTAAGAAAGAGCACTTTGCCAGCATATAAAAGTTTGTTGTACAAGAAAGGGTATTTAACACCAAAAGGAAGGGTAAAGTTCGAACGACTAATAAAAGAATTCCGGTTATTTTATACTGATAAGCTGTTACATCATCTAAACTGCGAAGTAACAGGAGCATCCGAAACGTGGCTGCATAAGATCATTAGAACTCCTGGTGAAATAATACATCCGTTGAGGCACTTATTGATCATGAAATTCCTTGGAGATATTCCAGATAATCTAGCAAATCATAGCGATTTACCGTTCGGTGAAGAGCCGTGGCCGTGTTTAAATAAGGCTGCAGGGCATTATCAGCTTGATATCATTGAAGAATGCAAAATATCTCGATGCAGTAATACGGGCCGACCGATAGGCACCTTTCATTGCTCCTGTGGATTTGTATATTCACGTACCAGTCCGGATCAATCTTTGGATGATAAATATCGGATTGGGCGGATAAAGGAATTCGGCCAGGTTTGGTATACGAAACTAAGGGAGGTAAATCAAGCTAACCTTTCTCTTCGGCAAAAAGCAAAAGAGTTAGGTGTTGATCCTGGCACAGTGAAAAATCAACTATTAGTAATGAAGAATTTCGATGTAAAGAAGTTGACTAAGAACATTGTAGAACAGCCTAAGCAAATTCCAAGAGTTGTTCCTGTGAAAATAGATGTTGAAAATCCTGAATTATCCACCAATAAACTAACAAGAATTAATTGGGAAAAAAGGGATGAGCTTTTATTAGATGCAGTAATAAAGGCGGTTAATCTTATAAATAATTCATCTATACCACAGAGAATCTCTGTGGCAGCTATAAAAAGGGCTCTTTCCAAAGAAGCCTTGTCGGAAACAGCTATAAAAAATCTGACCAAACTCCCTAAAACAAGTAGCTATATCAAAAAATGCATAGATACAACGGAGTCATTTCAAATCCGCAGAATAATTTGGGCGGCAACGAAATTAGAAGAAACAGAGGGAAGAGTATTAGGATGGAGACTACTCAAAACTGCGGGGCTTAATTATCCATTAATGAAAAGTGTGCAAAAAAAGTTTGATGAAATCATAAATTTTTCACCATAATGAGGGCTAACATATGATGGCAAATGAAATTAGCTTTTTTCCAACGCTGTATCCAGGAGAGGATTTCCGAAGTACAATATATCGTTATCATATATTAAGTAGAAACAAGGAGTTCTACGAAAGTAAGCTAGATCTTTTTAATGTCCATTCTAATAAAAATACTTTTTTTTCTAGGAATTTAGAGTATTTTATCTCTAGATTATCTAAAAATTCGAATTTAACAACTGAGTATATTTTAAATAACCATACGGTTTTTCCGTTTTATAAAGCCTTTATGTCAACAAAAAAAATAGATTTATTCTATGAAGACATAAAGTATGGGAGGAGTGAATCTTCGTCGTTTGCTGGAAGAATAGTTAATGCAACGGGGCCTAAATTATTATCCAAAGAACCAAAATATTGCCCTAAGTGTATGGAAAATGAGCTGAGTTCTATAGGAGAATGTTTTTTGCATATCGGACAACAATTACACTTTTTGGAGATCTGTTCTGAGCATGGTGTAAAGCTGATCTCTGAATGTCCTGTATGCGGGTTAAGGCTTTCAAATTTATGTGTTGATATTAGTCGGAGTTCATCTAATTGTATATGTGGGCATGAATTTACAAAGTGTGATGAAGTTAACTCTAACGAAATCCATGCTTTTCAAATGCTAATTGCAGATGAACTTTTTTGTATTGCTAAGAACAGGGATAAATTTAGTCAGGAGAAGATTTTGGAACAATATAATATTATTCTTTGGAATAAAGGCTACTTCCACGACTTTACTGGAGAAATTTCAAAAAAAAGTTTGTTGAGCGACATGATGAATTACTATACAGAAGAACAACTTCTTGCGATTGGTATAGACTCTGAGTATATATGTTCAATAGTGACTCAAAGAAACTTCTTAAGTAAGAATAATATGCATAACCATATCATTTTACATATTCTATTAATGCGGTTCTTGTGCGGAAGTATATCAAATTTTTTTGAAATTCATCCTGGATATTCGGTTTCTTTACCATTTGGACTAGGGCCTTGGAAATGTTTAAATCAAATATGCCCTGAACATAATCAACCTAGTATTATGTATTGTAACAGATACTATGCTTCTTCTATTTTTTATGGAGAGTTTCAATGTCGAGTTTGTGGCTTCACTTATGCTAAACGAATTTGCCTAAACAGATTGGCTGAAGACGAGGAACACTATAGCATAAGGTTTATGGGGCATATGTGGATTAAAACAATATGTGAATTGCGTGAGAAGGGTCATACTCAAAAAGACATAGCAAAAATACTCAAAGTAACCCCCTTAACGATAAATAAATATATTAAAAAAATGGATGAGAGTTCCGAAAAATTTGATGATCTGTATTTAAGGATGAGTAAAATGGAAGATTCAAATGCGATCCTTGAATTAATAGCTACGACCAAGGAAACATCCTCTACATCCAATTTTGAGGAGAAAATAAATAGATATCGAAAGAATATTACCCGCATTGTCTTAGATGGTTATAGCCGAACGGAGATACGATCAAAAGCTGCCACGGAATACAATTACTTGATTAAAAATGATAAACAATGGATGAAAGAACAATTACCAGCTCAAGGGTATGCCAAAAGGATTGATTGCGAAAAGTTAGATATTGAATTATCAAATTATATTGAGCAGGCAGCTAGAGAGGTTTACGCCTCAGATCCTCCTACCCGGATAAGGAGATTTTCAATTGTTAATGCATTACCTGAAAAACAAATAAATCAATATAATGGAAATAGAAAGAAATTACCCCGATGTACAGCTGCTCTAATTAAATTCGAAGAATCCCAAGACGAGTACCTAATCAGACATGCTCCTAAAATAGTGTCTCAATTATTAGATGCCAGATATCGTAATGTAACATTTAATAGCATTGTGGCAATTAGAAGTTCTTATCGTAATTGTTCTGACGAGGCGAGGCAGAAAATAGAGGAGATGTTGGTGCAGATGGGTATGGATATTGGATAGTTTGAAATATCGTAAGGAACAGAATAGAGTAAAGGCTAAATCACTAGGGGCATCTGCATTTAAAGCAAATATATGTTCTAAACATAAGATAAGTGATAATTTTGATAATAATAGATACTTAAACGTAGTGAAAAGATGACATGTGGAGGGATTATGTATGAGACGATGAAATATTTCCCTATAACGAATCGGTTAATTTGGTCCTATATTAGAACATGAAGATGATGAAGAATGCACAGGTTATAGTACTTGTAAAATTTGTTCGGATATTCGTGAGTATACAAATCATCTTGAAAGTTTAAAAAGAAAGGCAGTTCCTTATATTATTCATTCTGCATTTCATATTATTATGTTAAATAAAGCTTTTTTGGTTGATTTCCATACAAGGTTAGGTCAATGGGTTTTAGAAAATCATGATTTATTAAATCAGACCATTCCCTCGTTCATTACAAAAGCAGGTAGAATAAAGAGGATGTCAAACTGGCAGGCATGGCTTAAAAAGGGGATTTTCTTTCGCGACAAAGGGGTCTGCACAATTTGTAGGAATCCATTAAGTGGTGATCTATTTCTTGGCATTGATCCTGATATGGATCATATAGTTCCCTTATCACTGTATGGAACTAATGACCCCTCAAACATTCAAATTCTCTGTAACGTATGCAATAATTCTAAACGCGATTATTCAAGTGCTACATCTTTTTTTGATATACCATATTGGAATCTCGAAGATGACAATGGATTAATTTAGAATTTATTTTCTTCTATAACCCCCTTAATAAGATTTTGATGCGAATTTTTCAATATAGATAATTGCCCACTTGCTTCATTTAGCTGGCGGGCGATTATCTATTATATAGGAAAAATTATTCTAAGAGGATATCTATGTGAGCTATAATTTTGTTCTGTGTAGGGATAATAGTGGCTTCACCTTGTAAAAGGTGAAGCCACTTTCGTCTAAGTCTAAGGCATGCAGCTAAGTTGAAATCGGTTACTTACTCCCTTTTCAGTATTATTGTATACAGCTTTCAACAAAATAAAATGGTATAATTGGTAGGATATAGTCTATGCATGTCGATAATTAGAGAAGTAATTAAAAAGTTATTTTTTTGGGACTTGAGGTGCATAAAAGTGAACAAATTATCTGAATTGATACAATATGGTTATGAGTGTGAGTACCTAGATTTTAAAGAAAAACAATATGCCAAAGATAAACATTTGGATTTAGTTGTAGATATTATGGCGATGGCTAATTCGCGTCACGATGGTGACAAATACATAATCATTGGAATAAAGGATTTACCGGAAGGGAGGATAATTAAGGGAATTGATCCAACGGAGTTTGTTGATTCATCTAATTACACACAAATCATACACGATACTGTAGAGCCAGAAATACATTTTGAATATTTTAAGTATGAATATGAAGGTATCACTCTAGGGGTATTTAGAATTTTCGGTACAGATAATAAACCATATATGATTAAACGAAAATATGAAAAGCTTCATGAGGGGTTTTGCAAAATACGCAAGGGTAGTATGAATGCAAATGCTAAACGTAGTGATTTTGATTATATATACGGCAATAAAGGAGAAGTAGAAGTTAAACTGCAAGAAAGTATACTCCACGCTGTACACGATCGAGAGGAATGTGCAAGCATAGAGGTTCTAATAGCCAATAATACTGAGAGGCCACTGACTATCATAAGAGGGCTGTTAATTATTACGAACTCCGAAGGAGTTGAACTAACTGAACATCGTGTATATGGATTAGAGAATATTGTGGGAGCTGACTTTAAATTATCTTTGCCGCCTAAATCCGAAGTGGTTGGTCAATTATATGTTAGGTTTGGCTCATCAGATCCTTTTCCGTTAAACATAGATGAATATGGGATAGGGCTAGATGTATATAACTTCGAAGTGATTTTTTGGGATGCCAGAAAAAATGAGTATTCTTATAAATTGACCGATGGACATGTTTTTGCGGATGGGGATTTTTTATGGAAGGTAAAAGAATCTAAAGGAATAAAGCATAAGTTTAGAACTCACTAAATAACAATACTATTTTTCTTGAATATTGTATCCGGAGTTAAAGGAGATTAAATAAATGGATAATGGATTAGTGAGATATTCAAGAGCTGGTGATGTTTTTCATTACCGCTGGGCAGCTCGTCGTTGTCTTAAAATGATTTATCCTAAATCTAAACTCAGTCATATTATGATTGAAGGTTCTGAAGACCTGGAATTGGATGGAGAGTACGTTATTGATGTTGCTGAATATTGGGGTGAAGAGGAAACTGAGATAAGAGAAATAGCGTACTTTCAACTAAAGCATACTACAGTAAGATACGACCAACCGTTTAATTTAAGTGATTTAAAAGATACAATTAAAGGTTTCGCAAAGCGTTATGTTGGCCATCTTTCGAATGAAAATAAGAGTTCAAACTCTCCAAAAATAAAATTTTATATTGTGACAAATAGACCGATTGCCGAAAGTTTTAAGAATAATCTGAAGGCTGTTGGTTCTGGGAGAGATGTCGGAAGGATCTTTAAAGAAACAATTGAAGAATACTCAGCTTTGAGTCAAGAAGATTTAAAGGAATTTTGTTCTTTAATTGAACTAGTTGATGGCGAGGGGAACTATAATCAGCAAAAATATGAACTTTATGTTGAGGTATCACAACTTGTAGCTGGGAGTATAGATAACCAATTATTGGAAAACATTACTGCTCTAGTGCAAGAAAAGGCACTTCCTGATCCAAATGGAAACGGAAAAATTGTGAAAGAAGATATTTATATGCGATTGGGTATCTCGTCTGAACGTGAAATGTACCCCGCTCCACCAGAATTAGAGAAGATTGATAAAGTTATTCCTCGAATTCAATACATTGAATTATTAGACCAAATTATTAAAACACCTGTACCGAAAATAATTCATGCTGCTGGTGGTGTTGGGAAATCTGTATTTGCTCGTTATATGGTTCAAAATCTCCCAATAGGATCTTTAGGGTTAGTTTATGATTGTTTCGGTGGTGGGCGTTATCGAAATAGAAGTGAGTCACGCCATCGTCACCGTGATGGATTAATTCAAATCGTTAATGAATTAGCGTCACACGGGTTATGCGATCCTATTTTAGCCATATCAACTGCTTTAGAGGATGACATTATACGAAAATTTATCTCGAGAATTGCTATGGCTATCAGTGCATTAAAGGAGACAAATAATGATGCAGTTCTGGCTATTGTAATTGATGCTGCTGATAATGCGGAAATGGCTGCAGAAGAATTTAATCAAGATTGTTTCGTTCATGAACTGCTGAGAGAGTCAATTCCAGCAGGATGTCAACTTATTGCACTATGTAGAACGGAACGAATACATCTTCTCCAACCGTCCAGTTCAATTATACAATTGGAATTAAAACCATTCTCTGAAAAAGAAACAATGATACATCTAAGAAATTACTATAGCGAAGCAAAGCTCATTGATGGAATTGAGTTCCATCGTCTCACCAGTGGTAACCCTCGTGTGCAAGCCAATTCTTTATCAGCAGGTTTTTCTGACATTATAGAAGTTCTTACAAACTTAGGTCCTTCAGGAACCACGGTTGAAGACCAAATTAAAGCACAACTTAATTTTGCTGTGTCAGGTGTAAAGGATAAACTCTCCAGTAATTATCAAAAGCAAATTGATTCTATATGTGTTGGATTAGCTACACTACCTCCATTTATACCCATTAGTATACTTTCTAAGGCTGCTGAAGTAGAGGAATCTACTTTAAAAAGCTTTATTGCTGATTTAGGTCGCCCGCTTTGGATATCTAATACATCAGTTCATTTTAGAGATGAGCCAACAGAGACTTGGTTTCGTGAACAATTTAGGGCCACCCCGGAACAAGTATTATCTTATCTTGAACGTTTAAAATCACTAGCTTCCTCATACATTTATGTTGCCTTAACACTTCCATCTTTGTTATTACAGGCCGGTCAATATAGAGAACTGATAGAGTTAGCTGTTTCAGACGAGTTTTTACCTGAGAACAATCCAATTGATGAACGAAATGTAAGAGTGTATCGCTTGCAGTTTGCGTTCAAGGCAGCTTTAAAACAGAAACAATATGCCGATGCGATTAAAATTGCATTGCGAGGTGGTGAAGAGGTAGCAGGAAATAAACGTCAGTATGAGCTCCTTTCAAAAAATGTGGATTTGATCGCTCCTTTACAAGATAAAGAAAGAGTACAGGAGTTGGCTTTCAGACAACTTTTGAAAGGTGAATGGGATGGTTCTGAAAACGTGTATTCTGCTTCATTGTTGTCATTTCTTGAAGATTTTCGAGGAGAGGCTAGGGGGTATTTAAGATCATCAAATAATTGGCTTAAAATTTATTTTGAAAAACAAAAAGAAGAAGAGGTCTCAATAGTCAAACACTTAAAAAATGAAGACATAGTAGAGATGGTATATGCTTACTTTAATCTAAATGGAATTAAATTTGCTATTGACTTTATTTTGAGTTGGAAGCCTATTGAAATAATTTACAGTATTACACGTAGGTTTGCTAGACGACTTGTTGATGCTGGCAATTTTGAGGCCTTACATGAAATGTTATCATTTGATTCTAGGAGTCAATATCTTACCATAGCAGTAGTCCAGGAATTATTGGAAGTAGGGCAAGTGCCAGACTCAAAGGCATTAAATTCCATTCTAATATTATTTACTACAAATTGAACCCGAATGCGAAAGCCGGAATACTCGTACAATGATGCAACAAACTCGGCAATTGTATCATTTGCAGAAGCATGTGCCGCAAATAATTTGCCGAGTAACCAGATACTAAGATTATTAAATTATTATATTCCCAATAAAGCTCCACTATCTATTTCAAGTAATCATTCAGATAAGACAAGGAATACTTATTTTCGCGCTGTTGCTTTGAAATTGGTGATTTCAAATAAAATAGATTTTGCATTTGATGATTTAATTCCAAGTGAACAATTGGAAGACAATAAGACATATAAAAACAAACAAAGAAATGATGAACTTAAACGAGTAATAGGAGGGCTATTGCCATGGTATATCGCTAGGGCAAGAGCGCTTATAAATAATGAAGAACTAATTGAATTTAGTGAAAGTGCTGAAAGCCAAGCCAGATCATTTTTAACTCAAGGATGGAGAGACTACGATGTTCTTCTCTATGAAGTCTCGCGAGTCCAGATCGACATTCTTATTTTTTGTAACAAAGAAGAAGATAGTCGAATTGAGGAGTACTATTCAAGATACTTAAAAAGTAGTGAATATATATGGATGCAGGATAGCTTAGTTTTAGTTCGTGCGGCGTTTCGTGTAGAACATCTCATTAGATTGAGAAGAGATTTGGAACGTTCTATATTTGAATTAATTCAAACAAATAATGATGGTCCAGATCAAAAATCCGAATTATACGTAGATCTTGCTCGCTCAATTTTTTGCCAAAGTAAAGATGACGCAGCTACTTATTTCGATTATGCAATTCAAGCAGTATCTAAATTTGGAGATGAAATAGTTGAACGCTGGGAATCGATTGTATCATTAGCCAAACGGGGCTCAGAAAGCTTACAGGTATCACCAGATATCTCATATCGTTTTATTCGGACGGCAGAATTAGTTGGAGATAATGTTGCCCGTGAGAAGTATTGGAATCGAAATGATGCTATTAGAACATTGGTTAGAATGTCACCTAGTTCAGCATTGGCAGCGTTAAGTCGTTGGAGGGACCGGGATATTGGTTGGTTTGATCAACAGTTATTTGCTTTAACCAAAGAGCTTGTGGTATCAAAGGATATTTCTCCAATGGTAGCTTGGTCATTGTCGGCATTTTTTAATCAAGAATATGAACTAAATGAAATTGCAATACACTGTATAAGAAACGAAAGTTCTGCTACAAACCGTCAATTTATTTTAACTAAAGCGGTTGAATATTTATCTCTTAATGAAACATCAGAGTTACGATGGAAAGAACTTAATGATACTGCAAATCAATATTCGGTTGATGATAAACGAATAAGAGAGATCCTGAATTTCTATACTAAATCATCTGACAAAAAAGTTGATCAGAGAAATCAGGCAGCCTCCTATAAGGTGAGGGAGGAAAAACAAGAAACTTTTAAATGGGAAGAGATCTTTTTAAATCTTGAGCTAACTTCCCATGTAGGGATTAGTTCTGCATTTCAACATTTTGAAAAGGTCGCAGAGATCCCTATGAATCACGAAGGCTTTTGGATGGAACTATATAGACGTATTAATGATAACGAAGTGATTCATTTCTTAAATGAGCTGGTAATCGCAGAACGTGTAGATTTATTTGATATAAGAACTGCGCTTCAGTGTATTCCAAAGGATTGGAAAACTAAAGCTAGTGTTATACAAAAATGGCCAGGAATATTAAAGAAGGTTGCACAACGATTTGCATCTGAACTTTCTGAAAGGGGTTCATTAGAGTATTTTCTTGGAGGACTACAGGTTGAAGTCGAAATGATCGCATCCATTAATGCGGGGATTATCGAGGGATTATCGAATAATAGTGAATTAGTTAGTGAGAGTACATTCTTTGGTTTTGTGAAGATTGCCTCAAGCTTTGTATCGGAACAAGAAGCAATTTACTTAATGGATTTCGCATTGGCTCGAATAGAGATGCATATTGATGAGGATTATGCCGATGGGAAATGGTCAAAACTCATAGTTCCACCGACAGAATTGAGCGAATCATTTGCAGGGTTTATTTGGGCTGCATTAGGGTCTCCTCAATCAAAGTTGCGCTGGCAAGCGGCACATTGCGTAGCCAGACTGGCTGAAGGAAACTGTATTAAGGAATTAGAGGATTTGATTAAATGGATGAAGAAGGATTCGGTGGATTCTTTTGGGAGCTCACATTTTGTTTTTTATAATTTACATGCTCGTCTGTATCTGTTAATTGCCTTAGCAAGAATATCCGTTGAAAATGCTCAAATACTACAGCCTTATCATGAGGTCTTTGCATATTATGCCCTTGAATTCAAACACATTATTATTCAGAAATATGCGGCTGATATTGCAATAAATATAGAAAATGTATGTTCTAACACATACAGCAAAGACATTTTGAGACAATTAAAAACAGTTGGGATTAGCCAACTACCAGCGAAGGTTATTAACAGATCCGAAAGATTTATTGGATATGATTATGATACAGAAGAAGGTACTACAGGTGTTGAGTTTCATCATGGGATTGACATTGATAGTTATTGGTACGATCCTCTTGGAAAAGTGTTTGGGATTTCAGGAAAAAAAATAGCGCAACGTGCATCTGAAATAATATTAAAAGAATGGGATGTTAAGTTAAAAGATGGTTACTTGGGTGATCCACGTTCAGCATTATGGCGTTCTCACCGAGACGGAAGAAATACTTATCACAGTCATGGGAGTTATCCGAAATCTGACGATTTAAGGTTTTATTACTCATACCATGCGATGTTTGTTGTAGCCTCTGAATTGCTTGATAAGATGCCTGTATTGATAAATGATGAGTGGTATGAAGACGAATGGGACAAATGGTTTAAACGACATTTGTTGTCTAGAAAGAATGGATATTGGTTAGCTGATCGGCGGGACGCTTTACCATTATCTCAATATGAATTAGCAACAACAGTGAAAAGTACAGAATGGGTATCTGAAATTTCTGCCCAGGATTTCATTGAACAAATACTAATTGAACGAAATGGGGAATACTGGCTGAATGTAGCCGGTTTAATAAGTAAAGGGGATAGCAACAGTGAGGAAACAGTCTATATTTCTACTGCACTGGTTTCACCTGATGCTTCTCAATCACTTTTGAACGCGTTATCTACTTGTCCCAACCCACATGACTTTAAACTACCCAATTATAATGAAGAAGATATGGAGATGGAGTTAAATCCGTTTTTTCTCAAAGGTTGGGTTTGGCAGGAAGAATCATCTAAGAGATTAGATGATTCAGACCCACATGCTGCTCAAATTTTATACCCCCCATATCTAATTGGAGAATCTATTGCAAAGATAATGGGTTTATCAACTGATAAAGATCAGCGAGAATGGTTTTCGAACGGACAGAAAGACCCGGATTTGATCTGTGAAATGTGGAGCACAGCTAACGGGGATGAGGACAAAGAACCTTTAAAGCGTGGCGAGCTGCTATTTGCTTCTATTAGTTTCTTAAAACAATTATGCGTGCTAACAGAGTGTGAACTTATATTTGAAGTGCAAATTAAGAGAGAGCTGAAATATAAATCTTATTCAGGGATGATGATGCAGATGGATATAGAGCACCTGAGAACAAAATCTATATACTCTCACCCGATGGAAGACTTAGAGACACAGAAACGTATTATCAACTTGGGCAAGAAACTGGTTAAAGAGTTGAATTTAGATCCTGGAGTTAACACGTTAGCCAGGTGGATGGCTCACTACATTGCTGAACAGATGGAATTTGCTCAAAATGCTGTAGGCGAGATAAAAGATGAAGCAGAAAAGCGTTGTTTTGAGTCTATATTGAAACTCTGGGAGCAACATTCTGATTTGCCTGATGGTATAAAACCGTTCCAAAACTTTGATTCAATTTTCAGAGCGATAGAGCGCTTGGATCCGGATAACGATGAATTTTATTTTTTTCTTAACTCAAGAAGAAAAGAAGGTAAAGATGAATTAATAGGCGATGTGCAAAGATGGTTACAAATGGCTGAAGATATTGATCAAGTAGCAAGAGTTTGGCTTGAGTATGTGTTTAAACAAGCTGCTTTAAGTGCTGTTGACGATAATACGGAAGAGTGGCTGGAATTATCAGAAGGGTTTAGTCAAGCCGGTGATGCATCATTTTGGTCTCACTATTTTTATGAAGAAAAATCAGAAACAGAAGAGGCGAAGAGAGAGTTGCTTTTATCAAGAATTGAGAAGCTTGAGGCTTTTAATGAGATTAATAAAGAGTTACTTTTGGTTTATAAAAAGGAACTTAAAGAATTATCGGATGTCATGTCTGAAAAATAAATATAATAATCAAAAATAAACCAATGTAAAAAGAGGGAGGGTGGGAACTGGCATTGAATCTTGGATATCGTTAATTTGTAGTAAACTCTTATAAATACTAGTGGGGATTTTTGTTATCAAATGATCTTGGAGTCAAAACAGGAGGGGTTTTATGAATTGGGCAGCCTTCCAACAACACGGGGAAGCTCCAACAAAAGCATTTGAAGCATTTTCAAATCAATTATTCGAACTTTGGTGTAATAGGCAGTATGGAGATAAAATCAAATATTTCACTGTAGTCAATGGTGCCGGTGGAGATGGCGGAGTAGAGGCCTATGTAATGCTAAGGGATAACACATATATTGGTGTTCAGTCGAAGTGGTTCTTACAAGCGTTACAAGCAAATGAAATTAGCCAGATACGAGGGTCAGTTCGAACGGCTAAAAAAGTTCGTCCAGATATTAAAAAATATATTGTTTGTATTCCAAGAGATCTATCCGCTAGAACTGCAAGGACTGTGAAAAATAGTAATTCAGAAGCTGATAGATGGAGTGCTTTATTGGCCGAAATGAATGATGAATTTCCCGATCTAGATATTGAGTTGTGGACTGAGTCGACTTTGCGGGATGAATTGCAGAAAGATGAATCCGGAGGTATTAGACGATATTGGTTTGAAAAGGAAGAGATTTCACTAGAGTCTTTAAAAATACAATTTGAAAAGAATAAAGCAGGATGGTTGCGCCAAAGATATGTTGCATCGTTGCATGGACAAGGAAGAATACATCAGGAAAGCGAAATTTTGCTTGGGAATTTAGAATACAGAAAAAAACTGAAGAGTTTGCTAATGCATGATATCGCAACTCTTGAAACGTTAGAACAAGAGATTTATTTTGGAGATAGTCTGTTTGGTGAACAAAAGGCTTTAAAAACAGAATTACAAGATTGTCTTAAGTATCTGCAACAACTAAAATCTAATCTTACTACTCTTGTTGAATGCTGTGAATTTGATGCATATCCTCAGCCGTTGATTCCTTACAATCGGCCAAATTTTGAATTATGTCTTGATCTCGTTGAAAAGCTCCCACTTCACTCGGTGATATCTGTCAATAGAAGAGATCTTAAAAAAGCTGTTCAAAAATTATTAGATCAAGAGATAGAAGAACGTGTGGCAAGCACCCATGATGCTCTCATTAAAAAATATATTATTTTTCTTGGAGATCCCGGAACGGGTAAAACACATGGCTTGGCTGACATTGTGGAGCAATACATAGATGTTGAAGAGAAACCAGGGCTAATTATACAAGCTAGGCAGTATGACTCAAGTATGTTATGGCAAAGTATTTTAGTAAGCGCGCTTGGATTATCAGCGGATTGGAGCGAGAATGAAATTTGGTGGGCTTTAGAATCATTGGCGCATAGATGTGACGTCCGACAATTAAGGACAACGCAATCTGGTGATGAACAAGTTAATATGGTACGCACTAAAATATTGATTTGTATTGATGGTCTAGATGAATCAATTCCATGGGATCATTGGATAGAACGTATTAGTGAACTACAAGCCATAATGAAAAAGTTTGATCGTATTCGTTTTTTTGTAGCAAGCAGACCGTATGTTTTTCCTAGTAGTATGAAAAAGATGCCATTTGTTTTATTGCCATCTGAGGGTGATTTGAGAGTTAGTGAATTGTATCAACAATATATAAAACACTACAATGTTCAGTTCGAAAATGAAGAGGAATTTGCCTGGTTAAAATGGAGCATAAAAACGCCACTTGCTCTGCGATTGTTCTGTGAATATTATCAAAATAAACTGCTGGTTCGAACAGATAATGTTTCGACAACCATTTCACAATTACTGCGTGAAAAAATTCAGCATGTTGATAGGGAAATTAACAAGCGTTTTGGACAGTTGTGGAGTGAAAATGATTATGTTGTTCTTCGATCGTTAATTCACATTTCCAAGCATGCATTGCAAGATCCGCGAATTGAACGTAAATATTTAGGACAACTAATTATGTCATCACAAGAAAGTGCGATACTTGATCTAAAAGCATCATTTAAGCTCATAGATTATCTTTTTGGGTACGGTCTATTATATCAATATATTAAACAGTCAAGTAATCCTCTAGAGCCTCCAGAAATCATTTATGAAATAGCTGTACAACCCTTAATGGATTTTCTGTTAGCCGTTCAAATTGTTGATGGTGTTCTGAATCAAGGACAAAAGGAAATGCCCGATACCTTGAAGTATCGAACAGGCGCACGACAAATGGCAGCAATTGTTTTGTTACAGGATCACGACATATTGGTTGGTCGGGATGGAATATGGACGGCCTCCTTGCTTGCGCATGATTTATTAAGTGTACAATTATTTGCATTATCGAATGTTACCTCTGAGAAAACAGCTCTATTTGCTGAACAAACCCAATCAACTACTTCGGAAATCTATGCCGCTTTGTCGGAAAATTGTTAATGAACTTATTGCGAAAGTGGCAAGAGTCGACAATCACCCTCTAGGCCCGATACTTGTACACAACAACCTGATATCGTGTACTACGGTAGCGGAAAGAGATTTGTTTTGGTCATTGCCAGAATATATCCCTCGTCAGTCTCGAAAGCCATGGGAAGGTACTGGGGCCTGTATCAGCTCAGCTAAGGAGTTTGAACTGTTACCATCAGACAGACATCACGGTCTACCTTTATTATACGCATGGCAGTTAACAGTGGTAGACAACAGCGTTAGGAATGAATGTCGCAAAAGTTTAACCAGATGGGGAATACAAAATCCTAAAGAGTTTATTAAATTAATTGAATTAACTTATATAACAAATGACCCACAAATGAGAGAAGACTTGCTAAGTTGTGCTTATGGAGTGGCTTCTTGTTTAACGGAAGAACACCCAACTCTTAAAACTATGGCCCAATGGATGTTAGTTAATATCTTTGATCCAGATAAAGTAGCTATTACTTTAAATGCTGTAATACGTTTTGCTGCCAGAGCTGTGGTTGAAAGAGCATATATGTTTGGGTTCATTACTCAAGAAGAAGTGGAAAAAGCCAGACCACCATATCCAACGGGGAGTCACTTTGCAGAATTAGACTCATATGCAAGCCGGAATTATAAAGAAGGTTATGGTTTAGGCAGCGGACCTATTCATGGAGACTTAGCCCAGTATGTACTTGATAAAGGATTTACAGATTTTTTTAAACAGCAGGGTTACGACTCTTCGACAGAATTAATTAAAGATGGGGTTAATTGGGAGACATACCGAAAAAAATTTTAGAGAAGTATCTACAGCTTAATGCGAATCAAACGGACTTTGGCATAGTTAAAGATGCATTGTATAAAATTGAGCAAGAAAAAAAAATGAGGAAACATGCAGGAGAGAAGTTAGATGAAATATTAAAGAGTTGGTCTGCAGAGTCTTTATCCTCAGAGAATGCTGAGGATGAAATCTTTGAAGAATTGGATGATAATTTTGCAGAATATGTTTATACATTTGAGGATATATTAGATGAAACAGAGCAAGAAGAAATTAATGAAGGATTCCCCACGGAAACAAAGGCCTTTCTGAAACGTCATGGAGAATCTATAGGACTAGCTACTTTAACCCCGAAACAGTTTGCATTAGGTTATGCTATGGCATTTCTTAATAGAATGGGCTGGAACGAAGAGCATTTCTACGGTATACCGAATGGTGGTAAAGAGGGAGAAGTTTTAGGGGTAGATATTGCTATTCTTAGACAATATTGGCCAGCTACTCATGGTAGTCAAAGCAAGATAATGCAGTTTAGTGAGAAATATGTTTGGTGTGCTATTCATGATATGCTTGGTTACCTTGCTGACCGTTTAACATTTTATCGCGATAGTGATAATGGTAAGCCAAAGGAATGGCTGTTAGATTATAGTCAAATACTTGATATCCCTAATCCTGTTCAAGAATTAGTGGGATATTCTTTAGAACAAATCAGACAAAATACTGGATGGTTCTTGCCATCAGAGTTATCACCATCTCTGACGGATTGTCAAAATGACGAGCTTGAAACAGTTAAGAGATGGATCCGTAATGCGCCACTGCCTGAAATGAAGTGGTGGATTGAATCGAAATTGTCGGAAATGACAGCTGTGGCAGAGGATTTAAAAGGAGAATGGGTATGTTTGTATAATTTCACTGCTCTCACAGAGTCTAAGACAATGTCGGATTCTCTTTTATGGATTAATAGTTTTGTAATAAAGGATGAGGATTTTGAGTATTTTCGAAATGATTGTGAGGAGAAAAGTGAGTACCTGTTTGATATTTTTAAGGACATGCCAGGAAGTAAACACTCCTCTCCCAAAACGGATACTTATATGAATCCGTCAGCCTTAAGTTGGATGCAATGGATAGAGGATGAATATGAAAAGTTTAGTGTATATACTTTGCATGGAAGAGAAATAAAGCAATATATTATTAATAAATGTTTATCACAGGTTACGTATAGTTCTGTAGAAGAAACAGAATTCACGTATGATTTGCCGTCCAAATTCATGTGTTCACTACTAAATATTTCTAATGGAGATGGATGGAGATATCGGGACAATGAAAATCAGGTAAATGCATTTTTCTCTATTGCAGGTACAGCTTATCGAAATAATCAGACGTTGCTCTATGCTAATAAAGATAAGTTGAATTCAAAATTAAAGCAGTCGGGATATAAGATGTTTTGGTCAATTCGCCTTATGCGAGAGCCATCAATAAAGATAAAAGATAAGTACGATAGATTTCACTTTCAGAAAGATTTAATTTGGTTAGCTTATTATGACCAAGAACAACTCATCCAGGTACCAGTTGAAGAACATTTATACCAGTAAACGGGCTAAAAGCCTCATTGATGCTGTTATGTATCATGCTATAGTTTCTTCATACTCGCGCTGTTTTCCCGGTTTCGTCAGCGAGATGTCAGTAAGCTAGATAACTGCCTGCGCTACAAGCAGTAAGCCCGCGAGAAACCTCGGAGTGAGGAAGGATACGCGCTGTCGGTTCGACGAATGATTGAACCGGAAAGTGTGTTTGGGCAAATGAAAAACAACCGGAGATTTCAGCGTTTTCTGCTTCGAGGCCTGCCAAAAGTGAGCCTTGAGGTCGAGTGGCTTTCACTTGCCCATAATTTGCTCAAGAAGGTGGTAATCGACCGAAAGAAAGAAATAGCGATGCAGGGATAACCACCCCGCACCGCTATTTTTTTGTTGTTCGTATGATTTTACATTAAGTGAACTGTCTTTTAAAACAAGTATAGCTACTTTTGGGACACCCCTCTGATTTTACCTGCTGTACCTATTGGATTTCATTGATATTTCATTAATATTATCTACAATCTCATCCAAAAAGCTAAAGTTGATATTTCCATCAGTATCATAGAAGCTTCCGAAATTATACGCATGATTAAAACTATAGACATTATCTCTATCACATAAGAGATGTGTTACAAATTTAGATTCGTTTTTGGTATATCTGACGAATAATTTAATTGAAGGCATTGCATCATTCCTAAAGTGCCGTAATATTGGAGAAACAATAAATTTATTCGGTGAATAATGTTCTAGTTTCATTTTAATATACTTTAATACTCTAATTTCATCGTATTGCCCACGTTCAATGTAATAAGTATCCTCTGACACTAAATCAATAAATTCCAGTAATAATTTGTAAGTATCAACACTCAAGTCTGCGGAATTATAAAATATTGGATCATTAGATTTATCTTGCTCCTTCCGTAGTTCTTCAATGTTTTTAATCTTTTTTTTTTTCATTCAAAAGGACTTTATAATCACGTACTAATATCAAAAATTCATTAATATCAATCCTATTTTGTGGTTCATAGCAAATAGCTTTTGCAAGAATACTCTCCAAGGGATCTATTGGAATATTTATTAAATATTTAGAAATAGACATTCTTTCATCATTAGGATTATATACTCCTTCAAAGCAGTCATTCCAATTATTTGTTAATAACATCCACAACGTTTTAGCTAAAGACCAAACGTCAGCTGGTCTTGCGTCTTTTTCATTTATATCTTTATATCTCATTTCTGGCGCTATCGTAGCATAATTTCCAATCCGATCGCCTTCTTCTGTAAGTCCACTAAATTCAGGATAAGCAACTAAACCAAAATCGCCAAATGCCCAACTTTCTTGGTAAAAATATAAATTGCTTGGTTTTATATCTCTATGTACTATCTCATTCATATGTAATTCTGCTAGCGTCTCAGATAAAGAAATAATGCAATCAATAATTTTTTCTATTTCGTCACAGTTGCCTAATTTTTTTTCAATAGGCATAGCTAAATCCATTACATACCATACTATAAGATCTTTAACGTCAGTATATTTAAAATCACCGTTAAGCTCTTCAGGAATACTTTTGTGGATTATAGGAACTATCCCTCTTATGTCATTTTGATAGCGCTCGACAATTTCCACTTCATGTATAAACCTTTTCAATTTTTTAACATCTCTAGGTTCATTGATTCGAAGGCTTTTTAAAGCATATTCTTTACCTCCTTCATCTTCAACTAATAGTACTTTTGCATTCCCACCAGAGGCATAATTGGATTCTTTTACTTTAAAAGGTTTATAAATTTCATAATTATTTTTACTAGCCATCACTCAACAATTCCTCCTTAAATCTTACTCATATCATATCTCATAATACTTCGCAGAAATGGGATACAACGAAGTATAATTACATGGTTTTATTTTCCAAGTATAAATTTAAAGATTCACAATGTCATCAGAACACTTGTTTTTATCACGTAGAAAAGGCGGACCAGGGGATCAGCTACGCACGTTTTCGAATGAGGTGCATGAACTGGCCGTCATCCGGGCGAAGCGTACGCATGCATCAACAAGGGGCTACTTGGCGGAGTTGCAGCACATGCGCACTTTCCTAGTCGACCCCCGCAGAAAGGCCATAGAGAAGACCTGGACTTAAGGGAGGAGAGAGAGCGAAAACACTGCTGACCTTACGCTGCTGCGAAAAGGCGATGAGGTATCTATTGCTGATGAAGTACAAAAACGACTCCAAGCATTCCAAGGGCGGAGCGATAAAGATTTCAGATTGTACCGTCACCAACAGGATTACAACAGACCGGCTTCGGTACAATGACGTCGAGTCAAAGCCGCTGACGAAACAGGATTCGACGAACATCGTGAAGTCTCCTGAGCATGTGCTATTTTACTGGATCAAGCACCACTTCTATATACCAGCAATCGAGGAAGTCCGTCGAGAAAGACTAAATCTTGATTGGGTTAGCATCTTCGCTGAAATGATGGTGCAGATGGCTACGATTAAAAAATACCCAAAGCAAAAAATCGCGAATACAGCAAAGTTACTGGTTCTCCCGGTTATATCTCTATTCTTCAAATCAGAAAGTCGAACTGCTTGAAAGGCTCATATCTATGCGTCAGTTTATAAAGGTAAAGGAACTTTTCGGTGTAAACTCTTCAAAAGAAATGGTTTCTATTATTAAGAAGATTGAAGGAATAAGCCATAGAGGATTCCAAAATAGCTGGGATAGAAATCAGCCGATAGGTTACCATATTAATCTGGAGCAAATCTGCACATTGCCATAGATACGTTGAATAGATTTTAAATGCGCACGTTACTTCATATATGTTATAAAATTAATACATTGGGTAGTATCGATGGTTTCGGTATTTATTTCACCTAATAGTTAATGTCCGGCGAAATAAATGCCGTATTGTTTCTTTTTATAAGGGAAGCTGATGTCCTTCAGATCGAGCAGCAATGAAAACATTATGGTTATAAAGAGGTCAGTCTTGGAGCTGTTCAATATATTTATTATTTTTTTCAATTAGGCGAAGATAGTTATTTGAATGATATATGAAAAAGAATGAGCACGTGCAAAAAGTCGCGTTGCTCATTTTTTTGTTGCTATTGTATGATTTTTTGGATAATTACAGTGAAAAAAGTAGGATTTACTTTATAAATGTCGAATTTTTACATATATCATTTAGTGCATTGTAGATAACAGTATTAGGCCGGAGTTAGCTGTTTATGGAATATTGGTATAAGTATGAACATCTTAAGCTGGGGAGATGAATAAATGATTAGAATTGATAAGATTAAAATTGAGAATTATAGAAAGTTTAGTGACGAAGACATATATTTTGATAAAAGTCTAACAGCAATAGCTGGTTCGAATAATGCAGGCAAAACATCTATTGTAGAACTTCTGTCTACTATTCTTGTACCTGGCAAGAGTATGAATATAGATGATATGAGTTATAATGCTCAAAAAAAGACGAGGATCTACTGAATAGTATTGCTAATGATACAGCCATAAATGAAGAAGAAAAAGCCGATAAATTAGCTGAGATTAGTAAAGACTTAAGTGAAGTTAAAGTATTATTAACTATAAATTATGATGATGATGATAGCTTAACTTTATTTTCAGGCTATCTGTCGGATATAGACATAAATAAAAAAAGCTACTATTTCCTTATTGAGTTTAATTATAAAAAACCTAAGAGAATAGAAATATTAGAGTATGTCAAAAGGGATCAAAACATTTTAGAGTTATTTTCCTCGTTAGAATCTACAGTATATTACTGCGATGAGCATGGTGACGATAAGGTTTTAATCAGCAATAAAGATAACTTCTATAAATTATTTAACTATCACTGTGTTTATGCTTTAAGAAAATTATCAGATACCTCTGAGGAAAAACAGAATTTTCTTAGTAAACAACTACTTAAAACTGTTAGAAATGACGAGAAGTGGAAAGAAGGACTTGCAGATTTAATTATAGATATTAATCGATTGTTATTAGATAAATCCCTGTCTAACAAAATCGACAGGATCACCATAGACACTATAAGGCAGACTTTAGATGATTTTTCTCAAACAAACGGTGGTAATACGGTAGGCTAGGAATTGATTTTAAACTAGAGAAGCATGAAATTGAAAAGGTTCTGTTAGAATTCACAAAGATTTATTTTGAACAAGACGGGGGAGGCAGGATAAAGGAGCAAAAGCAAGGGCTTGGATACAGCAATCTTATATATTTATTGCTTGAGGTAAAGATATTTAAAGAAAAGTTAAATAGAGAAAAAATAAATCTTTTGGTTTTTGAAGAACCAGAAGCCCACTTACACCCGCAAATGGAGAATATATTCATAAAGTTTTTAAATAGAATAACCTCAGCAAATGAATATGTTGCTACAGAAATAAAAGAAGCAAATATATTAGCTGTTAACCAAGATATGAACACTTCAGAAGAAGTTATGGAAGAAGTCGCAGTTGCGGTTGCATTTACTGTTAGTGATCAAATCGTATCTGATAAAGATTTAATTTCATTTCAAATGTTTATTACCACTCATTCTAGTGAAATGGCTAAATCTATCGATTTATCGAGTATCCGGGTTCTTAGACCCAAAAATCATATGGAATCAAAAATCTTTGACTTAAGATTATTTATTGCGGGATTGAATCCAAGTGAGTTTGCTTTCTACAATAAATTTTTTCAATTTAATATGATCGAGATGGTCTTTGCGGATAAACTGATTTTGTTTGAAGGTGATGCTGAAAGATTATTATTGAAATATTTAATTATTAATGATTCGAGATTTAGGATTCTTTCAGCTCAATACATCTCCTATATACAGGTAGGTGGAGCTTATGCATATAACTATTTGAAGCTTATTGATTTTTTGGAAATTAAAACTTTAATATTAAGTGACATTGATTATAGATATGATTCCGAAGATATAGAAAAAGAGGCTTATGAATTAATAAAAGATGTTGTGAAAAGAAACACTTCAAATAAGACAATAGAGGAGATTACCGAAAAGAGTAACATTAAAGATATTTATAAATCACAAATTAAAAATAAAGGTAAGTACAGTATCAGTAAATTTGTATGTTTAAAGTTTCAAACGTATAAAGATGGTTATGCACGTACGTTAGAAGATGCGATTTTAAAGAATTTATTAAATGTTAAAACGGTCTTTAATAAGGTTTCAAAACAAGAATTTCAAAAGTACATAGATCAACACAATTTACAAATAGCACCTTCTAAAAAATCAGAAACTTCAATTAGAGATCGCGTTGATAAATTAAGCCGAAAAACGGATTTTATGTACTCAATGATTGAGCATAGTCAAATCGAAAATTCAGTACCAACTTATATACTGGAGGGATTAAATTGGCTTCAGGAATAAGCTTTGAGAATTCATTAACAATTGTCAATGCGCCGGCAGGTAGCGGTAAAACAACTGCTATTTCTAAAAGCATTAGAAATTTGCTTGAAACAACAGGCAAAAGAATATTATGTATAACCTATACAAATAGAGCGACTGAACAACTGGCTTTGAAAATTGATGATGATCGCGTAGATATTAGTACTATTCATTCATTTATTGCTGATGTTATGCGCCCATTCTTTAGAAAAAAAGAAATATTGAAATTATATTTTGATTTATTCCAAGAGAAAATAAATCAAATTTGCTGCAGTACAGAAGCAATAGACTTGGAACGTATAGCCAAGTATAGAAGTCGGAAAGAAATTTCCAGTGAGACTAAGATAGACTGCGGTATTATTGCAAATAATACAAGTGAAATATTCTATAATGAAGCCCAGTTCTCTTCCTACATATATGGAGGGCTATCACATGATGATTTGTTATACTTTGCTAAAGAAGTGTTCTCTAAACACTCTAAATTAAACATGATATTTACACATAAATACTCTCATATTTTTATTGATGAATATCAAGATACCAAATCTGAAATACTTATATTGTTTTATAATGCGATATCGAAGACTTCAACCAAATTAATATTACTGGGAGATGAGATGCAGCAAATATATAATGAAAGAGGGGAAGAGTTTCAAACTACAATAGAAAATGAATTTTATAAAGATACTAGTTTGAAAAAAAACTGGAGGTCAACTGAGTATATTGTAACTGTCCTTAATAATTTATATTTTGATTCGAAGTATAAACAATTCCACGTACATGAAGGTGGACAAATTCCCAAAATACATATTGTTAATAGTATGAACAATGTAGAGGTTTTTGATGGTGCTTTACAGTTAGTATTATACAATAGTGAAATGTTTGACTTTATTGGCTCTGGCGGTCTATTTAGGGCATTTAGTGAAAAATATAAAATCTTCGATAAATATAGTGCTAAACAAATATTGACTGACATGACAATGGATAATCCAGATGAACTCATGATTATTTTAATCTTTATAACTGATTTAGTTGAACTTTTTGACCAAAATAAGTTTGGTGAGTTAATAAAGAAAATGATTGAATTTAAACATGCAAATGATGAAATATTGAGAGTGAAGAAGCATACAGATAAGGTTAAGTTACATAAACAACTACAAGAGCTTAGTATTACACTGAAAAATGATATAAGCATGTTTGATTTGTTAGAATATTTGCGCGAAACAAGAATTATCAAAGAAATTCATATAGAGGAATTAATAAG
Source organism: Paenibacillus sp. D2_2 (assembly GCF_031199965.1). Lineage (GTDB taxonomy): Bacteria > Bacillota > Bacilli > Paenibacillales > Paenibacillaceae > Fontibacillus. The sequence goes on along the minus strand of NZ_CP133605.1, from coordinate 4,934,946 downwards.
AAATATTTATGAAAATGAAAAATTTAAAGAGCTTATGATCTCCATAGACTACGTTCAATTTAAGAATTGTTATATTGAATGTAAAAAGCCTTCTATTTCAACTCAACATGCAGTAAAAGGTGAAGGCCATGATGCTGTTCAACTTAAGATTACAGACGGGTCTAATCCTAACATACAGATGTATCTCTTTTTAGAGCTCTGGTCAAGAAATTCATTTGACTATAAAAATATAAAAATAATTCAAAATGAATTAAAAGTCTTAAAGGGTGAATATAGTAATATATTGGGATTTTACTTATCTTCATCGAATCTTAATAAAGATTTATTCGACAGTCATTCCACAAAATTAATAGCGTTTCTAAATAAAAGTTTAAATGTGCTTAGATATAGTCAAGGATTATATGATTGTCTAATTGCAAAAGAATATGAGATATTCTCGAAAAAGCCAAATATTACAAACTATAGAAGGTGTATATCTGCATTAAACAAAGTGGAAGGTATAATTCCTGCCTATAAATTGTTTTATGTTGGTTGCTCACGTGCTAAAGAAAATTTAGATGTATATGTACTGTCGGATAAAATAAGCGGATTTAGAGGTCCGTTTATAGAGCAAATGAATAAAACCGGTTTTTTATTGAGGATTAAAGCCACTACCGTTCTAATACTGTTGTAAAGGGTATTGAATTACGCCTATAAGAGTTTAGGGAGTAGAAACAGGCGTGTCATTGAGACGAAATAGTTGAAAGGGCAAATATAGAGTTGTGGTAGAATTTGAAATTTATTTCTTCAATATTTCTTTATGGATGATTTCAAACGTTTTTTCATTGATAGATAATGATGTAAGTTGATTTGCACAGTAACTGTAGAGTCGGTAAGCTTGATGATAAATGTGAAGCTCGTATTTAAAGTTGCTCAAACTGGTTCACAACATTCTTTACATGGTAATTTCTAGCTGTTCACGACTTTCTTTTTTTCATCTTTATCACATGCCTTCATTAACCCAATAAAATCAACAAATTTAGTTCACGACATTTATTTCACCTGACAAAAGATTGTTTGAAGAAAATAAAGTATTTTCTTAGTGCTTAGGTTAAAGCCCCCTGTTTAAGCACTACATGCTACCCGCGTACGTTCTTTAATGGGTGATTGGAAATGGAATATAATGAGGAGAACGTAGCCCAAGCGAAGGCGCGGGAGCGTTCTTTTTATTGAACTAACGGGCAGGATAGTTTCAATATGATGGAGAATTCCAGATAAAGAAGTATTGCGGAAGGGGATAGATCGTTGAGTCGAGAGATAGTAATAAATCTGCCTATAGAACAGCATGAAGTACCAACTTTAAGAGAGTTAGTGGGATGGGACGGCAGACATTCTGATTACCCTGCTATATTTGAACGTTGCAACTTTTGGGCTGGTCTTCGAGATGAAAAAAACATTGAGCTTATAGCATTTGGCTATGTTGCAGGAATGGGATTGCAACATGGCTATATGGAGGACATAATTGTGCATCCTAAATTTCAGAAGAGAGGAATAGGGCAAGCCTTAGTGAAGAAATTACTTCAAGAGGCGGAGCAGTTCGGGTTAGAAATTGTGACGTTGACATACGATTCAAAACACACGTCATTCTATTCAGAGAGTGGATTCACACCTTGTTCCGGAGGATTATGGAGGAAAAAAGACTAAGCTAACGGGAAACGTTAGTTCAACAAATAGGCTTTTACCACTTTTGAGCAACATGCTAAAATACCATAGTACCAGTTAACCTCTGAGTCTAATGTGGAGCTTAGAAAGACTTCTATAAAGTATTTGTGGTAACTGGTACGGTATTTAGAAGGAATTAGCCCACTAATAGGCGTATATATAATTGTGCAGTGACCTCTCAGGGAACAACCGCCCAGAATAGGTTTGGAGCCGGCAGGACATCCTCCTGGACTTCTTTAACAGAAATGAGGCGCTCCATGTTTTTGGCGCTGCACATTTGATGATAATTCAACCTGTCGAAATGACAGGTTTTTTTGCGTAGAAAAACAAAGAACTTAACAGAGGAAGTAGGAAATTGTTTCCTCCTGTCGAAAGAACTTAACAGAAGCCCTTTAAAGTTATTGAGGCGGATTCTCGACCTCTCAGTTTATTATGGGTAATGCACCAAATCTAAAACCTGACATGCTACATTGGGCCCATTGCGGAGCTCTAAAGAAAACTTGGTTACTATGATGCAAATGATTCGAATAGGTGATCATAAATTGAATGATTTTATGCTTACGGATACGAGCAATATTGAAGACCCGGACAACTCAAGAGCTTTTTATCCCTTCTATGTTGGAATAGATATTGGTTCGGATTTCCATGTTGCTGCTTGCATTCCATTTGAAAAGTTCCGCAGTGAAAAGGAATGGAAACGCAGTAAAACAATGAAGTTTAACTCGGATAGTCAAGGGATTACAAAGTTTATCCATGCTTTGGAAGGTATTCAAGCACAATTCGGGTATAAACCACAGGATTTCTTTATTTTACTGGAACCAACTGGAGGGCATTATTCATATTTAGTTGTTAGAGTTCTATTAGATCGAGGCTATTCCATATATCAGGTTGAAAATAAAGCTGTAAAGGATTTTCGTGAACGCCAGCTAGGACTTAATGAAAAATCTGATGAAATTGATGCTAGAATCATGGCTTATATGGGATGGCACAAAACCCTTCATCCTGATATGCGTTCAGTGCGAATAGTTCGTCCTGCTAGTGCAGAGCAGGTTTTATACCGCACATTAACTAGAGATCGCTGGTTACTTACTACTCAGTTAACGAGACGTAAAAATCAAGTCCAGCAATTATTTTCTGTAACCAATCCTGAACTTAAACGAGCTTAGGCAAACTCTAATAACTATTGGTGCAAAATCTACTGCTACAAAAGCCTCTATGACCTTAGCAGAACTGTTACCCAACACATTAGCCTTGAACATTCCACACCTAGCTGAACGGCAAACGTGGCTAATTGAAGAAGCATTGCGTATAGATGAAGCTATAAAAAGCATGGATAAACAGATAGCATCCCTGTTTTATGGTGATCAAGAAAAAGGCTATAAACCTCATCCTTATACAAAAATACTTATGTCCTTCCCTATCATGAGTGAATATGGCGTGTACATTTATCGGCGCTATTGGTGATGTTGAACGTTTCTCAACATATTTGGAGTTTAAAAAGTACCTTGGTGTAGCCGCGGAGAATAAGATCTCGGGCACATCCGTTTTTAAGAGTAGGCAGACATACGAGGGTGTTAGAGACACTCGCAGAGTTTTATTCTTGATGACTTTGCTATTGATATCGCCAAAAATAAGCGAAAATAGTTTTCGTGTTTACTACAAGCGATTAGTTGAACGAGGAATGGCGAAGAGAAAAGCAATAGGTCATGTAGGCGGTAAGATTGCCCAAGTTTTATACTCCTGCCTTAAAAACAACGAACCTTATGATCCGTTCAAACACGCGAGCAAAAGGGGGTAACCCTTGATGGCGAAAGAGTAAGATTAAAGATTCCATCTAACATAGAAGATTACGAACGCCAAGCGGATGAATTAGCAGATGACAATGTCTTATAAACGACCAGTATCTTACACTGCCTTACACTGAACATAAATAGCCCATTACATGTAAAATTGGAAATAAGAAGCTTCCAAATTACGGTGATGGGCTCATTTACATTTTTCTAAGCGCTACACTACATTAGACTAGGAAAATAAAGTTGTAGACTAAGAAAATACTTTATTTTTCGTCTCATGGTGTGATTTCGAACAACAACGCTTTTCAGTCTAAAACTTATTTATTAAAAGCTGACGAATTTGTAACCCAAAACCCGCGTCAAATCAACAACTCCGGTCTAATACTTTATTTTCTTTTAACACCGAGCGAAACTCAGGTATCCATTCCTGTTTTGCTCGGCTTTTTTCATTTTTGGGGCGGACCGTATGACTCACCAACCCTTGATAAATCAAGCCTTCCTCCAATTTGCCCCTCTGCTACGCAAGGTATTTATATTGAATAATGGATGATTTTCATACGAGGGACCATCGATGCATCCGATAGCAGGCCTTTTCACCCGTTTCTCCTAATTTCAGGCCTTTTTGCTATATATCATGGTATACTTTTACGGATCTTTAGCGGAAAGGAGGTTTTCCACGACCTATGTTAAAAGAACGAATCGATTTTTTGTGCAAAAAGAAAAATATCACCCGCAAAGAGCTGGTTGAAGGTTTAGTGACGCAAACCCATTTTGCCAATATCCTCGCAGAGCGTTACCCGCTTGCCGCTGATTTGGCTGAACATATAGCCTCCCGTCTCGGTGTCTCCGCTTCTTATTTGCTGCAGGCTTCATCTCAAACGCCGGAAACGTTGAAACAGGCAGAGACCATTTTCGAAAAGTTATCCCGATCCGCTGCATCCTTCGATGAACAGCAGGTTAACGACCTGCCGGACCGAGACGATGCGTTAACTGTCGAGCTGACCACAGCTTTAATGAAAGCCGTATATTACCAGCAACTTAATGACGCGGCAACTCATAATTATTTACACCGGAATTATTTGAATTATTACTTGGATAAATACGGTCGTCCTGACGATAATGATCTACCCCTGCCAGCCAAAAAAGCGATGTTTTATTATAAAATCCATCTTTTCAGATCCAAACACCATTACTACGAGGCACTGCATCAAGCACGAAAACTTGCGGAACTGCTTCCTCCAGGCAGCGAGTCATGGCTGACGGCGCATAATTTCATGCTTGAGGCTTTTATCTATTTGAAACAGTATGATGAGGCGAAACAGACGTTTGAGCAAATGATGAAGCATGTCTATGAACAAAGGCTCTTTCACCGTTTGAGCGGGTTCTATCTCACCTACAGCGGTTATCAGTTTACGGTCGGACTTGTTCAGGAAGCGCTGCTGGCCTTATCCATGGCGGAAGCATATCTGGTTTACACCTCCAATCAGGGCGAAATGATGACATCCATAATGAATAACCGAATTATCATGCAAACGCTGCTGGGCGAATATGACAAAGCCGCGTTGGAGATTGACCGCTTTAAAGAAATGATTCGGCGCGAACCCGAAGAAATTAGACAGAAGTTCCAACCACTGCTCGATATTTACCGCTGCGAGTTGGCACTAAATCAAAAGCAATGGGCATTACTCCCGCAGATGGTCAAGGAGCTTGAAAGCAGCGCCGAAACAACTGATCAACAAATGTCGCTGCTGTTCTACCAAAGTCAGCTCTCGTTTGCGCAAGGGCAGTTCGAACGTTCCATGGAGCAGGCCTTGGCCTGTTTTCCTTATTTTGAGTCCGTTCAGCAAACCAACCGCTTGGAGACTCTATATGAGTCGCTTGCCGTCATCTCTGAGGATGCCAGGAAATACAAGGAATCCGCTGCCTATTACAAGAAGCTAGTTTACCTGCTGCGGAGCAAATATTAAACCGGATTTCAGGTGGAAAACCGCAATACGAATGGGCCGTTCCAAACGTTAAAAGGCGGATTTTCCGATTTTTATTGCCGTAACTGGGGGAACTTCGCAAATTCACTCCTTAAACCGGAATAAAACCGCTGATCATCGCTACCGTATTGTATCCTTTCAAACCCGTTGTCTCCTTTCCATCCGCTACTTACAATTGTGATAGAGACATTGATGAACTCAAAAATACGATTGTAGCGAGGTGTTTAACATATGGGCTGGTTCGGTAAAAAGAAACAAGCACAGGACAATTTGCAAAAAGCCGATCAATTATTAAATAAAGGTTTGAGCGGCATGATGATGAAGGGACTCATCCCCAAACAGCATCGCGAAGCCATGAATCAAAGCATTGAGGAGGCTAGGCAAGCGCAGATGGCCGCGGGAGGTTCCGTTCCTATCACCGCTACCGCTATCGTCCTTTCGGTACGCGATACCGGAAAACTGATTAATTTTGACCCGGTTGTTATTTTGGAGCTGGAGGTGACGGAAACTAGTGGCAGCCGTTATACGAAAACGCTCGAAACACTTGTATCCAAATTACAGGTGCCACGGGCCGGGACCACATCGGACTCGGACAGCATCCGGCCAATCCGGCGGAACTCATCTATGTTGGCCCCATGACTTGAATCTGACCCGGAGGGATAATGATACAAAAAATCATAACATCACTTGGCATGCTTGTTAAACAAGGCTCGAGTCCGGAACTGGCGGATATTGCGCAAACCGGGGAGAAAGGTCTAGCTAAAGTACTGGATGTGGAACCACTGGGTATGGCCGAATACGGGAAAGTTCAACTGCAACTTACGCTCGCCGTTACCAAACCAAACGGGGAAACATTCAAGGTGACGGTATAAAAAGAACTGTCTGCCGCGAATCTTGCCTGGGTGCAGCAAGGTCAAATCATCAATGTCATCTATTCCCGCAGGACCCTGCGAAGCTGACGATCGCGCTGCCGGTCACGGAGCAGGAAATCCGGCAGACGTTCGGTACATAAACATGGAAAAGCGTTAGCCTCCGGGTTGTAGCCGGACCGCTTCATTTATGGTCCTCTATACCAAATATTTTAAAATGAGAAAGAAGTGAGGAAATTGAATTACGGAAAAACGATGGTTGAAGTTTTTTCTAGCGCGGAAGAACTTAAACAGCTTCACAAAATAATTAGTGATTACAACTTACCTATTAAGAGTGAAGATACCTTTGAAAAACAAGCGGTGGGGGTTAGCGAATATTTAAATGAATCTACTTTTATTGAAGCTCGGAATAAAAAACGATCTTTAAACATGATCTCGGGTGTTATTTCATTACCAATCGTTGTCTTTATTGTTTATATGATATTAGGAAAGTTAAAAGTAATAGATCGAGGGGATATCTTTAAAAATGTACTTGATTGGTTTTTAGCTTATCCATGGGCATTTATTCTGTACACTTTTGTATTTGCTTCTATCGTAATTGCACATAAATTAATAGAAAAGAAAATGTATTATAAAATATATCCTAATTTAAAGTTAAAACTATTGGACCAATTAAACTAAAATATTGTGACAGTGATTGGTTTATTTAAAGCTACAAAAAGATGCTATGAAATTTAATTTTCATAGCATCTTTTTAATGTTGTCTACATTATCAAATGATAGAATTTATTAATGTCTGCAAAAGAGATAATCGATTTTTTGGAGATATAAGGAACCATCGATATTTGAAATTTTCGAAGGATGAATCTTAGAATGATTCAGTGATAAAAATGTGTGGAACCATGTCCCGATGTTAATTTTACATCGGGGCTTTTTTGTTATTTGAAAAAGAATGCACCCAAGCCTATTCATCGGCATACCATACTTTATGGGTGAATATATAGTCGCCGGAATGGAGGCTTATATGAAAGTAGTAATTCTCGCGGGGGGGTTCGGGACCGTATAAGTGAAGAATCGCATTTACGACCTAAGCCAATGATAGAGATCGGTGACGCACCGATGTTGTGGCATATTATGAAGATTTACGCTCATTACGGCTTTAACGAATTCATCATTTGCTGTGGATATAAGGGATATATGATTAAAGAATACTTTGCCAACTATTATATTCACCGCAGCGATATGACATTTGACTTTACAGCCGAGAACAAGATGATTGTACACGCGAATACCGTGGAGCCATGGAAAGTCACCGTCGTGGATACGGGGCTACACACACAGACCGGCGGACGTATTAAGCGGATCGCGCCCTATATTGGCAATGAGCGGTTTATGATGACCTACGGCGACGGAGTCAGTGATATTGATCTAACACAACTTATACAAACGCATGAAAAGTCAGAAAAGACCGTCACATTATCAGCGATTCAACCTGGCGGGCGGTTTGGCGTTCTTAACATCAACGACCGTGATGGGACAATAACTGGTTTTCACGAAAAAGTGCAGGAAGATGGTGTTTGGATAAACGGAGGCTTCATGGTGCTGGAACCCGAAGTCTTTGATTATATAGATGGAGATTCAACGATTTTTGAGCGTAATCCGCTTGAGCGCTTGAGCGTAGAGGGCAAGCTTGGTGTATATAAGCATAATAAGTTCTGGGCCTGCATGGATACAGCTCGGGATAAAAGCGCGCTCGAAGCTGATTGGGAGAGCGGCAATGCGCAGTGGAAAGTATGGGTGGACTGAGGGGGAGAGGAAATGCGTATAGCTGTATTCGGACTTGGGTTTGTCGGGCTGACTACTGCGCTCGGTTTTGCGGACAAAGGTTTTACTGTGTGCGGATATGACATTAATAAAGAGCGCTGTGCAGAGATATCCTGCGGAAAAGTCCCGTTCTTCGAGCCAGGAATGGATGACGCGCTTGCACGGAATTTCGGTAAAGCATTCACCATAGCGGACAGTGCAATAGATGCGGCGTATAAGAGCGACATCTGCTTTTTTTGCGTTGGAACCCCGGGTCTACCTGACGGAAGCGCGGATTTGTCATATATGCTATTTGCGATTGATAGCGTTCTTGAAATAGTCTCCAAAGATTGTGTACTTGTCGTAAAATCCACGATTCCACCAGGAACGCTTAACGAACGAGTTACGCCGCATGTCCGCGCGAAGGGAGTATATAATCCGGTTGCGGTAAACCCGGAGTTTCTACGTGAGGGCAAGTGCTGGGAGGATTTCATGAACCCTGACAGAATTGTCTGTGGTGTGTCTGACGATACAGCAAAAGACGTACTCGCGGAGCTTTATAAGCCGTTTAGCGCACCGCTTCATATTGTAGAGCCTAACACGGCTGAGTTTATTAAATATCTATCAAACTCCTTGCTTGCCTCGCTGATCAGCTACTCGAATGAGATGGCTTTACTTGCAGATGCGGTCGGCGATATCGATACGGCAAGAGCGTTTCGCATTCTGCATGAGGACAGACGGCTTGCCGGCGCGGGAATCAATACCTACATATACCCCGGCTGCGGTTACGGCGGGTATTGCCTGCCCAAAGATACAGCTGCCCTTGATGCTGTCGCACGAAACCGGGGATTCATACCACGAATACTGGAAGGTGTAATCTCTCTTAATAACGAAATGCCGGAACGGACTGCTCGAAAAATCGCTCGTGTGGCAGGCGAGAAAACCGAGAAAATCGGGATACTCGGCCTGTCGTTCAAGCCGGGTTCTGATGACGTTCGCGACAGCCCGGCGGCGAAGATCATCGCTGCACTGATACAGGAGGGTTATATTAACATCTATACCTATGATCCACTTGCCATGCGGGAATTTCAAAACACGTACAGACTTCCCATCACCTATTGTACGTCGGCGCAAGAGGTGTGTGAAACCTGCGACACGGTCGCGCTTGTGACTGCTTGGGAAGAATTTAAAGGTATTGATAGGGTTTTTCCAGACACATGCTTCGTCGATTGCAGATATTTCTTAGGAAATGAAGTAGTAATTTGACGGGGGGAGTAGCCATTTGATGAACAACATGACGAATAACAGAATTCTAATAGAGGACTTGAGGAGTATCGCGGATGGACTCACAGAGCGCGAGCGCAGCGCGCTGTCTGGTAGGAGCATATTAATAACGGGCTTTGCTGGCTCTCTTGGATTTATGCTGGTGCAGTTTTTTGCAGAGTATGGGCAGACATTTGGTGTGAAACGTATCTATGTGCTAGATAACTATATTTTGGAAAACCCAAATGGGTTCACGCAATAGAGAGTCACCCCCTGTTCACGGTGCGCGAGGGTGATGTTACTCGGGAGGATTTTTCGTTCGCCGGCGACGCGGACCTTATTTTTCATATGGCGTCGCTCGCGTCTCCCGTATACTACAGATTGCATCCCATCGAGACGATGGACGCCGACGTAGTCGGGTTGCGACGCTTATTAGACTTTTACGGTGACAGAGGTATCTTTAACTTGTTGTTCTACTCCACCAGCGAGGTTTATGGTGATCCTGATCCTAGATTGGTGCCAACGCCAGAAACTTATTGGGGCAACGTTAACAGCTCCGGGCCGCGCTCCTGTTATGATGAATCGAAGCGTTATGCCGAAACGCTCTGTTATAACTTTCATTATCAGAGAGGCTTCCCGGTGACCGTGTTGCGCCCATTTAACAGCTTCGGACCCGGGCTACGAACTAACGATAAACGCGCCCGGCAGATTTTGCGCTGAATATTATGAGGAACGAACCGATTGTCTTGTACAGCGACGGCAAAGCGACCCGTACCTTCTGTTATGCTTCGGATACGACGCTCGCATCGCTAAAATGTGCGTTGTACGCCAGGTACGACATCTTTAATATCGGTAACGATGCGGAAGAAATGACGATACGAGAATTAGTGGAGATCTACCGTTCTGTCGGGAACTTCCTCTTCGGATATAACGGGAGCATCCTTTTTCGTGAGCATACGGATCAACATTACAATACGGATAACCCACAGCGCCGCCGTCCAGATTTGAGCAAAATAAGAACAGTACTGGGTTACAAGCCATCCGTGGATACGCGGTCGGGGTAGAACGTTATCTGAGGTACTTAGAGATGAATGGATATCATGAAAAATGGTTCATACAAGAGGTGTGAATATGCGGAGATTAAGGCAAAGGCCGCTTGTAAGCTTTATCGTGAGTGTATTCAATTTAGAGCGTTATATTGGTGCGTGCTTGGACAGCATCATTAATCAGCCTTTTGATGATTATGAGATCGTTCTGGTCAATAACAACTCTATTGACGGGAGCGATGCCATTTGCAGAGAATATGCAGCGAATCATCAACAGATCCGATATTACGAGCTGACCGGTGAGCTGGTTCCGGCAGAGCAGTCATTTACGGCACCAAAAAAGCAAGGGGGCAGTACATCCATTATGTAGATGGCGATGATATGTTAGCTCCGAATGCGTATAGCGAAATCGTGGATATTTTACAAAGCGGCGCTCCCGATGTGCTTTTTGGGCGGTTCAGTACGGTTTTGGAGGAAAACGTCATCAATTTTACGGACAAAACTTATCAAACCGAGCGCATTAACGGGCGCAATAAGGATCAAGCCCTTGAATATCTGAGCGAAGCACAGCCGTTTAATGTAGCAACATGGCGGCTGATTTTTTCGCGAAAATTACGGGAGTATGGTAATGCATCAGTTAAGCCTTTAAAGACGCTGGCTGAGTATTTATCATGATGTCGATGTATCTGTCCGTACATTGCTCTCGGCGCACTCGGTATACTACGTTGACACGCTGGTTTATTTGTATCGAGTGCGTTCATCATCTATTTCAAGAATGACTGTAGCGGAGCATATTTTGGAGTGCTGCAAGCTGATGCTCTCTTTGGAGTGGTTGATGCGGAGTGCGGCAAAGACGGAACAAGAGCGCCGCTTTGTCCGCATCTATATAGAGCAATTTCGTTACCAACTCGTTACCGCGCTATGTACCATGAGCAATGAGCATATAACCGAAAGCTCCGCTGGGATAGATCAATATTTGCAGCAAAATGATTTGAAAGGTACAGCCGCGCTTTCGAAAGACCACGACCATTCTGTAATTGAAACGCTGTTATCAGAGGGCGCTGCGGCGGGCCTTGCTCGTCTGAGGGTACAGTGCTTTGACATCGTTAAGCAAATAGCCAGGAGGGCTTTAGCCAAGGGAGGAGACATATATCTTGTTCCGACCGGCCATATCGGTTTATATTTGAAAACTGCTTTTGAGGCATGCGGCCTTTCTTTTTCTGGTTTCTTCGATAACGATGAACAAAAAAACGGAATGTTAGCTGCTGGAATTCCTGTTCGTCTCCCTGCCGCTATAACGAAGATAGCTAGTGACAGGCCAATAACGATCCTTATCGGATCCGGATACCAAAATGTGCGGAAGAACTCAGGAGACAGTTTATCGAGCTTGGTATTGACGAAAGTGATTTACTTATTGTCGAATTATAACATCTGGAGGTGTCTATGCCGTTTATTAGCGTTATATTGCTTACCTACAATCGCGAGCAATATCTGCCAATCATGCTGGATTCCTTGCGGAATCAAACATTCAGTGATTACGAGCTGATTCTAGTCAATAATGGATCAACCGACGGTACAGCGGAGCTCTGTGACGCTTACGCGGAAACGGATGCGCGGGTGAAACTATTAACTATTCCGCAAAACATCGGTGCATCGTTTGGACGCAACAGGGGCCTTGCTGCCGCTACGGGTGAATATGTTACATTTGTGGATGACGACGACCGTTGCGAGCCATCGATGCTCTCGTTCCTCGCCGATCTTGCATGCGAAGAGTATGCCGATATTGCCATTTGCGGTAGTTATAACGATTTCGAGGACAGGCTGGAGCCATACTTCATCGACAATAAACGGTTCGTTTTTGACCGATTGCAAGGATTAAGAGAGCTATTAAAGCGTCAGCTTTACAACGCCGCACCGCCTACGAAGCTCTTTAGGCGTAGTCTGTGGAAGGGTCTGTCATTTCCGGACCATGTGCTAGTGGACGACATTCACGTTATCTACAAGGTATTTGAACGGGCGCAGCGAATAGCCGTGTGGAATATCGCGAAGTATTATTTTAGGAAACACTCGTCTAACATGACGGCGTTTATACAGGGCAAGCAGATGACGCCGGAGCTACTTAATGAGTATTTGGCGATGTATCAAACACGGGCAGAATATCTCTCCAAACATGCACCGGAAATTGCCGAGATATTGAAGAGTCTCTGCTCGCTTTTATGCAAAGCATGTGTGAGAACATCATAACAAACCGATTAGCAGGCTGTGAGAAGCAACTAAAATATATGACGGATTACTTAGCTGATAAAGGGGAGAAATAGATCATTTTCGCGTGAATTGCACGTTCATTATTTTCCACGGTAAATAGACAGATTCTCGTACAAGCTCGAATTGGAGAGATACGCTTTGTTCTGACTGGTTCTTACGTTTCATTAAGACGGGTATAACTATATGTTCCGTTAGTCCATACTCTTTGTCTGTTAGGGCGAGTTTTTTTCTAATTATCATGCGAAATGCAGTTCCGCTTTCCAGTTCTTTCAGAAAAGTGTTTACCGTTTCTTGATTTGCACCCTCCAACATGGTTGTCAGAAGGTCAGAATCCCGTTGCGACAATGCTGCAATAAATGTCTGCATAAGCTTATTAGGAGTTAAACTGTTAAGGAATTCATCCCTTTTTCCTGCAGCCGTGTGAACCTTCAACTGATGAAGTAAATCCGGATGAATTGAGCGATGTGTACTACTGTCTAAGAAGTGAATACAGAAGTGCCCGGAGAATCCGTTGTCCGGAATTCCGTCCCGCCATGAGGCATCCCATTCATAGAAGCTGCGATCCTTTTATTGTTATCCATAACGACAACGATTGCTCTTCGATCCCAACTCCAGCGATTATCAAATATCTGTTTCATCGTCTTCGTGTCCTCTTTGGTTAGCGGCTGCACATCAGCATGCCTGCTTCCAGCACGACGTTGCGCACGAAAGACTAAGCCCTTTTCCATATCTATAATAGAGAACTTACTTTTCTTCGGAAGCAGTTTGTTGACTTCACTCCAAGGGGGAATCGATCCATAATGACTTGCTCTCAGAGAGTTAGCATTGGCCTGCAATTTTTTCGTTGCTTTACGAGTCAGGACTAGACGTGTTAATTCAGCTTCATTCCACAAGGCGCCGGATTTCTCCATTCGAAAATGGCTTGTCTTGTCATGTTGTATGATCGTTATGTAAATGTCGGTGAGCCCAATAGGGTGTTCTGCTTTTTGTTCTATACTACCCTTCAATAATTGAATAGTTGCCACCTCTGTTAAAACCGTTTTGTGCTCATATGTTGCGGAAGGACTTATCCGTACACTGATGGCAATAGTACCTGAAGGCGTCTTGTCGTTAGCATAGACCATCACAGGTCCAGAAGAAAAAATGGATAGAAGGAGGAGTGAAATAAGGGAGCGGGTCACTAATGAGATCATATGTTAAAGCCTCCAATAAGCTGATATCTGTATATAGCGCATTCGGATGCAGCCATGCTAATTCAAAAGTCATCTAATGGGATAGGTTACAACGCATATACACTTTTTATTCAAACGCACATAATCTATAGAAGCTGGGAGAATTTCCGCGAACTCATGAACATATTTTTAAATGCTTAGGGGATGAATGGCTCCTTGAAAAAGTGTATTTTATACACCTACGCTTATAATGCAAAAAAAACAATGGCGCGTGCGATTCAGAGCGTTCTTGCTCAGACTGAGCAGAACTGGGTTTGGTATCTATTGGATAACGCCTCGACCGATGGAACAGGTAAAATCATAGAACAATTTGCGTCCCAAGATTCACGTATTGTTGCGCGTAGAAACAAGCAGAATCATGTTCATGAAAAGGGGAATAGCTGGACAGAAATTATCCAGAATTATGATGATTCCGATTATCTCTGTTTTCTCGATGCAGACGATGAATATAAACCGAACTTCTTGACGAGTATGATGCGATTTATATCGAATTACGATCTCGATGTCGCGGCTTGTGGACATGATTTTATCGATGAGACTAACAAGAATCTGATGGGGATTCGCATATTGGATCAAAACCTCATATTAGATAGACCTGATATGTTTAACACTTATTTTTCTCAGTATCATCAGTTTATGAGGACAGTATGGTGTAAACTTTACAAAGTGTCGGTGCTACGCAGATTTGATTCTTCTCGTATGGCAAATATACACTACGGTTATGATACACTGTTTGCCATTGAGAATTTTCGTAATGCCCGCTGTGCCGGTATCCTTGCAGACTCATTACACAAATACTACGTCTATCCACAATCTTCCTCGTATCATTTAGACGCTACTCGTACTACATGCGACCGTATACTCGATGATACAGCACGTGCATTTCTGATAGACAAGTGCGGAGCAATCTCCCCGCAGAATAACCGATATCTTCAGCTTGTCTACTATAACGGAATAATCGACACGATAGCCGTTCTATTTCACACAAACTTGTCGCACCATTCAAAACTGCAAAACCTGTGTGACTTATTAACCCATGATAAAACTAAGGAATTGTTTGAGCAGATCGACATTTCTGATGAAGAGCTTGATTTAAAACTGCGCACTCCAGTTGCAAAATGGCTTCTCGCGCAAAAAAAATACCGAACCCCGGGCAGCGCCGAAATGGCTATCGAAATCCTTGCATCCATCTATCCGCACTTATCTCACTTCACTAAAAAAGAAGCACTGAAGTATTTACTGTTGAAAATGCCTGATATGATCCCATATGTTCTACGGAAAGACTACAATCGCATTATTGAGCGATTTCAATATTGGTATAAAAACCGTGATATAGACGAGCCATCGTTAACAGAAATGGAGATCATCGCGTATCGCTCCATAAATAAGCCGGATGACCAGCTGCTCTTGCTTTTTTTGGACATCAAAAGAAGCGACCTCTATCATCAGAAAAATTGAAGATTGACACGCTTCTTACTAATCTCCTCACAAAGTATCCGTTGCTCCATAATGTCAGTTCCGACTTAGTAGGTATCTTTCCACATCCCGTTTGTTGGATTATGAAGGGAGATCTTACCCGTGCTTTTGATGAGTATATCTCTGCTTCAGAGAATACGGAAATACCTGACACCGAAGCTGAAGCTCATATCCTGTTAGGTGGAAGGTTGTCAGCTGCTGTAGGGAATTCTTGAGGCATAAGGATATCAATTTGACCAATAGTATTCCTAAGTTTACAATTGCGCTATATCGAGGTTGCGGATTAGTTGTTCTGCAATCCGCCTATATTTAGTAGGTGATGAATCTTGGACATTTTAACAAATTTGCTGGAGCACTATGGGTATGGACTTATCGCCTTGTTCCTGTTCCTCGAAATGTTGGCATTGCCGCTTCCTGGGGAGATGATAATGAGTTATATTGGTCTCTCTGTATATGAACATAAGCTGAACTGGTTAATCAGTATCATATCTGCCAGGTTCAGGTGTCTTGGCCGGGGTAACGCTCTCTTATTGGATTGGATACCGTTTGGGAAGGCCGTTTGTTGCGCGGTATGGGGAACGTGTCCATCTTACAGAAGAACGCGTAGACAAGATGACCCTCTGGTTAGAGAAATATGGAGACAAACTACTATTTGTAGCTTATTTCATACCTGGAGTTCGACATATTACAGGGTATTTCTGCGGCGTTACACGTTTGCCGTTTAAGCGTTACGCACTCTATGCCTATACCGGCGCAATCTTTTGGGTAGGCTTGTTTATTTCCTTGGGTAAAGTGCTTGGCCCCAAATGGGAGCAGTATCATTCAACGGTCAACCGCTACATGATCATCTTCGGTATCGTATCAGTAATCCTGGCCATCGTGATCTATGTGTATCGTAAGTATAAACGTCAAGTAGTTAATGCACTTATGCAACTACTTATACAGGGTGAGCGTCACTTTAATTCGTTCGGTAAAGTTCGGTTTCTGTTGCTTACTTCGTTTGCCTTTTTCGTTTTATTTTTCTCGCTGATGCTCGGTCTGATCCAGGACTTTCTTGCCCAAGAATTGGGACAGTTCGATGAGATCGTATCCTATCTGGTTACTGCCACATTTGGTACCGAATGGAGTGAATGGATGCATGCCTTTGCGAAGTTCGGCACCTTTTATTTCTATGGTCCCGTGCTTGGTTTGGCAGCGCTTTGGATCATGCTGCACAGCAAAGAACGTAAGTTAGACCTGATCTTTCTTGCATGGGTAGTTGCCGGAGGGGAGTTAATTGACGGAATTTTGCGTATGTTGTTCCATCGTCCAGGACCCGTTACAGCTGGCTTCCAGTTTATTAATACCTTCCCGAGCGGAGAAACATTAATTTCACTGACGGTATGTGGTTTTTCGACTTTCCTTCTGCTGAGATATTACAACTTTCGTTATATCCGTGTGCCCCTTGTTATGTGCGTAATCCTGATCTGCCTTGCGGTAGGCATCAGCCGGATTTATTTCAAGATGCAGTATCCCAGCGATGTCTTTGCAGGATATGTATTTGGTGGTGTATGGGTCAGTCTTAATGTAATGCTTCTAGAGATTCTCCGTAAATTGAGGACTGTTAGGGAATGATTAAAGGTTTTATAGACACCGAAGATGGGGGAGAAGAATGAACGCAGTTATCGATCAAAGGAAATGGCATTGGCCCGACTATTTTTTATTTCTCATGCGTACGGTATGGTTTATATTTAATGGCTACTCGATATTCGTTAGTTCGACTCGTTCAGAAAAGTGGATCATACTTTTATGGGCTACTTGTTCTTATTTAGTACCCCATCTATTTTACCGGCCTGGGCTTATAAGGTTCCAATATTATTTAATGGCTGAGGTGTTGTTAACGGGTTCTTTGTTTATTTACTTATCAAGTCAGTATGAAATATCAGTGACTTATAGTTTTCTACTCGTGCCTATTCTTACTGTTGCTTACGCTTGTCAAACTAAGCCATTAATTTGGTTAGGACCTTTCTTAGTAGTTGTTACTTGGGCTAGCAGTCTCTTCATTAATAAGAATTTCTTTGCCATTTTTATTGATACAATTATTTTCTATGGTATTGGATTCTGCTTAGGAAGGATGACCATTGTCAATAAAGCTAATAAAGAGTTAATCGCTTCTATCGAGGAGAAAAACAAGGATTTGGAATACTACTCAAAACAGATTGAGGAATTGACGATTAAAGAAGAAAGAAATAGAGTTTCACAAGATTTGCATGATACAGTAGGCCATATTTTCACATCTGTCATAACAAGTTTAGATGCCCTTCCTTTTTTATATCAGGCTGACAAAATAGAGGCAGAAAAAAGTATAAAGGAGATTTCAGATTTAGCCCGAAATGGATTGAACGATGTGAGAAAGACGATTCACCATATGTCTCCAGAGAATCATCAGACGCTTGTTGAATCAGTGGAAGAACTGATTGCTGATTTTATGAAACATACATCAACGGATATACGACTGATTGTCGAAGGGGAAGCCTCCAAAATCAGTGAAAGAGTAAAGCTTGCCATTATTCGTTGTATCCAAGAAGGACTTACAAATGCAAAAAGACATGGCCAGGCTACTTCTATCAAAGTAAATATATCGTTTAAACAAGAAGAACTGATTGTTCTTATTGAGGATAATGGAAATGGTTGTAACGAGCTGAATTTAGGGTTTGGCTTACGTTCCATGAAAGATCGAATATCGGCATTAGCAGGTTCAGTTAACTTTGATTCTAAATTGAATAATGGTATGAAGATAACGTGTAACATACCTATGGCAAAGGAAGTTTAATGATCATGATTAAAGCAGCAATCGTTGAAGATCAAGAGATTTTAAGAAAAAGCTTAAAAATTGTGATTGAAAATATTTCTGACATTGAGATTGTTGGAACTGCGGAAAATGGAGAAGAGGCCATTGATTTATGCGAAAGGGAAAATCTTGATGTTCTTTTAATGGATATTCAAATGCCGGTGATGGATGGGGTAAAGGCGACAGAGGAAATAAAAAAACGTTGGCCCAATATTAAAGTTATCATACTTACTACTTTTCAGGATGTTACTCACGTATTGAATGCCCTAAATGCGGGTGCAGAGGGTTACATATTAAAGGCGGTTGATCCAGAGTTTTTAGTTCAGGGAATAAAAATGGTGTATCACGGAGGTTCCCTCATTCCTCAACAATTAGCAAAAGAGGTGTTTGGCCAGATACAATCAAATAATAACACCCACATGGATCATGACCCTAAATCTATGAATCATCCATATGATTTAAATCATCAAGAGATAAAAGTTCTAAAATGTTTAACCCAAGGATTGTCCAATAAAGACATCTCAGAAAAGATGTTTCTTTCCATGGGAACTGTGAAAAATTATGTTTCTACCATTTACTCAAAATTGAATGTAAAAAACAGATCTTCTGCGATTATTAAAGCTATGGAAGAGAGTCTTATAGGAGATAAGAAACATTAAGTAAGAGAGTGTAGGCAAAGTGAAATCGACTTTGTTTACACTCTTTTTTGATGCAGTCACTTACTTTTAGCCAAAGGTCATATTTGACGTTCTTCATTAATGACTTACCGGCACTACAGTATATTACCTTTCATGTGTAGAGTATTTAGTAAGGGGGAGTATGATGAAAAACATAAAGAGATTCATAAAATATATCGGAGTATCTATTATTGTAATACTGGTAATAGCACTTTTCAGGCCCACATGGACTTCGAATATCAAAGGTGATAACAGTATTAATGTTTTAGAACAAGTTGAGATCAATGGTACCAATCAGCAAATCATGATTAGAGGTCGTGATATAAATAACCCGGTCATTATATATGTACACGGGGACCGAGTGTCTCCGAAATACCTTATGCCAAGTACGAAGACCTATTAGAAAAAGATTTCACTATCGTTAATTACGATCAAAGAGGAAGCGGTAAATCGTATCATTTTAATGAGGATTATTCTAACTTAACGGCAGATGTGCTTGTAGATGATTTAATAGAACTTACGGATTATATTTCAAAACGATTTGGTAAAGAGAAAGTGATCTTAATAGGTCATTCTTACGGCACATACTTAGGAGCAAAGGCTGCTTATAAAGCTCCAGATAAATATGAAGCCTATATTGGGATTGGTCAGGTAAGTAATATGCAAGAAAGTGAAATAGATAATTTGAATTATACAATAAGTGAAGCGAAAAAAGCCGGAAATACAGAAGATGTGAAGTACTTAGAGGGGATCGCTGAAAAAATATATAAAGGAGAGGCAGCGGCTCCAAGAGGTTATGTAGGAAAGTACGGCGGCGCTACAAGACTTATTAATATGTCGGATGGCGAAATACTATTAAGTCGTGAATATAATTTGTTGGATTTTATTCGCTATAACAATGGAGTTGCTAAGACACAAGCACAACTTGTAAAAGAGGTTTTTGATAAGCCACTACCTAAGATAGCCACTAAGCTTGATTTACCATTTTATTTTGTAATGGGTAAATACGACGCTATGACCTCATCTAATGCAGCCAAAAAATATTTTGATAGGATTGAAGCGGATCAAAAGGAGTTCATATCTTTTGATAAGTCAGCCCATTATCCACATTTCGAAGAGAAGGATAAATTTTATAATTGGATGTGCGAAACATTTTTAAAATAAAAATAATTAA
Organism: Paenibacillus sp. D2_2; assembly: GCF_031199965.1. Lineage (GTDB taxonomy): Bacteria > Bacillota > Bacilli > Paenibacillales > Paenibacillaceae > Fontibacillus. The sequence continues at coordinate 4,914,832 of NZ_CP133605.1, read as the reverse complement.
GAACAGCTGCTGGTTTCACCTGGCAGCTTGTTTTGTTTTCTAACATTTTTCGATATTATTCGCTGTGTTTCTCCAAATCTTGTGAGAATCTTGGGAGATCGTTTTGCTAGGATGAGAGCTAATGAACCAATTTTTATTAAGGAGGAGAATATGAATAAAATGAATCGAGGAAGCGGAAAACAGTTTACGGGAAAATTGTTAATATGGTGCATTATCTTCTTGATGATCTCATCCGCCTTATTGGCGAATCCTGCGATGGCGGCTTTGGGATGGAGTCAGTACGGCAAGAACGATCCCGGCACCGAACTGGGTGAGTTTGGATATCCTGTCGGCGTGGCAACGGATGACCAGGGCAATGTATATGTCGCCGATTATGACAACAATCGAGTTCAAAAGCTCAATGTGATAACAGGTGTATGGACCTCGTGGGGACGAAGCGATCTTAAACCTGGAAGCCAATTGGGACAATTTAATAGTCCGACCGATGTTGCCGTCGACAGTGGCGGTAATATTTATGTAGCCGACAAATTGAATCATCGGATTCAGAAGTGGGACCCAATCACAGAACAATGGAGCATGTGGGGAAAAGATTACAATGGTACGAATGTGATTGATAAAGGATGGGGATCTCACCAGGTGAGTTTCGTCTTCCGAACAGCGTGGCAGTGGGTCTTGACGGCAATGTGTATGTAGCGGATACGACGAATATGCGTATCCAGATGTTCGATGCAGCAACCGGGGAGTGGATTGTATGGGAAAAAGCGGCCAAGTGAAGGGGAGCGAGCTTGGTGAATTTAATCAACCGGTTGGCATTGCCGTTGACAATCAAGGATCAGTGTACATTGCAGACCGAAACAACCATCGTATTCAGAAGGCAATGATCGACAAACAAGAACGTATAAATCAGGAGACAGGCGAGATAACCTATGAATATCCGACGACATGGAGCGAGTGGAAGAAAGCTAGCGGCGGACCAGGAAGTGAACTTGGCGAGTTTGATGAACCGAATGGCGTTGCGATAGATGGCCTGGGGAATGTATACGTGGCGGATAGCAACAATCACCGTATTCAGAAGCTAAATTTAGCAACAGATCAATGGATTAAGTGGGGCAAAGACTACGACGGTCCGAATGTTCCTAAATATGGATACGGAAGTGAGCTTGGTGAATTTGATTATCCGACGGGTGTTACGATCGACCGCATGGACAATGTGTACGTAGCCGACTATGGCAATAATAGAATTCAGAAATTAGGTGATGATGGTTTAATCTATTCCATAGCACCGGTAAGTAATCAGACGTTAACGGAATTGACTGCTGGCTATTCGAGAGGTAAGCAAGAAACGAGAACGATCACGATTACCCGTACCGGTACGGCTGACTTGGATGATCTCTCCGTATCGATCGATGGGACACATGCAGGAAGCTTTGAAATAGTAGGACCAACTGCAACGAATCTGGATGAAGAGACAAAATCGACAACTTTTACAATCAAAGCAAAAGACGGCTTAGCTGCGGACACCTATAACGTGACGGTTACGATAAAGGCAAAGAACATGGCCGATGTTGCATTTTATGTAACGCAAGTGGTTAAAGTGGCTTCGAATCCAGGGCCAGATATGGGACCAAATCCGGGGACAGTGCCAACAACAGGGGAATCTCCAGCACGGCAGCAGCAAGCCGAAGGAGAGAAAGCTGGGGAAGCTGGAGACACTGGAGTAGTTGAAGAAGCGGAAACGCATAAGCCATTTATTAATGGCTTTATTGACGGCACTTTTGGGCCGGAGAAAATCGTGACCCGCTCCCAAATGGCGGTCATGCTCACACGCAATCTTGGCATCAAGTACGAAGGCAATGAAACTTCGCCCTTCAAGGATACCAACACGAAGCATTGGGCATTCAAAGAAATAGAGATGGTGAATCAAGCAGGCTTAATGCAGGGTTACGCGGATGGAAGCTTTGACGCGGAGAAAGCCATTACGAGAGCGGAGATGGCGGTCATCGTCGATCACTTGATGGCGAAGCAAGGCAAAACAGGTATAAGTGCAGAGCATCAAGTCATCTATGCGGATCTTTCCGACAAGCATTGGGCGTACGAAGCGATTATGCGCTCACAGGCTTACGGCATCATGGAGGGATACCCGGACAGTATGTTTAAGCCTAACCAGAAGCTTACCCGCGCAGAAGCGGTGAAAATCTTAAATCGCTTGTTCGAGCGAGGACCATTGTACGGAGTTGAGACACCTAGCTTCCTTGACGTACCAACTAACCACTGGGCATTCCACGAAATCGAAGAAGCGGCTAAGGAGCATCAATGGGTGAAGGATGCCGAAGGCAGAGAGATGAAAAAGTAGAATCGACAAAAAACTATTTCTTGAAAGTATTTTGTGATACAAAGGTAATAGTTAGTTCGAATTTTTGGAAGGGGACAGTGCTTTGGGTCAGGGGATTTTTCGCAAGCTAATCGGCATTGTCCTCATTTTTGTACTATCTGTCGGGATCTATGCCTTTTTTTATAGTCAGACGACGCCAAGTAGGGATACACCGTGGGCGAAGCATGGCATATTGGATTTATCCGCATGGGATTTTCGAAACAACGGTGTTGTTAATCTGGATGGTCAGTGGGAGTTTTATGAAGGCGAGTTGCTGGCTCCCTCTGATTTTCAGCAAGGAACTCGCTCGGAGGTTTCCTATTTCAACGTGCCAGGCACATGGAAAGGGAAGCATGAAAATGGAGGAATGAATAGAACGGGATTTGGGACGTACCGCCTTAAAGTCAAGGTCGGTGAAGGGAATGAGATCTTCGGCATGAAGATAAGAAGCGTCCGTATGTCTCATACGCTTTATGTCAACGGGCAGGTAGAAGGGAGTAGCGGTTCTCCGACCACGGTCGAAGAAGCTCATCTTCCTGGCAATACGCCGTACATTGCTTTATTTCATGTGAGTAATGGCGAGGTTGAGATCATCATTCAGGTTGCCAACTACGAGTTTGTTACAGGGGGAATCGTCAACTCCATTCAATTCGGGTTGCATAGTGATATTGCGAGAGTGGAAGGTATCCAAATTGGTACTGACATTGCAGCCGTGCTCGTCCTCGCCATGTTCGGTGCGTATCATCTCAGTTTTTATTTCCTGCGAGGCCGGGAAAGGACATATTTGTACAGTGGAATCTATTTATTTTCTCTAATGGTAGGTCAGTTGTTGTTCGGGAGAAAATAGTGCAGCGTCTAGTTCAGAATCTTCCTTTTAATCTAGCCTATAAAATGCTGGATATCAGCATATTTTTTGGTGCTGTTGTTATTATCCTGTTCTTCCATTCGATCGACGCCCGCCTCATGTCGTCCCGCAAATTAATTGGTATCCTGTCTCCGCTCGTTCTTTCTATGATTGCGGTTGTCGTTCTGCCCTATTACGTAATTAGCGAAATCAAATATTTAATCTGGTTATACTTAGCCCTGGTGAATGTGTTTATTTTCGGCAGGATGATATATTTATTCAGCAGCAAACGTAGCGAATCGTCTGACCGGAAAGAACTTATCTTGTTCATGGGCGGAAGTCTGTCGTTAGCGTTTTTTTTAGTGGACTCCGTTCTCTATTCTGACAATATTGTCTCGAGCGATTTAATTGGAAAAACCGGGGTCCTTGGTTTTATTATCTTTATGAATATTTTGCTGGCGGTCCGCTTTACGAACGCTTATAAGAAAACGGAAATTTTAACGCATCAATTGATGGTCTCCAACAACCTCAAAGATGAATTCTTGGAGCAGACATCGCATGAAATCAAGACCCCGCTGCATGGCATTTTGAACATTACGTCCTACCTTCTGGACGATGAGGAGAACAATTTGTCCTCCAAGCAAAAGCAAAATTTATGGTTGGTCAAAGATACGTCGCTCAAGCTCTCCATGCTGATCAACGATCTGATCGATGTGACCCGCTTAAGGTACGGGGAACTACGTCTTAATCTATCTATTGTCGATGTCAAAGTCGTCGTGCAGATCGTATTTGACGTGCTGCAATTCGAGCTGTTGGGCAAAAAAGTGAAGCTGGAAAATCGGGTTGATTCGGACGTATGGGTGTACGCCGACGAAAACCGTCTGCGGCAAGTTGTTTATAACCTCGTTCATAATGCGATCAAGCATACGGAACACGGAACGATCCAGGTGACGGCCGGTTCCACGGGCGAAATGATCTCTATTTTCGTGGAGGATACAGGGACAGGCATTCCGCTCGACAAGCAACAGATTGTGTTCGAATATTTCGAGCAGGCGGACCAGCCTTTGCCGAAAGACGGCTACACGGGTATGGGTATTGGACTCTATATTAGCCGCAAATTAGTTGAGCGGATGGGTGGGGATATTCGGATCGACTGGTCGGAGATCGGCAAAGGGACCTGTATCCTGTTTACACTGCCAAGCGCCGTGCAATCATCTTCGCTAGGGGAGATCGCGGTCACAACAGCTCTGCCGGAGCGCATTTCTATGGGGGAATCGCTCGACATCATCGAGCAAAATCCACGTACCGTTCTGATTGTGGACGATGAGGCATCGAACATTCATATTTTGCTGAACATCTTGAAGCGGCACCGCTATAATGTTATCACGGCTTTTTCGGCCAAAGAAGCGATCGCCAAAATAAGCGAGCATCCACAAGTCGATCTTGTCATCCTTGATGTCATGATGCCGGAAACATCAGGATTTAAGCTGTGCGAGATGCTGCGAGAACACTACTCCATACTCGATCTGCCGATCCTGATTGCGACGGTCAAGGACAACTCGCAGGATGTGGCGCTTGGCTTTCGATCAGGGGCAAACGATTACGTAACCAAACCATTTGATGCTGATACGCTGGTTGCCCGCATCCAGACGTTGATAGCTATGAAAACGGCGATTCAAGAGGCGATTCAGAACGAGCAGGCGTTCCATCAAGCCCAGATCAAACCGCATTTCTTATACAACGCTTTGAGTAGCGTTATTTCCTTCTGCTATATGGACGGAAAAAAGCAGCTTACTTGCTAACCATGCTTAGTCAGTATTTGCGTTATATCCTCGAGATGGACCGGACAACGTTGTTTGTCCCCTTGTATCGGGAGATGGAGCTAATTCATGCGTATGTCGAAATCGAGAAGGCCCGTTTTGGAGAGCGGTTCGACTTCGAGTGTTATGTAGGCGAAAGCATTCTTCAGAAGGAGATTCCTTCCTTATGTATCCAGCCGTTCGTGGAAAATGCAATCCGGCACGGCTTGTTTGAGAAAGATTCATTCGGGAAAGTTACCCTTACGATCGACGAAGGCGATCATTACATCAAGGTTATTATCGAAGATGACGGGGTTGGTATTCCGGACGATCTACTGTACCTCTTGATGAAAGGTGAGTCACAGGCCGGCGGAATTGGCATTTCTAACATCCGCAGGCGGCTCGACACGATTCCTGGAGCGGAGCTGACGATTACTTCCGAGCTGGGGCATGGAACCAAAGTAACGATGTATTTGCCGTTTGAATAAATGAATTCACACCATAGGGAGGGGCTGGGTATGTTTCAAACGATTATCGTAGAAGACGAACGGCCGATTCTCGAGTTAATGAAATACGAAATCGGCCAAAATTCGCGTTATTGCATCGTTGGCGCTTTTACGAATCCGTTAGAGGCTCTGGCAAGAATCGTAGAGCTAAAGCCGGATGTCGCGTTCATCGACGTGGAGATGCCAAAGATGAATGGGCTGGAGCTCGCACAGAAGCTTGGCGAGCTGTCGGAGGATACCAAAATCGTGTTTACGACGGCTCATAAGGAGTATGCGCTTGAAGCATTCAAAGTGTATGCATTCGATTATATCTTGAAACCCGTCACATCGACGGCTATCGAACGGGTTGCCGAACGGTTGGTCAAGCAGGGACATCCCGCTGCCAAGGTAAAATCGGTGGCACAAGTGTCCGTACGCTGCTTCGGCGGGCTAGAGGTCCGGAATGCTGCAGGCGAGCTGGTTCGTTTCCCGACCCGCAAGACAGAGGAGCTCTTTGCCTATTTTCTGTGTCATCCGGGACATGAGATCAATAAATGGCAGCTTGTTGAGATGCTCTGGCAGGAGATGAACGAAGAACGTTCGCTGCACAATTTGTACAATACGATCTATCGGCTGAAGAAATTGTTGAAGGAACACAATCTCGGCATGGATATTCAAAAAACGAATGAAGGTTATTTGCTGGAATCCGCCAACTATACATATGATGTACTGGCTTTCGAGCGGTTCGACTTCTCTTTATCTACTCTGGCAGGAATGCGAAACACGGCACAAGCGGAGTTGCTTTGCTCGTTATACAAGGGTCCTCTACTCCAGAACAAAGATTATATGTGGAAGATGTCTCTTGAGGAGAGATACTGCAAGCAGTATATGTTGCTGGTACGCGCCTTGGCTCACCGCGATATGGCTGAGAAACAGTGGGATAAGGCGGAGCAGCGTCTCGACACCTATTTATCCGTATATCCTCTGGATGAGGAAATAAATCATATGTTGATCGATCTTTATGGAGCATGTGGCAAAACAGAGAAAGCTGATCAGCATTTCGCCAATTCCAAGCTGCCTACCTGAAGGAATTTGGAGTAAAGCCGTTTGGATAGGACGAGATAAAGCTAGCAAGCAGACGCTAATTCATAATCCCATGGCTAGAGGAATAGGATTCATGCATATTTTCAGAAGATTACGTGATAGGAAATAGGAATAATTTAAACTTGATCTTGTGATTGTTCAGTGATAAAAAGGAAGTACTTGAATCGCAAAATAATACAATAATTTTTTACAACTAGAAGGTAGTCCTAATGGTAAATATCAGAGGGCTACCTCTATTTTTATTTTGGGGAGGGGGAATTTCTGGAAGGAGAATAGCGGTTGCCTATCGTAAATTAAATGTAATTAGTAAAACTGATGTTGCATTAATTTCTATTCAAGGGGGCAGGACCATGAGGAGCCGAACGATTCTTATCGTCGATGACGAACCGAGATCGAGAGAAGGAATGAAGAAGATACTTGGCGTATGGGCAGCCGGTCGATACTGAAATCCTCACGGCAAGCAATGGGGGGCGGCTCTTCAAATCATTGAGGAGATTCCCGTGGAACTAATGATAACGGATATCCGTATGCCAGAAATCAGCGGTCTTGCTTTAGTAAGCCAAATCAGAGAGAAAAGGATTCAGCGTCAGCCATCCGTTATCTTCGTATCAGGTCATGCTCAGTTCGAATATGCACAGGAAGCACTTCGTTTGTCCGTAATGGATTACCTGTTGAAGCCGGTAGGGCGGGAGAAGCTGATCGCATCCGTGGAGGGCGCTCTGAAGGCTGGGGAAGAGAAGGATCATCTGGTTTTCATGCGGAAGACGGCCGATCCACAATTGATGGCGATCAGAGATGAAGAGGCCGTATTGTGCGAGTCAGTCCGTCAGGCGATGCACTATGTGGAGACGCATATAGAGGAAGCGATCAGCCTGCAGGAAGTCGCTGGGCATGTACATCTGAATGGGAGTTATTTCAGCTCACTTTTCAAAGAGCAATGCCAAATGAATTTTAGCGAATACGTGACCCGTCGAAAATTGCAGAAAGCGAAGGAATTGCTGATGAAGACAAGTCTGCCTATAGCGGAGATCGCCATTCGCAGCGGATATCAGAGAGTCAAATATTTTAACAAGCTATTCAAAGAGTATGAAGGAATGAGTCCGGGGCGGTATCGAGCTATGAGAAACGGGATGGAAGTTCTTGTTCAATAATGGCTTAATAGTAGGTTTTATGAACGCGCTTTTACGCCTATAGGATCAAGATCCAAAAATAGTGGAATTATCCCTAAACACAGGTTCCTTATGCCTAGAGGCTATAGGATATATAATCTGTGTATGCGGTTACATAAAACCGAAGAATGAAGAAAAAAAGGGGAGGCAAAGTATGAAAAAAATGAAACGTGTTTTAGTAGGTCTGTCTCTAGTCCTCATGATGTCATCTGCTCTCACAGCGTGTGGCGGCGGAAACACAAAGGATTCAAGTTCATCAGGCACAAATACAACCCCAAAAACCAATGACGCCGCGGCTCCAACTACTACTACTCCTAAAGAGAAAGTAACTATCAATCTCTGGAGCTTCACCGACGAGATTCCTAACATGACGGAAAAGTACATTGCAACTCATCCAGACGCAAATGTTGAATTTAAAACAACAGTAATCGCAACTACCGATGGCGCTTATCAGCCAGCTCTTGACCAGGCTCTGGCTGGAGGCGGTAAAGATGCTCCTGATATTTATGCAGCTGAATCTGCATTCGTGCTTAAGTATTCGCAAGGCGATGCATCCGACTATGCCGCAAACTATGCTGACCTGGGTCTTGATGACCAAATGGTTAAGGATGCAGGCATCGCTCAATATTCAGTTGATATCGGTAGCAAAGAAGGCCAACTGAAAGCCCTCGGTTATCAAGCGACTGGTGGCGCCTTTATCTATCGCCGCTCACTTGCGAAGGATACATTTGGAACGGACGATCCAACTGCAATCAAGAATGAAGTTGGACCTGGCTGGGATAAGTTCTTCGAAGCTGCTGCGAAGCTGAAAGCTAAAGGATATGGTATCGTATCTGGCGACGGCGACATTTGGCACCCAATCGAGAACAGTTCTGACAAGGGTTGGATTGTCGATGGCAAGCTTCATATCGATCCGAAGCGTGAAGAGTTCCTTGATCTCGCTAAGAAGTTGAAGGATAATGACTACTTTAATGATACTCAAGACTGGCAGGAAGGTTGGTTTGCAGATATGTCAGGTACTGGACCTAAACCAGTATTCGGTTTCTTCGGTCCTGCATGGCTCATCAACTACGTAATGAAAGATAATGTTAAAGATACAACTGGCGACTGGGCTGTTACTGAGCCGCCAACAGGCTTCTTCTGGGTGGTACATGGTTGCTCGCTAACAAGGACGTTACTAAGGATGACGCTAAGAAACAGGCAGTAGCTGACTTTGTTAAATGGGTAACGCTCGATACTTCTGACACAGGCCTTCAAAATTACTGGGCTAACGGTACGATGAAGGACGGCGAGCAAGGCACGAAAGATAGCGTTGCATCCTCCGTTGTTATGTCTAAATCGAACGGCCAAATTGATTTGCTCGGCGGACAAAACATGTTCGACATATTCGTTCCAGCTAACGCTAACGCTTCAGGTAAGAACTTGACACAGTATGACGAATCTATTAACTCTATCTGGCGCGATCAAGTACGTCAATATACTGCAGGTAGCAAGGATCGCGACAGTGCGATCAAAGACTTCAAGCAACAAGTCAAAGACCAACTTGGCATTGAAAGCGAATAAGAAGGAATTGGAGGGGCGGGGGAGTTCCCGCCCCTTTCCATATCAACTAGTGAGGTGAGGGCATGCGTCGCAAAAATGTCAACTATTCGAGATTTGGCTATTTTTTTACGTTTCCGTTTGTAGTTGCATTTCTGATTTTCTCGCTATATCCAATTTTATACACCGCAATCATTGGATTCACCGATATGAAGGGATTAATACCAAAACCAATCCACATTATGGATAACCCTTTTCAAAATTTCAAAGATCTCCTCTTTGATAATCCCTTGTTCATTACGTCTCTGAAAAACACGGCACTGCTCTGGATTGTTAACTTCGTTCCTCAGATCGGTCTTGCGCTATTGCTTACTGCATGGTTCACGAACCGGCGCCTTAACATAAAGGGACAAGGAGCGTTCAAGGTTCTGCTCTATATGCCTAATATTATCACTGCGAGTACGATCGCCGTACTCTTTAGTTCTCTGTTCGCATATCCGATGGGTCCCATAAATAGTTTGTTTCATGCACTAGGATGGTCCGACGCTCCAATCTACTTCCTCCAGAGTAAGGCGACAGCGCGTGGCATTGTGTCGTTCATTCAGTTCTGGATGTGGTACGGCAACACCATGATCATCCTTATTGCAGGCGTAATGGGTATAAGTCCTACTCTATTTGAGTCAGCAGCGATCGACGGCGCAAGCGGAGTTCAAACCTTCTTCCGCATTACGCTGCCGAGTCTGCGTACGATATTGCTATTCACCCTGATTACATCGATGGTCGGCGGTCTGACAATGTTTGATATTCCGCAATTGTTCCTTAATGGCGGACCAGACAGCTCCACGACTACCGCAACCATGTTTATCTATGGGCAAGCATTCAAGGGCAGCTACATGTATAACCGTGCTGCTGCGGCGAGTATGATGCTGTTCGTGATCGCAGCGATATTGTCTGGACTTGTGTTCTATTTAATGCGCGATCGTGATGCGGCTAAATTGAAAAAAGCGGAAAAGATATACAGAAAGTCTGCTCAAGCAGTTGAGAGGGAGGTGTAAACACATGGAAGAGACTCAAAGAAGCGGAACCGTTGGCCTGAAGGTAAGCAAACTGATTATCTATATTGTCTGTATCCTATTGGCGATTCTCAGCATCTTTCCGTTTTGGATCATGTTTGTAAACGCCACACGCTCATCTGTTGAAATCCAAAGGGGGCTTTCGCTGCTTCCTTCTACCCACCTTATGGATAACTGGCATGTGTTGATCAACAAGAGCTTCGATCCAATTCAAGGATTCTTGAACTCATTCATTATTTCTGGTTCAGCGACAATCCTGACGGTTTACTTCTCGTCCTTGGCGGCCTATGGACTCGTGACCTATAACTGGAAACTCCGTAATGCGTTCTTTACCTTTATCCTGTGCGTAATGATGATTCCTTCTCAAGCAAGCGCAATTGGATTCTATCAGTTCATGTATAAGCTGCACTGGACGAACAACTTCCTTCCATTGATTTTACCCGCGATTGCGGCGCCGGCAGTGGTGTTCTTCATGCGCCAATATCTGCTGGCAACGTTGTCGCTAGAAATCGTGGAAGCAGCGCGTGTAGACGGATCTGGCGAATTCAAAACGTTCAACCGAATCATTTTCCCGTTGATGATTCCGGCAGTGGCGACACAGGCTATATTTGCCTTTGTAGGTAACTGGAACAACCTGTTTATGCCGCTGATTCTGTTGACACAGAAGGAAAAATATACAATGCCGATCATGGTGAGCTTGCTGAAAGGCGACATTTACAAGACAGAGTTTGGCTCGATCTACCTAGGTCTGGCTTTGACGGCATTACCACTGTTCATTGTCTACTTCCTGTTATCCCGCTATATCATCGCAGGTGTAGCACTGGGAGGCGTCAAAGAATAACCACGTCATAGAGGTAATATGCAAATACAAGTCTTATAGAGTCAAGTAAATCCTTGGATTATTTCCTGGCATTTACTTGACTTTTTTTTGTGTTCCTACTATATAACATACCACCAATCAGATTGGGCAAAATGGAGAACTTCTTCGGTTCAGGACACGCATTTTATAAACTTTATTACATACTGTGAAATACCCCTAGGAAGAGGGGGGCATAACATTTGAAAAGGAGAGTTAAAGTGAATTATCTCGAGATATTAGAGAAGTTAGGGGTATCAGGGGCCCATCCTGGAGGGGTTAAAGCAACTAAAAAATGGGTCGAGTCACTTGGAATATCCCTTGGTGCTAAAATTTTGGAAGTCGGATGTGGAACTGGTGAGAGTGCTTGTTATCTTGCCACAAAAGGTTATAGCGTCAGCGCCCTTGACAATAGCTCCCGAATGTTGCAAATAGCAGAAAGAAAGGCTCAAGAGAAGGGAGTGACCGTTGATTGGGTATCGGGGAGCGCGGAATCAATCCCTTTCCCTTCAAATTTTTTTGATATTGTTTTTGGGGAATCTGTCACGATTTTCACTGATGCTCCGAAAACTCTACATGAATATTTCAGGGTGTTGAAACCAAATGGTATGCTTATCGATAATGAAATGACAGCCACCAACGATCTTTCATTTGAAGAAGCAGGTAAAATAACGGACTTCATGAATTTAGACAGGCTTTACAAAGTAAATGATTTTTCAATTTTATTGCAAAAGGCCGGCTTTTAAGTTAAGCATCCCATTGAAACAAGGAAAATGAGAGATCTTATCGGAGATGTGGAGGAACAACAAGTAGAAGATTCTTCGTTGTACTTTGACTACGAAATATCTAAAGGAATAGAGACCTATATGAAATTGATGGTAGATAACTTTGACTGCTTAGGAAGCAGTTTATTTATTGCAGAGAAGAAGGAGTAATCGGGATTCCCAATACGATACGTATCATTGACAGCAATTGGGTCAAGTTAAATCATGTCATAATTTTAAACCCATTCATAATGAGATCCCAATGATGGTTTGAACCTCTCCAATCCCTACCGGATGGAATTGTGACAGAAGAAACGCGTTGCAATCCCCAATCTTCATAAATGACACCCTTTCCCCGCTGATTATGGAGATTAACTATGAGCATCCTGAAATCTCTGTGTGAAATGTTATATAAAGCTTGTTCTAGGAGCCGCGCCTCCGAGCTTGAAGTATGTGTGCGCACGAAACAAACGGGCAGGCTCTTATCTTTTGTAAAAATCGGGATTTTCTGCGATCAACTTGCTCTTTAAACTGGGGGTAGAGTTGGTTGGGATTATGAGGAACGGGAAAATCATGATACGAATCTACTTGGTATGATGTATCACGTAAAACATAATGATTATCGACTATGTTTATAAGACGCAAATTGTTTAATTCCATAAATCCATTGAACCCAGTGTTGAGAAGATGGCAAAGTTTCGGTGAAGAAGAGGTAATGAACCAATCAAGTGGACCACTAAATCTGCGCAGTCCCAATCTATTTAATTGATGTGCAGTCTGGCACATTGCTCCAAGGCTGATAAAGGCATAGTAAGTTCCTCTGTTCTGATTCCAATCCAAAGACCTTCACCTCAAATCCATATAATTGAGCGAGACATAGCATTTCGCCTATTCTTTTTCTATTGTATGGGTATTTGAAAAATTAGCCTGTTCAAATGCCTAGATGATATTTTTTTACTACTCCCGAAAATAACGGCGAATATCCAGACCATTTTATTGATTCGTTCATACGTTGTACGAAAAGGAGGTGTAGTAATGCAATTGCTCGCGCAGTATCCAGTTTCCGCCGATATTTGTGAGAATTATAAAGGCCGTCCGATCATGGCCATGTTACTTAACGGAGAAATGGTATGTGGAGTCATTGATCGGATTCATGATGGTCATCTTTACATGAGGCCTGTCAACAACGTACCTGATGCAACCATTACAAGCCTGAAAAAAACAATGAAAAAATCAAAAGAGTTGGAAAAGATTCGTACTAAAGCATTTAATGGATACGCTGGAACACCTTATAATGCTGGATATGGTCACGGAAACTATGGATGGGGTGCTGGTGGGTGGTGGATACTTCCGCTCTTCGTTCTGACCGCTCTTATAGCATTTCCTTTCTTCTGGTAAAGGGTTATGATCACACGGCCTGTAATTTATGTCCTATATGGATAAGATAGCAGGCTTTTTTAGTACGTCCAATTATTTAATGTCATGAAGTATAAGCTAAGTATTTGAGAAATATTGACATCCGCCACTTTTTACAATAATCTTAATAAAAAGAACGAAAGGGTGACCCAACTGAAATGAAGTACTAATCCTATTTGTTGAAGAGAACAATTGACGGTAATTTTTTAAGCAGTTTCACACTGCTTAATTCGTGATGCCATCAATTGTTAATTCTCAGAATAGGATTGGATTTCTATAGTTGGACCTGAAGGAGCATTCTTATAAGAGTCTCTTTTGGTGTACGCCTATATATAAATGCCTCCTATTCTGTATGGACATAGGAGGCATTTTTTGTCTCCTGCACGAAATTGAAAGTAGGTGTTCAAAAAGTCCGGTTTTCAGCATCGAGAAGGTTGGATGAAGCAGAGAATGAGGAGCGGAGCGTACGTTTTTTGTACGTGAGCACCGGAAGGACCTGCTGAATTCAAGATTCGATCTCGAATTTGCTTCCTGATTCACTTCGTGATCAAAAGCGGACTTCTTGAACTACCTCTAAAGGAGATGTTCATATGTTCTTATTGGAAGCACAACATATCAAATATTACGTACAGGACCGTTTATTGCTGGATATAGACCAGTTGCAAGTTTATAAAGATGCCCGGATCGGTTTGGTGGGCCGTAATGGCTGCGGAAGACAACGCTACTGCAAATTTTAGCGAATAAGATTGTTCCCGAAGAAGGGCACGTTGTTAGGCATGTTCAAAGTGAGCTGTTGCCTCAACTCAAACGGACCGATACAACCAAAAGCGGCGGTGAGATTACACAGGAATACATTCAGCAGGCACTGGTCAGAGATCCGATGCTGTTGTTTGCGGATGAGCCGACGACGAACCTGGATACACAGCACATTGAGTGGATCGAGAAGAAGCTGCGGGAGTGGCAAGGGGCATTTATTGTGGTCTCCCATGACCGTGCATTCCTGGATGCGCTCTGTACTACGATCTGGGAAATCCATGAAGGCAAAATGAAGGAATATGTAGGGAACTATAGTGATTACCTCAAGCAGAAGGAATTAGAGCACGATCAGCAGCAAGCGGCCTATGATAAGTATGAGAAGAAGAAGGCACAGATGGAAGAAGCCTTGAGGCTGAAAGAGAGAAAGGCTGAAAGAGCAACCAAGACGCCTAAGAAGGTAAGTAATTCAGAAGCTCGGATTACAGGAGCCAAGCCTTACTTTGCCAAAAAACAAAAGAAACTACAACAGACAGCCTCCGCGATAGAAACAAGATTGGAGAAGCTTGAAAAGGTTGAGAAAGTACGGGAGATTCCGCCCCTCAAGATGAATTTACCGAATGTAGATACATTTATGAATCGGATCATTATTCGTGTAGAGGATGTAGCTGGTCGAATCGGCGATCGAAAATTGTGGTGCCGGGCAAGCTTTCAAATCCGGGGCGGCGACAAACTAGCGATCACAGGCCCAAATGGCAGTGGGAAGACGACGCTGGTGAAGAAGATCATTGCTCAAGAGGTAGGAGTGACCATTTCTCCGTCGTTAAAGGCAGGTTATTTCAGCCAAAATTTGAACATTCTTGATTTGGAGAAATCGATTCTGGAGAATGTAAAATCGTCATCAAAGCAGACGGAGACGGTGATACGAACGGTGCTCGCCAGAATGCACTTTTTTAGAGAAGACGTCTATAAGCCTGTCTCTGTGCTAAGTGGTGGGGAACGGGTGAAGGTGGCGCTAACCAAGTTGTTTCTGAGCGATATCAACACGTTGATTCTGGATGAACCGACGAATTTTCTGGATATGGAAGCCGTAGAAGCGCTGGAGTCTCTTCTGAGGGAGTATGAAGGCAGCGTCATCTTCGTCTCACATGATCGCCGCTTTATTGATCATGTGGCTACGCGGGTTCTGACGATTCGTGATCAGAAGATTGAACTGTTCGAAGGAACGTATCAGCAGATGAAGCAGGCTCCACCTAAGAGCAACCATGACGAGGAGAAAGACCGATACCTCTTACTTGAGACGAAAATTTCAGAGGTGCTGAGCCGTCTAAGTATCGAGCCATCCCAAGAATTAGAGATGGAGTTCCAGCAGTTGCTTAAAGAAAAGAGAGAAATGAACACCCCCACCTAACATTACACGAATGTAATTGAACTGAAATGAAACTCGATTCCTTACTGCTATTGCTCTGTTATAAAGTTAAAGGCAGAAGGAGGAGAGAGATATGAAAGGGATAAAACTTCTGGTAGCTATATTTAGCTGTGTATCTGTGTTGATGTTATTTGGTTGTAGTAATGAAAATAAGGTGATGTTCGAAGAGGATTATTATGTACAGATTGGCGATAAGGTAGAACAATCCACTCAAAATGATGAACAATATATCTACAATGTGACAGGTTACGATAAGGATGGGAAAGAGAAAGTCGTGTCCTTCTTTTCAGAGAAAATGTATGACAAAGGAACGCTGATTCGTATTCCCCGTAGCCTTGAGGGATATACCGGTGAACCTACGGTGATTGGTGCGGATGAACTCCCTGTGAAAGTAAAGGAGAAGCTCGGCCTGTAATAAAACTAGGTTTATGATTTTGTTGCTTGGCCTGTATGGAGTTTGTGTGTTTTACTCTATACAGGCTTTTTATTTGTTCGAAAATATGTAGATAATAGTAAGAAAGACAGATTATTTATGATGTGAATAATAAACTAGGTGATGAATTTGTATCGAATATTGCTTGTGGAAGATGATCAATCGCTAGCGGAATTACTGGCTGATCATTTGCAGAAATATGATTATGATTGTAAGGTTTGCTCCGACTTCAATGATATATCCGGGGAAGTTGAGCAACTCGATCCGCAGCTGATTCTGCTGGATATTAATTTACCGAAATATGACGGTTTCTATTGGTGCCGGAAAATTAGGCAACTCTCGACCTGTCCAATCATCATTATCTCTGCACGTGGCAGTGAGATGGAGCAAATCTATGGAATAGAGAATGGGGCGGATGATTATATAACCAAGCCTTTCTCGCTTGATGTGGTGGTCGCTAAGGTGAACGGGCAGATTCGTAGAACCTACGGGGATTATGCTGCCAATCAAGCAGAGCGGACTGTCGTTCGCGGAGAGTTGAAGTTGTATCTTGAGAGTATGACCCTGGAATACCAAGAACAGCAAGTAACATTGACCAAGAAGGAAGCGATGCTGGCCAGTATGCTACTGGAGAATGCTCCGAAGGTGCTGAGTCGGGAGACGTTGCTCTCCAAGCTGTGGGATGATGAGAGCTTCGTAGAGGAGAATACACTTAATGTGAACATCGCCAGACTTCGCAAAAAGCTGCAGGATGTCGGAGCGGATGCCGGAATTGAGGCCGTGCGCGGCGTGGGATACCGCTTTGTAGAGGAAATGGTATGAAGTTGTTTATCAAGGACCATTTGTCCATCGTAGTTCTTTATTTAGTTACATTCTTCGGTTTATTCCTTGTGTATGATTGGTTGGACGGATTTGAGGTCGGTGGAAAGGGGTATTTTGTCTTTGTAAGCTTGGTTCTTCTGTCATTGTTTCTTCTTTACCGGTATTTTACGCATCGGAAGGTGTATGGGCAGTTATCCTCCAGACTGGCCAAGCCGGAGGATATGCTTATTCAGAATCCACATTCGAGCTTGGAGGAAGCCTATGCTCAGAGTATGCGTGCCAATTTGCAGCTATATCATTCTCAGATGAACCAGTTGAAGAATCGACAGCAAGAGTATCAGACGATGCTGAATCACTGGGTACATCAGATTAAGACCCCGGTATCAGTCATTAGTATGCTTACGCAGATGAATGAAGGTAATGAGGATTTCGCTAAGGTTCAAGCATCCGTCAATAAGATCAATTACAATTTATCGCAGATCCTGACCTATCTTCGCACAGAGGATTTTGCCGCAGACCTTAGAATTGAGAAGGTGCCGTTAAGAGAAGCTGTATCCGAAGTGATCAACGATTTGAAGGATTTCTTCATCTCCAGCTCCGTCTATCCGAGCGTCTCGATCGAAGGTGATTTGTCAGTCTATACAGATCGAAAATGGTTGAAAATCATGCTGTACCAGGTTATGAATAATGCCATTAAGTACAGTGATCAAGGTAAGAGAGTCCAAGTTATAGCGAAAATAGTGGGGATGTAGTCGTACTTAGCATAACGAATGAAGGGGCTGGCATCGAGCCGGGCGATTTGAACCGGGTATTCGATTTGTTCTTTACCGGTGAAAATGGACGAAGGTTCGGCGAGTCCACAGGAATGGGGCTGTACCTTGTGAGGAAAATGGCTGATATGCTGCATCATGAATATAAGCTGGAGTCGGTTGTCGACGGGGCTACGACATTTTATATATTTTTTGAAAATCATGATTAAGGTCATGATTTTTTTATATTACAAACATGTAAGGGAACTGCAATGAAGGTGAATTGTTGGCTGGTCGTATATCACTTATGATGAAGAGGCTTCAAAGAGCAGAAGCTATAGCTGTGGAACTAATGATTGTACGAATGCAGGCAGCCGGGTGAAATGTTCTTCCGATCGCTGTTGTTCACAGATTTCTTGATTTAATAGAATCTAACAATGTAGAAATCCGTTCACAAAGGCGAACGAAGCATATGCTTCCGAAGCAGCTTTCTTACAGAAAGCTTTTAGCTTCTCCAGAATCATTTCACCAAGGTTCGATATTAAAAGTTTTTCTTTTTTTGAATATCGAACCCTCTTGCCTATTCCCTATCCTTTTTTAGTTCAACATCAAGTATACGACAATGAAGTAAGGAGAATTTATAAATATGAAAATATTACAAGTGCATCAGCTTGAGAAAACATATGTCGGTAAAGTTAACTATACAGCTCTGAACGACGTTTCCTTTGATCTGGAGCAAGGGGATTTCACGGCGATTATGGGTCCTTCCGGAAGCGGAAAGACTACACTTCTGAATTGCATCTCTACGATTGATATCCCCAGCGGTGGAGAGATTACCGTGAATGGACAGCAACCACACTCCATGAATGATGGAGATCTGGCCAAATTTAGACGAAATGAGCTTGGCTTTGTGTTCCAGGATTTTAACCTGGTGCATACCCTGACGGTCCGAGAATATTCTACTACCGCTTACCTTGGACAGCGTTCCTATACCTGAGATGGAACGGCGCTTGGAGCAAGCAACCACGTTGCTGGGGATCGAGTCTTTGCTGCCGAAGCGCACGTTCGAGATTTCCGGGGGCCAGGCGCAACGGGTAGCCGTTGCCAGAGCGATTATCCATCAGCCTTCACTACTGCTTGCGGACGAGCCTACGGGGAATTTGGATACAAAATCGGTGAAAGATGTGATGGGGTTGTTCAAGTCTATTAACCAGACGCTTCAGACAACCATTCTTATGGTCACCCACGATCCTTATGTGGCGAGCTTCTGTAACCGCGTTATTTTCATTAAGGACGGCAAGCTATATAACGAGATCCATCGTGGTAACCATCAGGGGGATTTCTATCAGAATATTATGGACACCTTGACTTTCCTTGGAGGTGGGCGAAGTGACATTCAATAACATTGTTCTGAACAATATTTTACGGGATAAATGGACGTATATTGCTTATTTCCTAAGCAGTGTATTTTCGATATTCATCTTTTTCTCGTTCTCGGTATCGATGTTCCATCCGGATCTGTCGATCATTGCGAATGGTTCGGCCCTTTCTATGGCCATGATGGCGGGATCGGTGTTGGTGTATCTGTTTTCATTCGTATTTATATCCTATTCAGTAATGTCATTCATGAAGATAAGGCAAAAGACGCTCGGACTATTCGTCATCATGGGGGCGTCGAAGCGGCAGATTAAAAAGATGATCTTCCGAGAAAATATGATCATCGGCATTGCGGCAATCATTGCGGCTCTTGCGCTCGGGCTGATATTTGCGCCATTATTTCTGATGGTGACACGGAAGGTCATGCAAGTCGAAGGATTCGCGATGTATTTTCCAATCAAGGCCATGATCTTGACCTTAGTGATGTTTTTTATTCTGTTCTTACTCGTCTCCTTCTTCTCCCGTTGTTCATTCGAAAGCAAAGAATCATCCAATTGCTTAAGTCGGATAAGAAAATGGAGACAGAGGCTCGCTTTTCTCCGGTCATTCTAGCTCTCGCGTTGATCGCTGTGGGGGGAACCCTGGCTATGATGACGCTTTGGTATAATACATCGTTTGTTCGTCAAATCTCGGACAACGGTTTTGGTGTACTTTCTTTGTTCATCGTCTTTGTGATCGGATTGTATTTCTTATATTTACAGCTATCCTTATTCGTGTTGAAGCTTGTTCAAAAGCAGAAGCGCTATTTTCAGAAGACGAACATGCTTACCATATCCGGGATGAAGTCGCAATTGCGTAGTAACGTGAAGATGATGTATCTAGTCTCGCTGTTACTTATGGGGACGTTCTTCTCCATTGTGGGATTGTATAGTGCGAATGCGAATGTAGAGCAGAATACGAAGGCCAATTACCCGTATGACTACATGTATGTATCTCATTCAGATAACCAGCACGAATCAGAGCATGTGGGGCTGCTGCAGCAAAGCTTGCAAGATCAGGTTGGCTACGCCTCCTATAAATATGATGTTCTCTACAATGATGAGCACGGAAGACAGGCCATCATCTCACTAAGCAATTACAATACAGCGATTCAAGGGCTTGGTGGAGAAGCCATTTCCTTGGATAAGGATGAGGTTTACGTGATTAGTGGCCAGCCTAAGGAGAAGATGGACCAGAGTATTCCTGACTTTATTCAAACGATCTTTCAACAAGCAAAAATGACACCTCGGGTCGTAGGGGGAAGCAACCAGAACATTATGCCTGCCGGTTACTTTAATCGTCTCATGGTTGTATCTAATCGGGACTATGTAGGGATCGAGCGAATACAAGGCTTGAACCCGATTCATGTGTTTGCTTATAACGTCGATAACTGGAAAGAGGACGTGGCAACGACAAGGGCTTTAACAGATAGAATAGGGTTCAGTGAACATGGGGAATTTGGACTCTTTAGCGCAGGGGATCTGTTCTCTGTGGAGAAGAACTCAAAGAATTTAATGTTCTATGTAGGGTTCATGCTTAGCCTTATATTTATGATCGCAGCTCTCAGCATGATCTATTTCCGGTTAATTACGGATTTGGACAAGGAGCGCGAGAAATACAAGGGTATTATGAAGATTGGGCTATCTAAGAAGGAGCTGTCGTCGATTGTATCAGGGCAACTCGCCGTGTTAATATTTGTGCCTTTTATTGTGGCAAGCTTACTCTTTTTTATTGGTGTGGCATTCCTGAGTGAAGTTATCGGCGGTTCGCTAAGTAGTGTTACAGCAGCCAGCTTTATCATCTTCCTAGTTATTCAATGCGTGGGTTACCTGGCAGTGAACAACAGATATAGAAGAGCGTTGTTTAAGAGGCTAGTGTAAAAATGGCGCCTGGACAAGGTCAACTCTTCTCCTGCATAGAGTCCCAAACAGCAGCAGCCTCTTGGTGATTCCAGGAGGCTGCTTCCGTTCTATGTTGGTAGCTAAGTTAAAGGCTTTACTTCAAGCTATCGGCAGGGAACCGGATCAGGTCGTCGACCTTGACAGGTTGACCGGTGCGGATCGAGCGGTTGGCTGCGATACCAGTCATGATTGACATTGCTCCGTCGATATGAGAAGCAGCACGATTGAAGCGATCCTCTTGCTTCTTATCGAAGATGTCGCGTAGCATCACGGGGTCGCCGCCGCCATGGCCACCTACGCCTTGCTCGATCTCGACACGGTAGGGTGCTGCAAAGTGAGGGTATATCATAATGTTCATGCCCTGTAGTGCACCTTCATCCGCCTTATCGCCGCCAGAATTGACGTAGGACTGCTCGGTAATCCGTACTTCCATCCGCCCCTTTGTACCGTTAAATACGATGATGAAGCCTTCCCAAGGCATATAAGCGTTCAGTGAATAGTTCATCACCGTTTTGTTCTTATATTTAACCATCACGCTCATCGTATCTTCAATGCTGATATTGTCCCCAAACACGCTCTGGTCTCGTTGGTAGCCGTCCTCATGCTCAGCATCGAGATACATGCTCTTCAAGTGTTCATTCTGGTCAAGATGGAGTGCGAACGGATCATTCTTCGCTACTTCGCTTCCATAAGCGCGTTGATAAAATTCAGTAACACCACGCTTTTCCGCATTTTCCTTACCATAGAAACGCAGATCGCCCATGGCGAATACCGTGTCCGGTCTGGAATCCAACCAGAAATTCATCAGATCGAAATGGTGTGTAGACTTATGTACGAGTAGTCCGCCGCTGTTTCGTTTGTCACGATGCCATCTGCGGAAATAGTCAGCACCATGCTGGGTATTGAGCAACCATTCGAAATTGACCGATAGAATTTCGCCGATCGTTCCATCCATGATCACTTCACGGATCTTCGTGTTATGTGGCGCATAGCGGTAGTTAAACGTAACGCGCAAGTTCCGGCCGGTGCGTTCGATTGCTTCGAAGATCTCCTGGCATTTTTCCTCGTCCACAGTCATTGGCTTCTCGGAGATAACGTCACAGCCAAGCTCCATCGCACGAACGATATATTTATGATGAGTACGATCAATCGAGCATACGATCACGAAATCCGGCTTCGTCACCTCGATCATCTGATCAAATTTATCTGCTTTATAAGTCGGGACCTCATGATAATGGTATTTCTCTTGTAATAGTTTATTCGCATAATTCATTCTGGTCTGATTGAGATCGCAAATCGCTACCAGCTCTGAAGTTTCTTTGAAAGTAGTAACCAGCTCACTATAGAAAAACTCTGCCCGACCTCCGGTACCTACGATGACGTACTTCTTCTTGGACAAGATGATCACTCCATTTACATTGGTATAAATCTATTTTATAGTATATGAAATGCAAGAATCTAAGCGTTTATTAGTCAATACGCGAAAAACTATGCATATTTTATCTAATAAGATATGTTCGTAAAGTTCAGTTTTCAGCACAGAGAAGGTAGGGATGTTCTGTGAGTACAACACCATTCTTTGCCGTAGAACAGATCAAGCGTACCGGGCATTTTAATATGGATTCCGATCATTTTCATGAGGGCTATGAGATCTATTACTTGCTGGCTGGAGAGAGGTACTACTATATCAATGACCGGGTTTACTCTCTGCGAGTCGGCGATCTGCTGTTTATTAATAAGAACCATTTGCATAGGACGACGAGCAAGGGGCGCTCCTCGCATGAACGGGTATTGGTTAATTTCGACGATTTGTTCATTCAGCCTCTGATGGGGTTCGGAATAGGGGAACTGCCTTTGTATCAAGGGGAGAGCTTCCTGCTTCGTCCTGATGTGCATGAGCAGGGACGCTTTGAAGACTTGTTCCATGCCATGCTGCGTGAACAGAAGGAGGCAAGGAGCGGATCAACGGAGTATTTGCTGGCCTTGCTGCTGCAGATGCTGATTCTCATTCAACGAATTCACGAAGCCAAGCCGGAGCCGGTACCGCCTGAATCGAGCGAGAAGCAGCGCAGAGTGTACAGCGTCATTGAATATTTGAACGAGGAGTATGCGAAGAAGCTGACCCTGCCGGGAATTGCCGAGCATTTCTTTATTAGTGAGACGTATCTTTGCCGTATTTTTAAGCAAACGACTGGCTTTACTTTGATTGAATATTTGAACTATATACGAATTAGTGAAGCGCAGACTTTGCTGAGGGAGACGGAATATAAAATTACAAGAATCGCCGAGGAGACAGGCTTTGATAGTATCGCTCATTTCGGCAGGGTGTTCAAGCAGATTGCGAAGCGCTCTCCACTGCAGTATCGTAAGCAGAATCAAATATGACAGAGGAAGACCAGCATGATTATTCATGCCAGATGCTGGAGATGTTAAAATCCCAATGATTGCGATAATCATTGGGATTTTAATTTTAGATTTAATATTGGATAGGGGCGGCCCTCGCCATCGGTAGGTTTCTCGCCGACAACGGTGAACCCGCTTTTTAAGTAGAAGCATGTGGCGTTTTCATTATCTTTATTCACATCCACGCTCGTTACTCCATAATCGTCGATCAAAGAGCGGATAATCTGTTTCCCATACCCTTTTCCGGTAAGACCGGGATCTAGAAATAGCATTTCGAGATGGGATTCATGAACCCCCGAGAATCCGATAAGTTGATCCTCAATATACCATAGCCTCACATCAAGATGTGGAAAGTATGAAGGAATCTCTTCCTTTAGCTTGTGCCTATCATCAACAGCCAAGAAATGATGCGTAGCTATAACAGACTTCTCCCATAGATCCAGAATAAGACCATAATCCTTCTCCGATGCTTTTTGATTATGCATGTTAGTTGTCTCCTCCCATATGGCTTGATGTTATTATAACATCGCAAGTAAAAACCTTGAATGATCTCAGCTGTTTATTTACTCAGGCCGTGCAATCGCGAAAATTTCACCCAGCTTCGAATAGTTGTTGCCAGCAAGGCGACTAACCGGCTTGAGCTTTTCGGCATCAATCCGCCCGTTTTCGTACAGATCATCTTCGATATGGAAGCATACGACCTTACCGATAATAAGGTCACAGGTCGGGAAGAAGGGGTGCCGCCTAGCTCTATTGCTCTCTCCAGCACACATTCCATGCGGATTTTGGCCTCAGTTATGCCTGGAACATTGATCTTCTCACTGGGGACGGTGGTAAGTTTGGCGAGTTCTACTTCGCTCTCTTCCGGAGGAAGATTAGCTGCCGTCTGATTAATCGCCTCGATATAATCCTCATCTGAGATATGAACGACAAACTCACCCGTCTCTATAATGTTTCTCGAGGTATCCTTGTAGCTGCCTTGTTTCCTTTGAATCGATACGGAGATCATTGGCGGATCTGCGGTCACGACATTGAAATAGCTGAACGGAGCGGCATTTACAACACCATCATTGGATTGTGTGGTAATGAATGCCGTCGGACGCGGGATGATGCTACCGATCAGAAGCTTATAATTATCTCTTTCAGTCTGATTTTCCGGGTAAATGGTTAACATAGGTCACCTCTGTTATTAATAGTATTATTAGTTTACCCTTGGATTGGATTCAATATGGAATCTGATCTAGGGATTATCGAAAACTTAATTCATAAGAGCTTATTGGAAATAAATAAGTAACTTTATAAAAGTAAGTATAGCATGACATATTTCAAAGATAAAGTTATGCATGAAATGAACTGTAATAGGAACTTTTCTAGATTACATAACCCAATAATAACCTCTCGGAATAAGTCTATGAAGTTCAAATCGCTATATTAGGGAAGGAATAACTCACATATGATGCGATCCTTCCAGCAAACATGGTATATTAGCACCAGCATCTTATTTTTTAAAAATAAAGGAGAGATTCCTGTGTATAGTAAGCTGAGTGCCTATTGTACCTCCAAAAAAGGGGCGGTCCAAGATTATCCGTTCGGCCCGGAGCCACTTGTTATGAAAGTGGGAGGGAAGATGTTCGCCCTTCTGAGCGAGCACGGACAGCAGGACACGGTGAACATCTCATTGAAATGTGATCCGACAATTGCCGAGAACTTACGGGAACAACATGAATGCGTAGTGGCCGGGTACCATTTGAACAAGAAGCATTGGAATACAGTCATTGTAGATGGCAGTCTTCCACTTGCGGACCTGCAGGCAATGATCGACCATTCCTATGATCTTGTATTCCGAAGTCTGACAAAGAACGAGCGTGAATCCATCACGAAGAACCTAAGAGTCAAATAGAAGGTAGTACGGATATATACGTCATAACACATTGCTAAAAGACAGGAGTTGATTGCATGATAAACTTGCTAGTACGTATCTATGTATATGGCTCTGAGCAGAGGGTTCCAACAGATCTTTGCTTAGAGCCTGTCTCATACTGAGCTGGAACTCTCTGCTCCTCTATATATCTTAATAAGCTATATAGATGGGAGTAGAAAGATGAAATACCAGAATGCACAATCGATATTACCAGAGGAACTGATAAGCAGTATTCAACAATATGTACAGGGCGACTATTTATATATCCCGGTCCGAGAGGAGAAGAAGCGGCAGTGGGGGGAGTGTTCCGGTTATAGGCGGATGCTTCAAGAACGAAATGCTGAGATCCTGCAAAGCTTCTGTTCAGGAATATCGGTGAAGGAACTTGCACAACATTATTATTTAAGCGAGCGTAGCGTAAGGAGAATTATTCACGAACAGCGAGGCGGATGACTTTGATGCTGGATCATGCTTGTCCTTTTCCCTAGCTATGTTATCAGCTAAGCTTAGTCTTGAACAACATAGATACAAGGAGGCAGCTATGAATAATTATCATTTGCTCGATATCGAATTTGAGTATGGTGGGCACAAGCAGGTGATTACTCCGGTTCTTCTGCAGGATGAGCGGGATACCATTCTCATTGACTGTGGTTACCCTGATTTTATGCATCTGTTGGAAGCTGCGACTGACAAGCAGGGCATCGCCTTCGAGTCGATTACCAAGCTGATCGTGACACATCACGACATTGATCATATCGGTCCCCTTGCGGAGATCAAACGGACTTATCCGCATATCAAGATCATTGCACATGAATTGGATGCACCGTATGTTGACGGAACGAGACGTTCGCTACGGCTCGAGCAAGCACAATCCACCCTCAGTGCTGTACCGGATGAAGCCAAACCGCAGGCAGAGCAATTTATTCGTTCGCTGCAATCGCTCGAACCGGCACTTGTTGATCAAACAGTTCGAAGCAACGAACTTCTGCCTTGGTGCGGGGGTATCGAGATTGTTCATACACCCGGTCATATGCCGGGTCATATCTCACTATACCTTCCCTTTAACAAAACATTAATTGCGGCAGATGCCGTAGTTATTGAGCAGGGCAGATTGAATATCGCCAATCCGCAATTCACCCTCGATTTAGATGAAGCTGTGCGCTCTGTCCAGCGATTGCTGGATTATGACATAGAGCGTATTATCTGCTATCACGGAGGCCTCTATGATGGCGATGTAAAAGAAGCATTGCTGGAGCTTGTTCAAAAATATAAGTCTTAGGTAGCAAGGTTTTAAGTAAAGCCTGCATTCATTAGAGGAATGCAGGCTTTTTTGCATCTAAAGTCAAGAAGCTTGTACCCAAATTATTCAAAATTGAGTTTGCGAATAAATGGTGATAGAATTAATTCCATAGTGATAGTCATTCTATCATTGTAAAAATTATTAATTCACAAATTTGCTTACCAATCGCAAAGGGGATGTTGATATGGCACGTATGACAGGTAAAGTGGCAATTATTACAGGTGCAGGAAGCGGAATGGGTCGTGAAGAGGCTATTTTGTTCGCCAAAGACGGAGCAAGCGTAGTCGCCACAGATATTAACGAAGCTGCAGTACAAGCCGTCGTGAAGGAAATTGAAGCAGCAGGCGGACAGGCGGTAGCATATGCGCATAATGTCGCATCCGAGGAAGAATGGGTAAAGGTTATAGATGGTACGATTCAAAAGTACGGTAAAATTGACGTCCTCGTCAACAATGCGGGAATATCTCTGCCTACTGGATTGTTGGATACAACGCTGTCTCAATGGGATAAAGTGATGGACATTAACGTGAAGAGCATCTTCCTTGGGATGAAGTATGTTATTCCGCATATGCAAGCGAAGCAAAGTGGCTCAATTGTAAATATATCCTCGATAGCAGGGTTAACAGGAGGTAGTGGTGCCGGTGCTTATACTGCATCGAAGGGGGCCGTTCGGATGTTAACTAAAGCGGCCGCCGTTGATTTCGGCAAGGATAACATCCGTGTAAACTCTGTTCATCCAGGTTTTATCGAGACTCCAATGAGCTCAGATCTGATCAAGAACGAACAAATGCTGCAATGGTTCTTGTCGCAGACAGCACTGCCGCGTGTAGGCCAAGCACCAGAAGTTGCTGAGGCTGTGTTGTTCCTTGCGTCGGATGCATCTTCTTATATTACAGGCGTTGAATTACCTGTAGATGGCGGTGTAACTGCCAAATAGACTTGATCGTTCTCTACGGTCCTAATTCGTAAAAATATATAGATCAGCAGCCATCATCGGCGGCTTGATTTCGGGTAGTACACCGAAGTCAGGCCGCCGAGTTTTTTATTAATGGAAAATTCTGATTGCTATTGGAACAACAATACTGTATGATGCATAGTATAAAACATATACTGTATGATACATAGTAAGTTGGAAATGAGGTGTAACATTGAGTACTCTATTGAATTCATTGATTACGGAGCTTAGAAGAGGAACGCTGACTTTAGCGGTATTAAGCCAATTACGAACACCTCAATATGGATATTCACTTGTTCAGCTGCTGGAAGAATCGGGTATCGGGATTGATCAAAGCACGCTATATCCGTTGCTCCGTAGGTTAGAGAAACAGGAGCTGGTATCAAGCAGTTGGGATACATCCGAGAGCAGACCACGCAAGTATTACGTATTAAGTGAATATGGATTCGAGATATTCGGGCAATTGAAGCAAGAATGGATGAACAATTCCAAAGAGCTTTACCGCTTGTTAAAGAGGAGGATTGCCATGAATCTGATTGATATTTACATTCAGGAGGTTATGAGGCGGCTACCGGAGAAGGACCGGGGGATGTATCACTGGAGCTTCGTTCCACCATTGAGGATATGCTGCCGGATGAATACAATGAGGATGATGTAAAGGCTGTACTTGAGAAATTGGGTAATCCGGCAGTGCTGGCCAGTGGATATGTGGACCGACCGATGCATCTCATTGGACCACGCTATTTCGATTTGTATGTTAATTTGTTAAAAATGATATTACCGATCGCCATTTTAATATCGGTGATTGCGACCATCGCTGAGAATATTATCGGTTATAATGGCAGTGGAGAGTTAAATGCGACGATTAATCATTTTGTGAATATTATCGTTCAAGGAATAGTCGGCTCTTTTGATGTAATCGCGCAATCTTTCTTCTGGTTGACCGTTGTGTTTGCGATAATAGAGCGGGTAGAAGTAAACAAAGGTGACGAACCAATTACTTCAAGATTCAAGAAATGGACACCGGATGATTTGAAGAAGCTGGCCCCTGTTCCTAAGAAGAGAGCAGTCTCTAAGGCAGAAGTATTTGGAAGTCTCCTTTGGACTGCCATCTGGGTAACTCTCTATTTCTATGCAGATCGTTTTGTAGGTGTGTATATAGGTACCAAGGAGAAGCTTGAGTTTCTGTGTCCAGTCTTTAATCAGGAAATTCTGCTTCGATATTGGCCGTTCGTACTCGTTCTGGCCGGTCTCGAGGTAGCACTGGCTTTGTATAAATATATTGTGGGGCATTGGACGAGAAGAATGGCGTTATGTAATACAGGTGTTCAGCTTGCGGGTGCTATTTTTTTGATCACTATATTATTGACTTCGAATCTGTTCGATCTGGGTTTCATTAAGTATATGTCCGACTTATTTGCAGTTACTCCAGAACAGTTCAAAACCGTAGTCACTAGTGGTGGAACTTTCCTCTTTCTGATCACTACAGCTATCAGTATTTTTGACGGCTTCCGTAAGGCAAAGATCCAGTAATAGATGACTATGAGTTCGAAGATATGGATGCAATTCTAGAGGTTTATAATCTTTGAAGGGGTTATCCCGTAAGTAGAACGTCTACTACGAGATAACCCCTTCGTTATACAGAGATAATTCTTACGATGGTATTGATTCTGCACTATACCTGTAGAGCTCGGCCCTCAGGCAAATGCTTAGGCTGGTCATGAATGATCGATCCGTCTTCAAGATGCAACCAGGTATCGAAGCTTCGCTGTCCTTCTGTTAAGTGAATCACCCGCGCGCCGGTGGCGAACGGCTGATTCAAGTAGGCATTCCGGGTAGTGCGCCCATAGCAAAGGCGGATGCCATGTAGAGTCCCCCAGAAGTCGTTGCCGTGGTCATGACCGACGAAGGTACCCATGATGTCACCCATCTCTACCATGGCTGCGAAGAATCCAGTATTCAGCGGTGGCGCACAGATCAATCGATCCAGCTTCTGCCCATAGCATTCGTTGAAATCCCAAATATCACGATATTCGGGTAACGGGATATGGAAGAAACCGAGCGAAGGAAGAGATGAGCCGCCATTATTTGCTGTCAGCTGATGGGAAGTCCTGGTATACCAGTCGATCTGACTTCTTCTTATCCAATCATAATATCCTACCCCATGATGTACCAAGGGGGAGTAGCTTCCTGTGTCGAGAAAATAAAGCGCTGCAGCAGGTAAATGATGTTCATCCAGAATATCAAGCACATAGTTGCCAGAGCCGTGGACATTTGGCGGGTCAGGCTTTGCGTAACAGAATTTATGCGTTAACTGAAGTTTGTGCAATTGTTCTCGCGTGAAATCCGGTGCTTCGGAATCATGATTACCAAATACGGCTGCCCAAGGAATTTGCAGCTCCTCCGGTACCGCTACAGCATCGCGGAATGCCTGTACCGGGTCCGGACTCTTGTTACTGGCAATGACATCTCCGGTATACACTACAAGATCCGGGCGCTCTGCCTCAAGAATAGCCCGCATCATGGAACTCATACGTGCTTCTTCCTCATGCGGTTCACAGAATTCCGTGTCCGTGAACTGAACAATCTTGAACGTTCCATCCTCTCTGAAATGCAGCTGCTTTCTCATCCCACACGATTCCTCCCTTTTCGCTTTTGCTAACGTGCAACAGCTAACGAAACGTGGTATCGCTATTTGCGCCCCAAAGGACTGTCCCCAATTTTAACGAAACTGGGTATCGCTATTGGAGCCAATTTGAGGTCCAAAGCCGGAATTTACCCGGAATAACGATATGGTGTTTCGTTAAAAAATTTTTACCCCTGTTTTTGCGAAAATAGCGATCTGTAGTTTCGTTAGACGAAAAACGAGCAGCAACTTCCCAACTTACTAAGTACGTACGATTAGTTGAACAAAGAAGCGGGCACCTTGCCATCCCAATTAGTAGGCAGCTCAAGACCAAGAGCATGTAAAGCTACTGCTGCAGTATCGACGATGAATAGCTCTGGCAAGACAGTGCCGGCTGAGACTCCTGGGCCTACGCAGCCCCAGAATACATTTTTGTCCATCGGATGATCACTACCGTGGTCATGCTTATCAGCTCCGCCACCGCCATGGTCGGTCACGAGGATTACGAGGCTGTCCTCCAGCAAGCCTTGCTGTTCAATTGCGCGTAGCACGCGGCCAAACAGTTCATCCATCTTGGTAATAGCCTTTAGATAATTCGGTGAATCTGGACCATAACCATATTTATGTCCAGCAGCATCTGTATCATCGAGCTGCATATAGAGCAGCTTAACGTCGCTGTTGTTCTGAATATAAGTCTCGATAGTGATTGCGAGCTCGTCGTCCGGCATTGCTTCCTTATGAATATCGAGCCCTTCCTCAATAATTCCACTGACGATTGGCGACCAGCTGGAGAAGGCTGCAAGCTTGGCTTCAGGCTGAGCCTCCCGTACGAGTTTGAATATCGATGGATATGGGGAATCCGCAGGATAGACTTGAGTGGAAGCTATTTCATTATTTAATCCGTGTTTCTCCGGGACTACGCCGTGAAGAATAGAGCCCCAGCATTCCGCACTGATCGTTGGTGATTGGGCCTGAGCCATATATGTAACGGCTCCTTTGCTCAAGAATGCATCAATATTTGGCGTATCTGTATGCTGAATGAAGTTCCCGGCTCCGTCCATTCCTAGTATAAAGACACGTTTAATCTGCTTGGTATTCATGATAGAAATCCTCCTCAAATGATGTATGAAGCGATATCACGCCCTTAGCATAATGATCCCAGAGGACCCTGTCAATGTCTTTTATTGACTAGTTATTAGCGTATTTTTGACTTGATGAGAAGAAGTCACGAACGTGTTATGAGAAAGTCATCAAGATGGTGGTTACGTCTAGGGGCAAAACTCTAGAATGAATATTGTAAGGGCTTACACAACATGGTGGAGGGGTGGGAGCGTGAGTAAGTTATCACGGTTAAACAGAGAAGTGAGAAAGTATAAATGGCTGCTGCTAATGACAGTGCCGGGATTATCTATCTGTTCATCAACAACTATATTCCGATGTACGGCGTCATCCTTGCCTTTAAAGATTATAACTATGTGGATGGGATCTGGGGTAGTGCCTGGTCCGGATTGGACAATTTCAAATTCCTGTTCAGTACGGAGGCCGCTTATGTCATCACAAGGAATACATTCCTGTATAATCTCGTCTTCATTCTATTAAATCTGATTTTATCGGTTCTCGTCGCACTCTTGATCAATGAGATCAAGGACAAAGTGATAAGCCGCTTCTACCAGAGCACTTTTCTGCTCCCGCATATCATTTCGATGGTCGTTGTCGCTTATCTCGTATTTAGCTTCCTAAATGCTGAGAACGGCCTGGTGAACAGGCTATTGTTCAAATGGTTCAGTATGGATGGAATCTCGTGGTATGGAGAGCCGAAATATTGGCCTTACGTTCTCGTTATTGTTAACGCCTGGAAGAACGTCGGATATTTATCGATTATTTATTTTGCTTCCATCATTGGTATAGACAAAGAATATTACGAAGCGGCTACGATCGACGGGGCTAGCAAATGGAAGCAAATGACCCGGATTACGATACCGCTGATTATGCCGGTCATCATCACCATGACCTTGCTGGCGGTAAGCACGATACTTCGCTCGGACTTCGGTCTGTTCTATCAAGTGCCAATGAATACCGGTGCACTTATACCGACGACACAAACAATCGATACATTCGTATACCGCGCAATGCTCCAATCGGGTGACATTGGAATGTCTACGGCAGCAGGCTTCTATCAATCGGTAATCTGTTTCTTCTTGATACTAATAGCCAATGCCGCTGTCAGACGCATCAATAAACAGAGCGCATTGTTTTAAACAGGGAGGGAGAGAACAACGTGAGAGAATTAAATATATCCAAAAGGATCGGCCCTGCGATGATTCACCTGTTCTTTTGGTGCTTCACGATCATATCTTTAGTTCCGTTTATCCTCATATTCATGGTCTCAATTTCAAGTGAAGATTCCATTCTGCAGAAGGGATTCTCCTTATTTCCTAGCGAGATCAGCTTCGAAGCTTATAAGTTCTTATTCAATGATTTCTCAGAAATCGCCCGGGCGTACGGAGTTACCATCATTGCCACGATTATAGGTACCATCGTAAGCCTGCTGATTACAGCGCTCTTCGCTTATCCATTATCAAGGCCGAGCTTGCCATTTAGGCGGACACTATCCTTCTATATCTTCTTCACGATGCTGTTTGGTGGGGACTCGCGCCTTGGTACATTACTTATGTTAATATGCTCGGCATTAAGAACACGATCTTCTCTATGATTATTCCGAATCTACTATTAAGCGCCTTTAATGTCCTATTGATGAGGAGTTTCTTCGGCTCAACCATACCGGAGACGGTGATTGAGTCGGCAACGATTGATGGAGCGAGTGAGATCACAATCTTCTTCAAGATCGTTGTACCCCTATCCTTGCCGATTATGGCGACGATTGGACTCTTCAACACTTTGGCTTATTGGAATGATTGGTATAACTGTATGCTGTTTATCGACAAGCCGGATCTGTACAACATTCAGTATTTGATGACGAAGACACTCACTAACATTCAGTATCTGTTGATGAAGTCCAACAGTTCAGCTCAAGTTGGCGAGTTGCTGGCCAAAATGCCGCGAGAGTCCGTACGAATGGCACTCGCGATCGTCGGGGTGGCCCCATTATTATTTGCCTATCCATTCTTCCAGAAGTATTACATTAGCGGAATTACGTCTGGCGCAGTAAAAGGCTAGGGATGGGAAGAAACAGGTCGTTCATTCCGAGAAGGAGGTGGGGCTGACTGACGCGAATAAAGATTTACTGCAATTCCGGGGATTAGGTTAGTACAAGTATGATTTGAGAGGAGAACAGAAAATATGAAAAAGAAGCTCCATTTACTGTTCGTGATTATGCTGTGCGGAATACTGGTATTGACGGGATGTGGCAAAGGGGATTCCAATAAGTCGGCCAATCCTGGGGACACTTCCGGCAATAAAGCAGAAACGGGAAATAAAGAAGGAACTAGCGCGCTCAGCCCGTATAAAATTACGATGGTCTATCCGGCTGGAGCGGCTAAGGATCTCCAGCTTGTCCAAGATGAAATGAGCAAATATTTGACAGAGAAGATTAATGCGACGATTGAGCTGAAGCCTATCGAGTGGGCGTCCTGGGACGACAAGACGAACTTGATGAAGGTCTCGAATGAACCGTTTGACCTGATGTTTACAGCTAGCTGGTTCTCGTATGCGAAGGATGTCGCCAAAGGGCAATATCTGGAACTGGATGACCTGATGGCTGAGTATGGAAAAGACATCCCTGGCGTTCTTGGCGATGACTTTATCAAAGGAGCAAGAATCTCCGGTAAGCTGTACGCCCTTCCTACCAAGAAGGAATTCGGTCAAGGCTTCGGCTTCCTGCTGGACAAGAAATTGGTTGATAAATATGGATTTGATATTAATGGCGTGAAGTCCATGGAAGATATGGAAGCAATGTTCCAGACGATTAAAGAGAAAGAGCCAGGCGTAACTCCTATCGTATCGAAGAAATTCACAAATATTTGGGAAGCAGCTAACTATGATGGGGTCGTGGCAAATTTGAGTATCCCCGGGGAAGCACCGAGATTAAGGCGATTGATACACTGGAGGATCCCAAATTCATTGACTTCTACAAACGGATGCATCAATGGAATCAAAATGGCTGGTTTGACAAGGATATTCTGACTTCAGATTCTGATCAGGGCCTCAATATGATCAAAGCAGGCAAGGCCTTCGCGGTTGCCCAATCGTTGAAGCCAGGTAAGGACAAGGAGATGAGCATCAACGCTGGCGT
Source organism: Paenibacillus sp. D2_2 (assembly GCF_031199965.1). Lineage (GTDB taxonomy): Bacteria > Bacillota > Bacilli > Paenibacillales > Paenibacillaceae > Fontibacillus. The sequence goes on along the minus strand of NZ_CP133605.1, from coordinate 4,880,452 downwards.
TGAGTTGGTTCAGGTTGAGACGGCAGAGCCATTCACGACAACAGGGGATGCTCAAGGTGCAATGCTCGGTATTTCCCGGACTTCAAAAGACCCAGCAAGGGCGATGATGTTCCTAGATTTGCTCTATACGGATCCGGTACTGTTGAATATGCTCGATTGGGGCATTGAAGGCAAGCATTATGTGAAAGTCAGTGACAATGTTATCGATTATCCAGAGGGCGTTAATGCCGATACAGAAGGTTATCCTAACCCAGGCGGTTGGATGTTCGGCAACCAGTTCAACACTTACCTGTGGGCGAATGAAGATCCGAACAAATGGGAGGAATTCCAGCAGTTCAATGACAGATCGGAGCGTTCTATTGCGCTAGGCTTCTCCTTTGATCAGGAGCCAGTTAAATCGGAATTGGCATCAATCGAGAATGTGAAGAAGGAATTCGAAGATACCTTGAGATCTGGAGCAGTAGATCCAGAACAATTGATCGAGAAGTGGAAAGAGAAACGCAAGTCCGCTGGTTTTGACAAAGTCAAGGCTGAGGTCGATAAGCAGCTGGCTGAGTGGGCCTCGACACAGAAATAAATAGGTGTAACAAGGAGGAATTCTGAAGCGGGACGATAGGTATAGTCCTAACTAGGGATTCCTTTTTGTCCTACCGGAAATTATACTCGGGATAGATGAGCCTTTGAACATATAAGAGGGCATCACTGTGAATGATAGAGGTTCATACTAATCTTGCATGATCCGGGGTAGATAGAATGTTCATGAGGTCGAATATTAAGCAGTCGCTTCGTTTCAAACTGATTATCGGTTTCGTCGTGATTACAGTTCCCTTGGTTGGACTCATGCTCTACAACAATTATTATGCTTCGAATACGATACGTGAACAGGTCGCTGAATCCAACAAAAATTCAATGATTCTGTATTCTCAACAAATCGAGGCGGCCTTGAACAAAGAGACGAATTTTCTCTATAACGTCGCCGTGGAAGATCCGAATCTCGCCGCGCTACCAGGGCTGCTCGATGATCCGGTTGACTATTATCTGGCCAAGGCCAACATTCTGAATACGTTTACCAGGTATCATCGATTCGACAACAGCGTTGATCTACAGTTTGTTTATTCGCTGCGAAACCGTGACCTCTTCACGACACCGATTAAAGAAAAGTCCTATGAACGGTTGAATGCGATCAAGTCGACCATCGAGAGAATAGTTAAGGAGGCTAAGCCGAATAACGATTTTTTTCGGGAATGGAGAGCGGTTGAATACAACAATGGAAAATATGCTCTAATCCGTCTGGTGAATGCAGGGGATGACCTCTATCTAGGTGCCCTCATCGAATTGGAGAATCTGGTAATTCCGCTCGATATTATTCAATCTGAAGAGGGGCTCGTGGGCTTCCTCAATCAACAGGGACAACTGATAACAAGCGCAGACGCTATCGATTCGAGCCAGCCCATTTCCTTGGGTTCTGGGCCAAACGCAGGGTATCAGGTTGTAAAGCAGAATGGTCGTAAATATATCGCGGTCACTAACCAGGTTCAGGGTACGGATGTCATTCTAAGTGTCTTTGTCCCGAAGAGCAAATGCTGAAGGACCTGAACAATTTCCGCCGCGGCATTATTCTCATTTCCGTTGGCGCGCTGTTCATTCTGATCATTTATTTGATCTATTTGAACGATATCATTCTTAAGCCAATGAATAATCTCGTTCATGGTATGCGTCGAATTAAGCATGGGGATTGGAATATCCGGCTTCAATCTTCCAAAGCCAAGGAATTTGCAATTATTAATGAGACCTTTAATAGCATGGCCGCCGAAATCCATGAATTGACGACCAGTGTATATGAGGAGCAGACCAAAGCACATAAGGCTGAGCTCAAGCATTTGCAACTGCAGATTAACCCTCATTTTCTGCTGAATACGATTAACATTATTTATAATTTGGCCGAGATTAAAAATTACAGCGTCATACAGCTGATGTGTATGAATCTGGTCAAATACTTCCGCTTCACGACGAGAACGAACCAGGTCGCTGTCACTGTTCAAGAAGAAATGGAGCATATGGAGAGCTATATTAAAATTCAGCAGGTCCGCTTTCCCGAACGCATTACCTATGAGATTCATATGGATAGCGGTGCAGAAGAAGCCGCGATTCCACCGTTGTTGATTCAACCTTTCATTGAAAATGCCATTAAGCATGGCTTTGACTTCATGGATCACCCGTTCCATATTGATATCGCTATAGGCTTAATCGAACAGGGCAGGCTGCAAATCGTTATCATGGACAATGGTAATGGATTCCCACCGGAGATACTGCATAAGCTGAGTTCCGGTAGTTATCTGGAACATCAGAATGGGGAGCATCTCGGTATTTCCAATGTTCAGTACCGGATAAAGCATCTATTCGGAGATGATGCCCGATTGGAGTTCGATAATGCTTCGGGCGCTGGGGCACGAATTCAAATTGTACTTCCTTTTCGAACAGTTGAACAATTTACATCTTATTGATGAGGAATGGGGGAGAAGCATGTTTAAGGCACTGATTGTAGACGATGAGATCTATGCGGTAATGGGTATTCGCAGCGGTGTGAATTGGGAAAGACTGCAGGTATCTGAAGTATATGAGGCCTATAATATGCGGGATGCGTTGAAGGTGTTCGAGAGCACGGCGATCAATGTCATGATCTGTGATATCGAAATGCCTAAGGGGACGGGGATCGAGCTACTTGAGAAGGTGAACGAGATCTCTCCCGAGACGGAGACGATCTTCCTGACTGCCCACTCCGCCTTCAGCTTCATGAAGAGGGCGATTCAGTTGGATGGGTTCGATTATTTGCTGAAGCCGGTCCAGTTCGATGTGCTTGAGGATACGATCAACCGGGCGCTTGAGTCCATTCGGCAAGAACGGGAATTGGTACGACTGCGTGAGCATTATAAGCCTTACTATGATATGTGGAGTAGACAGAAGCCCCTGATCACCGATAAGTTCTGGAATGATCTGTTCTCGGGCAGGATTGTATGCTCTCCGGATAATATCGCAGGCATTTTAGAGAGGCACCAGTTGTCAGGGCTTGAACAATTCACCTTCCTGCCCGTACTCGTCAGCGTGGAATCTTGGCTTCGCGAGTTCACTACGCGGGATGAGGAGATTATCGAGTATGCGATTCGCAAAGGCGCTGCCGAGGTGCTGCTCCCCGGTGGCAAGGGCGAGGTGATTCAAACTAAGCAGGGCGTTAATATCGTCATTATAATGGGGGATCGAGATGAGGTGGGAGATCCTTCAGGACTGCTTACACGATGCGAGAAATATATTCAGAGCTGCCTTGAATATTTCGATTGCAATATTTCCTGTTATATCGGTAGAAATGTCAGCTTGTATGAGATTGCGGATATCTGTAAACAGCTTCTAGAGATTGAATACAACAATGTGAACAAGTCTAATCAGGTATACACGCTGGCTTCGCTCAGCACTCCCTCCACCAAGTCGATGATACCGCGGATTTCTACGTGGACGATTCTATTGGAGCAGGGGAAGCTGGAGGAGCTACAGCAGGAAATCCGCTGCCGAATATCAGAGATGATGGAGCTCCATCGTTTATCTTTGGCCGAGCTGGAGGGATTCCGCAATGAATTTATGCAGATGACGCACTATGTTCTGCACAAGAACGGGCTACATGCGGTCGAGTTGCTGCAGGGTGAGGATGGGCTACTGTTGAATGAACAGCCACGTAGTCTTCCACAATTGGAAGCTGAGGCTCTCCAAGTCGTAAGAATTATTTATAATGAGCTGCATCAGAATCATTCGGTCATTCAGCGGATTCAATATTATATTACCGAGCATTTAAGTGAGCCGATTACTAGAGAGGAGCTCGCTAGCTATGTATATTTGAATCCGGCATACTTGTCGCGGCTATTCAAGCGGGAGCTGGGAGAATCGATCACGGATTATATTTTGAATGCCCGTATGTCCTTGGCTAAGGACCTGATCACGACTTCAACGATGCCGATCTCGGATATCGCCAAGACCCTTGGCTATCACAATTTCTCCTACTTCTCCAAAATGTTCAGGAAGGTGTATGACGTCTCTCCGCAACAACTAAGGCAGAAGTCTCCAGAAGGAGAGAGAGAAGCTTTATAAGTCGTGTTCAAAAAGAACGGTTTTCAGCACCGAAGCTTATGCTTCCGATGTGCGTTTTTTCAAAACGCTTCAGTTGGATGAAGCTAGGGTCTGAGGAGCGGAGCGTACGTAGTGGGTACGCGAGCACCGGAAGACCAGCTGAATTCAAGATTCGATGCCGAATTTACTTGATTCACTTCGTGTTAGATTTAGAATTTATACGTTATCAGCTACGCTGATGAAATTCTATATCGCTAGAAAACCTACCTTTGAATCGCGGTCGCTCATCCTTGAACTGACCTCGATCTGGTTTTTATCAAAAGCGGACTTTTTGAACTACCTCTTTAAGAATGCAAGAAAAACAGCGTAGGATGAAGACTAGTTAATCCTTGTCTTCATCCTACGCTGTTAATTTTTTGTTTCTGTTTGAGTCCTAATTAGCTTGCTTCAACATCATCAAACTGACTGTTGTAGAGGCTTTCGTAGAAGCCACCTTTGGCAAGAAGCTCTTCATGATTCCCTTGCTCGACAATATCGCCATCTTTCATAACAAGGATCATATCGGCATCGCGGATCGTAGACAAGCGATGCGCGATTACGAAGCTGGTGCGCCCTTTCATCAGATTAGTCATCGCTTTCTGAATCAGGGTCTCGGTCCGTGTATCGACGGAGCTAGTCGCTTCATCTAGGATCAAGATCCGCGGATCGGCTAGTATCGCGCGAGCGATGGTCAGCAGCTGCTTCTGACCTTGAGAGACATTGCTTGCTTCTTCATTGAGCACCATATCATAACCGTCCGGTAGGGTGCGAATGAAGTGATCGACCTGTGCCGCTTTGGCTGCCTTCAGTACCTCTTCATCGCTAGCATCCAATTTACCGTAGCGGATATTTTCCTTGATGCTGGTGTTATACAGCCAAGTATCCTGGAGCACCATGCCGAACAAGGAGCGTAGATCATGGCGAGTAAAGTCCCTGATGTCCACACCATCGATCAGAATAGCACCTTCCTGAATATCATAGAACCGCATCAACAGCTTAATGATCGTTGTTTTTCCGGCGCCAGTCGGTCCGACAATCGCGACCTTTTGACCATTCTTGATTGTAGCCGAGAAATTATTGATGATGGTTTTGTCTTCATTGTAACCAAAATGCACATCCTCAAAGCTTACATCGCCTTTGATGTCCTGTACGGAAGCCGGCGTCTTGGTATCGGCAGGTTCTTCTTCTTCAGCCAGAAATTCGAAGACACGCTCGGCTGCGGCAGCGGTCTGCTGCAGGACGTTCGAGATGTTGGCTACTTGCGCAATCGGCTGGGTGAATTGACGCATGTATTGAATGAAGGCTTGAATATCCCGACCTTGATGCTGCCATTGACAGCCAGGTAGCCCCCTAGTATACAGACAGCGACATAACCGATGTTCCCAATAAAGTTCATGATCGGCATCATCAGACCAGATAGGAATTGCGATTTCCAAGCTGAGTTGTACAGCTTGTCGTTGAATTTGTCAAATTCCTTGACAGATTCCTCCTCACCGTTAAATGCCTTCATGACGATGTGGCTGCCGTACATTTCCTCGATATGCCCATTAACCTTGCCAAGATATTCTTGCTGACTCACAAAATGCTTCTGTGATTTTTTTACGACTGCAATAATGAACACAAAGGATAAAGGGATGATGCACAGCGCAACAAGCGACATTTTCCAGCTGATCGAGAACATCATAATCAGAATACCGATGATACTTGTCACGGATGTGATGATTTGCGTCATGCTTTGGTTCAAGCTTTGACTGATGGCATCGACATCATTCGTAATATGCGACAGGACTTCCCCATAGCTCTTTTTATCAAAATATTTGAGCGGGAGTTTATTGATCTTGGCAGCAATATCACGGCGCAGATTGTATGTCACCTTCATGGAGACACTAGACATCACAAAGCCCTGTAAATAAGCGAACACCGCACTGATGATGTAAAGAACAACAAGGGTGATCATAATTCGACTGATATAGCCAAAGTCGATGCCTTCTCCGTTGCCCGAGATCATATTCATGACGCCTTCAAAGATTTTGGTTGTCGCATTACCCAAAATTTTAGGACCGAGAATATTGAATATGGTAGATGCAATCGCAAAAATGATAACAACGAAAATAGCTACTTTATATTTGCCTAGATAATTAAGCAGCTTCTTGAATGTTCCTTTGAAATCCTTTGCTTTCTCGCCAGCCATCATAGCTCCGGGTCCATGGCCGCCCATAGGCCCACCCCTGCGAGCAGGCTTTTTGAATTTGTTGGAGGCACTGTCGCTCATTGTAATTCCTCCTTCGAAAGCTGGGATGCAGCAATTTCATAGTACGTTGGACAGTTGTTCAGAAGTTCTTCGTGCGTACCAATTCCAACGACCTCACCATCATTGAGCACGATGATTTGCTCAGCTGTCATAATGGTGCTGACGCGCTGCGCTACAATTAGGACCGTGCTATCGCCGGTTTGCGCTTTGAGTGCGCGTCTTAGAGCGACATCAGTCTTATAGTCGAGTGCGGAGAAGCTATCGTCGAAAATATAGATCGGTGGCTTCTTCACAAGCGCGCGAGCAATTGATAACCGCTGTTTCTGTCCACCGGAAACGTTAGTTCCGCCTTCAGCAATCGGCTTCTCGAAGCCTTCCTCTTGCTGGGTGATGAATTCAGCGCTTGCGCAATCTCTGCGGCTTGCGTAATTTCTTCGTCAGTGGCTTCCTTCTTGCCGTAGCGAAGATTGGAGCTGATCGTACCTGTAAGCAGCACGCCTTTTTGCGGCACATAGCCGATTTGATCATGTAGGTCATACTGCGTAACTTCTTTGACATTGACGCCGTTCACCAGAATTTCTCCAGAAGTAACGTCATAGAATCGTGGAATCAGGTTGATCATGGTCGATTTTCCTGCGCCTGTGGAGCCGATAATGGCAGTTGTTTCACCAGGTCTCGCCTTAAAGCTGATGTTATGCAGCACATCCTCGGACGCATTCTCGTAACGGAAGCTAACATTCTTGAACTCAATTTCCCCATGCTTGCTGTCATTAAATGGTTTAGCCTGCTTTGGATCGATAATCGTAGGCTCGGTTTCCAGCACTTCAGCGATCCGTGTTGCAGATACGGATGCACGTGGGACCATGATGAACATCATCGAGATCATCAAGAAGGACATGATGATCTGCATAGCGTATTGCATGAAAGCCATCATATCACCGACCTGCATGGAGGAATCGGCGATTTGCTTGGATCCGACCCATACGATCAGCAGGGTGATGAAGTTCATGATCAGCATCATGGCTGGAAACATAAATACCATTACGCGGTTGACGAATAGATTGGTCTTGGTCAAATCTTGATTCGCTTTATCAAAGCGGTTTTCCTCAAATTTTTGCGTACCGAATGCTCTGACTACCATCAAACCACTGAGATTTTCTCTGGATACGAGATTCAGCTTGTCAATCAGCTTCTGGATGATTTTGAACTTCGGCATAGCGATGGAGAAGACGGTTACGATCAGGACGATCAGTAGCGCGACGGCAATCCCGATAATCCAGGTCATAGAAGCATTCTCACGAAGCACCATGATGATACCGCCGATTCCGAGGATCGGTGCGTAGAACACCATGCGGACACCCATGATGATCAGCATTTGTACCTGGGTCACGTCATTGGTTGTTCTTGTGATCAGCGATGATGTTGAGAATTTATCGAATTCCTTGTTCGAGAAACTCTCCACCTTGCTGAAGATATCTCTGCGCAGATTTTTCGAAGCGCCAGCTGCCACACGTGCCGCACATAGCCCGACGAGCACGGCAGCCGCAACGCCGCCGAGTGCAATCAGCAGCATGATTAGACCGGTTTTGATGATGTAGGCATTCTGGATTTTGCCAAGGTCTATACCCAGCTCGCTGTACAGCAGTTTCACGAATGAACTTCCCGTCGCCTGCTGCATCGTCGGATCGGTTTGAGCCGCAACCTCTCTAGCTTTATTCATCATATCAGCCGGAAGCTGTTGGAATGCTGGAAGCATGGTGTAGAGCTGCTGAAAATCTACAGTTCCAACCTCGCTCGCCTTATCGGGAGCAGCACCTTGACCGGATTGCTCAGCCATATCCTTGGATACCTGAATAAATGTTCCGGCAGCCATCCCAAAGATACTGTTAAGCTCCTGTTCGGTGTCTTTATTTATGTCTTTCAGAACGTAAATATTTTCTGTTTTGGCAAGCGGATAGTCCTTTACATATTTGGTGTCACCGGCAGTAACAAGCGTATAGTTCTCTTTAACCTTCGCTTTGTCTGCATCTGTCATGAATGTGGTCATAAGCGTAAATCCGTTTTCGCTTATGGCTTCAGGTACAGCATTCTCAATCCCGCTTTGCTGAATGCCAGTATTAACGATGTCGGACATGTAGTGTGGTAAATTCAAGTCCGCCATCGCCTGACCGAAGAGCAAGATGATCGCCAGGATCAAGGTTGCTGTAAAAGGTTTTAAATAAGAGGCGAGTCTTCTCATATACAGGTAGCTTCCTTTCTTGATTTGATCAATCGATTGGTTCATTTCTAGCGAGGGTTCAAAAAGTCAGACTTTCAGCACCGAGAAGGTTGGATGAAGCTAGGGACTGAGGAGCGGAACGTACGTAGTTGGTACGTGAGCACCTAAGATGTTTCCGGAGGAAACATAACTTCGTAAGCATCTGCTAAGGCCCGGCTGAATTCAAGATTCGATGTCGAATAGGCTTTCAGTGTTACTTCGTGTTAGATATAGAATTTATTCGTTATCAGCGGGCTGATGAAATTCTATATCGCAAGAAAACCTACCTCTGGATCGCGGTCGCTCATCCTAGAATTACTTCGTTCGGTTTTCTTATCAAAGGGGGACTTTTTGAATTACCTCTCCTAGCGCTGTTCTTCTTGCATTTCACCGACAATCGTATAGAGGCGATTGAACAATCTAATGAGATGATCCGTCTCTTCATGCCCTAATCGTCTTGCAATTTCATTCGAGAAGGTCAGGAAATGATCGGTTGTCTGTTTAAGTACCGAACGTCCCTCATCAGTCAGATTGACGTATACGACACGTCGGTCATTACGAGTCGTTAGACGCTCCACAAATCCTTTTTCTTCAAGGGAATTGACCATTTGCGAAACGGAGGGAGGACTAATTCTCATTTTATTGCTAAGCTCTGATATTTTGATGCCTGGTTTATCGTCTCCTTCTGGATCAAGTGCATGCTTGTGCATCATTTTGGATATCACATTCATCAACATGAACTCACCCCTTGGGATTCGTTCATCGGTAATTGCTCTAGTATGCAAACGCTTGAACTTGGATATCGCTTCTAGAAGCTGATTGCCTTGATTACTCTCGATACCCATGACTAACCTCCTTCCAATAGAGATATGATAGAAACCATTTTTCAACCTAATTGTTAGTATACCTAATTATTAATCTCTAAACAAGTTAAATTGTTTAACTATTTTACTTGTAAAGAACCTGTGTCTTCATGGATTTTCAAGTAAAAATTATCGGGTTGGCCTATTTTTTATGATGCAGTATGATGTTGATATCTGGGTGTTAGGGGTGACACCCTGCGTCACCCAACTAAGACATTTTGAATGCAAATAGGTAAAAATATTGCAAGTCAAGGTAAAAGTTTTTAAATTGTTTGTCTTCGTGGACAGGCCTACAATTTTATATGATAACAATGGTTGTCAAAGATTACGGCGCACTGCGGGATATTATCAATTAGGGTTATCTGCAGCAGCTGGATGACGAGAATAAGCCGATTTCCTATTGATCGAGATATACGGATCGGGCAGTCAAGCTTGTCGCACTTTCAACGAAAAGAACAAAAGAGGAATCTTCCGCAAGGATGGTTCCTTTTTGTTAACTGCCACAGCTAGAGGTAACCATCCATCATACAGCAACGGGGGGAATACGATGAAGCTTAGGATCGTTAGAAAGAAATCGAAGTGGTTCGTATATCAGAAAGTTATCGCCATATTTATTTTGTTATTGCTGCCGCTCATCACAATGAATATTTGGTTCAATTACAAGGGAATGTCGATTAGCAAAGATGCCATATTGAGCTCTTCTCTTGCCGGTGCTACCTTTTACTCCAAGCAGCTTGACAAAGAGATGTATTTCATCCGAAATTTGCAGCTTCAACTGCTAAATGACAAGGATTTGCAGAAGCTCAGCTTCCGAGGAAGTATGCTGGAGAGTTATGAGGAAGTGGAATTGGTTGAGCAGGTGAGGGATAGGCAGAATTCACTGACGGCCTTCAGCGATTATATCGTGAATGCTGGCGTCTATGTCGAGGCCGTCGGGAAGACCATCTCTACGATGTCCGGAGTGACGAATACGCCGAATCCGGAGATGAGTCTGGTCGCATCTCTCATATCCACGAAGCCTAGGCCTTCGTTCTATCAGACAGGAAACCAGATTTTCCTGATAGAGACCGAGAACAATGGCGGATATGGTCTTATATCGAGATTTCCAGGCCTAAGCTACTTGAGGCATTACAGCAAATTGCAAGTTTGTATCAAAAATCCGAGGTACTGCTGGGTAATAAGGAATTAGGCGCCGTGTTGACGACCTCGAGTGATCTTCAGGAATCGAACACGATTCTTAGACAGATCTCTGAGCAGAGCATAAGTGAACAAGATAACTCTGAAATGAAGGAGATCCATGGCGTTAATTATTTTATTACTCATAACGACGTCAGTGCGCTGCATTTGTCATTGATCATGTATGTCAATCAGAACGAAATTACCCGCCCATTGAACCAATTTACGACCTGGTCCTATTTATTGTTCATTATCGCTATTGTGATTATGGTGCTGTATGCCTTTTCGGTCAATTTAATGATCCATCGCCCTTTATCGCGCCTGGTTAAGGCGTTCCGGATGCTGGAAGCCGACAATTTGAACATTATGATCGAATCGCGAAGCAATGATGAGTTCCATTACGTATTTAGTAGCTTCAATAATATGGCCCTCAAACTGAAAAATTCGATTCGAGAAAACTATGAGCAGAAAATCGCCCTGCAGCATTCACAGTTAAAGCAGCTCCAGTCGCAGATCAACCCGCATTTTTTGTACAATAGTTTCTTTAATATTTACATGATGTGCAAGGTAGGAGACGCCGATAGTGCCGCTGAGTTCTCTCAGAAGCTGGGTACATATTATCAATATATTACGAGGAGTGGGTCGGATGAAGTGCCATTCTACAAGGAATATCAGCATGCGCTTGATTATTGCGAGATTCAGTGTATTCGGTTCTCGAACCGGATTACCTTCGAATATAGCGATGTGAAGGATGTACCGCCATCGATCTCGGTGCCCCGGCTTATTATTCAACCCATTGTAGAGAATGTGTTCGAGCATGCTTTCGAGGATGGAACGATGGAGGGAGTGATCTACATGGGGACGGAATACGCGAACGGAAGGCTGCGGGTTACTGTGGAAGACAATGGAAAGCTTGTTACCGGGCCAATGATCGAGCAGATGTGTGACAAACTGGCTACGGAGTCGAAATATATGGAGAAGACCGGGCTAATCAATGTGAATAACCGGCTGAAGCTAAAATACGGGAAGGGCAGTGGGCTGTTTGTCTCGCGTAGCACCTATGGAGGCCTAAGAGTAGATCTGATCATTGTAGTAGATGAAGAGGAGGCTTAAGCATGTATAGATTATTGATTGTTGATGATGAGCCTGTAATCGTGAACGGGCTGGTACTTCTGTTCCAAGACAATACCGAGTTTGAGCTTGAAGTGTGTAAAGCTTATTCCGCCAAAGAGGCCCTTGAAATGGCTAGAAAAATGAAGCTGGATATTCTGGTTAGCGATATTCGAATGCCGCAGATGAGCGGACTTCAGCTCGTCGATGAAATTAATTATTACTGGCCGCATTGCCGCTCTATCCTTCTGACGGGGTATAGCGAGTTCGATTATGTCCATGAAGCGCTGCGCAAGAAAGTGGACAATTACATTCTCAAGACAGAGGGGATCGAGCTGATCTTCGAGGCAGTACAGCGGTCTATTGCTAAGCTGGATGAGGAGAATCGGCGCAGAATTCAAGAGGAGAAGGCGAAGCTACACTTAGAGATTGCTGTACCGCTGTTGAAGCAGGAACTGCTGCGGAAAATGACCGGAGGAGAAGATCTCCTTCATCTATTGTGTCAACCTCGTTACGAAGAAGTGCATTTCCGGATTGTACCGGAACAACCCGCATTTTTCCTGATCGGAAGAACGACCTTAAATGAAATGGATAGAGCGAGTGAATTGCGCCAAGCGGTACAAAGATCATTCTTGAACTACTTGCCTCCTTCGTTCCAATGCGAATGTTCTGTTATGCAGGACGACGTGCTCTTCTGGATGCTGCAGCCAGGGGCAGAGCTGTTAGGAAGGTTCCGTGGAGAGAACGTCACAAACGGGGCTCACTGGAACAGCATAACGATGTATATGAAGGGCATATTGGAGCTGGTGCAAAATGAGTGTGAAGAGCTGCTAGGCGTAGCTGTCTCCTTCGGTATATCGGATAATCTGGAAGGAAGTTGGGATATAGCCGGGCAGCAGTATGAGAAGTTGCATTCTCTACTTAAGGCACGCGCCGCATTAGGCCAAACGATGATCATCGTAGATCTGGGCAGAGTCAACCCATACGAGGAGAATATGTACGAGTATGGCCGGATGGAGCAGGATGAGATGAAGCTATTCGTCGTCGACCAGATTCAGCGATATGTGAACGAGCATTTATCTGGAGATGTATCGTTGACAGCGATCGCAGAGGAAGTTCATTTCAATCCGTCATATCTCTCGCGTTTCTATAAGCAGGCGGCAGGCCATAATTTGTTGGAATACATCCAGACGAAGAGGCTGGAAGGAGCTATTCGTCTGATGCAGGACACGAATCTGAAATTGAATGAGATTGCTACCCGGGTGGGGTTTGATTCTCCTTCTTATTTTACGACCTTTTTCAAGAAGAAGATGGGGGTCTCCCCTCAGGAATATCGGAATACACAGGCGTAACCCAGCAATCTGGGAACAAGTAAATAAAGTGATAGCGAAGTAAAAAACTAAAAATTGATAGCGCTTTCCATCGGCTCCATAATGAAGGTGTAAGCAAGAGTTATTACAGCATACAAAAGGGGAAGGCAGTTCAATGAAGAGCTTTAAACCGTGGAAAATGCTCGTTCTAGTTATGTCGATGCTCTTGGTATTTACAGCGTGTGGAAATCAAGAAAGTAAGGATGGGGCAGCTTCTGATTCTTCGCAAGGAGCTGACAATAAAACCAATACCAGTGCCAACAGTAATACACCTCCTGATCCACTAGGCAAATATCCGGAGACGGTAACCGTTACGGAAGTGCTCGGCTATAATCCTCCAGAGGATTCGAGAATACCGAAGGGGATTACACCGGAGGAGAACGCTTATCTCAAGAATTTAAAAGAAATGATGAACATCGAAGTTAAATACAAATGGACGGTTCCGCAAAGCCAATTCGAGCAGAAATTTTCGCTAGCCATGGCTTCGGGCGATCTGCCAGACATTATTGAGCTCGATCAGAAGAACTTCGAGAAATTGAAGAAGCAGGATATGCTGGCAGATCTGACGGATGCCTATAACAATTATGCTTCGCCGGCTCTTAAGAAATATATGGAGTCTGACGGTGGATTCGCAATGAGCACCTTCACTTCTGACGGCAAGCTGCTGGCTATCCCGTCATTCCAGGATCCGTTCATGTCAACCCAAATATTGTGGATTCGTAAGGATTGGCTCGACAATTTAAAACTGCCGGTTCCTACAACGATGGAAGAGCTAGATAAGGTAGCCTTGGCATTCGTTAAGGACGATCCGGATCAGAATGGCAAGAACGATACTTACGGAATCTCCATGCAGAAGAACCTATTCTTCTGGGGCTTTGATCTCCGCGGCTTCTTCAATGGCTATAATGCTTATCCATCGGTCGGGACAATCAGACGGCGTGGATTAAGGGTGACGAGGGCAAGCTGGTCCCAGGTCTGATTCAGCCAGAGATGAAGACGGCGCTGGGCAAGCTGCAGGAATGGTACAAGGAGGGCGTGCTGGATAAGGAATTTGCCTTGAAGGACGAGAACAAGGCAGTTGAAGACATTACGGCAGGCAAGGTCGGAATTTCTTATGGGGAATGGTGGTATCCGAACTGGCCTCTAAATATGAACGTCGATAAAGATCCGAAGGCAGATTGGATTGCCCTGCAAATTCCGGGATTAGACGGCCCTGGCAAGTCCTTAGTGCCAAAGATGCGCAGCAACAGGTTGTATGGTGTGAACAAGAACATGAAGAATCCCGAAGCTGCTATAAAACTGATCAATTACTTTATTGAAGTGGGCAACAAGAAATATATGGAAGAGAATAAGCCTGAGAATGGGTTTGTCTATAACTGGTTCAACCCACGGATCTATAATCCTACGGAGATCGAGACGGTTTACACGGAAGTCAATAAAGCTCTCGACGGCAAGCAGACGGAAATTACGCTTGAAGATGAAAACTACAAACCTGTAGCGGAAGTATTCAAGGCAGCGAATTATTACCTTGCAGGAGATACGACTGAGTACACCAAAGGCGTCAACTGGGGACAATACTTCAGCCGTGCAGCTAAGGACGGTGGCTGGGGAACAACTCGCATGATTAAAGAGAAAGGGGCTTATGTGAACAACGAATTCTATGCTCTGCCTACAGCGACGCAGGTAGAGAAAGGCATGCAGCTTGATAAGCTGATGCAGGAGTCGTTCACTAAGATCATTATGGGCGCCCCACTTGATGAATTTGACAAGTTCGTTGACAGCTGGAAGACCCTTGGTGGCGACAAGATCACCCAAGAGGTGAATGACTGGTACAGCAAGGAAGCTGTGAAATAAATCGTGATGCTGGAACGGGAGGATCCGCCTGAAGCAGTCGGCAATTCCTCCCGTTTTACATTTAACATGGAGGTCTCGCTTGTGAAAACACTAAAGAAGGAATATATACTCCATTTAATGCTGCTGCCCGGCGTCATTATTACGTTGATATATGCATACGGCCCTATGGCTGGTCTGGTAATGGCTTTCCAGCAGTTTGAGCCGTTGTCCGGGTTCTTCAAATCTGAATTCGTAGGCTTTGACAACTTTAAATATGTGTTTGCGCTACCAGATTTCACGCAGGTACTATGGAACACCATTCTTATTGCGGTATGTAAAATGGTCTTATTCCTGCTCGTACCTTTGATTCTGGCATTGCTGCTTAATGAAATCACGAAGAGATGGTTCTCGCGTGTGATCCAATCCGCTATATTTCTACCATTCTTCCTCTCCTGGACCGTTCTTGGTGGGGTTATTATCGAATTGTTCTCGTTGAGTGGACCTGTGAACGGAATACTCCAGGCGTTAGGCATGGAGCCGATCATGTTCATGCTTAATAACGGCTGGTTCCGTGGAATTGTCATTGGGTCTGATATCTGGAAAGGGATGGGCTACAACATGATCGTTATGTTAGCCGCGATTACCGGAATCAACGCAACGTTATATGAAGCGGCTGAAGTGGATGGAGCCGGAAGATGGAAGCAGATGTTGAATATTACTCTGCCTGGCATGATGCCAATTCTGATCCTACTTGGAGTGCTTAGCTTGGGCGGTATTCTCAATGCAGGCTTCGAGCAGATCTTAATTATGTACAATCCGACCGTCTATCAAGGCGGCGATATCATCGATACGTTTGTATACCGGCTTGGGATGTTCAGTCAACAGTTTGGCCCGGCTGCAGCCGTCGGACTGTTCAAATCGGTTGTCTCCCTGATCATGGTATCGACCACCTATTACGCGGCCTATAAATATAACAATTATCGGATCTTTTAGCCAGGAGGTAAGAGAGATGCACAAATCGACCATCAGCAGAAAAATTTTTGTAATCGGCAATGCACTGCTGCTCAGCGCCATTACCTTGCTTGGTATAATTCCTTTTATCCATTTGCTAGCGATTTCCCTTAGTTCGAATACAGCAGCTATGGCCGGCGAAGTGAAGCTGTGGCCAGTCGGGTTCAATTTAGATGCCTACAGGTACCTAGGCGAGAAGTCGAGTTCTTCAGATCGCTCGGCGTCTCTGTCGAACGGGTTATGCTGGGGACAGTGATCAATATGGTGCTCGTGTTTATTACCGCTTTTCCATTATCGAAAACAAATGAGCAGTTTAAATTCAGAACGGTGTATGCATGGTTCTTCGCCATTACGATGTTCTTCGGTGGGGGCTTGATTCCAACCTATATTATCGTTAAGAACACAGGGGTGATCGATACAATCTGGGCATTGATTCTACCCGGTGCGCTGAATGTCTGGAACATGGTGTTGATGCTCAATTTCTTCCGCGGAATACCGCGGGAGCTCGACGAGGCGGCTACGATCGATGGCGCTGGACAATGGCGAGTTTTATGGCGTATTTATTTACCGATCTCGCTGCCGTCGATTGCAACTATCGGGCTGTTCACGATCGTTGGGCATTGGAACGCCTGGTTTGACGGGATATTGTACCTGAATTCACCGGCTGAAATATCCGTTGCAGACCTATTTGTCGACCCTAATCATGTCGATTAACTCACAAATGTCCTCGATCTCGCTTGAACAGCTTAAGGCGATGGAGAATCTAAGCGAGAAAACACTACAAACGGCACAAATATTTATGGGTGCACTACCGATTATGGTTGTATATCCTTTCTTACAGAAATATTTTGTTAAAGGGATGACCGTTGGGAGTGTCAAAGAATAGATACACGGCAGAAAGGGAGACGATGGTGGCATGAAGAGGGTTAAGGTAGCATTAGTCGGAGCAGGATTACGTGGAATCAACTATTTGGAATACGCCTTACAGCATCCGCATGAGCTTGAGGTCGTGGCGGTTGCAGAGCCTGTGCGGGAACGGAGAGAGAGCTTTCAGGCGCGGCACGGGATCCCCGACGAGCTATGCTTTGAGCATTGGAATGAATTGTTCGCAGGGCCCAAGCTGGCCGATGCCGTATTGATCTGTACTCAGGATAAGCAGCATTTTGAACCGACGATGAAGGCATTGCAATTGGGCTATCATGTTCTGTTGGAGAAGCCGATGTCGCCTGATCCTCTGGAGTGCATTCAAATGGGGGAAATGGCAGCTAAATCAGGACTTGTATTCTCCATCTGCCACGTGCTGAGATATGCACCATTCTTCTCGACGTTGAAGGACCTTCTGAACCGTGGGGCGATCGGGCAGCTGATGTCAATTCAGCATAATGAGAATGTTGGCTATTGGCATCAGGCACATAGCTTCGTGCGCGGCAATTGGCGGCGCAAGGAGGATTCCAGTCCGATGATTCTGGCCAAGTCCTGCCATGACCTTGATATTCTACTCTGGTTGGCCGGTGCGGATTGTACTCAAGTCGCTTCCTTTGGCTCGCTTAGCCACTTCAAAGCGTCGGAGGCACCAGAAGGCGCTCCGCTTCGCTGTCTGGACGGCTGTCCGGCTGCGGATCAGTGCTTGTATTATGCGCCAAACCTGTATTTAACGGACAATACGGACTGGCCGACTTCGGCAATCAGCAATGATATGAGCTATGAGGCTCGTTATAAGGCGCTCCAGGAAGGGCCTTATGGCCGCTGTGTATATCATTGCGACAATGATGTGGTTGATCATCAGGTCGTCAATCTTGAATTTGCCAACAACGTTACTGCGGCTTTCACCATGAGCGCATTCACACGGGATATTAGCCGCACGATCAAGCTAATGGGGACAACCGGAGAAATTCGTGGTGCCATGGAGAAAAATGAGATTGAAGTAATCCATTTCAACGGCAAAGTTGAGCGGATCAGCTTCGAGGATATGGGCGGTCATGTTGGACATGGCGGCGGCGATATGAAGCTTGTGAAGGATTTTCTGAACTTGGTAAGGGCTGACGGCAAGAGCCAGGGATTGACCTCGGCAAATCATTCCGTACAGAGCCACCTGATGGCCTTTGCAGCTGAGGAGTCCCGAGTAGAGGGCCGAACCATCGGTATGCAGGAGTTCGCGGATAGCTTCGTCGTTCAGGAACAGAAGAAATAGCAATTGAATCTGAGCTCAGGTCTAACGGATGTGAGGGGCGTTATTGAGGTGAAAAAGCGACTTTAGAAAATCTAACGGAAATGAGCGCCCCTATTACAAAGAATTGCAATGAAATTGCGCGGTTAGCAAGCCAATAGCGGAACATATTTCCGTTAGGTTCAACAATAAAAAGGTGCTGGACTGAAAATAATTCTTTGGAGGGAATTATGTCTACTTTTCATTATTCGGGATCTTCGTTCTATTACAATAATGAGCCAATTCAGATTATCTCCGGGGCGATTCATCACTTCCGTGTATTACCGGAATATTGGGAGGACCGGCTGATTAAGTTGAAGGCCTGCGGCTTCAATACAGTCGAGACGTATGTGGCCTGGAATTTGCATGAGCCACAGAAAGGGCAGTTCAACTTCGAGGGCATCGCGGATCTTGTACGCTTTATTGAGATAGCAGGGAGTATTGGCCTGCATGTAATCGTAAGACCATCTCCTTATATATGTGCGGAATGGGAGTTCGGCGGATTTCCAGCCTGGCTACTGGCGGAACCGGATATGCGGCTGCGTTGCTATTATAAGCCGTTCTTGGAGTATGTTGATGCTTATTATGACGTACTACTGCCTAAGCTGCGGCCACTGTTATGTACACAAGGCGGACCAATTATCGCGATGCAGATTGAGAATGAGTTCGGAAGTTACGGCAATGATAAGCCTTATTTGAACTATTTGAAGGATTCGATGATCAAGTGCGGGATCGATGTGTTGCTGTTCACTTCGGATGGTCCGGAGGATTATATGCTGCAGGGCGGTATGGTTGACGGTGTGCTAGCCACAGTGAATTTTGGGTCTCGACCTGCTGAGGCCTTCGACAAGCTCCGCAAGTACCAACCGGATGCACCGATCATGTGTATGGAGTTCTGGAATGGCTGGTTTGATCATTGGCGGGAAGGGCATCATACTCGTCCAGCCCAGGATGTGGCTGAGGTTCTGGATGAGATGTTAAGCATGGGTGCCTCGGTCAATTTCTATATGTTCCACGGCGGTACGAACTTCGGCTTCTATAACGGGGCGAATGGACATACAGAGGACAGTTATGAGCCTACGATTACAAGCTATGACTATGACGTTCTATTAAATGAGAGCGGCGAACCGACGAATAAGTATTATGCCGTTCGCGATGTGATTGCCAAGCATCGGAAGCTTGCCACTCTAGAACTTCCGCAGCCTATAGTGAAGCAGGCCTACGGTGAAGTCGTCATGACTGGTCAAGCTCCATTGTCGCAAAATTTACCGCAGATTTCCCGCCCAGTCCAATCCGCCTACCCTGAACCGATGGAGAAGCTGGGCAGGATTATGGATTCATTCAATATAGTACATTTATTTCTGGTCCTAGACCGAAGCAAGCGCTAAATATTCAGGAATTGCATGATCGGGCGCTGGTGTTCCTGGACGGACGGGTTCTTGGAACTCTGGATCGCAGCCAGCCAGGGGCCATCATAGAGTTCGAAGTGCCGGAAGGCGGTGCTCATCTTAGCATACTTGTGGAGAATATGGGACGGGTCAATTACGGGCCATATATTAAGGACCTCAAGGGAATCACGGTTGGAGTTCGGCATGGCATGCAGTTCCTGTCGGATTGGACGATCCATCCGTTGCCGCTGAGTGATCTGTCTGGTCTTGAGTTCGAACCGTTATCAGGTCATGCGGAACCATCCTTCTACCGTGGCGAATTTACGGTAAAGGATATCGCCGATACATTCCTCAGTCTGGATGGCTGGATCAAGGGTGTCGTCTTCGTGAACGGCTTCAACCTGGGCCGTTATTGGAATGTCGGGCCTCAGAGAACGATGTATGTGCCGGGACCACTGCTGCGAGAGGGAAGCAATGAGATTATTATGTTTGAGTTGCATGGCGCTGCGGCACCGCGGGTACGTTTTGTCGCCGAGCCTGATTTGGGATAAGCACTTATAGATTGGGATGTGATTAGGTATTAGGAAGTCACTGATACTCCGAAGTGAGGTGGGAAGCTCAGGTGAACGGTCTATGGCAGACTACGGAGCTGAAATACCTGCATAAATGCATCTTTTTATCGCGGAAATCACTCTATTTGGGTAATTGATGCAAGAATCATCTTTTTTCCTAGGAATCAGCTAGTTTAAAGAAAATGAGTTCTAAAAGCCTGCAGATTTGCATCTTTCTCCTGAAATGGACATTTAATGTTCGCGGAAAGATGCAGATTTGCAGTTTTTTTTCGATACGGTAACTTTGGGGCAGAAGAGAGGAGAAGTATGCTCGAAAATACGCCGAGTAGCGTTAGATTTAATCAGGTTAAGAAGAAGTTATTATTTTACTTTGTGAATGATTTAGGAGATTAATAGATCTGACTTTTTATGCCAGTAAGCGTGAACTATTTTGACTAAATTTAAAATTTGATATTTTTTATAGAATCAGATATAGACAATAGAATTACATTTATTTACAATGAAGATAAATTAATAAAGTTAACCTCGGTTTTCCTGAAGTATGTAATTCCTCTTATCCATAATCCTGTAATGCTAGTCCAGTCGTTGATGTGATTCCTCTTTTAAGCATCAATTTTTCAATTTCAACTATTCCAATCTATCGGTTCTTCAATCTGGTAAGTAGTGTAGTTCTCCTCAAAGTCCATATAGTCAATGGGCCTATTTTGTGATGGATATTCTTCTTGGTAAGTATGTCTTACTTAAATATCTATGCTACCAATGGCTGCTCTATCGATGTACGGTGCATAGTTTATTTTCATAGAGATAGAAGAAAGGAGGAGTCTCAAGGTTTCAAGGGAGATGGAAGTAGCTAGCTGATACGTTAAGGAGGAATTTCGATGAGAAAAATGCCGCAACAGACGAGCAAAGGGATCAAGCGCGGAATACCTGTCTTACTGATTATCGCGTTATTAGTGGCACTGCTGCCATCGCTAGCATTTGCCGCAGATCGCGGTGCGTGGGCACCGAATGTTGCTTATCAAGCAAATGATACCGTTACGTATGGAGGCGATACTTATAAAGCTGTTCAAGCGCATACGTCGCTTGTCGGCTGGGAACCACCAAATGTGCCTGCATTATGGCAGAAAACGCAAGGCGGGACGGCCGATACTCAGCCACCTACCGCTCCAGGTAATTTGAGTGCCTCTAACGTGACAACTACCAGTATTACTTTGCAGTGGACAGCCTCTACCGATAATGTCGGCGTAACGGAATACGTGATCTATCAAGGCACGGCATCCGTCGGCAGTGTCTCCGGGACTACGCTGTCATTTACGCATACCGGACTTACTCCGGATACGACTTATTCTTATTCAGTCAAGGCAAAAGATGCAGCCGGTAATATATCTCCTTCCAGCAATACGATCAGCGTGAAGACGAGTGCCGTTAATGGCCCAGATACTCAAGCTCCTTCGACACCTACCAATGTTACAGTCACAGGTGTAACTTCATCATCGGTATCGCTATCCTGGACGGCCTCCACCGATAATGTCGGAGTCACCGGCTGATGATGTATACCAAGGCACAAGCCTGGCGATGTCCGTTACAGGAACAAGCGCTACGGTCTCAGGGCTCTCCGCGGGTACGACATATACTTTCAAAGTAGCGGCTAAGGATGCTGCAGGGAATGTATCCCCACTAAGCACAGGTGTTAGCGCAACGACGACAGGAGGCGGCGGAGGCGGCGGGCAGTTGCCGAAACATACGCTGACTGGCTATTGGCATAATTTCATTAACGGTTCCTCTAATATTAAGCTAAGCGATGTTCCTAGCCAATACGACATTATCGTGCTATCGTTTGCGGATATGGATCCGGCCAAGCCGGGCGGCGTTACCTTTAACGTAGATGGACCGCTGTCCAACGCACTGGGTGGCTACACTAACGCCGACCTGATTAATGATATCCAGGCCAAGCGTGCCCAAGGCAAAAAGGTTATTCTTTCCGTCGGAGGCGAAAAAGGGAACATTAATTTGAACAGCGCATCTCCGAATGTCACGAATTTCGTGGACAGCATGTACGGTCTGATCACACAGTTCGGGCTTGATGGGATCGACATTGATTTGGAGAACGGCATGAACGTAACGAACCTGACGACTGCGGTACGCCAATTGCAGACCAAAGTCGGCCCTGGATTTATTCTAACGATGGCTCCGCAGACGATTGATATGCAAAGCCCAAATACAACGTACATGCAGTTATACAACAATCTTAAAGACATCACTACCGTCATGAATGTACAATATTATAATTCAGGGTGTATGTTGGGCCGTGACGGGAAATGCTACTCACAGGGAACGATTGATTTCCTTACGGCGTTGTCCGATCTGACGCTGCAATGGGTACAGCCTTCTCAATTAGGAATCGGAGTACCTGCCACTTCGGGTGCGGCTGGAGGAGGATATGTCTCTCCAACGGTCGTTAACAATGCGTTGAAATGCCTGACGAATGGCACGGATTGCGGGACGTACAAGCCAGTAGCGAAGTATCCGGATTTCCGCGGCGCGATGACATGGTCGATCAACTGGGATAAGACCACAAATTATTCTTTTGCCAATACGGTTAAACCTCTCTTATTGACGTTACCATAATGGTTTACAGCAGCTGGCAGCCCGCTCTTCAATCGATGGGGGCGGGTGGCCAGGCAAGCAGGAAAGGGCTTAATTTATTGCAAGATCATTTGACCTAAAATTGTGAAAGCGATTCATAAAAGCGTTGACAAAGGAAAAACAGAAAAGTATACTGTAACCAAGTTAAACGTTTACTCAAAGTTTTTAAGTAAATAATAATGGTTATGAATATGTAAAGAAGGTTGCGATCGTGATGGGAATATGAACCCTCCAACAATTAAGGATGTTGCCAAGGCATCAGGGGTATCGGTTGCTACAGTCTCTAGAGTGCTTCACAATCTTTCAGGCTATTCTGACAAGACGAAGCAGAAGGTTTTGAAAGCGGTTGAAGAGCTCGGCTACCAGCCTAACGCAATTGCCAGAGGTCTAATCAACAAGCGAACGCAGACGATCGGTGTCCTCGTTCCCGACGTATCGAGCAGCTTCTCGTCAGAAATTCTGCACGGGATAGAGCAGGTAGCCAATGATAAGGGATTCAGCGTCATTATGTGCAATACAGATGAAGACGGAAAGCGTACGCTGAAGTACCTTCAGGTGCTTGGAGAGAAGCAGGTGGATGGAGTGATATTCACAAGTGGATCTTTGGAGGATGAGTATTACAAGCTGCTTAAGCAAATGAGGGTTCCGGTCGTAATGGTTAACACACTATCCCATAAGCATGCTATTCCTTATGTGAAGGTAGATGATCGACAGGCTTCCTATCACGCTACAGAGTATCTTATCCGCAAAGGACATTGTGATATCGCTATGATCTGCGGTACGATTACAGATACCATTGCTGGCGTTCCTCGTCTGGAGGGGTATCGTCAGGCACTTAAGGATAATGGTCTGGAATATATGGATTCGAGAGTTGGCTACGGAAACTTCCGTCTGGATATGGGGCGTGAAGCGATGAAGAAGCTACTGGATGAGGCACCACCGTTCACGGCTCTGTTTGCTGCCAGTGATGAGATGGCAATCGGCGCAATGGGGAAGCCTTGGAACGAGGACTTAAAATCCCGGAGGATATGTCGATAATCGGTTATGATGATCTGGTCTTCTCGAGAATGGTCTTTCCTCCATTAACGACGATTCACCAGCCTTTGCCGATGATGGGGCGTATGGCATCTGAGATGCTGATTCAATTAATCGAGGGTACCGATCAGGTATCCAGTAGCATCGTTAGCCATCAATTAATAGAGAGACAAACGGTTCGCCAAATGCCTTGAACAACAAGGCAAGTTTTTTTCACAATTAAGTAAACGTTTACTCTTTTCCTAGTCTATTTCTATCAATTGTTCATAGACGGGTTACAGAGAGAGTTAATAGATAATTGACTTGAGGGAGGTGGTTGCCGGGAAAGAGAAGACAGGGCGTTTCTTTAAACTAGAAGTATACGTTTACTCGATATTGGTTATTCTACACGGCAAAAACAAACAGTATGGAGGGTCAGTAAATATGAAAAAGACAATATCCTTAGTTCTTGTGAGTGCATTATTTTTGATGGCGTTGGCTGGCTGCGGCAGCTCGAAAAATTCAAATGAGTCCAGTGGCAATACGCCATCGGCCAAGAAGGTAGAGCTGGAGTTCTTCCAGAACAAGACAGAAGCCAAGGATTCATTCGATGCTCTTATTAAGAAATTCAATGAGGCGAATCCGAATATTCATGTTCAGCAAGTGAACCCGCCGGATGCTGAGACTGTCCTTAAAACCCGCGTAGCGAAAAAAGACGTTCCTGATATTATCGGTCTCGGTGCCACAGATACTTATTCCCAATTAGCAAAGAGCGGAATCTTCGCTGATCTTACCGGAGATGCTCTACTTAATAATATTCAACCAGCTTATCTGAATATGTTGAACAAGCTTATCGGTTCTGAAAGCGCTTATGCCATTCCGTTTACGGCAAATGCAAGCGGTGTGATTTATAACAAAGCGATCTTCTCCGAGCTTGGAGTTGAAGTTCCTAAGACTTGGGATGAATTTATAAATGTAGCTCAAAAAGCGAAGAACGCTGGCAAGACAGCAATTTATCAGACGTTAAAGGATTCCTGGACAACACTAGTTCCGTTCAACTCTCTGTCCAGTGATATTGTCGGCATCGACTTCTATGGCAAACGTACCGAGGGAACTATCAAATTCGATAGCCCTGAGTTCCGTGAAGTTGCCGAGAAGCAATTGAAACTGCTCGACTTCGGTCAGAAGGATCTGTTCGGCAAAGGCTACAACGATGGTAATGCTGCATTTGCCAGAGGAGAAGCTGCTATGTACATTCAAGGCGTATGGGCTATCCCTGAAATTCTGAAGTCAAATCCAAATGTAGAGCTGGGTGTATTCCCATTCCCTGCAACAAATGATGAAGCGAAGAACAAAGTAATTTCCGGGGTCGACACTCTGCTAGCGATCTCCAAGAATACGAAGCATTCTGAGGAAGCTAAGAAATTCATTGATTTCATGTTGCAACCCGACAATATTCAATTCTTCATCGATCAACAAAAAGCATTCTCTGCGGTTAAAGGCGTAACGCAATCTGATCCAAGCGTAGAAGGCTTCAATGCGGCTTTCGAGAGCGGTGCGATCGAGGACTTCTCCGACCACTTCATTCCAAGTGCAGTGAAAGCTGACACGATTATTCAAGGCTTCCTGCAAAAGAAAGATGTAGACGCTTATGTGAAGCAGTTTGATACAGAGTGGGACAAGGTTGCAAACCGTAAATAATAAGCTTGAACCTTAAGCCCTTAGTGAGAGGAGAAGAGTGCGCTGATCGTGCGCTCTTCTCCATTTAAAGAAGGAGGATTACGATGGCCAAAAGGAAAGCCGCGTTCTATACAATGACAATACCGGCCTTGCTCCTGTTTTTCCTATTTCATACCTTTCCAACGCTGCAAGGGATATTTTATTCGTTCACGAACTATGACGGATATAGCGACAGCTATGATTTTGTAGGCTTTAAGAACTTTGCATCCTTATTCACAGATAGTAATGTTCTGAACGCTTATCTGTTTACTTTCAAATACGCGATCGTCGTTACTATATTTATTAATGTCATCAGCTTGCTTATTGCCTTGGGGCTGAATTCGCGCATCAAATTCCGCAATTTCTTCCGCGGTATTTACTTCCTACCTAACGTTCTCGGCGTATTAATTGTCGGCTATATCTTTAACTACATCTTTGCTAATGCTGTTCCAATGATTGGCGAGAAGCTGGGCAGCGAGATGCTGGCGATTAACATTCTCGGTAGTGAAAAGTGGGCCTGGATTGGTATCGTCATCGTAGCGGTATGGCAAGGGATTGCCTTTAATACGATTTTGTACCTGGCTGGTCTGCAGACCATTCCACGTGATATTTACGAAGCGGCGGATATTGATGGTGCAGGTCCTTGGAGCACATTCTGGTCGATGACGTTTCCAATGCTGGCTTCGTTCTTTACGATTAACATGGTGCTAGCGATGAAGAACTCGCTCATGGTATTTGACCAGATCGTAGCTCTTACCGGCGGCGGTCCTGGACGTTCGACACAATCGATCGCCATGCTGATCTATCAAGGTGGCTTCCAGGGCGGAGAATTCGCTTATCAATCGGCGAACGCAGTCATTTACTTCATCGTGATCGTAATCATCTCTGTGGTACAGCTTAACTTTTTACAGAAGAGGGAGTTGGATGCCTAATGAAAACCAGAAACTCCACCAATTGGCTCGTAACAGCCCTGATTACCCTCGGTTCGATCGTTATTCTATTTCCGCTGTATATGACCGTATCTATTGCATTGAAAAATCCAGAAGAAATGGCACAATCGATCTTCGCTCTACCGACGGGATTGCACTTCGATAACTTCACCCGTGCGATCGAAGCAACGAATTTCTTCTCGGCGTTTAAGAATAGCTTCGTCATTACGCTCTTCTCGGTGAGCTTTGTACTCTTAACTAACTCGCTAGTGTCGTATGCCGTAGCGCGTAATATGAACCATAAGTTCTTCAAAGGCTTATATTTCTACTTCATTAGCGCGATGTTCATTCCGTTCCAGATCATTATGCTGCCGGTAGTGAAGCTGACGACCGATCTGAGAATGAACAACATTCCTGGCTTGATCATTCTGTATATCGTCTATGGACTTGCCTTTAATATTTTCGTCTATGTCGGTTATATCCGCTCTATCCCGTTAGAGCTGGAGGAAGCAGCAACGGTTGACGGTGCAACGACGTATGGAACCTTCTGGCGGATCATCTTCCCGCTGCTTGCACCGATTAATGCAACAGTCGCTATTCTGAGCTGTTTGTCAACATGGAATGACTTCATGCTTCCGCTCATTATTCTAAGCAAACCGGAATCGTATACGCTACCTCTGGTGCAGTATGTATTTCAAGGCCAATTCAGTACGGATTTCAACCTAGCCTTTGCCTCTTACTTATTGGCGCTGGCACCGATGGTGATCGTATATGTCTTTGCACAGAAATGGATTATTAACGGAATCACTCAAGGGGCTGTAAAATCATAAGCATCATGAATATAGATAAATAAATGGATAGGAGTTTTCATTTATGAAGAAGACATGGTGGAAGGAAAGCGTAGTTTATCAGATATATCCGCGCAGCTTCCAGGACAGCAACGGGGATGGAATCGGCGATATTCCGGGATTATTTCAAGACTGGATTATTTGCAGAAGCTGGGAGTAGATGTGATCTGGCTATGTCCGGTCTACGAGTCGCCGAACGACGATAACGGCTATGACATTAGCAACTATCGGGGAATTATGGATGAGTTCGGTACGATAGAAGATTGGGAGCGTCTGCTTGACGGCCTGCATAGCCGCGGAATGAAGCTGATTATGGATTTGGTAGTAAACCATACCTCGGACGAGCATGCCTGGTTCGTTGAGTCTCGCAAGTCTAAGGATAATCCTTATCGTGATTATTATATTTGGCGTGATGGTAAGGACGGCAAGGAGCCGAACAACTGGGCTTCTATCTTCAGTGGTTCGGCCTGGAAATACGATGAGAAGACAGATCAGTATTATCTGCACCTCTTCTCCAAGAAACAGCCGGATTTGAACTGGGAGAATGAGAAGGTACGTCGTGAGGTGTATGATTTGATGACCTGGTGGCTAGATAAAGGTATTGACGGCTTCCGGATGGATGTCATCAATATGATCAGCAAAGTCGAAGGCTTACCGGATGGAGAAGGAGAAAGCAAATACAAGGACGGCGGCAAATACTTCATGAATGGACCGCGTATCCATGAATTCCTGCAGGAGATGAATCAGGAAGTACTGTCGAAGTATGATGTGATGACCGTTGGCGAGACGCCGGGAGTATCGCCAGAGGAAGCGGCGCTCTATGTAGGTGAGGATCGGGGCGAGCTGAGCATGGTGTTCCAGTTCGAATCGATGGACATTGACTCAGGCCCAGGCGGCAAATGGTTTGTAACGCCGTGGAAGCTACTCGACTTCAAGCGCATTATGAGCAAGTGGCAGACTGACCTTGAAGGGAAGGGCTGGAACAGCCTGTTCCTAAATAATCATGACCAGCCGCGAATGGTATCCCGCTTCGGTGATGACGGCCAATACCGCAAGGAATCAGCTAAAATGCTCGGTACATTGCTTCATACGATGCAGGGCACACCGTTTATCTATCAGGGTGAAGAGCTTGGCATGACTAATGTGAAGTTTGCAACGATTGAAGAGTACCAGGATATCGAGACGCATAATATGTTCAATGAACATCGCGAAGCAGGCCGCTCGGTTGAAGATATTATGGCTTCCGTCTATAGCAAAGGACGCGATAATGCCCGTACACCGATGCAATGGGATACAACAGAGCATGGCGGCTTTACTACCGGGACACCTTGGCTTGTCGTCAATCCGAATTATAAACAGATCAATACCGAGGAGGCTGTGGCCGACCCGGATTCTATTTTCCATTACTATCGTCGCCTGATTGAGTTGCGCAAACAGAATGAAGTCATCGTCTATGGTAAATATGAGCTTCTGTTGGAGGATAACGAGCATATTTATGCATACACTCGCACTTTGGGAGAAGAACGCTTGCTGGTGATTCTTAACTTCTTCGCCGATCCTGTGACTTTCGAGCTACCTGCATCAGTGGGTTACCGTTCTTACGAGCGGCTGCTCGGCAACTATGAATTGCCTGAGGGGACGCGGCTTGAGCAGATGGAGCTTCGCCCATACGAGGCTCAGGTATTGAGATTAAGCTAACTCATAAGGATCAGTAAGATTGGAGGAACGGCTTCGGCCGTTCTTTTTTATTTGATTAAAAGGGCAGTAGGGTCGGGAATAGCATTGTTGTAGGAGCTGGAAGGAACAGATATAATAAGATTAATCTACAAAAATGAGGTGAAGAGATGGCAACCCGTATCGTTCGAAGTAACTAGTTCTCGGGCTGGGTAACACGCGTACCAGCTATCAAGGGGGTTCTGCGCCCTTTTGATCCCATGAAGACTAGAAACTTTGAACGGTGTCTTTAGATTGTCATACTTTTAAATTAAGCCAAGGACACCATAGCTATAGTGAATGGAACGGGTAAAGGGATGTCAGTAGACATTGCTTACCTTCTTCTGCTTGCTGAAGCTGGTTTCCTTGGCTTTTTTGGACTCATTGGAGGTAGGTTAAGTTGTTAAAAAAGTGTTTTTCTCTATTTAAACGGACGATATTGATATATATCATGATGGGGTGTTTGGTCCAATTTCTGAATGCCTATGGAATCCGATTATTTCAAGAACTGATCGACCAAGCGGTTCTATTCCATAGTTTGAATGAAGTACTGCGGTTAATTTTACTGTATGGCTGCATTTTACTAAGCGTAACTGTCTTGAATTATCTGATCGAATATCCGCAGGTGTATTTGTCTAACGGCATATTTGAGAAGCTGAAGATCATGGCCCTTACGAAGGTCTCGAAAATGGATTACACCGCCTATCAGAACATAGGAACTGGGCAAATGATTAAGGTGATCGAGAACGGTGCCTCCGCCGGGAGTAGCATTATTTATTCTTTTTACCTAGAAATATTTCATAATCTACTGCCGACGATTTTATTCAGCCTGCTGTTCATTAGTTTTTATAATGTGAAAATCATGTTGGTTATTGCAGTGGGCTATATCGTTATCTTCCTGGTGACCAATTTATTGCTGCGAATGTTGTATCGGATTAAGTCCTCGCTACTGGAAAGCCAGGAGAAGATGGCCAAGTATTCGGTCCGCGGGTTTATGGAGTTGGTCGTATTTCGGTTGAATAAACGCTATGACAAGGAAATTGAGAGACTGACCGTTACGGCTGGGGATATTGTGGCCAAGAACTGCCGGATCAGAATGATTCATGAGGCGTTTTTTACTATATTTGCAATTATCGTCAATTTACTGAAAATAGCAGTTTTAGTGTTCGGGTTCAAGCAAATTTTGGCCGGCAGTACTTCTATCGGGGTAATTGTTGCATTGATCATGTTCATCGATCAAGTGTATACACCCGTTGCGATATTTAACGTGGTTTACGTGGATTACAAGCTGAATCGGGTGGCGTATACACGCCTCGAGCAGTTCATAAATGCGCCAGAAGATATTAATTTAAATTACGGTGTGGAAGTAGGAAAGTTATCCGCGCAGATTGAGTTCAAGGATGTGTCTTTCGATTACGGAAATACGAGGTTGCTGGATCAGGTCACATTTAATATACGGCAAGGAACTTCCGTCGCCATCGTCGGTTTAAGCGGCAGCGGCAAATCTACGCTCGTCAAATTAATGCTGGGGCTACTAAGAAGAAGTCGGGCAGCATACTCGTCGACGGGCTGGATATCGACCGGATCAAGCTGAACAGTTTATATGATCATGTATCGTACATTCCTCAGGATGCACCGATCTTCGATACGACGATCCGCGGCAATATCGCATTCGATCAGGAAATGTCTGATGAGCAGATTTACGAGTTGCTGGATCAGGTGTTTCTGAAAGACAAAGTACTCAGTCTTCCGGAACGGCTTAATACGATGGTCGGTGAAAAAGGAATCAAGCTATCCGGTGGGGAAAGACAGCGCCTCGCCTTTGCCAGAATCATGGCCCAACAAAGAGAGTTAGTCATACTCGATGAGCCCGTCTCGGCTCTTGATAATATTACCGAACATAAGATTATGGATACAATTCTGGATATGTTCAAGGAGAAGACGCTGCTCATTATTGCCCATCGGCTTGATTTTGTAAGGCATGTGGACCGGATTCTGTTAGTAAGGGACGGTGCCGTTGTAGATGATGGCACCTTCGAATACTTGCTCCAACATAGTCTATATTTTCAAGAGCTGTGGGATCGGGAGAAGAGGGAGAGCAGGCTGTATTACTTGGTTAGGCTAAATGAAGGGATACAAAAGAGCGGGCCGATTCATCGGCTCGCTCTACTATTTAATTAGCTATATCGTTTATTTAACAGGGATCTTAATCACTTTATTGTAGGTTTTCATATAGTGCATTCCTTTGATTAGCAGGTATTCGGGCTTATTCTTCGTATCAAAGAGCAGGGTACGTTCCTTTAGAATCGTTCCATCGGCCTGCTTAATGAGATCTTGCCTAACCGTCGTTTGTAATGGCGTATTTTCGCCTTGAGTCTCAATAGATACACCATCCAGCATGACATCATCTTCTGTGGCAATTGTAATCTCGACATTCTCGGCGGTGATGGATACGTCCTTAATCCACAAGTCCTTGCCGTCCATTTTGAACGGTTCAGCACTTATCGTCTCAAGAGACAGCTTCTTGTCCAGAGATTGATACCCTACAAATTGCTTCATCACCAGTTCTAAGGTTTGCACCTTTTCCGGCAACGCATCATAGCGAAGATCAAATTTCTTACCTCCTAATGAAGAACCTGACCCGTAGCCTTTGATCGGAATTACAATTCCATTGGCTCTTAGCTCGATTCCGTCCAGTACGTTAGAGACCCGATCATAATTGTCCACCTGCATCGTTCCTTTGATAACGGTTTGCGTAGGCGTAGCGGTAATCGACTGGAATGTCAGAGAGCCTTTATCGACTTTAAGCGTCTTGTTGATCGATTGCCTGAGTTGCGTTTGAAGCGCTTGATTCGGATTGTATGGAAAAGAAATCATGTCATCCGACATTTGGCCATTTGAAGAAACTGGTTGGCTATAATGCAAAGTTAATTTCTTGGCGAACGGACTCACACTGTCAAAGGTCATCGTACCCTTAATCTCAGTATGCTTCTCATTCATGATTGATGTTCCGCTTGCCGCAAAGGAGTTGGTCCAGAAGCCGCTGATTCGATATAGTCTGATCGGATCGTCATTCTGATCAAATCCGTGCGGATTGGATAAGGTGTAATACATGATCAGTTGGGTAGCATCTGTCATTATGCCATCGATCACAAACTCCGTACCGTCGATCAGAGTAGTCTTCTTCTCAATGATTTGTCCCATGCCTTTGTCATTGAGCTGTTTCAGATTATCCTCCATCAGCTCGTCGAATCCGAATAGCTGCTTACCATAATAGGCAAACGCATTATAGTTATTTCCACATATCGCTATTACCAGCACAACAACTGCTGCGATTTTCCAGACCGGGGAGATTCGTTTTGTTCTTTTCGGCGGGACGGCATTCAGCGCGGTCCTCAATCTCGTCTCTAATTCTTCTGGTGCTGTAATGGACTCCATACGCATCTTTTCTTCAGCAAGCTGCTTCTCTATGTTATTCATTAACATCACCTCCGAAGTGCTCTCTCAGCTTCTTCAATCCCTGAAAGATTCTTGATTTAACAGTACCGATCGATACATGCGTGATGTCAGCGATCATCTGGTAGTCAAGATCATGTAAATATTTTAACTGTATGGCTTCTTTCTGTTGCTCATTTAAGTTGAGCAGCATTGTATTGATGTCCATTTGTTGATCGCTGTGACGGTAAGGATCATCGGCTGGAGCCAGACCGCCTATCGAAGCGCGCGCTCCCAGCAAGGCAAGACTACTCAATGGGGAAGGATCTGCCTTGGAAGTATCTGGAGCATCTTTCGTATAAATGGGCTCGTTTTCGTTCCTATGAGCATGACCTCTATCCCAATCGTCTATCAGTACTACTTTATTTCGCTTATGTAGCAACCCTTTACAGCAATTGGCCAGAATCGTCTTACTCCAGCTATAGAAGGCTTCTTCCTTCTTGAGTTGGTCAATTTTCTCGTATACAGCAACGATCATATCCTCCATGGCATCCATCGCATCATGGTCATTTCCCATATAGGTGAGAGCAAGCCGGTAATAGGCATCTCGTTCTGCCATAATTAATTGCATTAGTGCTTCTTTATTGTTCTTTTTTGCTCTTTTCACCAATCGAGCCACATTCATGCCTTCACCTCTCTACTTATAAGAGTCATCAGGGGCGGAAAAAGTTCATTTTATTCAGAAGAATTTTTATCCAATATAGTATCCTAAGAAAATAGGTGCGTTAATGCAAACATGTCCGGAAGATTTCATAATTTTCGAAATTCCCCTTCTAAGCGTCCGTGTTGTCCGTTATGACAGGCTGTGCGTTCCAGCTACGATCATTTTTGTGGGAATAACGCTACAGGAGTTAAGGCACTCTAAAACTAGGAATCATAAATGATAAAGGGGAGATGCTAGTTTGAGACCAATGGTAAGATTAACTGGGACTATGTTAGCTTCGATCGCCTTGTTGTTTTCTCTTCTTACCCCAGTGAGCGCGGCAGTTCCGGAATACGCTAAATGGGGGACAATCGCTGTCAAAGAGACTCAGCGTCACTATCAGGCGGATATTATAGATTATTTGCATGTAGGCCGTTCATATTTGGCATCCGACAAGGTCGAAGAGAAATTCAAACTGTGGATCAGAACAAAAGATGGCAACGAGTTTGGAGTGAATGTGTATATTCAATTCAATCCTGCTAATGATACGACGTATGCTATTCGTTATGAAAAGATAGGCTAAGTAGCTGTTGACATTTCCGGCTGTGTTGCTTAGTATTGTTGTATCACAAAAGCTTGAATCAAGGACAAGAATGCTTATAGATACCATGTCAGAGAATGGGGTCCCGGCTGAAAGCCCCTATGGAGGAAGTAAGAATTTACCGCCTTGTAGCTGCGATTTTGAAATCATGCATGAGGTCGATCGACTGAAGTGGCATGAGTGTAAGGATTGCCGGGAATTCCCGTTACAGAAATCATAAGGATTCGCTAAAGGTAAGCTGTTAGCGGATTGAACTTGGGTGGAACCACGAGCGCGCTCGTCCCTTTGCGGACAGAGCGCTTTTTTATTTTCATACAAGCGATGATCAAGGACAAGAATGCTTATAGATACCATGTCAGAGAATGGGGCCTAGGCTGGAAGCCCCTATGGAGGAAGTAGAATTTACCGCCTTGTAGCTGCAATTTTGAAATCATGCTTGCGATCGGATTGACTGAAGCAGCATGAGTTTAAGGATTGCCGGGAATTCCCGTTACAGAAATCATAAGGATTCGCTAAAGGTAAGCTGTTAGCGGATTGAACTTGGGTGGAACCACGAGCGCGCTCGTCCCTTTGCGGACAGAGCGCTTTTTATTTTCATATAAGCGATGATCAAGGACAAGAGTGCTTATAGATACCATGCCAGAGAATGGGGTCCAGGCTGAAAGCCCCTATGGAGGAAGTAAGAATTTACCGCCTTGTAGCTGCGATTTTGAAATCATGCTTGCGATCGACCGAGCAACATAACCCAATGCAACTCTTGTATTGGAAGCAGAGTGCCGGTGCAAAACAGCAGTATGAGTGTAAGGATTGCCGGGAATTCCCGTTACAGAAATCATAAGGATTCGCTAAAGGTAAGCTGTTAGCGGATTGAATATGGGTGGAACCACGAGCGCGCTCGTCCCTATGCGGACAGCGGGCTCTTTTGTTCATATAACAATAAATTTTTAGGAGTGATATTGAAATGTGTAGTCCAATTTCGAAGCAGGTATTAGGAAGAAGATATGCTGCAATGCTGATGGCGAGAGCCGTACAGCACAGGATTCAAGGTGTAAGACTGGGGATGTTCGCGGATACTCCACAAGGTTTCTACTATGATTTTGACGCTGCGAGCCCAATTACTGAGGAGGATGTAGCAGAGATTGAACAAGGCATGAAGCAGATTGTTGCTCAGGAAGAACCTGCGAATTGTCGCCATTGCTCCCGTGTCGAGGCGATTCAACTGTTCGAGGCGAAGGGAGAGCATTG
Organism: Paenibacillus sp. D2_2; assembly: GCF_031199965.1. Taxonomy (GTDB): domain Bacteria; phylum Bacillota; class Bacilli; order Paenibacillales; family Paenibacillaceae; genus Fontibacillus. The sequence continues at coordinate 4,845,410 of NZ_CP133605.1, read as the reverse complement.
GAAGGTAGAGTGGCTCAAAGAAGGAGCTATAGATGAGCCTGTTGTTATTTTTGAGCAGGGAGGCTATATGGATATTCTTCCAGGAGGCTGTGCAGCGGACTCGGGTGAGCATGGTGAGGAATTAGCCCAGAGTGTTGCACGGGATTTGCTCCGATCCAAGCCATTCTTCAAGCTATTGAATGTGTCCGGGGCTTATTGGCAGGGGGATAGCCAGAAGCCGATGCTGCAGCGCATTTATGGGGTAGCATTTGCAAGTAAACGGGAGCTAGATGAATATCTGAAGTGGCAGGAAGAGGCTCAGAAACGGGATCACCGTAAGCTCGGCAAGCAGCTTCAATTGTTTATGTTCGCGGATGAGGCTCCCGGCATGCCGTTCTATCTGCCCAAGGGTACTGTTCTGCGCAATGAACTAGAGAGCTTGTCACGGGAGTTCTTGCTGAAGTATGGATATGAGGAGGTTCGTACACCGTTCATGATGGACCGCCATATGTGGGAGCAATCCGGGCATTGGGATCACTATCGCGACAATATGTATTTCTCTGAACTAGATCATCATCATTTTGCTGTTAAGCCGATGAACTGCCCAGGGCATATGCTGATGTTCAAGAACAGCCTGCATTCTTATAGAGATCTGCCGATCCGTTATGCCGAGTTCGGTCAAGTTCATCGTCATGAGTTTAGCGGGGCGCTAAATGGCCTGTTCCGGGTAAGGACTTTCTGTCAGGACGATGCTCATATCTTTGTGGCGCCGGAACAGATTGAGGCGGAGATTATGCATACGATCGATCTGATCAAGGAGATCTACGGAATTTTCGGTTTCGAGTATTCGTTAGAACTGTCGACTAGGCCTCTAGATTCAATGGGCAGCGATGAACAGTGGGAGGCAGCGGAAGCGGCGCTACTGAAGGTGCTTGAAGTATCGGGACTGAAATATAGTTTGAATCCGGAGGACGGGGCCTTCTACGGGCCGAAGATTGATTTTCATATCAAGGATGCTCTCAATCGCAGCCACCAGTGTGGCACAATCCAACTGGATTTTCAAATGCCGGAGAAGTTCGGGCTCTCCTATGTGGATGAGCAGAATAATAAGCAGACTCCAGTCGTCGTGCATCGCGCGATTTACGGCTCTATCGACCGTTTTCTCGGTATATTGATTGAGCATTATGCAGGGGCCTTTCCGATTTGGCTGGCACCTGTGCAAGCAGTAGTTATTCCTGTAGCCGAGGTTCATGCCGCTTACGCCAACGAATTGCGTGAACGCTTGAAAGATGCTGGAATTCGGGTCGATGTGGACTCGCGCGATGAGAAGCTGGGTTATAGAATCCGAGAGGCACAGCTGCAGAAAATTCCTTATATGCTCATCGTTGGCGATGCGGAGATTGCCGCAGGGAACGTGCAGGTTCGTGCATACGGCCAGAAGGAGCAGGAGCAGTATGAATTGTATGCTTTCATTTCAATGATGAAAGGAAAAATAAATGAGCGTGCTCAGTAATTCACATCCCTGTTAGCTTGGATGAGGAGTAAGGTGAAGGTGGAATTGGGTTACGTGATACAAGAGTATAGTGGAGAAGTTAGGCTAGGTGGGAAGTGTGGCGTGCTGAGTTGCCAGAGCCTGAGATTATAGTCGAGGTCAGAAAATGGGGCTAGAGTTTGATGTCATAGATCGAGGGCAGAAAATGAGGCTAGAGATTAGTGTCAGGCAACGGAAACTGCAAAAGTGCATCTTTTTAGGCCATAGAACGCTGATTTAAAGAAAAAACCTGCAAAATGGTATTATCCCCTTCAAGTAGACACTCAAAAAAACCTCCATGTTAAGATGGAGGTTGGAGTGACACTTGGAGGGGATATTTTATGGCTAGAAAGGGACAAACATTCAACACATATACTGAAGAATTCAAATTAAAGGCAGTCCAAGCTTATTTGAAAGGCTCTGCAAGTTACAAGGTAGTGGCCGAACGAGAGGGAATTCGTAATTGTTCGCAGCTAAAGGTTTGGGTGAAGAAGTGGAAAAACGGTGAGTCACTTGGTAAGAGTAAAGGTGAAGTAAATCCACTGAAGGGACGTCCACGTACGTCGTTTGGAAGTGTCGAAGAAGAGCGAGATTACCTGAAAGCACAGGTAGATTATTTAAAAAAGCGGTATCCAAATCTAGTAAAGGAGAAGCCCCAGCCAGCAAGAGAACTATAAAATAGTGGAAGAACTACGCGGCTCTCACGGCATTACACGTTTGCTAACCATTGCAGGAATACCAAGAGCCAGTTATTACAAATGGCGAGCCACAAACCCTGAGCGTGAGGCAAGGCGAGACAAGGATCATGGAATTAAAGAACATATGATGGCTATCCATTTTGCACACCCAGAGTTTGGCTACCCGCGCATGATGACCGCCTTATGGGAAGCCGGTTACAAGGTGAATCATAAAAAAGTATCGAGGATCATGAGTGAATTATCGATCCAATCGGTGATACGGAGAAAGCGAAAACAGTCCAATTATACGCCTTCTGTTGTCTATCCCAATCGCTTAAAGCGCCAATTCCATGCTACAGCACCGCAGCAAAAAATGGTCACTGACATTACCTATATTTCCGACGGAAAGAAATTTTATTATTTATCCGTCATCCAAGATTTATTTAACAACGAGATTGTCGCCTGGAATTTGTCAGAACGTAACGATGTTGAACTCGTACTAGATACAGTAAAAGAATGGGCAAAGAAAAGAGACGTTTCGGAAGCCGTGCTCCATTCGGATCAGGGCTTCCAATACACGTCTCAGGCATACAACACGCAATTAGAAGCACTCGGCGTTAAAGGCAGCCACTCTCGCAAAGCAACCTGCCTGGATAACGCATGCATCGAATCCTTCTTTTCGCATCTCAAAACAGAGAAGCTGTATATTAAACAGTGTAGATCAGGAGCAGAAATTCAGCAAGCAGTAGAAGATTATATTTATTTCTACAACTATCACCGTTTTCAAGCCAAATTGAAACAACGCGCACCGATTGAGTACCGGTGCGCGCTAGCAGCTTAGCTTTTTTTATATGTCTACTTGACAGGGGTATGACCAAAAATGCAGGTTTTTTCTATGTTTTTTTGAAATCGGGCTTATTCCAGGTGAAATAACTGCATTTTTGCAGGTATTTATATTTGTCAGGCGTAATATGCGAAAAACGAGGATCAATCTACCGAGTTCACACACCACTATCCGCAAGCCAGCTCAATCCACATATGGGGCTAACCGTACCGTTAATTCGACCGGACAGGTTCATTTCGCAGCGACCGTCTCGAAGACCAGAGCCGCCAGCCGGTCAACAGAGCGGCTACAAGGCAGATCGTCGCCGATGTCTGGAAGACGACATGCATTCCGCTCAGGAAGATGTCTGGGCGGTCTGGAATCAAACCGGTAACACGGTAACCTGCTTTGTGGCTCATCACACTGAATAAGGTAGTGGTTGCTACCGTGATCCCCACGACCATTCCAATATTGCGGATCAGGCCGTTGATGCTACCAGCAATCCCAAGCTGTGTCCGCGGTACCTTGGACATGACAAGCGAATTGTTCGGGGATTGGAATATCCCGCTGCCAAGCCCGAGCATAGCAATCCATACCGCGACGAGAGCAATATGGCTGCCGCCGTGCAGTGAAGCTAGACCGAATTGAGCGATAACCATCACGATCAGGCCGATGAAGGTTAACAGCTCTGAGCCAATCTTATCCGACAGAGAACCGCTAAGCGGGGCGATGATGACCATGACAATCGGGAAGATCATCAGCAGGAATCCGGCTTGAGACGGAGACAGATTAAGAATGCTCTGTGCATAGAATGGTGCGATAATGTTGTAGCAGAAGTTCGCAACGAACACGAGAAATCCGCACAGAATACTTAACGTGAACAACGGATTCTTAAAGAGCGATAGCTGAAGCAGCGGCTCCTGCTTGTGCATTTGCACCCACAAAAAGGCGATAAACACAACTACTGACACGACTAATGCGGTTATGATACGGTAATCTCCATAGCCAACTTGTTGTCCAAGTAATAGACCGGAGAATAGGGCAAGTATAAACAGGGTGAACAACAGGTTACCTGACCTGTCGATCTTCACTCGCAGCTTCGTAATATCCTGTGGTAACGTCTTGGCACCAACGATAAAGGCGATGATCCCGATCGGGACATTCACCCAGAATATATATTCCCAACCTAGGCTGGAAATGATAATGCCGCCAAGACTTGGGCCGGCGATGCTACCAAGCGATACGAAGGTTCCGATGAACCCGAGCGCCTTGCCACGTTCCTGGGGCGGGAAAATATCTGTTACAATCCCCTGATTATTCGCCATCGTCATTGAGGCACCTAGGGCCTGTATGAGACGCGAGGCAATCAAGGTGGTCAAGCTATGGCTTAATCCGCAGAACAGTGACCCGATCGTGAAGATGATCATGCCTAGCTTGAATATTTTTATTTTGCCGACGATATCTCCAAGCTTGCCGAAGAACAGGATCGCTGCACAGATCATCATTAAGTAGCTGGTGACTACCCATTGTGTCTGAGCTACCGGCAAATCAAGCTGCTTCGATATCACGGGCAGGGCGATATTGACGATGCTTCCGTCCAGTGTGGACATGAAGGTGAACAGATTAATGACAATCAGAATTAACCAGCGTTTTTTCTGTACGGCAGGATCATCCTGATACGTTTTTCTGACCATTTCTGGATTTGAACTCATGTTGATGACCTCACTTTATCATTGCAATATAAATTTGTTGCATATACAACTAAATGGCACATTCAAAGTGTACTCCACTTTAGTTGCAGCTGCAACTAAAGTGCGATAAAATTTTAGATATGTACAAATTTCTGATATAGAAGGGCAAGGATAGTCATGAACTCAATCGGCAAGCTGATATCATTTATCAACCGAATCCATCAGAAGGAACTAGCCAACAAATTGAGAGATTATAATATAGGTGGTGGCGGACACCACAGCTACTTGAAGACGATTCTGATGAATCCCGGTTTGAATCAGGATCAGCTTACTTGTGAAGTGAAGTTTGATAAGGCTACTACGACCCGTTGTATCAAGCAATTGGAGGATGCGGGCTATGTCGAGAGGATCGTAGACGATAACGACCGTAGATCCTATCGGTTATATCCAACCACCGAGGCCAAGGAATTCGAGCCTGTACTGGTCTCGATTCTGGATGAATCCAACCAGAGTCTTGCCTGCTGCTTGTCCGAGGAAGAGAAGGAGCAGCTTAGAACATTGCTGCAGAAGGTCTATGACAACTACAATGCACGTTAAGAGGTAGTTCAAAAAGTCCGTTTTTGAACACGCACGCTAAGTAATATACTCAAAATTTTTGCAGTCATGCATAGGCGGATTTCACTCTTTGAAGAAGGGCGGATTCGCTTTTTCTTTTATCTAGTATAATTTTGTTGAAAGTGCATGTTCAAAAAGGCCGGTTTTCAGCACCGAGAAGGTTGGATGAAGCTAGGGACTGAGGAGCGAGGCGTACGTTTTGGGTACGTGAGCACCGGAAGGCCCGGCTGAATTCAAGATTCGATGTCGAATAAGCTTTCAGTGTTACTTCGTGATCAAAATTGGACTTTTTAAACAACCTCTAAAATATCTATGTCAGGAGATGAAGTAATCGATGCGGATATTAGTGCTAGGGGCCGGAGGAGTCGGCGGTTATTTTGGCGGCCGTTTAGTTGAGAAGGGGAAGATGTTACCTTTCTCGTAAGGGAACACCGCAAGCATCAGCTTGAGCAGGAGGGATTGGTGATCCGCAGTGTGAACGGCGATCTCACATTGAAGCCGCGGCTTATTACAGCGCAGGAGTCAGCGGAACCTTTTGATTTAATCCTGTTCTCAACAAAGGCTTACCATTTAGAGGGGGCCATGCAGGATCTGAAGTCGTTCGTAGGAGAGAAGACGGTGATTCTTCCGCTGTTGAATGGTGTGGCTCATATCTCACTATTGCAGCAGGAGTTCGGGTTGGACAAGGTGATCGGTGGACTATGCTTCATCGAGACTACTTTGAGTGAGCAGGGTCATATCATTCAGACGAGCAAGGGGCACTATGTCCGATTCGGAGAGTTCGGGAACAAAGAGACAGAGAGAATCCGTGTGATTGAAGAAGTCTTGAGCGGAACGAAGGCTTCGTTCGTGCGAAGTTCTCATATTGAGCAGGATATTTGGCATAAATATTTGTATATTGCTACTATTGCTGGTGTAACGACTTTGATGCGAGCTCCGTTAGGTCCCATTCGGGATAGCGAGAATGGATATGAGTTCATCCGTGGTGTGTTCCAAGAGGGTGCGACGATCATGTTAGCGCATGGGCGCCACTGGATTCGGAGATTGTTGCTCGGCATATGATCACGATGGAGAAGACGGACTATACCATGAAAGCATCTATGCTAAGAGATATGGAGAAGGGGCTATCGATCGAGGGACGTCATCTGCACGGTCATTTACTCGATTTGGCTAAGGAGCTTCAGATTGAAGCCCCGCTGCTTGAGGTGATTTATCGTAATCTACAAGTCTATGAGATTATGCAGCAGCAGTTGTAGTTCAAGTTCTAGCGAAATCACATAGAGCTAGCATCTAACCCATTGTCAAAAAATAAATCATGGAGGCGATCGAATGGTTCCAGAGATCCCAAAAGGAAATTTGCAGAGCAATGTTGAGAGGTTCTCAGGGTTTGCGGACGTGTACGATGCTTATCGTCCCGAGGCCCCTGAGATGGTTACTGAGATATTGACCCGATACCTGCAGAGAGAGCCAGAACTCGTGATGGATTTAGGTTGTGGCACAGGATTGTCTACTCTAATCTGGAATAAGCAGGCGGCGCGGATCATAGGAGTAGAGCCTAATGATGACATGCGAAGCGTTGCCTCAGCTAAGCTAAGACACTTCTCGGAGGGGGCCTCCGATATCGCTTTTGTTCCTGGTTATTCCAATCAGCTCAATGTGGAGTCGGAATCGGTTGACATTATTACCTGTTCGCAGTCATTTCATTGGATGGAGCCGGTAAGTACATTACGCGAGGTACACCGTGTTCTACGCGATGGAGGCGTTTTTGCTGCCTACGATTGCGACTGGCCGCCGATGCTAAGTTGGGAATTGGAGAAGCAATACATGGACTTGTATGATAAATGCGATAAGATTCTGGAAAGAGAGATGGTCGAGGAATCGAAAGCCGTCAAACGGAACAAGAACGAGCATTTACAAAATCTACAGGCTAGCGGAGCCTTCAGATATACGAGGGAGTTTGTATTTCACCATCGCGAACTGTGCAATGCCGAGCGTTATGTCGGACTGGCACTAAGCCAGGGCGGTCTGCAGAGCGTGCTAAAGCTCGGCAGCACAGAGCTTGATGGCGATATAGCTTCTTTCCGAGAACAGACGGATAAATATTTTAACGGTCATATGAAGGAAATTATATTCAGCTACAGAATGCGTCTCGGCATAAAATAGATCTACTAGGTTCAAAAAAAGTCGATATCCAGCACCGGAAGGCCCGGGTGAATTCAAGATTTGATGCCGAGTTACTTCTTGGTTCACTTCGTGATCAAAAGCGAATTTTCATATATGGCTGCGACGTCCGGTATGAATTGCCCGTGCATATGAGACCAGTCATTGGTGAGCGGATTATAAATATAATCATGCTGCCAGGTCTCGATATGACGGGCTATTTCTGTTACCGCGTGGATGATATCGTCAACTTCCTGTAACGTCATAATCGGATGAAGTGATGTACGTATCCAGCCGGGCTTTAGGGAATAATCTCCATTAATGACACTCTGCTCAATAAAGTGAGAGAGCTCGGGGGTAATACCAAGTAAGTAGTGGCCATAAGGGCAGGCACAGGAACAGCCGCCTCGTGCCTGAATGCCAAAGCGGTCACTCAGCAGCTTCACGACAAGATTGTAGTGGTACCCCTGGATAATCCATGAGACGATGCCCAGACGATCCTCGGAGTTCGCATCCAATACATCAACGCCAGGAATCTGCTCAAGCCCACGGAGCAAACGGCCAGTCAGTTGATGCTCGCGAGCTAATATCAGCTCCGGTCTCATTTTATCCTTTAACTTCATACATAGTGCGGTCTTGATCGTCTGTATGATCGGAGGGGTGCCGCCATCCTCACGGCTCTCCATATCACGGACATAATGCTTTGTGCCCCAAGGGTTCACCCAATCGACGGTACCGCCACCGACATGATCGGGAATTCGATGGCCACATAGGGAGTTGCGTACGATCAAAACACCAGCTGTACCAGGGCCACCAAGAAATTTATGCGGTGAGAAGAGGATGCCGTCCAGCTGTTCTAGAGGCTGCGCAGGATGCATATCGATGGGCACATACGGAGCGGATGCGGCAAAATCGACGATACATATTCCTCTATGCTGATGCATGACCTTAGCTAACTGATGATAGGGGTCGTTCTTCCGGTTACATTGGAGCAGGCAGTGAAAGCACCAATCTTAAAATAGCGGTGCTTGTAAAGGTTCAGCGATCGCTCCAATTGGGCGGGGCTTACTTCTCCATCCTCCCCGGGCTCAAGCATGATGACATCTCCAATCGTCTCAGCCCAAGAGATATGGTTGGAATGATGCTCCATATGGCTGACAAAGATGACGGGACGATCTCTTTCCGTAAATCCAAGTGAAGCGGTCTGCCATTCAGGCACCTTAAGACCAAGCAAACGCTGCAGTTTATTAATGCCCGAGGTCATTCCCGAACCAGTCAACATCAAGATGTCGTCAGGACCGGCGTTAACATGCTGCTTGATGATTTGACGAGCCATTTTGTAGGCCTGGGATATCGTCTGGCCCGTTAGACTAGACTCGCTATGAGTATTGGCCATATAAGGCCGAACTGTTCAGTAATCGCCGCTTCAATCGGTCCGTACAATCGTCCGCTTGCTGTCCAATCGGCATAGATCATCTTTTGCTTACCATAGGGAGTGGGATAGGTCTGCTGGATTCCGATCGTTCTGAGTCGAAAAGGAAGAAAATGCGCTTCAAGGGCCTCGGGATTATTGACGCTGATTACATCAGATGCATGAGTTGCATTTTTCAACATAGCATTCGTTCCTCGCTCACTTCATTGATGACTCAGTATATGCCGGAGGTAGTGCTAGGGGCGAATGCCCAGACTCGATTTTTTGTATTTTCCAAGAAAAAAAGCGATATACCCGGGTTGCGGGAATATCGCTTTATCTATTGCTGTGTAACTTTTTGAACTACCTCTAAATAAACAGTTGAATGTCAGACTCCAGGGCATCTCTTAAGTAGCTCTGGGCGTCGACGATTTCTACTCCGGATAGGAATTCTTCAGGCTTTAAGCCCATTATTTCTACGGATAGCTTGCAGGCGGAGAACTTAATGTTCTTCTTGCGTGCACCCTTTAAGAAATGAACGAGCTTAGGGGCCTCTTGATCCTCTATCATTTCTTCAAGCATCCATTTGCCTAGCCCGCTGAAGTTCATTTTGGATAACGGCAGCTGCTCAGGACCTTTGGGCGTTGCTAGGCTCATAATTTTTTCATAGAGCGATTTATCCTCCAAGGTCATCTTATCAGGATCTCTAATGAGGAACAGCCCCCAGAAGCTAAAGAACATCGTCACTTCAATATCCATATCTTGCGCCGAATTGGCCAGAATCAGCCCGGCCATCGCTTTATCATACTCTCCGCTGAACATGAGCAGACTCATCTTCTTGCTCATCGTGATGCACACCTTCTTCGATTGGAATGTTCATATTATGAGATGAAGATCTGACATCTATGCCCTATTTATTATTTGTTATTTAGAACCTGCAACCTTTCCCTAGATTTAATGCGTCCTAACCATAAAAGGAGGGCTACGATGAAGAAGATAGGGTTAGTTCTATTCATACTGTTGCTTATTAATCCGTTATATACACAGCAGACATTGGCCTTATCATGCGCTGTTATGTACAGCATCCCCGAAGCCTATCGAAAGTACGATGGTGTAGTCATCGGACAGGTGGAGAGCGTCAAGGAGAAGAGGGAGAACAACCAGGTCAAGTTGTCAATCAAGAGAAGCTTTAAGGGGATTACGGAAGAGAAATTGGTGATTGTTGAGGATAAAACCTGGGGGCTCTATCGGGACCAAGCGTTCCTCATGAAGAGTATCTGTTCTTTCTTACTTACAAAGAGGGGCAAGGTTGGGAGAATCCGCTATGTGCACCAACGAAGAAGGTTACCGCTCTTACTAGCGATGAATCCGCCTTTCTCGATAATAGAGAAGTGAAGCTTACCGATCATGAGGATATTGGTACAGCGAGAGGCTTGTTGGTTGATGCAAATAGATCTTATATCGTGTGTGGGGCCGTTATTGCTGTAGTTACTTTAGGAATCATCTGTTGCTATCTATGCATAAGAAGACGCAGGCGATAGACAAATATTCTTCAAGGTGAATAATCCATTGGATTATTGTGGAAAATAGAAGAAACGGCTTCTTGGAAAGGAGGATTAGGATGGAAATTTCAATGGGCGCCGATGAGGTTATTAGCCGCATCAAGCAGCTTCAGAGCAATGGAGAGCCTATCAGCAAGAAGCAAGTGAAGCAACATGATCCTGAGTTAATGAGAAGCGCATTGTTCTATTTTCCAAGTTGGGAACATGCTTTGAAGAATGCAGATACCCCATAGGTGTAGATATATCATGAGATGAATAATTAACCCGGTGAAGCCCACTTCACCGGGTTTTTTTCGATTCATTACACGTGGGGTACTCCCCACTTAATGATCTGGCCGCTATGGGTAAGACCGCCCCCAAAGCCATAGAGTAGTAGCGTATCGCCATATTTCAGACTTCCTTGTTGTACCCCGAGGTCGAGCGCCAGTGGGATGGTAGCAGCGGAGGTATTGCCAAAGTACTCCATGCTGTACAGCGTCCGTTCGAGCGGAAGGCCCGATTTCTCACAGATGGAATCAATCATGCGCAGATTCGCACTATGGGGAACGAACCAGTCGATGTCATCCACATTCATATTCGCTTGCTTTAAGAGCTGCTTAACTCCCGCGGATACGGTCTGCACTGCCCATTTATACACTTCCCGTCCGTTCTGTACCATTTTTCCGTTACCGGCTAACTCTGTACCTTTGAAAGTATGGGACAAGCCTGAGCGATATACATGAATACCGCCTTCCCCGTTACTTCCTAGTACTGAGGAGATGAACCCAGGATGGGATTCATCGTATTCAACAAGAACGGCACCGGCCCCGTCCCGAACAGAATGCAGGTGGAGCGGTCACTATAGTCGGTCACCTTGGATAGCGTTTCACCGGCGACAACAAGTATTTTCTTGTGAAGGCCGGCGGAAATTAATCCGTTGGCGAGATGTAGACCATATACGAAGCCCGCACAGGTTGCGTTCAAATCGAATGCACCGGTACTGCTTATCCCGAAATGATCCTGAATTTTACAGGCTACACTCGGAAATGGATAGTCCGGGGTTGTTGTTGCCACTATAATCATGTCGACATCATCTAGGCTTTTGTTATAGCGCTCTGTCAGGTTCTGCACCGCCTTAATGCAGAGATCCGAGGTGAATTCGTGCTCAGCGGCGATCCGACGCTCCTTCATTCCGGTTCTTTGTACGATCCATTCATCATTTGTGTCCACCAGCTTAGATAAATCATCATTCGTTAGACGCTGTTCGGGAACATGAGTACCAATTGCCGTAATACGTGCTTGAGAGAACTGAGCTTTCATAGGATCACCTCTTTTTTTGTTCATTATAACACCAAGTATTAGTATCTGGTACTAAATTATGTGGAAATCCATTTTTTTATTCATCAAAATTGGTTACATATGATATTCCGGTTGACGCAGAGAGCAAAAAATTATAACTTATTATTATACCCCTATAGGTATATAGAAACGGATGTTGGTAATTATAAAGTTGAATCATACTTAGGAGGGAAAAGAGATGAGCAATCCATATCAAGAAATTTTTCCATATGAAGTTAATGAACGGCTGCAGCGGAGGGATCACATTGTTATTGTGGACGTCCGTGAGCCGGATGAGTTTGCCGAAGGGCATATCCCGGATGCAAAGAACATCCCGCTTGGTAGTATCCCTGGTGCTTTAAATCTGTTTGACCCGCAGCAGGAGACGATAGTCGTCTGTCAGGGCGGGGGCGCAGCACAAGGGCTTGCGAATATTTGTCTTCACACGGCTATCATGTAATAAATATGGTCGGCGGCATGTCCGCTTGGTCAGGAGATATTGAGTAAAATAAACGGGAGGTCGCAATCTTGACGATCTATTACTATATTGTATGCATGGTCATTGCGGTTATCGCCTGGCGGATTAGACCGGTCCGGGGGCTGAGATATATCAACGATGAGCAGTTTTGCAAGCTGTTAAAGGAAAAGCAGCACAGCTTCAAGCTGCTTGATGTCCGGGACCAGGTGGATTATTATGAGGCACATGTTCCGGGAGCGCTCAATATCTCGGTGGGCAGATTGCGGTATGTTCGGAAAAATGACTTATATTTTGATGATGAAATTATCATTATCTCTGATACGAAGGCTCATGGTAAGAAGGCAGCGAGAATTATGAGACAATCTGGATATAGTCATCTGACACTGGTCAGCGACGAGTTGATGTCGATTCCTTGCTTCCAGGAGTTGATCTCCCGAAGGTGCAAATGCAATAGTCCATGTGCGTGATTTGATCTGATTCATAGGAGATATGCTATAATAGTGAATGTTTATTGTTAATGGTAAGGAGAGCTGCAGGATGATCATCCAATTCATTCGTTTTCGCTAATGAGAGGTACAGACATTGAACTTGGTTATTTTCTCAAAAATGAGAAGTCGACTAGGTTTATTTGACTGTGCCTTTTTCATTCAGCAAACACGAATGAATGGGGTGTTTTTTTGTGTCCAAAAATAATCATGCCGTTAATTTACTTTCACAGCATACTCATATTTTTAATTGTCCGGTTTGTCACCACCGTGAACTGTTCGTAGATGAAAGAAGTCTAGTATGTCCCCATGGGCATCGTTTTGATCTATCTAAGCACGGATATATCCATTTGTGCTTGCAGTCTGCGGCGACTAAGTACGATAAATCCATGTTTGCAGCCAGACAGATGCTCAGCCAGTCCGGTTTGTTTGAGCCCCTGGCTGAAGCGATTGCCACCAGGATTGTGAAGGGGCTGGAACCCAGGGCAGAGCATGACACGCTTAAAATTCTGGACGCAGGCTGCGGAGAAGGTTCGCATTTAGAGCGGATCCATTCGTTGGTCTGTCGAAATGCGGCGCTGCCGACGCTTGGGATCGGGATCGACCTGGCTAAGAGGGTGTTGCCTCCGCGGCAAAGAGCTATAAGGAGCTTCTATGGTGCGTTGGCGATTTGGCCAATCCACCACTAGTAAGCCAACAGTTTAACGTCATTCTTAACATCCTATCTCCTGCGAATTATGATGCTTTTCATAGATTGCTGTGTGAAGGCGGCATCGTAATCAAAGTAATTCCTAATCGCTATTATCTGCGTGAGCTACGCGAGGCACTCTGGGAAGGGAGTGGGCGAAGCTTCAGCAATGACAGGACAATACAGCTATTCAAGGAGCATTTTGAACCTATTGAGGTTCAGCGGGTGAGTTATACTTATCCTCTGGAGTCGGGGCAGGTTCAACCCTTGCTTGCTATGACCCCTTTGGTATGGCGGGCTGAAGATAGCAAGCTGAACCACTTCGCAGCTCATCCTCCAACAGAGATTACAGTCGATCTTACCGTTATGATCGGCAACAAAAGATAAAATAGTAAAGGTGCTTTATGTATAATCGCTCAATAAATCAAGAAAGACCTAACCAATTTATAGATCGTAAACAGGCTGAGCTTAGTATTCAATTGAATGAGGTACAGCGGGAGGCGGTTCTTCTTACCGAAGGACCGTTGTTACTGCTAGCTTCGCCCGGATCAGGCAAGACAACGACGATGATTATGCGCATCGGCTATTTGATTGCGGAGAAGGGGGTACACCCTGCGCGCATTAAGGCGGTAACGTTCAGTAGGGCTGCTGCTCAGGATATGAAATCACGGTTCAGCTCCTTTTTCCCGGAACTGGCTCCCGTACAATTTTCTACGATTCACAGTTTTGCCTTTGAAGTGGTCAGAGATTATTTGCGGAAGTGTCGTATCGACTTTCAGATCATCGAAGGGCATATCGATCCGGAGGATGAAGATGGGGCCGAAGCGGAGCAGCTGCCGCTGCACAAGAGAATTATTTTGCGGCAAATCTATCAATCTCTTCACTCAGATAACATCACGGATGATCAGATGGACGAGTTGACGACCTATATTAGCTATATTAAGAACAAGATGCTGCCTGCCGAGCAATGGTCAGAGGTTAAAGTTGATGTTCCCAAGGCGGAACAGATCTTCCGGGCTTATGAAGAGTTCAAATGCCGGGACAGCTCAAGGCTGCTGCTTGACTTCGATGATATGCTGACGCTCGCAAATAGAGCATTGGAAGAGGATGCCTCGTTGCTGAGGAAGTACCAGCAGAGGTATGATTATGTGCTAACCGATGAGAGCCAGGATACCTCGCTTGTGCAGCATGCTATTATCGAGAAGCTTGTGCAGCGCCATCACAATCTGTGTGTCGTTGCTGATGATGATCAGTCGATCTATAGCTGGCGGGGCGCTGAACCATCTTATTTACTCGATTTCAAACAAGTATTTCCCAAGGCGCAAATCTTATATATGGAGCAGAATTATCGTTCATCCAGAGACGTGGTTCACGCCGCAAACCGCTTTATCAAGCGCAACAAACATCGATACAATAAAAATATGTTCACCCATAACCCTCCGCATGAGCCCATCCGTTTCACCAGTCTGACTGATGATATTGGGCAGGGCGACTATTTAGTACGTGAGATCGCAAGGGAGGAGAATCTGGCGGAGATCGCGATTCTGTATCGTAACAATTCTTCCTCTGTCGGATTAATGAATGCACTTGATCTGGCCGGAATCCCCTTCTATCTGAAGGACTCCGACTTACGCTTCTTCTCCCACTGGGTCGTTGAGGATGTGCTGAACTTCATGCGGCTTACGTATACCGATAAACGAATCAATGTCTTTGAGAAGATTCACATGAAGTTCAATGGTTATATCAGTAAAAGGCAGATGCAGGAGGTCAAGCTGATTCACAATCAGGAATCGGTCTTCGACAACCTGCTGAACCATGTACCATTGCAGGAATATCAAGTGAAGCTGCTGCAAGAGAGCAAGGAGACGTTCCAGCAGATGCGTGGAATGTCGCCGAAGCCTGCCATTCAGATTATCCGTGGTCGTCTCGGTTATGAGAAGGCGTTGGAGAAGATGTGTGAACGCCTCGGTTTCCGTCAAGAGACACTCATTGGTATTCTGAACACACTAGAGCAAATCGCAGCTCCTCTATCAACGATGGAAGAGTTCGCCGCCCGGCTCAAATATTTGGAGTCACTTCAGAAGACAGCGAAGCGACGGAGGGGTCAGAATGTCGTAACCTTGTCGACGTTACACAGTGCTAAAGGGTTGGAGTTCGACCGAGTCTATATGATCGATTTGGTTGATGGAATTTTGCCATCCTACGAGGATTTGAAGGATCAATCTGAGGATCTTGCCCAGATGGAGGAAGCGACCCGTCTGTTCTATGTAGGTATGACACGGGCAAAGCGCACGCTGAATTTGGTAACCTATCAGGAGCGGGAGGGCAAGAAGGCCGTGGAGTCTCGCTTTGTGAATGACATCCGGAGGATTGTGAATCCGACAGCTCCACGGATAGTGCAGGGGGAGAAATCTACAGTGAAGCTGAAGAAGCCGGAGGTCGTCTATCGCCCGAACGCGATCCATAGTGCGAATGACTTTATCGTCGGCAAGAAGGTTAGGCATTCACGCTTTGACGAAGGGGTCATCTCGAAAGTATATGAGGACCGGATTGAGATCCAATTTGCTGCAGGTGACAAGGTGCTCTCGATTCAGGCATGCCTAGAGATGGGGTTGCTTGAGCCTGTAGAAACCGCTTAGTAAAGACAACTGATTATATCAGGCACGATAGTTTCATTTTCCATGATAAAGAACCTTCAGAATACTCCCGAAATTTCAGGGGTACTTTGAAGGTTCTTCTTGTTCAGTACAGCATTAGATGAGCGCACGGTCTGCATTCCTACTCCTGATTCCTTTGTGGAGTTTTTTTAGGGTAAGATTCTCTGTTCTGTCACTTTTCTAGCAAATAAACGAGTATAAAATTGCGATATTTATATAATATAAAAATTAACAATTGTATAATTAAAATGTGTAATGTAAAAATCAGAAGGAGGCATATTCAATGAAACTTCAAGGCAAGGTAGCGGTAGTTACAGGTGCAGCATCCGGTATGGGCAAGGCGATTGCTAAGCTATATGCAGCGGAAGGCGCGAAGGTCATTGTATCGGATTTGAATCTGGAGGCGGCGAACGCAACGGTTGAAGACATCGTAGCAAGTGGTGGCGAAGCAATCGCAGTTGTTGCGAATGTGGCTCAGGAAGCGGATATTCAGAATTTGATCGATACGGTAGTAAGTACTTATGGTACTCTGGACATTCTAGTCAACAACGCGGGCATTATGGATAATTTTGTTCCTGCTGCTGACTTGACGGATGAGCTATGGGATAGAGTATTTGCAGTTAATACTACAGGCCCTATGCGCGCGATCAGAAAGGCTTTGCCGATTTTCCTTGAGAAAGGGAACGGGGTTATCATTAATGTTGCCTCTGCTGGCGGACTGATGGGCTCAAGAGCAGGAGCCGCTTATACCGCAGCTAAGCACGCCGTAGTCGGTTTGACGAAGAACGTCGGATTCCAATATGCTCAGAAGGGCATTCGCTGTAATGCGATAGCGCCGGGCGCCGTTAATACGAATATATCGACTACGATCAATCAGCCGAATGAATTCGGGATGCAAAGAGCGATGGTGGGTATGAACATAAATCCAAGAGTAGGAGAATCAGAGGAAATTGCTAAGGTGGCTCTCTTCCTTGCATCAGATGACTCCAGTTTCGTCAATGGTACGGTCATCGCAGCTGATGGTGGTTGGATAGCTTATTGAGGTTAAGTCTGAGTGAAGGAAACGAAATAAAGTAGAGTACGCCGGGAGAATTGGGTCATAGAGGACTGAATTCTCTCGGCTTTTTAGTTATATGGTATAACCAAATCCCATGAGCTGTTATTAGTATCGGGAGGAGCGCTCCTGTTGTGGGATACTCCGTTCAAATGCGACGATCCAATCGCCTTGAATAGCCGCGTAGCCTTCATCTCCTTCGGCGACGAGACCGTATAGATTTTTCACATCTAAATATTCTTTGCGTTCCCCGTTCTCAAATTCCAGAGTAATGTAATAATAAGTGTGAGAAGAGGAGAAGGAATTATGGTCATTCATATTCGAGCTGTGACGTACATCCATCCGTTTGGATACGATTCTGACAAATGTGGATTCACGGGTTGAGGTGGCGTTCTTAACGTACTTCGCTCCGTTGACAATAAACATAATGATGACGATGACAAATATGATTCCGATAAAGATGGGAATACCGGTAAACATGAAGTTGTCTATTCCGCCAAAGGGCGAGGACCCGAAGCCATCGAAACCAGATACCATACCTAGGTTCCTCCAATCTTCTGTAGTGAATTTTTAATGATTGAATTGCTCATAGGATACTTAAAATAAAAAAACAATAACAGTAAAAAATTTACATTTCATCAACATGATTATAATCGTCTTTACCGGAGGGTGTCATTGTACAGAGTTTTAAAGTATGGTAATATGTATATAATTTACATGAACGGAGGGTTCCTAGTGTTGTACATTAAATTCCGTCTTACTACTTTGCGCGGCTAATTGAATACTGCTCAAAGGCTCTGTCCTGTGCAGGGCGAACGGGATAGGTGTGCTATCATAAAGGGAACCTTTATAATAGAATATGCCGCTTTGAGATTCACTTGCAGTGATAGGTCTGCAGGTGTCTTCTTGTTTGCTGCACCGTTTGTACCATAGCACAGCCAGAGGTCTGTGTTTTTTTATTTGATGTAAAATAAGGAGGAATACGATATATGGAACAATTGGTGCAGTTGGAACAGAGGGCGGTTCTGGTCGGTGTCAATCTGAATAATCAGGATGATTTCGCCTATTCGATGGAGGAATTGGCGAACTTGACGGAGGCATGTGAGGTAGAGGTTGTGGGAACATTATCGCAAAATCTGCCTAAGGTGAATCCGTCCCACTACATTGGGACGGGGAAGATTCTGGAGGTCACCGCGCTGCTTGAGGGGAATGAAGGCAATCTCGTTATTTTCAATGATGAGTTGTCTCCGTCGCAAATACGCAATCTTGAATCCGAACTGAAATGCAAAGTTATTGATCGGACGATACTCATTCTTGATATCTTTGCAAGGCGGGCCAAGACGAGGGAGGCTCAGCTTCAGGTTGAGGTGGCGCAATTGAAATATATGCTGCCACGCCTGGTTGGCCTGCGCGAATCACTGGGACGTCAGGGTGGCGGGGTTGGTACGAAGAACCGCGGTGTAGGGGAGACAAAGCTTGAGCTGGACCGCAGACGAATTGAAGAGAAGATTACGATGCTGAGCAAGGAACTGGAAGTGTTGGTTGCCCATCGTCAGATCCAGCGCAAGCAGCGCAAGAAGAACGATGTTCCGGTTGTCTCGCTTGTTGGATATACGAATGCAGGTAAATCGACGATTATGAATGCTATGCTGGAGGCCTATAATCCGTCTCAAGAGAAGCAGGTGTTCGAGAAGGATATGCTGTTCGCTACGCTGGAGACATCGGTACGCAGTATTCCGTTGCAGGATAACAAATCGTTCTTGCTCACGGATACGGTAGGCTTCGTCAGCAAGCTGCCTCATCATCTGGTGAAGGCGTTCCGTTCTACATTGGAGGAAGTAGCAGAGGCGGATCTGCTCATTCATGTTGTGGATTATGCTAATCCGGAATTTGAACGGCTAATCCAGATTACAAATGATACGCTGAAGGAGATCGGTGTAACAGATATTCCGACAATCTACGCTTATAATAAATCGGATTTGACGGATCACAGCATCCCTGAGGTAATAGGGGATAAGGTGTACATGGCCGCTAAGAGCAGAGTTGGGATCTCCGAACTAGTAGAGCAAATTCGCCGGCAGGTCTTCAAAGATTATATCTGCTGCTATATGCTAATCCCGTATGATCAGGGCACTGTCGTATCATATTTGAACGAGCATGCCAGCATTCTCGAGACCTCCTATGAAGAAGAAGGGACAAAGATATATTTGGAATGCCGATTGAGTGATTACGGCAAGTATAAGCAGTTTGTTATTGGAGGAATGGAGTAACAACCAAGATATAGAAGGCCGGGAGCGTTAAGCATTCAATGATGATGCTTAACGCCCCCGGCCTTTATTTCTTATAAGGAAGGAAGGTAGACTTCGAAGGTCGAGCCATGACCCTTCAGGCTTGTTACGCGGATATCCCCGCCATGTGCGGAGATGATCGATTGCGTAATCGATAGCCCTAGTCCGAATCCGCCATGCGTACGTGCGCGGGAAGTGTCACTACGATAGAAACGCTCGAAGATATGGGGCAGATGATCACCGCCAATCCCTGCTCCATTATCCTTGACAGCGATGACTGCATATTTGTTCTGACTGGACAGAGTAATGCTGATCGTACCGCTGACCGGGTCTGTATGTTGGACGGCATTATGGAAGAGATTGAGAACAACCTGTTTGATCTTATCGCTGTCGCACATCGCGTGGAGATGCGGTTCGATCTGGAAGCTGACGGTCCGTTCTCCGGCAAGTATGTGCAGATGAGGCTCCATCTCGGAGATTAGGGCATCCAATGACACATCAGATCGTTGGACGACCGGGGTCCGATCCAGCTTGGCCAGCATCAGCAGATCCTCAACCAGCTTCTTCATCCGTTTCGACTCGCCCAGCATACTGTTCAGGGCAGGATATAGCTGATCGGGCCTTTCGGCTGCGCCGCGCAGCAACACTTCCAGGAAGCCATGAATCGAGGTTAGCGGAGTTCTAAGCTCGTGGGAAGCGTCGGCAATAAAGCGCCTCATCTGTTCTTTGGCCTCTCTCTCCGATTTGAAGGAACACTCAAGGCGTTCCAGCATGCCGTTGAAGGATGAAGCCAAACGGTCAATCTCCGTCTGTCCCAGTGAGGCAGGGAAGCGATGATCGAGGTTTCCTGCGTTGATCTCCTCCACGGTCTTCACCATCTGATCAAGCGGCTTCAAGGTACGCTTGAGTACAGGGAGATAGAGCATGAGGCCGCCAATCATGGCCAATATCGCCAAGGAGATAAATATAGATAACTGGCGTAGTGCCATGGACTTCAGCGGAGCCGCTAATACTCCCAACTGGACAATGTCATTCCAGTCTCCTGGTCCTGAGAGCGGACGGAATACGACCAATTGTTCATTTCCGTTATCGTCCTTGACGATCCTGTACTTACCGGATCGCTCCTCCCTAAGATTATCGCGAATTGACCCATATTGTTCTGAGGATAATTGCGGAGCCGGTAATCCTGATTGCTCAGAGCGGTTAAGGAATCCGCCGTCCGACTTGATAATCGCAAGCGAAGTGTCGGGCAGGAACAGGAACGCTCCGTGCTTATTCTTTCCGAAGGGTGAATTGGGATCCGAGTTGCCCGGATTCATCGGATTCATCGGGCTCGTTGAATTCGTTGAGCTGTTCGGATTTGCAGGCCCAGTAGGATAATTCGGATAGAGCTCTATTTGCTCAAGGATCTCTCTAGGGATACGGAGAATTTGCGCGCCCATCGATTCGGCCTGATTTTTATATAGGAAATCGATCATCAGAACGTACTGCAGTCCTCCTATAAGTATCAGCAGTGCGGCGAGAATGAACAAGGAACGTGATAAGAGCTGAGAACGCAGGGAACGGGGGATACCAAGGTCTTTAATCGGCGAAGGGCACTCATCCTCATGGCAGATCGACACGATAACCGGCGCCGCGGAGTGTGCGGATTAGGCGGTGCTCTTTATCATTCAACTTCTCTCGCAAGGAGCGGATATAGACCTCTACGATATTCTCTTCACCGCCGAAATCATATCCCCACACCTGATCAAGAATCGTCGTCTTACTAAGCACGATACCGTGATTGATAAGTAAATATTTAAGCAGCTCATGCTCGGTAGGCGACAGATCCAGCACCTGTTCCTGATAGATGATTTCCTTCCGGCGGTCATCGATGCGGAACGGACCGTAGGACACTTCACCAAATAGTGCCGGAAATTGATTGCGCAGGCGCGCGCCGATTCGGGCCAGCAGTTCCTCGAAGCTAAAAGGCTTAACAACATAATCATCGGCGCCGATCGTTAGTCCTTTGACGCGATCATCTATTTCATCTTTCGCAGTCAGCATAATAATGGAGACATTGCTAAGCTCCCTTCTTAATAAACGGCAGACTTCCCATCCATCCATCCCGGGCATCATAACGTCAAGCACGACGATATGGGGACGGAAGGTACTAGCCAAATGGACGGCTGTCATTCCATCATGGGCGGTACGAATCTCGAATCCTTCATTGCTGAGCCCAAGCTCGAGGAATTGAATAATATGCGGTTCGTCATCGACCAGCAGTATTTTAATGCCTTTGAGATTTTTCATGAACGCTCCCCCTGTATAAGAAGTAAGACTACTAATTTTATTTTCTATTATCTATGATGAGGCTGAATTTTCCCTGAAATTCGACTTAAATAATTGTAAATTTACAAGATAACAGTTCCATTACACTCTCCATAAATAGTTGCAAAAATACACTTATTTCCTCATTTTATCCGAATAGTTGTATAACTGCAGTTATATTCCCTGTTTAGCGTAAAAAGTGTTCATTTAGTTGCACAAGCTCGCCCTTGATTGTCGATCAGTTTCTGGGATATACTTTTCTAAGCGAATGACGAAAAGGGGAGTTAACAAATGGAAAAAGTATTGATTTTCGGACATAAGAATCCGGATACGGATACAATCTGCTCGGCGATTGCTTATGCGGATCTGAAATCGAAGCTTGGCTGGGATGTCGAAGCAGTTGCTCTCGGTGCTCCAAATGGGGAGACGCAATATGCGCTGGATCGTTTTGGCTTCAAAGCGCCTCGTATTGTCGAGACCGTTGCTAGCGAAGTGAAGGATGTAATTCTGGTTGACCATAATGAACGTCAGCAAAGTGCTTCCGATATCACGGAGGTTCGTGTGGCTGAGGTTATTGACCATCACCGGATCGCTAATTTTGAGACAAGCGGACCTCTGTACTACCGTTGTGAACCAGTAGGTTGTACGGCGACGATCCTGAACAAAATGTACAAGGAGAACGGGATTTCCGTTCCTGCGAACATTGCTGGACTTATGCTGTCGGCGATTATCTCTGACTCGCTTCTGTTCAAATCTCCTACCTGCACTGAGCAGGATGTAGCTGCAGCGCGTGAACTGGCGGAAATCGCCGGTGTTAATCCAGAGGAATATGGCCTGGAAATGCTCAAAGCAGGCGCAGACCTAAGCGATAAGAGCATCCAGCAATTGATTACACTCGACGCTAAGGAATTCGATATGGGTGGATCTAAAGTGGAGATCGCACAAGTTAATGCAGTGGACGTTAATGATGTGCTATCCCGTCAAGCTGAAGTGGAAGCTGAGCTTGGTGCGATTATAGAACGTAAGGGTCTTGATTTGTTCCTGTTCGTCGTAACGGATATCTTGAATAATGATTCCGTAGGTCTTGCTCTTGGTAAAGCGGCTGATGCGGTTGAACAAGCATACAATGTGAAGCTCGAGAACAATACTGCCTTGCTCAAAGGTGTCGTATCTCGTAAATCACAGATTGTTCCTGTACTCACAGATATTTTCAACAAACGTTAATAAAACAAGAAGCAAGCTGACTAAGCACCTTATATATTAAAAGGAGCCCTGATGGCAGTCCGGATTACCGGCCGCATCAGGGCTCTTTATAGTTATATATACGAAGTCAAGTATTATGGGGTCTCTGGAGCAGCTGCCACATTCTCTTCCTTAGGTTTGTGCTTGAATATAGGCACGAGAATAATTGCACCGAGCAGCATGACAATCGCGGAGATTGAGTAAATTCCCGTGAGCGGGAACAGCTTCTTCAATACGCGGCTGTGGACATCATAATGACCATCATTCCGGTGAACAGTGGGCTAAGCACTCCATTAACCCGTCCCACGAAGGATTGCTCAGTCCATTTCAAGATCATCGTATTGATACCGATCTGAATGCAAGGCAGGGTCAGTCCATTGAGGAACTGCAAGGTCAAGGTGAGAGGGATGCTGGTTGACCAGCCGATGCCGAGAATACAAAATGCACTGACGAGCATGCCGAAGGCGAGCAGGATTTGCGGTGCTACTTTTTTCGCAATCACCATGACTAACGCGCCACCTACAAGCATGGCAATACCACTTACCATAAGCAAGAACTGCAGAAACTCCTTCGGCTGGCCTAAGCGTTCAGTAACAACGAACAAGCCAAGCGTCTGAATAATACCTACGGAGAAACCGGCGATAGCAAAAGTAATCCCGAGTACTCGCAAAGTGGTGCTATTCCATACATAGCGGAATCCATCCGCCAGTTCTTGCATAATTTTTGTCTCGCGTTTTCCCTTCTTTTCCTCCTCCATATCTGGTGGAAGGCGGAACAGAACGACAGCCGAGATTAGGAAAGCCACGCCCATTACTCCGATGGAGATATAGATACCAAAATGCTGATAGGCGAAAATTCCGAGCGACGGTCCAAGAACCATAAAGATGGCCATTAAGGACTGGAACAAGGCCATTCCCTGCTGCACCTTTTCAGGATGAATATGCTGCTTGAACATCTTCATAACCGAAGGCTGAGAGAACTGCGATAGAATCGCGGATACGAAGGTTGCTAAGTATACCGTCTCCCAGGATTCGAACTGTAACGTAATTAAGACGGCGAACACAGACAACGCGGATAAGAAGTCGCACCAGATCATCGTTCGCTTCGGCTTCCAGCGATCAGCAAAGGCGCCACCAATAAATCCAAAGACGAAGATAGGGGCAAATTCGACAACTGAGATCAATGAGATCGCTAAGGGATCGCTATTGGTTTTCTCGGTTACGAACATCAGGATGGCGAAGTTTCTGACCCAGATACCGATTTGCAAGAAGATATTCGAGATGAGTACGGTCTGGTAGAACCGATTCTTGAATAAGCTCTCGGAAGCGGCGGGCGAAGCGTGGGCCTCATTTGACATGATTATTTCCTCCAATATGGTTTTCTCTTCTTCTCTACATCTACAGATAAATACACAGCTTCAAGGATAAGGTATTTCTAATCATATGGGAAGGGAAAATTTAAATATAAATTAAATGTATTTGTTAATGTAGATATAGGGAGAGGAGGTTTTATGAAGTTATATGAGCCTGAAGCGCTGCAACTGATCCCACAACTGTTCTTCCTCCAGAATTTCCCGCTGCTTGGGTCCGATCAGATCAAAATGGGGGAAAGGGGACCGATTGTGAATATACCGGGGATCAAGCCCGTGCTTTACACACCAGGCAACGAGCTTATCAGGGTCATTGCAACCGACTTTCGTCACCGTGGTGATACCCGGGAATCTGGCGTCCAGCCAATAGTGTGTGAGATAGGCGATCTCGCCTTGAGAGACAAGCTTCTTCCATGCATCCAGTTCTTCCCTGCGTACTCCAAAAGCCATGTATATCACCTAACTTTCATCTGGTCTTTATAAGCTTGATTCTGACGAAATATTATATCATACGGACGAGAGTGGAGAAAATCAACGGTCAATTCATAGCACAAAAAAGTAATACTTGCATAAACTAATGGTATTAGTTTATATTATGACTAATGGTATTAGTTTATTGGGGAGGTATTTTGATGAAAACGACTCGTATAGATCATTTGATACAGCTATCTTTCATGCCGCGGATATTTCCGGTGAATTGTTATTTGGTGGAGGAACAGGACGGACTCACGCTGATCGATGCTGCTTTGCCATACAGTGTGAAGGAGATAAGCCGGGTGGTTGGCGAGTTTGGCCGACCATTGACTAACATCGTACTGACCCATGCGCACGGAGATCATATAGGTGCTTTGGACGGATTAAAGGAACTCTACCCGGATGCGAGAGTATGTATATCTGCGCGTGACGCAAAGCTGCTACGCGGTGATATTTCTCTTGAGCCGGAGGAACCACAATTCAAGATCCGTGGAAGCGTGCCGAAGGGGATCAAGACGGTTCCGGATGTGCTGCTCGAAGAAGGCAATCGCATTGGTTCACTGCAGGTCGTCTTGACTCCCGGGCACACACCAGGCTCGATCTCGCTGCTAGATACGCGCAGCGGGGCTCTGATCGCCGGCGACGCTTTTCAAGCACGCGGCGGTTTTGCGGTCAGCGGTACGCTGGTACCGCTGTTCCCTTTCCCGGCCATGGCGACCTGGCATAAGGAGAGTGCGCTCGCCAGCGCGCGCAAGGTTGCCAGCTTGAAGCCAGCGCTGCTGGCGGTCGGACATGGCCGAATGATGGTTGAGCCCGCGAATTCCATCGCGCGGGCCATTGCCGAAGCCGAGCGCTCGATCTCGCGCTCGGCCAACTCATCCGCAAAGGAGCGGATGTAGCATGGCGCGCCGAGCGAGAATTACCCGCGAAGCGGTACTGGCGGCCGCGATTCAAATTGCTGATGCTGAGGGCAGCGAGGCGGTAACGATCGCCGCCGTATCCAAAGCGCTAGGGATCAAGCCGCCATCGCTGTACAATCATATCGGCAGTCTGGATGAGCTGCGGACCATGGTGGCCGTACACACGCTGCAGGATTTGTATACGAAGTTGGCTGAGAAGATTCATGGATTATCGGGAAAAGATGCTGTTCTGGCTTTCTCGCATGGCTTCATGAGCTATGCCAGAGAACATCCGGGGCTGTATGAGACAGCGCAGATTCTGCCTAATCCACGAGGAACGGAGCTTGAGCAAGCTAGTGAACAGATCGTTCATCTCAGTCTTGAGATGCTCGGTCCATATCATCTGCCGGAGGAACAGGGTATTCATGTTGTGCGGGGGCTAAGGAGCCTGATTCACGGATTTATTTCTCTGGAGCGGGCTTCTGGCTTTGGTATACCATTGGAGGTTAAGGATAGCTTCGAATATAATCTTCATTTATTGTTCGCCGGATTAGAGGCACAAGTTAATAAAGGTTAGTTGACTTGTGTTTTGACTATATGCTACCGTAGGCTTGAAACAGAGGTGATCAATGATGGCGAAGAAGAAGGCACAGCAACAGCGGGCAGCCAGAACACAAGATAAACCGGCTGACACTAAAGGACCTGCTGAACGATGAGATTCTCTCCAAATTGAAGGCGCAAGCTTCAGAATTGAAGCGGGAAGAAGAGCAACGCAAAGAGGAAGAGCGGATTCAGGTCGAGGAAGCGAAGCGGGCTGAACGTAAGAAGTTAGAAAATAATTTTGAATATTTACTGAATAAGAGTGATATGGACTGGCAGAAGTACAAATAAAAAATAAAATAGGACCATATTATGGAGTAGGGTAGTAGGCGTGAAATGGTCTTTCATAATGAGAGGCACCGCGAGGTGCCTTTTCAAACTGTTACAAGAAGTCGAGGAGGACAAGAGGACAAGATGAGTAAATTTACTAGCGACTATATTATTATGATGGATGACATCATTCGCGAGGGTGATCCCATCCTTAGAACGGTAACTGAACCTGTCAGCGTCCCGCCAACGCAGGAAGATCGCGAAGAGATGGCGTCGATGATGCTGTTCCTGAAGAACAGTCAGGATCCGGAACTGTCGAAGAAATATAAGTTGCGGCCAGGTGTAGGGCTGTCTGCGAACCAGATCGGTTTGAACAAACGGATGTTTGCGGCCCTGCTTACGGATGATCAAGGAAATGACCGTGAGATCGCTCTTTTCAATCCCAAAATCGTGAGCACCTCAGTATCGATGGTCTATTTGCCGGAGAGCGAAGGATGCTTATCGGTAGATCGGGCTGTTCAGGGCTTCGTACCAAGATACGAGAAAGTTACGGTAAGAGCCTATAATGCGGAAGGAAAAGAGGTAAAGCTGCGCTTCAGAGGTTTTGATGCGATTGTGATGCAGCATGAAATAGACCATCTGAATGGCATTATGTTCTACGATCATATCAACAAAGAGAACCCGTTCAAGCTGCCGGAAGGCGTACCGATCGATAGCCTGTACTAAGAGGTTGTTCATTGAAACGTATATTAAGCCGCTAAAACCTGCATTTTTGCAGGTTTTTTTGATTTGGGATGTAATTAAGTAAAATAAGACAATTAAACGATAAATGAGATGACTCAAACCTTTTGAATCGTAGTTTCGTTACATATATAAGAACGATGGATACACCGCGCGGGTCTGTCCAATAGAGGTAGTTCAAAAAGTCCGCTCCTCAGTCCCTAGCTTCATTCAACCTTCCTGGTGCTGAAAACCGGCCTATTTGAACACACGCCAATAACGTAAAAAATGAGGATGAATTCATGATACAAATCAATCACTTATCCAAAAAATATGGCGGAAGCAGGAGAGCACCGCGCGATATGAATATAAAGGATGGGGCCCAAGTATATAACCGTGGAAATTGGGCGCTGCATGATGTGAATTTGACGATTACAGAAGGGATGGTTGGATTGCTTGGTCCGAATGGGGCGGGCAAGTCAACCCTGATGAGAATTCTAGCTACACTATCTACACCAACATCCGGAGAAGTAATGATCAAGGGTGTGCCGCTACATAAAGCAGAGGATATTCGCAGGATGATTGGTTATTTGCCGCAGCAATTCCAAGTTTATCCCCAACTGACTGGCACGGAATTTCTGGATTATGTCGCAGCAATGAAGGGGATCAGTGACAAGAAACAGCGTAAGATGGAGATTGATAAGCTAATGGAGCAAGTGAATCTTCAGGATAAGGCACGCAAGAAGATACGCACTTATTCCGGTGGGATGAAGCGCAGGCTCGGTATCGCCCAGGCCTTGATAGGTTCACCACAGGTGCTTATCGTTGACGAGCCGACGGCTGGTCTTGACCCGGAAGAGCGGGTGCGATTCCGTAATTTGCTTACTAGGTTTAGCCTGGGACGTGTCGTACTGCTGTCCACACATATCGTTGCAGATATTGAGAGTAATTGCCGCCAGATCGCCGTGCTAGACCAGGGAGAGTACGTATGTCGGGTGAATTGGCCGATTTGCAGTCCTTAGGACAAGGCAAGGTATGGGAAGGTGTATTGACCGAACAGGATTACGCGATGCTAGACCCATTGTCCGTAGTCTCAACGCGCCGGACGGAGGAAGGAATGCTGTGTAAGATTATTGCTGATATGCCTAACGTGAATTCCAATATGAAGCTGGTTAACCCGACATTGGAGGATGGGTACTTAGCTTTGCTCCGTGATGAGGCTTTGGGGCGGAGAGGGGTATTTACTGATGCATAAATGGCTGCGTCAATTCCGCTTTGAGTTAGGCATGATTCTGCGCCGTCCACCTATACTTGCCATGCCTTTTCTATTTGGTGCACTTCTCTGGTGGAGCCTAAGCAGAATCAAGCCTGCGGATCATTTCTTCTCCGACTCCTACAACTACTATTCGCTGATCCATACCATGTCCCTGGGGCTTGTCATGCTAATTGGGATTCTGACGATCCGTAGGGATGTAAGGCGATCTTCCTATGAATGGAGTGCCGGATTACCAGTATCCTATGGAACGATTATCTCAGCAAAATATATGGCCGGATTGCTCTATTTTACAAGCTTTACCGTTCTGGCCAGTGGGATCTATTTCTGGCTCTCTACCCAGCGTGTTACAGCTGAGATCACGATGCAATCTACGATGTTCTTCACCACGAGCTTTGAAATGTCTTATGCGGTAACCTTAGCACTTGCCATGCTGCTGGCGATTTGCATTCCCAACCGAATCGTCTATTTAATTGGCTTCTGTGCATGGATGTTCGGCACCTTCTTCATGGAAATGTTTATTTTGGAGCGGTACAGTCTGGATATACTACGTACTTTTCACTTAAGCCAATTATTCGTAAGCAGTGGGAATTATGCGGATACATGGGGACTTGTTCTAACAAAGGACGAGCTGCGAAGTTCCCACTTGTTCGTCCTTGCCTTCACGGTATTGATGCTCGTTATCGGAGTAACCGTGCTGCAACAGCTGCGCCCAAGCAAGCACCGTAGACGAACATGGGGATTAGGTATTTGCTCGGTTATGCTGGCAGCAGCAGCATTTATCCCTTATGCGATGATCTGGCAAGAACGATATACGATGGATAAGAAGAGATTAGCGGACCCTTCTTTGTATAAGATAGAAGATATTCAATACGATAGACAACCTAAGATATATGGAATCAAGACCTATAACATTTATTTGCAGAAGCTAAAGGATGATACCTTGCAGGCTGAAGTAACCATGAACATACCAGCCGATGATCTGATCGGAAAAACAGAGATATCTTTGACACTGAACCGTATGTTCAAGATTAACCATGTTAGTGTTAACGGTCAGGAAGTGGCAACCAAGCGGCAAGGGGAGAAGCTAAGTCTTGAATTGTCCCAAGTAGTGACAGGTCCGCTCACGGTCGAGATGGACTATTCAGGGAAGGTCATGGATTATTCGAAGACCTTCCGTGGCACGGGAAGATACTATGCTTTTGTTAAGGGAGAAAATGTTTTTCTACCCGGTTATCTCGCGTGGTACCCACTACCCGAGGATCAGCCGATTTATTTAAGGGATAATAAAAGTATTGAGCTGGGAGCGGTATATACGAATATAGGCTTCCCTAGTGCGGATTTCAAACTGACCGTCAGTGGATTCGAGGCGCCCATCTATACGAGTCTGAAGGAAGTAACACGTGAAGCTGGTGAGCAGATTTATTCCGGTGAAGTCCATGATGGCGTTACCTTATTTGGAGGCGGATTGGAGGAGCTGGAACCCAATGCAACCCCACTGCATGTCGTGTATACTCCGTACAACAAATTATGGACAGAGCAGACCGTACAGAAGATCAATGAACTGGACCAATACTTTAGATCATGGCTGCCTACTGATGCACAGAAGGTAAAGCAATTGCTCTATATCCCGAATCAGAATTTCGCTATTAATAGTGATATTGAGAATAACGCTGTTGTGCTGAACTATATTAGTGTGGACCAGAACTATATGTCAGAGATATTAATGAACAAGATGTTGCTTGGTACAAGGCAGGGTAGTTATCTGATCGAAAATGTCCAGAATGACATACGTCTCCAGCTTCGGGCGCTCATATGGTATGTGTATTATTACGAGAATGGGTTATTCAATAACGGCAATATTAACGGGTACATGTTATCCGAGTTATATGCAAATGACTGGTCCAATGATAAGAATCAAATTGGGGTACACATGCGCAAACAGGTAGATGAAGCACTGAAGGCGGGGAAGAACGATCAGGTCAAAAGATTGCTGAAACACTTCTATGACCAGGGACTGGAGATTCCTGAATTGGACCAAGAAGATTCCGCGGTGGAACGTAACCGCCCGATCCCTTATTCGGCATGGGAGGATCAGTGGAAGAAGGTGATAGGCGAATGAGAATGGCGCTTAAATACTTCTGTCGCGGTTCCCGTTTTGACTGGAGGCTGCAAAAACAGCCTGTCGCCTTATTATCGATTTTTCTGTTGATTTCCTATTTGTTAGGGATTGTAACCGGTCAGCCCGATAAGCCACGGGCGGTAAATTACATTGCTGAGATGGGAATGTTCCCGCTCACGATCATGTTTACGATCCTAATGTTCCAGCATGAAATTGGCGGCGGGGGAATGGAGATAATCTCCACTTATCCCGTATCACTACGGCTTATTGCCGTGCGTAAATGGTTGAATGCGGTACTGCTATCCGTGCTGGCCAGTCTGCTGTGGATGATAGTCTATCTATTCAAGTATGGAGAGATAAGCACGAGAATGTATTATTGGAGCGGAACAAAAGATGCATTCCGCACGGTAAGCATGCCGGAACTGTTGATGCAAGTTCTACCTGCCTACCTGCTGCTGACCACGTTGACTCTGGCGGGGATTATCGTCTTTCGCAGCATATATGGAGGGTTAATTGCTGGCTTTGCACTTTGGATATTAGATACGATTAGCGGCGGTCGGCTGTTATCATCATTCACGCTGTACACAGCTTACTTGCCGCAAGAGGCTTCCTTTCCGACCAATCGGTCGGTCCTGCTGCTTGTCTCAGCTCTGTTGCTGGGTATAGCAATTTGGCTCATCGGTTATCGGGAGAGATGGATCGGGAGAGAAGAAGAGTAGAGGAAGAAGAGGGGAAAGAAATGATATCCGATCAACAATTGGCACAGCAAATGGCCGAAGGAGATCAGGAAGCATTCGAGCTGCTGGTGACACGATATCATGGCCCGCTGCTTAGCTATGTTGCACAGCAGCTTAAGGATCGAAATAAGGCGGAAGATATCGTCCAAGAGACGTTCATTCGCTTAATCCGGCATTTACAGAGATATGGCGAGGTGGAGCAACTGCGTCCCTGGCTATACAAGGTAGCTCTTAATTTATGCCGGGACTACTGGCGTACCGCTTCTTACCGATCTGAGCAGACGGCTACTATAGAGATGCGGGAGGAGGCTGACCCTTCTCCTGGGGCTGATGAGCTTTTAGAGAAGCAGGAACAGGCCAAGGTTGTTGTCGAATCGTTGGAATGGTTACCTGAGATCCAACAAGAGGTTGTTCGCATGCGTTTCTTTCATGACCTCAAGTTGCAGGAGATTGCTGAGTTGCTGGACATTCCGCTCAGCATTGTCAAATCGCATCTATACGGTGCGCTGCGCAAATTAAAGCGAGTGCTTGCCAAGCGTGATGAGATTCATATATCGGAATTTAGAGAACCTGAGAAGAAACAAGAAAGAGAGGTGCTTCAGCATGAGATCTTCCATTGACCAGGAATTGAAGCAATTGGAGCAGGAGCTGTCTGAGCCGCTACGCCAAGCGGTTATGCCGGCGCCTTCCCTAGCAGAGACAGCGGCCCTGATTGCTGCCCTGCAGCCGGAATTCGATGCACTGAGAGCTAGTCAGGCCAAGTCCCTGCAGTTCAATACGCAAGTAGAAGAGCCCTCCCTATGGAGACTGTTGCGCAGCCAGTTCCTGATGAACTGGAAGACGCTTGTACTAACAGGATCAGCCGTATTTCTGATGCTAATTCTACTGGTGGACCCAAAGCGTCCTCTGAGTAACTTTATTCTTGGTGATCTTATGCCAACCAGTCTGTTTCCTGTGATTACACCGCTTCTACTTATCGCCTGCATGCTGTTCAGCTACCGTTCCTGGAACCCAGGGATGCGAGCCGTAGAGAGCATAACCCCATATCCACCGGCTTTGGTACTGTATAGCAGGATGCTGATGGTCATGGGGCTCATCCTAAGCTGGGCTCTGATTAGTTCAGCGATTGTGGGTATCCGTATTTCTGTGGTCGGGAGTATTATATCCCGTTTATTCCGTTTTTACTGCAGTGGCTTGGAATTTCCCTGCTGATCGGCGGGATTGCCATGTATGTGTTATTTCGTAGAGGGATTAAGATGGGGGTCATTTGCGCTAGTTCGGTCTACGTGATCTGGTTCATATTCAATGAGAATGTCTATGGCCACCATTTCAGAATGGAATATGGGGCTGCGCTTGACGGGTTAATGCTACTCATAGGGTTGATATTATTAGTTCGTTCCTATTACCGTAGTAGAATCATCCAGTCTGGAGCAAGCGGGAGTTATGGTACCTATGATTACGATTGAGAGATTAGATCAGCAGGTCGGGATTTCTCTCTTCGCATTCATGAATTACGGATTACCCGGGGGATTACCTTACTCGTTGGGGCGAATGGAGCAGGTAAATCGACGCTACTGGAATTGCTGGCGACGGTGCAGCTACCACGAGGTGGTAATATTCAATACGATGGACGTTCCGCCAAGGAGACCCTTCCTCTGTTACGTAGTCAAATTGGCTATGTCCCTACCGATATCGAACTGTATCAAGATATGACGGTATACAAGCTACTCAAGTACTTGGGAGAGCTTAAGGGAATGTACCACCTTGAACAGATAGAAGCTTTAATTGAGGATTTCCGATTGTCTACATTTCGTAATACGCGCATCAAGCGCTTGTCCGCAGGAGTACAACGACGGATTGCTATCGCCCAATCTTTGCTGGCCTCACCGCAATTTCTCTTTCTGGATGAACCGCTGAATGGCATGGATTCCGCAGAGCGCAAGCTTGCCATTGCTTATTTGAATAAATACGCAGAGGGACGGACAATAATAGCTGCGGTTCATGAGCTTGGTGAATGGGAAGCGGCCGCCGACCGGCTGACTCTGGCTGGATCACGGTCAGGCTGGATTTTACGGGAATCGAGAGAGTTGGTTATCCAATTTGCCATTTAAAGTATGGCAGGGCCGGATAACAAAGGAACAGTTCCAGTTATATTTCACGACAGACCGCAGCATTATAGAGTTCCGCGAGCTAGGTGACGGGATGATGACCTTGCGGATTGTAGCCGCAGAAGCGCCGTTTTACGGCTGGGATGAGGTTCCACCAACGATGGAGGATGCTTATTTCATTCGCAAATTTACTCGAAGTAAGTGAGAACAGAATCCAGTTTAATTTTTGTCTTAATAACAAGGGCTGCCGGTAATCGGCAGCCTTTTTAATAATTCAGATAAAAATTATCGGATTTATAGTTTTCAAATGAGGCATTATGTGAGAAAATATGAAAAACATTTTATGCGATTGTTTTTAATCTCGTACTTAAAAAAGGAGGAATTTCCATGTCTGATGAGCGTAAATTTGCACCTGAAACTCTGGCGATTCATGCCGGGCAAGAACTTGATCCAACAACTTATTCCCGGGCAGTACCTCTGTACCAAACTACTTCCTACGGGTTCCGTGATACGGAGCACGCTGCGAATCTGTTCGGTCTGAAGGAATTCGGCAATATCTATACCCGTATTATGAACCCGACGAATGATGTATTCGAGAAGCGTGTAGCTGAGCTAGAGGGCGGCGTTGGCGCATTGTCTACGGCATCGGGTCAAGCGGCGATTACATTCTCGATCTTGAACATCGCAGGTGCTGGAGATGAAATTGTATCGTCTACGACTCTATATGGTGGTACCTATAATCTGTTCTCTACCACGCTAGCCAAGCTGGGTATCAAAGTGAAGTTCGTCGATGCTTCCAATCCGGAGAACTTCCGCGCGGCGATTACGGATAAGACCAAGGCACTGTATGCCGAGACTCTTGGCAATCCGAAATGTGATGTGCTAGATATCGAAGCTGTAGCTGCAATCGCTCATGAGAATGGGATTCCATTGATCGTGGATAACACTTTCCCAAGTCCGTATCTGCTTCGTCCTATCGATTTCGGCGCGGACATTGTCGTACATTCGGCTACGAAATTTATCGGTGGCCATGGTACTTCAATTGGCGGAGTTATCGTAGACAGTGGTAAATTCGACTGGAAAGCGAGCGGCAAGTTCCCAGGCCTGACCGAGCCAGACCCAAGCTACCACGGCATTGTTTATGCTGAAGCGCTCGGACCAGTTGCATATATTACCAAGGCTCGTGTACAATTGCTGCGCGATCTCGGCGCATCCTTATCACCATTTAATGCGTGGCTGCTGCTGCAAGGATTGGAGACGCTGCACCTGCGCGTAGAGCGCCACAGTCAGAATGCGCTGAAGGTAGCACAGTTCCTCGAAGCCCATGAACAAGTAGAATGGGTCAGCTATCCTGGCCTGCCTAGTCATGAATCCTATGAACTGGCACAGAAGTATCTGCCTAAGGGGCAGGGCGCGATCATGACTTTCGGAATCAAGGGTGGCGTGGAAGCTGGTAAGAAATTGATCGATAGTGTGAAGCTGTTCTCCCACTTGGCTAATGTCGGCGATTCTAAGTCCTTGATTATCCATCCGGCCAGTACGACGCATCAGCAGCTGACAGAGGAAGAGCAGGCGGGTGCCGGCGTTACTCCAGGGCTTATTCGCGTATCGATTGGTACCGAATCCATTGACGATATTCTTTATGATTTGGAGCAGGCGATTGCCGCAAGTCAGAACTAATCTTATATAATTTCTATAAAATAAAACAAAGCCGCTATCGGATTCTCAGGTAGCGGCTTGTTTTATATTCTCAGCATGGATAACTTTATATCGTGAAACTCCTGACTTGTTACATATATGTCAAAAAAGATGTGTATGGAATCACAATCTTTGCTTTGTTTGCGGCCTACGATAGAGAGGAGAAGATCTCTTATACACATCTGGACAGGAGTGAACGAGTATGGAAAAAATCGCGTTAAAAGAACGTATTGAATATAACAATGAGAAATTTACGAAAAGGATCGTATTCAAGGATCAGCAAAGCCTTATATTTATGCTGAACTTTATGCCTGGACAGCAGCTTCCTGCCCATCGTCATCCGGGAGCGGTCGTGTATTTGACGGTTCTGCAAGGAGAGGGTATTGTCACGACAGACGGACAGGATACGGCTGTCTCGGAAGGCGATGTCGTCCGCTGCGAGGGGGATGAAGTCTTTTCCTTCCGCTGCACAGGGTCCAAGCCTACAAGTCTTTACGTCTTGCTTAACTCGATTCCAGACGAAAGATACGCCCAAGAAATATGATGTAAGAGGTTAGGATAAGTCTTAGTCTATGTATATACGATATAACCATGAAAACGGGGATGCTGTGAGCATCTCCGTTTTTTGTTAATCGCAGTACATAGGTCTATCCCACAATATACGCGATCCCAATAGCATTCAAAAGGCACAGTAAGTGAAAATTGACAGATATGTGAACTAAATATATTGATATTGATAATCATTCTCAATTAAATTATGATAGTTATGATTTTAAATATATTGCTGAGAAGGGGAGCGCTTCTATGTCAGTCATTCAGATTCGTGATCATAATGAAATGATAGAGATTCATTTTTCAGAAGTTCGCAAATATCATGGCAGTGCTGCTTTGATGGCTTTGGCTGTTGGCTTTAGAGTTTTGCAAGTTGCTTTTGCTGAATTATACCGGGATGGAATTCCAGATCGAAAGGATATATTCATCTTATCGGGGCATGGCGGACCAGGATTTCGCGATGTATATGAGTTCGTTACCCGGGCAGTGACTCGCCAAGCCTACAAGGTGGACACAAATTATCCGCGGGGCCAGTACGATCCATATCGTTCCCAATCATACTCTTTTGTGATTTCAAATCAGGAGGGGGCTGCTGTCGAAGTCACGCTTAAGGAAGATTTTCTTCCACCCATTTTTTATGAGTATTTGAAGAAGGGGCGCGAAGGTTCGATGACAGAATCCGAACATGAGGCAAATAAACTTTTAAAAGAAAAATGCTGCAAGCGTGCGCTGGAGTTGCCTCTGCATGAGCTGCTGTACATAAGGAGGCTCCAATGAACGATAACCATTTGAAACATCCAGCTGATCTACTACTACTGAATTCTGGAACTTATTTTAGTACCCAGACCGCGACTGCGCTCCAGCAGGACCTTGGTATTTCTGTGTTGGATATGTATCGTTTGCCGGATTATGACTTATCCATTCATAAATTTCTGGTTATCGATAATTATGTGGACCAGGAGTTAATGAGCTGGCAAAGCGCTCAGGTCAGGGAATTCCTCGATCAAGGGAAAATATTAGTGTTCAGCGGGAATTTATTTTCCTCGTGGCTTCCGGGAGGCTCGCAATTTGTTCCCAAGACGATTCGGAATCATCGCGATTATACCGTCACTGTAGTCAAGCCGCATTCCATTTTTGCAGGGGTAGACCCGGATGATTTGACCTATAACAAAGGAGTATCCGGATTTTTTGCCCGTGGACATCATCCACTTCCGCCGCATGCGGAAGTGTTGCTGACATTACCAGGCGGTGAACCTATCACTTATATTGATCGGAACAGCACGAAAGGAACGATACTAGTTCATTCTGGTAATAATTTGCTTGGTTATTCACACTCGAGGAATACATCCGGTAGGATAGGCGCTCAATTATTAAGTTGGCTATATGAAGAGTATGAGCAAATGATAACAAGGAGTTCAGGGATATGAGGAAAATAGCGGTGCTATACAGCGGGAATTCTCACCAATACCGCACATTTAAATCATCTGAGTTTAGCCGGTTTATACATCAAGTGATTTATTTGCCTGAATTGCTGCAAACCTCACTCGAAGGGATCGATGTTCTGATCGTCCCTTCGCAGCTTAACCAGACGCAGGTGACAGAATCACTCGAACATATTACAAAATTTCTGGACGACGGGGGCACGGTTGTTGCTTTAGGGGCCCAGTCGCAAGATTGGTTCCCCAATCATCATTGGGAATTCAGGCCGACTAACTTCTGGTGGTGGCTGGAGCGGGATGCAAGAAGCGGTCTTATGATGACGAAGCCGGATCATGATCTGTTTCGGTACATCAGCCTGGAGGACGCAACATGGCATTACCATGGCGTTTTTTTTCCGCCTCAAGGCGCCGAGACGTTAATTGCCGTTGAGAATGATGGGGCGATATTTTATATCGATAAAGTAAGTACGGCGGGGACGCTCATTATGACCACTTTAGATCCTGAATATCACTATGGATCGTATTTCATGCCGGCAACGGAGCGGTTTTTGAATGGGTTTTTGCCCTGGCTGACGGAAGGGAAAATCTAATAAAATCATTTGGGGAAATCACAGAATGTTATCTCGTATCAAGATCCCGGTCATCTTAACCATATTATGTTTTGCATTTTTATTATCAGCTTGCGGCAGCAGCAACAATACCTCTGTATCTTCAGGAGAAAGGGAAGCTCTACGCCTCAGACTACGGCTTCCAAACCAGATTTGGCTACGGATCAGACGGAGCTTGTTCGCATCGCCTGGAGCGATAGTGGATATCCGTCCCCGTTTGCCTTCTCTTCAACGGGCCCTGGCGGGTTTCTTCACAATTCTTTTCTGTTTGATACATTAACCTGGAAGGATGCGTCCGGGATTATTCCATGGCTTGCCAAGTCCTGGAGCGTGTCCGAAGACGGACTTACCTATACGTTTAAGCTGGAGCAAGGCGTGAAATGGCATGATGGACAACCATTTACCGCTGAAGACGTAGCATTCAGCTTCAATTATTACAAGACCCACCCATTCAACTGGACGGGAGACATTGGACAAATCGAATCTGTTACACAAACGGGAGATGATACCGTCATCTTCAAGCTGAAAAATAAGTACGCGCCATTCTTAAGCGACCTGGTAGGGATTGTGCCTATCATTCCAAAACATGTATGGGAGCATGTGGACAAGCCCATTGAATACCGTGCTCCTGATGCGTTGGTAGGAACAGGTCCTTACACTTTGAAGCAATATGACGAGAAGTCCGGGCAATATTTGTTTGAGGCCAATCCCGATTATTTCAAGGGCAAGGTAAAAATAAATGAGATTCAATACTTGAACGTGGCCAACAAAGCACTAGCCTTGCAAAATAATGAAATTGACGGTGGCCTTACGATGAGTTATCCGGAAGTTGAAGATTTGCAGAAGCAAGGCTTTGAATCAATCAAGAGTGAGCCGACTGGAAGCGCGCTGCGCATCACGTTTAATCTGGAGCATCCACAGCTTAGCGATAAACGTCTCCGTCAAGCTATCGCTTATGCCTTGAACCGCTCAGAGATGGCCAGCAAGCTGACTGGCGGCGATCCTATAGTAGGAAATGCGGGAATTATCCCTCCTGATTCGCCTTGGTATAATCCGTCTGTGAAGCAATATGAATTCAATCCAGACAAAGCGAACCAGATGCTCGATGAACTAGGCTATTCCAAAAATTCTTCGGGAATCCGAGAGTCGCTGAAGCTGAATGTCATGGTATCCTCCACCTCGCAGGAAGCGTTGATTATGCAGGAGATGCTCAAAAAGGTTGGAATTCAGCTCAATATCCAGCAGGTTGATCCAGCCGCCTTCACGGCCGCTATGGGTGAGAATAAATATGATATGGCGATTACGGGGCATATTGGACTTAGCGGAGATCCTGATTATTTACGGCTATGGTTCCTAGGAGAAGCAAGCAATGCCTACGCGGCACGCGGTAAAACCTGGAACAATGCCGAATTCCAGAAGCTGGCCGTCGAGCAAATGCAGGAGCTTGATACCGATAAACGAAAAGAGCTGGTCGCAAGAATGCAGGATATATTGGCGGATGAACTGCCTACTCTAGTGTTGTATCATCGCCCGTTCTACTATATGTATAATCCAAAAGTATATAACGGTTGGTCTAACACGTACGGAGGCATCGCTGACGGAATTCCGCTATGGGACAATAAGGTGTTCTTGATCAATGTCAACAAGTAAACATCTCTACACCTACCTTGGAGTGCTTGTGTTTGTGCTTTTGCTTAATTTCTGGCTCCCTCGGCTGCTGCCGGGGGACCGGCTGATTTCCTGACTGGAGGCTCCGAGGACGGTTCGATATTTGTGTCGGAAGTACAAAGAGAAGCGATGCTTAATTATTATCACTTGAACGATTCATTATGGGAGCAATTTCTTTCTTATATAAAAGGCATTGCTACACTGGATTTTGGCTTATCTATCACGTATAAGGCGCCTGTATTTGACGTGATCCTTGTCCGTTTACCATGGACGCTGGGGATTGTCGGGGCGGCAACCTTACTTTCGATTGTACTTGGGATGATCTTTGGTTTGATCTCTGCCTGGCGGTATCCAGGCAAAATAGATCGCGGTTTATTTCTATCCATGCTGGGAGTCAGCGCAATTCCGGAATTTATTATTGGAATGGTATTGCTGATTTTACTCGCGGTAAACTTCAAATGGTTTCCTCTAGGCGGGGCGGAGACTGCTTTTTTGAGGTCGGAACAGTGGTTTGATCACGTATGGGATCTTGTCAGGCATATGATTCTGCCGGTGATTACTCTTACGCTAAGTAGTCTCGCCAGTATGTATCTGCTTATGCGCAATGAAGCCATACGTATACGCAATGAAGCGTTCGTCGAGTTTGCAGCGGCCAAAGGGATCGGCGGACGTGCTGTATTGATGCGTCACATCGCTCGCAATAGCGCTCTCCCTCTGTTGACTATGATTGCTATACGGATAGGCAGTTTGCTTGCTGGATCGGTACTCGTTGAGACGGTATTCTCTTATCCGGGCATTGGTAAGCTGCTTCAGGAGGCTATTTTGGCACGGGACTATCCGTTATTGCATGGCTTATTTTTAATGCTGACTGTGTTTGTACTGTTGCTAAATTTGCTTGCCGAGCTGATCTATCCTTATCTCGATCCACGTATCCGTGTGGCACATAGGGGGAGCCTTCATGAGATTAGCGCAAAAGTTTGGCCTATGTTGTCTAGGCTTGTTTATTCTGACAGCAATATTCGGGCCGATGATTGCCCACGATTCGCCCTTCTCTATAGACGGGGAAAGATTGATGGCCCCTTCCGCCGCGCATTGGCTTGGGACCAATACCATCGGACAGGATCTGTTTACCCAATTTGTATATGGAGCAAGGACGACCTTGTTTATTGGTACGATGGTAACCTTGATCAGTACGTTTCTAAGCACTATTTTAGGGTTGCTCGCGGGTTACTCTTCCCGGATGGATACCGTTCTAAATGCCGTTGCTAATATGCTTATGGTGCTTCCTTCCTTACTGTTGATTTTGATTGTGGCTTCCTTTACGGGTGGAGGAACATGGCAGTTGATTTTCACATTGGGCCTGTTGACCTGGCCGGGATATATGAAGCTTATAAGAGCTTCCGTCTTGTCACTTAAGGAACGTGAATTCGTAAAGGCGGCGCAGCTCTATCAAGCGGGAAGATTATATGTCATACGCAAGCATTTGCTGCCATTTATTTGGCCGCTTATTCGGACCAAGATGATCGTGTCTTTCAAAACGGCGGTAGCGATGGAGGCCAGCCTATCTTTTCTGGGAATCGGTAATCCGAATGTTCCTTCATGGGGAAAAATGCTGCAGAATGCCTTTTCGCAAAGTGAGACATTTATGTCTGCTTCATGGCAGTGGACGGTTCTTCCTCCGACGTTGGCCATTTTAGTAGTTACTATTGCGCTCGCTTTGCTTGGAGAAGCCAGCATAGTTGGGTCGGGAGCGCCGGAGGTATCGTTACGCAAGAAGAAAAGCATTGTTCCAACAGCCTTGGAGATCCGGGGAACTGATGGCGATGCTGTAGAAGGAAGCACAGCTATTTCTGCTAAAAATTTGAGCGTCTGCTATGGTGAACGTACCGTGATCTATCCGATTTCCTTTGAGGTCCCGTCAGGGAAAATCACGGCTTTGATCGGTGAGTCCGGATCCGGTAAAACCACGTTGGCCCGTACCTTATATGGATTAATGCCCGCGGAAGCAGTGGCAGGAGAAGCTGTCGTTGCCGGCAAACCTGTATATCACGGAGAAGAAGGGGCCTCATTGCAGCGCTGGCTGGATGCCGCATTTATATTTCAGGACCCAAGGTCTAGCTTCGATCCGCTGCTAACCATCGGTACTCAATTTTATGAAGCGATGCTGCTGCACAAGACGATGGAAGAAAAAGAGAATCAGCAGCAAAAGCTTTGAGTGAAGTTCATCTGGATGAGCAGGTTCTGAGGCAATATCCGCATGAATTAAGCGGAGGTATGCTAAGTCGTGCTTTAATTGCGCTGGCTCTGGTGAATCACCCGAAGGTGTTGATCGCCGATGAACCTACGGGAGCGCTTGATCCGATTACCAAGCATGAAGTGCTGGGCCTGTTGTCCCGGAAAGTACGAGAGCATCGGATGACCCTATTGTTCATTACGCATGATATTTCCGCGGCCCTTCATATGGCGGACGAGATTATCCTTTTAAGGGAGGGCCGGATCGAGGATGAAGGGAAGAAGCTTCAGTATTTAAAGCGGTATGGACAGTCTAATAAACCATCGGGACAAGAGCGGCCTGTACTGGCAAAGGAGTGGTAAAGATGCTGGAGCTTGTGCAGGTCAGCAAGCAATTTGGCCTTGGAGGGCGAGCCAAGACAGCGGTACAGGAGGTCTCACTGACATTGCAAAGGGATGAGATTTTTGCCCTGGTGGGAGAGAGTGGATCTGGCAAATCCACGCTGGCGGAAATTATGATTGGTCTGCAGCAGCCAACTAGTGGTTCGGTAGCTTGGCATGAGGAATCTGGTCTTGAATCGGGACAGAAGCGGAGAAGACTCAAGGGGATGATGCCCCCTGGGAAAGTGCAGATGATCTTTCAGAATCCCGATCGCTCATTGAATCCCTATTGGAAGGTGAAAGATATCGTCAGCGAGCCGCTCATACTTCACCAGGTCTCCCGAGCAGAGGCAGGGAAGATAGCCGCTGATCTATTGGAACGGGTTAAGCTTCCGTCATCTCTGATGGAGAGAAACCCTTCCGAATGCTCCGGCGGACAGAAACAACGGATCGCGATCGCAAGGGCTTTAACGATGGCGCCAAGTTTGCTTATTGCAGATGAGATTACATCTGCGCTCGATCCTTCTACCGAAGATGAGATTCTTAATCTGCTGCGGTCTTTAAAAAAAGAACATCATATGACGATCCTGTATATTACCCATCGGCTGGAGACCATAAGGGGCTTCGCGGATCGAATGGCCGTGATGCAGGCAGGAGCCATTGTTGAGGAGGGGGCAGTTGAGCAGGTTCTCAGCGCCCCGCGATGTTCCTATACCAGAGCTTTGATTGAAGCATGTTTTTATGTATAACGAACGGAAATCCGGTCCATGAGAGGACCGGATTTTTTGGTTCACCCAGCTTCCTGGTCATTCTTCTTAAGATAGGGTATAGGTTCAATTCATTTAGTTTATTACTTTGGCATAAATCACTTGGGAAATATTGAAATATCGTATTTACAAATATTTGAGAATGATTTAAAATTAAAGCAAAGTTTCACTAAGGAAAAATATTTGTATAACTGCAAAAATGATTATCATTCTCAATTACATGCTGCTCCGGGATCTTCCCGGAGCAGCATGTGCCATTTTAAGGGTATTAACAATAATATTCATTCTCAATTAGCTCACAAAGGAGGAGTTATTTATGCAAGCAATCCAAAAAACAAAGTCTATTGTAAGTTTGATTAATCAGCCTGCTCCGCAGCAAAAGCCGCGTATGAATTTCGTAAGTTTGCTTAAACACAAGGAAATGAGTTTTGCCCTTGGCAGTGGGGTGTTAACGCTAGCCGCTTGGGGAATTGGAAACTGGTCGCATATGCTGTCGATCATCGTATATATTGCCGCATATGCCATTGGAGGCTTCGCTAAAGCACGTGAAGGTATTGAGACGCTCATTAAAGAACGTGACCTTGACGTGAATCTGCTGATGATTGCGGCTGCACTTGGCGCCGCTTCTATCGGTTATTGGAATGAGGGAGCGATGCTTATATTCATCTTTGCGCTTAGCGGCGCGCTGGAGTCGTTTGCGAGCGAGCGAAGTATGAAGGATATTTCCTCGTTGATTGCCTTAAAACCGGAAACAGCGCTTAAGGTCAATGGAGATAGCATCGCTAAGGTAGGGGTAAAAGAGCTTGTCATTGGGGATTTGGTGCTTGTTAAGCCGGGAGAGGTTATTCCAGCCGATGGTTTGGTACAAAGCGGCGGCTCCGCGGTGAACCAGT
The DNA here is from genome assembly GCF_031199965.1 of Paenibacillus sp. D2_2. GTDB lineage: Bacteria > Bacillota > Bacilli > Paenibacillales > Paenibacillaceae > Fontibacillus. Next base: position 4,801,632 of record NZ_CP133605.1, on the reverse strand, counting down.
CGACGATTACCGGCGAGTCGATCCCGGTTGATAAAGGTATAGGCGATGAAGTATATGCCGGTACGTTAAATGGCCAAGGAGCATTATATATCGAAGTAACAAGTCCAGCCGAAGGTACTATTTTTTCGAAGATTATTAAAATGGTGGAACAAGCGCAGAATGAAACTCCTGTGTCCCAGCGTTTTATTAAAAAACTTGAGGGTGGTTATGCCAAGTCTGTCGTAGGTATTACGGTGTTACTGATTTTGTTCGCCCCGTTTGTACTTGGCTGGTCCTGGTCCTACACTTTTTATAAAGCGATGGTATTCCTTGTTGTTGCGTCGCCGTGTGCGATTGTTGCTTCGGTTATGCCTGGCCACGCTATCAGCTATGTCCAAGAGCGCCAGAAAAGGTGTACTGTTCAAGGGTGCTGCCCACATGGATCTGTTAAGCGAAGCGAAGGTAGTCGCTTTTGACAAGACGGGGACGTTAACTTCCGGTTCGCCAGGTCGTGACGGAACTGGTCGTGCTGGAAGGCTATGATCGTCTTACGGTTCTAGGAGCATGTGCGGCGGCAGAAAGCTTGTCCCAGCATCCGCTTGCCCGCGCTATCGTTCGTAAAGCAATGGATGAAGGTCTAACATTAAGAGCGGCTGACGAGCTTCAAGATTTGCCTGGGTGGGGGATTGAGGCTATGATCGATGGTCGGAAATGGCGGATCGGTAAAGCTCACGAAAATGATCCTGGTCTTCCGTCTGAATTGATTGACCGGCTGCAGGAATTAATGGAGAAGGGGAATTCAGTCTCATTAATTCAATGTGACGACGAATATGTTGGGCTGATTGCACTTCGTGACAACATTCGCCCGCAGGCGAAGGATACTATCCGCCGTCTGCGTGAGCTGGGCATTGCAACGGCGATGCTGACCGGGGATCGCAGCCGTACAGCACAAGCGATCGCCAATGAAGCGGGAGTCGATTTTGTATTTGGAGATTTGCTACCTGAGGATAAAGTATCGCATGTATCGGAGCTCAAGAATAAATACGGTCATGTTGTGATGGTCGGTGACGGTGTTAATGATGCTCCGGCACTGGCAGCAGCTACTGTTGGGGTAGCGATGGGAGGAGGAGGCAGTGGTGCGGCGCTGGAAATCGCCGATATCGTGCTGATGAACGATAATCTTGAGCGCATTGCTGATACATTCTCATTAGCTCGCCGAACCAAACGAATTGTCAGACAAAATCTTATCTTCGCGGCATGTGTCATTACCACTCTTGTAGTTAGCAATTTTGTGCAAGGCATTGCCCTACCGCTGGGTGTTGTTGGTCATGAGGGAAGTACTATATTGGTTATTCTGAACGGATTGCGGCTGCTGCGTTAAATGAGGAGGGAAGGAGAGGATAGAAGCTATTCATCATTCCTTCATTTAAACTTCACCGAACCTTGATGCTACGAACATTGACTTTCCCTAACCTTTAATAAGATAATGATGAATATATAGTAGTGAGAGTTAATAAGTTGACTTTTAGTAGGTTAGATGGAGTCGTGTGTATCTCGTAATCAAGGAGGAATTATTTATGTATAAGACTATTATTATCGGTACAGGTCCTGCGGGGCTGACTGCAGCTATTTATTTGGCCAGAGCGAATATGAAGCCATTGGTAATAGAAGGCCCTCAACCAGGCGGCCAATTGACAACGACGACAGATGTAGAGAACTTTCCAGGATTTCCGGAAGGAATAATGGGACCGGTATTGATGGAAAATATGCGTAAGCAAGCGGAACGCTTCGGCGCAGAATTCCGCACCGGTTGGGTGAATAGCGTTGATACGAGCCGCCGTCCATTCAAGCTTGATGTCGATGGATTGGGTGAATTGGAGGCTGAGACGTTAGTGCTATCGACAGGTGCATCGGCGAAATATCTTGGTATTCCAGGCGAGCAGGATAATGTTGGCCGTGGCGTCAGCACCTGCGCTACCTGCGACGGATTCTTCTTCCGCAATAGGGAGATCATTGTCATCGGAGGCGGAGACTCCGCGCTTGAAGAAGCTGGCTTCCTTACCCGCTTTGCTTCCAAAGTGACAGTCGTTCATCGCCGTGATGAACTGCGCGCCTCGAAGATTATGCAAGATCGTGTTCGCTTAAATGAGAAGGTAGAGTGGGCGCTGAATCGTACTCCGCTTGAAGTGCTTACGAATGACATGGGTGTAACGGGACTGAAGGTCCGCAACAATACAACTGGTGAAGAAGAAGTTATCAGTGCAACTGGTGTATTCGTAGCGATTGGACATACGCCGAATACTAGCTTCTTGGGCGGTCAAATCGACACCGATGAGAATGGATATATCATCGTCAAACCAGGCACCTCCGAGACGAATATCCCAGGCGTGTTCGCGTGTGGTGACGTACAAGATACGCGCTATCGTCAAGCGATTACCGCAGCTGGTAGCGGCTGTATGGCGGCGCTTGATTGCGAGAAGTATATCGAAGCTCTGGAGCATGAACAGAAGGAACTTGCTGCGAAGTAATAGATATGAGCAGGTAAATGGCAATAGGAGAGGACGGATCATTATTGATCCGTCCTCTTTTAGCTAATTAATAGAATTCAAATGCTTCGCTATTTCCTTGAGATACGAGATTTAGTCGATAGAAGCTGACCATAACTGGAATATCAATTGTTCTTTCGCGCAAATTCTGCTATTTTTTGAGCAAGAATTCCCTTTTATTACGTATATAGATTGAAATAAAAGAAGATGCTGTTCAGTAAGTTGAACTAACATCCTCCATATGAGTATCAATTAAGTAATAACATGATGAGCTGAAATACTAAGTAGACAACAACTCCGCCGCCGAGCAGACTGAATCCAACCTTCTTCTTGCCCTGAAATAGACGCAAAATCCCTAGACTGACAAGGGGAGCAATGAAAAGCAGAAAGAGCATGACGGTGACGAACATTTCGACGGATATATCCGAAAGGTCCACGATGGTCATAGTTAGAGTGTCTCTCCATTCTAATGCACGCATAATTGCAGTGACATATATCACATAGGCTAATTTTTTTTATTATATCAAAACTTCAGGTAGATTAGGTATAATATTCCGTAAAATTCATGTCATATTATTGAAATTATTGCTAGAATGATCAATTCTTCTATTCGTTATTGCTCGACAAAACTAGAAAACCTTTGCAGTAAGGGCTATGTTACAATGGGCTTACATAAGGGTTGGCCAACACTTGTGTCATTAACTTTTTGTGAAGGAGGCTTTTAGAGGCATGAGACGAAGCATGGTTAGACGCTGGCTGGTAGCAGGACTGTTAGGTGCAGCGATGCTAGGTGTAATACCGCCCCATTGGGGAGTTCCGCATGTACACGCAGCTTCAGATTCGGTCTATATTACATCGTCTACGGACTTGCAGTTGAAGCTTGCCGAAGGATTAGGAGCAAGAGAAGCCTCTATCACCTTAAAGTATAAAGGGCCGACCAATGAACTTGAGCAATTGCTCAAGAATGCGGTAAATGCGGCGCTAGACAGCGACCCATACACTAAATATATTGTAGATCGGTACACATATTCCTGGAAAGGAACGTCCGGCTACGCGAAAATAAATCTGCAGGTAAGCTACCGGGAGACGGCGGAGCAATCGGCTTATGTAAAGCAGCGTGTGCAGGAGATTCTGCGGGAGATCCTGAAGCCCGGAATGAATGACCACCAGAAGGTAAAGGCCATTCATGATTATGTCGTGCTGCACCTTAAATATGATCGTGACTTGCAGAAATATACAGCTTATGAAGGCCTTCGCACAGGGAAGGCGGTATGTCAGGGATATTCACTGCTTACCTATCAACTATTAAAAGATGCGGGATTCAATAATCAGATCGTAGAAGGCACTGCCGGGGACAACTGCATGCATGGAATCTTGTTCGTCTAGATAACTTGTGGTACCACCTGGATACAACCTGGGATGATCCATCGCCAGATAATCCGGAACGAGTTAGATACAACTATTATTTGCTCACCGATGAACAGATGAGACAAGATCACCAGTGGACCAAGCCATATCCTACGGCTTCGACGCTATATAGGAACAGCTTGCACGTTCTAGCCATGCAAAGCGGAGATAAGAAGAACGTATACCGTACTCTTGAGGAGCAATTCGGCTATAACTTGTATTACCCAAATGCGGCGGTTACCGATGCAACTGCTATGCAAAAAAAAGTGAAGCAAAGCCTCAAAGCCGGGAAAACGACCGTTACGGTGCGTTATGACGGCTCTGAGAGACAGTTGCTTCAGGATCTGGTCAGTTTATATGATTTGTCGATCAATAATATCAGTTATTTGGCTTCCCCGCTTTACGGGACCAATGATCTCCAGGTGGAGATTCATTGGGAGTAGCTCTTACTGCTTACCGCGAGTAGGAGAGGAGAGATCACATTCCTTGAGTGGGATAAGCTTGATGTGATGCTTCCATTTATAGCTCAGCCAGACGATCAGGAAGACAGGGATCGTAATATAAGCGGCGATTATCCCTTGCCAATCGAATCCGTGCTCCGTGATTAGGGACATGCTCTGTCCGAGAATAACAACCAGACACAGAATGAAGGCAAAGACCGGGCCGAATGGGAACCATTTTGCTCTATACGGCAGTTCATTCAGATCATGACCTTGAGCGATGAAGGCACGGCGGAACCGATAATGGCTTATGGCGATGCCAAGCCAAGTGATGAATCCGCACATTCCGGATGCGTTCAGCAGCCAGGTGTAGACGACACCATCGCCGAAGAGCGAAGCTAGGAAAGCGATCATGCCGACCGCTGTTGTCAGCAAGAGAGCATTCATCGGTATGCCGTGGCGGTTCAGCTTGCCTAGGAATTGAGGAGCTTTGCCACGCTTGGCCAGGGAATAGAGGACCCGCGAAGAGGCGTACATTCCCGAGTTGCCGGCAGATAGCACCGAAGTTAAGATTACCGCATTCATCGCAGAAGCGGCGAAGGCCAGACCTGCCCGTTCGAAGACTAGAGTGAATGGACTGACGCCGATACTGTCGATCCCACTCTTGAGCAGGTTCGGACTTGTGTATGGAATCAAGAGTCCGATCACAAGGATTGCAAAAATATAGAACAGCAGGATACGCCAGAATACTTGACGAATCGCCCGTGGGACATGCTCTCGCGGGTTATGACTCTCTCCAGCGGCGACCCCAATCATCTCGGTGCCTTGGAAGGAGAAGCCTGCGGCCATAAATACGCCAAGGAAGGTAAAGAACCCGCCGTGGAATGGCGCATCCCCGATCGTGAAGTTCTTGAAGCCGACAGCTTCGCCACCTAGTATGCCAAAGATCATGGCGACACCTACGATTAGGAACACGATGACGACGACGATCTTAATGATGGCGAACCAATATTCCGACTCCCCGTAGCCTTTAACAGACAATACGTTCAGCCCGAAGATCAGGGCTAGGAATAGGAAGCTCCAGAGAAAAGAGGAGCTGTCTGGGAACCAATATTTCATGATAAGTGTGGCTGCGGACAACTCGGCCGCGATGGTAATCGCCCAGTTGTACCAGAAGTTCCAGCCCATTGCGAAACCGAGCGACGGGTCAACAAAGCGGGAGGCATAGGTCTCGAAAGACCCGGAGTCCGGTATATAAGTAGCCAGTTCTCCAAGGCTCGTCATGAGAAAATAGACCATGATGCCGACTGCTGCATAGGCCAGCAGTGCCCCGCCGGGACCAGCGGAGGCAATTGCGCCGCCGCTGGCGAGGAATAGGCCCGTTCCGATTGAGCCGCCAAGGGCGATCATTGTCATATGTCTGGCTTTGAGTCCCGGTTTTAGAGACGATGAGTTCGTCTCGTGATGTTGATTACTCATTGAACAGCACTCCTTAAGATGAATGTTCCATAAAACGGTGTTTTACATTCGGGTTCAAAGAAACTTCTTCTTTATGAACCCACTCTCAGAGGCCGCAGCTATTGAAAAAATAGAAAAGGACCACGGAAGAATATCCGCGGTCCTGTTATGGACATGTAATACATACACGTAATTTCCGCACCATTCCTTCATGAAGATAGCTCAACACAATTTCTCACATGGTATAAGAAATTGTGACAGTTCTGTCTCTTTCGACGACAGCCCCAGCGGCTCAATCGGATTGAAGCTGATTGAACGCTTCGGCAACAGTGCCTTTCTTCCAGATTCATAGGCGGCTTCATACGCCTCCTCCGGTATACTCTTCACAGTTGCGACCTCTACCTCACCTGTAATGATGAGGTTAAAATATTTAATTTAGATGATGTTCAAAAAGTCCACTTTTGATCACGAAGTGAAACATGAAGTTATTCGACATTGAATCTTGAATTCAGCCGAGCCTTCCGGTGCTCACATACAAACTACGTATGCTCCGCTCCTCAGTCCCTAGCTTTATCCAACCTTCTCGGTGCTGAAAACTGGATTTTTGAACTTGGATTATAAGTTGCCTTATAACATTAGCAAGTATATCGTATGCCATCCGGCAGGGCAACCACTAAAAATTAACTATCTTTAGCGCTCGCGCTTCGCCATTTGCTGCCAGACGGTGCCGGCAGCCTGCTCTCCAGATTCGATTCGTTCCACGGCCATTCTGGCCTGGAGGCCGACCTCAAATTCAGGATCGCCCGCTGCGGCGCGCAATGCTTCAAGCGCATCGTCGGTGCCAGCTTCGTACAGGAAGCGTGCCGCCCGCCAGCGGACAAGCTTGCTCTTGTCCTGCAGCGCTTCGAGCATCGGCCCTGTCGCAGCAGGATCGCCAATGTCGGATAGTGTGTCGCCTGCTGTACGTCGAACGGCAGCGGAAGAATCGCGCAGCGCCTCGTAGAGCAGCTCCATCGCTTCCGGCGTACGGATGTCGCCAAGGTAGACGACCGCTAGTCGGCGAATCTGCATTTGCTTGTCACGCAGTGCTTCTGCAACCAACGTCATCGCCTCCGGCCCAGGCTGTTGCAGTGCTTCAAGTCCGGAATATCGCACATGCCAATCACTATCTTGCATTTGCTTCTCTACCTCAGCCAAGCTGAGCACGCGACGGTGCTCGACGAATTCTACCTCTTTTTGGCCGTGGGCGATCGCCTGACTCACGATTTCTTGCAATCGTTCAGCCGGATAAGCCGCTTCAAGCTCTTGCTCTACTTCGCGGGCGATCTCAGCCAGTTCGCCATAGCGTACACCATAGTCGACCAACTTGCGCTCCTTGATCAATGTGGCACTGGCAACCTCGGTTACGGCTGCAACGAAGCGGTCGGATAGGCCAATACGCTCCTCCATATTGCCAGATTTAACACGGATCTGCATCGGTATACCGCGGAAGAACTGTACGAATACCTGCGCCTCGCCGAAGCTGTGAGCTTCGCCGTCCTCAGGATTCCAAGCGGATTCCACATGATCTAAGCCGAATTGCTCCTGTACCGCTGCTAGAATCGCAGCCCAGTCTGCGCTGCCCTTGCGATCCAATGCTACGAAATCCGCCGTATGAAAGACGCTCTTCACACCGGGAATGCTCAGCATTTGTCTGATCCAGGTTGGGGCGGAGCGTTCATTGTCTAACGTGTATGTTCTACGAATGCCCGGCTCTAATGTCTCGTCCAGATGAAGCTTCATCGAGTTAGGGCTAGGAGTCGGTTCGATAAATACAATTTTCATAATTTGTACACATCTCCCTTCAGAGGTAATTCAAAATCTGACTTTTTGAATTCTCACGATTTATTAATTATTTTACCTTAAGCAACCGCTAATCCCAAGCCTTCTAAATGGATTGGTAATATAAATATTGTGAGCATTCGTTCATTGGTTTTTTTACATAATTTCTATTGATAACAATTCATAACAACTTGATTGATTTACCGCGGTATTGATGCAGTTTGATAGAACGGCCCAAATATATGTTGAAAACGGGTTACTTTATTAATATATTGTAAATAGAGTACGAATCTATGATTCGTGCATACATTCACAGGAGGGTTATCCTTAATGAAAAAAGGGGTCATTACTTTAGTCAGTTTGGCATTATCTATTACTATGCTGGCGGGATGCGGAAGTAAATCAACATCTAACGGCGCAGGCGGGGACACGCCTAAAGCGAACTTCAAGGTCGGTATGGTTACAGACTCAGGTACAATCGATGATAAGTCGTTTAACCAAGGTACTTATGAAGGCATCGTGAAGGCCAACAAGGACTTTAAGATGGATTATAAATACCTGAAGCCAGCAGGCACGACGGAAGCCGATTATACCAAAGAAGTAGGTAACCTGTATGATGCTGGTTACAAGTTCATCGTAACACCTGGTTTCAAGTTTGAGACTTCCATTTTTAAAGCGCAAGATAAGTATAAAGATGCTAAATTCGTCATTATTGACGGAACGCCAAATGACGGATCGCCGAACGCAGAGCCAGTTGTAAAAGAAAACACTGTTTCCATTTTCTTCGCGGAGCATGAAGCCGGATTCCTGGCTGGTGTAGCTGCGGCTCTACACGTGAAGGACGGTCAAGCAGGCTTTATCGGCGGCATGGAAATTCCTCCGGTACAGAAGTTCAACTGGGGATTCCAGCAAGGTGTGAAGTATGCAAATGAGAACCTTGGGACGAATCTTGTGATTAACAAAGATAACGTAGTATATCAAGGTTCCTTTGATAACGCTGCGGCAGGAAGCCAACTTGCTGCACAGATGTACGACCGCGGCGTAAACGTAATTTTCGCAGCTGCAGGTGGCGTAGGTGTAGGTGCAATTAATGAAACGAAGACCCGCGTTCAAAACGGTTCCGACGTATGGATCGTTGGTGTTGACTCTGACCAATACCAAGACGGTGTATATGACGGAGACAAGTCGGTTATTTTGACTTCTGCTGTTAAGAAGGTTGACCAAGCTGCTTACGATATGATCAAGGCGGAAATTGAAGGTAAGTTCCCAGGTGGTCAAACTCTTACATTGGATGCTAAGAGCGATGGTGTAGGTCTTCCTGAGAAGAACCCGAATCTGAGCGATGACATCATCAAAAAAGTAGATGAAGTATTTGGCAAAATCAAGTCCGGAGAAATTACTGTAGCCGGAGAGCAAGGCGACTTGATCAAGTAATTGATCTCACGGATCACATAGATTTAACATATTTGGCGTAATCGTGGAAGTAGCGATATTGGCATTTACTTAAAAAGACGGAGCTAGCTCCGTCTTTTTAAGGTAGTAGAAGGAATCTGGCTGCATGAGTTTAACATCCTGATATCGTAAGCATATTGACTACATGTCGTGTTTCTCGTGCGTCGATTGCTGTTTTCTGGTGAACCTCTGAAACACTCATATATAAGTGCGTGTTCAAAAAGTACGGTTTTTAGCATCGAGAAGGTTGGATGAAGCTAGGGACTGAGGAGCGGAGCGTACGTAGTTGGTACGTGAGCACCGGAAGGCCCGGCTGAATTCAAGATTCGATGTCGAATAGCTTCCTGATTCACTTCGTGATCAATAGCGGACTTTTTGAACAACCTCTATTACTATATTAAGAAGGAGAGATCCCAAAACCATGGACTATGTTGTCGAGATGGTGGGCATCCGCAAGGAATTTCCGGGCATCGTGGCCAACGATGATATTACGATCAGGCTGAAAAAGGGTGAGATTCATGCCTTGCTTGGTGAAAACGGGGCAGGAAAATCGACACTAATGAGCATCCTGTTCGGTATGTATCAGCCTGAGCGTGGAACGATCAAGGTGAACGGCCAGGAAGTTCGAATTTCGAATCCAAATGTGGCGAATAAGCTTGGCATAGGAATGGTGCATCAGCATTTTAAGCTGGTTGAGCCTTTTACCGTTACCGAGAATATCATTCTGGGTAGTGAGACGCGAAAATTCGGTTTTGGTCTGGATGTAAGGACCGCTGCCAAGCGGGTAGAGGAACTGTCTAAGAAATACGGCCTTAACGTGGATCCTTATGCTAAAATCGAGGATATTTCGGTAGGAATGCAACAGAGGGTTGAGATTCTAAAGATGTTGTACCGCGACGCAGAAGTGCTTATCTTCGATGAGCCAACTGCCGTGTTAACTCCGCAGGAGATCAGCGATCTTCAAGATATTATGAGAAACTTGGTGAACGAAGGTAAGTCCATTATTCTAATTACTCATAAGTTGAAAGAGATCAAAGCGGTGGCAGATCGCTGCACCGTCATCCGCCGCGGCAAAACGATTGGAACCGTGGATGTGGTCGATACCAGTCGTGAAGAGATGGCCGAAATGATGGTAGGGCGCAGTGTCTCCTTCAAGGTGGACAAGCAGGAAAGCGTTCCAGGTAGGGCCGTGCTTGAGATTCAGTCGTTAACGGTCAAGAACAGCAAAAAAATCGATGCGGTTAAATCCTTTAGTCTGAATGTCCATGCCGGTGAGATATTAGGTATCGCTGGGGTGGATGGAAACGGGCAATCCGAGCTTATAGAAGCCATTACGGGTCTCCGCCCAACAGAGGGCGGAACGATTAACTTGGATGGAAAGGTCTTGAACAACCTGTCTATACGCCAGCGTAATGACAGCGGGATCGGCCACATTCCCGAGGACCGTCAGAAACGGGGACTTGTGCTTGACTACACGATCGAAGAGAATCTGATTCTCGAGGTTTACAACCGGCAGCCGTATTCTAAGAAAGGTCTGCTCCAGCCTGCGGCGATCAGCAAGCATGCTGAGCATATCATACAGAGCTTTGATGTACGGTCGGGAACCGGTGGACGTTCCATTGTCCGCTCGATGTCTGGTGGTAACCAGCAGAAGGCGATTATCGGTCGTGAAGTGGAGCGTGACCCTGATCTTCTGATCGCGGTTCAGCCAACTCGGGGACTCGATGTGGGTTCGATTGAATATATTCACAAGCGTCTGATCGAACAACGGGATAAGGGCAAGGCTGTTCTGCTCGTGTCGCTTGAATTGGATGAAATAATGAATTTGTCAGACCGCATCGCGGTGGTGAACAATGGCGAGTTGGTAGGGATCGTCAAAGCCTCTGAGACGAATGAAAGAGAGCTTGGATTGATGATGGCCGGGTATCAGAAGGAGGAAGCATCGCATGAATAACAGCGTAAAATCGTTGCTAGCCGTTCTGTTCGGACTCATCGCAGGGGCATTGCTTATGTTGTTGACAGGACATAATCCGATAGAAGGATATATGTATCTGATCCAGGGCGGACTCAAGAATCCGGAAAGGATCGGCAATACGCTTGCTACAGCAACTCCGCTCATTCTGACGGGACTGTCGGTTGCGTTTGCGTTTCGTACGGGCTTATTTAATATCGGGGCAGCCGGGCAAATGCTCTTCGGAGGCTTCTGTGCGACGGCCGTAGGTCTCTCGCTGGACTTGCCAAGCGTGATTCTCATCCCTCTAATGGTGCTTATCGGATTTGTTGGTGGTGCTCTATGGGCAGTCATCCCGGGCTTTTTGAAGGCCAGGTTTAACGTGCATGAGGTCGTGTCAACAATCATGATGAACTGGATTGCCTATTGGACAGTGTATTATATCATTCCTGCTTATTTCAAAGGGACAAGCCTGGAGACTGAGTCTCGTCAGCTGCCTTCAGGGGCCATGCTGCATCAGCAGTGGCTGAGCGATATGTTTCAGGGCTCCTACATCAATTTGGGCTTCTTTATCGCGGTTATCGCCGTGTTGGTCGTTGCCTTCCTGATTAACAAGACGACGCTCGGTTATGAGCTGAAGGCGGTCGGTTTCAACCGTCATGCGGCAGAATATGCAGGCATTGCCGTAAAACGTAGTATTGTTCTGTCTATGTTCATTTCCGGTGGTATTGCTGGTTTGGCGGGCGTGGCCCAATATACGGGGAATGCGTCCAGCATGGAGATCGGTATTTTGCCAAGCCAGGGCTTTGATGGTATCGCCGTCTCGCTGCTCGGTGCAAATGCGCCGTTAGGTGTATTCTTGTCAGCTTTGTTCTTCGGCTTGTTATATTCTGGCAGAGGGTTCATGAACGCCATGACCGAAATCCCGCCGGAGATCGCCGATTCTATTATCGCTATCATCATTTATTTTGCGGCGACAAGTATTCTGATTGAGCGTCTCATCCGTAAGCTAATTGTGCGTCGTACGGCAAATAAAAAGCAGGGGGTTAAAGACCATGTGGACAACGCTTGAACAGATTTTTCCGTATGCTATCGTGTTCACTATCCCGCTTTTGATTACCGCCTTAGGAGCATTGTTTAGTGAACGAAGCGGGGTCGTGAATATCGGTCTCGACGGGTTAATGATTTTCGGTTCCTTTATCGGTGCCTTTGTGGTATCAAAACTTCAGGAACATTATTTAGGCTCGTGGTGGGTCCTGTGGGTGGGATTACTGGCTGCGGCGGTTGCAAGCGCCCTGTTCTCTCTGCTGCACGCATTCGCAAGTATCAATCTAAGTGCCAACCAGATCATTAGTGGTACAGCGATCAATATGATTGCTGGCGCAATAACCATCTTCTTGGCGCGCAACATTACCGGTAGCGGAAATATTCGGATCACACAAGGCTTCAGGCCATTTGATTTCCCTTTGCTATCCAAGATTCCGATTATCGGGGACTTGTTTTTCACAAAAATGTACGCGACGACATTGTTGGTCATAGCAATTCTCTTGTTCAGTGCATTTTTGTTGTATAGAACGCCATTTGGCTTGCGTCTCCGCTCTTGTGGCGAGCATCCACATGCAGCTGAAGCAGCCGGTATCCGCGTAAGAAAAGTACGTTATATCGGGGTCATGATTTCCGGGGCATTCTCCGGTCTGGGTGGCGCGATTATTCTGTTGACTTACTCCGGAGAATTTACGGGGAATGTAGCAGGACTCGGTTTCCTTGCCTTGGCTTCGCTCATCTTTGGTCAGTGGAAGCCACTTGGCATCTTACTGGCAACGTTCTTCTTCGGCTTTGCGAGTACCGTTGCTAACGTATCGCAAGTTATTCCGTCGCTGGCGGTATTCCCGCCGGTTATTCTGAAGATTTTCCCTTACGTGGTGACGCTGATCGCCTTGATTATCTTCTCGAAGTCGTCCAACGCGCCAAAAGCTGCGGGTGAACCATTTGATTCCGGGAAACGGTAATTGATCCTCACGAATAAATAGTATGATAATAAAAATCCCCTTTACGTTGTTCTACCCTTGAAGGTAGAACCCGTATGGGGGATTTTTTTGCATTCTACCAGCGTTTCACCAAAGAGGAGCAAAGATATCAGGAATAAAAAGGAAAGGTGAGCGACACAATAAGCATGTGGAAATTTAAGGAGGCGGGGGCATGGGCTCTAATAGACAGGAAAAAATGCTGGCCTTGGTAAGTTTCGCGATCGCTATCATTATGCTGTATGCCTTTATCAAGAGCTTAGTTAGATTCTTGAACTATTAGAGGTTGTTCAAAAGGTAAGGAGTTCATCACAAGGCTGCATTTAAGAGATGGACTACGGTCCCTTGAAGTGCACATTAGATACTATGCTAACTTAGAGAGGAAGATCGTCATGTCTTATGATCCGGTCACGCTCAGTCGTATTCTTACCGGACTTACCCTGTTCGTGCATATCGTGTTTGCTTCACTTGGCGTTGGTATACCCTTAATGATCGCGCTGGCGGAGTGGAGGGGGATTCAGACCAGGGATCCTCATTATTCCCTGCTGGCCCGAAGGTGGGCACGCGGCTTCGTGATCTCCGTTGCGGTCGGAGTCGTTACCGGGACATCCATAGGGCTTCAACTTAGCTTACTCTGGCCTACCTTTATGCGCGTGGCCGGACATGCTATCGCTTTGCCGCTCTTTATGGAGACGTTCGCCTTCTTCATTGAAGCGATCTTCCTCGGAATTTATTTGTATACCTGGGACCGCTTCAAGCGTCCGATGCTGCATTTACTTTTATTAGTTCCTGTGGCGATCGGCTCATCCACCTCTGCCTTTTTTATTACGACCTTGAATGCCTTTATGAACACGCCACAGGGCTTCACACTCAAGAACGGCGTATTTACCGATGTGCATCCGCTCATCGCCATGTTCAATCCGGCGACACCGACCAAGGTATCTCACGTACTCGCGTCCTCCTATACAGTGAGTGCCTGTCTACTAGCTGGGATCGCCGCGTACAGTTTGCTGATCGGACGTAAGGAAGTCTATTTCAAGAAGGCATTGAAGCTAACCGTGACGTCCGCTTTTATATTCGCCTTGTCCACAGCGATCATCGGAGATTTCTCGGCAAGTTCCTAGCCAAGTATCAGCCGGAGAAGTTGGCCGCAGCGGAGTGGCATTTTGAGACGAGACGAGAGGCGCCATTAGTCTTTGGCGGCATACTGGATAAGAACAATAATATCAGGTACGGGCTTGAGATTCCTTATGCACTCAGTATTCTAGCCGGAAATAAGCCGGATACGAAAGTGATCGGGCTGAATGAATTCCCGGAGGATGAACGGCCACCTCTATTCATTCACTATATGTTCGATTTGAAGGTGGCGATCGGTATGCTGCTCGTTCTGATTCCGTTCCTTTACCTTATCAGACGTCTACTGCCGGGGAACCGACAGGGCGGCTACCCGAAATGGCTATTGCTCGGGATTTTGTTATTGGGACCGCTGGCAGTCGTAGCAATCGAATTAGGTTGGCTGTTTGCTGAGTTCGGCCGTCAGCCATGGATCGTACGCGGGTATATGAAGGTGGCTGAAGGGGCGACTACTTCCAATAACGTAGGCTCTATGCTCTTGATGTTTGCGGTGCTATATATCGTGCTGTGTGGCTCATGCGTCATTGTATTAGCCAGATTGTTCCGTAGCAAAGACATTGTTGAAGAAATGCGCGAGCTCGGCGTGAAGGAGGGACGGTAACATGAGCTATGAATTGGTCGGTATCACGGTATTGTGGACGTTTCTGTTTGGGTATTTAATCGTCGCCTCCGTCGATTTCGGAGCGGGATTTTTCAGCTATTACAGCGTAATAACGGGGCATGAGAACAAGGTGCATAGCATTATTCAGCGCTACTTGTCCCCAGTATGGGAAGTCACCAACGTATTTCTGATCTTCTTCGTCGTAGGTCTTGTTGGCTTCTTTCCCGACTCCGCTTATTATTATGGCACTGCTCTGCTTGTTCCTGGCAGTCTAGTCACGGTGCTACTCGCACTCCGGGGAGCCTACTATGCCTATAATACTTACGGTAGTAGCAAAGAAGACAACAAAATATATATGGCGATCTATGGCGCGACCGGTCTGTTAATCCCAGCGGCTCTTTCTACGATTCTTGCCATTTCTGAAGGGGGCATCATTACTGAGGTAAATGGCAAGGTAAATCTGAATTGGGGCTTATTCTTCAGTAATCCCTATACTTGGTCGGTAATAATCTTGGCGCTCGTATCCGTACTCTATATCTCTGCGATGTTCCTAACTTATTATGCGGACAAAGCCGGGGATCGTGTAGCCTTTGAAGTGCTGCGGGGCTATGCACTCTGGTGGAGCGGACCGACTATCCTAGCCTGTGTGTTTGCTTTCTTTCAGATTAATCGGCAGAATCCCGAGCATTTTCGCAATATGCTTAACATCGCTTGGGTGTTCATACTCTCTCTGATCTGCTTCTTGATTGCTGTTTATCTGGTGTGGAAACGGAGGAACCTCGGCTGGACCTTCATGCTCGTCATGCTGCAGTTCGGGTTCGCTTGGTATGGCTATGGACACTCTCATCTGCCGTATATTTTGTATAAGCAGGTTAGTATCCACGAGAGCTTCACCAATGAGACGATGGCCGTGGCCTTAATTACCGTATTTATCGCCGGGCTGTTCGTGCTCATTCCTTCGCTGATCATACTGCTCCGATTGTTCTTGTTCGATGCTAAATATATACGTGGCAATTCGCCGAAGAAAGGATAGGAGAGCATGGAGAAATTTATTGTTTTCGTAGCTCCAGAGCTGGTAATCGTCATCGCCGTTGCTTTTCTGTTCCTCTATTCGTTCCGTTACAAGGACCCCTCCGATTGATCTTAGTCGCGATCGCTCATCCTTAAATGGCCTCGTTAGATGTGATCTTAATATTTGGAAAGCCGGAATAGTTGTTTTACAATGGGGGTAAGACATACAGGCAGAACCAAAATGTCTCTCATAGGATGAAGGGGACTGGAAGGAGGAGCCTATACAAGATGGCAAGGAAGCGTTACAGCAATTTGGACAATATAGGGACTGACAGGACGCTGAAGCAGTTTAAGCAGTGGCGAGATGAACGTCGTAGAAAGCGCAAGGATTACTCGTACGTCATTCCTAATTACCCCACGGATATGGCCTTTCTGAAGGAGAACCGCTCAGATATATCCGTTACATGGATTGGGCATGCAACCTTTCTGATTCAGTATGCAGGTCTTAATCTGATTACCGACCCGGTCTGGGCTAAACGGATGGGATTCCAGCGGAGGTTAGGCACTCCGGGAATACCACTGCAAGACATTCCGGAGATTGACGTTATTCTGATATCTCATTCTCATTATGATCATATGCATTTAGCTTCGATTCGCAAATTATACGGGAGCAAGACGATGCTAGTCGTTCCTAGCGGCTTAAAACGTAAAATGGTTCGCAAAGGCTTCGAGCGAACCTATGAGCTCGGTTGGTGGGAGGATCTACAACTCGGTGGGGTGAAGATCACATTTGTACCTACCCAGCACTGGACGCGCCGAACTCCATGGGATACAAATACATCACATTGGGGCGGATTCGTACTTGAATTGTACGGTGAGACAGAGGAACCAAGACAGCAGAAGCATCCTATCGTGTATTTTGCGGGCGATAGCGGGTATTTCAAGGGGTTTACGGAGATCGGGCAACGATTTGAGATTGATATCGCCCTGCTACCGATCGGAGCTTATGAACCGGAATGGTTCATGACCTCTCAGCATACGACTCCGGAGGAGGCGCTGCAGGCGTTCGAGGACGTCAGGGCAAAGCTAATGGTGCCGATGCATTACGGTACGTTCCGGCTAGCGGATGACACGGCGCGCGAGGCGCTGGACCGGCTTGAAGCGGATCGAATTCGCCGCGGGATAGGGGAAGAGAAGATTCGCGTACTTCAACATGGAGAGACATTAAGGTGGCCGTAAGTAACGGTCACCTTATTTTTTGGGGTCTCAAAGTCAGAATTAATGAAATGATATAAGCGACCAGGGCGATGAAGCCGAGCAACATCATTCCAAAGGCGCGCATAAAGGTATCATCACCTTCAAAAGCAGGCTTAATCGTAATAAATTGAATGACGGCGTATAAGAACAGTAAGAGGTAGAAGGAATTCCCGACGAGAGCCATCCCAATCCGGCGCTTACCGAGTCCCTGCCAACTGGTACGAAAGAATTGCCAGAAGACGATGCTGAGAGTAACGCCTAATACAGGCAGGAGCATGTGAATATAAGGGATGGATACATAGGTCAACACTAAGAGAAGCCCCCAGATGAGAGCGGAAATCGTCATGTTTCCAACAAATAGAGTCAGGCTTCCGACAAGAGGCTGCGCGAGCCGGGAGAGTTGCGGAGTTGCTTCGACTTTTGTTCTTACTTGTCTATAGAGCCTTTGTCCAATGATAAGGCCTAGAGCTGAGGCCAATATTAGCAAAGTAAATAGCATAGCTTCACCTTTTTCTGTCAATTAATAGTATAATTGTGAATTCAAGATTCGATGTCGAATAAGCTCTCAGTGTTACTTCGTGATCAAAAGCGGACTTTTTGAACAACCTCTATAAACATAAAAGTAGTGCAGCATCTGTTCCCAGGAATATCACTCAACTTATACATTGAACTATGTTATAATATTGAGCCAGTAGTGTCATTATTTAAAAAGGATGGTAATGCCTAAATGATAAGTACTAGCGGTGTAACGCTCCGTTATGGAAAACGACCACTTTTTGAGGATGTAAATATAAAATTTACGGCAGGCAACTGCTATGGCCTGATCGGAGCTAACGGGGCAGGGAAATCGACGTTCCTCAAGATCCTGTCCGGCGAAATTGAACCGAATCAGGGCGAAGTGTTTATGACGCCGAATGAGCGAATGGCTGTCCTCAAGCAGAACCATTATGAATATGATGAGTTCCCTGCATTGGAGACTGTAATTATGGGGCATGAGCGCTTGTACTCGATTATGAAAGAGAAGGATGCCCTGTATGCCAAGGCGGATTTCTCCGAGGAAGACGGAATGCGCGCTGGTGAGTTGGAAGGCGAATTTGCCGAATTGAACGGTTGGGATGCTGAACCGGATGCGGCCGCATTGCTCATAGGCCTCGGTATTCCGCGTGAATTGCACGATAAGAAGATGGCTGAACTCAGTGGTAATGAGAAAGTCCGTGTCCTCTTGGCGCAGGCTTTGTTCGGACGCCCGAACAATCTGCTGCTTGACGAGCCTACCAACCATTTGGACTTGGAATCTATTCAATGGCTTGAGAATTTCTTAATGGATTATGAAGGTACCGTAATCGTGGTATCCCATGACCGCCACTTCCTGAACAAAGTATGTACGCATATTGCGGATATTGACTTTGGTAAAATTCAGATGTATGTCGGCAACTATGACTTCTGGTATGAATCCAGCCAACTCGCGCTGCAATTGCAACGGGACGCGAACAAGAAGAAAGAAGAGAAAATTAAAGAACTGCAAGCCTTTATCCAAAGATTCTCGGCGAATGCTTCGAAATCGAAGCAAGCGACCTCGCGTAAGAAGCAGCTCGACAAAATTACGCTTGACGATATTCGCCCTTCGAACCGGAAATATCCATTCCTACACTTCAAGTCTGAACGTGAGGCAGGCAAGCAGCTACTTACAGTTGATGGCATTACGAAGACGGTTGAGGGTGAGAAGGTACTAGACAATGCTAGCTTTGTTGTGAATAAAGGCGACAAGATTGCTTTTGTCGGTCCTAACAGCTTGCCGAAGACAACTATGTTCCAGGTGCTTATGGGTGAGATTGAAGCTGAAGTTGGTGAGTATACCTGGGGGGTAACAACGTCTCAAGCATATTTCCCTAAGGACAACTCTAGTTATTTCGATGGCGTGGAAATGAATCTGGTCGATTGGCTGCGCGAATATTCTAATGACCAGGATGAGACATTCCTGCGCGGCTTCCTTGGACGCATGCTGTTCTCTGGTGAAGAGGCGCTCAAGAAGGCTTCTGTATTGTCCGGGGCGAGAAGGTTCGCTGCATGTTGGCAAAAATGATGCTGAACGGCGCTAACGTTCTGTTGTTTGATGAGCCTACCAACCACCTTGATTTGGAATCCATCACTGCGTTGAATAACGGACTGATTGATTTTGATGGTACGATTCTATTCACATCGCATGACCATCAATTCATTCAGACGATTGCCAACCGCATTATCGAGATTACACCTAACGGAATTATCGATCGCGTGATGAGCTACGATGAGTATTTGGAGAGCGAAGAGATTCAAGCTCTACGCAAGAGTATGTACCCTGAAGAAGTATAATAATGAATCTTGCGGTATGCCGCTAGAATATTGGAATATATAGTCGTAAAAATCAAAAGAGCCGGGAACTGTCTGCATAGACGGTTTCACGGCTCTTTTTGATTTGTTCTCACTGGGATGCTACTCAGGATCCCCCAGTACGGCGGCGTTGGTTGTTCGGCTTTTTGTTATTTTGGGTCTTGAGTGTTTTTATTTGATTGGCATTTTTTGCCCCTGACTTATTTGCCAGCTGTTGCTCCTTTTTTTGTTGAAGCTTCTGGCGCATAGCCTCGGCCAAGTCGATTTTTTTCGGCTCATTATTTTCGGTCATCGATATCATCTCCTCTAGATCAAGAACAAGCATGACCTTATTGTATACGTTTTTAAAAAGAGGAACAACGGGAATGATGACTTAAATTGAAAAGTACGAAAAATGGGGGTGGTTCAGGTGGTTTCGGCTTACTTTTACTTTGTGCAACACTGTTTCTCTAGACCCACACGAATTGCATCTGGTACTATGTAGTAACCCTCTTTTGATAGAGGTTGAAAATCACTAATAGTATTTATTGCAAGGCAAGTGTGGAGGTGTGGGGCTTGAATGTATACGAGGATATACGCAAAGGTGAACGCGGGGCTTGGGTAAGCATCGCGGCCTACGTGATATTGTCTACCTTTAAGCTGATTAGCGGTTATTTATTTGCTTCGAGCGCATTGCTCGCAGACGGATTCAACAACTTAACGGATATTGTCGCTTCGCTCGCCGTATTGATCGGTTTGCGGATTTCGCAGAAACCGCCGGACTCCGATCATGCGTACGGGCATTTTCGTGCGGAGACGGTGGCCGCGCTTATAGCTTCTTTCATTATGGCGATGGTTGGGATTCAGGTAATCATTGGGGCGATTCGCTCCTTATTTGAGGGGAATGAGACGAAACCTGATCTATGGTCAGCGGGGATAGCAATTATTTGTGCGGTGGTAATGGGTGGCGTATATTTATTTAATCGCAGATTAGCCGAGCAGATTAATAATCAGGCCCTGATGGCTGCAGCTAAGGACAACTTCTCTGATGCCTTGGTCAGCATAGGAGCTGCAGTAGGAATTATCGGAGCGCAGTTCGGATTACCGTGGCTTGATACTGTAGCTGCTTTAGCGGTAGGCGTGTTGATATGTAAGACCGCATGGGACATATTCAGAGATTCGACATATCGGTTAACGGACGGCTTTGATGAGGAACAACTTGGAGATTTGCGTGGGACGGTCTCGCGTATTCCCGGGGTAGAGAGGATTAAGGATCTGAAGGCGCGTGTCCATGGCAACCATGTTCTCGTAGATGTAGTGATCGAGGTTGATCCGAATTTAACGGTGCTTGAGGGTCATAACATTTGTGATACGGTGGAAGAACGGATGAGCCGAATCAAAAATGTTATGCATGTCCATGTACATGTAGAGCCTCGGGAAGAGGAAGGGCAAGAAACTTTGAATTCCCATAATTTCTAGAATATTAGATTGCACATAAAAGAAGTCGGCAGAGAGAACTCTGCCGACTTCTTTTATGGATGTAGACTTTATTAGTTATAGTTGAGCAAAATATGCAAGATCCCATTGGTAATTAATGGATATATGGGTAATATGTCCTTCATTTTAAAATATGGTCTAGGTATTTTGTCGTGAAATCGATACATAACACGAAAATCGACGCATTTAGACAATTTTCGATAAGGGATATAATGGGGACGAGTCCAAAGAAAGGTGAGTTGTATAACAATCGTCTAAATGGACCAATATCATCCATGAGGAGGCATCTATGAAACGCAGCACGACTATCCTGATATTAAGCGCAATTCTACTAACTACCTCTTACACGGCTGTACAGGATCGGGCAGTGGCAGCAACGGCTACGGCTACGGCGCAGACATTGATCAAGGGGCAAATTGTAAGCGGTGTGAATCTTCGTGACAAACCTTCGACTTCCGGCAAGATCATCGGAATGGTGAAGAAGGGGACGACAGTTACTATTTTGGAGACTAGCAACAGTTATTTTTATAAGGTAAAGACAGCAGACGGACAAACAGGCTATATTAGTTCATCTAATAAATACATCGAAGTTGGTGGCGGAAGTGCAGCACCTGAACAACAGACAAGCGCTACAGTTATCTATGGTGTGAATTTGCGCACCGCTCCATCAACCACTTCCGGCAGTGTGATCACAATGCTGAAGAAGGGAACTGTAATCACCATTCTGGAGAAGAGCAATGATAGCTTCTATAAAGTTAAAACATCCAATGGACAAGTCGGATATGTTAGCACTTCTAGCAAGTATTTAGAGCTTGATGGTGATGCGCCAGTTTCAAACGAAGATCAGTCGTCATCTAATCAGGCAAAAATCAATCAAGTGCTTAGCGTTGGGCAAAAATATTTAGGTACTCCTTATGAATTTGGATCGGACCGTAATTCAACGAAAACGTTCGATTGCTCCGCATTTGTAAGGAATGCCTATAAGGAAGCGCTCGGAATCGTTCTTCCGGCTGATTCTCGCAAGCAGGGAGCATGGATTAAGGATAACGGAACAGCAGTATCAAGTATTAGCAGCTTAAAGGCTGGAGATCTAATTTTCTTTATGAGTTATAAGGGCTCCTCTGCATCGGCGTATGCTAATGTGGACAAGAGTAAAGAGACGATTACACATGTAGCTATGTATATGGGGAACGGGAAAATGATCCATACTTACTCTAAGGACTCAGGCGGCGTTCGAATTGACCAACTGGATGGTTCGTGGAAAAACCGCTTCCTATTTGGAGGAAGTGTTCTGAAATAAATGGCATTTTATAAGAGTCAGCTGCCGGGAATATTCTCGGCGGCTTTTTATGTGCTGTGGTTATTTTTTTGAAATCCTGCTATTCATGTAATAAACTCTATAGAGGTGAATTGAACTGACCATATTTTATAGGCATTATGAAGAAGAGCTTGATGGTGAGATCACGGGATCAATAAATTCAACATTAAAAGAGGAGCATTATTATGCGTAAAGGCAGATTAATCATAGGTGGCATTTTGATTTTTCTTATTGTAGTTATCGTTGCGGCTGTGCTGTATGTCAGGCCGTCACGCACGTTAGACATGAATTATTCGGAAGTTGATTGGAAGGGTAAGCTGATTCAGATGGCAGAGAATCGGAACACAGAACTGATCCTCTCAGAGAGTGATGTGAACAATCTGGCGAAGCAGGGGATCATTGATTATATGGCTAATCATGACTTGCCTATCCAGGTTAAGGGGGCTGAATTCAGGCTGAATGGAAACGAGGTTATTGCGAATCTCAACGGAAGCTGGAAATTCCTTGATGTGGGAGCCAAGGTCCAGTACCGGATCGATTACTCTAAGGGAATCCTCTCTTTGCGGCCAGAATCGGTAAAGATACGCCACATATCCATTCCTCCTGAACAGTTCGGGCTGGAGCCGCTGGATATCAATGTCGCTTCATATATTCCCAAGCTCATTACCATCGATGAAGTTGACTTTCCGGGTAAATTAGTACGTATCAAATTTTCAGTAGATTGGCTGGAGCTTATTAATTATCTTCGGTCCGCATAGCATTTTACATTTTAGAGCAGGCTCGTCTGGGTTTCATCCAGCGGGCCTGTTGCATTATATCGCCTGCAGATTTTCTGGAGTAGAAAATATAAATGGCAGTTTAACATGAGAAGGCTCACTCTTACATAGTAAAATATTGTATAGTGTTATATGAGAGATGTTTGTGAAATGGTGTTCTTGGAACAAAAGTACATAGTCAGAAAGCGAGGTTGAGAGATGATCTGGCAAATTAGCGTCGCGCTTATCGCACTTGCCTTTGTAGTTCTGGTCGTCTTCCTGGTCAGAACGCTGCAGTCGGCGCAAAAATCATTGAATCAGACTACGGAAACATTGCAGGAAATTAAAGAAACAGTTAGTGAACTAAGTACGGAAATTAAAGGTGTCGTTAGACAAGCTAATGATATTACGGGGGATTTACAGCATAAGATGGAGCAGATCGATCCCGTGCTGGAGTCCGTTAAAAATGTTGGAGAGGTTCTGAATGAGGTTACCCTGGCTACCAAGCAGGTATCAACCGCTCTGATCGACAGGGTGAAAAATTCGCCCCGGGCTGCCAAGCGAGCACGTCGTGCTGAACGAGAGACGCCCCAGGAACCTGTTGCCCCGCCAGTTCAGGAAGCTCCGTCCGCTCTACCTGTGGGTCCGGAGAATAAGCCGCCGGGTTGGGTCAAATGGGTAGATGTTGCTGCTAGTGTATGGCAGAAATATCGTTCCTGAACGAATAACGAAATCTCTGTGATAATAAAACAGCTCCGGGCCTATTTAAGGATAGGTCTCGGAGCTGTTTTTATTAAAATTAGGAGTAGCAAAGAAACTACTAGTGTGTGTTCAAAAGGCCGCTTTTAGCACCGAGAAGGTTCGATGTCCAATAGATTCCTGATTCACTTCGTGGTCAAAAGTGGACTTTTTGAACAGCCTCTATCAAGCTACTGTTCAGGATCCTGTCTAAGGCCTTGTTCTTCATCCTCTTGCTGCGTCTTCATCTGCTCCATATCCTCTCCGAGTTGGATCAAATCCTCCATATCATTGACCATCGAGCCGTTCTCGGCTTCTTCAATAGGTTTATGTTCGGGATATTCTCCTTCCAGTGCATTGTTGATCTGTTCCATGACATATTCCCCTTGCCATTCTTCGGGGGTTTTGCTACTCATGTTGCACCGCTCCTTCTCTGAATCATTTCTGCTCTCTATCTATCTTTCTGTCCCAAGCGCACACTCATTATTCCCCAATTGGTGAAATCATGATCCTGTAAAGCCTGTATAGCTATGATGGAAACAAAGTACTATACTTTAGTGATGTAAAAGAGGTTAGCGAACCTCTGCATTTTGCGGATCAGGTATTCGTAATGTACAATCATGGTAAGTTGGCAGGGGGAGGCGAAGCATGGGAAGCAATGATTCATGGGAAATGTCTGTCTTGGAAACAGAGCGAAGAAGAATTGCTGGCAGCGAGCTGGCAGGCTTCTTCCGGGAAATTCGTAAGCAGCACGAAGGAGAGAAGATGACCTTCTTATGTATTGGGACAGACCGCTCTACTGGCGACGCGCTGGGTCCACTCGTCGGCTCCCGGCTTGAGGAGCAGGGCTTCGTCAATGTGGTTGGTACATTGCAGCATCCTTGTGATGCGGATAATTTGGAGCTGCGATTGGCGGCTATCCCTGATGATCATATTATCGTGGCCATCGACGCCAGCTTGGGCGCCCCCGCTTCTGTAGGCTGTTATCTGGTGTCTGCCCAGCCTTTGTTCCCGGCGCAATCGGTAGGATACCCGCTGCCGGCGGCAGGGCATTATAGCGTGGCTGCAGTCGTTAATGTGAAGGGTCCCAAGCCGTATTGGACGTTGCAAATGACCTCATTATATAAGGTGATTCAGATGGCAGAAGAGATTACGAGAGGGATCGTCACGACATTCAAGTGATGATTCTATGAAATATTAAGCGATAGAGAGGGGATTTATTATGACAAGCATATTAGCAAATGGGATATCTGTAGCCTATCAGGAGCAAGGACAGGGGCCGACGATCGTATTGCTGCACGGCTTCTGTGGTAGCTCGGCCTATTGGGAGAGGCTTGCCCCTCTATTATCCAAGGAATATCGCGTTGTTATGCCTGATCTACGCGGACATGGCGCATCCGATGCTCCAGTGGGTCCCTATACGATTGAACAGATGGCGGATGATATCGCCGCATTGATGGAGCAGTTGGGTGTCTCGGAGTATACACTTTTGGGTCATTCCCTTGGAGGCTACATTGCCTTGTCTTTAGTAGAACGATATTCATCCCGCTTGAACGGATTCGGATTGATTCATTCAACCCCTTATCCGGACAGTGAAGAGGCGAAGGTGAAGCGACTTAAAGCGGTGGAGAAAATACAAAATGAGGGGATAAATGCTTTCGTCGATGGTCTGGTACCCGGATTGTTCGCGCCGATACATCTTCAGACGATGGCGCAGGATGTGAACCGGGCTAGGGAGATCGGTTATCTTACTCCGCCGCAAGGAGCGCAAGGTGCAGCTCTAGCTATGCGTGAGCGCGTGGATCGGCGCGAAGTGCTGACCCAGTCCGATTTTCCAATCCTGCTCGTTGCTGGGGAGAACGATGGAGTTATTCCTTTGGAGCGCACATTTACGGCTGAAGGTGACCGGGTATTCAAGGCGGTTATTAAAGGTGCCGGTCATATGGGTATGTATGAAGCTCCAGACCAACTCGCCGCTGTTATTAGTGATTTTATGAGGAATCTCGCATAGGATGCTGATGGATTCTGCCACATGGGTACGTTATTTCTGAATGTAAAGTTCGGTGAAGGGACTGGTTATAATGCTGAGGAGGGATTATCTAGTCCGCATGATCGAAGAAATGCTGGACGTCATCGGTCAAGTGTTCGGATTGAAGCAGCAGAACAAGCTGATAGAAGCGCTGTGGAAGCTTGACGATCTGTATAAAGGGCAGTTCAGGCTGAATTCGAAGATGATCGGTTCTCTGTCTGCCCGTGATCTTGTGGAAATATTCCGCACCGGCGGGAAAGTAGAGGCCGATAAGCTGCAGAGCTTGGCAAGGCTATTGCAGGAGGAGGGGGATATCTATATCGCCCAGGGACGTGGGGATGAGGGGCTGTTCCGGCTTATGAAGTCGCTCCATCTCTATCTGGCTGCTGACCTGCATGGCGCCGATCAATCGATATGGAACATAGAGGCAGAGATAGCCAAGCTACAGTCACGTCTCAAGGATTATCGTCTACCCGTGGATACTGAGCTTCTAATGCTCGATTATGAAGAGGCCCGTAGTAGGTTCGATCAGGCTGAGAATGTATTGTATCGTCTACTAAAGGCCGAAGCGATCCCCAAGCAGCAGGCTCTAGCTTTCTATGAGCGTCTGCTGCAGTATGAACCTGATCGGCTTCGTGAAGGAGGACTCCCCTTGAATGAAGTCCGTGAAGGCCTTGAGGAAGTAGAGAAACTATAAGTGCGTAATCAAAAGAGGGCTTTTTGAACAACCTCTTTAACAATATGTATATTTGGAATGAAAGTGAGCTGTTATAGATTCATGGAAGCACTAAGACACCTTATAGAACAAATTGCTCAGGAGGGCAGTTTGATTACTGCGACGCTCAGCCAGCGGCGCAAGCCCGGGATACGGAATACAGCAAGGTAACTATTAAACCTGCCCTGTTGAAGCAGCAGCTGCATTATCAGTTCACTTATTATTACAGTAAAAAAGTGACGCATGAGAATATACCCGCTGAACAATTGGTCATGCATCTAATGAATCAATTCGAAGAGACTTTCCGGCAAGGACTGCTCTGTACGGAGACAGCCGACTATCAGGTGCTGATCAGTAAGAAATACAAAGTGTCGATTTTGACAAAGTCGCCGAGCAAGAAGCCGGGTTCCTTGCTTCATAACCGTCGTAAGGAATACATTCTGGAGGATGGAAAGCCTGTTCCTTTCCTAATTGAGCTCGGTATTATGAACCGAGATGGGAAGGTACTAGCGAAGAAATACGATAAATTCCGGCAGATCAACCGCTTCCTTGAAATGGTTCAAGATGTCATGCCTCATTTGCCTGAGGACCGACCGCTTACAATCGTGGATTTCGGCTGCGGCAAGTCTTATCTGACCTTTGCGCTCTATCACTATTTGTCGGTCGAGCAGCGCAGGGAGCTCAAGGTCGTTGGTCTCGACCTGAAGGCGGATGTAATCGAGCATTGCAGTGCACTGGCTGAGAAACTGGAATATAACAATTTGCGCTTTCTCGTCGGCGACATTGCTGAGTATGACGAACTGAACAAGGTGGATATGGTCGTTACGCTGCATGCTTGTGATACGGCAACCGATGCCGCGCTGGAGAAGGCCGTACGCTGGGATGCTTCCGTGATTTTATCTGTGCCTTGCTGTCAGCATGAATTGTTCGCTCAGGTCCGAAATGATGTGATGGAGCCGCTACTCAGCCATGGCATTCTGAAGGAGCGTTTCTCCGCACTGGCTACAGACGGAATTCGGGCTAAGTTGCTGGATATTCTAGGATACAAGACGCAGTTGCTTGAATTTATTGATATGGAGCATACGCCAAAGAATATTCTGATCCGAGCGGTGAAGTCATCAGCTGGAAATACCGCCTCGTTGTGGCGCGAATATACAGCGTTTCGTGATTTTCTTGGCGCCTCACCCTATTTGGAGAGAGCTTGCCGGGATCTTCTACCCTCAGAAGAATAAGAATAGAAAAAAGCCGCGCGGACTCAACATGAATCAGCGGTTTGCAGTCGTGATTTCAGGTCAACACTATATGTGTTGGCCTTTTTGTGCTTGTTACCCCGTGAGATTTGTGTATGGACAGCTGCACATAAATTATTACTCACTTCGGTGTATTCGCTCGATCTTAATAGACTTTACCGTGGAGAGGGGGAAGTAAGAATGTGGAGAATGATCTTTGAAAAAGAAAGGGCTATGACACCGACCAGGCGGCTGTTGGACACCTATATTATCCTGGTCAATCCGTTGGTATCTGGCGGGGGGCTGGGCTGGTTCGTATGGATCACTATTCTGGCTATTGGCCTGAATAGTGGAATGTTCTTCACAGACAGTATTCCATCCTTGACCCTGATGAGTTTATGGTTTGTTAGCGCATTTCTTGTTGTTGTCGGATTTCTGATGAAATGGATCATCGGTAACTACTATAATAAAAAAATTGTGCCTCCGCTTTCCAATCCTTCCCTCGTCCAACGAATTCCTTACTTGCATGTATGGATTTGTAGCGCGCCATTCGTTATTGCGGGGATGTATAGCTTACATATGGTGGTGTTGTCTGTACGTTTATCGGCGTATGCAACGATGGTTGCTACGCTAGAGTGGTTGTTCTATGCTCTGCTGGGGTTAGCAATGTACAGGCTGGTTATGGACAATCGGGAGAGGGGGAGGAAGTTTATCCAACAAGGTCTGTCCTGGACCGCTTGGTTATTAAGTTTGTCTGCAGTTGGATCTGTTTTGGGCGTTGTTACCGTACCTTATGCGATATTACGCACAGGGGATAGTGAGGTTAGCTTCATAGGGGCAAGGCTGGGCGGATTACTGCAATATCCGAATACTTTCGGAGCCGTCGCAGCGGCCTTGCTATTGGAGCGGTTGCTGCTTCTTGTCCGCCGGCCCGGCTCTGACTTCACACGTTCCGCCGGATGGAAGGGACAATTGGGCGGAGCACAGGTGCTGTTGCTCCTGCTCTGCCTGCTGCTGACGGAGTCGCGCGGCGCGTATATCGCCGGCGCTATTGGATGGGCAGCAGGCTGGATGCTGTTGCGCGGTGCTGAGCGCCGCAGGTTTGTGCGGCATAGCGGCGTGTTCCTCGCCGCCGCTGCGCTGCTTGCCCGCCAGTTGAGCGCTGCGCAACTGGCGCCGTCCCCGCTGCCCGGACTGCTGCTGCTTGCCGCCGTAATGGCGGCTGCACTTGCTCTGTCCGGGCATGCCCACCGCAGCGGGCGGGCGCATGGCGCCGCCGCGGCGCGGGATTCAAGCGGCCCGTTCATGGCCGCTTGGGGCGTGGGGAAGAACGCCTGCATCAAAGCGCTGGCCCTATCGGTGACAGGCCTCTGCCTGCTCCTGGCGTTCACCCCGCTGCTTGCGCGTGGACTGCGCTTCGCAACGCTCACCGCGCGCTGGAATATGTATGCCGATGCATGGAAGCTGTTCCTGCGCTCGCCCTGGATTGGTCGAGGCGGAGATACCTGGCGGCTCTCATTCCGCAGCGTTCAGAGCCGTCCATATGTCGGCAATGAGGTCCATAGTGGCCTCATTGATATTGCACTTGATTTGGGTTTGATTGGGCTTATCATCGTACTTATCTGGCTGGGAGCTATCGTGTGGCAGTTGCTCCGATCACACAGGGCGCGTAACAGCTTATTGCCTTCTTTGACCGTATTAATACTACATAGCATGTTCGATTTTGATATGAGCTATGGCTTGTACTGGGTGCTGATATTTATGCTTGCCGCCGCAGCGTTTGTCCCTCAAGCTTCTTCACAAGAGGTAGTTACACCGCAGCATCTAGAGGTCAGATTCAGCCAGTCTAACCTTCTGGATCGTCGCCTGAAGGGCATATTCTACGGAGTGCCCACGTTATATTTTGGTTATAAATTCTCGGTTCTTACAACCAAGGGGACCGCATCCGCTTTGCGTCTTGCGACGACAGGAGTACTTGCCGCTGCACTGCTAGCGGCAAGTCAGCTGGGCTGCGCCTAACGGCCAGCCAGCTTCTGCTTGCTCGCGCCGAGGCAGCAGCAGGGCCAGAGCAACCCCTGCTGTTGCAGCGATCGCTTACCGCTTCACCAGCTAATACGGCCGCCCGCCTAGCTTTGGCGGCCCGCTCTCTCCCGCAGGAGGCCATGCCACTCTTGCAGCAAGGCCTGCGATATGAACGGGAGAACCCGGAACTGTTCGCCGCGCTGGGGAGGGTTGCAGTGCGGCGTGGAGATCTTCGCGCGCTCCCGTCTTTACAACAGGCCCTGGCTTTGGATCGCTTTAATACTGCAGTTCAGACGAATGCACTGCAGGAAATGAATCTTCTGAGCAGGTGGTTAAGGGCAGATGGAAGATACAATGAGGCCAGGATCACCAATAGAACCGGAATCCGGTTATTTCGTGATTACTCCCGGTTAGCTAATCAAGTTGCCCAGCATACGGCTTGGCGTAATGATCGTAAGTTCAGATTAACTTTGGAAGCCAGAGTCAGGGGTCGGGAGTTGTACGCTTTTTCTGCAGAAATGAACTGAAGTAATATTCAGCAGCATGTTCCATCGTCTAGTGAAGAGGATTTATAACAAGTGATAGCCCCATCAGCCTATGAACATCACCCACCGAACGAGCTGCGAAATGCTCTTTTTAAATGGTCTTGATCGACTTGCCACAGCTCTGCCAGATCTTCGCTGACAGCTTCATCCCACCAATCGGCGAGCGCCTTGCGGTTGCTGCTATTTTCAGCGATCCAGAGTAGGTTGCCAATGACCTTTTTGTAGTATAACGTCTCCCCTTCAGCGACTTTGTCCTGCGGTATATAAACGCCCAGCTTCTTAACAGTCCGGTATAATTCCTTGCTACATCCTCTGCGTATTTTGCGCGGTGTCGGCAGGGGAGTGCGATGTTTGCCGGGAGAATCCTTCATAGTTGTGCGCCTCCTTTTCCACAACATATGCATGATTTGTCACGGGCGACACCGGAGCTGGGGCGTCAAGTAGAATGCATGTCATCTGCTGTGATAGAATAGATTAGAAAAAAGGACATGTTAGGAGAGGGACGTGCAGTGGAATGGATTTCTAGTTTGATCAGTACTCTGTTGGATTGGGTCCAGCAATTGGGATATTTCGGTATAATGCTCGGCTTGATGATCGAGATAATTCCAAGTGAAATCGTATTGGCATACGGAGGTTACCTGGTACACACTGGCCGGATCAACTTTTTTGGAGCTGTCGTTTTCGGTGTTGTGGGTGGCGTTATTGCGCAATTGTTTATTTATTGGATCGGGCGGTACGGTGGGCGTCCTATTCTCGAGAAGTATGGCAAATATATTTTTATCCATAAAAAGCATATCGACGTCGCTGAGAACTGGTTCTTGAAATACGGCCCCGGAGTCATTTTTAGCGCTCGCTTCATTCCGGTGGCAAGACATGCGATTTCGATTCCAGCTGGAATGGCCAAGATGCCGATCGGCAAATTTATTACCCTGACTACCCTGGCAGTCATCCCGTGGTCGATTTTGTTCGTATACTTGGGAATGCTGCTTGGGGATCAATGGAAGCATGTTGATGAGAAGGCGGGCCCATACATTATGCCAATTCTGCTGGTTGCGGTCGCTCTACTTATCGTATATCTACTTATTAAGTGGTTTGGATCTTCTAAAAAGAAAGGAGATGCAAAGTGAGTATCCATCTGGCACATAAGTTTGGACAAGGCATTACACCTCAGCAGTTTATGGAGGGAATGCAGAAGAATAAAGAGGAATTCGCGGCAGGATACGATGCTTTTAACTGGATGAATGAAGATGACCGTGAGTTTTTCACAAGCTTAAATTCACGCGATGACTTGCGGGTGTTGATCCTTGCGGCAGATTGGTGTGGCGATGTTGTCCGCAGTGTGCCAGTGGTATTCCGTGCACTTGAGGAATCCTGTCTGGAGACAGAAGTGCTCATTCTTGAGCAGCATCAGGATACGATGGATCAATTCCTGACGATGGGGGACGCTCCGTACCGATTGTTATTTTTACGGACATGGGCGGGCAAGTACTTGGCAGCTGGGGGCCGCGTCCTCAGCATGTACAGGCTCTGATGATTCAGTTCAAGCAGGAGAACCCGGACCGGGAAGCACCTGATTATCAAGACAAGATTAGTGTAGTGAGACAGCAGATGGCTGACAAATATATAGAAGGGGGCGGAGTGAATGCGTCGGTCGTATCCGAACTACGCGCACTTATCTCCGGTTTTAAAATCGTATGTTAAGAATAGAGACTTTCTCCCTTGGACCATTACAGACGAATGCTTATTTATTGCGGGAGAAGATGAGAAAAAGGCGATTATCATTGATCCAGGGATGAATCCTGGGCCACTCTTGCGCAAGATCGAAGGGCTAGAGATTGAAGCAATATTGCTGACACATGCCCATTTCGATCATATTGGTGGTGTAGATGAAATTCGTAAGCTGAAGAACTGCCCGGTTTATTTGCACGCTCTGGAGAGCGATTGGCTGACGACGCCTAAGTTGAATGGGTCACTAATGTGGCCACAGATTGGCGGTCCGATGGCGCTTGAACCAGCCGATTATGAACTTGCGGAAGGTCAGAAGTTACGATTGATTGGCCATGAGTTTACGGTATATCATACGCCGGGACATTCGCCGGGTAGTGTAAGTTTCTTATGTGGTAAGGATTTATTCTCAGGCGATGTGCTTTTCCGTATGGGCGTAGGGCGTACTGATTTGCCTGGCGGGAGAGAGGTAGATCTGTATAATTCAATTCGCGGCAAGCTGTTCCGTTTCGCGGATGATGTGATCGTCTACCCAGGGCATGGGCCTAAGACGACGATTGGTTATGAGCGTGAGAATAATCCATATTTGACATAAGCTGGGCAAGGGCGACTATTTCAGCAATTTTGCTACAAATTCGTACACAAAAAGTACAAAGATACTGGACAAAAGTGTATTCACTTGTTAAAATATAATCATTAAATATTTGTAACTTTTGCGAAGCACGCAAGCTGAGGAGTATTCCCGGTTTGCGTTCTTTTTTTGTTTATAATGCGTGTTCAAACGTCCGGTTCTTCAGCAAGGAGAGGATTTTTTGAACAACATCTATAGCGGTTTTTTTAGCTTCTGAAATACGGTGAACGGATCGTTCGAGAGGTAAAAGGAGGCAAATCAATGAAAAGCCGGTTGTCGCATATAACAGATGCGAGTCAGCCTTTGGCACAGGAAGATAAAGGGCAGAGCCGCAGTCCCGATGATTCAAACAAGTACATACACGATAAAGGACGGTTGCTCTTATGGGATCGTCTTGTGCTCCGTTCCGGTACAATTCGGCAGCCCTGGCATAAGAAGCTCTGTGAGCACCGGAGGATCAGGTATTGAGCTCAACTTGCTAGATTCGTTATAAAGCGTTGCAGGAACCCAGTAGAAATATCATAAATAGTTAAGACTAACTGGACACGTTAGAATAGCAGCGAAGGGCGCTGATATTCTAACGTGTCTTTTTTCGTATAAGAATGACTATGTTATACAACTCTCTCGTATGGATGAATACCTGCAAAAGTGCATCTTTTTAAGAGGATAATCGGCTCAAAATGCGTTATTCCTGCAAAAACCTCACGGCCCCCTAATAAAAGTGGAGTCTTACCCTCCAATAAATTAGACTATTTATAAAGGGGAGATTCGAAATGAAACGAAAGAATAAAGCGTATGAAGAAGTTCGTTTACAGGTGGTCCGTGAGGC
Organism: Paenibacillus sp. D2_2; assembly: GCF_031199965.1. Classification (GTDB taxonomy): domain Bacteria; phylum Bacillota; class Bacilli; order Paenibacillales; family Paenibacillaceae; genus Fontibacillus. The sequence continues at coordinate 4,768,169 of NZ_CP133605.1, read as the reverse complement.
ACTAGCAGGGATTAAGGTAGCCGTATTGTCCCGTAAGTATGGAGTTCATCCTGAGACTATTCGTAGTTGGATCAGGGAGTATCGAGATCAAATCGAAGAGCATGAGATACCCGCTGCAGATGAACAGCTACAGGAATTAAAAAGATTGCAGGAAGTCGAAGAGAAATACCAAACCGCTGTAAAGATCCTAGGCGAAAAGGAATTAGAAATCGAAATCCTGCGTGAACTCTTAAAAAGAAGAACCCTGCTTATCTGAAAGATTCGAAATAGCAGACCAGTTTATTAAGCAGGGATATTATGCAGCACTGGTACTGCGAATCTTAGGGTTGGCTGAGTCAAGCTATTATGCACGAAAAAAAGAATAGGCCAACATGATGAGCCTGTAACACGCATTCGTAAAGGGCGTCCATGCCCAGGTTATTCCCTAACGGAAAACGGTACCAGAGTAAGCGACGAACAGATTAAAGAGTGGTTCGTAGAGCTTACAGAAGGCGAAGAGAACGAGTATGGGTATAAATTGCTTGCTGAGTGCCTCCGTAAGGATCACCGTCTCATTTTGAATAATAAGAAAGCTTACCGTTTGTGTCGTGAATTGGGGATTCTCCAAAAGTATCGAGAGAGAAGAACGAAGCATCCTCGTCGATTGCCTAGAAATCGTCTAGTCACCGGTCCGAATCAGTTATGGCAAATGGATATTAAATATGGTTACGTAGCAGGACGTGACCGCTTCTTTTTCCTGCTCAGTATCATTGATGTATTCGACCGCGCTATTGTGAGCTATTACCGAGGCTCTGAATGTAAGGCTACTCATGCAATTCAAGTTCTGGGAAAGGCACTAGAGTCCCGGATCCAGCCAGGAGAATCGCTACCCACGATCCGAACAGATAATGGACCTCAATTTATCAGTGCTTTATTTGGAGATACGTGTGAAAATTGGGGCATTTCACACGAAAGAATCCCTCCTAAAACTCCAAATATGAACGCATATATTGAGTCGTTTCACAGTATTGTGGAGAAAAATCTATTCAGCAAAATGGAATACAAGACGATGGAGGCCGCCTATGAATCGATAGATAACTATATCGATTTCTACAACAACCGAAGAATGCATGGCAGTCTGAAACGGATGTCTCCACTCCAATTTTCTAGTTGGATTATGCAGTTCGAAGATCGGTCTCAGTTCTATAGATCTTTGTAAAACTTTAAAATATAGCGTTAGACTACGAATACAGTATTTTACTCGGGTCAGACTCCAGATTTAGGGGGCCGAACCGAAAATGCAGTTTTTTTCGTCGATATAATAAAGAATCGGATAAATTGTCTTGAAATTACTGCGTTTTTGCAGTTATTTTGTGAATACTGGTGGTTTAATTAATAAAAAGATGTAATTTTGCAGTTTTACTCAGCGGTTTGTGCTAATACGTTGTTCGAAGAGTACTTGCCACTACGGATTCCCATCATAGAAGATAGAGAACAAAATAATTATTTCAACGGATTGAACGAAATAGAGTAGTAAATCGTAATATAGATGTTTACCGGTAAAACAAGAGGGGTGCTTGGATGGAGCAAATGAAGGAACGGATAATTGAGGCGAAAAACGGGGATGATGCTGCCCTGGCTTCGCTCATTCATGAGCACTATTCCTTCGTATTTAAATATTTGGTAAAGGTCACGATGGACACGAAGCTGGCTGAGGATTTAACGCAGGATACGATGCTGCGGTGTATAGAGAGGCTCGAGTATTATGACGGTAGCTCGGCCTTCTCATCTTGGTTGATTACGATTGCTTCGCGTCTATTCATAGACCGGACCCGGCGCAGGAAGACGGAAAGGCGATGGCTGAAGATGGAAGGAGAAGCGCGCTCCTTACGCTGGCAGTTCTCACATGTTCAGGAGGAATGGTCGGAAGCATTGGAATTGTTATCTCAGTTGCCTTCGGAGCAGAGGATCGCTATATTGCTTAAGCATTACTACGGATACAGCTACGACGAGATTGGAGATATATTGAACATCTCTTCGGGAACGGTCAAATCCCGCGTTTCCTATGGACTTAGCGCGCTGCGAAAGGAGCTTAAAAACAATGGGACATAAACACATATCCGATAAGGATGAGGATCAACTGCTTACCGATCTACTTGAAGATCTAAGGAAAATTGACCAAGTTGTATCGCCGAGTCAAAACTTTACTCCTGAGACCTGGATGGGAATCGTCCACGATAAGCGAAGAGAGCGTAGGCGCTGGAAGCAATGGGAGACGGTGTTGTTTGTCGTCGTCGCCCTTATGCTGTCTCTTGGCGGAGGCTGGTTCCTGTACCGTGAGCCACTGTTATTCGTCATGCTTCAGGTGATGACCGCTGTCATCGGGCTCGGTATTATCGCGTGGGCAACGCCTAAGCTCTGGAAGGAGGGGCGGGAATGAAGACTGACAGTTTGCCGATTTGGGTCTGGTTGCTGGTCTTTTTGGCTTTGTTTACTCAGGGACTCTTCATGTTCCTAGATGCGCGCAGAAGAGGAAGAAGGGCCTGGCTGTGGGGACTCTGGGGACTTATGAACTTCCCGCTTCCGGTAGTGGTATATTCGATTGCAGTCATATGGTTGGATAGACGGAGAGGAAGAAGCTCGGGCGATAAATAAGGTGAAAAAAGTGAGGGGATCTTGATGGATATTCAGTGGCAGCTGATAGCTCCTATTATTTTACTGCAATTTATACTGGTCGTCATTGCGCTCGTATCGCTAGCCAGAGCGGAGGCGGAGACGGTACGTGGTTCGAAGTTGCTGTGGGTCATCATTATTCTATGTGGAAGTATCATCGGCAGCATTGTATATTTCGTCGCTGGTAGAAAGGATTATGGGGCATGATCATTCAAGTTAATCAGTTAACGAGAAAGTTCGGAGAACGCACTACAGTGAAGGGAATATCCTTCGCGTTAGAGAAGGGCAGTTGCACAGCGCTGCTTGGTCCCAATGGGGCAGGTAAGACGACTACTTTGCGGATGCTGGCGGGGCTGCTTGCACCCAGCAGCGGGACGATAACGAGGTCAGGCTTGGATCATAGTAATGGACGGCTATCCTCCCAACATCAGATAGGATACTTGCCGCAGCATCCGTCTTTCTATAAATGGATGAGTGGTATAGAGTTTGTCATTTACGCGGCCAGACTTAGCGGGATGAGTAAGCGTGAGGCAAGAAGCGAGGCGGAGGCTGTCCTGGAACGAGTAGGATTGAAATCAGCGGCCCGGCGTCGGATCTCCGGGTACTCTGGTGGAATGAAGCAGCGCCTTGGCTTGGCCCAAGCGCTTGTCCATCACCCGGATCTGCTTCTGCTCGATGAACCGGTCTCGGCGCTCGATCCGGTTGGCCGTAGAGAGGTAATGGAGCTGCTACAGGAACTGAAGGGAGAGACGACAATCCTCTTATCCACTCATGTGCTCCATGATGCCGAGGAAGTTTGTGATCGAGTTATGATGATGAGAGAGGGTAAGATTGTCGAGAACGGTGAATTGTCAGACCTGCTCGCTAAGTATAGCTTGCCGGTATTAAATTTACAGCTTGAGCATCATAGCAGTCGGAGTGCCGCAGATTGGCTGAAGTCACTACGTGAGCGTCCATTTGTGATGGAATATGAACAGCATGGTGGCGTTGCGACAATTACGGTTAACAATATGAAGGAAGCCAGAGCGGTCATATTATCTGAAGCAGCGGAACACCATATCCCTCTACAGCGTTTCGAGGCAGGTTCATCCTCGCTGGAGGAAATGTTTATGAAGGTGGTTCAGTCATGAGGAATACATTGTTGCTATATGGCAAGGAAATGATGGAGATGAGTCGGAGCTATAAATTACTGTGGGTTCCCGTCGTTTTTATATTGCTTGGTGTTATGCAGCCGGTTGTGATGTACTATCTACCTGAATTGCTAGCTGCTTCGGGTGATGTGTCTGCTGAACTAGCAAGTACTATAGCAGTGCCTAGCGCATCTGAAGTTATGGCCCAGGTATTGAATCAATATAATACGATGGGTATTCTCCTTGTCGTGGTTGCTGGTATGAATATAGTGGCTGGGGAACGATACTCCGGGACAGCAGCCTTAATACTAGTTAGAAAAGTAACCTCTACTCAGTTCATCGTTGCGAAGTGGTTAGGACATATAACACTTATAGTTATCTCGTATGCACTCAGTTATTTGGCAGCATGGTATTATAGTAGTGTTATGCTGGGCAGCTTGGCTTGGGGGATGACCCTTCAAGCTGGTGCGATCTTTTTATGCTGGATTTTGCTGGCAGCCTCGATTGTTTTACTATTTAGCACAGTGTTGAAGGGCGGAGCAGCTGCGCTTGCTTCTATCCTTTTATTAGTCGTGCTGAGTATGAGTTATAGCTTGCTTCCTTCTTGGTTCAGTTGGAGTCCGGCCAGGTTAGCGGCAGATGCAATGGGCTTGCTTAGTGGAACTGGTAGTACGAATCTTATTGGGCCGTTGTTAGTAACAGTGCTCACTATTCTTTTCTGTGTTGCGGGAGCGTCTTATATTATGCGCAATCAGGCTATACAGGATCAGCCATAAACTTTCATTATTGATCTAACTGGCATCTATTCAGCAATGATGTTCCCTTGCTGGATAGATGTTTTTTTGCCCCTTTATTTCCCAAGTGTCTCCACAACGTTTCTTCACTTTGTTATACTTATAATTCCAGATGATTAATTGTAACTAGTCAGCAGGAAGGTGAGAATATGAATATGGATTTCGAACTGCTGTTGCGGGTTCTTATCGCCGGGATCTGTGGCGTAACAATCGGTTTTGAACGCAAGAACCGGATGAAGGAAGCCGGGGTTCGTACCCATTTTGTCGTCTCTGTCGGTGCGGCTTTGATGATCATTGTGTCTAAATACGGATTTCAGGATCAGATCGGCTGGAGTAATCTGTCTTTAGACCCGTCAAGGGTAGCCGCGGGTGTAGTTAGCGGTGTTGGCTTTCTCGGTGCTGGAATGATCTTCATGCAGAAGAATACCGTCCGCGGACTCACAACGGCAGCAGGGATATGGGCAACAGCTGGTATTGGCATGGCGGTTGGAGCAGGGATGTATTTTATCGGAATCGGGGTTATGATCATTATCGTGATCGGGCAGATCGTGCTGCATGGTCGTCTCAACTGGTTGGCATCTCCCAAGACGGAGAAGCTGTTGGTTACTCTTGACAATGATGAAGAGATTATTCATGGATTCATGGATAGGTTGTCGGAGCGGCACATTTCTGTCATCGGCTTTGAAGCGGAACGCAAGGACGAGGAGATGGTGCTACGTCTCACAGTGCAATTTAGAGCAGGTTCAGATATCGGAAAATTATTATCATTTATGGAAGAAGAGACCATTGTCAAGAAGATGAAGATCGGGGAATAGTGAGGATATATCTTCACAATAGAGATGCCTTGCCCTTCTCATTAATTTTTAGTAGGATTATATAAAAGTAAGGAGAGCCCGCTTAAAGTGCTCTATTATTTCTAAGTATGTATCAGGGAGGTAAGACGATGCTGCCTTTGGGAGAGAGAATTGTAATCGTCGGCGATGCTTTTGAGCAGAATCTTCCTGTTGGGGAATATGGTTACGTCATTGCTTACGACCGTAATCCGGACAATGCCTTTGATTATCTTGTTCGGTCTCCGAAGACTGGACGGAATTATTTCGTCCCTTCGAGTGATATCGAATCTGAAGAACTGCTAACCCAGCAAGAAGTAGAGTTCACTACAAGAGAAGCTCTGATCGATTATGCTCTGGCTACTTATAATGAGAAGCTGTTCATGCATATTATGAATGGCGAGGATGAAGAAGCTGAAGAGCTGGAGGAATCTGCCAAGGAACCTTTATCGCAGGCGGAGTTTATTAAGCAAGTCAATTTGCGAGCTTGGATATAAGTGCTAGATTAGAAGCGATTGTCTAAGCTTGATAAAGAGCCGGCCTATGGGGCGGGCTCTTTTTTCTATGACTGGCAGTTGGCTTTTGTTTGGTTTCGCGTTAACGGATTGAATTGGACCTCATTCTACAATATAATTTTATTCATCCGAATAAAGGGAGGACGACTATGAGTATCCAGGTGCAAGACGTAGAGCATGTTGCAAAACTCGCACGTCTGAAATTAAATGATGAAGAGCGGGAAATGTTCACTGGACAATTAAATGCGATTTTACAATATGCTGAGAAATTGAATGAACTCGATACGGAAAATGTGGAGCCGACGACACATGTTCTGCCGCTTAGCAACGTCATGCGGGAGGATAAGGTGCATGAGAGCCTGTCGCAGGAGCAAGTATTCCGTAATGCGCCTGACGAGGAAGATGGACAATTTAAAGTACCGGCCGTCTTGGAATAGAAGAGGCAGTTCAAAGAGTTCACTTTGAAAAGCCGTCTTTTGAACACGTAATAGAAGTAGATAGTCCCGAAAATTTTGGAAGGAGGAAGATGAAGTGACGTTATTTGATTTGCGCTTGCAGGAACTACATAATCAGCTCAGTAAGAAGGAGCTGTCCGTTACGGATCTGGTAGGGGAAGCGTTCACCAGGATTAAGGAGCATGATGAGCGTGTAGGCGCTTATTTGACATTAAATGAAGAGGGGGCTCGCGCTGAAGCGGCTCGTCTCGACAACAAGCTGGGTAGCGAAGAGGCTAAAGGATTGCTATTCGGTCTGCCGGTAGGTGTTAAGGATAATATGGTGACGGAGGGGCTTAGGACGACTTGTGCGAGCCAATTTCTATCCAACTATAATCCGATTTATGATGCTACGGTAGTAACCAAGATGAAGCAGGCCGAAGCTGTTACAATCGGTAAGCTGAATATGGACGAGTTCGCTATGGGGGGTTCGAATGAAAATTCAAGCTTCCATCCGGTACGCAATCCATGGGATTTGACCCGGGTTCCCGGTGGTTCCAGCGGTGGATCGGCTGCGGCCGTTGCAGCAGGCGAGGCTTATTTTACACTCGGTTCCGATACCGGGGGATCGATTCGCCAACCTGCATCTTACTGTGGTGTCGTTGGATTGAAACCGACTTATGGACTCGTATCGCGGTACGGTCTGGTCGCTTTTGCATCCTCTTTGGATCAGATTGGACCTATTACGAAGAATGTCGAGGACGCCGCTTATGTGTTGCAAGCTATTGCAGGACATGATGCGAAGGATTCCACTTCAGCAAATGTGGACATTCCTGATTATGTGAGTGCGCTGTCCGGCGAGATTTCTGGACTTAAGATCGCAGTACCGAAGGAATATCTGGACGGAATCGACCCTCAGGTCAAGGCTTCTGTGCTTGAAGCTCTTCGGGTATTGGAAGGCCTTGGTGCAGAGTGGGAAGAAGTATCGCTGCCACATACGGAATATGCAGTAGCTGCATATTACTTGCTAGCCTCCTCGGAAGCCTCATCCAACCTGTCACGCTTTGATGGTGTACGTTATGGCGTACGTGCGGAGCAAGGCGGCAATCTGCTCGATCTGTATCTGGATTCGCGCAGCCAGGGCTTTGGAGCGGAAGTGAAGCGGCGGATTATGCTCGGAACTTATGCACTTAGCTCCGGTTATTACGATGCTTATTATTTGAAGGCTCAGAAGGTTCGTACATTGATCAAACAGGATTTTGACCGGACATTTGAGAAATATGATGTCATTATTGGACCTACTGCTCCGACGACGGCTTTCCAGATCGGTTCTCAGGTAGACGATCCGCTTACGATGTATCTCAACGATATTTTGACGATACCGGTAAGTTTGGCAGGGGTTCCAGCCATGAGCGTACCTTGTGGTTTCGCGGACGGCATGCCTGTCGGTATGCAAATTATCGGCAAAGCATTTGACGAAAGCACTGTTCTGCGTGTGGCTCATGCTTATGAGGCACATACGGATCATCATAAACAACGCCCATCCTTATAAGGTAGTTTTAAAAGTCGTCCTTTGATCACGAGATGGTATCTGGTAAGACGCTTAAGTTGATGGGACAGCCCTTCGCATCTCGCGATGAGGTAGTACAAAAGTTAGCAGGAGGATCGATATGTCAACATCTAAATATGAAACAGTGATCGGACTGGAAGTGCATGTGGAGCTGCATACGAAATCGAAGATTTTCTGCGGATGCTCTACGGAATTTGGCGCACCGCCTAACAGCCATACTTGTCCGGTCTGTCTGGGACATCCCGGAGTGTTGCCCGTGTTGAACCGCCAGGCGGTGGATTATGCCATGAAGGCGGCAATGGCGCTGAATTGTGAGATCGGGGATGTGTGCAAGTTTGATCGCAAGAACTATTTCTATCCCGACTCACCAAAAGCTTATCAAATCTCTCAATTTGACCAGCCGATCGGATTGAACGGCTATATCGACATTGAGGTGGATGGATATACGAAGCGTATCGGCATTACTCGTCTGCATCTAGAAGAGGATGCAGGTAAGTTGACGCATGTGGACGGCGGTTATGCCTCCTTGGTCGACTTCAACCGTGTCGGTACCCCACTCGTCGAAATCGTATCCGAGCCGGACCTTTCTACACCTGAAGAGGCGAAGGCTTATCTGGAGAAGATGCGGGCGATTATGCAGTATTGCGACGTCTCCGACGTGAAAATGGAGGAAGGCTCGATGCGCTGTGATGCGAACATCAGTCTTCGTCCTCATGGTCAGAAGGAACTCGGGACTCGTGCCGAATTGAAGAATATGAACTCCTTCCGCGGTGTTCAACGCGGTCTGGAATATGAGCAATATCGTCAAGCTGAGATTTTGGACGAGGGTGGGGAAGTTGTACAGGAGACCCGCCGCTGGGATGATTCCCAGAGTAAGACATTCTCGATGCGTGGTAAGGAAGAAGCACATGATTATCGCTACTTCCCGGACCCTGACCTGGTTAAACTGTATATCGATGAGGACTGGAAGGTGCGGATTCGTTCGTCGATTCCAGAGCTTCCAGATGCCCGCAAGGCGCGTTATACCAAGGACTATGGTTTGCCGGATTATGATGCCGGGGTGATTACGTCTTCAAAACCGCTCGCGGATCTGTTCGAGAGCAGTCTGGAGCATACTTCTGATGCCAAATCGGTATCCAACTGGATAATGGGCGAGTTGCTTGGTTATTTGAACAGCAATAGCCTGGAATTGGCGGAGGTTAAGCTGACTGGTCAGGGGCTCGGCGAGATGGTCAACCTGATTGAGAAAGGTACAATCAGCTCCAAGATCGCCAAGACGGTCTTCAAAGAGATGTTGCAGAGCGGTAAGCTCCCACAACAAATTGTTGAGGAGCAAGGTCTTGTACAAATTAGCGATGAAGGCGCGATTCTGGCCATCGTACAGGAAGTTGTAGCAAATAATCCGGCTTCTGTACAGGATTACCAAGCCGGCAAGGACAAAGCGATAGGCTTCCTAGTTGGACAAGTGATGAAACAGAGTAAGGGTAAAGCTAACCCGGGACTTGTGAACAAGCTGTTAGTTGAAGTGCTGAAGCAATAGACTCGGCTCTGTCGAAGTTATTAGATTTGGGCTGCGTAAAGGATGGGAAGCCGTGTGATCAGATTGTTATCTCTTCAAGATCCGGACGTTGTGGAGCAGATATGGAGCATGCAGCATACGGCTTACCGTCTAGAGGCATTGGCGATAGGGCTTGCTACGTATCCGCCTCTGCGCGATACGTTCGATTCAATCAGAAGCAGCGGAGAAGATTTCTATGGGTATAAATCGGACGAGTCGGGAGGAGAAGCTGAAGGTAGGGAACTGCTGGGAGTGATCTCAATTTCAACGGAAGCATCTGTCCATCTGTCCATCACGCGGTTAATGGTACATCCTGAGCATATGCGTGAGGGCATCGGGGCTGCTTTGGTTAGTTATGTTCTCGATCGTTACGATGATATTCGGCATTTCACCGTAACGGCTGGAACGCTCAATGCTCCGGCCGTAGCGTTGTACCGTAAATTTGGTTTCATGCCGGGAGAGACGGTAAGATCGACGGCAGGTGTAGATCTGACGCTATTCCATCTTAATCGCTAGTTACAGATGATTTATATAGGAAGTTCAAAAAGTCCGCTTTTGATCCCGAAGTAACACTGAAAGCATATTCGACATTGAATCTTGAATTCAGCCGGGGGCCTTCCGATGCTCACGTAGGTTTTGCCTACGCTCTGCTTCTCAGTCCCTAGCTTCATTCAACCTTCTCGGTGCTGAAAATCGGACTTTTTGAACACGCACTTATAGCTGTAGTCAAAAAGTCTGCAAATAGCACACTTGTCCGCCGTCAGGCGGATAGGGGTGCTATTTTTAAATGAGGCGGATTTCTTATATAGAGAGATTATTCTAAATTACAAGGGAACGTATATCGGTTACAATGAATCCTAGAGGGGAGGAGATGGGGAAATGGAACCCTCAAATTCGTTGATAAGTCCGGAAGAGATTAAGCAGACGCAGACAAGAGGCTATAAGCCAAGGCGCCGCAAAAGAAAATTCATCGCTTGTCTGTTATCTGCGCTGTTCCCAGGATTTGGTCATTTATATTTGCGAAAATTCGTAAAAGGTAGTCTATTTATAGACTTTTTTCTGATTGATTTGGCTCTTCTCGTGTACTTCTCATCGGCTCATATGAGGATTAATGTACCTCTGTTACTCGTACTCGGCTTGTTAGTAACAGTTGTGTATTTCTATAGCATTTATGATGTTCTTCAGACCACGGATGATGTGAATGCCAGCTTGAAGCGGGGCGAAGAGAGCGAAACGTCGGAGCAGGTTGAGGCGACGGACGGATTGGGCTCAGAGGTAGGTGCATTAACCGGAATCATTTTGATCAGTGGCGGGATCGTTGCCTTCATTTTGAGAATGAAGCCGTTCTGGCTGGAGGGGTTGATTCAGGACTATGGCAGCTATGCAGTATCGGTAGCTATGATACTAACGGGTCTTGGCTGGATTGTTATGGAAGGAAGGCGCCATATATTTCGCGCAGGCCGGTTACAGCTTCTTCATTATTGATTGCTGTTGCTCTTCTCATGTGGATCGATGTCAAAAGTGGACAAGATTATATGCTGTTATTGCTTACATGGTGGCCTCTATTACTTGTGCTCGGCGGAATAGAGCTCATACTGGTATTGCTCTGGAACCGGAGGAAGGTGTGCAAGCCCATCCGCAGACTGCGTGTCGACTTCAAAGGGCTGTTCATGTCGTTGTTCATTGGCGCCGCGATCTTCGCTATTACGCAGCAGGATCATTATATGCATTTATGGAATCGGGTTAGTCTTGATCTTGCTTCGGCGGGCGCCGAGTTCAGCAGGGAAGAAGGATATAGGAAAGATAAGCCGACTGTAGAGATTCCTATTGACCTGGACACGAGCAAGATTGTGGTGAACGGTGTGAACGGAGATATCGATGTCAAAAGTGCGGAAATTAATGAAGTCATCGTTAAATCTACGGTATGGATCGATCAGATCTCTGAGGAAGAGGCGAGGGATATTGCTGACGATACTTCTGTCGTTGCCAGCGAAGGCAAGACCTTAGATTTATCTGTGAAGGATCATACCTATGGTGAGAGCGGTAGACGCCATCCACGCGTAAATATAACACTAGTAGTTCCGCAGAACCGCTTCCTTGATCTCAATGTCAGTACGACCAGCGGCTCTATCACATTAATCGGTCTGCAGGCAATGAATCAATTCAAGCTGCAGACCGGAGGTGGTAACTTCAAGTTCTGGGATGTCGTAGGCGATATTTCGGCCAGAACCCTGAATGGCAGTGCGGAGTTGTATCGGATATTCGGCAACGCGCACGTGGATACACAAGGCGGTAATATCAAAGCTAAAGGGATTGCCGGAGATGTGGCGTTATCTACGTTGGTCGGCAATATTTCACTTGTGAACTCGCAGGGGAATATTGATGTTACGACCAAGAATGGGAATCTACAGGTTGATACCGTTCCGGAAGAACTTAAAGCGGAATCGCTTAATGGTAAAATTCAAATATCCTCGGCGGTAGTCGGCGGGGATTGGAATGTATATAGCGCTGTAGGAGAGATCAGTCTCGCATTGCCTGAATCCGGAGATTATATGATCATGGGTTCAAGTGGATATGGGAATATTTCGAGTAATCTGCCGTTTACTATAAATGGTAAAGAGATTAACGGCATTACTGGCAGCGGTGATCATGAGATCCAGGTAGAAGGCAACAGTGATTTAATTGTGAATAAACGATAAACTAGGAAGTCTTCAATAATCTGCATTCGATGCCGAGAAGCTCCATGATTTACTTCGTGATCAAAAGCGGACTTTTTGAGCTACCTCTTAAAGTTGTAAGGTCAAAAAGTACGGTTTTCAGCACCGAGAAGGTTGGATGAAGCTAGGGCGTGAGGAGCGGAGCGTACGTAGTTGGTACGTGAGCACCGGAAGGTCCGGGTGAATTCAAGGTTCGATGCCGAATAAGCTCTCAGTGTTACTTCGTGATCAAAAGCGGACTTTTTGAGCTACCTCTTAAAGTTGCGTTGACAAACGTTTTAACCTAAAAGTACAATAACATTGCAGGGTTAGTTCTTCTGCACTATCAAAAAGGCGGTGGACATAATGGCTTCGCGCGTTCAGCATGCTTTAGAACAACTGAAATTGAACGGTGTCCGCATTACGCCGCAACGTCATGCCATCCTTAGTTATCTTCTCGATACGATGGGACATCCGACCGCGGATGAGATTTACCGAGCACTGGAACCGCGTTTTCCGAATATGAGCGTGGCGACGGTATATAACAACCTGAAAATGTTCATTGAGGCTGGCTTGGTCAGAGAGCTGACGTATGGCGATAGCTCAAGCCGTTTTGATGCCGATGTTTCGAATCACTATCATATTGTTTGTGAGAAATGTGGAAAAATCGAAGACTTCAATTACCCTTCGCTTGAAGAAGTAGAGCGTAAGGCCGAAGAATTGACCGGTTTTGAAGTACATGGGCACCGATTGGAGCTACACGGCGTATGTAAGGATTGCCGTAATCATTGATTTTACCTGATGTTTGAGAGAACGTGCAGGGTTCCTTTGGGGATCCTCCACGTTTTTATTTTATTAGAGGTTGGAACACGTACTATTAACTTAACGGAGGTACTATTAGTTGAAGAGCACAAGAAGCGCATATTACGGAGGTAGAAGGCGAAAAAGACGTGGCGTAAAATGGCTATTTGGACTCATTTTTATTGTTGTTGGCGTTTATTTGGTCTCTTCGCAATTTTTACCGAATCGTCAGCATGTTGACCTGGATTGGAAGGGGAAATTTGAAAAGCCTATCTTCTATGATGGAGTAGTTATGGATTATTCCGCTTTAGGTTCAGAGGATGCACTCATGCTTCCTTTACCAGTGATTCAAGAGATTGTTGATCCACATATTCGCTATGAGGAAGAGAGCAAATCAGTTATTTTAACGACTCCTAAGAAGCTGGTCTTTCTGAAGGCAGACGAGAAGATGGCGAAGATCAACAATAAACCGATAAAATTGCAGTTCTCACCTGTGGAGAAGGATGGAGTGTTGTATTTGCCCGTCCATTTGCTTAAGGAGCTGTATGGCATAGAGCTTCATGAAGATGCGGCCTCCGGAGCCGTCCTGCTGTATACAGCAGGGAGAATGTCCAGAAGGGTGAGGTATCAGGCCCGTCCAAGTCAAAGGATAGCTTGAAATTCCCTCTGCGTGAGGAACCGAACATTCATAAGCCGATCGTGGCGGACGTGAAGCCAGGTACGAAATTTCGTATATTGGAGGACGTGGAGAACTGGTATCATGTACAGTTGGATAATGGCTATACCGGTTATTTACAAGCCAAGCATGTAGCGATTGGTGAGTCGGTGGATATCCCGAAGGTAGTGGAAGAACTGTCGCCAGCCAAGCAGAAATGGAAATCTAAGCCGGTGAACCTGACTTGGGAAGCGGTATATGAAGTTGCACCTAAGCCGGCGAATATCGGAGAAATGCCAGGAGTAAATGTGGTAAGCCCCACATGGTTCTCACTGATCGATGGAGATGGCAATGTAAAGAGTAAGGCGGATATGAATTATGTAAGATGGGCTCATGGGCGAGGCATGCAGGTATGGGGCTTATTCAATAATAGCTTCGATCCCGAGGTGACCTCGGCGGCGCTAGCCAGCTTTGAGAACCGTATGACGACGATCCTGCAAATGCTGCAATATGCAAAATTGTATGATCTTGATGGGATTAACATTGATTATGAAAATGTATATACCAAGGACGGGGACAATCTGACTCAATTTATGAGGGAACTTCGTCCTCTTGCCGAAGAATATGGTCTTGTTGTCTCGATCGATGTAACACCAAAATCGAACAGTGAGATGTGGTCCGCATTCCTGGATCGAAAATCGCTTGGTGAGATTGTAGATTACCTGATTCTGATGGCATATGACGAACATTGGGCCGCCAGTCCTGTGGCAGGCTCTGTGGCTTCGTTATCGTGGACAGCGTCTTCGGCTAGACGGATTCTCGATGAGGATAATGTGCCACCTGAGAAGCTGATTCTTGCTGTACCACTATACACTCGGGTGTGGTCGGAGACAGAAAAGGATGGCAAGGTAGAAGTGAAGTCGAAGGCGATTGGCATGACCAAGGCGCAGAAGATCATTGAGGAGAAGAAGTTGAAGCCTGTATTCTCGGAGGAAGCCGGACAGAACTATGTAGAGTATACAGAAGACCAAGTACGGTACCGGATATGGCTTGAGGATGAAGTATCATTGCAGGCGAGGGTGAAGTTGATTCAGTCTCTCAATCTGGGGGGAGTTGCTTCCTGGAATCGTAGCTTTGCATCGGACAAGGCCTGGGAGGCGTTGAAGGAAATAACTCAGACCAAATAAATCAGGAGTGAGGCGAGTCCAAGGCTAATACTCCTGCCATAAGTTATGTAACAAGATTGAAAAAGGACCATCCCTTCCGCTTGAGGCGCGAAGATGATGGTCCTTTTTTTGTGAATATTATGTATGTTCTAGTTGTGTCTTATTCATTCATGGTGGACACGGTTGCTTGCTGCTCCAGTTCTTCAGCAGTAATTGTCGCCTGCTCAGGATCGCGGGTTAGAATTGTCTTGCAGAACATGCAGCGGTCAGTCTTGCCAAGCATTTTCGTTAATTTATGGCATTCTGGGCATTCTAACTGTACAGCGGAGGTTGAGAGCATTCCGGCCCAGAAATAAATCGCCAGACTAGCCAGCATGGCGATCAGCCCGATGGCGAGGCCAATACCAGCGATGATCTTGCCAGATTGTCCCCAAAAGACAATACCAGCTGTACCTAGCACCATAAGCCCCATTCCGATCATCGTCAGAAGTAGACCCCATAAGCGGAATTCGTTAATTTTACTGGATTTGAAAAACATAGGCAGCAACCTCTATTCTTATTTTAAATTTGAATTATATAGATGAAAGAGTTGAGTGATGCGAACTTTTTGAACAACCTCACAAGAAGGAAACTTGAATGTGGTGTAGAACTATATTATATCGAATTGGCAGGGATACGCCAAGGTAGGAGGATACTGTGGAGCCGACTATTTTTTCTTTTCCGGATACAGATCATTGCCCTGGGCAATCGGAGCTATAGGCTATCGTCATAGCGGGGAACGCCATTCTCCATTGCCTAATGACTATGATTTGTTAATCATAGCTGTCTGTAATGATCTGGAAGATGACGTCAGGATAGAGCATTTTAT
>NZ_CP133605.1:4485000-4747500 GCF_031199965.1 Paenibacillus sp. D2_2 | reverse complement strand
TACGGGCTGACGCCTGCCCGGTGCTGGAAGGTTAAGGGGAGTGGTTAGGGGTAACCCGAAGCTATGAACCGAAGCCCCAGTAAACGGCGGCCGTAACTATAACGGTCCTAAGGTAGCGAAATTCCTTGTCAGGTAAATTCTGACCCGCACGAATGGCGTAACGACTTGGGCGCTGTCTCAACGAGAGATCCGGTGAAATTTTAATACCTGTGAAGATGCAGGTTACCCGCGACAAGACGGAAAGACCCCATGGAGCTTTACTGCAGCTTGATATTGGACTTTGATACGATTTGTACAGGATAGGTGGGAGCCTAGGAAGCCGGAGCGCCAGCTTCGGTGGAGGCGCCGTTGGGATACCACCCTGATCGTATTGGAGTTCTAACCTGGTACCGTAATCCGGTACGGGGACAGTGTCAGGCGGGCAGTTTGACTGGGGCGGTCGCCTCCTAAAGAGTAACGGAGGCGCCCCAAGGTTCCCTCAGAATGGTTGGAAATCATTCGAAGAGTGCAAAGGCAAAAGGGAGCTTGACTGCGAGACTGACAAGTCGAGCAGGGACGAAAGTCGGGCTTAGTGATCCGGTGGTACCGCATGGAAGGGCCATCGCTCAACGGATAAAAGCTACCCTGGGGATAACAGGCTTATCTCCCCCAAGAGTCCACATCGACGGGGAGGTTTGGCACCTCGATGTCGGCTCATCGCATCCTGGGGCTGAAGTAGGTCCCAAGGGTTGGGCTGTTCGCCCATTAAAGCGGTACGCGAGCTGGGTTCAGAACGTCGTGAGACAGTTCGGTCCCTATCTGTCGTGGGCGTAGGAAATTTGAGAGGAGCTGTCCTTAGTACGAGAGGACCGGGATGGACGCACCGCTGGTGTACCAGTTGTTCCGCCAGGAGCATAGCTGGGTAGCTAAGTGCGGAAGGGATAAGCGCTGAAAGCATCTAAGCGTGAAGCCCCCCTCAAGATGAGATTTCCCAATTAGTAAGACCCCTTGAAGACGACGAGGTTGATAGGCCTGAGGTGGAAGTACAGCAATGTATGGAGCTGACAGGTACTAATCGGTCGAGGGCTTATCCAAATATTAAAACGCAAAATGAAGTTTCGTATCCAGTTTTCAGGTGATCAAGCCTGAAAGTTAATGTTCCCTGATAGCTCAGTTGGTAGAGCACTCGACTGTTAATCGAGTTGTCACAGGTTCGAGTCCTGTTCGGGGAGCCATATGGAGAGGTGTCCGAGTTGGCCGAAGGAGCACGATTGGAAATCGTGTAGGCGTCACAAGCGTCTCGAGGGTTCGAATCCTCTCTCTCCGCCATAATTTTCTTAACAAGTTACATCTTATTGCATGGCCCGTTGGTCAAGGGGTTAAGACACCTCCCTTTCACGGAGGTAACAGGGGTTCGAATCCCTACGGGTCACCATGTATGGAGGCTTAGCTCAGCTGGGAGAGCATCTGCCTTACAAGCAGAGGGTCAGCGGTTCGATCCCGTTAGCCTCCACCATATTTCTTCTAATTGACGCGGGGTGGAGCAGTCCGGTAGCTCGTCGGGCTCATAACCCGAAGGTCGTAGGTTCAAATCCTGCCCCGCAATTAGCTTCAAATTTATAGTGTGGAGCCGTGGTGTAGAGGCCTAACATGCCTGCCTGTCACGCAGGAGACCGCGGGTTCGAATCCCGTCGGCTCCGCCATTATTCCAAATAAAACGGAATAAGAGTATTGAAGTTTAGAGAAGATATGTTATAATATTGATTACTGTCATTATTATATGGCTCGGTAGCTCAGTCGGTAGAGCAGAGGACTGAAAATCCTCGTGTCGGCGGTTCGATTCCGTCCCGAGCCACCATTTAACAAAACAAATGAATACGCCGTTGTAGCTCAACTGGTAGAGCAACTGACTTGTAATCAGTAGGTTGGGGGTTCAAGTCCTCTCGACGGCACCATTCCTGGAGGCTTAGTGAAGTGGCTAAACACGGCAGACTGTAAATCTGCTCTCTACGAGTTCGGTGGTTCGAATCCATCAGCCTCCACCAGTTTTATAGGGGCATAGTTTAAAGGTAGAACAAAGGTCTCCAAAACCTTTGGTGTGGGTTCAATTCCTGCTGCCCCTGCCATTTTTCAAAAAAAGTGAATGTATATTATTATGGCGGTCGTGGCGAAGGGGTTAACGCACCGGATTGTGGCTCCGGCACTCGTGGGTTCAAGTCCCATCGATCGCCCCATTTATTTTAAATGAATATTATTGGGGATTAGCCAAGCGGTAAGGCAACGGACTTTGACTCCGTCACTCATAGGTTCGAATCCTATATCCCCAGTATTTAATATGCGGACGTGGCTCAGCGGTAGAGCATCGCCTTGCCAAGGCGAGGGTCGCGGGTTCGATTCCCGTCGTCCGCTCCATATAATTTATGGCGCCATAGCCAAGTGGTAAGGCACAGCTCTGCAAAAGCTTTATCCCCAGTTCAAATCTGGGTGGCGCCTCCATCAATCTTTGCGGGAGTGGCGGAATCGGCAGACGCACAGGACTTAAAATCCTGCGGTAGGTGACTATCGTACCAGTTCAAGTCTGGTCTTCCGCACTGTTTGAACTCATGCGCCCTTAGCTCAGCTGGATAGAGCGTTTGACTACGAATCAAAAGGTCAGGAGTTCGAATCTCTTAGGGCGCGCCATATAATTGAATATGCCGGTGTGGCGGAATTGGCAGACGCGCGCGACTCAAAATCGTGAGGGAAACCGTGGGGGTTCGAGTCCCTTCACCGGCATCGACTAATCAAGAAAGCTCTTGGAATAAGATATTCCAAGAGCTTTTATTTTTTTATTCTCATAGGCGTTTAGCGCCAAAACATAAATAAATTCTGCTGTTATAGACAAACTCTATCGGAGTCTGAATTTAGATGAATGATTTATAAATTTTAATCATACAAAAAAACCTGTACTTTCTTATCCTTGAGACAAGAAAGTACAGGTTTTTGTATATCAACTAACCAGTATCGTTTTAACTAGACTGAATCAACCTCCGTAAGTTTCTCATTCCAGCGCAAGCAATAACTAGTACTATGGCTTCACCATGTCGACAATAGGATAATCCGATTGAATACTTAAAGCTTGAATATTCCGACGCAGGCGGTTATAACGTAGCGAGCAGTAATCCAGGTAATCATCCCCGGTATAATGGCGTAGCAGGGCCCATACAGTCCACAACAAATCTTGAGCCATCATATAACATTTGACCTTCATCAGATCATCGTGAGTAAACGTATTACCGTAATAGGCTTCAAACAATTGGTCAATCGCCTCTGCTGTCAAACGCGATTCAATGATATACGCGGCAATATCAAAGGCCGGATCGTTCATTCCGGAATATTCCCAATCTATCAAATAGACGCAACTGCTCTCATCCACGAGGAAATTCTCCGGAACCGTATCATTATGGCAGGGAACCGAAATGACATTTTTGAGATGGTCTTGCATGAAACGAAGCAATTGCTCTTTCAAAGAGGCGTAATCAAAAAACAATTCACCGTTGATCTGAGTGACAATGGTTTCATACTTGGTAAGTTCACTGAGCCAATCAAACTTATTAGGGAAGTGCTTGGGACTACCGTGAATCTTCCTCAGTAAAGAAGAAACGGCCTGCAAGCTTTGTAAAGCCAAGGGACCCGCCGCGGCAAGCGTTCTACTATTAGGAATATACTTGCTGATCTTAATACCGCTATCCTCATCGAAATATATACATTCCGAATTCACGCCAAACTCCGAGGCGATGCAGTTATTCACACGCTCTATCCTGCGGTCGATCATTTGATCTGTCAGGTTACCAGGCTTGCGAATCACGTACTCCATACCGTCGATATTCATAATGTAATTATAATTGGTTAACCCGCCCGCAAAACGAGATTTGTCAAAAACGATACTCTCATCTTCAAAAAAAAGACGGAGTTTTTGCTGCACCAGGTCTTCCATGTTCATTTGTTTGGATAAAAATTCATTTAGAGGTTTCATGATAGCCTTTTCTCGGCATTCATTATGCATGCGTTAACATGCATACACTCGCCGCACAGATTTTACCACAATTATAGCAAGATAGGGTGAGAAATTCAATGAAACGGACGGGCTTGAGGAGGTTCTGGTACTTGTAATGCAAGAAAGACGTTTTTGTACCAGATTGACGGTAAAGGGGGCATTAGAATCCTAAAATCAGCTACCGAATCCTCCATAATAACAAGGCGAACCTGTGTTAACCTTCAGTTAGTAGTTGAGTCATAAATAAAGCGGATTCACAAATTAAAATACCCAGGTGAGGTGAGGTTCGAATGGAATACCGGGGAGAAGAGGCTCTCGGGCTTGTGGAAACATTGGGCATGGTTCCTGCGATCCAAGCGGCGGACGCTATGCTTAAAGCAGCAGATGTTGTTCTGGTATCCTACGAGAATGTTGGTTCCACACTCGTAACGATAATGGTAAAAGGCGATGTTGCGGCAGTTCGTTCAGCAGTAGAGGCTGGCGCTGAAGCGGCAGCGAAGATTGGCAAAGTTACTGCCCATAATGTGATGCCGCGTCCGCTCAGTTCTATTGCAGGAATTGTGAAAGCGCATGCTATTAACGCATAATTACCGGGAAGGGAGAAAGGTTCATGAGCAAGCATGATGCACTGGGTTTCATTGAAACCTTTGGAATTGTATACGTCATGGAAGCGGCGGATGCTATGTGCAAAGCGGCCGATGTAGATTTGATCGGTTACGAAAACGTGGCTTCTGGTTATATATCTGTCCTTGTTCGCGGAGATGTAGGCGCTGTAAGAGCTGCAGTAGATGCAGGTGTCGCCGCAGTACAGGCGATGGGGACTGAGGTGTATTCTTCAAACGTTATTCCTAATCCACACCCAGACATTGAAAAGATCATTTCCCGCTATAACCTTCCATCTTAGGGACAGGTTATTGACAGAAATTCAAGGGAGGTGCCGTAATGAACGACATCTTTGTTATTAAATCGAAGGTATATTCAGGCGAACAGTCACTGAAGAAATTGGCGGAAATTCAAGGCACGAAAGCCTGTATCGTTTCTGATCTTATGATGGAGAAGCTGGGTTACCTGGATCAGGTGGTTGATCTACTGCAAGGCGGTGGAATATCCACTTCAGTGTATACCGGTGTTAAGCCCGATCCAAACGTGAGTGTTGTGGCCGAAGCGCTTCAAGTGTATTGGGAAAGTGGCGCTGATGTGTTACTGGCGCTGGGCGGCGGCTCCGTCATTGATACAGCGAAAGGCGTTCTGTACTTCGCCCGCCAATATGCACAGGAGAAAGACGAGCCTTTTGTCAAACCATCGTTTATCGCCATTCCTTCCACCAGTGGCACCGGATCAGAAGTAACCGACTTCTCGGTGATTACAGTGGACGGAGACAAAATCGTCATTGTGGATGATTTTATCGCTCCGGACATAGCGATTCTCGATTCCACCCTTACCAAGCAATTGCCAAACAAAATAGTGGTGGACACTGGAATGGATGTTCTGACCCACGCACTAGAGGCTTATGTCTCTACCAAAGCGACCGACTTTACTGATGCGTTGGCCGAAAAGGCCGTCCAATTGGTATTTGCTAATCTGGAAACGCTTTACCATGATCCAGCAGATCCAGAGGCGCGGAATCGGGTGCAGAATGCATCCTGTATGGCGGGAATGGCGTTTACTAACGCCAGGTCTTGGTATCATTCATAGTATGTCCCATGCCTTTGGCGGAACGTTCCACATTGCACACGGACGAGTAAATTCACTGCTTCTTGAGGCGGTAATGGAGTATAACGCCAACTTGGGCGGAAAAGCGATAGACAGGGTTTGTGAACGCTATGCGCGGCTCGCTTCGCTGCTGCACTTGCCAGGCACGGACCGCCCGTGAAGGAACCGTAAATTTGATCCAGGCGATCGGAAAGTTGAAACGGTCCATTGGCATCGAAAACGGAATTCGTGAGCTTGGCGTCGACCAAGATGCATTCGATGAGGTGTTGTCCCGCATGGCACAGACCGCGATGGCTGACCGCTGTACGCCAACCAATCCTCGTCAGCCAACGGAAGAAGAGTTGGAGCACATTTACCGTAAAAGCTATTAATTAATATAAATATCTCACAAGATTGCGAGGGAATAATGTTGGATATTCATGAGTTTTCAAGCAAATTTGCTGAAGCAACGAAGGCCATGGCTCCCCAAGAACGAGCAGCGATCATGAAGCTGTTCCAGGGAATTTCAAAAGAGATTTCGGAAAAGGGAGCTCAGCCGCTGACAACAGACGGCTCCGGCCAACTTCGTAAGGAAGAATGCGCATACCCGGAAGGAATGACCGAGCGTTTGCGGGCATTGAAAGAGCATTATTTGACCGCTACACCAAGAATTACAACCTTCCGTGCCAAGGCCTTTACTCAGGTATATAAGGAAAATCCAGGTCTGCCAGAGATTATGCTGCGTGCCAAGGCTTTCCGTAAAGCGTGTGAAGAGGCTCCGCTGCTCATCCAAGACAATGAGTTGATCGTTGGCCATCCTTGCGGTGCGCCGCGCGCGGGCGCTTTCTCACCTGACATTGCTTGGCGCTGGACCCGGGACGAGATCGATACCATTCACAACCGTCCTCAAGATCCGTTCTACATCTCAGAGGAAGACAAACGGATCATGCACGAGGAGCTGTTCCCATTCTGGGAAGGCAAGTCGGTGGATGAAGTATGTGAACAGCAATACCGAGATGCGGGTCTTTGGGAGTTTTCTGGCGAAGCGTTCGTCAGCGATCTTTCCTATCATCAGATCAACGGCGGCGGAGACTCCAACCCAGGTTACGATGTCATTCTTATGAAGAAAGGTATGCTGGATATTCAGCAGGAAGCCAAGGATCATCTTGCGAAGCTGTCCATGCAAAACCCTGAAGACATCGATAGAATCTATTACTATAAATCCGTGCTGGACACGACCGAAGGCGTGATGGCGTATGCCAAACGGATGTCTGAATATGCATACCAGCTGGCTGCTAAAGAAACAAATCCGAAGCGCAAAGCGGAGTTGCAAAAAATCGGCGAGATCAACGCTCGCGTACCGGCTGATGCGCCGACTACATTCCATGAGGCAATGCAATCGGTCTGGACCGTGGAATCTCTGCTCGTGGTGGAAGAAAATCAGACAGGCTTGTCTGTTGGACGTGTGGACCAATATATGTATCCTTTCTATGAGGCGGACAGAGAAGGGCCGTCTGACAGAGTTTGAAGCATTCGAGATTGCAGGTTGTTTCTTGATCAAATGCTCGGAAATGATGTGGGTTTCTAGCGCGGGCGGCTCCAAGTTCTTTGCCGGCTACCAGCCGTTCGTCAATATGTGTGTCGGCGGGCAAAAACGAGATGGCGGCGACGCTACCAACGACTTGACTTATCTGCTCATGGATGCAGTACGTCATGTTGGTGTATATCAGCCTTCGCTCGCTTGCCGTATTCACAATAGTTCTCCTCATAAATACTTGAAGAAGATTGTGGATGTCGTCCGTGCTGGTCTTGGCTTCCCGGCCTGCCATTTCGACGATTCTCACATCAAGATGATGCTGATGAAGGGTTGCAGTATCGAAGATGCCCGCGATTACTGTCTGATGGGCTGCGTAGAGCCGCAAAAATCGGGACGCTTGTATCAGTGGACCTCCACCGGATACACCCAGTGGCCGATTGCCATTGAGTTCGTCCTTAACCGTGGCAAAATGCTCTGGCACGGTAGCAAGCCGGGATTGGACATGGGCGACTTGAGCAACTTCAAGACCTATGAGGAATTTGAAGCAGCGGTTAAGAAGCAGGTAGAATACATCACCGAGCTTTCCGCTGTGGGTACCGTAATCAGCCAGCGCGTTCACCGCGATTATGCGCCGAAGCCACTGATGTCGATTATGTATGAAGGCACGATGGAGAGTGGTCGTGACGTTTCCGCCGGTGGTGCCATGTATAACTGGGGACCTGGTTTGATCTGGTCGGGTCTGGCAACTTACACCGATTCGATGGCTGCCATCAAGAAGCTGGTTTACGATGACAAGAAATATTCGCTTGAGCAAATTCGTGACGCGTTGCTGGCAAATTTCGAAGGTTATGAGCAGATTCACAAGGACTGTCTGGACGCTCCAAAATACGGCAACGACGACGATTATGCCGATTGCATCGCGGCCGATATCACCGGATGGACTGAGAAATATCACCAAAAATTTAAAACGTTGTACTCTACCTTTAGCCACGGCACGCTATCTATTTCGAACAATACGCCTTTCGGCGAGATGACTGGTGCTACAGCCAATGGGCGCAAAGCCTGGTTGCCGCTGTCTGACGGTATTAGCCCTACCCAGGGTCACGACAAAAAGGGACCGACTGCCATCATCAAATCGGTGAGCAAAATGGATGTCGAGACCATGAATATCGGTATGGTGCATAACTTCAAAATTTTGCGTGGTTTGTTGGAGACGCCTGAGGGGGAGAACGGACTGATTAATCTGTTGCGGACGGCCTCCATACTTGGCAACGGTCAAATGCAGTTTAGTTA
Source organism: Paenibacillus sp. D2_2 (assembly GCF_031199965.1). Classification (GTDB taxonomy): domain Bacteria; phylum Bacillota; class Bacilli; order Paenibacillales; family Paenibacillaceae; genus Fontibacillus. The sequence continues at coordinate 4,738,963 of NZ_CP133605.1, read as the reverse complement.
TGTTGATAATGAAACGCTGATAAAAGCACAGCAACATCCTGATCAATACCGCGATCTGATCATTCGGGTTGCTGGCTATAGCGCATACTTTGTGGAATTGTGTAAGGAAGTACAGGATGAAATCATCAGCAGAACGATGATTGAGCATTTCTAAAATATTGTTATGCATCTTCTCCAGGCACTGTACGCCGAGGAAGAGAGATTCTCGCATTTAGATAAATAGCAAGGAAGGAGCCACAGCTATGGAGTTAGGTATGCCGGAAAAGCAGGCACGTATTTTCAATATTCAAAAATATTCCATATACGACGGCCCTGGTATTCGGACGCTTATTTTCTTCAAGGGATGTCCTTTGCGCTGTCAGTGGTGTGCTAACCCGGAAGGTCTGGACAAGAAATATCAGGTGATGTACCAACGGGATCTATGCAACGATTGTGGCGCATGTGTTACGGCGTGTCCCAAGGGAATCCACCGCTTTGCCACTTCCGGCTTGCAGGAGCCATCCAAGCATGTGGTTGACCGGAATATCGAGTGTATTGGCTGCCGGGAATGTGAGAAGGTTTGTCCCGCGCGATCGCTCTCTATCGTCGGGATGAATATGACGGTATCGGAAATTGTAGAAATTGTAGAGCAGGATATGCTGTTCTACACTACGTCCGGCGGTGGTGTCACGTTGGGCGGCGGCGAAGTATGTGCACAGCCCGAATTTGCTGCCAATCTGCTTAAGGAATGCAAGCGCGCCGGAATCCATACGGCCATTGAAACCTCTGGACACACCAAACCGGAATCGATTTTGGCCATGGCCGAATTTACCGATCTGATATTGTACGATCTGAAGCATATGGATTCAGACCGTCATTATCAACTGACAGGTGTACGCAACGAGCGCATTCTCGAAAATTTGCGGGAACTAATCACCCGCAATCATAACGTGCAGGTGCGGATGCCACTGATGAAGGGACTCAATGATGATGAGGATACCATCCGCAAAACGGTAGAGTTTCTGCTTCCCTATAAGGGGTATCGGAATTTTAAAGGCATTGATTTGCTCCCTTATCACAAGTTGGGGATTAACAAATACAGGCAATTAGATATGATATACACCGTTGAACGCGATTTAAGCCTTAGTGAAGCTGATCTGGAGCGTATTGAACGTCAAATCAGCCAGTATGATTTCCCAGTCCGGGTAGTCAAACATTAAGAGCAAGCTTTCGAAGCCAGTTTTGATCGGTAAAGCTAGCGCTTTACAAACTCGCAAAACTTTCAGGAGGACGTTTATGCAGCAGCCTGCTAGGCCTGATCTCGGCGGATTATTCAGGAGTCGGTACCGGGCAAACAAGTTACGCTGGCCCATATCATTGCTTCACCCGTGCCTGACTTGTATGAAAGACTGGGAATCGATGAAGCGGGGGCTATCGGCATTTTAACATTGTCGCCCTATGAAACTTCCATTATTGCCGCTGATATCGCCACTAAGGTAGCAGATGTGGAAATCGGCTTTCTGGATCGCTTTACCGGCTCGGTACTTCTCACTGGGGATATAGCTAGTGTGGAAACGGCGTTACGAGCCATCATTGAGACGTTGGGCAGTAGTCTGGGTTTTGCGACGGCGGAAATTACACGGACATGAAAAAACGCATTTTGCTGATCGGCCCTACAGGTTGTGGAAAAACGACACTGGCCCATGCGCTGGACGATACGGACCGCCCGCTGCGGCGGACGCAAGATGTTATCTACGGGCCGAAGACGATCGATACTCCGGGCGCGTATGTCGAGAATACCTGGATGTACAGTCATTTGATTGCAACGGCGCAGAACGCGAGCCATATTTTGATATTGGTGGACCAGTCCCGGCATCAGGAAGTCTACTCACCCGGCTTTGCGTCTTCTTTCACGAAGCCAGTTATCGGTGTAATAACGAAAGCCGATCTTGCGCCGGAAAATGAGAATTACTGTGTACAAGTTTTAAAACGTACCGGGATAACCGAACCCTTTTTCCGCATTAGTCTTCCCGTGGGAAGGGGAATCGGGGAATTGAAACATTATTTGTTCGGGTAATAAGAGTGGAGTTGAGACCATGAAATTTATTACCGAAATGGAACTGCGCAATATGTATAGGATGGAGCCTTTTGCATCTTACATGGTGGAGCATGGAAGCCGATTGACGCCGGAGGCGCGCCAGTTTTTGACGGATCGCCAGGTCGCCGTGTCCTATGGAACGCAAGATCAGGTACAAAAACAAGATCAAGAGCAAGAGCCACAGCCGAATCCGGAGCAACAGGTGGAAAAGCCGGATTGGCGGGGTAGGAAACTGCGCTGTCAGATGCAGTCCGTCTCAGCCCTGTTCTTGTTAACCGGGCAGGAACTGCTGGAGCGGGATGTGTTGCTGGCCCAGAAGGTGCTAGAACTGTCAAGGCTGTTTTCAGCCCTCCTGAAAGGGGAAGGAGACGGCATATCCACTGCCGATTTATCTTTCCAGGGTTGTACCGGCATGATTGCTGATGTTCTTTTTGAGGATGCGGGAGATTGCTTTGAAGTAACCGTGTTTCACATTCAATTGGAAAAAGGCAGAGAAATTGCTTTGCTCCACCGTCTGCGCAGCGTCTTGCAGGAGCTAGGGCTTGCGGTGTTGGAAGCCGCAGAAGGTAGTCCTGAGGAAAAACCAGAGGAATCGATCATTCCTGGAATCAATTATCTGATTAACGCATTGAGCTCGCTTATTTGCAGAACAACAGGAGGTAGAACATGCCAGAGACAAAACCCTTTGCATACTGCGATCAACTCGTAAAGCAATTTGAAGCTGTCATCCAAAAACCGATTCCAGGCCGGTCTTCGTTCTACTATACCGGTGTGGATCTGGGAACAGCCTGCGTGGTGCTTACGGTATTGGATGACACCCGCAAGCCGGTGGCGGAGCTTACCGCTACGCCAATGTCGTCCGCGATGGAATGGTGGTGGACTACTTAGGAGCGATTCAGATCGTGAGGGAGCTTAAAGCGCAGCTGGAGCAGCAATTGGGTGTAGAACTAGAATATGCAGCTTCGGCGATTCCCCCGGGAACCGATTTATTGGATGCTGGCGCCATCAAGCATGTGATCCAGGGTGCGGGGTTTGAAGTTACGGCTCTACTGGATGAACCTACGGCAGCTAATGCCGTGCTTCAGATATCCGACGGAGCCATTGTAGACGTTGGTGGTGGAACGACGGGCATTTCGATTCTAAAGGATGGCAAGGTTGTCTATGTCGCCGACGAAGCAACGGGAGGCACCCACTTTTCTTTGGTAATTGCCGGGGCTTACCAGATGAGTTTTTCTGAAGCCGATTGTTTCAAGCGCGATCCTGCTCATCACCAGGAATTGCTGCCGGTTCTCCGCAGGTCATTGATAAGGTTGCCTCGATCATTAATCGCCATGTTGTGGGCCATGAGGTCAAGGAGTTGTACTTGGTAGGCGGCACCTGCTGCCTGTCCGGTATGGAGACGATTATTGAGCAGAAGACGGGAATTGCTACCTATAAACCTAGCAACCCGCTGTTCGTCACACCGCTGGGCATTGCTCTGAATTGTACGCAGGAGGCGATGTAAGTGGAATTTCGGATTATCAAATCTCCTTCCAAGGGGACGCTGGACATTTTGCTTCGTCGCAGAGGAGCGCCCAGTAGTCGGGAAGTTCCCCAATGCGACGCGGTCGGGCTGGTGCAGGGAAGGCTGATTGATATGGTATGGGCCGCTGATATAGCTGAAAAAGCGGTGGGCGTGACAGTGGAGGATATTCGCGGCAGCTGCCCGCAAAATATGATTCTACTCGCCATTTTTGGTGACACGGCTTCCGTGGAGGACGCTATCGCCGAGATTAAGCAGAGGAGCGGAAAAGCGGGGAGGAAGGAATGCCATGATTGCGGCTGAATTGATTCACAATATCTGGTCTACCCGTAAAGCAGATTCCCTTGTGGGAATGAAACTGATGCTTGCCGAGGTGATTGGTGGAAGCGACGACGGGCGCCGCTTGATTGTAGTCGATACGATCGGCGCTGGCATAGGCGATCGAGTGATCGTCAGCACCGGCTCTTCGGCCCGCAAAATGCTGCAAAAAGACGATGTTCCTGTAGATGCCGTCGTCGTCGGCATCATCGACGCGGACTGCGTTTTCGAATAAATGTCCGAACAGAAATCTAATGCAGCGAGAGGGGGCGAGAACTGTTGAAAAAACTGATATGCGCTGCGGATGTGGAAGAATGTGTGGCTTCCGGACAGAAGCGGTGCTGTATTGACAGTAACACGATTGTAACACCGGCTGCCCAAGATAAGGCAAGGGAGCTTGGGGTGGAGTTTACCAATCAGCCATGTGGGACTTTGAGCTCCGAGGTTGTAGGTTGCGAAACTCAGGATGATCTCGACATGAATTCCATTTTTAAAGTATTCAAGATGTTATCGGAAAAAGGTTTGGTTGAAAAGCTGTTGGGAACGGCGCTTGAGCCACCTTATCAGGCGGAGACGGATCCGACTGGCTTGAAACTTGTGCGGGGCCAGACGGTAAAAATGGAAGCTTACGAAACGGGAAAACCCGGTGCCAAGGTATATCGTCAAGAGGTAATCGGGAAGACGGATTGTTCCATGAGCGCAGGGTTTCTGAAAGTTGATCACGATAGCTTCGAGCAGGAGACAGCCCAGGAAGAAACTTATATCGTGTTGGAAGGCACGCTCGATGTCACTTTGAACGATAGAACCTTCACCGCTCATGAGGGAGATGTACTCTACATCCCCAAAGGGGTGAAAGCGACCAAGGGATCGTCGGACTGCGCGAGGATGTTTTATCTGACTTATCCGACGGGTGGCCCTGATCGGAAACTGCAGTAACAGGAGGTGATAGCATGCAGGCGCTTGGATTAATTGAAACGCGGGACTTCTTCCGGCGATTGAATGTCTGGACATCATGCTCAAATCAGCTCAGGTAGAACTGATAGAAAAGTGCAATGTGGGCGGCGGGCTAGTGACGATCGCAGTAACCGGCGATGTCGGTGCTGTTCAAGCATCCGTGGAAGCAGGTGCCTCCGCGGTGCAACAATTGGGCAGTGATATATTGGTCAGCCGGCATGTCATTCCAAGACCCCACGACGACATTGAGAGCATCATCGGCCGACGTAATGTATCGAACATGGCTATGGAGAAGGACGAGGACGAGCCAGCGTTGCCAGTACAGCATAATGAGGCGGCGGAACAGATGCCGGAACAGACTCCGGAACCGGACGCTATGACTGATGTTCCACTGGATGCGGAGCCCGATGTCACAATCAATAGCGGTGGCGAAGAAGGCTTCCCTGTACTGGTGGCCGATCTCGGTCAGGATCTTACGTCTAGGGACGCCAGTCCGGAAACGGACAAGGGAGATCCGGCAGTGCTAGGCAGCCCATTCAAACAACAGATTGATGTGTTGGTAAAGGAATCAGGACTTGATAAAGCAATGGAGCTACTGGAAACGATGACAGCCGTGAAGCTGCGCGGACTGGCCAGAGAGTGCGGTCCTGCATATGGAATGAGCATGACGACAATTTCCAAGGCAAACAAGATGAAGTTGCTCAAGCGGTTCCGCAATTATTATCAGCAGTAAGCAGTAAGCAGTAAGCGAGAGGAGGATGTTTCACTTGGAAAATTATGATTATGACTTGCAATCGATTCAGGAAACCCGGGACTTGGCCCGCGCAGGCAAAGCGGCTACCGACATCCTTGCCGGGTACGATGCTGAACAGATTGACAGAATTGTACGAAACATGGTGCGGGTAGCGGAGGTCAACGCCGCCGATCTGGCAGCGTTGGCAGTAGAGGAAACCGGATTTGGTAAGGTAGAGGATAAAATCTTCAAAAACCGTCTGGCTTCCACTGAGCTGTATGAATCCATTCGGGATACGAAGACGATTGGGATTATCCGTGAGGACAAGACCAATCAATTAATAGAGATCGCTGAGCCTGTCGGACTTCTTATGGGGATTATTCCATCAACCAATCCGACATCCACTACGATTTTCAAATCTATCATTGCGATAAAGTCTCGTAATGGAATTATCTTCTCACCGCATCCTTCGGCAAAGAAATCCATCAAGCGGGCAGCTGAATTGATGCACACCGCCGCTGTTGAGGCAGGGGCTCCGGAAGGTATCATTGGCTGCGTTACCAAGCCTTCTATGCCTGCGACGCAGGAACTGATGAAGTGCAATGAAATCGCAATGATTATCGCCACAGGCGGCTCGGCTATGGTGAAATCAGCCTACAGTGCGGGTAAGCCGGCACTTGGGGTGGGACCGGGTAATGTACCGGCCTATATTGAGCGCACCGCTGATATTCCAAAGGCGGTAGCCAATATCATTGCCAGCAAAACCTTCGATTACGGTACAATCTGTGCTTCTGAGCAGTCTGTTATCGTAGAGGAATGCATCCGTGCTCAGGTGATCGAGGAGTTTAAACGCCAGGGTGGTTACTTTATGAATCAGGAAGAAACCGCTAAAGTCTCGGCCAAGCTGTTTGTAAAAGGCCATGCCATGAATTCAAAACTGGTGGGACGTTCACCTCAGGTGATCGCGGAAGCAGCCGGTATTCAAATTCCAGCTGAGACCAAGGTACTGTTAGGCGAACAGCAGGGCGTGGGAGCGGAATTCCCGTTGTCCTATGAAAAGCTTACTACAGTGCTAGCGTTCTACACCGTACAGGACTGGCGTGAAGCTTGCGATCTAAGTGTGGCGTTGCTGCGTAACGGCGGCGTAGGCCATAGCTTCTCCATCCATACGCAGAATCACGATATGGTTATGGAATTTGCGCAAAAACCTGTATTCCGTATTTTGGTGAATACGGGCTCTACTCAGGGTGGCGTTGGCGCAAGCACCGGGCTTGCCCAGCCTTCACTTTGGGATGTGGAACCTGGGGGGCAGCGCCACCTCGGATAATGTGGGACCACAGCACTTGATTAATATCAAGCGTGTGGCTTATGGCATTAAGGACGTTACGGCACCAAGCCCTTATTCTAATTCTGTTACATCTCCGCAGGCGCCGAAGCAACAGGAGAATGCATTACTGTTGAATCTGGTCGATGAGCTGGTGTCTATTTTGCAGAAAAGCGGTGACTGCTAGTGGGGAACTATGATCAGGTACTTTCATTGTTAATGGAGGTTGTATCCGGTGCCGGAAAGGCGGAACAGGAGCCGCGCTCCATCCCTTTAGGGATTTCGAACCGCCACGTGCATCTTTCCCAGGCTGATGTGGAGACGCTCTTCGGAGCTGGATATACGCTAACCAAAATGCGTGATTTGTCCCAACCTGGACAGTATGCCTGTAATGAGACCATTACGGTCTGCGGGCCCAAGGGAGCTATCGAAAAAGTGCGGGTTCTCGGCCCAGTGCGGAAACAGACCCAGGTAGAAGTTATGCGAGGAGACTGTTTTAAGTTGGGTGCGAAAGCTCCGGTAAGCATGTCCGGGGAGCTTGAAGGCACACCGGGCGTCACGTTGGTCGGACCTAAGGGAAGCGTATATATTACCTGCGGCTTGATGGTTGCACAGCGCCACATTCATATGACACCTGATGATGCCCTGTACTTTGGCGTAACTGACGGAGAAATGGTCAGTATTCAATTTGATGGTCTCCGGGGCGGAGGGTACAATCAGGTCGCGATTAGAGTTAGTAGTGACGCCGCTCTTGACTGTCATATCGATGTTGAAGAGGCCAACGCGATGGATCTGACATCGGCGTCTGTTGTCAAAATCATAAAAAACTGTTAGGAGGAAATGAACATGAGATCAGAAGCTCTTGGTTTGGTTGAAACAAAAGGTTTGGTAGGCTCAATTGAAGCGGCGGACGCAATGGTCAAAGCGGCCAACGTCACCCTGATTGGCAAAGAGATGGTAGGTGGAGGCCTTGTTACTGTGATGGTACGGGGCGATGTAGGAGCGGTGAAGGCGGCGGTGGATGCTGGCGCCGTGGCTGCAAAGAATGTAGGGGAGCTCGTGTCGGTACATGTGATTCCTCGTCCTCACAGCGAAGTGGAGAACATCCTTCCGGATGCTAAAGCTTAAGGCATAAGGCATAATTCAAAATATTATTAAACAAGCCTATGCTTCCGAAGCAAGTTTGTTTCGGTAAGCAAGCGCTTTAATCTCACAAAAATTTTAGGAGGAATGTAACATGAAATCAGAAGCATTGGGTCTAATTGAAACAAAAGGTCTGGTAGGTTCTATCGAAGCAGCGGACGCTATGGTCAAAGCAGCTAATGTCACCCTGATCGGTAAAGAGATGGTAGGTGGCGGACTTGTCACCGTAATGGTACGTGGTGATGTAGGAGCAGTGAAAGCAGCAACGGACGCTGGTGCTGCAGCTGCACAGCGTGTAGGGGAACTGATATCAGTACATGTGATTCCACGTCCTCACAGCGAAGTGGAGAATATTCTTCCAGCTGCTAAGTTATAATTTATTTCGATTCTCAGAAAAGGCCAAAACTCGGTAAATGAGTTTTGGCCTTTTATTTTTGTCCGCGAATGTCGACTTTGTAGAAATGGTGTATTTCTATAAATAGGCGTCCAAGGGGGAGGATGTACTATTTCCAAACAGGCTGAATATTGCTATAATAGAGATGATATATTGTGAAAAAAATAGCATGTAATGTCTATTTTCCCGTTCATTCTCTATGAAAGGGTGCATCGAGATTATGCTGAAAACCGATAATCAGATCGCAACCAAAGTATACGCAAGATACAGCGGCATCCTGTCTCTTTCCAAGTTCTCGCTGCTGCTGCACGATAACAACGGAGACGTCTTGTTGGAGTTCAATCCGTCACCTGATTTCTGTAGGCATATTTGTTGGGAAAATCCTACGCGTCCTTGCGCGGATTATTTGAAGCGCTTTAATTCCGGCGAACAGGGACGATTCGTTTGTTGTTACGGCCTGGAGAATATTTTGCTGCCCATTATGGTCAAAGATGAGGTTGTTGGCTTCATATCGGGAATGCAAGCGTATTCACAGGAGAGGGAATTTCAGAAGTATCTGATTAACACGGCAGAATTGTCCGAAATGAAAGGGCTGGATTTAGAGGTTGTCGCGAAGGCGATATCGGCTTTTCCTACCATTGACAAGGATAAAGCAGATATTCACGAGCAGCTTTGTCATCATATCGCTAGGAATATTGCGCTCGACATCGCTGAAAGTACACAGGACAACACAAGGATTATCAATCGTCTGTCTGCGGAAAAGGAATTACTGGAGAAGAAAGTGATTGACTTAGAAGCAAAAAATATGTCACTCGTAATCAATCCACATTTTCTGTTCAATACTTTGAATTCCATTGCCCGCATCGCCTATTTCGAACACTCCCATACGACGGAGGAATTGATCTATTGCCTGTCCGACTTACTGCGATACAATGTTAAGCAGGATGAACAGCTTCATACTATCGCATCCGAAATGGATAACATTGAGAAGTATTTGTATATACAAAAGGCGCGTTTCAAGAACCGTCTTCAGTATGAAATCATCGTTCCTAATGAATTGAAGGCTTATCGAATTCCGAATATGGTGATTCAGCCTATTGTGGAAAATGCGGTAATTCATGGGATTACCCCTAAGCGGGACGGGGAACCGTTCGTCTGATTGCCGAAAAGTACAGAAATGATATCACCATTTCTGTAATAGACAACGGTAACGGTTTCTCGCCGGAGGTACTAAAGCTCATTCATCAGCCGGACAGTAAGATCGGTGTGGGCTTCCGGAGTACCGATAGCCGTTTGAAGCGTTATTTCGGAGAAGAGTATGGGTTATCAATCGTGAAATCCGATTACAGCGGGAGCACTATTAACATCCGCATCCCTACTCAACCAAATGCGAGGTGATGCAATGAGCGTAGTTATGTTTGTTGAAGATGAACCGATAGAACAGGAATTTCTTCAATCCATCGCAGAGGAAATTCTGGGTGCTGAAGATAAGCTTCTTATTTGCGATACCGGTATGCAAGCGATTAAGCTCGCCAAGCAATATCGGCCGGATATTATTTTTATGGATATTATGTTACCTGAAATGGATGGAATATCTGCGTTGCAGGAGATTCGCCAGTTTCTCCCTGACGCCTACGTGACGATTTTGTCGGCCAGCTCGGATTTCTCCTATGCACAGGCGGCAATCAGTCTACAGGTACACGAATACCTGCTTAAACCGGTTAAACCAGAAAAAGTGCGGCAACTGATTCGTAAGGGTTTGGAGAAGGCCGCACAATCAGAAGAAAATAGTTTATCAGAAACTTATCAGATAGAATCGGCTCAAGAGTGTCAGCGCTTTATTAAAGAAGCCGTCGATTATATTCAGCAGAATTACAAAGATAAGTTGACCTTGCAAATGGTGGCGAGTCATGTGTACATGAATGCCCAATATTTTAGCCGCATATTCAAAAGGGAGCTCGGCGTTACTTATACGGATTATGTGAACAAGCTCAAGATTGCACATGCTTGCAAGCTTCTTGAGACTACTGGGTATCCCGCCTATCGCATCTCCGTGGAATGCGGCTTTACCGATCCGTCTTATTTCAACCGGGTATTTTACAAGCAAATGAATATGACGCCGAAGGAATACAAAAAAAGCGTTCTTGCTCAAGTTTAAAAAAACGCTCTATAGATGGAATCCAGGAAACTTCCCCGACTGGTTGTCGGGGAAGTTTTTTTGTTTTACTGTATCGTCCTAAAAGTACGAAAAGTACCAGATTGGAGATAAAAATGATTCAGGAAGTCCAACAAGAGATACGGTTAGTAACAGGTACATTAGCCACTTTGTTATACAATTAAATTACAAATCTACTTAACAGAGGTGTATACATGATGAAGGAAGCAGTGGCACCTGTGGCTACGGCCGCCATGCTAAAAGAAAAGATGAACGGTCGTTTCCGGAAAAATGGAATCGCTTACGGGCTGATTTCGGGCTTAACGTTCGGTCTTTACAGTACAGTCGTTGCCTTGGCAATGATGAAGGATCCTTTTCTGGGAGTCGTAGGGGCGTTTGCGGCGCCCATAGTGGCATCGGCGATCAATGATGCTCTGGCAGCGATCTGGCTTTTGATCTGGAACTTCAAGAAAGGGATGATCAAAGAAGTCGGCCGCAGTCTGGTAACTATACCGGGATTGATGGTCGCGATTGCCGCGGTGTTTGGCGGTCCAATCGCTAACGGGGCCTATCTGGTTGGGATTGATATGGCTGGGGCTGCAGCTATCCCTATTTCGGCGCTTTGTCCTATGTTTGGTGCTATTTTCGCGCGAATGTTCCTGAAGCAGAAGATTGATAAACGGGTGGCTATCGGTATGGGTATTTGTGTTATCGGTGCAGCGCTCATCTCTTATGTCAAACCTGAAGGTGGAGTGGATAATTTCACATTAGGTATTATTTTTGCTCTTGTAGCCGCACTTGGCTGGGGACTGGAAGGCGTATTTGCTACTTTCGGGATGTCTATGCTAGATTCCAATATCGCCATTACCATTCGTGAAGGCGTTTCCGGACTCGTATATATTGCAGTGCTGATACCTATCTTCAGCGCGACAGATCTCTTTACTTCCGTGCTTGGCTCCGTGTCGCCTATGCTCATTATCGCGGCTGCGGCTCTGTTTACGGCAATCTCGTTCCTAACATGGTATATGGCCAATAGTATGGTTGGCGTTGCCACTGGAATGTCGCTCAACATTACCTATGTACTGTGGGGGGTTGTCTTTGCCGCTATCTTCCTCGGTAGTTCGTTGACTCCTACAATAATTGCCGGCGCAGTTATTATCACACTTGGAGCGCTTTTAGTTTCGATGAATCCTATGGATCTATTCAAGAAGGGGGCGTAAGCAAATGCCATTGTTGCCGATCCGTTCACGAGTGTTGCTCTTCATGTCTACTGTGAAGCAAGCAAATATTGATGATGCGATGGACGCTTTGAAAAGCGAGTACGGTGAAGAACGTCAATTTACAAGAAAGAACTTCTTGGATCATATGTTGTCATTGCAGGCAAACGGACTGATTGATGAGGTAAGTTACGAGCTGGATGCTAACGGAGAATTATGTATGTACTACGCGATCAATGAAGAAGGGACTCGTACGATTGATAAATATTTGCCTAAAAAATGGGCCAGACACTACCAGACGAATTAACTTAATTGCGAGTTTATAAAGTCAGACTTTCAGCACCGAAGCTTATGCTTCCGATGTGCGTTTTTTCAAAACGCTTCAGTTGGATGAAGCTAGGGACTGAGGAGCGGAGCGGCGTACGTCTTGGGTACGTGAGCACCTGAGATGTTTCCGGAGGAAACATTACTTCGTAAGCATCTGCTTAGGCCCGGCTGAATTCAAGATTCGAGTGTGTTAGTCCAGCGAGACACAAACCCCGGCCTAAGGCCGGGGTTTGTCTACATTATAGAATTTATAAGTTTTCAGCGTAGCTGAACAATTCTATAACCTTATGGTTATCATACCGAGAATTATAAAGTGGGAACTCTAACGGTTGTCACAATGCTTATTTAACTAAAAATGCTCTGATTCGAATTTTAACGGTTGCAGGCGAGCTTATTTGGTTGTTTCTCATCAAGAACTCACTATATTTGCCCAAATAACCCCCACCACAACCGTTAGAATTTCAAAAGCGATTATATCGCTTTAATAGCCGCTGTCACAACCGTTAGAAACTAATCGTTTCATTTTCATACCTGCGGATCCGTCCGATAGGTTTTGCTAGCAGGCGGTGTATAATTGGCGAATTGTTCAAGAATACCGTTTGGAGTGGTGTCACTAATGACCAGGGAACGGTAGTTGTCATGCATGAATCTCTCCTGAGTCATATGATCAAATAAAGCGATAAGCGAATCATAATAATGATTGATGTTTAACAATCCACATGGCTTATGATGCAGTCCTAATTGTCCCCACGTAATGATCTCAAAGTATTCCTCCATCGTTCCAGGACCGCCTGGCAGTGCGATAAATCCATCCGCCAGTTCAGCCATTTTCGCTTTTCTCTCATGCATGGAGTCCACGATGATTAGCTCTGACAAGGTGGTATGGGCGATCTCTCGGTCTTGCAGGAAGCTAGGGAGAACTCCGATAGCATGTCCACCTCTCTCTAATACAGAGCTGGCTACTTCGCCCATGAGGCCGACGCTTGCACCGCCATAGATCAGTGAGATGCCGCGTTCAGCCAGTTCATAGCCCAATGCACGTGCTGCCTCTTGATACACTGGGGATGCTCCAATGCTGGAGCCGCAATATACTGCTATACTTTTCATAGTTCGGATTTCACTCCTTCAATAGAGTATCTGCCTTTTAATTTCGCTTGATGGGATAGAAATATGTCTTCTAGAGAGATGTCGTATCTGTTCGCTATAATCATCAAATTCCCGAGCACATCTCCTAACTCTTCAATCAATTCCTGTCTGTTCTCCTCAAATGTGCCTTCGACTTCATCAGGCCGGTCTCTGCCGATCTCGAGTGCTCGTATGGCTCGTGCTACCTCGCCAGTCTCTTCCGCTAGAAAGCCGATGCGTATGAATATGTCCAGATCCGACCAGCCGCGGTCCTTGTAGTGCTGCTTCACCCAGTGTTGAAATTCAGTAATATCCAATTCAGAACCTCCAATAATCAGTCTGATATCCGGAACGGACGTTCCCTTATCAGTATAGCTTATTGATACTTTAAATTGGAAGCATAAATGATAGGTGAGGGGAATAGAGCAAGGGAGTCATTGGATGAGAAAAGCCGCTCTATAGTTAGTGGACGTAGAGCGGCTGTACGGTAGTTGATTACTCTTTCTGGATAATACGATGGATATCAAGCAAATATGCCTTGCGATTTAGTGGGTTAGGCCGACCTCTGCATTTTTCCGGAGGTGCACCGATAATGGGATGATACTCTCCTGGCTTGGTAGAGAGGAAGCCTTCCCCCTTCGTGAAGGAATACAGCTCCTGCTTCAACGAATCAGTATTGCGTACTGGAATAGTTCCTTGAAGACGATATCCGTCCGATTCTGCCGCGGGGGCCAAAAATGTAGCTTGCTGCTGGATCAGATAAGACAGGGCCTTATTCAAGCTGAATTCTGGAATATGAAGAAAGTAGTCGTGATAAGGCTCGTAGACCTGAGTCCCCGCCTCATTAAGTGCCTTCATCAGAACTAAAGGTACGAGACTGCGAAAATCGCCAGCGGTTGTAACCGGACTGGAGTAACCTGTGTGTGTTAGGGTGACGATCAAGTCTCTTACTTCCCATCCATGCAGCCCTTCACGAAGCGTATCTTCAACGGTCTCCTTTATCGATCTTTGGAAAGGCAAGGGCAGTGAGCCGAGCTCCACTTCCAGACGATATTGCAGCCCTGAGCCTGGAGTACCAGGTTCAATCCGGAATCCTACCGTAGCATTGAATGGGTTGCCTGCTTCGCTAATCAATTCGAATGCGGCCCCAGGATTGATCGGTCTCTCAATGCATATGATTTCGGGATTGGAGAAATTCGCAGCAAGGTCAAACTCACTTGCTAAAGTATCTTCAATGACTTCTTTTTGAATATTCCCAAAAATTTTGATGCTCATTTCGCGGGTTACAGGGTTCTGTGTATATTGAATAAATGGGTCTTCCTCAGTTAGCTCCAGCAATGCTTCATGAAGTCTGTGTATATCTGCTTGCTGTTGAGCAGTAATCCGAATCCGAATCGGTGGTTCTTGGAAAGCAATGACCTTCATCTGCTCGGATCTACGTCCGAGAATATCACCGATCTGTAAATCTGAGCCGAATAGCACAGCGATATCCCCACTGTGTACACAGTGAGTTGAAATTCTTCCACCGCGATCCAGTGTTTCGAGTTTCTTGATTTTGAAGCTAAATGTATCTTCAGAATTTGCCCGATGAACCGTAATGTCATTACGTATGGTTAGGCAGCCTTCATATACTCTGAGATATACCAATCTCTCACCAGCGTCGTTCTTTCCTATTTTGAAGACTATAGCTGACAGAGGAGATTCGTCATGATGAAGATTGATCGGGAAGAACTTCTGCAAATACTCTAAAACTCGATCTACGCCAATTCCAAGGGCCGCAGATCCCGCAAGAATGGGGTAGACTTTAGCCGTCCGGGTCTGTATGCATAATTCCGTAACTAGCTCGCTGTTCTGGATCGCAACATTGTTAATATAGTCGGACAATAGATATTCATTATACAGGGACAAGCGTTCCACCCATACATCCGTATCCGGCAGACGATCTGTAACCGTAACGGCCGGACTGCCTTCATTATTAACCTCCGACAGCTCGATAACCGCGTCTGTAAGGAATCGCCTGATTTCCTTCATCACCTTGTTGTAATTCGCACCAACACGATCGATTTTATTCATGAACAGAATAGTCGGAATTTGAAGCTTGTTTAATGTGTTCATCAGAACTTTGGTTTGAGCCTGTACCCCTTCGACAGCTGATATGACGAGAATTACCCCGTCCAAGACGCTTAGGGAATGCTCAACTTCGGAGATAAAATCGGCATGACCCGGTGTATCAATCAGATTGATCTTAACGTCGCCGATCCAGAAGGATACTGCAGATGCTTTAATTGTGATTCCCCTTTTCCGTTCTAGTTCCAAGGAATCCGTTACTGTATTTCCTTTATCCACGGAGCCAACTGAGCGGATAATTCCAGTCTCAAGAAGGATTCGTTCCGTCAAAGTTGTTTTTCCAGCGTCAACATGGGCAAGTACCCCTATATTTATTGTTTTCATCGTATAACCTCACTATTTTATTCATTAGATGGAATGTTCCTTTCGTCATTTGATTATTGAATTGCCGCATGTACAACGCCTCCATTTATTTAAGATGAACTTAGTGTAGCATTATTTGAATCTTTATAATGATCGAATGTGTAAATATATGTAAATAATGAATGGAAACTTTAGTTATAGTTGTTTTCGGAATGGGGAACTCTTAGAATAAGGAGAATAGAACCTAGAGGAAGGCAGGTGGACAGATTGATAATTAGTGCCAGCAGAAGGACGGATGTTCCCGCATTTTTTGGAGAATGGTTCATGAAGAGGATTGAGGAAGGTTACTTTTACAGGGTGAATCCGTTCAATACGAAGCAGGTTAGCGGCTTTAGCCTGAAGCCGGAGGATGTGGATATGATCGTGTTCTGGACGAAAAATCCAAGACCTTTTTTGAAGCATCTGTCTACCTTGGATGCCAAGGGCTACAGTTATTATTTTCAATTTACGCTAAATGACTATCCGTCCGAATTCGAGCCGAATCTTCCGTCTCTGGATAACAGGGTAGAGGTATTCCAAAAGCTAAGTCAGCAAATCGGAGCGGATCGAGTTATTTGGCGCTATGACCCTATCATTGTCAGCAGCTTAACGCCAGTGGAGTATCATTTGCAGCGGATTGAAGCTTTGGCGAAGCGTCTGAACTCATACACGCATCGGTTAGTAATCAGTTTTATGGATTTTTATGGAAAGACGGAGAATAAAATAAAAAAGCAGCCAAGCTTGAGAGAGGTATCCTTTACAGATATTACGGAGCCAGAATATAAGGATCAGCTTGAAGCGATGGCACAGCAGTTAAGCCGTATTGGTCATGCTAACGGAATGAAGGTTGAGACATGCGCTGAGTCTGTGGAACTGGAACATTGCGGTATTCAGCATGGGAGCTGCGTTGATGGGGAATTGATCTCTACGTTACTTGGCAGAGATATTCATGCTCGTAAGGACAAAAATCAGCGGGGAGCTTGTCAATGTGTCGAATCGGTGGACGTAGGGGTATACAACACTTGCAAGTTCAACTGTATGTATTGTTATGCTGTGCAAAGTGAACAAGCGGTGGATAAGACATTGAAGCATCATGATCCAGACAGTCCATCATTAATCTATCAATATGATCAAGAGATCGAGATAAGAGGTAGTTCAAACACGTAATAATTAGGAAATCGTATTTCTTTATCTTCTTCATGACCGATTGTCAAGTGTTCATCATCACCGTACAAATTTTTTCATTGTGTTATACTCTCTGGGCATGTTTGATAACAGTGGGTTTGGCCCTTAGCAGAAGGGTATTCATAAAAAAATGTACGAAGGATGAACTTAATGCTAGTAATTAAACGAGACGGGTCAGAGGTAGCGTTCAATCAGCAGAAAATTATTGATGCGATTTGCGCAGCCATGAACCATACGGAGAAAAAGGTAGATTTGGAGCTTGCACATAAATTAGCGGACAAGGTAACGCACAAGATCTCCAAACTTGATAAAGTGGACATTGAACATATCCAGGATGAAGTTCAATCTGCACTTATGAATAGTAGGAGAAAAGACGTCGCCGAGGCATATATCGGCTATCGTGAAATCAGGACATTGAAGCGGCGTGAACGCAGCAGCCTAGATCGGAAGGTGCTCGGGCTTCTGGAGCTGACGAATGAAGAGGTACTGAAGGAGAACTCCAATAAAGATGGAGCGACGATTCCGACACAGCGCGATTTGCTAGCCGGAATTATGGCCAGGATTTCGCCCAGACTTATATGATTCCGAAGCAGGTGGTCGAGGCTCATAATAGCGGTGATATGCATTTTCATGATCAGGACTACAGTCCATATTTCCCTATTTATAATTGCATGTTGATTGATTTGAAAGGGATGCTCGAGAATGGATTCAAGCTCGGCAATGCTCAGATTGAGACGCCAAAATCAATCACCACAGCGACAGCCATTACTGCGCAGATTATTGCTCAGGTGGCAAGTCATATTTACGGTGGAAATACGATTAATGAAATCGATAAGATTCTGGCGCCTTATGTTCTGGAATCGTTCAAGAAGCATTATCACAGGGGCCTGGAATGGCTCTATATGCTGAATGAGTCCGAGATCAACGAGCTCGATATCTGTTGGGAGAATACTGAACTGCATGAGAAGTATCCACGCTGCTTAGAGTACGCGAAGAAGCTGACGGAGAAGGAGACCTTCGATGCATTCCAATCTCTTGAATATGAGATTAACACACTTGTTAGCGCTAATGGGCAGACGCCATTTAGCACGTTTGGCTTTGGCCGCGGCTTATCCTGGGCGGAGCGCCAAATTCAGATTTCTATTCTACAGAACCGAATCCGCGGTCTTGGTAGAGATGGGAAGACAGCTATTTTCCCTAAGCTAATCTTCGCGATTGAGGATGGCGTTAACTTGAAGCAAGGCGACCCTAACTATGATATTAAGCAGTTGGCTTTGAAATGCAGTACGCTGCGGATGTATCCGGATATCATATCTGTGCCGAAGGTGCAGGAGATTACGGGTTCTTTCAAATTCCCAATGGGCTGTCGTTCTTTCCTTGGAGTATATGAGGAGAATGGAGAGCTGCTGCATGACGGACGATTCAATATGGGGGTTGTGACCGCTAATTTACCTCGTATCGCCATTCGTGCCCAAGGCTCGGAGGAGAAGTTCTATCGTCTTCTGGACGAACTGTTGGAGACCTGTAAAGAAGGCCTGTTCTATCGTATTGAGCGGTTAAAAGGGGTTAAGGCTAAGGTCGCTCCGATTCTGTATATGGAAGGTGCCGCGGGCAGCCGGCTTCAGGCGGAAGATACGATCGATCATTTGTTGGAGAATGGCAGAGCCAGCATTTCGCTTGGTTATATTGGGATTCATGAGACGATGATGGCCTTATATGGTAGATCTTTGTTTGAAGACGATACGCTTCGTGCCAAAGGTCTGCAAATTGTTAAATATTTGAGCCAAAAGGTTGCAGAGTGGAAGGAAGAGACCGGGTACGGCTTCAGTCTGTATTCAACACCGGCGGAATCGCTATGCTACCGCTTCTGCAAGCTTGATGAGGAGAAATTTGGCGTAATTTCTGGTGTAACGGATAAAGGGTATTACACGAACTCCTTCCATCTTGACGTGAATAAAAAAGTGACTCCGTTTGAGAAGATTGAATTTGAGAAAGAGTATCCGCAGCATGCAAATGGTGGCTTTATCACTTACTGTGAGTTCGACTCCTTAGTGCATAATCCTGAGGCACTGGAGGCTGTATGGGATTACGCCTATGAAAGAGTGCCTTATTTCGGGACGAACACACCGACGGATAAATGTCTGGAATGCGGATATGAAGGGGAGTTCGAGGCGACCAATAGCGGATTCCAATGTCTGAACTGCGGGAATAGCAATCCGAAAACTTCATCAGTCATCCGGCGTTGCTGTGGATATTTATCCGAGCCAAGCCAGCGTCCATTCAATGCCGGTAAACAGAAGGAAGTTCTGTCCCGCGTGAAGCATATGTGATGACCATGTATATTGCCGATTATAAGAAGTTTGATGTCATCAATGGAAGAGGGCTGCGACATTCGCTTTTTACCTCGGGCTGTACGCATCACTGCAAGGGATGCTTCAATGCGGCTACCTGGAATTTCAACTACGGGACGCCTTATACGAAGGAGCTAGAGGATCGGATCATTGCCGATCTAAACATGCCGGATGTGAAGATTGCAGGGCTATCCATATTAGGGGGCGAACCTTTTCAGAATGTAGAAGGTCTGTCTGGGTTAATCACAAGGATTCGCCATGAATGCCTCGGGAAAGATATTTGGATCTGGTCTGGATATACCTTCGAGGAGATTGTTGCTGACGCAGATAAGCTGAAGCTGTTATCAGACTGCGATGTTCTGATCGACGGTAAATTTATGCTAGAAGAACGTAATTTGAAGTTGAAGTGGCGTGGCTCGAACAATCAGCGAGTTGTTCATATCAAGGAAAGTTTACAAGCAGGGAAACCTGTCTCATACGAATAAATAAGAAGAAGCCGCTCTTCCCATTATTGGGAGGAGCGGCTTCTTAATTAGCTTTTGATTGTTATTTCACTATGTGGATCGCAATTTTTGACAACGGATTTGAGACGGCTAAGCTCCCAGCGATGGCATTTGCAATGGAGTAGAGCATTTTGACTTGAGGACGCTTCCTCATAGCTGGAGTCACGGTTCAAATAAAAGGCGATCTCTTGCCGAATTTCTTCGCTTTTACGGCTACTGATCATTACAGAGACATGGATTCTTATACCACGAAGCGACAGTTTGACCGATTCAAAGACGAAGATATAAGCGATGACCGAATGAGTTGCCTGTTCAAAGCCTATCAGCCAAATGGCACTGACGAATATCAGGCAGTTGAACAGCCAGATCAACGCATCAGTGGATAACGACCATTTGGAACGTAGCCAATCAAATAACTTCTCTGATGCATCCAGAGCCCCGCCGAAGCGAATAGCGAGACCGACGCCGAAGCCTAACGATAATCCGCCAACAAGTGCGGCCGGAACTGGATTACTGGTAAGCGCCGGGAAGGGATGGAGCATAAATGATCCGAGTGATAGTACGAGCAGACCCAGGATGGATAGAGATGTGAAGCCGCCGATTTTCCAGCGCTGCAACATGATCAGCGGCAGATTGAGCAGAAATAAGAACAGGCCAAGCCTCAATTCTGTATAGAAGGCGAGCAATGCTGATAGACCGGTCATTCCGCCTACGATAATTCCGTGTGGCATCAGAAATAGCTCCAGACCGATAGAAGCGAGTAACGCTCCTGCAATGACACCCAATACCTTTGAAAGCTTGGAGTCGGGAACTTTAGAGTGAAGTTGCCGCTTCACGGGAGAGAATAACGTGAATTTGCTGTTCAAGTTCATTTCCCCTTTCCAAACCGTATTGCCTGGCGGGATAGTAAGGAGAACTATCCAGATGCAGCGGTTTAGGAAGGACTTACTCTTCCTGAAGTTACTTTGTTAGGCCAGGCGTTTACGATAGCGTAGATCAAATTTAAATATATTGTCCTGCCGGATTAAATCAGGCTGGCGGTAGCACTTAGGGTCTACGCCAACCTGATCTAAAATCCGATATACTCTAAATCAAGAAATTCCACTCAATAATATCTGTCTAATCTGTTGCTGATGAAGATGCTCGCCAAGAACGACTACCAATGCATCCGAAGTAAGTAGTAAATCCGGTCCTGGATTGATGTGTTTGGAATGGTTCTTCTCAATTACCGCGATAATGGTAGCTCCAGAGCGCTGGCGAATGCGCAGGTCACCGATCGTCTTGCCGATCGCTTTATATTGAGGATCAAGTCTGTACCATTCAATAATAAGATCACCAAGAGCAACTTCGATATTTTCGAGAGCAGTCGGTTTATAGGTTATTCCACCAATAATAGCTGATACATATCTTGCCTCATCATCGTTAAGTGTAACCAGCGAATTGATCTCGTCATGATCATCTCTGTCATAATGGAACACTTCACGTCTGCCGTCATCATGGATAATAATAGCAAGCTTATCTCCGCTTTTGGTTTCGACTACGAATTTTTTACCGATTCCGGGCAAATCCGTTTCTTTGAGATTCATTTATTTCAGACCTCCAGTTTTATAAATACAAATAAGGAAAAGCGTATAGCAATATATCCCTCCGAAAATGTCACAAGCAACAAATCGACAAGGATTCTTGTGCTTAAGCCACAAACTTGCTGGTAAATTTTATAGGTGCTAAAAGGGTGCGCTTTAGGCGCAGAGAGAAAGCGGTCGAAAGGAATCTCTAGGTATGGTCAGCAAATAATATGCCGCAATTGACAGTACCAAGAGAAATTGAACAAATGCTTTCTCGAGGGGAAGTTTATTCGGAAAAAATGTATTAGCTCTTGCAACATGACGGGTATGGTGGTCTGACTTAAATATATGCTTGTAGATCTTCTTTTGATGTATACCCTGCGAGTAGGCTTTTTCTCCGGTAAAATGAATCAGAGAGACAGACATGACCAAGGCGAGACAAATTAGAAATATGATTGCGACATATTTTCTATTTCTCGTCGTCACAGCTGCCCCTCCTTTTGATAGTTAGATACCTTAAAGATAGCATAAAATTCTTGATATCTCAAAAGAAAAGAGTCGTTAGAAATACCTCAATAGGATGTAAACGCTGGAAATTACAATTGACAACAGCATGAATGGAAAACCGTATTTTAAAAACTTCATGAAGCTTATTGGCTCGTGTTCTTTGGCAGACATTCCGGCCGCAATCAAGTTTGCACTTGCTCCGATTAAAGAACCGTTGCCCCCAAGACATGCCCCAGCGAGAGACTCCACCACAATGGCTCAAGATTAGAAATCCCCATGTTGCCCATATCCTGAATCATCGGGATCATCGTAGCTACAAAAGGAATATTGTCGAGAAAAGCTGATGCGATCGCGCTAAGCCATAGAATCAACATTGAGCTGAGCAGCGGATCTCCTCCGGTCAAGTGTACGGCCCGCTCCGCGAGTAGCTTGATCGTTCCCGTCTCGACAAGCCCACCAACAAGGACAAATAGTCCGATGAAGAAGAAGATTGTCGGCCATTCTACGGAACTAAATGCTCTCTCCATGACTTGCTCTCCGGTTAGAAGAAGGAGAAGGAAAGCCCCGGTTAAGGCGACTGTCGCCGATTCCAAATGGAAGCTCTGATGTAAGAAGAAACCTAATAATGTTATACCCAAGATGATCAACGATTTAATCATCAGCTTGGAATCCGTTATTAGACCGTCTAGCTTCATGTTCATAATGGCCTTCTGATTCTCTTCAGATGTTGTCATTCCTTTCTTGAAAATAACAGTGATCAATGGAATCGTAGCAACCATGATAAAGATAACCACTGGAGCGAGATTCGTAATGAATGAAATAAAAGTCAGATCCTTGGCGGCGCTACCGATCATAATATTCGGTGGATCGCCGATTAAGGTTGCCGTACCGCCGATATTTGAAGCGATGATCATAGAGAAGACGAAAGGGAACGCCTTGATCTCGAGCTTGCGGGTAATACTAAAGGCGATTGGAACCATCAGGATAATGGTCGTTACATTGTCAAGAAATGCAGATCCCACCGCCGTAATAATCATAAGCAAGCATAGAATCATTACAGGTTTGCCCTTGGCCTTCTTGGCCGTCCAGATACCTATATAATTGAAGAGCCCTGTCTCGGCCATCGTATTAACGATAATCATCATGCCTATCAATAGTCCAAGTGTATTGAAATCGATGTGATGAATAGCCATATCCTGATTAATGATACCGAGAATGAGCATGAGTGCTGCACCGATCATAGCAATCACGGTACGGTGAATCTTCTCTGAAATGATGAGCGCATAGGTGAGCAGGAATATTCCGATGGCCCATATTGCTTGATGTTCCATGTTTACCTCCCAAATGATGACAGCTAGGAACGCCATTAGTTTTCCACGTGCAGGCTATGCTATCCAGATAATGGATTTCAAGACAAAAAAAGAGCCCGCAACATGGCAGGCTCCTCCGTTAACTGTCGTCTTAAGTTGTATTAAATCTGTTGTGTAAATTACACTGCTTTATATTCTATTATAAATGGTTACGAATGTAAATACGGTGTTTCAAATCGCGTTGGAAACAGTGTATTCATAAAATGTGTGTTCAAATAGATCGGTTTTCAGCACCGAGAAGGTTGGATGAAGCTAGGGTCTGAGGAGCGGAGCGTACGTAGTAGGTACGTGAGCACCGGAAGACCCGGTGAATTCAAGATTCGACGTCGAGTCCGCTCCTAGGTATACTTCGTGATCAAAATCGATATTTTTGAACTACCTCTCTAAGGTCTGATTGTATCCCCGACTTAGGTCTAGTATAAAGAACCGTCCCGGTCCGTTTTGAAGAAGCTTGATTCGACCTACAATATAGACATAAGGTTAATCAATTTGAAAGGCGGTGAATATGGAATGAGAACCAACAGGTCAAATGGTCTTGCGGTTATACTAATTGCTCTGGGCGCTCTGATCCTGCTCGGCAAGTTGTCCCCGCTTCTGGGAACTGTACTCGGCGGCTTGTTCGGAATATTGTTCGCAGTTGCGATGGTTGCACTAGGCTATTACGGAATCCGCCGTGGAAATGCATTTTTTGGATGGATCGTCCTGATCTTCGGGATCCTGTCCTTGATCTCTAAATTAGCCTGGTTGATCGTACCGGCAATTGGTATTGGTATTATCATCTACGGTGTCTCCTTACTTAGAGGGAAGAACCACGGATATTGATGTGGATAATGAATTTACTTACGAACGTACTACCGATCGTATAGGAGGGAAGGAAAGCCATGAGCGTGTTTCGTAGAGTGCGAGATATTACATTAGCGAATTTGAATGAATGGTTGGAGGAATCACAGGACCCTGTAAGATTGATCGATCAGTTCCTGATCGAGACCCGCCAGGAGATTGCTGAGGCTGAGAAATTGCATTACCAATATGCCGGCCATACCAAGCAATTGAAGCAGCAAGTTGATCAAGCCAAAGTGATGCGTGATAAACGTGAAGAACAGGCACTGCTTGCCCTCAAGGCTGAGGAAGAACATCTGGCCAAGCTCGCGCTTCAAGAGAAGATGCTGTATGAGGAGAAAATTACTCAGTACGCTGATCTTTATGAACAAAGCCGGCAGTCGCTGCAGGATCTTGAGAGTCAGTTGAATGAATTAAAGACCGAATATCAGGTAGTCTATAGTAAGAGACAATATTATTTCGCAAGAATGGAAACACTTCGCTTGCAGCAGCGCATGAATCAGCGGATGAATGGCTTTGGAACACAGGATGTTCCCAAGATGTTCAATCGTCTGGAGGACCGGGTATCCGATATGGAATGGGAAGCCCGCAGCCTTCGCGAACTTCGCAAGACAGGACAGGATTTCGTAACCCAAGCGAACTCTACGCTTGATGATGAGCTCTCTCGTCTGAAGCAGAAGCTGCAAGGCAAGGGAGAGGAGTGAGCTTATGGATAGATTGTACCGCTCAAGACGTGACAGATGGTTCACCAGTTGCTTGGCGGATTAGGTGAGAAATTCGGAATAAGTCCTGCATTACTTAGAGTAGTAATGATCTTCAGTGTATTCTTTACGGGCGGGACGACGATCATGATCTATCTGATTGCCTCCCTAGTCATCTCCAAAGAACCATATATTCCCCGTGACCCGTATTTTAACAGCGGGTGGCAAAATAGCGGGGGGTACGGTAACGGTGGTAACGGTGGCTTCGGCGGACCTGGCGGAGGATCACCAGGCAGCCCAGGAGGAAGTGGAAGCAACTTTGGCGGGAATGGTCGGTCATATGGCGGCAATTTCTATAACGGTCCGTCAGGACAATTCGGCAGTTCAGGAGTTAACTCCGCTAACCGCGGGAGTTCGGATTTGGACTCTATGATGGAAGACATTGAAATGAAAGCAATGAAAAAAGAACTCGAGGAGCTTCGCAAGAAGGTCTCCAATTACGAGAAGGGAGAATAATAAAATGGGAGTTTTCAAAAGAATTAAGGATATTACAAAGGCGTCTGTTAACGATATGCTCGATAAGGTGGAAGATCCAATTGTCATGTTGAATCAGTACTTGCGTGACATGGAGAAGGAAATCCGTGATGCTGAGGTGACAGTTGCCAAGCAAATGGCGGATGAACGCAGAATGAAGCAGCGCTTGGAGGAGGCTGTACGCATCTCGGCACAGAGAGAGGCTCAAGCGGAAGTTGCTCTGAAGAATGGCCAAGAGGAAGTTGCCGCAGATTGCTGGAAGAGAAAATCCACTATGATCAGAAGCAAGCTGAATTCAGCCAATTGCATGCCAGTTCTGAAGCTCATGCTGCTGAATTGAAAGAACAGCTTCATGAAATGAAGGATGAATTCTACAAGCTGCGTAACAAACGCAATGAACTCGTAAGCCGTGCACAAATGGCTAAGGCGAGAAAGCAAATGTCGCAAGTCAGCAGCCTACATTCCATCGACAACGGCAGCGCATCGGTCGGTTTCCAACGCATGGAAGAGAAGATCATGCAAATGGAAGCAGAAGCTGAAGTGGCAGGCGTGGTATACCGCAGAGAGCCGTCTACGACCTATGTAAACCCAGCAGATGCCGAGAAACAACTGAAGGTAGACGCACAATTGGAAGCCTTGAAAGCTAAGCTTAATACAACCCCAGCGGGTGAAGAGAGCGCAGAATAATAGCTACAAGTCTCAAAGACAATATGTTATGCTAGACGTGGTGAAGCCATACGGTAGAATATACCGTTATGGCTTTTCCAACTCTTAGAACGGCAGGAGGTGCGACATGGATAAGCGAAAAAGACTCTTGGCCGCAGGATTGATTGCTCTCGGCGTTATGATGATATTCGGGAAAGGGCTTAGCTTCTTTACCATTGTTGCGCTCTTCTTATTGGGCTATGGCATATATAAGGTTCGCCAAGGAGAGGACGTAAAGACAGGATATATCCTGCTTGCCGTTGGTGTAGGTTTGATCCTGCTGAACAATTTCATGCTGGTCGTAGCCATTTTGATGATCTCACTTGGTTTTTATTATGCGAAGGTACGCAAAGTCCAACCGCATGGCAGCTATACTCAAAGGCAAAATATTACTTCTTCCGTCCATTGGGATCGCGATCCCTGGGTGCTGCAGAATACGAGCATGTGGCATATTCTTGGTGAATTAGATATTGATCTGTCACTAGCGATCATGGAAGGTCCTCATCATGTATTGATGTTCCAAGGGATCGTCGGTGACATTGATATGAGCTTATTCGAGGGTTATGGAATTGAAATCGAAGCCTTTGTACTCTTCGGGCAAATCGAATTGGGACAAGAACGTCGAACAGGCATATTGAATCGGGTGAACTGGAGATCGCCGAACTATGATACCTGTGAGCAAAAAGTGAAAATAATGATCTCCTATGTTGTAGGAGATATTGATATACGGATATCTTAAAGAGGTTATTCCAAAAGTCCACTCGCCTTTCGGAACACGTACTTATACTAGTAAACAGAGGAGGATCTGCACCACATGAAGAGAAAGAAGCCTGTCAGCATGGTCTCTCGCAGTATGCGGGAGGGATCCTCTTCTGTTTTATTCTATTGGCGGTTATTCTATACGTTCTATATACATACGGTTATTTTCAACTGATTGATTCTTGGCAGAAAGGTATTATGGCAGGGCTGACCCTGCTGACGCTACTGATCAGTCTCGGTTCGATTTATGGTTTCTGGCAAGGCTACAAATATAAGAAAAAAGTAGATTTGATGCGCGATGCGTTGTTGCAATGGGAGAAGGGGAACCAGACCGGAACGGTTCCGGAGTTGGGTGAAGATGAGATTGGACAGCTGGGCGAGCAACTTGTGCGAATCGGCAAGCGCTGGGAAGAGCAGGTATCTTCCTTACAGCGCCTCTCAACTCATAATGCGCAGCTTGCTGAGCAAGCTCGCGTATCGGCGATTGTCGAGGAACGGCAGCGCCTTGCTCGTGAGCTTCACGACGCCGTATCTCAGCAGTTATTCGCTATATCGATGACCGCTACGGCGGTAGGTCGGACAATGGACAGGGATTTTGAGAAAGCAAGGCGACAGGTGGAGCTGATTGAGGAGATGGCCTCAGTAGCCCAGTCCGAGATGAGGGCACTGCTGCTACATTTGCGTCCGGTCTATTTGGAGGGCAAGCAGTTATCCCAAGGTTTGCTGGAGCTCGTTAGCGAGTTGAAAGCAAAGGTACCAATCGAGATGATGCTAGAAATGGACGAAGGACTTAATCTCGGGAAAGGGATTGAGAATCATCTGTTCCGCATCATTCAAGAGGCGATGTCGAATACGATGCGTCATGCCAAGGCGGATAAGATGGAAATTCGTATTCATCGGCGGGGTGATATCGTCAAGGTAACGCTTCGTGATAATGGAATGGGATTCCAGCTAGATGAGAAGAAGCAAGCCTCCTATGGTTTGTCGACGATGCAGGAGCGAGTGCTTGAGGTCGGAGGTTCAATCCAGATTATTACCGCTCCCGGTAAAGGTACTGTATCGAAATCACAATACCGTTAATGAACGAAGAGAACGGGGAGGATACATGTCATGGAGAATGAAATAGATAATGAAAGGGATATCAAAGTACTACTAGTTGATGATCATGAAATGGTGCGGATTGGTCTAGCTGCTGTACTCGGAACCGAAGATGGAATCGAGGTCGTCGGTGAAGCAAGCAGCGGGGAGGAAGGAATTCGCCTTGCCCAGGAATATAAACCCGATGTAGTCCTGATGGATCTGGTCATGGAGGGGATGGATGGCATTGAAGCGACGAGAGAGTTGCTAAAATTGTATCCTGACTGCAAAGTCATTGTGCTGACGAGTTATCTGGACGATGAGAAGATGTACCCTGTCATTGAAGCGGGAGCCTTCAGCTATCTGCTTAAGACGTCTCGTGCCTCCGAGATTGCTGAAGCGATTCGTGCAGCTGCCAGAGGGCAATCGGTGCTGGAATCGCAGGTGGCCTCGAAGATGATGAACCGGCTGAGACAGCCGAAGGCGGAGACGCCTGCCCACGAGGAGCTTACTGACCGGGAGATGGACGTGCTCCGGCTGCTAGCACAAGGCAAGTCCAACCAGGAAATTGCTGATGATCTGATCATTGGTGTGAAGACGGTAAAATTCCATGTCACGAATATCTTAGCTAAGCTTGGTGTAGATGACCGTACTCAGGCGGCAATCTATGCTTACAAGAATGGGCTTGCAGAATAAGATTAAATTCATATTAGTTCTGAGAAGACGCCATTAGGCGTTTTTTTATTTTCAATTTGTTGGACGGTAGATCGATAGGGAGGGAATGAAGTATAAATAGCTGCCGGGAAGGGAATCCTAGTTTCATAGATTACTAGATTCTCAGATTCGGGGGCTTAGCATGCCGGGAAAAGAACGAGTTTGGCTTAATACACTGAAGCGTTGTAGTTATATGATGATAGGTTTCGCAATTATTATGGTGATCATTGGCTTCTCAGCACTGGATGGGAATAAGATGAATAAAGTAGATACAGCTGATAAACAATGGAAAAGCGTGCTTGCGCTAGCAGAGCGCTCAACGGATGGAGCGCTTCGTGCTACTGTGAAATGGCAGGGAACCTGGAATTCGCTGCTCGAGCCTAGCGAAGCTGCTTATGCTCTAGCTTCAAGGCTTGGCTTGTCTACCCCGATAGAGAATGAAGTTCAGGGTCATCGTGTTTATAACGCTCTTGGCTCTAACGGAGGAGTCTATTCCAAATTATCCGTTATGCCCGAAGAAGGGGGAACTTCCTATTATGTCATCCTACTCATGGATGGGGATGCCCGTGTGAATGCTGATCTTTTCAGTGAATTACAGACCACCTACGGTCATTCGCTTCAGGATGAGGGGGTTGACGTGAACTGGAATGCGGCTCTGCAAGGTTCTGTAGTATCAGGTCTTTCCAAAGAATTAGAAATGGTGGCCCAGTCGCCCGAATATTCTAGTGCGTCAATTCAGAAGCTATTGAATAAGATCGAAGAGCAGACAGGACCGGAATTGGGGCTTCATAGCGCTGAAGAGTATGTTGATGAAGAATCGCAGACAATAAGCCGATCCTATGAAGTTGGCGGACTGCCAATATCCGTTCAGAGCGGAGATCATGAAATCGCACTGCAAATGGCGGTTCATTATAATGAAGAAACCGGAGGGCGGGAAATCTCCATCGGATCCCCACTGCTTACGGTAGAATACTGATTATGATGAACAAGATGAACTTAAAATTAATGTTAGATTAATATTAGATGAATTTTCATGAAAGCTAACGATTTTCGATATGAATATGATGCAACCTTCGCGTTAATGTGCTAAAATTACATCACTACCTAGTGATGCCCTTGTAAGGTGATGGTATTGATAGGAATTGAATAAACATACACTATAATATATAGAAAGAAATGAGGAGCCATGACTGAAAATCAAAATCTAGAATCACTTCAGACACCGGGAGCGGTATTTTTTATTTTTGGTGCAACTGGGACTTGGCGCGTCGTAAGCTCTTTCCTGCTATCTATTCGCTATATCGCGAAGGGAAGCTGGCTGAGGATTTTGCAGTTATCGGCGTTGCCCGGAGACCGCGCACTCATGATGAGTTCCGGGACGATCTGTACCAATCCATTCAAGAATTTTGCCGCTATAAAGTCAAAGACAATGATCGTGAGACTTGGGTGAAATTTGCGGAGCATTTCTCTTATAAATCGCTGGATATCCACAATATTGATGGGTACCATGAATTACGGGATTTGACCGAATCCGTAGAAGATCGCTTTAATATACCAGGTAACCGCTTGTTCTATCTTGCGCTGGCTCCTGAATTGTTCGGCAGCGTGTCCTTTAACCTTAAGAAGGGCGGCATGCTTGCTAGCGAAGGCTGGCATCGCCTTGTGATCGAGAAGCCGTTCGGTTACGATCTGAGCTCTGCTCAGAAGTTAAATGAAGAATTAAGCCAAGTGTTCAAGGAAGAGGAGATTTTCCGGATTGACCACTATCTCGGCAAAGAGATGGTTCAGAATATCGAAGTTATTCGCTTCGGGAATTCCTTCTTCGAACCTTTATGGAATAATAAGCATATTGCTAACGTGCAGATTACGCTGAGCGAGACAGTCGGCGTTGAAGAACGTGGTGGCTACTATGATCATGCGGGAGCATTACGCGATATGGGCCAGAACCATATGTTGCAGATGCTGACGATGATTGCCATGGAGGCGCCAAGCCGTCTATATCCGGAGGACATCCGTGATGAGAAGGTTAAGGTACTTCGCTCACTGCGTCCGTATGAGTCCGAGGAAGATGTTAAGGCTCATGTCGTTCGTGGCCAGTATAAAGCGGGAGAGAGCCGTGGCAAAGAATTGCCAGGCTATCGCCAAGAAGATAAGGTAGATCCGGATTCCAATACGGAAACTTATTTTGCCGCTAAGGTATTTGTAGATAACTTCCGCTGGGCCGGTGTACCGTTCTATATTCGTACCGGTAAGCGTCTGCCAGTAAAGACTACTGAAGTCGTGGTAGAATTCAAGCAAATGCCTACGAATGTATATCTGGGTCAGAAGCATAATCTTGAACCGAATCTGCTCGTCATCCGTGTCAATCCGATGGAAGGGATATATATCAAGATCAATGCCAAGAAGCCGGGATCAGAATCGAAGATTGAACCGTTCGCTATGGAATTCTGCCAAAGCTGCCAGGTAGGCATTAACTCACCGGAAGCTTATGAACGTCTCATTTATGATGCGGCTAATGGTGATTCCACTTACTTCACTCGTTGGGATGAAGTGGCTGCAGCTTGGTCCTTCGTGGATCGTATCGCTTCAGCTTGGGCTAAGAACCCATCTGACATCCACATGTATCCTGCAGGATCATGGGGTCCTGAGCAAGCTGATGAGTTGCTCGGCCTTGATGGATTCCACTGGTGGCCAGTGAACGGACAAGAAGAGGACAATGTAATTTGGATCAAGCAGTAAGTATATCCGATACTGGATTTAACGATAATAAGTAGTGTAGAGAGTCGCGCCAAACGGAAATCAGTTTGGTGCGTCTTTTTTTGCCGAGTGCCGTGAAGTAATATGCGTACTTGATACAGAAAATATGTTAAAATAAAAGGCATGAATTTGTGAAGCGAGAGGAAAGTGAGAATGAGCAAAGCATTGGAGCAAGAGCTGCAGCAGGAAGTGGATAAACGCAGAACGTTTGCAATCATTTCCCACCCGGATGCCGGGAAGACGACTTTAACCGAGAAATTGCTGCTATTCGGGGAGCGATTCGTTCAGCCGGTTCGGTTAAGGCTCGTAAAGCCAGCAAGCATGCAACGAGTGACTGGATGGAGATTGAGAAGCAGCGGGGGATTTCAGTAACCTCTTCCGTGATGCAATTTGATTATAAAGGACATTGGATTAATATCTTGGATACTCCGGGTCACCAGGATTTCAGTGAGGATACGTATCGTACATTGACAGCTGCTGACGCAGCCGTCATGTTGATCGACGTGGCCAAAGGGGTCGAGGCGCAGACGATCAAGCTGTTCCAGGTCTGTGCCAAGCGGGGCATCCCGATCTTTACATTCATTAATAAGCTGGACCGTGAAGGGCGTAGCCCGTTTGATCTGATGGAGGAAATTGAACAGGTACTGGGCATTCGTTCTGTTCCGATGAACTGGCCGATCGGCTCTGGGCGCGAATTGTGTGGTGTTTATGACCGCATGAAGAATCAGGTAGAGCTGTTCCAAGGAGACGATCACGACCAAATTGAAGTGAAGAAGGTTGAGGACTACAATGATCCAATCATCCGTGAGATGGCGGGAGAATATTTGCATGATCAGCTATGTCAGGATGTAGAACTACTTGATGTGGCCGGAGATCCATTTGATCTGGAGAAGGTAAAGAATGGACAGCTTACTCCGTTATTTTTCGGTAGTGCGGTGAATAACTTTGGGGTACAGACTTTCCTTGAGAACTTCCTTCAGTTGGCTCCTAAACCTGAGCCACGCCGCAGCACAGAAGGGCCAATTGAGCCTACGAACGAGAAGTTCTCGGGCTACGTGTTCAAGATTCAGGCGAACATGAACCCGGCCCACCGTGACCGAATTGCCTTCTTGCGTATTGTATCCGGCAAATTCGAACGCGGTATGTCGGTGAAGCAAACGAGAACCGGCAAGGACATTAAGCTATCTCAGCCACAGCAATTTTTGGCTCAGGATCGGGATATTGTAAGTGAGGCTTATCCAGGAGACATTATTGGATTGTTCGATCCGGGCATTTTCCGTATCGGTGATTCGTTAAGCCAGGGAGGCGGCGTTGTCTTTGACGAAATGCCAACCTTCTCACCTGAGATATTCGCCAAGGTTACTGTAAAGAATGCGCTGAAGCATAAGCAATATCAGAAGGGTATCGATCAACTGACCGAGGAAGGTACAATTCAAGTATTTACAACGGTTGGGTTTGAAGACACACTATTAGGCGTTGTAGGTCAACTTCAGTTCGAAGTATTCGAATACAGAATGAAAAATGAATATGGTGTAGACGTGCAATTGCAGCGCATGCCATTTCAATTCGCTCGCTGGATCATTGCCGAGAAGATCGATCCATCCAAATTCCGTATTAATTCGACACTTGTTACGGATAAGAAGGGCAACTATGTAGCCCTGTTCGAGAACGAGTATGCGATGCGGACGGCGATGGAGAAAAATCCGGACGCGAAGTTCCAGGAGACTGCTCCTTAATTAAAAGTCAGACTTTCAGCACCGAGAAGGTTGGATGAAGCTAGGGACTGAGTAGCGGAGCGTACGTAGTTGGTACGTGAGCACCTAAGATGTTTCCGTAGGAAACATGACTTCGTAAGCATCCGCTAAGGCCCGGCTGAATTCAAGATTCGATGCCTTGATAGCCTCCTGATTTACCTCGTGATCAAAGGGGACTTATACAACAAGCCTTTACTTGGCCGAATAACGGTTGAGTAAAGGCTTGTTGTATAACTGGGGCAACAATCTTATTTCAATGGCTTCATTTCCATTTGAGCAAGCTGCTGATCGAGGATGGCGAGCAATTCGTCCTGCTTGGCTTGATCGATGTTCTTCCAGAGAATCTCGAACATGACGCCAAGACCGGGTAGCGCTGCTTCTTGGGCATCAATAGAGCCCTCAATCATCTCGCGCAGCCCTTCCTTGTCTTTGCCATGTACCTTGTGAATGACAGCCTGGCGCAAATCGAGCATAATTGACATGGAGAACCCTCCTTGAAATAGTATAGGCCCAGTCGTTAATGTTCCCGATCCATCCTGTATAAATTCAAGTTTTAATACGAATATGGTATACTAGATCGAATCCAAAAGTTCGGGGTGATGAATTGTGGCACGCACAGAAAAGAAACAATTTGCCGTTATAGGGATGGGAAGATTTGGTCTTAGTGTTGCGAATGCACTTAGTGGTATGGGATTCGATGTACTTGCTATCGATGCCAATGAACAAAGAATCCAGGCCGTATCCAATATTGTTACACATGCGGTATCCGCAGATTCGACGGATGAAGAGGCGCTGCGAGCACTTGGTATCCGTAATTTCGATGTAGTTGTTGTGGCGATTGGTCAGGATATTCAGGCCAGTATTCTAACCACTCTAATATTAAAAGATCTTGGTGGACCGCTTATCGTCGTTAAAGCCCAGAATGAGCTGCACGGTAAAGTGCTGAACAAGATCGGAGCCGATAAAGTGATCTATCCAGAAAGAGATATGGGGCTTAGAGTAGCGCATCATCTTACTTCGCCTAATATTCTGGATTATATAGAATTATCAGATGAATACAGTATTGCTGAAATGCGGGCTACTTCTGCCATGCTTGGACAGAACCTGAAGGAGCTGGACGTTCGGGCCAAATTCGGTTGTAACGTCATGGCGATCAAGCGGGGGACGAAGATGAATATTTCGCCTACAGCGGATGATCGTCTTGCGGAAGGTGACATTCTGATTATCGTAGGACAGAAGAATGATTTAACGAAGCTGGAACTGGCTTATTCAGAATCTTCACCGGTTAGGATGAAATGAACATGATAGAAATTTTATCACCGCAAAATGCCCGAGTAAAAGAATGGGCCCTGTTGCTCGAGAAGAAGCATCGAGATAAGCAGCATAAGTATTTGATTGAAGGCATCCATTTAGTCCAGGAGGCACTTCGATCAGGTGCGGACATAGAGTGTGTATGCTATGAGAAGGAGAGTGGCGTCCCTGCGGAATTATCTGCGGCGGCGTCTGCGCGACTCGATGTGAACTGGATCGCGGTATCAGAGGCGGTGATCGCCAAGTGCAGCGATACGAAGACGCCTCAACCTGTATTTGCTGTTCTCCGTAAGGTAGACGAGCAGGTGCAGATGAAGTCCTTGTTGGACAAGGATCGCAGCCTCGTCGTTGTGCTCGATGGAGTCCAGGATCCCGGCAATGTCGGCACTATTATTCGCACTGCGGATGCCGTAGGTGCTGATGGCGTTATTGTCGGCTCGGGTAGTGCTGACATCTATAGCCCAAGGTCATCCGTTCCACGATGGGTTCGTTGTTCCATTTACCCATCTTGCGTTGTAGATTACCGGAAGTTTTACCACAAGCCAAGGAACGGGGCATCCGGCTTGCAGGCACAAGCCTGCAGGCGGCGGTTAATTGCTATGAGTATGATTTCACCGGCCAGTCTGGCTGTTGTTTGGTAGTGAGGGCGGCGGGTTAAGTGAAGAAGTTCGCACATTGATGGATGACGGACTGATTATCCCGATGCGCGGCCAAGCGGAATCACTCAATGTGGCCATGGCCGCGTCTGTACTGTTGTACGAAGGGTTACGACAGCGGTATTTTAACAAGTAAATAACTCCTGTCCAAACAGGACTAAGACTGGAAAAGAATCAGTGTTCTATTTGATCTTTTCCAGTCTTTTTGTATTCCAAAGAAAGAAGATCCGTGACTACCAATAATATTTCTCCAGAGAATGACCCCTAGAATGGCAGTCCTTCTTTTTTGTACAGGTTCCGCATAACTTGTATAGATATGTGTGTTCAAAAGGGCCAGTTTTCAAGCGGACTTGAACAACGAATCTCTAGAAGTTGTTGCTGGCTGGGAGGGTGAGAGATGCTGCGGTTCAGAAGAGGTTGGCATAGCAGGAGAAGACGGCCGAGAAGAAGGTCTGGAAGCAGACGTTGGTTGTGGTTGATTATCACGATGATCACCTTATTTGGGTTTGTGCAATTTTATAATTATGTTGACAGGCATATGAAGGGGCCCATCATGCATCTGG
Organism: Paenibacillus sp. D2_2; assembly: GCF_031199965.1. Classification (GTDB taxonomy): domain Bacteria; phylum Bacillota; class Bacilli; order Paenibacillales; family Paenibacillaceae; genus Fontibacillus. The sequence continues at coordinate 4,703,353 of NZ_CP133605.1, read as the reverse complement.
CCAGCATTCGCGTTAAGCAACTTGCAACGGAATCGATTAATGAAGCGATCACTTCGCAGGTGGCGAATACGGATCAGGTTGATCGGCTGATTGATTGGAAGATGGATGGTAACGGGAAAGTATCGGGGTTCATGCTGAACTATTCCTCGCATATGAAAATCACATCGGATACGATCGCAACGGTACGTAACACGCTGGAGGAAGTATCGCATTTGTCGGAGACGATTCCGCTGGGCAAGCACTGGGCAGCCCGATTCTAGCCTCGTTCGGACCACGAATTCCGATTAAGATCGAGCCTCAAGGGGACGTGAAGGTCGATTTGAACACCCGTAAACAGGACGCCGGCATCAATATGATTCTGGTCGAGGTGTATTTGCGGGTGAAAGCGGAATTGTCCGTCGTCGTGCCGTTTGATATGGAACCGCAATCTGTAGAGACGGAAATCCCTGTCTCCTACCTACTTGTCGTTGGCGATGTCCCTATGTATTACTATGACAGCAAAGGAAATCCGGTAGGGAGTCAAGCCGGAGCTCCTAACATAGCATTACCGTCCCCAAATAAAACAGGCGAGCTGCCGTCTAATGGAGACAGCAACTCGCCTGGAGATGGAACGGTCATCCCGAAAGATGGGGAGCAGGAGACCGGGCAAGATACGACGCAGTCATCGGGGCATTAAAAGTATGGGCTGATGCTGGTCTGTAGCAGATGAGTGAGCCGTTAATTTCTTCGCTTATTTGCTACGTCTTCGCTCGGCCTTTTCCCATTGCTGGAGGAGGGGGTACGGATTAAAGGCCCACTCTGTTGTACCGGTATCGCGGTAAATCCCGTAATGAAGATGGGGAGGGAACCTTCCTTGCGTGCCCGGAGGACCGTATCCACTACTGCCGACCCAGCCGATCACCTGGCCTGGTGTGACTAAATCGCCGATCTCGATTTTCTTCTCATATCCTTGTAGATGGGCGTAGTAATGATATCGATTGTTCAGATCGCGAATGCCAATGCGCCATCCACCATAGGGATTCCATCCCTTGGTCTCGATGATTCCATAGCATACACTCCGTACCGGTACTCCATAGGAGGCGAACAAGTCTGTTCCTTCATGCGTGCGTAGGCCGCCCCACCCTCGCCGATCTCCCCATGTATCACGATACGTGTAAATGCTGTTGATTGGGAGTGGAAATGCGCTGGCGGTAGGATCGATATGCCCGAACGTTTTATAGATTTTAACGAATTGGCGAATGCGCTTGACGGCGGAATCAGTCTGATAATATCGCCACAGGGCAATCTGAAAATCTTCTTCCTCATAACCGAGACTGATCAGATAAGAGGCCATCGTGAACATGGCGTCATGGTCATCCGCTGGATCGGCGGCTCCATCTGCTGAAGCATCCTTGCCGATCCCACCGAACAAGGCAATCGTAGCCAGATTTTTGTCGGCTGGATCGGGATTAATGGGTCCGGACCAGATGCCCTCCTTAAACCTAATGCTGGTTAACCGGTCGACTTGATTATCCTTTTTCGCTTTTTTGCGCGAGCGCGGCGTTATCGTACGTTCATACTGATCAACAGCAGCAAGCCAGTACCACGGAATTTGTGTTTGAATGCTGACCTTCTCATATAGCTCCCGTCTCATTTCATAGATGCTCAGACTGGTTTGGGCTGTACCTGGTTTCTCAGGAGTAGCCGTGGTCTGGGCTTTGGTGATTACTGGCTCAACGATAGGCGAAGCCACTGTCAATGAGACGATGATAAGACAGCCGATCGTCTTGTTACATAGGGATGAAAAGGATATTTTCAAGGTATCGTCTCCTCCTTTGTGAGAGGTTTGTAATCGATAGACGCAGGTCCACACTGACACTTAGGTTGGGACAAATGTTGTGTTTTTATTCCAATTTATTGAGTAGGTATTCCCAGTGGATTCATGGTATAATAAATGTCATTGTGGGATTACAAAGATCTATAATACAAAACAATGAAGAAGGAAGGTTTCTTATCTTGTCGAAGCTCGCAAATGAACCGAAACCGGACTGGATTAGAATTAAACTGACGACAGGCGATAACTATCAGGACATTAAAAAAATGATGCGTTCAAAAACTTTACATACGGTTTGTGAAGAGGCACGCTGTCCGAATATATATGAATGCTGGGCTAATCGTACAGCAACTTTCATGATTTTGGGCGATATTTGCACACGCGCCTGCCGCTTCTGTGCGGTTAATACAGGAATGCCTACTGAGCTGGATCTACAAGAGCCAGAACGTGTCGCTGAAGCTGCTGAAAATATGAATCTACGTCACTGCGTTATTACCAGTGTAGCTAGGGATGATTTGAAGGATGGCGGCGCCTCGATCTTTGCAGGAACAATCGCTGCTATGCGCAAGCGTCTACCTCTCTGCTCTGTTGAAGTATTGATTCCTGACTTTATGGGGGACGAGGCTTCTCTCCGTATTGTCATGGATGCTAAACCTGATATTCTGAATCATAATATTGAGACGGTAGAGCGTCTATCTGATCGCGTTCGGGCGAAGGCGAAGTACCATCGCTCTCTAGAGTTGCTGCAAAGAGCGAAACAGATGCAGCCTGATATTCCTACGAAATCAAGTATTATGCTTGGTGTAGGTGAGGAATGGGATGAAATTTTGCAGGCGATGGATGATTTGCGGGCAGTAGACTGCGATATTCTTACGATCGGTCAGTACTTACAACCGACACCGAAGCATCTTCGGGTCGAGAAGTATTATACACCTGAGCAATTCGCAGAGCTGAAGGAAGAGGGAATGAAGCGAGGCTTCAGCCACGTTGAATCAGGTCCACTCGTTCGCAGTTCTTATCATGCGCATGAACAGGTTAAATCGGCCAAGAGCCACAAAGACGGCGCGGCTACGTTGTCTTAAGGGCGATTAAGGAGGGGGAGCCAGTGATCCACATTGGCGGCAGAACATATGAACTGATGTACAATCATAAGGATGCTTGGGATCAGGAAGCATTCAAGCAAAGATACAGCGAAGTGCTGGACCGCTATGATTACATCATCGGTGATTGGGGCTATGAGAAGCTGCGTCTAAAGGGCTTTCTGCGTGACAATCATCCGAAAGTAACACGCGACACGGCATATTCCGGTATTACCGAGTATATTAACGAGTATTGCAACTTTGGATGTGCCTACTTTGTTCTGCAGAAGATGAAAGATAATCCGAAAGAGCCTTCCAACAAAATAGCTTATGAAGAAGAGAAAACGGCTGCCGAGTAAATCGGCAGCCGTTTTATTATGGTGTTATTTTAATAAGATAAATGAATAATACCCTGCCCATAGCTCCATTTCAAATTCGGGAACTTCTGTGCGAAATCATGCAGTTCTACATAAGACTCATCGTCGATCATTTTAATACTCTTGGATGCTAAGGTGAAGCCAGTTTTCTTCCCGCTTTGATCTGTGATAACCAACTTCTGTGCCGCCTTGTTCCAAGTCGTGCTGCCTTGTATGAGAGCCGCGAGTACTCGGGCCGGGGCGTAGACCTTGCTGCCGTTCTGCACAGTATCGATATAACCGTTCAGTTCAACACCATTCACTTTCAACGAATAAGCACTGCCGCTAAGGTCAACATGTTTCAGACCGGCTTTGTGCAGGCCAGCAATGAGCTGAGCGACCGGACTGCCTGTGATCTCGATATCGGGCTTCAGGCCGATATGATTGAAGTCTACTTTATTCGGCGTTAAATAGCGCTCGATTGTCATCTTGAGATATCCACCGTTAGATAATTGGAAGACGTTCTGAATGCGGGCTTTGCCATAGGTTTGGGCGCCGATCACTTTGGCGATTCCATTATCATGCAGTGCACCAGTAAGGATCTCAGAAGCGCTGGCGGTCCATTCATTCGTTAGAACAATGACGGGCATCCCAATATCTTTGCCGTCTGTGATGCTTACTTTCTCCAATTTGCCGCTCTTGTCAGCCGTGTACATAAGTGTACCACTCTTCATGAACTGACTGGCGATGTTCTGTGCCGACTCAACATAGCCCCCCAGATTATCACGCAGATCGAGCACCATCGATTTCATACCTTGGCCCTTCAACGTACTTAATACTTTGGCGAATTCCTCGTCCGCGTCCTCTGAGAATGAAGCTATGGAAATATATCCAATTGTGCTAGAGGGAATCAGCTTTCCTGTTACCGAATTGAGCGAGAATTCAGTACGCTTGACAGGAAAGGTCAGGTTACTTGTACCGCGCTTAACTGTGATACGGATAATTGTATCCGCTTGTCCACTAAGATCGATATCCTCCATATCGGCGACGGGAGCGCCGTTAATTTTAGTAATGATATCTCCTTGCTTAAGTCCGGTATTCTTGGCCGGGAGCCGTCCAGCACGCTGGTAATATACAGATTGTCTTTGGCATATCTAAGCGTAATGCCGATGCCGACATATTCTCGATTGATGCTACCTGCGAATTGCTCCATATCTTCAGGAGATAAATAATCGCTGTATGGATCATCCAGGGTATAGATCATTCCACGTATCGCATTATCGATAAATTCCTGCCTTTGTGCTCCCTCGATATTATATGAATCCAAATAGTCGAGCACCTCTTGCAGAACCTCAAGCTCCGAATCCTTGGTCTGCTCCGTACTATCGGCGGCTGCGCTTGCTGCCTGCGGAAGGGTGAGCATCAGGGCCAGCAGAGGAACGATAAATTTCCTACCTAACTTATTCAACTTCATCATTGTCCATCCTTTGCAAAATAAGATTAACCTAGAAATGCATTGCGAACCCGATTCCAGAATGGAAAAGGACGATAGCGCACAAAACTGATCTTCTGCTCGGCAACCCGACAACGGACCGAGATAAGATCAGTTACAGGTGTATTGATATGATCAATGGTAAGCATCAAATTCTGCTCTTTGCGTGAGTAGATATCACAATGGTGATGCTTAGGTAGGACCAAGGCCGAGCCCATCGTACGGAAAACACGATTGTTGATCGAGGCAATCTCAGAGATTTGCATGGCTTCTATGGATGGATGAACCATGGCGCCCCCAAGGCTCTTGTTGTACGCAGTACTTCCCGAAGGTGTAGATATGCAAATACCGTCCCCTCTAAACATTTCGAACATCTGATCGTTAATGTCAACTTGGGCTACAATTGTCCCGCCATCCACACTTTTTAGAGTAAATTCATTGAGGCAGATGAAGGAGGAGGTACCGGATTTCTTAACAATTTCCACCTCCAGTAGGGGATAATGGACGACTCTGGGATTCAGCTGGCGCCTGTCTTTTTGTCCGCTCATGAGTTGAATTAGTTCGGGGATTTCATCTGCTTTCCAATCGGCGTAGAAACCGAGATGGCCTGTATGTACTCCCACGAAAGCGATGGAAGGGATGCGGTTAATGAATGTATGAAATGCATGGAGCATCGTGCCGTCCCCGCCGATAGACACAACAATATCTGGGGACTCGGAATCCAGTATTAGTCCTTGCTCCCCCGCCAGCTTGTGAAAGGACTTGCTAAGATCGCAAGACAGCTGATCTCCGCGGTCCAGAACGTAATATCTCAAGATGATAGGCTCCTTTGCAAACTTTATATAATTCCTGTAAAGATCATAATCAATTATGAAAAATAACACAACGTTTCATTTTTTCGGTTTTCCCTTTTGCCAAGGCAAAGATGACAGGATCTGCTGAATGATTCGAGCCAAAAGAGATAAAATAAGCAGCGTCACTACAATTTTTATGAACAGTATAAAAAGACTAGGTACTTCTTTCCATCGTTGCAGTAGCTGTTCGGGTTGCTCCAGTGGCTTGAGGGAGGGGGTTACACCCATCAGCGGCTTCCAGACAAGGAGCATTAGTGTAGCGGCCAGAAAAGCATGAATTAGTCTGGCGAAGAAAAAGGGAGATAGCGCAGATCGGTATCATTCAGGATGCTGGCAACCTGTGCATGCACCGACAGGCCGCCCCAAGATAGAATGAAGGCCGCTGCTGCTGCCTTGAACATGAGCGGGACACCGACGGGGGCCGCGGATGCTTTAGCTCCTAGTGTGACTTCGAACGTTCCGCCTACAAAGGCTTGGGCTAACTCAGGGGCAGATGCAGAAGAGTAAGCATTCCTTGCACAATGTTATAGAAGAAGCTCATTACATTTGCAGCGGTCAACACCTCGAGGATGACGGAGAAAAATACAACCAATCCACCCACGACGACCATGAGCTGAAGGGACGAAGTTACTGAATGGCGCAGCAGTTCTCCTAAGCTACGTCCATCCACAAGTCTTGCTTCATGCATAGCTCTTAGAGCAAGCCGGATACTAAAGCGCGCTTCGGTTGATTTCTTGGTTGTGGGATTTGTTGATCCGTCTGTACTTCGTTTCGTACCATAAAATCTCATAATAAAGCCTACGATGATGGCACTGCCGTAATGAACGAGAGCGAGAGCGCAGGCTAGCTTCGGATTGCCAAAGAAGCCGACGGATACAGCTCCAATTAGAAAAATCGGGTCCGAAGTTGTAGTGAAGGCGACAAGTCGCTCCCCTTCCTCACGGCCGATTAACAGTTGTCTACGTAGCTTAGTGGTTAGCTTAGCGCTGACTGGATAGCCTGATGCGAAGCTCATAGCGGCGACGAAGCCACCTGTTCCAGGAATACGAAATAACGGCTGCATTAGAGGATCGAGCAGTTTGCCTATAAAATGAACAATGCCAAAACCAAGCATAAGCTCAGAAATCACAAAGAAGGGGAATAAGGACGGAAAGAGCACGTCCACCAAATGGCTAATCCGCGTACCCCCGCCTCCCAGGAAACCGTAGGATAGATCAGCATCATTACGGTGAAAATAAGTGCTAATAGAGGAATAATCGCTGTTGTCCAGCTTTTGTTCATGGATAACGCCTCCACTTGGGTCATAATCCAGTGTATGAGTCCGGAAGGACAAACATCACCAAAAAAATAGGAAAGCGATTTCATAAAGTGCTGTTTTTTTTGTATCCATATGGTAAAATAGCACTATAAAATCGTTTTTGGATGGGGTGTTGAATATGAGTTTTGTTGCTGGTATTCTCGTATGCGCCTTTGTATACGTCATTCGTGCCTCTCTTGTCCATCCTGGTGAAGAGGATTGGCATAGCTACTAATGAACTAAATTTATTACTTGTAACAAGCTCCGATAGGAGCTTTTATTTTTTTTTGGTATAATTTATCTAAGTACAAGCTCTATATTATGAGGAGATTCAAAAATCCAGTCCGGACTTTTTGAATTACCTTTAAGTGAGGAAGTTAGGAGATGAGTGTAGGGTGAACCCCAATCTGAGTATTTACGATAATCTTGGCGGGGCAGAGACCCTCAGACGTCTGGTTGAGGCTTTCTATCCGCGAGTTGTAGAAAACCCGCTTATCGGTCCGCTTTTCCCAGAAGATATTGATCCGGTAATGGAGAAGCAGTATATGTTTCTGACCCAGTTTTTCGGGGGCCATCTCTTTATTCCGATACGTACGGTCATCCGATGATGCGGGCACGTCATATGGCCTTTCCGGTTACTCCGGAGCGGGCAGAAGCTTGGTTAGCTTGTATGAGTGCAGCGCTTGAGGAGATTGGAGTGGACGAGCCGCTTCGGAGCTTCGTTATTCAGCGCCTGTCGGGTCCTGCTCATCATTTTGTGAATACAGAAAGCAGCACGAATGATTGATTTGTTAAACAACCCCTTTAATGAGAGACGGAAAGGAAGTATGCAGCTTGGAACTAGAACCTCTCTTTACGATTAAGGTGACCTGCAACTATTGCGAGAATGAATTCACGACCTCTCGTGTTCGGCCAAGCTTCAAAAGAGCGGTAAGAACGGATACCGATTTCTGTGGATATTATCGCAATGAGAATCCGGATTATTACGTAGTTCGGGTATGTCCGTTCTGTGGATTTGCCTCTACGGAAAATTCAACCGAGCATCTTAATGAACGACAGTCCGCCCGTTTTCATGAGGAGATTGAGACGCGATTCATCAAGCGGGATTACGGAGGCAAGCGGGACTGGAACGCGGCGCTCGAGACTTATAAGCTCGGATTGTTATGCGCCCAGACGATTAATGAGAAAGAACGGATCATCGCAAGTCTTCTGCATCATATATCATGGCTATATCGATATAAAGAGAATCGTGAACAGGAACAGCGTTTCTTAAAGTACTCATTAGAATCTTACATACGCGTATTCGAGACGGAGAGCAATCTTGGCAGTGACGCCAGACTGATGTACCTGATCGGCGAATTGAATCGTCGTACAGGGAACTTAAATGACGCCGTGAAGTGGTTCTCTAGAGTCATTAATGACAAGAAAATTATGGATGCTTCCATGATTCGAGCGTCGAGAGAACAGTGGGCTGTACTTCGTGAAGAAATGTTGAATGGCGGGCATGAATTGCCAGAGGAGATGCAAAGTTAACCGAAAATAGGGGCTTATCTGGTCTTTCAGATCTCAAAATAGCCCCTATTATTATGAATTTTAATTAACCTTTGGTTATTTAATCTTTGCGTACTATCGTATCGGTTAACAAATAATCGTTGTCGCTGTCCAGCACCGTGATCTTATTGCCGCAGCATGGGAAAACCAGCAGTTTTTTCTTACCTTCCCGCACAAGGACAATATCGTCTGGCTTAAATTTTGTAAGCAGAACGTTGTCGCTTCGGCAGAAAGGGCATTGAGGGACATAAACGTCGCCCATAATGATGTCATAAGGCAGTGCTTTATTAAAAGGAATCATTTTGGTTCATCCTTAACATCTGAAGGGCTGCTCCGCTGTCTTTGCTGGCTAATTCAGCGATCTTCTGCAGCAGAATATGCTGTGGCATATGCATCAGATGCTCGATCGGAACTTTCAGTTCTGCGGCCAGCTTCACGGCCGTCTCCGGCGAGATTTGTAATGGTTTCATAATGGGACATGCCTCCTGTCTAAAATAAGAGTAAAACGTATACCTATAGTTATACACTTTTAATCGAATCAGTTCCACAGTTCCTGCGAGGCAGGTTAATCAAGAAAGGATGATATTTCGATGACACAGATATCTGTAAATGACCAGCTTGTAGAGACTTGGAATTTGGACTCCATCTTCCCCGGAGGTTCTGCATCAGAAGAATTCGCGAAGTTTCTGAATGAATTAAGTGGTAGTATTGCTGAACTTCACTCGGTATTGAAGCAAGCATCGGCGCCAAAAAATGTAGATGAGACGCGAGCTTTGGATCAGACGATTGGTGGATTGCAAAGTGCACAGGCAAGAGTGCTTGAGGCAGGTTCCTTTGTTGAATGTCTGACGGCTCAGGATCAGCATGATAAGAAGGCGGTTCAGCTTACTGGTAAAGTGACTTCACTACGGGCAGCGCTGCAGAATGTAATGACATTGTTCGAAAGTTTACTGCGCAACACGGAGGATCAGGTTTGGTTGGAATGGATCGCTCGGGATGAGATTGCCCCAATCGCCTTCATCATGAATGAGAAGCGTGATTCCGCGCGTGAGAAGCTCTCTCCGGAATTGGAAAGTCTAGCTGCGGATTTGGCTGTAGACGGATATCATGGCTGGGGACAGCATTATGATACGATTGTAGCCAAAGTTGGCGTGGAATTTACCGATGATGAAGGGAAGAAATCTACGCTATCCGTCGGTCAGGCGGCCAATAAGCTTAGCGATTCAGATCGTGCGGTTCGCGAGAGGACGTTCGTGGAATGGGAGAAGGCATGGGGAGAAGTAGCTGATTATAGTGCGGATACGCTGAACAGATTGGCCGGCTTCCGATTGAAGCTGTATGAGAAGCGCGGCTGGGAAGACGCATTGAAGGAACCATTGCAAATTAATCGTATGTCCAGAGAGACACTGAATATGATGTGGCAGGTCATTGAAGAGAACAAACCGATCTTTGTCTCATATTTAGAACGTAAAGCCAAGATGCTCGGAGTGGAACAGCTTAGCTGGAGCGATGTGGATGCACCGCTTGCCAAATCAGAGACGAAGATAAGTTATCAAGCAGCAGCAGAAGATATTGTGAAGCAATTCGGAAAATTCAGTCCGAAGATGGCTGATTTCGCAGCTGATGCATTTAACCGTGGCTGGATTGAAGCTGAAGACCGCCCAGGTAAGCGTCCGGGGGCTTCTGTACTTCGCTTCCAGTCAGCAAGCAGACACGGATATTCATGACCTTCGGCGGTAACTACTCAAACGTCTCTACCCTAGCTCATGAGCTGGGACATGCGTACCATCAATATCTGATGGAAGAGCTGCCACAATTCAATCAGGATTACGCAATGAACGTAGCCGAGACGGCATCAACCTTTGCTGAGATGATTCTGGCAGATGCACTTCTGAAGAATGCGGGAAGCGAAGAAGAGAAGCTGGCACTGCTCGCCGAGAAGGTGCAGAATAGCGTATCCTTCTTCATGAATATTCATGCCAGATTCCTGTTTGAGACTCGCTTCTATGAGCAACGGAATTCAGGCATGCTGGATGTTTCCGAACTGTCCGCTTTGATGGAGGAAGCCCAGCGTGAGGCTTATCATGGAGCGCTTGGAAGTTATCATCCACTCTTCTGGACCTCCAAGCTGCATTTCTATATTACAGATGTACCGTTTTATAATTTCCCATACACCTTCGGCTACATGTTCAGCACCGGAATCTATGCCCGAGCGTTGAAGGAAGGAGAGGGCTTCGCGGAGAAATATGATGCTCTGCTTCGTGATACAGGTCGGATGACGGTGGAAGAATTGGCTTCCAAACATTTGAACGTAGATCTAACTAAGCCTGATTTCTGGCGCGAAGCGATGGCTCTGGCTGTAGCAGATGCACAAATGTTCCTTGATATGACCAAGTAAGGCGAATAAGCCGTTCTAAGGTAGATATTTCTACCTGGGACGGTTTTTTTTGCTGATTTTAATTCACTAGCTCTGTCATTCGGGATTACAGTGGTGCCTTAGGGGCATTATTTATGGGGAACAAAAAACGTCAATTAATTTCAAACTACTGTTTAATAATGTAATTTAAGCATGAATATAGGGTATAAAGTCGTTATTTGTATAGTCATTTATAACCAATTTTGTTTTCAAATGTTGAATAATAGAATATAATGGAATATAATGTGACATAAGCCCTAGATCAAAGGGTACTATGTAGGAAGGGAGGGGAATATGCTGACAACTGATCAGCTCTCTCTGGCAAGACAGGTCGATATTGTATTTAAGGAATTGTCGGTAGAACTTGGAGGTATGACATTGGGTACCGTATTCATCCAAATTCGCAATAATATCATTGGTAAATTCGGCATCCGGCACGATCCAATCGCAGGTCGCAACGGTCATTTGGAGGAAGAAGATCATGGCTTGTCTTCGGAACAAATTCATTCTTTTCGCGTGATGGCACTCGAGGCTTTGAAGTACAAGCGTTATTGGACTCATGGAGAGATTAGTTATGAGTTCGCAGTGAAGCAGGGAACCGTTATGATTGATGCTATATTAGAGTCAAATTACAACATGGCCAATTTAATGATACAGAGATATCCAAGAGTAAGTACAGCGAATACATACAAGGGATCAGATTTATCTTCATAATCTTTCAAGTGAATTAATGAACATTGGGTATCATAGTGAAAGACAGGCGACCTGCTAATGCAGATCACCTGTCTTTCTATAGGTACGAACAGGAGAGAGCGAATTACATGTTAGAACGACCAGACAATTGCTGCTCTGCCATTTGAACCAGACGTTTAGTGATGTATCCTCCTAGGGAGCCAGTTTCACGAGAAGTGTAGTTTCCCATGTAACCGTCTTGCGGGATAGATACGCCCAACTCTTGTGCAGCTTCCATTTTCAATTGCTGCAATGCAGCATTTGCTTGAGGAACAACTAGATTGTTGGAACGGCTTCCGCGGCCTTGGTTTTGACCTGCCATGTGTTTGTCACCTCCTATGCCTTTGTGATGTTAGTATGGTTTTTGCAGAATAAAATATTCAGTATAACTGCTAATTTGCAAAGTGGTAATTGTTTCAAATAATTAGGTTCTGTATAACAAAAATAAGAGCCCTCCGACGAAGGAGGGCCCAAGCTATATCATTCTTAGTTAGCTACGATAAATCATATCGAGATTTACATAGAATTCCAATGTTTGCGCCGGCTGAAGGTCGATCAGACCTGTAACAGAGGCAGGATGCTTGGAATTAGGGGCATCCGGTAGCCATGTATATGGCTCGATACACAAGAATTGGTCGGCTTCGCCTTTAGTATACAGCACCCAATGCTTGAAATAAGCTGGATCTGCGGAGTAGTGAAGTCCGTATCCATCTTTGCGGAGCAGCTCGGCCGATACGGGTTTGTCTCCAATTTGGAACATCGTATCGAAGTTAGTACCGCTCAGATTTAATCCGTCATTCAGGGCATTAAGCTCGCCCAAAGGCACTATATCTCCGGTAGTAATCAGTTCCTCGTTAGAAGAATAGATGCTGGATACCGGTAATTTGAGCGTCCACTCCTCAGGCTTGCCATCCAGCAGGAACCAGGTATGTAAACCTATGCCGAACGGAGCTGGCTTGTCACCTAGATGTGTAACCTTGAAAGTCTGCTTCAGCGAAGCACCCTGGAGCCTGAGCGTCATTTCTAATTTGAGCGGAACGGGATACTGACGCATCCAATTCGGGTCATCAGAAGTTAAAAACTCAGTAGTTACGGCACAGCCTTCATCGTCTTCCTCGATATCGCTGACACACCAGCTCTGTGTACGGTGAAGTCCGTGAATATGATTGTCATTGGCCGTGTTGCGGTCAAATTGATACTCTTGTCCTGCATAGGTGAAATGTCCTTTGCGAATACGACCCGGTGGAATGAGCATCGGAATGCCAAAATGGTAAGGCTTCTGCAAGTAGAATTCAAGCTCATTCTCTTCGGGATGACGAAGAACATGGCGCTTCTCAACATGATCCCAAATGCTAATTACATTATTGCCAAGGCGGGGTAGCAGTGTGACTTCAAGTTCACGGCTATTCAAAATGTACGTATCATAACCGTTCCATTGTCCTTTGGTCACTTTTTTCATATCGTTGCTCCTTTTCCCACATATTCATCTGAAATAATCGGTTTTAAATAAGCTTAGCACTATCATAACACTTTTTTTCGAGGACGAAAAATAGATTTGACATTGTAGAATCAGCCAATTATGATGAGTATAATTTAGAATATCATAAACGAACACGATGATGGGGACAAGTAAACAATGTTCTAATTTCCTCCAGAAAGCCGGTGGTTGGATGTGAACCGGTGGAAATGACATTGCTGAATGGACCCGGAGTTCCGGATGAACACAAAAGGGAATCAAGACTTTTGCAAGTATTACCGGACGGTCTTTCCACGTTACGGACAATGAAGGTATAGTTCTCAACGGCCTAGGGCGAATAAATCGTTATGACTGTTGATTCACGTTCTATACGAATAAGGGTGGCACCACGGTCTCACGTCCCTTCACAGGGATGTGGGGCCTTTTTTGCGTCCGCTTTTGATCATGAAGTGAATCTAGATATGGATTTGGCATCGAATCTTGAACATTCACTTCAAACTTAAATCTAAATATATGGAGGAGGCAGTTTTTTATGAAAAAAGTTCTGTCAGGCATTCAGCCTAGTGGTAAGCTTACGCTCGGTAATTATATTGGAGCTCTGAAAAATTTCGTCACGCTGCAGGATGATTACTCCTGTAATTTCATGGTAGTTGATCTGCACGCAATTACAGTTGCGCAGGATCCGGCTAATCTACGGGAGCAATCTGAAGCGGTAGCGGCCTTGTTCGTAGCTGCTGGTATTGATCCGAATAAATCTAATGTGTACATGCAGTCCCATGTTCGTCAGCATGCTCAACTCGGATGGATTCTAACAACCTTAACATCGATGGGAGAACTGGAGCGGATGACCCAGTTCAAGGATAAAGCGGCAGGTAAAGAATCTGTAGGTGCAGGATTGTTTGTCTATCCATCACTGATGGCTGCGGATATTTTGGTCTACAATGCTGATCTAGTACCAGTAGGGGAAGACCAGAAGCAGCATCTTGAATTGACTCGTGATTTGGCGGGACGCTTCAATAGCCGCTTTGGTGAATACTTTACACTTCCAGATCCTTATATTCCGAAAGTTGGCGCCAGAATTATGTCGCTTGACGATGCTTCCAAGAAGATGAGTAAGAGTAACCCGAACCCGGGAAGCTATATCGCTCTGCTTGATTCACCAGATGAAATTCGTAAGAAGATCAGTCGGGCAACGACAGATTCAGGACGTGAGGTTAGATTTGACACAGAGAACAAATTGGAGGTAAGCAATCTCATTACTATCTACAGCCAATGTTCTGGTTTGTCCGTGGCTGAGGTGGAGCAGAAATATGAAGGCCAAATGTACGGGCCGTTCAAGAAGGATCTGGCTGAGGTTGTCGTTGGCGTGCTTGAACCGCTTCAGCAGCGTTATCGTGAGATCCGTAACTCCGGAGAAATTCATGACATTCTGCGTCAAGGCGCTTTGAAGGCTAACGAAGAAGCGGAGAAGGTGCTGCAGGATGTACAACGAATGATGGGATTCCTCTCTTAGAGGAAGTTCAAAAGCTCACTTTTGATCACGAGGCTTATCAGGAAGCGATCGCGGCATCGAATCTTGAATTCACCAGGGCCTAGGCAGATGCTTACGAAGTCATGTTTCCTACGGAAACATCTTAGGTACTCACGTACCCACTACGTACGCTGCACTCCTCATGCCCAGGCTCATCCAACCTTCTCGGTGCTGAAAACTGACCTTTTGAACATATAATTTATTTAATTCAGAACTTAGTCCGGGCATAATTGTTGCCCGGGCTTTTTTGATAGAAAAATTAATACTCTACTATAGAATTCTTGTCATTAAATTGTCACAATTCCTACTTTTTATCAGATGATTGTCAAACATTTCTCCCTCTTGGTATGATAAAGTTTATAGTGTAATGTGGATTCATTGAATTAATCGTGAATTTCTTTATATAGGAAGACAAAAAATTATTGTATAGGGGATATATCCGACAATGGACAGAATTTCTTACTCTGCACCTTCAGAATCGGCAGCATTGTCCGTGAGACCTACTCCTCCAGGAGAAACAGCGACTTGGAAGGATTTTATCGCGCTAACCAAACCAGGTATTTTGCGTTCAAATCTTATCGCGGCTTTTGCTGGATTTTGGGTTGCTTCTGGGTGGCATTTACAATACGTCAATTTGATACTCATGTTACTAGGAACCGTACTGGTTATGGCTTCCTCCTGCGTATTCAACAATTACTTTGACCGCGATTTGGATATGAAGATGGCCCGGACACAGAACCGCGTTCTTCCTACTGGGAAGATGTCGCCGAAGACGGTACTCTGGTACGCAATTATTTTAGGCGTATTGGGATTGTCTGTATTATTTATCGGCAATGGGCTACTAGCCGGCGTGTTTGGTATCGTAGGCATGCTCGTATATGTTGTTGTGTATACGTTGTGGCTGAAACGTTCCTCGACCTGGAGTACCTCGGTTGGAGCGATCTCAGGAGCCATGCCTCCGGTGATCGGATATGTAGCGGCTGCAGGTAAAGTCGATCTCGGTGCTATTCTGCTGTTCGCGATGTTATTCTTATGGCAGCCTCCTCATTTCTGGGCGCTTGGCATTCGGCGTGTTGAGGAATATCGTGCGGCAGGCTTCCCGCTATTACCTGTCGTGAAGGGAATTCCAAGAACAAAACTGCAGATGATACCTTATCTGATTCTTTTGCTGCCTATTCCCGTATTAATGTATGTTTACGATTATACAGGGATATGGTTCCTTATCATCGGTGAGCTTCTGTCTGTATCTTGGCTGCTGATGGCGCTCAAAGGCTTCCGTTCACAGGAGAATGATGCTTGGGCGAAGCGGGTGTTCCTATTCTCAATCAACTATCTGACAGTCAGCATGATCGTTATGATTCTCGATACAGTACGATTGTAATGGAGGTCTAAGATGTCCTTGCTCAAGAAATATAAATGGACCTGGATTTTATTGGCTATATGTATTATCTTGGCGGGGTATCTACTCTGGACCACCTACGCCAAGTCTAAACTACCGATCATCCGGCCTGTAGAGAGCTTCAGTATGGAAAATGTGGATGGGCGCAACATTACGTTAGAAGATACGAACGGTAAGGTGCGACTATTTTATTTCTTCTTCTCCAGTTGTCCGGATGTATGTCCAGTAACAACCTTTCGTTTAAGTCAAGTACAGGATCTACTTCAGGATAAAGGAATGTTCGGCAAGGATGCCGAGATTATCTCGATTTCCTTCATCCGGAGCGCGACACGCGCGAAGCCATCAAGGCGTTTGGAGATAAATTCAAAGCCGATTATTCAGGCTGGTATTTCTTACGGGGTGATCAGCAGAAGACGATGGATCTGGCGATGAACTCTTTCAAAATTTTAATTAACAAGGATCAGAATAACAATTTTGTGCATATGGATCTGATCGGTCTGGTTGACCGAAACGGAAATTTGCGGGCAATATACCGCCCAGAGGCTACGGCGAAGGAAATAGCTCAAGGGGTTATTGATCTGGCAAAAGAATAGTTATTTGTGCTTTATAGAGGCTTGTCTCATTTTCAGATAAAGTCGGGTGGAGGATATAGAATATATTCTTCTAGCCCGGCTTTTTCTAATTGGGAAATAACATATTCGTCAGGCGTACCCTCCACACCGGCGTAGCCTCTTCTCGTATAGATATGGACAGCGTCCGGGAAGGTATCGCGCAGTATGGCACGGATCTTCTTGCCTGAAGAGTCGTTGTCCATGAATAGGTACACGTCATCATTTCCAACCTGCTTGCGGAGCGTTTCCAGTTTGATATTGTTCAATGTCCCAAAGGTACAATGAATATGTATCTCTTCTTGAAGCAGTCTACGCAACTTACTCCGATCATTCTTGCCTTCAACGATAATGCTGATCGACATGGCTGTGTTCACCTCGATTACAGTGGAAATTCTTCATTCTTATAAAGGTTGTTCAAAAAATTGAACACGTACTTATAGTGTATACTTGACCGCTATCTCATGCAAAAACATAACAAAGCGGCCTGTCGGGAGGGGGACAGACCGCGGGCCATGATTTCATATTACCAAAGCGGGGCACTAAGGATAATCACCAGCAAAATATACAGTACCAAAATGGTTCCTGTTGATGACCAACCACCGCCAACTCCTGGCCCACATGGTTCGATATGACCCACTTTTGCTCACCTCCCTTTTTACGATTGGGTCGGTAACTACAAGATATACTATGTTTGATCTACGCTCATGCCCTGTGCAATGGCCCAACAGTCCCCAGAAATTATATGTGAATGCCCAAGGGTTGCTTCATCTTTCCGTCGGTGCGGTGATGGAGGCGGGGATATTCTTTTTCCATGTAGGTACGATGATGATGACCAGCATTAGCAGCAAGAAGGCGAAGAAGTAGGGGAATAGTTATTATGCATCGTTCCCGCTATAATTGGGCCGAGGAAGGAGCCAATCGACATCGCAATGGATTGCAACGAGAACACAGTCCCAAGCCGCTTGCCCCCGCATAGGTCTATAAAGATGGAAGCCAGAGCAGGGAAAACAATGCCTTTGGCCATACCAAGCGCAAATAGCGAGATGACAATGGGAACAGAATTAAGCGCCGCTAACGAGAAGAAGGATAGGGCGATACCGAGGATTCCTAGATATGTTCGGATGTAGGGTGAGAAGTGGTTCAGGAACAATAATGATAGGGTCGTTAGGGCACCGAGGCTGATAATGGAGAAATAGATCCCGGTATTCATAATTCCTGATAATCCACCAGCCTGAAGCGGAAGCTCAAAATATAGAATCCCTTGGGCGCAGGATACTGCAAAGGGCAGCAAGTAGAAATATAAAGGAATGACATTGAGCTTAACAGCCACCTTCTGCGTGGGCTGTTGCAGGGTAGTCCTTAATTTGGGTGGCTCCTTGATCGTAAACATGGCGATAAAACCGGTGATGATCATAAGGAAGCCAAGCGTTTGAAAGGTAAGGGAAAATCCAGTGCGGGCCACCAGGAAGGCACCGGCAGCCGGAGAGACGACGGAAGCAAGAGTATGCACAACTCCATGCCCTGCCATTAATTTCCCCTGCTTCACCGTGTTTTTCGATAGAGAAGCAAGCAGGGCCAGACAGGCTGGGGACAGAAAAGCGAGCACAAATCCGCTGATCGAGCGCAGTACAAGAAGCTGCCATGGCTCCGTGACATGGGCTTGCAGCAACAGGATTGCTCCGCCAGAGAGCAGACTGAATATCATATAGCCTCGGCTCCCGTGACGGTCCACTCCCTGTCCGGCTATCAGATTGCCAGGTAGATGTGTCAACGCATATATACCCATCATCCAGCCGATAAAGGCAGGAGCGGCCCCGATCGACAATGCAAAGGGCGTTAGAATAGGATATTGCGCATGCAGGTCGAAGAAAGCGAGGAACATAAAAAAATAAAGCCAGAAAGCGATTTTCACAGCCTTGCCCTCCTCTAAAAAGGTATTATGCTATACTTGTACGTTACTTGGGACGAACTTATACCCCCTCTTTTAGAGGAAGTTCAAAAAGTCCCCTTTGTACAGCCACATATTATTTCTGTGATTTCCTGTTAAATTGGGGTTAAGCTGTCATTAGACGGGGCCATCATGTATAATAGGGGAGCGTCCGCTCACGAATTATAAGAGTTTAGGGGTGTTAATGAAGATGGATTTGAATGTTGATGTATGGATTGAATTTCTTAAACAGAACTGGCTCGTTATTGTCGTAGCTCTAGTTATCCTACTTCTGGTGCTTAATTTTGTTAAGACCATGGTCAAATGGGCGCTGGTCGTTGTTATTGCTGCATTCATCATTATCTACAGCGGCATATCGCTTAAGGATATTGGCAATGCGGTAGAGACAGTGAAGGATCAGGCTGCTGATATAACCAAATCGGAAGTTCTGCAGATGATGAAGAAGGAAGCGGCGGAAGCGGAAATCACCAAGAATAGCGATGGAACCTTTACGATTAAGACACCTAATCTTGAAGTTACAGGTAGTGACGGCGATGGCAAAGTAAAGGTCAAGTTCCATGGGATCTCCATGGGTGAATGGAAGATTAATGATACGATAGAGGCATTTATTGAGGAAGCGAAGCGCAAGTAGCGCCTAAGGTCCGTCTAAAATATTATGACCATAAGTCATCAAGATAGGGGGCTAGCATGACGATGGTCTTGGCTCAAAGCATACAAGAAATGAATTGGATTAACGCATTGCTGATATGTATTCTGCTTATATCTGTACTACAAGGCTGGGCACGTGGGGCTTCCCGTTCGGCGGGGAGACTGTTCACGCTGGTTAGCGGGGGAATTCTGTCTGTTGTAAGTATTGTCGGATCGATTCCGCTAACGATGTGGTTATCCCCGAAGGTACAGGACTGGCTCTCATCCATTACGTACCCGCAGCGGGATATGGCAACCTGGGAACAAGTATATTATACGATCGTCACTGCGATTCGGGATTTTCCACTGATGCGGTTCGCGGTACTATTTATCATTAGCTATTGGCTGATTCGTACTGTACTGGGATTGCTCTCGGCATTTTTATTGGGCGGTTCTTCACTAAATCGTGCTCCATTCAGCGGAGGGGGCAGGGCATCATTCCTGAGCAGGATTACCGGCGCATGTATTGGTACTGTGATCGGTACTGCCAGGTGCCTGATGGTGATTGTCCTTTTATTTATCGTCGTTACGCTGTTTCCAAACAGCAATTTCAGTCAATATGTGCAGGCTTCTACAGTATACCAGCAAGGAGCGCGTACGGTGATTGAGCCGCTGACCGGTGATTTGATTAAGGAGAAGCTGCCGGTGTTCACACGTAGCGTTGAGGCAGAACTGAACGGTATTCTACAACGGAAGTATGAAGTGATAGATGCCAACGTTCCGCAGGATATCGAATTGGCCGCAGCTAAAGTGACGGAAGGCGCCAAGACCGATGAAGAGAAGGCAAGGCGTCTCTATGACTGGGTCGGCTCCAGAGTGAGCTATGATTATGATAAGGTCAAGGATTATGAAGAGAAGGGAATCTGGCATGAACAGACTCCGCAGATGACCTTTGATACGAAGACGGGAGTATGCATCGATTATTCGCGTCTGTATGCGGTTATGGCTAGATCTCAGGGTCTTCAGGTGAAGGTTGTGACTGGATTAGGCTACGACGGCCGTGGAGGATACGGACCACATGCCTGGAATGAGGTTTATCTGACGGAGAAGGATAAGTGGATTCCACTTGATTCGACTTGGGCGCGAAGTGGGGATTGGTTCAATCCGCCCGCATTCAATGATACACATGTTCCTGACAAAATGGCTTAAGTAGGTTGTTCAAAAAGTCCGCTTTTCATCCAACCTTCTCGGTGCTGAAAACCGGCCTTTTGAACACGTATTTAAGTAGTACCGGGTGTAACCTCGCATCGGATTGAATCGTTATGTTAATATAAGTTATGAAGTCTGGAAGGATGAAGAGGAGAAACGCCCATGAAAAACACGTACAATGACGATCCTCGCGAGCAGGAAGCTAAGCTAAAGCGTCATTTTAATATTCGCTTAAATTTGTTCTTTTTCAGTACATTTATCATTTTTACCGTAATTATCGTTCGTCTGGCCATCTTGCAATTTGTAGAAGGGCCAAGCTTGTCCCAACAGGAGACAAGTATGAGGGTGAAGGACGTCCCGCTGTCACCAATACGTGGCACGATCTATGCGGCAGGTGGTGAGAAGCTCGCCTACTCGACCCCAGTCCAGTCGCTCTACATTACACTGCAGAAGGACTACAGCAAGTCGGAGCGGGGGATGAAACCGGCCTGAAGCATTAGCCATCGCCAAGAAGCTGAAAGAGGTATTCGATCAGTATGGCGATAAGGTCAATGTACCGATGACAGAGGAAGATATCATTAAAGCGATGGACCTGGATTACAACAAGGGTAATGGTTATTCGCCAAGGCTGATCAAAGCAGGCTTGAATGATAAGGAAATCGCATATTTCCTGGAACGGAAATCGGAGTTCCCCGGCATCGATATCGTTGAGGATAGCATCCGACACTATGATACGGATACCGTAGCTGTTCAAACTATTGGATATCTTAAAAAGTACAAATCAATGGATGCTGTTAAATGGTATGACCCAATCCGGGAATTAAATAATTCAGTAGACAAGGATCCTGCCCTGGACTATACATCCGAGGAGCTTGTAGGTGCTGATGGATTGGAGATGTATTACCAGAATGAACTCCGTGGCAAGAATGGCTATAAGAAGGTGCCGATTGATCCGCGGAATATGGCCACAGGCGTATCGGAGGTTGTTCCTCCTGAGAAGGGGTATGACCTGCATACCAACATTAATAAGAATATTCAGATGATTACAGAGCAGGCAATTATGGACCAGATCGATTGGGTTCATAAAAATCCGGTATCCGGTGAAGTTCACCCTAATGCGAAGACGGGTTATGCCGTTGCGATGGAAGTGGACACGGGTAATATTGTGGCTATGGCGAGCATGCCGGACTATGATACGAACGTATGGCAATCCGGTGGAATTGATCCCGATGCCTGGGCTAAAATAAACACAAATTATCAGAATGGGACGATTACCCCGTATAGTTCAGGGCTTTCTGGACATAAGTTTGGCTCTAACGTACTACTAGGTTCAACAATCAAGCCTTTGTCTGTATTGATTGGTCTTAATGAAGGGTTATTCTCTACGAACACTTATTATAATGATACTGGTATCGCTTATTTTGGTAAGAATGATTCCTCTAGCGTTCGAAACTCGGGAAGACATGCATATGGTTCGATTAGACCTTCGGGAGCGATTCGTAATTCCTCCAATACCTTTATGGTAGATATGGTTGGCGAAAGGCTATATAACAAATACAAATCCGAAGGAATCGGCGTTTGGGATCAATATATGAAGAAGTTCGGTCTAGGGGTATCAACGGGAGTGGACCTTCCTAAAGAGTTCCTGGGTCAGCTTGGATATACTAATGAATCAGAGACAGCACTCTCTCGATTGGTATATGCTTCTTTCGGACAGCAGGGTGGCTATACAACCATGCAGTTGGCTCAATATACGGCGACTCTAGCGAGCCGCGGTTCGCGAATGGAGCCACATGTCGTCAACAAGATCACAGATGAGAACGGCAATATCATCAAAGAATTCAAACCAACGGTGTTGAATAAGGTCGATTTCAAGGATGAATATTGGAATGAAGTTATCAGCGGGATGGAGACGAGTGTACCGGTGGCCTTTGCTGGATTCCCGTATGATTTTGCACGGAAGACGGGTACCTCAGAGCAATGGGGCGCTGGAGCAAACCGGGATAATGGTGTATTTATCGCCTTTGCTCCACGCAAAAATCCGAAGCTTGCCGTTGCAGTTATTATTCCGGAAGGTGGCTTTGGAGCCTGGAGTGCCGCGCCGGTTGCACGGAAGATCTTCGATGCTTATGATCAAGAATATGGACTCGACGGAATTCCTAAGAAGAGTTTAAATCAGCAGGCAGATGGTCAGACCACCGATCAGACGGGTAAGACTGAGTAGGGAATAAATAGAATAAATCGATACAACAGCGATCTTTCACAGCGTAGCTTGGGAAAGGTCGCTGTTTTTTTAGATTATAGAATTTATAAGTTTTCTTGCTACGCTGAACAATTCTATAATCGCAAGAAGCCGTTATAAAGGTAGAGGACCTTATGTTTATCATCCCGAGCATTATAGAGCGAGAACTCTAACGGTTGTCACAGCGCTTATTTAACTAAAAATGCTCCGATTCGAATTCTAACGGTTGCGGGTGAGCTTATTTGGCTGTTTTTTACCAAGAACTCACTATAATTGCCCCAATAACCCCTACCACAACCCTTAGAAATTCAAAAGCGATTATATCGCTGTAATAGCCGCTGTCACAACCGTAAGAAACTAAAAGGTTTATAGGAAGCCTTCAGGCGTTTTTCTTATGTAAAAAGAAAGTAGGGGGATCCATTGAAGAACTTCTTTCCAAAAGACCAACGTGAGCAGGAAGCGGCCCTGAAAAGCCGTCTTAATATAAGACTGAACCTTTTCTTTTTTGGTGCGTTTGCTATTTTTACGATTATAATTGTACGATTGGCGATCCTACAATTCGTTGAAGGACCGGACTTGTCGCAGCAGGAGATGAACATGCGAGTGAAGGATGTCCCGTTATTGCCGATTCGCGGTACGATCTATGCGGCGGGCGGTGAGAAGCTGGCTTATTCAACGCCGATACAAACGCTTTATATTACACTGCAGAAGGACTACAGTAACTCGGAGCGAGGGAGGCAGAACCGTCCTGAAGCTGTACAATTCGCCGAGAAATTGAAAGAAGTATTTGATAAGTATGGCGATAAGGTCAATGAACCGATGACTGTAGACGATATTATCAAGAAAATGGACCTTAATTTTAACCTGGGAAATGGATATTCTCCTAGACTTATTAAGTCAGGGTTAAATAAACAGGAGATGGCTTATTTCATCGAGCGGAAATCTGAATTTCCGGGCATTGATATCGTTGAGGAAAGCATTCGGCATTATGATACGGATACGGTAGCTGTCCAAACGGTTGGTTATCTGAAAAAGTTTCAATCAATGGACGATGTGGCTTGGTATAACCCGATCCGGGAAGCAAATGCTTCAGAGGATAAGGATCCTGCTCTGGATTACACAGCTCCGGAGCTCGTTGGTGCCGATGGACTGGAGATGTACTATCAGGGATTTTTACGCGGCAAAAATGGCTATAAAAAGGTTCCAATCGACCCGCGGAATATGGCGACCGGTGTATCGGAGATCGTTCCACCTGAGAAGGGATATGACCTGCATACGAACATAAATAAAAAAATCCAAATGGTTGCTGAACAAGCGATTCTGGATCAGATCGAATGGGTTCATAAAAATCCGGTTTCAGGTGAGGTCCATCCTAATGCGAAGACTGGGTACGCAGTCGCGATGGAAGTGGATACAGGTAATGTTGTAGCTATGGCCAGCATGCCTGATTATGATACCAATGTATGGCAGTCTGGGGGGATTAACTCCGATGATTGGAGCAAGATCATGACCAATTATCAGAATGGGACGGTCACACCGATTAGTTCAGGCCAATCAGGACATAATTTTGATTCTGCTGTTCTACTCGGTTCAACGATTAAACCTTTGTCCGTATTAATTGGACTTAACGAAGGGCTTTTCAAGACGACTGATTCTTACAATGATACAGGTATTGCTTATTTCGGGAAGAATGATTCCTCCAGCGTACGTAACTCTGGTAGTCGTGCATACGGTCGGATCAACCCTACTCAAGCGATTCTCCATTCCTCTAATGCCTTTATGGTCAATATGGTTGGGGAGCGATTATGGAGGAAACATCCCTCCGATGGGATCGATGTTTGGGATGAATATATGAACGAGTTTGGTCTTGGCGTCTCAACCGGTGTTGACCTGCCAAAAGAATATTTAGGTAACCTGAACTATAAGAAGGCTAAATCCGAGACTGTATTATCGCGCTTGGCGTATGCCTCCTTTGGCCAGCAAGCGGGTTATACGACAATGCAGTTAGCTCAATATGTAGCAACATTAGCGAACCGCGGTGAGCGGATGGAGCCACATATCGTCAACAAAATTACAGACGAGAACGGAAATGTTATTAAGGAATTTAAACCGACCGTTCTCAATAAGGCCGAGTTTAAAGATGCTTATTGGGATGCTGTTATTAACGGAATGAGAACAAATGTGTCGGGGGCCTTTGAAGGATTTCCTTACGACTTTGCTAGAAAAACAGGGACTTCACAGCAAGCGTACAAAGGAGTACTTCAAGATAACGGTGTATTTATCGCTTTTGCCCCGCGCAAAAATCCGAAGCTTGCCGTTGCGGTAATCATTCCGGAAGGCGGCTTTGGAGCATGGAGTGCTGCACCGGTGGCAAGGAAGATCTTTGATGCTTATGATCGGGAATACGGGCTGGAGGGAATTCCGAGAAGGGAAGAATTTGAGCAGACAGAGAATGGAGCTTAGGTTATGACTGTATTTACTAAAAAGAAGCTTTCATTTTATGTAATACTTATTGTATCGGTAATGGATGTTTTCTTATTTCTTTTACTTAACAATTACGATGTGATCTTTCTAAAAAAGACGAATAGCTTAATCCCCATCATTCTTAATATTATCATGTTTTTCTTGATCGCTAAGAAGGTTAGAAGTTCTAGAGATTTAGCGTGTGTAATTGTAATTATTGTATTTTGTTTTTATTTATTATCAATATCATATGAGTGCATCTAAAAAAGAAATTTTTAATTTTGAAACGCCGGAATGGATAAATGAGAAAAAAGTTATTTTTGATACTCTAGAGGGTCGATATAAATATAATTTGGAATAAGGCTTAGCCGTGTATTAGCTACGATTTCTCCTAACATAACTTAAAATGTTCTTGCTTATTGGCTTATTTATTATTTAAAATTTGTATTAAGGAAACTTTTTTAGTTATAAGAAACATTAATTTGATATGGGAAGCATTTGTTCTTCTGAGTAAAAAACAGAACACCCTGCTCTAGATAATAGGAGGACTAATCAATGGAACAAATTCGAGTGAAAAAAAGCGCTTTACAGAGGGCTAAAATAACACTTAGTGTGCTGGTGCTGGTTATCGTAACAGGTTGATCCCAGGTGGATGAGAGCCATCGTATCTCCAACGGGTACAGTATTAAAAGATATAGAGATCTCCTTTAACGGGGATCTCTTTTTGCGTTTCGGCGAAGTGAGGTTAGTATCATAGATGGACTAACTATGTAAGTTGTGGTCATGATATTTATGACTGTCAGGGGAGTATATACCCTAGTCATGTTATTCGGTGGATTTGTTAGTTAAATCATGCTTTACGGGCTAGAGTGAGAACTATTTTCAATTAAAATGGAAATAGTTCTTGCTTTTTGGCCCGTTTATACTTTAGAATTTGCATTAAGGAAACATTTTTAATAAAAAGAAACAATTATTTATTAAAGAAACATTTATTCAGCTATGCAAAAAACAGAGCGTGCTGCTCGAAATATTAGGAGGACTAATCTATGGAACAAATTAACGTTAAAAAAGGACCTCTGCAGAGGGCGAAAATTACAATCAGTGTACTGGTGCTGGTCATCCTTGCAGCCTGCTCCAAAGTGGAGGGAGAGGCCTCGCATTTCGAAAGAACAGAGGATGGAAGTAAAATTCAGGTTGTCTCTACAATTGGAATGATTACTGATATCGTTCAGGAGGTTGGCGGGGAAGAGGTTGAGGTTATCGGATTGATGGGGCCGGGGTAGACCCGCATCTATACAAGGCTTCTCAAGGAGATATGACGAGAATGGACCAGGCGGATATGATCTTCTACGGTGGTCTGCATCTGGAAGGGAAAATGACAGAGATCTTCGAGAAGCTGGAGCGCAGTAAGCCGACGGTGGCTGTATCTAGAGATATTGATACTTCTGTACTTCGCTCTGGAGAGAATGCAGGAGGAACACAGTATGATCCTCATATCTGGTTCAATGTGAAGCACTGGATTTCAGCAACAGAGACGATTAGTGATGCCTTAGCCAACTATGACCCGGCGCATGGCGATCTCTATAAGAACAATGCTGATAAATATATTCAGCAGCTAAGAGAGCTTGATGAAGAAGTGCGAATGGTCATCGCCGAGATACCTGAATCTGGCCGCGTGCTTGTAACTGCGCATGATGCCTTCGGATATTTTGGAGAAGCCTATGGGATTAAGGTCATGGGGTTGCAGGGAATCAGTACGGCTGCAGAGTACGGCTCCAAGGATGTGAGTGAGCTGCGAGATTACCTCGTTGACAATAAGATCAAGGCAGTATTCGTAGAATCCAGTATTCCTACGAAATCGATGGAGGCAGTCATTGCCGGAGCCAAAGAGAAGGGCCATGAGGTAGAAATCGGTGGCGAGCTGTATTCGGACTCCTTAGGAGAGCCAGGCTCTGATGCTGATACTTATATCAAAATGGTCCGGCACAATGTAAGTACGATCATAAACGCATTGAAATAAATATAGGCGATGATAAACGCCAAGGAGATAAGGAGCGATATAACTATGGAAATGCACCCGCTTGAAGTGAGTAATTTGACGGTGGCTTATCAGAAGAAGCCAGTATTGAATTCGGTCTCGTTTCAGATTCCTTCGGGAAGCTGATTGGCGTGCTCGGTCCAAACGGGGCAGGTAAATCGACGATGCTTAAGGCGGTGTTGGGACTTATTCCGACCGTTGAAGGTTCGGTAAAGATATTTGGCCACAGTTACCAAGAGAACCGAAAGAAAGTCGGCTATGTGCCACAGCGTGAATCAGTCGATTGGGATTTCCCAACGAACGCGCTGGACGTTGTTATGATGGGCAGATATGGACATTTAGGCTGGATTCGTCGTCCGGGAATGAAGGAACGGCAAATCGCCATGGAGTGTCTGGCTAAGGTTGGAATGGCTGATTTCGCTGGTAGGCAGATTAGTCAATTATCGGGGGACAGCAGCAAAGAGTATTCCTAGCTAGAGCTCTAGCGCAAAATGCAACGCTCTATTTCATGGACGAACCATTCGCTGGTGTCGACGCGACGACGGAGAAAGCGATCATCAGTCTGCTTCATGAGCTTAAGGAACAAGGCAAGACAGTCCTCGTTGTTCATCACGATCTGTCCACCGTGAAGGAGTACTTCGATGAAGTCCTACTACTTAACGGCAAGCTGGTGGCTGCAGGTCCAACCGAAGAGACATTTACCTCCTCCAATCTGCAGAAGACTTACGGTGGACGAATAGCCATGCTGCAGGATGTAGCGAAGGAAATCGATGTGCCTGACAATGAAGGAGAAAAAAATAAGAGTTCTAACCCGCCGAAGACAAGCAAGAGCGTAAAGAAAGTAGACAACGCGAAAACTGGTCAGACGAGTGTGAAGAGCGGTATGGGGCTGCCGGATGAAGCGGAAGGAGCACATGTACCGATCGGGGCGGTGAGCCGCACATGATGTCTTCCTTATTGACCTGGTTCGCAGATCCTAATATGCAATGGATTCTGATGGGATCCTTATTGCTTGGAATTGGCAGTGGAGTTATTGGTTCATTCACTTATTTGCGCAAGCAGAGCCTGTTGGGGATGCGCTAGCCCATGCTGCATTGCCGGGAATTTGCATCGCCTTCATGCTAAGCGGCGTTAAATCGATTGGGTTGTTCATGATCGGTTCCATCGTGTCAGGAATGATAGCTACTTTTGGCATATATGCTATAACTCGTTATTCACGTATAAAGCAGGATGCAGCACTTGGCATTATTTTATCGGTATTTTTCGGAGTTGGGGTCGTACTGATGACGAAGATTCAGCACAGCGGGAACGGGAATCAGAGCGGACTCGATAAATATATGTTTGGACAGGCGGCGTCGATGATGAAGTCTGATGTATATATGATGGGCGCCGTTTCACTGCTATTGATCTTGATATGCTTCATATTATTCAAGGAATTCAAGCTTATCAGCTTTGATCCTGGCTTTGCCCGAGGGATGGGGATGAAGGTAGGGTTGCTGGAGCAGCTGCTCTTATTCATGACAGTTATCGCTGTCGTCGTAGGGATTCAAGCGGTTGGCGTCGTACTGGTGGCTGCACTACTTATCACTCCAGCAGTGTCGGCAAGATATTGGACGGACTCACTTGGAGTCATGATTATCATTGCCGGAGTGATCGGCGCATTCTCAGGTGTTACGGGGACATTAATAAGCGGAACGTTGTCCAATCTACCTACCTGGTCCAGTTACTGTATTGGCGGCAACTTCTCTGTTCTTTGTCTCGGCAGTGTTTGCTCCGAATCGGGGCCTTGTAGCTAAAATATGGCGCAGGGCTCGCACCAAGCAGCATATACGACAGAGCCAATCGCTTAAGACCGCTCGCCACAGCACAGGAACTGTAGAAGGAGGGCTCGACGGATGATGGATTTCTGGATTATACTTACCGGCACCTTAGTCGCGGCAACCTGCGGAATTCTTGGCTGCTTCCTCATCCTACGCAAAATGGCGATGGTGGGGGATGCGATCAGTCATTCCGTGCTTCCCGGTATCGCAATTGCTTTCCTCATTGGCGGTTCGCGGGATTCGTTCTTGATGTTGTTCGGGGCTGCAGTGCTTGGACTGGTTACCGTATTCTTGATTCAACTGCTGCAGCGAAGCGGATTGCAATCAGATGCTTCAATCGGTATTGTATTTACGGCATTATTCGCGATCGGGGTTATTCTGATCAGCCGAAATGCCCAGCATATAGACCTCGATCTGGATTGTGTGCTGTTTGGAGAAATAGCCTATGTGCCATGGGATTCTTTGATCTGGAATGGCTACAATCTAGGTCCTGTCGCTATCTGGATGCTGGGAGTAACCTTCCTTATTGTGCTGATTACGGTCGTGTTATTTTATAAACAGTTCAAAATATGTGCCTTTGACCCTGCACTCGCCGCAGCCCTAGGCATACCGGTGGCCTTGTTCCACTATCTCTTGATGGGGCTGGTCTCCCTGTCAACGGTAGCTTCCTTTGAAAGTGTAGGAGCTATACTTGTCGTCGGGATGTTAATTGTCCCTGCAGCGACAGCATACTTGTTGACCGATCGTCTTGGACTAATGTTGCTATACAGTGTCATTATCGGGGCCATCAGCTCTACCTGCGGTTATTATATGGCGAAGCTATTCGATGCTTCTATTGCCGGTTCGATGATTACGGTATGTGGCATTCTGTTCGTACTGACTTTCCTGCTCTCGCCTTCGCATGGACTTATCTCTCGTTGGATGAAACGCCTGGCAGATGCGAGTTAGCGGCTTGAAACAGATCACAGAGTGAATTAAAATAACAACGATGTAAAAAGATATAGAGAATCTCCTGCGGGAGGTTCTTTTTTACTTTATTGGATAAGTGAGATTTAATGGAATCGAGGCTAGGCCGTATGTGATAAATTGTGGACCCCATATGTATGATCATGATTTACTCGGGAAAATATGTGCCCGATTCTCATTAACTCGGCAGTTTGTTGGATAAATGGTCAGGTGTGAGCGACGTCTATGTGGAGTGGCAATGATTATGATAAAATGACGTTATGTTGTGCTTAAAACCTTAAAATCTCAATTAGACATTCATTTACAGAACGGGGGATTACTTGTTGAAGTATAAATTGCTGGCTTTGGATATGGATGGTACACTACTTACGGATCAACACCAGATCTCCCCAGAGACTGAATTATGGATTCGCAAGGCAATGGCGGCCGGAGTACATGTTTGCTTGTCTACGGGCTGTAGGTTTATTGAGGCTGTACCGTTCGGTGAACAGCTTGGCTTGGATACGCCAATGGTGACAGTTAACGGAAGTGAAGTATGGCGTACTCCACATGAGCTTTACCATCGTGAATTACTTGATAAGGCGATTGTCTCTCAAATGTATCAAATGTCCCGGGACAAAAATGTGTGGTTCTGGGCGGATGCTGTAGAAGGAAACTATAATGAGCAGAACTGGGAGCCGGAGTTGTTGGATCGAAATCAATGGCTCAAGTTCGGATATCATACCGAGGATCATGACATTCGTCATTCCTTAATGTTAGAGCTGCAAAATATCGGCGGACTTGAGATTACCAATTCATCGCCTTATAATTTGGAGATCAATCCTGCTGGTATTAATAAAGCGAGTGGAATTCGTACTGTTTGTGAATTGCTTGATGTAAAAATGTCAGAGGTAGTAGCGATCGGCGATAGCTTAAATGATCTTGCCGTTATCCAAGCGGCTGGTCTGGGCGTAGCGATGGGCAACGCACAGATAGCCGTTCAGGAAAATGCGGATGTCGTTACGGCTTCCAACAATGATGATGGGATAGCGCTGATTATCCGCGATTATATTTTGACGGAGGAGTGAGCGTTGCATGGCAGTGCTGGGCTGGATATTGGTCATCCTACTATTTGCTATAGGGATGGCGGGGGCGGTTTATCCTGTTTTGCCGGGTGTGCTTGCTGTCTATTTTGCCTTTTTCGTATATGGCTGGTTCTTCTCGTTCGAATCGTTCGGCTGGGTATTCTGGACCGTACAGACGCTGATAGTTGTTGTTCTGATGGTGGCAGATTATGCAGTCGGGGCTTGGGGTGTCAAGAAGTTTGGCGGCAGCAAGCTCTCCATCTGGCTTAGTACAATCGGCATCATTATCGGTCCCTTTGTCATTCCGGCCTTTGGTCTTGTTCTCGGTCCTTTGATTGGTGCGATGATCGGGGAACTGATCAGAGGGGAGAGTCTAGAGAAAGCTTTTAAGGTAGGGATCGGCTCGGTTGTAGGCTTATTAAGCAGCTTCGTGGTCAAAATTATCCTCCAGCTTGTCATGATCGTTATATTCATTATTTGGGTTGTATAAATTTGTAAGAATTGCGCATTACTCTTAAAGTAATCCTGGAAAGAAGGAATTATTTTTGTCTAAGAAAGAATCATTTATTAAAGGCACGTTAATTCTTGCCGGAGCGGCATTGATTGCTAGAGTGCTAGGTTTGTTCCAGCGCGTTCCCTTGGAGCATATATTGGGCGATATCGGGAATGCATCCTACTCTCAGGCGAATGCCGCTTATTTCATGCTGTTGACGATTGCAACGGCGGGAATCCCTAGTACGCTAAGTAAAATGGTATCGGAGCGTCATGCGTTGAACCGTCCAATGGAAGCAAGACGAATCTATCATGCCGGGCTGATGTTCGCCGCGATTTCAGGCATCGTGATGTTCGTACTCTTGTATGTTTTCGCACCGGTGTACGCTAGAGCCACGGGAATACCCGAGACAGCCGTGACGATCCGTGCGCTGGCGCCGGCATTGCTGTTATTTCCACTGATCGCAATTATCCGCGGGTACTTACAGGGTCGGAACATTATGATTGCTGGCGGTATCTCGCAGGTTATTGAGCAATTTGTTCGTGTAGGAACCTGTCTTATTTTGGCGTTCCTATTCTATCATTGGGGATATTCGGGAGAGAAGATTGCTGCCGGAGCTACTTTCGGGCAGTCATCGGCGGTTTAGCCGCTCTGCTCGTTATGCTCTATTACAATATGAAGGTACGCCGTAAGGACCGTACTGAGCTGCCACTTCAGGCGCAAGATGGACAGGCTAGGATGTCCTATGGCCGCATCTATGCAGAGATCTTCAAGCTGTCGATCCCGATCGTCGTCTCCTCGATGACGGTGTCCGCCGTGAACTTCATTGATAACTCGATTCTGAAGCCACTCTTGTCAGGACAAATTGGTCCGAATGAGGCGACTTATGTACTTGGGATTCTAGGCAACCGGGCACAGATGATTGCTGGTATTCCGCCGATCCTGGCTATTGCACTGAGTCAATCGCTTGTTCCGATCATCTCGGCAGCCTTTGCCCGTGGGGACCAGGCGCACTTGAAGCGGCAGGTTACCTTGGCTATGCAGGTCGCTGTACTTACAGGGATGCCGATTATTCTCGCTTTAGGCACGGCAGCTTACTCGGTAAATGGCTTGCTGTTTAGTACGCGTGACGGAAGTGGAATCGTGGCTTTGCTTACCTTTGCAACGATCTTCCAGATTACGATGATGACGAGCAACTCGATTCTGCTCGGGATCAACAAGGCAACTTTATCCATGGTACACGTCATGATCGGAATTATCGTTAAGCTCGTAGCCAGTTATGCCTTGGCTCCACTGCTTGGAATCTATGGCATTATTATTGCAACAGCATTATGCTTCCTCGTCATTACGCTGCTTAATCTGCGTTCGATGAAGAAGATTGTTCCATTCTCGATTATGCAAGGACGCTGGGTCGGATTCTCGCTTACCGTTATTGTCTTGACGGGAGTCGGTTATGGGCTGAATCAGCTTGGCATTGGTATGGAAGCCTTTATGCCAGGACGCGTGGCCTTCTTCATTACATGCTGCATTGTTGGGGCCGCAGTAGTAGCACTTTATCCAGTATTGCTCGTCGTTCTACGCGTAGTTCGCAAGGAAGAGCTTGGAACTTATCCGCGGGCGTTACAGAAGGTCTTCAGACCACTTATGCGTCTGCAGCGTGGTTCAGGTTCAGCCGGGACAGGCGGAACGATGTAAGGTCTTAGTCGGCGGCGCCCTCCAGGGGCGCCGCCTTCGTTATGCCGTACCTGTACTCGCGACTGATGTCGCATAGGTACGGCGGCTGTGGCGCGCTGATTCCATTCAGCGCGCTTGGTCCTCGAACCAATCCTCACGCAGGATTGGTTCATAGGCGGCGTCGCCCCAAGCGTCCAGCAGCTTGGGGCTATAGAGACGCTGGCCGTCAGGCAGCGTCTCGCCATCGGCAAGCACTGCCCCTTGTTCAAGGGGCAGTGCTTGCGCTGGATTGGCCGTGAACAAGTCCGGCCAATAGTCTGCCCGCGAGCCGGTGTGCGGCACGCTCGCGGCGAAGCGCTGCGCGCCGCTGTGCACAGCGCGCAGGCCGACAGCATCGCGTATAGGCTCTTGCCTAACGCGATGCGGTCGGGCAGACTGCCTAGATTGACGATGCTACGACCGGCCAGCCGGTGTACATCGCAGGTTTCAAGGCAGTCTTGCCCATCTAAGACGGACTCCTGTTCCGTGAGTCCGTCTTCATCCCCGCTGTTCTCAAGTAGCGGGAAGATAACATGATTCATGCCAAGCTGTTGAATCAGAGTCGGTTCATCCGTATTGTCCATAAATAATTGATAATGCGGATGGCGAAAGACCTGCTTCTCTACATAGTTCTGCGCATTAATGATAAGTCCGACGGTGAGCAGCGGACTGCTGCGGTCGATCCAGAATCGCTCCCAAAAGGGCTGCATGAAGCGGGAGACATGGAAGTACGAAAGCAAGTGGAACAGGCTGCGGCCGATCTCGCGGCTCTTGGCATAAAGTAGAAGCTGCGGGTAGGCATCCTGGAAGATAAGCGCATTGCTGCGCTCGAAAAACGGTAGATGGCCTGTTTATTCTCATCATCAAGTGCATTCTTTAATCTGCTGCCTTGTAGGTCGGTCATACACCAGCCGGTATTGCGCGACATCATATGAGCCAGAAAAGCCCAATGTAGCTCAGGATATTGTTCATAGAATAACCAGTAGGCTTCACTTCTTGTGATATTGCTGATTTCAGCCTTACGGGTAGCTTCAGTGATCTCTTCGGCGAGCTTTAGCTCGGCTTCCGTCCATTGCTCTGCGATACTCCCCAATGTAGATTTACGGCGCAGCAAATCCTCGATTTCCGCTTTAACAGCGTTGACCACGGCATCGTTCCAGTCGAGAGCCACTCGATCTTCCCTTAATTTGTTGGAGTTTGACCACTGAGTAGCCTTGTCTTTAACAGCTTCGCCGATGGCTGACGGCAGACGAAAAATCAATTTTTTCAGCCCGTCTTTGGTCATGCTATCCGGATCAGGGGGACTTGCTGCGTCATGGTAGGACCTCGCTTTCTAAGCAATTAATCGTGTAGTTGATATAAGTGTGGGTTCAAAAAGGTCGGTTTTCAGCACCGAGAAGGTTGAATGAAGCTAGGGCCTGAGTTCAAGATTCGATGTCGAATTTGCTTCCTGATTAACTACGTGATCAAAAGTGGACTTTTTGAACAACTTCTATAAGTATGGCCGAAATATTTGACTTCCACACTTCATTTTGGTTGACTAGAGATACATCGACACTTAGGCAATATATTAGAGAGGGATGAAAGTCAATGAGAAAAATTACTTCCGCTGAGGATTTTCAAGTCAGTATTCAATCCAGTAATTTGATCGTAGCTGTATTCAAAGCAGATTGGTGCGGAGATTGCAAATTTATGGATCCGTTTATGCCAGAAGTAGAGCAAAATTATGAAGGTCGATTGACCCTTGTAGAGGTTGATGTGGATCAGGTCGGAGACGTAAGTCAGGAGCAGAACATTATGGGCATCCCTAGCTTTGTCGCTTATACCGACGGAAGAGAACTCGTTCGCTTCGTCAATAAACTCCGTAAATCACGCGAGGAGATCGAGGATTTCCTGAATAAAGCACTGGATGTATATTCTGTTCTGCATAATACGGCGGACAGCAAATAGAACAAAAGCTTAAAAATAATGCGCTGCCCCATCTCATATGGTGGGTGGCGCGTTTTGTTTTGAATATTTTGTCATGTTCCCCTATGATTGCACAGGGAATATCAGGTATAATGAAGTGGTATGAATTGTGAAAATTTCCTAACACTTTGTTATAGCAGGTGAGAACCATTGAAAACCAAGCATTTGAAATGGCTTAGTTACTTGTCCTGTTTTGTCATGTTTCTTGCTACTTTGGGCGGAGTGTGGTGACGAAGACGGAGTCGGGACTCGGCTGTGGCAATGAATGGCCGCTTTGCCACGGGAAATTTGTACCTGCCCATACGCTTGCATCGATGATTGAATACTCACATCGTGCCGTAAGCGGAGCCGCCGGGCTGCTCGCTGTAGGAGCGTTCGTCGCTTTTTGGCTATACCGTAAGAACCGCAAGGATCTCCAGCTATACGCTCTGCTGGCGCTTATTTTTGTAATGGTACAAGCTTTTATGGGAGCGATGGCAGTGATTTATCCCACATCATCTGGTGTAATGGCGCTGCATTTTGGCTTCTCACTAATTGCTTTTGCAAGTTCGATCATGTTAGCACTCGGTATACGTGCTGAAGAGACAGCAGAGAAGAAATCCAGTCAGGGGATTGCTCCATCAGATGTATATCCAGTATCAAAAGGATTTCGTAATTTGACTTGGTTTGCCACACTATATACTTATATCGTTGTATACATAGGAGCCTATGTCAGCCATACAAATTCAGCCGGAGGCTGCAGCGGATGGCCACTGTGCAATAATGAACTAATTCCAGATTTGTCTGGCGGAACAGGCATCGCTTTTATTCACCGTATCGCGGCTTTACTGTTGCTGGTACTAATTGCGCTTGTCGGACATTTGGCTTATTGGAAGCATCCGCATCACAGGGAGATTCGTAAATTGGGCATTGCGGCAACGGTCCTGATTGTGATTCAGGTGTTCACGGGTGCGGGTATCGTATTCACTCTGAACAATTTCGAAGTATACTTATTTACTTCACTTGCCCATATTATCGTGCTGGCTTCCTTGTTTGGAGTGCTATGTTATTTGAGCGTCAGAACGTGGCAACTCAGCAGACAGATCTCCAGCAAGGCTAGCGGGGAGCGGATCGACGCATAGACGCATAGGTGAAATGTTATAAAAAATTAGTTAGGAACAAAAGTCCACGAACTGTTCGCGGGCTTTTGCTGTATATTTGCTATGAATCTGTTGATGGGTCTCGTCGGCCGAATATGGCATCGCTGAGATCAGCCAAATTTCTGTCTTCCATGACGGATGTCTCGTCGTATCCGGTGCATCCTATAAGGATGAGTCGGGGGAATTTATGAACAACTTCTAGCGGGAAGTGAGGAATAGACCATGCTGCGTAGCTTGCTCGGAGAGCCGCCCAGACAAGCGGAGGAGAAACTGGACAAAGTGCAGAGGGCAATGAAGGAGACCGTTCGTTTATTGCGTAAGGAAATCGAGCAGAACTCTGATCCGACTCATGATTATCGTAAGCTAGAGATTTGGATTTTGGGATTGATCTCCTCGCTGGATGAACTTGAGGAATGCTTATTTGCTTCTATCCTGTTTCGCAACAAAGTTACACATGATTCTGTGACTGATATGGAGCCTGAAGAGCAGGGAAATTATGCACGCTACGTATTCTTCTATAAGGACGGGTTCATCCGCGTCTTCGCGATTCTGGACAAGCTCGGGACTGTACTGAACGAATTATTCGATATGAAGATGGCCAAGATTAAGCCTCATTTTTCATTCTTTACCGTAATGCGTCAACTTCTTCTCATGCCGAAGTATGCCGATCTGGGCAAGAGAATGAACGTTATCAAGGATAACTATCGTGAAGCGCTATCCCAGCTAAGACGCCGTCGCAACACTGAGATCCATTATATGAATTCGGAGATGCGGGACGATTTATGGCAGCGACATCAAGCTTTATTCGGTAAAATCGAACTGGAGGATCTGGATCTACATATTCGCGATCTAGAGCAAGGTTATCAAATGGTGTGCGAGACGCTGGAGACGGTATTTGTCTATACGAATCAAAGATGGAAGCAGCTTGCCGAAAGGTAGAATACGTTGGTAATACGCTGTTTTTGATGACTGTGTCAAATTTCCTTTGACAAACTGTGAGAATGTTACTATACTCAGAATAGTTTCAGAAACATTAATTTATAATTTCATAATTTTTTCTTATCTAGAGTGGTGGAGGGAAAGGCCCGATGAAGCCCGGCAACCGATTTATTTGATGTTTGGTTCGATAACCAGCATCGATAGATGTCATGGTGCTAATTCCTTCAAAGTCTGTTCTGCTTAATGTAGAGAGGGCTTTGACAGATGAGAAGGCATTGTCTTTACGTAAAGAGAGCCCTTTGAATCTGCATAGGGGCTCTTTTCTTGTATTTTCTGGAAGATGCGTGATTAACAGTGATGAGATGAGTGGTCATACCGCAATCCATCATTGTAGTGGGGGGCAATTCGCTGTGATAGAACTCAAACAGCTAACAAAGACATATGGCGACAAAAGAAGAAGACTACAGCTCTATCCGAGTTGAATTTATCCGTCGGTAAGGGTGAAATATTCGGCGTCATCGGTCATTCCGGTGCAGGGAAGAGCACGTTGATCCGTTGTATCAATCTCCTGGAGCGTCCGACGGAAGGCGAGATTTGGGTCGGTGGTGTGGAGCTAACTGGGCTTAACAAGCGGGATTTGCAGGAGAAGCGGCGCAAGATCGGAATGATTTTTCAACATTTTAATTTGCTCTCTTCGGCAACGGTATTTGATAATATCGCATTTCCGCTGACGCTGATTCATACGCCAAAGCAAGAGATTGAGAAGAAGGTCAATGAGCTGCTTGAGCTGGTTGGGCTTAAGGAACATCGTAATAAGTACCCGTCTCAGTTGTCCGGTGGTCAGAAGCAGCGTGTTGGTATCGCCCGGGCGTTGGCCAGTGATCCAGATGTGCTGCTCTGCGATGAGGCAACGTCTGCACTCGATCCTCAGACAACGGATTCGATTCTCAAGCTGCTGCTGGACATTAACAAGAGATTTGACCTGACAATTATGCTAATTACGCATGAGATGCATGTTATCCAGAGTATCTGCGACAGAGTCGCTGTCATTCATGCAGGTGGCATTGTCGAAGAGGGGCCGGTCACGGAAGTATTCCTGAAGCCAAAGCATCCTGTAACGAAGGAATTTATTGATCGCGATTCTCAAGGAGAGGATGGATTCAGACTGTCAGCTGCTTCTCTGGTAGGCGGTTCGCAGCTCGTAAGGATCACTTTCCTCGGTGCGAAGACGTATGAGTCGATCATGTCACAGGTCGTTCGCGAGACAGGCGTTAACTTCGCTATTTTGCAAGGTACGATATCGACGATCAAAGATACGCCTTACGGGAAGCTGAAGGTATCCTTCGAAGGCAGCAAGGAAGATATTAACCGAACAATAGCGCTGTTAAGACAACGTGAGCTTGATGTGGAGGTGATGGAGTGATGTGGGGCTTGGATTTCTCAAAGATTGATTGGTCCGAGATGGGGACGGCTTCGGTGGATACACTGCAGATGATGCTGTACTCAACCCTGTTTACACTCATTATTGGTTTGCCGCTGGGCGTGTTGTTATATGTTTCTTCACGTTCCAATTCCACGGTATTGCAATGGGTATACAGAGTCATGTCATTTGTCGTTAATATCATCCGTTCTGTACCGTTCATTATTTTGATCGTCGCTCTGATCCCGCTCACCCGAGCCATTGTCGGAGTATCCTCTGGTGTACAGGGGACAATTCCTCCGCTTGTGATCGCCGCTGCGCCATTCTTCGCCCGTCTTGTTGAGACAGCGCTACGCGAGGTAGATCGCGGCGTAATCGAAGCTTCGCAGGCGATGGGAGCGACCCCGTTCCAGGTCATCCGCAAGGTGCTGCTGCCAGAATCGCTGCCGGGGCTGATCGCAGGAATCACGATTACGGTAGTTACTCTTGTCTCTTATACCGCGATGTCGGGGATGATTGGCGGCGGAGGCCTAGGGGACTTGGCCATCCGGTATGGTTATTACCGTTATGAGAAGGAAGTTATGATCATCTCGGTTATTTTTATGGTCATCTTGGTGCAAGTACTACAAATGCTGGGCGATCGATTGGTCATTTATTTTACAAGGAAATAAGGAATTACTAATATATAAATGCGAGTCCTTATTCAAAATTAAATTTAGGAGGTCATACTGTATGAAGAAGTGGAGTCTTACCCTGTTAACTCTTGTGTTGGTGTTGGTGGTATCCGCATGCGGAAGTAACAAAGGAGCAAATAATACGGCGGGCAATAGCAGCGCTGCCGGAACCGAGGATAAGCCGGTGAAGCTGGTCGTTGGTGCGACTTCGCCTCATGCGGACATTCTTAAGCATATTGCTCCAGTCTTGAAAGAAGAAGGCGTTGATCTTGAAGTGAAGGAATTCTCTGATTATGTTCAGCCTAATATACAAGTATATGAGAAGCAGTTGGATGCGAATTACTTCCAGCATCAGCCATATCTTGATGAGCAGAACAAGCAGAATAACTTCGATCTGGTATCGGTTGTAGGTGTTCATATTGAACCATTTGGTGCATATTCTAAAAAAATTAAATCTATAGATGAACTTGCAGACGGTGCAACGGTCGCTATTCCTAACGACGCTACTAACGGCGGACGTGCATTGCTCTTGCTGGAGAAGCAAGGTTTGATCAAGCTGAACCCGGATGCAGGCATCACAGCTACTTCGAAGGATATTACGGAAAATCCAAAGAACTTGAAAGTTAAAGAAGTGGATGCAGCTATGTTGCCACGTCAATTGGATGAGGTCGATCTGGCCCTGATTAATACGAACTATGCGCTTAAGGCTGACCTGAATCCGTTGACGGACGCACTGTTCATTGAGGATAAGGATTCACCTTATACGAATATTCTCGTTGCCCGTCCAGACAACAAGGATTCCGATGCAATCCAAAAGCTGGCCAAGGCGCTGACTTCCGACGATACAAGAAAATTCATCGAGGATACTTATAAAGGTGCACTCGTACCAGTATTCTAATAATAAGAGGAAGTTCAAAAAGACCGCCTTTGATCACGAAGTGTTTCAGGGAAGTGGACTCGGCATCGAATCTTGAATTCAGCCGGGCCTTCCGGCTTCATCCATCCTTCTCGGTGCTGAAAACAGATTCTTTTGAACCTTTATTTGAAAAGGAAGTTCAAAAACCCCGCCTTGTATGGTGGCAGCAACAAATCAAAAAACCAATCCTTCGCGGACGTTCAAAGTCCGCCGGGATTGGTTTCTTTTTATTTGTATGGCTATTTATTAAATTTCGTACCACTTAATCTCGTTCGCTTCCATTTGCAGCTCGAAGCTCGAACCGTCTCCACGATAGACAGTAGTCAGCTGCGGTTCATAGGTGTTGTTGACTACGCAGTATTTACCGTTCTTCACATAAGCATGAACTTCCACATTGTAGTTGTCGCTGAACCAACGATGCAGCTCATCCTCGCTATGGGTGCTCCACAGAATGGCGCGATACAGCAGTCGGCTGTTCTCGAAGCTGTAAGGGAGGCCGCTGATATAAACCCCGCGTCCTTGACCGAACTCATTCACGGCGAGTTGGACCTCTTTATCGATCTGGCGGAGGACAGTCGCTCCTTCGAGGGCGAACACATTTTTCTTTCCTTCTCCGAAATCGATCAGTTTATGACCTTGATCATCGGTTTTGCAATCGGCCGTAATGAAATGGTCATGCTCAGTCCAGTTGTATTTGTCGTACCCTAGTGTGAAGCCTCGCTCTTGCTCTACACCAAGGATACCCGTGAGCTGGAAGTAGCGTCCGTTGGCCTGATGAGCTGCAGGCTCGCCAACGCCGATGAAACCGCCGCCCTCATGAACGAATTTCTTAATGGCGGTTGCGATGTCCGGGTCTAGCCACCAGTCACCACCAGTATGTGCGGTATCGCCGTCTCCGATGTTGAGTATGACGTCGATATCGTCCAGCGTAGCCGGATTCTGCTTAATATCATCGAAGCTGATGAATTTGACGTCAAACGGTGCCCCGGAGAGTGCCTGGATAATGCCGGCATAACTGTAATTTGGCTTGTAGTAGAGGGCGTGGTGAACCATATGGTTGCCCCAGGCTCTCATCTTGCCCCAGCAGTTGAGTACGGCTACCGTCTTCACGCAATAGGGTATTGTTCCTTGAACATTGTCATACAGCGTCCGGAATTCATCGCAGACGCTCTCCACGTAATCGACGAATTCGGGAAAATCGAGCGCCAGCTTCAGATACCCGCCATAACCAATCCGGTCGATTGGCTTGCGGAGAATGGCACGACGGGCCGTTACCCAGTTCACCTTGGCTTCCTGTACAGGATCTCCACCTTCGTGGAAGGTATCCGGGAAGAAGTAAGGCAGGAAGCGTCCTTCTGTATATTTTACGCCGGGGATATCACTAATCAGGCGCAGAGTCGAGCCATTGCCGACGCTCCCGACAACGGCATCCAATCCGATCGAGGCGAACTCCTCCATGAACGGCTCAGTTCCGATCCAATGATCGCCGAGGAACATCATTGCCTCCTTGCCGCATTCATGAACAATATCGACCATCTCCTTGGCCAGCTTGGAGACCTCACGCCGCTGGAAGGCCTGGAAGTCGCTGAACTCCTTGGAAGGGACCCGATACGTATTGTTGAAATAGCCTTGATCGATGATAA
This sequence comes from Paenibacillus sp. D2_2, assembly GCF_031199965.1. Classification (GTDB taxonomy): domain Bacteria; phylum Bacillota; class Bacilli; order Paenibacillales; family Paenibacillaceae; genus Fontibacillus. Next base: position 4,661,463 of record NZ_CP133605.1, on the reverse strand, counting down.
ATTCTGGTCGGAATGTATATCCGACTTCCTGTTCAAATTGCTCGAGAATATATGGGCTGACAGAAGCTGAATATCCATACCAGTCCACATATTTCTCCCGTGCAAGCTCATCAAAAATGAGCGTAAATTGATGGAAGAACGTCGTGAACCGGATCACATTGACATACGGATGCTCTTCAATAAACTTGCGGATGCGATCCATCGTAAATTTATGAGTCTTAGGCTGTCTTACATCGAAGGTGACTTGATGCTCGACATCCTTCCAGTCATTAACTACAGAATTGTACATATGTACCGGATCCCACATGATATACGCGAGGAAGCTTACTGTATAGTCATGATACGGCACGGCCTGAATCGTCACGCTCTCCGCTGCCGGATCATAGGTCCACCGCACGGTCGGCACAACCTCGCCGCTCGTGCGGTCGATTACCTCCCACCAGCGAGTAATATCATCGCGATTATTCACCTTGAGCATATCCGGATACAGACCCTTCATCAGCGGAATCGTCAGCTGATCGCTTGTAGCCGTATAGAATGGGGTCATCAGATACATTTGCTGAATCTCATCCGGATTTGCCAGCGCCCATTCATTATCCTTGCGGGTCGTGTAGTAAGTAGAGTAGACTTTGGCATCAATCTGGCTGAGCTCGGACGGGAAATCAGTGCCGTCGCAGTCCCGTATAGCATCGGCACCCAGCGCTTCATTATTTCATGAGTTTGCGAGATGACGTCTAGATCTGTTGGAATCGTGACACGTCCTTGTCTGTTAGCCATAGAGAATCACTCCTATTTATATTGTCGATTGTAGAACCACAGCAGGCCAACCAGCAGACCGAGTCCGCTCAACATCATGCCTAGCCCAGCGAGGCCAATGCTTTTCTGCCCGGTAATGACCAGGGTCATGGCGATGACAAAAACGATCAGCATGAGTAAATAACGCAGCATAGTTCTCGGAGAATCGTTCATAATGGCACCTTACCCTTTCAACCCGCCCATAGTCATGCCTTGGGTGAGCTTTTTTTGTACGAGCATATAGAGGATCAGGGTCGGCAACATAACTAGCACCAGACCCGCATACATCTGACCGTATTGAACGGCGGATTTCTGAGCGGCCATCAGGTTCATCAAACCTACAGGTAGTGTTCTGAGTCCCGGTTTGGTCAGCAAAGTCATCGAGATAATATACTCGTTCCAGAACGAGAGGAAGTTGAACAGGATGACGGTAACGATGCTCGGCTTGGCCATGGGCATAATGACCTGAACCATCGTACGGAAATAACCGGCGCCGTCAACAGAAGCTGCTTCTTCATACTCCTTAGGCAATGTCTTGAAATAGCCCGATAGCAGGTAGATCGTGAAAGGTAGAGCCATCGCGGCATAGACGAGCGCAAGAATGAACAGATTGTTGAGGAGAAAAGGCTGTCCGAGCAGGCTGCGCAGCGATTTATCCCCATTATTAAGCATGAGAAAGATCGGAACGACGATATAGTTGATGTTAATAAATAGACCAGCCATAAATAGCATGTTCCAGAAGCCGCTGCTTCTGAACTTGTATCTTGCCAGCACATAGGCTGCCGGTAGGGCTATGATAAGCAGCAAGACAAGGGCAATCGCCGTCGTAACCACGGAGTTGAGCATATAGCTGCCCATTTTCGCTTTTTGCCAAGCGTCTGCAAAGTTCTGAAGATGGAATCCTTCCGGCAGAGCCCACGGGCTACCATAGAATTCAACGTCCTGCTTGATCGAAGCGAGGAAGGCCCAGCCGACAGGGACGATGATGACGACCGCAAGGGTAATCAGCAGAAGGTAAATGAAGAATTTATACAATTTATTGCTGCTATGCTGATGTTCTGGATTCATTTTGTCCCCTCCTTAATATTCCAAATGCTCTCGCTTGGTGACCGCATTCAGGATAGCGGCAAGCGCGAACGAGAACAGAAATACGATAACGCCGATGGCCATACCGTAGCCATATGAGGAATTCGTGTAGGCTTCCTTGTACATATAGCTGAGGAATACCTCGGTCGCACCGTCCGGTCCGCCGCCCGTCATCGCCATGACGAACAGAAAGCTCATATTGATCGTACTGATGATGAAAAAAGTTAGCGTTGTACGAATGTTCGTCCAGATCAGCGGAATGGTGATGCTGAAAAATTGATGAATCCGGCCTGCTCCTTCGAGATCGGCAGATTCATACAGGCTCTCGGGTATATTGGCCATGCTCGCCATATACATCACCATGTAGTAGCCGATCGCTTGCCAGACCATCGCACCGCCAAGACTGTAAATAACGATCTTCTGGTCACCCAGCCAGAGAATCGGGTCTGAGGTGGCGCTGCGGAACAAATTCAGAAATGCGTTTAAGAGTCCGCTGTTTGGGTCATAGATCGCTGAGAAGATTGCACTGATGACGACGATGGACAGGATGTTTGGAATATAAAAGATGATCCGAAAGAAATTTTGTCCTTTTAAGTTCTCGCGCGACAGCATAGATGCAAAGATGAGAGCGAAGGCGAAGGTCACAATCGACACGATGACAATCAGCAGGATACTGTTCTGAAAGGCTTGATAGAATTTATCGCTCTGGAACAGCTTTGTGAAATTTTGCAGTCCTACAAAGGTTTTATGATCTGTATAGCCGCCCCATTTATATAGAGACATGCGGAATACGTCAAACGTAGGAATAATCAGAAAGATGACAAAGAGAATGACTGCAGGCGTAAGACAGAAAAATATGAACCGGCCTTGTCCTTTTCTGTTATTCATGGGTCCAGCTCCCTCCTAAGGTAAAAATAACGGTGGACAGCCAGGGCTGACCACCATCATTTTTAATATGCTTGCTTAGCTCATAACGGGCGGATTGCCTAATTCTTCAATGCACCACGCAGAGCATCGCTCGCTTTTGTAATAGCTTCGATCCATTGATCTTTTGTCTTGGACTTGTTCACCAAGGAATCCACTGTACCGAATACAGTATCCGAGATGCTTACGCCTTCCACTGGATCTGTAGTCGAAAATGCGCCCATGGCAGCTTTGGCGCCGGAATCATAAATGCTGTAGAACAACTTGTTATCGCCTTCAAGCTTGTCGGACATCCCCTTAATCGGTTGTACCGCTCCAACCTTAGCGAAGATGGATGCCGCTTCATCGGAATACAAATAAGCGATGAATTGCTTGGCCAGATCAGCGTTCTCCGCTTTGGCCGGAACCCAGATTTGCTCAAAGAACGTATAGGAGTAACGATCTCCGTCTTGAGAAAGGGCAGGCAATGCGGTGAAGCCCCATTTGAAGCCATCGGCGCGTGGTGCCTTTTCCATCTCTCCTACTACCCAAGTTCCATTCGGCATGAACAAAGCCTTGTTATCGAGGATCAATTGCTGATTTTTAATATAATTATCTTTGTTGCCGTTGGCAGGTACGGTCTTTTCTGTGTAACTAGCCAATTTATCTACAACGTCGAATGCTTTAGCGGCTTCTGGTGTTTGCCAGATTCCATCTGTATAATTCATCGCACTTTTGAAGAATTCAGGTCCGCCGGTCTCGTTAAGTAATGCGTAGAAGAGGGCGTCGAAATAGCCAGTAGTCGGATAGGCGAATAAAGAGATACCTTCGGCTTTGGCTTTGTCGCCCAGCGCCCACATTTCATCCCAGGTTTTCGGTACATCCCAACCCTTTTGTTCGAACAATCCGGCGTTATAGAACAGGCCGCAAGGGCTATAGAACATTGGCATCAAGTAGGTCTTACCATCTCCATAAGGATTGGTGATTGAAGTATCGGTAAAGCCTGGAATAATCTTGTCACCGACGGTAGCGCTTTCACCAGGGACCGTCATATAGAGTACATCTGTAAGATCAGTGAGGTTGTTATCCTTAACGAAGGTTTCTGTTAGGCCTTTTGGCTGGCCCACTGCCAGATGGATGACGTCGGGGAAGTCACCAGATTTCATGCCCGGTCCGATAACATCTTCAAGGTTCTTGTCGATAGTCAGTTCGACCTTGACATGGGGGTTACTTTCTCGAAAGCGGTTGCAATTTCATGCCATACATCTGCACCGTAAGCGGTTTCCAAAGCGGATACTTTTAAAGTACGTGTCTCGTTGCTGGATGTTTGAGTGTTGGCCTTTGCTGGCGCATTCCCTGAATTGGAGCCTGTGCTGCTACTGTTATTGCCGCCGCACGCAGCTAGACTTAATGTAAGTGTTGCCGCGAGTGCAAGGCTAAGAAGCTTTTTCATGTTTACCCCTCCTGAATTTGTCTGTACAAATATTTGTGTTGCGATATTGCAGATTTCACGGAAATCAATTCATTTGGATGATGCTGAATGACTTCCCGCATATTCAAATTAGCCTATCCGAAACCTTGCTTTCAATGGGTTCCGGCGATGTCATGAGAATAGTCCATGGATATGCAAAAATTATCTATAATCGGAGTCTGGATAGGGGCTACGTCATTCATAACATAGGAATAAAGCTAATTTTGTACATGGATTTTTACGCTTATGAGGGAGGATCGAATGTTATAGTAGAATGAAAGGGTATAAGACTTAATAGGATCTAGGAGCCGAAGCGCCATGAAGAAAAAAGTTAGCTTATTAGTAATTGTAGCGATAAGTCTCTTCTGTATTATTTATATAAGTAACCATCTCATTATTGGCCGTGGGTTGGAGCAGACTTCAGGTGAAGTAATCTCGAATGGTGATCAGAATAATGCCGCGGGAAAGTTCAAGAATAAGGAATTGAGCATTGCGGTATTTATGGGAGGATATAGCCCTGAATATTGGAAGGAGATCGTCAGCAAATTTGAAGCAGCCTATCCTGGGGTCAAGGTTGATATGACGATTAGCCCGAGGATTGGTGATGTTGTACGGCCTCAGCTCGTCGCGGGCAATCCGCCGGATCTGTTAGCAGTTGCCGATACGGAGCAGAGCGGCTTAATTACTTCATTGGTGAAAGAGCAGGGCCTGCTTGATCTTACAGATGTATTTGAGAGTAAGGCACTCGATAAAGATATGAAGCTCAAGGATATGATTCTGCCGGGAATGCTTGAGAGCACGAGATTCTCGCCTTATCAGGATGGCAAAATATACATGGCACCGTTCAATGCAGGGCCAATGGGCCTTATCTACAATAAGAATCTGTTCCGAGAGAAGGGGTGGAAACCGCCGGAGACTTGGGACGAGTTCTTTGCGCTGGGTAAGGAATTAGAGAAAGAGGAGAATTACCTGACCGATACGAACGGCCATAAGATTAAGAGGGCTCTGTTTACCTATCAGGGGATTTATCCGGATTATCTGGAGGAGATCATGTATCCTTCTCTAGCGAATGCGGCGGGAATGGATCAATTGAAGAAGATCTTCTCCTATGAGCCAGGTTCGTTCAAGACGGAGGAAGTAAAGCAGGTTCTGGACACCTTCGCAAAGATCGGGAAAGAAGGCTATTTAATGGACGGTACGGTGAATTTGAACCATACCCAGTCTCAGACCGATATGATGCAGGGTAAGGCCATCTTTATCGTTAACGGCAATTGGATGGAGAACGAAATGAAGGATTCGCCGCGGGAAGAGGGCTTCGAATTCGGCATGATTCCTGTGCAGGTCTTCCACAAGGACGACGAGCGCTACATTTTGTCTAGTTATGAGCAATTCTCGATTCCTCTCCGAGCCAAAAACCCGGAACTGGCTAAGGAGTTTCTCAAGTTCCTCTACACTGATGAATCGGTCAAATTGTTCGCGGAGAAATCCAATGGTATCTTTGCTCTGAAGGGAGCCCAGGAGCTCTCGAAGCCCTACCTGACACCAGGCGTATACGAAATGTTCAACGCTTATGAAGGAGCAACGACGATCTTTCAAGATTGGAAGGCACTACCGAAGGGATCGAAGATTGATATTAAAAATGCTCTATTCAGACAGTCCATGACACCGATCATGACGGGGAAGATGACGACAGAACAATGGATGGAACGGGTGGAGCATGTCTTCGCGCAGATTCAGTCAGAGATGCACACACCCGTAAAATAGATTCTATTTCGCCTGCTTATTTTGGCCAGTATATTTCGAGGGAGAAATGCCGAACTGTTTCTTAAATAGCCGGTTGAAGTAGAATTGATCGCTGATACCTACGAGGGCAGCTACTTCCTTCATATAAGTATGTCCACCGGCAATCAAAGCGGCGGCCTTATTCATCTTCACCGTATTGATATAGCTAATCGGGCTCATGCCGACCTGTTCTTTGAAGACACGACATAGATAGTTCTCACTGAAATTCACGTAGGTTGAGATCATTTCCAGCGTGATTTTATCTTGGTAATGGGCTTCGACATAGTCCATGACATTTAGTACGACCTTCTTCAGGGCAGGCGCATCGGAAGAGTCGTTCACCAGACTAAGATGTCCGAAGGCCAATGCGGCGGTATCCAATAAGGAAGCTGTATCTTTGCAATGCAGTAGAGCTTTCTTATGGCGTTCATATTCCTCTTCATGATTGATTCGTACTTTGTCCTCACATAATGGAATGTACTCGAGGCATTTGAGTATAAAGGCTTTGACAACGGTAGGATGGATGCCGCTCTGTCTGCACTGCCCGATAAATTCCTCAAGCAGAGCTGGGATGGTTTCTCGTCCCAGCTCTTGCCAGTGGCGTAGAAGAGAGTTGGAATAGTCCACGTAATTAGCATGCTCCAGCTCCAGCAGAAACCTGACATCCTGCTCGTAGATTACGGAAGAATGCTCATAGAAGTTCATGTTCAAGGCATCTTTACAAGCCCAATAGGCCCTCCTTGCTTCCTCGTAGCCTTTGATTCCATGGGAATAGACAATCAGCGGCTCTACAGAAATGTACATCTGGATTAACTTGTGTATTTTGTTGATGAAGCTGAGTGGATCGCCCTGGTGCTTCTCTAACTGCTTCTTGGAGATCATGGCTGCGATGCCGCCCATACCAACCTGGAACAGTTCAATGTCGCTAGCGTCATCGATGAGATCGAGAATCGTATTCTCAATGAACGCGAGGGAAATGTCGGATTTCTCATTATGGCCTGCGGATTTGTCCTGGTCGAATGTAATATAGAACAGATAGCAAGGGGTATCCGTCATATTCAGCTTGATTTGCTTGTCCTGTACGAAATGCTCCAGCTCATAGTCTGCATCATTAAAATAATCCTTCAGAATAGAATTCTTCACACTTTTGAGGCTGTTCTGCATCATTTGTCTCATATCCTGCTCCTGCAGGGATTGCTGCCGTTCCTCGAGCAGCTTGGCAGTCTTGTGCAACTGGGCAATCAGATCATCGGTCTTGATACTGATCTTGAGCATATAATCGACGGCGCCCAGTAGTAGAGCTTCGCGGACTAGCTCATAATCGCCAAAGTTGCTGGCGACGATCACCTTGCCAGGATAGTTCAGGTTGTTCAATTCTCGGATTAATTGCAGACCGTCCATATTCGGCATTTTCAGATCGGTAATGATGATGTCAGGGTGTAATTTCTCAATTAATGCTAGCGCCTCTGCTCCATCTGAAGCGGTTCCACAGATTGGGAAGCCAAGAGCCTCCCAGGCAATCATCGTTCTCAGTGCGATTTTTACGATAGGTTCGTCATCAACTAGCAGTACATTATACATTGAGATACCTCCTCATCTAAGGTGTCTTATGCGTAGGAATAATTATTTTACAGCAGGTGCCTTCTCCAATAACACTGGTAATGAAGAGTCCGTAGTGTTCCCCATAATAGAGCTTGATTCTCTCGTCCACATTGGTTATTCCGATCCCTGACAGCTTCTTGTTATTCGCCGCCGTATCCGGGTCATGGACTACGCTTGTATCGAAGCCTTTACCGTTATCGATAATCTCGATGCTGATGAGATCATCCTTCTGTTGGACTTTGATCTTAATCTCAATTGCTTTGCTATGCTCCGACAATCCATGGATAATCGCATTCTCGGCAACAGGCTGCAGGATGAATTTTGGGATTAGACAATCGAGTAGTTCCTCATCAATGTCATATTCAACTTGGAAGCTGTCGGCATAGCGAATTTTCTGTATTTCAAAATAATTGCTCAGATTATCGATTTCCTGACGGATTGTAATTTGCTCGTCACGGTCCAGGATCGTGCTGCGCAGCAGCTCTGATAAGGAACTGATCCCGTTGCTCAGTACAGGAACATGATTAATAATGGCAAGCCAACGCAGTGTGTTAAGCGTATTGAACAGGAAGTGGGGATTGATCTGTGACTGCAGCATCTGAAGCTCCAATTCCCGTTTTCGCTTCTGGTCCAACCTCTGGTTATGCATCAAGTGCTCGATTTCATCCACCATCATATTAATTTTGTAGGAGAGAATCCCCATCTCGTCCTCCTGATCATCCTTAATTCGATTAGAGAAGTTACCTGTCGATATTTGATTGCAGAAGCTGATAATCTTCTTAATCGGTTTGACAATGCTGCTGCTCATAAAAGAGATAATAATGATGCAGGTTATGGCCATCAGGATCATAATAATCGTCATGCTGACGGTAATCTTGCTCGTCTCCGAATTGATATAGGAGAAGGGCATCATGGAGATGAGATACCAGCCGATTTGTTCATTGTATATATAGGAGACCTGCTGCCCTGCATTATTCACCTGTAGGGAGAAGGAATGGACGTCCCGTTGTTGATGTTCTTTAATTTGCCGAATGAGATCGGGGTCGGCATAAGGCCCGCCCAGAGGAATCTCTTCGTCATTGGTTGACAGTACGCTTCCGTCGCGGCCCATAATCATCAGTTTGGAACCGGTTCCAAGATTAACGCTGGATAGAATATTTCTGGAGAACAAGTCCCCGCTAATAAAAATAAAAGCATAACCGATGGGCACCGTACTATCGTCCATAGCATGAATCTTGCGCCCGAGCACAACCGTATCATACGAACGGATTGTCTTGACATAAGTAAGGCCGTCGTAGGGGGCATTGGCATCCACATCATGCATTGCCTTCTCTAGAGAGTGATTATCGACCGTCTCGAAACCTAATTCATAGAAAAGACGATGGTTCGCGTCGAATATGCTTACGTTGACAACATGAGATGGAAATATCGTACGAAATATTGCGTCCATTGCATCCTCTTTGGCTGTTTCATTAATTTGCTGATGATCTAATCCCTTGGACAGGCTTTCCTGTACGAAATTGTTAGTTGAGATGGAGCCGCATAGAAATTGATAGTTCTGCAGCTCGGCCAGCAGATTTTTGTTGACCAGAGTTAATGCCTGGAACGTCGATTTGCTGAGCTTATCATTGATGGATTGCGAATACAGCTGATAAGAATAGTAGCCAAGGAACAGGATTGGAAGGATAGACACGACTAAGAAGGTACCAATTAATCGATGCTGGATTTTAAATTGACGTAACATACAATTGCCCCTTCAATTTGTTAAACATATTTTATCATAGCTTTGCAGCCCCACCAGTAATTCTAACGTCATTTGCTGCGACTAGATAGAATAATCCATAAAGTAAATAAAATAGTCTATTTTAAATGGAAAATAAATGGTAGATCTGAATGCTATAGACAAATGCGTTTGAGGGAATGCTTCAAATCTCTTATACTTAATAAAAAGGGATTAAGTACGTGATCAAAAAGCCCGATATCTATTTTGAGTAACCTCTTTAAGTGTGAGTTCAAAAAGGCCGGTTTTCAGCACCGAGAAGGTTGGATGAAGCTAGGGACTGAGGAGCGGAGCGTAGGCAAAACCTACGTGAGCACCGGAAGGCCCTGCTGAATTCAAGATTCGATGTCGAATAGCTTTATGATCTACTTCGTGATCAAAAGTGGACTTTTTGAACAACCTTTAAAAAGAAGGAGGACAAAAGATGCGAAAAGTCGCCCTTATTACCGGAAGTGCCAAAGGTCTTGGGAAGAAGACAGCGCTAATGCTGGCGGAGCAGGGATGCGATATTGCGATAAATTATGTACATAGTGAGCGGGAAGCACTGCTTCTGCAGAGCGAGATCGAAGGAATGGGCGTACGTGCGATTGCGGTTAAGACGGATATTTCTCGCAGGGAGCAGCTTGAAGGTCTAGTGCAACAGGTGAATGATCGGCTAGGTACAGTGGACATACTTGTGAATAACGCGGGTCCGTTTATTCGTGAGCGGCGCATGTTCACAGACTATGATCAGGCGGATATCATGGCGATGATTGACGGCAATCTGGTTGGGACGATGTTGCTGGATCATCTTGTCCTGCCGGGGATGCGAAAGAAGGGATGGGGAAGGATTATCCATTTTGGCTTTGGTCATGCCGCTGAGTCCCGTGCTTGGCCGCATCGGGCTGTATATGCTGCTGCCAAGACCGGACTTGTCTCCTTCACCAAGACACTAGCCGTTGAGGAGGCATCATTTGGCATCACGGTGAATATGGTGTGCCCTGGAGACATTCGTGGTGGCAACAAAGAGATTTCCATCCAAGAGGCTCGCGAGCTATCTGATGGGGAGACTCCTCTTGGTCGGCCGGGCAGTGGGGAGGATATTGCCCGTGTTATCACTTTCTTATGCCATTCGGATTCGGATTTTATTACGGGGAATGTGATGGATATTTCCGGGGACTAGATCCGATACGGCCCTGGATCAAGCAATCTTGAGATCGATAATATGAAAAAACCTGGCCCTTTCGTTATAACGAAGGGGCCAGGTTCATGATACAGCATAAATGCTGGATTTAATTCCGTAGGACGTCCTTAGAATACTTGTACAACCTCTTGAACGCCGTCTACTTCTTCGAACAGTGCGCGCTCGATCCCTGCTTTCAGGGTGATCGTCGAGCTTGGGCAACTACCGCAAGCACCTACCAGCTTCAACTTGACGATTCCGTCTTCGACGTCGACCAGTTCTACGTCACCGCCGTCACGTTGCAGGAATGGACGAAGTTTGTCCAGTACTTCGGATACTTCGTCATATAATTTATCTTGTACATTTTCACTCATTGTCTTCAGCTCCTTTCGCATCTTATTATATTACATATAACTTTAAATTTAAATGCTTATAGAGTTTATTAATAATTATGCTTGTGACCAAGCCTGAATATATGGAGGAGATTCGCGTGCGAGCCATTATAGAGTATTGTACCCACAATACAGCCCATGGTACTGAGGAAATTATGGATAAACTAAGAGAGCAGCCCAATTGCGATGTCTATGAATACGGATGTTTGACAAGCTGTGGTCTATGTTATTTGTCGCCATATGCGCTTGTGAATGGGGAGAGCGTCGAAGCCGAGACCGCAGAAGCGTTACACGAACGGATTATTGCCGAGATCAGGGAGATCGAGCTGATAGATGACTAGAGGCTTGGTTACATTCAAGGTGAAAATAACACAGCCGGAGGATAGGTTCCTATCCCCCGGCTGTTGAATATCAGTCGAGATTATTCGTAAATTTCGATCTCATTATAGAAGGTGTCACGTTCCACCGGAATTCTGCCAGCACCTTTAATCAACCACATCAATTCCTTACGGGTTAGTCCTTCAGGTGTGTTGGCTCCAGCCGCATGGCTGATCCGTTCTCTAACGAGCGTTCCGTGTACATCGGATGCTCCGAAAGCCAGTGCCATCTGAGTGAGCTGTACGCCGATGTTGATGAAGTAAGCCTTGATATGTTGAATGTTGTCCAGCATTAGGCGGCTGATCGCGATCGTCTTCAAATCCTCGAAGGCGGAGTTGCGGCGCATGATTCCAGCATTCTTGTTACGAGGCTGCATGGATAATGGGATAAATACCATGAATCCTCCTGTCTCATCCTGTAGCTCGCGAATTTGTGTCATATGACGTACGCGATCTTCATGGGTTTCAATAGCTCCATACAGCATTGTAGTATGCGTCTTCATTCCCAACTGATGAGCTGTACGATGGACATCCAGATATTGATCAACATTAGCCTTCTCGACCTTCATCTTCTCGCGGTATTGATCGGACAGAATCTCCGCTCCGCCGCCCGTCAGCGATTTAAGGCCTGCCTGCTGCAGCGCCATAAGCACTTCCTTCGTGCTTAGCCCGCTAATGCGAGTGAAGAACTCGATCTCAGCAGCCGTGTAGGCCTTGAGCGTTACCTCAGGGAAACGTTCATGTAGTGCCTTCAGCGAGTCGACATAATATTGGAACGGAACATGTTGATTATGTCCGCCTGTAATATGGAATTCGCGTACGCCTGGATGAATATGCTGCTCAACGTAAGTGATCATTTCTGCCCCGGACAATGTGTACGCGCCATCTTCTCCTTCATCGCGTCGGAAGTTACAGAATGCGCAGTGCGATTCACAGACATTAGTGAAGTATAAGGTCATGTTTTCGATGAAATAGACCTTCTTGCCATTTTTTCTTAAATTGACCTCATTGGCCAGTTGGCCGATTGTTAGAATATCATCACTCTCGTACAGGTATACCCCGTCCTCAAGAGTTAATCGCTCACCGTTTCTTACTTTATTAACGATTTCAAGCATTCTTTGATCGGTTGTCTCAATCACTGTTGGAATCATGATATTACCTCCGTTTCTGGTTTGGATCTGAACTGTGAAAAAAATGAACGAAATAGCCCATACGTTATCCGGCTTATATGGATGCAATTTTCATCATATCCCGTTAAAACTTCTTAAATTCCTTAGCTTATAATGTGAATTCAACCTTCTCGGTGCCGATTCTACTTCCTGATTCACTTTGTGATCAAAAGCGGAACAACCCTTATTATAAACCTTGAATCTTATAGGCGGCAATAAGTCTGGAAGAAAAGACTTAAATTTTAGAGGAAAAACATGACAATTATAGAGATGTAATTGAACCAGTCTCTTGAGGGGACTTGCCATGTGGAGTATACTTTTAATAATGAGAATTCAAAAAAGCAGCATTATTTTTTGAATGACCTCTTGAATAGGAATCCTAAGGAGGGCTAAAATGATTGAAATTTCTGAAAGTGCCATCGAGCGAATCAAAGATATGCTGGCCGAACAGGAAATACCGGATATGTTCTTGCGTTTAGCGGTGAAACCAGGCGGATGCAGCGGCTTCTCATATAGTATGGGTCTGGACGATGAAGAGAGTGAAGCAGATGTGTTTATGGATATCAAGGGCGTAAAAGTTGTCGTGGAGAAAGAGGATCTTCGCTACCTGAACGGTCTTGAAATCGATTTTCAAGAATCTGGAATGAGCGGTGGATTTACCATCCATAATCCAAATGCCACCGCTACCTGCGGCTGTGGACAGTCCTTCCGCATGCGTGATGAAGAGGGCAAACCGGAGCTTTGTGATTAGAAGTTCCTTGTTCATGATGCTGAGCATTTAGCTCGTAGAAATGGCAAAAAGCACAGTTCCCACGGAAGTCTCCGTGAGGGCTGTGCTTTTTAATATTAGGTCAAAGTTTTAATTATCGGTTAGTGGAGGTTGGCCACTGTCTACTGTCTGAGGCTTGCCCTCATTCGTCTCATCCGGTTCAATCGGATCATATAAATGGGAACGTTGCTCAAACCATTTAAAGAGATGAGTCACGATTACTTTAAGAACCGCATATCCTGGAACAGCCAGTAGGATACCGATGAAACCGTAAAGATGACCTGCAGTCAGAATAACGAAAATAATCGTTATAGGGTGAACCCGTAGCTTTTTGCCCATAATTTGCGGCGAAATAAGTTTGGCTTCGATGAATTGCACAACTGCCCATACGATGATTAGCTTGAACAACATTAACGGTGAGGTAACAGATGCGATAATTAGCGCTGGCGTAAAGGCGATTGCTGGACCCAGATAAGGAACGATATTGGTAAAGGAAGCAATCAGAGCCAGAATTAATGAGTAATCCAGTCCAATAATCAAAAACCCGATATACATCAATATTCCGACAGAGAAGCTGACGATGATTTGCCCACGGATGTAATGGCTAATCTGGTCGTTCATTTCGGTCATGACCGTATGTGTGTTCTCCCGAAACCTGCTGGGTACAAATCTCAAAAAGTAATGTGGAAGCTTCTTCCCGTCCTTGAGTAGATAGAACAGGATAAAAGGTATGGTTGCGATCGTAAGAACCACATCCTTGAGTGCGCCTAAGAAGCCGCCGATGCCCGACCATGCAGTATTCATGATTTTTGTAGCCTGCTGGGATAATGTCTCTCCAACACTTGTTGGATCAAAGCCCGTAGTCGTCTGGAACTGGTGAAAGATGTCACTTCCGGTTAGACTCTCGAATTGCAGCTGCACCTCATAGCTGTATTCTGGAAAATTATCTATAAGCCGGGTAATCTGCTCCTGAAGAGGTGGGATTACAGAGACGATAACGATAGTAATCAGGCCAATAATGAGCAAGTAAAGGCCTGCAATTGTATAGATGCGTTTGATCCCTTTCTTCTCCAACCAATTGACTAATGGATTAAGCAAGTAATAGAGGGCACCTGTCAATAATATTGGAGGAAGTACAGTTTTAAGCAGTACCGTTAATGGCCTGAATACGAAAGAAATTTTGTCGAAGACGAATATATTTAAACCGATCAAGAGCAAGATCAATAGAAAAAGAACGAAACGGTTGTTAATGAACAGATTCTTGAACCTTCCGCTCCATGTCTGTGAATTTTCCATATTGGTGTAGAACCTCCCGAGGACTTGTTATATAAATAATACGTTTTAATATGATATAGTTTCAAATTTTTCAGAAAAAAAAGATTCGTGCCCTTTCAATGAATGAAAAGGAACGAATCTCTTTTGTTTGAATATGTAGCAATTAGAAAAATTGCTTGTTGACCATAAGTACGATCATTCCAGCGGCGACGACCGAGAAGATGATACAGCTGATTCCGAGCCCTTTGCGTAATGTCTTAATCGCCTTGAAGCCGAACAGGAACACAGCTACCGTAATCGCTGCTAGTACCAGCGACATTGCAATCATAGCGAACCAATACAATACTTCAAATAAAGCCGACATAATTAGCGCCCCTTCCCGGTGAACCTAAGATCCTCCAATTATATATGAGTTGAACTAAAAGCAAGATCAGTGATAGGCAATAGGGTGAAGTGATTCTGGAGAAGCAAAGTGTTCCCTTTGTGAACGAATTTCTTCTATATTGAATTGTATAAAATCAAAGAAATTCGTGAGCAACAGCGATCGGAAGAACAGTTCACCCGGCTGCCTAGATCTGTTCGTTCAATAGTTCAACTTATATATCTCCTACCTACTATACGTTAAATTTGAAATTTTGCCTAGAAAGCGTTTGCGTTATAAAAGAGGCCATTGACGCGGACAAACATACAAGAAAAAAAATGATAGTTCGAGTATGAATATCACATAACGGAAAGGGGGATGTCACCCGTGGGAAGACAGTTAGCCAATAAGTGGCTCAAGACGGAAGCACTGCTCGGTAACGATAGTGTGGCTGCCCACATACCACAAACTCGTAAGTATAATTCTGAATCCTTGAAACAAATGTTGCACAGTTTCGGTATGGTCGTCATCAAGCCAGTCCGTGGCGGTGGTGGTTATGGCGTAATCAAGGTAACATATTCAGGCGGTACCTATTCATTTACCAATATGTCTAGAAGATCATCCTTTACAAGTTATGATACTATGTTTCGGGCACTGAACCGAACAAAGGTTGGCCGCCCTTATATTATTCAGCAAGGAATCCATCTGGCCAGAATTGGCGGCCGGCCGATCGATTATCGTGTGAAGGTTGTCAAACAGAATGGAAAATGGGTGTATCGAGCGATGGTTGGAAGATTGGCCCGTCCTGGCCTATTCGTTACGAATTTGTGCAAGGGAGGGACTCAGTTGACAGCCCGCACAGCCTTAAGCCAGTCATTGTCTGGGGAATGGCCAGGACGAAACGGGCGGAGATGCGTAAATTAACAAACACATGCGTCGGGATTATGGAGAGATCGTTTCCGGGAATCGGGGAATTGGGCTTTGATTATGGAATCGATGTGAACGGTAGAGTATGGATATTCGAGGTCAACACGAGACCACAATAGAATTCCATCAGCGTAATTAGATCACTTATCACTTCTATATCTAAAAAAAATTTTTCGGAAATTTTGACACAAAAATCCTGTGAATAACTTTTATCCACATTATCCAATTAGATTTTACAGTCAACTACGCACTTTACTAACAAGTTATTCACAGGATTTCCACAGGTGTTTGTGGATAACAGAACGCTTGTTCTGATCGGAGAAACTTGTTATGATTAGAAAAAAATAGAAAGGGTGTATGATCAATGGCGATGTTAACAGATGAAATGTTGCTTGAATCCTATTATCTGGCCACGGAACTGAACCTGGATCGGGAGTTCATCGCACTTCTGTTGGCAGAGATCCATAGACGTGAATTAAATACATCGGACGGTTCTATTTTGCACTAAGTTGGACAAGCTTTGGTTCTCCTAACCTGTGAAATCTCTAGTCACTTCACTCGTAGTTAAGGGGATTCCCAAAGATTAACTCGATAAATATAAGCCTCGTGGCAGTGTGGACATTGGACTACGTGTTCGCAGCCTTCAAGACTGTGGAGTGAGAGAGCGGATGTATATTGATCTGCGGAGCCATAAGGACTATATGGCCCGGCATAATCTTCTCTTCGACCGGCGTTATCCAGAGTATATCCACAATCCGGACAAGCTGCAGTTAATGGGGCCAGGCCGTTGCATAACGGGCAGACATAAAGCAAAGGGTATCTCTCCTTTACGACATCATTTTCCTGCGTAAAGTTAAGATACCCTTTTTATTTAAATCTCATGTAGATTTGATTCTACTTATTTAATAGAAGCTCAAAAGTCCGGTTTCAGCACCGGGAAGGAATAGCCTATCTTATAGCTTCATATTGCTGCTATGACCTGGCGATAGCTTCGCTTCCGGATCGATGTACACCTTGGCGTTGTTTACAGCTGTAGGAGCTTCTCCGAAGCCGACCGCAATCAAATCCAGCTTGCCAGGATAAGTAGCGATATCCCCAGCAGCAAAGATCCCTGGAATCGAAGATTCCATACGCGAATCTACGACAATGGCATTCGATTCAATATCGAGACCCCATTCAGCAATTGGGCCCAGTGAAGATACGAATCCGAAATTAACGATCACATCGTCGACATCAACGATGGATTCTTCCTTCGTCTTGACATGGGTCAGCGTTACTTGCTTGATTTGATCCTCGCCGTGAAGTTCTGTAATCTCTGTTGGCGTTACGATATTAACGCGGGAAGCCATCAGCTTCTCAACACTATGTTCATGAGCCCGGAATTTATCACGACGATGTACGAGCGTTACTTGCTCGGCAATCGGTTCAAGCATGAGCGCCCAATCCACGGCCGAGTCGCCTCCACCGCTAATCAGTACTTTCCGTCCCGGAATTTCTCCATATCGTTGACGAAATAATGCAGATTCTGCTTCTCGAAGGCAAGAGCGTTCTCAAGATCAAGACGACGCGGTTCGAATGCGCCGACGCCTGCGGTGATAATAATAGCGTGGGCGTGATGAACGTCTTTATCGGTCGTTACGATGAAATGCCGCTCATCCTTCTTTTCAATTTGTAGTACTTTCTCCTCAAGACGAATGTCAGGGTTGAACATTTTGAGTTGTTCCGTTAAATTGTTCACTAGTTCCTGACCTGTAACTTTAGGAAAGCCGGCAATATCGTAAATATATTTCTCAGGATAGAGGGCTGCTACTTGTCCGCCTAGCTGAGGCATACTTTCGATTAACTTGACGGAAGCTTTTCTCATTCCACCATAGAAAGCGGCGAACATACCTGCCGGGCCTCCTCCGATAATGAGAAGGTCGGTAAATTCTCCGCTGGCATTCAGGGATGACACAGTCTTACACCTCCAGATCATTTCTTGAAGTTTTATATTGTCATTTCTACTTTATTATAATCGCCCATCGTTGACTTGCAAAGCTAACACGATATTTGTCGAATTTCCAATTTATGCGACCATTGAAATGCCCGCAAGCGGCATAAAATAAGACTTGATCTTTTATACAAAAGTCGATATTATTCAAAATGTATGCACATAAATTTGTGACGAAAAAAGCACATTTGAAAATGGGTATTGTCATTTTTTTTACTACAATTTTGCTTTAAAATGGTTATTAGAGTTACAATAAGGGTTACAATATTTGTGACAAATATCATAAACATCAAGATAGACAAATATACAAACTGATCATTATTTTTTTATGTGGTTATTTTCACATTAAAATAGGATTCGGATAGGAAAAAGTAAAAAAATAGAGTGTTTGAAACTGGAAGGAGTACTAGAGATGAGTACCATACCTAAAATCGTCATTCTCGGTGCTGGATATGGCGGGATTTTAACGGCGCAGCGTCTGCAAAAGGAACTGAATTATAATGAAGCGGATGTAACCTTGGTAAATCGTCACGATTATCATTATTTCACAACGCACCTACATATGCCGGCAGCTGGAACAGATTCGATCGAGCATACCCGGGTGTCCATTTCGAAGCTGATTGATGAATTTAAGATAGATTTGGTTAAATCCAATGTCAAAGAAATTCGTCTGTCTGACCGCAAGGTGATTCTTCAGGATGGGACTTTGTCTTTTGATTATCTAATCATTGCACTGGGTGGAGAGCCTGAATCGTTCGGTATTCCGGGACTATCTGAATACGCGATGACGATTCGCAGCATTAACTCGGTTCGCTTGATTCGCGAGCATATTGAATATCAGTTCGCTCTGTACAAGTTGGATGAGAGCCGGACGGATCGCCTGAATTTTATAGTCGGCGGAGCCGGCTTTAGTGGTATTGAATTCGTTGCCGAATTGGCTGATCGCATTCCGCGCCTTTGCAAAGAATATGATGTGGACCCTAGTCTCGTTAATATTTATAATGTAGAGGCTGCTCCGGCGATATTACCAGGCTTCGACCCTGAACTGGTGGAGTATGCTCAGAATGTGCTTGTGAAGAAGGGTGTTCAGTTCAAGATTGGTATCGCGATCAAGGAGTGCATGGAAGACGGAGTTATATTGGCGAATGGGGAAGTTATACGTTCGGCTACCGTAGTATGGACCGGTGGAATCCGCGGCAACCGTTTGGTAGAGGCCGCTGGCTTCGAGACATCCAGAGGCCGGGTGAAGGTTGACGAATATCTACATGCACCGGGTTATGACCATGTGTTTATTATTGGGGACAACTCAATCATGCTCAATCCAGAAGGTCGACCATATCCGCCG
Source organism: Paenibacillus sp. D2_2 (assembly GCF_031199965.1). Lineage (GTDB taxonomy): Bacteria > Bacillota > Bacilli > Paenibacillales > Paenibacillaceae > Fontibacillus. Next base: position 4,642,277 of record NZ_CP133605.1, on the reverse strand, counting down.
ACTGCGCAAATCGCTATGCAGCAAGGGGTGACCTGTGCGCAGAATGTCGTAGCTTCGATTCGTAACAAAGAACTTAAGAAATTCGCTTTCAGTAATAAGGGGACGGTAGCTTCCTTGGGTAAAGGTGAGGCTGTAGCCAGTGCATTCGGCAAGAAGTACAAAGGCTGGGTAGCTGCACAAATCAAGAAGCTGGTCGATATCCGTTATTTATTTATTATCGGCGGGATTCCGCTCGTTCTAAAGAAAGGCAGATTCCTGTAAAATGAGACATTGCAGTGTGCAGGTACGAGGTTTGTTAACCCGAGAAGAATTGGATCGTTATAACGGCTTGATGGAGGTCGGTTCTTATTTGGAGTCGCAAGGACAATATGATTTATCTTATGTTGTCCAGAAGGAAGTCGATATTCTGATTCTGCCTGCCATTGAACGATTGAAGGAGAAGAGCAGGGACCGTGATCGCGCAACAGCGGAATTTCTGGAGTCGCTGCGCAGGCTTGAAGAAGAGGACGATAGCGAAGAATAATAATATTAAGGGGCACCCTCCGATCGGAAGGTGCCCCTTTTTTGAGTTTAGACTAAGCGTTTCAAATCATGTTCAAAAAGTCCGATTTTCAGCACCGAGAAGGTTGGATGAAGCTAGGGCCTGAGGAGCGGAGCGTACGTAGTAGGTACGTGAGCACCGGAAGGCCCGGCTGAATTCAAGATTCGATGCCGAGTGGACTTCCTGATTTACTTCGTGATCAAAAGTGGACTTTTTGACTACATCTATTAGATTTTGAGCATATCTTCGAATAGTTGTTCATTTAACAGATTACCCACGTAGAAGGAGCCGAACTCGCCATAACGGGCACTAACTTCATCAAAGCGCATCTCGTAGACGAGTTTCTTGAAATGTAGCGGGTCATCTGAGAACAGCGTAACTCCCCATTCCCAGTCATCGAGACCAACCGAACCGGAAATGATCTGTTTGACTTTACCGGCATAACTGCGTCCGATCAAACCGTGGCTGCGCATCATCGCGCGTCTCTCGTCCATGGAGAGCATATACCAATTATCGCTTAAATCCCGTTTCTTGTTCATAGGATAGAAGCAGATATGCTTGGACTTGGGAAGAATCGGCTGCAAACGGGCCATGATTTCCGGATTGTCTTTCGGATCTCCTCCACCAGAGGCGAGGTAATTACTAAGTTCTACTACACTGACATATGAATAGGCTTTTTTTGTATATTCGGCAAAGGTCGTTTTATTAAAAGCATTCTCCAGCGCATTCAGCTCCTCAAGCGATTCACGGAGATGCATGAATACAAAATCTGCCTTTTGTCCAATAATCGAATAAACGGCAGTACTACCGGTCTTGGATTGCTCTAATAAGTCCCATTCCTGCAGAAAGTTGTGAAGCTCCTCCAGGGCGCCAGCACGCTCTTCATCGTCGGTTTCTTTCCAGGCCGTCCAGTCCATGGTGCGGAAATCATGGAGAGCATACCAGCCTTCCAGGGTTAATGCAGCTTCATTCATTTGTATGATCACTCCTAAAATAATCATTAGGTAGGCATAAATTTATGCACTGTCACCATTGTATCCTATTATGATCGGCAGGGGCAAATGAAAACGTTATTAAATCATACAAAGTTCATTGCTTTGCAACATTTTTTTTAGTAAACTATCTACTAGTTATAAATTATGTGACCTTTGTTATAGTGTACATAAGGGGTGAGAAACATGGGATGGCTCATCGTATTGATATTGATGGTATTGTTTTTTGTTATGATGTTCGGGATCGGATTTATTCTTAACATGTTAATGAAGACTACCTGGTTCCCAGCTTACGTGTTCGTTATTATCATTGTTCCGGTTGTAGTATACACACTATGGGATCATGATAAGAGTCTAGGACTCTATTTGTCCTCATTCCGTCTTGTTGATTATTTGACTGCTTTGGCGGGTCTGGCAGGGGCGATCTTGAGCGGATGGACGATCCGCAAGTTGCGCTTCGCTGGATATAAGATGTTCTAAACTCTTCTAGGTCGTTTTAAACAAAATGCTAGCATGTACATATTTATGAAGAAAAAGCCGATAATGCTGCGATTTAAGCGTTAATCGGCCTTTTTTTGTCGTTTTTTTAGAATTATTGCCAGGGAAATGGCATGATTTTTGTATGGTTTTAACGATTCAAGCGGAACCATTTTGTGATAGAATAGAGAAACATTGATCGAACGTGCGAGAGTTCAAGGGTCGAATTTCAGAGTTGGATTCGATTTTTGTTAGACGTTTCAATAGAGAATAAAGAATCCAATTGTGTGAAGGAGCGATGAAGCTGTGCGCATGAACAACATGCTGCATTTTACTGAAAATCACCGCTATTGCGTATATCGTGACTTCAGTCTCAGTCCAGTTGACGGGAAGACGCTAAGTCTAATCTATCAACCTATGGTCGGGGCTTTTGCTATTTCACTATATCGGCTTTTGGTTGAGCAGGTGCCTCAAGATCAGGTCGGTTATTCACAGGTCGAGCAGCAGCGGGTGCTGTTCTTGACGCTGGGGATCGATCCAAGCGAGAAGGGGCGTTCTTTGCTCGTAGAGCAGACTTCCAAATTGGAGGCAGTCGGTCTACTGCAGACGAGCCGCATGTATATGACGGATAGTGATGAATATATGTACGAATACGAGCTGCAGCCTCCTTTATCGCCGACAGAATTTTTCAATACTCAGCATCTGACGCTGCTACTGCGCGACAAGATAGGGAAGTTTGCTGTTCTGTCATTGCGTGAACGGTTCTTCAGTAAGGAACCAGGGGATATGTACGGCTTGTCTTACAACAAAGAAAATATTACAGTGCCGTTCTATGATATTTTTGAATTGAACACCCACTCTATCGACTATGAATTGGAGCAGGCAATTGCCGAGACAGCCTTAGCACGTCAGAGTGGAGGGCCAATGGTGGATGAAGAGGAGCAGATTAACTACGCGGATATTATTCTTCGCTTTCCTCGCGATTCGGTGAACCGTGCTCATGTTGAAGGGCTTCGCTTCAATCTGGAAGGGATGGGAGTGCTTAATTTTGTGGCCCATAAATTCGATTTGAGCGTGCAGGATCTTTGCCGTTTACTGGACGAGGATGGGGTATTCGATCCGAGTGGCGGAATCCTGCTGGACGAACTGCAGCACCGGGCTAATCTCCATTTCCGCCAAGGTAAGAGGCGTAAGGAGGAGCGAGAGGTCGCCTATGCCAAGGTCGTCTCTATTTCTTCTCCTCATGAAGAAGAGGCTCAATTGGAAGAGTTCGCGGTACAGATGGAATATTATTTGGAGGTACCGAAGCAATTCATTAATAAATGTGATATTCATCAATACAATATGATGCTTCGCAACGAGCCGTATACGCGCCTGCTCCGAACCTTTTTCCCGGGAGCTGTTCCGGACAATTTACTAGATATCTTTACGAAGATCGATTTGAATTATAAATTGCCTGGCGAAGTCATCAATGTCCTGATTCACTACTTGATGTCATTACTCACTTCCAATACTGATCAGCGGATTAACCGCAATTTTGTGGAGGCTATTGCTTCCAATATGCTGATGAAGCAGATAAATACTTATGAGAAGGCGGTCGGATACATCCGCGAGCAATCCAAGGTGAAGGCAAAATCCGCCTCTGAGTCGCAAGAGGGGACAAACCGCAGACGTACCTACAAAGGGCGCCAGCCTGCTGGTAAGAGCAAACCGGAAATTCCGATTGTGCAAAGCTCTGCCCAGGAAGAGGGCGTCTCCGATGAGGAATTCGCAGAGATGCTGAAGCTTGCGGAACGGATGCAAGCTGGCAAGAATAATGAAGCTTAATGGGAAAGGAGGACGGAAGCGATGGATTCAATCGGTCAAATGCTGTCTGGGATGAAGAATAACAACTTACGCAGGCGGTCGGAGCAACTTAAGGCGGAGCTATTGAACGATCCGCTTGTACTCGAACTGCGTGCGCAGCATCCTGAGTTGGAAGAGGAGCAGTTGGTTCGGGATATGGCCAAGCTGTATCAATATGTGAATGACAGCCGCCATTGTGCCAAGTGTCCCGGGCTTGATCAATGTCCTAATGATTTTCCCGGCCATTTCACGAAATTGTCGGTAGAGAACAACACGCTCGGACCGCAAATTGTCGCCCGTCAGGTACCTTGCTCCAAGCAACTGCAACGGGAGAACGAACTGTTGATTCAGAAGAAGATCCGCAGCTTCTATGTGGATGAACGGGCTCTGAAGGAAGGGTATGACGAAGTCGAGATTCTGACGAAGGATCGCGTTCGTGCTCCTGCTGTGACCCAAGTGCTTCGTTATATTAGCGATACGGAAGAGAATGGACTGCAGCCGCGAGGCTTATTTCTGGAAGGAAACTTCGGAACGGGTAAGACCTTCTTAATGTGCTATCTACTGCATAAGCTGGCGAAGTCAGGGTATTCCGGGGCGATTGTGTATATGCCGGAATTTGTAGAGGATTTGAAATCGATGCTTCAGGATTCGCAGAAGCTGAAGGAGACCGTTGAAGTGATGAAACAGGCGGATCTGCTCATTTTTGACGATATTGGAGCGGAAAATCTGAATCCTTGGGTTCGCGACCATGTAATGGGCTCGATTCTGAATTATCGGATGAACCGCAAGCCGACTTTCTACACCTCGAATTATTCCCTGGATGCGCTGGAGCAGCATCTGAGCTTTACAAGCAAGGATGGGGAAGAACGGCATAAAGGGCAGCGGTTGATGGATCGGATCGCTCCGTTCGTGGACGTGGTTACGGTGACCGGTAGTAATAAGCGCGGCAAGAGATCATAGATCAGATAAATAATTTATCATGCAAAAAGACCTCGGCAATAACCCATGAACGGGATTGCGAGGTCCTCTTTGTGTTATTCAGAAGAGTAAATAGGTAAGATTCTATCTAGGCTGCCTGACCGCCAGCGATCTTGTTAGCTGGCGATAAACTTCAAGATGACCATGCCGAAGAAAATAACGGCCATAAGGGTGGTCATACCGAAGAAACCGTTCATCAAATCAAAAAAATCATTACGTGGTTCTTCATTGATATGCTGGCGTGGGTCGTTCACATGCGGGTTAGCATCCATGCGGGCGAGGCCTCCTTCTAACACTTTATGTACTGTCAATTAAAAATATCATAGACAAAACAGGATTTGGATATTCTTAGTATAACCAATCGCTTTCAAGTTTGTAAAGATGGTGCCAGGACGCGAATTCCCATTTACTAAAAAGTTATGTTATAATGAAATCCATAGTGTCATAATTTGACGCAAACTAACCTATACCGATTAGTTAGGGAATGTTGGCTGGCATCATGCAGGCATTCCAGTAACATACAAGGAGGAGATATCATGGCAATAGTAAATGTTTCCGATCAATCTTTTAATAGTGAAGTCGAAAGTACAGGTACCGTTCTGGTTGACTTTTGGGCGCCTTGGTGCGGTCCTTGCAAAATGATAGCACCAATTTTGGAGGAATTGTCCAGTGATTTGGGTGATTCGGTTAAGATCGCAAAGGTAAATGTGGACGAGAATCCTGAATCTGCATCCCGCTTTGGCGTAATGAGCATTCCAACTCTTATATTGTTCAAAGATGGCCAACCTGTCGACAAAGTTGTTGGCTTGAACTCCAAAGACGCACTGAAAAACATGATCGCCAAACATTAATTTGGCTAGCTGATTCAGAAGGTGCTACATCTACGCCTCCGGCATGTCCGGGGGCGTTTTCGTGCAGAGGGCATCATGAAGCTGAGAGGGGGAGAGGACAATGAGTAATAGCAATTATCCAGATAACTATGCCAAGGAAGTGCAAGAGCAGGAGCAAGCGCTGGAGGCGATCCGCCACAAGCTAGCGTTGCTGCCCGATTTGCCGGGTTGCTATTTGATGAAGAACAAGAACGGCACGATCATTTATGTCGGGAAGGCCAAAATCCTGAAGAATCGTGTGCGTTCTTATTTCACAGGCAGTCATGACGGGAAGACGCAGCGGTTAGTATCGGAGATTCGCGATTTCGAATATATCGTTACCGGCAGCAACATGGAGGCACTCATTCTGGAGTGCAACCTGATCAAGACACATTCTCCCCGTTATAACGTGCTGTTGAAAGATGACAAGACCTACCCATATATCAAAATTACGAATGAACCTCATCCAAGGCTGGAAGTCACGCGTAGAATTCTGAAGGATAAGGCTAAGTATTTCGGACCGTATCCCAACGCTTATGCAGCACAGCAGACAAAGAAGCTGCTCGACCGGATGTATCCGCTACGTAAATGTAATGTGATGCCCAAGGAAGTATGTCTGTACTATCATATGGGACAATGCCTGGCACCTTGTGTGAAGGAAGTGTCGCAGCAGACGTATGATGAGATGATCCAAGAGATCGTGTCTTTCCTGAACGGTGGGCATGAGGAGATCAAGCAGGAGCTTCAGCGCAAAATGGAAGAAGCAGCCGAGGAACTTTACTTCGAACGGGCGAAGGAACTGCGTGATCAGATCAGAAGCATTGATGCGCTGATGGAGAAGCAGAAGATTACGATGAATGATGCGAGAAATCGTGATGTATTCGGCTTTACTGTCGATAAGGGCTGGATGTGCGTGCAGATTCTGTATGTGCGTCAAGGAAAAATGATCGAGCGCCATGCCTCGGTATTTCCGTTCTATGGAGAGGCTTATGGAGATTTCTTGTCCTATGTGACACAGTATTACAGCGACAATCCAGCGCTTCCTCAGGAAATTCTTCTGCCGGACATGAAGCCAGTGCAGCAGGAGCAACAGACAGAGGAACAAGTGGAAGAGCAGGTTAACGAGGCCTCTGATGAAGGTGAAGAATTGCTTGATGCAGAGAGTGGGGCAGCCGCCCTACAGAACTGGCTGAATGTGAAGGCGCTCGTTCCTAAGCGGGGATTGAAGCGTCAGATGACGCAGATGGCGATTGATAATGCCCGTGTCGCACTGGATGAGAAGTTCCGTCTGATCGAGCGGAATGAGGAACGGACCTCAAGGGCAGCAGAGAATCTTGGAGTTGCTCTCGGCCTGACCGATCTGTCACGGATCGAGGCGTTTGATAACTCGAATATTCAGGGGACCAATCCGGTATCAGCAATGGTTGTGTTCATTGACGGTAAGCCAGCGAAGAAAGAATACCGGAAGTATAAAATCCGTACTGTTCAAGGATCTGACGATGTGGAGACGATGCGTGAGGTTGTACGGCGTAGATATGAGCGGGTGCTCAAAGAGAATTTGCCACTACCTGATTTGATCGTTATGGACGGAGGCAAGGGGCAGATGGCTGCGGCGAAGGATGTGCTGGAAAATGAGCTAGGACTGTTTATTCCTGTCTGCGGCCTTGTGAAGGATACGAAGCATAAGACGGCTCAATTGATTATCGGTGATCCGCCTGAGCCGTGAATCTGGCCGGGACAGCCAGGAGTTCTATTTGCTGCAGCGAATTCAGGATGAGGTACACCGCTTTGCAATATCCTTCCACCGCGAGCAGCGTGCCAAATCGATGGTCGTATCTCAGCTTGACGCGATTCCTGGCGTTGGCGAGAAACGTCGTAAACTGCTGTTGAAGCATTTTGGATCGCTGAAAAAAATAAAAGAGGCCTCCATCGAAGATTTTCGGCCTCTTTCTATTGGTGATAAACTTGCTCAGACAATTATAGATTCGCTTCGGGATGAGGAGTCGGAATAATCGGCTCCTCTTTTTTGTTGGCGGAGTTGGATGATCCTTATGCGCTGGATTGAAGCGGTAGATCAGATAACCGACGATAGCAGGCAAGATCAGATAGAATAATCCAGCAACAAGATTTAGTCCTCCGCCCATGACCATCAGACTGATTGCCATCAGAATCGTATCGAAGATCACGTGGGTGAAGACGGCAGTAATAAATCCATAACGCAGGAACACAAAGCTGAACAGCAAGCCGATGAACATGAGCTCAATTGGCCGTGAGATGACTGGATATATCGGATATAGAGTATGACCAAAGGCCCAGATTAACGAAGTAATCAGGCTGGCTACGAATGTACTCTTGAACATCTTCTTAAGCATAGCGATACCGAACAGACGATAGACGGCTTCTTCCCCGATTCCTGCTACCCAAGCCAGCAGCGGGAATAGCAGCGGCAGAAGCATGTTGTATGTCGATTGAGAAGCGTCGGTTGTCGACCAGGTATGAATCGTATTCTCGAGAGCCAGGAAAATGATGGACTGGACACCGAGCAAAATAAGCGCCCAGGCATACCCGTTCTTCATCGCTGTCAGCACGTGTCGACCATAACCGGGCTCTTTAGCTCTTAGCCAAAGATTACGCCCTTTTTGTCTCCAGAGCGCATCGCCACCGACTAGAGATACATAAATGGAACCGGACATCAGCAGAGTTACTACGCCCTGCAGAACGAAGCTGAAGACGAGTATGCCGCTGCTCAGGCTATCTTTTTGCAAATAGGGCAGCATGTTGATTGCTCCAACCATACTTAGGACAAAATAGAGAGAGGCAAGAAAGAGACCACGCTTAAATGAGGTATGAGCTCTTGTCAAAATGCTATACACGATCGCTAATACGGCTAGAACGAACGTGAGCAACCCATAGCCTGCAAAGGTAAGAATGTAGGCGAGTGTCTTCTGACCGCCGAGATAATCGTTGTAGGAGCTCGGAACGGTGAACAACGATTCCATCGAAGATACCATGCCATATTCGAAATGGAATTGTATCTGAGCTTGAGACTGCCCGATCTCGTAATTTGATAATTCATACAGCAGGCCATATTGCCCTTCGGAGGAAGCCAGCTTCAGATCGGCTTCACTGATTCCTAAGGCTTTCAGGTAAGGTCGAGCCAATTGCTCCTTATCGGCCAGGCTAATATCCCCTTCCCGAGCGATTAGAGATTGCGTATTCTCGCGACCGTAGTCAAGCAGGGTTTGTTTAGTAGCATTACTCGTTGAGATGACCTTCTCGAATGCGACGACATTGCCTTCCTGCATATTAACGTCGATGTTTAAAAGACTTAATACGTCATCCGGGTCGCTAAAGGAAACATGAAAAACATCATAAGGGAATTGTCTGCCATAGGATTTTGAATATTTGTTGACCAAATTTTCCTTTGCCAGATAGCCATACAATTCAGGTTTTGTATCGTATGTAACGTGAGCATTCTGAAAATCGCCGTTGATGCCAAGCTCCGTCTGAGCGAACGAAGCAGCGGCTTGCCTGGCTTGCTCTTTGCTGATGTTCTTACTTAATTGTTGCTCCGGCTCGTTCAGAGAAGGCAACCACAGCTGTAAGACGATGAAGAGGACTAATCCAATGGCAGCAAGTATCCAGAGTGCTTTAGGTTTAAGCAATATCCCAGATGAGTTCTTGGAAGTTTGCATTTTTACAGCTCCTTTAACGCTTTTTTCTAAAAAGTGGTGTTTAAAAAATTTGGAAAACACATTCAATTAAAGATAACATAGGGGGCGAGGTTCGCCAATCCGGGCGTACTATACGAAAACCTGCAATATTCTCCGATAAGGGGTCGTGCGGCTCAGATAATGGAGTACCCTGATCATAGTTTCACCCCTTTTACGACTTTTTCGAGTTATTTAATCCAATAGAAACTTTGTGATACACGCCGATAAGGCTTATAATCCATTTTGACGAAAATGAAATGAAAATAATGAAATGAAATTAACTAAATAACTAACGGCCGAATTTCTTTACGAAAACGGGGAACCGATTTTTAGGGGTGAATTTCGCTGGAGTCCTGGATATTTTTTTGGATCCAAGCGAATAGGGCAACCGTGCATGTCCGAATCCGACAGCTAACCTCGTAGGCCTTTGAGCAGGGACCAATCAAAAGGCATTGGATTTCCAGTGCTTTTTTTCTTTGCTACAAAAAGGATGGAGTGATTAAGTTGCTGTTAAACATGTGGGTTAAATGGTTCAAATTTTCCCCGCCACAGATTTTAGTAATGGGCTTTGCAGCCATTATTCTCGTCGGAGCGCTGCTATTAATGCTACCGATATCAAGCACAACAGGGGAATCTTTGCCGTTCGTTGATGCACTTTTTACTGCAACCTCAGCAACGTGTGTGACTGGACTGATCGTCGTGGATACTGGGACATATTATTCTACGTTCGGTCAGGTCGTGATTATGCTGCTGATTCAGACTGGCGGTCTTGGGTTCATGACCGTGGCCACTTTATTCTCGATCGTGTTCAAACGCAGAATATCGCTTAAGGACCGTTTGCTGCTGCAAGAGGCAATGAACCAGAACACGATGGAAGGGATCGTTCGCTTGATTCGTAAGGTTCTGATCTATTCCCTGGTCATTGAGAGCAGCGCCGCGCTAATCTTTACGATTCGCTGGTCATTTGATATGCCGTTCGGACGTGCGCTATATTTTGGAATATTCCATGGGGTCTCCATGTTTAATAATGCGGGGTTTGACTTATTCGGTCATTATCAGAGTCTAACTCATTATGTAGGCGATCCGATTGTTAACCTGGTGACGATGTTTCTGATTGTATCGGGGGGCCTTGGATTTATCGTGTTGTCGGATCTCGTTGACTTCCGAAAGAACCGCAAGTTGTCGCTTCATTCCAAAGTGGTATTGACCATGACGGCTTCGCTTATTTTGGTTGGAGCCGTGGTTATTTATATATTTGAGTATACGAATCCGGGTACATTCCAGACTCTGAGTTGGGGAGAAAAGATCTGGGCATCTTTCTTCCAATCGGTATCGCCGCGGACGGCAGGGGCAAATACGGTTGATCTGGGTTCGCTTAGGCAGGCGACTCAATTCTTCATGGTCATCCTAATGTTTATTGGTGCATCCCCAAGTTCTACAGGGGGTGGGATCAAGACGACGACCTTCATGATCTTGGTCGGCGCTGTGATCTCGATGATCCGCGGGCGGTCTGATCTGGTACTGTTCCGCTATCGTCTGACTCAGGACCGCATCTTTAAAGCGGTCACGCTGACGATGCTGTCCTTGTTCCTTGTCATTGCTGTATCGATGGTATTATCAACAACCGAGAGTGCAAGCTTCCTTAGCATTTTGTTCGAGACGACTTCGGCTTTTGGTACGGTCGGTTTGACAGTAGGATTGACGGGTAAATTGACAATAGTAGGTAAATTTATTATCAGCTTCACGATGTTTGCCGGACGGCTTGGTCCACTGACGATGGCGTATGCACTCGGACCGAAGAAAGGCAAAGAATTATATAGACATCCGGAAGGTAAAATTATTATTGGATAAGGGGAAGGTTTAGCATGAAAACACAGCAGTTTGTAGTGATCGGACTGGGGCGTTTCGGATCTAGTTTGGCACTGGAACTGATGGGTCTCGGTTATGAGGTACTAGGGATCGACCGGGATGAAGAAATAGTTGATGAATGGAGCGACAAGCTGACACACGCTGTCGTGGCTGACGCAACGGATGAAGAGGTTCTCAAATCGCTTGGAGTGCGCAACTTCGACTGCGGAATCGTGGCGATCGGCAATGATATTCAGATGAGTATATTGGCAGCAATCCTGCTTAAGGATCTTGGTTTGCCGATGGTAGTAGCCAAGGCGATCTCTGTACTTCATGGTAGGGCACTGGAGAAGCTGGGCGTGGATCGGGTCATTTCTCCGGAGCGGGATATGGGCATTCGGGTAGCACATCAATTGGTGACACCGAATCTGCTCGACTACATCCAATTGTCCAAAAATTACAGCATCGTGGAAATGAATGTACCGGAATGCCTTAGTGGTAAAAGTGTAGGGGAACTTCATCCGCGAGCTCGCTTTGGTTGTACAATTGTGGCTATTCACCGAGAGGATGGTGTGATCGTTGCACCGACAGCGATGGACCAATTGAAAACCGGAGACATTATGGTCATTATCGGCTCCAATGAGAATGTTGAAGAGTTTGAAATGATGGTGAACGAGAATATTTCTTAATCTAATCCCTAAGGTGTGATAATAGATGGAATCTGCAGCTACAGAGGCTATCAGGCACTTACTTATTTTGATTTTGTTTGTTATTACGGTGGGCATGATCTCAGGGAAAATTGCTTCTATCCTCAGGCTCCCGGATGTTGCGGTCTACATTGCAACAGGAATGCTTCTAGGTCCAGGACTGGGCTGGATTCATGAAGCGAGCGGCTCGCTTGTCAATCAAATTATACTGACGGTTGGGTCGGTATTGATCTTGTTTGATGGAGGACGCAACTTAAGGCTTAGTGGGCTAAAGAAAATTTGGATCAGCTTATCGCTGCTAAGTGTACCTGGTGTGCTTATTACGATGGCTGTTGTCGGTGTTGGCGTACATTACTTGTTCGGGTAGACTGGGTGTTCGCATTCCTGGCGGGTGCTGTGATCGCTTCTACGGACCCAGCATCCATTATCCCTGTGTTTAGACAGGTCAACATCAAGCAACGGGTCAGGGAGACTGTGGAGAGTGAGTCAGCCTTTAACGATGCTACTGGTTCGATCTTGACCTTCGCATTTCTGGCAGCAGTGGTCGGAGGAGGCGAGCTTCATCTTGGCACGATGGGATGGGACTTTGTGAAGACAGCATTTGGTGGCATTGCCGTTGGCCTCGTTATATCGGGCTGTCTATCTTATTTCTCTGGACATGTTCGACGCGGGATTCTGCGTGAATATACGACACTCGTCATGATCGTATGTGCGTTGGCTAGCTATTTAGTCGCTGATCTGTGTGGCTTTAGTGGATTTATGGCAACTTTTGTCGCCGGCGTGATCTGGGGAAATGCGGATATATTCAATTTGAATATGGAAGAGAAGCACTCCGAGATCAGCATCGTCTCCGATAACATTACTTTAATGATGCGGATGCTTATTTTTGTCCTATTAGGAAGTCAGGTGAATTTCACCACGCTGGGACATTACTTCTGGCAGAGTCTAGCTGCCGTCTTGATATTGATGTTCGTGGCTCGTCCGTTAACGGTATTGATCTGTGCTTGGCCAGATCGTAAGGCGAAGTGGACCTGGCAGGAACTACTCTTCATGTGCTGGGTGCGGGAGACGGGAGTCATTCCTGCGGCCTTATCAGGCATGATCGTAGGGATGGGCGTAGCCAATGCCCAGATTATATCAGCGATTGCCTTTATGGCTATTATGCTGACGATTATCGTCCAGGCCAGCACGACGGGATGGGTAGCGCGGAAGCTGGGGCTTGAAGTAAGCAAGGAAGCGGCACGCCCGTAGGCTCTAACGAAACTCCAGACCGTTATTTCCTCATAAACAACCGTATTATAGTTTTAAGGAAACTCCATATCGTTATATGGGAGAAATACAGGCTTTAATCCCTTAATTAGCTTTAATAGCGATACCTAGTTTCGTTAGTTTGTTAAACTCGTTATTCAGTTGTGATTAACCCCTATGGCAATCGTTACAATCTATATTACCTCTTGTTGCTGTAAACCTATTGATTGCGCTCTAACGGTTGCTATCGAGGTTAATTCACTATTTTTACCCGGTTTTAATTTTTAACGGTTGTGCCAGGGGGTATTACGGTGTTTTAGCGAAAAATTCTACGAAATTACTGAAATAGCGCCTGTGACAACCGTTAGTTTGTTAAACCCGTTATTCAGTTGTGATTTACCACTGTGGCAACCTTTACAATCTATATCACGGCTCCTACGGTACGGTTCCCGGAATTCTTAAAGTCCTTATTGATATCCCCAGTGCGCCTCTAAGAAGGCGCACTGCTTTTGTATACATATCTAATTCTGACAGCAGTCGTTCGAATAAATTTACTTTCTATTTATATAGTAAGAATCTCGATCAAATGGCTCCGAATATCGTTCACCCACTCTTTGATTTCACTGCTCAGATTCGTCTTGCTGCCGTAGATCAGGCAGGTCTCCCGACGCGTCTGTGCAAGCTCTCTCATCGGCAGGGTGACTAGATCATTGTCTTTCAGGAGTTGATTGCGCAAATAGGATTTAGGAAGTAGGGTAGCAGCTTTGCAAGTTGGCAGGAGACGTACGATCGCTTCGAAAGAATCAATCTCCATCCGAATATCAGGGATAATGCCGTAGCGTACGAATACTTCATCGATCAGTTTGCGATACCATGTACCTTTAGAGAAAATAATCATCGAACGTCCGTTCAGATCTTCCATCGCTACTGGACCACCTTCCGCAAGCTCATGACCTCGTGGGACGACAAGCTCAAGATGATCCTGGAAAAGTGGAATGCATTTTAAGCCTGACTCATTAATAGAGGACGCAATGACGCCTATATCGACTTTTTTCTCCTTTACATAGGAGACAATTTCATGGGTTTTACCGGTGAGCAGCTTGACCTCCATATCGGGGTAGTTATTCATCAGCGCTGTAACGAGGGAGGTAGTGTCGTCTGCAGTGTCGTGAGACTGGCGCCTAGTGTTACAGTACTGCGATTAGCCGTTTTGAAGCGAGAGACAGACTGTAGGAAGTTCTGATGACGCTGGCGCTGCTCCAGGGCATACAGGTAGGCCTCATGACCAACGCGCGTCAGCTCCAGTTTCTTGCCGTTACGATTGAACAGAGCGACTCCCCATTCTTCCTCCAGCTTAGCGATCTTCCTCGATAGGGCAGGCTGAGACAAATTCAGCAGCTTTGAAGCTCTATTTAAACTAGACTGTTCTACGACGGTAATAAAGACAATCAGTTCTTCCAGCAATTCGATCCCCCTCTTTATTCAATATATTTCGACGGATTATGAAGTTTATCTTATGCATAATTGTTATAACAGTTAATAATTATATTGCAATTCCATTATAAGCTAAAAAGGAGTAACATGAAAGTGACACAAGTTGTTCACATGTTACTTTTGTAACAAGGCAGGATAGATGGCTGTTTGTGCGAATTATCATTTACGCTGTATTTTGCAGGCTGCTGTCGAATGTTGATGTATGAGTATGAAATAGGACGATGGAGATGAGAAAGGGGTACACGAACTTATGAAAGGGTTTTATTCCAGGAAACTGCATTCGCTTCTGGGCATTATTCCGCTAGGTTTCTTCATTTTAGAGCACATGCTTACGAATTTCTCTGCGGTTGAGGGGGGAAGTCAAGGTTTTAAAGACAGTGTTGCGTTCCTGAACAGTCTGCCGCTGGTCCTGGTGCTGGAAATTGTTGGCATCTATTTGCCGCTGCTTTATCACGGTGTCTATGGTATATATATTGCTTTTCAAGCGAAGCCGAATAATGGCAACTTCGCAACGGAGCGCAACCTGCGTTACCTGCTGCAGCGGATTACCGGAATGATCGTATTTTTGTTTGTTATCTGGCACGTGTATGAGACGCGGATCCAAGTGGCGCTTGGCAATGTAACACATGACCAGTTGGGTAGTGTGATGCATGACATTATGATGCAGCCGATATTCTTTATTATTTATGTGATCGCTGTCGTGTCTGCTTCCTTCCATTTCTCCAATGGCCTGTGGTCATTTCTTGTTAGCTGGGGAATTACAGTGGGGCCACGCTCGCAGCGTGTATCCTCATATATTTGCATGACTATGTTCGTGATCGTATCGGCGATGTTCGTATGGTCGCTGTTCGCATTCCGTAATGTGGAATTTGCAGAGGCAACGTCTCTATTGCAAACCATTAAAATGCTGGGTTAGGTAATAAATCTTACGATGTAAGTTTTGTACGAAGTAAATCTAGTAGCTTAGCTCACAAAACTTTTAGGAGTTGAAAAGGATGTCGAAACAAAGCATAGTGGTCGTCGGTGGAGGGCTAGCCGGGCTTATGGCTACGATTAAGGCGGCCGAAGCTGGGGTTCAGGTTCATCTATTCTCAATTGTTCCGGTTAAGAGATCGCACTCGGTGTGCGCACAGGGTGGAATTAACGGTGCGGTAAATACCAAGGGAGAGGGCGACTCTCCTTGGGAGCACTTCGATGACACCGTATATGGCGGTGATTTCTTGGCCAATCAGCCGCCTGTGAAGGCGATGTGCGAAGCGGCTCCAGGCATTATCCATTTGATGGACAGAATGGGAGTTATGTTTAACCGTACTCCAGAGGGATTGCTAGATTTCCGCCGCTTCGGCGGTACGAAGCGTCATCGTACGGCGTTCGCCGGTGCGACGACAGGTCAGCAGTTGCTCTATGCTCTGGATGAACAGGTACGCCGTCATGAGACAGAAGGCCTTGTAGTCAAATATGAGAATTGGGAGTTCCTATCGGTGGTTCTTGATGACGAAGGAGCTTGTCGCGGCATTACAGCGCAAAATTTGCGCTCAATGGAGATCGTAACCTTCGCTTCGGATGCTGTTATTCTGGCAACAGGCGGACCCGGGATTGTCTTCGGTAAGACGACCAACTCTGTTATTAACACGGGAACAGCAGCAAGCGCGGTGTATCAGCAAGGCGTTCATTACGCTAATGGTGAATTCATTCAGATACATCCAACGGCGATTCCAGGCGATGATAAGCTGCGTCTGATGTCGGAGTCAGCTCGCGGCGAGGGTGGACGGATCTGGACTTATAAAGACGGTAAGCCTTGGTATTTCCTTGAGGATAAATACCCAGCCTACGGAAATCTCGTTCCACGGGATATTGCCACACGGGAAATCTTCTCTATATGTGTGGATCAGAAGCTTGGCATCAATGGCGAGAACATGGTGTATCTCGATTTGTCGCATAAAGATCCGAAGGAGCTGGACGTTAAGCTCGGCGGTATTATCGAGATCTACGAGAAATTCGTAGGCGATGATCCGCGTAAGGTTCCGATGAAGATCTTCCCGGCGGTCCATTATTCAATGGGCGGCATGTGGGTTGATTATAATCAGATGACGAATATTCCAGGCCTGTTTGCAGCTGGAGAGTGCGATTATCAATATCATGGAGCGAACCGTCTTGGTGCGAACTCACTCGTGTCCGCTATTTTCGGTGGAATGGTAGCTGGTCCGAAGGCAGTGGAATATATCCGCGGCTTGAAGAAATCGGTCGAAGATATGAGCTCTTCAATGCAGGATAATGCTCGTAAGGCTCAAGAGGATAAATTCGAGAAACTGCTTAAGATGGATGGTAAAGAAAATGCCTACGCGCTTCATAAAGAACTTGGTGAGTGGATGACGGACAACATGACAGTAGTTCGCCATAACAACCGTTTGGAAGCAACGATTAACAAAATCAAAGAACTGAAGGTTCGCTATAAAGATATCAATGTTAATGACACCTCGCGCTGGAATAATACGGGGGCTGCCTTTACCCGTCAACTGTGGAACATGCTGGAGTTGGCTGAAGCGATGACACTTGGTGCCTTGCTCCGTAATGAGAGCCGCGGCGCCCATTACAAACCGGATTATCCAGAACGTAATGATGAAGAGTTCCTGAAGACGACTAAGGCGACTTGGACGCCGGATGGGCCACAGATTTCGTATGAAGATGTTGATGTATCACTAATTCCGCCGCGTATTCGCGACTATTCGAAGGATAAGTAGGAGGGGAGACCAATGGCAATGGCGGAAACAAGAGCAGCAGGCAAAAAAGTAAAGTTTATTATAACGCGCCAGGACGGACCGGAGACGAAGTCTTATACCGAGGAATTCGAGATTGACTATCGCCCGGGTATGAATGTAATTAGTTCTTTAATGGAAATTCAGCGTAATCCGATTAATGCCAAGGGTGAGCATATTGCGCCAGTGTGCTGGGAATCGAATTGCCTTGAAGAAGTGTGTGGAGCCTGCTCGATGGTGATTAACGGTAAGCCGCGTCAGGCCTGTGCGGCTCTGGTTGATAATCTGGAACAGCCGATTCGCATCGAACCGATGCGTACCTTCCCGGTCGTACGTGACCTGGTTATCGATCGCAGCCGGATGTTCAACGCTCTGAAGCGGGTAAAAGCCTGGATTCCGATCGATGGTACTTATGATCTCGGTCCGGGACCAAGAATGGCAGAGAAGAAGCGTCAATGGGCATATGAGCTATCGAAATGTATGACCTGCGGCGTCTGTCTGGAAGCTTGTCCGAATGTGAATGAGAAGACAGACTTTATCGGTCCAGCTCCGATTTCTCAGGTGCGTCTGTTCAATGCTCACCCGACAGGTGAAATGAACGCCGAGGAGAGGATTGAAGCACTGATGGAAGATGGAGGCATTGAGGGCTGCGGCAACTCGCAGAATTGTGTACGTGCATGTCCAAAAGGCATTCCATTGACGACCTCGATCGCTGAGATGAATAAAGCGACAACCAAGCATATGTTCAAGCGTTGGTTAGGAGTGTAATACCGCGCGTAGAATGGATTCCTATATCCCATGAATAGACTGGGGTATAGGAATTTTTTTGTCTTAAAGAGGTTGTTCAAAAAATCCGCTTTTGATCACGAAGTAACACGGAGAGCTTATTCGACATCGAATCTTGAATTCATCCGGGCCTTCCGGTGCTCACGTACCCAAAACGTACGCTCCGCTCCTCAGTCCCTAGCTTCATCCAACCTTCTTGGTGCTGAAAACCGGCCTTTTTGAACACGCACTAAAAAAGAAGGAAGGATACCAGAAAGATACGCGCTAGCCTTCGGATTGACGATCTCCGATGCCGCATGCTAAGGTTAGCGAAGCTAATATGATATTAGCCCGTTCCTATTCACGTGAACTATTTCACTTATATTTAAAATATATAAATTGACCTTGCACCTTAACTTAGGAGGCCAATGATGAAGTATTTATATGTAACATTAGGTTTTTTGTTTTTAGGCTTAGGGGCGGTTGGAGTATTTCTTCCCGTACTGCCTACGACCCCGTTCCTGCTTCTCGCCTCGTTCTTCTTCTCCAAAGGTTCGAATCGGTTTCACCGTTGGTTCTGCGATACGAAGCTGTACAAGGAACATTTAGAAGAATTCATTAACTCTCGTTCAATGACGCTTCGCGCCAAAATCGGTATACTTATACTAGCTACTTCTATGATGACAGTATCCTTTATTGTGATGCAGAATTGGATCGGCAGAGGTTGTATCCTACTACTTATCTCGTTTATGTACTATTATTTTATTTTTCGTATCAAAACTGTGGAAAAGTCGGAGACTATCGCTTCTGCTGAAGAGTAACAATACTATTTGAAGTAGTTGCCTTACATTAGGGTATAGGAGTACGATTAACTACGTACGTTCCGTTCCTCAGTACCTAGCTTCATCCAACCTTCTCGGTACTGAATACCAGTCTTTTGACACGTATATCTAAAATATTTATGGCAAGCAATAAATGATAGGAAGGATAGTGACGTTTACATGGAAGCTTCCAATACAGTGAAATTAACAACCTTAACAAGCAAAGGAGGTTGTGGCTGCAAGATAGGTCCTGCAGATCTAATGCAGGTAATCCGTAGCTTACCGCCAACAGAGCCAAATCCGGATTTGTTGGTCGGCCTGGACACAAGCGATGATGCAGGAGTATATAAAATCAGCGACGATCTTGCTCTGGTACAAACGCTGGATTTCTTTACGCCGATTGTTGATGATCCGTATTCCTTCGGACAGATCGCTGCGGCCAACGCGATTAGCGATATATATGCAATGGGTGGTAAGCCTTTGACAGTTATGAACATTGTAGCTTTTCCAATTTCAACGCTGGACAAGAATATTCTGGCTGATATTTTGCGTGGAGCTGCGGACAAGGTACGGGAAGCTGGAGCAACCTTGGTCGGTGGTCATTCGATCGATGATAAGGAGCCTAAATTCGGCCTTGCTGTTACTGGTTTAGTGCATCCGGACAAGGTCAGAACGAATGCCGGTACGAAGGCTGGTGATAAGCTGATTCTGACGAAGCCAATCGGAGTCGGAATTATGACGACCTCGATCAAGAAAGGTCAGCTTACTGCAGAGGAGACAGAGCGTGTTACTCGCGTGATGTCGACGCTGAATAGAAAGGCAGCAGAAATTATGGAGCCTTACACGGTTCATGCTTGTACTGATGTGACTGGATTCGGCTTGATGGGACATACTCTGGAAATGGCAAAAGGAAGTGGAATGGGGATTCATATCAAGCAGAATCAGGTTCCAGTGCTGCCACGCGTGCGCGAGCTGGCCGAGAATGGGTTCATCCCTGGCGGAACGAAGAATAACTTCGCTCATGTGGAGACAGATATTTCGTTCCCAGATACGATGGATCAGATCGATCGCTGGATTCTCTGCGATGCTGTGACTTCAGGTGGTCTGCTGATTGCCGTTGCGGCTGAAGAAGCTGATTCCTTGCTGGATGAGCTAGTTAAAGCAGGGGTTGAGGCGAGTCTGATTGGTGAAGTAACAGATCAGCACCCAGGCCGTATTGTCGTTGAATAGTAAGGTTAAACAACCTCTACAAGCAGCAGGAAGGGAAAGGGATTAATGTTTCAGGATCTTAGCATTACGGAGTGGTTAGAGAAAAAGACAAGGGTATGACGATGATCGACGTCCGTTCTCCCTCAGAATATGCCGAATCGACGATTCCAGGCAGTGTTAATATTCCCTTGTTTGATGATCAGGAACGGGCCGAGATAGGAACGTTATATAAAAGGGTAAGCGTTGATGCTGCCAAAGAACGGGGCTTGGAGATTGTGTCTGCCAAGCTTCCCAGTTTATCCGTCAATTTGCCGATATACAAGGACCCAAGTCCGTGTTCTGTTGGCGGGGGGCATGCGTAGCAAGACGACAGCGACATTATTGTCTCTGATGGATATTCATGTCTATCGACTAGCTGGAGGCTACCAGGAATATAGGAAATGGGTCGTCGCGACATTAGAGAACATGGTCATGGAATTTAAACCAAATGCTCTAGTTATTCACGGGAATACTGGAAATGGGAAGACGGTTATTTTACGTAATTTGCAGGCCAAGGGCTATCCGGTGGTTGATCTGGAGGGAATGGCCGGTCATCGTGGTTCGGCCTTCGGGCATATTGGACTGCAAGCAAATAATCAGAGGATGTTCGATTCCTTGCTTCTGGATGAGCTACTACGTCAGCAACAGAGTGACTATATCATGCTGGAGGCAGAGAGCAAGCGAATCGGTAAAATTTGCGTGCCTGACTTCATCTTGTCTAAGAAGAATTATGGACGACATGTTAAGTTGGAGCTACCACTCGAAGTCCGCGTGCAAAATATTTTGAATGACTATGAGCCTTGGAAGTATCCACAGGATTGTATCGCTGATTTTCAGAAAATACGCTCGAAGATTCATGTACCTATTGCTGCAGAAATTGCTGACTGCTTAGAGCAAGGGGAATATGCGCGAGCTGTGGAATTGCTGCTACTTCATTATTATGACAAACGATACGCCTACTCGGAGCAGAATTATGTGGACAGTGATTTTATAACGATTACTGCGAGTTCTATGGAAGAAGCGGAGAAGCAGATAGAGCAGCTCCTGCATGAGTGGTATTAGTAAGAGGTAAATTGGATAAGGGGAGACATTGTTCAGTAGGATGTCTCCTTTTCTATTCAAGGCGTCTGGAAAAATAAAGAAAACACAGCTACAATGAAAGGGATCGGCTCATTTGTAAAGGGTCATTACAAGGTATCATTTACTGGAGGCATAAGGAATGAGAGAACGAGTTCTTTTTCGATATGTATGTATTCCCCTGTTTGCAGCTGTATTAATAGTCGCGGGTTGCAGTAGTGGTAGCGGTGGTTCGAACTCTGGTCATAACGATCATGGTGGAAACACGTCATCTGAGACAGATGGAAACTTGACGGGCAAGCAGAATGGTGAAGGGAATCACCAGCCATCTCCATCGCCCGAGCCTGCAGATCCGGTGCAGGTGAAGCTGGATTCGCTTAGTACGTCCGAGAAGATTGGACAATTGTTCATCGTTGGCATGGACGGGACTACGAGCAATGACAGTATTCGGGAACTGCTGCAACAGCAGCATGTTGGAGGGGTTATTTTCTATAAGAATAATATAGAGAATACGAAACAAGCTTTATCCCTGTTCAACCAGCTCAAGCAGGAGAATAAAGATAATCCGGTTCCGTTATTCCTCAGCGTCGATGAGGAGGGAGGACGGGTCTCCCGAATGCCTGTCGAATATACCAGGCTGCCAGCTGCAGCGAAGATCGGCGCGGTAGGAGATGCAAAGGCGGCGGAAGAACTGGGAGATATTATAGGCACGGAATTGGCTGGATTCGGATTAAATCTGGATTTTGCTCCTGTGCTAGACGTCAATAGCAATCCCGATAATCCGGTGATCGGCGACCGCTCGTACAGCTCATCAGCCCAGGCGGTCACTGAGATGGGGCTTGCAGAGATGAAGGGGCTGAGTGGGCGAGGGGTGATCCCTGTCGTCAAGCATTTCCCGGGACATGGAGATACTTCCGTTGATTCACACCTGGGACTTCCAGTCGTTGAGCATGACATGGAACGACTGCGCAAGCTGGAGCTCGTTCCCTTTCAGGCAGCGATTGAGGCTGATGCTGACGTTGTGATGGTTGCTCATCTGCTGATACCGCATCTCGATCCGGATCATCCAGCATCGTTCTCCAAGGCGGTAATTCAAGAACTGCTACGCGATGAACTTGGCTTCGACGGGGTCGTTATTTCAGACGATATGACGATGGGAGCTATTTCTGAGCATTATACAATAGAAGATGCCGCCGTTCAGTTCGTTCTGGCAGGCGGAAATATCTTGCTGATCGGACACGAGTTCGAGAAGGAGAAGGCAGCCATTCAAGCAATTACCGCTGCTGTAGAGCAGGGAACGATCCCGATGGACGTACTCAATGATCGTGTGTACAAGGTGCTTGAGCTGAAGGAGAAATATAAGTTGACCGATGACCTGGCGAAAGGGCCGGATATCAAACAGATCAACAAGCGTATCCAACAATTTTTGACTGAATATAAATTAAAGTAGTTCTTGTTGAGGGCTGTTTTGTACGGATGATGGAGAGGGTTGATGCATGTATTGCTCTAAATCGATCCCTCCTTTAAGCCCGATGTATACGCCCTCTGCCTCCAGAAGCATTCTCTGAAGCGAAGCGCCCTCATCATCCTGAAGGGCAATTTCTCCCGTGAGTTCACCACTCTGTGCCAGGGAAGCTGATATTTGCGGCTCATGGAATGAAGAATACGTACGACCTGTCTGGCCGCGCGAGGGCTTCCGGCCTCTTTGGCGATCTGACCGTAGGTCATTACCTTCCCTTTCGGAATGGATGAAATAATATGAATAACCTGTACAGTAAACGGCTGCATACAAGAGCGCTCCTTTATCGATTCGAATCTGATCAAAGTTATTGAACTGGAAATGTGAGGTTAATGATGAAATCTATACTTTATACAGATCGTCTGATCTTGAGAATGCTGGATGACCAGGATAGTGCTGCTGTAACCCGTTATATTCAGGATAACCGTGTATCCTTGGCCGAATGGGAGCCGTACCGAACAGAGGATTACTATTCAGAATTGTATCAAAAAGAGCAGCTTAGACAAAGCATAATGATGAGTTACCGGGGTGAGATGTGCAAGTGGTGGATATCTCGTAAAGATCAGCCAGAGCGGATTATCGGTTCTATTTCGCTAAGCAATATCGCAAGAGGGGCTTTCCAATCCTGTCATTTGGGATACGGACTGGATGGACAAGAGCGTGATCAGGGATTCATGACGGAGGCGCTACAGCGGGTTGTGGAATATGCCTTTGGAGAGCTAGGCTTGCATAGAATCGAAGCGAATATTATGCCAAGGAATGGCGCGTCTTTGAAGGTTGTAGAAAAGCTCGGCTTCTATCATGAAGGATTGGCGTATAAGTATTTAAAGATCAATGGTGTATGGGAGGATCATATTCATATGGTATTGCGCAATGAGGAGAAGGAATAAATAGAAGGGCTGACCTTGCAAATTATCGATTGTCACATATATCTGATCTGCGCCGTAACTATCCGTTACCCCGATACGTATATGAGATACAGAATCTGAACATGCTTCGTTAGTAGGCCGAGAGGAGGAGAATGCCTTGCAACAGCGATTCAAGGAATTGGGTTATCCGATGAAGCTCATTATCTATATCATGCTATTCATCGCAACTATTATCGGAATGAGATATGTAGCGGAGACTAGATTACCGGACGGAGGCAGACCTCCTTATTTATTTTTGATCTGGAACACATTTCTCGCCTGGATTCCGCTTGGACTTGCGGTAGTTCTGGATCTGGTCAGCCTGTTTGAATCTCGTTCCTTAAGAAGAAGCTTATATTTGATAGTTGGTATGTTATGGCTGTTCTTCTATCCGAATGCAGCTTATCTGATTACTGACATGCTGCATCCTTTTGTACGTTATCCGACACAATCATCACGCTTTTGGGAGGATATTTCCTTCTGGAATCATTTGAATACGGTATTCTTTACGGCCATTATTGGTCTGGCACTAGGCTCGCTGGCGCTCGCTTCGGTGCATCAATTGGTACGGAGAGCGTACGGCAGCTTCATCGGTTGGGGTTTTGCTATTGTCGTTTTGTTACTTAGCAGCTTCGGGATTTATCTAGGTCGTTTCATTCGCTGGAATAGTTGGGATATTCTGCGTAGCCCGATGACTGTACTGCGGGAGACGGTGAAGTATTTTTTGCAAATCGATAATTTACGACATGCGATAGGCTTCTGCAAATGGATTTTTTTGATTACTGCCTTTTGTTATTTGTTGCTCTATTTATTTGGGAGACTCGGGAGCAGTATGGCTGCCATTGAAAGGGAGCGAGAACGTGGATATGAAGCAGCGGCTAAGCATAAAGCAACAACTGAAGAAGGAGTTTCCTGTATTGGAGACCAAACGGTTGCTGCTGCGAAGAATAGAGTCTGAGGATAGTGAGTTATTATTTCAATATGTGACAGATCCTAGGATCGAGCGGCATATGTCTTTTCAATCGGATACCTTGCTTTTTCCGAAGCGTCTATATCGCTATTTTGAAGAGACTTATAGAAGTTTGCATGATTTGCATTTCGCGGTGATCTGGAAAGAGACAGGGGAGGTCATTGGCATCTGCTCCCTCCAACAGTGGTCAGAAATGAGCGGCAAAGCGCGGCTAGGGTATTTGATTTCGCCTTCCTTCTGGAACTTGGGGTTAGCGACTGAAGCTGCTGGGTTGGTACTGTGCTATGGTACTGATGTGCTTGGACTGAATGAGGTTGAGGCACGATGTGGGGTAGACAATCCTGCTTCCGAACGGGTGCTGCAGAAGCTGGGCTTATCCTTTCAGGGGTATGCGGACAACAGCGTAGGCTATCGTGATCATGCATACAGCCGATTGAAAGTGTACTCGCTAAGATTATAAGAGGTGTTCATAAGGTTCTCTTTTAATCTTAAAGTGATTTGTTACACAAATGAAATATTACTGTGATCGAACCCTAACAGTCAGGGGGTACACTTAATACATGACCCCCTTTTGAATATATTTGAATCCGGAATCCGGCGTGAATGCGCGGGTTCCCTTTTTTTGTCTATTTGAGCATGTACGTGAGCATCGGAAGACCCGGGTGAGTTCAAGATTCGATGCCGAGTCCGCTTCTCGAGTGACTTCAGTGATCAAAAGTGGATTTTAGAACTTCCTCTTAAAGAGGTACAATTACCTTTTGTTTGTTTTTGAAGTATACCCAATGATCAAATCCAATCTCACGCAGTCGGGTGGCTACGGCGTCCCATTCATCCCCGACCCGGGATGGAGTATGGGCGTCCGATCCGAAGGTAACTTCAACTCCATAGTGGAGTGCCCGCTCAAGGATGGAATCGGAAGGATACCAGCCTCCAGACAGCTTTGTCTTGCCGGAGGTGTTGATCTCAATTGCAATTTCGTGATTGGCGATCACCTGTAGTGTCTCATCGATCGCAGCTGTAGCGGGGATATCCGAGAAGGCGGGATAGTTTCCCTTCATGGCATCGATGTGACCGAGAATCTGGAACATCCCGGAGCGTGCCGAATCGCGAATTAATTCATAGTATGCTTCTTTGTCAGCAATTTTCTGTTCAGGACTAAGTCCTTTCCAGCGGTTCTTATTGAAGATGCTAACACCCTTGACGCTATGCACAGAGCCAATTACGTAATCGAACGGATACTGGCTGAGGATATCTCTATAAATCTCGACGTGTTCTGGAAAATAATCTGATTCGATACCGAGCAGGACATTGATCTTTCCTGCATACTTCTGCTTCAGGGACAGTACTTCCTCGACATAACCTGCAAATGCAGATTTGGCCATTGCAATGCGTGGCTGAGCTTGATCCTCTTCACTCCCAAAGTAAGGGGTATGATCGCTGATGCCAATGACGGACAATCCGGCGGCGATTCCCGCTTCAATATAATCAGAGATGTTGCCGTCGGCATGACCACAACGGAGATGATGAGTATGAAGATCAAATTTCATATTAAGGACTCCTTTCTTAGCTGTCTTAAGGTTTGAGATTATTCTGAGCTAATAAAATGGGTCTCCGGCATCCCTTTCAAATCGCCAAGGAATTGCTGCATCGCGGAGTTAATATATCTGCTGGACTTATAGATGACGCCGACTGGATGGGTGACCTTCAGTTCAGGAATAGGGATGGTCTTCAAGGTTCCCTGGCGAAGCTCACGCAAAATGGACTGTTTGGAAATGATAGCGGCTCCCAGATTAATTTCGATCATTCGCTTTACTTCCTCACTGCTGGAGAGTTCCATGACGATATGGGGTTCGATGCCATGCTGCTTAAAGAGAGTGTCAACGAACATTCTTCCAACGGTATCCGGGGAGAGCATGATCAGTGGAACATCCTTCAACGCGTCTAGTGTAGGCGAAGCCGTATTGGCCAAGGGGTGAAGTGGAGATACAGCCAGTTCAAACGTATCGTAGTATAGCACTGAGGATAATACATGGGGATTATTCTCAATCAGGTAGCCTATACCGATATCCACCAATCCTTGCTCCACGTTCTGATAAATAAGCGACGAGGGCATAGATTGAATGGTCGTCTTGATTAGTGGGAATTGATCTTGGAAATAGGATAGAATCCGTGGCAGTATTTGAATGGCGATAGAGGTCGTCGTGCCAAGCACAATATGCCCTTGCGGCGTATGCTCCATATCGGATAGCTTCTGCTTCAGTTCTTCGACGATATCGAGAATTTGCTCCGCCTTTTCCAGAAATACTTGACCGCGGTCCGTTAGTGTTACTGGTTGGTTGCGGTCGACTAGGACGGTTTTGAATTCATCTTCCAAGCTTTTGATTTGCGCTGAGACGGCAGGCTGGGTCAAGTTCAGCAGTTCTCCCGCTTTGCGGAAGCTTTTCGTTTTGGAAATGGTGATTAGTGTCTCCAGTTGACTGATATTCATCCCATGTCCTCCTTTCTTCCACCGTACTCCTTAGGTCCGCCGAGTGCGGTCATAAATCTTATTATATTTATTTTAATAATTATAGGTGATTTTTATAGTGCAAGGCAATGACATGGTGTCCGTCACGATATCACATGACAAAGTTCTAGTTCATTCAGCATAAATCAATTTATAATGACTTATATCTGGGAATAAAGTATAATATATTCTAATCAAATTACGGGACTTTAGTATCGATTAACTTTCTGTGAAAAGGGGACCAAATAGTGAAAGCGGAAATGATAAATCCTTTTCTTGAGTCAGCTCGGTCAGTGATTGAACAAGTAGTACAGGTTTGCCCTTCTACCGGCAATTTAGGGATTAAGGATGTAGTTCCGGCCCAGGATCATATTTGGATTCAGATTGATATGAGTGGTCATTTTAGCGGTATGGTCGTCTTTGGTTTGCAAGAGAACGTAGCCTTACGGATTGTATCGGCGATGATGGGCGGGTTCGTGTTGACGGAAATGGATGAGATGGGGCAGAGTGCCATCTCTGAGCTTGGAAATATGATCAGTGGCAACGCGAGTACGATTTTATCAAATCAGGGGATTATCGTGGATATCACTCCGCCTCGCATCATCAAGACGGGGCAGAACGACCTACCCACACGTAAGGCGTTATGCATTCCGTTGTTAATGGAAGGGATTGGCGAACTCGACATTCAAGTCATGGTTTCATAAGAAGAAGTCCCTGGCTTATAATAGAGGCTAGGAGTTGAATATCATGACGCTGAATAATAAAGTGATCGTTGTAACAGGGGCCTCTAGTGGTATCGGTGCATTGACGGCGCAGATGTTGTCGGAGCAGGGAGCAACGGTCGTGATCGCTGCAAGATCATTACATAAATTACAAAGTGTAAGCTCCGGAATGATGGGGCCTTGCAGGATGCTTGAGCTTGATGTAGGGGAAGATGAATCGGTTCAGGCCGCTTTTGACCAAGTAAAGAAGGAGTTTGGGCATATTGATTGCCTGATCAATAATGCCGGCTACGGGAAGTTCGAAAATTGTGAGGACATGCCTGTAAATGAATTTGCGGAAATGATGAATGTGAACTATATGGGGATCGTACGCTGTACCAAAGCGGTGCTTCCACATATGAAGAAATCGGGAAGCGGGATCATCGTGAATGTGGCTTCGATGGCTGGAAAGCTTGGAACGTCGAAATCAACAGCCTATTCGGCAACAAAACATGCGGTGCTGGGCTTCAGTAACTCACTGCGTCAGGAGCTTCGCGATTACGGGATTCAGGTCACGACGATTAATCCGGGCCCGATTGATACGCCGTTCTTCAATATTGCTGATCCAGATGGTCATTACGTGAACAATGTGAAGTGGTTCATGATGAAGCCAGAACGGGTCGCCAAAGCTATTGTATCCGCTATTGAGAAGGGCAAACCTGAAGTGAATCTGCCAAGGATAGCTGCTGTAGGAATCAAGCTGTATCAGATGTTTCCGAGGCTTGCAGACCGCTTGAGTTACCGTATGCTGAATAAGAAATAAGTAGCATTACAGCCGGCTGGCAGCAGCCGGCTTTGTATCTTTTATTGATGATTTGTTGTGTCCTACCATTATCGCATATAATGGAAATAATGATTTGGTTAGAGGAAGCCCATTTCGGCTTACATAGCGATTTCCAGTCCCGTTATAGAGTATCGGATGCTGGAAGCAATAGCTTTGGTGCTGAAGACTGACCTTTTTGAACACGTACTTTAAGATAAGGATGAATAAAATGTCTAATACAACTTTTGCAGGTCTTGGAATCGGAGAAATACTCGCAGGGAAGCTGGCTGACTATGGAATCCATCAGCCGACTCCAGTACAGGAGGAATGCATTCCGGCTGCTCTGGCCGGCCGTGATGTGCTGGCCCAGTCCCAGACGGAACCGGTAAGACCTTGGCTTATCTACTACCGATACTGGAGAAGATGACTCCTGATAAATCACTTCAGGGTCTTATTCTTGCACCTACTCAAGAACTAGCGATGCAGATTCATCGCGAAGCAGAGAAATATGGGGAAGCACTGGGATTACCGTCCAGGCTCTGATTGGCGGCGCGGCGATTAAGCGGCAGCTGGAACGGCTGCGTCTACATCCGCAGCTTGTCGTCGGCACTCCAGGACGAATCCGTGAGATCGTCGAAATGAAGAAGCTTAAGCTTCATACATTGCGGACGGTCGTCGTTGATGAGGTCGATCAGATGTTCAAGCTTGGCGGGACGGCGGATGTCGAGCGGATTCTACGCGGTACGCTTCGTGAACGTCAGCTGATGTTCCTGTCTGCAACGATTGACGAGCATATACGCGCTCTGGCGGGCCGGGAGATGAAGGAGCCCGTCGAGATAGGAATCGAGCCTGAGCAGCGGACATCCCGTAGCTTGGAGCATATTTACTTCAAGTGTGAAGAACGTAATAAGATCGATATGCTACGCCGGATAGTACGTCATTTTAATCCTGAGCGAGCGATTGTATTTATCAACAATACGACCGATATCGCCGAAATTGAGGCGAAGATGAACTACGTCGGCCTGAGTGCAGGAGCGCTCTATGGCGATGCGGACAAGACCGTGCGTAGCGTAACGCTTCGCCGATTCAGGGAAGGCAAGATACGCTTGCTCGTTGCCAGTGATGTTGCTGCACGAGGTCTAGATGTTGAGAATCTGACACTGGTCGTCAACCTCGATCCGCCTATTGATGCAGAGCATTACGTTCATCGCGTTGGTCGTACCGGACGCATGGGGCGCTACGGTCTGGCTGTCTCACTGATTTCGCCCAAGGAAGAATTCATTATGCGCAAGTTCTCGCGTGAGTTAGGCATCGAGATAACACCGCGCAATTTATATAAGGGAGAGGTTCGTGAAGGAGATGCGCTTCCGGCAACGAGAAGCAATGCGTCTTCGGGAAGAACCGCAGCTAAAGGGAGAGAACGGGATACTGAATCAGCTCGTATCTCGGAGTCTGGACAATCGAGACGACCAATCAAGGACAAGGAGACAAACAAAGCCGGGAATCGGGTAAATAAGTCGGCTCCTGCACCTTCCCGTAAAAAGGCCCGTGATCAAGACCGGAAGAATAAAGGGGCTCCAAAATGGCTGAAGGACAAGCAAAATAATCAATAATCCGTGAAAGTAAAGGGGGATTCATCGATGAGTGAGACACCCGTATTGCAAGTGGAGGAACTAAGTGGCGGATATAGTATAGGACGTCCTGTATTGCATGACGTTCAGTTTAATGTGAATAAAGGCGAGATGGTCGGTTTAATCGGTCTGAATGGTGCAGGCAAGAGCACGACGATGAAACATATTCTTGGCCTCATGTCGCCACAACGTGGCGGAATCACGGTTCAAGGCAAGAGCCGGGAGGAAGATCCAGAAGCGTACCAATCCTCACTTGCCTTTGTACCGGAATCTCCGTTACTGTACGAGGAGCTGACAGTGCGTGAGCATCTTGAATTCGCAGCGAGAGCATACAATGTTGCGAAGGAAGACTATGAGGAGAGAACTGCAAGGCTGCTGAAGCTCTTCAATATGGAGGAGAAGGCGGACAGCTTGTCCATGCATTTGTCCAAAGGGATGAAGCAGAAGGTTATGATCATGTGCGCCTTCGTCGCCAGACCACCGCTCTATATTATTGATGAGCCTTTCCTGGGATTGGACCCGTTAGGTATTCGCTCCTTGCTGGACTTCATGATGGAGATGAGGGCCCAAGGTTCATCGATTCTACTCAGTTCGCACATTTTGTCCACGATAGAGAACTATTGCGACCGCTTCATTGTACTGCACCGGGGGAGGTCATTGCTCAGGGGACGCTTACTGAGATTGCTGAGCAGGCCAAACTGCCAGGAGCAGCGCTAGAAGACATTTTCTATTCTTTAGTTAAAGGCGGAGATTAGAAAATGGAACTTCAGGAGCTGCGCCGGAAGCGCAAATCTTCCTTTTGGAGCAAGGTATTCCCGTTCGTGCCCTATGTCATTCAGAGCGGGGTAGCCGTTCTGTTCTTACTACTGTTGATCGCCTTCGCGGCCTGGTATAGCAATTTTCTGCAAAATATCCCGCCAGGACTGCCCGTCCTGTGGATTATGCTGCTCCTGCTCGGTCCGATGACAGTCTATTCGGGATTCCGAACCTATATGCAGGCAGCCGATATTATCTTCCTTCTGCCGAGGGAAGCTAGCATGAAGCAATATTTGTCTCCGGCCTATCGTAGCGGGGTTATTTACAAACTGGTCGGTCTATATATTATATTAGTGCTTGTTTGGCCGCTGTACATCCGTAGTGGGGTGGATACCAAACCGCTCTGGATGGTCTTGCTCGTCCTGCTACTGCTTAAGGTGCTTAGCGCCTATGGCTCGTGGCAGGAGCTTAGAATTACAACAGCCCGGGCCAGAATGGGGTATCGCCTGCTTCGCTGGTGCGTCATTTTGCTTATGCTGGCCGCTTGGTTATGGCAGCCCGCATGGAAAAGCCTTATCTTTATGCTACTAGTCAGCGTTAATTATGTATTGGCATTGCGCTTCCCGATGAAGCATGCGGTGGCATGGGACAATCTGATTGAAGCGGAGAAGACAGGAGCGGCCAAAGTGATGATGTTGCTGGGCTGGTTCGTTGAGGTGCCTGCTGACGGGCAGAAGGTGATTCGCAGACGCTGGCTGTCCGCGGTAGGTAGCAGTATTCCTTGGCAGCGTTCTACTGCATACAGGTTCTTAATTACGAAGACGTTTATACGCAGTGAACTACTGGGGATTGTAACAAGATTGACATTACTGGGGATGGTGCTTACCGGCTGGAACGGTGCAAGCTGGCTTGGGATCGGTCTTTATCTGTTCTTTACTTTTCTGATCGCTACTCAGCTTACATCTTTGCATCAAATCCATGCTGATTCCCCGGCTGCAGCCTTCTATCCGCTTCCAATCGGGGCTCATAAGACAGCGGCAATTCGTCTCGCATCGCGCTTACTTCTGGCTTTGACGATTCTGATGTGGATACCTTTAGCGATTGCGTCGTGGATGGATAATTTGACATGGGTCTTGGTCAGCCTTGTGATCGCTGTACTTATGGTGCTTGGTTTAAGATCTACATGGGTTAAGAGATGGAAGGACGAAGACGAATAATATAAGGAAGTTCCAACCTTCTCGGTGCTGAAAATCGGACTTTTTGAACGTGGATTAAAAGAACAACAGGCCAGCGGCTTACGCCGCTGGCCTGTTGAAATTAGCTTGAAGGAATTTTCTAATTACATGAATGTACGGCTAACAATGACAAGCAGGATAAAGAGTACAAGAATAACTCCAGTACTGGTCCACATACCTCCGTATCCGCCTCTTTCTTCTTCGATAACTCCGCCCATGTACTATTCCCCTTTCTGATTAAGAAGATTATTTATACAATGGTATGGTATGACAATAGCCGGGGATGTGCTTGGGCGAATGTATCGGTTGTCTCTTGAAAAATGTACTTACGCCTGTAGGTCCAGAACACCTTGATAGATCAGATTGAACAAATCCTCGAGATTCTCCTCGGCGATACAGGAGAATGCGATGCGCAGATCGGTATCGCCAAGTGCGATTGTGCCTACGCCATACTCACTAATTAGATGCTGACGCAGTGCTTCGGCATTCACTGTTTTCAGCTTGAGACACATAAAGTAACCGGAGTTGAATGGATAGTAGTCCCATACATCTCCGTAGTCTCCACTATCGAGCAGCATTTTCACCTTATTAGCGCGTCTCTTCATGATTTGGAATTTCTCTGCCTTCTGCGCGTGGAAATCAGGGGATTTGAGCGCTTGAAGGATGAAGGTTTGCGAAGGATGCGACCCGCTGGAGATCGTGGCACGAATAATGCCTGTCGTTTTTTGCTCCAGTGCAGCAAGAACATCGGCATTATCATTCGCATAAGTAATGAAGCCGACTCTGAAGCCCCATACATACTCTTCTTTCGTTGCTCCGTCCACTTTGATTGGAAGAATTCGCGGGTGGAGACCAGCAAGCTTGCCGAACAATGATTCTGTCATCGATTCTTCGAAGAATAGACCGAAATAGGCGTCGTCCGTGACGGCAACGACATTGATGCCAGCTTCAGCGGCTTCTTGGATCGCAGATACGATCTTTTGACCTTCCTTAGCGCCCGGAGTATAGCCTGTCGGATTGTTCGGGAAGTTGAGGATTACGATCGCCTTGCCTTTGTCTCGTTGCGACAGCAGGGCCTCGCGAAGACCAGCACTGTTGAACTTCATATCTTCAGTGAAGAGGGGATAATTGATAATCTGGGCATGACGGCGGATGCCGAAGGTTAACTCATAGTTCTCCCAATTTTTATCTGGATATATGACGGCGTCGCCCTCATCCACGAACAGATCGGCAACTACACTTAGGCCATGCGTCAGCGCATTCGTAACAATCGGGCTGCTGAAGTTTTTACCGTCCAGCGTAGGATTCTCTTCGATCATCTTCTCACGCCATAGTTTCCGTAATTCCGGTTTGCCTGCAGGTGGT
Source organism: Paenibacillus sp. D2_2 (assembly GCF_031199965.1). Taxonomy (GTDB): domain Bacteria; phylum Bacillota; class Bacilli; order Paenibacillales; family Paenibacillaceae; genus Fontibacillus. The sequence continues at coordinate 4,608,484 of NZ_CP133605.1, read as the reverse complement.
GCATAAGGGTACAAATCCTGCGGTTTATAGGCAGATAGGGTGTCTTGAATAGCGGCAAGATGCATAGGGATACCATTCTCGGTTGCGATACCTATCGTGGCATTATACTTCTTAGCCCCTGCGGATGCTTCAGCGGATTGGCTCAGGATCCCTTCCTTCGGGAAGAAAATCTCCTTACCCAGCGTAGATAACATGTCGTAAGCATAGCCTTGCTGCAAGGTCTGGTTCAACTGCTCTGCAAGTGGATTCAGGCTCATTCTCGTTCCATCCTTCCGATTATTTATTTTATTGTCTCTATAGTTAAGAAGTTCAAAAGGTCGATTTTCAGCACCGAGATGGTTGGATAAAGCTAGGGTCTGAGGAGCGGAGCGTACGTAGTTTGTACGTGAGCACCGGAAGACCCGGTTGAATTCAAGATTCGATGTCGAGTTAACCTCTTGTTTCACTTCGTGATCAAAAGCGACTGTTTTAGACTGCCTTACATTATAACATTTACAACATAAGCCGTCACGATGATTTCCTTCTATTCCTTAGGGTGAATAGAACAGTCACAAAAGATTTTCAACAGGGATGAAAATGAGTATAATACTGACAAGCAAAAACTATGGGGGAGGGAAGGACATGCTTCACGTTTCACCATCATCTTTTATACTGAAGCCGGCATTTGCCAAAATTGTATGCGAACCAAACTGGAAATGGCGTAAGCGAGATAAAGCGCTGGAGAACTATGATTTGTTCTATGTGTGGAGCGGGGAAGGGAACGTTGTCCTGAACAACCAGTCTATTCAGGTAAGTAAAGGAAGTTGCTTCCTGTTCCGCAAAGGCGATCATCCGACAGCTACACATAACCCACAACGCCCGCTAGTACTTACATATATACATTTTGACATTGATGAACCCGTTATGGAGGTTCCTAAATCTTACCGAATGCTGGATAATACACTCGATTTCGAATATATGCTGTCTCGCTATGTACGCTTGTTCCTTGTGGATGCATACGGAGCTGAGGAGGAGGCCCGCCTGATCCTGAAGCAACTACTCATCTATTTATTGCGCGAGGAACGCGAAGTGCCCCGGGAGAAGAAAGTTAGCAATCAGCTGGTTGAGGTCGTTCGTGAAGTGGCCAATTATGTTCTGCAGCATCCTGGACTGCCTCATAAGGTCGAGGATCTGTCCGCACGGGCCGGATTGTCAGCACGCTACTTCTCGAATAAATTCAAGGAGATTATCGGAACGTCGGTACAGTCCTATATCATAAAATGCAGGATTGACCGTGCCCAGCATCTGCTGCTGCATGCAGGTATGAATGTAACCGAGGTGGCTGATGCGCTTGGGTATAGGGACATCTTTTTCTTCAGTCGCCAATTCAAGCAGTATACGGGGAAGAATCCTTCTGAAATAAGGTGATCCGGGAGGATCAAACAAGAAATAACCTGAGCTGCACTCAGGTTATTTCTTGTTTATATTATTGCTGATTTGGTACAGAATTGTGGAACTGTCCGAGTAGGGTACCGACTTTGACTTTACTTCCAACTCCCAGGTCGGACATTGGCCCAAAATTGTCCTGCATCAGAAGAACTACAGTGGAACCGAATTCGAAATAGGCCAACTCGTCGCCACGCTCCCACTCTTTGGCGTTGTTGTCAACGTATTTGATGCTGCTAACATTCATTGCTCCGACTTTAACGACGGCAGTCTCTCCATATTCATGGGAAATATATGTGATGAGTCGCTCATTGCGGCTGAGTACAGAACGCATATTTGTCATGCCAAAGTCGTTCACGGGATATACTCTTCCCGGAATATGCTCGCTCTCCAGCATGCGTCCGCTAACAGGCGCATGTATGCGATGGTAGTCGGTCGGGCTGAGGTAGAGCACGATAGCATAGCCATTGCGGAAAGCCTCGCTTCTCGGCGAGTGGTTAAGCAATTCATCTATGGAATAGTCCTGTCCTTTTACATTCAAAATTGTACTGGATTTGATCTTCCCCATGGCAGTAATAAGCGCATCAACTGGGCTTACCACACCACCTGGTTCCTGACAAATCGGGCGCATCCCTTGCTTAAGCCTACGCGTAAAGAATTCATTCAAAGTGTGATATTCTTTGAGTTCTTTCTCCGCTTCATCCAGGGTAATTCCATAAGCTTTAGCAAAGCGTGGTATGACGAACCTACTCCATTTGGAATGAGAAAAGCGGCCAGTGAGCCGACAAATCGATTTCCGTGAGGAGAGCTCTGTCATCCATATCATCCATTTGGTAGCCAATTATTATTTCCTCCCATAGGTGAAGAGCAGTTGGAACTGCCGTAATCTACTTCCGCTATCTTGACATAGAATAAGAGTGAAAGCAATAAATATGAAAATATTGTAATTGATACTTGCGCACTTGGAAACATGTGGTGTATTGTAATGTTAATTGCATAGGGATACGGGGGCTTGAGTGAATCAGGCTGAGATGGCAGTATACTCCGCTGCAGACCGTTAATCTGATCTGGATAATGCCAGCGTAGAGAATCTATCGTCCTGTTCATGCTTGTTCTGTGGACTCTTCATGTCTACATTCTAGGACTATACAACCGACTGAGCTTATTCAGCCGGTTTTTTGTTGTTCTCTAGACGGAATATCCCGCAATAAATTCATTAAGGAGTGATAAGAAATGAAAGAAGTTATTTTGCAAAAGGGAAAAAGAGGACTGAAGCTTAGCGATCTTCTGGTAACGGTGCTCATCTCGGTCATTCTCGGAGTCGTATATCATTTGTGGAGCTCGGTATATGGTCTTTTATCTCCGCTATTCTTTCAGGCGGATGAACTGGTCTACGGTATGTGGTTCATCGCCTCGACGCTAGTATTTCTATTGATCCGCAAGCCGGGTGTAGCGCTGATTGCCGAAGTCGCAGCCGCTCATGTGGAGATCCTATTCGGCAGCGCCTGGGGAATTCAGTTGCTTGTCTACAGTCTGCTTCAGGGTCTGGCTGCAGAGCTCGTATTTGCCGCATTTCGCTATCGTAATTTCTCCGCCCCAGTCGCCAGTCTGGCAGGTCTTGCCGCTTCTATTGGTTCGTTGATTCCGGATATATTCTATGGATATGTTGGAGATTATGCACCGTGGATGTTCATCGCCAAATATTCGATGCGTGCGGTCAGCTCGGTCGTAATCGCTGGCTTCCTAGCCCACAGCTTGGCAAAAGCAGTTGAGCGAACAGGGGTAACCAATCTACTTCGTCCTGTTGAATCCAAAGATCTGGCGGCGTTGGATGATTAATGATGAACACATCTTATATAAATATGATTGCAGAGTCTGATATTGAGGTCGCTGAGCAAGCGGCTGTGGTACCGATATCATTTTGGGGGTGCAAGACCTTCGGCTGAAGTTCCCAGGAGAAGCTGATTTTGTATTCAAGGACTTGTCCTTCTCAGCCCGGCGTGGTGAGAAGGTGCTGCTGCTCGGGCCAAGTGGCAGTGGCAAGTCCACTTTACTCCAAGTGCTGGGTGGAATTATACCTGAAATGGTCGAAGTGCCGATGCGATTCAAGGAGAGGATCGTGCCCAAATCGCGAGGAGTGTTGTTCCAGGACCCGGATACGCAGTTCTGCATGCCTTACATCGATGAAGAGCTGGCCTTCGTACTGGAGAATCTATGTATACCTAGGGAAGACATGGAGACGCGAATGAGGCAGGCTCTGGATCAGGTTGGTCTGTTCTTCGAGGATCTTCATGTTCCGATTAATACGCTATCACAGGGAATGAAGCAGCGACTGGCGCTCGCTTCGGTGCTTCTTGCCGATCCTGAAGTTCTGTTCCTAGATGAGCCTTCTGCATTGCTTGATCCCGAAGGTCGCAAGCAGATCTGGGAGGCGATTCATTCTATAGCCGAAGGGCGAACTCTAGTCATTGTCGAGCATCGGATTGAAGAAATGATCGGGCTCGTGGACAATGTAGTCCTGTTTGGTCCAGATGGGCAAATTCTCGGGCAGGCTCCTCCAGTGAAGCTATTTGCCTCATTCTGTGAACAATTAGAGCAATTCGGAATCTGGTACCCTGGGGTATGGGAGGTGTTCTTCATGTCCCGGAACGGGAAGAGACTTCTGAGTCCTACTATTGATGCCCCACTTTCTTCATTTGCAGATCCGCTGATTGAGTTGAAGCATTTCCACGGTTACAGGCAGCGGAAAGCTGTGATTGAGGTGGACCAAGCCGAGATATATCCGGGAGACTTCATCGTAATTACAGGGCCAAATGGCGCCGGGAAGAGTTCATTATTGCTCAGTTTGATGGGACTCTTGCCTACAGATGGAACCTACAGGCTGCAAGGGATTGATATGAGCGGAGCCAAGGCGAAACAGAGGCGAACCGAGAGAGCTGCTCGGAAGATCGGCTTTGTATTTCAGAATCCGGAGCTGCAGTTCGTGGCTGATCAAGTGAGTGAGGAAATTGCCTTCTCCTTGTATGAAGAAGGGTATGACAAAGGTAACATTTCATCCTTAGTGAAGCAGGCGATAAAGCAGTTCGGATTAGAGGGAATGGAGCACCGTCATCCCTATCAGCTTTCGCTTGGACAGAAGCGACGTCTGAGCGTGGCAGGAGCGACAGTGTTGAATAAACCGGTGCTGCTGCTTGATGAACCTACTTTCGGACAGGATGCTGTAAGCACCTTTGCTATTTTAGGCTTGTGTGAGGAACTGCGAAGGCAGGGAATTGCGATTGTAATGGTTACGCATGAGGAGAAGCTAGCTGACACGATAGCGACTTCGGAATGGAGAGTCGAGAATGGGCGACTCGTTGATAGTAGGCTGACCAAGCGAGGAGAGACAATGGCTAACCGGAGATGTAGTGATAGGAGCGTGGCCAGAGCATGAACGATTTATTAGTTCCGAATCGTGTGAATACATTTCATCGTGCGAATCCGGTCGCTAAGCTGATTTGCATGATTTCGCTATTTATGCTGACGCTTTTCACGCACGGCTAGATTTTATCTTTTACCAGATGACTTGCTTTTTGCTATTGCTAGTATTCTTCAGCGGACATAGATTGTGGAAAATATCAATTATTATGCTCCCGTTTCTAATCGTCTTTCTGGCCTCATCCTCAACAATGATTTTGTTTGGTAAGGGAGATATGATCTGGTGGTCATGGGGGCTGATTCGAATTTCGCAGGAGAGTTTCTATCGAGGCATACACATCGGATTCAAGGCAGTGACGTTTGCCTCGGAAGGTTTGTTGTTTGTACTGACAACACCGTCGGTTGCTCTGTTCTATGCCTTGATGCAGAAGGCTAAGCTACCGCCTAAATTCGCTTACAGCTTTATGGCTTCGATCAGGCTGCTGCCGATGATCTGGGAGGAGCTGCAGATTCGCCGTAACGCCTTGAAAATCCGTGGAGCCAGCTCATCACGGGGAGGGATGAAGTGGATTGGTAATCTTAAACTATATATTGTTCCGCTTCTAGTCCAAGGAATTAGGAGGGCCCACCGAGTAGCAGTTGCCATGGAGACGAAGGCATTTGATGGAAAGGGAAGGAGAAGCTACTATTATCCCTCGGAGTATTCGAGAAATGATGTCTGGGTTATTCTCTTGCTGTGTTCGGTCGTTGGAGCTGCGCTACTATTATCGATTCTGTTGCCACCATTCGGGGTAGCCGATGTAAGATACCACTTATGAATAAATCGTAAAAAGGCATGTCAAATCGTGTTTGACATGCCTTTTTGTGGTGCTCAAGTTCGAATTTCACTTATAGTGCGAGTTTAAAAAGTCAGACTTTCAGACCGAGAAGGTTGGAGAAGCTACAGTGTTACTTCGTGATCAAAAGGGGGCTTTTTAAACAACCTCTTATACAGCATTCGCTACGCTTAAAGCAGATCCATGTCACTATCTTCGCTTACTGTCAATTTCTGATGGTTCAATAAATACCTCGCGTAAGCCATTGGAGTTCGATAAGTATCCTTCCAGATATTTGTCATTCCTGCTTTGCGAAATCCGTAGCGTTGATCACGTCCGTTGCATTCTATAAAGAAAGGGTGCCCGTTATCAGTAAGTCCAATGTCTAGTCCAATGTCAGCTAACATCGGCAAATTTGCGGATAGCTCTGAAGCGATAGTTAAGGATAGAGATTTAACATGAGCCAAGATGCCGGCGACGAGAGGCGCAGATAGCAGATTGTTCAGTAGCGTAGGAGCTTGGTATGCCGTCCCTCCCTTGGCAATATTAGATATGAAGCTGTCTGAGGGGGCAACCTTAGCGTACAGACCGGTAACATTCCAAGATCCGTTAATCCCTTTCTGTACAGTCACCCGGAGATCTAGTGGCCTGTCATTGTACTCCAGTAGGGGAATCCGCTCTTGTAGGAAATAAGGTGTGCGGGCAAGCAAGTTTCCGAGCCATAGTGGTAAATTTCTCGGATATAACTGCGCTATGATCCAGCTTTTTTTGCGTACGGAATAATGGATGGTTTCCCAGCCTTTGTTTCCTTTTCGCAATCGGATGATACCATGGCCTACTGATCCGCGTACTGGCTTGAGAATAAGATCGGAATACTGCTCCATCATTTGCTGCAGTCCGGAGGATGTTGCCGAGACAGAGACTGGTAAGTAACTGCGAAGATACTTATTATCCCACAGCATTTTATGGATGAGATCCTTCCGATATCGATTGTTGGCATTAAACATAATTGTTCCCTGTGATATAAGCTGAAGGACATTACTGTGGGCGGCCGGATCTGTGTAAAGAGCCCGGTTATGGATAACCTTTGGAATAGTAATGATAGCTTTGGCATATTCCCGGCCATTGTACATATAGGCGATGCATTTCCCTTGTTTCAGATCAATATCGCCCAAGCGGAGGAAGCAGGGAATGAGATCGAATTCCTCAGCGACTTCTTCGTAGTTATTTATCGATTCTTGACCAGTACGTCTTGTGGGAATACCACGATACATATTGGAATTAAGTAAAATACCAATTTGGTCTGGTCCCATGGTGTCCCTCCTTCCTACTGAGGCTTCTTTTACACTCTATGTTGGCCTGACCCAAAAGCGTGGACGACTGTTCTGTGGTAACAGCCTCTTTTATAATCACTCTCGATATGCACGTTTTGCAGGTTATTGTCGTATATTTATCTATTATAATGAGTGTTCAAAAAGTCCAGTTTTCAGCACCGAGAAGGTTGGATAAAGCTAGGGACTGAGGAGCGCAACGTAGGCAAAACCTACGTGAGCACCGGAAGGCCCGGCTGAATTCAAGATTCGATGTCGAATCGCTCTCAGTGTTACTTCGTGATCAAAAGTGGACTTGAAGAGATTTATGCGGAGGGCTGGAAATGAATAGTATAGTCACGGCAGAACGGGAACATAAGTCTGTGCTGGAGCGGCACAAGGTAGCGGTGATTACTCCCGGTTCCTTCATCATCCCATCAGGCAGGAGCAGTTCGGTAGAGAGTGATTGAGAAGGTAGTACCGCTAGCATCCGATCAATTGAAAATTCGCATATTTGGGCTGTCTGATAGTAAGCTCCCGAATATAGGCATGGTAGGGCATATTCCGTGCTACCGCATGCCAGGTGGGCGCCGTTATTTACAATCGATCCTGCAGCACCTCCGTAAATGGCGTCCGGATACCGTAGATGTGCATAACCGCCCTAGATTGGCTTATCAAATCAAGAGCAAGCTCCCGTTCACCCGTGTTCTGTTGACACTCCATTCGACAACATTTATAAGTACGACCTATAGCCCATTGGCCGAGACTTCTCGTTGGATGAATGAGGTAGATGGCATTGTCGTGAATAGCAAATACTTGCGCTCAGAGCTGTTGTTTCGATTCCCGGACTTGCAGGTTCCGATTCTAGTAAACCCATTAGGGGTAAGCCTAGAGGATTTCATACCTCGCTGGACTCCGCTAGGTGAATCGCTCCGCCTTGCCAGACTGGCTGATTTCGGTTGGGAGAACCGCAAGGTTGTTCTATATGTAGGCAGGCTACTGCCGGCTAAAGGTGTTCATCATATATTGAATGCTTGGCCAGCGATTCAGAAGCGAGTACCAGATGCAATGCTGGTTATTGTAGGTAGTGCGTTTTATGGGATTCAGCGGGAGACGGCCTACGTCCGGGAGCTGAAGAAGCTGGCTGAACCGTATCGGGATCATATCGCCTTCCTGCCATATGTTGAATATCCTAGAGTTGCTGACTACTATAATTTGGCTGATGTCGTTGTCGTTCCCTCCGGTGAGGAAGAAGCTTTTGGTCTGGTCAATGTTGAAGCGATGGCCGCTGCAATACCGGTTGTTGCTACTAACACCGGAGGGATCCCCGAAGTTGTATCGGATGGGCAATCTGGATTACTACTGCCGCCGGGCTCCCTCCAGCATAGCATTGTTGAGTACGTATCTTATTTGCTTAGTAATGAAGAGGTATGCAGGGAAATGGGATGTACTGGGCGTGAACTTGCCCGCAGCAGATTCCGTTGGAAGCATACAGCGGAACGTTGGGGAGATTTAATGAAAGGTATTGAATAGACTTGCAAGAATAGGTGCGTAAGAAGCTTACGCACCTATTCTTTTGCATTTACATGAATGTACGTTTGCCGTTGCGTCATTTTTACACGAACATACACTGGTTTATATAGACTGGTACAACAAAACGGGGAGGTGCAGGCTTGATCAGAAGAAGGAAGAGAGGCTTGGGCTCAGGTACTAGAAAACAAGCTTCAAGGATACTGCCGAAGATCGTTAATCATTACGATCCAGTGGTTTCTATTATTATTCCGGCTATGAATGAAAGAGCAAGGTTGCCCTCCGTTCTGCGTGAAGCTGGCAAGGTTCATCCGAGAAGCGAGACGATCGTAGTAGCTAACGGATCTAATGACGGTACAGCTGAGATCGCCTCTGCACTTGGAGCGAGGGTTATTCACTTTACCGAGCCGCTTGGCCATGATGTTGGACGGCGGGTCGGAGCGGAAGTGGCCAGGGGGCAGGTTCTACTGTTTATGGATGCGGATATGGTCATTCCAGCCGCTGAGTTGAGACCTTTCGTCAAAGCCGTATTGTCTGGTGTAGACGTCGCCTTGAACGGATATTCTGGTCCGGTTGGTAGACAGACGGCTCATCCTGTCGTTGTCGCGAAGCATACGCTAAATGCTTGGCTGTCGCGACCTGATCTACATGGTGCCTCAATGACAGCAGTACCTCATGCACTCAGCCGACAGGCTCTTTCCGCTATAGGATCCAAGTTGCTAGAGATCCCCCGTTGGCCCACACCGCAGCTGCAGTGAAGGGGCTGAACATCCAAATAGTGAATACTGTCGCGGTAGGTAGCGCGAATCCTTCGCGCAGGAGGACAGGGGAAGGATCCGCTTACCTCGCTTATAGTCGGTGATCATCTAGATGCGGTTCATTGGTTGATTCAGGAACGCGGTCAACGCGGGGGCTACAGTGACTTGAACCGACAACGGGGCAAAGTGAGGTGATAGCATGCGGATACGAAGAATGAGAGTAGCAGCTTTTGCTGCTAGAACCCGACGGGACAATATAGTTAAGCGCAGCAGAAGAAAGAGGTATGTTGCCAGGCGGAAGAAACAGTTGTATTATCCAGGCGCCAATCGAATGGCCGCTCGGTCCTACAGTCCGAACGGTGGGATGGAGCGATTGGCGCTGAAGGGCGGAAGGTCGGCCGCTGCCGATGAAAGCAGTCGCTCCTGTGACCATATGCAGCAGAGCTTCAATACCTGGTATATGAAGCAAATAGCGGGAACCAGAATGGGGTATTCCTCGTTGCTCCGTATTTCTAGAGCGTTTGCGCATGGCTATGCAGATAGGGATAGCACGCTGAGCGGATACATTCCGCTTCCACTTGCAAAGACGGCTGGAGCTGTAGTTGTCGCCAGCAATGGAGAGAGACCTTGAATAAAGTGCTGACAGAGTTAATGCGCTTGCCATTCGGGGAGATTATCGTGGTACTAAATGGATGTAGCGATGGGAGCTTCACATCATTGAAGAATCACCCTAGCCTCATTAAGCTGAGCTTCCCGGAACGGTTGGGACATGATGTGGGTCGAGCTCTCGGCGCCATGGTAACGACCCAGGATACAGTCTTGTTCGTCGATGGGGACTTGCCGCTGCCTGCGGAGGATTTGGGGGCTTTTCTGCTAGCGATTGAGCAAGGGAGCGATGTTGCTCTCAATAATATTACACCGTTCTTGCCTGTATTCATGAGGCAGGACAACGTCACACATAGTAAGGTGTTTCTTAATATGTCGCTTGGACGTGCGGATTTATTAGCTAATTCGCTTACGGCAGTTCCACATGCTCTCTCCAGAAGAGCTATCGATACGTTAGGCCACGCTAGCCTGGTTGTACCTCCGAAGGCGCATGCACTAGCCCTAGTTAACGGACTTACTGTAACAGCTCCCTATTCGGTAAATGTGTTGAAGAACAACCGTATTCGCAGTACGAACACAGGTAAAGGCAATGTGATGAGCGGATTAATTATCGGTGATCATATAGAGGCGCTGGCAGAAGTGATGAAGATATATGGTCCTCGATTGAAGTTTACGAGGATGTCTCGCAGTGCGCTTGCGAAAGTGAGGAATGGGAGTTGAGCGAGTTCGGTTTGACCAGCATCATTATTCCAACATATAACGGCCTACATTTATTGATCCCATGTGTAGAGGCGATCCGCCGTTTCACAGAGGTTCCCTATGAGATCATTATTATGGATAACGGTTCGACCGACGGTACTGCGGAATACGGCTTACGTGAAGAACTTATTGTTATTTCATTGCCTGATAACGTGGGTTTTCCAGCTGCATGCAATCGGGGGCTAAGCATTGCATCGGGTCACCAGCTTCTACTGCTTAATAATGACGTAATTGTCTCGCCGCGATGGCTCAGCAATATGTTAACAACACTCTATAGTTCGGAGGACGTCGGAATGGTCGGACCTTTGACGAATTATTGCAGTGGAAGGCAGCAGGTGGATATTCATTGGAATGGACTTGCAGAGTATTACGAGTCTGCGGAGCAGTATAATCACTCTTCCCCTGAGCGGTGGCAAGAGGTACCGAGACTTGTCGGAATGTGCCTAATGCTTAAGCGAAAATTGTTCACTGAACTCGGTCCGCTCGATGAACGATTCTCACCGGGACACTATGAAGATGATGATTATTGCTATAGGGCTAGGCAATATGGATACCGCCTGCTTATTAGCGGGGATACGCTAATCTATCACGCCGGTAGCGCCAGCTTCAGACAGCGTCACCCCGAGGGATGGGATTTCTTGATCAAGCGGAACCGAGATTTGTTTATTGAGAAATGGGGCATAGACCCTTGGCAGTTTATTTAGCCCTACAACTGTCATTTTTTTGAACATGAACATATAGATGGTTTTTTTAGGGAGGGAGCTCATGAAAGGTGTGATTTTGGCAGGCGGGACCGGAACACGACTGTACCCGCTAACCCGATTAGTAAATAAGCACTTGCTTCCGGTCGGGCGATATCCTATGGTCTGCTATGGCATAGAACGCCTGCGCCAGGCTGGAATTATCGATATTCTCATGGTTATCGGCAAGCAGTCCGCAGGCCTCTTTGCTGATTTCTTTGGAAGCGGCGTAAACTTTGGGATTAAGCTGAACTTTCGGGTCCAGGAATCGGCCGGAGGAATCGCCGAAGCACTGGAATTGGCTGAAGGATTCATTGCTCCCGGGAGAAATTCGTCGTATTGCTTGGAGACAATTTGTTCCTTGATGATCTCACTCCATATGTTGAGAAGTTCGAGCAGCAACGCAGTGGTGCCAGGGTACTGCTCAAACCTGTAGATGATCCGAGACGTTATGGAGTTCCTGTCTTCGATCAGAATAAGCCTGGGCTTATTTCGTTTATTGAAGAGAAGCCGAAGCATCCGAAGTCGAGGTATTCGGTGACAGGAATTTATATGTATGACTATTCGGTATTCAGTATGATTAAGCACATCACACGTTCAGCCCGGGGGGAGTTGGAGATTACGGATGTGAATAGTCGTTATGCAGAGCAGGGTTCGCTGGAATACGACGTATTGAAGCTGTGGTGGGGGATGCAGGCACACCGGAATCTTTACGTGAAGCAGAAGTATATATGAGGGGTGTGCTGCCCTGATCCAAGGAGTGGAAGCGATTTGTAATCAAGCTTCCAATCGTAGTGATTTGCTGAAATAGTCCAACCCGCTTGGAGAGGAGAAAATATGATGTCGGTTAGAGGATATGAATCCCGAACAGCCGGCAGAAGTCGGAAAAGCAGGAGGATGCCTCGTCAGGTCGGTCTCATATATGATGGTTTGCCGGAGCGAAGAGGACCGATGCGACGGCGTAGGCAACGGCATAGGTTGGAGGGATCGAATGCACGAAGCGGAACGGACAGGTCAAGGCGGAGCAGTAAAAAGCGTCTCCCTCAAGCAGGAAGGTCATCTAACGAGGTACCTTTGCGGGCTTCTGTTCTTCCGCATCAACACGGAACGCGGCGAGGGACCGAAACATTTGACTTTGAGGAAGGCTATCGCCAAGGATTGTATGATGGTGGTGATGCAAAGGTAGAGAAATTTATACCGGAGCAGATGATACTACCCGAGTTGACGATAGATGATGTTATACAAGCTGGAATACAGAGCCTGAGCTCATCATTCATACCGATTATGACTACTGCTGAGGTTTACCAAGAGCTGGATGAGGCGCTTGAGAATGCTAGGCCCTTCTCATTAGTACGCCTTGGCGATGGAGAACTGCTGACCTTAGCCCATGATACGGTGATGCCCGTCGAGCAAGTTCGACGCTGGGGATGGTTTTTGCCATATGCGGGTGTACACCTTCCTGATTCTCAGGTGCGGATTGATTTGGCCAGAGCAATCTCCAGAGCAAACATTGTTGGTGTTCCTATGTCACGGCATCCTTCTTATCAGGGGTTATTGTTCCCGGTATTGCGCTATTACGGAATTGACTACAGGAGATTGAATTTGGCCTGGTCCACGGTTAATTATGCTCTTAATGAGGAGGGCCGGTTGAGACGACTGCTGACTGGCCGCAAAGTTCTGCTGGTTGGCAATGAGACACCCGGCATGGCGAAGTATTTGCAAGGCCAGGGGATTCAGATTCAGGGAAATGTCGCTCCAGTTCATGGTGTATCCGATGTTCCGAGGGTGATGAATCAAATCGCACATTTCGACTTTGATATTGCATTTGTGTCGGCAGGGATTGCTGCCGTCATTTTATGTGTAAGGATAGCTGATGAGCTCAGCAAGGTCGCTCTTGATATGGGGCATCTGACGAATAAAATCACTTCAGGTGAATTGTCGCTCACATGAGAGAGGAGGTAGCTTCTTGCGGAATACCAGGCATACGGCCCGTACTGCCGATTTCCAGCAGGGGTATCGTTCGGGTTATGACAAGGGTCTAAAAGCCGGTCATGAGACATTTGGTATTTGGTTTGAGGGAACAAGCATCATTATTCCAACATACAATCAGAAGAAATTACTACTTCAGTGTATAGATTATGTAGAGGCCCACTCCGTGTCACCGTATGAAATTATTATTGTCGATAATGGATCTCAGGATGGGACGGCGGAGGCACTACGCCGCCGCAAAGGTTCGCTTCGTGTCGCGGTTCATCCTACTAATCTGGGTTTTGCACAGGCAATAAATACCGGACTCATGATGGCCAGGGGACAGACGATCGTATTGCTTAACAATGACGTATTCGTCACTGAGGGATGGTTAGCCCAAATGTTGAACTGCTTGCATGAAAGTCCGGATACGGCGGCGGTTGGCCCGGTTACGAATTATATTAGCGGGGAGCAGAAAATCAATGTTCCCTATCATGAAATATCGGAAATGCCTCGATTTGCAGCTGCCTATAATCGTCGTGACGCTAGAAAATGGCGGGATACAAGTCGCCTTGTAGGCTTCTGTATTCTAATGAAGCGAAGCACCTTTGAACAGGTAGGATACTTGGATGAGGGGTACGAAATCGGAAATTTCGAGGATGACGACTGGAACTTGCGTTTACGCTTGCAAGGTAAAAGGATACGGATTGCCGGCGATACTTTTGTTCACCATATCGGAAGCGTGACAATGAAGGGGCTTGGCGGGCAGCGATTATCTGATATCAATGACAGAAACGGGCGGTTCTACACACAGAAATGGGGGGATCGCTACGAATGGGTACGGAGCAACGTCAAGGAATCGACCGCCTGCTCTATCAGGCCACTGATTTTTTTCCAACGCATACCTGGATTAGAAGTGCCAGCGGGAAGCTATTCTGGCTGCAGCATGGCGTGAAGCATCCTCTGACCTTCAGAATACGGAGCGAGGCGATTATGGCATCTGCGGTTCGATTATCCTTCATGGAATTGTTGCAAATTCCAACGGGATTAGAGTACGGAGAAGCGGAGCTGGCAGAGATCAAGGGAGATCCATCACAGGATGGAAGGGTAGTCATGGCGAAGAACGGGACGATCTATCAGCTCGATCAGGGTGCAAGGAGAGAATTTATATCTCAATATGCTTGTACAGCTTGGGGATTTAATATTCCGCAGCATGCTTCCTCGTACGAAGCATGGCACGAATGGCCAGAAGCCCTTCCGATCGCGCCACCCACCCGATTGATGTCGGAGGATTTATAGGTTCTCATACAGGAACGACAGGTCATAGCAGTGCATATGCTGGAACAAAGATGCATGCTGGGCGTAGTCTTGTGCTGTATATACAAGAGGTAGTTCAAAAAGTCCGCTTTTGATCACGAAGTAATACTGCGAGTTAATTCGGCATCGAATCTAGAATTCATCCGGGTCTTTCGGTGCTCACGTACCCACTACGTACGCTCCGCTCCTCAGACCCTAGCTTCATCCAACCTTCTCGGTGCTGAAAACCGATCTTTTTGAACACGAACATACAAGTATTATATTTGGCTTGGAGGAATCAGGATGGAGGAGAAGATTACAGAGATTATTGTCCACATGTCCCATTCACACCAGCAGATGGCAAGAGTGATGGATGCTGAGCGTCAGGTTGTTGTTCGTATGTCACAAATCGTTCATGCCATTCCTGACGTTTTACCTGAGTTTGATGGAGTGCCCGGTCTAATCGCGAATACGGGCCGAGTTAATAAAAGCGTAATTTCTTATTTAAATGTTATCGCTGATCTTCAAGAGGCTATGGCTGAGAATTTGGGCCTCGTCTTAAAAGAGATGAGAAGCCAGGATGAAGAGTAATAGCTTGAAAGCGGGGAGGTTGCTATGAGCAGAGAGCAGGCTTATTTGCAAATATTAGATGCAGCCTCCAAAGTCCAATGGAATGTCGCTATGATCCTGGAGGCTAAGGCACTCGAAGCCGAGAAGGTGCGTAACTGGATATTGAATCATGTCCAACATCACAGCTTCGATGAGGATGAGAAGCAGCTGTCCGAGCCGCTTGACATTCATGAACAGATCGTTGAAGTGTTGGAGGCACTTACTAAATTGCAGAACGGCTTATGCAGAAATTTGAAGACCGTGCTTACTCCAGCGGAAGAGGAAGGGGATAAGGAAGGGGGCCTCGACGGATTGTTTGGCGACGGCTTCGATTTGGGGGATAAAGACAAATGATGATCGATCTTCATGCTAGAGAGAAGGCTAAAATAAGCGTTATAGAGTCCATTGCCAGAAGCCAAATGGCATTGGCGCGCATTCTAGATAGCATGGCAGATGTGGCTCATTCTGACAGAACAGCTCACCAACTTGCGGAAAATGTGAAAACGCTGGTGGAATACCAGCAAGCGATAGCCCGCACGATAGGCGGGTTAACACTGCATATCGTCCATTATGGAACTCCTTCATCGCCCTGGATTACTGATTCTTGTTATGCAGCAGCAAATGATACCCGAGGAGAACAGGAGGAAGATAAAACATGTTAAGGGCGAAGGTTCGTGCCGGCGGCTGATCCAAATCAAAAAGGCTTGGCAGGGCTCATAAGGGTAAGCGTAAGATTACTAAAAAACGTGGACGTAGGCTGCTTGGCAGAGGTATTCGTAGGCATAAATTGAAGCGCAGAGGCAAGCTACATCGCAGGCGCTTTTTCAATCGCCGCCGTAAAAGAAATTCATCGCCAAGGTCTACAGCAGTTAGGGCCCCGAAGGCGCAGAATAACTTGGGAAGCCATCAGAATTATTATGATGATGCCTATCAGAAGGGGTTCGATTCCGGGTTCTCCCAAGGGTTCGAGGACGGGCATAAAATAGGGTATAAAGAGCAGGTATAGTTTACTAATTTCATAGAGTGCAGCTTGTTAACCCCTGTTCGGTCTTAAGGCCTGGCAGGGGCTTTTCTGTCTATACATAGATGGCATTCGCCAATTTATGTGGACGTGGGGTAGTCGTCCATGATGCACTTATCCTCCTAGCATATATTTATAAAGACCTAGGAAATCCATTCCACAGATAGGATGAATGCCTTGAAGATTACGAACAAGAGTACTCTCAGCGAGGATTACCAGCTGGCTGACCGAGAGGGATACCGTTATGGTGGGTGTCAAGCTGTCTTGGATAGAATTCGACAGCAAATACCCGGCAAAAAAAACATCAGGGTCCTGTTCATCCCTCAAGGATTCGAGGCTATTGATGAAGGGGTGAGCGAGGCGCTCAAGCAGGTGGCGGCAGAGTGCATCATCGCCACTCCGGATAGGATGCTTGAGACGGCTAGAAATCACCGACCGGATCTGGTGCTTGTAATGAACGGGCTGCACGTCTTTCCCACCGATCACGTGGAGCATATCAGAACGATTCGTCAGTTAGGAATTAAGACTGCGGTATGGTTTGTGGATGACCCCTATTTCACGGATGATACGGCGGAGTTATCAGTGGCTTATGATATAGTCTTCACTCATGAGCAGGACTGCGTTTCTTTCTATAAGGAGGTAGGCTGCTCACAGGTTTATTATTTGCCCTTAGCCGTATCTCCGAATACGTTCGTACCAGTCAGGACAACGCCAAAGCAGCAATTCGATGTTTGCTTCATAGGCAACGCTTTTTGGAATAGAGTTGAGCTGTTCGATCAATTGGCGCCATTCCTGCAGGATAAGAAAGTGATCATCGCAGGAGGGCATTGGGATCGGCTCAGTCGTCATGATCAATTATCACGCTTTATTCGTGACGGATGGGTTCCCGTACCGGAGACGGTCACTTATTACAATGGTTCCAGAATAGTGATCAATCTCCATCGTCCGACGGCGGCAGGTTCGGATAACCACAATGGTAGAGGGTTAACTGGTAGCTCAATCAATCCGCGGACTTATGAGATTTCAGCCTGTGGAACATTGCAAATCACCGATATCCGAAGCGAACTGCTTCGGAACTACCGTCCGGGGTACGATATTGAAACGTTTGAAGGTGCCTCCGATTTGCGATCCAAAATTGATTATTATCTTCATCATGAAGAAGAGCGTCTAGCGATTGCTTGGCGTTCTCTATGGACGACGCGGCAAAACCATACGTTTGCTCATCGGGTCAGTCAACTGCTTGAGTTCGTCATCTAATTTTCATTAAAGGAGGAGTGACAGCTCGTGATACAACCAGGGGGGATTCCATTCGGCCATTTCCGGGGAATCCGTCAGACGACTCCGGAAGAAAAGGATGGGAAGACGGGCTCAGAGACGGATATGCTGAAGGATACTTGAGGGGGCGCGCGAAGGTCATTGTAGAGAGGCCCGGGCCGTCCTTTCCGGTTCGAAAGATTAAGGTTCTGTATGTGAGCTCTGGTAAAGGCTTCCCGTATTCGCCGATAGATGAAGCAGTTGTTGAGACTCTGAAGACGTTGACCACAGTTGTAATTAGAACAGAAACCAATCAACCGATTCGGGAGTTGGCGGTAGCGCACCAGCCTGATCTATTACTCGCGCTCGACGGTATGGATCTGCCAGGTCGAGCAGATCGATGCGGTTCGGATGTTAGGGATTAGAACAGCTATCTGGTTGACTGATGATCCATACTATACCGACATATCGATGAAGATCGTATCCCATTATGATTATGTCTTTACACTGGAACGGAACTGCATCGATCTCTACCGTTCTCTTGGATGCCGTAATGTCTATTATCTACCGTTTGCTGCATATGCAGGTCATTACCGTCCGACATTAACTCGCTCAATGGTTCGCCGGGAGATCAGCTTCATCGGATCAGCCTATTGGAATCGTGTAGAATTCCTGCGCCCGGTCATTGGCGGGCTTATGGAGAAGGGATTAAGGATTAATGGGTTATGGTGGGACCGACTTCCGGAATACACACAATACCCTGATCGGATTGAGATAGGTAAATGGCTGGGCTGGTTGAGACATCTGAAGTATACAGTGGCACTAAAATTGTAATTAATCTGCATCGTTCTGCGTTTGATGACACGGTGAATAACAATACAGCCAAGATCGCAGCACTCTCTCCTAACCCCCGCACGTTTGAGATCTCAGCGAGCGGAACGCTGCAGCTTGTGGACACTCGTGGGGATATATCATCCTTCTACAAACCAGGTTTGGAAATCGAGACATTCTCAAATTCGGATGAGTTGATGGATAAGATGAATTATTACTTGTCTCATGAGATGGAGCGACAGAAGATTGCATTGAGAGGTCTAGAGAGAACCTTCCAAAATCATATGTATAGCCACCGACTTAATGAACTGCTTAACTATATTTTCAAATAGAGGCACGGTAGTTCAAAAAGTTCACTTATATCAAATGGAAATGCACTCCAGCTATCACTTTCTTGAGCGGGAGGGATAGAGGGATACGGGGAAGCCAATGATGTCAGATAAAAAAAAGCTGATGCTTTTCTCGCATGTGTGTAACTCTCGGAACATTACAGGGGCAGAGAAGCTGCTGCTCTTTCTGGCTCGTACTTTCTCCTCTCATTTCGATTGTACGATCGTTATGCCGCTGGATGGGAGACTGACACAGTTGGCTGCAGAAGCGGGTATTCGCACTGTAATCCATGAATTTCCGCTGCAGTATGGGATGTTTGCTCCTTATGAGGGATTGATCCGGGATATTGAGGCATATGCCCTATCCCCAGGTTGCAAGGAGGCGATTACCCTTCTTCAAGACGAGCGTCCTGATTATGTCTTCGTGAATACATGTGTAAATGTTATTCCGGCGATTGCTGCCAAGTCGTTAGCCATTCCTGTGATCTGGCATATTACCGAGGTCATCACAAATACTGCTTATATCCAGCATACGATCAATACGATTGATCGATACAGTGATTTGATTATTTGTATTTCAAATTCGGCCATGTCTCCATTTCTTGGCTATCAGATGGATAACAAGCTCGTGCTGTTCTATCCTTCATGGAATCATGAAGAACTCAATTTATCCGAATGGCAAAGCCTCAGACAGCAGAAGCGTATGAAATGGGGAATATCGGAGAATGAGAAGCTGATCGGTTATATCTCCTCATTCCTGACCCCTGAGAAGGGGGCTGATCATTTCATTGGGGCGGCAACTCTGATTGGAGAGGCGCATCCTGAGGCACGATTTGTCATTATCGGGGAGAGATCGATAAAGGGTTCGTTCGTAAACTTAGGAGTCTAGTTACTTCCTCTGGTTTGAAGCACATGTTCATTTTTGTAGATCATGAGCAAAACGTTGAGGCGGCATATTGTGCCATGGATATCGTTATTATTCCGGGCTTAGTGAGAGAGGGCTTTGGATTGACGGCACTGGAAGCGATGGTATTCGGTAAGCCGGTTGTGGCATATGCCTCGGGTGGGCTAGAAGAAATTCTGACATCCGTTGGGAGTGGATATTATCTGGTCACCACCGGAAATGTGATGGAGTTAGCCCAGAAAACAAGAGAATTACTTGAGACACCGGGGTTGGAGGAACAAGTTGGAAGACATAACCACTATGGGGCAATAACCCATTTCGGAATGGAATCGTACAGCGAACGAATGCAGGATATGGTCAGTCGGATCGGGAGGTGAGCGGAAGTATGGTTCAACTTCCTTTAATTCCTGATTCTGCTCCGACTATGCTTCAGAGAGTCGTTGATCCAGTGGATTCAATCTTGGTGTCTCCCATAAATCCTCCGATGACCCAGTCAAAGATGAAGGTCAGACATAAGCGCCGTTCTACATCCGGTATACGTAGGAAAAGGAGATCATGGGCGAATTCACGATCTAGTCGTAAGACAGCGAAGAGATTATCGCAGCGGCCAACACGGCGAAAGTCATCCCGTCGGCGTAGGGGGCGTTAGGGAATCTGCGCTAATCTAAATGGCATCGAGTGTCCCATACCCCATATAAAGTTGAACGACCCCCTAAGCTATATACGAAGGAGTTGAGAATGTGAGAATCATGACGATTTTAGGTACACGCCCGGAGATTATCAGATTAAGTCTAATTATTCCGTTACTGGATCGTTATGCGGATAAGCACATTCTGGTGCATACGGGACAGAACTTTACCAATAGCCTGAGTGGGATCTTTTTCCAGGAATTGCGACTAAGACAACCAGATTATGTCCTTCAGGATCGGCAAGCGACATTAGGTCAGCAAATGGCAGCCATGTTCTCGCAAATGGAAGAAATTCTGGATACTGAGAAGCCGGACCGAGTGCTGCTTTTGGGAGATACGAATAGTGCGCTGTGCGCTATTCTTGCCGAACGAATGGGATACCCGGTCATCCATATGGAGGCGGGGAACAGATGCTTTGATTTGGAGGTGCCAGAAGAGAAGAATAGAAAAGTGATTGATGCCATTTCCTCAATTAATATGCCGTATACAGAACAGAGCAAACAGCACTTGATTGCCGAAGGAGTTCCCGGATATCGGATTGTTACTACTGGAAATCCGATTCTTGAAGTGATTGAGCATTACAAGGAGGATATTTCCGGGAGCAATATTCTGGAGCGGTTGGCGCTTAAGTCTCGTGAATATTTCCTAGTTACGACCCATCGTGCTGAGAATGTAGATCATCCTGAGAATCTGCTGGAAATTATGAATGGGCTCAATCTGGTAGCTGAAAAGTTCGGACACCGCATGATATGTAGTCTTCATCCAAGAACGAAGTCGCGAATGACGAGCGATCTTAAGCTTAAGCTGAACCCATTAATTGAGTTCCATGAGCCTTTTGGTTTCTTCGACTTCGTCATGCTGGAGAGGCATGCGCTATGCGCTCTGACTGATAGTGGTACAGTGCAGGAGGAATGTTGCATCATGCATGTACCAGCGGTGACATTGCGAAGATCTACCGAGCGCCCAGAGACAGTGGATTGCGGTAGCAACATCGTATCCGGGCTTCATGCCAGGAGTATATATGCGGCAGTACAATTGATGACTGAGATGGATCGAAATTGGGAGTGCCCTAAGGAATATATGGCCGACCGGGTTGCAGAGAGAGTAGTCAAATTTATGTTTGGAGGGAAATGGCATGTTTGAGAATAAGCGTATATTGGTGACTGGGGGCACCGGTTCATGGGGGTATGAATTGATTACCCAATTGCTGCCTCAGCAGCCTAAAGAGGTCATTATATATTCGCGGAATGAGTCAACCCAGGTGGAAATGAACCGTAAATTTGAGGATCCGAGACTGAACTTTTGCATCGGGGATGTTCGCGATAAGGAGGCGCTCAAAGCGGCATGCCAAGGTGTGGATTATGTGTTCCATCTGGCCGCACTCAAGCATGTTCCGGTATGTGAAGACCAGCCATATGAAGCGCTCAAGACAAATGTTATCGGCACACAAAATGTGATTGAAGCAGCGATAGATAACGGTGTCAGCAAGGTCATCTATATATCCACAGATAAAGCGGCGAATCCATCCAATTTCTACGGAATAACTAAGGCGATCGGAGAGAAGTTGATCGTTTACGCTAATTTGCTGCATAGTAAAACCCGATTTGTAACCGTTCGAGGTGGGAATGTACTTGGTACGAACGGAAGTGTAGTCCATCTGTTCAAAGATCAGATCCAAAAGAAGAAGCAGGTCTTCATTACAGATTACAATATGACACGATTCTTCCTGACGCTGCGCGATGCGATTAGTCTCTTGTTCAAGGCATCTGTGGAAAGCATAGGCGGGGAGATCTTCGTCATGACGATGCCGACCTGCCGGATCGTAGATCTGGCCGAGGTGCTCATTGAAAATTCTGGAATACCAGGGGTAGGACTGGTGGAAAGCGGAATACGTCCTGGTGAGAAAATCCACGAGATATTGATGAGCGACTTCGAAAGTATGAATACCATTGTGTACGATGAACAATACTTGGTCATTCTGCCGACGGTCAATATACCAGAATTGAAGGAACACTACAAAAATTGCAAGCTAGTATCCTTCAGCAGCTTCAGTTCAAATCAGCATTTGATGTCCAAGAATGAAATCAAGGCGATGTTAAAGCGTGGAGGTTTTCTCTCATGAAGCTGCTCGTTCTGGGCGGCCAGGGTATGGCCGGACATCTCATTATAGAATATTTCCGGCGACAAGGGAGACATACCGTATTTTATACGACCCGGGATAAATCCGATGAAGGCGGTCTGCTACTCGATGTAACAGACTGCCTTAAGGTGGAGAAGGTGCTTGAAGCAGTCCGACCTCAGGTTATTATTAATGCCGTAGGGGTCCTGAATCAGTTCGCAGAGAACGACAAAATAAATGCTTACCACATCAACGGTTTTCTCCACATCGCCTGCAGTGGATGGCTGATAACCTGGGCGCAAGATTGATTCATATTAGTTCGGATTGTGTATTCCTGGGTTCTCGTGGAGGCTACCAGGAGGATGATGAACCGGATGGAGTCAGTGTGTATGCATTAACGAAGGCTCTTGGGGAAGTACGGGCTCCGGGTCATGTTACCCTCCGCACTTCTATTATCGGCCCTGAGATTCGAAAGTCTGGCATTGGCCTGATGCATTGGTTCATGCAGAGCAGTGGAGTCGTCCAGGGATATGTCAATGTACTATGGAATGGCGTGACCACTTTGGAATTGGCCAAAGCGATAGATTCTTTATTGGACTCTCCTATATCCGGTCTGGTCCATCTGTCTTATCCGAAGCGGATCAGTAAATATGAGCTGCTCATGCTCATGCAGGAGATTTGGAATGTAACAGGGGTAAAGATTGTGCCAAGTGATACCCCTGTGCTTGATCGAAGTATTATATCTACTCGGACGGATTGGAAATACACGGTCCCTCATTATCGCGATATGTTAGAGGAGATGGAAATATGGATGAGACAGAAGCACTCCGAGGTCGAGTAATTCTCATTACCGGCGCTTCTGGCTTTACCTGGCAGACATGCCTGCGAATATTTCTCTAAGCTTGGGATGCAAGTTGCAGCCCTTGTACGCGATATGAAGCGAGTTCTGAAGGTGGATGGTATCCAGTATTATTCTTGTGATTTATTGGATCATTCCCGCGTATCCGATCTCGTTAAGAGAATTGCTCCCGACTATATTCTCCATCTTGGAGGAAAGAATTCGGTTTCCGAGTCATGGGATATGCCTTTACTCTATATACAATCCAATTTAATGCCTATGCTGTACTTGCTGGAGGCAATGCGTGCTAGACCAGATTGCATCATGCTTGTCGTTGGTTCGAAAATTTCGGTAGAATTGGCGTCTCTTGACAAGGCCACGCATCCTTACGGTTTAAGCAAGGGTTTACAGAAAGCGGTAGCCTTGTCTTGGAGAAAGTTGTTCAACCAGAAAGTAATTTTGGCAGAACCGTCAAATTTAATCGGTCCAGGTAGGTCCACAGGTTTCTGCTCATTGCTGGGCAGATATGTTGTGCAAAGCGAGCTAGGGAGAACACCTATCCCTTTTCGCATCTCTTCACGAGCGGACCGCCGTGATTTCTTGGATGTGCGCGATGCTGTTCGTGCTTACGGGTATTTACTGCTATCAGGTTCATTTGGAGAAGTCTATCCGGTATGTTCGGGAATTGAGCGAAGTCTGGGAGAGATTACAGATAAAATGCTATTCGTAGCGGATCAGAACGTCCCTCTGATTTGGGGGGATGAGCGGCCTTCAGCAGGCTCTAGCTTCTCAGAGCAAGCAGCGGAGATAGAGGGGTTCGGCTGGTACCCGCAAATTCCTATTATACAATCGCTAGGGGATGTTATTGAATATTTTCGCACTACGGAAGGGGAGATTCGATGAACCCTCTAGTTACGATCATAATACCTTTCTATAATTGCTCTTATGTCAATCAGGCGATAGAAAGCGCCTTGAAACAATCTTATCAGAACATTGAAGTTATCGTTATAGATGACGGATCTACAAGTCATCAGGAACTGGTGACCCCTTATTTGAATCGAGTGTATTATTTGGGCAAAGCAAATGGAGGGACGGCTACGGCACTTAACTATGGAATCCGTCATGCTTCAGGGGATTACATTGCCTGGCTTAGCTCTGATGATCTGTTCATCCCAGATAAGATCAATAACCAGGTTCAGTTCATGATTCAGCATAAAGCCCTCATCTCACACACGAATTACCATTATATCGACAGCTTGGGGCGAATTACACATGCAAATGTTGTCCCCGACAACCGGTATCACAATTTGCAAGTGTTCTATCGCACCTTTTTGAATGCTAATCCTGTTAACGGTTGTACGGTCATGATGCACAAAGACCTCTTTCAATACATTGGAATGTTTGATGAATCGCTTCGCTATACGCATGATCTGGAGTTCTGGGTGCGGGTCGTTCAAGCGGGAATTTTCTTCCCGTTCTTGAATCAACCGTTGACGATGTATAGATGGCATGATGATATGGGTACCCGCCGCCACTCAGACGAAATTTGGATGGAATATAGTCATATTCAAGAACGATCGCGAGAAGCTGTAATGGGGCTAATATATAAAAATGGAGGCTGCTAGATAGGGTTATATGTTGTGATAGGGGAATTCCAAGAAGCGACTCATTTCGTAAAGAAGATAGGCGGCTCGCATGCATAGTTGGAATGCGCAGTCGCCTGCTTGTTTACATATATTTTAGGTTGCTTATACTTGACTGTTTTTTCGGGTAGGGGTTCAAATGTCGTGTCTTGCTGTCCAGTATTTCAATATATTGTACTATCTTGATCTTCTAAACAGCCACTATTGGTAATAAGCACTGCAGAACATGATGATATAGGAGAGATCCGGAAGGGAACGGATTTTCGTCTGGGAAGGAGAAAATATGAAGATATTGTTAGCCACTTATTGGCTGATTCCTCATGTAGGTGGGGTATGGAAATATATGACCCAGCTTAAGGAGTCACTCGAAGCTCGTGGACATGAAGTTGATCTACTCGGGAACAGTACGGATTACTCTAAGTTCCATGTGCCAAATCGAGGTTGGGAATTGTCGAAGGACCTGCTGCGCCCGATGCTAAGCGCCAAGTTGAATCCAGACAGCGCACCGGCTTTATTTGCAGGACCTTTGATCACCTTCTATGAGATGGATCGTTATTTTCTAGAGTTGGCGGCCGCCTATTTTGATCTCAATCAATATGACATTATTGATACGCAGGATATATTCGCGGCACGGGCGCTTAGCCGGGTGAAACCGTCCCATAAGCCGCTTGTTGCACATGTACATGGATCAGTATCGGCTGAACTGAAACGATTCTTTCAGATGAATCCGCAGTCTGGTGTTACGAATAATGATCCTGAATGGAAATATTTTGAGTCGATTGAGCATTATGGCGCGCTGTCAGGAACGCCAACAATTACGGCGAATCATTGGATGAAGAACTTGCTGGTGTATGAGCTCAGTGTATTCAATCCGAACATTGAGGTGATTCAATACGGAATTGATGCTCGAACATTCTGGAATAAAGCCAGCCAAGGAACTACGATATCGAAGCCCGCAGGCAAGAAAGTGATCATATGTCCGGCCCGGCTAACCTTCGTCAAAGGGATCGATGTTCTAATTTCAGCACTTGGTATATTGAGAAACTATCGTAATGATTGGGTATGCTGGATAGTCGGAGCGGGTGAGCAAAGGGAGGAACTTGAGAACCAGGTGCAAGGTTTATCACTTCAAAATGATTGCTTATTCCTCGGAGAGCGGGACGATGTGCCAGGACTATTGGCTCTATCCGATATTTTTGTTCATTCCTGTATCCAGGATAATCAGCCTTTTTCTGTGATGGAGGCCCAATTGGCAGGGGTTCCTGTATGTATCTCTAACGCCAGTGGATTGCCTGAGATGGCGGAGCACGGCAGGACGGGATTGATTCATCCTGTTAAGGATCCGATGGTGCTGTCGGAGCATATGCGATTATTGTTGGAGAATGAACCATTTAGGTTAGAGATCGCAAGGCAAGCAAAGAAATGGGCGGATTCACACTGGTCCATGGATGGAATGGTGGACCGCTTGATCGAGGTTTATCACAAGGCTTTGAATCAATATCACTAAGGAGGGCTTCATGATGAGCGATCGCTTTATGATTATCTCGGATTTGTATAACCGGATCTTTACCGTGCAGACGTCCCATTCGGAAGTAGAGGTGGATTATGTAACCTGGAATAGAATATTTGCCTTGCTACCGCATGATTATCAATTGCCAGACAATATAGTTCTGTCTCTTCGCTTTGGAGATCAGCATCAATAGACATATGGCTTAAGGAGCATATGATGGTTAGAAATCATACAGATTGCTGGAGGCATGATATGTCCATTTTACGATTGATTTCGGATGATTATGGTGTTATTAATTCTCGATTTATTCAAGCCTTTGACCTAGAACTGTGCAATCTAGGTAATGAAGGATTCGAGATGCTAATTACAGTTTATACGCCGCAGGGTTTATTGTATCGAGGGTTGTATCATTTAGCTCAGGGGGTTAATGTCGTCATTCCGCGCATTACGACCCAATTTTCTCCGTTCCAACTAATTATGGTTACCAATATCAATCAATATGACATGACGGCTGTGACTTTGAGGGCTTGGAATGGTGCGAATCCCGTAGCTATATTTACTCAGGAGGAAGCGGTCAGAATTAATTAGGAGGCTGGAGGTGGGTGCACTGAACATCCTGTTTGTATTTTTCGTACCGAGCGGCGGTGTAGATTCGGTCAATCGGCAGCGTTGTCAGGCATTACGCCGATATGGGATCCAAGCAGATTGCTTATATTATAATTGGGGCGCTGGGATACAAAATCCCGTTGATTTTCCCATTTTTATTACAAGTGATGATTATGAGACGAAGCAGATATTGGACTTTGGAAACTATCAGACGATTATTGTAACAACAGATCATAAATGCTTCGAGAGATTCCGCTCGATGGGGTATTATGGGAAATTTATTCTAGAGATTCAAGGCTATGGACCAAAAGAGACCGCACGAGCAAAACTGACCGAAGCTATTCCTACTGTCAATGCTCATGCTTCCGCATTGTTGAATCCGAGAACACCACATATTGCTGATTTATTTAAGGAGCTGTATCCTTCTATTCCACATTTTAATTTCAACAATTGCTTTGATTCTGATTATTTCACCTATCTGCCTGTCTATAGTCCGTTGCATCCCATTATCGCTTGGGTCGGCAGAATAGAAGATAATAAAAATTGGCGAGAATTTCTCGTGATAGGTCATCAGTTGAGTTATTATTATCCGGATCTGGAGATGTTGATGTTCGAGGATTCCAATCTATCTATTCCATCAGAACGTGAGCAATTTACCCAAATGCTCGATCAGCTGAACCTACATGGCCGGGTCCGACTGCTCTCCAATGTACCAAATTCTGAGATGAGGTATTATTTCTCTACAGTGGGTGAATCCGGTGGATTCTTGATTTCAACATCTAAGGTTGAGGGTGCGCCGCAATCTATTCTGGAAGCGATGAGCTGTAAATGTCCCGTTCTAGCTACGAATTCAGACGGTGTCGCCACATCGGTTATTCATAATGTGACCGGCAAGAGCTATACCTTGGGCGATATCGGCCAGGCTGTAAGCGAAGCGAGGGATTTGATTAATAATCATGTCCAAAGAGATTATTTTCGTGACGCCGCCTATTACCATATTTATAAGGAATTCGGAATCGATAAATACTGCAAAAATTTCATTAATATGCTTTACAGCATATAAATGGAGAATGAAGAAATAAAGCCGACCCCTGGATCAGGGGTCGGCTTATTTTTATAAGAAGTTATAATGTTCCGGCTGCTGGTGGATCGGGGGTCATCATAGCACTGCGGTAAGTTTTTTCTAGCCCCTGCAGTAAGGTATAGCGTGGTTCCCATTGTAGAAGCTGAGAGGCCTTCGTATTAGATAAGCAGCTATGCCTGATATCTCCAGGTTTGGTTGGACGATGCATGACCTGTATCGGGTGAGTATGAAGTGATCTCAGAAGGTTGATCAATTCATTCAGAGAGGTCCGACTCGCTGTACTTGCATGAATAATATTACGATCTCCGCAATCTGCAGCTGCTAATATGGCGAGTACGACGTCCTCGACGTAGATGAAATCACGAGTTTGCTCTCCATCTCCGTTCACGGTGAGTGGAAGCCCTCGTCTAATCTTATCCATAAATATCGCGATGACTCCGCCCTCTCCCTTAGGAGTCTGACCAGGTCCGTATACGTTAGCAAGCCGGAGAATCGTATAGGGAAGATCAAATAAAAGGTCGAATAGAGCGATATATTGTTCTGCTGTTAATTTGGATAATCCATAGAAGGAGATCGGCTTGACCGGATCTGACTCCACAAGGAGTTCTTGAATATTCTCCCATAGACCCCTGATGTTGATGTGAATATTATCTTACTAACATTTGCTTCCCGGCAGGCTCTCAGGATATTTAAGGTTCCGTTGACATTAATGTCAAGATCGGCTGCGGGATCGAGAACAGAGTGCTGAACATCGGCCTGTGCTGCCAAATGTACTACCAGTGAAGGCCGGATTGCCGTGATCAGTTCAGCGGCATCATTTGAACGGATATCAAGCACATGCAGCTTGGCCCCAGGATTCAGGAGCTCTATTTTCCCGGTGCTCAAATCATCGATAACGTGTACCTCGTCTCCTTGGCCGATCAAGTGCTGCACAAGATGTGAACCAATGAACCCGGCCCCACCCGTCACGACTACTTTCTTCAAATTATTATCCTCCCTTAAGACCTACATAATATGTATCGTATGAAGGGGAGGAAGCTTTGGCGCCAGGCATGGGCGGTGCGGTTAAGTTTACCTGAATTTCGTATTCGCGATAAGAGCATCCTAAGTTCTGATCATCATAAAATTATTTGTTAGGGGATGACTACATGCGAGGATACAAAATCGTTAGTTTATCACTCTCCGCTGCTCTAATTGCTGGGATGGTGAGTATTACCGGTTGCGGTACGACAACGAAGAACAACAATGTCCGTACGCAGAGCCTGCGTCAGACTGAGCATCGTTATGACGTGAATTCCATTAAGCCCGGCAATCGGATGTTCACACGTAGTGCCGGTCACGGAACGACGCACCGCATTCACTCTCTGAAATCCAGTCCAATATTAAGCAATAAAATATCTGGACTATCCGATGTTCAGACCGCACATGTATTAGTATCGGATCGTGATGCCTATGTCGCTTTAACTTTGCACAATCCTCACGGGGTCAATCATAGCTCTGGAATTTCGGCCAAAGGAATGGGTACTACTCCATTGAATCCTTCAGGAGTTATGAGAGGAACAGGAACAGGCTTGAACAACGGTACGAATTATGGGACTAGAGGTTATGGAGCCTACGGAATGAACGGTATTTATGGCACGAATGGATTGCATGGGGTTAATACGGACGGGCTTAATGGGCCTCATAGAAATGGAACAGGATGGGGGAGAACTTACAGTACCCCTGGAACAGACGGTATGGCTGGTACCTACGGAACGAATAATTTCATGACCAATGGGACTCGTGGGACTCATGGTATTCGGACTAATTCGGTGAGACCATTCGGTACGAGTGGTACGGGTACTGGTACAGGTGCTGTTAGGGATTATGTTCCACAACATGTAAAGGATGAAATAACGAAGAAGATTAAGAAAACAGCGCCACATATTCAGAACGTCTATATTTCATCGGATCCGGACTTTGTAACGGGTGCGGGGGATATACGACCAAATCACGTGATGGTGCGACCCTGAATGGAAATATTCGTGATTTTGAACGAATGGTGGAACGAATCTTTCCGGGACGAGCCGGGACGATGACCGGCCCTAGCGGATATACCCCAACCCCAAGTGGAGTTAATGGGTTATCCACCGACGGCTACCGAGCTCCAATGCATCGCTAATTTTCTTAGATCAACGTAAAAAGAGGCTCCCTTATCTATAATAAGGAGCCTCTAATTCATTTCATTTTATTTCTGAAATTGACGACCTTTAATCCAAACTTCTTGCAATTCGAGATCGTTATCTACCAGCAGCAGGTCCGCTTGCTTGCCTGTCTCAATGGAGCCGGTGACATGGTCCATACGAAGTAATTTTGCTGGATTTCCACTAGCCGCTTCAGAAGCTCTCTCGATGGACAGACCAACTTCCTGTACAAGATAGCGGAAGCCGCGGATCATTGTTAGCGTACTACCAGCCAGCGTTCCTTCGCTCTCTTTCAGAGTACATACATTATCCTTAACAACTACAGGCAGGTCGCCCAGCATGTAATCGCCATTTCCTAGTCCTGCGGCTGACATCGCATCGGTAATAAGCAGCAGATTGTGATCTGTCTTCACACTAGCCAGCAATTTAATAGCTGCTTTGTGTACATGAATACCGTCAGCAATAATCTCTGCACTGATCGCTGGAGTGCTCAGAATAGCTCCCGCAGTTCCAGGTTTACGATGATGCAGCGGAGTCATTGCGTTGAACATATGAACCGAATGGTTCAAGCCAACAGCTTGAGCAGACATAATATCTTCATAGGTAGCGTCTGTATGACCGGCTGCTGCGGCAATTCCTTTTTTGCGCAAGAAACGAATAAGTTCATGTGAACCTTCGCGCTCCGGTGCGAAAGTAACTTGCTTGATTAATCCAGGATACTGTTCTTCCCATTGCTCGATCCACTCTTTATTCGGAGGAACGATATGAGCTGGGTTCTGTGCACCAGGCCATTTTGGGCTAATGAACGGTCCTTCCAGATGGACACCGCCGAGTTGAGCATATGGCATATCATCCTGCATATAGCTGTTTACTTCAGACAGTACTCCATCGAGCACTTGCTTCGGCATAGTCATTGTTGTGGCCAGCATGGTAGTTGTTCCCTGGCTTGCATGCATCTTCGTGATAGCGTCGATACCGGCTTTGCTTGGCTTGGAGAAATCTTCTAGCATTCCACCGTGTACATGGACATTGATAAATCCAGGCAGGATATATTTTCCCGCTGCATCTAGGGTATCCAATCCAGCTGCTTCTTGGGGGATGCCTGCTGTCGAACCGACATAGGTGATGACCCCGTCTTCCACAGTAACGGCTCCGTCTTCGATGATGCCTTTTGGAGTGACGATTTTGCCATTCACCATTTGAAAATTATAGTTACTCATTATACAAGACTCCCTGCTTCTTGGTCTAGAATAACGACGACATTAGGATGGGTTTGCAAGAATGAGGCCGGACATTTTGTTGTAATTGGTCCTGTTAGCGCTTTGGCGACGATCTCTGCCTTATCTTTGCCTTTGGCCATAAGCAGAATTTGTTTCGCCTTTAGAATCGAGCCGATACCCATCGTGATTGCGTGCGTTGGCACCTCATCAATGGAATCGAAGAAGCGTGCATTAGCCTCACGTGTACGCTCATCCAAGGTTACGATATGCGTCTGAGCTTGCAGATCCTCATCAGGTTCATTGAACCCGATATGACCGTTATGTCCTAGTCCAAGCAATTGAAGGTCAATCTGGCCTGCTTCATCCAGCAGACGATTGTATTCATCAGCAGCCTGTTCAGGGTTGCTGGAATTACCGGAAGGAACGTGAGTGTTCTCCTGTGGCATGTCGATATGGTTGAACAGCTTCTCGTTCATGAAGCGTCTGTAGCTCTCTGGATGATCCTCGGTCAGTCCGATGTACTCGTCTAGATTGTAGCTACTTGCCAGCTTGAAGCTCACTACACCTTCATTGTACAGCTCAATGAGTCTCTGATAGACTCCCACCGGTGTGCTACCTGTGGCTAAACCGAGATTAGCTCTTGGATTGGATTGAACAAGACTGGCAATGATTCCCGCACCTGTCTCGTTAAATTGCTGCTCATTGTTAACTTTAATAATATTTATCATTATTAATAACCTCCTTGTCGTTTCCTATAGGTTTGAACATTCTGATAAGAGTTTTCCAGCTTGGGAATGAAATCTTCAAATTCCATACTTACCATGCCTGTGAACAGAATATCGATAACGTGAAGCTGAGCGATGCGGGATGCCATATCACCGCGACGCATACCTTTCTCCAATGATGAAGAGAATAGGGATATGTCAGCAAGGGAAGCGAGTTGATTGCTCCCATACTGTGTGAGTGATACCGTAACGGCTCCGCTATCTTTGGCACATCTTAGCGCATCGATTGTCTCCGGGGTCTCTCCGGAATAGGAAATAGCTAGCGCAACATCATCCTCCCCCAGTGTGGAAGCAGAAGTGATCTGCATATGCGAATCGGAGAAGGCAGTACAGTTCTTGCCAATCCGGATTAATTTTTGATAGAAATCCTGAGCAATCACGGATGAGGTTGCAACACCATACAGATCGATCCTTCTTGCTCTGCACAGTATTTGCACAGCCGTCTCAAGCTTATTCATATCGAGCAGCCTCGTTGTATCCGTAATGGAGGCCAGATGATTGGCTTCGATCGCTTTGACGATTTCCTGCAGGTCATTGCCAGCCTTCAGATCCTGATATTGATTTGCCTCCGTCATCTGACCAAGTTCACCGGCCAGCTTCATTTTGAAATCCGGAAAGCCTTTGAAATGAAAGGTTTTGCAAAATCGTGTTACGGTTGATGGGCTGATGCTGCAAGCGTAAGCAAGCTCAGTTATGCCGAGATGAATCACGGAAGAAGGGGCCTGCAAAATGTACTCTCCAAGCCTGCGCTCTTGAGGGGGTAAATTATCCAGATTACTAGAGAGCGCATGCAGGATAGGAGTGAGCATTGAAATCACCCTCTTTAGTCATGAAAATTATTTTTGCAATTATTGTTGAATAGATGAAAATTATTTCGATTTCATCATAGTTTATTTTGTTGTTAAAATCAAGGGATTACAGCACAACAGACCGGAAATTATGACAGTTTCCTTGTATTTTCGACGTTCCCATAATACACTTGAATCAGGCATTATGATTCGAAGAGGGGGAGTAACATTGGATTCGAATCTTGATGATTATGTGGAGCGGCTGATGGCTGCCTGGTCTAAGACATTCAAGAAAATGCAAACCGAAATTATGCAGCATCGGGATCTTGGATTAACAGGACCGCAGTTCCATATGCTTGCTCTTATTGCCCGAACTGATCCGTGCAATGTGAGTTATTTGGCTGACGCGCTGGAAGTGAAGCCTAGTGCGATTACTGTTATGGTTGACCGTCTCGTTCAGAGCGGGTATGTTCAACGTCGTCACGATGAACAGGACCGCAGATCGGTACTTCTATCGGTAACCGATAAAGGTGCGGAGGTATTCGCAGAGGCGGGGAGAAAATCCAGAGAAGTGGTTCGAAGCTATCTTCAGGAGCTGGAGCCCCACGAACTTGAGGTTATGATCCAGGTTATAGAGAAGATAGGAACCGTTGGGCAATCTGATGTTCCAGCGTGCAAACTGAAGTGATTTTCATGTAAATAAGAAACCGCCTTTGACGGGTTAGTCAAAGGCGGTTTCTTATTGTCTATATGTTATGATACTGAGGAGGTGCGGTGTGAATCCGTACTATTGCGCCTAGTGAGCTGCCAGATGATGAAGAGAAGCACCAATAGTTGGGGAATCATCGTCTCCCAAGTAGGATAAGCCCCAATCCAGCCAGCTGAAGGAAGCCATGACTGGCTGTGAGCCGGGATCAATCCGGCAATTTGCAGAGAATGGATGCTCTCTCCTAGGAAGCGGACAACTAGGTAGTAGATCAGCAACGTTGCGCATAGCATAAACGGCCGGATTGGCAGTTTGATTCCAAAATAAATCAAGCAAAATCCAAGAACGACAAGAACAATCAAAGCTCCCAGAATTCCAATGATCAGCTGATGTGGCTGGATAGAAGGGATCATTCCGATGTAGAATATCGTTGTCTCGGCTCCTTCTCGCAATATGGCCAGTGCGGATAGAAGAAATAAAGACCAGCGGCTGCCGCGTTGGATTGCACCGTGGGTCCGCTCAGATAAATACTGATTCCAGGCTTTGACACTGGACTTACTGTGCAGCCACCAACCTATCGTGAGCATCATAACGACTGCAAATAGTCCGGTGAAGCCTTCTATCATTTCCCTTGCACCGCCAGAGATGGCTTGAGAGATGGTATATGTCAAGATGATAGCTAGAATGGCCGAAATCAGTAGTCCAGTTCCTGCCCCAGCCCAAATAGTAGTACGCAGTGCAGTATCCTTGGACCGGTTCACGAAAGCAAGTAAGGCGGTAAGTACTAGAAGTGCCTCGAATCCTTCCCGTAGAAGAATAAGCGCGGCATCCCAGGCGGTATACGCCGAACGTTCGGCAAGCGGCTGAAGATCCTGAATCATCGCCTCGATAATCTGTTCGGCTTTACTGTAATTTGGTGGACTAGAAATCAGATAGCTCTGCGCTTCTGCCATACGATTCTCTGTTGAGGTGTACAGCTTGGCGGAAGATACAGAGACCTCACCTTCAACAGAGGGCCATTGCTTAATGAACTGGCTCATTTGCTCAGCTGCTTGTTCTGCATTTTTGGCTGCAACGGCCTGCTTGGCTTTTTCAAGCAGCGGTAGTGTATCCACTAGAGTGTTCTTTTGCGTCGATGAAGAATCTGCCAAGCTGTCCAATTTACCTTCCGTGTAATCCTGAAGCAAGCTATTTAATGTAGTCAATTCTTTTATAGCCTGCTCTGTTCTGACGGGGACTGCTTGCAACGCTATCCTGATTAAGCTCATATGTGTCTCGATATCGCTATATACGTTAAAGTTTCCGCCGCGGATAGGTCCTTCGAGCTTTTTCCATGTGTTCAGAATTTGCTTGTATTCGGCCTGTGCCTGTTCCTCCGAACCTTGTTCCAGCGCAGATAATGTCTTACCTGTCATATCCAGCAGCTGACTGGCGGATTCTTTGCCATCAGGCTTCTCTGCATCGGCAGAGTGTGCTGCGGTATATTCATTCACCTTTTTCGCCAGTGAAGAGAGGTCCAGCTTAGCCTGCCTTTGATCTTGCGCCTCAATGGCATTCTTCGCAGCCGTTAATCCGTCCTCAATCTCCTTAGCAAGCTCAGGTGAGGCGGAGTGATCCAGCGTGTTCCAGATGCTGCTGAAATCGCTTAGCTCTGCAGCAGCCGTATCCCAATTTGGAGTTCCTACTTCGACGAGTGCACCGCCAATCAGCGGAAGCAGCTTTTCGTAGGTCGGGTCGGAAGCATTATCTGAAGCAGTCCTTGTCGCTGATACAGGAACAGACCAAAAGGCTGTGATTATCAATATGAACGCTAAAAGTACTGTGGCAAATTTAAGTTGTATGGTATTTAAGCTTTCCTGTTTGACGTGTGGGAGTTCCATTGGACTCTCTACACCTCCTTATTAGAGGTAATTGAAACTCTCACTAGAAGAGTGTGTCACCGATATATCCGCCCTGACGAACACCAGGAAAACAAGCGAATACAGCACTGCCAACATGGACAATATATTCGTTCAGCTTATCGCTGGCGGCCAGCTTTTGCTGCATCGATATAAATTGTTTCTGGATATCCTTCTGGTAACAGATGAAAAACAGGCCGGCGTCCAGCTGCCCTGTCTTCGCATCGATACCGCCAGGTATAGGAATAGGCCCGGCGTAGCATTTTGATCTTCCCATCCATATGAGCGAGACGAGAATGGGAAGTAAGCGGAATAAGCGGCTGGCCTGAAGAATCCTTCGCTTCCAGATCAAGCGGAGCAAATTCATCCTTGGATCCGATCGGAGCTCCAGAATCGCGATAACGACCGAAGGTCTGTTCTTGATCACTTAAGGGAGAACGATCCCATATTTCGATCCGCATACGAATACGGCGGGCTACCATATAGCTGCCGCCTTGCATCCAGCCAGCACCGTTGTCAGCTCCAGCCCATACAATGTCTTTCATAGCCTGCTTATCATGAGTATCCGGATTTCCAGTTCCGTCCTTAAAGCCGAGTAGATTGCGCGGCGTTCCTCCGCTTGGATCAGCCGCAGAGCTACGTTGGAAGCCTTCCTGCATCCAGCGCATTACGGCGGTTCCACGCGCGATTCTGGCCAGGTTACGTACAGCATGGAAGGCCACTTGCATATCATCAGCACATACCTGAACGCAGATATCGCCACCGCACCATTCTGGTTGGAGAGCATCACCCCGGAAGGAAGGTAGCTCAGCAAATGTAGCAGGTCTTTTCGCCGACAGACCAAAACGGCTATCGAAGAAGGATGGACCGACTCCGAAGGTGATTGTCAGCTTTGCAGTCGATAGTCCTGCTGCTTCTCCAGTATCGGAAGGGGGGAGGTTCTGATTGTTGTTGGTATTGCCTAGCATCTGACCAGAAGTCATTAGGGAAGCGGATTCCGTCCATGCCTGAAATAGCTTTCGCACATCAGTTATTGAATTCGTCGACAGATCGAAAGATGCGAAGCATAAAAAGTTCTGTGCCGGGTGATAATCCCAGCTTGATACTGATCGTAGAAGGGGATCTGTTCCATAGAAGAACGACGATCCCCAGTTTTCCGAGAGAAGGGGACAGCTTCTCTTTAGCCGCAAGCAGCCCGTAGCCACCACTGCCTCCAAGAAGCAAACCGATCCCTCCAATACCTGCATATTTTAGCACGTCCCGACGGCTCATTTTCTTGGAGAATAGATTTGTTGCAGTAGTTGCCGCGTCTTGTTCAGTGCTTTTGTTCGATTGGTTTGATTCCATTCCTGGTTCATTGTTAGTCATCTTTTACACTCCCAGAAGAGTACCCATTTGGGACAGAGGTTCGGCTAATGCATCGAGATTCTGGCTCAGTTTACGGACATCCTGATCTTGCAGCTTCTCGTAACTAACATAGCCGTTGCCTTCTTTGAATGGAGCTAATTCCTGCTCGAGAGCCGTGAAGCGTTCACTGATATTTTTGCTCAGTTCAGAATCCTTAGCTTTGAGCTGTGGCTCTAAAAGCTCGAATATTTTCTTAGCGCCTTCAACATTAGCAGCGAAGTCATAAAGGTCTGTATGAGAGTAACGTTCCTCTTCACCTGTAACCTTGGAGGTAGACACTTCATTAAGCAGTTCTACCGCGCCAGTAACAAGCAAGGAAGCATCGATATCTACGGTTTCTACTTTGGCACGGAGTAGCTTCGCATCGCTCAGCAATTGATCGGCAATTTCCTCTTGTCCAGCTGTTGTGTTATTCTCCCACAGAGCTTGCTCCAGCTTGTGGAAGCCACGCCATTCTGCACTGTCTACGTCGCCGTCTCTGGCATCGATATTTGGATCAAGATCTCCTAGCGCTTCAGCGATCGGTTCGATTCGCTCATAATACATGCGTGCAGGGGCGTAAAGAGACTTAGCGGTCTCAATATCTCCGTCTTTAACCGCGGTCGTAAATTTGGCTGTCTCAGTAACGAAGGCATCGCATTGCTGGATCACATACTCACGGTATTGATCGATCGCTTGCTTGAAGTCGTCTTCATTTGATTTGGAAGCTGCCTCGGAATTAGCTGCGCCTACCAACGCTCCTTGGTTCGCATTCTTATCTCCGGTGTTGCAGCCGGATAGTAGCAGAATCGCCGATATGGCTGCTGCTGGAAGTGCATAATATATTTTCATGACGTTGGACACCCCTTGATATGTGTATATGAAGTTAATGAGTTCAATGATAATGATTATCACTTTCATTAAAAGATGATAATAGACCATGGTTCACTCGTCAATAGAAAGTTTCGCTGGGGTTACGGGTAGAGCTGGATTGTAGAAAAAACGGAGCTTTCATCTAAGCGCGCCTATTTTACTTTCGTACGGCACCAATAATCCGTTCTCTTCATAAAATGTTTTGACTGTATCCCTTAACCTTGTAAACTATAAAACCCGAGCAAGGAGGGGTGACGCATTTTGAAAAGTAGCGATCGTAACAGCCAATTTCTGTTAACTCATCGTGAACGGGAAGTTTTCGAACTCCTCGTGCAGGATAAAACGACCCGCGACATTGCCGGCCAATTATTCATCAGCGAGAAAACCGTCCGGAACCACATCTCGAATGTCATGCAAAAGCTTAATGTCAAGGGTCGCGCGCAGGCGGTTGTAGAGCTGATCAAGCTTGGGGAGCTAAAAATCTGACGATTTTACCAAGGGCGCAGAGACATGGACCTTCTTTTCCTCCGGTTATGGAAGAAAGAGGAGGTTTTTTGTTTGTTGTATCTTGTTTTTCGGTTCCAAAATCACATAAAACAAGGCCGTCGTTTAATCGACAGCCTTTTCGTTATGTTTAATTATATTTATACATCTCATTCTGGTCTCAGGCTTGCTTCGCAGCGCCCATTCGCGAGAACATCTTGATAACCTCGTTTATGAAGAGCGGGATCAAGGCTAAGCCTATGACCACTCCCCAATCTGCCAAAGATAGGTTGTGTACTTTGAATGCCGCCGCCAGGAATGGAATGCTGATCGAAGCAAACTGGAGAATTAGACCCGCGATGATCGCGCCGACCAGAAGCTTATTAGAGAACAAGCCGACCTGGAAGATCGATTTCGTGTCGCTACGCTTGGCAAAAGAGTAGAACAGCTGCGATGCAGCAAGAACGACGAAGGCCATCGTTCTGGCATACATCATCGCCTCTTCGGAGATATTCGCTGAGTTCAGGCTAAAGCCATACTCTCTTAATCCCAGGTAAAAGGCAACTAAAGTTAAGGATCCGATCAGAATACCGCCAAGAATGGCTCGGAGTGCGGCACCACCGGCGAAGAAGCTTTCCTTGGGATCTCTCGGCTTCCGCTTCATCACATCCTTTTCACCTGGATCCACACCTAATGCAATAGCCGGTAGCGTATCAGTTACCAGGTTGACCCAGAGGATCTGGGTAGCCAATAGCGGAAGTGGCCAGAAGAAAAGGATCGATGCCAGGATCGCAACAACCTCGCCGAAATTACAGGATAAGAGGAAGATGACGGTCTTACGGATGTTCGAGTAGATATTTCGCCCTTCTCGAATCGCATGCACAATGGTGGTGAAGTTATCATCGGTTAGGATCATGTCGCTGGCGCCCTTCGACACGTCGGTGCCGGTGATTCCCATAGCTACGCCGATGTCGGCGTTCTTTAAGGAAGGAGCATCATTTACCCCATCACCGGTCATCGATACCGTATTTCCTTGCGCTTTGTACGCCTTCACAATCTTCACTTTGTGCTCAGGCGAGACGCGGGCAAATACTCGAATGTTCTTGATTTTCTGCGCAAACACCTCGTCGGAGAGCTCATCAATTTCCGCACCTGTCATGCTCTGGTCGATCGAATCGGCGATGCCGAGCTCCTTGGCAATCGCTACAGCTGTGTTCCGATGGTCACCCGTAATCATCACAGCTGTAATCCCAGCAGACTTCGCTTCCCGAATGGAATCCTTCACTTCAAGTCTCGGAGGGTCGATCATGCCAACGAAGCCAAGGAACGTTAAATCCAACTCCATCTCATCCGGCGATAGAAGCCATTCTGTGTCTTTGAATGCTGCGCCAAGCACTCTCAAGGCATCATCTGACATTCCTTCGGCAACCTTCAAATATTGCTGCTTCAGTTCCTCAGTTAAAGGAACAACTTCCCCGTCTACAACGGCAGAGGTTGAAATATTCAGCAATTGATCGATGGCCCCTTTAGTATGCACGCGGTATCCCGTTCTCGTCTTGTTTAATGTGGACATGAGCTTACGATCGGAGTCGAAAGGCTTCTCTGAGATTCTTTTGTACTCGGCCTCCAGCGATTTCTTCATAATATTGTTCTGTTGGCCGTAAATGACGAGGGCAACCTCGGTCGGATCTCCCGTGCTTTCTCCATTCTCATGCGTCGCATCGGAACAGAGCACAAATGATTTAATTAATTCCACCGGAGGTTCGTCACCGAGAGGAGTAGCAGTGTAGTATTTCACGACCGTCATTTTGTTTTGGGTCAGTGTACCTGTTTTGTCAGAGCAAATAATATTGACGGAGCCCAGCGTCTCCACAGCAGGAAGCTTCTTCACGATGGCATTGATTTTAGACATTCTAGTCACGCCAAGTGCAAGCACAATCGCAACAATCGCCGGAAGGCCTTCCGGAATCGCTGCCACAGCCAAGCTGATGGCCGTCAGGAATAACTCAAATAGATCCCGCTTCTGAATAAGACCTATAACAAAGATCAGAACACAGATGCCTATGGCGATGAAGCCAAGTATCTTGCCGAGCTCTTCGAGCTTCTTCTGCAGCGGGGTCAGATCATGGATGTCCTCATCCAGAATCGTCGCGATTTTCCCCATTTCTGTGCTCATCCCCGTAGCTACGGCAATGCCTTCCCCTCTTCCATAGGTCACCAGGGTAGACATGAAGGCCATGTTGGACATATCCCCAAGTGGAGTCTTAGGATCTTCGAGCAGAGAAGCGGCATCTTTATCCGAAGGAACAGACTCCCCGGTCAAAGCGGATTCCTCAATCTGCAAATTGGCACTCTCGAGCAGTCTGAGATCAGCCGGTATGTATCGCCCCGCATCCAATATAACAATATCCCCGGGAACAATGTCCTCGGAATTGATCTCCTTTACCTCTCCTTGACGGCGAACGAGCGACTTGGGCGTGGTCATTTGCTGAAGTGCCTCAATAGCCTTCTCCGCTTTTTGCTCCTGAAATACGCCGATTAATGCATTGAGTAGAACAACAGCCAGAATAATGATGGCATCCACATATTCCCCTACGATTAGGGTAACTACGGCTGCACCCAAGAGCACATAAATGAGCATATCCTTTAACTGGGCCAGAAATAGAGCGAGCATGCTTTTCTTAGGCTTACCCTTTAGTTTGTTCGGTCCATGCTGCTCCAGCCTCGCGCGTACTTCTTCTTCAGTAAGTCCAACAGCCGGATCAACTTGTAACTCCTTAAGTACTTCTTCTTGTGATTTCGAATGCCACATCAAGAAACACCTCTTATTTTGATAGTATGTATGTCTGTGTAATCTATATTGTGAACCAGATCGATCAGAAGTAACCGATTGGATTATTACTTCATACGATCAGCCCTTAAGATGTGCTCAAAATCAATTCAGCTTATATTTGGAGGCTATGCAAAACAAAGAAGCTGTCGATATCGACAGCTTCTTTAGTAACAGCGTTCAGTAGTTATATGCTGCATGGGATTATTTATCTCTACAATTAAAGTCTGTTACTGATCTTGTGACCATCGGAGGATAGCCTTCTTATTGTCTCATCTCAATATTACAGAGATTTGAGGTATTCAACGATGGTCAGCAGACCTTTGTCGAAATTGTCGAGGTTGAAGTGTTCGTTCGGCGCATGCAGATTTTCGTCAGGAAGCCCGAAGCCCATCATTACGGCTGGAGCTTCAAGAACACGGGACAAGGTCTCAACGATTGGAATTGAGCCGCCGTCTTTGGTGAACAGAGCACGAGTCCCATATACTTTTCCGTAAGCGTCGGCAGCCTTCTGCAGCATCGGAATTTCTGGATCGATGTTGAAGGCGTGCGCTTTCTCCATTTGCTTCACGATCAGCTTGGCACCAGGTTGAACGCGTTGCCCTAGGTGAGCCTCGATCTTATCGAGGATATCCTGTGGATCTTGATCACCGACCAGACGGCAAGTAATCTTGGCATGAGCTTCCTTCGGAATAACGGTCTTGCTGCCTTCGCCTTGGAAACCGCCGTATACACCGTTCAGTTCCAAGGTTGGACGAACACCAGTGCGTTCCGCGAAGCTGTAGCCTTCTTCGCCATACAGCGTCTCCAGACCGAGGCTTGCCGCTAACTTGTTCTCATCCAGTCCGCGCTTGGAGATTTCCTCTCTCAATTCCGCAGGCAATTCAGGCGTACCTTTATAGAAGCCTTCCACAGCTACACGACCTTTATCATCATGCAGTGAAGCGAGCAAAGCTACGAGCGCATGTAGAGCATTTGGTACCCCACCCCCAAATGTACCGGAGTGCAGATCTGTATTTGCTGTATGCACGCTAACTTCTAGGGAACAGAGGCCACGAAGTCCGGTGCAGATTGCTGGTTTGCCAGGTTCAAGAAGTGAGGTATCGGAGATGACAACGACATCTGCCGCGAGTTTATTCTGATTTTTCTCCAGGAAGATAGGAAGATTTGGGCTGCCGACTTCTTCTTCACCTTCGATGCAGAACTTGATATTTACAGGAAGCTCTTTCTCCTGTTTCAGAATCGCTTCTACAGCTTTAATATGTAGGAACATTTGTCCTTTATCATCTGTAGCACCGCGAGCAAATAGCTTGCCGTCACGGATTGAAGGTTCGAATGGTGGTGTTTCCCACAAATTCAGCGGATCTACCGGCTGTACGTCATAATGTCCGTATACGAGCACCGTCGGTTTTCCCGGAGCATGCAAATATTCACCATATACGATAGGATGTCCAGCCGTAGGGGTAACCTCTACATTCTCCATTCCGGCATGGCGGAGCGCATCAGCAATCCATTCAGCCGCTTTTTGTACATCGCCTTTATGCTCGGACAGAGCCGAGATGCTAGGAATTTTCAGTAAGTCCGTCAGTTCATCCAGATGAGTCTGGCGGTTATTTTGGAAATAATTTTGATAATCCATTGTGTCAGTTCCTCCCGAACATATTTTCCTTATCATTTCCTCTTTATTTTACTACTTTTTAGGCAAGAACAGAAATGATTGCTTTTCTCTATATTAACGATTCAATATTGATTGTGCACAAAAAGCAAATAAAAAAACAATTTTTATGATTCTTTAAGGTTAAAACGAGACAAATCTGTTAAAGTCATAGATGTGAAAGAGTTTTCAATTGAAGAAGGGAGTCACAGGTTGAATGGAAGATAAAGAGAAAGATCTTGAGCTAACAGGAAAGCAAGAGGAATCAGCAGGCGAACCGGAGAACGGTCGCGAGGATTCGGCTGGACAAGCTGTTCCTGACAGCGAGGAAGTAAATCTTACAACGGAAACAGATGCTTCGGCAGAGGCTACAGAGAATAATCAGACAGATATAGAAGAGCAATTACAAGCTGAGAACGATAGTGAAGCGACAGAAGGAAATGAGGCGGAGGAAGGTCTAGCCAATAGCGACCAGAAGCCTGCTGAGCATTACAGTTGGACGCCATCTCAAGAACCTGCGGGTGGCGGGAAATCTGGCTCCAAGGTATGGCCAATCGTCTCGCTGGTGCTTGCCGTATTGTTGATTATTGTGCTCATTAAACCACCGTTTGCTAGCAACAAAGCAGAAGCGATAGCTACCGTAAATGGAGTGGAAATCTCAAAAGATACCCTGTTTAACGAACTGTCTTCTTCTGGTGGAGGGGAAGCAGCACTCGACAATCTCATCAACCGTGAGTTGGTGGACCAAGAAGCGAAGAAAGCGAAGGTTCAGATTACCTCTGCTGATATTGATAAAGAAATCGAAAGTTATATAGAGAACTTTGGTTCTGAAGAAGCATTTAATCAAGCGCTGGCCTCTTCCGGCATGACAATTGATGATTTTAAACAGCGCCTGGATATGCAGCTCAAGCTGACTAAACTGCTCGAGCCGCAAATTAAGGTTACGGATGAAGAAGTCAAACAGACATTTGAGCAGTACAAGGATTCCTTCAACACACCTGAGGAAGTTCGTCTGTCCGTTATTACTGTAGGAACAGAGGATGAGGCAAAGAGCATTATCAAGGAACTGAACGGTGGTGCAGATTTCGCTGAATTGGCGAAGAGTAAATCGCTGGATACAGCAACGAAGGATAGTGGCGGCGATACCGGATTTTTCAGTAAAGGCGAAAAGGATGAAGCTCTTGAGCAGTCAGCCTTCAAGCTAGCTAAGGACGAGATTAGTGCTCCGATTAAAACCGCTGATGGCTACACTGTCATCAAACTAACCGATCGTAAAGAAGCGCATACGGCTACTTTTGACGAGAAGAAAGATGAAATCCGCAAAGGTCTTGTCTCCCAGCAAGTATCGGAAATGTCTTCATCATGGATTGATGAAGTGCGTGGTAAAGCAAAAATTACAAATAAGCTTGCTGATAGCGCA
This sequence comes from Paenibacillus sp. D2_2, assembly GCF_031199965.1. Lineage (GTDB taxonomy): Bacteria > Bacillota > Bacilli > Paenibacillales > Paenibacillaceae > Fontibacillus. The sequence goes on along the minus strand of NZ_CP133605.1, from coordinate 4,564,197 downwards.
GATGCAGCTGGATAAGACGGCTGTGAAATAAGATAAAACGGGTAAGAGGGGCATATTTATTATGCTCCCTCTTTTTTTTACATAAATTTATTGTTATTACTGAGTCAATCACTCAAATTTTTCGTGCTTTGAGTTCAGGAATAGATTCGGTACAATGAAGGGAAAACAAAGCCTAATGTTGGATCGGAGCTGTTAGAGAGGAGAAGGAGAAGACAGAAATGGCAGAATGGTATGAACAGAAGATCATGGTGGGTGAAATATCGTCATGAATTGGCAGATTGAAGCATGGGAGGAATACCGCCTCACCCGTATTCCTGTCCCAATGGCACCTCCATTGCGTTACGTTAACAGTTACATACTCCAAGGGGATGAGGGCATTACCATCCTTGATCCAGGACCGCATACTGTGGCCGGGGAAGCCGCATGGACAGCTATTCAACAAGACCTAAGTCTAGCGCCGCAGGATATTTGCTCGATCGTCATAACTCATCACCATCCGGATCATTACGGGATGGCGGGTTATTTGCAGCAATGGAGCGGTGCCCCGGTCTACATGTCGCATCGCGCGCATGAGGAGACGCTGCGGATGTGGGGACCGGGGAGTACGATGAATAAGTCTTTGCCTGAATTGTATAAGGCTCATGGCATGCCAGCTGAGTGGATCAAACAGCTCCCGGCACATATGGAGAGCTTCATGCCGCAGGTCTGTCCGTCAGCTGATATTACGTATGTTCATGAAGGAGACGATATGATGATGGGCGGGCATAGTTGGAAGGCCATTGAGAGCGCCGGGCATGCACCGGGACATTGTCCTTCTATGACGAGAGACGGAGCTTGATTTTGTGTGGCGATGCGGTTCTGCCGCAAATTTCTCCTAACGTAAGCCTGATGCCAGGAAGCGATCCACAGCCGCTCAAATCGTTCATGGACTCGCTTATGAAGCTTGGAAAATATGAAGTAGCTCTAGCTTTTCCGGGACATTGTCGCCCTTTTACGCATTTTACCGAACGAACCGCAATGTTGGTTAGGCATCATGAAGAGCGCCTTGCGACTGTACAGGCGCTGCTGACGAAGCAACCTATGAGCGGATTTGCGGTTTGTAGTGCGTTGTTCGGAACCGAGCTGGGGATCCATCAGATGCGGTTCGCCATGTCAGAGGCGCTCGCCCATCTGATTGAACTAGTAAGACGGGGACAAGCTGAACAGATTCCAGGCGACGGTATGACCGATGATCCATACGGTGCAAGTGCAACCCTTTTATTTGCTGAAAAATAAACAAGGCTGCTTGTGAAGAAAGTTTGATTTCACTTTCACAAGCAGCCTTTGGTTTCGTTTCTCTATATTCTTATTTATGATCCTCTTCGTTAACTTCCTCACCGTTATCACGTTCACGTTCCGCCTGCTTACGGTGGGCAATACGACTGCTAGCGGAAGCGGCGATGGCACCGACGATATCGTCCAGGAAGGTATTAACTGGACCGAGTGATTTATCGTTCAGCCGTTCCAGAATCCCCGGTTTTAGTTTGTCGACATAGCCATAATTGGTGAAGCCGATGCTTCCATAGACGTTTACGATGGAGAAGGCTAGTATCTCGTCCACTCCATACAGACCTTCATCATTGGAGATCATGTCCTGGAGCTCGGGAATTAAAGCTTCCTGTTCGGCGAGAATATCGAGTTGAATGCCAGTCAGAACAGCGTTCTGAACCTCTCTTTCGTCAGCACTTGCTCGACATTATGTAGGCATTCCTCCATCGTTAGGTTCGGATAGTATTTCTGCTGGAGGAATAAGACCAGCTCCGCAATTTCCTCCAATCTTACTCCACGCTTATGCAGCCAGTCCTTAGTCGCGTTGGCGACTTTTTACTGTTAAGACTATAAGGCGTTTTTGCTTTTGGTTGTTCCATAGCCATCACCTCTACTCCTTAATAGTTTCATCACACGATTGCATGATGCAGTATGTCCACTTCCCGGAAAAATATAGTTATTTTTCGCGAGGGGGCTCGTATATATAGTAATACAAACCTTTAGTAAATTGTTAGGGAGGAACCCAGGTTATGAAATGGAACCGCCAGATTCGAAACTCGGCAATGGTCAGTGTGCTGGCCCTGCCGATCGTGTTATCAGGCTGCAGCTTGTTTGGTACAGGCCCCTCATCACAGATCGATCCACCGCCTACAGATCTTGAGACGCAAATGATGCAAGGAACAGGCGCAGCCGGTCAGACAAGCCTAGCGGCAGGAGAAGCGGTATCGACTGTATATTTGCAAAATGACCACGGTCTTCTCGCCCCAATCTCACTGCATTTGTCTCAGGGGGATGATGCTACGGCGAAGACGATGGCGGCGCTGGAAGCACTAGTCAGCGACGGTCCATATGCTAAGCTGCTTCCCGCTGGCTTCGCGGGGGCTTCCAAAAGGAACGGAAGTGAAGGCGGTAACGTTGAAATCGGATGAGAAGTTGGCCGTCGTTGAATTCAGTAAGGAATTCGCCAATTACCCCGCCGCTGATGAGCGGAAAATTGTCGAGGCGCTTACTTGGACCTTAATCGACAATCCAGAGATTGAGAACGTACAGCTATGGATGGATGGTGCCAAACTGAACGAAATGCCGGTGGGTGGCATGCCGCTGGACAGACCTTTGAACCGCTCGCTCGGAATAAATCTTCAGCTCGACAATGAGACAAATCTATCGCAATCCAATCCGGTAACGGTCTTCTTCTCAGCTGCTACAGAGGACGGAACAGCTTACTTCGTGCCAGTGACACGCTTCGTCCCTTATGGAAGCGACCTTGTAGCTGCGGCCGTCGATGAACTGATCAAGGGCCCAATGAAAGGTGATGGTCTCGAGAATGCAGTTACACAAAATACGGTGCTTGACGGGGTTGAACGTTCTGACAATGGGGTAGTCACCGTATCGATTGAGGATGATATGTTCGATCCCGGGAGAAGCTTCCCGCGCAAATGATGCAGTCGCTGGTGCTTACGGTATCGGAGAATTCAGCACAGGACAAGGTCCGGATTTGGCTGAACGGCGAGAAAGAAGTGGTCGGAACGGACAATCAAGATTATGGTCAACCGGTTATGCGTCCGCAGGGGATCAACGATATAGCGCTATAAGTGCGAGATGTAAAGCTCAGGGGGCACCATAAGGTCCCTCCTTTATTTTTGCAGACTAGATGGGGGACGAGGTCTAGAAGTATTTATGCTTCGGATAATCACAGGATAATTGGGTTAAGGTAAAGCGAAAAGATGCTTTTATGTCTATGTTTTGGTAGAATAGGGAAGCAAACAGACAGCATGAAAAATGTAGGAGGCAATTATTATGAGACCTAACGAACGTAAAGTGAATGAACGGCGGCCAATGAAATTGACCGTAAACATAAATAAATATGCAGAGGGCTCCGTGTTTATTGAGGTTGGCGATACAAAGGTGATCTGCACAGCGACAGTTGACGAGAAAGTTCCTATGTTCATGAAAGGGCAAGGCAAAGGCTGGATTACGGCGGAATATTCGATGCTACCACGTGCGACGCAGACACGGAATCAGCGTGAATCGGCGCGCGGCAAGCTTAGTGGTCGGACAATGGAAATCCAAAGGTTGATCGGTCGTTCACTGCGTTCGGTCGTGGATCTCCATGCTCTTGGGGAGCGTTCTGTTACGGTGGACTGCGATGTGATTCAAGCGGATGGCGGTACGCGGACCGCATCGATTACAGGTGCGTTTGTGGCGATGACATTTGCTATTAATAAGCTCGTGCAGAAGCATAATCTGCCTAAGTTCCCGATTAAGGATTTCCTGGCTGCTGTTAGCGTCGGGATTGTCGGCGAGAATATAGTACTGGATCTCGAATATGAAGAGGATTCCAAGGCCAAGGTTGATATGAATGTGGTCATGACCGGACAAGGCCAGTTCGTAGAAGTGCAGGGAACCGGGGAGGAGAATCCGTTCTCGCGCCAAGAGCTTGATCGTATGCTGGAATTGGCGGAGCAGGGAATTAACGAAATGATATTGCAGCAGCAGGAGGTTCTGGGACCGATTGCGCTTAAAATAAGTGGTAATGAGACAGGAGGACAAGCGTAGTGGGCTTGGACGGTAATGTAATTATTGTTGCTACCCGCAACCAGGGCAAGGTTCGTGAATTCGCGCATGCGCTTGGTTTTCTGAACAAGCCGGTGAAGAGCATGTACGACTTCCCCGATGTGCCTGAGGTGGTTGAGGATGGAGAGACTTTCTCGGATAATGCGCGCAAGAAGGCTAAAGAGGTAGGCGATCGGCTTGGACAGCCTGTACTTGCCGATGACTCAGGGCTCTGTGTTGATCAACTAGATGGAGAACCAGGGGTCTATTCTGCTCGCTATGCTGGGGAAGAAGCTTCGGATGAAGCTAACAATGAGAAGCTATTAAAAGCTCTAGAGCGTAAGCAACAGGGTGAGGATACCGATCAGCCGCTGCTGAGTACGGCAAAATTCGTCTGCCATCTGGCTCTATACGATCCGGCTAATGGACAATTTATTGAAGCAGAAGGCTCGGTAGACGGCTGGATTACGGCGGAGCCAGCGGGATCGGGAGGCTTCGGCTATGATCCGTTGTTCTACCTGCCCGAGTATGAGAAGACGATGGCGGAATTAAGCATGGAAGAGAAGCAGACCATCAGCCATCGCGGAGCTGCACTAAGGCAATTGTCTGAGAAGCTGGAACAACGTGCACGTCAATAATATATAATGTGGATATAGGCTTGATTCGAGAGGATATTTCCTCTTGGGTCAAGCTTTTTTATGTTCTTAAACGCACACTTTTAGATACAAACTTTGTCGTATTATTAATAATTAACAATAGGTTTGTCATAAAAGGTAGATTATGTAATTTTTTACCCCTATATGATAAAAATTTATCCCTTCCGTTCTTATCCCGGAGGTCCCATGATGTAATGTAACTCATATCACTTCTCGCTAATCTGATATCCATTTGGCTTTGGAAGAAAGAGAAGGGGCAATGAATTCAAAGTAAGATTTAACGTAATGAGGGAGGGGGATGCATTAATATACTAGTTTCGGTAACCGCTTTCAAAAGACTGGATTTTGAAAATGATGATACACACGAGATCACGTGCAGCAGGCAAAACATTATTCTTTCAAGCTTTTGTAGACCTTACATCACTTCCAAGAATAACACTTTTTCTTGAACAAGCACTTATTTTCGAAATTTAGTTGAATAGAGGGGTGACCAGATTGCTTTTTCGTTACCGTAAAAAGTTTTTTAGGGCTGCTATTGTTCTTCTAGCCCTCCTCTTGGCCTTTGGGCCATTGCTTGATTCCTCACGAACTTATGCCGCTGAGCAAGAACCGGCAGATCAACCGATCGTAACTTTCCAGCCTGAAGAACCTTCCGATCCACCTGTAGAACTTACCCAACCTGATAATGAAGCTACAGATGCTGCAATATTAAGTAGCGATTCTGACGTAAAGTCGGGGCCAACGAATCTTGCGGTAGCAGAGGTTTACCATAATCGAGCCGTAATAAAGTGGGATCTCGTTGGGGATGAAACTGACCCCAATAATATCGATATTTGGAATGCTGATACCGGGAAATGGATTACGTATGGAAGTCGCTGGAACATGACGATTACTGGCCTAGAGCCTGAAACGACGTATAGAGTATTTATTACCTGGGACAAAGACAGGCCATCTTTAGATTATAAGAGTAACATTGTGACCTTTACTACACTCGCCGATACGAGCGAATACAAGGACCCGCCTTTGAGTCCGCCTAGCTATTTAAAAATAATCGATATAACGGATCAAGATGTCACTTTGAACTGGGGGTCAGCCCTGAGGCAACAGGTTATGATCTGTATGTGAACGGGGCTTGGAAAACGGGAACCTGGGAAAATACGGCCACTTCCGTCACCTATTCACTAGGAGATCAGATTGAAGCCGGTACGAAGTTCACCTTCACTGTCGGGGCTCAGAAAACTGGGGTTTCACCTTCTGTTGATAGCAATCCGGTGACAATCACCTGGGGTGCGCTGGAGGCTCCGCAGGATCTGCAAGTGATCACAGCGACTCGTCAGACCGTCTCCTTGGGATGGGCACCTGTACCGGGAGCAACGTATTATGATGTCGATATGGACGATAATTTCCTGGGTAGCAGCGAGAATAATCGCTATGTAGCTAGCGGTCTTACGGAAGGGAAATCTTATTCTTTTGCCGTCATAGCCAAGAACGAACTGTGGGAATCTTCTATGGGTGCAGCGATAACTGCCGTTCCGGGTAGTGATTATACGTTAGTGAGTTATTATACGGGATGGTCTGTCCATGATCGGAAATTCTATCCTGAGGATGTAGCCGTATCGAAGATCACTCATATCAATTACGCCTTCGCTGATCTCTGCTGGAAGAAGTTTGGCTCGGGTGGAGCTGAATGCCAGAACGAGGATCTTCCGCTGCAGGAGGATTATGTATTTGACGGTGAAATCATCGTGGGTGATCCAGAAGTAGATATAGACAATTTCGCGGTTTTCAGTGTAATCCGGGATGAACACCCGAACCTTAAGCTAATGGTATCCGTAGGCGGCTGGTCCTGGTCAAAGAACTTCTCTAATATGGCTGCCGATGAAATTACCCGTCGTTCTTTTGCCAATTCGGTAGTGAAATTTCTAAGACAATATGAACTGGATGGCATCGATATTGACTGGGAATATCCGGTTGAGGGAGGAGATGATTCAAACTCCAGAAGACCAGAAGATAAGCAGAATTTCACCCTGATGATGGCTGCCTTACGGGATGCGCTCGATGCGGCAGGATCTGTGGACGGGAAGTATTATCTTCTGACAATGGCGTCCGGACAAGGCGACAATTTTGTCGTCAATGCCGATTTTGCCAATTCGTCCGCTTATCTTGATTTCATTAATATTATGACGTACGACTATAGCGGTAAGTGGGATGAGCTGGCCAACCACAATTCTCCGCTGTTTTATGACAAGAAGCTGCCTACTTCAAGCGCGCCAAGAAATAATGTAAGAGGCGGTCTGCTTGGTCATTTGAACGGTGGCGTGCCAAATTACAAGCTCGTTGTGGGCGTACCTTTTTACGGGAAGGGCTGGGAAGGCTGTCCTGCAGGCGGCGAATATCAGACTTGCTCTAAATCATCAACCTCCTTTGGTACTTGGGAGACCGGAATCTTCGATTTCACTGATTTGGATCACAATTATGTGAATAAGAACGGTTATGAACGTCATTGGAACGATGCGGCCAAGGTCGCTTATTTGTACAATGCGGATAAACAAATTTTTATGACGTACAACGATGAGAACACGATGCTATATACTGCCTCATTGGTAAAAACTCTTGATATCGCCGGTACGATGAACTGGGAAATAAGCGGTGACCGTGACAAGAAGCTGATTGCGGCGTTGAACAGTGCTCTGCCGATTGATGGTAAAGTGAATACACAAGAGCTTGCAGCACCAAGTCAGCCTAAGGTCGCTTCAACTTCGACGAAGTCTATAAAAGTGACATGGGATGCGGTAGCTGGGGCAAATGCTTATGAAGTTTATGTAAATGACCAATTTGCAGGTTATTCTGATACAACGAGCTATACAGTGGGGGACTGACATCTGCTACCACTTATAAGGTTCATACTCTGGCAATTGATCGGGACGGTGAGAAGTTCAATAGAGTTTCCGCTGCCTCTAAGAGCCTAAACGTGAAGACGGACGCAGATACAGATTCGGGCTCACCTTCCGGACCATCCTCTCCGTCAGGTGGCGGTTCCAGTTCAGGAACTACACCTTCATCTCAACCTGGATCCAATGACAAGGGATTACTGACGGCGAAGATTGTTAAGGAAGGTGAGAAAGCCATTGTCACTCTTCCAGTCGCAGAGACGTTAAAATCCATTAAAAATGCACAGACGAGTTCCTTCAAGCTTGTTATTGAGGAGGGTTTGAAGCAGGCGGAGATTACATTGCCGCAAGAGGTGATAGCGGCTTTTGCCGGGATCGATAATTCCAGTTTAACCATCGTCTTAAACGGGATGGAATTTACTTTCCCTGTTTCAATATTCCCTGCAGGTACCGCGATTAAGCTGACGTTAGGAGGGATTGATCCTTCGTTAGAGGAAGCATTGCAAGCACTGCTGGCCGGAAAGAAAACCTATGGTCAACCTTTCCAGCTCAAGCTTGAGAAAATATCCGCAGATGGCAAGACGACCGAACCGCTTTCCTTTGGCAATATTTATGTGAGCGGTAAGGTGAACTTCAGTGCGGCGGGTGTAAGTACTGGGCGCATCGCAGGCGTGGCGTATATTCCGGTTAAGGTTCATTTACATGCCGTACCGGCCTTATTCGCAAAGAACGCCGATGCGATCACGGCCGAGCTGAAATTAAATGCTAACGGTATTTTCACTCTGATCGATAACGGTAGTTCCAGCTTCAAGGATGATCTGGACTGGGCGACTCAGGATATTTCATCGGCCGTCACGAAGATGATCGCTTTCGGAGATTCCGCTGACCAGTTCGGTACCAAACGTGATATTACACGCGCCGAGGTTATCGCTATGATCGTTAGAGGCCTGGGACTCATTCAAGATCAGAGCAGCGTAGCGCCGTATGCTGACGTAAGTTTGGATTCACCGTATGCGGAAGAAATCGCCGCGGCGAAGCAGGCGGGCTTGGTTCAGGGGAGATCCGCAGACAGCTTTGATCCAGATGCAGCGATTACCCGTCAGGAGCTGGCTGTGATGTTGGCCAATGTGATGAAATACGTTGGTAAGGGCCACACAGCTAATACGACTCTGCTGGCAGGATTTAAGGATCGTCAGGAGATCGCTGACTATGCGCAGAGTTCCATGGCACTGATGGTAGAGCAGAACATTATGAGGGGTGTCTCCGCTACCTCCTTGTCGCCAAGAACGAATGTAACGAAAGCGCAAATGGCCGCCACAGTGATGAGAATGCTTCGTTCACTCGGCTTATCGAATTAATTAAGTAGTTAATAAAGAGGGACTGTCCGCCAGGCCATTGGCCGGGGACAGTCCCTCTTGAATTATCATCTCTTGTTAACGGATGGAGACTTGATAATGGGATAGCCAATAGTTCACCTGAGTTAGATAGGCGAATAGTTGCGGCCCAGACATCAGTTGGCCGAACCAGGGGAGGTTGCTGGATGCCTCTGGTGATGCGGCGATAGAGCGTATTTTGTCCGCATCAATCAGTGGGAGAATCGGCGATGCTGGATTATCGAGAATTTCGAGCATTTGTCCTTTCACTTTGGCTAAATAGTCGGGATGATGCGTTTTCGGATAGGGGCTCTTTTTGCGGTAGAGAACATCCTCAGGGAGAAAGCCTTCAAGCGCTTTGCGCAGGATACCTTTCTCGCGACCGCCAACGGTCTTAATCTCCCACGGAATATTCCATACGTATTGGACGAGTCGATGGTCACAGAAGGGGACCCTGACCTCGAGTCCGGCGCCCATGCTCATCCGATCCTTGCGGTCCAGCAATGTAGGCATGAATCGGGTGATGTTAAGATATGACATCATTCTCATACGAGCTTGATCTTCGTTTTCCCGTTTAAATGGGGAACTTCAGATACAGCTTGGCTGTATCTATCTGCTACGTACTGCTCAGGGCGAATCCAGTCTCTAATTTCTGGGGACAACAGGCTTGAGCGCAGATTCGTAGCTATTGACCAGGGGAAAGTACCGGACTCCAGTAATTCTTTACGGTGGAACCAGGGGTATCCCCCAAACACCTCATCGGCAGCTTCACCGGAAATTGCTACGGTCGCTCCCTTTTTGATCTCTCTGCAGAATAAGAGCAGTGAAGCGTCGACATCGGCCATACCGGGGAGGTCACGGGCAAGAGTGGAGTCCGTTAGAGCGTCAACGAGTTCTGGAGTATCGAAGGTAATCCAGTGATGCTCGGTTCCAAGCTCATCAACCATCCGTTTGATCCATGGGGCATCGGCTCCGGGCTGGAAGCTGTGGGCCTTGAAGTATTGATCATTCCCTTCATAATCAACCGAATAAGTATGCATTTGGCCTTGGCCGCTTCTGCGATAATAATCGACGGCTAGCGCGGTCAGAGCGCTGGAGTCGAGCCCTCCGGATAGAAGGGTGCAGACAGGAACATCGGAGATAAGCTGACGATCCATCGTGTCCTGCAGTAGCGTACGAACATGAGCTGCTGTTTCCTCCACGTTGTGCTCATGAGTCTGGGCCTCAAGCTTCCAATATGCGAAGCTTCGTAGTCCCGATCGGTTGAATATCATAACCTGTCCGGGCAGCAATTCTTTGATGTCTCGGTAAACCCCATGTCCAGGTGTTCGGGCCGGGCCGATAACGAATATTTCTGCTAGGCCTTCGGGGCCGACTGAAGCTTCTACTTTCGGATGCTGGAGTAAGGCCTTTGGTTCGGAACCGAAAACAAGGGTATCCCCTGCTTCGCTATAGAAGAGAGGTTTGACACCGAGTCGATCCCGGGCAAAAAATATATGTTCCCGAACGCTGTCCCATATTGCAAAAGCGAATATTCCGTTAAGACGTTGTACAGCTTCAGGTCCCCATTCAATATAGGCTTGGAGCAGAACCTCAGTGTCGCAGTTAGTTCTGAATTGGCGCCCTCGTTGCCGTAGTTCTTCTTTAAGCTCAGGAGCATTGTAAATTTCACCGTTATATACAATGGTAAAGACTGCTTGTTCCTCTTGAATGGTCATCGGTTGAGCCCCGTTCTCAGGGTCCATGACACTTAGGCGACGATGACCAAAGGCGCAAGGACCGGAAATCCAAGTACCTTGTGCATCAGGTCCTCTTGTCTCGAGGCAGGATGTCATGGATAGAACAAGATCCAGTTCTCTGCTCAGATCCCGGTTCCATTCGATAAAGCCGGCAATTCCACACATTTATGGTTTCTCCTCTCTATGATGGCTTCCGTTCCCGTTCGTTCGTTGGCCGGGCGAAAAGTAATAACACATTATGCCGGAAGTAGGCATAAAATGTCTGTCCATTACGGAAAACTATGACTAAATTAGATGACCAGGCCTGGAGGGAGCGGAATAAATGGAGAAAAAGACGTATTATGTGTCTGTACATGGGCGTTCGGTGCTTGATGATCCACAGGTGACTTCTTATGAATGGGTGATCATGGCGGCCCCGGAGGAGGTTGATTCGATCAGCCATAAGCTGGAGTTACTCGGTGAGAAGAAGAGAGCACCTTCCTCGCCTATACGTACCCATGGCCGGACAGCCCAGAGGATACGGTCAATAGCAGCTATCAGAGTGTACTTGATGATTTATACCGTGAAATTTACCGACTTGGTACGGAGGAGACTAGACAGTTACTACAGCGTATAGGATATGAGAATTAAGGCTTCTGAGAGGATAAGTGGGAAAATGTACTATATAAAAGATGCCAAGGTCAGACGGTTAACTGAAATAGATGGGATGATGTGTGTAGAAATCATAGTGAGCCCAGGAGAGGTAGATGCCCCCGAGCTGTTAGTATATATGGCCCGTTCTTTCGGGAACCAAGGTGGCGAACAATATGAGATCGTCAGAATGCTGCGTAGTGAAGCTAGTCTGGAGACGGATTGGTTCAATAATGATATGCACCAAGCTTGCGGTGTCATTACTGAGGATCAGTTCGGAGATGAGGGATGGCCCGAGCCCGCAGTGCAACGGGAGCAGTTCAAACAGTTATTGCTTGGATATATAGGTATTTCCGAGAGCTTGAAGGAGAAGTTCTCTTCCAGTCCCAACCCCCATAATATGTAATTAAACGTAAAATAAAACCTCTTGAAAAAAAAGCTAGATGCGATATAATTAATAACGCATTCTTTTTTTGTCCCAGTAGCTCAGCAGGATAGAGCAACGGCCTTCTAAGCCGTCGGTCAGGGGTTCGAATCCCTTCTGGGACGTATGGAAAAAGACCAGTTCATTTGAACTGGTCTTTTTCCATACGTTCTTTGGGGTGAGAACCCCTAGGGGATCGTCGAAGTGAGCCCAACTGCGCCAGCAAGTGAGGGCGAACGGAGTCTCGCGCTGGAGCGCGAGTATCCCTTCTGGGACGTATAGTAAAAAGCTCTCCATAGTGGAGAGCTTTTTTGCGTCCTATGGAATGAGAACCCCTTAATACCCTTTATAACAAGGATATTGAGGGGTTTTAAGTTTTATTTAGGCTAGTTAAGGAGAAGTATAAGCGATTTCAGAGGTGAATAGGTGTTTACAAAGAACAGGTAGACATTTATAATTGAAGAAAATAACCTTTATTTATACGGTAAAAGGAGATTATCTCCTAAGTTGATTATGTATTGAGATCAAGATAAAGAAAAAAACGATATAAGGAGAGTTGAGCTATGCTGCATCCAATCATTCAAGCTCTAAAGGGGGGCTTATTGTGTCTTGTCAGGCCCTCGAGGGTGAGCCTTTCTATGGAAGTGAATATATGGCACGCTTTGCTCTAGCGGCTGAAATGGGTAATGCGGTGGGGATTAGAGCGAATACGCCTCAGGATATCAGTGCCATCAAGAAGGTGACAAATTTACCGCTTATCGGTCTATGGAAGGAAGAATATAACGGGTTTGACGTTTACATAACCCCTACTTTACGAGAAATCGAAGGTGTAATTGCGGCCGGAGCTGATATTGTAGCCTTGGACGCCACTCTGCGTGCAAGGCCGGACGGTAAGAATCTAACAGATTTAGTGAAGGAGATCAGAGAGAAGCATCAAGTACTATTGATGGCAGACGTATCGACCGTCGAAGAAGGGGAAGCAGCTGAAAGTATGGGATTCGATCTAATCTCTACTACTTTATCTGGTTATACGGAGTATAGTCCACAAAGTGAAGAACCGGATATACAATTGGTTGCTGATCTAAGCCGGAGTGTCAGTATTCCTGTTTTGGCTGAGGGAAAGATTTACAGCCCTGAACAGGCTTCACAGTGTCTTCAATCAGGGGCGTACGCCGTTGTGATTGGAGGAGCCATCACTAGACCGCAATTAATTACAAAGAAGTTTACTGATGCGCTACGATAGTAATAGATCTATTTGTGAACCGATAGAGATGGAGGTCTGAATGAATGAGGCATACCGAAGAAGTGGCCATCGGTTTGGATATTGGCGGTACGAACATCAAATCAGGGATTGTAAATGCCAACGGGGAAGTTATTCACCATTTGAATCTTCCTACAAAGGCCCATGAAGGCGGAGAGGCATTATTAAGCCGAATTACCGAAATTACGGAGGAAATGAAGCAGTACTCGGACAGCAGAGGATGGAAAGTAACGGGTGTCGGCATTGGAACGGCTGGTCAAGTTAATAGCCGGACAGGTATCGTTATGGGAGCCACGGACAATTTGCCGGGATGGTCTGGAATGGAGCTTGGCAACTGGCTGCAATCCATGACAGGCTTGTCTGTATTGGTTGATAACGATGCCAATGCGATGGCATTCGGGGAAGCATGGGTAGGAGCCGGCAGACAATGGAAGGATTTCATCTGTATTACCTTAGGTACTGGAGTAGGTGGCTGTCTGATTATCGATCACCGGCGATATCCGGGGCGTGACGGGTTCGCTGGAGAAATAGGCCATCATGTTATTCAATTTGACGGATACCCATGCAATTGTGGAAGAACAGGCTGTTGGGAGCAGTATGCTTCTGCTACAGGCTTGATGAAATTAGTGAGGGAAGTTGGGGCAGATCTCGCGGAAGTTCATAAACCGGAAAATGTATTTGTCCTCGCACAGAACGGGAATGAGGCGGCCATTCATGTCCTGGAGCAATACAGTAGGTATATTGCGGTAGGGCTGGCGAACATGGTCCATATGTTTAATCCGGAAGGAATCGTGATAGGAGGAGCCATTACCGGGCAAGGGGATTTCTTACTGAATCCGGTTCGTAGTCAACTATCGCAGCAATTGCTCCCCGTTTTTAGGGAGAGAGCAGAGGAGATTGGAGTTGTTGCGGCATCCTTGGGGATAATGGTGGTGTTGTTGGGGCTGTAGCAGGTTATTTTATTTAAAGAGGTTGTTTAAAAAGTCCCCCTTTGATAAGCCCTAGCTCATCCAACCTTCTCGGTGCTGAAAGTCTGACTTTTTAGACATGAACTTAAAATGATATAAAAGAAGAAGCTCTCCAGTGAATGGAGAGCTTCTTCTTTATCTGACTTTAGGCATTTAAACCACGCTGATGCACCTGTTCTTTGGAAGAACGGCTGCGATATAGGCTTGGAAGCCGGAACAATACCAGAATATAAAATTCAACAAGTGCAATGCCTGCGAAGGCATCGGCAACGACATGCTGCTTGATAAGCAGTGTTGAAGCGATGATAGTTAAGGACATGGCGCTAATGAGAGCCACATTTACGCGGTTGCGGGCCGGACTAGTCCAGATCAGTCGCATTACCATATAACTCGAGAAACAATGAATGCTTGGAAAACAGTTGTATGGCAGATCGCGATTGTATATATATTTTACAATTAGACTGAATGGGTCATTCCCGGTTACAGTTGGCCGGGGCACAGTAGTCTGAAACATCAGGTAGATAACATAGCAAGACAAGGCAGAGACCGTGTACAGTAATAAGGATCTATAATACGACTTACGGTCCTTGAAGAAGAAATATACAATACATACATAAATGAAGAATATCCAGACTCCATAAGGAAGTGCGAAATACTTAATGAATGGCGTCGCCTGATCGAATGAGGTGCCAAGATAGTAGACATGCCCCTTCGGGCGATTTACAAGTTTGTACAGAGCGCCGAGCACTGGAAAAATAAGCATAAGCAACAAGGGAAGCCAGCCTCTCCAATTCTCTGGGAGCCGCTCAATTAACTTATTCACGTCATCAAAGCCTTTCTGTAGGATAGTATGAGTTAGAAAGCATGCTATCTATTGTACATCGCTCCGTTATTTACTTCAACCCTTTTATTAGGCAAAAATTGTAAAATAGACCTTGAGAAATTAAAAAGACCCTTGGAGTCCTCCAAAGGTCGGATGTGCTGATATATGGAGCGGGTGAAGGGAATCGAACCCTCGCCTCAAGCTTGGGAAGCTGGCATTCTACCATTGAACTACACCCGCATCAATGAGCATTATTAATTATAATGCTATGCAGCGGTAAGATCAAGAGGTCTGATGATCATAAATTTATACTGCGATCATGATGAAACCTATGAGTGATAGCAAAATGCCACCAACGCGCTGAGTCATTAGCGCAGCGCGGCTAGGATCCATGTCCCTGTACCTCCATCCGTAAGACAGGTACCAGATCGGGCCTGGGAAGATAACAGATATCGCCCCTAAGATGACGCATAAAACCGCAATGAGCACAGTCATATTTTCTCCACCTTTTCGGTGTTGTTAGATCGGCACTATATCCATATCATATTCACAACACCTCAGGTGTTCGCTTAATTGCGTTATTATTTCATTTCTTCAGACAGACTCAGGAGCTTATTAACCGTTTTCCAATTCCGCACGGTGGAGGGGGAGCTTAATTTCTGAATCTGTACGGCTAATTTGGAGTTGCGGACGCTATCCGAGAATAAAAGGTAAATGTCCCGGCCGAGGACATTGTATTGCTCCTGATCCGTTTCATATTTGCTTAATCGCTCTAAATCCTGATCCATCGGCATGTCCATTAAAAATGCAACATAAAGACTTTCCGTATCTGAAGCAGCATCCGCCGCAGCGATTTGCTCCTTTGTAAAAGGGCATTTTGCGGCTACGGCTTGCAGTTCTTGTTCGGTTCTCAAAACGACGCTTATCGGAAATCCGAACGCTGTTTCGATTTGCTGTTCTATATGTTGCCTTAGCTTGGCTTCCGTCTCATCGGATTCAAACAGAACGTTCCCGCTCTGGATATAGGTCTGGACTTGCTTCAGACCCGATTCTGTAAGGATTCGCTTTAAATCGTCCATTTTAATTTTGTTCTTACCGCCAACATTGATCCCTCTTAATAATGCAATGTAAATAGCCATCCTATACCTCTCTTCCGCTGGTTCGCCCTAATTATTCAATAAATTTCCATACTGCTATTATAACCGATAGATCACAGATGATCGAAGTGCATCTTTTTATGTAACGGATTAACGGTTCTTCAGGTAAAGAGGTTATTTTCACCTTCCTTCGGATACGATAAACACTAGTTTTGATATAATTAAAAGCACGGATAACCATTCGTTCGGACGAGTTGATTGTTTTAAAGGCAGTAGGTAAGAAAAATGTTAATGCTTTTAAAGAAGCTCTTGAAGCAGAAGGCGAAAATCAGGAGAAGCTCTGGGTAAGTTATTTACCGGATCAATATGAAAAGGTGAAGAACCGGATCATTAACAGATCGGTCCATATGTCGTACTCATCATCGCGAATAATGCGGAGGCGGTTGAGAAGACCTTCGAGGATACTCTTATGAATAATGAGTAGAGTCAATGGTCCGGCATGCCACCGGATGAGCGGCTTTAGTTGGCGACATGAACAATCCTTTGCTGGAATCAAAGGGTTGTTTTATTTTTGATGACCGTTGGACTCCTTTCTTGAATAAAAAATGGAAATCATAGAGAATAGATAGAGAATTGGACGTGACTTAATAAGGGAGTGGAGTAGTGGAACGCATATCAATTCTGGTCGCCGATGACGAAGTAGAGATTGCTGATTTGGTCTCGATCCATTTGGAGAAGGAAGGCTACCATGTCATCAAAGCCTATAATGGACATGAAGCGATGCAGGTCATCCAATCGCAGCAGATCGATCTACTTATCTTGGATATTATGATGCCGAAGATGGATGGGTACGATGTAACACGCCAAATACGTGAAGAATACAACATGCCGATCATTTTCCTCAGTGCAAGAACATCTGACTTCGATAAAGTTCATGGTCTTGTAATCGGAGCCGATGATTATATGACGAAACCATTCACTCCGATCGAGCTGGTGGCCCGTGTGAACGCGCAACTGCGAAGATATACTAAGCTGAACCAACCTAGAGCAGAGCAGTCTACGGTAATTGAATTCGGTGGGCTAGTGATCTCTGTCGATCACCGGACCGTGACATTATATGGTGAGGATATCGTCGTGACGCCGAAGGAGTTCGATATTTTGTATTTGCTAGCCAGTCATCCGAAAAAAGTGTTCAGTGTGGAGAATATTTTTGAGCAAGTGTGGGGTGAAGCTTATTTCGAAGGCAGTAATACCGTGATGGTTCATATCCGTACCTTGCGCAAGAAGCTGAAGGAAGATAAGCAAAAGGATAAATGGATAAAAACGGTATGGGGGGTAGGGTATTCGTTCAATGGCTAGAATCACACAAAGCTTCCGTTCAAAGATGCTGATGTTGTTTGGGGCAAGTATGGGATTGTCTGGTGCTATTACTTATACCGTTTATAAGATCCTGCAGAGCTATTACCGCAATAATGTGCGTCTTGAGGATTCAATGGCATATTACCGAAAAGTGATCAAAAGTATTGGAGATGTAAACTTCTTCCTTATCTTGTTTATCCCGCTCTCTATTCTATTCTTCTATTTGCTCTCGAAGCCATATTCTATTTATTTTAAGCGAATCTCTGAGGGGATTAATCATCTTGCCCGCGGTGATTTCAAACAGCAGGTGCAGATTCCATCAAAGGATGAATTCGGAGCGATTGCGGAGGATATTAATCTGGCTAGTATGCAGCTCAGACAAGCTGTGGAGAGAGGGGATTTTTCAGAGAGCAGTAAGGATCAGTTGGTGGTTAATTTGGCGCATGATTTGCGGACGCCGCTGACCTCCGTTCTGGGCTACCTCGATTTGCTTCTAAGGGATGAACAATTGACCCGGGAACAAGTGAGTCATTATCTTACGATCGCCTTCAACAAATCCCAGCGACTGGAGAAGCTGATCGATGAACTGTTCGAAATAACGAGAATGAATTATGGCATGCTGCAGCTCAAGAAGACGAAGATCAATATAAGTGAACTGCTTATTCAGCTGAGTGAGGAATTGTATCCGGTATTTGAGAAGAATAACTTGAAGGTTCGCATGAATATAGTCTCGGCGCTATCCATGACCGGTGATGGAGATCTACTGGCTCGTGTATTTGAGAATCTCCTGACCAATGCGATTCGTTATGGAACAGATGGGCAATTCGTTGATATTAACGGGTATATAGAGAATGAGGAAATCATTGTACAAGTTGTCAATTACGGAGATAGTATCCACCTGAGGATCTACCTTATCTCTTTGACATGTTCTTTAATGGAGATAAGGCACGATCACATCAAGAGGACAGCAAAGGACTCGGCCTGTTTATTGCCAAAAATATTGTGGAACAGCATCAGGGATCAATTACTGCGGAGAGCAGCTTGATCAGAACCGTATTCGAGGTACGCTTTCCGCAAGAGGGTGAAAAAGCCGAGTAACTACGGATAATGCGGAAAATTTAAGAAATATTTTAAGAATACCCTACTCTTTATTTTATTAGTTTTCTCTATTCTTAATGGGCAAGCAGATTTCAAGGAGGAAGCTGGGGAATGAAGAAGAGGGTATTTGTCGTGCTATTTATGCTGGGGTTATGCTATTTACTTATTAAAATAGAGCCTTTTTTGCAGGAAGATGTGAAGATCAAAAGTCTTAGGCTGTCTAATAATTCCGATACGTCTCAACATAAGGCATCCCAGACAACGAGGAAAATACATGTTGAGAACAGCGATATATATCAAGGCAACTTGTTGCTGGTTAACAAACAATTCACAGTACAACAAGAGAGTGTAAGAACAGATATTGTCAATTTATTCGATCACCAGAATCTGATGCAGGGTTACGGAGTGCTAGATAACAACATTCGCCTATCTGAAGAGGTAGCGCAGAAGTTTATGGATATGGTCGCGGCTGCGAACAAGGACGGAGTCAAAGGCTTTCTAATCAGCAGTGGTTATCGGGATTTCAAGCAGCAAAACGCTCTATATGAAGAGATGGGCTCGGAATATGCACTGCCAGCAGGGAACAGCGAGCATAATTTAGGACTATCGCTTGATGTAGGATCAACCCAATCGAAGATGTCAGAAGCTCCTGAAGGGCGGTGGATCGAGAAGAACGCCTGGAAGTACGGCTTCGTTTTACGCTATCCGAAGGACAAGATCGATATTACCGGGATAAAGTACGAACCTTGGCATATCCGTTATGTCGGCTTACCTCATAGCGCGATTATGCATGAGCGGAATTATGTGCTGGAGGAGTATTTAAGTTATTTGCAGGAGGAGAGGGAGATCTCGGTCAAAGTTAAAGGAAAAGTTTATACAATATCGTATTATCCGGCTTCTCAAACTCCAGCTATTGAAGTTCCAATAAACCTGGCAATATGAAATTTCTGGTGATAATACCGGGGGATAATTGTGACTGTGTATGATTGATAGATAGATACAAGCCATACCGTCCCGCACCTGCGTTGTAGATGTGGGATAGATCATTTTCTTCTCGGAGGAAGAATCATGTTTGTAATAAATTTAGTTATAAAATCATTGTGCGGATTTATCGCTATTTTACCTATGGTATTGATTTTTCAGTTTGTGATACTGAAAAGCAAAAAGAATAATAACAAGACTTCTGTGGCCTATACGATAATGACTTATTTGTTTTGCTTCTTTTTGGCAGGAATGCTATCTGTGACCGGAATCCCATCTGTATTGTATTCAAAAGTGTTTATAAACCTGAATTTAATTCCATTCAGAGATATTACATTTAATTTTATTCAGTATATAGAAAATATAATTCTTTTCATTCCTTTTGGTTTGTTTCTACCCTTGCTATGGAAAAAATTCGAAAATCCATATATAACATGGACGAGTGGCCTACTAATGTCTCTAGCGATTGAGGTATCTCAACTATTTAACTATCGTGCAACAGATATTGATGATTTATTGATGAATACCCTCGGGACAATAATCGGGTATTTGGGCTTCGTAGTATTAAAAGAAGCATGTCCCCAATTAACCGTTATTTTCCGCAAGGACGATAATTGGAAAAGTGGCAGAGAAGCATACGTTTATATTTTTATTTCATGGATAGCCATGTTTTTTTATCCAACCTTATATTGAAAATTGGGTATTTAGTTAACCCATTTCTTTGCCTGTCAAAATGAGAGAAGCATCTAGATAAGCTTGCTTCAAATTATTTTAAATAGAAGAAATTAAAAATTAAGCAGTCCTCACCGTTTCCACACATTTTCTGGGTAAAGTAACATTTATCAGAATATGAAAGTGGTGGATCAGAAGGATGATTCAGAAATTTAAAATATGGCTGGCAGTCGGAGCGATCAGCATCGTGGCGGTGGGCTGCGCAAAGTCTGGTGCTACGGAAACCGCAGGCAGACCTACAGCTAGCCCATCAAGCCCGCTAACTCTAACAAGAGAAACGCTCGTTGTCGATGGTAAGGAATACACAATTATGGCAAAAGCGAGTAACCTGCAGGTGTCTGCGGGTAAGACACTTCCGGTATGGACCTTTAACAATTCCGTACCAGGTCCACAAATTCGTGTGAAGGTCGGCGACACCGTTAAGATTAAATTGCAGAATGAACTTGAGGAACCCGTCTCTATCCACTGGCACGGTTATCCTGTGCCGAACGGGATGGATGGAATCCCTGGAGTTACGCAGGATGCAGTCGTACCTGGTAAAAGCTTCACATATGAGTTCAAGGCAACAATCCCAGGTACATATTGGTACCATTCACATCAAGATAGCGTTAATCAACTGGATAAAGGGCTCTATGGTTCACTGATTGTGGAGGGTCCAGATGAAGACTATGATCGTGATTATACCCTTGTGCTTGATGAGTGGATGAGTGCTGGCAGCATGGATATGGGCAGCGATGCGAACCATGCGGATACTACGAAGAATGGCGGTATGAACGGCATGGATCATGGGAATATGGACATGAGTGATATGGAGGGAATGGACCACAGCCAGATGGATATGGGGGACATGGGCGGAATGGGGCATGACATGAGCATGTATGACCTCTATACCATCAATGGTAAGACAGGCGACGCGATCGATAAGCTGACCGTCAAAGAAGGTGAGAAGGTTCGAATCCGCCTGATTAATGCCGGTTATTTAACACATACGATGCATTTACATGGTCATGAGTTCAAGATCGTCTCCTCTGATGGACAACCAGTTAACAGTCCAGCCGTCATTACAGATCAAGGGATAGCTATCGCTCCGGGAGAGAGGTATGATCTCGAATTTACAGCGAACAATCCGGGGAATTGGCTACTGGAGGAGCATGGCAGTGAAGCTCGTGTACAGAATATGAAGGCCGTTATTGCTTATGAAGGCGCTGAGAATAAACAGATAGATGTATCGAATGCTTCTGAGGTATTGCCGCAATTCGATCTGCTTAAATACGGCAAACAAGCCGAGACACGCTTTTCGATAGGTCAATCCTTCGATCAGGAAGTTCTACTGAATTTGAACACGGCGATGAAGGGTGGAGAGATGGTCTATACGATTAACGGCAAAGTATTTCCCGACACAGATCCGATCCGGGTCGATAAAGGAGAGAAGGTCAAGGTCACTTTTATGAACCACTCCACAAAAGACGATCACCCCATGCATTTGCATGGCCACTTCTTTCAAGTGTTGAGCAAGAATGGACAGCCGCTTGATGGGTCGCCTGTAATTAAGGATACTCTTAATGTAAAGCCGGGTGAAAAATATGATGTGGCCTTCGAGGCAGACAATCCAGGGGATTGGATGTTCCACTGTCATGATCTCCATCATGCCTCTGCAGGGATGGTTACCGACGTTAAATATAACGGTTATCAGAGTGGCTACACGCCTGATCCCAATGTGGACAATATGCCGGAATAACTTGTTATACAGAACGCCGCTTGCACCTAAGGTGCGAGCGGCTTTTTTCGGACATTGCGGGATAAGTCAAATTCTTTCGGCGGGTTGAGAGCCGTTTCTGAAACATGCTTTAATAGAACTAGAAGAGTATTTCATGTTGGAGAAAGGGAGAAGGAAACATATGCCCAGGCTTGAATTTGAACCTCATGATTATTCCGTCAGCTTTCAGGCTGAGAAAATAAATCTGCTTGCAAAAGAGTACGCGCTTTTACTGTTCCTGTACCAGAATCGGGGTCAGGTCTTCACTCGGGAGCAACTGCTCGATCAAGTGTGGCCGATGGAATACCCTGGGGAACGTACGGTGGATGATCATGTGTATCGGCTTCGTAAAAAATTGAAGCTATGGAGTGGGATGGTGCAGCTTAGCACGGTTAGAGGGCTGGGATATAGTCTTACTCTGCAAGCAACGAAAGACATGTCGATTCCGTCTCTGACGGATAGCGGAGTGAAGAAGCAAGTCGGGGAGCTGCTGGACACCTACCTGAGGCTGGGGCAGAGTCAATCGATGCTAGCCCTCGTCAATCAGCAGGAGCTGCTTGGGGTGAGTATCGATTCCATGCATTATATGTTCCTGAGATTTGTACGGGCAGATCTGGACTGGTTTCTAGAGAGTGATAGGGGAGATCGAGATAAATTATATTGGCTACTTAATTTTTATTGCGCTTTTTACATAGAGCCTGAAAAATGCCTGGACTTCTATGAACGGACTATCGAACTGGAGATTTTACCGTTTGAGCAACATCGGGAATTGAAAATATTAAACATTCTTGGTTTATATGCAAGCAATGGACGTGTTGAAGAAGATCTGCGGCGTGTGCAGGAAGCTTATCAAGTTGTTGAGAGGGCAAGCGGTGAGCTGGAAATATTTAAGATCCATATAGCAATATCAGAAATGCAGATTCATCTACTTGCAGGACATATAGCGGAAGCGGAACGCTGCTCCTTGCAGATTGAGGAGATGCTGGTTCAGACTCCTTATTTGCGGGAGATCGGCGCTTATCATAGCATGAAGGGCAGATTGCTACTCCTACAGGATCGGCGACAGGAGGCAGTATCGGCTTTGGAATACGCCTTGAAAGCTAGTGAGACGGCACATAATGTCCCGCTGCTTGTTCGCTTGATCGTAGGTATGCTTCACTTTCTGCAGACGGCGTATACCGATACTAAACTGCTGGCTATGTTCCAGGCACGATATAATGAATTGGAGAGGACATATAAACTTGCAGCCCATAAGCAGCCCATCGAACAGATGATCGAGCGGATTTTGGGCCCTGTCTGATATTCCTCTGATATTTCTCCGTTAGAGTGGATTCAATTCATAATAGTGGAGGAATATTTATGTCTACAACTGCATTTGTTCCAACGAGGCCCCAGATCTCTGTCTGGCGCAATCGGATCTTTACGAAAATGTACATGGCTTATGCAATTTCATCATTTGGTGATTGGTTCGATGCTTTTGCCATCGAGATTCTAGTAGCATTTCGTTGGCGTGCAGATCCGATGATGATCGCCTTGATCCCAGTGATGATCGCTCTTCCCGGGATTCTATTTGGATCATTCGCCGGCGTGATCGCCGACAGGTGGAAGAAGGTCAAGCTTATGATGCTGGCTGATTTGGCCGAGACACTGCTTACCATATCGTTGCTCTTCGCCCCTGGAATGTATTGGCTGTTGCCTTTGCTTGCACTGCGGGCCACCATGGGTGTGTTCCGAGTTCCAGCACATCAAGCGTTAACACACCAGGTTGTCAGAGAGGATCAACTGCTAAAGGCTACTTCATACAATGGGCTTGTAAATCAATTCTCTAAAATTGTCGGGCCTCTTCTGGGGCAGTAGCTTTAACGTTGATCTCTCCGCAGTTATGCATTCTGGTGAATGCCGTCACACGTTTTGCTTCCTGCACTCTGCTGTTTACATTGCGGCATATTGATCAAAATACGATGGATGAGAAGCAGAGAGAATCTGAAGCGGTGGATCATGAGGAAGCTAAGATGGGATTTGTTCTCCTATGGAAGCAGGGGTGGGCAGCGCTCGTTCAGAACCGGATATTATTCAGCAGCTTTATTGTTAATATGATCGTGATGCTAATCATTTTGATGATCGATTTTCAATTTCCGACCCTGTACCGGGAGATCGCTCCCCATAACGAGTCTTTGCTTGGCTGGATGCTGGCGGCTACCGGAGTCGGAGCGTTCATTACTATTTTACTGCTGAACCGGCTTGGGACAGTAAGATATGGGTTTGGCATCGGGGAGGAGCCGCGCTGATCGGAGCCGCTCTAGCAAGCATGGGGTTGCTAACAGTAGGATCGCAAGAGATATGGAGTATTCTTCTGGGCTTTGTGATCGGAATCGGTAACGGGCTCTGTATAGTCACTTATAATTATCTTCTACAGAAAGAATCACCCGAGGGAATGACAGGCCGAATCTTTGGAATCCAAAATATGTCCACCAGCACATTGATGATTGGTGCGCCATTAATCGGAGGCTTACTGATTCATGGTATGGGGGTAAGCAAGGTGTTCTTCTGGCTTGGGATATTAGTCTTAATCATTGGCATTGTATGCCTAGCCATGCAGCATGTTTTATGGCCGGTAAGGCCTCAGTCTATACATCCGAAGGAGTTGGGGGAGACCTCTAGCATATAAAATTTGCTGCACGAAGGTTATTCAAGGCTTAGGGGGGCGTCTGCCCCTTGCTTCATTTTTATAGTAAGAACTTATACAGCCATGATAACTTCATTAGCGGATATGAGATCCACTTTTTGAATAAAGGGATGTCTCTTGAAGGGATTTGCGGATTCTCAGAGTATCCGTTCTGTTTGTCATATATGAGAGAGGCATTCTGGTAAGCGCTCATGTGGTCTTCGAGCCGATCATGGAACTGCTGCCCGTGGATAACGAGCATAACCTCGGTATTAATGTAAGTACTCCTTAGATCCAGATTGTAGGAGCCAACCAACGATAGATCATCGTCGATCAAATAGGACTTTCCGTGTAGGGAATGTTCGCCTTGATACTCGTAGATTTCATCAAAAGTAGCTGTCAGATTAGGCCGTAAGGCCAGGTAGCTAGAATAAGCAAGTACATTTGGTGAAGAAGCCTGCGAATTCGTTAGCAGACTGAACTGATCCAAATTTTCACCAACCTGTCGTAAGGTATTCTCCATCGACCGATTCAGAACGGTGTAAGGGCTTTGAATGATGACTTTATGGTTGGCGTTCCGCATTAGCTCACTGAGTTGATACCATAGAAGAGGCTCTTTTTTCTGAGTGTGGCTCGGGTTGTGAATGAAACTGATTTTTGCTGTAGGTACGGTGACTTTATCTGGATTTATTTGTTCGGATACGAGATAAGGCTTCTTATCCACGAAAGATTGATATTTCTCGACCAATCGTTCGGTTTGTGTCAGTCCCGCAGCGGCCTGAGCAGGTGATAATCTACGATATTTATGCTTGGATGTATTCAATCCCCATATTTCCTCAAAGTACTGATTAACTTGTTGGATGACACTTTGAGCTGAATGGGATGTTCCAGCCGCTGTATTGTACACAAGCACGTCGCGGTCCAGACTGAATGACTTGTCATATCCTTCTGTTTCAAAATATTTGTCTCCGATATTGCGCCCACCAAGTAAAACAAACTTATCATCGACAATGATGTACTTATCGTGCAACCTTCCATTAAAAGTCCATGGTTTAAGTAGGTGGATGGGATTATAAAATTTCAATTCCACATTCGGGTTCTGGGCCAGCGCATAAGCAGTCGTCTTGGCTTGTCTTGTTAAATGATGAGCAACCCCATCGATCAGAAAGCGGACTTTGACTCCCCGGTTCGCGGCATCGAGTAGAGCACCGAAGAAGACTTGGGTACTGTCGCCCAATGAGTCGAGTAATACGATACATCCAGGCTGCTACGAGCAGAATGGATTATACCGATGCGCGCCTCCAGTCCTACTTCTCCCATCTCCATAATTCCCGCTCTGTCCACGGAAGAGACGTCAGTCCCGTAAAAGGTGGCAGGCTCAAAGTTATTTTTAAATTGCTGATTCACATCTGGAAAAAAAGCATATGGAATGAGGCCGAATGCAGCTATATAGATCAAATACAGTGTCAGACCGATCAGACCGTATTTCAGTGTCCGCCGCTGCCAGATTTTCTTTTGCATACTATCGCTGCCTTTCTTTTTGATTCTCTGGATCGTAATTTTCAGCATTAAATACTTCTAATGAAACTACAGAACGTTATTTACTCAAAAACAGCAGTAAATGAAAGTTAACGAAACTACAGAACGTTATTCGGGAGAAATATGGGCTTTTAGCTACGAATTTTCCCCAATAGCGATCCCCAGTTTCGTTACAAATTTGGAGCGGCTTTTTTAGCGCAAATAACGATATGGTGTTTCGTTAGAGATGTTCCATGTAGTTTAGTTATACTTCAGATTGGAAGCTACTATTCTGTCCCGAACACTAACGTCGCGGATTGAATCATGTTTGTTCTTCCAGGCTTGATTTGGTTTACAGAGGGGAATTCAAATCCGAAATGAAGCTTATGTTAAGGTAATACGAAGAAACTGAAAAAGGGTCCAGAAGGTTTACTCCGACGAACCCCTTCCCATCCCAAAGGACGCAAAAAAGTCCAGTTCATATGAACTGGACTTTTTTACGTCCCAGAAGGGATTCGAACCCCTGACCGACGGCTTAGAAGGCCGTTGCTCTATCCTGCTGAGCTACTGGGACAAATCAAAGCAAGCAAAAAGTATCATAACATATTGAGGAGGAGTTAGGCAATACTAGATTTTGAACTGGCTCCTACGGCCACATTTTTGCCCTACACAAAGTCTATGCTATAATTTCAAATAAATTGCTTCGGAAGAAGGGGGCTGCTGCTATTAACAACTTACGGCCCGATGAAAAGGATAATCTTTTTTTATTCCCCAAAACTTTAGATTTTTATCAAATTGAGCTGACAAGGATGCTTGAACGGGAGCAGTATAAAGAGGCGGCTAACCTCCTTCGCTTTTTATTGCAATGTCAGGGATTGGACCAGAAAAATTATGATGAATGGCAGGCACTCCTGGATTGGCTTATTGGTGCTTTCCCGGTTTGCAGGATGAATCGCTAGAGGATAATGAATTTGATCTGTCAGATGAGGCCGAAGAAGAAATGGCCAGACAGCATGTTCGGTCCAAAGCAGCCGAGGATAAGGAGTATGCCGCCAAGCTGCTTCAGACAGTAACGGATCAACCTTTGTCGGAACAGACTTTTCTGGCATTAGATCAGCTCTCTTATTTGGAGTCATCTGATGTGGATGAAGTTCTCGTTCAATGGCTTGGACGCCAGAAATTACATCCATTACTACAATACAGAGTTCTGCAAACTTTGCGTCGGAGAGGCCAGACTGGGCATGTTACATTTCTGCGCTCAGGAGAGCGGGTAGATATCGATATTGAATCCGTTCCTCTAAGACAGGAGGATTTTCCGCCCTCGGTCCAGAGTATTTTGGAGCGGGTTGGAGAACAGACGCAAGTTCATGATCCAACACTCTTTTATTTCGCCCAAGAGCTGTGGTTTCAGTTCGTGATGGCCATATACGGGACCGTAGATTACCGATCTATGCTGGTAGAAGAGGATGATATCATCGATATTTGGGCGGCTGCCCTGCATCAGATCGTATCAGATACCTTGCCGGGTGGTCATAATGATGAAGAGATTCGAGCTTTGTATGGAATAACCGATCATTTAAGACTGCGCTTTGAACAGGCGTATCGTTCGATGCGTCAGTTTACCAGTTCCGGTCTAAAATAAGACAAGGCATAGTAAGGCGTAGTGGCGATCTCTCCCAGTCTTTTGCAGGCTCTTGTAAAAAGATACATTGTTGTTTATAATGGAATGGTTATTCTGAACGTGGAATAAGGACAGCTATACTGGAACCTTGATAGCTGCTTTATCGCGATTCGGTTTCAGTACTTTAGTATATATGAATTTTGGAGGGGAAGGCATAAATGAAAGCAACTTGGGAGAAAATAGAAAAAAACCTCGGCGTTCTCGAGGTTGAAGTTGAGGCAGAACGCGTAGCCTCTGCATTGGATAAAGCTTTTCAAAAAGTAGTGAAGAAGATCAACGTTCCTGGTTTCCGTAAAGGTAAAGTACCTCGGGGGATCTTTGAATCTCGTTTTGGTGTAGAGAGCTTGTACCAAGATGCAATCGATATCTTGCTTCCAGAAGTTTACACAGAAGCGATCGATGAGACTAACATTTTCCCAGTAGATCGTCCAGAAGTAGACGTAGAACAATTTGTTAAGGGACAACCTTTCAAATTCAAAGCAAAAGTAACGGTTAAACCTGAAGTTACTCTTGGCGACTACAAAGGAGTCGAAGTTGCAGCGATCAACGTTGAAGTTAGCGAAGAAGAACTCAACGAAGAACTTACTCGTATGCAAGAGCGTCATGCTGAATTGGTTGTTATCGATGAAGAAGCAGCACAAAATGGTGATGTTACTGTAATCGACTTCGAAGGTTCCGTTGATGGCGTACCTTTCGAGGGCGGCAAAGGCGAGCGCTATTCGCTTGAGCTTGGAAGCAACTCGTTCATTCCTGGTTTTGAAGATCAAGTTGTCGGTATGGCAACAGGCGACTTCAAAGACGTAACAGTTACTTTCCCTGAGACTTATCATGCAGAAGAGCTTGCTGGTAAGGAAGCAGTATTCAAAGTGAAAGTACATGAAATCAAACGCAAGCAACTGCCTGAACTTGACGATGAATTCGCTAAAGACGTTAGTGAATTTGATACGCTTGACGAGTACAAGGAAGATTTGAAGAAACAAATCGTCGCTCGTAAAGAGAACGAAGGCAAAGCGGCTCGTGAAGCAGCGGTTGTAGAAGCTGTTGGAGCTAACGCTGAAGTTGAAATTCCTGAAGCTATGGTACAAACAGAAGTACAAAACATGGTTCGCGATTTCGACAACCGTCTTCGCGCTCAAGGTATGAACCTTGACTTGTTCTTGAACTTCTCCGGCCAAACGATTGAAGATCTGCAAGGACAAATGAAAGCTGACGCTGAGAAACGCGTTCGCAACAATCTTGTTCTTGAGCAAATTGCTAAGGCTGAGAAAGTTGAAGCAACTGAAGAAGAAATCACTAAAGAACTTGCGGACATGGCTGATGCTTACAAGCGTTCTCCAGAAGAGATCCGTAACATTCTTGCAGCAAACGGTGCTTTGAGCAGCTTGAAAGAAGAAGTACTCTTGCGCAAGACGATTGAATTCCTTCTTGCTAACAGCAAGGAAGTTCCTGCTGAGCAACTGGCTGCAAAGTCCGAAGCTAAAGAAGAAGCAACCCAAGGCGAATAATATTCCCTTGCAGCATCTAGATACAACGGCGATGATCGCCGTAACATAACACTGTAACCTTTAAATGTTAAGGCACGTATATTAAATGCGTGCCTTAATTTTTCAACTTTTTGTAATACATTTATTTCCAATCGTTTTCGGACGAGCTCGAGGGTATATATTCTCTTTCTGAGGTCATAGACTGTATCGTGTGAAAAATGACATAGACCTTTGAACGTGATAAAATACTTGGTGAGAGCAGCAAAGAAATTGAAAAGAAATGAGGTTGGTCGCATGAGTCTGGTTCCAATGGTCGTTGAACAAACAAATCGGGGTGAACGGTCTTACGATATTTACTCAAGACTGCTCAAAGATCGCATCATTTTTCTAAGCAGCGCGATAGATGATGATGTTGCCAATCTCGTGATTGCCCAATTGCTGTTTTTAGCAGCAGAAGATCCTGAGAAAGACATCCATTTGTACATTAACTCGCCTGGCGGATCAGTTACAGCCGGAATGGGTATATATGATACAATGCAATATATCAAGCCTGACGTCTCCACGATCTGTGTGGGAATGGCTGCAAGCATGGGGTCTTTATTGCTTACAGCAGGCGCGCCTGGCAAGCGTTTCGCGCTGCCGAACAGCGAGGTTATGATTCATCAGCCTCTTGGAGGAGTTCGAGGGCAGGCGGCTGATATCAAAATACATGCTGACTGGATTATTAAGACCAGAGAGAAGTTGAATCAGATCTATGTAGATCGCACGGGTCAACCCCTGGATAAAATTCAGCGCGACACAGACCGCGATTTCTTCATGAGCGCGGAAGAAGCGAAGGCTTACGGGATTATTGATAAGGTGATTTATCAGGCCCACTAAACATTAAAGGGGTGTTTACATGTTTAAATTCAACGACGAGAAAGGGCAACTGAAATGTTCGTTCTGCGGTAAGTCGCAGGATCAGGTTCGCAAACTTGTCGCCGGACCTGGCGTTTATATATGTGATGAATGTATTGAACTTTGCACGGAGATCGTTGAGGAGGAATTGGGACACGAAGAGGAACTAGACCTCAAAGAAATCCCAAAACCGAGAGAGATTCGTGAAATTCTCGATCAATATGTCATTGGTCAAGAGCAAGCGAAGAAATCTCTGTCAGTTGCAGTATATAATCACTACAAGCGTGTAAATACACAGAGTAAGATTGATGATGTTGAACTGCAGAAGAGTAATATTCTACTTCTGGGACCTACCGGTTCCGGTAAAACACTGCTGGCACAGACAATGGCTAAAATCTTGAATGTACCGTTTGCCATTGCAGACGCTACTTCATTGACCGAAGCTGGTTATGTTGGCGAAGATGTAGAGAATATTCTGCTCAAGCTGATTCAAGCTGCTGATTATGATGTGGAGAAGGCGGAACGTGGAATTATTTATATCGATGAGATCGATAAAGTAGCTCGTAAATCCGAGAATCCTTCTATTACTCGTGATGTATCCGGTGAAGGTGTGCAGCAAGCGCTTCTGAAAATTCTTGAAGGTACGGTCGCTTCTGTTCCACCACAAGGTGGACGCAAGCATCCACATCAGGAATTCATCCAGATTGATACAACGAATATCCTGTTCATTTGCGGCGGTGCCTTCGACGGCCTCGAGCAAATGATCAAGCGCCGGATCGGCAAGAAGGTCATTGGCTTTAATGCAACTAGTGAAGGCCAGAAGGATCTTAAGCCGGGTGAATATCTGGGCATGGTTCTTCCAGAGGATTTGCTCAAATTCGGTTTGATTCCTGAGTTTGTCGGTCGTCTGCCAGTGATTTCGACGTTGGAGCCGCTTGATGAGAGTTCCTTGGTTCGTATTTTGTCTGAACCGAAGAACGCACTGGTGAAGCAATATCAGAAGATGCTGGAGCTTGATAACGTGAATTTACGTTTTGAGCCTAAGGCATTGGAAGCAATTGCGCGTGAAGCTATCAAACGGAATACCGGTGCACGTGGACTTCGGGCAATTATCGAGGGTATTATGCTGGATGTAATGTACGAAGTTCCATCCAGAGAAGATATCGAGGATTGCGTTATCACCGAGCAGGTCGTTGAAGAGAAGACGATGCCTGAACTCGGAGCGAAGAAGAGCAAGAAGCAAGAAGAGAGCGCATAAGTAAAAATAATACAGCGTGTTACGCTGCTAAATAAATGTCAATCCCTCCACCTTTGTATTTGGCGCAGTCTTTTTCGGGCGCGTTCCTTCACAGGGGTGGAGCTTTGACGTTATGGGAGAGACGTGAAATGACATTCTTGAGACAAGATACACGTCCGGTCAAAGTAGGTAATTTGACGATCGGCGGTAGCGACGAAGTAATCATTCAGAGTATGTGCACGACCAAGACAGCGGATGTTGCCGCGACGGTAGCTGAAATTCTCCGTCTCGAAGAAGCAGGCTGCCAAATGGTACGTGTTACCGTGAATAATGAGGAAGCGGCTGCTGCAATCAAGGAAATCAAGAAGCAGATTCATATTCCTCTTGTAGCTGATATTCATTTTAACTACAAGCTAGCGCTGCAAGCTATTGAGAACGGAATTGACAAGGTTCGTATTAATCCGGGCAACATCGGGCGCCGCGAGAAGGTTGAAGCTGTCGTCAACGCCTGTAAGGAGAAGGGAATCCCAATTCGTATCGGCGTAAATGCCGGATCTCTAGAGCAGCATTTGCTTGATAAATACGGCTATCCGACACCGGAAGCTATGGTAGAGAGCGCACTATTTCATATCGGGATTCTGGAGGAACTGGATTTCCACGACATTATCGTATCGCTGAAAGCTTCGGATGTGCCGATGGCGATTGAGGCCTATACGAAGGCGGCTGAAGTCATTCCGTATCCGCTACATCTTGGTATTACAGAAGCTGGCACCTTGTTCGCGGGAACCGTGAAAAGTGCGGCAGGGATCGGCGCGCTGCTCTCACGTGGGATCGGATCAACGCTGCGGATCTCGCTTAGTGCGGACCCGGTAGAAGAGGTTAAGGTAGCACGTGAGTTGCTGAAGTCATTTGGTCTCATTACCAATGCTCCTACACTTGTATCCTGCCCGACCTGTGGCCGACTGGATATCGATTTGTTCAGCATTGCTAACGAAGTAGAAGAATATCTCTCGAATCTGAAAGTGCCGATCAAGGTGTCGGTACTTGGATGTGCCGTCAATGGTCCTGGTGAAGCTCGTGAGGCGGATATCGGGATCGCTGGAGCTCGCGGCGAAGGAATGTTGTTCCGTTATGGGGAGATGGTTCGCAAGGTTCCGGAGGAGGAACTCGTCGCTGAGCTGAAGAAGGAGATCGACTATATCGCACAGGTTTTCGAAGAGACAGGAGAGATCCCTGGACGCAAAGAACATCAGGCCAAGATTGCTGCCAAGTTGAAAGCAAACGCTGGTGTATAAAATAAAATAGAGTCGTTTATTAACCGTAAGCTGCAGTATGCAGTTTACGGTTTTTGCTTTTCCCGACAATTTAGAGCCCATCTGCGTTTTATGACTGAGCGAAAGGGCAATACTATCCTTATAATGTAAGTTTAAAAAGGCTAGTTTTCAGCATCAAGAAGGTTAGATGTAGCTAAAGTGTGGGAGGCTTATTGATTATGGAACTAAGTGTCATTCTGATGTCCGTACAAATGTTTTTTGCGGTGGTGATCGGGCTTTACTTCTGGAATCAGCTACGCAGCCAGAAAGGTAATCGTAGTGCAGTTGATCGTGAATCGCGGAAAGAAATGGAGAAGCTACGCAAGCTGCGGGCGATTTCACTGACGAAACCGCTGGCTGAGCGGACAAGGCCTGCTTCATTAGGCGATATCGTCGGTCAGAAGGACGGCCTTCGCGCACTGAAAGCGGCGCTGTGCAGCGCGAATCCGCAACATGTGATTATCTATGGGCCGCCTGGAGTCGGCAAGACGGCTGCTGCTCGCGTTGTAATGGAAGAGGCTAAGAAGAATCCGGTCTCTCCCTTTAAAGTGGATGCCAAGTTTTTCGAAATCGATGCGACTATTGCTCGGTTTGATGAACGTGGTATTGCCGATCCGCTGATCGGTTCGGTTCATGATCCGATCTATCAAGGGGCAGGCGCCATGGGGGTTGCAGGCATTCCCCAGCCTAAGCCGGGAGCAGTCACGAAGGCGCATGGTGGAATATTGTTTATAGACGAGATTGGTGAATTACATTCGATGCAGATGAATAAACTGCTAAAAGTACTAGAGGATCGCAAGGTGTATCTGGAGAGTGCATATTATAGCTCTGAAGATTCGAATACACCTGCCTATATTCACGATATTTTTCAAAATGGTCTGCCTGCGGATTTCAGGCTGGTCGGGGCAACGACCCGTTCTCCGCAAGAGATTCCTCCGGCACTTAGGTCACGGTGTATGGAAATTTATTTCCGTCCGCTGTTGCCCGATGAGATCGCGCAAATCGCCGTCGAAGCGATCAAACGAATTGGCTTTCAACCTTGTCCGGAAGCCGTTGATGTAATTACGAAATACGCTACGAACGGGCGCGAAGCTGTTAATATGGTACAGCTAGCCGTGGGATTGGCGCTGACGGAGAAACGGGATCATCTGCTTGCTTCTGACCTGGAGTGGGTCGCTACGAGTAGTCAGTTAACGCCAAGACCAGAACGGAAGATTCCATCCCGCTCAGAGGTGGGTGTTGTGAATGGTCTGGCCGTTTACGGGCCGAACCAGGGCACCTTACTGGAGATCGAGGCAACCGCAATACCTGTTGAGAAAGGGCAAGGAAACTTCACGATCACGGGCGTTGTGGATGAGGAGGAGCTAGGAGGCGGGAGCAGAACACTGCGCCGTAAGAGCATGGCCAAGGGCTCGGTCGAGAATGTACTGACTGTAATGAAGCGAATCGGCCTTGATATCAGCAAGTATGATATTCATATCAACTTCCCAGGAGGAACGCCGATAGACGGTCCTTCCGCAGGGCTTGCCATCGCCACAGCTGTTGCTTCAGCCATCAAATCGATCCCGGTAGATCATCGGATCGCGATGACCGGGGAACTGGGTATCTACGGCAATGCCAAACCGGTCGGTGGTGTTGTCGCCAAGGTAGAGGCTGCCTTCCAGGCAGGAGCAACGACAGTTCTAATTCCGAAGGAGAACTGGCAATCCTTGTTTGAAGGCTTGGATGGGCTGAGAGTCATACCTGTTGAGTCAATCAATGAGGTATTCCAGCATGTATTCGGTCCAGAAATGCAGAAGGATTTGGGCCTAATTTCTGGGGAAGAGGAACTTTTCGCCCCTGCGCCATCGCCCGCGCCATTCCTTCATGCCGAATCGCCCACTCCGAACAGTTCAATGTGAATGTGAAGTACAACTTTTCCTCTTGGCGGCTGCCTTTGTGCAGCCGTTCTTCATTGGTGTTTTCATGTAACATTTGCTAAAATATGAATGATATCTTACGAGAACGACTGGAGGTGCGAAAGCGATGGGACCTCATAAAAACAAAGGCCGTCGTTTTCCTCTGTTGCCTTTACGTGGTTTACTCGTCTATCCAAGCATGGTACTGCATTTGGATGTTGGACGGGATAAATCCGTAAAAGCGCTGGAAAAAGCGATGGTTGACGACAATTTGATTCTCCTCTGTTCTCAATCCGAAGTGAACATTGAAGAACCGACGCAAGAAGATATATTTAGAATCGGCACGGTAGCAAAGGTCCGGCAAATGCTGAAGCTCCCCAATGGGACGATCAGAGTTCTAGTTGAAGGTACGGAACGTGCTGAAATTATGGAATATTTGGATATTGAAGAATATTACGAGGTCATTGCGGTCGAGAGACCAGAAATCGAGCCTTCGGAGCCTGAAGTGGATGCTCTCATGCGCACGGTGTTAACTCAATTCGAACATTATATTAACTTATCCAAAAAAGTAACACCCGAGACTTTAGCGGCAGTATCCGATATTGAGGAGGCTGGGCGGCTCGCTGATGTCATTACGAGCCACTTATCTCTCAAAATCAAGGATAAGCAGGAGATTCTCGAGACGATCGATGTAAGGGAACGTCTGGAGAAGCTGCTCGACATACTGAATAATGAGCGCGAGGTACTTGAGCTTGAACGGAAGATCAGCCAACGTGTTAAGAAGCAGATGGAGAAGACGCAAAAGGAATATTATCTGCGTGAGCAGATGAAGGCAATCCAGAAGGAACTTGGCGAGAAGGAAGGCCGTGCTGGGGAGGTAGAAGAGCTTCGCTCCCAGCTGGAAGCAAAGACGCTGCCGGATTCGGTGCGGGAGAAGACGCTCAAGGAGATAGACCGCCTCGAGAAAATGCCAATCAGCTCCGCCGAAGGTGGTGTGATTCGTAATTACGTCGATTGGCTGCTAAGTCTGCCTTGGGATCAGCAAAGTGAGGATGATCTGGATCTTGCTAAGGCAGAGCAGGTGCTTGACGAAGATCATTACGGTCTGGATAAGCCGAAGGAGCGGGTGCTTGAATATTTAGCGGTGCAAAAGCTCGTCAAGAAGCTGAAGGGCCCGATTCTATGCCTTGTTGGTCCGCCAGGGGTCGGGAAGACCTCACTGGCCCGTTCCATTGCCAGGTCGCTGGGACGCAAATTCGTACGCGTCTCTCAGGCGGCGTGCGTGATGAAGCAGAGATTCGCGGGCATCGAAGAACCTATGTCGGTGCAATGCCGGGTAGAATCATTCAAGGAATGAAGACGGCGGGGATGCTGAATCCGGTATTCTTGCTTGACGAGATCGACAAGATGGCCTCGGATTTCCGCGGTGATCCGTCGGCTGCCCTGCTGGAAGTGCTTGATCCGGAGCAGAACAACACCTTTAGCGATCACTTCATTGAAGTACCGTTTGATCTGTCCAACGTGATGTTCATTACGACGGCCAATGCAGTTCATAACATACCGCGGCCGCTGCTCGACCGGATGGAGATGTTGTTCATTCCAGGTTATACAGAGCTGGAGAAGTTGCAGATTGCGACGCGTTATCTTCTTCCGAAGCAGAAGCGAGAGCACGGGCTGGAGCCGGAGCAACTGCAGATCGATGAGTCCGCATTGCTGAAGACTGTCCGTGAATATACACGAGAGTCTGGAGTAAGAAATCTTGAGCAGCAGGTAGCGGCTCTATGCCGTAAGGCTGCCAAGAGAATCGTCTCTGAGGGGATCGAACGCTTGGAGATTACGGCGGATCAGGTCAAGGATTATTTGGGGATTCCTAAATTCCGTTATGGTGTGGCCGAGCTGGAGGATCAGGTTGGTATGGTGACTGGGCTGGCCTGGACTGAGGTTGGCGGAGAGACGCTGCTGATAGAAGTAACCGTTGTGCCTGGTAGTGGTAAGCTGATTCTGACCGGTAAGCTGGGCGATGTAATGAAAGAGTCCGCTCAAGCGGCCTTCAGTTATACCCGATCCAAAGCGGAAGAATTGGGGATTCCGACCGACTTCCATGAGAAGAATGATGTTCACATCCATATTCCAGAGGGAGCGATACCTAAGGATGGACCTTCGGCAGGAATTACGATTGCAACGGCTCTGATCTCTGCCCTAACCGGTCGTCATGTCTCTAAGGATATCGCGATGACTGGCGAGATTACTTTGCGGGGCCGGGTACTGCCAATCGGCGGATTGAAGGAGAAGTCTTTAGCGGCTCATCGGGCTGGTTACAAGAAGATACTGCTGCCTAAGGATAATGAACGCGATTTGCGTGATATTCCGGACAGCGTGAAGGAAGATATTGAATTTGTGCCTGTGGCGCATATGGATCAGGTCCTGAAACATGCGCTCGTTGAACGGCTGCAATAGAGAGGAAATTGAACGAATGAAAGTAACGAATGCAGAATTTGTGATCAGCGCTGTGGGCCCGAGTGGTTATCCTCAGGACGCCTTGCCAGAGATTGCTCTGGCAGGGCGTTCCAACGTGGGCAAATCGTCGCTTATTAACAAAATGATTAACCGTAAAAATTTGGCCCGAACGAGTTCGACGCCAGGGAAGACCCAGCATCTGAATTACTATCGGATTAATGAGGAGCTCTATTTTGTTGACCTGCCGGGATATGGCTATGCCAAAGTCTCTAAGACCCAGCGGCAAGCATGGGGAGCTATGATCGAGAAATATTTGCTTGAGCGTGAGACTCTACGTCTGATCCTGCTCGTAATCGATCTGAGACATCCGCCTAGCAAAGATGACGAGATGATGTATGATTGGCTCAAACACTTTGATTCGCCGGTGTGCGTCGTCGCCACGAAAGCGGACAAGATTCCACGTTCACGTTGGCAAAAGCATATCAAGATCATCAAGGAAGCACTCGTCATGCGCGGTGGCGATAAACTGATTATGTTCTCTTCTGAGACAGGAATCGGTAAAGACGAATTATGGGCACATATCGCGGAGTTCGCCCGTCCGAACGAGCCAGAAGCGGAGATTATCGAAGAATAAACGAATGCCATTTTCAACGGATTAAGAAGGGATTCGGAGAACACTCGGTAGGAAAGTGAGAATGTTGGGGATTTTTGCAGCTAAAAACTGCTTATTCCGGTTTTTTCTGAAATATGGCTGGAATTCACGGTTTAGTGGCTGAGCAAATTCTTTAGCGAGTAGTGTATAATTATTATAATCGTTAAAAGAATTGAGGAGATTTTTATGGCTCAGCGGTTAGCCACAGAATATGTTAATGCCAGTTTGCGTTTGTCAGAAGTCCAGATGTCACAGTTTGTTCATAAGGTCTATGATCCCCGTGTCCGTCAGAAAGTAAAAGTGCTTGAGAACGGAAGCCATGAGGTTGTACTTGAGGATGACGGGGGTGAAGAAGTCTGCTTACCTTTTGACCGTAGAGACGGATATTACGTCTGTGAACTGTCTTTCCGCTTGGAACAACCACGTTTAACGAATGTAATGAGACTTTTGTTCTCTGCTTTTAAGGGGTCTGGCCTTGTAACCAGAATTTTTAACGGATTCATGATGATGTATTATTATCAAGAAGGTCGCGTTCGTAAGATCGTGGAATATTCTCGGGATTCTTACAAGCTCGTGTTCGAGCACAAGGATGCGGAGGGTAATCTGCAGCAAATGTACCACAACAATGATGTGGAGCAGGAGATCAGCAGAATTCACGAGAGCATCAATGCTTTGCTTGATTCACGTTTTATAACGAATGACTCCGTGGTGGTTAATCAAATCGACGATCAGCTTCGCGAGCATTCGCGGCGGTTGTTCGCCTTGGAAGCTTAGAGTTTTCAAGGGGTATGATCATCTTTTTGACCTAGTCACCAACAGAATAGGAACCACATAAAGTACTAATGTAGGCTACCCTTAAATAGGGTAGCTTTTTTACAGGCTCCAACTGGGCACAGCTGTAAAAAAAAGTGTTGCATTTGTCTGAAATAGATGGTATTTTTAATCTCGTTGAAAACAATATAGGAACCAGGATTCACTCAGGACATGGAGATGTTGCGAGACATTTTTCCCTCGAGCAGTGAATGACGTAGGTCCTAGCGGATGAAATTTTTTCAAACATTTTATTCCTAGGAAGGGGGAACCGAAAGATGGAATATACTACTTTCGGAAGACACGTTGCTGTTGATACTTGGGGAGTAGATTTTGAGCTGCTGAATAATGCTGAGCTTCTTCAGGAGTATATGGTGGAAGCCGCCGAAGCTTGCGGTGCTACCATAATTTCTATGCAATCCAGACAATTTGAGCCTCAAGGTGCTACAGTGCTTGTATTACTGTCGGAAAGTCATCTCTCGATTCACACGTATCCTGAGAGAGGGTTTGCTGCAATTGATTGTTATACTTGTGGGGAGTGGGTTGATCCACAGTTAGCGGTCGATTACCTGGTATCCGTTCTGAAACCGGAGAAAACCTTTGCCAAGAAGTTGGTTCGCGGCATGGGCGAGATGGAAGTTGAAACGCCTGAGATCAATCAGGTGGAGTTCGTCTAAAGATAAATTTAATCCTGTTCTATAAAAATTAAAAATGGGAAATATAGAATAACCATGGGACATTTCCATGGTTATTTGTTTATTTGTGGAAATTCATAAATAATTCAAAAATATCCGATTAATTTACCGGGTGATAGACTGGCCCTGTGATATAATTAACATTGTTTGTATTGTAATCATGCTAAAAGTGAGAGTTTAAACTACCACTTAAAGTGTGTGTTTAAAAAGTCAGACTTTCAGCACCGAGAAGGTTGGATGAAACTAGGGACTGAGGAGCGGAGCGTACGTAGTTTGTACGTGAGCACCGGAAGGCCCGGTTGAATTCAAGATTCGATGTCGAATAGCTTCATGATTTACTTCGTGATCAAAGAGTGACTTTTTAAACTACCTCTCAAAGTCTTGTGAAGGCAGGTGGACTTCTATGCACATTGTCGTTGTCGGGCTAAATTATCGGACGGCACCTGTGGAGGTCAGAGAACGTTTTGCATTTTCAGAACAGGATATGCCGCAGGCGCTGTTGGAATTAACACGTACCAAAAGTGTAATGGAAGGAGTTATTCTCGCGACCTGCAACCGCACGGAAATCTATGTAGTTGTTGACCGACTGCATATGTGCGGATATTTCATTCGTAGTTTTATGGAGAAGTGGTTTGGTATTCCACGTGAGGAATTTACCGAGCATTTATATATGTATGAAGAGGATCAAGCGGTTCGGCATTTGTTCAGAGTAGCTAGTGGACTGGATTCTATGGTGCTTGGGGAGACACAGATTCTCGGACAGGTACGCAGTGCTTTTTTGCTTGCACAAAGTGAGAAGGCTACTGGAAAATGGTTCAATATGCTGTTCAAGCAGGCGATTACCCTCGGTAAACGCGCACATTCAGAGACTGCGATTGGTGAGAGTGCGGTCTCGGTTAGCTATGCGGCTGTGGAGCTTGGTAAGCGGGTGTTTGGCAGTTTCTCTGGCAAAAGGGTTCTCATCCTTGGCGCCGGGAAGATGAGTGAGCTGACCGCGAAGCATCTGAGCGGCGGAGGGACGGAAGAGGTGCTTGTTGCGAACCGAACCTTTGCTCGAGCACAGGAGCTAGCGAGTAAGTTCAACGGAACGCCGTGCACGATGCAGGATGCAATGAAGCGTTTATCTGAAGTAGATATACTGATTAGCTCTACCGGGGCTGAAGGCTATGTACTCACTTCGGCGCAGGTGACGAAGAGCATGGAGCTTCGTCCGGATCGTCCGTTATTCATTATTGATATTGCTGTACCACGGGATATCGAGCCGTCAATTGGAGATGTTCCGAATGTGTTCCTTTATGACATTGATGATCTGGAAGGGATCATTGAGAGTAATATGGAAATGCGGCGCGGCGAAGCTGTCATTATCGAACGGATGATAGAAGAGGAGATTGTTGCCTTTAACAGTTGGCTACAAACTTTGGGCGTTCAGCCTGTTATTCAAGCTCTACAGGAGAAATCATTCGCTATTCATGCAAGCACATTAGACAGCTTGTTCAATAAGCTCCCCGACTTAGACGAACGGGAGCGTAAAGTAATTACGCGTCTGACGAAGAGCATCGTCAATCAGATGATGCATGATCCAATCAAGCGACTCAAGGAAATGAGCGGAGAGGAGGACAGTCTGGCAGCGCTGGATATGTTCACCAAGATATTTGCACTAGAGGAGCAGCTTGAAGAGCAAAGCGCATCTATGGAGACGCCGACAGTGGAAGCCCCGGTTCCGGAGCCAATAACAATTAGCGTGGAAGTTAGTCCGGACAAGGTGCCAGTTCCAATGATGAAGGCTTCGGTCTAAACATTTTATAAATACAAAGTGCGTGTTTAAAAAGTCGGATTTTCAGCACCGAAGCATTTGCTTCCGATGTGCGCTTTTCCAAAATGCTTCAGTTGGATGAAGCTAGGGGACTTTTTAAATAACCTCTTAAAGAATGCTTTGCCCTGAGGCCATTGCTTTGATTCTCATTGCCACCGTACCATTTGCAGGTAGGAGAGTCATACAGATTGGCAACGGGGCTTGTTTTTTAATCGAAATAGACTTACAGGCTGAAACCTTAATCGCGAAAGCTCGATGGAAAAATGCAACAGGGTAGGTTATCCTATACTCATTACCATGTTTTACGCTTAAGTTAGTGGTTTTTCTTATCAAAAGTGGACTCGGGAGTAGGTGTTGGATACGATGGCACATTATATACCGATCATGCTTGATCTTCGAGGTTGTAAATGCCTTCTGGTTGGCGGTGGTCTTGTCGCCGAACGAAAGGTGGTAACATTACTGCCTTCCGGAGCCGAGATCCTGATCGTCAGTCCTAGACTTACACCAAAGCTTAAGCAGACTTGGCAGCAGGGGCAGATTACCTGGATCCAGCGCTGTTATCAAAAAGGTGATTTACAGGGATCATTTATGGTCTTTGCTACGACAGACCAGCCGTCCGTTAACGATCAGATTGCTGCTGAGGCCCAGGAACTAGGGATTATGATTAACCACTCCGGGGAGGGTGCACGGGGATCATTTATCTCACCGAGCTCTTTCAGACGAGGGGATCTAGTCGTTGCCGTCTCTACTTCCGGAGCAGCTCCAGAAGCGGCCAAGAGAGTATGTGCCGAGATCGAGGAGCAATTCGGAGATGAGCACGAAGAATATATCCGTTTTTTGTCATGGGCTAGACAGGTGATTAAGAAGCAAGTACATGATGTCTCCCGAAGGAGGCTATTATTTAAGAAATTGGCTGCGATCGATGTATTGAAAGAGATACGAACAGGGAAGTTCTCACTTAGCAGTGAGAACGACCTGATATCTTGGATAAATGTACAGCAGGAGGAGTAAGGAATGACGAAGCGTACGATAGTAGTCGGAACGAGACAGAGTCAATTAGCTCTGACCCAGACGGGACAGGTTATCGATGCCCTGGAGAAGCTTTGTGCTGAGCATGGGCTTCCGTTTATGTTTGAAATTCGCAAGATTGTGACGAAGGGCGATCGTATTCTGGATGTGACCCTGTCAAAAGTAGGCGGTAAAGGTCTGTTCGTCAAAGAGATCGAACAGGCTATGATTGACAAGGAGATAGACCTGGCTGTACATAGCATGAAAGATATGCCTTCTGAGCTTCCGGAAGGGCTTATTAATGGAGCTATTCCGCAGCGGGTTGAACCTAGGGATGCGCTAATCTCTAAAGATGGGCTTAGCTTGGAGGAACTGCCTTATGGCGCCAAAGTGGGGACGAGCAGCCTACGTCGTTCCAGTCAGCTTCGTGCGCTGAGGCCTGACTTACAGCTGGAGTCGGTTCGCGGCAATATTGATTCTCGCCTACGCAAGCTGGAGACAGAAGGCTTCGATGCAATTATTCTAGCAGCTGCTGGACTCAAGCGGATGGGCTGGGAAGATAAAATTACATCACTGCTTCCTGTTGATGCCTGTCTTCCGGCCGTTGGACAAGGGGCTCTTGGACTGGAGTGCCGTGAGGATGATACAGAACTCAAGGCTCTACTGTCTTTGTATAACGATCACATTACTTCGCTTACCGTAACCGCGGAACGGCGGTTCCTAGCCGTATTGAACGGAGGTTGTCAGGTTCCAATTGGGGCCTATGCCATCTGGAACGGTGGCGCTGACGGTGTTGCAGCTGGATCGGGCACAGGATTGATTACTTTGACCG
This sequence comes from Paenibacillus sp. D2_2, assembly GCF_031199965.1. Classification (GTDB taxonomy): domain Bacteria; phylum Bacillota; class Bacilli; order Paenibacillales; family Paenibacillaceae; genus Fontibacillus. The sequence goes on along the minus strand of NZ_CP133605.1, from coordinate 4,521,369 downwards.
GTATGGTTGGTGCACCTGACGGAAGCCAGATTCTAAAAGAAAGCCTTACCGGAGATGATCCGGTCCAGCTTGGGGAAGATGTTGCACAGAAGTTGAAATCACAAGGTGCAGATCGAATATTGGCCGCGGCCAGGGAGTGATGGAGGAATGGCTGGAGCAGGAAAGGTATATTTAGTTGGCGCAGGCCCAGGGGATGCGCGCTTAATTACGCTGAAAGGGCTTGAGTGCCTGGAGAAAGCGGACGTAGTCGTATATGATAGGCTGGCTAATCCCAGTCTATTGACGCGGATGAAGCGCGGCGCAGAGAAGATTTATGTGGGCAAGACGGTAAATAGACACACGATGAAGCAGGAAGAGATTAATCAGCTACTTGTTGATCTTGCACTATCGGGTAAAATCGTCGTTCGTCTAAAAGGCGGGGATCCAACGATCTTTGGCCGTGTTGGCGAGGAAGCCGGTTTGCTGAGGCAGCATAGAATTCCGTATGAGATCGTTCCGGGTATTACCGCAGCGATTGCTGTTCCAGCCTATGCGGGGATTCCCGTGACCCATCGAGATATTGCCTCATCCCTATCGATCATTACCGGACATGAAAGCCAGGACAAGCTGGATCAATCGATTGATTGGGCTAAGCTGACCCAAGCTACAGGTACACTCGTCTTTATGATGGGCTTGGCTAAGATTGGCTATATCGCTAATCAGTTGACTATCCACGGCAGACCACCGGAGACGCCGGTGGCCCTTATTCGATGGGGGACCCGCGCTGAGCAGGCTGTATTGATCGGTACGCTGGAAGATATCGAACAGAAGGTACTCGATTCAAGGTTCGAGCACGGCTGTGATCGTCGTCGGCGAAGCGGTGCGGCAGCGTGAACTGCTGAAGTGGGCCGAGGATATGCCTCTCTTCGGCACTAGGATTCTGGTGACCCGTTCTCGCTCACAGGCAAGCGAATTAGTGAAGCAGATCGAGGAACTGGGCGGGGAAACCTATGAATTCCCGGTCATTGAGACGGTGATGCCTGGTCCAGAAAGATGGACTGAGACAAGCAAGGCTCTAGAGGATTTAGGGCAGTACGACTGGGTATTCTTTACGAGCGTGAATGGGGTAGAGTATTTCTTCAGGCATCTGGACAGACTTGGAAAAGACATTCGCGCACTGCACGCCGCACGCATTGCCGCGGTTGGTCCAGCGACCAAGGAAGCGCTGCGCCGTTACGGAATTGCTGCTGAGGAGCTGCCTAGCCATTTTCAGGCGGAAGGTTTGTTCGAAGCTTTTGATCAGCAATTGCTGGCCAGCCAGAAAGTTCTTCTTCCCGTGGCAATCTGGCTCGCGCCTGGTTGACTGAGGTGCTTCAGGATAGAGGACTCAATGTAACGGATGCCGTAATGTACGAGACCGTACCGACTGGGGATGAAGACAATGAATTGCTTAATCTGCTGGAGCAAGGTGGAATTCATGCCGTCACTTTTACCAGCTCGTCGACCGTCACCAATTTCCTGGCAGCTCTGAGCAGGATGGGGGTACCTGATCCGGTTCAGGTACTTGAAGGTGCAGCAATTTGCTGTATCGGTCCTGTTACTGCCAAGACGGCACAGCAAGCCGGATTGAATGTGGCAGTGATTGCTGAGGAGTCCACGATTCCAAGTCTAGTAGCCGGGCTATGCGCCTGGAAGCAAAATTCAAGACATACGTTAACCTACTGATAGAACTAGGAGGAATTATATATGGCTTTTCCAATCGTAAGACATCGCCGTTTACGCCAATCCGCGTCTATTCGAGGCTTGGTGCGTGAGACTGTATTAACCGTGGATGATTTTATCCAACCGATCTTTGTTGTTCCTGGCAGCGGAATTAAGAATGAAATATCTTCGATGCCTGGGGTATATCAGTTCTCACTGGATACCTTGGAACAAGAAGTTAAGGAGATTGCCGAACTGGGAATCAGTGCGGTATTGCTGTTCGGTATACCGGAGTCCAAGGACAGTGTAGGCTCGGGAGCATACGCTGAGGACGGTATCGTGCAACAGGCTACACGCAAGATTAAATCGATGTATCCGGATCTGCTCGTTGTGGCTGATACTTGTTTGTGTGAATTCACAGATCATGGGCATTGCGGTATGGTACATACCTATGAGCGAGACGGCCATGTATGCGGCGATGTGCTGAATGATGAGTCGCTGGAATTGTTGGTTCGCACGGCGGTTTCCCAGGCTGAGGCAGGAGCAGACATTATAGCTCCATCTAACATGATGGATGGCTATGTCGCGGCGATTCGTACAGGTTTGGATGAAGCAGGCTTCAGCCAAGTGCCAATCATGGCTTATTCTGTAAAATATGCTTCTGCATTCTACGGCCCATTTCGTGAGGCGGCTGACTCTGCTCCTCAGTTCGGTGACCGCAAGACGTATCAGATGGATCCGGCCAATGTACGGGAAGCGCTACGCGAAGCTGAGTCCGATGTACTAGAGGGTGCAGATATGCTGATGGTGAAGCCGGCCCTGGCTTTCCTTGATGTACTTCGTGTCGTCCGTGATCAATTTGATCTTCCGCTTGTGGCTTACAATGTCAGCGGTGAGTATTCTCTTGTTAAAGCTGCAGCGATGCAGGGCTGGATTAACGAACGCGCGATTGTCACTGAGATGCTGCTTGGCATGAAGCGGGCGGGCGCGGATATCATCATTACGTATTTTGCCAAAGATGCTGCACGTTGGCTGCGTGAAGGTAAATAATTGATTCCAATAGATTATACCGAACAAGGTGAGGAGTGAAGCTGCAATGAATGAAATGCTAGGACGCAAGCAAGATGGACGTTCTTATACGGCTTTTGAGGAAGCGAAGCAATATTTGCCTGGAGGTGTAAATAGTCCGGTGCGGGCTTACAAGTCCGTCGGATTAACGCCGATCTATGCGGAGCATGCTTCCGGTTCAAGAGTATATGATATCGACGGCAACAGCTACATTGACTATGTGGGCTCCTGGGGTCCGCTCATTATGGGCCACGCTCATCCTGAAGTAGTGAAGGCACTCCAAGAAACTGCTGCCAAGGGTACGAGCTTCGGTATGCCTACATTGTTAGAGACAGCGATGGCGAAACTGGTAGTAGAACGTGTACCGTCAATCGATATCGTACGGATGGTTAACTCAGGTACCGAAGCGACGATGAGTGCTATCCGGCTAGCTCGGGGATACACAGGCAGAAGCAAAATTTTAAAATTCGAAGGTTCTTATCACGGTCATGCGGATAGTTTGTTGATCAAGGCTGGTTCTGGGGTAGCGACATTAGGCCTCCCGGACAGCCCGGGCGTTCCTGAAGGGGTTGCTTCTAATACGATTGCCGTGCCTTATAATGATCTGGAATCGGTTGAACTGGCATTCAAGCGCTTCGGTGAAGAAATTGCTGGTGTCATTGTAGAACCGGTAGCCGGTAATATGGGCGTTGTACCGCCACAGCCAGGCTTTCTAGAAGGTTTGCGCCGTCTGACGACAGAGTATGGCAGCGTGCTTATTTTTGATGAAGTAATGACCGGATTCCGTGTAGGATTGAACTGTGCGCAGGGGCGGTTTGGCATCACGCCAGATTTGACCTGTCTCGGTAAAGTGATCGGAGGCGGTTTGCCTGTCGGCGCCTATGGCGGTAAGAAAGAGATTATGGAGAAAATTGCTCCATCTGGTCCTATTTATCAAGCGGGAACACTGAGCGGGAACCCGCTCGCGATGACCGCAGGCTTCACGACATTGTCTCTCTGACTCCGGAAGTATATGATCGACTTGAGAGCTTGTCGGCCAAGTTAGAGGCAGGTTTTACGGCAAATGCGAAGGAACGTGGGCTTCCTTGCACGATCAATCGTGTTGGTTCGATGATGTGTCCCTTCCTGACAGAACAGACGGTTGTTAATTTTGAGACGGCTAAGACGAGTGACCTCGACCTATTCCGCCGCTACTTCGCCGCGCTTTCTGAGGAAGGAATTAATGTCGCGCCATCTCAATTCGAAGGCATGTTCATCTCAGGCGTGCATACGGATGAAGATATCGAGCTGACTATTGAAGCGCATCGCAATGCGCTGAAGCGGCTGTGAGTTTGAAGTCGGCAGGGCAGAGGCGGGGAGAATGGTTGGAACTAATGCCTGGCAAGCTACCGGTTCTGGAGAATGGCGGACGGTATGAAGCGGTTATGGCTTGGCTGGAAAATGAACTAGCAGCCCCGCCCAAACTATTAACGATGCTAGAAGCCGAGGACGGCATCAAGCTGGCGGGGGATCGCCTCCGTCTGCATTTGTTCCCGCCAAAGAGTCGTCTTTTGAACCCAAGGGCACGCTTCCGGCAATCTTGTATGAGGATGACTTCTGTCTCGTCGTACACAAGCCTGCCGGGGTTAAGGTTCATCCTGATGGAGAGAGCAATGAACCTACGTTGGCAAATCAAGTCTCTGCTATTTATGCGGAACGCGGAGAGAGAATCGCACCGCTGCATATTCATCGGCTGGATGAATATACGTCTGGACCTGTACTGTATGCGAAGAATGCTTATGCCCAGCTTAAGCTCGATGCGGCGATGGCACGGAAAGAGATCGCAAGGGTGTATGTTGCGTTGGTGCAAGGGATTGTCAGTCCTACTCTTAAGAGGATTGATGAGCCGATTGGACGAGATCGGCACCATAATCAGCGCCGGCGAGTCTCTCCATCCGGGCAAATCGCGGTTACGCATGTTGAACTAGTAGAGACACTGGATCAGACCAGTCTGGTTCGGCTGATGCTAGAGACTGGAAGAACTCATCAGATCCGTGTCCATTTGAGTTATGTCGGGCATCCTCTGCTTGGGGATGCTCTATATGGAGGTAGCACGAAGCTGATTCCCTACCAGGCGCTGCATGGCGAGAGCTTAACTTTCGCACATCCGCTTACGGGTGAGTTGATCCAGGTAGATGATCCTTGGCCACAGGAGTGGCTTCGACTACGCGAGCAGCTAACTAAATAAAAGAGTGTGAAGTGATTCTGAAGAGCAAGCCGGGAAATAGAAGGCATGCTCTTCCTTTTTTTGCATATAGATAGAACGAGCGAAGATTTGGACCATCCATCTTTAAGTACGAGTTCAAAAGGTCGGTTTTTTGAACGACCTCTTTATGGGGATGTGGGTCATTTTCAGATTTGCTAAAAAGGAGGTAGTGTTCTTGGTAGATCATTCCTACGGCCTGCGTTTTGATATTTACGAGCGCGTCCATCTGTCCGAAGATGTGATCGGTATCGAGGAACTGGAGGAGATTGAACTTTTCCCGAAAATCCAAGTATATCCCGGTGATGAATATGCGGCTCTGCGCGGTCATTTACTGTTGTCGGGCCTTTATCGTGGTGAGGGGGAGACTCAGCAACTGGAGCATTGGATCCCTGTTGAGATTACGATTCCGCTCAGTCGGGTTAACAAGCTGGAGGAGATCACGGTTGAAATCGATAATTTTGACGTTGATTTGCTTAGCGCTCGTAGCTTGAATATTACGGAGTTCTTTCTCTGCAGGGAATTGAGACGGCCACTATTCGTTCGGAGGCAGAAGAATGGATGGACAGGGAGTATGTTGCAGCACATGAACCCGTTCTAGGTGCAGAAGAAGAGAGAACGATTCAGGCGCAGCAAAATGATTACTCGTATCAGGTACCTGAAGTTTCAGAAGATCATTCGTATGCTGTACAGGAAGTTTTCTCAATTGCAGAGCAGTTCGGGGCTCGTGAGCAGCACGAAGAACAGAATGAAGAGGCGTTATCGTGGCTTGACTCTGCTCCTTTGTTGACGCCGACATTTACGACGGACAAGGGGCATGACGAAGAACGTCCATTGGAGACAGCGGAGTGGGAAGAATCAGAGGAGCCGGTTTCGGCGGTTTGGTCCGGAGATGAAGATCAAGTCTATACTTATTCCGAGCGAGTGGATGAGAAGGAAGCCGTTCTGGAGACAGACAACTATGTTGAGGCTGAAGCAGTAAATGTAACCGCGGACGCTGATGAGGCGGAAGCTATAGATGTTTTTGAGGAAAGTATTGAACATGAGAAGGAAGAGGTAGCCCCAGCTCAAGAAGAGAAGAAGGAGATGAAGGTCGCCTTTGGCAGTAAGAAGCAGGATGGCAAGGGTCACGATGAAGGCTTTGGCATCAGTAAGCTGTTACACAATCGTCCAGATAAGGATGGTAGTGTAGATTACTTCGAGGAAGCTGTCGTCATCCCGGATAAAGAAGAAGAGGAAGTTCGCTGGAAGAGCCTGTTCCTGGGTAATACCGAAGATCAAACTCCGTTCCGTAAGGTCCGCCTAGTTATCGTGCAACGGGAAGAGACGCTGGACGACATAGCGGAGCGTTACCAACTAAGCACGCGCGAACTGCAACTGTATAACCGTCTGTCCGAGCATAATGTAGCTGAAGGACAAGTGTTATATTTACCTTAATTCGTAATCATCTATTTAAGTTAAGTGAAGGACCATTCAGAGGGCTGTCCAGAGGACAATTTAGGCCCGATAAGGATGGTCCTTTTTGATAGGGTGAGCTAGCAACTTAGAAGGAAGTGGGCCAAATGTGCGTTTGTCATATTGACTCTCGGCCTCATCCAAGTTATGATGATATAGATTTACAAGGTTTTTCGTATTTTTAGACGCCCATAGTTATCAAAATGGGATTTTATGAACAAACTAATGAAAAGACTTGGAACGGGAAGAGTAGGAAGTGAGCCCTTCAGAGAGCGGAGTTGTAGCGCTGGAAGATTCCGCAGGATACTACTATCCGAAGTCGCCCGGGAGTCGTCCGTTTGAGCTGGTGAGGTCTCACCATTAGAACGGCAGGTCGCAGCCGTTATCTGTATAAGTGTCGCAAGCGATATAGCTATGCTTAATTGAAGCGCCTGGTGAATTCCGGCAGCTTGCGAAACAAAGGTGGTACCGCGAAAGATAAAGCCTTTCGTCCTTTGAGACGAGGGGCTTTTTGTGTTTTCTGCCGTCGCGAATGAATACAGGTTTCTTGAACTTGTTGGCCTGAGTTCGCCTAGGCTACGCTGAATTGTTAATGGAGGTTGAAGCAAAAATGACAGAAAACCAAGCACCACAAACTACGGCAGAAATGCCAACGACTTATGATCCGAAAGCAGCAGAGAACAAATGGTACCGTTACTGGATGGAGAACGAGTTCTTCAAAGCGGGCATGCGGCCAGAAGCCGAGCCTTTTACTATTGTAATTCCACCGCCTAACGTAACCGGTATGCTGCATATCGGACATGCGCTTGACTTCACGCTGCAAGATATTCTGATCCGTACCAAGCGGATGCAAGGTTATGATGCTTTATGGTTGCCAGGCTCTGACCATGCGGGAATCGCTACCCAGACCAAAGTGGAGCAGAAACTGCGTGAGCAAGGGATAAGCCGATATGATCTGGGCCGTGAGAAGTTCCTCGAGAAAGTATGGGATTGGAAGGAGCAGTATGCCAATACGATCCATGAACAATGGGCTAAAATGGGGCTGTCTCTTGACTATTCTCGCGAGCGCTTCACACTGGATGAAGGTCTGTCTCAGGCCGTACGCGAAGTATTCGTGAAGTTGTATGAAAAAGGCCTGATTTATAGAGGCAAATATATCATCAATTGGGATCCGGTTGCTCGTACGGCTTTGTCCGATATTGAAGTAGAGTACAAGGAAGTTAATGGACATTTGTATCATCTGCAATATCCACTTAAGGATGGAGACGGATATATTACTGTAGCGACCACACGTCCGGAGACGATGCTCGGTGATACAGCCGTTGCTGTTCATCCTAAGGACGAACGCTACAGCCATTTGATCGGTAAATCGCTTCTTCTGCCAATTGTTGACCGCGAAATTCCGATTATTGCCGATGAATATGTAGAGAAGGAATTTGGTAGTGGCGCTGTTAAGATCACTCCTGCCCATGATCCAAATGACTTCGAGGTAGGATTGCGTCATGATCTTCCGCAGATTACAGTGATGGACGAGAGCGGCCAGATGAATGATGCTGCTGGTAAGTATAAGGGCCTGGACCGCAGTGAATGTCGCAAGCAGATCGTTAAAGATTTGCAGGATATGGGTGTATTGATTAAGATTGAAGATCACCTGCATCAAGTGGGTCACAGCGAACGGACCGGAGCTGTTGTAGAACCTTATTTGTCGACTCAATGGTTCGTTAAAATGAAGCCGCTCGCTGATGCTGCGATCGCTGAACAAAGCTCGGGCAAAGGTGTAGAGTTTGTTCCAGATCGGTTCGAGAAGACTTACCTGCATTGGATCGAGAACGTTCGCGACTGGTGTATCTCCCGGCAGTTATGGTGGGGCACCGTATTCCGGCCTGGTATAGTGAAGAGACCGGAGAGATGGTTGTTGCTCGAAGTGAGGAAGAAGCTCGCGCTAAGTTGGGACGGGATGACCTCAAGCAGGATGAGGATGTACTTGATACATGGTTCAGCTCTGCATTGTGGCCATTCTCTACTCTAGGTTGGCCGAATGAGGAGAGCGAGGATTTCAAACGTTACTTCCCGACAGACGTACTAGTTACTGGATATGATATTATTTATTTCTGGGTAGCTCGTATGATCTTTACTTCGCTTGAGTTCACAGACAAAATGCCGTTTAAGCATGTATTGATGCACGGCCTTGTTCGGGATAGCGAAGGCAAGAAGATGTCCAAATCCCTGGGTAACGGGGTAGATCCGCTCGATATTATCGAGAGATACGGCGCTGATGCGATGCGCTACATGATCTCGACGGGTAGTACGCCTGGGCAGGACGTTCGCTTCCATTGGGAACGCGTAGAACAAGCGCGTAATTTCGCTAATAAGATCTGGAATGCTTCACGTTTCGCGCTGATGAACATGGAAGGAGTGTCCTATGAGGACATTGACATCAGTGGAGACCTTTCGACTTCAGATCGCTGGATTTTGCATCGTTTCAATGAGACGGCTCGGGATGTAACCCGTCTGATCGATTCTTATGAATTTGGCGAAACCGGCCGTGTATTGTACAATTTCATCTGGGATGATCTCTGCGACTGGTATATCGAATTCGCGAAGCTGAGCTTCTATGGGGAAGATGCGGCTGCCAAGCGTAAGACCCAATCGGTACTTGCTTATGTACTCGATCGTACGCTGAGACTTATCCATCCGTTTATGCCGTATATTTCCGAGGAAATATGGCAGCATTTGCCGCATAGTGGCGATACGATTACTTTGGCTGAGTGGCCTAAGTATGATCCTGCTCTGGAAGCACCGGATGCAGTTCAGGAAATGAATCTACTGATTGACATTATTCGCTCGGTTCGTAATATTCGTGCTGAAGTGAACGTGCCAATGAGCAAAAAGATCGAGCTGATCGTTAAGCCAGGCTCTTCTGAATTGCTCGACATCCTTAGCCGTAACGGGCACTATGTTCGCCGGTTCTGTAACACGTCTGACTACGAGGCTTCACTGAAGGTAGAGGCACCGGATAAAGCAATGACAGCGATTGTTACAGGTGCGGAATTATATCTGCCACTGGCCGGTCTGATCGATATCAGTCAGGAAATCGCTCGTCTGGAGAAGAAGTCGACCATTTGAATAAAGAAGTAGAGCGTGTGGAGAAGAAATTGTCCAATCAAGGCTTTGTCTCCAAAGCACCGGCCAAGGTGATTGAAGAAGAGCGCGCCAAGATGGATGATTACTCTGCCAAACGTGACAAGGTGCTTGCACGAATCAATGAATTAAGAGCATAGTGCCATTGCCTCTACGTCCTTGCAATAGAACAATCGGATTGTTATCAGAGGTAACAGTCCGATTGTTCTGCGCTGAGGCATAAGGATTTGGATCAGGGAACAGGCAATCCATAATTTTAACTATATGTTGTTCAAAAAGGTCGGTTTTCAGCACCGAGAAGATTGGATGAAAGAAAACCTACCTTTGAATCGCGGTCGCTCATCCATGAATTGGCCTCGATTGGTTTTCTTATCAAAAGCGAACTTTTTGAACTACCTAAATTATAGACGAAGGTGAATTTCATGGGGGCTCATACTGAGGAAGGAAACAAGCGGTTTCTGCAAGATTATAACGAAGCGGTAGAATGGATTAATGGGCTTATTGCGTTCGGGATCCGTCCGGGACTGGAGCGTATTGAGCTCTTGATGGAGCGTCTAGGGAGCCGCAGCGTAAGCTGAAATTTATCCATGTTGCAGGAACAAATGGTAAGGGTTCTTCGTGCGCTTTTCTGACATCTACGCTAATGAAGGCCGGTTTTGATGTAGGGACCTTTACTTCTCCTTATATCACTAAGTTTACGAACAGGTTTCAATTTAATGGTCAGGACATTCCAGAAGCTACTCTCGTATCGTTATCGAATCGAATTCTGCCTCTAGTAGAGGAAATCGCTGATTCGGAGCTAGGTTCGCCTACAATGTTCGAGGTAAGCACAGCGATTGCGATTTTATATTTTGCAGAAGAATGTTATCCTGATGTCGTAGTATGGGAGACAGGTCTCGGGGAAGGATGGATGTAACAAATATTGTTACGCCAATCGTCTCGCTGATCACGAATATCGGCATGGACCATACGGATGTATTGGGTGATACAATAGAACTGATCGCTAAGGAGAAGGCCGGGATCATTAAGCCAGGTGTTCCTGTTGTGAGCTGTGTAGAACAGCCGGAAGCGATCGAAGTTTTGCGCAAGACAGCTCAGGAGCAACGTTCTCCCTTATACTTACTTGGAGAACAGTTCAGCTATGAACGGCTAGAAGGCGATGATCATGAGCAGTCCATGAGTTTTCATGGTCCGTTCCGGGAGCTTGTGCTGAAACTTTCACTGCTTGGTGAACATCAATGCAAGAACGCGGCCGGGGTTATGATGGTGCTTGAGGTGCTTCGTCAGTATATGGCTTTTGTGCTTGAGGATGAAGCGATTCAGTCCGGCTTCCGCAGTACGGCTTGGGCGGGAAGATTGGAACTGGTGAACAGCGAGCCGCGAATTGTACTGGATGGGGCGCATAATCCGGAAGGAGCCCAGATGTTAGCCAGAAGCATTCCGGACATCTATAAGTATCGCAAGCTGAATTTGATGATGGGCATGCTGGCAAATAAGCATCATCGTGGCTACTTGGAGCATATATTACCAATAGTGGATACGCTTATTTTGACCGAGCCTGATTTTCGTAAGAAAATGGATGTGGAGGCGCTCCATGATCTTGTGGAGCAGCTTAAAGAAACGAAAGCAAAAGAAAACTTGGAAATTATCGTAGAACGCGACTGGAAAAAGGCTCTAGAGCTATTGATGTCGCGGACGGAACGGGAGGATTTGGGAGTGGTTACAGGTACGTTGTATATGATTTCTGACGTGCGCGCGACCCTCTTACATCACACCGATTCTGAAAAAGGCTGGTGACCATATTGTTAAATACTAGAGAACATGTACATTTTATAGGTATAGGCGGTTACGGAATGAGCGCCATCGCACGCGTAATGCTGGAGATGGGCTATACAGTGACCGGTTCAGATGTAGCTTCCCAGGAATTGATCGAGAAGCTGAAGGCGAAGGGGGCCAAAATCTATATCGGCCATACGGCCGAGCAAATTGACGGTGCCGATCTGGTTGTATATTCGACAGCCCTGCCGAAGGATAATGTTGAACGAGTCGAAGCACAGGAGCGGGGAATCCCGGTTCTGCATCGTTCACAAATGCTGGCGCGTCTGCTTAACGAGCGAACGGGTGTAGCGGTTGCCGGAGCGCACGGAAAGACAACGACTTCCTCGATGATCGCACTTACGATGGAGCATTGTGGAGTTGATCCAACATATATTATCGGCGGAGAAATCATGGATATCGGTACGAATGCTAAGGCAGGACAAGGAAACTACGTCGTTGCTGAGGCGGACGAGAGCGATGGCTCATTTCTTCAATATCATCCTTCGCTAGGCATTGTAACGAATATTGAGGCGGATCATCTTGAAAATTACGGCGGGGATTTCGGACGGTTGAAGGAAGCGTACGTACAATTCCTTAATCAGATTAAGCCGGACGGGGCAGCCATCGTTTGTGGCGACGACGATATTCTAGGTGAACTACTGCCTAAGTTGAACTGTAATATCATCACGTACGGAATTGACTCTGTCTGCGATTATAACGCTGAGGATATAGAGCTTGGCGATCGATATGTGTCGTATACAATGAAGCGTGGCGATGAGAAATTGGGAACCGTGGAACTGTCAGTTCCAGGTAAGCATAATGTGTATAACTCCATGGCAGCTGTTATTGTTTGTCTGGAAGCCGGAGTGCCATTTGCGGATATAGCTGGGGCTATTAAGCATTTCCATGGAGCTAAGCGTCGTTTTCAGGTGCTCGGCGACAGCAAGGACATTCTCATCATCGATGATTATGCGCATCATCCGACAGAGATCGAAGCGACGATTGCTGCTGCCAAGGCAACTGGCAAACGGATTATCGCTGTGTTCCAACCACAGCGTTATACGAGAACCTTCTTCCTGCTTGATGCCTTTAGTAGGGCCTTTGGCGGTGCAGATGAAGTAATCATTACCGATATCTATTCACCGGCAGGGGAGAAACAGATTGAAGGGGTAAATTCCTCGAAGCTGGTTGATTTAATTAAGGAGAACAGCAATGCCGGAGCGAGATATCTGCCCACCAAGCAAGATGTAATCGCTGATCTGGAGAACCGACTCCAACCTGGGGATCTTGTACTCACCATGGGAGCTGGCGATATCTGGAGAGTTGGCGACGAATTATCCAAGCGAATCTCCCAGTAGTTCCTTAGCATCTGACAATCGATTCGAAAGAAAGAACCTTCTTGTTCATGTGTGTTTCATATGAATATGAAGGTTTTTTTATATATGCCAGAACTCTATGTCCGTCTAAAAGATAGCTTACATCGTCTGAACTGTTTCTTTTTTTCGCAACTTGTCCTGCGGGGAGCATATATTCCAGTGTAGGGACATAAGGTATGTTAGGAGAATGGACAAGGAGCGTGCGGATCGTGAACAAGGCCAAAATGACCTTTCGGTTTGACAAGCAGGGCAAGGAGATCGTATCAGAAGAACCATTATACCAGGCATGGATTCATAGGGATGACAGACAATCGATTCATGCAGATATGGCGCAGGAAAACCATGAATTGGAGCAAAATGATGATCGACATGTTCAAGCTCCAGCGGTTCACACATCGATGGATCGCAATCTTGAAGATCAGACACCAGCGCCTCGTATCTCCGGAGCCTATCCAGCGGTGGGACAAGCTAATCCAGAGGTATCACACAAGACCGATTCAGAATACGACGAATACGAAGATTATGGCCTAGATCGCACACACGGGACGTACCGCACAGTCGAGACCATGATGGATTACGGTGACCCTTTCTCGGAATACACCGGAGCTGGGGGAGTCGTTGTTTCCTCTAGTTCTGTGAGACCTCCAAAAAATTCTTGGTGGAAGATGATCGGGTCGGTAACCGGAGCCATTGTGACCGGAGCGTTATTCGGTTTTGTGGTTCTATCTATCTTCAATCAGGAGATAACTCTACCGATTCCAGGCATTAGTGTACCGAAGCAGTCTGCAGCTGAGCAATCCACAGATATTCCTGTCATGGGACAGATCATTGAAGTTGATCAGGGTGATTCTAGCCAAAAGGAACTGCTGAATATCAATTTACCGGCTGGAACTTATTATTTCTTACAGTATGGTGTGTTCAGTACGGCTCAAGGTGTCGAGTTGGCTCAGAAAGAACTGCAATCGTCGGGGGTTGCAGCAGCAAGGGATACCGTAGATACCAAACGGGTGTATGCGGGAGTATCCGTAGACCGTGAACAGGCCAAGCTGCTGAGTAGCCAGCTTAAATCAGCGGGAGTCAATCTTATTTTGCATGAGCTAGCCTTACCGACTTCAGCCATGATGGAGTATGAGGGGGATATCAAGCCTCTTGAACAATATATGACACAAAGCGCTGAACTGGTGAAGCTACTTAGTACTTTTTCGGCTGCAAAATTAAGCGAGGTCGATCCGGGTCCACAGGGAGCGAACGAGATTGCAGAGCTAAGCCAGAAGCATCAGCTATGGACAGAGAGTGCGGCCAAGGTTCGTGGTCAAATATCCGCAAGTTCGGAAGCGATGACGGGCACAATGGAGAAGGCGATGAACAGCGCTATTGAAGCGTTGTCCGAATACAACAAGAAGCCTTCCAAATCGCTCTTATGGGAAGTGCAAAATGAACTGATGAACTTCATTCTAAGTGAGCAAGAATTGCTTAATAGTTAAAATAGCTGGAAAGCATAGGAATAATGATGATCCGGGCAGGAGAGGGAATTGGAAATAGTTCCCCTGCCTTTTTTGTGTTTGTATTGCGGATGAATTAACCTTATAATAATGAAGTGTCAAAAAATGGCGAGGTTGACAACGGATTAGTATGTTGTATCGTCATGATTTGATATTTTCTACGTTTTTAACTATATTTTTGAATTGTCACTATATTGTGACCTGAAGGAGAGACCTAGTCTTGGAATCCAATGCACCGCGCCATATCATATTGGCATCGACCTCACCGCGTCGCCGGGAATTGATTGCTACCTTAGGAATTCCTTTTGACATTGTTCCTAGCTATGCTGACGAGAGCACATCGGAGAAGTGGACACCAGAGCATATTGTACAGGAACTTGCCAGACGGAAAGCTGAGGCGGTATATCATTCAACATCATTCGACGAAGATTCTGCAGGAATTATCGTTGGAAGCGATACGGTTGTCGTCAGAGATGGGACCGTACTTGGTAAACCGCAGGACAAGCAGGAAGCTGCTTCCATGCTGCGATCACTTCAGGGCAGAATCCATACCGTGTATACGGGAGTCGCCTGTATTGATAGCCGGACGGGAGAGACTCTGGTTGACTATCGTGCGACGATCGTCACGATGAAGCCGCTGAACGAGCGTGAGATTGAAGCTTATGCGGCTAGTGGGGAAGGACTTGATAAAGCCGGCGCCTACGCGATTCAAGGCTTGGGGGCAACGATTGTGACTGGTATAGAAGGCTGCTACTTTAACGTAGTTGGCCTGCCGTTATCGTTGCTCGTTGATATGCTTGGCAAATTCGGAGTACATGTATTGTAGAGTTGTAACAAAAACAATTTAACAGCCGTTTATTCTAGGAAGTGATAAAGCATATCCTTCCGAATTGATTTCTGTCTAAGGACCGTAAGTAAGGACTTAGCAACTAATTAATCGGAAGAGAGGGATTCATTTTATGAATTTGATACCGTATATGCTGCGTGACCTTCCTAGTCAGGAGCGCCCAAGAGAACGGATGATGGAATTTGGAGCAGGGGCGCTAAGTCAAGCTGAACTATTAGCGATATTGCTGCGGACCGGCACGAAGAATGAGTCAGCCGTCCACATGGCGCAGCGGATTCTTGCCGATACCGGTGGCATTCGCGGCCTGGTGGATCTTAGCTTGGACGAATTGACCGAGATGAAGGGGATAGGTATGGCGAAGGCCGTACAGATCAAGGCTGGGATTGAACTCGGACAGAGGCTGGCCAAATCGCGCTTACCAGAGGCTGTGAGTATACGAAGCCCACATGATGCAGCTAATATACTAATGGAACAGCTCAGGTATTTATCAAAGGAACACTTTGTATGTCTTTTTTTGAATACGAAAAATCATATCATTGCTCAAGAGACGCTTTCCATTGGAAGCTTGAACGCATCGATTGTTCATCCTCGCGAAGTGTTTCGTGCTGCGATTAAATGTAGCAGTGCATCGATCGTCTGTGCTCACAATCACCCGAGTGGGGATCCGACGCCTAGTCCGGAGGATATCCAGATGACGCGTCGATTGTGTGAGGCTGGCGAGATTGTGGGAATTGATGTACTCGATCACGTCGTGATTGGAGACGGTCAATTCGTAAGTTTGAAGGAGCAGGGTTTGATGTAATATAATTGATTAGATACAGGAAGAAAGGAAGATTACAGCATGTTTGGTGGCTTTTCAAAAGATTTAGGAATTGATTTGGGTACTGCGAATACCCTTGTTTATATCCGTGGCAAAGGAATTATTGTGAGGGAGCCCTCGGTGGTTGCCATCCATACTGATAATAAGAATATCGTAGCCGTAGGAGAGTCAGCCAAGAAGATGATCGGTAGAACCCCGGGAATATCCGTGCGATCCGTCCGATGAAGGATGGAGTTATCGCGGATTTCGATACAACGGCAACGATGATTAAATATTTCATCCGTTCGGCACAGAAACAGCGTTCGATGTTTCAACGCCATCCGAACGTAATGGTATGTGTTCCTTCCGGAATTACTGCCGTGGAGCAGCGTGCTGTAGAAGATGCGACGAAGCAGGCTGGGGCTCGTGAGGCTTACACGATCGAGGAACCTTTTGCAGCAGCAATCGGAGCCGATCTTCCAGTATGGGAACCAACGGGCAGCATGGTTGTAGATATCGGTGGTGGTACAACAGAGGTTGCAGTCATCTCCCTCGGCGGGATCGTAACGAGCAAGTCGGTACGCGTAGCCGGTGATGAAATGGACGAATCGATCATTCAATATATTAAGCGTCAATATAATCTAATGATCGGGAGAGAACGTCCGAGCAACTGAAGATGGATGTTGGTTCTGCACTCGCATTGGAGAAAGTTGAGACAATGGAAATCCGTGGACGCGACTTGGTTACCGGATTGCCAAAGACGATCACAATCACTTCCGATGAGATTACAGAAGCGCTTAATGATACGGTAAGCGCGATTGTCGATGCTGTAAAAGTAACGCTTGAGAAATGCCCACCTGAACTTGCCGCCGACATAATGGACCGCGGTATTGTACTTACAGGCGGAGGTGCGCTGCTTCGTAATCTGGATAAGCTGCTCGCCACTGAGACAGGAATGCCTGTCATCGTTGCTGAAAATCCACTAGATTGCGTAGCGATTGGCACGGGCCGCGCTCTTGATAATATTCATTTGTTTAAGACAAAGAACAGTTCGACTCTTCGCTCCAGGCGCTAATAGTGGGCGGGATAATTTGAACATCACATTGAATAGCGGCGCCGTCTAGACATGGATGGCCAAGCCGCTTTTCTATTTTAACCATTGCCAGAAACGGATTCGTTCGTCATAGACGAGGGGCCGTTTCTGCTTGTTTAAAATCGCGGATTTCATGATTGCCGTACATATTGCGGTCAGGCTGTCTAAGAAGTCATGCCGCTAGGCGTGCTTCTTGCAAATTGCTTGTTTCAAGAGGATCTGTGAAAAGGTACAATAAGAAGAAATAAAAAAGATTGGAGGGGGCTTAAACTGTTTAAGCTGCTTGGCAACAAAAGATTATTTGTTTTGTTGATAGGACTTATTCTATTTATCGCGGTGATGGGCTTTACCCTCGGATCGAGAGCAGGCTTGTCCTGGCCGGAGAAGTTTGTGAAGGATACAGTTGGTTTCGTGCAGTATGTATTTTATAAACCCACCTCATATATAGCGGGGATTACTGAGGATATTTCCAACCTGCGTTCCCTACAAGAAGAGAATGAGCAATTGAAGATTGCCTTGTCCCATTATACGCGCGACAAAGCGAGATTTAACTGGATAGAGCAGGAGAATGAGAGACTGCAAAAGGATCTCGATTTTACCAATGCTCAGAAGGAACAATATGACTATATTTGGAAGATAGCCCAGGTCATAAGTGTAAATGATGATCCCATTAACCGTTCAATCGTCGTGAACATCGGCGAGCGGGAGGGTGTTAAGGAAGGCATGGCTGTATCGTCCGCAGAGGGATTGGTTGGCGTCATTAGTCATGTGAGCAACTTTACTTCTACCGTTAGACTGGCGACAACAATGGATGCAAGAGATCCGAGTTCCAATGGCATTGCCGTAACAGCCCAAGGCAAAGAGAATGATGTGTTCGGCGTGATTGAATCCTACGATCAGTCGACAGGTAAATTCCTCATGTCACGGGTGACTGAGCCTACCTCACTTGCGAAGGGCGATTTGATCGTCTCGTCGGGTATCGGTGGCGTATTCCCTCGCGGAATGGTGATCGGTACAGTGAAGGAGATTGATGTCGGTCAGTATGGTCTTACTTATACGGCCACGGTGGAACCAGCAGCAAACTTTACTGATTGGAAGGAACTGTTCGTAGTGTTTGCTCCGGAGGTTGAGAAATAGTGAGGAAGAGAAAATCTATATTGATTTTGCTGTTGTTCGTCCTGTTCATTGTTGAAGGTACAATCATCCCTTGGCTGATCCCTTACTCATGGCAGACACGTCTTTTTCCTCATTTGGTCTTCGTTGTGATTATGTATTTCTCCATCTTTGAGAACCGCCACTCTGGTCTGGTTCTAGGTATTGTTTTCGGATTGTTGCATGATGTTGTGTTCTATGGAGCTATTATTGGGGCTTATTCCTTCGCAATGGGATTTATAGGCTATCTGGCGGGGCTTCCCTCGAGATCACGTGCGGTGCCTCTTCCGGTAGTACTGATTGTCATTACACTCGGAAGCCTGATGCTGGACTCCACACTGTTTGGAATCTATTCTTTGTTCGAGCTCACACATGAACCTTATTCGTGGGCGTTCGTCAATCATATTATACCGAACCTGTTCGTTCAATTTGTGTTTGCGCTAGTGATTTATGTGCCGTTAAGACGTCAGCTTGAGATTATTACGAAGCGCCGCTCTCCGGAACAGAAGTCCTAACTTCGTATATTTCAATGAATGCAAGCAGGAACTTGTTTGCCTCTGCGCGAATTGAATAAGAGGGAGGGACAGGCAAATGACGGTGAAATCCAACCACGTGACAATAAAGGGCATCAAAGATGGCCTGGTTTTCCTGTTTGACGATACTTGCGAATTCGAAGCTCTTCTTGACGAATTGCGTTATAAATTGGAGCACAGCCATCAGAACATATTGACCGGTCCGATTATTCATATTGATGTGAAGTTCGGAATGAGAATAATCTCGGACGAGGAGAAGGAAGCCCTGCTTGATATTCTGAAGCAAAAAGGGAATCTACTGATTCGTTCCGTGGACACGCCGGGCATGGTGACTGAAGAGGATACGGCAAAAATTACGACGATGTGCGGAATGGTTCGTTCTGGGCAGGTGCTGCATCATGAAGGCAACCTGCTCTTCTTAGGGGATGTTAACCCTGGGGAACAATCACGTGCACCGGTGATATTTTAATATTAGGAGCTCTGAGAGGGATGGCCCATGCCGGCGTTGCCGGTAATGAGGAAGCGGTCATAGCAGCCTCTTATTTGGCACCCACGCAGCTCAGAATCGCTGAGGTCATCAGCAGGCCACCGGATGAGTGGGAGAATCGGGAGACAAGCATGGAGTTCGCTTTTTTAAGAGACGGGAAAATGCAGATAGACAAGATTACGAATATGCTCCGGGTCAGGCCGGATTTAAACGTGTTCAAAGGGGTGTAATTGATGGGAGAAGCTATCGTTGTCACGTCTGGCAAAGGCGGCGTCGGCAAGACGACGACCTCGGCCAATATCGGTACAGCACTTGCTCTACTCGGCAAGAAGGTCTGTCTGGTCGATACGGATATCGGCCTCAGAAATCTGGATGTCGTCATGGGGCTGGAGAACAGAATTATTTATGATCTGATTGACGTGGCTGAAGGACGCTGTCGCTTGAATCAAGCACTGGTGAAGGACAAACGGTTCGAGGAATTGTATATGCTTCCGGCAGCGCAGACGAAGGACAAAAATTCTGTATCGCCTGAGCAGGTGAAGGATATCGTTCTGGAATTGAAGAAGGAATATGAATATGTCATTATCGACTGTCCTGCTGGCATTGAGCAGGGATTCAGAAATGCGATCGCGGGTGCTGATCAGGCTATCGTAGTTACGACGCCGGAGAATGCTGCTGTACGCGATGCAGACCGGATTATCGGGCTGTTAGAGAATTCGCAAATTTCTTCTCCCAAACTGGTAGTGAACCGGATTCGCACGAATATGGTGAAGTCTGGAGATATGTTGGATATTGATGATATTCTTCAAGTGTTGAATATTGATCTGCTTGGTATCGTTCCAGACGATGAGCTTGTGATCAAGGCGGCCAATTCAGGCGAGCCTACAGTTATGAATCCCGATTCGAGGGCTGCGATTGCGTACCGCAATATCGCTAGGCGAATTCTCGGTGATACCGTGCCGCTGATGCTTCTGGAGCAGAAGCAGGGCAAATTCAAACGCTTTAAGAAGTTTTTTGGGATGGGCTGATCTTATATATACATGAATGAACCGATGCCAGTGGCATCGGTTTTTTTTTGTTGTCGTACTGCAGGCATCCCTGATGCTAGTACTCATAAGAACGGAAGATCAGCTTGTTCATATTCTGACGCGGCTGTTCATAAATATAGAGTATGACAAGCAGTCCGAGCGGAGGAATGAGAACGATGGATGTGAAGTCAAATGTAAAAAAGCGTCGTGAAGAGAGAATAAGACAACTAACATCGACTGAGGGGCACAAGCGGTTCTTCAGGACAGGACACGTAACGATCACCCATACCGGTCATCCGTCCAGTCCGAGCAGGGGAACATGGCCGGCTATAATAGTATGTCGGACAGGACTGAACCAGATCCAGAACTGCTCTGGAAGAAGGGCAAGGCCGGTGGCAGGATAGCATGAGCTATCATACTGGAGGGAGCGGGGGGATGATTATTTCGGTGACAAGAGGCGGCCTAGCTTCTGGACATCCCTGTTCCTTCGTCTTATCATTAGCGCGCTTATTTTTATCGGAATCTGGGGTATCGAGCGTTATGAACCGGATTGGGCATTTCCGGTTAGAGCTTTTGTGGCCCGGGCTCTAACGGAGGAAATGGATTTTGGTGCTATCGAGGCCTGGTATGAGAAGAATATAGGCGGCGCTCCTTCCTTTATTCCGATCTTCAATCATAATGAGGACAAAGGAATGAAGGTAGGCGCGGCTGGTGGATTTATATCCCCGTTAACCGGAAATTTGGCAAATCCCTTTGCCCTCAGTCTGAAGGGGGTGGAAGTGATTCCGAAGGAACTTGCTGCTGATAACACGATGGTAAGAAGTATTGATACTGGCCGGGTCCTGGACGTGAATTTGGATGCCCTGACAGGGATGACGGTAACCGTGCAGCACTCGAACGGCTATAAATCTATATATGGGCATTTGGAACAAGCCTTGGTCAGCAAGGGAGACTGGGTCGAAGGAGGCAACCCTATCGGGAGCCTTGGTTCTAGAGAGGGGAGACACTCCCGACGCTATACTTTGCGATAAAAAAGAATGATCGATTTATTGATCCAACGGATGTGATCTCGTTTGATTAAGTGGAGCGGCATCAAGATTTCGGTGCATCCTTTCTTTGTTATCATCATGCTGGCTTCGGTACTGACTGGGCATTTCCTGGAGCTTATTGCCTTGTTCACAATCGTATTTATTCATGAATTAGGACATGTATTCGCCGCCAGGTGCTTCGGTGTTCAAGTGCTGGCGATCCAGATGCTTCCCTTCGGTGGGGTTGCGGAGATGGAAGACACGAGTCATCTGACTGCACGCCGGGAGATCGCGATTGCGTTGGCCGGGCCTTTGCAGAATATTCTACTGATTGGGGTATCGCTGCTGCTGCATGTTTGCGGATTATGGGAGGGGGCCTTCTTTCTCTATTTTATATATAGCAATCTTCTCATCGCCTTGTTTAATTTGCTACCCATTCTGCCACTGGATGGGGGAAGGTATCACAAGCCTTGATCAGCTCAATTCTGCCATTCCATCTAACACTAGTATATTCTTTGCGAATCAGCTTATTGTTCAGCTTCATGGTGGTGATATACTCTGTAATTCCGTCTATGCTAGGACATGGCATGCCTAATTTGAATTTGCTGCTGGTGGGGTTATTTCTGCTCTATTCAAATTGGACAGATTACCGCAATATCCCCTATAGGTTCATGCGTTTTCTTGTTAATCGGGACCAGGCCTTTGTTCGCCATTGGATGACCGGGGGGTTAGCTCAGCCAATTGTAGCGAATAGAGCGAAACCTTTGGAACAAATTTTGCGTCTATTTAGAAGACAGAAGTACCATTTCATATATGTCATGAACAAGCAAGGCGATATCGAGGTTGTTCTGCCGGAACAGAGAATTATTTCCTCTTTTTACGGGGCAAGCCTAAGGATTAGTAAGGCTATATCATGTTATAATGGTAGAGCAGTTTTGATAGAAAGTAAGGCAAAGGGTGAGATGATGAAGCGAATGATTGTTCACTGCGGCCCTGATTCCACCCAAATGGCGCTGCTGGAAGACGGCAGATTGGTGGAGTATGCAGCAGAGAGTTCCCAGAGACGGGGATTGGTGGGCAGCTTTTTTAAGGGCAAGGTTGTGAATGTTGTTCCTGGCATGCAGGCGGCTTTTGTTGATATTGGACAAAAGAAGAATGCATTTCTTTATATTGATGACTTGCTTCACCCGCATTTGGAGAGACAGCCGCGGCAAAAGCCAGCAATTTCAAGCCTGCTCAAAGCAGGACAAGAACTAATTGTACAGGTTGTTAAGGATGCATTAGGTAACAAGGGAGCCAGGGTGACGACCCACTATTCATTACCTGGTAGATGGCTTGTCTATATGCCTTCAGCAGGGTATGTTGCGGTATCTAAGAAAATCGGACATGAAGACGAGAGAACAAGATTAAAAACGATTGGCGAGGAATTGCGTACGGAAGAAGAAGGACTTATTCTGCGGACGGTTGCGGAGAATGCAGAGCCAAATTCTATCGCAGAGGATCTGAACATGCTTCGTGATCGCTGGAGCCATATACAGGCTACGGCGGAGGAGATGAGCGCACCAAGTCCACTGCATCATGATCTTGGAATGGTTCAACGACTTATGAGGGATATATATAGTCCTGAGACAGATGAGTTGATTATGGATTGTCCAGAGCAGTTGGAACAGACGAGTGCTTTTCTTGGTACGATGCTTCCAGGAAGATCCCCGAAGATTACGGTGTATGAGGGGGAAGTAGGATTATTTGAGCATTATGGAATTCGTCAGCAACTGGAGAAGGATTTTCAGCGTAAGATTTGGCTACCAGGCGGCGGGTACATAGTATGGGATAATACCGAGGCGATGACTGTTATCGATGTGAACACCGGCCGCTTTACCGGCGGACAGACGCTGGAAGAGACGGTATTCCAGACCAATATGGAAGCTGCAAGGGAGATTGCCAGGTTGGTGCGGCTCCGCGATGCTGGTGGTATCATTATCATCGATTTCATTGATATGGATCGGGAAGAGCATCAGAGTGAGGTACTAGATATGCTGGAATCTTCACTGGACGGGGATCGGACGCAGCATCATGTTCTGGGCTGGACCAAGCTGGGCCTGCTCGAGATGACCCGTAAGCGGGTACGGAAGAAAGTGTACTGCAATTGAATGATTAATCGAGGCCCCGATCGTTAATACAAGGAGAACACAAAGAAACCACACATCAAATCGAAGTGTGGTTTCTTTGTGTTTGCTATCTATACATTGACGGGGCTTCCAGCAACATCTTGAAATTTGCCGTCCCGGCTTCGATCTCACGCTTATCCAGATACTGGATATATGTTTTGCTATAATCAGTTCCGAGCATGAACATATAGCGTTCATCTCCGACAATCAATAGCTGAATTTCTGGTGTTGCTGCATCAGTAGACATACGGATGGTTTGGATAAGATGATTGTCCTTGTAGATCTTCAGCTTGTCAGAAATCCCTTCAATTCTACTGGGCCCTACATAGCTGTATTGATCATCAATCAACGCATTAAAATTGATAGGAGCCGGTGGAATGCCAGTCTCTACCTGAATATCCTTGCCGTTTAATTGGGAGGAATACGTCTTAAGTGCGGGTTCCTCTACAAGATCTGAAATCTCGTCACTCTTAGGGGGATAGTAATAGCTGAAATAAATTCTTTGATTATGAATCGCTTTAATGAATGGGCTTCCCTCATCTTCGTTATCCAACAGCCTGGTGACCTGTGAGTTTCTTAGATTATAGCGCATTGTATAAATTGCTTGCTTAT
Source organism: Paenibacillus sp. D2_2 (assembly GCF_031199965.1). GTDB lineage: Bacteria > Bacillota > Bacilli > Paenibacillales > Paenibacillaceae > Fontibacillus. The sequence goes on along the minus strand of NZ_CP133605.1, from coordinate 4,497,340 downwards.
CACTTTCGATGAAATAAATCTGTGAACCGTAAGGAATGACGGCAGCGATTCCTCCATCACGATTGTGAGTCTCATATAATACTTCAGGTTCTTGCGACGATTCTTTCAAAGCGAGGCGAAGGAGCATTTGCTTGTTCTTCCCCTGATCTTTGACTTCGACGCTATAGTAAAGGTAACCGCGATGAATGGCTGTGCTAACTGGGGTATGAGGCAGATCTATAACAGTGTGTCGGTTCCTCCCATCAGTATCGCGCTGAACAAGTTCATATTGAATGCTTGGATCAGTTTGAGGGCTTTTTGGCTCGATAGTATATAGCTTGTCTTGGTAAAATTGCAGCAGTAAAGAGTCGCTACCCGCTCGTAACCGGGGAGCTGAGTATATGGTATCGATTAGCTGTGGTTCAGGCTTTTTACTATTTTGATCCATTTTATATAATTGGCCATCATTCCGAAAATAATAGCTGCCATTACCAGTTGTTACCTGTAAGTTATTGCCAAACATATAAGGATAATCAGTTTCAGGTATGTATTGATCCTCCATTCCCTTCAGTTCCGTACATGATGTCAGTATGGAGATAAGAAAACAAACGACCAGCAGTAGAATAAGTCTTTTTTCATAGTTCCCCTTAACAAGATTATTCGGAATAAACCCATGATCTTATTTTAGGATACCTAATATGTATAATTATTACAATCGTATAAGTACGAAACAGTGATTACTATAAAAATTGATTGGTATGTATTAAAAAAGCCGGGTCCAGAGATATCTATCTAGACTCGGCTTCCACAATATTTATCCCAATAACCCTATACACAAGATTCCGCAGAAGATGACGATGGAGGTGGCGATTCTTTTTAAACCTTGCTGCTCCTTCAGAATCAGAACTCCGAGGAAAGTAGCGAACACGGTTCCAATCTCTCGCAAAGGGCTGATATGAGCCATCGGTGCCTGCTGCATGGCAAATAGGAAGAGTAGATATGAACCGGGATTCAAGACCGCACCAAGAAGAATCGTGTTACGGTTAGCTTTCCACTCTCGCTTCAACGCCTTCGAAGTTAATACGAGCGGGGTTAATCCGGCAACAAAACCGATGTTGGTCACTTCGAGCAGGGCCAAGGGAGAGATATTGCCAAGATTCAGTTTATCTACAAATACATAGCTAGTCGTACATAGTCCTACACACAGTGCCAAGGCGAATGGTTTTAGGCTTTGCGGTTGTCTATTTGTCTGCTTCTTCCCTAGGCTGGCTCCGCTAAGCACGAAAAATCCACCGATCATGAGTATAATGCCGATCCATCCAAATACGGATAGGGACTCTTTGAGAAATACGACTCCGATTATAGGAATGAGCAGTGTGCTCGTACCCCGCATGATCGGATAGATCTGCGACAAGTCACCGAGTTCATAGGTTTTGGACAATAGCCAGGAATACACACCTTGTAAAATAACGGATAACAATAATAGTCCATAACTGCCCCAAGATAATGGAGTTCTCCAAAGCTCCACAATAAGGTAGGGCAGGAGAAGCACTGATGGGATCATCATGATCGTCCATAGGAAGACGCCCTTATTAATGCTGCGTTTCGTAAATAGGTTCCAGACTGCATGACACATTCCGGAGGCCAGAACTAGTAAAATAGGTATCAGCATGGTTATACAGCAGCCTCTCTATTATTTTGCATTTTCAGGTTGATGAACAGGTTGCTCGGTCATAGCTGTACCGTCCTCCAGACGAAGCCAGGTTGCGAAGTCCTTCTCTCCTTCAGTAAGACGGATGACGCGGGCGCCACGCGGGAATCCATCCCGGCCATAGGTGTTGATGCCTGTCGCTCTGCCATAACAGAGGCGAATGCCGTACAGACTACCATGATAGTCATTGACATGATCATGACCACAGAAGGTCCCGACTACATCTCCCATTTCAAGTAGAGTGGTGAATAGACCTGAATTGACGGGGGCACTGCAAACGGGTTCAAATTTATTACCATAGCAGACCTGTGTATCCCACATCTGCTGATACTCTTGAACAGGAATATGGAAGAACGCGAGCGCTGGCACTTTCTCTGCCTGATCCGCAGGATTAAGTCGAGCCGATTCACCGGCTAGCCAATTCAGCTGATCTCGGCGTACCCAGTTATAGTATGGGACATGCTCCAGTGGCGAGGTGCTTCCAGAGTCGAGGAAATATAAATTAAATGCAGATCTACCTTTAGTGTCGATCAATTCAATGGTGTAATTACCTTCACCATAAATTTCTTCAGGACCTGCCTCGGTCACGGTATGTTGATGAGATAAAATTAACTGCATAAGTTCTTTGCGGGTAATTAAACTCTCGGTATCGTGGTTACCGAAGACAACGGACCACGGAATACTACGTTCTTCTACAGCAGCTACAGCTTCGTTGAAAGCTTGAACGGGATTCTCACAATCAGTATTGTGTCCGGTGTAGATGACATCCCCTGTAAATACGACCAGATCAGGATTTTCAGCTTCCAATACCAATTCCATTAATTTGCGAGTGCTCTGGTCGGCATCCGTTCCAGTCTTCCAGTGGAGATCAGTAAATTGTACAATCGTAAACGTTCCATCCTGACGATAAGATAAACGGCGGCTCATAATGCCCCTCCTCGTTGTTATGTTGTTGATTCTTGTTTATTAGTGTTGTTTTCGTGTTGATTTTATGCCCTGACAACGCTTTTGTCAATGCTTTTATAGAAGTTTGTAAAATCTACGTAAAATATAGAGACAGCTATTAAGGCAGTAAGCCGTAAGCAGCGGATAGAAGTTTGACAAAATTTCCAAGCAAACGATACACTTAAAACAAAAACAACAACAAAACACATTAAAGTGCGTGTTCAAAAAAATCGGTTTTCTTTCAAAAGCACACTTTTTGAACAATCTTTTAAATCATAAAGCTTGTTGAATACAGGAGGGAACGACATGTCCTTAACCTACGAGGAGCGCCGTCAGACTATTCTCGCACAGCTTAGCAAAGAAGGTAAGGTCCAGGTACATGATTTAGCGGGAATATTTAATGTCTCTACGGAGACCATCCGCCGTGATCTGGATCGACTGGAGAAGGAAGGGAAATTGCGTAAGGTATACGGTGGTGCGGTTCAGACCCGTTCTGAATGGATTGAACCGACTTTTATGAAGCGATCGCAAATGCATCACGCTGAGAAGCAGTCCATTGGCAGACTTGCGGCTTCATTGGTTAGAGAGGGGGAGACCATTCTCCTTGATAATGGAACCACAACTCTTGAGATTATGCGGGAACTGAAGCATCGCGCAGACGTGACAGTCATAACGAACTCCGTACCTGTACTCACCAGTGCACTGGAGGATTTTCAGGGAAAATCATTTTTGCTGGTGGGGAGGTTAACAAGGTCTGTCAGGCATCCACGGATGCGATTGCTCATCAATTACTTGACCAGTTCAAGGTGAACAAGGCTTTTATCTCCGCGGGAGGTATATCGCTTGTTGATGGGATTACCGAGTATAATCTGGAGGAAGCGCAATGGTCCCGGAAAATGATGCTGCGTACGGAAGAGTCTATTCTGGTAGCTGATCACTCCAAATTCGGAGTTACGACCTTTGCGCAAATCGCCCCTCTAGAGCAGATTTCCATGATCGTAACCGATCCTGGCTGTTCGCAGGAATGGATCGATGCATTGAATAAGCTGGATGTCGAGGTGCTAATCAGCAGTAATAATGAAGTGGTGGGGTGAACTAGCTCCGTGATCAAAGCGGACTTTTTGAGCTACCTCTAAAAATAAATGTTCAAAAAGGCCGGTTTTCAGCACCGAGAAGGTTGGATGAAGCCAGGGACTGAGGAGCGGAACGTACGTAATTTGTACATGAGCACCGGAAGGCCCGGCTGAATTCAAGATTCGATGTCGAATCCACTTCTTAGAGTTTCTTCGTGATCAAAAGCGGACTTTTTGAACTACATATAAAATAATTGATTTTCGTTTTGGCTCATGTTATCATACTATGGTATGTGTTATGAGTGAGCCTTGTACACATGCTGCAACCGCTCCGATCAGGTATGCAAGACCGTTTCCTTGAAGGGCGGCACCTGAATTAGGCGAGTCTGAGACATGAGGAGGTGCAAGCAAATGTACGCAATTATCGAAACTGGTGGTAAACAATACCGTGTTCAAGAAGGCGATGTTCTTTACATCGAGAAATTGAATGCTGAGGACGGCGCTAGCGTGACGTTCGACCGTGTATTGGCAGTATCCAAAGGTGAAGGTTTGGTAACGGGAGCTCCGTTGGTATCCGGCGCTAGTGTAACAGCGAAAGTTGAGAAGCACGGCAAAGGCCAAAAAGTAGTCGTTTACAAATACAAGCCTAAGAAGAACTACCACAAGAAGCAAGGTCATCGTCAACCTTACACTAAAGTAACTATCGAGAAAATCCAAGCGTAAGAAGGTGCGGTAAGTGATTATCGTGTCTGTACTACGTAGTAAGGATGACAACATAGTTGGCTTTAAAGTGTCTGGTCATGCTAATTACGCCGATAGCGGAAAAGATATAGTATGTGCCGGAGTCTCGGCCATCACTGTTGGAACAGTTAATTCCATTGAGGAACTCACAGGTATTGTGATGGACTCAAAGGTGAAGAGCGGCTTTCTCAATGCAAAGCTGCCGGCTGGTCTGAACACAGAGGTGTCGGAGCAGGTACAACTGCTTCTCTCGTCTATGGTCGTAATGTTGAAGAATATCGAGGATTCATACGGACAGTATATTCAGATACAGAACGTTATTATTTGAAGAAGGAGGTAGATGGACAATGTTGAAATTAGATCTTCAGTTGTTCGCTTCGAAGAAGGGCGTAGGTTCCACAAAGAACGGACGCGACAGTATCGCTAAGCGCCTTGGCGTTAAGCGTGCGGATGGTCAAGTTGTAACTGGCGGAAGCATTCTCGTTCGTCAACGCGGAACGAAAATTCACCCAGGTACTAACGTGGGTATCGGCAAAGACGATACGCTGTTTGCAAAAGTTGACGGCGTAGTTAAGTTCGAACGTTGGGGCCGCGACCGTAAAAAAGTGAGCGTCTACCCAGTGGAAGTTGCTCCAGTAGCAGCTGCAGTCGAAGCTTAAGAACTTTGCTAATATAGCGAGGTTTACAAAGTCCTTGGCACCTAGATGCCAAGGACTTTTTGATTTTTACAAACGGTATTTTTTGCCAGGGACAATAGGTAATAAGCGTTTTCGGACAAGGATTGTGATATACTGTGTATACATCGAGTTGTAATGATTGTACCTAATCTGTGCAGAAACGAGGAAGGTTATGAAACGTCGATTCGCGATTCCGACTCTTTCGCAATGCTTGTACTGACTTGTCTAACGTCCATGTATTTCATTCATTCGCTTTACGGATTTATCATTATCAGCCTTTGTTTGTTGATATTATTTCAGGGCTATAGCAGATACATCCAGAGACGGGCTGCAGATGAGCGTAAGCATATGCTGGAATCGGTACAGAGAACGGCCACGGCTACGCTGGGTCATCATCGTCATGACTGGATGAATGATCTACAGCTTATATATGGCTATTTGAAGCTAGGTAAATATGATAAACTGGGTAGCTGTGTGGAAAGAATAAAAGAACAAATGGCACTTGAGAGTAAAATATCAAGGCTTGGCATTCCTGCGCTTGTATTCTTCCTGCAATCCTTCCGTGAGGTGAACAGATCAATCGATCTCCGAATCGAGATTAGGGATGAACTGCAGCTGAATCATATGCTTCGGGTAGAAGATGCTGAAGAGTTGACGGAAGCGATTGTGGAGACAATTAAAAATTTTCAATTCATGGGGCGTTCCTCATGGGATGAAGTGCTAGAACTTCATATGAGCTTGTATCAGGAGAATGGTGAAGTTATTGCGGCGTTCTGTCCAGAAGGTGAAGCGGGAAATGCCGAGAAATTACAGAGATATATCGAGGAATGGCACCCTGACAGAAGAGTTCTTGCAGAGCGAACGGACTCTAACCGCTTCTCCTGTAGATTAAGAGTGCCGATGAAGTCATCAGTGCAAAATACAAATGAGGTGAACGTATGTTTGTAGATAAAGCGAAAGTATACGTAAAAGGGGGCGACGGCGGAGACGGTATTGTTGCTTTCAGACGTGAGAAATATGTACCAGAAGGAGGCCCGGCCGGCGGAGACGGCGGCAAAGGAGCTGACGTTATATTCCGTGTAGATGAGGGTCTGCGTACACTGATGGATTTTCGTTATCAGCGTCATTTTAAGGCCACTCGCGGCGAGAAGGGGCGTAATAAGAGTCAGCACGGCGCTAATGCCGAGAATATGATCGTGCGGATTCCACCAGGTACTGTCATTATTGATGATGATACCCAGGAAGTTATCGCCGATCTAACGCGTCACGGGCAGCAGGTTGTAGTAGCGAGAGGCGGCCGCGGTGGCCGTGGGAATATCCGCTTTGCGACACCGAATAACCCGGCTCCGGAACTCGCTGAGCATGGCGAAGAGGGTCAAGAGCGCTGGGTTGTGCTAGAACTGAAGGTCATGGCCGATGTAGGCTTGGTCGGATTTCCGAGCGTAGGCAAATCGACACTGCTCTCGGTAGTATCCGCTGCGAAGCCGAAGATCGGAGCGTATCATTTCACTACGATTACACCGAATCTTGGCGTCGTAGATGTCGGTGATGGCCGTAGCTTCGTTATGGCTGACCTACCTGGACTAATTGAAGGTGCGCATGAAGGGATAGGGCTGGGACACGAGTTCCTGCGCCATGTCGAGCGGACAAGACTGATTGTTCATGTGGTCGATATGGCTGGCTCTGAAGGACGCGACCCTTTCGATGATTGGCAGAAGATTAACGCCGAATTGGAGCAATACAATGCTGAGTTGGCAAAACGGCCGCAGATCATTGTCGCTAACAAGATGGATATTCCTGAAGCGGCGGACAACCTGAAGGAATTCCGCAAGCAGATTGGGGAGATCAACCCAGAGCTTGAAATCTTGGAGATGTCCTCTCTGACACGGCAGGGAGTTCAGGATGTTCTGTACAAGGCTGCTGATCTGTTGGAACAGATCCCTGAGGCACCTGCTGTTGAGGAAGTTGCCGAGCAAACAGAACGCAAGATCTACAAGCTGGATAAGAAGGAAGACAACAGCTTCACCATCCGCCGCGAGAACGAGACGTTCGTTGTCGAGAGCGAAAAGATCGATCGCATGATGAAACGGATGCAGCTTAATACGCATGAGGCTATCCTTAAGCTGGCACGTACACTTCGTCATATGGGTGTAGATGAAGAACTGCGCAAACGCGGTGCTGAAGATGGTACGATCGTACGAATTGGCGATTTTGAATTTGAATTTGTGGAAGGCAGCAGCTACTATTATTAATCATCAATGAACAGAAAACGGGTACGTCTCCTGGAGGGGACAGTAGCCGTTTTCTGTATATCTGTATAGAGAAAAGTTTATGAATTGTGCTATTTTTGGATGTGTGCCTACATAATTTATGCGAAAAATGGATTGCCGGAATAGTAGATTTCCGTTATAATGTCCACTATACAAAAACAGAAGTCTCTAAGGAGAGGACGTTTGTGAAGGAACGCTACTATTTGGTTCGTGAGGATATTCTGCCGGATGCTGTGATCAAGACGCTTCAGGTTAAGCAGCTGCTGGCTTCAGGTGACGTGAAGACGGTCAATGAGGCGGTGGCGAGAGTGGGACTTAGCCGGAGCGCCTTTTATAAATACAAGGACGGAATACATCTATTGAATCAGATTGAACGCGAGAGCATCGTCACGATATCTTTTGACTTGGAGCATCGTTCCGGAATTTTATCCAAAGTGCTGGGGCTGATCGCAGGCTCTGGAGGTAACGTGCTTACAATAAATCAGAGTATTCCACTGCAAGGCAAGGCGAATGTAGTAATTTCTGTAGAGACCTCGCGTTTGACAGAGGAACTGGATGAGATCATTGAGATGCTTCAGGGAACTCCCGGCGTAAGAAAGACAGAAATCGTCGGTCAAGGATAGGTTTGAATTCAATTACCCAATCATGGGATATAGGAGGGACAGCGAGTGAAATCAGTAAAAGTAGGTTTACTTGGACTCGGTACGGTTGGAACTGGCGTCGTCCGTATTGTGGAAGGGCACCAGGAGGACCTGAGCAGTCAGGTAGGTTCTCCGATCGTGATTGAGAAGGTTGCGGTAAAGAACATAGAGAAAACCCGTAGCGTAGATATCGAGCGCAGCAAGTTGACGGAGGATCCTTGGGAAGTGATTCACGATCCTGAGATCGATGTCATCATTGAAGTGATGGGCGGCGTGGAACAGACGAAGGAGTATATTCTAGAGGCACTGAACCGCGGCAAGCACATCGTTACTGCCAACAAGGATTTGATGGCCCTCTATGGAGCCGAGATTATGGCCGTAGCGAGGGAAAAGCAATGCGATATATTCTATGAAGCGAGCGTGGCTGGAGGGATTCCAATTATCCGCACGCTGATTGAGGGCTTCTCCTCGGATCGTATTATGAAGATCATGGGAATCGTGAATGGGACAACGAACTATATTTTATCGAAAATGAGTCAGGAAGGCGCATCATATGATGACGTACTGGCTGAGGCTCAGGAACTCGGTTATGCAGAGGCAGATCCGACTTCGGATGTCGAGGGATTGGATGCCGCTCGTAAGATGGCAATTCTCGGCTCGATTGGTTTCCGGACGAACGTTGATCTACGAGACGTCAAGGTTCGCGGGATCACTGCAGTATCTAAGGAAGATATTCTGTATGCCAAGAGAATGGGCTATGAGATTAAGCTGCTCGGAATCGCGGAACGGCAAGATGATGAGTACAGTATCAGTGTTGAGCCGACGATGGTGAAGCATAGCCATCCGATTGCTGCAGTTAATGGCGTATTTAACGCAGTATATGTGTACGGCGAAGCGGTCGGTGAGACGATGTTCTACGGTCCTGGTGCTGGAGAGATGCCGACGGCGACTTCGATTGTTGCGGACCTGGTCGCTGTAATCAAGAATCAGAAGCTTGGTGTAAATGGCTTGAGAGCGATTGGTCCATACAAACCGAAGAAGCTGAAGGATGATGAGCAAATCGCCTATAAAAATTACTTGCTGCTTCAGGTTGCTGATAAGGCAGGCGTGTTGTCGAAGATCACTCAGGTATTTGCTGAATATGACGTGAGCTTGGAATCGGTCGTGCAGTCTCCAAATGCTAGCATGAGTGATGTGGAGATCATTATTGTTACCCATAATGCTAGCAAGGCAGCAATGGATAAGGTTATGAGTCACTTTGAATCGTTGGATGTTATTCGCAAAGTGAAGAGTGTGTACCGTGTTGAGGGCTAAGAGTAAGGAGTATATAGTATGAATGATTCCAAGATGACGATGATTGTTGACAGATATGAAGGTGGTTGGTTATGAGTATGACTCGCAGCTCGGGCGTCCGGGTTCAGGTTCCGGCCAGTACGGCCAATTTGGGTCCGGGATTCGATACGTTAGGCATGGCATTATCCCTCTACTCATGGATTGAGATGAAGCCGGCAGATACGACAGTTTTTCATCTCTACGGCGATAATTTGGATGGTCTTCCAAAGGATAAGAGCAATCTCATCTATTCTGTGGCGCAATCGGTATTCGCTGAAGTCGGAGTCGAGATTCCCGAACTGGAAATTTCAATCTACTCCGATATTCCGTTAACCCGTGGTCTAGGCAGCAGTGCCTCTGCGATTGTCGGAGCGTTATATGCTGCCAATGCATTAATTGGCTCTCCTTTGCCACTTGCTCGATTATTCGATATGGCCACAGCGCTGGAGAACCATCCCGATAATGTAGGGGCCTCACTATATGGTGGAATCATTACGGCTGTGTGGGACGGGACTCATGCCGATATACTGCGCATTGAGCCGCCACAGCAATTGGAGGTCTTGGTTGCTATACCTGAGTTTCATTTATCCACCTCCAAGGCACGAGAGGTTCTTCCTAAGCAGGTAAGTCTAGGTGATGCAGTTTATAATGTCAGTCATACTTCGATGCTTACCGCGGCTCTGGCTATGGGTCGGCTTGATCTTATCTCCGCAGCAATGCGAGACCGGCTACATCAGCCTTACCGGGCTTCGCTTGTTCCTGGAATGATGCAAATTCTCGAGGAGGCTACGCAGCATGGAGCTCTAGGTACAGCACTTAGCGGGGCTGGACCTACTCTACTCGCCCTGGTCGATGCTCAGGCGGGACAGGGAGAGCGGTTGGAATCCTACCTACTGCAAGTGCTTAAGTCTCATGATATAAAGGCAAGAACGCTTTGGCTAAAACCTTGCACACATGGAGCTCAGGAGCTTACTATGGATAAAGATAGTTCATTACTGGATTACGTAAGAGGGGAAGTCAAAGCATGATACGATTAGCATTGTTGCCTGAGGGGACGGTATCTCATGAGGCGGTTCTTCGGTTGTTCGGTGATGAGCCTGTTGAGCTGCTCCATTACAAGCAGATCTCTGATGTTTTTCTGGCAACCGTGAATGGTCTCACGGATTACAGCGTAATTCCAATGGAGAACACCATCGAGGGTTCGGTGAGTCTGCATATGGATTGGCTCGTCCATGAAGTTGACGTTCCAATGCAGGTTGAATGGGTCTATCCTTCTGTTCAAAATCTGATCGGACGGCGCAGTGAATTTGTTGACGCCGATGATAGCGTTGATTATTCCAAGGTTTCTCGAGTTTTGTCCCATCCAGTCGCGATGGCGCAATGCATGAAGTTCCTTAAGTCGCATATGCCGCATGCAGAACTAGAGAATGTAGGAAGTACGGCAGAGGCGGTCGAGTTAGTTAAGCATAATCCAGGGGAAGGCTGGACAGCGATCGGTACTATGATTGGGGCTAAGCGGCATGGTCTCGATGTGCTGGCGAGTAAAGTTACAGATCATGATAACAATTACACCCGCTTCGTGCTGATTGGCCCTAAGCCTTTGCCAACTATAGAAGATGGTGCACAAATGAAGACGAGTATCCTCGTCACTTTACCGGAGGATTTCCCGGGTGCGCTGCATCAGGTGCTATCGGCATTTGCCTGGCGCAAGCTGAATCTATCAAGAATTGAATCGCGTCCCACGAAGAAGAGGTTAGGCAGTTATTATTTCTATATGGATGTATTGGCCGCACTGGATGCAGTGTTGCTTCCCTCTGCTATAGAAGAGATTGAGGCCTTAGGATGCCAAGTCAGAGTGCTTGGAAGCTATCCTAGTTATTCTAGCAAAGTACTAAATTCGGAGGTGCAATATTAATGGCAGAACAATGGATTTATCTAGATGGGGAATATGTAACAAAGGAGAAGGCAACCGTCTCGGTCTACGACCACGGCTTCTTATATGGTGATGGAATCTTCGAAGGTATCCGCATCTATAACGGCAATATATTCAAATGTAAAGAGCATCTGGATCGTCTGTACGATTCGGCCAAGTCGATTATGCTGGAGATTCCGCTGAGCTATAAGGAGATGGAAGAAGCGTTGGTAGAGACATTGCGCCGTAATGAGATGCGTGATGGCTACATCCGCCTCATCGTCTCACGTGGACCAGGTAATCTGGGGCTTGATCCAAACCGTTGTGCCAAGGCTTCTGTCATTATTATTGTGGAACAACTCGCCATCTACTCGGAGGAAGCATACAAGAACGGGCTTAAGGCTGTATCTGTATCGACACGCCGCAATATCCCGGATGCGCTCAATCCAAAGATCAAATCACTGAACTATTTGAACAATATTCTAGTGAAGATTCAATCGAACCTTGCCGGTGCTGGTGAGGCGATTATGATGAATGCTCAAGGCTATGTGACTGAAGGATCCGGGGATAATATTTTCATTATCAAAAATGGAGTTATTACTACGCCTCCTTGCTATTTAGGAGCACTCGATGGGATCACTCGTCAAGCGATTATTGAAATTTGCGAGAAGAAGGGCTACAAGCTGAAGGAAGAGCCGTTCACGATGCACGATATTTATGTGGCCGACGAAGTATTCCTGACGGGTACGGCGGCTGAAGTTATCGCTGTTCGTGAAGTCGATGGACGGATTATCGGCAGTGGTCAGGCAGGCCCTGTAACCCTGAAGCTGCTTGAAGAGTTCCGTAGCATCGTTGATCAAGACGGATTGAAAGTCTGGTAATTCAAATTCATAGAAGAGCTTCGCATCCCTAGTGGATGGCGGGGCTTTTTTTTGTTTTGCTTTTTTTATTTTCGCGGATGTCAAATCTGGGCTTTTTTGCATAGGATGTATTAATTGGGCCCGGGCGAATATCACGTACCGGAGAAGAAACCTAGGAGGTCTTTAGCGCGTGAAAATA
>NZ_CP133605.1:962500-4480000 GCF_031199965.1 Paenibacillus sp. D2_2 | reverse complement strand
CGGGGCCCGCCAAGGGTTACCAAGCTCAGTCAAACTCCGAATGCCATAGACTTATTATCCGGGAGTCAGACAGTGAGTGCTAAGATCCATTGTCAAAAGGGAAACAGCCCAGACCATCAGCTAAGGTCCCCAAGTGTGTGTTAAGTGGGAAAGGATGTGGAGTTGCACAGACAACCAGGATGTTGGCTTAGAAGCAGCCACCATTTAAAGAGTGCGTAATAGCTCACTGGTCGAGTGACTCTGCGCCGAAAATGTAACGGGGCTAAACACACCACCGAAGCTATGGCTTGATACTTAAGTATCAGGGGTAGGGGAGCGTTGTATGCGGATTGAAGTTGGACCGGAAGGACTGGTGGACTGCATACAAGTGAGAATGCCGGTATGAGTAACGAAAAGATCAGTGAGAATCTGATCCGCCGAAAGCCCAAGGTTTCCTGAGGAAGGTTCGTCCGCTCAGGGTAAGTCGGGACCTAAGGTGAGGCCGAAAGGCGTAATCGAAGGACAACAGGTTGAAATTCCTGTACCACCGTAAGCCGTTATGAGCAATGGGGTGACGCAGGAGGGTAGTGACGCGAGCTGATGGATGCTCGTCCAAGCAGTGAGGCTGATGTGTAGGCAAATCCGCACATCGATAAGGCTGGGCTGTGATGGGGAGGGAAAATTTATAGTACCGAAGGTCATGATCTCACACTGCCAAGAAAAGCCTCTAGCCAGGTGAAGGTGCCCGTACCGCAAACCGACACAGGTAGGCGAGAAGAGAATTCTAAGGCGCGCGGAAGAACTCTCGTTAAGGAACTCGGCAAAATGACCCCGTAACTTCGGGAGAAGGGGTGCCCCGGTAGTGTGAATAGCACGAGGGGGCCGCAGTGAAAAGGCCCAAGCGACTGTTTAGCAAAAACACAGGTCTGTGCGAAGCCGCAAGGCGAAGTATACGGGCTGACGCCTGCCCGGTGCTGGAAGGTTAAGGGGAGTGGTTAGGGAGTAATCCCGAAGCTATGAACCGAAGCCCCAGTAAACGGCGGCCGTAACTATAACGGTCCTAAGGTAGCGAAATTCCTTGTCAGGTAAATTCTGACCCGCACGAATGGCGTAACGACTTGGGCGCTGTCTCAACGAGAGATCCGGTGAAATTTTAATACCTGTGAAGATGCAGGTTACCCGCGACAAGACGGAAAGACCCCATGGAGCTTTACTGCAGCTTGATATTGGACTTTGATACGATTTGTACAGGATAGGTGGGAGCCTAGGAAGCCGGAGCGCCAGCTTCGGTGGAGGCGCCGTTGGGATACCACCCTGATCGTATTGGAGTTCTAACCTGGTACCGTAATCCGGTACGGGGACAGTGTCAGGCGGGCAGTTTGACTGGGGCGGTCGCCTCCTAAAGAGTAACGGAGGCGCCCCAAGGTTCCCTCAGAATGGTTGGAAATCATTCGAAGAGTGCAAAGGCAAAAGGGAGCTTGACTGCGAGACTGACAAGTCGAGCAGGGACGAAAGTCGGGCTTAGTGATCCGGTGGTACCGCATGGAAGGGCCATCGCTCAACGGATAAAAGCTACCCTGGGGATAACAGGCTTATCTCCCCCAAGAGTCCACATCGACGGGGAGGTTTGGCACCTCAATGTCGGCTCATCGCATCCTGGGGCTGAAGTAGGTCCCAAGGGTTGGGCTGTTCGCCCATTAAAGCGGTACGCGAGCTGGGTTCAGAACGTCGTGAGACAGTTCGGTCCCTATCTGTCGTGGGCGTAGGAAATTTGAGAGGAGCTGTCCTTAGTACGAGAGGACCGGGATGGACGCACCGCTGGTGTACCAGTTGTTCCGCCAGGAGCATAGCTGGGTAGCTAAGTGCGGAAGGGATAAGCGCTGAAAGCATCTAAGCGTGAAGCCCCCCTCAAGATGAGATTTCCCAATTAGTAAGACCCCTTGAAGACGACGAGGTTGATAGGCCTGAGGTGGAAGTGCAGCAATGTATGGAGCTGACAGGTACTAATCGGTCGAGGGCTTATCCAAATATTAAAATGCAAATGAAGTTTCGTATCCAGTTTTCAGGTGATCAAACATCTGAACGATTTTGAGGCAAGCTGTGTAAGCAGTAAGCACAAAATCCCGTTTGGTGGCGATGGCGGAGGGGTTCCACACGTACCCATCCCGAACACGACCGTTAAGCCCTCTAGCGCCGATGGTACTTGGACCGAAGGGTCCTGGGAGAGTAGGAAGTCGCCAAGCAATGTTCCCTGATAGCTCAGTTGGTAGAGCACTCGACTGTTAATCGAGTTGTCACAGGTTCGAGTCCTGTTCGGGGAGCCATTATGGCCCGTTGGTCAAGGGGTTAAGACACCTCCCTTTCACGGAGGTAACAGGGGTTCGAATCCCTACGGGTCACCACTTTCATTAAATGATTCACAAGTATGGAGGCTTAGCTCAGCTGGGAGAGCATCTGCCTTACAAGCAGAGGGTCAGCGGTTCGATCCCGTTAGCCTCCACCATATTTCTTCTAATTGACGCGGGGTGGAGCAGTCCGGTAGCTCGTCGGGCTCATAACCCGAAGGTCGTAGGTTCAAATCCTGCCCCGCAATTAGCTTCAAATTTATAGTGTGGAGCCGTGGTGTAGAGGCCTAACATGCCTGCCTGTCACGCAGGAGACCGCGGGTTCGAATCCCGTCGGCTCCGCCATTTTCTCAAAGTCGTGAGACAGAAACATTCTGGTTTCTAGAAGTAACTGTGCTGTAGCTCATACTTCATCTCAGATTTACTTATGAGAGCCATTAGCTCAGTTGGTAGAGCACCTGACTTTTAATCAGGGTGTCGAAGGTTCGAGTCCTTCATGGCTCACCAGTTTTATATTTTATGCGGACGTGGCTCAGCGGTAGAGCATCGCCTTGCCAAGGCGAGGGTCGCGGGTTCGATTCCCGTCGTCCGCTCCATCTAAATATGCGCCCTTAGCTCAGCTGGATAGAGCGTTTGACTACGAATCAAAAGGTCAGGAGTTCGAATCTCTTAGGGCGCGCCATTTACAAGCCGGTGTGGCGGAATTGGCAGACGCGCGCGACTCAAAATCGTGAGGGAAACCGTGGGGGTTCGAGTCCCTTCACCGGCATTATAGTATCGCAAGGATGTTCTTTAGGAGATAACCTAAAGAGCTTTTTTTGTATTTGTTAAAGTTCTGGAGGGGAAAATGGATAAAATCCAATATCTATCACAGTTCAATTTGCTGCATGCATTATCCGCAGAAGACTTAATTGTTATGGATGAACTCACCTTAATTACGACCTATCTCCCAAAGATGTTTATACAAACCCCGGAATCATTTCAAGAAAAGCTGTACTTCGTCAAAAAAGGAAAGGTTCGCTTATACCGGATCAATCCCGAAGGGAAGCAATTTACGTTGGATATATTAAGTGAGGGAAATGTTTTTGGCGAATTAAACGGCATCTCACTGGGAACCCGAGACCTGTTTATTGAAGCGATTGTAGAATCCGATATCTGTATGATTGATCAGAAGCGATTCGAGAATTTCCTGGTCGAACATCCGCATTTTATGCTAAATATGTTAAAAGTTCTAAGCCAACGCTTAGTGTATATGAGCAGTCTCGCTCAAAATCTCGCACTTGGGAGGCTTCATGAGAGAATCATGCACATTTTTCAAAGGCTCTCCCGTCAGTTCGGGGTTAAGTGTGATCAACGAGACAATGATTACTATAGGATTGATACCCCAATATCGCATCAGGAAATTGCCCACCTTGTTGGTGCATCAAGGGAGGCTGTCACACTTGCTTTACAAGAGTTAGCAGAAGCGAAAGTGATAAAGACTGATTTTCGGACAATTTATATACACTGCGAGCATGTGGACATGGAATATAAATAAGAAGTTGTTATCTGCATTACATCTTCTAACATGAAATGCAGGTATGCTTTGGATAGTAAAAAGGCTCGCAGCAAGCCTTGTCGCAGTACCGTTTACTTATCAACGCATAAGGCAGGTGCTTACTATCGATAGAAGAGAATCAATTCCCGCTCTAAGTGTATATGAAGGTAGAAAAGGAGCAAGAAAGGTTAGCGAGATTCATCCAGAATTACTCCAATTGCTGCAGCAAGGACGGTTGGAGACGGTAAACTTAACTGAATGGCTGGCGATCGACCATATCACCCTGCTGCTTCATATATTGGACGAATTGGGTCTAGAACAGCATTCAGAGGCGATGTTATTCGATTTAAAGAGTATTCCTCCAAAGATTATGAAGATGATCCCAGCGATTGCCGGCGGGTGGCTTAGTCTACTGAGCCAAATGCCAGATCTCAAACGAACCGAGGTCATAGACAAGCTTTCCACTCATCGTTCAGATAGCGTCAGATGCTGGGCAGCCTACATTGTAGGCTTAGATGAGCTTACGTTAGATCAAAAATTGCAGAGAATCCGTTTTTTTGCTGCCGATGAGCATTTTGGCGTACGTGAAATTGCGTGGATGGCTGTCAGGGAGCATGTTGCGCAAGAACTTAAGGAGGCTATTCGAATGCTGGCCGACTGGGCCCGTGACGATAACGCAAATATTCGAAGATTTGCTATTGAAGTGACACGTCCTCATGGAGTATGGGCCAAACATATAGCCGCTCTGAAGGAGAATCCGGGCTTAGCGCTTCCACTGCTTGATATCGTTAAATCAGACCCTTCAAAATACGTTCAGGATTCTGTAGGAAACTGGTTGAACGATGCCGCAAAATCAAGGCCAGAATGGGTTATTCAAACTTGCCAGACATGGGAGGAGCAATCTCGAACGAGGGAAACGATGCGAATCCTGAGACGGGCTCAGCGTAGTTTTGATAAATAATGGTAGTTTACCGGCATTAATCTTACAAACAGTAAAGCCTTCTTGGATTGCAAAATCCTTGAAGGCTTTTTTTATTTTATAGCTTCAAACATTTGCTCAAAGCATGGGGGAAAGAAGTTTCACACTAACTAACCCTGCGCTAATCATTGAATGTAAGGTACACTTGTACCAAATGAATACACACTGCAGTGAATCAAGGCGGCTTTAGCGCATGAGTGAAACTACAATCTACACCGCTATTAATGTTTACGGATTTTATACTTAAATCGAACCTTTTCGGATGATCGAGGCAATATAGATTGTATGCTTACAAAGGAGGGCCCTTTTTTGGTGAAAGACATTAATATAGAGCATTGGATTGAACGGATGAAGGAGGGGGATCCTTCTGCATTTCAAGTGATTTATGAATGGTCATTCCCCGAAATCTACCGCTCTGTAGTATTTCTAATGACGGAAAAAAATGAAATAGAAGATGTAATGAACGAGATTTATTTTCAGCTGTGGCGGTCCATAGACAATTATGATGCGAATCGTCCCTTCCGATTCTGGATGCATGGCATTGTACTTAAGCAAATACAGAAGTGGAGAACCAAGAGCTGGAGGAGGTTTCGAATCTTCGAGAAAAAGCAGCTCTTGGAAGTGGAGGAGCATATTTTCTCGGATCGTCATGTTCTTGAGGCAGAGGCCCATCAGGAGATGCTGACCCTTGTTCATCAGTTATCCTACAAACTTCGTACGGTGATTATTCTGCGCTATTATCACGATTATACATTTGATGAAATCGCTGAATTGCTGGCCATACCCGTAGGCACGGTCAAATCTAGGCATCATGCAGCACTGGGAAGCTTCGCGAGCTTAACCCATCTAATGAGCCGGGAAAGGAGAAAGAACTTTATGTCCATTGAACAACAACTGCGTGATAAGCTACAGGATTGTGCTGAAGCAATGGAAATTCCATCTGAAATGCAAGAGCGAATTCAAGAATCTTCGTACAAACGTTATCGCAATGATAAATATAAAGCAAAATCAAATCTGAAAGTTCGCATGGTTGCATGTGTGCTTGCGATTATACTTTTCATGCCGGTTGTACTTTATACCGGACCTGCCGTAGCGGCGCAGATTCGAGCCTTACTCAATCTATCCGGCACTGAAGATTTGCGCAGCTTCGTCACCAAGGATGAGGATTCGAATTATATCACTACTATTTTATATGCGGATGAGATTAGCGGTAATAAGACCGCACAAGAATTGCTTGCCCGCATTTACCGCGGGTTCCCTGAGACGAAGGACTTCGAGATCGCGAATGCACAAATTACCAAAGGAATCAATGGAGGGAAGCAGATCCATCTATTTAATGTCATTCTGATTGAGAAAGGAAAGACATTCGAGGAGCCACATAAAGAGGTTGTTGCCAATATTGATGTAGAAACAGGACAGATTCAATTTGTTCAAACGATTGGTTTAGAGCCATTTGCTCCTCATGCTTCGAAATTGCAGGATTCGGAATCGATCGCTATGGCGGGTGCATTCTTGAAGCAATTGGATGTTCGTTCCGATGGATATCAGCCAGAAGTGGTAGGTACCCATGCTGATAAAGTGCAAGGAAATGGTCAATCCATCGTCATATACAAGCGTATAGAGGATGGCAAGAAGATGTTCCAAGTGAACCTTCAAGATGGAAGTACAAGTGTTGCATTCTTCTCTTCAGAGAAGCCATGAAGTGGAACCGTCTCAGCCGTAGAGAAAGTATGGTGGCGGTAACGTTCTTGTTGCCGAGCGCCATTGGCTTTGCATTATTTTATCTCATTCCGTTCGGGATGGGGCTTGTCTACTCGGTATTGGACCGACCTGTCGGCGGTTCATTTGTTGGGCTTGCGAATTATCAGGAGCTGCTGAGCAGCGAATCTTTTCGTAAAGCCGTCTCGAATACCTTCTGGTTCACGGCGGTGAATGTTCCACTGATGCTTATGCTGTCACTCGGAATCGCGCTCGTTCTGAACCGGAATCTATATCTGCGTCAATTCCTTCGAATGGCTTATGTCCTCCCGTTAGTTGTGCCCGTAGCCTCCGTCGTGATGGTGTGGCAAGTGCTTTTTGATTGGAATGGTTCTCTTAACGCTTGGCTGCATACTGCCGGGCTTGAACAGGTAGACTGGATGAAATCGGCCTGGTCGAGAGGTGTGATCTCCGTGTTCTACCTATGGAAACATATCGGCTACAACATCATCTTGTTCCTTGCAGGACTGCAAAGCATTCCGAGAGATTACTATGAGACGGCTGATTTGGAGGGGGCGGCAAGTGGTACCAATTGTTTGGAATTACACTTGTCTATTTAACGCCGACCATGGTCTTCGTCGTCCTGATGTCGATTATGAATACGTTCAAAATTTTCCGTGAAACGTATCTGATCGCAGGGGATTATCCGCATGACAGTATCTATACGCTTCAGCATTACATGAACAATATGTTCCTCGCGATGGATGTGCAGAAGCTGTCTGCGGCTGCGACTCTTATGGTGATAGGTATCTTTATCATCGTGGCTTTGCTGCTTCGGTTAGAGAAACGATATAGACAATTTATGGATTGATATGGGAGGAAGAATGAAGAACACGGGTTTCATTCGGAACCTATCGGTTACGCTGGTGATGGCATGTATAGGACTAATGATGCTTCTACCAATTGTGATTACTTTCACAAATTCGTTCATGACAGTGCATGAAATTCGAGACAATTACGAGCTAGTAGGTAAAATGCCATTCGTTACGCAGGGGGAGTCTGCTCAATTTGTGAATTTGAAGCTTATCCCGGATTGGCTGTCCTTTGAACAGTACGGGAAGGTATTGTTAGATACGCCGACTTATCTATTCATGTTCTGGAATTCCGTAGAGATGGTCGTGGCGATCATTGCGGGACAGACGGTTGTAAGTGCTTTAGCAGCGTATGCTTTTGCTAAACTCCGGTTCAAGGGGAGAGAAGGTTTGTTTCGGGTTTACTTGATGACGATGCTAATGCCTTTCCAAGTGACCTTGGTTCCGAACTATTTAATTGCTGACAAGCTCGGTTTGATGAACACGGCTAGCGCGATTATTTTACCAGGGATATTTGCGGCTTTCGGAGTGTTCATGCTGAGACAATTTATGCTCTCGATTCCCTATGCGTTGGTTGAAGCAGCTCAGATGGATGGAGCAGGTCATTATCGCATTTTCTATCGGATTATGCTGCCTTTGATGAAGCCGGGGATTGCCGCACTGATCGTCTTGCTGTTCGTTGATTATTGGAATATGGTCGAGCAGCCTTTGATTTTCTTGGAGGATCGATTTAAGCAGCCATTATCGCTCTATTTATCTAGAATTCATAAGGATGAACAGGGCATCGGCTTTGCCGCATCGCTGATCTATATGACGCCAATGGTGCTACTGTTTTTGTATGCGGAGTCTTATTTTATCGAAGGAATTCAAATGTCGGGGATCAAGGGGTAGCTCATGAGAGGAGGAATAGGATGGATACAGGGTTCACAGAAGCGCTGGATGCAAGAAAAAAAGAATTATCGTGTGGCTCTCTGGATGGTTCATCGGCTTGCTCCTTCTCCTTACCCTAGCGAGCAATACATTACTGACGTTACATCTACCTAAGGTACGAACAGAACTAGGGAGAGAAGGAACGCTAGTAACCACGTGGAGTGGCACGGCTAGACTGATGGCTCGACAACATATCGATTTATCGAACAAGGCGGATTGGTCAGTTAGCGAGGTTCATGTGAAAGAGGGGGATCAGGTGGCTAAGGGGCAGACGTTAGTTACCTATGAGAATCCTGCTTCTGAGCAGGAGATCCTGGATGCACAGGCGGGCCTTACAGGGCAGCGGCTAACGTTAGTTGACTTGCAAGATGAATATATTGAAGCCGTACAAAATGATGACGAGATGCAGGTACGCCGCTCGAAGCGGGAGTTAGAACGTGCGCAATTAGCCATTGATGTGCAGGAACGAAAAGTGAGCATGATGCAGTCGGAGGCGAATGATCGAAGACACATTATCGCACCTTTTGACGGTGTTGTGACACAAGTAAATGCGATGCCGCAACTGCCATCGGGGAGCGGAGGGCCAGATATCAGCTTAACGAATACGCAGCAAGGCTATCAATTCGAGATTATCATTCCGGATGACTGGGCTCGAAAATTACGTACTGAGGAGAAGATGAACGTTGAAATCGAACATGAGGGGACTAAAGTTCCGGTTGAAGGGATCATTACCGGAATTCGTCCGATGATAGGCGATGATGTAGGGACCTCCTTCCAAGAGGGTTCGGAAGGAAATACATCTCAGATGACTTCGAGTCAACGGGTCGTTGTGAAAGTCCAACATCCGAATGTTCAAGCGAATGATCTTGTGAGCGTGGAATTAACACAATCGGAGAAGACCGATGGAGGCATGCTCGTGTTGAACCAAGCAATTCATCAGGATGGAAAGAACAGCTATGTGCTTGTTATCGAAGAGCGTTCAGGCCCGCTGGGTAATACCTTTATTGTTCGTAAGGCTCCCGTCCAATTAGGGGGAACGAATGGCCAAGAAACCTTGGTGCTACAAGGGGTATACATGAAAGATCTTATCATTGTCGAGAGTACCGAGCCGCTAACAGAAGGTCAACGTGTAAGAGTCTAATGCGCTTAGACTACATCGATCACATAGAGAGTGAAGAGGAGGGGATAGGATGAAAAAAAGTGGTGCACTTAGTCTAATCGTTCTAATTACGATGACGTTGGCAGCATGTGCTGGCGGACAGGGTGGTGAAGCGAAGCAAGAAGGGCAGCAGGAACAAAACGGGAAGAAAACCGTTGTCTTATCCGTATTCCAAGCGGATCCTATGTATTCCCAGGCCGCGAAAAAGTATGAGGAGCAACATCCCGATGTGGATATTCAAATCAAGGAATACAGCCAAGGGGAGAGGTCCAATCTAGAAGGTGATCTCGAGAAATTTGTGAAGACCACCAATACAGAGCTACTGTCTGGTAAAGGGGCCGATTTGGTCACCCTGGATGTGAACGGTCTGCCGGTTGAGAAATACGTAGACAAGCAAGCGCTAGTGAGCTTGAGCGAGCTGATGAAGCAGGACCCTACCTTTGATTCCAATTCGTATGAGATGAACATCCTGGACGGGGCCAAGATGAGAGGGGGACTCTATTCGTTGCCTCTGCGGTTCTTCTTAGACAGTCTTATGGGCGATAAAAAGGCAATTGAGCAATCCGGCGTAAAATTCGATGACAGCACATGGACATGGGGGGAGTTCACAGCGGTGGGCAAACGTCTGGCGGCATCCGGCGGACACGCATATTCGATGGGGAATACCGCACCCGAGCAGATGTTGAACATTCTGTTAGTCGATAACTATACTCGCATTGTCCATGAAGAGAAGCGCCCTGCGAGCTTTGATGTCAATGCATTCGTTGGACTGATGGAACAAGTGGAGACGATGTATTCGGATAAGGTGGTTACGGAAGCTGAAGTTAACGCAGGAGATTATTTTTTTGCACCGTCTTTGATCCTATCGCCTGAAGATTATTTCGTAGGGCCAGCGATGTTCTATGAGCAAGGGAAGATCTATCGTAAGCCACTTGCTGCTGGACAACAGGTTGGAAGCACCTTCGTGATGTATAAGAACTTAGGGATAAATAGGAATTCGAATGTGCAGGCAGAAGCATGGGATTTCATCAAGTTCTTATTGTCCGAAGAAATACAGACCATGCCTGGATTACAAGGGTTCTCTGTCAATAAAAAGGTTAACGAGAAGACGTTCAAGGATCTTGAGGACAAAGGCACTATTGAGTCGCCAATGGGATCCGTGATCTCGATTCAGAAGGAAGACATCGACATGATTAAGCAGATGCTGACCCATGCGATCACGCCGCAAAAAAATGATTCGAAGATTCAAGCGATCATCGCAGAGGAAGCTGAGGCTTACTATAGCGGTCAGAAATCAGCTCAAGCGGTTGCAGATTTGGTCGCAAACCGAGTAACAACCTACTTAAATGAGTAGCTGGCAAATTCAAATTCGAAAAGAAAGGAATGCTTCAGGGTGAAAAAATGGATGGCCGTATGTTTGATAACCGCCGTTATAGCAGCAAATATTTCTGCTTGTAACTTCCAGGGTACCAAAGAGAATGGTGCTGGTGAGGGAGGGGCCACGACTTTTGATCCGCTGAATAATGAGAAAGCTGAGCAAGGGATGACTGAATTGTTCTCGAGTTTAATGTCACTGAAGTTACCACAGGGACTAGAAGTACAATCGAAAGAAACATCCACATCAAAGCTTGTGTTTGCGGATAGCAACAAGAAAGTCAGGCTCGAGATACAACATGATCCTGAGCAAATGGTAAGTGATTCTCAGATCGATATGGGTCGATTGAAGTTGAAGGCGATTCTCGAACAAGACAATCTTGGAGTAACGTTAGAGTGGTTAAAGGATGAGACGCAGCTCGTACATGGGAAGTGCATTGCGATCAATGAAGTTATCATCCCCTCCAAGAAAGGTAATGACACTTATCATTTCAAGGCTTGGGCAGAATTAGATGGCGCACTTCTTGAGATTGATTTTACTGCTCCAGCTAATATGAAGGATGAATGGCAGAATGCCGTTCATGGGATGATTGAGTCGATTCAGATGTAGCATAATGGACCGTTTAGCGGCAGGGCTAAGCGGTTTTTTGCTTATGGAAAAAACACCTATACATCTCTTATAACACGTGTTATACTCTTGCCGAGGTGCTAATATGGGAAAAAAAGAATTACCAGCCATGATGTGGCTCAGCTGGCCGGAGTATCCCGCAGCGTAGTATCCGCGGTGCTGAACGCGACGCCTGGGATTGGGGTTAGCGCGGAGACACGGGAGAAGGTACTGGCTGCGATCCACGAGCTGAATTATCATGTGGACGCCCAGGCGCGTAGCATGAAGACGGGACGCAGTATGACACTGGCTGCCTTTGGCGATACCCGTCATCCGCTGTTCATCCGCCTGTTGGAGGGCATGCAGCGGGAATGCGAGGCTAGAGGATATCATATTCTTCTGTGCTCTCCAGGATATAGACAATCAGGAGAAGCGAGGAATGAGCTGCTGGATCTCTACCATCAGCGAAAGATCGACGGAATCGTTACATTGGATAGCACAAGCTATCGCAGCAAGGAATGGGCTACGAAAGTTAAAGCTGCAGGTGTACCATACGTATCGGTTGAAGGCTATGCGGAGACGGCAGGGGTATCTTCCGTGCTGGCTGATTATAGAGGCAGTGTAACGATGGCTCTGGACTATTTGTTGAAGCGTAACCCTGATATGGAGGTGGCTCCGCTATATGCTGAAGTTTACGGAGCACCTGCAGGTCGTGTAATCTGGGCGGAAAAGATGCGTAGAGCCGCTTATATGGACTGGTGTCGCAAGTATAGCTTGAGTCCAGAGGTCTCCCGTCATGAAGAGAAGGAAGGCCAAGTCACTTGGTTGGAATGGTTAGAGGGTGTAGCCAAAGCTGGAGCCGGAGAAACGCTGCCTCCAGTGCTCGTGAATTGGTCCAATGCGGTTCCAGATCTTTACCGGGCGGCACAAAGCTTGGGTTTGCACATCGGTGATGAGCTAAAGATCATGGCCGCGGACAATATGATTCAGGGACATCGTCTAAGTCTCCCCACATTAAGCTGCGTAGAGATTCCCTATGTAAGCATGGGCGAGGAAGCGGTGCGCTGTGTACTGGGACAGATAGATCAGGAACAGGAGCTGTCGGAAAAGGTATGGCTACCGGCCATTCTGAGACCGGGTGAAAGTGCGTAACAGGTTGTGCAGGTGAAGAAGATAGTAAAGGTATACTTAGTTCTGCATCGGTTATAAAATGCGGTCCCATTTTGTGGGTAACCGCTTATTTCATAGCATATAACACGTGTTATAACCCAAAGGAGGAGAAACGGATGTTTTGGACGGAAGAGAAGTTGGAAGCGCGTATTAAGGAATTGGGAACCTATCGTTACC
Organism: Paenibacillus sp. D2_2; assembly: GCF_031199965.1. Taxonomy (GTDB): domain Bacteria; phylum Bacillota; class Bacilli; order Paenibacillales; family Paenibacillaceae; genus Fontibacillus. The sequence goes on along the minus strand of NZ_CP133605.1, from coordinate 4,467,173 downwards.
GAGAAGCTATACAGTTGGTGGAATGGCAGGTACAAGAGGATGAGGATGGAGCCAATGGAGAATATCCTTCGCAGCCTGCCGGCCATTCCGTTATCCACCTGGGGGATTACTGGACAGGTCGCGACCGTTATTTGTGGATGTACAAGCGGGTGGATGTGCCAGCAGACTGGAAGGGCCGGCGAATTGTAGGCCGCTTTGATTTCGGACGGACAGGGGGAGGCAACAATAGCGGATTTGAATCATTACTGTTCCTGAACGGGAAGCCGTATCAAGGCGTGGATTCCAATCACCAGGAGGTGTTTCTGGAGGAAGATTCTGCGGGAAGCACGTTGGATTTTGCTTTCCGTTTGTGGTCTGGTCTTGAAGGTGGCGGTAAGCCAACGCCACAGGAGCATCGCATCAAGCTGGCAGAGTTGGCTTGCTTGGACGAAGCGGCGGATCATTTATACTTCACCGGCCGAGCTGTACTTGCTGTAAGCAGGCAGCTAGCGGACAGCCAGCCGGAGAAACAGGAGCTAATCGCAACGCTGAATCGTGCGTTTGCTGAGCTGGATTGGTCGCGGCCTGGCAGCGAAGCATTCTATGCCTCCGTTGCCGCTGGTAGTGCCCTGCTGCAGACGAAGCTGGCGGCGATGAAGCGAGAGCATCCGGTTACGGTTACGGCAGTTGGCCATACCCATATCGATGTCGCCTGGCTGTGGCGGCTGACCCATACGCGGGAAAAGCGGCGCGCTCCTTCTCCACCGTCCTGAGGCTGATGAAGCAGTTTCCCGAGTATATCTTCCTGCAGACCCAGCCGCAGTTGTACGACTATATCAAGCAGGATTATCCAGAGATTTACGCCGAAATTGCCGAGCGTGTCAAGGAAGGGCGTTGGGAAGCTGGCGGGGCGATGTGGCTGGAGGCGGATTGCAACCTGACGAGCGGCGAATCGCTAGTCCGTCAGATTCTGTACGGTACGAAATTCTTCCGCGAGGAGTTTGGCGCGGAATGCAAATATCTCTGGCTTCCAGATGTGTTTGGCTACAGCTGGGCGCTACCACAAATTTTAAGCAAATCAGGCATCGACACCTTCATGACGACCAAAATCAGTTGGAGCCAATACAATCGTATGCCGCATGACACATTCCGTTGGAGAGGCATCGACGGTACCGAGGTACTGGCCCATTTCATTACGACGCCGGAAGGGCCTGAGTCCAGCGCTTGGTATTATACATACAACGGGCTGATCGAGCCGTTCTCGGTGCAGGGCATCTGGGATCAATACAGGGACAAAAATCTGAACCGGGAGCTGCTGCTGTCCTACGGGTATGGTGATGGTGGAGGCGGAGTTAACCGTGAGATGCTGGAAATGCGCCGCAGACTGGATGAGATTCCAGGAGTTCCAAACGTGAAGACGGGGCGGGCCGATGAGTACTTTGAACGGTTGCAGAGAACGATTGAGAGCACTGACGAGTATGTCCACACATGGGATGGTGAGCTGTATCTGGAATTCCATAGAGGCACATATACGAGCCAGGCATATAACAAACGGATGAATCGGAAGTTGGAGCTGCTGTACCGGGAATCCGAATGGCTGCAAGCGATGCTGGCTGCGGAGAAGGGGATTTCTCCAGTTATCCGGCTCAGCAGCTGTATGAAGGTTGGAAAATCATTCTGCGCAATCAGTTCCATGATATTATTCCTGGCTCATCCATCCGCGAGGTATATGAGGATTCCCGAGCAGAGTATGCGGAAGCGCTTCGGATTGGCGAGGAAGCTGCCGCTTTGGCCAAGGCGGGTTTAATGGCCTTAAACGGCGGAAGCGATGAAATAGAATATACAGTGTTCAATGGTGCCTTCTATAACCGGAGCGATCTTGTTATTTTAGCGGATAGGGAGTGCCAAGACAGGGAATGGAGAGACGGAAGTGGACGCGTGCTGCGTTCACAAAGGCAGGGAGACAAATGGCTGATTGAAGCTCCCGATCTTCCTATGATGGGTTCTACAATTCTTAAAGCCTGTCCGGCTGAACCTTCCCAGTTAGATGTGCCCTTCCACTGGGGAGATTCCCGGCTGACCACTCCATTCTATGTGCTGGAATGGAACGGGTCGGGACAAATAACCCGCATTTACGACCGTGAAGCTGAGCGGGAAGTACTCGCCACGGGAGAGTGCGGCAATGTACTGCAAGTGTTCGAGGATAAGCCCAAAATGTACGAGGCATGGGATATTGATCTGTTCTATCAGGAGAAAATGCGGGAGATTACAGATTTGCAGTCTATATCCTTGATTGAGAGCGGACCGCTGGCCGCTGTACTGGAATTGAAATGGGGCTATATGGACTCTACCATTACCCAGAAGATTAAGGTGTACTCGGGAAATCGGCGGATTGACTTCGAGACGCTAGTCGATTGGCACGAACAGCAGCAGCTGTTGAAGGTTGCGTTCCCGGTAGCGGTAAGATCCACAGAAGCCACTTATGACATTCAATTCGGCAATGTGAAGCGGCCGACCCACTGGAATACGAGCTGGGATTATGCGAGATTCGAGAGTGTGGGGCATCAATGGGCCGATTTGTCGGAACGTGGGTATGGCGTGAGCCTTCTCAATGACTGCAAATATGGATACGACATCAAGGATCATGTGATGCGGCTGTCATTGATTAAGTCGGCCACAGAGCCGGACTGGCAGGCTGATCAGGGCGAGCACCTCTTCACTTACGCTTTGTTGCCGCATTTGGGAGATTGGGCTGCCGGACGAACGGTGGAGGAAGCGTGGTCACTGAATAACCCATTGCAAGCGGTGCAGGGGGTTATACGGCCGGAGTGGGCAGATCACTGATCCGGACTGATGCCGAAGGCATCGCGATAGATGCGGTGAAGCTGTCAGAGCAAGGTGATGGTCTGATCGTCCGACTACACGAATATCTGGGTGGACGTAGTGAGGTCACACTAACTAGCGATTACCCGGTCTACTCCTGGCAGGTATGCGATATGATGGAACGCCCTCTATTGGAAGCAGTGGACGGTCCCGAGATCCGCCATTTGTTCAAACCTTATGAAATTAACACATTTCTAGTGAAGTTCTCTTGTAATTGATTTGACTAAGGGAGAGACAACTATGTTAATTGGGAATAACGAGAAGCTGATCATGATTGGCGACTCTGTAACAGATTGTGAGAGGGCGCGTCCTTATGGAGAAGGTCTATTTGGAGGGATTGGAAAAGGATATGTCATGATGGTAGACGCCCTGATCCAGTCCATATATCCTAAGCGAGGCATTCGGGTCACGAATATGGGCGTGAGCGGCAATACGATCCAGGATTTGCAACAACGGTGGACAACAGATGTACTAGACTTGAAGCCAGATTGGCTGTCTATTATGATTGGAATCAACGATGTATGGAGACAATTTGATACTCCGCAGATAACAGAGGGGCATGTATATCTTGAGGAATATGAGTCGACGCTTAGAAAATTGGTAGAATCAACGCTTCCCTCTTTGAAAGGACTTATCCTTATGACTCCATATTATCTGGAGCCTAACTCAAATGATCTAATGAGAGCGGCCATGGATCGGTATGGATCTGTCGTGAAGCGCGTTGCCGATGATTATGGCTGTTTGTTCGTTGATACACAGCAAGCATTTGCTTCTGTCCTCGAGTCCATTTACCCGGCGACGATAGCTTGGGATCGGGTTCATCCAAATGCTGTCGGCCATATGGTATTGGCCAAAGCATTTCTAAATGTCATCGACTTCGATTGGAACAAGGCCTCGCATTAAGCGGGGCCGTTTTTTATTAGTATGACATGAGATCAGGATTTCCCCGGTAAAATCGTTCTTCTCCCCAGTTTTCGCTTATTTTACAGTACAAGACACTACCGGGCGTGTGGTGCAGGAGTACGGGCTGGAAATAGAAGGGATACAGCAAATTTCTGTTCCGCCCGCAGGGCTAGTTACACTCATAGCAGGCAAATAAGACTTTTATCCGGTATTATCGTCCTTTTACCCGGTTTTCAGGGAAGGTATTTTTTATTAATTTTGACATGTGAACGCTTTCTTTTGAGCTTTAGTTCAGTCCGTTTTTAAGGGGAAATAGAGTACAATTTGAGGAGGTCTTCTAGCAAATGGCAAAATTAAGAAACAAGTTGACTAGTAGTATGCTGGCTGTTGTTCTGGCGGGGACGGTAGCATTAACGGGATGTGGCAACTCTGGAGAACCGTCTGCCTCGCCGCCTTCTTCACCGTCTGCTTCACCTTCAGAGGGTAAGGAGACGAATTCAGTAGATCAACCTTATACACTGAAATGGCTTAAAGGACAGGATATTTCGAAGCCGTATGATTCTTCCAAGGATGTCGTCAAACAGGCAATCGAGAAAAAGCTGAACATTGAGATCATTCCAGAAATGGTTGATGTGCAACAGTACAAGACAAAGCTAAATCTGAAGATGGCGAGCGGGGACTTTCCTGATGTTGTCAGAATTGATTTTGCCGACGACTTTCAAAAGTATGCACAGCAGGGTGCCTTTGTAGACCTGACCGATCTGATCAACGAGAAAGACACGCCAAACATTATGAGAGAAGTGCCTGCGGAGGTTTTCGAAAAGGCTAAGGTTAACGGTAAACTGTACGGAATTCCTTATCAAGGTGGTCCGGGAGCAGGCTACCGCTGGGATTTGGTAATGCGCACAGATCTTCTGGAAAGTACACCTGCACCGACAACGCTTGATGATTATTACAATTTGCTCAAGAAGATCAAAGTGGATAATCCCAACGTTATCCCACTCGGAGGTTATAACGCGGAGGTTGGCCAACAAAAATACGCTAACAATTCCTTTGATCATATTTTTGGTGCATTCGGTGTGACACCAGGCTTCTTCACGGAAGTGGATGGCAAATTCAGCAATTATGATATTGATCCGAATATGAGAGAAGCACTTCTATTCCTCCAAAAAATGTACTCGGAAGGACTAATCGATAAAGAGTTCGCTACCATCAAAGAAGAGCAACTACGGACCAAGCTCTATAGTGGCAAGCTGTTCTCCTGGATGGGGTGGTGGTCTACAGCTAACGATTACGATACACAAATCGAGACGAATCTGTTGAAGCAAAGCGGAGAGCTAGCATCAGATGGCAGCTTGCCTGACCAATCTACTACTCCTTATAAATATCTAACACTGACCGGTTCCCTTGTCGGAGCCGATGGTACGGCAGTCGCCCCTGCAGGCGCCCCATTCAACCAAATGACGGCAATTAGCGTCAAGACAAAGGATCCTGCCCAGGTACTGCAGATTATCGAGGACTCCCTGTCGCCAGAAAATCAAATGCTTACCGTATGGGGGATCGAAGGCGAAGACTATAAGATTGAAAACGATAAAATGTCAGTAATGACAGATCTGGTAGATCCTAAAACGATGCAAGACAAAGACGGGAATTTCCGCGGTACCCAGAGCTATCTGTTTGCTCCAGGGCTGAAAGGTTGGCCACGTTATCTAGAGTCGTTACCACTTCGATTTTCCCAATCACTTGATGTTGCTATTACGAATAAGTATCAAATTACAGACGCATCTAACTTCTTGGATTCTCCAACCAAAATTGCCAAGCTGGTAGAGCTCAATACGATGCGCGACTCCGTGTTTACTCAGATCATTATGGGCGGGGACATCAAGAAATTTGATGACTTCGTGGAAAAATGGAAAACACAAGGCGGTACGCAAATTTTGAGCGAGTTGGAAGCATCCTTTAAGAAAAAACAGGGCAAGTAATCCCCTTTTAGGGTAAGGAAAATCATCGGCCCATTGAACGCACGAACAATGAACGGGAATAGGTCCGCTCTTTCCAGAGCAGCCTGTTCCCGTCCTTTTTTCTTAATAACAGAAAACTCGACTTTTCCCTGTAATACTTCGCTTCTGTCCGGTTTTCGTAAAAGGAGGGATTAGATATATTATTTATGAAAGCCCTTTCGAAACGGTTGTAGAAGGAACAAGGAGGCATAAAAAGAATGGGGAGCGAGTTAAAATCGGCGCAAATGATCGTTAAAACTGTGCATGAATCAGGATTGAAGAAAGTGCTGGATAAGATATGGAAGTTTAAATTGTTGTATCTTCTTTTGCTTCCAGCATTTTTGTGGGTTTTCATTTTTGATTATCTCCCGGTTTTCGGGATCAGCGTAGCCTTTATGGACTACAATTTTATTCGCGGGATCGGTGGTAGTGAATGGGCAGGGCTAAACTATTTTTATGCATTGTTTGAGTCCGATATGTTCTGGACGGCCTTTAAGAATACGCTGATTATTAATTTGTACAAGATGATTAGCGGCTTCATCTGTCCGATTCTATTAGCGCTTGCCTTAAATGAAATTCGCATTAAATGGTTTAAAAAGACGCTACAAACTGCCGTGTACCTGCCGAGATTCGTCTCCTGGGTCGTATACGGGGGAATTATTACTATACTTCTCTCTCCGGAAACCGGGATTGTTAATAAGTTGATTGAGCTTCTAGGCGGAAGTCCTGCTTATTTACTTGCTGATCATCATTACTTCCGAACGATCTTGGTGGTGACCGATGCGATGAAGGAGATGGGATGGGCGGCAATTATTTATATTGCGGCCATCGCCGGTCTGAATCCAGAAGTCAATGAAGCAGCCGTTGTAGATGGAGCTACTCGTTTCCAACGCATCATTTATATGACGCTGCCGGGGATATCGGGCACGATCGTAGTCATGTTTATTTTGCGGGTCGGCTTTATTATGAGTGCAGGTCTTGATCAGGTAATCAATCTGTACAATCCAATGGTCCTGCAGGTCGGTGATATTTTGGATACTTATATTTACCGCGTCGGGGTTGAGCAATTCAATATTAGCTTGGCTGCTGCGGCAGATGTCATCAAAGGAATTATCGGATTAGCGATGGTGCTGACAGCCAATCATTTTGCCAAACGAATCAATGATTCGGGCATTTTCTAGGGAGGAGACCGGATCATGAAGCTTACCGCTAAAGAAAAATTATTTGTCGTCTCTAACTATATTCTTTTATCCCTCATTACAGTTGTTATTATTTTGCCCTTCTGGTATGTCATTACTGTATCCGTTACTCCTTATCACATATTTAGTGCCAAGAATGGCATGGTCCTGTTCCCAACTTCGTTTAGCCTAGAGTATTACAAATATTTGCTGGAGAAGGGTTCATTGATATATCAAGCCTATGGTACTACGCTGAAAAATACAGCCGGTGGTGTGATTCTTGCACTAATCCTGACCTCCGGCGCCGCCTATACTCTGGCTGAGAAAAAGCTGCCCGGACGTAGAGTCCTTATTCTGTTTTTTGTATTTACGATGTTGTTTAGAGGGGGATGATCCCCACCTATATTACGATCAAGCAATTAGGCCTTCTGAACACCTCATATGTATTGATCCTGGTTATGGCTTTCAGCGCGTTCTATATGATCATTATGAAGACTTTCTTCGAAGGTATCCCGGAAAGTTTGAAAGAATCTGCTGCCATTGATGGAGCCTCGGAATTCCGCATTTTGTGGCAAATTGTGCTGCCATTGTCTATGCCGGTTATGGCTTCTATTGGTTTAATGTATTTGGTAGTCTACTGGAATGATTTCTTTAATGCTATGCTATATGTGACGGATTGGAACAAGGCTCCGGTGCAACTAGTCCTCCGCACCATAATAGCCAATTCCAGCGTACCTCCCGAACTGTTGGAGGCAGCAGGAACTACACCTCCACCAACCATCGGTATACAATGTCGGCCATCGTTATTGTGGCTTTGCCTATGCTGATTATCTATCCTTTTGTTCAAAAATATTTCGACCAGGGGATGATGATAGGTTCAGTTAAGGGGTGATATTCCATGCACAGGGGATGAGAAGATGATATCTACCGCATCGCGTAAAACCTCACGCTTGTTCAACAAACTAAGCTTGCCACTATTAGGTGTGATTGTGGTATTTATTGTCTTGCTCACGACGGCGTCCAGCTATATTCTGATACAGGTTCAGAACAACCATACGCTGAGAATAGCTGAGCAATCGATGGAATTTGTTCATCGGAATGTCTGGTATCAATTTGATACAATGAAGAATGTAAGTGCGTTTGTGTTATCTAACCAATTTATTGATAACTTGATTGATCGTCAATATACGAATGATTACGAGGCAATCGGTGATTTCTTTGAACTGGAGAAAAATCTGCAAAACCTGTCCCTTTTATCCTTGCTCCATAATGTTGCTTCAATTGATGCAGTTCAGACGACTTATAGCGTATCTATGTTATTGGAGCCTACCAGTAGTTTTTATTCTGTTGCGCCAGCCCATTTTTTTGGGGAACGGGAATTTATCAGGCTAACGACCTGACTGGCGAGGAATGGTACCAACGATTGAATCGCAATGACAGTGATGGAGTATGGTGGGCTCAACCCTTTGGTAGGGGCAAAATGGTGTATATGGCTAATCGCAAGCTTAGCTATAAGGATGGCCGGAATATAGGTACTGTAATGGTTGGAGCGGATACTCGAAGTATTCAAAGCGTGATAGGCAATGCACCCATTGATAAGGGCTACTACTTACTTCTAGACGAGAAGAATCATGTGATATATAGCGCTCAACATTCATTTATGGAGGATTTGAACGGTACACCTTATGTTCAAGCGCTTCATGGGATCAAAGGAACCATTAAGGCAAATGTAGATAACGAATCCTATAGGATTATGTACGACTCGTTCGATAATGGCTGGAAGCTAGTGGCCTTAGTCCCGGAGAGCCATTTTAGTCGATATACCTTTACGATAACAGTTATTTGCACGATTATTGGTCTCGTTACACTGATAGTATCTGGTATCTGGATGCACGCGATTGTCGCTCGCGTTACAGTTCCCATATCACAGTTAGTCAATGCTATGCAGCGGCGAGATGTGCTGGAGTTGGAGGAACCCTTGCCAAGCAGCATATCAGAAATCTATGAGATCAACGAGCTAAACCAACAGTTCTCAGCAATGCTGGTTATGATTCGGCAACTGATTGAGAAGAGCTTTACTGAAGAAATTGAGCGGCGCCAATTGCAGCTGGAATTGTTACAGGCTCAAATCAATCCTCATTTTTTGTACAATACATTGGATTTGATCAATTGCCGGGCGTTGATTTCAGGAGATATAGAGACTAGTATGATCGTCCGTTCGCTTGCCAATGTGTTCCGTTATGGATTAAATAAAGGCAAGACCTGGATCCCTCTCAATGATGAGGCTTGTCAGGTAGAAGCTTATTTAGACATTCAAAAGCAAATGCTGGATGACCTAACGATCAGCATAGATATTCCTGAGGATCTGGCCGCTGTACTGGTGATCCATTTAATTTTGCAGCCGCTTGCGGAAAATTGTATTGTACATGGATTTGCCAATAAGACAAGCGATTGTCGAATCGAGATTTCAGCTAGAAGAGAATCTGAAAGCGTTATCCTCCGAGTGGAGGACAATGGAAGTGGAGTAGATCCGGACTTGATGAACTACCGATTAGCTAGAGAGAGCAGCAAGGAGAAGAGTTCGGAGGGTGGCTATGGAACTTTAAATGTGCATCGCAGAATTTTGCTGAACTGCAAGGAACGGAAGGGAGATTATGGTCTTCGGTATATCAGAGTTCCAAACGGAACCTGTGTCGAAGCGGTTATGCCATTAATCGCAGATACGGATGAAGCAATCAAGAATGAAAGTGAACTTAGGCCTAGCTTGTTCGGAAATCCTGCACCGATAGAGAGAATGGAGGATGAATAATGTATAAGCTACTGGTAGCAGAAGATGTAAGGACTGTTCGGGAAGCCATTGTTCGATCCATTGATTGGCTTGCGCTTGATGTAGAGGTCGTCGGAGCACTGAATAACGGTGAGGAGGTTCTGAAACAACTGGATGCCCTTGCTCCCCATATTCTATTAACAGATATTAGTATGCCGAAGGTAAATGGCATCGAGCTGATCACAGGTGTGCTGCAGCGGTATCCAGATATGAAATGCATTATCCTGTCAGGCTTGAATGAATTTGAATATGCCGCAAGGCTATATCATTACAAGTGCTTGATTACGTCTTGAAGCCGGTAGACCCGGAGCAGATTCAACGAGTGGTAGGGCTTGCCGTTGTTCAGCTCCGCAAGGAAGAAGAGGAGCGCAATGGACTTGCTATGGCGGAGCAATTGGTCAGAGAGCAACTCCCCAATTTATCAGGTCAAATGCCACTAAACAGCATAGGTGGTAATGTTAAAAAGAAGAAACTAGTGGATCAGGCCCTTGAATATGTTTTGGCCCATTACATGAAGCGGAGCTTGACCTTGAACGATATTGCCTCCCATGTTGGATTGAGTGAAAAATATCTGAATCAGGTGTTCAAGGAGGTGACTGGCACGACATTGAACCATGCTATTATCCAGGTACGGATGGAAGCAGCGGTTAAGCTCCTTAAAGATCCGACGATCAAGATTTATGAGATCTGTGATCAGATTGGATACACGGATCAGGATCATTTCCGGGATAGCTTCAAGAAGAATTATGGATTAACACCGACCGATTATCGAAATAAGTTTCTTTAGTCAATTTAGTCAAAGACTTGTAGTTGTTATCTTATGATTCGGAGGAAAGGATGAGTGTTCATGAAGAACCTGCCTAAATTGTGGGAAAATCCAGGCAAATTGCACGAAAATCGAGAGCCGGCACGTGCTCATTATATTCCCTATGAGACGGTGGAGCACGCCAAGTCCCGGAAACGGGGGCGTTCGCCATTTTATCAGACCTTGAATGGGAACTGGAAATTTCAATATTTCTCAAGTGTGGTCGATGCACCCGATGGATTCTACAACGAAGAGAATGATGTGAGCAATTGGGACGATCTCATCGTTCCATCTTGTTGGCAGGTTAACGGTTACGACCAGCTTCATTACACGAATGTGAGATATCCGTTTCCCGTAGACCCACCTTATGTGCCTGATGATAATCCTGCTGGATTATATGTGCGTGATTTTCAGGTACCGATCGATTGGACTGCAAAGGAGCAATATGTCGTATTTGAAGGGGTTAACTCCTGCTTCTATCTATGGGTAAATGGACAGTACGTTGGTTACAGTCAAGGCAGCCGTAATCCGGCAGAATTTATGCTCACCCCTTATCTCAAGGCGGGAGTCAACCGGATCGCTGTGCTGGTGCTTAAGTGGTGCGATGGTACATATTTGGAGGATCAGGATTGCTGGCGGTATTCGGGAATTTTCCGGGATGTCTATCTTTTGGCTCGTGACAAGGCACATATTCGCGATGTGTTTAACCGTCAGGAATATGATGCGGATTACGAAAAAGCCACACTGCGTGTTGAAGTGGATACAACGGGGCCGCTAGAGGTGCGGGCAGAGCTCCGGGATGCAAAAGCGCAACTTATTGGTTCTGCCGAAGCACTCGTCCACAGCTCCTCGACTCTTGTCATTAATGTGGACCGTCCGGTGCTCTGGAATGCGGAGGAGCCATACTTGTACGATTTGTACGTGCTGGCTGGTGAAGAAAGCTTGGCTTTTCAGGTAGGATTGCGACACGTGGAAGTAGCAGACGGTGTATTCAAGTTGAATGGCCAGGCCTTGAAATTGAAGGGCGTCAATCGGCATGATTCGCATCCGCTTCTGGGACAGACGGTTCCACTAAATCATATGAAGCGCGATCTGCTACTGATGAAGCAGCATAATATTAACACGGTGCGGACTTCCCATTACCCGAACGATCCTCGTTTCCTGGAGCTTTGCAATGAGCTAGGCTTCTATCTGGTCGATGAAGCGGATTTGGAATGCCATGGAATGAGCGTAGGTACTCCATGGACATCTGCTCAGACGGATGCTCTCAGTGAAGACCCGAACTGGCGGGAGGCCTATCTTGATCGTGCTGAACGTCTGGTGGAGCGAGATAAGAATCACCCCTCTGTACTGATCTGGTCGCTTGGCAATGAGTCGGGTTTTGGGGCTAACCATATAGCTATGGCTGAATGGATCAAGCTACGAGATTCATCCCGTCTGGTCCATTATGAAGGGGCACCTAATTCTCAGTCCGAACCCGAACGTACTCGAAGCCTTGACGTTGATAGCTGGATGTATGGCTCTGTAGAGAGCTGCGCTGAATATGGGCGCAACGAATATAATAAGAAGCCGCTCTTTCTATGTGAATACAGTCATGCCATGGGTAATGGTCCGGGCGATCTGCGTGATTACTGGGAAGTATTCGAGACCTACCCTAAGTTGATGGGTGGTTGTGTGTGGGAATGGGTGGACCATGGAATTCTGACCCATACAGAGGATGGAACCCCTTATTATGCATATGGTGGAGACTTTGGAGATCAGCCGAATGACGGCAATTTCTGCATAGACGGACTGGTATCACCAGATCGTGTACCACATGCCGGATTGTTGGAGCTGAAGCAAGTGCTTGCACCGGTCCGGGTGGAGGCGGTAGATCTTGCTACCGGCCAGGTGCGAATCGGTAACCGTTATGATTTTATGGATCTTTCTCATATTGCAACTTATTGGAGACTCTTGGAGGATGACGTACTTATTGGTCAAGGCAAAGTACAGGGACTAAAGGCGGCGCCGCATGAATGGGAGACAGTAATCCTGCCATACACACTCCCTCCTAATCCTGGACGTCTGGTGCTCCAGCTCTCCTTCCGGCTTGACCGGGAGATGGAGTGGGAGGGGCCTGGTTATGAATTGACATTTGCTGAATTGGAATTTCCAAGAGAACAGGCGGGAATTGCAAGGGAAGCCACCGTAAGTCGGATATTGCCTGCTAAAGGAAAGCTTAACGCCGAAGAAGCTGACGGCAAGCTGCTGCTGAATGGCTTTGATTTCCGATATGAGTTTGATCTGAATCGAGGGACTCTTATTAAGCTGGAACGGGATGGACTCGAGCGGCTAGCAGCCCCTGCGATGCTAAGCATTTGGCGTGCGCCCACAGACAATGATCGTAATATTCGGCAGGCATGGGAGCAGTTAGGCTATGACAAGGCGGTGATGAAGGTATATCGGTCTGAGTGGGATGTAGACTCCGACGGTGTTATTTGCATTAGTATTGACTACTCACTCGGGGCATATATACATGCTCCATTTCTACGAGGACGGATGGAGTGGAAAGTGACTGCCTCCGGGGAATTGACCTTGAAGACGACAGCGGAAGTAGGAAAGAATCTGCCATGGCTACCGCGCTTTGGACTTGAGCTTGTATTAGCGCCTGGAAATGAGGAAGTAGAATACTCTGGGTTCGGGCCGCACGAGAGCTATATCGACAAACGTCTGAGTGTGCGCCGCGGTGTATTTCTGACCAGCGTAGATCAAATGTTTGTACCTTATCTTGTGCCACAGGAATTCGGTTCGCGTTATGATACAAATTGGGCAATCATTTCGAATGAACGGGGAATGGGACTGCGCATTGATGCACCGCAGCCGTTCTCATTCCAGGCTGCTCATTATATGACACAGGATCTCACTGCGGCCACTCATCTTCACAAGCTGAAGAGACGGCCAGAGACTTTTGTTCATCTGGATTACCGGATGAGCGGTGTCGGATCGAATTCTTGCGGTCCGGAATTGGCCGAAAACTATCGGATTGAAGAGAAACAAATCACCTTTGAGTTGACCCTGAAACTGATAAACAAAGAAGATGAATAATAATTTCTATAAAAGAGGGGAAAAATGGTTTACCTCCAGCCGAATTTTTTATATTATAATCAGTAATATAAATGCGATGAAGAGAAGAGTAGGTAGACAGATTCTTTCCCAGAGAGCTCCGTTGCGCTGAAAAGGAGCAAAGAATCGCTTATCCGAAAAAGACTCTGAGCAGCACTCCGGAACCTGAGATCATCAGGAGATAGTGTGACAGGAGCTCCTGTTATAGAGCTAAAGTATATGCACTTTGTGCTGTACTTGAAGAGGCTGATATGGTGACATATTGGTGAATTTAGGGTGGTACCGCGAGAATCCAAATCTCGTCCCTAAGACGGCAGTCTTAGGGGTGGGATTTTTTTGTATAATAAAGCTGTGGTACCTGTAACAAAGGATTCGCATAAGTATCTACTAAAAGTATGTGTTTAAAATTAAACAACCTTTAAAAGTATGGGATTTACCGTACGGAATATACCGGCGGATGCAAACAAAATAAATAGCTATTAAGGAAAGGAATGGAGAATCATGGCAGAAAGGCTTAAAGTGGGGATTATCGGAGGAACAGGCATGGTCGGGCAGCGTTTTGTACAGCTGTTGGATGGTCATCCATGGTTTGAGGTGGTAAGTATTGCAGCTAGCGGCAGATCAGCGGGCAAAACTTACGAGGAGTCGGTCCAGAATCGCTGGAAGATGGCTGGCCCCATTCCAGAACAAGTGAAAAATATTATCGTACAGGATGCTGCAAAGGTAGAAGAAGTTGCGGCTGACGTGGATTTTGTATTCTGTGCTGTAGATATAAAAAAGACGAGATTCGTGCGTTGGAAGAAGCTTATGCGAAGACAGGTACGCCTGTTATTTCTAACAACTCAGCTCATCGCTGGACGCCGGACGTTCCGATGGTGATTCCGGAAATTAATCCTGAGCATATTGAAGTGATAGAGGCTCAAAGAAAGCGCCTCGGTACGAAGACTGGCTTTATTGCAGTAAAACCCAACTGTTCGATCCAAAGCTATGTCCCTGCGTTAAATGCTTTGCTTGATTTCAAACCAACTGAGGTGGTTGCCTCCACTTATCAAGCGATCTCGGGAGCAGGTAAGAATTTCACAGATTGGCCGGAAATGCTGGATAACGTTATCCCGTATATCGGTGGGGAAGAAGAGAAGAGCGAGCAGGAGCCGCTTCGTATTTGGGGCCATGTTGCAGACGGAGAGATCGTTAAGGCTAGCTCGCCGGTGATTACAACCCAATGCATTCGCGTTCCTGTAACAGATGGTCATTTGGCTACCGTGTTTGTCAAATTTGAGAATAAACCTTCGAAGGAAGAGATCATTCAGCGTTGGAGTCAATTTGCTGGACGTCCGCAGGAGCTTGGCTTGCCAAGCGCACCGAAGCAATTCATTACGTACTTTGAAGAAGAGAACAGACCACAGACGAATCTGGATCGTAACATCGAGCGCGGTATGGGCGTATCCGTCGGTCGTCTACGTGAGGATTCATTATACGATTATAAATTTGTCGGCTTGTCTCACAACACTCTGCGCGGTGCTGCTGGTGGTGCCGTCCTGATCGCTGAGCTGCTGAAAGCGGAAGGATATATCCAGCCTAAATAAGGCCGGGAATTGCTATTTATTATTACTAAGTCCGTTTCTACTCTAATTTAATTAGGGTGAAGCGGGCTTTTTTTATGGAAGTGATAAATCCCAAATAAATATGAACGAATCAAAAAAGATACGACGTTGTTGAGGGTAGGGATCAATTTTATAATTTGAGGTGTACAACACAACTGAAGGGTTTTACGAGGGGGATATCGATGAGAAGATCTTGGTGGACAGCATGCTTTTCTGTACTTGTAATATCAAGTCTGCTGTTGATGAGCGCATGTAGTGGTGGAGGTAATACGGTTAATTCATCAGGCAATAACGAGAGAAGTAACGCTGTGGACGGAGAGTCGAAGGATACAGCGAAGAACGAGAAACAGGTAGTCATCCGTCATACGATGTACGACACGGAATTTACTAGTGAACTCGTAGCTGAATTTGAGAAAACGCATCCAAATATTAAGGTCGAGATTGTCTCAGCGGACTACAACAAGCTGATGGCTATGATGGCCGCGGGTAACGGCCCGGATATTATTCGCACCAATTCCGTCACAGAGCTTCCAGGCTTTGTACTTAAAGGAATGGCGATGGATCTGACTGAAAATTTCCAAGCCAGCAAAGTGTTTGACATGGAAGATTTCCTTCCGGTCGTGAATCAATTTAAGTATGATCTTGCCTCCGGTAAGCATGGCGAAGGAGCAATCTACGGTTTCCCTAAAGACTGGTCGCCGGATTATACGATCTATTATAACAAGAAATTGTTTGAAGAGGCCGGGTGCCGTTCCCTAGCAGTACAGAAGCGATGACCTGGCAGGAGTTGGTTGAGCTTGCTAATAAGCTAACTGTAAAAAATGGCAAGAAGACAACGCAGTATGGTCTTGCTTATTACAACAGTACGATTGCAGCGAATCAGGATTTGCTGAATCTGCAATTACTTCAGCAGGGAAGCAGCATGTTCAATGCCGATTTCAGCCAAGCTGAGCTGGATAAACCGGGAACGAAGGATTTATTGAAATTCTGGGTGGATACGGCGAAGTCGGGAATTGGACCTAGTCCGTTACAGCAGGAGACAGATTGGGGCGGTCAATTGTTCGTGGATAACAAGGCCGCGATTATTATTGCAGGTTATTGGTTCTCAGGTTTCCTGAAGACCAATGAATTGACAAAGGACCGTCTGGATGATTTTGGCGTAGCACCGGCTCCGGTGGTGGAAGGCGGCAAGCGGATCTCACCAACAGGCGCAGGTACAGGAGCGATTATTTATAATAATACGAAGCATCCAAAGGAAGCTTGGGAAGTGTTTGAATGGTTCTTCGGAGCAGAGCCTGCCGTTGAACGGGCTAAAGCAGGTTATGGCTTGCCAGGCACCAAGACATTGACGGAAATGTTGCCTCAGGAATCAACATTTGACAAGATGAACTATGACTTTATTCAGAATGAACTTCAGTATACAGATGGAAGTCTGCCGTATAACCCTTATTTGAACTATCAAGCCGTGAACTCCATTATCGATAAGTACTTTACACCAGTATATTTCGATAAAGACACAGTCGATGGAGCTGTTCAGAAAATGACAGAGGAGCTGAACACGCTCATTACGGAAGGCAAGCAGCTGGTTAGCCCATAAGGGAATCTCAGAAGGGTTGGCGGAAGCAATGCTTTCGGCAGCCCTTCTTAAATTGAACTCGGAAGCAAGGAGGGCTTTTGGTGAACAGACAGATTGTACATGAGACAAACGCTGCCTTCCACAGCAAACGAAGTAGGTTTCGCGGAAGAAGCTTTAAAGAAGCAATAGAGTTTTATTTATTTATATCTCCGTGGTTCATCGTTTTTATTGTGCTCGGATTAATTCCGCTCTTATATGGTCTGTATTTGAGCTTTACCAATTATGCAGGCTTCAATATGGATCGTCTGGTGTTTGTTGGTCTGGATAATTACCGCAAGGTTTTTACGGATAATGATGCGATGTATTCGCTCGGTAGGACTTTATTTTTTACTGTGATTATGGTGCCGTCTACGATTATATTAGGCTTTCTGTTAGCTGTTCTACTGAATCAGAATATTAAGCGTATCGGTATTTACCGCACTTTATTCTTTATTCCGTCGATTATTCCTGTAGTTGCTGTAGGGACGATGTGGCGTTCCTTGTTCGTCGATGACGGCATTATGAATAAGTTGCTGGAAGCTCTGGGGTTGGAGGCGGTGGATTGGCTTGGATACGATTATGCGATCTATCCGCTGATTATTATGCTCCTGTGGGGTGTTGGCGGAGGGATACTTATCTATTTGGCAGGACTAAAGGGAGTGTCCAAGGATCTGTATGAAGCGGCAGCGATTGACGGAGCAACGACCATACAGCGTTTTGTGAAAATAACGATTCCGTTAGTGACGCCGGTACTGTTCTTCCAATTTATTATGAGTATTATCAGCTCGCTACAGATCTTCGTGCAGCCCATTCTACTTGCAGCCAATTCAAACAGTTTGCTCTCGACGCCGCTTCGACCGAACTATGTTTATTCGGTACATGCTTTTCAGCAGATATTTGCTTACGGCCGATTTGGCTACGGTCTGGCGTTGTTATGGGTGCTGTTTGTTATGATTCTTATTCTAACCATTGTTGTATTCACGACAAGCAGGTTCTGGGTATTTTATGAAGTAGATCAGGAGGGCAAATAAGATGGTTAATGCGGGAATGAAAAGATTGCCTTTCCGAATAGCGGTATATGTTTTACTCATTGTTTTGTCGGTATTGTTCGTGATGCCTTTATATTGGCTGGTTACAAATTCATTGCAGCAGGTAGGGGCGGCGTCAACATTCCTGCCGACGGGCCTGCATTTTATTAACTATAAATATGCTCTCACATTTATCGATTATTGGGGATATACGAAGAACTCAATCATTATTACGGCCTTCTCGGTCATTATTCCTACAATAACAAGCGCGTTCGTCGGCTATGGCTTCGCTAGATTAAGAGGACCCGGAAAAAATATACTGTTCCTACTCATGCTATCTACGATGATGCTACCGGGGATCGTTACTCAAATACCGACCTACGTTATCTTTTTCAAGCTTGGTCTTGTTAATACGTTTTGGCCGTGGTTCTTCTGGGGCCTGGGCGGTAGTGCATTCAGCATTTTCTTATATCGCCAGTTCTTCGCGGGTTTTCCTCGTGATCTGGAGGAGGCAGCTAGAATCGACGGGTGCACGACGTTCCGTATTTTCTGGAATATATTCCTGCCGATCTCTTTACCAGTAGTCGCGACCGTATCGATCCTGGCTTTTAACGGTGCATGGGGGAATGACTATATTACGCCGTTTATGTTCCTGCAGGACGCTAAATATCCACTGGCAACCGCATTATTCTCGATTGGTTACGTATTCCCGGGACAGAAGGAAATTACTATGACGCAGGTACAGAGCGCTGGATTGGTCTTGTTTGTGCTGCCTATTATTGTTGTCTTCTTTATCGGCCAACGTTATTTGGTAGAAGGGGTAGTAGCATCTGCTGTAAAAGGCTAAACGCCTATAAGGGCCTAAGTGCCTGACTGATAAAAGAAGCTTAAGGCTGAGAGGTGACATTTCATGGGAAATAAGAAGCTAGCGATATCCTGTCCACAAGCTCGCGGTAACGGTTGGGTGACTATACTTCTGTTAATCGGTCTATTAACTGCTCTGATCTCGGGATGCTCTCCAACAAGCGTTAAGGAACAGCAGGCGCTCCTGCCTCCTGAGCTGAAGGAAGAACAGCCGATTATCAACTATAAAGCACCTGAGGATCTACCTGCTAATTATCGCTCCTATGATTTCAAAGTGTTTGCCGGAGAGCAGGAGATAGATTTGTATAACGCGGGTCTTAATAGCTGGAATGAGCCGATTTCTTACGGTTACTTTGACATGCCGGGCCGCAGCAAAATGGAGATTACACCGGATTTTCCATTCGATAGCTTTGAGATAATTCCAAGATCATTAGGGATTGAGGGAGAACGTGAAGGGAATACCATTCGCTTTGAATTAAATAGACAGGTTCCAGTCACGATTGTCCTCAACGGCGATTATCAAGGGAAGGTGTTGCACTTATTCGCGCAGAAGCCGGAGGCGGATATCCCTGATAAGAATGACCCGAATGTCATATTTTTTGAACCGGGCTTTCATGATCTGGGAGATTACGGTGAACCGCCGCTGATACTGCGATCGGATCAGACACTCTATATTAGCGGTGGAGCTGTGGTGCGTGGCAGAGTTCGGGCGGATCAGGCCAGTAACATTACGATCCGCGGCAGAGGAATATTGCTTAATGATTACCGTTCCAATGATGAATATGATGATATAGCTCTTACTTTAGGCTTTGTAACGGATTCTGTCATTCGGGATATTATTGTCAACCGGGATGCCAGTAGTTGGACAGCAGCGATGCACGGCAGCAGCAATATAGAGGTGACTAATTATAAGGCGGTAAGTCCGCGGTTTGCAAGCAGTGACGGATTTAATATTAACAGCAGCCACGACATTGTGTTCGACGGGTCCTTTGTTCATTCCGCAGATGATGCGGTAGCTATTAAGGGATTGTCCCATGAAGAGCCAAAGGATGCACTGCCTGTCTACAATATTACGTACAAAAATGCCCAACTCTGGGCGGATGCGAATAATGCGATTGGTATTGGTGCAGAGACCGTAGCGCCTTATTTCAGGAATATCACCTTCAGCAATATCGATATTTTGCACAATTATGATGATCGGGATCATCCTGATGTATTACCGGATCGGTCGGCCATTAACATATTTGCGCTACATGGGACGGAGATCAGTGAAGTAACTTTTGAGAATATCCGGGTTGAAAAGGCGAAGCGCCTAATCAATATTCAGATGTCAGATACGTTCTATTTCGGAGCGCTGCAGGGCAACTGGGCCTGGCCTGGACAGATCAGCGGCATCACATATCGGAATATCGAATCCTATTCTGATGGTTCTAATGAAATTAAGCTTGAGGGATGGAGCAAGGATCGGCTAATCTCAAAAGTCCGGTTCGAGAATATAACAGTGAACGGCGAGAAGCTGAAGAAAGACGATCCTTTATTTACCGTTAACGATTATGTTAAGGATATCGAAGTAAAGTAGGGGGTGGGTAGGTTGAATCGAGATATGATGAAGCAGGATGCTATACAGCCGGGAAGCTTACCGTATCAGGACGCGCAAGAGAAGCTACTGCAGCTTGGCGATATACACATCCGTGATCCGTTCGTATATGCCGATAAAGACGCTGGCTTTTATTATATGTACGGAACTATGGGGGTGACTTCATGGGGCGGTGCTGCTATTGGCTTTGACGGCTACCGTAGCCGCGACTTACACCGCTGGGAAGGTCCCTTCCCGGTATTCCGGAAGCCTGAGGGCTTCTGGGCGGACCATCATTTTTGGGCACCAGAGGTGCATTATTACGAGGGCGGATATTATATGTTCGCCAGCTTTAAAGCTGAGGGCAAATGCCGGGGGACTCAGATTCTTAAAGCGGATGCTCCGCTAGGGCCATTTGTGCCTATGGGGGAAGGGCCAGTTACGCCTGCGGATTGGGAATGCCTCGACGGTACACTGTACACGGATGAGCATGGTGATCCGTGGATGATCTTCTGCCATGAATGGACGCAGGTGGGAAATGGCGAGATGTGTGCGATGCGCCTTGCAGCGGATTTATCTGGGCCAGCAAGTGATCCACTCGTCTTGTTCCGTGCTACCGATGCACACTGGCCAGTGGAGGAAGAGGGACCTAGTAATTTTGTAACCGACGGCCCCTTCCTTTATCTTGCACCTGACGGCAAGCTGCTGATGATCTGGTCCAGTCACGGTAAGGACGGATACGCAATCGGAATAGCCCGATCTGAGAGCGGCAGCATTACAGGCCCATGGGTTCAGGAACGTGAGCAGCTGTTCGAAAAGAACGGCGGTCATGGTATGCTGTTCCGTACCTTTGAGGGAGAACTGCTTGTCTCTTTGCATCTGCCGAATACACATCCTTATGAACGTCCGGCCTTCTTTAAGGCAGGCTATCAGGCGGGTCGCTTAATGCTGTTATTTTAAACCGCAGCTTGAGCTACAGAACTACAGAGGAGAGATCAAAATGGAAGCAGAAATTATCGTAAATAGTAATGGAACACTTATAAAAATAGATCCTGCGCATGTTGGAATAAGCTATTCCTCGAATGAGGAAAGATTGCGAACGCAGGGCGAAGACGCTTTTGCACCTGATCCGGAAGGACTTGTGCTGTCCCGTGATTGGGAGCTGTATGTAGAAGGCCAGGCAGTGCCCGTATATGCTGCGCCAGTTACGAATGGAGGGCCGCTTTCTTTTGCCTCCTTAAGCTTCGTCGGTGATCCGGGAGGCTTCAAGCTGATTGCCAAGAGAAGAGGGAGTACCGAGTCGGCTGTGATCCGCCCGCTCTCTTTAGGGGTCGAGGCGAAGCTAGTCGATCAAGAGATTCATATTCCGGTAGACAGACCCGCGAAAATCATTGTGGAGGCTAATGGGAATACGGAGCGTCCTCTAGTTATTACTTTGCACGCTAAGGAAGAAGGGGCAGCCGATCCGACGGATAGTAAGGTAAAGTATTATGGTCCGGGTCTGCATAAGGTAAGCTCGTTTGAACTGCGGTCCGGCGAATCCTTATATATTGCCAGGTGGAGCGGTGCTGCAGTTGTATGTACCGGAGGATGAAGCTCCTGTTGTTGCTAGCGACTGGGCGAATAAACCGAATTACGTTGATTTTATTACTGCTGAACAAGCTGAGAGTATACGAATTCATGGCAGAGGCATTATTGATATGTCGATGCTAGACTGGCATGCACGCAAGGTGATGCTGCTGACAGGCTGCCGAGATGTATCGATAGAAGGTCTGACGATTGTAGGAACCTCACACTGGACAATACATCTGTCCAATTGTGTCGATTCCTCCATTGCCGATCTGACATTGATCGGTTATCGTGAGAACAGTGATGGAATCGATATTGTGAACTGCGAACGGATTCAGGTGACCGATTGCTTCATTCGTACTGGCGATGATGCCGTTGCTGTAAAGGCGATGGATGCGCCGCCAGCGATAGGAGGTCGTGATATTTATGTATCCGATTGCACAGTATGGAACGATAAAGTACGCTGCTTCGGAATTGCCGGAGAGACGAGAACAGATATTTCAGACGTCGTATTCGAAAACTGTAATGTAGTTCACAGCACGGCAGTATGGACGGAGGAGGTCGGTTCGCTCTGTATTGTCGTTGGTGACCGGGGAACGATTTCGAATATCCGCTTTGAGAATATAACTATTGAGGAAGAACGGCAGCATGCAATGATTTGTCTTATTTTTAAGGATCGCTGGTCGGTCGATCAGGAGCCGGGACAGATTCGTAATGTTACTTTCCGTAATATTAAGATTCCAGAGGGTACTGCTTCATTATTTCACGGTTCTGATGCTTCGCATATCGTTGATGGCGTCCATATTGAAGGATTGGTTATCGGCGGGAAGCAGGCTGAAAGGCTCGGGGATATTCCTCTTAAAAAAAATGAATATGTTAGGAATTTGACTTTGTCCTAACTAGATGACCGTGTAATTAACATCGGAGTAAGGCGAACAAGAAAGGAAGAGATGCTATGACTAACAATCGGTACAACCTGATGATCGTTGATGATGAATATGAAATTAGACAAGGCCTGCGTAGCTTTGACTATTCTTCTTATCGTATTGACGTTGTTGCAGATTGTGAGAATGGCTTATTTGCCTTGCAGACGATGATGAATGAGCAGGTTGATCTGCTAGTGACGGATATTCGTATGCCACTGATGGACGGTCTGGAGTTAGCGGAGAAGGTTGCTGCTCGATATCCCCATATGAAGATTATCGTATTGTCCGGTTATGATGATTTCGAATATGCGAGAACCTGCATGAAGCACGGCTCACTTGATTATTTGCTGAAACCGCTAGATTTTGGGGATTACGGCAAAATATTAGCCAAGGCGGTGCGGTTGATCGAGCAGGAGCGGGTCCATGAATTGCAGCGTGCAGTATGGGAACGTAAAGCGAAGCTTTCGGTACAACATTTACGAAAGCGCTTTTTAAGCGACCTTCTGCTTACTGAGATGAAAGAGGATGCGATTGAACTGGAAAGCAGCGCTGCGGAAATTATGCTGGAGGAATACAACGAGTATGTTGTGTGCTTGCTCCGTTTTACAGAATATCCGAAGCGCCCTAGAGGAGTTAGAGAAAAGGACTGGAGCCTTATTTTATTTACGTTGGACAATTTGATGCAGGATCTATGGGATAAAGGCTACCATTATGTCGATTCCGACGGGCAATGTGTGCTGATCTGGACGGATCGGGCGGCGATTGACGGCTATAAGGAAGATCCGCAGTCGTTAGTCGTTGAGCTTGAGCAGGTGATACAGGGTCTGAAGCGATTCCGGGGCCTGTTTAAATCTAAGCTGGTGTATACCATTGGAACAGTTGTACAGCAGCCAAACCAGATTTATAGATCTTATCAGGAGGCAACCGCGCTTTTTCGGCAGGATGATTCAGCTAGTGAAGATTTACAGAGCATCGTTGCGGCAGAACCGCAAGAAGCTGTGCGTAATGCGGAGCAGATTAACAATGGACACCGACTAATCCAAGAAGCCAAGCAATTTATCGATCGCAATTATGACCGGACGATTACACTGGAAGATGTAGCCGAATATGTACATTTGAACGCCAGCTATTTGAGCTATCTGTTCAAGGAACTGACAGGCCAGAAATATATAGATTACATTACCTCATTCCGTATTGAAAAGGCTAAGAGCTTGCTTAAGCAAACCAATCATAAGGTACATGAGGTTGGAGAAATGGTAGGTTATGAAAATCCGAGGTATTTTACACTAGTGTTCAAAAAATATGTTCAGCTCTCTCCGCTTGAATATCGAAATGCCGCTTATGCAGGAGAAGTGCCATGAAATTCCGTTATTACCGCAACATGCTCATAGGTGTAGCACTGCTGCTTACTCTATTGTCCGAGATTATCATTTTCGGAATTGGCTCATGGAATATTAACGATACCAGCTCCGAGATCAGAAGGGCATCCGAACAGAATATAGCAAGTCATATTGAGAGCCAAATGATATCGAAACTGAATGAAATGAACTCATTGGCTCTACAGCTGGAGCAAAATGATTTTATTCTGTATGCTCGTTCTTTCTACAGCCTGCGTCCTTCTGAGGAAGAGCGAATTGCACGGCAGGAGCTGTCGTCGCGTCTGGAACAGCTTCATCTGTCGCCGGAGGCGGTGGAACGTATCTATTTCATAGGCGATAACATCAACCAGAAAAATTTCGGTAAGTTAATGAAATCTGGCGAATCGATAGATGACAGTCAAATTCCGTGGATCGAGGATCTGCAGGATGCCGGACTGTTAGATTTGTTAACTCGTTATTACGGGATGCCGGCTTATATTCCAGAAGGTATGTTCTCCAGCGTGTTAGAGGGGAAGAGGGGCTTGCTGCCGCGAGAAACATGGGATCGATTAAGTCAATTCGCTACCAGTATTGAAGGTCATATAATTATTAATAACGGGGTTAACGCCCTTAATGTGCTCTCAGTCATTGTGTTTGATGAGCGTATACTTACGGCCGAGCTACCTTCATCCCGAATTTGGAATGGATATGTGGGGATTCTGGATGAAAATCAGCAGATCTTATGGACGAATGTACCTGATCGGGAACTTATGGAGAAGGCGGCTAAGCTGGCTGCTGCCGGAGAGACGGAATGGGAGCAGTTTCTGGGCGGCCGCTATTATGTCAGGACCGTTCCCGTTCCCCCTTACGGCATACGTGTCATTATCTTTGAGCAGATGCAAAATGATTCAATCTGGAAGTGGGGCGATACTTATACTTTTATCATCTTCCTTGCCTGCAGCCTGCTGCTTAGCTTGATGATTGCCTATCGGCTTGCCAATGCGGTGATGTATCCTTATCAGGCCTTGGCGAGAGCGGTATGGAAGAAGGAAAATGACCTTGATTTTAGGAGCATACCGGAGCAGCGCTTTTCGCGTGGCTGGTTATCAAGGTTTACGATCCGCAAGAAGATGCTCGTTATGCTGCTGTCCTCAGTCTTGATTCCCGTGCTGCTTGTTATCGTCATGTACGCTTTTTTAATGTACAGATATGTATTCGATAAAGCGGTGGATCTATCTGTAGAGTCCTCGGATCATTTAGTTACCGAGCTGCAAAGCCGAGTGGAACGGTATGAGAATTTAACAAATCGATTGTCCACAGACAGCAGGCTGACGAACTTGACCTCGCCTTATTTGTATAGGGGAAATATGGATGATTTCACGGTATCAAGCTATCCGGGACTCAATGATATTTCTTATTTTGTAATTTATGATGTGAGTGGAGTAGCCAAATATTCCTCGGTCTTTAATAATAATCGGACCTTGTTCAAGCTCCATTCCTATGAGAAAAATGTGCTGGAGCAGCTTGAAGCTGAGGAGATGGTTTGGTTGACCGGACTCAAGGATGTATACGGCCACCCGGCTCTAATGCTTGTGAAGAAGCTGGAGGTTTCGTCCGGTGTCACGGATAGGCCGACTACGGCATTCCTGCAGGTGGTATTGAAGGAAGATGCCTTCTCGTATGCGACGACAGATCGTAAGCAGAGCTTCGTTATCCTTGATCGTGAAGGGAAATTGATCTACTCGCATCTTACACCTAAATCATTCCAAGAAGCTGCGGTCAGTCAATGGAGCGTTCCAGACAAGGAAGAACTTGACGTGCAGATTCAGCAGGTGGAGGGCAGCAACCAGGTGGTTGTTCAACGCAGTCTAGAGAAGCCTGGCTGGTATTCGTATATCTTCATGACAATCGATGATATTTATCTGAAAATCCATTCGATGTTTTATCGGTTTGGCCTTCTACTTGTGCTTATCATAATAATTATACTCCTTGTAATGAGACAAATCGCTTATTTGCTCGTTAGACCGATCGAGCGGTTAACGCAGGCTATCGAGAATGAGGAGCCTCTGCCTGCTGAAATGAAGGATAGGGCTGGAGAGCAGCCGCGGGATGAGATCGGCAGGCTCGTTGCCAGCTTCAATCAGATGCTAAGACAGATTCGCGAGCTGATGCAGGAAAATGTGGATAAGGAAATACGTGAGAAGAAGTTGGTTACTTCAAGAATGAAAGCAGAGCTGGGCATGCTGCAGCAGCAAATCAATCCTCATTTTCTGTATAATACGCTGGAAGCGATTAATATGCGGGCTCATCAGTATGGAGCGACTGAAGTAAGCACGATGGTTAAATCGTTAGCCAAAATATTCAGGTTCACGATCAATACAGGTAGTGAGGTTGTAGCCCTATCCGATGAGCTTGAGCATGCGCGCAATTATTTGACGATTCAGGAGCTACGCTTTCAGAATAAGTTCATTGTCCGCTGGGAATTGGATGAACAAGCCATGGGGCTTCCGGTACTCAAATTTATTCTGCAACCGATCATTGAAAATGCATTACAGCATGGTATCGAGGAATTGTATGGAGAAGGCGAACTGGTGATTCGAACTGAGACCTTGGGCAATTCTTAAAGCTCATGGTGCAGGATAACGGGGTCGGAATGAGTGAGGAGGAACTGGAGCTGGTAAGACAGTCGCTGGCGATGGAAACGGAGGTGACGGTAGGACAACGCTTCCGAAACCGGACTTCATCCTCCAGTGGTGTGGGACTAATTAATGTCTATCAGCGTCTGCGATTGTATTACGGAGAGCAATTGAAGCTCTCAATAGAGAGCGAGGAATTTCAAGGTACACTGGTTACGATCATCCTTCCTGTTCAAGCTAGACCAGAGGAAGCTGAAGAAGAATATAAGGAATATGAAGCCAGCGAATAAAGCTAACTAGTTAATATAGTTAGTAAGCTAATAGGAAGAGGAGGAGAAGTATGCCAATTGTTGATATGCCATTAGAACAATTGAAAACCTATCAAGGAACCAATCCACGCCCAGTGGATTTTGATGAATACTGGGAGCGGGCTCTGGCGGAGATGCGTGCGGTGGACTCGCAAATTGAGCTTGTTCCTAGCAGCTTTCAAGTGCCGAATGCGGAATGCTTTGACTTGTATTTTACTGGTGTAAAGGGAGCGAGAATTCACGCGAAGTATGTACGGCCTAAGCACGCGATAGAACCTCATCCGGCAGTAGTTATGTTTCACGGCTATTCTGGCCATGCCGGAGATTGGAGTGAGAAACTGGCCTTTGCCTCGCTAGGCTTCTCTGTACTTGCTATGGATTGCCGCGGTCAGGGGGAGCTCGGAAGATGTAGGAGGGGTGAAGGGTAATACCCACCATGGACATATTATCCGCGGTCTAGATGACCATCCGGATGAGCTGCTATTCCGCCATATATTCTTGGATACGGCACAGCTTGCCGGGATAGCGATGAAACTGCCGGAAGTTGACCCGGATCGCGTATATGCGGTAGGGGCTCACAAGGAGGCGGGCTTACAATAGCATGTGCTGCATTGGAGCCAAGGGTGAAGAAGCTGGCGCCGATCTACCCTTTTCTTAGTGATTACAAGCGTACATGGGATATGGATCTGGATCAGGGAGCATACGGTGAACTGCGTACATATTTCCGCTATTATGATATGTTGCATGAACGTGAGCATGATATATTCGAGAAGCTTGGCTATATCGACATCCAGTTCCTGGCTGAACGGATAAAAGGCGAAGTGATGATGATCGTTGGATTAATGGACACCATCTGTCCGCCTTCAACGCAATTTGCAGCCTACAATAAAATGAATGCGAAGAAGCGGCTCGTTATTTATCCTGACTTCGGACATGAATATTTGCCAGAGTCGTCGGATAGGACGATGCAATTTTTTTTAGAGTAATGCCATGAAGCTTGTAAAGTTGGAATTTCAACTTTACAAGCTTTTTCCTGCCTTTGACCTATATGCTATAATGAAAACGAAACAGAAAATGATGAAAATTGAATAGAGGATGGTAGTGCAAACACAATGGTATCTATTAAAGATGTGGCCAAGCATGCTAATGTCTCCATTTCGGCGGTCTCCAAGACCTTAAACGGATATAGCGATGTAAGTGAAGCAACCAAGCAGAGGGTTCTTAAAGCGGCTCAGGAGCTGAATTATTCTCCGAATATGCTCGCGAAGAATCTCAAGCATAAAGTAACCAAGACGATTGCGCTAATCATATCCAACTTTGAGCAGACGAGCGGTAAGGACGGCGTTATGTTTCAAATTATGAGCGGGGTATATGCCGCCGCTACCCAATATGGGTACGAGGTTGTCATCTATACCCGCAGCCTTTCCGAGCAGCAGGATCGGTCTTATTGGCAATTCTGTAAAGACCACAAAATAGCAGGAGTCGTGATTTCAGGTCTGCGGACGACTGACCCTTACTTTAAAGAACTGGTCGAGAGCGATATTCCTTGTATCGTCGTCGATGCTCATACAGTAGGGCCGCATACAGGCTCTGTTATTACGGACAATCTACTGGCTGCTAAGCGGGCAGTGCAATACTTGATTAGCAAAGGACATTGCGAGATCGGTATGGTGAATGGGCATAAATATGCGACGGTTAGTATTCAGCGTGAACAGGGCTATCGTGAGGCGTTAGAGAGCGCGGGAATTACCTTCGTTGCTTCGCGTGTGATCGAGGCCGATTTTAGTGAAGATAAAGCCTATGAGTTGACGGAATCTTACATTAATAACAATCCTCATTTGACAGCAATATTTGTATCCAGTGATCTAATGGCAATCGGTATGATGAACCGTTGTAAAGAGATCGGTATTCGCATCCCAGAGGATATTTCGATTATGGGCTTCGATGATATCGTGCTATCCAGTTACACAACGCCTAAGCTGTCGACGATTAGGCAGGATTTCGCAGGCGTTGGTTTTGCGGCTTTGGAGCAGGTAGTGAAGATGTTGGAGAATAATTTGCCAGGCTACAATAAAATTCTTCCCTTCAAAATAGTTGACAGACAATCGATAATGACTTTATAATATGTTCGAAAACGTTTTCGAAAACCTTTGCAACATAGACTAAAAAACAAGAGAGTTTTCGGAATCGGATTCGAACTTTTTTTTCAGATTCGAAAACGATTTCGGGAACGTTTACAAGTGTCAGAGGATAATTGAATCAGGAGTAGAAAGGAAATTTAAGCCATGCTAAATTACAACAAGAAACTGC
This sequence comes from Paenibacillus sp. D2_2, assembly GCF_031199965.1. Lineage (GTDB taxonomy): Bacteria > Bacillota > Bacilli > Paenibacillales > Paenibacillaceae > Fontibacillus. The sequence goes on along the minus strand of NZ_CP133605.1, from coordinate 4,437,702 downwards.
CGGACGGAGCGTCGGACTGGGTAGTAACGGAGGAGAACTTCTCGACCCTTGCGCTCGGAAAGTGCGAAGCTGTAATGGCTTTAGGCAACGGCTATATGGGACTGCGTTCCGCAGCCGAAGAATCCTACGTTGGAGAGAAGCGTAATCTGTTCGTAAACGGTACCTTTAACCGCTTCGACGAATTTGAAGTGAGTGAACTGCCAAATGCGGCGGACGTCACTGGGCTAGATATCCGGATCGACGGTAAGAGATTCTCGTTGGAACAGGGAGAAGTGACAGAATACAGCCGCAGTTTGAATCTACGTGATGCGGAACTGGTTCGTTCCTTCATCTGGAGCAATGAGGAAGGCAAGAAGCTGGAATTTACTTTCCGCAGGTTTGTATCTCTAGATCGTCTGCATCTGATCGCTATGAAGCTGGACGTGAAGGTTCTAAATGGACCTGTTAAATTGTCGATCGCGTCAGGCATTGATGCTCAGGTCAGCAATAGCGGTAGTCAGCATTTCCATGAAGGCGAGAAACGGATTTATGATAAGAAATACTTGGAGCTAATTCAGACAACAACAGAATCCAAAGTTGATTTTGTCATTGGAGCCGCACATCGCTTAAAATTAGATGGTCAGGAAATTGAGGTTAATCCGGCAATGGAGATCGATCGTCGTAAGGTGGCAATCGCTTACAGTGTAGATCTTCAAGAAGGCCAGAACCTCAGCTTCGAGAAAGTAGTAACGATTCATACAAGCCGTGACCAAGCTTTTGCGCAAGATTACAGCTTGCCAGCGATGAGAGAACATGCTCTTGGCGAGTTGAGAAGCGTGTATACTACAGGTTACAATGAACTGTTCCGCGATCATGCAGCTGCTTGGGCGAAGGTTTGGAATGAATATGGAATTACGATCGAATCGAAGGATTCTTTTGACCTTCTGGCATTGCGCTTCGCATTGTACCATCTGGTCGTCATGACCCGGCCCATGACCGGAGAATGGGGATTGGTGCGAAAGGATTGAGTGGCGAAGGTTACAAAGGACATTCCTTCTGGGATACAGAGATCTTCATTCTGCCATTCTATATTTATAGCAATCCTAAGACAGCTCGTTCGCTGTTGGAATACCGTTATCTAGGTCTTGAAGGAGCTCGCCGCAAAGCGAAGGAGAACGGCTTTGCCGGAGCGATGTATCCTTGGGAAGCTGCTTGGCCATCCGATGGTGAAGTAACGCCGGTCTGGGGCGCGGTTGATATCGTGACAGGAGAGCAGACAAAGATTTGGTCTGGATTTATCGAGCAGCATATTACATCTGATATCGCTTATGCCGTATGGCACTACTACCGGGCAACCGGAGATGAAGACTTCATGGAGCGTTACGGCTACGAGATGATCTTTGATACGGCGATATTCTGGGCGAGTCGGCTGGAGTGGGACGAATCGGAAGGACGTTATGAGATTAACGAAGTTGTCGGTCCAGATGAGTACAAAGAGCATGTGGACAACAATGCCTTCACCAATTACATGGCCCATTTCAATATTGAATTGGCAATGCAGTATTACAGCAAGCTAGAGACAGAGAGTCCGGAACTGTTTAAGCGTTATAATGAACTGCTTAACTTACAAGAAGCTCGGAAGGTATGGGAGAGCAAGCTGGATCTGATCTATCTTCCACAGCCGAATGAGAATCTGATTATTCCTCAGGACGACACATATTTGCAGAAAGAAATTATTGATCTAACGCCTTACAAGGATCAGGAAAAAGTAGGAAGTATATTTAATGACTACAACCTGGATCAGGTTGGTAATATGCAGGTTTCGAAGCAAGCGGACATTATGATGCTGTTCTTCTTGTTGGAAAATAAATTTACACCTGAAGTGAAGCTCGCGAACTATGAATATTACGAAGAAAAGACGTTGCATGATTCATCGCTGTCTCTCTCGACTCATTCGATTCTGGCCAGCGACTTCGGCGACAAAGAACTCGCTTATCATCTCTTCAAGAGAGCAGCTGAGATCGATCTGGGACCGAAGGTACATTCATCAGATGCTGGTATCCATTCCGCATCACTTGGCGGGATTTGGGAGTGTGTTGTATTAGGCTTTGCCGGAGTAAGAATGCTAGATGGTCAGCTTCATTTAGCACCTAAGCTTCCGGAGCATTGGGAGAAATTAAGCTTCCCGCTGCATTGGCAGGGCAAGTTGCTTGAAATCAGTATCACGCACGAGCAAATTTCTATTAACAACACTGCAGGTGAGCCGGTTCAATTATTCATAAACGGTCAATCGCAGGAGATCAAAGGCAATACTATTATTAATTAATATCTAGAAAATGATAATGGGAGGTCATTCAACATGAAAAAGAAATGGTCAATTGCAATGGCAACAGTTCTCGCTTCAGTAATGCTACTCTCCGCTTGCTCCACGGGCAAAACGGACAATAGCAGCAGCAACTCTGCTTCTAATAAAGGAAATACCGAAAGCAAAGGGAAGGTTGATCTTACCTTCACCATTTGGGGAGATGTAAACAGTGGATCTGTCGAACAGACTCTGGCTGATGAATTCAATGCTTCCCATCCGAATATCAATGTTAAATTTTAGCCGGTACCTGGCGATGGTTATGGTACCAAGTTGACGACTTCGCTCGCAAGTGGTACTGCACCGGACGTATTCCTTGTTGGTGAAGGTGACTTCTACTCTTTTGTAGACAAAGGTGTAATTGAACCACTTGACGATTATATCGCGAAGGATCAATCTTTCGATTTAGGCATCTTTCAAAAGGATCTGGTCGATATGGGACGGATCAACGACAAGTTGTATTATTTACCAAAGGATTTCAATCCGTTGGCTCTGTGGTACAACAAACGTGTCTTTGATGAAGCCGGTATTGCTTATCCAAGCGATGACTGGACTTGGGACGATATGATTGCAACAGCGCAAAAACTGACTAAGCAAGAAAACGGCAAATATACTCAATTCGGTTTCAATGCAGGCACTTGGGAATACCCGATCTACACTTACCTGTGGGCGCACGATACCGACATTGCTAATGAAGATGGTACTAAAGCTGAAGGCTTCATGAATAGTGAAAAAACGGTAAGTGCTATGCAGAAGTACGTTGATATGTCTATAGGCGCGAACAGAGTGTCGCCGACTCCTCAAGATACACAAACGATGGGCGGAGACTCCTCCATGTTCATGACGGATAAATTGGCTATGATGGTTACTGGACGTTGGGTCAAATCCGATTTGGATAAATCCGATGTAGAGTACGGTTCTGCCTTGATTCCAAAAGGTCCGAACGGTGAACGTGCTGGCATTATCGCAGCTGCAGGCTGGGCTATGAACTCGAAATCGAAGCATAAAGAAGAAGCATATGAACTGATGAAATGGTTGTCCGGTACAGATGCTCAGAAGCTTCGTTCCAAAGACGGTCTAGTATTGCCTGCTACTACAGCTGAACTTGATCAAGTTAAAGCAACCGAAGAAAAAGATAAACCAGTCATTGAAATGATGAATTTTGCACAGAAACCTGTGACAATGCGTTCTAGTAACGGCCCAATCTTTAAAGATGCATTCACTCAAGCCTTGGAGAAAGTATTGCTTGGCAAGGCGGATGTGAAGGGCGCGCTTGATGAAGCGGCTAAAACTGTCGATTCCAAAATCAAGTAAAAAATTGCTGCGGGTGAAGCGCTGATTTCGGTGCTTCACCGCTTCTATCAAGGAGGTTGTCATGAATAACACCAAATCGGATCGAGCGGGATACTTGTATATTCTCCCTTGGCTGCTAGGACTGATTTTATTCACGCTTGGGCCGATGATTTTTTCACTAATATTATCCTTCAGTAAATGGGATGTAATCACCGGCGTTGAGTCCATTCAATTCGTAGGGCTGGATAACTTTAAAGCTATTTTCCACGACGACTTATTTTATCAATCGCTAAAAGTTACTTTTATTTTTGCATTAGTGTCAGTACCTTTATATCAGGTCGCTTCGCTTCTGATGGCTTTACTGCTCAATATGCGTACACGCGGAATGAAATTTTTCCGCCTTATTTATTTTATGCCATCCGTAATTCCAGCTGTTGCCACTTCGATGATGTGGGTGATGATCTTCAACCCGGAATACGGAATTCTGAATCAGGCGTTAAGCTGGTTCGGTATTCAAGGGCCGGCTTGGCTTCAGGATCCTAGTTATGCACTTGGCGCTCTGATCGTTATGGGGCTTTGGGGAGTCGGCAATACAATCATCATTTACTTGTCAGGTCTACAAGGGGTGCCAGAAGATCTTTACGAAGCAGGGGAACTTGATGGTGCTGGTGTATTCCGTCGTTTCTTCAGCATCACATTACCGATGATTACCCCAACTATATTTTTCAATCTGATCATGGGAATTATCGGTGGATTCCAATATTTCACCCAGGCATTCGTTATGACGAATGGCGGCCCGCTCAACTCGACCTTATTCTACAATCTCTATTTGTACAACAAGGCATTTAAAGAATTCGATATGGGTTATGCGTCTGCGCTCTCCTGGATTCTGTTCATGATAATTCTAGTATTTACGCTTCTGGTTATCCGCAGTTCGTCCTTCTGGGTGTACTACCAGGGCGATGATCGAGACTAAAGGAAGGGGGAGACCTACTATGCAAAAAACTCTAAAAAAAATGAATCCATCTCAGTGGCTCGCTCTTCTGATTCTCATTGTGGGCACCGCAATTGTACTTGTACCACTACTGTGGACGGTAACTACTTCGCTCAAAACACCGGCCGAAGTGTTCGGAAATTCCTTTTTCCCACGGAAATGGATATGGTCCAACTACTCGGATGCGGTAACTGCTATTCCGTTCTTTTTATTTCTGCGTAACACGGTAATTATTCTCATTCCGGTTATGATAGGAACTATTTTTACGGGGGCTCTTTGTGCCTATGGATTCGCGCGTTTCAATTTCCGCGGCAAACAAACTTTGTTCCTTATCCTGCTGGCTACGATGATGTTGCCGAGCCAGGTAACATTGATCCCGACCTTCTTGCTCTTCAAGCAAGTCGGCTTAACCAATTCATTCTTACCGTTGATATTGCCTGCATTTTTTGGTGGATTGGGCGGAGGAGCATTTAACATCTTCCTGATTCGTCAGTTTATGCGCGGTATTCCGCGTGAGCTGGATGAGTCAGCATTTGTGGATGGAGCGAACCGGTGGCATATTTTTACTCGGATTATAGCTCCGCTCTCAAAGGCTCCGCTTATTGCGGTTTCCATCTTCACCTTTATGGGGGTGTGGAATGACTTCCAAAGCCCGTTGATATATTTGAACTCTAATGATAAATATACGTTGGCACTTGGTTTGTCCATGTTCAAAGGGATGTATAACGTCGAGTGGAACATGTTGATGGCTGCGACAATTCTCATTATGCTGCCAGCATTAATTCTGTTCTTTATTGCGCAAAAATATTTCATCGAAGGCATTTCAATTTCTTCGGCTGTAAAAGGCTGATGCTACTGAATGCGTTCATGTTCTTATAGCGAGAGTTCAAAAGAGGACCTATTGTATACCTCATATAATGGAGGAGATGAAGATAGAGATGGCTGGAATCAACAGCAAACATCCATTCAACTTATATTATAACGGCGGAGAATACGTCAAAATCTGTGGTTCACAGGATGGCTATTTTCCTGATTTCGGTCATCACATAGCTAATGAAATGGGCGGAGTTTGGTTGCATCCGGTGAAACTGCTGGATGGCTTCTGGTTGAAGCTAACCGATACGAAGCGGAATATTTCTGTATGGTCTCGGGCTGACGGCTTTACAAGCGAGCCTTGGGGTAGTCGCTTCCAATACGACCATGGTCTCAGTTATATTCCTATAGCGATGGAACGTACACAGTTTGCGCCTGAGCAAGTTAAAGGTATGACTGCTGGCTATGATCTTCGTCATTATGGCGAAGGGGAACTTCATCTGAAGGTAGAACTGCTTGTGCGCACCGATCTGCGGGCGGTCTGGTTCTCAGATGAGGTAGGTGTCCGTAAGGGTGCCGGAGATCAAGCTACTGTGTTAAATCCACGTGAAGTGTTTGTTCGTGACCCTGAGAATGACTGGTTCGTTCAAGTCGGCACAGACCTGCCTGGGGAACAATTGGATGTCGGTTCCGAGCTGTATGGTCCAGAATTTACTGCCGGTGCGGGCTGCGGGATTGCCTTCAAAACTGAGCTGACGATCCCAGCGGGCGAGAGCTGCCACTTCAATCTGTTCGTTGCTGGTTCATATGTGTCCGCGGAAGAATGTGCGGATTCTTATCGTCACCTTGCTGCGAGTCATCAAGAACTGCTTGCTGAGAAGCAAGAGGTATACAACGCCGTGGCAGATCGGGCCAAGCTTACGATCGAAGGGGAAACGGACTGGAATAACGTCTTCAATTGGGCAAAATGGAATAATCAATGGCTGATCCAGAAGGTGGACGGGACCGGGCGTGCTCTGACTGCCGGCGGTCCAACATATCCTTGGTGGTTCGGCTGCGACAACACCTATTCCTTACAAGGTGTACTAGCGATTGGAGATCCGCAGCTTGCCAAGGATACGTTGAATCTGCTCTTGCAGAAGTCAGAGGAGGTTAACGGCAACGGGCGCTTTATTCATGAGGTGACGACGCTTGGCGCTGTATCCAACCCGGGCAATACGCAGGAGACTGCGCATTATATCGCCTTTGTCTGGGATCTATTCTGCTGGACTGGGGATGAGGAACTGCTTCGCCGTCATTATGCCTATTGCGTGAAAGGCATCGATTGGCTGTTGGAAGAGATGGACCCGGATCATGATCTGTTCCCTTCCGGTTATGGCATTATTGAAATCGCTGGTCTGAACATGGAACTGGTCGACAGCGCCGTCTATACGGCGAAAGCTTTACAAGCGATGGCGGAAATGAGCGCATATTTGCAGGACACTGTGGCTCATAGTAAATATAGCGATCTCGCGACGCGCAGCAGAGAAGCGATCAACCGCATATTCTGGCAAGAGAATGAAGGCTTGTATGCTGACGCGGTTGCACCAGCTAGCGATGTAGCACCGAAGGTTGATTACCTTGTCTCGCTGGCTGAAGGGCAGGGTATCACAGGTTATCGCGAGTATGTAGAAGGTCTGCTGGCTGACGCTAACAACAGTGGGAATGCTAATGCGGATCGTGGCTGGCTGCTGAACAAGAACTGGGTGATTGTGACCCCAATGGAAGCTGGGATTGCAGATCCTGATAAGGCACGTAGAGCGCTCGATAATATGCGAAATGATACTTTTATCGGTGATTACGGTACGTATTTGTCCGGAACATTCCAACAAGGCACGATGACAATCTCTACCGGGGTACATGCGGTAGCTGAGGCGGCTAACGGAAATGCGGATGCCGCGCTTGATCTTTTGAACCGGATGCGTCGTAGCTTCTCACGCGCTCTACCAGGTTCCTTCTCTGAGATGTCACCGGATTATGGTTGCGTTGTGCAGGCTTGGACGATCTACGCGTTGGCCGTACCGTTTGTCCGCCATTTCTTCGGAGTTGAACCGTTTGCGGCTCGCCAGGAATTGAAATTGCGTCCGCAGCTGCCTTCGGCTTGGAACGGTAAAGCATGCGCGCTGGAACGTTTGGTCATCGCTAATGCTGAATTTGATCTGTCTCTGAAAGAACAGGATGGACTCTTAACGGGTCAAATCCGCAATGATGCAGGCTGGACGGTAACAGTAGAATGGAATGGACAGACAATATCGAGCACAGAAAAACTCATTGAACTGAACATGTAAATGCCTTAACGATATAAATGATATAAATAGACAAGAGGAAATGGAGAGAGAACATGAAGCTGGAAGCAGTTATATTCGACCTGGACGGAGTCATTACCGATACAGCGGAATATCATTATGTAGCTTGGAAGCAGCTTGGCGAATCGATCGGGATTCCGTTCGAACGTGAATTTAACGAGACCTTGAAAGGTATCAGCCGCGGCGAATCGCTGGAGCGGATCTTACGACTGGGTGGCAAGGAGAATGATTATACGGAGGAGGAGAAGGCGGAGTTAGCCCGGCAGAAGAATGAACATTATGTCTCATTGCTGGTTAATCTTACTCCAGCTGACACTTATCCGGGTATCGTCTCATTGCTGACCGAGCTGAATGCTCAAGGCATTCCGGCCGTCATTGCTTCAGCGAGTAAGAACGCACCGCAAATATTGCGTTCGCTTGAGATTGACAACCTGTTCCGTTATGTCGTTCATCCAGATTCCGTGAAGCACGGCAAACCAGCACCAGACCTATTCCTACGCGGTGCCGAAGAGGTTGGAGCGATGCCAGAATACTGCGTTGGCATCGAGGACGCGACAGCTGGAGTCGAAGCAATCAAGGCAGCAGGAATGAAGGCAGTCGGCATCGGTGAAGCTGAAGCATTGAAGGCAGCAGGGGCTGATATTGTGCTCCCGAACACTTCGGGATTGAATGTAGAGCTGTTGAATTCTTTATTGTAGAAGAAGGAGACAGGATGAATCTGAATACTATTAGGTTGTGAATTCAGCCTAATTACAGTGGCTGAGGAGACCGAAAGCAACAGACAGTTCAGTGTTAAGTACATCTGAGCTGCCTGTTGCTTCGAAATCCTCAGCTTTTTGCTGTTTATAGGGCGATGTTAGATGTTGAATTAAAGAAAGGGTAGGGAATGGGCAAGAGAAATTCTGTGAGCTACAGCGATCGGAGAAACATTTTACCCGGCTGCCCTCATCCGTACTATAATAAGTTCAACTTCTACCTGCCAGGCGTAATTTGGATAAACTTCCGATAGAAGTGGCAATGGTTATTTACTCCCCAGCATGATAGGTTGGAGGGACGATATCATAATTAGTTCAACATACATAGATTAGACGAATCAGGAGGTATCGATTCCATTGAGTATAAGCATACGTGAGATATTGGAGCTGTTAACAGAGCCGGGTGGGGATCTGCCAGAGAATGGAGTAGACAGGCTCGAGTATGGGGATCTGAATGCAGCGGTGAAGGGAATTGCCACGGCCTTTAATGCCAGCCAGCATGTCATTGATAAAGCCAAGTCTCTTGGAGTCAATTTGCTGATTACTCATGAAGGTTTATATTATAGTCATTTTAAGCCGGGTGAGCAGATCGCAGGAACTGATGTAGTACGGGAGAAGATCAGAATGATCGAACAGAGTGGAATTGCGATATATCGAAATCATGATGGAATACATCGCTCCCAGCCCGATGGAATAACTTATGGCTTAGTACGGGAGTTGGGCTGGCTAGATGAACTGGAGGGTTATAGTTCCTATGCTGCGATCATCCGATTGCCGGGAATGACGGTTGCGGAAATGGCTGTTTATGTTAAGAGCAAGCTGGGCCTGGGACAAGTGCGCGTCGTCGGAGATAGTACGATGCCATGTGAGAGAATCGGTATTCTGGTCGGATACAGAGGCGGGGGAACCCGGCGATCCCACTATTTGAGCAGGAAAATCTTGATTTAATCATTTACGGAGAGGGTCCGGAATGGGAAACGCCGGAATACGTTAAAGATTCGCTCACTCAGAACAAACCGCGGGCGCTCCTGATCCTAGGACATGCGGAGAGTGAGGCACCGGGTATGAGATATTTGGCCGAATCGCTTCAGACGAAGCTGCCCGATATTCCAGTTCACTTTATTTCGGAGAAACCATTATTTCAAATTTTATAAAAGTAAAGAACCCTTAAATCTGCCATTTTGGCGGCGGATTCAAGGGTTCTTTTTGCTATGGAAATGATTTGTTCACTGCTTATTTTGATGCTTTGTATTTATCCAGGTATTCCTTCACCTTGGCTGGGTCAGCCGTCAACTCATTGCCGGTCTTAACGATCGGGCTAACGGTCGAGAAAGCCTTGATCTTCCTGTTGCTATAGAATTGCAGGAACTCATCCTGATTGATCGAGTAGAGCACTGCTTTTCTCAGATCATCACTCTTAGCTACATCGCGATTACTCGTATTGAACAGCAGGTAAGTTACTCCGTTACTCTCAATGCTTTGTAGCTTCAGCTTGCTGTCGCTCTCAACCGTATCGAACTTCGTCTCCGGCACGCCGTAGAGGAGGTGAATCTCACCGCTACGCAGTGCGGACAGAGCGCTATCGGTATCAGCAATGAAGCGTACCTTCACGGTTGAGATTTTCGGTTCGAATTCAGAACCTTTACGGTAACCAGGGTTTTTGTAGAAGATGCCTTCATAGTCATTTTTATAAGATAAAATATAAGGGCCGCTGGCATACAAAGTATTGTTGTATTTGCTTCCTTCTGTAACTGTGTTCTGATCCCCGTAAGGGATATCCTTATTAACGTCGAATTTCGCTACATCATAAGTATTGATGCTCTCTACTTGCTTCTTGGAGACGATCCCGGCAGACTGGTGCGCCAAGTAATTCAGCACTTGCGGGAAAGGCTCGGTCGTCGTCAACTTCACAACTTGATATTTGCCCGCTTTGCTGTCCGCTTGATTCTTGTCGGCTACGAGTTCTTTGATCTTCGTATCGAGGCCAGCTTCAAGGGCTTCTCTAACTGTACCGTTGCCCGAGGATTGCTTCACATTGTCCAGAGCGGACAGGTCAGTAACAGTCTCGATGGTTTTAATATGCTCATGAAGACTGTAAGTCCGGTGATCCGGTACCGAGTTCTTATCCTTGGCCCGATCGAGGGAGAAGATGACGTCATCCGCGCCTACACGTTCACCGGTGTCGACGGCCTTCTTGTTCTCGATTTTGGCAAAGTCAATATCGTCCCTAAGGATGAAATAATATTCCGTATTACCTTCTGCAATGCTGTGATTATAGGATAGAGAGCCATCGGACGTAATTTTGTCATCATCCGTCAGATTAATCAGGCGCACATACATATTCGTATTAAGCTGGTTAATCGAGCCGTCATTACCCTTGATCGGGTCTAAGGAAGTCAATACTGAAGCGGATTGCGTCAGAATAAGCGGCTCCTTGTTCCGTTTGGATGTATCGTTGAAATCAATCGTCTCCCAAGCCAGAGCGCGGGATTTGGAGAGTCGGACAGTATTTGGGTTGAGCACATCCTTGTTCACGGCCTGACTCTTCAGGGAAATGTAGAGTGGCGCAATATAAGCTTTGTCAAATACGAGACGTTGTTCCAATTGCTTGTAGGTTCCTGTGTATTGATCCGCTGTTTCAGTTGCTGCTTCATCGATCAGCTTGTCCAGTTCGGGATCAGAGATAATGCTGTAGTCTCCGCCAGTCTTAAATAGCGATCTGACCGCATAATCGGGATTCCCGGTAACAGTGGTCCAGCTGGAGATAGCGATATCGAAGTTCCCCGCATCCTCTTGTGCCTTGTAGCTGCCGTAGTCGGGCTGAATGTTCAGCTTCACATTGAAGCCGTTCTTCGTTAATTGGTCGCGAATAATATTAGTATCTGATTCATTAGAGCTCATGCTTAGCAATTCAATATCTACTGGCTTATTATCCTGAACCGTTGCCGTTCCAGAGTTATCTGGTTTACTTGCCACATCCGTCTTGGTTTTTACGGAGCAACCGCTCGCTACCAGCCCAAACGTAAGCAGTAGTGCAAGCAAAGAAGATTTTTTCATGAATAGTTCCCTCCTAAATTGTTGTTATATATATATTGATTCATTCTCCTAGGGCAAATGAGAGTCAAGACTCCGCATTGCTGATGAAAATGAAGGCCAACCTTAAATGAAAAAGAGTACATCCAGAGTAAATATAAGAAACTAGCTCAATTTAGGATCAAGTGCATCGCGAAGTCCGTCACCAAGAAAGTTAAAGGACAGGACAAGAGCTATGATGGCTAGTCCTGGGTAAATGGCTAAGTAAGAATTTGTCTCTAGATAAGTGCTGCCCAGCTTCAGAATATTTCCCCATTCCGGGATATGCGGCTCTACGCCGAGACCAAGGAAGCTGAGACTGCTAGTAGAGATCACGGCTGCGCCAATCGTCAGAGTAGCCTTAACAATCATCGGTGCGAGCGAGTTCGGAACAATATGCTTGAAGATGATCGCAGCATCTTTGGATCCGAAGGCTCGGGCAGCATCGACATATTCGAAGGTAGAGACAAGCAATACATTAGCCCGCATTGTTCTTGCATAAGTAGGAATGGAGCCCACGCTTAGCGCTAGAATCAGGTTTATGGTGTTGGCGCCGAATGCGGCAATAATCGCAATCGCCAGCAGAACACCGGGAATTGCATATAGAATATCTAGCAGCCGCATGATGATATTGTCGGTGTGGCGCCCATAATAGCCAGATACAGCTCCCAGAATGCCGCCGATAACAAGGGGAATCGCTGTAGAGATTAGTCCTACAATCAAGGAAGTACGTGCACCGAATATGATGCGCGAGAATAGACATCTGCCGAAATTGTCCGTACCAAGTGGATAAGCTAGACTCGGATGCTGCAATATGGCGCTATAGTTATTCTCTGTTGCCATCGCATAATCGAAGGTGAACAGGCTGCAGATCGAAATTGAGAACAAGAAAATGATAAAGAACAAACCGATCATTGCCGCTGTATTCCTCGTGATTTTCTCCCAAACATCCTCCCACTTTGCTGAGGTAGGTTTCCCTTGGCTACGAATCTTCAGCAATAAGTTGATGCCTAATAGTAGAGCAAATAGGTTACCGGTTACGGCGGTTAGAATCAGCAGATAAGCAATGATTGACATCCATGGAGCGATGGTCTGATGACCACGTACATATTTCGCCACAAGCAGCAATGCGATGAGATGAAATAGACTTATGATCAATAGAATGGACATCCCAGGTAAAAAGGTATCTGATACATATGGTTTGAACAGATTAAGCGCAGATACTGCAAACACAAAGATACCTGTAAGTAGTGAATATACAGCCAGGGCATACTCTGGGGTTCTGTGCTTCTTCACGAGATAAAAGCAGAAGTGACCGTGAACAGATTCCCTGTCACAATGCTAGCCAGCTGTATAAAGCCGAGTGCTCTAGTAAGGTTTCTGATCTCTCCATATAAGAGAATATCTCTCCTGATCAGCAGGGTGATGGCCGCTTGAATGATAGTGAACAGCGCATATGCGAGAAAAGCGGCAAAGATATAGGAATTAACAGCCTGTGCTGTGAAATTGTAGCTGTTCAGCAGCAGTAACAAGGATAAGGCAAGGGAGACAACCAAAGCGAAGACCGCTTTGCCGTACTCCTCAGAAGTTTTCAAGTTCGTCTTGATCATATATACACCTGCTTTAATATTGTTTCATTTTGGTTCGGATTCTTGGATCGAAAAAGGCATACAGTACATCGATAATGACGTTGATCAACGATATTGTGATTGCGGTATAGACAACTCCGCCCATAATGCTTGGGATATCGGGGATAAATTGCTTATCTACGATATAGCTCCCGATCCCGCTAATATTAAATACTTTCTCGGTGACCGCCGATCCGCCCAGCATACCGCCGAATTGCAAGCCGATGACGGTAATGATTGGGATCATGGCGTTGCGGACCGCATGTCTCCAGAGCACCTGACGTTTGCTAAGTCCTTTGGCCTTGGCTGTAATAATGTAATCCTCATTGATGACCTCCAGAGTGGAAGAACGGGTCATCCTGGCGACAGACGCGGTAAGTCCGGTCCCAAGCACGACCGTCGGCATGATCAGAGACAGCCAGTTCTGTGGATTGTAAGTCAGCCGGTAGCCAGTGCAGCTTGATCGAGAAGTTCAATATAAAGATCAGCCCCTGCCAGAAGCTTGGAATGGACAGGCCGATCAGGGCAATAAACATGAACGTATAATCCCAGAAGGAATTGCGCTTCATTGCTGAGATGATTCCTACCGGTATAGCGATGATCATGGACATGAGTAGTGAGATAATCGTCAGCGTGAAGGTGATCGGAAACTTTCTGGCGATTGTTGCAGTTACCTGCTCATTGCCGGAGAAGGATTTGCCGAGATCGAAGGTGGCAATCCCTTTGATGCTATTCCACAGCTGAGATAGATAAGATTGATCAAGTCCATAGATTCTATTAAAGTTGGCAATCTGTTCTTCCGTGGCCGTCTCACCAAGGATATTTGCTGCTGGATTCATCGGTGACAAGTGCAGAATCGTAAAGACGAGTACCGATACTCCTATAATGACGAGCAGACTCATGAGCAATCTCTCGAACACGTATTTCACATAAGGGCTGCTATAAAGAAAGATCAGCAGATACATGAAAATCCCAGGTATAAATGAGAGAAGCAGAAAAGCCCAGTTCTCGATACACGAGGCAAAAGTCTCGGCATAGCTTAATCTTTGCTGTCCACCAAGCAGCAGCTTGCGATTCGTGCTCTCGGTCAGCTTTTCCTGAAATCTGGCTTTAGCTATTTTGTTGGCCTCGCGTTCCGTTTGTTCTACGCTGACATTCTGTTTGAAGAACTGCTGTTTTCTTATCAATTGTTCTCGCGTCTCTTCTATTAGTTGCTCCATATATCCTGATTCGAGCAATTCTTGATGAGTCTCGTCTAGTGCGGTGTGATAGATGTCGTTCTTCCGGCGAGATAAGTAGAATAGTAGAACAGCGAGATTTACGGGTGCTCCTAGGATGAGTAAAAAGTATCTATAAGAAGGATTCCGCAACATTTTGGCATAGGTGTTACTTATGTATTGGATGAAATGCGATTCTCCTTTTTGCTCTTTGGTTGCTCTAGCAACTTCCACAACAGATCTCCTCCTGATGCATCAATTTGCATTATTCCGATGGATATAGTATATATTATGGTAGGTTGTTTTTTATGTCAACACTCGAATTGATAGATTTGAATATAATACATACTAGGCAGGTGTGATTAATGTGGAAACTATACTAGAAGTGAAAGAATTAACCGTTTCCTTTCAGACCCGTGAACAAGAAGTTGAAGCGGTTCGTGGTGTAAGCTTCGAAGTTAGAAAGGGAGAGACGCTGGGGATAGTAGGGGAATCTGGCAGCGGGAAGAGCGTAACGGCTCGTTCGATTATGCGTTTACTGCCTTCGCCGCCTTCATATATGAAAGCAGGAAAGATCACTTTTCTGGGTAAAGATCTGGCAACATATTCGGAGAAAGAGATGGAGAGTATCCGTGGAAGCGACATCGGCATGATCTTCCAAGATCCGATGACTTCGTTAAATCCGACCATCAAAATCGGGAAACAGATCTCTGAAAGTCTGATTAAGCATCAGCGTCTATCGAAGAAGGAAGCGAAGCAACAGGCTATTGAGATGCTTAAGTTGGTAGGAATCCGCAATAGCGAAGTTAGGTATAATCAATATCCGCATGAATTCTCCGGCGGGATGCGTCAACGTGTTATGATCGCGATTGCCCTCGCATGCCGTCCTGCCTTGTTGATTGCTGATGAACCAACAACGGCGCTTGACGTAACGATTCAGGCGCAAATTCTGAGTCTAATGAAGAATATCCAGGAGAAATTCGGTACCTCGATCATACTAATTACACATGATCTAGGGGTGGTCGCTGGGATGTGCGATCGGGTCATCGTGATGAAGGAAGGATCCATAGTAGAGAGTGGCACGACCGAAGAAATCTTCGAGAAGCCATCTCATCCGTATACCTTGAAGCTGTTAAATGCGCTGCCAAGGTTGGACGAGAAGAAGAAGGTGAAGCCATCGCCTCTTATTATGACGAACTCGGATAACGCGAGCCCACTGCTTGAGGTCAGATCGCTGAGACAGCATTTTGATCTGGGTAAAGGTAATATATTGAAGGCCGTTGATGATATCAGCTTCCATATCCGCGAAGGAGAGACGTTGGGGCTTGTCGGTGAGTCGGGCAGCGGCAAATCAACGACCGGGAGAGCGATTCTGCGTCTACATCAGCCAACAGGTGGAGAGGTGCTGTATCAGGGAATGGCAGTGAACCGTATGTCTACAGCGGAAATGAAGACGATGCGCCGTTACATGCAAATGATTTTCCAGGACCCGTATGCTTCACTGAATCCTCGCTACAAGGTGCTCGATATAATCGGAGAAGCGCTCGATGTTCATCGTCTTGTCGGTAGCCGGGAGGAGCGGAAGAAGCGGGTTGAGGAGCTGCTGGATATGGTTGGATTAGACCCATCCTTCGCCATGCGATATCCTCATGAGTTCTCGGGAGGACAAAGACAGAGGATTGGTATTGCCCGCGCGCTTGCGGTTGAGCCAAAGTTCATCGTCTGCGATGAGCCGCTCTCCGCGCTCGATGTATCGATTCAGTCCCAGGTCGTCAAGCTGTTGGAAGAGCTTCAGCAGCGGCTGGGTCTAACCTATCTGTTCATTGCGCATGATCTCTCCATGGTGAAGCATATCAGTGATCGTGTAGCTGTAATGTATATGGGCAAAATTGTAGAGTTGGCCGAAAGTGAGGAGCTTTATGCCAATCCGCAGCATGAATATACCAAGTCGTTATTCAATGCGATCCCGGTGCCCGATCCGAAGATTGAAGCGAAGAAGACAAGATCGGCGCTTCATGATTATTCCGAGGCGGATAAGTATCAGCTTGAGCAATCCAGATTGGTAGAGGTGTCTCAAGGACATTGGGTGGCCATGGCAGGGGCGTAATCAACGATTATTCCCCTTTTCCTCAGTATCTATTTTTTTCTTGCTATACCAAGTTGAATGTGCTATTATCTTCTTTGTCAGGTTTTTTATTTCGGGACGTAGCTCAGCTTGGTAGAGCACCTGGTTTGGGACCAGGGGGTCGCATGTTCAAATCGTGTCGTCCCGATCAAGAACAGTCATTTGCGAATGGCTGTTTTTTTGTGTTTTTAGAAGATGGTACAGCATGAAAACACCGTATATTTCCTGATTCTATCGGTCACAATATAAGTGCATGTTCAAAAAGGTCGATAGAAGGGGATTATTGTGAATATATTTCGTACAAAAAAGCAATGGAGAAGACGCTGGAAAAGATGGAGACGTGCGATTTGGACCTTTAGTGCTTGTGCTCTGGTTGCAGTAATGGCATGGATGGGATTGCAGCTGTCGGGTCAGCTTGAGAAGCTGATGACAGGTAAGCCGCTCGCGCTTGAGACACTTGGCAAGCTTCGTAGCTATACTGAAGAACAGTCTGGACAGCCGTCTGCTGATTGGTTGAAGGGACTCCAGGATCGGAAGCGGGCACGTATCGTCCATTTAAATAAAATATATACCTGTGGTGAAGAACGCTCTGTACTTGGCATTATGGATGCGAATGAAATCGAAACGTTGGCCAAAGAGCATCCGAAGTGGACAGGTCGTGTGGATTCACTCGGTGAAGTCTGGCTTGAAGAGCATATCTTCGGATTATCCGAGGAGTGTCAGCGTTCTGGGTATATGGGCATCGATAAGGAAGGGAATTTGAGCTTGTTCGAAGGACCACCTAAGGAGGAGAAGGTACTACGTACTTTTTTTCAATTAGATGTAGAGACGATGGAGAGTGTGCTACCAGAGGATGTAGTGAGACAATTGCAGCAAGGAATCCGGGTGCAGGATGTTGATGAATACAACAGTGTACTATCAACCTTCAGTGATTTTGCGGTTGATATATCGCAGGAAGCGCTAAAGCAGCATAAATAATAGCAATTCCCAAAGTCGGGAGCTATTCCATAACTGGAATAGCTCTTTTTGTTATTCTCGCAAACTTTTTCCGCAAGCGTAGAAATCTTTTGTTATAATGAATTGAATACATATGTTCGCTTATCGGACATGCGTTCTTCCCGGATCGGGGAAGCGAAATGATGCTAGGTTACTAGTGGATTTCTTAATATAATGGCTTAAAACCTGAGTTCAAAAGGTCCATTTTTCAGTGGATATTAGGGAGAGATTGTATTTGCGAATATTGGGGATAGACCCGGGAATTGCGATTGTCGGGTTTGGATTTATCGATAAGGAGGGCAGCAAATGTACACCGGTACAGTATGGGTGCATTGAGACGAAAGCTCATACGCCGGAGGAAGATAGGCTGCTCTATGTATATGAAGGAATGGTTCAGTTAATTGAGAAATATAAACCTGATGCGGTTGCACTCGAGAAGCTGTTCTTCAACCGCAACGTAACGACGGCGATGACGGTCGCACAAGCGAGGGGTGTGCTTGTGCTTGCAGCGGTCCAGAAGGGGCTGCCGGTAGCGGAATATACGCCAATGCAGGTCAAGCAGGCCATTGTCGGATACGGAAAGGCAGAGAAGCGCCAGGTCCAGGAGATGACCAGAATGTTCTTGAAACTGAAGGCCATTCCGAAGCCGGATGACGTTGCCGACGCATTGGCGGTTGCGATTTGCCACGCGCATTCATACACTTTAAATTCCAAGTTAAATGAGGTATTGAGGTCATGATCGATTTTTTACGAGGCCAGGTTGCTTATGTAGAAACGGAATATGTTGTGCTTGACGTACAGGGCGTGGGTTACCGCGTGTTCTGTCCTAATCCGTACGTGTTCCCAGCCAAAGGGCAGGATACGATTACGGTGTTTACACATCATCATGTTAGGGAGGATGCCCAGCTATTGTTCGGATTCCCGACCCGGGAGGAGCTACGGTTGTTCCGTAAGCTGATCGAGGTATCGGGAATCGGTCCGCGCGTAGCGCTCGGTATTCTAAGCGGCGGCAATCCGGATGGTGTGATTGCGGCGATTCATAACGAGAACATCGCTTTCTTGACCAAGCTACCGGGAATCGGCAAGAAGACAGCGCAGCGAATGATTTTGGATCTCAAGGATAAGCTTGAAGGTCTGGGCGGGGCGACTCTGTTCAATCCCATCTCGGCGGATGTGTCTGAGCTGGATGATGTCAATGTCACACCTGGCTGGCCAGAGGCTAGAGAAGCTCTGAAGGCGTTGGGCTATACGGATACGGAGCTTGACCGTGTGTGGGCGAAATTGAAGGATCAATTGAAGCCGGATGATGAGGTTGATACGTTAATGAAGAAAGCCCTCAAGCTGCTATATGCAGGTTAATAGTGTGACTGATAGAAGGAGAGTGGGAGAGCGATGGAGGATCGAATCATTTCCGCGAATTTAATGATGGAAGATCAAGTGGAGGAGCTGAGCCTTCGGCCCCGCTACTTGTCTGAATATATTGGACAGAATCAGATCAAAGAGAATTTGAAGATTTATATTGAAGCGGCCAAAATGCGCAAAGAGGCGTTAGATCATGTGCTATTGTATGGCCCGCCAGGACTCGGGAAGACGACATTAGCTAACATTATTGCCAATGAACTTGGCGTGAACCTTCGTACGACCTCAGGGCCGGCGATTGAGCGACCTGGGGATTTGGCGGCCTTGCTGACCAATCTGCAAGAGGGCGATGTCCTGTTCATCGACGAGATTCATCGTCTGCATCGGACTGTCGAAGAGGTACTGTATCCAGCGATGGAGGATTCCGCGCTGGATATTATGATTGGCAAGGGACCAAGTGCACGCTCCGTACGACTTGACTTGCCTCCTTTTACTTTGGTAGGGGCAACGACTCGGGCTGGACTGTTATCTGCACCGCTCAGAGACCGGTTCGGTATCGTTAGTCGACTCGAGTTCTATACCATGGAAGAGCTGAGCTATATCGTATCTCGTGGTGCGGATATCTTCGGCGTACAGATCATTGGTGATGCGGCTGACGAGATTGCGCTTCGCTCGCGAGGGACGCCAAGAATTTCCAATCGCCTGCTGAAGCGAGTGCGTGATTATGCCCAGGTTCGCGGCGATGGGATGATTACGGAAGCGATCGCCGGAGAAGCATTGCAGATGCTGCAGGTGGATCCGAAGGGACTGGATATGATCGACCATAAGATGCTGAATTCGATGATTACTGCTTTTCGGGGCGGTCCTGTTGGACTGGATACGATCGCAGCTACAATCGGCGAAGAGAGCCAGACCATCGAGGATGTCTACGAGCCTTATCTATTGCAGATTGGTTATTTGCAGCGGACACCACGTGGAAGAGTTGTGACAGCTGCTGCTTACAATCACTTGGGAATCCCTTATCCAGAGGATAGGGCCTAAAGGACAATTAACAAGATTATTATTTTAATTTATACCATATGACAACATGAAGGAGGAGCGAGAGTGAAAGCGAAGAAAACAACATTTAAGCTGCGAAATTGGGGAAGGGGGATATTAGCGGGATTTTTGCTGGCAGGTGCATTACAGCTTCCGGTGTCGGCGCCCGTATCTGCTGATGATTGGTCGGGGACCACGTACGCGTTGCGATGTTCCTGGATCTTGGCAGTACCTATAAGTTAACTGTACCCGCAGTGACCTTGAATCCCAGCTCCGCTATGGATCTGGTGCTTCAGTCTGCTGTTGGTGGTAATAATACATTGCTTACGTTGGCTTCGGGCCAATCTGTGCGATTCAGCGCAGGAAGCTATAAGATAAAAGCGGCGGAGAGCTCTGATTGGAAGTCGATTGCTGCGGCTGTTAAGAAGCTGCAAGGTACGGCAGATCGCCCTGTTGCCTTTGCTGTAGAGCAGTCCGGTGGAACAGTTTATCAGATTTATACAGGGCCATATGCAAGCGCGGCAGAAGCTCAGAAAGCGGTAAGCAGAGTTTCTGGCAGTCTGTCTGGGGTCATAAGTGGACAGAAACCTGTAGTCAAAGGTAGCTTCTATTATTCCGCTGGATCTCTTGGTAGTAAGTCAGAAGCTGAGTCATTACGTAAGGCTACGGCTGCCGCGGGTGTGGATGCTTATCTCGTCCTGATCGGACCGCAACAGTATACGGTATGGGCAGGCGGAGCGGCAAGTCAGGCTGATCTGAAGGCACTTCAAGGTTCTTTGCCTCAGGCATCCTGGTCACAGATTGATGATTCTCAGCCAGGAGTGATCGTTAATCAGGACGTAACTCTCAATCTTAATTCGCCTTCCCCAGTTGATCATTATGAACTGAAGGGGAACGATAGTAAGCTTCTCGTTGACGGAGATGATTCTTATACAACTCAAGTCGTGGAAAGATCAGGTCGCAACTATCGGGGCGATTTTGAGATTAGCCTACTTAACGGGCAACTTGCTCTGGTTAATGAGCTTCCGCTTGAGAAATATTTGTATTCAGTCGTTTCCGGTGAAGTTCCGGCATCCTGGCCTCAGGAATCCTTGAAGGCACAGGCAGTTGCTGCTCGTAGTTACGCGCTTTATTCAGCTTCGACCGACCGCTTCAAAGTTGCCGGACTTATAGATACAACCCTGAGTCAAGTATATAACGGCGTGGATAACGAGAAGGACAGCATCATACAGGCTGTGGACAGCACAGCTGGTGAAGTCATCAAGTCTAATGGCAAAATTGTCGAAGCTATATTTTCATCCAATAGCGGTGGCGTCTCGGCTGATTCTTCCGAGGTATGGAGCAGTGTGAATCCGACGTTCTCAAGCGTGAACAGTGAATGGGACAAGGCGGCGCAGGCTGCGTTGAAATCATGGTACTATGTTCTGCTTCCTAATGGTAAGACCGGATATGTCCGTGAGGATAATACGGAATTGACTGGTGGAACTACGGCCGCTGGTTTGAAGAAGCTGGGGGTAACGACCAGTTCCGTTGCTGTTCGCCCGCTGCCACAGATTCAATCCGACGTTGATCCTGTAGCTAAGCTGAATCCTGGCGATGAGGTTATCGTGCTCGATAAAGTTGATGAATCCAGCACTTATGCATGGGTTCGCGGCCCATTTACGTCAGATCAGTTAGTGAAATCCCTAAGTGGTAAAACCTCGACGCCGGCTCCGTCGTCGATTTATAATATGGAGGTTACGCAAAGAGGTCCTTCGGGTCGGGTCTTGGAGATCAAGGCGAACGGGCAGATCCTCGATGTGAAGTACCCGGATGCTTACCGAACAGCATTAGGCAGCTTGCCAAGCACACTGTTTGATATTAAGGCAACAGGAAGGTATACTGTACTGGGTACTTCAGGAGCAACTACGAGTGGTACTGCAGCGTCTGGTACACCTGTTCTAACAGCTTCCGGTCAGAAGACCTGGAGCGGCGGCAATATGGTCGTTATGGATGGAAACGGGGTTGCCCGTGTGGTTGATCAATCTAATCAGTTCCTCTTTGTAGGTCGTGGCAACGGACATGGTCTTGGACTATCCCAGTGGGGAGCCAAGGGAATGGCGGATGCCGGGTATGATTACCAGGAAATTTTGCAACACTACTATCAAAATGTAACTATCGTTAAGGAATGAACATGATATGGATATAAATATGTACGATTTTGAGCTTCCTGAAGAACTGATCGCTCAGACCCCACTAGCGGAGCGGAGCTCTTCGCGTTTATTGACGTTAAATAAGCGTAGCGGAAGCATTGAGCATCATCATTTCTCGGAGATTATTGAATATTTACAGCCCGGAGATACACTCGTATTGAATGATACAAGAGTGCTTCCGGCTCGTCTGTTCGGTGTCAAAGAAGATACAGGCGCCAAGGCGGAAGTACTATTGCTCAAAAATTTGGGCAATGACAGCTGGGAAGCGTTAGTAAAACCTGGCAAGAAACTGAAGACCGGATCAGTCATTGTCTTCAGTGATGAATTGAAGGCGGTTATTGAATCCGAAGGAGAGATGGGTGGCAGAGTGCTGCGCTTCTCTTACCAAGGAATTTTTAATGAAATACTCGATCGACTGGGACAGATGCCGCTGCCTCCTTATATCAAAGAAAGACTCGATGATCAGGAGCGTTATCAGACGGTCTATTCCAAGCACGAAGGATCTGCGGCAGCACCGACAGCAGGATTACATTTCACGGAGGAACTGCTTGAGCAGATTCGCAATAAAGGTGTAGACGTCGGTTTTGTTACACTGCATGTTGGGCTTGGTACTTTCCGTCCGGTATCTGTTGATCGTATAGAAGACCATGTGATGCATGAAGAATACTATGTACTGCCGCAGGAGACGGCTGACCTGCTGAACGATACGAAGCAGCGGGGCGGGAGAGTCGTTGCTGTAGGTACGACTTCCGCGCGGACGCTAGAGACTGTGGCACAGAAGTGCGGAGATGGTCCGATCGTGAAGAGTAGCGGCTGGACGGGGATCTTTATCTATCCTGGATATACGTATAAGCTGGTCGATGCTTTAATAACTAACTTCCATTTGCCGAAATCTACACTGGTGATGTTAGTTAGTGCATTAGCGGGGCGTGAGAATATATTGAATGCTTATCGGGAAGCGATTGAGCAGAAATATCGGTTTTTCAGCTTTGGCGATGCGATGTTTATTTATTAGGCTTACTAGGAATGAGGGAATAAAGTGACAGCTGCAATTACTTATGAACATATCAAAACTTGTAAACAATCTGGGGCAAGGCTCGGGATCGTGCATACTCCGCATGGGAGTTTCGAGACCCCGATCTTTATGCCAGTAGGCACCTTGGCCACAGTCAAGACGATGAGTCCGGAAGAATTGAAAGAGATGGAAGCAAAAATTATTCTCAGTAACACCTACCATCTGTTCCTGCGTCCGGGTCATGAGATTGTCCGCGAAGCTGGCGGTCTTCATAAATTCATGAACTGGGATCGGGCGATTTTGACCGACAGCGGCGGATTTCAGGTGTTCTCTCTGAGTGAGATGCGAAAGATCTCTGAGGAGGGTGTTCATTTCCGCTCCCATCTGAATGGTGACAAGCTGTTCATATCACCGGAAGTTGCCATGGAGATTCAGAATGCGCTCGGCTCGGATATTATGATGGCTTTTGATGAATGTGCCCCTTATCCTGCAGAGTATGATTATGTGAAGAAGTCCATGGAACGGACAACAAGATGGGCAGAGCGCTGTCTGAAGAGCCATGCTCGTCCGCATGATCAAGGACTATTTGCGATCGTGCAGGGGGAATGTATGAAGACCTGCGTAAGCAGAGTGCGAGGGATTTGACTTCCCTTGATTTCCCGGGGTATGCTATTGGTGGACTGAGTGTAGGCGAACCTAAACATCTCATGTATGAGGTTCTGGATTACACGGTTCCTCTCTTGCCAACAGACAAGCCTCGTTACCTGATGGGCGTGGGGTCTCCGGATGCTCTGATCGAGGGAGCGATTCGCG
Source organism: Paenibacillus sp. D2_2 (assembly GCF_031199965.1). Classification (GTDB taxonomy): domain Bacteria; phylum Bacillota; class Bacilli; order Paenibacillales; family Paenibacillaceae; genus Fontibacillus. The sequence goes on along the minus strand of NZ_CP133605.1, from coordinate 4,413,706 downwards.
GTGTCGATATGTTCGACTGTGTACTGCCGACCCGGATTGCCCGCAATGGAACGACGATGACAAGCCAGGGAAGACTGGTTGTTCGTAACGCCCAGTATGCCAGAGATTTTGGACCATTGGATCCTGAATGTGACTGCTATACATGCCGGAACTACTCCAGGGCTTATCTGCGTCACTTGATTAAGAGTGATGAGACATTTGGATTGCGGTTAACTACATATCACAATCTGCATTTTCTGCTTAATCTGATGAAGAAAGTGCGGCAGGCGATTATGGACGATAGACTGCTGGATTTCAGGGACGAGTTCTTCGAACAGTATGGTTTGTTTGGCAATGACAAAGGATTTTAAATTATTTAGGAGATAAATGGAAGGAGGATAAGAAATATGTTTCAACTTGCTGAAGCTGGAGCAGGAGCATCGACATCTGGTCAATTGCTATCCTTTGTTGTACCTCTGATTATTATGTTTGCGGTATTTTATTTCTTGCTGATTCGTCCGCAAAAGAAAAAACAGAATACGCGCAATAACATGCTGAATGCTTTGCAAAAGGGCGATAAGATTGTAACAATCGGCGGTTTGCATGGTACGATCTTGGAGATGACAGACGACACCGTTGTGATTCGCGTCAATGATGTAACTAAGCTTACATTTGAGCGCAGTGCGATAAGTCACCAAGTTAAAGAGTCGTAAGACTAACCCATGAGTGAATGACAAAAAGAGCCTGAATTAGGCTCTTTTTTATTTTTGTATCCGCTACCGCTTATTCAAATTAACCCCAAATACTCCTCCAATCGCACCGATGGCTAGTGCCGGCAGTAACAAGAGCCATGTACCAAGCTGAACCGAACTGTCGAGAGCAAGAAAGCTGATCACGAATACCAGAATCCCATAGATTAGACCGGTAATGCTGCCTTGGTACATTCCCTTCATCTGGGCGCGTTTGCCGGAGACTAGTCCTCCAAATAAGATAGCTATGGAATGAATGATGTAAGTATACAGGCTGAGCTCTTGTTCCTCTAGCATGTTGGATTGCAGAAGCAGAGAGAGTACGAGAGCGCCGATCATCATCCAGAGAAATGCGTACCACAGCCCGGATATGGTCGGATGAGAAATACGGATTGAAGCTATACGGCGGAAATTCATGACGCGGTCCTCCATTCCTAATAATAGTGAATGCTCAAAAGGTCGGTATTCTTATCAAAAGCGTACTGTTTGAACAACCTCTAATAGTATTATTTTATGGTCAAGCAGGGTTGGATATGACAAGTCCGCAGTTTGTTAGTTCTTAATCCATCTCCGTAAAAATGGAATTCGGCTAATATCATGCCAATCTATCAATTTTAAGCATACGGACAGGATTAAATAGATTATTCCGGCGATCAGAGAGGTAATGACAAAGCGAAAGCCCATACTTGAGATAGAGGTCAATCCATTATAGAGATAGGCTGCTGCCCCGCTCATAATGATCATCAGACAACCGACTTTACAAATATCAAACAGGGGAAATCGGAAACGAAGCGCACGTGAGATACTGAAGCCATGCAGTATAGTAACGATAATGATGTTGATAATGATTGCGAATATAGCTCCGTAAATACCTAAGTTAGGGTTTGATGCGAGATAGTAGATGAGAATGAGCTTCACGGTAGCTCCGATTAGAGTGTTGATTAACGCCCGTCCGGGTTTATCCAGTGCTTGTAGTGCGGCTTGCAGTGGGGCCTGTGCATAGGAAAAGAGGGCGATCGGAGCCATTACTTTCAGCATTCCTGCGATGCTCCCATTGTCATATAGAATTTGGCATAGCGGTTCGGCCAATACATACATGATCGCAGCGAACGGTGCACCTGTCACTAACGCTAGTCTGATTGATTGATGAAGCCTTAAATGAATCGTCTTAATATCCCCTTTAGCCTGTGCTTCCGCCAGGGAAGGAACTAGTGAGACGGCTAGTGATGAAGTAAGCGCGCCAGGAAGCAGCAGGAGCGGGATGACCATCCCCTGTAATGCGCCATATTGAGAGGTGGCGATGGCAGTGGCGACACCGGCAATGGCGAGACTGCGTGCCGTAATGATCGATTCCAGCAGGTAGGACATGGAACCGACCAAGCGACCTCCGGTTACCGGAATCGCTACCTTGAGAATTTGCCAGATTCGTGAGAAGAAGGAGTCATTGTCCTGCAGCTCCACAACGTCGGTATCCGTCTTGGAAGTGGGTTGATTCTTGCGGCGTATACGGTTATATTGCCACAACAAGACTGCTAGGCCGACAATTTCTCCGAATACGACTCCAAGCATCGCTCCTGCTGCCGCGTATTCGATTCCTAAAGGAAGGAGTAGGTAGGAGAACAAGAGGACGCAGACGATTCTCGCAATGGTCTCTGTAACCGATGAGACTGCGGAGGGAACCATGTTCTGTTTACCCTGGAAGTATCCGCGATAGACGGAAGATACGGAGACAATCACAATCATCGGACTCATCGCGATGAAGGTATGGTAGACCCGTGGGTCCGTGAGAACATAGCGGCTTGCCCATGGTGCCCCGAGTAGACAGACGAACGTAAATAGGAATCCGACTCCAGTCGCGTAGACGAGGCTCGTCCGTAAAATAGTAGCAGAGCGTTGCGAATTTCCTGCAGACTCCGCCTCGGCTATAAGCTTGGCAATGGCCAGCGGAAGGCCGCCCACTATGAGGGTAACAATCACCAAGAAGAAGGGGTAGCCGAGCTGATACAAGCCAACGCCTTCTGTACCGATGATCCTTGGAAGCATAATACGAGGAACGAAGCCGAGAATTCGGTTAACAATACTTGCCATGAGCAGGATCATCGTGCCCTGGATGAAGGTTTGTTTATTCAAAGTGATTCCCTCTCTCCCTAAATGAGCGTCTACGAATATTGATGTTAATTAACCTTATGCTGATCCTGTCCCAATTCATGACTTGTCTTTTAGAGGAAGTTCAAAAAGTCCGCTTTTGATCCCGAAGAAACACTGAGAGCTTATTCGACATCGAATCTTGAATTCAGCCGGCCTTTCCGGTGCTCGTGTACCAACTACGTACGCTCCGCTCCTCAGTCCATAGCTTCATCCAACCTTCTCGGTGCTGAAAACCGAATTTTTGAACACTCACTTTACGAGGAAGTTTCGAACCCTTAATATAAGTCGATAATTCTATCAAGCAGGAATCGAGAAAATGAAGTAGAATGTTAATGTAGATGGGGATGAGGAAGGAGGCACCAGGATGGCTGAAGAGGATTACACGGAGAAGGAACTGCTTGAGACGATCGAGAATCTGTGCCGCAGCAAAGTAGAAGAATTCCGGATGATCGGATATGAGCATGTTACTGAAGATGAAGTATGGAGCTGTGTCAGCCAGAAGTATGAGAAGAATGGTTTTCCGCCATTGCATCAATTGGTAAATGATATCCTTTCTTTGAAGATAACCCATTTTATGAACTATTTGACGATTTCAGCTTTTCGCGGATCCCATTTAGATTAGGGGATCTTTTTTGTGCTCTATCAATGAAATCGGGTCTTTAAAACACACATATGAGAGTCGGCCGTAATAAAAACGACAAAATTTGTTAAATTGACGGTCGATTCTTGCCTAGCTATAATAGGAATATTGAGAATTGAAAGGGGATCGAAGTACGGGATGAAAAGAATATTGGCATTCATAACCGTCGTGGTTGTCCTATCAGCCGTAATGGGTTGGACAACCCCAGGCTTACTGAAAAGCATGCGTCTCGGCCTGGACTTAAAGGGCGGTTTCGAGATTTTGTACGAGGCTTCACCTTTGGAAGGCGGGGCTAAAGTAACCAAAGAATCGCTGGTCAAAACCGCGCAAAGCTTGGAGAAACGTGCTAACAAGCTCGGCACGAGCGAACCGGAGGTTACAACGGAAGGCACGAACCGGATCCGTGTGAAATTGGCCGGTGTAACTGATGAAGCAGAAGTACGTAAGATGATGAAAGAACCTGCAGAATTGACGTTCCGTAGTAAGGATGGAACTGAGAAGAACGCAAACGAATATAACAAGATCGAAATGATTGGTACTGACTTCGCCGAGAACGGTGCTGCGGTTCAGTTCGATAGTATGAATAGACCACAGGTAAGTATTAAGGTGAAGAGTAAAGATAAATTTGCTGAAATAACGAAGCGTTTGCTAGGACAGCCGCTTGCTATTTATATGAATGATGAATTGGTCTCTGACCCGGTTGTACAAGCTGTTCTCACCGATGGATCTGCTTCTATCAGCGTAGGCAACGATATGGATAAAGCGAAAGAGCTCCGTGACGTTATCAATTTGGGTGCTTTGCCTTTGAAGCTTCACGAGAAATACTCGCAGAGCATCGGAGCAACCCTTGGTCAGCAATCGCTGAAATCTACGATCGAAGCAGGTTTGATTGGTTCGGTGTTTATTCTAGTGTTCATGGTAGGAATGTACCGGGCACCTGGACTTATTGCTAGCTTTGCTTTGATTTTGCACACTTGGCTTTTGATTGCGGTGTTCGCGTGGGCCAACTTCACATTGACTCTTCCAGGGATTGCGGCGATCATTCTCGGGATCGGGATGGCTGTCGATGCCAACATCATTACCAATGAACGGATAAGAGAAGAGCTTAGGAGCGGCAAGAGCGTGATGTCGTCTGTAAAAGCAGGGGCAAGCATTCTCTTCGGACGGTATTGGACTCCAACATTACGACGATTATCGTAGCTATCGTGATGTATATTTACGGTACTGGATCAGTTAAAGGGTTTGCCCTTGTCCTTATCGTAGAAATCGTACTTAGTATCGCAACGAATGTTTACTTTGTCCGGTTCCTCCTTAACTTGCTGCTCAAAGCTGGTAAGCTGATGAAACCGAAATATTTCGGTGTTAAGGAGAGTGAGATTCGTGCACTTTGATAAAAGCATTAAGAAACTGGATTATGTGCATTTAAGTAAATACTTCTTCGCTATATCGATTGCATTAATCGTGCTTGGCGTAGCTTCCTTGTCCTTCTTTGGATTGAATTATAGTGTAGACTTCCAATCAGGATCTAACGTTGATGTAAAAACAACCAAGTCGATTACGAAGAGTGAGATTGAATCGATTGTGAAGAATCTCGACATTGCAGAGGGAACAACCATCAATGCCGGTGAGGAGACAATAAGCATCCGCTTCACAAAGGTGCTCGATGAAGATCAGGACGTAGCACTGAAGAAAGAAATAAGCAAGCTTGATGAGAATGCAGCTTTTGAGGTTAATACGGTAGATACGGAAATGGCCAAAGAGCTGGCGCAAAATGCGATTAAAGCGGTTCTTATTGCGTGCTTAGGGATTATTGTTTATGTAAGTATTCGGTTTGAATGGCGTTTTGCCGTAGCGGCAGTTATTTCTCTGCTGCATGATGCGATTCTGGTTATAGCGCTCTTCTCTATTTTCCATCTTAAGGTCGATCTTACGTTTATCGTTGCTGTACTGACCATTATTGGTTACTCTATCAACGATACGATCGTTATCTTTGACCGGATTCGTGAAAATATGCGGTTTAGCAAATTGAAGACCAAAGAGGATCTTAAGGAACTCGTCGATCATAGTATCGCTCAGACGATCATGCGTTCGATCTATACGGTTTTGACCGTATTCATTGCAGCTCTCTTCCTGTTCTTACTTGGTGGAGAATCGATTAAGATGTTCTCACTTGCTATGACGATCGGTCTTGTGCTCGGGGCTTATTCGACTATCTTTATTGCCAGCCCGCTGTGGTATGTGCTTAAAGTAAGAGAAAAGAAAAAACCGGCTAAGGCTGCTTAAGCGATTAAATAGAGAGTAGTATTGTTGCTTGGTATGTGTGGAGCCGCGTCGATTACGACGCGGCTCTATCATTCTTTATTAGTTCTCGGGTTTCAGGAGGGATATCATGGGACGCGAACAAACTATCGGTGATGATTCTGTTGCTGCAGTTAGTATGGTGAGTAATGTGGCTCTTGCGGCTTTAAAAGGAACCGTAGGTTTATTGTTCAACAGCCGTGCAATGCTAGCTGATTCGCTATTCTCGTTATCTGAGGTTTTGTCTACTATAGCTTCTAAATTGACGGATAAATGGAGATTGTTCTATCATCGTAAATCACCATTTTCACGGCGAGATCCCGTGCAGAAAGCTAATACGAGCTTACCGATCGCTGTATTTGTAGCGGTTCTGCTTCTGCTCGGTGCTATGCAGACGATTATTACGACATTAACGGCCATTTTTGATAGGAAGGTTGCTGCGCCCGGATATGTTGCCGGTGTCGTGGTTGTTGTCTCTCTTGTCTTGAAGGAACTTATTTTTCAGTTACAGTTCCGCCTTTCAATTACGGGAGAGAAGGAACGTGAGGATGACGTTGAGAACCACCGTTATTCACTTTATTGCTCAATCATTGTCATGTTGGGCGTATTTGGAGCGATGGCTGGTCATGCTCTAGATATACCGTTCATGCTCTATATCGATCCGATTATGGCAATGATCGTGGCGATTCTCGTAGCCTACAGAGCTTATTTGATGGTTCGCAGGGCAATCAACAATTCGCTAGTGACAACGTTGGTCGAAGAAGATACAGAGAGGTTCATTGAAACTGTTCAGCGCGTTCACGGAATTATTACTGTCGAAGATTTGCTTGCACAAGAGCAGGGGCATTATGTGAAGGTAACCGCCAAGATTAGTGTGAATCCGCGGATTACTGTTACAGAGGCGAATGATATCGCTAACCGGGCCAAGGTGCTGCTCATGCATCGCTTCTCTCATGTGAATGATGTTAGTATTCTTGTACAGCCTTATGATCCCGGCTATCCCTACAAGAGTAATCAGCTCGGATCGAATGAGGATACCCCAAACTTACTGCAATAGAGTTCGAACATATTTCTGGTTTCACTTCGTTGTCAAAAGCGGGGGTCCGACAGGAGAAAGAAGGTGTAAGTCGTTGCTGCAATCGAAATACCATTGGAATTTATCTCCTTGTGATCTGGAGGTCTCTCATCAATTACAACAACAGCTGGGGATTCCGGCTATGCTTGCTTCATTGTTAGTGACACGGAGAATGACAAATCCCGAGGATGTATCAAATTTCCTGGATCACTCCTTAACGGGGTTGCATGATCCATATCAGATGAGTGGAATCGAGGAAGCGGTTCCAAGGATTCGTAAGGCCATAGAGGCCGGGGAGCGAATATTAATATACGGGGATTATGACGCAGATGGAGTATCCTCAACCGCCCTAATGATTGAGCTGATGCGAACGCTCCAGGCCAACTTTGAATTCTATATACCGCATCGCTCGAAGGAAGGTTATGGATTACATAACCATGTTCTCAAGCAGGCTCATGACAATGGAGTCAGCCTGATCATTACTGTTGATACCGGAATTAGCGCTGTGGAGCAAATCGCTTATGCTGCTGAGCTAGGGATTGACGTGATTGTTACCGACCATCACGAGCCACCAGCAAAGCTGCCTGAAGCTTATACGCTGATCAATCCGAAGCTTCCCTATTGTTCTTATCCCTTCAAAGGATTGGCTGGAGTGGGAGTAGCATATAAGCTCGCTTGTGCTCTACTCGGTGAGGACACACCTGCTGCATGGCTTGAATTTGTAGCCTTGGGAACTATAGCGGATCTGATGCCGTTGATGGATGAGAATAGAGTACTCGTTCGCATGGGGCTGGAGCAGATGACAGCATCTTCCTTCCCAGGTATCTCGGCATTACTTTATACAGCTGGATGGAAAGAAGGAGAGGTTACCTCTACGAATGTAGCCTTCGGTCTGGCACCGCGTATCAATGCGGCGGGGCGAATGAGCCATGCATTTAGCGCGCTCGATGTTCTAACCGCAACGAGCATGGAAGTGGCTGAGGACTCGGCAGAGAAGCTGGATTTGCTCAATAGAGAGCGTCAGCAGCTTGTGGATGAAATCGTAGGCGAAGCATTCGAACAAATCGAGGCCGCAGAAGCCGCAGGAACGCTCCCCGATGTGCTTGTAGTTGCCGGAGAAGGCTGGAATGTTGGCGTCGTCGGTATTGTTGCTTCTAAGATCCTAGAACGATACTACCGTCCAACTCTTGTGCTCGGTATTAATGCTGTCACGGGAGAATGCAAAGGATCAGCGCGCTCCATTCCAGGCTTTGATATCTATGAGGCCTTAACGCATTGTGATGCGCTGCTTGATCATTATGGGGACATCCTTCCGCAGCAGGCATGTCATTGCATAGAGACCGTCTGGAAGAGTTCGAACAGAAGCTGAATGAGTTTGCCCAGAACGTTCTTAGGCCGGAGCACTTTATCCCGTCTCTACAGGCTGATCTTGAATGCAGATTAAGGGAGATCACAATACCTGTGATTGAACAATTGTCCCGTATGGCGCCGTTCGGAATGGAGAACCCATCCCCGCGACTGCTCGTCCGTGATGCTGAATTACTGGACTATAGGCAGATGGGCAAGGATGGCAAGCATTTGAAGTTGACGATCCGTCAGGATGGAAGTATGATAGAGGCCGTTGCTTTCGGCAAAGGGGAAGTATTTAATCTTTTAACACCGGAAGCGAGAGTTGATCTGGTCGTTGAAGCGGCGATTAATGAATGGAATGGACAGCGCAAACCACAGTTATTCATTCAAGACATTTCGATCCCGCATCTGCAGGTGTTTGATTATCGCGATGCACGGGACCCTGGTACGAAGATCGAGGAATTGCAGAAGAGCCTGTTAACAACTTCGTATTGCGGCGCCGAAACGATGGCTGTTGTCTCCAGTCGCAGAGCTGATTTACTCTCTGTTGGACATTTGGAGAGGACTTCGGTTTGGGTCTATGACCAAGAACAGGGTATCAGTCCCGGCAGGTCTGAATCGGATACTGGAGATGCGGTTACAGTAAAAACATTATTTGTGATGGAACTTCCGGAATCGCCGGAAATTTGGAACAATACATTGTCTAGCTTCGGTAATCTGGAGCGGGTATTTCTGCTTCATCCACGCTCATCTGTGGATCTGCTCGAAGCACCGTCGCGTGATCGCTTCAAGCAGGTTTATATATTCCTCAGGAAATATGTTGGGCTGAGTGAATGCGATGAAGAACGAGTGATCGCTGAAGTAATGACCCGTTTTGGAATTTCTCGCCGTATGTTATATTTTATTCTGGATATATTTGTTGAATTGGATTTCATCGTACGGAGCGAAGGACGGATTGAAGTGAATCCTACGCCATCGAAGCGTCCATTAGAATCGGCACGGGGGTATCAAGCCTTAGGACTGCTTGCCGAGATGGAGCAAATATTGCTCTATGAAGAAGTACCGCAAATCACGGAATGGATCACCTGCCAATTACAGGGGGTTTCATAGTATTTGAATTTTGTTCAAGGCATACGTAGAAGTCTATATTATATTTTGATGGAGGAGATTTTATTGGATTTAAAACCGTATATTCGTGTCATTCCTGACTTTCCGCAACCGGGTATCAGTTTCAAGGATATTACGACCCTGCTGAATGATGGTGAGAAATACAAGGAAGCAATCAACGCGATCAAAGAGATGATCAGCGACTTGAAAATCGATGTCATCGCCGGGCCAGAAGCTCGTGGTTTTGTCGTTGGAGCTCCGCTTGCTTATGCGCTTGGGGTTGGCTTCGTGCCGATTCGCAAGAGCGGTAAGCTGCCGTATGAGACGATCGAGGCAGGTTATGATCTGGAATATGGCAAAGATAAACTGGCGATGCACAAGGATGCTATTAAGCCTGGGCAAAATGTATTGATCGCTGATGACCTACTGGCTACAGGTGGCACAATCGCTACTTCCGTAGAGCTCGTTCGTGAGCTTGGAGGTAATGTCGTAGGAACTGCTTTCCTGATTGAGCTTAGCGAGCTGAACGGACGGGCGAAGCTACCGGACATTAGCGTATTCTCTCTCGCAAAGTATGATTATTAATTAGGTACTTCTGAACTTGACTAATGATACAACAAGGGCGGTCTCCAGTAGTGATTACTACATTGGGGACCGCCCTTTTCTATAGGATAATAATTAAGCAGCGTCTTCCTTCTCGTTAGAGAGGCCGAAATGCTGAATGAACTTGAAGAACAAGCTGAGTACGATACCTACAATCGTTGCCAAAGCCATGCCTTTTAATTGAATGTTACCGAATTGAAGTGTAGCGCCACTAAGTCCAACCACAAATACGACGGTAGTGAGAATCATATTCGTTGCCTTGGAGAAATCGACCTTCTGTTCGACGAAGATACGAAGACCGGAAGCAGCGATGACGCCGAATAATAGCAGCGATACTCCGCCCATAACCGGCACAGGGATATTGGCAATGACAGCCGAGAATTTACCCGAGAAGGAGAGTAGGATAGCAAAGATGGCTGCTCCGCCAATCACATAAGTAGAGTAGACTTTGGTCAATGCCATAACACCGATGTTCTCACCATATGTCGTATTCGGTGTTGAGCCGACAAAGCCGGAGAACACAGTAGAAATTCCGTTTGCTAACAAGGATCGATGCAGACCAGGGTCCTTCGATAAATCCTTGCCGACGATATTGCTTGTGACGAGCAAGTGGCCGATATGTTCTACGATGACAACGACTGCAACTGGGATGATCGTAACGATAGCTGCAGGGTCAAATTGAGGTGTAGATACAGTTGGCATGGAGAACCAATTCGCTGCGCTGATTGCTCCGGTATTCACTTCACCGAGGATCAGAGCGAGGATATAACCGACTACGATACCGATCAGGATATGAATGATCTTAGGGAAGCCGCGGAAGAGTACCGCACCGAGAATGGTCACACCGAGAGTTACCAGTGAGAGAGTAATAGCTGTTGCATTTGGAACAAATGGCTCACCTGGATTACTAGAGATCCATCCGGCCATGCCTGCAGCTACAGGAATCAGTTCAAGACCGATTAAAGCGACGATAGCGCCCATTGCAGCCGGAGGAAATACGACGTCAATCCATTTAGTTCCGGCATATTTTACGAGTAATCCTACCAGGATGAAGATAAGACCAGTAATGATGAAAGCGCCCAAAGCGAGTGAGTACCCATTTCCTGGGTATTTATCGAGTACTAGACTAACAGGTGCGATAAAGGCGAAGCTCGATCCGAGATAAGCAGGGATTTTGCCTTTACAGATCAGGATGTAGAGCAGGGTGCCGATTCCGTTCATCAGCAGGATCATGCCCGGATCTACGTGGAATAGATTCGGTACCAGTACCGTACTGCCAAACATGGCGAATAAATGCTGAAGACTTAATAATACGCCAGGCCCGAAAGGAACTTTCTCATTAACTTGAATTTCACGTTGCAAGCAGGGTCACTCCTCTATTATTTTAACGTTCTTAGACATCCCTAATATGATAAGGACAATCTCAACATTTTTCAACAATAAATTTAACCCGCTATCGGTCTTTTCAGAAAACCTGAGTAAAGTTGAATCTACACAATCATCCTTGGAGTTGATATGAAGCGCGGATGCCAAAAAGGCCCGGTGTATGCATTGCTGCAAATCCGGACCCAAGGTACCATCATTAGAATTTCTCTATAAGTGAATGATTAACCCTTTAGAAGCTTCTGCTTAGTTGTTCGGCGTAATCGCCGATGATTGGCAGCTTCGTCTGCTTACCTTGCAAGGCAAGCAACATAAGCACGATCCATAGTACAAAAGAGAGCGGCACGAGAATAAACGAGATGATTGTCCCGATGATCGGAATGAAGCCTAGAATAATATTGATTAGCGTTAAAGCACCAAAGACGATGAGAGATTGGGCTGCGTGAAACTTAACAAAAGAGCTTCTTTTCTCGATAACTAGGAAGATGATGCCTGATACAAAAGAGAATACATAACATAGAAGACCGGCCACTTTGGGGTCTATCCCGGTCGAGGATGGATCGACATTCGGATTGTTCATAAGAATGGGATTCCTCCTAAATAAAATTGAAATTTTCTGTTATATGGATATTCGTCAGTTGGTGGATAATTCCTCTCAAGAATGAAACATTATTTTCAAATATACGGGAAATTAGTTGAAACCTGTCGGACAGATTCCTCTCCTCTCTCTAATAGCTGTTCAAAATCAAGACACAATAGTTGACGGCAGTGTATGTAAGAGGCATAATTATAGGAAATCAAAACTGGGGGTATAGTGCCCTCTAACATACAAATCTCAATCTAGATTGATATATAGAAAGGACTCGGACAGGATTAAATGGGCATAGAGCGATTACTTGAAAAGGCGTCTGCCTATATAAAAGAACCGGATCTTCCTCGTATCCGGGAGGCGTATGACTTCGCAGACCAGGCCCATCACGGCCAAGTGCGTAAATCCGGAGAACCGTATATCCAACATCCTTTGGCGGTAGCGGAAATCGTCGTAAGCATGCAGATGGACGTTTTGTCCATTATTGCAGCGCTTCTTCATGATGTGGTAGAGGATACTACCGTCTCCTTGAAGGAGATCGAGAATCAATTTGGCATGGAGTGCGCCTTGTTGGTTGATGGTCTAACCAAGCTCGAGCGGATTAAGTTCCGTTCCAAGGAAGAGCAACAAAATGAGAATTATCGAAAAATGTTTATAGCAATGGCGCAGGATATTCGCGTCATTGTAATTAAGCTTGCTGACCGCCTTCATAATATGCGGACCTTGAAATATCAATCTGAAGAGAGCCAGCGGCGTATAGCTTATGAAACACTGGAAATTTTCTGTCCAATAGCAAATCGGCTCGGTATTTCTGCGATTAAATGGGAAATGGAAGATATTGCACTTCGTTATTTGAATCCTCAGCAGTATTACCGGATTGCTAATTTAATGCGCAAAAAACGGGCAGAGCGAGAAGAATATATTGCGAATGTGATCGGGCGGATTAAAGAGAAGCTGGAGGAAATGGGAGTAGAAGCTGATCTATCAGGTCGTCCTAAGCATATCTATAGTGTCTATAATAAAATGACGATGAAGAACAAGCAATTTAATGAAATTTATGATTTGCTTGCCATTCGTATTATCGTTAACAATATTAAGGATTGTTACGCAACCCTTGGAATTATCCATACGTTATGGAAGCCGATGCCTGGACGATTCAAAGATTATATTGCCATGCCTAAGGCGAATATGTATCAATCCCTCCACACGACTGTGGTTGGACCGAATGGCGAGCCGACAGAAGTACAAATCCGTACTTGGGAAATGCACCGTACAGCAGAGTACGGGATCGCGGCGCACTGGGCCTATAAGGAAGGTAGCTATAAGGGTGGTCCAGAGAACAAAATGACGTTCTTTAATGAAATCCTTGAGCTGCAGCATGAAGCTAAGGATGCGTCAGAGTTCGTGGAATCGCTCAAAATGGACTTCTTTACTGACTTGGTATTCGTATTCACGCCTTCCGGAGAGGTCATCGAACTGCCTGTAGGTTCGGTTCCGCTCGATTTTGCGTATCGCATTCATACCGAGGTCGGCAATCGAACGATCGGGGCCAAGGTGAATGGACGGATTGTTCCTCTGGATTGTCAGCTCAAGACAGGGGATATTGTTGAGATATTAACCTCGAAGCATTCTTATGGACCTAGCCAGGATTGGCTGAAAATCGCACAATCCTCTCATGCTCGGAGTAAAATTAAGCAGTGGTTCAAGAAAGAGAAGCGCGAGGAAAATATTGAAAAAGGGCGCGAATTGATTGAACGCGAACTGAAGCGCGCAGGGATCGATTCATCGCTATGGATGACTGACGATAAAATGCTGGATGCCGCGAAGAAATTCTCGTTCAATGATATCGATGATATGCTATCGGCGATCGGATTTGGCGGTATTACGGCAGCGCAAATATGCACCAAGCTGACGGAGAAGCTGCGTAAGGAGCAGGAAGAGAGCAATTCCATCGAGCTTACTTCAGAGATAAAAGAAGTGAAGCCAAGTACGGAGGCGCGCAAGCCTCGTCCAACGAATGGCGTTGTCGTAAAGGGAATCGACAACTTGCTAGTTCGCTTCGCCAGATGCTGCAATCCGGTTCCGGGCGATGAAATCGTTGGTTACATTACCCGAGGTAGGGGCGTGTCTGTCCATCGCAGCGACTGTCCGAATATTCCTCATGACGGAGAAGGCGAAGAGGCAGCGCGTATTATTGATGTTGAATGGGTTGGAGCGATCGAAGCCAACTATAGTGTTGATATCGAGATAACCGGCCATGATCGGCGTAACTTCCTTAATGAAGTACTTCAAGCCGTATCGGAGAGCAAGACGAACATTTCCGCGGTGTCGGGGCGTTCGGATAAAAATAAAATGGCGCAGGTTCATATGACGATCCTTATTCGGAATACGGATCATTTGCAGTCCGTCGTCGAGAAGATCAAACGAGTGAAGGATGTCTATACAGTGCATCGGATCATGCAATAGCATTTACATGAGAACGGAGTTAATGCAAAAATGAAAGTCGTCCTACAAAGGTGTAAAGAAGCTAATGTTACGGTACAAGGTGAGGTAATAGGCTCCATTGGGCAAGGCCTTATGCTGCTCGTCGGAATTACGCATGAGGATACCGAGAAAGAAGCCGCTTATCTTGCTGAGAAGATTGCTGGATTGCGGATTTTTGAAGACGAAGAAGGCAAAATGAATCTTAGCGTGACAGATATCGGGGAGCGATCTTATCGGTCTCACAGTTCACGCTATATGGGGATTGTCGCAAGGGTAAGCGTCCAAGCTTCATTGCTGCAGCCAGACCAGAGCAAGCCGAGCCACTCTATAACTGCTTCAATGAGATGTTACGGGAGAAAGGGCTTGTGGTAGAAGCCGGCCAATTCGGAGCCAACATGGACGTTGCTCTGACAAACTGGGGACCTGTTACGATTGTGCTGGACAGCCCTAACGTTTGATCGATTATTGATTACTGCTATATATCACGGATAAAGGGCTTCTTCACTGGATACCCTTCTATGTAAAGAGTTCAATAAAGTCATCGAGATTGGTTCGATCATGATGACTTTTTGGACAAGCATTTGCCGCATAGAAGATGTTCAGAGAGGGAGCCTATTTGTTATGCGCCAATCCTTAAAATCAAAAGTATGGCAGAGCCTCTCGCTCATCCCGGCGGGTGGCAGTGGTGAGGCTGGAATGCTGGCGAAGTCCGGGCAGAAGGATGAGTTCGAATCTTTGCGGGAATCCCGACCTTCAAGAGAATATTTGCCACGTCGTTAAGCAGAAATGCAAGATCATATCTTCTTCATAAAATTTGAGTTCAAAAAATTCGGTTTTCAGCACCGAGAAGGTTGGATGAAGCTAGGGACTGAGGAGCGGAGCGTACGTAGTTGTACGTGAGCACCGGAAGTCCCGGCTGAATTCAAGATTTGAAGCCGAACTGACTTCCTGATTCACTTCGTGATCAAAAGCGGACTTTTTGAACAACCTCTATAAGGGAGTGATTAAGATGTCCAAGTATCTACAAGCTTATTTCCGTAATGAGGATGAGGCTGAAGGCGCCAGAGCAAGCTTGATGGCTTTTCAAGCCGATGACGTTGAGGTTGGGCGATTGTCCGACTCAATAGCTCGCAGCGATTTGACTGCACTTGCCTTCTATCCGATGAGCAACAATGGATTTATAGTTGGAACTGGTCCGGCGACATTGTCTGCGCAAGGATTGTACCATCTCGTTGACATGGAGGATGGGGAAGTACGAGGGGGTCAGAATGAAAT
Source organism: Paenibacillus sp. D2_2 (assembly GCF_031199965.1). Lineage (GTDB taxonomy): Bacteria > Bacillota > Bacilli > Paenibacillales > Paenibacillaceae > Fontibacillus. Next base: position 4,398,026 of record NZ_CP133605.1, on the reverse strand, counting down.
AGATGCTGATCAGGAAAATACGGTCAGAGATGATGCGCTGGATGACGTAGCAGCAGGTGAGATGGACCGGTTCCAATATACGCTCAGCACTAAAGTAAGCGATGACCAGTATGAGAACATCGTTCATAAATTGCGGTCTTTGGGCGCTTATATTGAATCGACTGATATCTGATCTTTGTAATCTAACTGTAACATTAGCTTCACAGTCCTTTAACATAGCCTGTTTATAATAAAGACATGACCCCCTTTTTAATATATACCTTTTGGACCTGTACCCCGTTGGTAACAGGTTTTTTTCTTTTATCTGGGGCTTGACTTTGTCGCATTAGTTACTTAAAATCAAAAAATATATATTAGTTTGAGTATAAGCAACATCTATAGTGATTTGATGACGGGACGAGTACTTCAGCCCCACAACCGCAGAGAGGAATCCCTGACTGTTCAATATGCTGTATGGCGGCATCACCGCTGTGACTGCAATTGAAGCAGCTGGCTGGAAGGATTCTGGTTGATGATTGAAGGAAGGACTTCCCCGAGAACTGGCGACGAAAGGCATTTGCAATTGTAATTGCGCAGAATGCTTAGTAGACGTGCAGCGTTAACGGGCGTTAACCGTATGAAGCGAATGCTGGCGAGATTGTATGTATACAGTACATAAGTGCAGTATACAGAGAACGAATTCTCTTGCACGTATTCGGAATGTGGGTGGTACCACGGGTGATATGAAAATATAATCTCTCGTCCCTGTTATAGATAACAGGGGCGGAGTTTTTTTATTTTCGAGTAATTCATAACGATGGAGGATCGATATTATGGCTTTTCAGAAACCGACAGGTACACAGGATTTGTTGCCAGGCACGGTGGAAAAATGGCAGTTCATCGAGGATAAAGCACGCGATGTATGTCGGCGTTACAACTATAAAGAGGTTCGTACACCGATATTTGAACAAACATCACTCTTTGAACGTGGTGTTGGCGAGACTACAGACGTCGTAGAGAAGGAAATGTACACCTTCACGGACAAGGGAGATCGCAGCATGACACTACGCCCGGAGGGCACTGCCGGGGTTGTACGTGCCTATGTTGAGAACAAGCTGTACGGGGAACCGAATGTCAGCAAGTTGTATTATATCGGACCAATGTTCCGTTATGAGCGTCCACAAGCTGGACGGCAAAGACAATTCCACCAATTCGGTATTGAAGCGTTCGGAGCGACAGATCCGGCGATAGATGCAGAAGTAGTGGCACTTGGTTATCAGTTCTGCCGTGAGCTCGGCCTTCAGGATGTTAAGGTGGAGATTAACTCGGTGGGAAATGCGGAGAGCCGTGCTGCTTATCGTCAGACTCTGCTCGATTTCCTTACTCCAATGAAGGATACGCTCTGCAAGGACTGTCAGTCCCGGATGGAACGCAACCCACTGCGTGTTCTCGACTGCAAGGTGGATCAAGAGAAATTCGTAAATGCTCCTTCCATTCTGGAGAGCTTGGATGAAGAGTGCTCAACGCATTTTGCTAAGGTACAGGAGTTACTCACCGCAATGGAGGTTGAGTTTGTCATCAATCCTCGCCTCGTGCGCGGGCTTGACTACTACACGCACACTGCGTTTGAATATAAAGCTCAGGGAATCGGTGCGATCGATACGATTGGCGGCGGCGGACGCTATAACGGACTTGTTAGTGAAGTGGGCGGTCCAGATCAGCCGGGTATCGGCATGGCGATCGGTCTGGAGCGTATTGCTCTAATTCTGGAGAAGCAGGAGATCGAAATCAGCGGGATCAGACCGCTTGATATTTATCTCGTGGCATTAGGCGACGCAGCCGACAAAGAGGTTACGATTCAACTTGCCAAGCTGCGTCAGGCAGGCATCTCAGCGGACCGCGATTATCTGGGACGCAAGATTAAGGCACAGATGAAATCGGCAGACCGAATGCAGGCTAAGTTTACTGCGATCCTCGGGGATGACGAGCTGGAACGCGGTGAGATTACGTTGAAATCGATGGAGACTGGTGAACAGCGTATCGTGAAGCTGAGCGATCTGGCTGAAGAATTGAAGAAGTAATGAAATGATCAAGAGCTTCAAGAGGTTGTTCAAAAGTCCGCTTTTGATCACGAAGTGAATCAGGAAGCAAATTCAACATCGAATCTTGAATTCAGCCGGGCCTTCCGGTACTCACGTACCCAAAACGTACGCTCCGCTCCTCAGGCCCTAGCTTTATTCAACCTTCTCGGTGCTGAAAACCGGCCTTTTTGAACACGCACTTTAAGTGAGCTTTTTCTCATAAAAGTATAAAAGGAGATAATATCATGAAAAGAACTCATCAATGCGGAACGCTTAGCGCCGCAAACATTGGAGAAACAGTTACGCTGAATGGTTGGGTTCAAACCCGTCGCGACTTGGGTGGCGTACTATTCATCGATCTACGCGACCGCAGCGGTCTAGTGCAAGTCGTATTCAACCCAGCTTATTCCGGTGAGGCGCTGAAGGTTGCTGACAGAGTGCGCAGCGAATATGTCCTTGCAGTCAGCGGTAAAGTAGTAAAGCGCGATGCTGAGACAATCAACTCGAATATGCCAACCGGCGACATCGAGGTGCAAATTACAGAGATCGAAGTGTTGAACGCAGCGAAGACACCTCCGTTCTTCATTGAAGATGGAGTGGAAGTGGACGAATCACTGCGTCTGAAATATCGCTATTTAGATTTGCGTCGTCCTGAAATGCAGAAGACGCTCTTGCTTCGCTCCAAGGCAGCCAAGGTATTCCGTGACTTCCTCGATGGAGAAGACTTCATCGAAGTAGAGACTCCAATCTTGACGAAGAGCTCTCCGGAAGGTGCGCGCGACTATCTCGTTCCTAGCCGTGTGCATCCGGGTGAATTTTTCGCTTTGCCGCAATCTCCACAGTTGTACAAGCAGCTTCTTATGGTAAGTGGCGTTGAGCGTTACTATCAAATTGCACGCTGCTTCCGCGATGAGGATCTGCGTGCTGACCGCCAGCCAGAATTTACTCAGGTGGACATTGAGACCTCTTTCCTGTCGCGTGATGAGCTGTTGGAAATGATGGAGAAGCTGGTTGTTCGTCTGTTCAAGGAAACAAAGGGGATCGACATTGAAACTCCGTTCCAACGTCTTACTTATGCCGATGCTATAGGTAAATACGGCTCGGACAAGCCGGATCTTCGCTTTGGTCTGGAACTCGTAGACGTTAGCGATATCGTCGCTGCAAGCGGCGTGAAGGTATTCAACTCCGTTGTTGAGAAGGGCGGAGAGGTTAAAGTTCTTAATGCGAAGGGCTGCGGAACTTGGAGCCGTAAAGATATCGATGATCTTGGTCCATATGCGGCTCGTTATGGCGCCAAGGGTCTGGCTTGGGTACAGGTGAAGGAAGGGACGTTCCGTGGACCTATCGTTAAGTTCTTGAGCGAGCAAGAAATCGAGACGCTGAAAGAACGTACTGGAGCTGAGGAAGGCGACTTGCTGCTCTTCTCCGCAGATAACAAGAAGGTTGTTGCCGATGTGCTTGGCGCACTCCGCCTGAAGATCGGACGTGATCTTGGCCTGATCGATGACAATGTCTTCAAATTCGCTTGGGTAGTTGACTTCCCGCTGCTGGGTTGGGATGAAGAACAGAAGCGCTATGTAGCGGAGCACCATCCGTTCACTCGTCCACGCGAAGAAGACCTGGAGCTGTTCGATACAGACCCTGGTAAGATTCTGGCTCAAGCCTATGACCTTGTATTGAATGGCTATGAAGTCGGTGGCGGTTCGATGCGTATTTACAAACGCGATGTTCAAGAGAAGATGTTCAACGCGATCGGCCTGTCCCAGAAGAAGCTAAGGACAAGTTTGGATATCTGATGGATGCATTCGAGTATGGTACTCCACCACATGGCGGTATCGCCTTCGGTTTCGACCGTCTGGTTATGCTGTTGTCTGGCCGTTCCAACCTGCGTGAGACGATTGCATTCCCTAAGACGGCGAGCGCGACCGATCTGTTGATGAACGCACCGTCCGAGGTAGATACTCCTCAATTGGAGCAACTGCACATCAAAGTGGCTACCAAGCCACCTGTAGCAGCAAAATAAATATAGCAGACTCGGACATCTGTCCGATTAGCTTGCTTATAATACAGAAGGACCTTACTCCGCTTGGGCGGGGTAGGGTCTTTTTTATAAAAGATCCCCAAGCGCTTCAATTTGTCACTATGAATACGGACATTATGAAAAATACCCATTAAGTTGATTGTTTAAATGTAATTTGTGTAAATCTGGTGTATAATCTTGAGCAGAGATACATCTGGATGATATGATGACAAACGAGACAATCTTCTGTATTTATTATTAATATTAGTGTGTGTTTAAAAGGGGGACTTTTTAAACAACCTCTACTAATTTGCATACAGAAAATTGAATTTATCGTCAGGGCTAATGGGAGGTATATGAATCATGCTTCATCAATTTTCACGGACAGAGCTGGCCATCGGAGCAGAAGGGCTGGATATTCTAAAAAATAGTACTGTAGCGGTGCTGGGGATCGGTGGCGTTGGTTCGATGGCGGTGGAAGCTCTGGCTCGGACCGGAGTAGGCCGTATTATTCTGATCGACAAGGATGTTGTTGATATAACGAACATTAATAGGCAAATTCATGCGCTGACAACGACGATTGGGCAAAATAAAGCCGATCTGATGTGCGAGCGGGTCAAATTGATTAATCCCGAATGTGAAACGATCGCCTTGAACATGTTCTATACGGAAGAAACCTATGAGGAATTGTTCAAATACGATATCGATTATGTGCTTGATGCTTCGGATACAATTATTTATAAAATCCATCTTATTCTTGAATGCCGTAAGAGAGGCATCCCGGTCTTGTCCAGTATGGGGGCGGCGAATCGGATGGATCCTACGAAATTCCAAGTCGCGGATATCTCCAAGACTCATATGGACCCTCTGGCCAGAGTTGTGCGCACTAAGCTGCGTGAGCTTGGCATTAAGAAGGGAGTTAAGGTTGTCTTCTCTACTGAGCAGCCGGTTAAGCCGCGCGCCGAAGTAACGAAGAAAATCGTCCCTGACAATGCACCAGAGATTCGCAAAGCGAAGCAGCCTCCAGCAAGCAACTCCTTTGTTCCGCCGGTTGTTGGTCTGATCATGGTGAGTGTAGCAGTACGTGATCTGCTGGATAAGAAGCAAAATAAATAAAACAATAGACGCTGTGGTGGTTTTGAAGTCCCTGGCGTCTATTTTATTTATGTTGCAAGTAATTGTTCGCTTTTTGAGGAGCGCAGTGATATAATTGAATTCCTTTTGACAAATTTATCTTAGGAGGTAACTGAAAGTGAGTGAATTTCAAAGTGCCTATCAAGAAGAGGAACGGAAGCTCAACCGTGCTCTGGCGAGTATTGATGATCAGCTGCAGCAGCTCCGAAGCATCCCGGTCTATGTAGGGGATGATTTCACGGAGCAGGCGCTCGAGGCAAGTAGGGAAGGACAACGACAAAAGCTGGTGCAGTCCGCACAAGAGCCGTATTTTGGACGTTTGGATTTTGAGGAGTCTGGTCGTGAGCTTATGCCGCTATATATTGGAAAAGCAGGCGTGAGCGATACAGAGGGCAAGCAGCCGATGGTGATCGATTGGCGGGCCCCGGTTGCCAGCTTATTCTATTCTTTTACCGGTGGAGATTCGGCATCATACGAGGCTCCGGAAGGATTGATCGAGGGCGAAGTCTCTCTGAAACGCAATATCGTGATCCGTCAGAGGAAGCTGGAACGGGTCGTGGATACTTTTAATAAGGATGCCGATACGCCTGGAGTGTCTGATGAGTTTCTCGTCTATCGTCTCGGTGAGAATAAGGATAACCGTCTACGCGATATCGTCTCGACGATTCAGGCGGAGCAGGATCAGATTATTCGTGCCCTGAAAAATACCGCGCTGATTATTCAAGGGGTCGCAGGGAGCGGGAAGACGACAGTTGCCTTGCATAGGTTGGCTTTTTTGCTATATCAGTATAAAGAACAGATTAAAGCGGAGCGGATGGTTATTTTCGCCCCAAACTTGATGTTTATCGATTATATCTCTGATGTGCTACCTGAGTTAGGGGTTGGCGACATTCAACAGTGTACATTTACCGATTGGGCTGCTAAGGTGATCGGACTTACTACAGTACCATCGGATGGTTCTGCTGGTCTGATGCGCTGGTTCGACGATGATGCACAGAAGCAAAAAGGACGGACGGAGCAAATCTATCCGGGTAAATATAAAGGTTCAACCCAGTTCAAGGCTTTGCTGGACGATTATATTTTGAGGATTGAGGCGAACTGTGTGCCTCAGGTAGATTTTGAGCCTTGGGACGGAAAGCGGCTGTCACGGGCGGAAATTATGGAGTGGTTCGAAGGAGAGTATAAATACTATCCGGTGGCCCGGCGCAAGGAGCGGGTATTAGCCCGGATTCATCGCTGGGTTGAAATGGAACTGAAGAAGTCGCCTTCGGCTGCGGCATTAAAGGAACGGAAGAAGAAGGCGCAGCAGCGCGAGAAGGCTTATGCGAAGAAATGGCCTGAGCTGGATTCGCTTCAGCTGTACCGGAATCTGTTCCAGGTGAAGAAGAATGCTGATTTTGAGGTGGAGGATTTACAAGCCCGAATCCCGACAGCGGTCTGGAAGGAGACGAAGGATTGCTTGAAGGATGGAATCGTGCAGGAAGCGGATCTAGCCGCACTGTTATATCTCTACGCCGGAGTCAATGAATTGGATAGCAAGCTAACCTTTGACCATATCGTCATCGATGAGGCGCAGGATTTCAGTCCTTTTCAGGTGGCGGTGCTGGATCGGTTCGTGAAGGGGCATTCTTTTACCATATTGGGGGATCTGTCACAGGGGATTCATTACTACAAAGGAATTGATAATTGGCAGGAGATGCAGACGCTGTTCGCTCAGGAAGAGACGGCGTATTATGCTTTAACTCGAAGCTATCGCTCGACCATGGAAATCATCGAGTACGCCAATGAGATATTGAGACGCGGAGTAGGTACCGACTTACTGGCCGTTCCCGTATTCCGTAGTGGTGATCCTGTTCGCTTGGAGCATACGTCGTCCGGAGAGAGCAAGATGAAGCTAATTAAGCAGGCATTGTCCAAAGTGCTGAATGGTGAGTATCGTACTACGGCGATTCTGACAAGAACGCTGGATGAGGCGAAGCAGATGTATGATGCATTAATAGCTGAAGGATTGCAGGCCAATTTAATCGATGGTGACAAGACGAAGTATGCGGGGGAATCTCGGTACTTCCGGTTTATTTGTCCAAGGGGCTTGAATTCGATGCGGTTATCGTTACGGATGTAGATGCGCAGCATTATGGTGCACAGGATGCAAAGCTGCTATATGTTGGATGCACACGGGCCTTGCATGAACTGTGGCTGTTGTATGGGGATCAAATTCCTGATTATGTGGTTATTGAATCGTAAATTCCAGTTGAGCTTGCCGTTATAGATAAAATAAAGACCGTCCGAAATCTTACGATTGTTCGGGCGGTCTCTTTAATTTCTTCATGATTTTCATAAGCTTCATTCTGTAACCGAAGCGACTTCTTTGAGAGAAGCACGCATTTTACACAATATCTTACGGATACTCTCATCGGACAGGTAATAGTCTTCAGCCAAATCCTTAACAGAGCGTCCGGTACGGTAATGATAATATATTTCTTCATTTCGCTTGGCAATTTGCTTGCGGGTTCCGCTGAGTTCTCCCCAATGCGCCTTCGCGCGTTCCGGTTTGGGAATGTAGAGCAGCTCTCCTTGGATATAATACTGGAGCTCCTTCAGCAGCCTAGGGGAAGCACATCCTTCCCATTTTTGTAATTCACGGTCATGTTCCTCCTTGCATAGTAATTCGAATTTGAAATGCAGGTCAAGTAAAGTTAACATGGCACGTAATCCCCCTTTCGGCATTTTATTGTCGTACATAACATTTATATTAGCATAGTCTGGTTCAAACGGAAATAAGAGGATGGCTGTAAAGCCACCCTCGCTGTTAGAGCTTCCGCGTTACGCGGAAACCACCTCAATCACTGAAATCACTTCGATCAGCCCCCTTTCACGTGATTCGTCGGCCGACATTCATATTAACTCATATATAGCCAGTAGTTGGAAGCGAAAGAACGATTATAAATGTTTTTTACTTCTGGTGTGCTAAAATAGAGGGAGTGAGCTTGCTTAATAAGTTAGACTAATTGTGCGGATGAAGGCAATCGGGTGAAATGTTCTTTCGATCGCTGTTGTTCGTGGATTTCCTGATTTTATAGAATCCAACAAGGTAGAAATCCACTCACAAAGGCGAACGCAGCATATGCTTTCGAAGCAGCTTTCTTGCAGAAAGCTTTTAGCTTCTTCAGAATCATTTTACCCTTCGCCTATTCCTGTATATTTTGTTGAACTTATTAAGCATTGAACAAGGAGTAAGGAAGTGAACGGTATGGATTTATTCTCTTATGGCCAGGAACAGAAGCCGTCGGGGCGCTTGCTTGCGGACCGGATGCGACCTGCTTCACTGGATGAATATATCGGGCAAGAGCATATTATCGGACCTGGTAAGCTGCTGCGGCGGGCGATCGAAGCGGATCAGGTATCGTCGATCCTGTTGTATGGTCCACCGGGCTGTGGTAAGACGACGCTTGCTCATATTATCTCGAATCATACGCAGGCAGAATTCGTACGACTGAATGCGGTGGATGCTTCCGTCAAGGATGTGCGTGAAGTGATTGAGAAAGCGCATAATGATAAAGCGTTCTATGGGACAAAAACAATCCTGTTCTTGGACGAGGTTCATCGCTTCAACAGCTCTCGTCAGGATGCGCTTCTGCCAGCAGTGGAGAAAGGAACGATCATATTTATCGGCGCAACGACGGAGAATCCGTTCCATTATGTGAATGGGGCCTTGATGAGCCGTTCGACGCTGTTCCAGCTTGAGCCGTTGAATAAGGATCATTCGCTCTCGGCAATGCGCCGAGCGCTTGAGGATAAGGAGAAAGGGCTTGGCTTCATGAAGCTGGGGGTCGATGAGGAAGCGCTACAGCATATCGCTACGATGGCCAACGGTGACATTCGTCGGGCTCTGAACGCATTGGAGCTTGCTGTGCTGACAACACCTCCGCTTAGCGATGGCACGGTTCATGTGACTCAAGAAGTTGCGGAGGAATCGATCCGCCGTCCGCTAGTCAAGGCGGATGAGTCGACACAGTATGATGTTTTATCGGCATTTCATAAGAGCATTCGCGGCTCCAGCGATGCTGCGGTGTTCTGGTTCCTCTACGCGGTCGAGAAGTTGGGCATGGACCCGATGACCTTCATCCGCCGCCTGATTGCAGCCAGCAGCGAGGATATTGGCCTAGCTAATCCACAGGCGATGGTACAGGCAGTCAGCGCTCTACAGGCCTACAGGAACAATGGCTGGCCCGAGGCTAGGCTGAACATCGTTCAGGCCATTTTGTTCGCGGTTGAGAGCCCAAAATCGAATGGGGTGACGATGGCCATCGACAAAGCGATGACGGCGATCGAAGAGGTAAGGTCGGCAGAAGTGCCGCTTCATTTGCGGGACACTCACTATAAAGGCGCTGTTAAGCTAGGGCATGAAGGATATAAATACCCGCATAACTATCCAGGGCATTATGTGAAGCAGCAATATTTGCCGGATAGTATATCCAAGAGGGTATTTTATGAAGCTACTGAGCAAGGCAATGAGGCCAAGATTCGGCACAACCAGGAGCTGCGGCGTAGGCAGTAGTGTAGTGTTTTATCCTCCGCTTTGGACATTGAAGTGCTGAAAACGGAAGGTTTTCATTTCTAACGAAACTACAGAACGCTATTCCCTCAAAAACAGCAGCATATTAAACCTAACGAACCTACAGAACGTTATTCGGGACAAATCCCGACTTTTAGCTTCTAAATTGCCACAATAGCGATATCCAGTTTCGTTACAATTTTTAGCAGCCTCATTTGGCCGAAATAACGATACCACGTTTCGTTAGAAATAAAATAAGGCAGATTCACTACAAAGAGTGAATCTGCCTTTTATTTGTTCCAGCTTAAGAATTTGCGATAGCAACCTTCTTTGGAGCTTCAATGGTGCCACCGCCAAGGCAAACTTCGCCGTCGTAGAAAACGACTGCTTGTCCTGGAGTAATGGCCTTCTGCGGTTGGTCGAAGACGACTCGTACGGTACCATCCTCGTTCGGGATGATCGTTACGCCTTGATCAGGCTGGCGGTAACGGAACTTGGCAGTGCATTTAAACGACTCTTGCGGTAGCTTGTCTTGACCAGCGATCCAGTGGATACCGGAAGCAGTCAGTTCGGTGGAGTAGAGGCTTGGATGCTTGTCACCTTGCACTACATACAGGATGTTGCGCTCCAAATCCTTCTCGGCGACGAACCAAGGCTCTCCGTTTCCTGAGCCACCGATGCCGAGTCCTTGTCGTTGACCGAGAGTGTAATACATCAGGCCGTCGTGCCGACCTTTGACTTCGCCAGTTACGATGTCGACCATTTCACCGGATTTAGCCGGCAAATATTGGCTTAGGAACTCACGGAAATTCCGCTCGCCGATGAAGCAGACGCCTGTGCTGTCTTTTTTCTTCGCCGTATATAATCCAGCTTCTTCAGCGATCCGCCGCACCTCTGGCTTCGGCAGATGGCCGATCGGGAACATCGCTTTGGACAGTTGCTCCTGATTCAGGGCATTCAAGAAGTAGGTTTGATCCTTGTTATTGTCGATTCCTCTAAGCAGTTGGTATCCTTCACCGTCATTTACTACACGGGCATAATGGCCGGTAGCAACATAATCGGCGCCAAGATCGAGAGCTTTTTGAAGGAATTCCCCGAACTTGATCTCGCGATTGCACATCACATCCGGATTTGGGGTGCGGCCACGCTTATATTCTTCGAGAAAATAGGCAAATACTTTATCGAAGTATTCTTTTTCAAAATTGACTGTATAGTAAGGGATATCGATCTGTTCGCAGACGCGCCGTACGTCTTCAGCGTCCTGCTCTGCAGTACAGACCCCGAATTCATCGGTATCATCCCAGTTCTTCATGAAAATCCCGATCACATCATAGCCCTGTTGTTTGAGTAGCAGTGCGGTTACCGAGGAATCTACGCCGCCGGACATACCCACTACGATGCGAGTCTCGCTATTTGGTTTAGACATACCTAATCACTCCTTTTGGACCGATATCGGCCTGTTCATTATTGTAACATATACCTCCGGGATGTATACGATCAGATTGCCTTTGATTAGCATCGTTGAACAAATTGTACGATTTTGATGAGAGATTTATTTCCCAAAGCTATAAAGGATATGATACGATAAGCAGAGGTAAGTGATAGGAATAGAGAGTTATACAATTCTCTTCTTGATCAAGGTTCCATTATATAAAGATTATTTGAAAATTGAAAGAGGTGGCTTCTTTGAAGATTTCTACAAAGGGACGCTATGGCTTAACGATCATGATGGAGCTGGCGGCAAAATTCGGCGAGGGACCAACTTCCCTGAAAAGCATCGCTGAGAAAAATCAATTATCTGAGCATTATCTGGAACAATTGATTGCCCCGCTTCGTAATGCTGGCCTCGTCAAGAGCGTCCGCGGCGCGTATGGCGGTTACATCCTGTCCCGCGACGCCTCCGAGATTACAGCCGGGATATTATCCGCGTACTTGAAGGACCAATCTCGCCGGTGGATTTCACGGAGGAGGATGATCCAGCCAAACGTGATCTGTGGCTTAGAATCCGCGATGGCATCGCTGAAGTGTTGGATTCTACGACCCTGGAGGATTTGATTACATTCGAAGAGCAAAGTACTAAAGAGAACTATATGTTCTATATTTAGTTCAATCCGGTACTTCTTGTCCGCCATAAGTGAAAATCCAGATATATTCTCAAAAATGACTCCACGCCAGGGGTCATTTTTGCATCAAAAAAGCATATATCTGCATTGCTGAGCCACAGCATCAGTGCTATAGTATCCATGCAAGAAGCGCATTGTTGAGCGGCTAGGGTAGATTCGAGACAGAATAGATCAGCATAAAAAGAGACATAAATGGTTTTATCGAATTGAAACTTATAGGATGGATTGGACAGGCTTATTAGTATAAAGAACCTTTGTGTAACGGAGAACGTCTAATGGGCTAAACAGCAGAGGGCAGCTCGATTTTAAAGGAATTGGCCGAAAAGCCTGCACTTTTGCAGTTTTTCTCCAAAGTCGTTGGGGAAGCCCGTTGGCAGGTTTGCGGAAGGTTGGATTACCCGATTGAAGTCCAGAATGATGAAGTATCAAATTCAAATTCAGATAGTAGCATCTGGTGCAGCTATTACTGGCTAACATAGATCTATAAGAATAAGGTGATATTCATGAAAATGAACAATATATATTTGGATCATGCGGCGTCTACGCCCATCCGGCCTGAAGTGGCTGAAGTAATGATGAAAGTAATGACAGAACAATACGGCAATGCTTCCAGCGTCCATTCCTTTGGACGAGCAGCAAAGAGGCTGATTAGTTCGGCACGGGATCAGGTATCTTCTGTGATCGGATGTCGTCCAGATGAGCTTATCTTTACTGGGGGAGGTACGGAGAGCGATAATTTAGCTCTGTTCGGAATCGCTGCAGCCCGTGCGGAACGGGGTAAGCATATTATTACGACGATGATAGAGCATCATGCGGTGCTGCATACATGCCAGAAATTGGAAAAAGATGGGTATGAAGTCACTTATTTGCCAGTCGATCGCTATGGTAGAATTCATCCAGAACAGGTTGCAGAAGCAATCCGTCCCGATACGATTCTCGTCTCGGTCATATACGCGAACAATGAAGTCGGAACGATTCAGCCAATTGCGGAGATCGGCAGATTACCGCAGAGCGTGGCATCGCTTTTCATGTCGATGCTGTTCAGGCGCTAGGAGCAGTACCGATCCGTCTTAGCGAACTGCCAGTCGATTTAATGAGCTTCTCTTCTCATAAAATTAACGGTCCCCAAGGCGTAGGTGCGCTGTATGTGGACAAGAATATGAAGCTGGAGCCGCTGCAATACGGTGGACTGCAAGAGCGGACGCGCCGTGCTGGTACGGAAAATATGGCCGGTATCGCCGGCTTTGCGAAAGCAGCCGAGTTGGTTAAGCTGGAACTACAAGAGCGGACGAGCCATGATGAGGAGCTGCGCCAGGCGTTACTTACAAATCTTGAAGAACTGGTTGGCAGTAGCCGTTACCATATTAACGGACATCCGGAGTATCATATAGCTCATATTCTAAACATCAGCTTCCCGGAATGTGATACGGAGACGATGCTCATGAATCTGGATATGGAGGGCATTGCTATCGCAAGCGGTTCGGCTTGTACTTCAGGCTCGTTGGAGCCTTCCCATGTGCTAGAAGCGATGCATCTATCGCCAAATCTTTTGCAATCGGCGGTTCGATTTAGTTTCGGGTTGGGCAATACTATAGATGAAATTAAAATTACTTCAAAAAAAATTGCAACCATTCTCGATCGTATACGTAGTAGAAAATATTAGTCGTTTTCTATCCTGTTAAAAGGAAGGAGGCTTTGGTTTTCTAATGCGGTACGCTCAGGGATGTCCTGTATAGGAGGACCGCATACTGTGAGGCTACAGCAATTAATAGGACTTGCTGTATTTGATGTAGAGAACGGAAGAAGGGTCGGGAAGGTCTCTGATATCCTGTTAGGCAAGGATTGGACCATCTCGGGTATTCTATTAGAGGGGAAGAGGTTGTTCTCCCCACATCTTAGAGCGGTCCCTTGGAATGATATCGTCGCATACGGTGAAGATGCCGTAATGATTCGCAATCAACAGGCTATCCAGGTTTGGAATGCCGAGAATATACAGCTTACCTTCTTATCAGGTAGCGGCAGAATTAAAGAACTGCCCATCCTTACGGCAGACGGTTCGATGATAGGTTGTGTTAGCGATGTTTATTTTGACCGGGAAATGGGAAATACAATTACTGGTATTGAAATTAGTGATGGCTTCTTATCCGATCTAATCGAGGGTCGTAAGAAGTTTCCTTATATTCCGGAAATGACGAAGGGGGAACATGCCATTATGGTCCCTGCAAACAGTGAGCAAAAACTTCTGGAGAACGCTGAATTCAGTTAACGTATAGGATAGGTGATGTGGAATGATGATGAAATGTCCAAACTGCAGCTCCAAAGATATTGGTAAGATCGGTTCGCACCAATATTATTGCTGGGGCTGCTTTATCGAATTAACCGTGAACGGGGATAAGATGTCGGTCTATCAAGTAGAAGAAGATGGAACACTCAGTTCCCTGGATGATTTGTTCTTTGGCGATGAATCCATGCAGGATTTCTCGCAAGTACATCTCTCTTAATAAACTAAATTTTGTCTGTCACGAAGCCCTTCTCCCATGTTCGGGGAAGGGCTTTTTGCGTGTCTGCGGTTATTTTTCCAAGCCTTCGCATATACTTTCCATAGCTGGTCCATATGCAGGGAGGAATGTGAGACAATGGAGCCGTTCCTAAAGAGCAAGCTGTTCCGTTATGGAGTCTGGCTGCTGCTGGGGCTCATTATTTTATTTTTTATTTGGCAGCTTCGCCCGATGTTTGCTGTCATTTACGGATTCCTGAAAGCGATCTTTGCCCCATTTGTGATCGCCATGATTATATCCTATGTCCTAAATCCGATTGTGAAAATGCTTGGAGGACGCAAAGTTCCACGTACAATTGCAGTGCTGCTAATATATGCGGTGTTCCTGACCAGCCTATCCGTCATTTTGATGAATATCATTCCTATGTTTGTAGAGCAGCTTGAGGAATTGGGCGAACATTTGCCGCAGCTTACGATGCATACACAACAATTTATGAACCGCTTCGATAACGGTATTTTTCCGGGAAGCTTCCGAATGGGAATGAACAATTGGTTATTTCAGGTCGAACAGCGAATGGCCACGACGATCTCCGATTTTCTGAACAATATAGGCACGACAATCAACATCGTCTTTAATGCGTTCATTATTCCTTTCCTCATCTTCTATATCCTAAAAGACTTTGATACCTTCGAGCGTATGATTCTGCAGTATCTTCCCCGAACACATCGCAAATCGATCGTCTCACTGCTGAAGGAGATTGATGAGGCGTTAGGGAACTATATTCGCGGACAACTGCTTGTCTGCGTCATTATCGGTGTACTGGCTTATATCGGCTATATGATTATCGGCATGCCATTTGCGCTCTTGTTGGCGGGCGTCGTTGCTGTATGCAATATTATCCCGTATCTAGGCCCTTTTCTGGGAGCTGCACCGGCCATGCTGATGGCTTTGACAATTTCGTGGAAAATGGTTCTGTTCGTCCTGCTTGTTAACATGCTGTGCCAGACAATCGAGAGTAATATTATCTCACCACAGGTGGTGGGCCGAACGCTGCATCTTCACCCGATGCTGATTATCTTCGCTCTACTGGTAGGTGGCGAGATCGCTGGCGTTCCCGGACTGATCGTCGCGGTCCCGATGTTTGCAGTAGGTAAGGTCATCTTACAGCATTTCTATGCTTATTATGTACGTCGGAAAACGGTATAGAGCGAATCTTAGCTGCCGTATTCCTCATATACGTAATATTGGTACTTAAACCCTCCTTGGCTTGGAATGGCCCTGGAGGGTTGTTTTTTGTATCCAGGTATGATATATTTGCAATGTGAAATGTGGTAACGGTACCACATTAGAATAATAGATAAAAATAGCTAATTATATTGGAAATATATTGTTATATGATGTCGGTATGGTACCGATACCATTTTTCGAGTGGAGAGTGATTGTCATAGCAACGATTCGTGATGTAGCGAAGCTGGCTGGTGTATCTGTGTCGACCATTTCGCGGTATTTGAATAAAAGCGGCTACGTCAATGTGGAGACAGAGCGCTCGATCAAGGCGGCAATAGAGAAGCTGGATTATGCGCCTAATCAGGTCGCTCGCGGCCTCGCCGGTAAGAAGACCAATACGATCGCACTTATCCTTCCGGATATTTCGAACTTGTTCTTCTCGGATTTGGCTCGTGCGGTAGAGGATGTTGCAGCAACCTATGGTTATACCGTCATTCTGGGGAATTCAGATGATCAGGCGGATAAGGAAAAGAGATACATTGAGACACTTAAGAAGAAATATATCGACGGCTTCATCTTCGCTTCGCAGACTTTCAGTACTGAAGAAGCGGAAATGCTGACCAAGCTCGGGATTCCATTTGTTTGTCTGGACCGGGGGCCCTCTAAAGAGAATGCTAGCGTCGTAAGATCGAAGAACAAGGAAGGAGCCAAGCTGGCCGTGCAGCATTTGCTTGATATCGGCTGCCGCAAGATCGCTCACATCTACGGGCCGCAGCAGTTGATCACTGCTAAGGATCGTCTAATCGGGTTCGAAGAGTCGGTTCATCATTCGCCATGGTTCACACCGACCTTGCTTGAGGCAGGCGACTTCCGGATTCACGGCGGTATCAGCGCAACGGAGCGGCTTCTCGAGCGCCATCCAGATATTGACGGCATCTTTGCCGGGAATGACTTGATGGCGATAGGCGCTTTGAAAGCACTGAGTCGGAAAGGAATTAAGGTTGGCAGCGATATTGCCGTATGCGGCTTTGACGGAATCCAGACGACGGAGATTATGACGCCTGAGCTGACAACGATTGCTCAGCCGATCTATGAGATGGGTGCAATGATCTCACGCTTATTGATCAAGAAGATCGAGGGCGCATTAGAAGAGGATCTGACCTATGAACTGGATGTCAAATTGCTGGCGCGGGAATCTACCTTGGCCTTCACGCCAAAAGTCAATCAATAATATACCGCTATAAGTGAACTGGCAAGGTGTGCACTTCAAAATGTTCAAGAAGGACTGAATGCTAATGGACAAGATCAAAGTGGTCGTTATCGGAAGTTTAAATATGGATATAGTAGTTGAAACACAGCAATACCCGCAGGTTGGAGAGACGCTACTGGGCGAGCGGGTACGCTTCATTCCCGGCGGCAAAGGGGCCAATCAGGCGGTGGCCGCAGCTCGGATCGGCGCTGAGACTTCGATGATCGGGGCTGTCGGCAGCGATGCTTTTGGTGAGGAATTACTAAGCTCCCTGCGGAAGGATGGCGTTAACGTTGACGGTGTGAAGCGCTTGGAAGGAACGACGACAGGCATCGCTTCCATCTATGTAGCAGAAGGAGACAACAGTATTGTCGTTGTCCCCGGTGCGAACTATGAGGTGCAACCGGCCGATATCGACCGGCATGAAGATAAGCTGAAGCAGGCGGATATCGTACTGCTGCAGCTCGAGATTCCAGTTGAGACCGTGTTCTATGCAGCGAAAAAAGCGAAAGCACTAGGTAAGACGGTCGTGCTCAATCCAGCACCGGCACAGCTGCTTCCCGATGAATTATTCGCTTATATCGACTACATTACGCCAAACCGTACGGAACTCAGCCGATATTCCGGCGTCGATGCGGACGGCGAAGCATTAGTGCCAGCGATGCAACGAATGAGGGCAAAGGGAGCTGCTCATGTTGTAACAACGCTAGGCGCTGACGGGTCGGCTTATCTGGACGACGAGGGTAACATGCATAATATACCGGGCTATAAAGTGTCGGTGGTGGACACGACAGGAGCTGGCGATTGCTATAATGCCGGATTGGCTGTATCGCTTGCCCGCGGGCAGAGCTTGGAAGAGTCTGTTCGCTATGCAGCGATCGTGTCCGCTCTGGCTGTCACTAAATTTGGCGCTCAGACGGGCATGCCGACAGGAGAGGAAGCACGGAAGTTCGCAGCAGAACATCAGTAGATAGACGGGAGACGAGAGAGACATGAAGAAGATAGGAGTCATCAACAGTGAACTGTCTAGAGTCATCAGCGAGCTAGGACATACGGACACGATTGTAATTGGGGATTGCGGGCTGCCAATCCCTCCAGGCATTAGAAGAATCGATCTGGCCCTGAAGAGAGGCGTGCCTGGATATTTGGAGACACTGGAGACGATTCTAGAGGAGATGCAGGTAGAACGTTATACCGTAACTATGGAGATGGAAGAGATCAGTCCGGAGCTGTACCATGCAACAGAGAAGTTGTTAACTCCATCGCAGGAAGAGAGGGTTACGCATGAGCAGTTCAAACAAATGACAGAGAGGGCAAGAGCCGTCATTAGAACTGGGGAATGCACACCATATGCCAATGTGATTTTGCAGGCGGGAGTTACTTTTTGAGAATAGACGATTTTTTTGAAGAATGGGGGTCACGAAGTTGAACACACCATTGCTGGAGATGAAAGATATCGACAAGAGCTTTTCCGGCGTAAAAGTGCTGCAGCAGGTGCAGTTCTCGCTGGAAGCCGGTGAGGTACATGCGTTAATGGGAGAGAATGGTGCGGGGAAGTCCACACTCATGAAAATCCTTAACGGTATTTATACGAGGGATAATGGAAGCGTTCGCATCAAGGGAACCGAGCAGTCTCTCGCGTCTCCATCCGCTGCTCAGGAGCTTGGGATCGTAATGATTCACCAAGAGCTGAATCTAATCCCACATTTAACGGTCATGGAAAATATATTCTTAGGCAGGGAATTTACCTTTGGCCCAACACGGTTGATTCGCTGGGCAAGATGAAGCAGGAATCGACCCGTTATCTATCTCAGCTTGGGCTGGAGATTAATCCGGAGACGTTAGTTGGGGATTTGTCTGTTGGTCAGCAACAATTAGTGGAAATTGCGAAAGCGCTCTCTATGAATACAGAGATCCTCGTATTGGACGAACCTACCGCTGCGCTGACCGACCGGGAGATTGAAGGTCTGTTTCGTGTAATCGCTTCCTTGAGAGAGCGGGGCGTGGGCATGATTTATATCTCCCACCGAATGGAAGAAATCTTCCACATCTGCGACCGGATCACGGTAATGCGGGATGGTAGGTACGTCGGAACTGAAAAAGTGGTCAGTACCGATATGGACCAAATTGTGAAGATGATGGTCGGACGGGAGATTAAGGATCGATTCCCGAAGGTAGATATTGAGTTTGGAGAAGAGAAGCTGAAGGTTGAAGGACTATCCCAAAAAGGAGTTCTACAAGATATTTCGTTCTCAGTTAGAGCAGGTGAAATCGTCGGCATTGCAGGTTTGATGGGAGCCGGTAGAACGGAACTGGCTAAGGCTTTGTTCGGGGTAACACCGATTGACAGCGGCTCCGTTATGCTTAACGGCAAGCCTGTCCAGATCCACAAGCCGATGGATGCAATCCGCGCTGGTCTGGCACTAGTAACAGAAGATAGGAAGGATGAAGGTCTGATTTTGTCGATGTCCATCCGCGATAACTTGGGGATGACCAATTTGGCAGCGGTTTCGAATCTCGGATTTTTGAGTAGTGCCAGGGAAGATGAATTGGCTGAGACGATGATCAGCAGCATGCGCATTAAGGCAGCGGGTAGCAGTCAAGCGGTCGGATCACTGAGCGGGGGCAATCAGCAGAAGGTTGTCATAGGTAAGTGGCTAGCAACAAAACCACAGGTGTTTATTCTCGATGAACCTACTAGAGGCGTTGATATCGGCGCGAAGAAGGAGATATACGATTTAATGAATCGGCTTGCTTCCGAAGGAGTGGCGATTCTGATGATTTCCTCCGAGTTGCCGGAGGTGCTTGGAATGAGCGACCGAATCCTAGTGATGCGTGAAGGTAAGCTTACTGGGCATTTTAAGAGGGAAGAGGCTACCCAGGAAAATATAATGATGTGCGCTACAGGAGGAGGAGAACACTATGCAAGCTAAAGCAGCAGATGTTCAAAAACAGAAACGGGTCAAGCTTCAGGGGATTGGTTCACTCATAGGATTAGCACTAATCATCATCGTGCTGGCGATATCAGCGGATAACTTCCTGACTGTTAACAACTTATTGAATGTACTTCGGCAAGTGTCGATCAACGCTTTGATTGCTTTTGGTATGACGTTCGTTATTTTAACAGGTGGGATCGACTTGTCTGTTGGCTCCATTCTTGCTCTATCCAGCGCATTGACAGCAGGAATGATGGCTGGGGCATGGATACCTGGCTAGCTGTACTAATCGGACTTGGCGCCGGAACTTTGATGGGCGCAGTGAATGGCTTCATTGTAGCCAAGGGACGACTTGCTCCATTTATCGTAACGCTGGCTACGATGACGATCTTCCGTGGTCTAACGTTAGTGTACATGGACGGGAAGCCGATTACTGGATTGAATAAAAATTTTGCCATGCTGGGAAAGGGTATTTCCTGCATATCCCAACGCCGATTATCTGGATGGTTGTTGCGTTTGCAGTTGTATACATTGTATTAAAACATACTACTTTCGGACGGCGTGTCTACGCAGTCGGAAGCAACGAGGAGGCGACATGGCTATCAGGGATTAGCACAACCAGAGTTAAAGTGTTGGTCTACTCGATCAGTGGCCTGCTGGCTTCGATCAGCGGCATTGTCTTGACATCGCGGCTCAACTCCGCCCAACCGACAGCAGGAGCCTCTTATGAGCTTGATGCCATCGCAGCGGTAGTACTCGGCGGTACAAGCCTATCAGGCGGTAAAGGCTGGGTTGTAGGTACGTTGATTGGTGCCGTTATCATCGGGGTGCTGAACAACGGTCTGAATCTGATGAACGTGTCATCGTTCTATCAACAAGTAGTAAAGGGTCTGGTCATTCTCATTGCAGTACTTCTCGATCGTTCAAAGAAAAGAACAGCCTAATTCATAAGTAAAGGGGACATAAACACATGAAAAAATTAGCTATCACATGGTCGCTTCTTCTTGCGGTATTTCTGATGCTTTCGGCGTGTACGACGGGAAATGAAGGCGGAACGACGGATAAAGCCGGGAACACAGGGAAAGATGGCACTTCTGGTGGTAAAGTGAAGATTGGTCTGTCGATCTCGACTCAGAACAACCCGTTCTTCGTTACCCTGAAGGATGGTGCTGAAAAGGCAGCCAAAGCGGCTGGGCAGATTTGATCGTCGTGGATGCACAGGACGATACTTCGAAGCAAATTGCCGGGATTGAGGATTTGATCCAACAAAAGGTAGACGTTATTCTGATCAACCCGACGGATAGTGACGCGATCGTGACCGCTGTGGAATCGGCTAACGACGCCAACATTCCAGTGATCACTGTAGACCGTGCGGCTAATGGCGGAACTGTTGTATCGCACATCGCCTCGGATAACATAGCCGGTGGCAAGATGGCGGGCGATTACATTCTCGAAGCAATCGGTGGAAAAGGAAATATCGTTGAATTGCAAGGTATTGCTGGAACCTCGGCAGCTCGTGACCGTGGCGAAGGCTTCCACAATGCGGTTGACGGCAAAGATGGTGTGAAGGTTATTGCTTCTCAGCCAGCCGATTTCGATCGGGCCAAAGGACTTAGCGTTATGGAGAACATTCTGCAAAGCAACGGAGACGTACAAGCGGTATTCGCCCATAACGATGAAATGGCCCTTGGCGCATTGCAAGCTATTGAAGCAGCAGGCAAGACAGGTATCGTTGTTGTTGGCTTCGATGCAACAGATGATGCCGTTAACGCTGTTAATGACGGTACACTATCAGCGACCGTAGCCCAGAAGCCGGAGCTTATCGGTGAACAAGCTATCGCCACCGCGTTGAAGGTTGCAGCCGGTGAGAAAGTAGACGAGTCCGTTCCGGTTCAATTGGAGCTTGTAACGAAGAAATAATAGATAGAAGACCATTAAACAACCTTATATAGAGATAGAATACAAAAGTGAAGGATCGCCAAATATCCGTGTGCTGCAGCATCTTGATGATAACAACTTGGCAGTTGCTCGGATAGAGGGCTTTCCTTCGCTTTTAGGTGCATTGACACTGCGCATATTGCCCTATATACTAAAAATGTTATGTTCGAAAGTATGTCTTTAAGCCATGGGGGAGACCCCGGTAATAGCAACAAAGCGATGATGAAATGAAGTACATTCGCAGACGGATTTTTTGCAGAGAAGGGTTTCTTCATATCTGAGTGTCTGTTATGGGCAGAACATGGTATGATGGCTGAGAGAACCCGAAATACGGGCGTATGGAAAGCTGATTTCAGAGTGTGAGTTAAAAATTCACCGGTAGGTCCCCGTTATCAGACTGACAAGGCGATCGCTAGAAATCCGGATTACGGATGATGACTTTGGGGATGTTCCAGAGGAAGCTCCATCCGGCACTGTTCCAGCGATAACCAGGGTGGTACCGCGATTAATCGTCCCTGAATTTCAGAGGGCGTTTTTTTGTTTTTTAAAATGTCACAAATCTTCACAACTATTTACAATTCGATGTAGCAAACAAGCTGGATCAAACGTTAATAATTAGGGGGAGTATTCAATGAAAGCAAGTGAAATTCGCTCCAAATGGCTGGAGTTCTTTGCCAGCAAAGGGCATAAAATCGAACCGAGTGCTTCGCTCGTACCGCATAACGATCCGTCCCTGCTCTGGATCAATGCTGGTATGGCACCGCTCAAGCCTTATTTTGATGGTCGAGTAAAGCCGGAGAATCCGCGCCTGACGAACTCGCAGAAATGTATCCGTACCAATGATATTGAGAATGTAGGTAAGACACGCCGACACCATACTTTCTTTGAAATGCTGGGTAATTTCTCCATCGGCGATTATTTCAAGGAAGAAGCGATTACTTGGGCTTGGGAGTTCCTGACTGGCAAAGAGTGGATCGGCTTCGATCCAGAGCGCCTGTCTGTAACGGTATATCCTGAAGATGAGGAAGCTTTCAAATTCTGGAATGAGAAAGTAGGCTTACCGGCTGAGCGGATCATTAAGCTGGAGGACAACTTCTGGGATATCGGTGAAGGACCATGCGGACCTTGTACAGAAATCTTCTATGATCGCGGCGAAGCATATGGAAATGATCCTTCTGATCCGGAAATGTATCCGGGTGGAGAGAACGAGCGCTATCTGGAAGTATGGAACCTCGTATTCTCGCAATTCAATCACAATAAGGATGGCAGCTATACGCCGCTTCCTAACAAGAACATTGATACTGGTGCAGGTCTGGAGCGGTTCGCTTCGATCTTGCAGGACGTGAACTCCAACTTTGATACGGATCTGTTCCAGCCGCTGATTCAGAAGACGGCTAAGCTGGCTAATGTGAAGTATGGGGAGAAGGAAGAGCTGGATGTAGCATTCAAAGTTATCGCTGACCATATTCGTACGGTTACGTTCGCTGTGTCCGATGGCGTGCTTCCTTCGAATGAAGGCCGCGGGTATGTCATCCGTCGTTTGCTGCGTCGTGCGGTCCGTTACGGTAAAATGCTCGGCCTAGACAAGCCATTCATGTTCTCGTTGGTGGAAACCGTTGGTGAAGTGATGGGCAGCTACTATCCGGATGTCGTAGAGAAGCGTGAATTTATTGAGAAGGTCGTTCATAACGAAGAGGAACGCTTCCATGAGACACTGACCGAAGGTTTGGCTATTCTGGCAGAGATGAGTGCGGAAGCCAAAGCAGCAGGTCATACAGTGATCAGTGGATCCAATGCCTTCAAGCTCTACGATACTTATGGATTCCCGCTTGATTTGACAGAAGACTTTGCACTTGAGCATGGTCTGAATGTAGATCGTGAAGGTTTTGAAGCAGCGATGGAAGAACAGCGTGAACGAGCACGTTCGGCCCGCCATGACGGAGCAAGCATGAAGATTCAGGGCGGAGTCCTCTCTGATTTAACGACTAAATCGGAGTTCGTTGGATATAATGAGCTTAATGTTACTACTAAAATTGTAGCGATCGTATCTGAGAATGTATTTGTTGATGTGCTGACTGCAGGGCAGACAGGACAGATCATTCTGGAGAAGACGCCTTTCTATGCGGAGAGCGGCGGACAGGTTAGCGATCAGGGGATTCTCTCAGACGTCTCTGGACGTGCTGAAGTAACTGGATTGTTCAAGGCACCGCGCGGTCAACATGTGCATCAAGTAACCATGCTGTCCGGTGAGCTGCGTTCCGGCGCGGAAGTGAAAGCGGAAGTGAACAGCGAGTTGCGCCGCGACATCGTGAAGAACCATACCGCTACGCACTTGCTTCACAAAGCATTGAAAGAGACGCTTGGCGAGCATGTCAATCAAGCTGGTTCCCTGGTAGAACCGCAACGTCTGCGTTTCGACTTCTCCCATCTGGGCAGCATCTCTGCTGAGGAGCTTGCTGTAATTGAACGCCGTGTCAATGAGCAGATTTGGAATGCGCTCGATATCGTCACCCGGCAAATGCCGATTGACGAAGCGAAGGCACTGGGAGCTATGGCGTTGTTTGGAGAGAAATATGGTGATGTTGTCCGTGTGGTTAAAGCAGGCGACTATAGCCTCGAGTTGTGTGGTGGATGTCATGTGAATAATACCGCGGAAATCGGTCTATTCAAGCTACTCAGCGAGAGTGGAATCGGCTCGGGCGTACGCCGGATCGAGGCGGTAACCGGCCGCGGAGCTTATCAATTCATGGAAGAACAGCTTGATCTTCTGAAGCAGGCTGGTGGAATGCTCAAAGCAAACATCGGCGATGTTCCAAAGCGGGTTGAGGCATTACAGCACCAATTGAAAGAGCTAGAGCGTGAGAATGAATCGTTGCAAGGCAAGCTGAGCTCGATTGAAGCTGGGGCACTGACCAGTCAAGTCGTGACCATTGGCGAGACGAAGCTGTTGGCCGCTCGCGTCGATGCTGGAAGCATGGAGGCGCTGCGCAGCATGGCAGATGAGCTGAAAGGTAAACTGCCTGATGCGGTACTAGTTCTTGGGGCGCCTGCACAAGATAAAGTGAATTTTGTTGTCGTAGTTCCGCAGTCGGAAGTGAAGCGCGGGCTGCACGCTGGTAAATTGGTCAAGGAAGTCGCTGCAGTATGCGGCGGTGGCGGTGGCGGCCGCCCGGATATGGCCCAAGCCGGCGGCAAGGATGCTTCCAAACTGGAAGAAGCACTGAAGGTAGCAGAAGAATGGATCGCTTCGCAGGCATAAAGTCCTGAAATTAGGTGAGCTATAAGCGTATGGAAAAGGCAAGAGGGTTCGAAATTCAAAATAAGAAGGATTTGAATTTCGAACATTGGTGAAATGATTCTGGAGAAGCTGAAAGCTTTCTGGAAGAAAGCTACTACGAAAGCTTATGCTGCGTTCGCCTTTGTGAACGGATTTCTACCTTATTTGATTCTATTGAATCAGGAAATCCGTGAACAACAGCGATCGGAGGAACATTTCACCCGGCTGCCTTCATCTGCACAATCATAAGTTCAGCTAATATTACTGGAAGCTTTTTATTCCGCGAATGTTTCCTTATGAAGCCCGTGATATGATATAGTAAGATTAGATCAAGACGATTTAAGCAGATGGTGGATGTCTGAGGAAGCGAGGTGTCGTCATGGACTCCATGGATAAAACCGTCAAGTTCAATGTAACAGGAGATGAACAGCAAGCGTCGGCAGAGGATATTCTTCTTGCGGTATATGATGCGCTTCAAGAGAAGGATTATAATCCGATTAACCAGATTGTCGGGTATTTGCTGTCGGGTGATCCGGCGTATATACCACGGCATAACAACGCAAGAAGCTTGGTTCGCAAGAAGGAGCGCGACGAGCTGATTGAGGAACTGGTGAGATACTATCTGGCTGGTCATCGTTAGGAGAAGTTATGAAAATTCTAGGTCTTGATTACGGGGATGCACGAATCGGAGTCGCGATCAGCGATGAGCTCGGCTGGACGGCCCAAGGACTTGAGGTCATTGAGCGCCGGAAGGAAGGGGCAGAACTGAAGCGGATTACCGAGTTAGTAAACCAGCATGTAGTGGAAGAGGTCGTTGTTGGGCTTCCGAAGAACATGAATGGAACTATCGGCCCCCGTGGTGAAATATGCAAGGCCTTTGCGGAACAGCTGCATGAAATATTGCAGATTCCTGTACACCTATGGGATGAGCGTCTAACTACGGTCTCAGCGCATCGAACGCTGATCGAAGCAGATGTGAGCAGGAAGAAACGCAAAGGGGTCGTGGACAAAATGGCCGCGAGCTTAATTTTGCAAAATTATTTGGACTCTAAGAGTATAAAGTGAGGGTGATCGCTATGTCTAAAGATCGTATTGGCTATGAAGAAGAACCGGAAATTATTTATATTCCCAATGAAGAGGGGAATGAAGAAGAATTCGAAGTGATTATGAAGTTCGAAGTTGACGGTTCCGACGCCAAGTATATGATGGTCGTTCCTTTGGATTCCGAGGACCATGATGATGATGAAGAGAGCGAAGAAGTATATGCCTTCCGCTACGAGGAAGACGGCGATGACCTGAAACTGTACACAATCGAGAGCGATGAAGAATGGGAGATCGTTGAAGAGACGTTCAATACCCTGGTTGATGAATTCGACGGGGAGGACAACGATGACTGATTTTTCAGCAGAGAAGGTAGTGTGGGCGTCGCGAGTTCGTGACGCTTACGGTCCCATCGTCGAGCTCCAGGATGAACAGGGCAAGGCCTCTTATTATACCGTCGAGAATGAATTTGACGTAGCAGGGTCATCCTATGCCGCTCTGCGTCCTGAGCGGGAGGCCTCTTCTGAGGAAGAGCCTGAACTGTTCAAGATTGTCCAGTCTCCGGATGGCGATTTGGAGCTTGTTACCATCGAGGATGATGAGGAATGGGAGGATATCTCCGAACTTTACGGTGAGCTTACGTTCCCCGAATGAGTTCTACGGAGCATCTCTTGAATACGATCGATTGTGTTATCTTATGAGCTAATATAAATCGGCATAAGGGCGGGAATCCCGCTCTTTTTGCTGTAAAGGAGTGGGCTATGAAGACTGCGTTGAAATGGTTCCTCGCATTTATTCTGATTATTGTTATTGTAGCGGGAGCGGGCGGTGCCTATGTTTATTATGGCATGCAGCCAGTGAAGGCTTCGGAAGAAGCAGTGAGGGTTACGATTGAACCTGGAATGCGGACTAGCAGCATAGCTGATACCATGGAGCAACAAGGACTTATCAAGAATGCGTTCTTGTTCAAATCGTATTTAAAGCTGAAATCTGAGGGCAGCCGTTTTCAAGCGGGTACCTATGATATAAATCCTGGAGCGGATTATGATGAGATTATCGCCAAGCTGAACAGCGGTGATGTTGTCAAAGCAGAGATGATTCGCTTCACCATTCCAGAAGGCTATACCATCAAGCAGATGGCGGAGTTACTGTCCGAGCAAGGATTCGTTAATGAGGAAACCTTCTTGAAATTGGCCAAGTCTCCTACAGGCATCGATAGTCTGCTGTTAGCCGATATTCCAGATAAGGCAGAGATGAAATTCAGGCTTGAAGGTTATTTATTCCCAGAAACCTATGAATTGAAATTGGGCAGTAGCGAGCAGGAGATTATTACCCGGATGTTCACGGAGACAGATCATCGTCTGCATAAAATTCCTGATTTTGAACAAAAGCTGAAGAAGAGTGGGCTAAGTTTGAACGAAATAATGACAGTCGCATCACTCGTGGAGCGTGAGGTCGTTGTCGATTCGGAACGTAGCCTGGTGGCTGGAGTTATCTATAATCGACTTGCGAAAAACATGAAGCTTGAGATTGACGCCACTGTTCAGTATTTGTTGGATAAACCTAAGGAACGACTAATGAATTCGGACCTGAGAAAGGTGGACAGCCCATATAATACTTATTTGTATGAGGGACTGCCGCCAGGACCGATCGCTGCACCGAGCCTGAAATCCATCGAGGCCGCGCTAGCGCCAGAAGCTTCGGAGTATCTGTTCTATGTTACAAAGAAGGATGGCAGCGGCGAGCATCTATTTGCTAAGACGTATAAAGAGCATTTGAAGAATATTGAGAAGAGCAAGGCAACAGCTAAATAACCGAGGTGTATAGAATGGGTAACAGACCAGAACTGCTTGTTCCCGCAGGCTCCCTTGCGGAGCTGCAGGCATATCTTGATTGTGGAGCGGATGCTTTCCTTATTGGTGAGGATAAATACGGCATGCGGCTGCCAGGTAATTTTACCCGGACGAAATTGCTGAAGCTGTCAAGATGGCTCATGAGCGTGGGGCTAAAATATATGTATGTATCAACATTTTGATGAGCAACGAGTTGCTCAAGGACCTGCCGGAATATGTGAAGCAGCTTGGGGCTGCCGGGGTGGATGCCATTGAATTTGGTGATCCGTCCGTACTGCAGACGGTAAAGGAGTTAGCTCCACAAGTGAAGCTACATTGGAATGCGGAAATGACTTCAACCAATTACATGACAGCGAATTATTGGGGAAGCAAAGGGGCTAGTCGCGTTGTGCTAGCGCGTGAACTGAATATGGATGAGATTACAGAAATGCAGCCGCATTTACAAATCGAGTCCGAGGTGCAGATCCATGGTATGACGAATATTTATCATTCCAAGCGCAGTCTGGTTCGCAGTTACATGGCGCATCAGGGCCGAGTAATTACCGAGAATGAATCCGTAGGTATGGAGCGCGGACTGTTCCTGATCGAGGCGGAGCGTCCGGATGAGAAATTCCCAATCTATGAGGACCGCAATGGAACTCATATTATGAGCTCAGACGATATTTGTATTCTGGAAGATCTTCATATGCTGCTGGGCGCTGGCGTGGACAGCTTGAAGATTGAGACGATTTTTAAGCCAGTAAGCTATAATGAGACAGTTATCCGTGTCTATCGTCAAGCGATTGACACTTACTTCGCCGATCCGGAAGCTTATGAATTTGATGAAGCTTGGATTGAGGCGATTCGTGAGGCTCAGGACCCTGAGCGCGAGTTGTCGTTTGGGTTCTTCTATAAAGAACAAGTATATTAATTTAAGAGGTAATTCAAAAAGTCCACTTTTGATCACGAAGTAACACTGATAGCATAATCGGCATCGAATCTTGAATTCAGCCGGGCCCTCCGGTGCTCACGTACAAACTACGTACGCTCCGCTCCTCAGACCCTAGCTTCATCCAACCTTCTCGGTGCTGAAAAACGGACTTTTTGAACAAGTATATTAATTTAAGAGGTAATTCAAAAGTCGGTGCTGAAAACCGGACATTTTGAACATGCAATTTAATGATGATAAATTTCTAGAGGTGAACGAATAAATGCAAACTGCGGAGAAACATACACGTAAATATACCGGCAAGCGATACCGTTTGGAGAAGCCAGAGCTGCTGGCTCCGGCAGGGAACCTCGAGAAATTGAAATTTGCAGTCCACTACGGAGCAGATGCGGTTTATATCGGGGGACAAAAATACGGTCTTCGCTCGGGAGCCGACAATTTTAGTCTGGAAGAAATGCGTGAAGGCGTGGAGTTTGCCAAGAAATATGGAGCTAAAGTATTCGTGGCTACAAATATATATGCGCACAATGAGGATTTGGCCGGGATTGAGGAATATTTACGCGGTCTGCATTCAGTTGGGATTTCGGCAATTATCGCCGCTGACCCGATTATTGTGGATACGGCCCGCCGGGTTGTACCCGAGCTAGAGGTGCATCTTAGCACCCAACAATCGACAGTGAATTGGCAAGCTGTGAAGTTTTGGAAGGAAGAAGGGCTGCCGCGTGTAGTTCTGGGACGGGAGACAAGCCTGGAAGAGATTGAAGAGATTAAGCAACATGTAGATGTTGAGATCGAAGCTTTTATTCACGGGGCGATGTGCTCCTCTTATTCTGGCCGCTGTGTGCTGTCCAATCACTTCACAGATCGTGATTCTAACCGGGGCGGATGCTGTCAATCCTGCCGCTGGAAATATGACCTGTTCGAAGATGCCAGACCGGTTGAGGCCTGGATCTCTGAAGAGGAGGCCAGAGACAACTCTGTATTGGGCAATTTTCAGCTTGGTGTGAATCAATTGCCACTGTTCAACGAAGAAGACAATGCCTTTACGATGGGGTCTAAGGATTTGTGTATGATTGAGCATATTCCTGATTTGATTGATGTCGGCGTAGACAGCTTCAAGATCGAAGGTCGTATGAAATCAATTCATTATGTAGCTACGGTCGTTAATGTCTATCGTCAGGCGATAGATTCTTACATGGCTGATCCAGACAATTATGTCCTCAAGCCGGAATGGTTGGAGGAGATTCAGAAGGCTGCCAATCGACCAGTTAACACAGGCTTCTTCTATGATATTCCAGATCATGAGGATCATATTTATGAACCGGAAGAGAAGGCAATGCCTTATGACTTTGCTGGTCTTGTCATGGATTATGATCAATCGACCGGGATTGCTGTCATTCAACAGCGCAACCATTTTAAGCCGGGTCAGGAGATTGAGTTCTTCGGTCCGAATGGAACTTTCTTCAAGCAGTCAGTAGGCAAGATCTGGGACGAAGAGGGTAATGAACTGGATGCAGCCCGTCATCCGTTGCAAAGAATCAAGATGAAAGTTGATCACCCTGTATCTTATTTCGATATGATGCGTAAGAAGAAATAGACAATTTGTGACTTGAAAATAAATAATTTTAGGGCTTTTCGCTTATAGGACGAAAGGCCCTTTTTTGTGTTATTTGATAAAATTCAACAATTGTCACTAAAAAATACCCCCATATAATACCGATAAACATAGGAGTATGACATTGTTTGTCGAATAGATTAAGTATGCAGACGATGTTGGTAATGAGTAGTTAGAGGGGTGACCTCTATCCTAGCTTTACAGTATACAACTATTATGAGCGGTGGGTGATTGACATGGGTCTGGTTCCGAAGAAGGAGGGCCAAACAGCTGACAACAAGAACAAGCAGAATAAGGAAATTAAATCAAGTGGAGAAAGAAGCTTATTTCAAGTTGGAGAGACAAGGTAGCGAATCGTCTTCCAACCCAAATAAATCCTTCAAAATCTGTGGGTGTCCGTCTGTTTCTTATTTTCTTCGTGGCGATCATGTTCTTCGTATTAGCTATCGGAATATTGTCCTATCAGATGGCGAAGTCGACGATACAGAAAAATGCGGAAAATGCCAACCTGCAAACCATTGTACAAACTTCTCAGAAGCTAGATATTATCCTGCAAAAGTATGAGGAGAATCTTCAACAGACATTCCTAGATAATGAGATGCAGAAGGCGATCATGAATGCTTCTCTCTCGGGTACGTCCGATTATGACCGTTTTACAACGATTAATGATATTAGGAATCGCCTGAATTCGCTAGTCTATTCAAATAAGGGTGTCGAATCCGTCTATATGATGAGTGTTGATGGATCCTTGGATGACGTCTCCACTGGAAGCACCAGTCAGAAATTCTTTGAAGAGGCACGCAAGGAATCTTGGTACGACGAAATGTCTAAGACCGTAGGTTCTCGTTGGATCCATGTGCAGGAGAAGAGTAACGGCAAATCAGTCGTGCGATTGATTCGTTCACTGTCGAGCGTTACAACTTCGAAGCGTTTCGTACTCGTTCAAGATTTGAATGTTGAAGTGCTGGAAGATTACTTAAAAGAAATTAATTTCGGGGACAACTCGAAGCTGCAAATCATCGGACCAGATAATGTTGTTATCGGTTCATCAATAATTGGTGAAACAGGGAAACTTCGGAGTATGATTTGTCCAAAGCTGGTGAGAGCAAAAAAGGAGGCATTCGGATCAATGATGCCAATGGCAATTCCGTACTAGCTGTCTATAACAATTTTGCTGCTACCGACTGGAAGCTGATTGGTACAGTCAGCACTGCCGAACTGGTGAAGGATGCTAAAGGCATTTTGCTTACAACATACATATCGGCTGCTGTCGTTGCCTTGATCACTACATTGATTGCTATGTGGATGGTTAGAATGATTGCTCATCCGCTGGCACAGTTGAAGAACTTGATGGAAGAAGGCTCTAGGGGTAACCTGAATGTACGTATGAAGGCGAAATCTCAGGATGAGATCGGTCAACTGACTAACAGCTTCAACGTAATGATGGAGCATATTACCGAGCTCGTGAAGCAGACGAACCATTCTGCGAAGGATGTTCTGGATACGGCGACCGAGTTGACCCAGGCTTCCAATAAGACAGCCATCTCTGCTAGGGAGATTGCCATCGCGACGGAAGAGATTGCTAACGGAGCAACGAGCCTAGCTAATGAAGCTGAACGCGGCAATGAGCTCACAGAGAACATTTCTAGACAAATGGATCAGGTTGTTTTGGCAAACAAGCAGATGGAGACAGCTGCTCATCAGGTAGAGAAATCGAGTCAGCAAGGTACTGAGTATTTGAACGGTCTTCTGGCACAAACGAACTCTACGGTGGATATTGTTAATTCGCTGACCGAGAAGGTAGACGCTCTGAAATCTAGCACATCTTCTGTTTTGAAGGTGCTGGAAGTGATGCAGAATATTACGCAGCAGACGAATATTTTATCCCTGAACGCAACAATTGAAGCGGCTCGTGCCAGGTGCTGCAGGACGCGGCTTCATGGTCGTAGCCGATGAAATCCGTCAATTGGCAGACCAATCCCGTCAATCAATCAAGATGGTAGGGGAGATTACGGACAATATACAACAGGAAATGAATGAGACGGTACAGGCATTGTCGGATGCAGGTCCGTTGTTCCAGCAACAGATCAGCTCTGTGAAGGAGACAAGTCAGATCTTTGTATCTGTGCAAGTGCAGATGGAAGGCTTCGTGAAGCAAATTGAAATGGTCACGTCTTCGATTGATGATCTGAATGAATCACAGAATGTTCTGTCTGAAGCGATGAGCAACGTCAGCGCCGTAGCTCAGCAGTCATCAGCAACATCCGAAGAGGTTGCTTCACTTAGTAGTGAGCAGCAGACGGTTAGCGATCAACTCGTTCAACTCTCCGGCAAGTTGGAGAATGTATCGAACGGCTTGAAGGAATCGCTGTCTAAATTTACAGTCTAAGCAGAATATATATGAACTGCCCCGAGAGTAAATCATACTTTCGGGGCAGTTTTTTTGTTGCTCAGATGTAGGACTTGGTTATACCGTCACTCTATGTGTTAACATCTCTCTCCAGGGAAATAATGAAGCAGTAAGGTAAAAAGGGGGATGTAAATGTCATTAGCTCGGAAAAATCGCATATTTTATATTCTAATAGTGTTTAGTATTTTATTTGCTGTATATACACTGAGAATCGCCTGGATTCAGACACATGCTGCGCTTGCTGCAGTGACTTCTTCAGGGAAAACGATAAATGAATTGGCTGTGCACCAGCGTGAGCAAGGGGTCGAGCTAGATCCCGGTAGAGGAAATTTCTTCGATCGATATGGCCGACAATTGACCGGGATTACAACTTGGTCGCCAGTGCTGTTCCCTGTCAAAAAGTTGCCTGCTCAAGATGATCTGGCACGTATTGCCGCTACACTAGGGGTATCTGAGAGCGAGCTTAGGAGCAAATGGTCGAGCCTAGAGGTACCTTTTATTTGGTCCGGACCCGGTGGCAATTATGGTTTGCTGAATCATTCATCCGAGATCAAGGCACAATCGCTTGCTCATTTGGAAGGTATAGAAGTGCTTCCGCATGTTGTACGCTATCAATCCGGCCAGACAGGGCAGCAATGGCTCGGCTACGTGGCTCAGCGGCCTGAGGTAATTCAGCAGATCCGTGGAAGCAGGAAGCAGAACGAACAAATGCCTTTGACGATGCAGGTGGGTGCGGCAGGCTTGGAGAAGACGTTCGACAGATTCCTGCGTGGTGCAGGAAGTACGAGGGCATATTATGCGGTAGATGGTAAACGGGAGTCATTCCCGAATGTAGGTACCCGGATCAAGGGACCAGAAGAACGCTTCCATCCTCTACAGATCAAAACAACCATTGATATCGTGCTGCAGAAAAAATTAGAAGCGCTTACGGAGCAGATGAATGTGAAGGAGGGAGCTGTAGTCGTACTTGATGCGGAGAACGGTGATGTTCTAGCGATGGTTTCAAGACCGTTCTTCGATCCCAATCATATTGACTTGGCTGGGGGAAGTTGGAGCAACCGTGCCCTGAAGGCTGTACCACCCGGTTCCATTTTCAAGACCGTTATCGCTGCGGCTGCGTTGGATAGTGGAGTTACCAAGCCGGGCGAAGTGTTCCACTGCTCAGGACAGTATGGTAAATACGGATTAGCCTGTTGGAAGAAGGGGGACACGGCGATCTTACATTGGAACAGGGGTTCGCCTACTCCTGCAACAATGTGTTTGCGACATTAGGGGAGCGCTTGTCAGCAAGAAGTATTGAGCTTACAGCAGCTAGGCTCGGTCTTGGCCGTAAGATTGGTTGGCATGAAGAGAAATTTATGGGAGGTAAAGATCTTTGGCAATTCGATCACGAGGAGAAGGGAGACGTCTTCCACAACAGCAACTCTGTTGACGGAGGTGTCCTGGCCCAGACGGCTATCGGACAGCGCGATGTACTGGTCTCTCCCCTCCAGGCGGCGAATATGATTGTGACGCTGCTTCATCAAGGAAGGGTAACATCGCCGCGTCTGGTTAGCGAGATCCGCTTCCGGGACGGATCCTTGCTCACGCAAATGCCAGAGCACCGAGTTCCTACATCTGCTGGTCAAGTATCACCTCGCACGTCTTCTCTGTTGCTGTCTTGGATGAAAGAGGTTGTCGAATCGGGAACGGGAAGGTCACTTAGACAAGCTGATTGGCATTTGGCTGGCAAGTCTGGGACGGCACAGGTTGCTAAAAGTGACAAAAACTATAATCATCAATGGTTCATTGGCTATGGTCCCACAGAGAAGCCCAAATATGCGGTAAGCGTACTTGTTCAGTACAGGCCGGAAGGATCGGAGAATCAAGCAACGGCTTTGTTCAGGCATACGATGGATCTACTCGCTGCCTACAGACCGGAACAGATCTGATTCATCATGCTAGTTCATTTTCAAATTTTAAAAAATGCGCCTCATTGTGCTCAGTATGTGCTAAAATAGTTAGGATGCTATTTAATATATGCGTGTTCAAAAAGACCAGGTAGACTTTTTGAACCACCTCTATATGTGTGCGTGAATAAAGCTAAGATCAGAGAGAAGTGGGGAAAGCGACATGGATACTTTGCTGATATGGCTGTTTTACATTTCATCGTTGTATGCTTTTATACCAGGGCTGATCACGCGTCTGTTTGGTTATCGTGTCTTCAAGCATAGTACGAGCAAGGATGAATTTGCCCTTACCTTTGATGATGGTCCGGACCATTATTATACTCCTCAGCTCCTTGATTTGCTGAGGCGCTATGATGCCAAGGCTACTTTCTTTGTTGTGGGTTCCAATGCAGAGAGAAATCCTGAGTTGATCAGACGGATGCACGAAGAAGGACATTTGATCGGAGTTCACAATTATGTTCATAAGACAAATTGGCTAATGGGTCCTGGTGCGGTGAAGAAGCAGATTCAGAAGACGAATAAGATCATCCACGAGGTTACAGGACAAGATACGCATTACTACAGACCGCCGTGGGGGATTGTAAATTTGTTTGACTTCGCTAACCGAAACAATGTCAAGATCGTGCTTTGGTCGGCAATGTTCAGCGATTGGCGCAAGCGTATTGGTGCTGAACGCTTAACGAAGCGGATGTTGAAGAAGCTTGGTGGTGGAGAGGTATTTCTGCTGCATGATTGCGGAGCTACACTTGGTGCCGACAATGAGGCTCCAAGAGAAATGCTGATTGCACTGGAAAGAGTACTGGAGGAAGCGCAGAAGCGGGGCTTGCGTAGCGTTCGCATCGATCGCTTGATGGAGACTGACAGTAGCCTGAAGCATAGCAAGACACAAAAGAAGGCTGTAGGTATCACCCGCTCATTAAGTTGGTGGAAGCGATTGGTCGTGGCATTATGGCTCTTATGGGAGAAGCTGTTCCACTTGGTGTTCCAGCTGCATACGACGAATGAACAGGACCCGATTTTTCATTTCCGCAGTCGTCCTTATCATGGTGAGTCGGTTGAGTTGACGGACGGAACCATGCTGCAAGCTGGTGATGAGGTACTGGAGCTGCACTTAGATAATAAGAAGCTGTTCCAGATGGGCATGAAGTCAAAATCGACCGTTCACTTGGCCATTCAGTTGATCAGGCAGGTGGAGAAGGCGTTGCCCGAGATTGCAAGGTACGTGGTAGACCATCCTGAACTGCACAATGTAAAGGCGCTGTATGGAGTGACCATGATCAACCGCGGACCTGAGAAGTTTGGATTTACGGTTACGGATTTACCGAAGGGATTATTTGCTAGTTCCTCGCAAATTTATTTGAAGTTCTTGATGAGAGTTATCCATCCTGATGGAGGAACGAGATTGAAGCAGTCTCCTGAGCTTCTGGTACCGAAGATGATTCTGATGCCAATTGATACTCTGCTGAAGCAATATCTTAAGGATGGTTCTCATCACAAGATTAAACATGACAGGATTATCGAGGAGGAAGAGGATACGGTGGTCAGCTCAACTCTTCCTTGCCGGTAATCAGTTATTATTTATTTGTTTATAAAAAAAGCCTTGGCTCCTGTAATAGGAGCCAAGGCTTTTTTATAAATGTATGACGAAAGTACAATGAGCATTAGATTTTCAAAACTCCACCTGAGCTAGCATTAGTAACTAGTTTGGAATAACGAGCCAGATAGCCAGTTTTCACCTTAGGTTCGAAGCCTTTCCAGTTTGCGCGGCGGCAGGCGAGCACTTCATCATCGACCAGAAGCTCGATTTTACGGTTATTCAGATCAAGCTCGATAATATCGCCATCTTCGACGAATGCAATCGGCCCCCCTTCTGCAGCTTCCGGAGAGATATGGCCAATGCTAATGCCGCGCGAAGCGCCTGAGAAGCGTCCATCCGTGATCAGGCCGACCTTGGCGCCAAGGCCCATACCTACGATTTGTGAAGTAGGAGCGAGCATTTCCGGCATACCAGGACCACCTTTCGGTCCTTCATAACGGATAACGACGACAGAGCCCTCTTTGACTTTGCCATTAGCGATACCTTCCAATGCTTCTTCCTGGGAGTCGAAGCAGATCGCCGGGCCTTTATGATATCCGCCCACCGACGGATCTACAGCACCGACCTTAATGACAGATCCTTCCGGAGCCAGGTTGCCGTACAGAATAGCGAGCCCGCCTTTTTCGGAGTAAGGATTGTCGATCGTATGGATGACGCTTGTATCCTTAATCTCGCAGCCAGCCACGTTCTCGGCAATTGTCTTTCCAGTAACTGTAATTTGCTCTCCGAAGAAGGCCCCTGGTTTCTTCAGCAACTCATGAATAACGGCGCTGACGCCACCTGCCCGGTCAACATCCTCAATGAAGATATCTGTAGCCGGTGCAAGCTTGGAGATATGAGGGACACGGTTAGCTACTTCATTGATCCGTTCCAATGGATAATCGATACCAGCTTCTTGCGCCAGAGCAAGGGTATGCAATACCGTATTGGTGGAACCACCCATTGCCATATCCAGGGCAAAAGCATTGTCGATCGATTCCTTGGTAACGATATCGCGAGGCTTAAGATCAAGCTTAATCAATTCCATCAGCTGCTTCGCGGATTTTCTTACGAAGTCGCGGCGTTCATCAGATACGGCTAGAATTGTGCCATTGCCTGGTAGAGCAAGTCCGAGTGCTTCAGCCAGACAGTTCATGGAATTGGCGGTGAACATTCCTGAACAGGAACCGCAAGTTGGACAACCGAACTGTTCAAGCTCCAGCAGATCCGCATCATCGATTTGGCCCGCTTGATGCGCGCCTACGCCTTCAAATACGGAGGTCAACGATAGCTTACGTCCTTTGCTGTCTACGCCGGCTTTTCATCGGTCCGCCGCTAACGAACATGGTTGGGATATTGACGCGAAGCGCACCCATCATCATACCAGGGGTAATCTTGTCACAGTTCGGGATGCAGACCATCCCATCGAACCAGTGAGCGGATACGACGGTCTCTAATGCGTCGGCGATAATTTCTCGGCTTGGCAGAGAGTAGCGCATTCCGATGTGTCCCATGGCAATGCCGTCATCAACGCCGATTGTATTAAATTCGAACGGAACTCCGCCAGCTTCGCGGATCGCCTCTTTGACAATTTTTCCGAACTCCTGCAAGTGAACATGTCCAGGGACAATATCAATGTAGGAATTACACACGGCTATGAATGGTTTGTTGAAATCTTCTTCCTTAACACCGGCGGCGCGTAGCAAGCTACGGTGCGGCGCACGGTCGAAGCCTTTTTTGATCATGTCTGAACGCATTTTCTTGGCTGTCATAATAGACGATCCCCCATGATTTGGAATTTATAAGATTTTGGAACTTTACACCGCTAAAGGTTTTCTTTACAGTCTATCATATGTATTCTGCTTTTTCTAGCAATCAAAAACAGTAAAATATCAGAAAATAACGTCGAATTGAATGGAAGTTTGAGCAAAAAAGACTCATGGGTACATGTAACAGAGCATAGAGATGGGTTCGAATAAGACGGAAAAAAGCCTGTGAGTGTTCGCAGGCTTTTCTGTATAAAGGGATTTATAATGCCTGTAGACTTCAGGCTGTTGAAGAAGCTATGGCGGTTTGGTCGATTCTTGCCTGAGCTTACTTGAAATCTCTAAAGGCTCAGACAGTCTAGACTATGCCTAGATTCGAAAAGTCTTAATTCTTGCTGGCTGTCCCTGTGCCGAAAGAGTGTGTGGCCCGGCGCTCCAGGTTGAAGATCCACTGTACTGATGGCTCGATCAGCGGCGATGCCAGTCTGCGCACGAACGGCTGACAGAGCAGAAGGGTCATGGCAATGGCAGCTGCAATAAGCGCTAATGATGCGACTTCGCTATGAATCCAGTTATAGATTGGGGATAGGGCAGCAAGCCGAATAATGAATCCGTGCAACAGGAATACGTATAGGGTTCTGCGTCCCATATCGGTGATCTTGCTATTCTTCCAGGGTACAAAGGAGAGGAATCCAACCGCTGCCAGAGCTTGCAGTAAATATAGCATCATGCGGAATACCCCTGTGTACCATGTAATCTGTCCCAATTGGCCGTAGGTCATATTGCCATAAAGCCAGCCGGGGATATATTCAGTCCGCTTATGGCGATCCAGATGAATAGCAGGACTGATGTGGTTAATGCGACGATTTTTATTTTGTGTGTGAACAAGACTTGGAGTCGTGAGTAAGAGAAATGATAGCCGATAATAAAGAAAGGGAAGAATACGAATGTCCGCGAAATACTGAGCCAGACTCCATCTACGGGTAGGTAGCCGACCAGCACACCAAGTAGAACCGCAGTAATAACCTGTTGAAGTGGCGTCAGCTTATGCAACATGATCAGCAGTAAACGCCAGAAGATATGACTGGCCAGGAACCAGAGCAATAAGTAGGGAGCGAAGTAAGAATAATGCGTGTTATGCACATGGAATAATAGGGCGTCCATCGCTAGATAAATGGTTTGAAAAATAATGTACTGCATCGCGATTTGCAGCAGTATCTTGCGCCCAGCCCCTCCAAATAGATTGCTCTTAGCGAAATACCCAGTGACCATTACGAACAGAGGCATATGAAACGTAAAAATCCACATATATAGAGCTTCCATACCATCGAGCCTTGTTATTAACGGTTCAATAGCATTGCCTATAAATACACAAACAATTAGCAGAAAGCGTAGATTCAGAAAAAGGTCTCTCCTCGCGAACTGATTGAATGATTGGCCATGACGATTCTCTCCTTATCCGGTTGCTTCCGCATGTATGTTTGTACGTACGTTTTAAAATAAATTATTGAAAATTTTGAGGAATCTTGGTTCAGCTTTAAATTACTATTTTTGCAGCAACGACCTTGTGATTATTATCACAATAGAAAGCGCTATCAGATAGATCGAATGTGTCGATCTGTTGACAACTGTTGCCCTGTTCGTTTTGTCTGAATAAACACTTAAAGGTACAATAGAAGAAGACAATATGACCGTGAAGATTAATGAGAGGAAGTGAGTCAATGCCGCAAATTTTAGTACATGGCCGTAAGGTTCTATGCAGCGGGATATTGTTCGACAAGGACGGTACATTGTTGGATTTCATGCAAATGTGGGGAGCATGGGCCACCGTGTTGATCGGGTTGCTGGACGAGTATTTAGCTGCCTTGGGCAAAGAACCGATAGGCGAGAGAAAGGAGTCACTTGGGCTGATCAGTGACCAGACGGGAACGATCATTGGGTATGATAAGGCTGGGCCAGTAGCGATGGGGACAGAGGAAGAGGTAACGGCGCTGCTGGCTTGGCATCTGTATACAGCTGGAATTCCTTGGAATGAAGCAACGGTGCTGGTCAGGCACTATAACAAATCAGCGATGCAGAAACTGGAACAGGACAGGAAGGCTGTGCCGCTACCGGAGCTCACACCATTCCTGCAGGCTTGTCACAAATCTGGAATGAAGATGGCGGTGGTGACATCGGATACGACGCATGAGGCGGAGAAGCATTTGGATTGGATGGAGCTACGAAGTTATTTTCCCGTCATTGTAGGTCGGGATAAGGTCGCTAGAGGGAAGCCGGATCCGGAGATGGCACTGCTCGCACTACAGGAGATGGGTCTGCCACCACAGCAATGCATCGTCATTGGAGACAGTAATGGTGATATGGTGATGGGCAAACAGGCTGGCGCTTTGTGTACGATTGGCATCGCTCCGGACGGTGACGGTGAACAATACTTGCTCGACGCGGACTTAATCATTCGCGGGTATGATGAATTATCAATTCAACCTTCTCGGTGCTGAAGACCGGCCTTTACTTAATAAAAAAGGGGACATATAACGATGGATATGACGAAGATAGAACAGTTAGCCGACTGGATCAAGGAGAGCCAGAGGATCGTCTTTTTCGGCGGTGCGGGAATTTCAACGGAGAGCGGAATCCCTGATTTCCGTTCAGCTGCGGGAATTTATCAGACGGAGACGGCTTCACCTTATTCACCTGAGGAAATTTTGAGTCGCCCTTTTTTCAACCGTCATCCTGAAGTGTTCTATGATTTCTACAAGACGAAAATGATACACATGGAGGCAAAACCGAATCCGGCGCATCGTTGTTTAGCCAAGCTGGAGCAGGCGGGTAAGCTGACCCATATCATTACCCAAAATATCGACGGATTACATCAGATGGCTGGAAGCAAGAAGGTGCTTGAGCTTCATGGCTCTATTCATCGCAATTATTGTATGAACTGCCAGCAATCTCACAGCCTGGATGAGGTAATGCAGAGCTCCTCTGTCGTACCGATCTGCCACGTCTGCGGAGGGATCGTCAAGCCTGATGTAGTGCTCTATGGAGAGAATCTCGACAATCAGGTGCTAGCGGAGAGTATTCAAGCAATTGCTTCCGCGGATATGCTGCTGATTGGTGGAACATCCTTAACTGTTCAACCGGCAGCGCATCTCATCACTTATTTTATTGGGAAACGAACGGTACTGCTCAATGCTTCGCCAACGGCTTATGATCATCATGCGGAACTATTAATTACAGAACCGATCGGTTCAGTCATGAATGAGGTAAGTCGATTGCTTCCATAGGCACCTATCATTCACCGCTCGCGTACAATAACCTAATACGATGGATAATTCAGCGAGTGCGAGGTGTGTATGATGATTGTTCTACCGCCGGGGGATGCGGGGAAAATTGGGCAGATGAATCTGACTGGATTGGAGCAGCAAATTTTACGGATGAAGCAAGACAGTGCAGTACAATATCGCTACGATTCTATCGCTGATTTGCAATTTGAATTAGCAACTAGGGCGAAAATAGTGGAAGCTGCCAGAGATCTTTATAATAGCGGCGCAGACTTTGCGACTTTTGAGAACTCACGCGGTAATCCGAATTACTGGGTTCGACTTAGCAACGGGGACTCCAACTGCGCAGTGATGTCGCGCCAGCGGATGCAATCCGCGACATTTTTCAGAATGGCCACAAATATGCTTTCGAATGTGCTACTGCTATGGTGATCGCCTTATATAAAGGAGTACTAGATATGATCGGCGATCAGGCTTTTAATACTTACTTCGCCAATCTGATACTGTATGATTGGAAATATGACAACCATCTGCGCATCAATTCGATCAGTGGGGCGGAGGCATTCCCAGGGGATGTGCTCTACTTCAAAAATCCTGATTTCGATCCTTCTATGCCGGAATGGCAGGGGGAGAACGCGATTTTGCTACCGGACGGGAATTATTTCGCCCACGGCATGGGTATCGTAAGTGCGGATGATATTATCCATGCTTTAAATGCGAAAAGGAATCCGGGGAGTACAACATCGGCATACCTGATGGACGATGTGGATTCCTTGGATTTTGCTTATACGCAGAAGTTGAGTAATGGTGTGGCGAGAATCGGTACCCGGTTCTATTTGTTTTCTTGATATCGGAACAGGCATCAGCTATCCTAATTTGTGTAAAGTGGAAATTATAGGGGACACCCTCAACTGCTATGTCAGGCTGTGGAGGGTGTCTTTTTTGAAGATTTGAATAGAAATCTTCTAATGAAGTATGCGGTATTAGTCAGTTCTGTCCGGCTGCATTCCTGCGGTACTCGCTTGGTGATTCGCCATGAAATCTGCGGAATTGACGAGAGAAATACAAGGCATCGGTTAAGCCGACGGAGGCGGCAATTTGCTCAATCGACAATTCAGGTCTCTCTCGCAGCAACTGACGGGATTTATCAATTCGTAGTTTGAGCAAGTAAGTGACCGGGACAACCCTGTCGTCTTCTTGAATATGCGTGACAGGTAAGCGCGGTTGTACCCTAGACTAGAGCACATTAATTCAATGGAGATGGGATGAGCATATTGGCTACTCATATAATGGATCATTTGCTTAACGGTACGTTGAACTCCTGATTCTCCCGTTGGCAGGGCTGATTCACGCACTAGCTTCTCCTCGGCTTCAGCCATAATCAAGTGTAGATAGCCTAATGAGGCTGGATGTGAACTTGGCTTCCGCGTTCTGAAGACTCGAAGTACGGATTCAAGCATCTCGGGAATGGCGCTAGTCGACCCGGAGCTGAACGCCGCTAATTGCGGGGTAAATCCCGCACGATGGACAAGCTCGGCTGCCTTATCACCTGCGAAAGCGATCCAGCGATAGCGCCAAGGTTCAAGCTTATCCGAAGCGTAGCTTACGAGCTGGTCTGGCTGAATTAGGAAGCAATCCCCCGCGCTAAGAGAATAGTAGGCAAATTCAGTCTGGAAGCTGCCTCTCCCTTTCTCCACAAAATGCAGCAGGAAATAGTCATATACCTTCGGGCCTAGTCTATGATCAGTCGCGGTCTGGCTCTCTCCTGCGAACAGGACATGCAGATCACTCGTCTCGAACACTTCCGGATTAGCAGCGGCACTATAGGTTTCATGGAGCATAGGGTGACCTCCTCTATTATCCTGTCTATATTCTACTCTCTGAGGTCACATTTATCCATATAAAACTCGCATAGATGCATTACGATAATAGCTGATATTTCTTATACTAAGTTCAAGGGAGCAAGGCAAACAATCCTAAATAATGAGGTGTCCATAACGATGAAACGACAAGAGATGGAACAATTGTTTATATCAAGGTACGGTGAGAGTAGTGAAGCAGTATCTGTCTTCAATGCACCGGGACGCGTCAATCTAATCGGCGAACATATTGATTATAACGGTGGATATGTGCTACCGGCTGCGTTGGAGTTTGGAACAACGATGGCGATTCGCAAGCGTTCGGATCGCAAAGTATTGTTCTCATCTACGAATCTCCCTTATCAGGCTGAGTTCGATGTGGAGAAGCTTGGAAGCAGTAAGACCGGGGAATGGGTTGATTATCCGATCGGTGTTGTTGTCGAGCTTGGCAAGCATGGTGTGCAGCTTGGTAGCGGCTACGAAATTCTGTTCCATGGTGAAATTCCGAATGGTGCGGGTCTCTCATCTTCCGCCTCAATTGAAGTTGTCACCGCGTATGGACTCTTGATTATGGAGAATCAGCCTGCTGATAAGGTAGAAATCGCT
Source organism: Paenibacillus sp. D2_2 (assembly GCF_031199965.1). GTDB lineage: Bacteria > Bacillota > Bacilli > Paenibacillales > Paenibacillaceae > Fontibacillus. The sequence continues at coordinate 4,354,125 of NZ_CP133605.1, read as the reverse complement.
AAGCTGTCGCAACGGGCCGAGAATCTATTTGTTGGTGTGAACAGTGGCATTATGGATCAGTTTGCTGTTGCGAACGGGGCAAAGGATCATGCGATCCTATTAATGTGCGATACACTGGAATATAAGCTTGTACCATTCGTTACCGGTAATTATAAGCTTGTAATTAGCAATACCAATAAACGCAGAGGACTCGTTGACTCCAAATATAATGAACGTCGTGAGCAATGTGACGCGGCTTTGACAATTTTGCAACTGGATGTACCTGGTTTGGAATTTCTGGCGCATCTATCCATAGAGCAATTTGAGAAGTTAAAGGATAAATTCGCAGATGAAGTGCTGCTAAGACGGGCAACACATGTCGTTGAAGAGAATGATAGAGTGCTTCAATCCGTTGAGGCGCTAAGTGCTAACGATTTGGTTCGCTTCGGGCAACTGATGAATGCTTCCCATGATTCGCTGCGTGATCTGTATGAGGTCAGCTGTATGGAGCTTGATGTTATGGTGGAAGAAGCAAGGAAGATCGAAGGAACGCTGGGCTCGCGGATGACCGGTGCTGGGTTCGGTGGTTGTACGGTATCCCTCGTTCATGAAGATGCGATTGAGCAGTTCTTGTCACTTGTAGGTGAGGCGTACGAGAAGAGAACAGGCTTGAAGGGTGAGTTCTATGTATGTGGCGTTGGCAATGGAGTACATGAAATGAAGGAGGAGTATTAAAATGGCGATTTTAGTTACGGGTGGAGCAGGGTATATCGGTTCCCATACAGTTGCGGAGCTGCTTGCGCAAGGCAAGGAGGTTGTCGTCATCGACAATCTACAGTCAGGGCATAGGGATGCGTTGCTTGGCGGGAAGCTGTATGAGGGTGATCTGCGCGATAAGGAACTGCTGAAGAGATTATTTGCAGAGAATGAGATCGAAGCGGTTATCCATTTTGCGGCTAATTCTCTGGTCGGCGAGAGCATGAAGGATCCGGTAAAATATTTCGACAATAACGTCTACGGTACACTTTGTCTGCTGGAAGCTATGGATAAGGCCAATGTGCGCAAAATTGTATTCTCGTCGACAGCAGCAACCTACGGTGAGCCGGATAAAGTGCCGATCGAGGAGAGCGACCCTACCCATCCGACGAATGTCTATGGGGAGACGAAGCTGACAATGGAGCGGATGATGGCTTGGTTCGATCAGGTGCTGGGTATCAAATATGTAGCGCTACGCTATTTCAATGCGGCCGGGGCTCATGCCAGCGGTAAGATCGGTGAAGATCATGATCCAGAGACGCATCTTGTCCCACTTATTCTTCAAGCAGCGCTAGGACAGCGTGATTCGATCAAAATTTTCGGTGATGATTACAATACACCTGACGGTACATGCATCCGTGACTATATTCATGTGAGCGATCTAGCAGATGCTCATCTACGTGCTGTAGAGTACTTGCTTGGTGGCGGAGACAGCGATGTGTTCAATCTCGGCAACGGGCAAGGCTTCTCGGTCAAAGAGATGATTGAGGCTGTGCGTGAAGTGACCGGCCGTGACTTCCCTGTGGAGATCACACCTCGCCGGGCCGGAGACCCTGCTGTATTGATCGCATCTTCTGACAAAGCAAGAAGCGTGCTTGGCTGGAAGCCATCGCGCGACAAGCTGCAAGACATTATAGGCAGTGCCTGGACATGGCACAGTAATCATCAAGAAGGTTATAACGACTAAGGAGTGGGCAGAAGTGAAAGCTGAAGACAAGAAAAAGCAGGATGCACAGGCAGCTATCGAAAGACTGCTTCACTATACACTAGAACAAGGACTGATAGATTGGTGGGATCTGGAGTATTCCCGCAACCGTCTGCTGGAGCTGTTCTCCTTTGATGAGCCTTATATGGGAGAACTTGCAGAAGAGGCGTTGACGAGTCCACAACAGCCGCTTGAGACATTGATCGATTATGGCTTTGAAATTGGACTAATCCCTGAGAATACAGTGACTTATCGCGATCTGCTTGATGCGCGGATTATGGGACTGCTGATGCCTCGCCCGTCCGAGATGATCACGGCCTTCCGCAAGACGGAAGCGGATCAAGGTATTCAGGCGGCGACAGATCAATTTTATAAGCAATCTGTAGCTAGCAATTATATTCGTATGGATCGGGTTGCACAGAATATATATTGGGACCAGCCAACAGATTATGGCTCGATGGAGATTACCATCAATCTGTCTAAGCCGGAGAAGAATCCGAAGGAGATCGCGATGGCAAAGCTGCTTCCGCCTCCGGTCTATCCGAAATGCCAGCTATGCCGGGATAATGTAGGTTATGCTGGGCGGATCAATCATCCGGCACGTCAGAATCTACGTGTGATTCCATTGGAACTAAATAAGGAGCCATGGCTCTTTCAATATTCACCGTATGTGTATTATAACGAGCATTGCATCGTATTCCACCACGATCATGTACCGATGAAGCTGACAAAGGATACCCTAAGACGATTGCTGGCATTTACAGCGCAGTTTCCGCACTATTTTATCGGATCAAATGCCGATTTGCCGATCGTGGGCGGGTCGATTCTGACGCATGATCATTTCCAAGGGGGTAGGCATACCTTCCCACTGGAGAAATCGCCGATCCTATCGAAGTTCCAGCATCCGTCTTATCCAGGCGTAACAGCTGGGATTGTCCAATGGCCAATGACGGTGCTGCGCTTGAATAGTCAGAATCCCGATATTCTACTGGAAGCGGCAAATGATATATATGAACAGTGGAAAGAATACAGCGATCCGGCAGCAGATGTGTTTGCTTACAGTATGGCCGGAGAAGAGAAGGTTCCACATAATACGGTTACTCCGATTGTTCGCCGTGGCGCAGATGGCAGCTTCGAGATGGATGTCGTGCTGCGCAACAATCGCACGAATGAGGAGCATCCGGAAGGAATCTTCCATCCACACCGCGAGATGCATCATATCAAGAAGGAGAATATCGGCCTGATTGAAGTGATGGGACTAGCGATTTTACCTGGCCGACTCAAAGAAGAACTGGCTGATATTGCTAGTATTTTGAGCGGAGACAAGGGTTTGTACGATGAGATCATCTCCAATCCTGAGTCCAAATTGGCTGTTCATACCGCATGGGTGAAGCAATTGGTTGCGGCTCATGGGCAGGCAATGGTCAAGGAGGATGCGGAAGCACTGCTTCGCGATGAAGTGGGCCGTAAGTTTGCCGAGATTCTGGGACATGCCGGTGTGTTCAAGGTTACTGAAGAAGGGCGGAAGCATTCCGTCGCTTCGTTACAAGCACTGGGTATGAGTCGCTGAATTAGTAATCATTGAAATGAACAGGGTTAAGCACTAGGTTGGGTGCTTGGCCCTATTTTTTTGTAGGAAATTTGCAACTAACGAAACAGGGATATCGATATTAGGAGAATAGGAATAAAGTTTGAGGGAAATTCACTGTTGCTCCATTAGAGTTACGAGTATAATGGAATTGGATGCAATATTTGGGAAGGGGCTGTTGCAACCAAATTTAGGATATTGCGTAGTAAATATTACATATCATGATATGATCAATCATTTAGATTTAAGGAGGGGAAGGGATGGACGGATTATTTTGGGGCTGCTTTATAGGGGAGCGATTTTTGCTCTGGTGAGTACGCTCCTGGGAGATATAATCGGAAGCTGGATCGATGGGGTTTTCGATTTGATCTCCGTTGACTTCTTCAAGCCGATCATTAGTGCTTCAGCGATTACGACCTTTGGGGCAGCGGTATTTTGTTAAGTCAATATACCAGCCTGGGAAGTACTTCGATTGTTATTTTCTCGATCTTAATCGCCCTTCTCCTCTCCGTCATCGTGTATTTCATTTATGTCAAGCCGATGGATAACAGCGAGAACTCAATTGGCTTTTCGGAGACCGATCTCCCTGGCAAGCTAGGGGAAGTTACAATCCCAATCGCTTCTGCGGGCTTCGGGGAAATCATGATTAAGCAGGTGGGAGGGAACACGCTACATATCGCAACGAGTTGGGATAAGAGGAATATTTCCGTCGGTACAGAGGTTGTGGTTGTGGATATGAAGGAGGGAGTCGCCCTCGTATCCGAATTGTATGACAACAGTAAAGAAGAGGAGATGATCTAATTGATCGATGCAATTCCAGATTACATGCTAGTTCCATTTATTATCATTGCTGTAATTATTATTTTAGGTATCGCCTTTTGGGCCCGCTATAAGACGGTTAGCCCAGATGAAGCGATGCTTGTAACCGGTTCCTTTCTTGGAAGTAAAAATGTGGCAGATGATGGGTCTGGCCGCAAGATTAAGATCGTTCGTGGGGGCGGGGCATTTATCTGGCCGATATTCCAGAAGGCGGAGTTCATGTCCTTGCTGTCACATAAGTTGGATGTGATGACGCCAGAGGTCTATACAGAGCAAGGGGTTCCAGTATCCGCTGACGGGGTCGCCATCATTAAAGTGGGAAGTTCGGTCGAGGACGTTGCTACGGCAGCGGAACAGTTCATGGGCAAACCAATTGAAGCGCTGAAGAGTGAAGCTCAGGAAGTACTGGAAGGGCATTTACGCTCGATTCTCGGCGGAATGACGGTTGAGGAGGTTTACCGCAACCGCGATAAATTCGCCCAGGAGGTACAGGGAGTAGCTGCCCGTGATCTGAAGAAGATGGGACTACAGATCGTGTCGTTTACGATCAAGGATGTGCGTGACAAGCATGGTTACCTGGAAGCGCTCGGTAAACCGCGGATCGCCGCTGTAAAACGTGATGCAGATATCGCCGAGGCTGAGGCGCTTCGGGACGCAAGGGTTCAGAAGGCGCTTGCTGAGGAATCCGGACAGAAAGCCGAGTTGCTGCGCGATACTAATATTGCAGAAGCGACCAAGGAAAAGGAACTGAAGGTTGCAGCCTTTAAGAAGGATCAAGATACGGCCAAGGCCGAAGCGGATCAGGCGTATGATATTCAGGAAGCCCGGGCCAAGCAGACCATGGTCGAGGAACAAATGAAGGTAGAATTGGTCCGTAAAGAGCGGGAGATCGATCTGCAGGATAAGGAAATTGTCGTCCGGCAGAAGCAGTATGATGCGGAAGTGAAGAAGAAGGCTGATGCAGACCGTTATGCGGTTGAACAGGCTGCTGAAGCCGATAAAGCACGTAAAATGCGTGAGGCTGATGCATTACAGTATTCCATCGAAGCTCAAGCGCGTGCTCAGGCCGAGCAGAAGCGCCTGGAAGGTCTGGCGATCGCCGATGCGGAGCGTGCCAAAGGTACGGCTGATGCCGAGATTATCCGACTTCGTGGTCTGGCTGAGGCCGAAGCCAAGGAGAAGCTAGCCGATGCATTCCAGAAATTTGGCGAAGCGGCTGTGCTCGATATCGTTGCCAAGATGCTGCCTGAATTAGCAGGGAAGATCGCGGCTCCGATCGCATCGATCGATAAACTTACGGTAGTGGATACTGGAAAGGGAGAAGGTGCGGCTCGTGTCAGTAATTATGTGACTGAACTGATGGCCACAGCTCCGGAAATGATCAAGAATATATCCGGTATTGAAGTGGATCAACTGATCAAGGGGCTTACACAGAGAAAGACGAATCCAGCTCCAACTGCAGCGAATTCTCCAGCTTCCCTTGTGAATCCGATCCATCCACCACAGGAATAATTCCTTTATATTTGCATAATGTATACGGACGTCTCACATTTAAGTGAGACGTCTTTTGTTTACATTGCCAATTTACAAGCTGCCATTTTAGGCAAAAACACAAGAAATTTCTGGATATCATGGCCTTTTGTCCAGAATTACTGGCAACGCTTTATTCGGTCAGTTATAATGTGTGTAAGCGTTCCGGACAACTGAATATTTATTAAATGAGGTGCAAATGTGAAGAGCCTACGAGTGGCCAAAGTATTGAATAACAACGTCATTATTGCCGAACATCCTGAGCATGGTGAAGTTGTCGTGATTGGCAAAGGCATCGGTTTCAGTCGCAAGACCGGGGATACCATTCCTCTTGAAGCGATCGAGAAAATGTTCATTCTTACGAGTCAGTTGGAGCAGGAGCAGTACAAGCAGCTCGTGCGGCAGGTGGATGAACAACTGATCGAGGTCATTGGCGAAATCATCTCGTATATTTCCCGGAAAACGCAATCGGAGCTCAATGAACATATACATATTGCGCTAACCGATCACCTAGCATTCGCTATTAAGCGTGCTGAACAGGATCTTGCCTTCCATAATCCTTTTCTATATGAGACAAAAGAGATATATCCCCTTGAATTTGAATTGGCTGAATATGCGATCGATCTGATTCATAAGAAGTTGGGGGTGGACCTCGGTGATGACGAGATTGGTTTTGTTGCGCTTCATATTAATAGCGCGATTACAAATCGACATATTAGCGAGGTTCGGGGTCATGCGCAATTGATAGCTGATTTGGTAGCTGCCATTGAGCAGGAACTGCACATTTCAATTTCCCGCCATTCACTGGATTACTCCAGACTTCTTACCCATTTGAGATTTGCAATTGAGCGAGTACGCCGAGGCGAGCATATTGGAGAAATCGAGCGATTGGACACGCTATTGCAACAGGAATACCCGAAGTTGTATACATTAGCGGGGAAGCTGACCGATATTATGGAGCAGCGTCTGCATAAGCCAATTTGCCATGCTGAGCTCAGTTATTTAACGATGCATTTACAACGCATTACTACCGCACAATCCGGAGAATAGGGAACTTGCACTCACCATGCAGGTTTGTTATACTTTTAACAAGTAATACAAAAGCCAAATATGTTATCACAATGTGTGACTGATTCGATCAGGCATGAGTTGATTAAAGTGTTTTGATTGTAACGCTATTTGTTGGGGATACTACCCCCAGGAATATGCGCTTGCAATGAGAGACTTGATTGCTCATGTCTTTTTGTTTTTTAAAAATGCAAGTTCAAAAAGGACGGTTTTCAGTCATGAAACGGCCTCGATAAAGGTTTTCTTATCATAAGCGGACTTTTTGAATTACCTTTGAGATAGTAAGCCAAAGGAGGGATGTTGCTCAACTTAAGGGGTCGCCGGAACGCTCCCTTATGTGGTCATAAATTCGATTTGAATTTGATAAAAGTACAGAATTTGGTGAAATTATTCTCATATGATGCAATTGAAATGTGAGTTACAATTTGGCAAATAATGTCGCATTCCCGTATTATTAAGGGAGAGAGATTTGCAGACATAAAATTGTGGAAAGCGAGATGAAATAAACATGGAAAAAAATTTTAGAATTACTGATGAGGATGGAATTCATGCCCGCCCGGCTACCGCTTTGGTAAATACGGCGAATAAATTTAAAGATTCTGAGGCCTTTGCTGAGGCAAATGGTAAGAAGGTAACTTTGAAGTCGATTCTTGGTGTCTTGTCCCTTGGGTTGGAGAAGGGGGATGCCCTGAAATTAATCGTTGAGGGTGATCAAGCGGAAGAGGCTATTCAGGCGCTTGCGGAAGTGATGGTTAACGAAGGGTTAGGCGAAGTCCATGCTTGAGATTAAAGGAATTGCCGCATCTTCGGGAGTGGCGATCGCAACAGCATTCCGGCTGGAGCATCCTGACTATACAGTGCATCAAGAGAATGCAGCTGATTCCGATTCGGAACTGAAGCGTCTGGATGATGCTCTGGCTATATCGCAGAAGGAGCTCGAAGGGATCAAGCAGCGGACTGAGGAACAGTTAGGCGCCAAAAAAGCGGAGATCTTCGAATCGCACTTGTTGATTCTGAATGATCCAGAGCTGCTTGACGCTGTTCGCGATAAGATAACAGCCGAGAAGGTGACGGCTCAATACGCGCTGGATGAAGTAGCTAAGCAGTTCATCTCGATGTTCGAGAATATGAAGAGTGCTTACTTAAGAGAACGCGCTGCAGATATGAGAGATGTAACCAAGCGGGTACTCACTCATCTGCTAGGGTTGAATTATACCAATCCTGCCGATATTAGCGAGGAAGTTATCGTAATCGCTGAGGACTTGACTCCATCCGATACAGCGCAATTGAACCGGCAATATGTTAAAGGGTTTACGACGAACATCGGAGGAAGGACTTCACATTCGGCGATTATGGCCCGTTCTCTGGAGATTCCAGCTGTTGTCGGCACTCAAGAGGTCATGGCCCAAATCCATAGCGGAGATACAGTCATCGTTGATGGTTTGGACGGCAAAGTTATTGTTAATCCGTCTGAAGAGGTACTACAGCAGTACCAGCTTAAACGTGACCAATATCTCCGTCAGATTGAGGAATGGAAGAAGCTTAAAGAGGTTCCTACTCAGTCCAAGGATGGTGTTCATGTAGAACTTGCTGCCAATATAGGCACTCCGAATGATGTTACAGGTGTGCTTGAGAACGGTGGGGAAGCCGTTGGTTTGTATCGTACAGAGTTTCTCTATATGGGACGCTCAGAGCTTCCATCGGAAGACGTCCAGTTCAATGCCTACAAGACCGTTCTTGAACGAATGGAAGGAAAGCCGGTAGTCGTCAGAACGCTGGATATCGGTGGGGACAAGGAACTGCCTTATCTTGATCTGCCGAAGGAGATGAATCCGTTCCTTGGATTCCGTGCAGTTAGACTATGCCTGGAGCGTCAAGATATATTCCGCACACAATTGCGCGCGTTACTACGGGCAAGCGTGTATGGCAATTTGAGAATTATGTTCCCGATGATCGCTACACTTGATGAATTCCGTCAGGCCAAAGCTTTACTCCTGGAGGAGAAGCAGAAGCTAGCTTCTGAAGGGATCCAGGTCTCGGATTCAATTCAGCTAGGGATTATGGTAGAGATCCCATCGACAGCAGTACTAGCTGATCAATTTGCCAAAGAAGTCGATTTCTTCAGCATTGGAACCAATGATCTGATTCAATATACGATGGCCGCAGACCGGATGAATGAACGCGTATCCTACTTGTATCAGCCATACAATCCGGCGATTCTGCGTCTGGTGAAGATGGTCATCGATGCAGCACATCAAGAAGGACGCTGGGTTGGCATGTGCGGCGAGATGGCCGGTGATGCTACGGCGATTCCGCTCTTACTCGGACTTGGGCTTGATGAGTTCAGTATGAGCGCGACATCCATTCTTCCGGCTCGTTCACAGATTTCTCGCCTGTCTAAGGTGGAGATGGAGCAGCTTGCAGCCAAGGCAATTGGCCTGCAGACAGCACAGCAGGTGGTAGAACTCGTTCGCTCGATCGGCGAATAATGGGATAGTATGAACTGATTATATAGAATGAATGATGGCGACCGACAGGGTCGCCTTTTTTTTATGAATGATTATGGATAGGATGTAATTACTTGACGAAAGAAGCTTTTGTAACTAGAATGGTTGCAGGATTGTTGGCATTTAAGATATTCTAATATAAACTAATAAAATTTGGTAGAAAGAAGGGGATAGAATGCCACCAAAAAAACAAAAGAGCGCAATGGCACAGCGCAATGCCGCCGCAGAGCAAGCGAAGAAGAAGCAACGGACAAGGCGGATTGTCTGGTTCTCGACCGTCGGTATTTTGCTAATTTTGATTGTGGTTGTGCTATCAATAAAACCTAAAGCGTCGGCAGCATCTTTTGACTATGAGAATCTTCCAAGGTTAGGACAAGCCGATGCTCCAATTAAAATAGTCGAATTCGGCGATTTCAAGTGTCCAGCATGTAAAACGGCCAATGATGTCATTAAACCACATTTGACCAGCGATTATATAAATTCCGGGAAGGTGGCTTTTTATTTCATGAACCTGCCCTTCATCTCTCCGGATTCAACAACAGCCGCATTAGCTGCACAGTCAGTATTCCACCAGAACAAGGATGATTACTGGACTTATTTTGATGCCTTATATCACAATCAGCCGGATGAGAAGCTCGCATGGGCGACTCCCGATTATTTGGTAGATTTGGCGAAGCAGGCGAATCTCTCTATCGATTTTGACTTGCTTCGGAAAGATATCGAGAATCAGACCTATATCAAAGAAGTGAACGAACATCAGAGTAAAGCAAGTAAGCTAGGTGTCTCAGGAACACCAACCTATTATATTAATGGTGTGGAGTACCTTGGTCGTTATGATGATTATGCTGAGTTCGAGCAACAGATTAAGGTGGCACTCGGGGACTAGAACCTGAAGAGGTTGTTCAAAAGTCCGCTTTTGAACACACACCTGTAGTATACTGTATCCGTTAATTAAGGGAGGAGCGAGAATAGTGCGTTCTTTGTTCAGAAATTATGGTATTTATTTTGCCTGGATCGTATCTATGGTTGCTACAGCAGGAAGTTTGTACTTAAGTGAAGTACTGCATTTTGAGCCGTGCAGGCTGTGCTGGTTCCAGCGTATATTCATGTACCCGCAAGTGATACTGCTCGGAATTGCAGCGTACCGTAATGATCGGAATGTGATCCCTTATATCCTCCCGCTTAGTTTCATCGGTGGATCCATCTCGGTATATCATTATGCAGAACAGAAAATTCCAGCCTTAGCTAAAGCACTACCATGCAAGGTGGGCATACCGTGCGACTTCGACTATCTGAACTGGTTCGGTTTTCTAACAATTCCTCTGATGTGTCTGATCGCATTTATTTTGATCATTGTTTTTTTGCTTGCAGTTCGCAAGTCAGACAAGAAGGTGCAAGCACCCACCGATCTACAAGAGTCGCAGCAAGTATAACTTCATAGATTTCTGATAAGTGAATGGTGCAGCTTATCCAGTTCAAAAGAGGGAGAGTCGTTACTCTCCCTCTTTTGCGTATATATAAATATGATAAAACATACCAAAGAGTTTACATAAGCAGTATTGAAGCGTTTGAGAATTTTAAGGATGGACAGATGCTGACGAAGTAGCACCATAAATAGTTAAAATCAAAAGGAAATTTGTGGAGGGATATAGAAATATATAGAACGAACCAAATGAGAAGCAAAAAGGAGGAAGTATGAGGGAATTCAAAGACCGATTGAATATGCTTCGAGATCAACAGAATATGATTGCCCATGAGTATGAAGCACTTCTTAAAGAATACGAAGGAAGCGATCTTGTACAAGAGAATGAAGTGCTTAAGCGCAATTATGAGGAGTATAAGCAGCAGGTTACGGCATTAGAGAGCAGGTTGCAGCAGCTAGAGAAGGAGAACGGAGGGCTCCGCACAGCTCTGGCCGAGCAGATTCTGGACGAGAAGCTCACCTTCATCAGAGTATCTCAGGAGAAGCTGAATACTTATTTCACCTCTGCGTCCCATCAACATATGAACCGACTTCAAGCACTTGAATATTCCAGTAGGCAAAAAATACAGAAATTGTATGAACAGGCGGAACATTATTTAAAGGGCGATCAACAGATGATATCCGCGAAGCTAGACGATATCCAAGGAGAGGTTACTCAACGTATTCAGAGCCACCGGCAGTACTTATATGCGGAAGAGCGGCGAATTCATGAAGAAGCTCTGAATGGTTATCAGAGCCTGGAGGCCGAAGGAGTAGACGAATATACGATTCAACGTCGCATAAAGCAGAATCAACTGGAGATGAAGATCGGCTTGAATTGGATTAACAAGCTGGGTATTCTGCTGCTGATTATTGGAGTGGGTGCGGCATTCAAATATACATATGGCAATTGGTTTAATGCATATACAAAAGGAGCTATCTTCTTTGTACTAGGCCTACTGATGCTAGCAGGCGGGGAATGGTTGTTCCGGAGAAATAAGCAGATTTTCGCCCTAGGACTGTTGGGAGGCGGGATCTCAGTACTCTATGGCTCTGTCTTCTATAGCTATTTCCTGCTAGAAATTATCAATTTATCGCTGGGGCTAGTACTTTCCGTATTAATAACTGCAGTAGCTGCACTAATGTCACTGCGATATCAATCTAAGACGATTTGTTCATTCGCACTCGTAGGAGGATATCTCCCGTTCTTTTCCTATCTAGGGGTTTATGGGTTGGCTGGTAGTGCTGTTTATGTAGCGATGGGATATTTATTCCTACTCAATGCACTGATTCTACTTATTTCCTTCCGGAAACGTTGGCCAATCGTTCATTACATAAGCTTTGGATTGAACACTCTCTCGATGCTAATCCTAGTCAATCTTGCAGATCTAACCGTGATCGCCATCAGCTATGCACTGATTACATTCTTAATGTATCTCAGCATCACGCTGTGGGTACCGTTCCGTTATCAATCGAAGCTGAATTGGCTTGACTTCTCATTGCTAGCACTAAATACGATTATCAGTTGTAGCATAATGTACAGCCTATTCGATAAGGCGGACTGGAATCAGTTGCGCGGCTTGCTCGCACTTATTTTCTGTGTCGTCTATTACGGGCTCGGACGTTTCAATCGCAAGTATCTGGACAAAGAAATCGAGACGCGGCTGTTGTTCTATGGCACATCTCTTACCTTCTCCCTACTCGTTATCCCTTTCCAGTTCGGAATTAACTATATGTCGCTAGGCTGGCTAATTGAGGGAATCGTCTTCTCCGTGCTGGGACATTTGCAGCGCTCGAAGTTTGTGGAGAGGATTGGCTGGGGGATTCTGGCGCTGACGATGGGAGCTTTTATCCTGGTCGATTTGGTGGGAGGCTTATTCAGTAATCCTGAAGTTGATTTCGCTTGGAAATACAGCTTTATCTCGATGGGTCTGATCGGTTTGGTTTGCTTCTATGGTTACCGTCTTCGGGATGAACAGGAGATCAAGCGCTATAAGCAGTCAGATCATTCTCTGCTGGCGGTCTTAAAGTATATATCATCTGTAAATATATGGTTCTACCTACTGTATGAAATCAACCGGATCTACAAGACGTTGATGCCTTCGGACGCCATTTTATATAGCTTCTATCAATGGCTGCTCTTTGCTGTGATTACGTTCGGTATGGCCTATGGTTTGAACAAGGCGAAGATATTGTATGACAGGGTAATTAAATATTATAGCCGAATCCTGTATCTCATCGGGTATGTGATGTCCTTGGGAGTTACGCTGGGGATGCCTGCATTGAATACGAACGGGGAATATAATTCGTTTGAGAATTATTTGGCACTGGTCATTTTGATCATGTACAACGTATTTGTCTTTTTCAGTGGACGGGATTTACTGCTTCGGGTTATTGGTCGCCAAGCCTGGGGGCTGGAATGGATTCCGGTATGCCTCGGAGTTTATATATTTGCCATTTCCACCGCCTTTTTAGGTATTCAATTTAGACTAGGGGATGTGAGCTGGCTGTTCAGCTTAACCTACCTTCTGCTTGCGATCGCTTATATTGCATATGGGTTCCACAGGAGGTACGTCTTTATCCGTCGAATGGGACTCGGGTTGACGTCGCTGTCTACGGGAAAAATGCTGCTCTTTGATCTGTCTTTGATGACAACCGGTAGCAAGATCATCGCGTACTTCAGCTTTGGTCTGCTACTATTGGGTATTTCATATCTATATCAGAGAGTGTCGAATATGCTGAACGCGATGCACAAGCCGACAGAATCGAATTCTCAAGGTGAAAATTTATAGTTAATAAAGACCCCTGCTCTATCTTGACGTGCACCCTTTAGAATAGACATTGGAAAAACCCCCTGGGTAAACCGATGAATTCTAGGGGTGTATTTTTGTGTCAAACAAAGGGAAAAAGTTTAAATCATATTCTGAAGAAACCAAAATAGAAGCGATTCGATTACATGTTGAGGAGAAATGGACCTATCGACAGATAACCGAGCATCTTGAAATTCAAGATAAAGACAGAGTGAAAAGGTGGATGAGGAAATACCGTGAGCAAGGGGAGTTTGGTCTGCTGGATCAACGAGGAAGACGCAAAGAATATGTGGATCAGAATCGGTATGTTCAACAATTAGAACGGGAGAATCTTATGCTAAAAAAGTGTTTGAAAATCTGGATGCGGGAGGTACGAAAGAGAAGTTTTCTATAATCAAAGAATTAGCCGATGGATCAAATGTTTATGCACTATGTAAGTTATTGAAAGTCTCAAGAAGTGGATATTATGCCTATCTGAAGCGAGGAGAAACAGATCGGGATGAGTCTTGCAAAGCCTTGATCCAAGCCGTATATGATCGATATGAAGGCAAGTACGGATACCGGCAGATCCAATTATTTCTGCTCCAAGACCATCAGGTGTGGTGGAATCACAAGAAAGTATTGCGTCTTATGCAAGCCTTGGAATTACAAGCTAAAATACGTCGTAAGCGGCGTTATAACTATTCCTCCTCTGTTGGTGGACGCTTTGCAGATAACCTCTTGAGTCGTAATTTCAAGGCGGATGAGCCCAATCAAAAATGGGTAACAGATGTGACCCAATTCCGAGTTTTGGACACCTGGGTTTACCTTTCGGCAATCAAAGACTTGTTTAATAACGAAATTGTAGCCTACCATATGAGTTTGCGAAATGATAACGAGCTGGTCTTACAGACATTCAGAAATGCCTTTGAAAAGACTAAGGACGTGTCTGGATTGATCGTTCACAGCGACCAAGGGTTCCAGTACACGTCCTATGCTTACCACGACATGCTGCCACAGGTTGGCGCCCAAATCAGCATGTCTCGCAGAGGCAATTGTTATGACAATGCCTCGATGGAGAGCTTCTTCTCACATCTAAAGACGGAAGGACTCTATCCCTATGATATCCGAACTTTGGATGAGGTACAAAGGAGAATTGAGACATATATCCAGTTTTATAACCATAATCGACCACAAAGAAAACTAAACAAGCTGACGCCAGTACAGTACCGACGCCAGCTCGTGGCCTAAGGGCTTTTTCAATGTCTACAAAATAGGGGCTTGACCATCTGGAGCAGGGTCTTTATTACGGTTTAGGAATTATAAAATCGATTGAGAAGCTGGATAAGTCGTGGATTGGCTGTGACAGGTGCCTAAATGCCCGCATATGATGCCTAAGGAGATTTATCTTTTGGCAAAGGGGAGGACGGATCTGAAAAAGCGAACGAAAACCGCGAAAAACGGCAAGTCAAAAAACTCGCTATACTTCGTGGATAATCCGGATAAGAATGAACTGAAGCTACTAAGTTCTGTCAAGACAAAGAACAAGCAGGAAGAACAGGAAGTTGAACTGCACCAGTCTCTTGCTTTGGCCGAGGTTGATGACAACAAAGTGGAAGAGAAGAGTGAACAGGACTTTCATTCTAATGAGGTGTCTGAGCAGCCCGATCGGCATGATGAGATGGTTAAGGAAGCTTTGCAGGAAAAAGAGCAACACAGCTCGAAAAAGGAATTATTTATACCGACGACCTGTCGAGTTCATCCGTAACCGGTGATAAGATTGCACCGTTTGCGATCGACTCTACCAAGATCAAGTATGGTGCAATCGGAACGGCCTGGATTGCTGATTATGCGGTAAGCGGTATTAAGATTGCTGAATCGGCAGTAAATTCCTCCAAGATTGCCCCTGGCTCTATCACAGCCGATCATTTGGTAGACGGAGCTATTGAAGGGCGTAAAATCCGTGAGCGCTCGATTAGTGGAAGTAAGTTGGAGGAAGGCAGTATTACAGCCGATAAGCTCGGCGATGGTGTGATTGGTGGAGAGAAGCTTGCTGACGGGTCCATCGAGAGTCGCCACTTGCGGGAATGGATTGTTACAACGGATCTGATTCAGGATCAAGCGGTATCAGCAGAGAAGCTGCGCAGTGGAAGTATCCATTCCTACCATATCGCCAATGGAGCGATTGATGCTTCTAAGCTGGGTGAGGGGGCGGTGACGTCCACGAAGCTTCGAGATGGTCCGTAACGGGAATCAAGTTACAAGACGGTGTAATCGAAAGCCGGCATCTGGCTGGGAATGCAATCACCGTTTCTCATCTTGCGCCCGGATTGATCGCTAAAGTGCATTTGGCTCATTCTAGCGTAGGAACTGAGCAGCTTGAGAAGGGAAGCGTGGCTGCGCATCATCTTGGTGAGCAAATTGTAGAGGCTATGCACATCGCTCCAGCAGCTATTGAGAGCACTCATTTGCAAGCTGGAAGCGTTAGAGATGAACAGATTGGAAGCGGTGAGATCAAGGCGAGGCATTTGGCGGATCGTAGTGTCACCTCTACTAAGCTGGCCGATCAGTCTGTGGGGACGTTACAGATCGTTGAGCAGGCGGTTACTTCTTCGAAGATCGCTGACCAGAGTATCCTGCCTCATAAGCTAGCTGATGAATCCGTACTGACAAGACATATGGCTAAAGGGGCCGTGCAAGGGCCGCAAATTGCTGCTAACACGATTAATGCTTCACATATGCAACAAGGGGTAGTACATCGCGATCATATCTCCCCAGGCGTGATTCAGGAATGGCATATTGCCGGCTCCGCAGTTACTGGTGACAAGATCGACTTCGAAGCGATCTCTGGTGAGCATATTGTAGAGGAAGCAATCGCAGGGAGACATTTACAGCCCGGAAGCATTACATCAGAGAAGTTGGCCGAAAGTAGTGTAACGGAGAGTAAAATCTTACGGGAGCAATCTCCAGTAAGGTAATTGGTGACGATCAAGTACTATCGCGTCATATTGCCTCAGGTTCAATTGAGCAACAACATCTGGCAGGTAACAGTGTGAGCAGCGATAAGCTGCAGATAGACTCGATTCATGAGGAGCATTTGAGCAAGGGATCCATCTTCTCGTATCATTTACAGGATCATGTGGTTACGGCCTTGAAGCTGTCTCCAGAGAGCGTGAGTAGCGATAAAATTACAGATCTATCGATTACTAGCAATAAATTGGCCGAAGGTAGCGTAGTCTCTTCGAAAATCGCCCAGGAGACGATTCAATTCTGGCATTTGGCACAAGGAGCCGTGCTGTCTGATGGTCTGGCTGTGGGTGCCGTACAGTCCCTTCATTTAGCAAAAGATGCGGTTGATTCCAGTCATCTACAGGATAATGTAATCAGGGAAACTCACTTTACAGAAAAATCGGTGTCCGGGCAATCACTGCAAGATCAAGCGGTCACTTCCACCAAGATAGCGGATCACTCCGTTCTGTCTCATCATTTGGCAGATGCTAGTGTTACTGGCATCCATATTGGGGAAGGAGTACTTGATTCGCATCATCTTACTCCAAAGGCAGTGAAGTTAGAGCATCTGTCTGTTGAATTGCGAGAAGGAGGGTTGCTGCCGGAAGCTGGAATCAGTGGAATGGATATTCAACCATCTTCAATCCGCCGCGCCCATTTACAGAAGGGGACGGTCGATGGAGAGGTACTTCAGCTAGGCTCGGTTGGTATAGGCCATCTACAGGCACATAGCGTCCAAAGTCAGCATATCGTTGCTTCTTCCGTACAAAGTGATCATCTGGCTAGTGGGGCTGTACACTCCCGACATATCGCTCCAGAGGCGATTGATAGCGGATTACTCGCGAAGCAGTCGATTACAGCAGAACACATTCAACTGGGTACGATATCAAAGAGTTTGATGGATGAGGAGATCGTTCGAGAAGGTATATTGCCCGAAGGGGGCATTGGTGGATCAAGCCTACAACCCGGCTCGATCAGTCGCATTCACTTGCAAAAAGGATCAATTAATGATGAAACGCTACAAAATGAGTCGGTTGGTTCGCTGCATCTGCAGCTGAAATCGGTACAAAGTTATCATTTAGCGGATGAAGCTGTGCAGATTCAGCATTTGGCCCCGAAGATTATTGGAGCACAGCATTTAACCGAAGGCAGCGTGGATGAATCCCATATCCATGAAGGGGCAGTTGATTCAAGGCATCTTCGTGACGGCGTCGTAAACCGTGATCATCTGTCTTACGAGCTTCAGCAGGAAGGTTTGCTTCCGAAGGAAGGACTCAGAGGCAAGGATCTGCAGCCTGGCTCGATTAGCCGGGTCCATCTGGAACAAAACTCAGTAGACGCGGATGTGCTGAAGAGCCACTCTGTTGGAGCTATACATTTACAGGCCAATTCAATCTTTAGTCTGCATCTAACGGATGAAGCGGTACAGGCGAAGCATCTGGCAGCAGAAGTGGTGGAATCCGGGCATTTGTCCGAGGGCAGCATTGAGGCGCGGCATATCGGGGAAGCGGTGATCGGCTCTATCACCTTCAGCCCGAGGCTGTATCTCTCCAGCATCTCTCCCCAGAGCTTAAGCAGGAGGGCATTTTACCTCAGGAGGGCATTCAGGGTGAGCATATATTGCATAATTCAATCACCAGGAAGCATCTTCAGAAGCAATCTGTCGATTCTGAGGTTCTTCGTAACCAGTCGGTGGGCTCGGTTCATATTCAACCGGATTCTATTTACAGCGTTCATTTGACAGCTGATTCGGTGATGCCACAGCATCTAGCGGAGAAGTCGGTCAACTCGCGTCATTTAACAGAGAATTGCATTGATGGGGTGCATATTGGACAGAAGGTGATCACTTCAAATCATATTCTTCCAAATGTAATCGGCAGCGAGCATTTGGCTAAGGAGCTTAAAGAACAGGGTCTGCTGCCCGCAGGCGGAATCAGAGGAGAAGATATCCAAGCAGGTTCAGTATCCCGAGAACACCTGCTGGATGATACGGTTGATTCCGACGTGCTTAGTGAGCAAGCGGTCGGCTCTGAGCACATTCAGGAGAGCTCGATATTCAGCCACCATCTGGTTGATGAATCAGTACAGTCACACCATTTGGCTAATGAAGCGGTACAATCCAATCATTTATCGCCGCAATCCGTTGGCTCCGAGCATATTCAGGAGAGCTCGATATTCAGCCACCATCTGGTTGATGAATCAGTACAGTCACACCATTTGGCTGATGAAGCGGTACAATCCAATCATTTGTCGCCGCAATCCGTCAGCTTCGAGCATATTCAGGAGAACTCGATATTCAGCCACCATCTGGTTGATGAATCAGTACAGTCACACCATTTGGCTGATGAAGCGGTACAATCCAATCATTTGTCGCCGCAATCCGTCGGCTCCGAGCATATTCAGGAGAGCTCGATATTCAGCCACCATCTGGTTGATGAATCAGTACAGTCACACCATTTGGTTAATGAAGCGGTACAATCCAATCATTTATCACCGGAATCCGTTGGCTCCGAGCACATTCAGGAGAGCTCGATATCCAGCCACCATCTGGTTGATGAATCAGTACAGTCGCACCATTTGGCTGATGAAGCGGTACAATCCAATCATTTGTCGAAGCAGTCGGTCAGCTCCGATCACATTCAGGAGAGCTCGATATCCAGCCATCATCTGGTTGATGAATCAGTACAGTCACACCATTTGGCTAATGAAGCGGTACAATCCAATCATTTATCGCCGCAATCCGTTGGCTCCGAGCACATTCAGAAGAGCTCGATATCCAGCCACCATCTGGTTGATGAAACTGTCCAGTCACACCATTTGGCTAATGAGGCGGTACAATCCAATCATTTGTCGCCGCAATCCGTAGGCTCCGAGCACATTCAGGAGAGCTCGATATCCAGCCACCATCTGGTTGATGAAACTGTCCAGTCGCACCATTTGGCTGATGAAGCGGTACAATCCAATCATTTATCGAAGCAATCGGTCAGCTCTGAACATATTCAGGAGGGATCTGTATCCAGCCACCATCTGGTTGATGAATCAGTACAGTCCCGTCACCTGGCGGATGGATCGATCACATCCCGTCATCTATCGCCACATTCTGTCGGTTCCGAGCATTTACGAATTAATCCCATCCAGGCGATCAGTGATCAACAGGTTGTGCAGCAGTTTGGTATGTCGGCTTTCCTTCTGCAGGGGTATGAGAAGTCGACTGAGATTACGATTCTGTTCGATGAGCCCTTTGATCATCCGCATTATGTGCTTGTAGCTATGACCAATCATCCAGCCTACTATGTTACTTTGAAGGATCGGTCTCTAGATATGGCTACTGTAGAGATATCAAGACTGAAGGATAGTTCGGTCAATTATGGCTTTATTACTTGGATTGCGATTGGAAGTAAGAGTGAATCCACGATAGTGGAATAGTTGCAGGTGTGGCCGACAGCCGTACCGGATAGATCCGGGGCTGCCTGCCTTTTCATTTCTGCTTTCTCGGACCCATAGTATAATAGAGATATGATCATTTTCTGGGGAGAATCCATGACATTAATTAGGGAATTTGTAAATCAAGAGGAAATCATCGGTTATTATTTGTTGAAGGAAGTAGAGGTTAAATTAACCAATAGTACGCCTCCCAAAAATTATTTGGATATCGTGCTGAGCGATTCCAGTGGAGAAATCTCTGCAAAACTATGGGATGCTTCAGAAGTCGATAAAGAGACCTTTTTCCCAATGGGACTTGTGAAGGTACGAGGTGTTGTACAGACGTATCGGGAACGGCTGCAGATGAAGATTATTCAGATACGCCCGGTCAAAGAAGAAGATGGAGTGAAATTAACGGACTTCGTCCGTTCCGCACCGATCCGGGCAGTAGACTTAATCCATACGATCCGGGCGACGATCACCTCTATTGTGGACGAGGAGATCCGTAGAATTGTAACGTACTGTGTTGATAAAGTGGAAGAGAAGCTAATGCATTATCCGGCTGCGAAGACACACCATCACGCTTATTTTGCCGGACTTGCCTATCACATGGTTAGGATGCTGGAGCTTGGTGAGTTTCTGTGTGGCCAGCGACCATTTCTGAATCCGGATATGCTCCGGGCGGGAATTATTTTGCACGATATCGCCAAACCTGAAGAGATGGTGGCGCAGCTCGGCATTGTGTCAGAATACAGCACACCTGGTAAGCTACTAGGCCATATCTCGATGGCGTCCAATTGGATTACAGAGGCGGCGATCCGTCTTGATATTGACCTTGATTCACCGAAGGTGATGGGACTGCAACATCTGGTGCTCTCACATCATAATTTAGGCGAGTGGGGAAGCCCCGTACAGCCGCAGACAGCGGAGGCCGTAGCCCTGCACCATATAGATGCGCTTGATGCGAAGCTGCAAATGGTGGAGGACGCATTGAACACAACCTCGGAGGATGAAGATTGGACCCGCTCATTCGCGGTCTCGAGAATAAAGGAATTTATCGTTTAAGAGTATAATATACATTGAATAATGGATAACTAGATACACAGGCTGTCTCGCGGTCATGAAAGGCCGATGGGGTGGCCTTTATGTTGTTTCCAGACATGGTTATATATCATTGCATCGGCGCTACTAAGCGCATATTATGTATTAGTGGTTCTTTATGTACGAGATATTTCATGATTTAAGGATAAGGGAGAATGATAATGAAATACCGAAGCGTGTTTGATGTGATCGGTCCAGTTATGGTTGGTCCATCTAGTTCTCATACAGCAGGGGCGGCGAAGATCGGCAGGCTGGCGCGCAGCATATTTGGCAAGGAACCGAAACGTGTTGTATTGTCGCTGTACGGTTCTTTTGCTGATACTTATAAGGGACATGCTACTGATGTGGCATTAATTGCCGGATTATTGGGGTATGATACGGATGATCCACGTCTACCTCAGTCTGCGAAATATGCAGAGGAAGCCGGGATAGAAATTAGTATTAGAACTGAAGAGGCGATTCCGGAGCATCCAAATACGGTCCGCATCACCATGCAGAGTGGGAATGAGGAAATCGACCTAGTAGGGATTTCAATCGGCGGTGGTAAGGTTGAATTACGTGAGCTGAACGGATTTCAATTGGGCCTGTCTGGCGAAAGTCCAGCCATTCTTATTATTAACCATGACCGCTATGGCGTGATCGCCAGAGTGACCCATATATTGAGTGAAAATCATGTCAACATCGGGAATATGAAGGTGTCCCGTAGGGAGAAAGGCAAAATGGCTCTAATGGTTATCGAGACGGATGAAATGATTGGTAGCGAGGTCATCGATACAATTAGTCAACTGGAGGGAGTCGACCGTGTGCTGTCGATGGAGGATTAGCAAAAGGAGGGAATACTTCAATGTTTTCTAATGTGGCAGAGTTAATCGCACTGGCAGAGGAAGGGTCATGCTCTATTGCAGAAATCATGATTCGTCAGGAGATGGAAGTTAGCGGAAAGAGCCTTGAACAGATCCGCGGGCAAATGTCGCGTAATCTTGAGGTGATGGAGAAAGCTGTGGAAAGGGGACTAAGCGGAGTGAAGTCCCATTCCGGATTGACGGGAGGGGATGCAGTAAAAATGCATCAATATATCTCCAGTGGCCAAGGTTTAAGCGGCTTTACAGTGCTTGATGCCGTTAGCAAAGCGGTAGCTACCAATGAGGTGAATGCAGCGATGGGATTGATCTGTGCCACGCCGACCGCTGGAGCATCGGGGGTTATTCCAGGTGTGTTATTCGCGCTTGTAGATAAGCTTCATCCGACTCGAGATCAGATGATTGATTTTTTGTTCACTTCCGGGGCATTCGGCATGGTTGTCGCCAACAATGCCTCTATCAGTGGGGCCGCCGGAGGTTGCCAGGCCGAAGTGGGCTCTGCAACGGGTATGGCCGCGGCTTCGATTGTTGCTCTGGCTGGAGGAACACCGCAGCAATCGGCTACAGCGATGGCTATTGCTCTCAAAAATTTGCTGGGTCTAGTCTGTGATCCCGTCGCTGGATTGGTTGAAGTTCCGTGTGTGAAGCGCAATGCAATGGGAGCCGCTATCGCCATGGTAGCAGCGGATATGTCACTAGCCGGTATCACGAGTGCGATTCCTTGCGATGAAGTGATCGAAGCGATGTATCGTATTGGTCAATCGATGCCGGTTGCGTTACGTGAGACTGCTCAAGGTGGTCTTGCTGACACGCCAACAGGCCGAAGGCTGAAGAAAGAGATACTGAATGGTGAGCAGAATTAAATGTAGGCTATCCTAAGGTCATCTGACCTTGTGTGATAGCCTTTGTTCATGTAATAGTTCTGTAACTCTTCATCTTATGTCATTCTTTATGATTATAGATATAATCAGGTCTATGAATTTTGAATTGAATGGTGATGACATGAGAATATATCGAATGATAAGTGTGTTAATAATAAGCGGAATAGTCTTACTTATTAGTGGCTGCAGCCTTAGCAGTACACCTTTTCAATTGCTGCAGCCTCCTGCCGAGTCTCAGCAGCAGTCTAATATTAGGCAGGAAGTATTGCAGCAATTGCCGCCCCATTCCAAGCTGGTTATCCCCGATAACGGGCCATATGGGGCAACCGCTATATTTATTAAGGACATTCTTGGGGACGGGAATCGGCAGGTTATCGCTTTCTTCGCGAATGAAGCCGATGAATTTGAGAACGGCTATATCGTATTAGGGGAGAAAAGCGGCAAATGGGAACGCCTAGATCAAGTGACGGTACCGAGTCGAGGCATTGATTTCTTTCAGCTCGCTGACCTGGATGGAGACGGGCGCAAAGAGATTATCACCGGCTGGAAAGGCGGGGTTCGCGGACGCAATGAACTGCAAATCCATTCGGTGAATAAAGAGGACAAACTTGAGCTGGATGGAGATATGCTGTATACGAAGATGCTTGTTACAGACCTTAATGGCGACAATAAACCGGAGTTGTTCAACCTATCCTGGGATTCCGAGAAAATGGTGGCGGAAGCGGCGTTATATGAATTTCAAGACCACCAATTGGTTAAACAGACGGCGCTTGATCTCAATGGTTCCATTAACGGCTACGCCCAGGTTGTTACAGGCAAAGTGAATGAGGAACGTCAAGGCGTCGTTATTGTGGCCGATATGGGTGCTCACTCCTCTTTTACATCCATGTTAATTGAGGATCAAGGGCAACTAAAGGATGTACTAAATGCCAACCCGCTCAACCCGGAATTTTTCAATGCCCAGACGACATTAAGTGAGGATGTTAACGGAGATGGAATCCTCGAGGTTGATCGGATGAAGGAACCTCCGGGAACGGAGGATGTCCCTTATTCGGACATGCCATTCATCCATGAATGGGTACAATGGACGACAGAGGGTAAGTTGCAGACGATCATGGACAGTTTCTATGATTTTGAGTATAACTATCGCTTTGATCTACCGATGCGCTGGACCGATCAGGTAACGCTTAGCTACGAAAATGATAAAGATAGCATCTCGTTCAGACCTTTGAGTAATCCAAATGTCTACCTACTGGAGATAAAAGTAGTGCCGGTGTCTGATAAGAGCAAAGAGATCGAAAAATGGAAGAGATCTGGATATCAATATGTTACTTTGCGTGAAGGCAATGACAAATGGATTTTCGGGATTTTCCCGGAGAGCTTGGATAAATATCCAGATGCGATAAAATCGCTGACTATTTCAATAATGGAACTGGTCGGCGGCTTTAAAAATACGAAATATTGAGGCAGTGCTGGAGGTTGTATAGATGAAAGTAATGATCGTGGAGGACGAGCGACCGATCCGTAATTTTGTGCGCATCAACTTGAAACGGCAGGAGATCGTTGTCATAGAGGCGGAGTCTGGTGAGGAGGCAATGGAGGCCGTTGAGAGGGAAAAGGATATAGATATAGCTCTACTTGACATTCAGCTGCCCGCGATTAGCGGGCTTGATGTATGTAGAATGCTACGACGTTCTTTTCCCAAAATGGGCATTATTATGCTCACAGCACTAACACAGGAGGAAGACCTGGTGGCCGCTCTAGAAATGGGGGCCGATGATTATATATGTAAACCGTTCAGTCCAACGGAGCTGGTGGCCCGAATTAATGCGCTCTATCGCAGATTGCATCCTGTAGCGTATGAAATGGGGGACAGCTCCAGTCGGGCATTTTTATGTTGTCGTCCAAAGAACGGAAGGTATGGAAGAATGGAGTAGAGGTGGATCTAACACCGACCGAATATGCGTTAATGAAATTGTTTCTGGAGAATACAGATGCTAGTCTGAGCAGGGATGATATCCTTAATGCGGTATGGGGACAAGATTATACAGGTGAAGTGAAGACCGTGGACGTACACATGCGTCGCTTACGCAACAAGATCGAAGATGATCCTTCTCATCCGGGATGGATTCATACGGTGTGGGGACACGGCTACAAGTGGAGTTCACAGCATGAAGAGCATTAAGAGCAAGCTATTATTAAGTCATTTTTTCATTATCATGCTCGTTACAACATTGTTCTCAACGCTCTTCCTATATGGTGTTCAGCGGTATTATTACCAAGGAGCGAAGGAAGCGTTCGCGGAACGAGTTGATGTTCTGTCTGCTTATTACAATAAATTTATTAACGATGAGACGCTACGTGAGAAAGCAACGGAGATCTTTCAACAGTTGCCTACAGCTGACTATATGAGTGTTCAGGTTCTTGATATGTCCGGGAAGGTATTGATGGACGCCAATGGCTTTCAGCAGGAGGGGAGATTGTCCACTCCAGATATTGCGAGAGCTATTCAGACCGGAGAAGGGTCATGGACTGGAAGAGCGGAGCAGGGCGGAGAGCATTTGATGGCATACAGCTATGCGCTTTATCGTGAGGAGAGTGCTGTCGGTGTGGTCAGGTTCGTTACATCTCTATCGGCGATTGACGAGCTGTATGCTGAGATTGTCATGGCCACATTGGTACTTAGCCTAGGCATTATCGGTGCTTCCTTTATTGTCAGTCTATTTTTGTCCAGCAGAATGGTTGGGCCACTCCTTGAGCTGCGCCGCGTAGCCAATGCATATATCAAAGGGGACTTCCATGTCCGTTCCGATAATCGGCGGCGCGATGAGATTGCGGTGCTTGGTCAGACGATGAATGTGATGGCCGAAGAGATTATGAAGACCGACAAGCTTAAGCATGAGTTCATTTCTACAGTGTCTCATGAATTAAGGACGCCACTGACATTTATACAGGGTTGGTCGGAGACACTGCTTACTGGTGATATGCAGGATAAGGAAGAACTTCTCGATGGACTACAGACGATCCAGGATGAAGCGAAGCGATTGAACGGTATGGTTAATGATCTACTGGACTTCTCTAAGCTCCAGGCGAAGCATCTGGAGATGCACCCGACACGTTGGAATGTAGGGGAATTGCTTAATGAATTGAAGATCCAATTCTCGGCCCATCTCAAGCAGAAAGGGATTAAACTACGGACAGAGTATGACGCTAGTGCTGGATATATTACCGCAGATCGCAACCGGATCAAGCAGGTGCTTATCAATCTGCTTGACAATGCAATCAAATTTTCACATGGAGATGGAGAGGTATTGCTTAGAGCGCAGCGGTACGAACAGGAGCTGCAGCTTGAAGTGATCGATGAAGGTGAGGGGATCGCTCCGGCTGATCTGGAGAAGATGATGACTAAGTTTTTCAAAGGTAAGAGCAAGCAGTCCGGCAGCGGAATTGGGCTCGCCCTGGCTAAAGAAATCATTGAGTTGCATGGGGGTAGTATGAGTATGAACAGCGAATTACATAAAGGTACAACGGTGACTATTAAATTACCTTTGGATTCGTCGGTTCTGATATAGGCTGTTGTTGATTTGTAACTATCTCCTTCGCCAGCCCTGTTACGATAGATTTACAGGAAGATTAGCCCAATTTAGTGGTTGTTCAAAAAGCCCGTAAATTCAGGCTAACTTTAAAAATCTAGAGTACAAGCTACTCAGTATTGAAAGGGCGATGGACATGAAAACATGGATGACAAAAAAATCAATTATTGCTTTGGGAGTGGCTGTCGGATTGTTGATCTCCGGTGCAGGTGTTACCCAGTTGGCTCAACCGGTAAGTGCGGCTCAAGGTGTTGCCCCTTCAGCCAAAAGCGTTGTTGAGGCAGAACTTTCAAATAAACAAGAGCAGAAGGTTACTTTCAAGACGAAGACGTTGTCCTCAAACAGTCCTTATTTGAAAGCTGATGTGAAGATTCCGGTAGTTGAGAGTTTGAAGGACAATCAATATGAGCTGGAAATGAATGATATCATTGAACGGAATGCAGAGAAAGCAATCAAGGATTGGGAGCAGCAAGCTGCGGATGGAGCCAAAGAAGCGAAAGAGAAAAATTACGAATTCCACCAATATGAATTGTATATTAATTTTGAGGTGAAATCGCAAGGGTCATCTTCCGATCAACCACAGCAAGTACTTTCATTCGTAGTTAACCAAGAGGGCTTCAGCGGTGGAACCTCTGCGCCGGTTCAATATTTCTACAATGTATGGAATAAGGCTGAAGCTGAGCGTGTTACCCTGGAAGGATTATTCGGTGCCGAATACAAGAATATGCTGGATAAGCAAATCCGTGAGCAAATGGCCAAGCACCCAGAAAACTACTTCGCTGATGAGTTCAAAGGGATCGATGCTGGGCAAGAGGAAGATTTCTATGTGAAGGACGGCAAAGCAGTGATCGTATTCCCTAAATACTCGATCGCACCAGGTGCTGAAGGAACACCAGAGTTCACTGTTGCTCTACCTGATTCTTCTGATAAAGGAGAAAATGAAGCTACAAAGGCAAGTGTTGTAATCAACAAGGGTGAATACTACACGAGGGCAAATGGGCAGGTTATGATTCCGTTGCGCTCCACGATTGAAGGTCTTGGCTTTAAATTGACTTGGGATGCAAAAGAAAAAGAGCAGATTTGAACAAAGGTGCTGTATTCACTTCCGTTACACTTGGCAAGGATCAATATTTCATTAACAAGGTGGCACCGTTCTCCCTTGGTGCGGCTCCGGAGTTGAATAACAAGAATATGTATGTTCCTGCCGAGTTCGTAAGCAAGGTGCTTCACGGCGATATTGAACAAATAGATACTGGAGCAATCAAAGTGACTATTAAATGATCGGTATAAATTAACATATTCAGTAGAAATGTAAGAATAGAAGGGCAGTCTCAAGTAGAAAATTTGAGATTGCTCTTTTCTTGTATTATAGAACTTGAAATCTTCTTGCTATGATGGGCTGAAGCAAAGGAGTGAGCAAAAGACAGATTGCTGAATGTAGTCAAAATGAGTATTATGGGTATTGCGAATTTTAAAATATAGAGAAAAAACCTTACATGATTGAGGGATAGGAGACATCATGAAATCATCACATCAGAGCGCATTAATTTTCTCATTTACGTTTATGGCTTTTATCCTTGGGACTACGGAGTATATTATCGTAGGGCTACTCTCGGAAATAGCTCAAGGCCTTGGGGTTACGCTGGCGACAGCTGGGGGACCGTTATCTGGCTTCGCTATTTCCTATGCAATAGGCACTCCCATTATGATGTCAGTATTCAGTCGTTCTCCGAAACGGATAACGATTCTTGTATCGCTCATTCTGATTTTGTTATTGAATTTGTGGAGTGCGGTAGCGGGATCTTACGGGATGTTGCTAGTGACCCGGGTAGTAACGGCTATTTTGTGTGGCTTTGTCCTATCTGTAGCAATTACAGTGGCCAGTGAATCTGTTGAGCAGAAGAGGAGAGGCCAAGCGATAGCTACTATTCTAAGCGGCTTCGCTATTGCAAATGTGTTTGGTGTACCTATCGGTACACTTGTGGGACACTATTTCACTTGGCATGCAGCTTTTGTATTAAATGGAGTACTGGCCGGGATTGCGTTTTTATTGAATTATTTGTTTATTCCGCGTGCATTGCCAACACCGGTGCCAAGTTCTCTTAAAGACCAGATTGGACTGCTTACGAACGGGCGCATTATTCTTGCCTTCCTGATCCCAGTCATGGGGGTAGGGGCCGTATTCGTGGTCTACACCTATATTACGCCTATGCTAGAGCAGGTAATGAGCATACCGAAGAGCTCGGTTAGCGGCGTGCTGTTCCTGTATGGGCTTGCTACAATCGTTAGCAATTGGCTCGGAGGGAAGATTGCGACCGGGAATGTGACAGGTAAGCTGAGAATCGTATTTCTAATTCAGTCATTGGTTTACATCATGTTCAGTTGGGCCGCCTCGGTCTCTGTGCTGGGCATGATTGTGCTGATCGTGATCGCAGCGATGTCGAGCATGGTAAGTGCTCCAGCACAGATTTATTTGATCGATTTGGCCAAGCAGTTCTCGCCGAGAACAAAGGATCTGGCGGCATCGCTGAATCCTGTCGCTTCCAATCTGGGAATTGCAGGCGGTTCTGCAATTGGGGGATAGTAGCCCAGTATGGCGGACTAACCATGCTCCCGGTAATGGCAGGGATTTTAGCTATTTTCGCCTGTGCGATCACTGTCATATGCCACCAGTTGGATCATAAGGAACATGGCGTTAACACATCTGTTTCTCATAAATTAAACGGCTGAACCTGCCTGAGATGCTTTGCCGTTTAATTTTCGGTATTGTTTAGTCTATTTATTTTGAACAAATTGAGCGTAAACAATGGACTCATGAATAGGATTTACCCTGAGCAATGGGGATTCTCCCCATTGCATTCTATATCAGGGGCTCAAGACACTTTTGGTCCTCCTCTGCTAGAATGGCTGGTCAGATAAAAATGTAACCCGGAACTTGAAATTTGTCCCTAATTTGAGTATCATAATAGTGGTTATTAGCACTTGAATATGTCGAGTGCTAATACATAGAAGAATATGTCTATGATTTCATTACAACATATTAATAAGGAGGCTATTTTCTCATGATTAGACCATTAGGTGAACGTGTATTGGTAGAACCAATCGAACAAGAAGAAACAACGGCTTTCGGCATTGTGCTTCCGGATACAGCGAAGGAAAAGCCGCAAGAAGGTAAAGTTATAGCAGTAGGTAGCGGCGCATTGAAGGATGGCGTTCGTGTTCCTCTGGAAGTGAAGGAAGGCGACCGTGTATTGTTCTCCAAATATGCGGGTACTGAAGTGAAATATGAAGGTAAAGAGTATTTGATCATGAAAGAGAGCGACATCCACGCGATTGTCGGTTAATTAGCCTTTCCCGATCAATTTAGTCACGTTCTAATATACTTAAGGAGGAATCGTAACGATGGCAAAAGTAATTAAATTTAGTGAAGAAGCACGTCGTGCTATGCTTCGTGGTGTAGATACATTGGCTGATGCAGTAAAAGTAACACTTGGACCAAAAGGCCGCAACGTGGTATTGGAGAAGAAATTCGGTAGCCCGCTCATTACAAATGACGGTGTAACAATCGCGAAGGAGATCGAGCTGGAAGATGCATTCGAGAATATGGGTGCACAGCTCGTGAAAGAAGTAGCGACGAAAACGAATGATGTTGCCGGTGACGGTACAACTACAGCAACTGTCCTTGCACAAGCGTTGATCCGTGAAGGATTGAAGAACGTTACTGCTGGCGCTAGCCCAATCGGTCTTCGTAAAGGGATCGACAAAGCGGTTAAAGTAGCGGTTGAGGAACTGCAAAAGATCTCCAAGTCGATCGAAGGCAAGCAATCGATTGCTCAAGTAGCAGCGATCTCCGCAGCAGACGAAGAAATCGGCGAACAAATCGCAGAAGCGATGGAAAAGTGGGTAAAGACGGTGTTATCACTGTTGAAGAATCCCGCGGCTTCTTCACTGAACTTGAAGTGGTAGAAGGTATGCAGTTCGACCGTGGCTATGTATCTCCATACATGATCACAGATACCGATAAGATGGAAGCTGTACTCGACAATCCATACATCTTGATCACAGACAAGAAGATCAGCAGCACGCAAGAAATTCTGCCGATCCTCGAGAAAATCGTGCAACAATCTAGACCACTGCTTGTGATCGCAGAAGACCTCGAAGGTGAAGCGCAAGCGATGCTGATCGTGAACAAACTTCGTGGAACATTCAACGCAGTAGCTGTTAAGGCTCCTGGCTTTGGTGATCGTCGTGAAGCGATGTTGCAAGATATTGCAGCTTTGACTGGCGGCCAAGTAATCACTGAGAAGCTCGGCTTGGATCTGAAGAGCACGACAATCGACCAGCTTGGTAATGCTCGTCAAGTTATCGTAACCAAAGAGAACACGACAATCGTGGACGGCAGCGGAGACAAAGCTGATATCGATGCTCGTGTAAATCAAATCCGTGCGCAACTGGAAGAGACCACTTCCGAGTTCGACAAGGAGAAATTGCAAGAGCGTCTGGCTAAACTGGCTGGCGGCGTAGCGGTTATCAAAGTTGGCGCAGCTACAGAAACCGAATTGAAAGAACGCAAGCTTCGCATCGAAGATGCCTTGAACGCAACTCGCGCAGCGGTTGAAGAAGGGATCGTATCGGGTGGTGGCGTAGCGCTCGTGAACGTATACAATGCTGTCGCAGCGCTTGAACTGAGCGGCGACGAGAAGACAGGCGTAAACATCGTATTGCGCGCTCTGGAAGAGCCAGTACGCACCATCGCAGCAAATGCCGGTGAAGAAGGTTCCGTCATCGTAGAACGCCTGAAGAAGGAAGAAGTTGGCGTAGGTTACAACGCAGCTACTGGCGAATGGGTAAACATGTTCGATGCGGGTATCGTTGACCCTGCGAAGGTAACGCGTTCCGCCCTGCAATATGCAGCTTCCGTAGCAGGTTTGTTCTTGACTACAGAAGCAGTAGTTGCTGATAAGCCAGAACCAGAAAAACCAGCTATGCCTGAAATGGGTGGAATGGGCGGCATGATGTAATAAGGCTTGCGAAGCCTTATGCATCAAGGGTTTCCTGAGTAGGAAACGCTAAATGCCCAAGATTTGCTTATATTGAGTATTATGAAGCCTCTCATAAGTCCAAGTGACTTGTGGGAGGTTTTTTACGATGTAGGTCGATTTTACTATTTTATGTAAACTTTTGAATTTTATATTATAATTTGTCGCAGTCTCTGATATACTTATGGCAAGATTTCTTTAGATTAATAGAAAGTCACGATCCGTTTTCTACTAAACTACGATTCTTTCTCCGGCTTCATCTTATCGACTACCGAAAATACTTCATTAACGACTCGTATGACCTCTCTATAAATTCTATTGATTCATCAGTTCTGTATCCTCTTCAGTTCACACACAACGCTTATCAACCGTCCTAGTCCTCTGATAGTTCGGCACAAGCTCTGTGACGATCTCCTTTTACTTCCAACCATTCTATTAAAGTGTTTGGTTCTCAATTTGTTCCACTGTAATCTCATTATTCGATGCTCGACAGTCCCGTTGGCTTGTAATTCGCATTTATTCCATTCACTTATCTGGTATCCTTCTATCATTCTAGGAATCGGGAATGCGATTACATAGATTTATTAGCGAAAGGAGATGTATCAAGTTCCCTTCAGGTCTGACGAACCATAAACCATTATTTTACGGAGTGTGATTAAAATTGAGGAAAGTCAAAAAAGTTAGTGCTATCGTGCTTCTTGTCTTCATCATGGTATTCACAGCCGTACCATTGACTGCCTTCGGCGCAACACCTTGGGCACCTAATACTGCCTATAAAACAGGCGATCTTGTCACCTATGGAACAGATACCTACCAGTGTGTACAGGGACATACCTCTCTTGTTGGATGGGAACCGCCAAACGTTCCTGCACTTTGGAGCAAACAGACATCTCCTCCTGATACACAGCCGCCGACAGCTCCGACGAATATAACAGCTATCAACGTCACCAGCAGCTCCGTTACATTAACTTGGACCGCTTCTACGGATAATGTGGGTGTCACTGGATATGAGGTGTATAACGGTTCCACGCTTGCTGGCACTACGACAACGACTTCCTACACAGTAACGGGTTTAAGTGCTAGTACAGCTTATACCTTCACCGTTAAAGCCAAAGATGCTGCGGGTAACATATCAGCTGCCGGCGGACCTGTCAACGTGACGACGGGCACGGTTGTTGTGGATACAGAGCCGCCAACAGCGCCTACCAATTTAACAGCACCTACAGTAACTACAAGCTCTGTATCATTAAGCTGGACCGCGTCGACAGACAACATCGGAGTGACAGGTTACGATATTTATAATGGCACGACGCTGGCTGGTTCTTCGAATACAACTTCCTACACAGTTACAGGCTTAACTCAGAACACCACTTACACTTTTACTGTGAAAGCAAAAGATGCAGCAGGTAATGTATCCCCCGCTAGTAATGCGCTCACTGTTACAACCCTTTCTCAAAATTCAACCCAATATGAGATCATTGGTTACTTCCCAAGCTGGGCTGCTTACGATTCACCGTCCTTTACCCCCGTCAATATAGACCCTTCAAAAGTAACTGTGATCAACTACGCATTCCTGGATATTTGCTGGAACGGCAAACATGGTAATCCTTCCAAGAGCGCTGATAATCCCAATCCGAACACATGGACCTGTCAAAATGGCGATGGCACTGTAAATAACGCACCGAACGGTTCAATCGTGCTTGGAGATCCAGTTACAGACGGTACAGCCGATGGTGGATACAATCAATTGGTTAAGATGAGACAGCTTAAAACCACCAATCCAAATCTTAAATTGTTTGCCTCTGTCGGTGGATGGACCTGGTCCAACCAATTCTCTAACACAGCGAATGACCCGGTAACCAGAGGCAACTTCGCTACTTCTGCCGTCAATTTCTTGCGCCAATATCAATTCGACGGGATCGACATTGATTGGGAATATCCGAACAGCATCGGCGTACCTTGTGCATCAGGTCAGACGTGCCAACGTACAGCCGACAAAGCAAACTACGTCCTGCTTCTGCAGACACTTCGCCAAGCCCTTGATACAGCAGGACAACAAGACGGTAAGCACTATTACATTACGATCGCTTCCAGTGCGAACTCCAGCTTCCTTGCCGATGCAGGCGGCACCAACAACTGGTTGTCAAATGCTACACAGTATTTGGACTGGATCAATATTATGACATACGACTACTATGGTCCATGGGATGCTACAAGTGGTATCGTATCGCCACTCTATAACGACCCGTCCAACACGAATGGCAACAGCCAATTCAACATCAACTCCACAGTAACCAACTACTTGAATAAAGGCATTCCTGCCAATAAACTAACCGTCGGCGAACCATTCTATGGCTATGGCTGGAAAGGATGTAACGCAGGTCCAAACAACAACGGATTGTATCAAAGTTGTACTGGTGAAGCCACAGGCGGTTCTGACGGCTCGACGTATGATTTTGCCTACATGCAAAACTCTGGTTTACTATCCGCCGATTCAACAGGCAAATACACTGTTGCTGGCCAAGGATATACCCGCTACTGGAACAGTGTGACGCAGACCCCATTCCTCTACAATCCTTCGACGAAAATCTTTATTACGTATGATGACGAGCAATCCGTTCATTTGAAAAATGAGTTTATTAAAACCAAAGGATTACGTGGCGCGATGTTCTGGGAATTAAACGCAGACAGAAACCGCACATTACAAACCGTCGTGTCCACCGACTTGCCGCATTAATTGATAAGGTGAGAGCTTTCCCAAAAGTAGAATCTTCTGCTTTCTGAGGAAAGCTCTTTTAGGTTCGATACAGTATAATTATTATACAAGCAGGTGAATTCAATCTAGATGGAACGGATCTTAGAGTGGAGGGATAAGGATGAAATATGCACTCGTGACCGGGGCGAGTAGCGGGATCGGCATGTATACGACATTAGAGCTGGCCCATCAGGGGTTTCATGTCTTCGCGACGATGCGAGATGTAAAGAATCGCACTAAGATAGAGTCGATAGCACAATACCAATCGGTTCAGGATAGACTTACCATATTGGAGCTCGATGTGACAAAGCAGGAGGATTTAGTTCGAGTCGCTGAATATTTGGAACAGCAATCCATACAGATTCAAGTTTTGGTGAATAATGCGGGTTATTGCCAAGGCGGCTTCTTTCAAGATTTAACGGAGGAGGAGTGGCAGGCACAGTTCCAGACTAACTTTTTCGGTGCCGTGCGAACCACAAAAGCTCTATTACCATTTATACCAAGAGATGGAAGCGGGAAAATAATTGCGATCAGCAGTGTGAGCGGATTTTTTGGTTTCCCAGGCATGTCTGCCTACACGTCATCAAAATTTGCTCTGGAAGGCTGGGGTGAAAGTTTACGACTGGAGCTGCTCAATGAGGGGATTTGGGTATCTCTTGTTCAGCCGGGAGCCTATCAGACGAAAATTTGGGAACGAGGACTAGAGAAAGTGGCAGATCAGCAGACCCGGAATGCTTTTCAAGAAAACTTAGTGAAAGAAGCGATGAAATCCAGAGATAACGGGGCTGATCCCCGGGAGGTAGCTAGATTAGTTGCGCAAATTGCTCAAAAGGCAAGGCCGAAATTTCGTTATCCCGTTGGCAATGGAGCAAAGTCTCTAGCTATTGGAAAGCGGTGCCTGCCTTGGAGCTGGATTGAAGGATACGTGTATCGGTTTTTAAAAGGGAAGGTAGTAAAATGACAAAACAATAATTTGAGACAACAACTATTGTGAAATATCCCTAATTGAATAGGAATGACTCTTCGTAGATCCTCCAGGGTTAGTTCGACCTGATAGCCGATTTTGCCAGCGCTGAAAATAATCGCCTCATGAGCGGCGGCTGATTCATCGATTGTCGTTGTGAAGCTCTTCTTCATGCCGATCGGGGAGCAGCCTCCGTGAATATAACCGGTGATGGGCAATAAATCCTTCGATTTGATCATCTCAATCGATTTCTCCCCTACTGCTTGTGCTGCCTTTTTCAATTCAAGCTCCTTGGCAACCGGAATTATAAATACATAGTATTTCTTCGACTTGCCGACGGTGACCAAGGTCTTGAATACTTGATCCGGATTCTGGCCTAGAGTCTCAGCCACTTCGGTACCGCTAATCGCATCCGTGTCCGCATAGCTATAGCTCTTATATTCTACCTTTAACTTGTCCAAGATTCTCATGACATTCGTTTTAAATTCCATCATTATCACCTTATTCATTTTAATTCGTTATTTTGTGATCACACTACTATAATATCAAATCTTGATCTAAGTGAAAAAGGCTCCCCCACGCTCATGAGTTTTTATTCACATAGTTGATTGTGATACACTGGGATTAAAGATAGATATACAAGAATCGGTGTTCTTTGGCTTCTTTGTTAGGATGATAAAGGGAGTGGACTAATGACATTTGTAGTGATCAAAGATGAATACAAACGATACCAGATGGGCGAGACGACGATTGTTGCGAATGATGGGATCAATTTCGAGATCGAGAAGGGAGAATTTGCGGTTATTGTCGGTCCCAGTGGTGCCGGGAAGTCCACGGTATTGAACATTCTCGGTGGGATGGATACAGCCGATGAAGGTCAGGTACTTGTTGACGGGACGGATATCGCCAGGTTCAATCGTAAAGAACTTACAGGCTATCGTCGTAATGATGTCGGCTTCGTGTTTCAATTTTATAATTTGGTGCCGAATTTGACGACGAAGGAGAATGTAGAGCTAGCCGCACAAATTTCCCCACGCGCCCTTGATGCGGAGCAGGTGCTTCGCGATGTTGGACTTGGTGAGCGCCT
Organism: Paenibacillus sp. D2_2; assembly: GCF_031199965.1. Classification (GTDB taxonomy): domain Bacteria; phylum Bacillota; class Bacilli; order Paenibacillales; family Paenibacillaceae; genus Fontibacillus. The sequence continues at coordinate 4,317,930 of NZ_CP133605.1, read as the reverse complement.
GAACAACTTCCCGGCTCAGCTCTCTGGTGGAGAGCAGCAGCGTGTGGCGATTGCCCGGGCATTGGCTAAGCAGCCTAAGCTGCTGCTATGCGATGAGCCTACAGGTGCGCTCGATTATAATACAGGCAAGCAAGTGCTGAAGCTGCTGCAGGATACTTGCCGCAATACAGGAACGACAGTTATTGTCATAACGCATAACTCTGCGATTACGCCGATGGCGAATCGAGTGATTGAAATTAATAACGCCAAAGTCCGTAGGATGGTAGTCAACCCGAATCCGGTCTCTGTAGAAGACATTGAGTGGTAAGGAGCTGTACAGCATGAAGAAGAGTGCTCTTTGGAAAGATATTTTCCGGGAAATATGGCGAACGAAGGCGAGATTCCTGTCGATTTTTGCAATCATCATGCTTGGGGTCGGATTCTTTGCAGGGATCAAAGCGACCGGACCGGATATGCTGGATACGGCAGAGCATTATTATAAACAGTATAATTTGATGGATTTGAAGGTTCAGACAACCTATGGATTGAAGCAAGGTGATATCGATACATTGAAGCAAGTACCTGACGTGGAAGCAGTGCAGCCAGGCTATAGTGCGGATGCTTTCTTGGACGATAGCAGTCTCGTAGCGAAGATTCGCTCCTATCGACCGGATGATACAATAAATCGTTATCTGATCGTCGAAGGGAGATTACCTGAGGCTTCGGGGAAATCGCTCTTGATAAGAGTGGGAGGACGAAGCACTACAAGTTGGGCGATACAATTACTTTCATGAATCCCGATCCTGATGTCGATTTGAACGATACATTTCATACACTGAGCTATAAGGTAGTCGGCTTCGTGCAAAGTCCGCAGTTTATTAATACGATTGGACGGGGCACAAGCCAAATTGGCAAAGGAACGGCGGATGTATTTGCCGTTATTCCGGAGCAGGATTTCAATATGTCTGTGTATACGGAAGCTTATATGACCTTCAAGGATAGCGTGGGTTTACGCACCTATTCCGATGATTATACGTCCAAGATCGAAGTCCATACGAAGGCGGTTGAGCAAGCACTGACAGGGATGCCAGAGCAGCGTCTTAGCGAGGTGCGTGAGGAAGGACAGGCCAAGCTGGATGAGGCGAAGCAGCAAATCGTTGACGCCAAGCAGCAGCTTGCTGATGCTGAGAAGAAGCTTAGCGATGCTAAGATTAAGCTAGATGAAGGCGAGCACAGCTATCAAGAAGGCGTGGACCAGTTGCAATCCGAGTTGGCCAAAGGCCAAGATAAATTGGATAGAGCAACCAAAGAGCTTGATAAAGGCCGGGCTGAACTAGCCCAGAATAAGCAAAAGATAAGCGCCGGACAGGCTAAGCTTCAGGAAGCTCGGGAACAATTGGATGCACAGAAGCGAGAGGTACAGCCGAAGCTGGCTGGAGGACGAGAGCTTGCCGGATCACTGAAGCAGATTGCTGCACTTCCTCCAGACAATATTCCGCAATCACAGCGAGACCAATTGGTTGCTGGCGCCAAAGCGGCCGATGCCACATTAGGACAGGCAGTCGCTGGATATATGGCGGGTGAAGTAGATGCCGCTACACTGAAACAAGCAATCGGAGCGTTTGAACAGGGCTTGAATCAAGTGGAACAGCAATTGACAGCTGCTGAGCAGGAGCTAAACTCCAAAGCGAAGGAGCTGGAGTCTGGGGCTGCGCAGCTTAAGACCGCGGAGAAGAAGCTGGCTCAAGGAGAGCTCGACTGGACGCAGGGGAAGGAAGCGTTGGCTAAGGCCAAGCAAGAAGGCGAGGCCAAATTGGCTAAAGCGAAGGCGGATTTGGATCAAGGGCGCCGCGATTACGAGGAGGGCTTAACCACTTACCGTCAGGAGAAGAAGGATGCTGATGCGAAGATTGCTGACGGTGAGCGCGATTTGAGTAAAGGACAGCAGAAACTGGACGATCTGAAGCTGCCAAAGGTCTACGTGCTGGACCGCGATTCCAATCCTGGCTATACCGAGTTTGAGGATAATGCCGACAGACTGGCCTCGATCGCCAAGGCATTTCCGGTATTTTTCTTTCTTATTGCCGCCTTGGTCAGTCTAACAACGATGACTCGGATGGTTGAGGAGCAGAGATTGCAGATCGGAACGTTAAAAGCATTAGGTTATAGCAACGGAGATATTATGAGGAAGTTCCTTGTCTATGGTACATTGGCGAGTGTATTAGCCACAGCCGCTGGTCTTGCGGTTGGATTTACGCTTTTTCCGACGATCATCTATAATGCGTACGGCTCATTGTACAATTTGCCAGAGGTTCGGATTAATTTCCACATCAGTTATAGTCTGATGTCACTCATCGTCGCTATGTTATGCACAACGGTGACGGCCTTTACGGCAGCTCGTGTGGAGCTGCGCAGTAACGCCGCGGTACTAATGCGTCCGAAGGCTCCGAAGAGCGGGTCGCGTATTTTTCTAGAGCGGATTCCTTTTATTTGGCGGCAGCTCAATTTCACCGGTAAGGTGACGGCACGGAATCTGTTTCGCTATAAGCAACGGATGTTCATGACAGTATGTGGTGTGGCTGGTTGTACAGCGCTCATTCTGACCGGATTCGGACTTAAAGATTCTATCCGAGATATCGCGCCACTACAGTATGGTAAGATCATGAAATATAATGCGGCAGTCGTGTTTAAGGACGAGTCTAGTCCGGCTGGGATCAATTCCTATCATAAGCTTATTGAAGATACTCCCGAGATTACAGGTACGCTGAATGTGACTCAGGAAGCTATGCAGGCTGTTCGTAAAGGAGTCAATAGTCAGGAGATTCATCTATTCATTCCGGAATCAACAGAGCAACTCTCTGACTTTGTGGTGTTAAGGCAGAGAGGGCATGAGCAAATCCTGAACTTGCCGGATGACGGTGCGATTGTTACTGAGAAGCTGGCTAAGTTATTTAATCTGCATATCGGTAGTACCTTGGTCATTCAGAACAACAGTAATGATTCCTTCGAATTGAAAATTGCAGGTATCACGGAGAACTACGCTATGCACTATGTGTACATGACGCCGCACTATTATGAGATGGTGTTCGGTAAGCAGCCACAGTTTAATATGCAGATGTTAAATTACAGCAATCATGATTCTTCGTTTGAGGATCAGTTCGGTGAGAAATTGACGGCGAATGAGCGGGTAGCTATGGTCAGCTTCACAAGCGGGGTAAGCGGCTCGTTCAAGGACACCATGGACAGTATGAACGTAGTCGTTGTCGTATTGATCATCTCTGCCGCTGCGCTGGCCTTCGTGGTGCTCTATAATTTGACCAATATCAATGTGTCCGAACGGATTCGCGAGCTGTCGACGATCAAGGTGCTTGGCTTCTATGATCAGGAGGTTACGAGGTATATTTACCGTGAGAATATGATCCTAACGGTTCTGGGGATTATAGCCGGGGATTTCCTCGGTATAGTACTGCATCGTTTCGTTCTGAAGACGGCAGAAGTAGATGTGATGATGTTTAGCCCAACGGTGCATTGGCTCAGCTACGGCTACGCCGCTGTGCTGACCCTGTTGTTCTCGGGCATCGTCATGATCACGATGCATTACAAGCTGAAGCATATCGACATGATTGAAGCTTTGAAATCCGTCGAGTAATTAATCAAGCGCTCTTCCTTCCTCATATTAGCTGGATTTGGCAGAGGGGGAGGAGCTTGTCTAACTTTTATTGTATTCTCATCTTCTTTTAATCCAATTCTAAGGTTGGAGAATTAGTATAAAGGTACCCATAAATTATATATGTGTGAAGGCCCTGCTAATAGCAGGGCCTTCAGTGCGATTGTAGACCATTATATCAGAGCAATGGCGAGTAGAGTGAACAGGCTTAAGGTTAATATGCTGGCTCCAGCTCCATATCCACCAGGATAGAATGCTGAAGTTGTGACTTCGCGATCATTATCAACACGTAGATAAACGTTATTGTAATCTACATCTACAATTGTTCCTACATAATGCTGTCTGTCTACCGTTAAGATACGGACACGCCTGTTCTTACAACGCATACAGTTATAATAGGCTTCCATTAAGCGGTTTCCCTCCTTTTGTAAAAGGCTGTTCAATAATCTTAACCAGACCTTTTGAATTACCTCTTAATAAGGTATGAGGAGAATGGCCGCTAGTAACGGCAAGTACCCTGATGTATGGGTTGAATTCCATGATTTGAGTATTTTTAATTTAATTTTCAGGTTGCAGTAAGGTTCTATTAATAATGAAGTGTTACTGTATATATACTCCCTCTTCTTCATAATATATAACACAAAGGAGCCATCCCGAATCGGGATGGCTCCGTTTTTTGGTTGTCTTCCGATCGTCTAAGGATATTCCTCTATTACTTGTTCAAATCTTCAATGGAATTGATATCCACATAGGCGGGAACGACGAGTCCGGTACGAACTCCGGTCATGTTAGTGCCGAGATCTTGAATCTGATCCTTATACTTAGCCCAGTAATCGGCGTGGGTTAATGGAAGCCATGCTGCTGCCATGGCATCTATATCACCGCTGGCTACACCAGTCCACATGGGTCCAGCCTCGACTTGCAGTGCTGTAACTTTATAACCAAGCTTACTCTCTAGTACATATTTCAACAGGTTTGTACTGGCGATTTCAGAATCCCAGGCCACATAACTTAGCTTAAGTGATTCTCCATTTACCGGATTCAGGCCTTTGGTCCAAGAATCAACACGGTCGCTATGGCTGTCTGCCCATTCCTTGGCTGCGACTTCAGGGTCTTTGCCATCCTGGATGGCAGACATGATCTCGCCCATTTCTCCTTCGGTCCATTCAAAACGGTCAAGGAATTCATAGGCTACCGACTTATCTTCCTTCAAGCCTTTGCGGGCGATTGTATGAATCTCTTCCGTATCGCCATACACTTTCTTTGGATCATCGAGGAATTTCAGATCATATTTGGTGAACATCCAGTGCGGAGTCCAACCCGTAATTATGATCGGTTTCTGTCTCTTTATCGACTTATCAAGCATTGCTGTCATGGCCGCACCTGATCCTTCGATCAGCGTCCAGTCCTTTAGATCATATTGCTTGAGCGCTTCATTCGTCGCTTTCATAATCCCTGCACCGGGATCAATACCAATAATTTGATAATTGACCTGCTTCCCGAAGGACTCTGCTCCGCCATTCCCAGAGGTATTCCCGTTCTTATTGGCTGCTTGACCGCAAGCGCTCAGCGCGAGCACGGAGGCAAGACCACCGATAAGCAATAGCTTTCTAGATATTTTCATATTATTCTCCCCTTTTTCTGGTTTTGAATAGACCTTGAGTAAATCGATCTAATACGATCGCGAGAATGACGACAGCAAGCCCAGCCTCGAAGCCTTGGCCAATCTTCAATTGTGTGACAGCGCGATATACTGTTGCGCCAATCCCTTGAGCGCCGATCATGGAGGCGATAACGACCATAGAGAGCGATAGCATAATGGTCTGATTAACACCAGTCATCATTGTTGGCATGGCTAGTGGCAATTCAACCTTGAATAACTTCTGCCATGAGGTTGAGCCGAAGGCATCTGCCGCTTCAGCCAGTTCGCCGGATACTTGCTGGATTCCTAGTGTAGTCAGGCGGATCGTTGGCGGGATGGCGAAGATAACCGAGGCAATCACACCTGGAACGACACCGAGGCTGAAGAAAGTAACTGCGGGAAGCAAATACACGAATGCAGGCATCGTCTGCATGAAATCAAGCAGTGGGAACACGATCCGATGTACCGTCTTGCTGTAGGCGCTCCAAATGCCGATCGGAATCCCGATTAAAATTGAGATTAGCCCTGCGGTAATAACAAGTCCGAGCGTATTCATCGTTTCTGTCCAATAGCCGAGATTATCGATTAATAGGAAGCCGATGGCTGTGAAGATCGTAAGCGACCATCGGCCGACGAGATAGGCAAGCACGCTCAGGATAGCGATAAATAATAGAGGGTGCGGAAGAAGGAACAGATCGGAGAATAAATTGACGATCCACTCAATGACCGTTGCCAGGCCGTCAAAAAATCCACCTAGTGAGGTTTCCATCCAATCAACGACATTTTCAACCCAATCCGCTATTGGTACTTTAGGAATCTTGTCCATGTTCCTTCACCTCCAAATCGCTAATTTCATCGCTAAGCTCACCGGCTGAGCGCCCCCAGAACAGCACCGCGTACGATAACGCCGAGCAACCGATTGTCATCCGCTACGACCGCAAGAGGCACTTTAGCAGAACTCGTCACTTCGAACAGATCGCCAAGTAATGTATCCGGCGATACCCGCGGACCATCTGTAATCAGAATGTCTTGTAATCCTTGTCCCGCTTTCAAGGCCTTGGAAGCATCCTCGGCAGTAATAACGCCGAGTAGACGTTTACCGCGATCGATGACAAACAGGTTGGAAATTCCTCTTTCACGCATCAACTGAAGCGCGACACGAGGTCCGCGATCAAGGGCCACTGTCTCGGGACGACGCATAACCCTTGAAGCAGTAATGACCTTCGATAGGTCTACATCTTCAATAAATCGTTCAACATAGCGATCAGCCGGCTGTGTTAGCATCTCTTCCGGCGTACCAAGCTGTACGAGCGCTCCATCCTTCATGAGTGCAATGCGGTCTCCAAGCCGTAGTGCTTCATCTAGATCATGCGTAATAAAGATGATCGTCTTCTTCATTTTCTCCTGTAGCTCCAGTAGTTCATCCTGCATATCGCGGCGGATCAATGGATCGAGCGCACTAAAGGCTTCGTCCATAAGCAATATTTCCGGATCATTTGCGAGTGCTCTAGCAAGACCTACCCGTTGCTGCATACCACCACTTAGTTGATCAGGCAATTTGTTCTCCCAACCCTTAAGTCCGACGAGTTCCAACGCCTGCAGCGCCTTTTGCTTACGTTCTTCCTTATTGACTTTCTGGATCTCAAGTCCATACTCCACGTTATGGAGTACTGTACGATGCGGAAATAACGCGAATTTCTGGAATACCATCGTAATCTTCTTGCGTCGCACTTCTCTTAATTGTGCTTTATTCATCTTCAGTAAATCTTGGCCATGTAGAAGAATCTCTCCTGCAGTCGGCTCTATGAGTCGGTTCAACATCCGGACGAGCGTCGATTTGCCGCTACCGGATAGTCCCATGATGACGAATATTTCTCCTTTATGGACGCTGAGACTCATTTGGTTAACCCCAACGGTTATTCCTTTTTCATTGGCTAACTTCACTTTGTTATAGCCTTGTTCTAGTAGCCGAACGCCTTGTTCTGCATTAGGACCGAACAGTTTACTCAGCTTTCTAATCTCAAGAATATTTTGCTCCATATACTCACCCCTTAGAGTTCCACTTAACAGATAGCTGGATTTGCGAGTTCCTCTCAGTTCTCTGTAATTCGCAACTGCTTTATTTGAACATAAGTTACGACGATATGATTTAACATGCTTCGCTGTTCTATAGTGTAACAAATGGATAGAAAATTAATCAACGTTAATATCCGTACGTATAGAACGTACAGAAAAAACTGTACGAATAGAATCTTACGAATACTGCCGTTTACTCATAATTGCGGTATGATTCGCTTCTTTACTTTTGGGCATGCTTTTCTTAAGATAAAAATATCATTAAAATGAATATGTTAACCAAAAGGTAATACAACCAAGATAGCTTGATCGGAACGATAGGAGGTTGCAAGCATGAGCTTGGACCAGCTCAGCCCGGAACAGCAAACCGCGGTACTTAACGTGCGTAAACGGGTTATAGAAGCGATAGGAAGGAATATGAATCTATATGGAATTCCGTTATCAACGGGACATTTGTATGGTTTGCTCTTTTTTGCTGATAAACCTATGACCCTCGATGAAATGGGTATGGGAATGAAAATGAGCAAGACGAGCATGAGTACAGGAGTAAGAACCTTGCTCGATATGAAGATGGTCAATAAAGTGTGGGAGAAGGGCTCTCGCAAGGACTTATACGAAGTGGAGTATGACTGGTATCAGACGTTTACTGACTTCTTCGCGATTAAATGGCGGAAGGCAGTAGAGGGAAATATTCTGGTGCTAAAGCGTTCCATCAAGGAAATGAGCAAGTACTTAACGGAGGATATTGAACCATCTCTGCGGAGTGTCCTTGAAGAGGATGTTCACAAAATGAATGAGGCAGTTAAATACTACAGCTGGCTTGACCGTCTGATTGATGCGATGGAGAACGGTGAGATTTTTGACCTAGTGCCAAAAGAGTAATATGACCTTATTCAATTTAAAGGGTTTAAGCAATGAAAAAAATAGCCTCGCCTTTGCGAGCGCCTAATCAATGAGCGCTTTTTCGCACAGGCAGAGGCTATTTTTGTTTATCAGAATTAATACATACCAATATCATCGAGCATAATTTTACCCCGATCACCTATGAGAATGAATGAGAGCGATTTGATGCCTTCTTCAGGAGCAAATTCGGGGTTGGCACTTATAAAATCAGTCATCGGTAATGTATATGTCTGAAATATTGCTTCTGTAGGATTGTTAAATTTCCCATCCGACATATGAAGCTCGAGCCAAGGATGAAGTGTAAATTGCACTTCTGATAACTCAGGTAGATCATTAAAATGGGATAGAGGTAGACGCGATTTTGTGCCGTGTTTATCCATAAGCTCAATTTCAACAGCGAAACTGTCTGAATTAGCTTTCTCTTGTATCTCGTCCAGCGTCTTGCTCTGATCCGCTAACGCGAAGGAGAGCGCTTGAGGTGGACCGCCGGCTGGTTGCGGCGCTCGATTTGGCCAACTCATGCTGTAGACAGACTCCTCAGATGAAGGATGACTTCTCTCTAGGATTAGGGCGTGATCCCCCTTGTTGGATTTACCGCGGTTCTTCGTCTCCTCCTCCCGCCAAATGATATTCTTGCCATCGGCAATACCATTCTTCGGAAGAGATTTACGGTTTGAGTCCTCTTCAAACCGCGTCCATATTGTGAAATGACCATCTTCATACTGATTAATATAGGTCGTCTCTGGTAGCATGGGAAGAACTTCGTGGTAGTCACGGAAAAATGACATATACTGTTCCTGTCCATGCAGAGATGTCTCCATGAAAGCGGAGATATACAATTTAGCAACCATTCTCTGATTTACACCGCTCAGGAAATTATCCCTCTTTAATAATATACCTGTCGGAAAGCTAATATCGCGCAATCCCCAATCCGTATTGAACTGGCTGTGATTCGCTCCTTGTACGTATAAAGAAGCTTTGAAGGAATCTGTTCCCTTCGTAAAGGAGGTCCGGTTGTACTGGCGATCTCCATCGAAATCACTGACATCGCCATCATTAGCACCCTGAATGGTCAAGTAGTTGATATCCTTTAATTTGGCATTCATGCCGTCCACTTTCTTATCCGTTGGGGCAATTGCGGCAACCGCCTTGATGTTGAACTGCTTCACGTTATCGAGGGTAGTGTCGGATTTGAACCATTTTGTATAGTCCGCTGCCATCGCGATCGCTTGCCCGCCGCGCGAATGGCCGATCAGGGCAATGCTGTTCATATCAACCTTGTCGAAGAAGGGGGTGCCGGGAGACTGTGCAAAGGTATGGATCTGTTGTAGATGCTTCAGCAATACCCATGCCCTTACCTTCATGTCATTATCAGGAATTCCCGTCCATGCCGAGTAATTCAGAAAATTCTCATCGACGGATACAGCGATGAACCCCCGACTGGCTAGCAGTTCACCTAGATAGGCGTAACCCGCTTCCGAACGATCCTCCATCAGATGGTTGCCGTGAACGATCAGGATGAGCGGATAGGTCTCATCTTCGCTTCCTTGAGGCATCCACACGCGGCCATTCAACGGCAGTGCCTTCTGATCATATCCGAGATATAATGTGCGGTATTTGGACCATTTCGTAATATAAGCGCTGGCATCGACAGGTTGAGATACCAAGTCTGTCGACGCACCGAACTCCGGCTGCCACATATCTTTACCACTACCGTAATTAAAAGTAGTAACAGCATAGGTGCCCGGCTCAGCAGGACTGTTCATAGCCTCATCCGAATCGGCGACGCTCTGGATTGATTTAGTGCTCCCGCTAATCACTGACCATACCACGACACATATACAAAGTGCACACATGATTCGTATCCCTGTTCTGAGTCGCCCTCCAGCTGGACTGCTGTTATAGATCTTAAAGATAAGTCCAGCCATAAGACCTGTAATGACGCCAATTAGCGTCAGGATTATCGCTACGGCGATTGATATCTCAAGGGACTCATCACCATCGAAAATAAAGAAGACGGCCCCAAGATCAAACAATATAGTGCCGATAAAGAGCCGCGGTGCCGGTAATCCGGTTAAGGCCAGCAGAACAGCGACCCCATGAGCGACGAGGAACATCGCTATAGTCGCGGTGAAGAGGAACATGAGCAGATCCATTCCCAGACCGAGTCCAGTCGGCAGACCAAGTGCAGCAAGAGCAAAAGCGAACATGCCGGCCGCCCAAGGACCGGCAATGCTTATTCTCCAGAAGCGTGTATCGTATTGATATGTACGCCGGATACGGCGCATAATTCTTGAACGAAGCGGCGGTTTCCGTAAAGAAAATTCATTTTGTAATTGTAAATCCATATTTTCTCCCGTCCTTAGATGACATTATTGTAACATTTTTAGTCCGGGAGATTCAAAGGAGAAAAGAATAAAAATACTTCCATTCTTATAGAGGTTGTTAAATGAAGCTGAGATTGCCGCCTCTTTAACTGTTTGTCCTCTTGTTGCTGGTTCTGAACTTAATGAAAGCATAGATGATCAGAATGAAGAGTACTCCCAGGCATACACCAATGCTGATACGATTTCTAGCATCGAATATGAACATTAGGGCGATCAAGGATAGACAGAAGATAGTGATCAGAGTGATATAGGGGTATCCCCATACCTTGAAGCTAGGCTCATGCGGATAGTTTTTTCTGAGCTTGAACTGGGCCATACAAATGCTGACCCATACTAGAATCACGACAAATCCCGGAACCGCCATCAGCAGTCTAAACAATCCGTCCTGCGTAATATAGGCGATCATGGAACCAGCAACTAGCACAATTGCACTCAGCTTGAGACTGTTAATCGGTACACCTCTCTGGGACAGGCGACCGAGAGCAGCAGGGGCTTCACCGTCTTTAGCCATCGAATGCAGCATCCGCGTTGCTCCGTAAATTCCGGAATTCGCGGCGGACAACACTGCGGTGATCAGAATGAAGTTAATAATATGGGCCGCACCCTGTAGACCGGCTGAAGTGAGTACCTGTACGAACGGACTTGTATGCTCATTCAAGCTATTCCACGGAATTAACCCACAAATAATTAGAATAGGCAAGGTATAGAACAGAATCACTCTTAAGATGAAGCTTTTCACGACACGAGGCAGTACCTTCTCTGCATCCTGCGTCTCCGACAGCGTCAGGCCGATTAGCTCTGAGCCGCCGTATGAGAACATAACGACCAAGAGAGCGGAGAAGATGGCCGTCCAGCCATTCGGGAAAAAGCCGCCATTATTTGTGAAGTTGTGAAGCAATGGTGCATCCGAGCCAGGGATGATGCCGAACAAAATACATGCCCCAGCACGATAAAGACAATAATCATGGCAATCTTGATTCCAGCCAGCCAAAATTCAAATTCACCATAGGTACTAACACTCAACGTATTAATGATGATTATAAACGCGGCGCAGGCCAGGCTTAATAGCCAAAGAGGAGCATCCGGCATCCAGAATTGCAAGAAGCTCCCGGCTGCGATGACTTCAATTACGCAGACCGCCAGCCACATGAAGCAATACAACCAGCCGATTACGAAGGAGAAGCGCTCTCCAAATGCTTCGCGGATGAATTCCTTCATGTTCTTTCCCTTATAGATCGTTGCCATTTCAGCGATTGCGCTCATAACGACCAAGAGCAGGAGACCTGCGAAAATATAAGAAAAAATGACCCCCGGCTGGCGATACCAACCGTCTCAGCGCTTCCTTTAAATATGCCTGTGCCAATTACGCCGCCCATGGCCATAAAGCTAATATGTCGCGGAAGCAGTTTCTTCTGCAAGGATGATGGTTCTTCGTTGTTAGTGTTGTTCAATGAGATTCCTCCCAGGTGTTGTAATGAAAAAAATATATCGAGTCTCATCATACAACAAATTGCAATTCGTAGAAAGTGATATAACTCTTGTTGATAAGTATCACATTTCGTTGATTGGTCAGGTAGTAAACGGTTTCATACTTCTCTAAAATGAAGTGTAGACGGAGAATGATATTGGGGAGGAACTAGTCATGGCACAGCTTTCCGTGAATCAGACGATCAAGTCTGAGCCGAAGGGGAAGTTTAAGGCGGGGCTTGTCCGGTTTTACAAGCAGCTAGATTTGCAACTAATGGTTATACCCGCTTTAATCTTAATCTTTATATTTAGTTACATACCGATGTATGGGATTTTGATTGCTTTTCAGGATTACAAGATCGGACATAGCTTTTCAAGCAGTCCTTGGGTGGGAATGAAGCATTTCGTTTATTTCTTCCACTCGCCTGAATTTGGAACGGTCATGCGCAACACGATCGTGATCAGCTTGCTGAAATTTTGCATTGGATTTCCAGCACCGATCTTTCTGGCGTTAATTCTGAATGAAGTGAGAAAGATGGCGTTCAAACGCGTTGTACAGACCATTACCTATTTACCACACTTTATGTCCTGGGTTATCCTTGGCGGCTTGGTTGGCTCCTTGTTGGCGGTGGATGGTGGCAGTGTCAATATGCTGCTGGAGAAGCTACATTTAATCGATAAACCGATAAATTTCCTGTCGTTGCCTGAATATTTCTGGGAATTCTCGTATCGACGAATGTGTGGAAAGAAATCGGATTCGGCTCCATTGTATATCTGGCCGCGATTGCCGGGTAGATCCCCACACTTATGAAGCAGCGTCAATCGACGGTGCGAGCCGCTTCAAGCAGATCTATTTGATCACACTTCCATCGATTATGCCAGTCGTAGCTATCTTTATGATTCTGCAAATTGGTAACCTGCTTAGTGCAGGGTTTGAGGATATTCTGATTCTCGCTGCTAATCCAGCGCTTCGCGACGTATCCGACGTGCTTGATACTTATGTCGTTCGGGTCGGTATTAACAATTTCCGTTATTCTTATGCGACTGCTGTTGGCGTGTTTAAGGCAGTAATTAGCGTCGGCTTACTCACAATGGCGAACTTCGTGGCCAGAAGGAGCGGCAACAGCTTATGGTAAAAGGCACAAGATCAGAGGAGGAATTGGGACATGCGCGATAGCCTTGGGGACCGTATTATGATCATATGCATCTATATTTTCTTGATATTGTTCGCAGTAAGTACGTTATATCCATTTTTGAATGCCCTGGCCATTTCGTTCAACCAGGGGCTAGATACCTCCAAAGGCGGGATCACAATCTGGCCTAGAGTATTTACAATTGAGAACTATAAGGTCGTGTTCAAGGACGAACGATTGATGAGCGGGTTTGTGATTTCCGTGCTGCGTACGATAGTCGGTACCATCTCATCGATTCTATGCACTGCAATATTCGCTTACGGTATGTCTAAGCGCGAGCTGATGGGCCGTAAATATTATATGGTCATGTGTATTATTACGATGTACTTCGGAGGTGGATTGATTCCTACCTTCATGCTGATTCGCAATCTCGGCTTGATGAACTCCTTCTGGGTCTTTATCATCCCAGGCTTGATTGGAGTATGGAATATGATCATCTTCCGAACCTTCTTCCTCGGCCTGCCTAACGGCCTTGAAGAATCGGCCAAGATCGACGGTTGCGGCAACTGGGGTACCTTCTTCCGGATTGTGTTTCCTTTGTCCGGTCCGGTTATTGCAACGCTAGCATTGTTTACGGCAGTAGCTCACTGGAATGAATGGTTCTTAGCAGGGATTTATATCTCGGATCAGAAGCTATATCCGATTCAGACGATACTTCGGCAGATTCTGTTATCCAATATCGTCAGTGAGCAAGCAACCAGTATAGATTCTGCCTCACTTGCTCATTTGCAAAAGGCTAAGACTGTAACTAGTAAATCGTTGTCAATGGCTACAATGATGGTAGCGACACTTCCGATCATCTGTGTATATCCGTTCGTACAGAAGTATTTCGTAAAAGGTGTTTTAGTAGGTTCGCTGAAAGAGTAGCCTTCAATTTATTATGAAATTCCCGATGTTATAAGTGCGAGTTTAAAAAGTCAGACTTTCAGCACCGAGAAGGTTGGATGAAGCTAGGGACTGAGGAGCGGAGTGTACGTAGTTTGTACGTGAGCATCGGAAGGCCCGGCTGAATTCAAGATTCGATGCCCCTTGATAGCTTCATGATTTACTTCGTGATCAAAGTGGGATTTTTTAAACAACCTCTATAATGAGCATCACTTTGGTAGAGTTTAGAGCTATTGCTTTAAACATAAATAAAATTGTGTATTTGAAAGGGGAAAGATGCAGCGTATGAAGAAAAGGAGTAAGCTGATCGTTAATGTCTTGTCGGTATTGATGATAGTCGCACTTCTAGCAGGTTGTTCCGGTAAAGGTGGCAACAGTGCTCAGACGCCAGAGCCTAATAGCTCTAGTGCTGGGAATACGCAGGAGCAGAACACTGCAGAGAATGAAGGCCCAAAACTTTATGAATTGGGTAAAGATCCGCTAAATATTACCTTGTACGGCAATTACGACTGGTACACAATGCCGAAATGGGGCGATGACCCGACTACTAAATGGGTACAAGACAACAAGAAGGTAACGATTACTGAAATTCCTAATGGAGGCAACACTGCACAAAAACTGAACACGATGATCGCTTCCGGTGAACTCCCCGATATTATTTGGGGTGATCGTGGAACCGACGTAGAGCGGCTGCGTGATGCAGGTCTACTCGTACCATTGGATGATTATATCGATAAATATCCGAACCTGAAAAAATGGCTTGACCCGGTTGCTATGAATATGCTCCGTTCACCGGACGGCAAGTTGTATCAATTCCCGAACTGGTATACGAATCGCCCGAACGGGAACGCAGGCTGGGTAGTTAACAAGAAGATTTATAAGGAGCTTGGCGAGCCTAAGCTGGAGACAACCGATGATCTGTACGCTTATTTGAAACAGGTTAAGGAGAAGTTCCCTAAGGTGGTTCCGTTTGAAACTGACCTGGCGAAAGATGGACATGGCTTAGATCAAATTTACTCCGCATTTAAGGAAGATAACCTCGGTTTCCAAAGATTCTTCGCTGTACCAGATGGAGAAAAAATGAAGCCGATCTATAAAGATGAAGCGTTCCGTGAATCCGTTGTATACGCTGCGAAATTATTCCGTGAAGGCTTGATGACGCAGGATGCGATGACGCAGACACGAGACCAAGTAGATGAGAAGTTGATTAACGGACGTGTAGCTGTGTATGCATCCGCTAACCCTACCGTATATGCAATGACGGCCGATTCAGAACTGAGAAAGAAAGACCCAGAAGATGGCTATTTCATGGTATGGCCGATTCACAAGGAAGGGCTTGACAAGGACAAGATTTATCCGGGGACTTATAACAAATTAGGTTGGAACGCTGCTGTCATTACGACAAGCGCCAAGGATCCTGAAGCCGTATTCGCATTCCTCGATTACTGGACCGGTCCAGAGGGAACGACGCTTCAATTCTGGGGTGTTGAAGGGGAATACTGGCAAGGTCTTGAGGCAGATGGATATACACCTAAATTTACTGAGAAATATGTAACGCAAAGAGATCAATTGAGCGAATATCAGACAAAGATGGACCCAATTATGTGGGTTGGTAACACGGTATTTGCGGATGACACGAAAGGTAAGTATGAATCGACATTGGCGGAGCAGGATCGTAACTGGGCAACGTATTGGCAATATCAAATTACGTGGAAAACACAGGGTGATGGAACACAATTCGTAAATATGACACCAATGCCGGATTCAGAGGAAGGTATCTCATACCAGCGTGCACGTGATATCTGGCTGCAGGTCAGAGCACAAACACTGTACACGAAGTCGGATGAAGAAACGCTCGCACTTCTGGACAAAGCCTATGATGATACGATGTCTGCAGGCTTCGACAAGGTGCTTGATTTCTACGTACAAAAATGGAATGAGAACAAAGCAATGATTAACGGTAATTAATTATTAACTGGAAGGGACTCGTTATTATGGGTCCCTTCTTTGCTAATTTGTCGCAGTCGTATTGATCTGATACATATGCATGTCTATTCAGGAAGAATTGGACAGAGTATACTGGAATATACAACCAACCATCGGGAGGCTTTGTCAGCATGTATAAAGTATTGTTGGCTGATGATGAAATGCTGGACCTTGAGGGCATGAAGCAGTTTATCCCCTGGTCTGACCTGGGACTTGAAGTTGTCGCCGCAGTAAGCAATGGATTCTCCGCTTGCGAAGTGCTGGAACGACAGGATATAGATATTTTAGTCACTGATGTGAACATGCCGAATATGACTGGTCTTGAACTAGCTCGAATCGCGATAGAAAAAAGTTCCAATATTCGGATTATTTTTGTAAGTGGGTATCAGGATTTTCATTATGTAAAGCAAGCGCTGTCGCTGAAGGCCTGCAGCTATGTACTTAAGCCTATGGATGATAATGAATTGATCGCATCACTAAAAAGCATTATTCAGGAGCTCATAGAGGAGGAACGCCGCAAGGAGGCTGAGGAGCAATTCGGTCATCTTAAGCCGATGGCCAAGAACGATCTGCTCTTCCGTTTACTTGAAGGTGAGCAGGCCTGGGGAAGAACGAACAGATGATGAAGCTGGTCTCCGCTTACGGACTGAATTATCTGGAAGCTCCGTTATGTGTAGCGGTGTTGGAGATCGATGAGCTGAATCTGCTGTCAGGCCCAAGCGAACGAAACAGGGTTCATGAATCTGCAGACTACTCCTTGCCAGATCAGTGTCTACAGCAGCTACAAGAAATTGTTCAGGATCAGGGAGTGCATTGGTGCAAATTGTCCCGCTACCGGCTGGCGGCCGTGCTTCACAGCCCGCTAATTGAGAGAAGGATTGATAGAATGCGCACTGCTCTGGACCAGGGACTATCCGTACCTATTACAATAGGCCTGGGCAGAAATGTCGACGATATTTTTCAATTATCACTTTCCTATAAAGAGGCGCTTGAAGCGCTGGACGGTAAAATGTTCTTCCGGCGCGGCCAGTTGATCAAGTATGAGGATGTCCGCAAGGCTCCCGAGCTCAAAGATGCCAGAACGCTCGATATTCGCCTAGATGCCCTGTTCAAGGCGATGGTTACTTATGATCTAGTTCGAATCCATGATGAGATCGACAATTTATTTCTGTCTGTATCGACATTGCGATCCAAGTTCACAATCTACAATTTGACCACCTATATCATATTCAAATTGGATCAATATTTACATACCTTAGACCAGGACTTGTTCGAGATGCTTGGGATGGAATTGGATAGTCTTGATGTCGTATTGAAGTTTGAAATGATGGAGGATATCCGTTCCTGGCTAGTAAGACGTGTGTTTGAAATTTCCGAAATGATTCATCAGAAGGAAGAATCCAAAAACAGCCGATTGATCGGGGAAATTATGAAGATTATCAAAGGACGGCTGCATGAGAATATCACTTTGAAGGATATAGCGCAGCAGTTTTCTTCTCTCCGAATTATTTAGGGTATTTATTTAAGGAAGAAGTAGGTAAGAGCTTCAGTGAGGTGCTTGTAACAATGCGTATGGAACGGGCGCGCGAGTTGTTGAAGGATCCAACATTGAAGATTTACGAGGTTGCCGACCAGGTCGGATACCGATATATACCGTATTTCAGTAAACAATTCAGAGAGACCTTCGGAATGACACGGCCGAATATCGCAAACGTGAATGATGATGGAGGGTGAATATGCCAACCCCAAATGTGCAGAGAGCAAAGTTTATACCTTTTGGATATAAGCTGATGTTGACATATATGGTCTTTATCATTATACCGGTCATTGCGATCGGTTATTTCTCACATACGATGTATCAGGACTCGATCCGCAAGCAGACAAGGAGCAATATTCAAGGGACGATTACCCAGATCAAAGATAATATTGAATATAAAATGGACGATGTGGAGCGCATCTCTAATATGCTGTATGATGATTATTCGTTAATTACCGAGCTCAGGAGCTACAAGATGGGATGGGACAACCATGAGCGGATTACGAAAATTATTATGCCTAAATTCGATATTGCTCTAAATGCGACGGGATTGAATATCGCTATGTACATATTTCTTGACAATGACACGCTCCCGGAGAAATATTATGGTTTTATTGATAATGAGAATCCAGATCTCTTAGAACGCATGAAGACCTATAACCTATATCATTTGGACCGTATAGAGGACAAGAACTGGCATCGCAATTTCCCTGCGGAGAAGATAGGGCAGACGATGGTCTGGCAAAAGGTGGAGCGCGACAATGAGCTAGGCCGAATTTCACTGCTCAGACGCCTAGTTGACATGAAAAGTCCATTAAACTTAAAGGAAATTGGATTCATGCGCTTCAGCGTACGCAAACAGGAATTGTTCCAAGCAGTGGATTATACCAAGATTGGTGAGGGCGGTGCTCTTCTTATTAAAGATGAGAACGGGGGTATTATGTATCAATCCGGGAAATTGCCGGATATGATTGATCATGTGAATGGCACTGTGAATCAAAATAATTACCTGGTCATAAAAGATAATGTTGGCCATCAGAATTGGGAACTGGTCGCCTATGTACCGATGACGGTCATGGAACAAGATTCGGCCCGGGTAACAATGTTCATCATCGCGATCTGCCTACTCTGTCTCGTCGTATTTACCTTTGCTGGTATGTTCATTTCACGCTATTTCTCGATTCGGATGAATAAGGTTGTCTCTGTGCTGAACGCCTATCGAGAAGGAGAACTGCATAAGCGGATGGGCTATCACGGGAAAGATGAGTTCTCGGAGATCGCTTTGGCCTTAAATGAGATGGGGCAAAATATCAATCATCTGATTGAGGAAGTATATGTGACCCAGATTGAGAAGAAGAAGCGGAGCTTGAGTCGCTGCAAGCGCAGATCAACCCACATTTTCTGTATAACACATTGTCATCAATCAGCAGACTGGCCAAGTTCGGTCAGATCGACAAGCTGCAGCAAATGGTACTCGATCTGGCCAAGTTTTACCGACTGTCCTTGAATGAGGGGAGAACCTTGATTCCCGTTCGTAGCGAGCTTGAGCAAGCTGAGGCTTACATGAGCATCCAGAAGACGAAATTCGGTGATGCGGTAACGATTGATTATGATATTGATCCGGCCATCGGTAAATATGAGACGATCAAACTGATATTACAACCCTTTATAGAGAATGCGTTCGAGCATGCCCGGATGGGGGATTCCCTCAATATTCGCATTGTCGGCCGTCTTGAAGAGGAACAGATTATATTCAAAATTATCGATAACGGGGTAGGAATGCCTGCGGAAAGGATTAGACAGATCTTCGATCCTATCGAAGGGCTCAACACCGGGTTTGGGATCCGCAATGTGCATAGTCGGATTCAACTTCATTTTGGCAGTGATTATGGGGTAACGATCGGAAGTGGGCGTGGGATCGGTACAACTGTGCAGATCGTTATTCCTGCTAGAAAAATAGGCAAGACATAGATTGATTGGGCCATGGCAGCTGCTTGACGGTATGCCAGGCCCTTTGCTATTATTGGCGTTATCATTTTGTTTACATAATTTAACTTAGTGAGGAATCTGATAGAATACTAACTTCATGAAAGAGAGGCATTCAATGAAATTACACCTGAAGCAGATTCACCCACTATGCTGGACCATTATTGCCGGAACGATCTTCGGCAGGATGGCTACTTCGATGAGTATTCCTTTTTTATCGATTTATTTGATTAGATTTCTGCATGCGACTCCGGCAGAGGCGGGGATGGTCGTCGCGGTCAGCTCTCTGATTGGTGTCTTCGCCAGCTTCTATGGAGGCTATATTTCCGATGTCATCGGGCGTAAGGCGGTTCTATTCATTTCGGTGTTTGGCTGGGTGCTTGTCTTCTTCGGCTTTGCGGCCGCAGACCGAATCTGGCTCTTCTTCATTATGAACGCTCTGAACGGATTATGCCGGGCAATGTTCGAACCAACCTCCAGAGCGCTACTAGCTGATATTACGTCGCGAGAGAGTAAGTTGCTCGTCTTCAATCTCCGTTACGCGGCGATTAATATCGGGGTGGTTATCGGACCACTGCTCGGTATGTGGTTAGGAACGACGCAATCTGGCCTCGGGTTTCTTATCGCGGGTATAGTGTATCTGAGCTATGGGGTAGTTCTAGTCGTACAGTTTTTTGTTCATCGTGAGATCGGCGGTGCGAAGTCATCTGGTAGTGAACGGTTAACACTATCGGAGGCTTTCCGAGTAACAGGTAAAGACCGCACTTTTATGTATGTGCTGATTGGCATGATTTTTTGTGTACTCGGTTACGGGCATTTTGACTCTACGTTAGCTCAGTATATGGAGATGAGTCCATATGTCACAGACGGTGCGAAATGGTTCGGTTATATGATCTCATTGAATGCCGTGGTTGTGCTGATCGTGCAGTTCCCGATTGTCAGATTCGCCAGTCGTTTCTCCCCAGCACTTCCTCTAATAACAGGCAATCTATTAGTTGCTATAAGCATGCTGGTATTTGGTAGCTTCCATCAGATATGGTCATTTATGCTCGGGGTTATCATATTCACGGTCGGGGAGGTGCTGATGTTTACCATGACAGATGTACTTGTCGACCGTATTGCTAAACCAGATTTACGTGGCACCTATTTTGGGATGTTCGGTTTTAACAATTTGGGGAATGTAATGGCTCCATTACTTGGCGGACTGCTGCTTAATTCCTTGGGCGCTGCTTCCGCTACACTGATCTTCGCCATATTGGCGTTAACGACGGTGTGTGGTATTCCCTTCTTGCTCGGAGCACATCGGCAACTGCAACGAACTATTGGGGATACGGAGGCCTAATATCATATTGATGTTGTCGGTGTTAGCCCACACTTCCCTGGGGATATGCGCATATATTGTGCCAACACTACAGGAGGTGAGGCACATTTGGCGACACCAGTCGGATATAAGCAAGCCCGTAAATATGTGAATAAACGTGTTAAAATTAAGATGAAGACGGGCGCAGTTCTGTATGGGACGATCATCAAAGTCTCGGATAAGAAGGTGTATCTCAAGGTGAGCGGGGTTCATCATAAGGGCAGCAAGGCGCACGCTACTTTCTTCCCCTTCATTTTACCGCTCGTATTATTCGATTTGCTGGCTATTATCCTTTTGTTATAAGGATCCGTAAGAAGGACACGTAGAATATATTAAGATTGAGTGCAAAACCGGCGGAGCATATATCCGCAGGTTTTGTTTTTGAGGAAGAGCCAATTCTATGAATTTCTGATATATCATAAAGTTTTTAGTAAATCTATTTTTAACACTTTCATAATACTGTCCAAATACACCAATAGTACCCTATTAGAAATGCCAAGGTATTAAACTAGCTTACATTACGGACTAAGGAGAGTGTTAGGATCTTGAAGATTTTAGTACGAAGCACACGGTGGATTTCATTGCTCGTTATGAGCTGCTTACTGTTAGGACTGGTCGTTCCAGCTGGATTGGCGAAGGCAATGGAAATGGAATTGCAGATCAATCATGTCCCTACTACTGCATATAAGCAGCAGGATTATACGATTGATGCTGCTATTACTAGTGAGGGACAAGCAGTAACGGCAGCGGTGTATTATGTCGTCGATGCACAACCTCAAGCTTCGATTTCACTAGATTGGATAGAAGAGAGTACATATCAGGCTGTTATCCCGGCGGATAAGCTAGACGGTCAGCAGCTCGATTATTATATTGAAGTGACTGAACAGGACGGAGCGCCAGTTCAGTCGGAGACATACCACGTTGAACTGCAGCAGACAAGCGTAGGGATAGAGAGAGGCTAAGCTCTCCCAAACTGTTAATCACGGAGCTAGTGCCGGATACGGACAATGTGTCTGGCTCGGATGCTTATGAATATGTAGAGGTATATAACAATACGGACAAGACGATTCAATTCGGTCAGGACTATTACTTCTATTATAACAATAAAGACAAATGGACACCGGCTTCTAGTATCTCGATTCCAGCACGTTCACCTATTGTATTCTGGATTATGAATGGGGTGAACGAGACGATTGATGAGAGGGACTTTATCCGTAATTTCAATGCGGCTGCTGATCTTGTAGAAGGGGTCAATCTATTCCGGATCAATGGTAACGGGGGGATGGCCAATACCGCATCCCGCAATATTCAAATCCGTAGTGTAGTTGATAACAGTGTGATCGTCTCAGCTTCTTACGATAAAGAACATGTCTCGGTAAATAAGGGGATCGAGTACCAGCTTCCGGATACGAACAGCACGGACATGGTCTTGCTTCCAACCGCCGGGAAGAACCCGGCAACACCAGGGATTGTGCAGGATGAACAGTTGACTCAGAGGTCGCAGGGAACTCTGCCTGAGATTATTCACTCTCCGGTAGGAACTGTAAATGTAAAGGACTTGGAGATCTTGGCCATTGTGAAGAACCTTAACGATGGTGTCAATCCTATTCCGGAAGTCCAGTTACTGTACAAGACGCCTGCACAAGCGCGTTATACAATGATTACTATGAGCAATTCCGGCGGCGAGCAGTATCGCGCTACGATTCCGGCAGTTGCTCTGGTAGAGTCCAAACTAGATTATAAGATCCGTGTTAGAAGCACGGTAGAGAGCTATTCTGTAAACGTGAATACCCCGGAATTTAACGCGGATCAAGCCCCTCAATTGCTGGTGACAGAGCTTGTACCGAACTCAACGAATGTACCGGGACTTCTTCCGATGCTTATGAATTTATCGAAATATATAATAATACCGATCAACCAGTAAACTTCAATAATTATAAAATCTACTATCGCTATCCTGATAAGGGCGTTGGATCAGACGTGAAGTGGGCCTCGACCAAATCTGATTTTGTAATTCCAGCTCAGAAGTCGGTGGTCTTCTGGATCATCAATAGCATGAACAGCGATTATACAGTAGACGATTTCAACAATTTCTATCATACCAATTTAGTACTGAATGATAATCTATTCCAGATTCAGAGCGATGGAATGGCCAACTCAGGCTCCAGAGGCGTCGTGATCAAGACGAATACGGAGCGAGAAGTCTCAGCCGCTTATTATAACAGCGCTATACTCTATGATGGCGGAACTGTGGGAGATGAGACGAAAGAAGATAAGGCAATTGAGTTCAAATATCCTGTAGATGGCAGTACGACAATGATTAAAGTTAGCTCAGGCATCAATGCACCTACCCCTGGCACGGTAGATCCTGCTCAGGTCCCGGCTGTTCCGGTTCATGTGGTTCCAGATACGATCAAACCGGAATTAGAAGACATGACTGGAGTGACTGAAGTTGATCAGGCGGATACGCTCCATTTGAAGGCCTTTGCCAAGGATGATCGGCAGATCGCCTCTGTGCAGGTATTTATTCACTCCGACAAGCAGACGGATTACGTTGGACATAATTTGACAGAGGACTATAACGACAAGCTGTATCACTATAAATTAACATCAGCCGATTTAATCGGTCGCTCCTATATTGAATACTATTTCGTAGTCTCGGACGGTACGAATGAGATTCAGTCTAACCCAATACGGGTTAACGTGGTGGGCGGTCCGGATCATTCACCGCTTCGTCTGAATGTGAAGGATGGGGAGGTTGTCCACGGAGAGTTGACGATCAAAGGTACAGCCGAACAAGCAGGTCCGGATGAATTGCAGCTTCGCGTAGATGGACAAGCCTTGAACAAGCAGAATACTTTCCCGGCGCTCGAGCAGGACGCTTACTTCGTATTTGAAGCGAACAGTGTGGATTATTATTTTAAAAATGCGATTACGATGGGCGATCCAGCATTAAAAGACAAGACGATCTTATATACATTCATGGATCCAATCACCAGTTACACGACACTATCATTCCCGATTGATGCTAGTCGCCTGCAATTGGGAGACGATAATATTATATATATTCGCTCCGGCTCCAAGTCCTCGCCATTTGACGATCGGGTCGAGGAGAACAAGGATGATTTCGAGATTAAAAATGTCAGGCTGCTTCTCGCCGATGGCACAGAAATATGGGATCCAAAATATGCGGTACGCGATAAAGAGATCAAGATGGGAGACAGCTCCGGCAAACAAGAATGGATTGGCTTCCAGTTCAATTTGACGCCAGAGATGCTTAAGTCCAAGGCTTATTCATGGGATACCCGTAAAGTAGCCGATGGAGAGCATACTGTTGAGCTGCTGCATAACACCGATGAATTAACGTCTACGGTTATTGTTGATAATACCGCTCCTTCCATTCAGGCAACTGTGGAGGATGGTAAGGAATATCGCGGTGAGTTCACAATCGATGCGAGTGCGGAGGATCACGGAGCAGGGTTAGATCGGCTTGATGCGAAGCTGGATGATCAATCCATTGCCTTGCCTTATGCCACTTCGTCCGGGAAATTAAAGGGTGGAGAGCATGTTCTCTTCCTGGAAGCCGCCGATAAAGTGGGCAATAAGTCGCAAAAGACTATTCGCTTTAGTGTGCCGAATGAGAATCCGAACCAGCCGGAGCTTGTATCTCCGCAGCAGGGCCAGGAGAAGGTATCGCTTCATCCAGATCTGACTGTGAAAGTGACGGACCCGACTGAAGATCCGATGGATGTATCCTTCTATCGAGGATTTAAATATGACGGAAACCGTTCGGAGGGATTCACAGGTTATAAGAATTCCTCCGATACCGAACCGCCAAAGATGATGGTTCCGCAAGGTGAGCAAGCTTTGACTGCACAGGAATATGAAGATATCCGCGCGGTAGACGGTAAGTATTTGGTGAATGATGCAGTGGATCAGTTCCCATATCAGCGTTATGAGATTACTTTGGATCCGTCTATCAAGCCGTCCGACCAAGTAGATATTGTATGGAACGGGCATTCTCTTGAAGGACGGAAAGTGAGTCTGTATGCTTGGAGCGAGCCTGCTCAGCAATGGAAGCAGCTTGTCTACAAGATTGCTGGAACAGAGGATTTCGAGCTTAGCGCTACTGTTCTCGCAGGCGACTACATGATCAAACAGGCGAAAGCCAATACGATACAGATCATGATTCAAGATGAGATCGCTGCTGCCTCAAAATCAGGGCCGGTCAGTGATGATCCTTATGATTTCTCTTTCTTATGGATGTCGGATACACAGTATTACTCACAGGACTATCCGTATATTTATCAGAAGAATGTGCAGTGGATCGCCGAAAATAAGGATAAGATCAAATTGAAATACGTGATTCACACCGGGGATATCGTTGATAAGGAGTACCAGGAATATCAGTGGCTAGAAGCGGATAAGGATATGAAGGTGCTTGAGGATGCCAACATTCCTTATGGCGTACTGGCTGGCAATCATGATGTAGGCCACCAACAAAATGACTATACAAACTACTGGAAATACTTTGGGGAGGACAGATTCAAGAAGATGCCGACATTCGCCGGCTCGTACGATAATAACCGCGGTCACTATGATCTTGTATCTGCAGGTGGCAATGATTTTATCATCGTCTATATGGGCTGGGGACTGGGTGACAAAGAGATCGAATGGATGAATCAGGTCGTCGCGAAATATCCGGAGAGAAAGGCGATTCTGGCCTTGCATGAATACTTGCTCGTATCGAACAATCGTGCTCCAATCGCGGATCAAATCTTCGAGAAGGTCATTAAACCTAACAAGAACGTAATTGCGGCCTTAAGCGGCCATTATCATGATGCACAGCTGAAAGTCGATGAGTTGGATGATGATGGAGATGGAGTGAGTGATCGTAAGGTATATCAAATGCTCGCCGATTATCAAGGTGCAGAGGAGGGTGGACTGGGATATATCCGCTTGATGCAGTTCGATATGCAAAATAATAAGCTACACATTAAGACTTATTCTCCTTACCTGGATAATTACAACTATTATGACCCGGAGATATACCCGGGTAAAGACGAGTTCTCACTGGATCTTGATCTGCAGCCGAAGATGAAGCGTGTCGCCACAGATTATATCGGCGTTAAGGTTTATACTGATCAGCTTATCGGACAAAAGGTGCAGGTAGAGAGCGGTACAAATGCTTCAGTAACCTGGAACGGTCTAACATCCGACCGTTATTACCAGTGGTATGCTAGAGCGAATGACGGGTTCAGCGGCAGTGCTACATCCGATATCTGGGGATTCTATACAGGGAGCGCAACAGAGCCAAGTCGTCCTGATCCTGATCCGAAGCCAGACCCAATTCCAAATCCGGGAACATCAACTCCGGGCTCAGGCAACAATGGAGGAAGTACCCCAAATCCGGATCCCCTAAGCCAGCTGAAAGATGGAGTTATTGTAGCTGAAGCGGGTAAAGATGGCGCTTATTTTGTCAGTAAGCCAGTTCTGGAGCAAGCGTTCCAAGCCGCAGATGGAACAATCCTAATTCAATTGCAGGGTGCGGGTGAGACGGCCAAGCTTGATTTGGACGCAGCACTATTAGGACAATTACAACAGCGCAAGCTGATGATTCGAATTGAAGCCGGGTCTGTTAGTCTCACGATTCCTGCAACGTCACTGACGAGCGATGCAATCGAAGCGGATAAGGTCACTTTGTATATCGAGACGATTACCAATGCATCTCTTCAAACTGATTTACAAAAAGTTTTAAACAGTAATCCAGATTATCGCTCCGCGGGTCTTGTCTATACACTGCGAATGATTGCCGTGAAAGCAGGCCAAGAGATACCAATTGAGCGTCTTGGTGGACCAGTTAAGGTAAAGAGAACACTCGCTCCAGAACAGCTTAACTGGGACTATGCCGGTATTTATCGGATTTCTGGCGGTCAATCTGCATATTTAGGCTGTACCTTTGATCAAGGCAGCCTGGAATTTACAACCGATCAGCTATCATCATTCGCTGTACTTGAGTACCATAAGACTTTTGCGGATGTAATAGGTAACTGGGCCCAGGATTTCATTCAGAAGCTGACGGCCAAGCATGTGATCACCGGCGTTGATTCGCAGCATTTCCAGCCAAATCAGAAGATTAGCCGTGCCGACTTCGTCACGCTTCTCGTCCGGGCATCGGGGGTGCAAGCGAAAGAAGGAGCTTCGCCATTTAATGATGTAGCCTTGAACACCTACTACGGAGGTTATGTGACAGTGGCTGCAGAGCTTGGACTAATCCAAGGAAGCGGAGGAGCATTCCGTCCTCAGGCAGAGATTACGCGTGAGGAAGCGGCTGTTGTTATTGACCGCTGGATGTCTACTTGCATAAATCTTCGGTAGGCACGGTAGATACGGTCTTCACAGATAGCGCTGAGATCTCAGCTTGGGCGAAGGAAGCGGTCAATCGTCTGCAGGCGCAAAATATCATCAATGGCAAAGGCAATCATCAATTTGACCCGCAGGGCGAGCTTACTCGTGCGGAAGTTGCTAAAATGATCTATGTTGCTATGAACCGATAATCAATCAAAGAGGGTGTCCCTTCAAGCCATGACCATGGCCCGGGGACACCCTCTTTTTTCGTATATCAGAAATAGTTCATACCCATCGCTTCTCGAACTTCCTGCATGGTCTCTCGGGCGATCTCACAGGCCTTGCGTGTTCCCGAGCCGAGTATATCATCAACATCACCTGGTCTGGATTCGTAGAAGGAACGGCGTTCACGCATTGGTTCCAACAGGATGTTCAGCGCTGTGCAAAGTCGCTCCTTGCACTCGGTACAACCGATCGTTCCTTTAGTGCATTCAGCGTGAATCTCGGCAGCCCCTTCGGGCCGGAAAGCATGATGATAGGCGTAGATTGGACAAATATCCGGAAGCAGCCCTAGTTCGGCAGTTGATCGAACTAAGGCTGCTAGAGTAATTCAGATATGACTTACAGCCAATCGTTGAATTTACGGATATACCACTTCTTGATAATTTGGGTTAACACGCAGTAGCACAACAAGGTTACTACGAGCCAAGGGAAATAACTCATCGGCAATGGCTCAAGACCGAGGCTAGATCCGAAGCTGCTGAATGGAATGAAAATACCCAATCCCATGATCAAAGCGGTTAACAGAATGACAGGGGCACTGGCTCTGCTTTGCAAGAACGGTATTTTCTCGGTCCGGATCATGTGAACGATGAGCGTTTGTGACAGCAAACCTTCAATAAACCATCCAGATTGGAACAGAGTTTGATGATCGATGGAGTTCGCCGAGAAGATATACCACATTAATGCATAGGTTGTGATATCAAAAATGGAACTGATCGGACCAATAAATATCATGAATCGGCTAACAGATTTAGCATTCCATTTTTGTGGCTTACGCAAATATTCTTTATCCATTCGATCCCAAGGGATGGAGAGCTGCGAAATATCATAAAACAAATTTTGAATCAGCAAATGAATAGGCAGCATCGGAAGAAAAGGAATAAAGGCGCTAGCAACCAGCACGCTGAACACATTTCCGAAGTTCGAGCTCGCTGTCATTTTGATATATTTGATCATGTTGCCGAAGGTGATACGACCTTGAATGACGCCTTGCTCCAAGACCATTAAGCTCTTCTCGAGCAGAATAATATCTGCAGATTCCTTAGCAATATCGACGGCCGTATCTACGGAAATCCCTACATCTGCTTCTTTTAAAGATACGGCGTCATTGATTCCGTCTCCCATAAAGCCGACAGTATGCCCCTTGCTCTTTAATACCCGAACGATTCTTGCTTTTTGCAATGGATTCACCTTGGCAAATACCGTTGTCCGCTCTGCAACTTCAGCAAGCTGTTCATCTGTTAATTCATCAATGGCGCTGCCTAGCAGCAAATCGTTGATCTTAATTCCTACATCTTTACAAACCTTTCTGGTAACTGCTTCATTATCGCCTGTGATTACCTTTACTTCGATGCCGTTTTCTTTAAGGGCAAGAATGGCTGTTTTGGCAGTTTCCTTTGGTGGATCAAGGAAAGCAAGGAAGCCGACAAGAACAAGCTCCTTCTCATCCGCTACACCGTAGGCTTCTTCTCTGGCTCCGCTATGTTTTACGGCAACAGCAAGTACCCGCAAGCCGTCATGATTCATGTGATCGACGAGGCTTTGTACTTTGTTGATATATTCCTCAGTCAATGGGATATATGCTCCGTTCTCCTCTACATATGAACAGATACCAAGTACTTCTTCCATCGCTCCCTTACAGACTAGGGTGTGGCCGTTTCCTTTTTTCTCAAGCACGACCGACATGCGACGGCGGTTAAAATCAAATGGAATTTCATCGATTTTAATATAGTTATCCTCTACTCCTGTAATTTGGTTAAGCTCGGCATGCTCCAGCACGGCGACGTCGAGCAGATTTTTAAGTCCGGTTTGATGATGGCTGTTCAAATACGCGTATTCTAGCACCTTCTTATTTTCATTGCCTGTAATGTCTAGATGCTTTTCGAGAATAATTTTATCTTGGGTTAATGTTCCCGTTTTATCGGTGCACAGAATATCCATCGCGCCTAAGTTTTGGATCGCATTAAGGCGCTTCACAACCACTTTATTTTTAGCCATGGTAGCTGCACCCTTAGCGAGATTTCCGGCGACAACTACAGGCAACATTTCTGGGGTCAATCCTACTGCAATTGATAAGCCAAACAAGAGGGCGTCCCACCAGTCCCCTTTGGTGAACCCATTGATGACAAAAATAATAGGAACCATGATCATCATAAAGCGAACCAGGACGAAGGTAATGCTCTTAATGCCTTTATCAAAGCTAGTGAGAGGCGGTTTTCCGACAAGTGTACTGGCCATCGATCCGAAGTAAGTATCGGATCCGGTCGATAAGACAACGCCGGTGGCCGAACCACTGATGATATTGGTGCCCATATAACAAATATTGTTAAGCTCTAGAGCATTCAGCGGTTTATTATGCGGCTTGTTATACATCTTTAATGTTCCGCGCGGAATTGTATCCAACTTCTCAACAGGCATAGCTTCCCCGGTCAGAGCTGATTCACCAACGTGTAAATCTTTAGACTGGAGTAGCCTTACATCAGCAGGTACCATGTCGCCTGCCGATAAATGAATAATGTCGCCAGGTACTAGAAGCTCCATATCGATTTCTTTTTGTGCCGATTGACGGGTCACGGCTGAGGTTGTTTTAACCATCGCCTTTAGTTTCTCTGCTGTCCGCGACGAACGAAACTCTTGCGTAAATGTAATGATAACGCTGATGGTAACCATCGTAGTGATGATGACGACCGCTTCAATATCATCGTCCATGAAATAGGAGAATGCAGCCAGGAATAGCAAGATCAGAATAAACGGATTTTTAAAGCAGGCAAGCAGTTGGATATACCAAGCTGGTGTCTTATCGTGGGCAATCTCATTTTTTCCGGTTGTCTCAAGTCTTTTTTTAGCTTCCGCTTCACTAAGTCCTTGATGCTGGGTCTGGAGATCATCCAGAATATCCTCTTCCATAGAAATCGATGCTTGAATGAGACGTTCAGCAATTTCTTTCGTCATTTTGTCTTTTTTCAACTTGTTCAATTTGTTCATAACAATTCCTCCTTGGGCGTACGATACGCCGCTTACTCAGTTCAGTTGGGAGGACACAAAAAAAGGCCCTCTCTGTTTCCAGAGAGAGCCTGATCTGAACCGTTCCGATGCATTACCATGTCATATACGCGTACTTAAATAGACCCTTGAGAAAAGATTTTTTTCGCGGGAGGAATAAGTAAGGTATTGATAGGAGGGCAAGTGAACGTATCTCCCCCAGTACAGATTTGAAAGTGAATTTACATAATCGATAACTCGGACTACTGTCCACTGTTTGTTCCCCCTTTTGCATTAAAAAACCCTCCAGGCATTCACCTAGAGGGATTAGTAGACACACAAATAAACTGAGCCTGCTTCCCCCTAGTCGAGTTTTGGCACTATACAACGTAAAGAAAGTCGAGCTTCGACCTCTTAGCCACCTTATGAAAAGCCTTAATCCGGCAATCCCTGTTCTACCCATAGGCATCTTTCGATATTTCTGGGCAGTGGCCTGTGTTTATATAGGAGCCTCACCTAACGAGGACGTCTTTAATTTCCAACGTCATCGTAGACCTTATTTTTTCATTTGTCAACATCTTTTTTTGTATTAAATCGAATGAAAAATGAATGCTGAAAGCCAAATTGAATGATCTGACATACAGTATGCTGTACTCCTACAAACTGTTCTATAGGCTATTTCATCGTTTTTAGATCAGTCGTTGCCCTTGTATTCGCCTGATTTATGTACAGCCCTCTCCGGCTTGTCAAGCTAGTCTGCATAATCGGCCAAGTTCCCTCATAGACATGTATCAGTTTAGGAAATCAAACTGCAGAGGGGATGATCTCATGCGTCGGATCACGTGGATGCTGACTATCATAATAGTGTTTAGCATCGTAATGACCGCATGCGGGAAAAAGACGCCGCAGGTGTCGTTAAGGATTTGGACAAAGTCGTAACTAAATTAGAGAGCTACCAGACTTCAGGGACGATGACCTTGTATACCGGTGATACTCCACAGGAATACAAGGTGGAGGTATGGCATCAGAAGCCATCGTACTACCGGATAGCACTCACGAACGCCCAGAAAAATGTCACTCAGATCGTGCTACGCAACGATCAGGGCGTCTATGTACTGACGCCGAGCCTCAACAAGAGCTTCCGCTTCCAAAGTGACTGGCCGGAGAATCAAGGCCAGGTGTATTTGTACCAGACGTTGATACGCAGCATTCTAAGCGATAGCTCAAGGCAGTTTGTAAGTGATAAGGACAATTATGTATTCGATGTAGCGGCGAATTACAATACCCATGCTTTAGTACGCCAGAAGATTTGGCTGAGCAAAGAGAACTATGCTCCGAAGCAGGTTCAGGTATCGGATGCCCAGGCTAAAGTTGTTGTACAAGTGAAGTTCGATAAGTTTGACTTTAATCCCAAATTCGATGACAAGTCATTTGATATGCAGCGTAACTTAGAAAAAGCCGCACAGGATTCGAAGGGTACCTTGCTTGAGGTTGATGAGAACGGAATGCTGATCGAGAAGGTACCGTCGGCTGATGAGACAGGGGCAGGAATGGGAACAGATTCACCGGACGCTGCGGTGGGAGGACAAGGGACAGAAGAACCATCTTTGCCTGCACTGTCAGAACCGTTCGGAGTCATAGTTCCGACTTATTACCCAGAAGGAGTAATATATAAGGACAGTAAGGCAACGGAAGACAGTGATCGCAGTATTGTCATACAAAGATATGATGGGGCCTATCAATATACGATCACTGAGACAAGAGCGGCCGATCGAGCTACATCGCTTGTTCAAAGTGAAGTGGTAGACCTGGGCTTCACGACGGGGTGGCTCACAGGCGATGATTTGCAGACCTTGACCTGGACGATTGATGGACTTGAATTCCGAATTACAAGTGATAATCTACCTGTTACAGAGATGGTGAAGATCGCATCCTCGATGCAGGATCAGACAGGTAAATAATGGCAAAAAAGGCGGTATACGGTTTAGCCCGACGAAGTTTTTCCCGGCGGGACAGCGTATTTCCGTCTTTTTTATTCTTGTCCAAAATATTACTTCACATAATTGCAAATATGGGGCTTGTAGCGGAATTGACATGAGAACCTCATAACATTACGATAATTGTATCGTTTGGCATGGACTTTTTTAAAACAATGGAGAAGGTGACTTGAAAGTGCAAGTAAACTATCGACCACACGAGCGGAAATAGATCTGGATTTACTCGGTGCCAATTATGAAGCATTTCGAGGCAGACTGCCTGAAGGAATCAAGCTGTTAGCTTGCGTAAAGGCAAATGCTTATGGTCACGGAGCAGTTCCGATCTCCCGAGAGCTCGAGGCGCTGGGAGCAGATTATCTTAGCGTTGCATTCTTGGACGAAGCATTAGAGCTAAGAAACGCGGGAATTACCCTGCCGATTCTGATCCTCGGATATACGCCCCCGCATGGAGTGCGTATCGCTTGGGAACACGATATTACGATTACCGTGTTCAGTGAGGAAGTACTTGATACGATTGCGACGCTGGATCCAGTAGAATTTACGAATGAGCTGAAGGTCCATATCAAAATTGATTCCGGCATGGGACGTCTTGGTCTGAAGCCGGGAAAGAAGCCGTTGATTTCATTCGTCGGGCGATGCAAATACCGCATGTGGAAGTGGAAGGGATGTTTACCCATTTTGCAACCGCGGATGAAAGAGACAAAAGCTATACATTGGAACAATACGAACGTTTTCAGGGCATGGTAGATGCGCTTCGGGATCAAGGAATGCATATTCCTATAATACATACGGGCAATAGCGCTATCGCAATCGATGTACCGGAATTGACCTGCCAGATGGCTCGAGTCGGTATTGCTTTATATGGTCTGTATCCTTCAGACGAAGTTATGAAGGAGCAGATTCAGTTGAAGCCGATCTTGTCGTTGAAGACGCAGGCTGTCTGGGTAAAAACGGTACCGCCCGGTTCAGCCATTAGCTACGGGGCCAAGTATGTCACCGATGCAGAAGAGAGAATTGCTACTCTTCCGATCGGCTACGCTGATGGTTATTCCCGGATGCTGAGCGGTAAGGCGCAGGTATTGATACGCGGACGCCGTGCCCCTGTTGTAGGAACGATTTGTATGGATCAATGTATGGTGTCATTACAATCTTTGGCTGAAAATGCTGAAGAAATTCAAGCCGGCGAAGAGGTTGTACTCATCGGTCATCAATTAGGCGAGGAAATTACCGCTGAAGAGTTGGCTGATTTGCTTGGAACGATTAATTATGAACTGGTATGTATGTTGGCTCATCGAGTTGCACGGGTATATACACGCCAAGGTGTGACGGAATTAGTGCTAAATCCGCTGCTTTCGTAAAAACCTGACAAAAACCTACAAAACTTTTTATGACATGGAAGGATTTTATGCCAAGGTTATCGAATGATAAAAATATGGAAAGAATCAGGTATGTACGCTACTATCATTTTTGTTTATAATGATATGCAGCATACTTGATATACTCTCGGCATATATTTTCTTGTATAAATTCCCTTGAATAATGCTATACTGAGTTTTAATGCAAGGGTTATGGGTCGATAAGGTTTTGGGGGTGGAAGTAAAGGTGGCCAATATGCACAATACCAAACGAATCATGATCAGTTTACCGGATCATCTTTTACAGGAGGTAGATGGGATCGTGGCGATGGAGAATTCCAATCGCAGCGAATTGATTCGACAAGCCATGAAGCTGTATCTGAATGAGCGGAAGAAGAGATTTATTCGCGAGTCGATGCAGCGGGGTTATATGGAAATGGCAAAAATTAACCTATCCATGGCCTCTGAAGCGTTCCAAGCAGAGGAAGATGCAGACATCACTCTGGACCGCCTAGTAAGCGGGGTGTAACCATTGATCGTAAAGCGCGGTGACGTATTCTTTGCAGACCTTTCCCCTGTAGTTGGTTCTGAACAGGGAGGGGTAAGACCGGTGCTAATCATCCAGAACGATATCGGCAATCGATTTAGCCCTACGGCGATCGTTGCTGCCATCACAGCTCAAATTCAAAAGGCAAAGCTGCCGACTCACGTTGAAATTGACGCAGCGACGCACGGATTTGATCGTGATTCCGTCATTTTGCTGGAACAGATTCGAACGATCGACAAACAAAGATTAACCGATAAAATCACACATTTAGACGATGAGACGATGAAGAAAGTAAATGATGCATTGTTGATCAGTCTAGGTTTGATTGATTTTTAATGATATAGCTTGGAGGCGGAAGCCTTCGAGCTAGCACCCGATGATTCGGGTGCTTTTTTCTTTATGGGTGAACGAACAGAACCCCTATCTATGGATTAACCATAGGTAGGGGTTCTGTATGACTTATAAGAGTATGTCTGTCTATTAACCGGCTGAATCGGTACGTAATGCATAAATCGGGCGAAGCTTAGCCGCTTTATTCGCTGGGATCATGCCGAAGATGATTCCGATCAACAAGGAGAAGCCGAATGAAATCGTTACGATATAGTAGGGAACGGTCGTAGTTAGGGAGGTGTAATGACCGATCAGGGCGCTTCCCCCATAGCCTAACCCAATTCCAACGATTCCGCCAAATCCGCTAAGGAAAGTGGATTCTACCATAAATTGCAGCAGTATATTCCGTTTTTTTGCTCCTATTGCTTTTCTAATACCAATCTCCCTCGTTCTTTCGCTGACGGATACGAGCATAATATTCATAATTCCTATTCCGCCTACTAAGAGCGAAATGCCGGCGATTCCACCTAAGGCTAGTGAGAGAGTCTGTGTCGTGGAATTCAGGGTATCTAGCATATCCTGTGAATTGAAAATGTTATAAGAATTGTTCGCATTCTGGAATTTTTTATCCAGATCCGACTGCAGCGCCGTTTTTACACTGCTTATTTGCTTCGAATCATCGACTTGCACTGTTATAGAACGAATTCCTCCTGTTCTTAGCGAGCGTTCCGCGGTTGTTACCGGAATGAGTATTTTCTTGTCATTCGAAGCCGTTAGGCTGGAGCCTTTCGATTCCAGAAGGCCGACGATCTTATAACTGGTGCCATTTAATTGAATCGTCTGACCAACTGGATTTTCGGTTCCAAAAAGGTATTAGCTGTCTCGGTGCCAATCAGAGCAACTTTCATACGGAAATCATTGTCCAAGTCAAGGATAAAACGACCAGATTGGACATGAAAGTTCTGAACTTGCTCATAGGAAGGAACGATGCCTTCAACAGATACCGTATCGTTGATCGTCCCTTTTTTGGCCGTAACACTACCGCTGATGATCGGGGAGACCGCTTTGACGCCTTCGATCTGACCCAAATCCATCGCCTCGTCCAGCGAAAGTGAAGTAGTATTTCCTCTTCCCATAATGTTTACGGTCAATAAATCAGTTCCTAGTCCCTCCAGTTGGGACGTAATTTGTGAAGTGGTACCTTGGCCGACCGAGACGAGTATAATGACTGAGGATACCCCGATGATGATCCCAAGCATCGTCAATAGAGATCTAACCTTGGCCCCAATAATGCTCTTCCAGGCCATTTTGATGCTCTGCAACAGGTTCATACCGCATTCCCCGATCTTCTACGATTCTGCCATCCTGAATGCGAATAACTCTCTTAGCCTGTTCTGCGATGGCTAGATCATGCGTAATGATGATGATCGTATGGCCGAGGGCATTGAGCTTCTTCATTTGCTCCATAACCTCTACTCCGGTTTTACTGTCCAGTGCACCCGTAGGCTCGTCAGCTAGAAGGATCGGGGGATTTCCAGCAATAGCCCTAGCAATCGCCACACGTTGCTGTTGACCACCAGATAGTTCGGAGGGTTTATGATGCATGCGGTCATTCAGGCCAACGACATCTAGCGATTGTTCTACGATTCTTCTTCGTTCTTTATGAGAGACATTCCGGTAAATGAGTGGAAGCTCCACATTCTCGTATGCTGTTAATTTGGAGAGCAGATTAAAGGACTGGAATATAAAGCCGATCTTTTCATTCCGGATTGTAGCCAGCTTATTATCCGACAGCTTCCTGACATCTAGTCCATCCAATAGATAGCTTCCGATATTAGCAATATCAAGGCAGCCAAGCATGTTCATGAGCGTTGATTTGCCAGAGCCTGAGGGCCCGATAATTGCTACGAATTCACCATGATTAATCGTAAATGTAATATCCTCAAGCACGCTCATCATCTCGCCGGCCATCATGTAACCGTGCCCGAGTTGTTTGACTTGAATCAAGGGATGTTGAGACGTTGTGCTAGACATTATTGTCCACCGCCTCTGGTCATGCCGCCTGTACTGCTGTTTCTAGGTACACCTGACATACCGCCGCTAGACATTCCGCCTCCGCCAGACATTCCGCCTCCGAAATCGCTACGGAAGTTACCACCACCCATACCGCCAAATCCTCCGCCCTGCATCATCTGATCCTTTTGTGCATTGCTCGTTGAGGACGCCATAACTGTTGGGAGCACGACTTCATCGCCTTCACTCAGGCCACTGACGATCTCGATATAGTTCTCATTATGAACTCCAACCTCTACTTCCTTAACATTGCCAAGCTGACCACGTCTTCCGAAGCCTGGGTTGCTCGTATTTCCGGTGTTACCAGGATTACTAGTGTCGCCAGTGCTGCCTATATTTTGAGTGTTGCCTGGGTTGCCATTCCATCTGCCAGTTCTACTTTGGGTCCCACCCTCGGTGGCCGTCCCTTTGGCGCCAGTAGGGCTACCTTCGAATCTAGACATCTGGCCCGTAGCCCCTTGCTTATTCGTTGTATCTTGGCTCGACGTCGAGTCAGAGGTATTATCCGAAGGGAGCATAACGACGTATTTATCACCCATTTTTTGCACCGCTTCAACCGGAAGTGTGAGGATATCTTGTTTCTCATTGATAATAATCGTTGCTTCGGCGGACATTCCTACGCGAACTCCATCGGTAGGATTCAATTTGATTGTTACGTCAAACAGAGATACGCCATTAGATGCGGAGCCCTCATTTGAAATATCGGAGACTTCACCTTCAATCTTCGAGTCGGCAGAGCATCCAGCTGGATGCTTGCTTTCATACCTGTTTTGACATTTGGAATATCCAGTTCATCAACTTGTGTTTTGACGCTTAAATTTTGATAATCTGTAATTGCAAATAAATCGCTGCCAGCCCTAGCTTGCTCGCCGGAGGTAATACTAACGGCAGTGACCGTACCTTCGATCGGTGAGATTATTGGATCGGGCGGAAGCATATTTTCTTTAATAGTGGCGATATCCTTTTTAGTCTTATCCATATTTAATTGCTGTTTATCAATCGATTTTTGGGTTTGATTCAGTTCATCATCGGAGGCACCTTGCTGTACTTGTCTTTTGTATTGGCTCTGCAAATCCTCTAGATCCCATTTTTGCGTTTGTAGCGTCGCTTCCTGGGCTTCGAGATTGTCGGATAAATCCTGAGATTCATAGGTTAATAAGGTTTGTCCCTTTTTAACGACATCACCGACCTTTACCAACACTTGTTTGACCTTTCCTTCATCTTTGGTACGAATGGTCTCATTATCTGTGGCAATAACTGAGCCAGAGCCGGAGACACTTTCAGTAATATTCCCCTTGGTGACTTTGGTCGTTCTTTGTTCTGGGGGCGCAGCATCATTGCTCTTTTTTGGAAGCGTTAGCAGTATTGCAGTTACTGCGATGGCCAGTACAATGATTCCAGTTCCGATCCATAACCATTTCTTCTTCATGAATCATTCCAACTTTCTTTAGATCAATTTTTTGCGCAAGTAACACTGATTTTTGGTGAATATTTCGATTAAGCAAAAATCTAATGATGCGCCTAGCAATTCAACTGTTGTTATTGTATTTCGCAAGTATGAAAGGAGCGTGAAATTAAGCTGAATGTAAACTGAACGCAGGCTGAATCTTTGCTGAATACGGGAGTGTCTACCGCCCTGACAGTGGCAAAATATATTTCACGTATTCCTATTAATAAGTGTTGGAAAAATGTTAATGAATTGGATTTTTTTCATACGTAGTTTGGGATATCTGTTATAATGAATTTATATATTTTGGGGGAGGACCTTTTTGAATGAATCAAAATGCGTCAGATCAGCAGTATCAATATTCAACGATGAATAACTATCCACCGCCGTACCCACCGGGACCTCCGGTTGTTCAGAAGACGAACGGCAAATCGATCGCGGCTTTGGTATTGGGAATTTTATCGATCATGATTCCTTATGTCGGTTTTCTTCTGGGGATTATGGCGATTATTTTCTCTAGCTTGTCCTTAAAAGAACTCAAGCGGAGATATGAGCAAGGAAAGGGCTTGGCCATTGCCGGACTTGTTTGTGGCATTATAGGAACTATTATTTATGGGCTTTTGCTATTCATCATTTTGTTTGTGTTCATCATTTACGCTGGAAGCGTGGACAACACGATATACTCCAATTTCTAAAATAGTTCGGTAGAGCATCGGGAGAGCCCGATGCTTTATTTTTTTATAAGGATATCGCTTCTCCGGTGTTCAACACGCTGGAAATGAGCCGGAAAGTTTGTGATAATAGAGACAATTGTACTTTGAGACGAAAGAGGGATTCCATTTGCCACAATCGGATATGACAACAACTACAACAGTAAATCAGGAATATTCAGGAGCCGAGGAGCAGGAGCAAATTGTTCGCCAAATTGCAAAAGAGCTGAATCTGACACTCAAGCAAGTGAGGACGACAGCATCACTATTGGATGAGGGTAACACGATTCCGTTTATTGCTCGTTATCGGAAGGAAATGACGGCGGAGCTTGATGAGAATCAGCTCCGGGATATTGCGGATCGGATGCAATATTTACGCAACCTAGGAGAACGTAAGCGCGAAGTGCTGAGGATCATCGAAGAGCAGGGCAAGCTGACCGATGAGCTTGCAGCGTCGATTACACAAGCGGTGAAGCTGCAGGAAGTTGAGGATTTATATCGTCCGTATAAGCAGAAGCGTAAGACGCGGGCCAGCGTAGCCAAGGAGAAAGGACTCGAACCGCTGGCCAAGTGGATACTGTCGCAGCCGAAGCAGGGGGACCCACTTCAAGAGGCAGCCCAGTATATCGATACTGAGAAGGGTGCCGAAACGGCTGAGGAAGCGATTCAAGGGGCAATGGATATCATTGCTGAGGAGATTTCCGATGAAGCGGCAACCCGTGCTTGGGTACGTCTCTATACGATGGATAACGGGTTCATGGTATCCGAAGCGAAAACGCCTGAAGAAGAGTCTGTGTATGAGATGTACTACAATTATCGGGAAGCTGCCAAGAAAATGCCATCTCACCGTATCTTGGCCATGAACCGCGGCGAGCGGGAAAATGTGCTCAAGGTGTCATTGGAAGTGGAGACGGAAGCGATCCATCGCCATATTGCCGGACGCTGGATCAAAGGCAGCTCGGTCGTGGAAGCTGTGCTTCATGCTGTCATTGAGGATGCTTACAAACGTCTAATTGCCCCTTCGATTGAGCGAGAAGTGCGCGGCGAATTGACCGAGAAGGCGGAGGGGCAGGCGATTGATATTTTTGCCGGTAATTTACGCAATCTTCTCTTGCAGCCTCCGGTGCGCGGGCAACGCGTGCTTGGTGTTGACCCGGCTTATCGCACAGGCTGTAAGCTCGCCGTCGTTGATGAGACTGGCAAGCTATTAGAGGTTGCCGTCACTTACCCGACGCCGCCGAACAACAAGAAGCGGGAAGCTGAGGCTACATTCAATCAACTGATTGACAGATATGGGATATCGCTGATCGTCATTGGCAACGGAACGGCTTCGCGGGAGACGGAGCAATTTGTAGCTGATGTGCTCGCCGGAAGGAAGGGTAAGGGTAATGAACTTGCTTATCTGATCGTCAACGAAGCGGGTGCCAGTGTATATTCTGCTTCTAAGTTAGCTCAAGAAGAATTTCCGGATCTGGATGTTGCGGAGCGTAGT
The DNA here is from genome assembly GCF_031199965.1 of Paenibacillus sp. D2_2. Taxonomy (GTDB): domain Bacteria; phylum Bacillota; class Bacilli; order Paenibacillales; family Paenibacillaceae; genus Fontibacillus. The sequence continues at coordinate 4,277,299 of NZ_CP133605.1, read as the reverse complement.
GCGGCATCGATCGCCCGCCGCTTGCAGGACCCGCTTGCTGAATTAGTTAAGATCGAGCCTAAAGCGATCGGTGTAGGACAGTATCAACATGACGTATCCCAGAAGCATCTCGATGAGAGTTTGAAGAATGTCGTAGAATCTGCCGTTAACCATGTTGGTGTCGACGTCAATACGGCATCGCCTTCATTGCTGTCTTATGTATCTGGCGTTAATGCAACGATTGCGAAGAATATTGTGAAATATAGAGATGAGAACGGGATGTTCAAGAGTCGTAAGGAACTACAGAAGGTGCCACGCCTAGGTGCTAAAACCTATGAACAGTGCATCGGCTTTCTGCGTATTAATGACGGCAGCTTCGAACTGGACCGTACGCCGATTCATCCAGAATCCTATGAAGTAGTGGAGCGGTTATTTGCTGAACTTGGCGTAAATAAGGAACAGCTCGGATCCAAAGAGCTGAATAGTAAGCTGGGTGCTGTACAGCCTGAGGCGGTTGCAGCGCAATTGGAAGTCGGCGTGCCAACGCTGCGTGATATTGTAGACAGCTTGCAGCGCCCTGGCCGCGATCCACGTGAGGAACTGCCGTTGCCGATCTTCCGCACCGATGTACTCAAGATCGAGGATCTGACGCCGGGGATGGAACTGCAAGGTACGGTACGTAATGTGATCGATTTCGGCGCCTTTGTGGATATCGGCATTAAAAATGACGGTCTCGTGCATATTTCACAGCTTAGCGATCGCTTCGTGAAGCACCCGATGGATGTTGTCTCTGTAGGGGATAATGTGACTGTTTGGGTATTGAATGTGGATCTCAAGAAGGGAAGAGTTGGCTTAACGATGCGCAAACCTGCTGATTCTGGTAACTGACCGGTACAGCTATAAAGAGGATTAAACTATAGTGAGTATATAGACGAAAAAAGACCATTCCTGTTGATCAGGAAGGTCTTTTTTCGTGTAGGTCTACGTCACCCACCCGCTGCGAATAGCAAGGACCACCGCCTGTGTCCGGTCTTCTGCACCTATTTTTTGCAATATGCGGTGAACATGTGTTTTGACGGTGCTCTCACTGATATGAAGCTTGGCGGCGATATCTTCATTTTTTAGCCCGTAGGCCATCTCTTGGAGTACTTCAAGCTCCCGCTCGGTTAATGGATCCGGTAGATTGGGTGGACTATTTGATTGCTGTTTGGTTTGAGCGGACTGGTGTAGTGCTTCTGTAATCAATTTGGCTGCTGCAGAGGTGCGGTATATCGCCTCACCACGGCTGGCAGCACGGATCGAACCCAGTAGTTCTTCCGGTTCGGCATCCTTCAGCAAATATCCAACCGCACCTGCGCGGATACCCTCATATACATATTCCTCCAGATCAAAGGTGGTCAGAATAATTACCTTGCTATCAGGCAGCAGACGTTTTAGCTCGCGGGTAGCCTCAATTCCGTCCAACTCGGGCATTTGCACATCCATGAGTACGATATGAGGACGTTCCTTAAGGGCCAAATTGACGGCGTCATGGCCGTTGCTGGCCTCTCCGCACCACTCCATATCCTTTTGAACTTTAATTATAAACCCGAGCCCATTGCGAATAAGGGGCTGGTCATCCGCGATCAGGACACGAATACGTTCAGGTTGCATCAATGTTAACCACCTCGCTTTTTGTGCTTACAGATCGTGGAAGCTGTATAGTGAGTTCCAATCCATGCGGATGTATAGGCTGAATGGTCATGGTGCCTCCGGCTTTATCGCATCGTCCTTTCATGGCAGTGAGTCCAAAGCCAGGTATAATGGCAGACTGGGCCTGACCGTCATCTCGAATGATCATTATGATATAATCGTTATCCTCCGTAAGGTATACACTGGCACTTGAAGCCATCGCATGACGTGAAATATTGGTCAAAGCTTCCTGCAGAATCCGATACAACACATATATCTGGTTAGGGGCGACTTCTTCATGGATGTCAGCGGCAAAAGAAACAGGCAGCCCGTTCTGTTTGCTGAAGTTGTGCGACAGCTTCTGAAGTTCATGAAGGCCGGAAATCTGATAGGAGAGCCCCATCTCATGAACGACGGATCTAACATCTTGGAGGCAGCTGCGTGCAATCTCAGTGACGTTCCGCAGCGCTGAACCGGCTTCTTCAGGTGAAGCTTCGACCATATAGGGAAGTGCCTGTAGTTGTACGATTACGGAGGTCAAGCCGTGACCGATACTATCATGGATATCTGCAGCAATGCGGCTTCGCTCTTCAAAAACTGCATAACGGAGCGATCGTTCAGAGGCCTCTTCCAATTCCAGATGTGCCTTATGAAGCTGTACATAAGCACTTTCGAGTTGTTGATGGGCGACCTTTAGTTCTTCGTGATGGCGTTCTTTCATGAGCCGCGTTTCTTTTCTGGTTCTGCTACCCCATAACATCAGATATATCGCTGCAAGTGCTAAAGTGTAGGTTACCAGCGATTCGAAGCTATGCTGCTCGACGTAATATAAGATATTAGCAGCAATGATAGCAGTAACTACGGTATACCCTGCGGAATACGCAGTCGGCAATCTATATGTCACCCAGATGATCAAAAATGCAAACACAGTAACGATTGCCCCATTCAAGCCAAATCCTAGCCAAGCTGCAAAGGCGAAGATCACGCCAAAAATGGCGGCACCCAGAACCATTCCATATTTCTGTATGGCAGTAGGCCACCAGAGCAGACAGATGCAATAGATGATTAATAGCGCGCCCGGTAGAGCGTTATGGAGCGGTTCGTGTAGCAGGTCTTGGATCACAGGAAAGGCTAGCAGCAGGCTCACCAGAAGTGTTCTAGGTCGCAATAGGGATACAGAGGGTTGTTTTGGTGTATCGCCTGTGTTCATCATCCACCTCCTTGACAGCACTTACGGATTTTTAAGATTTTTCTAACGTGTCTTTGTTATACCCAATATCCTTTAAACTCTGCGACGATTCAGCATCGCTTGGTAACGCTGATAAATGATGTAGCGGCGCGCACTGACGGAGCCGAGTGAGATAAACAATAGGGCATTTGCAAAACTAACGAGGGCATGCGTTTTTCCCCAATACTCGAGAGTAAGCCGAAGTACCAATACACTTACGAAAATAAGGATGCTGAAAAGCGAGCCTTGGATAGAAATCTTTCCATCTTGACGAAAACGCATTTTTTCCAGTTTACCTCTTATTACGCCAAGCGCCAATCCAATTATCAAGCATAGTGCAAATAAAGCGAGAGTTGTAAAGCCTACATTCTGCCACTGGATGGAGGGAAGTATGATATAGGCCCAGAGTGCCGGCATGATCCACATGGTTTTCGGTTTCACCGTCTTTTCTCTTACCGACAGCCAAAGGATCAGAAGGAATATAACGATATAACTTGTATAATTGTCCATTATTTATACCACCTCATTAATATTCTAAGTTAATTACAGAATATCAATGGTTGACGAAGCTTGAATCCTACGCGGTATTGATCTTTACTCGGACAGATACATCTGGAGATGTACGGGGAAAGCGGAAAACAGCGATATCGCTCTATCGACTCACGAAGTTAAAGTGAATATGAAGCGATAAGGTTCTTACGGTTGTAACAGAGGTTATTACAGGGAAATAATCGATGTTGCAATTCTAACGGTTGTGGTTGACGTTATTTGGGCAAATATGGAGAGTTTTCTGTGAAAAACAGCCAAATAAGCTCGCCCGTAACCGTTATAATCTGAATCAGGGCATTTTGTGTTAAATAAGCGTTGTCACAACCGTTAGAGTTTGAGGGCAACTATCTGGCTGCTGTGCAGATGATGATCTTTATGCAGCGAATTGACAGGTGGGAAGTCGCTGGGAGCAAGAGTGGGGACGGGCGAGGCACGCACGAGGCACCGAAAAATGAGTGACGCCAAAGGGGGAGAGATAGGGCGGCACAAATTTATCGTTTACTACCTTGCAGAATTGTGCCGTTTTAGTTCCATTGTGATGCAATATGTATTGATATTTCATATATGATTTAATAAAAAAGGGCAGAAACAATTCTGCCCTTCACTCTAGTAACTATGATTTGGAACGATGTAGATGATTCGAGCTCGTATTAGGTCCCTGATGGTTATAGTAGAAGAACCAGCAATCATTGAGCAACCGTATCTGACGGCGGTCCCGATTGTGGAAGGCACGCATGATCTGATTACTTAGCCAAGTTGGCAATGATATCTCCTCCTCCGGCATTCTTAGTACGTTTAGCATATGGGGAATGCCAGAAAAAGTGCAGGTCCTCAACTTAGAGGTAGTTCAAAAAGTCCGCTTTTGATAAGAAAACCTATCGAAGTAATTCAAGGATGAGCGACCGCGATACAAAGGTAGGTTTTCTTGCGATATAGAATTTCATCAACTTCGTTGATAACTTATAAATTCTATATCTAACACGAAGTGAATCAGGGAGTGGATTCGACATTCGAATCTTGAATTCAGCCGGGCCTTCCGGTGCTCACGTACCCAAAACGTACGCTTCGCTCCTCAGCCCCTAGCTTCATCCAACCTTCTCGGTGCTGAAAACCGATCTTTTTGAACAAGTATTTCAAGAGGAAGTTCAAAAAGCTTCTTCCTCGTACCATTGTTCGAGCTGTGCCTGTAATGCGCGAATTTCCGTAAGCAAGGAGATGAGAGGATAGTTCTCCTCTTGAATTGCTGCAAAGACGGATTCCAATTCATTGATATAATCGATTCCACTGGTGATATGTAAGGATGGTTGCAGCAGATCCAAGCGGTCGCATTCCGCGATGGCTAGCGGCAAGCTTGGAACATTAGCGGCGGTAAGCTTGGCGATTTCCTTGTTCAAACGCAAATTAAGTGCGCTAAGCTGATAGGCATATTCTTCAGGCATTTCAACAAACTTTAAATCTGCATTTTGCTGTAAAATAACATATCTCATCGAAGGCATCACAAATAATCTCCTTTGTCCTGTCATTACTACTTGACAGTGTAGCGTAAGAAGAAGTTAAAATTCAAGTACAATCGGCAGCATAAAGGCAGTAATGTTGGCCGTGGTATGATAGAATCGGATGGATTAATTAAGTAAGAGGAGAAACTGCAACTATGGACGATACTCAGCTTCAGGCCTGGATCGAGGCGATTTCATTGCACAGCTTTGGCGTTCCTTTTCGTCATAAGGCTTCTTTCAATCGGCGTCTGAGAACGACAGGAGGGCGCTATTTTCTGAAGAGCCATAACATTGAAATCAATCCGGCACAATTGCATACCTACGGTAAGGAAGAGGTAGAGAAGATTATCAAGCACGAGCTGTGCCATTATCATCTTCACTTGTCAGGACGGGGTTACCGCCATCGCGATCCTGAGTTCAAAGCTCTGCTGCAAAAGGTTGATGGAAGCCGTTATTGCCAGTCACTTCCGGGGAGCGCGAATCGGAGAAGCTTGCCTTATCGGTATAAATTAATCTGTGCCCGCTGCGGGATGGAATATATGCGTAAACGGAAGGTAGATCCTGCACGATATCGCTGCGGAAAATGTTCAGGTGCTTTGAAGCTGCATACGATATAGGAATATAATTTTATATGTTATACTGAAGGCATATTAGCAGGAGGAGTGATATTTGTATGGCGACATTGAAGGCGAAGAAATTCCGACAAAAATGCGAAAGGGAAGGAAAACGTAATCCGGAGATGGAACGGAGTCAGTTTGCTCTCGTGGATATGAGAACTAGACGGACGAAGAGCAAGCTGGAGCAATTGAACAGGAATAAACATAAGAACCATCGTTCCTATTATGGAGAAGATGGTTCTTTTTATTTGGACTTTGTTTCCGCATTGTGAAAAGGGTGAAGAACATTTCGAACCGCTCACGATCATCCTCACCGGAAGATTTGTCATGTTGTTCACAGAACTCGTTGATCATCACGAATAACGCTTCAACTTCCTGCTCCGTTAAATAAACATTTGTATTTGTAAGATTCCCCTTCGGTCTGCCGGTGGTGGAAACTTGCAAGAAGCGCTTTTTATTTTCGTCATATAAGTTCGAGATGAGCTTCTCGGTTTCGGATTGAAAGACCTGCTGTATCTTCTCATCGGCTCCACTTTTGTTAATGATGACTTGCCCCTTAAAGGGTTCATAATATTTAGCCGTGATCCCATTGATCAGTTTGGTGTCAACTAATTGCAGCATACCGATGCTTTCCAGTTTCTTGGCGTGATAATACACTTTGGCGGGCACTTCCTGAAGAGCATCGGCTACCTCTTTTATAGTTGCAGGCCGATTGAAATTTTGAAATTCATTCATGATTTGAATGCGATAGGGATCGGAATAAATCCGGACCTCTTCCAATGTTTTGAGTTTGAGTTCCTTCTTCACGGCGTGCCTCCCGAATCATTATGCATTGAATTTGCTGCATTTGCTGCTTTATTTAGTATAACTCATGTAAGGGAAAGCACAAGACAGGATAGCTCTCTTAAATTTGCCGGAAGCTCTTCTGACTCAATAAGTAGAAGAACGGCAGAATCATCAATAACCCGAAAATAAGGAATAATATATCTACCTTTATCCATCCTCCCAGAATGCCTGCTAAAGAACCTCCAATCGGTACTGCAATCGTGCAAACCATGCCGTAAATGGCACCGACTCTTCCGAGCAGTTCCTTCGGTACCGTCTCCATAAAATAAGTGGACGATGGGGTGCTGACAAGTGAAACTGAAAGACCCATACAAAAAGTGATTATAATCGCTAAATAGATTGAATTTATATGGACTAAGGTAGGTAAGTATAACAGTGCATAACTTAGCCCTAACATCATATAGCCTATCAGAATAAGCTGACACTTTTTGAATTTGCTACCTTTCCGACTGATCCATAATGAACTCACGATCATGCCACTGATCAGACCAATTCCGAGCATGCTGAGTCCTTGCGGACCGGATTTAAGAATCTCTGCCACATACACTGGAGTCAGAACATTATAAGGGGCAAGACATAGATTTACGTAAGCGGCCGCTATAACTATTGTGATGATGAGACGATTCGAAGCTAGGAACTTTAATCCGATTTTGACATCTTTGAAAAAAGATTGGGGCTCTGTTGATTCGTTTTTATCAGGTGAGGCTGTTTTTTCTTCATGAGTGCGGATAAATACTATAAGTGTAGTAGCAGCGAAGAAGGTGATTCCGTTGATGAGTATCGCTCCGGAAATCCCTAGAAAAGCAATAATACCACCTGCAATTGCGAGCCCGGCCAGTTCGGCCGTTCTTGTTGCGGAAGTGCTGATAGAGTTGGCGCTCAGCAATTTTTCTTTGGGCAGCAGATTTGGAACCAGTGCCATTTCAGCGGGATAAGAGAAGCATTCAATGGTGGCGATGAAGAGGGTTATAACATACAGATGCCAAGGCAGTAACCACCCCAACCAATACAGTAGCGCTGTGAAAATGACAAGTGAGCCGCGTAGTGAATAAGTGACAAGGAGGACTTTTCGCTTCGACCAACGATCCACCAGAGCTCCTGAGAAGAAATTTAATAATATCCCTGGTACATAATTAAGAGCGAATAAAGTTCCCATCATGATTTCTGATCCCGTGAGTTTATAGACCATCCAGCTGTAAGCAATCGCGTCGATTGAATCGCCGAAGTGGGATATAACTCGGGCAAGGAGCAAGTAAATAAATGATTTGAAAGCAAATAGACTGGAGAGCTTCTTTTCTTTACTTAAGGCACCTTCAGTCATGGCTTTAGGCATAGCTTCTGACATAGACATCTTCCTCTCGGTAAAATATTTTACTCATTCAGTTTTATTTAACATTAAAAATATTTTGACGTTGATATCATTATATCCACGATTTGGAATTTGGCAAGAGGAAAGTGAGATTTTTTTGAATTTTTTTTGCCTAGCTTGTCCGCTTCTTGTAATGCGTGTTCAAAAGAGGCTTTTCAGCACCGAGAAGGTTGGATGAAGCTAGGGACTGAGGAGCGGAGCGTAGGCAAAACCTACGTGAGCACCGGAAGGTCCGGCTGAATTCAAGATTCGATGTCCAGATACTTCTTGATTCAATTCGTGATCAAAAGCGGACTTTTTGAACAACCTCTTATATCTTGACTTTCTGATGAAAGCGTAATAAAATTAGTTCTATTCTGATAGTTGTTAATGTTCCCTGATAGCTCAGTTGGTAGAGCACTCGACTGTTAATCGAGTTGTCACAGGTTCGAGTCCTGTTCGGGAGCCATTTTCTTGGAGAGATACCCAAGTGGCTATAAGGGGACCCTCTGCTAAGGGGTTAGACTGCGTAAGCGGTGCGAGGGTTCGAATCCCTCTCTCCGTTGGAATACAACGTCAAGAAGCTCCCGCGCGTATGCGTCGGGAGTTTTTTTCTGTTTGTGGGGAGCGCTTAAGAACGGTGTTTCGCTGCATGCCAGTGATAGTATAGTGCATGCCACTGGTAGGTGTAACGACTGCTAGAGGATACTTAAAGACAGTAAGCACACTAAAAAATGCAAAAATGCAGTTTTTAAGCTGCAGATTTGCTGATTCTATCCAAGTTCCTGCAAATATGCAGGAATTTTCGGTCAGAACATTGAAATCGAGCTTTTTAATATAAAAAAACTGCATTTGTGCAGGAATTCCTGGTTTATAGGATTTTAGTCTATCAAAAAACTGCACTTCCGCAGGAATTTTCAACGCATAGGAGCTAAACAGAGTTTTAATGCGCGCGACTGGCGAAGTAACGATAAAATCTACCGTCTTCTAGGTTGAACGGCGGCATTTATTTCCTAGTATCTAGCAGACTTAAAAATAGATAATAAAAAAATAAAAACTTCTTGCCATGATTATTGTTTTTTGCTATACTCAATCTTGTCGCTGCTTTTGACAGCAAATTAAATATGGCCCGTTGGTCAAGGGGTTAAGACACCTCCCTTTCACGGAGGTAACAGGGGTTCGAATCCCTACGGGTCACCATAATATGCGGTAGTGGTGGAATGGCAGACACGCTATCTTGAGGGGGTAGTGGGCGTACGCTCGTGGAGGTTCGAGTCCTCTCTACCGCATAAGACAAGAAGCACTCGCGAATAGCGGGTGCTTCTTTTGTATGTCCGCTTAGTGCGGATCTACCAATTATTCACCGCATGCTCCATGAAAGCCATCATATCTTTTACCTCGATTATCGTTCCGTCGTCCAAGACTGCTTTGCCCGTGAAAAGGCCAAAAATCTGATGACAGCTGTTGTTAACGAACAACATTTTGGACTCAGTGTAGCGGTCGTATACCGGTTAAAGTGCATTTCAAAACGACCGTCGTCGCTAGTAAAAGTTTTGGGAGACATATAGCCTCCTGTGGCAAAATCGACAGATACCTGACTCAGTTTATGGGCAGTTCCATTGTAGAATAGTATATTTTCAGTAGCAGCCTCTGTATTGCCGAATCCATATCCGATGTTGAAGCCAAACCGTTTGCCGTCTACCCAGGTGCTTCCGTTGCCCCAATACCACTCATGGCTGAATGGCCATACACCGCGTCCCCAGTCGAGGAGTCCGAAGGCCGTATTCGGTTCGAAAGATATAATCTTGTCACCCATCGTGATTGTTCCGCTAGCCGGCATGCAGTTGATTTTATGATTGTAATAAAAATGCCTTGGATTCTCATGAAATGGCGTGGCGATAACCAGCGACTCCAAATCGGGCTGGACCAGTTCGATATCGATCTCCATGTTATGCGCTACCTTTGGATTATTGGTTTTACAGCGAAGGCGGCGCCCACCGGTAAACACTTCAAACTGTATATCGATGTTTTTTCGACTGACAGTCAGATTACCTTGCTCGGCTGACTCCGGCATGTTTAATCGGTTGAAAGGCATAACGAGCATATCGGTAACGAAGTAGGTATGTTTATTGATTAAATCAATCAGCATCACCGATACTTGACCGGCATAGGAAGCATGCCCAATCGTTAGCTGCAAACAGAACTCGTCATTGGACACCTGATAGAAATCCCATTCTTTGATACGCCATGGAGCCGCTTTGATTTGGCCGCGGTTATAGCGCATGACCGCCTTGGTCGAATAGCCTTTCTGCATTAAGGTCCCGTTAGGATGAAGTAAATCGGAAAAGGTCGTAATACGATGATTGTTCATAGGACACTCCCTTTTAATTGAGATGTATCTGCTTATGTTGAAGTCTATACATTTTTAAGATATATCACAAGATTACTTTTCGATATATTGGGAACAACCTGATTCCTTAGAAAGGAGTAAGGTTTTTTTTTATTTTTATAGGAAGTAGAGGTTCATACTGAAAGTCCTTATCGCAGACAAAACGGTTTATGGTATGATATCCACATGATAATGATAACCATTCTCAATTAAAAAGGCGGTACATGAAAGATGATCAATGCAAAATTTAATCGAGCCGATCTTCAGGCTGTCATGGTCAGATTGTGGTACGCGGAAATATTTAGCCAGGCCGAGTTAAATCTGGAGCAGCAGTTGGCCGTGCAAAATGCGTTAATTATAGTACTAAAGGGTGAGCTCAATCTCGAATTGGAAGGGCGCTCTGTTCATCTTCGTGAGGGGAGTGCCTGGCTATGCCCTTGCGGAAGAACATTTGGAGTGAAGAGCAGCGTGAGCGAGTTTGTAACAGCTGCCGTGTTCCATTTCACTCTCTATCGGGCTGATGCCTCATGTAAGGAGTCTCTATCAGAAATTAGAGAACTTGGAGATTGTGCGCTGTGGGAGAACAGCATAGGTGCAAGTCCGGTAGAGAATCTACATGCGGTATGCCGTAAAGTGTACAGGCATTTCCACCATAGCCAGCCGCATAAGCAGTGGAGGGCTCAGCTTGATTTCGAGGAGCTGTTGTACGAGCTGGCGGCTGAGAGCAGGAATGCAGTCAAAACGGATAAAGCTCAAGCGCTTGAACGGGCCAGAACGTATGTAGAGGAACACTATGGCGAGGAACTGACGCTGAATCGACTGGCTGAGGTCGCTGAATTTAGTCCGAAATATTTTGCAGATATGTTCAAAAAGACATACGGACATAGTGCCATGGATTATGTGACGCAGGTAAGGATGGCTAAGGCGAAGCAGTTGATGCTCAGTTCCAGCGCATTGTTGAAGGAGATCGCTCCAATGGTAGGGTACAAGGACGAGTTCTATTTCAGTCGGAAATTTAAAAAGAGGTAGGTCTATCCCCTTCGGCCTACATGAAGGAGCGGAGCTATAGGATCGCCTTATATGGTTCTACCTCGCTGCTCGGATATCTGACTCCATTGCAGATAATCCCCTATGCTGCCCCGTTGCATCCTAAATGGTCATCTGAGCTATATCATACACTCGGCCCGGATATCCCTGTTCACCTGGATGCCTATCGGCAGAATCATAACAAAGAAGCTAATCTCGACAAGCTAGCAGAGACTCAACCGGAGCAGATCATATGTATCCAGGGGCTGGAGCCTTGGGAGAAGCAGAGACTGGAGCAGATTGCCCCGATCTATGAGCTGTCATTGGAGACAGAGGATTGGAAAGGAGAACTAATGGCACTGGCCAGGCTGTTAAACAGAAAGGCTGAGGCGGAGCAGTGGTTGCAATCCTTTGAACGGAGTATCATTCGCCTGCGGCTTTGGATCATCCAGTATATGCAGCCTCCGGCAGTGGTGGCGGTGCGCGTCTTTGAAGATCAGCTTACACTTTATAATAGTCAAGCTGTGAATGAAGTGCTGTATAAGCTCCTGGGCTGCGAAGTCCCCCTTCATCTGGAAGGGGAACAGTCATTTGTACCGCTGACTGTGGATCAATTGGCGATGATCGGGGCGGAGCATATTTTTGTTCTCGTGAGGCAGGATTCGGAGACGTTAGCCTATTGGAGAGAGCTGTCGTCCACAGCAGCATGGATGTCGCTTGAGGCGGTTAGAGAGGGAAAATGCATCTTATTACTTCTTATCCGTGGCGGGAGCGTTCACCGGCTGCAATGGAGCAAATGGCAGAAGCGGCAACAGCACTGTTAACTGGAAAAAGTCCATGCTAATTCGGCGATTTGTCCATGGTACATTCGACGATCCTCCTTTACTATCAATAATAATGATAATCATTATCAATTGAGACGAGAGTCGTCGAAGGGAGAAGCTAGAAAGAATATGAAAAGATTCAATATGTTATTAGGGGTAATTCTGGCGTTAACCGTAGTCCTATCGGCCTGCGGCAAGGAGAATTCGTCCTCGGAGTCTCCAGCAGCGCAAAATTCTAACCAAACCGCCGCACAGCAGCCCGCGGAAACAGCGGAGCAGCCGGCATCATCGGATACTAGAGTCATTAAATACCTGGATCAGGAATATACACTTCCGGGCAAGGTTGAACGGATCGTTATTACTGGTGCCGTTGAAGCGATGGAGGATTCGATCGTATTGGATGTGAAGCCGATCGGTGCGATTTCATTCTCTGGCAAGTTCCCGTCCTTGTTCGAGTCAGTTACTTCAGAAGCGAAGTCTGTTGGTGAGAAGATGGAGCCGAACTTTGAGACGATTTTGTCCCTTAAGCCGGATGTCATTCTGACTTCAACCAAGTTCAAACCAGAGGTCAATGAGAAACTGGAGAAAATTGCTCCAACCATCCCGTATTCTCATATATCTACGAATTGGGAAGCAAATCTGAGACTGCTTGGAGAGCTTAGTGGTAAAGAAGAGCAGGCTGAGCAGGAAATCGCCAAATACAAGACGGATCTGGATGCGGCTAAGTCGCAAATTGGAGATAGTCTGAAGGATAAGAAAGTCGTGGCCGTACGAATCCGCGGCGGGGAAGTTTACATTTATCCGGCTGGGGTATTCTTCAACCCGGTATTGTATGAGGATCTCGGTATGACTGTTCCGGCAGAAGTACAAGCTGCTAAGGCTCAGGAGCTGATCTCGAAGGAGAAGCTCGCAGAGATGAATCCGGATTATCTGTTCATCCAATTCTCGACGGATGAGAACCAGGACACGCCAAAAGCACTGGAAGACTTCCAGCAAGATCCGATCATGAAAAGCTTGAATGCTTTCAAAAATGAGAAAGTGTTCGTGAACATCGTTGATCCGCTTGCTCAAGGGGAACAGCTTACAGCAAGATTGAGTTCTTGAAAGCTGCAGTAGCTAATCTGACCAAGTAAAATATACATCAGTTTAATATAAGGCGTGTTGACAATGCGATTAAAACGAAAGCTGCCGGTGGCCATTCTCGGAATGGCCCCGGCAGTCATTGTATTATTGATCCTTGCTTCAATTCTATATGGGGCCAAGAGTATTACGGCAGCCGAGGTATGGAACTCGATCATTGCCTTTGATCCAGACAATGTAGATCATCAGATTATTATGAGTTCCCGTCTTCCGCGTGTTATCGGGTCAATGCTAATCGGAGCATTCCTGGCTGTGTCTGGAGCCCTCATGCAGGGTATGACCCGGAATTACCTCGCTTCCCCTTCGATTATGGGGGTATCGGATGGTTCCGTATTTGCGGTTACGCTGTGCATGGTACTTTTACCGAATGCCAGTCCGAATTTATATATCACGAGTTCGCTCATTGGCTCTGCCTTGGGAACAGCTATTGTCTTCGGGCTAGCCTGGCTTATTCCTAATGGACTAAGTCCAGTCAAATTAGCGATTCTTGGTTCGATCATCGGTACCTTTCTTAGCGGAACGGCTCATGCGATGTCGACGTATTTCCAAGTCTCGCAAAATATCAGCTTCTGGTATAATGCCAGATTGCATCAGATGGACCCAGAGATGATTAAGCTTAGCATTCCGTTTGCACTCGTCGGACTGACGTTAGCGATGCTGATCTCCAGGTATATCTCGGCGCTTGCGCTGGGGAAGAGGTGGCTCAAGGGCTGGGTATCCGTACCTGGATCATCAAGGCATTGGCTATTCTTGCGACCGTGCTGTTGACCGGTGTCTCTGTAGCGCTGGCTGGAAAAATCGCCTTCATCGGTCTGATCATTCCACATATTGCCCGTCTCCTCTCGGGTGTCGATTATCGCTGGGTCATTCCGGTCTCCGGAGTACTCGGTGGGATTTTCCTGGCAACATGCGACATTGCAGCCCGCTTCATTAACTATCCATTTGAAACTCCAGTAGGAGTTGTTACCTCTTTGATCGGTGTGCCATTTTTCCTGTATCTGATCAAGACAAAGGGAGGGGCGCACCGTGAATAATTTAACTCAGCGAAGATTCTGGAGAGTATTAGTCATCGGCATTCTTCTTGCTGTTGCGTCTGCTTATCTTAGCTTGACTAATGGTACATTCGATATGTCGGTATTGGATGTGATCAAGACTCTACTAAAAATCAATCCTCAGCCAGAGCATAATCTGGTTGTGTTTGAGTTCAGGCTGCCGCGGATTGTATTAGGAGCGCTTGTTGGGTTCGCGCTTGGTACTGCCGGAGCGATCATCCAAGGGGTCACGCGGAATGGGCTTGCCGATCCGGGGATATTAGGCATTAATGCCGGGGCTGGCCTGGCTGTCGTGTTGTTCATGTTCCTGTTCCAGGGAGTGATTAATGCGACAGGGTGGCTCGGTGTCATGCTGATGCCGATGTTCGGAATTGCAGGCGGCTTACTGGCTACCGTAGCGATATATATGTTCGCTAAAGAGAATGGCACGCTTGATTCCCAGCGACTGATTCTGGTCGGTATCGCAGTTGCATCCGGCTTTGGTGCGCTCACAATGTTTATATCTTTGAAGATGAATCCGAATGATTACGAGATGGCGGTTGTATGGCTTGCGGGAAGTCTCCACAATGCGAATTGGAAGTTCGTCGTTACGATGCTGCCATGGCTGTTGCTTCTACCGTTGATCTGTATTCGGTCTTATAAGCTCGATCTGTTCCAGCTTAGTGAGGATAGTCAGAAGAGCGTAGGGCTGAATGTTGAACGGGAGAAAAATATATTTCTACTCTGCAGCATTGGACTGGTCAGCGCAAGCGTTGCCGTGTCGGGCAGTATTGCTTTTATTGGCTTGATCGCGCCTCATCTGGCCCGGCAGCTTATAGGTTTGCGACATATGCGAATCATTCCGGTTAGTGGGCTTGTGGGCATGATTATGGTGCTGATCGGCGATTTTATCGGCAAGACCGTATTTGCTCCGGCAGAGCTGTCGGTGGGTATCGTCGTGTCGATCATCGGAGTGCCGTATTTCGTTTATTTATTGCTTCGTACAAGAGGATCGTAGGGAAGATGGGGGAAAGTATGAACCGATATCAGCAGCTTAATGTTGGAGACTGGAAGTTAGTCCTCCATTTGCCTCCATCATATGAAACATCAGGGCGCTGTTATCCTGTGGCGTATGTCCAGGATGGAGACGAGCTATTCGGCGGTTGCCTGAATTATTTGGATCATTTGTATTTATCCGGTCAATTGGCAGAAGTTATTCTAATCGGCATCGAGCCGCATTCACGTAATGATGAATATACACCTTGGCCAGCAGCCGCGCTGGTGGACAGCTTCCCAGCCTTTGCGGGCCGGGGACATGCCTATATCGATGAAGTTGCAGATGTGATCAAGCCCTATATCGACCATCATTACCGGACAAAAAGACAGGCCGAGGAGACGGCGATCATCGGCGGCTCGCTTGGGGACTCATCTCCTTCTTCGCGGGTTGCTGGCGACCGGATACATTCGGACGGCTCGGTCTGCTATCGGCCTCCTTCTGGTATGAAGGGGTGCTCGATTTCATCCGGGAGCATGACGGTCTTGAGGCTACTCAGCGTGTGTATATGTCTGTTGGAGATAAAGAAGGGATTTATAAAGAGACGCGGCAGCGTCATATGGTGGAGCATACCAAGGAGGCCCACCAACTGTGGCTTGATAAGGGCATGGGCGCAGCTGGGTTGAAACTGGCAGTGGAGCCAGAAGGTACCCATGACGATCTGTTTATGATGAAGCATTTTCCAGAGAGCTTGAAGTGGCTTTTTGGCAATTCAGAGGGGCACCTCCAATTCAGGAGAATGAGTGGGGAGATGCATGTTCCCGGTACGCAGGTATGGGACCTCCAATCTCATTTGTCTGGGCGGGAATACCAGATCTACATCGTAGAGCCAATGGGTCCGCCACCTGAGGGCGGTTATCCCGTGCTTTATACGCTGGATGCCAATGCCACCTTCGGTTCCCTGGCAGAAGCGGCCAGACTGCAAACCAGAGGCCCTCATGGCATGGTTCCATTCGTGATTGTGGGCATAGGGTATAACTCCAATGATCCGATTGTGACGAGTGAGCGCTTCTACGATTACACGGTCTTTGCCGACGACAGCGAATTACCGAAAAGACCTGACGGGTCAGCTTGGCCGCTGACAGGAGGGGCTGAGGTTTTTCTCGATTTTATCGAATATGAGCTTAAGCCGCTGATCGAGAAGGAATTCCCAATCGACCGTGCTAAGCAGTCTTTATTCGGTCATTCGCTAGGTGGATTTTTCACTCTGTATACACTATTTAAGCGTCCGAGCACGTTCCGGCGTTATTTTGCCGCTAGTCCATCGATTTGGTGGAAGAATCTAACCCTGCTTCAGCTGTGGGAAAATAATAAAGTGCAAATATCACTTCATGAGACGGAGATAGAGCTACATTTGAGTGTGGGCAGTCAAGAGAAGCCGAATATGGTCCGTGACGCGCATAACTTGTATCAACTCATGACGGAAGACGTATATGGTCCAAAGTTGGTCTCGATGATCGAAGTCCCCAATGAGGGACATGTATCGCTGCTGCCTTCGTTATTTAGCCCGATGCTGCGTCGTGTGACAAGTTAAAATGAGAAAAGCGCTTCTTATCCATTGGATGGAGGCGCTTATATGATATTATCCGTGATATTCGGGATGAACTTGCTTGCGATAATTAGCTTTAATAAAATTCCTATTTACTTTTTACGATCGCCAGTGTATAATAACAGAGTTGCTGAAAAACTTAATAACATGCGGTAGTGGTGGAATGGCAGACACGCTATCTTGAGGGGGTAGTGGGCGTACGCCCGTGGAGGTTCGAGTCCTCTCTACCGCATAACGAAGAACAGAGGAAAGATCCTTACGGGAAGTAAGGATCTTTTTTTGTTTTTGGGACAATATAATAATAATGTAATTTGCCCGCATTCATTCATGTAAACGCTTGAATTTATTATTTTTTTGAATTCTTTGGATCTAAAGGGGTTAGACTATGTGATTCAAGTTGACATGTATTAAAAAATTATTTAATATGTCTTAGTACTAAAAGTGAGAGTTCCAAAAGTCAAGCTTTAATTGAAAGATGATTTTTTGAACTTCCGCTTGAAAAGTTTTCTAATTTAATAAAACGGGTGATGACAATGTCTTACAGACCAAGTGTTCAGAACGTGTCCATAGCCGGGAGTAACGAGAAGGAAGGATTGTACGAATTTGCTGTGAAATTGGCCGATGGAACGCAGTGCAGAGTATTTTATCACCGTTTTCCAGAATGGCGCCTCACGAATGTCAATCGACTGCAAAAGACGCCATGTCCGGTATGTCGTAAGGACTACATTTGCAACTGCATGGAGGGCTTTAAGGAAGACTTCCATAGCCAGCTTGTAGGCGATCAAATGATCGAGAAGTTGCTGGCAGAATAAGCCTGGTGGAATAAAGAATACGGAGGAGCTCGATTCCTTCGTATTTTTTTGCTCTATAAAGCGTTCGAAAAAGACGTACAATGGAAGCATGAGCATAGATGCTGATAATTATCCTTTTTGTTTTTGACAGTATAGCGGATGATTAAGGTAATGAGTTGCTCGGGGAGGGTTCTCAGATGCCAGGAAAGAATGCAGATCAGGCTGCGATCGTATTGTTTGATGGGGTATGTCTTTTGTGTCAGGGAGCCGTTAAATTTATCATTAAGCATGATCCCGGTGCCCAATTCAAGTTCGCGTCATTGCAATCTGATGTCGGCAGGCGGCTACTGCAACAGTATGGAGGAGCACGAGCTATAGACGAGCCGATGAATACGATGTACCTGCTGGAGCGAGAAAGCTTGTACACACGTTCCTCTGCAGCTCTCAAAATAGCCAAGAAGCTCAAATTCCCTTGGCCGTTATTATATGCATTAATTATTGTTCCCCAGGGCATACGCGATGCAGTTTACCGTTGGGTCGCAAACAACAGGTACCGCTGGTTCGGTAAATCCGATGTGTGCATGCTGCCTGCCAACGGAATCAAAGAACGCTTCTTAGACTTATAGAGGTAGTCTAAAAAGCTCCCCTTTGATCACGAAGTAAATCATGAAGCTATTCGACATCGAATCTTGAATTCAGCCGGGCCTTCCGGTGCTCACGTACACACTACGTACGCTCCGCTCCTCACGCCCTAGCTTCATCCAACCTTCTCGGTGCTGAAAGTCTGACTTTTTAAACTCGCAATTATAGAGGTAGTCTATGATATATATTTAGGACTTGCTTGGGGAAATGATCTGTGATATTCTGACTGTAAATATTAGGAACTCGTGAACGGTAGCACCGTCCAAATTAACCGATATGTCGGTATTTGGGCGGTGCTTTTTTGTGTTCCGAGTAAGAAAGAAGGTGAAGGTTTGAATCCCTTCAGATTGGTTCTGGCTGTACAGGATGAGTTATATTTAGAGCCATTTTTACAATACGTCCACTGTAGTGAGTTCGACCGGCGCATTATCGTAACGGGTTTCAGCCAACAGGATGCCTTTGAGACCTATATGAAGGATTCGGGGAACTGGTGGATATCGTACTTGCAGAACCTGCATTTCTGGAAGTGTGGCAGGGCCCGAAGTCGGGGCGCCTAATCGTGGTCTCTCTATGTGTGAGAGGAGAGTCTGCTTCAGGCTTGAGTCTGAATAAATATCAGCCCTTGTACCAATTGCTGTCCACACTCATGAATATCGTTCGGGGAGACAGAGATAAGCTGGTGAATACGGAAGGTGGGGCGGTCGTAATTGGTGTGTATTCGGCTGTCGGTGGCCTAGGAAAGACCACCGTATCACTGAATATCACGAAGCAGCTCTCATCTGAAGGAACTAAAGTATTTTATTTGAATCTAGAGACAGTGAATAACAGACTTATCTTTGAAGGTCAGGATGTCCGTGAAGGGCAGCAGGGAGGCCTGGCTCGTTTGCTATACGATTTGAAGTCCGCGGAAGAAGAGCAGCAGGCCCCGAAGTTTCCCGTATCGGCCTATGCTTGTAGACATCCGCTGCTTCAAGGGGACACCTTTGCTCCATTAGACAATTTAAATGAGATGCTTGAGTTACAGCGTCAGGAGACCATTGATCTAATCGAATTCATTGCGGCAAGTGGATTGTACGACGCTGTCGTGATCGATACGGATTCTTATCCGAATGGACGAACCGAGGCAGTGATGGAACGGGCAGATAAGCTGGTATGGCTCGTAACAGATGATGATAACGTTATGCGGAAGAGCCGGTCTGTGGTTCACCCATTTGGAGCGATCCCATCCGGACATGCATAACCATATTTTGAGCAAATCCTTATTTGCAGTGAACCGGTACTCAGGTGAATTAAATACCTCCATACCGGGGATCGAAATCGTCTTTGAATCGATGCTCTCGTACATATCTGCTTGGAAGAATGGGATCAGACAGGCTTCCGCAATGTATTCTCCACTCTATCAACGTGATGTGCAGCAGCTTTGCCGCAAGCTGTATGGCAGTTCCGAAGTATTCAGGGGAGGCAGCGGACAGCGATGACAGAGGATATGTTCACCCAGCTCCGGGCAGAGATCCGTTCTGGACTTGATGTTACGTTGACGCTTCAGGACGGGCAACTGATGGAATACATCGAACGGAGGGTACTTGAGGATTACCGGCTGGCCAACCTCACTTCATCGGAGAAGCGGAAATGGGTACGGAGACTTTATGACTCGTTCCGGGGCCTAGATGTACTGCAGCCACTGGTCGATGATCGTTCGGTATCGGAGATTATGATCAACAGCCATGAGCAGATTTTCGTAGAACAGAATGGCAGAGTACGTAAGCTTGCTCTCCATTTTGAATCCCAGGAGAGGCTAGAGGATATTATCCAAGCGATTGTCTCCGGAGTCAACCGGGTGGTGAATGAATCGTCGCCGATCGTAGATGCGAGACTGAAGGATGGTTCCCGGGTTAATATCGTGCTGCCTCCGATTGCCTTGAAGGGGCCAACGATGACGATCCGTAAGTTCCCCGAACACCCACTAACGATGGAGCAATTGATTGAGAAGGGATCACTCAGCAAAGAGGCTGCCCGTTTTATGCAGACTCTCGTTCGTAGTAAATACAATGTTTTTATTAGTGGGGGACAGGCTCTGGCAAGACGACATTTCTGAATGCCTTGTCGCGATATATCCCTGCAGATGAACGGGTTATTACGATTGAGGATTCGGCAGAATTGCAGATCGTAACATTACCTAATCTGGTATCCCTGGAGACTCGTAATGCGAATACCGAAGGCAAAGGGGAGATATCGATCCGTGATCTGATTCGTTCCTCATTGCGTATGCGACCGGATCGGATTGTCGTCGGCGAAGTCCGAGGCCGGGAGGCGTTAGATATGCTACAGGCGATGAACACGGGGCATGATGGATCTCTGTCTACAGGCCACGCGAATTCCTCGGTCGATATGATCAGTAGACTGGAGACGATGGTGTTGAGCGGCGCGGATTTGCCGCTTGGGGTCGTCAGACAGCAGATTTCTTCTGCGATCGATATCATCGTCCATCTCAGCCAGCTCCGCGATCGCTCGCGGAGGGTCTTGGAAATAGCAGAAGTATGCGGAATGAAGGATGGGGAGGTGATGCTAAATCCGCTTTATGTATTTGAGGAGGAAGCGGAGAAGAATGGGAGAGTTATTGGCAGCTTGAGAAGAACGGGGCATCGGCTGATGCATACGGACAAGCTTAACATGGCTGGCATCTCTGTAGAAGGGATGATCTTATGAGAGGGGGTGGGAAGAGATGAGCGGATTGGGGAGGTCGAGTACCTTAAAAGCATCAGCAAAAGCGGCGGAGAGGAGCGATGCTCAGCAACCAACCAGATTGACGGATTATCGCAGCTATGTTCTATCACCTAGACAGAGGCTGTCCGCATTACTGGTTGGTGGAGTAGGCTTCTTTCTTATCGGTTACATCTTCTTCCATTCATGGCTGATTAGCTTGGTCCTCGTCGGTGGAGCGACTTTTGCTCCGAAATATTGGAGCGGTTATCTTCTCCGTAAGAGAAGAGAGACGCTCGGCCTCCATTTCAAGCAGGCACTCTATTCGCTCTCCTCTTCTTTGGCAGCGGGCCGCTCGGTAGAGAATGGATTTCGCGAAGCTATTGAAGATCTACAGCTACTCTATCCAGGCAATTCAAGCGATATGATCATTGAGCTTGGTATCATCTGCACCCGTATGGAGTACGGCCAGCCGATTGAAGAGGCGCTGTTCGACTTCAGCGAGCGGGCCGGGTTGGAGGATGTTAGCAACTTTGCTGACGTCTTTACGATTTGCAAGCGTTCCGGGGGGGATTTGGTCGAAGTCATTCGGCGTACGTCAACGATAATTAGCGAGAAGCTCGAGATTAGTCAGGAGATCAGCGTTATGATTGCCCAGAAACGGTTCGAAGCAAAGGCGATGTCCGCCGCTCCAATATTTTTTCTCGTATTTATGGAGTTCTCTTCACCGGATTATATGGAGCCGATGCATAGCGGAATCGGTCTGGCTATCTCGTTCGGTGCGCTGGTCGTGTTCGCGTTTTGTTTCTGGTTAATGCTCAAAATTATGGATATCCGGGTCTAGGAGGCAAAGATGATAGTTTATAGCATCGCTGAAATTACGATATTGGTGCTGACCTGGCTGATCCTGTACCGGAACTCACACCATAAATATCAGGGCTGCCGGGACATGAAGATGGATGGACTCAGACTGCAGATCATAGCTCCTCCAATGCTGTTACTGTTAGAGAAGCTGAGAATATCGCAAAGGTTTCCGATTTTTTTCTTCAAAATACAGCGTTCAGTCCAGAAGATTAGTGGTGATAAGCGCGGGGCGAATATACTTTGCTGTTCCTAGCTGAAATGCTCTCGTACGGCTGGCTTATTCTAACCGCTGGTAGTTTGTTTTCTCTGCTTCTTGGAGATGATCCCAGCGTTATGATATTTGGTGCCCTTCTGGCTGTTCTTATTCCGGTTGCACTCGCAAGGGATTTACATCAGAAAGTCGCCAAGCGAGAGCGAGAGATTATTCTGGAGCTGCCAGAGCTGCTTAATAAAATAGTGCTGCTGGTTGGTGCGGGCTCTACTGTTCAGCAGGCTATCAAGCGTTGTCTGGAGCGTAAGGCAGGTGCAGAACAACACCCGTTGTATCGTGAAATGTTCAGAATGCAGCGGGAATGGGAGAGTGGGTACTCCTTCCAACAGGCGATGGAGGGAGTTAGCAAACGGCTAGGCGTTCAGGAGGTGTCGGCTTTTGTAACCTCGGTATTGCTTAATTATCGCCGTGGTGGCAATGACTTTGTGTTGGCGTTGATGGATCTGTCTCATACTTTGTGGGAAGACGCAAGGCTGTGAGCAAGACGCTCGGCGAACAAGCCTCGGCTAAGCTGGTATTTCCTATGCTGCTGTTGTTCCTCATTATCGTTGTTATGGTAGGTGCTCCTGCATTGATGATCATGGAATTATAGAGGAAGTTAAAAAGCTGAAAACCGGACTTTTTGAACAAGCATTATAAGTGGATTTATAAGCGAAATTTCTAGGAGGGTTACATGATGTTAAGTGTACTTGCAAATAAGATTAGAACGTTCTCTCAAGATGAGGATGGCTTAGGAATGCTGGAGATGATTTTGATCATCGCTGTTATCGTCATTTTGGCTATTGCTTTCCGTAAGCAGTTGAAGGAAATCCTAGAGAGCTTGCTTGGCAAAGCGAAGAGCAGAACAGAGAAATTTATGGATGAAGATGCATAAGTGAATATGAAGAGACTACTACGTGATCAGAAGGGGAGTTTCATTCTCGAGTCTTCACTCGTATTTCCGTCCATATTCGTAGCGATCTTAATTCTGTTGTTCTTCTGTTTGTATTTATATCAAAATGCCGCACTTGGTCAGGTTGCGGCTGTCGCGGCTGAACGGAGTGCGTATTCCTGGGATAACAGCTATCGGAAGCCTTTAACGGGCGCCTATGAGACTGGAAAGTATGATTCACTCTATTGGCGGCTTAAGGATGATGGTATGCTGCAGGCGATATTCGGCTGGTCCAGCGATTTGCCCACTTCAGGATTGTCCCTTCCCGCTGAACAGACTGAGTCTGGAGGTGGATCTTTGCCTCTGAAGAAGCTTGCGACAACCGGTTCGGCGATTCCTGTTGCAATTCATGGCAGAATGCAATATGAGAACAAGCTTCTACTGCGTAAAGTCAAGGTAGGATTGGATAGACTTGTCCCATTTGTCCCTTTGGAACGGGTGATCGGTGATGTGATTCAATCTGGACAGGCCGTCTCATATATAGTTGATCCGGTGGAGTGGATCAGAACAGTGGATTTAGCAAGATACTACGGAGCTAAATTCAAAGGCAGCGGTGGGGAAAAGATGGATCAGAAGGAAGCAGGCAAAGCGTTGACGTTATTCGGCAGGCAGGAAGAAAAGCCTTAGCTCCAGACTGCTGAAGTGAATAGGCAATGACCGACCAACTGATGAAGGATGAGGAGATAACCAAGTGATTTCATTTCCGAAAGAGGGGAAGCCGGTGTTTAAAAACAGCGACATCAGGCGGAGAGCGGAGCTGTTACCGTGTTTCTAGTCGTTATATTCGCCTCGATATTCGCATTTGTGTCGATATTTATTGATTTTGCAAGAATGGCGGCGCTGCAGGCTAAGACGGAGATGATGACCCATTCTGCATCAAGGTCGGTCCTGTCCTCTTATGACCCGCAGCTGGTGGAGCAATATGGTTTATTTGCATTTGGGAACACTGATGCAAATTATATTATGTCTAAGGTGTTGCAGGACCAGATGGATTTATCGAAGCGGAGCGATGATATTCCGCTGATGAAAGCAAGGCTAGATTCATCGACCGTTGAACTTCTGCGGCCGATAGGAACTTATGAAGTATTCGAACAACAGATCCGCGAAGAAATGAAATATAAGGC
Source organism: Paenibacillus sp. D2_2 (assembly GCF_031199965.1). Classification (GTDB taxonomy): domain Bacteria; phylum Bacillota; class Bacilli; order Paenibacillales; family Paenibacillaceae; genus Fontibacillus. Next base: position 4,253,229 of record NZ_CP133605.1, on the reverse strand, counting down.
TCCCATAGATTTTGCAATAGAGATCATTAATCGTTTCAAGCCGATGTCGAAGGTAATGAAAGAAGCTTCGAATACCGTCGACCTGCTTAGCAAGTTGCAGAAGTTGTACGATCAACGGGAAGCCAAGTTGGATGAGATGCTAGAGAAGCAGCGTTCTGCGGCGTTAACCGTGAATAATATTGCTGTGCTAATCCCACGTTCTGGTGCCTCTAGTGGATCATCTGGCGGTGGAGCGACAGCTTCATACGTAGCCCAGGAATATTCGAACTATGCAGCAAGGTACAAAGAGGAAAAGTTAAGGGACCCTGAGGAAGAGGAGGAGTACTTGTTTTATATTCAAAAGTACCAATCGATGGCCTCGGGGGTGTTTAGCGGTTTGGGCGCAGTGGGCAGAAGGCTTCGGAGCGTCATGCTGTGCTTCTTCCTGATGCGAGAAAACTGCTTCAAGAAGTTATCGTTATCAATGACCAGATGAAGAGGACGATTGAAGAAGCAGAGCATCGACCCGTACTTGATGGCTACGATGACGTAGCTTCACATGAAGGTCTCAGTGATAACGAGGCAGTTACCAATGATGAGATCGCCGCTATCCGCGAGCAGAGTGGTTCGTTGCTTCTTACCGCTGAACTACTTGCTGGTTTGGAGAAGGATATCGGCCAGCAGGAAGCTGATTTTAATTTGTTCTATGCCGAGGTAAGTTCTTTTCTAGGTTTAGAGGGCTCGGTTCTTACAGCTTCAATCTCGGACTACTCTTTATCTTCAGCAGTGAGCAGTCTTGACCACTCAACAGATGTTTATTTACTTAAATATGTGGATTCGGGAAGTAGCAATATCCTTGATGCTAACAAAAGTCTGCTCGAACAACATCGCGCCTCTGACCAGGAGCGTAAAACGATCGAGAACCAAGCAGAAGCATCGCTTAAGGATGCGAAGGGGCTGATAGGAAAGATCTCCGCACTCAAAGATAAACTTGTGGATGCACAGAAGCAATTTGATGAGCTACAGACCTTATATAACGATAATCTCGAGTTTAATCAATCACTCTCCACCGGGGATGAGGGTGGGTTTGGAACAGGGGTGATCCGGCCGATGCCGGAGCCGAGGCGATGAGTGGGATGGATGTCTTCTTTGGTGGAATGTCCAGTGTACTACAATCGATGACAGATGCAGCTCTTCAGGGAGAATATGTCGTACATTACTATCCGCTATTTGATATAAGCACCTTGGATGAATTGATGCACAGTGAGGGTTCTGGGGTGATTGACACTATAGGTGACTCGTTTGCGCCTGGAAAGCAAGAGGTTGAATACATATTGTACGGTTTTCATAATCCGACGGGAAACATTGCTGCGGCTTATGGAGAGATATTCGCGTTGCGTCTTGCAATTCGAACGATGGAAGGATTGCTGAAAAATTTAAATAAAGGCAATCCACTGCTGATTCTTGCTGCTGCTTTGCTGTATGGAATCCAGCATGCTACGAAGGACATGTTGACGCTAACTAAGGAAGGAAGCATTGAGCTCAGTGAATTTATCAAGGTGAAGTTGACCTATAGGGATCATTTGCGTATCTTCCTGCTGATGCATGGAACAAGTGAGCGGAGGCTGTCTCGGATGCTTGCGCTGATTCGTATGAATACCGGAATTCCCGTGGAACAGCGTGCGACTTACTTAAGAGGAGGAGTAAGCGTCTCGATGCCACTATGGTTCCTTCCGGGAGTAGCGAAGACGCTTGGAGCCTCTGGGGCCTTGAAAGGAAGAGTGGAAGGAAGTCGATATTATGTCGATAAACAAGCGGACTTCTCCTATTGATTCAAAGGGGCCTTCTTCGCTTCAGCGTAGGGATTCTCGAGGTAGTATTGTCCTTGAAGCCGCCTTGGTCATGCCGGTATTTATCATCGTTATTTTCTTCTTTATTTACATGGTGCAGATGACCGTGATCTCTAACCAGATGCAGATTGTAGCATCGAATTCAGTGAAGCAGGTGTCATCCCATATATATCCGGTCGCATTGGCGATCTCAGCCATATCGAACGATGAAAAGGAGGATACGGAGAAAAGTAAGGAAGATTCAGGATCGGGCTGGAAGATGCCGAGCCTGTCGCTCACAGAATGGGCTGAGCAGTATGCGGATGCTTTACCGGAGCCGATCTCTGACTGGATCAGAGCCGCTGCACGAAAAGGGGATGAGCCCCTGCAGAATCTGAAAAATAATGTTCTGGAGTCTGTCCTCGATCCAGTAATCAAGCCACTGCTACACCCTTTTGTGACAGATACGAAGTTAAATGAGAACAGACTGCATGTAAGCCGTGTAATCGTACCTGATTTCAAAAGCGGACGAACTCCTTATTTCGGCCTAGAGATCAGCTATGAATTGCCGATCCGAATGCCATTCACGCAGAAACCGATCAGACTGCAAGCGAAGGCTGTGGAGCGGTTATGGATTGGGGATACGAATGAGCTTGATCAGGGAGGTGGAGACGGGGAGAATGCAGAAGGTCAGCCCGCAGTTATTCTGTCCAAGCCGGAACCAGCATACGCTGGGCATCGCGCCCTTGTCGCAGCCTTAATCAAACCGGGAACCACAGCCAAACTCACGGTGTACTACAAGAGCGGTGTGAGTCAGGCTAAATATTTAGGGGACGCAACTGCAAATGAGGAAGGTAAGGTGGAATGGAATTGGCTGGTAGGTGGGAACACGACACCAGGTACATGGACATTTATCATCGAGACCGAGGATGGGTTACAGACAACGGCTCAGTTCGATGTTGAGAGCCCACGCAAATAATGCCTGAACCAGGCAGTACTGATAACCAAGATTTGAACAAGGGGGACAAACGGCTATGGCATTGGAGTATTGGGGTTGTCTAGCTATGCTGATTACGGCATTCATTACAGATATCAAATCGATGAAGATACCTAATAAGATCACACTTAGCGGATTCATTATCGGTATATCGTATCATGCCGTAACCGGAGGAATGGACGGAATTCTATTTGCTATAAAGGGGGCTGCAGCTGGTTTTGTACTGATGTTCATTATGTATCTGTTCAGAGCTGTAGGGGGAGGTGATGTTAAGCTGTTCGGTGCAATTGGGGCGTGGCTCGGGGTTAGCCTGACTCTATCCATTCTCATGTATTCTATTCTAGCTGCGGGTGTGATTGGATTGTTCATATTGCTATTGCGACGGGAGTTTATTATGCGAATTCGCAATGTTATGCATAGCTTGTTCGGAATTTTGATCCTGCACAGTTTAAGCCCGGTCCAGGCGGGAGCTAAGAGGCAATTGCAGATGCCTTTTATGTTAGCTGTTCTCCCAGGAGCTGTGTATGCGATCTTGACTTTTTCTTAGTAAGGGGAGTGGTCTTTGATGCCGGCGTTTAAAGTTGATTTTATGAGAAATGGCGGTACCTATATGATTTTGAAGGCTGAAGGTGGTCTGCACTCCAAGGATATTAATCGCGTTCAGCATACGATGCTGGCCACGGTGGAGGTTCCCGGTCTGCTTCCACTAGACCTTCGTGAGATTGATTTTGAGGTTAGTCTTCATTATGAGATTACCGGCAAGCGCATGTTATCCCAATGTCTGAAGAATGACAAGCTGAGCGCGCAGGAGTTCTATAGTCTGCTGCTACAAATTGTAGTGATATTGGACGATAGCCATCAGTACATGTTGTCTCCATATAATTTCATCATTAATGAGGATTTTATATTTGTTGAAGAGCCGCTCGCTTCAGCGATGTTGTACCTGACCTATGTTCCTACACGTGAATCGGTGGCTGGTCAGGAGCGGTTAGGTCTTTCACTGTTGACCTTGATTACCCGTATCTTGAGCAGTGTAACCGTTGTCGAAGGCAGCGGAATCCAGAGAATTGTCAGCTTCTGCGGGGATGAGCTATTTTCCACATCAACTCTGAAAACGATGCTGCTTGATCTGTTGGGCGGACATAGATCAGAAGCTATACATATAGAACTGGTTAATGGAAATGGCGCCAGACGGGAGTGGTCTGATTCGTCGGTCATGATTAGGGAGTACGTTCAGTCACCGGAGCGGCCCGCGTCGATTAAGTCTCTAGATAGACAAAACTCTATAAAGCAGCAACATGATCCTGTAAAGGCAGGAGGGATGAATCGAAGGGGGAATGATAAAGCGCGGTCTGATCTCGATCTGGAGCAGCCATCTGCGGGGTTGTGGAATACGCCTGTTGCCGACACTGCTGCCGATATGGATGACGATAGCGAACTGGTGAAAAAAAACAGCAAATTTACATACTATATACTCGGAGTTGTGCTGGCCGTCGCGTTCTGCTGGAAGTTCTTGTATCTTGACGCTCCCAGCTCATGGGGACTCTATACTTGTATTGGCATAACTCTTGTTCTAGCTGTTGCACTTTTGCTTATTCGCAAGGGCGGATTCGATATGGTAACTGGAAGTGTATCTGAAGTAATCGGTCGCATAAGCCTGCGTTCTTCTGGGGATGAAGATCTGGATGAGGGTGAACCAGAAGACTGGAAGGAGCCTTGGAATGGAGGATGGGTGAGGCAGGACATTACCGATTCGCGGAAACAAGATACGAATCAGAATACATTTAGACAGATGCCGGTATGGTCGGAAATTATGGACCTAGGGCAACAAAGGGATGAGCCAGAACAATCTTCAGCCCTGTCCAATTCAAGATCTTCAGCGCAGGTCCAAGGCCGATCCATGGAACAGAATAGAGTATCTGTCGGCCCAGAAAACCCGTCGACTGCAGCAGAGGAGCCGATTTCCCAGCCTGCAACGGTGCTGCTAAGTCGTATGAATGCTCCATCCATAATACCATCCCCAACAGAGGCTTATCGTCTCGAGAGATATGGCGCGGAGGGAGAGCAGGAGAATAGACCTGAAACTATAACTCTCAAGCGAGGCAGCTTTGTGATTGGTCGTTCTGAAGAGGTCGCCGGGTATGTCGAGCGGGCGGTAGGCGTATCGCGAGCACACGTCGAGCTGATGGTGCGCGAAGAGGGCTGCAGTATTAAGGATCTTGGCTCACGCAACGGCACATTGCTTAAGGGGAGCTTATTGCCCCGTATAAGGAATATCCATTAGAACCGGGGATGTCTTTCTGATCGCTGACAGCACCTACAAGTTATGCATGGGAAACGCGTTATAAGAGGTTGTATACAATTGAGAATTAAAGAAGACTATAAAAAGAGCTAGCGACTAACAAAAGATGATTCCTGTCTGAACCTGAACAGGGGTCATCTTTTTGTTTTTTTATAGAGAATGATTCCTAAACAAACAGTGATGCTAGATTATTAAATGTTATGAGCAGTATGGTCTTTGAGATTTAGGATGGCTTCCTCTAAATAAGGATAGATGTATGTGAAGCCGGATGAAATAGTGGTCTGTGGAATGACCCGCTGTCCTTCGAGCAGCAGTAGTGACATTTCACCTAGCACGGCTCTAAGTACAAAGGCCGGCAGCGGGAACCAGAAAGGCCGATGATAAACACGACCGATGGTACGTCCAAATTGCTCATTCGTTACCGAATTTGGACTTACTGCATTGACGGGACCTGATATTTCCGGATGGGTCATACAGTAATCGATAAGTGAGACAATATCATCGATATGAATCCAGGGAACCCATTGCTTGCCCGTACCGATTCAACCGCCGGCTCCGAGCAGGAAAGGGAGCCGCATCATTGGGTATGCTCCGCCCCGATTGCCCAACACTACGCCGGTTCGCAGCAGGACAAGGCGTGGTCCTGTACTATCCGTAATCTCCAGATTCGTATGGGGGTCACTGGCCGAGTGTGGAATGCTCTTCAGCGCCGTCTCTTCCCATGAGGTTGTTACATTAGCAAGGAAGTCTGCAGCAGAGCCAGGGGAATGCTCCGTAAATTCCTCGGTGAGCGAAGTGCCGTATCTACCGACCGCAGAGCCTTGCACGATGACCTTCGGAGCCTCATTCCCCAATATATTGATCCATCGGCCCAAAGCCTGGGTTGTATGTAAGCGTGAATCCATAATCTGCTGCTTTGCTCTTCGGGTCCAGCGCTGACTAATCGTCGCGCCAGCCAGATTAACGATGCCATCCAGCCCCCGGAGCAGGAGAGGGTCCTGATCTATATTGTTCCATGAGTAGTAGGATAAATGTCGCGGCGTGGATTCTCTGCGAGGAACTTGTTGCTGCGGGTTACGACGAGTAACAATTATGACCTCATGCCTTTGCTTAAGCCAATATCGAGTAAGAGCGCTGCCAATAAATCCGCTTCCGCCAAGGATTGCATACTTCAACTTACTTCCCCCTTTTCTGAGATAATAAAAACAGCATCCCGATAAGCCTGAAGTATAGCTAAGGGTTGCTGTTATTTGAACATCCTCTATCACATTATTTATTTATTAGATGTTGGTAGGGCTTATAATCAATCTTATTCTTCTCTAGAAAAGAGATGAGAAATTTATTATCTCTCTTCGGGGTCGCCGAGATATAGCCTTTGATGCAGTGTGCTTGTGTAACAGCGTCCGCATTCTCCTCTAGTGCGATTCTACCAATCTCCGCAGCGATGGAATGTTTGGCAATATCACGGAATGGACTTGGAACGGGTTGAACCAGCATATCCAAGAATGCTTTGCTATCCTCACCCCATAAATGGCGGCTCGTCTCTACCCAATGGTTCTGCCAGTCCAGCTTGGACTTGCCGTCTGCCTTGGGCAGCACTTTCAGGAACTTGCGGAACATGAAAAATCCGCCGATGCACATCATCCCTAACAATATGAATCCCCAGAATGCGATAGAATTCATGAACCAGCGATTGGGCTGGCCTGCGGCTAAAAATTGAAACGATGTATGTATCATTTGAATGATCACCTCAGTTTGGAATATGACTCATACCACGGTGGGTAGATAGAGTTGCAAGAAACTTCCCTTCGTCGATATGATAAAGATAACCGTACAGATGCTGACTATGTCTATTTTAGTACAATTGCGTCTTTTCCTTGACATGAAGTATAACTTATTTTCCAAATTTTATCGAGAGTGTAGACTCTTTTTTGTAGTGTATTATTATGAAGAAATGATTTGTATTTGTCCGCACGACTTTATTTATTTGTATAATCAAGCTAAAATAAGGGGAGTTTAGCGGTTTACTGTCTAAAAGGGGAAATATAATGCTGAAAATAGGCTCACACGTGTCATTCTCAGATAAAGGTCTACTAAGCGCAACTGGGGAAGCTATGTCCTATGGCTCAAGCTCTTTCATGATATATACAGGTGCTCCACAAAATACGCGGCGCAAACCGATGGATGCGATGTATTTGCCGGAAGGTAAGGAAGCGATGGAAGCAGCGGGGATTGAGGAGATCGTTGTCCATGCCCCATACATCGTCAATTTAGGTTCCTATAAACCTAATACGTATCAGTTGGCGGTCGAATTCTTGCAGGAGGAAATACGCCGTACTCATGCGATCGGTGTACGCAATATCGTGCTCCATCCCGGTGCATTTACGGACAAGGATGCGGAATACGGTGTAGCGCGGATCGCCGAAGGCTTGAATGAAGTATTAAATGGAACAGACGAGACTGAAGTAAATATCGCTCTAGAGACAATGGCTGGCAAAGGAACCGAGGTTGGACGCAGCTTCGAGGAGATCGCGGCGATTATCGATAAGGTCGAGCATAATGAACGGCTGACGATCTGCCTGGATACTTGCCATATTCATGATGCAGGTTATGATATCGTGAATGATCTTGATGGCGTACTGCAAAAGTTCGATCAGACAGTCGGTCTTGATCGCATCGCCGTAGTTCATATTAACGACAGCAAGAATCCAGTCGGCGCTGGCAAGGACCGTCATACGCCAATCGGTACAGGCTGGATCGGCTTTGAAGCGATCAATCGTGTTGTTCATCATGAGGCATTGCAGGGGCGGCCATTCATCCTTGAGACACCTTGGGTAGGTAAAGATGCCAAGACCCAGCGTCCGATGTATGAAGTGGAAATCGCCTTACTACGTGGTGATGTGGAACAGCGCTTCGGTGCAGAATTCCTCACCGATGTAGCCGGACTGCATGACTTCTTCAGCAAACAGGATGTTCACTACCGTTCCTTCGTTCTCGATACATGGAATTTACTGAAGAATGACGCGAAGGCGAAGAAGGCAGACCCTCGCGAACCTTTAGAGCGTTTGTACGATATGGTGATTGCCGCGAATCTATTCCCAGATTACTCGGAAGAGCAAATCAATCATCGCTTGATCGCTTGGCTCGCAGGAAGAAACTAAGATTTGGATCTCAACATAGAATAATAGTGTGTGTTCAAAAAGTCCGGTTTTCAGCACCGAGAAGGTTGGATGAAGCTAGGGACAGAGGAGCGGAGCGTACGTTTTGGGTACGTGAGCACCGGAAGGCCCGGCTGAATTCAAGATTCGATGTCGATTAAGCTTTCAGTGTTACTTCGTGATCAAAATTGGACTTTTTGAACTACCTCTAATAGTGTGCCAGGAGGATAAGAGAAATCAATGGACAAACATGCGAAAATAAGTGGACAAGTCAAACCGTATGAGCACAATCGGGCTCGGATGCTGATCTCTTGCCCGGATGGCCCTGGGATTGTAGCAACAGTATCCCGGTTTCTGTATGAGCACGGAGCAAATATCGTACAATCTGACCAGTATACGATGGATCCCGAAGGCGGAATGTTCTTCATGCGAATCGAGTTCGATCTGGATCAGCTTGAGACGCGTATAGACAGCTTGAAACGGGATTTTGCCGATATCGCCGATAAGTTCCAAATGGAGTGGAACATTTTCCAATTAAGCCACAAGAAGAAGTTGGCTATCTTCGTATCCAAGGAAGATCATTGCCTTGTAGAATTGCTGTGGCAGTGGCAGGCTGGTGATCTGGATGCGGATATTTCGATGGTTGTAAGTAATCATCCTGATATGAAAGAATATGTGGAATCCTTCGGGATCCCATATTATCACATTCCGGTTACTCCGGAGACGAAGCGTGAAGCGGAACAGAAGCAACTGGAGATCGTGAACGGGAAGGTAGATTTAATCGTCTTGGCCAGATATATGCAGATCGTGTCACCGGCCTTGATCGGACCCTACCGTAACCGGATCATCAATATCCATCACTCCTTCCTCCCGGCTTTCGTGGGTGGAAAGCCATATGCCCAGGCTTATGACCGCGGTGTTAAGATTATCGGGGCGACAGCTCACTATGTGACTGAAGAATTGGACGGCGGCCCAATCATTGAGCAGGACGTACAGCGCGTCAGCCACCGCGACGATGTGGCGGAGCTGAAGCGAATCGGACGGACTATTGAACGTGTCGTGCTGGCCAGAGCGGTAAAATGGCATATCGAGGATCGTATTTTGGTTCATCAGAATAAGACAGTCGTATTTAATTAAATATTTTTCTATAACAACCGCTATGGCAAACCTTTAATGACTTGTCATGGCGGTTGTTTTTTTGAGAGGGGGGGTGGTTTATATTTCCTGCTAAGGTTGCTCAGTAACTTTATGTTCTGGCATCGCGTTAATATATTGAATGGTCATTGATAGGAATAAGAAGTAACAAAGGTTGAGAGGGGAGAATCATTTGTATATATCAGTAAAGCGAGGAATGTACGCGCTAATCTTATGTATGCTCGTCATTGCTACTGTTGTCGTGGGGACTACGCAACCTGCTCATGCAGCAGGTCCGAGAATTAGCGTAGAGAGTGAGATCGGCTATAACGGCAGCTATAAAATGAACAAATGGACGCCTCTGACGATTACTTTAAAAAGTGATGAAGATATTAGCGGGGAAGTTGTCGTCCAGGTCGAGATTCCCTATTCAGGTAGCAGCCAGACTTATGTGAAGAAGGTTGATCTCCCGGCAGGAACTGCTAAGCAGGTCACTTTTGGCATCATAGGCAACTCTTTTAACAAGAATAACAATTCAATTCGTTTTTATAAGGGATCGGCGGAAGCAGGAAAAAATATAGCTTTTGCTTCAGGAGAGGCCTATCTGCAAACCGCTCCGCTGGGCGGAGCGGTTATCGGGCAGTTAGCGTCCGATCCGGACAGCCTGAATTTTATAAATTTGCTGAATAATCGAAATAATCCGATTAACGTCCTCGCATTAGCTCCAGAGCAAATGCCTGAGGATGCAGCTATGTTGTCTTCTTTAGATGTTCTGTTTCTTAACAATTTTGCCTCCGATACGCTGGAGGAAGGGAAGAAGCAGGCTATTTCAACCTGGGTACATCAGGGAGGGACCCTTGTATTAGCTGGAGGGCCTAGTTACCTGAAGACGGTCAAAGGTCTTGAGAGCTTATCGCCTGTTGAATATTCAGGAACCATGGATATCAGTTCACTGCCTGAGATGGAGAAGCTTGCGAACAAGGAGCTGAAGCTGGATCACACGATTTCTATATCAACGGCACAGCTGAAGAGTGGAGCTGATAGTGTCATTAATGCTCAGGGCGAACCGTTAATTGCTTCCTGGTCACTTGGTAAAGGGAAGGTTTTTTATGCCGCTTATGATCTGGCTGCTGAGCCTGTTCATAGTTGGGGCGGTCATGCTGATTTTTGGAATAGTCTGCTCCAGAGCAAAGTGTCGGGTTCAGTTATGGATAGGAACAATGGTACTCAAGGTATGAAGAATAGTCTGGATAATTATCTGAGCTACTTTCCATCGCTTGCTCTACCGCCTTTCTCTCTTTTCTTCTGGCTGTTGGTCGGTTATGCTGTGCTCGTTGCCCCGGTGCTCTATTATGTACTTAAGAGATTTGATCGGCGCGAGTGGGCTTGGTTCCTGATTCCACTGATTGCTATTATCACTAGCGTAAGCATCTATGTGACGGGTACTTCTGGTAAATCCTCTCTACAGGCACATATGCTCAATGTCGTGGAGTTGGATGGTCAGGGACAGGGCGAGCAGCTGACAGCCTCGGCTTTGTTCGTTCCCCGCGGGGGGAATTATGAGTTTGAAATTCCTGGGGCAACCCACGTAACTAGCAAAAGAGAGGACGGTTATATTTCCGGAGGAGGAGAGGAAGGAATCAGCCGCCAATTGATTCGTGAGCAGGTTGGCAACACGACGGTCTATCTCAAGGATATGACCCATCGCTCGATGGCGAAGCTGTGGATTGAGCAGCAGACAGGAAGCTTCGGCTCGCTGGATATTGAGATTGCGCTGGATACGAAAGGAGTCCCACAAGGGAATGTAACCAATCGCTTGGATCGTGATCTTAGTGATGCAGCGTTAATTTTGGGTGGAAACATATTCGTCTTAGGGGAGCTTGCAAAGGATCAAACGGTGCAGATTCCCGCGAATTATACCTCTAGCACAAATGGCAGCTACAGTTCGATATTGTTCCCGTACCCTAGCGGTCCAGAGGATGAGAAGAATAGAGAACGTGGCATGATGAATAGCTTACTTGAGCAGAACACAGGCTCAATGAGAAATATGTTGATCGCCTGGAGTAAGGATTCATTTGGTGGATATACCGTGAATGGGAAGAATCCAGCTACAGACCAGCTTAACATGTGGGTACAGCCTGTAACAGTACAGTTCACGCCATCCAAAGCAAATGAAATTGATGTGCCATACGGCTATATCCCTGCTCAAATTACAAGTGTATCCACGATGGGGTGGGGACGGACTACGGCTCAGATAGATTGAGTATGGATAAGGGTGAAATGCAGTTTGAATTTGCTCTGCCAATGCCAGGCAAGATCGATTACACTTCTTTGAAGCTGCAGCAAAATGATCCTGGCCAGCGAACGAAGACGATGATCTGGAATTTTACTGAAGCCAAGTGGGAAGATCTGATATGGAACAATGGTGAAGTGCAAATCCCTGAGCCTGTCTCTAATTATATACTGAACGGCACAGTGGTGAGGGTCGCCGTGAATGCTGAAGAGTGGTCCAGCTTTGACATTCCGAAGATCTCGTTGAAAGGCCAGGTGAGCCCATGATCGAAATTAATAATTTGACGAAGATATATGGCAGCTTCCATGCTTTGGAATCCGTCAATATAAATATTGATAAGGGAACGGTGTTCGGTTTTGTCGGCCCTAACGGGGCTGGCAAGACAACCACGATGTCCATTCTGGCAACATTGCTGCTCCCTACCTCAGGGACAGCCAAGGTAGGCGGCTATGATGTTGTCCTGCACCCGCATGAGGTGCGTAAAAGAATTGGCTACATGCCGGATTTCTTCGGTGTGTACGACCAGTTTAAAACGACAGAATATCTGCATTTTTATGGTGCCAGTTATGGCATTCCGAGAGGAGAACGGGATAAGCTCATTCCGCAGCTCCTTGAGCTGGTGAATCTGAGTGATAAGAGGGACAGTTATGTAGACAGCTTGTCTCGGGGGATGAAGCAGCGCCTCTGTCTGGCACGTTGTCTCGTGCATGATCCTGAGGTGCTAATTCTCGATGAGCCAGCCTCTGGGCTTGATCCACGGGCGCGTATCGAGATGCGAGAGATCATCAAAGAATTGAAACTGATGGGCAAGACGATCATCATTTCTTCGCATATTTTGCCGGAACTGGCGGAGATGGTTGACGAGATTGGCGTCATCGAGCATGGCAGAATGGTTGCCCAGGGGAAAGTCGCCGAGATCCAGAACCGCTTAAGAGTCAAAAGAGTCCTTCATATCCGCACGCTGGGACAAGAGGAGAATCTGGGTGGCTGGCTACGGGACGAGGCCTTTGTCAGCCAGGTGCTCATCGATGCTACTGGTGTTCATATTCATTTTAATGGCGGTGATCTGGAGCAGTCGGAGCTGCTAGTCAGAATGGTCTCAGCGGGCTTTAAGATTATCTCCTTTAATGAGGCTCAGACGAATCTTGAAGATGTATTCCTTGAAATAACGAAAGGGGGAAGCGGCGAATGAATTGGCGAAGTATATTGATCAATCCTGTGCTGGATAAAGAATTTCGGCTAAGAATGAGAACCCCTCGCTCGGCGATTTCGTTGCTTACTTATGTGCTGGTGATGGGGCTGCTGGCGATGGGCATCATCTATGTGCTGACTTCTGGCGGGATGGGAGGGTCAGGTCGCTTTGATCCTACGATCAGTCGTCTTATTTTCTACGCATTAAGCTTTGCCCAATTAGTCATGATCGCATTCATGACGCCGGCGTTAACGGCAGGTGTAATCAGTGGAGAGCGCGAGAAGCAAACGCTTAGTATGCTGCTAACGACGCAGCAGAGTTCAGCTACGATTATACTGAGCAAATTACTGTCCTCGCTTAGCTTCATGACGCTGTTAATCGTGGCGACGATACCGGTATATTGTATTGTTTTCTTATATGGTGGGGTATCGCCGAAGCAACTTGTTGTTGTTTTTCTATTTTACTTGTTCATTATGCTGTTGCTAGGTTCAATCGGTATTTTCTTCTCTACCTTGTTCAAACGGACGATCATTGCGGTCATTGTGACTTACGGTGTTGGCTTAGTGATTTTTCTGGGCACCGGACTCATCTACCTGTTCGCCATGGCGATGACGCAAATGAATTACAATTCTTCTGTGAATACTCCGGAGTTTTCCTGGATCGGTTATATTCTTGGACTAAACCCGGGCGGAGCGCTGATTAGTATTTTTGAACCCTCATTCTCCAAGACTGCCTTCATGTCACGTGGAGGGAATATGGGGACGAGTGCACCGATTGAGCTGTGGCTGGAATTTATTATCGTCTACAGCATAGTGATTGTGTTGATGCTGTGGCTAGCCATCCGCTATATCCGTCCGGTGAGACGGCGCAGCAAGGACTCCGATATGATGGAAGAGAGCTATTCAGGCGAAGGCACCGGTAATGGAGAGAAGATGGAGCCTCAGCAATAAGAGTTTTATAGAGTATGGTTTGTAGAGAGGGGGGATTGGCTTGGAAAAGATATACCGCCAGCTGGAGATCGTCCGCAAGCGGCTGAAATGGCTGCGCGCGATAGATCAAGCAAGGATCGGTCTATTGGCCGGCATTACCTGTGCTCTGGTCTGTCTCATTGCCGGGAGGTTGTGGCCGATTGAAGCGATATGGGCATATGCTACGGCCTGCTTGCTGCTTGCACCAACTGTAGGTGGACTCTGGGGTTGGTTTGCCTATACTTCCGACAAGGAGTCTGCTAGGACAATGGATCGCTTAAACGGAAGCGGTGAAGCCGAGGATTTAATGGTTACGGCGCTAGCCTTTGCGGAATCAGATAGCCAGTTGGCTGGACAACAGCGTTTGCAGGCCGAAGGGTATGGCGCAGCGTTTATTTCCGGGCTGAAGAGCAATCTTCCTCTCATACATAGACCGAAATGGTGGATTTGTATTGGATTCGGCCTCGCCCTAGCTGCTGCGCTTATTGTGATGCCGAATCCGATGAATGACGTAATCGATAAACATAAGCAGGAGCGGCAATGGGTCAAAGCGCAGGTGAAAGAAGCGGATCAAATGATTGAGCAGCTTGAGAGTAAGTCATTGGATCCTTTGGTTAAGCAGGCTCTGAATGCAGAACTGCAGGCATTGCGGCAGTCACTGAAGGAGAGCCGAGCCGGGGAGCAGTCTCTTGAAGCGCTAGAAAATACGATGAAGAAATTGCAGGAGATGTCTGATCGACTTGAGCTTCAGCAGAAGGAAAGAAGCGCATGGTTAGACAAATGGAAGGCAAGTCCGTCTGCCGGAGGGCTGGGTAACGGATTGCAGCAGAATGACAAAGAGCAAGCAGGAAAAGAGATCGACAAGCTAAAATCAGATCTGCCTAAGCTTTCACCAGCGGAACGGAAGAAGCTGGCGGACGAGCTGCAGGGGTTAGCCACGGAAGCGCCGCAGAATGATGAGGAAGCGAAGCGACTTGCTGAAGCACTAAACAAAGCAGCTGAGGCGCTAGGCGAGGGTAATGCACGAGATGGAACTGGCGATGGAGCAATTGAAGCAGTTGGTGCAAGAGAATGCTGGGGCTTCTGCAGACCGTGCCCAGCAGCTCGCGGAGGCCTCTCAGCTCGCTTCGGCCTTGGCTAAGCAAGGACTCGGCCTGGCTCAGGATATGGCCGCTTCTGGGATGACGGTCGCTGATAGCTGGAGTATGGGTGGCCTTGCTGAGCAGCTGGCTTCTGCAGGAACTGGCAGTGCTGGTGGAGAGACCGGTTCAGACGGTTCTGACGACGAAGGTTCAGCTTCTACTGGCTCTTCCGGTTCTCAATCCGGCAGTGGATCGGGTGGATCTGGCCCTACTCAGGGAAATGGTTCCTCCACAGGCAGTGGTTCAAGCGGTGCGGGGACTGGGAACGGAAATAGCAATGGCAATGGCAATGGCGCTGGTAGCGGAAGTGGTAGTGGCAGCGGGACTGGCAGCGGTGGGAACGGAGCTGGTAGTGGAGGCTCTGGAGCAGGGCTAGGCAGTGGAGGTCGCAATCTGATCACCGCGCCCCGCGATTATAAAGGCAGTGGAAATGTTCAGAACGATGGAGGCCCGACTACTGGTGGCCAAGTGCAAAAAGGCGGGAAATCGCCTGTTTTTGAGGGAGTTAGCCGCCCATATAATGAGGTTTATAGTGATTACGCCTCTGAGGCCAAGCGCTCGCTGGAGCGGAGCGAATTGCCGCAGAGTATGCAGGGACTTGTAGAGCGTTATTTCATGGAGATAGATCCGGGCAGTTAAATGAGCGAGAGGGAGGAATAAATTATGCCGGATACGAAGGAGCAGGCCCCGGCCTGCAGAGAGACGATTTCTACCGTTAGGGAGGAAATCGGCAAGGTGATTGTCGGTCAGGAGAAGGTCGTCGAGCAGTTGCTGTGGTGTATTTTTTCCGGGGACACGCTCTGCTGGAGGGGATTCCCGGACTTGGGAAGACGATGCTCGTCCGTACGATCGCGGACACGCTGGAGTTGTCCTTCTCACGAATCCAATTTACGCCGGATTTAATGCCCAGCGATATTACCGGAACGAATGTCATTCGCTTCGGTCCGCAGGGGACGAATGAGATGGTGTTTCAGCCAGGACCGGTGTTCAGCCAGATTGTGCTCGCGGATGAGATTAACCGGGCTACTCCAAAGACACAGAGTGCCATGCTTGAGGCGATGCAGGAGCAGACGGTTACTGTCAGCGGAGAGACCCGGCGTTTGCCGCAGCCCTTCTTCGTGCTGGCAACTCAAAATCCGTTGGAGAACGAAGGAACGTATCCGTTGCCTGAAGCCCAGCTTGATCGCTTCATGTTGAAGATCAATGTCGATTATCCTACACCGGATGAGTTGAAGCAGATCGTGCACAGAACGACGGCGGCGGAGCAACCGCATGCGGTTCGTCAGGCGACCGCGGAGCAATTGCTGGAGATCCGGCAGGCCGCCAAGGAAATTCTGTTAGCCGATGAAGTGCTGGACTATGGCATTTCTCTGTTGATGATGACCCATCCTCAGGAAGCATCGGCTCCGGAGTCGGTCCGTAAATACGTTAGCTTCGGTTCGGGTCCACGCGGAATTCAGTCCATGGTCGCGATCGCTAAGGTAAGAGCACTCTGCAAGGGACGCTGGCATGTCTCAACGGGAGATCTGGCTGCAGTTGCTGTTCCAACCTTACGCCATCGCTTATTCTTGAATTTCGAAGGCCAGGCGATGGGCATATCGACGGATTCACTGATTGAAGAGATTATCGCGAAGCTGGAGAGCTCACGATGACAGTCCCTTTGTTACCTCCGGCTCTCTTGCCACGTCTGGAAAGGCTATCGCTGATATCAGGCAGGCGAGTCCGGGGACGGCACAGGGCAAACGTCGTTCCGGCAGCTTTGGAGCATCGCTGGAATTTGCCGATTATAGGCAATATTCTCCCGGCGACGATATTCGCCGCTTTGATTGGAGCGTCTATTCCCGGACGGGGCGTCCCTTCGTACGCCAATATTGGGATGAGCAGGAGCTTCCCATCAGCCTGTACCTTGACGTGTCTGCCTCTATGGATCACCGCGGAGCAGGAGGAGCTACAGTGTCTGGACAGGCTGCGGGATCGCATCGTGAACCGTCGGCAGCTGAGGGTTCGACGAATGGGAGTTCGCTCGGCGGGATCTTCTCGCAAGAACCGAGAAATAACGAAGATTCGAAGTTGCATTATGCCAAGCAGCTGGCAGCCGCTGTCGGTTATATTGCCTTCGCAGGCTCTGACCGGGTGCAGACCTATTTGTTTAACTCCAAGGTGGAAGCCACGCTTCCTCCGCTGCGCAGCAAGGCGTCTGCGGTAAAGCTGTTTTCATTTATACAGTCGGTGAATGCGGGTGGGGCGGGAAATATGGCTTCGGCGCTGAGCAGCGCACTGTCCATGCCCGGCAACCAGGAATGGCCTGGATTTTCTCCGATCTATGGCTGGAGGGCGGGCTTGAAGAGCTGAAGCAAAGCTTGGAAATGCTACAGGCGGCAAGACAAGAAATTGTTCTGGTTCATGTCCTTTCCAGGGAAGAGCTTAATCCTCGGCTTAGTGGGGACCTGCGCCTGATCGACATTGAGCTAGGGACAGGCAAGGAGGTAGCTATCACCGGCAAGATACTCGAGAAATATATGGCGGCCCTGGAGCGTTATACAGAAGGAATCTCCCGTTACTGTAATGAACGTGGAATCCGTTATGTTATAGCCCCTTGCGACCAGTCCTTGGAGACGGGGATTTTTGAAACGCTGCGCAAGACGGGGGCTATTGGGGTCTAGTAACATTGGTTCATATGCTGTGGAGCGGAAATAGCGAAAATACCGAAAATAACGAAAATACCTGCAAAAATACATCTTTTTTGCGGTGAGATGCCCTTGAGGAGAAAAAAACCTGCAAAAGTGCAGGTTTTCTATACGATTTGGCCCTGACTCTCGAAAAATGAGGACAAAAGTCTGCAGATTTGCATCTTTTTCTTAAAAAGAGTGAGTTTGGCGAATAAAAAGATGCAGACTTGCAGTTTTTTATTCCGTCAAGGTAACTTGGTGGGTAAAAGAGGGAAGCGGCATTGTATCTCTCAGATTGGAGTCATCCTGCTGACCAGCAGCTTATGGATTAGCAGAGGTGTGGCCGCTCGCCCTTGAACTGGCCTTGATTTAGAGGGCTTTCTTATCGAAACGCGGACTAGTTGAACTACCTTAAGGAGGGGAGCAGCATGGGGATAGCGTTGTGGTCCGGCCTATGGTTCGGTTTGGCCATTCCGGTCATTCTGCTCATGTATTTGTTCAAGCGAAAATACATAGATACGACGGTATCGAGCCATCTGCTATGGAATCATGTTCTCCGCAACATTGAGGCGAACCGTCCTTGGCAGAAGCTGCAGAACCGTCTGCTATTATGGCTGCAGTTGCTTGTGGCTGCGCTGCTTGTATTTGCGCTTATGGCTCCATATTTATGGGTCCAGGGCGGAAGTAAGCATACGGTTGTGATTGTTGATGCCTCAGCGAGCATGAGTACACTATTGGACGAGCAGGCGGAGCAGGGGGCTGATCGGGCTGGTGATACAGCTACCGGGAACGGTAAGCTCGGTCGGGAAGCAGGGAGTTCGGGCACGCAGCTCGGGAATGAAACCGTTCGACAGGAAGCTGAAAAGTCCGTGACGATCAGTTTGGGTGGAAAAGACGTAAGGCAGATCGGAACGATTAGTCGAATGGAATGGCTAAAAGGCGAGCTAAGCGAATTCACCGCTTCTCTGAGCAAGAAGAGTGAACTGACGCTGCTTAAATTGGGTAGTAAGCCGGAGGTGCTTCTGTCACACGAGAATGATCGTGGTAAATGGAAGCAAGCGATATCGTCGTTAGCTGTAGACTATGGGGCATCCGCGTACCGTGAGACGCTGTCCCTGGCTGCGGCCATGACGAAGGACGATCCAGAGGCGCAGGTCGTTATTTTTACCGATGGGCGTTGGATGGAGCGTTCTGACGATATTCTATTTGATGTTCCTGTCAGTATTATGACGATTGGTGATACGAAGATTGGTAATGCTACCATTGAACAGTTTGGGGTGCGAAATAAGGAGGCGTCTGGGACGGTAGATGGGGTTGCCATCGTTCGCAATGATGGAAGCGATGAACTGGAGGCCGAACTGCATCTATACGGAGACGACCGACTATTGGCTTCGCGTCAAGTTGTGATTAGCGCGAGACAAGCTGTGACGGAATCTTTTGCCGAGCTACCTGCGGCGGAGGTTTATCGGCTTACGCTGAGTCCGGGTGATTCTTATCTATTGGATAATGAGGCCTTTGCATTTCGGGAGCAACATGCTGCTCCTAATGTGCTACTAGTCTCCCGAGGCAATCTATTTCTGGAAAAAGCGTTACAACTCGCCGGAGCAAGCGTAATCCGTATGACTCCAGCTGACAAGGATGGAAATGGAGAGGTGGAAGAGCCTACACTACCTGAGCAAACACCGGAAATCATTGTTGCTGATGGCAGTATGCCGGATTACATGCAACATGGAGCTTGGGCGGAACTGGTGTCTCGAACTCCGCTTTGGACCATTGGGGGAGCTGGCGACAAGCTTCAATTATCAAGCGGAGAACTAAAAATAGAGGATCATCCTCTGACTCGTTATTTTACGTTAAAGGATTCACCAACAGGCTTTCTTTATCAAGCGCAGGTACCTGAATGGGCCAAGACAATTATGAAAATCGATCGATTGCCGGCGATCTATGCGGGGAGCGAAGCTGGAACGGCAAGACTTGGATTTCTGTTTGCGCTTGAAGACAGTGATCTACCGTTACGTTCCGAATTTCCGATACTGGTGCATAATGCGGTGGAGTGGTTGCAATCCGGAAGGGCGACTGGCCTTGGTAGGGCTATGGTTGAAGCAAAGGTCGCCATTCCAGTGAATCCCGACGCCAAGCAGGGGAGATGGACTCCGGTCAGCGGGTATGCGCTGTCAAGCAAAGCTGCTGATATTCCCGCAGAAGCGAAGGGCGGAAGTATATTAGTTGAGCAGACAGCACCGGCGATTCCCGGGTTGTGGCGGTTCGTGCAGCGCGATGTGGATGGGAATGAGTTGGCCAGTTACTATTTACAGACAACGGCCAGTCCGCTGGAATCGTCCACTCAAGCAGTGTGGCCGTTGCAGCCGGCCGCTGCAGCGCAGGGCGGTGAGCAGATGGAACAGTCTGGAAATGAAGTAACTGACGGTACAGGGAATAGCCCAGCAGTACAGGACAGTGAGTCTGGGCAGACAGCCAGAGCGGGAGAAGGGCGCGGAGATTTTTCGAGCAGGTACTCGCTTGCTTACCTGATCGCACTGCTCGCTTTTATCGTTATTTTTGCCGAGTGGGGGGTGTATCAGCGTGGGCGTTCAATTTGAGCATCCCTTATTCTTATTGCTATTCATTGCGGTCGTGGCCTTTACTGTGTATGCCTTCCGCAGTGACTTCCGCTTAAGCGGAGCGAGGAGAAAGTGGGCGATCGGCCTCAGAATCATGGTAGCGATACTGCTCATCCTGGTGATGTCAGGCTTCCATACATTCAGAATGGTGTACGACAAGGAAATGGTGTTTGTCCTTGACCGTTCGGCAAGTATGCCGGAGGGCGAGCCAGCATTGGGGTGGATGAATGAAGCGGTTCAAGGCAAAAACCCCCGGGACAAACTGGGCATTGTCGGGTCGGGACTTGATGCGGCCGTGGAGAAAAGTCTTGATACTGGATGGTCGGAAAATACTGGCTCGAAAGCGGCGATAAACCCGCAATATACAAATCTTGAAAAGGGGCTTCAGTTAGCTGGTAGCATGTTCAGCGGGCATGGTGGCGGCCGGATCGTTCTCATTTCAGATGGGGAAGAGAATGTGGGCGATGTACGCTCCGCTGCTCTGTTGTTGCGGGAACGTGGAATAACACTTGATGTGCTGCCGAATGATCGTAAGCCGATCCAGGATGTGGCGATAGAGTCACTGAAGATGCCGGACAAGCTGTATCAAGCCGAGTCATTCAACTTCGAGGTTACAGTGCAGAGCACTTTTGCCGGTGAAGGGGAACTAAGGCTCTATGAGGATAATGAGGAGATCGGCCGTACGAAGCTGACCTTGGAGCGCGGAGAAAACCGTGTGGCTTTGCAGGGCTTGGCTCGAAAAACGGGGATGCATCGCTATCGGGCAGAGGTGTTCGCCTCTGGAGACGAGCAGGCGGCGAATAATGTGTCCTACGCTTTTACGAGAGTAACAGGGAGCCCGAAGGTGCTGATCGTGGAAGGTGAAGCGAATACGAGCACCAATTTGGAAAATTCACTGAAATCCAGCTTGATCAACTATGAGGTCACTGCCCCCGGAATGCTGCCGCTTGAGCTAGCGAAGTATGCTGGATATGACAGTATAATCTTCAATAATGTGTCCGGTGAGCAGGTCGGTGGCAAGCAGATGGGGCTGATTGAGCAAGCGGTGCGTTCTTACGGCATCGGATTTATGATGGTAGGCGGAGAAGACAGCTTTGGAATGGGCGGTTATTTCAAGACGCCGATTGAGAAGCTGCTGCCTGTATCAATGGAGCTGGAGGGCAAGCGGGAGGTCCCGTCGCTCGGTCTGATTCTGGTGATTGACCGTTCCGGAAGTATGGAGGGCGATAAGCTCAAGCTGGCCAAGGAATCGGCGATGCGCACGGTTGAACTGCTCAGGGCTAAGGATACCGTGGGCGTAGTAGCATTCGATGATCAACCTTGGTGGGTAGTTGAACCACAGGTCCTCAGTGATAAAGATTTTGTTCTATCGCAGATCAATAGCATTCCGAGCGCTGGCGGTACGGATATTTATCCTGCGGTTGCTGATGCGACGAAGAAGATGCTTGATGTTCAGGCACAGCGCAAGCATATTATTCTTCTAACAGATGGCCAGTCGGCAGGTAGTTCAGGTTACAACGATCTGCTGAATACGATGCTAGAAGAGAAAATTACGATGTCCACCGTGGCAGTAGGCGAGGACGCGGATGTGAATCTGCTGCAGTCGCTGGCAGATGGGGCCAAGGGGCGCTACTATTATGTTCAGGATGCGACGACACTACCGGCTATCTTTAGCCGTGAGGCAGCGATGATATCCAGAACGTATGTAGTGAACAAACCTTTCGTTCCGGCCTTGGTACAGCCTGGTGATTGGCAGTCTTTGTTTGCTGACGGGCTACCGCAGATTTATGGCTATGTGGCCGCTACGCCAAAAGCGACGGCGCAGACGGTTCTGTCCAGCCCGGAACCTGATCCATTGCTAGCACGCTGGCAGTATGGTTCAGGGCGTACTGTAGCCTGGACTAGTGATATGACCGGCAAATGGTCGCGGGATTGGGTGGGATGGCCGCGCTTTGCCGAGATTTTTGCGGAGATGGTGAAGTGGACATTGCCGCAGTTCACGGCTTCGGATTATGCTGTGCAGACAACGGTTGAAGGCAATCAGGTTCGTTTCGAAGTCAGAGCAGACGAAGAGGTTCTGCCTGGGAAGCTTGATGCTGTAATCAGTTCGGAAGCCGTACCTGAGCAGCGGGTGCCGCTTCTTCAGACTTCTCCAGGGATTTATACGGGTTCGATAGAGGTGAGTGATCCGGGTTCTTTTCTGGTGCAGCTACAGGGGAAGAGAATGAGGATGGGCTCCGGCCAAGCTATGGTTCGGGGAGCGGCTTTGTTGTTCCGTATTCTCCCGAATATTCGCTTGCATCCGGGAACCCGCCGGACAAGCTCGCCGCTCTGGCCGAGCTGTCCGGCGGGCGGGTGCTGAGCTGGGATAAACCAGGCGAAGCGCTGAAGTATCATGCGGCGGGCTACGCCGAGCCGCATGATTGGGAGCGCCCGCTGCTGATCGCGGCGCTCCTGCTCTGGCTCGCCGACATCGCCGTGCGGCGGATGTCGCTGCCCTGGGGCCGCATCGCGGAGCGCCTGCGGCCATGGGGGCGCCGCGCTGGAACGCGCGCGGCAGCGGCACAGTCCGGCCCGCCTGAGGCGGTGCCGGACGCCGGGCTCGCCCGGCTGGCGGCGCGCAAGTCGCGCGCAGCCGCCTTTTATGGCGCGGGCGGCGAGGATCGCCCCGCCGCCGCGCCCGCGGCCCCGCCCCACGCGAAGCGGGGCGGGCCTTCGCCCGCAGCGCCGAGCGAGCGGGCAGAGGCGGCCCCGGCCTCTCCTCCTGCGGAGGAGGCCGGGAGGTCGCAGGCTGGCGCAGACGAAGCCGCGCCAGAGGGGACGCGCTTGGCCGGCTGCTTGCAGCCAAGCAGCGTGGCAAGCGCTAGCGCAGCGGCGAGCATACAGCCGCAGCAGATAACAGAACAGCGGTGGGACCATGGTCCCACCGCTGTTTGCGTTGCTTTAATGAACACGACATTAGCTTCATATGCGGAGATTACCATAGACACCCATGCTGCTGCTCATCATACGACACTATGAACGCCAAAGTACATAATGTTCAAGTTTTAGCGAGCCGATATAGTTGCAATGGGAGGGGATAGAGAAAACAGTAGCACACTATAACGAAACTGTGACACCTTATATTCGCAAAAATGAGGGTAATACAAATCTAACGAAACACCATATCGCTATTGAATAGGAATAAGGCTGTTTAGCTTCATTTTTAGTTAAATAGCGATACCCAGTTTCGTTAGAATTTGCAGGGGCCGAATTTAGCTTAAATAACGATTGGTAGTTTCGTTAGAGTATGAAGTAGCTTCGTTTATATGGGGAAATATTAAGGTTCCAGTTCGCACTATAGTTATCGTCATATTAATGCGAATGATATTTCTTTTCGAGTACATGATTAATGCGTAGCTCAAAATAATAGAAGAGTATAGTACGAAGCTAAATGTGAATCGTTTGCCCAGTATCGTGTACCTTGCAGGGCCATTCATGACAAGAGATACCGTTCTTTCGCAAATTGCGTAATTCTGGGGCAAGGAATGGAAATAATGGTATGGAAAAGGTATGCTTGAAGTGATATAATGAATAAAGTCAAAATGATCTTTTCAAATTGAATGTTTTGTGAAAATGGTTACGCCTAACTTTCAGTTATATCTCTTCATTTAACTAAGGAGGAAACAAAATGCCAGTGTCAGACAACAACAATACGATTGAGAATCTGTCAATTACGACGATTCGTACGCTTGCGATCGACGCGATCGAGAAAGCAAAATCCGGTCATCCGGGAATGCCAATGGGTTCCGCTCCAATGGGGTATCAATTGTTCGCCAAGACAATGAATCATAACCCAGAGAATCCAACTTGGGTAAACCGCGACCGCTTCGTGCTGTCCGCAGGTCATGGCTCAATGCTACTCTATAGCTTGCTTCATTTGAGTGGTTATGATCTTTCCCTTGAGGATCTCAAGCAATTCCGTCAATGGGGAAGTAAGACGCCTGGTCACCCAGAATGGGGACACACAGCTGGTGTTGACGCTACAACTGGTCCGCTGGGTCAAGGTATCTCGATGGCAGTCGGCATGGCAATGGCTGAGACTCAAATGGCTGCAACCTACAATAAGGATGACTTCAAAGTTGTCGATCACTATACTTACGGAATCTGCGGTGACGGCGACCTGATGGAAGGCGTAGCCAGCGAGGCTGCTTCCATGGCAGGCCATTTGAAGCTGGGCAAGCTCATCTTCCTGTATGACTCGAACGACATTACGCTGGATGGCACGTTGAACCTTAGTTTCTCTGAAAATGTAAGACAACGCTTCGATGCTTATGGCTGGCAGACATTGCTTGTTGAGGATGGCAACGATCTTAACGCGCTGGCAGCAGCTATCGAAGAAGCGAAAGCTGACACTGATCGTCCTACCCTGATCGAAGTGAAGACGGTTATTGGCTACGGTAGCCCGAACAAGCAAGGTAAAGGTGGCCACGGCGGTACACATGGTTCTCCA
Source organism: Paenibacillus sp. D2_2 (assembly GCF_031199965.1). Lineage (GTDB taxonomy): Bacteria > Bacillota > Bacilli > Paenibacillales > Paenibacillaceae > Fontibacillus. Next base: position 4,228,453 of record NZ_CP133605.1, on the reverse strand, counting down.
CTTGGTACTGAAGAAGCGAAGCTGACTAAGGAATTCTATAAATGGGTTTATGAAGAGGACTTCTATGTTCCTGAAGAAGTACGCGAGCATTTCGCTAAAGTGAAGGCGCACGGAATTGCTGCAAACCAAGCATGGGATGAAGCTTTTGCTAAATACAAAGCGCAATATCCTGAGCTGGCTGCTCAGTTCGAGACGGCTGTAGCAGGCGATCTACCTCAAGGTTGGGATGCTGACCTTCCTAAATATAATGTTGAAGACAAAGCAGTCTCTACTCGCGTTGCTTCCGGTAACGCCTTGAACGGTCTTGTAAATCGTGTACCACAATTGTTGGGCGGTTCCGCTGACCTGGAGAGCTCGACGATGACTCACTTGAATGGAATCGACAACTATACTACAGACAATCGTGCTGGACGTAACCTGTACTTCGGCGTACGCGAGTTCGGGATGGCAGCAGCGATGAACGGAATTATGTTGCACAGCGGATTGAAGGTATTTGGCGGTACATTCTTCGTATTTACGGATTACCTCCGTCCTGCAGTACGTCTGGCTGCATTGATGAAATTGCCGGTAACTTATGTACTGACACATGATAGTATTGCAGTTGGTGAAGACGGACCTACGCATGAACCGATTGAACAATTAGCTTCCTTGCGCATCATTCCTGGTCTGACTGTACTCCGTCCGGCTGACGGCAACGAGACTTCCGCTGCATGGGCATATGCTGTAGAGAACAAAGAAAATCCAGTAGCGCTCGTACTGACTCGTCAGAACCTGCCTATTCTGGAGAAGAGTGCTGAGCTTGCTCGTGAAGGCATCAAACGCGGCGGTTATGTCGTATCCGATGCGAAGGACGGCAAACCAGTGGCACAAATTATTGCAACAGGATCTGAAGTACAGCTGGCTGTGAAGGCTCAAGCAGCACTCGCAGAGGAAGGCATTCATGTACGCGTCGTTAGCTTGCCAAGCTGGGATCTGTTCGATAAACAAGACAAAGCATATAAAGACTCGGTTATTCTTCCAGATGTTAAAGCTCGTGTCGCTGTTGAAATGGCACATCCATTCGGTTGGGAACGTTATGTAGGTGAGCAAGGAACAATCATCGGCATCGATACTTTCGGTGCATCTGCTCCTGGCGACAAGGTTATGGCCGAGTATGGCTTCACTGTAAGAACGTAGTTAAGCATGTGAAGGAACAATTGAAATAAAGTCCAAGCAGCGTGTTTCTTGATATACTTTTTGAAACATAGTGAGAGGAGCGGGAAGTGTGACGCAGGAGTGGAAGAATGCAACAGTTGAGAAGGCAGCCAACATATTCTTTGACGGCCGAGTAACGAGTCGAACTGTTTGGCTTCAGGACGGTAGCAAAATCACGCTTGGGATCATGCTTCCTGGTGAATATGAATTCGAGACAGATTCTATTGAAGTCATCAATGTCATTTCCGGTGAGATGGAGTTCCTTCTTTCTGGGGAGACTTTGTGGCGGGAAATTAGCGGCCGGGTACGTTCTCCGTCTCTGCTCATTCTTCGTTCAAGGTGAAAATTCATAGTGTAACGGATTACTGCTGCTCTTACGGATCAGCAGCTTGTGAGAACAAGTAAATAATGAAAGGCAGGAACAGCTTGTACGCTGAACCTGCCTTTTGACAATGATGGTTGGATAGGAATCGATCGAAAAATGGATTAGGACTGCGTATCGCCGATCTTCTGGCCGATCCATGCTTCATAAATTTTCACCACAGAGGATAAGTCCTCATCGCCATAACCTTCGGTCTGACCTGCCTGGAACAGGCTCTTGGCCAGATTCAGCATAGGCGCGGGAATTCCAGAAGTGTCCGTCAGAGACGAAGCCAGCTTCAAATCCTTCAGCATGAGAGCCAGCGAGAACTGGTTCGTGAAATCATGCTCGATGATTTTACGGCCTTTGAGCTCCGCCGCTTTGCTTCCTGCTGAACCAAGCTGTACGAGTTCAAGGAATCTGTCCACAGGCAGGCCGGATTTTGCGGCGATGGAGAAGCCTTCGATTAGAGCCAGATTATTGATGCCTACGATTGTATTGTGAGCGATTTTCGCTACGGCGCCGCTTCCGTTAGGACCCATGTACAGTAGCTTCTTACCCATTACATCGAAGAGGTCACGGCATGTCTCAACAGTGTTGGCATTACCGCCTACCATGAAGACGAGTGTTCCGTCGATCGCGGCTGGTGAGCTACCAGTTACAGGGGCATCGAGGAAATCTCCTCCACGTTCTTGCACCTTTGCTGCCGTCTGCTTCACAAGCGCAGGGGAGATTGTACTGCAGTCGATGACGATTGTGTTAGGCTTCAGGCCAGCGAGAACACCTTCTGAACCGTCAAATACAGCTTCTATCGATTGGTCATTGCTTACCATTGTAATGACAATGTCGGTTGCTGCTGTTGCTTCTTTAGGTGATGCTGCTTGTTTGGCACCTTGGTTTACTAGGGAAGCGCACTTTGAAGCGGTGCGGTTATACACGGTAACTTCATAACCTGCTTTCAGCAAGTTTGCAGCCATCGGAGCGCCCATCGTACCCAGGCCGATAAATCCTATTTTTTTCATGATTGTCCACCTCTTTTAAAGTATCTGCAAACATATTTATATTTTAACATGTTGGCAGGAAGGGTGTATATTGTGCCCTTGTGTTCATATTGGTTTTACAGTATCCTATTTTTAAGTTGTTTTAAGAGGATGTTCAAAAAGTCCGCTTTTGATCACGAAGTGAATCAGGAAGTGGGCTCGGCATCGAATCTTGAATTCAGCCGGGCTAAGAGGATGCTTACGAAGTAATGTTTCCTCCGGAAACATCTCAGGTGCTCACGTAGGTTTTGCCTACGTTCCGCTCCTCGGTCCCTAGCTTCATTCAACCTTCTCGGTGCTGAAAAAAGACCTTTTTGAACTTCTATTTAAGAGGAGAATTGACTACTATTACCTCTTGTGGATAGGCTGTGCGATAAATATACAGATGGAGGTTTGTTTCAAATGAGTAAAAAAGTAACGTTTGATTACAGCAATGCTCTTGAATTCGTAGGACAGCATGAGATTGATTATTTCGCTGAGCCAATTCGTCTTGCCCATGAGCAGCTACATAAAGGTACAGGTGCAGGATCCGACTATCTTGGCTGGATTGACCTTCCTACCGAATTTGATAAAGAGGAATTTGCCCGCATTAAGAAGGCGGCTGCCAAAATCCAAAACGATTCTGAAGTATTGATCGTAATCGGCATCGGTGGTTCTTATCTCGGCGCACGCGCTGCAATTGAATCCTTGTCGCATTCGTTCTATAATTTGCTTCCTAAAGATAAACGCAAAACTCCTGAGATCTATTTTGCAGGTAACAATATCAGCTCCACTTATGTGAATCACTTGCTTGACCTGATCGAAGGCAAGGATTTCTCCGTGAATGTTATTTCTAAGTCCGGAACAACGACGGAACCAGCGATTGCTTTCCGTATTTTCCGTGCAGCACTGGAGAAGAAATACGGCAAGGAAGAAGCTCGCAAGCGCATCTACGCAACAACAGACCGTGAGAAGGGCGCTCTCAAGAAGCTCTCGAACGAAGAAGGTTACGAGTCCTTCGTCATTCCGGATGATGTAGGCGGACGTTATTCCGTTCTTACTCCGGTTGGCTTGCTTCCAATTGCTGTTGCTGGTATTGACATCGATGCAATGATGCAAGGCGCAGCTGATGCTGCGAAGGAATACAGCAATCCAAATGTAGCAGAGAATGAGAGCTACCAATACGCTGCTGTGCGCAACGCATTGTATCGTAAAGGCAAAGCAACTGAAATTCTCGTTAACTATGAGCCATCTCTGCACTATGTATCCGAATGGTGGAAGCAGCTCTTCGGCGAGAGCGAAGGCAAAGATTATAAAGGCATCTTCCCAGCAGCAGTTGATTTCTCGACAGATCTACACTCCATGGGTCAATTCATTCAAGAGGGCAACCGCAACATCTTTGAGACGGTTATTCAAGTGACTGAAGTACCAAGCCATATTACGATCGAATCCGATCCGGACGATCTTGATGGATTGAACTTCCTGGAAGGCAAGACGATGGACTTCGTGAACAAGAAGGCATTCCAAGGAACCTTGCTTGCGCATACAGATGGTCAAGTGCCTAACCTGGTCGTTAATGTACCGGATATGACTCCGTACTCTTTCGGCTATCTCGTATACTTCTTTGAAAAAGCTTGCGGCATCAGCGGTTACCTGTCGGGCGTGAATCCATTCGACCAACCAGGCGTTGAAGCTTACAAGAAAAATATGTTCGCGCTTCTTGGCAAACCGGGCTATGAGAAAGAAAAAGCAGCTCTGGAAGCAAGACTGTCCGAATAATTTTACGACTTAGTTCAATCACCAGAGGACAAAACGCCAGAAAGCAGTTCTTCGGAAAATCCGGATGGGCTGCTTTTTGGCACATTCATAAGGATGAGGATATCAATGTTGGAACGTTACAGAACAGTTAGGCAAGCAGGCGAGAAGGAAATCGTCATTCGCAAATCGCGTTTTATCGGCCACATCAAGCCAGTGGAGAGCGAGGAGGAAGCGGTCGCTTTCATTGAAGAGATCAAGAAGAAGCATTGGAACGCTACTCATAATTGCTCGGCTTATATGATTGGTGAGAGAGATGAGATCCAGAAGCAATCCGATGACGGGGAGCCCAGCGGGACTGCAGGTAAGCCGATACTGGAAGTGATTAAGAATCAAAATTTAAAAAATGTGGCGATCGTTGTAACACGTTATTTTGGCGGTATTCTACTTGGTGCGGGTGGTCTAATCAGGGCTTATACGGATGGTGCCGTTGCAGCAATTGAAGCTGGGGAAGCGATTACCCAGGTACTTCATCAGGAAGTTCTAGTTGAGCTCGACTATACCTGGCTGGGCAAGGCGGAGAATGAGCTTCACAATCGTGGAGTCCGCATGGGCAGACCGAATTCACCGACAAAGTCACATTGCATTGCTTGCCGCTAGCAGGTGAGGCGGAGCAATTTATAAGCTGGATGACAGATATGACTCAAGGGCAGGCAGAGATGATGGCAGGTGACAAGGTTTATTTTATTGAAGGGGAATAATGCCTATGGCAAGAAGAGCAGTAGAGCAGGAGTTATCAAGGGAAAGAATTATGGATGCCGCGAGACATTTATTTATAACTAAAGGTTATCGGGGCATTTCCATGAGAAGCATTGGTCAGCATTTAGGTTACAGTCACGGGTCACTCTATTACCACTTCAAGGAGAAGGCGGAGCTGTTCTACGCGATCGTGGTGCAGGACTTCAACCATTTGACCCTGCTCTGTGAGCAGGTAACGAAGCGCCCGATGGTGGACGGACTCACGAAGACAGAGGAACTGATGTTGGAGTTTATTAAGTTTGGTCTTGACCATCCACATCAATACGAGATTATGTTCATGCTCCGGGATGAGGAGATATTGACCTACTGTCGTGCGGAACAGTCCAAATGCTTCGATAAGTTCAAGACGATTGTTCAGCGCTTCTTGAAGGAGGAGCAGCATCCGCTGCAGCAGAATCCTTCCTTTCCGCTTACTATGTTTTTGGGAATACACGGGTTCATTTCGTTCTACATCCAGGACCGTCTTACCTTTGATGAGATCATGCCCGCTGCGGTCGGCCATGTCAAAATGTTAAGCCAGAGCAGTTACCGTTTAACGTCATAGGGCGTTTTTGTTTTACATTTGGACTTTATCCATTTACATCATCATCGCTGTACTTCTGTATTACATTAATTAAATAGGGTAATGATGCGAGTGTTATATATTACTGGAGTTATTTCATACATGTGTACTTATGACAAGTTATAAAGGGCCTGAATCCAGGAAGGATAAGGCCCTTTATTTTTGCTTTTTTGGACTAGAAATATTTGGATTGACGGAGGTCCAGTGGTTTGATAAAGTGTTTTATAAGAAAAACCAAGTAATTACATATGAAATTATGGAATGGTGTTTTTACATATCTGGCGGCCTGGTTCAATCATCCGCTGCCGGAATTGATGAAAGGATGTGGCCTCTTCCGATGCATATAGAAGTACGAAATCTAGATAAGCACTTTGGTAATTTCCATGCCGTTAAAGATGTGAGCTTCGATATTGAAAAAGGGCAGTTGATTGGATTGCTCGGACCAAGTGGAGGAGGCAAGACATCGATTCTTCGCATGCTGGCCGGGTTGGAGCAACCGGATTCGGGAGAGATTCTGTTTCATGGGAAGCGTGTGAATGAGCTTGCGCCGCAAGAGCGTGGAATCGGCTTCGTATTCCAGAGTTATGCGTTGTTTAAACATATGACGGTGTTCGATAATATTGCTTTTGGACTTCAGGTTAAAAAAGTGCCCAAGAGTGCAATTAAAGAGAGGGTTATGGAGCTAGTTGAGCTTACTGGACTTAAAGGCTTCGAGGGCCGTTATCCCCATCAGCTCTCCGGCGGGCAACGCCAGCGAGTCGCTTTCGCTCGGGCGCTTGCACCGGAGCCGCAGCTTCTATTACTCGATGAGCCCTTCGCTGCGATTGATGCGAAGATTCGCCAAGAGCTGAGAGCTTGGTTGCGCGAGCTAATCGAGCGTGTTGGCATCACATCGATCTTCGTTACTCATGATCAAGATGAAGCGATTGAAGTCGCTGATGAGATTATGATTATTAGCGAAGGGCGGCTGGAGCAAAAAGGATCGCCGTGGGACATTTACCGCGAGCCAAGTACGCCATTTGTCGCCTCCTTTATCGGGCAATCGACGCTGGTCGATCATCCGTCCGAGTTGAGAGGCTTCGAGGCCGAGGTAGCGGGTTCGCAGGCAAAGGCGTTAATCCGTCCTGAATACATTGAGATTGGTTACGAACGGGATTTTACTTTGCTATCTGCTACGGCTGCTGGAGTGGTGAAGCATGTGCATTTCAGGGGAAGTGAATGGCTGGTTGAGGTCGAAGTAGGAGGAAATGTGCTGACGACCTTCCGTTCGCTGGAGAAGGAGACACTTCAGATCGGGCAGGAGATTCGCGTTCTTATACATCGCGCCTATTTATACAATGAAGAGCGCAGTTGGATAGTGGAAAATCCGTTAAAGCGTGATCCAATGAGCGCTATGATATAAGCAAATAAGCGAAGGACCTGGCAGAATTGCCAGGTCCTTCGTGTGTATGTCTTGATTAGGACGTAATATCCAATCGAGAATGATATTCAGGTTTTGATCTATCACGTTCCAATTTTTTAGAACTCCCAACTAAGGGGGTTTTCAAAAGCTTAGCTTTTTGATAAAACGGGAGATATGAAGGAAGTGGAGAAAATTGCGGAAGGAAGGAACATAGATCTGCAAATGAAGGAATGCTGAGTGCGGGGCGCTGGCTATTTAGATAAGGAATAATTATCGAAATGGAGAGTACGAAGATGGATCAACTTGTGTTTCTTGGTACAGGTGATGCAATGGGTGTACCAAGACTATATTGCGATTGTGAAGTATGTACGGAAGCAAGAAGCGGCGGAAAGAACCGGAGGTATCGATCTGCAGTGGCGGTAGAATGTGGGGCTGGGGAGCAATTCATGATCGATTGTGGACCAGATTTCCGGGCCAGTATGGAGCAGCGCGACCAACGATTTATAGAGCACATGCTGATTACCCACGCTCATTTCGATCATATCGGCGGATTGCCGGAATGGGCTGATGCCTGCCGTTGGCTGGGGCGAAAAGGGCAATGTACGCTCCGCGTGAAGTTGTGACATCATTCTACGCCAATATCCTTGGCTGGAACGGAATCTCGACATACATTTTGTGGATGAGGGAATTGTATTGGCCGGATGGAAGATATATGGCTGGAAAGTAAATCACGGTAAGAACGGCTACTCCTATGCCTATAGGTTTGATAAGCCGAATTATGCTTGGGCGTACTGTTCGGACTCCATCGATCTGCCGCCAGAGCAAAAAAGGCCACTCCAAGGGCTTGATCTGTTGATCCTTGGAACAAGCTTTTACAAAGAGCTGGCCGAATTCTCTACGCGTTCTGTCTATGATGTAACAGAGGCACTGGATCTACTGCAGGAAATTAAACCGAAGCGTACGATATTTACTCATATGTCTCATGATATCGATCATCGCAAGGGTTATTCTTTGCCTGAGGGTGTATCCTATGCTAGGACAGGAATGGCCTTGCTGCTTGGTAGGGATTAGATGCTTAACGCTCGACGATTTAATAGAAAAAATAGAAAAAGGCTCCAAATCCACGGTGAAGTGGAGATGGGGCCTTTTATATTTTCCAAAGATCCTCAATATTACTGCGGATTCAACACAAATTTTTCGATGGCTGCTTTAACTCCATCTTCATTATTGCTAAGCGTTACATAACCAGCGAGTTCTTTCAGGGCTGGAATCGCATTGCCCATCGCTACACCCAGACCGGCGGCTTCAAGCATTTCATGATCATTCCATGAATCGCCAATCGCCATGGTCTGAGACATATCGCAGCCAAAATGAGCAGCCAGGAACTTCAGGGCATGGCCTTTAGTACCTTCGCGGTGCATAATCTCAAGGAAATTCGGCTTCGACTTCGTAATATGGACATCCTTTCCAAGAAGCTCGCGTAGCTGAGGAGCGATTTCATCCAAATAGTCAGGTTCATCAATGATGAGTAGCTTTGGTGTAGGATGAGAAGCCAGCTTATCGACATTCGCTTCAATAAAATACTCCGTCCGGTTAAGGTTCGTGTAATCAATCAGCTTCTGATTTTCTTCCCGGGCGAAGAGCTTGTCATCAATATAGGTCTGCAAATGCAACTGATGTTGAATACAGTAATCGAACACCTTACGGACCGCATCCATAGGCACGTAACGTTCATATAATACTTTCTCATCGATAAGGTTTTTAACTAGGGATCCCTGATAGGTGATAATCGGTACATTCATTCCTATCTGGCGGGCAATCGCTTGTGCCGAAGAGTAGGCACGTCCGGTGGCCAGCGTTACGATGACCCCCTTAGCAATCGCTTGCTCCAGTGCCTGCTGGGTGGCTGGGGTGACTTCCTTGCTGTCGTTAATTAGAGTATCGTCAATGTCTATGGCAATCAGCTTGTACATGGTCCCTCTCCTTTGGTGATATCTTTATCTATCGATAGCTTGACTACCTCTATTGTACCTTTCAGACTGTATAATTCAATTCCAATCCAGAAAAAAGAAATATAATCAACTTTTCTATTTACGGGAATGTATGTTCCTGGTTAGAATGGAATAGACACTCATGACAAAATAAACCAAATCAAGGAGGGACGAAGTATGCTAGATACAGTATCCATCCATAGCGGGGTAATCGATGCACAGCCAGAAACGCTTGGCCTGGATCAGAACCGGCTTACAGAACTAACCGGCATTTTTCCAGTCTCATTGAGGCAGGGAAGCTCCAGGGAGCCAGTTATTTAGTAGCAAAGGACGGAAAAATCGTTGCCCATCAATCTTTGGGAAAGCTAACTTACCATAATAACAGTGCTGATCTACAGCTGGATTCGATCCGTCAGGTGTACTCGATTACGAAAGCGTTCACATCCGTTGCGATTGCCCGCCTAGTTGAGGAAGGCAAACTGTATTATAAACAGCAGGTATGCACATGGATTAAAGAGTTTGATACTGACTACCATCGGGATATTACACTGTGGCATTTGTTAACGCATACCTCGGGGCTGATGCCGGATCCAGGATGTCTACAGGAACCATATCCCTTCCCTTGGTATGGTTGGTGGGTTCATGAGAAGAGGGACAAATCGGACCAATGGAGCGCAAGCGAATGGATCAAGCTGATTCTTGGGGGAAGGATGGCCGCACGACCGGGAGAGCAGTGGAACTATTGTACGGCAGGCTATGCGATTCTGGGAGAGGTGATCGCCAGAGTCAGTGGCATGTCGTATGAGCAATACATCAGAGAGTACATTACGGAGCCGCTGGGAATGGAGCATACCTTCATGGATGTTCCGAAGCAGCTTCACTCCAAGGTTTGCTATGTCAACCCATGGGAGGAGAACGGGCTTAAAGAATCGGCAGAACACACGGAAGTCAGGGCGGATGTGGGAAACACCGCAGTAGATGAAATGCCACCAGCTGCAGGGAACGGCTTATTTTCTACACTGCATGACTTATGGAAATTCGGTCAATGTCTGTTAGACGGAGGAACCTTTAATGGACATACTCTACTGGGCAGAAGAACAGTCGAGAACATGGTGTCCAATCAGTTAAGCGGTGTGCCCTCCAAATGCTGGGGGATAACAATAAGGACTATCAAATGTCCCTGGGCTGGAGCCTGAACCATCAAGACATTTGCTCGCCGGGAACTTACTCGCATGAAGGGGCAGGTCATTGCGGTCTGTATATAGATCCGAAAGAAAGATTGATATACGTATTTTTTGTACCTAGTCAGACAGGCTGGGTTGCTGAAGCGGTTATTAATCCCCGTGCAATCGTATGGTCATCACTTGTATAAAGTAAAGGTAATTCAACCTTCTCGGTGCTGAAAAACTAACTATTTGAATTTCTAGCTAATTCATAGTGGGAAAGGAATGATGGGTACATGAGTACTGTTATTCATCAGGGACGACTGGATATGACGCCGGGGGAAGCGGGGTTTCGCGAGGCGGCTGTTGAGAGGCTGGATGCGATGCTCCAGCAGCTTATCTGTGACCATCGATTGCAGGGAGCCTCTTATTTACTCTCCAAGGGGTGCAGAACCTTTGCCTGCAAAGCGATGGGGAGTCTTAAATATAATGATCCACTGGTGCCACTGAAATCGGATTCTATTCGTAGAGTAGCCTCTCTAACGAAATGGTTTACTTTAACCGCTGTGCTGCGGCTCATGGAGGAAGGGAAGTTGTATTTGACCCAGCCTGTTAAGGACTGGATTCCGGAATTCGACCAACGTGCCTATGAGCAGATCAATGTGTTTCATCTGCTGACGCATACCTCTGGATTGTCGCCTGATTCCGGATATTTTCTGGAGCCGTATCCGTTTGGACGATGGGAGATCGAATTTGCCTACGGGGATGAGTGGAATGAAGACAGGCCGCAGCGTAGCCCTGCGGAGGAGATCGAATATCGCAAATCCAAATGGATCAAGGCGATGCTGGCTGGCCCACCGGTATGCTCACCAGGAGAACAGTGGGATTACTGCAGCATCGGTTTTGTTCTACTTGGAGAGATTATTCAGCGAATCACGGGTATGAAGTATGAGCATTATATCCAGCATACGATTTTGGAGCCGCTTGGGATGACGAGGACATTCTTCACCGTTCCAGAGCATCTTCATGGCGAAGTATGCTTGACCAATGAATGGGAAGAGAAGCGGCTGCAAGCCGAACCGGAGCCGGACTGGGCGCCTCCGAGGTCTGGTGGCGGTCTGTATTCTACCCTAGATGATCTGCATATCTTTGGTCAGATGCTGCTGAATCAAGGGACCTATAACGGCGTGCGTATTCTGAGCCGCAAATCGGTAGAGAGACTGTCGAGAGCTCAATATCCGAAAGGACTGCCTGCGTTCGGGTGGGGAGAACGCAGCAAGGCGAACAAGTTCGGATTGAGCACCTACTTGGGCAAGGAGGACGAGCCCTTCAAGCCGCATACGATTTATCATGAAGGGGCAGGACGCTGTGCGTTGATGGTTGATCCGGATGAGGATTTGATCGTGAGCTTCTTTGTACCATCAGATGTTGGCTGGGTACCGAATCGATCATCAATGTTAAGAATATCATCTGGTCGGGGTTACAATGAATCGAACAATGAACGTGATTAAGGCGGTGGGCTTGGCCACTTATAAAGAGTGGGCGGCCTTCCGCTCCCATATGGCGGTCTCGATTTTGATCGGACCCGTCTATTTTCTTGTGCAATATTTTATCTGGACCGCCGTATTTACTACCCGCGATACATTGGGAGGGCTAACCCTGACGCAGATGCTGGCGTATTACGGGGTGATGTCCTGCATTAATTATCTAACCTTTGATTTTGCCGACTGGAATTTACAGATGCTAATTCGCACCGGTAAATATGTCACTTTTGTGCTCCGTCCAGTTTCACACCTGTTCTTCGCACTGTCCCAGAAGATCGGTCATCGATTTCTTGGCTTCTGGATGGAGTTTCTACCTGTTTTTCTAATCTACTTGTTCATATTCCGTATTGATATATTGCCACAGAGACCACTCTGGGCACTCATATCAGTCGTATTCGGATTTCTAATGACCTTTCTGGTCAATTACTGCATCGGCTTGACCGCTTTCTGGCTGACCAATGCGGACGGGGTCAGAAACATGTTTCATCTGATCGGCAGCATATCTGCAGGAACGCTAGTTCCACTAACCTTTTTCCCGGATGCTATCCAGCGTGTCTTATTCTTTTTGCCCTTTCAATTTATGCAGTATGTTCCTGCGAGGGTTGTCTTTGGTGATTATGAACTGGCGGGTATCGCTTTGACCGTACCGCAGATCGTCGGTCTTCAGGGGATTGCCGTTGTTGCTATGTGGGGAATCACCGCGCTGCTGATTCGACTAGGCATTCGTAAGTTTACGGGGGTGGGCGTATGAGGTCGATTCTGGCCTGCTATCGTGTCATGATGAAGACAAAGCTGTCGGAGCGGATGGCGTATCGCGCGGATTTTTTGATTACGCTATTAATGATGCTGATCGGGGATTTGCTGATTCCGTTCTTCATGGTGCTGCTATATAGCACCGGGGCTTCTTTTCCCGGCTGGACGTTACACGAAGCACTGTTGATTCAAGGCATATTCACACTGGCCAAGGGCATTGCCTTCCCGTTTTTCTTCGGAATTGTCTCGACCACACTCTATCATGTACGCGAAGGATCGTTTGATATTTTTCTGCTAAAGCCGCGTTCTGTGCTGTTCATTACTGCGGTGAATTCCTTCTCGATTGATGACTTCGGTAGAGTTATCAGCGGTGGAATATTAACCGGTTGGGCATTGTCAAAGTTAGGCATGCCGGGGGCTCACGAATGGATGCTGTTTGCGGCACTGTTTGTCTGCTCGCTCATTGTATTGTTTGCGATTTCGTTGTTTCTGTCCGGCATGTTATTCAAATGGGTTGGAAGCAGCCGGGTATACGATGTATTCGACTCTGTATCGATGTTTGGGATGTATCCGCGGACGATATTCTCCAAGACGTTTCAAAATATATTAACTTATTTGCTGCCGGTGACGATGATTGGCTTCCTGCCAGCAGCCTCTTTGCTAGGCAGGCCTGTTCAGGGCTCATGGGTCGCTGCGTTAGTATGTCTAGTGTTCCTGACCGCCGGTCTTACGTACTGGAATTACATGCTCAAGAACTATACAAGCGCAGGAGGATGACACGGTTGATCATTCAAGTTAAAGAGCTGAGTAAGAACTATACTACCTATCAGCGCGGTGCTTCGTTCAGAGAGACGGTAGCAAGTATGTTCCGACGCAAGACGCTGGTGGTAGAAGCGGTAAAAGGGATCACTTTCAGTGTAGAAAAGGGGAGATTGTTGGTTTCCTCGGTCCGAATGGAGCGGGTAAATCTACGACGATCAAGATGCTGACTGGAGTGTTACACCCTACTTCGGGCGAGGTGGATATCCTTGGCTTCACCCCATGGAAGCATCGGAAGAAATATGTCCGCGGAATCGGAGCGGTATTTGGACAGAAGTCACAGCTGCTATGGGATATTCCGCCGATCGATGCGTTTTATATGAATAAGGCAATTTATAGCCTGGAGGATGAGGCCTTCCAAGAGACACTGGATCAATTAGTCCGGTTACTGGACGTAGCGGAGATTATCCGCAAGCCGACTCGGCAGTTGTCTCTCGGAGAGCGGGTGAAATGCGAGTTCATTATGGCGATGCTGCATCGTCCGGATGTCGTCTTCCTCGATGAGCCGACGATCGGACTGGATGTGATTGCTAAGGAGAGAATTCGCTCTTTTGTGCAGGAAATGAACCGGCGAGGTGTAACCTTCATTCTGACAACGCATGATCTGGAGGATATTGAGCAATTGGCTAGGCGAGTTATCGTTGTGAATCACGGCGAGATCGTATTCGACGATTCTATCCAGGCACTGCGCGGATTTCTGGGAGCGAAGAAGACGGTTCATCTCTCGACAGAATTGGCCGCAGATTGGAGCGGAATCGAAGGAGTAAGCGTGCTGAAGCAGGACTCTCCTACAGAAGCTGAACTGGAGCTGGATACGGATATTATGCCGCTTCGGGGGTTCATCTCTTTGGTGAACGAGCGGTATACGATACGGGACATGGCGCTGAATGCTCTGCCGATTGAGCGTATCATTAAGGAATTATATGAGGGAGCGTAAGCGAGGAAATATCGTTCTTGGGCTTATCTCTTGCTTGGCTAGAAACATGCAAAATAACACCTTCGAGCTCAAATTATCTAAGTGTAGCAATGAATTGAAGAATTGGGGATTGCGAGTAGAAATAAAAAGCCCGGAGTACGAGAGCCTGTTGAAGGGTTCTCGTACTCCGGGCGTATACATATGTGGTTTCTTTCCAGATACTATTCTTCTAGGAACACCAGACCGATAAATTCATCCTTGTCAATGTTGCCGAAATAGTATTTCACATCAATGTCAGCAAGCGCTTCACGAACCGCGTTTTCTTCGTAACGGATTCCTCTAAGTTTGTCTTCGATATCCACAACATCTCCGACGCCGAAGAAGTCACCGTAAATTTTAATGTTACGGATATGTCCCTCTTCAATGTCCATACGCAAGTCAATAATACCCGCAGGGAATTTCTTGGCATGCTTCACATTGCTGGCTGGGGACAGACCATAGTTCCAATCCCAGTTCTTGTAGCGTTGCTGCGAAATTTCGTTGATTTTAGCCCAATCGGCTTCGGTCAGTTTGTACTGTGGTACTTGTTCCGCTTCCATTCCGAAAATATGACGAAGCAATTCAGCTCGGAAGTCTTCAACCGTCATCTTCTGATCCATGAAGTCGCTAATATTAGCAACACGGCTGCGAACCGATTTGGTGCTCTTGGATTTGAATTTCTCCGGATTGGCCTTAAGGGAGGCCTGGACATTATCTAAATCGGAGTTGAACATCAGTGTGCCGTGGCTAAACATCCGACCACGTGTGGAAAATTGGGCGTTACCGGATATTTTCTGCTCGCCGACCTGTAGATCATTGCGTCCTGATAGCTCGGCATTAACGCCCAGTGATTTCAGAGCTTCGACAACAGGCTGTGTGAATTTACGGAAATTGTGGAATGAGTTGCCGTCATCCTTCGTAATGAAGCTGAAATTCAGGTTGCCGAGATCATGGTAGACTGCACCGCCTCCTGATAGTCGGCGAACGACTTGTACTCCGTTCTCCTTGCAATATTCCTGATTGATCTCTTCGATCGTGTTCTGATGCTTGCCGATGATGATCGAAGGAGCGTTAATATAGAACAACAAATAACTGTCATCCTCGAGCGGAAGATGCCTTAATGTATATTCTTCAATAGCGAGGTTAACCGTTGGATCGTTAATCCCTTGATTGTCAATAAACAGCATATGTTTCAGCCTCCATTGCCTATGAGATTTGTTCTTTGTATATTCCTTATCTATTGTAAACTAATTATTAGTCAAACCAAAGTATCGTCGTCATTTATTCATGAAAAATGCATGTAATCATCTATGTACCTGTCAGCAGGAAGAGTGTCTCCCACGCCGCATGAGGGGAATCGTTATGCCGCGTATTGTGTCGAGGCTGGAATAGGGGGGATCGGAGGTATTTTCTCGCAGGCGATTGACGAGAATCGGAGCCTATCTTCATAATGGTATAATCATATTTAATCATACCTGAGAGCAGTTCAAATCTGTTGAACCTTTCTGATAGAGAGGAAGAGAGTCGTAATATGTTGCTGGAAGTGTACGGACATGGCGGGGATTTGCAAACCGCTGCAGAACGTTATGGGATTGCTCCGGAGCAGATGATGGATTTGAGCGCCAATATTAACCCGCTTGGTCCACCGCCCGGTTTATTGGATAAATTACGGGAAGTTCTGCCGGAAATTGTGAAATATCCGGATCCAGGCCACCGCCGGTTGGTATCTTTGTTAAGCCGTCGCTATACCGTGGAACCGGAATGTCTTGTGATTGGGAATGGAGCTGCGGAGAATATGGCACTAGCCCTCTTAGCTCTGTCTCCATCAAAAGTGGGCATTATTGAGCCTTGCTTCTCTGAATATCGAACGCTGGCTGAGCAGTTCGGAGCACAGGTTAGCTCAGTGTTCGGTAAAGAGGAGAGAGCGTTCAGGGCGGCACCGCAGGACATTGAACGCTTGATAATGGAGACGGATCTAGTATTTCTAGGACAACCCAACAATCCGAACGGCGTACAATATCCGCTCGATGAGCTGCGTAGATTTGCGGAGACCGCCGAGCGGAGCGGTACGTACTTGATTGTTGATGAAGCTTTTGTCGACTTCATTCCCGAGCATCAGAGACAGTCGCTTCTGCCAGAGCTAACCAAGTATAGTCATCTGGTGCTCATCCGCTCGATGACGAAATTTTATGCGATTCCCGGGCTGAGACTCGGGTTTGCGATTGCTTCACCGGAGCTTGCAGCCAGGATGCGCGGCAAGCAGGTAACCTGGAGCGTCAATTCGTTGGCTTTGGCCGCCGGAGAGGTGTGCTTGCAGGCAGATGATGCCTACGAGCAGGAGACAATGGCTATAATTGCAGAACAGCGCGGTCTATTGCATGCTGCCTTACGGGAGCTTGGTTGTGAGACGTGGCCAGGAGAGGCGAACTTCATGCTCGTCCGTCTAGCTGAGGGTTGGACAGCAGCTAGGGTTCAAGCGGAGCTCGGAAGCCGTGGGGTGCTAATTCGCAGTTGTGCGATGTACGCAGGGCTTGGTGAGCGCGATATCCGGATAGCGGTTAAGGGAGAACGCGAGAGCCGGAGACTGCTCGCGGAATTGAGCGCTGTGCTGGGAGGTCAAACCCAATGACAATGCCATTTATAGATGGAGCGGAGAAGGGGCTTTATGAATCGGAAGCCTGGGCGGGGCTGAAGCTGTTGCGGAGTGAGCGCCATCTGCTGCT
This sequence comes from Paenibacillus sp. D2_2, assembly GCF_031199965.1. GTDB lineage: Bacteria > Bacillota > Bacilli > Paenibacillales > Paenibacillaceae > Fontibacillus. Next base: position 4,211,393 of record NZ_CP133605.1, on the reverse strand, counting down.
TACACCACCGACCCCACTCCAAGGAGTCAGCAGCGCTGTCTACGGAGGTGGTATGCGCAAGCTGCACCAAATCGTGAATATATATGTGGACAAGCATTATCGCTGCGATGAACCGGAGAGCGATATTCGGCGATTGCTGCAAGAGTGGGATATCTCGGAGCAGGAGACCGCCGGACTGCTGACGGCGGTGAGGTTGCGCTACGCGGCGGTTGCCGAGGAGCGCTGCAATGACTACGCCGTATTCTGCTGCGCAACGGCGGGGGCTTCGAACTCCGCGCGAGCGGGAGTTCAGAGGACGACATTCCCGGCGGTATGGACGCCGGGACGATCAACATCCTGCTGGTGGTGGACGGCAGGATGACGGATGCAGCGCTGGTGAACGCCGTCATCACGGCGACGGAGGCCAAGACCGCAGCGCTGCAGGACCTCGGCGTGCTTGACGCCGAGAATGGACTGGCGGCCACTGGCACAACAACGGACGCGGTCGTGCTCGGCGCCAGTCAGCGGGCCGATTGGCCGCTGCTGCACGCCTATGCCGGGACCGCGACCGATCTGGGTGGCACGATAGGCCGCCTGGTGTACGCCGCCGTGAGCGAATCGCTGCGCGCCGCAGCGGGTGAGCGCCGATGATGGCGGCGTGGTGGGTGCTGCCGGCGGCGTATGCCCTCGACCGGCTGCTCGGCGATCCAAGATGGCTTCCCCACCCGGTTATCGGGATGGGGAAGGCGATCGCCGCAGTCGAGGCGCTGCTGCGCCGCCTGTTCAGGCCCCGCCACTACCGGGCGGCGGGGCTGCTGCTGCCGCTGATCGTTGTCGGCGGCAGCTTCACTCTCACCTGGGCCATGCTGTATTTGTTGGCCCAGGTGAGCCCGTGGCTGTCCGCAGCCGCGGAGGCGATCGTCATCTGGACGACGATCGCTTCCAAGGGCTTGCGGGACGCCGGGATGGAGGTGTGCGCCCAGCTGTGCAAGGGCGACCTCCCTGCAGCCAGACGATCGCTTGGCATGATCGTCGGCCGCGACACGGGCCATCTCGCCGAGCCGGAGATCGCCCGCGGCGCCGTAGAGACGGTCGCCGAGAACATCGTCGACGCAATCGTGTCGCCGCTGTTCTTCGCTCTGCTCGGCGGTGCCCCGCTAGCGATCGCATACCGGGCCGTGAATACACTAGATTCGATGGTCGGCTACAAGAACGACAAATATATCGATCTGGGCTGGGCTTCGGCCCGGCTGGATGACGTCGCGAATTATATTCCGGCACGTATAACGGCCCTGATGTTGTTCCTTGGAGCTTGGCTAATGAGGCTTGATGTGAAAGGGGCAGTGCGGGCCGTAAGGCGCGATGCTCCGAAGCACCCCAGTCCGAACAGTGGTTACCCGGAAGCTGCAGTTGCAGGTGCGCTCGGTATTCAGCTTGGCGGAGAAAATTCATATCATGGCGTTGTATCGGTCCGTGCCCATATGGGAGAGAAAACTCGCGAGCTTAATGGAGAAGATATTCCTTCTACGGTCGGATTGATGTTTTTTGCAGCGAATACGGCGGTCTTGCTTGGAATGCTGATTGCGTTCTGGGTGAATGGTGGATGGCATTGGATCTAAACAAGATTGCCAAAAGTGTGCAATGTGAAGTTTTTAAATAGATATGTTCAGGAACGAGATAACAGAGTTATCCCTAACGCCTAGTATCAGCAGCTTGTGGATGGTAAGAAATGATAATATAAATTTATGGATTTTGAAAGGTGGAGGGGCAATGGAATATGAATTTGTGATCGAACCTCTAAGCTATATCGCCTTCGAAGACGAGACGGCGCAGCTGGAGCAGTGCAAAGAATGGGGATTATTGTCCGGCAAAGCTACCAAGACAAAAGCGTTCTTCTACAAGGGGTATGGCCAGAATCTGCCCTGCAATATCGTTGGAATGGTTGATAAGATTACGGCAGTCATTGAATTGGAAAATAAGCAATTGCACTGTATTCATCCTTCGTATTTGAAGGAGATGCAGGCAGCGAGCTATGGACAGAAGCCAGTTGCAGATGAGGCGACTGTAGCCGATCCAGAAAATTCGGGACTAGAAACGTCTAAGGCAGTAACTTCTCCTGAAACGGAAACGATCGGAACACAGCTGGAAGAAGAGTCCTCCAAGAAAATAGAAGCAGTTGAATCGCCAATCGTTGATATTTCGGATCCAGATTATGCGCCTGCACCGCAGAGTAAAGTGAAAAAAGCGAAGAAGCCAAAGATTGAACTGCCTGAGGGCAAAGTGAAAATGACGGCAACTGTACAGGAGTTCACAACGGTGCCGAATCATTTCTCCGATAATGACGATGAAGTGGTTATCTATGAGTCGGTTGCGATTCTTGAACCGGAGACCGAAATCGGTGAAGCATGGTCAAGTCACAGCGCGACACTCAAAAAGCTTGAGCTCGCCATTGGGGATACGATTACTTTTGAAGCCAAAATTGTTGCCAAAAAGCTGACGAAGCACCCGGTCGCATATAAAATCAACAACCCTGCTAAAATTCAAAAGGAAAATTCCTAAACTTATCTGTAGACGATTAAGACTATTTCTAACGAAACTGAGCAACTCTATTTAAGCTGAAAAAGGGCTGCTAAAAATCGTAACGAAACTGGGTACCGCTATTTCGGCAAAAGAGTGGCTAAAAGTTTGTTTTTCACCCTAATAACGATTTGTAGTTTCGTTAGAAATAATTTATTGCTGTTTTGGAGGAAATAACGATCCGTAGTTTCGTTAGAGATTGAACGGACTTAGAACAACTTCTTAGAGAGGAGGAATCGAATCAGATGCAAATCAAGATTGGCATTATTGGAATTCAGCCGGTTGTAGACAAACTACTCAAGGTGATCAAGGCATTCCCCACGTTCATGCCTATTGTGAAGATCGTGCAGGATGAAGGTGAAATTCCTGCGGCAGCTGAGCTGTTGATGACAGAGGTGGAGGCGCTTATTCTATTCGGCGCGCAATCGCATCGTAAGGTGAAGGAGAAGGTAAATATTACGATTCCGGTCCACTATGTTCCACTGACAGGTGCAGGACTATATAGAACATTATTCCGAGCCCAGCAGACTGGACACCTGGATGGCGGCATCTCGATCGATTCGTTGACAAAGACGATGGTCATGAACGCGCTGCAGGATCTTAGCATCGAGCACACGAAGATTGTCCTTTATAATGGTCCTGCTCATGCCTCGGCGGACAAGCTGTTTGCTTTTCACCAGCAGCAGCTGAATACGGGAGCTTGCTCACTTGCGATTACTGGAGTAGAATCGGTCGCTCGTAGACTAGCTGTCGTTGGTGCTGCCAATGAATGGCTGATTCCATCGGATCAGGATATGAGCGTGACCTTGGAGCGTGCACTGCTGTCCACGGAATCACGGCGGATTAAGGAATCGCAAATTGTTGTGGGTATGATCAAGGTTGACGACTTCGGGAAGCTTGTCATGAAGCGCGGTAGTGAGCATGAAGTGCAGAAGCTGAAGCTGGACATCCATCGGATGGTATTGGACTATGTCGAGTCGCTGGACGGCTACCTGACGCCAATCGGCGGCGAGGAGTATTTATTCTTTACGACGCGGGGCATCTTCGAGAGAGAACTGGCGGTTATAAGACGATTCCGTTGGCCAAGGATGCTAGCCAGTCGTTCGGAATTTCCTTAAGCTTCGGAGTCGGGTTCGGAACCTCAGCCAATGAAGCGGGAACCAATGCGCGGGCTGCGCTGCGTAAATCGAGGGAAGCTGGCGGGAATACCTGCTTTATTATCCGTGAGGATCAGACGCTGATCGGGCCACTGGAAATGTCGGATCCAATACAGACCGTACTGTCGCCAACATATACGGGACTGATCAGACGAGCGGAGGAGGCGGGAATGACAAGCGCCTATTTAAGCAAACTGTTATCCCATACTGCGAAATCCGGTAAATTTGAATACTCGGTACATGAGCTTGCTGCTCTGCTTGATATTACTGTAAGAGCACTCACCGGTTGCTGTTACTCTGGATCGATAATGGACTCGTTGATATTGCCGGGATGGAGAAGGTACCCAAGGGGCGGCCGCGGCAAATTTACCGTTTTTCTTTTTTGAAGGATAAGACGATGATTTAAATTTTTCAACTATTTAAAGACGATTTAAAGATTTGTCTTTATATATCCCTTGTCGTTATGATGGAGACAGATCCACGGATGAAAGGGGAAAATGCTTTGAAAACAATCGAGGAATTGGAAGCAAAATTGGCTGAGCCATCCGAGGCATTGGTCAAAGACTTATCTACCATTGAGGGAGATATCCTGATTCTAGGTGTAGGCGGAAAAATGGGCCCTAGTCTAGCTCGACTGGCGCAAAATGCGGTCCGCGAGGGCGGTTTGAATAAGCGTATCATCGGCGTATCACGGTTCTCCAATGAAGAGGCAAGACGCGAGCTGGAGGATTCAGGGATCGAGACGATTTCCTGTGATCTGTTGAATGACGAGGAGCTAATGAAGTTGCCACATGCGGACAACATCATCTATATGGCGGGAAATAAATTTGGGACAACAGGCCGAGAGCATTTCACTTGGGGCATGAATACTTATTTACCGGGCAGAGTGGCTGAGAAATATAAGGATTCTCGGATCGTCGTATTCTCATCGGGGAACATCTATCCTTTCATGCCGGTTGGCAGCGGCGGAGCCAGCGAATCGATCACACCGGAGCCACTTGGCGAATATGCTCAATCGACTTTGGGACGGGAGCGCATCTTTGAATACCACTCGCACAAGAACGGAACGCCAATGCTGTTCTATCGATTGAATTATGCGATTGATATGCGCTATGGTGTACTGCTCGAGATCGCCAAGTCCGTCAATGAGCAGCGGGCGATCAATCTGACGATGGGCCATGCCAACGTCATTTGGCAAGGGGATGCCAATCAGATGGCTCTGCGCTGTCTGACGGAATGCACGAGTCCGCCAAGCATTATGAACATTACCGGACCGGAGACGATGTCGATCCGTTGGGCTGCTGAGGAATTCGCCAAGCGCCTCGGTAAAGAAGCGATCTTCGAAGGTACAGAAGCCGAGCTAGCACTGCTGAACAATGCATCGAAATCGCATCAGCGTTTTGGCTACCCGGCGGTATCCCTGCTACAAATGATCGATTGGATGGCCGAATGGGTTGAAGCAGGCGGAGCAACATGGAATAAACCGACTCACTTCCAGGAAAGAAAGGGGAAATTTTAGTGGCTACTACAACACTTTCACCTGAACTTCTGAAAGCGCTGCACGAGGGCCTAGTCATCCCTGCCCACCCTCTGGCGCTTGATGAAAACCGTCAATTGGACGAGAAACATCAACGGGCATTAACCCGTTATTATGCCGCATCGGGGCCGGTGGGATTGCGATCGGTGTTCATTCCACACAATTTGAAATTCGTGATCCAGAGCATGATCTGCTTGAGCCTGTACTTAGAATGGCCGCCGAGGAAATCGCTAAAGCCAATATAGATCGTCCGTTTATTAAAGTAGCTGGCGTATGCGGACCTACAGAGCAGGTGTTGAATGAGACGCGGCTGGCACAATCTCTGGGCTACGACGCTGTTCTACTCAGTATGGGCGGTCTGGTTAACTGGAGTGAAGAGGATATTCTGGAGAGAACGAAGCAGGTAGCCAACTTGATGCCTGTGATCGGCTTCTATTTGCAACCGTCTGTTGGCGGACGAATCTTCAGCTTCGATTTCTGGTGTAAGTTTGCTGAAATTGAGAATGTGGTTGCGATCAAGATGGCGCCGTTCAACCGCTACCAGTCGATCGATGTTGCACGCGCCATTTGCTATTCCAGCAGACGGGATGAAATCGCACTTTACACAGGCAATGATGACAATATCATCAATGACTTGCTAACTACCTACCGTTTTGAAGTCGATGGTGAACTTGTGGAAAAGACGGTTGTTGGTGGCTTGCTTGGCCATTGGGCAGTCTGGACGAAAAAAGCCGTTGAACTCCTGGAAGAAATCAAGCTTGCCCGCGTTCATGGCGAAATCGCAAAAGAATGGTTAACTCGCAATATACAGGTGACAGATACCAATGCAGCATTTTTTGATCCTGCGCATCAATTTGCCAGGCTGTATACCAGGTATTCATGAAGTACTGCGCCGCCAAGGCCTGTTGCAGGGCATCTGGTGTCTGAACCCACATGAGACGCTGTCTCCGGGTCAGATGGAAGAAATCGATCGTATGTATCGCAATTATCCGCATTTGCACGATGATGAATTTGTGGCTGCGCACCTGACCGAATGGCTTGAAGATCAATAATTAAGGAGGGCTCAAACATGCGATTCAAGGATGTATTCTCCATTATCGGTCCGAGCATGGTGGGCCCTTCCAGCTCTCATACCGCAGGCGCTGTAAGACTGGGGAGAACAGCCCGTCATGTTCTTGGGGAGCTGCCGGAGCAGGTGGAGATCATCTTCTATGGTTCTTTTGCGACAACGCATCGCGGCCACGGTACAGATTTGGCCATGATCGCCGGACTACTCGATTATGATACAGATGATCTACGAATCCGAGAAGCCTTTGCACGGGCCGAAGAAGCCGGGATGAAGGTGAGGATCCGCACTGCGCAGAAGGCCGGGTCCATCCCAATACCGCAACAATGATCCTAGAGCGGGGAGATCAGCGGATCGTTGTAACGGGCAGCTCGATCGGTGGCGGAAATATAGAGGTCGTGAGCATTGATGATTTCGACGTTAAATTTACGGCGATCTATCCGACCCTGCTGATCTTTCATGCTGACCAGCGCGGTATTTTGGCTGAGATGACTGATATATTCAAGCATGCCAACACCAATATCGGTTATATGGAAGTGGACCGGAAATCGAGAAGCGGAGATGCTCTGACCGTGATTGAGTGCGATGAGATATTAGATAGCGGATTTATTAAGACAATTTCCGGCTTGCCGGATGTTCACAGGGTTCGTCTTATTCATCTTGGCGCTAAGGGGGATAGGGGATGAGGTTCGCGAATTTAGAGCAATTGATTCGGCTCTGTGAGAAAGAAGCAGTTACGATCGGGCAGCTGATGATTACAGAGCAGGCTACTGAGACGGGGAAAACAGATCAGCAAGTCATCCAGCAGATGACCGAATACTATGAAGTTATGAAAGAGGCGGTTCATAAAGGGATTGAGAGCGAGATGCAGCCCCGCAGCGGATTAACCGGTGGAGATGCTAAGCGGGTTCATACTTATATGCAGCAAGGCGTCCCATCACTAGGAGAGGAAACCTGCACAGCAATGGCTTATGCTCTGGCGGTGTCCGAGGTGAATGCTTCAATGGGGAGAATTATTGCCACTCCAACGGCAGGCTCCTGTGGTATCATACCAGGAGTGTTCGTCAGCTCACAGGAACGGTTTGGCTGGAGCGATGAACATCTAGTTCAAGGTCTGTTCAGTGCGGGGGCAATCGGTTACGTTATTGCTAATAACTCCTTCGTATCGGGGGCTGAAGGTGGATGTCAGGCTGAGGTAGGCTCGGCAATCGGCATGGCTGCCGGAGCTCTGGTGGAGCTGCGCGGCGGGACGCCTGAACAGGCGGTGCATGCGGTAGGTCTGGCGCTGAAAAATACGCTCGGCCTTATTTGCGATCCGGTAGCTGGTTTGGTAGAAATTCCGTGCATCGTGAGGAATGGCTTCGGCGCAGTTACGGCGATGGCCGCGGCAGATATGGCATTAGCCGGTATAAGAAGTGTTATTCCATCAGATGAGGTCATTGATGTGATGCTGGAGGTCGGCAGTATGATGCCCGAGAAGCATCGCGAGACAGCATTGGGAGGGCTAGCGCAGACCCCTACGGGCAAGAAGATTATGAAAGAACTGTATGAGAAAGAGGAGGGATGAAGATGATCTTGTCATCATTCGTTCAAGCAGGCAAGCAGCTTGAAGCGGAGCTAATCGCATTTCGTAGGGATTTGCACCGTTATCCCGAGTTAAGCTTGCAGGAGTCGGAGACGGCTGAGAAAGTAGCGAAGCGGCTTAGCCAGCTCGGAATTGAATTTCGCAGCGGGATCGGCGGATATGGCATCGTCGCAGAGCTAAAGGGTGAGCAGTCGGGGCCGACGATTGCGCTACGGGCTGATATGGATGCTCTGCCAATTCATGAGGAATCGGGGCTGGAGTTCGCTTCGACACGTCCGGGGATTATGCACGCCTGTGGACATGATGCGCATACATCCATCTTGCTAGGTGCTGCAGAGCTACTAGTGAGCCAAAAAATAAAGGGTACCGTTCGATTTCTGTTCCAAGGGGCTGAGGAGATTAATGCGGGAGCAAAGGCGATGATTGAACAGGGCGCTCTCGATGGGGTCGATGAAATCTACGGATGGCATAACCTTCCAACATTATCAGCGGGGCTGACGGCTACACGGTACGGTTCCTTGATGGGCTCGGTAGATCGCATCGAGATTCATCTGGAAGGACGTGGCGGACATGGAGCGATTCCCGATCAATCCATAGATCCAGTTGTATGTGCTTCGAATATCGTTATGGCTCTGCAAAGTATTGTCAGTCGGGAGGTATCGCCATTTGATCCCGTTGTCGTTACAATTGGTAGCATTAAGTCAGGCGAAGCGAACAACGTCATACCGCATTATGCAAAAATGACCGGAACGATTCGTACTTTCGATGCCAAGGTTCAGAAGCAGATGCCAGAGAGAATAGAGAGGATCGTTAAGCAAATCGCCGAAGGCTATAAATGCAAGGCGGAGCTGAAATATATTGAGCAGACTCCTGTCTTGATCAATCATGAGGACTGCAACCGTCATGTCGAACAGGTGATAGACTATACTATTGGCGCTGAACGCAGAATTGAGGCCCCTCCGACTTTGGCTGGCGAGGACTTCTCTGTCTATCTGCAGCATGTGCCGGGCTGCTTCTTCTGGATAGGATCAGGTCCTACCATAGACGCGAGCAGTGCCTATGGGCTTCACCATCCGAGGTATGAGTTAAATGAAGATTGTATTTCGCTTGGCGCATCTTTACTTGCGGCCATAGCTTGGCAGAAGCTAGCTACTGAATAGCAGATGTGTCTTAGAAAGGGGAGAACAAGTGTGGAACTTTTAAATATAGGCATTGTAGGTACAGATTCCTCCCATTCCGTTGCATTCACCAGGCTGCTCAACGACCCGTCCGATGCGAATCACATTACGGGCGGGAAGGTTGTAGCAGCTTTTTTAGGCGGGTCCGGGATTTTGCACTTAGTGCAGATCGGGTCCAGGGCTTTATGACTACACTCGAAACTGAATTCGGCGTACGCCGAATGAATAGTCCTGAGGAGATAGCAGCAAGTTGTGATGCTATTCTGCTTACATCAGCGGATGGGCGGGTACATATGGAGCAATTCAAGAGGATCGCTCCCTTCGGCAAGCCGGTCTTTATCGATAAACCGTTGGCCTTATGCAGCGCAGAAGCGGAGGAGATCTTCCGAATCGCACGGGAGCATCAGGTTCCGCTGATGAGCAGCTCTACTCTAAGATATGCCCAGCAAATTACCGATGATCTGGCACTGCATGGTTCCACATCTGTGATTCGTGCGGATGTCGGCGGACCTTTGGATATCGAGCCAACGCAATCTTATTATTACTGGTACGGAATACATTCAGTGGAGCTTCTGTATGGCATTATGGGCAGTGGCTGCGTGGAAGTAAATGTAACGAGAGTGGAAGAGGTAGAGTATATATCAGCTGTCTGGAGAGATGGACGTGAGGGAACGGTCAGACTTAGCCGCCAGCCAGGAACTCCGTTTAGTGCAGATATCCACCGACAGGCACAAACCTCATCGATTGAGATCGATTTTGCAGCCAAGCCCTTCTATGCCAGTCTGCTCGAACAGATTATGGTACTGTTCCAGACTCGTATTTCTCCACTTAGATGGCCGGAGACACTAGAGGTTATTCGCTTTGTTGAGGCTGCAGAGGAGAGCAGAAGGTCAGGAGAATCCGTTATGTTGTAAGAAATTACCACCCCCTACTTGTTATTTCTTCGATTGTTAAGGGGGAGAAATCCGGAAAAAGCGAAAAAAACAAAAAAACGAAAACGAATATATAGCATTTTCCACCTATTTAGCATTTTCCACACTCGAAATTGCTTGATATATCAAGGTTTTTACGATTTTAGATGATTATTTGCAGCGAAAAAATTGCGGTCGTTGAAAACGCTTTATTTACGGGGTGTTAACCCCTATCCTACAATTTGAATTGTCCGATACAGATGACTCGGACACAGTGAATCATCACTTATCACAAGGGGAGGCAAAAAAATGTCAAAGAGAATTCTCAGTATGGTGCTTGTTCTGATTATGGCAAGTGCATTGCTGGCTGCATGCGGTTCTGGCGGCGGCAAAAATGGGAGCGCTTCAAACGGAGATAAGAATGGAGGAGCAAGTAACACTCCAGGCAACGCGGTAGTGGAAGACACTAGCAATCAATATGGTGATACTGGTGGATTAAAGCTTCCTTTGGTAGATAAGCCGACAACGGTTACATGGATGCTCGTTAGTGATTTCCAACTTAACGATAAGCTGATTGCCAAGGAAATTGAGAAACGCACGGGGATAACAGTAGATTTCCAAAGCTATTCTGCAACTACTTACCAAGACAAACTTCGTTTAGTCGTCGCATCCGGTAAACTGCCTGATATTTTTAGCGGACTTAGACCGGATGAATTGAAGAAAATCGGGCAGCAAAAAGCGGTTGTAGCTATTAACGACTATGCGGATATGCTACCGAACTTCAAAAAACTGTACATCGATGAGAACCCATGGGTAGCTAGCTCCTACGGTGATGAGAACAACAAACTCTATACATGGCCGCTTTATAACATGAACCGCGACGTTAACCACGGTATGATGTATAGAAAAGATATCTTTGAAAAGAACAACATTCCGGAGTGGACGAATGATGAAGAATTCTATCAAGCGCTCAAAAAACTAAAAGAAATTTACCCGGATTCCTATCCGATGGCTTCCAAAACGAAAGAAAATATCTTTAGTGATCTTTCTTACGGGTGGGGGATCGGCGGCTTGAGCTATCCTGCTTATTATGATGAATCAGCTAGTACCTGGAAATTCGCAGGCACACAGCCAGAGCATAAAGCTATGCTTGATTTTCTGAAAAAACTGTATAACGAAGGTTTGCTGGATCAAGAATTTTTGACTGATACGCCGGAATCCTGGACAGCCAAGATGACGACTGACAAATCGTTCGTCACATGGGACTGGATCGGACGTATGGATCTGTTCTATAACCAAGTCAGCTCACAAAATCCAGAGTATGATCTGCGTTACGGCAATCCGATCGGACCTACGGGCCACGTCCGGACACTGCCTAGAATCGATGCGGATTTCGGGATGGCAGTTGCCAATAATTCGAATAAAGAAGCTGCACTTAAATTGCTTGACTACTTAACGAGCCCATCTGGTTCTGAGTTGATTACGCTTGGTGTTGAGGGTGTTAACTTTAACTTTGATGCGGACGGTAAGCCGGTATATCCAGAACTTGCTGACCTTGCTAATGTAGATATTAAAGCATTGGAAGATCATTATGGTATGTGGGTTGAAGGTATGTACCTGAATCCAGATCATCGCTCTGTATACTACAACTACACAGAGAAAGAACAAGAGGCTCAGGATAAGATACTAACAGGCAACAAATTTGAACCACTTGATCCTGTCCTTAATCTAACTGAGGATGAGATCGCTACGATTGCAGAGCTGCAAACCTCGATTATTAAATCGATGAATGAGTTTAACGCGAAGTACATCCTTAACAAGAACTATGGAGATAAGGAATGGAATGATTGGCTGACAACGGCTGAGAAGATGGGCGCAAGCAAATATGCTGATGTATACAATCAGGCCCAAAAGCGTTTTGACGCCAGTAAATAAATAGAACAAACAGGATAATTAGGATGGTGAAATGGCACGAAGGACATTTATGTTCCAAGTGCCATTCGCCAACATCCAGGAGGAGAAGAAACGTGCCAAACCCTAACACGGAGAAGGTCCTTACACTGAATAAGCCACCGCGAGGCTCCCGGTTCTCTACATCGCTTAGTTCGACGTGGGATCACATCAAACGGGACAGACAGCTATTGGTTCTCTTTCTACCATGCCTTGTATTTTATATTATTTTCCGATACGGTCCGTTGTTCGGATTAACGATTGCGTTCAAGGATTATAACGTATTTGAAGGCATCTTCGGCAGCAAATGGGTCGGTCTCAAGCATTTCGTCAAATTTTTCTCAGGTGATGATTTTCTTCTACTATTCAAAAATACGCTGACATTAGGTTTTTTTACGTTAATATTCGGGTTTCCGATTCCGATTCTTTTGGCAATTTCGCTTAATGAACTTCGAGTGAAGTGGTTAAAGAAATCGATTCAGACACTTACCTATTTGCCGGCATTTTTGTCTATCGTCATTATTTGTAGTATGGTCATCGACTTTTTATCACCTAGCACAGGCTTGATCAACAAGATGATGGCCGCGCTTGGATTTGAGAAAATTTACTTTATGATTGCACCTGAGTGGTTCCGTACCATTTACGTCGCGTCGGATATTTGGGCTACCGCCGGTTATGACGCCATCATCTATCTCGCTGCTGTCGCAGGAATTAGCCCGACGCTGTATGAAGCAGCCAAGGTGGATGGATGCAGCAGGTGGAAGAGTCTGTGGAATATTACGTTTCCTAGCTTGATGCCAACGATTCTTATTATGTTCATTTTGAAAACAGGTAAAATGCTGCAAATCGGATACGAGAAAGTATTACTTCTCTACAATTCGAATACGTACGAGGTAGCGGATGTATTCTCAACTTATGTATACAGAAAAGGTCTGATTGAATCCAATTACAGTTATGCTGCCGCCGTTGGTATGTTTGAGGCGTTAATCGCTATGATCATGCTGTTGTCGGCCAACTTCATAAGCAAAAGGGCAGGAGGTAAGGGGCTATGGTAGGAGAATCAAAGTTTAATCTGTTCGGAGTCATCAACGCCCTGCTCCTAATCTGCGTTGGCATTATTACAGTCTATCCGATCTTTTATATTTTCTCGATATCGATAAGTGATACGGCCTCCGTTGTTCAGGGTAAAATCACTTTATTTCCTAAAGGCATTAACTTTGATGCCTACGTGGATGTTTTAAAAGACAAACGAATACCGAGAGCGTATCTGAATACTATTTTCTATACTTTCTTTGGTACTTTCATTAATCTAGCATTAACTGCGATAGCGGCATATCCGCTGTCCCGTCCTAATTTTATTTGGCGCAAATATTGGATGTTTGGTATTGTACTAACGATGTTCCTCAATCCGGGTATCATTCCGAATTATTTGATAGTAAATGGGCTTGGTCTTACTAATTCGGTTTGGGCGCTCGTTATTCCGAATGCGATTTGGACGATGGAGCTAATTATTCTGAAAAGTTTCTATGAGGGCATGTCTGATCAGGTCCGTGAAGCGGCACTCATTGACGGTGCATCCGAGTATCGGATACTGTTCAATATCGTAATTCCTTTATCCAAACCAGCGCTGGCGTCGATCGCACTCTTTTATTTCATGGGGCACTGGAACAGCTACTTCCTGCCGATGATCTATTTGAATGATGCAACTTTGTATCCACTTCAGGTTGTGCTTCGAGATATGCTCATCTTTGATGAAGGTAATCGTTCTAGCTTGGTCGATGCGGCAGCACTTGCGCCTCAGGCGAAGAAGAATGCCACGATTATCCTGTCCATGATCCCTGTCTTGATGATCTATCCGTTTGCTCAGAAATATTTTGCTTCGGGTGTTATGATCGGTGCCGAGAAGGGATGAGTCGATTTCATGTATAATTAATTGGATAAACAACTAGGAGAAAGGATGACTATGACTTGAAGCGTTTTTTTACTAATCTGGGTATCGTGCAAATTTTTTGTTCGCTGCTCTTAGTCATCGGCATCATGTATGTATCCAATTATTTTGTATTCAAGAATTCGATCTCAGGCATTTATGAGAAGGTTGCACAGAACAATACGCTGGCGGTAAGAACGATGATTCAGTCCTTCGATAACAGCTTCCGCTCGGTCAACAACATCATCCATACGATTCATGGTCTTCCTTACAGTAGTCTGGAATCGGAGGAGGATGGGGGTATTGATATGGCTAAGGTGTATACGATGCAGGACAGCATCGCTTCACTGGCATCTTCCGTGGATTTCATTGAGGATGTAATCGTGTTCTACGATGATATGGATCTGGCCATTACCTCGGCTGGCACGAGCAGCCTAAGTCAGTTGTTCGAGAACAAATACAAGCATGACATGTATAACGAGAACTATTGGCGTTCGTATATCCGGGGTAAAAACAGCTTTAAACTGATGCCTGGACAATATTTCAAAGTGGCAACGAATTCATCGTGGCAGCGGAAGAAGTTGATGGTCGCCGTTGGCGGGAATAAGATCCGTATCTCGAATAAGAATATCATTGTTCTTATCGATGAAGCCGCTCTGTTGAAGCATGTGAACCAGAAGCTGATGATCCCGGGGGCTTCGCTAATTGTACTTGATCAGGACCGCAGCGTAGTACTGAGCACAGATGCAGACTCTGATCTATCGGGGGTGCTTGACGAGGTCTATTTCAATTCGTCACAGGAAGCTTCCTTGAAGAAAGAAGATTATCAATACAATTTCTATAAATCGGAGTTTAACGATTTTATTTATATCAATAAAGTACCGTATAAATTCCAGAATATTGATTCCGTAGTCGAAGCTAACGAGATGATTATGATGTCGGCGATTATTTGCGCGGTTCTTCTGTCCGTGCTCTTGAGCCTCTATTTAAATCGCCCGGTCAAGAAAATCATCCGTCAGCTTGGAGGCACGAGTCGGGCAATGATTTCCGTAAAATTCTAAGCGGTGTTGTTAAAATGCAAATGGAGATCGACTCCTCTAAGGAACAATTGAAGCAGGCCGAGTCGGAAGCACGGCGTAGCGTCTTCTTCAGGCGATCGATGAACACGCTTACTCTAGTAATCAGGATTCGCTTCAGCATAGCGGATATAGTGATATGGTATGCAGCAAGTATTTTGTATTGACTATGATGCATTTGGATCAGAAGATCAAGGATCAGTCGTCGTCTATGGCGGTGGAGAGCATTACAGTGATGTTGACTGCGGCTCTGCGCGAGGTGAGCAATGATGTCCTGGTATTCTATGACAAGAATCTGCATTTCGTAGTGTTAATTGGTCTTGAACAACCCGGTGATCGGGCGGTTCTATTGAAGCAGCTCAAGAGGTTGTGCGCAAATCTCGAACAGAATGAACTGCAGGGTTATTCCGTATGGGCAAGTGTGAGTAAGTCGTATGCGACCGAGCTGAAAAATTATAAGCTTGCTTATCGCTGCGCCATGGATGGCCTGCTGTACAGAGCTGTGAATGAGTCGTCGCATGTACAGGATGCCGAGAAGATTCAATTCGGATGGAGCTTGTATTTTCCTTTCGATAAAATCGAGAAGCTCTCGAACTATATGTCAAACGGCAGACTGCAGGAAGCGAAGGAGATCATTTCCGAGACGCTCGGGGAGAACGCGAATCGGAATGTTCATCACCATCAGATGGCGCATATCGCGAAGACGATGTTCCTATACATGCTCAGGCACGCTAATAAGACAGCGGGCACAGATGATGATTTGCATAATCTAGAGCAGCAATTTCTGCAGAGAATCGATTTTGCTCATGATTATCTGGATATAGAGAATGCCCTTATAGAAGCGGCGAAGCATATTGCTAAGCATAGTAAGCCCGAGGATACGAATCGGCTTAATCCTAGCTTTATCTCGCAGTACATCGAGCTGCACTATATGGAGAACTTATATCTGGATCATATCGCAGAAATCGTGGAAACTTCACCAAAGTATTTTTCGAGCTATTTCAAGAAGACATTTGGGGTCAACTACGTGGAATATCTCAACAAAGTAAGGCTGTCACATGCCAAAGAGTTACTAAAGGACAGTTCCTTGACGATCGGTGAAATTGGGGAGAAGACGGGGTACTTAAATTCTTCCACTTTCACAACGACCTTCAAGAAATATTACGGTATTTCTCCGAGTGAATATCGTAAGCAAAATCCGAATGAATAATTAATTTGATTTGATTATCTCCTTAGTGCCTCGCAATAGCTGAAGTTTCGTTGAATGTAAGCTGTTTGCGAGGCTGGGAAGGGAGGTGATAGACCGGGTGAATTGATAGATTCATGATTATGGATTCCAAGCTCAAACCGAAGAGAGGGGAAGTTGGGATGAAAAAAATGATGTTTGCCCTATGCCTGATCTTACTTAGCTCAACCGTATTTACTTATGGGAGTACTGGTGTACGGGCAGCAGAAAGCTCAAAGATTACAATCAGCGGCAATGTAAGCAATATTCATGTCGGAGATACGTTCAAACTGCAGATTAACGGGAGCAGTTCGAGGATCTATTTGCTGCTGAGGTTGTGCTAACTTATGATGCACAAGCTTTGCAGGTGCAGGGTGTCAATGCTGGGAAGGAATATGATTCCTTTGATGCTTATCAGATTGACGCTGCAAAAGGAGAGCTTTACTTGCCATTAGCAAGGAAGCAGTTGCAGCCTAACCCACAAGCTTCAGTACATCTGGCGGATGTCACTTTTAGAGCACTGAAGGATCAGAGCGTAGCGGTTCAAATACAGAATGTTAAAGCAGTAAGCAGTGAAAGCTGGACAAATCAACAAGGATACAAAGACTTGAAAGGGCTTACATCAGGGGGTGGCGAAGCAATAACTATTAAGATCGCGAAGCAGGACAATAAGGCGCCGGATTATGGTAGTGGACAGACGGGTTCAAGTGATAAGCCAGTAACTCCATCGACTAATACTATCGATGCGACGAAGGATATCTTGAATGAGAAGGACCCGGCCAAGGCTGCGGAGAAGCTGCAAGCACTACTTAACGGATTGAAATCCGCGCCATCAGCAGTGGAGAAGGAGGCTTTACTGCAGGCGGCTGAGACAACGGTTGCAAGGCTTTCCGAAGTTCCAGTGAGTAAAGAGGGAACAGGTGTAGATACCATCTTCGTCATTTCCGCTACCGACTTGTCTCAATGCGATTCATTGCTTCAGAGCGTTGTAGCTTCACTGCATAAATGGAACATAGATTCTCCTCAAATTGTTAACGCACAGCTAATAGCGGTGATGGAATATACGTTGTCTGGACGGGATGCTAACAAGCTAGGCGTATACCATTATAACGAGACTTCTGGAACCTGGGATTATGTACGTGGAGCTGTGCATCAGACTAGTGCCGGGAAATTTACAATTGCCGCGAAGCAGGCGGGCACTTATCGCATCATGGAATACTCCAAGCTGTATATGGATACCGCAGGAATCTATGCAGAAGCCAAATATGCGGTTGAGATATTGACAGCAAGACATATTTTGAATGGCACATCAGATACGTTATTTTCTCCTAGCAAACAAGTGACCCGCGCTGAATTTTCTTCGATGATCGTGAGAGCACTTAATCTTGATTTGCTTGATTCCGCTAATCAAGCTAAAACCGCTTATTCTGATGTAGGAGCAGAGGCGTGGTATTCCAATGATGTAGCTATATTAAATAAGCTCGGCATTATTAACGGCTTCAACGATGGCACCTTCAGACCGAACGATTCGGTGACCCGTGAACAGATGGTTGTGATCGTCATGAATGCCTTGCGTAGTCTGGAACTGATCCCGAACAACAGTGGCGTTTCTACTGAGAAGTTTTCGGACGATGAGACGATTAGCAGTTGGGCAAGGGATTCCGTGAATATGGCCAGAGAGATGCAGCTTGCATCAGGTACTGGACAGAACCGCTTTATGCCGAAACAACCGACAAATCGCGCAGATACCGCGGTATTCATCTGGAAAATGCTTCAGCAATTGAACTAAGGGGGAAAAGTGCGAATGATAAACTCCAAATTTAAGCAACTTGGGAGAATGGGAAGCATTGCAGCATTATCATTACTGCTTGTACTGCCGTCCTTTATGGTTGTACCCGCTCCGATTCAGGCTTCTGCAGGGGAGATGGACATGATTGCGGATCGACAGAATGATCAGGCGGGAAGTTCGCAACTTGGTACCTCAGAGGAACCGATTGGTGGAGTTGACAGTATGACTGATGGGAACGCTGGGGATGACGTAGAGGCGCCTACTGGAGAATCTGAGGGGGTTGAACCTGAAGAGAATGTGGATGAGCAAGATGATACGCAGGCTGCGGAAGACGGTGAGGTAGATCTATTAGCTGAGTCGGTGACCCAGACGGTGTATACTGTTGAACCTCTTTTTAACAATGGCTTTGAATTGCCGGTGAATGCAAATGGGACGATTCCGGGGTGGAGCATGTTCTTTGCGCCTAATGACGGAACATCCTATGAGATAACGCAGGATGTACGCTATTATGGCAATTCCAGTCTGAAGCTGGTAGACAAATCAAATTCATTGCCAATCTATCTGCAGAGTAATGAGCGATCCGTCACACCCGGATATACGTATAACGGATCAGCTATGATGTATATTGCTCCAAATGCGGGAAATGCAGCTGGTGCAAGCTTGGTGCTGCGCTTCTATGATGCCACTGGCAAGCAGGTAAATACAGATAAAGATGGCGAGAACATTGTGCATTTAAGACAAGTTGGGGTATGGACTAGAGTAACAGTGACCGGTGTTGCCCCAGCTACTGCGGCATATGCAAGGGTAGCCGCTTCGATATCCAACTATTTTACGGCTGAGTCCGGTGCGTTTTACGATGACTTTACTTTAACCTCGCCACAGGAAGAAAAGGCGCCAGGCACTCTGCATTTGCAAATGCCAACCGGGATCTTAGCAAACCAGCTTATTGAAGCTAAGATATTGCTCACCCGTGGGATTGATGTAGAGACCGCCTTTGGAAGCTTGGCCTATGATCCAACTACACTCGAGGTTGTAGATGCTTCCGTAGCCAGTGATTTTAATGCAGGTGGATTAGCAACTTTAGAATTGAGTGATGATGAACCTGGAGTCCTTAAATTTAAGGTACTCAGACCTGAGGGATCTTCCGTTAGCGAGGATAAGCAAGTACTGAATGTCAAGTTTAAAGTAATTGGAAATGCAGAAAAAGTGGATGTTACGCTTCAGGAAGACTCTGGGGTTCAAGATATTGATGGCGTTCAGAATAACAAAATTTATATAAGCCTCGAAGCTGAGAGTGCGAGTACTTATATCCGTAGAGCTTCCCTTGATGTGAACGGTGACGGTAAGCTCGATCTATATGATGTGATGGCCGTAGCCAAACTGGTAGGTCAGATGGCGACGAATGATAACTGGAAATATGACGTAAATAACGACGGTAGAATTGATCAAGCAGATGTTGAAATGCTGACTGATGCGATCTTGACGAAGCTGCTGGATGAGAACGAAGGAGGGCGCAGTTTATGAACTTTCGCAATGTTAGAAATCGTTCATTAGCCTTGTTGCTTGTCTGTGCGCTGGGGCTGGGCTTGTTTTTGCCGTCATGGGCACAAGCAGCTTCAGAGCAGGGAAGCAAATTGTCAAAGATGAAATTTGAAACACCAGTGAATCTTGGCTATCCGATCACTTCAGTATCGATCAATGACGGTGTGATGGGAGTCGAAGATGGGAAGCAAGTTCTTTATACGACAGCCTCAACGACTCCAGCTGTTTTCAATGTGATTGATGTGAAAAATAATGAGCGGATCCGGGATTTTGAGTTGGCCGGTGTCGCGCAGTCGTGGAGACATGTTATAGCACCGGATGGAACTGTCTATATTGGTGCTATTACTTCATCGGGTACAGGGGAACTGTGGAGCTACTCCCCAATGACCAAGTCAGTCCAGAAGCTTAAGGTGATGGGCAGCGAGAAATCGGTGTGGTCTATGACAACTGACCCTGATGGGAATGTCTATATTGGTACCTATGATAACGGCAAGCTGTTCCAATACAATCCAAAGACCAAGGAATTAAGAGAGTACGGGACCCTGCTTCCAGGCCATAATTATATCCGCTCCATGGCCTACGTCGATGGATATATCTATGCTGGTATGGCGTTGCCATTCGAAGTTGTAAAGGTGGACGTGAAGACAGGAAACTCAGAGGTTATCTCTGATGAGGTGCCGGGAATCTTAGGCATAGAACATGAGAAGATTCAATTTGCCTATGATATGGCGGTAGTGGATAAATATCTATTCGTCAAAGCTAGCGGAGATGAGTCAGGTCTTGTCATGGTCTACTATAATCTTAAAGAGCAAAAGTGGGAGAATTCATTTATAGGCGTTGATCCCGTAAGCGGCAAGGGAGTCATGAGTTATAATCAAATCCCGGTTGCAGACGGCAAAGCCTATGTGCCTGCTCATGGAGGTATCCTAGAGGTCGATTTAGCGACGCTGAAGACAAGAAATACAGGAATTAGCTTCGCCACCTCTTTGCGAGGAGCAGCCTGGGTAAATATGAATGACCCTGAATTAACCCCGGATCGCACGATTGTTACAATTCAGGGTAACGGAAAACTGTCGGCCTTGGACGTTAAAAAGGAATCCGCAAGGATTTGCCAGGTGTTGTAGCCAAGGGTGGACCCATTCCGATTCACAGCATGGAACGTGGAACGGATGGACGATTATATATGTCGGCTTATCCGGTGGAAATGGCGCAGTATTTGATCCTAGAACGAATCAATCCACAGGCTTCTTGCTCGGTCAGGCAGAGGGGATTATCTCTGTCGGAAATAAAGTGTATTACGGCATATATCCTGGTGGAGACATTTATGAAGTAGATATTACCGGCGGGAAGATGAGCGATCCCAAGCTGCTGTTCAAGATTGGGTCGGATCAGGATAGACCTTATAAAATGGAGTACGCCGACGGCAAGTTGCTCATCGGGACGATTCCGGATTACGGTAAACTGGGCGGAGCGCTCACCATTTACGATATAGCTACGGGTGATAAGCAGGTTTACCGTGATATTATCAAAGATCACAGCATTGTAGGCCTTGCCTATAAGGACGGGAAAATCT
This sequence comes from Paenibacillus sp. D2_2, assembly GCF_031199965.1. Lineage (GTDB taxonomy): Bacteria > Bacillota > Bacilli > Paenibacillales > Paenibacillaceae > Fontibacillus. The sequence goes on along the minus strand of NZ_CP133605.1, from coordinate 4,190,321 downwards.
ATGGTTCAACTACAAAGTATGGTGGATTGAACACGGATCCGCCGACGAATAATCCTGAAGTATTCGTCTGGGATATTGAGAAAAAAACAATGACGATGCACAAACCGTTAACTGCGTTAAAGGACTTGGGAACTCACCGCATGATCAGTGGCCTTACTTTTGGTCCAGACGGTTTGTTATGGGGCGGTGTTGACGGGATTGTATTCGCGTTGAATCCGAATGATCTCTCCATTGTGAAGCAGAAGAATATTTATCCTGATGTGAAGGATTACGGAATGTGGCGTCCATACTACTTCCACTGGGGCGAGGACGGCCTGCTCTATGCTGGATTGGCAAATCGGATGACCGTTATCGATCCGAATACATTGGATTATCGTTCCCTTACACCGAGCAACTTCGAGATGAGCTACATGACGCTAGCAAAGGATGCTGAGGGGCATGAGCAAATATATTACACGGATAACACGAAGCTAATGATGATTCCAATTACCGAGTCAACCAGCGTGCAGTTGCCAGGTAAGAAACGGCTGCTTCGATGAGCCGCTTAATGCGGATGGATCGATTCCGGGTTGGAGCAATGCCGATACAACCAAGCAAATTCAGTACAGCCTTTCTGATGAGCAGAGTTATTGTGGAGAGCCTGGCCACAGCCTAAAGGTTATTGATAAAGTTCAAGGTAATATAGGTGAAAACAGCTACTTAAGCGATCCGATTCCGGTGATCCGGGGTGGCGAATATACGGCCGCAGCCAAGCTGTATATAGAGCAGGGACTCATTGAAGGTACAAGAACAGATGATTCAGGCATCATGTTATATTTTTATGATAAGTCAGGTAAACAAGTTAGTTCAGTAGTGGGCACGGTGATCAAAGGTATGCCGCAAAAAGAATGGGTTGATATCTCTGCGACCGGCGTTGCCCCGGAGCAAGCAGTATATGCACGAATTGGCCTGTTTACTTCAGCATGGAATATGATGATCGGATACTATGATCATGTTACTTTTGAGGGGCAATCACCAGGAAGTTTGCTGCTGAAGGCGAATGGTGAGATCAACGTTGGTGACACCTTTAACGTTACTTTGCAAGCTAAGGATGTTACTGACCTGTATGCTGTGCAGGCAGCACTCGAATTTGATCCAGCACTCTTCGAAGTTGTTGATGTTCAAATGGCCAGCGGCTTGGGCTCGACTGCGAATGCCTATTTAGGCTGGAACAAGGATAATACGAAGGGTAAGATCAACATTATTGCCACTCTGTTAGGAGACCGAGCGCTTGGCGGCAGTGTAGACATTGCCCAAATTACAATGAAGTCGAAGCAATTTGCCGATCCTGCGAATCTGATTGTAAGTAAACAATCGTTATTTACGGATAAGAATGCGGACATCACCAAGCTATCATATGTCATGTCTGATGATGTGAAGCTCGGTGTCCAGTTTGGTTACGCAGCAGAAGACTTTAACAAAGACCATAAGGTTGATGCTCAGGATGTTGCACTCATTGCCAAGCAATTAGGCAAGCCACTTGATGATAGCAACCGGATGTTTGACTTGAACGGTGATGGTATAATTGATATTACTGATCTTGCGCTGGTTGTGCTGAAATCGCTGCAGTAGTATAGGTAAACAAAAAATAACCTCTTATATCATATTCTCCTCCTGGTGGCCATGCGTATCGTCTATGATTATCATAGATGGCATAGTCCCGGGAGTTTTTTTATAAGCGGGGATAGTATACACTGCTTCGGAATATTAATTGCAACGATAATTGCCCCCCCTGAACAAGGCAGCAAAGCAAAAAGGGTCGCCCCCAAAGTTGATTTTCCAACTTGGAGACGCCCTTTTGCGTGCCCAAAAATGTTGACACCCATGCTTTTGACTGACTACTCGGACATTATTGACCGTTAGCGTCGATCTCTTGGTTCTCTACCTTTGTAACGGACAATAATGTCAAGCTGTTTTTATCTTGCTCTAACGGTCATTTTTGACCGCTTGATAAGTGCGATCACGCTGTTTTTTCTTATTGCTACAGTTCATTGGTTCTATTTTTTTAAAATACTAGATTCTAGATTTAATCTCATCTGCAAAGTTTTTAAATACAACGACCTGATTCTCGAGCCGCGATTTCTCCGCCGCGAAGGACATCAGATGGCTCTGCACGGAGACGCTAGCTGAGGACAGACCCTCATGGATGCGTTCGTCGCGTACCAGCTTAGTGAAGTTGCCAATCAGTGCGCTGTCGCCGCCGCCGTGGTCGTCAACGCCTGATTCCATAGGGATCAGTTCTTTCTTTCCAGTGAGGAAATCGGTGACTTCAATTTCACATTTATTGAAGGACATAATGCCCTTCACCTCTCCACGAGTACCCATGAGCTTGATCGTTCTGGCATACTCATTCGTGAATGCGCACATGGTGAAAGCTGCTGTTACATTGTTCTCAAATTCAATATTAACCACCTGATGATCAACAACGTCATTATCGCACTTATAGACGCAGCGGCCGTATGGTCCTTCTCGAAGGGCTTTCATAGTTCCCTCTTCGCTCACATTATTAGTTAACGCATAGCGCCAGCCTTCATTAGCCAGATAAAATCTTGGGGCAAAGAACGGGCATTCCTCAGCATGAGGACAGTTGTCTGTACAACGGTCAGCAGCTTGAGGCGGCGCATTTTCGGCCTTGAAATGGGACAGAGATCCAAAGGAAGAGATGCTTCTGCAATCGCTCCCGGCCAGCCATAGCAAAATATCCATGTCGTGGCATGATTTGGCCAGGATCATTGGACTTGATTCGCTGGAATTCCTCCAGTTGCCGCGGACATAGCTATGAGCCTGATGCCAGTAGGCTACATTCTCATTATGCTGGATGGAAACAAGCTCGCCGATTTTTTTGTCCTCGATAATTTTTTTGAGCGTTCCGAAAAATTCCGTGTAACGCAGTACGTGACAGATGTTGAATATGCGTTCGTATTTAACGGCATGCTGTCCTAACTTTACGACCTCGATAGGGTCCGTCGACATAGGCTTCTCAAGAAGGATATGATATCCGGTTTCAAAGGCTTTGATCGCCGGGTCGAAATGGTATTGATCCTGGGTACAGATCAGGGCAGCATCGGCAAGCTTCGGCTCGCGAAGCATCTCCTCCCACGAGGTATAGCAAGCGGATTCCGGGAGGTTATGGGCCTTCTGGAAGGCTTCCCTTCGACCTTGGTCCGGTTCCGCGATCGCGACGAATTGAAGCTCATCTGGATGCTCCAAAGCGTAGGTGGCGTAGGCCAGGGCGCCGCGATTTCCCGCTCCGATGAGTACTGCTGTAACCTTTTTCATAAAATTCTCCTCCATAGTCCATAGTCATTCATTCAGAAATGTTGATGTTATAAGTTCATAAGAGTGAAAAAAAGTACTTGGATTGAGCATAGGGAATACACGAGATAAAGTATATTTACACTGTGTAATTCGCTGTTATATTGTTATCATATTACGGTGTTTACACAGTGTCAACCACATCTGGAATTAATGTCGAACATGGTCGTAGGGGAATAGGTTTATTTCTATCCAGTTGATTTCAGATACCAGATGGAGTAAGCTAATCTGCATAAAGGCTGTTTACGCAATGGAAACACTATGAACATTGGACATAGAACTTATTTAGAATAGATAGGAGTGAATTCGCTTGGGTACAAAATGGGAGCAGGAATTGGATTTAATGCGTCAGTCGCGGCGGGAGCAAATTATGGATGCTGCTTATGAGCTTGTATTAGAGAAAGGGCTGATCTCTATCACGATTGTCGATATCGTCAAGAAAGCGGAGATTAGCCGGGTAACCCTATATAAATATTACAGCTCGATTCATGAGATTGTGTTTGATATTCAGATCAAGATTTTGAATGAGATGAGCGAACTGCTGGGTGAGAAGCTCAAGGGCAAGGATGGGCTGGAGAAGCTACATGATTATTTCGCTACCTTCGTTCGCATGTACCATGCTCGTCCGGATTATTTTCGCTTTGCCGCGATGTTCGACCAATTTTATCAGTCTTCCTATCCAACCCCTGAGTTGGAAGAGCGATATCAGAGCTTTACGAAGCAGGGAATCGATTTGCTTGAACAAATCATCGAGGAAGGAATGGTCGACGGATCAATTCGTGCGGAGACGAACCCGACGATGATGGCGCAAATCCTCTCTCATATCATGATGGGAACAACACAGAGAGTTGCTGCGCGCAACGAAATATACAAGACGGAGAGTAAGGTCGACTCTGAGGAAATGCTCAATTATTTAGCGGATTTCTTAACAACTTCACTGGCTGCTACCCCATCACAGGCATAATAAATAGGGGGAATGACACAATGAATGAAAGCTTCGAGGGAGTGGAGTGGTGGTTAATCCGGCATGGATTGACAGAGTGGAATTTGCAGCGTAAATATCAAGGTCATAGCGATGAGGATTTATTGCCAGGGGAGGCTTCCGGGCTTACCCCGCTACGGAGTCAACTGGCCGGGGTATCCTTTGCACGTATATATTGCAGTGACTTGAAGCGCTGCCGCCAGACTTTGGACTTCATTCGTCCTGACCTGATCGGACAAGCTGTCTACGATTCGCGACTCCGGGAATTGAACTTTGGCGCTTGGGAAGGTAAAACCTACGAAATGCTGCAGCATGACCCACTCTACCGTGCCTGGATTGAGGATCCTAAGCTGCATACACCACCCGAAGGGGAGTCATGGGAAGAGTTCCAAAGCCGAGTCGCCACCTTCTACAGGGAACTGGTGCAGATATCACAAGAGCTTGCGTCTAAGAGTGATGTTAATCTGAAAGTTATGCTCATCGTGACCCATGGAGGTGTGATTTCGATGCTGAACACGCTCATGAATCCAGGTACAAGCTTCTGGGACAGTAGAGTCTCGCCTGGAGAGATCGTGAAACTAAAGATTCATTGTAACGATTTGGATCGGAAGTGACAGCCTCTAACGGAACCTACAGCCCCTATTGAGTAGCCTCTTCTTTTCTTTTTACATCGGAAAAGGGTATTATAGTGCTCTGAGGTACTACTTCACGGAGAGGAATGAGAGATTCATGCAGCAAACGGAACGTTCAGAGCGCTATATTTATCCCTTTGCCTGTCATGAGACGGAGCTCGATTTTTGTAGGATGGAGCTGCAGGCGCTGTTCGGATGTCCAGTAGGCCCACATTCGTTCGTGGATACTCCCATAAGGATTGATCCGAGTCGCAGCCCGTTTCTGTCATTGAGAATGGATGTTTTAATTGGTGAGGTCACCTGGGAGGAAATGATGCAGCAGGCTGCTAAGCTGCAGCTTAATGATAGAACATTTAAAGTGAAGTATATCAAAAATGGCGATCCACGAAGTTATGAGGAGCAGCGGCAGATCGAGCGCCAAGTCGGGGGCATCATTCACGGCAAGGCCGAGATGCGTACGCCTGATCTAATCTATGGATTGCTATTCCATGACGGGTGCTGGACGCTGGGAATCTGCTATCAAGCTCAATCGGTCTGGCTCGAGCATAAACATAAGCCGCAAAATTACTCGACCGGACTGAGTACAGTTGTCGCCCGCGCGTTAGTTAATATTGCGGCACCTAGGACGGACGGACTTCGCATGATCGATCCATGCTGTGGCATGGGGAACGTATTGATCGAGGCATTGTCGATGGGGATCGATATCGCAGGCCGGGATATTAATCCGCTCGCGATTAAGGGAGCGCGTGTGAATTTGCACCATTTTGGCTATGATTCGAAAGACTTGGTAGAGATCGGTGATATGAACGATATAGATGAGCACTATGACGCCGCTGTTCTTGATATGCCTTATAATCTCTGTTCAGTACTTCCGCGTGAGGAACGAATCCGGATGCTGACCAGTCTGAAGCGAATTAGCTATCGGTCAGTCGTTGTCTCTTCAGAACCGCTTGAGGGAGAAATTCGTGAGGTCGGTCTGATGATTATGGATCAGGGAAAAATTGCTAAAGGTTCTTTTATCCGTAATGTGTGGCTGTGCAGGAGCGAATGAACAGGATAAGACTATCTTGTTGCAGCTTTACAACAGTAGATAATGGTCCATGAACGGTTTTGATTATTGTGTTCAATCTTCTTTTCCCCTATAATCCAATAGAGAAGATAGCCTTGCTACAAGCTAATTAAATAAATATTTGCTGGTCCTGAGTTGGCGCATGACGCCATATACTCGGGTGAAAAGGGAAGCCGGTGTGAGTCCGGCGCGGTCCCGCCACTGTAAACAGGGATGAAGTCCAATTTGCCACTGTCAACTGCCAGGTTGATGGGAAGGCGGGCTTGAAGTCTAAACCTGTGAGTCAGGAGACCTGCCGCAAGTATATGAGACGGTCCTTCGAGGAAAGGATGACGTTCTGCAAGCTAAAATTGCCGATCTATACCTATGGAGATATTTTGTTCCGATTGATCGTGCATAACTTTGTAGACGTAACCCATTCCATTCGGATTGGGTTTTCTTTATTTTATCGAGGCTTCAAGCACAAGCAATGGCGTACAAGAACTTATTCAAAAGGAGAGGGAAAACTTGAGGAACTGGAGAAAAATATGGGCGGCTGCGCTGCTGACGCTCGTAATTATGGTCGTTGCGGGATGTGGCGCCAATAATTCAACGAATAATGCTACGAATGGGGCGGCAAATAATAGTACGAATCAGACTGCTGAACAGAGCAGCAATAGCGGAAATGTAGGGGAAGCACAGCATACGGCTTATCCACTAACTGTACAGGATGATTTTGGCACAGAGATTCAATTTGATGCAGCTCCGCAGAAGATTGTCTCTTGTCCCCATCGGAGACAGAAGGTCTGTTCGCGATCGGGCTGGACAAGGAGATTGTCGGTGTCTCGGATAATGATGATTACCCAGAAGCTGCGCTGTCCAAGCCGAAGATGGGCGGTTTCCAAGTGAATGTAGAATCCGTTGTAGCGGCTGAGCCGGATCTTGTCGTTGTCTCAGGGACAATGATCAAAGAAGAGACGATCAAGAGCTTGACCGATCTTGGAATTAAGGTATTTAAATCTAATCCTAAGACGGTAACTGAAGTAATGGATCATATTAAGACGATCGGACAGATCACGGATCATCAGGCTGAGGCAGAGCAGGTTGTTAAGAAAATGCAGGATGAGCTGAATCAAGTAACTGAAGCTGTTAAATCGGTTAAAGAAGAAGATAAGAAAAAGGTATATATCGAATTCTCGCCAGGCTGGACTGTTGGTAAAGGTGAGTTCATGGACGAGATGATTACGCTCGCTGGAGGCGTTAACGTAGCTTCCGATATAGAAGGTTGGAGTCAAATCAACGAAGAGAATATTATTAAGTCAAATCCTGATGTTATCCTGTATGCCAAGAGTGTCATTGATAATAACAAAACCCTGGCGGAGATTATTAAAGAACGCAGCGGTTGGGATCAAATTACGGCGGTGAAGAATGACCAGGTTATTGGATTGGATGACAACTTGCTCAGCCGTCCGGGACCGCGCGTAACCCAAGGACTGATTGAAGTAGCCAAGGCGATCTATCCGGAATTGATGAAGCCATGAGGAAGAAGCTGGCCGGATACGGAATCATAGGTCTTGCTTTGCTCGCAATCACCGTCTTGATCTGTATCGGGGTTGGCTCGGTATATTTGCCGGCTGGAGAGATAATCGCCATTCTTGCACATCATATTCCGTGGATTGGAGATCATATCACGCCGGATTGGAGCACGGCCTCCGAACAGATTGTGATGAAGGTCCGCCTGCCGCGAGTGATGCTTGGCCTGTTAGTCGGAGCTTCGCTCGCGGTAGCGGGCTCTGCCTTCCAGGGAGTGCTGCGCAATCCGCTCTCCGACCCGTTCACCCTCGGTGTGTCATCGGGTTCAGCGTTGGGAGCTGCGGTACTGATCTTTCTCGGTTGGCAGTATTCGGTGATCGGAGTGTTCACACTGCCTGCGGTCGCATTTCTGACGGGTTCATTAACGCTGTGGATTGTGATGTGGCTAGCTCGAGAGAACGGTAAAATACCGATCGAGAATTTAATTCTCTCTGGCGTTGTTATGCAGTCCTTCTTGGGGGCTGTCGTCTCTTTCTAACAGCGATGTCTAAGAAGACGGTGAATGAAATTTTATATTGGACCATGGGGTCCTTAAGCTTGCGAGGATGGTCGTATACGGCCATCCTGTTGCCATATATGGGGCTTGGGCTTATATTTCTCTGGAGCCGGGCTAGGACGCTGAATTTGCTCGCACTTGGTGAGCGGCAGGCAACCCATACAGGACTCAATGTGGAATTTACCAAATTATCGGTGCTGTTCGTCGCCACCCTGCTCACGGCAGCGGCTGTCTCGGTATCCGGGGTGATTGGCTTTGTAGGCTTGGTGGTACCGCATATTATCCGTCTTATAACGGGGCCCGATTATCGCTTGATTATTCCGCTCTCCGCGCTCGGCGGGGGCATCTTCATGATGTGGAGCGATCTTGCGGCACGTTCGCTACTGGCGCCGATTGAGATACCGCTAGGGATTGTCACCGCCTTCGTCGGAGCACCTTTCTTCGCTTATTTGTTGTACCGCAAGAAGAAGGAGAGAGAGGTGGAGATGCGTTGATCGAAGTACGGCATATTGATAAATCATATGGAAGCCTGTCTGTACTCAAGGACGTAAACTGGCAGGTCCAGCGCGGACAATTCTGGGGATTATCGGTCCGAATGGCAGCGGGAAGTCAACGCTGATCAGTCTTTTGTCCGGAGTAGAGAAGCCGAACAGCGGAGAGATTAGTCTAGGTGGTAGATTGCTAGCTGACTATGGCCGCAAGGAGCTGTCGCGTAAGCTGGCGGTACTGCAGCAGGATGGGCTTCCACCAATCGCATACCCTGTCCGGGAAGTGATTGAGATGGGGCGTTTTCCGTTCCAGAATTGGCGCGGTAGAGAGGATAGTGAAGCCGCTCGGCGTCTCATGGAAGGCATTATGGATAAGCTCGAACTGAACGATTTGGCTGAGCGTCCGCTACATGTATTGAGCGGAGGACAACGGCAGCGGGTTGCCTTGGGTAAAGTCATGGCCCAGCAGCCTGAGATCGTTCTGCTTGATGAACCGACTACCTATTTGGATATTCGGCATCAGACGCAGTTCATGGAGCTGGTTGCCAGCTGGCAGCGTGAAGCGGGCTTGACGGTCGTATCTGTCATGCATGATCTCAACCTGGCAGCTCTGTATTGCGATCACTTGCTTGTGCTTCATCAGGGTAGAATTGTGGCAGAAGGTACACCAGCAGAAATCATTAATTCCGAATTGATTGAATCGGTATTCCACGTACAGTCTCACATCGTTGCGCATCCGGATTATGGAGAGCCACAGTTATTGCTGCGTAAGGAAACTACCTATATAAATGATAAGTAATTTGTCCTAACGAAACTAGATGATAGAGTCCATTACAACAGGAAGGGGATACACATGAATCATTTAATCGCACAAATTATCGCCAAGATTTCAGCACCAGACCAAGCTGCTTCGGCAGCAGCGGCAGAGCATCTCGATCAGTTAACCAAGCCACCGGGGAGTCTCGGGAAGCTGGAGAACCTGGCAGTGAAGCTCGCGGGAATCACAGGGAAAGTGCATCCCGACCTATCTAAGCGTTCTGTTATCGTAATGGCCGCTGATCATGGTGTGTGTGAGGAAGGGATCAGTGCTTTTCCAGCGGAGGTAACGCCGCAGATGGTACATAACTTCCTGGCCGGCGGAGCGGCAGTAAATGTACTGGCTCGTCAAGCTGGAGCTGAAGTGATGTGCGTGGACATTGGAGTCAACGCCGAATTGTCACACCCGGAGCTTGTCATGAAGAAGATCCGCTATGGAACAGCGAATATGGCCATAGGTCCGGCGATGAGCCGTGAGGAAGCGGAAGCGGCCTTGCTGGCGGGAATCGAAACCGTTGAGGACGCAATCGAACGTGGTTCAAAGCTGTTTGTTACCGGAGAGATGGGAATCGGGAACACGACAGCTAGTGCAGCTGTAATGAGTGTGCTAACCGGGAAATCGCCACAGGAATGTGTTGGTCGGGGAACGGGTCTCAATGACGAACGTCTTCAGCATAAGATTGCTGTCGTACAGAAGGCTATTGATGTTAACCAGCCGGATGCGAACGATCCGTTGGATGTGTTGTCTAAGGTCGGCGGACTTGAAATCGCTGGACTGACTGGAGTGATTCTGGCGGCTGCCGCTCATCATTGTCCGGTCGTAATTGACGGATTCATCTCTAGTGCAGCAGCATTAATCGCGCAGCGCCTTGCTCCAGAGATTGTACATTATATGATTGCTTCGCATGCCTCGCATGAACAGGGGCATGAGCAACTACTCGGCGAACTAGAGCTTGCCCCGATGCTGCACCTGGACATGCGGTTAGGCGAAGGCACCGGCGGCGTACTGGCGCTACATCTGATCGATGCGATCTGCCGTGTGATGTCCGAGATGGCAACCTTTGAGAGCGCTGGAGTCTCTACGGGTGAAGCTTCAGAGCCGGGGGCAACCGTATGATCATTACGGTGACCGGTGGGGCTCGCAGTGGGAAGAGTTCTTTTGCCGAGAGATGGTGTATGAAGCATGCGGAGCAAGGGATATATATTGCTACGGCTCAGGCATTCGACGATGAGATGCGTGAGCGGATCAGGCTGCACCAGAGTGTCCGGATGGATAGTGGATTCCCTTGGGAGACGAGAGAAGAGCCGCTGCGGCTTGCAGCACTATTAAGTGATCTGGGACAATCGAATACTAGCATCTCTTCCTTTATCGAGGAGCCTGTGGGAGACAAACCGGTTGTACTGGTTGATTGTCTCACATTATGGCTTTCTAATGTATTACTCGCGTCCGGCGACGGGCCGGAGGCTGAGAAGCAGGTACTGGATGAGATCGAGCGCTTAGTTACGGTCGTCTCGGCCTATTCCGGCGATCTGGTGCTGGTGACGAATGAGGTTGGGGATGGCATCGTGCCTGAATATCGCTTGGGCGAGTCTACCGGGATCTGTCAGGAATCATGAATCGCAGAATGGCTGAGATTTCGCAGCAGGTATTTCTCGTCACAGCGGGAATTCCGATTGAACTTAAGAGCAGGGAGTATCGATTATGAGACAAAAAGGACGGCCGATTCTGGCCGCTTTTCAATTTCTATCGCGTTTTCCAGTACGGGCAGAGCTTGATTTTACGCCGGAGCTGCTGAAAAGAAGCGCCAAATATTATCCGCTCGTCGGAGCGGCGATCGGCCTTGTTATTTGGATCATTGGCGTGGTCGCTAGCTTGGCACTGCCTGTGCTGCCAGTCTCGGTCATTCTCCTTATCGCTTGGGTCTGGCTGACTGGTGGGCTTCATCTGGATGGCTGGATGGATTCTGCGGATGCGTTCCTGAGCTATCGTCCTCGTGAGAAGATGCTGGAGATTATGAAGGACAGTCGGGTTGGAGCAATGGGAGTGTTGGCCTGCGTGCTGCTGCTACTCTTCAAAATGTCGCTGCTCGCGACACTTCTGAGCCGTGGGTTGTATGTAACCGGAGCTGCTATGATGACGGCCCCTGTGTGGAGCCGTTGGTTTATGTCGCTCGCTATGCGCCACTGGCCGACTGCGCGCGGCGGGGAAGGCCTAGCCGGACGATTCCGGGGACAGAGCGGTAAGGATACGCTACTTGCAACCTTGCTGGCCCTTGTGTTGTCGGCAGGGCTACTTCTGCTTGCCGCTGTTCCGCAGTGGGGGATATGAATATCACAATTCCCATGTTTTATTATGTTCTTGCCCCTCTACTCGCTTGGGGCGTCGGTTCTTGGATGGCCAGCCGGATGAGTGCAAGATTGGGCGGCTTAACGGGGATACCTACGGCGCTATGAATGAAGGGCTGGAAGTGGTATTGCTGCTGCTGGCCTGCTTGCTTTTTCAATGAGTGAAGTGGAGGTTCGATCGATGAAGGAAGAGGACTTATTAATGAAGCAATATGATACTACCGAAATAGAAGCAAAAAGGAATAGCACAGACTCCAGGAATAAAGGTGCTGTACTTATGCTGCAGGGTACTGCTTCTGATGTCGGCAAAAGTGTCATCGTGACTGCCTTATGCCGAATCTTCGTCCAAGACGGAATCAGAACGGCTCCCTATAAATCACAGAATATGGCGCTTAATTCCTATGTAACCGCCGATGGCCGGGAGATTGGGCGCGCCCAGGGAGTACAGGCTGAAGCCTGTGGAATCGAGGCGACGACAGATATGAATCCTGTCCTGATTAAACCGACAGGAGATATGCACTCGCAGATCGTCGTTCACGGTAAGCCTTATCAGCATCTGAGTGCGATGAAATATCGCGAGGATTTCCTGCCTGTGGCGAAGCCGGTTGTGATGGATGCTTTGAATCGACTGAGAGATGAATATCAACTCGTCGTAATGGAAGGTGCGGGCAGTCCGGCGGAGATCAATTTAAAGCAGCGCGATATTGTAAATATGAATCTGGCTGGGTGGGCGGAAGCTCCGGTCATTCTAGTGGGCGATATCGACCGCGGAGGTGTGTTTGCTTTTCTGGTCGGGACGCTTGAATTGCTGGAGCCCGAGGAGAGAACCCGGGTGAAAGGCTTCATCATCAATAAATTCAGAGGCGATCTGGAACTGCTTCGGCCAGGGCTTGATTGGCTGGAACAGCGGACAGGCATCCCTGTGCTTGGTGTACTACCCTTCCTGCCTGATCTGGAGATCGAGGCGGAGGACTCAGTTATTCTTGACTCTTACGCATCTACGCCTAAGCAGGGCCGTGATATCGATATTGCCGTTATTCGTTATCCGCGCATTTCTAATTTTACGGATTTCGATATGCTGGCCGTAGAGCCGGACGTGTCTGTTCGTTATGTCCAGAGAGCATCGGAGCTCGGAGAGCCGGATGTGATCATCTTGCCAGGCTCCAAAGATACGATTAGCGACTTGGCATTTCTACGGGAACAGGGACTGGACCGAGCGATCGAGCAGAATATGAAGCGAAGTGTCCATACACAGTTAGTAGGTATTTGCGGTGGCTATCAGATGCTTGGAGATACTCTCCTTGATCCAGAGGCGGTTGAGTCCGGCAAAGTGAAGCAATCGAGTGGACTTGGCTGGCTGCCGCTGACGACGACATTTCTTCCTGGCAAAACGACAGTCCGCACCGTGGGACATGTTCTACCCAATGCCCCGCTCATCTTACATTCTACGGAGCCTGTGATCTCTATCGGTGGATATGAAATTCACTCCGGGAGACGGTGTATTCAAGCCTAGCAGGTGTTACGTTAGAAACATCTAGAGCAGATGGCTCAGTGAAGAGAACGGGTCAAGAGCAGGGCGTAGTGCCTTTATTCCTGGTTCAAAGCGATGATGGAAGGGAACGGACAGAAGGAGTATGTCGTGTCGATGGGCGAGTGTTCGGTTCATATTTGCACGGTCTGTTCAATAGTGATAGCTATAGAAGGGCTTGGCTGGATGGCATAAGAGCAGCTAAGGGAATGGAGCCTCTAGCTACGACATTTTCCGCTGCTGTAAGGCGGGAGAAGGCGTATGACCGACTAGCTGTTCATGTGAGGGAACATCTGGATATGAATAAAATTTATAAAATGATAGGCCTCGCTGAGAAGTCTTGACTTTGATAAAAGAACCGCCGGAAGCACATTCCGGCGGTTCTTCTTATGAAGAAGGAATTAAACTTTAAACTTATCAACGGATTCTCTTAAGGAAAGAGCATGTTGATGGAGTTGTTCAATCACTTGGACATGGTTCTTCATTTCATCAACTTGCTGCTTGGAGTTATTGGAGATCTCCTCGATTCTGCGAAGTGACTTCCCGGTAATAGTAGCTGATTCTTCAACAGAAGCAGTCACTTCCTCCGTACTGGCCGAGATTTGCTGGGTTGCCGCCGAGACGGACTGAACGCTGGAGTTAATCTCTGAGATCAATTCGGTCAGATGACTGAACGCTATCTCTGCCTGGCTTACTTGCTCCGTACCCGAACTAATCTCATGAGCAGCGCGCTGCATCGTCTGCATCGAGTTTACGGTTTCCTCCTGGATACTTAGCAGGTACTCGCTGATTTTCGTAGTCGCATCCTTCGTCTGCTCTGCGAGCAGACGGATTTCATCGGCGACGACGGAGAAGCCTTTACCGTGCTCTCCAGCCCGTGCTGCTTCAATCGCCGCATTCAGGGCCAAAATATGAACCTGCTTCGTAATGTTTGTGATTAGGTCCACAACTTGAATAATAGATGCAGCACGTTCATTCAATGTTGAAATGTGCGTCAACGATGCTGCTGCGGCTTGCTCGACTTGGCGCATCTGCTCGGTTGCCGACTTGGCCAATTCATTACCGTTGTCAGCCTCCTCCGAAGCTTGACTGATTCGCTCTGTGACTTCTGCCGAGGAACTGGCGATATGCTGGACCCCTTGTGATATCTCTTCCATGGCGCGGGCATTCTCTTCAGCCGCTCCTGCGATTACGGTGCTGCCTTTTTCAACTTCCTGCATCGAGTTGCCGGAATGCTCGATCAATTGCTGGAAGGTACTCACCGACTGATAAATCTGATCAGAACCTTGGATTACACCGTGGGAGCTATTTTGAACTTTGGTGATCATTTCTTTTAGCTCGGTAATCATCGTCTGGAAGCTGGCTGAGAGTTCAGCAATCTCATCATGGCCGGTAATCGTAATCTGTTGGCTTAAATCGCCCTGGGCCATTTGCTTAGTTACTACAGCCAATCTCTTAATTGGTTTAACAATGCGTCTACTATTCAGATAAGCTGCGATCAGAGCCAAGACGATAACAACGGCAGCGAGCCCAGTTCCTGTCCATAGAATCTGATCTTCCTTCTGTTTGACGAAGTTTGCGTCCATGCCTACAGCCAGAACTGCTGTGCTTCCAGACAGATGAATGTACGCCGTTTTGTGTACACCGTATTGATCACTATACAGATCACTGATACTCAATTTTCCAGGATCTTGAACCTTCATACCATCCTGGATGCTAAGCTCGTCGCCAACCTTCATAATTGAATCTTTGTTAATTCCAATCACGATTGCTTTATCTTCTTTAATATCGAGAATATAGGCGGTATGTAGATGGAATTCGTCAACCTTTTTGGTGAGATAGGACTCTACAGCAAAACGTGAATTTTCGTTTCCTTTAATAAGCTGTAGGGCCTGAGAATTATCGAGTCCTTTGTAAATATCTTTAGAACTTGTATGCAGAACCTCATCGAATTGAGGCAGTACATTCTCTTTAATAATGCCCATAGCGATAAAATAGAAGCTTGCGCTGAACAAAATGGACGACAGGATTGTGATGACCGCAAAAGTCAGCATAAATTTGCGACCAATGGATTGATTTATTTTTCTCATGATATATTTCTGATTCTCCCTATCAATCTAGTGATTTTCTTCTTGTTTTTATGTATATGGTTAAAAGGACATATAAAAGTATTGTAAGACAAAATGAAACGTATAAACAATGATATTATTTATTTTCTATATAATAGCGCTTTCATTGTTTCAAGAAAGTGAATTCAGGGTGAGATGACGAGTTTGTTTCTTGATCTACTTCGGATTAAAAGTGAACTTTTTGAACAACATTTATAATGGAAGGAATAATAGGGTGGCAACTTGCGGAGAGCTATGTTATTGTAAGAAATGCTGATTGAAATCAGCCGCGGTTCGTAACCATCCCGCGTAACCAAAACTAGGAGGAACGCTATGTTTAACTTTTTCTGGGGTCTTGTATATATGCTCGTGAATCTGACCTTCTTCCTAATCTGTTATCGCTGGTTCGGAAAGAAGGGGCTATACGCATGGATCGGGGTTGCTACCGTCATAGCCAATATTCAAGTCGTTAAGACGATTGATATGTTTGGGATTGTGATGACGCTCGGCAATACGATGTATGTAAGCCTATATTTGACGAGCGATCTACTAAATGAGAAGTATGGTCGTCAAGAGGCGAAGAAGGCGGTATGGTTCGGTTTCTTCACTTTGATTATGACGACGATTCTTATGCAGATGGTTCTTGTATTCCAGCCGCAGCCGGGTGATCTAGCACAGGATTCGCTCAATACGATTTTCGGTCTGATGCCAAGGCTAGCGCTCGGAAGTCTGACAGCCTATTTTGTGAGTCAGTTTCTCAATGTCCGACTGTACGCTTGGATCCGTCGTTTCTACCCGCTGCGCAATCAACTCTGGATCCGCAATAACGGAAGTACGATGGTGAGTTCTTTTGTAGATACGTTGATCTTCTGTACCATTGCTTTCATTGGCAAATACAGCTTTGACGTTTGGTTGGAAATCCTGTTCACTACTTATATTATTAAATTCGCGCTGACTGCGGTGGGAACGCCATTTCTATACATTGCACGCAACTTCCATCCAGATGGTGAGCCGGAACTAGAGCATGTGAAATAAAACAAATAACCTCCAGGACCGCAATTGTGCGGACTTGGAGGTTTTGTTGTTGGAGATAGAGTGCAGCAGCTCTTGCTAGCTATAAACTCAGTCGATAAAAGTAAGCTGCTTCGGAAATTGAGTCAGTACATCAACGCCGGATTCGGTAACAAGCACATCGTCTTCAATCCGGACGCCGGCGATACCAGGGACATAGATGCCTGGCTCGACGGTAAATACGTTGCCAGCTGAGAGCGTGAGCTCATTCAAGCCATGTACGGACGGGAATTCATGGACATCGATGCCGAGCCCATGACCAAGGCGATGCAAGAAGTACTCTCCGTAACCCGCCTCGGTAATCAAATCTCGGGCAGCTTTATCAATGGAGGCGAAGGTGACCCCAGGTCGAATCTGGGCAATTGCCGCTTCATTAGCAGCTAGTACAGTATTGTAGATCCGAGTCTGTTCGTCCGTGATCTCCCCATAAGCGAAGGTACGGGTAATGTCTGAAGCGTAACCGTCTGCGTAGACCCCGATATCGAACATGACCAAATCACCGCGACGCAGCTGTCTTTTGCCCGGTACTCCGTGTGGAAGTGCAGCATTCTCGCCGAACAATACCATCGAGTCGAAGGAAGGTCCGTCTGCCCCAAGCTTGCGAATCTGATATTCGACTTCAGCTACCAGTTCATTCTCAGAAACGCCTTCCTTCACCTGCTTGAGCGCCTCCTGCAATACTTGCTCGATTAAGGAAATGGCGTGGCGAAGCTTGCCCACTTCCTCAGGAGATTTGTGCATCCGTAGCTCTCGAAGCCAAGGACCTAGATCGAAGCTTGCTGAGAAGGAGAGCGCTTCCTGCAGCGCTTCATAACGTGCCATGGACAGGTTTTCTTTTTCGAGTCCGATTGTACCGATATTTCCTTTTATTTTTGCTGCTAATATTTGATAAGGATTATCCGTATCCTGATGTGTGATAATGTCGGTAATATCCGACGCCGCGCGGGCAGCCTCTTCATCGAGGGCGGGAACGAGCATGAATGGCTCGTGGCCTGTCTGCAGCACAGCTCCCAGGAATCTCTCATGAGGGTCGCTCAGAAAGCCAGTTAAGTAATATACATGTTTGGGATCAGTAATGAGCATGGTGTCGATCCCAGATTGCTTCATATTTTGTTCAAGTCCGGACCATTTAGGGTTCATGGTTTTTTACTTCCTTTCTAATACTATTCATTACTATTATAGGCTAATTGAATCGCTAACGATAGTTCGGCAGAAGGAATCTGGCGACAAAAGAGATGCCCAGGTTAGTATCCCGAGCATCTCTTCTAAATATCTATCGTATTAAGCCGTTGTACTGTTCTTCTTGAACAGCCGTACCATTTTGTAGATGAGTGCGGCAACCGCTGCGGCAGGCCAGAAGCTTTGCATGCGATAATGCAGTTGCTCCTCTTCGAAAGACATTTTTTCATAATACGCATTCTGCTCTTCACCGTTCTTATGCTGCTTCTTGCGAAGTTCACCAAGGTACTGGTACTGAATGACAACCATGAAAATGAAATAGGCGACGAGACAACTGCCAATTGTCCATATAATCCAGCTTTCCATAGTTGATCCCTCCTGATTTCATTTTAGCATAATTGGTAAATATTTCAATGATACTGCGTTTTTTAGGGAGATGATGGGATGTGCGGGGATAGTTGGATGTAGTTCTAATGCATCATGTTATAGGTCATAGAGATTGACAAAAAATGTTTGAAAGTTATTTACATTTGTTGCATTCCTTCATACAATTATATTGTTATTTAAATTTTAGTCATAGGAGGTCGCTTTGTGATCGCTGAGAAAAAGGACAAGACAAAGTTCATATTGTTCGGCTTGCTGCTCGGCATTTTAATGTCAGCCATGGACAATACGATCGTAACAACGGCGATGGGAACGATCGTCTCCGAGCTAGGCGGGATGGATCAGTTCGTATGGGTCACCTCCGCATATATGGTAGCAGTTATGGCAGGGACGCCGATCTTCGGCAAGCTGTCCGATATGTACGGACGGAAAAGATTTTTTATTTTTGGTATCGTGATGTTTATTCTCGGTTCAGTGCTGTGCGGGATTGCAACAAGTATCGTTCAGCTTAGCATTTTCCGTGCGATTCAAGGGATCGGTGGCGGAGCACTGATGCCGATTGCCTTTACGATTATTTACGATATCTTCCCGATCGAGAAGCGTGGTAAAATGACGGGACTAATGGGGGCTGTATTCGGGACTTCGAGCATTTTCGGCCCGTTGCTCGGTGCGTTCATTACGGACCATTGGGGCTGGAACTGGGTCTTCTATATTAATGTACCTATTGGTATTATTGCGCTTGGCCTGATTATCGTGTTCTATCATGAATCATTGACACATGAGAAACAACGGATTGACTGGGGCGGAGCGTTTACACTGGTTGGTGCTGTTATCTGTCTGATGTTTGCACTTGAACTGGGCGGGCAAAAATATGCCTGGAATTCTGCTGTGATTATCAGCTTATTTGTTGGATTTGCCGTATTGTTCGTTTCCTTCCTGCTAGTGGAGGTACGGGCCAAGGAACCGGTCATTTCGTTCTCGATGTTTAAAATTCCATTGTATGCTACAAGCAGCTTGCTTGCGCTGTTCTATGGTAGTGTGTTTATTATTGCGACGGTATATATTCCAATCTATGTGCAAGGGGTATACGGTGGATCAGCGACGAATTCAGGAATTATTCTGATGCCGATGATGTTGGGATCTGTATTTGGCAGTATGTTGGGTGGGATCTTATCTTCGAAAATGTCCTACCGGAGTATAATGATGATCTCTGCGGTGTTCTTCTTGGGCGGTATTTTTGCTCTGAGTACACTGACTAGCGATTCATCTCGTATGCTGTTGACTGTGTATAGTATTTTGACCGGATTTGGCGTAGGGTTCTCGTTCTCCGTACTTGGCATGGCTGCGGTACATCATTTTGATGCTCGGCAGCGCGGAGCAGCGACTTCAACGAACTCATTCCTGAGATCGCTGGGCATGACGCTTGGCATTACGATTTTCGGGATTGTTCAGCGTAATCTGCTGGCGAGTAATATGGCTGATGCATTTGCAGGAATGGGGCAATCTGGACATAGCTTCGGAGACACACGGGATATGCTTAGTCCGGAGAAGAGAGCTCAAATTCCGGCACCGATTTTAGAAAAAATAACAGGTGCGCTATCTTCTTCGATCACTCATACCTTTATGTGGGCCTTGATTCCAACTGCATTAGCTGTAGTTGTTGTTATCATGATGCCGAAGGATCGCATTAAGCCAAAAGAAGCGGCGAAGAGTGCTGAGGTTACGAACCAGCATGGATAATGTAATGAACAACCTCTATAAATAAGCAGAGCCCGCCTGACTGCCGCACTAACCGAAGCTTTAAAAGCGAATCGGAGGTGCGCGGAATAGGCGGGCTTGTTTATTTTCGATCATCTTCTTACGGTTCGTATATATCTTGCAGCTCTTTGACTAATTGTGCCGGTCTTCTACCATAGAGGGCATCAACGAGGTTCTTCGCCGCAAGCATCGCCATGTTCAGTCTTGTCTTAGCTGTTGCCGAACCGATATGCGGCAGGACTACAACATGGTCCATGGATAATAGCGGATTGTCGGGTGCAACAGGTTCTTGCTCGAATACATCCAGTCCTGCGCCGTATATTTGCCTGGTGTTCAGCGCCTCAATCATAGCGGATTCATCGACTGTGGCCCCGCGTGATGCATTGATGAACACAGCAGTAGGCTTCATTAGCGCGAATTCACGTGCTCCGATATAATGCTGGGTCTCTGGAGTAAGAGGCGTCATCAGTACGATAAAATCGGCCTCCCGCAGTAGTTCATCCTTAGAGCGATATTCAGCGCCTAATTCAGTTTCGACAGCAAGATTCTGACCGCGGTTGTGGTACAGCAGGTTCATCCCGAATCCCCATTTTGCCCGTCTGGCTACGGCTTGTCCGATATTACCCATACCGATGATTCCCAACGTCTTATGGTGAACATCCAGGCCGAATAGCTGTTCGTTGTCATCACGCTGCCATCGACCAGCCCTGACATACTTATCAAGTTCCGGTACACGGCGGGCTACGGACAGCATTAGAGCGATGATCAAGTCTGCGACGGTATCATCAAGCACCTCGGGGTATTGGTACCGAGAACTTTATGTTCTCGCATCGCCTCAAGGTCGAAGTTGTTGTAGCCTACGCTGATGTTGCTGACGACTTTTAATTGGGGGGCATGCTCCAGTAGTTCCTTGTTGATACTTGTTCCGGAAGTGAGCAACCCTGCGGCGTTGCCGATATTCTGGTACAGCAACTCAAGAGGAATTGATCCCGGCTGGTCCCAAATCGAGTAGTCACAATGTTCTCCGATGTAAGCTTCGACATCTTTCGGTATTTCCCTGGCAATATAAACCCGTGGTTTCATAGCTGAGAATCCTCCCGGTTAATGAATTTTATCTATATTGTAGCAAAATATTGCAATGAGATGAGACTCGGTGAGGATTGGATACAAAATGTTGATTTGATAATCAAATAGATACCATAAAAAAACGAGCCTCTAGAATTTTATTCTAAGGCTCGTTTTGAATGTCGGGATGCTACGAATCCACGAGGGGCTTCTCTCTAAATTATCGGTTATCGACCTTCTCGGGATACATGTCATGGTTCATCAATCGGTGATCAGCCATGGACTCATATTTCGTACCCGGGCGTCCGTAGTTGCAGTACGGATCGATGGAGATGCCGCCGCGCGGGGTGAATTTCCCCCACACTTCAATGTATTTAGGATCCATCAGCTTAATAAGGTCATTCATAATGATGTTGACGCAATCCTCATGAAAATCGCCATGGTTGCGGAAGCTGAACAGATACAGCTTGAGCGATTTGCTCTCAACCATTTTCAGGTCGGGAATGTAGCTGATATAGATCGTGGCGAAATCGGGCTGCCCGGTAATAGGACAGAGGCTTGTGAATTCTGGACAGTTGAATTTAACAAAATAATCGCGGTACGGATGCTTGTTGTCGAAGCTCTCCAAAATTTCCGGTGTATAGGTCAGCGGATAGTTAACGGCTTGGTTGCCAAGCAGGGTAATATCCTGCATTTCTTCCTGTTGTCTTCCTGACATAGAGAACATCCTCCTTAAAATGAATCATGTAATGAAGTATTCTGGTGTTATTTGTCAAACGCCGCGTTTGTTCCCCCATACTAAGGCATGTAGCTGCGGCAACACTCTAACGTTGTTGAGCTCAGACGAATCCATGACCTGATCAATTAGGTGCTCATAGCGCTCAAGCAGATCACTAGCATGGCTATTGATGTCCATACGATGCACATCTGGATTTCCTACTTGTATATACATAGGTACTTCGGGATAACGCTGGTGTACCTCTTTGGCATAATTCAGATCAAGATCATCGAATACGACAACCTTCAGACTCATACTATAGGAAGCGGGACGATTGTTAAGGTTACACACGATCTCGCTCAGCTTAGACCAGTCTGTGTTCATCCCAGAGCTTGGCGGCTTCGGGGAGATTGTGACTTGTTCGACCTCGGCTAGCCAATCCTGCCAACGCGAGCCTTGTGTCTCGACAGCGACAGTTACACCCTGTTGATGCAGCAAATCAATTAGCGATTGGAGCTGTGGCAGTAGAAGCGGGTTACCACCGGATAGGGTGACATGGGAGAAACGGTCTTGCCCAATCTGCCGCAGTTCTTCCCAAATTTCTGTCGCAGTCAGCAACCGTATCGCTTTCTTGGCGCTTCCATCCCAAGTGAAGGCAGAGTCGCACCAACTGCAATGGTAGTCGCAGCCGGCGGTACGTACGAACATGGTCTTCTGACCGATAACCATGCCTTCACCTTGAACGGTCGGTCCGAAGATCTCTAGAACGGGAATCAAGGAACGGTGTGCACTATTCATCATACATCCACTCCCGTCTTGCTTCGGCATAGCTAGTCCCGTCTCGTACAGCCGGACGAATTCCGTACGTCCTCCGAGAATAGTGGAGCGGTAGGCTTCGGATTGCAGGGCCTTCTCCATCCGTTCAAATAACCAGACGACCATATTCTCAGCCGTCGTATTCATTAGCGGCAGCGTCTCGTTTAAATAACGGTGATCCAGGAAACATTCAATCTCTTCTTTCCAGATCGTCTTGATCGTTCCAAAATCAACGGTAATGCCGATTTCATTTGGCATGCCGCTGATACCAAATACCACTTTGTACGTATGTCCATGGAGGTTCTTGCATTTGCCTTCATAGGCATACAGATGATGAGCCGCATCGAAGGTGAATTCCTTGCTCACCAGCACGCGGTGTTGATGGTATTTCAGCTGTTCACGCTGTATATCCTGTCCATATTTTTGCAGACGGTCTACAATGCGGAATTCACCAGGGACCCGGGTCATGAGGACATCTCCCTTGGCGCATGGCCAAGTAATTCTCTAGTCCGGCTCTTCTAAGCTTGCAGGCAGGGCATTCCCCGCAGCCATCACCGATGATACCGTTGTAACAGGTCAGTGTACGTTCTCTAACAAAATCAAAAGCTCCGAGTTCATCGGCCAGCTTCCATGTCTCGGCCTTGTCGATCCACATCAGCGGAGTATGGATGACGAAGTTGTAGTCCATAGCCAGGTTAAGCGTCACATTGAGCGATTTCACGAAGGCGTCTCGGCAATCGGGATAACCACTGAAATCAGTCTCACATACACCGGTAACAAGATGCCGAGCGGAACGACCTTTAGCGAATACTGCTGCAAAACTCAGGAATAGGTGATTACGTCCTTCGACAAAAGTGCTTGGTAACTCGCCTTCCTCTTGGACGATCGGCATGTCGCTGTTCGTGAGCGAGTTCTGTGTAATTTGGCCTAGCAAGCTCATGTCTAGTACGGTTAGCTTTACACCCAGCTCGGCAGCGATTTCTTTGGCACATTCAATCTCCAGCTTATGGCGCTGGCCATAATCGAAGGTGATGGCCTCCACTTCGCGGAATTGCTGTAGTGCCCAGAACAGGCAGGTGGTACTGTCTTGTCCGCCGCTGAAAACGACGACGGCTTTTTCGTTTTTGAGCATAAAAAAACCTCTCATTCTTCTTGAATTTTGAATCGGAAGAAGAGAGTTCTTGAACTGCGTTACAAAAAACAAACCCATGCTAAACAAGAGGCTGGGCGCCATTAGTTTTTTATAGAGGGAGTTCGCGAACCTCTCTCATGCAAATGCTGCATGAACTTCTTCATATTTTATTGATGATACCCAGCTATTATAGCATATTTAGTTCAGCAGAGACTGTAATAAAATCGGAATCTAGCATATGGTCACGGAAAATTCGAAAATCTATTTACAAGTAAAGATCGTTGAAACATAATGGAATATATTAACTAGGAAGGGGACACATAATAATGATCAAAAAAATGAAATGGTTAGCGATCCCAATGGCGCTGCTGTTGGTTATGCTGACTGGATGTCAGGCTGTTGGGGGCTTGATATCAACAAAGCGCTCACAAATAGTATGAATCCATCATCCAGCGAGTCGAAACAGAAGCTCTCGATCGAACTTATACCTACGGCCGGCATTACTGCTGAAGACCAGAAGATGATAGATCTGATTAATTCATTGTCTATTACTATCGATAGCGGTAAAGTTCAAGATAAAAATACTGCATCGATGAAAGGGTTTATCGGATTCCAAGGCAAGGAATTGCCTTATCAATTGTCCATGGACAAAGATGGAATGGTTATTCAGCTGGAAGGGGCTAAGCAACCGCTCTACATATCACTGGATAATAGTGAAATAGGATACCCTGATATGAGCCAATATCAGGAGAATATTCAAGGCCTCTCCGAGAAGGTTGTCCAATTCGCCATCAACCATGCTCCAAATCCGACGAAGCTCTCCGTGAAGCAGGTTCAAGATAAAGTGAACGGAGAATCGTTGGCTTTGACCAATCTTCACGTAGAAGTGAATGGTGAAGAGCTGTTGGCAATGGTTAAGCCATTCTTGACAGAAGTAGTGAAAGATGAAGCGGGTCTCAAGGAACTGATCAACGCTTTCTACGATGCTTTCTATCCGCTTTACACTTCGATGGAAGAAGAGGGCATTGATGTAGGAACAGGTCTTCCAGTTGACTCCAAAGGCGCTACAGTTGGAGCAATCCATGGTCAATTGATTGAGAGCCTGAATGAGTTCCTGAACAATTATGATGCCAGTCTGGATAAAGCCCTGAAGCAAACTCCAGAGCTGACGACGGTTCTCGGTAAAAGTTCTACGTTTAGCATGGATCTCTACTTCGATAGCAAACAAAATATTCGCAAACAAAATCTGGATCTTGCTATTGCTCTTCCGGCAAGTGAGGGTTTACCAGTCTCAGCTATCAAGCTTCATACAGAGAGCGAGCTCTGGAATATTGGTACTGAGGTCAAGATCGACAAGATTGATACGAGCGCAGGAGTTCTCGATATGACAGAGGGAGATGTTACACCTGGACAAATGCTTCGCAATTTCGAAGCAGACTCCTTGATGTATAAGACCCTCAAGAACGATTTGAAGATCACGCAGAAGAACATTTGGCTTGATCCAGAGGATAAGTACGACGGTATTGTTTCCAATAAGAATGTATCCTTTGTACCGCTCCGCTATGTGTCCGAACTACTAGATGCAGAAGTGAAATGGACCAAGGGCTCCAAAGAAATCGTGATTACCGATGACCTCAATGGTCGGGAAATTAAGCTAACCGTTGGCTCCGACAAGGCTACAATCGACGGTCACCCAGTTACACTGCCGCAACCTGTATTCGTTGATACCTACGGCACTACCTATGTACCGCTTCGTTTTATCGCTGAATCACTAGGTGCTACAGTAACGAAGGATGCAGATGGCTGGATTATTATTGATCGTAAATAGTAGAGGTTTTTAAAACAAAAAACAACCATAGTCCTGTTTAGGGGATTATGGTTGTTTTTTGTTTCGGAGCATTTGGGCGCGGTTTGAAATGAAGGTCCCACTTTAGCTCAGCGTCTCCCATTTCATCCACATTTCTGGAGGGTTCATGATGTAAATATCGTTCTCACGGCTCATGAATTGATGCATGATGAACTCCCGCCTGATCGTAGCGAAGTCATCATGGTATTGCTTGATGAATTCATTGATTTCTTTCTCAGAATAGCTATACCCTTGCGTAAGTTGGCTGATCATGTGCTCCAGCACAATAAGCTTTTTCTTTAGCTGAGCTGGAATATGCTGCAATTTTCCTGTTGCTGTGAAGAAATTGGATAGGACGGATTGCTTGAGTTTTTGATTTCGATCTTCCATCAGATTTACATCTCCTTTAGACAGGCGGTTGGTATTTCTGTAGATCAAATCAGTCGTTGCTGTTCCGTAGGCGTTGATGAAATAGTGGTTCAATGAGAAATATATCGTATTCTTCTCACGGCGTTCATTAATGAGACTTGCCGCCCGTAGTTTAGCTGCATGATGTGTAATTGTAGCGGGAGTGACGTATAGTTTCTCGGCTAGGACTTGCCCGTTAAGCTCACCATCAGCGAGCAGGATCAATATTTTTATCCGGGTTGGATCAGCAAGTGCCTTATGATAAGCAACGACTTTATCTAGTTGCATAACAATCACCTCTGTCATAATTGATTTAACATACGTCTAATTTAACATATGTCTAATTAGATTAAAAGCCTGAAGTTAATAACACGTCAAAAAAATAGAACGATCTGGCAAAAAGCTCTTGCCAGACCGTTCATATCAAATATTTGCATTGGCTAAGAAGAAATTGATTGGATCAAGCATCTTTGGATACGCTGCGAAATTGATTAATCATTTCCTGCTTAAGCTGTTCCAATACATGAACTACATTCTGTGAAGCTTGCTCAAGCTCGATAATAAGGCTTTCCGCCTGATCTCGTCTGTTAATCCGAATGGATTCCAACGCTTCTTCAGCCAAATGGTGTACGCGCGCATGCGGCTCGACCAAAGCCTGGAAGGAAGGGAGGGAGGCCAGTTTGTGATTATTCTTATTCTGCTCATACCATTTGCCTAATCGGCATAGCTTCCCGTCTTTATCTGATTCATTATTATCATGATGGAGACCTAATAGACTATTATATACTCTCCAGCGCCAAAGCAAGTGATCGGTTTTAACGGTGCGAAGTATTTGGATGTCACTAAGGTGCGAGTTAATATTAAGCGACTCCATACGGAGGGAATTTACCTTTTTGCTAACATTATAAATATCACTTCCCGTCGCCATCGCATACTGCTGAATTTCTTCTTGATGGCCGAGCATAATGGTGGTTCGATCTGTTATGTCGCTTGTAGCGGCTGCTTGCTGCTCAACAATCGAAGCGACGTTGGCCGTAAACTCACTGAAACTCTCGATTTGATCCATGATCTGATCTAGACCGCTAATTGCACCGTTCGTGACTTCTACACGCTTAGCAATTTGTGACCCCATCAATTTTGTCCCCTCACCAATCGTATTTGCCGTCTCGAGGACCTTCGAGGTGACCTGCGTGATCTGCCCAACCGCTTGTTTCGTCTCCTCTGACAGCTTGCGGACCTGGCTTGCTACAACAGCGAAGCCAAGCCCTTGCTCTCCGGCTCTGGCTGCTTCTATAGATGCATTTAAGGCTAATAAATTAGTCTGGTCGGCGACATTGCGAATCAGGTCAATGATATCTGTAATATTGTAGATGTATTGCAGGAACTCTTCGAATTGCTGGCTCGCATCAGATACTTCTTGCGCAGAGACCGAAAAATCATTTAGCGCTTCACGGATCGTATGCTGTACCCGCTTAGCTTGTTTCATCATTTCATCGGATTGGTCGCTCAATTGAACCGATTGATCGGCTACTTCATTGATTGAAGCAGTTAATTCTTGGGTAGCGGAACTAATATTAATGGTTTCCTGCAGAGTTAGGCTAACGGAATCAATTAACGGTTTAACTTTATCCATTTGAATCAGTTCTTCGATGATTTGACTGTTCGTCTCAATATATTGGAAGTCATGGGCCTCGTTATAGGCTTCTAGCACAAGCTGGGAATCTAGTGTAATGATTCGTTGCAAGGAGATGATAATTTTACCGGCTTTCGGTTGACGAGAATTCACGGACGATGGCAGGAACCAAAATTTCATAAATTCTTGTATACGAGCCGATGAACCACTCTGGAGAAAGCTTAATACGATTATGGATCAATCCGATTTTTTTACGTGAAGCTATATAGCTCTCGTCAAACTTAATACGGGGTATGGATTTCAAATAGTCAATAAATGTTACCGACAGACGCTCTTTTGTGCTGTGATCATTGATAATATGGAGCATTTCGGGAATTTGAAATAGCAGATCATAGTGGCGATCTGTGATCGGTTTTGCCAGATTATCTATCAATTTCGTAATTTTACGAAGATTGTCTAGGTCTGCCTGATCGATTTGCAGAAAGTATAGACTCTGCTGAAGTGATGAAACAGAAGTGAGATTGGATTCGGTAATAGGTGTTGGTGCTCCGGGAGCTGTTTTTTGGCGCATACGGAACATGATAAATAACCCCTTTTCATATGTAATTTTGCTATTCACCTATTTATTGCTTCTACTAATAACCTACTTTTCATCGAAATGAAAAGAAGATACTCACCTAATTATGGCAAGTATCCTCTCTCTTATCAAATTGATCGTTATTCGGCCGCTTTGTTATTTTGCTGTCTGAGCAAATCGCGGATTTCTGTTAGCAATACCTCTTCATTTGATGGTTTAGGAGCTTCCTCCGGTGCTGGCTGAGTCTCTTCCTTACGCTTAAATCTGTTAATAGCCTTGACGAACAGAAAGATAGCGGCTGAGACGATTAGGAAATCGATAACTGTCTGTAGAAATGCACCGTAAGTCAATGGGGCATCACCAATCGTCAATGCTAATCCGGATAAGTCGACACCACCAAGAAGGATACCTACCAGCGGCATAATGATATCACTTACAAGAGAAGCGACAATCTTACCAAAAGCGCCACCGATAATTACACCGATCGCTAGATCAAGTACATTGCCTTTAAGGGCAAATTCTTTAAATTCTTTGAGAATACTCATTTTTCATTCAC
This sequence comes from Paenibacillus sp. D2_2, assembly GCF_031199965.1. Taxonomy (GTDB): domain Bacteria; phylum Bacillota; class Bacilli; order Paenibacillales; family Paenibacillaceae; genus Fontibacillus. The sequence goes on along the minus strand of NZ_CP133605.1, from coordinate 4,161,787 downwards.
CTGCTTGTTTAAAAATAATGATTCCTATTTAAGAATCCATCCTTGGTAATATAACAGCAAATGTTAGAATATGCAAGTTTTCAGGGAGAGAAGATGCTTCATTTTGTTGAATGTTTATTCATATAATAGTATTATAATTCAAATGAATGAAAGGGGGATATCGATGGATAGCAAACGAATCGAGGAATTATACTTGAATCATTGGCCGTCGTTATCGACACTCTTGTATGACGGATGGCTACTGCGGTTCGCGAATGGTTATACGAAGAGGGCCAATTCGATAAGTCCGATCTATGACTCTACCTATGATATACAGCAGAAAATAGTAGAGTGCGAGAAAATGTATGCGAATGAGCAGCTACCTGTAATTTATAAAATAACCCCATTTGTGCACCCGGATCATTTGGATACATTGTTAGCAGAACAGGGATATTCACAGCTTGATATCACGAGTGTTCAGGTTCTGGAACTGGGGCATGTTAGACAGCCACGACTGGAATCGGTAAAGTTAAATGAAGAGGCTGACTCGGAGTGGATCAGTGATTTTTGCCGAATGAGTCAGGTTAAAGAGCAGCATGAACCGACGATCGAGAGACTTCTAGGTAATATTAAAACCCGTAAGGGCTTCATCACCTTGTATGTCGACAGAAGGGCCGTGGCCTGCGGTTACGCAGTGATTGAGAGAGATATCTTGGTTTGTTCGATATTGTTACGGACCTGGATTACCGGAATCAGGGTTATGCTGAACAGATGATTCTCCATTTGTTACAATGGGGCAAGCAGCATGGTGCCAGGCACAGCTATCTGGCGGTGGTTGCTAATAATGCGCCCGCTCTACGACTCTATGAGAAGATTGGGTATAAGGAGCTTTATAAGTATTGGTATAGGGTAAAATAACTAAGCCCCTCGGAAATCCGAAGGGCTGGTATACATATATTGTAATATTCCTGATTTATATATTAAGCTTCGACGGTCTCCTCGATATCCTCATGGACCTTCGGAGTAACTACTGAGACAAGTAACTCATTAGTGGCCGAGATCAGGACGAGCCCATCTGGAAGCTCAATGTCGCCAACGTGGAAGGAATCCCCGATTTCAAGATGACTGATATCTGCGACAATCGAACCTGGAATCTTATCCGGGAAGGATTCGATTTCAATGAAGGTACTTTGGGTTTGGACGATTCCACCCAGCTTCGTACCTCTCGGAGTACCAGCGAACTCGATATTGACCTTAGTCCGTACAAGTTCATCTTTCTTGACACGCAGGAAATCCACATGAATATATTCCTGTGTTACCGGATCGCGCTGAATCGCTTCCAGAAGAACAGGAATCGAGTCATGATTTTCAAGATTCAGTTCAATAATACCGCCGCTGCCTCGTCTTATCCATTTTCCAAATTCCTTGGTGGACAGATGGATATTCTGATTATCTGTGCCAGAGCCGAATACTACAGCAGGAAGCCGTCCCGAATTCCTTAGATGCTTCAATCCCGTTCGATTCATAGGTATACGTTCTTCAACTTGAAAACATGTTCTCATTATACTACACTCCTCTGAAATAGTTGGTATTCAATGCCCTCAAAATCTATCGTCTATATGACTACGGATTTCGCCCCCGTAGCTGGGGAAGCATGAGCACCATCACATCACCCTCCTTAATACATTTAATGTAAAAGTCGCATAAATACGCGCTAAGGCACTTCGTTCCCCGTGGAACGAAATGCCTTATTAATAGGTACGATAACATAGAAAAATGGTTCTGTCGACCACGTGTTGGATTAATTTGGATTTATGGTGTGCAGGTTTTCATTCGTTCAAATTTTTGCTAATATGAAAGAAATAGTGCTGTATGTGACTGGCGAAGCGAGTGGAATTAACCACGAGGGAGCATACGGCTGATATTCGTTTCCGTTCGCCTGGGGAAAAGTATCTTCGATCGTCTCGTCAATTTGACGGGCCGTTCGCTGATGCTTTTTTTGCTTTTTGCGGTTAAGTAGATAAGTCCAACATAATGATGGGGAGGATGCTTAAAATGACATTGCTAATGAAAGCAAAAGAGGCGGCGGATCAAGTATATGCGATGATTCGGGAGAAAGTGGAGGAACTGAAGACTAAGGGGATTCAGCCTCAGATAGCAACGATTCTGGTTGAAGGAGATCCTGCCTCTGCCTATTATGCCAAGGCGAAGCAGAGAATCGCCGAGAAGCTGGGCGTTCAGTTCACACTTCATGATTTTCGTGCGGATGTAACGGAAGAGGAGGTTCTGCGACTGATTGCCGAGTTGAACCAAGATCCGAAGGTACATGGCATTATGCTGGAGTTGCCCCTGCCTAAACAGATTTCTGCGGCTGAAATCGAGCGTGCGATCTCTCCGCTGAAGGATGTAGATGGCGTAACACCAGCGAATAAATTAGCTACAGTGACCGGCGAAGCTGGGCTTTATCCTGCTACACCGCAGGCTTGCATCAAGCTGCTTAAGCATTACGGCTATAGCTTGGAAGGTAAGAATGTTACATTGGTTGGCCGAGGGCAGACAGTTGGACTACCGTTATTTCATTTACTGCAGCGAGAGAATGCAACAGTAACTGTATGTCATTCTCGTACTCCGCACATTGCTTCGCATTTGAGTCACGCCGAGATCGCATTCGTGGCTGTCGGCCGTGCTGAAGTTGTGAACAAGCACATGGTTCATGCCGATTTGGTTGTTGTTGATGCGGGGATTAATGAAACGGAGGATGGGAAGATGGTAGGCGATGTTGCTACTGACGTGGCCGACCATGTTCAAGCCATTTCGCCTGTACCGGGCGGTGTTGGTACATTAACGACTGCTATTTTATACGAGAATTTGCTGAAGGCCGTTGAGATCCAATTAGGGGAGGCAGTCATTTATGAATAAAATAACATGGGAAGATTCAATTGATAGTTTTGTTAATCAAGCGAGTAGCTCAAGTCCTACGCCAGGCGGTGGTAGTGTCGCTGCACTTGTAGCTGTACTCGGCGCTGCGATGACCTCGATGGTGGGAAATTTGTCGCAGGGGGAGAAGTTCGCAGATATCGAGCCGCAAATTTTCGCAGTGATCCATACGATGAATCACCTGAATGAGGAGTGCAGGGAGTTGTTTGATGGCGATATCGCTTCTTTCAACAACTATATGGAAGCTCTGAAGCTGCCGAAGGAGACAGAGGAAGAAAAGCTAGCCCGCAAGCAGGCGATCTATGAAGCCACGATCAATGCGATCGAAGTCCCGGTTCAGCTTATGGAAGTGTGCAGAACTGGTATTGAATGTGCTTATGGTATCGCAGAGACCTCGAACAAAAATGTCATCTCCGATCTCGGTATCAGCGCCATCCTATTCGAAGCGGCCGCCCAATCGGCTTTGTTGACTGTTGAAATCAATTTAGCCTCGTTGAAGGATCTGGAATTGAAGCAACAGTATGCTGATAAGGTGTCCTCATTAATGCAGGAAATTAGCGATTTGAAGAATCAAGCGTCGCTGATTATTCAGGAGAGGATTCAGGGATGATCCGTCAGGGTCGACCCATCTGCAACGTGCGCTGCCTTTCTTAGCAGTAGCGTGCAAATTGTTTGCAAAACTTGGGAAGGCAGCCTGCATTTATGCAGTCTGCCTTCTTTGGCTTGACCATGAGGTTCGAGCTCTAACGGATGCCACAGCCCTTATTTTGAAGATTTCGGCCATTTTGAGATTGTAACGGATATCAGCGCCGTTATTTGCTAGCTGACCACCTTATTTTACTGTAATTCCTCGTATTAAGTTCTCTCATATCCGTTAGAATTTCAAATGTCACTTTTTCGCCCTAATAACGTCTCTCATATCCGTTAGATTTCAATTCAACTCACCAGCCACGATATTTGTGCGTCTATATATGTCAAGAAGAACTATAACCATAAAATACCTAACGGTCTCCTGTACAATGTGCTAACGTCTGTAGTAATCGCCAGTATTTATTGGGGATTTTCATATGTATTGAATAAAAGAAAAGGGCGGGAAGTCTAGTGATATGGGAACTGGATAGAAGTGATTTCATAAAATGCAGGCATCTGCTTAATCCACAAGGACAAATGGAGGCAGCAGCCGTTGTTGAGGGAGTTAATCCAGGGAGGATATTTGTTGATGACCTAAGGTCTCCGACATCCGGGATGATCTGGCTAGGAAATAACGATGGTTTCATCTTTATTGGCTATGAGAGCAATGAGCGGTTCAATCAAGAATTGAACCATTTTATAGATTCAATTATCATTCCCGAAGCGCAGCAAGTAGGATTAGAGTGGTTCGAAGCACTGGGCAATCATGATAAGTGGCATAGTACGATTGAAAGAATATTTGCACATCGAAATTTAGGGAACTGGAATCAGAGGGTATATCGGCTGAAACCGGATGATTATCACAACAGTAATGAGCCTGAGCTTGAAGAAGGGTATGAAGTGGTAAAAATAAGCGCTGACCTTCTAGCGAATAGGACAACTATAAACACTGATTTTCTGCGCTCAAAAATTGATGAATTCTGGTCTACTCCTGAGGATTTCATCAATAAAGGTATTGGCTACTGTATCGTTTACCAAAAGAAGTCGTTAGCGTATGTTTCTCAGGCTTCGTGGTTGAGAACATCCACTGTATCGATATCGAGACAGTCAAAGAACATCAGAAGAGGAAGCTGGGGCAAAAGATAGCTCACTGTTTGGTTAAAGACTGTCTGAACCAGGGTAAGGTTCCATATTGGGATTGCATGGAGGTAAACAAACCTTCGGTTACGGTTGCAGAACGCCTTGGATTTCAGGTTACATATCGGTACATAGGCTACGAATTTAGGATCAATTAATAATTTGAAACAACTTTGCTAATTTTATATTTATCATTATGGAGGAGATTATGTCGGACATACCGGTAATTTTCTATGTAATTGCAATCATTGCATTTTTTGTGTATGCTAATCTGTCCATGAATTCTCCGACACTTAGCTTTTGCACCTTGTTTATCGTTTTTGGGGCACTCTTTTTTATTGGTATCAAATTAAGTGTGAGTGATCAAACCGTTGAACGATTTGGTGTGATTATAGGAGCGAGCGTCATCGGTCATGGATTGGGCTTCGTGAGTGGTATTATTGAGAGGGCGAGGAAGATTGGCAAGAAGCTCGACCGCTGGTCGGATGAGGATTAAAAAAACGCTTAGCATCTACCGCTGGGCTGCAGATCCTAAACGTTTATGATACATACTAGCGTTAATTTCATTCATATCGAGGTTAAGAATGGCGGTTCCTTTCTAAGTGATAGGGGTCGCCCTCTTTTTTATCGGGATATATAAATCGACTTTGCACTTTCCTTCCGGATCGGTTGCAGGGTCATTCATGCAGAACTCTAGACACGGCCTCTCGTCGGGCTCATATTCGCTATTTGGTAGCCATTTCCCAAATACACTCTGGTAGGTTATACCGAGCTTATCGACTGTATCATAGAATTGAAACAAGGCATTCAGTCCGCCGGGCAGCCTCTTGAAGCTAATGCCATTGTGCGCTTGCTTCTCGAAATTGTCGGGCAATGTAATACATGCATCATAGCGGCAGGCGAATTCGCCTACAGCACCGGGGTCATCCAGAGAAATTCCAATAAAATATTGATAGGCAGGGGAAAGACCATGTTCACTTGCCCAAGTCCCGATTTTTGCCCATGCATAATGGGTGTCCAGATAGCTGCCAACATGCCTTACATAGGCAACCTCGTATTCCGGTAGTTCTTTCACTGATATATTCATACTCCAGATCCTCCTTAAAAAGCTATTTTCGTTACTTTTATAGTAACTAAGGGGAGCTGGAAGCTCTGCCGGAATATTGCTGTATTCTTGCAAGAAATTGCGATGTTTGCAGTCTGCTCTGACCTCGCTTGGGGTCTTGTTATAATATCTCTTAAAGGCGGAGTTAAAAGTAGTGATCGATTCGAATCCACAGAGCTGCGCTATATCCGTAATGCTCGCGGTTGTGCTTGTTAGGTAATGGATCGATTTAAGCAGACGTACCTCGTTCACATAAGCAATAGGAGTCTTGCCCATCATCGAAGTGAAGATCCTACTGAAATGATATTTCGAGAAATTGGCGTATTCGGCCAGTTCATCTAGAGTAAGTTTGCGGTCGCTATGATCCTTGATGTACTGAACAACCTTGTTCATTCTATCTACATAATCATGGTTCAACGTGTTCACCTCCGGTGTCTCGGTAATAAAAAACTACGTTATCCAATGATCTGGAGCCTTCAAGTAACGAGGTAACCGGGTATCTTTATTGCCTTTCGCCGAGTTCACTTGAGCCTGGGTCAGAAAAATACAATCAGTAAGGTCTGCATCCGATAAGTCAGCATCTCGTAAGTCGGCACCTATAAAATCCGCTTTTCTTAGATCAGCGTTCTTTAAATTCGATGCAATCAATAACACGCCTCTCAGATTCATCCCTTGGAGGTTAGCGCTTTGTAGATTTGCTCCTATGAGATCCAGGTGTAGCATGCTTGTCTTGCCACGCTGGGCAAATTCTTTTCGAACGAGTTCACTTGTTTTTAGCAACAGGGGATTAACCATTTCTCTATGAGCAGGTACATCTAGTAGTAGAATATCCTCGGTATCAAGCTTCGCTAAAGATAGCGTCATGTCATAAATACGTTGCAGCTCAGTCTTAATGTGGCGTGTCTCTTCCAAATCTAACGCTTGATCTAAATAGTAGAGCATTTCATGCAATTGTTGAACAACAGGAAATACGCCATACATTTCCTTAGACAGCTCGGGATTAACCTTCCAGTCCCTTCCTTTGAAAATTTCCTGTGAGACATGTTGTCCAGCACCGAAGCATTCATAGGTGACGCATCCACGAAATCCTTTTTCTCTTAAATGCTTGTGAATGCTGCAGCGATGATCTGGACCCAAGTTACGGCAAGGGACCCCATCTGCTTTGCTAAATGCAAAATCTGCTGATTTCGCATACGGTAATGCCACGCAACATAATCCAAAGCATTGTTCACAATCAGACTGTAATTTGATATTCATAGAGAACACTTCCTATGTAGTTTCGTATGTATCTCCGTATGTATCTCCGTATGTAATCTATTTGATCTGCGAAACTTGAATATTGATTCCTGCACGCATGCAAATCATCTTCAATGCATAGAGCCCTTGTGGAATAAAGGACGACTCCTGAACAAACTTCTCCAGTGCCTTTCGTTTAAAGGGGACGACCTGCATTTCGGCAATTTCAAGTCCCTTGTCCTGGGCAGGCAAATCCTTAATCGTGTCCTCATAAATCGTATCCAAATGGACGGACGCTGTCATACCAAGTTCAAAGTTGTTTCTCTCCAAGAACAGATCATAGTAATGAATCTTTGTGTCATATAAATCTCGATAAGCGAGAGGCAAGCCAATCTCCTCATTGAGGCCTCGGTCCAAACAAAGATCAACTCGAATAGCTTTATCGTATTCATCATAGTCCGTCTGCGACATGCCTTCCATAACGGTGACATTATATTTATGCTTATTCTTTGAACCAGTGGCAAATACAGACCTCTTACTAAACACAATCGACTCCCCATGAACGGAATCAACGAATAAGAAAACATTTAAACCAAATGAAGTCGTAAAGCAATTGTATTGATTCAAATTCTCATAGGTAACCATGCTTATGGCGTGCTGCTCTGCTCTCAGCTCCTCATAAATGGAGCGGAACACTTTGTGTGTAAAGTAGTCGGTAAGAAACATCTGCATTTTGATTTCAGGTGATTCAACAATCCCAATTCGATTATGCGTGTCAAGCTGATACACACCATATTTGGTGCCATTGAAGTAGCAACCTTCTGTTTGGTGAATAAAATGCTGGGCAACGATTCGACTGTGTCTACCAATCAGTTCGGGCAACTCCTTGATTCCTGTCTTTGCTGCTATATCTTCATAACTGCTTCCTCCGTCAAAAGAGCAGGCTTTGCCAAAAGTTGCATCTACATCCGGATCCAACATCGCTCGAAGTTCTGCGGGAAACGGTACAATCAGTCGCTTATCTGTCAGCTTAATCTTAATGTTTCGATATTCTATATCCGGAACGCCGCTGGCGAGTGTCACAATGTTTAGCTGATCCAGATTAAATTGTCGTTCGATCCGCTGTTTCACCTTTCTTCGCTTGTAATAATTCTTCAACGATCTTGCGATGTAAGGCAGAAATGTACCGATAATGATTCCGATCACAGCACCAACGGTTGCCCATACAATTTGCATCGCAATCCCGTCGATGAATTGACTGAATAATGTATCCATTAAGAGTATCCCTTCTATTGGTATTTTCTATATTGAAAGAATCCAGTTTGCAACGTCATCTATAACTTGTTTATCAACAAGTTGTGCAACCTTATACTCTTTTTTGGCTTTCAGTTTCTCTCCATAAACGGAAGGCATAAACAAGTGATTTAAGTTCTCATATCTCTTAAATGTTATATGGGTCATATCGTTCAATAGACTTCTGTAACTATTAAAATCCTTCTCTATTGATACTTGGAAGTCCTTATCTCCTTGCAAAATGAATACGGGTTTATTCAAAGTCTTGAGAAAACTGCTAGCTGGATGTTCACCCATTTCTTTGCTATACACGAATGTTCTCTTGTCATAGCGTAACACGGCAATTCTTTGTTCGGACAAGCCCTCAGCGAGGTCTTTAAATGGATAATTATTTCCAATTTTTTCATCCATATTATTAGGACCAGAGCCGTGAACCAGGACGACAGCAGGAAGCAATCGGTCATTTTCTTTAGGAAGTGTCAATATTCCATTAAGAGGGAACTTTGTTTCAGCACCAATAACTACTTGCTCTTCAGTCATTGAATTTGCCCACCTTTTATTGATTTTAAATATGTGTATCTGCTCTACCAATGTACATGATGCGGGAAATATTGACAATAATAACTAATGATCGCTGTTAGAGTTTGGGACACTGATATGGTGATAGTCATTATTAATTCAAGCTGGTGTAAATGAATAAATATATGTAAGCCATTGGAGAAAATAATTATAGTTGTAAATTATTTTGATGCAAGTGACAAGGTATGTTAACGTCAATCGTAATAAAGTTAAAGGAGGCGTTTGTTGTGAGTAAACAATTGTTAGCAAAGGGCAAATTTATGAAGGGGAACTCGTATAGCTAGCCCTCTAAACTGCGAAATCCCTTATATCTGAAAGGGGTATTATTTTGAGCCAATCATCAACAGAAATTTTCATACGTAATTTCCAGCATGAAGACATGCCATTGCTTGGCGAGTTGTACCAATCAGTAACAGCAAACGATAATGCAGTATTTTGGTGGGTTGGGGACGAGGATAACTGGAGTAACGTTTATTGCGCATTTGAAGCTGGAAAGATGGTCGCTAAGGGGCAAGTTAGCATCATTAACGTTGTACCTCCCGGTCGTTCAAAAGAGAACAATCACTCTATATATATCAATCTTAAAACCGTTCCCGAGAGAGAAAATGACATTTCTTTGCTCGACAACGTCTATCAGTATCTTTTCGATAGAGCAAATCAATTAAAGGAAACTCTGCCTAAAGAATATGGATCAATACTTTGTGTTGGTAATGATTCAACAGAAACAGCAAACAATCAGTTTTTTATTCAAAAAGGCTACCTTCATCTGAATAGTTTGTACCGTATGCAACGAGATTTGAATGAACCGATTCCTGAGTTAAAGCTACAAGAGGGGGTTCAATTCTCATACTGGAAGATGGAGACCCCTGACGAGGAAAAAAATTACCTTGATATTGAAGCTGAAATTTGGCCTGATACTCCGCTTGGTCTTAATAGGTTATCTGAATACAAGAATAACAAACTATGGACATCCATGGTCATACGTCAAACAGACACTATTGTTGGCGGTCTGATGGCATGGCAAGAAGCTGAGCATGGTGAAATAGAGGACGTTTTTGTCCGCGAACCATGGAGAAAGCACGGCTTTGCCAAGTATTTGCTTACGCAAGCTTTGAAATATTTCAAAGCGAATCAGCTACAATGTGCTAATCTCATGGTATTAACTACAAATAAATCTGCCTTGTCTCTATATGAATCGGTTGGGTTCAGCGCGGATCATGAAGAAATAAGGCACTTTATAAAACTGAATTAGACAAAACAAAAGAGGGGACTTCGCCCCTCTTTACTTATATCCGCTATTGATGGGAATACAGCGATGAAAAATGCAGCTTTTAACGTTCCATAAGAGAGTTCATGATATTAACAATGCTTTGTTTACTTACAGGTTCAGCATGTCCTACTACACAAGTATCAAAATCAAATCCTTCAATCGCTGTAATTAAAGATCGTAATTTATCTTTATCTAAGTAGCAATTATTATAATAATCCACTCCAACCGCATCGCCTATAAATAACACTCGTTCTTGAGGTATAAAGATGCAAACAGAATCGTCACTATGCGGTGAGGGTACATGATGCAATTCTGCAGTAATACCACCTAGATCGATTTCCATATAACCGTCGAAAGAGATATCGGAAGTCACCACACGTATTTCCGATAACATGGGATACTCATTCCGAATACAGGTATCCGCAAATTCAATCTCAATCCCTGCGTCTAATCTCTTTTTCATTTCAGAATCTGTCCATTTCCAATTTGCGATTTCCGCTAATTTATCATTCGTTGTTTGGTGGGCAATGGTAGTCCCCTTCACCGCATGCATCCCAAAAGTATGATCCCAGTGCCAATGCGTAATCGCAATAATTTCCGGTGTTCTTAAACCCTCATTTCGTGCAGCTTCATTGAACCATTCTACATGATTCTTAGAATTGCCTGAGTCTACCATCAAGGAACGCTTTTGCCCATTTATATAGCCAAGTACGGGCCTGTCAGACTCTTTGCTGAACATAGTATAAAATACATTATCTGTTATGTGTCTTAACTCCATATAATAGATCCTCCAATTAAAAACAAGTTTACACCCTTAGCGAGCCACGGAACCCTCTGCCAGCATAGTAACAATCCGCACCGTTATGATAAATGAAGAGACTTATGAACGCAGATTGAGAATCCCCTTATCCTTATTTCTATCGGCAAAGAAGTAAACACATTTCGCTATCTACTAACCACAAGTAGTTTCGTTAGAGATGATTTATCTATGTAAACTCTAATCAATACCCCGAACGAATGTGGTGACATTCCCCAAACAACAAGCCCCTTGTGGGTTATTAATCTCACAACCACAACGATTGGCTTGCATTTGCTCACGAATATGATCACTGGGGCGCTGATTTTCTTCAATGGCTTGTATTAGGCGTTCCCTTGTCCAACCAAAACAGTAACAAACAGGAACGTTAAGCTCCTTATCTTTCTGAAATACCGATACTTTGAGAGCATCTTTACTATAAGTTTGCCTATCACTAAAGTAAACAATCTTACATGATGGATTAGAGCAAAATGTGTATGGCGATTCTGGATTGATTGTTTCTAATGCTGATGGTTTAAGTAATGCCTTGAGCGTAATGAGTTTAACGCTTTTGCCTTTTTGCTCACAGACAGGGCAGATCAAAGTTGATGAACCCTGAGTGGATGGCGTATGAGAACAACAGTCCAATAAAATCACTCCTTATTTTCTTGTTTCTTGTTTGCACTTCGGACAGAATAGAGGGAAGTTTTCAAGTATGTATGACGAATCATTATTAAACAGCTTATAAGACCTAAAACTCCTAATAATAATGTCCATTTATGGGGTGATAAAACCCCGAATATCGTAAAACCTATGCCTACTAATCCATTCGTAAATGCACTGATTTTTATTGCGCACGTACTTGGTCTTGGAATATTAATAGATATTCACCACCTTAGAATACTAAATACGAGAAAATCCAATTAGATATAGCCCCTAGACATGCTAAAGTGGAAAAGGACACACAAACCCACCCACCAATTTTCTTAACTCTAGTTTGTTGCTGTTTTTTCGATAATAATAACAGTCCTACAATAAGCAATATTACACAAATTATCGTGTCCGAAATTATAGCTATTGGCGCGGTACTTTTTAAATAGTCGATTATATTTCCAAATATTTCACTTATCATTTTTACTAAACCTCCTAGTCTTTATTCAAACAGTTCCTCAATGACACTATTTAAGAGAAATTCAAATACTTTAATACGGTCATATCTTTCTTTTAAAGTCACTGTTAATAACAAGGTGCTTATTACAGCGTAAGCTTTCTCTTTATCAACTTTAAGAGTAAGGTCAGCAAGCTCAATAGTATCGTAGAAGAAAGATACACTATAAAATTTAAGTTTTTCTATACGGTCTGTAGGCAGCTTATTCATAAAAGCCAAGAAGTCAGGAGTAGCCGAATTGTATAAGAAGGGGTATTTATCATATTCTTGAAAATGCCATACCATAGCTTTTATAAATCCAGCTTTTCCTTTTTCACCACCAACAATTTCCCATAACCCATTTTTCAATAAATTGAGTTATTATATACAAATAAATTGTGAGTTAAGGAGGGGGAGAGGTCATGGAAATACGAGAGTTCAAAAACTCTGACACATCTCAGATTGTTAACCTTTTCTATGAAACAGTTCATACAGTAAATGCAAAGGATTACTCTCAAGAGCAACTTGAAGCTTGGGCACCAAAGGATGAAAAGAAGCGGAAATTGCAAACTGGGAGGAGTCCTTAAGCAATAACATAACGTATGTCGCAGAATCTGATGGTAAAATCATCGGTTTCTGCGACATGACTGTCACAGGCTACTTAGACAGACTTTATATTCATAAAGACTTTCAGGGACGAGGGGCTGCTTCAGCTTTAGTACAAGTACTTGAAAGAGAGGCAAAGAGTCTTAAACTTGATGAAATTAGTACAAATGCAAGTATTACCGCTAGACCTTTTTTGAACGTCATGGATACCAAACGATTCAATCTCAAACCGTAGAACGCAGGGGAGTTTTGCTCATTAATTTCAAGATGGTTAAAAAGTTTGAAGAGATGCCTGAATAAAAACAAGCCGACAGATTAATACAACAGAACCCACCGTTAATTGGTGGGTTCTGTTGTAGGTATTATGGATTTACACTCTTTACTCTGTTAGCCTGTCTTGCGTGTAATTTTTTCATTGCAAATCTTGCTACTGGCTGAGCAACCAATAGCTCAATCCATAATGCTACGCCAAAATTTCTAAACCAAATGTGAAAGAAGTTCTGAAAAGGTTCAAGGCTTATATGTTTCGTACCAACCCAAGTTCCTATAATTGTTAGAAGAATAGATAAGACCGTAACGTTCAATAAAGTATTCAATAAAACTCTGGCATTAAATCCATCTGTTTGTCCTACGAATTTTGGCATCACTTTACCAACTACCGGTGCCGCAACCAATCGGACTAACAAAATAACGATAATCCACATAAACGGAATAATCTTTAGCGTTTCCAAATAATTGATTTTACTGAAGCCACGTTCTAACCCCATAATAGTCGGGGCGATCGTGTTTACTGAAATAATGGAAACAATTAATGAAAACAATAGGCCCTCTTTTGCGTTTTGAGGCAGTCTTTCTTCTTTATGCATGAATTACCCTCCGAAATAAAAATTTCAGATGGTAGACGTATCATGCGACATATATTTTTGGTGGTTAGTAAAACTAACACCAATATCTCTACACACTGATTTAATAATTATAACAACTTTTTAAATAAATGAGTAGCAACAATCTTTAAGAAAAGAGCCAATAATTAAATCCTGATTCACATAGGAGTGCATCAGGCTTTAGATTCACTACAATATCATCCGCCCCGCTTCCTTCGGGGCATAAATCAAGTGGGGAATTCAATCCCCCGCCCATTTAAGTAACACTGTACACTCCACATGTCTTGAGTGTATAAATAAGATGCCGCTTGAGCCTGGCGGGGCCTTGGAGGAAAGGCGCTTTGCTCTTATTTTATATTTCGACTTCCATTAAGGTTAAATTCATGGCTTTCCCTCCGACCTTGACTTCAAAAATATTATTTTCCTTTATAGCTAAAGACACTCGGATTTCAGATGGCCTTTTCATAGAATAACCTTGCTCAAAAATAATATGTGAAGCTTGCTCCTCATTGATTTTTCCATAATGGTACAAATAACAACCAAGTGCACCGCTTGATGTTCCTGTGCCAGATTCCTCCGGGATACCATATAAGGGAGCGAAGTTTCTACAATAGGCGTTAGCACCATGTAATGATTTCAAAGAAAAAACATGGTATCCAACAGCATTGTACTTCTGGCTGATTTCTTTTACTTTTTTCATATCCGGTCTGATCGCATCTAAAATCTCAATGCTTCTTACAGGAACCATAATATCCCGAAGCCCTGTTGATACAACTTGAACCAACAAGTCTTCTGTAATTTGGGAAGTACTGATGTTCAAGGAATCTGCTACTTCCTCTTTATCTATAACTTCCGAAAATATAGGAATAGATTGATCCATCATAACAAAATTATCGTTATGAATTTCAATGCCAAGTATTCCTGCTCTGGTTTCCTGCTCATACTTACCTTGTTTTAACAAATTTAGACTTGACATTGCATAGAAGGTGGCAATCGTAGCATGACCACATAAGTCCACTTCTTCATTTGGTGTAAAAAATCTCACTTTAAAATCTGCCGCGTTTGATTGTAATACAAAAGCAGTTTCACTGAATCCAAGAACAGCAGCAATTTTTTTCATTTCTTCCTCAGATAATGAATCTGCATTCATAACAACGCCTGCTGGGTTTCCCCCTTCTTTTGTTTTAGCAAAAGAATTTAATGTGTATACGTTTATTTTCATATATCCCCAACCTCCAAACTTCACTTAAGAATAAACTAATTTGACAATTACTTCTGTATGACTCGTCTGCGGGAACATGTCCACCGGTTGTACCCACTCTAACGAGTAGCCGCCGTCCAGGAGTTCCTTGCAATCCTTGGCTAGGGTAGACGGGTTGCAAGAGACGTAGACGAAGCGCTTCGGCTTCGTGCGCAGCACCGCTTCGATGAAGCGGGAATCAAGGCCGGTACGCGGTGGGTCAGCGATGATTACGTCAGGGAGAAGCCACTCTTCACCCAGCGAGGTAGTAGCTCCTCGGCGTAACCTTCGTAGAACGCGGCATTAGAGCGCTCGTTGCGAAGTGCATTGGCCTTGGCATCTTCGACCGCCTCCGGGATCGATTCGATTCCGCGCACCTCGCGGGCGTATGGAGCCAGCCACAGTCCGATGGTGCCCGTACCGCAGTAAGCATCGACGACCGTCTCCTTGCCGGTGAGCCCGGCGGCAGCGCGTACCGTCTCATACAGCTTCACCGTCTGCAGCGGGTTCAGCTGGAAGAAGGCGCGAGGGGACAGAGTGAACTCCAGATCGCCAAGCGATTCTTGAATGCTATCTTCACCCCACAGGTTTACAGTTCGATTTCCGAACACAAGCGAGGTATTCTTCGGATTAATGTTCATCGCGATACTAGACAGTCCAGGAATCGCAAGCCGCAATTCCTGGATTAATTGCTCTTGCTTTGGCAGCTTGTCGCTGCTCGTCACGAGTGTAATTTGCAGTTCCTCGGACTGAAAACCGAAGCGAACCACAATAGTACGAACCAGCCCCTGATTGCTTTTCTCCTTATAAACGGGAATTTGCAACCGCTGCAGAACCTTGCGGGCCTGATCGACGGCTTCATTTACCCTTGGATGTTGAATTGGGCAGCCCGTAATGTCGATCAATTGATGAGAGTCAGCCGCATATAGACCGGCTATCATACCATCTGGACCCATTCCAAGCTGAAGCTGTGCCTTGTTACGATATCCCCAGGGATGATCCATTCCAAGGATTGGCTTCATCCGTACTTTTTCAAGTCCTGCATAGCGCGAGAAGGCTTCACGAACGATGTCCTCCTTAGCGGCTATTTGCCCTTCATAGGATAAATGCTGAATCTGGCATCCGCCGCAGATGTTAAATACCGGACAAGGGGCGTCGACGCGGTAAGCTGAGCGCTTCTCAATGTGTTTGATCTCGGCTCCGATGAATCTCGGCTCCACTTTAGTGACCTCTGCCTTGATGACCTCTCCTGGCAAGGCCCCGTTAATGAATACCGCTTTCCGCCGGTAATATCCGACCCCTTCGCCATTAATCCCAAGGCGTTTAATCGTCACGACGATACGGTCTCCCGCACTCAGTTCTTCCGCTGAATCGCGGTTGGTGACTCGGTCTGGCGCAGGCCGCTTTTGCTTCGTATTTTGCCTTGGCTCACTTTTTGAATTCGGTTTTGAGGTTGTATTTGCTTTATGATAAGGTTTGCCTTTCATCTAATATCTCCATCCTGCTTCAGTTTGTTTAATGCAAATGATACAGTGTAGCATGTCCATGGTCAATGAATCGCTAATCAGTCATTTTAAACTACACATGTAAATCAACATCAAGAACATTAAAAAGCCCAAACCCAATTAACGAGGTTTGGACTTTATTCCTGTATTTATATAATTTTATAGTGGCAATCCTTTTTCCAGCAGGGTTAGAGATTCATCCAGCAGTTTTGCGAAATCTGCTTCAGGATGTTCAGCATAATAAAGCATTACTGACATATTGACTCCCATAACGGCGCCGGCTAACGTTCGAATAGCCAAATCGTCCTGCGTATGATCCATTCTTTCTGCAATAATTTTAGCAAGCATTTCCATGGTTTGGGCCATATTATTTAATGATGCTGCCCGGAGTGCTGGTACAGTCATGATAAGTTGGTTCCGTTCATTCATTGTCGTAAACTCATCGTCAGACATTTGAGCCATTGCAGATTTCATTGCATTACGTATAGCTTGAAGCGGGTTAAGATCAGTGGGCTGATCTTCAAAAGCTGAGATAAGAAGGGGATCGTAATTATCAGTAGTAACCACATCTTCTTTAGTTGCAAAGTATCGAAAAAAAGTACTTGGTGATATTTCCGCGGCCTCAGCAATCTGCTCTACGGTAGTTTCGTAGTAACCGAATTCTTTAAATAAACGCAGCGCGTGCATCTGAACTGCGGCCATGGTCTTCGCTTTTTTGCGTTCTCGCAACCCAATGGTTTTATGGTTATCCGCCGACACCCTGTTCACTCCCCAAAGGTATTTTGCTCGAACTCTTTCTCCACTTCGTCTAAAACTTCTATATTATAGTCCTGCCAAACAAAGGACATGAAAATCGAGCAATGTCATACCGATAAGTTTAGCATGTCTTCAGAAGGGTAGGCAAGTTCCGACAATAGTTGATACTCCCCCTTAATTGTTTATTCCCCAATCGAATTTTGTTCATGCTTCAGCATTTTGCTGGAGTCTGTTTTCTTTTGGATAAAGATTAATGTTAGCAATAAGCCAAGGACTGACGCCCCCCGCATATTTGCAGCATCTTTTCCATTCCAGTAATGAAGGAAACGTGTACTGAATTCAATAGAGCTGTCGAACCGATTTTCTGGGCCACGGCTGTACCAGCAGATACGCTTCGTTGCACAATTTCTGTAACATCCTCCGGAAATCCGTGCAACTTAAGGTTATTTCGATAGCTGGTGCTAAGGACTGTCCCTAGAATAGCAATCCCCATCGTTCCCCCTACTTGTCGTAATGACATAATTAATGCTGAGCCTACGCCGCTGCGTTCCGCTGATAATGGCGACATTGCGACGTCCATTGCCGCGGGTAAGGCCAATCCAATCCCTAAACCAACTATAGCAACCCATATTAAGGTAAAACCGTACCCGCTATTTATGCCAGTATTAGCCCCAAATACAAGACCGGCAGACAGTATTAAGAAACCAAGAGCTATAGTGGATCGGCTACCCAGCTTGAATTGTAGTTTATCGGATACGGGGGCTCCAATTAATAGGCCAAAAACTAATGGTAATAAGCGTAATCCGGAATTTAATGCGTTAACACCTTGAACGGCTTGGAAATATTGCGGTGTTACAAACAATACTCCAAACATGATAAAGGATATGACGGCAGCCAATATCGAACCCCATGTAAATTTAGATGACTGAAATAAAGATGGATCAATAAGTGGCTGTTTGCTGCGTTTTTCCCATAGTATGAAAACGACTAAGCACAATATCCCGCCAATGATTGTAGATAATGTTGCGATGTTTTCCCATCCCTTTTCACCAAGTTCAATGACTCCGTATGTCAAGCTGACCAAACCAAGACTCGAAGCAAGGATCCCAATTGTATCTACTTTTGGATTTACTTCGCGGTGTGATTCAGGCAACAAGATTGAAACGGCAATTAAGGCAATGATGACTAATGGGATATTGATAAGGAATACGGAGCCCCACCAGTAGTTATTTAACAACCAGCCTCCCACAATTGGCCCCAGTGGTATGCCAAGCGCATTCGCCATCATCCATACGCCAATTGCTCTAGGACGCTCCTCCTCAGAGAACAACACAGGTATGATCGACATAGATAATGGTACCAATAATGAAGCACCCAAGCCTAGAAGCGCACGTCCTACGATCAACTCCAAGGATGAACTAGCGTAAGCACATCCAGCAGAAGCTAATCCAAACACCAGCAAGCCAATAATCAGCAGTCTCTTTCTCCCCAATCGGTCACCTAACAAACCTGCTGGCAGAAGCATGGCAGCAAATATTAGGTTATACGCATCTGCGAACCATTGCAGATCCCTATTCGTTGCATGCAGATCGGTAGCAAGAACAGGCAGGGCGAGGTTAAGAATTGTCATATCGAGCCCGACCGCAAGGATTCCCACTGCGAGAGCACCCAACACCCACCATCTTCGATTTCTTTGATTAATCATGACAGTTACCACCTTTCGATATTGAGAATCTAATGACAGATTATATCTTTTGATAGTTAATGTCAAAATATTTATGGAATCCGTATTCTGATAAGATTCGGGGCCGCTGATGAAAGGTTGAAGCGAGGATTGCTTGGTTGCTCATTTTCTAAAAGCCCAGTAAACTTAATTTATAGAAACTAGGCCACGCTACCTAGCGCGGCATGAACGGCAATAAGGAGATATGATATGAGAACAGAGCTTCATAGTATGGAAGAGGCCAAGCAACTGCTGCAAAAATATTACGGCTATCCCGATTTTCGTGAGGGCCAGCGTAAGATCGTAGCGAGCGTGCTGTCAGGGGTGGATACGCTTGGTATAATGCCGACCGGAGGCGGGAAATCGATCTGCTATCAGATTCCGGCACTTTTGTTGCCAGGGCTTACGTTAGTCATCTCGCCGCTGATCTCATTAATGAAGGATCAGGTGGATGCATTGCTTGCGGCAGGAGTATCCGCTGCATATATAAATAGCACCTTGTCCGGCAAGGAAGTTAATGAACGGATTCGCGCTGCAAAGCGTGGCGAGCTGAAACTGCTCTATGTTGCTCCCGAACGGCTGGAGCTTGATTGGTTCCGCGAGGAAATGAAGGAGCTCACCATTTCGATGCTGGCGGTCGATGAGGCGCACTGTGTATCGCAGTGGGGGCATGATTTCCGGACGAGCTATCTGGCGATAACGCCATTCGTGGCAGACCTTCCGCGCCGCCCGATCGTCGCAGCCTTCACGGCGACGGCTACGCCGGAGGTCATGGACGATATGACCGGATTATTGAAGCTCAAAGATCCTTCGGTATTCGTAACGGGTCTTGGCCGTGACAATCTGGCCATGTCGGTGCTGCGCGGTGAGAATAAGCGGGAATTCGTGCTGAATTACGCCCATACTCACGGCAGCCAACCGGGGATCGTCTATGCCGCGACACGTAAGGACGTGGATGATCTGTATGAGCGGTTGCGAGAATCGGGAGTTCCAACAGGCCGCTACCATGCTGGACTTCCTGATCAGGAGCGGGAGGAGAACCAGGAGGCTTTTCTTTATGATGATATTCGCGTGATGGTAGCGACGAACGCCTTTGGCATGGGGATCGACAAATCCAATGTCCGCTATGTAATTCACTACAACATGCCTAAGAACATGGAAGCTTACGTACAGGAAGCGGGTCGTGCCGGGCGGGACGGTGAACCGAGTGAATGTATTCTATTATTCAGTGCCCAGGATATTATGACTCAGAAATTTCTGATCGAGCAGAATCCTCAGGATGAGGTCCGTAAGCACAATGAGTATCGCAAGCTGCAGCAAATGATTGAATATTGCTATTCAACGAAATGTCTGCGTTGGGGGATGCTTGATTACTTTGGCGAGGAGCATGATCATTCGCTCTGCGGCATTTGTAGTAATTGCCGGGATGAGCGCGAACTGGTGGATGTCACCACGGATGCGCAGATTATCTTCTCTTGCATTCACCGGATGAGGGAGAGATTTGGGGTAGCACTGGTGTCTTCTGTCTTGAAGGGATCCCAGAACAAGAAGGTGCTCCAGTACGGCTTCGAGCAACTATCCACCTATGGTATGATGCGACGCCGGACGGAGAAGGAGATTTCCGAGCTGATCAACGTATTGATCGCCGAGGGATATTTATCGCTGTCCGAAGGCCAGTACCCCGTTGTGAAGCTGGCACCGCTAGCGATTGAAGTGCTGAAGAGCAAGCAGCAGGTGATGCTGCGCGCACCGGAGCCATCACAGACGGCGGCTACGGGATCGAGCAGTACAAAGCGAAAAGGCCGCAATTACGACGATGGACCATCAGCAGTTAACGAGACGGTATTCGAGCAATTGCGCTTGATCCGCCGCGATCTGGCAGAGAAGGAACGGGTACCGTCCTACATTATCTTTAATGATGCGACCCTACGGGAAATGAGCGTAGTCTGTCCGACCTCAGAGACGGATATGCTAAGAATAAAGGGCGTCGGCGAAGTGAAGTTCCGCAAATATGGCGTACCTTTTTTAGAGTTTTTTCAAAATATGGAATAGGGTTGTGAACAGAGCATGAAAGTCGTCCTAGCTACATTAAACGCAAAATTTATTCATACCTCGCTGGCAATTCGACTGCTTAAAGCTTACAGCGGCAATGAGTTCGATATCGATCTGGCAGAGTATACGATCAAGGATCCGGCGATGAATATCGTATCTGATCTGTATCAGCGGAAGCCTGATGTGATCGGGTTCTCCTGTTATATTTGGAATATTGAAGAGACGCTCAAGCTTGTGGACCTTTTAAAAAAAGTGCTGCCCGACACGTTCATCGTGCTCGGTGGTCCCGAGGTGTCCTACGATACAGAGTACTGGATGAAGCGCTGTCCGAACATCGACGCGATCGTGATGGGGGACGGGAAGAGACCTTCCATCATTTGCTGCAGGAGCTCGCTGGTGAGCGCAAGCTGCATTACGTGTTCGGCGCAACTTATCGCAAGGGCGACGAGGTGATCGTCAATCCGGGTAGACCGAAATCAGATCTGAACACGCTCCCGTCTCCGCATCGTTTTCCCGAGGATATTCCGAATATCAGTAAACGGATTATTTATTTTGAGACAAGCCGTGGTTGTCCGTTCAACTGTCAATTTTGCTTGTCCAGCATTGAGGTAGGGGTGCGATATTATGATATCGAACGGGTGAAGTCGGATATTATGTATCTGATTGATAACGGGGCGAAAGTCATCAAGTTCCTCGACCGGACCTTTAACATTAACCGTGAATATGCGATGGAGATGTTCCAATTCCTGATCGATAATCATCGCGGCTGTGTGTTCCAGTTCGAGATTACCGCCGATATTATGAGACCGGAAGTGCTAGATTTCCTAGCGGAGAATGCACCTCCAGGAATCTTCCGCTTTGAAATCGGCGTGCAGTCGACGAACGATCCGACCAATCTGCTGGTGAAGCGGCGGCAGAATTTCACCAAGCTGACGCGTACCGTGACCAAGATTAAAGACAGCGGTAAGATCGATCAGCATCTTGACTTGATTGCCGGGCTACCGGAAGAGGACTACTCGACATTCCGCAAGACGTTCAACGATGTATTTGAGATGCGTCCCGAGGAATTGCAGCTTGGATTCCTGAAGATGCTGCGTGGTACCGGACTTCGTAATGATGCTGACAAGTACGGATATACATTCATGGACCATGCGCCTTATGAAATATTGAGCAATAATATATTGCCTTTTAGCGATGTGATCAGGCTCAAGCGACTTGAGGACGTGCTGGAGAAGTACTGGAACGATCACCGGATGGATCATACAATCGAATACTTGATTACGAATGAGTTTACGTCCCCGTTCGATTTCTTCCAGGAGTTTGGAGACTATTGGGAAGAGAGAGGTTGGCAGCGGATCGGCCATCAGCTGGAGGATTTGTTCTCGCGGCTGCAAGAATTTTTGGCCCAGCATGGGCTCAAACAGCCGGAGACCGTACTTGGCCTGATGAAGCTCGATTATTATTTGGGGCATAAGTATAAGCCTCGTAAAATATGGTGGGAAGATCGCTTGCACAAGCATGAGCGTAATAACTACTTCAAGACTCTAACCTCAGGAGAGATACAGCTTCCTGCAGAACTAGCCGCCCGGAATATGGATGAGCGTGAGCTTATGAAATATGCGGTCATTGAGGAGCTTCCGTTCTCGCTTACCGATGTTCTGGGAGGCGAATCTGTCGTAGGCGCGGAAGCCAAGGGTAGTAACGGCTCGTTGCTTGTCGTTCTCTATCAGCAGGAAGCTGATCAGCTTCCGGTGTACTACTCGCTGCCCTTAACGGCGGTAGTTGGGTGGGAGTAGAATGACTTCAAGAGGGGAGACGAATTTGAAATTTAGTAGAGACTGATCTGAACGCGAACTGGAAAAGGCCGCTTTGGAGCGACCTTTTTTCAACATGATAACCTATTCACAGGAGGGAAGGGCCTTAGATAATCATCTTCCACGTTGCTTCTCTTTGGCCTTCTGACGTTTAAGTGAGTATTTATATTCCTTTAACTCCTCCAGTCTTTCTTTGCTTTGGGTCTTGCGTTCCTTCTTTCTTGCTTCTGTCTCCAGTTTTATCGCCTCTTGAGCCCAGGTGGAGATTCCTTTCATGTGGACTTCCTTTGCCGCCTGTCTGGCGATCCGTTTGGGGTTGATTCTCTTATTATCGATACTTGGACATGCTTCCACACCATGTCTACTTGCAGCGACGAGATCCAGCATTTTGTGGCATACAAAGTCTAGAATCTCAGTATCTTTGGGCTCAGTGCCAAACAAATGTTGACAGGCTTTTAGATTGGAACCGATTTGGTTCTCAACAACACCAACCCAAAACTGACTATTAAAAAATACGGTTAGCTTCATGCAACCGCCCCCTTTGATTTGTTTCAGAGTGATGGACATCCCAAGGGGGAAGGTTACTGATAAGAAACAGAACTAACTGTTCTTACGTCCGGACTACCGACCGGAGCAGTGTTTTTACACTCTATTTTCATTATTCATAAATGTGTCTTTCATTTCAAGATCATTTTCATTACTGATAAATTATTTGGATACACACTATAAAGGAGATTTCATGGGGAACTATCAGATTTGTGATTTCTGCGGTAATTTATCCGAGAGAAGAAGCCGAAAGATGTGTGAGAGCTGTGAGGTAGACTATTTCAAAATACGAAGTATCGTTGAGGTTAAACCGGATACGATGGTGATTGACATATCCCGGCAAACAGGAATCAGCGTGAGTAAGATTATCGCGTTCGCTCAAAAAGGTTTCTTCATTTTGAATGAGGGAACGATCGAAGGACTGAATTAACAGACCAAGATCGGGTGCGAGTAGTTGAAAATTGGTAAAAGGAGATGTCATCATTGAGCATCACGGATACGGAGATCAAGAAGCGGGATAAAGAGAGTGATCGTCTCCTTTATGTGAAAGCTGAGGAGTTCATCCATCAATGCTATGGCGAGCTGAATAAATCGCAAGAAGAGGCCACGCGTAGATTGGCTGTGATTGAAGCGGAGATTGAGCGCATAGGAACTTATGAATTAACTTATGAAGAACTAGAGCACGGGGCAAAAATGGCTTGGAGGAACAGCAACCGCTGTATCGGCAGGTTGTTCTGGGACTCATTGAATGTGATCGATGCACGAAGTTTGTCCACAGCAGAGGAAATCTCGGAGGCTTTGCTGCAGCATATCGATTATGCGACGAACGGCGGGAAAATTCGCCCAGCCATTACGATACTCCATCAACGAACGACCGATCTCCATATTCGTATCTGGAACCATCAGTTGATTCGTTATGCAGGCTATGCTGAAGAGGGAGAAGTCATCGGCGATCCAGCCTCCGTCTCATTTACGAATCAATGCAAGGAATTAGGCTGGATGGGAAGAGGGACTCCCTTCGATCTTCTGCCTATTGTTGTGCAGGTAAATGAGCAACAACCGCAGGTGTTTGCCCTGCCTGACGGTTTGATACTGGAGGTTCCGATCAGGCATCCTGAATATACTCGCTTCAACGAATTGAACATCAAGTGGTATGCTGTTCCGATCATCTCGGAAATGGGTTTGGAGATCGGAGGCTTGCATTTTACGGCTGCACCTTTTAATGGCTGGTATATGGGGACCGAGATTGGTGCCCGCAATCTCGCCGATGAAGGTAGGTACAATTTGTTACCCGCGATGGCTGAGGCGATGGGACTAGACAAGACATCCAATCGCTCCTTATGGAAAGATAAAGCCCTGGTCGAATTGAATGTTGCTGTTCTGCATTCCTACCGTGAAGCAGGTGTGAGCATCGTCGATCATCATACAGCGGCAGAGCAGTTCGCACTGTTCGAGCAAAGGGAAGCGAAGCAGGAACGCGCCGTCACAGGGAACTGGACCTGGTTAATCCCACCGATGTCACCGGCAACAACGCATATCTGGCATAAGCAGTACGATAATTCGTACGTCTCTCCCAATTTCTATATGCAAGACAAATGCTATTAGCTCCGTATCGTGGAGGGATGTGAACCTTCGTTCAAAAAGCAGGAATCCCCAGCTTAAAAATGGAATCCATTTCAAGAAGGATATTTTCTGTCTGGAAGAACATAGGATAGGCTGGGTATATATGCAAGAATATATTTTATCCGAGGGTGAAGCGGCTCGGCTAAAGAAGTACATAGAGAAGAAGTATGTGAACCTTGACTCAGAACAGAGATTGGCGATCTGGTCAGATGCGGCTCATCGGGTCATTGATAGCCGTCTTCCTTCTTTTCCGGATGAAGTGAAGAAGCAGTTGCGATTTGAGCTGCTGAATA
Organism: Paenibacillus sp. D2_2; assembly: GCF_031199965.1. Lineage (GTDB taxonomy): Bacteria > Bacillota > Bacilli > Paenibacillales > Paenibacillaceae > Fontibacillus. Next base: position 4,136,636 of record NZ_CP133605.1, on the reverse strand, counting down.
AGCATAGGGATACGCTGGTCATCCATCAGGATGATGCGCTCGCTGAGTGCCTGACTCTGGATTTGAATCAGGAAGAATTACTGAATGCCCTGACGGTATGGGTAAGCAGTAGATCGGTCATCCCTTTAGACGATAAAGGAGTCAGGGATACCCTGAAACAATGGTCTCAGCATTCACCGGATATGATCTCCTTGAAGGTGCTAGTGAAAGAAAGGTCGCAAGCTTCCGAAGCCCTTCAGCTTATGAATGAGTCCGGCTGCGCTGCTGAAGAGACAGCGGCTGCGGTTGAGACGGCTACTGTAGCCGATTTTTTAGATTCACCAGCAACAGCCATTTGGAAGTGGTTTGTCCACTACCAGGCTAGCATTGTGTCGGTCACACTAGGGTGTCTTGCTGCTGTGACCATTCTTGTGATAAGGATGAACAGCTTCTGGAACGAGCAACCTGCGGCTGAAGTACAGTCATATCCAAGCGTCATGGAGATCGTCTTGCGCGATATCCGCGAGCGGGAGAGCTTACAGAGAGCCGGCGGCATCCCTGACGATCTTCACTATGTGAAAGTAGACAAGAAGCGGTTAGCACAATTTTTACAGGATAGAAATTCTTTACTTGCTGAAGAACCATATCTGTCGGCGATCATTGCATCGGCGAAGCGATATGATATTCATCCTTTGCTGTTATTTGCGATTACGGGACAGGAGCAGGGCTTCGTGCCGAAGGATCAAAAGCAAGCGAAGCAAATAGCGAATAATCCATTCAACGTATTCGGCAGCTGGGAGAGCTATAACACAACCATCGAGGTTTCGGCTGATATTGCCGCCAAGACAGTTAAGAACATAAGTAGCCGCCGTATGAGAGATGAGCATCCTATTCAATGGTTGAATAAGACCTATGCGGAGGATCCGGAATGGTGGACCGGGGTAACCTGGTTATTTAATACGATGCGGCAACAAATCGAGGGGAAATCCTTTGAGTGGGCGAAGTAGGCCTGTTCTCAAAGACTTTCCCCTATTTAATTCTGACGAAACTACATAACGCTATTGCCTCAAAATTTGAGTTGATTTTATTTATCATTATAAATTCTAATGATTAGCATTACTTATTTATATTGGATAGATGGAATTTAATTTGATATTTTAATAACACACTAATAAAGACATTAAGAAGGAGTACTTGAAATGAATCTCTTAAAATCACTCCCCATTCCTATTTGCGGGTTAAGCTTAGCTCTCATATCATTAGGAAACTTTTTTATCAACATTCACTGGCATACGGTTAGTTTTGTGTTTTTTTCTCTAGCATCTCTTATTATTTTCACACTTCTTGTTAAATTGGCTGTAATCCCTTCTATGGTTATGCATGACTTAAAGAATATTGTGATTGCCTCTGTATCTCCTACATTTACCATGACTTTAATGGGGATCGCTAAATATTTATCGAATATTCCTTTTTTTGTTCAAAATCATATTAGTACATCCATTTGGTATTTGGCCGTATTATTACACGTAGTAGTAATGATCTATTTTACCGTACGGTTTGTATTCTCTAAAAATATGAATGTTCAACAAATCTTGCCCAGCTGGTTCATTACCTTTGTAGGCATTGGAGTTATTACATTTACTGCGAATGCTTTTAATCACTCGATTGGACAATTCTTTCTTTGGCTTTCCATTTTGAACTATGTAATACTACTCCCGATAATTATTAAGCGAACTTTTTTCAGCCCATATGATCAAGAAGCTACGTTCCCACTTATTACAATTATCGGTGCACCGGGTTCACTTATTTTAGCAGGCTATTTATCCTTATACACAAGTGAGGCCAATAGTATATTTGTTCTTATATTTTTAGTACTTTCACAAGGACTATATCTTATTTCAATATTTAACTTAAGATTCTTATTACGATTGAACTTTTATCCTAGCTTTGCGGCCTTTACATTCCCACTTGTCATATCAGGAATCGCATGCAATCTATCTGCGAATTATTTATCCATCCCGTTTCTGCATTACATTTCTTTAGTCGAGTTGTCCATTGCGATTATCGTGTCTCTATTTGTCCTAATTAAATATGCACAATTTATGTACAGCGTGGTATACGAGACTACTTATAACAACGAGGTTGCCCAATGAATATGAAGATACCTTCCAAAAATATAGTCAGGAGCTAGTGAAGAAGTTGTTTGAAAAACACTTCACTAGCTCCTGACGTATTTTATATTCCTTTTCTATCCTTGGTCACTTACTCCGACACTACGATATATGTCTCTCCAACCAGTCGATGACATTGCGCGTGACTTCGTCGCGGTTGACCTCATTGAGCATTTCATGTCTCCCGCCGGGATATAATTTCATTTCCAGATCCTTAATGCTTAGTTGCTCATACAATTGCACCAGCCGCTTGACTCCGGCGCCGCTTAATCCGACAGGGTCGTGGTCTCCGCTGAATATGTATACCGATTTGTCCTTAGGAATCTGGCTCACATGATCTGGATGATGAATATCTCTTAAAATTCCGAATAAGCCTTGGAAGAATTCCGCACTGCACAGGAACCCACAGTAAGGATCAGCGATAAACATATCAACTTCTGCCTCATCGCTGGATAGCCAGTCAAAGGCTGTACGTACAGGTCGGAACTGACGATTGAAGCTGCCGAAGGAGATCGCATTCATGAGTACACTTGGATGGCTTGGTCCTTGCAGTTTCATTTGCAGCTTGGCAAGTCCTTCACCGAAGGCGAGAAAGCTCTCGGCCCGTTGGTCCCGGACAGAATAAAGCCGGTATAATTCTCGGGAGCGGCGTACATTAATTTCTGCGTCAAGAAGGATCCCATACTGTGGCCGAACAAGAAGAGAGGCAGGTTCGGGTGCTTGCTGCGAATGATGTCGCCTAATTTCGTCATATCTCGAGCCATACCGTTCAGACCGTCCTTGCCTGGCCATCCCAACTCGGATTGACTCGCTGCCGTCATGCCGTGGCCGCGGTGGTCGCCCGCATACACGAGGAAACCCGAGGCGGTGAGCGCCTCAGCGAAACGGGTATAGCGCTTGGCTGTCTCCGCCATACCGTGGGCGATCTGTACAACGCCGCGCAATGGCAGCATTATATCGTCCGGGTACCAGTGATAGACGAATACTTGTTGACCAGCGTCATTGTCGAAAGTAAAGGTGTTCTCTTGCATCTATAAGGACACTTCCTCTCCAATTAGACTGTAATGCCTAACATTTATATATTCCAGTTTACAATTATTTCTTCTCGATCGCTATGAGATAAGGCGCATGAGGGCGCTGAATTTGTCGGTACAAAACTGTTTGGCCGATCGATGAAGGCAGGTTTGCGGCCCAGGCATGTACCGCCTCGGCCTCCTGGTCCCCGCCTGAGTGTCCCGGATAGAGAACGACCGTTGCGATCCCGCGCGGACGTAGAAGCGAGACCGCCGTCTCTAATGCGGCGATGGTGCTCTCTGGCAGCGTGATCAGTGATTGATCGGCCTCCTCAGTGGGTAGATAACCCAGATTGAACATCACGGCTCCAATCTGGCCGTGGACGGCTTCTGGAAGCTGCTCTCTCATCTCGGCATGACTCCGCTGCAGCAAGGTGACATGGGCCAGTTGGTCCCTGGATTCCAGGTCCAATCTTGCTTGGGTCAGACGGAGCGCTTCGGCTTGAATATCGAATGCCCAGACCTGACCGCGTCGTCCGCTAGTTCTGGCTAGGAACAAAGTGTCAGCCCCGGTGCCCGCGGTAGCGTCGATAGCAGCGTCTCCAGGCTGGAGCCTTTCTGCGACCAGCTTATGGGCATAGCTTAATACGGATAGAAAGCCCATCTTAACCCCTCCAATACTTGCCTTGCCAGGTGTCTCTGTTCTTCAGCTCGGCGTCGATTGCGTTAAGTACTTCCCATTTCTTCAGGCTCCACGTCGGCCCGACCAGCAAATCCCTCGGCGCATCACCGGTTAGACGATGCACAATCATTTCTGGAGGAAGGAATTCGAGTGTGTCTACAATCAACTTCACGTATTCATCCTGTTCCAGAAAACGGAGAAGTCCCGCTTCATATTGCTTGACCATCGGCGTCTTGCGCATTAGATGAAGCAGATGAATCTTAATGCCTTGAACGTCCATGGCTGCTACTGCCCGCCCGGTATCGAGCATCATTTCATGAGACTCCTGAGGCAATCCGTAGATGATATGGGTGCATACGCGGATATTCCGCCTGCGCAGCTTCTCAACGGCATCCAGATAGCATTGCGTATCATGGGCTCGGTTAATTAGTTCGGAGGTCGTATCATGGATCGTCTGCAGTCCCATTTCCACCCATAGATAGGTTCGCTCGTTAAGCTCGGCGAGATAATCCACGACATCATCAGGCAGACAGTCCGGACGTGTAGCTATAGACAGACCAACGACTCCGGGCTGCTCGAGGATTGCTTCGTAATATTCACGAAGTTCCTCAACCGGAGCGTACGTATTCGTATAAGCCTGGAAATAACCGATATATTTAGCATGCGGCCATTTCAGATGCTGTTTGTCGCGAATTTTGTTGAACTGCGTCACTAGATCATCGCGGCGACTGCCTGCGAAATCGCCAGATCCCCTTGAACTACAGAAGGTGCAGCCACCCTTGGCAATGGAGCCGTCCCGGTTCGGACAGGTAAATCCAGCATCAAGCATCACTTTGAATACTTTATCGCCAAATTCATGCCGCATCTCGTAATTCCATGTATGGAATCTTTTGTCAGACCAGAGTACCGGGGAAGCAGATAATGATGTATGCATTGAAAAACTCCTTTATTTGTCACAGAAATATGCGAATTAGTATCATGACTTGCAAAGTCAGCCTTCTGACAGGCTCTCACGACTTCATTGTATCAAAGTTCAATAAAAAAAGGGAATGAAGGCCTACGTACTTTCCTTGCGATGGTTAACTGATTATGTTATTTTGGTTGTAATAACATTCGTTGGACCCCAATTCCAAAATATATGAAGAAGGAATCTTTCCCACTGTCTCCCCGGCGGTGTGGAGGGTTCCTTTTCTCTGTAACTCTTTACTTTTCCGACGAACTTCGGCACAATATTTCAGTAATCTATTTATTTCGCAATTGAACAACCTCTTTTTAATAGTATACTCACAAGAAAGTGGAGGAATATCATGCGTTTACGCGGTAGAAAAGGTATAAGGGAAAATTTGGAGCAGCAGCCTGAACTGGTTGTGCTTGATCCCAAGCAATATAAAGGACGTTGGTCTGAGGTGTTCGGCAACGATCGTCCGATTCATGTGGAGCTGGGCATGGGCAAGGGACAGTTCATTAGCGGGATGAGTGCCAAATATCCGGATGTGAATTTCATCGGGATGGACATGTACGATGAACTGATCCGTCGCGGCAGCGAGAAGGTACGGGTAATTCACGGCCTAGTTGAACAAGAAGAGTCCCATCCAGCGGATGAAGCGAATACGGCGGTTGCAGCCACTCCAACTGGCGAGACAGACTCGCTCAATGTTCGGCTTGCGCTTGGCAATGTGGAAGAGATCGAGGAGATATTCGCACCAGGAGAAATCGAGCGAGTTTATTTGAACTTCAGCGATCCATGGCCGAAGAAAAAGCATGGCAGAAGACGCCTGACTCATCCACGTTTTTTAAATAAATACGGTTCTATTCTGAACGAGAATGGAGAGATCCATTTCAAGACGGATTCACGTTCCTTATTCCAATTTTCACTTAATGCCTTCGCTGCAACGGGTTTGCAACTGAACGATATATCGCTCAGCCTGCATGAGGGGGGTATTAACGAGGCGCATGTGATGACTGAGTATGAGAGCAAGTTCGTCGGTAAGGGAATGCCGATTCACCGTTGTGAAGTTATCATTGGTGAAGCAGCCTTGAGACGCTATCATGAAAATAAAATGGATGAATTTTAATTTTTGAACTACCTTAAAAAGATGCTGTTCTAATGTGGTTTAGACCACGCTAGAGCGGCATTTTTGCTTCATGCAATGAAAAACGCCCTCAGCTTGGTTAGAGCCGAGAGCGTTAATTGTCGTATACTGCCAAACACTTAAGTATTAGACTAAACTATTTAACTTCTTGACTGTCTGTCTTCCTTTTCGGGTTATCGGCCAGCAGGTCCAGAATCGCCTGAGCACTCTGCATGGGGTGATACTTGGCGATATGTTTTAGAACCTCTTCACGCGTGCGAAGCACTTCAGCATAATTGTACAGCAGACGATGTATCCATCCTTCGATATCGCTGAGTGAGTGGATCTCGGTTCCCCAACCCTGCGATGAGAAATATTGTGAATTCTCTTCCTCCTGACCGGGAAGAGGTTTATGGAAGAGCATGGGGATTCCCTTCGCCAAGCCTTCGGTGCAGGTCATGCCTCCGGGCTTCGTAATGAGCAGATCAGAAACCTCCATCAGTTTATCGACCTCTCTAGTGAAACCGAGTAGATGGATATTAGGGTGAATGTACCGCTGATCCTTTTTCATCTTCTCAAGCTGTTTGATGTTATTGCCGAAGCAGAATATTATTTGAATTTCATTACGATAGGAAGCGAGCAGGGAATTGACAGCCTCATCCTTCATAAAGCCCCAACCGCCGCCCATGACGAGCACCGTGGGCAAATTGATAAGTGTGAACTGTGCCCGGATATCATCCTTCTGATGTCTCTCCCAGAAGTTAGGGTGAACAGGAATACCGGTAATTTGAATTTTTGAAGCACCGACACCCCGTTCAAGAAGCTTCTCCTTCACCTGCTCGGTCGATACGAGGTAGCGATTCACCTCACGGCTGACCCATGCCCCGTGCACGTCATAGTCTGTAATTACGGTGCACAGCGGTACATCAAAGCCAAGTCGTTTGATTCGAGAGATCACGACGCTTGGTATCGGGTGTGTGCATACGATGACATTGGGATGCAGTTGACGGATGATCTGTAAAGTCCGCGTATAAAATATTCGATGAAGTGCTAGCGTCGTCAATCGATTTAAAGATTTATTATAATTGCTACGATACATCATGCGAACGAGCCGGGGCTGGGAGGATACAGTCTTCTTATAGGCAGTTATAATGACCGGCGCTACTCTAGGATTGAGAAAACTGCCCAGTTCCAGCACTCTCGTCTGAACATGAGGAGCAATTTTGCGTAAACTGCTGGAAAGTGCATATGCCGCTTGCGTATGTCCTGCTCCAAACCCCTCAGATAAAAGCAATACTCTTTGTTTTTGCACTTTGGTTTCACCTTTTCCTGCAAGGTTTTCTACCAACTACAATATCCCGTTTACGTCCATAATGCAACAGTTCCGAACGCTACGGAGGAACCGATTACAGCACCAGCAAGCACATCGGATGGGTAGTGCAGCCCTAGATAAATTCTGGATGTTCCTACGAGTAGAGCAAGCGGACCAAGTATGAAAATGAGCCATGGCATGACGATCATAAATGGTACTGTAACCGAGAAGATCGCTGTTGTATGCCCAGAAGGAAAAGAATGGTCCGTCAGCGGATTGGGAAAAGTATTTGTACCAGGAAGTGCCAGATAAGGGCGAATACGCGGGTACACCTTCTTGGCTATAGCTACAGGTATGTGACTTATGGCTAGGGCAACCAGGGCCTGCATACCTAGACGACTCCAGGGATTCGCAGTGAAATACCAGATGAACAAAGTGGCAATAATAGTAAACCAGGCTCCGCCTATATGCGTGATATAATAAAATCCGAAACTTAGGGGTTTACGATGTAAACGTCCATTAATTCCTTTGAATATTTTCTGATCAAGAGATGTAAGTTTTTGAAGCAAGGAATTCATAGGATACCTCCGATTTGTATGGCTCTGTAACGGAATAAAAAAATTCATTGTGTGTTGTGCTTCAATATCGATGTTTCTTTTATCTGTAGCATGGCATTTCCGAGTTAGACTTATCATATTTTTATTTTGCGGCCTTTTCAAGGGTAGGGCGCTATTTTTTGATTTCTGTCTCGAGGAGCATTACAATGTTTTAATGATAACAGACTTGTGTAAACAATATTGGAGATTTAAGTAACTTTTTTGTGCTGTTTTCGTTATTAAGGATGAGATGGAAAAGCAAAAAAATTAACACTGCGATAAAAAAAGGGGGCTAAAGAAATAAAAACCGTCAAAAGTGCTGAAAATAAGACCATACTGCACTGAAAAAGAGTTGCGGTGGATCATGTATGAATAAAAGCTGGCTCCAGCCGATATTTCCGCTAGGGAGGCGTTACATCGTTTTTGACAAATGAGCCGAAGTCGTGGAAAATCGTAATGCAATGTAAGGAAAATGTATTTCAGAAAAAATGAAGAAGAAGGGTCAAAAAAACTCCGCAAACAAAAAAGAAGGAGTTTAAGGGGGTACAAAAACAACATGTTTCAGGCTATTTTGATTGTAATGCAAGTTGTGCTCGCTGTCGTCGGGATCTATCAATTCGGTTTATCATTATTCGGCTTGTACAAGAAAAAGAGCAAAGTACATTACGAGCCGAAAAAATCATTTGCCATACTCGTAGCGGCGCATAACGAAGAGAAAGTAGTAGGGGCCTTGATGGAAAATCTCAAGCACCTGAACTACCCTAGAGAGTTGTATGATGTGTTCGTAATTTGCGATAACTGTACGGACCGTACGGCTGAGATCGTCCGTAGCCACGGCATGCATGCCTGTGTTCGCAACAACCCGAATTTACGGGGAAGGGCTATGCTATCGAATGGATGCTGAAGGAATTGTGGAAAATGCCTCGTCAATATGATGGGGTAGTGATGTTCGACGCTGATAATCTGGCTCATCCGGATTTTCTGAGCGAGATGAACAATGATCTTTGCAGCGGTGCACGAGTTATTCAAGGCTATATCGATACGAAGAATCCAGAGGACTCTTGGATTACTGCTGCTTATGGCATCTCGTACTGGTACTGTAACCGATTGTGGCAGTTGTCTCGTCACAATCTGGGAATGGCGAATTTCCTTGGTGGTACGGGTATGTGCTTCGAGACTAACCTGCTCAAAGAGATGGGCTGGGGTGCGACCAGTCTTGTAGAGGACCTCGAGTTCACGATGCGTTGCGTCGATCGCGGTGTATATCCGGTGTTCAACTACGATGCCAAGCTGTTTGACGAGAAGCCGCTTACCTTTAAGGCTTCGGCACGTCAGCGTCTGCGCTGGATGCAAGGGCACTTTACGGTTGCCCGTCGCTACTTCTTCCCATTGCTGTGGAAGAGCATCAAGGAGCGCAATCTGGTCAAGCTGGACATGGCGCTCTATGGTGTGAACGTATATATCGTTCTGCTTACTTTTTTGCTGACTGCGATCATCTGGGTCGATCAGTCGCTGCTTAGCGGGCCGCATCTTGACACCTTGTACGGCTACATGCCAATGTGGATATCGTTCTTGGCAATCGCCGCCAACGTATTTATTTTCTTGGCTGCAATGATTCTGGAGAAGGTTAAATCGAAGAAGGTCTATGCCTATTTGATCTTGTTCCCGATTTACCTGATCTCTTGGTGGCCGATTACGTTCTATGCCTTCTTTACACAGAACAACAAGCAATGGAGCCATACTCAGCATACCAGAGTGGTGCGCCTGGAAGAGGTTCAGAGCAAGCAAGGCTAAAAAATTTGAATCAACTCTTGACATAGTATACAGGAGTATGATACATTAATTGTCGGTTATTATTTAGGATTGCAAGCAGAGGCCGTGGCTTCTCACCTGTCCGACGTATTGTTGGCTGGTATTGATCCGTTAATTGATGAATGTATATTCATGACGAATTGACGATCAAATGGGATGCGGGCGTTAACCTGCATCCCTTTTCTTTTGAATGATATCGGTCTTAAGATCAGAATATTTTTCGGAGGTGGAGTACTATCAGTAAGGAACATATGATCAATGATGAGATTCGTGCGAAGGAAGTCCGTTTGGTAGGCGCTGAAGGCGAGCAGATCGGCATTAAGCCGCTGCGTGAAGCACTGCAGATGGCCGTGGACTTGAATCTTGATCTGGTTAACGTAGCCCCAACAGCTAAGCCGCCGGTGTGCCGGATTATGGACTATGGCAAATTCCGCTACGAGCAGCAGAAGAAAGAGAAGGAAGCTCGCAAGAATCAGAAGGTTGTCGATGTCAAGGAAGTTTGGTTCCGCGCTAACATCGAGGAACATGATTACCAGACTAAGCTTCGTAATGTCATCAAATTCCTGAAGGATGGCGATAAGGTAAAATGTTCGGTCCGCTTCCGCGGCCGGGAAATTACCCATGCTGATATCGGGAAGAAAATCCTTGACCGTGTCAAGGAAGAGGTCACAGAAATCTCTTCAGTTGAGCGCATTCCAAAATTGGAAGGTCGCAGCATGATTATGATTTTAGCACCTAAAAGCAATTAATCGAGCGTAGCATCAGTAGATTGATCTCTAAGCAATCTCAGTTGATGGGCGCCGTATCACACAATTTGAGGGGGATATACCATGCCTAAAATGAAAACCCACAGCAGTCTGAAAGGACGCTTCAAAATTACTGGAACTGGTAAAGTAAGACGCTACAAAGCGAACCGCAACCACTTGCTGTCTCACAAATCCAAACGCGGCAAACGCGTATTGGCTAACAGCCCAGTAGCTTACTCGGGTGACGTTAGCCGTTTGAAACAGCAGCTTGCAAATTTGAAATAATCTAACATAACTTTTCTGGGAGGTTTATTAATATGGCAAGAGTAAAAGGCGGATTCGTGGTTCGTCGTCGTCATAAAAAGTATTGAAATTAGCTAGAGGTTACTTCGGTTCGAAACACCGCATCTACAAAACAGCTAACGAGCAAGTCATGAAATCCATGCAATATGCATACCGTGACCGTCGTACGAAAAAACGCGATTTCCGCAAATTGTGGATCGTGCGTATTAACGCGGCTGCACGTATGAACGGCTTGTCTTACAGCAAAATGATGCACGGCCTTAAATTGGCTGAAGTGAACATCAACCGTAAAATGCTTGCTGATCTTGCTGTGAACGATCTTGAAGCGTTCAACTCTTTGGCAAACGTAGCTAAACAAAAAGTCAACGCTTAATTATAAATAAGCAGAAACAGGCATCCTTTTTGGGATGCCTGTTTTTTTCTTTTTTAAGGCGATGGCATATGCGGATAGAATGGTCTTTGAATAAGCTGAAGGAAGATAGGGCGCGCTCCAGAGCACGCAAATGGGCGCTTTGTCAAGGATTCAGGGACGACTCTGGAAGGAGGTTATATGATGGGGAGAACGGTGACTAAGAAGGAAGCCGAGAAATGGATTGGCAAATCTATCGTTGCTTACAAGAAGGATGGCGGAATCGTAACTGGCAAGCTCGTGAAGATCAGCGGCAATCGTCTGGTGCTGCGGCAGAATTCGGGTAAAAAGGTGAAGACGAAGGCGCTAATCCCACTAGTATTATTCGATTTGCTCGCGATCGGAACTGCACCTTACGCCTATGGGTACGGCGGATATGGTCCATACGGTGGTGGAGGATACGGTGGATACGGCGGGCATGGCGGATACGGTGGATATGGCGGATATGGGTATGGTGGCCAGCCATATGGATATGGAATTAGGCCATTTTTCTAAGACCTCTCATCCTCGTAGGGGAAGTGTCTTCTCCAGTTCATAACACTCTGATTGATCGATATAACGAATAGTCTTGTATCCGAGCTTGCGATAGAAGGTATGGGCTCGAGAATTGCCTTGATCGACCATCACCTTGGCCCGTCTGCACCCGCGTGAACCGGCATATTGCTCCGCTTGGGACATCAGTGTTTTCCCCAGTCGCTGCCGCCGATGTGCGGGTGCGACTGCCATCATGTCAATATATAACAGTTCCCCGTGAATCATAAAGTGAATAAAGGCAACTGAATCGGCTTCATAATAGGGCGAAGACACCAGCGTAATACCACGTGACAGCCGTTTGGGAAGGTCTTTGAAAATCATAGCTATTTCCTCAGGCGGAAGGTGAGAATAGGGACAAGTTCCTTTTCTATCAAATCGATAATGACAGGATCATCCTGCCTGGGCCTTCGATAGCGGATCATTCAATCAACCTCCTTTAGTGTACTGCTTGCGCCTGGTTGTAGCGGGAATATGCTAAAAATTAGGCGTTATTTTTTATCATATGACACTAGGGGGAGAAGGGTTCCAATCGGGATGAGGACGATCTACCTTGATTTTGGTTAGAAAAAAAGGGTATTGACTCTTGATGTAAAGTGATCATATAATGTTTCTAAACATTTTCATGACAAAATATTGAATCGGCGATGAAGAGGACGAAGGTTTAGGGGCTCTTTGCTCAGAGAGTGGATGGATTTGCTGAGACCACCACCAATATCCCTTAAATACGAGCTCACCTCGGAGCTGTTTTCCTGAAAGGCTAGCGGACTTAACTTTGGTAAAGTTCAGCGAAACTTATTAGGGAGAATCGTTAGGTCTGCGTTAGAGACCACAGGTAAGCGTGAGAAGGTAACGGATCGCGGATACTTGTCAAGGCTTGATACTGTGAAGTGTCAGGTAAACATGGGTGGTACCACGGAAGTAATAACCTTTCGTCCCTCGGAATAGGAGACTATTTCGGCGGATGGAAGGTTTTTTGTTGTATTCCAAATTTGATGATCAAAGATGTTGTAAATCTTGGAAGGAGGATGACTGATGAGCGCGCAAATTCCAGCAGAGCGGTCTACAGAACAATTAAGAGAGAAATGGATGAAACCAGAAGTCATTTCAGGTTCAGAAATTTTGCTTCGCAGTTTGCTATTGGAAGGTGTCGAATGTGTCTTCGGTTATCCGGGTGGCGCGGTCCTGTACATTTATGATGCGATGTACGGATTCGATGATTTCCACCACCTGTTGACCAGACATGAACAAGGAGCGATTCATGCGGCAGATGGCTACGCACGCGCCAGCGGCAAAGTAGGAGTTTGCATCGCGACCTCCGGACCAGGAGCAACCAATACAGTAACAGGAATTGCTACCGCCTATATGGATTCAGTTCCACTGGTAGTGATTACCGGTAACGTGGCGACTAGCCTAATTGGGACGGATGCTTTCCAGGAAGCAGATATTACGGGCATTACGATGCCAATTACGAAGCATAGTTACTTGGTCAGAAATGCAGAGGATCTGCCGCGGGTTATCCACGAGGCATTCCATATTGCCAATACCGGGCGAAAAGGCCCTGTATTGATCGATATCCCGAAGGATGTATCAGCACAGAAAGTAAGGTTCGAACCTGTTCATTCGGTGGACCTACGCGGTTACAATCCAACAGTTGTACCGAATCGCTTGCAGCTTGAGAAGCTGGTGGCTGCGGTCTCCGAAGCGGAGCGTCCGGTGATTCTGGCTGGCGGAGGTGTTGTCTATTCCGGAGGACACGAAGGGTTACTCGAATTCGTCAATCGTTCAGGTATTCCGATCACGACGACATTGCTTGGATTAGGCTCTTTCCCAAGCGGACATGATCTGTGGATGGGAATGCCGGGTATGCACGGTACTTATGCCGCGAATCAAGCGATTCAGCAATCAGATCTTCTGATTAGCATCGGAGCAAGATTCGATGATCGCGTGACTGGGCGTCTTGATGGGTTTGCACCGCATGCGAAGATTGTTCATATCGATATTGATCCAGCGGAGATCGGCAAGAACGTCAAGACGGATATCCCGATTGTTGGTGATGTGAAGACGGTGCTTGAAATGCTGAATCCGATGGTCGGATATAGCAGCAAGGCTGATGCTTGGAGAGCACAGATCAGTAGCTGGAAGCAAGAGAAGCCGTTCAAGTATAAAGATTCCGAGGATATGCTGAAGCCACAATGGGTCATCGAGTTGTTGAATGACACGACTCAAGGCGAAGCGATTGTAACGACCGATGTAGGTCAGCATCAGATGTGGACGGCTCAGTATTATAAATTTAACCAGCCGCGTTCCTTCATCACTTCGGGCGGACTTGGTACGATGGGCTTCGGCTTCCCAGCAGCGGTGGGTGCGCAAATGGCTCATCCTGATCGACTGGTCATCTCGATTAACGGCGACGGTGGAATGCAGATGTGTGCGCAGGAGCTTGCGATCTGTGCAATTAACAAAATTCCAGTGAAGATCGTGGTCATTAACAACCAAGTACTAGGAATGGTAAGGCAGTGGCAGGAACTTATATACGACAACCGCTACAGCCATATCGATCTTGCCGGCAGTCCGGATTTCGTGAAACTGGCTGAAGCTTACGGAGTTAAGGGACTTAGAGCTACCAGCAAGGAAGAAGCTGAAAGTGCTTGGCAAGAAGCGCTTGATACCGACGGACCAGTGCTGGTGGAATTCGTGGTTCACAAGGGAGAGAATGTATATCCGATGGTTCCTCAAGGTTCCACCATTGATCAAATGCTGATGGGGGACTGTGAATGATGACAAAGAACCATGTTATTGCCGTATTAGTGAACGACCAACCAGGTGTTCTGCAGCGCGTGTCCGGTTTGTTCGGACGCCGCGGCTACAACATCGAGAGCATTACGGTAGGTCAGTCGGAGGAGCCAGGATTGTCTCGGATGGTCATTGTTACTCAAGGAGATGACACGACGCTGGAGCAGATTGAGAAGCAGCTCTATAAGCTGATCAATGTCATCAAGGTTGTTAATTTAAGTGCCAACCCGATGGTATCTCGTGAATTGGCGCTGATCAAAGTGAAGGCAGAGCCGGCGGAGCGGCCAGAAATTATGGGTGTCGTGGAGACATTCCGCGCCGCAGTCGTAGATATCGGCCCAGGCAGCATGATGGTTCAGGTCATTGGCGATACCGAGAAGATCGACGCTATGATTGAGTTGCTCCGTCCTTACGGTATCCGTGAATTGTCGCGGACAGGCGTAACAGCAATGACGCGCGGTTAACATTATATAAATTCATTGTACGTAATACCTTCCGTTCTGTGAGCGGGGGTTTGAGAGGGCAGTCCAGTTAAAGCCTGTACTGCGCTGACGCTGCGACGGCCCTCTGAAGCACCCGCTTAACAGGCGGAGGATCAAATTTATGGGACATGCTGCAAGCAGTCCGACATTATTTAGGAGGGTTATTATTATGGCAGTTACTTTGTATTATGAACAGGACGCAGAACTTAGTGTTTTGAAAGGAAAAACAATCGCAATTATCGGTTATGGCAGCCAAGGCCATGCTCATGCACAAAACTTGCGTGAAAGCGGCTTGAACGTAATTATCGGCCTTCGTGAAGGCAAATCCTTCAACAAAGCCAAAGAGGATGGATTCGAAGTACTGTCTGTAGCTGAAGCTACCAAGCGCGCTGATGTGGTACAAATTTTGATGCCGGATGAGACTCAAGCTTCCGTATACAACAGCGAAATCGCTCCGAACTTGAAGAAAGGTGCAGCACTTCTGTTCGCTCACGGCTTCAATGTTCACTTCGGCCAAATCGTTCCTTCCCAAGACAATGACGTATTGCTCGTAGCTCCTAAATCTCCGGGACATATGGTTCGTCGTACTTATGTAGAAGGCTTCGGGGTTCCAGGCTTGATCGCCATTCATCAAGATGCAACAGGCAAAGCGAAGGAAATTGGTCTTGCTTATGCTAAAGGGATCGGTTGTACTCGCGCTGGGGTTATCGAAACTTCCTTCCGTGAAGAGACAGAGACCGACTTGTTTGGTGAACAGGCTGTATTGTGCGGTGGCGTTAGCGCCCTGATTAAAGCAGGCTTTGAGACTTTGACAGAAGCTGGTTATGCGCCAGAAATGGCATACTTCGAGTGCTTGCATGAGCTGAAGCTGATCGTTGACCTAATTTATGAAGGTGGATTGGCTACAATGCGCGATTCCATCTCCAACACTGCTGAATATGGCGACTATGTAACAGGTCCTCGCATCGTGACTGATGAGACGAAGAAGGCGATGAAGGAAGTATTGGCAGATATTCAACAAGGTAAATTTGCTCGTGACTTCATCCTTGAGAACCAATCGAACCGTGCATTCTTAACAGCAACTCGCCGCAACGAAGCGAACCATCCGATCGAAGTAGTAGGTAATGAGCTTCGCGGACTTATGCATTGGATCAAAAAATAATATCTTTCCCGTTATACATTTCATCGAACGTCATATGTATGTAGCGTGATGAAGTATCCATCCCCTCAATGCGGCCGTGCCCTACGCGTGTGCCGCATTGAGTTTTATTGGTAGTTTGTACAGGAGGTGTACATAGTGCGCAAAATTTATATGTTTGATACAACGCTGCGTGATGGAGAACAGTCCCGGGAGTGAATCTGAATACCCGCGAGAAATTGGAAATCGCTTATCAATTGGAGAAGCTTGGTATTGATCGGATCGAGGCGGGCTTTCCCGCAGCTTCGCCGGGTGACTTGGCAGCGGTAAATGCGGTTGCCCGGGCCATCAAAAGTTCGACGATCATCGGCTTGTCCGTTCACGGACGCAGGATATCGATGCAGTAAGAGAGGCGCTACAGGGAGCGGAAGATCCTTGTATTCATATTTTCCTAGCTACCAGTCCGATTCATCGCAAGTATAAGCTTAAGATGGAGAAGGATCAGGTGATGGAAACGGCACAGGCGGCGCTCAGATACGCGCGTCAGTATTTCTCCAAGATCGAGTTCTCTTGCGAAGATGCTGGGCGTACGGA
This sequence comes from Paenibacillus sp. D2_2, assembly GCF_031199965.1. Lineage (GTDB taxonomy): Bacteria > Bacillota > Bacilli > Paenibacillales > Paenibacillaceae > Fontibacillus. The sequence continues at coordinate 4,120,000 of NZ_CP133605.1, read as the reverse complement.
GATTGACTTCCTCTGCGAAATGACGGCGATGGCGATCCGCGAAGGAGCATCGGTTGTAAATATTCCGGATACCGTAGGATACCTATATCCATATGAATACGGGAATATCTTCAAAACCTTGAAGGAGAGAGTTCCAGACATCGAGAAGATCCAATTGAGTGCGCACTGCCATGACGATCTGGGAATGGCAACGGCGAATTCGTTGGCTGCAATTCTTGGTGGGGCCGACCAAATTGAGGGAACGATCAACGGAATTGGCGAAAGAGCTGGCAACACCGCTCTGGAGGAAGTAGCAATGGCACTGGAGACGCGCAGCGAATTTTTCGGGGCTAAGACATCACTTGAACTGTCGGAGATTGCTCGCACAAGTAGCTTGATAAGCCGATTGACAGGTATGGTCGTGCCGGGGAACAAGGCTATCGTTGGTGCGAACGCTTTTGCGCATGAGTCAGGGATTCATCAGGACGGGATGCTGAAGGAGAAGACGACCTATGAAATCATGTCTCCGGAGACAATCGGCCTGAAGGAGAGCAAGCTGGTACTTGGTAAGCATTCCGGACGCCACGCTTTCCGCGAGAGATTGATTGAGCTCGGATACAAGCTGGATGATGAGCAACTGAACGAGGCCTTCGCGAAATTCAAGGTTCTAGCCGATAAGAAGAAGGATGTTACCGACCAGGACTTGCATGCTCTGCTGCAAGAGAAGCTGGTGGATACACCGGAAGCGTATCAATTGCAGGCGATCCATGTGTCCTACGGTAATGAATCGACGCCAACGGCCAAGGTGCGCATCCTGACGGCCGATGGCAAGACGCTGGAGCAGGAATCAGAAGGCAACGGCTCGGTAGATGCTATATACAATGCGATCGATCAGGCTACTGGTGAGATGGTAACTCTGTCGGATTACTCAATCAAATCGATCAGCTACGGAAAGGATGCCCAAGGTGAGGTTCACGTCGTCATGACACAGGAAGAACTCACTGTACAGGGCCGCGGCGTAAGTACGGATATTCTGGAAGCGAGCGCCCGCGCTTATGTCGATGCGCTGAATCGATTGATTGAGAAGAAGGAGATACAGAAGTTATAGAATCTTTGGTCACTTGAGAAGGGCCCCAACTAAGAGTTGGGGCTCTTTCTTTTTGTATGATAATGCCAGACAAATCTACACATTCTAAGGATGCTGCCTATATGTGGCGAAAGAGATTGATTAAAAGGAGATCAAGATGACCAAGACCAATTATGTGAAATCGGTGACCTCGCCTAAGAAATTTATTATCGGACAAGGACTGCTCGGTTCCATTCATGATTACATGAAAAATTTTGGAGATTCCGCATATGTAATCTGCGATGAATTCATCCTGGACCGTGCGAAGGAGGAAGCGGGTAAGTCTATACAGAACGGGGGCAATAAAGCTGTATTTGAGAAGTTCAATTATCAGATTACAAAGCAGGAAATTGAACGGCATCGTGAGTTGTTACGTGAGGCTGGTGCCAATATTATCGTTGGCATCGGTGGCGGTAAGACGCTGGATACCGCCAAGGCTACAGCTTATTATGAGCATTTGCCTGTCGTAATCTTTCCAACGATCGCTTCAACCGACGCTCCTTGTACGGCACTTGCTGTAATTTACAAAGAAGATGGCTCCTTCGACGAATACTTATTCTTGCCGAGCAACCCGGATATCGTTCTAGCCGATACAGGAATTCTGGCTGCTGCGCCGTCCCGCTTCTTTGCTGCAGGGATTGGTGATGCGCTGGCAACTTATTTTGAGGCGAGAGCCTGCTATCAATCATTTGGTGACAATCTGGTGCTCATGAAGCCTTCGGCAACCGGACTCGGAATAGCAAGACTCTGCTATGAAGCGTTACTTAAAAATGCCGTTGCGGCCAAAATTGCTGTGGATAACCATGTCGTGACGCGTGCTGTAGAGGAGACGATTGAAGCTACAATATATTTGAGCGGTGTGGGGCGGAGTCCGGCGGCTTAGCGGCAGCCCATGCGATTCATAACGGAATGACGGCTGTTGAATCATTGCATAAGGCGCAGCACGGGGAGAAAGTAACCTTTGGTCTGCTGGCTCAGCTGGTATTGGAGAATGCTCCGCGTGAAGAATTGGAGACGGTGATTCATCTCATCAAAGCCGTTAACCTACCGTTGACGTTGCAAGATCTTGGGATGAAGAAGTTCGTGGAGGAAGAATGGCGTCAGGTTGCGATCGATGCCTGTGCAGAGGGCGATACGATGGGCAATATGCCATTCCCGGTCAGTCCGGATGATGTATATCAGGCGATTATTACAGCGAATGCGATTGCTGAAGCATATCACGATTAAGGGTTATAGCTGACAATAGGAAGGCAGGGGCCTCGAAAATTTAATGGAGAGGTACCCTGCCTTTTTTGATATCAAAGCCAATGATATGATACTGTAGCTATTACAAGATAATCATTGAAAATGCATTGGAAGAGTTTTTGGAAAAAACGGATTGGGGTACAATCATGGGAAATACCGATATTTTTGATTTGATGGCGAGTGGATATGATACACCCGAAAGAATCAGAATCGCCAAAATCATATCAAATGCTGTTCGTGAATACATAGCAGACGGTAAAAATAAAAGTGCGATCGATTTTGGATGTGGGACCGGACTCGTTGGCATGGATTTGCTGAATGAATTTCGTTCTGTGACTTTTTTGGATACCTCGCAAAATATGCTTAGACAGATAGAGCAAAAAATGGCTGAGGCCCATATCCAGAATGCGGCTACGTTATGCTTTGATTTTGAAGCGGTATTCCGCTCGGATATCCGTGCTGATTACGTTATTATGGCTCAGGTTTTACTTCATATCAGTAATGTCGAGCCAGTGTTATCCAAGTTGTATGAGGTTCTTAATCCAGAAGGCCACTTGCTAATTATTGATTTTGATAAAAATGAAGATATTGCCTCCGACATGGTTCATAACGGATTTGATCAAGGACAGCTTATAAATCTGATGAATCAGTTGGGCTTCAGGAATGTTGCGGCTAAAACCTTTTATACGGGGAATAAAATATTCATGAATCAGGATGCGTCCATGTTTATATTGGATGCTAAGAAATAGATTTCACCTGAATATCCTTTAAACGGCTTATAGTTAAAACCTATAAGTCTAATAGAATCTATATCTTGGTCTAGCCTCTCCGATTATGTTACAACAGAGTAAGGATGTTATTCGTGAAATGTTGAGGAGAGGAAGATGAAATCATGGCTGACGTAAAAAAAATAGCCGTTATTGCTGGGGATGGGATCGGACCTGAGGTTGTTGCAGAAACAGAAAAAGTATTGAAGCGCACAGAAGAGCTGTTCGGTTATCAATTTGAAACGGAGCATGCGCTATTTGGTGGGATAGCGATCGACGAGAAGGGGACACCGTTGCCGCAAGAGACACTTGATATTTGCCGCAGTGCTGACGCGGTATTGCTCGGAGCAGTTGGCGGGCCGAAATGGGACAGCAATCCGAAGGAACTCCGTCCAGAGACAGGCTTGCTCGGTATCCGTAAAGCGCTCGGCTTATTCTCTAATCTGCGTCCGGCGGTTGTATTCGACTGCTTGAAGGATGCTTCCACATTGAAGCCGGAAGTATTGGAAGGCACGGATCTGATCGTGGTTCGTGAATTGACAGGTGGCATTTATTTCGGTGAGAAATTCCGCCGCGAGACAGAGCAGGGGCAGGAAGCAGTTGATACTTGCGCTTATAACGTGAACGAAGTGGAACGGATTGTACGTCAAGCATTCGAGATCGCCCAGAAGCGCCGTAAGAAACTAGCTTCTGTCGATAAGGCGAACGTGCTTGAGACCTCCCGCCTGTGGCGTGAAGTTGTGATCCGGATTGCCCAGAATATCCGGATGTGGAGCTTGAGCATGTATTGGTAGATAACTGCGCAATGCAGTTGTTACGTCGTCCATCCAGCTTCGACGTTATCGTAACAGAGAATATGTTCGGAGATATTCTCAGTGATGAAGCTGCGATGCTGACTGGTTCGATCGGGATGTTGTCCTCCGCATCGCTTGGAGAAGGCAGCTTCGGACTGTACGAGCCTGTGCATGGCTCGGCACCTGATATCGCTGGCCAGAATTTGGCTAATCCGATCGCGACGATCTTGTCATTGGCCCTTATGTTCAGAATGACATTTGGCTATGCGGATGCCGCAGATTCCATTGAGAAGGCTGTAGCAGATGTCCTTAATTCAGGACATTGTACCGGTGATATTGCGGTTGATAAGAGTAAGGCGATTGGCACGAAAGAGATGGGCGATCTGATCGTCGCAGCGATGAAATAACTTGAGTATGCATGCATAGCATGAAAAAAAGTAGTCCAACCTAAAAAATAGAAGCGCCTTTTGTTTCTTACCATTTGCTGAGGAGGAATTTTCAGATGGCAGAACGTTTGGTAGGCAGACCAGCTCCGGAATTCGATCTCGCGATTGTAGACGGAGATGGCCAAGATTTTGGACGCAAGAAGCTGTCCGATTATCGTGGCGAATGGCTCGTATTCTTCTTCTATCCGTTGGACTTCACAGATGTATGCCCGACTGAGATTATGGCGCTAAGCGAGGCTTACCCTCGGTTCAAGAAGCTCGATGCTGAAATTCTCGGCTGCAGCGTGGATTCAGAGTATAGCCATAAAGCGTGGATCAACACGCCGAAGGATAGCAATGGCCTAGGGCAGTTGAACTTCCCGCTCGCGTCCGATATGACGAAGAGTGCTGCTCGCGATTATGGTGTATTAATCGAGGAAGAGGGCGTCGCACTACGTGGCTTGTTCATCATTGACCCGGAGGGCGAAGTGAAATACCAAGTCGTTCACCATAACAATGTTGGACGCAGTGTTGATGAGACGTTCCGTATTCTTCAGGCCCTTCAATCTGGTGGTCTTTGCCCCGCCAATTGGAAAGCTGGAGACAAGAATCTCTAGTTAAAGTGACAAATTTATGTGCAAGCCCTCTGTCTGGTTCGTCCATACAGGGGCTTTTTGCCACGGTTCGTTCCTTCGTCCTGGATATTTGGTAATAATTTCTTACCGGGTAGAGGAATTACTTAAGCCATTCTCGAATAAATTATTTGAAATCGCATATTGAAGGTGGATATAATACTGGAGTATATGAACAAGGATCTGGAAAGGGTGACAGGGGATGAGTTTTTGCTGCGGTGCTAGTATGCTTGGAACAAAGGGGACATTGAAGCATTATCGTACCCAGGTCCATAATGTTCCCTTACTGTTCTGCCCGGTATGCCATCGGGTGGAAGTCCATTACAAAGTGGAGAATGAATACGAGATTTTGGCAGAGTACGCACATGGTGATGGTGTCTCAGAAATAGATTTTCAGGATTTTGTAATGGAGGATGAAGAATCGATTTTCTGCAACTGTGTGAACTGTGAAGAAGAGGACCCGCTTGATATTGTTCAGAGCCAAATTGATATGGCGCTTGACCTTCTGGCTTTCGCGAAGCATATCGTCGATACTAAGTGGGAAAAAGAGCTGAAGAAGCGTCTGGCAGTAATGAGTCGTCGGAGAACGAAACTGCTGCAGAAATAGATTGTCATGTATTTCCAGTGACAAAGTGGATGTTTTCTGTAATAATGATAAACAACTTTATATTGATACCTTTAAATCAGTCCCGTGAGACTGGCAAGGACAGCGGACCTTATGATCCAACAAGGCGTGGTATTTCTGTGCCCTATTTGGTCATAAGTAGGAGAGGCGTATTGTCAGAAACGGCAATATGCCTTTTTTATTTGCAAACATTTGATTTTTTGCACGGTTCGATGCTCTCCAAGCATGTACAAGCATCACACGGTATCAATCACCATCATGTTATTTGGAGGCTGCTATGGAAAAAGTAGATTTGGAATTCTCATTAGAACCTGTGCCTCAGGCACATCGTAACGGATTTTGGAAAATTCTCGCCGTCATGCTGGGCTTCACCTTCTTCTCTGCCAGTATGTGGGCAGGTGGAACACTTGGTAACGGACTTAAGTTTTCTGAGTTCATCTGGATTGTTTTGGCGGGGAATTTGATTCTTGGTGTGTACACGGGGGCTTTGGCTTATATCGCTGCTAAAACAGGGCTGTCGACCCACTTGCTGACTAGATATGCGTTCGGTGAAAAGGGATCGTATCTATCCTCATTGCTACTCGGTTTAACGCAGGTAGGCTGGTTTGGGGTTGGGGTTGCGATGTTCGCAGTTCCAGTACAAAAAATGACCGGCATGAACGTATATGTCCTGATTCTCATTTTTGGTGTACTGATGACGATCACTGCTATTTACGGGATTAAGGCACTGGCGATTATCGGAATTATCTCAGTACCTTCGATTGCAATCTTGGGAAGTTATTCGATGATTGAGGCCACTAACACGGCTGGAGGCCTTCAGGGTTTATTCTCCTATCAGCCTGCCCAAGGGATCGGGATTGCTACGGCATTATCGGTTTGTATCGGTTCCTTTATTAGCGGAGGAACGTTGACACCCGATTTTGCGAGATTCGCTAAGACGACTCGTTCCGCAGTAGTATCCACTGTAGTGGCGTTTTTCCTTGGAAATTCATTAATGTTCTTATTTGGTGCGGTAGGCGCAATTGTATATGGGAAATCGGATATTTCTGACGTAATGTATCTGCAAGGCTTAATTCTACCGGCTATCATAGTACTGGGCTTGAATATTTGGACGACCAATGAAAATGCTCTATACGCTTCAAGTTTGGGATTCTCTAATATTACGAAGTTATCGCGCAATAAATTTGTAATAGCTAATGGTCTCCTAGGTACGGTTGCTGCCATGTGGCTCTATAACAACTTCGTTGGCTTCCTTACGATACTGGGTTCTGTTCTGCCATCGATCGGGGCGATTTTGTTAACTGACTTCTTCTTACTCAAACGGGGCAAATATCAGAAATTTGAAGATATGAAATTCAGACAAGTGAATTGGAATGCTCTGATCGCTTGGGTTGGTGGCGTACTTATCGCTAAATTTGTACCGGGGATTCCGCCGGTCAACGGGATTCTAGGAACAGCAGTGATTTATGTGATCGTCATGAAGTGCTTTCCTCTGCGTGAGGAACAAACAACTACGAAGATGATTAATGAGGGGGTTCAACAATGATTATTCAAAATGCTAAATTAAGAGCTCAAGAGGGCCTATGGAATATCGTTGTACAGGATGGGAAATTTGTGAGCATTACTGAGTCTCTGGTGAATGCTGAAGGACATGAAGTGATCGATGTTGCCGGTTCGCTCGTTCTTCCGCCATTTATTGAACCGCATATTCACCTAGATACGACGCTCACGGCTGGTGAGCCGGAATGGAATCAAAGCGGTACGCTATTCGAGGGCATTCAGCGTTGGTCGCAGCGTAAAGAGACGTTAACTCATGACGATGTAGTGCTGCGCTCCAAGACAGCTCTTAAATGGCAGATCGCCCAAGGCATTCAGCATGTTCGGACGCATGTCGATGTGACAGATCCTGATCTGACCGCTCTGAAGGCATTGCTCGAAGTGAAGGAAGAGATGGCTCCGTATGTGGACATCCAGCTTGTTGCCTTTCCACAAGAGGGCATCCTATCGTTCCCGAACGGTGTGGAATTACTTGAGGAAGCGATGAAATTAGGAGCGGATGTGGTAGGCGGGATTCCGCATTTTGAATTTACGCGTGAATATGGCGTCGATTCCATGAAAGTGGTATTCGACCTGGCTGAGAAATACGATCGTCTGGTGGACATCCATTGTGATGAGATTGACGATGAGCAGTCCCGGTTCGTCGAGGTTGTTGCCAAGGAAGCCTTTGAGCGCGGCCTCGGGGCGCGTACAACAGCAAGCCATACAACGGCCATGGGCTCCTATAATGATGCATATGCCTACAAGCTGTTCCGTTTATTGAAAATGTCGGGCATCAATTTTGTATCCAACCCGCTAGTAAATATTCATCTGCAAGGACGTTTCGATACGTATCCGAAGCGCAGAGGCTTGACCCGTGTTAAAGAGCTGATGGAGGCAGGACTGAACGTATGCTTTGGACATGATGATATTTTTGATCCATGGTATCCGCTTGGTACGGGAAAAATGCTTCAGGTTCTCCATATGGGAATTCACGTCGCTCAGCTGATGGGCTACGAGCAAATCGTAAATTCTATCGATATGATTACGACGAATAGTGCCAAGACGTTGCAAATAGAAGATAAGTATGGCATTGAGCCCGGTAAGCCGGCCAATTTCATCGTCTTGTCGGCGGAGAATGAGTATGAGGCGATCCGGAAGCAAGCGACTGTTCGCTATTCATTCCGTAATGGTAAGATGATCTCCGAGACGAAGCCTAGCGAGACAACCATTACTCTTGGGAACGAAACAAGAAAAGTTGATTTTAATAGATAAATTGACAAGTACTTCCAATTTGGGAGTGCTTTTTAACTTTTTTGGATATTTTTTTAGTGAAAATGGGTAAATTTTACCGATATCTCTTTTTCGACAGTATCTCTGATTGACGTTTTCTGGAAAAGTTTACTATGATTTAATCAGGGGCTTTGTACATGCTTTAAGGAGATGGTTAATATCCGCTATAAGGGGTTTCCATAGGAAATGTAGAGGAAGAACCTTTGAGTAAAGATCAATGCCGGAAAAACGTAGAATAGGACTAGCAAAGTGGCCGTAGACCGTAGGTTGACGCATATAGGCAGGTAGATCATTTGAAAAAGGGGGATCAATCTTGTTGAGTGAATTCCAGGATACATTACTTGAGTCCGTCAAAGCATTTCAATCGACTCAGCTTGTAATGAACAAGTATGAAAATGTGCTCCAGCATTTGGATAGCGGTATTATGCTGTTCGATAGTGAAGGAGTGCTGACTTTTATTAATGTGCAGATGGCTAAACTCCTTGAAACCCCGCGTCATGCATTGATCGGATGCAATTTGATGCAAATACTGCTTCATCCACACCTGAACCAATTCAAGAAAAGAAAGATCTTACGTATTTATCGCGAGACGATTTTTTATCGCAGGAAGAATCATGAGGTCGTTGATGAATATGGACGTCATTGGTTAATCACGGTCAAATATGGAGACCAGATGGATGGAGATTTCCTGCTCAGTGTGAAGGATGTATCGGAGTTCAAGCAAATCGAGCAAACGGCGTATCAAAATGATAAGCTGGCCATGCTTGGTAAGATATCAGCGGCTATTGCTCATGAGATTCGTAATCCGCTGACGACGATCCGCGGTTTCATTCAGCTGCTCCGTCCTCATCTTGTCCAATTGGGTAAGGATGAATATGCCCGGATTATTCTGGCCGAAATTGATCGCGCCAATGATATTATTTTTGAATTTCTTAACTCTTCCAAGCCCACTGCCCCGCAAATGGTCGTCGTTAGTGTATATTCCTTATTAAAAGAAGTTGTGCTTCTGACTGAAAGTGAGGGGCATATGAAAGGCTGTGAAATCAATCTGCTCCTGCGTGAGGATGTAAACATGAATGTGTCTATTGACGTGAAGCAGATTAAGCAGGTTCTATTAAATATTATTAAAAATGCGCTGGATGCGATTGAAGAGGTAAATAGCGGTCGCTCTGGGGTTATTAATATTACAGCAAAACCCGAAGGGAAATATGTGAATATATCTATCCAGGATAACGGGAACGGAATCGACAAGACCTTGCTGGCCCATCTCTTCGATCCATTCTTTACGACGAAGGAAAAGGGGACAGGACTTGGCTTATCGGTTAGTTACCGGATCGTTAGAAATCATAAGGGAACGATTTCCGTCGATAGTATCAAAGGGGCGGGAACGATCTTTGAAATCTGGCTCCCTACGGTTTAGATTTGTTCAAGACGAAATAAGGGAACCCCATCATAATAATGATGGGGTTCCCTTGTATTCATTCAGGACTCATGAGCGGGGAGAAACAGATGTCTGATTGACATCCCCGCAGGCCGCACAGGAATTGCGCTGAGAGCAGCCGGCGCAAGCCCCTTTTTTACTCTTTTTAAATCCACGATAGAGTGCAAATAATGCAAATCCGAAGACCACGCCAATGATCAGAATATCGGCCATCGTTATCACATTCCTTTCCTTTACATTGACACCATAAGGCTCTTACACAAACCCAAGCAATTTACCGCCCTGATAGATAATGAATGAGACGATGTAGGCTAGCGTTAGGGAGTAGATGACAGAGAATGCTGTCCATTTCCATGAGTCCGTCTCCTTACGGAGAATACCAACGGTAGCCAGACAAGGCGTATATAATAGTACAAATACCATGAAGCTGTATGCCTTCAGCGGGGTGAAGGCCAGCGCGATCTGATCTTGTAGTCCAGCCATATCAGGTACATGATAGATGATATTCATCGTTGATACGACGACCTCTTTGGCCATAAAACCAGTGATGAGGGCTGCTCCGGATTGCCATGTTCCAAAGCCAAGCGGATGAAGAATGCTAGCGAACAATCCGCCGATATAAGCAAGGAAGCTATCATCCATCGTTTCCGCTACCCCACCTGGTCCAACATAGGATAATAGCCAGACTAATACGGAACCGCCAAGAATGAAGGTCCCTGCTTTGCGTAGGAAGCCTTTACCTTTCTCCCAAGTGCTGCGGAATAGGGTAGTAGACTGCGGCATACGGTATGGCGGCAGCTCAACCATGAAGAAGGACTTCGTATCTTTGAACATGAATAGCGAGAACAACTTGGCTAATAGAAGTGCTAGTACAATTCCAAGCAAATACAAAGAGAACACGATAAGTGCTTGGGACTTTGCAAAGAATATTCCTGCGAACAAGGCGTAGACAGGCAGACGGGCTGAGCAGGACATCAGCGGAACGAGCAGCATCGTCAGCATTCGCTCTTTCTGTTGTTCAATACTACGCGAAGCCATGATGGCAGGGACGTTGCAGCCGAAACCAATAATGAACGGGATCAGTGACTTGCCGTTCAGCCCTGCCAGTTCCATGATCTTATCCATCATGACTGTGATTCGCGCCATATAGCCTGAATCCTCGATGAAGGAAATAATCAGGAACATGACGAAAATTTGCGGGACGAATACGAGCACACCGCCAACTCCGCCGATAATTCCATCGATCAACAATGCACGTGTGAATTCAGAGGCGCCCACTGCTTCAAGTCCGTTCTCTACCCAGGTGCTGAGCGGTCCAGAGAAAAAGGACTCCAGCAGATCTGACAATGGATTGCCGAGCCAATCAAAAGTCAACTGGAAGGTAAACAGCATAAATACGAGAAATATTGGGATCCCCCAGATGGGGTGGGTCAATATAGAATCTATTTTTTCGGTTAGTGTATTAGGCTTGCGATGGGTAGCATCGACAGTTTTTGCACAGATTTCTTGAATATGCTTCGTTCTTACAGAGCGAATATACTCTTGCAGTGTTGATGGGTTACCTGCCTTGTGCAGTCTTTGTTCAGCCAAATCGCAAATGGATTGTACCTTGGCCATCTGCTCATTTCCGAGATTAAGCGAATGGATAACGGCATCATTACGTTCAAGCAGCTGGAGGGCGATGAAACGTTCCGACGGAATATGGTCAGGTATTACAGAAGTTAATTCCCGGGAAATGTTACTGATTGCCGCCTCGACGGCGCTTCCGTAATCGATGTGAAAATCCGGGGCTTTTACTTCAGAGTTGCTAATTAGATGAAGCAAATCGTCGGCGCCTTTTCCTGTGCGGGCTACAAGAGGGAGCACAGGTACGCCGATACTCTCTGCCAAGGCTTCCAAGTTAATACGAAGACCATTAGATTGAGCAACATCAATCATATTAAGGCCAATTACCATCGGCTTCCCATATTCCAGAAGTTGGAAAGTTAAATATAGATTTCGCTCAAGTTGAGAAGCATCGACGATATTGATCAATAGGTCAGGAGAATCGGTTACTAAATATTCAGCGGCGACACCTTCATCCCGCGATAATGGATGCAATGTGTAGATGCCGGGCAGGTCTGTTAGATCTCCGCTCTTGTTCTTGAGATGTCCAATCTTCTTCTCTACGGTTACTCCTGACCAGTTACCTACATATTCGTAAGAACTGGTTAGCGTATTGAAGAGCGAGGTTTTCCCTGTATTAGGATTACCTATTAAAGCAGCATTGATCATGAGACAGCCACCGAGATTTGTGCGGCTTCTTTCTGACGAATTCCGAATAACTGTCCGCTGCATTCCAGCATTAACGGACCACCGCAGGGGCAGTATCGCTTAATTGTAATATTTGAGCCAACGCAGATGCCGAGATCGGCAAGACGACGTTTTAGTGTGGGATCAATGGATCCGAATTGACGTATCTCTACGGAGGTTCCCGGTCTCAGACCGAGAAGACAGTTTTGGCAGTCAGACATGGTAGATCGCCCCTTATTATAATGAAAGGATTAGAATTAGAATGGGTAAGTTATGCTTTAATCAAAAAGGTATTGGAGTACTAAAATTTAGAATATCTATAATAAATAATTAATATTAAATGATAATATTTACTAGTTAATAATTTGATATTGATAATCACTCTCATTTGTTATAAATAATATAGCAAACTGCAAACTGGCCAACTGTGATATAGATCACAGCATTTAATTCTTTCGCTTTACATTTTCAATTATCTTCAAGTAAGATGGATAATAAAAAACAAACGAGTGAAAGGGATAGGAAGATGAAAGTGAACCAATGTAAGATTGTCGATTGTACTATCCGTGACGGTGGGTTAGTAAATAACTGGGATTTTAGTGTAGATTTCGTGCAAAAATTGTATGCCGGTCTGAATGAAGCAGGCGTGGATTATATGGAAATTGGATATAAAAACTCTCCGAAGCTGCTTAAGGGAGCAGATGAGGCGGGGCCATGGCGCTTTCTAGACGACGATTTCCTTCGCAAGGTGATCCCGGAGAAAGGAAACACTAAGCTGTCTGCACTAGTTGATATCGGGCGGGTAGATGAGAATGATGTTTTACCCGCAGCGAGAGCATGCTTGATCTAATTCGAGTAGCCTGCTACATCAAGGATGTTGATAAAGCTCTGGAGCTTGTACAATTGTTCCATGACCGTGGTTATGAGACGACGCTGAATATTATGGCTTTGTCGAACGTGATGGAGAATGAATTACTTGAAGCGTTCGAGATGATCAAGGAGAGCGTAGTTGACGTTGTGTATGTCGTTGATTCTTACGGCAGTCTGGATTATAAAGATATGGAATACTTGGTGAACAAATTCAAGACCCATTTGCCTAATAAACGCTTGGGCGTTCATACCCATAACAACATGCAGTTGGCTTTCTCGAATACGCTAGTTGCAGCAGATAATGGGGTAGAATTCCTTGACGCTTCTGTGTACGGGATGGGACGAGCAGCAGGAAACTGTCCTACTGAACTACTCGTAACTCATTTGAAAAATACAAAATATAAACTTCGTCCATTGCTTGTTGTGCTTGAAGAGCTCATGGTGCCGCTTCGCGAGAAGGAGGAGTGGGGTTACCTGATCCCCTACATGATTACCGGAACGCTGGATGAGCATCCGCGTTCAGCTATGGCACTTCGTGTTTCGGACGACAAAGATAAGGTCGTTGATTTCTACGATAAGCTCACGACGCCTGAAGTGAACTTCAAGAAGAAATAATAGTACGAGTTTAAAAAGTCAGACAAATAGACTATATATGATAAAGTCCGGTTATCTCAGGATAACCGGGCTTTTCTGAATGTTTTGAGCGAATGCAGTTTTTGACGATTTTTGTCCTCAGATTAGGGAGAAGGCAGGAAAATAGCGGATGATGTTGAATTGTACAACTAAAGAATATACCTCCGGGGGATGAGAACTCAAAAATGGGTACTAAGACAGAGAGAAGAACAGCGATAATCCAGGGAGGAGTTGGCTTGGCAGGTATGCTGGCCTTAATCATAGCATCCGTCAGGTTAGATAGTCTGGGGATTTCCGCAGAAAGTACAAGAGCATTACTGATTTTAGCCGGATTGGTGATCGGAACGGTATCATTTGCGATTTTTGCTCAGGGCTGGATTTTGTTTGCAGACAAATTATCTAGACAGCGATCGTATACAGCGGTTCTTTTTTTCATAGTCGGATTATTAGATGTATTACATATATCAGCGTATAGCGGGATTAAGTTATTTGGAATAGAGACAGGCCTTCATCTATCGGACACGTTGCTTGCGATTTCACATTTGTTAGGGGCTTTGGGAATCCTGTTTATTTTCAGTTCGGAAGACCAGCAGGTGTCAGGCAAGCATAAATTAATGACCTTTATCGGTGGTGCATTAGTCACCGTGATCGGGATCGGTCTGTTATATACGTATCAAAGGAAGTATTCAACTTGGCATACATACGAAGGGCGCAGCTTCGGCAATGCGATAATCTGGATGGTTACGCTGCCGATAATCTTATTAGCGATGATATCTATGATCCGCCGAGCACGTGAGTCCAGCTCGTCCGCGGCTATTACGATGGTCAGGGCACTGATGTTCATGCTACTGGGTCATACTTTTTTTATGTTAGTAGACATGCGGCTCAGCTTGCTTCATGCTGTCGGCGAGTGGTATATGGTGATCTCTTATTATTTCGTAATGAAGGGTGTATACCGCCTTACCATCGAAGAACCGTTCCGCAGCCAACAGGCAGTTGAAGCCATGATGAAGCATATGGTAGATCATGATGATCTGACCGGATTGCCTAATTTGCGGCGGATGAAAGAGGAGCTCGACGGGTATGCGAATCATTTTGGCGCCTCATGTATCGGTATAACTGTTATCAATATCGATCGATTCAAAGCGATTAATGATTCTCTCGGTTATAGTGCGGGTGACAAGATGCTTACGGAAGTAGGTGAACGGTTGTCTGAAGTGTGCCATGGTGCGGAGAAGGTCTATCGGATGAGCGAAGATGAGTTCGCTGTTATTCTGACTGATGTGAACGATGCGGAGGCTGCTGAACGGCGAGCGATAAGCTTACTTCGATCGGTGAACCCATCGGTTATTATCGATGATACAGAGTACCATATCTCATTGTCGATGGGATTATCCGTGTATCCCGTAGACGGAACTTCTGTGGAGCAGGTCATTCAATATGCTGATATGGCCGTTCATCATGCCAAAGATCAAGGGCAGGAATTCTCGCGTTACGTCGATACGATGAAGCTAGTGACCCAGGCCAGAATCGAATTGGAGAATGATATGCGCAAGGCGCTGGATCAGGAACAATTCTTTCTGGAGTTTCAGCCGCAATTCAGTCTGCAGACGAATCGAATGGTAGGAATGGAGGCGTTGGTACGATGGAGACATCCCAAACGTGGCATCATTTCACCGGGTGACTTCATTCCGATTGCTGAGGATAGCGGATTGATCGTCCAGCTTGGAGAGTGGGTATTGAGGACTGCTTGCCAGTACAATAGAAATTGGCAATTAGCTGGTTACCCACCAGTATGTATATCCGTCAATCTATCGATGCGCCAGTTCCGTCAATATAACTTGGCTGAGAGGGTCGGAGCGATCCTGAATGAAGTCGGAATGGAAGCGAAGTATCTGGAGCTTGAGGTTACAGAGAGTATGACCTATGATATCGAAACCGCGTTAAGCCAGCTTTACAGCTTGAAGCAGCTTGGAATACATATTAGTATCGACGATTTTGGAACAGGGTACAGCTCACTCTACTATTTGAAGAGCTTGCCGATCGACCGTTTGAAGATTGACCGTGCTTTCGTCCAAGAGCTGATGCTGGACGGAAATGATGCAGCCATAGTATCAACGATCACGACGATGGCGCATCATCTACAGCTCAAGGTAACTGCCGAAGGAGTGGAGAGCAAGGAGCAGCTTGAATTCCTGAAGCAACAGAATTGCCATGAGGGGCAGGGCTTCCTGTTTAGTAAGCCTGTTCCTGCAGGAGTATTCGAGAATGAGTTCCTTCAGCCGGCTTGCCGGTTAAGGAGCTTTTTTATATGAGACATGTTATAGAGATTGGAGGTACTCCCAGCCGAAGCGCATGTTGTTTTATAGATAACAAAAGAAAACCCCTTGCATCGCAAGGGGTTAACATAGGAAGCGGGTGATGGGAATCGAACCCACGCTACCAGCTTGGAAGGCTGGAGTTCTACCATTGAACTACACCCGCAAATGAAATTATGGTCGGGATGACACGATTCGAACATGCGACCCCCTGGTCCCAAACCAGGTGCTCTACCAAGCTGAGCTACATCCCGTTGTCTTTATTTAAGAAGCTAACTTCTTTGTGAAGACAAGAAATAATATATCATTTTTATAGATGGAAGGCAAGACCTTTTTTGAAAAAACGATTGACTACATCCGTTGAATTCAGCTTTTCACTGCTACCTGCGTTAAGATGATAGCCGGAGCAGTTATTTAGAGCGCTGGTAGCTTGCCATCAGAGGGAAGTTTGCATATAATATTGATTAAGTGAAATCAGTCAAGCCAAACGCATAAAAGAAGTAAATGCAATGATGGAGAAGAGTAAGCAGAAGCCTTCTTACAGGGAGGGGACGCCGCAGATTGAGAGCGTCTCTACGAAATTCAGACTGCTGAAGTTCGCTCCGGAGCAGTTCCTTGAACAGCTTGTTCCTACTGAGCACAAATGAGGGAAGAAGAAAGTAGAGGATACCGGTCACGAACCGTTATTCGTTAAAGTGAGAGTATTGCTCTAACAGCGGACGCCTATGGTGTGTGCTGCATGCTGCAGACTCTAACAAGGGTGGTACCACGGTCTTTTCGTCCCTTCTGGGGAGAGAAGGCTTTTTTTGTTTGAATCAACTGTCAACTTCAATTTTAGCCTGTGTTATTAGCTTATGAGGGCATAAGTTCAAATTGATGATTTTATATGTTTAGGGAGGATAAGTTCATGAAGGATCGTTTGGAAGCACTCAAGCAAGATGCATTGGAACAGCTTCACAAGGTTGCAGATGGAAATCATCTGAATGATCTACGTGTTAAATATCTAGGTAAGAAGGGTGCGCTTACGGAAGTTCTGCGTGGTATGGGATCTCTAAGCGCAGAGGAGCGTCCGGTTATTGGTCAGGTGGCCAATGAAGTCCGAGGGGCTATTGAAGCCCTGGTCGATGAGAAGAGCAGATTCTTCCAACGTCAAGCTACTGAACTACGCCTCGCGGCCGAGCAAGTAGATGTGACCTTACCGGGTCGTCCGATGAAGCAAGGCGGGGTTCACCCGTTGAATCAGGTTATTCAGGATATTGAAGATGTCTTCATTGGTATGGGATATCGGATTGCTGAGGGTCCCGAGGTCGAGACCGATTATTATAATTTCGAAGCGTTGAATTTACCAAAGGATCATCCGGCTCGTGATATGCAGGATTCTTTCTATTTAACGGAAGAATTGCTGATGCGTACACAGACTTCTCCGGTTCAAGTACACACGATGGAGCAAATGAAGGGCGAGGTGCCTATTAAGGTTATTTGTCCTGGACGAGTATATCGTCGCGATGATGATGATGCGACCCACTCCTTCCAGTTCCATCAAATCGAAGGTCTAGTTGTCGGCAAAGGAATCCGCATGAGTGACTTGAAGGGGACTTTGCTCGAGTTCACAAAGAAAATGTTCGGTCCGAATACGCAAATTCGTCTACGTCCGAGCTTTTTCCCGTTCACCGAACCAAGTGTCGAGGTTGACGTAACCTGTGTAAAATGCGGCGGTAATGGCTGCCGGGTGTGCAAACAAACCGGATGGCTGGAAATTCTGGGCAGCGGAATGGTGCACCCACGCGTGCTGGAGATGAGCGGCTATGATCCTGAAATTTATAGCGGCTTTGCATTCGGTATGGGTGTTGAGCGGATCGCGATGCTGAAATATGGTGTGGATGATATCCGTCACTTCTTCAGCAATGATCTTCGTTTCTTGCAGCAGTTTTCCAGAATTTAATAGCGGAAAGGGGAAAGTTAGATGAAAGTATCAACCGAATGGTTATCCAAATATGTATCACTTGAAAATGTAAATATTACAGAGCTCGCTGAGCAAATTACGCGCTCGGGCATAGAGATTGATTCGATAGAGGACCGCAATAAAGGCGTGACTCAGGTTGTTGTGGGTTATGTCAAGCATAAGGAAAAACACCGGATGCCGACAAGCTGAACGTGTGTACAGTAGATGCAGGCTTAGGCGAGGATCTGCAGATCGTCTGTGGAGCTAAGAACGTAGACGCTGGCCAGAAGGTTCCGGTTGCGCTTGTAGGCGCCGAGCTGCCAGGTGGTTTGAAGATCAAGAAGGCGAAGCTACGCGGCGTTCCTTCGCATGGAATGATCTGTTCTGCCAAGGAATTGGGACTAAATGACAAGTTACTGCCGAAGGAGCAACAGGAGGGTATTCTGGTGCTGCCAGAGCATGTGGAGATTGGCACGCCGATCACGAAGCTGCTTGGGCTTGACGATCAAATCCTTGATTTCGATCTGACCCGAACCGTTCCGATTGCCTTAGTATGCTGGGTGCGGCGTACGAAGTGGGCGCGATTCTCGGAAGAGATATCAAGCTGCCGACGCCAGAGAAGGACCTTGTTGAAGTGCAGAAGCCAGCCCACGAATATGTATCTGTGAAGATTGATGCTCCGGCATTGTGTGATCATTACGCGGTCCGCTATATTACAGGTGTTAAGATCGCTCCTTCGCCGCTTTGGATGCAGAATCGTCTGATGGCTGCGGGAGTTCGTCCGATCAATAATATCGTTGACGTAACGAATTACATCATGATGGAATACGGTCAACCACTGCATGCTTTTGATGCTGATAAGATTGCTGGCGGCGTAATTGGTGTTCGCGAGGCAACAGCGGGCGAGATCCTTGTCACATTGGATGGACAGGAGCGTAAGCTGGAAGTGGGAACGCTCTTGATCGTAGATGGAGAGGACAAACCGATCGCTCTGGCAGGGGTTATGGGTGGTTTGAATTCAGAAGTGACGGAGCAGACGACGAATATTGTACTGGAATCGGCTAAATTCAGCGGCAGTTCAGTACGGATTACGTCTCGTCAACTGGGACTTCGTTCCGAAGCGTCGTTGCGTTTTGAAAAAGAGGTTGATCCGAACGCTGTAATTCCGGCTCTGAACCGGGCGGCTACACTTATGATGAAGTATGCTGAAGGCTGCGTTCATCAGGGCGTAGTGGAGACTGTTGTTCAACAACCGCAAGAGAGAATCATTGCCTTGTCGATCAGCAAGCTGAATGCTTTCCTTGGAACGGATATTTCATCGCTGGAGACGAAGACGATTCTGAGCAGATTGCATCTTGATTGCGGCGATGTGTCCGGTAATACTATTGAAGTACGCGTACCAACCCGTCGTGGAGATATTACCCGCGATGTAGATTTGATCGAAGAAGTTGCACGTTTGTACGGGTATGACAACATTCCAACTACAGTTATAGAAGGGCCGACAACCGTAGGTGGATATACGAAGTCACAGGCGCTGCGCCGTAACTTGCGCAAACTGCTGGTGCATGGCGGGTGGCAGGAAGCGATGGGCTATTCCTTCGTGAAGGAAGGCAGTAGCAAACTGTTCCCACGTCTGGGCACAGGAGAGTATGAAGTAAAACTGGCAATGCCGATGAGTGAGGAGCGGGGTGTTCTGCGTAGTAGTCTGTTACCAGGGCTGACCGAGATTGCGGCATATAACCGCAATCGCAAGCAGGATAATCTGGCATTGTTCGAGATCGGCAATGTATTCCTCTCCACAGAAGAGAAGCTGACGAAGCAGCCGCAGGAATTGTCTGTGCTCGGACTGCTATTGACTGGTAATCGTGGAGAGAAGCGCTGGAATGTACCTGCGGAGAAGGTAGACTTCTTTGATATCAAGGGAGCGCTTGAAAGTGTGTTCAATGCATTGGGATTAAGCGAACGCATCTCTTATGAAGCGAATAAGCCGACTGGATTCCATCCGGGACGCTCTGCTTCCGTGTATCTCACTGCACCGGAAGGCAAGCTATGGATTGGCACCCTGGGCAGCTTCATCCGGAGCTACAGCACGAACTGGATCTTGAGGATACGTATGCAGCAGAATTACTGCTTGAACCGATCTACCGTTATGCGGGAGCAACTGTAGCTTATCAGGATCTACCACGCTTCCCATCGATGCAGCGTGACATTGCTGTCGTTGTAAGCGAAGAAGTTCAAGCTGGGGATTTGGTCGGAACCATTCGCCATACTGCGGGCGAATTGCTGGAATCCGTTGAAGTATTCGACGTATTCACTGGCAGTAAGCTGGGAGATGGCAAGAAGAGTGTAGCTCTGTCTCTCGTATACCGTCACAAGGAGCGGACGTTGACGGATGAAGAGATCGCTGAAGTGCATGGGTCTGTGGTCAGTGCACTTGAGCAAACTTTTGCTGCTGAATTAAGAAAATAGCAGGAATTGCACAAAGTCACATCGAATCAAGTACAGGTAAACGATTCGATGTGACTTTCGTGCAAAAAAATGCATATTTCAGACACCTAGAACGAAGCGCAATAAAGGAGGCACAAAGTTTGAATACCCCTGACCGGATTAGTGTAAACGTAGATATTTACGGTACTTCTTATAAAATTGTTGGCAGTAATGAAGCGTATATGAAACAAATCGCTAAGCGTGTGGACGAGCAGATGCGTTCCATATCCAAGGCGTATTCACACTTGGATATTCCCCGCCTAGCGGTGTTGACCGCCGTTCGGATGACGGAGGAGGCTGCGAGGGTGACTCAGCTTGAAGGAGAGCTGAGAAGCTTGCAGCAGGAGAAAGTAGCTCTCGCTCAGGAGATGGAAGTTCTCAAGACGCTAAATGCTAAGCAAGAAGAGCAGCATGCCAAGCTTCAGGAGGAGCATGGCAATTTGAAGAATGACAGGAAGACGTTGTCTGACAAGCTTATGGCATCTGAGGCCATGCTTAAGCAGCATGAAGCTGAGAATGCGAAGCAAGTCAAGGAACAGGAAGCCAAGGACCTCAAGCATACGAACAGAATGCAGGATTTGGAGCGCCAGTTGAATGAGCAACGGAACAGTAACACCCAGCTGCAGAATAAGCTTCGTACCACGGAACAAAATGTGCAGCGGGAGAAGGGCGAACATGACAAGCTGAGCGCGCAATTGAAGGCCGTACAGCAGCGTGAAGAGTCGGCTAAGGCAGACGGACAGCAATTGAAGGCGAGCATGGATAAGCTGGAATTGCAGAAGAAAGGATTGCAAGATTCGCTACAAAGTGCAGAAGCAGAGACGAAGAAGCTGCAGCAGCATGTACAGGAAGCAACTGAACGGGAGAAGAAACTCCGCTCCGAGTTAGATGGCGTTCTGCAGAACGAGAAATCCTGGCAGAAGCTGGCCGAGAAACGGAATGAGGAATTGAACCGTTTGGAAGCGAAGCTGCTCGAGGTATCTGGTGAGCTAGAGAAGAATGAACAGCAGTTGCAATTCGCGACGAAGGAAGCGAATGCCGCCCGTCAAGGTCTGCAGGCTGAAAAGGACAAGCTTCAAAGAAGCACAGCCGAGTTGGAAGAGCTGCGAATTAAATTGAAGCAAGCACTGTCTGATCGGGGAACCGCGATTATGAAAGCGGAAGCCAGTGAGGAAGAGAAGATTCGCTTGCAAGAAGAGATTCAAAGTACGGGTGAGCGCATTCTTGAGCTGGAAGAAGAGTCCAAAGGCTACGCTCAGCTTGCGGAGTCGAGTGAAGTAGAGAAGAACCGACTGCAAGGTGAGGTTCAAAGTCTTTCCGAACGTATACAAGGTATGGAAGAAGAGGCTAAGAATTATAATCAGCTCGTAGAGTCGGGCGAAGCAGAGAATAAACAGCTTCGTGAGAAAATCCATAATCTCGAAGATCGTATTCGGATCCTTGGGGAGGAGTCTCAGGACTATGCTCAGCTTGCAGAGATAGGTGAAGCAGAGAAGAAAGAGCTGCAAGAGGAAGTTAAGAATCTTGATGAGCGAATCCGGGGTCTGAAGGAAGAGACGGAGAGCTATGCACAGTTAGCGGATGCAAGCGAAGCGGAGAAGAAGCGCTTAAGAGAAAAGATTGAGAGTCTGAGTGAGAAGATTCAGGAATTGCAAGAAGAGTCTGAGGACTATGCCCAGCTTGCAGAGGCAAACGAGGCAGAGAAGAAAGAACTGCAAGATGAAGTACAGAATCTTGACGAGCGTATCCGGGAGTTGAAAGAGGAGTCGAAGGGTTACGCTCAGCTTATGGAGACAAGCGAAGCAGAGAAGAACCATTTGCATGAGAAGAATCAAAGTCTGGGTGAACGTATTCGTGCTCTGGAAGAGGAGTCGAAGGACTTCGCTCAGCTTGCAGAAGAGCAGGAGCAGGCGCGCAAAGATGCCGAGCAGCAAGAACAGGCTTGGAAATCGCAGCTAGCTTCAGCTGAGCAGGAGCTTGCTTCCTGGCGTGAGATTGAAGCTGACATGCAAAGACAATTGAATACATGGCAACAGGAATGTGCGGCGAGCTCGGAGAAGGTCGAGGAGCTAAACGTGGATTATGAGGCACTGCGGCAGGAGAAGGAACAAATGTCTGAGCAGATTCGGCAAATTACCGAAGGCTATGAAATTGTATCGCATGAGTATCATTTGTTAAAATCGGTTAGAGAGTTAGACCAAGAGAACACGCAGAAGCTTGAACAGGAATATAAGCGTCTGAAGGAAGATTATGCGAAGCTGCAGACGGAGTATGACGAATGGATCGAATTGATCGAACAGGATAACAATTAGCGCTGTGCTAGTTCAAGGTACAGAATTTAAGGGTCCTTAGGCGATTCGCCAAGGACCCTTAAATGATTATTCATCTACTATAATTTTGGAGAGCATGGCTGTATGTCCGGTTCCGCACATAATGGAGCAGGACATTTCATATTCTCCGACTTCCTTCGGGACAATCGTCTTGGACTCGCTCTTGCCACTTAACTGCAGCCTTAGTCCAGGTACGAGCATTCCATGATTACCTTCGTTGCTCTTAAATGTGATCTTCACCGGGACACCCTTTTTCAAATGATACTCAGGCTGATCGAATTGATAATTGGTCGCTTCAATCGTAAGCTCGGCCTCTGGTGTAATGTTATTATCTTCAGAACTGGTATTGGAACCGCTACCACAAGCAGCTAAGAGGAGTAATAACACAGATGTAGCCATGAGTGCAATAGTCTTCTTCATAATCATCACCTGCAATATAGTATTTTTGTGACAAATTTAAGGATATTATAGCGCAGGTTCTTAGGTTGAAGAGAGGGACGGTATGAATAATTAGTGAACATTTTCCAATTTTTTTCGAAATAGAGCTATTTTCGGCGAGTATGTGGATATGAGAACATAAAAAAACTACCCCGATTCCTCCAAGTATGGGGGCGCGGGGCAGTTCTTGCTGCAACTTATAACCGTAATTCAGAAGGAACTTATCGGGATCTATTATCCCGGCCTGCTTCAAATGGTGTAGATACGGGGATAAACAGATCGATAATCCCGATCACTAATGCCGCCAGTAAAGCGCCGATTACAGACACGGAAACCCCGGATACGACGAATTGGGCGAGCCAGATCACGAGCGCGCTGGCCAGAAACCCAACGATACCGCGTCCAAATGGAGTGACCTTCTTGCCGAATATGCCCTCAATGGCCCAACCCAATAAGGCAATTACAAGAGCGAGCACCAAAGCGCTCCAAAACCCACCTACACTGAATTGTGGGACGAGCCAACCCACAACCAGCAATACTAGGGCGGAGACGATAAAACGGACAACATGCCCAAGAAAATTCACGGTATTTGCCTCCTTTTTTGATGAAATTCATGTGGCAACTCCATATTATGATGTTCATGAAAGTCGGTTATTATGTGCCTGTATTTTTAAATTTGGGCGAAATAGCGAAATTTGAGCTGTTTCGATATAATGTAACCATAGCTCGAGAGAGGTTGTGAAGTTTCTTGGATCAAAAAATACTGAAAACGATGGAATATCCAAAGATAATAAATCAATTAGCCCGGTACGCGCAGACCTCGCTTGGCAAACAGATGGTAGAGGACTTACATCCAGTGACCCATTTGGAGGATGTGAAGTTGATGCTGCAGGGGACGGAGGAATCCTTTACGGTTGATCGACTTAAGGGTTATCCTTCCTTCGGGGGAATTGTAGATATAACGCCGGCTGTGAGACGTGCCCGCATCGCTGGTACGCTGAATCCCCATGAACTGCTAGGGATTGCGACGACACTTGAAGGTTCAAGACGAATCAAGCGCTATCTGTCAGCAGTACACGAGGACAATCCAGTGGAGATATTATTTACGTTGAGTGAGTCCTTGAGTGAGCAGAAGCACTTAGAGGAAGCGATCAAACGCTGCGTCGATGATAATGCGGAGATTATGGATTCGGCAAGTGCGGAGTTATCGCAAATTAGACGTGAGCTACGTGGTGGTGAAGTACGGATCCGCGAGAAGCTGGATGCAATGATCCGTTCGTCGACGGTCTCGAAGATGCTGCAGGATCAGATTGTTACGATTCGCGGCGATCGCTTCGTCATTCCGGTTAAGGCGGAATACCGTTCTCATTTCGGCGGAATCGTGCACGACCAGTCAGGTTCGGGGCAACTCTGTTCATTGAGCCAGAGTCGATTGTAGCGATGAACAATAAGCTGCGTGAGACGAAGCTGCGTGAGGAGCGAGAGATTGAGGTTATTCTTCAGAAACTGACTGCGCTCGTAGGGGAACAGGCGGAACTGCTGCTATATGATATCGATATTCTGGCTCAGCTAGACTTTATGTTCGCTAAGGCGCGTCTGGCGCGTGAGATGAAGGCCACGATGCCGAGAATGAATGACCGTGGCTTCATCAAGTTGCGGAAAGGACGTCATCCGCTTATTTCGATTGACCAAGTTGTTCCAATTGATGTTGAGCTTGGTAATCAATTTTCGACGATTATCGTCACCTGGTCCAAACACTGGCGGGAAGACGGTTACGTTGAAGACGATCGGCTTGCTCAGTCTGATGGCTATGTCCGGATTGTTCGTTCCTGTTGAAGAAGGATGTCAATTATGTGTATTTGACGCGATCTATGCGGATATCGGCGATGAGCAGAGCATTGAGCAGAGCTTGAGTACTTTCTCCAGCCACATGACGAACATTATCTCGATTCTGAAGAACATGACGCCTAAGAGTCTTGTTCTGCTGGATGAGCTTGGGGCGGGAACAGATCCAGCTGAAGGCTCGGCTCTGGCGATTGCGATATTGGAGCATATTCATTCCCTTGGTTGTAGAATGGTAGCGACTACGCACTATAGCGAACTTAAGGCTTATGCCTATGAACGTAAAGGCGTTATCAATGCAAGTATGGAGTTTGACATTAATACATTAAGTCCTACCTACCGCTTGCTGGTTGGTGTTCCTGGCCGAAGCAATGCATTTGCAATTGCTGAACGGCTTGGGCTCCCAGCCCCGATTCTTGAATTTGCCCGTGGTGAAGTTAAAGAAGAGGACCTGCGAGTGGAGAATATGATTGCCAAACTCGAAGAGAATCGGAACATTGCTGAGCAGGAACGCGAGACCGCTGAGAGATTGCGTAAAGAAATGGAAAACCTGCGAAACAAGCATGAGGCCGAGCTTGAGAAGCTGGAGCAGCAAAAAGAGCGTTACTTGGAGAAGGCGGAAGAGGAAGCAAGGGCGGTTATCACTAAGGCTCGCAGCGAAGCGGAGAACATTATTGACGAGCTACGCCTGCTTGCCATGGAAGAAGGAGCTTCGGTGAAGGAGCATAAGCTGATTGCTGCTCGTAAGCAACTCGATGATGCTGAACCGGCGATGCGTAAGAAGCCTGCTGCTCGTAAGGCTGTCAAACCGAAACGTTCGATCCAACCCGGCGATGAAGTGAAGGTTCACAGCTTGAATCAGAAAGGTCATATTGTCGAGCTGTCCGGCGACAAGGAAGCACTTGTTCAACTGGGTATTATGAAGATGAAGGTTGCGCTTGAAGACCTAGAATTGATTGGATCAGCTCCAGTAACGAAGCCGATTCAGCGAGTCGCGGCTAATGTGAAACGTACCCGGGACGAGAATGTACGGACAGAGTTGGATCTTCGAGGAACCAATCTTGAAGAGGCACTGATTGAAGTGGACCGCTTCATTGATGAAGCGTACCTTAGTAATCTTGGGCAGGTCTATATTATTCACGGTAAAGGAACCGGGATTCTGCGCAGTGGAATATCTGACTATTTACGCAGACATAAGCATATTAAGAGCTACCGTCTTGGAAATTACGGAGAAGGCGGCACAGGAGTTACGGTGGCGGAGCTTAAATAATTCGTCTTGAACGAATATGATCCATGTAGGGGGAGTAAGATCATGCTGAAGAACCTGGTCAGGGTTTTATTCGCGGCTGCCGTATGCTTTATTATCGCAGGGATTATTTATCTTTGGATGGCGTAATACGCATTTAAGTGCGAGTTTAATAAGTCCAGCTTTCAGCACCGAGAAGGTTGGATGAAGCTAGGCCTGAGGAGCGGAGCGTACGTAGTTTGTACGTGAGCACCGGAAGGTCCGGCTGAATTCAAAATTCGATGCCGATTAAGCTACCAGTATTACTTCGTGATCAAAGTTGGACTAAAGAGAGGATGGGAACGATGGATACGACGATTTGCCCATGGTGCCAGACAGAAATAGTATGGGATGAAGAGATAGGGCCCGAGGAGCATTGCCCTTATTGCAACAATGAATTGAAGGGGTACCGTACTCTGAGTATCGGGATCGATGAGATTCAGGATGAAGATAGCGACTACGATGAGGATGAGTATGAGGATCAGGATCAGTCAGATCTCTGGGAGCATGGAGAGAGTGGGCATCTCGATGCAATTCGTAGAGTAGAGACATTTACCAAGGCGGGCGGAGATTTGTTGGCCTATGAATCCGGAATTGAGAAAGTACTGGATGGACAGGAAGAGGTTCCGGAATGCCCTCATTGCCGTGAGTATATGCTGTTCGCAGGCAGCCAACCTTTGCCGGACAGCTTCGTACCTGCAGTTCCGGCTGGACTTACGAAGCCACTGGTGCAGAAGGCAGCCAAGCTGGATATGTATATTTGCTCGGCATGTTTTCATGTCAGTCATTTCTTGACAGAAGATGAGAGAATGCACCTCATCCGTACCGTGACTGAAGAAGAATAAAAGTCAGTTGAAAAAGAACCTTCATTCCCTTGAACGGAATTGAAGGTTCTTTTTTGTTATTCAGGGGTTGGTCGGGTTGTTCTTGTTAATGAGAACATCTGCATGTCAGGTCGCTCTTCTCCACAGATTACATCCGTAATCATCTCTGCGGCGATCGTACTGCACACTGTACCGTTACCCCCATAACCTTCAAGAAAATAGCAGTGCGGATAATCAGGATGTGAACCAATATATGGAAGTCCGTCATGTGTGTGCCCGAATACGGCACCCATCGGTATTCAGCTTGAATAGAAGCAGTCTGCGGGAACATTTGATGTACATAATCCAGTAGTTGCTTGCTCTTGGCTAGATAGCGTCCTTCTACAAGTTCACCGCCAGGTAGGGACTCATCTAAGCCTCCGGCTATAATCCTACCGTCTTGGGTTGTTCGGAGATAGTAATATGGCCGGGCTGTCTCCCAGATCAAGCTCTGCTCATACCAATCTCGAAAGTCTTTGAGTGGCTCGGTAACGATGACATAAGAGCTTGTTAATTCAGCCCCTTTCTCTCTCTTGTATTGCTGTGTCTCATATCCGGTTGTAAAAATAACATGTTTGGCTGTGATCTGTGAATGACCGCATCGGCAGATCACCCGATCATGAGTAAATTCGCAGCCGCTGATCGAGGATTCCTCATAGACCTTCGCGCCCTGCTGAACTGAATGTTCGACCAGACTGTGAACGAAGGCATATGGGTTGACCTCTGCGTCTCCCTTGGTATAAATGGCTGCAGGTTTTTTAAAAGGAAAATGTGTTGAGATCTGATCATCATTCCACCATGCCGCATCAAAACCGTAGCGCTTCAGCGTACTATACTCCTCTCTAAGCATATCGACATCTTCCGTAGTGCTGGCAAAATATAAGCTACCGCGAGGAATCACCCTGGCCTCTTCGGGAAATTCCTGACTAAGACGTAATAAATGTTGGATAGCATCACGGCAGAGCCGATAGAAATGTACGGCGTCCTGTTCGCCAAATGTATGAATCAGAGAGGTTAGCGTCTTGTCATTGGAAAATTGGAGCAGGCCAGTATTCGCCAGAGAACTACCTGAGGCGACTTGATGGCGTTCAACAAGGACAGTATCGATGTTCTTGTTGGTAAGAAGTTTTGTCGTTAGTGCTCCGCCCATCCCGCCTCCGACAACTAACACATCACAGGTGATATCCGTATTTAAGTGGGGATATCGGGAGGCCTTAGGGGCTACGGTGGGCCAGTAATATTGACCATAATGCAACTTCAAAATAGGCCACTCCTTTAGAGGTAGTTCAAAAGTTCGCTTTTGATAAGAAAACCTGATCGAAGCCAGTCCAAGGAGGAGCGACCGCGATTCAAAGGTAGGTTTTCTTGCGATATAGAATTTCATCAGCTCCGCTGATAACGTATAAATTCTATATCTAACACGAGGTAACACTGAGAGCTTACTCGACATCGAATCTTGAATTCAGCCGGGTCCTGCGGTGCTCACGTACAAACTACGTACGCTCCGCTCCTCAGCCCCTAGCATCATTCAACCTTCTCACTTTTGTTCACGAGGATGTCATCAGTATGTCCAACTTGAAGCATTATAAAAAATGGTTTGCGGGAGCATAATAGGCAAGAATTGAATCAAAATTCAGGAGGAATAGGCATGGACAATATGCAAATGAAGCCTCTCACAGGAAAGGAATTGGATTACATCTCCGATTCCCTGTCTAATGAGAATATGCTTATCAAGTTATGTGCAGCGGCAAAAAGTGTATCGGCTAACGGACAAATCAGCCAGGTCATAGGTCAGCATCTACAGGTTCATGAACAGCATACTCATCAGATGATTGATATGCTTAAGCAGCATCAACAAATGGCTCCGACACAAGGTCATTAACAAAACCATCATGTATATAAACATCTAGGAGGATAGGAATGATGAATCAACAACAGAACCCATCACAGGGCCAACAAGCGTTAACGGAGACCGATTTTCTTAATGTTATTTTGTCCGATTTGAAGAGAACGGTGGGAGAATATACGACGGCGACGACAGAATCGGCATGTCCTAACGTGAGACGCATGTTCACGGACCTGACTAATAGCACGCTTCGATTGCAGGGCGAATTGTATCAGGTGATGGATCAGAATCAAATGTATGCCGCGCCAGCTCCGGCACCCCGCCAACTTATTGATAAGGAGATTCAGACGGCACAGCAGGATCATCAGCAGGCACATCAACTCAGTCAGATGAACAATATGCAACCCGGTGCTTTCTCCCATCAGAGCAATGTGGAGAATCACACTACGAACGTACAAAACCCTTACTTAACCTGAGCCGTTCAAACAGCGGTATTAGCGATCCATTCGACTTGCTGTTATCGTTTAGTTGCCGTCCGTCCAGAGGAGAACTCATTCTCGTGGCGGACGGTTTTTCTTTGCAGATGCATGAAATTCATGTAATATTATTATAAATTTAGTTTTCGGCAGGCGGGTGCGGAAGGTTGTATCCTAACTAACGACCTGACATTGCCGGAACAGCGCTGGAGGATGAAGGATGAGACAAATGAGCGAACTTAAGCTGAAAGTGCTGGATCTTCTGAAAGAGGACGCGAGGCGTGACCCTAATTTGCTGGCGACATTGCTCGGCGCGACTCCTGAGGAGATAGCGGAAGCGATCGCGGAATTGGAAGAGGATAACGTGATCGTGAAGTACGCTACGGTAGTTAACTCCAGTAAGCTGGACGATGAGAAGGTTACGGCGTTGATTGAAGTACAGATAACGCCTGAGCGCGGAAGAGGGTTTGAGGCGATCGCCGAGCGCATTTATTTGTTCCCACAAGTCATGAGTGTCTATCTGATGTCCGGTGCATATGATCTACTGGTAGAGGTGGAGGGCCGTAACCTGAAGGAAGTGGCAAGCTTCGTGTCCGAAAAGCTGTCTACACTCGAATCCGTACTTTCGACTAAGACGCACTTTATATTGAAGAAGTATAAGCAGGATGGCATTATTTTTGAAGATCCTGAAGAGGATCGCAGACTTTTGATATCTCCGTAAAGGAAGTAATGATATGAGTGTAAATTCGCAGGGTGTAGAGAACAATAGCAAATCGATGACATCTTACCTGTCTCCAGCAGTGAGGGAGATACAGCCTTCGGGTATTCGCCGTTTTTTTGATTTGGTGAGTGGAAATAAGGATATTATTACTCTAGGTGTTGGTGAACCGGATTTTATAACTCCTTGGCATGTTCGGGAAGCGTGCGTATATTCGCTGGAGCGTGGGTTTACGAGCTACACGTCCAACGCAGG
Organism: Paenibacillus sp. D2_2; assembly: GCF_031199965.1. Lineage (GTDB taxonomy): Bacteria > Bacillota > Bacilli > Paenibacillales > Paenibacillaceae > Fontibacillus. The sequence continues at coordinate 4,089,542 of NZ_CP133605.1, read as the reverse complement.
TATGCCGGAGCTTCGCGAAGCAATTGCGGAGTACCTATATAATAGCTATGATCTGAAATACGATCCAAAGGATGAAATGATCGTAACCGTAGGCGGTAGCGAAGCAATTGATCTTGCTCTCAGAGCTCTAATTGAGCCAGGAGACGAGGTTCTTGTTCCGGTTCCATGCTATATCTCCTATTCCCCGATTACATCAATTGGCGGAGGGGTGCCGGTAGATGTCGAGACTTTCGCTGAGGATAGCTTCAAACTGAAGGCTGAGCATTTACAGGCTAAGATTACGCCGAAGTCTAAGATATTAATATTGAATTATCCAAGCAATCCAACAGGCGGTATTATGACCTATGAGGATTGGTTGCCGATTGCCAAAGTGGTGGAAGAGAACGATCTGATCGTCATTGCCGACGAGATTTATGCGGAATTGACATACGATCACAAGCATGTCAGCTTTGCCTCCCTTCCTGGCATGAAAGAGCGTACTTTGCTCGTGAACGGTTTCTCCAAGGCGTTTGCCATGACAGGCTGGCGTATGGGGTATGTCTGTGGACATCCTGATCTGATCTATGCGATGCTGAAGATCCATCAATATACCGTGATGTGTGCTCCGGTTATGGGCCAGGTTGCTGCACTCGAGGCTTTGAAGAACGGCCTTGGGGAGAAGGATCATATGGTAGAATCGTATAACCAGAGAAGACGCCTGGTCGTACAGGGGCTGCGGGATATCGGTTTGACCTGCCATGATCCGCAAGGAGCTTTTTACGCCTTCCCTAGTATCGCATCGACCGGGCTTAGCTCCGAAGAATTCTCACAGAGACTGCTTATGGAAGCTAAGGTCGCGGCTGTGCCTGGCAACGCTTTTGGTAGTGGAGGCGAAGGCTTCCTACGTTGTTCCTATGCGACTTCGGTCAGCCAGCTTAATGAAGCGTTGCACCGAATGGGTCAATTTGTCCATAAGCTGAAGCAAGGCTAGGACTGGTGCTGCGTCCATGAACTATTTATCTGGGAAAATGGCTCTATTTAACATTTTTTTCATTTATTAATTGATCAATGTCCAATTCATATGGTATAATCTGTTTTCGGAGGAAGGTTATAGTTTCTCAGGGAGGGATAACTTTTGGGTTGTGGTGAGTACAATCTAGTATATGATATGGCGGGGCTATTGATCGCTGAAGACAATGAATCAAACAAGTGGATGGTAGAAGCGAGACGTAGGACTTCACCACAAGCTGTGACCTTGGAAGATGAAATTCATATACTTCGCAATAGAATGGAAAAGATGTTCTTACAAGAGAAGTCTTTTACCTCGGATATTGTAATCGAAATCAGTCGTTTGCTCGATCTCAAGATTAATGAGTTTATGAAAAAACGCGGACAAAAATAATAAATGAATCAGATATGGTTCAATAAATATTAGGAGCTATCCCTTAGTAGTTTTACTACTGAGGGATAGCTCCTTTTTATTTCTCTCAATATCAATTAAAGTGAAAAGCTTACGATTTCGAAAAACAACAATCATATTTTTAAAGATGAAAATTATACTGATATAAACGATGATTTGTAGGTCAACCCCCGGTGTTATGAGTTGTTAGATAAGGGGGTAGAGGAGCTAGAAAAATAGAGTTGACCACTTTTTGTAAGCGCTTTAGATTAAAGCAACATGTCCTAATGCCAGGGGAAGGAGGGAAATATTAATGCCTAACATTCTGCTTACTCGTATTGATAATCGGCTTGTCCATGGACAGGTCGGGTCACCTGGACCACTACATTAGGTGCCAATCTATTGGTAGTAGTCGATGATCAAACTGCAAATGAGCCTCTTCAACAACAGCTTATGGAGGTAACAGCCAAATCATCAGGTGCCGGTATCCGCTTTTTTACCATTCAAAAAACCATTGATATTATCCACAAAGCTGCGGATCGTCAGAAGATTTTTATTATTTGTAAAACACCAGAGGTTGTTCGCCAATTAGTTGACGGCGGGGTTCCAATTCAAGATGTTAACGTGGGGAATATGCATTTTACAGATGGCAAGAAACAGCTTACGAAAAAGGTCTATGTGGATGATAAGGACTTGGAGGATCTGCGCTATATCCAATCAAAAGGCGTCAATGTCTTCATTCAGGATACGCCTGGTGATACAAAAACTCTTATTAAATAAGGAGTGAGGGAATGGATATTTCATTAATGCAAGGAATCATAATAGCTGTTATTGCAATTATCGCAGGTTTTGATTTCTGGCTGGAAGGGTTGTTTATCTTTCGCCCGATCATTGTATGTACCCTTACAGGACTTGCACTGGGCGATGTAACAACAGGAGTTATAGCCGGTGGATTAACGGAACTTGCTTTTGCGGGTCTAACACCTGCTGGTGGAACACAGCCACCAAACCCTATTTTGGCTGCTGTGATGACGGTTGTTCTGGCGCATACGACCGGAACGTCACCAGCTGCAGCCATCGGTCTTGCGTTACCATTTAGCTTCCTAATGCAATACATTATTTTATTCTACTATTCCGTATTCTCTGTATTTATGGGGAAAGCAGATCAATATGCAAAAGAGGCTAACCTTAAGGCGTTTTCTAGAATTACAATTTTACCAATGGTCATTGTCGCGGTGACGTACGGAGTTGTAGTGTTCTTATCTGCCTATGTAGCTCAAGGCCCGATGAAGGATTTAGTGGCGTCGATGCCAGCTTGGTTGACACATGGCTTTGAAATTGCCGGCGGTATTTTACCAGCAGTGGGTTTCGGTTTGTTGTTGAGAGTGATGCTCAAAGCGAAGTTTTTCCCATATTTATTAATTGGTTTCTTAGCTGCTACGTTCATTCAATTCGGAAACTTGCTTCCTGTTGCTGTATTAGGTTTAGCTGCGGCCATGTATCAATTCTACAATGATAAAGAAAAGAGGAAGCTAGAAAAGCTAATCACCGAAAATCAAGCAAATATGGGAGGGGGCTACGAAGATGGAATCTAACCCAAAAAACAAGAACGAGTTCTCTCAAAAAGTGATATTACGAAGCTGGGTCTTCGTTCCGTCTTACTTCAGGCCAGCTTTAACTATGAACGCATGCAGGCTGGTGGTTGGCTGTATTCAATGTTGCCATTTCTGAAGAAGATTCATAAGAATAATAAAAAAGAACTATCTAAATCGATGCAGGATAACTTGGAGTTCATCAATACTGCCCCTCCTGTCGTACCTTTCTTAATGGGTCTTTTATTATCACTTGAAGAGAGTAAGGAAGACCGTTCCACGATCAAAGGTTTGAAGGTCGCTCTGTTTGGACCGCTTGCCGGAATCGGTGATGCGATATTCTGGTTTACGCTTTTACCCATTGTTGCGGGGATCTCGGCATCTTTTGCGAAGGATGGAAATTTGCTCGGTCCAATTATATTCTTCTTAGTCTATCTTGGCGTCTTCCTGTTAAGGATTTTCTGGGCTCACATGGGATATAACCTGGGAACTAGGGCAATCGCGATGATTAAAGAAAACTCGGAGGTTATCTCCAAAGCCGCTACGATTCTAGGGGTTACTGTTATCGGAGGTTTGATAGCTTCATATGTGCATATTAATGTGGCAGCAAGTTTTACGGTAACTTCAGGCCATACGATATCTCTGCAAGAAGAATTCTTTGATAATATTTTTCCGAATATTTTACCATTTGGATATACGTTCTTAATGTATTGGTTAATTAAAGCGAAAAAAATAAGTCCTGTTATTCTCATTGCCGCAACGTTTGTTCTGGCTATCATTCTGTCTTACTTTGGGGTGCTCTAAAAATGAAAAAGCTGGTCGTTACAGGGCATGGTCATTTTGCAACAGGTTTACAATCCGCAGTCGAATTATTGGCTGGAAAGAATGATGATATTTTCTATATCGATTTTCTCCAGAGTGACTCGAGTACCATATTAAAAGCTAAGTATGAAGCTGTTCTGAGTGAGAATCCTGACAGTGAGTTTCTATTCTTCTGTGACCTGCTCGGGGGACTCCGTTTAAGACCGCAGCAACTATAGCATCCGATAAAGACAGAATTGGGGTTGTGGCAGGTGGTAATGTGGGAGCGTTGATCGAGATGATAGTTACCAAAGAAGAGTACACTATCTCTGAATTGGTTGAGCAATTCATTACAGTGAATATTAGTGCAACTGGTGTGTTTGAGAAAAGAGCACGATCTATTCGGACAGAAGAAAACGGTGAGGATGGAATTTGATCCAGATTTAAGTGTAAACCCGTTTCACATCTAATGTGGGCGGGTTTATTCTTTGTATGCTGTACGAACAGTCGCGATCAGCAAGTTGTTTAGGCCATATACAGAAAATAAGTGATTAAGCGATAAGCAAAAGCAAGCATATGGAAAAGCCCGAAGCAGTGATTTATGGTATATTTGAAATAGTGATTTATATAAGTTGATTCTATGATTTGCTATATAAATTGAACTAATGATTGAAAGGATGAAGGCAGCCTTTTTTAGTTCAACTTATATTCTAAGGGTTGGGGGATTGTAATGACGATTTACACGCGTACTGGTGATCAAGGGCAAACCTCAGTGATCGGCGGCAGAGTATATAAAGATGATGAGAGAGTGGAAGCTTACGGCACGATAGATGAATTGAACTCCTTTGTTGGGCAGGCTGTAAGCCTCGCTGAAGGAGAAAAATTCGACGATCTGCGCGAGGATCTGCTGCAGGTACAGCAAGAGTTGTTCGATTGTGGGTCAGATTTGGCATTCGTTAAGATCAAGGAGAGCAAATATAAGGTAACTTCTGAGTTATGGGAGAGATTGGAGCAATGGGTAGATCGCTATGAACAGGAAAATCCTGAGCTTGAACGCTTCATTCTGCCTGGCGGCTCCCAATTGGCGGCTGTTCTTCACGTCTGCCGTACGGTCTGCCGCCGTGCTGAGCGCCGCGTAGTGACTTTGAGCCATAAGACGGAAATTAACGAGGATGCTCTGAAATATATTAACAGGCTATCTGATTTCTTCTTCACGGTGGCCAGGACGGCTAATGCACGTCTGGAGGTTCCTGATATTGAATATATGCGCAGCAGGAAGGTGTTCGGCAAGAAGTCATGACGGAATATTATGAACCGATAACTTATGAAGTGAAAGAGCATGAGGAAGGCTGGCTGGTGAAGACAGTGCTGCAGCGGCGCCTAGGTGTTTCGCGGAAGCTTCTGTCCCGGATCAAGCTGACGGAACGCGGTGTTATGTTGAACGGGGAGAGAGTATACATCAGCGTTCCTGTAAAAGCGGGCGATATCGTATCCATCTCCCTGGAGCAAGAGATGTCAGAGGATATTTTACCACAGCCGATTCCATTTGATATCGTGTATGAGGATAACGCACTGCTGATCGTTAACAAGGAACCGGGGATTATCGTTCACCCAACACATGGCCATTATACAAATACGCTTGCTAATGGGGTCGTTCACTACTGGCAAGCTAAAGGTGAAAAGTATCGATTCCGTCCTGTACACCGTCTGGATCAGGAGACGAGCGGGATAATTGCGATTGCTAAGAATGCTTATATCCATCAGCATATTTCGGAGCAGCTTATAGCCGGGCAGGTAACAAAGAAATACATCGCCCTCGTGCATGGTTGTCCACAGCCTGCGAGTGCCTCGATTGATGGGCCTATTGACCGTGATCCACAGGAGCCGCACCGCCGTATCGTGACAGCGGACGGCTATCCTGCCTTGACTCACTATGAGGTGAAGGCCTGTTATGAGAGCGGGGCTCTGGTGGAGCTCAAGCTGGAGACCGGAAGAACGCATCAAATCCGCGTCCATATGACCTCAATTGGCCATTCGTTGATTGGCGACAAGATGTATCGCTACCCAGGTTTGGACGATCTGGATGAGTCAGAGCGGACAAGCATGAATGCATTGGATGCCCAAATAGACCGGCAGGCGCTCCACGCCGCTGAGCTTGGATTTATTCATCCTTTAACGGGCCAGCAGATGGTATTCTCTGCACCGCTGCCTGCAGATATGGCCAATTTACAGAAAAAGTTGAATTAGAGAGGAACCATACTATGAGTACACTTACAGTTTATCACTATCCCAAATGTGGGACTTGCCGCAAAGCGGTTAAATGGTTGGAGGAGCACGGCCATCAGCTGGAACTTCATAATATTAAGGAGACAACTCCTTCAAGTAAAGAAATGACAGAGATAATCGACCGTAGTGGGCTTGAGCTTAAGAAGTTTTTCAATACGAGCGGTGAAGTCTATAAAGAACTGGGGCTTAAGGACAAGCTGCCGGGATTGTCACGCGAAGAGGCGATCGAGCTACTCGTCTCTAATGGCATGCTGATGAAGCGTCCGCTTGTGACGGATGGACATAAAGTTACTGTTGGGTTTAAAGAGGATAGTTATGAGCAGTCGTGGGGAGATAAGTAGATTTTAACGGAGGAGTTTATTTACGATTATGGAACAAACAAAACAACGTTTATTGTTAGTCGACGGGATGGCATTGATGTTCCGGGCCTTTTATGCTTCGGCAGCGACCGGATATATACGGCGGACAAAAGAAGGGCTTCCGACCAATGCCGTCTATGGATTTATGCGTTATTTCTGGGATGCCGTGCAGAAGTTCGAACCGACCCATATTGCCTGCTGCTGGGATCTGGGTAGCAAGACCTTTCGCACCGAGCAGTTTTCGGCTTACAAGGGCAACCGTTCCGATGCGCCTGATGATCTAATTCCACAGTTCAGCGTTATTCGCGATGTGATGGATAGCTTGGGCATTCCGAATATCAGCTCTCCTGGTTATGAAGCCGATGATTGTATTGGTTCATTGGCCGTCAAATTTAGCGAGGATATGGACGTATTTATCCTCACTGGCGATCATGATATGCTTCAGCTTGTGACCGATCGGACCAGTGTGATCATTATGAAAAAGGGTCATGGCAATTATATGGTATACACGCCGGAGAGTCTGATGGAAGAGAGACAGCTTAAGCCAGTGCAAATTATCGATATGAAAGGCTTGATGGGCGATCCGAGCGACAATTATCCGGGTGTCCGCGGTATTGGTGAGAAGACGGCCATGAAGCTGGTACAGGAATATGGCTCTGTCGATGGAATTCTTGCCAATCTGGAGGGGTTGTCCAAATCAGTTCGTACAAAAATAGAGAATGATATAGATATGCTTCATCTGTCCAGACAGCTTGCTGAAATTCGCTGTGACGTTGAGCTAGAATGTACGGTGGAAGCCTGCTGCTTCGAGATGAATCCAGCACTTGTTGTATCCAAATTTGAAGAGCTAGAAATGGCCAGCGTCTCTTCGTGGTTGGGGCTGGCTATCGCTAAATAGCCATATTTATAGATTCGGAAGAGGGCCGATCTCTCAAGTGATAATTTCGTTGAGGGAGCGGTCCTTTAATGTATAGGCAACTCTACTTTTTTTAGGTTATAGATGGGGATGTAATGTGTTGAAAGAGGCTATGAATAAAGTTTTAACCTTACATAGAAGAGTACGGCTATTCGGATGGCTGGGGTCATTACTATTATGCGCGGTGCTATTGGTTTCTTGCAGTACTGCTGGCTCAACCAGCACAAATGCTCCGGGCAGTGGAGCAGATGCGACAGGGAAAGTTGAACCAGTTACCCTAATTGTGTCCGCAGCGGCCAGCTTGAAGGATAGTCTAGAAGAGCTGACACCTCAGTTCGAGCAGGAGCATCAGGGAGTAACCGTAGTTTATAATTACGGTGCATCAGGATCGCTGCAGAAGCAGATCGAACAGGGAGCGCCCGCAGATATATTTTTGTCGGCTGGGCAGAAGCAAATGAACGCCTTGATTGAATCGGGTCATATTGCTGCAGAGCAGAGCTTCAATCTATTAAAAAATAGTCTGGTTGTCATTGTGCCGGATGATGCGAAGATCATTCCTGATAATCTGAACGGTTTGGCAAGTGCAGATATTAAGACACTCGCACTTGGCGAGCCAGAGGTGGTTCCTGCGGGAATGTATGCCAAGGAATCGCTGGAGCATGAACAATTGTGGGATCAGCTCTCTGCCAAGATGGTATTCACAAAAGATGTAACCCAGGTACTCACTTATATTGAATCCGGAAATGCCGATGCGGGTCTTGTCTATTTAAGCGACGCCAAGTCTTCTCAAAAAGTGAAAACAGCCTTTACTGTTGACGATTCTTATCATCAGCCGATTGTCTATCCTGCGGGGATAGTATCTGCTACGAAGCATAAGGCTGAGGCTGAGGCTTTCTTGCAATTCCTTCGGGAGACGGATGCCCGTGAAATTTTCGTCAAGCATGGCTTTGTTCTTGCGGAGTAGTTAGTCTATGACCAATGACTTTCTCACTCCGGTACTGTTATCTTTAAGGGTAGCGCTGCTCTCCAGTATACTTGCTTTTGGTCTGGCCGGATTTGCGGCCTGGCGGCTAGCCGCCAGGAAATTCAAGGGCAGACTACTGCTGGAGACGATCTTCATGCTACCTATGGTGCTGCCCCCAACGGTCGTTGGGTTCTTGCTTCTTATTGTATTTGGACGCCGAGGATTTATTGGTAGAGCATTCGAGTTCCTGAGCGGAATGCCGATTGTATTCACATGGGGAGCTGCCGTGTTAGCGGCGACGGTCGTTGCTTTTCCGCTCGCTTATCAAGCAGCTAAGGCGGGCTTCGCCTCGATTGATCGTGACCTACTTGAGGCCGGACGCTCGATCGGCGCTTCGGAATGGAGGTTGTTATGGCTGGTGGAGATCCCGCTCGCCTATCGTTCACTCATGACAGCGTTCATTCTAGGATTTGCAAGGGCTCTTGGAGAATTCGGGGCTACGTTGATGATCGCCTGCAATATACCAGGCCGAACACAGACATTGCCGACGGCGATCTATATGGCAGTAGAATCGGGTAATATGAATTTGGCCTGGTTTTGGGCAGGACTCATGATATTGATCTCTTTCGTATTGCTTGCTATAACCAGCCCCCGTTCAGAGTGAACGAGGGCCTATGGATTATACTAATGCCACTGATGATCAATCGGTAAAATAAGGGTCTCCGACGACTTGGTACAAGAAGCTGCGCAATTCTTCACCTTCTTGTTCATCGAGAGAGAAGATATGCTCCAGATAGCCTTCCTCTTCAAGATCGTCAGTACCGAGGATCGCTGTCCGCCCATTTTGTAAATCGGCGATAAGCTTCTTGCCGTAGAAGCGGTTCGTTGTAGTTACAGCAAGATCAAAGCGTTTCAATGAATGTCCGATAAAAGTTACGAATCTAGTCGAAGTACTCTCTGTGCTGTCAGATAAGAAATCCAAATCATTTGGATCTGTCATAATATAGACCTCCTTCAATTGCTATGTCTTTTGTCATTATATCGGAAAAAACGGTGTTTGTGGGAAAACAGCTTTCATCGTTGACAGCGTTTCGAAAAATGGTACAATTAGGGATAACAGTATACGTTTAGGGGAAGCACCTCTCTTGCTACGGCAGGGGAGGTGCTTTTTGTCGTTGTCAGCGACCCGCAGCGTAACTGAAAGCACAAGGAGGCGAAATATAGTATGCGAATCGTATTTTTGAACAGCTTGGAGAGAAAACGCAGGAGGACGATATCGTCGAAGCACAGATTTGGATTGGGGAGGCAGAAGGAATATGGCATATGGGTTGGAACGAGCTGGAGCAGGAAGGACAGCGGGAGACGATCTGGTTCGAAGGAGCATCATGGTCGGAGATGCTGCTCGTCTATCGTCATCGACTGGCGGCCAAGCTTGGTGAAGGGTTCAGACCGATTATTGAAGGCATTTGGGATGAGCGGGAGCTAGCTCAGGGCCGGGGAATGGCAGCGCAGAGGCTGATCTGTTACAGTGAGCTGAATTCTAATGAAGATTTCTATACTGAGCTAGTCTCCTGGCGTAGAAGGAAGGCATCCATGGAGCGTAAAGCCCCTTATTTGATTGCCAGCAACCGTCTGCTTAAGCTGATTAGTGTATTCTGTCCGCATACTAGGGAGGAACTCTTGCAGCTTCCTGGCGTCGGCGAGAACAAGGCGAATGAATATGGAGACGAGTTGTTGGAATTGACGAAGGTTCGCGACCAATCTCGATTTTTCCCACTCGATTGGGTAGAGGAGACCATTGATGATGAAGTATTCCGATCCTGGGTATACAAGCAGAAGGAGGCTAAATACCGGGCGGAGATCGAGAAGTTTAGCCTGCGTCGCAAGGCGCTGGAATGCTTAGCCGAAGGACAGAATATTAGCGATATTTGCCTTCAAACTGGTCTCGAGCGTCGGGAGGCGGTAGAACTGCTTGAAGGTCTGGAGAAGATGGTTATCAGATCGATGATCTGATCAAGCTAGAGCTTCAAGAGATGCCTGAGCAAGAGCAATCTGCTGTATGGCAAGCGTTCGAAGAGCTGGGGATAATCTCCTCAAGCCGGTATTATTGCGTGTGTTCGGAGCAGAAGCCGCAGAGAACAATCAAGTGGATATGCTGTATGAGCGCTTAAGACTAATTCGATTATCTTTTAGACGTAATGCGGAATCGGTTCGGAGAGCTGTATAGAGGTTGTTTTGTAAGAAAAAGAGGAATATTCATCATGGGAAAACCCGATGGTGAATATTCCTCGCTATCTGTTCAAATCCAGTCCCGCTTGCGGAAGAGATAGAACATTCCTGCCCCAAGCACAGCCATAATGCCAAGAACTACATAATAGCTGTATTTCCAATGCAACTCAGGCATATTGTCGAAGTTCATTCCGTAAATACCCGTAATCAGGGTAAGGGGGATAAAGATTGTCGTAATTGCCGTAAACACACGCATGATTTCGTTCGCACGGTTAGCGATCGAAGCCTGATAGGCTTCCCTTAAGTTTCCGATCAGTTCGCGGAACGTATCAAAGTTTTCGGCGATTTTAACTGCGTTCTCATATATATCGCTAAAGTATTTTTGCAATTGATCATCGATCAGACGCAAATCTTTTTTATTTAAAATGTTGATAACTTCTTTTTGCGGGCCAAGGACTTTCTTCAGCCATAGAATCTCACTTCGCAGACCGATAATTTCATTCAGGTGCGAGCGCTTCGTATGCATTAGAATATCTTCTTCCAGAGTCTCAATCTTCACTTCAATCCGGTCGCCGACGGTAAAGTAGTTGTCAACGACAAGGTCGATGAGCAGATAGAGGAACCAGTCAGGTGAGCTGACCTCCTGTTCCCATAGAATCGGCTTGACTGCGCGAAGTTCATTGATTTTTTGCTTGGTAACTGTAATGATATAATGCCGTCCAAGAAAGATATTTAGTGCTCGCAGGAAGATTTCCTCATCATCATAACGGATACTGTTCACAACGATGAAATAGTGATTCTCATAAGTTTCAATCTTTGGCCGCTGTTCTTCTTCAGACAGACAGTCTTCCACAGCCAGATCATGCAAAGAGAATAGGGGTTGAAGCAGCGCGAGATCCTCGATATCTGCATCAATCCAATAAAACCCCTCCTCTGGGGCGTTTGTCGTAATTTCCACGTCCTCTATCGGTGTAAACACACCATCCTTGACATGACGAATTTTCATATTAAATGCACTCCCTCTTCCTGGCTATTAAGTCAGGTATGCTCTCATTATGTTGAGCACAGGAAAAGACAGCGTTAGTCGCAGCAGACATGCGAAAGAGGCGCCACTAAATAAAACTCCGTGACAAGAAAGTGCCCGCGCTGATTCCACAGGTCGCCTGCTGGCCGTTTTCCTATGCGGTTGTATCCTATAACTCTGCGGACTCGGGTCGCCTTCCATCTCGGATTTTTCACCTCTATGCTTCCTAGTTTTTTAAACACCTGTCTAGTATAACGCTGTGCCCGTAAATGTTTCAAGACAAAAGTTCATGCTGAGGATGCTTCTGAGGCTATATAGGCTGAAAACAATGAAAAGTCTTGTGAAAGTGCAGAAATGATGTATAATGAGGTCAGTAAATTCAAATTTAAAACAAATGAATACTTAATACAATTTTTCTTATCAAGAGTAGGTGGAGGGACTAGCCCGATGATACCCGGCAACCGGCAATTTTCGCACGGTGCTAATTCTTGCAGGATCAGAAGCCTTGATGGCATATGATCTCTGAGAGATGAGAGAGGTATATTCAGTCAGATGTAGATGGCCTTTCTCGATTTTTTATACGAGTGAGGCCATTTGTTGTATCTCCAGCTAATAAGTGAGTGTTCAAAAGACGGCTTTTCGATTTTTGAACTTCCTCTTTGAGATGACAAATGGTTTGTATTCAAATCTATGAAATGAGGAGTGGGAACATTATGCCAATCAAGATCCCGGATTATTTGCCGGCCAAGGAAGTGCTGAATCAGGAGAACATTTTTGTGATGGATGAAAGTCGGGCATATCGTCAGGATATTCGGCCACTCCGCATTGCGATACTCAATCTTATGCCAACAAAAGAAACGACGGAGACACAAATTCTACGCTTGCTCGGGAATACACCGCTGCAGGTCGATATCGTGTTATTGCACCCAAGCTCTCATACATCAAAGAATACATCGGCTGAGCACTTGGAAATGTTCTATAAAACGTTTGATGAAATCAAGCATCGTCGCTTTGACGGCCTAATTATTACAGGTGCTCCGGTCGAACAGCTCGATTTTGAAGAAGTGAACTATTGGATGGAACTGCAGGAGATCTTCGAATGGAGCAAGACCCATGTTACTTCGACCCTGCATATATGTTGGGCTTCACAAGCCGGGTTATATCATCATTTTGGCGTACGCAAAATACCTCTGGAACAGAAGTGCTTTGGCGTGTTCCCTCATACGGTAAATAAACCGCATGTCAAGCTGCTGCGCGGCTTCGATGAAGTGTTCCAGGTGCCTCATTCTCGTCACACCGACGTATTGCGGACGGATATTGAAGCTAGAGATGAGCTGGAGGTTCTGGCGGAATCCGAGGAGGCAGGTATTTATCTCGTCGCTACAAAAGATGGGAAGCAGATCTTCGTAACGGGTCATTCCGAATATGATCCGAGCTCCTTAAAATGGGAGTATGATCGTGATGTCGCCAAGGGGCTCGATATTGATCTGCCGCTTCACTATTATCCGAAAGACGATCCTTCCAAGACACCGGTGTCTACCTGGAGATCACATGCAAACTTATTATTCTCCAATTGGCTCAATTACTATGTGTATCAAGAGACACCTTATGACATTGATGAGACGAAAGACTTCATATATGAGATTTAAGTCCCGTGTATAAAAGTCGGACTTAAACAACCTATATAAATAATGAGAGGAAAGATTGGGATGGATAAGAAGTGGCATATTGAGAGTAAATTGGCACAAATCGGCTCGGTGGAGGAACCGGTGACGGGAGCGGTCAATTATCCTATATATCAAGCAACAGCGTTTCGTCATCCACGGCTTGGACAGAGCACTGGATTCGATTATGCACGCACGAAGAGCCCGACACGGGCCGTACTCGAACAAGCGGCGGCTGAATTGGAATCCGGAGATGCTGGGTTTGCCTGTAGCTCCGGTATGGCGGCACTACAGACAGTATTTATGATATTCGCCCAAGGAGATCACATGATTGTATCGCTTGATTTGTACGGAGGTACATATCGGTTGCTTGAACGAATATTGGCGAAATTCGGAGTAACAGCTTCCTATGTGGATACGAATGATCTGGATAAGCTGGAAAGTGTTCGTCAGCCGAATACAAAAGCTGTATTCATCGAGACACCCACAAATCCACTAATGATGGTCACTGATATCGGTAAAGTAAGTAGCTGGGCCAAGCAGCATCAATTGCTGACAATTGTCGATAATACGCTGCTTACACCGTATTTCCAGCGGCCGATTGAGCTTGGGGCAGACATCGTAGTCCATAGCGCGACAAAATATTTGGGTGGACATAATGATGTATTAGCTGGAATTATCGTGACCAAGGGGGAGGAGCTGTCTGCCGAGATGTCCTTCTTACACAATTCTATAGGCGCAGTACTTAGCCCTTCTGACAGCTATCAGCTCATGAGAGGTATGAAGACGCTGGCATTGCGGATGGATCGTCACCAGAGCAATGCGCTAACGATTGCAAAATATTTACAGAACCATCCGCAGGTGGCAGAGGTATTCTACCCGGCTCTACCAGATCACCCAGGCTATGAAATTCAAAATAAGCAGAGCAGTGGCAACACAGGCATCTTCTCCTTTAAAGTAACGGACGCTCGCTATGTCGAGCCAGTGCTGCGACATTTAAGCTAATTGCATTTGCAGAGAGCCTTGGCGGTGTCGAATCGCTAATGACTTATCCGGCGGTACAGACTCATGCCGATATTCCAGTTGAGATTCGTGAGGCAGTAGGTGTTGATGATCGGTTGTTGCGCTTTTCCGTAGGGATTGAGCATGTTAATGATCTGATCGGAGATTTGAGTCAGGCTCTGGAAGCAGCCAGAGTTGAGGTTGAAGGAGGAGAAAACTATGAGTAACTTCTATCCGAGCGATGAACCAGATCGCAAGTTTGAGACTAAATTGATTCACTTCGGTGGTGAATTAGATCGCAGTACGGGAGCTTCGAGTGTACCGATATATCAAGCCTCTACCTTTCATCATCATGATATCTATAATTCTCCGGAATATGATTATAGCCGCTCAGGGAATCCAACACGTCAGGCATTGGAGGATTATATCGCGGTATTAGAAGGTGGAGTGAGGGGATTCGCTTTCGCTAGCGGTATGGCCGCGATATCGACGACCTTCATGCTGTTCTCGGCGGGAGATCATCTGATCGTGACGGAGGACGTCTACGGAGGAACCTATCGGCTGTTGTCGAACGTGCTGAGCCGTATGAATATCGAGACGACCTTCGTGGATATGACTGATACGGAGCAAGTGAAGGCGGCTCTTAGACCAAATACGAAGGCAGTATATATGGAGACGCCATCTAATCCTACGCTGAAAATTACCGATATGGCTGAAATTGCTGCTTGGGCAAAGGAAAAAGGCATACTCAGTATTGTCGATAACACTTTTATGACGCCATATTATCAGCGCCCAATTGAGCTTGGCGTAGACATCGTTCTACATAGTGCGACCAAGTTTCTTGGTGGACATAGTGATGTGCTGGCGGGTCTAGCCGTTGCACGTACTGAAGAGCTAGCCCAGAGCCTGAAATATGTGCAGAATGGGCTTGGAACAGTATTGGGAGCACAAGATTCTTGGCTGCTCATGAGAGGGATGAAGACGCTAGGTGCACGAATGGCGCACAGTGAGATCAGCGCCCGCAAACTGGCGGATTGGCTGCAGAGCCGAAATGATATTGAAGCTGTCTACTATCCTGGATTGGAGCAGCATCCAGGGAGGGTTATTCATGAACAGCAATCAACGGGATATGGTGCAGTTGTCTCCTTCGATGTGGGTTCTGGGGAACGCGCGAAAAAACTGCTTAACGGAGTCAAACTGCCACTCGTTGCAGTTAGTCTCGGTGCTGTCGAGAGCATCCTGTCCTATCCGGCGATGATGTCGCATGCTTCCATGCCACGGGAAGTAAGGCTGGAGCGGGGGATCGGCGATGGATTGCTGCGCTTTTCAGTCGGGCTTGAAGATATTAATGACCTGATTGCCGATTTGGAACAAGCGCTGAACAGCAGTGCGATCTAACAATTTATCACTTAGCACCTGATCCTAGACTGGTGCTGTTTTTATGGGCTTGAGTATGATAGGATAAATTTATCTGAAAATCACTGCATATGTGATTGTTTTATTATTGAAGCAAGGGAGGGCAATATATGACAGCAATTGATCATATACTTGATAAGGCACTTAAGGGGGAACGCGTCAACCTGGAGGAGACGATCGCCTTGTTCGAATCCGATGAAATTGAGAAGATGGGGCATGTAGCGAACATCCTTATGGAGCGCAAACATCCGGAACCATTGACAACATTTGTCATCGGTCGCAACGTGAACTACACTAATATTTGCGACGTTTATTGCCGATTCTGTGCATTTTACCGTCGGCCTGGATCGGAAGAAGGTTATGTGCTGCCAACGGAGACCATTTTGCAGAAAATTCAGGAAACCATTGATGTCGGCGGGACGGAAATTTTGATGCAGGGCGGAACAAACCCTAATCTGCCATTCAGCTATTATACGGATCTTTTAAAAGAAATCAAAACTCAATTCCCTGACATAACTATGCACTCCTTCTCTCCAGCGGAAATTATGAAAATGAAGGAAGTATCGGAAGGCCTCTCACTTGAAGAAGTATTGCGGCAAATTCACGCTGCTGGCCTTGATTCTTTGCCGGGCGGTGGCGCAGAGATTCTTGATGACCGCACACGGCAGAAGATCAGCCGCCTGAAAGGCTCTTGGAGAGACTGGATGGATGTGATGCAGACCGCACATAAGATTGGTATGAACACGACAGCGACGATGGTTATCGGATTTGGTGAATCCATGGAAGAGCGTGCACTCCATTTAATGCGTGTACGTGAAGCTCAGGATAAATGCATCCAGAACCAGTATGCTTCGGAAGGCTTCCTGGCCTTTATCCCTTGGACATTCCAGCCGGATAATACGAACTTGAAGAAAGAGAGACAAACACCGGAATCTTACCTGAAGACGGTAGCGATCAGCCGGATTGTCCTTGATAATATTAAGAATCTGCAGTCTTCCTGGGTTACTATGGGTCCAGAGGTCGGCAAATTGTCCTTACAGTATGGTTGCAATGACTTTGGCAGTACGATGATCGAAGAGAATGTTGTCTCATCTGCTGGCGCAACTTATAAAGTAAATATTGAAGCGATTCTCTCCATTATCCGTGAAGCAGGGAAAATCCCGGCACAGCGTAATACGAAGTATGATATTCTACGTGTGTTCGATTCGGGATCTCATGTAGAACGAGATTTTGTGATGCAGAACTAAGCAGCAGCTAAGGCGATCGTAAGATCGCTCCAAACCTATTCCACATATGGTCTAGGTAACATTGGAAAGTCTGCCTTTCATTCCATGGGCTTGATCCGTATATCCGTTTTCTCCTCACCATATACTTGTGAAGAGGAAGCGGAAGGGGGAAAGTCCATGGATTTTTTTACAATTCGGATCAATATTGACGGTGCAGAGTCGGGGGCTCGCTTTACAGAGTGTTTCTCAGGACAGGATCTGTATATTGACTCAGGTCAGTCAGCAATTAGCTACTCCACAGACGGAAAAATCATGGATGTTCTCATTGGAATATCTGGTGAAACTTCACACGGACATAAATACTCCGACCCGGCATGGGGAAATGGACATGAACGGTTAACAGAGGGGATCGCGCGCTATATAGTTGAGGTGAAGGAAGCGGCTATTGTGTCCGCGATGTTATCCAGAAAATATACCTTCGCTTCGGCGGAGGATTATGAGGCTGTATCGAAGCAGAGCCTAAGGTTGCTGGGTACGGATGAAGCAGGTCTTTCTGCTAGACGAACGCGGATTTCCTTGATTAAGAAGGAGCTCAAGAAATATTTATTGAAAAGCGCTTTTGTGCATGTGGATGGTTTGATCACTTTCCGGTTACAGGAGTACAGGGACAAACTGGATGAAATTATCGATTACGCGGTGGATGAGCTTCTACTCGATAAGCAGTATGAAGAATTCATCGGTCTGCTGCAGTATTTTGTCCATTTTCAGGAGCCGATGACCCCGCTCGTTCATCTGATGCATAAAAAGGATCAAGAATTTGTTATTCTCGATGAAAATTTCACATCCATCCATATTCCTTCTGGTGGAGGCATGGTAGCGCGAATAGATGATCAAGAGCTGGAGATGGAAAACGCTGTGGTTAGCTCATTGATTTCATTGTCGCCGGTTCGTATTTTGATTCATACACCATGGCCGGAAATGCAGATGATCTCGACGATTTGCCGTATTTTCGGAGAACGGGTGGAGATCTGCTCGCAGTGTCCACAGTGTACCATGTTCCATCAATCGGAGAGGTCGAGGGATCAGTGCCCATGAGCCGTATAAACTAGTCCATTTTCTTGACTGTAGAACAGTATCGCTATATAATTTACACGTTAGTCTATATTCAAAAAGTCGGTTTTCAGTACCAAGAAGGTTGGATGAAGCAGGGCGTGAGGAGCGCAGCGTACGTAGTGTGTACGTGAGCACCGGAAGGCCCGGGTGAATTCAAGATTCGATGCCGAGAAACTTCCTGATTCACTACGTGATCAAAAGTCCTTTTTGAATTACCTATAAAAGCGATGACAAAGATATGAACCGGATTTTGAACTGTACAGAGAGAGGGAACTTAGGCTGGAAGTCCCTTCAGATTCGTTCCTGTTTACCCCTTTGTAGCTGCTGTTCCGAACCATAGGAAGAATGGGCTTATAGCTGATTTGGCTGTTGCTCGGTATCCGTATTAGGAATAGCCGGTTCATTACCGTTACACAATGCTTAATTAAGGGCTTGTCTCGTTGTTAGTTGAGGCGGTCGAATAAGGGTGGAACCACGGTAAAATAACGCTCGTCCCTTTCGCGGGACGGGCGTTTTTTGTATGTCCGCTTCCAGCGGCCAAACATTGTGAGGGAGGAAATAAAAGTGGCAGTATCGATTACTTTGCCGGATGGTTCGGTCCGGGAATATGCAGAGGGAAGTACTTTTGAAGATGTAGCGGCATCGATCAGCAGCGGCTTACGCAAGAATGCGGTGGCTGGAAAAATGAATGGGGTAGCCGTTGATCTGAACACGAAGCTGGAAGACGGGGCGAAGATAGAGATCATTACGCTGGATTCGCAGGATGGTGTAGAAATTATGCGCCACAGCTGCGCTCACTTAATGGCTCAAGCCGTAAAACGTTTGTTCGGCGGCAAAGAGGTTAAGCTTGGCGTAGGTCCAGTGATTGAAGATGGATTCTACTATGATATGGACCTGGAACACCCGCTTAATCCAGAAGATCTGCAGAAGATCGAGAAGGAAATGGAGCGAATCATTGGCGAGAATCTGCCGATCACACGCCGTGAAGTGAGCCGCGAAGAAGCAATCGCAATCTTCACTGAAGTGGGTGACCCTTACAAGCTTGAATTGATCCGCGACTTGCCGGAAGGCGAGAAGATCTCGATCTATGATCAAGGCGAATTTTTCGACTTGTGCCGGGGACCACATGTGCCTTCCACAGGCAAGATCAAAATCTTCAAGCTGCTCAGTGTAGCTGGCGCTTACTGGCGCGGTAACAGCGATAATAAGATGTTGCAACGCATATATGGTACAGCATTTGTGAAGAAGGCTCAGCTGGACGAGCATTTGCATATGCTGGAAGAAGCGAAGAAACGCGATCACCGTAAGCTTGGTAAAGAACTGAGCATCTTTACTTTTAATAATTTGGTTGGACAAGGTCTACCGATCTGGCTTCCAAAAGGAGCAACTCTGCGCCGTACTCTTGAGCGTTATATTGTAGACATTGAGGAACGCCTCGGCTATCAACATGTCTATACTCCAGTACTCGGTAGCACCGAGCTGTACAAAACTTCGGGCCACTTGGCTCACTACGAAGAGGATATGTTCCCACGGATGCAAGTTGATAATGAAGAATTCGTACTTCGTCCGATGAACTGTCCGCACCATATGATGGTATTTAAGAGCGATATGCGCAGCTACCGTGATCTTCCGATCCGTATCGCCGAGCTCGGTATGCAGCATCGTTACGAAATGTCGGGCGCATTGACAGGCTTGCACCGCGTTCGTTCAATGACGCTGAATGATGCGCATATCTTCTGCCGTCTTGATCAGATCAAGAGCGAGTTCTCTCGTGTGCTTGACTTGATCAAGCAAGTATATAGCGACTTTGGTATTGGAGAATACCGCTTCCGTCTGTCCTATCGCGATCCACAAGATACAGAGAAGTATTTCCAGAACGATGAAATGTGGAATACTGCACAGCGGATGCTGCGTGAGGTTGTAGAAGAAGCAGGCTTGCCATTCTATGAGGCAGAAGGCGAAGCAGCGTTCTACGGTCCGAAGCTAGACGTACAAATCAAGACCGCTCTGGGCAAGGAAGAGACACTGTCCACGGTTCAGATCGACTTCTTGTTGCCTGAACGCTTCGAGCTGGAATATGTCGGAGATGATGGCGCGAAGCATCGTCCGGTTGTACTGCATCGCGGTATTCTTGGTACGATGGAGCGGTTTACTGCATACCTGCTTGAGAACTTTGCTGGTAATTTGCCGCTTTGGCTGTCCCGGTACAAGCGAAGGTCATTCCGGTATCGGCTCATTTCGAGGAGTATGCACGTCAGGTAGAGGATAAATTGCGTGCTGGGGGCATTCGTGCCGAGAGCGATCTGCGCAATGAGAAGCTTGGCTATAAGATCCGTGAAGCCCAGCTTGAGAAGATCCCATACATGTTCGTCGTTGGTGAGAATGAGAAGAACAGCGGTACAGTATCCGTACGTAAGCGTGGCGAAGGAGATTTGGGTGCGCAGCCTCTTGATGATGTAGTAGCTTCTTTGAAGAATGACATCGTCAACCACACTATTTAAGAGGTTGTTCAAAAAGTCCACTTTTGATCACGAAGTGAATCAGGAAGAAAATTCGACATCGAATCTTGAATTCAGCTGGGCCTAAGCGGATGCTTACGAAGTCATGTTCCCTACGGAAACATCTTAGGTGCTCACGTACCCAAAACGTACGCTCCGCTCCTTCAGTCCCTAACTTCATTCAACCTTCTCGGTGCTGAAAACTGGCCTTTTTGAACACGCACTTTAATTAGATATTCATATAATCCGCAATTTTGGTCATTTTAAGTGATGAGGAAAGCGGAGACAATGCTTTTTAATAATTGAATGTATAAATGCGGCGCATATGGAAAACCTCTTGGAATAAGGGGGAGGTTTTTCGTATGCGCCAAATTATTTTATGGCAAAGAATTGTATTAGGAAGTATTTTGACGGGCTTGTTGCTGCACGGAATATCACTGGATCATATTCCTGCGGCGGCTAAATCGGCAAATGTGACGAATATATCGTATTCAGATCCATACTATGAACAGAAGAAGTATTATGAAATGATGCGTTTGCTGGAGGTTCAATCCAAGCGGGAAACATTCGGAAATCCGGCTGTCCTGCCGCAAACCGTATTGACGCCGAAGTCGGTGGATTCGATACAAAGGCCGCTACAACCGAATTTGGATAAGGCTGAGAAGGTAGAGCAGGTCAAGAAGAAAGTGAAGACGGTAAAGGTGATGGCTACGGGATATACTGCGGGTTATGAATCGACTGGTAAACGACCTAATCACCCGGAATACGGCATCACATATTCAGGAGTAAAGGTACGACGCGATAAAAATACAGTCTCCACAATTGCGGCCGATCTGAAGGTGTTCCCGCTCGGGACGATTCTGTACATCCCTGATTATGGCTATGGGGTCGTAGCAGACAAAGGCTCTGCAATCAAAGGCAAGAAGATTGATCTGTATTTCAAGACGACCAAACAGGTCTATAAAGAATGGGGTAAGAAGGAAGTCGAGGTTCAGGTGATACGTAAAGGGAATGGGAAGCTGACGGAGGCTATGCTGCGCGAGTTAGGCAAGGCGATGGAGGTTAATAAGGAGATCCCCGAAAACCTCTGGAACGAAGCTGTTTAGAGGAAGTTCAAAATTTCTCTTTTGATAAGAAAACCGATCGAAGTAATTCAAGGATGAGCGACCGCGATTTAAAGGTAGGTTTTCTTGCGATAT
The DNA here is from genome assembly GCF_031199965.1 of Paenibacillus sp. D2_2. Classification (GTDB taxonomy): domain Bacteria; phylum Bacillota; class Bacilli; order Paenibacillales; family Paenibacillaceae; genus Fontibacillus. The sequence goes on along the minus strand of NZ_CP133605.1, from coordinate 4,067,875 downwards.
AGAATTTCATCAGCTCTGCTGATAACGTATAAAATTCTATATCTAACACGATGTGATTCGGGTAGCAGATTCGACGTCGAATCTTGAATTCAGCCGGGTCCTCCGGTGCTCACGTACAAACTACGTACGCTCCGCTCCTCGGACCCTAGCTTCATTCAACCTTCTCGGTGCTGAAAAGCGAATTTTTGAACTTGATTTAATGTGAAAGTTCAAAAATTCGCTTTTGATTACTTAAGTGTATCTAGGAGTGGACTCGGCATCGATTGGTGCATATTTTGCTTGAACTGCTTGCATAATAAGGGTGGTGCGTTGGATGGACGCTCCACTAAGTCCGATAAGAAGAAATATCTTGTCGCGAAAGTGCAAGGGAGGTGAAATCTGTGCCAAATCAAAAAAACAAAGCATCTTCTCCTGGCTATAAAACACCTAACGAGAAGTTCAATGCTGAGTTCGCTGAGGAGAACATGACAACTACCACTGCTAAAAAGGTTTCTCGTAATGCCAAACATAAACAGGGCTCTCACGTACAATAACGAGAGATACAACAAGATTTCAGGGCACCCGTTAGGGCGCCCTTTTTTGCATAGGAATGGTTGAATTTTGTAAAAAAAAGTAATACACCTCGGTCTCGAGACCGATAGCATGTTCCATCCCGCGCCGCTGTTACTCGTCATTGGAATGCGGTACACTGTTGTTAGAATGATGACAAGTACGATGGAGGGGACAAAAATGAAACATAGCTACATAGGTCGCTTGATCGGTGGGCTTTTATTAATATCAATCGGTAGCATCTTTATAATGAATATCCTAGGCTATACGGATATAAGTATAGGTTATCTATTCTCGACATTCTGGCCAGTATTCCTTATTTTAGGCGGTATCGCCAGCTTTGCAAATGGAGACAGGCGCGGAGGCAGTTTGATCGGGAGTGTGATTTTGATTGCGATTGGCGGCTATTTTCTAGCCAAGAATTTAGACCTAGTTCAGCTTGATCCTGGGCAGTTCTTCAAGTTCTTCTTGCCACTCGTGTTGATTATTGCCGGTATTAATTTGCTGTTCAAACCACGTTCACCGAGGTTTAAGGAGCCTTCATTCCCGCCTCCAGCACCTCCGAAACCACCGGTTCCACCAATTACGGAAATGGAATCGTCGCTGGACTCGATCTTTGATGCGATGGAGAAGCCTAAGAAAGACAAGAAAATGGGTCCGGGGAATTTTGATTATGATCAGTTTGACGATAGTCATTTTGATATGAAGCAGCAAGGCCATGGAATGCATGGATCGTTTGGCTCCAAAGAGACGATTAACAAATCAGGATTTATTGGCGATGTTCATTTCGGTCAGGACTATTTCCAGCTCCATCCGATGAATATATCCCATTTTATCGGAGATACGATTATCGATTTAACTAAGGCACAGATTCCTTATGGCGAGACGAAGATTCATATTTCAGCATTTATCGGTGATGTGAAGATCTTCGTGCCTGACGATATGGATATCGGCGTTGTAGCCGTTTCGAGCGCGTTTATCGGCGACCTGTCTGTCTTCTCACAGAAACAGGGCGGGTTCATGAGCAACATTAAAGCGCAGACCCCATATTATAATGAGGCCAATAAGAAAGTAAAGCTGATCGTCAGCGTATTTATCGGGGACGTCAAAGTAAATATGGTGGGTTGATAATATGATCGTTCAACGGATTCTAAAAAATACAAAATGGGAGCTGCTCGGATTCTTCCTGTTGACAGGAAGTCTGGCAGCCATAGCTTCCTATATCGGTGTTAGAGCGGGGATCATCTTCATTGGTGATCCCCATGTCTGGTTCTATGAGACGATAGCTATCGTCATTTTAACGTTGATTATCGGTTATATTGCCGGCCGTCGTATTCAGGGGCGGATCGATCTACTACATCTGAATATGCTTCAGGCCGCAAAAGGGAACTTATCCGTACGTATGCCTGAGACGCTGGATCAATCCTTTGCCGGAGTATATCAGGAGTTCAATAATATGACGGATGCGGTGGAGAAGAAGATGCAGCTCCTGCAGCAACTTGGGGAGCAAGAGGTTGTAGAGAAAGAGCAAGCAGCTGAACTTGCGGTACTAGAGGAGCGACGCCGACTTGCCCGCGATTTGCATGATACAGTCAGTCAGCAGTTATTTGCCATCCATATGGCTGCTTCCTCGCTTCCGAAAGTATTGGAGAACAATGCAGCCCAGGCACAGACGGTGATGGAACAGCTTATTCTGATGTCGAATACGGCGCAGAAGCAGATGCGTGCATTGATCGCCCAGCTCCGACCGATGGAGCTCGTGGGTAAGTCGCTCGCAGAAGCGCTCGATCAGTGGTTCCCTGATTACTGTCGGCAGAATGGTCTTAAAGGGATGAAGGACCTTGATATCCAAGGGGATATGTCGGAAGCCAAGGAACATCAATTGTTCCTAATCATTCAGGAAGCAATGGCTAATATCGTTAAGCATGCCGGCGCCAAGGTAGTCAGCATGTCGCTTAAAGAGGGACCAAGACAGGTAACACTAAGTATTAGTGATGATGGCCAGGGTTTTAGCAGCACTACTCAGAGGCCGGGGTCTTATGGACTGACTACCATGCGTGAGCGGGCCGAGAAGCTTGGTGGTCATGTTGAAATTATTAGCAAGCCGGGAGCGGGGACGACCATCCGCGTGCATATTCCGAAATTCGAAACGGGAAAAGAGGCGGCAGTAAATGAGTGATAAAATAAAGGTAATGATTGTTGATGATCATGATATGGTTAGAATGGGGCTTAAAACTTATTTAATGATGGATCCCCTCTTTGATGTCATCGCAGAAGCAGGAAATGGAAAAGAAGCGGTTGACTTCATGAATGCTAGTTCAGAGAATGGATTACCTGATATAGTATTAATGGATCTCATGATGCCAGTTATGAATGGAGTAGAGGCGACAAGAGCAGTATTGGAACGTTTTCCGCAAATCAAAATCGTCATTTTAACGAGTTTCATTGAGGATGATCTGGTTGTGCAGGCCGTAGAAGCCGGAGCGGTCAGTTACTGTCTTAAGACGGTGTCTGCAGATGAATTGATTCATGCTCTGCAGCAGGCCAGTCGCGGTATGCCGGTCATGACGGGTGAGATCGCTCAAGCACTAACACGTGGCCTTCGTCAACGGACGGTACAGGGTGATGACACGGATCTGACTGAGCGCGAGAAAGAAGTGCTGCTGCTTATTGCCGAAGGGAAGAGCAACAAAGAAATTGGAGAAGAACTACATATCAGTATCAAGACGGTCAAGACCCATGTTAGTAATTTGCTTATGAAATGTGATCTGGAGGATCGTACTCAATTAGCTATTTATGCTCATCGTCAAGGGTGGGTTAGTTAACTCTTCCGCTTTTATCTCCTTTTTAATTGTTTTTAAGGTATGTTTAAGGTTATTAGTAGAAAATAATAAATGTAAACGAGATAACAACTCAAACAATCAATTACCCCTGCAGTACTAAGGGGAAGGAGGTATATCAATCATGGAAGAGGATAACAACAAATCGGGTCAACCGTTTAAAGAGAATGAAAGTGATAGATCGCAAGGAACCCAGGATTCCGGAGCTTCCTACTATTATTCCTACGGTCCATTCCAATCCTATAGCAAGGAGCCGGAAGGAACGAACTCTAATTACTCTACTAATGAGGATCCCATACAGGATGTAGAAATTACGAGACCGCAGCCGGTGAAACAGTTGCCTAACACATATGGTTACCGTTCCTCAGCTGAAGACGCTGGTGCATTGAATGGTGGGGGAGGTTCGCTACCACCTAAAAATTCAGGTAACTGGCAGTTCAATAAGCCCAAGAAGAAATCCTCTGTCAAATCTATCGTCGCTGCCTTCCTCGCAGGCATGCTGATCATGGGTGGAGGGATGGCATTCGCAGACTATACTCACATCTTCACGGGGAATTCATCAGCACCAGCTGTGGCTGAACAGAATATGAGTCATAACAGTAGCGATTCTGGTACGAAGGCATCAACCACTTCTTATCCGGTCGCAGGTTCTACGGATGTAGCAGGTGTTGTTAAGGAAGCTGGTCCGGCGGTTGTTAAGATTGAGACACTGGTTAAGGCAGGTAAGCAACAATCAAGCCGTGGTAACTCATATAACGATGATCCGTTTTACCGTTTCTTCTTCGGTGAAGATTCAAACGGAGGCAACGGTAATGGTAATGGTAATAGTGATGGCGGTGGTTCTTCCTCTAATTCGAATCAGCTGGTTCCAGTCGGCATCGGTTCAGGATTTATTTTCGATAAGAGCGGTTATATTCTGACCAATGAACACGTAGTTCATAATGCTGATGTGGTTCAAGTAACGGTGCAGGATACTGAGAAGCCATATGAAGCCAAGGTACTTGGCACAAGCTATGAGCTGGATCTCGCTGTACTGAAGATCGAGGGCAATAACAACTTCCCATCCATACCACTTGGAAGCTCAGACAACTCGCAAGTAGGCGATTGGCTGGTTGCGATCGGGAACCCGAAAGGCTTTGATCATACCGTTACAACGGGCGTACTTAGTGCGAAAGAGCGTAGCATCACCATCGCCGGTGAGAACGGCGAGAAAGATCGCGAGTATGAACATCTGCTGCAAACTGATGCATCGATCAACCCAGGTAACTCGGGCGGCCCGCTCTTGAACCTGAATGGTGAAGTTGTAGGGATTAACGTTGCAGTCAGTGCAGACTCTCAAGGTATCGGATTTGCGATTCCGACCAGTACGGTCAAAGAAGTTATTGATAAGTTGAAAAATAACGAGAAGATTCCAGAAAAACCAGTTCCATTCATCGGCGCTACACTGATGACGATGAGTGATGAAGTGGCAGCCCAAATGGGTTCAGATGTGAAGGAAGGCTCGGTGGTATCCAGCGTTGTATTCAAATCGCCAGCTTATAATGCAGACCTTCGTCCGTACGATATTATTACAGGAGCCGATGGTAAGAAATTTGCTACCAAGGAATCACTGATCGAATATATTCAGAAGCAAAACGTCGGAGATGAAGTCACCTTCAATATTGTCCGTGACGGCAACAAGATGGATTTGAAGATTAAGATTGGCAATAAGAACGACTTCTCGAATATTCAGTAATAGTGTGTGTTCAGAAAGTTTGGTTTTCAGCACCGGAAGGCCCGGGTGAATTCAAGATTCGAAGCCGAGTTACTTCTTGATTCATTTCGTGATCAAAAGTGGACTTTTTGAACTACCTCTTATCGGCAGGTCGATGCGTCTGATCCTAGGCGTAAGGAGGCGGCGGGCCCTTGGGCTTGCCGCCTTTTTGCGGCAAGTTTAAGATTATATTTAAGTTCTGATAGAATGTATATATGGAGATAGAGGAGAGCTTTGTATACGATGATTACATACGGCTCTTGATTATAGGAGGTTGCAATGAGATCAGTTATTCTAGTTATCGATGATGATGAGAAGATTACTTCCATGCTGCGACGCGGCCTGGCGTTTGAAGGTTATGATGTATATACGGCTCAGAATGGCGCGGACGGGCTGTCTATGGTGATGACGGCAGAGCCGGATATGATCATTCTGGATGTGATGATGCCGAAGGTGGATGGTTTTGAAGTATGCCGCAGATTGCGCGAGGGCGGAAGTGCAGTACCGGTACTGATGTTGACGGCCAAAGATGAGGTAGAGAACCGTGTTAAAGGGTTGGATATGGGAGCGGACGACTATTTAGTCAAGCCGTTTGCGCTTGAGGAGCTGTTAGCTCGGGTCCGTGCGCTGCTCAGACGGAAGGATCAGGGGGGCGGAGAGACGGGCGAGCACCGCTTGATCTTCGAGGATATTATTATGGATCTCGATTCGCGTGAAGTTATTCGTGCTGGAGAGAGGCTGGAACTGACAGCAAAGGAATTCGACTTGCTGCATCTGTTCATGCAGAATCCTAAGCGTCTGCTCACTCGGGATCTGATCATGGATAAAATTTGGGGCTATGATTACAGCGGTGAATCCAACGTACTTGAGGTCTATGTTGCCATGCTGAGACAGAAGACGGAGGAGTTCGGCGGGAAACGCATTATTCAGACGATTCGCGGCGCCGGTTACATCCTGAGAGGGGACTAAGAACATGTCGATAAGATTACGGCTCACCGCTTGGTATACTAGCATATTGGCAGTCGTATTGATCTTGTTCGGCGCTTCGTTCTATGGATTGGTAAGGTTCTACACGTATCAAGAAGTGAAGAATCGGCTGGAGGAGCAGGCTAATCGGGTTCGATCAAGTTTCTATGTAACTAATAATCTGAGCGTTAAAATAGACCAAAGCCAAGCTACCCGTCTGGAGGATGCGCAAATCTACGCACAAGTTTACAATTATTTGGACAAATCCTTGACACAGTCGTTAAATATGCAGGAACTCAATATGAAGTTTCCTGTACCCGATGCAGCTTCCCTGAAGAAACAGACGAATCCGAATCAAAGGTCTTGGTTTCAGAGGGTTCATGTTGGTCAAAACTCTTTCTTACTGTATCAAGGCCCTTTGACAATAGATGAAAACAATAACGTAGTTCACCTGCTTCAGCTGGGAGCCTATACCGGGCAGAAGAACGATTGCTGGATCTGGTCAGAACTGTGCTATTAATTGGCTCATCTATTTCGATCGTTTTTGCCGCAACATTGGGAATGTTCCTGGCCCGCCAGTCAATGGCGCCGATTGGCAAAGTGATTGAGGCGGCTAATGGGATTCAGACTGGAAATGATCTGAGTGTTCGAATCGACTATGAGGGACCAAATGATGAGATTGGTCAGTTGATCGGGACGGTCAACCGAATGCTAGAGCGTACCGAGGGATTCTATAATGAGCTGGATGATGCTTATTTAGCGCAGCGCCGTTTCGTCTCCGATGCTTCTCATGAACTGAGGACGCCGCTAACGACGATTCGCGGCAATGTTGACCTGCTGCAGAAAATGTGGGGGCAGGGCAGTGAAAAACGGGTAGAGCTGGACGAAGAACAGAAGCGCATCTATACGCTAGAGGCGATTACAGATATCGCCGATGAATCGCGACGGATGAGTGGTCTGGTTAATGATCTGCTGTCGCTTGCCCGGGCCGATGCTGGCAAGACGATCAACAAAGAGCCGCTGCCTCTCTCACCATTGATTGAGGAAGTCGTCCGTAGGGCACAGTTCCTTCCCCGCAATGCAGCTTGGCTGCAGGGGAATCTTGATGCGGTTAAGGGTACCGCTGTGATGGGGAATAAGGACTACTTGCAGCAGCTGCTATTCATTTTCATTGAGAATGCCTTTAAATATACACCTGAGGGCAGTGTAACGATTGATGCAGCAAGACAAGGAGAGCAGATAGGCATCCGGATCACGGATACCGGTATTGGAATGGATAAGAGCGAGATTCCACATATTTTCGAGCGCTTCTATCGAGCTGATCCTTCCCGCGGCGTTATTCAGGGAGTTGGGCTTGGATTATCAATTGCGAAGTGGATTATCGATGAACATGATGGATCGGTTGAAGTAGTTACCAAACTGGGCGAAGGGACCTCATTTATCATCTGGCTCCCGGCTCTCTTTAATGCCTTGCCTGAATAGGATATAATAGGGAGGATTCGTATTATCCGCTTCTCTCGCTAGTAGAGGTTTTTTGAACACGCACTAGCAGGGGCGTATGGAAAGAAGGTAATATTTCATGGAAATACTCAAAATTACCCCGCGCGGTTATTGCTACGGAGTCGTCGATGCGATGGTGTTAGCCAGACAGGCTGCTCAAAATCTCGATCTTCCGCGACCTATATATATTCTGGGTATGATTGTTCACAACAGTCATGTCACCAATTCTTTTGAGGATGAAGGAATTATTACGCTGGATGGACCAAATCGGATGGAGATTCTGAAGCAGGTCGAGAGTGGAACCGTGATCTTCACAGCTCACGGAGTCTCTCCAGAAGTGAGAAAGCTGGCCCGTGAGAAAGGACTGACCACGGTAGATGCTACTTGTCCAGACGTGACTAAGACCCATGTATTGATCCAGGAGAAGGTGGCTGATGGTTATGACGTCATCTACATTGGTAAAAAAGGCCATCCAGAGCCGGAAGGTGCGATCGGGGTCGCTCCGGATCATGTTCATCTGATCGAGAAGGAAGAGGAAATCGCTGATCTTCATGTTACGTCGGATCGGATCATTATTACGAATCAGACGACGATGAGCCAGTGGGATATCAAACACATCATGAAGAAGTTGCTTGAGAAATATCCAGGGGCTGAGGTGCATAATGAGATCTGTCTTGCTACTCAAATGCGTCAGCAAGCGGTCGCTGAACAGGCGGGCCAAGCTGATCTGGTCATCGTCGTAGGTGATCCGCGCAGCAACAACTCCAATCGTCTTGCTCAAGTATCTGAGGAGATCGCTGGTGTGACGGCATACCGGATTTCTGATGTAACTGAGATCAAACAGGAATGGCTGCAGGGTGTTAACAAGGTAGCGGTGACTTCGGAGCTTCCACGCCGACACCTATCACCAAAGAAGTCGTCAATTATTTGGAGCAGTACAATCCAGAGGATCCGTCCACTTGGGAAATCGTAAGAACGGTTAATATGCAGAAGCTGCTTCCGCCGATTAAAGTTGCTAAGAAATAAAGTCCGGAACCTGATTCATGTATACGGTAAATCAAAGGAGCTCTTATGAGCTCCTTTTGTTTTACCTTTTTATTTCTTCCTTCATTCTTGACGTTTATTTGGCCAGCCTTGACGGAAGAGATCGGATAGAGTATATTTTCTTTAATGGTTAAAAGCATAAAAGCGAACAAGCGTCTAAGTGCGAAAGTATGGTAACAATATAATAAGTGTGAATTCAACAGTCAGACTTTCAGTAGCGAAGCTTTTAATAATTATCTCTATATGATCTCAATGAATATGGAAGGGAAGGAATTATATGATCATCGTAACTTCAAATCGTACACCTGAGGAGCGAATTCAGGAGATTATTGCTGTTATTGAGAAAGAGGGACTGCAGGTCCATGTTTCGCGAGGAGAGGATCGCACGGTGATCGGACTTATCGGAAGCATTGAGCCGAAGCTTGCCGAGCATCTGCGACAAATGAAGGATGTTGAGAATGTTATTAAAATATCCAAGTCGTATAAATTGGCGAGCCGTGATTTCCATCCGGAAAATACGGTGATCTCGATCGGTGATGTGAAGATCGGCGGTGGAGAGTTGGTCGTCATGGGTGGCCCTTGTGCTGTTGAATCTCCGGAGCAAATTGATGAAATTGCCGGTCTGGTGAAAGCGGCTGGAGGGCAGGTGCTTCGTGGAGGCGCATTTAAGCCTCGTACAGGTCCTTATAGCTTCCAGGGAATCGGTGTGGAAGGACTTGTGATGATGGCCGAAGCTGGCAAGAAGCATGGTCTACTGACGATTACGGAAGTGATGACACCAGAATATGTTGATATATGCGCAGAATACGCGGATATACTTCAGGTGGGTACGAGAAATATGCAAAATTTCGATCTGCTGCGTAAGCTGGGGACTTGCGGCAAGCCGGTATTGCTTAAGCGGGGCTTCAGTGCTACATACGATGAGTTCCTGAATGCTGCTGAGTACATTCTTGCCGGCGGGAATCCGAATGTGATGCTCTGTGAACGTGGTATCCGCACTTTCGAAACCTACACTCGCAATACACTTGATTTATCGGCCATTCCAGTGCTTCAATCGCTCAGCCATCTGCCAGTCATTTCAGATCCAAGCCATGGTACAGGACGGCGTGAATTGGTTGAGCCAATGACGAAGGCTTCGGTTGCAGCCGGGGCGGATGGACTCATTATCGAGATGCATACCGACCCTGATAATTCAATGACTGGAGATGGTGTGCAATCTTTATTCCCGGATCAATTTGCTGCATTGCTACAGGATCTAGAGAAATTAGCTCCGATTGTAGGAAAACGGTTTGATACTCCGAAGGTCGCATTGCAAAGATAATCGCAGACAAGTTCATGGAAAGCGCAAGAGCGCAGTCTAATTAAGACTGCGCTCTTTCTTCAAATTTCCGGATGATTCCGATAATGACCTCGGTCGCTTTGATCATACTATTCACGGAAATATATTCGAATTTACCATGGAAGTTCTCGCCGCCAGCGAATAGATTCGGTGTCGGTAGTCCCATATAGGAGAGCTGCGAGCCATCGGTACCGCCACGGATCGGAGTGATGATCGGCTCAATTTTTAGATCTTTCATGACTTCAGCAGCTACATCTACGATGTCCATGACAGGCTCGATTTTCTCACGCATATTGTAATATTGGTCACGTAGGTCGAGGGTAATTCTGCCCGGGCCATATCTTGCTTTTAGTTCTTCGGCGATGTTCTGCATTTTAGCCTTGCGGGCCTCAAATTTCTCACGGTCAAAATCGCGAATGATGTAATGCATCCGGGTCTGCTCTATATCGCCCTTGATTGAGGACAGATGATAGAAACCATCGTAACCATCGGTATGCTCAGGCGCTTCTTCTGCAGGCAGCATAGCCTGGAACTCCATTGCAATCTTGGCCGAATTGACCATCTTGCCTTTTGCAGATCCGGGATGGACACTGACCCCTTTGCAGGTTATTTTTGCAGCTGCGGCGTTAAAGCTCTCATATTCCAGCTCGCCTATTGGCCCACCGTCCACGGTGTATGCGAATTCTGCCCCGAAGGCCTCCACATCAAAGCGGTCAGGGCCGCGGCCGATCTCCTCATCTGGTGTAAAGGCGACGCGGATGGCGCCATGCTTGATTTCCGGATGTTGAATCAAATAGTTCATTGCGGTCATAATCTCGGCAATGCCGGCTTTATCATCAGCACCGAGCAGGGTTGTACCGTCGGTTGTAATGAGCGTTTGGCCTTTGTAATTGCTCAACTCAGGGAAGTCACGCGGAGACAATATGATATCACCAGCTGCATTCAATACAATATCTCCACCATCATAAGATTCCACGATCTGCGGCTGCACGTTAGTACCGGTGAAGTCCGTTGCGGTATCTAGATGAGCTAGGAATCCGATGACGGGAACATCCTTCACTGTATTACCCGGCAGAGTAGCCATTACATAGCCATTATCATCGAGAGTGATGTCCTCCATGCCGATGGCTTCCAGCTCCTCTACGAGTTGTCTGGCCAACGTGAGTTGCCCAGGTGTAGATGGGCAGACCAGATTGTCCTCATTAGACTGCGTATCGACTTTAACATAGGATGTAAATCTGTTGATAATCTCGTCTCTCATCGAATTAACCTCATTTCATCGTTTTAATCATTTAGCGGAAGTTGAACACGTACTTAAGTGAATTGTATCAAACCAGGAGGGTGGATGAAAGTATATCCAAATTTAGCGGCATAAAAAGAGCCGGGCAGTGGTTGAAAATACCGCTACCCGGCTCTTTTGCCGTGATCGCATCGTTTGATTTTCGGAGAGTCTTAACCTTTTACCGCTCCGGCAACCACGCCTTTGACGATGTGCTTCTGCAGAAACATGAACACGATGATCGATGGCAGAACGGCCATAACCATCGCCGTCATGGCATATTGCCAGTCCGACGTATATTGTCCGACAAAGGTGTAGGCAGCCAGTGTCAATGTTTTCGTGGTCGGCGATCCGTTAACCATCAGGAGTGGAAGCAGGAAGTCATTCCAGATCCACATGACATTAATAATAATGATTGTCGTCGTTACCGACTTCAAGAGAGGGAATATAACCTGGAAGAAGAGCCGGAAGCCGGAAGCGCCGTCAATCTTGGCACTTTCATCGATCTCATTCGGAATTCCCTTCACAAAGCCATGATAGATGAACATGGCCAATGGTGCACCAAAGCCCCAGTATAGAATCCCAAGCCCCCATGTACTTTCTGAGAGGTGGAAAGTCTTGGACATTTGCAATACGGACAGCATGATTGATTGAAACGGAATAAGCATAGGTGTAATACAAAGGAAATAAATCAGAGTACTCAACTTTGATTTTGTTCTGGCTAGCTTATAAGCAGCGATGGAGGATATTAAGATAATCCCTGCCAGACCTAATACAGTAATGATCGTATTATTCAGGAACAGTCGTGGATAATTAATATATTTCCATACATAGCTATAGTTCGCGAAGGTCAGACTTTTTGGCAGAGCAATGACGTCCGTCATGACTTCGGAGAAACTTTTCAAAGAATTGATAATGGTCAAGAATAATGGATACAAGAACAATAGTGAGAGAATGACCATAACTACTTCAAAGATGATAAGTCCTGCTTTTTTGTTCTTCATTATGCCTCAACCTCCCTGCGCTTGAAGATCGTTAATTGAATCACCGTGATGATTAGCACGGCCACGAACAGAATCAACGCCTTGGCAGATCCATAGCCATACAGGTTGTTCTGGAACGTATCACGATAAATATCATATGCGACACTATATGTAGTACCGCCTGGTCCACCGCCTGTCAGGGACAGGATGACATCGAACACTTTGATGGAGTTTGTTAATGCCATGAACACGGAAATGGTGATGGACGGTGCAAGCAGCGGAAGCGTAATACTGAAGAAACGACGAACTGGTCCTGCACCATCTACTCTTGCAGCTTCCTTCAGATCTTCCGGTACAGATTGCAGACCAGCGATATAAATAACGAGATAGAAACCTACAGATTGCCAAATGGAGACAAGCAGAACAGAGATAAAGGCTAGATTCTGTTCACCGAGCCAACTGAGCTTGAAGATCCCCAGCCTGTGCTTGCCCCCAATGATTCAAAGCCTTGCATGAAAATGAATTTCCAGATAAATCCTACGATAACCAGACTAAGAATGTAAGGAATAAAGAAGGCAGCTCTTAGCCAGGTGGTGCTCTTCATTTTCATATCTAGAACCAGAGCCAGCAATATAGCCAGTACGTTCACAAGAACGATATACAGAATCGCATATTTAATCGTGAACCAGCTTGCATTCATGAAGTTAGTATCACCACTGAAAATTTGCTTGAAGTTGTCCAGCCCTACAAATTTCGGGTGTTTGGAAATCCCATTCCACTTGGTTAACGAATATCGAATCGTCATGATAAAAGGATAATAGAATACAGCAATCACACTGATCAGAACAGGCAGCGTAAAAGCCCCAAATTCTAGCCTTTCAGTCCACTTTCTCCCCGTTTTTAACATATCGCACCTCTTTTTAGTAACGTTTTTTTAAGACAATCTTTTTAAGACATGAGAGTTAGATTTCTATACACTCTGTCGTTTTTATCTACAATCGATTATAATTCAGCAAAGAATATGTCTAAATGGACATAAGAAAACAGTTAAGGGTAAAAAGGTAAACTGTAGCGCTGTAAAGAGGGGGATCAGCAATGATAAGAAGACTATCAGCAGCTATAAAGTCGTTTACACAGAGGGTATCCCGTAGATTGGTCAATAAGCTTATCCTGCTTTTCACATCAATGATCATTCTTATTGTGGGTTCGCTCACGGTCATATCCTATCAAATGCTCCAGAAGGAAGCGGTCAATAACAGCATTGATAGTACGACGAACAATCTCATGCTCGTAAACCAAAAGCTAGAGGATTATTTAGATGGAATTGAAGAATTTTCTCTTCCTTACAACAAATATGACGATATAATTCGGGCGGTCATACGTGAAAGCGATGACTATGCTTCGAAAATGTATCTTGAAGATTATTTACGGGATATGTTCTTCAGTCGTAAAGATTTGGAGAGCATCTATTTATATTTGATCGACCAACACAAATATTATTCGATTACCCGAGAGGCTTACAATATTACGGTCCGGGTCGGGTATCAAGAAGGAATCGACAAGCAGCCATGGTATCAAGAAGCGATGAACAGCCCGCAAAATCGTTCCTACCAATCATTCGTTGCGCCTGATGCTAAAAGCGGTTACAAGATGGAGACTGAGCCGAAATTTATGGGTTATCATCGCGTGCTGCGCTCTATTGCTTCGCGTGAGCCTAGAGCCGTTCTATCATTCTATTTGAAGCCAACGGTGAAAAATGTCATTATGAACGATATTCCATTCGAGGAAGGGGAGCATCTGATGTTCCTCGATCCGAATAATGTTCCTTTTCATATGGATGATTTGGATACTTACGAGGCGATTAGCTCGGCAGAATGGTTTCGGACGATCAGCGATAAGGCGGCGCGTCCTGTTACCTGGAAGGATGGAGAAAAGCGCTACCTTGTTGTATACGATATCGGGAAACAGGATGGCTGGAAGTTGATCAAGCCGATTCCTTACAGCACCATTTATAAGGCCGCAACCAAAGCGAGAAATTTGAGCTATATCATCGGCTTAATATTTCTGTTTATTTCGGTTATTCTCGTTACCCTTACTTCGAATGCGATTACAAAACCGCTAAATCGGCTTTCAAAGCATATGCGCCAGTTCAGTGAAGGGACGTTTGATGTGGAAGCACCGGTGCAAGGGAAGGATGAGATCGCTTATTTAACCCATCGTTTCAATCAGATGGTACGGCGAACAAATGATCTGATCAATGAACGTTATCGGATGAAGTTGGTGGAGAAGAATGCGATTCTAAAAGCGCTGGAAGCGGAAATTAATCCTCATTTCCTCTATAATGCACTTCAGGCCATATCAACAAAAGCTTTAAAGAGCGGAAATGATGATGTTGCTGATATGGTAGATGCCCTGGCCTTAACGCTGCGGTACAGTATCAGTGGTAAAGATATTATTTATGCTAGAGAAGAGCTTAAACATATTGAGAGATATTTGGCGCTGCAAAGCGCGAGATTCGGCAGCCGGCTTCAAGTGAACATCGATTGGGATGAGTCGTTGATGGAGCTGCAAATTCCTAAGCTATCCCTGCAATCACTGGTGGAAAATTCGATTAAGCACGCGGTCGAGAAGGTGTCCGCGCCAGTTACGATTGAAATTAAGGCCAAGGTTAGTGAGACTTTTGCAGTGATCTCGGTCTATGACGACGGGCCGGGCATTCCTTCGGACAGGCTTGAGCAAATTTTACGAACTTTGGAAGTCGAGTGGGAGGAGCAGGAAGGAGAGAATATCGGATTGAAAAATTTGAATACTCGCCTGAAGCTACTGTATGGCGATCCATATGGGCTAACGATTCATAGCGACGAGTCCGGAACAGAAATGACGATGAGAATACCACGGGGAGGCGCGGGCTATGTATAAAGTATTGATCATTGATGATGAGGAGCCGCTACGCGAGGCTATCAAAATATTGGGAGATTGGGAAGGACTCGAGGTCGAAGAAGTATGGGAGGCGACCGACGGAGTAGTTGGACTGGATTTGCTTGCCAAGCACCATCCAGATCTGGTCATGCTGGATATGAAGATGCCGGAACTGAATGGGGTCGAGTTTCTACGGATAGTAGAGCGCGACTACCCCGAGTTGCTAACAATCGTGATCAGCGGGTATAACGATTTTGAATTTACGAGACAGGCGATCCATTCCAAGGTCGTTGATTATTTGCTTAAACCGATTAATCGGCAGGATCTTAATCAAGCGCTCCGCAAGGCGATAAATGTGCTGGAAGCGAAGCGGCAGAGCCACAGCGAACTAATCACTAGGAATATCGCCTTCAACATGTCTTTGCCCAAGCTGAAGGAGAAAATTTATTTGTCGATTATCGAACGCTCCTTTAAGCAACAGAACAATCTCGCTTTTCTCCCTCTGATCGGCGCGGATCGAGAAGATAACCGCTTTGGTGCGCTCGTATTAAAATTACTAAACATGCAGGTCGTGCGTGACAAGCGATTCAATCGGGATTCCGAATTGCTATATTTCGCTGTGGCGAACGTGATCAACGAAGTCGCCATGGATGATACGATCTGCTTCAGCTTTTCCGATCCGAGGAAGGATGGGGAAATTATCGCTGTATTTACGATGCGGGGTGGGTATCCGGAGGATCTGGCTTTCCGGGCGGATTTCCTGATGAGAAAAGTAGGACAGATGCTAAGCGAGCTGTTTGGCATTGTATCGGTGGCAGGAATCGGACAAGTGTATGAACAAGTCTCCAAACTGGCGGATTCTTATGAGGAAGCGAGAGCTGCAATTTATGGATTTGATCTGCTTAAGCTGAAGGGGGCGAACGCCTTTGCTTCTAAGGAGAAGACAGGCCATTCCGAGGTGTTGTCCTTTACGAATCGTATGACGGCTATACGAAATGCTCTGGAATCCGCAAACATCAATCAGGCGAAGATCATTCTGAGTGAGTTAACGCAAAAAATTAGGGAGGCTGATTATTTCGCGATCGGCGAAGCGGAGCGGGCAATCCGCGAAATGATCGTTCTCTTTAACGACATGGCGATAGATTTGGGTGCAGCCTCGGATCAGCTGCTCGCTATTGGTTCACGTAGTTCGTTTGCTAACGTCGGTCTGTCCGCAGACTTCACGACTTTAGGAGAGTACGAACAAATGCTTGAACGAACTCTTGAATTTTATGGCGATCAGATCCGTCAGGCGATGGCGAGTAATCGTCCGTTTAACATCGAGGACATTAAGGCATATATTGACCAGCACTATTTTGAAGATATCAAAATTTCCATGTTCACCGATAAATATTATCTTAGTCGAGAATACCTGATGAAACTGTTCAAGCAGCAATTCGGATTCGGGATTCATGAGTATATGCAGAAGGTGAGGATGGATAAGGCCTGCATGCTGTTGGATGATTCTGCTCTGAAAATTCAGGAAATATCCGAAATGCTGGGGTATAAAGATAAAAATTATTTCAGTAAGGCATTTCGAAATTATTATGGCGAATCGCCTACGGAATATCGAAATGGAAGAGCAGGGGATAAAAAGTGAACAACCAGATAACAACACTTTTTTACCCTTAGATTGTCACTTATCTCCATTTTTCTTAATAAGCCTTTTCTTTAGAATAAGCAACATAGACATACTAATCAAAGAAAGTGGGGGCATTACCTTATGAAGAAAAAGTTTCTTGCCATTTCATTCAGTCTAGTACTGTTAATGGGACTTCTGTCAGCGTGTGGTGGCAACAAGGCGGTTGATAACGGGGCAAATGGTGCGGCGGGCGATGGCGGCAACGCGGATTCCTCTAAACCGGTGACCATTAACATGTTTACAGCTTCTCCAGAATACACAGACGCATTTAACGCTTACATTGAAGAATACAAAAAAGTAAAACCGAACGTAACGATTAACCTGGAAATTATGCAAGCCGACTATAACACGGTATTAAAATCGAAAATAGCTGCCGGCAGCACTCCTGACGTATTTCAAACAACTGCGGGCGGAGATATCGATACTTTTGCCGAATACAGCGCAGATTTGACCAATGAGCCGCTTGCGGCAGCAATGACAGATGCCATTCGTTCGAATATGAGTTCATCAGATGGTAAAGTGCTTGGTCTACCGGTCGAAGGTAATCTATTCGCACTTATTTATAACAAAGATCTCCTTGAAAAAGCAGGTATTAAAGAAGCACCTAAGACAACAGCTGAATTAGAAGACGCGGTTACTAAGCTGGAGGCTCAAGGCATCACTCCATTTGCCAACGCCTATAAAGAATGGTGGGTATGGAAGCACGTATTCCAGCATTTCGTGGATGCTGCAGCCCAGGATGCAAATATGAGCCCGAAAGAACTTGTTGACAACTTCATCGAAGGTAAGACAACCTTCAAAGAACATCCGATTCTGTCCGATAACTTCTTCAATTTCATAGATACGACAGTTAAGCATGGTACTGATAAGCCGCTAGAACGTGACAGCAACGCTGAGGTAAGTGATTTCGCTTCCGGAAAAGCCGCATTTATGACAGGTAAGGGCGCATGGGATGAGGAGGCAATTAAGAAAATCAATCCGGATTTCAATATCGGTATCGCTGGTTACCCTGTAAGTGATAAAGCGGATCAGGCTCTCATTATTACGGGTGCTGATCAAGCTCTACGCATTAACAAAGACTCGAAGGTTGCCAAGGAAACGATTGAGTTCTTCAATTGGTTATATACTTCGGATTACGGTAAAGGCTGGTTCTCCAATGTAGCTAAAGTAATTCCGCCAATTAAGGATGCGCCGATGCCTCTTCTGGATATGCCTAAGCAAATGGTTGAAATTCTGAAGACTCAGCCTTCTGGCGATTTGTCTATCAACTACTCATTGGATACGTTCCATCAAAAATTCGGGGAACTTATGCAAGCTTATATTGGCGGAAATCAATCTAAAGAGAAAACGATTGACGAAATTCAAAAAGCTTGGATTCAGCTTGGATCTGCAGAATAACGCAAGTGAACCCTAATATTCCTATTCTTAACTCAGCATCTCCTGGTGCTGAGTTAAGTTATATATGGAGGCTGAAAGGAAAGGAAGTGCTGGAGCGATGAGTCAGATAATCAACATTGAAGAGAACGGGTTGAATTTAGTCCTGGAGGTAACAGATAATCGTGATATTTTATTATTGCATTTCGGTACGACGGCTTGGCAGGACGTTGAAAGTCAAGTAAACGGGTTGTCTGCTGCGTATAAAAAAGGGTTCCGCCTAATGGAACTGCAAATCACGGGAGAGGATCGCGATGAATATCACGGAAGAACACATCGTGCGACGTATCCGGGTTTAAGACTTCAATATGAGACGCATCGCGACTCTCGCAACGAGAACGGACGTAAGTTAGAGATTGTACTTATCGATCCTGTTACCTCTTTACAGGCGGTACAACACTTTCAATTCTATGAAGGTGTAGCCATTGTCCGCTGCTGGATGGAGCTGTGTAATAAAGGATCTGAGCCAATCGATGTGGAATACGTCTCCTCCTTTGCGTTGACAGGAATTGATAAGGTAGGCAAGGAGGATAGGGATAGCAAAATGCTGTTATCGATCCCGCATCATGGTTGGCAGAGCGAGCTGCAATGGCGGTCGTATCATCTACCTGAGCTCGGCTTGTCGCATCTGATCGACAAAAGCTCCAAGCGCATCTCATGCAGTAATACTGGCTCTTGGTCCGCGGCGGAGCATATTCCTATGGCTATTCTGGAGAATAATGAAGCTGGAACAAGCCTATTTTGGCAAATAGAGCATAACGGATCATGGCATTGGGAAATTATCGATCAGTCTGATTTATTGACACTCTTGATCAGCGGACCGACTGAACATGACAATCATTGGTGGATATCACTGCAACCAGGAGAAGAGTTCGTCTCGGTGCCAGCTGCGGTGGGGGAGGTTCAAGGCTCTATCGATGAGGCGGCACAGCAATTAACACGTTACCGCCGCCTGATCCGTCGGCCGAATGACGATAATCGTAATCTGAAGATCATCTTTAATGACTACATGAACTGTTTGTGGGGGATCCGACGACGGAGAAGCTGCTTCCGCTTATTGATGCGGCTGCCTCTGTAGGCTGTGAATATTTCTGTATCGATGCCGGATGGTATGCGCCTGGTGAATGGTGGGACGGTGTTGGCGAGTGGAGGCCGTCCGCAGAGCGGTTTCCTGAAGGAATTAAATATGTACTCGACTATATCCGCAGCAGGGGAATGATTCCTGGGCTGTGGCTAGAGCTTGAAGTCATGGGCATCAACAGCCCGAAGTTAAAAGATACGGATGACAACTGGTTCTTTCAGCGTCATGGAAAGAGAGTAAAGGATCGTAGCCGTTACCAGCTCGATTATCGCAACCCGAATGTCATTGCCCACGCTGATGAAGTCATTCGGAGACTTGTGGAGGATTACGGGTAGGATATATCAAGATGGATTACAACATTAATGCGGGTATCGGTACGGAGAAGGATGCGGACAGTGTTGGCGATGGACTGCTTCAGCATAACCGTGCTTATTTGGCCTGGCTGGATCGTATTTTTGCACGCTATCCGGAGCTGGTAATTGAGAATTGCTCCAGCGGTGGAATGCGGATGGATTATGCTATGCTTAGCCGCCACAGTATTCAATCTACGAGTGATCAGGAGAATTATGTGAACTATGCGGCAATCGCTGCAGCATCACCTTCCGCGCTTACACCGGAACAGTCGGCAATCTGGTCGTACCCGCTTCGTGAAGGAGATGATGAGGAGGTTGTATTCAATATGGTGAACGCCTTGCTGCTGCGTGTGCATCAGAGCGGCCATCTGGCTGAGCTTAGCCTACGCCGGCGTGAGCTGGTGAAGGAGGCGCTTGAGTATTACAAATCGATTCGCCACCATATCCCGCAGGCGCTGCCATTCTGGCCGCTCGGTCTACCGAAGCAGCAGGATGAATGGATCTGTCTCGGGTTACGCCACGAAGACGCTACCTACCTGGCAGTTTGGCGCATCCATGGAGAATCGGCTGAAATCAGCCTATCGCTTCCACAACTGCAAGGTAAGATGTTAGAAATTCGTTGTGCATATCCGCAGAGTTTTGATTGCAGCTGGAGCTGGAGTGAGGGAGAAGGCTTTTTGAAGGTTACGCTACCGGAGACGAAGACGGCGCGGCTGCTAGAAATAGAGCTGAAATAGGGTCGGACAGGCAACGGTTAGTTCCGCTTATATATTAGCCATATCTGCAGCAATCCGAGCAGGTATGGCTTTTTTTAAAGAAAAGCTGTTTAGTATATTAACGAACGGGACAGAGGGAGGTATACTTATTTGATGGGATAAGAGAGGAAGGAATATAAATGAGCTATCAATTAAAGAATGATCATCTAATCGTAGATTTTGCTGAGCAAGGATTTTATCAAGGTAAACGTTTTGATTGGAGCGGTTTTATTACGGGAGTGACCCTAAGGCAGGGGAATCATAGCTTCTGTGTACCGGAGAGCCTTGTTCCCGGACTCGGAACTGGTGGCGCAGGGCTGTGTAATGAGTTTGGCATCGCCGATCCGATCGGATATGAGGATGCCCAGGTTGGTGAGTTGTTTCCTAAGCTGGGAGTCGGTTTGCTAACTCGGGTGGATGAAGAGGCGTATCAATTTCATAAGCAATATCCGTTGATTCCTTTTCTGCAGGAGGTCAGACAGGAAAGTCCGTCTAATCTATGCTATACGGTATTTCCAGAGGAGTGCCGCGGCTATGCGGTCCGTCTGGAGAAGCAGATCCGCATTGAGGACAACCTTTTGATAGTGGACTACACATTGCAAAATGAAGGCAGCAAGCCGATCTCTACGAAAGAATATAATCACAATTTTCTCGGTATTGATGGGCAAGGGGTTGGACCAGCCTATACTTTGAAATTCCCATTTGAACTGGTGCCTGAAGTAGATGAAGAGGGATCGATGGACAGTCTGTCATTCCATGGCAGTGAAGTTAACTGGAGCGGAGCCCAGGATAGCTGGTTTTACTTCCGTTTGCAGGGGGAAGCCCAAGCTTATCATCCTCAGGGATGGATCTGGGAGCTGTATAACCACGAGAGTCGGGCAGGAGTCAGAGAGATCAGCACATATCCGGTCGATTCTATCGCGGTATGGGGAGAGAAACATGTCATCTCACCAGAAATATTTATTAAGTTGAATGTCGCTCCCGGCGAGAGTTATAGCTGGTCCAGAATCTATGAGTTTTTCACAAAATAAAATGATTATCGCTACATCTTGGTGAAGCGTTAATGTGTCAATTCTGCAAATTGATGCGATTCATTAAAATATATTCTTGCTGTAGAAAAGAATAGTTGCTATGATAATCCTTAAAAAAACTACGCAGGTATTAAGGTGAACTAGGAGAGGATGGGAGAAATGGGTAAGAGAGCTTATAATTTCAATGCTGGTCCGGCTGCACTTCCGCTTGAAGTATTGGAACGCGCACAAGCTGAGTTTGTTGATTTTCATGGTACAGGAATGTCGATCATGGAGATGTCCCATCGCGGGGCTGTCTATGAAGGGGTTCATAATGAAGCGTCCAGCCGCCTGCTTCAATTGCTAGGCAATCCGCAAGGCTATAAAGTACTGTTCCTACAAGGCGGAGCATCGACGCAGTTCGCTATGATTCCGATGAATCTCCTGACTGAAGGCAAAGTTGGATCTTATGTGAAGACGGGAAGCTGGGCCAACAAGGCGATTAAAGAAGCGAAGCTGATCGGCGAGACTCATGTGGTAGCTTCCTCCGAGGAAAGCAAGTACATGTCCATTCCTGATGTTAGCAATCTCCAATTGCCAGACAATGCAGCTTATCTGCATGTAACCTCCAATGAGACAATTGAAGGGACCCAGTTCTCACAATATCCGGATACCGGCAGCGTGCCGTTGATTGCGGATATGTCGAGTGATATTCTGTGCCGTCCGTTCGACCTGAATCAGTTTGGTATGGTATATGCAGGGGCACAGAAGAATCTGGGTCCTTCCGGGGTAACGGTTGTCATTGCCCGTGAGGAGCTGGTAAGTAATTCTCCTAAGCATCTGCCAAGCATGCTTCGTTACGACATTCAAGCGGAGAACAATTCGCTCTATAATACACCTCCATCCTTCTCCATTTACATGGTAAATGAAGTATTACGCTGGATTGAAGAACAAGGCGGCTTGCAAGCGGTCGAGAAGAACAACCGCGCGAAGTCGGACCTGTTGTACAATGCGATCGACAATAGCGGCGGTTTCTTCTATGGTTGTGCGGACAAAGAGAGCCGCTCCCTGATGAACGTGACTTTCCGCCTTGCTAATGAAGAGCTAGAGAAGCAGTTCATTAAGCAATCAGAGCAAGAGGGCTTTGTCGGACTCAAGGGCCACCGCAGTGTCGGCGGACTCCGAGCTTCGATCTACAATGCAGTGCCATATGACAGCATCAAGGCTCTGGTTGATTTTATGAACCATTTCCAACAGCAAAACGGTTAATGAAGATTGAATCTATCAACCTTCCGTTGCGAATGGCGACGGAGGGTTTTTCTTTTAATGAAGTTTGAAAAGTACGCTTTTCAGCACCGAAGCTTATGCTTGCGATGTGCGTTTCTTCGAAACGCTTCAGTTGGATGAATTTTAAAACATTCTTATACTTCGAGTGCTAAACTGTTATAATAGGTTAGAACTACCCTTAGACAGCTATGGAAAGTACAGATTCTATTATTGATGAGGTGTTAATAAGCATGGCATTGCATATTGTACTCGTGGAGCCGGAAATTCCGGCGAACACCGGGAATATAGCCAGAACCTGTGCGGCAACGGGGACTCACCTGCATTTGGTGCGACCGCTCGGTTTCAATACAGATGATAAAACGATGAAACGGGCAGGTCTTGATTATTGGTACGCGGTAAATATTGAGTACCATGACTCGTTCCAGGAAGTTGAAGAGAAATACGCGGGCAGCCGCTTCTTCTTTGCCACGACGAAAGCGAAGCAGTATTACACAGATTTTGAATTCCGTGACGGAGATTTTCTTGTGTTTGGTAAGGAGACCAAGGGGCTCTCGCCGGAGATTCTTGTGGCACATCCGGATACGTTAATGAAGATGCCGATGACCGATAAAGTACGTTCGCTTAACTTGTCCAATTCGGCAGCTATTATCACTTACGAGGCGCTAAGACAGATTGGCTTCCCAGAAATGGTATAGGCCTCCGGGCAGCTTGATCACCGGGCCGCGCCCGCTGAAATTTGCTATAAGTGCGTGTTCAAAAGAACGGTTTTCAGCACCGAGAAGGTTGGATAAAGCCTAGGGCGTGAGGAGCGGAGCGTACGTAGTTTGTACGTGAGCACCGGAAGGCTCGGCTGAATTCAAGATTCGATGCCGAATAAGCTCGCAGTGTCACTTCGTGATCAAAATTGGGCTTTTTGAACAACCTCTATGACCAGCAGATGTTAGCCAGCGTGGTCCATTACATACCGTTACTGCTAACCAGATTCGGGAGCGGGGAAATCCTGACGAAGCATTTTTACTGTCGAATTAGCAGGAATCTATAAAAAAATAGCGAAATATATATAATTAGATAGGTATTTCGTTCTATTTTTACATATTAATTTTATGTTGGAGAGGTGTTTTATATCATGAAACCAGCTGGTGTGGTCCGTAAAGTGGATCAACTGGGAAGAATCGTATTGCCCAAGTCGCTGCGCAAAAGATATCAAATGAATGAAGGGGACCCTGTAGAAATTCTTGTACAAGGTGATCATATTATTTTGGAAAGATATCGTCCGAAATGCGTATTTTGCGGCTCTATGGACAATGTTAGTGACTTCAAAGAACGCTCGATCTGCAATCAATGCTTGGTCGAGATGAATCATTTGACCTAAAAGTATGTGTTCAAAAAGTTCGGTTTTCAGCACCGAGAAGGTTGGATGAAGCTAGGGTCTGAGGAGCGGAGCGTACGTAGTTTGTACGTGAGCACCAGAAGACCCGGGTGAATTCAAGATTCGATGCCGAGTTACTTCTTGATTCACTTCGTGATCAAAAGCGGACTTTTTGAACAACCTCTAAATGTAATAAAGAAGCTTCCCTTTGAAGGGAAGCTTCTTTATTACAGGCCTTTTGTTTTATCGTCGTTATAGGATGAAGTTAGAATTCCACACAGGAACATGGCCAGTACAATGGCAATAATCCAGAATGTTAATGAGAAAGACAAGGACGACACCTCCAAGTTAACATCTCTTATTCCTATTATATCCATCTCTTCGATAAAAATAAATCAAAATATGATATATTTCACAGACGGAACGAGATCACTTGTGTAGTGGTCTTTTTTTCTATTTAAAAAATAGAAAATGAGTAGGAACAGGACGAAGTTGCCCATCGGAGGGCTGATTCACGATTTGGCCGTTAACGACGAGTGAGGAGGAACCGCCACCGTCCAAATTGTAAGCGTCCTGAACGCCGAGCTTGTACAATCTTCCCTGAATTTCTTCCAGGGTTGCCCGGAGCCGCCATTCTCGTTATATCCGTCCACGACGATAATAAGCAATTGGTCGTCTTTGTAATTACCGATGACGGTGCGTGGAGCTCGCAAGGGCGAGGTTTTCCATTTGTCCGGGATCAGCTTCTTTTGTCCGTTCTTAAGTAGAACCGGTACAAAGGTAGCCCCAAATTCCGGGTGGAGCCGATCCAGCTCCTCTTGCGAGGAGAACTGTCCGCCGATCAATTTGCCGGATTTGTTCAGTCCCACGAAGAAGAGATCCTTGTAGCTGGATTCAAATCCGCCCAAATATTTGCCGTCCAGTACGGTTGTACTTAGCGGGAAACGTCCTTTTTTGGAGTCGGCGAATCCGCCAGCATTGATCCCGGCAACAGCTCCATAGCGCTTGACCGCAGCTAGTGTTGTCTCAGATCCGCCCAGCTTATCTTTGCCTAGAGTCATTTGCATCGCATCTGGTGACTTAAGCTTGACCTTCATGGCATAGCCATGATAAGTACCGGGATTCACGGTGAACAGCTCAAGCCTTATGCGGTCGGATTCTACGGTCTTGTATGGAGAGCCGAGCAAGCTCGTAATTTTTTTATTATAGATGGTTTCAGGCCGTTTGGCGGCATTCTGTGATGCCTGCACGATTTTGGACATGACGGAGGTCGTCTTATTGTACAGCTCAGCCGTCTTCTTAATAGACGTTATTGTTGTCTGGGCTGCGTCCTGAGCTTGTTCCAGCTGTCCGGAAATCGCGACTGCGGTAGCCGGAATATCTGTATTGACTGTAAATGGTTCGGGTTTCTGTTGAAAATTCAGGCTTGTTCCGCTAATCAGTATGGCGATGATAAGCCCCAGGAAGGGACCCGTCACGAGTAAAAAGAAGCGATTGATTTGTTTATGTGGTGCTATCATTTTAATAGTTCCATCTTCTTCTGCAGCTCGGCCAGCTGCGCTTTGACTTCATTCAGCTGTGAGTACAGCTTGTTGCTGTTATCCGTCTTATTGCTGGAATTATCCTTCGTGAAGGTCAGCAGCTCATTGAAGGCTTCCACCTTGTTATTAAGCTCCTGAATTTCAGCGGATAGAGCGGATAGCTGCGTCGTATAATCGGTCTTCATCGCTTCCGTGCGGGTTTGTATTTCCTGGTTCATCTGCGCGATCATCGATTCTTTCAAATGATTGCTGTATAAGTAAGCGGCGGTAACGCCGAGAGCGATAAGAAGAATCCAAGTTAATAGAACCATCTTTACGGATGGTCTACGCTTCTTTCTGCTCGGGACACTGTCTGACGTTGGCTCTGTGGAGTAAGGCATTATATCACCTCTAGTTATGATTTCCAAGATTCCATTCTATCATGTGGTATCGTTTCTCGCAAAACGGACTTTATTGATAGTGAAAAAAAGGTTGAATGGTAGATTTGCGGCAATAATTTGTCCTCGGGTACAATCGCCGTAAGAGTAATGATTCGGAAGAGGAGGAATGAACTTGGAAAGGTGGTTGGAGCAGACGATCGGGCAGTTGCCGGAAATATTCCGCAGTGATGTCGAGAACTTGATTCGTGACGGCGATTTTATTTCCTTCGCCGGGAGTTCAATCGGGGAGATGTCTTCGTTCAGCGAACGAATGGTGCGAATTGTGGAGGAATTAGGATTGGCCGGAGAATGGAAAGGGAATGCGTTGCGGGAAGCAGGGGCGAAGGTCCATCAGGCAGGGGAAGCCACTGAAGGGGCTGTGGCCGCTCAGGCAGATGAAGCAGCAGGAGCAGCGGCCGTGGCATCGGAGCGACTGCGCGATTGGCTGGCCTCCGCTTATCGGCAAGCGGAGGGCGGGGAGAGAGCAGCAGAGGCGGAGGACCGCCTGCTGCTGGTGGACAGTGTAGCAGGCGCGCTGGAGCTTGCGATTAGCGCGCTGCTGAAGCCGGGCGACGCGGTGCTGGTGGAGTCGCCCAGCTCGCCGGAGGCGCTGTGGATGCTGCGCCTCCGCGGCGCGGTCCCTGTCCCGGTCCAGTGTGACCGGGACGGCATGCTGCCGGACGATCTGCGGCGTCAACTCCGCGCGGCGAAGCCGGCGCTGGTGTACGTAACGCCGCTGCATAGCACCGGGCCGTCCGGCGCGGTGTGGAGCCAGCAGCGCATGCTTACGCTGCTGGAGCAGTGCGATCGGCATCGTGTGCCGATCGTCGAGGACGGCACCGCCTGCGGGTGCCGGGGTTCGCGCGCGCCTGGCTGCAAGGCGCAGGTGCGCCAGGGGCGGGCAATGCATCGATCTCGGCAGCGTCCGACTCGTTCTTCTCCTTATGGCTTAGCCAAGCCAAATGGAGAAGAACGAGCGTCGTCTTGCTGGATTCGTTCGAGCGGGCCCTATCCCCATCGTTGCCGCTGGCCTGGCTACGCGGCGATGCGGCAATGCTTGCCAGGCTCGCAGTCGCCGGCACTGAAGAAGCCGTTCATAGCCGTGCTTCCATTCAGAACTGTCTTATCCTTGATAGGTTGCTGACGGGGGATAGCTTCTCATTAACGGAGTATACCGCGGAGATAGAAGTAGAATTGAATACTCGGCGGGTTTATTTGAAGGAGAAGCTAAAGCAAACGGAGTGGCAGGAGGCCAAGGTTTATGATCCGGGAGTCGGGTTATTTTTGTGGGTGCGGCTTCCCGAAGGAATTACTTCAGAAGCGCTACTTAAGGCCTCGATGTTAGAAGGGGCGGCATTTACACCGGGCATGCACTGTTATGCCGTGGCAGAGGAATTGCAAAAGTTTCCGGCTATGGAGGGCGAATGGATACGGCTGAATTATGCAGCATATCCGTTATTGGGGGCCTCCGAGGGTATTGCGCGGATTGAAGACGCCTTGATGGAATTTACCGCCAGAAGCTAAGGGGCATACAACGAAAACACCGCGTGCTGGATCGCGCGCGGTGAGAGGCAGAAATGGGAGGACGCAGAACCCTTATACCTGCTGAAGAGGATATTATTTTTTAGGGTGGACTGGGAGTTCAATCTTCTATAGATGGAGCGGCGCTGCTCCATCCTTCGATAATGTAGCTATACTGCTTAAGTCCATGCTCGCCTTCAGGGGTCAAAACATAACGACCACGCGAGACCCTGCGGAACCAAAGATAGTAGTTCTTCTGCAGAATCGCTGCTGTCTGACCAACGCCGCTCCGAAGCTTAATGTCTTTAGGGGCCATCTCCCCGCCTTCCTGCAGCACCACCGCAATTCGCAGCGCCTTCTCACGATATGCGGTCATCAGCTTCGTGCCATGACTGCCGCCGACATTATAGTCGCCGCTTCTTTCATTAAATTCATATTGCAATCGGGCGGCCCTGGCCTTAATGACCTTCGGTGAAGGCGTGGGTAGATGATCACCAGGCATGCAGTGAATCTCGACAAAAGGCTTCTTGGTCTTGTACTGCGTAATGGTGATGAAGCCGAGACCGAGTCTGCGGCACAGGTTCGTAATGTCGCTCCAGCGCTGATTATGAGCTCCCTTCTTGGCCCGCGCCCGCTCTACAGCCAGATATACCTCGCTGCTCAGCTTCTGCCGCTCCAGTCCTTGCAGGAGCAGGGGAAGATTGAAGCCCTTCTTCATTTCCACGATTAACGGTTCATCGCTCTCCGCAGGTAGCCGACTAGATCGCAATGCCGTACCTCGCTCTTTATTTCATATCCCCGCTCCTCAAAAAAAGCCTTCAGCGGGGCATACAATTCCGTCTCATGCTTGACTGCCATGCCGCTTCTCCCTCTATTTATAAGATTTATACGCTAACGAAACTGGGAAACGTTATTGTCGCTTAAATGCTATGATTTAAATTCTAACGAAACAGAGACACGTTATTTAGGGGGGATTTGGCCTAAGTACCGTGGTTTTGGCTGAATAGCGATACACAGTTTCGTTAGATTTTCTTACGGCCTGCTTTAGCTCAAATAACGATCCCACGTTTCGTTAGAATATCTATCGTTCCTTATTGTGCGAGTCTTCCATGTTCCGTTAGGCCACTGGAGCCCATTATTTTGGGGGTGTGTAAACAGAAAGCCCCTTCCACTAGGCAAATGTCATCTCTAGATTCGGTACACTCATATATTTACTCATCTATTGCAAATGTCACCGCCATTGCGACTGCTACTCATTGATTGTCGGACTCAGCTAATAACTCAAATTATAGCACAGCCAGAAATACGTCTGGAACGGTCAGTAATACGGAGGCTTGTTCTATAGAGAGTATGGTGTTAAGTTGACTATTCCTACTGGAATAATTAATACGGATAAAAAAGGTCAACTTCTTGCTTGTTTCCGCATAGGTATGTAATACACTTTTTCTAATTGAGTCAAATGAGTGAATAAACAAGATGAAATATCATTTTGTAGGTTATTCCATTGCTAGTTCAGGATCAAAGGGACGGGGATACCCCAAGCGGAGTACAGGAGGTACTGAACATGGACATTTTTGAACGTATAGCGGCTTACCGGGCGGAAAGCGATGCTTTAGCATGGAACGGAACATTTAAAGACTATGTCGCTCTGCTCGCTGAGGATCCTTCGCCTGCCATGACGGCCCATGCCCGGGTGTATGAAATGATTGAGTCTTATGGTGTGGAAGAGCTGAATGGCCGGAAAAAGTATAAGTTTTTTGAACAGGAAATTTTCGGACTGGACCGAGCAGTGGAGAAGCTGGTAGAGGAGTATTTCCATTCTGCGGCTAGAAGACTCGATGTTCGCAAGCGCATCTTGCTATTAATGGGTCCGGTGAGTGGTGGAAAATCGACGATTGTCACCATGCTTAAGCGTGGTATGGAGCAATTCTCCCGTACGCAGCGTGGAGCAGTCTATGCAATCTCCGGCTGCCCGATGCATGAGGAGCCGCTGCATTTAGTACCTCATGAGCTTCGTCCGGAGGTAGAGAAGGCGCTACATGTTAGAATCGAGGGAAATCTCTGCCCAGTCTGCCAGATGAGACTGCGTACAGAGTTTGACGGAGATATCGAGAAAGTACCGGTTAGAGAGTGATCTTGTCCGAGGATGGACGGATCGGGATCGGTACATTCAGTCCTTCGGACCCGAAATCACAGGATATTGCAGATCTGACGGGGAGCATCGATTTCTCGACGATTACAGAATTTGGCTCAGAATCCGATCCACGAGCTTACCGCTTTGACGGAGAATTGAATAAAGCAAACCGAGGTCTGATGGAGTTCCAAGAGATGCTGAAGTGTGATGAGAAGTTCCTTTGGAATCTGTTGTCCTTAACGCAGGAAGGGAATTTCAAAGCGGGAAGATTTGCCTTAATTTCGGCTGATGAGCTTATTGTCGCTCATACTAACGAATCGGAGTATAAATCCTTCATCGCCAACAAGAAGAATGAGGCGCTGCAATCCCGGATGATCGTTATGCCGATTCCATATAACCTGAAAGTGTCGCAAGAGGAGAAAATATACGCCAAGTTGATTGGACAGAGCGATATGGGGCATGTGCATATTGCGCCGCATGCTCTGCGTTCTGCGGCGGTCTTCTCTATTCTGACTCGCTTGAAGGAGACTAAGAAACAAGGAGTCGATCTGGTCAAGAAAATGCGCCTCTACGATGGGGAAGAGGTAGAGGGCTACAAAGATGCCGATTTGAAAGAGCTGCAGAATGAGTACTTGGAGGAAGGAATGTCCGGGGTCGATCCACGCTATGTCATTAACCGGATTTCCAGCGCCTTGATTAAGCAGGATATCCAATGCATGGGTGCTCTTGATATTCTTCGCGCGATAAAAGATGGATTGGACCAACATGCTTCGATTACCAAGGAAGAACGCGATAGGTATTTGAACTTTATCAGCATTGCTCGTAAAGAGTATGATGAGATCGCTAAGAAAGAAGTACAGAAGGCATTCGTCTATTCCTTCGAGGAGTCGGCTAAGACATTGTTCGAGAATTATCTCGACAATATCGAATCGTTCTGCAACTGGACGAAACGGCGTGACCCGCTTACGGATGAGGAGATTGATCCGGATGAGCGGCTGATGCGCTCGATCGAGGAGCAGATCGGTATTTCCGAGAATGCCAAAAAAGCGTTCCGTGAAGAGATTTTGATTCGAATCTCGGCCTACTCCCGTAAAGGTCGCAAATTCGAATACAATCATCATGATCGGCTACGGGAAGCGATTGAGAAGAAGCTGTTCGCTGATCTAAAGGATATCGTTAAGATTACGACCTCAACCAAAACCCCGGATGAGAGTCAACTGAAACGCATTAATGAGGTCAGCAAGCGCTTGATTGATGAGCATGGATATTGCCCCGTATGTGCGAATGAACTGCTGCGGTACGTTGGTAGTCTGTTGAATCGCTAGATTATTCCGCTATCAAGGGCGGGAGCCATGATGGGGGCATGGGCTCTTACCTCTAGAGGGAAATGAGCTTATATAAATGATTAGAGTCTGTCACTGGGCCAGTGGCAGGCTTTTTTTGTTTCATTTGAATATTTATTCATTTTCTGAAAATGGGTTAACAAATCATAATATTTCCACTACAATTAATTAGATGCCTGATCGGCCAACTGGTTCGGATCGAATTACAATTCATACTAAGAAGAAGGGCGTACCCTTGCCACGGTGCGCTCTTTCCAATTTTGTACGGTCAGGAGGAATTACTGATTTTAGCGCTAGTGGTACAACCATACATACTCACAAGAAGGGGCTTACTTCATGAAAAAGAGAATAACCGATATTGTAACAATCATCTTTGGCGCATTGATTTTTGCATTGGATGTGAATCTGTTTGTAATTCCTAATGATTTTGGTGAAGGAGGAGTTACCGGGGTCACGATTATTCTGTACTACTTGTTCCACTGGTCTCCTGGTCTCGTTAACTTCATATTTAATTCTATTTTGCTGGTGATCGGGTACAAATTTCTCGATAAGCAGACAACCATATATACAATTATCGCTGTCGTATTCAACTCTCTCTTCTTGTATCTTACAGAAGGCTGGACGATCGCTTCCCATGATTTGATGCTGAATGCTGTCTTTGGTGGTGTATTTGCCGGGTAGGCATTGGACTCATTATTAAGGTTGGCGGGACGACGGCAGGGTCGACAATTCTTGCACGGATCATGAATAAGTATTTGGATTGGAATGTAAGTTATGCTTTGTTATTCTTCGATTTGATCGTCGTCTTTGCTTCCTTGTTCATCATTGGTGTTCAGAGCTTGATGTTCACCATTGTGATGTTATTTATTGGTACCAAGGTGATGGATTTTATTATCGAAGGCTTGAATCCGAGAAAAGCGGTGATGATCGTCTCCAAGGAGCAAAATCAGATCGCCGAGCAGGTGAATGTCGTGATGGAACGGGGCGTGACTGTGCTTCACGGACATGGCTTCTATACGAAGCTGCCGCAGGAAATTTTGTATATCGTCATTAATAAGCAGGAGATCAGTCAACTGAAGAAGATCGTTAAGGCGATCGACACGAATGCATTTATTACGATTCATGATGTACGTGATGTGTTCGGGGAAGGATTTATGGAGCTGTCGAAATAGACGGCTCTTTTTTTGTAGAATATTAACCCCTTATTAGAAGATTTTCTACCTTAAATTCTGGTAGAGAGGGGTAATATAGAGGTGAATACACATCATGGGAGGTGCTTCATGAGGATCATTGTGGAGGATACGGAGGAACAGTTTCATATAGCGTCCGCACTTGAAGTGACGAAGCAAGTCATCGCGAAGCCAAATAGTGTGGTTACGTTCGCGGGAGGAGAGACTACCGTCGGGCTTTATCGTGAGTTGACCCACCTGTACCAAGAGTGGCGTATTGATTTCTCAAAAATGAAGGCGTTTACACTAGACGAGTATGTCGGTCTGTCCCCTGATGATCCGCGAAGTGTCAGCTATCGGATTCGTTACCAGGTTCTGAACCATATCGGTGTGCAAAGCGACCATATTTATATGCCGGATGGTATGGCGGAAGATCTACAGAAGGCTTGTACCACCTATGATAGGCTTCTCGATGAGCATCCTGTTGATCTCGAGATTCTCGGGATCGGGAGTAATGGCCACATTGGATTTAACGAGCCGGGAACCCCCTTCCATCTGGATACGCATGTGAGCAACCTAACTAGCCGTACTGCAAAGGATAAGGCAGGATTCTTCGGCGCGGTCGGCAGCGTACCTGTACAGGGGATTACCGTAGGGATTAGGCGAATTATGAGATCGAAGCATATTTTGCTTCTGGCTAAAGGAAAGAGCAAGTCCGAAATTATTAAGCAGGCCCTAATGGGCCCGATCACTACAGATGTTCCAGCCTCTGTTCTACAGCTGCATCCTAGTCTGACGATTGTTTTGGATAAGGCGGCAGCTGAGCTGATGTAGGCAAGATTGTGATCCAGGGTTAGATAGAAAGGAGATCGAGACAAATGCGTGTTGGTGAGCCGGTAACTGTAGGAATTGATATTGGTGCAACAAAAATATTAATCGGGTCGGTAACGCGTCAGGGTGATATTACTCATCATGCTAGATACGGGATCGATCTTAGTACGGAGTCCTCGTTAAAGGGCAGTATCTATCGTTCCATAGCGGATTATATCCAAGGGTACGGTAATGAGAATATATCTGGAAATATCGGAATTGGAGTATTCGGTCACGTTGATTTTGAACAGGGTGACTGGCTCGGAACGATGAGATTGCCCGGGATGGAAATGATACACTTTAGAGATGATCTTAAGCAACGCTACGGAATGAATGTAGCGATCGATAATGATGTACATACGGCGGCTCTGGCTGAGCTGCATCTTGGTAAAGGACGCGAATACCGTCATTTTCTATATGTTAATATCGGCACGGGGATTGCTGCGGGGATTGTTAGTGATGGCAGGTTGATTAGGGGAGCCTCCAATTATGCCGGGGAGATCGGTCATACTTTTGTCGGGCGTGATATGGAGCAGTGTATGTGCGGAAGCAGCTGGTGTCTAGAGTCTGCCGCATCAGGGGGCGGTATGATCAATCGGGCGATTCGCTGGATTAGCGATTATCCGGATTCCAGACTGGCCTCTCTAATTCAATCCGGTTGCATTACCTCTATGGATATTTTCATGGCGGCGCGTCAGGGAGATCCACTAGCCATGAGAATACATAAAGAATTCATCTGGTCGATCGGGATCGGGCTGGTTAATCTTGTGAATATCCTTAACCCGGAAGCGATCATTCTCGGCGGTGGAGTGATGAGGGATCGTTGGCTGTTGAAGGAGCTTAGTGATTTTATTTATCAGAATTCAACCGGAGTGTCGAGAAGAGGATTGAAAGAGATCTCACTCACAGAGCTCGGGCCACAGGTGACCGGATTACTCGGTGCGGCTTGTCTGGCATGGGATTATGAAGGAACGGGTTAGTAGAAAATTGGGACATTTCAATCGGATACCTTTATTCATTCGGACAAACGATGGTTCAGCTAATGTGCAGTATGACTAGGTAGGAAGTGAGGGGACGACTGGATGAAAGTTCTAATTAATCATATTGGTTATGAGCGAAAAGGAACCAAACGTGCTGTTATCCTGGGCGGGAGTGGTGATGAGGTCAGCGGTTTCCGCGTTGTGGATCAGTTGAACGGGCGAACGGTCTATTCTGGAAGTGCTCAGCGTTGTGGAACGGTGGACAGATGGAGGGATTGGCATTTCTGGACGGCAGATTTTAATGCATTGCAGATCGAGGGTCGATATGTGATCGAATGTGATACGTCGCAAGGCACCATCAGATCCTATGAGTTCGTTATAGAAGATAATTTACTCGGGAGGCAGAGTCTATCGGACGTTATTTTCTATTTCAAAGCTCAACGGTGTAGTGGAGATTTCGATCGGGCGGACCGGAATATCCCTTTCGCTGGGGAGCGAGAAGGGCGACATGACCTGCACGGGGGCTGGTATGATGCGACCGGGGATTACGGTAAGCATCTATCGCATTTGTCGCATGCGACTTATTTTAATCCGCAGCAGGGTTCTTTTACAGCATGGGCGCTGTTTAAGACGCATGAGCTACTCGAGGAATCGGGAAATCGCCATTATTACCAATTCAAACGTAGATTGCTGGATGAAGCGATGTTTGGTGCGGACTATATGTTCCGTATGAGGGCACCCTCGGGCAGCTTCTTCCGTTCGGCCAAACGCAGCGGAGAATTCATGAAGTCGGAGGACCGGAGGATCTCCTTTCAGTACAAGAACTCTTCTTCCCAGTTTGGTGCTGCGGTAACAGCTGATGTTGAAGTAATTACCGATGAGTCCTATGAGACAGGATTCCGTCAGGGCGCTGGATTCGCCATTGCAGCTCTAGCTGCTGCGAGTAGACACGCCTACCCAGGCGACTTTTCGCGCGAGCAATATTTGCAGGCAGCTCGTGAGTCGTATGAATATCTTGCGACTAATAATGCCAAGTATTTGAATGATGGCAAGCCGAATCTGTTGGATGAATATTGTAAGTTAACCGCATTGGTTGAATTGTACCAGGCCTCCTTGGATCCGGATTATCTAAAACAAGCTGGCGAGAGTGCCGAGCGGTTAATTGGTTATTTACAGCCAAGTGCAGAATGGGGCCACTATTGGAGCGCCAATGAAGAGGGGCGCCCATTCTTCCATCCTTCGGATGCCGGGCTTCCGGTGGTAGCGCTACTGAACTATTTGCAGATTGAGAAGAATCAATCGCGCCGGGCCAAAGTGATGGAGGCGGCACTTCAGGTCATGGAGTCGGAACTCAAGATTACCGCAGAGGTCACTAATCCATTCGGACTGGCAAGACAATGGGTTGAGAGCAGTGATGGACGGAGATATACTTCATATTTCCTGCCTCATCAGACAGAGGCTTCGCCTTGGTGGCAAGGGGAGAATGCGCGTCTGGCATCTCTAGCTGCAGCGGCTAGGCTACTGGGTAAGCAATTGACAGATGCTAAGGATGCGGAGTTTAAAGAGAAGCTATCAGCTTATGCGGATGCCCAGTTGAGCTGGATTCTTGGACTTAATCCATTTGACAGCTGCATGCTGCAAGGCTCCGGACGGAACAATCCACAGTACCATTTTGTGAACGGATTCGATTATATGAATTGTCCTGGTGGAATCTGCAACGGAGTTACCTCCGGATTAACCGATGAAGAAGACATCGAATTGTTTGTCAGATCCGAACCCGGCGTCGTTGACGATAATTGGCGCTGGGCCGAGCAATGGCTGCCGCATGCTTCATGGTATATGTACGCGGTCGCGCTGGGGATATATCGGATGAAGATTTGTGAGTAAGATTTATTGGACCAGATAATAAGAATGATGTATAAACCACCGGACTATAGTCTCCGGTGGTTTTGTTCGTTATAGCTGCCCTATTCTATTTCTGCTAATGGGCTATACTTGCTTTGTTTCTTCCTCACATATCACCGTGCCGTTTGAATATACTTAGTTACAACTACTTTTTAATTCCCTGACATTCCAATAGGGAGGTGCCCACCGTGTCATCTTCATTTGAACAGAATAAGTTCAGCTTCGTCGTCTCCAAGGAAGATTGGTCGCTGCATCGCAAAGGCTACCAGGATCAGCAGCGCCACCAGGAGAAGGTGCGGGAAGTGATCAAGCAAAATCTGCCGGATCTGATTACTGAAGAGAATATTATTATGTCGGACGGCAAGCAGATTATTAAAGTTCCTCTACGCAATTTGGAGGAATACCGCTTCATTCATAATTTTCAGAAACAGAAGCATGTTGGGCAAGGGAATGGAGACAGCGAGGTTGGCGATGTGCTGGCTCAGGATCATCCAAAGGATGCCGGCAAAGGGGGCAAAGCAGGCAATCAGCCAGGTCATGATGTCGTAGAAGCCGAGATCAGTATCGAGGAACTGGAGGATATGCTGTTCAATGAATTGGAGCTTCCCTTTATTCAGGATAAGGACAAGAGGAAATGGAGACCGTCTCATTCCGCTTCAACGACGTCCGCAAGAAGGGACTGATGTCGAACATAGACAAGAAACGGACGATTCTAGAAAACCTACGTCGCAATGCGACTTCCGGCTCTCCGGGCATCCATGGTATCTCACCGGATGATCTGCGCTATAAAACGTGGGAGGACGTCCAGATTCCTCGCTCCAATGCAGTCATTATCGCCATGATGGATACGAGTGGATCCATGGGCAATTTTGAAAAATACTGCGCACGCAGCTTCTTCTTCTGGATGACTCGATTTCTGCGTCGCCAATATGAGAAGGTCGAGATTGTGTTCCTGGCTCACCATACAGAAGCGAAGGAGGTCAGTGAGCAGGATTTCTTCACCCGCGGTGAAAGCGGCGGCACGATCTGCTCTTCCGTCTATCAGAAGGCGCTAGAGATTATTGATGAACGGTATCCTTCGTCCAGCTACAATATTTATCCCTTCCATTTCTCTGATGGAGATAATCTGACTTCGGACAATGAACGCTGTACTAGGCTCATCAATGAGCTTCTGAAGCGCTCAAATATGTTCGGCTACGGGGAGGTTAATCAATACAACCGCGGTAGTACCTTAATGTCCGCTTATCGCAATTTGAAGCATGAACGATTCTTGTACTATGTAATTAAGGAGAAGGGTGAGGTGTACCAGGCCTTGAAACGCTTTTTCCATAAACGGAAAGGGGGCAAATAACGTGGCGGCTGAGCTGGAACAGTTGGAATATTCGATTCAGGAAATTATGGAAATCGCCGATGGATTCGGGCTGGACTATTATCCGATGCGTTATGAGATCTGTCCAGCGGACATCATCTACACCTTCGGGGCTTATGGTATGCCGACCCGCTTCAGTCATTGGAGCTTCGGAAAAACCTTTAATAAAATGAAGATGCAGTACGACTTTGGATTAAGCAAAATTTACGAGCTCGTCATTAATTCCAATCCATGTTATGCCTTTCTGTTGGAAGGAAATTCGCTGATTCAGAACAAGTTAATCATCGCCCATGTACTGGCTCACTGCGACTTCTTCAAGAACAATCTTCGCTTCTCGGCAACAAACCGTGATATGGTCGAGAGTATGTCTGCGACCGCGGAGCGGATCAGTCGTTATGAGTTGATTCATGGAGCGAGCAAGGTGGAAGCTTTCATCGACGCTGTTCTGGCTATTCAGGAGCATGTCGATCCGCAGTTAATTAAGCCACACCGCTATGATAAGCGTCAGCAAATGGAAGAGAAGCAGCGCCGCGCTAAGGAGCAGACGAAGGCACCTGTCCGACAGGGAGAATATGATGATCTGTGGGATTTGGAGAACCATGGCGCTGCGCTCTCGGACAGTGAGGACGCGATTTCTTTTCCACCAGAGCAGGAGAAGGATATTCTCTGGTTCATCCAGGAGTATTCGGAGAATCTGGAGGACTGGCAGCGGGATATTATGAGCATGCTGCGTGAAGAAATGCTCTACTTCTGGCCGCAGATGGAGACGAAGATCATGAATGAAGGCTGGGCCTCTTACTGGCATCAGAGGATTCTGCGCGAGATGGATCTGAGCAGTGACGAGACGATCGAATTCGCCAAGCTTAACGCTTCTGTCGTGCAACCTTCGCAAAACCTCAATCCCTACTATCTGGGTCTGAAAATATTCGAAGATATTGAACGGCGTTGGAATAAGCCAACAGAGGAGGAAAGAACAAGATTCGGGAGAGTCCCTGGGCAGGGTAGAGAGAAGATCTTTGAGGTGCGGGAGCTCGACTCAGATACTTCATTCCTGCGCAGTTATTTGACGAAGCAATTGGTAGATGATCTGGATCTGTACATTTTCGAGAAGCAGGGACCCGAATGGAAAATCACCGACAAGGCATGGGAGAATGTGCGTGATCAGCTTGTAGCTTCCCGCATGAACGGCGGATTTCCTTACATTGTCGTGAAGGACGGCGATTATAATCGGGCTGGCGAGCTGCTGCTGAAACATCAATATGACGGTCTTGAGCTGGACCTTAAATATTTGGAGCGCACTCTTCCTTATGTATACTCGCTCTGGGGCAGACCTGGTCCATATGGAGACGGTCGTCGAGAACAAGATCGCCCTGTTCAGCTATGAGGGCAATAAAGTGAGCCGGAAGATAGTTTAGGGTCAGGGTAAGGAGCGGGGACTGGAAAAGGGATAGGCCAAAGCCAAAGCTCTGGTCATGTCCAAGTCCAAGGCTAAGGAAAGTGCCAAAGCTAAGGTCAAGGCAAGTGCCAAAGCAAATGCAGTTCAAGTCCGTTTCGGGGCATCATCAAGTCCATTTTAGGCCCATAAATAAAAAGATTCAGAAGAAAACTGCAGAAATGCAGTTTTTTCTTCTGAAATCGACCGTTTTTAGCAAAAAGCCTGCAAAAATGCAGGTATTTCCTTCGATCATGCCCTAAACAAACCAATTTATAAGAAAAAAACTGCATTTACGGTTCGGCCCCCTAAATCTGGAGTCTGACCCGAGTAAAATACTGTATTCGTAGTCTAACGCTATATTTTAAAGTTTTACAAAGATCTATAGAACTGAGACCGATCTTCGAACTGCATAATCCAACTAGAAAATTGGAGTGGAGACATCCGTTTCAGACTGCCATGCATTCTTCGGTTGTTGTAGAAATCGATATAGTTATCTATCGATTCATAGGCGGCCTCCATCGTCTTGTATTCCATTTTGCTGAATAGATTTTTCTCCACAATACTGTGGAACGACTCAATATATGCGTTCATATTTGGAGTTTTAGGAGGGATTCTTTCGTGTGAAATGCCCCAATTTTCACACGTATCTCCAAATAAAGCACTGATAAATTGAGGTCCATTATCTGTTCGGATCGTGGGTAGCGATTCTCCTGGCTGGATCCGGGACTCTAGTGCCTTTCCCAGAACTTGAATTGCATGAGTAGCCTTACATTCAGAGCCTCGGTAATAGCTCACAATAGCGCGGTCGAATACATCAATGATACTGAGCAGGAAAAGAAGCGGTCACGTCCTGCTACGTAACCATATTTAATATCCATTTGCCATAACTGATTCGGACCGGTGACTAGACGATTTCTAGGCAATCGACGAGGATGCTTCGATCTTCTCTCTCGATACTTTTGGAGAATCCCCAATTCACGACACAAACGGTAAGCTTTCTTATTATTCAAAATGAGACGGTGATCCTTACGGAGGCACTCAGCAAGCAATTTATACCCATACTCGTTCTCTTCGCCTTCTGTAAGCTCTACGAACCACTCTTTAATCTGTTCGTCGCTTATTCTGGTACCGTTTTCCGTTAGCGAATAACCTGGGCATGGACGCCCTTTACGAATGCGTGTTACAGGCTCATCATGTTGGCCTATTCTTTTTTTTCGTGCATAATAGCTTGACTCAGCCAACCCTAAGATTCGCAGTACCAGTGCTGCATAATATCCCTGCTTAATAAACTGGTCTGCTATTTCGAATCTTTCAGATAAGCAGGGTTCTTCTTTTTTAAGAGTTCACGCAGGATTTCGATTTCTAATTCCTTTTCGCCTAGGATCTTTACAGCGGTTTGGTATTTCTCTTCGACTTCCTGCAATCTTTTTAATTCCTGTAGCTGTTCATCTGCAGCGGGTATCTCATGCTCTTCGATTTGATCTCGATACTCCCTGATCCAACTACGAATAGTCTCAGGATGAACTCCATACTTACGGGACAATACGGCTACCTTAATCCCTGCTAGTGCCTCACGGACCACCTGTAAACGAACTTCTTCATACGCTTTATTCTTTCGTTTCATTTCGAATCTCCCCTTTATAAATAGTCTAATTTATTGGAGGGCAAGACTCCACTTTTATTAGGGGGCCGTGAGGTTTATGCAGGAATTAACATCTGGAGAGCTTAATATTGCTCAAAAAACTGCACTTTTGCAGGAATTAACGCCTGGAGAGCCTAATATTGCTCAAAATACTGCATTCTTGCAGGAATTAACACCTGCGGAGCCTAATAGTGCCTCAAGCTTGCATTTTTACAGGTTTGCGGATGGTTGTAAAGCTCACGCAGAGTTTTTTCAGTTCTAACGAAACTACAGATCGTTAATTCCTCAAAAAAAGCGGAAACTTTAATTTAACGAAACTACAGATCGTTATTTGGGAGAAATCCAGGCTTTTAGGCACTAATTTGCTTCAATAGCGATACCCAGTTTCGTTAGAATTTTTAGCAGCCCTTTTTGGCCTGAATAGCGATATCCAGTTTCGTTAGAGAAAGTTGTATAGACAACACGCGAGGATGTTCTGAACACCGATGCAAACAAGATGGTACTGTATAAGCTGTTGTCGACTGAACGTATTGGTTCTACTGTGGCTCAGGTCTGTGTGTAGTATTGTATCGGTAGAGATGAATGCCAACGTATGCTGTTCTACTGCAATCAACCAAATAGAACCCCGCCTAGATAGGCGGGGTTCTATTTTATCTAAGATTCTTGTACTCATAAGCGTTAAGCTAAAAAACGTTAGCTTGTCTTCTTCGTATACAGAATGCCGATTGTCTTCGCACCGCAGTGGCTTGAGATGACGCAGCCTGCTTTGGAGATCGCGACTTCTCAGCTCCTGTCTTCTCCTGTAGAATGCTCTTCAATTGGTCGGCATCCTCATCCGCCAGCGAATGAGTAACGAAGATCAGGTCATTATCCATCTCATCGATGCGGGCAAGCGCGTTGTCCAGCATTTGCTGAAGGGCCTTCTCACGGCTCCCGCGTACTTTGTAGGCGGGAGTCATTTTACCATCGATCACCTTGATAACCGGACGGATCTTCAGTAGACTGCCGACCAGGTTCTGCATACCTGAGCAGCGCCCACCTTTGTAGAGATAGTCGAGGGAATCGATCACGAATTCCGTCTCAACTTGTGGACGGGTTCGGTGCAGAAGGTCCATGATCTCATCGGTGCTTTGGCCAGCTTCGGCAGCTCTATATGCTTTCATGACCTGTAGGCCTATGCCGGTGGACAGGTTCAGCGAATCAAATACTTGTACTCGTCCCTCAGGAAATTCAGCTGCGGCGATCACCGCGTTCTGATACGTAGAGGAGAGCTCGGACGACAAGCTGATATACAGAATATCTTTGCCTTCATTGATCGCTGGTGTGAAAGCCTGGATGAAGTCAGCAGGCGAAGGGGCAGCCGTCTTCGGCAGTCTCCCGATCTCGCTTACCTTCTTATATAACATTGGGGTATCTAGATCAACGCCGTCTTTATAGGTCTGCTGATCAAAGGTGACATACAGGGGAATGATACCAATGTCATATTTCCTAATCCAATCGGATGGCAGGTCACATGTGCTGTCAGCGAATATTTTGAGGTTTCCCATTGTTAGTCCTCCTTATATGGTTTAGTTTAGGCCTGTGTCTGTCTGATCCGTCAGGCCTCAGACTTCTTAGTATACATGATTGCGACAGTATGTGGGCCACAATGACTCGAAATAACGCATCCTGCTTGGGAGAGAGCTACTTCGCGCGCACTGGTCTTCTCTTTCAGTACGGAAGCTAGATATAGGGCTTCTTCCTCGGCAAGCGTGTGAGCAACAATAATTACATCATTATCCATCGCATCAAGATTTGCTAGTGCGTTATCCAGCATTTTCTGAACGGCCTTGTCTTTTTTGCCGCGCACTTTGTAAGCCGGGATGATGGAACCGTCCACGACCTTCAGAATCGGTCGAATCTTTAGCAGGCTGCCAATGAAATTTTGCATTCCTGAGCAGCGACCTCCTTTGTACAGATACTCCAGTGTATCGATGACAAATTCGGTATCTACCAGCGGACGGGTATGCTCAAGCACAGCTGTAATCTCTGCCGCAGTCTTGCCTTGTTCCGCCGCTCTAACGGCCTTCATGACAAGTAGACCAATTCCGCTGCATAGGTTCATAGAATCTACAATATGTATCCGGCCTGGTGGGAATTCATCGGCAGCAATTAGAGCGTTTTGATAGGTAGCGGATAGATTGGACGACAAGCTGATATAGACGATAGTCTCACCGCGTTCGATATGCGGGCGGAAGGCATCGACAAAGTCTGTTGGTGACGGCGCCGTGGTCTTCGGCAGAGAACCGCCTGCTTCAACCTTGCGATAGAGCTCCTCCGGAGTAATATCGATACCATCCCGGTAAATTTCCTCACCAAACACAACGTAGAGAGGAATAATTCCTATTTCATATTTTGTAATCCAATCTGTCGGCAGATCGGAGGTGCTGTCCGCGAATATTTTTACTTGTGACATATACATCTCCCTTAAAAGTGATAATACTTCCACTTCCTATTATAGATTAGAAAACAATAGGATGATAATCACTGGGAATATAGGGATTGCCGAGAATATCGTACCTAATATAGCGAACACTTTCTTGCGATTCTTGGTGCTTATTCCGACAATGCCTAATATTAGTGAGGTGAGATTTAGGAGTGCGGCTAGGAAGAATAGCAGAATCCCAACAATTGCGCTGCCTTGCTGCATGAAATACTCCTGGAATAGTTCATCCGGGCTCTCCAGAACATTGGCAGCTGCCACCGTTATGAGTACTGTTGCGAAAATATAGCCCAAGAAGGTTACCAAGCTTATGATGAAGGAGGCGATGCCAGGACCCGAATGCTTGGTTATCAGAATTGGTTGGCCGCCTTGTGCGGGGCCAGGATAAGAAGGGGATGTAGCGTAATTCCTCTGGTCAAAGTTTTCCATTGTTTTAATAAGTCTCCTTTTGGCCATATTTATTACTCTGTCTAATTTTTCATATCTTTGCCAAAAAATCAATGACTATTTGAATTGTATGTAATACTAGAATGAATCAAGGCATTGAGTTAAGATGAGTAAAGGTAAGGTTGAACTGTATAGGAGGCGTTAGCATGCAACGCAAATATGCCGGGATCGGCGCTATAATTATGCTGTTGTCCGTGGCACTTGGAGCATTTGGGGCTCATGTGCTGAAACCGATAATCGGAGAGGAAATGCTCGGTACTTATGAGACAGGGGTTCACTATCAGATGATTCATGGAATCGGTATGATCCTGGCGTCCATAGCTGCGGCCTTTGGAGGCAGTGCGAGTAAATGGCGCTGGGCGAATATTCTGTTTCTGATTGGTACGATCTTGTTCTCGGGCAGCTTGTACTTGATAGCCCTGACGGGTTGGAAATGGTTTGGCCCGATTACTCCGCTTGGCGGCGTATCCTTTATTGCCGGCTGGCTGATGTTCATATTGGCCGCATGGGACAAGACTCAGCAGAATAGTAGCAAATAAAAAAGGCGGACGAATCTATGAATTAGATAGATCGTCCGCTTTTTTATCAGTTCCCTTTTTGAACTACTTCTATTATATGTTACTCGTTAAGATCGATAATTTCACTAAGGTGGAAAGAATAAACCTGCTTCTCATCCACATGATAGACCGTCAAGGTATAGGTATCCGTCAGGAAGTTCAAGATGCGGCAAGGAATGCTGACGCGCTTCCCATTTCGGTTGACTAACAGGCGGACGAGTGAATTATTCGCAATATACTTTTGAATCCACTTCTCGAATTCCTGACTTTTGGCCATACTTTCAAAGCTGCTCTGTTGTGTGGCTTCTGTTTGTTGTTCCTGAGGAGCAGGGGATGATTTTGCAGTCTTGGTCTCCGAGGGAGTCGGTTTCGAAGCACCTTCATTAATCCTTTTATAGGATTTGGCGATAAGCGACTGCTTCTTGTTGGCAAGCATTGAGTTAATGATGGAGCCTAACTCAATTCCTGAGTTGATACGATAATCGATAATATCATCACTATTGTTCAAAAGTTGCAACAGTTTTTGCAGTGCTTTTGCATTCGTCTGTTCTTTAACCAGAATTTCTACATTAAATAGGAATCCTAGTTCTTCTTGGTCGGTTGCACTTGTTTTTTTCATATTTCCCCCAAAAGCTCATGTCATGATATGTAGCAAAAAAGTTTTCGTATATTTTACCTGATAATCATAGCACTGCTTCAAAGGGAAGCATAGTCCTAAAATCTTATAAAAATAGCGGAATTCATATAATAATGCAGTATAACTTATGGTGTTTTTATTAAAATGATTCTATAGACCTAGATCGGTGGATGTGGATTTGGGGTTATTA
The DNA here is from genome assembly GCF_031199965.1 of Paenibacillus sp. D2_2. Classification (GTDB taxonomy): domain Bacteria; phylum Bacillota; class Bacilli; order Paenibacillales; family Paenibacillaceae; genus Fontibacillus. Next base: position 4,023,092 of record NZ_CP133605.1, on the reverse strand, counting down.
GCTTCATTGTTTGATTAATTCATTGAGAATCTTTCCTACTTGCGTTGATTCGGGTTGCAAAGTAGGGTAGAATGGAATGAGAATCAGTGAGAATCATCAATAATAATTCTAATTAGATAATGATTAGAATTTTTATGTTATAATCGCTTTAACAAAAAAGAGAACGAGTAATGGAGGGTATGGTAAAAAATGACAAATTTCGTTGTTGAAGGTCTGAAAGCAACCATAGAAGGAAAAGAAATTCTCAAGGGAATTGATCTTGAAATAAAGGGCGGAGAAATTCATGCCATCATGGGCCCAAACGGAACTGGTAAAAGTACACTTGCTTCCGCTTTGATGGGACATCCCAAATATGAAGTAACCGACGGATCGGTAAACTTGAACGGTGAAGACGTATTGGAAATGGCCGTGGACGAGCGTGCTCGTGCGGGAATGTTCCTGGGTATGCAATATCCAAGTGAGATCGCGGGTGTAACAAACTCTGATTTCTTGCGCAGTGCAATCAACGCACGTCGTGAGGAAGGCAACGAAATCTCACTGATCAAATTCATTCGTCAAATGGAGAGCAAAATGAAGGAGCTGGAAATGAATCCTGAATTTGTTCACCGTTATTTGAATGAAGGTTTCTCCGGCGGGGAGAAAAAACGTAACGAAATTTTGCAAATGATGATGATTGAGCCGAAGCTCGTTATTTTGGACGAGATCGACTCTGGTCTGGATATCGACGCATTGCGTATCGTAGCAAATGGTGTGAACAGCATGCGCGATGAAGATCGCGGATTCCTGATCATTACTCACTATCAACGTTTGCTTGACTATATTAAACCGGATTTCGTTCACGTGATGATGCAAGGTCGTATCGTTAAGTCGGGTGGCCCTGAATTGGCAGAACGTCTGGAACGTGACGGTTATGATTGGGTCAAAGAAGAACTTGGAATTACGGATGAAACAGTCGGTCAAGAAGCCTAATACGGAAGGAGGGAACTGAAATGACGACACAAATCGTTCTTCCGGTGGAACTTGATACAGTAAGACAAACATCCGTTAATAATGGGGAACCGGCCTGGTTAACGGAAAGTCGTGTAAATGGAGTGAAGCTTGCTCAAGAGCTTGAACTACCTAAATTGGAAAAAATGAAAATCGAACGCTGGGATCTCAGCAACTTCGGTCAACTGCGCGAAGGTTATGCAGCATCAGAGCAGCAATTGCCCGAAAGTGTGGCTTCTCTCGTCGATTTGAAAGAGCATAGCAATCTGATTGTTCAGGTGAACAGTAGAACACAATTTACGCAGTTGTCCCTGAGCTGACTGCCAAAGGTGTTATTTTCACTGATCTGGAGACTGCCGTTCGTGAGCATGGCGAACTGGTACAGAAATATTTGCACCAAGCTGTCAAGAGCGATGAGAACCGCTTGACGGCTCTACATTCCGCTCTTTGGAATGGCGGTGTGTTCCTGTATGTTCCACGCAATGTAGAGATCGATATTCCATTGCAGAGCATTTTCGTACAGCAGGACGACAAGACGACCTTCGCGCCGCATATCTTGATCGTAGCTGAGGCGAATAGCCGTGTTACTTATGTAGACAACTACTTCTCCGGACAATTTGAGAAGACAGTTATTCATAGTGGAGTAGCGGAAGTATTCGTTCAAGCGGGAGCCAAGGTACAATTCGCGACGGTTCATAATCTGGGAACAAGCACCACTGATCTCAGCTACCGTCGTTCGATCGTCGACAATGACGGATCAATCGAATGGATCATTGGTGAGATGAATTTCGGCGATGCAATGAGTGAGACCCTGTCGATTCTCAAAGGCAACGGATCTCTCTCCGATATGAAGGTGATTGCTGTTGGTTCAGGTTCGCAGAAGCTGAACTATACGACGAAGGCAGTTCATTTCGGTAAGAGCTCTGAGAGCCAAATGATTACCCGAGCTGTTATGCGTGAACAATCTACGGCGATCATTAACGGGATCACGAAGATCGAGAAGGGTGCAACCAAGGCAAACGGTGAGCAGACGGAGAAGGTTCTTATGCTTAGTCCGAAGGCACGCGGGGACGCTAACCCAATCCTGTTGATCGATGAGGACGATGTCAAAGCTGGACACGCGGCTTCGGTTGGTCAAGTGAATCAGGAGCAAATCTACTATCTTATGTCTCGTGGTATCTCACGTGAGCAAGCTGAACGCTTAGTAATTTACGGTTTCCTTGCTCCGGTCGTTACAGAGATTCCTCTGGAACAATTGCAGCAGCAATTGCAAGGGCTGGTTGAAAGGAAGTTAGGTCAATGAATGCCGAGCTGATCAAGGAGCAATTTCCTATTCTGCATCAGGAGATTAATGGTCATCCGCTCGTATACCTTGACAGTGCTGCCACTTCTCAGAAGCCACGCGTCGTGCTTGACGCACTGAAGCGCTACTATGAATGGGACAATTCCAATGTACATCGCGGTGTACACACGCTGGGCAGCCGGGCTACAGATGCTTATGAAGGTGCTAGAGAGAAGGTAGCTCGGTTTATCGGCGCTGCTCGGACTCAGGAGATTATTTTCACTCGGGGACGACGACTGCGCTAAATATGGTTGCTTCCGGTTATGGGCCTGCGGTGCTTCAAGAGGGGGATGAAATTGTCATTACCCCAATGGAGCATCACAGTAATTTGATCCCTTGGCAGCAGTTGGCTAAAAGAACGGGTGCTACTTTAAAATATATTCCGCTTCAGCCTGACGGCAATATCGCTCTGGAGGATGCGGAGAAGACGATTACCGATCGGACGAAGATCGTCTCGGTTGCTTATGTCTCCAACGTGCTTGGTGTAGTGAATCCGGTCAAAGAACTGGCCGAGATTGCTCACCGTCATGGAGCCGTTATGGTTGTGGATGGAGCACAGAGCACGCCTCATATGAAAGTGAATGTGCAGGAGCTGGATTGTGATTTCTATGCTTTTTCTGGCCATAAGATGTGCGCACCGACAGGAATTGGGGTACTATATGGTAAGAAGCATTTGCTGGAGTCTATGGAGCCGATCGAGTTCGGCGGTGAGATGATCGATGATGTTGGCCTATATGAATCGACATGGAAGGAACTTCCGTGGAAATTCGAAGGTGGGACACCGATTATCGCCGGAGCGATTGGACTGGGCGCTGCGATTGATTTTCTGCAGGAGATTGGTATGGATGCAATTCATCAGCATGAAGCGAAGCTGGCGAAATATGCTGAAGCCAAACTCTCTGAAATTGAAGGACTGACGTTGTATGGGCCGCGTGATCGCGAGGTCGGGCTGTTGACCTTCAATCTGCAGGATGTTCATCCGCATGATGTGGCTACTGTTCTGGATGCGTCCGGAGTAGCTATTCGTGCCGGTCATCATTGCTGCCAGCCGTTGATGCGTTGGCTTGAGGCCAGCGCTACAGCTAGGGCTAGTCTCTATCTGTACAATACGGAGCAGGATATTGACCGTCTGGCTGAAGCTTTAGTCCAGACAAAGGAGTATTTTGGATAATGCAACTTGACGACTTATACCGCCGCGTAATTATGGATCATTATAAAAACCCGCGCAACCGCGGGAAATTCGATGACGATTCCCTGACTGTTGATCTTAACAACCCAACTTGCGGGGATCGCATCTCGCTCCAGCTGAAGCTGGAGGATGGCGTTGTGAAGATGCCCGCTTCACTGGGGAAGGCTGCTCGATCAGTATGTCCTCAGCATCGATGATGACAGAGGCAGTGAAAGGCCGGACCTATGCGGAAGCAATGGATTTGGCTAAACGTTTCTCTTCCTTGATGCAGGGAGAGACAGTCGATTTTGATGAATATGAAGAGCTTGAAGCTCTATCCGGGGTTAATAAATTCCCTGCCCGAATCAAGTGCGCAACACTGGCGTGGAATGCACTTAAGAAGGGGATTCACGAAGAAGAGTAATTGAAGCATATGGATAATGAAAGATTAAGGAGGTAATGCAGCCATGGCTAAGAAAGCGCCTGAAATGGAAGAGTATAAATATGGCTTTCGCGATGAGCATAAGTCAATTTTTCAATCGGGTAAAGGCTTGACTCGAGAGATTGTCACGGAAATTTCCCGTATGAAAAATGAACCGGAATGGATGCTTAACTTCCGTCTGAAATCGTTGGAGCAGTTCGAGAAAATGCCGCTACCGCGCTGGGCGGAGATCTGGACGATCTTGACTTTAACGAAATTCAATACTATGTCAAACCATCTGAGAAGCAAGGCAAGACATGGGACGAAGTTCCTGACGAAATTAAAGAAACCTTTGATAAGCTTGGTATTCCGGAAGCAGAGCAGAAGTTCCTGGCTGGGGTATCGGCCCAATATGAATCTGAGGTTGTATACCATAGCATGCAGAAGGATCTGGAGGATCAAGGTGTAATCTTTATGGATACCGATTCTGCTCTTAGAGAGCATCCGGAAATCTTCCGCGAACATTTTGGTACGATTATCCCACCAGCGGACAATAAATTTGCCGCTCTGAACAGTGCGGTATGGTCTGGCGGTAGCTTCATCTATGTTCCTAAGGGCGTGAAGTGTGAGATTCCGTTGCAAGCCTACTTCCGTATTAATTCGGAGAATATGGGTCAATTTGAACGTACGCTGATCATTGCTGATGAGGATAGCTTCGTGCACTATGTAGAGGGCTGTACGGCTCCGGTCTACAGCACAAACTCTCTGCACAGCGCAGTCGTAGAGATCATCTGTAAGAAGAATGCTCGCGTTCGTTATACTACGATTCAGAACTGGGCACCAAACATTTATAACCTCGTTACGAAGCGTGCAGTTGCAGAAGAGAATGCAACGATGGAATGGGTTGATGGTAACATCGGCTCCAAGCTGACGATGAAATATCCAGCGGTTATCCTGAAAGGCCGCGGAGCCAAAGGTAGCGTGCTGTCGATTGCTGTTGCCGGCAAAGGCCAGCTCCAGGATGCGGGTGCGAAGATGATTCACCTCGCTCCGGACACCACTTCGACGATCGTATCGAAGTCGATCAGTAAGCATGGCGGTAAAGTAACATATCGCGGTCTTGCATCATTCGGACGTCAAGCAGATGGCGCGAAGTCCAACATCAAGTGCGATACACTCATTCTCGATAATGAGTCTACTTCGGATACTATTCCATACAATGAGATCATGAATGATAACATTGTTCTGGAGCACGAAGCGACCGTATCGAAGGTGTCGGAAGAGCAACTCTTCTACTTGATGAGCCGTGGTTTGACCGAAGAGGAAGCGACTCAGATGATCATCATGGGCTTCATTGAGCCGTTTACGAAAGAGCTGCCGATGGAGTATGCCGTTGAGATGAATAGATTGATTAAATTCGAAATGGAGGGGTCCATCGGTTAAGGGCTCTCCTGTAGAAAAAGGGCAGTCCCAGTAGTCATGAGAAGTGACCTGGGCGCCCTTTTTTTTCAATAAAAAGAAGAATGGCTGTCAACCAGACCATTCTCCTAATTCATTTCAGGTACCTACATATAAACCTCAGTGATCGTAAGCTCACGTTCCCTAGCCAGGTCGATAAAGCGTGATTCAGTACGGATCAGCGGACGGAAGAAATCGGATGGATTCGTCATAATAATGGCCCCTACCTCACCAGAGCTTAGTAATACCTTCTTGCCGATAAAGTTCGGCAGCAGGTGGTTAATCAGCGCTTGGGTAGGCTCAGGACATAATTTACCGAAGCTCATGTTATTCAATTCCTTGAGTACAGTGAACAGCTCTTGCTTCGATTGATAGATTCGGTTAGACGTCATAGCCGTATAGACGTCTGCTACCGCAGCGATCTTAGCGTAAGGATGGATTTCCTTATCGGTCAGTCCACGTGGATAACCACTGCCGTCCTCGCGCTCATGATGTTGCAGAGCAACGAGGGCCGATAGCTCGTCATCGGTAGAATTCATAATGATCTCATATCCATATTGAGTGTGACGTTTGACCTCTTCAAATTCCTCAGGTGTCAATTTCCCAGGTTTGAACAGGATTTCATCCGGTATTTTACATTTTCCGATATCGATCAAGTAACCGGCTTTACCTACTTTGTAGGCCTCTTCCTTTGAATATCCTAGCCAAGAAGCGATATAATAGGATAGCATTCCAACCTGCAAAGAGTGATTATATGTATAATTGTCATGATTGCCAAGTAGTAGGAGCAAAGAGACGACATCCTTCTGGGTATCGAGTTGCTCGACCATAGGCTCAAGTAGGCGGTCTACCTGGGAATTATCGAAATTGCCGGTTGCTAAAGCTTCCAGGAAAATCGCTTCAAATCCGTCAACCGCTTCATTAAATACGGGCTGCATCTTCTGGATGAACTGTGGAGTGACCGATGCGCTCGGTACGACGACATCAATGGTATGAGGGATGATGTCAATATAATCGATACCATGCTGCATCAATTTTACGATGGCCTCGTTGGACAGCTCCTTTTCTTTCTGTAGAACTAATACGCCAAAATGATTAAATACGTCGGACTGAAGCTTGTCTCCAGGGTTAAGATCCATGATATGTATTTTCAAGAAAGATGACACCTCAATATTCTGCTTTTAAGAGATCGTTCCAAAAGACCGCTTTTGAAAACTTGCTCTAAGTCAATCATATCAGGAAATAAATGGGTTGACAACGGTGTCATAGTTCTTTGTCGCTATTAATTAGTAGAGCAATATGACTCAAGAATTATGGAGTCGTAGACTTGTAGTCACCATTAACTTTGTTAAATAGATCACAGGACTGTGAAAAGGCTGATGCTTACGCATCAGCCTCCAGATACAGGTGGAATCAAAGCGATCTCATCCGTCTCCTGGATCGGATAATCGGCTACTGCATACTCCTGATTGACGGCTACCAATGCAGCAGATAGAAGCGGGGCTGCATCAGGATAAGCATTGCTCAGAAGTTGCTTCAGACGCTCAGGTGTTAAAGGAGATTCGCTGTAATCGAAGGTGATCCGCGATGTCCCAAGTCGCTCGGCCAATCCTGCAAAGAGGAAAATGGATATTTTCATGTCTATTCACCTCGGTTTATGAGTTTAAATCCCTATAATATATCATATATAAGAAGACAGTGGGCGTTTTCAAGGTATATAATTAGATTTATCTTCATTTTTTGTAGGTCTAATGAATAAAAAACAACAAGGGGGCTTTCATGTGCCGGATACGGACGAAATTACATTAACGATTGCATATACGAATGACTTGCACAGCCATTTCGGTACCATGGGCAGAATCGCCGCGATGATCGATGATTTGCGATCCGAGCCAAAGAGTGAAATGCTGCTCCTTGATATAGGTGACCATATGGACCGAGCCGCACCGGAGACAGAGGGCACCATAGGTCATGCCAATGTTGATGTCATTAATTTGACCGGATACGATGCGATTACGATCGGGAATAATGAGGGTCTAACCTTTACTCCAGAACTTCTAGAGGAAACGTATGCGAGTCTGCGTTGTCCCGTCATTTGCAACAATATTGTTGAGCAAAGAACAGGCCAGCCTCCAGGGTGGATGAGAAGACATCATATTGTACGGCGTGGTCCATTTACGATTGGATTGATTGGCGCAACGGCGGCATTTTCTGATTTTTACCGTTTATTGGGATGGGATGCTCTTGACCCGATGGAGACGATCCAATATGATGTAGAACAGTTGCGTTCGCAGGTGGATTTGATCGTTGTTATGTCCCATTTAGGGATAAAGCTCGACCGACAGTTGGCGGAGATGATCCCGAATATCGATCTCATCATAGGCGGACATACCCATCATTTGCTGGAGGAACCGCAGATCATTGGGAAGACAGCAATTACGGCTGCCGGGAAATTCGGTAATTATCTCGGGAAAATTAAATTCCGCAAGAATCCTGTGAGTGGTAAGCCTGAAATTTACGATGGTAAGGTGCTTAAGGTGGAGCCTGGGGTGGAGAGTGAAATCGTGCTGCACTCCATTGACACTAATCGTAAAAAGGCTGAGGTTCGTCTGGATCGGACGGTTACGCGGACGGATCGGAAGCTACCGATTTCATACACCAATGAGTCTCCATTCGGTAATTTGTTGGCCCAGGCAGTCCGAAGGTTCACAAAGAGCGATCTATCGATCATCAATAGTGGTCAATTGCTGAGCGAGCTTCCTGCTGGGGACATTAGCGAAGGCATGCTGCATGAACGTTGCCCTTCCCCGATTAATCCGTGTACTATGAACTTAAAAGGTGAGGACATACTATACACCTTGGAGCAATCGTTGCTTCCGGACATGATGGATAAGCCTATATTCGGTTATGGATTTCGCGGCAAGGTTCTGGGCGGAATTTGCCTGGATGGAATGGAAGTTATGTATGACCCACAGGCAGAGCCGTATCGACGGATTGTCCGGGCAAGTATCGCGGGGATTCCACTGGAGCCGGAAATGACGTATAGGGTCGGCACGCTTGATATGTTTACTTTCGGAGTAGGCTATGAGCGGTTGCAGAATGGGAGTGAGCTGAAATATATGCTTCCTTTATTTATACGTGATCTGCTCAGATTGGAATTACAGGCGGCAGGGGCTGTAGATAGTTGCTTCCTTACCAGATGGGAGCAAATTTAAATAAAGCGATTTATAACGAGACGGAAGTGGTTTAATTGCGGTTAATAGCAATAGATTCTCTAAGGCCAGGAATGAAGTTAGGGAAGAAAATTTATAATGAGGACGGTATCGTTCTCTTGTCGGAAAATGTAGAAATAAATGATGCTATCATTCGCAGCATGCGTCACCACGGCCTCGATTATATTTATATTGCTGATCATCGTACGGATGATATCCAGGTCAGCGAAATGATCGAAGAAACTACACGCCGCCGTGCGCTGAATGAGTTAAGGGTCAATTTTAAGAAGCTGATGGAACCATCGATGAAAGGGGTAGTCTATCCTTATCTGGGTAAGACTTTCTCCGGCCTGGTCGAGTCGATCATCGATGATCTCAGCTCCAGGGAAAACGTGATGATAATGATGATGAATATCGATAGTATGGATCATTATCTGTATCGTCATTCTTTGAATGTATGCATCTATACTTTGCTGCTAGGTCAGGTTTACGGTTACAGTAAAGAGGATCTGACATTGCTTGGCCTTGGAGCCATGCTACATGATATCGGCAAGACGAAGGTACCGCCGGATATTCTGAATAAGCCGTCGCAACTGACTGATGAGGAGTTCGCACAGATTAAGAAGCATACTGAGATCGGCTTCAAACTGTTAAAAGATGAGCCGGGGATTCCGCTCAAGGCTGCCCACTGTGCCTATCAGCATCATGAGAGAGTCAACGGCAGCGGTTATCCGCGAGGCCTGAAGGGTGACGAAATTCATGAGTTCGCTCGCTGGATTGCGATTACGGATGCGTTCGATGCGATGACCACGCACCGGGTATATCGCCCAGCGATGCTTCCGCATCAGGCAGTGGAGGTGCTCTATGCGGGCTGCGGAGAATGGTATGAGAAGTCGAAATTAGAGCTGTTTAGAGATCATGTCGCTATTTATCCAGTTGGTATGACCGTCGGTTTGAGTACTGGTGAGCAGGCTGTTGTCGCCAAGATTCACAAAGATATTCCGCACAGACCTGTGGTTAGGGTACTGACTGATCCTGACGGAGTTGATTTGAAGGCTCCATACGATATTGATCTGTCAAGCCGTCTATCCGTCGTTATTACCGGAGTAGATGGTACAAAAAAGCTATAAATAAATAAGGTGAGTATAATATGAAAATAATGAGTACGAACAACGAAACGTTCCGGCAAATTAACCCGAGCTATGATCCGTGGGACCCGATTCTGTCACTTCATCAGCACGGCCGACATGTGCTGACCAGCGTTGAGATGACTGTTACCAATCTGTGCAATATGCGATGTGAGCATTGCGCAGTAGGCGATAGCCTAGTCATGAAGGAGCCAGAGCATATTCCACTCGATACGATGCTAAGAGCACTTGATGAGGTCGAGAACCTGCAGACGATTAGCATCACGGGCGGGGAGCCTACATTCCGGAAGCAGACGGTTGACGAATTGATTGTTCCGCTATTGAAATATGCCAGATCGCGAGGCATTCGTTCTCAGATCAATTCCAATTTGACACTTGATTATGACCGTTATGAGAAGCTGTTGCCTTATCTGGATGTCATGCATATCTCGTTCAATTATACGAGCGAGCGGGACTTCCATGAGGTAGGCTTTGCACGTAGCGGGCATCCGGTGAAACCTGAGGTTGCCTACAGAATGTATGACAAGATGGTGGAGAATACCCGTCGCTTGAGTGAGGCAGGAATGTTCATCTCCGCAGAATCGATGATCAATTATCGGACCTATGAGAAGCTGCCTGAGATTCACCGCCTAATTCTGGAAATGGGCTGTAAACGACATGAGGTTCATCCAATGTATGCAGCTGACTTTGCGGAGGGGCTGCCGATGTTATCGCTGGATCAGATGCGCGGAGCTATTCATTCGTTACTCGATTCCCGTGATCCCGACTTGTGGATGCTGTTCGGCACGCTTCCTTTCTTCGCCTGCAATACAAATGAAGAGGATGCCAAGCTGCTGCGCCGTATGCGTCAGGAACCAAATGTTACAATGCGCAATGATCCTGATGGGCGCAATCGGGTGAACGTGAACATGTTTACTGGCGATGTATTCGTCACCGATTTCGCGGCTATTCCTGCCTTTGGCAATTTGCGTGACGGGCGTCTGGATGATATTTTTGAGAAGTGGCTTACGGAGCATCCACTCAATCAGAAGGTGAATTGTCACTGCCCTGCTGCGAATTGCTGTGGTCCTAATCTGTTGGTTGCCGATATGTATTACAAGGATATCGACTTCAAATCACGCAAAGCTACCGTTCTATAAGAGAAAGTTCTATAATATTTACCAATACGACATTATACGTAATCACACAGAAAAGAGGCGTTCATCTTGCACACCGATTTTGAAGTTGGCAAGATTATTTCTAATCTACTTATAGTCTTAATCCTGGTGTTCTTTAACGGGTTCTTCGTTGCTGCGGAATTCTCGCTCGTTAAGGTGCGCCAATCACGGCTGACCCAGCTTGCCAGCGAAGGGAATCGAAGGGCTTCCTATGCGCTTCGAGTCAATAAGAAATTGGATGCCTACTTATCGGCTACTCAGTTAGGAATTACGTTAGCATCACTCGGTCTTGGCTGGGTAGGTGAACCGGCTGTATCCGAGCTTATCGTCATGCCTATTATGTATAAGCTCGGCGTCACGGATTCCACGCTGATCTCTACGATTTCCGTAGCCATTGGCTTCGCGATTATTACATTTCTGCATATTGTAGTTGGTGAATTAGCTCCTAAATCGCTGGCGATTCAGAAATCCGAAGCGACATCACTCTGGTTGTCGGCACCGCTATTGTACTTCTACAGGCTGTTCCTGCCAGTCATTTGGCTGCTTAATGCATCGGCTAACGGAATGCTCCGCTTAATCGGCATTCAGCCGGCCAATGAGAGCGAGATGGCGCATTCCGAGGAAGAAATACGGATCTTGATGAACCAGAGCGCTAAGAGCGGCGTCATCGACAAAGATGAAATGAAGCTGATGGACAATCTTTTTGACTTCTCGGATATGTTGGCGCGGGAGGTTATGCTGCCGCGGACAGATATGGATTGCTTGTACACGAATCTATCCTGGGAAGACAATATGAAGATTATCAATGACACTAAGCATTCGCGCTATCCAGTTGCTGTGGAGGATAAAGACCAAATCATCGGCTTTGTACATATTACAGATCTACTGCTGCCAGAGCCGGAAGGTCCGAGAGAACTCGCGGATATGGTACGGCCAATTCTGAATGTCCCGGAATCTATGGAGATTAGCCATGTACTTCGTCTGATGCAGAAGCGTCATTCTCAGCTAGCGATCGTGGTAGATGAGTATGGTGGTACAGCCGGTATTTTGACGGTGGAAGAAATACTTGAGGAGATCGTTGGCGATCTTCATGATGAGTTTGAGGATGAACGTCCGGAAATCGAGAAGCTGCATGATGGCGTATACTCTGTAGATGGACGCCTGTTGATTGAGGAAGTCAATGATCTGATCGGCAGTGATCTGGTGGACGACGAGGTCGATTCGATCGGAGGCTGGCTGTTTAAGGAGCTAGAAGGGATTCCGGCCAAAGGTAAGAAGAAGCAGGAGGATAATGTGATTTTCGAGGTTGCTGAGGCAAGCCGCCTTCGGATTACCCGCGTTAAGATCATTAAATTACAAGAACCGGAACAACTCGATGATCCATGTGAGGAATCGTAGAATTCTCTCCTGACATTTCGGACTATAAAACCGTCAGTTTATGCTGTACTTGAGAACTTGGAGTGCAGTGTGATGCTGATGGTTTTTTTATAAGCATTTGGCTTGACCGCTCTGGAGAGGGCGGTTTCTTGCTGTTTATTCACGCTTTTTTGTTCATTATTTGGGCGAATGTCATATGTTAAAGAATGAGGAGATATAGGAAGGAGGAAGTAGATTGAACTTTACTCAGGTTAAGACGTATTCCCCTTTTATTGGCCCTTTTGATCCTTGTCCGCCTATGCTGACTAAACACTATAGTACTCCGCCGCATTTATATATGCGATTCCAGCCGCCCAATTTGCCACAGTTCAGTACGCAGGAAGCATTAAGACATGGTACACTATGGCCCGCATTATACAGCCCCTATGAATCCCGGTGGGGGAAAGGAAGGCAGACGAATGAATGAAGTAACTAAGCCGCATTGTGATCAAGAGTATTATGATATGCTGGAGAAGCTGCAGGCGTTGGATTTCACACTCGTCGAGCTGAACTTGTATCTGGATACACATCCGGAGGACTTGGCCGCCCTTCAGCAATTTAATCAAATGGCATTAGAGCGACGGCATCTGTCAGAGCATTTTCAGCATCTTTATGGTCCTTTGCAGAACTTCGGGCATTCCTTCTCAAGATATCCGTGGGAATGGGTAAATACCCCATGGCCATGGCAGGTCTAGACCTGCCTTGATAGCTACTTCAATGCAGTAATTCGTCCTTTTTTGAACATGCTCTTAAAATGAGCAGAAGGAGGTAAAGCGGAGAACATGTGGGTATACGAGAAGAAGCTGCAATACCCGGTTCGCGTAGGTAAATGCGATATCGGAATGGCGAAGCTGCTGCTGGAGCAGTATGGTGGGGCCGATGGGGAATTGGCTGCTGCGCTGCGTTATATGAACCAGAGGTATTCAATTCCGGATAAGTTATTGGGCTGCTTACAGATATCTCCACCGAGGAATTCGCCCATCTTGAGATGATTGCTACTATGGTATTCAAGCTCACGAAGGATGCTACTGTGGAGGAGCTCCGAGCTTGCGGGTTGGCACCTCATTATGTTGCCCATGATAGCGCGCTCTTCTATGAAAATGCTTCGGGCGTGCCGTTCACGGCCGCCTACATTCAGGCGAAAGGCGATCCAATCGCTGACCTGTATGAGGATATAGCCGCGGAGGAGAAGGCAAGGGCTACATATCAATGGCTGATCGATATGACTGATGACGTGGATCTACAAGACAGCCTGAAGTTCCTGCGTGAGCGTGAGATTATCCACTCACTGCGCTTCCGCGAGGCGGTAGAGATCCTAAAGGATGAGCAAGGAAAGAAGAGAGTGTACTAGGTAGATAGTTATTAAGAAAATTTATATAGCGCAAGCTGAATGACGACTTATTCGTTGCCGGATAGGGGGATCATTCAGCTTTTTTGTTTGTGGTCCTCAGGATTTGAAGAATAAGAACCTCCATAAGCATAATAAGGACTTTCGTCTTTCATTCGAGCGATGCTAATCTTGGTGTGAATTTCACAAATATAGCAGTTGGAGAAGGAGGCTAGGCGATGAAGCATTATTCATACTTGGAGGAAGAGTTGCTCGAAAGAAAGAAGCAGCGAACCTATCCAGGTCAAGCGACCCAGGCCAAGTTTCTGCTTGGTGGAATCGGAACAGGCAATGTTTCGGTTGGATCACGTGGACAATTATGCGATTGGGAAATTTTCAATAGTCAGGGCAAAGGTAACAAACTGCCGTATACATTTTTTGCGATTCGTGCGCAAGCACCAGGAGAGCCCTATGTCGCTAAAGTGCTGGAATCCAAGCTGGAGGGATCCTTTGCGGGGCCATGTGGATTTTATTCTCCCGAGATTGCGGGATTGCCTCGATTTGCTGAATCTGAACTGTGTGGAGAGTATCCTTTCGTGTCTGTTACGTTGAAAGATAGCGGCGTTCCGGTGGAAGTTACTTTGGAGGCATTCACTCCATTCATTCCGTTAAATGCGGATGATTCGGGTATCCCAGGCGCTGTCCTTCGTTATAGAGTCCGTAACAAAGCTTCTTCCGCAGTAGATGTCACGATTGCTGGATCTATAGCTAATGTGGTAGGTCTTGAGAAGATTGATAACACTGGATATGTGAGAGTCAAAGAGCAGGTCCGGAATCGATATCTGGAGCAGCCAGAGCTAAGAGGCTTGTTCTTTGATTCCCCTCAGCTTGAGTCAGATCATTTGCATTTTGGAAGCATGGCGCTCTTAACGACAGATTTGAATGTAACGGTTAAGGAAGAGTGGCTCGATGGGTATTGGAATGATAGTATTCATGACTTTTGGGACGATTTCTGCACAGATGGACATTTAGAAATGCATTCAGAAGCGGAGGGGATTAGAGGGAGCAGTTCTCAGAAGGACAAATTGAGGATTGGCTCGATAGGGATCCACCATGTATTGAATCCTGGTGAAGACAAGGTGTTTGAGTTTGTGCTCGCTTGGCATTTTCCCAATCGGCCTAAGGGCTGGGTAGGGGGAATTACGATTCCCGATCAAGATGGGCATGGGATCGTAAAAAACTATTATGCTACCTTATTTAAAGATGCTTGGCATGCAGGAAGCTATTTGCTGACCGAGCTGCCGAGAAGAGAAGCTATCGCGAGACTTTCACCATGCAATGTTCGGCAGTACGTTGCCTTCCTATGTGATTGATGCGCTGGCAAGCAATATTACCGTATTGCGCAGCACGACCTGCTTTCGCATTGAGGACGGAACACTGCTAGGATGGGAAGGTGGCATGGACCATGTTGGCAGCTGCGAAGGCACCTGTACCCATGTATGGAATTATGCGCAAACGCTAGCTTTTCTTTTCCCTGAACTGGAGCGCACGATGCGTAGGGTAGAGTTTTTGCTCGAAACCGATGAGGAAGGCTGCATGGCTTTTCGCACCAATCGGGTGTTTGGCGGCAAAAGGTGGGATATGATCCCAGCGGCGGATGGTCAGATGGGCACAATCATTAGGTTGTATCGGGAATGGAAGCTGAGCGGTGATGATGAGTTTCTACAAGAGGTGTGGGAGCAGGCCAGTCGAGCGCTTGATTTTGCTTTTGCTTATTGGGATTTGGATGGTGATTATGTGCTGGATGCCGAGCAGCATAATACGTATGATATCGAGTTTCAAGGACCCAATTCGCTAACTAACTCTATGTTCTACGCCGCTCTTAAAGCTGGTATTGAAATGGCTGATTATCTGGGAGATGACAGTCACACCGAGAAGTATCGACTTGCCTTCGAGCAAGGAAGTACGAGAATGGATGAAATGCTCTGGGGAGGCGAGTACTATATCCAGCAGCTTGAGGACATTAACGACTATCGCTATCAATACGGAACAGGCTGCTTATCTGATCAATTGTTCGGTCAGTTAATGGCGCATGTAGTGGGACTAGGCTATGTGTTGTCGGAAGAACATGTGAAGCAGGCCGTTTATTCGATTTATAAATATAACTTTTTGACGAATTTTACGAATCATTCGAATGTACAGCGCACCTTTGCATTAAATGAGGAGAAGGGCTTATTGCTGTGCTCATGGCCGCATGGAGGCCAGCCCAAGCTGCCGTTCGTCTATTCGGATGAGGTATGGACGGGAATTGAATATCAAGTAGCTGCTCATTTGATTTATGAAAGCTATGTACAGGAAGGTCTGACGGTGGTAAAAGCGGTACGAGAACGCTTCGAGGGATTTCATCGCAATCCGTGGAACGAAATGGAATGTGGTCATCATTATGCAAGATCGATGTCAAGCTGGGCTGTGTTAACGGCTTTAAGCGGCTTCTCCTACGATATGGTCAATCACACGATGGCTTTTGCGCCAAAGCTATTTGCAGATCATTACTCATGCTTCTGGAGTACAGGAACCGCATGGGGCATTTACAAGCAGCAAATTAATGCACAAACAGGAGAAGTGGAATGGGACATTGAGGTGCTGTATGGCGAGTTGAGGGAAGTTCAAGTAAACGGAAGTCGTATTATATCAATCGTCAAGGAATGAACTGGAGGGGAAATCATGAGAATGGTTAGGCATCAAGCCAATCCAATTGTCGTGCCAGGCAAATATAACTGGAGAAGGATTACCGTGTTTAATCCGGCAGTTATTTATGATGAAGGTAAATTTTATATGATTGAGCGTACGGCGGGAAACTTATATCCGTTTAAATGCTATCTTGGGCTTCTGGTAAGCGAGGATGGGGTTCACTTTGAGCATGTCCAGGATGAGCCGATTATTACACCGGATATGCTGGGATTTCCACACTAGATATTTTCAACAAGTTTATTCTACCGATCGTCAACTACCTGGTTAAAACGCTTGGTCCTACATTTTCAGAGGTATTTTCCTTCCTTGGCGGCATCCTTATCACTGCGATAGGCGCCGTTGTGGATTTCACGAAAGGGATTATCAAGGCCCTTGGCGGACTCATGGACTTTATAGCTGGCGTTTTCACCGGAGATTGGACACGGGCCTGGGAAGGGATAAAGACTGTCTTTTCCGGAATCTGGGACGGGATTGTCGGTATCCTCAAAGGCGCGGTAAATATCATCATAGATGCGATCAATTTCTTGATAGCTCAGCTTAACAAGATCAATATAGACGTACCGGACTGGGTAGGTAAGATTCCTGGCGTTCCTGATGTGGGCTCGATCGGGTTCAACATTCCGAAAATTCCTAAGCTCGCTAAAGGTGGTCTTGCCTATGGACCTACATTGGCAATGGTTGGGGACAACAAAGGAGCCTCTGCGGATCCGGAAGTTATCAGCCCTCTGTCCAAACTAGAAGCAATGCTGGGTGCGAAAGACCAGCCTATGATTGAGGCATTTATGACCATGATTGATATTTTGCGAAGGATTGAAGCCAAAGAGATGGGATTGACTATAGGCGAAACAGAGTTCGGCCGAGTGGCCGGACGAGCTATAGGTAAAGCGGAGCGTCAAATGGGCGGTCCGTTGTTCGCTAGATAGGAGGTATAGATGCTTAAAATAAATAGTCAAGAGATTGCCGAATATCCGTCATCTTTTCAGGTTACCACAATGGACCTAGATGACGGTGAGAGCACAGTGCGGACGGCTGACGGAACACTTAACCGGGATAGGATAGCAGTCAAGCGTCAGATTGAAATGGCCTGGGGACCGCTCAAATGGGATAGAATATCTTCTATTTTACGGTCTATGGAAGATGTGTTTTTCCCTGTAACCTATCCCGATCCCATGACTGGTAAGTATGAAACTAAGACTTTTTATGTCGGTAATCGACCTGCTCCGTTTGCAGTTGCTCAGGGTACCGAGATTATGTGGAATGGGTTGAAAGTAACCCTGACGGAGAAGTGATGCTATGTATCCAATAAGCCCAATATTTGCGGATTATATAAAACGGCATGACCGGCAGTTTATCGTTAAAGCTGTGATCGACGGAACGGAGTACACAAGTGCTCAGATTATAGATTTCAGCATCGAGAATGTAATGGCTGGTGGAGAAGAACTTGAGATAGGCACGGCCATACCTTCTATTCTGACGATTAATTTACGCCTTCCAGACCCAATCAGAGCTAATGCCAAGGTAGTGCCACACCTATCACTATCTCTTGAAGGCATGAGCTGGATGGACGCAGAGTATCCCTGGGAATCTATGAATATACCTTGGGTTGCTGGTGCGACTGAATGGTTGCCCTTGGGTGAGTTTTATATCGACACCAGAGAAAAGATCAACAATGTCTGGACGTACACCTGTTATGACAAGTTGATCACGGCAGATGTGCCATATATTTCTCAGCTCTCATATCCAACTACACAAAAGGCTGTATTCGACGAGATATGTAACCGACTTGGATTTACGTATGATAGCAGTGTTGTGATCAATCCAGCTTATCAGATTCAAGCGGGTCCAGCAGGGTACACTTGCCGGCAGGTGCTGGCTTATATTGCAGGGGCTAACAGTGCTAGCATCTTTATGGGCAAGGATGGCGTCATGAGGTTCAAGCGTTTTTCTGCCGGAGCTCCAGCGGTATACGAGATGACCACGGCTGATTACATCAGGGTTAAGCAGACCAACCCGGTTAAGACTTTTACGCGGATCGTCGTCACGTACAACACTGAGGACGGATTAATCTACGAGGCAGGATCCGGGGATGAAAATCATACCCTGTATGTAGAGAATCCGTTTATGACACAGGCAGAAGTTAACGCGATGTACGTCGCCCTGAATGGCTTAACGTACTTGCCGCTGACGATGGACTCCCGCGGTTATCCTCACCTTGACCAGGGTGACGTGATCGGCTTTGAGCAGCGTGAAGGCGGCAGCTGGATTGATACCAATATCCCATGGCAAGAAATGAATATTCCATGGGATGGTATTATGCGGTATACGTCATTCATCCTACGACAGACGTACAGCTTTAAGGGTGGCCTTACACATAAGATCGAAGCGCCGTCACAGTCAGAACAGCAGTCAGAGTTTCAGCTGGAAGGTAGCCTGACGCAGCAGGTCAACCGACTGAACCAGGGTAGCGTCAAGTTTGACAAGTCCTATTACGGCATTACCCACAGTCGCACCGAGGGGATCGTGGTCGAGCGAGAAGACCACCTGAGCCGTTTGCAACTTAACTCCGATGTGATGGACTGGAAGGTTGAAAATCAATCTGTCCTATACCTTGATGCTCGGGCCAAGAAGCTTAAATTTGCTGGAACGCTGGAAGGTGTTGACGGTAGATTCACTGGCACGGTTGAAGGCGGTATGATTATCGGGGGAAGTATCCAGATCGGTAGTGCGTTTTCAGTCAACAACGCCGGTCATATGATCGCTGTAGGGGCCGAGTTTAGTGGCACTATATCGGCATCTGTAATCACTGGCGGACAAATCAACGGGACCAATATAACTGGTGCTGATATTCTGGGAGGACGGATCAGGACAGCAACATCTGGAGATCGCATTGAGTTAGATCCTGATGGATTCAAATTCTACGACTCTGGTAATCGTGTTCGTGTTGCACTTGGTACAAACCAAGTAGCTGGCATATCTGGTCATACCTATTATAATTCTAGTGGTCAATCAATGGGATTGATTTATTCTAGTTCAAGTGAGTTAGCTGTTATCGGTAATAGAGATTTACGTGTCGGAACTAACTCTGGAGGGATAACTTACCTACAAGGGTCAATCCAATTCACAAACGGAACAGCAGTTAGTGGGTTAAGCATTTCTAGTATCAGCGGATTACAGGCTGAATTGAATTCAATAAGATCGCTAATATCTAACCATACTCATACCGTCAATATTGGTACACACAATCATGGTAACAGTCAGAACCAGAATTGGGGTGGAACCTTTACGACATCTACTCCGTAAGGTATCATAAGGATAAATATACCAACGGAGGATGATAGACTTGAAGAAATGGGGATATTTGTTGAGCGGTGTTGTTATTGGGGCAATGTTAATGACGTCAGGAAGCGCTTTAGCGGCTCAGGTGAAAAGCCTTGTTGGCCAAAAGGTAAGCGGAGAATATACAGTAATCGTTAATGGTAAAGAATTGTCGGACAATGGTGCTGTCATTGACGGAAAAACTAATGCTCCAGTAAGAGCTCTGAGCGATGCAATGGGCGGTAAATTGGACGTTGATAATAAAAAGAAGGTGATTAACATCATCACGAGCGAGCAATCAGTCATTACAGGCGATCAAAGTGAGAAGGTCGATGTAAAAAAGACATTTCTTCTTACAGATAAATCTACCTTAGAATCTGAACTAGGCGAACTACAGAAGCAGAAAAAGATTAAATTGGCTGAAGCGGCACCAGGAATGGAACAGACCGTGTTTCAACAAGCGCTGGATGATATAAATCAACAAATCTCCGAGAAGACTGAAAAGCTGAACAAAATCAATGCCGAGCTTGATGCACTTGATAAATAACTATTAACCTTTCTACTAAAACATGGTACTATATACCCAATTAAACCAGTTATTAGGGGTGTGCGTAAATGCTCTATTTTCTTTGTTTTTTGTTACCTCCACTCGCAGTTTTGTTTTGCGGTAAACCAGGCTCGTTTTTATTAAACATTCTACTTTGTATTTTTGGCTACATCCCTGGTGTCGTACATGCGTTTTTAGTGGTAAATAGCCACAAAGCAGATAAGCGTAATAAAGAATTAATTCGAGCAATGCAGCAAGGAAGATATTAATAAATAGTTCATTAAGAGGTCTCTCCAACGGAGGGGCCTTTTATTATGCCTGGAAAGGGTGAAGGAAGATGAAAGGAAGAGTTTATGGTGAAGAAACCGTAACAAGAGTAACAGGGGATACTTCATTAGAAGATAGGATTCGCCAGATTGTAAGAGAAGAATTAGCCGCTCACGAGGAACGGCTAAAAGGTGATGAACTAATTATATCGATAGGTCGCGATTGTTCTAAAAATACCAAGTTTATTCTAGAGAAGAATCTGAAAAAGAAATCCCAACGATGTGTTCTGTAAAAAGAATCATTTCTTGTATTTTTAGAGTCCCGGCACTACCATGATGCTTGATGACTACATTTTTAAGAGGAATGTAGGCTCCATCGTTAACTGCTCGAGTAGCTGCATTGTTTTCTTCTGCTTCAGCAATAGCTTCGCTTCGAAACTCGATAGTCCTTTTTATAACAGATTGGAAGAATGTGGGTTCATAGTCTTCTGCCTCGTTAAAAGGATCAGTTATTTCGCCTTGAATTAAACCGAAATTAGTGAGAAACAAGATGTTGATTTTCTTACCATCACCTTCAGTTACAACATTAAGAACATGATTTAATTGCTCAATTGTAACTTGACGGAAATCAACTCTATTTAACAGTTTTGACTCTTCTATCATTTTATAACCTCCCTTCTATCAATAATCGGCCTGACAACCGTTATTTCGACAAAAAGGGAGGTTTTACCTTTATATTAGGCAGGTGATAAATTTGGCACAGATACAACCAATCGTAAAAGTTGAACTTGACCCTCTTAATCCGGTACCGGAGATATGCGCAGTGATCATGGCTGTGACTCCGTACCATCCAGGCAACGAAGAAGCGATTTTAAAAGGGGTCAAGAAAGCGATCGAACAGCGATTACAACAACTTAAGAAAGGAGCTGAGGTACATGACAAATCGGTTCGCGAACCTGGTCGGAAGTAAACATATAAGTGATGACTTTAATAATATTAATATTGGATTTGACCGTGTACAGGCTGAGGTGGATGCAGGGGATGCGGTAGCAGCTAACCATATAGCAAATGCGGATATCCATGTAACCAAGGCTAAGAAGACAGAATGGGACAATAAGGCTCCGGGTAGTACGGCTACAGAGCTGATAAACCATATAGCGGATCAGGTTGCCCACTTGACGCAAACGGAGCATACAAAGCTAACAGGAATTGAGAGTGGGGCTGAGAAGAATCAAAATGCATTTGCGAAAGTCAACGGCATGGAAGCTGATAACACTACAGATGAATTTACAATTGTGGGTGATGTCGGCATTAAGGTTACACAGAATCCAAATGATAAGACTGTACATTTGACGGTTACGGGTGATTCTGCCCCTGGAGATCATGCTGCAACTCACCTTACCGGGGGGAGTGACCCGATACCTGTTGCAACGGATACAACAAGCGGATTGATGAGCCCAGAGGATAAGCAAGCCATTGAAGATAATGCAGATGCAATCAGAACCGTTACTGCGCAGTTGGTGGATACCGTAAATGCACTACCATCAATTTCATCGTTCCCATCACATAAAAAATATAGGGCGTGGCAGGGCGTCACCACGGACGGAACGTACATTTACGTAGTTACTGACAGAGACGAAAATTTCACATTAAAAAACATTATATCTGTATATGATATGAAGGGGCATTTTGTATCAGAAAAATTGGACGCTTATACCGCCACAGACCCACAAGATAAGTTTATGTCATTTGGAGATTGCACTATAATCGATAGTAAGCTCTATGTAACTGCCTACAATATAAACGATGGAGGAAATCCGAGAATAAGTAGAATTATTGAATATTCATTACCTAATATCGAGTTAATTAAAGAAACTGATATAGGAAGCAATGCGGCAGAGTGCATCGTTAAAAAAGATGGTGCTTATTGGGTGTGTTATTTTGATGATGCGATAATAAGGAAGTTTGACTTGGATTGTAAATTACTTCAAACCTATCCAGTTAATCCTATAGGTCCAGATGGCGGTTATGAAAGTTTATTGTGGATAGACGATGAACTGTATTGCAATATGCACGGCCCTAACACTTACGGTAAAACCCCCACTGGCAAACTAGACAGATATACTTTTGACGGCTCAACATTTACATTCGTCGAGAGTATTGTTCCTCCGACATATGGAACGACTCAAGGGCTGGCACACTATAACAGTTACTTTTATTGGGCGGATAGAGTAGCGAACGAAATTGTAATTACCAATTCTGTTAAAGTAAACAAAATCAAACCGTTTATAAAAAAGATAAACACCACAGATATAATAAAACTGGAACTTTTGAATGGGTGGGTATCATATGACGACGCAGGTGGTAGGCCGTTAAGAGCATTTAAGGACCAGATGGGGATCGTGCATCTAGAAGGTATGATAAAAGGTGGGGTAATTGGTAGCGTTACAAGTGTTCTTCCGGTGGGTTATCTTCCTCAGTTCCCCAAAAACTTTGCTGTAGATAGTGCTGGGGCGTTTGGGAGGGTGGCTATACAAAGTAGTGGGCATATCGTCCCTCAAGTCGGAAGCAGTACTTATGTATGTTTCGATGGAATAACGTTTCTGGCCGACCCCACACTATGAATTTGTAATTAGAGTGTTCTAATAGTGCTTCTCATCTCCAATTGAGATATAATATAAATCGAGGTGATTATTACGAACAGGAAATACTTCACAAACAGATGGTTATTAATAGCTATATTTGTTGCTATTTTGATTGTTCCTTCTGGAACTAATGCATATGGTGACGATTATGCAAATAGATTGTACACGCCAACCTTCATTACAAAAATTGCGGGAATAAATTTAATTGTTGATTGTTGGAACCACAGGATTATATATAGTAGAGATATAGAGTTGCCTATTAAGGATTGGAAGACTCTTGATGATGACATTGCGGGGCCTCATTCTATTGCGAGTAATGGTACAATATTTGTCGCAGAGGATACGGGGAGAAATAGACTATTTGTGTATACTTTAACTCCTAAAGGGTTTAAAAAGACACAGATTATTGATGGTATTGAGGGACGTCCACATCGTACGGTTTACGATTCGGCCACGAAGAAATTTTATGTTTTAACATCAACAACTCAGAACATGTTTGTTTTAACAGTTCAAAACGGAAAGGTAATTGTCGATCAAAAAGTACACCTAGAATTTTTGGAAGAGGCTTATGTTCGTTCTTTTTCCATTATTAACGGAAAGATGTACTTTGTAAGCGGACCAAGCAAGATATCTGTAGTAGATTATATTAACGGTGATTTTACAGTCGAAAAGCAGTACTCAGTACCGGAAGAATACAGCTTGATGAATGATATTAAAAAACTTGGGGATTACTACTATATTTCAATTTACCCTGAGAAGATTATTCGTCTGAAAGACCTCTCTAACTTCAACTCAGTAGAGAATATTTATAGTAAGTTAGGGTTTAGCGGGACACCTTACTTTATTAATTACTTTGATGGGCGATTCTTTATCCCGGAAATTGATAGTAATTCCGGAATTAAATCTTTTAAGATAAAAGATAACGAGATAATAGATGTAAAAACCTTAAATGATTCGGGACCACCCGATGATTATGTGAAAAAGAGATTAAGTGAGTTAGCAACATGAATATTAAAAATATGTGCTCCTTGGACTATACTACGCAACACCACTAACGCCATCATAGGCGTTTTTATTTTGCCCCCGGACAGCCGTGGGGCTATTTTAATGGAGAGAAATGGGGAACCGGTATGGACGCTGTACAGGCTGAAACGCTCCAAAGAATTACAAGAGTAGAGACCAAAGTAGACGGAATGGACGAGAAACTGGATAGGGCTATCCACGCCAACGAGACGGCTACCGAAGCGTTGGAAAAGGCGAAGTCAGCTCACAAGCGGATTGATTCTATTTACAAAATTATCTTTTGGCTAGGCACTACAGTAGTAGGAGCCATAATTCTTGCGGTATTAAAACTCGTCACCGAAGGGAGAGGTTAATTTGCAATCACGTAAACAAGGTAATGCTCAAGGGATCGACGTATCACATTGGAACGAGAAGATCGATTGGGCGAAGGTAGCTGCCAGCGGGATCTCTTTCGCTTTTATTAAGGCAACTCAGAATAAGGTTGATGAACGGTTTCTCGAAAATGTAAAAGGAGCTAAGGCAGCCGGCCTTTTGATCGGCGCTTATCATTATTTGGATAATTCAGTGATGACAGAAGCGGCGGCTAAATCAGCGGCACAAATGTTCTACAAGGCTATTCAGTCAGCGGGAGTTAAGTTTGATCTTCCACCAGTACTAGATTACGAATCGAAATCCGGCAGCTTAAGCGTGGCGGGAACTGCTGCAGTAGCGAAGGCGTTCCTGGAAGAGATCGAACGATTAACTGGCGTAACGCCGATCCTCTACACCTATCCTGCTTTCATAGGTAACTTTAGTGGATTGAGTAGATACCCGCTCTGGATTGCACGGTATAGCACTCAAACACCAGTCGATGCGTCCGGTTGGAAGCGCTGGGAGTTCTGGCAATATAGCGATGGACAAGCAGGAGGATACCTCCCGTCTGGATCTCGGGGTGTAAATGGGATTAACGGGGCAGTGGATCTGAATGAATTCGACGGCACTGATGCGGAGCTGAGAGCAAAGTACGGACCGAAGAAGGAGGAAACGAAGGTGAGTGAACGAGACATTAATCAGGTAAGCGAGTGGGCGGCCAAAGATTGGGCCGAGGCTAAGGCAAATGGTTATTTTGATGGAAAACGTCCAGGAGCTCCGATTACGAGGGAACAAACAGCTATCGTTATTAATCGGTTGCGGAATAACTTTTTGAAGCTTATTGGTGGTAATACAGCACGAATCAGTGAACTCGAAAGACAGTTACAAAGGATCGAAAATGGAGGCGACTTGCGATGAATAAGAAGAGATGGCGTAACTATGCACTATGGGTTAGTATCGTTTCCCAGGTGCTGCTGCTTTTACAGCTCATCGGTCATTTGACAGGGCTGTTTGACCTAACAGACGTGATGAAGAATGACGTTTTGGCTGTTACGGATGTGCTGCTTGGGCTGCTGGCTACACTCGGTATCATATCTAACCCTACAAAGCCGAATAGCGAATGGTTTAACTTGTAACATTTTGGAATCATGATATAATGTAAACAAATCAGGTAGCATCGGTGATATGTCGCAGATAAAATTTCTGCGACATATTTTTATTTTAAAGGAGTGGTCAATCTGTTTGTAGTTATTGGACTTTTTTTGGTTATTTATTTAATAGTGTTCATAATTAATAAGAGAGTTACACCAATTTCAATGAGAGTAGAGTTAACTTCATTAATCTTTATAATATTAATAGGAATCATTACATATAAACTTTACTTAATCATTTTTTATTCAGGTATTTTATTATTAATTATTTCACTTAAATATATATATCTTAAGAAGAAGGTACATAGTGTAAGTATTTTAGTTTTTGGAGTGATCTTAATAATATTGGGTTTGAAAATTTACCCTTCTATAGAGAAACCCGAGAAAGAAATAGCTGCTAATACTAACAATAATTTAAATATCGAGGATAAACAGCCTGAAAAAAGTCCGATTGATCCTGAAGATGGAGCCGCCGATAAGCCACAGAATAAAGAGGTGGATCAGGCTGAGAAAACAGAAGATTTAAAATATGAAATTATTCACGAGAAGATTGTTAGTAATGATTATAAGACTATATTTGTTTATGTCGAGCCTTTTGATAAGGCTTCGATTATCAAATTAACAAAGGAGATTCTCAAAAAAAATTCTGATTATGAAGTGGAAATAATTTATCAAATGGATCGAGAAAAGGCTGATAGTATGGAGTTAAGTGAAAAAGATGCTATGTTTAGTTACATGATTAATCAGTTAGTTATATTTGATCCTTACATAGAAATTAATCTATAATGTATGGAGCCTACTGATCTTATTGACCAGTAGGCTTTTTCATACTTATTGATACTAAAGTAGTTACATGCTGGATCTCATCCAACGGTATCCAAACAACCTTATCAGGCGACTTAATCTGCACTCTACTCCGATCTTCGCCCCAACTTGGTATTCCAGCAATCGTTGAACCGTCTACCAAAGACAGAACAAGCTCTTGTCTCGCTTCTATTGCCTTCGATATGTATGTATACAATACACAACTTCCTTCCTGAACAAGTAACTAATCAATCCATGGTTATTCTTTGATTCGATATATAAGTGTTTATTCCTTCAAACAGGTAGTACTAAACTTATCTAAATGAAATATTGCTCTCTGCCGATATAGTTCTTATAGCCTATATCAATATTATTCCATCAAGGAAAGGAAGATCGTTTTGAAGAAGAGTTTTATTGCATTACTTTGTTTTTCATTGTTTATTTTATCTTATGGAATGCTTGATGTTAGTGGTGCTTCAAACAAAACAAATCTTAAATTAAATAATGGAGCTACCTATTATGGTGAAGTGAAGAATGGTAGACCACATGGAAAGGGAACAATGAACTGGCCAGGTGATAAATCATACTCTGGCGATTGGATTAGTGGGAAGAGATCAGGTCAAGGGAAGTACATAGCATATATAATTGAAGATGGTCAAAAAACATATATTAAGTACAACGGTAATTGGAAAGATGATAAATATAATGGTCAAGGAGAATACGTTAAAATAAATTCCTATTCATCTAGTTCAGAAGATGATGGAATGAATGATGTTTTTAGTTATGTTGCAAAAGGTAAATTAACAAACAATATATTAAAAGTTGGTTATGAGTTAAATTCCAGTAGGCTGGCAACAAAATTTGAGTACAAAGACAATGAAAACAATATTACTTTAACAACTTATTCCGATGATAAGATTAAGAAAATATTAGCTAAAAACTATACGCCATACATTCCTTATATAGAAGTAATGAAGAAACAGTCAGATGGTCTCATGAAGGGGTATTCATATTACTTAGGTATGGAAGAAGATAGACAGGAATTATCTGAAGGGTATTATAATAAGAATAGAGATCTATATACTGGCACTATGTATAAAAATACTGAGGATTATGATGGATATGTGTTGTCAAACTATAAGAATGGAAAAGTTCAATCATCTAAAGTGGTAAATGGTGATATTTATGCGATTGGAAATAAAAAGGTAAAAAAACAAATGAAAGAAATAGAAGCTTATTTTAATGGTTTTAAAAGTGTATACGATATTTCGATTCAAGAGAAAAAAAGCTTTAAACAGAAACAAGTGGCCAATGTAAGTAGTAATAAAACAGTATCATCTGGAGAAAACAAATTTAAAGATTACAATGGCACCTGGGTTATTAATGACTTAAGTTATGAATTTGGAGATGAACCATCAGGCGTGATTAGTATTGTAGATATCTCATTAGAAAGCGAAACCAATGGAACGGCTTCAGTTGGATTTATAAGAGTTCGTGATGGATACATTGATAAAGGTGCTGGTGTAGAATCGAAATTTAAAGTAGACGCTAATAGAATGGCTAGTTTTGATTTTGATGATGATACATATGGGCATTACGGTACAGTGAAAATTCAGTTTAGAGATAGCGGTTTAGTTGTTGAGTGTCAATCATATGATCCAGAATTCGTAGATGAGGATGGAGAAATAGTAAGACTTACCGGTGGAAATTGGTCATTGTGGGAGGGGGAAGAAGAATTTCCTTGGAGCACTAAGGGAGTGGAAGTATATGATCCTGAATCTTAATTAGATTTGTAGAACCGTGAGTACCCAATTAAGAGAAACCGTACATCAGCATTAAAGCATACAAGACTACTTTGGATTATTCCTTATTGGTCTTTTTTATTGATCATTTCTTCAAATAGAGTATATGATACAAACATATGTTCTTATATGGAGATGATCGATATGTCTGATTTACTCAATGGTGGACTATGGGACAGGAGCTTCATTTTACCGGAGCATAAAAAGGCAATGGAACGTCAGGATAGAGAAAGTAAGAGAGTGACTAAGCCGATCTTGGATGCCCAGGAACTGGAGCAGATCCAGCAAGCACTTTCAGAAACGTTTCACCAGCACAGACGAATTACGTTGAAGCTATTTGACGAGTTTGAGAATGTTGAGGTTAGCGGATTTGTTACAGCGATCCAGTCGTATCGTCGCGAAATTAAACTCGCTATTGCTCAAGGAGATTATCAATGGATCAGGATGACTGATATTCTGTCGGCTGAGTAAAAAACAATCCCACCTACCAATTAAGGTAAGTGGGATTGTTTTTGTTCCTAATTGCCCACAACTTGCCCACAAAACCTATCCACTTTTGCAATCTTCATAACACTTCTAGAAACGCGAAAACCGCATAGATAAAGGGTTTCATGTTTTTAAAACGAATTAATTATACATATTAACTTAAGAGCTATCTAAGGCTGGGGCGTTTCGTGAATACAATACGTTAGCCGAAAGAAGTTCTTAGTTTGGAGGAGTCTATATGATATTAGAAAAAGAAATTAATTCGTGCATTATACTCTTTGGTTTTAGAAGATACAGGTGTATGGCAAGATGACATTATTAAGATGAAGAATGCCATATTATACTATTGCGAGATTGACTCCGCTTTAGTTGATTATCTGTATGCTTGTTACTTGGATAGTAATGTACTTGTTGAAGAGTTTCTGGGAATTGCAGATGAAGTATATAGCTATTTTGAGAACGCCTTAAATACAATGGCTGCTTCCAGAACTTCCTTCGGCTAACACCATATTGACGCTCCGGGTCACTCTGAGAAGCGAGTGACTCATCCAGCCCCCTAAGCCCGTCGGGACGTCACTGCATTAGGTGTTCGGCAAGCCTCACAACTATAAGCAGCGACTCTAAGGGGCCAGGACGTCGTCAATACAAAACGTTATCTGAAATAACATGAAACTCAAAACACATATAAAACAAAGGTGGTAACACTTTAATGAATTATGAATTAATTCAAGCTTCTAAAAAATATGAAGATATAATAAGAAACCTAATGCAATTTTATATTTATGATTTCTCTGAATTTGTAAAATGTGATGTAGAAGATGATGGATTATTTAGAGAATATCCATATTTGGAAGACTATTGGAAAGAAGTTAATCATCGATTTCCATATGTCATTAAGCAAGAAGATAAGTATATAGGTTTTGTGTTTGTAAGATTTATTGAATCAGAAGAGAGGAATTACTACTCGATTGCGGAGTTTTTTATTATGAAGAAATATAGAAAAGAAGGAATAGGCAAAGCAGTAGCTAAACAAATATTTGATTTTCATAAGGGGCAGTGGGAAGTTTATCAATTAGAAAGCAACAAACCAGCACAGGTATTTTGGAATAAGGTCATAAATGAATACACGCAAGGTGAATTTAAAGATCGAATTGAAAATAATAGAAAGATACAAGATTTTAATAGCTAAATCAAAGAAGTCATGTATATCAGATAACACCGTTTTCCTGCTGCTTCGCGTTCGCACCTTGGTCTGCCCGAGGATAATCGGAGAAGTAGGATTCGGGCAGACAACCCTACGAGACTAAGTGGCAAAGCCACCCAGTCGCATGTGCTACTTTAAGTCTCTCGGGCTCAGGAACACAAGAACATTATAGGAAATTCCCGCAAATAAATCTATATAAGGAGTAGTTTCTTTATGAAGATTTTAAAGGCAATCTTCAAAAGAGGAAAAATTAAAAGGTTAAAACAAGAGATAGAATTTCTTAAACCAATTAACACTTATTTATCCTATGATTATTTGTGGGTTGATTTAAATTGGAGGTTAGTAAGGATATATACGAGTTATCTTGAGAATATGGACGGAAATATAATTCAATCTGGAGAACAATTAATTACACTAACAAACGAAACACAAAACTATTATTTGAACCTAATTGATTATGTAGATAGGAACATACGGACAATTAATAGATATTTTATAGATAATAAATCAATAATTACTTTCAAGACGTTTGACTTTCAGTTTTTTGAATTCTACTTCGAGATAATTTTGAGGATGACAAAAGAACAAAGGGAAGCGTTTATTAAAAACAATATATCTAAGAGTAAATTAAATGAATTTAACCAAATGATGTTTTTTTATATTGAAGTATTATTAAGAATTCAAATAGTTGATTATCGGATTCAGGAATTGAAGAAAATTCTCTAGGATAACTCAATGAAGGCGAGAACATCCTATAACACTGTATTCACGCATCGGGGCTATCGCCCCTTGGTTGACAAATGTATAATCTTGGAAGAATATCAGACAACAAACGCCCCCAGCCTAAGATAAGAGCTTTCTAAGGCTGGGTCGTTTCGTTAATACAAGAACGTTATTAGAAATTCAGGAAAGTTGGGGTGATCCATAGATGCATAAAAAAATGGTCATATTAGTTCTCTTACTCATATTGATTGGATGTAATAATAATTCATCCTCACTTTTAACTGAAGTAGATCAGAAGGATTTGAATAATGATGTTGTATCTTTTTTAGAGAAGACAAAGAAAGCGAATGGTATTTACTTATATTCAAGAGAAGGTGAAAGACAATATCTAATTTTAAATAATAGTAATGTAAATCAGGGTGAACAGCCATCTTTTATTAATTCTATTCAATCAGAAATACAGAATAAAACACTTGTAATAAAAATAGAAGAACTCAAACCAGACACAGACAGATTCGATGTTAAAAGATTAGGCAAATTAAAAGCATTTATAATTAATACTGAAAATAAATTCGACACAATTCGGATCTTTAAAAACAATAAGGAAACAAAGTTTGATTTAGTGGGTGGATAACGTGGGTCCTGAACTTCTGATAACACCATATTCACGCATCTGGCCATCCAGCCCTCGGTCCGACAGAGGAATTTCGGGGAAGTCGGATCAGCCGGACAACCCTGCACTGGCTAAGTCCGTCGGACCCGCGCTTGCGCGCTTAAGCCAGTGAGGGTTCGTGAATACAAAGACGTTAGCTGAAATCGCCTAAAGAATATTAAAGAGAGGAATTACCTCAAATGACAATTACATTAGGTAATAAGATCGGAGAAGGTGGCTGCTCTGAAGTGTTTGAAATAGGAAATAATCAAATAATAAAACTTGTCAAGGGAAATACAAGTATTGAAGCAGCGAGAAGAGAATATCTCAATAATTGCATTGCTTGGGAACGTGGACTGTCTGTTCCTCAACCTTTTGATTTTATAGAAGTGGACGGAAGGCCAGGAATTATTGTTGAACATATTATTGGCGAAACAATTATGGAACGTTTTTTTAAGCAAGCTGTCAATAACATATCCAAAGTAGATAACCAAGATGATGATATTC
The DNA here is from genome assembly GCF_031199965.1 of Paenibacillus sp. D2_2. Lineage (GTDB taxonomy): Bacteria > Bacillota > Bacilli > Paenibacillales > Paenibacillaceae > Fontibacillus. Next base: position 3,991,229 of record NZ_CP133605.1, on the reverse strand, counting down.
GGCTGACAGCTCAACAATTACACAAAGTACATAATACATTAGTTGTCGGTAATGAATTACCTTCCCAAAGACCTGTAATTAAATCCAGCATTATGAGCGTTAATTATCTAAGTGAACAGGAGAGAGAGCACATAATCTCATTAATAGATTCATTACCATCAAAACTATGTATGTGTCATGGCGATCCTAACCCAGGTAATATAATTATTAAGAATGATGGTAAGGCTGTATTAATAGACTGGATGAATGCAACAATCGGAAACCCTGAAGCTGATATAGCCGAATTTATAATTATGATACGTTATGCTGTATTACCCTCAAATTTTCCAGAGAACTTTAAGATTAAGTTTGATTCAAATCGCGAAAAATTAATTAACATATTTATGGATGAATATACGAAATTATCAGAGATTACCTATGAAGATGTAGTCCCATGGATAACACCGATCGCTGCTAGGAAATTAACCGCTGACGCAATACCTGAAATAGAGAAGGAAAAACTTGTTCAAGAGATTAGAAGAATATTAACAACGAAACCAGCGAAGGTAACTCAAAGAAGAGGCGACATCAGCTAACACAATATTCACATATCGGGCATACGCCCTAGGTCCGGCAGAAGTCTGATGTGGATTCGATGAAGTATTTTGGTATTCGGGGAAGTAATCGCAGCCGGACACATCCAATAGAAATTTATCTTGAGTGGGAAAGTAAACTTGAGAGTTTAGATGAACCATACTATTTGAAGATTTGGTTAGGTGATCCTAAATTTATTGACTCGCAAGTTGTTACAGCTATTAATTCAGAAATCCAATATTATGAACACATTTTTATTAAAGATACTAATCCTAAGTCATTTCCATACATTAATAATCATCCGAGTTTTGGATCGTTCACTTGGGAAAGGCATGTTAACGGTTATTTTATTTGGGAAAGTGATTTGGAATCTATAGATGAGATCAGAGATATTGAAAGGAAGGCATATAAAATATCGGAAGAATCTATTAACGGAAAAATGGAACGAAGTTTTTTTATAAGAACTGGAGACATGTGGACAGGGAGTATTCGAAGAAGCGGCAACATCACCTAACATAGTATCTACGCTTCGGGCTACGCCCTCGGTTCGCAAGAAGAGGTAAGTAGTGAAGCGGGTTCATCTCACAACACCTGCAGACTAAGTGGCAGAGCCACCCAGTCGCTGCTCCTTTAAGTCTTTCGGGTTCGCAGATACAACAACGTTAGACGGAAATCCCGTAAAAATTCTAAAAAAATGGTGAGGTAGTAAGTTATATGCCATTAAACTTTAAATCTTCGGTTCAAGAAAATCTATATGAATATCGGCACCTTTCAATTGAAAAAGATGTAGTTAAAAAATCATGGGATGGATATATGAAATTTGTAGAGAGTGATGAATGGGATAGACTCCACGAACAGTTCGGTGTGTCGCCGTATTGTTGTGAGGAAGCAGTAATTTATTTATCTTTTATTTGGAAGCTACTTGAATCTAAAAGGGTATTTATCGTTCCAATCTTCGATATTCATGAGGCCACTAAAAGATTAGATAAAGACTATAACTTTATTAAATGGCAGTATAAATGTACTGCAGAGGATAATAAATTTGAAGATAGTGGCTATATTCCAGCTAGATCTTCATATATAATCTCACCAATTAGAAATGAGTTTCAATATAGATATAGGGATTATGGAACAATCTTTGAGATAAATTCACTTGAAGAACTAACAACTTTACATAATATTCTGATTATCTCTAATGCCTATTCAGAAATGAATATATATGGACTATCAAGAGAGATAAGTATTGAAGATATAAGGGGACAATTATCAACTATTGATAAACCATCATTAGATAATATACTGGAAGATGATGATTTTTTTCTTGATTTAATCTTAGGTGTAGATATTGGATATCATGATGGGATGCTTTTAGTAAGTAAAAGAAATCAAGATACTCAAATTAAACAATTGATAAGTAGAATTAATAAAATAATAGAACAATATGAGCTAAGAACAAATGAAATTAAGGACTTAAATGAATTTAAGAATGAACTAGTGAAATTAAGCGATTTTTAGCGAAGCTTCGAAGTCGGGACTTCTTATAACACAGTATTCACGCAACGGAGCTATCGCCCTTGGTTGTCAGATGTATAATCATGGAAGAAGCTCAGACAACAAACGCCCCAGCCTAAGATAAGAGCTATCTAAGGCTGAGGCGTTTCGTGAATACAGAACGTTATAAGAAATTGGCGCTAAGAGTTTAAGATCTGAAGTTCCTAACAGAAAGGAGAATGAAATATAAAAACCAGAATCGTATGGATTCCTTTAGTAGTTGTTCTTTCAATAACATTATTATTTTCATTACCTTGGTTGGCTATACATATACAAATGTAGCGAAAAGACTTTAGCCAAGCCCACAACTAGTCCGCATAGCTGCTGTTAACCTCTTGAAACCCGCCATCGTGCGGTGTTATATCGAAGTCTTCATCTCCTTTACCGTTTAGCCCTTCACGTTTTAATGGAATAATTGAATAAAGTCACAGTATAACTTCTTCAGTTATCACCAATGATGCTTCTTACCTCAGCAAGTATCATTAGTGATTTTGAGGTATACAAACTGTACTATCCCACAAATTCGTACTTTTCAGTAAAAACCCGTATTTGATTTCGACCAGCTCTTTTGGCAGCATAAAGTGCTTCATCAGCTTTTTGAAGAAGTTGATAGACTGTTTCCTCCATAGCTCCTGTTGTTATGGATACTCCAAAACTGCTGGTAACGGATACAAATCGGTCATTTTCAACTAGGGGCTTCTGTTCAATACAAAATCTAAGGTGATTAGCGAAGTTTTCCCCTTCCACTAGTGTATAACCAGTTAAAGCGAGTACAAATTCTTCACCACCATATCTAGCAAATAGCATATTTTCTCCCAGCTCAGCCTTACATATTTGAGCCGTATGTACTAGCATTTGATCTCCGGTTTTATGCCCATAAGTGTCGTTCACTTTTTTGAAAAAATCTATATCAAATAGAATAATCATAAAAGATGACAATTCAGCTTTTGCTTTCATTAAGCTTTGCTCACTTTGCTGGAAAAAGGCACGACGATTGTATATTTGCGTAAGCTCATCATAATAGGCTTGATGCTCTAACTTTTGTTGTAATATATGTAGCTCTGTTATATCCGTAAATATAATTAGTAAGCCAGACCTATTATTTGATTGTTGAAGCCTAGAAATACGTAGTTGATAAATATAATTAGCTTGATGAATCGTAACATTCAATTTATCTGATATCGTATCTAATTGAACAGGAAATGATTGATCCGTTAGCATATACCAAACTTGATCAAATGGCTGCCCTATCGTTGATCGATCCAATTCACTAAACATATTTTTACAAGCTTGATTATATTCGATTAATTGATAGGTACCATTAAGCACAATAACACCATCATTCATATTATTAAAGATCGTTTCCTTCGCAATTGGCATAATTGATAACATTCGAGAGGAAGTAATAGACCAAAGGTACAAAACAGAAGAAAACCATATAACCATTGGTACAGGATCAATACCATCGGGTGTCACTCCTATGAATAATAAAAAGGCAGTCACTACTGGAAGCAACTGACCGCAGATGAGGGCAAATAATTGAGGTCGATATACACTATCTGTTTCCTTCCAGCGTGAAAGCAGCAACAAGAGCGCAGCTAACATACAGCCAAAAATGTAAATATTATGTACTATGAACCATACCCCATATTCAATCTCACTATATGGAGCCCCAAGCACCGAATGGATATCATATATTCTATAGAAAAAATGATGGGATTCATTTGTTACATTGATGAGAAAAGTAAGGCAAGGCATTATAAGTAACGCGATTATTCTTTTTCTCGTTAATTTATAATCTAAATATTGCATGACAAGCAATAATCCTAACGGAGGGAAAAATGGCATCCCTGCATACTGTACAATATTCCAAAATCTAAGTTGTTCTAACGAAGTCGATGTTAAGCTAAAGGCATAACCAAAGCAATAAATCATTGAAGTAAATGTATTCCACATGAACAATTTAGCGATACTTGAATAATAATGTCTCCTCCAATAAGTAAAGAAAAGTATAGACAAGTTCAGAACAGCCGAAGTACATACTAATGTTATATATGCCGCTATATTCGAATTCAATAGTTATACCCTCTTTCATATATGTGAATATATATTAACATGGTTAACCTAAATTGTTAACGAATTCCTTCAATCATGGACAGGATTCGGTCCACATCACTATAGTGACTATTCAAAAGGTTCGGTTTTGCAAGGTGTTTGCAAGAGCATTCCTATACATATAGAAGTCAAAAATTATCTAGCCAAGGGTGCTTGCAGAATGCGGAAACACGGCATGGTGGCATATTTCGAGAGTTAAAAGCAGCTATGAGGATTATGAAAGAATAGAAAGTCAGATAAAATCAGAGAAGAACATGTAATGAAAGTACAAAGACGTTTTGATCATATTGGTAAAGACCGATTCAAACAAGTACTTAAGAAAGACATTAAACAAGAATTTGTAAAAACTGCAGTACCAAGAGAAAAAACGATATTAGATTAATTTATCTGTTGGTTAGGCATTCGCCCCTCGGTCCGCAAAAGTAACTGACAGGAAGTATAAGTTACGGACACACCCGACTTTGTCGGGCGTCGTGAATATACGAATCGTTATGTGAAATTGGAGCAATTTTAATAGAGTCAAAAAAACAATAGAAGCAATCGGAGGTAACTTGATGATGAACAATGTAGTTGGATAAGAACTATCTAAGGCTGGGTCGTTTCGTGAATACCTAAACGTTAGTTGAAATTGCTGTAAGATCATAAAAAATCTTAGAGAGGAGCCCTTCCATGAATAAATCATCATTTATTATTTCTATAAGTGGTCCATCTGGCTCAGGGAAGAGTACGTTAGTGCGTCAATTAAAGAATAGGCTTAGTGAAGCGATTGCATTTTATTTTGATGACTATGCTTCGACCAATAAATATCCAGTTGACCTTATTGCCTGGTTAAATGAAGGCGCAGATCCCAAATTAGTAATGAATCCTGATTTTAATAGAGATTTAAATGAATTAGCCCAAGGGCGATCGGTAGTACTACCAATAAATGATCAATTATTGGAACCCAAAAAAATCATTATAGTTGAGGAGCCCTTCGGTAGAGGCAGAGAAGGTATGGGTGAATTAATTGATTATTCAGTATGTATAGATATTCCACTGGAGGTAGCTTTGGCGAGGAGAGTGTTAAGAGGGATCCAGAACGCTAATAGTTCTCCTGTTGAAACACTAAAGAACGTTGAAGATTATTTATTACAGTATCTTATGGCGGTTGGAAGTCTATACCATGTTATTAATATGAAGGTAATGTCTGAATGCGAATTGGTAATTAGTGGACTTGATCCAATTGAAATAATGGCGGACAAAGTAATTGATGAATTAATGAAAAGAAATATCCAGTTATTCAATGAAGACAGCAACAACAGCTAACACTGTATACACGCTACGGTCCATTCGACTCTCGGTCCGGACCGTAGCAATAGGTAGGGTAGAATATTCAGCCTGACACACCCGCACCACCTAACCGCGTCGCGGCCACTACTTCGTGGCTTAAGGTGGTGGGACGTCGTGAATACGAGAACGTTAACTGAAAGACTAGCAAAAGATATTTGAAATCATTTAGTCTTTTCATAAAGAGGGGAAAACGATGGATTATATAAAGTGGATTAGAAGCAAGGTTGGTAGCGAAATGATAATTCTTAATTTTGCTGGGGCAATAATAACTAATGAAGAAGGACAAATTTTATTGCAGCGAAGGAGAGATAAAGATGCATGGGGATTTCCAGGTGGGGCTATGGAGATTGGTGAATCCGCAGATGAAACGGCAAAAAGGGAAGTTGAAGAAGAAACAGGATTAAGAATTAATATCGAAGAACTAATTGGAATTTATAGTAAATACTTTGATGAATATCCCAATGGAGATCAATCGCAAACAATTGCATTTGTCTATAAAGGGAATATTTCTGGTGGAGAAATAATTAAGGAGAATGAAGAAAGTATAGAACTTAAATTTTTTAATAAAGATGAAGTGCCTGAATTATTTAATCAACAACATAATGATGCATTTAATGATTTTGTTAATAAGAGAACGGGAGTATATAGATAGTTTGGTTTTAGCTTCTTGATGTTAATTCAAAGATGGCCGGTCCATCACATAACACCGTATCTACGCTGCGGGCTAAGCCCTTGGTTGTCAGATGAACAAATCTAGGAAGAAGCTCAGACAACACACGACTTGGCCTAAGATAAGAGTTATCTAAGGCCGGGTTGCGTCGTGAGCACAACAACGTTATAAGAAATTGCTGAACTTCGATAAAAAGCAAAAGACACATAGGAAACACTAAATCAACGGAGGTATTTATGATTAAAGATGAAATTAATCGAATCCTAGAGAATTTGCCAGAAGAAGAGTTAAATAAAGTTTATTGGTACGTTGAAGGGATTCAAAAGAAATATCTATTTCAGATGAATTTAACTAAGAAGGGTATTATCATTTCAGAATTATTTGAAGAATCGCAAGACATTATTAATTTATGGGATCGTACATTCGCAAAGAATATTAGCGAAGAAGAAAAGAGTCTATTTATTATAATCAATACAGGTGGCATATTTTCAGTTATGAAAAACAAGTCTGTTCAATAAAAGAAAAAGCAAGAAAAGAATTTAATGAAATAACTAAAAGTGAAATATATGTGATGTATCAAGACTCTCCTTATGTAAGGTTATATAAAAATGCAAATGATGTAGTGGCTGAGGATTTTGATTCTGAACAAGACATATTTATTTTTGATAGAGACTTCACTTGGACTTATGTACATACCCACGAATCAATGTGTGGACCGTACTATTACAAAGTAATACGAGAGTAGTTTCGAAGAAGGCACACATCTTATAACACCGTATCTAACGCTGCGGGGCATTCGCCCCTTGGTTCGCAGGATGGATAAGTAAAGAAGTTGAATCAGCGAACAACCCTGCGAGGCTAAGTCCGTCGAACCTGGTCGCTAGGCTCCCTTATGACTCTCGGGCTCGTAGATAGAAGAACGTTATAGGAAAATTCGGGCCAAACAATAACAAACCCAGAATAAAGTAATTCTATAACTTGGATGATGTTTTAGAATTGAAGTTTACAAGAAGGGATGAGATTTATGGTTACAAGAGGGTTTACGAATTTGCTTCAGATTTTCCCAAGTTCTGATATGAAGAAGACAGCAGAATTCTATGAACGTATTGGCTTTAGAGCAGAAAGTTATCTTGAATCAATTGAACCACATATTTGTTTGTATAGGGATCAAATAGAGATAGTTTTAACAAGTTCAAATCAAGAAAATATAGTACCTAATCGAGAAATACATGGCTACGGATATGATGCATATTTAATTACAGATAATCAAGAGGAAATGGAGAGGAGTTTGAGTGAGTTAGGCGTAAGGATCGTACGACCTTTATTAATAACGGATTATAACAATAAGGAATTTGTATTTGAAGATATTGATAGAAGATGGATTGCTGTCGGTAAGAAACAATAAGTAGTTAAAATGAATGATTGGTAGAAAAAATTTCGGAGATAGCCCGACATGCGATAACATCGTATTCACGCATCAGGGCTATCGCCCCTCGGTTGTGAGATGTATAATCATGGAAGAAGCTTAGACAACAAACGCCCCAGCCTGAGATAAGAGCTATCTAAGGCTGGGGCGTTTCGTGAATAAAAGAACGTTATATGAAAGTGCGAATTTCTTGAAAGGACATGATTTAATGACTAGATTTGCTTGTCCCTGTTGTGGGTACAAAACACTTGATGAAGAACCACCTGGAACATATGAAATCTGTAAAATTTGTTTTTGGGAAGATGATGGAGTTGAATTTGATGATCCCGATTATGCAGGTGGAGCCAATGAAGTCTCATTGAGACAAGGACAATCGAATTTTCTTAAATTTGGTGCATGTGAAGAGAGATGTATTCAATTCGTAAGAAAACCAAATAAAAACGATATTTATGAAGGACCAAAGAAAATTTAATTCATTTAAAGTTTTTAAGAGATTAGTTAAAAAAAATTAATAAGAATTGTTGACTTGAATGTATATCGAGGAAGTCATCACCTTCATATAATACCGCGTTCCCGCTGCTGGGCTAACACCCCTTGGTTTACCCGAGGTTTTTCAGAGAAGAGGATTCAGGCAGAAACACCTGCGACCCTAAGATTTACATCTAAGGGTCTTGGCGTCGGGAACATACAAACGTTAGATGATATCAATGCAATGTGTTTAACCCCTATGTCAAATCATTAAAAACTATTGAGTGGAAAGTAGTGATTCTATTTTGTATGGGGTAGTACTTCATTTTGACTCAAACACAGAGTATATAATCAATAATTTATGGAAGGAATTGAGTGATAACGGCATATCTAACTATGCCTACGAGATTCAGAATAGAAAACCGCATATTACTTTGGCAGATTATTCGGACTTGGAAGAGGCTCATTATAAGGAATTGTTTGAACAGTACTATGAGTCAGCAACAAGGATATATCTAACATTTAGCATGTTTGGGACGTTTATAAATAGTGGAGCTTTGTTTTTATCTCCGAATCCAACAAGGGAATTAATAGAATTACACTTCAATCATCATAACCACTTCAAGCAGTATAGTGTTTTCTCCAATTCTTTGTACTACCCTGAAAGATGGATACCCCATTGTACAATTGCAAACCGTTTAACTAATCAGAAATTATTAGAAGCATTACAGTACAGTACGAACAGACTAGAGATGATTCGAGCTGAAGTTCAAGAAATATCATTTATTAAATTGCTGATTCAAGATAATAATAACAAAAGAGTGGAAACGATCTTTAGTAAGAGACTTTTATAAGGTAATGTAGAATAATCGAGGAAGCATCATACATTGATGTGAGAGTAACAATTATTCCTTTTGTTGGTCCACATATAAGTTACTCAAAAGAAGTAATGCCTAAAAGGAACAAAACAGGAGGATTTGTAGTGATTATAAGGTTTGAACGTAGTAGTGTTTGCATGGGTGATGATTGTATGGCTCCCAATCCAGCAAAACTAAATATCTCTGATACAGCTAGCTTCAAAGATTTGATATACAAGATTAAACAAATAAACTATTTACCTAATGTATATGGAGGAAAAGCAACGTGGATTTTGTACCACGGAACTAAACCAATGGTAGTCGTTGCTCAACAATGGGAGGAAGCAAAGTATTTAATAAATCAAGACACAAAACTATTTGAACTTTTTCACAATGCTGAATCCACAGATCTTGAGTTTGTATATCGTAGTCAGAACGAACCAGATGAGGTATTAAACATCAATTCCAATTAACAAGAAAAGATAACTGTTCGCATTTCGGAGTAATGGGATCAGGCAGATAACTCTGCACTGGCTAAGTCCATCGGACCCAGCGCGCAACGCCTTATGGTTCTCGGGTATGTGAACACAAGAACGTTAGCTGAAATCTTATGTAAGATTGTAAGGAGGGACCCAATGAAGGTTGATAAATCTGTTTTGAATCGATTACTTACTTTATTGAACTGTCACGAATCAAAAATTCGTGTACTCGGTGGATATTTTGATAATGTTTACGAAATTTCAAACGAAGTACCAATTATTATTAAGATCTTTAATAGAGAGTTTGATACAGAGGAGCAAATTTTGTCTGAAATCGAATGGACTAAATTTCTCAAAGAAAATGGAGTAAATGTAACGATTCCTATAATTCAAAACGGAGAATCATATATTAATATTTTAACAGAAAATTTATTTTATGTTGCATACAAGAAAGTTAAGGGAAATCATATTGATATTAATAGTGAAGATTGGAACGAAAAATTATTTAAGCAATGGGGTAGAGGGATGGGGACGATGCATTCCTTATCCAAGATGTACAAAGGTAAGTACAAACGACCAGAATGGAATGAGCATAAGATTTATCAGATGAATATGGACTCTTTAGATTTTAGGATTAAAGAGAAATGGGAGAACTATCTTGAAGAGTTTAAATCAATGAGCAATTCTAAAGAATTATATGGAATCATACATGGAGACTTACATCACCATAATTTTCTATGTGATAAAGGTGAAATTACATATATTGATTTTGGAGACAGTGAATTTAATTGGTTTGCATATGATATTGCTATCGCTATCTATCATGCTTCACAAACGATTAAAGATAGAGATGAGCGGGATCAGTTCGCCTCCTTATTTTTCAAATCATTTATTGAAGGATACTCAATTGGAAATTCAGTGAATGGAATATTGAAACACGTTGATTTTTTTATTAATTTTAGGTATCTGTACTCATTTGTTTATCATAATCAATTTTCACAAAAAGATCAGTTGAATAAACAACAGCTTAAATATTTAGAAAAAATGCAACAAACAATAATAAACCAGAAAACGTACTTAGGAATTGCGTTAGTATAACAGGAAAGTAGATGATAACAGTAACACCGTATTCAAGCTGCGGAGCTGACGCTCCTTGGTCTGGCCGAAGTTAAGAACCCAAGGAATCATATTTCAGATAACATCATATTCAGACATCTGGACTATCGCCCCTCGATCCGCGATGAAGATGGATGAGATTAATAAATCGAGTCAGTGCGATGACACGAAATAACTGGTGGCGTATGCAGGATTTGTAAGTATCAAAAACCCGACATATTGGTCATACCCCTGTCAAGTAGACATATAAAAAAAGCTAAGCTGCTAGCGCGCACCGGTACTCAATCGGTGCGCGTTGTTTCAATTTGGCTTGAAAACGGTGATAGTTGTAGAAATAAATATAATCTTCTACTGCTTGCTGAATTTCTGCTCCTGATCTACACTGTTTAATATACAGCTTCTCTGTTTTGAGATGCGAAAAGAAGGATTCGATGCATGCGTTATCCAGGCAGGTTGCTTTGCGAGAGTGGCTGCCTTTAACGCCGAGTGCTTCTAATTGCGTGTTGTATGCCTGAGACGTGTATTGGAAGCCCTGATCCGAATGGAGCACGGCTTCCGAAACGTCTCTTTCTTTGCCCATTCTTTTACTGTATCTAGTACGAGTTCAACATCGTTACGTTCTGACAAATTCCAGGCGACAATCTCGTTGTTAAATAAATCTTGGATGACGGATAAATAATAAAATTTCTTTCCGTCGGAAATATAGGTAATGTCAGTGACCATTTTTTGCTGCGGTGCTGTAGCATGGAATTGGCGCTTTAAGCGATTGGGATAGACAACAGAAGGCGTATAATTGGACTGTTTTCGCTTTCTCCGTATCACCGATTGGATCGATAATTCACTCATGATCCTCGATACTTTTTTATGATTCACCTTGTAACCGGCTTCCCATAAGGCGGTCATCATGCGCGGGTAGCCAAACTCTGGGTGTGCAAAATGGATAGCCATCATATGTTCTTTAATTCCATGATCCTTGTCTCGCCTTGCCTCACGCTCAGGGTTTGTGGCTCGCCATTTGTAATAACTGGCTCTTGGTATTCCTGCAATGGTTAGCAAACGTGTAATGCCGTGAGAGCCGCGTAGTTCTTCCACTATTTTATAGTTCTCTTGCTGGCTGGGGCTTCTCCTTTACTAGATTTGGATACCGCTTTTTTAAATAATCTACCTGTGCTTTCAGGTAATCTCGCTCTTCTTCGACACTTCCAAACGACGTACGTGGACGTCCCTTCAGTGGATTTACTTCACCTTTACTCTTACCAAGTGACTCACCGTTTTTCCACTTCTTCACCCAAACCTTTAGCTGCGAACAATTACGAATTCCCTCTCGTTCGGCCACTACCTTGTAACTTGCAGAGCCTTTCAAATAAGCTTGGACTGCCTTTAATTTGAATTCTTCAGTATATGTGTTGAATGTTTGTCCCTTTCTAGCCATAAAATATCCCCTCCAAGTGTCACTCCAACCTCCATCTTAACATGGAGGTTTTTTTGAGTGTCTACTTGAAGGGGATAATACCATATTGCGGGTTTTTGATACTTTATTGTTGAGAGATGAAGGGCGCTATCCAGTAAATTCCTGGACCCATGTGTTGTTATAATAAGCAATACCGATATTAGTATAACTATTATTCAGTATATTTGCTTTGTGGCCAGGGCTATTCATCCACTCCTTCATTACCTGGGTAGGGGTGGTTTGCCCTTTTGCGATGTTTTCTCCAGCGGTATTGTATGTGATTCCGAATTCCTTCATCATATCGAAAGGGGATCCATGTGTTGGAGAATTATGATCAAAGTAATTGTTGTTGTACATGTCCTGTGCCTTGACCATAGCCATATTTGACAATTCTTCATTTCTACTCAAGGAACTTAATCCTGTTTTGGCCCTTTCTTGATTGACCAGATCCAAAACCTGCTGCTCGAAATCAGATTTATCTGTAGTATCTTTTTTACCTTCCTGTACTTGTTCTGTTGAACCTGCTGGCTCCTTATTTTCAGGATTTCTTGCAGGTGCCTGGTTTGCTGGATTTCCATTCGGTGTTCGAATCAGATCCAACAAATCCGATGGAATTCCATTTTGTGCTTCTTTTGTTGTAATAGATGATCTCTTTTGCCAAGTTGTTGCTGTTGATGATGCCTGTGTGAGGATAGAGTTTGGTGCAGCAGCATGATCATGAGTTGAAATTTGTTTTTGCTTAGGAGTCACTTGATTTTGCATCATATTGTTATGGGACGAACAGCCTGCCACCAATAATAATATTGTTAAAACTAAAAACTTTGCCATTTGCCAACCTCCTAGATCCGTTAGTTAATGAAGTTTCCGGATTTAGGTTTTCCTGTTTGTCATTCACTTATGCAGCTTGCGAATTGTCGTTGGAACGATTTGGGAGCTGCTGCCGCCGCTTAAAGTGAGATATTATTCGATCTCCAGTTCGCCAAGCGAATAGCTCGAGCAGCCTAGCATAACAGATCCGAAAACGCATGATTGCGTCTGACGGTGCTGTCCTTGTTTTGGACGAGAGCCCTCTCCTGTAATAACAATAGCATGGTCCATTGATGAAGAGAGACGTTCTGTATACCAACGAGCACGGGTCAGAAAAGTTAGGTAATTCCTGTTGAACATCAAAATCCCCAGTTAGACTTAACGCCTGACTGGGGATTAAATGAGAGGGCCATGTATTGCTGCCCGTCCCGCTTTCGGCCAAGGGCAGGAGCTGTTGATATGGATGTTCAAAATAATCCCTGGGCAACAATACTTGTCGAACAGAGATCCTTGATAGTCTTCATCAGATCGCTGACTGGCAGGACTGGGGTAGAAATCGATAAAATAATGCGGCCGAGGAATGTTTGAATCTTTAACTTCCATTGCTGCGGATACATTCGTTGATAGAGGATTTAGGGCATGATTGCTGCAATAGATTCATTCAAGAGTCCTTCCTAACAAAATGGTGGTGCCGGAGCCAATTGACGCAGCATCCGAGCCATTGCCGGCAAAGCGGGTCCCCTTCGGACATGCCCAGACCATGAGGGCCTTCCTCAAACACATGAAGTTCAAAAGGAATGCCTGCCTTAGATAACGCACCTACAAACAGCATGCTGTTTTCCATAGGAACAACGGCATCATCGGAGGTAGTCCAGATAAAGGTCGGCGGGCTGCTTGAATTTGCCTGATGGTTGGATGAAAAGGCCTGTATTTGATCTGGCCCTGGGTTATCACCAAGGAAACGTTCACGGCTTCCCTGATGAGCATAAGGTTCCTCGAATGTAATCACCGGATAGCCGAGGAGTAGAAGATCCGGTTTTACGGTACCCGTAACGGCAACGATGGAAGCGAGATGGCCTCCAGCCGAGAATCCGATCATGCCGACTTGCTGCGGGTTAACCTTCCACTCATGAGGAGTCTCCCGAATCCAAAGAATGGCATCCTCGACATCCCGAATCAAGACCGAAGGCGTAATATGGTCAAGTTGATAATGAAGAACGCCCGCATGAATGCCTAGCTCATTGAACCAGCGGGCAATAGGTTCACCTTCATGCGGAGCAAGCAGATAGTATCCGCCGCCAGGCAGGACCAATACGAAGGGAAGTGCTTCTTGATCCCTGCCTTCAACGGGGTATAGTGTTAGAAGAGATGTGTTTGACGAAACCTCAGCTTTTGAAACTCCCTCAGTGTGATGACAAATCTGCAGCATAGTCTAACTCCTCCTATGTAATCGGTTTCAATTCAATGAGCGATAGCTCTTCATTGGGGTGATAGGACTTCCAGCATGAATTTTAATTTGTTTTGTGTTCATTTTAGATTTTGTTTGGAATCGAGTCAATATAGAAAGAAGGAATTCATTTTCGGTTGTCGAAACAACTCTAACATTAGTGATGTCGTTTCGGAGATTCAGATTTCTTTTTAACTCCATTTCTTGAAAAACAGAAAGCCAAGGTGGAACGGATGAGCAAAGTATCTGGCAAGCTGTATATTCCATACACATACAAGGTGATGATTCCCTATTTGATTCTGGTCTTGCTAACGGATGTGGTGATCGGCTATATTTCCTACACGATGCTCATTAAATCAAGGACCGAAATGGCCGAAACCAATATTCGGACCGCTCTGGAGCAAACAAAGAACAACATGAAATACCAAATGGATGAAATTCAGCGGATGTCCAACACATTGTTCTCCAGCATTTCTTTTCAAGACGCCCTGCAGATCCAAGGGGAGCCTCTGGACATTATGCTTAAAACGAGGGATGAAATTGTTCCGCAAATGAAAGCGCCGCTGTTATTATTCGGGAATAACATTCGCCTGGTACTCTACACGACAAACACGAAGATATACGAAATTCCCGGCGATGATATGTCGAAACCAATCACCAAGCGGGATTATTATATTCTTTCAGCCCGCAGCATCGAAAACAGCCAGTGGTTCAAATCATTGCAATCCTCGAGGAAAGACAATTTATGGCTTCAGATTGATTCGGACCGGGAATTGGGGGACATTTCCCATTTCCGCAAATTGATTTCATCGGGCGGTTATTCATCTGTCATCGGCTATATTCGTGTAACGGCCCGGTTTGACGATCTTTTAAGCAGTTTCGATACATTCCCGATCAAAGAAGGGATTAATCTGCGCTTGATAGATGCTGCTTCAGGAACAGCGATGTATAAGAAAGGGAATGCGCACGAGCTCGAAGGATCATTTTTCACGATACAGGAAGCGATTCCCGGTACAAACTTTATCATCGAAGCACTGGTGCCGCATGCCTATTTGAACAAGGATGCCGGCAGGATGCAGAAAGCGATTGGCATGGTTTGTTCGATAAGTTTCCTAGTCATGGCCGGTATCGGATTCATCGTTGCCCGGCTTTCCGGCAAGAAGATGAAACGGATTGTAACGTTGATCGAATCATTTCAGGAAGGTAATTTCTATAAGAGGATTCAGTTTTCCGGAAACGATGAATTTGTCCACATCGCTGACGCTTTCAATGCGATGGCGAGAAGCATTCAAGATCTGATCAGGAATGTTTACGAGCAGGGGATTCAGAAAAAGCAGGCCGAGCTCGATGCGCTCCAAGCGCAAATTAATCCCCATTTTCTTTACAATACGTTATCAACCATCGGTAGTCTGGCGAATTTGGGGGAAACTCGAAAGGTCACCAAAATGGTTAAAGGACTCGCCAAGTTTTACCGGCTGACGCTTAATGAAGGACATGTGTATGTTTCGCTTGAACAGGAATTGGAACAGGTGGAAACTTACCTGGAAATACAGCGGGTAAAATATGCGAATAACTTTACGGTTTATATGGACATTGATTCGGAAATCAGGGATGTTAAGGTCATTAAATTGATTTTGCAGCCGTTTGTGGAAAATATTTTTAAGCATGCCTGGTTTGGCGAAACGATAGCTATTCGTATCACCGGGCACCGGTTAAAGGATCGCATCGAGCTTAAGATCATTGATAACGGGATTGGAATGAAACCGGAGACATTACGTAAAATGCTATCCGCCAGTACTCAATCTGATGGGTATGGGCTTATAAATGTCCAGGAACGCATCAAGCTCAGATATGGAAGCGATTTCGGAATCCATATTGCCAGCATTTATGGTGCGGGAACAACGGTACAAATTTTACTCCCCATAGACAACGTTGAGGTGAATGAGATATGAATATTAACGTCATGCTTGTGGATGACGAAGATATCGATCTGGAATGGCTTAGGCGCAGGGTGGTAAGCAACCACCTGCCTTCCCTGAAGGTTGCAGGGACCGCGAAGAGCGGATTTACCGCCTTGGAGATGATGGAGCAGGAACGAATTGACATTATTCTTTCGGATATCCGCATGCCGATTATGAGTGGAATGGAATTTGCGCGAAAGGCGAAAGCAATAAATCCGCATGTCCATATTATTTTTATCAGCGGCCATCAGGATTTCAGCTACGCGAAAGAGGCGATACATTTAAGTGCTTCCGGTTATCTGCTCAAACCTGTAGATGACGATGAGCTTCACGAAATGCTGATGATGCTCTGCTCCAAAATTGAGACAGAACGGAAGCAGGATCTGTCCTTGACGGAAACGTTGAAACTTGTGAATCAGGAGATCCTGCTCCGCTGGTTCAATGAAATGACGCCGGGGCCGATCGAAGAGCATGTAACCGACTTTCTCGCGCCGTTATTACATCATGGATCTGTCGTTTCACTTATAGAAATCGATGATTTGGCTTGGAAGATCAAGACGATGGCGGAGGATGACAGGCGTACAATGACGACTGATGTTACGAATTTTGTCCGCCAATTCGCCGATGAGAAACATTTAGGATATGTCATCAGCAGCTACGATTTTCACTTTGTTCTCATTTCTACATTACAGAAAGATCATCTTTCCATACTGCTCAATGATTTAATACAAGCATTTAGCCAGAAGTTTCCGTTTACCTTAACAATTGGCATAGGGATGTACACAACAGAGATGAATAAGCTGCATGACTCCTACCATCAGGCACAGGCTGCTTTGAGCATTAAGTGGATCCTGGGCAAGAACCGTTTGATTCGTGATGCTTCCGCTTCCGAATGGTCGCCTACGGAAAAGATGGGATCGCAGCTGGAAGAAACCGTTGAACGGATGCTGCGGGCGATGCTGGAATACGATTTGATGACAATTGATGACTGCCTGCAGATGCTTTTCCAAGGGAATGAACCGATTTACCAAAAAAACGACGTCTATGACCTCATCATCCGGATCACCTCGAAGCTGCATGCGGAATTACGGCAAATGAACGAAAATTTATACGAGGTCGTAAAGTGGGATTCCCATCAACCCCAGATTCTCTTTCAATTCGAAACGGTACATGATATTGTTTCCTGGCTAAGGAAGAGGTTTTTTGAATTATCCGAGCTGTTGTATGTAAAAAAAACAAGGATAAAAAGAAAGTTGATTGATGAGATTACGGACTATGTATCCATCAAACTTGAACAGAAGATCACGTTAATCGAAGTTGCCGCCCATTTTGGATTTAGCCCGAATTATCTCGGCCAGCTGTTCAAGACCGAAACCAATATTCTGTTCAGCGATTTTTTGAACCAAATGCGAATGAAACGCGTCTGCGAGCTGCTGCTTGATCCTACTTTAAAAATATACGAGATTGCTGAACGCGTTGGGTATAAAAACATGATATATTTCAACAGACAGTTTAAGCAGTCAATGGGGATGTCGCCGGAGAATATCGAAAAAAGAATAAGGTTTAGCGACTTGAAACACAGATGAAGGAATATATGGCTCGGATCCACAGGCGGATTCGGGCCATTTTAAATACTTTTTCAACAGGATCGTTGAATTAGTATTGGTTTTCATTGCTCCCTGAATGATATCTCGATAGATTCCTATCTATAATTAAATCGTAGAGATTAGAGAAAGGGGAATACAGATGAAACGTCATGGATTCTGGGGGGATGTTGTCCGATATCGAGTCATATTGTTAATGCTGGCCCCAGCCGTCCTATATTTTCTGCTTTTTGCTTATGTTCCGATGGCCGGGATCATACTTGCGTTCAAACGTTTTGATTATGCAGGAGGTGTATTCGGTAGTCCCTGGAACGGGCTCGATAACATTCGTTTTTTCTTTGAATCCGGGGATGCATGGAGGGTAACAAGGAATACGGCATTATATAATATCGCGTTTATCGTGGTCAATAACCTTCTGCAAATTACGACAGCTATCCTGCTGTTTGAGGTTGGGGGCAAATGGTTTCGTAAAATAACGCAATCCGTATTGTTTCTGCCTTATTTCATCTCTTGGGTTGTGGTTGGCTCGATTGCTTATAATCTGTTGAATTATAACATTGGCACCGTCAACGTGCTTCTAAAGGGAATAGGCATTGAACCGATCGACATTTATAATACGCCTTCTTACTGGCCATTCATTCTTGTCATCGTCGCCGCTTGGAAAGCGTTAGGGTATGGAACAGTGATGTATCTGGCTGCCATAACGAGTATTGATACCGAGATGTATGAAGCGGCCGAGATCGATGGAGCAAATATTTTTCAACGTGTTTTCAAGGTAACCATTCCCAATCTGTATCCGACGATCATTATTCTTGTGCTGCTGGCCGTTGGCAATATTTTCAGAGGCGACTTCGGAATGTTTTACAACATGGTGGGCAACAACGGCGTATTGTTTTCCGCAACGGATGTGATCGACACCTTTGTTTTTAGGTCCCTGATTACGACGAATGAAATCGGAATGTCGGCTGCCGCTGGCGTTTATCAATCCGTGCTTGGTTTTATAACCATTCTCGTAGTCAACTATGCTGTACGCAAACACGACAGAGACCGCGCATTATTCTGAACATGGAGGTCATGAAAAGTGATAAGCAATACGAGTCCTTCCAAAGCAGCCGGACAACAACTTGACCGCCAGCTATTCGTCGTCATGGGTTATGTGCTGCTATCCATACTTGCCATCCTGTGTCTGTTTCCTTTTCTGTTGATTGTTTCCTCCTCCTTGACGGAGGAGAGCGCAATCGCGAAGAGGGGTTTAAGCTGTTCCCAACAGTGCTCTCGCTGGATGCTTACGGCATTCTCTTCAAGTACCCGAGCAAATGCTACGAGCTTATGCGGTAACGATCACCGTTACCTTGGTCGGCACGATATTGGGCTTGTTTCTGACAGCGATGACCGCTTATTGCCTTTCTAGAAAAGATTTTAAATGGCGAAATACATTTTCCTTCTATTTTTTCTTTACAACATTGTTTAGTGGAGGGCTTGTTCCCTGGTATTTGCTCATGGTGAACTTTCTCCATTTGAAAGATAGGATCCTGGCTTTAATCATCCCAATGCTATTTAATGTTTTCTACATTCTTGTCATGAAATCTTTTATGAGCAATGTTCCGGAGGCAATCGTCGAATCGGCAAAAATAGATGGGGCTGGCGACTTCCGTATTTTTATTCGCCTGATCATCCCGCTCTCAAAGCCGGCGCTCGCCACCATCGGTTTGTTTCTTGCGCTGGGTTATTGGAATGATTGGTATCATGCTTTACTGTTCGTTTCCGACGAAAAGCTGATGCCACTGCAATATTATCTCTACAAAATGCTTGGCAATATGGATGGCATGAGAAAAGCGATGATGGAATCGGGAGCTGTGATGACAACGAGCATTCCGGCCGAAAGTTTGAAGATGGCGATGACGATTGTTGCAAGCGGTCCCATTTTGATTACCTACCCGTTTATCCAGAAGTATTTTGTGCAAGGCATGACGATTGGCGCCGTAAAAGGATGATTTAATCGAATTCTGCATTCCTTGCATAAGCAAAAGGCTGAGAACAACATGTTTGGCAGGATATGCAGAAGCGCTTTTGATTGCTTGTATGTCATTGGGATTTAAAACTGGTCCATCAATATATCATAAAGGGGAGTTTTGAAGATGCAGAAGAAGAGTAAGCGGGCCATGCTGGCATTTGTTCTCATTATGGTCATGATTCTAAACGCCTGCGGTGGCGGGAACAAAGGGGGCGAAGAAACCGCAAAACCGGCAGACAGCAAACAGACGGCTGCGCAAGACGAGAATTCGGATACTTCCAATGAAGTTAAGCTGAAGATGATTTTTCTGGGGCCAAAACCTGTCGATTACGATCAGGTGTATGCAGAAATCAATAAGAAGCTGAAACAGAAGATCAATGCGACCATCGAAGCGGAGTTTCTGGATTGGTCTGATTGGGCACAGAAATATCCGCTCAAGTTAGCCGCCAACGAAGATTTTGATTTAATCTATTCCGCCAACTGGGCAGGCTACAGCGATCAGGCATTGAAGGGAGGATTTTTGGAATTAACGGATCAAATGCTTTCGACTTATATGCCAATGACCTGGAAAGCGATGCCGAAGGAAAGCTGGGAACAAGCAAAAGTGAACGGCAAACTTTACATGGTTCCATCCAATAAAGGAGGGTTCGTCGAAAAACTGATTTTGTACCGCGAAGATTTGCGCAAAAAATATGGCTTGCCTGAAATCAACAGCCCTGAAACGTTTGCGGAATATATAAAGGCGATAGCCAAAAATGAACCAGGCATCATTCCATTCACTCCCGAAGCGGGAGATTGGAAGCTGCACAATTTGGATCGCATCTTGGTGAAGCAGAAGAATGACTGGAACATGCCGGATCTCGACTTGCCGCTGGCCTTCAAAATAACGGACGGCAAAGGACAAATATTTAACATTTACCAAACGCCTGAGTTCAAAGAGTTGTTGGCCTATTACAAGGATCTTGCCGACAATAACGCATGGTCGAAAAATGTTCTAAACAGTAAAAATGATCATATGCAGGATTTTAAAGACGGAAAAACGGCAACGGTTACACAAAATTTGGATACGCTTGGAGCCAAAATGGCTGAAATTCGCAGGGATAAACCGGAATATGAAGTGGCATTGGCGGATCTCACTCCAAACAGCAAAAAGTCCGTTGCGGTTTCTACGCAGAACGGAACTTCGATCCATGCAACCTCTAAAAATCCGGAACGCGCATTGATGTTTATCGACCTGGTGCAAAACGATAAAGAACTGCATGATCTGATTATGCACGGCATCAGCCGGCACGCATTACGAACCCGTTGGCGAAGACAAATTCAAATCAACGGCCCAAAACGCGAACTATGCAGGTTACTCCAAATGGAGCTTTGACTCGCCTTTAAATCGGGTGAATGTGACCTTTCCGCAAGAAGCCGCTGACCTGGCGAAAGTATGGGAAGGGAAAGTATACCACTATCCGCTTGAAACGTTTGTATTCAACAATGCCGATGTAAAGACAGAAGTGGCGAATGTAAGCAACGTTATGCTTCGGTATGCCATCCCGCTCGAATACGGAGTGATTCCGGACATCGACAAAGGTTTAGCGGAGCTGAATAAACAGATGAAAGCCGCAGGGATCGACAAAATTCAGGCGGAAATGCAAAAGCAAATCGATGAATTTCTGGCGAAACGATAAGAGAAGGAGAAGGCGAAGACGATGGATATCAGAAACGGCGTTTTTCCGACGATGATTACCCCTTTTAATGAAAAAAAGGAGATTGATTACACTGCGTTAAGGGAGTATGTTGAATGGCTTATTGGTCATGGAGTCCAGGGGTTGTTCGCAGTTTGCCAGTCCAGTGAAATGTTCGCTTTATCGTTAGAGGAACGTGTCCAATTGGCGAAGTTTGTAACGGAGAAGGCTGCAGGACGCGTACAGGTCATCGCTTCGGGCCACATCTCGGATACAAATTCGGATCAGATAGAGGAAATCCGCCGGATTTCCTCCACCAGGTATCGATGCATTCGTATTGGTAAGCAACCGACTGGCCGCGGCAGACGAATCGGAGGAGGTGTGGAAACAGAACGCGGAAATGATTTTATCGGAAGTGCCTGATGTTTCCTTTGGCATTTACGAGTGCCCCTACCCGTATAAACGTTTGCTTTCTCCCGAACTATTGAAGTGGTGCGCGGGAACGGGGCGGTTTTCCTTCCTGAAGGATACCTGCTGTGATCCAGAGCAGATCGAAGCCAAGCTGGATGCGATTAGGGGCACGAGCTTAAAGCTGTTCAATGCAAATGCCGCTACATTGTTGAAATCATTGGATATGGGGGCGGCCGGATATAGTGGCGTTATGGTCAACTTCCATCCTGATCTGTATGTGAGGCTGCTTCAACTGCAGCGGGGTAATGTCGCCGAGGCGGTCCGGCTGCAGCAATTTCTCGGTCTAGCATCTGCGGTTGAACGTCAGCCTTATCCGCTGAATGCCAAGTATCATTTAAGCTTGGAAGGGCTTTCAATCGGTTTGCACGGACGTACTGGTGGTAATGCAAGTCTGAGTGCTTCGATGATGCTTGAGATCGAGCAACTTAGGGGAATGGAGCAGCAGATTCGGGAGATGTTTAATCTCCATACATTTTAAAGCCGGGGGGAGTATCTGAATGAAAAACAGAGTATCCAAATTTCTATCCTGTATCATGAGTATTATACTCATCAGTGGAACATTAGTCGCTTGCACCGATACAAAACAAAACGAGAGTAACCCGCCTGCATCTGAGAACAATTTGCTTGACGGCGGAATCACGAATGCCACAGGTTTTCCAATTACGAAAGAGCCGATTACATTAACTGTGGGCATTGCAAACGGAGCCCATATGGGAGATTTCACCCAATATAACTTATGGAAAAAAATCGAGAAAAAAACGAACATAAAAATCAACCTGAAAGTATACAGCGATGCCGAAAAAGCGAACCTGATGTTCAGCAGCCGGGACTACCCGGATATCGGGTTCAGAATGGATGCTTCTGAACAGGCGATGTCGGATGCCATCGATGCGGGAGATATCGTCGGAATCGATGATCTCCTGCAATACGCCCCCTCCTGGAAAAAGTTCTTTGACACGAATCCGGAGCAAAAGAAGCAGGCACTGATGCCGGATGGCAAATTGTACGGCTTTCCTTACGCGGTATTGAATGAGACCTCCTATAACCTGCGGGATCAATGGTTTATCAACAAAAAATGGCTGGATGAATTGGGACTTCAGATACCTACGACGACGGATGAATTCAAAAACGTGTTGATGGCTTTCAAAAATAATGCAGGAAAGGGTTCGATACCAAAGAACGTCATCCCATACTACATATTGTACGGCAACAACATTGGCGGCCAATTCGATATGTATGGCGCGTTCGGCGTATATACCCAGGCAGCTATTTCATTGTAGAAGACGGCAAATATAAATCACAGGCCACGAATCCCGATCTCAAAGAGCCGATCAAATACATGGCCGATTTGTATAAAAACGGGTTGATCGTTCCGGAAGCGTTTACAGATGATTGGGGAAGATATACGGCTGCCATTTCATCCACCCCTCCTTTGGTCGGTTCAATGACTTCGTTTGTAGATCAAGGACAAAACGCGAGCGACGGGAAATGGTGGACCCCGATGGCGCCATTGAAGTCTCCAAACGGCAAGAATCCCTTAATACGCCGTCAGACCAAAAGCATCTGGCCGCGAAACTTTGTCATCTTCAAAAACAATAAGTATCCCGTGGCATCAGCAAGATTGGCAGAGCTCCTGGCCGATCCGGAATGGTCTTTAACGGAGAACTTCGGCAGCGAAGACGTATGGTGGAAGAAAAGCAGTGACGGCAAATACGAATTATTGACTCCAACCACGGAAGTGGCGGATGCAGATAGAGCGTTGGGCAATTACGGCATAGCTCTTTTGGATGAAGATATGTTCAACAACAAGATCGTCAACGACAATTTCAAGAAAGAAGGAACGCGTGAATGGGCATATGAAAATATTTACAAAAAATATTTGCCGGAAAAAAACCTGAACTATCCTCCGATGCCCAGCGGCTTGTTAAGCGACGAAGAAAAGCAGAGAATGACCGATTTGAGTCAATCGCTTAATGATTACATCAAAACCACGGTTGCCAACTGGATATCCGGCAAGGGCGACATTGATGCGGAATGGGATGGCTATGTCAAGAAATTGAAGGATCTGGGGCTGGATGAATATATGGAGCTGAATCAAAAACAATTGGATGCTGCTAGCAAGTTGGGCCATGAATAGGTGGAATAATCCAACTGAATAAAGTCAAGAAGGGGGAATAACCATCAATCGTGTGAAACAAAATATCGGGCTTTACTTTTTAGTTCTTCCCGCACTGATTTATGTCATTCTGTTTGATTATGTGCCTTTGTACGGCGTGCTGATTGCGTTTGAGAATTTCAAGCCGATCAAAGGGATATGGGGAAGCGACTGGGTAGGATTATACCATTTTGCACGGTTCGTTCATTTGGATTTATTCTGGGTGCTGATCAAAAATACGTTAACTTTAAGTCTATACTCTCTTATTGCGGGATTTCCGATACCCATCATCCTTGCTTTGGCGCTTAACAGCGTGACGAGCAAGAAATTCAAAAAAGTCGTGCAGACCGTAACCTATGCTCCTCATTTCATTTCAACGGTTATTTTGATAGGAATGCTGAATGTCTTTCTTTCCCCAAGATTGGGCGTTGTCAGTCAGTTGCTCAATTCCATCGGTTTGATTCATGGGCCTATGATGACATTGACGAACCCGGATGCCTTCAGCCATTTATACGTCTGGTCGGGAATCTGGCAGGGTATGGGATGGGGAAGCATTATTTACCTGGCTGCGTTATCTGGAGTTGATCCTTCTCTGCACGAAGCGGCGAAGGTCGATGGAGCTTCCAAATTCCAACAGGCATGGTATATTGATTTGCCATCGATCATGCCCACCATTGTAACGTTATTGATCCTCAGCTGCGGCAATATACTCGGTGTCGGATTCGAGAAAGCTTTTCTGATGCAGAATTCCCTGAATTTAAGCAGCTCCGAAGTGATATCCACTTATGTCTACAAGAGTGGATTGCTTCAATCCCAGTTCAGCTTCTCCGCGGCAATCGGGCTGTTTAATTCGGTTGTCAATTTGGTCCTGCTGTTGACCGTCAACAAATTAGCCAAGAAATTCGGGCAAAATGGAATTTTCTAATCAGGATGGTTTTGAGGCGGTTTGGCTACGCAAAAACTTGTAGGAGGGAAAGAATGAAGACTGGCGTACGCAGAAGCAAAGCGGATGTCGTCTACGACACCGTAAACATTACCTTTCTGACCCTGTTATTAATTATGGTGTTATACCCGCTATATTTTGTCGTCATTGCATCGTTTAGCGACCCTTCCGCGGTCGGAACAGGTAAGGTGATTTTATTTCCGAAAGGAATAAACTTAAACGGATATGACCTGATTTTTAAATACAAGCAGTTATGGATCGGTTACCGGAACACAGTCCTCTATACGATCGGGGGACCGCGCTCAGCGTCTCCCTTACCCTGATGACCGCATACGCGTTTTCGCGAAAGGATATGGCGGGGAGGGGATTCATCGTCATGCTATTCATTATACCAATGTTCATTCATGGCGGGCTGATTCCGACCTATCTGCTTGTACGAAAATTGCATATGATCGATAACCCGCTGACTGTTATCATTCTTGGATGCGTCAGCATGTGGAACATTATCATCACTCGCACTTTTTTCCAATCGACCATTCCACAAGAGCTGTTCGAAGCCGCGAAAATAGACGGGTGCGGTAACATCGGCTATTTCATCAAAGTGGTGCTTCCGCTATCCAAAGCCATCATTGCCGTCCTTGTTGTGTTCTCGGCTGTGGGTCAATGGAATTCATTCTTCAATGCCTTGATTTACTTAAACGACAGAAATTTAATACCGCTGCAATTAGTGCTGAGGGAAATTTTGAGCAGTCAAACGCAAATGATGCAGCAGCTCGAACTTGGCATCGGAGATCAGGATATGGCGCAGAAAACGTTTTTGGCCGAATCCGTCAAATATGGCATTATTATCGTCTCGAGCCTTCCAGTCCTATGTATTTATCCGTTTGCCCAAAAGTATTTTGTTAAAGGCGTCATGATTGGCTCACTCAAAGGTTAGGAGGCAGATTAATGATAGCGCTTGCAGATGAGTTTGTCAAAATCTATGAATCCAGCGATCCCGCATCGGTCTTCTGTTATAGCCCTGGCATTGCCAAGCTTGCTTCGGGGCGGCTCGTGGCTACAATGGACATCGGCGGACCGGGTGTGCATGGGCCATGCGGAAAAATATTCACGTCTGATGACCGAGGGAAATCATGGACTCACAAGGGAGACTTTCCGTTTGTGCATGCCCGGCCTTTTGTCGCCGGCCGTTCGTTGTATGTATTAGGACACAATGGAGACCTCATGGTGATACGTTCCGATAATGAAGGAGAAGACTGGACCGAACCGGCGGTCCTTACCCGAGGCGAACAATGGCATCAAGCGCCGTGCAACGTTCATTATGCGAATGAATCGGTATATTTGGTGATGGAGAAGCATCTTTATCACAAGATTGAGGTTTGGGGGGTCGGCGAATTGGCACCGATTCTCATACGCGGCAGGACCGATGCAGATCTGACCAGGGCCGAGAATTGGAATTTCGCCTCGGAACTTGCCTTTTGCGATGCCGTTCCTGCGGAGAAGTTGAATTACTTCGGCGTTCCGTTCTTTCATGCCGATCCGCAGCGGTACATCGATATTGCACCTGGCCGAGGCTGCGCTCCTGCAGGATGGCTTGAGACCAACGTGGTTCAATTCATCGATCCGGATCACTATTGGCATGACCCGCGCGGACGGACGTTCCATCTATGGATGCGGGCTCATACGGGCGGAAGCGGATATGCCGCGATCGCCAAAGTCGTCGAGCAGGATGACGGCTCGATGATAACAATGCTTGAGAATGTCCCTTCCGGCAAGCAGGTTGTATTCGTGCCTTGCCCGGGAGGACAAATGAAATTCCACATGATCTATGACGAAGTGTCCCGGCTATATTGGCTGCTGAGCACGCAGGCAACGGACAGCATGACCCGAGCGGAACGATTGCCCGCTGACCGTTACAATCTTCCCAACAATGAAAGATCGCGGCTGCAACTTCATTATTCAAGAAACTGTATCGATTGGTGCTTTGCAGGCCTTGTCACAGCTGGACCTTCGGCCAAACATTCCCGTCATTATGCCTCGATGGTCGTTGACGGGAGGATTTGCATATCCTCAGCCGATCAAGCGATGAACGGGCATTCAGCGCCCATAACGGCAATTTCATTTCCTTTCATACCGTCGCCAACTTTCGTGAACTTGTGTATTAAACTGGCAGCACATTCAAATGCCGTCAATCGCCTAAACAAGGAGAGATTTTATATGAGACCTTTCGTACGAAAAATACGCTGTGCTTTAGCAGTTCTGTTCGCCGCATCACTCGTCATGTTGGCCGGTATCCCTGCCGCGTCTGCCAACAATTATAGCGATGTCCTTGTGTCTCAGATCGATTATTCCGAACCCAGCACAGGCAACTACGTAGCAAGTCCCAGTATTGTAAAGCTCTCCGACGGAGCGCTCCTGGCAAGCGATGATTATGGTTCGCTGCACCCGGTTATCGGTATTACGCGGGTGTTCCGTTCGACGGATCAGGGCGCAACTTGGGCGCAAACAGCTTCGATCGAAGGGCAATATTGGAGCACGCTCTTTGAACATAACGGGGACGTATATTTGCTTGGAACCGACAAAGGCCTGGGCTCCATCGTTATTCGCAAAAGCGGCGATGGCGGTTTGACGTGGAGCGCGGCTTCCGTTCTTTTTCAAGAGACCAGCAGCAATCAGTATCACTGCGCGCCTACGCCGGTACTGAATGTGAATGGCCGCCTATACAAAGGATTTGAGCAGCTGAATCAATGGGGAATGTGGGCTTCCGTCATTTCCGTACCGGAGTCGGTAGATTTGATGGACCCGCAAATTGGACCCGGTCCAACCAGTCCGACGTAAATCTGTACATTGAAGGCAATGCCGTCGCCGGGCCGGATGGGCAAGTTTGGGACGTCCTTCGGCGCTCGATCATCAACCGTGCAGGGATATATAAGCTTGGGGCGGACAACAAGACGTTTACCAAATACGGGGAGTTCGACATGCCAGGGGGAGACGTGAAATTCACCATCCGATATGATTCCGTTTCCGGCAAGTATATCGCGCTTGTCAATGAGCACACCGATTACAATGTAACCCAAAATAACCAGCGCAATGTGCTATCTCTCATGTATTCGACGGACCTTGTTCATTGGATGCGCGGCAAACTGCTTATTCAAGACGACGAAAATTTGAACTGGGAACTTCTGTCGCGAAAGTCGGTTTCCAATACGTCGATTGGCAGTTCGACGGTGACGACCTGATCTACGTTTCCCGAACCTCTTACGACGGCGGGGACTCCAAGCATAACGCCAATCGCCTGACTTTTCATCGCCTTCAAGACTTCAGAGCCTATCTCCAGCCTGCCGATTTAATAGGCGATTATTCCTTCAACGGGTATACGGATGATGATTCGGCACAAGGAAATCATCCGATACCCATAGGAACAACTGTTTATACGCCCGGCAAATCCGGGCAGGCGATTGAAATGGACGGGTCGAAGTATTTCAATATGCATTACATGATTGGCAATGAAATTGCCAATGCCGAGGCCATATCCATAAGCGTCTGGATCAATCCGAGTCAAATGCCGGCAGCAGGTGCGCGCTACGATATACTCGGCACGCGTATCGATGGTATTCAGGAAGGGCTGGAGCTCAGTGTGGACTCCGATGCGGTTCGACTCGGGGCGCGGAGCGATAAAACGGATGCTTATCAGAGTAAGAGCATCAGCTTTAACAACCCGGACTCATGGCATCATATCGTTGGAGTCGTGGATTTTAAGAACAAAACGATAAAGCTGTACCTGGATAAAGTCGAGCAGTCTCCTGGAGGAACATTCGCTTTCGGTCAAAACTATTACCGGCGTTATTCCCCGTCCCAGGAGGACCGTATCGGTGGTAATCCTGGCGGCGGCAGCAACTTTATCGGAAAGATGGATGAATTGAAGATCTATCGCAAAGCGTTAACGCAATCTGAAATTGATGGTTTGTATGATAGCTTGTAACGAGGACGCCACAGCAGCACCGGGGAAACCGGTGCTGTCTATTGACAAGGGGAGGGAGAAGGCGTTAATGAAACGAAGATATTCGATCGGCATCGATTTCGGTACAGAGTCGGGAAGAGCACTGCTGGTCGATCTTACTAGCGGTGAGGAAGTGGCCACTCATGTAACCGTATATTCGCACGGCGTTATCGGCGAGAGACTTCCCGGGAATGGTGAAAAGCTGGGAGCCGATTGGGCGCTGCAGCATCCGGGGATTATATGGAGGTACTGCGAGGATCGGTACCGGAAGTGCTGCAAGCCGCAAGTGTAAACATGGAGGATGTCGTCGGCATCGGCGTCGGCTTTACGGCATGTACGATGATGCCGCTGGATTACGCGGGAACGCCGCTTTGTCTGAAGGCAGAATGGCGGGAAGATCCGCATAGCTGGGTTAAGCTGTGGAAACACCATGCGGCGCAGACCGAAGCCAATCGATTGAACGAAATCGCTAAGGCCCGCGGGGAAACTTTCTTGCACCGCTATGGCGGAAGGGTGTCATCGGAATGGATGATTCCAAAAATATGGCAAATTTTTAATGAGGCTCCCCACATATATGAAGCGGCCGACAGGTTTATGGAAGCAGCGGATTGGATCGTCATGCGGATGACAGGCGAGCAGATACGCAACAGCTGCGCAGCGGGTTACAAAGCATTATGGAATAAACAGGAAGAGTACCCTTCGCGGGGATTCTTCCAGGCACTTGACCCGGCACTGGCGGATTTGGCAGAGACGAAGCTGCGCGGTACCATTGCCCCTCTTGGCTCTAAGGCAGGAGTTTTGAGCGATGAAATGGCGGGCTTGATGGGCTTGCGCCGGGCACGGCTGTTGCCGTTGGCAATATAGATGCCCATGCGATGGTCCCTGCATGCGGTGTTGTAACCCCCGGCAAGCTGGTCATGGCTATGGGGACTTCGACTTGCCATTTGATGCTGAGCGATAAAGAAGTGCATGCAGAAGGCATCAGCGGCGTTGTTGAAGACGGCATTGTGGCTGGTTTGTACGGATATGAAGCCGGACAGGCGGCAGTAGGGGACATTTTTGCCTGGTATTTAGATCACGCTGTTCCAGGGCATATAAAGCAAGCAGCGACAGAAGCAGGGATCACGGTTCATAAGTGGCTAGAGCGGGAAGCATCAGCTTATTTACCGGGACAAAGCGGGCTAATTGCTCTTGATTGGTGGAACGGCAATCGCTCCGTGCTTGCCGATGCCGACTTGTCAGGGCTGCTGTTAGGCTGCACGCTACAGACGAAGCCGGAGGAAATTTATCGGGCGCTACTGGAGGCGACTGCGTTTGGCACTCGCAAAATTATCGAAGCCTTCACTGACACCGGCATTGACGTCGATGAGTTGTACGCCTGCGGCGGTCTGCCGCAGCGGAATCATTTATTGATGCAGATCTATGCCGACGTAACCGGAAGGGAAATTAAGATCGCAGATTCCGTGCAAACCGCTGCATTAGGGGCAGCGATGTTCGGGGCTGTTGCGGCCGGCTCGGCGGAGGGCGGATACGATTCGATCGTAGAGGCGGCTGCCAAAATGGCGCGACTGCGCGAGGAAACTTTTAAGCCGAATCCCGCCAATGCTGCCATCTATGACGAGTTATATAAACAATACTCAGCGCTGCATGATATTTTCGGCCGTGGAGGAAGCCAGGTCATGAAAAAGTTAAAAGAGATTAAAGTAAAAGGAACTGGTGTGGAACAAATTAAACTCAGTCCAGTAGGTGGTTTTCCATACTAATTGACCAAACGGAAACGATAACAACTACGTTATCGGGAAAACTTGCGAATGATTGATATAAAAAGAATCGGAGGAGAATAAAGATGATTCAATCAATAGTCCATATTGCTCTTGTTGTTAAGGATTATGATGAGGCCATAGATTTTTATACTAAGAAGCTTCATTTTACATTAGTAGAGGATATCTATCAGCCTGAGCAGGATAAGCGATGGGTTGTAGTTTCTCCACCTGGCTCAGTAGGCACAACAATTTTACTAGCAAGAGCGTCGAAACCAGAACAAGAAGGATTTATAGGTAATCAATCGGGCGGGAGAGTCTTCTTGTTTCTAAACACGGATGATTTCTGGAGAGATTATAACGATATGATTTCTAAAGGTATAGAATTTGTAAGAGAACCTAAAGAACAGCCATATGGGATAGTTGCTGTATTTAAGGACCTATATGGAAACCTGTGGGATTTATTGCAGCTAAACGAAGAGCATCCTATTATGAAACGAATGAAATAGAAATAATAAGGCGCATAAATAGTGTATGAATCATAAAGAAGGCAAGTACTTCCGATAACGCCGTTTCAACGCTGTGGGACTACTACCCTTTGGAATCATGAAAGAAGCTAAGACAACACACGCCCCAGTCTAAGATAGGAGCTATCTAAAGCTGGGGCGTTTCCTGAATACAAATACGTTATAAGAAATCAGCGCGCTATACCATAATACAACGACAGAAATGAGGAATATCCATGAAGACAAGTAATTCATATAATATTACGGAGGCATTAGGAGCTGTCTATTGAATCGAATGTCGTGAATACTTAACGTTATGGGGAATTCCTGGTGGCTGGATGGAACTAGAGAGACCTGAAGATGGCTTAGAAAGAGAAATCAATGAGGAAACAGGACTTAAAGTGCAAATTACTGGACTAGCTAGGGCTATTTATGGGAATAGACCCAATAGAGTCGAGCTGATATTTAAAGGTAGGATAATAGAGGGAACTTTTAGACCAAGTTCAGAAATATCTGATATCTGTTATTGTAGTATAGATAATTGGCCAGACGGATTGCCCATTAAGCAAATAGAAATTATTAAAGAAATATTAAGTGATGGTTAATCGAAGAAGGGCACTAACAACATATAACACCATACTCACGGTGTCAAATGTACAATCAAGGAAGAAGCTCAGACAACAAATGACCAGCCAGATAAGAGAAACTAAGGCTGGATCATTCCGTGAATGTAAGACATTATCTTAAATCACCTCGAAAACATACAACAAAAGGAGGGAGTCCATTGTTTAAATACGCAATAGATAAATCGCTATTTATATCGTTGTTAGAAACAAAAGATGCAGAAAAGTTATTTAATTTAATTGATAAGAATAGAAATCATATTGGTGAGTGGCTGAAGTTCCCAAGTATCACTTTAAAGGTCGATGATTCAAGGAATTTTATCGAGAATGTACGGATGAGGTTTGCTAGAAATGAAGGGTATTGGTTAGGCATATGGATGGAGAATAAACTAGTAGGCTCAATAGGATTCATTTATCTGGATCAGGAAAATAAAAAAACTGAAATTGGTTATTGGATCGGCAAGGAGTACGAAGGTAGAGGGATTATTACCAAAACGGTAAAAGTATTAATTGAATATGTTTTTAATAACCTAACATTTAACAAAATTGAAATTGGAGTAGCTACTGATAACTTAAGAAGTCGTTCGATACCTGAGAAATTAGGTTTCAAACTTGAAGGCACTATTAGGGATTATGAATATATAAATGGCAAATATCACGATAGGTTGATATATGGATTGAAATCAAATGAATGGCAAGTTATGCCCCTTGGTTACCCAGATGTATAATCAAGGAAGGTGCTCAGATAATAAACGACCCAGCCTAAGATAAGAGTTATCTAGGTTGGGTCGTTTCGTGAATACAAGAACGTTAGCAGAAATTATATGCCATATATATCCCCCTATTAATATGCTATAAAGGCCGAACCTCTTTTTTATCCCGAAAACGCTTTGGCGTCATGCCGGTATGTTTTTTAAACACTTTAATAAAGTGGTTTTGATCGTAAAAATTTAATCGAGTCGCGATGCTCGATATGGAATCGTTACTAAGATCCAGCAACCTTTTTGCTTCCTCAACGCGTTCACTTTGTAAATATTGGCTGAATGCGACACCAACCTCCTTTTTAAACAGATGGGATAAGTACTTTTCGTTTAATCCCGTTAGCGTGGCAAGATCCTGTAAGGTAATTTTGTTGTACAAGTTCGTAAACACATAATCCATGCAGTCCGCAATTGCTTTGGATACACTTTTTCTTTTAAATTGCCCGACACGCTCTACAAAGTCGATGAGTGCTTTTTTGGTGGCATGCTCTACAGCCCTCACATCCGTCATTTCCTCAATATGTTGAATGTGTAAGTCACTTAATTGATATGAAAGCTTCGTAAGCATTCCTCCTGCTCTAGCTTCACGCGTCGCTCTAGCAACGGCGCAGATCGCCAGATTCTTGAGGCTCCGCAGATGACTGCGTCTAGACAATACACCTTGCCCCTCGAACGAAGAGGAAGCGAGTAGCTTGACCACCGCAGCTTTGTTCCCATTGCGAATATGATCAAATATGGGATTGTTTGCTGTGTCGACGATCTGTGCATTTTCCATATGATCGGACAGGGTGAGTTGAATATGACTGTTCGGTACCAGCTGCTGCTCCGATTGAAAATTATGAAGCAAAACGTCGTCGGCCTCCAGGGCGACTCCATTGATAATCAAATAGGCTAGTACCCCGATATGCGCTGCGCGATACATATCGATCACCGGGAGAGAGCTCCAGTATTGCAGCCATCGGACACGTTCCGAACGAGTGGCTTCATGGTCATTAAATATATTTTCCATCATCTCTTCAGAAGGAAATTGAGAAAGCGAAGGCCCTATAACAAGGTGACCGGCGATCTGATCATTGTTCAATACGGGCACAATAATCATCCGATCCAAATAAACCGTTGTACAAATGATCGGCAACTTGGAACTCCCCGCCTTATCAATCATCGTTCGATACATGGAGGTTCGATCAACGACCATCAGCGGGTCGCCGAACACCATGTCTTCAGATTTGCTGTCTCGGGCCACCCAGACGACAGGAAGTTTAACACTTTTGTAAATCAGACTGCAGAAATAAGCGAGACCCGGGTTCGAAGGTTTCTTTGTCGTCGCTGTCATGGAGCTTCCCCTAGAATTGATCCTGTTTTTCAAACGATTATACCATAAACCAACCATGATCTTTTATATACTGATGAGGCATCGAGTCGTTCGTGCAAAGAAGATCGAGGGTGCAAAAAAGACAGCGTTTCCAACGATGGGCCCATCAAACGTTGGTTAAAGAAGCAGGCAGTGATTCCTTGACGCCGTAATCCGGAAGCGGCAATACATAATCGCATGCCGAATACAACACAAACCGATTATTAAACGGGGTGACTTCATGGAAGGTACAAAAATCAAATTGTCGGAAAAACTTGGATACGGGTTAGGAGATTTTGCAAGCAATCTGATATGGGCGTCAGTAGGCACATTTCTTACCTTTTTTTATACAGATACGGTAGGATTGTCCGCTGCCGCAATCGGCACAATGTTCCTGATTATTCGAGTGCTAGATGCATTTATTGATATTGGCATCGGTGTGCTGGTCGATAGGACAAAAAGCAAGCATGGTAAAGCGCGTCCATGGTTGAAATGGTTGGCTATACCGTTCGGGCTGTCTGGTGTATTGCTGTTCAGCGCTCCCGATTTTACGGGAACAGGCGCCTTAATTTACGCCTACTGCACCTATCTGATTATCAATATCGCTTACTCCGCGATCAACGTTCCGTATGGCGTACTGAATACGATGATCACTCAGGATTCTTATGAGCGATCTCTACTTAATATTTTCAGAATGACTATGGCGGTGTTGTCCTCCATTATCATTACCGTGCTGACAAATCCGCTCGTCGAAACCTTAGGTGGAGGACGACAAGGTTGGATGATGACTTTTGTCCTGTACGGCATGATGTCTGTCATTCTGTTCTGGATCACCTATCGTTCAACGCAAGAGCGTGTTAAACCGTCCGTCGTCCAGAAGTCGGTTTCGATCAAACGCGGATTTAAGGCATTGCTCCGCAACAAATATTGGGCGCAATTGATAGGCTTCAAGATTATCATGAATACGGGGGTTGCCGTAGCTACCGGCATTAACGTTTATTATGCACAGTATGTGCTGGGCGATAAGAACTTGGTCGGTCTACTGGGACTTACGACATTTCTTCCTTTGTTAGTGGGTATGTTGGTTGTGGCACCACTGATCAAAAAGCTGGGCAAACGTAATGCTGCACTAGTCGGTATAGTGGTTAGTTTATTCGGAATTGTGCTGATGATGGTGAATCCGACCAATCTGACGGTTGTGATTATCGCCATGATCATCAAATCGATTGGCACTGTGCCGGTACTTGCCACAACATATGCGATGCTTGCCGACACGGTAGAATACGGAGAATGGAAAACAGGTATTCGGACGGAAGGCCTTATTTACAGCGGTGGCAGCTTTGGGGCCAAAGCTGGCAGCGGGCTCGGAACCGCGTTACTTGGCTGGCTGCTTGCGTTTGGTGGCTATGTCGGTGGCCAAACAGCGATTAACGAAACAGCGATGAACTCGATCCGGTTTATGTTTATTTATTTGCCATTGATCTTTTATGTTGGAATGTTTGTTGTTCTTTACTTCTATAAGCTGGACAAGCAATATCCTCAAATCGTCAAGGAATTAGAACAAGCTGCGGGCAACTAACACGCAAGTGGGAGGGATGATCGATGAAAGCGGTCAAAGTGACAATGCCGACGGACGGCTTCGGGGTGTTGATGGCGAAAAAAATCAGCACGACCGCCGCCGAGTACGTCTCGGAGATTCGAGTGATCTGGGAAGAGAAAAACATCATTTCCGATATGAAAAGCATCCTTGGATTGATGGCGATGGAAATTCGGAAAGGGACTATGCTCACGCTTACATTTGATGGACTGGATGAGGATCAGGCATTCGAGATCGCTGATCTATTCGAATCTGGTATTGCTATAGGGGAGGATCACAAATGATCATGAAACGCGATTTGAAACAGCTGATCGCCGAAATGACGCTGGAGGAAAAGGCTGGATTATGCGGAGGGGCAGATTTTTTTACGACAAAAAGTATCGAGCGGTTAGGCATCCCGTCGATACGGCTGTCGGATGGTCCACATGGCTTGCGGCTTCAGCGGGAGGGGGCGGATCATCTCGGTATTCAAAAGAGCGTGCCCGCCACCTGCTTCCCTACGGCGGCAGGCGTAGCAAGCTCATGGAACCGGGACCTGGTTGAGACAATGGGAACTGCGCTCGGTGAAGCATGTCAGGCAGAGGATGTTGACATTTTACTCGGCCCCGGCGTTAATATTAAACGCTCACCGCTTTGTGGAAGAAACTTCGAATATTTTTCGGAGGACCCTGTTTTATCGTCGGAGATGGCCACACATTATATTAGAGGTGTGCAGAGTCAAGGCGTCGGAACTTCATTGAAACATTTTGCGGTTAACAACCAGGAGCATCGCCGTATGTCAGTGGACGCGGTCGTCGATGAACGGACATTGCGAGAGATTTATTTGGCCAGCTTCGAAGGCGTCGTCAAAAAAGCGCAACCGTGGACGGTGATGTGTTCTTACAATAAAGTGAATGGCGAATATGCTTCGGAAAACAGCTATTTATTGACCGAAATTTTGAAGAAGGAATGGGGACACGAAGGCTTTGTTGTATCTGACTGGGGAGCCGTCAATGAGAGAGATCATGGTCTCGCGGCAGGCTTGGAGCTAGAAATGCCATATGACCGGGGAGTACCGAAAATTATCGAAGCCGTAAAAACAGGAAAACTATCGGAGGAAGCATTGGACCGGGCCGTTGAACGGCTGCTGGCTATTATTTTCAAAGTTACAGATCACAAGAAGCCTAATGCTGCCTGCGATCATGAGGTACATCATCGGCTGGCCAGGAAAGTGGCGCGAGAAAGCATGGTGCTGCTTAAAAACGAAGATGAAATTCTGCCGTTGAAGAAGAAGGTAAAATCGCCGTCATTGGAGAGATGGCCAAGTCACCGCGCTATCAAGGAGCAGGTAGCTCAAGTGTCAATCCGGCACGCATTGATGACGTGCTTGAGGAAATTGCAAAAGCGGCGGGTAGCGAAGCAGAGATCATTTATGCGCAAGGGTACAACATTATCGAAGAAGGCACCGACTCGCTGATGATGGAGCAAGCGATGGCCGCGGCGAAAGGGGCCGATGCGGTTATTCTATTTACCGGGTTGCCCGCCAGCTACGAGTCGGAAAGTTATGACCGTACACATCTTCGCATACCGGACAACCAGGTGGCGCTCATCCGAGCCGTATCGGAAGTGCAACCGAACGTTGTTGTCGTGCTGAGCAATGGATCGGCGGTAGAAATGCCTTGGCTGGATCATGCCAAAGCTGTGCTCGAAGCGTACTTGGCGGGGCAGGCGTTCGGCGGGGCGGTCGCAGATCTTCTGTTCGGAGACGCTAATCCAAGCGGGAAGCTGACCGAGACATTCCCTATGAGCATGAGACAGAATCCTTCCCACCCTAACTTTCCGGGAGAAGGAGATCGAGTTGAATACAAGGAAGGGCTGCTTGTTGGATATCGATATTACGATACAAAAGATATTGTCCCATTGTTTCCTTTCGGTTATGGGCTAAGCTATACGACCTTCGACTATTCGAATTTGATTCTTTCCAAATCGGAGATGCGGGACGACGAGATACTGCAGGTAAGCGTAGAGGTCACGAATACGGAAAACGCCCCGGTCAGGAAATCATCCAACTATATGTCCGTGATCCACAAAGCTCGGTCATACGTCCGGACAAGGAGCTGAAAGGGTTCGACAAGGTCATGCTGCAACCCGGTGAGACCAAAACGGTTTGTTTTGAGCTCGATAAACGTGCTTTTGCTTATTACAATGTGGATTTGAAAGATTGGTATGTAGAAACGGGGCAGTTTGACATTTTGATCGGCAAATCGTCGCGTGATGTGGTACTTCAAGAAACGGTACATGTCGCCACGACTTCTACATGGAAGCGGCGATACACCCGCGATACAACAGTCGGTGATTTGTTCGAGGACCCGATGAGTAAGGCTATGTTGGTTGAGATCCTGAGTAAAAACAATCAAATGGAAAGCCTTAAACAGGGTAGAGATCCTGAATATGCGATGAGTCTGATCAAAGGCGCGCCAATTCGCGGATTAGTCTGGTTCAGTAATGGCGCGTTTTCCGAAGAGAATCTAGAAGAACTGCTGCGAAAACTGAATGGGGTTTGAAGAGAAAATCCAACGATTTTAGAATGAAAAAGAATTTATTAGGAGGCGCCAGTTTTATGAATTTCGAAAAAATGTTTCAAAAATATCAAAATGATCATCAACATCCAATGAATAAGTTTTTCCACTTTATTGGGATTCCTACTATTATTACTTCTTTATTCATTTTTTTGTTAACATGAAAATCGGTTTACTTCTATTTGTTGTTGGGTGGATTTTCCAATTTATAGGACATGCATTTGAAGGAAAGAAGCCCACCTTCTTATCCAATCCAGCTTATTTGATTGTAGGCCCAATCTATTTTTTTAAAAAAGCGCTTAAAAAACAGTAGTTGAATAGAAGGGTATTAATTAAATCTCTAAGGACACTCTAAGGAGTGTCTTTCCTAATTCAGAATATTTTTAACGGGATTGATACATTTTTAACTACTTATAGTGAGAAAAAGAAAAGGAGAAGATTATGGATTTATATAATATTGATGTAAAAGAAACCAACAGGTTTGACCTACAAAGAAGGGCAGTTTCGTATATGACATCAGAATCGTGGCAAAATGTGCCGCATGTAACATATGTATA
This sequence comes from Paenibacillus sp. D2_2, assembly GCF_031199965.1. Taxonomy (GTDB): domain Bacteria; phylum Bacillota; class Bacilli; order Paenibacillales; family Paenibacillaceae; genus Fontibacillus. The sequence goes on along the minus strand of NZ_CP133605.1, from coordinate 3,952,404 downwards.
CGAACCTGATATTACGGACTTTTACGAAGAATTCAAAACACTCTCAAAAACGAGACGCGACTCTGGTTATAAAATTTCAGTGAATACAATTATGATGAAAGTAATTACAGAAGGATTATTAGCTGCACCAAATTTAAACTCATATATTGAATATGATCATACGAAAACAGAGGGTATGACACATATTTTAGGGAAGATTAATATGTCAATCCCTTGGAGTTTACCCGATGGTAGAATGATTACTCCAACTATCCCTAGTATTGAAAAAATGTCGTTAAATGATATTTCGAACTATATTGCAGAGTTGACAAAAAGAATTGAAAAAACCGATATAAATGAAATGTTATATCAAGCTGTATTTACTGATTCCGTAAATGAATTGAAGAATTTCAACCTTGGCATTTTAAGAAGGATTTTAGCGGCAAAGGTTAGTAAATATAGTATCAAAGGGCTGGAAGGGAAAGAAAAAGAAGATTATTACAAAATACCAGAGGATGAACGCTTGACGGAAAAAGATATAATGTCTGGAACCGTTACGGTTTCAAATATTGGTTCTTTGTATAAAGAACAAAGAGGTTTCTTTGGATTACTTGAAATTATACCTCCTCAAGTTTTCGCAGTTGGACTAAGTTCTATCCAGGAAAAACCGGGGGTGTTTTTGCATCAAAATGGGAACAAGGAAATCGGTATTAGAAAAATACTACCAATGAGCTTAGCCTTTGACCATAGGGCGGTTGATTTTAGTGCAATTATCCCTTTCTTAAAGAGAATTGATGAAATATTTGTTGAACCAGAAATTATTCATAAGTGGTAAGTTGAATTCATAACTTATTAGTTTTTTATGGAAGAATGCTTATCTCAGATGTATAATCATGGAAGAAGCTCAGGCATGAAACGCCCCCTCCGGGTAATTCCTTCAGGTTTAACCTATAAGATCCGGAATGAAGAATATAAACATAATGGAACAGTTTTAATATAGGGAAAAGTAAACGAACAATGATAGCTGAAGATATAAGAAGTGCAATGGAATATATAAACCAGGACATTTTGTAGGTCTTTCGAGGAAGGCATTTGGGAAATGCTCCAAGAAAAATCCGCGCATAACATAATATTCCTGTATCGGGTTACATTTTCCCTAGGTCTGGCTGGAGTTCTTGGCAGGGGAGCGGGGCAGCCGGACACACCCGACTGTGTCGGGCGTCAGAAATACGGCAACGTTATTTGAAAGAATCGGAACAAGTTACAAAGGTTATGAAGATCCAAATCCATAATAGCAGGAGGCCATATGGATAGTTCAAATATTGTACTACTTCCAATAAGTAAAGAGAATGAGATGGAATGTATTAGTTTAAAGCCTAAAGAAGATCAAATTAATTTAGTTGCATCAAATTCGGATTCATTAGAACACGCAAAGAAAGAGATTACCTCAAGACCATATGGAATATATGCGGATGATAATATGGTAGGCTTTGTTCTATTTGATAACGAAGTATATTCTGACGGGTATTATTGGATTCTTAGATTCATGATTGATCATCGATTTCAGGGAAATGGTTATGGCAAGTCTGCAATCAAGCAAGTTATTGAATTCCTCAAGAAAAGAAATGATTGTAGAGAGATTAGGGTATCACATGTTCCAAGCAATATCGTAGCTAATGCACTATATAAGAGTTGTGGGTTTGAAGAAACAGGGGAGTTTGAAGAGTGTGGGGATCCGATTTTGCGATATAGAATGATTAATACCTAGAAAGCACTCATCGGGGCTATCGCCCCTCGGTTATCAGATGTATAGTCATGGAAGAAGCTTAGACAACAAACGCCCCAGCCTAAGATAGAGCTATCTAAGGATGGGGCGTGTTATTTGACAGGTATGCAACCGATTAAGATCAAAGGACTGAAGCATATGGAACTTCGCCAAATGGCGACTGCCTATATATTTAAAGACGAGAAAGTGCTAATGATTAAGAAATCTAATAGTCGTCTTTACAATTCTGAATTTTGGAGCGGACTGGGAGGTCACCTTGAACCAAATGAATTGAATTGTCCCAGAACAGCATGCCTACGAGAGATCTTTGAGGAATCAGGCATAGAAGAGTCTGAACTATCAGAGTTAAGACTTAGATATATTCTAATACGAATTAAAGAGAATGAAATAAGACAACAATACGTTTATTTTGGTAAGACAACGAAGTATCAGTTGATTACTTCAAATGAAGGAGAAGTCTATTGGCTTGAAATGGGCGAGGTCATGACTAAACATATCTCAAAAATAAACCGAGAAATGCTAGAACATTATATAGTGCATAGAGAAGACCAAGGACTCTATGTAGGTGTAATAACAATTAGTGATCGACAAGAACCAGTGATGCAGTGGTCAGAACTAAGAGATCCAATGATATTTTAGTAACTCACCATAATACTGAAATAAAGCAAAAGGAGCTTAGTAATAAATGGAAACCCAGTTGGGGTTAGTTTCAAAGTCTTACGATAAAGCTATTGATTTTGGGAGGAGGGGGATTGATTTATACGAAGATCTTCCGGAGTATATCACAAATCATCCCGACTACCCTAAATTTCAAAGGCTGAAAATGGAAGGATCTCTTTCCGATAGTGGACGTAAGGAAATCAAGGATTATCTATCGCCAGATACAAATATGAAATTTATTGATCTTGGATGCTGTTTGAACCTAATGTTTAATGGGTATGATAAATGGCTTTCAACATATCATGGGGTTGATATAAGCAGCAAAACCATACAGCTCCTTAATGAGTTTGTTACAAAAAAGAAATTGCCTATTGGATCATTATATTGCGGAAGTATACATGAAACGCCTTTTGAAGATAGTTATTTTGACATTGGCGCGTGTGTCGGCATACTCGAGTATTTTGAAAAAGATTTTGTTAAAGAAGCAATCATAGAAGCTCATCGAATCATAAAACCTTATGGAAAATTTGTTCTTGATATTCCTAACTTTGATAGTCCACTTTTCCGAATTACTATGTTAATTGAGGAGCATTTAGGCAGACCTGATAAATTTAATATGTCATCTCAAGAATTCGATGCTATGCTTCAAGATTACTTTGAAATAGAAAAAAAAGAAAACATAGCCGGTATGATTCAGTATTTCTTGGTACGTAAAAAGTAATTAAAATGGGTTAAGGCTTACATAGAAGAACAGAACATCCTATAACACTCGGGTCTGTGAATACTAGAATGTTATGTGAAAACAACCTGAGAAACAAAGGAATGATTTGATGTTAAATTTAACAGAAGATGAATTAATTGAACCGATTAGATTAATTATTGGAGCATCTTCACAATCTTATGCTGGATGGATTCAAACACAAGAGGATGAATTAAATCTATTATCACGTTCGAACTGGGAACAGAGCTTCCCGTTGGGAAAGGTTAAAGCGATTCTTGCAGAACATGTTTGGGAACACCTTACTTATGAAGAAGGAGTTGAAGCTGCAAGAATATGTTTTGATTTTTTAGAGCATCAAGGATATATTCGTTGCGCAGTTCCAGATGGCTTTTTTCAGAATGAATGGTACCAGGACATTGTAAAGATCGGTGGACCTGGACCCAAAGACCATCCGGCAGCAACTCATAAAATCGTTCATACATATAAGACCTTATCAAGAATGTTTGAAGAAGCAGGATTCAAAGTGAAATTGCTTGAATATTGTGATGAACATGGTCAATTTCATTTCAATCAATGGAATGCAGAACAAGGATTTATTTACAGATCATATCGTTATGATCATAGAAACCAAAACAATGAGCTAGGATTTGTTTCAATAATAGTTGATGCAGTAAAGGAATGATATAGTAGGATTCTGGAGAAGTTAGGTGGCATTACTTAACATTAAAATAAAGAGCAGTTATGCTTAGTAGAAATAAGTAAAAGCAGCCTATCCTCTAACGAGGAACGAATTACTTTTTATATTGAGTTTTTTTGCAGAGCTATCTATTCAGGTACGTATTTGCAGTAAGGTTTTCTGCTGTGACTGTGTAAACATGGGTACCAGTTATTACATTTCTATCTTCCGCCTGGAACGTAATGACCTCGAATACCCTCAGTTGTTACCAAATCTACCCGATTAGGTTGAGAATTGACTGGAATCCGTATAGTGATTTTTGCAATGCGAGATCTTGCTTGTGAGCGACGGATAATAAATGAGTGGCTAAGATAAGAGCTATCTAAGGCTAGGGTGTTTTGTGATATGGGAACATTATTTGAATTATTAGCAAAAATGAAGATCTAACAATACATTAAGAAGGTGTCATATGATTACTTTTGAAAGAAACAATAATAAATTCAATTTCAGGGTAGCTGGTATTGCAATTCATAATAATCGAATACTGTTACATACGACATTAACAGATGATTTTTGGAATCTTCCCGGAGGCCGAGTAGAATTTAACGAATCTACAGATCGAACAATAATACGGGAAATTAAAGAAGAACTAGATATTGATGCTCGAACGAAAGAATTACTTTTTGTGAGGGAGGATTTCTTTGAATACGATGACAAACAATATCATGAGATTGGATTTTATTACTTAATTGATTTTCCCGAAGGGCATGAAGTTATAACGAAAGATGATGAATTTGTTGGAACTGAAGAAGGAAGCAAACTAATTTTTAAATGGTTTCCTTTAGATCAATTGAAAGATATAAATGTATACCCAGAAATATTGAAGACTGAATTATTGAGGTTAAGTGAGAAGAATCAGATCCAACATTATATAAGCTATCAATAGAATTTGAAAACATAAATAAAACTTTTGAAATTATCAAATAAATTAACATGGATGGAAAATTCAATAATGGATTTATTTAATATGATAAAGGTGAGTTGAGTGATAAATAGTAAATTAATTATGTTTGAAGGTATTCCAGGTTCAGGGAAAACAACCACAGCCCAATTGCTTAACAATTACCTTAAAGAAGTCGGAGTAAACACAAAAGTATATGTTGAAGGTAGTGAACATCCGATTGATTTGCCTTTTTATGCTTATCTTACGAAGAACGAATACGATGATTTATTAACAAGGTTCCCTCAACAAGAAGAGTGGATTCAACAAAACTCTATTATTGAAGATGATTATGTCTTATTACCTTATAAAGTACCTGAGCCAAAACCATGGAATGATGAGTTAATTGAATATTTATCTTCCAAAGAACTTTGTTATTCGAATACGGCTACTGTCCCATTTAATATATATAAGAAAGTATTCTGCACACGCTTTGAACAGTATGTTACAAGAATGTTTAATACAGATACAGTAACGATTTTCGAGAGTGTCCTATTTCAACATCAAATTCATGATATCAATAGAATGTATCCTCAAATCACTGAAGATGAGATCATTGAATATATAAGAAACCTCGCAATGATAATTAGTCCGTTAAATCCAGTATTATTCTATATATCGCAAGACAGCGTTGAAGAATCATTGAAACATACGGCTATTGTTCGTTCAAAACCAAAATGGTCAAGTCCTAAAACAATAGAATACTATATAAGACGTAAAAGTTTAGAACTAAGGGCGGTTAAATCCCTACCGTTTGGTTCGTATGTTATGGATAATACAGATAGAAATTGGAATAAGATGTTTGATGATATTAAGAACATTCTATTGATTGCGAATTCAAGGATGTTATGAACTCTGTTATAGGAAATCAGTCCAATACCATAATAGTTGTAATATTGGGGGTTGTTTAGATGATATTCAAAGCCATTATGTTATTTATTTTTGGAGTCGTAAGCGTAGGTGTGGGAATACTTATAATTCTTAAACCAACGATGGGCTGGTATAGTCAACAATGGATGTTCAAAGATGATATGCCTGAACCAAGTGATACTTTCATTTCTATTAGGAAATTCATAGGCATAATTGTCTTAATAGTGGGGTTGTTACTTTTAGCTGGAGGGGTAATGAATACTTTATAAATGGCCTCTTGACTATGATGCAGTAAATGGATTTCAAAGTCCCAAACAACTTAATCAATTTCCAATGTCCCTTAAACAAATCATTCGATGGGCAATAATTTTATATGTATCAACATTTATAGGATTTCTTATCTATCAGATAATCAAGGTTATTATTAAATGACGGAAGAAACGTCATATGTTTGTATCTGGGGGGAGTATCAGATTGGATATCACCTTATTTAAATCAGGTCCTAATGAGGATCGATTATTCACGAAATGCAAATCAAGGCATTTATGCCGTTGTTAGATTATTATCAAGATTATGAAACCAGTCCAGCTAATGAATTAGCTTTTTCACAGATTATTTATATCAACAGCGTATAACATAATGTTCACGCTTCGGGCATTCGTCCTTTGGTTCAGCCCGAGTTAGATGAGGATTCGATGATGCAATTAGTCCACTTGAAAGGAGACCTATTATGAGTGAGAATGAGTTTTACGTTTATCACCTTGTCACCAAGAATATTATGTGGATAGGTCAGGTGATTAACTTTGATAAAAATCAATTCAATACATTATATCGTTTCTTTTTTGAGAGAGAGCAACGGAATTCTAAAGGCGAGGATTTTTTTCAAATAGTACAAGGCCATTATTCAAGTGAAGGCTTAAACTTACATAAAGAGAATGCCGATGTGGTCATGAAATACGCAAATCAAACGATAAGAGCAATTAGAGAAATGATAGTGGAGATGGTCAGACTTCAGGAATATCCTGATTATCCATCAAGATTATCTTGCTTATATGCTGCTAAAAACTATGACGAAATTTTGAAGTGGAAAGAACTGTTTGATTCCTACAATAGGAATGTACTTCAAATTGTTAAACTCCGAGTCAATGGAAGTTCCTTTGAAGGTGATGGAAGTCTTTTACCTAAGGAAGATGGGGCTTCTATCTCACAGAAAGTAGAGCAAGCAAGAGAATATTGGAGTGGAAATCTAAGAGGTGACCTTCCTGAGCTTTTGGTTAATGGGAAAGTGGAAGTTGTAGAAATAATTAATGACTATTCATGAATACAGCTCGAAGGAAATAGAATTGAAAATAACATCGCATACATATTCATCGAAGGAGAGAAACGAAATGAAATTCATTCTCTTAGAACTAATTGGACTATTGTGCGGTTTATTAATGACAATTAGACCGGATATTATCTGAAAGATAAATGAGAGTTGGAAGTCAAATGATGCAATTGAGCCATCCGATTTATATCTACTAATTACTCGGATTGGTGGAATATGCTTGCTAGTTATTGGGGTTTTCACTGGATTTATCGTTATACTCAATTAAACAGATAAGGCAAAGACATGTATTGAAGATAAAAACTTGAAAGTAAATGAAACGTTGATCTCAAAAGCATTGCCAAAGGAATCTCAGGACTATTTTTACAATGGATTGGTGCTTCATTTTTTCAAACAACACAAATGGCTGGCGACTTTGTTGCTTTAAGTCGGTGGGACATTGTGAACATGGGAACGTTAAGTAAAATGGATGTTGCACAAATGCTAGCTCATTGCTCATCTTTTCAGGATATAGCAATGGGAAACGCCACTTCTCCAAGAAGTTGGATAGGAATATTAATAGGAAGGTTTGTAAAACCCATAATTTATAACGATAAGCCAACTCCTAAGAATATGTCCACGCTTCCAACACTAATAATTGCAGATAAAAAAGAATTTGAAAAAGAAAAAGAAATACTGAAACAAAAAATAATTATATTTCAAAGTAACGGTCCTGAAAAGTGCACAACACATCCACATCCATTTTTCGGTAAACTCACTTCTGAAGAGTGGGGGAAATGCGTTTACAAGCACTTAGACCATCATTTAAAACAGTTTAACGTTTAGCTAGATTTGAACCAACTAGAACTAAGGAGTCTGCAATAAGGATTGCAGGCTTTTTTTGTAAGAATTTATGAAACACCGAAATAAATTTGAAAAGAGGGGAAACTGTGAAAAACAAAAGTAAAGAAGAAGAAATCAAGAAATTTGATTTGTTGGCATCAGATTGGGATCAGAAGATTCCTGAAAAATCAATTGAATATGCTGACCAATTGGTAAAGAGACTTAATATTACAAATGAACATTCATTACTTGATGTAGCAGCAGGAACTGGAATAATTTACTCAAGACTCCAATGTATCGATGTATATCCCCAAAGATACGTAGCAGTAGATATCTCGAATAATATGTTAAAGGAACTAAAGGCAAAATATCTAAATGCAGAAACATGTTGTGCTGATTTCGAAGAAGAATTTAGTATGAATTATTGGTTCGATTTTGTGATTATCTTCAATGGTATTCCGCACTTTGACAATATAAACATGGTATTTCTGAATGTATACAACAATTTAAAGAATAACGGTAAGCTGATAATTGTACATGCACGAACAAGACATGAATTAGAAGAACATCATAAAAGAATAGGTTATGTCGGTAAAATCGATCCAATCCCCAATGATGATAAGCTGATTGAATTATCCCAAAAGTATCAATTTAGGAATGTCTGTATAGAAGATGAAAAATACTTTTGTTACATTGGAGAGAGAACCCTTCATTCAATTGAATGAAGGGTTCTTCTATTGTCTAATTTACGTCCAACTCGTATCGTTCATCCATCACTTCAGCCTGAAGCCGATGGAGTTCATCCTTCAACGTTTTGACGACTTCCGCGTAATCCGGGTTGGCGTAGACATTATTCAGTTCTGCCGGGTCATGCTCCAAATCGAATAGTTCCCACTCCGGCTGGTTCGTCTCGTCGAGCGTTCCCGGTAGCCCTAACCCATCCGCATAATAATAGATGAGCTTATATCGATATGTTCTCAGGCCGTAGTGCGAATAGACGTTATGGTCTATCCGATGCATCCAGTACCGATAATACATGCCCGTACGCCAGTCTGGCGGGTGTTCGCCATTCAGGACGGGACGAAGGCTATAGCCTTGCATGTTGGACGGGATCGGCAAGCCGGCAAAGTCTAGGAACGTTGGCGCAAAATCAACATTTAGGGACATCGTCTCCGTCACCTGACCAGGCTTGATCTCCTGCGGGTATCGTACGATGAACGGCATCCGTAGCGATTCTTCATACATGAACCGTTTGTCATACCAGCCATGATCCCCGAGGAAAAAGCCCTGATCCGACGTATAGATTACGATCGTATTGTCTGCAATCCCCGTATCGTCCAAATAGTCGAGCAGCCGGCCGATGTTCTCATCGATCGATGCGACACAGCGCAAATAATCTTTAATGTATCGCTGGTATTTCCAGCTCTTCGCTTGTTCCGGCGTCAGATGTTCTGGCGTCTCTTCCTTCAGATCGATAAGGGTGAGATCGTGGTCGACCCGCATTGTCGCTTCCGCCGCCGCAGTTGCCCGATTCACATAATCATCATGGAACGTATCTGGCTCGGGGATCATGACGTCATCGTATAGCGTGGCATACTTGGCGCTAGGCTCCCAAGGGCGATGTGGCGCCTTGTGATGGCACATCAGGAAAAACGGTTGGTCTGCATTACGCCGGTTCAACCAATCGATCGATAAGTCGGTAATGACGTCAGTCACATACCCGTCATATACGCGGTCCTCGCCCATTTCAGAGAATGTAGGCTGATGGTATTCCCCTTGTCCCCAATTACCGATCAGTACATTCCAATAATCGAACCCGGTCGGATCATAAATGCCACCTTGTCCTAGATGCCATTTGCCTATCATGCCCGTCTGATAGCCGCCAGTTTGAAGCATTTTGGCGACATGATCCTGCCTGCCGTCGAAGCCCTCATAGAGTGTGCGTACTCCATTGAGATGATTGTATTTGCCAGTCAGAATCGTTGCGCGGCTCGGCGCACAGATGGAATTCGTACAGAAGCAATTATCGAAGCGGATGCCTTCTTCTGCAATCCTGTCGATGTTCGGCGTATGGTTAATGCGGCCGCTATAGCAGCTCATGGCGTGCGCAGCGTGATCATCGCTCATGATGAACAGAATATTCGGCCTTGTCGCATTTTTCATTCGTATCTAGCCTCCCAAGAATAGGTTTGATTTTATTATAGTGAAGTCCAAGAGAGAGCACGATGTACATAATGTCGATCCGATGTATGATACAACTGTAATTTTTATGTATTTTATCGATGTGCTTGATTGTATTCATTGCACGTTACGCATTGGATTGCTATGCTGTAGTTAATTCAAATAGACGAAGAAGGCGAATTAATGTTCAACATTGTAGCGGTACATTATGACGATAGCATTCCAGATTGGCACACGGTCGAAGAAGCGATCCCTTATCATGTCATGGCGCTGATGGTGGACGGTACCGCGCAATATTCGATCGACGGCGTATCGCATCGGGTGGAAGCGGGCGAGATGTTATTCATCCCGAGAGGTACAGTTAGGTCTAGTAGCAATACGGAGTCGACACATCGTAAATACACCGTTCTGTTTAATCTCGAAGATGAGAATTGTGGGCAAGGCCAGCAGTTGCTTCATCCCAATTTTCTACGAATGAATATAAGTCATTATGAGTATGTCTTAAAAAGATTCAATCGACTGTTCCAGGTTCGATGGGAGGCGGGGCCTTATTCTGATGTGATTTGTCTCGGCATTCTGATCGAGCTACTCGGAATCGCGAAGCGGGGGCCGGTGAGCCCTGCAATTGAGCCGATTAAGTTCTATCTGGCCAGGCAAGTCCAACAAGAGCTAAAGCGGCGTTATCGCGATACGATCCATATTCAAGATCTTGCGGCCCAGATTGGTCGGTCGCCGAATTATACGATTGCCATGTTCAAGAAAGCGATCGGCTTGACGCCAATCGACTATGTACATCAGCTGCGCGTGCAAGAAGCCAGCAGCCTGCTGCTCGAATCGAACATGACGGTGACGGAAATCTCGGAGTATCTCGGGTTCTACGATACGTCGCATTTCTATCGAGTGTTTAAAAAAATAATGAAGGAGTCGCCATCGGCTTACATCGTGACCCGTAAGGGAAAGGTAAATGCTAGCGAAGATAGGTAGAGTGTTATGCTTAGGAGGAAAGGGAGTAATTGGAAGGATTGCTGAAATATTTAGCGAATATACATTTCATGGTGGTATCAGACGAAGTTCGTTCGGGCGTAAGATATAGGATTGTCAATGAGAGGGTGGTACAACGCTGTCTTTAGTAAGATCGTCAATCGATTTTATAGAGATCGAAGAAGTAATTGTAAATTCGGCCTGAAGAGATTACAAAGTTGTTTCGACAATAAGCGAGGATCAGAAAGAAATAATTATATATGAGAAGACTATTTGATAATGCAATCAAAGAAGTCAGCGAATTGGACGTCGTGAACACAATGAAGTTATATGAAATCCTTGAAGTTAAATATAAGTAATGAGGTAAACCAATGAGGATATTCATGATTATAGTACTAGCTATAATATTAACTTCGTGCAGTCAACATGAGATGAGTTTTGATGACGTTGTTAAATCACAAGCTCATGCAAAGGAAGCATTTAAAAGAAAAGGTTATATTACTGCAACAGCTTCTAAACAAAACGAACTTGTTAAATTCAGAATAATGGTTATAGATAAGATCACAAATGATAATGCCCGGGAATTAGCTGAAGAATTTATTAACTTAATGGAAACCCAAATTAAAGATAAAGAATTATTTAATAAGAGATATCAAATAACATTTGATATTAAATCGGAGAAGGATGGAAATATATTATTTAATGGCAAGAGAGATAAAGGTACTACGGATATTTGGTGGCAATTCTAAGAAATCAAGGACAGGTGAATAGCTTCTCGAGCTCGTGAATTAGAGAATGTTATATGACAGGGGGAGAGTGCGATTTTAAATAATCTAAAGAATAGAAGAACATTTATTATCCTCATACTTGTGGCAGGGGCATTTTATTTTTTTCTAGGTGATATGAATAATCTCATGAGTAAGACAAAGTTAAATAAAGAGATTCAAGCAAAAAAAATCTCCAGCGCCGAGATGTCCAAAGTACAATATACCAGTAATGGATCGGGTGGTGCATATATCGATTGGATAAAAGTAGAATTAAATCAGAATGAAATTAATAATATTGTAGATTGGATTAATTCTGCATCGGCTTCAGATATTACAGAGTTGAATCAAATACCATCAAACACAAGCATTAGCGCGGGGATTGTTTTTAGATTAAATACCAGAAAAGAAATTAGAATTCAATACGATCTTGAAAATATTTATATAACAAGAACGGATATAAGGTTTGGCCGAGTCATCTATATAATCAATCAAGAAAATTTAAAGGATTTCTTTGATAAACAACTTAAAGGTTTTTATTTTGGAGAAGACAAGGTAAAGATACCTTGAAGGTAACTCAAGATGTAATCGGAAATCAGAATTGAATATTTTTGAGGGGATACGATGAGGAAAATTATATGGATAATTAGTTGTCTTATTATTGTTCCAGTTATGTATTTCTTAATTAACTATCTTAGACCACATAAAATCGACGTGGAATATAATGGAGTAATATATGTAAATGAATCTAAGTTCGAGAAGAATACACTAATCAATATCCACGGAGATCTATATAAAAATCTTTTTGGTAGGAATGTATTTATTGGCGAATTGATTTTAGATAGAGATGTAAAGCGTGATATTAAATTGGATCAAGAAAATAACAAATATTTTGGATTATTAACATCCATTGAAAGTGAATTTAGAACTGTAAAAACTATAGGTTCAGTCTTGATTTCAATAACTTCGACAGAGTATGGATTAAATCAGATGAAGTGAACTCAAAATATGACATAGTTGAAGGTTATAAATCGGGCCCTGCAAATACAATTAATGAAGCGAATGATATCGCTAGAAGTTTTGTAGAGAATACTAAGTGAGGATTGAATGCATATCGGTACTTTTAATATCTGATCTTATGCATTATCCATAAAAATAAAAAAAATACGCCAAGGACCATAATTCCTGCTATTAATGTACTGCTCAGTTTCCAGAAAAAACTATCCCTAGGTTTCTCTAATAGCTCTATTTGCGTTTCTTCTAATCTTTTCTTTGCTATATCTTCCTCAACTGAATCTAGACTTTTCGGGAACATGATTCACACCCCCTAGTTTAAAGTATATTTGACTATTTTATCATAGATTTCACTATCTTTAATGTTCTTTGAATTTTTTCGTAAATTAAGAAGTACAGGCTACTTAGTATATCTAGCCCCTGAACTAGCGTAGCTGAGACAGACCCTTGGTTGTCCAGATATAATCATGGAATAAGCTCAGACAACAAACGACCCAGCCTAAGATAAGAGGTATCTAAGGCTGGGTTGTTTGTATATAAAATACATAAGAAAATATGGGTTATCTCTCTATTGTTAGAATATTAATAATACAAGAAATCTTGTATCTTCCAGACAAAGGAGGTCGAGTTAAGTGCGTGATTATCGTTACTATAAAGAAGTCTGCGCTGGGCTACCGATGCCCTTTGCCTTCGTTGATCTGGACCTGCTGCAGCAGAATATTCAGAGCGTTCTTCATCGGGCGAATGGAAAAAAAGTCCGCATTGCGAGCAAATCGATCCGCTCTGTTGATGTACTGCGGCGCATTCTTCAGGCAAATGCGCAGTTTCAAGGGATCATGTGCTTCACGGTGCCGAAGCACTCCATCTCGCGCAGCACGGATTCACCGACTTGCTGCTAGGCTACCCTGCGACGGACGCACGACTACTCGAGTCCGTCGCTATACATCAGCGTGAAGGGCGCAGCATCACGCTGATGGTTGACTGCGAGACGCATGTCGAGCAGGCGGAAGCGGCAGCAGCCAAGTATGGTGTGAGGCTGCCGCTTTGTGTAGACATTGATATGTCGATCGATGTCCCGGGGCTGCATTTCGGCGTATGGCGCTCGCCAATACGCTCCACAGCAGCGGCGCTCGGTCTCGCCCGGCGCATCGCGCAGTCAAAGCACGTCGTGCTCGACGGCCTCATGGGCTACGAAGCGCAGGTCGCAGGTTTAGGCGACAGCGTACCTGGGCAGGTGATGAAGAACGCGATCGTTCGGCTGCTCAAGCGCCGCTCGATCCGTGAAGCCGCTGCCCGGCGGGCCGAACTGGTCAGGGAGATCGACCGCTTGGGTCTTCCTCCGCTGCGGTTCGTGAATGCAGGTGGCACGGGCAGCCTACATACAAGCAGCATGGAGCCAGCCGTCACCGAGGTTACAGCCGGCTGGGGTTCGATTCGCCCGGCCTGTTCGACCACTACCGGGACTTCACCTTAATGCCCGCCGCAGGGTATGCGATCGAGATCGTGCGTCAGCCCCGTGGCGATCTCTACACTTGCTTAGGCGGTGGATACACGGCTTCAGGTGCTGCAGGCAGTGACAAACTGCCGCGTCCATATCTGCCGAAAGGTACGGCACTTCTTGCGATGGAAGGGGCGGGCGAAGTTCAGACGCCAATCCGCTACAACGGGCTAGAAGAGCTGAAACTCGGCGATCCGATCTTTATGCGTCATAGTAAGGCAGGAGAGTTATGTGAACGATTCGCACATCTCTACTACATTTCGAATGGCAGTATCGTTGGTAAGACAACGACATATCGGGGGACGGACTATGCTTTCTGTAGATTTGAAGGAGCGCAATAAGAAAGAATGGCGTAATTGGTCAGGACTCGTACGCGGATTACCGAGAAGCATTGTATATCCAGCCAGCGTAGAAGAGGTGGTCGGGATTGTTAAGGAATGTGGCGCCGAAGGACGTAAGCTGCGTGTCGTCGGATCCGGACATTCATTTACAAGGCTCGTCCAGACCGATGATGTATTGGTCTCCTTGGATCAATTGCAGGGTATGATTGCTGTTGATTCTGAGAAGGGGATTGCCGAGGTGTGGGGTGGAACAAAGCTGGACCGTCTCGGGGAAGAATTGCATGCCTATGGGGTCGCGCAAGAGAATCTGGGCGATATTAATGCGCAATCCATTGCAGGGGCGATCAGTACAGGAACACATGGGACAGGAGAACGACTCGGGAGCCTTGCAACGCAAGCGGTAGGTTTGACGGTAGTTACAGCGGCAGGGGAAATCCTCGAATGTTCAGCCGAGCAGGATGAAGAACTTTTTCGGGCGATGCAGGTGTCACTAGGGGTGTTCGGAATTATCGTGAAGGTGAAGCTTCGTGTTATACCTTCGTACGCGCTCTGCTATACAAGCAGCAAAATGCCGTTTTCCCAATGCCTTGAGCAGCTCGATCTATTTAAAAAGGAAAACCGTCATTTCGAATTTTATTGGTTCCCTTACACGGATATTGCTCAAATAAAGCTGACCAATAAGACGGATGAGGTCCCCGGAACGCCAAGCCGCTGGAGCTACTGGAAAATCATGCTGATGGAGAATGCGCTATTCTGGTTATTGTCGGAGTGTTGCCGTTTCATTCCTCGCCTTTGTAAACCGATAAGCCGATTATCAGCAACAAGCGTGCCAGATGTGCAGGAAGTGGGATATAGTCACCGCATTTTCGCGACGCCGAGGCTCGTTCGATTTAATGAAATGGAATACAGCGTCCCGGCAGATCGCTTGCGAATGGTACTTGAGGAAATACGCGATGCAGTAGATAAATACCAATTTGCTGTTCATTTTCCAGTCGAATGCCGTTATGTCCAGGGAGACGATATATGGCTTAGTCCGGCGAATGGACGTGATTCTGGCTATATTGCTGTACATATGTACCGTGGGATGGAGTATGCCGACTATTTTGCCAAAGTAGAGGAGATCTGTAGACGGTATGGCGGGAGACCGCACTGGGGCAAGATGCACACGATGCACGCGGAGCAGCTACGTACGGTATATTCGAAGTGGGATGCATTTCTTCACCTTCGTCAAGAGCTTGATCCTTCAGGTGTATTCATGAACCCTTATTTGGTAGAAATGCTGCAACTATCTGATGTTAATCAGAGTTCATTCGTTTAATAATGCATATATGCTGCGGCGCAATTGCCCATTCTGTCATACACGACCCGATCTAAGATAAAAGCTATCTAAGGCTGGGTCGTTTTGTGAATACAAACATTAGATGAAATCTCTGAAGAACAGTAAATAAAAAACAAAGGAACAATACACATGAATTATACTTTGTATCATTATTTTGAAAAGGATATAGGACCATTAAGAAATCTATCTAGTCTTTCAATTGACGAGGCTCTTGATGTTTCACGACAAATCAAACAGGACGGAAAGCTGTTTGCAAGTCAGAGACCTGATGATTATATGCTAATTAGAAGAGATCTCGAGAAGATAGCCAGAGAACAATTCATGGCTAAGGGTGGAAAACCAAAGAACTTTTTTCCGCACTATATGACACTGGGATCTTGCGATTGGTTAAAGACATGGTATATGAATCCTAGTTGGATAACAATTAACTTAGATGAGTTTGATGAAAATACAATTAGTTTCACATATGGTGATCTATTTCCAACGATGAGGTATCAAGATAATAAGCCGTATCGTAGACAGGTATATTCCAAACAAGAGATAGTTAAAGTAATCGATGAATTTAAAATGCCACAGGAATGGAATCGGAATGGAGATAAAGGACCTGAAAGATATATTGAAGTACAGATCTGGGATGATGAAGTGATACAGAGGTATTTTCTGTAAGTTGGTTTCCTCATTAATTATTAGAAGAAACTTTTCTATGAAATATATAAAGTCGATCTTCAATAGAAGAAAGACCATAATTAGCAG
Source organism: Paenibacillus sp. D2_2 (assembly GCF_031199965.1). GTDB lineage: Bacteria > Bacillota > Bacilli > Paenibacillales > Paenibacillaceae > Fontibacillus. The sequence goes on along the minus strand of NZ_CP133605.1, from coordinate 3,935,692 downwards.
ATTCTCTTAGAAACAGAGGGGGGATTTCAATGAAAATTGGCTTTGTTGTTTTTAACGGACTCACGTTTTTGGACTTTATTGGATTTTATGATGTGATTTATCGATTGAATATGTTTGAGGAAACCAAAGGAACTACATGGGATATTTGTGGATTATCAGAAGAAATCTCCGATGAATTAGGACTAACCATTAAAGTGGATAAAATCAAACCAGATCTGTCAGAGTATGATTTAGTATTTGTTCCTGGAGGAATGGGGACACGAAAGCTTCGATTTGATGAAGAATTCATCGGGTGGCTGCGCCAAGCCGCTAATGTTGAACATTTGGTATCAGTTTGTACTGGATCACTATTATTAGGTGCAGCAGGGTTCCTGGAGAATAAGAGTGCGACTACACATCCAAATGCATATGAATTATTAGAACCATACTGTAAGGAAGTTATCAAAGCCAGAATTGTTAAAGACGGAAATCTTATTACAGCCGGTGGAGTATCCACATCAATTGATCTTGCATTATATATCGTTGAGCGTTTTGTAAATAAGGAAGCAGTAGATGTAGTTAAGAAACAAATCGATTATCCGTACGAAGTGCAAGGAATTATTGTTATAAAGTGAGTGTATACAATGGAGATAGTATTTATCAGGCATGCACAAGGAGAACACACAATTAATTTACCAAACAGTTTAGACATTCGGCACCCAGCTCTAACGGAAAAAGGTAAAGTACAGGCAAGAAATTTGACAGATATATTTGACTTAAAGCCAACGGATATTATTATTTCAAGTCCAACAAGAAGAACAATTGAAACGACTAATATTTTTACAGAACGACAGAACTTAAAGAAATATATTAGTCCTTTTATTGGTCCAAGAATGTTTCCACAGAATCCAGAATGGATTACATTAGCTTGCGATGAGATCTATAGAAGACAAGACATTGAAGAACTGTATAGAGAATTTGAGATCGTTGATTTTAATGAAGATTTATGGACAACAAAATTCAAGGGATATGTCCATCGATTTATAGAATGGAATAAGACATTGAATTGTAGAATCTATCTAGTGACTCATGATGGAACGATTAATAATTACCGAAAAATAATAGGTGAAGAACATGTAACAAGAGATGATTTTGTAGGTGAAGCAGGGTGGTACAAGATGATTTTGTAAGTGAATATCCGATAACACCGTATCTACGCTGAGTCCCGACAAAGTCTGCAAAGTATACTAAACATTTAAAACATGTAGGGTGGAGAATACATGATTACAGTATTATTCTGGCCTTTTATGATTGCATCAATAATTTGTTCTATCCTGGGAGTGTTGATTAAAAGCCATCAAAGTTTATATGTCTCAGCTATTTTAATAATACCAATGTCTATTTATATAGCTGGGTGGCCAATATTTCTGATTTGGGGATTATTACTCCCGTTATGCTATGTAGGAGCTGCAAAATTAATAAGAAAGAACAAGCGATTGCTTTCGATATTGGCATGTATGCCTGTTTATCTTGTTATTGGGTGGATAGGCTATGTAGTTTTGAGTCAGTAAAATTAAAGAAATAAAATGTGTTCTTCAAAAGCAATTGAAAAATTCGACAAATCTTAAAAGAGAGTTGTTAATGGTTCGATGAAGGCGGATGAATCATTATCAGAGAGGTTAATCAAAGATGAAGATATTAGTAACTGGCGGTGCAATCATTCGAGACGATCAAGATAGGATATTACTACAGAGAAGATCTGATTATGGTAACTGGGGACTTCCTGGTGGCGGAATGAATGCAGGTGAATCTATTGAAGAGACGATGATTCGAGAGATTCATGAGGAAACAGGATTAGTTGTAACAGATCATGAACTTTATTCTGTATATAGTGGTTCACGGATGAAGTATAAGTATCCAGATGGAAATGAAGTTGTATTTGTAATGTTTATATTTAATGTAAAGGCAGACTTAACAGGAAAAATTGATGAAGATAATAAAACACTTATTTATATAGATAAAGAGCAAGAGTCATTACAGTTGGAGTTTAAATCGATAGAAGACATTAATCTTGAAGAAATAAGTACTGTGCAAAGACCTTTAATTGAAGACTTAAAGAATGATATAAAATCCATATTAAGAACATAAGGGAAGATTATTCGATAGTAGATTCAGGAGGCTTATCATGAAAATAGAATTTGCAACAAATGAAGACTATCAATTCATAATTGAAAGAGATAAACATATCAATGAATCACTTGTAGCATCAAAGATTAGAGAGCAGGAGATATTTGTTATCTGGGATCAGGACAAAGAAATTGGATGGATGAGGTATGGTTATTTCTGGGATAACATCCCTTTTATGAATATGATATGGATCGATGAAGAATATGGGGAAGAGGGATCGGTAAAGAAATTGTTCTCCACTGGGAAGAATTAATGAGACAAAGAGGGTTTAATCTAGTAATGACTTCAACCTTGTCAAATGAAGATGCTCAACACTTCTATAGAACGATGGGATATCGTGATGCAGGATGTTTATTATTAGAGGCAGAACCATTGGAAGTAATACTAACAAAAAAATTATGAAATTATTTCAAGTTAGTCGAAGAAGACGCTAACTTCTGATAACATCTTATTGACGCTATGACCTGTTCACTAGTCACTTTAGACTTACGGGTCCGTTCAGAAATTGTTGTAGTTTATAAAAAGGAGTCTCTTTAATGATTAATATTCAAGATATTCTGCCTCATAGGTATCCATTTTTGTTAATTGATAAAGTGCTGGAAGTCGAGAAAAACAAATGGGCGAAGGGATATAAGAATGTTTCGAGTAATGAATGGTATATGAATGAGCGGAACACTATTATTCCAAGTACATTGGTAGTAGAGGCTTTGGCTCAGCTGGGTGCTTTTGCAGTCATTTCAGAAGAGAGTGGTATAGGATTTCTTTCTTCACTTAAAGGAATTGAAGTGATAGGTCAAGCTTATTCGGGAGATCGGATAGACTTATACTATGAGATCATTAAAAATAAGCGTGGATTTGTAGTGGGGAAAGGAGTAGCGTCAGTAGGGGATCAAGTAATTATAAATGCAGAAGAAATCATGATATACGTACAACCCACTATTAATTAACTAGGTGCCATAAGGTGGTGTGATGTCTGAATACAAGAACGTTATCTGATAGATCAGTATGGGCGAAATGAGGGGTAGTTCAATGAAGTTATTTACTTTGGATTGTAACTATATTCAAACTGAAGCAATAGATTCAATTATTGACACACCCTTAGGTCAAGTAACTACATACATTACACATTTGGACAAGGTAGTAGATGATAATATTGCTGAAAGTACGATATGGCTTGAAACTGGAGCTAGGATTACAACTTTCTGTTCTGAGGATTTTGAGGCAGAGTTATTAACATGTAGACCCAATTATTTCATACATCCAGAGCAGCAAATATTAGATTGTTGGGCCTTTTTATGGAGATTTAAAGCTTCAAAGTTTATTCATGAACCAAATTTTATTATCACGTGGAAAGAGAATTATAAATGGGAGGAATCCGGCTATAACGGGGACAATATTTAGAAGCACGTGCTTTTTCAGACAATGATTATGTAGTTACAATAGGTACACAAGATGATGAAGTGCTAGAGACCAGAGCAGTAAAAAATGATTATATTCCGAAGAGATTTATCGATTTGTTTAATGAGTCATTTACTTTAGTATCAGGTTTTAATGAAGGAATACAAGTTCAAATGCCAGATTTAGAGCCCAATGAAGTATGCCAGATTCATTTTATTATCGCCTGGAATACTGAATTTAAAGATGAAGTCGCTACATGGTATGCTGTTGACTGTTTGCCTGAATTTATCATGGAGAACGCTAGGGTTAAATAATGGAACTAATCCTCCAAATAACACCACATGTATCGGGGCTATCGTCCCTTGAATGTAAAATGTATAATTAAGGAAAATATAGCGCACAACAAACGACCCAGCCCTAAGATAAGAGTTATCTATGGCTGGGTCGTTTCGTGAATACAACATCGTTATCAGAAAGACACGCAATTAAACCAATATCCCTAATGATCGGAGGAATTCGAATGCAGAAGATTAGACCCGTTGTTAAGACAGCTTCAACAGGCTTTCAAGTGGGTGTAAGGAGGACATTCCCAATTACTATCTAAGAAGCTTGGGAGCTGATTACGCATAAAGGATTTAATACATGGTTAGGTGAAATCTCTTCTTTTAGTATGGATGTTGGTCAGCAATATATTACTAGTGAAGGAGTTTCAGGAGAAATACGGGTTGTTAATCAATATCAAAATATCAGATTAACCTGGAAAAATGAAAATTGGGTCAAGTCATCAACGCTTCAAATACGAACAATTTCTAATGGTAGTGATAAAACCACTCTTAGTTTTCATCAAGAGAATTTACCAGATATCAATGTCAGAGAAGAGATGAAAATGCGGTGGGAAGAGACATTGAATAGTTTAAGAACATTTATTTAATAATTGTTGATGGCCTGGTTAGGAAGGAAGTATTTCATGCTTAATGTAATAAATCTTACATTACGATTTTTATTAGAATTAATGATATTGTTTTCACTAGGTTATTGGGGATTCCATTTTGATTCTGAAATAATAATTCAGATTGTGTTAGGAATTGGACTGCCACTCATTACTGCAATAATCTGGGGTAAGATAATTTCACCAAAAGCGACGATTAAGTTGCAAATAATAGGAGGGAGATATGATGGGTATGCTTAATCTTGGCAGCTTCGTGCTCGGACTAATTGCTTGGATCCTTCCTATTGTTAATTTCATGCGATATAAAAAATATGAGCATAAGAATTGGGTTGCTCTTTCTATAATGAGCATCGGTTTTTGTACTATTTCGTTATGTCTTCAGATTTTCAATATTTATCATCTTGTAAAGATTGAGGATTGGTCTGCTCTTTTGGACACAACAGGTGCTGTGGTGTTCGCCGCCGCATTTCTTCTCATTGTTACCATCATATTAAATGCAATTACTCTTATTGTATATCGTGAAAGAACAGCAAAGTAGTGGCTAAGAGATATGAACGAAGCAAAGAAAAAATAAACATGTTAGAAAGGAGAATGTAATGTGAAACTGGAACTACCAGTGAGATTGGAGAAACCATTATATCTCTGTGTACTTTTTATATTTATTTCAGGGTTCGATTCACTTGATGCATTAGGATTAGGAATCTGGAGGTATATCATAGAAATAATATCCTTTACAATAGTAATTTGGTTGTTGGGGAAATCTGGACTAACTGAAAAGGAAGTTCCTATTTGGGTAGGGGCTTTTATAATTATATTAGGATTTACCGTTGGAGTCATTCTTGATACTTTTGTTAGGAATCATATTTAAATAGAGGAGAACGATAGCTCCATAAACCAAACCGCCTTATCACCAAGGCGGTTTGGTTTATGGTCAAATATCAACATTAGAATTTAACAAAGCCATAGTATAAAAACTGGAGGCTTCTGCATATTTAAAAAATGAAAAAGCTCAAGTGGGTGTATCCACTCGAGCTTTAACAGGCTAGATAAAAATCCGATAACGTCTATCAAGGACATTACAAGGATTTTCATACATCAACACAGGGCAGGATGTCAATATGTTGTAATTAGAAAATAAATGCGCGAGTAATAATAACCAACAGAATGAATAATACGAGGATTGCGCCTGTATTTGTCCACAAGCCACCACAGCTACAGCTACAGCTTCCGATTCCACCTAGTTCTCCCATCGCGATATTCCTCCCTTCGCCCGTTTATTCTAAATTGTATGAATGAAAACGACTAGGTGATTGGACTCTTATAAAAAAACGGGGAATATTTAAAGAATATTGTCCTTATCTAAGGAAATGGATGTGGATAGGGGTTAAGCTCCTGCTGAGTCAGCCTGTGATTTGCGTATCCTAGCTTCATCGGTACATCCAGGACCCTATCCAGGCCAGTTAGCCGGGTAAGATGATGTCCGAATGTCATGGGTAACATTCCCGGTATGAGCACCTTCACACAATGCAGTCCGTTTCGGAGTGTCTCACTTGAGGACTGGTCAACTACAATGACATCCATTTGAAGACTGTGGAAGATTTGAAGTATTTGTTTTAAATCCTCTGTTAAATCTTCTTGCCACGGCACAGAATGAAACTCTTCGGCGAAAGTACGGATAGGATTCCGTTCGTCTAATAAAAAGTGAAGCCGTTCCTTTGCCTCTGGCAAGCTATAGAGCAAGGAATGATCTTCCATATGCTGTACAAGGAATGGGTCATCAAGCATAGCCTCGGCTTCTAGCCTTCGTTCCTTCAATCTCTTTTCAGCCATCGGGATCATGCCCGCAAGCTCATGTATGGCGCTCTTGGCCGCATGAATCGGATCGAGATGAGCTCCAGCAGCACAGATGAGGTTCACCCTGTCTTGCGCTCCTCCTTTTGCTAGTGCCCATATGCTTGGAATTCCGTTTTCCATCGTGGTATTGTATAAGCTCACTTCATAACCCGTAACCGCTCTTAAACGCCCAATCATCAGGATCAGCTCCAAATCACCCGACGAACTATAGTCAAGCCGTGGAACCTGTAGTCTTGCATACCAGGTCAACAAAAAGGAATCTCGCTCAACCACTTCGAGAATCCCGTATAAAATAGCCTCCTCTAAGCTTCCTCCTACCGCGCAACCGTTGGAGGTTTCATATACAAAGCCCTCTTCTCCGCCCAGACTGTAATAAGCCAACAGTTTGGGCACCAGAATCGGACGTGCTTGTAGCAACGAATATCCCCAGACCCATTCCATTGGAGATTCAGGATCATACGGCATGAAGGGGAAATCAGATTGTTCGTATTGCTCCACTGCATGAAGCCCTACCGTAGACGGGTCCAGCGCAGTAGTCTGAAGATGGGAATAGCTGTCCCGCACAATCGTTCGTTTGCCGCGCGGAGTCACTCCGCAATAACGCTCTAGCCCTTCTAATATTCCCGCGAGCTCGCTATCCGTAAATGAGTGTGAACGACCCCCAGTGATCTCATCGTAAAAACCTAAAGGAAGGTTAATACCGGCACTGGCAAAGACAGAGTCGAGACCCCACTTCATATCATTAAAGATTCCGGTACGACTGTCCCAATAATCTTTGAGTAGAACTTTCTTCAAATCACTCATAGAGCGGCTGCGGTAGCTGTTGCCCTGTTTTAGACATTTCTGTAGTGATATCTCCGCTAATTCAGCAGAATCATAGGGCAGTTGCCCGCAAACCGGGCAAGTTCCAAGTGGCATGACATAATGGATTGTGCAGCTTAAATTATTCAAGTTGATCAAGTAGAGATGTTCTTCCGTATTGGCTCTATCGCCGCGTAGCACCTTATCCGTCTCCGCTGAGATAATATGCGCCATATAACTAGCTCCCGCCGGAGAAATTTGAGCGGTATTATGGGGAATAAAATCATCAGACATGAGTTGCATAAGCAAATCCTCGACTTCTTGGCGATTGCTACCCGCCAACGAAACCCTAGTTTCTGCACATTGGAAGCATCCGGAAGTTCCTGGAACATTCAGCGGCCCAATGATTCCTTCACCCAAGGATACATGGGCACATAACCAAGGAATACCTCGCGGGCGCAGCAGCTTTTCAGCTTCATAATAATAAGTGGAGTTATCCTCATCCTTTAGCATCAATACCAAGTCTACAGCGGGTATATCCTCACTGAGGTCCTTCTTTCGGACAAACGAGATACTGGACAGACGCTTGCACACGGCGTCGGCTAGTATTCCCTCCCCAATAACAGCGACAGTATTCAAAGGGATTCCTCCTCTCCGAGAACTATTCCATATGCTACAAACGGTCCTTTACCCCACAAAGATTCGCTGTTCAGTTCAAACACCTCAAGATGCTTATCGTATTGTTTCAGAGTCTCAATGGCAATTAACATCAAAGAGCTATAGTTTTGAGGATCACCATCAGAAATTGTAATGTCTTGCACTTCATGATTATTCTGAAGGACAGGAGAGAGAGCCGTACGTTCGGATTTACGGAGCGCCTTCTGCAGGGATTGGCGAAGTGCAAGCGTGAGGCTAAGATCTACGCTGCCATACCACGAGGAATTCGAATAGACCCATACAGTCGGAAAACCGAGCAACGGCTCACCTATTGCAATAACAGGTTCTCCTTCTAGGATGGTTAAAGCTTGTAAATAATACAGGCAACGGATGTCTTCAATTTGCGAACATGCTATACGTCGAACAACAGTCGGCTCATCAGATAAAATCCGCTTGCTGAACTCTTTAGTTAAACAAGCCCTAACTCCCCGCAAAGCGGCTTCAGTTATATCGCACCCAACTCCGATGCCGATTCCTTCCTGCTGATGTGGGGGTAGGTCAGCAAACAGCAGCGGGATTAAGCGGGCCATATAGGCTTCTAGTCCTGCCAATCCCGATTCTCGTCGAGCCTCTACATGCGTTAATCCACTACGGACAATGGTTTGCAAAAGATGTGCAGGTTCTTCTGATAAGGGATCTGCAGGTTGAACAAGACACTGTGCCAGTGGTAGTTGGATTAAGTCCCTCTCTTCCCATGCATGAAAAATGCCTGTTACCGTCGAAGTCAATTGGTTGAAGGCAGCAAACCATACCTCTGGACTTACCTGTTCATGACTTTTGCTTATGTTAAATTCTATATCTTTCACCGGACGTGCCGCATCATAGCCTGATACTAAAGGATGAGGTAGAAAAGAATTCCAGCTTCCAGTTAACGTGATAGGGTCAAGTAAAAAGCATTGGTTTCTATGGTCTATTTCATGCTCACCCGTAATCGCTTCATGCCACTCATGAACAATAAGATTCGATAAGATGCCTGCAGTCGCTGTGGAGAAGACCTCAGACGTTTGTGTTTCGGGAAAGACGGACGAATGAATTCGCAGCCATGCCGATTCCCAGTATCCATCCCCGTCAGGATACAGCAGCGGGCCTGCCATTCCCATTCCTCTTATCGCGATAGCAGGGAGCATCTGTTTCCTCTCCGCTATACAAGCATGCTGAACACTCCGAAGCTCCTCCAATTCGCCATGCTCCGAAACATACAAAATAAATTGAAAAGGCCGAACGATCGATCTCCAATCCAGCATCTCATCTTCTTTTGCAGCAATCATATTTAACCTGGTCTCGGTCTCACTGCTTTGAGTATGTTCGTATAGTTCTGTGAGTTTTCCCATGTCTGTTGGTTCCTTATTGGTTACATAAACTGTGAGATTTGATAAACCGGATTCGTACCATGATTCAGCAAGCGAGAGCAAGATTCGGCCGGAACCGATTGCAAGCGCACCTTCCTCCTGAAGTGACATCCTGCACAACTCCTTTCCCAACATTGTGAAACATCAATGAACTATTCAAGCTAGTCAAACCTTATTCTCACGAACGACAAATTTCATTCTAAAGATATATGTGGTCGGCTGTTTTTCTATGACTTACCTATAACGGAGCTTTAAATATTTGTTGAATAAGTGTGTTATGAACTATCACCCCTAGGTTATTGGATGTATAATAATGGAAGATGGTTTGAATGACATGAGCCTGCCTATGATAACTGCTATCATAAGCCAGCTCGCAAAATGGCGTTGATTACGCAAATTATTGGAACCTACAAGACAGTGGCGAACACGGGCTGATTTCAAACGGGCAATTAACGATCAACAACGAAACATTTGGCGAAAAAAGACCGTCGTTTTACAGTTTTTATTTAATGTCAAACTTTTTGAGAGGTTCATTAATAAAAGTAGAAAGCAATAACGAGAATATCAAAGTGTATAGCGCATTGGATCAGGGGAAAGTAAACATCATTGTTATAAATTCTGATGATCAGAATGACTATCAGTCTAATATATTGGCTAATGGTCTTCTTGTGGATGGTAAGAGCTATCTTTTCAAAAGCAAGTCTATCACGGTGTTTGAAATTAATAACGAGCAGGTGAATATATATAGCTGTGATTTCTTAGATTAACCAGAAGGGAGGCAAGAATGACTTGTTTCATTTTATCAGTATAATCATACCCATTGCCATATTATTGCCTAATCTATTTTTTTTCGTAATACCACCTACAAATTTACCTGATAATATGGAAGATAAAGAAAGTTTGCTTTTTAAGATAGCGGAAGGTATTGGAAGGCTTGGAGTATTTATATCACCTATTCTTTCATCGATACACCATGAAGAAAATTACGAAGTCTTATCGCTAATTGGAATGTCCATCTTTCTGCTGCTTTATTATATTGGATGGATACGATATTTTAGGCGGGGCAGAGATAATAAATTACTGTTCTCACCAATGATTGGAATTCCGGTGCCTCTAGCTATTAGCCCAATCTTATATTTCATTTGTGCGTCGGTCGTATTGCATTCTCCTTTATTATTTCTTAGTAGTATGTTATTAGCGATCGGACATATCCCAATTAGCTTCAGGACTTATCAGCGAATTAGTAACAATAAAAAATAAAAGAAATAGTTAGGGGATTGATCTTATTATTATCAGAGAAGCAAGTAAAACAGACTACCCTCAGTTAAGACAAATATATCTTGAATCACGTCGTAAAAGCTTTCACTGGGCGAATGCCGATGAGATGACTTTAAATGATTTTGATAAGGATACAATTGAAGAATACGTACTATTAGCTGAGGAAAATTCACAGATTCTTGGATTTACATCTTTATATCTACCTGATCGTTTTATTCATAATTTATTTGTACACCCCGACTTTAATGGCAAAGGGGTTGGCACTCAGTTAGTTAAGAAGGCTATAGAAAAAATGGGTAAGCCAGTAAGACTAAAGTGTGTATCTGAGAATCATAAAGCATTGATGTTCTATGAGAAAAGTGGATGGAAGAAGGTCGTTGAAGAAGGAAAACTTGGGGAGGAGTACTGGGTTTTAGTATATGAATGAAAGCAGGGATAGGATTTTTCCAGGTGTATAATCATGGGAAGCTCGAACAACAAACGACCCAGCCTAAGATAAGAGCTATCTAAAGGCAGGGTCGTTTCAAGAAAATGCACTTTTATTAAGTTGCACACATTTAGCTTTCAGGCTCCTGATTTTTATAAGAAATATGGATATGAGGAAATCGCGATGATCGAGAATGCCACTCAGAAACGATGCTAGTTGGCTTATTTTCTTAACTTACTTGGTATTGGTATATGCCTTATGGACTCAATGGGATGATACAGTAGCATCCACGGACCTGAGAAACGCATAACTTCCTTAATTCTGTGACGATAATCCGGTTTGTAACAATGGACAGGGCACTTTGCACAAGCTGTTTTATCTTCACCAAATTGGCAGAGGGATAGCCTTTTCATAGCATAATGGTTTAGGTCCTGACATTCCTCACACAACTCTTTATGGTGATGTTTTTTCTTGCAGTATAGACGAATCATTTTTGAAACAATATCTTTTTCTTTACGAATTATAGGACCATCGTTCAACTGTCGTTTTTTTTCTTCTGTGATCATGTATGAAGACCTCTTTTCGATGTGTAAAAAATAAAAGTATATTATACATTAACAATATCATCTAATTATCTAATGTGCCCGTCTATACGTCGATTTCACCACGCTCAAGTCAAGAAGATATAAAAAAGGGGATATAAAATGATAATTCTGATCAGCGGTAATAGCTGTACCAGGCGAGACTCTTTTGTCGCAGAAGTTACTAGAGAAATATAAGATTCCATATCTTTCAATTGATCATTTGAAAATGGGTTTATACAGAGGAGTAAGTAACATTGGTTTTTCACCACTTGATAGCACCGAAGTAATCGGTGAGAAGTTATGGCCAATCCTAAAAGGAATAATCATGACCAACATAGAAAACGATCAAAGTTTAATAATAGAAGGCTGTTATATATTGCCCCATCATATTAAGGACTTTGAAGAATCGTATTCTGATCATATTATTTCAGTATTTCTTGGATTTTCAAGAAGGTATATAACGGATAATTTTGCATCAAACATCATAGCCAATAGAAGTGCTATAGAAACACGTAAATACGATGAGGACAGGACAGTCGAAGAAATGATTTTAGAACATGATGAGATGAGAAGAAAATGTTTGGAACATAGATCTGACTATTTTGAGATTAATGAAGACTACATATCCGAAATAACGCAAGTATATGAATTCATAGAAATGAAGAAACAATTGTATATTGAGAAAACTCGTAAATTAAAGAATAACAACAATGAACCCAACTTATAAATAGAACTATCCTTAATGATAACAACACTTATCAGATTTAAATTAAATGAAAATGAAAAACACAAAAAAAGAAAATGAAAAGAGCTTTGAAGACGCATTTTGAAGGAGCAAACAAAAATGAATATATATTTATCTGGTGTGTTTCATCAAATGAAAGTAGCCATTGACTCTGTTAATGAAATTATACAACAGCTATCGGAAGCTGATTTAGATTATAAACCGATAGATAATAAGAGAACGATACGAGAATTATTGTGCCATATTGCATTAATATGTAAGGCTGATTATTTGATATTAAATGAGGCCACTCAGGAGGAAATGAAAGATTATTATGATAAGAACACTAAACAAACAATTAACGAAATTAAGGAAGCATTAATAGATAATTATACGGAACTAGTAGAGCAGTTTTTGAAATATTCTATAGATGAATTGAGTGAATATAAACAATCATATTGGGGGTTAGATATACGAGATATGAATGGTTGTTAGAAATACTATGTCATTTATACCATCATAGAAGTCAGTTGCATACATACGTGATGATTAATAATAAAAACTTAAAAGTTGAATTATTTGAATAATGGAATTCCATGGTTTTTAGATGTATAATCATGGAAGAAGTCCAGACAACTAACGCCTCAGCCTAAGATAAACGCTATCTAAGGTTGGGGCGTTTTGTGAATCCAATCGAATCTATTCTAATGAATATGAACTTAAACATACATTTGAAGAATGGATCATAGTTCATGTGAGGTGAGTTGAAAACCATGGATGCAAATCAAAATCAAAGAATTCTCTATGCGGCTTTCGAAAATGACATTCAATTACCTATTTTGGATATTACTCATCCCCTATTCAACGCGAGTATTGATGAACAGGCGTATCATTTGAACTGCCTCAAATCAGCCCGAAGCATTGAATCATTAAAGAAGATGCCTGGATTTATCCGGAATATCTTTGTGAAAATGTCGAATGTTGATAATTCCTATCTTAGCGGCAGGCGTACTTTGCTGTACAAACTTGGTCCCGACTTAAGCCGAGGGATTAAAATAGGATTCCGGGACAAGTGGGCGGTGAAGCAAACCTCTTTCATGGGACTTCGGATCAGGCTGAGGGATCTTTGCCGACGTCAGTCAAATATTTTGCTGCCTCAACTAGGGCAATTTCCTGAACGGAACCTTTGCTTTTTCAATATCGCTGGGGGGGCCGCTACCGACAGTATCAACACCTTGATTCTAATCCAGGAATCGAACCCGGAATTACTCAAGGGACGGAAGATTGAGATAAATATTTTAGATATCGATACCTACGGCCCTAATTTTGCAAAACGGTGTATTGATGTCTTGAAGCAGCCAAGGGAACGCTTCGATGGCCTGGACATTACCGTCAATATCGTTCAATTTAACTGGAGTCAGCCGGAGGCATTACTAAATATGAGTATGGAACGTTCCGGCTGGATTCAGCTTTTTTCATCGGAGGGCAGTCTTTTTGAGTACGGTTCGGATTCAGATATCATTAAGAATTTAAACCATTTCTATACCAACTCCCGGCGGACGCCCGGGTCACAGGTTCATTAATTTTCGATCGGGCGCATGTAAATCCGGGATACCTGGGATTTACAGAGTTTATTGGTGTGCAAATCCGATATCTTGGGCTGGAGGGTCTGCAGCGAATTTTAACCCAAACCTCGTGGGTTTTGGAAGAATCGCATGAAATTGATACGATCTACACTCTGTTTTCATTGAAAAAGCGTGACTTGAGTTAATGGGATGTCGCGAACACTAAGAACATTAGTTGAAATCAACGAGAAAGGAACATCAGAATGGAATATGCATTTAAAGCCATTTATCCAAGAGCAAAACTTAATTTAATTGCCATGATTTTAATTGAAGGATGTCTGTTAATTAATCTTTCTATTAACCGAAATAATCTAATAACGTACCTTATATCCTTTCTAATGCTCATTGTTTTATTTTATATTATCGTGATAATTAAACGGATGTTTTTCACTAAACTAAGCATTACTTTGGGAACAGATTATATAATATCCTCAAGTGGTAAGAAGTATGGATCATCTAGAATTGAGTGTATTTATATGAGTTACAGAAGGATTGGATTTAAAGTGCAGGGAAAGCGATTGGTTTCTATGGATCTGTGTTTTTATTTTGATAAAAGCCAGGAAGTAAACGGATTGAACAAGTTAACTGAATGGGCGGAAAAGAATAATAAAGAAATAAGAAATCAATTTTTTCAGACATTAATCTAAGATAATAATAACCTTGTATAAGCCATTCTCTTGTATTTAATTGAATAGATTTTCAAATTTTGCTACAATTTATTCAGGATATAATTGGAAGGAGAATTATGATGCCAGCATCTTTCTAATAGTTTGCTAAAATTCGTTTTTCACTATTATAAGGATGCAAAGCATAGTGTATATATAATTACTAGATGCGGCGAATCCTTGTATTATATGGATTGCTGCATTTTTTGTGATATGTAGGTCCCAACTCATCTCTGCTTTGTATTCCTTCTATACATTAGGAGGTAGCAATGAGTAACATACAAAACTTAAGTGAAGACATCTTTACTATTGATTGTGGAGATATCATTTTGCGGGAATATAGGATTGAGGATTTAGACGCTTTACATGCCATTACTTGGCAGCCTCATTTTCACGAATTTCTGATTGATTGGAACGTCTCCAAGGAACAACGGGAAGAATGGATCAAGAACTATGAAATACCAGATAATAAGCGGTTTTTACAAGCAGTATCAACAAATGGAGACATAGGGCATCTCCGTTTGCGGTTGGGTATAATAACCAAGGAAACCCGTGAGTTTATTGGTGTGTGTGGTACAGGGATATTGGATAAAGTACCATCACCCAATAGAGAGATTTTTTATGGAATCTCAGAAGACTATATAAATAAGGGTTACACGACTCAAGCCGCAAAAGGGTTAATTAAGTATTTGTTTGAAAACACCAATGTCGAGGATCTCATCGCGATAGCTCAGGTGCGTAACGTACCATCGAACAAAGTGATACAAAAATGTGGTTTTGAATTCCAAAATAATATTGAGATTGAAAATAGGAAATACAATTATTACATTTTAAGAAAGAGATAACTGCAGAAACAGAAAACTAAAGGGCTGCCACGTGGTAGTCCTTTAGTTTCACTGATGACACTAATTCATACGAGGACTATTAGATAAAGAGAATCATAATCTAAACATAGGTATTATGGATGGAACAGTTTTTAGTTAGGAGGGATTAGCATTGTTAAAAAAAGTGAATGTACTTTTAATAATTATTGTTATTTTGGGATTACAGATGGGCTGTAGTGAGGAAGGCATAAAGGGGAATGAAAATGAGGCGGGGAATATAACTGTAGCAACGGAAGTTGAGGATGCTAAGAACAGTATTCATATTCCTTTCAAACAGCATTTGTACTCAAAGGATTCCTCTAACTTTTCTTGGGGGTGGAGTAATACCGAAGATTTGCCCAAAGAAATAATCGAAAGATATGAAGATTTTAAAAATTCAGCCCCTGGCAGATTTATAGTAAAAGAAACCTCTACCAGTATTTCATATGTGTAAGCATCGGGAAAAAAGCATCAGTAACAGAAGGGTTTAAGATAAAATCTCTGAATTTGCAGGATGAAAATAAAGAGGAGAGCCCCTATCTAAAAATTGAGACAATACCAGTGAATAATGAAAATGCATCAGATAAAGAAATGAAAGGCGAGGTCTTCATAAGATCTCTTATAAGTGTGTTAAAGGAAGATTTACCGAATGGTATCCATATCAATTCAATCATAGTGAGTGTAGAAGAATAGAAAAATGTCTTCGCAAATTTATATAAAGGGACTGATCATCTAATGCAGACTAAATGGATTGAGTGGGCCAAGCAAATCCAGGCCATTAGCCAGGCAGGGCTTACTTACTCCAAGGACGTTTATGATATTGAGCGATTTGAACAACTTAGAACCCTAAGCATCGAGATTTTAAACGAATATACTGACGTCGATAGTGATAAGATCAGAAATCTATTTGCGAATGAAATGGGTTATCCCACTCCTAAAGTGGATGTTAGAGGAGTTATCTTTAAGGATAATCAGATATTATTAGTTAGAGAAAGAGCCGATGGAGCTTGGTCCCTGCCTGGAGGTTGGGCAGATATAGGATTATCAAGTAAAGAGGTTGTAGTTAAAGAAGTTAAAGAAGAATCTGGATTAGATGTAATACCGGTTAAATTATTAGGTCTTATTGATAAGAAGTTTTATAACCATCCACCTTCTGCATTTCACGTATATAAAGTATTCATTCTTTGTGAGATCGTTGGTGGCCAATTTAAGACGGGGATCGAGACAGAACAAGTCGGATTTTTTGAAGAAGAGTACCTGCCGGATCTATCTAAGGACAGGAATACGATAGAGCAGATACAAACGCTTTTTGAAATGATGAAGAATCCAAATAAAGAAATTATGTTTGATTAGTAGGGAGCGATCAAATTGACTACAGAAATATTTTTCTCCACGAATAAAGTAGGTGTTCTTACCAATAATCAAGTACAGGAGATGTTAGATCGCTATAACTTAGGCAAACTCATATCAATTCAAGAAACTTCAAAAGGCGTAGGAAAGCAGACTATGTTTGTAAGTTCAACTGCAGGAGAATTTGTGCTTAAAGGTAACCCGTTATATGAAGGACAGTTTGTTGAAGAGAAATTTTATATAGAGAATTTAAGTGAACTTACAAATCTCCCCCTTTCGTTACCATATATCGTAGATCAACAAAATGATATATTCGGTTGGACCTATGCTATTATGCCACGACTTTCTGGAGTTCATTTTAACGATCAAGATCTGAAAGAACAAATGAACCTAGAAGAGAAAATAGAGATTGTTGAAGTATTAGTAGAGTGTTTGTGTAAATTACATCATTGGAAAGTAGAAAGTTATGGAGAGTTTGATCCTAAAAATTATACTATACGTCCTTTTCATGATTCTTACAAAACGTGGATCTATCATCGAATAAGATATTGGCTAGAAGATGCAAAGAAATATTCAGTAATAACCACGAAAGATGTAAATTGGGTAGAGGACTTATTATTAGAATGTGAAGAAGCGTTTGATACGTTGCATTCGCCACATTTGTAATGGGGGACTTCAAAGCAGATAATATTCTTGTTCAAAAGTCAACGGAGAATTGGGAATTAAGTGGAATATTCGATTTTACAAATGGTTATTTTGGTGACGGAATAGCTGATTTACCGAAAATAGTTACCATGTATCAAGCGGATGGGGAAGATAGACTTGCCAGACATTTTATCTCGGAATATTTCAATCGAATTGAAAATAAAGAAGCGTTCAAAGAACGTTTTAAAGTTCATATGCTTCATCAAAGAATACTGGACTGGGGATGTGCTAAGGCCATTGGTCATGTAACATGGGATGACCATTTATCCTTTTCTGAGTGGGCTGAAATGTCTACAGAATTCATAACATGGTTATGAGGATTATATAAAACCATATTCAAAAAAATATAGGAACGCTTGTACGCAGATGTAAATAAAGGTAAAATATAACTACAGTCGTTTATTATTGCTCCTTTCGCATACATCAAAAACAACAAGAGAAAGTGAAAAACCCACCCGAAGGTTAAGACCAAAGGTGGGTTTTGTTCCTAATAAAGAAGGAAAAGAAATATAGAAATTATTAGGAGTGATTTTATGAGAATCTTTAGTTTTGAAAAGCAATTTGGTAGAGAAATTACAAACTTTAATAGTAAACAATCTATTTTTTCAAGAATTATTCAACATAACAAACCAGTACAGATAGGATGTTTTTACATTGGAGCTGAGGGGATTATAGGGTCACATCCAGCTACAGTTAATCAGTTATTCTTAGTGCTCAACGGTCAAGGCTGGGTTAAAGGTAAGGAAGGAATTAAATATCATATTCAATCCGGAAAGGCAGCATATTGGGTTCCTAGGGAAGAACACGAATCTGGATCAGAACATGGAATGACAGTAATAGTTATTGAAGGTGAAGATTTGGAACCATTAATGAATGAAGTTGAATGGTCAAACAAAATCATATAGAAGTTCGGGAAGATTTAATCTATTGAAGCATTAATCTTGAAAGCGGTGACATCATCTCTCTAAAGGAGTGATAAAAATTAAAACTTTAATGATAAGTATATCTTTTAGTGTTTGTTTTACTTTAATTATTGGGCTATTGATCAATTGGGAAGTAGCATTGGAGATAGTTGGTGGCATAGGAGCTGTATCCTGGCTGATAGCTGGAATATCCTCTGGAGCATTTACTAGTGGAGATCGGGCAAGGGCAATAAACAGCATGGAGACTTTTGAAGATAAAATGGATAGGACGAAGTCTTCACTTGTACTATTTTTAATTGGATTACCGTTCATATTATCTGCACTGGTAATTTATCTGATAATTCGATGAAATAACGATTCAGAATGATCTGACATCAGTTCGGAGATCAAACAGTAGGTTAGAAAGTCGGGAAACCCAAACAATAGATAAAAGGTGAGAGTTATGAGTGTGGGACGAATTACGCATGTGCTTCATGATAATTCTAGGAATGACCTCTTTTCAATAAATGATAAGAGGTCAATTATAGTTAGTATTTTCTATCCAACAGAAGTTGAGAATACAGAATTAAATGAAACAAGTTATTTGGAATTATTTGATCCGTGTCAAGAGAAAGCGACTACTATTCTTGAAGAAATGAATTTCGATATCCATTTTATTAGAGAAACTAAAACTAAAGTACATAACAATGCCAAACCGAATCTTCATCTAAATAGTTACCCCATTATTTTATATGTTCCGGCTTTTGGTGTTGTTAGGGATATGTATATCTATCACATCCAACAATTAGTGGATAATGGGTTTATTGTAGTATCCATTGGTTCCACATATGAATCCATGTTTTCCATCTTTCCTGAAGGACTGTTTGTTAGGCAATCTGAAGATATATCTAAAATTAATAGTACAGATTTTCAATTTTGGAGAGAACTACTGGATACTCGAGTTGAAGATATTTACTACGTTTTGAATCATCTAGAGGAAATACAATCACAATTAACTCATGAACCAATTATATTTAGTAGTATTGGCATAGTAGGTCATTCGTTAGGTGGTGCCGCTGCAATAGAAGTGGCAGCAAGAGACTCTAGGATCGAAGCAGGTGTATTATTAGATCCTAGTTTTCATCTTATGGAATTTGAAGAGAATATAAAGCTAAACACACCTTTTTTAATAATGAGACAAGAAAAGTGTACTTATGAGGAATTACGTAATGAACTTTCAGAAGGAATAATCACCCCTTATATAAATGGATATCAAAGGCTATTCACTTTATTCTCGAAATATAATTCCTTTATTAAGGTTCGTGAGGCACATCATATGACCTTTAGTGATATACCTATGCTTTTTAATGAAGAGCAAATTTCTAACAAACATAAGATCATAAGTATATATGCGACATGTTTCTTGTGTGAGTTTATGAAAGCTGAGACTTTGTCCTATCAACGATTGCTGGGTAATAAGAAGAATGTTGAAATTGTTGAGGTCGATATTGAAGGAAAACCTATTGGGGAGATATAAAATGAATAATCAATTCAATGATCCAGACAAAAAATGGAAGTTTGGAACAACAATTCAAGTACGGTTAGTCTCAGATTTAAAAAAATCACAAGAATATTATCGTAATGTCTTAGGTTGTACAATTGATGGTTGGGGGCATGCAGAGCGTGACGGAATGATTGTTATTCTGCAACAAGCCGAGTCCCTTGAAGATGTTAGACCCAATGCTCCTTCAAAGAAACGTTCCGATTATCCAACGGAATCGGAGGGACCTGATTATGGCTGGGATACCTTTATACATGTTAGTTGGGACGAGATAGATGAAATCGTTGATGACATTCAAAATAAGGGCGGAATTGTTCGATATGATCCGGTAAAAGAGTCACACGGAAAATGGGAATTTAAGAATGTATATGTTCAAGATCCAGATAAATATAATATCGTGTTAGGTGCTATGCGTGAAGTAAAAGGGTGAATCCCCTTGTCCGCATTCGCAAGAAAGGAATGAAATAGAAATGACAGTAATCGGTATGGTTATTGGAGCTATCATATTATTTCTATCCGTTTATTTAATCGGCCCATATGGAGTAGGGATCTTTCTTGTTATTTTATTCGGAATAGTCTTTAGTACGTATCAAAGAAATAAACAAATATATGAAGACATTAAGAAAATAAGAGAAAAATTAGGACTTTTGAGAGAAGATGAAAAGATTCAACAAGGAATTGATGAGGGGCTCCAAGCTTTTGAAAAGAAAGAGGATCATCCAGAGATAATCTCAGAGATTAATAAAGAAATAGAGGAAGAACTAGAGAAATACATGTTTGATAATAATATAGAAACAATAGAAAAGAATAACGAAAAAAAATGAGAAAGAAGGAGGCCCATCATTTTGGGTGAGCTTTCGATGACTGGTATGTTGAAGAAGAGTCAAAACAACAAAACGCCCCAACCTAAGAGTTCTCTTAGGCTGGGGCGTTTCGTCAAATCCAAGAACTTTTGCTGAAAGGAATGCTTTGTATATGAAAAATTTGCATAATATTTAAATTTGTAAATATACAAAATGCAATTATAGGTGTAAAATTGACATTGCTTGAGACTTCTGACGGACATATGATTTTGTGCGATATTGTTTGTGAATAAAGACGCAAAGTGGTGAAAGACGTCTCAAGTAAAGAAGGCACGTTACTATGCCAATTCTATATAGAACACATAGGGGGATGGAAGAACCATGAAGATTAAAACAACAAGAAGAATGATGATGCTATTGGCGCTGGTGCTAGTTGTTAGCATAGTTGGCGTAGCATGCGGCAACAAGACGAATAATGCCAACGCAGGTAACGCGGGCAGTACAACGACGGAACCAACAGAGCTGTCGCTGGGTTTGTTGCCTTCGATTGATGAGATTCCGTTCGTTATTGCTCATGAGCAGGGCTTTGATCAGAAGCATGGTGTGAAACTGAACATTCAGACATTCAAAAGCGCTAAAGACCGTGATGTAGCTTTTCAAGCAGGCAAGGTTGAAGGGTTAAGCGCGGATCTGGTCGCAATTTCGATCTATAATGAAGCTGGGTTAGACGTGAAAATTACCAGCACGACCTTTGGGGAATTTGATTTGTTCACCGGTAATAAAGAGATCCAGGATGTGAAGGATCTGAAGGGTAAATCCGTGATCCTGTCCAAGAATACCTCTACGCAGTACACCGTTGCCATGATGTTGAAGCAGGCTGGACTGACGGAGAAGGACATCAATATTACTGAAGTACCACAAATTCCAACCCGTCTTGAGTTACTGAAAAATAACAAAGCAGACGCTGCAATTTTGCCAGAGCCGTTCGTTACGATGGGGAAAACGTCAGGATTACGCGTGCTTAGCTCCACGAAGCAGGCTCAGGTGAACCCATTTGTGTTGGCCTTTCCGCAAAGCGTAATTGAAGCCAAGCCGGAAGCAATCCGCGCTATGTATGCGGCTTATGATGATGCGGTTGCTTATATGAAATCTCATGACCAGAAGGATTATATTGACCTGGTGATCAAGGAGGTCGGCTACCCGGAAAACTTGAAAGACCAAATAGTGGTACCAGCTTACATTCCAGCTAATCAGGTCGATGTGAAAGAGGTAGAGTCGGCATTCGCCTGGGCCCGCGAGCAGGGTCTGTTGACCAAAAACATCACCCCTGAAGATGTGATCTCCAATGTCCAGTTCAAGAAATAAAGGACTCAGCGTAAAAGAGCTTGAGGTTGAATATAAAGGCGGAGAGCTAGCGCTTGGGAAAGTGAATTTCACCTTGCCGGAGCATGGGATTTACACCATTTTAGGGCCATCCGGGAGTGGGAAATCCACGTTGCTACGCGCTGTGTCCGGCCTGCTGCCGGAATATCGAGGCGAGCTGCTGTTCAATGGACAGTCCCTGCGCGAACAGGACATTCTGATTGGCTTGGTGCCGCAAAATTACGGTCTCCTGCCTTGGAAGACGGTGAAGGCTAACATCAGGGTAGCAATGAAGATCGCGAATTCTAAGAGGCAGGATAAGAAGTCCCAGGAGGCGCAAATTGATCGCTGGCTGTCTGCGATGGGCATCTTGGAACTAGCAGAGCGTTATCCGCTGTCGCTGAGTGGTGGGCAACAGCAACGGGTTGCCATTGCGCGGGCGTTCGCAATTGCTCCGTCTATTTTATTACTGGACGAGCCTTTCTCTGCGCTGGATGCGATTACGCGGGAGGGGCTACAGCAGTTATTCCTGGAACATTGGCAAGCGAATCCTACTACAGCGCTATTCGTGACGCATGATGTGGATGAGGCCATTCTGCTGGGGCAGAAGATTATCGTGCTCCCATCGAGCAAGAGCGAGGCACCGGAGATTATTGATAATGAGGCAGTATTCGGGCTGGAGCAAGGGGAGAAGCGAGCCAGTGATGCCTTTTTTGACCAGATCAAGAGAATCAGGAAGGTAATGCAAGAGAAATGGTGAATAAACGACGACGGCTTAACTATATTTTGAGATTATTGCTAGTGTTCCTGGGAATGCATGTGATCTGGTACGTGGCATATCTGCTAGTGCATCATCCGATGCTGCCCAGCCCGCTGGAGGTCTATCAGGCAATGGGACACCTTGGTGGAAGGGATATTGTGCTGAATGTCGGCTATAGTCTGATGCGGATTTTTGCTGGGGTTTTGCTAGCGCTAATTATCGGTCTGCTGATCGGGCTTCTGATGGGGCGTTCGCCCCTCTGGAACAAGCTGCTGGACCCAGTGGTGTATTTGACGTATCCGGTGCCCAAGATCGCTCTTCTCCCGGTGGTTATGCTGTTCTTCGGGCTAGGCGAGACTTCCAAGATTCTCATGATTATGCTGATCCTGATTTTCCAGATTATCATTTCTGTACGAGACGGAGTAAAAGCCATTCCAGTGAGCACTTATGATGTGCTGACAAGCCTAGGCGCAGGGCCGGGTCAGAAATTTTGGCATGTCACCTTGCCCGGAGCGTTGTCCGTAATCCTCAGCACCATCCGCATCTCGCTTGGGACAGCCATTTCGGTTCTGTTCTTTACTGAAATCTACGGCACCGAGCACGGCATGGGCTTCTTCATTATGGATGCATGGCTCCGACTGGATTATCCGCAAATGTATGCCGGGATCCTACTATTCAGTCTGGTCGGCTTCGTCTTGTTCCTGTTGGTGGACCTGCTGGACTATCGGTTCATGAAGTGGCGGAAGTAAGACAAGACGCAGAAGAGTCGCTGCGAAGCAGTAATACTGGATTATTAAAGTAATCGAAGTATGTGGAAGAAGCTCAGATAACAAACGCCTCAGCCTTAGATAAGAGCTATCTATGGCTGGGGCGTTTTGTGAAAAAAGCGAAACTACTATTCATTGCACAAGCCCCATAGATTGACGATAAGTCACGGGGGATACGCCAGTAATGTCTTTGAAAACACGATAAAAGGTTGGCAAGCTTTGAAAGCCACATTCGAATGCGATATTGGTTACTGCTTTATCTGTCCCCGTCAATTCTCGTTTTGCAGCTTGGACACGTAAGAGAGATACGTAATCAGAGAAGCGGTACCCGGTCGTTTCCAGAAATGCACGACTGAGGCGCGATACACTTATACCCAACTCATCTGCTAGTCCCACCAAACTCAGCGGTTCATGAAATCGCCGATCCACCAAAGTGGCTAAAGATTGTGCTTGACGAACCGTCTGTACCATCGCCTGCCGCTCGTCAGCACTGAGTAACTCGTTGTAATGTCTAAGTAGGCGGCCGCATAACTGGATAAGCGCGCTTTTTGCCATCGCCAAATAACCCGGGGATTTATCTCGAAGCTCCTCCGCTATTGCAAGGATCCAGGGCGTAAGTTCACTTGCAAGCGGCGAGCTACCGACAATATGATTACGAAAATGGGTAGAACGATAGGAGAAAGGCAGTAAAAGACCTGGTTCCTCCGCCAACAGTAGCGCCGAATCAAAGTTAATAAAGAGATAGTGGCTTGGATCATCCGGGTCAGATTGAGCAATATGATGTTCCTCGTTATTGACGATAAATATGTCGCCAGGACTAGCCGTATAGCGTTTGCTGCCAAAGAAGAAGCAGCCTTTGCCTGACAGGCAGAGGCCGACTTCCAGACTTGAATGCATATGGGGCGATTGTCGATTCGTAGCAGGGGTCCATTCAAAAGCGTTGATCGGAATTGGATGATCGTATGTAATATGCAGCTTCATTTTCCATCGCCCCCTGACATTAATCATGGTATAAGGAAAGTATACAATAAGAGCTGCTATTGTGGTTGCACAATTATCCAAGAAGAAACTTACTGCTGAAGTCTCCGAAATACATGATAGCTTCTTTGAGCACATTCTGAGATGGCAATCGGGTGGAAGCCGCTGACATCCGCATACAAAGTATCGTTCAGTGGCTTGATCCAGGTTTCAGGCAGCGCAGACGCTCCAAGCGAAGCGCCAAGGATGGATCCGACGGTGGCGCCATTGCAATCGGTGTCCCAGCCACCAAGAACGGCTGTAGTGATCCCTTTTTCAAAATCGCCGCCGGAATGAATGAGCGCAGCCGCGCATAATGCGGCATTATTATTCGTATGAACGCAGTTATAGTGCTTAAAGGCATCCCAAATCTTCTCAACCAGTTCAAGCTGATCTGGTGTTTCTTCAGCAATTTGGACCGCCAGTTTAATGTCTTCTGCCAGACGGCTGCGCTTCGGAATCTCACTTAGTCCGATCTCAACGATCCGCTTCACATCGCTCTCAACGAATGCGGCTGCAATCATCGCAGAGCAGAACATGGCGCCGTAGATACCATTTTTCACATGAGAGAACGAGGCATCCCGCCAAGCAAGCTCGGCCGCAAGCTGAGGCTGGCCGGCAGCGCCATATGCATAGCCGTCCACACGGATTTGAGCACCGATCCATTCTCGGAAAGGATTCAAATAGGAACGTACCCAATGGATATGCTTCTCCCAATCATCAGGCTGCTCACCGCTAATATGCGAAGTGACTTGGGCAAAATTCATGTATGCCTGTGTTTCAGCAGTGAATACCTGACCGAAGGATAGGCGACGGTGCCACATCTTACCGACATCCCAAGAGTTAAATTCCAGACCGCGCTCTTCAAGCATGAGCAGGCCAAGCACCGTGTAACGAATATCATCATCCGTCTCCATAAAGCGGATATGATCTCGGCAGCTGGCCAGGCTCCAGGGAGAAATCTCAATGTCATATTGAGCCTCAGCAGTAGATTTGCTTGGTGTGTAATGGCGAATCGGCCATTGCTCAGCGCCTTCGAACCAGAGCTTAATATTGTGCCAGCCGGGTCTACCTGCTGATCCCTGCATGAAGGATGGAGCCTCCAGCGGCTTACCCAATGCGCAACCGGCTGCGCGGCCGAGCCAGGCACCATAAAACTTGTTTTGCCATACCTCGTCATCCCATTCACTGCTAATTATACGCGGCCCTTCTGGGCGTTCAGCACGAATCGATTCCAAATCTGATGGCTCGATATACTTAAAATCAGGGCTTATTTCAAGTGCCATTAATTCACGATATATTCCCATAATCTGAGTTTCATCCATATCGGTCGCTTCCAGTCGCTCTATGAAACCTGTTACGCGGCAGCCTTCCTCTCCGCGCTGCTGTATTTCATGCCTGACAAGATCTCGCAGACCAATCCATTTCGTCATAATGGGTTCCTCCATAGTGTTGTGAATTTCTTTATCACTGATTATAGACAGCATTGTCGTCAATGGCTTCTCAAAAAATGAAAGCGATATTCTCATTATTTGCGTACTGTTCGAGATAAAGCAGCTCCTGCTTGCATAAGATTCTGTTGACTGATACGCTTGGGGAAGCTCAGACTACACAAGACCCAGCCTATGATAGAAGCTATCTAATGGCTGGGTCTTTTCGTGAATAGCTTAACGTTATCAGAAATCGGCGTAAAGGATGACAACAAAAATCATAAGGCCAGGAGCTGAATGACTTGAAAATGATCGAGGAAAAATTCAATCGCTATGGGGAACAAGATTATGATACGTCTTACATCGATTGGGGCTCGAGGTTACTGGCATAGATATTTCAAGTACATTCATTGAATACTTAAGAAATTACAATAAAGCTTTTGACAAGGCTCAGTATGTTGTAAGTGATTTTAATGATATAGATTTTGAAAATCATTTTGATATTGCAGTATGGACCGACCTAGTGGAACTAACAGGGATTTCTACAAATCGAATCTACAGATCTTTAAATGATAACGGTGTGTTTATATATGAGATGTGGAACGATAATTACTATAAATATCATAATGATTACAAACATAATGACTGCCGAACTTGGACATATAACGATGGTGTGTATCACTTAATTCGTCATGAATATAATAGAGCAACTTGTGTATCTGAACACGAAGAGATCATATTTGATTTACCGAAGTGAAGCGATATTTAATGGTTTGTGAGAAATAGGAGTATATATCATGGTACTTAGACGGAGAGGAGACAAGTTTGATGAATAAAGGATGGGTACAACTGCTACCGGTCGTCGTACTTATATTGCTGTTAACCGGTTGTATGGGCAACCTGTTGCAACTGAACAATCGGTAGAGCATGCAACTGAGACTCAAATGGAGAATCAGCATTCTCCTGGGACACGTCTAACGAAGAGGACTTTGGAACAGGCGAGGCTTATGTTCCTAAAACATCTGTTGGGGACTCTGAAGCGGAAGAAACAGCGATGTTAGAGACGGACGCCCCTAAGTCCGAAGAAAAGAAGCTATCGATTGTGACTGGTAAGGACGTTAAGCTGGAAACCTCCATAGAGCACGTAGAGGCGGTGTTCGATGGAAGGGAATATACAATTGAGCCATATGGTGTGACCTTCGCATTGCGAACAGGCATGGGTGAACCTGTTGTAGAAGACGAGAAATTTGTTTTCTCGCAAGACCTTTCGATTGATATGTCAGCCGAAGCAACAATGATATATGAAGTGATAGAGAATACATCTTTGGATGAAGCAGTAGATAAGGAGATCCAGGATCATGAGGACGCGTTCTACGGCAAGTTTATCGATACTGTCTCAAACGGTGGTCTGAAGGGGGAACATAATCAATATAAAGATGATTCTGTCTTTTTCGGCGTTTTTTACTACGAATTCGATCAACATGTTCTCCGGATTGAGTATCGATGTCCAATCATAGCCGTAGATGCAATGGTTCTTATCGTAAATGAAACCGTAGATTCAGTAAGAATGCGACAGCAAGAAGAATAGACTATGTTCCACTAAAAGGGACCATGAATAAAGTAGTCAATGCAAGCTTGCCTAGAGGGCGGTCTGCGTTGACTTCTTTTTTATTTGACAGTCATGACGGATTAGCTTGGGTATATACCTCCGCAAATCGTGGACTCCCTACATATGATAGAGGATAGAGAACATCTAAGGGCAACAATGGACAGATATTCGACCGGGTGACAGGGGGTGAGACCATAAAGAAATTGCTGGAGAACGTGCATGAGGAAATCAGCCGTTATGTGGCCCGGATTCAATCCGAGCAGCAGGATGACGGATCCTGGAGATATGATTTTGAAAGCGGTCCGATGACGGATGCCAGTATGATCTTGCTCCTTAGCGCCCTCTTTCCGGATGAAAAAGACCTCATTTGGAAGCTAGCAGAACGGCTTGTACGCAAACAGGCGGCAGAAGGCGAATGGAAGCAATATGACGACGATAACGGACATCTTTCCTCTACCATTGAGGCCTACACCGCACTGCTGTTATCCGGTTATCTGGATCGGGATTCTCCACCGATGAAAAGGGCTGAGAATTATATCCTCCGTAGTGGCGGCGTCGAAAAAGCCCACATCTCTACTAAGTTCATGCTGGCTCTGCACGGCTTGTACCCGTGGCCAACCATATACCCCTTACCTCTATTTTTAATTCGTCTCCCGAAATGGATGCCGTTTAGCTTTTACCGCTGGAGTTCGTACGTAAAGATTCATTTTGCTCCGATTCTCGTGTTGGGTCACTTCAAATTTACATTGCCGCCGCATCATACCTTGGCAAACATCAACCATCTATATACGACGCAGAAATATCGTAAGCTGCACCGCCAATCCCGTTGGACCAGATGGCATACAGCAAAGCGAAAGCCAAACCGCATGATTCGCACGGCTGAACACATGATATTGGAAAATATCGAAGGAGATGGGACGCTGTACAGTTATGCAAGCGCCACATTTTTTATGATCTATGCGCTGCTGGCCATCGGTTATCAGCAGGATTCCCCTGTTATTACCCATGCTGTGAAAGGGCTGCTTTCCTTTGTTACACAAACGGAAGATGGGAGTATCCATGTTCAGAATTCTCCGTCGACCGTGTGGGATACGGCGCTTATTTCCTATGCGCTGCAGGAAGCGGGACTCTCAACCGATGATGAAGGGATTCAGCGAGCTGCAGCGTATTTGATGTCCCTTCAGCATCAAGAGAGGACTATCCCGTTAGCAAGCCCGTTCATACGTAAATCAGGAGGATGGGGATTTTCCGAAAGCAATACGTCGAATCCTGACGTAGATGATACGCAAGCGGTATTAAGGGCGTTGACAGGGTTCACACATCAGAATGAGGATGGTTACGAAGCTTGGCGGAAGGGTATTCAGTACTTATTCCGTATGCAAAATGATGACGGCGGTTGGGCCGCTTTCGAACGGAATAGTACATCTTGGATGACGAGTCTATTTTCGATTGAAAATTTTGAAGATACAGCATTTGAACCTTCAACGGCAGATTTAACTGGGCGAACACTGGAGTTTTTAGGGACTTATATGAAGCTGTCAGCCGATCATCCACGTGTGCAGGCGGGAGTGCATTGGCTATTGAATCGGCAGCAGTTTGATGGCTCTTGGCATGGTCGCTGGGGAGTGTCGTATCTATACGGGACATGGGCTGCAGTGACCGGACTGAGAGCTGTAGGCGTACCCGCCAAGCATCCCGCGATTCAAAAAGCGGCTGACTGGCTGCTGCGCATCAGACAATCGGATGGCGGCTGGGGCGAGTCTTGCAAAAGCGATGCGGCAAAGACCTACATCCCTGCCCCTATTCTACGGTTGTTCACACAGCTTGGGCGCTGGATATGCTGATTGCCATTCATGATCAACCCGTGAGGGAGATCAACGAGGCAATATCACTCATGATCGAGTGGAATAGTGAGGACAAAGACAGAAGGGTAACGTACCCAACCGGAGCAGGACTTCCGGGACATTTTTATATCCGATATCACAGCTACCCGCGGATTTGGCCCCTGCTCACACTTAGTCACTATGTACAGAAGTACAATGGCTGTTAAACGCCCTATTATCCCGAAGACACAGGTATATACCCTGTCCTGACCGTCTGATTCGCATATATTGAATTAACCGTCTACAAGGTCTGTAAAATGAAGTAAGCTCTGCCTCCAGCCGCGGACGGAATAATTATATGTGAAAGGAGATAGTACATGGCCCAGCTTGATCCCCGCTTAATGGGAACATTTCGCTGTAGAATGATGAATCCGTTATATTTCAATAAGGTGTGCCGTATTTTGTACGCTCAAAGATTAGAGGATTTAAATTGCCACCGTGGCTGCTGTAGCCTGGTTGATCAGCTGTCGGATTGTATGGGTGTATCCGTATCGGCTGCTGAACGGGATAATGCGGTACAGTGGTTGATGGGATGTGGAGTAGATCCGCAGAACTCTTACCATCGAAGACGAATGTGGAACATGGTGTGGGGGAGATAGAGACATCTTCTTCTAAGGCGGAGAATGATCCTGATCGGGGTCATTCTCCGTTTTGATTATGTGAGCCCGGAATACATATGTGCTTTGACTAATGGGAAACATGGATATCGGGACATAACACTGTATTGAATAAGGATAAAGACTTTATGCTTACCTTGAGTGTATAATTATGGAAGTAGACTCAAACAACAAACGACCCAGCCTAAGATATGAGTATCTAAGGCTGGGTTATTTTATAAACATAAGAACGTTATATGCTAGCGATTATTGAAAGTGAGTTGATTCCAGTGAAGATTGAAATAAAGAAATTAAGTGAAGCCGATGATCAGGATGTTTTTGAAATGATTCAAGAGATTGGATTAGGGGAGAACGGTTTTACGACTAACTTTCCCGAATGTGATTTAGAAGAATTCAAGAATAGTTTACCTAGATTGGTTCAGATTTCAGGAGGAATCGATCTTCCAGATGGATATGTTCCTCAAACCATTTATTGGATGTATGTTAACGGCTATCCAGTAGCCTATGGAAAGTTACGACACAGATTAACAAAACACTTAATGTTGTATGGAGGTCATGTCGGTTACATAGTTAGACCAAGCGAGCGAGGTAAAGGATATGGGAAGCTGTTTCTTCATGAAATCATTAAGGCAGCCAAAGATATCGGCATGGATCAATTACTAATTACTTGTGATGAAGATAATATAAGATCTAGGAAAGTAGTAGAAGGAAACAACGGAAAATTAGATGTAGTAGACGACGGGATCTGTCGATATTGGATAAAGATTTAAGATTGGTCCGAAGAATTGGCTGCATCCAGATTTTACATTGTATTAACTAGTTTAATTTATATAACGATTGAGGTGCTATATGGATCGAAAGATTATCGAAGTAGCCAAAGAACTATCAGTAAGTGTGATTCGTGAAGCAGGGTTAATTTCTAAAGAGAAGTTTGATCATGTTGTTGAATGGAGATCCAAAGATGAATTTGGGGATGTAGTCACTGAAGTGGATCATATTTGCGAAGAAATCATCATTAATCAAATTCGAGAGGCATTTCCTAATCATCAAATACATAGTGAAGAAGCGGGGGGAATTGGCTCGAATGACGATTGGTTGTGGTTGATTGATCCTTTAGATGGAACAAATAATTTTGCGATTGGTTTACCTATTTTTACGACATTTATTACACTCATGTACAGAAAAGAACCTGTGCTCGGAGTGGTGTATGAGCCATTGACAGATCGTCTATTTGTATCTGCTGCTGGGGAAGGAGCAAAGTGTAATAATCGACCAATGCATGTGAAGAGCAACCCCAATATCGTAAAAGGGAATGTAGGCTGGATTCAAGGTCATCAGGTGCAACATGATCAAAGAGCATTAAAACTAAGACAATTCATTGATATTAACTTTAAGAGAATGATGAGACTATGGGCGCCGACTCTACAATGGTGTATGCTGGCCAAAGGCGATATCGATGGAATTGTGCTGTACAATTCTGAAGGTGATGACTTGTATTCAGGTATTTTAATGGTCAAGGAAGCTGGAGGGATTGTTATAGATTTTGAAGGGAATCCGTTCACTGGAATGAAAGAGGAACCCTACTTAATAGCATGTCATCCAGACAACAAGGGAGAGTTGCTTCGGATTGTAAGAGAAGGATTAAGTTGAATTGTATAAGAGAACCCTAATCATTATAGAAAGGATACAACTATGAGACACTGGTATGAATTAAATGAAATTAACCATGAAATTATAAGGTTCACTATATTGATCGCCAAATACAATAATCAATTTATCATCATAAATAATACGAAGCGAGGAGGGTGGGAGATCCCAGGAGGGAGCAGAGAAATAGGAGAATCAGTTTTATATACAGCCAGTCGTGAATTGTATGAAGAGACGGGAGCAGTGAGATTTGAATTAACGCCATTCGGAATTTACCAATTGAACGGAAGTTATGGAATGGTATTCTTCGCAGAAGTAGAAGAGATGAGCACATTACCCAATTTCGAAATTGAAGAAATAAAGTTTGAAGATGATATGCCTGAAGGAATGAATTTTGGAGATTTATTTTATAATTTGTATGATAGATGGAATGAACGTAAGGATAAGAGACTAGAGAAATATGCTATAGATATTAAGAATCTAGGCTTTCCCATTCCTCTTTTATCATAGAATATCGTACACTATCGGTTAAGTTTCTGCTGTATTTGCGTAGTGTCCCTTCGTATGTAAAACCACATTTTTCGATAACACGTTTGGATTTTAAATTGGACGAATAATGGCAAACGGCCACAACCAATAAGTCAAGTTCATTAAAGGCGTGTTTTAACACACACTTAACCGATTCCGTTGCATATCCTTTATTTTGATAGTCCCCGGAAATAATATACTCTATCTCTTTATAGCGGTCGTGTCTGTTTATATCGCTTAGAAATATTGAACCAATTACCTTGTTATTTTCTTTTAAGACGATAGCCCAGGATTCCTGACATTTGATGAATAGACGGATAGATTCAAGACTTTCTTGAATACTCTCGCAAATTTTTGCTCCAGCATTTTCAACATCATTATTGTTATATAATTCAAAATAGTCGTCAGCGTCGCTCTCCTGCCATTCTCGAAGAATCAAGCGTTCAGTTTCAAGTGTTTGCATGATATTTTCCTCCTTTAATTAAAGAGAAAGCCATATTCAATTTATCATAATAATTAATAAGTAGCGAGTAGGATGGGAGCTCCCGGGAGAGAGTTGAGAAATAGGTAGACAATATCAATCGGTCAAAAATGACCGTTAGAGCTACGGAAAAACAAATTTGCTCTTTTTACGGACACTTTTGACCATTAGAAGTAATGAATGGGGTTTTCCATGACATATTTCCCTTATAATGGACATAATTGTCCGTTACAGCGGAGGAATATTAGAGGATCAATGCTAACGGTCAAAAGTGACCGTGAAATCAGTTCAAAACATGGGTATGGAAATCAATTTTTTGGCACACAAAAGAGGCGTCTCCAAGTCGATAATCAACTTATGAGACAGCCTCCTCTAGAGGCTTATTTTCGCTTCATCTCTGCTAGTTTCCCATCACTCATCCCATAGATGACATCAGCTATGGTTGTTACCTTTTTGGAATGGGTAACGATGATGACGCATTTGCCCTCCTGATGGGCGAGTGAAGTGAAAATTTCTAAGATAGCTTCCTCCGTAGCACTATCAAGATTACCCGTCGGCTCGTCGGCGATGATAATATCGGGATTATGCGAAATTGCCCGGGCAATACCAACACGCTGTTGTTCGCCGCCGGATAGCCTCAGTATTTTTCTGTCGGCTGTTTCTCTATCAATCCCGACCTTTTCAAGCAGATCATAGGCATAACCTCTTTTATCCTTTTCACGGCTCCCATTAATATTCATAGATAGCACAATGTTCTCAATTGCGGTGGCATTGGTAAGGAGATTGAAGCTTTGAAATACAACACCAATCCCTTTGGCCCTGTAATCGTCACGGTCAAGCTTCTTCAAGTCCTGTTCGTTATGCATGATGGTTCCATCTGTGCATATATCGAGTCCCGAAATTAATGACAGCAAAGTTGATTTACCGGATCCAGACTTACCGACGATGGTATGAACCTTTCCGGATTCAAAGGTAGCATTTACTCCCTTGAGAACACTCTTCTTCGTACCTTCGTATTTGTAGGACACATTATTTAGTGTAAGTACACTCATCGATATCACCTAATTCCTTTCCATGAGTATTTTGATGGGCTCATACTTTGTGATCTTACTGATGGAAATTAAGCCAGCAAATGAAGCCAGTAAAATTGAAATTCCTATAATTTCCAATATTGTAACCGTATCTAATGAGATTTTCATTTCGGATAACGGTTTTGCACTAGACTGTGCTCCTCCAAGCTGTGCACCACCTAATTGCATACCCCCGGACCCATCATGACATTTCCGCCGCCAGCACCTTGGGATGTACTTGACTCAGCCGCTTCAGCTTGATTTTGCAACAGCATGTCGGAAACAGGTTGTGCAGCAACCGTTCCTATACCTAATCCAATTACAAGACAAAAACAGGTGATTGTAACAATTTCGAGCCAAAGTCCAAGTGCAACCTTCATTTTTTTCATACCCATCGCTCTAAGAACACCGATTTCATATTTACGCTCTCTGATCGAGATCGAAGCAAGCAATAGTAGAATAATCGAACCGAGAATGATAACGACGACCATAAATGTTATAGAAATACTCTTTAGTCCCTCAACTGGCTTTACTACTTTTTCATAAGAAGCTGTGTCTGTATCCACATTGAATAGATCCGAAAGTCCCTTTGCTCTGACCTCCGCTTCAAATGGTTCCAGCATTTCTGGGCTTTTCAGATAATAGGTTACGTTGACATTAACTCCTGTCTCGTTAGCCTTGCGCTGGGTAAGTAAAGTTTCGAGTGTTGTCAGTACTTCGTTACGGCTGTTAAATGCTGCGGATTTTGGCATATTGTCATTTGCATATTCATCGGTCATGTCCTGATAAACACCAACAATGGTTAATGGATAGGCAACCTCACGTTGTAAGCGGACAGTACCCATTCCGGAGATGGACGCGGTATATTCCATACCATCTACAGTTACTTTATCGCCCTCTTGTACATTGTCAGAAGTCATATCAGAAGGTGCATCAACGCTCAGATTAGCCGTAAAAGTCATTACATCGCCGAGATTAATATGGTTTGAGTCACGAAGCTCTTCGCTAATCACGCCTTCACCTTCTGCTTCTGGTAGCCTACCGCTTTCAAGGCTTCGGAGTCCATCGTTAAAGTCTTCCCAGCTATCTCCTAACAACCTATAATTTCCGTTATTCCCGATGCTTCTCATCATACCGCCCTCACCGACGATGGATGTAGAGCCTGTCCCTGACGAAGATGTATCATTGTCATCTTGGTCAATCGCTTTAATATCTGAGTTGTTTGCCGAAATTGTACCTGTCGCAATACTTTCTTTGAGATATTCCGAGTCAGCGAACTGCAATAGCTGTTCCGAAGGAATCTCTGGTTTTTTGACCATTACTCTGCCGTCTGTAGAGTTGTTTTGGGCCTCTTGCATGACCTTCTGCATATCGGGAGTAATATATACCTCAGAGGCAAAGCGCTCCTTGTAGTCCTCAATAACTGCCGAAGAGGTATTGTTAATGATTAATGAGACAACGGTTGTTAGGATGATGACGAAAATAATCGCGCCGATCATCATGTTTCTACCTTTGTTCCGCACCAGATTTTTCAGTGCATTTTGTAAGATATACATACTTATAAACTCCTTTTGCACTTTTATTATTTTTCTTGCATCGCGTTTATCGCTTCAAATTCATCAAAGAAATCATCCAGCTCTTCGTCAGCCGAATCTTTGGATTGAAGTGGCCAATCCATATTACGATTGTAGGATGGTTGTTTAACAGCAAGTTTTAAGTAAAGCATACCTGTCGCAAACAACACAGCCGCAAAGCCAAGAAAAGTAATGACATAAGTAATGATCTGTGGAATTAACTCATGCCAGTAGTAATCAGATATTTGCTCCTCCGTAGCACCTTGCAGAAGGGCGTTATCCACCATATCAAGCTGTGCCGGAATATACAGGATGAGCTGACATATGCCCAAAGCTAGAATAATACCGGAAAGCATAAAGATAATGATGCTGATAAGATTTTTTTTCACTATCCATTTCCTCCTCATAGAATTTCATATTGATTATTAAAAGGGACAAACCTTTAACCAACCTTAAATCGTAAATTCAAAACAAAAACAGCCCTCGGAGTACGATCCGAAGGCTTTTACAGGATTCATTATTCTTTTCTGATCAGCTCAAATACAAAGGTTGTACTTTCTCCTTCAACGCTCGTGGCGTAAATTTTCCGTCTGCATTTTCTATGATTGCTCTAGCAATGGATAGTCCTAAACCATAACCTCCGTCATGAGCCCTTGAAGCGTCTATACGATAAAAGCGATCAAATAGCTTCGGTAGACTTTCCTTAGGAATGCCGCTTCCTGTATTTTTCACAGAAAAGAATACATGGTTTCGGGATTTTCTCAGTGCAACATCAATATTGCCGTTTTCGTTCACATACTTTACGGCATTGTCCAGCAGTATGATAACCACTTGCTTCATTTTTTCGCTAGCACCGTATGCAATGAGATCTGGCTCAATATCATGAGAGAGGGTGATCCCTTTTTCAAAAACAACAGCTTCCATTGCAAGCAATACATCGGTGACAATATGACTAATATTAAAAGGGATGAGCTCGTTGTTTACAGCTTCGCTGTCGGTTTTAGCCAGATACAATAGGTCACTAACGAGTTTTCCCATTCGATCAGTTTCCGCAGTAATATAATTTAGCCATTTCTGCTGGCTCTCAATTGACTCGGTTTTGTTGGCATACAAAGCCTCAGCATTGGCATTAATGACAGCGATCGGTGTCTTCAGTTCGTGAGAAGCATCTGCGATAAATTGCTTTTGTTTCTCATAGGCTATTTCCACAGGTTTAATGGCACGCCGGGCAAAAAACAGACTTATACCGAAAATAACAAATAGCATCACGATACTGATGGCACCGAATGTTAGCAGAAGCTGCGAAAGTATTTTGTATGACTCGGTTACATCAATAAAATAAATCTGTTTGTGTACAGCCGCTTTGGTTGCGCTGGTCTTTCCATAGATAATAAGATTTGCGTTCATAGGATTCATTTTATAGAGCCAACGCTGGCCATTAATCGAAATCACGGCACTATCTTTTTTTGAAGATGTGGCGAGCTTGGTAGCTTTTTGATAGGTTTCCTCTGTTAAATCTAAATAAGAATGAACATTGAGCAATTTGTTATCTTCACCGACTAATACATTAAAAGAGGAAGCATAATCGTTTGGTATTTTCCCGACAAATACTCTACCGGTGCTATTGTTCTCGGCTGATTTACTCAGTGGATTCATCATAAGGGAGGACGTAGTTATATTCGTAAGTTTGTTTTGGTTCTCTTTCTGTATATTTGTGTACGTTACCATGTAAATGACAGCAAAGGCTGAAATCATGACAACTGTAATGATGGTCATATTGAGGATCATAAATTTGTTACGTAATCTCTTAAACATGCTTGTCACCTTGTGATTTCAGAACATAGCCGACACCACGCATCGTACTGATAAATGTCTCAGATTTAATATGACTTAATTTCTTTCGTAAGAACGAAATATATACCTCAACATTATTATCTTCGGCTTCACCATCGTATCCCCATAGCTTTTCAATAATGGTATTTTTGGATACGACCATGCCTTTCATGTGGATCAGTAACTCTAGTAGCTGGAATTCTTTCAATGTGAGCTTGTACGATTTACTACCGCAATATAATTCGAGGGAATTAGGATTCATATCGATATCTCCATAAGACAATGTACCATCCTGCACCAGTTCACCCTTCCGACGGCTAAGCGCACGAAGGCGGGCAAGAAGTTCTTCGGATTTAAATGGCTTGGCCATATAATCATCCGCACCGCTATCTAACCCGTTGACTGTATCCTTTGTCTCACCTTTTGCCGTTAGTAGAACGACAGGAACAGCGAGACCATGCTTTCTGATTTCTTTAAGGATCGTTATACCGTCTATTTTAGGGAGCATAATATCTAGAATGATGAAGTCGTAAATCGCCGATACTGCGCAGTCCAGCCCGTATTCACCGTCATGAGCTAAATCGACTGTATAATTGTTCTTTTTAAGAACCTGTGCCACGGCCTCAGCCAAATGTATTTCATCTTCAACGATAAGTATTCGCACGCAGATACCTCCTTGTTCTTTTCTATTCTAGCAATGCAACCTTTAATTAACCTTAATTTTGCCGGGTGAGCTTTTATCAATTTATGGGGTAAGAGGTTCGGGAATACGGACAATATGAAACAGGAACAATCCAGAGGAGGAAAATTCAATAAAATGAGGAATCCTAAAAGGTAAAGCTAGAAATCATACACCAATGTTTGTAAATCATTGAGAGTTTGGAGGGAGATATATTGAGGATCAGTATCTTGCGAGAATCAGATGCTCAGGCGTATCAACAAGTTAGATTGGATAGTCTAAGGAACGATCCTAGTGCCTTTGGTTCTACGTATGACCGCGAAGCGAAATTCTCTCTCGAGACCGTAGCTGAAAGAATAAGACCTAGTAGTGATAAATTTGTACTAGGTGCATTTGGAGATGACGGTCATTTATATGGAATTGTAACTTTTATGCGTGATACTGGGATGAAAACACATCATAAAGGCAATGTTTTCGGAATGTACGTAGTTCCAGAGAAAAGAGGAACTGGGTTAGGAAGAGAACTCATGGGAGAATTAATTAGAAGAACAAGAGAAATGGAAGGGATAGAACAGATCAATTTAACAGTGGTTTCTAATAATGACAATGCAAAAAGATTATATCTGTCGTTAGGGTTTGAAATTTATGGACAGGAACGAAACGCTCTTAAATACGAGGATCAATATTATGATGACGATTTAATGGTTCTTAGGATGCTAAAGTAATCATAGGACTGAGTAAACCCCTGTTTGAGAATTTAATGAATGAGTTGCTCGAGAAATAGTTTTTTCAATTCAGAGAATCCGGAAATGAAGTGAATAAGGGAGGTTTCTGATGGAATTTCAAGACATTAATCAAAAGTTGAAAGAGACGAGAGAGGAGTTACTAACGACTCTGAATGATCTAAGCCGAGATCAATTAAACGCGCGGAGAAAACCAGATAGCTGGAGTATTGGACAGGTATGTCAACATTTAATTAAGACAGAAGAATTATATGTCTTAGCCATCAAGAGAGGGTTAAGGAGCAACGAAGATTCAATAATAGAGAGTAAGCCAGTAGAATTGCTACTAGATAGAAGTAGGAAGTTAGAAGCTCCGGATATTGTTAAACCAACTGAAGAAATATTAGAACGTGAAGAAATCATTGAACAACTACACATTTCAAGAGTGAAGTTTAATGAATTCTTAAATACGTTAGAAGACCCATCTGTGCTGAGTAGAAGATATTTTAAACACCCAGCTTTTCAAGAAATGTTATTAATTGAATGGTTAGAATCATTGTATTTGCATGAACAGAGACATATTGCACAAATGAATGAGATTAAAGATGGTTTTAAGTAAAAAAACGGCTGCTTCCAAATCGTAACGAACCTGTAGAGGTTGTGCGATCGGAGCAGCCAATTATTTTAACAAACTGGAAGTTAAGCTTTAATTATTTTGCAATTTGCTGGCCAGCAATTCGGCCGAATGTAATGATATCGGCAATGGCGTTACCGCCGAGACGATTCGAACCATGAATAACGCCTGTAACTTCACCAGCTGCGTATAAGCCTGGAATTACCTTGCCGTCTGTATTCATTACATGTGTATCGGTATCAATCACCAAACCACCCATTGTATGGTGTACCGATGGTACTGCTTTTTGAATATAATAAGGTCCATTTTGAAGTGAAGCGAGACCTGCACGATGATTAAAGTCTAAATCTTTGCCTGTTTTTGCGAATTTATTTACTTTATCGACAGTTGCTTGCAATTTAGCTGGATCAATGTTGAAGAATTTCGCTGCATCTTCAATGGTATCTGCTTTGTAGAGCATGCCTTCTTTAATGAGCTGATCATATTCATCCGGATGTGCAGCAATCGTCTTACTGATCGCTTCTAGATCTTGATTCCACAACTGGTAAGCATATTTACCTTCTTGAGCCAGGATCGCTTTCGAGATGACATCGCGGCGTTCCAGTTCTTCTACGAAACGTTCCCCGCTTTGATTTACTAGAATAGCACCATCGAATCGAGAATCCGCTACAAGGGAAATAACGCCAGTGACAGGATCACAAATTGGATACGTTTGGATGTTCTCCATATTGGTGATGGCTGCTTGAATCTCTTGTGCCATGATGATGCCGTCTCCTGTTGTACCTGGAGAATCAGTCGACATATAGCTTTCATCTAGAGTTGGATTGTATTTCATACGCATTTCAACATTGGAGCCAAATCCTCCAGATGCGATGATTACACCTTTGTTCGCATGGAACGTGATCTTCTGACCTGAATCACTTGTTGCTTCTACGCCAGTTACTTTACCATTCGCATCAGTAAGCAATTTTTCTGCCTTCATACTCGTCTTGATAGGAATTTGCAATTCATCGGTTTTTGCTTTGAATTTCGTGATAAGTTCGGCACCTGTATGACCTACTGGAATTAAGGCACGTTTACGAGAGTGACCGCCGAATTGGAATAGCTGATCAGGAAGAAACTCCACTTTGATTTCATCGCGAAGCCATTCTGCAGAACCTAAAGCTTGTTCAGCAAGGATTCGCACCATTTTAGGATCGCCGAGGTTGTCGCCGCCCTTCATTGTGTCCTCATAGAAGAGGTCAACAGAATCATCAGTAATACCTACGGCTTGCTGTACCCATGTGTTGGGCGCGTTCATTTCGCCACCAGAGATCAGGGTATTGCCGCCAACGGTTGGCATTTTTTCGAGAATTACGACGTTAGCCCCTGCTTTTTTAGCTTCAATTGCAGCACTGAAGCCGGCACCACCGGCACCGATTACAACGACGTCGAATGTTTGCTCAGCATCTTCTTTCTGCGCATTACCGCTGGCTGCCGAACCTGCCGCAAGAGTAATACCCGCTTTGCTAATCGCATCTTGAATTGCAGATAAATAACCCTTACTAGTTACTGTAGAGCCGCTAATAGCATCTACATCAGCTGTGTTCGCTTGCATGACGCTTTCTTTTAGCTTAGTGTATACAGGCTCAGATAACACTTCGTTTTCTTTCTGTTCCAATACTTCAATGTTCGTGATTTTACCGTCTGCAAAAGAGACTTCGACTTTAATCTCTCCATGCTTACCATTACCAACACCGATAGACTTCACAACTCCATCTTCCGATGCAGTCGTATTATCTTTGGAGCCGCAGGCAGTCATGGTCAATGCCAGACATAGGATGAGAATGAGGGATAAAAATTTGGTTGTTCTTGTACGCATAGTTCCTCCTTGAATAATGTTAGGTATTTAAGTGAAATTATTCACTTACCAACGTGAGAATAACGCGGTTGGGCATACATACAATGAGATCATTCAATCGATGTATGGGTGTGCTATGCTCACAGAGATGATCTGGGCAGTCTGCTTCAACCATGGACACGGCGCCATCCTTAATGCGTACCGTGTTCATACCGCGTTCGGTAACGATGCTGAATGTTTGCGTATAATTGTCATCAGGAATTTCAATTCGCTTCTCCAACTGATCCCGACATAGACTTCAAGAAATTTGCTACTCGCGGCGCTACTGGACTGAGGCTGCGAATGGAAGCTGAATCCGATGAACGCAATGACAACAATCGATACCACAATAAAAATATCCCATTTTTTAATATCGCTTCACCTACCTTGTGAAAAAAGGTACAATAAGAATTATATAGAGCATCGTATAAAAAGTATTTGCACAAACCGTCCTTTTTTTATCTATTTCGGACAATTGTTGAGACAAGTCTATATGTGTCGGTGTAGAACATGTTCTAATATGGGGGATGAAATCGATACAAAAAAGATTGCTTGGTATGCGGGTGGTTGTTTCTTATGTTTATTTCTAGCGATCTTAGGCGCTATTCATTTTGAATTAGAACGAACGGTTATTCCTTTGAATAAAAGTTTGACGCAACAGATTGTCAGTGCACGCAGTGAACAAATTTCCTATTGGTTTAAGCAGCGAATTGGGGAGGTTGAGATGTTAGCAACATTAGCTGAAGACCATAAGTGGGATCGGGAGGCGTTGTTACAAGAAGTTGAGAAGCTGGCTCTTCTGCGTAATAAAGAATATGAATCCATTCGAGTGGTGAATCGGTACGGTCAATCCTGGTCTTCATACGATAAGCCCTTTTCGATCGTCGATCGAGAATATTATGTGCGGCTTTGTGAATCGGATGCTCCTTATGTCGTGAGCAATCGAATTCAGTCCCATGCGAATCAAGCGGATATTGTCGTTATTCTTTATCGGATTAATCCGCAAGTCTATGATGATGCTGCTTATATTGCCGCAGCAGTGTCCATTGAAGCGATGCAAGAAATTGCGAAGGATATTAATGTCTATGATGGGAAGGGCGAATTATTATTCGATCATGAGTTTTATGCTCCGCAGACGGGTCAACATGGAAAAGATAACGAGATGGCCCAGAATGCAGATAAGATGGCAACCTTTATAGCACCGATAGAGCAGGTTCCTCATTGGGAATTGAAATTTCAAGTTCCTCATTCACAATTGTTGCAAGGGGTCGATAAAACTCAACGATCCGCACTGCTCGTCGGTGGTGTGACCGGATTCGTATTCTTCCTACTATTGATTCTACTTGGTAACTCGATCGTCAAGCCGATCCGCTCTTTGCAGAAAATTATGGGCAAGGTCGAGGCAGGAGATCGAAATATTCGTGCCACCGAGAATTATCAAGATGAGATCGGAGATTTAGGGAGAAGTTTTAATCAGATGTTAGCGAAGCTCTATCACTACGAACAAGAAAAGAAGGAGATGGAGCTGCGTCTCATCCAGGAACAGATCAAACCTCACTTTCTATATAACACTTTGGATACAATTCAGTGGAAAGCTGACGCCTATGGAGCGGATGATGTCGTCGAATTGGTCGAGTCATTAAGTACTTATTTCCGACTTGGCTTAGGGGGATGCAATCAATTTATTACCTTAGAACAGGAATTCCATCATGTTGAAAGTTATCTGCAAATCCAATGTGTGCGGTATGAAGAGATATTAGAATATGAGTTATTGTATGATGAACATCTGGGTTCAAAAAGGGTTATTCGCTTCTTACTGCAACCTCTTGTTGAAAATGCCATTTATCATGGAATTAAGCCATTAATTGATCAGAAAAGCAAAATCTCCATTCGCACCTATGAGAAGGACCGGGATATGCATATTGTAGTCGAGAATAATGGATTACCAATCTCAGAAGAGAGGATGAAGGTCATTCAGCAGGCATTGTCTAGTAGCAGGTGGAAGGATGGAACCATTGGCTTTGGTTTATACAGCGTAAACCATCGATTGAAATTAACCTATGGTGAACCTTATGGACTGCAGGTAGATAGTAGACATGGTATGACAACGATGACTTTGATTTTACCTTTAGAGGAGATTGAATAAGATGTGGAAAGTAATTATTGTGGATGATGAGAAGACGATACGTGAAGGACTTACCCAATATATTAAAGACAGTCAATTACCCTTTGAAGTGATCGGCAAAGCGAGAAATGCGGCTGAGACGCTAGCTTTGATGGAGAGGACCTCTCCTCATTTATTATTCGTGGATATCAATATGCCAGATATGAATGGACTTGATCTGTTGCGGCTTGTGAAGAGTCGTTATGAACAAGTGATTGCTATTATTGTTAGCGGATATGATTCGTTTGAATATGCGAGGCAAGCTGTGCAGTTGCAAGCTTATGACTATTTGTTAAAGCCGGTTCCTAAAAGCGATTTAAAGCGGGTATTACAGAAGATAGATATACATTTGCGTCAATGCTATCCGACAGACAATATGATGGAAGATTGTCGGGAAGAATCGAACAGCAAGATAGATCAAGGAACGGGTACAGTGATCATGAGCAAAGTAACGGAATATATCGATAATCACTACCATGATCCAGAATTAACGGTATCCCGTGTTGCCGCAATATTTTATATGAATCATACGTATTTAAGTAAAAAAATGAAACAAGAGCTAGGAGCTTCTTTTCTTGAGTATTTAACTGAGCTTCGTATTTCGAAGGCAAAGGAAATCTTGGATCATTCGATGCATAATATCAAAATTGGCGAGCTAGCGGTGAAGGTAGGATACACGAATCAGTATTATTTTAGTAGGCTTTTTAAAAACCGGGTTGGTGTGTGTCCGATTGAATATAAGAATAAATCTTGCTAGGAGTTCATTCTGAACTCCTTTTTTATTATCTGTTGATATTAAAATGTAGTATTGGGTACTTGTATATAAAAAGAGATTGATATAAAGTTGAAAATATAGGTATATTTGGAGATGGTAAAATGAATAAAACCAATTATATGTTAATAGCGGTTTTGAACTTTTTGGCTGCAATTTGTTTTATTGTTTCATCGCTACTTAATAAC
The DNA here is from genome assembly GCF_031199965.1 of Paenibacillus sp. D2_2. GTDB lineage: Bacteria > Bacillota > Bacilli > Paenibacillales > Paenibacillaceae > Fontibacillus. The sequence continues at coordinate 3,891,355 of NZ_CP133605.1, read as the reverse complement.
TTTAGTAATTCAAAAATGAGTTATGCTTTTATTTTTGTCGCAGTATTGTTTTGTATTAGCGGGATCTTAAATTTAAGAAATCACTTTAAAAGAAAACAGGAGCACTAACAATAAATGACCCACCTAAGATAAGCTATCTAAGGTTGGGTCATTTGTGAATTAATCAAAGCACAGCTAAACCTTGCGAGCCAAAATACGGGTAGTGTGTCGAGGCAGCTACTTGCAAACTGACTAAACTACCATCATCATGGATATTAAATACGGAGATTGTGCCTTGATTACCATTGAGGACGTAATAATTGCGTCCATCTTTGCTGACTCTTGCATCGATGGGTATCCCTGTAGGTGTGCCAACTGGTGTACTGGTTGTATGACCGAGAACCGTTAGCTTTCCGTTGTCATCTATTCGGTAGGTAGATATTGTACCACTTAAGGTATTAGAGGTATATGCAAAACGTTCATCCCTCGTAACTGTAATCCAGCATGCTGTCTTCTGACCGTTCGGAACAGAACCACTGATAACATCTAATATTCCGTTGTCTCTCATTGCATAGGATGACAATGCGCTAGAAGCTACCTCTGTTACTAACAGGATTCCTGAAGATAGGAAATAAGCGCCTAACGGCCTTGTACCCATAGAAGCGTTAATGATTGGTCCTGTAGCAGTTCCGTAATCATTAACATGGTATACGCTGAGACGGTCTGTAGTAAGCTCTGATACAACGATTTTACTGCCATCTGGAGTGAATAATACTTGCGCTGGTTGAGCATTCATGGTACTTAGATGATGGATGGCTCCCGGAATATGAGTAAGACGTCCGTTATCTCCTATGCGAAATCCACAGATATTGGATGCAAATGGATTGGCGGCATTACCTACATTTGAAACATAGAGAAGGTCAGCGAATACATCTACACTGTTTGGTTGAACACCTTCCGATGGCTTCACATCGGCGAGTACAAGTCCTCCGTTGTCGGTAACAATGAAACTACTAATACTATTGCTTCCCGCATTAACTGCAAATAAGTAACGGGAATCCTGGGACAAAGTTAAGGAGCCTTGTGATATAAGGGGATCGATACCGTCATTCGCAGTGACATTTGAAACTTTCCTTGTCCCAGTGCCTTTTCCATATGTCGGGTAGGAACCCATAAAGGTAAGCATACCATTCATATCCCGATAAAAAGCAATTACTTCATTCATCGCTTCCCGATTGGACATCATGTAAACCATCCTCAGCATCTTATGACTTTCCTCCTTTGAACAGTTTGTTGGTCCACGTTAGATTCTGCTATCGTTAAATATTATTCTTTTGTGCATAAAACGATGCCCTGTAGGAAATCTGTGGGGGATAGTTGATTTAGACTTTTCACAAATCTAAAAAGGGGGGATCCAAATGAATACTGAACAATTCAAATCATATATTCATGAGATATTTGGCCATCTTCTAATAGAATTTAAAGAGGATGAAGAGTACGGATTCAGTAATTTTACGTTGAATAACTACAACAAAATAGGTTATGCAACGAATATTACTCCTGAGGTCATATTACAGGCAGCCGAGATAGGCGTAGATTTGTTAGTTACACATCATGATGCATGGGATTTTGTTTATGGAATGAAGGAAAAGTGCATAGAATTGTTGGAGAAGCGTCATATCGCCCATTTTTATATTCATTTACCACTGGATTATGTTGAATTTGGAACATGCAATTCGTTATTTAAACTTCTTGGAGTCGGTAAAATTCTTCAACAATCCCGACATATTGAAGGGTACAGTTCAATTGGGATTGGGGAGTTAGATAAGCCAACGACATTAGAGTATCTTGTAGACACAATGACGGAGTTATTGGGTGAAAAAGTCTATTTTCAGAAAAATAACAACAAAGAAATTAGAAGAATCGGTATGGTAACAGGCGCAGGGAATGGAACGAATCAATTAAGAGATGCTATAAATAGCAACTGTGATGTTTATATTACTGGAGAAAAAACACTTTATACCATTCAGTATGCTAATTTCATCAAATTGAATCTAATTGTTGGGAGCCATACATTTACGGAGATATTCGGAGTTATGTCACTTGCTCAGAAGCTTAAGGACAGATTTAATCATATCGAAATAGTTCAGATGCACGAAGAACATAACGAGGTTACCTTATAAAGGCATTAAAGGGAGGGAGATTTATATTTATGGAGGTTTATCCTCTGTCCCATTAAGCTGAAAAGACGTCACGAAAGGACTATCGCCCCTCAATTGACAGATATATAATTGTGGAAGAAGCTCCGCCAACAAACGACCCTGCCTACGAGATGAACTACCTAGGTTGGGTCGTTTTGTGTATTTACGGAATAGATACCATAGCGATTAACGCATAAGGGGACGAACGGATGAAGGGAACAGCAAAAGAAAAATTCGCCGCTATAAGAAGTTATTATCCAATTATTATATGTGTTTTCATTCTCATTTGTGGGATCCTATTTGGATGGATTTTTAGTAAAGACGGTATTCCCAAAGGAGTTAATTACTTTCAAATAAAAGCTAACAACGGAGTTGTTCTACATGTGCTGAAGACGGATCCGAGTAGTATTTCGCTAAAGAGTATTAACGACAATGTCGTGAGGTCGAAAACTATTGGAATAAATGGCGGATTCTTTTGGGAGAATCAGTTGTTAAGCATAGCTGCTATGGATGGAATGCCTGCAAACGGAACTCCTCAAGAATATGGATCAGGTTGGTTTAACGCCAAATACGCTCGAGGAACGATGGTATATGATCGGGTCACAAGAATGATTGATGTGCAACGAGCTTCAAGCGTTGATGATCTTCATATAACAGACACTACAAAGTATTGGGCACAAGGCGGGATCAGTATGAATTTAAGAGACGAAAGCAACTGGTATAGATTAGCCGCCATAGAAGAAGCAATGCCCTTTCCCGATGATGAGCGTCTTCGCAGTGGAATGGCCTATGATAATGATGGAAAAGTATACCTGATTGTGTCTTCTACCAAATGTAATGCAGAGGAGTTTCGAACCGCTATTAAGAGGAACATTGCCGTAGGAAATTTAATTGAGGCCATATTTCTTGACGGGGATGGATCCTCACAACTATTGGCTGGTAAAGTCAAGCTGAAGGGGGATGACCGAACGGTCGTTCAGATGATAGCGGTGAACTAGATATCTAAATCCATCCGATTGGAATGAAAATATGAATAACATTGATCAACGAAATAAACTTAGTGAAGAAGTCTTCACCTTTAAGAAGACTAAAGATAATAAAGTGTTTATTTACTGGAAGGGGAAGCAAGTTACGATACTCACTGGTAAGGCGAGTGAGAAGTTTATCAAATCGATAGAAGGTAAGAATCATCTGGAAACTCAATTAGTAATGGCTAAACTGACAGGGAATTTTAAGCGCGGAAATGAGAAGGATTATAAATAAGGAGCATGGAGGTGTTTACTTATGGGTATGTCAGACTACTATCAAAAATTAAGAGAAAACATAGGCAATCAACTTATATTTATGCCTGCTGTGGCTGGAATTATTAGAAATGAACGTGGGGAGATACTATTCGGCAGAAAACACAATGAGGAGAATTGGGGACTCATCGCAGGTGCGATTGAACTTGGGGAGACTCCAGCTCAAGCCATGGCCAGAGAAGTGGAAGAAGAGACAGGGCTTGTTGTTGAACCGAGGCGGATCATAGGGGTTTATGGTGGGGAAGAACACCGCTTTATTTATAGTAATGGACATCAAGTAGAATATATAACGATTGTTTTTGAATGTATGATTACAGGTGGGCAATTGATACCAGATAACGAAGAGATGAAGGAACTACATTATTTCTCAGAGTATAAGCTTCCGCCAATAGCGAACAATTATCCAGAATATATATTTAGCTCAAGCCAGGTAGAAAGAGCACATTTTGAGAGATAACGATGAATTGAGAAGGGGAATGAATTTGCCAGAACATGAGGAAGTACTAACTGGAGGAAATATTAATAAGGTCGTAAAAGTAGGCGGGACAGTCCGCCGTACTGCTGCACCTAATCCATATGTACATGAATTGCTAACGCACCTAGAACAGGTCGGATACCCCAACTCACCTAGATATATCGGAATAGATGAGGAAGGGCGAGAGATCTCTCCTACCTTGAAGGTGTTGTACCAGGGAATGATTATCCTGACATCGAAAAGTATATGTGGTCAGATGAGACGTTAGCTGAGCTTGCCAAACTCTTAAGAAGTTATCACGATGCAGCTACAGGATTTATTCCATCTGTACATTCCACGAATGAGTATCCTGATATTTCTTTACATGAAGTTGTCTGCCATAACGATGCTGCATTGTATAACATTGTGTTTAAGGACAATCTACCTGTTGGCCTCATTGATTTTGATAAGGCAGGACCAGGGCCGCGAATATGGGATATCGCATACATGTTGTATACTTCTATTCCGCTGTCATCATTCTCACCAAGTGAAGAGAACCAAGCCGTCGTGCAGTATAACAGAGTGAATCATGCACCTGTACGAAGAAGACGCATTGAATTATTTTTTCATACCTACGGGATAGACGCGCCGATTGATCTGAAGAAATGGGTTATTTCCCGTATTAAATTTATGTGTACTACACTATCTGAACGTGCAGCATCCGGTGACCTTGCATTTATAAGGCTTGTTGAAGAAGGCCATCTAGCTCATTACATGAACGAGGTCAAATTTCTTAAAGAACATTTTGATGACTGGTGTTAACAATATCAGATTAGAGGGGATAACTATGTCTTGGAAAGCAAAAGTAATAGCTATCATCATAGCCTTTTTGATCTGTTTCGGAGGCTATGGAGTGATTTTTGGCTTTAAAGCAGAAAATCTGATTTATGTCATTACGTTCTCAATTATACCAACCTTAGGTATACTGGCATTTGGTTCTAGGTCAAAAGCGGAAGAAGACTATTATAAGGATAGAAATAATTATTGGAATACATAATCAAATATCTTTGATAAGATTTTAGGAGATGAATGAAGAGGAGTTGATACTCATGTTCTATGTCAATTCAAGGGCAATCATTGAAAGATATGTTGATGGAAATATTGAAATTGTCATTCAAAATAGAGTGAAGCCAAATGAACCCGTAAGCATTGAACTTCCCGGAGGGCGTATTGAACCTTTTGAATCATTAGTACAGGCTCTGAGAAGAGAAGTCAAAGAAGAGACTGGGTTAGAGGTGTATGAAATCGAAGGGGAAGAACTTAGAACCGTTACTACTGGTCATTCATTTGAAGTAGAATGTATGAAACCTTTTGCCGCATATCAAACTGTTAAAGGACCTGTAGATTCTGTGGGATACTATTTTAGATGCAAAGCCAAGGGTGAATTATTGGAATCAGGAGACGAGACAACAGACATTAGATGGATCACAACCAGTGAGTTACAAGATCTTATGGAGAATCATCCTCTACAGTTCTCAGATATCGATCGGGCTGGAATACAGTACTATTTAAATCAAATTTAAAAAACTTATTTCTTAAGGTAAAATAATTTAAGAAGTTTCAGGAGGAAATTAGGGGGCAGCTAGCTAACATGACAATGAGAAATGAAACGAATCCCAAGGTTGATGTATTCATAGGTAAATCTAAAAAGTGGAAGGAACACTATGAGAAGTTGAGAGATATTGTTCTTGACTGTGAGTTGACTGAAGAATTCAAATGGATGCATCCTTGTTACACGTTTGATAACAAAAACATTGTAATAATCCATGGATTCAAAGAATATTGTGCACTTCTATTCCATAAAGGTGCCTTGTTGCAGGATCCCCATGGGATTCTGATTCAACAAACGGAAAATGTACAGGCGGCACGTCAGATTCGATTCACGAATGTTCAAGAAATCATTGAAATGGAATCGATCTTGAAAGAATACATTCATGCAGCCATAGAAGTGGAAAAATCCGGTTTGAAAATCGAATTCAAAAAGGAAACAGAATATGACATTGCCGATGAATTTCAAAATAAACTTGATGAGAATCCTGCCTTAAAAACGGCCTTCGAGGCATTGACTCCGGGACGGCAAAAAGCGTACTTGATGTTCTTCTCTGCACCAAAACAATCTAAAACCCGGGAGTCCAGAGTTGAAAAATGTGTACCGCAAATTCTCGATGGTAAGGGCTTAAATGATCGGTAATCCCGAATAGGCAAATATCAACAGTCACGTATGCATTAATCTCATAGAAAAGGGGGAGTATCTATGATCACACTTAAAGAAATAGATCGAAACAATTTCTTTGACGTCATTAAACTAAGTGTTGCTGATGAACAGAAAGAGTTTGTTGCGACGAACGTGCTTTCACTCGCACAGGCCAAGGCATTTCCAGAGTGTATTTGCTTGGCAATTTATAATGACAATGTTCTCGTAGGATTTACGATGTATTGTATAGATGAAGAGGATCAAGAATATTGGATTTATCGATTAATGGTAGATACAAAGTATCAGTCTAAAGGTTATGGGAAGGCTGCAATGGAGATGCTCCTTGAAAGAATTAAGGAGGATATACATCATCGAGTCATATACATAAGCTTTGAACCTGAGAATGCGTGGGCCAAACATTTATATGAAAAATTAGGATTTAAGGAAGATGGCCGAGTGATCGATGGGGAAGTCGTATATAAACTGGAGTATTAATAGGCAAAAAAGGATATAGATTTTCTCTGAGAAGAGATGATCTATATCCTTTATTAATGAGTACCTTCCGGATCAGCAGTTATTCATTTTCATGACTAAGCTGCCATTCAATTCCGAATTTGTCTCGTAGGTTACCATAGCATTTGCTCCAGAACGTCTCTTGTAGTTCCATTTTTACCGCGCCGCCGTCTTGCAGCTTGTTAAATAATTGTTTGATCTGATCGATATCATTGCTTATATAAGCAAGACCGATGTTGTTCCCTACAGTAAATGGCGAACCAGGGAAGACATCTGAGAACATGACATTGCTGCCATTGATGTTAAGCCGTGAGTGCATGACTAAGTTCTTTGCTTCTTCAGGAAGTGAGTATTCAGGGTTAGGTGGGTTATCACCGTAAGCCATAATATTCGGTTTCTCTGTCTCGAATACTTGTGCATAATACTCTACAGCTTCACGACAATTACCGTTAAAATACAAATAAACATCAACAGCCACTAACTTCACTCCTCATCATGGATTCAATATATAAATCAAACAAATCGATTTACTTCAAAATTGTACCATGTGAACTCGTGAAATACAAAATACCCCAGCCAAAGTTAGGAGCTAACTAAGACTGGAGTATGAACTGAAGTCAGGCTATTTAACAACTAAAATTTTCACCACTGTGCAAGTATTTCTCAGTCAATGTGGTTAGCAATTGGATACCGACTTCATTATGTCCGCCCTCGGGAATGATGAGGTCGGCGTATTTTTAGAAGGCTCGATGAAAGCCTCATGCATAGGTTTAACCGTACTTAAATACTGATCATGTACTGACCGAATGGAACGTCCGCGCTCCTCAATATCTCGAACTACACGGCGAAGTATGCGAACATCAGGATCTGTATCAACGAATACTTTAATGTCCAGGATGGCACGAAGATGCTCATCGGATAGGATGTGAAGACCTTCAAGAATAATGATATTGTTAGGCTTCAGTTCTAGCGTTTGTGTCTTAGAACGGGCATGAAGCGTGAAATCATAAACAGGGGCATGGGCTGTCTTGCCCTCCACCAGGTCATGAATATGTTCGATCATGAGTTCATTATCAAAAGCGAAAGGATGATCATAGTTAATCTTCTCACGCTCAGCAAAGCTAAGATGGGGATTATCTTTATAGTAGTTATCTTGGGATATAAAGGTGACTTTGTCTGAACCAAGTCGGTCAATGACGGAATGGGCAACCGTTGTTTTACCTGATCCGGTGCCGCCGGAAATACCAATAATCAGCATGTTTATTCAAAAATCCTCCCTAGTCCTATGAGCTTGTACAATTTTTATATTGTAGCATAGCGGGCTTATTTTTTCACCATGAAACCTGACAATGTACGCCGCAATTTGTAAAGTAATGTAGAAAGCTTAAAAAATTTATCCATAAATTGTTCTTTCTCTTCACCTACCGCCTTGATTCTGGTAATATCTGCTTATCAGCGTTGTTGATTATCATCCCCAATGTTCATTGCAATTGATTGGATCGGCCTAAGAAAAGAGGAATCTAATCTTCAATATCTTATTATTAGGGAGAGATACAATGAAGGTAAAAGATCTAGGCACTATATTTATTCGGGTTAGCAATTTGGACGAGGCATTACCCTTCTATTCTGAAGTGCTTGGTTTACAATTGCGTGATGTTGAGCAATGGGATGATGGTAGAGGAGCAAATTACAAATTTCCAAATCAATCTACATTACTAACATTGATTGAAGTAGGAGAATCACTCGAACCATCAAAGCAACCAAACTTTAATTTGGTTTGTAGTAACATTCTAGAAGCTTATGAAGAATTAAAGAGTAAAGGTATTATTGTGGGATCTTTAAACCAGTGGTCTTCTGACTGGAATGACCATTTCGATTTTGATATTTTTGATCCAGACGGAAATTCAATTAATTTAATTGAATGGACTCCACGGAAATCGTAAGAAAGACATTTATTGATCGGTTACATGAAACTGGCTGCCCTTAGAGGCAGCCTATTTGTATTCGTTTTTTGTAGGCGGGAAATCATATACTTTTGACGGCATAATCTTTACTTTATTAATTAGGAATTTAAGTAAAAAATTGTTAAGATAACAACTGCAAGCGATTACAAGAAAGGAGGAGGTATTATGATGTTCAAAGCCAAGGTAGTAAAAGTTTTAGTGACTTTAGGGCTCTTCAGCACTATGTTCTCCATTCCGATGATGCCTATAGCTAGTGCAGCTGATGCCAGCTGTCCGAATGGTTACGTAGGCCTGACATTCGACGATGGACCTAATCCAAGCAACACGACAAACCTACTCAATGCGCTCAAGCAGGCTGGTTTACGTGCAACGATGTTCAACATGGGGCAAAACGCGCAAAATAACCCGTCTTTGGTGCAGGCTCAAGTAACCGCGGGTATGTGGGTTGGCAATCATTCCTATACACATCCGCACATGACTACATTGAGCAGCTCACAGATGTCATCGGAAATTACGAAGACACAACAAGCGATTCAGTCAGCTACCGGAACCGCTCCGAAGTTGTTCCGTCCACCGTACGGTGAGACGAACGCTACCTTGAAATCGATCGAGCAGCAAAATGGTCTAACTGAAGTGCTGTGGAATGTTGATTCCCAGGACTGGAACGGTGCCTCTACCGCTCAAATCGTATCTGCTGTGGGCACAATGCAGAACGGGGACGTGATCTTGATGCATGACCAGTATCAGACGACGCTCCAAGCGATTCCACAGATCGCGCAGAACCTGAAGAATCGCGGACTATGTTCTGGTATGATCTCGACGTCAACTGGCCGGGCAGTCGCACCTGACGGCGGCGGTTCAACTACCCCTCCAACCAATGCAACGAGAGTGGAAGCTGAGAGCATGACGAAGAGCGGTCAATACACCGGGAACATCAGCTCACCATTCAATGGAGTTGCTCTATATGCCAATGGTGATTCAGTCAAGTACACGCAAAACTTTACGACTGGAACCCACAATTTTACACTCCGCGGCGCTTCTAATAATTCCAACACGGCCAAGGTTGATCTGAGAATAGGCGGTCAGACGAAAGGGACCTTCTCCTTTAGCGGGACCACTCCTACGGTTTATACTCTCAACAATATCAGCAACGGGACTGGTAACCAGCAAATTGAGCTTATCGTAACAGCTGATAACGGGACATGGGATGTCTATATTGATTATTTGGAGATTAACTAGGATTCGCCATGCTCGGTGATATATAATTAGAGAAAGCTTAGTCCATGAATACCCAGCCTAAGATAAGAGCGATCTAAGGCTGGGTGTTTTATTTTAATAGATCAGGAGAGGTCATTAATGAAATTAATCATTGTTGAAGGAATACCCGGTTCAGGGAAATCCACAACCGCGAGGTTTATAGCTTTGCAGCTCGAAAGGAATGGGTTAAAGGCCAAGCTATTTCATGAGTCCACTTTTCAACATCCGATTTTAATAGAAAATGATATTAACCATCCAGATACTTGGAGAAATACATATTTTCAAAATTGGAATCATTTTCTGGAAGAACAAATGGATTCGGACTCCATATTCGTTATGGAATCTGTCTTGTTCCAAAGTCCAATTATTCATCTACTCCATATGGATGTTAGCCAGAACGAGATAGTTCAATTTATTAACCAGTTATATGGTGTACTTACAAAAGTGAATTGTAATTTGATCTATCTCTATCAGGAAGATCCCCTTATTGGAATAAACCGAATGATGGCTGCAAGAGGTGGGGAGACTTGGCTTGAAAATACGTATGAGAAATATAAGCACGAGCCTTACTACATAAATCGCGGCCAGGCCGGTAAAGAGTTGCATCTTCATTTTTTGCAAGAATACTCATCAATAGGTCATACAGCATTTGCCAATCATAGATTGGATTCCTTACAGATTGATAATACGAATTGGGATTGGTCGTTATATCACAAAAGGGTGTTGAATTTTCTGAATATATCATATTTCCCTGATCCAACGGTTACACCATCTGAGTTAGAGAAGTTTGTAGGGGTGTTTCAAAATGAGGAAATGGGGTTGAAGATTCAAATTGAGTTACAGGATCATGAATTGGTGATATTCGGAGATCAACGCTTGAAGCCAAAAGAGTCCAATCAATTTTACTTAGATAACATCAGTATGACTTTGGAATACATAGCCGACAGTCGAGGTGAGTTCTCATCGTTATTAATCAAAGAGAAGGATCTAGTTGGTAACCGTAAAGATGAAGGTACAAGATTTGCAAAATTACAATAGCTCCACATGGGATAGTTTATCCATAGTTGTTCTTTCCCTTCGTTTTTTATCCCGAAATTGGTAGTGTTTTGATTAGGCATCGTGCAGAGCTAATTTGATTAAGAAGACTCACTTCCAAATATAAAATGAATTGAGAGGTGAAGATCATGAAACAGTATAGATTAGAACAGGCAGATCCAAATGTATTTGCAGTCCATCAAGTGATCTACTCTAACTCCGATATTGAGATGTGGTATGACTGGAATACTCGCATAGAGGACACGAAGTTTACTGATCAATGTTATTGGATCATGTATGACGATGATCGTATTGGAGGAGTTGTAAAGATAAATGATACTGTAATGTTCCCTTTTATTACTCCCCATTTTCTGATCGACAAGAGATGTGGAGGGGATTACTGAAATGCTGCCAGGATATATGTAATATCAACGGAGTTCTGCAAAATGATGTTAATATACTGCAGTCATTTGGTTATAAAGTGAATGTAACAAGGCAGGTCATGTGTTGCCCGACGGGTGGAGGTAAAAAGCCGGAGCTTCCAGGTGGACTGTCTTTGTACTTATTAGATGATTCTTTAGATATGACTAGAGTTAAAGATGTTATGAAGGAAGGATACCGTGGAGGAGTTGACTTCGAGCTATATGGTGTTCCTAATGATGAGAAGATCATGGAAGATCTAGCGTACCTTATGCAGGTTTACAGGCATAGAAATCTTTCTATTTATGTTGTAAATGAGCAGGACCAAGACATTGTTGGACTTTGTATAGCTGGTATTAGCGAAAATATGCCACTGGGATTTGCTGAGATAGGTGAATTGTGTGTAATTCCTAAATATAGGAACAAAGGGATTGCTGAGTTCATGTTAAATTACATCAAAGAGTCAGCCAGTGCTTATACAGAGGTTGTGAAATTATGTGTCACTGTAGGAAATAATGCAGAAGTACTTTATAAGAAAGTAGGCTTTCAAGCAGGGCCTAGATTTGCAAGAATGACAAAAAGATCAATGTAGTGTAACTCATAACAAAAAAAGACGGTTTTTAATCCGGTATGAATTGCTCTAAGCGGAAGTTACTGATATACTTTGCGTATAATTTGTGATTGGGGGTTATTCCAGTGGCAATGCTGAATTGCTCGTTAGCTAGGAAGGCCTCATGCAAAGCCTGATTCAGGGCGATACTTTGCGTGGGGTGCGATGATATGAATTTGATTTGATCGCCCAAACTTAACTTTATCGTTTCTAATAACAGGCTTTGCACCTTATTATTTTTCAATTTAAATAAGGGGCTGAAGAGCTATGAGTACACCATTTATTAGAAACCATCAATATAACGTTATAATGAAACAAGCGGAATTCCTTCAGAAAACACTGCAAACGGTCGCGGATCGGAGAGTCTTGGAAACCGTAAGGTACAGTGCTGTCACGAACATTGTTGAAGCATTTCCTTTACTGACAGATGCTCAGAAGCAGATGCTGGAACAAATATCTACCTTAGACTCGGCTAGTGACTTCCAGAGATACCTTAGCTCATTGGAACCTTACCTGGAGCCTTTTCCGCAGATTACGCTGAAGCAGATTCAGAAGCTATTCCCTAAGAATAAGAAGTTGAAATTACCCGATCTGAACGCTACCGACTTTCGATATTTAACATATCTGAGCTGGGTAGATATTGCCACGAACAAGTTATACATTGTATATCCGTTCGAAGGAAGGTTTATCGGTATCGAGGGAAGAATTACTCCGATTCACAAGAAAGGCTACTGCCTGTTCTGTAATAGGCATCAGGAGCTTGCATTTTTCTCGGTTAAGACGAAGCCTGCTAACTCTTCACCGGATAATCTTTCGTTCATGGGACATTATGTTTGTCTGGAGAATCAAGGATGTAATCACCGTATTACAAATACAGGGCCATTGGAGAAGTTCATTCTCTCGGTCAGTAAATAACACATTAATCGATGTAAGGCTGCCTTTAAGGCAGCCTTTTTTGAATTGATTTTACGGATGTGGCTAAGCTTTACTTTCATGGATAGCGTCCAGGAGCGCCAATAACAAGAGAAGAAACGGCGCAACTATGCGCTGTGGGTCAGCCTGGAGGTCAGGGATATAACTTGTAGTACAAGTATCTAAAAAATAGACTTTTTCATAGGTAAAATGTCCAATTTGTTTACCAAAAATTGAATAGGATGGTGTGTACTCAAAATACAAGGAGGTAAGCACATGGGATGTGAAGGTCTAGGCGGTGTAGAAGGTGTAGGCGGTGTAGGTGTAGGTTATAGCTGTGGCGGTGGATTATGGACTTCAACTGCAGCTATTTTGGTTCTGTTCATTTTGCTTGTTATCATTACTAGAGCCTTTGTTTTTTAATTAATCACTCTAATATCAGCTCAACTTCCCAATAGTTGGGGTTACACACCAATATGTCAATCCCGCCATGAAATATGAAAGAAAAGCCCACTAACCTTAATTGGTTGGTGGGCTTTTCTCATTAGTTAGCAGTCCAGTCCCCATTGTGATTGTATAGATTACATGACGCAAAACCAGCCGAGTTCCAAAGGCTATCAAGTGCTGGCTTTAGGATTTGATAATCGAAATCTTCTGGAAAAGCTTCAAGAACAATATCTGGAATGTCGTATCGTCGCGAAATTAAACTCGCTATTGCTCAAGGAGATTATCGATGGATCTGGATGACTGATATTTTGTCTGCAGAATAAACGTGAAAACTGCATAGATAAAGGGTTTCATGTTTTTAAAACGAAGTTAATATACATAAATAGTATATGGAGGGAAGAATTACACCGATTCACAAGAAAAGCTACTGCCTATTCTGCAATAGGCAATGGGCTGCCTTTAGAGGCAGCCTATTTTTATTGTATTGACTAAAATTGTTATATGGAATTATTTGTGTTTAACGCTTGACAAAGTAAAAAGAATAACTTATATAGTAAGTAGTAAGCGATAAGTAGTAAGTAGTAAGTAGTAAGCGATAAGTAGTAAGTAGTAAGTAGTAAGTAAATTTCAACTGATTCCTCATACAAAATAAACATCAAACTGCTTTTAGAAAATGATGATTGGAGGAGGATTTCGATGACAGATCTAAAATTGGTACAAAGTTTTTCAATGATAGCTTTAAATGGGCAGAGAAGTCTTGAGATGACAACTGCGAAGAAGGTGGCTCTTCGTTGCATAGCAGCGGCGGTTATTTTAGAGGTCTACTTAGACAGTGGTTTTACACAAGCTAATAATAAATTAGTTCTGAAAAAGATGTGCTTGAGCAGTCTCATACCACGCTCTATCGGGAAATTATATTAAAATCCTTAGCCCATAAAAATGCTGAAATAATGGGCGATCTGAACTGGTGGCTTAAAAAGGCTTCTAACCTATCTGACAAAATATTGAAAAAGCTTGAACACGCAATTTCGGATTCTCTAAAAGAAGCGAACTTACTCGAAGAAATCCCCCATATTTTAGGGTGTGATTTGTATTTTGATTCCGCAGGCGTTAATATCAAGGAATATCGTAGCCAGATTCAAGGATTTTTAAGAATTACAGAGAGTATTGGGCAGAGTTTCTGGAGGATGGCTTGGTAACAGATGAGATAATCTGTTTAATTTGGCTGCTTCGTGAAAGCGGATGTATGCATGATTTTTTCTCGCGGAGTGAATTGGATAAAATAAGTGCTGAAATGTATAAATTATATCAAAATGCTCCACTAGCCAAAGTATTATATACAATCGAAATCCATAGTGGAATCGAATTAGCAATAAAAAAATTCCTTCGCATGAAAAAAGGAGTAGTAAAGACACAGGTGGGCATCGGTATGAATTTTCTTTTTCCAATCCTTGAACGCTCACAGTCTGTTTTCATCGACACAGAGGAGATGTTTTCTAATTCGACAAAAAGGTTACACGATGTAAGGGACCGTTTAGAGGCTAAGGGCCATACTGTTACGGTGTTACAGGATGGGCAGACTCCGACAATTAAAGTAGATAATATTATATACGAAGCGATTCCGTATGCTACTTATGGGAGAGTGCCAATTCATGGTGTGCGTTTACGCCCAAAACCCTTATTCTAAAGGAGTCAGGTATCATGTCCAGACAACGTTCCATGGAGACTATATTGACCTCTGAGTTCGTATCTATAGGTGAATTAGTGCGGCTTACGGATTCTCGTTATAGTACGTTGAAATTCTACACTGAAGAGGGCATGCTGCCTTTCGAACAGGCGGAAGAAAATTTGACACGAAGATATAAAAGGGAAGATACCGTAGCTCTTATTCTAATGATTAAAGAACTGAAATCAAACGGATTGTCGATCCCACAAATTAAAGAGGCTCTCAACATGGATGAATAATCATGTATAATTATGGAAGACGCTCAAACAACAAACGACCCAGCCTAAGATAAGAGCTATCTAAGGCTGGGTCGTTTTGTGTGTGGATTTCATTGGGGGGAATAAGAATGAAGAAAATATATGTGCTTGTTACTTTATCTGTATTGCTATTGCTGGTGTCTTGCAATTCTGCCCTAATAATAAACCGATAGATTCGTTACACTCTAAATTGTCCTTTGAAAAGGCTCAAAGACAGGGTTATGTTGTTGTAGGGCCTCCTGGGTTAGCTAATATGGATAAATTAGAGAAGTTCTATGAGGATTATTTGAATAAGACTAGCAGCAGTGTTGCGTTAGCTCGTTACACTGACGAGGGCGATCCCATATTTGTGGATCTTGAGTTTAATGGAGAAGAGATTCTATATACTTATGATAACTCTTGGGACGGATTCGGGGACAGGATAAAGGAGTAAAGAAAACAACTTGTGCGCAGATTGGTAAACGCAGCGGACCTCGGGGAGAGCGCAACGGAACGGAATACTACCTAACCTCTTGCAAAGATGACATTGGCTACAGCGACCCAGATCTGAAAGAGTATTTTCTATTGTTCATTGAAAGGTGATGAAGATGACAATACAAACACTTGTATGGTTATTTATTGTTGTATTTTTGCTACATGATCTAGAAGAAATCATATTTGTTGAATCTTTTATTAAGAAAAATAGAAATCAAGTGATCGGCCAGGTTCCTATAAGAATTAGCAAACGGTTAGATAAGATGTTTAATATTACTAGCGGTCAATTTGCCCTTGCCGTTTTATTAGAGTTTATTGTTTTTATTCCGTTTGTTTTTATTGCCGCAGAGCGAGGTAAGTTCTTTATATTCCTATCCTTCAACACTTTGTTTTTCCTTCACGTATTTACGCATGTTGGAACAATCATTATATTTAAAAATGTATACACCCGGAGTGGTTAGTGCCATACTTCTCGTTCTGCCTTATTCAGTATATTTATTTATAACATTGACCATGGAAAATTTGGTTACGTGGAGAGAAATCCTAATTAGCATTCCAATAGGGCTCCTCATCATACCTATCGTGTTGCTCGGTCATGAACTTGGAAGGAGAATTGTTAAACTATGAACAGAAGAGAGCTTCTGGCGCAAATCGCCGAGGAATTAGCTTCTAAACCTTTGATAGGAAATGAACATAAATATGGTCCGGATTTGGTGCCGATCCTTAGATATTTTCCAAGAGATAACGCAAATATTGGTTTCGACTGGTGTGCTGCATTTGTATACCATTGTTGCACAGAGGCAGGTGTGAGATTACCTGTGCGATACCCTGAGCCAGTCTCACGTAATTTTGCCTGGGTAGAAGCCTGGTTAGAATGGGGACAATTACATGGGTTCTATCACCATGTTAGCGATTCGTCATTCATCCCAGATCAAGGGGATCTTGTAATATTCGATAACATTTTAGGAAATGGCCCCAATGATCATATTGGAGTTGTGTTAAGAATAGAGCAGGATAAAATCATAACGGCAGAAGGAAACTTTTATAATAAATCAGGAGTTTTTCAAAGGGAACGAGAACGAATAAATGGATACATAAGAATCGACGATACGTATTAATTGATATAGTAACAACGCTTCAGCTTAAGATTAGAGTGATCTAGGGTTGGGGGAGTGAATTATATAACCCTAGAGTACTTATTGTTTTGGAAGGAGAGATCGAATTGCTGCTTTATATCATTTTTTCCATCGCATTAATTTTTTCATTAATTGCTAGCTTTCAACACAAGGATGGCGAATATATGAATGGTGTCCTTATTACTGTAATGATGTATTCCATCTTCTTTATTGTAATTTGGATTAAGAATAATCTGAATTATTCTGGAAGTAGGGCGCCAGTTACAATATTACTTATTATCGCTTTGGTTTCTTTACTTATTTATCAATTTCGCCAAACTGATACTAAATGGAAATAAGTTAGATAAGGTGGGACGCATCCATTGACCAATAATACTATAAGGCTAGCAACTTTTGATGACTGTTCTTCGTTAATTGAATTAAATTACAAATTTAATGGTGTAGAACGATCCCTTGTAGAAGTGAAGCAAAGTCTTCTGAACACCAATGAGATCATTGCACTAGCTATTTGTAACGATCGAGCGGTAGGCTTTGGCTGTGCTCAATACTACAATTCTTTTTGTTACCCGGAACCCCATGGAGAAATAACGGAACTATATGTTGTTGAAGAAGAGCGAGGAAAAGGCTGGGGATCGAAAATAATTAACTTGTTAGAAGAAAGTTTGCTCCAAATCAGCGTTAAGGAAATTAAGATATTAACCGGCCATGACAATATAACAGCTCAAAAAACTTATCGAAAAGCGAATTATTCATTAACTGATGAAGTTATGTATGAGAAGACAATTGAAGATATTATCGAGTAAGTCTATTGAGAATTCTCTTTAGATTCTTATTAGATAAGGAGACGCGGAAATGATAACCCAAGAAGAAATGGTACATATCGTGCAGACCCAGCTTGCAATTGATCTGAACTGCACAGTCGAGGATTTAAATGCTGAACAAGACAGTATTGTTTTTGTGGACGCTAAGGAGAATCCGGGACGTAGACCATACCCGAGAAAAGAGCGCTATTTTGAGATATTGTCTATGGGGAAATCCATTGTAGTATCGGCGACACCAGAACGACTGGCGATTGCTAAAGCGCATATGCAAGGAAAAGATAGAGATACGATCTTCTCCTTACCGTTTATTAGAGGACTATATCTGCATTTTCTCCCTGATTTTCAAAAAATGAAGCGAATGTTACCTCCAGCCGATTTTTCATATGAAGTGGTAGAGAAGGATGAGATTGCTAAATTATTAGGAATTGAAGGGTTTGACAACGCTATCATTTCTGAAATGAATCATCCTTACCAGACTGTGCTCGGTGTACTTGCTAAGCACAACGATAAAATGGTTGCCATGGCCGGTGCAGGGAATGTGTGTGCGAAGATTTGGCAAATGGGTGTAGATGTTCTTCCTGAGTACCGTAATTCAGGGCTGGCAGCTTATTTATATAGTAAACAGCTTAACCTATGAACTATTAAATCGTGGCTGCGTGCCACTCTATGATGTAATCTCAAGCAATATCGCCTCACAACGAGTGGCATATCGTGCTGGATATTATCCGGCGTTTGTAACGGATTGGCGATGTAATTTTAAAGATTTTGAGACACTCTGAAAGGAAATGACATGGACAAAATATTTCAATTAGATTCTGATGAATCGATTCAAGAGACAATTGTACAGACAAAGAGGCTGGCTCTGTCGGCATTTCAAAATTATGATCTAGATTGGACTCAAATACGGTTTAACCAACTATCTGACACAGCTACTTTCGTAATAGAGACAAGTAACGATGGAACATTTCTTCTCCGCATTCATTCTGAAATGAAAAAAGAAGCGATAGATTCTGAACTCGCTTGGTTAGAAGCTCTGAACGATAGACTGGATACTCCTGTTCCAATAGGGGTTCTAGACCGTAATGGCTCAAGAAGCGTTACGATTGATCAGGGAACTGGTCACAATGCTCATGTATCATTGATGCGTTGGGTAGAGGGTGAACATAAGAGCGGTGGACTTACCGAGGACGAAATCATTAAAGAAGGAATACTTTTGGCAAAGTTACATTCTGTAGCGCAAAATTTCGAATTACCTTCAGGTTTTGAACGTCCTGAATGGGGGAGCAAAGCTTTATACAAGCAACGACAAGGTTAGCTGAACACTATCATCGTTTTCTGACGGATGCAGAATATAAACTGTATCGATCTGCAATCGAGAAGGTTTTATGCTGGCTTAATACATTACAAAATAATGGAAATAATTACGGGCTGATTCATGGAGATCTGCACCAAGGCAACATTATATTTCATAATGGCGATCCCCACCCAATTGATTTTGGAAGATGTGGTTTTGGGTATTTTCTTTATGATGTAGCACATACGATTTTAGGGCTTTATCCTGTGCAAAGAGAGTTAGTCATTAAGGGGTATCAGAGCATTAGGAAGTTGGAAGAGGATTGGCTACCAGCATTAGAAAATTTTGCGGTAATGGTTATGATCGATAATTATTGTCATCATGCCCCCATCCAAGAGAAACCGAGGGTTTGAAAGAAGAGCAACCCTATGCTCAGGCCATATTAAGAAACTATTTAAATGGAGCTCCATTTCTATTTAATCCAATTGAGGTTTAATGAAAAGACGGACAATGAACGTATGAGGTAACCATATGAAAGAATACATTAGAGAAATGAGAAAGTTAGTAGGGACTCGTCCCATCATCATGTGCGGTTCGAGCGTTATTATTAATAATCCGGATGGAGAAGTTTTGATGCTTCATAGGACGGATAATGACAGCTGGTGTTTTCCAGGAGGGGCAGTTGAACTAGGTGAGAAGGTTGAGGAGACAGCTGCAAGAGAAGTATTTGAAGAAACTGGACTCATTGTAGATAGCTTAAATTTATTTGGTGTCTTTTCTGGTGAAGAACTGTACTATAAATATCCAAATGGAGATGAAGTGTACAACGTAGATATAGTTTACACGAGTGACTCCTATAAGGGTGAAGAAAAACTGAATGATGAAGGAAAGGACATCAGGTTCTTTCGAATAGATGAGCTGCCTGAGAAGATCAGTCCTCCTGTACGACCTATCGTTGAGGAATTAAGAAACAGAAGAGGTTAAGGGTGGGGATTCATATTTTCAAAGTACGACATATTAAGTTACTTGGTTATTTAGCAAGTTTGGTGTCAATCATACTTTGGATTCTTTTAGTTTGGGAAGATCCATACTTTGAAGGGATGAATAAAGCTGATCCAACCACTTCGTTCGTGATGTTTGTGCTTCCTGCGTGTTTATTTTCAATCGGCCTATTTCAATCAAGAATTCTAGTTATGTTAATTTCGTTCATATGGAGTATTCCGTACGGTATATTTATGAGCTATGGTGATGGAGTGTATTCGACTTATAGGATTGTATGCCTGGTGTATTTTATTTGCATTATTTTATTGAGGGTAAAGAAATTCAAGTACTGGTGAGATAAAATAGCTCCGAATTAAGGGATTCATAACAGATGCTGTAAAAAGAAGAATAGAGGTGCTCGTATGCAGATGCCTTTTAAAGAAATCGTGTCTTCAGAAGCAGAGATTAGAGATCTCTTGGGTTATCCGAGTGAAATCGTCAAGAAGAAAGCCATACAATACTTAGATGCTCATTGTCGAAATTTTATCTCCATGTCCCCATTATTATTTATATCCACTGCGGATGATCAAGGGCTTTGTGATGTGTCTCCACGAGGAGATGTTCCTGGATCGGTTCTTGTCTTAGATGAGAAGTACTTAGTGATCCCAGAGAGACCAGGTAATCGTAGAAATGATTCATTAAGAAATATTTTGTTAAATCCAAGGATCGGTATGATATTTATTATCCCCGGACTAGAAGAGACGCTTAGGATCAATGGGAAAGCTTTTGTAATCAAGGATCAAGACATTCTAGAACAGATGAAATCTAGAGATAAACAGCCCCTATTAGGGATTGGAGTAGAAGTCGAGGAATGCTTCATTCATTGCGCTAAAGCCTTTAAACGATCTAAGGTATGGGATACCCAGTCATGGGCGGATAACGACGCTTTGCCGTCGGTTTCAGCTATTTTAAAGGATCATGTGAATTCAATTGAATTTACAGAAGACGTAATCAGGAAAGGGTTGGAGGAAAGTTACGAGAAGAGATTATAATAATAATAATTTTTTACACTGAAGGAGCAATAATATGATCATTTTCTCAGATAAAAAAGAACAAAATGCACGCGATGTTGCAGAAGTTTTCAGGAACTCCGGGATTATAAGACCTTATGAAGAGGTGGAGAGAATCCAGAGAATGATCGATAATACAGATATTATAATTACCGCCTGGGATGATGATAAGATGGTTGGGGTAGCCAGAGCTATAACTGACTATTCGTATTCCTGTTACTTATCTGATCTGGCGGTGGACCAAAGATATCAAAATCACGGAATTGGAAAAGAATTAGTACAACGTGTCCATACAAAAATTGGAGATGAATGTTCATTAATACTACTTGCCGCACCAACAGCTGTTGATTACTATCCTAAATTAGGATTTGAAAAAGCAGATAAAGCGTTTTTGATGACAAGGAAGAAGTAAGTGACGTGATGTGTTTAAGGTGGGAGAACCTAATTGATAAAACGAAAATTATTGATATTGTTTGTAATAGCAATTTTAATAATGGGGATTATTGGATTTTACAACTACCCACACAAGATACATAAGATTATTGCACACACAGATCATATAGAAAAAATAGATGTAAATTATATTTCCGAAGGAAAGACAATAAGATATTCACTTAATTTTGACTCTCAGAACACGATTAATATACTCGACTCTACCTCATACACTCGATGAAGGCATCAATATGGAGTGAGAGGATCCAAATGAGTAATAGCATCAAATAAGTGGCTCGAGGAGGTCAGGCCCTCATACGAGAGGGGAGTAAATGATGAAAGCATGTTTTAAGCATGTTGATAAAGAACATGAAAAGAGTTGTCCATTTTGCAATAAAGATTATTGTGTAAATTGTTTGCTCTTAGTGGGGAAGAGAAAAACTGTAATTTGTGAGGATTGTTATAATCATTTTATTAATAAAATCAAGAGATCTACTATCAGAAGATATTTTTATTAGAAAGTTCGAATGGAGTAATATTCTTTATTGTTGGATTTGTTGTGCTTCTTTCAACAGTTGTAAATATCGCTCGACTGATACAATACAAAAATTGGGAGATAACCGAACAGTATTCTAGAGTAGTAAAATAAAGAACATTAAGTAAGTCAGGAAGAACTCGAAAACCCAGTTAGAATATGTAATGAAACTTTGGAGATATGAATATGAAAATGATTCAAGCTCACATAACATACAACCCAGCCTAGATAACAGCTATCAATGGTTGGGTTGTTTATTAAACATTGGTTGAAGTGATTGTATTTAACTATAGAAAGGGGATAAAGGATGAAATTCAGAATAACAGTTATTTTCTCTCTATTTCTAAGTATTTGCGTCATAGCTGGATGCAATATTATAGATTTACCTGAAAAAAAAGTAGAGCAAGAAAAAACAAAGGTAACCTTCGAAGATAAGGATAGGAACGTATTAGCTACTGGAGCCGATCTTGACATGATATCAGTGGCTTTTTCAGAAGATGAACAAGTTCTGATTACTGGACGATTTAAAGAAGCAAAAAAATTCGAAGAAATCACTCGGAAATTATTAGGCAAAGAACTATCAATCTATTGTGATGAAGACTTAATAACTTCACCTATCGTTTCTGCTGTGCTTACGACAGGCGAGTTTACCATTAAACAGGAGTTTACCCTGAAGGAAGCTAATGAATTGGTCTACAGAATGAGAATGAGTATGGAATAAAGGCGGAAATGACCCATGTTTTAAAATCCAGAAACAAATAAGGAGCTGTTACATATTCTTAGAATAATAATGAATTTGGCAATTAAGGAAGGAGAAGGGTTATGGAGACAGCAGGCTTTTGGATTAGACTCGGAGCCGCGATAATAGACTCAATCATCATTGGACTTCTTGCTGCAATTATTTCTTATAATTTTATAGGTGATACAGGCGATGATAATGTAAGAAGTACATTGAACTTCTTGTACTCGCTGCTAGTGCCTATATTTTGGGAGGATATACGATTGGAAAGCGCCTATGTGGAATCAAAATAAGAAAAGTCTATGATAATTCTCCACCCGGACTTGGAACCATGTTGTTACGTAATGTTATTGGGGGATTGTGTATGCTCTGACGCTTGGTATTGGTCTGATTATCAGTGCATTCATGGTGGGGTTAAGGGAAGATCGAAGAGCGATACATGACTTTATTGCCGGAACAGAAGTTGTATATAACAAAAACTCATGAATAATGAAGTGAAGACCAATGATGATCAGAGAGGAGGAGGATCTTCTATGTTCAGTCAAAAGAACAATATAACTGCTGGATTGATATGGCTCGCTGCTTGCTTTGTTGTCGTAATACTTGGCAGCAACCACTTGTATGAATACTCATTTATGGATAGCATGCTGGAGTTCGTTGGAATTGGAAGTTGGAGCACGAGCGGGAAGCTTAGTTGGCATATATCAGCCTTCATTACGCTTCCCCTGTTATTGTTGTGCTTCATACAATCAGTACGTTACTTGAAGATCAGATATCCCAATATCGCCGTAACTTTATTTATTGGTACTTTTGTATTGATTGGAATTTATCCTAAAATAACAGAACAAATTGTTAGTTTCAGTGAATTTTTAATTAGGTAGCTACATGTGTTATTTTAAATGATTCTGCAATAGACATTGCTTATTTTTACCGTTTAACACAACCACGATATTTTTACTCACAGAATTGAAGAAAATTAAGGCCCTAGGCGGTTTTCCATCCTCAAGGAAGAGATAAACTTCTTTAACTAAGTTGGTATAGACCGGAGAAGATAATTTCACGGGATGTTTATATTTAATATGTAGAATTTGGCCAGAACGAGGGTCTACTGAGAAGCCACCATATATTTTTGGTGAAGTATCCAGACAGGCTAGAATTGATTTCTCCAGCTCATCGGTTAATTTAATTTGTCTAATCACCTTCTCCTGCTTCACATCAAAGACTTGAATGAACGTAGGATCCGTGAATTGGACATTAAGGTGCAATATCCATAATACGATAGTTATTATTTTTAGAATCACTTAGGATCACCTCAAAGGTATATTCCCAAGTAGCCAAGATCAATCAATATGTAAAGAGGAATCGCTCATGACAAAAGAAATGATTACAGACCAAGAGATCAAAAAGTTGCTTAGCTATCTTGAATTTTTCCAGGATTCCAGCAGTACTTTCTTTACCGAGGTGAATGGATATTACCTGGAGAGTGAAGATGTCCGCAGGTTTCGTAAATTGCTAAATGATACTGGATTTCTATTGGTGTACGATTGGAAGAAGTGGCTTCATGACAATGAAGTCTATACAAATATAAACTATAATATCCAAGAACAGATCCGGAATGCCGATTTAGAAACGCTTAGGAAATTAATGACGAGTTACATTCGCGGGGATAGGTTTAACGAAGGATTGTTTATTTCTGCGATTGTAAATGGACATATCACAAATATATTATTAAGACTAAAGGAATTAGTATAGAAGCACATTGAAAAGAGTGATATTATCATGGCCACGCATGAGGAAATCTATCGCAATCAGACAGATACATATGAATTTATGATTAGTAGACAACCTGATTTAGCCGAAAATATTAAGGAAATCAGGCCTTTTCAAAACTTGGATATCCTTGATTTAGGTGCAGGCTCAGGCAGATTATCAAGCGTTATTGCTGAGGAAGCAAAATCACTGATATGCACGGATATTTCCTCAGCAATGCTGGAACTTTTAGAACATAAATTAATGCAGCAAGGTATTAATCGTAATTGGACCACGATTGTAGCTGATCATCGAGAACTCCCGATTGCCGATAGATCAATTGATTTGGCGGTATCAGGCTGGAGTATCTGTTATTTAACAGGTTCTGAGAATAATCATTGGGAAGATAATCTACAGCAGATTATTTCAGAGCTTTATCGGGTGTTGAGGAAGGGGGAACGATTATCATTTTTGAGACAATGGGGACGGGAACGGAAACACCTAACCCACCTGAGTTTCTAACGGAGTATTATAGAGCACTTGAAGAGGATTTTGGATTCCAGCATAAATGGATCCGGATGGATTATCATTTTAGAGATGTTGAGGAAGCGAGACAAAGCACTGAATTCTTCTTTGGTAAGGAGTTAACGAAGGAAATTAAAGACAATCATTGGTCCACGGTTCCAGAATGTGCGGGGATATGGTGGAAGCACTTATAGAGGTTGTTTAAAAAGCCCCCCTTTGATCACGAAGTAACACTGAGTGCTTATTCGACATCGAATCTTGAATTCAGCCGGGCCTTCCGGTGCTCACGTACCAACTACGTACGCTCCGCTCCTCAGTCCCTAGCTTCATCCAACCTTCTCGGTGCTGAAAGTCTGACTTTTTAAACACGCAATTATAGGATTCACCAATTTAAAGGCCTAACTCATTTAGAGTCAGGCCTTATTACTTTGTAAAAAATCAGCAACTATGCTCTTGTAGTCATCTGGATTAGGGAAGCAGTTGTATAACCGGGAGGAGATAATTTTTCGACTGCCTAGGAAGAAGAGTTCATACTGGTTCTGTCTCCCCCAAAAGCCCCAGCTCCTAGCTCCCATGCTAGCCTGAACAAAGCGACTCGTTCTTCAGCAGTCGTGAATATTCCTTTTAAGTAGTTCTCCATATAAGGCTTAATATCTGATTCAAAATTAGCTCCCGACGGACTCATAATTAAGCTGCTGGAGCTCATCATTTGAATCATATTTGTGATCTCTCTATGGAAGTCAGGGAATTGCAGACAAGCAGCGAGAAGAGGACTGGTCGCCGGCGTAAAGTACCCCATATGATTTGTAGCTCCCTCTGTCTCAGAAGCTAGTCTTAAAGCTTTGAGATTCTCAAGAAACATCATGATTCGGGATATTTGATCGATTGTGGACATTTCCACTGAGGCATTTTGTTCTTCCGCCAGGCTTTGGATAAGACCTAGGAAAAATTCCATTTTAGCTATATATCTGGAGACGACTTGGTGCCCTGCATAGGCAAGAAAGTTGCCTTCTGTAAATAAACGATTGGCCATATCCTCATTTCCATAGTAGAACACACGGTTGTGCGGAATAAGCACCTTGTCGAAAATGACCATGGTATCCATCTCATCAAATCGGGAGCTGAGCGGGTAATCGAAGGAGGAGTTGTGGGCATAACTATCACGGCAAATAAATGTCATCCCGTCAAGATCATTCGGTACGGCGAATGCAATGGCTGTTGGATTTATATCCTCTGAGAACGTTACATTAGGTGTAGGGAGGACTAGAATTTCTTCACATGTTGCGCCTTGGGTAGCCATCACAAATGCACCGCTAACTATCAGACCGGCGTTAGTTATTTCAACTACCTTGCAAGCAATTGTTGTTTCAACAGAATCGGCTTCCGCTGACCATTTGCTTGCAAATGGCTGGACAAAAGCATGAGATAAGGTGATGTCATTGTCACGACAATAATCATAATAGCTTCTTAAATTATTTGCGTACTTAGGGTTATCCTCTTCAAGAATCGCGGCAGCTGTATATAACGACATAAGGACAGTATTCATATAATCAGGTGAGCGGCCGAGAAACCCGTGATGTCTCTTTGACCACAGATCGATCATCTGTCCACGTCGCAGCAAGTCCTCTTTATTCATAGGAGGCAGAAAAGATAAGCCAACCGGATCGCCGGTGAGTGGAGATTTATAAGTCATCAGATGAGCATATTGTTCATCACACTGCATATCGTATAGATCCGCTTGGGTGTGTATCAGTCCACGAAATGCAGGGTGTTCGGATAACAGACCGGTGACACGTTGGCCATTATACCACAGGTTAATTTTCTGATGATCGATCCGCTCGATATACTCTTTACCGTTTTTTATTGGCAAGAAATACACACCCTCTCGACACATAACAAGTGTAGTAGTTAATTATCACTTATCATATGCGGACTATTTGATAGAAGTGATTTGTCCCAAGGTCATGAGCATGGATGACTTTGGGACTGTTTTCGTATAGTTGGGGTGCGATTTGCGAACGCTAATGCCGTAAGGTGAATGATTGATTATGAATTATAGCTGCATTTGTTGGAGGATATCGCATGTCATCATGGATTATCATTGGAATTGTGACAGGCATCTTGTCAGGCATTTGGGCGATGCTTAGTCTGAATATTGGTTTAGTTACATTTGCTGGATTTCTGGGCTGGTCATCGTTTTTTGCTGCAGGCGGTGGTACAAAAGGTTTAAAGTCTGCGTTGATTACTAACTTCACGGGTGTGATCTGGGGATTTCTTATGGTACAGATGTCAAATTTCTTTGCCGTATTTTTAGGTGAAACCATAGGGCTTGGGCTCTCGGTAGCGATTGGCGCATGTGGCATGAGCATGCAATCTCGTTTTAAATGGCTTGGGTTCATTCCGGGTGCATTTATTGGAGCGAACACTTATTTTGCGACCGGCTTAAATTTTGGCGGCAGCGTTGCAGCGATGATTGTAGGGGGATTGTTTGGGTATGTCAATGAGAAGAGCGTCAATTGGGCAGCACACAGAAAAGTGAGCTAAGCGATAAGGGAGTGCTGCTTCACCGATATTATAGAAAAGAAGGAAGAGCATCTAAGTTTATCGAATAGTTAAATAAATGAAACACACAGGATCCGGCCCAAGATATAGAAATCTTAAGCCGGATCTTCTTGTATATGCAGGGACGTGAGAGTAGGGTTCAATAATCTGGGAGGGGATCATAATTAGAACTTTACCGACCATTGAATTAGAAAGAACAATATTACGGCCTTTTAGTCTAGATGACGCTGAAATTGTTCAAGAATTAGCAGGCGATAAATATATTGCTGAAATGACTTTGTATATCCCTCATCCTTATGAGGAAGGTATGGCTGAAGCTTGGATAAGGACACATGGCATTAATTTTAAAGAAAATCGATCGCTTGAATTAGCTATTGAGCATAAAGAAGATAAATATTTAATCGGTGCAATAAGTATAGGATTAAATAAGAAGTTTAATCATGGAGAACTTGCCTATTGGATTGGAAAAAAGTATAAGAATAACGGATACTGCACTGAAGCGGCAAAAGGGATGGTACAATATGCCTTCGAAGAATTGAAGATAAATCGTATCTTCGCAAGGCATCTTGGCAAGAACCCGGCATCGGGGAAAGTGATGAGTAAACTAGGAATGAAATACGAAGGGACCTTAAGGCAGCATGCAATAAAATGGGGCAAGTATGAAGACCTCGTGTATTATGGGCTATTAAAGGATGAGTATCATTGAATTAAATTCTAACTACTTTAAATATAATTCAAGAGGTGAGGTATCCATGAATAGAACTCAGCCTTTAACAGAAAATCAAGGTATTTTGATAGAGCGATCAGAGATTGATTATATGGTAGATAGAATGTGGGCGATCAAGGAGAGACCAGGAAATCCGGAAGGGGTAGATATGAAGTCATTTGGTAACGCAGTGGCTTTCTACAGCAGAACGATGCCCTGGCCCACATTCAACACGGTAAAAGGATTGAGTTCGGACGATATCGATTCCATAGATGCGATTCTGGACTTTTATAAGTCGAGAGAGCGTAAGCCGCAGTTTGAAATTGTCCCCTCAAGGGTGAATTCGGAAATGTTGAGGAAACTGGCTGAACGAGGGTTCTATCAATCTGGCTTCCACATGTCGATGTACTATTCCATGGAGCAGTTGCCACCTGATTGGCGTGATACCGGCATTGATATCAAGGGAATTTCCAAGGAAGAGTTCATGATGTATGCCTTAATCCATTGCCGGAGCACTGGACTTCCGGATGACGGCATTCCGTATGTCGCTGAGAACAACCAAGTGCTACACGGCAGACCAGGTTGGAGATTCTTTATGGCTATGATTGATAGAAATCCAGCGGCGGTTGGGGTTATGTACATGAACCACACCGTTGCCTCATTGACTTTTGCCGGGACGCTCCCAGCGTATAGGAACAGAGGCTGCCATCAAGCTCTCATTCGTAGAAGAATCTACGAGGCCGCCAAGAACGGGTGTAATACCGTGGTCAGTCAAGCCGGTTATCTGACACAAAGCCATCGAAATATGGAGCAAGTGGGAATGAAGATCGGTTACATTAGAACGACATGGACGGAATTGGAGCGTTAACTGAAGAGTGGAGGACTGTTTGTGCAGCAAGTAGAGATAAGAAGACCAAATCTTGAAGATTATCAGGAGTTACACCATTTCTTCCGCTCAGTGATTACGGATACTTTTGCAAAAGAGAATTTGGCTGATTTAGTTGAGGATATTGAACAGGAAATTATGACTAAAGAAAGATATCTTAAGTTGGATTACGAAAGCCTAGGAGTAGACAGATATTTTTTACTTGCAGTGATGAATGAACAAATTATTGGAACTATTGAATACGGACCTTCTAGCAGCTTGATTCATGAGCTCACTCAAGACTCATTAAAAAATATGGTTGAGATAGGCACGGTTTTCGTACATCCTAAATATCAACAGCGAGGTATTGGAAGTCTACTCTTTACTCATTTGCTTATCTCTTTAAGGAATAAGGGGATAGTAGAGTTTTGCCTGGATAGCGGGTACAGCCATGCTCAGAAGTATTGGATAAAAAAATTGGGAGAACCCGATTATTGGTTTGAGAATTATTGGGGTGAAGGAAACGACCATATGATTTGGAGACGACAGACAAATGAGATTCTTGAAAGTGAATAGTATCTCAATGTCATAATAAGACAGAGGCGATCTCACAAGGAGATCGCCTCTGTTTTATTTAAGACCAGCGGGCTTCTTTTTATTTTTTGCTGCATCTGTGATTTCTTTTTTAACCGTATGGACATTTGTTCCGTTCAATTTATCCATCGGCCCAATTGATTACGTGCTTCTACCTTGCCGTCCGTAATCTTCCAGACGGGATGAAGATTGGTTATATTAGTACGACATGGACTGAAATGACTTAGCTTTGCTAGAGCATTTACAATCGCAATAAAGGAATACGAATAATACGAATACAGCCCGCTAGGTCAGGGATGTTCTCTCGGATTTGGCAGCCGGGACTGATTTTTATGTTTTATCAGATGACAAACTCCAATATAAAGTCAAGGATATCAAGATCGGACTACACCGGTACAAGCGGCAGGATGTTATAATAACATTTTGAAATCGCATACAATACAGCTGCTGAAGGGAGTCATCATAAGTTATGAAGAAATTTTCTATCCCCTGGACTAACTCCACTTACCTGCGTTTTTTACTCCTGTTTATTTCGGTATTGCTTCCTATATATGTGATAGGCTTGCTCATTTACAATTGGGGCATCGATGCGGTGGAAGAGCAGGTCTACCAATCGGTAGATTCCCAAATGACATATCATTTGGAGCGGTTATCATCTGACGTGGATCAGATGAGAGCTCTGATGCTGGATAGCTTGAACGATGATAACCTCAACTATTTAGCTACAATTTCGCCGGTCATGACGACGTATGAGCGGCAAAGAGCGATTACCCGGCTGCAGCAAAGGCTGAATGCGGTCAAGAGCAGTAACGAGCTGATATCCGATGTAGTTGCCTATTTACCGCAAAAAAACATGAAAGTCTCCGGAGTGAGCGGATATGACCAACTTGAGGCAGAGGAACTTGATGAACTCGAGAGCAAAGTCCGCTTTACGTCCTCTCCGGAACGGATGGGGATCAATTGCAGCTAAGGGCTTCCTTTCCCAATTCAACACAGCGTGAACCGTTGTTTATTCTGGAGCTGTCGATTTCGATAGAGCGTCTTGGGGAGGGATTATCTTACCTGACCCGTTATGAACAAGGAGAACAAGTCGTTCTGAGGAGCATAAGAAATCATGATGTGATCGCTGCATCAGACCCGCAGCAGGGTATTCCGGACTGGATTCCGCCGGATCTAGCTGGACGAGCCTTTGTCGATGATGGAGGGAATCAACGATTTGTTATTTATAAGGGATCGACTGAACTTGGTATGGAATTGATTCGTTATTTAGACAGTGAATTATTCTTCGGACTGGTTCGCACTTATCGGAGTTGGTTCTGGTTTTTCTCTCTAGTCACGATGCTGTTTGCCGTCACCTTCTCCATATTCATGTATCGGTTTATGCATCGTCCACTTGTAACTTTGATTCGGTCGTTCCGCAAGCTGCAGGAAGGAGACTTCAAGGTAAGAATTTATCGGAAGAAGAAAGATGATTTTACCTATTTGTATGAATATTTCAATACAACGGTAGAGCAGTTGAACTCATTAATCGATCAGGTATATCGGCAAAAAATATTGGTGCAGCGTGCTGAGCTAAAGCAGCTCCAAGCCCAGATTAATCCTCACTTTCTCTATAACAGCTTCTTCATGCTGCACCGGATGATCAAGCTGGAGGATGAAAATGCAATAACATTTTCCAAGAAGCTCGGTCAATTCTTTCAATATATTACCCGCAACACTTCCGATGAAATTCTGCTTATCCGCGAGGTAGAGCATACCCGCAATTATGCGGAAATTCAGGAAATGAGGCTTGGCAGCAGACTCTCGATCGAAATGGGGGAGCCGCCGGAAGCTCTCAAGCTGTTGTATGTTCCACGGCTGATTCTTCAGCCGCTGCTGGAGAACGCCATTGAGCATGGTCTGAAGCAAAAGGAGAGGGGCGGATTTATTTCTATGACATTTGGAGAAAACGAAGCCTATTGGATCATCGAGATTTCCGATAATGGAGAAGGCATGGACGATCAGCGTCTTCAGCAGCTGAACCAGCGATTGGGGGACGTGTCGCACGATGATTATGAAATTACGGGGCTGATTAACATACATCGCAGATTGAACATCAAATTTGGCCCGGGCAGCGGCATTACCGTTGCCCTCGGCAGTGATGGCGGTCTAAGTGTACAAATTCGTTTAGCCAAGGAGGTGGCAACGGATGTATCGAATCTTGATCGTTGACGACGAGCTTCATGTGGTGGAATGGATCTATGAGCTGCTTGGCGAACTGGCCGAAATCGAGCTTGATATATACAAGGCAAATACAGTAACGGAAGCACTGAATTGGCTTCATCGCAGTCGGATGGACATCGTCATCTCCGATATCGCTATGCCGGGTATGAACGGGCTGGAGCTTCATACCCGGATCCGCAGGCTATGGCCGGCGTGTAAAGTCATTTTCTTGACCGGATATACCGATTTCGAGTATGCCTACCATGCTGTCAAGGAAGAGGCAGCTGGCTACATTCTGAAGACGGAGGATGACGATGTGATTCTGGAGACCGTCCGCCGGGTGGTTAATGGAATAGAGGAGTCATTGCATCGGCAGTACCTGTTGCAGCAGGCTGAGAATAAGCTGGAATCGGCCGCAGCTGTGCTGAGAATGGATTACCTACTGGCCCTGCTGCGAGGGGAGCCTAGTGAAGAGCAGCAGCGCCGGGAGAATTTCGCCGAGCTCGATATTTCTCTTGAGCCTGTCAGTCCCGTATGGCTTTTCATTACCCGGTTTGACGGTGCATTCAGCAGTAGCGTCTCCATCAAACCTCAATTGATTTCAGTGCTCGAGCAAATGACAGGTGAGGTAATCTCGGCCCGCTGGAATTGCTATGTTGCTATCAATACGCTGGACGGTATAATCTGGCTTTTGCAGGGCGACAGGCTGCCAGCTGATGGTGGACTTGAACCCCGTAAATATTTACAGGAGAGCCTGGAACGAATTCAGGGAGATTTCTACACCAGGCTGGACATATCGCTGTCTATGATCGTAGGCGACTGCCCGGTCGATTGGGAGAACATTGCATCCAAGCAGGCGGAGCTGGGGCAGCGGCTGACGCATGCGATGATCTATAGGCAGAGGCTGCTGCTAACTGAAGGAGGCCAGAAGCGGGAGCAATTGTCGCCCTCCGCCTTGAAGGTTGACCGCAGTAAGATCGAGCTGCTACGCATCCATTTAGACAAGGGCCAGACTGAGGCATTTATTGAAGTGCTGCAGGAACTGCAGCTTGTCATACACGACCATCCCTTTCTACCGCAGGATGGAGTTTGCCTAGAGGTGTTCTTCGGCATTTCGACGCCTCTGCTTGCTTACATTAATCGTTGGCAGGTCTGCTCCATGATTGAAGATTCGCTGCTCACCGAACGGTTGACGAAGCCGGAACTATTCGCGAGCTGGGAAGAAGTATTCCATTTTTTAAGCAGCACTGCTAAAGAAATGTTCCGCCTGCTTGGGGAATGGCATGATCGGGAAGAGTCAAATATCATTCGTTATGTAAAGGAATATATGCAGTCCCATCTTCATACAGGGGTATCTCTAATTGAACTGGCGGACAAGGTATACTTCAATCCTTCTTATCTGTCACGCTTGTTCAAGGAAACGACAGGCATGAGCATTACAGATTATCTTGCTCAGTTAAGATTGGAACGCGCCATTGCCATGCTGGGAGAGAACTGTAAAATCAGCGAGATTGCCGCAGCGGTAGGCATCGAATCACCGGCCTATTTCTCTCGCTTCTTCCGCAAAATGACGAATCGGACGCCGCAGGAATACCGGGAACTGCTTTTACTTGGACAAGGACAGGACAAAGAATAGGATTTGAAATTCGTGAGGACGAAATTCTTAAGTGTATAAGACTTATATCTGTTGTTGAGAGGTCATGAGAAGTCAACAATGTAAAGACTTTAGCGTTACATAAACTAGGCAGTGGGTGCTAACATGTGGTCATGGGCCCAATATACATCGAAGTGGAGTGATCTTATGAAACGATTTGGGAAAATAATGACTTCAGTGTTATTAATCAGTTCAATGCTGCTTGTAAGCGCTTGCGGAAATAGTAGCAGTAATGATGAAGGAGAACCAAATAATATGTCTGGCCAAGTACGGTCAGATGCAGGAAATTCGGCAGACATACAGACTGCCAAGTATGACCCGGCTATAACAGTATCTCTCGTCGGCGTAACTGATGATACGTTGGAAGGAGTGCTGGCGAAGCTGCAAGGGGAGTCCTTCGAGGATAACCGCTGGACGAAGCTGTATGAGGATCAGCTTGGAATTAAATTCAAATATAACTGGATTGCCAAAGGTCCGGATCAGTTCAAACAGAAGATGAATGTTTCCCTCGCTACTGGGGATGTGCCTGAGTTTATTCAGGTCGATGCGATTGAACTGAAGCAATTGCAGGAAGCCGATTTAATTATGGATCTTGGTGAACTATACGAAAAATATGCGGCACCATTGACGAAGGAAGTGTTGGCACAGGACGGAGAGGCTCCGTTTAAAGTAGCTACGATTGACGGCAAGCTCATGGGGCTGCCCAATGTCCGCTCATCTATTGATATGGCTCAATTCGTCTGGATCCGTACCGATTGGTTGAACAAGCTGGGACTGTCTGAGCCGAAATCGATGGATGATCTACTTGACATTATCGAGGCCTTCACGACACAGGACCCTGACGGTAATGGGCAGAATGACACGGTCGGCTTGCTTGTACAAAAGGATTTGTTCGGCGGATTTGCCGGGCTGGAAGGATTCTTTAACGCCTACCACGCCTATCCGACCGTCTGGGTGAAGGATGAGAACGGACAAATCATTCATGGCAGCACACGTCCGGAGGTCAAGACCGCCTTGGCTGAGCTGCAAAAGATGTACCAAAAAGGACAGCTTGATAAGGAATTCGGTGTTAAGGATTGGGGTAAGACAGCGGAAACCGCATCTGCTGGCAAGGCAGGCGTCGCTTTTGGACAACAATGGTTAAGCGCCTGGCCGTTCCAGTCTAATCATGACAATGATCCGAATGCAGTTTGGAAGGCCTATCCACTATTATCCATCGACAGCCAGCCGGCCAAATCGGAGATCAGTCTGGGAACGACCCAATATTGGGCGGTACGAAAAGATGCGGCGCATCCAGAAGCATTGATCAAAATGTTCAATCTGTATATTGAGAAGAACTGGGGAGAGACGGCGGAGTTCGACACTTATTATTTGCCAGGCGATGCTGAAGGAACGTGGAAGCTTTCGCCGGTAACGCCGGAGCCGCCAAACAAGAACCTCGATGCCTATCTGGCCATTAGCGAGGCTACTTCCTCCGGATCGGTGGATCAACTGAAGGGTGAAGCTAAAGTCATCTTGGACAAAGTCATAGAGTATAAGAGCGGCAACCAAGGCTTATGGTCCTGGTATGCGGGAAGTGACCCGGTCGAAGGGGTGTACCGTGTGATGAAGCAGTACAAGGATCAAGACTTGTTCCAGATGAATGAATTTGTCAGCGCACCGACACCGACGATGACCGATAAGAGCGCTACGCTGACAAGGCTGATGAATGAGACATTCATGCGGATCATTCTCGGCGATCTGAAGGTCGATGCGTTCGATAAGTATGTTGAGGACTGGAATAAGCTCGGAGGAGAGCAAATTACGAAGGAAGTCAACGAGATTCATAAGGCGGGCAATAAATGATGAAGCGAAGCATTGCATTACGGCGAAATCTTCCACTGCATCTCATGATTTTACCGGGATTGATACTACTTGTTCTGTTCTCATATGTTCCGATGGCCGGGCTATACATCGCTTTTCAGAAGTTTATCCCGGCCAAGGGTTTTTTTGGAGATCAACAATGGGTCGGTTGGGATAATTTTCGCTATATGCTGGAAATGCCAGGTATTTTCAATGTGTTGTGGAACACCATCTTCATCGCTGGAATGAAAATGATAGCAGGGCTGATTGTACCAATCGCAGTCGCCCTTCTGCTGAATGAGCTTCGGTGCGCTGGCTTGAAGAAGGGGATTCAAACTTTGATATATTTGCCGCACTTTTTATCCTGGATTATTCTGGGTGGTGTGTTGATCGATATCCTTTCTCCTTCCTCCGGCCTCGTTAACCAGCTTTTAGGGTGGTTCGGAATCGAGCCGATTTTCTTCCTTGGCAATAATAAGTGGTTTCCTTACACAATGGTGATATCGGATGTTTGGAAGGAATTTGGATTCTCGACCATTGTATATTTGGCCGCCTTGACGGGTATCGATCCGCAGCAGTATGAAGCGGCGATCATTGATGGAGCCAACCGCTGGAAGCAGATATGGCATATTACTCTGCCTGGGATGCGGATGATCATTGTACTGATGATGGTGCTGAGCATGGGCAACATTCTCAATGCGGGCTTTGACCAAATTGTCAATCTGTACAGCACCCAGGTGTACCAAAGCGGGGATATTATCGATACCCTAGTTTATCGGATAGGGCTGCAGCAAGCACAGTACGGGGTCGCGACCGCCGTCGGGCTGTTCAAATCTGTTGTGTCGTTTCTATTCATCTCCGTAGCGTATTATGCGGCATATAAAATTGCCGATTACCGGATTTTTTAGAAGGAGGCGAAAATTGAAATGTACAAACAATCGCTCGGCAGCCGGATATTTCAGGTCTGCAATGCAGGCTTTCTGATCTTGCTGGCGCTTCTCTGTATCACTCCGCTGATACATATCGCGGCGGTATCATTTAGCTCCAGTTCAGCGGTCACGGCTGGACTTGTAAAATTCTGGCCTGTAGACTTTACACTGAGCTCTTATGAATTCGTATTTACACGCAAAGAGATTTGGCTCTCTATGGTAGTGACTGTTGAACGGGTTGTGCTAGGCACTTCGCTGAATCTGTTGATAACGATCCTGGTGGCTTACCCGCTCTCCAAGGAGTCAAGCACCTTCCGCTCCAGAACGCTGTATTCCTGGATTTTTTTCTTCACCATGCTGTTCTCCGGGGGCTAATTCCCTGGTATATGGTGATCAAGGAGCTGGGGCTGTTGGACACGGTCTGGGCTCTGATTCTGCCTGGTGCGGTACCCGTCTTCAGCATCGTGCTGCTGCTTAACTTCTTCAGGCAGCTTCCCAAGGAAATGGAGGAGGCGGCGTTTGTCGACGGTGCCAGCCATTGGAGGGTTCTATGGGGATTAGTTGTCCCCGTTTCGCTGCCGGCAATGGCCACGGTGACATTGTTCGCTGTTGTCTGGCACTGGAACAGCTGGTTTGATGGATTAATCCTTATGAATCGACCGGAGCATTATCCGCTGCAGAGCTATTTGCAAACCGTGATCATGCAGCGGGATATGACTTACTTGCAGCATTTAAGCCGCTCGGAACTTGCTTCTGTATCGGACCGTACGATTAAGTCGGCACAAATATTAATAGCAACGCTGCCAATCGTGTCGATCTATCCGCTTTTGCAGCGGTATTTCGTGAAAGGCATTGTCATTGGAAGTGTAAAAGGTTAATTGGGTTAATGGAATCAAAAGAGCATGATAGAGAGAATGGAGCAGAGACTGGCTGAATGATTCGATGGAGGGAACAGGTGGTCGAAAGTGAGAACAAGAAAACCAAGCATTCTAATATCGTTAGCCATTATACTTGCATTTGCGCTGCTGCCGATTGGCCCAGCTAGTCCCGTTCACGCGGCAGCCTCTATTTATGTTGAGGGGTTTGAAGGGGAAGGACTTCCTGCTCTTTATAGTTTGCCGGAGCCATATGGAACGATTATCGAGTCGGCATCTGAGGCTATAGCAGGGAATAGGTCTGTTAAAGGTCATAGTGAAGCTGGCGCAGCCTGGGCGGAATTTATGAAGCTTGATCGCCAGGTTTCTCTGACTCCGGGTACTGATTATGTTATTTCATTCAAGTATAAAGTGATGAAGCCAGCAGGTGAATTTTTCTACTTTTACATGAAGCAGCCGGGAGTGAACGGGGAGGTCACTACAGGCTTTAATTTTAAAGGCGACGGAACAATTCCTTACCGTACTAATCTTACGGCAGAGCAGACCCGACTCTCGGAGAAGGACGGATATATGCTGGCGCAGGCCGACTTCAAGGCATCCGGTGATGGTCTGTATAAGATGGTCTGGGGGATCCAAGGGGGCGGTACGATTATCGTCGACGATATCTCGATCCAAGAGGAACACTCCCTCCTGAGGTTCCGGCCCAGGAGAAGGTGGTGCTGGAGGGATTCGAAAGCGGACAGCTTGCCGATACCGCATTTCTGGCTGCTGGGAGTGGCGAACTGGTCACCGCAAATGCGATTGCGGGTGGATACTCTGTCAGCGGCTCGGCGTCCCCACAACAGGAATGGCATGAATATCTGCTCACAAATCCGGATAAACTTCGGCTTGCCGCTAATTCAGTTTACACCGTTATGTTCAAGTATGAGGTCGTGGAGGAAGCGCCTGAGGACGGATATTTCTATGTGCTGGCACAGATGGGGGGCAAGACGGCAGCCATAAATTTCAATGGTTCCGGAACAATGCTATGGACCAGTGCTGACAGCGCTGAAGTTGCGACGCGTGGTAATGATAAAGTGGCAAGAATGACCTTTGTAACCGGAGAATCCGTGGACGGAATCCTAAAATGGGGTATCCGAAAAGGAGGTAGCATCGTTGTCGATGATATTTCGGTAACGAAGGGAAAAGCTGTGATTCCAGCCGAGGACAGCATAAGCATCGGCTATGTCAATGTGACCGACTATGGTGCGGTCCCGGGCGATGGACTGGATGATACAGTCGCATTTCAGCAAGCTATAGCGACAGGCAAGAGCGTCTTTGTTCCGGCCGGGGTATATCATGTCCAGGATACTCTGCAAATTCAAAATCAGAACCTGGTTGGAGCGGGCATGTTCGTGACGCAGATTGTTGCTTCCAACCCCGGTGTCAAGGCCCCGGTCCTAAAGGCTGGGCGCACCTCCGTGGTGGCAGATCTCGGCTTGTCCTTCCAAGCGGATCTGATCACGGATAGGGAAGCAGCGGGGGAAAGGGTTGGTATTTATACATCGGCCCAGTGGTCTTTACAGCGCGGATCGACGATCCGCAATGTGCGTATCTCGGATGTCGGTACGGCAATCTATTCCCCGAACGGCGCGGAATCCTTCTCAGTGACCTATGATACTCTGGAAATAGAAAACTTCTCCTATCGCGGCATCGACTTCAGCTCGGATATTCGTACAGGCAATGTTTTTAACAATATTTATCTGAAGTCTTCCCGACCGCATGTTGACGTACCGTTTGCACTTACCGGGGAGGAGAGCGAGGTTTCGATTACACAGCTGAATGTGGAGCATACCAAGGTTAATACAGCGATTTTGCTGGAAGGGGTCTACGGTTTGGCAGCTTCGACAATTCATATTGAAGGAGTGACCCTGCGCAACCCAAATAGCGGATATATTACGCTAGACGGAAGCACGGGCTCGATCGAGAGCTTGTCGGTTTACTATTCACCGATCGAGCAGCAGCGTGTCAGCCTGATTCAGCTTGGTGACAGTACCTATGATATCGGAAATTCATTCAAGCCGGAGACGGCGGCGACGGCGGCATTTCTGCGGGTCGGCACTCTTCATGTCAAGGGATTGAATGATCCGAATGCGGATCTGCATGGGGCGAAGGCGGGAGGGCTTAACCAGAGTGATGCCTCAGGATTTGTATTCTTTGACAGGCCGCAAACTGCGGTTGGCAAATATACAGTTCAATTGGACAATTATGTCTGGTATACCTTCCAGGATGATCAAGCCGTCTATCGTGCTTTGCCGGTTGATCCGGATCAGCGGATCATCTTCACGAAGCTAGGGGTTGTACCGTCTTGGGGCAATACAAAGGAACGACCGGTTGAACGGCTGATTCCATGGACTTCCATGTATTATGATACAGATCTACAGGCGCTGCTGATCTGGAACGGCGGCCAGTGGAAACCGGTGATCAACCAGTAATTTAGAAAGGAATTGAAGAGACGATGAAATTACTGCAGGATATTCATATCCGAGATCCGTTCATTTTAACGGATTCGCCTAATCGACGCTATGTTATGTACGGCACGATAGGAGAAACAGCCTGGACGGGACAGCCTGTCGGCTTTGACGCCTATATTACCGAAGACCTGATTCATTGGGAAGGGCCCGTGGCGGTTTTTCGTCCGAATGTGGACTTCTGGTCGGATCAGCATTACTGGGCTCCCGAAGTTCATGAATATAAAGGGGCCTACTATATGCTGGCGAGCTTTAAGGCGGAGCATGCCTGCCGTGCCACTCAAATTCTTCGTTCGGACTCTCCTCTCGGCCCGTTCTTGCCGTACGGGCCAGGTCCGATTACACCGGCTGACTGGGAATGTCTGGACGGGACTCTGCACATAGATGGCCAGGGACAGCCATGGGTAATCTTCTGCCGGGAATGGCTAGAAGTAGGAGATGGTCAGGTCTGGGCAGCTCCTCTGTTACCGGACCTTACGGCTCGTGCAGACGAACCTGTACTGCTGTTCAGGGCCTCGGAAGCTGCTTGGTCGCGTGCCATGCATGACGGTAAGGACTACGTGACCGACGGTCCCTTCCTATATTCTGGGGCACAGGGTGAATTGAACATGCTCTGGTCCAGTCAGGGAGAGAAAGGTTATGCGATGGGCAAAGCCATCTCCGCAAGCGGAGAAATAATCGGCCCATGGAGACAGCAGGAGAGGCCTTTATTTGCGGAGAACGGAGGTCATGGTATGATATTTACAGCCTTGGACGGGCAGCGCTACATTTCTCTTCATACACCTAATGACCATCCCTTCGAGCGGCAGGTCTTCATTCCGCTCCCTAAGGATGCTTAGCCTTCTGAAGAGGAACAGGCAAGCAAGAACCGAAATTGACCAGTATATTGCATAGGTACTGTCCGTATTAGCAAAGATGCAATCATATAGGATCGCTCCTTAAGAGCGGGCGTTCTTCCTCCTGGAGAAATATACGGACGGCATTATTATCAGATGAGGTAGGATGAACGACGATAGTCGCTCGCTATATTCCATTGTAAAGTCATCAGCGTTGTGAGCAGTTTAACTGTGTAACAAGCTATTCCCGCTACTTTATCGCTTCCTTGGAAGCCTGATCACAAAGTACAAGCAAAGTGTGGGGCAGCTTCGATCAATACTATTTATTGGATACCTCCGGTATAGTGATTCAAGTGAAGAGCGTAGAGATTCTAATTTCTGAGTTTCCTAAGATTGATAATGAGATAAGTTTAATATTGTAGAGATAAAAAACAGGCAGTCAAAACATTTACGTTTTGACTGCCTGTTTGTCTTTTGTGATTACTTAACTATCGATTTCAATGTATTTGCAATGAGATTTGCGTAGGCTTGGGAACCGTCTTTGGTAAGGTGGACACCGTCCTTGGCAAAGTACTCATCATGATTCTCGCTGGCACCGTACCAGTCGATGAGTGTAATACCGGGCGTGTTGCCGGAAATATCATTCAGAATCTTATTCACTTGGCTCTCCCATTTACGGGGAACACGTGTATTGATCAGAATAATATGTTTGACGTTCTCCAATGATCCGAGGCAACTCTCCAACTGCTTCTTGTTGAACACACCGTTGGTACCCAGGCCAATAATGACAGTATCGCCCAATTTATTTCGTTTCTGAAGCTGGGTCAGTAGCTTGGAGCCGCTGACCATCTGCCGTCCGATCTCAGCATCAACTTTGATACCGGGCAGCAGATCTTCCAGATAGGGCTGGCCATCAAGCATAACGGAGTCTCCGATGGAGTTGACATTTCTCCAATTGGTTTTGGAGGACTTTACCGGTTTTGAAGCTGGAGAATCCTTCTCATATTCTTTCGCTTCATCGATCGGAGGTGCAACGGATGCCCCCGTCTCCGGCGGATTTTGCTTCGTCGTCTTGTCTTCTTCCTGTTTATGTTCGGAAGATTGCCCATCGCTACTTGGGGCTGTACCTGCAACCGCATGATCACCTTCCCCAGTGCTTCCATCCCCATCAGATGACTGTTTTCCATCCGATCGAACAGATGCCTCAGAGTTAGTATCATTCGGCTTCACAGGGGGAACAGGTCGATCCGGTTCCTGCTTATGATCGGGTTGTGCTAGAGCGGGTACGGAGACTACCTCCTTCGCCGTAGAAGCTGTGGCCGGTACATGCAGGATCATGCCGGATACGAACAAAATAATAATAACTGCGGATAATGAGCTGATAGTCCACTGTTTGACGGATAGCTGCCGCGGCTTCCACTGAAATTTTCTTAACTGTTTGATCACGGTGGACAATTGTCCGCGCCGGATCGGTTCTTCAATATATTTATACGACAACGAAGCAAGAATGACGCTAGCTGCCACCTGAATCAAGGCCAGCTTCCAGTTGTAAGCGCCAGTATTCACTGAAGGTCTGGATAGTACGATAATCGGATAATGCCATAGATAAATGCCGTAGGAGCGCATACCAATCCAGCGTAAGGGTTTGAGGCTGAATACTTTGCTGATCCACGTAAACGGATGGATAAGCGCCATAATTACCATTGCCGTAGAAATCGCCGCTAGCATAAATCCGCCACGATAGAGAAAATCATCAAATTCATTGGCTTGCAGCAGTAAGGTTACTATAGAAGCTAAACCGAGCCAACCGATCCATTCGAAGGATTTTCGGGTTCTCCGGGAAGGGTTCATTATTATACCATGACTAGGCATCATCAGTGCCAATGTTGCTCCGATCAATAGAGCGAATACCCGCGTGTCGGTTCCATAATATACTCTGCTTGGGTCGCTGCCAGGTTGGTACAACAGAATCATAGTCAGCATCGAAGCTATAGCTAATGTCAATGTAATAAGAACCATTTGACTTCTTTTGGGTGTAAATCGTAAGCCCAATGATAATAATAGCGGCCATAATATGTAGAACTGCCCTTCAACCGATAATGACCAGAGATGGATTAGTGGAGCCGGTGTGCTGTATTGCTCGAAATAGGAGACTTGGTGGAAGATGAGCCGCCAGTTGTTAGCGTAGATCATCGCCGATCCAACATCACCGCGCAGTGATTGCAGTAAGCTGCGGTCGAACAGTGTAACCCAAGCTACTAGAATCATTAGCATGGTGATTAAAGCCGGGAACAACCTGCGGAAGCGACGTACCCAGAAGCCAGATAAATCAAGTCTGTCTCTGAGCTGGCGTCGTTCGATGAGCAGATTGGTTACTAGATATCCTGATAATACGAAGAATATATCAACGCCAAGGAATCCTCCCGAGATTCGGGAAATGTCCAAATGATAGGCGATAACTGCGATAATGGCAAGGGCGCGGAGACCATCCAGCCCAGCTATATATTGACTTTTCTTGTTCGCTAATGGATTAGACATAGATAAGATCCCCACACCGATTCATCCGGATTTTCCTGGTTATTAACGGAAGTTCTAAGGGATCCAACTTATTAATTAACCTCATTGTTTGATTTGAATTTGTAGATTTAAATCCGCATTGCACCACTTTTAATTCATCCTTTCTTATGCTTTCACAATTGATGTATATCCATTATAAAACGTAGCGAAATGACTTTAATGACAATCAGATTACGATAGGAATTCAAAATTTTAACACATTTTGGGTACTTATTTAACAGGAAAGATTTGGTTAGATTGTTACGGAAATTTGAAGAACTATAGTCGCTTTTCGATCCTCACAAATTCCACATAATTAGGGTCTACAATTTTCTCTTGAGGAGGAGATTACGATGAAGGCAAAATTTGTTATCGGCTTGGGTGTCGTTGTGTTAACACTTGGGATTGGAACGGCGGCGTATGCTGCTGGAAATGGACAGGGCGTATGGTCATCTTTCCAGGACATGCTTCCTCATATGAGGGAGGTACATCCTGATCTATCGGATCGGCAATTGGAGGATATGTATCAGAGCTGTCACGGTAATCAGGGGCAAGATGGACAAGGAATGATGCGTTCAAGCAATACATTGCGGTCCGGTGGTATGATGCAAAATGGTGGTATGATGAAATCTGAATACTAAGATCTGAAGGAGTTGCCTGGAGGTTGCAAGTATGAATGACCTCAGGGAGCTCCTTCTTCATTTACATAAAAATGAGAAATCACATAAATACGCTGTAACTTCATCAAGATTTCTACAAAACTCATCTATACAATTAGGGTATTCAATTGAAGAAGGGGGGTTAGTTCGTATGGATTGGTCTTGGTTATTTGTATTGATTTGTCCCTTAATGATGATCTTCATGATGTTTGGTA
Source organism: Paenibacillus sp. D2_2 (assembly GCF_031199965.1). Taxonomy (GTDB): domain Bacteria; phylum Bacillota; class Bacilli; order Paenibacillales; family Paenibacillaceae; genus Fontibacillus. The sequence goes on along the minus strand of NZ_CP133605.1, from coordinate 3,847,264 downwards.
TGAAGGGTTCGCACTCGCATGGAAGTGGCCATGGACGTGGGCAAGCTGTGTATTCGAGCACAGATTTGGAAGTGCAGCAGCAGCTAACTGAGCTGCGGGAACAGAACGAACAACTTCGTAAGGAGATTGCTAATTTGTCCCGGAACACGAGGTAGTAAGGTTTATAAAATGAAGAGATTCTGAAGCCATCTAATTATATGCAAGCAGCGCCATACTATATAATAGAGGTAGTTCAAAAAGTCCGGCTTTTTGAACACACATTGATAGGAGCATTAGGAGCAGAATCGTAAATAGCGGCTGTTTGCTGCGAGGCAATAAGGGATGGTGAACAGGATGTCAAAATTGCAGATATTAGTCGTCGATGACGAATGGAATATGCGTAACCTGCTGCGGATTTATTTAATTAAGGAAGGATTCGAGGTAAAAGAAGCATCGGACGGCATGGAGGCCCTCATGATGATTGATAAGCATGAATTTGATCTTGTGCTGCTGGACGTCATGATGCCGGATATGGATGGTTGGCAGGTATTAAAGGCGATCCGTGCAAAGACCAATGTAGCTGTTCTTATGCTAACGGCCCGTTCCGAGACGAAGGATAAGGTCTATGGTCTGGGGATTGGCGCTGATGATTATTTGACTAAGCCATTTGAGCCTGAGGAGTTGATTGCCAGAGTCTTCTCGTTGATTCGACGCTCTGTTATTACTCAGTCTACGGTGGTGCAGGAGCAGACGCTTGATTATCCTGACATCAGGATCATGCCCGATGCCAGGGAGATTTATATCCACGACCAATCGGTGGACTTTACTCCCAAGGAGTTCGACCTGATTGTTGCTCTAGCAGGGAATCAGCACCGGGTTTATAGCCGGGAGGATCTAGTCAATATGATCTGGGGGTATGATTATGATGGAGATTACCGCTCGGTAGATACCCATGTCAAGAATATCCGCGAGAAGCTGCAAAAGGCTGGATTAAGCTATAATCCGATTCAGACGGTGTGGGGGTTGGCTATAAATTCAATGCAGCCGGGTCGGATCATGATAAAAAATAAAGTAGGAATGAAGCTCGGTTTCGTTATTATCGCTGTTTTTATCGTCGTTTTAGGCATTCTTGGAGTTACGATCGACCGGATGTTCTCGAACTTCTACAATAGTGAAATGAGCACGGAAGTGGATGAATTGGCCACGCATTTTGCCATGATGGCGGAGACTCCGGATGCACCGACAGAGCAAATGTTGCTTAAATTCGCCGATTTTTCCAATGTTAGCATCTTCTACGTTAATAAAGACGGGAAGGTTCAGGCTCATTCCGGAGAGGAAGAACTTGCGGAGGCTTCATTTATACAACAAACGGACGTCAAATCCATCTTTTCTGGCCGGACGGTTCGCTTGAAGTATGAGGCTTCGAGCGGCAATCGCTACTTTGTCACCGCGAAACCGATTGTCGATGAACGGGCGGGAGAGAAGCAAATCAAATCGGCGCTTTACGTTCTTTCATCGTCCAAGCATATGGACAACTCCATCGTAGCGATGCGCAAGCTGCTTGTCTTGTCGGGTATCGGTGCCCTATTGCTTGCACTCGGTATGACCTGGATTGTCGCTCAATTGCTGTCCAGGCCGCTACTCCAGATGCAACTGGCAACGCGTAAGATCGCTGTCGGGGAATTGGAGACGAGACTGGACATCTCACGCGATGATGAGATTGGCTCCTGGCAGCAGCCATTAATAATTTGGCTGAAGAACTGCAGAATTATAGGGATACGAGACAGGAGTTCTTCGCTAATATTTCGCATGAACTGCGTACTCCAATTACTTATCTGGAGGGGTATTCCAAGGTTATAAAGGATCGACTGTACAGCACGGAGGAAGAGCGTGATCAATATCTAGATGTGCTACATCAGGAGGCGAAGCGGCTTCAGCATCTCGTTGACGATTTATTTGAATTGTCGAAGATGGAGGAAGGCAAGGTCAGCCTGTCACTGGAGTGGATTGATCTGGCTGAAGTGATCGACAATGCTGTACAGAAGGTGCAATTGAAAGCGAGCGATAAGGGGCTTATACTCCGCGCTTCCCTGAATCGCAGTACCGCTTGGGTTCATGGCGACGGACTTCGCATGGAGCAGGTGATCCTCAACTTGTTGGAGAATAGTGTTCGCTATACGGAGCAAGGCGAAATCAGCATTACTCTGGGACAAACGGAAAGCTATGTATTCGTGGCGGTTAAAGATACCGGGATAGGTATTTCTGAAGATGAACTGCCATATGTATTCGAACGCTTTTACAGGGTCGAGAAATCCCGCTCCCGTCAGCACGGTGGAACTGGTCTTGGATTATCCATCGCCAAGAAGTTGATCGAGTTACAGGGCGGAGAAATATTCGTAAGTAGCAAGCTTGGCGAAGGCACGACTTTCGAGATTAGGTTCAAGCTGGAGGAACAGGGGGGATCGATATGAAGCGGGCAGAATGGCTTATCGTTACAGTGATTATCGCCATGGGATTAGTTTGCTTGATAATCTCCGCCAACATATCCTGCTATACTTCGATTCCCGAGATCGTCAAGTCGATGGGGAAATACTGCCTACTCATGATGGCGGTTGCTGGTCTGATCGGAGGAGTTTATTTCTTTGTGAACCGGAACCGTTCTAACAGACGATAATTTGCTTGGTTTGCTGATCCCCTGACAGTTCATGGATTAATAGACCTCTGCATCGATCCCCGTCTCTGATTCGGGAGCATGTCCCTCTACTTCGATAATCATCCGTAGGGGGAGACAAATAATCACATCTCCCGGTTTCGTAATATGTCCAAAAGTGAAGCAGATCTTCTGCGGGCAATCGGATTCGATAACCTCGATTCCATAGTCATGGATCTTAGCCGGTCATATCCACGCGAAGTCTTCACTTCGACGTACTGCGTCTCCGAAGTAAGTTCTACCGTTTTGTAGATTTTATTGTCCACTTTAATCGTGGCATAGTAATGTCCCGATGGCTTAACAGATGCTTCAGAGCTGCCCATGATCCATCTCGCACCGATGATGAGTAGGGCGATGGACAGTACAACGGCGATCAGCACGAGGTCGCCTTGCTTGAAGGTTCGATGAATCATAGGAGGTCATCCCCAGTGGCTGTTAATTTCTCCCGGTAGTCTATAATATAAATGTGTGTTTTTCATGTGGAGAGTATAAACTACCGTAGTTTACTTCTTAGATTCATTAACTTATGATGAGGCTATGAACGAAGAGATAGAGAGGAATGTGGATATGGAGCAAACAGAGAATAGACTAACGAAGCCGGAAGCGATGATCTTCGATATGGATGGGACGCTGTTTATGACGGAGACGTTGTTAATCCCTGCATATCATCGCATGTTCGATAAGTTGAGGGAAGAGAAGCTATATATGGGTGAGACACCGCCGGAGCAAGTGATTCTCGGCTGCCTCGGTATGTTACTTGATGATATCTGGAAGAAGGTAATTCCCGATGCTAGCGAGGCTGCCCGTCAGCGGGCGAATGAATTGCTTCTCGAACTGCAGCTGGAGGATTTGCAAAAGCATCATTCGAAGCTGTATCCAGGTGTACTGGAGACGCTAACGGAGCTAAATAAGCAAGGGGTAAAGTTGTTCGTGGCCAGTAACGGACTGGAGCACTATGTAAAAGGAGTAGCCAGAGCTCATCAAATCTTCCCGTTATTTGAAGCTCTGTATAGTGCCGGCGAATATGAGACAGCATCCAAGGTGGATCTGGTGAAACTTCTGTTGGACAATCATCATATACATAATGCTTGGATGGTAGGGGATCGGTCTTCTGATGTGGAGGCTGGTAAGAAGAATGGTCAAGTGGTCATTGGCTGTGACTATGCCGGTTTTGGGGACGAGCAGGAGCTGGCCGGAGCGGATCGATTGATTGCGGATTTTACCGAGCTGCTGAAGCTGTATCATCAAGCAATCGCAGAATAATATGAAAATGAAGAAGTCGCTCCTTTAAGAAGGAGCGACTTTATGTTTATATACCCATAGCGCGTATTCCAATGGTCTGACAATGGAGTAGTGATACGCCTCTGGGTCTCCGGACTGAATGAACACTTCACGAGCAGGCTTGGGATTGACCTCAAGAATAAAAATTTTACCATTCCTATCGATGGCTAGATCAAGGGCTAGTTCACAGAGCGCACCATATGACTCTTCCAGATACGCCGCTACCTCGACGCTCATTTTCTCAGCAGTCTGGCGGATTTCCTGGAGATTCTCTTCAATAGGGGCGATCTGTCGCAGCAGCGTATTCATCGGCACCGCCTGGCCTCCTCCATGCAGATTGGAGGTGATACTACGGGGAGGACCGATGCGCCCAGCGCAGCCAGTTACTTGCCATACTCCCTGACCATTCTTTTGCACCAGCATGCGGTAGTCATGAACTCTACCGCTGGGCAGTTCGATTTGAATCCCTCGTTGGGCAACAAAGCGTTTACCGCTCTTCCATCCGATCAGATAAGGTATGAGTCGCGATTTATGGAGCTTTTGGGCAGGGATGATCTTGCGATTCAGTTTTCTTCCTTGAATGTAGAAGGTATCCTTGCCTATCTTTTCTACCCTCAATATGCCCCGTCCACCGGTACCATTGATCGGCTTGATGTACACGGTCGGATATTTTTTGAGCATCGCAGAGACGTTGGCGGTATTGTGGAACAATGTTGTCTCCGGCAGATATGGGCGGAATCGTGACTTGCCCAGCAAGGTTTGATATACGGTCCATTTATCCCGGAGCGGACGATTCAAGAAAGTCATATTTCTGTAGCGGGCGCGGAATCTCTTTAATTGCTCGAAGCGTACACTATGCTGAATCCGGCAGCGATCGAAGATCATATGCGGGAAGCTCCGCCATTTACGTGACCATTTCCGCTGCCCTGGATCATAGATTAGAGCGTGAATCTTATTCCTCTTATAGTCAACATCCATAGGGGTAAACACGAACACATCTAATCCGAGCTTCTGTCCTTCGGTGATCATTCTTTGGTAGATGTGCCGTTCTTCCAGATGTTTTTTATTGTTTAGATATAAAGTTAAAATTCCAAGTACGGGTTGTGCCACTTGCATTTTCACCTTCTTTGAGCGAGGTTGGCGGCAGATTCCTGCTTTCCGGTGGACTCTGATGGGCCAAGCAAAGGATCTTGCAATGGGTCCTGTAGGAGTAACCCGCGTTTGCCACCATGGATTTTAATCATGCCCCTTGCGCAGAGTCCGGCTCGGAACCCCATCTGAAGGGCCCCGAGATCATCCAGCGCAATCCGGCAGGTCAGCGAGCCGAGGGCGGCAAGCTGCTGTTTGAGTAGGGCCGTGCCAAGACCGATCCTGCGGTACAGAGGATGGACCACGACGATACAGATGTCCTGACCATATCCTGTTGCCCCGGAGAAGGCGGCAATTCTCGGGCCGTCTTCTGCCTGGACGGTGACCAGTTGTAAAGATGTGCCGGACTTGCTCAGATCTCGGTAGCTGAGCTTCAGCAGCTCTTGGTAGACATTTCTGTACATTCGTTTGCCGCCATACCTGCATATAAATGCCAGAATATCGCTTTGCTTTCTTTTCCAGTCCATCTCATTGTTAGGCTTCAGAGTTAACCAGTTCATCTTGGTCCATCCCTCCTTACAGACGTTATTTGTCCTGATGTGCTAGATAATTACTAAATTGGAAGACTCGTTCTAATGACTTTTTACGAATTTGCGGTTCATCAAATTTCATCGGTTTGGCATTGGCCTCGAAGAACCAGATCTTGCCTTCTGTATCAATTCCAAGATCCATGGACATCTCTCCCAGTGTATGGCCACAGCCTCGCTCTACCTGCTTGGCGATGAGTAGGGCGCTCGATTTAAGCCGGTTGATCAAGAAAGTAGTCATGTCGGAGCCGAAAGTCGGAGTCAGCATTTTCTCTGGATCCTCTACGCTTCCACCTTGTGGGACATGAGTAGTAATCCGGTGAGGTCCAGCCAGGCGGGCGCCGACCCCGGTTACGCTCCATATGCCTTTTCCGGTCTTCTGCACAAGTAATCTCAGATCAAAATGGCGGTCCATATAGGAAGCAAGAGGGATGCCTTGCTGGATAATGTATGGTACACGGATCGTCTCTGCTCTAATTTTCCGCCACATGTTAGCCATATTATCGGTGGCATAGATGACATCTTCTTCTTCTGCCCTGGATCGTTAATTGATAGGGCTTTGGGCTGTCGGAATTATATTTCAGTAGCATAATCCCTTTACCGGCCTTACCGCTCTCAGGCTTCAAATATAAGGTTCTATGCTGCTTTAGCATGCTGTACAATGTCTGTGAAGAGCGCATTCTCTTCGTATCAGGAACGAGATTATGCGTAGAGCGGTTCTTCTTCAGCCAGTCGAATAGGCGCCATTTATTGAAAAAGTACGGGTTGAACAATTGAATGGATTGATGCTTTACGCATTGGTCAATAATTCGCTTTACTTGCGGCTTAATCTCATCTTCACGTAGCGGAATCCGGTTATATATGACATGGGGCAGGGGGAACCACAGTTTCTTCCAGCCTTTTTCCTCTGGACTATAAGAATAGCCATGCACCTTTTTGGCTGACAATTTCAAATCCCTTGTCGTGATGATATAGACGGGGAAATCAAGCTCCCTGCCGATCTTCACAAGATCGCGGAAGTTGGCGCGGTTTCCTCTGAATTGTTTTTCTTTGTCATGTACCGTGAGTATGGCTACGACAGGCTTCTGGTCAGCTAAAAGATGACTCATTAGCCATCCCTCCTCCGGAATTTGCTCAGATATAAGCAATGTTCCAAAATATGCTCAATGGAGGCTCTGCCTTCTGCGCGGAGAGATGGATGCTTGAATATCGATCGTCCCGGCTTGGCATTCGCCTCGAACATCCAGACCCGCTCATCTTTATCGATCCCGATATCGAATCCGATCTCTCCAAGCAGATGCTGGTGGTGGGTTTCAATCGCTTCGGCAAGATTAATCGCAACTGTCTTTGCATTTCTAAGTACATCATCCGCTCTAGTGCCGAAGGTTCTTCCGAGGGCCTGCTCCGGGGTCAATAGCGATCCGCCGTTCTTCAGATGCGTCGTAACGCTGCCCTTACCTGCCTTCTTGGCACCAATGCCAACGACGGCCCATTGGTTACGGCCATTCTTATGCATATGGAATCTGAAGTCGATTGGGCAGCCGTCGATCTCGATCAGCCGGATTCCCTGCTGGGCGACATAACCGCGCAAGGTGCGCCCGTGTCTTGCCTGCAGCGTACGCATTAGGCTGCCGAAGGAATTGAAGCGCAGCAGGGCGTTACGCCCGTTCTTACGGTATCTAGCGTAATATCCGTTCTTCGCCACATGTGATAGGCGGTAGATACCGTTGCCAAGACTGCCGCTGCTCGGTTTATAGTAGATGAGCGCATGACGGTCAAGCAGATCTTTGATCTGCTCCGGTGAAGGGCTATTGATCGATTCTGGGACGAACCGATTAGCCGCCGTATCTTTCTCCAGCAAGCGATAAATGTCGGATTTATTGAAGAAACTCCAATTAAAGAATGGGATTCTACGGCGGATAAATCTTTCGCGCAGTTGATTGATGGAATGGGTCGTCTCAGCGCGGCGGCTTGGCAACCGATTGTAGACGACATTGGGCAAAGGTACTCTCTTGCGCGAGAAGCGTCCGTTCTCACCAAGGAAGAATCCGTTGATTGTCTCGTTGTTCCAATTGATATCTCTCGGTGTGAAGGCGAAGATATAGGACTGCTTGCCGCCGATCGTCAGCAATTGCTTGATGAAGCCAGTTCTAGACCCGAAGGGATGGACCATTGATGAGGTCGGACCGTCGGACAGTACCCCGATGAGCGGACCGATCTGGACCTCGCCTTCCTGAGCGCGCATGAACACCCCGCCTGTATTCGGAACTTTAATTCCTTTACGGATTCCGGAGGCCAGGTATAAGTGTTTTCCAGTTTTGTTGATAGACTTGACGGTGGCAGGAATGCGTTCTCCACCGAATCTGAGGTGGACCGACTTTTTCCCCGACAGTTTCAGGTTTTTCATTAAGGAGCCGGACACGTAGACGACCCGTTGAGGCTGCTGCGTGAAATGGACGTTGCCAAAAGTCAAACTCATGAATTTTTTCCTCCTAAAAATACGTGGTTCAAAAAGTCAGATTATAGGGGTCTAACGGTATTTCCGAGCCACATTCAGGATTTGCCATGCAATAAATAGCGGGCGTACCCCATTGGATTTTGAATCGATTTTCTAGCACTTCTCATATCGCCGATTTGCACAAATGAAGTACGACCCGGTTTGGAGTTGACCTCCAGAATCCATATATTTCCTTCCCGATCAACGCCGAAGTCGATCCCCAACTCTGCCAGACGGCCAAAGTGGATTTCTAGGGCCATCGGGATCTCTGCGGCGAGCTCTTGAATTAACATGGCGATCTTACTTCCAGTGTCGCTCCCGTATTCTCTGATCAGGAAGGGAAGCGCCTTATGGGCCGATCCTCCGCCGTGCAGATTCGAGGTGACGGACTGTTTGCGACCGACCCGTGCTGCCATTCCGGTCTGCTGCCAGTGGCCAGTTTCGTTCTTCTGCATCAGTACCCGGATGTCGAATGGCTCGCCGTCTGTATTGCTAAGTTCAAGATAAGGCTGGAGCAGGAAGGGGCGGCGTCCAATGAATCTATCGATCCATTCAAGGCCATGATTCAGACTTAGAAAACGACGGTTGATGATATTGTTATTTCCGGCTCGCCCGGTGACATGGAGTTCATTTCCGATGGACGACATCTTGACATGCAAGGTCCGTCTGCCCTGCGTGCCCATCTGTGGTTTTAGGAATGCCTCTCCCTGATGGGTGTGCAGCCATTCGGTCAATGCGGGAGAACCTTGATATTTTGTGGTTTCCGGTAAATAAGAGGTGAACTGCGGGAATTTGCCTAGCGTCTGGTACACGGCCCATTTTCCCGACAGACTCCGGGTTAAAAAGATGAAAGGATGGCTTTTCTTGAGCAAGGAGAGTGTCTGTTGCTTCTGGTACAATTGCTTGCGGTCATGGGAGAAATATCTGTCATATACGATATCCGGTGGCGAGAACCATTTCCTTCCCCAACGTCCATCCTCATAGAAATAGCCTGCTACAAGTCCGTTATTCGGATTGACGGAGACAGGGCTGAATACATATACCTCGAGGCCTTGTTTCTCTCCCATGATGCATAAATTGCGGCAGAAAGCCGTCTCAGCAAAGGGAACTGTTCCTTCACTTCTCGCTACCAGAATGCCAACTGCTCCTTTTGACAGCTTAGCCAAACTTCTCTCCTCCTTAAAATCCGGACAAATAACGGGCATATTCGATCACTTGCTTTACGGAGGGGCGGATTTTCCTCCACCCATAGGTGTGTTATCATTTTTGGATGGCTTAGAATTCACCTCAAGTAGCCATATTCGTCCATGATGATCCACGGCCAGATCAATGCCGAGCTCTCCGAAGTGGGCCGGGATTTGTGTGTCGATGCCTTTGGCAATGTCGAGTGCCGCTTTTCGCAGCTGGGCGCTGACCCGAGATTTGACTCCGACAGGAAGCAAGCTTCGAGAGACTGCGTCTTTAACTGTACTGAGCGATCCCCCGCGAGCCAGATTAGAGACAAAATGCTGGCTGCCAGCTGTTCGGGCTACGATCGAAGTGATGTTCCAAGCTCCACTCCGGTTCTTCTGCACCAAGGCGCGGAAATCCACAGGACGTCGATCGCTTTCGATCAGGATAAGTCCCTGCTGGATCTGGTAGCGTGTTGTCTTCATCTTGGAAGCTAATGTGGAATACAGCTTGGTGAGCGAAGGATAGACCTGTCTTTTTGTCCCTCCGACTAATGCGGTCATTGATTGAAACGCCCCGCCTTCCAGCCTGGAGATACGTATGATGCCTTTGCCGAGACTACCTTTGATCGGCTTCAGGAATACGATCGGATGTTTGCTGCACATCATCTTCAGCGTGGAATAACCGCGGAACGAATGGGAATCAGGTAAGTAGCGCGACACGGATACATCTCGCCCCAACGCGTCAAAGACTTCGGTCTTGTCAAGGAACTTTTCATTGAAGAAATGGCTTCCGTAGCGGGATTTTACTTCTTTCATAAAATGCTGTACGCTAGGTTTATTCTCTAATTTGCGGGTTGTCAGACGATTGTAGAATACATCTGCAGCAGGCACGATGATTTGTCTCCATGTTTCGCCGAAGACCCAGCCTGACAAAGATTCAGGACTCGTTCCGATATGATCTGGTGTGAAGAAATAAACATACACTCCCTGACGCTGGCAAGCCTTCACGAGTTCTCTGCAGAACATCGTAATAGGACCGAAGGGTCTATCCGAAGCTCCTACATAATCTCTGCTGATTAACACTCCGACGAGTGGACCAAACTGGAGAGTAGTGGAGTGCGGACGGTAGCTGAGCCGTAACGAAGAACGGGGCAGAACACCATTTTCCCGGCCAGTTCCTGGCTGATTCTAACGCCATCGAACCTGGCCAAGGGAATGACTTTGACGGTGTGCCTAAATGAGCCGAATGCAAGCTGTACAGGATAATGGGTTGGGATTTTCCATTGTTTTATCAGCTGTTCGCCTAGGACGAGATAATCATTATCCAGCAGATTCGGGCTCATAATTTGAATCTTTATTTTTTTGGAGGGCATGAAGCGTAAGTCTCCTTCCAAGCTTAAGCTTGATATCCTGGATGCTAATAAGGGTATCTGCGTAAGTGCATGTAATGCATCATATGAGGACATAGAATCCTTGGTGATTGACCCATGTTTGATTTCATTAGCCTATATTCTAGGATCTTGCGGAAGGAACATGAGGGGCCAGGGGGAAGGTAGGTATATAGATGAATCCTTGGGTTTATATTCTTGTCAGTGTGGCTGTCGCTGCTTTCGTCGGTGGCATCACGAACCATTTTGCTATTAAGATGCTGTTCCATCCGAGAAGAAGATCATGATCGGTCGATTTCGCGTTCCATTTACCCCGGGGTTAATACCTAAGCGTCGGGAAGATATCGCGCAGTCTCTCGGGAATGTCGTCGCCGATTATCTGGTAACTACGGAAGGGCTACAGGATATGGTACTCCGCCCCTCCTTCAAGCAGAAGGTAGAGGAGTATCTGAAGGCACTTCTCTATAAATGGATGCAAAGTCCACTCACACTGAAGGAAGCAGCTTTGACTGTATGGGATGAGGAGAAGTGGGAAGCGATCAAGCTGAAGCTGACCGATACGGCCAACACGGTTCTTGAGCGTGGGGTCGATTTGGTATGGGATCAATATGGTCTCGGTGACAAAGCGCTTAAGGAGGTTATTCCTGGCTGGACAGAGGAGAACCGCGAGCGCTGGAGCGAGCTGGCTGCGGATGCCTTGCTGCAGACGGTCGAGGAGGAACTGCTCTCTGCCGGAGGTCAGCGGATGCTGTCGAAGATGGCGGCTGGCATGGCCGATCAAGCGGGGGGATTCCTGGGTACAATGGCAGCGATCTTCATGGATGAAGATAAGATCGTTCGCAAGCTGACACCTGCTCTAGTCCGTGCTCTAAGGGGAGACGAGACGAAAGCCAAAGTAGCTGAAGCAATTAAGGGCAAACTGGAGGAATATGCCGAGAAGCCTGTTAGTGAATTGCTGAAGATGTTGGCGGATGAAGAAGGGAAGGATTGGATTGTCCTGCAGCTTCAGAGGTTGCCAGTGGGTAAATGGGTAAGTAGGGCCGAAGAAGTGAAGTTATCGTCCTTGCTTACTTCATGGAAACCACAATTGGAGAATGCGATTCCTGGCTTTACAGATCGTATGTTAAGAGGAATAGTCCGTGGCATACCAGTAGTGATGACGGCCATTCAATTGCCTAAGATGGTACACGAACAGGTACAGAAGTTCCCGATCGAATTGTTGGAGGAAGTCATTCTTAGTGTCTCCGGTAAAGAATTCCGTGCGATTACTTGGTTAGGTGTAGTCCTCGGGGAATGATCGGGTTAGTTCAGTCTATATTCTTGCTTTGGTTCCGCTAGATAGGTTACCTGGTTACCTCATTATGCCTAAGTGGTGACTGATCCTCAAAAATCTGCACTAACAGTGGCAGGTACTCTATGAATCGGTTATCATTATTGTTTGGAGTCTTTCTTACAAAATTTCAGGAGGAAATAGAAATGAATATTTATGATAAAGCGAATGAATTAGCAAAATCGTTGAGAGAAAGTCAAGAGGTTACGGATATCAAATCGGCGATGAAGCTGATCGATTTGGACCAAGACAGCAAGCGGATGCTGGATGAGTTCCGCACACAACAGAATGAGATGCAGCAACGGATGATGACAGGAGATATGCCATCTCAGGAAGAGATGGGGCAGATGGAGAAGCAATTTGAAAGCCTTAGTCTTAATTTGAACATCCGTCGACTGTTCGATGCGGAGCGCCGTCTGAGCGTTATCATCCAGGATGTGAACAAGATCATTACAGACAGCCTGCAGGACCTATACGGCCCATCGATTGAAGGCTAGAACGATAAAATAAATCTCTCATAATTTGAACAACCTCTCATAATGTTTAAATCTCCTTCATAGAGTAGATATATATAGATTCCATGTACGAGCCTATGGACATTGTCTATTCCAAGAAATGAAGGAGTTGTAGCTAAGATGAAAGTTGTCAAGAAGAAGAGTAAATGGAAGCATGCCGTGTATTTGATTCTAGCCTTGGCTATGCTGGTATATGCCATTCCCCTGATTAAATTCCAGCCGGGCAGGGATCTCGTATCCTGGTTCGGGATTGTCTGGGCGGCTTTCGCCCTGCTAGTTATCGGCGCGCATTTGCATTTCCTACTGGGTGTGAATGAAGAGAAGCAGCGGACCTTGGATGCCGCCCGCCGCGCCAAGCTGAGCGAGTGGCAGAACAAATGGGGCGTAGAGGAACGGCAGAATCATAGCATGTAAGTTTATATTTTTTGACCGCAAGCGTGAATCTTCTAGTTCGATATGAACTTGAAGATTCGCGTTTTTTATTTATCGAAATCGGCATTGTTTGAAGTGATTCGACAACTTAGCGAGAATTCTATTAACTTGAGTCATTTTTACTAGTAAAAATACATTGTTTTTACTAATGACTAACGTGTACGAAATGGCTGTAAAGAACGAAATAACAGCTCTTTATACATTAATTGTGGATATATTAGCAGAATAAGGATGATTTACGATTATTTTTACTGATAAAAATTGTTGACTTTTTACTAAAATTAAAAATATAATGAGTAAACAGAAACGCTCCGCTTGGCTAAGAAATGTCGAAGCCGTAGCATAAAGCGATATTCAGTTATTTTTTTAAAAGAATAAGTATGCGCTTTCATATTTGAGTATTTCAGGGGGTGCCAAACAGCCAACGTATAATAGCGATTAATGTGTAGTATGATCTGGACTCAGCGTAGTGCTTATGATTTGTAACACAAATTTAGGGGGGGCCTTTATGCTGAAAGTGAAAGGGAAATCATTATTTATCGTTATGTTGATGGTGAGTATGGCTTTAACGGCTTGTGGAGGAGGAACAGGAAATAAGGCGGATCAGGGTGGTAAACAGACGATTCGGTTTGCGACTTGGGATTCTGAGGATAACTTGACATTGCAGCAAGAACTGATCGATAAGTTTAATGAGAAGCACCCAGATATTCAAGTGAACTTGGAGGCCTACGGTAGCGATTATGACACGAAAATCACGGCCGGTATGGGAGCGAAGGATGCTCCGGATGTGATGTACATGTGGAACTATCCGACTTATAAGGATGCGTTGGAGCCTTTGGACCCTTATATCGAGAAGGAAGGCAGCGGATTTAAGGATAATTTCTATGATACGCTGTGGAATTACAACTCGGCAGATGATAAAATCTTGGGCCTGCCGGTAGGCTATACTACACACGTCGTTTACTATAATAAGGATTTATTTGATGCCGCGGGCATTCCATATCCGCAGGACGGATGGTCATGGGAAGACCTGCAGGCAGATGCTAAGAAATTGACCAATAAAGCGGATAGCGTTAGTGGATTTGCTTTCTCAGGTAAGCCTGACCCTTATGATTTTGAGATGTTCCTATGGGGGAATGGTGCTTCCTATACCGATGATCAAGGCAACCTTGAAGGGAATCTGAATAGTCCAAAATCGATCGAAGTACTTACGATGTACCAGAATATGCTCAAGGAAGGGTACGCAATTACTACCGAAGGCTCGGGATCCACAGAGATGAAGTCGGGGAAGGTAGCCATGTTTACGAATGGAGCCTGGTCGATCGGAGGCTTGAAGGAAGCAGGGATCAATTTCGGAATTGTCGAGTTGCCTAAGTTCAAGAATGGAAGCGCTGTCAGTATAGTGTCTTCTTCAGGTATATCGATGTCGAAAGAATCCAAGAAGAAAGATGCGGCTTGGGAGTTCATTAAATTCTGGACGAGCGAAGAAGCGAACAAGGCGCGTATTGACTATGAACTGCCAGTACTGAAGAGCGTGGTAGATAGCGAGAATTTGAAGAATGATGATATGAAAAAAGTGTTCTATCACATGCTGGAGTTGAGCGAAAGTTATACGCCGTCTTCGTTCAAGGTGGACAACTGGAGCGAGATTTCCGAACGTCTGGAACTGGCGTTTGAATCAATCTTCAATCCAAGCACTTTAATGGATCCTAAGGCCGTGTTGGATGACGCAGCACAGTAAACTTATAGATTACCTCGTTCATTAGATTGAATGAAATCTTGAAGTGTGTGATCAAAAACGGACTTTTTGAACTACCTATAAAGCGGGAATGAGGGGACGATGAGGCTGTCGTCTCCCTCCTTTCCTGACATAATCGCCCGCTCAGGGATATGCTATCAGACTAAGAGGAAAGTCGGAGGTTAGCTATGGAACAAGCAGCCAAAAGCTATAAACGAGCCCGCAAATTAGCAAAATGGACTCCTTACTTATTTATTTCGCCCTGGATCGTCGGCATATTGCTTTTTACAGTTGGACCACTAGTGTTTTCATTAATTATGAGCTTCTTCAATTGGCCTGTCACCTCTAAGCCGAAGTTTATCGGTTTTGACAACTATTCCAAGATGTTCACGGATGATCCTCAGTTCTATAAATCATTGTGGATTACATTGAAGTTTGCAATCTTCTATGTCCCATTAAGCCTGGGTATCTCACTGATATTAGCATTACTCATCACGCAGCATGTGAAGGGAGTTAAGATATTCCGTACTATCTTCTATTTGCCTGCTGTCGTGTCTGGGGTTGCAGTATCTATCATTTGGGGCTGGATTTTCAACACTAAATACGGAATTTTGAACTACGCTTTGTCCCTGCTCGGCATTGAAGGGCCCAAATGGTTAGTCGATCCGAATAGTGCAATTATCTCTATCGTCATTGCCAGCGCCTGGGGTGTTGGCACGATGATGTTAATCTTCTATACGAATATTAAAGGCATTTCTCCTGATCTATATGAATCGGCAGCGATTGACGGTGCGGGGCCGTTTCGGCAGTTCTGGAGTATTACCTTGCCACTGATTACACCGACTCTATTCTTTAACTTGATTACGTCAACGATATCAGCATTGCAGCAATTAACACTGGTCCTGCTTCTGACCAATGGCGGACCTCTTAAATCGACCTATTTCTACGGGTTGTTCGTGTACAATAATGCGTTCAAGCATCATAAGCTCGGTTATGCGAGTGCGAACGCTTGGTTTATGTTCATTATCATCTTATTGTTAACGGCATTGATCTTCAGATCTTCCTCTGTTTGGGTGTTTTATGAGAATGAAGTGAAGAGTAATAAGCCTGCGCGGGGAGGAAAGGGCAAATGAAGACATCAGCATGGTATAAGACGATTATCTATGCTCTTCTAGTGTTGTTTTCGATCTATTTTCTGTTTCCTTTTATTTGGATTGTGCTAACCGCGTTGAAGACGGAAACGGAAGTTTATCAGTATCCTGTCGTATTTTTCCCGACTGAATGGAAATTCTCCAACTTTGTTCATGCTTGGAATGCCCAGCCATTCGGTAAATATTTGCTGAATTCGGTTACGATTACGGTGCTAACGACCATTGGACAGATTATTTCTTGTTCGATGATCGCTTATGGATTTTCCAGATATGAGTTCAAGTTCAAGAATGCATTGTTCATCTTACTGCTAGCGACAATGATGATCCCATGGGACGTTACGATGATTCCTCTCTACATGCAGTTCAATATGTTTGGCTGGATCAATACGCTGAAGCCGCTGATTATACCTGCCTTTTTCGGATCGGCGTATTATGTGTTCCTACTGCGGCAATTTCTGATGGGCGTGCCAAAGGAGCTGGAGCATGCGGCCAAAATTGATGGGGCGAGTGACTTCCAGACGTACTCGAGAATATTCGTACCGATTATGAAGGCGCCACTAACGTTAATTGCAGTTTTAAATATGCTCGGCGTATGGAACGACTATCTCGGACCACTCATTTTCTTGCAGGATCGCTCGAAGTATACATTGGCATTAGGGTTGGCTGCATTTAAAGGAGTCCATGAATTACAAATTCTTCCGATTATGTCGATTACGATATTAATGATTATTCCGCCGGTGATCGCCTTCTTCTTTGCACAGAAATATATAGTTGAAGGGATTAGCGGAGCGATTAAATAAAAGCTTCAAGCGTTATACAACAATGGTATTGGGGAGGAAGCTGGTATGAGAAGAGCACATAAACGCTGGGAGGATATTCATCTATCTCACATCAATCGTAAAAGCGCGAGCGCAAGTTTCTGGCGCTACCGCTCGAAGGAGCAAGCGCTAGAGATGAAGAAAGAGGGGAGTATTGACTATCAAAGTCTGGACGGAGATTGGGAGTTCCTCTATCTGGAGGCACCAGAATTGTCTCCGTCAGGCTTCTATCATATCGACCATGATTCTAGCAAGTGGGACCATATCGAGGTTCCATCCTGTTGGCAGATGAAAGGGTACGGGAAGATGAGCTATACCGATCTGTATTATCAGTTCCCGATCAATCCTCCATATGTGCCAACCGAGAATCCGACAGGCATTTATCGGCGCAGATTCCATCTGGAAGAACTGGTACCAGGGCAGCGTATCATATTGAAATTTAATGGTGTGGATAGCGCCTTTGATCTGTGGATTAACGGAGAACATGCGGGTTACAGCAAGGTGAGCCGTCTACCATCGGAGTTCGATATTACCTCGTATGTCGCAGCGGGTGACAATCAGATCACTGTACGTGTCTATCAATGGTCGGACGGGACTTATCTGGAAGATCAGGATATGTGGTGGTTGAGCGGTATCTTCCGTAGTGTTGAACTGTATCAGATGCCGGAGACGGCGATCGAGGATATTTATGTGGTGACCGCATTTGATGAATTGTACCAAGATAGTGAATTGAAGGTACAGATCAAGTTGGATAGTTGCTTCGCACTAGAAAAGAGTGTCCGTATCGCCTGTGAAGTGCTTGATGATCAAAGAGAACTCGTAGCTCAGATGGAGCAAGTAGTGGCGATTTCTGCTGGAGCGACCAATGATATTACGTTGACTAAGCTAATCTCTGCACCAAAGCAATGGACAGCGGAAACCCCGAATCTTTATTCGCTGATCGTGACGCTGTATGAAGGAGACCAGGCTATTGAGGTCATCCCTCTGCGTATCGGCTTCCGCTGTGTTGAAGTGAAGGATGGCAATATTCGAGTGAATGGCAAAGTGATCATGCTGAATGGTGTCAACCGCCATGACCATGACCCTGAACATGGACGCACTATCAGTAAGGAACGTATGTTACAGGACATCCTTCTCATGAAGCGACACAATATTAATGCAGTTCGTACAGCCCATTATCCGAACAACGAAGTATTCTATGACCTCTGTGATCAATACGGGCTGTATGTCATCGATGAAGCCGATCTGGAATGCCACGGCTTCGAACTGATCGATCGCTACGATTGGCTGTCCGATAATAAGGAATGGGAGCAATCCTATGTGGAACGCGCTGAGCGGATGGTGATGCGAGACCGTAACCACGCTTCAATTATTATGTGGTCCTTGG
The DNA here is from genome assembly GCF_031199965.1 of Paenibacillus sp. D2_2. Classification (GTDB taxonomy): domain Bacteria; phylum Bacillota; class Bacilli; order Paenibacillales; family Paenibacillaceae; genus Fontibacillus. The sequence continues at coordinate 3,829,190 of NZ_CP133605.1, read as the reverse complement.
GCAATGAGTCGAGCTTCGGCAGCAACTTCCTAAGCATGACTCAGGCCTGCAAACGACTAGATCCGACGAGGTTAGTTCACTATGAAGGAGATCGCAAAGCGATTGTCACCGATGTCTATTCCACGATGTATACAAGGCTCGAGAGGCTGAAGGAGATCGGCCGCGATGATGAAGGCAAGAAGCCGCATATGATGTGCGAATACGGACATGCCATGGGCAACGGACCGGGCGGCTTGCAGGAGTATCAGGATGTATTCAGACAGTACAAACGGCTTCAGGGCGGCTTTATCTGGGAATGGTGTGATCATGGCGTTCAGCAGGTCGATACAGATGGAAATGCTTATTATGCTTACGGCGGAGACTTCGGGGATGAGCCTACGAACGGTAATTTCTGCATCGATGGCTTGATTTACCCAGATCAGATACCTTCGCCAGCATTGCTGGAATATAAAAAAGTAATCGAACCGGTGAAGACGACGGCTTTAGATCTCAAGCAAGGCATGATTGATATAGAGAATACGTATCAATTTATCGATCTCTCTCATTTGCAGCTCGAATGGCAAATTGTACATGACGATCAGGTACTTAGTCAGGGAACATCACCGCTGAATACTATTCTACCTGGTGAGAAACGAGAGCATCGGATCGACTTTTCCATCGATGAGGTGCTTCCGAACACAGATTACTATATGAATTTGCAATATAAATTGAAGGACGGAACGATTTATGCCGAACAGGGGCACGTCATAGCCGATGCGCAGTTCAAGCTTCCGTATGTACGCACAGAATTGACAGTGCGCCAAGTATCCGGAGAGCTAAGCATTGTTCGGGATGCCGTGTATACGACGATATCCAATGATCAATTCGAAGTAGTATTTGACCATGTATACGGTTATTTGCACAGCTACTGCAGACAGGGCGATGCATGGATTGAACGTGGTCCGAGATTGACGATGTGGCGGGCGCCGATCGATAACGATATGTACAAAGTTGATGATTGGAAGAAGAAGTATTTCCTTCATCTGAGCAGCGAGCAATTGGTAGATTTCGATGTAAAAGACAATGGAAGCTATGCGGAAGTTAATATTACTACTTACTTCAGCGCTCTGAACCAGGCCTTTGGCTTCGATTCAACTTATCGATATATCGTCTTTGCGGATGGAACGATTCGGCTTCATCTGTCGGGAGAACCTGTTATTCTCTGCAAGGAAGTTCCGTCCATGCTGCCACGGCTAGGTATCGAGATGCATGTCCGCCAAGAGCTGGGGCAAGTGACCTGGTATGGCAGAGGTTTTGGAGAGAACTATGTTGATAGCAAGCAAGCATCGATAATGGGGGTATTTAACGCTGCTGTTGAAGAACTTCATACCCCATATGTGTATCCGCAGGAGAACGGTAACCGTACCGATGTCAAATGGTTCAGTATGTCCGATCAGGAGGCATCGCTCTTGTTCAAATCGCGGCATAGCTGCGAACTCACTGTGCATGATTACACGACAGAAGCGCTCGAACGGGCGAAGCATCGTCATGAATTGGAGAAGGCATCCTATCATGTCGTTCATATCGATAACATGCAGAGCGGACTTGGAAGCAATAGCTGCGGCGAGGAACAGCTTCCTCCGTACAAGCTTGGTCTCCAGCCATTTGAAATCGATGTAGAATGGTCCGTGGTTGCTCCTGGAACTGAAATTAGTGCAAGCAAGCGGCTCTACGCCGAAAAGGGGTGAGGCAATGAATATGAACATTGCGGATATTCCATTTAGTCGCTACGGCTCATACTTTGCCTTATCACTGGATCGGAAGACCGGTCATCTGATGCTGCGGGACTTGCATGGTGGAGACGAGGCGCCAAGTAACATATTTGAGCTACGACTCATGCAGAGTGGCGTGCCGATCGATTATGATCTCGATGTGACGGAAACGAGGCTTCGCCTCGTCCATCGTGATCAACCGCAGCAATGGGCAGAGTTGTGTATCAGTGATGAAGATGTCATTCGCGGCATAATGAATGGAGTATCACTCCAACTAACGGCACTCAAGTCGCGTTATGATAGCCTTATGCCTTATGGGGCAGGGCAATGGGAATACCATTTGTACACCAAGGAGATCAAACTGATGTTCACCGTACTGAGCGGAGAAGTGGATGTTGACGCTCCATGGAGTACGGTTGGCAATGAACGTATAGCTATAACTTTCAATCCAGATGGCGGAGATTCTAGCTTCGCCATCGAAAGCTATAAGACCGTCTGGTCGCGACGGGAGTATGATGATTATTCTGCGGCATACGAGCGCGTCAGACAACATTATGAACAGTGGCTAAAACAAATGACGGCCGTACCGGAGCGATTCGAGCCATCACGTCAATTGGCATCGTATATCACTTGGTCTTGTGTCGTACATCCTGAGGGTCAGCTAAAGGATTACGCAATGTATATGTCCAAGAACTGGATGTTCAACATCTGGAGCTGGGATAACTGCTTCAATGCGCTGATGTTAAGCAGTCAGCGACCTGAACTAGCGCTAGCTCAACTCGAGATATTCATGGCTCATCAGGATCGCAGTGGTATCTATGCGGATTTCATCAATGATAAGTTCATTTCTTTCAATTGTTGCAAGCCGCCGATCCATGCCTGGGCATTTGCTCAGATGAGACAACGTAATGTATTGTTCAATGATCCAGCGATTGTGGCTCGCGTATATGATAGCTTGAAGCGGGCGACGAATTATTGGTTGGAACACCGTCGCAGCGATGTTAAGCATCTGCCGGTGTACAATCATGGTAATGATTCCGGTTGGGATAATGCTTCGATTTTCCATGATGGAATTCCGGTAGAGGCGCCAGACTTAGCCGCTCATCTGATTCGCCAGATCGATATCCTAAGTGATATGGCGGTTGAGCTAGGGCTCATTGGCGAGGCGAAGAAGTGGAACGAGACGGCCGATGAATTATACCGTATGCTCATGGAGCGCCTGTATATGGAAGGCACTTTTGTAGCCAGATATGCACCGGAACACCGGATTATTGCACAGCAGGACAGCTTGATTCTATTAATGCCGCTTGTGATTGGCTACAGATTACCGCCGGATCTGACGGATAGGCTGGTGCAGGTGTTAATTGAAAAATTCGAAGCCCCTTATGGACTGTGTACAGAGAGTAAAGACAGTCAGTTATATAAGGACAATGGCTATTGGCTAGGTCCGATCTGGGCACCAGTCACCTATTTGTTCATTGATGCACTTCAAAATAATGGATATAATGAACTTGCAGCATCATTGGCGAATAAATTTATGGAACTGACACTTGTCGGCGGAATGGCGGAGAACTTTGATCCATTCAGCGGCAAAGGCCTGGTTGATCCTGCCTTTACTTGGACATTGAGTGTATTTCTGCTGTTAGCGGAACGGTTCGCGGGTGGCGGTGAGTGGTAAGGAATGAGAAAATATGCAGGTGAACTCGGCCTTCTGCTTGTGGCGGTGATTTGGGGAACGGGATTTATTGCGAGTGCAATTTCACTCGATTTTCTATCACCCTATCAAGTGATGGCGATTCGCTTCCTGATTGCCTTCTGTCTAATGACTCTGATCTTTATGAAGCATTTGCGGGCGCTAACGCGCCGGTGTTTATAGCAGGTACGGTGCTGGGAGTATTTCTATTCCTGGCCTTTCTGCTACAAACGGTGGGACTGCAATATACGACACCTTCTAAAAATGCATTTCTGACAGCAGTTAATGTAGTGATTGTTCCGTTTATCGGCTATCTCATTTTCCGTAGAGGCTTGGATAAATACGGCTTGATCGGTGCGTTTCTGGCAATTGTTGGTGTTGGCGTTCTTTCTATTGAATTAAATGGAGCTTTTAATACCGGAGATGCTCTAACTCTGCTGTGTGCGATTTGCTTCGCCTTCCATATTTTCTTTACGGCGGAATTTGTTAAGAAGCACTCGCCAATCGGGCTAACGATCGTGCAGATGTTTATCGCATTCTTATTATCTATACTGGTCATCTTGTTTCGTGGGGAAACGATTCATTTCGATCTTGATGGTAGAGGTTTGCTGGCAGCTTCCTATTTAGGTATATTCAGTACGACGATAGCCTTTCTGGTACAGACCGTCGCGCAGAAATATACAACCGAGACAAAAGCGGCGATCATATTATCGACAGAGGCGCTGTTCGGAACTCTGTTCTCGGTGTTGATCTTGCATGAACAGCTTACGATACGTATGATTATCGGTAGTATATTGATTTTGGCAGCGGTGATTACAGCAGAGACGAAGCTGGCTTTTATACAAAATAAGATGAGTAGGCGGTATAATGGCGACGATTAAAGATATTGCGGATATAGCCAATGTGTCGATTGCGACAGTGTCGCGGGTACTGAATTACGATGAGACATTGAATGTGACCGATGAGACAAGACAGCGGGTCTTCGAGGCCGCTGAGCAACTCTCCTATCAGGCACCGAGTCGTAAGAAGCGTAAGCGGAGATTCAAGATTGGACTCTATTATTCTTATTCTCTGGAAGAAGAATTGGACGATACTTATTATCTCTCGATTCGTGTGGCACTGGAGAAGAAGCTAGAGCAGGAAGGACATAAAATATATCGCATTCGCAGCGGTGACCAGCCTGAACGGTTGAGAACGATCGATGGGATTATTTGTCTTGGCTTCTTTGTCAAAGAAGACATTCGAGCGCATATCAGGCTTCCAGAAGCCTGTAGTCTTTATTGATTCTTCCCCTGATCCGGATCTCTTTGATTCGGTCGTGATCGATTTTCATAAGGCGACGCGCAAGGCGCTTGACTACTTGCTGGAGCTTGGACATACGAAGATTGGCTTCATTGGCGGTGTGGATACGGACAAATCGGGCAATCATTATTATGATCTGCGGCAGGAAGTGTTCGAGAATTACTTAAAGAATAAGGGCCTCTATCATGAGGAGTATATTAAGATTGGTGGCTATAATCCGAAGGATGGCTACTTGTTGCTGAAGCAGCTACTGGAGCTTAAGGAGAAGCCGACCGCTGTATTCGTGGCGAACGATACAATCGCAGTTGGTCTCTACAAGGCTTGTTCCGAACTCGGATATCGAATTCCGGAGGATATTAGCATTATCGGGTTCAATGATATCTCGGCCGCGCAGTTCATGGTTCCTCCCCTGACCACGATTCGTCTAAATACGGAGTTTATGGGTGAGGTAGCCGTAACCCTGATGCAGGATCGCTTGAATAGCGCAAGGGAGATTTGTATGAAGATCACGATTCCGACAAAGCTGATCATTCGTGAGAGTGCTGTCGACGTGAAATGAAAGGCGTGTGCCGTATTTTCGTATACCGTACAGAAATTGAATAACATACAACGGCCCTTTCCATACTTATTATGGGAGGGGCTTTTTGTCTGAATAACCCTAGCACGGAAAGAGAAGTAATTATGCTTTTACAATATAAAATAAAGTGTATAATAGATACAGAATAGTACAGATTCGGATTGGGGGTATAACAGTTGGAGGTGCATGAAGAGGGGATTACAAAGCACGAGCAGCTGCTTCAATATATTGAAGGACTAAAGATTGGTACAAAGATATCCGTGCGTAAATTGGCTAAGACGATGAATGTGAGCGAGGGTACAGCTTACCGGGCACTGAAAGAAGCGGAAAATCTAGGTATCGTCATTACGAAAGAGAGGATCGGTACGGTTCGCGTCGAGAAGAAGCCGAGGAATCTGTCCGATCAATTGAGCTTTGAAGATGTCGTGGAAATCGTAGAAGGCCATGTTCTTGGCGGGGCCGAGGGGTTAGGTAAAACCCTGAACAAGTATGTGATCGGAGCTATGAAAATCGACGCGATGGCACGCTATATTGATGCGGGTAGTCTGCTGATTGTCGGTAACCGCGAGAATACCCATTCTTTGGCGCTACAGCAGGGTTCTGGCGTGCTCATTACCGGCGGATTTGGGACAAGTCGTGAAGTGAAGAATTTGGCGGACTCCTTACAACTGCCGATTATTTCATCACGCCATGATACGTTTACGGTAGCATCTATGATCAATCGTGCCCTATTCGATCGTCTGATCAAGAAGAAGATTATACTCGTTGAGGATATTGTCGCAAGGAAACCGCGGGTCAATATGCTGAAGCTGACGAGTACGATCTCTGATTTTGACCAGCTGTCGATAGAGACGGGGCGCAGCATTTTCCTGTTGTCGATGAATGGAACCGGGTTTTCGGCATTGTTAGCCGCAAAGACGTCGAGGAGCTCAGCGGCGACCAGAGCATTGAGAAGTGCTTGATCCGTCATCCTATCACTGTAGGTATGCAGACATCGCTAGCCTCAGCCGCACAGATTATGGTGTGGGAAGGGATTGATTTTCTACCTGTAGTAGATCGCAATCGTAAGTTGGTCTCTTCGGTAACACGTAGAGAGGTGCTGCAAGCAATGAGGGACGCTCAAAATCAGCCACAGATGGGTGAGACCTTTGAGCATTTGATGTGGAACGGGTTCGCCGAAGAGCGTGATCAGGATGGTAAGCTGTTCTTTCATGGTATGATCACGCCGCAGATGGCAACCCATTTAGGTACAATCTCTCACGGCGTGCTTAGCTCGTTAATGACGCAAGCTGCCTTGACCTTCGCCAAAGATGTTAGCGGGGCTGATTATGTCGTAGATAATTTATCGACCTATTTCATCCGGCCTGTCCAAATTGAGAATCCGGTCGTTATTACTCCGGTCATATTGGAGATGAGCCGCAGGGCATGTAAATTGGAGATTTTGATGAAATATCAGGACAATATTGTCGCCAAGGGGATGCTGTCTTTGCAATCGATCGACCATGCATAGACCCAAGATTCTAGCATTTTTTAATCCGCTCTTTGTCTTGAGAAGATTCCATAGTTGCGGAAGCCTGCAAAAATATTAAACGCCCCCAGCACCATAAAGATGGCACCTACGACCACACGAATAGTCGAACCGGTGAACATGAACATTTGAATCATCGCCAGGAACAGCAGCATAAAGCCCATACTGATATTGCTCTTGGCCTGTGTGATGCCGCGCTTATGGGGGTCAATAGATCGGCGCGCCTTCAGGCTGAAGATAATCGAGCATAAACTGGATAGCAACAAGCCAGCATACACCACATACAGAATGCCATCGACCATAGTAGTAGGACAGCTCCTTTTCGCATTAAAATATTACCAAATAATGTGATATCAAGTATGATTTATATCATTGTAACACGAAAAATTAACTTCGCACATATGGTCGCATATCGACCCAAATCTGCAATACGCCTTCACTGACGAGCATCGTCTTGATTTGAATGCTATAGTCCTTATCGCGGACCGAATATATTTTCTTATTAAGCAGGGTACGGGCCATTTTGGCGTCGGAATCGATGTCAAAGATGTTCCTGCCGCGCAGCACCTCAAGCTCGTCCTGCAGCGTCTGCACGACTTCTTTGACAGCGAGGGAATCTAAAGGTGGGTCGCGTTCTTCTATCGTTACCTTAATCTCTTTGACGACAGTGGAACGATTTTTGTATTTTCGGAGTGTCTTATTGTCTTCCTCCACCTGATAGAGTTTGATTTGAAGGTCTTTATTCTCAATCCACAGCTGATTAAAGCTTGCCTGAAACACCATATTGTAAGCGATGCTGCCAATAACTATGCCCAGCAGGAACACGCCGACAAACTGCATAAAGCGCTTGAAGCCCTGGAGACTAGGCCATTTGCCCTTCTTCATCCCCTGCCGCCCCCGCACATCCAGCGCACGATTTCCGCTCCTATATGAGCCCCGAGAAATGCGAACATCAAATATAGAATCTGCTTAATAGCCGGTGAGATGTTACCGTCAAAGAAATTGCTCTCGATCACCCGCATCGGGTCGATCGTTCCGCCTACCGCGGCAGCCAGCGCCCAGATCTTGATGCGGCCGGCAATCTCGAGCATACTCTGAGTCGGCGGTTGAAAGGCCATAACCGCTCCGATCCCTCCTATTAGAGCTCCTCCTAGCACGATTCCGAATGCAACAAAGAAGTCGATGACTGCCTTTGTAAGAAAAGTACTCATTTTTAGTCAGTTCCCCTTTCGCTAGATGGCTCGTCCGGGTCTTAATCTTCTGTACCGTGTGAAATACCCCTTGTCCTTCGTTACTCTCATTCTATGGGCGTAGCATATAGATGTATGATAAAATCTTTTATTAAAGAAACAGTTTTATAGATAGGGTTAAATGAGGATTTACTAATAGTGATTTGTTTGGAAAGGAAGGGAACGCATGGACAGCTTTGTTCACTTGCATGTACACAGCGAATATAGCTTGCTGGACGGTGCCGCCCGGCTTGAAGATCTGGTAAAGAGAGCCGCTGGCTTCGGCATGAAGGCACTGGCGCTGACCGATCACGGAGTGATGTACGGTGCGGTTCCTTTTTATAAATTGTGCAAGGCAAATGGAATTAAGCCGATTATCGGATGTGAGATGTACTTCACGGCTGGGTCGCGCAAGGAGCGGGGAAGCCGCAAGGACCAGCCGATCCATCATCTGATTCTACTTGCGAAGAATATGCAGGGGTATCAGAACCTGATGCGACTGTGTTCGATCGCACAGCTTGAAGGATTCCATTACAAACCGAGGATCGACTGGGAGGTTCTGGCGCGTCATGCTGAAGGGCTCGTCTGCCTGAGTGCTTGTCTTGGCGGAGAAGTGCCGCAGCATCTGCTTCATGGTCGCTATGAGGAAGCAAAGCGGGCCGCTTTGCGCTATAAGGCGGCGTTTGGTGAGGACTTCTATCTAGAGCTACAGGATCACAGTATTCCGGAGCAGAAGAAGGTCAATCCACAGCTTATTCAGCTTGCTGAAGAGACGGGGATCGCTCTTGTAGCAACTAATGACGTTCACTACTTGGAGCAGGGTGATGCCGAGGTTCAGGATGTACTGATTTGTATTGGCACCGGCAAGAGCGTAGAGGACGAGGATCGTCTGAAAATGAATACGAACCAGCTCTATCTGAAAGAAGCGGCTCAGATGGCCACTCTGTTCCCGCATGTGCCGGAAGCGATTCGGAATACAGAGGTAATCGCTGAGAAATGTGAGCTAGAATTGGAATTCGGCAAGCATATTCTCCCGGCTTACCGTCCGATTCCTGAAGGAATGGACTCTGCATCTTATCTGGAATCTCTCTGTCAACAAGGTCTAGCTGAGCGATATGGTGGTTTGCCGGAGTGGCAGACACAGGAGGCCCAGACTTCTCTGCAGAAGCGGCTCAAGTATGAGCTGGAAGTTATCGCGAAAATGGGCTTCTCAGATTATTTTCTAATTGTATGGGATTTCATCGCCTATGCCCATCACCATGGTATCGCAACCGGTCCAGGTCGGGGATCCTCAGCAGGTAGTATCGTCGCTTATGTGCTTCATATTACGAATGTAGATCCGATGAAATATAAGCTGTTGTTTGAACGTTTTCTCAATCCGGAGCGGGTGACGATGCCGGATATCGATATTGACTTCAGCGATTTGCGCCGGGATGAAGTCATTGCTTATGTAGCGGATAAATATGGTTCTGAGCATGTTGCTCAGATTATTACCTTCGGTACAATGGCTGCGAGGGCGGCTGTGCGTGATGTAGGAAGGGCGCTGGGTGTTCCATTCGGTGAGGTCGATAAGGTAGCTAAGCTTATTCCCGGCAACCTGGGGATGACGATTGAGCGTGCGATGAAGGAGAGCCCGGATTTGAAGGGGCTATATGACTCACAGCCGCGTATTCATGGACTTCTCGATATGGCGATGAAGGTAGAGGGGATGCCGCGGCATGCTTCGACTCATGCGGCTGGCGTAGTTATCTCACGCGATCCGCTGACAGATGCGGTTCCACTGCAGACGGGCAGCGAAGGTACGGCGCTGACACAATATTCAATGGAGAATCTCGAAGCGATCGGTTTGCTGAAAATGGACTTTCTCGGTTTGCGTACGCTGTCGATCATCGAACGCTGCATGGAGTGGATCACGGAGGAGAGCGGAGATGCGCCGGATTTTCGTATCATTCCCGATGATGATCACAAGACTTATGAGATGCTAGGCCGTGGTGAGACGACTGGGGTATTCCAGCTTGAGTCGGCGGGTATGCGCCGCGTGCTACGTGATTTAAAGCCTTCGCAGTTTGAGGATGTAATCTCTGTTCTGGCCCTGTATCGTCCTGGTCCGATGGAGTTTATTCCGAATTATATTACTTCAAAGCACGGTTTGAGTGAGGTTCATTACCCGCATCCGGATCTGGAACCAATTCTGAAGGATACGTATGGCATTATCGTCTACCAAGAGCAGATCATGCAGATTGCTTCAAGGATGGCTGGATTCTCGCTTGGTGAAGCGGACTTGCTGCGCCGGGCCGTGTCGAAGAAGAAACGTGAGGTGTTGGATGAGCAGCGCGGTCATTTTGTGGCCGGGAGCAAAGCACAGGGCTATATGGAAGCGGACGCGAATGCGGTCTACGATATGATTGTTCGCTTCGCGGATTATGGTTTCCCGCGGGCGCATGCCGCAGCGTATGGGGTGCTCGCTTTTCAGACAGCTTATTTGAAGGCGCATTATCCAGTGCATTTCATGGCTTCGATGCTGACGGCTGTCATGGGCAGCCACCGCAAGGTAGCTGAATATATCGTCGAGTGCCGCCGGATGGGTATTATCGTATTGCCGCCGGATGTGAATGAGAGCGGGATATTGTTCACGCCTAGAGTGAACGGTACGGGCAGGTTCGGAGTTGTAAGAGACCTGAGCACCATTAGTTCCAATACAGATTCTGCAATAGATTCAGGTTCTGATTCCAGTTCTAATGTGGATTTTCCTATTTCGGTGGAATCTTCTCGTGTATCTATATCTACAGGTTGGGATGGATCTTCAGATTCGATCGGTACTCTAAATGATGGTGGTTCGGGTATAGCTGCTGAAGTATCCTTGGATGCCCAAAGTGATCTCGGTGCTCATTATGGGGTAATACGCTTCGGACTGGCTGCGATCAAGAATGTAGGTACGCAAGCGATGGAGAGTATTCTGAAGGAGCGACAGGAACGGCCTTTTGACAGTCTATTGGATTTCTGTCGACGCGTCGATTTACGTGTCTGCAACAAGCGTGTTATTGAGTCATTGATTCAGGGAGGCGCGTTCGATTCTTTGCCTGGGCATCGCGCTCAATTACTAGCGATGCTGGATGAGACGGTGGAAGCAGCGACGAAGTGGCGTAAGGAACGAGATGATCTGCAGATTCAACTGTTTGATTTCATCGAAACGCCGAATTGGTATATCGAATATCCTGAGATCCCTAAATTCACGATCGGACAGCAGCTTGAACTAGAGCGTGAGCTGCTGGGATTGTACTTATCCGGTCATCCGTTGGATGATTTTGATGAACTGCTGAACGAAGATGGAATCGATCGACTGATGGATTTGGCTGAGGCAGTGGATGAGAGCGAGACGGTCGTAGCGGGGATGGTTGTATCGCTCAAGACGATTATGACCAAGCAGGGCAAGCCGATGGCCTTCATGGAGCTGGAGGACCAGATTGAGCGTTGCGAGGTGGTCTTGTTTCCGAACGTGTGGCGCCGCTGTGAGCCACACGTAACCAAGGGCGCGCTGCTTGCGCTGCGCGCGACGGTCCAGCAGCAGGACGAAGGCTTCAAGCTGCTGGCCGATGAGGTGGCGCCGCTGAGCGCGCAGAGCCTCACCGCGCTGCGGCGCGGACTTGGCCGCCGGCGCAGCACGGCCCCAGCGGGGGCTGGCGGCAGCCGCGCTGGGAGCGGCGGGGCCGCAGGCGCGAGCGCTGCGGTGGGCACAACGGGCGCTTCTGGCAATGCGCGCCCAGGCGGTGCAGCAACGGAGGGCGCAGCCGATGCACCCGTCAGGGCACGCCCGAGCGGTGCAGCCGCAGCGGCGGTGCGCGGCGGCAGCGCTAGTGAGCCGCAGCCGACCCCGGCTGGCGCTGCGGCGAAGGCGGGAGGCACCGGCGGCGTGGAAGCCGGTGCCGACGGCAAACCGGAAACGTCGGATGCAATGGCATCCGGCGCTTCCCGTGCAGGCAGCCCTGCGGACGCTGCCACTGCGGCGGAGCCGAAGCACCCTCGTGGCCGTGCCACCGAGGGGCAAGCCGCCGCAGGCGGAAGGCCGCCGGGCGCCAGGCGGCCCGGGACGCCCCGGCGCGGAGCAACCGCGCACGGCGGGGCGAGAGCGGAAGACGGCTGAACAGCGCGTCTTCATCAAGATCACGGCGGCGGCGGAGAACGCCGGCCTGCTCGTGCAGCTGAAGCAGCTGCTTCAGCTGCATTCTGGCCCACTGGCCACGGTGCTGTTCTACGAGAGCACCGGCAAGCTGCTCGCGCTTTCAGATCGCTACAGCATCAAACCAACGCCAGATTTGCTCCGAGAGATGGAGCAAATGCTAGGGCAGGATACTGTGAAGATCAGATAAACTTCACACATTACCCCGATAACAGTGAATCAACCCGCTAATCGGTTATAAATTAGAAAAAAACTGCAAAAGTGCAGTTTTTCTCTAAGAACTCTCGATTTCGAAGAAAAGCCTGCAAAAATGCAGGCTTTTTCTCGTAAATTCGCTAAATTCCTCATTTTCCCGAAAAAAAAGGCATATATGCAGGAATTTCTATATATTTCTTCTGCCAAGGAGGAAAAAACTGCATTTTTGCAGTTTTTGTCTCGCTTCGAACGGCTAAATTCACAAACTTGCTTTAGTAGGCCTAAAATGGCACCGAAAATACCCATCAATCTCACATATAAGGGTGGATGTACGCAGGTAGATGTTCGATTGATGTAAATTAATGATGATATTGGGTGGAAATTTAGATCAATCTACAACAATCGCTGAATCTTCCCCGGATTCAACTCATAACGAACAATATGTCTGCCTTCCTTGCCGGCAATGGGGGTGAAGTAACCTTTGGTGCTAAGGGCCTGAAGCATCCGAACAGCAGTTCGATGGTTTATATCGAGCTGCTTCACTACATCTACTGGCCGCAAGGATCGTGCGAGGGTGATGGCCAGTCGGATGATTTCCCGTTCGGTGATACCCTCCAGATCGTTCGTGGTGGCTGCGGGATGATATCGACTAATTACCATACGCAATAATGTCATACATAGCTCAGGACGCTGAGCAACATCATCATAAGCAAAGGAGATCACCTGATATCCCATTGCAGACAAGAATGTTTCCCGATTCAGTTCGTTGCAATATTTCTGTCTGTCCATGTCTCGTACATGTGGGCCATAACCTTTTATTTCTTTAAAGAGGTAGTCAAAAAGTCAACTTTTGATCACGAAGCGAAACAGGAAGTTGCTCGGCATCGAATCTTGAATTCAGCCGGGCCTTCCGGTGCTCACGTACCTACTACGTACGCTCCGCTCCTCAGTCCCTAGCTTCATCCAACCTTCTCGGTGCTGAAAATTGGACTTTTTGAGCCTTATTTCAATAATCAGCTTTACATGCCCCGGTAGCCAGGCGAAGTCACAAAAGTAGGAGATTCCTCTCCAGTCAAGCACTTCAAACTCGGGGTGTAGATCGTTAAAGTTTCCCTGTAGCGGCCACCAAACATTGCGGCAAAACAGGATTTCAGCCTCCCTATGCCCTCGTTCCAAACGTCCTCTTCGTTCGCCTGTTCTTTGAAGTATATGAGCTTGAACAAATCCGAATGAGGAGTTTCAAAATCCATTGCTACCTAGCCTCCTTTATAAATAGAAAAAACGCCCCGGTTCCATAACAATATGGATCGGGACGTTTTTCGTCACTTGCTCATTATTATATTAAATATTGGGGGATTTATCCAATGGTGATGAGGACAACCCTGTTAATAATCCGCTGTTATATGACTGCTATAAGTGATCTGTATAAGTTGTACTAGTGATTATGTGAATGTAGACTGCCGGGTGAAATGTTATTACGATCACTACCCGTCGCGGATTTACTTCCTATGCGATTTTCCTACAGTAAGCTATTAGCTTCTTTAGAATCATTTCGCCCTCGTCCTTTGTTTTAGTTCAACTAATATAGCTGCGCGAATCGTGGTCGCTCATCCTTGAGTTGTGAGAGGTTTTTTTATGAACATTTTATGTGACTCTTGCATACACTTAGGAACACGAGAGGACAGGAATAGGATCAAGGGGAGGTAATCGTTTAAGTATCCAGTTCTCAGATGGGCGATAAACACGCGTGTACAGCGAAAAAATGAACATAGGTACATGAATGATTGGATGATATAAAGCGGAAAAGTGCATATGTTACCGATCAGATATAAGTCGAACAGGTAACTAGGAGACTGCAAAAATTTCTCGGCATAAAGAGAATACCTGTGAATATGTGAGGTTGAACATTTGAAGTTCGCAATCTGGTGAAGCAAATGTGGATTACTAATAAGTGTATTGAGAATAGGATCAACACGAATATCCTAGGAGGGGTAACGATGTCATTTGAATTGGCGGAGGCGCAGTTGTTGAAACGGGGAGTAAAGCTTGAGGAGATCGCTAAGATTGTCTATAAGCTTCAATTGCCTTATCATGATGATTTGACGGTAGAACAATGCTATGATAGCGTGAAGGCGGTATTGCAAAAACGCGAGGTTCAGTATACGCTTTTTACGGGTATCGCGCTTGATGAATTGGCGGAGCGGAAACTGCTTCCGGAGCCTTTGCAATCAATTATGGAAGCGGATGAACCGCTGTATGGTGTGGATGAGACCATGGCACTGGGCATTACTAGTGTATTTGGGATGATCGGGCTAACGAGCTTCGGCTATCTGGACAAGGTTAAGCCTGATTTGATCGGTAATCTGAACAATCAGGGAGATCATATTCATGTCTATTTAGATGATCTTGTCGCAGGACTTGCAGCCGCTGCTTCGGCGCGCATCGCCCATAAAAGCCAAAAGGCAACAAACTACTCCAAGGATTGATTTTTTTTGGTCTGTTAAGTCGAAATATGCCGGAGTTTATGCGGGCTCCGGCACGTTTTTAACTCCCTTGCTCTGTTGCGGGACTTTTGAACATTATGTTATCATTACTCTATTATACGGGCTTAAGTTGAGAGGTTAGGGGGCTTTGAGTAGGGCATGTGGACCGTAATGTATATTGCTCCTACCGCTAAGATTGCGGAAATGATCAAGTCAAAACTCACAGATGAAGGCTTTCTAGTCCAAACACGTCCAGTTAATTTATCAAAACAGCAGTTTGAAATATTGGTTCCTTCAGGGGAACTGGAAGAAGTTCAAGAAGTGTTGAATTCTATATTGCATCCATAAATGACAAGGAGACAACAGTTCATGTTATGTCCTTGTTTTCGGGTGTAATAAAGGAAGTTCAAAAAGTCCGCTTTTGACTTGCAAAGTAGCACTGAAAGTGTATACGGCATCGAACCTTGAATTCAGACGGGCCTAAGCGGATGTTACGGAGTTATGTTTCTTCCTGAAACATCTCAGATGCTCACGTACCCATAACGTACGCTGCTTCTCATGCCCTAGCTTCAACCAATTTTCTCGGTGCTGAAAACCTGCCTATTTGAACACTTACTAATAATAAATTAACGGCTGAAGAGGTGTAGTTGTGTTTAAAGACTTATTTCAGAAAAAAAGAAAATACGCGACCATTCCTTCAGAACGTTTGGGGAGCGACGCGAATCTACGCCGGCGGAACGGCCGAAGCGCGAAATCCCAGAAGGTCTGATGAATAAGTGCAGCCGCTGCGGCAGCATACAATACAGCAAGGAGCTTGAAAAGAACCTTAAGGTTTGTCCTTCTTGCGGCTATCATATGCGCCTCAATGCGATGGAACGGATCCGTATTACGTTGGATGAAGGTAGCTTCATCGAGTATGATCAGGATCTGGTATCTGAAGACCCGCTTGAGTTCCCGGGATATGCGACTAAGCTTGAGCAGCAGGCTATGAAATCGGGACTGCGTGAAGCGGTCGTTACCGGTGAAGGAACGATTGGCGGATTTCCAGTAGTTACTGCTGTCATGAGTTTTGATTTCTTTACTGGAAGCATGGGCTCAGCTGTTGGTGAGAAAATAACACGAGCCATTGAAGCGGCTACAGCCAAACGTCTACCAATTATTATCTTCTCGACATTGGGCGGGGCCCGTATGCAAGAGAGTATCCTTAGTCTGATGCAGATGGCGAAGACGAGTGCAGCCTTAGCCCGCCATAATGAGCAGGGCGGATTCTATATTTCGGTCATTACGGACCCGACTACAGGGGGCGTATCGGCCAGCTTTGCTATGCTTGGCGATATTATCATCGCTGAGCCAGGAGCAGTCTTCGGCTTCGCCGGCAGAATTGTCATTGAGCAGACGATTCGTCAGAAGCTGCCGGATGATTTCCAAACTGCAGAATTTAATTTGCAGCATGGTCAGTTGGATCTTGTGATTCATCGCAAAGAGCTTAAGGCGATGCTGACTAAATTGATCGACTTGCACAGCGTGAAGGGAGGAGCATAAATGGCTGGAGAATTGCCTTTTGAGACACCTCTTGTGAAACTGCGCGAGAAAATTAATGAGCTGAAGCAGTTTGGCCAGGAGAAGGGAATCGATTTCAGCGAAGAAGTTGCACGACTGGAGGAACGTTACAAACAGCTGGAGGAAGAAATATACAGCTACATAACGCCATCGCAGAAGATGCATCTAGCTAGACATCATCAGCGTCCGACCTCACTCGATTTGATTAACCTGATCTTTGAAGATTTCATCGAGCTGCATGGGGACCGTCTATTGGGGACGATCTGGCTATCGTGGGCGGTCTGGCTAAGCTAGACGGAACCGCGGTTACGGTCGTCGGTCAGCAGCGCGGTAAGGATACGAAGGACAATATCGCCCGATTCTTCGGCAGCCCGCATCCGGAAGGATTCCGTAAGGCACTGAGACTTATGCATCAAGCGGAGAAGTTCGGCAGACCTGTCATTACCTTTATCGATACCAAAGGCGCTTATCCAGGAAGCACGGCGGAGGAGAGAGGACAATCCGAGGCGATCGCCCGTAATTTGATGGAGATGGCTGCGCTTCGCGTACCTCTGATCTGCGTCGTGATTGGTGAAGGTGGTAGCGGTGGTGCATTAGCACTAGGTGTCGGCAACCGTGTCCTCATGCTGGAGAACGCTATATATTCTGCGATCTCACCGAATGGAGCGGCTTCGATTCTATGGAAAGACGCCTCTAAAGCAGATATGGCGGCCGAAGCGATGAGGATTACTGCTAAGGATCTGCTCGAGATGGAAGTCATCGAAGGCATCGTCCCTGAACCTCGTGGTGGTGCTCATCGTGATTATGAGACGACGGCAGCAGCGATCAAGCAGGAATTGCTCATTCATTTGCAAGAATTGTCCATTATGAATTCGGACGAGCTGCTGGAGGATCGCTACAGGAAGTTCCGTAAGATCGGCAAATTTACCGAAAAGGCAAACGTTGAGATCGGATATTCCAATTCCGATGAAGCAGCGACTGCTGAACTTGCTCTAGAGGATCATCAAGAATCGGAAGAAAAAAATGCTGATGTGAAAGAACAAGTTGTCATAGAATCTTCCGGCTCAGGAAATGTATAGGCTTTTATATTATCGATATGACAAATTCCCTATACAAATCGATTAAACTATAGTAAATTTAGTTGTTGGAAAAGAAGTATTAAAAAAAATATAGAGAGAACCTAAAAACGGAGGAAACCCAAAATGCGCAAAACAAAAATCGTATGTACTATCGGTCCTTCCAGTGAATCGTTAGAAAACACCAAGAAATTAATCATGGCCGGAATGAACGTTGCTCGCCTTAACTTCTCGCATGGTGATTTTGAGGAGCATGGCAACCGAATCAAAACGATTCGCCAAGCGAGCAAAGAGTTGGGGAAAACGATCGCCATACTGTTGGACACCAAAGGTCCTGAAATTCGCACCGGTAAATTGTTAGAAGAGCCGATTGAACTTGTTCAAGACGAGTTCATCACTTTGACCACTGAAGAAATCCTCGGTGACAAGAACCGTATCTCCATTACTTACAAAGAGCTTCCTGGAGATGTGAAAGTGGGTTCAACTATTCTGATCGACGATGGTCTGATCGGATTGACCGTTGAAGAAGTTCAAGGTACGGAAATCAAATGCCGCATCGTAAACGGCGGTACGATCAAGAGCAAGAAGGGTGTTAACGTTCCAGGCGTGAACATCTCTTTGCCAGGGATTACAGAGAAAGATGCTAACGATATCAAGTTTGGGGTAGAACAAGGCATCGATTTCATTGCGGCTTCCTTCGTTCGTAAAGCTAATGACGTACTTGAAATTCGTAAACTGCTTGAAAGCATGAATGCAACACATATCCAAATTATTTCGAAGATCGAGAACCAACAAGGTGTGGACAACCTGGATGAAATCCTTGAAGTGTCCGACGGCTTGATGGTAGCACGTGGTGACCTTGGCGTAGAGATTCCTGCTGAAGATGTACCACTCGTGCAAAAATTGATGATCGAGAAATGTAACCGCGTAGGTAAGCCGGTTATTACAGCAACACAAATGCTTGATTCCATGCAGCGTAACCCAAGACCTACTCGTGCGGAAGCAAGTGACGTAGCGAATGCGATTCTTGACGGTACAGATGCAATCATGCTTTCCGGTGAGACAGCTGCTGGTAAATATCCAGTTGAATCTGTTCAGACCATGTCCCGCATTGCTGAGAAGGCTGAATCTGCACTTGACTATCATGGAATTCTTGTGAAGCAAAGAATCGCTCAAGAGACTACAGTTACAGAAGCAATCAGCCAAGCTGTAACGACTTCTGCTCTTGAATTGAACGCTAAGGCAATCATCACTTCTACAGAAACGGGTTATACAGCACGTATGGTATCGAAGTATCGCCCGCAAGCACCGATCGTTGCAGTTACGACTCAAGATCAAACATTGCGTCGTTTGGCTCTGAACTGGGGCGTAATTCCAGTTAAAGGCCATGTAGCTACATCTACGGATGAAATGTTCGACAATGCTATGAAGGGCGGACTTGAGTCCGGCGTCGTTGCCGAAGGAGATCTCGTAGTTATTACTGCTGGAATTCCACTTGGAAGCTCCGGTTCAACGAACCTGATCAAGGTTGGCCAAGTTCGTAAATAATTCAAAAGATGCACTGGTATAGTGCGTAGGGATAAGAAGCAATGGGACAACCGGTGACGGTGTGCCATTGCTTTTTTTTCAATAGAGATCGAGATATTTAAGTGCATGAGGAGGAATTAAGGAGCATGTATATAAGCGAGCTTGGCATCACGCCTAAGTATTTTGAATATGATATGATGGGAATTATATATCACTCGCATTATTTGGAGTGGTTCGAGGCCGGCCGAATGAAATTAATTCAGGACCTTGGCTTAAGCTATTATGAGATGGAAATGTCCGGTTATATTTCACCGGTTAGGAAATGAAAGTAGAGTATAAGCGGGGAGTTCGGTACGGGAAGAGGTGCAGCTTCGCACCTGGATTAAGCAGAACGGGGGAGTCAAGACCGAATATGCTTATGAAGTATGGAATGGTGAGGGTACGTTATGTGTCGTAGGTACATCGGTTCATTATGTAGTTAGACGTGAGGACTTTAAGCCTGTACAGTTCAAGAAAGTGTTCCCGGAATGGTATTCCGCGTTTGAAAAGGCGAGTGAAAACTGAACAATTTTGATTCTGGAGTCTCAAAACGGTAAAATATGATTCATAGGAATTTCTTGCTGAAGAAACTTGCTAGTGAAAAGGAGTTATTTATGCGTAAATGGATTGCCGTTTTGATTGTTTTATTTCCTATAGTTGAGTTTTGGGGATATGTTGAGGTTGGAGGAAGGCTGGGCGTAGGCAAGACGATCTTCCTGACCGTTGCGACTTCGATTATTGGCGGCTTGATGATGCAATTCGAAGGTAGCAAGGTGATGGCGGAAGCGAAATCGCAAATGAACGGTGGGCAGATTCCTGGACGCACGATGCTGGATGGTATGTGTGTGTTCTTTGGCGGGATTCTGTTGCTGATACCTGGCTTCGTTACGGATATTATTGGATTTACAATGGTGTTCCCACTTACTCGTCTGATCTACCGGAAGCTACTCTTGAAATGGATAGAGAAGAAGATGAAAGATGGTTCGATCACCTTTTATCGTCGTTGACTATTGATAGTTTCATGTATACAATAATCTAAATTGTATGTTCAAAAAGTCAGGCTTTCAGCACCGAGAAGGTTGGATGAAGCTAGGGCGTGAGGAGCGCAGCGTACGTAGTTGGTACGTGAGCACCGGAAGGCCTGAGTGAATTCAAGATTCGATGTCGAATATGCTCTCAGTGCTACTTCGTGATCAAAGGCGGAGTTTTTGAACTACCTCTATAAATAAAATTTATGATCGGGAGAGTAGCTTATCGTTAATCTGCAAATAGCGAGCCGGGATGGTGCAAGCCGGTGCAGAGAGCGCTAGGTGAAGCGCACCCGGGAGATGGTCTTCTGAAGCTAAGGTGGGTAGGAAGACCCGGCAGCTGAACGTTAATCAGTCTTGAGCAGGTTGGACCAGAAGGTCCAGCACTTAGAGTGGTACCGCGGGAACGTAAGTCTCTCGTCTCTTAATAGAGATGAGGGGCTTTTTTATTTGTCATTCTGGAAATAGTGAATAGTGATAAGGAGCTGAAGTAAATGGAGATGACAAAATCAAAGATTGCACAATGGATCTCAGAAGTGTTGAATGATACACCAGCACAGGAAATTTTAGCGATGCTAGAATATCCGAAGGAGAAATCGCAAGGGGATCTATCTCTACCCTGCTTCAAACTGAGTAAGAAGCTACGGAAGTCCCCGATGCAGATTGCCGCTGAACTGAAAGAAGCACTAGAGTCGCAGAGTGCGGGAGATAAATTGATCGACCGAATCGATGCCGTGTCCGGATATTTGAATATATTCCTGAAGCAGAGCTACCTAGCTGGGAATGTCGTACTTACGATTCTTAATGCAGGAGATCGCTACGGTTCTAAAGACATCGGTACCGGGAAGACAATCGTGATCGATTTCTCCTCGCCTAATATCGCCAAGCCCTTCCACGTCGGCCATTTACGTTCAACAGTCATTGGGAATGCGCTCTATCGGATCCATTCGTTTTTAGGCTACCAGTGCATCGGGGTTAACCACCTCGGCGATTGGGGTACCCAGTTTGGTAAATTGATTGTTGCTTATCGGTTATGGGGAGATGAAGAGCGACTAGAGAAAGGGGCAATTGATGAGCTGTTGTCTCTCTATGTGAAATTCCATAAGGAAGCTGAGCAAGATCCCGGGCTGGAGGATGAGGCGAGAGCCTGCTTCCTGAAGATGGAGCAAGGTGATGAAGAAGTGTTGGCTCTTTGGCAGCATTTTGTCGATATTAGCTTGGCTGAATTCCAGAAAATATATGATTTGCTCGGTGTGGAATTCGACTATTTTACGGGGAGAGCTTCTACAACGATAAAATGGAGCCAGTCATTCAGGAACTGAAAGATAAGCAGCTTCTGGAGGAGGATGAAGGGGCCTGGCTCGTTCGTCTGGATCAATACAACATGGCTCCGGCTTTGATGCTGAAAAAGGATGGTAGCACCCTTTACCATACCCGCGATGTGACGGCGGCGTTATACCGCAAGCAGACTTATTCATTCGACAAGGCGCTGTATGTCACGGATTATGCACAGAATCTACATTTTGCACAGTTATTCAAGGTTATAGGGCTGATGGGCTATGACTGGGCAGAAGATGAGATGATCCATGTTCCCTTTGGCCGGGTGACTCTGGAGGGTATGAGCTTATCGACCCGTAAAGGTAATGTTGTAAAGCTGGAGGAAGTGCTGGAGCAGACGATTAAGAAGGTCAAGGAAATTATCGAAGTAAAAAATCCGCAGCTGAAAAATAAGGATGAGGTGGCTCGTCAGGTCGGAGTCGGAGCAGTTATCTTCAATGACCTGAGCGCGAACCGGATTAAGGATATCGTCTTCTCTTGGGATGATGCGCTTAGCTTCGAAGGTGAGACAGGACCATATGCACAGTATTGTTATGCGAGAACCTGCAGTGTGCTGCGCAAAGCTGCCAGTGACCAGCTTTCTGGTACGGCACTGGTTGATGCCTTGGTACTTGCAGAACAGTTCGATCCCTCCAAGCTACAGCATCCTACGGAGATCGCTCTATTGAAAGAATTGGCCTTGTTCCCGGAACGGACCGAGCAGGCCGCGGCCAAGCTGGAGCCGTCGATGGTTACTCGCTATTTGATTGATGTGGCTCAGGCCTTCAACCGCTTCTATCATGATTGCCCTATTCTTGTAGAAGATGAGAAGTTAAGAGCAGCTCGTCTTGCCTTGGTCAAATGCGTACAAATCACACTTAAAAATGGTTTTGGTCTGATCGGACTACAAGCACCGGAAGAGATGTAGCTATAAAGGGAGAAGCCACTCGGAATTATTGCGCTTTTCCGTTCATGATATAGTCCCTCAGCTCATGGAAGACACCGGCTTTAATAACGGCATTAATGACGACGAGGGAGACTGGGCCGATAATAAGTCCAAGTACACCGAATAGCTGCAAGCCGACGAACAAAGAGATCATAGTAGGTAATGGATCGAGCCCGACGCTGGTAGCCAGCACCTTGGGCTCGATTAGTTGTCTGGACACAAGAACAACTCCATATAAAATAGAAAGGCCGATGCCTAGGGCGAAGTTGCCGGTCATGAAGGCGTAAACGAGCCAAGGAATGAGGATCGTGCCAACACCTAAGTACGGAAGCAAATCGACCAACCCGATCAGAATCGCATAAGTAACTGGAGAATCAACACGAAGGATGAGGAGTCCGATACATACGACGAAGGCGGTAATCGAGATCATAATGAATTGGGCTCGCAGGTATCCGAATAGCGCCATTTGCAGATTACTCCGTATTACCCCCCATTCTGAACCACCCCTTGGGCATAATTCCGAGGATCATGCGCTTGTTTTTATCCCAACCATTGCTGATAAAGAAGGCCGAGAGCAGGATGATTAATAGAATAAGCCCCAGGCTGGGTAGTGAGGTAATGACATTGATGACTCCGTTTAGGAAGCTTGTAATGATCCTAGAAATCGCATTGCTAACAGTCAGTGCGGCGTTATCAATATTTTTGGTGAAGGTGCCGCTGTAGCCTGGATTCCTTACGATAAAAGAGTTTATTTCATTAAAAAGCCTCTGCAATTCCTCATTACTACCCCAGGTTATAAATTGATCGCGCCACTCTCCGATATGTTCGTTAGCGGAATCGGCTAGATGAATCATTTCCTTGACCATGCGGGTAACAGCTGCGGTTATGACGATGGCCCCGGCCGAGAAATAGATAAGAATGGCTAATGTGACAGAAGCCCAACGGGGCAGCTTCAACGTCTCCTGCATCCAACGTACGAATGGATTCATGGCATAGGCGATAATCCATGCGATGAGAAAGGGGTAGATGAGTGGTAGAACCCAGTAGAATGAGAGACAGATCATTAGCACCGCTAGACATACCCAGGCTCCACGCAGTATTCGTTTCATAACAACGTAATCCATTCTTACATCCCCCTTGGACTGGACAGGTCTTATTCTATTTCTATTTCCCTTCCAAAATTAGTATTACAGAAACAATGATTATTGGATGATGTGATTTTTGTCGTTGCATTTCGGAAGAGATCACAAAAATTTCTTTATATATCTGAAAAAATAATTTGATGTGTCTTTGACGACTCAAGCAGTTCCCATGCTCTTAGAAATCCAGTATGATTATTTAAAAGAGTTTAGTGCCAGATCCTCCCTAATATTTCATCCATGATGCTATATTACGAAAATTTTAAACTTCAAAATTGAAAATGTTTTCAATGGTTTATTTACCAATTTCGTATTTGAAGGAGAGATGTACATGACAGCTACCAAAGGACTTGAGGGTATCGTTGCTGCGACTTCCTCAATCAGTTCCATACATGATGGCGTGCTGGCTTATCGAGGAATTAATATCGATGAACTGGCGGAACGGGCAAGTTTCGAAGAGACTGCTTATTTACTCTGGTATGGAAAGCTACCAACTCAGACCCAGCTTGCTTTCCTGCAGCAGCAGCTAAGCGATTTCGCAGTTATTCCTGAGCTGTTGCTGGCTCAATTGAAGTTATTTCCGTCCGATGCCAATACGATGGCCGTTCTGCGTACAGCTGTATCGGCACTAGCTCTATATGATGAGGATGTAAATGACAACTCCAGAGAAAGTAATCAGATCAAGGCGATTAAATTACAGGCGCAAATTCCTACGATAATTGCAGCGTATGCCCGGATTCGCGAAGGTAAGGAGCCGCTCGCTCCACTTAAGAATGTATCGATTGCCCACAATTTCTTATATATGATGACCGGAGAAGAACCGGATATTGTGGCAGTAAAGGCTCTGGACCAGGCGCTGGTGCTGCATGCCGATCATGAGTTGAATGCATCTACTTTCTCAGCTCGCGTAACCGTTGCGACACTCTCGGATATTTATTCGGGCGTTACAGCCGCGATCGGAACTTTGAAGGGGCCACTTCATGGCGGTGCGAATGAGGCGGTTATGAAAATGCTGTCCGAGATTGGTAGCCTTGATAATGTAGAGCCTTATATTCTGAATAAGATCGCTAACAGAGAGAAGATTATGGGCTTCGGACACCGTGTGTATAAGAACGGAGATCCGCGTGCTAAACATTTGCAGAAAATGTCCCGTCAGCTCGGCGTACTTAAGGGAGATTCAACCTTATTCGAGATGTCATTAAGAATTGAAGAATTGGTAACGGGTCAGAAAGGCCTGAAACCGAATGTCGATTTCTATTCTGCTTCGGTTTATACTTTGCTTGGAATTCCATCCGACTTATTTACTCCGATCTTCGCGATTAGCCGCTTGTCCGGTTGGTCTGCGCATATTCTCGAGCAGCTCGACGATAACCGGATTATTCGTCCACGTGCCGAATACACAGGTCTTATTAATCAGAAATATATACCAATCGATCTAAGATAGTGGTCTGGCGGGAATTATTCCCGCCAGTTATGTTAGAATGAGAACCAGGTGAATATACTAGCCTGTTCATATAATATATACGAGGAGGAACATATAAACATGCTGCAACTTACTAAGTTTGACCTTCCAACAGAAGGAGAAAAAATCGTTATTGATAATGGCAAATTGCAAGTTCCTAACTACCCGGTTATTCCATTCATTGAGGGGGATGGAACGGGCCGTGATATTTGGAAAGCGTCCAAGCGTGTATTGGATGCTGCAGTGGAGAAAGCGTACAACGGCGAGAAGAAAATCGCTTGGTACGAAGTTTTCGCCGGGGAGAAGGCTTTCAATACATACGGAGAGTGGCTGCCTGCTGATACGCTGAATGCCATCCGTGAATATATTGTAGCGATCAAAGGACCGCTTACAACGCCGATCGGCGGGGGCATCCGTTCCTTGAACGTAGCGCTACGTCAAGAGCTTGACCTGTATGTATGTCTGCGTCCTGTACGTTATTTTGACGGTGTACCTTCTCCTGTGAAGCGTCCAGAGTTAGTAGATATGGTCATTTTCCGTGAGAATACAGAGGATATCTATGCAGGTATCGAGTACAAGGAAGGTTCTGAAGAAGTGAAGAAGGTGCTCAGCTTCCTGCAAAATGAAATGGGCGTTAACAAGATCCGCTTCCCAGAAACCTCTGGAATCGGCATCAAGCCTGTCTCTGAGGAAGGCTCGAAGCGTTTGGTTCGCGCAGCAGTTGAATATGCTATCAAGCATGATCGCAAGAGTGTAACTCTCGTTCATAAAGGTAACATTATGAAGTTCACAGAAGGCGCCTTTAAAAATTGGGGCTATGAAGTGGCTGAAGCCGAGTTTGGCGATAAAGTGTTCACATGGGCTGAATACGACCGCATCAAGGAGCAATCCGGTACCGATGCAGCCAACAAGGCACAACAAGATGCGCAAGCATCAGGCAAGATCATCATTAAGGACGCGATCGCTGATATTGCCTTGCAGCAGGTGTTGACTCGTCCGACAGATTTTGATGTGATCGCAACGCTGAACTTGAACGGCGACTACTTGTCCGATGCTCTGGCAGCGCAAGTAGGCGGGATTGGTATTGCTCCAGGAGCGAATATCAACTACGTAACAGGACACGCGATCTTTGAAGCTACGCACGGAACGGCTCCAAAATATGCGGATCTTGACGTGGTAAATCCGGGCTCGGTCATTTTGTCTGGCGTTATGCTACTTGAGCACTTGGGCTGGCAGGAAGCGGCTGACCTGATCTATAACGGTCTGGAGACTTCGATCAACAACAAGACGGTAACTTATGATTTTGCCCGTCTGATGGAAGGCGCAACAGAAGTGAAGTGCTCGGAATTCGCCGATCACGTAATTAATAATATGTAGTTTAACAATAAGTGTTCGAAAAGACGGTTTTCAGCACCGGAAGGCCCGACTGAATTCAAGATTCGATGTCGATTAAGCTCCCCGTGCTACTTCGTGATCAAAAGCTGACTTTTTGAACAACATCTAATAGGGGGCCTGAAGAACGCCCATTAATCTGGTTAGTAGTCTTCAAGTCTTCGAGATGAAGGAGTCTCCTTTAACAGGAGTCTCCTTTTATTTACTGCCAATGATAGGTATAATAGATTGTAATGAATTTAATCTACTATGGAAGGATGATCAAGTTGTCGATGTATAAAATTATGCTGTTTTTGCATATTATTGGAACTCTAGCGCTAGGGTTCTACCTTGTACTTCCTTTTGTAATGGCGAAAGTAAATAAATTGTCTGCTGCAGCGCAGGAAGGAACGATGAGCGCCGTAAAATCGCTGAACACCTTCGCACAGATCGGTCTGGTCATTCAATTGTTGACCGGTGGCTATTTGATGAGTAAGGGAGAGTACTCTATACCTTGGATGGTTATTATAGTAGTCTTGTTCCTCGGCATTGGGGCTGTTGGCGGTATAATGGGTAAACCGCTGCGCCTAGCCATCGGAGGGATTCGTGCGAATCGCAGTATATCCGCCGAGAGCAGCAAGCTGACTACTTTGAGCTATATCGTAGCGCTACTCGTCCTGCTAATCACTTTCTTTATGGTATTCAGACATATCATTTAGAAGCATTATTTTGAACTTTAGAGCTCCTGATCCTCATCTATCGGATGTTGGTCGGGAGTTTTTGATTTTGTCATGCGTGGTCCCGCATAACCTTCTTTGCCCAGGCCCATCTTAATATAGATGGACATAAATCTGGCAGGAAGGAAGCGACATGTAGAATGGCAAATAGCGGACAAAGCAAACCGACGATGCCCCCGCAGCATCAGAATCAGCAACCAGGACTCGAGCAGGAAATGAACCCGCTCCCGGACTATGAGGGACCTTATAAGGCGGCTGGTAAGCTAATGAATAAAGTAGCTTTGATTACCGGGGGGGACAGTGGCATTGGGAGAGCAGTGGCTGTGGCTTATGCCAAGGAAGGCGCGGATATAGCTGTCCTCTATTTAAGCGAACACGTGGATGCAGAGAAGACGAAGCGAGAGGTTGAACAGGAGGGCAGGAAATGCCTCCTGATCCCTGGAGATATCGGCAACGAAGCCTTTGCCAAGCAGGCCGTTCAGAAGACAGTTGCACAGTTCGGCGGTTTAGACATTCTGGTTAACAATGCTGCAGAACAGCACCCGCAGCAGGACATTTCGGCGATCACTTCGGAACAGCTCGAGAAGACGTTCCGAACCAACGTATTCGGTATGTTCTATTTGACCCAGGCTGCACTGCCGCATATGAAGAAGGGAAGTACAATTATTAATACGACCTCGATTACCGCTTACCGGGGCAACCCAATGTTGATCGACTATTCGGCTTCGAAGGGAGCGATTGTTAGCTTCACCCGCGCGTTATCCATGAATATCGTAGGCAATAAAGGCATACGCGTTAACGCCGTGGCTCCAGGGCCGATCTGGACGCCGCTTATTCCTTCAACCTTCGATGCGCAGCAAGTGTCCAAGTTCGGTGGGGACACGCCGATGCAGCGGCCCGGCCAGCCGGAGGAACTCGCCCAGCATATGTCTATCTAGCCTGCGACGATTCCTCCTATATGAGCGGACAAGTTCTCCATATTAATGGCGGGGAGATCATCAACGGCTAGTAGAACTCGGTGCAGATCTCACTAAAGTCAAAAGCCCTCCTAATGCTGCTTCATCATAGAAGCTGCGTTAGGAGGGCTTTATGTCGTCTTAAGAATACTTTATTCTTTTAGTTTTACTTCGGATGCTCGGACAATTCATCAAGCGTCATCTCGAACCCAGGGGCAAAATGCTCCAGGAAGTAGCCGATTTCTGGTAGGTTCAACTTCGTAAGCTTATCATAGAGCTGCTCTTTCGCCACTGCGAATTCACGGTTGCCGCAGGAGAGCTCCCAGGAGCATTTTAAATAGGCATCAAGGCTGTCGGCCGCTTTGACATATTTCAATAGCGTAACATCAGAGGGGCTCGTATCTTTCCCGTTCGGGAACAGCATGGTCTGATAGCTAGAACGTAGCTCCGGTGGAACCATCGAAAGCAGGCGTTCCCCTGCAATGCTCTCCATCTCTCTAAAGTTACCTAACAGCTTCGGATTATGATGCTTGACCGGGGTTGGAATGTCACCAGTGAACACCTCTGTTGCATCATGAAATAGTGCCAGCGTCGCTGCACGTTCAGCATTAAGCTGACCCTGGAACAGCTTGTTGCCTATCTCGCATAACAGATGTGCCAGCAGAGCGACATGGAAGGAGTGCTCAGCTACATTTTCCTCCGTGGTACTTCGCATCAGGCTCCACCGCTTGATTGAGCGCAGGCGATACATATAAGCAGAAAAATGATAATTCATCAGTGATAAACCTCTCTTTTTCGGGGAAAGTCTGTATAATTTTGTAACCTGAAACCTGGTACTATGTTATTATAAAACTATTGAACA
The DNA here is from genome assembly GCF_031199965.1 of Paenibacillus sp. D2_2. Lineage (GTDB taxonomy): Bacteria > Bacillota > Bacilli > Paenibacillales > Paenibacillaceae > Fontibacillus. Next base: position 3,800,235 of record NZ_CP133605.1, on the reverse strand, counting down.
GGTTAAAGCTATCGGCAGCATGCATTGATTTTTATGCTTTTGTGTCATTTCGGACAATCGAGAGGAGATCATGGTCTATGCAGCAAATTCAAGAGAGTATTTATGAATTAATTGTTGAAACTTCGACGAACTTACCTGGTGATGTACGGCGGGCGATTAATTGGGGAAAGCGCGGGAAAATCAGGCGACACGGGCTGGTTTGGCACTGTCGACGATCTCGAAGAACATAACTATGGCCGAAGAACAAGTGTCTCCGATCTGTCAGGATACAGGAATGCCTACCTTCATTATTCATACACCGGTTGGCGTTAACCAGCTTGAGATCAAGAAGAGTATCCAGGCTGTGCTGCAAAGAGCAACTGCGGAGGGCAAGCTGCGTCCGAATTCCGTTGATTCGCTAACAGGGAAGAATAGTGGTGATAATCTCGGTCCGGGAACGCCAGTCGTTCATTTTGAACAATGGGAGCATGACTATATAGATATGAGGTTGATTCTCAAAGGTGGCGGCTGTGAGAATAAGAACATTCAATACTCTTTGCCGACAGAACTAGAAGGACTTGGTCGTGCTGGCAGGGATTTGGATGGAATTCGCAAATGCATTCTGCACGCTGTGTATCAGGCACAGGGACAAGGATGTAGTGCCGGCTTCATTGGCGTTGGCATCGGTGGGGACAGAACGACAGGTTACGAACTGGCCAAGCAGCAATTGTTCCGAGTTGTAGATGATGTGAATCCAAATTCCGATCTACAACAGTTGGAGGATTACATTTTGGATAAATCAAATGAACTGGGAATCGGCACAATGGGATTCGGCGGGGAGGTTACACTACTGGGCTGTAAGATCGGCGCGGCTAATCGCTTGCCGGCAAGCTTCTTTGTCTCGGTAGCCTATAATTGTTGGGCCTTCCGCCGTCAAGGTGTGGAGATTGATCCGGCTACAGGTGGAATCGCCAAATGGATCTATGAGCGGGGCAATGAGGAAGCGAAGGACGATGTGAAGCAGGACCAGCAAGGTGCAACAGAAGAACAAACGGTAGATCAGTCTGCACAACAAGCCATTGCTCATGTAACTGACCAGACCGCGGATTCTCAGGCTCGTGAGATCGTGCTACAAACTCCGATTACCGAGGAGCAAATCCGTAGCTTACGTGTTGGCGATGTTGTCATTATCCAGGGTGAGATGCATACTGGTCGGGATGCTCTGCACAAATATTTACTCGATCATGATGCGCCGGTGGATCTTAACGGATCAGTTATCTATCACTGCGGTCCTGTGATGCTAAAGGATGAAGAAGGCTGGCATGTGAAAGCGGCCGGACCGACGACGAGCATTCGGGAGGAGCCTTACCAAGCGGAGATTATTAAGAAGTTTGGGATTCGTGCGGTAATCGGTAAAGGCGGAATGGGGCCAAGGACGCTTGCGGCACTACAAGAGCATGGAAGCGTATATTTGAATGCTATTGGTGGAGCGGCACAATACTATGCAGAATGCTTCAAAAAGGTAAACGGTGTTGACTTCCTTGAGTTTGGTATCCCAGAAGCCATGTGGCATTTGGAAGTTGAAGGATTTGCCGCGATCGTGACAATGGATTCGCATGGTGATAGCCTGCATGCAGGCGTAGAACAAGCATCGAAGGAGAAGCTGGCTTCTTTTAAAGAAGTCGTATTTAAATAGATGAAGACATTTCGATCACGATTAACAATTATGTTAATGGGCCTAATCGGTATATCAATGCTGGCAGCAGGATTGACGATGGCCCAGGTATTTAAAAACTCACATATCCGGGCGTTGGAAGAAAATATGTCCCGGGAAATTGACCTGCTTCAGAGCACGTTCCAGTTCAAGCCCATTAACTCTGATCAGTCGGAGAAATTTTACTCGGAGCAGTCTAAGAAGCTCGAGAAATTGATTGATTCCAGGGTTACCTTTATCTCTTTAGATGGGACGGTTATTGGAGATTCAGAAGTGTCCCCCTCCAAAATGGATAATCATCTGAGTCGCAAGGAGATTGTCTCGGCCGCCAAAGGAGAAATCGGCAGTTCGATCCGCTACAGCGCATCGATTGGTGAGAATATGTTGTATATCGCCAAACATGTCACCTCCGAAGATGGAAGCTTCGATGGTTATATCCGACTGTCGATGAGTCTGAGCACGGTGGAAAGGGATCTGAATAAAGGCTGGCTCATGATGGTGGGTGGTCTGATGTTGTTATTCTTAGCCGCGGCTCTGGTCAGCTATCGGATATCAAAAGGATTGACCAAACCATTAGAGCATATTACTCAGGTGGCTAACCGAATCTCACGACTGGATTATGATGCTCGTGTCCAATTGTCACGGCGGGATGAGATTGGGCAGCTGGGGCTAGCGATTAATCGAATGGCTGGCAGTCTGCAAGAGCAAATGAAAGTGATCCGTGATAACGAAGATTTGCTGCAGAGCGTTCTCACGAATATGGTCGGCGGTATTCTAATGGTCGAAGCGGATGGACGGGTCGCTCTTATGAACAGGGAAGCAGAGCGCTTCCTGCATGTGAACCAAGAAAAATTCCTCGGCAAATCATATCTGGAGCTGAAACGGAATCATGATTTCCAACAGTTTATGGTCGAAGGTATGGATACGAAGGAGTATCTTAAGGAAGAACGGAATGTATATGATCCTGAACACCGCACGCTGCTTTTGGAGCGGGTACCGATGTTCGAGGATGATGGCAACTATCGGGGATGCTCTTCCTGCTACAGGATGTAACGGAGATTCGGAGGCTGGAGATGATGCGGAGCCAATTTGTCGCTAACGTCTCGCACGAATTGAAGACACCTATCGCCGCGGTAAAAGGTTTTGCCGAGACACTACTGGGCGGTGGAGTGGAGGATAAGGAGACAGAGCGATCCTTCCTGCAGATTATTTATGATGAAGGAGATCGACTGAATCGTCTGATCGGGGATATTCTGGAGCTGTCGAAGATTGAGTCCAAGCTTATTCCGCTTGATTATTCACCGATTCAGCTCAAGGATTTGATTAACAGCATTTACGAAGTACTGCTTCCAACAGCTGCACGCAAATCGATTGTGATGAGCAACAATGTTCCGGAGCATCTATTCCTTGAAGGAGATGAGGATCGGCTACGGCAGATATTCATGAATCTGTTGTCGAATGCGATCAGCTATACACTGGAAGGTGGCAGAGTTAAGGTTGAGGCAGAGATTGCCGACTCAGACGAGGATCATGAAGAGGAGCGGGTGAGGATATCCGTGAGCGATACGGGGATCGGAATTCCGAAGAAGGATTTACCACGTATCTTCGAACGATTCTATCGCGTGGATAAGGCAAGGTCACGCAGTTCAGGTGGCACGGGGCTTGGGCTATCGATTGTCAAGCATCTGGTCGATCTCCATCATGGAACCATTACGGTGGAGAGCCGGGTTGGCGAGGGAACATCCTTTATCATCGAACTGCCGATTACACAAAATTTAGCATAAATCGAGTCTGTCGTTAATTTTTATCGTTATTTTACACTGCGTTAACATTGTGGTGCTATGCTGAGCTTGTCAGGAGGAATGGAATTGTATGAAGTCAGTCCTCCTGGCTTGCTCAGTAAATGCAGACGCATGTTGTTAAGTTTGTATAGTAATTTCATGATTCGACTTGGGCAGGAATTTTTGAAATATGGGGGTTAATATGACTCAAAGACTGTTGGTAATTGAAGATGAACCGACGCTATCGAGGCTGCTCTCCTACAATCTGACTAATGAGGGCTATCAGGTTACGGTTGCGGAAAATGGACAACTTGGCTTTGATACTGCAGCGCAGGGTGAATTTGATCTGATCTTACTCGATCTGATGTTGCCGGGGATGAATGGATTTGAGGTACTCGCCAATCTGAGGCAGATGGGTGTGAAGACGCCGATTATTATCCTCACCGCGAAAAATGCGGAAGAAGAGGTAGTACAAGGCTTGAAGTCTGGCGCCGATGACTACATTACCAAGCCATTCGGCGTGGCTGAACTGCTTGCCAGGGTAGCGGCGGTACTAAGAAGAGTAACGGGAATAGAAGAGAAAGAGCCACAGCAGGAGCAGAACGAAACGAAGATCTCGCTCGGTCCGCTGGCGATCTTCCCGGACAAATACGAAGTTGTACTGAATGGTGAAGCGATTACGCTAAGGCCGAAGGAATTTGAGGTTTTACTCTATCTGGCTCGTAAGCCAGGAGTTGTGCTTACCAGGGATGATCTGATGAACTCGGTATGGGGCTTCGATTATATCGGTGGACAGCGTACGGTGGACGTCCATGTCAGCTCACTAAGGAAGAAGCTAGAGCTTGATCCGGAATCTGTGCATATCGACTCGATTCGGGGTGTTGGTTATAAGCTGGTTGTAAATAAGAAGAAAGGTGCTCTGCATGGGTAATCATTCCATGGGGCACCTCTTTATTTTACGAACGTTATACTTGCAGGGGAGTTATAATCCAGAGGAGAATCAGAGGGAGGGGCTCGCATGGCCATCGTATCCATGAAGCTCTTTTTTGAGCCTTCCAACCTAGTTCTAGATTTTACATAGTTCTTAAGGATCACTAACATTCTGCGAACTTAAGAGTATTAAAATGTAAAGAAACATGTAAATACATACCATTGGGGAGTGGTTGAGCATGAGTAGCTATACGTTGGTGATGGAGCCGCAAACACTGGATATCAAGCCTGCTGATTCGCAGGATTCGAGAGACGGCCAGCTTGAGATGGTGACGGTTGAAGAGAGTCAGGTCGAGATCGCTTCGTACACAAGGAGTATTCCAGCTATATCTGAAAGTACATCATGCCAACAAGTTCTGCATATATTTCAAAATAATCCGGGAGTCCCGTGTGTCGTCCCTTGTGATGATAGTAACGTACCCACTGGATTGATTATGCGCGATAAATTTTATAAGCATCTAGCTACCAGATTTGCAGCAGATTTGTTCTATGATCGTCCTGCGATGATGTTCGCGGAGAAGGAGCCATTGATTTGCGAGATATCCACTCCTGCGCGCACGCTTCTGGATGCTGCACTTGAACGTCAGGATGCTGAATTCTATGACTGCTTGATCGTAACGAAGCAGAGTAAATTGTACGGGGTCTTAACGACACAGGATCTGATGTTAATCTCACGAGAATTAGAACGTATGACCGATCAGCTTCGCAGCAGTGTAATCCGGGAAAGCCAGAGTCATGTACTGGAAATTGCAAGCTCGGTTCAACAAGTATCCTCCATCTCTCAGTTAAGCTTGAACGAGTCGCAGAAGATGAGCCAACTTGCGAAGACGGGCCGTTCCGAGCTCGAAGAATTGAAGTCTTCTTTCTCTCATGTACTGGAGATGATGAAGCAGCAGCAAGGACTAGTAAGCCAGTTGCTTGAACAGACGGATGAAATCTCCTCATTTACAGCTTCGATCAGGGAGCTTGCGGAACGCAGCAAAATACTTGCCATTAATGCTTCAATTGAATCAGCACGCGCTGGTGAATATGGTAAAGGCTTCTCTGTGGTTGCAAATGAGATGCGTCAACTGGCTCAATCGACCAAGCAATTCTCCGAGGATATTGGGCATGGACTGGATATCATCCACTCATTGATTGAGGAGACAGCATCGGCTGTAACATCAACTAACTATGAGATGAGTGCAAGTAATGATCGGGTGGGTAAGGCGGATGAGACCTTCCGTGATCTAGCGGATTCGGCCGACCTCGCGAAGGACCGAGGCAGAGAGATGTCGGATTCCTCGACTGAGGCGACTAGGATCACAGGTGATGTGCTCCACAATCTAACCACACTTATGTGAGGAAATTTAAAAGTCCACTTTTGATCACGAAGTAAAAATGAGAGCGAACTCGACATAAGCTCTAACGAAACTACAGATCGCTATTTCCTCGGAAGCAGCGGTAAATGAAATCTAACGAAACACCATATCGTTATTTCGGAGTAAATTTGGCTTTTTGTACATAAATTACTTAAATAGAGATGCCCAGTTTCGTTAAAAATTTCAGAAACCGGTTTTAGTCCTAATAGCGTTACCACGTTTCGTTAGAGAACGTCTAATAAATATATGGTTAGTCGATTATAGTTCCACGTCTGATTGCACATATGAAAAGTCTTGCTGCAGTTTTTACATTGCGTTTACAATTCCGCCCATTCTCTTTTACATAAGTAAGATACAATAAAGGCAATGTGAAGGTTTTCGCTCATATATGAATTGACCTTGATTGGTTTTCTTATCAACAAGCGGACTTTTTGAACAACCTCTTAAAGAAGGTGGATGAGATGGCAACGACAACAGCAATATCAACGGCAACGGCTATACAAATCGAACAATTAAATTTATTCTATAATCAATTTCAAGCTCTCAAGAATATGTCACTCGATATACCGGAGAAGGCAATCACTGCCTTCATTGGACCATCTGGCTGTGGAAAATCGACGTTGCTTCGGACATTGAACCGGATGAATGATATGATTCCCGGAACCCGTGTTGAAGGAGCTGTGCGCATCAGCGGCAAAGATATTTACGGTGAGGACGTTGAAGTCGAGACACTTAGGAAGCAGGTAGGTATGGTATTTCAGCAGCCAAATCCTTTTCCTAAATCGATTTATGATAATGTAGCCTATGGGCCCCGTCTCCACGGAATTACGAATAAGGCCGAACTTGATGAAATTGTGGAGCAGAGCTTGCGCCAGTCGGTTCTGTGGGAAGAGGTGAAGGACTTCCTGAAGAAATCGGCCTTGAGCCTGTCCGGTGGACAGCAGCAGCGTTTGTGCATCGCTAGGGCGATTGCCGTCCATCCTGACATTCTGTTAATGGATGAAGCTACTGCAGCACTGGACCCAATCTCTACACTTAAGATTGAGGAGCTCGTTCAACAGCTGAAAGATAAATACACGATTGTTATGGTCACACACAATATGCATCAAGCGGCCAGAGTGTCGGATAAGACTGTGTTTTTTCTAAATGGAGAAATTATTGAAGCCGATGAGACGAGCAAATTGTTCTCGACACCGCAGGATTCCCGTACAGAGGATTATATTTCCGGCCGCTTCGGTTAACATTAGGAGGATTATGAATGATACAAAGACGAGAGTTTGATCAGAATTTGAATGAGCTCCGTGAATTGCTGCAGAAAATGGGAGCACATGTGGAGCATGCATTGGTCGAGGCCGTTACTGCCTTGAAGAATCTGGATTCTAAGCGGGCCAAGGAAATTATTGATCGCGACCGTGAGCTGAACCAGATGGAGGAACAGGTAATGGAGATCGGCTCGCGTCTTATCGTTACACAGCAGCCTGTAGCTAAAGATTTGCGTAGAATTCTAGTTGCCTTCCGAATCTCCAGTGATCTGGAACGGATGGGAGATTTGGCGATTGATATTGCCAAGGTGACGGTGCGTCTTGAGGGCCAGACATTGATCAAGCCACTTGTGGACATTCCTAGGCTTGCCGAGCTTGTTGTAGTGATGATCCAAGAATCGTTGAAATCCTATCTTGATGAGAATACGGACCTGGCTTATAAAATGGCTAAAGATGATGATGAGGTCGATCATTTGTACAGTCAGACGATTACTGAATTGTACAAAATTATTATCGATAATCCTGAAACACTGCATCAGGCTATGTCCTTGACCCTTGTTGGCCGCTATATCGAGCGAATTGCCGATCATGCTACGAATATCGGGGAGAGTGCTGTATTTTTAGTAACAGGTCATCGTCCTGATCTTAACCATTAACTGCATACCGTTTTATGTTGAAGCGTCGGATAATTCCCGGCGTTTCTTTTTTATTATAAGGTTGCCATGTGTTAGAATATAAGGAGGTAGTATCTATAAGAGGTTGTTCAAAAAGTCCGCTTTTATAAGAAAACCGATCGAAGTCATTCAAGGATGAGCGACCGCGATCCAAAGGTAGGTTTTCTTGCGATATAGAATTTCATCAGCTGCGCTGATAACGAATAAATTCTATATCTAACACGAAGTGAATCAAGAAGTAATTCGGCTTCGAATCTTGAATTCAACCGGGCCTTCCGGTGCTCACGTACCAACTACGTACGCTCCGCTCCTCAGTCCCTAGCTTCATCCAACCTTCTCGGTGCTGAAAACCGGACTTTTTGAACACGCATTATAAGAACGAGGTGTCACATGGAAAAGTTGATTCTTATTGATGGGAATAGTATTATATATCGTGCTTTCTTTGCGATGCCGCCACTGACCAGCTCTAGTGGTGTGCATACGAATGCGGTTTACGGGTTCACGAATATGCTGGTACGTCTGCTCCAGGAGGAGCAGCCTAGTCACATTCTGGTGGCCTTTGATGCGGGCAAGGAGACGTTCCGCCATGAGGGCTATCAGGAATATAAAGGTGGCCGTGAGAAGACTCCGCCAGAATTGTCTGAGCAATTTCCGATTATGCGCGAGCTTTTGGAGAGCTTCGGCATTAGTTGGTTCGAGTTGTCTGGTTATGAGGCCGACGATATTATCGGCACGATCAGTAAGCAAGCCGAGGAAGCTGGGCATAATGTACTAGTCGTCACTGGAGATAAGGACATGCTCCAGCTTGTCTCGGATCGGGTGAAGGTAGCGCTCACTCGCAAAGGAATCACAGAAGTAGAGCCTTATGGAACTCAGGAAATAGAAGAGAAATACGGACTGCGTCCGGAGCAGATTATCGACTTGAAAGGCCTTATGGGTGACGCATCCGATAATATACCAGGCGTTCCGGGAATTGGTGAGAAGACTGCACTGAAGCTGCTCCATCAGTTTGGATCCGTCGAGGAAGTATTGGCTCGTACGGATGAATTGAAGGGTAAAATGAAAGAAAATCTGGTAAGCCATGCGGAAGATGCCCGGATGAGTAAGCGACTGGCGACGATATTCCGCGAGGTTCCTGTCGAGCGTTCCTGGGATGATATGGCCTTCAGCGGAGTGTTGGAAGAACCGGCGGCACAAATGCTGCGCAAGCTGGAGTTCAAATCGCTGCTAGAGCGACTATCCTTCGCTCATGGTAATGATGAAGATGCCGGAAGCGAAGGCCAGAATCTGAAGGAAGTGCAGGTTACGATCATTAATGATGAGACGATACCTCAGCTTGTTGAAGCACTGCCGAAGGTACAGAATATGATAGTGGAATCCTATGGAGAGAACCCGCATCATGCGATTTTGATGGGAGTTATCCTGTCAACTGAGGATCATCATTTTTACCTAGATCCGGAAACATTACAAGATGAATATATGATGCCTGTTATTAAATGGCTTGGTGATACGAGCATTCCTAAGCAGGGCTATGATTTGCATAAAGCTGATCTCACCTTGTATTGGCAGGGTGTTGCCTTTGGTGGGGCCGAGTATGATATTCAACTTGCCGCTTATTTGCTGGACCCAACGAATAATGACCAGACCGTAAGTGGCCTAGCTGCGAAATATGGAATTGGAGCCGTTGCTACAGACGAAGAGGTCTATGGTAAAGGAGCTAAATTTAAGGTTCCTGACCAGACACAGCTCAGTCAGCATTTAGCCCGTAAGAGTGAAGCTTTGCTGCAAATTATGCCATTGCAGAAGCAGGAGCTTGAACAAGTTGAGATGAACCGATTGTTCTATGATCTGGAGATGCCTTTATCACGGATCCTGGCAGATATGGAGAAGCAGGGCGTAGCCGTAAATCGCAATACCCTTATCGATTTAGGAGCGGAGTTCGAGGCGCAGATTAGCACGCTTATCGCCAAAATCTATGAAAGAGCTGGACTGGAGTTCAATTTGAACTCGCCTAAGCAACTGGGAGAAGTTCTGTTCGATAAGCTTCAACTTCCAGTGATCAAGAAGACGAAGACCGGATATTCTACGGATGCAGAGGTGCTAGAGAAACTGGCCCTTATCACGATATCGTGCAGTATATTTTGGAATATCGTCAGCTTGCCAAGCTTCAGTCCACTTATATTGAAGGACTGCTTAAGGAAATTCACCCGAGAACGGGTAAGGTGCATACCTATTATCGGCAGACGATCGCTGCAACTGGTCGATTAAGCAGTCAGTTCCCGAATTTGCAGAACATTCCGATTCGTCTGGAGGAAGGACGGAAGATTCGCAAAGCGTTTGTTCCTTCGGAAGAAGGTTGGTTCATGCTGTCTGCCGACTATTCGCAGATCGAGCTGCGCGTCCTTGCACATATTTCAGGAGATAAGGGCTTGCAGGAGGCATTCCTTCATGATATGGATATTCACACGAAGACCGCGATGGATGTATTTGGTGTTGCCGCCGATCAAGTAGATAGCAATATGCGCCGTTCAGCCAAAGCAGTTAATTTCGGAATCGTATATGGGATTAGCGATTATGGTTTGTCCCAGAACTTGAATATTACTCGTAAGGAAGCGGCAAGATTTATAGATCAGTATTTTGATGCCTTCCAGGGAGTTCGTACTTATATGGACGAGATCGTAAAGGAAGCGAAGCGCGACGGTTACGTCAAAACCATGCTCGAGCGTCGGCGTTATTTGCCAGAGATCAATGCTTCCAATTTCAATCTACGTTCGTTCGCGGAGCGTACAGCAATGAATACGCCAATCCAAGGAACGGCTGCAGATATTATTAAATTAGCTATGATTTTGATGGACGATGCGCTGCGGGAACACAAGTTAAAGAGCCGCATGTTGCTTCAGGTACACGATGAATTAGTATTTGAAGTTCCGCCTGAGGAGATGGAGTTAATGACAAGGCTTGTTCCTGAGACAATGGAACGGGCGCTTGAATTGTCTGTACCACTTAAGGCTGAGGTTAGTAGTGGCGTGAATTGGTATGAAGCAAAGTAACCAGGAAACCTGTTGAAATAGATGAGGTGAAATAAAATATGCCGGAATTACCAGAGGTAGAGACGGTTAGAAGAACATTATCGGAGCTTGTTGTGGGCAAGACGATCCAGTCCGTTACGGTATCGTTGCCACGGATTATTCAGCAGCCCGATGATATTAAGCAGTTTGAGTTGGATCTTGCTGGGCATCGCATTCTAGAGATGGGCCGCAGAGGTAAATTTCTGCGTTTTATTATGGATGGAGTCGTCCTTGTTTCTCATTTGAGAATGGAAGGTCGCTATGGGCTGTATCAGAGCAGTGATCCGATTGAAAAACATACGCATGTTATTTTTCATTTTACAGATGGAACGGAGCTCAGATATAAGGATGTGCGCCAGTTCGGGACGATGCATTTATTCGCAGCTGGAGATGAGTTCAATCACAAGCCTTTATCGAAGCTTGGACTTGAGCCGCTGGATGATTCATTTACGTATGAGACTTTCCGCTCTGTTATAGCTAAACGAACGACCAAAATTAAGGTAGCGCTCTTGAACCAGGAATATGTGGTCGGGCTAGGCAATATTTATGTTGATGAGGCGTTGTTCCGTGCCGGGATACATCCTGAGACTCCTGCTTGTGAGCTGAGCGATGAGCAGCTCCGTAAGCTCCACGCCATGATCTTGGAGACGCTGAATGAAGCGGTTGATGCAGGAGGTTCCTCGATCAAGTCCTATGTGAACGGACAAGGGGAGATGGGAATGTTCCAGCAATCGTTACGCATTTATGGACGGAAGGATGAACCTTGTGTTGTCTGTGGTCATCCCGTTGAGAAGACGGTTGTTGGTGGCCGCGGAACGCATTTCTGCACGATATGTCAGCCTTTGAAACGGACAAGCGTAAATAAAGTCAAATCTAAACGTCATACAGCTTCTTCGAATCCTAAAGTCGACGGTGGGGTGGAAAGATGAATATCGGATTAACCGGCGGGATTGCAACCGGAAAAAGCACGGTTGCCCGCATGCTCGTGTCAATGGGAGCAGCTTTGATCGATGCCGATGTCATCGCCAGAGAAATTATGGAGCCTGGTCATCCGGTTCTGGCAAGAGTCGCAGAGCATTTTGGACAGGATATTCTGAATTCGGACGGTACTTTGAATCGAAAGAAGCTTGGGGCCATTGTGTTCTCGGATCCGGGGCAGCGTAAAGTGCTCAATGACTTAACACATCCGGCAATCCGTAGCGAGATGGCGGGGAGAGTGAAAGCATTGGAAGAGGCTGATCCCCATCGTTTGGTCGTTTGTGATATTCCTCTGTTATATGAGTCTGGACAGGAAGGGCTCTATGAGCAGATTATGGTCGTATATGTTCCAAAAGAAATTCAGCTAGAACGATTGATGGAGCGTGACAATCTTACCTTCGAACAGGCAAGTTTGAGGCTGGCAGCGCAGATGGACATTGAATTGAAGAAAAGTAAGGCAGATATTTTGATAGACAACCGTTTTGGTATGGGTGAGACGAAGCGTCAAATCGAGAAATTCTGGCGGGAAAAGGTTTCCGTATGAGATTACTGCAGAAGAAAAGAGTGCTGCTTTTGCTGTTTCTTGGATTTGTCGCTATTCTATTTTTTAATTCCGCGTGGCTTACGATCTTCTATCCAATCTATTATAAAGAAGAGATTAAGCATCATGCTCAGGAGAATGGTGTGGATCCACTGGTCGTAGCTGCGATTATTCGTGTAGAGACCAATTTTAAGCCGGGTGCTGAATCGAAGAAGGGCGCCCTTGGAATTATGCAAATTATGCCAGATACAGCGGAGTGGGTTATCATGAAAGCAAAGTATGACAAGGTACCACTCGATAAAGTGAAGAATGAGATTGATGCGAATATTCAAATCGGGACATGGTATCTAAGATCATTATCCGAACAATTTGACGGCAATTCGATCGCCATGATTGCTGCCTATAATGCCGGACCGACTAATGTTAAGAACTGGATCAAGAGTGGAAGATGGGATGGGCATTTAGAGACGGTTAAGGATATCCCGTTCGGAGAGACTAGGCATTATGTACAGAGGGTAACTCATTACTATAAACAATATTCCGAGATATATGGTGATTTTTAAGGAATGCCTCGGTTACAATAGAAGGAAAGCACTAAAAGGCTAGAGGAGCCTTTCAATGCTTTCCTGGTTGTTTGGTTATTTGAATTGGCCTGCCAATTGTTGTTCGGCGATTGTTACCAAGCGTTTAGTAATGTAACCACCGATCGAACCGTTTTCGTAAGAAGTCAGGTTACCAGCGTATCCATCTTGTGGGAAATTAATGCCAAGCTCTTGAGCAACTTCGTATTTCATTTGCTCGAGCGCTCCAGTAGCTTGTTTTACTACCAGGTTGTTAGAAGAATTTTGCGCCATTGTTGTTCACCTCCTTGCGGTTGGTAACAGTATTATGCTCCGGTATTTGAAACTTCATTACTGATTTTTTTAGTTATTTATTGGTATTCTTATTTTCAGGAATATCAGTTAGCAGAAGGGAGACATTTTTGCGTGAGATGTCCGTATTGTGACTATATGGGGACGAAGGTGCTTGATTCGAGACCGGCTGAACGAGAATCGCTCGATACGCCGCCGTCGTGAATGTGAGAAATGCAGCCGACGTTTTACTACATTTGAGATGGTGGAGGAAATGCCACTCATCGTCATTAAAAAAGATGGTAGCCGCGAGGAATTCAATCGTGAGAAGTTGCTACGTGGACTGATGCGGGCCTGTGAGAAAGGCCGGTATCCGTCGAGCAATTAGAGTCTATCGTATCAGCGGTAGAACGCCAGATGCGCCATTCTGCTAACGCAGAAGTGGAGAGCCGTGAAATCGGTGAGCTGGTTATGGAACAACTGTATCCGGTTGATGAGGTTGCTTATGTCCGCTTCGCCTCGGTATATCGTCAGTTCAAGGACATTAACATGTTCATGAAAGAGTTAAACAGCCTGCTCTCCAAGCCTGCGAGCGAGGAGTAAGCGGCGTACGAAACATATAACATTGGGCAGTTTGAAGAGATTGCGACACAGGACAAGTATGCCCGTGAGTTGCAAAATGAGCTGACCATTGTTGGATACGTGTAAGTATGAAAAGAGTGTTGCCCTTGGGTTTTGGCAGCACTCTTTTTTGTAATGCTAAGAACTGTTCTCCCTAAAATAAAATTGGCATAGTCATGCTGCTAATCAACTCGCCGACATCAAGCTCAGTAGGGGGTAACTGGCTCATTAGTCGAGAACGGCCGCAGAAGTTGACGAGTCAATGGAAAGAAACTTGCCTACGAAAGAGAGCACCAATTGCTTGCAAACACAGGTATCGTCACGGATAGACAAGTAAGCAAGCTAGATCTAAATACCGGTATCCGTTATTGAAGTCACGTACTTTATATTCAGGATATAGGTAATCCAGATTGCGATCACGGGGAACCAGATCGAACGCAAGAACTCAACAGTTCCATGTCCCAGCCCGTTTTGTAGTAATTCTCTCCTTCGCGGGCTTTTCTCATCATGAATTTGCTGCTGTAACCACTCTTCATAGACCACTTCGAATAAGCTCATCTTCTTCTCCTCATTTCTTGGAAAATAAAAAAGCCACCTCTAACACAACATTGCTCAATTGAGCTGTGTGATCAAAGTGGCATGTACTTCATGTCCGTTATTCATAAATTAATCTATTTTTAAAATAGGATTAATATCTAGGAGTTAAAGAATGAAGTAATACAGATAATGAAGTCTATGAGCAGCATTATTTTTTTAATGTATAGGAGGTTTGAAGATAATTTTTTACACTCCGTTTACAAAACGAAAACACGGCTTTGATAATTGACTTCTATAATCATGATATACAAACAAACAAGGGGGAAACACAAATCATGAAAAAGAGTATGTTGTTGGTCTTAACGATTATTTTAACTTTAACGCTGGCTGCTTGTGGTCAAAGCAGTTCAAATAATAAAACAGCGAATTCCTCGGGTAACTCGTCCGCGAACAGCGGTAAAGAGCTCTCCGGTTCAATCCTTGCAGTAGGATCATCGGCATTGCAGCCACTTGTTGAACAAGCTAGCCAAGGCTTCATGGATCTGAATCCGAAGGTATCGATTCAAGTACAAGGCGGAGGCAGTGGAACAGGGTTAACGCAAGTATCTGGAGGACAAGCGGATATTGGTAACTCCGACGTATTCGCCGCTGAGAAGTTAGAAGCAGCTCCGGCATCAGAGTTGGTTGACCATCAAGTTGCAGTAGTAGGTATGGCAACGGTAATTAACCCGGAAATTACGGTAGATAATCTGACTAAGGATCAATTGGTTAAAATCTTCAAAGGTGAAATCACAAACTGGAAGGACCTTGGCGGTGCAGATCAAAAGATCCAAATCATTAATCGTCCATCCAGCTCCGGTACACGTGCAACATTCGAGAAATATGCATTAGGCACAAAGACTGAGGATTTGGCTGGCGCGATTCAAGAGGATTCGTCAGGTACTGTTAAGAAGTTGGTTAAAGAAACACCAGGAGCTATCGGCTACCTTGCACTCTCCTATCTTGACGATTCCATCAAAGCCGTGAAGTATGAAGGCGTAGATCCGACTGAAGATAATGTTGCAAACGGTACTTATCCGGTATGGGCATACGAGCACATGTATACAAAGGGTGAGCCAAATGAAGTCGTGAAGGCTTTCCTGGACTACATTACCTCTGATGATGTGCAAAACAAAGATGTAGTCGAGCTTGGATACATCCCAGCAAGTAAAATGCAAGTACAACGCGACATCGAAGGAAACATCACCAAATAATAATTCGGCAAAATTAATATAAGTGCTTAAGGGGGCGGATATCCTGCCTCTTTAAGTGCTATTGTAAAGGGAGAGGTTTATGGCTCAGTCCGGTAGAAAACAAAAAGTGAAACAGCATGTTATCGAAGAATGGACCGGAAAAATATTAACTTCCTTTTGTATCGTCTTGCTCGTTGTAATTATTTTCTCAATGATATATTTTGTAGCGACAAAAGGATTGAGTGCGTTTTTTCAGAATGGAATTAAGGTCAGCGATATATTCGGAACGACTTGGAAACCGGATGGGGAGCCTCCTCTTTTCGGTGCTTTGCCGTTTATCATAGGCTCATTCAGTACTTCCTTGCTAGCTGCGGTCATTGCCGCTCCGCTCGGCATCAGTGCGGCATTATTTATGGTTGAAATTATGCCAGGCATCGGACGGAAATATTTGCAGCCGGTGATTGAATTGTTAGCCGGAATTCCTTCGGTGGTATATGGCTTTGTCGGCCTTAGTGTCATCGTGCCGTTCTATCGCACTATTTTCCCAGGTCAGGGACTAGGTATTGCTGCGGGAGCGACGGTACTGTCGATTATGATTCTGCCTACCATTACGTCGATTGCGACTGATGCGCTCGCTTCTCTTCCGGCCGGACTGAAGAGGGCTCTTATGCGCTTGGTGCGACGAGGTGGCAGACGCTGTCGCGTACCGTCATTCCGACAACGATGCCTGCGCTGATGACGGGGATTGTGCTTGGGATGGCCCGTGCTTTCGGGGAAGCCTTGGCCGTTCAGATGGTTATCGGTAACGCGCCGCATATCCCTCATTCACTATTTGAATCGACTTCAACATTAACAAGTGTCATCACCCTTAGCATGGGTAATACAGTAATGGGCTCGATGCAGAATAATGTACTTTGGACTTTGGCATTTATTTTGATGCTGATGACCTTCGTCTTCGTCTTTATTGTCCGCCGGCTTGAAAGGAGAGCACAGCGATGAGTGCAAAAACAAAAGATAAAATAGCTACCGCCGTAATCGTCACTCTGGCTGGGATTATCGTCCTTGTCATGGCAGGTCTGCTCGGCTTCATTCTCATAAGAGGACTCGGACATGTCAGCTTCCACTTCTTGACCTCTGCGCCGCAGACGATCAAGGAGGGTGGGGTATCGGACCTCAGTTGTTTAATTCCTTGTTCCTACTTGTGTTGACCATGATCATTACAATTCCGTTGGGTCTTGGCGCAGGAATTTATATGAGCGAATATGCCAAGCCTGGAAAAATTACAGATACGATCCGATTGATTGTCGAAGTGCTTTCTTCTTTTCCATCCATCGTGGTCGGTTTGTTCGGCTTACTTGTCATTGTAAATACCTTTGGACTTGGATTCTCTCTATTCTCAGGTGCGCTTGCCTTAACCGTGTTCAATTTGCCGCTGATGGTACGGATTACGGAGCAAGGCTTGTCAGGTGTACCTGCAGCACAGAAAGAAGCCAGCCTAGCGCTCGGTATCTCCAAATGGAAGACGATCAAATCCATTATGATGCCGATTTCGATGCCAGTGATACTCACCGGGACAATTCTTGCTGCCGGCCGAGTATTCGGTGAAGCTGCTGCATTGCTATTCACGGCGGGAATGAGTAGTCCAAGACTGGATTTCACCAATTGGAACCCGCTTAGTCCAACTTCGCCGCTGAATCCTTTCCGTCCAGCAGAGACGCTAGCTGTCCACATCTGGAAGATCAATTCGGAGGGACTTGCCCCGGATGCTCCGCAGATTGCTGCCGGCGCTTCCGCTGTGTTGATCTTGACAGTACTAATATTCAACCTGCTGGCACGCTGGGTTGGTCGTCTCATGCTGAAGAAATTTACGGCTGCGAAATAGGAGGGCTTTCATGCATAATATAGAATTGTCTACTAAAGATTTAAATGTATTCTATGGAGAGAAACATGCGGTTAAGCATATCTCACTCGATTTTGCTTCCAAGCAGGTTACGGCTTTAATCGGCCCATCTGGCTGCGGGAAGTCAACTTTCCTGCGCAGTTTGAACCGGATGAATGATCTGATCGAAGGGTCGCGTATCACCGGCGAAATCTGGATCGGCAATGAGAATATCAATGATCCGAAGACCGACGTTGTACTGTTGCGGCAGAGGATCGGGATGGTCTGGCAGCGTCCGAATCCGTTCCATAAATCGATCTATGAGAATATCGCTTTTGGACCACGTTATCATGGTATCCGCGACCGTAAGAAGCTGGATCAGATTGTGGAGGAATCATTGACCAAGGCAGCGCTCTGGGAAGAGACCAAAGATCGTCTTCATCAATCCGCTTTATCCTTATCGGGAGGTCAGCAGCAGCGTCTGTGTATTGCCAGATCGATTGCTGTTAGCCCGAGTATCATATTGATGGATGAGCCATCATCTGCGCTAGATCCGGTATCTTCGGCGAAGATCGAAGAGCTGATTGCTGAGCTGAAGAAGGAATACTGCATCATTATCGTTACCCATAATATGCAGCAGGCTGCTCGTGTATCAGATAAGACCGCATTCTTCCTAATGGGAGAACTCGTCGAGTTTGATGAGACAAGTATGATATTTACGAACCCCTCGGACCAGCGGACAGATGATTATATATCTGGTAGATTCGGCTAACCCATAGAGGTAGTTTGAAAAACACGCACTAGTAAGTAAGAACCTTCATTCCCTTAGATTGGGGGAGTGAAGGTTCTTTTGCATGGTAGCGCCTCTTTTTTGAATCTAATGCTTAGAGTACAATAGAGATTAGGCTCCAAATGCTAGAGCAGAGATATGACCAACAATTCGTACAAGACTAATGGAAGGATAACACTGGATCCAAAGAGCCCGCGTTGCTGCGGGTATCCAGAATGAGATCCGTGTCCATCCCAGTTCCATGGGTGACCATCATAATGTCCGTCGTGATGTCCATCATGATGACCAAGGCCGTGATCATGCCATTGATCATGTCCATCCCATTGTCCGTATCCTGGAGGACTGGGAAGACTGAGGAATAATAGTCCGCCATCAAGATGGGTTAGTCGGCCTTCATACGTTAAGCCGTCGATGGTTTGCACTTGGACGTTGCGATTGACATATTGTTGGCCGACGCGATGCATCTGGTCTCTAAAGTCCTTGACGGATTGAATGGTACTGGGATGAGCCTGATAAATCACTTGGTTTTGCTCTACTGCCATAGCTAATAACCTCCACTTTTTCTTATTTCCTACTGGCTCATCATATGTAGGAAAGACTGGGGAGGTGCCTATGCATTGGACTATGGTCCAGTATATAATTACGACCTGGGACTGTTTAGAATAGTTGTATTTAAGTTCATACTAAGGTCTAACTCTATTGAACGAGCAGGAGATTGAATTCCCATGAATGTATTGGAATGGATAGAACGAATGTTTGAGCATTACGGATATTTCGTGCTATTGCTCGGCTTGCCTATTGATTTTATAGCATTGCCACTACCGCCGGGTCAGACGACTCTGACTTATACGGGGTATTTAGTCTACAAAGGGGTATTGGAGTTGCTGCCAGCCATATTAATGGCCTATGCGGGTTCTATAATCGGAATTACAGTGACCTATATACTCGGTTATCAGATTGGAGCACCGATTATTGAACGATTTGGAAAATGGATATTGATCAAGCCTACCCATCTGGAGAGAACGAAAAGGATCTACGAGAAATACGGGAATAAAATGCTGTTCATCAGTTTTTTCGTCCCTGGGGTCAGACAATTTTTTGGTTATTTTGTAGGCATTATTCGAATTCCTTTCCGCACCTTTGCTTTGTTTGCCTACCCTGGAGCGTTGATTTGGGTTCTTGTTTTTATTAGCCTTGGCAATATATTTGGAGAACAGTGGCAGAAAATATTCGTATTAGTGGAGCGTTATCTAGGTTACTTTTTCGCTGGTTTAGGAGTATTTGTATTAGCGATTCTGATCGTACGCTGGCGCAAATGGTGGCTGAAGAAGCCTGACAACAAACCAATGCAGTAATCCGTATGACATAGCTAAAAAGCGTCAGACATATTGTGGTTGTTCAGAAAGTTCGATCGATCTTTTTGAACAATGTACATATTGTCCGGCGCCTTTTGCTTGAACTTATTTTTTCTTGGGCGAATTTGGCCCTTCTTCTTTGGCCTTCAGCAGTGCTAGAAGAGCGAAAAGACTTGCCAAGGTTTCAAACCCAGCCCCGATTATCGCCAAATCATCAGATGAGACCTCTTCTTCGTTAATAATGTTCTGCATTCCGATCTGGTTAAGAAGTTGTGTTTGCCTCCTTCTTGGCAAGCCTATCACCTGCTTCAAATGTTTTACTACATGGTATGCAGAAGGAGCAACGTTTGAATAGGCAGTTAACAATCAGATGATGAGTAAGCCCACAAAGCGATAAAATGTACATTTAATACTATAGTAGCCCTTTCGTTTGATCCTGCCTTTTCATAAGATGTTCTATACTTAAAAAGGAGGTATAGATATGTCAGGGTGTGGAGAAGTCGGCGGCATCGGCGGTGTAGGCTTGTGGGGATCAACAGGTGCCATTCTGGTTTTGTTTATTCTGCTCGTCATTATTACTAAAACATTTTGTTTCTAATAATACTCTAGAAGCTGGTAAAGCAGGCCCTGTGATTCAGGGCCTGCTTTTTAGGGTTTTGATTACCGAAAGATGGTTAGCTGTGTGAAGGGAAGATGGCTTCTAGTGCTGGGCAAGGCTGTCTTTCTAAGAAGTCGGCAAGTTTGTCAGGCATATTCTTATATATATCCTTAAGCACAGTACCTTGATAAATATTGCCGATGATCACCGGATAACATAACTCCGAAATTAGTAGATCGCCGTTGCCATGCAAATGCAGCTGTTTCTTCCCTTCGATGCAATTAGAGAAGTATACTCCATGCTGATCCTCGAAGCCAAGTTCTTGGGCGAAGCGGTCCATGCAGGTGAAGTAAATCGTGCTGTCCTCTCTGCGGTGGGAAATAAGCTCCTGTACGGCCTTCTTCAGATCTTCGCGGGCGGCAATCGCTGACCAGCCGCTATGACCCATGCTGATACTGTTTTGAATCTCATGCGTACGTACACCAAGTGCGTATACATGGTCCGCAATCTCTGTCAGGTGGTGGGTCGTCTCTTCAAACAGCAATGTCTCTAGCACAGTATCAAAGGAAGCTTGCGCGCAGAGAGCGATATTTTCTCTTATTTTCGTATATACGCTCGGGTGCAGTTTGTAATAACGGGAGAACTCCTCAGCCGATGTGAAGTTGAAGGAGATATGAATCGTCGTTACTCCGGCATCCTCTAATTGCTGGATACGTGTGGCGTTAAGCAGGCTGGCATTGGTGTTGAGTTGGGTCTCGATCCCATGCGCCGAACAATAGCTGACAATGTCCAGACAATCCTGATATTTTAGAGTCACTTCGCCACCGGAAAGACGCACTCTGCGGATCGTAGGGACGTCCTGTAAAATGGAGATAACTTCCTTGGCACTAACGCTTTGATTGTCATCCCGGCTATATGCGCAGCAATAGCTGCACTTGAAATTGCAGTTGGACGTTACCCCAACCTCAAGGGCTTCGAGATCATAATGATTCGGATTTTCTAATTCAAGAAATTTATATTTCATACTTACCGGCTCCTAAATAGATAGATTTGGTGTCGTTAGTATAACTAACCAACCTAAGTGATTATAATAGCTTATGGTCCGATATATGTATGAGGTTTTTAATAGGGGGTTCGATTGAAAACCCTATCTTTCAACCTATTCCGACAGAGCTAGTTATTTTATTGCCTATGGATAAATATAGTTCAAATATATTATTTTTCAAAAAAATAACACAATTTGCCTGAAATCAGATATAATAAACTTATCTTTTAAATTTAAAAGATTCTCATTTAATACCCGTTACTGTCTTCTAATTTTCCTCATTTTTATTCGTTAAGTGTCTTTTCTTCGGTTTATTCACGTTTTTTATTCCAACTATCTCACGATTTATGATTTTGGTAGAGCACGGTGTATTATATAAATCCGTATTTCGGGTTTATATAGATTTTTGTGTCTGTGGAAGAGATTGAGGGTGAACATCAGGTATGCAGACATGTATTTAATCTGCGCAAAAGGGGGGATCGGTTTTTTAGCATGCTAGTCAGAAGTCATAGTGGTTCATGATTCATTCAATTTTAAAAGGAGGTATTAGAATGAGTTCAATCTGTTTATCTCGTTCCATGACTATGAAGGCGCTTACAACTTTCGGGGTAATGTTGCTCACGATGATCGTCGTATTTCTGATTGCTGACAAAGCTTCTGCTCATGGTTATATTGACGGTCCGGCGAGCCGTGGGTATCTATGTAAGACTGGGCAAAATACGAATTGTGGAGCGATCCAATATGAGCCACAAAGTCTTGAGGCTCCCAAAGGCTTTCCGGCAGCCGGCCCAGCCGATGGGAAGATCGCCAGTGCGAATGGCGCCTTCCCTGAACTGGACCAGCAATCAGCTACACGCTGGACAAAAGTGAATATGTCTTCCGGAACGAACACCTTCCATTGGACACTAACTGCAGCTCATGCTACAACCAGTTGGAAATATTATATCACAAAGGAGAATTGGAATCCGAATGCTGCACTGACACGCGATTCATTCGATCTGACTCCATTCTGCACGGTGAATTATAACGGCAAGCAGCCTCCATTTAGCTATTCTGATACTTGTAATGTACCACAGCGTACAGGGTATCATGTGATCCTCGCTGTTTGGGAGATCGCTGATACACCTAATGCGTTCTATAACGTGATCGACGTTAATTTTGGCGGCACGAATCCTGGCGACAACCAACCGCCTACCGCTCCAGTATCTCTTACAGCTAGCAACGTTACCGCCAATACAGTAACACTCTCATGGGGGGCATCCACCGATAATGTTGGCGTAACTGGCTATAGTGTGTATAACGGAAATACACTGGTGGGCTCGGTCTCCGGTTCAACTTTGAGCTATACAGTGACAGGGCTAACCCCAGATACATCTTATACGTTTAACGTGAAGGCGGTTGATGCCGCAGGCAATCAGTCGAGCGCAAGCAGTGTTACTGTGAAGACTGGACAGGCTGCGCCCGATAATCAGCCGCCTACTGCTCCAGGAAATTTACACGTTATGGGGACACCTACTGCATCCAGTGTGAATCTGATGTGGAGCCCGTCCACAGACAATGTGGGTGTAACAGGTTATCGAATATACAAAGGGACTGATCTAGTCGCCACGGTTTCTGGTTCGACGACTGATTACACGGTGACTGGTCTGAGTGCGAATACATCTTATACGTTCACGGTGTATGCAGTAGATGCTGCCGGTAATGTATCCGCGGCTAGCAATTCGGTTCAAGCTACTACAGCAGCAGCGTCTTCTGCTCAGCCGTGGGCTGCTGGTGTCTCCTACAAGATTGGAGACTTGGTAAGCTATAATGGCTCAGTTTATGAATGCCGCCAAGCGCATACCTCACTGGTAGGCTGGGAGCCTAGCAATGTTCCTGCACTCTGGTCGCTGAAATCCTAGTTATATAGATTCGTAGAGTCCAGTTGGAAAGAACCATCTTCCTTTGAAGTCATAAGGAAGGTGGTTCTTTTCGCGGTTGGCGGTATAATGATACTCTAAAATTGAATATTTCAATTGTTCAAGATCCGTTGTATGATGTTTAAGTTGAATTTACGATGGGTTCGCTAAAAGGTTAATTTATCATCTAGGGGGGTTCTTCATGTCGTCATTATCGCGTTCACGCGCGGCATTATATTTAATTTTCCTTGTAGTCGTGTGGGGAGTTAACTGGCCTTTGTCTAAGGTTGCACTTGAGTATGCACCACCAGTGCTATTCGCGGGTTTGCGGACATTGATAGGAGGTGTTCTCCTTATAGTGGTTGCTCTACCAAGCTATAAGAAGCTGAATCTGCGCCGGAACTGGCCCATGTATTTGTTCTCCTCACTACTGAATATCGTACTGTATTATGGACTGCAGACGATTGGACTTCAATATTTGCCGGCTGGATTGTTCTCTGCCATCGTATTTCTGCAGCCTGTACTGCTTGGCATCTTCTCGTGGTTATGGCTGGGCGAGTCCATGTATGGCTTGAAGATGGTCGGGCTATTCCTGGGCTTCCTCGGGGTGTTCGAGATTAGTGCCGGCGGACTCGCTGGGCATCTATCGATAACCGGTATATTGCTTGCATTAGGCAGTGCATTAAGTTGGGCCTTTGGAACGGTGTATATGAAGAAGGCGACAGAACGGGTGGATATGTTCTGGATGCTCGCTTCACAACTGACTATAGGAGGATTATTGCTACTCGGAACGGGCAGTTATCTGGAGAGATGGAATGATATTACTTGGAACGTAGCTTTTATTAGCGATCTGCTCTTTATCTCTGTCTTTGTTATAGCTCTAGGCTGGCTTGTATACTTTAGTTTGATCGGCTCTGGCGAAGCTGGAAAGGTTGGTGCGTTCACGTTCCTGATTCCGGTTATATCTATTGTGTGCAGTGTTATTTTCCTTGGCGAGAGCGTGACATGGAACCTGGTTGCGGGGTTAGGTATGATCGTGATCAGTATCTTGTTGGTCAATTTCAAGCCGGCGGCGCTTCGCCGGGCTAGCGAGTAATCTCGGAACATTATTGGTGCTGTGGCGATATCCAATAATGTCCCGGTCTTATTCCGGTGTAGGACGAAGTCAGATAGAAAGACGGGATTGTTCTGCATTTCAAACTGTGCTAGAATATGCACATTAAGAAGACATAAGACAGGAGGAAACAATGGCACAGTTAAAACGGTTTGGCTTCGGATTGCAAGCGTTGATCGTACTCGCCGCGAACAATTCAGAACAATGCTCTAGCACAGAGATCGCCGAACAAATTCAATGCGAACCGACCGTACTCCGCAAAATATTAGCTCAATTGGCTGAGCAAGGTATTGTAGAAGCAAGGCAGGGGCGTTCCGGGGGCTATCAATTAACACGTAATCCTGAGCAAATTACACTAGCAGAGATATACAAATCGCTCCATGAGAAGGAGCCGCAGTGGGATCGGATGCTGGATACAACTGGGAACCATCTTTTCGGACAGAAAATGCATGAATCGTTCTCAAAAATAATGACAGATATAAATACACAAGTAAACCAGGTGCTGGGAACGTATACGGTAGGAGATTTCTTAGACTAATTTTTTTGGATAAACTGTGCAAAAAAATGCACATATAATAGAATCTCTTCTTTTACCGGACTCTGGATGCTTTTGATATAGAAAGAACAATCTTTGGATATGGAGGTGAGAGTTTGAAGAAGCTTCTCGGGCGAAATCGATATGCCCGTATTATAGTAGCACTAGTTACAGCGCTAATCGGAGGTATTCTGTTCAAGCTGCTGCATCTCCCGGTCCCTTGGCTGTTAGGTCCTATGTTAGCTGTGTTAGCCGGATCTAATCTCATCAAGGAGAGCTATGAATGGCCACAGCAATTCAGAAGTGTAGGTATGATCATCGTCGGTTACACAATTGGTCTATCCATGACGATGACCGCATTAAGACAAATGTCCCATCAGGTTCCTTATATGCTGCTCATGACCGTCCTCTTGCTGCTGTTATGCGCAGGTATTGCCTTCATTAATTCCAAATTATCAGGTATCGATTACAATTCCGCGCTGCTTGGAAGCATACCGGGGGACTCACACAAGTGATCTCACTGGCGGAGGAGACGGAAGGAATTAATCTTCTTGCGGTTATGATAACGCAAGTGATTCGTCTTATTATGATCATCGTCATTATTCCACTACTCGTATTCAGTCCTTTTTTCGATCATGGACATACAGATACGATCAATGCTAATTCTTCTACGATAGCGACAGCGGCACATAGCAGCGGGGGTCCACTTGTTATGCTTCTGTTCGCTGTAGTCTGTATTGCGGGCGCATTCCTAGGGAAGAGAATTCACCTGCCAACTCCTCTATTGCTAGGTCCTGTCATTGCTACAGCCGCCTTGCAGTTGCTCGGCTTGACTGGAATGCCTCTACCCGGATGGATCATTGGCGCAGCACAGCTAGTAATTGGCGTGAATGTCGGTCTGATGCTGAAACCGGATCGCATGGAGCATAAGGTAAGAACATTATCCATCGCTATTGGCTGTGGGCTCTTGCTAGTAGTTGGTGCCTGGGGCCTCAGCTTACTGCTCGTCTATGTTCAATCCGTCTCAGGGGCAACGGCTCTTCTGAGCTTGGCCCCGGGAGGAATGGATCAGATGGGGATTATCGCTCATGAGATTGGTGCAGATTTGCCGATCGTCGCCGGGTATCAATTATTCAGAACCTTCTTCATTATGTTCGCCATACCGCCGTTAGTCCGTCTATTGTTCCAAATTCAAAAGAAGAGAAAATCCAATAAACAAGGAGAGATCGTATGAGTACGTTAAACATTGATTTTAGCAAGACGGCATTGGTTATCATCGATTTGCAAAAAGGGATTACAAAGATGTTCGGTGGTACCCAAGAGGTCGTTGATCAAGCGGCAAGATTAGTCGAGCTGTTCCGCCAAAAGGATGGCTTCATCGCATTTGTGAAGGTGGCAATGCATGATGGACGCGATTCCCTTAAGCCAACGACCGACCAGCCACCTCGTGCCATGTCATCGATTCCGGCTGATTGGGCAGAGCTTGCTCCTGAATTTAGAGTGACCGGGCAAGACTATATTGTCACCAAGCGGCAATGGGGAGCTTTCTTTGGAACGGACCTGGATCTACAGCTTCGCCGTAGGGGGATAGATACAATTGTTCTGTGCGGTGTATCGACTAACATTGGTGTCGAAGGAACGGCAAGGGAAGCATATCAACACGGGTATAATCAGATCTTTATTACCGATGCGATGGCCGCTGCGTCAGAGGAAGAACATCAATCGAGCTGCAAATATATTTTCCCGAGAATCGGCAAGCTGAGAACGACAGAAGAGTTCGTTGCTGAAGTAGGGAGTGGGGAATAATTAGTTGGTAAAGAGAATCACCGCGGATATGGAGAATTCATATCCGCGGTGAAGTGATTTTATATGCGATTTCCAAGGGAGTAGTTACCCCCCAAGTAGACCGGACTTAATAGATGTGCCATCTGGAGTTAAGCGATACATGCCCATAATAATTGGATTAACCTGAACCAACCCTTTTTGTACTAAATCTTTAAGGGGCTGATTTACAGAAGATGTATCCTCACTAGCATTTGATAGCTGGGCAGCAATCTGTATTGGAGTCTGCCACTCAGTAGTTAGTGTGAGTAATACATTTTGTTGCAGGGGAGTCAAATTCACACTTATAACCTCCTTGATCACGGTTTATATCTAAAATTGATAATAAATAAGTTTCATTGTACCAAAAAATAGTTCAGATTTCGAAGATTATCGTTGAATACACTCAGCAGTATCTAGATACAAGAAAAAGCCCAACGTAATGTTGGGCTTTTCATAATGGAGAATAGGGGGCTCGAACCCCTGACCTCTTCGCTGCCAGCGAAGCGCTCTCCCAGCTGAGCTAATTCCCCACGGATAACCGTGCTTGTTTAGTATATAAAATAACTAATCGACATGTCAACAGTGAAGTTTGCAGCGTATTGGTAGTGGTGAAAACTATCATAGGAAAGAGTATAATAAATTCAAAATCTCCTAATACGCGTATAGAGCAGAATCAAATTGTATTGAAACCGTTCGGTTCTGCTCTACTTTTGCTTATCTCCGACCAACCCATAGAAAAACAACTCTATCAATTGATCGATTATCCTCGTTACGCGTTCTTGATTCGAAGCTTCCCAATACCGACCCAGTTCATTTTTGAACATCGTGAAGTACAGCATAATTATTTCTTCTGTTTGATCTCTATGAATGTAACCCTCTTGCTTTCCAATCGCGACAAACTTCATAAAAAATTGCATGACTTTCTGTTTAGTATAGCTATCCAGCCTTTGCATCAACCCACTCACCTCAGAGAATGGGGATTTCTGAAAATTATTCGATAAAATCTGTAGATTTTTAACTTCCAGTAGCATGATTTCCTGCGTCTTTTCAGGAAAGGAACATGTTGAATCCAGAATCTTCTCATACTGCTCCAACTGTTTGTCCATCCAATTCATAAGCATGTCGATATAGAGCTGTTCTTTTGTTCCAAAGTAGTTATAAATGGTAGCGGGAGAAACCATCGCATTTTGAGCGATCTCATTCACGCTTATCTTCTGAAAACCATATTTAGAGAACAATTCAAATGAGGAGCTGTAGATCTGCTCAATTTTGTTCTGTTTCCGTCGTTCAAATCCGTTCATTTTCTCCACCTCACTTGTAGTGTAGCTCAGGTTTTAGAGTAAATCAATAAATGTAGTACAAATCTATTGAAATCTCGATTTTAGATAGTTATAATAATCATGTAGTAAAACAGTACATAAAGTACATAACTTTCATTCTTTATCATTGATTATTATGGGAAAACAAGCAACAACAACATGTGATGGTATCAAAGTCTTAAATAAGAGAGGAAGAAAATAATATGTATGGCATAAACGGACAAACAACAAAAGAAAAAATCTTCATTTTGATTGCACAGATCGTATATTTGATCGTTTCCTATTATTTACTTTTTATTTTTCATGAAAAAAACTATATATCTATAGGACTGTTTGTAGCATTAATCATTACATCCTTAAGGCTGACTGCGATGATGTTCATTTGGCTACCGAGAGGTATCGGGTGGAAGGAAGCGATAGGCAACAGTACCGCTTTTGCAATATATTTTTTAGGATTTCCTATTTTAACTGTAATGAATAATCAAGATAGTAATATGATTCTATTTACTGCAGGCTGGATGTTCTTCCTTGTAGGAAGTACTTTAAATACAGCTTCAGAATTACTAAGAAAACCATTTAAAGATAATCCTTTAAACAAAGGAAAGTTGTATACAGGCGGGTTATTTAAATACGCAATTCATATTAATTATTTTGGAGACTGTCTTTGGGTATTAGGCTTGGCCTTAATATCAAATAATTTGTATAGTTTACTTATTCCTGTCGGCTTGTTTTTATTATTTATGACAAGTTATATTCCGAATTCTGATAAATATTTACAAAATAAATATGGAGAACAATTTACAGCGTATAAAAAGGATACTAAGAAATTAATTCCGTTTATTTGGTGACGAGGAGATACTAGATGGAATAAGCGTAAGAGCATCGCTTCACTTTGTGGGGATTAGAAAACGGATCCTCCAAAATAGAGAGATTGAACCACGCCGTATTAGGCGTGGTTTTTTCTTTTGGTGTTACAGCAACTTTTATTGATTGGACTTTATCAACCCTTTAGCCTGTTGTTTACCTGCTTCCAGGAGGCTATCGCTAAACTTGTAATCATTAACTGATCGCGCTAGTACAAGCGTTCCAACCATCATGCTAAGCACGGCACTCCCAGTGGATTTATTGATTTCCGCCAGATCGGAAATAAAATCAATCATTCGTTGCAGCTCGCGAGTGAAGATTTGACGTACCTCTTCGGATGATCGGGATATTTCGCTGGAAATGGCGGGGAGAATGCACCCCATCTCCGTTTGATCACGATGATACGGGCTTAAATAAAAATCGATAACCGCATCGATCGTAGGTTTTCCCTCCTCCTTCACGGCCGCTTGCTGCAAAAGTGATATCGTATCGCTTATGGCATAGTGGCAGGTTTCCGAAACAAGTTGTTCTTTATTGTCAAAGTGTGAATAGAATCCGCCATGCGTCAGTCCGGCTCCTTTCATAATGAACGGAACGCTGATGTCACGTATTCCATTCGTACGAAACGCCTTGGCAGCACTTTCGATGATATGTCCCGAACCTTGATCTTATGGCCTTCAGGATATGGCATTGCAGTCACCTCTTCACATATAAACTGATATCTAAAAATATTATAGTCATCATAATTAAATGCGTCAATTTCAATGGCACTGTTGACTGCCTTAAAATATGATGGTAATAATATATTACGTACATCATATTTTACTGAGGAGGTGCATGGGAGATGAGTCAGCTTAAACGGATAGACACTTTGGTCATTGGCTCAGGTCCAGGGGGGTATGCGGCGGCGGTGCGATCAGCGCAGTTTGGAATGGAGACGATCGTTGTTGAACGCGAGCAGATTGGCGGAGTGTGCACGAATGTAGGTTGTATTCCTTCTAAATCGTTGATAGCGGAAGCGCACCGCTATAATGTGCATAGGCAATGGAATCATACGGTCGCCTCGGCTTCCTTTGATGAGGCTCAGGCGTTCAAACAAGCGGTCGTAAACAAGCAGGCCGGTGGAGTGCAGTACCTGTTAAAAAGTGCTGGAGTAACGATTCTTGAAGGTGAGGCAAGCTTGATTGACCAGCATACAGTTGCGATTAAAGGATCGGAAACGGAGCAATTGGTTTCTTTTAAATCCGCAATTTTGGCAACGGGTTCTCGTCCGATAGAGTTACAGGCTTTGCCATTCGGCGAACGTATTCTTTCTTCCACAGAAGCATTGTCACTTTCTAAACTTCCTATCAGTCTGGTCGTTATCGGCGGCGGATATATTGGCGTAGAGCTGGGACAGATGTTTGCCAAATTCGGCACCAAGGTGACGATTCTCGAGGGAGGAGAGCAAGTGCTGCCCGGGTTTGAGTCGGAGCTTACAGCCCCTGTAATTAGGCAGTTGAACGCAGACGGTATAACCATCATCACAGGGGCAAAAGTCGTTAATGCTGAACAGGATGCGGATGGGTTAACCTTACATTATGTAAAAAATGATGAACAGTATCTTGTTCAAGCGGAGTATGCGTTAGTGACCGTTGGAAGAAAACCGAATACGGACGGAAGCTTAGGGCTGGATCGCATTGGATTACCGACAACGAACAGAGGATTGATAGAAACAGACGAGCAATGCAGAACGGCGATTCCGCATATTTTCGCAATTGGCGATATTACAAACGGACCGGCGCTTGCCCATAAGGCTACTTATGAAGCCAAGGTCGCGGCGGAAGCCATTGCGGGGGAGCCTTCTGCCGTTGATTACAAAGCGATTCCACTTGTCGTTTTTTCAGAGCCGGAGCTGGCGAGTGTCGGGTTAACCGAAACAGAGTGCAAGGCAAAAGCGCTTCCGGTAGTCGTCGGGAAATCTTTATTTAAGATAAACGGCAGAGCGTTGGCCCTGAAAGCGACGGAAGGGTTTGTCAAAGTGATTGCCGATCCGGCGTCAGGCATCGTCATGGGCGCGCAAATCGTTGGGGCAGAGGCATCAACCCTCATCTCAGAACTTGCGCTTGCGATCGAGATGGGAGCAACCGTACAGGATTTGGCGATGACGATACATCCTCATCCCACCATGGGAGAGGTGATCATGGAGGCTGCTGGTAACGCCGTAAAGAAAATACGATGAAATAAACAAATTGCAGGCAATTCAGAAACCATCAGCAGAGGGAGAACGGGAAATAAAACTGAAGATGGGTTTATATTTTGGTATTGCAATCATACTCGTCGCAGGAAATTTGCTTGGTGTAGTTATTAACCATTAAGGGGCAGTGAAACTAGCCATGGCGGTAGAGCGCATCGCTGGCAGCGATACGCTCAGGGGTTCGATCGCCCTTGGCTCCATCCACCAGACAACAACCTTGTAGCACCGGGATTCCCCGTGCTTTTTGATTTGCTTGGCATAGTGTTTCGCTGTTAATGGCGCTTAGCAAGATCCCCATTTCACTCTAACGGTTACTATAGAGGTTAAATCGTTGTTTTTACGTTGTTCAAACTTTTAACGGTTGCTACAGAGGCTATTTCGGGATTTTACCGAAAATTCTACTATTATTTCTTAAATAACGTGTATGGCAACCGTTAGATTTATAAAACTATCATATTGTAATGATTAACCGTTGTGGCAACCGTTACAATCTAGATTGTGTCATCATTCAGCCGATATGTACGGTAACGCTGCTTTCCACTGGTGACGATTATCAGGTTCTTAGCCACGAGAGAACGGAGTATGACTCTGATGCGGTTTTCCGAGAGCAGAAGATGTGAGGCTAATTCTCGAGGTTCAAATGGACGCATGAGTCGGCGGGCAAATCTCAGTGTCTCAGCTTCGGCCCAAGTAAGTTCAACACTCATTTTGATTGACAATAACTTCCCTACAAAGGAAAGAACTAATTTCTTACAAACGCTTGGGTCATCACGAATAGATAAGTAGGCAATCGGGAGGAACAACCAGTCGTCTAGCGTCAGTAAGGCCTGCTTCATACATAAATCCTTAAAGCGATTAGTCTCAATGTCTCGAGCATGACTACTATAATCTTGGATCTCTATACACCCTTTTGCACCACCTGGCATATAGGCTATATCCAGATATCGATACTTGTTATCTAAATCGCGCACTTCATATTCCGGATACAAATCATTGAGATTACCAATCACAGGGAACCATACTTTACGCAAAAATGTAACTGTCCCGTGACTTAAGCCCTTTTTTAGCAATTCACGCCTCCTTGGATTGTTCTCTTCAATGATCATTGTGGCTAACCAATTCTCATATACCTCATCAAAAGACAACTTCATTCCTCACCCTCCTTCTCCTTGGTACAAAACGTAAAAAACCGCTTTGATACGATTATTCGGGCATCGTATCAAAGCGGTATGTGCTTCACACCATAAAAAATTTGACTATAATGTATCATATTAAATAGACTGGGACAAGGTTTTGATTGCGTCCCAATTTGTTGATAACTAAGCTTCTCCGAGGTAATGGAATACTTTATGTGACTGTTGCCCATTTGAAATATTTTTGAGCGGAATGTAAAAAACTTAATATCGTAACTACCCCATGTTGTAAGACATTAGTGATTAAATATACAATAGATAATAATTTACTATTGAAAGGATAGAAGACGATGAGAGCTGTAATAACGGTAACTGGAAAAGATACGGTAGGAATTCTTGCGCGTGTGAGTACGTTGTGCGCCAAATACAATGCGAATGTGATTGAAGTGAGCCAGACTGTGCTTCAAGATATGTTCGCTATGATTATGATGGTGGACATTGATCATATTACTTGTGAGCTCCATGAACTGGTCGATATTATGCGGACGGAAGGCGAGCAGAACGGGCTTGTTATCCAGGTGATGCATGAGGATTTATTCAACTCAATGCACCGCATTTAGTGGAAGTTCAAAAAGTCCGCTTTTGATAATAAAACCGAAAACCGATCGAAGTCATTCAAGGATGAGCAATCGCGATCCAGAGGAAGGTTTTCTTGCGATATAGAATTCCATCAGTTCCACTGATAATCTTGCACGAAGTGGTTCATGAAGTAATTCGACATTGGAACTTAGCAATATTCTAATCAAGGCTGAAGGGAATGTACCTGATGATAAATTCGAAAGAAGTACTAGAAACGATTCATATGATCCAGGATCAGCATCTGGATATCCGCACGATTACGATGGGTATTTCCCTGCTGGATTGTGCCGACCCGGATATTGAGAAGAGCTGTGACAAGGTATTTGCAAAAATAACGCGGGTGGCTCGCGATCTCGTCAAGATAGGCGAGGATATTGAGAAGGAATACGGGATTCCGATTATTAATAAGCGCATCTCGGTAACGCCTATTTCTGTGTTAGTAGCGGCGAGCGGCGGCGACCCGGTGCTCTATGCGAAGACGCTCGATTATGCGGCGAAGGCAGTCGGTGTCAACTTTATAGGGGGATATTCGGCCTTGGTGCAGAAGGGTTTTGCGGCAGGCGACCGGGCTCTAATCGAATCTATTCCACGGGCATTGAAAGAGACTGAGCATGTGTGCTCGTCCGTGAATGTCGGTTCGACCAAAGCGGGGATTAATATGGATGCCGTGGCTCTAATGGGCGATATTGTCCGGCAATGCGCGGAATTGACTGCGGATCAGGACTGTTTCGGGGCTGCCAAGCTGGTTGTGTTCTGCAACGCGGTCGATGACAATCCATTTATGGCTGGTGCATTTCACGGTGTGGGTGAGGGCGACGTAGTACTCAACGTTGGTGTGTCTGGCCCAGGTGTTGTACGAGCTGCTATAGCTAGTGCACCTGATGATTACGATTTGACACAAATTGCTGAGATTATTAAGAAGACCGCGTTCAAAATAACGCGAATGGGACAGCTTGTAGGCACGGTAGCAAGTGAACGACTCGGCGTTCCTTTTGGTATCGTGGATCTCTCCTTGGCTCCGACTCCGGCGATTGGTGATTCGGTAGCTCATATTCTTGAGGAAATCGGCCTTGAATCCTGCGGTGCTTATGGAACCACTGCGGCACTAGCGCTGCTGAACGATGCTGTGAAGAAAGGCGGCGTCATGGCTTCTTCGCGGGTCGGCGGATTGTCGGGCGCATTCATCCCGGTATCCGAGGATGCGGGGATGATCTCGGCGGTACGCGAGGGGGCGCTCGGTCTGGAGAAGCTGGAGGCGATGACTGCGGTATGTTCGGTAGGATTGGATATGATCGTTATACCTGGCGATACTCCAAGTGAAGTCATTGCTGCGCTGATTGCCGACGAGGCGGCGATCGGGATGGTTAACTCGAAGACGACGGCAGTACGGGTAATCCCCGCGATCGGTAAGAAGAGGGAGAAGAGCTGGAATTCGGCGGACTGTTCGGAACCTGCCCAGTGATGAAAGTGAACACCTTCTCGCCGTTCAAGTTCATCAAGCGCGGGGGCAATTCCAGCACCGCTGCAAAGTTTGAAGAACTAGGCCAAGTAGAAGAATAAGCATATGGAAATAAACAAGCAGGACAGGAGCACGTAGCGCTCTTGTCCTGTTGTTTGTTTTTACCCGAGTAATCATTATCCCCCGTTCTCGTACATCATGCTTATGATTTTGGCGGTCGGAACGATGATGCGCTGCTGCTGGTCGTCTTCGATCTCTAGGGAGTCGTCGGCGACGGCAATCAAGGTACCTTGTACAGTGAAGTCATGAAGACGGATCGTTAAATACTGTCCGATCACATCGTTCAATCGGTTTCTTGTGTCCTGATTCGGAAATGTTGCGAACGCCAGGGCCTGTTCCAGGTGATCGATTCTAACGCTCAGAAGAGATAGAGAGGCTTCCAATATCTGAACACGTTTTCGGTCTGGTAAATTGAACAATAAGCGTAGAATCCTCATTGTATATTCACCTCCTTATTTTCAGAAATATCT
Source organism: Paenibacillus sp. D2_2 (assembly GCF_031199965.1). Lineage (GTDB taxonomy): Bacteria > Bacillota > Bacilli > Paenibacillales > Paenibacillaceae > Fontibacillus. The sequence goes on along the minus strand of NZ_CP133605.1, from coordinate 3,765,428 downwards.
CCTTACGGGAGACAAAATATCATATGTTCATAGTTTGATAGAGTTCGAACAAATGTATATGAATAGCAAATAATTGCTGAATATCCTCAGGTATTATTGTGCTTGGTAGATAGATATGATTCAATCAAGTAAAGAGATATGTTGACCGGAAGAATACATACTAAATCTATTAACGCGTTCAAAAGGAGACGAATTCGATGAAACTGACATCCTCGCTCTCTATTAAACCGGATGAGATTGTCTTGCCTGCACGTCTACCGATATCTGTGTCGACTTCACTAGGGGTCTCTCCATCATTTCAACGTTTGCATTGGCACCGTGCTCTGGAAATAAACTGGATCACAAAGGGCAGTGGAACATATGTCATTAATGGGCAGGATTATCCTTTTGTACAGGGCGATCTATTCCTGATGGATTCTCATGATTTACACCGGGCTTACGAAGGAACCGATCTGGAGATGGTGATCGTCATGTTCGAGCCCACATTTCTCGGTTCGGAGTACAAATACGATCATGATATACTTCTTCCTTTCCGCCAGATGGGCAGTCCTCTCTCTAATCATATATCTCATGAACATGCTGCTGCGGAACAGCTTGGACAATATGTGATGAGAATGTATCAGGAATACCAAGGGGAGGGGCGCTCTTATGCTTCGGCTATTCGTGGCTGGCTGCTTCTCTTTCTGACGGAAATAAATCGTTCCATTCATATAGGACATGGAGAACAGACTCGAGCGATCGTGAAGCATCTGGAGCAGATCCGTCATGTTGTTCAGGTCATGGAAGCGAAGCTCGCTTATCCTTGGACGTTGAAGGAATTAGCGGATGAAGCACATTTAAGCCCATCGCGGTTCAGTGCATTATTTTGCCAGATCGTCGGTACGTCGCCTCTGAAATACCTGGTTCAATTACGGATTGATCATGCCGTGGAGTTGCTTGAGCAGGATGATCTCAGCATTCTCGAAGTTGCTGAAGCTAGCGGCTTCCGCAATCTCTCTAACTTCAATCGGCTGTTCCTGGGACAGACCGGAACTACGCCATCGGTGTTGAAGCGGCGACTTCATGGAGAGGAAGTCGAATGAGTACTTATAGGGAGAACTCAACGTTTTAGTAAGATTGTATTAGAAATGAGGACTATTGCAGAAGAAATGCGATAGTCCTTTTTAGTATGCTTAAGTAGAAGGAGAGATGCCAGATGAACTACTACTTGGGCGTTGACGCCGGGGCAGCAAGACGCATTGCCTGCTCGTCAATGCGATGGGGGAGACCCTTGGCAGAGGAGCAAGCGGGAATGGGAATCATCAGACCGATCCCCTGAATGCGGGCATTAACATCGCATCTGCATGCAACCAGGCGCTGCGTGAAGCAGGATTATCTGTTCACGACATTACTCATGCTTTTTTTGGATTGGCGGGAGCGGATCGGGAGGCAGATTATCGAATTCTTCGTCCGATGATCGCTGAATTGAATTTTCCCAACTACTCAATCGCATGCGATACGATGATTGCCATGCGTGCCGGGAGTGAGCATCCCTACGGGGCAGTTATTATTAGCGGCACAGGCTTTAATGCAGCGGCCAGGAATCGCACCGGAGAAGAGTTGCAATATGGCGGGTTTGGATTCCTGTATGGAGACGGACAAGGCTCCGGACGCGATCTAGCAAATTTTGCTTTTCGCTCAGCTGTTCGTGCCTGGGACCGCCGCGGCAAAAGGACGCTGCTAACTGATCTAATACTGCAGGCGAGCGGATATGCTAATGTCCCACAAATGCTGGATGCGGTCCTAGATGGAGAGTATTCTCCTCCATTAGAGCTTGCCAAGCTTATCTTCGAAGCGGCGGAGCAGGGAGACGAAGTAGCGACTTCAATCCTCGTTGAACAGGGTATGGAACTGGGCAATGCGGCGGCTGCTCTGATCGATAGGCTAGGGATGGAGCAGGAGGAATTTAATGTTGTGCTAGGAGGGAGCATCCTCTCTAAAGTGCGCACGGACATTATGCGTGATGCGATCAAGCAGCGAATAAATCTTACCGCACCAAGAGCGACGATCACGCGGATTACAATGGACCCGGTAGCTGGCGCTGTGCTCAGTGCTATGGATCGGGACGGGCAGGAGATTAGCCCGCAGGTGAAACATAATTTAAGTCAGGTTTCTTTTTCCGATTTGAAAGGAGTGTTACAGTGATGAAGACAAAGCATGGAATTAAGGTGGCTGTCATTGGCGGAGGTTCGTCATATACGCCTGAATTGGTCGAGGGATTGCTGAAGAGTTACGAGGAAATGCCCGTTGCCGAGCTATGGCTAGTCGATATAGAGGAAGGCAAACATAAATTAGAGATCGTTGGCAATTTGGCTAAACGCATGGTTAAGAAATCAGGCCTGCCGATTGAAGTACATTTGACACTGGACCGGCGGAAGCGATTAAGGATGCCGATTTCGTCTCAACACAGATCCGCGTAGGTCTGCTTGAAGCGAGGAAGCTTGATGAGCATATTCCGATTTCCCACGGTGTGATCGGTCAGGAGACGACCGGTCCTGGAGGGATGTTTAAGGCGCTACGAACAGTTCCGGTCATTCTCGATATTTGCCGTGATATTGAAGAGTTGGCACCGAACGCATGGATGCTCAATTTTACGAACCCGGCAGGTATGATTACGGAGGCCGTTACGAAATATTCGCGGGTACGCTCCGTAGGATTATGTAATTCACCGATCAATTTTAAGAAGTTCCTAGCGGAAGCTTTTCAAGTGGACGAGAGCAATGTGTTACCCGAATTCGTAGGCATTAATCATCTGCACTGGGTGACCTCGGCAATAGTGAATGGCAAGGAACAGCTGCCGGAATTGTTGGCAGGCAAAGGCGAGTACTCAGCCAAGAATGTACCGACACTTGGTTGGGATCAGGAGTTCCTGCAATCCTTGGGTGCAGTGCCAACCTACTATCTCAAGTATTATTACATGATGACTGAAATGTTCGATGAGATGAAGGAATCTCTGGAGAAGAACGGAACTCGGGCGGATGTTGTTAGCCGTGTAGAGAAAGAGCTGTTTGAGTTGTATGCTAACGAGGAATTGGAAGAGAAGCCGAAGCAACTGGAGCAGAGAGGCGGGGCATTCTACTCGGAGGCTGCGGTGCATCTCATGAGATCACTCTATACTGGGCGCAATGATATTCAGACTTTGAACGTGGCGAATAATGGGATTTTTGATTTCTTGCCAGCTGACGCCAGCATTGAAGTGAACTGTGTCGTAACCTCGGAGGGGCCAATTCCGCTTGTACCGCAGCATATTCCTGAACATGTTAAAGGACTGCTGCATGCGGTGAAGACCTACGAGAGCCTTGCGATTGATGCAGCAGTAAGTGGGGATCGCGGACTAGCTTTGCAGGCGCTGGCTCATCATCCGCTAGTGCCATCTGTCTCCGTGGCCAAGGTGCTGCTCGAAGAGATGCTCGAGGCGCATCGCAGGTATCTACCGAATTTCTTCTAAGATGATATAAGAGGTTGTTTAAAAAGTCCCCCTTTGATCACGAAGTAACACTGAGAGCTTATTCGACATTCGAATCTTGAATTCAGCCGGGCCTTCCGGTGCTCACGTACCAACTACGTACGCTCCGCTCCTCAGTCCCTAGCTTCATCCAACCTTCTCGGTGCTGAAAGTCTGACTTTTTAAACTCGCACTATAATAGATAGTCATAGAAAAGACTTTAATGATAGAAGACCTTCAGAATGACAGGCAGATTCTGAAGGTCTTTTTCGTCTCGATGTGACAAGGTGCCTTTCATGTAGCTGGGGGTTATGTTATATTTTGTGAAGAAGGTAGTTTGCAAAGGAGAGTTTTTAGATGATCAAGCACATTGTTTTGTTTAAATTGAAGGACTCTTCACCGGAGAGCATTCAGGTGACGGAAGGAGTGTTGCGCGGACTGGAAGGCAAGGTAGAGCAGCTGCGGTCGCTGGAAGTCGGAGTTGACGTTGTCAAGTCGCCCCGTTCCTATGATATTGCTCTGATCGCTACGTTTGAGTCGCTGGAAGATTTGCAAGGCTATCAGGTTCATCCAGAGCATAAGAAAGTCATCGAGCATATGAATGAAGTACGGGAGAGCCAAGTAGCTGTAGATTTTGAATTCTAACAAATCGATAAGTCATGGAGGTTAGCGCATGTATTATGTGAACCGGGAGCAAATCGAACGGAGATTGGATGTTATTCCTGAGATTTTACAAGTGTTTACTCTAGCTAATACCAATCCGGGAGAGCACTTGCTGGCACGATATGCGGAGGAGAGGGCGCTTCATCTGGCTATCGAGGTCGTAACGGATGTTGGCAGTTATTTGATCGACGGCTTCATTATGAGAGATGCGAGCAGCTATGAGGATATCGTTGATATTATGATGGACGAGCAGGTCGTTGACAAGGAGCTTGGGGATACACTTACGAAGCTGGTACGTCTGCGCAGACCTCTTGTACAGGAATATTTCGATTGGGACAGATCTGGCGGGCATGAACTGGTTCAGCAGCTTCATGAGACATTGAATTCATTTGCAAATAAAGTTCGCGGTTACCTGGATCAAGAGGCAATTCACTCCTGACAAGCTGGTAAAAAAATAGGCGGTAAATTGTGACGGGCCAAGTTGCATCTGCTTATAATAACATTAATTATATAGGCATTCGCCCTGATAGTTGAAAGGAAGCTGTTTTTCCATAGGAGGACGGTGATCTGAACAGCTGTTAGTGTGGGTGTGCGATAAGGAGAGATGGAACATGAGTAAAGGAAACAAAGGCTGGATATGGGGCGCTGCTATCGGTACGGTCGTAGGTTCAGTTACAGCGCTGTTGTTCGCTCCAAAGGCGGGACGGGAACTGCGTAAAGATATTGCAGACGGCGCGCGCCAGGTTGGCGAGAAGACGTCAGAGGTAGCAGGCAAAGTATCTGAGCAAGGTGCACAGATTATTGACAAGGTAAAGAGAACAACGGGTGATTTGATTGAAGATTTTCAAGAATGGCGTGGAAGTAAATCTGATGGGATCGTTGAAGTACGTGTGTCATCCGTAGCTGATAATGAAGACCCACTGCTGCTAGAGACAGCTGTAATCGGCGTTGCCGAGGATACAGAACAAGCGGCAGCTACTGAAGAGATTGTAGAACCTACTTCCCAAGAAGCTGACGGTGAGGTCGCTCTAGAAGAGAAGGAAGAAATCGAGGAAGCTTAATTCAGTTAAGATCTGGTTAAGTAAGCCGATTTGAAAGTGAAGAGCGATGACATATCTATACTCAGAAGAAGACCTCTGTACCCCAATTTCGGGTTAGAAGTCTTCTTCTTTATTTGTTCTATACAGTTTGTATTATTCGTTGTAATTAATCCGTTTACTTAATCACTACGTATTCTAAATCAACAAGTCTCGCATAAGTAACAATTTGGTCTGTCGTTAAATGAAGGGATACGACGGTATGATGTCCTCCACCGTTCTCAATCCAGGCTTTAACCCCATCTTGGAAGTTTGGCTTAACGTTCCAAAGCACACGGGCCACTGGAAGTTTTGGAGCTGGAATTGACGGTTTAAATGCAGTAACTTCGTTAATCAATAGTTTATAATGAGTACCAAAATCAGCCATGGATACAACTACACCGTCTCCACTTTTACCGTCAAACACCAGACGCGCTGGATCTTCGCGATCACCAATACCTAATGGAGAGACGATAATTTTTGGCCGGTTGCTCGCCAGAGTAGGATCTACTTCAAGCATATGTGATTGGAGAATAGATTCTTGACCCGCCGTTAATTCATAAGTGTAATCTTCCATAAAGCCAGTGGACTTATTATGACTCATCACTTTAAGCAAGCGATCGAGCGCTGCAGTCTTCCAATCGCCTTCACCAGCAAAGCCATACCCCTCCGCCATCAAGCGTTGGACTGCAAGTCCAGGAAGCTGCTTCATACCATGCAAATCTTCGAAATTCGTTGTGAAGGCATTGTAGCCACCTTGATTTAGGAAGCGTTTGATGCCAATTTCATAACTTGCTTGTACTTTTACGCTAGCCTCCCAGGCTTCTTTACTATATGTGCCGTAATCAAATTCATAAAGCTCTGCATATTCAGCAAACAAAGCATCAACTTCTTCTGCTTTAACATCATTTACGTATTGAACTAGGTCACCAATACCGTAGTAGTCAACGGTCCATCCAAATTGAATTTGTGCTTCTACTTTATCCCCTTCGGTCACGCCAACGTGGCGCATGTTGTCACCAAAGCGAGCGACTTTAATGTTAAAGCTTTCGTTGTAGGCTACCGCTACGTCCATCCAATCTGCAATTTGCTTCTGTACTTCAGGGCGTTCCCAATACCCGACTACAATTTTGTTCTGCTTCTTCAATCGTGCATTGATAAAACCATATTCACGATCACCATGAGCGGCCTGGTTTAGATTCATGAAGTCCATATCGATCGTTGCCCAAGGGATGCTTTCATTATATTGCGTTGCTAAATGAAGCATAGGCTTTTGCAAGAGCTTGGTACCGCGAATCCACATTTTAGCAGGCGAGAACGTATGCATCCAAGTGATGACACCGGCAACATCGTCACGATAGTTGACTTCTTTCATGATGCTTGTAATTTTATCTGCACTGACAGCTAGATCCTGTAATACAAGGGGGTAGGGTAACACTCCGCTATTATTCAACGCATCTGTCATGGTTTGAGCATGAGATTTTACTTCAGATAAAGCTTCTTCTCCATATAGATGCTGCGATCCTACGACAAACCAAAACTGTTTTGCTGCGACTGTTGACATATTCATCCTCTTTTCTAATCTTTTTTAGAGGTAGTTCAAAAAGTCCGCTTTTGATCACGAAGCAACACTGAGAGCTTATTCGACATCGAATCTTGAATTCAGCCGGGCCTTCCGGTGCTCACGTACCCACTACGTACGCTCCGCTCCTCAGTCCCTAGCTTCATTCAACCTTCTCGGTGCTGAAAACCGCCTTTTGAACACGCACTTTTAGGGATATATTACTTCTGTCCGTAGTAAGCGTTTTGGCCATGTTTGCGTAAATAATGTTTATCTAGAATACGTTTCGGCAATTCCTCAGCATAATGGTTCAGCTCTCTGGCAAATAAGTTCATTTTTGAAACTTCTTCCAGCACCACGCTGTTCATCACCGCCGATTTTGCATCTTTACCCCAAGTGAACGGCCCATGCCCCTTAAGTAAAATGCCGGGAACTGCCAAAATATCTATACCTCGTTGTTCGAAAGTTTCGATGATGACACGACCTGTCTCTGCCTCGTAACCACGTTGAACTTCCTCTTGTGTTAGAAAACGGGCACAGGGGATGGTACCATAAAACGTATCAGCGTGTGTCGTTCCCATTACAGGAATATCGAGTCCTGCCTGGGCCCAAATCGTTGCCCATGTGGAATGGGTGTGCACGATCGCTCCGATTTCCGGGTAATGCTTATATAGTACAGCGTGGGTAGGTGTGTCGGATGAAGGATTTAAATCTCCTTCAATCACATGGCCATCCAAATCAACAACTACCATATCGCTAGCTTTCATCGTCTCATAACTTATACCGCTCGGTTTAATGACGAACAAACCACGCGAACGATCGATACCGCTTACATTCCCCCACGTATATTTGATAAGTCCTTGTTTTGGCAATTCAAGATTGGCCTGATAAACTTCTTCTTTAAGTTGTTCTAACACGTCGCTCCCTCCATTTTCACGCCAAATTGTCGACAGCGGTCTGTTCAATGACCAGACCTTTTTTGTATCTGTCCATAAAGGTTTCGAATCCTTTTACGTCGATTGAATCAGGATGAATTTCTTGTCCCTCAACATTTTTGAATACCTTGTAGTCGAGAAATTCTTCTAAGCTCTCTTCATGAGCTTTGTTCATCATGTAAGAGGCAAGAATAGCCATACCCCAAGGTCCGCCTTCTCCAGCTGTAGACAAGACAGATACAGGAACATTCATAGAGGCTGCCATCATTTTTTGGCCGACAACCGGGGTCTTAAATAAACCTCCGTGACCTAAAATGCGGTCAATGGCGACATGCTCTTCCTTTGTTAAAATATCCATACCGATTTTTAAAGCTCCAAAAGAAGTGAACAAATGAGTTCGCATAAAATTAGCCAAATTGAATTTGCTCTCAGGCGAGCGGACAAATAATGGACGACCATGCTCCAATCCTGTAATATGCTCGCCCGAGAAATAACCGTAGCTGAGCAACCCGCCGCCATCCGGGTCTGCTTCCAGTGCTTTATTCAGCATCACGTTGTACAATTGGCCGGTTTCTACCTTTTGTCCCATGGCATCAGAGAACTCGCGGAATAATCCGAGCCAAGCGTTAATATCACTGGAACAGTTATTAGCATGAACCATGCCAACTGGATTTCCATTTGGGGTAGTGACTATATCGATTTCCGGATACACTTTTGACAGCCCATTCTCAAGTACAATCATTGCAAAAACAGATGTTCCTACGGAGACATTTCCGGTGCGCTTCCGTACGCTATTCGTAGCAACCATCCCTGTTCCGGCATCTCCTTCCGGAGGACAAAGCGGAATACCTGCTTGTAACTGATTTGAAATATCAATTATTTTCGCTCCTGCTGCGGATAAGACACCCGCCTGTTCGCCGGCAGTATATACCTTAGGAAGTAGATCTATGATCTTCCACGGGTATCCCTTGCAAGCAACAAGTTCATCAAACTGCCTGATCATGGATTCATGATAATCGCCTGTAGATTCATCAATCGGGAACATTCCCGACGCATCTCCAATACCCAGTGCTTTGCTTCCGGTTAAGAGCCAATGAATATATCCTGCTAATGTCGTTACAAACCGGATCCGAGGTAGATGTTCTTCTTCGTTTAATATCGCTTGATATAGATGAGCAATGCTCCAACGTTCAGGAATATTGAATTGGAATCGTTCAGTCAATTGTTTGGCTGCCGTACCTGTTGTTGTATTACGCCAAGTACGGAAGGGAACGAGTAATTCATTCTTGTCATCGAAAGCCATATACCCATGCATCATTGCCGAAAAACCGATCGAACCGATGGTTTGGAGGGGGACTCCGTATTTGTGTTCAACTTCTTGCTGCATATCAGCGTATGCCTTTTGCAGACCTGTGATAATATCCTCTAAGCTATACGTCCAAAAGCCATCCTGCAACTGATTTTCCCATTCGTAACTTCCTGAAGCGATCGTCTGAAAGCTATGATCAATCAGTACTGCTTTAATACGAGTGGATCCGAATTCAATACCAAGCGAAGTCTCTCCTTTAGCAATCGCTTGGGTGATGCTGCTCAACCGATTTGAAATCAAATGGCTCACCTCTTTGACAGCACTTTTTTAAAAATTACAAAACATCCTTACCAATTTACAATTATAGTATGTTTTCTGTACGTACATTTGTCAATAATATAATGAATATGTAAATACAAATATAGCTTACTTTTTTATTTATTTCATAGATCATGTTATAATTTGTACTTACAAATACAGTAGATTATATGAATTGTTCAGCGAGCTTATTAGGGAGAAGGAGTTATATGAGACCAAAATATCAAGTAATCATTGATGATATAAAAAGCAAAATCCTATCAGGAGATTACAGTGTGGGAGAACAAATTCCTACGGAGTCTGCTATGCAGTCCATGTATGAGGTGAGTAGACAGACGGTTCGAAAAGCGATTCTAGAGCTATCCAACGAAGGGTTTCTACGAAGCGAGAAAGGGTCAGGTACTTACGTTAGCAATCAATATCGTTCAAAATCCGGCGGGAGTGCCCATAAGAAGACCATCGGCGTAATCACTACCTATATCTCCGACTACATATTTCCTTCTATAATCCGGGGGATCGAAAGCAGATTAAATGAGGATAATTATTCACTACTACTGGTCAGTACCAATAACGATGTTGAACAAGAAAAAAAGGCGCTGGAAATGATGCTGTCCTATGGCGTAGATGGATTAATTATTGAACCTACGAAAAGTAATCTTTACAACCCCAATATCGCGTACTATTTGTCATTTAAGGAGCAAGATATTCCATTCATTATGATCAACGCTTATTATGAAGAACTTGAGGTGCCTTTCCTCTGTCTCGATGATGTTCAGTCCAGTTATTTGGCTACAAAAGAATTGATCTCCAAAGGGCATAGCCAAATTGGACTGATTGCTAAAATGGATGATTTACAGGGGAAGTACCGTATGAAGGGGTATATCAAGGCGCTTGGTGAAGCCAAGTTGCGCTTTTATCCGGAGCAAGTTTTTTCATTTGATACGGAGACGAAACAGGCGCTTTCCACGAACTTGCAAGACTACTTAAGTAAAAATAGAGATGTACTCACAGCTATTGTTTGCTACAACGACGAGGTCGGAATGGAAGTCCTCAATGTTTGTAAACAGCTGGGTATCTCGATTCCAGAGGAATATTCGATTATCGGTCAAGATAATTCCTATATCGCAAAGAACGCAAATATCAAACTAACTACATTGACACACCCTCAGGAACAAATGGGACGTGATGCAGCTGATTGGATTATTAACAAGTTACAAGGGAAGAAAAATAATCCAGACCATGTGTATTATCAACCCGTGTTAATCGAAGGGGAAACTGTTTTAAAGAGATAGAAATGTGCGTTAATGCGGTTATTTGCATCCTTGTTCCGTCCTTGAAATTACGCTAATATTTAGGTACGCTTTAAATAAGGCAGTCATAAAGTAACGAGTAGAGAAATAAAACTAATAAATAAAGGAAGCGGTATTTTCGTGCAGCAAGCCATCGCAATATTAGACTCGGGCGTCGGAGGACTTACCGTCGTCAAGGAAGTCATGAGACAGCTTCCTAGAGAAAAGATTATTTATTTTGGAGATACCGCGCGTGCTCCTTATGGTCCACGTACACCTGAAGAGGTATGCTCCTTTACAGAGCAGATCGTTGATTTTCTGAGTCAATTTGATCCTAAAATGATTGTTATCGCCTGTAATACTGCCACTGCGGCGGCTCTGGAATATATCAAAGGAAAGGTGAATGTTCCTGTAATCGGTGTAATACATCCAGGAGCCCGTGCGGCGATCAGCGCCACCAAGACAGGGCAGATTGGAGTTATTGGCACCTTAGGTACGATTCGAAGTGGAGCCTATATAACGGCTCTCAAGGAATTAAATCCAGGAGTGGAAATCGTAAGTAAGGCGTGTCCAACATTAGCGCCTTTGGTCGAGCAAGGGCGATATGAGACTCCGGAGGCTCTGGAGCTTGTCCAGGAATCACTTACGGAGATCAGATTCTATTCACTTGATTGTCTTATCCTCGGTTGTACCCATTACCCATTCCTCAAGAAGGAGATTAGGCAGGTCATGGGGCCGAACGTTAAGCTGATCAGCTCCGCCGATGAGACGGCGCGGGAGATCAGCACAATTCTGTATCAGAAAAATTGTCTGGCGCGAGGAAATGAAATTCCGATTCACCAGTTTTTCTGCAGCGGAGACCCGGAAATATTCCGTAAAATAGCCTTGCAATGGTTAGGAGAACAAATAGAGTTAACACCGATTGTATGGCAGGTAGCGAATCCTTCTTAACTAGAAAAAACCTTTGGGTGGGTATAACCATCCAAAGGTTTTTTGCTCCATACTATTTAGGGAGCGGGCACATTACCATTAAAGCACCCGGATCCGCCGAGACGGAGAGAGGTGTAGAAGCGATTTGCTCTCCATCACCTAGCGCAAGCCGTGAAAGTGAGCTATGGACTGAGATTTGTTTACCACGCATCATCGTCACAAAAGGAAGCCGTGTATGCTTACCGAACAGCAAGGTAGGAAACAAGAAAAGCAGTTTAAGCTTGGAGCAATCATGAACGATGCAAATGTCTAACAAGCCGTCATCTGGTTTTGCTTCAGGGCAGATCGTTAGCCCTCCACCATAGCTAATCACATTATTGACTGCGGTCAACCAGGCCGAAGAATATTTATGAATAACTCCGTCACATTCTACGGTAAGCTCGGCTGGGCGAAAGGTGAGTAAGGTATGAAATACGCCAATCACATAGGCTAACCTACCAACCCCCAGTGAGTTGCATATCTTCTTATAACGACTCTTATTGACATTGTCCGCTACCTCGGCATCGAAGCCGACGGCCAGGGCGGTTAGCGTACTACGACCCTTCGTTGAGATAAGATCAGTAATTCTTGGTAATCCCTGCAACATCGTATCTACAGCCGCCGGTATCTTCTTGGGGATTCCGAATCCCCGAGCGGTATCATTGCCGGAGCCAGCCGGGAAGACAGCCAGGGGGATCCCAGTAGCGCGCAGCGCGGGTAAGAGACTGTGGATCGTCCCGTCCCCGCCTACGACTCCAACCGCTTTCCAATCTACTGGAGCGGCTAACCGTTCCTTGAGATAATCATGGGCTCCCTCAGCACTCTCGGTAAATTGATATTCATAAGTTACTCCTTTATCATCAAGGATCTGCCTAATTTCACTCCAGACCCGTCTTCCACCCCCATTGCCTGAACGTTGATTCACAATAAATAAGTACATGTTAGCTCCTCCATACGTTGGTCATTCTATTAGAGGTTGTTTAAAAAGTCCACCTTTGATCACGTAGTAAATCATGAAGCTATTCGGCATCGAATCTTGAATTCAGCCGGGCCTTCCGGTGCTCACGTACCAACTACGTACGCTCCGCTCCTCAGTCCCTAGCTTTATCCAACCTCCTCGGTGCTGAAAGTCAGACTTTTTAAACACGAACTATTAGAGGTTTTTCTCTTTGAATGCGTATTCAAAATAGGTCAACTTACATATTTTAAGTAGTTTAAGTGTAACAAAATAATATTAAAAAGGAACCATTAAATTTTGAGGAGAGAGCCTATGCAATGGATCGCGATCATTACGATGCTGCTGGATCATATCGGAGCAGCGTTCTTTCCCGGAGAATTAATATGGCGTATTATCGGCCGTATCGCCTTCCCGATCTATGCCTATGCTTTGGTTCAAGGCTTCCGTCATACAAGTAGCTTCGGTAAATATATGCTGCGGCTTACGATCATTACGGTTCTGTCTCAGCTTCCCTATCAGATGGCCCTAGGCCGGAGCGGATTAAATGTTGTGGCTACGCTCCTGGTGGCTGCCCTGCTGATGCGTTTGCTTGACCAATTTAGACCAGGTATACTGTCGATCTTGTTGATCGCTGGCTGTAGTCTGCTGGTGGAGGTTATCCCGTTTGATTACGGGGCATATGGACTGCTTCTTGTGCTTATATTCAGATATGCGCAGAAATATCAGCTGCTGTTCATGCATTTACTGCTTAACGTGATTTATTTACTGGCATATGGATGGGTTGTGCAAATGGCTAGTATTTTACCAACACTGTTAATAGTGCTAGGTCCAGTACTGTGGCGCAGGATAGAGTTGATTAGAATGCCGCGTTGGTTATGGCGATCTTATTACCCGCTTCATCTTCTGGTGCTGGCGGCGATCAGCTACTGGCATGGTTAACAAACGGAATTTTTGCTTGAAAAGGAGGAGAGAACATGCAGTTATCGCAATTTGCAGATCGGGTGAGAACCCCGTTGTTGAGGTGTGCGGTGGTTATCGTTATGCTGACTTTCTTACTCAAAGCACTAAACTGATGAGGAAATATCCACATCTAAGTTGTCGTAGTATCGGCCGGAGTGTTCTTGGGCGGTCAATTGACTGTTTTATGATCGGAAATGGTCCAGAACAGCTGCATATGAACGGGGCTGTGCATGCGAATGAATGGATTACAGCTCCACTCTTGCTGCGTTTTATGGAGGACCTATTGGAATGTAGCAGTTCGCAACGGTTGGAGACCATCACTCATTTGCTGCAGCAAGTAACTCTCTGGATTGTGCCAATGGTTAATCCGGATGGAGTCGATCTAGCCCAGGACGGAGCTGTGATTGCCGGGGATGACTTGAGAAGTTGCTTACTTGAGTGGAATGGCGGACAGGATAACTTTACCACTTGGAAGGCAAATATACGCGGATTGATCTGAATGACCAGTTTCCGGCCTTCTGGGAGATCGAGTGTGAACGGCGCGAGGTTAGTGGCCCTGCATCTCAGGATTACAGTGGCTCCTGTCCACTTAGCGAGCCAGAAGCCAAGGCGCTGGCGGAGTTGACGGAAACGGTGGACTTCAGCCGTGTTCTCTCTTCATACACAAGGCCGGGAAATATACTGGAACTACCGGGATCAGGAACCGCCTGAGGCGGAGGAGCTGGCAGATAGAATGGCAGAAGTGAGTGGTTATCGTGCAGTAAAGCTGAGCGGAAGTGATGCAGGCTATAAGGACTGGTTCATACTGAAATTCCACCGTCCAGGATTTACCGTAGAGGCAGGTGAGGGTAAAAATCCACTGCCACCGCAGCAATTCGATTCGATCTATACAGACTTAGCACCATTGTTACTGGAGTTCATCCGGGGTAGTCTGATCCCCGGATTGCAGCTGGACAGAATTGTATTTGTCTCTGCCTAGGAAATAAACTAGTGTAGAAGAGAGGAAACAGGGTATTCTACTTCTAAGGAGGGCTCGCGATGAAATGGTCGAAATTGTGGTCACTGCGTTATTGGTCGCATATTTTCAAGCGGGTACCCAAGTTGCTTCAATCTCCGCAGATTCCATTGCTGGACAAGCTTTTACTCATTGTTCCGGCTTTGCTCTATTGGGTGCTGCCCGATTTCCTGCCGTTCATTCCGATTGATGATATGGCGGTCACGATGCTGTTAATGAACTGGTTCGTAAAGCGAGCAGAGCGTAAATATCCATCGATTTAACGGCAAATTCACATACAGATAAGGATCTCAATCTACAGAATATATATGTGGGACTCTTGCATCTCCGCCAGGGTTTCTTTACAATAGGAATATTGGCAGTATAGATATATAACATATTTGCTGAACAGGAGATGTCGTTTCATGAAAGTCAAAATTACCCGCAATGCGGCCAAAGTGATAAAGAAAGAAATGGACAAGGAAGAGAACAAAGACTTAGTCTTGAAGGTATTGATTACCCATGCTCATGGTGACCATGCTCATTACGGCCTTGATTTGGTCAAGCCTGATGACAAATTGACATTGGTATCGACCGACAAGGAAATCGATGTTCTCGTTGATGCGAATGAGCCGTTGCTCGATGGTGTGAAGATCGATTATTTGTACTTACCTGAAGAAGGTTTCGTGATTACGAATCCGTCCAAAGGTAATCACGGAGATCACTAAGATGGCGAATGACATTCGCATTTGCGATAAATGCAATCATATCCGTATGAAGACGCTAGTGCCGAAGCTGCAGAAAATGGCGCCAGATGCCGATATCAAGATCGGATGTAAGTCTTATTGTGGGCCATGTGGCAAAGGGCATTCGTCTACATTAACGGTCGTTATGTTAGCGGTCCGACGGAAGATGAAGTGCTGGAGAAGGCGGCGCCTTTCGTGAAGAAGCCGAAAAATTAAGAGCAGCTATTATCAATTTATTCTAAAAGACGTTCAATATATTGAACGTCTTTTTTGCGTTGCATGATTTCCTAATAAGTATCGTCAGCTTGTATCTATCCGCTTGATCTCGAGCCTTGACAGAAAGAATAGCGAGGAGTATATATATTTATAATGACTATAAATACTTAATGTAGTCAAAATAAAGAGGTGATGTACATGCCGAAAATGGTTAGTAAGGAAGAAAAGCGGTTGATTCAGGAAGCTCTACTGCAGAAAGGCATCCTTCTGATTCGTGAAAAAGGCTTAAAACGAGTCACAGTAGACGACATCACTAAGGCAGCTTCGATTGCCAAAGGCTCCTTCTACAGCTTCTATCCGTCCAAGGAAGAATTTCTGTACGAGATTGTAAAAAAAGCTGAGAAAAAAATGTTGGATACTATTCTGACTATTCAGTATGATGACGGTAATTTTCGTGACAATGTAGTAAGGGCCTTGAAGGAAATATACCTTGCTCCAGACAGCATCGCTCTGTTTGTTCAGCCAGATGATCTTGAATTCCTTATGCGTAAATTGCCTGACAAGGCACAGGAATGGAAGGATCAGAAGCCACAGGATAACTTTAAGAGAACCGCGCAAATATTCGGGATAGCAGAAGATGATATGATGGCTTTTGGCGTTCTGTCATATCTAATGGATGCATTACAATATGTAGCGTCCTGTAAATCTAATTATGGGGAGGCCAGCCGGGAGCAGAGTCTAGAAATACTCGTAGATACGATAGCTGATTTCCTTCAGACAAGGAGGAAAGATCATGATCAAATTTGATCATATTTGCAAGACTTATCAGATTGGAGAAGTAGAAGTAAATGCTCTTCAGGAAGTAAGCTTTGAAATAATGGAGGGTGAACTTGTTATTATTCTTGGGGCCAGCGGAGCCGGAAAAGCACGATCTTGAACCTTCTAGGCGGTATGGATACAGCAACCTCAGGCGAGATCATGGTGAATGGTCGAAATATTACGACGATGAACGAAAGAGAACTTACCGAATATAGAGGCAAAGCGGTAGGATTTGTATTTCAATTCTATAATCTTATTCCTAATCTGACGGCTGAGGAGAATGTAGACTTTGCTGCCGAATTTACTGATAAGCCGCATAGTGCGAAGGAAGTTCTATCTATGGTGGGACTGGATGACAGGCTAAGTCATTTTCCATCCCAACTTTCTGGAGGAGAACAGCAGCGAGTAGCGATTGCTCGTGCGATTGCCAAAAATCCTCAACTTCTGCTATGTGACGAACCGACGGGGGCGCTGGATTATGAAACGGGGAAATCCATATTAAAGCTATTGCAGAAAATTAATCGCGAACAGAACAAGATGATTGTGCTGATCACACATAATTCCTTGATAGCACCGGTCGCTGACAGAGTCATCAAAATGAAGAGCGGCAGAGTTGAATATATGATCCGGAATGAAGAACCGCAGTCCGTAGAAGGGATTGAATGGTGATGGGGAATTTAAGAAACAAGCTGTTTCGTGATATACGACAGTTTAAGGGACAATTTATCGCCATCACGATCGTGATCCTTATAGGCACCTTTTTCTATACCGGATTCTCTAACTTTGCCAGAAATCTTGAGGATTATGCGGATGACTACTTTACCAGAAGTAACTTGGCAGACCTTTGGCTATACTATTCTGAAGTTTCCCAAGAAGATATTAACGAGCTCGAATACATAGATGGTGTTCGGACAGCGGAAGGCCGCACCGTGTTGAACGTCAATCAGGAAATTAACAATCTAAAAACTACTCTCAAGGTCCATTCCCTGACTAGACAAATTAACAAACTCACTCTTCTGGAGGGAGAGATTCCTGAAGAATATGGTAGTGTTGCCGTAGATTGGGATTACGCTCGCGAGCATGGGATACATACAGGGGATACGGTGACTCTTATCATTAAGAACGAGTATTATCCATTAACTGTTTCTGGTTTAATCGAAAATGCAGAATATACGATCAAGTCACGGGATACATCGGATTTTCCACCGAATCATCAGGAATACGGAATTGCCTATGTTTCGGAGATGACGAGTAAGAATTTATTTGGGATTACAAAATATAATGAGGTATTATTGGATGTTGATGAAATAGTACCGCTTGACCTTGTTGAGAAGAGAGTGGAGGCCATCTCAGAGAAAAATGGCAGCAGTTATCTGTATACTCTGTATCGCGAGGCGAATTTAAGCTACAAGCAGTTTACTGATGAGATCGCTCAGCAGAAGGAGTTTTCCAAAATCTTGCCGGTTGTCTTCTTTGTAGTGGCGGCTATGATTACTTATCTTACGATGAGCAGAATCGTAGATGCGCAGCGGACACAAATTGGTGTAATGAAGGCAATGGGAGCAAGTCGCCGTAAAATTACGACTCACTATCTAGGCTTTGCTGTAATAGTAGGGTTAACGGGCGGAGTAATTGGTTCACTGAGCGGGTCATATATTTTCCCGAAAATTTTCATGGAACAAGTCATGGCGATAATTTCCCTGCCCGGCTTTGTGATTCAAATTCATTATTTATTCATTCTGCAGGCGCTAATTTTATCTGTTTTATTTGCGGCTCTAGCTTGTTATATTTCGGTAAGAAAAATATTAAGAGAGAATGCGGCTCAGGCTATGAGAGCGAAGCCTCCCAAATCAGTCAAGCGCTCGCTTATTGAGAGAATACCTGCCCTTTGGAACAGGATGGATTACAGTAATAAATTGATTGTCCGTAATATCTTCTTCAATAAACAGAGGACAATCTACAGTGCGGCAGGTATTATTTGTTGCGTGTCCTTTCTAATATTGGCCTTTGGTTACAAGGGATCAAGGGCGGAGCTTATTGAGAAGCAATTTAGCGAGGTCTACAACTATGACCTACGGGTGATGTTTAAGGAGCCGATCGAGCAGGGAACACTACCAAGTTCTGAAGGGGTTCAGGCTGCCAGTAAAATGATGCAAACAGAGGTGGTCGTGACTAATCTCTCTGATAAGCGTAATTTGAATCTGATCGCTTTAAGCAGCGGCGACAATTGTATCCATAATTACGATGAACAAGGCAATCTGCTCAGATTAGATGATACATCCGTAATTATTTCAAAGCGCTATGCCCAGACGCATAATCTGGATATTGGTGATACGCTTAAGATCAAGCTGATCGCACCGGAATATCGAGGCGCGACCTTTGATGTGAAAATCGGCGGCATTTCAGTACAGTATTTGAATCAGGATATTTATGGAACATTTACTTTACTCCGTGATCATGGGATAGATCTTGGTGCCAATACAGTACTTTACCGCATGCATGAGGGAGTGTCTGTTCAGGACCTATACAATACTTTTAATACAATGGATTCGGTTAAAGAAGTTAAGACCAGGAGTGATATCAGAGCAGCGACGGAAGATGGCCTGCAAAATCTATTCGTGATGATCATTGTTATTATTGTTTGTGCGGTAGTTCTGTCTGCAGCAGCTATTTATAACATATCGGTCATCAATATCCAGGAACGATTCCGTGAGTTAGCAACGTTAAAGGTATTAGGGTGTCAGCAAAGACGAATGAATAGCTTAATATTCAAAGAGAATATCATCATTACACTGTTCTCCATCCTTGTAGGAATCCCTGTGGGGGTAATGCTGTATATTCATATCCTGAAGGCCTTTACTTTAGACAATATGGTATTCCCGGTTTATGTAACGGCTGACTCCATTCTGTGGCCTGTAGCCATCACTTTGTTAGTTACCGTCGTCTGCAATTTCACCCTAAGGCGCAAGACCAAGCGAATCGACATGACTGAATCCTTGAAGATTAATGAGTAAAATAGCTAGCGGCGGGTTTGAGCAATCTCAAAGCCGCCGCTTTTTTAGACTTATATTATTCCTCTGTTCTCAGCAATTTGATTAAATCCTCCGTAATCACACGGTCAGATATGGATAGGCGCTTATTCGCTTCTTCATAAGGGATCCTGCACTTCTCTACATCGGTAAGCTTGCGTGTCGTAAGATCATAGCAGGAGCCATTATCGAACCGGCTATCCGGCGACGGAATGTAATATAGCTTACCGTCTGTGAAAGCGCCTGATCGAAGCACGACAAATCGTTCCTGATTGGAGAATAAATTGTTACCCATCATATAGTCATTTTCGGTCGAGATCCCAAGTAAGTGCAGTAATGACGGGGCCATATCAAGCTGACCCGCAGGCTCGTCGTAAATCCCGGCATGCTGTCCATCAGGCAGATGGATCAGTAGGGGAACCTGGTTCATGATTTGGCTCATATCAAGACTGGATAAGGATTCACCGAGAAGTTGCTCATAAGGCTCCTTGTCTTGGATTGAGTTGTCATGATCACCGTAGAAGACGAGAATCGTATTATTCCAAATCCCTTGCTGTTTCATTCCTTCTATCAGTTCGCCTAGCGCCGCATCCACGTAATGGACAGATTGCAGATAGTCCCCAAATATAGTTCCTTTGAAATCACCTGTATTCAGCTCTTGCACGCTGGCAGGAAGCGTGTAAGGATGATGGCTCGATAAAGTAATCAGGAACGAATAGAAGGGCTGCTGTTCCTTGGACATCATCTCCAGCGATTGGCGGAAGAAGGACTTGTCGCCGAGCGACCAGCCGATGGCCTCATCTATTTTGTAATCCGGCTTGCTGTAGAAATGGTCGTAATTCATCGCTTTATACATATTCAGACGATTCCAGAAGCTGCTCTCGTAAGCGTGGAAGGCTCCGGTCTCGTAGCCGTTATCCTTCAGAATGCTCGGTAGCAAATCATATTCATGGTCTGGAAAGCGGACAAAGACGGAACCGGTAGGCAATGGATGAAGAGAGCTCTGTGATGAGAAATCGGCGTCCGAGGTTCTACCTTGTCCGGTCTGATGATAGTAATTGGAGTAATATAAACTCTCCTTCATAAGGCGGTTGAAATTCGGGGTAATCTCCTGACCTCCGATTTCTTTGCCGATCATAAAATTCATAAAGGCTTCGGCCTGAACGACGATAATATTGCTGCCGCGATAAGCACCAAAGGTGTCATTCTGAACAACCCGTCTGGATTTGGCCTGTTCGAACCATTGCTGTATTTCCTGCTTCTCTTCGGCGCTAAGCTCAGGCTTCCCGCCAAGATGCTCTTTGGTATAACGGTAGACATCATAATAATGGAACCCTAGCAGACCGGTAACATTATAGAGGGAAATATTCCACCAGCCTCCCTCGAATAAACCAGCGGCCCATGTCTTGGTATAATGCCTGATCGGACCGAGTGTCATTGCGAAGCCAATGATGAAGATCATCAGCCCGCTGGCAAAGCGCCGAATCGCCACAAGTCTCCAAGATTCTCTATCAGAATACGAATAGGTCTGTGGATAGAGGGAGCCGAAATGACTGCGCTGCGTATTCCGAAGTCGCCATCGGCGTACACCAAGAAATAGTCCGATGATCAGCCCTAACAGCAGATCGGCAAATAGCCAAAGATCCGACACGTGGATCAGTGAGCGGATACTATCCCCGAGCTCACCGACTTGACCAGCCTGCAGTAGCACAGGGATCGTAATGAAATCACCGAAATAACGATAATAGACCAGATCGGCAAAGATGAGGAAGGTGAGGACAAGATCAAGGATCCAGAGGGTGGCTAAGCGTCCGCGCCACGGCAGCCAGAACACCCAGAACGAGATCAGCATAATTGAACCGATGGCGATCACATCGTCCAGCAGGTTCATATCGATATATCTGGCGTGCAGGTTGTTATGAAGAATAACTAGTTTATAGAAGATCAGAAATAAAAAGACGATATATGCAAAAAAACGGGCACGATACAAACGTGTGAATAAGGCTAGCAGACCCCGGTCCCGTGATTGACTCAGCATGAAATGCCAGCCTCCTTTCTAAATCGAATAAACGGCGGTAACACCGTCATCCGGTACATATCTTAACAAGGAAAACCCTTCCCCCAGATTAATGTCTGGGTGGAAGGGGACCGAGGAATTGCAGGTATTGACACTCGATTCGACCGTTGAACAGCTTGCGGCGCTTATCCGCTTTGCGGCCAAAGTCATGCTCGAATTGCTTGGTCGGGGTAATAGCGAAGAAGGACCATGTCGGATATTCCACTGAAATTCGCCCGAATTGGGAAATCAAGCGGCGAATCTCCTTCTCCTCACCAATACGTTCACCGTAAGGAGGGTTCGTGATCATACATCCATAGTCGCCTTGAAGTTGGATTCTCGCAGCGGGAAGCGTCTGGAAAGTGAGCTCTTTAGCAAGTCCGGCACTCTTGGCCGCTGCTTGAGCTACTTCAATTGCCTTCGGATCAATATCACTGCCCCCGATATTCAGCGGAATGTCATCACGTACCGAGTCGATCGCTTCATCCCGAGCGTCCTGCCACAATTCCTTTGGAATAGCCTGCCAATTCTCTGAATTGAACGAGCGTCGAAGTCCAGGAGCGATATTCCAGCCGATCATCGCAGCTTCAATCGGCAACGTTCCCGATCCGCAGCAAGGATCATAGAAGGGGCGGGCCGGATTCTGATTCCAGCGGCTGAGCAGAATAAGAGCTGCCGCCATCGTCTCCTTGAGGGGAGCTTCTGTAATCAGTTTGCGGTAACCGCGTTTATGCAGCGCAGGTCCCGTTGTGTCTAGTGTCAGCAGGGCGACATCATTCAGAAGAATGACCTCGATCACATAGCGTGGTCCATTCTCCTGGAACCATTCCGTGTGGTAGGATTCTTTCAACTTCTCGACAATCGCTTTCTTGACGATGCCTTGGCTAGCAGGTACACTGCTGAGTTGCGACTTATGGGACCTTCCTTCAACCGGAAATTCTCCGTGCACGGGAATCCAGTCTTGCCAAGGCAAAGCCTTAGTGCCTTCGAACAATTCGTCAAAAGTACGGGCTGTGAATTCTCCCATCTTGATGAGTACACGATCCGAGGTACGCAGCCACAGGTTGCAGCGGCATATATCGATAAGGTCTCCTGTAAAGGTGACACGTCCGTTCTCTACCTTCGTATCGGTGTAGCCTAAGTCTTTTAATTCGCGTGCCACGACGGCTTCTAGACCCATCGGTGCAGTCGCGATTAGTTCCAATTGTCTCGACATTCTCGTTAATCAACTCCGTATATAGCTTGTAATTCCTGAACTATTTCTTGTAGGAAATGTGCAAAAACCATACAATTCAGTATAGGACAATGTCTATCAAGTTACAAACTATTGTTGTCTGATGACGGCAATTTAATCTAGAGTGTTTGAAAGGGGAGTGCGGATATATGATAACGCCTGAACAGTATGGCGATGAATTGTATGCGGAAGATGAGGTGTTAAGCAGAGTAACGCGTTCGATTGAGGAGCACGGTATACAGGATGTCTCGATTGCTCCAGGCTACGGAAGACTACTAACCTTACTAGTGAGATTGGGTGATGCGAAGCGTGCGCTTGAGATCGGTGCCCTTGGTGGTTACAGCGGAATATGTCTAGCTAGGGGACTGGGAGCAGATGGACATTCTCGTTTCACTGGAGATTAGCGAGGACAATGCCAAGCTGGCCGGAAGTAATATGGAAATGGCCGGATATGGTCAAATGGCGGAATATATGGTTGGACCTGCTCTGGATAGTCTAGAGGTTCTGAAGCAGCGCGGAGAGAAGTTCGATTTCTTCCTGATCGATGCGGATAAAGGAAATTACCCGGCTTATCTGGAATATGCGATATCACTGGCGGCACCGGGAGCGCTCATTGCCGGAGACAACACCCTGCTCAGAGGCAGAACGCTGAATTCCGACAAGAACGGACCTGCGGTGATGGCCATGCGGAAATTCAATGAAATGATCGCAACGGATGAGCGCTTACTCAGCACGATGTTGCCGGCCTATGATGGCCTAGCCCTGGCGCTGGTGAAGTAAGCATATTCTATGCGTGTGCTTTTGGCTTGGAATATAGCTTGGTTCTCACCCAGATCGTATTTAACAGCAGTAAAATACCGGACATAATGAATAATCCTTCAATGCCGATGAAGCCTGCTAACGTACCTCCGATTAAGGCTCCGAACATATTGCCTAGGGCCAGTGTGCTGCTGTTAAAGCCGAAGGCCCGGCTCTCCATTCCGTCAGGGGTATAGTACCGAATCAATGCATTTACGCTCGGCAGAAGTCCTCCCATAAAGATGCCCATCAGGAAACGGACAATGATTAGCTGCCAGACGCTCTGCACAAATGCTTGTGGTATCAGCATCGCTGCTGCTCCGATCAGGCAGAATGTCAATATACGATGTGCTCCGATCTTATCGCTGACCCGGCCAAGTATTGGCGAGGTGATCATATTGGACATCCCTGTAACCGCGCTGACGAAACCTGCCCAGAACGAGGCATCCACGGCGGTTCCATGCAGTCTCTCTACATATAGCGGCAGCAGGGTCATCGGGCTGATCATGGCGAATTGTAGCAGAAATGTCACGGCGAATAGAGCTGTTAGTTGCTGAGTCTTCGTTAATTCGCGTAGACCTGCAAGCACGGAGATCTGCGGTACCTTGGCAGCTTCTTCTCTATTGAAGTTCTCGCGAACGAACAGCAGGCAGGCCAAAGAGGCAAGGAATAACAGACTGCCGGTAATATAGAAAATAGGTCGGAATCCTACCCAATCGGCCAAAGTCCGCCGATCAGCGGGCCGAGGATCGTACCCGCGACGGTGCCGGACTGGATCGTTCCCATTGCGAAGCCCATTTTTTCTTTCGGAGCTGTACCGGATATGAGCGATACAGCGGCCGGGTTGAAGCCGGAGATGGTACCGTTGAGCAGCCGTAGTGCCAGCAGATGCCATGGCTGTGTAGCGAAACCCATGAGTGCAATCACGATGGACATACCAAAACCGGAGCGAAGTAGCATGACCTTCCTTCCATATTTATCGGCCAGCTTGCCCCATAACGGCTGGAAGATGAAGGAGGTTGCAAAGTTGGCTGCAAAGATGCTCCGGCCCATAAGCCGATCGCATGCTCTCCGTGAACATTCAAATCTCTGGACAGGTAGAGAGACAGAAACGGAGTGATCATGGTCATTCCAGCATTGACGAGGAATGATCCAACCCAAAGCACAATGAGGTTTACTTTCCAAGTTTTCACGTGTGCTTCACTTCCTTTCTGACTTATTCTGGTTGTATATAATGAAAGTTCAAAAAAGACTGATTTTTCTAGTATACCACAATGACCCAAAATCATCGGAGCAGTTGTCATACGATTGTCATGAGTTTCCCGCATGTGAGAGTTGTTACATCCAGGTAAAGAAGTCATAATGTATAATATAGGATTTTGATAATAGGAGGAGAAGTTGGTTGGCATATAATGATCGGTTTATTCGCGCTTGTCGGCGACAGGAGATTGACGCGGTACCCGTCTGGTACATGCGGCAAGCAGGCAGGTATGACCCTGAATATCGCAAGATCAAGGAGAAATACAGCTTGCTCGAAATTTGCCGTCAACCGGAGCTTGCCGCAGAGATAACGATGATGCCAGTACGCAAGCTTGGCGTGGATGCGGCTATTTTATACTCGGACATTATGAATCCGGTTGCTTCTATCGGTATCGACTTCGATATCGTCAAGAATATTGGCCCGGTGATCGACAATCCGATTCGATCGGAGGCGGATATCGACCGTCTGACCCGATCAATGTCGAGCGTGATCTATCCCATATATTAGAGACGATACGTATTCTTGACCGCGAGCTAGAGGTTCCGCTTATTACTTTTGCTGGAGCTCCATTTACGATAGCCAGCTACTTGATCGAGGGGCGTCCGTCCAAGAGCTACATACGTACAAAAAGTATGATGTATGGCGAGCCCGAGCTATGGGACAAGCTGATGTATAAGCTCGGAGATATGGTCATCGCCTATTTGAGAGCCCATATTAAAAATGGTGGCAAAGCGTTCCAACTGTTTGATAGCTGGGTTGGCGCGCTGGCTAGACATGATTTTGAACGATATGTACTGCCTACGATCACTCGCATTTTTGCAGAGCTGTCCGATCTTGATGTACCGAAGATATATTTTCCGGGCGTAAGTTCAGGGGAATTGCTGCCGGCTTTAACGGAGCTTAAGACAGATGTGATCGGTCTTGATTGGCGCGTATCGATCGAAGAGGGAAGACGTAGAACTGGAGGAAGCTTTGCTGTGCAAGGCAACTTGGACCCGTATGTTCTAACCGCGCCTATGCCTGTCATCAAGCAGCATGCCAAGGATATTATTGACCAGGGCATTCAGCAGCCAGGGTTCGTGTTCAATCTAGGACATGGGCTATTTCCAGAGGCATCGCTGGATAAGCTGCGGGAATTGACGGAATATGTACATGAATACTCACACCAGGCAATTGCTCGGTAAGAATAAATATTGGCTGTATCAATTCAACGGATGAGGTGAACAAGAGCGTGAACACAAAAATTGGCGTATTGGTGATGTCCTATGGCACACCCGAAAGCATGGATCAAGTAGAGGCTTATTATACACATATACGGCGCGGGCATCCTCCCACTCCGGAACAGCTTCAGGAATTGACGGAACGGTATGAGGCGATTGTCGGAGGAGTATTTCCGCTGCGTGCGAACACAGATAAACAGGTAACTGCCCTTCAAGAGACGCTGGAAAGACTGAACCCGGGCACGGATAAGCAATTTGTCTGTTATCAGGGGCTGAAGCATGCCCGCCCATTCATCGAGGATGGCGTGGAGCAAATGGCTCGTGACGGCATCAAGAAGGCAGTCGGAATTGTACTTGCTCCCCATTATTCGGTGATGAGCATAGGTGGCTATATTAAGCGTGCACAGGAGAAGGCGTCTGAACTGGGCATAGAGATGAGCTTCGTACATAGCTATCATCTGCATCCGAAGCTGATCAAGGCGTTTGCGGACCGGGTATGCACCAAGCTGGACCAGTTCAAAGAGGGCGGTGCGAATCGGGATCAGGTAAGGGTGTTATTCAGCGCGCACAGTCTACCTGAACGTATCCTGCAGATGGGGGATCCGTATCAGGATCAGCTGATGGAGACTGCTGGAGCAGTGGCAGCTGAAGCCGGGGTGAATAACTGGCAGTTCACATGGCAGAGCGCCGGCCGGACAGCAGATCCTTGGCTTGGGCCGGACATACTTGATACGCTCCGTAGCTTAAGTCAGGAACAGGTAGAAGATGTTCTGGTCGCTCCGGTAGGGTTCGTATCCGATCATCTGGAAGTGTTATATGACCTTGATATTGAAGCGAAGACGATTGCCAAGGAGTTGGATATGCGGCTCGAGCGCATCGAATCCTTAGGAACCGATCCGCTCTATATGGAGACGCTGGCTGAATGCGTTTTGATGCAAATCGCAGATTGGGAATAGATTCTAAGATATACTGCTTAAGTACTTCCATCGACGTGACAATTGTGAACCCTTCCCTGTAAAATAGGCGGAGGGTTCTATTTATTTGTGCTACCCTGATATAATAAAATCAATCATGTCATGATCAAATCATGTTTTAAAGAAGGAGTCTCATGGATGTATCCACCAAGATCTGAAAAGAATCAAAAAAGAAAACAGGAGCAGGATCGCCGCCTAAGCCGGTTTTTGGCTGGCCCTGAACGGCTTGCTGATCTTTATTATTATTGTGCTAGGGACTTATTACTATCTTGATTATCGTACGGTCCAGGGGGATAACAAGAATAATCAACAGCAAGAGCAGACAAACCATGGATTGTATGAGATGCCGGATGTTTCCCAGCATGAGAATCAGCCGCCAAATGCGAGCGAGGACGATTCTGCTCAGACGGATTCGGATTCGAATACGCCTGGGCAAGCGAATTCATCGACCGATGGATTACTGGATGATTCAGAGCAGGGTTCCAGTCCTGCAACAGAAGTGAATCCGACCCCGGAAGAGACAGCCTCTGGAGACCAGGTATTGATTCATTTCGGCGGCGATACGATCTTCTCGGGAAACGTGGCGAAAGTCCTAGAGAAGCAGGGCTATGATTTTCCTTACCAATATGTTAAGGAGCTGTTCCAAGGTGACGACCTTACCGTGCTCAACCTGGAGACGCCGGTTACATATGGGGGACTGCGGCTGAAGACAAGACTTTCGTGTTCAAGTCATCTCCAAAGGCGCTCAGCGAGTTGGCCAAAGCCGGTGTTGATGCGGTTAATCTAGCAAACAACCATACTCTTGACCAAGGGGTGGAAGGACTGCTGGATACAATTCAGCATTTGAAGGACAATAAGATCCAATATGTCGGCGCGGGCAGTAATCGCGATGAGGCCTATGCGCCAGTCTACTTCGAACGTAAGGGGATTAAGATCGCGCTGTTTGGCTTCAGTCGGGTAATCCCGCAGAATAGCTGGATGGCTGGCAAGAATAATGCCGGGGTGGCAGCAGTGTATGACTCCACTCTCGCAGTTAAAGCCATTCAGGAGGCCCGTAAGAAGGCAGATCTGGTGCTGGTCGTAACCCATTGGGGCAAGGAGAGGGTAACCAAGCTGGAAGAGCATCAGACGAATCTATCCCATGCCTTCATCGATGCTGGCGCTGACCTGGTTATCGGCGGACATCCCCATGTAATGCAAGGAATTGAACAATACAAGGGTAAATGGATTGCATACAGCACGGGGAATTTTATCTTTACGAAATCGAATGATCCCAAGACATGGGAGACTGCGGTTTTCTCTGTAAAATGCAGCAAGAACGCGGATTGCCAATTGAAGCTGACACCTTATTTCACGGAAATCGGCCAGCCGGTTCCGATGAATGAGAAGGATGGAGCTAAGATGCTGAAGGAAATAGAGGCTTTGTCGCCGGGGATTAAGATTGATGCTTCCGGAGAAGTGAGGAAAAAGTCTTGATGAGTGAAAAATTATAGTGCTTACTGCAATTATCCGCCGATCTATAATAGATCGGTATTTTTTATGGGTATATAATTTATAAGTAAACAGAGGGACTGATGTTAAAATTCCAAATCCGTCGTAGTAATCATAATAGTGTCTGTGATTTCCGTTAGAACGGCAAAAGGCCTCGTTAGAGGTTTTCTATATCTGTAAGCCGAGCGTTGACTGAGTCGCAGATACTTGCAAAAAGGTAGGTTTCTATGTCACAATCGTCATAGGTACGCTGAATTCCGCTGTGGATATTCGTGCGAATTTTGACAACGGGTACGAAAAGGGGCTGACAACCATTTTCTCAGGGTACAGGCCGCAAGTGTCCGTTGTTTTTGCATTTATGCCGTAAATATAACTTACATAGATTGAACTACTCAACAAATGAAAGTTCAAAAAGAACACCGAGAAGGTTGGTTGAAGCTAGGGAGTGAGGAGCGGAGCGTACGTAGTTGGTACGTGAGCACCGGAAGTCCCGGCTGAATTCAAGATTCGATGCTGACATCACTTCCTGATTTACTTCGTGATCAAAAGCGAACTTTTTGAACTACCTCTTAAATAAAGGAGATATAAATAGTGAATAGAACAATAGCTAACGTATATTGCGTCGGACGTAACTATCGGCTGCATGCCGAGGAATTAGGCAATGAGGTACCGAAGGAACCGATGATATTCATGAAACCGTCCCATGCGGTTGTACCGATGGCCGATTCTAAGCTTGAGTTACCTGCAGTACAAGGCGAAGTTCATTATGAGACTGAACTCGTTCTGCGTGTTGCCCGCGATTATAAGCCGGGGATGTCAGTTGATGAGCTCGTAGACGTAATGGCATTTGGGATTGACTTCACACTGCGTGATGTCCAGAACGGGCTGAAGGCCAAGGGCCATCCGTGGACGGCAGCTAAGGCATTCCGCAACTCTGCCCCTATGACCCCATACATTGCATTTCCGGGAGCGGAAGAGACTGCGAAGCAGGACTTTATTCTGCGCAAGAACGGCGAGATCGTCCAACGCGGTAATATTGCCAACATGATCTTTCCACTGCAGCAGATTATCGATTTTATAGCTGAGCGCTATGGACTGGGCGAAGGAGATCATATTTTCACAGGCACTCCGGAGGGAGTAGGCCCTGTATACAAGGGGGAGCGACTGGAGATCTCCTATGGTACCCAGGTGCTTGGAAGCTGTGACATTGTCAGCGGTCCAGCGGCCTCGGGGCAGTCATAATGATAGATTGGATTATCGGGGCGTTATGCGCCCTTTTTATCGCTGGAGCGGCCTATTGGAAGAGGTCATTGTCTTTGTCGGGAGCTGTTGCTGCTGTCATTATGGGTACGGTGTATTACGCCGCCGGCAATTTATTTTGGTTCGGGATTCTGATCCTGTTCTTTGTGACCTCATCAATATTTTCCAAGCTTCGCGGTGACCGCAAGGCAGAGCTGGAGAGATCCTATGCCAAGAGCGGCAGGCGTGACGCTGGACAGGTGTTCGCAAATGGTGGACTTGGGATGGTTGCTTGCATATTGAATGCACTGTGGCCGAATCCGGCTTGGGCATTTTTCTTCATAGGATCTATGGCAGCTGTTACTGCGGATACTTGGGCTACAGAATGGGGTGGGCTGAGCAAAAGACCGCCTCGTTCCGTGTTGAACTGGAGAGTTGTTCCACCAGGAACTTCTGGAGGAATATCATCGCTTGGCAGCATGGCAGCACTGATTGGCGCTGGAATTATTGGCGGAGCTGCTTGGCTGCTGTTGGGATGGACCAACGCGGCGCAGGACTTCATCTCGATTACGCTATGGAAATGGATTATTATCGGCGCGGTGTCTGGATTTGCTGGAGCGATGGCGGATTCACTGCTAGGTGCAACGGTGCAGAAGATGTACCGCTGCAAACAATGTGGTAAGGTCGTTGAGGTTGGTGAGCATTGCGGCCAGGCTACTTTGCCGGAGCGCGGCTGGAGCTGGATGAGCAATGATGCGGTTAATATAATCAGCTCCGCGGCAGCCGGTTTCATTGCCTGGGGGCTGGGAGTTATTTTAGCCTAGCATGAACATCACCTTTCATTGATATCGTATTAATCGAACAGAAAAGTAGGGAAATGACAATGAATATCATGACAGTTGAGCATTTGACCAAAACCTATGGCGAGAAGGTCCTGTTCCAGGACGCTTCCTTCGGGATGGATGAGAATAATAAAATCGGTGTGATCGGGGTAAATGGGACGGGGAAATCGACATTCCTGCGTGTTATTGCTGGACTCGATCAGGCCGATGAGGGCAAGGTTGCTATAAATAGAGACATTCGTGTCTCCTATTTGGCCCAGAATCCGGAATTTGACGCTGAACTTACTGTTCTTAGAGCGGTATTTCAGGGGAAGATCCACAGCTGCAGGTCGTGTCAGAATATATGGAAGCGATGGATCTGTTGGAGATGCTTCCAGGTGACCAAGCGCTTGCTGAACGAGTAACTCGATTAACGCAGGAGATGGATCGGACCTCAGCTTGGAATTTGGAGAATGAGGCCAAGACGGTTCTATCCAAGCTTGGAATCACCGATTTCAGTCAGAAGGTCGGCAGCCTGTCAGGTGGCCAGCGAAAACGGGTGGCCTTGGCTTCTGCACTGATCATTCCATCAGAGCTCTTGATCATGGATGAGCCCACGAACCATCTCGATAATGATACGGTCGGATGGCTGGAATCATTTCTGCAGAAGCGTCGTGGCGCTCTTTTGCTGATTACTCATGATCGTTATTTTCTCGATCGAGTCTGCAATGTTATGTTGGAGCTGGATCATGGACGTCTGTTCCGGTATGAAGCGAATTATAGCCGGTTCCTAGAGCTGAAGAGCGAACGGGAAGAGCGGGAGGCAGCATCGGAGCAGAAGCGGCAAAATCTGCTGCGAACAGAGCTGGCCTGGATTCGGCGCGGTGCCAAAGCACGTTCCACGAAGCAGAGGGCACGAATCGAGCGCTTTGAGAAGCTGCAGTCGCAAGGGACTGATTATAAGAGCGATTCAGTGGATATTTCGGTCGCTTCCACACGGTTGGGGCGAAGATCCTGGAGATCAGCGATTTGAGCAAATCATTCGGGGAGCGTGAGTTAATTTCCGGCTTGAATTATACGGCGGTGCCTGGAGATCGCGTCGGAATTATCGGTCTGAACGGAAGTGGTAAATCGACGCTGCTCAACATGATTGCGGGGCGAATTCAGCCTGATGCAGGCGAGATTGAGCTTGGTACAACGGTTAAGCTTGGCTATTATACGCAAGAGCATCAAGAGATGGATGGAAAGATGCG
This sequence comes from Paenibacillus sp. D2_2, assembly GCF_031199965.1. Lineage (GTDB taxonomy): Bacteria > Bacillota > Bacilli > Paenibacillales > Paenibacillaceae > Fontibacillus. The sequence goes on along the minus strand of NZ_CP133605.1, from coordinate 3,733,755 downwards.
CGTCCTAGATTATATTAAGGACGAAGCCGAGCTTGTAACAACGGCAGACGGTTCACGAATTAGCGCCAGTCAAATGCTGGAGCGCTTCCTATTCACAGGCGCAATGCAGTGGACACCCATCGAGAAGCTATCCGGCGGGGAGAGAAGACGCTTGTATCTGCTGCGCGTGTTGATGAGCGCTCCGAACGTATTGCTGCTGGACGAACCGACAAATGATTTGGATATTCAGACTTTGACTGTGTTGGAAGCTTATTTGGATGAATTCCCGGGCGCTGTATTCACGGTATCCCATGATCGATACTTCCTCGACCGCACCGTGGATAAAATTATGGCCTTTGAAGGCGGTGGGAAGGTAGCTGTTCACGTTGGTGATTATAGCGACTATCAGGAGCGAATACAGCGCGGCGACATTGGCGGCACTCAGGATGCAGATTCAGAACGCATTGGATTAGCTAAGAGAACCAACAGTAACGGGGGAAATGCAAACGGAAACGGCAGCTCTAGTGGAGTTGCTGCTCAGGATGAGGCTGCTGGCACTTCTGGCCGGGCTGCACGTACGGAGCGGCTGAAGTTCAGCTTTAATGAACAGCGCGAGTATGAAGCGATCGACGGGAAGATCGAAGCGACAGAAGCGCGATTGACCGCGATTAGTACGGAGATGGAGCAATCGGCCAGTGATGCAGTAAGGCTTCAAGAGCTGATGCAGGAGCAACAGACTGCCGAAGCAGAGTTGGAGCATTTGATCGAGCGCTGGACCTACTTGAACGAGCTTGCTGAGAAGATTGAGAGCCAGCGCAATCAATAAAGTAGTGTAAAGAGTTCAACGAGACAAATGGGTTAAGTGAATTTGGCAAGAAAATGATAAGGAAAACCACCGGAATAGGATTAGAATCCTTGATCCGGTGGTTTTTTCGGTTAAAGCGTAATTCATTGCTAAAGTGGGAATTAGCCTGCAACTTCTTCCCATGGGGTTTCGAATAACTGGGAATGATAATAGATATTCATTAACTCTGTATTACCTGCACGAATGGATTTCCTATCGTTATTAAGACTAAACCACAAAGGATAAGTTAAAGGAACATCATAGTACAATTCGTATTTACCAACAATCCCCTTTTTAGGTTTTGTAATTATTTTTGCACTCGGCGATGGTGTAATATATTTAGATGAATTTGCTTGCAGAATTTCATATGAAAATGTAGTTCTAATGTAATATAAGTTGTTTCCTCCAGGATTATATATTATAGATGGCTCAGGCTTGGCATATCCTCTCATAACAATTTTATTTTTCTTTACCCAATCGACATAACTTCTAATTTGGCCTTTCATGTAAGTCTCATTATAATTACCACTTAGGAGAGGGAATACTTCATCTGCCCATTGATAGTTGATAGTTCTGTAATCAACATTTAGCATTAAATCATAATATGTGCTAACAGTTCGAGCCCATTCATTTACATCTTCATCAGTAACAAACACGGAGAGAGAATCGTCATTTTTCCATAATTGAGCAGAATTTTTTTTGTTTTTATTTTTTGATGTTGGAAAGGTCATTTCATACATACTATTAGGTACGTTTTGTAATATATATGGGAAAGAACCTGAATTTTTAGGTAAGTTAGTTGTACGAATTAGTCTGTTAGTTGAGTCGACTTTTGAATCAGGATTAGGTGAAGTGATCAAATTAATAGTCATCCCATAACGATCATTCTCGATGGATAATCCTAACATCTCTTTTAATGAATCAAGAAGAACATATTGAACTCCATTTTTATTTATCATACTTCCTTGTAGGGAAGCACTTGTAATCTCAGGAGTCTTGTTTAACTTTGCAGCAGCACTTTTTGCAACGCTAAAGGGAACAAGTAGCCGGTTATTTTCATCTAATGTTGCTACAGGAGTGTTCAATTGAGGCTCTACTCCATCAATAAGTACACGTTTTGTATAAGATGCAAATTTCTTTTTAGAATCTAATTTAATAGATAGACGCATAGGTTTTTGAATCCGGGGTATAGATTTTATATTACCCATTAATCCGCTGGAGTTAAGTCCCATGTCCATAAACTTCCGTCTTCTCCAATAATATAACTTGTCGTGCCGATGGTATCGAATTGTTTTACTTTAGGTATCCCGGTTATTTTAGTAGGGATGTATGTATAGCTTGACCCGATATCCCCAATTCCTAATGCTCCATTATAATGACTTCCCCAAGACCAAAGCGATCCGTCTTCTTTAAGTGCAAAGAGTGCATACCCTACATTAGGTGAAGCCACGTAGACTGCCTTTACGTTAGAAAGAGTAGGGATATTAACAGGTTCGTAGGCTTCTTCATATTTAGTATCAGAATCTATAAAATCAGCAGGATCACGACCCAATTCGCCTCGATAATTTTTTCCTAACACTTGAACGGTTCCATCTTTTTTAAGCGCTACAACCATACTGTTATCACCAGAAATCATGGAAATATTTTCAAACCCTTGAATCTGTTCTGGTACAGTTATCGATTGCTCTGTAGTAACATGGTATATGTCCCATACAGTACCATCACTTTTAAGTGCATATCCTCCTGAGATTTGTACGATATCGCTTAGACCGTCTATTTTCTCTGGGTAAGTATCATTTGAAAATCGCCATACAGTTCCGTCACTTTTTAATGCAATGCTACTACCAATAGATATAATATTTTCTAGGCCAACGATTTGGTAGGTATGAGGACTCGTTTCCCATACAGTACCATCTTTTTTTAATCCGTAGCCATACTTTACTTGAATAATATCACGTAATTCAGGTACTCTCGTAAGCTCCTCTGAATCCCAATTCCATATGGAGCCGTCACTATCTAATAAGGATGCGCCCAAATAATTGGAATGAACATTGCTTATTGAATAAGGGGTTGCGGCTTTAATACTTTGTGGTGGAAAAAAATTATTAAGGATAAAAATCGTAAGAATTAACAATAAACTAGCTGTTTTTTTCAATTATAGATCTCCTTTTGCTATAGTTTTAGTAGGTATAAAAAGCTTGCTTTTCTATGTATAGTTACTAATTATTATGAACGGTAATTGTTGATCAGATAGAAGCAGAAAGAAAGGCGCCTAAGTAAGAGACGCCTTTCTCCTGTATTAGCTACTAATCCCTTGCAGTCATTTGGAAGGATAGTGTTCCATTACTGCTTGACATATGCGGCAAGGAGCTTAGCTGTATTAATCACCGCTTGTGTATGCGTCCGTTCCATCGCATGTGAAGCGTGAACACCCGGGCCGATCAGTGCGGCGCGGATGTTGTTGCCAGCGCGCAGAGCGGCGGAGGCGTCTGAGCCGTAATACGGATAAATATCAACCGCGAACGGAATTTCAAGCTGCTTGGCTAACTCGATCAGCTTGCCAGGTCATATCATAATCATAAGGGCCGCTGGAGTCCTTGGCGCAGATCGATACATCAGTTTCTTTGCAGCTGAGGTCATCACCCATCGCGCCCATATCAACGGCGATCATCTCGTTGATGCCTTCCGGCAGTGAGGCTGCTCCATGACCGACCTCCTCATAATTGGAGAAGAGGAATACAAGGTCATGCTTCGGTGTCCAGCCTTCGCGCTTACTCGATTCGATCAGTCCGAACAGGGCGGCAACACTGGCTTTGTCATCAAGGTGACGGGATTTTACATACCCACTCGGTGTAATAACAGCCCGGGAGTCGAAGGAGATAAAGTCGCCTACGGAAATGCCGAGCTTCAGGACATCCTCTTTGTTCTCCACCATTTCATCGATGCGAACTTCCATATTCGCTTCCTCGCGCTTGTAGCTACGAGCATCATCGTAGACGTGTACGGATGGATGCTGGGATAGAATTGTTCCGGTATATTTCTTGCCGTCACGAGTATGGATCACACAGTATTCGTTCTCGATACTGTTCATCATAAAGCCGCCCACTGAGGTTAGCTTCAGCGTTCCGCTCGAAGTGATGGAACGAACCATCGCTCCGAGCGTGTCGATATGAGCGCTAATCGCGATTCTACGGGATGAGTCGCTGCCCTTCAAAGTGAGCAGGGCGCCGCCTTTCTCGTTCAAGGAGAAAGGGATGCCCAGCGCTTCGGCTTCTGCGCGAACAAGTTCGATGGCTTCGTGCGTATAGCCGGTTGGGCTTGGTGTATCTAGCAATCTTTTTAAAAGATCTAGAATATAAGCTTCATTGGGTTCTATGTTCATCGTTATAATCCTCCATTGTTAGATCAGGTACTGCACTTTGAAACAGTATTGCTCGCTTGTTCTTCGTATTGCTCAATCAAAAATTTAAGAAAAGGCTCCGATTAGCTATTTGTCGAAGGCTGTTCTTCAGTAGGCTGCTGCTCTTCTGGCTTCGCTTCCGGAAAAACATAGCCAGTAGCTTCTTGAATATGTACAAGCTTGGCATTCAATGTTTTGACTTGCTTCTGTAGACGGTAACCGCGGAAAATACCGAAAGAACCGACAATAATGCCGCCGAGCAGCGTACATCCAAGGATGAGCAGAATCTTTGGCAGGCTGACCGTCCCGAACAGTAAGTTCACATCGACTGTATCCACGTTAATTACGGCAAAGACCGCGGTAATTAGCGCAAAGATCAGAGCAAGGATAAGAGACCATTGGATTTTCATGAGGTAACACCTCCTTCTTCTTATAGACAGTATAAATCCCTCTCCCACAAGGGGCAAGGGATTTTTTAATGACGCTGAATGTAAAGGGACTATCTGGCGATTATTTCGTCAGCTCTTCCATTTGTTTGATGACATCCTCGAACACGCTCATCGCTTCGCGGATCGGCTCCGGAGACGACATATCCACTCCGGCTTTGCTCAGAATGTTAATGGAGAAGTCGCTGCCTCCGCTCTTCAGAAATCCGAGATAGCTATCTACTGCCGGCTTACCTTCCTCAAGGATCTTCTTGGAGAAGCTGGTAGCCGCGGAGAACCCGGTCGCATATTTGTACACATAGAAGCTGGTGTAGAAATGCGGAATCCGTGCCCATTCCATCTCAATGTCTTGATCGACATTCATTTCGTTGCCATGGTACTTCACATTGAGATCATAGTAGATGGACGACAGCTCTTGCGGTGTCAGTGATTCACCGGCCTCAGCACGCTCATGTACAATCTTCTCGAATTCGGCGAACATCGTCTGACGGAAGATCGTCGTACGGAACTGATCAGCATAATAGGTTAGTAGATAAAGCTTCTGTTTCGGATCAGTAGACTTCTTAAGCAGATAGTCCATTAGCAGTGCTTCGTTTGTCGTCGATGCAACTTCGGCCAGGAAGATGGTATACTGCGCATCCCGATATTTCAGAGCTTCATCCGAGAAATAGGAGTGTAGTGCATGGCCCATCTCATGCGCCAGAGTGAACATGCTATTCAGATTGTCCTTATGGTTGAGCAGTACGTACGGATGCGTACCGTAAGCGCCCCAACTGTATGCACCGGTCCGCTTACCCTCGTTCTCGTACACATCGATCCAGCGGTCCTCGAAGCTTTTGCGAAGCACTTGAAGATATTCCTCACCCAGTGGTTTCAATCCTTCAAGCACGGTCTGCTTGGCTTCATCATAAGTGATATCCCATTTATATTCCTCAACTAATGGAGCGAACAGATCGTACATATGCAGTTCGTCTACGCCCAGCAGCTTCTTGCGCAAATTCATATAGCGGTGCAGAAGCGGCAGGCTCTCATGAATGGTATCGATAAGATTGGTATAGACCTCTTGAGGAATGTTATCCCCTTGCAAATACATTTCCAGGACAGAAGGATATTTGCGGACACGGGAATAGAACATGTTCTTGTTCACATTCGCACTAAGGGTAGCGGCGATCGTGTTCTTTTGCTTGGCATAAGTTTCATAGACGGCCTTGAAGGCACGGCGGCGGACATCCCGGTTCGGATTCTCCAGATATTGAATATAACTGCCATGGGTAAGCGGGACTTCCTTGCCGTTCTCATCCTCAATGTTCGGGAATTTCATATCGGCGTTGTTGATCATGCCAAAGATGCTCTGTGGTGCCTGAGATAAATTGCCTACTTGAGCGAGCAACGCTTCTTCAGCCTTACTGAGGACATGTGCTTTCTCACGTTTTATCTCCTGCAGGGTGAATTTATAATCGGCCAGCACAGGGTTATCGATCAGCGCATCGAGTTCAGTCTCTGGAAGAGACAGAATTTCAGGAGTGATGAAGGATAATGCCTCGCTTACCTCAACGCTCAGTTTCTTGGCTTTTTGAAGCAGTGCCTGATATGTAGGGTTGGTTGTATCTTCATCATGATGAAGATGAGCATATACGTACAGACGCTCAAGTTTGAGTGAGATGTCATCCTCGAGCACGAACACTTCTTTGATGATTTGTGGAGTGTCCAACTTGCCCTCGTATTCTGATGGTTTCTTTTTCAAATCCTTTAATTCATTGTAGGATGCGTCCCATGCCTGTTGGCTTGTGAACAGGTCTTTAAGCTCCCAAGTGTGGTCTTGCTCAACGGCGGATCGTTTTGGTACTGTGCTCATTGGTATCCTCCTCTGTTTTGGGTGAAATGAAGTTGCAGAAGCTGGTTGATCAAAGGTGATGTCAGCAAATATTCCGGAGAACAGCAGACAGCTAGATAGCAGGAGAGGAAGTACGGATTGTTGGTTCAAGCGGATATACCCTCCTATTAGAGGTAGTTCAAAAAGTTCACTTTTGATCACGATGTGATTCAGGAAGAGTAGTCGACATTGAATCTTGAATTCAGCCGGGCCTTCCGGTGCTCACGTACCAACTACGTACGCTCCGCTCCTCACGCCCTAGCTTTATCCAACCTTCTCGGTGCTGAAAATCGTACTTTTTGAACATACACTATTAAAATATAGGAATTAGTATATCCTCACTTGATGAGTTATATTTGCTGGCAGTGATCTTCCGGAATTTCTGAATCAACCTAAGTTCCAAAAGCTGTAAACAATTAAAGCAAAGGCTGCCACAATCATGACTATAGCGGTGGTGGCAAGTCCGCGTTTCAGTTTGGGCGGGACGGAATTTTTGCTAAGGATCAGTACAAGCCCAAGACAGAATGCGCAAATAATGAAGATAAGGTAACTGGAGCTATCCATGAAAATACTCGCTTTCTACATTTTTAGAATCGCAGCCACCAGTTAGGGGCTGCGATTGCATCCAAGTAAAGCTATTAGGGACAGGCCTCTTAAACGAGCTTAAAGGCGGCCATAATCTCGTTCCATTCCTCTTCACGGTCGACAAAGTCTACCTTCGGGAATCGGTCATTGGCCCATTTCATAAGGGCAGGACGGCTGAGAAAGGTATGTGTTTCCTCGCCCCATTGGTCCGAGATTTCACGCAGAATGATATATTTGCCTTGCACCTCCACTGTCATCATATTCCATTTGTCGTGTTTGTATATTTGGTGTTTTTTAATCATTATAACTCTCCGATCTGTACCTCAATTGTGCGATGAATATCTTCTGATTTTAATCATCTTGAATTGGAATATTTTAATGAAAATGATAACGCAGTATATGAAGGAAAGCAAATAAAAAAGGCTCTGGGCGAATCGGAGTAGAGATTTTTTTAGCAAAAATGACACGTTGCATTGTTCATAGGCATAGAGTATAATATGGTTATTCGTCAATGATGACGATTATTTTTAGGAGGTTGTTCATTTGAAAGGTACAGTTAAATGGTTTAACGCAGAGAAAGGCTATGGCTTTATTTCAGTAGAAGGCGGCGAAGACGTATTCGTACATTTCTCCGCAATCCAAGGCGACGGATTCAAGACTTTGGACGAAGGCCAAGCTGTTGAGTTCGAAATTACTGAGGGCAACCGTGGTCCTCAAGCTGCTAACGTAATCAAATTATAAGATTTATTCCGAATAACGGATCACTTATAAAGTTTGGTTCCAAGCGCGATAATGAAAGACACAGCTCTAATTAGGGCTGTGTTTTTTTGCGTTTGGGGCCTGATGAGGATTTTTTCATTTAACCCGGCTTTTTTGCAGCAGTGAGCTGTACCCCATTGCGGTGCTGTGTCTTTATCATTTCATTTGCTCTAACGAAACTACAGATCGTTATTGACTCAAAATTACGGGCATTTCGTCTGTAACGAAACTACAGGTCGTTATATGTTCTAAAAATAGGTTTTTGGTCGTTTTTTAACTCAAATAACGATACCCAGTTTCGTTAAAATTTCCAGCAGCGCTTTTTGGAGCGAATAGCGATACCACGTTTCGTTAGAGAATGACAGATTGCTCAAGGAAGCAGGAAAATAGCTAAGCGGATTGAATTATTAGGGGAAAGTCGAATGTCTTCAATATCGGCGCAGAATATTCTTTAGATTGGTATAGGATAATGCGTCAGATAAGTGTTTTTTAATACATACAGTACCTTGAAAATTGGCGACAAACTGTTGTCACCAATAGTCTGATATATTTGTGTTGGAACGGAGGACAGGATCAACGATGAAACGGATGGATCGAATGATGGCCATTGTACTGGCGCTCCAGTATCAGACGGAAACGGCGCAATCGCTTGCCGATAAGCTTGAGGTTTCAAAGCGGACAATTCTGCGTGATGTACAGGCTCTGTCTGAGATAGGCGTTCCGATCTATGCGGTGAGTGGTCCTGGCGGCGGATACCGCTTGATGGAGGGCTACAGACTACCCCCGTTGCAATTGGATACGGAGGAAGCACTTGTGCTTCTGCTCTCACTAGACGGGATGACGAAGTATAGTGACAGTCCTTTTCAACAAGCCAGATGGACAGTAAGAGACAAGATCCGTTCTGTGCTCCCGGAGCAAACTTTAGGTCAAATTACTCCTTTACTGGGACATATAGAAATGGAGGTGCCCGATCGTCGTTATAAAACTCCGTATTTAAGCGATTTGATGAGGTATGCGACGAAAGGGGATTGGCTATTAACGTTGTACCGTTCGCAGAATCACAGTCGCCAACTGAATATCCGTCCGCTACGAGTGTATGCAGCCCACGGGTTCTGGTACTGTGAAGCTTACTCTTCTCAGCATGGTGAGGTGCGTACCTTCCGGGTCGACCGCTTCGCAGAAGTGGAGGCTTCCAGTATGCCGGAATCTGGGTTAGAACGAGAGTTTGGTTCGCTGAATTTCCCAAAGGAAGCGACAGTACATGAGCCGTCAGTACATATTTATGCGAAACTCACCTATCGCGGGGCGCTGATGGCAGAGCAAGATCCCCATATGGGGCATCTAGTCAGGCAAACGGGAGATGAGGAGTGGGAGGTTGCCTTTGATTGCCCAGGATCGGAATGGAATTGGGCGGTAGATTTTTTCTATTATATCGGGCTTGATGCTGAAGTGCTAGAGCCTGTACGACTGCAGGAAGAGATCCGTGTGAAGGCAGAGCAGCTGGTGCGGAAGTATTCGAGAAATAACTAGTGAAAGTTACGAAGTAATAGAGGGGGATTGTAGGATGAAGAATGAAAGTAGGCATGTATTGGAACGCAGTAAGGATTTTATCTATAGGAACGCCAGATTGCTAGATCGGATGCGGTTCGCCTACCATTTCGAGAATGGCTCCAGGGCGGATGTGTTACGAGCACTGCAAGCTTATCAGAACGAGGATGGTGGCTTTGGGAACGCTCTTGAACCGGATATGCGCTGTCCGCATAGTCAACCTGTAACCACGGAGACAGCCCTGTTAATCATCAAGGAAGTCGGCGGATTTGATAGTGTTATGCTAGACGATATCCTGTCCTATTTAGAGGGAATAAGCCTCCCTGGAGGCGGGTTACCTCGGGCTACTACTGCTGTGAATGATTACCCGCATGCTCCCTGGTGGACAACAGAGCAGGATGGAGTTCCGTCCTTAAATCCGACGGGGAGTATTATCGGCCTCTTACTTGGACAATCCGAGCGCGCTGAGTTTCAAGCTGAACGTTGGTTCCAGGGGCATGTAGACTTTATATGGCGCTGTCTAGAAGAATCCCCTGTAGGTCCCGGTGATTATCATGATGCGATGCAGTGGATCTCCTTCCTGGAGACGGTACCAGGAGAGACGGAACGGGCTGCTAAACTTATGGGGATTCTGGATGAATGGCTGACCGGACCGAACGGTATTGAGAAGAACGTCCACGCTGAGGGATACGTCCACAAGGTTCTAGATTACGCGAAAACGCCAGACTGTTATGCTAGTCGGCTCCTTCAGTCAGAGGATATCGAGCGGCACCTTGATTGGTTAATGGATGGCCAGCAAGCTGACGGAGGGTGGAACATTACCTTCCCGGCAGTCAGTTCGGCAGGAGAGCAGGAATGGCGCGGTTCGTTGACTGTTGATCGATTAATTACGCTGAAAGCGTATGGGTGTTTGGGTAAGTTTATAAAGGGCAGCTATCAATTTTGGAGAGATCATAAATAACTATAAAAGGTCATTTGTATATAGGTAAGGTGCAGAAAAATAAAACCCTCAGCTCAATTTAACAGAGCTGAGGGTTTTATTATCTGATCATGAAGCAAGGCCGGAAATATAGGAAACTAGTGAGTCATTTCCGATTCATAACCTATTTTTGCGAAATATAGTGTTCGATTCCGTCCAGAATCCGCTCCAGTCCGAATTCGAAGTCGTCTCCGATAGGATTGGTTTCCTCCACTTCGTGGTGTATACCCCGGAGATTATAAGCGGATATAAATCCGGAAAACGATCGGGAGTTACCAGCTTTTTCAGCGCATCGCTGTAGTCAAACCCGGTGAAGGAGCCTGGACTTTTTCCAGCCTTAAGGGTACGTTCCAAATCATTCATAATAATTCCACAAGACCGCGCATAACTGCTTAAGAGGAGTACGATCGACAGTTTCTCATAATCGTTAAGCGGCAGATCTCTGGTGCTTCGTAGTCCGATGTCTGCGATTTCCATATTTCTTGGTGTCATCGGGACTCCGGAGATTGGAATATCGGTATACCAAGGATGTTCGCGTATCACCTTGATATTTGCCCGGACAAAAAGGCGCATTTTTTACGCCAATCTATATCCTGTTCGTCTATCTCGGGATGTTAATATCGCAAGCTGCATCCATCATCAGTAATAGTAAGTCGTCTTTGCCTGGAACATAGCGGTACAGTGACATGGTTGTAAACCCAAGAGTTGTGGCGATGCGGTTCATAGACACAGCGGAGAGACCTTCCTCATCCGCAATGGTAATCGCGGCTTTGACGATCTTTTCGATGCTCATTTCTCTTTTGGGTCCCCGCTTTGGCGGCTCAACTAACCCCCAGCTAAGGGCTACGCCCAGAGGCAGGCTGCCCAATTTATCTTTATCCATTGCTTCACAATCCCCTCGTGACTTATCAATTATTGGTTCGATTAGTAGCTTGTCTGATCTCTTCCACATTCATTTTATCTGAAGGCAAAAAATTAATAAAAATAATTTGATTTTTATGTTGCACTCTAATTGTATATGCAATATACTGTGTATGCAATAAACTGTGTATGCAATAAACTGTTTATATCATGTACAAATAAATATTTAACTATTAGGAGGAGTACGGATGAGCTCTTTCGCTATTGAAATTAACGGTCTTCAGAAAAAATTTGGTGAGCAAACAGTCCTTAATGGCATCAACTTGAATGTTCCAGAGGGGAAAATTGTTGCACTGCTAGGGCCAAACGGCGCTGGTAAGACTACATTAATCAACATTCTCTCGACGTTGGTAGCCCCTGATGGAGGATCGGCCAAGGTAGCGGGATATGATGTGGTTCACGGCAAGGAAGAGGTGAAGCAATCGATCGGTTTGACGGGTCAGTTCGCTGCAGTGGATGAGTCCTTGTCGAGCGAGGAAAACCTGAGGATGATGGGTAGACTCTCTGGTCTCTCACGAACGGAAGCAAGGGTACGGGCTAGTGAACTACTAGAATATTTTGACCTGACGGAAGTAGCACGCAAGCGGGTAAAGACTTTCTCGGGAGGGATGCGGCGGCGGCTGGATTTGGCGCTCAGTCTGGTTGTCAGACGGCCGATTTTATTTCTGGATGAGCCGACGACGGGTCTGGATACACGGAGTAGGCGCGCATTATGGGATATCATCCTCGATTTGTCCGCAAACGGAGTCACCGTCTTCCTGACGACGCAATATTTGGAGGAAGCTGATCAATTGGCTGACACCATTGCCGTCATCGCAGGTGGCAGTATTGTAGCCCATGGAACCCCAGCAGAGATGAAATCTCGAATCGGGGGGAAGTAGTTGAGATCCGTAATACTCATGACGATGTCATTTGGGAAATTCCGACGGGTGGGAGCATCGCTGATTTGAAGGAGATTTTGGATGGCCTGGTACACACGGTCGAGGAAGGGACACGGATCAGCATCCGCAGACCAAGTCTGGATGATGTATTCCTGGCATTAACCGAGACAGAAAAGGAGACTTCTTTATGATTCAGAACGTTTCAACAATCAAAAAGCCATCTCAGATGGTGACAAGCGGCGTATTTATCAGCCGCAGCCTGCTGCACAGCCTGCGTAATGCCGAAGTCTTGATCATGGCCATTATGCTGCCTATTATGCTTATGCTGTGTTTTACTTATATTTTCGGCGGAGCTATTGACCCCGGAGGGGATTACGTGAATTATGTTGTACCGGGAATTATTTTGTTATGTGCAGGCTTTGGTTCATCCAGTATAGCAGTGGATGTAACAACCGATATGACCAATGGGATCATTGATCGGTTCCAGACGATGCCGATTCGCAGTATCCACGTGATTACAGGCCATGTGGTCGCAAGTATAGCCCGTAATTTGCTGGCGACAGTGATCGTGTTTGGTATTGCTCTTCTTGTCGGTTTCAGACCTACCGCAAGTGTGGGGGCTTGGTTCGGGCGGTAGGCATGATTACTTTGTTCATCTTGACGTTCACTTGGTTATACGCTGCGATAGGTCTAGTTGCCAAATCGCCTTCCGCTGCGAGTGGATATGGATTTATACTGATGTTCGTTCCATATTTGTCGAGTGCTTTTGTTCCAACGAGTACGATGCCAGTCTGGTTGCAGGGTGTAGCAAACAACCAACCTATAACACCGGTTATTGAAACTATCCGTGCGCTACTCATGGGAGATCCGGTTCATGATCATATCTGGTGGGCGCTCGGCTGGTGCGTGTTTATTCTAGTCGCCTCACTCATTTGGTCCACCTGGTCATTCCACCGAAAAGCCGGACGGAGATAATTACATGTCATGAAACGAGATCTAATAACGATAAAAAGCAGTCTGTTCTCCATATGGAAAACAGGCTGCTTTTTCATTTAAGTAATAGGATTAGGCTTTCTTCGAGGACCTTGCAGATTTTCTAGCGCGTATTGCCTGATCTCGATGAAAATAGCGGGTCGCAAATCCGACACAAGCAATGAGAGCGAACGTCATGGCAATGAGATAGTAACGCTGACGGCCGAACTGTTCGAATACAATGCCGCCGAAGGTGCCACTGAGCAGGCCCGAAGCACTTGACCATGCAATGGTGAACAAGGCCATCCCCGTCGCCCGGAATTGATCGGGGATCATTCTTGTGAGCATTCGAATCGATGTGACATAGAAAATACCGAAAGAAAAGCTATGCATCGTTTGGATGGCGATTATTGCATAGGCTGAATCTGTTAGACTGACGAGCAGAAATCGAGTTGCAAATACAAGACTAGCAATAATGAGCAGCGGTAATTCCTTAAATCTTTCACCATAAATACTGAGAATCAAGAAAATCGGAATTTCAGAACAGGATGAGGCCAGTTGAGCCCATCCGATAACATTTTCTCCAGCCCCCAGATCTTTGAGCGTAATCGTTAGAAAAGCATCGTTCATGCGCACTGCGATAGCGAGACAGAAGACGCAGCCGAAGAACCACAGCAGTTCCTTCTGGCGCAGGATAGACCAGATGCCAGACATGTCCATTTTAGCTACTGGACTACTCTGGTCCTGGATGAACATCGTGATAAGCAGTGCGATTCCCGCTATAGCCATAGTTACCCACATCGTCTTGGATGCACCGATCACCGATAGTACGTACCCGATGGCGAGAGCAAAGAAGGCATAGCCGATAGAGCCGAAGATACGAACCGTAATAAAGCTCTTACCATGCTGCTTGGCAGCGTTAATTGCAATCGTATCCGACAGCGGGAAGACGGGATAGAAGAAGAAATAGAATATCGTAATCATCAGCATGATCACGGAAAAAGTGGTTGAAATGGAAAGTATGTATGACATGATGATTTGACCAATTAATAGGATGCACATGATCTTTTTGATCGTTCTAAATTTATCACTAGCTATACTCCATAGCAGGTTAGCAATCAGAGAAATCATCGGTCCGAGCGCGTACAAAACTCCGATTTGGCCGTTTGTAAATCCAAGTTTGGCGTAGAAGAGCGGGAAATAAGTGCTTACCAGCACCATCGTACCGTATATGGTAAAGGAAAAGGCTCGCATCGATGATAAATTTGGCCGGGATAATGAAGACGGTTCCATAGAGAGATGACGACCTCGTTTCGGTGGTGGTATAAGTCGGCTTGATCAAACAAGTAAAATACTAATAACAATCAACGCTAGTATATCATAACCCGCCGGAAAGGGAGGGGGAGATATTATTATCATGGTTGTGTCAATGAATTGGTCAAATTTGATATAGCAATGAAAACGCTATCTTTTTAGGCAAAAAAAACACATTACGCACTGTCACAGATTATTGTCAAAATGGCTAATCGCTTGTGCGGCGCGGAATCTGGAGGCTCATAAACCACATATTTACGATTCTAAACATCATCGTTATCGTTAGGAATGTAAGCGCTAGCAATCCTGCAGGATTCGCAAATAGCAATATAAGCATTTGAAACATGAACATCTAAGAAATCTAACTGAAAGGGGTGATCCTATGCACGACACCAGAGCTACTATCTCAGGTGAGGTCATGTTAAAACCCAAAAGCGCGGGTAAGGACCTGTGGAAGAGAATCATACAAAACTGGGAATTGTACATCTTCATTGCGCCAGCATTTTTATACTTTCTTATTTTTTCATACGGGCCGATGTACGGTATTCAGATTGCGTTCAAGAACTTTATCCCGACTAAAGGTATTACGGGGAGTCCATGGGTTGGATTCGATCATTTTGAACGATTCTTCCATTCTTATTATTTTTGGGATTTGCTATGGAACACACTGAGCATCAGTTTGTATGAACTGGCCGTAGGATTTCCAATTCCGATTATCCTAGCTCTGGCCTTCAATGAAATCAGGAACGGTACCTTCAAAAAGCTGGCCCAGACGGTGACGTATGCACCTCACTTTATTTCAGTCGTGGTTATGGCCGGGATGATCATTTCATTCCTATCCCCTTCTACAGGGATTATTATTCATCTGATTGAAGGAATGGGTTTGCAAGCACCTGCTTTCTTAACAGATCCGAGATGGTTCAAGACGGTATATGTCTTGTCAGGAGTATGGCAGAGCGCAGGCTGGGGAACGATCATTTATTTGGCAGCTCTGTCTGGTGTCGACCCTGGGCTTCATGAGGCAGCAATTATCGATGGGGCATCACGATTCCAACGTATTCGCAACATCAATTTGCCTACCATTATTCCTACGATGACTATCTTACTGATCTTGAATATAGGCAGCTTACTTGGTGTTGGATTTGAAAAAATCCTGTTGCTGCAAAATCCGTTGAATATGACTTCATCGGACGTCATTTCCACTTTCGTGTACCGCTCCGGTCTCGTCGATGCACAGTACAGTTTCTCAACAGCGATCGGCTTGTTCAACTCGGTCATTAACTGCATACTGCTGGTTACTGTAAATCAGATTGTACGGCGGGCGAGCGATAATAGTTTGTGGTAGGAAGGAGGGACACGAATGCTAATAGGTGTTAAAGAGACGAGAAGGGACAAAATTTTTCTAGCCTTTACTTACTTGTTTGTAATCCTTGCTTTTATCGTTGTGTTCTATCCATTGCTCTATATGCTCAGTGCCTCCATCAGTGATCCGAAATATGTTGCTTCCGGGGAGATGTGGTTGTGGCCCAAAGGAATTACGTTAGACGGTTACAAACGGGTATTTGAGAATACAAGTATTTGGGTCGGTTATGGAAACACAATTTTATACACGGTTATCGGTACAACAATCAACCTGGTCGTTACACTGCCTGCAGCTTATGCGTTGAGCCGTAAGGACTTTGTAGGTCGCAACTTCTTCATGGGTATGTTCATGGTTACGATGTTCTTCAGTGGCGGACTGGTACCTTCCTATTTGCTTATTAAGTCGCTTGGCATGATCAATACGATGTGGGCAATTGTGATCCCATCTGCAGCGTCGATCTGGAATATTATCGTATCACGCACATTCTTCCAAGGTTCCATTCCACCAGAACTGCAGGATGCGGCCCAAGTGGACGGATGTACGAACATGAGGCTGTTCATCAAAATTATTCTGCCGCTCTCTATGCCAATTATCGCAGTCATGGCTCTGTTCTATGGAGTTGGTCACTGGAACAACTATTTCTCGGCCATGATTTACTTGAATGATGCTGGGAAATACCCACTTCAACTCGTCTTAAGACAGATTCTAGTGCTTCAAGAGATGTCTGCACAAGGCGGTGGAGCGATTGATACTTCAACGGCTGCAGCTATGAATAGCAAGGCGGAAATTGCGGCTTTGGTCAAATATGCGGTCATTATTGTAGCTACGATCCCAGTTATCGTGATCTATCCATTTTTACAGCGTTATTTCGTACAGGGTGTTATGATTGGTTCTGTAAAAGGTTAATAACATTAACTATCAAAAAAGGGGAGTTTAGCTAATGAAAAAAATTTATAAGCTATCATCAATCGCTCTTTGCCTTGCTCTATCAGCGAGTCTGGTATCCGCTTGCGGATCAAATAGCAGTTCGAATCAGAGTTCAGCAGCCAACAGTGCCAACTCAGATGTGAAGAAGGAAGGCTTCCCGATAGTAGATAAACCTCTTACCCTCTCGATGATGTCGCAGGATGCCGGTCTTGCAGACTGGAATGACATGCCTGTTATGAAGGAGATGGAGAAGCTTACCGGGATCAAATTCACATATCAATTGACCCCAATCGATAGCTTCGCAACGAAGAAGAACCTAGTATTCGCTAGTGGAGATTTGCCAGATGTATTTTTTGCAGCTGATTTGAAGCCAGCAGAACAGGTGACGTATGGATCGCAAGGTGTATTAATTCCTCTGGAGAAATATATCGATGAAGGCTATGCACCTAACCTTAAAAAGATTTTTGATGAACATCCTGAGATTCGTCAATCGTTCACGACACCGGACGGACATATGTATGCACTTCCATTTATTGACCTTGCCGCTGTATGGTATCGTGGACCGATGTGGTATAACGGAAAATTCTTGAAAGCGCTCAACATGACTGAACCTAAGACAACCGATGAACTCTATACTTACTTGAAACGGGTAAAAGAAGAGGACCCGAACGGTAACGGCAAGAAAGATGAAATCCCGCTGTCTTCGGTGAAACTGGATGATTTGCGGATGTATTTCCTTGGGTTCTGGGGGATGTATAGTGAGACGATCTATGTCGATAACGATGGCAAAGTGCACTATTCACCAGCAGATGAAGCTTATAAAGAGTATTTAACCTTCCTGAATAAACTCTGGAATGAGGATCTGCTAGATCATGAGACCTTCTCGCAAACCAATGACCAGAAGAAAGCAAAAGGTAAGAACAACCAGATTGCATTGTTCAGCGACTACTATCCATACTTTACGCTTGGCGAAGAGCCTAGTGAAGACAATCCATTGATGACACCGGTAAGCAGTGACATTGCAGGCACGCCGGTATATGGCAAACATCCAGGTATCTCTAGTAATGGTACCTTTGCGATTACAAGCAAGGATCCGAATCCGGAAGCAACGATGCGTTGGATCGACTATCTCTATAGCTATGATGGAGCAACCTTGTTCGGGCAAGGACCTGAGAACCTATTGTGGAAATATACGAATAAAGACGCTCATGAGAAAGAATGGTTGCCAGTTCCAGGAGGTAAGGATCGTGAAGATTATCGCGGTACGATTACACCGAACTACGGCATTTTGACTCCTGGAGTCGCTTCCAGTGAATTGAGTAAAGGCCTTAGAAGTGACTTCGACGAATGGATCGATAAGGAAAATCAAGAGAAGCTTGTACCGATTGGAAGAAGTCCATTTCCTAACGTGTATCTGACCAATGATGAGCAGACTGAAGCTTCCGCTTTGCTATCTGATCTGGATACCTATGTAAAACAGATGGAAGCTAAGTTCGTAACGGGACAAGAACCATTGTCCAACTGGAACAAGTACACAGATCAACTTAAGAAGATGGGTGTAGATCGTTATATTGAATTGTACCAAGCTGCTTACGACAACTCTAAGAAATAAAGAAGAGGCTCCATAGAGTCTGACTTTGTAAAAAAAATGAAGCCAACAGCTCCCGGTTGCGAGACCGGATGTTGGCTTTCATCATTATTAGCTATCCAAGTCGCTATCTGATGCGTCTGAATTATCGCAGGATGAGAACTGTTTGCGATACTGACCTGGCGTGTAGCCTGTCTCTTTTTAAACTTTCGGATGAAGTTTGGCGCATCCATATATCCGACGTTTGTAATAATGTTCTTGATAGAATCGTTGGTCGACTTGAGCTGACTCTGTACTTCCTCCATCCTTTTCTGCCATACATATTGGACGAAGTTGATACCTAGCTTCTCCTTGAAGGTACGGCTAGCATGGGACGGTGAGATACCGAACTCGAAGGCGACAGTATCTAGGCTCAGCGTATGATTCATATAGTGTTCATCAATATAGATGATGATGCGATCAATAATCGATTGCTCTTCCTGATGTTCGTTCTGCTCGACCTGCTTACAGGCATCGGAAGCGAGTTCTAGTAAGCTGTTCTCCAGTTCATCCATAGAGTTGCTATGCAACAGATTTGTAGTGATCTCTTGGACGAGAAGGTGGGAACTGCCCAGCTCATCTACAGTCTTCAGAATGGTATTGAGCAGATCGAAGCAGATACAGCGAATATATAGAGCCGAGAGTCCGGAAGATTGCAGGCTGACGAAGGCGGAATGAATAATTTGCGCGCGACATCATAGCTGCCCTGCTTCAGACTTTGTGACAATTTCATGAGCAGATTACTAGGAAGCCAGTACGTATGCTCAGGCAGCGTAGACAACTTGTCAAAATAATTAACAGACCCGCGATCGGTCGATCGCAGTTCAAAGGCCGAACAAGCTTCAATATAAGATTGATTCAGCTGATCAAAGCTTGTATATGCTGACCCTACTCCGATCGTCGGTACAATATCGAAACCTTCAAGCAGATTGGCACGTACCGCTTCCGTAATCAACAGGATATGAGCGAATTGAGCGGACTCGTCTTCTAGATCAAAGTTAATGATCAGACCAAGCTGGCCCACCCGAGTTAGTTCAACACCGTATCCATGGGTGGACAGTTCCGGGAATTCAATCTGTGTCAGTAGGGTGATCATTTCCTGATATTCTTGAATGTCGCTGTGCTCATCTTCATCCCAGCCGATGACCATCACAAAATAATGAGAACGGTTGAATTCAAGATTGAACGCTTCATGCAGTTCTGGCGTAAGACTCTGGGCATGTCCAAATTTGAGCAGCATCGTCAAAAAATGATGACGAGCGAATGGCTCTTGCAGATCAACCTTGGAACTGTATTCCTGTAAGGCAGTGCGAATGCGTTCAAGCTCATTGCCGGCAGTTCGATTCCCTTGATCTGAGTCGGACTTGCCTGCTGCGAAATGGGCGAGCTTCGAGATCGGCTGATACTGCATTCTGGCCAGCAGGAGAGCAATCGCAACCCCGACGATGACAACGATGATGAAGAGTAGCAGCATGAAGCTGCGAATATGAACGACACTGCTGAAAAATTGTGAGTTAGGCATGATCGTCACATAGGTCCAACCATTGGACTGTGATTTGACAGATACGATCGAGTGATCGACACCGCTGATAACACGTTCTTCAATACCAGGTTTGATGTCGCCTAACATGGATTGTGTCTCTTCGCTTGATAGCACATTGCCTTGGCGATTGTTGAGTAGCACGTGGCCTTCATTATCGAGAATGTACGTCTGGCCTTCGTAGCTACCCAGAATCGAATCTACCAGATTCGATAGCTCGGATTCGTTGATGAGATACATGACGGTGGCATACGGATTTGAACTGTTCGGTGTAATAGGTATTAAGTAGGCCAGCATTGATTTCTGCACTCCGTTAGAGTTGCTGACCGTATCCGTCGGGCGGATCGTTGGATATGTGACGTGGTTGAGATCACGGAACAGGGCGACCTTGTTCCAAGTCTTAAATTGCAGATTATTCGTGAATACATCGAAATCGTTCAAGCCCTTGCTGGAGTAGATTTTATCGTCCCCATGAAAATACAGGTAGATCTCGTCCATAATAGCGCTAGTTGCCTTGTATTGATCCAACGCCTGAATGGACTCACGGTTCGTGACTGAGTTATGTACTTCATAGTTCGTTAGTCTGTTGTCATAGGAGATCCGGGTTGCAATCTCACCCAGTTCCTTCATACGACCGTCAATCACAACTTTAGCCTGAGTTAATTGGGCAAGCCGAGATTGTTCGATCTCTGTACGAAGGTTTGTGACAGCGTTTTTATAAATTAATACAGTCATGAATATTAAGGGAATCAGCAGTATGAATAGATATGACCAGATGTACTTCAGGAATAATTTGGATTTAAAATAGTTAAGTTTCAAATCTTCTGCCCCCTCTATAAGTTCGTGTTCAAAAAGGTCGATTTTCAGCACCGAGAAGGTTGGATGAAGCTAGGGGCTGAGGAGCGGAGCGTACATAGTGTGTACGTGAGCACCGGAAGGCCCGGCTGAATTCAAGATTCGATGTCGAATGTGCTTTCAGTGTTTCTTCGTGATCAAAAGCGGACTTTTTGAACAACCTCTATAAGTCTATTACTAATGATAGCAGTAGATTTATGGTTTGGACATAGATATCAAGGGGAAAAAAACCTCAACTCGGAGGGATACGATGAGTAATATTACATTGCCTGTGGATGATAGCGAATCCGTTGTAGAACAAGGAGTTCACAATTACAGCAGTGAGGAGCATTGGGTCAAGCCCGAAGATTCGCTGCTGCTGGAGCGTCTGGAATGGTTCAAGGACCAGAAGCTCGGACTAATGATGCATTGGGGACCTTATTCCCAGCTTGGCCTGGTTGAATCCTGGGCGCTGAGCGATGTGGATGAAGAATGGTCGCGCAATGAGATCGACTGGGATATAGATGCGGAAGAGCTCAAGCGGGAGTATTTCGCCTTGAACAAGACGTTTAATCCGCTACGCTTTCAGCCTGAACAATGGGCGAATCTTGCGGCTGACAACGGGTTCAAATATTTGAATTTTACAACCAAGCATCATGACGGATTCTGTATGTGGGATACGCGGACGACCGATTATCGCATTACTGGGCCAGATTGTCCGTTCCGTACGCATAAATATGCTGATATTACGAAGCAACTGTTTAATGCCTTCCGTGCCAGAGGGCTTGGCATCTCCGCTTATTTTTCTAAAGCGGATTGGCATACGCCGTACTACTGGGCGCCTGGTATGCGTCCGGGAATGACAACATCACGTGGTCCAACCTACGATCCGAAGGAATATCCCTGGCTGTGGGAACAGTTTGTCCAGTTCACGCATGAGCAGATTATGGAGCTGATGACGAACTACGGACGAATTGACGTATTATGGCTCGATGCCGGATGGGTGAACGATTATCGCGATCAGAATATCCGCTTGGGCGAAGCTGTTGAGAAAGCGCGGCAAATTCAGCCATGGCTATTGTCAGCAGACCGTACGGTGGGTGGTCCTTATGAGAACCTGATCACACCGGAGCAGACCTTGCCGGAGAGGGCGCTGCATGTGCCTTGGGAAAGTTGTATCACGATGGGATCGGCGTTTTCATTCCGTTATGAAGATCACTATAAGTCGGTAAGAGAATTGATCCATCTGTTGGTTGAAATCGTGGCCAAGGGCGGCAATCTGGCTTTAAACGTAGGGCCTCAGCCAGACGGCAGAATATCGCGAACGGCGATCTCCCGCATTCAAGGCTTAGGGGCTTGGCTGAAGGTGTACGGTGAAGCGATTTATGGAACGCGCATCTGCGAGCCTTATTCAATGGGGAACCTTCAGTTTACGCAAAAGGATGATAAAGTGTTCGCCTTCTATCTGTACAAGGATGAAGATGCGAGTGTACCACAGGAGATCGTACTGCCGCTGCATAGAGAAGTGAACCGAATCGACTTGGTTGGTGGCTATAGCAAGCTTGAGTTCCACCAAACAGAGCAAGGTGTTGTGGTTCGTCTTCCGGATGCGGAGACAGAGGGTAAAGCCCCGATCGCCCATGTTTTCCGAATTCAATAATAGAGGTTGAGCTGAAAACTGGCCTCTTTGAACACGTACTAATAGTCGCTGATGGATGTTCATAAATCTGATAATGCAATGAATTGGAAAGGTGTTGATCTGAATGCAGCAATGGTTTGAGGATGCTAAACTGGGCATTTTTATTCATTACGGTATTTACGCGGTGGATGGAGTGTCGGAGTCATGGTCTTTCTATAACGGCAGAATGTCGTATGAAGAGTATATGAAGCAATTGGATGGGTTCACCGCGTCTCGCTTCAACGCCGAAGAATGGGTGGATCTGATTGCGAAGTCCGGGGCTAAATATGCGGTATTGACGACGAAGCACCATGATGGGGTAGCACTGTTTAATACGCAGTATAGCGATCTGAATGTGGTGAAGCGCACGCCAGCGGGTCGTGACTTGATCAAGGAGTATGCGGAGGCGATGCATAAGAAGGGGCTGCGGGTCGGAATGTACTATTCGCTGATCGACTGGTCGCATCCGGATTATCCGAGTGTGTATGAAGGTGGCAAAGTTCCGGACGATCTGAGCAAGGTTAATCGATTCTCCAGTCCGCTGGATGGGGTGCAGGATGAAGAGAAATGGCAGGAGTTCCTGGAGTTTAACAATCATCAGCTTAAAGAGATATTAACGAATTATGGAAAGGTGGATCTGCTCTGGTTCGACGGAGACTGGGAACGCAGCGCCCAACAGTGGAACCTACCCGAGTTCAAGCATTATCTGAAATCCTTTAATCCCGATTTGATCATTAATTCACGGCTTCAAGGCCATGGTGATTATAAGACGCCTGAGCAGGGACTACCTATCACGAGACCGGAAGGCCCGTGGGAGTTCTGTACCACGATCAACAGTTCCTGGGGATATGTACCAACTGACGATAACTATAAAACGTTGCATCAAATCATTCGTATGTTCTGCGATTGTATCTCGATGGGCGGGAATATGCTGCTGGACATCGGTCCGCGAGAAGATGGGACGATCGACCAGAGACAGGTAGATATTTTACTCGGCCTTGGTGAATGGATTCATACGCATGAAGAAGCGATTTACGGCACAGAAGAAGGCATTATGACACGGTATTACCTGGGAGGAAGCACGCTGTCCAAGGATAAGAAGACACTGTATCTGTATGTGTACGATGATCCGAAGGAGAATGTGTGTCTGAAAGGACTGTGCAATCCGATCAAGAAAATTACAGTGTTGCATTCTGGCAAAGAGCTAACTTACGACATTCATGGCGGTGTACCTTGGTTCAACATTCCGGGAACGACCTGGATTCATCTGACGCCTGAAGATACTCATGAACAGGTAACGGTGCTCAAGCTCGAATTTGACGATGAAATCGAGATGTACGGAGGTTCTGGTGCTGTTGTGACACATAACTGAGGGAGGGGACAACATGGATCTTAGTGGAGTACCGGAGCCAAGGATCGAATATGCTCCTAAGCACTATATATGTCAGCGGGCTGAGGGACCGCTCGCCTTGGATGGAAGGCTCGACAAGCCTTTCTGGCGGAAGGCGGAATGGACAGAGGATTTTGTAGATATCGAAGGTGAACTTCGTCCGAGACCAGCCAAGCAGACTCGCGTCAAAATGCTATGGGACGATGAATATTTCTATTTTGGAGCGGAGCTGATCGAAGATCAAATTTGGGCAACGCTGACAGAACGTGATTCGGTCATCTTTTACGATAATGACTTTGAAATATTCATTGATCCGGATGGTGATACGCATCAGTATTATGAATTCGAGATCAATGCCTTGAATACGGTATGGGATCTGCTTCTCGTCAAGCCTTACCGCGATGGGGGACCGCCGGTGAACGGCTGGGATATTAGTGGACTGAAGACGGCGGTTCACATCGATGGAGAGCTTAATCGCCCAGAGGCTGATAATCGGAAGTGGAGCGTGGAGGTAGCGATTCCGTGGAAAATCCTCAAGGAATGCGCACCGGAGACGCGTTCGCCGGTAGCAGGCGAGTTCTGGCGTGTCAATTTTTCCCGTGTGGAGTGGCGGACTGAAGTAAAGGACGGCGAGTACAGCAAGGTGATTAATCCGGACACCGGCAAGCCGTTCCCAGAGGATAACTGGGTATGGTCTCCGATGGGCATTATCAATATGCATTATCCTGAGCTGTGGGGGTATGTCGTATTCGCTGATGCTAGTAGCACGGAAAGTTTCGTGTTGCCGCAGGATGAGCGTATCAAGTGGGAGCTGCGCAAGCTCTATTATCGCCAGCGCAATTATTTCGATCAACATGGTGAATTTGCGAAGGAGCTTCCTGCACTGCTCGGCGGGGACGAATGGAGTATCGCACCGACGATTGAAACGACGCGAAGCCTGTTCCAGATCACGGCTCGGTCAACAGATGGTAAGGGCATATACTGTATCCGCGAAGACGGAAAACTGTGGAAGGAGTAACGGAGAGATGACGAATCAGACTTCAGTATTATCACTGGATCGTAAGACGATGGAACTCATTGAGCGCAAGTTAAGCGTAAAGCGGGAGATGGCCCGTGCTAAGGAGCATGAGCTGTTCGATGTATTCGAACAGGACTTGACGGAAGAAGAGACGTGGGCGCTTAAATACTTGTATGCTTATATGCCTGTGAATGATATGGCGGATTATACTAGCGACTTATTTCTGAGCTATGTGCGGCAGTCGCTGGAAATCCGCAGGAATATGCCTTGGGGAAGCCGGGTTCCTGACCATTTATTCCTGCATTTTGTATTACCTTATCGGGTGAATACGGAGAATATTGAGGATTCCCGCGGTATTCTGCATCAGGAGTTAGCTGAGCGCACGAAGTCGCTGTCCATGGCCGATGCCATCCTGGAGACGAATTACTGGTGTCATGAGAAGGCGACCTATATCGGCAGCGATTTGCGCACAATTGCACCGCTGTCGCTGATCCGGAATGCACGCGGACGCTGCGGCGAGGAATCGACGCTTGCTGTCGCCGCTCTCCGCAGTATCGGCATTCCGGCTCGCCAGGTATACACGCCGCGCTGGGCACATTGCGACAGCAATCATGCCTGGGTAGAGGCTTGGGCCGACGGTACCTGGTATTATATCGGGGCCTGTGAGCCTGAGGCCCGTCTGAATCAAGGTTGGTTCAGTCCACCTGCACGAAGGGCAATGCTGATCAATACACGAATTTATGCCGATTATCCGGGGCCAGAGGATATTACACTGGCCGATGAATGGTTCACCGAAATTAATCTGCTTGAAAATTATGCTCCGACACGTACGATTACTGTCTTTGTTATAGATGGCGAAGGACGACCTGTCAGTGAAGCTCAGGTGCACTTTGAGCTATATAATACAGCTGAATTTTACCCGATTGCTACGATTCCGACGAATGAACAGGGAGAAGTCGTTTTTAAGACGGGACTCGGAGATCTATTGATTCGTGCCGTTAAGAATGGTGTATGGGGCGAGCGGAAGGTTACGGTTTTGGACAGTGACCGCTTTGATATCGTCCTGGACCAGACGGAGCAGCAAGATGGAACGTTAGATCTAGATATGGTGCCGCCGCCTGAGCGGGAAGGCGAGACGGTAGAAGCATTGAGCGAGGAACGAATCCAGCACCATAACCGCCGTCTGGAAGCAGGAACGAAGATCCGCACATCATTTGAGGAGACGTTCCTGACCGAATCGGATGCGTCGGAGCTTGCTGCCGAAGTAGGACTCCCTGCAGATCGAGTGTGGGATGTTCTTCGGAAGGCGCGCGGCAACAGTCATGAGATCGCTGATTTCCTGCGCGAGCAATCAAGAGAGCATGGGGAATGGCCCTTGCGCTTGCTTGAGAGTCTAAATGAGAAGGATCTGGTGGATACGTTCCGGGATACATTAGGCGATCATTTATATGGTTCCTTAAACGTGCGAGGCGATCTTGCAGAGGACGTATTTATCCAGTATGTACTATGTCCGCGCGTGCAGCATGAAATGATCGTGCCGTATAAGAACTTCTTCCAGGATGTATTCGCCAACGAAAAAGGGGAGTTCAATGCTGATCCAGGTGTGCTGGCCCGTCGGCTTGACGAAAGTTACAGTCGTCGCGAAGACTTGCCGAACCTGAAGGGCAAGGCAACCCCATAGGCACCTTTAAGCTTATGGCTGGTGACCCTGTCTCGCTGGATATCTTATTCGTTGCGGTCTGCCGCAGCTTAGGTGTTCCGTCTCGATTGCATCCAAGTGAGCAGAAGCCGCAATATATGGCAGATGGTGTCTGGATAGATGCTGTTCTGAATGCATCGGTTCCACACGAAGAAGCAGCCAAGTCCTGGGCAAGATCAGACTGTTTAAGGATGTGCACGCTTCTACTGATGCCCCGGATGCTTCCTACTTCGAGAATTTCACATTTGCGAGATTAGAGCATGGGATGTATAAGACACTACTTTTCTCTGAGGGACAGAAGGATGTGTACGATAAGCTGTTTGAAGTAGAACCGGGCTCATACCGGATGACCACGGGCGTTCGTCTGAAGGATGGAACGGTTCAGGTGCGCTTCACTTATTTCCTGGTTCGTACCGGAGAGGAAACGGATGTCGTGTTAACATTCCGACACGTGGAGCATGAAATTCCGGTGCTCGGAACGCTGGATCGGCAAGCAATGTTCATGACGATAGATGGTGCAAGCTACAAGCTTGGTGAGTTGATCGGCGACCGCGGAGCGCTTGTTGCTTGGATCGAGCCGGAGCGAGAACCGACCAAGCATCTGTTCCGTGAAATTGGTGAATTGACCGCAGCATTCGCGAATCTTGGTGCGCCAATTGTATTGATCATAGGCGATTCCGAGTGGACTAAATCTTTTGATCCTGCGGACTATCCGCAGTTGCCGCAGGCGACTCTATTTCTCCGCGATGCTTCCTATGCTGCATTACCGGATATCGTCTCACAATCACCGGCATATGAAGCTGGCTTTCCGCATCTGTTTGTGCTGGATGGTGCGGACCAGATCCGCTACACGGCATCGGGGTACAAGATTGGTACCGGCAAGGAAACACTTCAAGTGTTAACGGCTGTATGGTAATAGTTCAAGAATGGAGTGAAGAGTAGATGACGAATCACAGTTATATTGTCGCGGGTTATGCCGTCGATGCCCACCTCCCCAACATCACGAAGCAAGATCTGGCGAAGCTGACTCACCTCAACGTGGCCTTCGGCCAGGTTATTGATCATCGGATTTCCATCGCCCATTTGCGCAATCTAGGTGTGCTGCGAGAGATCAAAAGCAATTATCCTCATTTAAACATTTTGTTATCTGTTGGTGGATGGAGTGCTGGCGGATTTTCGGAAGCGGCCGCGACCGAGGCGGGGAGATTACAGATGGCTGAATCGGCGGTACGTATCTTAACAGAGTATCCGTTGGACGGGATTGATCTGGATTGGGAGTACCCTTGCTACGGTGAAGCAGATATTGCCTCTAGTCCGGAAGATAAGTCAAACTTTACATTACTTCTTAAGACAATGCGAGAAGCCATTGATGCCAAAGGAATACAGGATGGTCGCCATTATTTGCTGACTATCGCAGCTGGGGCTGATCAGTATTATGTGGACGGCACCGAGATGGATCAGGTGCAGCAATACCTTGATTTCATACAGTTAATGACCTACGATATGCGCGGCGGTTTCCAGGTGCTGACCGGGCATCATGCGAATTTATATACGTCGACAGGGGATTTATTCCGTATCAGTACAGATGCCTCGGTGAATCTGTTCCAACGTGCTGGCGTACCTAGAGAGAAGATCGTGATCGGTGCAGCTTTTTACTCCCGCATGTGGAATCAGGTACCGGATCGTAACCACGGTCTACATCAAATGGCCGGCACGACTGGCGGGTACGGTCCTGATTATACGAGATTGGTCAAGGATTACATCAACAAGAATGGGTACACCCGCTATTGGGATGAGGAAGCGAGGTCGCCGTATATTTATAACGGTTCCAGCTTTATATCCTATGAGGATGAGCAGTCGATTCGACATAAATGTGAGTATGTAAAGGAGAACGGACTCGCTGGGGTAATGTTCTGGGAATATAGCTGTGATAACACGCATTTATTGCTAGATGCGATGTATCGCGGACTTCGATACTAGTCTTATAACATAAGAAGGCTGAGGATTGACGGCATGATCCGTATTTTGCGGATATATCCTGATTACAGGCATGCTGGCGGTCCGCCAGCCTCTTTTTGTTACCTGATGGCCAATTCAGGGCACACCAGCTTGTCTCACGACTATTGTAATGAAAACTATCGATAAACTCTTCGAACTTATGTTACCCTGTTACTATAGAGAATAACGCGGCGGAATTATAGATTGGGCGTAAAAGTTTAGTGTTGAACACATTTGGTATTTTTCGATGAAAGCGTGGTAACCGGAGGCAATGAAGAATATTAAGATTATCGATGTAGCGAAGCAGGCTAATGTATCGCCGGCCACTGTGTCACGCGTATTGAACGGGAGTAAGCTGGTGAATGCCAAGACAGAACAGCGGGTTATGCAGGTCATCCGCGAGATGGAGTATATCCCCAATAATATGGGCAAACAACTGCGTAGTCGCAAGACGATGACACTAGCAGTTGTAGTCTCGGATGTGCTTGTTTCTTACTATGCAGAGATTATTAAAGGCATCGAGAACATGGCGAATTCTCTCCATTATAGAGTGCTGATCTGTGATGCGCAGAATCAGAGGGCTAAAGAGCTGGAGTTCCTGTCATTTCTGATCAATCATACGGTAGACGCACTCATTATGGTCACCCCTAGTCTCACAGATGAGGAACTTGGCTCTTATGCAGATGATGGCTACCATCTTGCTGTGATCGGGCGGGAGGTAGAGCATCCGCTGATTCCTTGCTCCTTTACAGATAACATCGTATTAGCTAGAGATGTGATCTTTCATCTGACTGAACAAGGACATTGTAGGATCGCATTTCTAAGTGGATATTCGGATGCTACCGACAGTATCAAACGGTTGGAAGGATTTGTGCAAGCTCTCGAAGAGGCAGAAATTCCATTTGAAGAATGTTTGGTAGAGAACGGAGACTTCTCGGAGGATGGCGGATATGAGGCATTCAAACGGCTGTGGAGTCAGCACCAAGACTTTACCGCTGTATTTGCCGCAAATGATGAGATGGCACTTGGTGTATACAAAGCCTGTGCCGAACTGGGTATCTCGATTCCTGAACAGCTGGCGGTTGTAGGTGTGGACAACATTCGGTTAACGAACTACGTTGTGCCGAGAATCAGCTCGATGGAGCAGCCTCTATATATGATGGGCTCGGTGTTAGCCGAGAAGTTAATCGATCAGGTCAATGACAACAGGTTGGCAGATCAGAGACTTTTTACGCTGAATGCAGAGCTGGTCGTTAAGGAATCTTCGAGTATAAAAATAGAGGATTGAAGGAGATATAAAAAAGTGAAGCTATCCTGAATGAATTCGGGATGGCTTCACTTTCATTATCTCAGGTTAACTCGTATAATCCATCCTGGTTAAAGTCAGGGATTGAAGCCAAAATTGACTGTACTCGCCTTGGCTTCCAGCAGCTTGCCCTTCGCGGAGAGCAGTTGAATCTCCAGACGAACTGCAGATGATCCGATGCCTTCTGGCTTGATGATGGGAACCGAGAATTGTCTTTCCTTATTAATGATATCCCTGTAAGCTGTACCCGCTTCTAGTAAATACCCGCGGGAATCATAAATGCGATAGCCGACCCATAACGGCTGTTGGTCGTTCAGCTTATGATTCTTGATCATGCCCTGGATTTCAATCGTATTCGTATGCAGATTGTTGGTCATGGAATGAACCGAGAACAGCTTGCCATTGAAATCAGTTAAATTCTTCTCCAGGATCATGCTTCCCTCTGTTAACTGGCCCCGTATCCGCCAGATATTATAGGTATACAGCGGCGATCCGGGGCTGTTGGCAGAATTGTCGCTACCCGTGAAATACAGATCTATCACTTCGCCGTCCGGAAGTGTCCCGTGGGCTGTGCGCAGTAGACCAGCATTATGATTCCGGTCAAAGCTGGTAAGAGCGGGACTTACTGTTCCTTCAATCTTCCATTGCCCGCCGCCGCCCCATATTGAACTGCCTTCGATGCTGATGATCTGCTGGCTGCTGCTGATCCAGTTGGGCTGGTCACTAGGGTAAGGGTGCAACTCCCTCACAGCAATAAAGCGGTCATTGGCAGAATTGTAAGCGATATCAAAATTGTTCAGAAAATCAGATTCTCCCAGATTGTTGATAAGTCCGTCGTTCGTCAGCGGAAGCTTATCTCCGATAACGGGCTGCTCCATTTTCAACAGGTCCATCTCAACCCGATATCCTCCCGTGGAGACAGAGTCGCCTTGGGTGAAGAAGAGCAGTAGCCTTCCTTTACCGTCTATACTGGTGGCCGAGGGCTGCCCGATACCCCAATATCCGTCATTCGGGTAAGTCAGAAGCGGCTTTGGATGCTTGACCCACTCCCCGGAGAGCTCCTTGGCAAAGGCAACACCGATCTGATTATGCAGACTAGCATCCAGATCATTGCCCAGATAGAACATAGCGTAATGGTATATCTCGCCATCGCTATGAAATTCACCAGCAATCACCGAAGGATCGCAGACATGGAAGCTGTCCCAGGAGCCTTGGGGGCCAGCCTGTAGCACAGATCGGGATTCTGCTACAGTATCGTTCACGATCCGGGTGTAATAGATATGGTCCTTGATGACACCGTCCTTGTCGTTATGGCAGGTCCATATATGCGCGGTATCCCCGTCACGGATGACAGAGGGAGCATAAGAATAACGTTCACCCTGAGGATTGTATACCTCCTTCATGGAGCCAGGGTCCCAGATTACGGCAGCGTTGACGGTTCCGAACGAGATCAGTAGCAGGATAAATGTCAGTAGGATCGTGGCGGCAATCTTCATTCGTTTCATCACAATAACAACCTCCTAGAATTTTCAGAATGGTAGAGTATGGGGAAACACATCTTTATTGTAGTCACGGGACCGAATCTGGTTCTACTATTCAATTTTTACTGTCTTTTGTTGACTATTTACCTGAGCATTAGGTAAACAGAGGACAGAGGGAGAAGGGGGCGCTGTGAAGAATTTTTATGTAATCTAGCATTTTGACGGAATGGAAAGAAGGTTCTTACATGATGAAATGGCTCCCTTTCAGGAAATTATCTGTAGCAGGCTTCAGTTTGTTTCAAAAACTGCTAGTTGTTTTTTTGATTGCGATTATTCCAATTTTGATCGTTAGCACGTTAATCAATCGATCCGGAGAGAGAACGATTTCGGAAGAGATTACTCGCTCTTTGCAGTCTAACGCCCATTTCTATCTCAGTACGTTTGAGTTGGAGATGGATCGGATATTCCGTATGAAGCAGCAGTATATTCTGGACAATGAAGTGCAGAGTCTCAGGCTGTTCCATATGATTTATTCGGATAGTGACGATGTTGCTGCGATTCAGGGAATTGAGCGCAGACTTCAGCAGTTCAAGGATTCCAGCTTGTTTGTTGAATCGATATCTCTGCTAATTCCAGAGCTGGATGTAATGATCTGGAATGACCGGGTGATTCGGGGGCTGCCGAAGAAGAGAGCGAAGCTTTGTTGAATCAATATGTTCAGACGAGTCCCATACAGACCAATAAGGAGCAGTTGGTCGTTATGGAGCGTTATCCGAAGGCGATGAAGCAGGGAGAGCCAGCGAAGCTGTGGATGAATATCCTGCTGTCCCGGAGCAATATGGAGAAATCACTGAAAGAAGTAGCTTCTTATAATGGTGGAGAGGCACTGATCGTAGATCATGAGGGGAAGTGGCTTGTAGGCGCCTTACCGCAGGAGAAGATGACTTTCGATCATGTTCTCAGGCTTCTTCACCTTGACGACAAAGCTGAAAGCGGGAGCGGCATCGGTCGGTTTATTATAGATAATCAGAGTTATGTTTACGCTTATGAATCTTCTTCTTTATTGGGGGCGACACTGGTCGCTTACGTTCCAGAGAGCAGCTTTCTAGGTCCAATCCGTTGGTATACCCGCTTGTATATCCTCCTGGCCGGTACTTCACTATTGGTCGTATTGATCTTCTCGGTCTGGCTGTACAATCTGGTCCACAAGCCAATGCTCAGGCTGACCGGAGCATTCCGGAAGCTGGAGAAAGGCAGCTTTAACACGCTACTGTCTTATGATCGAAAGGATGAATTCCATTATCTGTACCAGCAGTTCAACCGCATGTCGAGCCGATTGGAAGAATTGATCAATGAAGCTTATGAGCATGAAATGCGGCTTAACCGAGCCGAGCTAAAGCAGCTTCAGGCTCAGATTAATCCGCACTTCCTATATAACATCTTCTTTTTGTTGAACCGTATTATCAAGTTGGAAGATATGGAGAATGCCAAACGGCTGACCAAGTATCTCGGTCAATTCTTCCGTTTCATTACTCGCAATAAGGAAGACGAGGTTCAGCTTAAAGAGGAGATGGCTCATATTGAGGCTTATATCGGAATTCAGAGCATCCGCTTCGGAAGCAAGCTGTCCGTACAGATGGAAAAGATTTCTGTAGGGGCAGAGTCCACGCTGGTACCGAGACTGATTCTTCAGCCGATAGTGGAAAATGCGTTCGAATACGGCCTTGAGGATCACCCGCACAAAGGGATTCTGGAGATCTACTGGGAGCTTCAGAAGGATAGCTTATGTCTTCATGTTGAGGACAATGGAGAATCTCTCACAGATGCCATGTTGGACAAATTGGTGTCGGGTCTCCAAGGGAGAGCTACGGAGGGGGAGACGACGGGTATTCTGAATATTCACCGGCGGATCCAGTTGAAATTCGGATCGGAGTACGGGTTATCGGTAAGGCGAAGCCATCTGGGCGGTCTTCATGTGATCGTGCGCTTGCCCTCATGGCTTGAAAATCAGAAGGAGGAATAGACAGCATGTATAGATTACTAATTGTGGATAACGAGGAATACGTGGTTGATGGGCTTGTGGAACTGTTTAATGCCGAGAATCGTCCGGATCTGGAGACACAAGGCGCTTATTCGGCAGCCGAAGCTATGAATGCCCTGATGACGACCTCCTACGATATTGTCATTACCGATATTCGCATGCCTGGCATCAATGGGTTGGAGTTGCAGCGAATCATTGCCTCCCGTTGGCCTTACTGCAAGGTGATATTCCTGTCGGGTTACGATAATTTCAATTACGCTCAGGAAGCGATCAGACAAGGGTCGGTCAATTATATTCTTAAGACGGAGGATGATGATGTAATCATTGCAGCGGTGGATGGGGCCATCGAGAAGATTCGTAGTGAGAAGGAAGAGAAGAAAGCGCTGACGGAAGCCCGTACCCAAGTGAAAAAAGCGATGGCGGCTTTACAGCGGGAATTTTTTGAAGGCCTGCTCATGGGGGAAGACGATCTTCTCCTGACCTGCAGCAGCAGTTCAAGGAGCTTGACATTCCGCTGCAGTATGACAAGCCGTTATTCGTCGTCATCGGCAAGGTTGATGACTGGAATGAACAGCTCAGCTACTACGATCGGTCATTGCTTCTATATGCGGTGCAAAATATCGCGGATGAATACCTGTCCCTGTCCACCGTGCATTTCTCCTTCATTTATGAACGAAGTAAGATCGTCTGGCTGATTCAGTCCAAGGCAGAGCCATGGATGGAGAAGCTGCAGCGTTCTGGAACGCTGCAAATGACGGCGCATTTCACTTACGGCACGTTCGAATGCATTCAATCCTCATGTCGTGATTTGCTTCAATTGCCCTTATCATTGGTCATCAGCCATGCGCCGGTGGAGTGGAAGGAAATAGGGGATTGTGCCGAGAGGATAAATCGCCGTTTGCATTCTGCAGTCAAGAAGCAACAACTTCTGCTTGAAGAAGGAGAGAACGGTGAAGCGGTGGAAGCATGGTGTTATCCTCTTCAACCGGATATTTTCAAGCATTACGAGCATTTGGATTATTGTCTGGAGCATCGCGATCGAGAAGAATTCTTCCGGGTGCTGGAAAGTCTACTGCAGACGGGAGCGAATGCCGTTCAGGGCGGACATTCTGTTGCGGGACTTCAAATTGCTACATCGATTTATTCGCTGCTGATAGGATACTCAGAGAAATTGTCGTCGGAATCCGCACGAGAGTATGCGATTTCTCTGCGGGAGGAACTGAACGAATGGGTGAGACAGGATTGGGAAGAGCTCGCTTCACGCCTGATGGAATGGGGAAAGACTGTATTCGATCAGTATGTTCCGGCAGAGGAACTGGAAGAGAACCGCGTTGTGCAGAGTATCCACGCTTATTTAAGCAATAATCTAGGGGGAGATATGTCATTAAAGACGCTGGCGATAGCGATCGGACACAATCCTTCCTATTTATCAAGACTATATAAGCAAAAGGCGGGGAAACCGTTATCGGAGACGATTAATGAAATGAGACTGGCCCGGGCCAAGGAACTGTTGACTAAGCCTAATTACCGGATCAGCGATGTTTCACGTGAGGTTGGATTTTTATCGGAGCATTATTTCTACAGATTCTTTAAAAAACAATGGCGATGACTCCGCAGGAGTACCGCGACGGGCTGAAGGTAAACGAAAGACAGGATGAAGGGTAATGATATTGCAGTAGCCAGAGTTTGCGAGCCGCTTATAGAATGTAATCAAGGCATAGGCCTAGCCGATACAACATGAATGAAATAGGGGGCTAAAACATGATATCAAGGAGAAAATGGACTGCCGGGCTGCTGGCTCTTTCGTTAGCACTCACCCTGATCTTGTCCGCTTGTTCGGGAAATGGCGGCGACCATAACGCAGCTTCATCTGGTAAAGGAAACAATAACGGCGCCGGTAATGATAGCGCCGCAGCAAATGGTGAGAAGCTGTACGATCAGAACGATATTATGAATGTGGACTGGTACGTCAATTTGTCATGGTGGAAGTATCCTGGGGATTACGGCAAGGATAAGTTCTCGCAGTATATTCGCGATCACTTCGGATTGAATATCAACTTCATTACTCCAGCCGGTGACGGCTCAGAGCAAATGTCGGCCATGATCGCAACAGGGGAAATTCCTGATCTGATCACGGTCGAGGCTTGGCAGGATTACAAGACAACCTTGGCCAAGGGCGGATACCTCATTTCCATGAATGAATTAATCGAGAAATATACGCCAGATTTCAAACCTTATGAAGATATATTCAATTGGTATAGCGAATCGGATGGAAAAACATATATTCTTCCTAACTTCGCGTATTCCCGGTTTGCGATGGAGCCGGGTGAGAAGCTTGAGCCCAATAGCGGATTTACGCTGCGCAGCGATATCTATGATCAACTGGGCAACCCGGACATTTCTAGTGCCGGCAAATTGCTAAATGTACTGGAACGTGTCAAGAATGAAGTGAAGACCTATGACGGCAAATCTATTATACCTTTGCAGCTCTATGAATTTACATCGAACGGGAATAGCTCGGTGAACTGGCTAACAGAGTATTTTGCTATCCCTTATGAGGACGAGGCTGGGAATTATGTTAACCGTACTTACACTCCACAGTATTGGGAAATGCTTAAATTCCTTAACGATGCTTACCGTAGAGGGCTGATATCCAAAGATAATTTTACGGATAAGCGCGATCAGATCAATGAGAAGATAGCCAGCGGGCGCGTGTTCGCTAACTTGACAGCTCCTCAGGATTTCACGGATTCTTACCGGACGCTATACAACAATGATGAAAATGCCAAGTATGAGGCCTTCGCACTGCGCAATTATCAAGGAGATGCGCCTGTACTGACGGATATTCGCGGTTTTGGTTGGTTGGCTACGATGGTGGGCAAGGATTCAAAGGCTCATGAACGGATCGCCAAGCTGCTTGCTTTTCTCAGCAGTAAAGAAGGGCAGCATATGGTCCATTTCGGTTGGGAAGGGGAGACGTACACGTACAATGCCGATGGAACGATCTCCTGGACCAAGGAATATGAGGATGCTTTAGCTAAAGGGGATAATTCTGAGAAGAAATGGGGAATGGGGTTTAATCTATTGATGGATTGGTATTCTGTCAAGGATTTGTTCCCGAAACCGGAGAAACCGGTTGATATTTATCTCGAAGATATCAAGAAACCGTTGATCGAGTACAGCTATGATACTAGCGCTTATACCGGAAAGCCGAATCCCGATCACCCTGAACGCGATAAAATGCTGGAAACCGGCAATCGACTTTCCCTGTATTGGGGGAGAGAATTGCCGCGCATCATCATGGCGGAATCTGAGGATAAAGCGCGAAGTATCTATGAAGAGACCTTGAAGAAGATGAATGAGATGGGTCGTAAGCAGCTAGATGAGTACAATAACGAATTGTTCCAGAACGGAAAAAAAGCACTGGGGATCGAGCGGTCTTGGCCTCTTTATTTAAAGTAATACTGAATGGTTCTCATGCCGCAGTAAGGTTTCTGAACTGCGGCAGTGGACCCATCCGCAAGCGACAGAGGAGGAGAATGGCATGCAGCAACCGGCGGATATGAGCGGCGTGCACCACGGCTTGATCCACAGAATGCTTCACCAATGGCAAATACAGGTGATGGCGTTATGCGGCATTGTATTTGTTCTGATATTTAATTACGCCCCCATGTTTGGTGTCGTGATTGCCTTCAAGGATGCGGATTATTCCGTCAATCTGATGAAGAGCATTATGGATTCCTCTTGGGTGGGCTTGCAGTTCTTTAAAGAATTTATAGATGATTATCAGTTCAGAGATGTTCTATTCAATACGGTCGGGCTAAATGTTCTTCAGCTGCTGATCAACTTTCCAGCACCGATCCTGTTTGCAATACTGATTAGCGAAGTTTCGCATAAAAGGTTCAAGAAGTTTGTTCAATCGATCACGTATTTCCCACACTTTATCTCGTGGATTGTATTCGGTGGGATCGTGATCAATATGCTATCGGTAGAATCTGGCGTAATGGTTCCTTTGCTCATGAAGCTTGGAATCATCAGCGAGCCGGTATCTCTATTGAGTGAGCCGACGGCATTCTGGCCGCTGATAATTATCACCTCCCTGATCAAGGGACTCGGCTGGGGCTCGATTATTTACCTAGCGGCGATCACCTCGATTGATCCAACACTGTACGAAGCGGCAACGATGGACGGAGCAGGAAGATTCCGGCGCATCTGGCATATTACGATCCCATCCATTATGGGAACGATCATCGTCTTTTTCCTGCTCTCCGTCAGCAATCTGTTGAACTCTTCCTTCGATCAGATTTGGATCTTCCAGTCTCCGCTTAATTTGGAGCGCAGCGAAGTCATCGATACGTTCGTCTATAAAATAGGGATCACGCAAATGCGCTATGCCTACACGACAGCTGTCGGCTTGTTCAAGTCCGTTGTGGCGCTGATCTTGCTCGTCTCCGGGCATCTGGTCAGCAAGAAGGTGGCGGGAAGAGGCATATTCTAGAGAAAAGGAGCGTTTTGCAGAATGGTTACAAAAAAACTGGATTGGTTCAACATTGTCAATTATACCTTCTTGGCCCTTTTCTGCCTGATTACACTATATCCTATCTACTTTGTACTGATCGGGTCGTTTAATGATGGCAATGATTATATGCGCGGCGGGGTATTCCTTTTTACGAGAGAATTCAGTCTGGCTAATTACAGTGTTGTTCTTAAGGATGAGCGGCTTTACACGGGGCTGGCAGTAAGCGTAATGCGTACGGTAATAGGCACGGTCACTAGCGTCCTCTTTACGGCTATGGTGTCTTATGCAATGTCACGGCGCAACTTGATCGGGCGTAATCCCTATTACTGGATTCACCTGTTCACCTTGTTTTTTGGGGGTGGACTGATCCCATATTTCCTGGTACTGAAGAACCTACATCTGATCAATTCATTTTGGGTGTATATCGTTCCGACATTGTTCTCTGTGTTTAATATGATTATCTTCAATTCTTTCTTTCGTGAAATCCCGGAAGAGATTCATGAATCGGCGACTGTGGACGGGCAGGAGATTTTCTGATCTTTCTCAAATTGTTCATTCCTCTCTCCCTGCCGGTTCTGGCCACAATTGCGCTCTGGAACGCGGTAGGTCACTGGAACTCTTTCTTCGACGCTATGATCTTTACGACCAAGAAGGAACTCATGCCGCTGCAATTACTACTGATGAAAATGATTCGCGAAGCGGACGTGGTCTCGAACAGCCAATACGTTCCCCACAGGTACAGCGTCAGATCAGTATACAGACGGTCCGCATGGCAGCCATTATGATCAGCACCGTCCCGATTCTCGCAGTTTATCCGTTCTTGCAGCGATATTTCGTTACAGGTTTTATGGTCGGTTCATTGAAAGGGTAATTTCATAATGAATCATTTTCGTGGCGAACTAGAGGATGAGGGAGGCGACGTCAAGTGACTAACGGTAACCAAGTGCAATCTGCTGAAATGACCAAGGAACTGTTCCCAGATGACGATGGAATTTATAATTATTGCCCATCGCCGGTCCGGGTTGATGAGGATACGATGGTTGTGTTCTATTGCGCCAATACCTGGCCGGGACTAGTAATTGACGATATCTATGGCAGAAAAGGCAAGCTGCAAGACGGACAATGGATTTTCTCCGATAAGTTCCGCGTACTGGAGCCGTCACGTTTGGGCTGGGACTGTATTCATGTGTGTGATCCGGATGTGATCAAGGGAGAGTATAGTTATCAAGGAGAAACTTACTCTTGGGTGATGGTCTATTTGGGCTGTGATATCCACTACTGCTATCATAATCAGATCGGCATCGCCTTTGCCAAGAATATCGAGGGTCCTTATGTCAAGTATGATCGGAATCCGATCATAGGCTCAGATGAGATCTTCAATTGGGGGCAGGGCAAGCCTCCTTACTATCCCTTGATGGGAAAGGCAAGGTAAGAATGATCTATACCCAGACGGTTCATGATTATGTCAGGCAAACTCGAAAGAGCCGAACATTCTGGCGGGATATGGATTTGTCGGAAGCGGATGTTCCTCTCATCGGAGAGGCGGTGCTGATGCATACCGGAGGGATCTTGAACCGGACTGTAAAAGAGAAGACGGCTCCAGTATTCAACCCTTCGATCGTGTGGGACCGCAAGCATGATCTCTACTACATGACCCGTGAAGGAACTCCCTTCGATCATACACGTATGCCGGATTTTATAGCGCCTTACACAGGAGTCTCCGTCATTTCGAGACAGGACTTCGAACGGAACGAGGGCGGCTGGGCGACGATCTATAACGTGGACGAGCGCGATACCGGATTTTATAGAAACCATAATGCTGGATTGATCAAGGATGCCTATGGTTGGCACTGCCATGGGGATTGCCTGCCGATCATCGTCACCGTCTCGGAATTGAAAGATCAGAACTTCTTGTGGACATACCGCCTTCACTACACGGAGATACAGCTAGTCCCAGGCAGAACAGGGAGGGCTGATTAATGTCGAGAATTTACATTTTGGATGATGCTGATATAGCGATTGCTGCTGCCCGCATGAAGGCGGATGCGAACTTCATAGGACTGGCGGGTGAGGTTGTTCGGCGTCGCTTGAAGGACAATCATGTGTTCATACAGGAGGCCTGGGAACAAGGCGGGCTGACGATCAGACGATTGCAATCGCTATATCACCGCCTTAGCGAGGGCGATATCCTTTTTGTGCATGACCAGGTTCCTGAAGCATTGCTGCATAAAGCGGTAAGCTATGCTAAGGAGCGGGGAACACGGGTTGTCTTTGTTCAGCATTCAATGCAGGAAATGACCTGCGATTGTTGTGAATGGGCGGATATTGCCTTGCTTCGGACTGAGAACAGTGCTGTTGAAAAGACGGAGTCTCCGGCGGCAATATGGCTCTTGCCTCATGAGCATGCGGCTGCCTATGCGGGCGCGCTGGCCCTTTGCCTGATGAACAGGTTTGTGCTCGATAAGGCGGATTTATTCTGCCGAAGAGCTTCTATGCATAAGGAGTTGCCATGGTATGATGAAATTGCATACTAAGGATCTTTGTAGATGTTAGTGAATGGGTTAAAGAATCAGAATTGGAGGATTGAAGAGGATGATCACTTTTCCTGTAATACCAGAAGATGAAATGGTTCGGCGTCTCGCCCATCCTGGACGTAAAATCCGTATGGTGCTGGATACGGACACTTATAATGAAATCGATGACCAATTCGCGGTAGCTTATGCGCTTGCCTCGGGAGATAAGATGGAGGTAGAAGCATTCTATGCTGCGCCTTTCTTCAATGAATTGTCAACTGGGCAGGCGGATGGGATGGAGAAGAGCTATCAGGAGCTGCTCAAAATCCTGCGCATTATGCGCCGGGAGGACATACCGGTATTTCGGGGCTCAACTTCCTATATGTCTGGCCTAGATGTTCCTGTAGACAGCGAGGCGGCTCATGATCTTATAGCGCGTGCGATGGCTAGCGACCCGAACGACCCGCTATACGTGGTTGCGATTGGAGCGATCACAAATGTGGCTTCCGCACTTGCTATGGAACCGCGGATTGCCGAGCGTATCGTAGTCGTCTGGCTTGGCGGGAACGCGCTACATTGGCCGGATACCCGTGAATTCAATCTGCAGCAGGATTTGCATGCATCTCGGCTTGTTCTGGATTGCGGCGTACCGCTCGTGCTTGTTCCATGCCTGGGAGTAGCTACTCATCTGCAGACCTCCCTCTCGGAGCTACGGGATTATGTTAAGGGTCAGGGGGAGCTGGGGGATTATCTGTACGAGACTTATGAACGCTGTACTGATGATCATTTTGCTTATTCCCGAGTGATTTGGGATATTGCGGTGATTGCCTGGATCAACAATCCGGAATGGTGCTGGAGTGGAATCGTACATAGTCCGCATTTGTCGGAGGACATGCGTTGGAGCATGAATGTGCACCGTCATTTTATCCGCTGTGTTCACTATATTCGTCGTGATGAGGTGTTCCGTGATTTGTTCCGCAAAATTGCTGCATATACTGCCGGATAAGAGTGGTTATAGCGTTATATAGAGAACAACATCAAAGGAGTAAGGATAATGAAAGAAACAGAAAATCCGCGAATTGCGGTGGTAGGCAGCCTGAATATGGATCTGGTCGTGTCTACAGTAAGGCTTCCGCGGATCGGTGAGACGGTAGAAGGAAGCTCGATTCATTATATCCCTGGTGGCAAAGGGGCGAACCAAGCGGTAGGCTGCGCAAGGCTAGGAGCAAGTGCACATATGGTTGGCGCCGTGGGCGAAGATCCTTTTGGGGACGATATTCTGAAGGTGCTGGATAAGTACGGAGTGAATACGGAGGCCATTGATCGTATAGAGGGGACTTCAACCGGAACCGCAACGATTCTGCGTACGGGGGAAGATAATTGTATTGTGATCGTCAGCGGAGCGAATGGATTCATGGAGCCGGAAATGGTGGAACGACAAGAAGAAGTGATCCGCACTGCGGACCTTCTGCTTGTTCAGCTTGAAATTCCGACTGAATCCGTACATCGCGCGTTGTCATTAGCGAAGTCTTCCGGCGTTCGTACGATTCTGAACCCGGCACCAGCCCGACAACTGACGGCGGAACTACTTGAGTTATGCGATTATATAACGCCTAATGAGACGGAATTTTTGGAATTAAGCTGTAAAGGTAGCTCTATGGCGAGTGAAGATTTCACGGATGAGGACTGGTCTTCTCTTCTAGCGGAGTGGGAACAGCGATTCGACAACAAGGTCATTTTGACCCGTGGCAGTAGAGGAGCTTCTTATATGGAGAGCGGAAGGTTGAGGACGGTTCCGGCTCCTAAGATCGAGGTTGTAGATACAACGGGGGCCGGAGATTGCCTGAATGCCGCGCTGGGGTATTCACTGGCCAGCGGGATGCCTCTCTATGAAGCACTTGTCTTTGCGGTAAAGGCGGCTTCGATCTCTGTGACGCGCTTCGGGGCTCAGGCCGGTATGCCGACTATAGAACAGATACAGGGTCTATAATTATATCAGCCTGCAATTAATCGACTGGCAGGTACATTGTATGAAACCACATGGATAAGTTCATGTGGTTTTTTGTTTTCGGGTAATTTTTCAACCTGATCTAAAGTTGTTAATTTAGAAGCCTATATTTTATATATGACATACTATTTATTGATTATTCGATTAATATTGTGTATTATATACTCATCTCTTAGAAATACATATCCGATTAGCTACTATATAGGATATATATACTTCAATAAGGGTGTCATATTAAGTAAAGTTAGCATTCGGAAATGGAGGGAACCTGTGATTGAACTGACATCTCGTCAATTAGAAATAATCGATATCGTGAAGAAAAGGGCTCCGATCACCGGTGAACTAATAGCGGAAAGTCTGAATTTGAGCAGGCCGACGATTCGAAGTGATCTTTCCATTCTAGTCATGCTTGAATATATCGATGCGAAACCGAAGGTAGGGTATTTCCCCGGTAAGAAGGCTGTGGCCCGGTTATCAGGAGGGTATTTACTGAAGGAGACCAAGGTCAAGGATATCCAGAGTAATCCGATTATTATCCGTGAGGCTACGACAATTCAAGATGCTGTTGTGACTCTGTTCTTGCAGGATGTAGGTACTCTTATGATCTGTGATGCTGATGGCAAGCTAGCTGGAGTTGCGTCACGCAAGGACTTTCTTAAGGTAACGTTAGGAAATCCTGCTGCGGCATCAATGCCTGTAAGTATGGTCATGACCAGACAGTCCAAGGTAGTCACTGTGTCCCCTGAAGACTCGGTGCTCGATGCGGCACATAAGATGATGTTCTATGAAGTGGATAGCTTACCTGTTATCGTTCAAAGTGAGCAGGGGCAGGAAGGTACAGGACCTGACTTAGTAGGGAGATTGACCAGAGCCTCGATCATT
This sequence comes from Paenibacillus sp. D2_2, assembly GCF_031199965.1. GTDB lineage: Bacteria > Bacillota > Bacilli > Paenibacillales > Paenibacillaceae > Fontibacillus. Next base: position 3,690,430 of record NZ_CP133605.1, on the reverse strand, counting down.
AAATTTATATTAGAAGTAGAAGCCAATGGATAATGGGTGAAACCGGGAAGAAGGAGAATGGAGCAAGCTTCGCATTATGTTACGATTGTCTCTGATTCGATCGGGGATACGGCGGATGCCGTCGTGCAAGCTGTAATACATCAGTTCCAGAATCAGCGCGTAACTATTCGCCGTTATGGCAATGTAAGAAGCGAGGATGAACTGCGGAAGCTGATGGAGGAGACGGCCCCGCTTAACGGATTCGTCGCTTATACTCTCGTTCAACCCGAGCTGAGAGAGATGATCCGGGAAGAAGCTGTCCGGCTGGATCTAAGAATTGTCGATATTATGGGGCCGATGATGCAGGCCTTCATCGATACTTTTGATGATTCTCCGCAGGAGCGGCCGGGTCTGTTGCATCAGCTTGATGATAAGTATTTTCGTAGGATGGAGGCGATCGAGTTTACGGTCGCCTGCGATGATGGACGTGATCTTGGAGCGATGCTGAAAGCGGATATCGTGTTGCTTGGAATGTCACGGACTTCGAAGACGCCACTCAGTATTTTTCTGGCTCATCGGGGTAAAAGGTAGTTAATTATGCGGTTGTCCCGGAAGTTGGGCCGCCGCAGGAGCTGCTTAGTTTGCTGCCCAACAGGGTAATTGGATTAACTATGAAGCCGGAATATATGTTGAAGATTCGTTCCGAGCGTCTCAGGATGCTAGGGCTGCCTGAGGGTTCTCAATATGCTAGTCTTGAGCGGATTCGCGAGGAGACAGAGTATGCGATGGCATTGTACGCCAAGCTTGGCTGCCCGGTCATTGATATTACGAACAAAGCGATTGAAGAGACGGCGGGAATTATTATGGGTATATCCCCGATTCGCTGGAAGATTAATAGTGTGTTTAAACAACCACTGATAGAAATTAACTGAAGGAATCATATTAGATCGTTATTAACTGGGGGGAAATCAAATGGAACGGGAATTAGCTTTGGAGATCGTACGTGTAACTGAAATGGGGGCTCTATCTTCTGCATGCTTCATCGGTCGAGGCGATAAGAACGCTGCTGATCAGGCTGCTACCACAGCTATTCGTTCCATGTTCGATTCCGTATCGATTGATGGGACAGTCGTCATCGGTGAAGGTGAGATGGATGATGCACCGATGCTCTATATCGGTGAGAGAGTCGGGAATAAGCAGGGGCCTTCCGTAGATGTGGCGGTTGATCCGCTGAGGGCACCGAGGTTGTCGCCCGCGGGCTGGAGAATGCACAATCTGTTATCGCAATTGCGGATAGAGGAAGCCTGCTGCATGCTCCCGACATTTATATGGAGAAGCTGGCTTGTGGTCCGCAGTTAGCTGGCAAGCTAAGTCTTGAAGATCCAGTAGATGTTACCTTGCAGAAGGCCAGTCAGATTACGGGTAAGGCGTTATCCGAGCTTAAAATTATGGTGCTCGACCGTGAGCGTCATCAAGGATTGATCAACAGTCTGCGTCAAGCTGGCGTACGCGTGAAGCTGCTCGATCATGGCGATATTGCTGGAGCGATAGCAACCGCACTGCCTGACAATGAAGTGGACCTGTACATGGGCTCTGGAGGTGCGCCCGAAGGAGTGCTAGCCGCTGCGGCGCTCAAATGTCTAGGCGGGGAAATGCAGGGCCGGCTCTTGCCGCAAGGGCCGTTCGAGCTGCAGCGCTGTCATATGATGGGGCTGGATGATCCGTTGCGGGTCCTGCACATGGAGGACATGGTTGGTACTGGGGATGTAATCTTCGCGGCAACCGGTGTTAGTACCGTGAATTTCTGAGCGGGGTGCGATTTATCGGCAATGATCAGGCAGAGACGCATTCGGTCATTATGCGGGCGCAGAGTCGTACAATCCGCTATATCCGCAGCATTCATTACCTGCCAAGCAAGGCCATTGATTTGAGTTCGGGCTTCAGACATGCTGAAGCCATGTAGCAACAAGTGGCCGCTCTGGCCGAAATCTCTTTTCCAATGTAATTGTTATTTTGTATTAACTCCGTTTATTTGCGGAGGAGCTTGACTAGTTATAGTCGGGTTCCTCCGATTTTTTAGTTTAAGAGAAGGTTCAAAACCTCTAACGAAACTAGGTATCGCTATTTGTGCTAATAAGGGCCGTTCCCAATTCTAACGAAACTGGGTATCGCTATTGGAGCCGATTAAAGGCTGAAAGTCGAAATTATCCCGAAATAACGATACGGTGTTTCGTTAAAAATATTTTATCGCTTATTTTGTGGAAATAACGATCTGTAGTTTCGTTGCTATGAACATTTTTGTCAACCATCGTATTTCCATCGAAGCACTAGGCGCGGGAGCAAATAAGCGAGCGACGGTCGGCACGCTGCTATCCGTGGGTTGGTTACCACATTCAATGCCTTCGTCAAGGAGAGCGATTGCCAGCTAGAAACGCACGTTCAGTTTGTCACCTAGTGCAAACGAAACTCGCAAATTCTCTCCTAAACCTTCGTTTGCCCCCGGGTCTAATGCTCCGGTGGTTAATCCTTCATAGGTTTAAAGCAGTTACTTATACCCGTTTTTCTTTTCTCATGAACGACTTCTGTGGAGAGAACCGGGTTATACCCTTTCCCCTTTTTACAAATAAGAATTTTGAGGTTGTTCTGCAATCCGAGCAACCGCCCAAATAAACCCGACTAATTCTCTGGCCACGGCACCAATAGCTACGTTTTTAGGTTTGCTTTTTCCAAAAACAAGATGTCGATATTTCGTATGCAATCTTTCTTGTGCCTTCCAAGACAAAAGTTGTACGTCTGGAGGCAATCCTTCTAGGCGGTTCGCTAGTTCACCTTTTACAGTAGGTCGATGACGGTAGCTCCATGCTGACTCCACTAACGTTCGACGCAAATGGCTGTTACCGGCCTTGGTCATAGAACCTCGTCGTGTACTTTGACCTGACGAATGCTCACGAGGAACTAGACCTAAGTAGGCCATGAGCTGAGCAGGCGAGCGAAACCGCGCGAACGTGCCAATCTCCGCAGCAATGGTAATCGCCGTAAGACGCGCAACACCGCGCAAGGATTGAAGGGTCTGAATCACAACCGCCTTTGCCCCCGTTGTGGCTTGCCTAAGAAGCGCATCTTCTAAACGGCCCATGCGTTGTTCAACTTCCTCGAGCGCATGAATCATTTCGGTAAACACGACCTGCATCGCTTCATGTTCGAATGACAATGAAGCCAGCCAAGCGCGATATTTCTTTGTCCAACGACGTTTGATGGTATCCGGTGGATGAACTTGATGGCGCAGGAGAAACTTAAGGATCCGTTGACGAGCGCGGTGCGCATCTTCCTTGGCTGCTTCACGGGAACGAACTAAATCCCGCAATGCTTCGTCATCTCGCGATGGTATATGAACCGCGGTCAACTCACCTGCTCGGAAAAGACGAGCGAGTTGCTCCGCATCCCGGCGGTCCGTTTTTACATGGTCGCCAGGCCGTTTGGGCATAAGGGAAGGGGCAATCACGGTACAACTTGCTCCCATAGATTCGATCCAGCGGTGTGTTTCGTATCCAGTCGGACCAGCTTCGTAACAGAATGCTAAGGAATTTGCAGGACCTAATTCCTTGATAAGTTTCCGAAGAGCGGCAGGGGTATGCGCTATAGTTCCGTAGTAACGTGGCAATTCTCGTCCCTCATCTGCAATGGCAACGGAAATTTTTTCTTTTGATACATCTAAACCGACGTATTTTGTGGTAAACTGCATTAATGACAGCCTCCTTTTGCTTTGTAGCTCTGAAATGGGTTTTCTACAGTATCCATTTTAACCTACGATTCGAAGCAAATACGGGGCTGTTTTGTTCATCATAGCTAGAATAAAAAAAACTAGCAACAGACCACGCCAAGCTCACAGTGAACTACGTGACATTGTATGGTAGTGGCTTTTGAACACATATGAATATACGAATCGAGTCTGTGATTGCTAATTTCTTGGTATAGCACGAAATTTATATAAAAGTTTAAGTATGTGATTTAGTTTATTTGTACAATAAGATGGAACATATTATAATTAGTATGGTTTTCAGTATGCATATGGACCGTGTTAGATCTATCAACGTTGTGGAGGCAGGCCATTGATTGAACTTGAGCAGGACCGTAACCAGTTCCCGCGCGAGCCATTAAGGCTGATGAGCCGGGTGTATAAGTTCATACTTCCGGATGTGCGTAAGGAATTAGAAGGTTGGAGGAAGGTCGCAGGGGAGATTCCTGATCCAGAGCTGAGAAAGCAGGCGCTGGCCAGCATTCAGACAAAGGAGTTCCATTGTCAGGGTGGGGCAGTATATGCAGCGGCGAATTTGCCGAAACGACATATTTTAATTCCATTGATTGTTGCTTTTCAAACGATCAGCGATTATTTAGATAATTTATGTGATCGAAGTACTTCAATGAATGCTGATGATTTTCGTTTATTGCATCAAAGCATGCTGGACGCAGTGAATCCGCAGGCAGAGCTTGAAGATTATTATGCCTTGCGTGAAGAGAAGGATGATGGAGGTTATTTGCACCAGCTTGTCCAGACTTGCCGGAATAATATCGCTTTATTACCGGGCTATAATATGGCTAAGCCATATATCCAGGATCTTGTTGGGTTGTATACTGATCTTCAGGTTTATAAGCATATCAAACCGAGTCTTCGTGAGGATGCCCTTATCCAGTGGTGGGATCAACACAAAGAACGTACCCCCCATTTACAGTGGAATGAATTCGCTGCAGCCACTGGATCGACATTAGGGGTATTTATGCTTTTTCTAGCAGCAAGTAACGAAGATTTAGATCAAGGCAGCGCCGAGACGATTCGCGATGCTTATTTCCCGCATGTCTGTGGTCTACATATTATGCTTGATTATTTGATTGATCAGGAAGAAGATGAGATTGGCGGGGATCTGAATTTCTGCAGTTACTACGATAGTAAGGAACTGATGCTTGAGCGGATTGCCTATATTGTAGAAGGCGCCCGCCATGACATTAAGAAGCTTCCTGCATCGTCATTTCACAGAATGATTATCGAGGGATTGCTGGCACTGTATTTATCAGACCCTAAGGTAAGCCAGCAGCAGGAAATTTATGATGTTTCAAAGCGTTTGATGAAAAGGAGCCCATTGATGAGGCTATTCTTCTTCGCCAACAGTAAGTGGATCCGCAAACGCCTGTAATTGAGTGTTCAAAAAGAACGGTTTTCAGCACCGAGAAGGTTGGATGAAGCTAGGGTCTGAGGAGCGGAGCGTACGTAGTTTGTACGTAAGCACCTGAGATGTTTCCGTGGGAAACATGACTTCGTAAGCATCTGCTTAGACCCGGCCTGAATTCAAGATTCGAAGCCGAGTTACTTCTTGATTCACTTCGTGATCAAAATCGGACTTTTTGAACTACCTTTATAATTTCTACATTAAAGCTTTATTAACTATTAGGAGGAAATCATCATGTCAGCAGTTAAAAAAATCGCAGTCCTTACCAGTGGTGGAGATTCCCAGGGCATGAACGCGGCAGTACGTGCCGTTGTACGTAGTGGATTGTTTTATGGCTTGGAAGTATTCGGAGTTCAAAGAGGATATCAAGGTCTCTTGAATGACGATATCTTCTCCATGGATATTCGCAGCGTAGGCGACATTATTCAACGCGGGGAACCATTCTTCAATCCGCACGTTGTCTGGAATTCAGAACGCCTGAAGGTCAACAAAAAGGTGCGCAAATTTTGCGTGACCGCGGAATCGACGGTCTGGTTGTTATCGGTGGCGACGGCTCCTATCAAGGTGCTGAGAAGCTGAGCAAGCTGGGAATCAAGACGATGGGGTTGCCAGGTACGATCGATAATGACATTTCATTCACTGACTATACGATCGGTTTCGATACTGCGGTAGGGATTGTTGTAGATGCTGTCAATAAACTGCGTGACACGATGTCTTCCCATGAACGTGCTTCTGTAGTTGAGGTTATGGGCCGTCATTCCGGTGACATCGCTCTCTATTCCGGTCTGGCTTCCGGAGCGGAGACGATCCTAGTTCCGGAAGTACCGTTTGATCTGGATGAAGTAGCTGACCGTATGAGACAGAACTTTGATAAGGGTAAGAGACATAGTATCGTTATCGTTGCTGAAGGTGTGGGTAAAGGCGAAGAAGTGGTTGAAGCGATTAAGAAACGTCAACCTTCGTTGGAGCCACGTGCAACGGTACTTGGACATATCCAGCGCGGCGGATGCCCTACTCCGTTCGACCGTAACCTGGCGAGCAGACTTGGTGATTTCGCTGTACGTAGCTTGATCGCTGGTGAGTCGAACAAGGCTTGCGGCATGATCGGCGGAGAGATGGTATTAACAGATATCGAGACAGTTGTAGCTACCAAGAAGCCGTTTGATATGAAAATGTACGAATTGGCTTCCCGTTTGTCTCAATAAGTTTCTGATTTATTTCAACTATTATAGAGGCTTCTATAGCACTCCATTAAAAACACGAGATTCCTTATAAGGAATCTCGTGTTTTCTTATTTCCACTTCTAACGAAACATAATCGTTATTAGTGCAACTTATCGATAGCGGCCAGAATATCCTCCGTGGAGGGCAGGCCCTTCTCAGCGAAGGCGATCCTGCCCTCAAGGTCGATGATGAATACGGTCCGCTGCTGAGTCAGGAAGCCGAGCGATTTGCCAACTCCATAGAGACGGCGAATCATTCCGTCTTCGTCAACAACGAGCGGGAAGCGATAGCCCTGTTTGGCAGCAAATTTCTCGTGACTGTCCTTAGAGGCGGAATTCACGCCAAGCACGATGGCCCTCTCTCAGCATATTCAGACTCGGCATCGCGCACAGCACAGAGCTGCTTCGTACATCCCGGAGTTTCGTCCATCGGATAGAAAATGAGAACAATCGGTTTCTGTCCAAGTAAATCTGCAAGGTTGATATCACCTTGTGTGCTGTCTGCCTGGAAGATTGGGGCTTGGTCGCCTGGGTTCAGCATAAATAACACTCCTTCATGAGTTTATTATTGATCTTCCTGAATCATTCGTTGTGCAATTCTTCGTTGTACGACATAGAGGCGATGAAGCAGCAGCACGCCAGCGACAGCAAGTCCGGAGATGAGCCCGATCCAGTAGCCGTACGGGCCGAGATTTGTATATTTGGCTAGTACAATTCCAAAAGGAAGGCCGATGATCCAAAAGGCAAGCAGACTGATCCAGAATGCCGGGTTCACGTCCTTATAGCCACGCAATGCACCTTGAGTAGGTGCAGCGATCGCATCGGAAATCTGGAAGAAAACAGCATAGACCAAAAAATGTGTGATTAGTGTAATAACGGCCTTGTCGCTGGAATAGAGTCCTGCAACTCCATTACGGAACAGCATCAGCAGAGCAGCGGTAACAAGCGATAAACCGATGGCCGTGCTGATTCCGATGATAGCATATTGCTTGGCATCCTTGAGCCGAGCTGCTCCTGTCTCGAAGCCAACCAGGATGGTAAGTGCTAGACAGATGCTTAGAGGAAGCATATACAAGGTTGAAGCAAAATTGTTGGCCGCCTGATGGGCGGCGATCGTCAGTGTATCGAACTGGCTCATCAATAACGTGACCGCAGCGAATACTGCTGTCTCGAAGAACATCGAGAAACCGATTGGTACACCGATCTTCATCAGTTCCTTCCACTTGTCTAGTGAGATGCGGTGAAACTTGCCGAATATACGGTACGAAGCGAACGGCTCCGCCTTATGTGCGATCCAGAGTGCAATTAGGAAGATGCACCAATATGTAAAGGCAGAGGCAATGCCCGAACCGATCCCACCAAGTCTTGGGAAACCAAGTCGTCCGAAAATCAGCAAATATCCAGCACCGATATTCAAGGGCAGGGAGATCAAGGAAATGACCATGGATACCCGGGTTTGTCCCAAGGCATCGATAAAAGAACGGATGACGATGTATCCGAATAAGGGCAGGATACCTGTTGATATCGATACGAGATAATAAAATGCAACATGATGCACTTTGGGCTCTAATCCCATTCTATTCAATATAGGGGAAATTAGGAATCCCCCGGCTATGAGTACTATGATTCCGACCGCAGCGGCAAGCCATAAGGCCTGCATGACATTATAACCGACCTTGTCTTGCTTACCTCCCCCGATAAGCTGGGATACGATAGGGGTGATCCCCATTAATACACCGCTCAATCCAGTTTGGATTGGAACCCAGAGACTTGCGCCAATGGCGGTTCCTGCCAGATCGGCCGGGCTGGCATGTCCGGACATAATGGTATCGAAGAAAGTCATTAATGACATTGTAATTTGTGTGACTAGAATCGGGATAAGAATATGCAGGAACTGCATGTATTTTTGCTTGAAAGTATAAGTTTCCTTCATTCTCAGGACTCCATTTCATGGTAGCAAGGACTAAGTGGGTTATTAATGATGGCTTTGCTATGATTTAATGTCGCTGAAAAGCGCAAAAACCGTTTCTTCTGCTATCAAGCAAAAGAAACGGCTTGGTGATGCAGCTACATTTAGAGGTTGTTCAAACAAGCTTGGCTCTTTGAACGCGCACATTTTTAATGAAGAAATGCCGAGTTTTGATGCTCACAGATGCTGTGCTGGATAATCTCCATCGCATCTTCCGGTTCCAAAATGGTCAGACCATCACGGAGGATGATCATAGAGTTAAGCTCCTTTTGATCTAAGAAAGGCAGCATATCCGGAAACCATTTTCTAACGATCTGTGCCAGTTTTACCGTTTCCATTTCCACTTCAATCACCCTTTCCCCTAGAATCATTCTGGTTCGAATCATTCAAAAACGGAAAAGCACGAGCTTGTGAAATCAGGTAAAGCGAAGGCGGAAGAAAATGTATTAGATTATCTAAGGAACCGTATGACATTATTATAGCATAATGCAGCAAAATTGGAACGGCACCTTAAGTAGACCAGTGTCTGTTTATCGTCTGCGGAACGAGCCCATAATACCTGTAGTTTCCACGATATTGACGAAGGCGGCAGGATCAGTTTGTTTAATGATTTCTTTTAATTCAGTTAACTCATACATAGTCGTAACGGTCATAAGCATATCTTTTTCTTTATGGGAAAAAGCACCTTCGGTCTTGATCTTCGTCACCCCTCGCGGACGAGCCAGAAGTTGCTCCAAGAGCTCTTCGGTCTTGTCAGTCACGATGAACAGAGTAACTTTATTATGGCTAACATGAATCATATCTACTACTTTGCCGGTCAAATAAATGGATACCATCGAGGCAAGGGCTGAATTCCAGTCACCATTCAAATAACCCATGGCTAAGATTACAACCCCGTTCAAAACAACAATGATGCTTCCAACAGGGAAATCCCGGTAGCGCGTAATTACCGAGCCGAGAATATCGAAGCCGCCGGATGACCCGCCGACTCTAAAGGAAATACCTGCCCCGAAACCGACGAGCACACCGCCGAAGACCGCCGCAAGAAGTGTATCAGAGGCTAGAGCTCTCTCCGGAATGAAAGCCATCATGATCGTGACCCCGACAACGGACAGAATGCTCAGACCGATGAAACGTCTTCCAAGTAGAAATAGTCCAATGATTAACAACGGGACATTGTAGGCTAGATACATCGTATTTATACTAAATGGAGTGAAGTACCCTGTCAGCATAGCCAATCCGGATACTCCTCCACTCAAAAGATGTTGGGGAACGAGGAACAAATTGAAGCCTGAGGCAATAAATGCCGCCCCGATCAAGATGATGACATAGTTCCTAATTTCCTTAAACACTAAAAATCCTCCTTAAAATAATAAGTAGTATACCCACCTGCATTCTGCTGGTATTTATGAAATGATTTGTGCTATAATGTTTGAGATATTCTTGAGTAGGGATCTCTTCCACTTTGATGGTCCATATATTTCAGTGAAATGGCCAGTAGAATTAGGTTGATTTGTCGTCAGATGCTTATTTAGATCCAGAGCTTATGTAAATTTTTTGGGCTGACTGGACAGTCTATAAACAGATTAAACGCTACTTAAGAATACAGTTAAGAAGGTGGAATGTCCACTGTATAGAAGGAGTATGAGGACAATTTGAACACATTTTCAGAATTTGGCCTAGAGCCTAAAGTATTACAAGCTATAACGGAGCTTGGATTTGAGGAAGCAACCCCGATTCAAGCCAAATCGATTCCGATTGCGATGTCTGGACGAGATATGATCGGACAAGCGCAAACAGGAACAGGAAAAACCGCAGCCTTTGGTTTGCCGCTTATCAATAAAATCTCCAAAGATGAAGAGCATATCGTGTCTCTCATTATGACACCGACCCGTGAATTGGCCATTCAGGTTGCAGAAGAAATCGGCAAGCTTGCTCGTTTCAAGGGAACCCGTTCCTTAGCGATTTATGGTGGTCAGGATATTGTACGGCAGATCCGTGCGTTGAAGAAGAAGCCACAGATCATTATCGGTACTCCAGGACGTCTGTTGGATCATATCAATCGTAAGACGATTAAGCTTGATGATGTACAGACCGTAGTTCTTGATGAAGCTGATGAAATGCTTGATATGGGCTTCATGGAGGATATCCAATCGATCCTGAAGCTTGTCCCCGAAGAACGTTAGACCATGTTATTTTCCGCGACTATGCCTGGGAATATCCAAAAACTGGCACAAAGATTTTTGAAAAATCCTGAGCATGTATCTGTTATTCCTAAACAGGTCAGTGCTCCACTTATTGATCAAGCCTATATTGAGGTCAATGAACGTCAGAAATTTGATGCCCTTTCCCGCTTGCTAGATATGGAATCCCCTGAGCTTGCTATCGTATTCGGACGGACAAAGCGTCGTGTAGACGAGTTGTCTGAAGCATTACAAAAACGGGGTTACTCTGCTGATGGCCTACATGGTGATCTGTCGCAGAATCAACGTGATAATGTCATGCGCAAATTCCGTGACGGAAGCATCGACGTCCTCGTTGCTACCGACGTGGCTGCCCGTGGACTCGATGTATCTGGCGTAACACATGTCGTGAACTTTGACTTGCCGCAGGATCCAGAGAGCTATGTACACCGTATTGGCCGGACTGGCCGTGCAGGTAAGGAAGGTACAGCTTGGTCCTTCGTAACACCACGGGAGATCGATCATCTGCATTTTATCGAACGGATTACCCGTCATAAGATCACCCGTAAGCCATTGCCTACGCTTGCTGAAGCGATTGAAGGCAAACAGCGGATTACAGCTGAGCGAATCCTGGAGATCGTTGAAGAGGGAGAGCTTAGAGAATATAAAGGCATTGCTATCCAATTGCTGGAGCAATACGACTCTGTCAATTTACTTGCAGCTGCCTTCAAGCTGATTACCGGCGAGAAGAATGAAAAAGCTTCCGTTGAATTGACTCCGGAAGAGCCGATTCGTGTGAAACGTCGCAACCCGGACATCCGCTCCAATGGGCGTAAACCTTCCGGTTACGGAAACCGTAGTGGCAACCGTCGCGACAGTCGCGAAGGCGGAAATCGTGAGGGTGGAAATCGCGGTGGCTACAAAGGCGGCTACAATAAGGAAGGCGGACGTGATTCTTATCGCGGAGGCTCATCCGACCGCAAACCGCGTTCCAATTACAATAACGGCGAGCGCAGACCAAAGAATGGCGGCAGCTTCTCCGATAAGTAATGGAATAGCAAAAGAAGACGAAGGACATCTTCGTCTTCTTTTTGCTGTTTTTATTAATACATAAAGGTCCGGCTAACAATAACCAGGAGAATGAACAATACTAAGATTGTACCTGTAAATGTCCATCCACCACCACAACTGCCACAGCTACCACAACTACCAAAACCACCAACAACACCAGACATGGAATAACCTCCTTATAAATTTTCAAAAAATGTTTTTGTTGAACTTTGAAGTACGGTATATCTTATGCTGGGTGAATGAACCAGTCTAGACTCTTACCTATGTATGTACAAAATAGGCGCTGGATAGTCGGCCATGAATCATGTATAGTTATAACTATAGACAGATTCTGTTACTGATGGAGGGAGATTTTTTTTGGAAACCAAAGGAATGATGGGTGGATTATACAAAATCACGGAATGGATTATGCGAATCGCTGGCAGCAATTTATATTGGATGCTATGTTCTTCCCCATTTATGATTGTCGTGTTCCTTAAGCTTATCTACAGTGCCGATCCGGCTGCGCAACCTGAAGTTATGACTTACTGGGTTATGGCGATTTTGGCACCGTTTACACTTTTTCCTGCGACTTCAGCTTTGTTCTCGGTGACTCGGAAATGGGTAATGGGTGAGGCTGATCTTGGTATTACTAAGCTATACTTTAAAAGTTACAAGGATAATTATAAACAAAGTATGCTGGGAGGTATCTTCTATACTCTCCTGATCGTTATCATGTATGTCGATTATGAAGTGTACATGAAGCAATTTGAGAACATGCAGATTCTTGGCATCGTTATGCTTGTACTTTTATTTTTCATCTTGTTATCTTTGTTTAATTTCTTCTCATTAGTTGCTCACTTTCACATGAAGACTAGTATGTTAATTAAAAATGCTATTTTGCTTACGGTTCTCAGACCTTTCCGCACACTGTCTACATTCCTTACTGCAGTGGTGATTGGAATTATTACCTTGAAGTTCTCTTGGCTCATTCCTTTTGGCTTCGCTACACTGATTGCATGGATGGCTTATTTCAACTTCAATATCGCCTACACGAAGGTGCAGGAGAAGGTAGAGAGACTCCGTAAGTTGGATGAAGAGGACAAGCAATCCGGTGATGACGAGGTTGCTGAACTGCCTGAAGGAGAGGACCAAGAGAAGAATTAATCTTGTTCTCTCGGACGAGCCGTAAGGGCTATCTGCGAAAATTGTCATGTTTACAATTGATTTAAGAAGTTCTATAATGTGAATATGTCCTGCGATGTACGTTTCGGTTAATTGTTGTTTTGAACCAATGACAAAGTCTCGGGAGACTTACATTACGCCGCAGCTGAAAGGCCCTATCCAATGGATTAGGGGACTTCAAAAGCGTCGTTGCGGTCACCCACCTGCTAAGGCAGGTTCGAGACACGATAATCGGACGGCATAGGCGGGTCTTGCATAATGGATGCGGCACTTTGAAGGATTTTTTGTGAAAAAGAGTCCTCGAGGTGCCTTTTTTATTTGCCATCTTACCTGAATCGACTTTGTTTGTTCTCCAATCAATGTTACACTATAATATAAATTATACTTACTATTTCTTGCCGCTATATGAAGGAGGAAGAGCAGGTTGTCGCTAAAAAGAACATTAGTCGGTATTTTTCGCAGCTATGACGGTACAAGTGATCGTGCGAAGACACCTGAATTAAAGACGAGATATTATCAATTATCCAAGGAACAGGCCTGGGAAGAAATAATTTCAACTCTAAAGAAGATTCCCGGATATAAAGTATTGCATGAAGTTCCTAACGTAGGTGAGATTACGTTAGAGAAGCGGACCAAATTCGGACGGGTTATGGATATAACTGTATCTATCGTGTCTACGGGTCCTCTCCGTACCGCTGTCGATGTATATTCTGCGACTCGGGGTTCGATGGGGGATCTGGGGCCAATTACCGTAATATCCTTCATTTGTTCGCCATCTTGGATAAGAAGCTGGCTGCCTACAAAGTATTAGCTTAATCTAGATCGGGCAAAAAAAAGCGAGCAGGGAGTTTCCTCCTTACTCGCTTTTCTTGTCATTTCATATATGGATCCTGAGAACTAACCAAGCAGGCTTTTCACAGCTGCGATTGGCTCTTCATAGTTCGGATGCTCGCCCATTTCGTTAAGTACTTGAACATAGCGGATGGTGTTGTCCTTGTCGAGAACGAAGACAGCACGATGGTCAAGCGCGAATTCCTTGATCAGGACGCCGTATGCTTTACCGAAAGAATTATCTTTGTAGTCGGATAGTGTAACCACGCGATCTACTCCGGCAGCTCCACACCAGCGAGCTTGTGCGAATGGAAGGTCAGCGCTGACCGTCAGAATGATAACATCTTCTCCAAGCTCAGCGGCTTCTTGATTGAAGCGTCTTGTTTGGGCGTCACATACGCCTGTATCCAGGGAGGGTACGACACTGATCAGTTTGATTTTGCCGTCATAGTCGGCGAGGGTTACTTCTTCAAGCAGGTTTTTGTTTAACCGGAAATCGGGAGCCTTGTCCCGACCTTAAGTTCAGGTCCAATCAAGGTAATGGGGTTGCCTTTAAATGTAGCAGCGTTAGTGCGTTCTTGCGTCATTTGTCTTCTCCTCCTATTAGTTAGATAAAGTTTCTAATTTTAATTATAATCGTTTTAAAAAGAGATTGTCCAACTTATAAAAATAAAGAGTGGAGTACAAGGAGGAAACGATATGATCTTTATACGATACGAAGATTGGAGAAGTTATCTACGGTATTATCCAGTTACAAGTCTGCTTCTGGTCGCTAATATCGTAATGTTTGTCGTCGAGCTGTTCTATGGCGGATCGACAAATGGGTACACTCTGCTTAGGCTCGGCGCAGTAACCAATGTTCCGCCGTTTGATACGGAGTTGTGGAGATTGTTTGCGGCGATGTTTCTTCATTCGGGATTAATGCATTTGGTATCGAATTGCTTTGCTATTTTGGTCTTCGCGCCGCCTCTGGAACGATTGATGGGGCATATTAAGTATTTCGTACTGTTTATTTTCAGTGGAGTGATCGGAAATATCATTAGCTTGGTCGTATATCACCGTTCGATGGACTATCATATAGCTGTCGGAGCTTCTGGGGCTGTGTATGGCGTCTACGGGGCTTTCTTGTTCATCGCTCTACTGCAGCGTAACCTAATCGATGAGAACTCTCGTAAGACACTGTACAGTCTGCTTATGATCGGGGTCGTCTATTCATTTATCGTTCCGCAGATCAACTGGATTGCCCATTTCGGCGGATTGCTTGGCGGCTTTGTTCTATATGCAATTCTGAGTAGATTCATAAAGAATCATTGAACCAATAGAAAGTACATGGTAAATTAAAGAAGTACTGATCTATAGGTGACTTTGTTAA
The DNA here is from genome assembly GCF_031199965.1 of Paenibacillus sp. D2_2. Lineage (GTDB taxonomy): Bacteria > Bacillota > Bacilli > Paenibacillales > Paenibacillaceae > Fontibacillus. Next base: position 3,675,417 of record NZ_CP133605.1, on the reverse strand, counting down.
CAGATTAAGCGTTAACATTTTGCTCTGACATCCATTGAACTATAGTTCGGTACGCCAATGGTCCTGATTTCAAAGGATATTGAACAGATGTGAAATGGAGCGATCAGATTCTGTGGAATTAAGACAACTGCAGTATTTTGTAAAAGTGGCGAAAAAAGAGCATGTCACACAAGCGGCAGAGGAGCTGCATGTGGCGCAGTCGGCAGTAAGTAGACAAATTCACCAGCTGGAGCAGGAACTAGGTGTAAACTTGTTCATGCAGAAGGGGAGGAATTTGCATCTCACGGCAGTGGGACAATTGTTCTGCAGCAGGGTAGAGACGATTTTGAAGGATTTAGAGCGGGCGGTCACTGAAGTTCATGAGCTTCTCGATCCGGAGCTGGGTGAGATCCGTCTTGGATTCCCGAACAGTCTTGGAATTCATTTTATACCTAGCATCGTCTCGGAATTTCGTAAATTGTATCCCAATGTTAAATTCCGCTTCAAACAGGGGACTTATCCTACATTAATCCGCGATGTGGTCTCTGGAGATGTTGATCTAGCCTTTATCTCTCCATTTCCGGAGAATCATGATCAGGTCGTTGGTAATATTGTATTGACCGAGGAATTAGTGGCGATCCTGCCACCTGGACATCCTCTGGCTGGGGAACAGAGTATTACTCTAAGCCAGCTGAAGGATGATCATTTTATATTATTTGGAAACGGTTACTCTCTACGTCCTATCGTATGGCATGCTTGTCTGGAAGCGGGCTTTACACCGAAGGTCGCGTTCGAGGGAGAAGAGACGGATACGATTCGCGGTCTTGTTGCCGCAGGAATGGGAGTAAGCCTGCTGCCAGAGATGGCTTTGTATCAGAGTTTTCAACTCCAGCCAAGCCGAGTACGTATTTCCCAGCCGAAGGTGACAAGGACGATTGGCCTCATTTCTCGGTCAGATGAGAAGTTGCCTCTAGTTGCGAAATCATTTAGAGCGTTCTTGCTCGAGTACTTTGGACTTCAAATTGATACTCCGCCGAGTCAATAATTCATCAGAAACTATAAGAAGTAATATAATCAACAAAAAGCACCCCTGAAGTAGGAGGTGCTTTTTGTTGTTGGTATGAAGAACAGCTACTAAAGGATGTTGTCATCCTTCTAATGGCTTTAGTCGCGATTGCTAGTGAAAATCAAAATATAGCGAAGTAATTCAAGCACAGAAATGAGGGCGGCTGCGACATAAGTTAATGCAGCGGCGTTCAATACGTTGGCTACTCCGCGTTCTTCTTCGTGAGTGACGAGGCCTTGGGCCACCATTATCTTGCGCGCTCGGTTGCTGGCGTTGAACTCAACGGGTAATGTAACCAGCTGGAACAGTACAGCTGCCGAGAAGAAGATGATACCAAGTCCGATCAAATTGAATGCCCCGAAGATGATACCTGCCAGAAGCAGGAACGGTGCTACTCCGGAAGCGAAGTTCACAAATGGGAACATGCGATGGCGTAGTACAAGCATCGGATAAGATTCTTTATGCTGAATAGCATGGCCTACTTCATGGCAGGCAACCGATACAGCTGAGATCGAGCTTTCGTAGTATACCGGCTCGGATAGGCGTACAACCTTATGAATCGGATCATAGTGGTCAGTTAGCGCCCGCGGACCGGTTCGATTGGAATATCATACAGTCCGTTCGCGTCAAGCATACGTCTTGCGGCATCATGTCCTGTTAAACCATACATGTTTGGTACCTGCGTATATTTATTAAACGTTCCTTTTACCCTGAACTGGGCCCAAAGCGAGAGCCCGAAAGCGAGTAGAATAGGAATTAGCATGATGTTAGAGTACATTTATCATTCCTCCATAGTCTGTAGAATAAATAGTGTGCGTCAAAGGAAGGATTCGGCGAGTTCTAGTTAAAAGGATTGTGATTCATTAGAATCTGAATTGCTTCGATACAAGCAAGACTTTGTGGCATCAGGTTAGTATATGCCCGCCGGGCTTGGCCTGGTTTGAGATTAGAAATCAACGGCTCAAGCTCCTTGACCTCCCGTTCAAGCTGCTGCATACGTATCTCCAGGGAGCTCAGCTTCTCGTTAACTTGTTCTTCTCCGCTGACCGTGCTCCATTGATCTAGCTTCTCGCGAATTTCCTCTAACGTATACTTTTCCTGCTTCATCTGATTAATACGTTCGAGTCTCTTTAAGGTTTCAGAACTGTACAAACGATAATTTTTCTGGGTACGTTTCTCCGGCAAGATCAGGCCCAGTTTGGTGTAATAATCTATTGTCCGCTCGCTGACATCCGCAGCTTTGGCTAGTTCCCCAATACGATACAACTTCATATCCCCAATAGATTCACCCTCTCTCCAAGTAATATCAGTATGTGATCTCTATATATAGGATATATGATACTCGATATGCAACTATACAGTCAAACGTTACACTTTAGAAATGTTAGTAGATCTCTGATTATAATGTACATATAAATAACAAGGAATGTTAAGTATTCCTAAAAGTATATAAAGACTGACCAAATCGGCATTGTTTTATGCATATTTTAGATCATATAATCAGCTTAATCATTAACAATGTGTTAGGGAATATGACATTTGGGGAGCTGGTTATTTATGAGCAGGAAATGGATTTATAGTCTATCGGGAATTATCGCCGTCATGGCGTTCCCGATTTCCGCGTATGCGGCAGAGGGGGAAGTTCGTGGAGAAGTATTACAGGTCGGCTTGAACTCGGTCTTCGTATTTGTCGCGGCGATGCTCGTCTTTTTCATGCAAGCGGGATTTGCACTGCTTGAGGCTGGCTCGTTAAGAATGAAGAATGCCGGACACGTAGCGGGTAAAACGGTGTTGACGTTAGGTATCGCTGTGATCGCCTGGTGGGTACTCGGATTTGGCTTCGCGTTTGGAGATGGCAATGGCTTCCTCGGAACGATCCGGTTTTCCGTTCGGCGGTGAGGGAGATATCGGATCATTTAGCGTTTTCTCCGAGATTGGAGTTCCGCTGAATTTAATGTTCCTGTTTCAGATGGCTTTTGCAGCAGTATCGTTGGCGATTGCTTGCGGAGGAATGGCGGAGAGAGCGAAGCTGAGCGTATATATGGTGTTCGGCACCATATTCACAGTTGTAATCTACCCGATTGTAGCCCATTGGGTATGGGGTGGTGGCTGGTTGGGACGACTGGGAATGCAGGATTATGCCGGTTAATGGTCGTTCATCTTACGGGAGCAACGGCGGCCTTAGCAGCACTCATTCTATTGAAGCCGCGCCATGGCAAGTACAATAAGGCTGGTAAGCCGAACAGCATTCCAGGGCATAACCAAGTGCTGACGGTACTTGGCGTGATTATCCTCTGGATCGGATGGTTCGGCTTCAACCCCGGCAGTGCGTTAACACCGCTTGAGAATGGATTTTTTGGCTTCGTACTAATGACGACAAATCTCGCTGCGGCTGCAGGAGCTGTAGCTGCATTACTCATTTCCTGGGCTATATTAGGCAAAGCGGATATTCCGAGCATGTTGAATGGTGTGTTGGCCGCACTTGTAGCGATTACTGGCTCCTGCGCTTTTGTGGAAGCTTGGGCTGCCCTCCTCATAGGAGCTGTTGCGGGAGTTATAACTTTCTTTACGGCTAGATGGTTCGAACATATCGGTCTTGATGATCCGATCTGTGCCTTTTCGGTTCATGGAATCGCTGGGGTCTGGGCGCCATATCTACCGGATTGTTTGCGACACCTGAGCTGGCAAAGACGACCGGGGTAGGAACTGCTGGCCTATTCTATGGCGGTGGCTTGAGTCAATTGGGTGTGCAACTACTTGGTGTGATCGGTACGTTTATATTTGTACTTGTTCTGTCTTTGCTTGTGCTCGGTGGGATGAAGCTGCTGATGGGGCTTCGCGTAACGGAGGAAGAAGAGATCATGGGCCTGGATATAAGTGAACACGGTACTTACGGGTATCCGGAACAGTTGAATGTTCTCAACCAGCTATCTGTACCGATGTTCGAGCAGGAAGAGATGCATCTGCAGCAGAATGATGAACCAGATCACTTAGGTGCCGATGGGACGAAGGAAATTAGCAAAGAACTTAATCCGGCGGATGTTGGTTATAAGGCAGCCATACTTGATTGATTTTGCATCCTGCTTATTTTTCGCTTATCAAGCTGTAACAATTCTCCGAATCAGGGTACAATATCTAATAAGATTAGATAAAACTATTTGAACAACCTTATAAAGGGAATGGATTACATGAGAAGGCATAAATGGATATTGATAGGATTGATCATCTTATTAGGAGCAGTATTGTACTCCAATTTGGGTCAAGGCACACTGGCTTTATGGGGAAAGGGTGAACAGAAGGAAGCAGCTGCTGAGTCAAGTCAATCACTAACTGAGTTGCTGGCTGCGCAAGCGCCTAAGCCCGGGACACCTTCACCTTCATTTTCCTTGGAGGATCTGGATGGTCAGGTCTATACAGTAGGTGGTAAACGTGACAAGGCTCTGCTGTTGAACTTTTGGGCCTCATGGTGTGATCCTTGTAAAGAGGAAGCGTCGGATCTAGTTGCCTTGGCGAAGAAATACAGTGATTCAATAGATGTATACGCCGTGAATGTCACATTATATGATCAGCTTGATAACGTTAAGAAGTTTGTCCAGGACTACGGTTATACCTTCCCGGTGCTGCTGGATAAGAAAGAAGAGGTTTACCGTAAATTTAACGGAGTAGCCTTTCCGACGAATGTGTTGATCGGGAAAGATGGAGTGATCCAAGAGGTTATCGTGGGATCTCTTTCCGCAAAGGATTTAGAAGCCAAAATGAAGAAATTAACGAATTCGTAGCAAAGCTTTTAACAGAGAAAAACCTGCAGAAATGCAGGTTTTTCAGCGTTCATTTGATCATTTGATTATCGCTCATTCGTTCGTACTGAGTTCCCTAGTGATTCACAAGGCCTCTCTCGACAGACTGGATCTCCTCGTAGTCTTCACGTTTGTCTTGGCCCAGCAGAGCATACTGGAAGCTATCAACTAGCGCTTCCCAGCTTGCTTCGATGACGTTGCCGGAGACACCGACGGTGCTCCAGGAGTTCTCCATGTTGGAGGACTCAATCAAGACGCGAACCTTCGAGGCGGTCGCCTCTTTATCGTCGAGGACACGGACCTTATAGTCGGACAAATGAATGTCTTTCAGGCCTGGATAGTAGCTGATCAGCGCTTTACGTAGCGCGTTATCCAGCGCATTCACTGGACCATTACCTTCCGCGGCGGTATACATAGAGTTGCCGTCGATGTTCAGCTTGACGAATGCCTCCGATACAACCGGTTTTCCGGCCGATTTTTCGACTAGCATTTTGAAGGACTCAAAAGTGAATAGCTTCTTCAACTCACCATTGGCCTCCCGCAGCATAAGTTCCAGTGAAGCGTCGGCACCTTCGAACTGATAGCCTTGATGCTCTAGGTCCTTGATCCGCGAAATGACTTCCTTGGTGCTTTCTTTTTCCGGATCGAATTCGATTCCCATCTTCTGAGCTTTGGACAAAATATTACTCTGTCCGGCCAGTTCGGAGACAAGTACCCGTTGGTGATTACCCACCGTCTCAGGCACGATGTGCTCGTAGGTGCGGGAATCACGTAGGATCGCGGATACATGGATGCCACCTTTATGTGCAAATGCCGCTGTACCTACATAAGGCTGGTTAACCGGCATATGGACATTAGCAATCTCGCTTACGTAGCGGGCCGTATTCGTTAGCTGCTCTATCTGCTTCTCTTCGAGGACGTGATATCCAAGCTTTAGCTGCAGGTTCGGGATTATGGAGCAAAGGTTGGCATTGCCACAACGCTCGCCATAGCCGTTCATGGTGCCTTGAATCATTTCAGCACCGGCGCGAACTGCGCTGAGTGAGTTAGCCACTGCCAGTTCGCAGTCGTTATGTGTATGAATGCCAAGCCTTGCAGTTCCAGCGATCTGTCCTCCAAGCACGGTAACGATATCAGAAACCTCGTGAGGCATGGTTCCACCATTCGTATCGCACATGACAAGCCAGTCTGCGCCGGCTTCTTCGGCTTTGCGCATGACTGCTAAGGCATACTCAGGATTATTCTTATAGCCGTCGAAGAAGTGCTCGGCATCGAACATGACCTCTAGCCCGTGCTGCTTCAAGTAGGCAATAGAATCATAGATCATCGCCAGATTCTCTTCCAGAGTAGTCTGCAGTGCCGTATGCACGTGGAAGTCCCATGATTTGCCGACAAGCGATGCCGCTTGTGCACCTGAGTCGATGAGCCGCTGCAGATTGGCATCATGCTCAGCCAAGCTATTCTTGCGGCGAGTACTGCCGAATGCAGTAATCTTCGCGTTCAGATGCAATTCCTTAACCCGATCGAAAAATTCGATATCCTTACTATTGCTGCCGGGGATGCCGCCTTCAATGTAATGGACACCTAACTGATCCAGCTTCTTGGCAATCTTCAATTTGTCCTCTGCGGATAAGCTAATGCCTTCTCCTTGAGTACCGTCTCGCAAAGTAGTGTCGAAGATAGTTAAAGCTTTTGACATAATGGAAGTATCCCCCTTTGGATGTCCTCAGAATGAAGTACCGATTTAGGTATATTTTCTAATTATATCATTCTGATATTTTAAATGTAATATAATTTTCGTTAAAAGTTCATCGCTATGTTGACCGTTTTTTACTGAAAAGGGTATGCTGAATTTACTAGTATATAAATGAGGGGAAACGCTTGGATAATGTCGATAAATACTATCCTGCCAGAGGGCGAGTTGTTCTGCATGTCGATATGAACGCTTTTTACTGTTCGGTTCATGAGGCGGAGGAGCCGGAGAAATACCGAGATCGCCCGACCGCTGTGGCTGGCAGTGTGGAGCTGCGCAAAGGCGTCATCGTTACTTGCTCCTATGCGGCCCGCAGGAGAGGTGTATCTACCGGGATGACGGTCAGTCAGGGGATGAAGAAGTGCCCGGAGCTCATCGTGATTCAACCGAACTTTCATTTGTATCGCAAATACTCCAGAGCTTTCATGAATATCGCTTATAGCTATACTCCACTATTGCAAGCCGTATCTATCGATGAATGCTATCTGGACATTACTGGTTCGAAGCAATTTGGTACGCCAATGGACATTGCGCAGACGATCCAATCGCGTATTGCCAGTGAGCTTGGCCTTCCCTGCTCGATCGGGATTGCACCTAACAAGCTGTTGGCCAAAATGGCCTCGGACATGAAGAAGCCGAATGGCATTACGGTACTGCGGATACGAGATGTGCCGTCTCTTCTATGGGATAAGCCGTGTGATGAGATGTTCGGCATTGGTAAGCGGACGGCAGAGAAGCTGAAGAAAATTCGCATCTATACGATCGGACAGCTGGCCGCGGCGGAAGAGCGGCTGTTAATAGATCGGTTCGGTGTTGTCGGACACTGGATGAAGCAGGCGGCTAACGGTCATGATGATTCACCGGTTATCGACGAACGGGAGAAGAATAAATCAATCGGACATACGACGACTTTGCCAAGAGATATTAGCGAGATGGAAGATGTCCAGCGCGTACTGCTGAATTTGGCAGATCAGGTGACGCGGCGCTTGCGCAGGCAGCAATTGATGGCCCAGACCGTGCAAATTACGATTCGTACGCCAGATATGAAGACAATCACAAGATCGCATAGCCTTGATACCGTGACGGAGAGGGCGGAGGAAGTATATGCGGAAGCCTGTAAGCTGTATAAACAGCATTGGAGCGCAGAGAAGCCGGTTAGACTACTCGGTATAACTTTGCAGAATTTGCTACCCAAGGAAGAAGCGGCACTGCAGCTAGATCTGTTTGATTATGAACAGGAGCCGAAGAAGGAATCGCTGACGAAGACGATGGATATGCTGCGCGATAAGTTTGGCGAGGGTGCTGTGCTGACGGCGGGAATGCTGTCAGATGATCCTTCGGCGCTGATTCGCAATCACAAAGTTCGCGGTACTTCGCTACAGACTGATTTTCTTCTGACAAATGATGAGGCAAATGATGATAAATGATCCACGTATTCGAATGGAATAATGCGGAAAATGAATTGAAATTGATTGGTATTTATATTATATTGGTCATGGTAATAACAAAGTACCGGACATGTACCGTTTATTCAGGAGGCAGAAAAAATGGCGAAATTTACTTGGGTTGAGAAGGATACTTGCATCGCTTGCGGCGCTTGCGGCGCGACGGCACCAGATATTTATGATTATGATGATGAAGGCTTGGCCGAAGTTATCTACGAAGGTGATGGCAATCGTGGTGTAACTGAAATTCCGGAAGACCTGCATGATGACCTTCAAGACGCTTGTGATGGATGCCCTACGGACTCCATCAAAGTAGCGGATGCACCGTTTAATATGGAAGGTTAATTAGCGGTAGACAACGGCTATTAATAGCATCATAAGACAGGGGTTATCTGCTCATAAATCAGTAGATGGATTGAGCAAAGTCATCCCTATTCATAGTGAGAACCTCTCTTTCCTGATGGAAGGGGAGGTTCTTGTTTGCATTTTTGGGCTTATTTTATTAGTAGAAAAGGTGCCTGTAAGTATACCCATAGATCTAGTTCTGTCTTCAGTAAAAATAGGACGATAGACTGTTTTCTTTCGATACATAGAGGAAAATCAAAGCTTATGCCGATATATATAGTAGAAAATTAAAGTAGAATTCAAAAAGACCGGTTTTCAGCACCGAAGGACCCGGCTGAATTCAAGATTCAATGCCGAGATTACTTCCTTAGTTGCATCGTGATCAAAAGTGGTCTGTTTGAACAACCTCTAATATATCGGAGGATAGCCATGAATAATACGGCTCACCTGAAGACTTATGTGAAGAATCACCCAGATAATAAAATGGCCTGGTATTTACTGGGTAAGGAATATGAGAGCTCTGGGCAGGAAGGAAAGGCCCAATATTGCTATATACAGGCGGGTAGCGTCTATGAAGCCTTCGAGGCAACCAAGGTTCCAGCGGATCTATGGAAGGAATATCAGGATAAGCTGCTTGAGGAAGCGAGACAGAAAGAGAAGCGCAAGGGATTATTTCGTAAAGTTGGCATTGTGCTCGTGTTCTTGCTGCTGCTTAATTTATCGTCTGCCTATGCACCGGGACAATTTGCTGTGGATCTCCCTACTCAGGATGATTCAGATTTGATCGCATATGATCTGGGACTTGCTGTTCAAGATCCGAATTCGGGAAGTGAAGCAATGTGGCCAGAGGGCGAGAGAGAGCTGGGCGCTGGCGGTCTAGGTGAGAGCATGGGGACGGAGTTCACAGCGAGCGCTTACCAGAGTAATGCCGATAATCCGTATAAGTCGCTAGAGGATCTGTATGGCGATAAGCTGGAGACGCCGGCTTCAAAGGTAGTTGTACTCGGAATGAAGCAGAAGGCAAAATGGCTTATCTGGACCAAGAATATGCCGGTTGTATATGAACTGGACAAAAGCCCGCAAGATGGCGTTATGAAGGTGCAATCATATGATCCGAAGGCTTGTCAGTGTACTCCGCCGGATGCGACCAAGCTACAGAAGGAAGGCAAGGCATGGATCGAAAGGCAGGAGACGCTGGCGGTTCTCTACAGCGGTTCGTACTTATAAGGAGCAGAAGGGTACCTGGCCGGAGAGTCTGGATCAATTAGCTCAATCGTTTCCAGATAATTGGCTGGCTGGAAGCAATCCATTGATGAGACATGAATTTAAGCGCGTACTGGTGATTCAACAGGAGGCTGGCAGTAAATCACAGAAGAATGATGATGCAGAACAACCAGCGGGAGGCGGGGATCGTCTGACCAGTGGAGGCCAAGAGGGCGAAGCCCTGTTCTTCAAGGAACCGCTACGTATCGTCATAGATAAGGATACACATCTATTGGCGGTGGCAAGTGGGAACATTATATTAAGAAGCTATAAAGTCGGACTTGGCGGTAATAAGACCCCGGAAGGAACTTACAAAGTCTCCGACAAGGTCATCAATCCGAACGGCAAGGATAACGGAGAGTTCGGCAGCCGTGGCATGCAATTGTCGGATACGAATTATGCGATACATGGGACAAATGATCCGGATAGCATAGGCAAGGATGAATCGCATGGCTGTATCCGAATGTTGAAGAAGGATGTTGAGGAACTGTTTGATATGATTCCGCGTGGAGCCAAAGTGCAGATCGGCAAGGGGATTCTTCCACAGCTTGAGAGCGTGCCTAAGGAGCGATTCGTTCTGAAACGCGGTCAAGACCAGACGAATCCCCATCGTACTTATCATTGGTTGCTATAAGGCTGTTCAAAAAGTTCGCTTTTGATAAGAAGTGATAAAACCGAACTTTTTGAACTGGTATTTTAAAGCTTGGTTAGTACTAGGACGATGATTACGAACAAGATGAGCACCCCGGTTACCGAACCTGCCCAGATGAGTGCCTTCTTGTTTACTTCGTCCTTTTTCTGCTGCAGTGTAGGCGGTTTGCGTTTATTGGACATTGATAATTCCCCTCTCTTTTCATCTTAAAAGAGTATACACTCTATATTTTATAGAGGTTGTTCAAAAAGTCTATAATTGGTTACGCAATTATAGGCATTTTCTCTAAAATTCCACAGGCTTATTGTCCCCCTCACTTGGAACTCTTACCTTTTCTTTTCTCGCAGAAACGGCTAAACTGGATAAGGAGATAAAGTTAGCGCTAGGGCGAATGATCGGAGTGAAGCAAAAACGTGTTGTACCGTAATTTAGGAAAACCATTATTTTTCAAGCTGGACCCAGAGGCAGCGCATCATCTGGTGATCGGTAGTTTACATAAAGCAGCGAAAGTACCAGGAATGATTCCCGTTGTTCGCGGAATGTACGGTGTACCAGAAGTTCCGGAGCTTGCTACTGATTTATTTGGGGTTCATTTTCCCTCGCCTATAGGACTGGCTGCCGGACTTGATAAGAATGCCGAAGCGGTAGAAGGGTTTTCCTCGATTGGATTTGGCTTTATGGAAGTGGGGACAGTAACCCCAAAAGGGCAGCCCGGCAATGAACAGCCGAGATTGTTCAGGCTTCCTCCGGACGAAGCATTGATTAATCGTATGGGGTTTAATAATCGTGGTGCAGAGGATATGGCGGGAGACTTGCCGCGCTCAAATTACGGCGGATCCCGGTGGCAGTCAATATCGGTAAGAACAAGTTGACGCCGAATGAAGAAGCACACACGGATTATGAGAAATGTATCTCGATATTGTATCCGCAGGCGGACTTCTTTGTCGTCAATATTAGTTCACCAAATACGCCAAACTTGCGTAATCTGCAGCATGGGAGCGAACTAGCTTCCTTATTGAAGGCCGTGACAGATGAGATGGACGTACAGGCGAAGCGTTATGGAACTAGAAAATCAGTTCTGGTGAAGATCGCTCCTGATGTCAGCGATGAGGAATTGGAATTCATGATCGATACGATCCAAAATAGTGGTGTATCGGGTCTAATTGCAACCAATACGACGATATCCCGAGACGGCCTGGCGCATGGCAATGCGAAGGAGACCGGGGCTTAAGCGGTAAGCCGCTGCGGGCCAGATCAACGGAAGTGGTGTCCCGTGCTTACCTCCAAACCGGGGTAAATTGCCGATCATCGGATCGGGTGGGATATTTACTGCGGAAGATGCTTATGAGAAGATTCGCGCAGGCGCGAGCCTGGTAGAGATTTATACGGCGCTGATTTATGAAGGCCCTGAGATCAACCGCAAGCTGCATCGAGGCTTGAGAGAACTACTGCGGAGAGATGGATTCTCCCATATATCCGAAGCGGTAGGTGCTGATCACCGTTAAAGGGCTACTGAAGATAGGAGGCACAACAATGGATAGTAGAGATTGGGGAACATTTTTGCTTCCATATGAACAAGCTGTTGAAGAGTTGAAGGTTAAGTTCAAGACAATGCGGTCCGAACTGAAGAAAATCGAAGAGTATGCTCCGATTGAATTCGTTACGGGCCGGGTTAAGAAGATTTCCAGTATTCTCGATAAAGCGAAGCGACTGAACGTGCCGATGGACAATCTGGAGACGGGGATTGAAGATATCGCCGGTATCCGGATTATGTGCCAGTTCGTAGAGGACATCCGTCGGGTGGCGGAATATATCAGGAAGCGTAAAGACCTGACGGTTCTTTACGAGAAAGACTATATTACAAATTATAAAGAGAGCGGCTACCGTAGCTTCCATATGATCGTGGAATATCCGGTGCAGACTTCGCTTGGACAGAAGAATGTGCTGGCCGAAATTCAGATCAGAACTTTGGCCATGAATTTCTGGGCCACGATTGAACATTCATTGAATTACAAGTATCGTCAGATGCTGCCCGAAGAGATGCGTGTCCGGCTGAAAAAGACGGCTGAGGCGGCGGTTATCCTGGATAATGAGATGTCCAGTATCCGTCAAGAGATTCTCGACGCTCAGAAAAGTTTCGAGGATGATGCTAATATCGTCTCCTCCGTACTCACGGCGATTCATCGCTTGTACTTCTTCCATTTGGTGTCGGAAGCGATTGCGGCTCAAGAGCGCTTTAATGAGCTATGGGAAGCGCGGGATATGGAAGGAATGAAGGTGTTGCTCGACGAAGTGAAGGCGATGATCCATCGTTGCAAGACGAAAACCGAGGAATCTGCGAATGAAGAATGAGCCGTTGTACTTGGCGTTCTTGGTCTATTTTAATCGTGATAGGGATTATTTCGAGTGTCATGAAGTGATGGAGGAATTGTGGCTGGCGCAGGGGAGCGATCCGCTCTATAAAGGCTTGCTTCAGGTTGCTGTGGGATTATTCCACTTTCGCTACGGGAACGTGATTGGAGCTAGAAAAATGCTGCATTCCGCGGAGGAGCGTCTCAAGTCTTATCCGATGGATTGCCTGGGTATTGATCTGGGAAAGCTGCGCAGTGAAGCTGCACTGTATGCGGCCAAGCTGGAAGCTTACGAGCACAGTCCGTTCACCTATTATGATCTGACGATTGATATCATAGATCCTGAACTGCGGGAGGCTGTGGAGCAGGCTTCTGCTCATATTTCTCCCAATATTCCGCAGAGGCAGCGTCCAATGCGGGGATCCAAGCATGAACAACGGCAGCAAGGCTGATCAAGCCTGATCAAGCCTGATTCAGATGAATAGATCTGGTTTATAATGAAGAGATTAGCCGCTCTTGCAATAGCGAGAGCGGTTTTTTACATAAATGAATGTAATTCATGCTTATAACTTCCTTTCGCGAAAAGCAAAGGGCTTGTGGTACAATAGTTTTGCTTTTTGATTTCACAAGTCTATATAGATGGAAGGTATAGCATGGGGTTACAATTACCAGTCGCTTTTACGACAAAAATGCAGCAACTACTTGGGGATGAATATGAAGAATTTCTAGCTTCTTATGAGAAGCTGCGTTATGCCGGTATTCGCATAAATACGCTTAAAATCGATGTAGAATCTTTCCGCGCAATATCTCCGTTCGAACTTAAGCCTATTCCGTGGTGTAAGACAGGTTTCTATGTGGAAGAAAGTCTGAAACCAGGCAAGCATCCATATTATCATGCGGGATTATATTATATACAAGAACCGAGCGCGATGGCCCCGGTTGAGGTGCTGGATGTTCATCCGGGGATCGTGTACTTGATCTATGCGCAGCTCCTGGAGGCAAATCGACGCAGATTGCTGGCAAGCTGAGTGGTCAAGGTCTTCTGATAACGAATGATATTAGCGCAGAACGGACCAAGGCGTTGGCCAAAAATATTGAGTTAAACGGTGTCCGTAACGCAATCGTCTTGAATGAGACGCCTGAGCGGATTGCGGATCGATTTCCACAGTTTTTCAACCGCATTCTGATTGATGCGCCTTGCTCTGGCGAAGGAATGTTCCGTAAGGATGAAGAAATGGCCAGACAGTGGGAGAAGCGTTCGCTTGAGCAATATACGAATATGCAGCATGATATTCTGCATACCGCTGCCAGAATGCTATCGCCTGGCGGGAGGATCGTATATTCAACCTGCACCTTCTCGCCGGAGGAGAATGAAGCGATTATCGCAGGATTCCTTCAGGAGTATAAAGATTATGAAGTTATACCGTTGCCCGGAGATGGGGGCTTTGCGCCTGGACGAGCCGATTGGCTCGTTCAGGCGGAAGGTTTGGCAGACTTGACCACAAGTCAAGGGTTCACAGCGGAGGCGGCTGCCAAGACAGGCTATTGCGGACGATTATGGCCGCATCAGGTCGATGGGGAAGGCCATTTTTTGGCTATACTCCAACATCAGGGGCCAGTCGATCCATCACTGGATTTGGCTCAGCATGTGCCTAACAGTCATGATTCACATTCTGCGGATCATGCCGTTTTTATGAAGAAAGGGAAAATACGGCCACAAGGTCGCGCCAAAGGGGCTCGTACACCGAGTAAGCCAGCGACGAATGATAGTGAACTGCTGGCGGGATGGGAGCATTTCAGAGATGAGCAGCTTCGACTGCAGCCTACCGGTGAGGTCATGCTATACGGGACAAATCTATACATTTCTCCGTTGCCCAAAGAGAGGCTGAACGGACTGAGGACGGTTCGATCGGGCTGGTATATCGGTTCGGTCAAGAATGGGCGCTTCACGCCTGCACATCAGCTAGCAACCGCGCTTAAATCTGGTGAAGCTTCTCGGGTATTGGACCTGTCGGTCCAGGACGGGGAAGCCGTAAGATATTTGAAGGGCGAGACACTGGAAATTCCGCAGTCCCGCCTTAGTTATAGAGAAGAATCAGGCCCGAAGGGGTTCGTATTAGTCATAGCCGAGGGCTTCCCATTAGGTTGGGGCAAGTGGATCGACGGAATTCTCAAGAATGAATATCCTGCCGGATGGAGGTGGACGTAAACGTTATGGGAACAGGCAAGAAGACGCAGAGAATTGATAAAATTCTCGGCAATCTAGGGTATGGATCACGCTCGGATTTGAAGAAAATAGTGAAACAGGGCCGGATTACATTGAACGGTTCAATCGTAAAGGATAGCGGCGTGCAGGCTGATCCTGAGCTTGATATAATTGAGGTCGACGGAGAGCGTGTCGTATATCGCAAATTTATATATTTGATGCTGCACAAACCGCAGGGCGTCATTTCCGCCACTGAGGATTTAAGGGATCGGACAGTCATCGACCTGCTGCCGGATGAGTATAAAGTATTTGCACCTTTTCCGGTTGGAAGATTGGATAAAGATACGGAAGGCCTTCTGCTACTGACGAATGACGGTGGACTGGCTCATGATCTACTATCTCCGCGCAAGCATGTGCCAAAGATTTATTTGGCCGATTGTATCGGACGTATAGGTGAAGCGGAGATCGCCCAGTTTCAGGTAGGAGTGGAGCTGGATGATGGTTATGTAACGATGCCAGCACAGCTCGAGATATTGGAATATGGAGAATACGACGATGGTACAGTGAAATCGCAAATCTCTCTGACGATCTCTGAGGGGAAGTTCCATCAGGTAAAACGAATGTTCGAGTCAGTCGGTTCCAAAGTGACCTATTTAAAAAGGTTGTCGATGGGATCACTGACTCTGGATGCTTCTCTCCCGTTAGGCTCATTCCGTGAATTAACGGAAGCCGAGCTGGAGGCGTTGACGAATCTTAAGAAATAGATGAGATTAGAGTTCAAAAAGTGTTCAAAGAGTACCGACTTTTTGAACTACATATAAAAAAAGGGAGTGGAGAGAGATGAAATATAAATTGATAGCTCTGGATGTGGATGGGACACTTCTGACGGATGATCACGTTCTGACGCCGGGAACCATTGAAGTGATCAAGCAGATTGCTGCGCAAGGGACGGAGCTAGTGCTTTGTACCGGACGTGCTCCAATGAGCTGCATTCCTTATATGGAGCAGATGGGTTTGGATGGATACGCGATTACACATAATGGCGCAGCTACAGTCAGCGTCAAGGATAGTAAAGTTATTCACCATTTCGAGCTGCGTAGCGAGGGATTGGATCCCTACATCAAATATTGTGAGCAGAACCAGATTCACTATGATCTAAATACAACCTTTGAATTATATGTAAAAGGAGCAGCAGGGCTTGATCAGGAAGCGCTGGATATGTACCGTAAATTTTTGATCGAGCCGAAGGATTTAATGGAGCGTCCTGCGGATGATCCTTTTGTGAAGATGACTCTCTCCGGTCTTACTCCGGTTATGGACAAGATTATGGAGGATTGGAGTACTTGGACACATGAATTCAACGTACTGCGCAGTGGAGATTATTTCATTGATCTGATGCATAAGGAATCCTCTAAGGGCGCGGCGCTGAAGCATTTAGCGGAGATGCGCGGAATACCGGCGGAAAATGTACTAGCCATCGGCAATTATTATAATGACCTGACCATGTTGGAGTATGCTGGTTTGGGTATCGCCATGGATAATTCGCCACAGGAAGTCAAGGATGTGGCTGATGTTATGACAGCTTCCAATAATGAGGAAGGCGTTAAGCTCGCATTGCAGAAGTACTGCCTGTAGAATTCGTACTGATTAAAGAAAGAGCGGTGAACCGTAAGGTTCTCCGCTCTTTGTCTTAGTTATCGCATTAGATGAAAAATGCACGTGTGATGATAACGAGTAGGATGAACAGTACAAGAATGACACCTGTCGAAGTCCACAAACCACCGCCATACACTTCGCCCATCGTGATTCCTCCCTTGGCCTTTACTTGTTCCCGTTCATCACGGGATACGGTATTTTATGTTATCGAGTTAAGATGGTATGGACTCTTATCACGATTAACCTAAAACAGGGGTTTGCCATTGGGAATGCTGATCGTCTTGACGATGCCATTTTAGCGATAAACTAATGCATAAGACGGAGGCCTTTGGGTAGATGATTCTTCAGCTGACCATCGCTTGCTTTGCCCCATCCAAGCGGATAGCTATCGGTTGCGCATTTGACAGCCACGATGACCCAGCCGCGTAGCTCTGCCGCTGTATTTAAGGTTTCTCCACGTAGGTAAGCGGCAAGCTCGAGTGAATCAGCCTCCAAAGTCCATATTCGAGCTGCGCTATCTAGACCGGAAGACATCGCCAATGCGTGCGCCGGTACGAAGCGACCTTTGCGGTAGTCTCCGAGGTGGAGACTGGCACGGGAACCTTAATCCCGGATAACTGCTCCATAGTTACGGTTAGCTCCTCGCTGCGAGGTAGAAGATATAGCGCTTCTCCGAATAAGACAGGTATTCCTCCGTCTGCTTGGAAGCCTGGTAAATCAAGCTTGGCCCAACTGTTGAAGGCTTCCCAGGCGTTTAGAAGATCTTTACTGGTTTCACGTCCGGATCGTGACGATTTTCCTCGTTTCTTATTGGTTCTTGTCTCCTTATTACTATTAAGACCAGTTTGCTCTTCAGTCTGTTTGTCCCGCTCCAGCACAGCGACATAATGCCCTTCGCCTTGCTGCAGATGAGGCCAGACTCTTTTTCGACTTTAAGGCGCATATAAGGATATTCGTTCAGCACCCGCGCGATCATTTCTTCATTTTCTGATCGATTGAAGGTGCAGGTGGAGTAAGCGAGTACACCGCCTGGCTTCAGCATGGCGATGGCATCCCGAAGGATGTCCCACTGCCGACTTGCACAGAGTGCTACTGAAGCTGGCGACCACTCATCGATCGCAGATGGGTCTTTTCGGAACATGCCTTCACCGGAACAAGGAGCGTCGAGCATAATCCGGTCAAAGGCTAGGGGGAATCGCACCGATAGCTCGGGCGGTGTGGCCTGGGTGACGATCGCTCCACGAATGCCCATTCGCTCCACGTTCTCGGCTAATATTTTGGCCCGCTGTGGGTGGATTTCATTGCTAATCAACAGGCCCTGCCCGTTCATTTTTGCCGCAATTTGCGTCGTTTTGCCACCTGGAGCTGCTGCGAGGTCCAGTATGGTCTCTCCCGGCTGTGGATCAAGCAGTTCTACGGCAGACATGGCGGATGGCTCTTGAATGTAGTAAAGTCCTGCCATATGGTAGGGATGTTTGCCGGGACGGGTATCTTCCTCATAATAATAGCCTGTGCTGCACCAAGGTACGGGGCTTAGCTTGAAGGCTTGAATCATAACATTTATGGCTTCATCAGATTTCAATTTTAGTTGATTTATACGTAGTCCATAAGTTCGGGGCTGTTCATAACTGTCTAGAAAGGCGTTGGCCTCTTCTTGTCCCAGTATGTGAATGACCTGTTCCTTGTAATCTGCAGGCAGGGATCGGTCTGACATATTTGTTACTCCTTTTCGATCAAATATTATTCCTTTCGCAGTTTACCACACCGAATGGATCTGTTCAAAAGCCTTTTAGTGGTGAGTATTGCCGGATATTGATGTTTTAGATAAAAAAAGGGGAATGGATGTTCCGCTCTACCTATGGCATAATAAGGTTATGCGCTAGAGAGAAAAGGAGAACCCTAATGAAACTGCTACAAGCATTGTTTTTTCCTCCAGAGCAGCCTGGGGGCGTGTCATCGATGATACCTTATTTACAGGAACGTTTTAATTCTCCCCATTGGGAGATGGAATTATTTTCATTACCTAAACGAATCAGAAATAAAGGGCATGAGCCTGTCCAGTTCCATACATTTGATTGGCATGAATATGAGGACAGCCCGATCGTGCAAAAATATATACAAACCTATCAGGACTATATATGGTGGACGAAGCTGCGCTTGAATAAGCCTTATAATTTGATTCATGCGCATCATCCGATTGCCGGGCTGGCGATGAAGGAAGTCTTTCCGGGGACGCCAGTTCTACAAAGTATACATTCGAGTTATGAGCGGGAACTGCTGCTGAACGGACGTATCAATCCGGATGGCCCTGAACAGCGATTCTTGACCTCTTTGTATGGAGAACTTGAATCGCGTACAGATCGGTTGTTTACCGTATCTCAATCCTTCAAGAGCTATCTAGCGGACTATGTGGATCATCCGGAACAGATCGGTGTCATTCCGAATGGATTTGATGAGCGGCGTTTCAAGCCTGTACCTCATGAGAATGAGGTGACTCAGCTTGTTACTGTGTGCCGGCTTGTCCCGGCTAAGGGACTGGATATTCTCCTCCGGGCATGTAAGGAGCTTAAGGATCGGGGATTGAACTATGTCCTGCATATTATCGGTGACGGTCCGATTCGTAAGGAGCTTGAGGATTTGGCCAAGGAACTAGGCATATATAATGAGACAATCTTCTATGGATATACTCTGCATCCTGAAGAATTTGTGCCTTTCTTTGACGTATTCGTATTGCCGTCTCGTGCGGAAGCATTCGGCTCGGTATTCGCTGAAGCAGCGCTTTGCAGTCTGGCGTTGGTGGGAACCGATGTCGGAGGCATCTCTGAGCAGATTGAGAACGGCTCGAATGGTCTTCTGGTGCCGGTAGAGGATGCCTCGGCGTTAGCTGATGCATTAGAACATGTAATCATCGACCCGGCCTTCCGTTATGAATTGGCCCGTACCGGCTAGATCATGCCAAGCAGCATTATTCGATGAATCGGGTTGTATATGAATTGAAGAAGTTATATTTGGAGTATCAATAACAGAATTTCGGTAGTAAGAAGAAGTTAGTCAAACTCATCCACCTGTGCCCTATATGGGCAAGGTGGATTTTTAGTATAGTGGGGAAGACCGTGTCTAACTGTATATACATTCAGGTTCATTTTCGGATTGATTTGCGCTTGGAATTGTAGGTTGCCAGCATCACCGCCCACAGCAAGCTGAATATTCCGAACATTGGATATAGGATGGATAGCAATGTACTAAAGCCGAATTGGCTGGTGACATAGCACAGACATAGAATTGTGACGGAGAGCACCCGCGGAGACACATTAATTCGTTGTCTGAGCTGCAGGGTGACACCGTATATATCGGATACGAAGGTGCTGAAGATCTCCATGAAGATCAGCAGGATATAGATGAGCTGGATGATGCTCCCCAACTGCTGGGCAATGCTGCCCATCGGGATTTCAAACTGGGCAATTCCCGGCATATTCGCGGATAAAGCAAAATGGCCTGCCATAAGCATAAAGCCGACGCCGGAGCCACCAAGAACACCGCCCATATGATGGTTCGGCGGTCGCTCGTATGGCTGCCGATCGGGACGAGCACGGCTTGGGCCATTGATAGATTGAAGGCGGTGTACATGAGTGGAGAAGCCCAAGCGGAGAATATGTCGGTGTCAGTATCTAGAGTTAAGAATCGGGTTGCGCCCGGAGAGCCTGCTGTATTGATAATAATAGCCAGAGAAAGAATGATCATCATCGGAACGACGATGGAATTGAGCTTCATAATTCCGTCAATTCCTCTACCCAGCAGCAAATAGGTGCTGATCAGCGTGATCCAGAGGCCAATCTGATAGTTGAGGCCCAGATGCTCGTTAAATACGGATCCGGCACCAGCTAGCATAACACTATTGACTCCGAGTAGGACGATGAGCGTGAATAGGCTAAGAGCTTGTCCGAATTTCTCGCCGAACAGCTTGCGATTGAGGTCCTCGTAGGATACGGCTTTGATTTTGCTGGCCAGCAGCATCATCTTCGTGCCAAGCCATATAAACAGAACCGTCGCTAACAGAATCGTTAAAATCCCCAATTTGCCGTAACGGGTAAAAAACTGCAGTATCTCTTGCCCGGTTGCAAACCCGGCGCCGACAACGGTACCAATATAGGTGAATGCAATCTGCAAAATTTTGACGGCATTTTTCATGGCCTTCCTCCTGCTGGGTGTGCTATATATAGTACAAGGTATGTTGTTTTTCAAGAGGACATGACTCAAACTGAAAAATGAAATTAATTGCTATAAGAGGTCGGTGCTGAAAACTGGCCTTTTTGAACACACACTATAACTCGGGAGGAAGAATAGGATGGATAAATTAAGACAAAGGATCATCGAGGATGGCGTGATCGTCTCGGAGGAAGTGCTGAAGCTGGACAAGCTGCTGAACCATCAGGTTGACCCGGAGCTTATGATGGAGCTTGGCCGGGAATTCGCTGAGCGTTTTCGCGATGAAGGAGTAACCCGCGTCGTGACGGTGGAATCCTCAGGCATTTCGATCGCTTTCGCAACGGCGTATGCATTGGGTGTGCCGCTTGTATTTGCACGCCGCAAGAAGACACTGCTGGAGGAAGCGGATATGCTTCAGGAACGGGTTCCTTCCTTCACAAAGGGTATCGTGTCCGATATTTTGATATCCCGAGATCTGATTTCAGAGCAGGATCGGATATTGTTCATAGATGATATTATTGCAAATGGCGACGCGGCTAAGGGTTTGATCAAAATTATTGAACGTTCCGGTGCGAAGCTTGTTGGTGCGGGAATCGTTGTAGAGAAATGCTTCCAATCCGGAGCACAGTCGCTTCGCGAACAGGGAATCCGTCTGGAGACGTTGGCCAAGATCAAGTCTCTGGAGAATGGTCAGGTCATTTTCGCTGATGAAATATAGCTAATCCAATTTCTTCTTGACTCCTTTCCAGCTTTCTGTTTTTTCGTTATAATGAGGATTACTAGGGAGAGGAGGCTTATAAGATGGGAAAAGATTCGGTAGTTCCTACAGAGTTTTTCATTACGAAATTATCCGAAGCCAAGGTTGCTTTTGAACGGGCTCTCGATTGTAAGCATACAGAATTTGATGACCTTTATCCCTACATGCTTGAGCATCCGCAGTTCTTCTGGTATAAACGCTATGTGGCATGGTCGAAGCTGCTAACGATTGTTGAATTGTGCGAAGAACTTGACATGCCATGGAAAGAGGAATTCAGCTCGCAGCAGGTGGGGTATCTGGAGCAAAGAGTAATGTCCGCGAAAGTGCTTGACTTCTGGTTTGATGGCAGTAAGGAACATGCACAACGTTAATAAGGATAGAGGACTCCGCAAGCTGATGCGGGGTCTTTTTTTGAAGTATTTCATAGTTGGACAAAACGTTCACTCGAATGGCTTTCATCTGAAATATAATTTATTCGGCTTATATGGGGTATATTGGAGTGAAGAGGGGAGTGAATAGATAAGATGATTACAGATGAGCAGTTGAATGAGTATCGGTTGTCCGGGGAGAAGGTACGCGTGGTGAGAGATGGGATTCGGGAGAACGATGTCAGGGGAATTATTGTAGCTTGGGATGACACACATGTGCTTGTCCGCAGGCCGAACCGGAATGTGGTCAAGCTGGA
The DNA here is from genome assembly GCF_031199965.1 of Paenibacillus sp. D2_2. GTDB lineage: Bacteria > Bacillota > Bacilli > Paenibacillales > Paenibacillaceae > Fontibacillus. Next base: position 3,653,256 of record NZ_CP133605.1, on the reverse strand, counting down.
TCGCAATTATTTGATTCAATCAGCTAAGGAGCCCCGGCCTTCGTTCGACGAATAGATGGGATATTGGGCAATCTATATTGAATGACTGCGACTAGATCGCTGATGATAATACAACTATCCTGGATGAGTGTCTAGAGCGGCCCGTATCCTGGGATAGTTGTATTTGTGTTGAGTACGGCAGTGAAATCAGGAGTCAGAGGCAGCGCGTCTATTCGGTTGCAGGCGGTTTCTCTTGAGAGCATCTCCTCCGAGATAGGCCCGCATGCGGGAGTTGATCTCATGGCGCAATCCGGACCATAGGATCCTCATCTCACCGCGATATCCGCGGCAGGTATAATCGGCCCAGATTCCGTTCTCGTCCTGCCGGATCTGATACAGTTTAATCTTACGTTTGCGGAATTCAGTCTGTATCTCGGATAATACTAGTGCGGCTCGTTGTTCTCCGCCCTGGATCATCTCTACATAGATTTCAGGACTTTTCAATACTCCGCTCTGCTCAAGAATCCTTGCGTCCCGCTGGAATACATGGCGCACGAACTTTAATAGCAGAGCGCTCTTGATTAAGGCAAGCTCTTCTTCAAGTATACCGGGCACGGCCATATGAACACCTTCTCCTCAAATGCGAACTTATGTTCTTATTATATCCAAGGTGATGAGAAATAACAATGGGATTTACATGCAGTTGCAATTAGAGGTTGTTCAACAGTCCGCTTTTGATAAGAAAACCAATCGAGGCTAATTAACGGATGAGCGACCGCGAATTCAGCGGTAGGTTTTCTTGCGATATAGAATTTCATCAGCTCTGCTGATAACGTATAAATTCTATATCTAACACGAAGTGAATCAAGAAGTAACTCGTCATCAAATCTTGAATTCAGCGGCTGAATGATGACGCAATTTAGATTGTAACGGTTGCCATAACGGCTAATCATAACAAAACGATTGTTTTATATGTCTAACGGTTGTCATACACGTTATTCAAGAAATATCAGTAGTATTTTCGGTGAAATCCCGAAATAACCTCTGTAGTCTATTTAGCCCCCTAATCCGATTGGACACTCTAATCCACCTCAGATACACTAAAATAAGTGAGGAGTTAGTCCATGAAAAGACGATTTAGGTGCCCCAATGAGACGAAGAAGGAGCTTGTGGTAGAGGTGCTTTCCGGGTATCGAACGGAGATGGTAGCCCGGAAGTATGGAATGTCTCCTAGAACGTTAAGCCAATGGGTTCGCCAGTATCAGGATGAGGTGGGTGATCTTATGACAAAGAAGCAAAACGATGCGGAAAAAATGAAACAGGATGCAGCTAATTACAAGGAACTGCAGAAGAAATACGACGGTGCTATGAAACTACTAGGAGAAAAAGAGCTTGAGAACAGCATTCTGCGGGACTTGGTAAAAAAAAGTATCCCGATTGGAAGTAGCTATCCACTGGATTCAGCAAGGGTATCCTGTTCAAAAGGTTCTCCTTCTATGTAGAGTTCCGCGTTCAAGTTATTACTATCGGTTAAAGCATCCTGAGCGCCAGCAGCCTATTAGCAGCGGTCGACCTATACCAGGCTTCTCCTATGACAAAGATGGAAAGAAAGTAGGAGATGCTCGCATTAAGGAGAGCCTCAGACGTTTGATTCAAGGCCCTAACGCCGCCTTCGGCTACCGGAAACTAACGACGTTGTTACGGCGAAAATACAGGCTAATTATTAACAAAAAGAAGACCTACCGCCTCTGTAAAGAAATGGGGATTCTCCATCCACAACGAGAGTTGAGGAATCCCGTACCCAGAAAACTTGCTAATAACCGTATTGTGAATGGACCAAACCAGCTGTGGCAAATGGACATTAAGTATGGTTACGTAGCCGGCAAGCGCCGACATTTTTACCTGGCCAGTATCATTGACGTGTTTGACCGGAGCATTGTCGCTCATCACCGCGGAAAGGTTTGTAGCACAGGAGACATTTTACGTACAGTCCAGAAAGCGCTGTTTAAGCGTAGAATCCATGAACAAGAGCACAAGCTAGTGATTCGAACGGATAATGGGCCGCAATTCATTAGCAAAGCGTTCCATGCCTTTTGTGAGCAAGTAGGCGTAGAGCACGAAAGGATCCCCAACCAAACGCCAAACAAGAATGCTTTTATTGAGTCTTACCACAGTATTGTAGAGCAAGAATGTTACCAGCGGAATTGCTTTGAAACCTACGAAGAGGCTTTTGTAGAGGTCGACCGGTTTATTCGTTACTACAATACAGAACGCATCCACGGTAGTCTTTACGATTGGTCGCCCAAGGAATATTTGCGTTTAGTGACCACAGGCCTGATTAACCCAAAGAATATTGCATTATGATGTGATTTCCTAAGCATGATGTGGAAAGTGTCCAAACTTAGGGGGTTGAACCGTAGTAACCGTTAAAGGTTTAAACATAACAAAAACAACGATTTAACCTCGATAGCAACCGTTAGAGTGAGATGGGGATCGATTGTCTCTTGATATGAAGACTTTCCGGCGTTCAAGAGATCGTTCGTGCAAAACTGTCTTTCACGGAGAAAAGCTATTATAATATAACGAATAAATACTTGACGAATACGAAGCAGATGGGTTTGGCAGATCAAACATAAAACAATAAAAAATTGTTGACTCCATATTTTAGGCGTGATATTATATATCTTGTCGCTGCGGAACACACAAGATGATCTGCGAGACATAATAATACGCGGTCGTGGCGGAATTGGCAGACGCGCACGGTTCAGGTCCGTGTGGGCTAACCCCCCGTGGAGGTTCGAGTCCTCTCGACCGCATCATATCAACCATAACAGGTTTCTGATCTGTCCACTCGGACAGCTTGGAAACCTTTTTTATATGTTCAATAAATTAAGGCTTGCTTATCACTTGGGACGATGAAATCTTGGCCTATAGTTCAGATGCGCGTATATGTTGGCAGTGGAGTCGTCACCTTTCGGTTGAGTTTGTAGAGGTACAAACATTACCGGGTTGGCGGCTCTTTTTATACCATTCAGTGGTTAATCAACAAACTTGACTTAAATGACTAGTTTAATGTTGTGGTTTTAACACCTAATGCCCCTCTTTTAACACTCCTTTTATGCTACCAATACAAAACCAGCTACTTTTACCGGCAATTAATAAATTTGAACCTTTCAGTTAATCCCGCGCAAATAGTCACTTTCTATACTTTAAGAGGGTTGAAAACAACGAGAATATATCATGAACCCACACTAATTCACAGGGAGTGCGATAAAAACATGAAACTTTGGTTAAGGAAAGAATTAGCAATGGGTCTTGTTCTAAGCTTATTTGTTTTGATGCTGGCAGCTTGTGGAAGTTCAGACAGCAAAGAAGCAACTACAAGTGGAAATGCGAGCGCTACTCCTGCAACGGAAGAAATTTCAGTAACTGACCTGGAAGCTAAGGCGAAGGAAGACGGCTCTGTCGTAAGCGTTGGTATGCCAGACTCTTGGGCGAACTGGAAGGGTACATGGGAGGATCTTAAGAGCAAATATTCTCTTACACACACAGATACAGATATGTCGAGTGCGGAGGAAATCGCCAAATTTGAGGCGGAGAAGGACAAGCCTACTGCCGACATCGGTGACGTAGGTATTGCCTTCGGATCGGTAGCGGTTGATAAGGGGGTCACTCAGCCCTATAAAACCTCCTATTGGGATGAAATTCCGGACTGGGCTAAGGATAGCGATGGCCACTGGCTGGTCGGCTACCAGGGCTCTATCTCAATCTTTACGAATACACAGCTTGTTCAATCGGCACCGCAAAGCTGGGAGGATCTCAAGAACGGCGACTATAAAATCATTGTTGGCGATGTAACGAAAGCAGCGCAAGCGCAAATGGCTGTATTAGCGGCAGCAATAGCTTATGGTGGCGACGAATCGAACATTGAGCCGGGAATAGCTTACTTTGAAGAGCTTGCGAAGAAAGGGCGTCTGTCCAATGCAGAAGCTTCACTGGCTAACATAGAGAAGGGCGAGGTTCAAGTTACGTTGTTATGGGACTTTAACGCTCTCAACTATAAGGATCAATTGGGTGCGGATAAATTCAGCGTAGCTATTCCTAAAGAGGGCAGCGTTGTAAGTGGTTATTCAACGATTATCAACAAATATGCTCCACATCCGAATGCCGCCAAGCTTGCCCGTGAATATATTTTAAGCGACGAAGGCCAGATTAACCTGGCTAAAGGTTATGCGAGACCGATCCGTGACAGCGTACAGCTTCCTGAAGAGGTAGCCGCCAAGCTACTGCCTGCAGAAGCCTATGCCAACGTGAAGCCGGTTAACGATTACAAAGTATGGGAAGAAACCGCGAAGACTCTTCCGCAGCTCTGGCAAGAACGTGTACTTGTTCATATGAATTAATGAGTAAGCCTAAGGGTGGAGCGTCTTCGTCATTAGACGGACGGCGCCCCTTTACAAGAAGGAGAGTGAGGGCGTGAAGAGTAGGAATCGATGGTTTTTACTAGGGTTAGTTCCTTTTGTAGTGATGATCGTCCTGTTTCAGTTAGCTCCAATCCTGTCGATGGTGACAGGAAGTATTATTCAAGGGAAAGGTTCGGGTCTTACGTTTGATTATTATTCGAGGATTATCCATAGCGATTTTTATTTGAAAGCCATTAAGAATAGTTTGCTGATTTCCATTTTCTCAAGTGTGATTGGTATTGCAGTCGGACTGATTTGTGCTTATTCGATTACGCGTTTCTCGCCAAAGATACGGGATCGGTTGTTGATGCTGTCTAATATGACATTGAATTTTGCTGGTGTTCCGCTTGCGTTCGCTTATATTATTCTGCTTGGCAGCAATGGGGTGTTTACGTTGCTCTTTAAGCAGTGGGGCTGGAGCGTGTTCGCCGATTTCAATTTATATAGCTGGACAGGACTTGTTCTGGTCTATGTGTACTTTCAGATACCTCTTGCTTTATTGCTATTGTATCCTTCCTTTTACGGGATTCGGGAGCAATGGAAGGAGGCGGCTTCCCTGTTAGGTGCAAGCAAATGGCAGTTTTGGAGAACGATTGGACTACCTATTTTGACGCCTGCTGTTTTCGGTACGTTGGGAATTCTGTTCGCTAACGGGATGGGGGCATATGCAACAGCCTATGCCTTGGTTGGAGGGAATTACAATTTACTTGCAGTTCGGATAGGATCATTGGTCGCGGGGGATGTGGTCAATGAGCCACAGCTAGGCAATGCACTCGCAGTTATACTGGCTTTCTCGACGCTACTAGCAGTATATCTGAATCATAAAATGACACAGCGTTCAAAGATGCTCCAAACCGGCTTTACCTCTAAGAATACAAGGAGCCTACGGATATTTCCCAAGCTGAAGTCCTCGGCGGTGAAGGAGGAACTGTAATGGAGACCCATAGAAAGAAGGCGGGCTGGGGCCACCGTTCACTAATGCTTCTCTTGATGGTTTATTTGCTTCTTCCTTTGCTTGCCACGTTGATTTATGCATTCGCGAAGGAGTGGCAGGCAACGATCCTCCCGGAGAGCTGGACGCTGGCCTGGTTCAAAGAGATGTTTCGGGACGTTAGGTTTATAGAAGCCCTATGGACATCTCTATATCTATGCATCATTAGTGTAGCGCTGAGCCTCGCCGTTATGCTGCCAGCAGTGTTTATTATTACTGTTTATCTACCTAAACTGGAAAAGTTCATGAAAGGAATCGTTGTCCTTCCTTATGCTGTACCCGGTGTCGTTGCAGCAGTAGGGCTGATTCGGGCCTATTCCTCGGGACCAATTCCTATTTCAGGTACAGCGTATATTTTGATCGGCGCGTATTTCATTATTATATTGCCTTACATGTACCAAGGGATTCGCAACAGTCTGTTAACTGTATCTGCGGTTGAACTGGTTAATTCGGCTGAAATGTTAGGGGCCAGTCGATGGAAAGCTTTCGTAACCGTAATTGTGCCAAATATTTGGCCAGGGATTATTACGTCTACCTTGTTATCCTTCTCTGTATTGTTTGGTGAATTCGTTCTAACGAACATATTAGTTGGTGGGCATATTCAGACCATCCAGGTTTATTTGTATCAAAGGGTCAACGAAAGCGGACATTTGGCTAGCGCCATTGCGATTTCCTACTTTCTGATTATTCTAGTGCTGTCTATGATCCTAATGAAGCTGGGCAAAAAAGTGAATAAGGGGATATCAGGATGAAACCATATTTGAAACTTGAAGGTATCCGCAAGCAATTCGGGGATACCACGGTGCTTAATGATGTGAATTTGGATATTCGTGAGGGAGAACTCGTTACGCTGCTTGGTCCATCCGGTTGCGGAAAAAGTACGCTGCTGCGCTGTATTGCCGGCCTGACGGACCTGGATGGCGGACATATTTTACTCGATAGCAAGGACATCGTGAACCTGCCGCCCCGGAGCCGCGAGATCGGCATGGTATTCCAATCCTATGCCCTGTTTCCGAATTTGTCGGTCAGCGAAAATATAGAGTATGGGATGAAAATGAGAGGAGCTTCCAAGGAAGCAAGACGTAAGAGATCCGCTGAATTGCTGGAGCTTATTGATCTTGGAGAAAAACGGAATGCATATCCTCAACAGTTATCGGGAGGTCAACAGCAGCGCGTCGCCCTTGCACGTTCACTTGCAGTTCAGCCTAAGGTTCTTCTGTTGGATGAGCCACTTAGTGCTTTGGATGCGAGAATTCGAAAAAACCTGCGCTCGGAGATCCGTGAAATTCAGAAGAAATTTAATATAACGACGATCTTTGTGACCCATGACCAAGAGGAGGCGTTAACTTTATCTGATCGGGTATGCCTGATGAATAAGGGAAGCATCGTTCAGCAGGGGACTCCGGAAGAGCTGTATGCGATTCCACGCACAGAGTTTGTCGCGCAGTTTATGGGAAGCTATAACGTGTTGACTCGTCCCGAGGTAATGCGATTATTCGGAAAGGTGAATGGTGACGCAGATAGCTTCGCCATTCGACCGGAAGCGTTGCTATTGGTGAGTTCGGACTTATTAAGCGAGGCATCGCGTGAAGGTAAGCAAATCGTGGAGGGTACTATCCATTCGGTGTCCATTCTCGGTAATATTATCCGTTATGCCATTGATGCCGCCGGAGTAAGGTTAATAGTAGACGCACTCAATGATGGCCGATCCTTGAGAATTCGAGAGCAGAGTCCCGTGAATCTTGCCCTGGATCATGCTCAACTGTTGCAGCTAGAGAAGGAAGGAGCATAAAATATTTGTCCATTTCATCTGAACAACGTAAGAGAGTGATTATCGAGCAATTGAAGCAGCAGGGTCAGGTAAAGGTTCCTGAGTTGTCGACCTATTTTACTGTTTCAGAGGAGACGGTTCGACGTGACCTTGTACTGCTGGAGAAGGAAGGCCTTGTCAAGCGGGTATACGGGGAGCGGTTCTGACGAAAATGACTAGCTTCGAGCCTCCCTATTTGCAGCGCCAAATGGTGAATGCGGAAGAGAAGGGGCGGATCGGGCGCATGGCTGCGGAACTTATTGAATCCGGTGATACCATTGCGGTAGATGTAGGGACGACAACGCTTGAGCTGGCTAAGGCTATACAAGGACGTGAGCGTTTGACGATTCTGACCAACTCGCTTGCCGTTGCTTATCATTTAATGGAATCCTTGAACAGCGGGAGGTTCTCAGGGAAGATTTATGTGGTCGGAGGCGAATTGAATCCGGAGCAGCAATCCATGTCCGGGTCGCTTGGTGAGCAAGTTCTCTCCCAATTCCGTGTGGATAAGGCATTTATTTCTGTTGGAGGCATGTCCTTGGAACGGGGCATCAGCGACTATGATCCGAACGAGACTGGGATGTCGCGCAGGATGATAGATGCAGCTTCCCAGACCATCGTATTGGCCGATGGCTCCAAGCTGGATAAAGAAGGATTCATTGAAATTGTGCCGATGAACAGGGTTCATACCGTCGTTAGTGATATTGCCCCGCCTAAGGAATGGTTGCAAGGGCTTAGAAGCTGCCGTATCCGCTGGATTGAAGCCAAGAAAAGAGGGGATTAAGGATGTTGCAAGGAGAAGCCAAACTTATCGTAGTTGTATTGGATGGATTAAGATACGATGCCGCCCGCAAGTATTTGGGATATATGGAGCATCTTGTTGAGCAGGGTGAGGTGAACTGTTACCGGGTGCAATCCCAGTTACCGAGTCTCTCGCGTCCGCTGTACGAAGTACTGCTAACCGGCACGCATGTGGCGAGAAACGGGATTACGGCAAACCATATTGCGCGGTTAAGCCACGAACAGAGCGTGTTCCATCTCGCGCGCGAAGCCGGATTAAGGACTGCTGCTGCTGCGTATCATTGGGTAAGCGAGCTTTATAACAGCGCTCCGTTTAACCCTGTCGTAGACCGCCATCAGCATGATGACAGCAGGCCGATCCAGCATGGTATGTTCTATTTCGAGGATCACTATCCTGACAGCCACCTGTTTATAGATGCTGAACATTTAAGATCGACGTACGATCCACATTTTTTATATATTCATTCTATGAATATCGACGACATGGGCCATAAGCACGGGGGTGAAAGCAAGGAATATGCCGGTTCTGTACGTGTTACAGACGGAATACTGGCCACCTTGGTTCCTCTGTGGAGATCACAGGGGTATCAAGTGGTTGTCACGTCCGATCATGGGATGAATGCGATGGGTCATCATGGAGGAACCGAGCCTGAAGAACGGAATGTTCCGCTCTATGTGTTCGGAGAGTTGCCTTCGCCTTCCTTAATGCCGGATCAGACATGGGCAATATCACAGCTGTATTTGGCACCGTTAATGTGCCATTATTTAGGGATTAACACTTCGGAAGCCATGCTGGCATGGGATTAAATTAAGGGGGATACGTATAGTGAAGGTAGACATGCATTTTCATCTGGAGGAGGGCCCCTATTCGCTGCGCTGGTTATCTCGCACTCTGCAGGCGCTTGCCTCTACGGAGCCTGAACAGGATGCATCATTAGGTCATCATACGCTGCAATATGGGGAGGAAATGGCAAAGCTCCTGTCACACAGAATGCAACAGGGTTGCTATAATGAGGGATGGCTGGATCGCTTTTTGAATACGGGGCGTAAAAGAGGGATCGGACAGTTCGGCGTGGTAGATCATTTATACCGTTTCCGGGAATGTCGGCCATATTATGAGAGACATATGCTGCTGGACGATAGCCCTGTCGGGAGAATGCAGCAAGCATGGCTGGATCAGGTATGCGTGGCGTCGATTTCCGATTTCGTTCGCTTCGTAACGGAGGCAAAGGCTTCAAGACCGGATCTTGCCCTGGGAATCGAAGCTGATTTTTTTCCGGGTGGAGAACGGGAACTGAGGGAAATTCTCGCAGGGTCCGAGTGGGATTACGTTATTGGGTCCGTTCATTTTTTGGATGGATGGGGGTTTGACAATCCTGAGACGAAAAATGAATTTGAGGGTAGAGACCCGATTCAAACCTATAAGCACTATTACGAGCTATTGAGGCAGGCCTGCGTGTCGGGGCTGTTTCATATTATCGCCCATCCCGACAACCTTAAGGTATTCGGATTCAGGCCGGCTGACGAGAAGGAACTGCTTCCTTATTACCGAATGCTGGCGAAGGAAATGGTGCAGAGCGGGGTCATTACCGAGATTAATACAGGACTTGCATATCGATACCCGATAGAAGAGAGCTGCCCGAGTCCGTTATTTCTTTCTGTGCTTGCTGAGTATAAGGTTCCACTTACTTTGTCCTCGGACGCGCATTTTCCAGATGATATCGGGATGCTGTTGGATCAAGCCAGAGCGGATGCTGAACGTTTGGGTTACAAAGAGCTTGTGGCATTCAGAGACGGGAAGAGGTTGTTGGTGCCAATAAATTGATAAGTCTCCTTCCAAGGGGATTTGCGAGCTTTATTTGTGGCGGAGTCTTCTGGAACACATGAATAAAGTAAAATCTGAATTTTATTTGGTATAGAATAGTTCTAAAAATAGATGGCATTGCTGATGCTTGATGCGAATGTTATTCTCAATATGCAAGCGCTTGACAAAACAAAAAGGTGGTTCCTTTATGAATAAGAACGATACCCGGTTAGCTGAATGGGCGGTTAAAAAAGTCGAGTCTGAATACCATGATGATGTGTGTCTCCTGCTTGAGCATAAGACCTTAAAACTCGAACAGGATATGGAAGCTACAACGTTCAGCTTCTATATTCCTGCGACAAACAGAGCGAACGGGCTGGCGAGAACATTTATCATCGATGGCATCGGTTATGATTTATATCCAATGTCATGGGAACGTATTGAGCGCATGGCTGATATCAAGGAGTACAACACGACTTGCTTAGCCGACGCCATTATCCTTTGGGCGAGAAGTGAAGAAGATAGGCAAAGATTTGTTAGCCTTCAGGCACGCCTTCGGGCTAATCTGCAAAATCCCCAGTACATGTATGAACGCGCAAAAAATGGTTTGATACCGTGAAGGAGATTTATCAGGATACCCTGTTCGAAGAAAGGCTGTATAAAGTACGCGAAAATGCTGGACACATTTGCGATCTACTAGCTATCGCAGTAGCTTTCGTAAACTGTCGCTATTTTGTACACGGACAAACGAGCCAACTACAGGAGTTATCTGGTATGAAGAAAGTACCTGACAATTTCATCAAGCTATATCAGGAAATTATTATGGAAGAGTCACCAGATACACAAAAGCGCCTCTGCTATGAAATAATCAAAGTTACTAAAAATTTTCTCGATGAACAAGGAAATAACGTTAGTAGAAAGGGCGTTCCTGACTTTTCAGAACTCGCTGCGTGGTATCAGGAACTGAGCTACACATGGCGTAGAGTGTATCACTGGTGTGATAAGAACGATCCCATCAATGCCTACATTTGGTCTTGTATGTTGCAAAACGAAGTTGATGATTGGGGTGCAAAATTCGAAATCATTGACATAGATATCCTCAGTTCATTCAAGGCAAGCGACCTTGTGGGATTCCGTAAACGGGCTGAATATGTTGAACTTAAATTCAGGCAGGCGATTAAAGAAAGCGACATTGATCTTGATGATTATAGAACTGTAGAGGATTTTTTGAAGGTGAATGGGTAACCCACGGGAGGGGCTTGAATGAAATACAAAAACGCCTCTGACGTTCTTCCTGAGAGTTTATTAAAAGAAGTACAGAAGTATGCCGCCGGAGAAACCTTGTACTTTCCTAAAGATAGGGAGCGAAAGAAATGGGGAGAGGTAACCGGAGCGAGAAGTTATTTTCAAGAGCGTAACACGGAAATTAGACAGAAATATTTGGGAAAACGTCTATCGAACACCTTGCGGATGAATACGGTTTGTCGGTGGAGACGATCAGAAAAATAGTGTTTAAGCAAGATTGACTTTACAGTTAGGATTTATCTCAAGCACGGCACCGTGCTTAAGAATGAATAAGCTCGTAAATTTCCATCTAGGGGATTTACGAGCTTTTTGCATAGCGAAGAAAAACATGGGTTATAGATCCCTGGCGGAAGGCATATCTTGAACAGTGTTGTCCGTATAATAGGAACATGGTGGACTAAGAGTCAAGTTTATCAATGCCTGCTCCCACGGGAGTTCACTATTCCGCCAATATCAATTCCCATGGAGGTCGGCGTGTGCTATTATATGAATGTCCACTGGAGAAATACAATCATAACGCCGGTATACGGTAGATGTTCTGGTAAACTGGGTCGTTGGCAACCTAAAGTCAACGAAGTGGAGGGGATAAGTTTGTAAGCGCTATCAGATACCAGAGGCGGGTCGGTCTTCATGTTATCCGTTAGATCAAACAAGGAATGATAAGAGCCGAACAGATCTATCAATTTATGCCGGGGGTTGGAACAAATGAGCATAAAGGAAGAGGCATTACAGGCACATAGGGTGGGACACGGTAAGCTCGAAATTGCAACTAAAATGCCGCTTAATAACAAACACGATCTGGAGTTGGCATATACGCCGGGAGTAGCGGAACCTTGCAAAGAAATTGCCAAAGACAAGGAAAAGGCCTATGAGTACACGATCAAAGGCAACACCGTCGCCATCGTAACGAATGGGACTGCCGTGTTGGGGCTTGGTAACATCGGCCCCGTAGGAGGATTACCTGTAATAGAAGGCAAGGCGCTATTGCTTAAGGAGTTTGGCAACGTGAACGCGTTCCCGATCTGTATCGACAGCCTTGATCCAGATGAAATTGTAAGAACCATTCAAGTTATCGCACCCGGCTTCGGAGGTATTCATCTGGAGGATATTAAAGCGCCTGAATGCTTCTACATCGAGGATAAACTGAAGGAAACTCTGAGTATTCCCGTATACCATGACGACCAGCACGGAACAGCCGTTGCAGTGCTTGCAGGTCTGTACAATGCCATGAAGATTGTTGATAAATCTTTGGACAGTATACGCATCGTGATCAACGGCGCGGGCGCATCGGGTATTGCTGTAGCGAAATTAATGCTTGCGGCGGGAGCGAGGCATATTGTGCTATGCGATATTAACGGTGCAATTTCGGAGAGCGCCGGCTGAATGAACGAGGCCCAGCAAAAAATCGCGAAAGTTACGAATAGAGACTTCGAGACAGGAACTCTTGGAGATATTATTAAAGGCAAGGATGTATTCATCGGGGTGTCGGTTGAAGGAGTGTTGACGAAGAAGATGGTGCAAACGATGAATTCAGACTGCATCATCTTTGCTCTTGCCAACCCGGTACCAGAAATTATGCCGGAGGATGCTTATCAAGGCGGAGCAAGAATAGTAGCAACAGGTAGATCTGATTACCCCAATCAGATCAATAACCTCCTGGTATTCCCGGGCATCTTCAGAGGCGCTTTGGACGCAAGGGTTCGGAATATTACGGATGAGATGAAGCTTGCTGCGGCGAAAGGTATTGCGGAACTGGTAAAGGATGAGGAACGGAATGAAAATTACATTGTTCCGGACGCCTTCGACAAGAGAGTGAGCAGTGCCGTCAGCGAAGCAGTGATTCGAATCGCCCATAGGACGGTGGTCGAACAGTAAGCGAGCTCTTGAAGGTGCCAAGCGATTTTTTCTGAAAAAATCACTGAAACGAAGAGGGAGGTGTCCCCAAAAGTCTGGAGAGACTTAGGGGCACCTGCTTATGTTTATTACGTTGGTTATTCTACAAGTTGCGCTCAACGATACCGTGCTCTTGAATCTCAAAGACACTTAAAAAGTAGAAATTTTTGGTTGACTCAGTTATGAATTCATGGTATATTATATTTCGTTGCTGCAAAACATTGCATCAACGAAATTATGCGGTCGTGGCGGAATTGGCAGACGCGCTGGCTTCAGGTGCCAGTGGTAGCAATACCGTGGAGGTTCGAGTCCTCTCGACCGCATCATACCCATCATCAATAGGTTTCTGTTCTGCTTTTTTATGCAGATCAGAGCCTTTTTTATTTGCAAGGATATTCAGGCTTCCTCTTAGAACGCATAGGCACCCTTCCTTATTCAGGCTTAAAGAATGGTTTTCCTTGATCATACATTAAATCCGGAACCTCAATGGGGGTTGTTGGAACGGTTCGGCAGCCAGTTTGAAATAAAATGTGCATTTTGCACATAAATGCGATATAATAAATTATGTGCAATATGCACATAATTTAAATGGAAGAGGGTATACGATCTATGAGGGCAGCAATCGTAAAGGCAAAGGGAGCCATTCCCGTAATGGGTTATTTTGATTCTCCTGTAGCGACAGATGGTGAAGTTATCATTACTGTTTCGGCAACAGCTTTGAGTCGTGTTAGCAAATTTCGTTCAATGGGGATGCACTACTCATCGGAAGCTCATTTTCCAATCGTGGCCGGTATTGACGGCGTTGGAACTTTGAAGGATGGAACTCGTGTTTACTTTGCACTGCCAACTACACCTCATGGCAGTTTGGCTGAGCAAACGACGGTCAACGAGAAGCTGGTTATCCGCTTACCGGATGGCGTTGATGATCTCACGGCTGCCGCTATTGCCAACCCAGCTATGTCGTCATGGGCGGCACTGGTTTTTCGAGCTGGCTTGATGCCCGGCCAAACCGTATTGATTAATGGCGCTACTGGTGCATCCGGTAGTTTAGCAGTTCAGATCGCTAAGGGACTGGGGGCCAAGAAAATCATTGTCACGGGACGCAATGAGTCGAAACTGCAAGCACTTGAAGCTGATAAGGCTATTGCATTTGACATGATCGTGGACAACGGACAAAATAGGTTTGAAGATGCCTTAATACCGGTTATTGCTGAAGGTGTCGATGTCGTTTTGGATTACCTTTGGGGCGATAGCGCTCTTGCTATCATGTCAGCTCTTGCTAGGGCACGTACGGACCGTACCACCCGCTTTGTAAGCATTGGAACCTCATCCGGCCAAGAAAATATTTATTTACCTTCGTCTATTTTACGTTCGTCAACAATCGAACTCGTAGGTAGCGGAGATAAGAGTATTTCTAAAGCGGATATGCTATCGGCCGTTAAAGGTGTTTTTGACATGGCCGCCGAAGGGAAGTTAAAAATCGGTATAAAAGAGTATACTTTAGAAAATATCGAGGAGGCTTGGAATGCCCCGCTGGCGCCTCGGCCAGTTGTTAAGGTGCATTAGATAGATTATGGAATATGAAATTTTTAAAGCGCTTATTGATTTAGTTTCTATTATGAATCGACCGGACCGGGATAAGAAAATGATTGCAAATGCCGGCGTAAATATGGAGGCGGCAACCTTTCGCGTCTTCGTAGGCATCGGGCATCTCCAGCCGACTAGTGTTGGTGATTTGGCCGATATGATGGGAAAAAACTATTCGAGCGTTAGCCGGCAAATCGATAAACTGGAGACCGCCGGATTGGTTCATACGAATCCTTCAAGTTCCGATTCCCGGATTCGCGTGTCTGAATTGACGACGTACGGGGAGGAAGTGAGAACGACGATTAACCTCGCCCGTGAGCGCAATATGCGCGAGGCTTTGGCTGATTGGACTCCGGAGGCAAAAAGCGACTTGTTGGATAACCTAAGGCGCTTATTCGAAGCGCTGAAAAGGTTCGAATAGTATTATGGCAAGCGCAGAGCGCCGGAGGCCATCTCCAGCAAACGGACGGTTCTCATGTTTTACGAACTGGAAAGGTACTAGACATTTCGAGGCACCCCTAAATGGGTGCCTTTTTGATTTCGCCGTTAGGGTGTCACGATGAACCGTATTATAAGTAAAGGAAAGAGCGATGTTCGTCCTTCGTTTCGATATGATTGAGCAAGAGACAATAGCACGCCTATTCCTGCTTGTTCAATCTTTTGCGTTGTCTCATGAAGCCTTAATCCGTTGGATTCTTCATGATCTGCAGTCCGGTGTTCTTTAGCTTGGACTCGAGCTTGAAGTCAATGGAAGCTTGCTGATAGAGCTCGGGCCAATGATTATACGAAGACTCGGGTAGAATGCTTCTGAAATAATTGCCCAGACGAAATATATCGGCTTGATCCTTTTGAGTCCGTTTGAACACTTTATTGGCCCGTTCTTCAATCAACTTGTTAATAGAGGCCTCCAGTTCGGAAGGATCTATGTGTATGCCGCGTGCGGAATCCATCAACGTCATGGTGGTTTTGGCGCGTATACGGATAAACGGCTTGTTGTTGATCATTTTAACATGAATAGAAGATTTAGAATTCATGATTCTAACGTCCATTTTTTGCGCCGTTTCGATCTCAAACGGAAACATCTTATTTGTAACGATACTGGTAATCAAGGTTTCCTCCGGACTGAGCATCCCCACCATTTTATCTCCTTGAAAATAGGCGTTGCCTTGAAGCCTAAATAACGTGACCGGATCATTGCTCAATACGGGAATGATGTTTTCTTCTAATGGATTGAAATAACGGCTGAAGACCTCCCATAATGTCATTTTATTTTTTTGTGCTGTTCCTCCTGCGTAGCTTTCGAAAAAAAGCTTAGAGTAAATGCCGGACAACTCGCCCGTCGGATAAGGCTGATTCAACACCGCTTCCATATCGCCGGACACCAGTGTAACGAGAGCGTCCAAGGGGAGCGTCCGATCCCGCATGGCGAATTCCAAATAAGGGAGGAATCCTTTTTTTGCTAGATTCTGATCCAAGAAGATTGTTCTGATCTGTGATAGATCAATAAATTTAGTCAGCTTGAGGCGGATGCCATCAATCCCATCTACTACGGTTTCCCCAACTTGATTGACGGTTATATAATCCTTATCCGTTCCCCCCCACTAGTCCCCTTGACACTCGGAAGCGGAAATCTAGCCCAAATCTTCACTTGATTATTTGGGGCTTCCTCAATCCCAAGTGTGGTGACAAGCAGCCGATTGTCAATATCTCTCACATCCCAGCAGCCTGAGAGCGGGAGCACTAGCAGAAGCAGGAGACCAAGAAGGAACAGAGGACGAGATTTGAAGCTCATGGACGGGATTTCATCCTTTCTGAAATCATCGATTTCATAATTACGACCAGTGGAAATAAGAACATGAGATATAACCGGAACGGAGAATTCACGATAAGAGCCTTTTCAATCCAATCCCAGGATGGAACTAGAAGCGTGGAAGCGTATGTTACCGCTCCAGTCAGCAGATACAGTAGTTTATCGTTCCAGCTGGGGAAGATAACCTTCACAGCTGTGACGATGATGTTCACTATGATCGCTAGTGCTAATATCAGGTACAGCATTGAGGATGAAATAAACACGGCAGTTAAATTTTCGACAATGAGCCAGAAATGGTATATCGAATCCATTTTGGATATGTACGGTAAGGTTAAATTTCGCGACATCTCAGCGCCGAAGGTCAATACGGGCAGGTACACCGAGCCCAGGATTAGCGGTATGAAGCAAATGGCCGCTGCAGTATACGATTTCCACAGCACGCCAGCCTTTTGGGTGAATTGCCCGCAAACTGCAAAATACAAATAACCGGTCCAAATACAGGATGAAGCATAAAAGCGGGGATTTGTGAGAAATTCCCCGTACTGTGAAGCCAGGGCTTGCCCAAGTATAGATGAGTGTCGCTCATCGCCAAGAAAAACAAAATAATGGTAATCGGAAAGCTGATTATCAAAAAAATCGAAGCCGTCCGTACGATCGATCCAAATCCGCCAGATGCCAAAAATACGGCAATCCAGATGATTCCGTTAAGCACCCACCCAGGCGTTGTATGCAGGATCGTCATGGCGATGATTTCGGTGTGTGCGCTGATCATAATGACCATGGATCGCCACATAAACCAGATGAGGGGCAGCACAAATATCACGATTCCCAGCCAGCCAAGCTCCTTCTTCACGATCGTGAAGGCATCCTTTCCCTGATGCAGTGCCATCATTCGGCTGAAGAGCCAAGCTCCGACCAGGGCTAGCAGCATCCATATCACGATGGGGATCCAAAAGCCATGGCTAGTGGCATTAATCACGAGATACGGATAAAAATAAAAGGAAATTGCCCCCAATATCATAATCTGCAATCCAAAGAATTGGGTCGTTGATAAAGTAGGTGGCTTCATCGTTTATTCCTTCTTCCCAAAGTTGAGCCAATTTGTAAGTGAAAAATGATGGGAGTGTCCAAGTAATCCAAGACTGCCTGATCGTGCTCTTGCATCTGGCCCGAGTGGACTCAAATATGAGATGCCAAAGGATTTGATTCGCGACAGGCAGATGACCATGATTGAGAAGGCAAACACAATCCCTAGTATACCGAGTAGGCTTGCTCCAGCTAAAAAGAAGTATTTCAATATGCGCTGTACCAATCCCATTTGATAATCCACAACGATGAAATTGGTCAATGCCGTGGTAGCCGCCACAATCACTAGCAGGTTGCTAACAATGTTGGCTTGGATAATGGCTTGTCCAAGCACGACGCCCCCAACCATAGTGACCGTGGCGCTAATTGAGCGCGGTAGGCGGATGCCCGCCTCGACGATACAATCTAATAAAAACAACATAAGTAGTGATTCCATCCATACTGGGTAGGGAACGCCTTCTCGGCTTGCAGACGCACCGAGATTGATCTCCAGCCGGTTACGTCAAGATTTACGGACGTAATCGCAACATAAAGGGCAGGAAGAAACAGATTTAGCATGACAGCCATAAACCGCAGTACTCTATAAAAACGGCAATAAAAGGTGTAAGATATTGATCTTCAGCGGATTCCCAGAAATCAAAATAGGAGCCGGGAGCAATAATGGAAAAAGGAGTACCATCCAGGAAAATCACGACTTTTCCATTCAACAAGGAAGCTGAGACCCGATCTGGGCGCTCAGTGGTCACGGCGACGGGAAATAAACCGGTCTTTGGATTGAGTAAGCGCAGCAGTTCCCCTGATTCCTGTACACTATCCGTTTGAATACTGCTGATTTTATCGCGTGTATATTGAATAAGTCCCGGATCGGTGACTCCCTCTAGGTACATCATCCCTACTGTGGTATGCGTTATCTCGCCGATGGTCGTTTCCCAAATTTTCAGGCGGGGCGTTTGCATGCGCTGACGAACCAGCGCGATGTTCGTTGAATAGTGTTCGTTAAAGGAATACATCGGCCCCTGGATGACGTTTTCGGTCTGTGGCTGCTGCAATCCCCGCTGCTGAGGATTCTCCGTATCCAGAATAATGCAGTTGGAGGAATTATGAGTGCAGAGGATCGTCTTTCCAGTACAAATCGCTCTTTCACATTCCTTATAGCTCCCAACCGTATATTTTGTACCAATATAACTATCCAGATTTGTATTGGTCGCATCTTCTGGTACTTCTAATTGGAATATCATGTGGTCGGACCCGACTAAGGAGGTAAGGTAGCAAAGATAGATTTGCTCCTTGCCTACATATCCTACACCTACGGATTGATAATCAGCGGCGTTCTGAAAAGCTTGCTCTAGCTGAGAAAATAAAGGCTCACCTTGATCGTAGGATAAATGTTGAAACATAGATCGGTTCCGTTGATTTTTCAATTCATTCATCATCCTTCGTATGGGCTTGATGTCTTACGCAGTTTACCCCTAATATTTCATGAAAAGAGATAATTTATGCGGTTTTAAGAGCACTCTTTGCAGCCTATCGGGATGTAGTTATTCTCTTATGAACGCTTATAAAAGTAAGCAAGGCTGCCGTCAATGCCAATAGAGCTCCCATCCACCCGGTGTAGGATAGACCGATATTGGTTGCTATCAGTCCGCCCATTGCCGCTCCTGCAGCAATGCCTAAATTGACGGACACCGGAAACAAAGAAGCGGCGAACACTTTAGCGGAAGGAGAGTATTCCTCAGCTAAATCGATCAGGTACATTTGAAAGCTAACATTGAACAAGTAAATAGCAAGACCTGTCAAGAAGATATTTATCAAGCCGAGCACGGTAGAATGTACCGTAAAATAAAGAGAAGCAAGAATGATAGCTTGCATAACAAAAATAAACCGTAATTTCCTTAAACCATCGTGAGCAGCTATTTTTCCGGCTAACAATGTGCTAATGATCGAGGCAACACCATATAGCAGCAAAATAGGACTTGTATATCTGGCTGGAATAAGTAGCTCATTTTCCAATATTGGCATGATGTAAGTGTACACGGTATAAGTGGCGGCAATGCTCAGTGCCGGGATGAAGAAAGCCATGATCATTCGGGCATGAGTCAGTAAACCGACTTGGCTTTTTAATGAGCTTGGTGGCCCCTTCAGGTTTTTCGGAACGGTAAGCGAGAGCATCACTAAGGAAATAACACCTAAACCGGCTGTAAACCAGAACGCCATGTTCCAACCGCCTGATTGTCCGATCCAGGTTCCCAGCGGTACACCTAATACACTAGCAATCGTAAACCCTGCGAACACAAGCGAAATGACCGCGCCTCTTTTCGAAATGGGTATTGCCTCGCTCGCAACGGTCATGGCAATTGTCTGCATTAACCCGCATACAACTGCAGTAACAACTCTTGCCCCTAGCAGCCAAAGATAAGTGGAAGAAAGGGCGCTGGCAATATTGCCCGCAATAAAAATTAACATGCAACCTAACATAAGCGGATAAGCAGGATAGCGGCTAACCAGAACGGCTATAATCGGCGTGCCGACGGCCACTGCAAAGGCAAACCCGGATACCAGCGCCCCTGCAGATGAAATGGTGACTTCCAAACTAGATGCAATTTGGGATAATAATCCAACAATAACGAATTCACTTGTTCCTGTAACGAATGTCAGCAAAACAAAAGAGAAAACGAGCAGCTTTTGCCGAGTGCTTAAAGACACTCCAGTCATTTCGGTTGTATATTCCATCCACATCTCCATCCTTCTTGATTTGTAATTTTGTCCTGACCGTACTGCATCCATGAACTTGTATTTGTCATTATGAATCAAAAATGTTAAATAATGAAGTACGTACTTTTTAGTGATATAGTCACCAAAAAGTAATTATTGTACGAACAAAGGAGGAGTTAAGGAGTGAGAACATACTACTGTACGCTGGAAGTTGCAATGAGTATCATTGGAGGCAAATGGAAGCCGCTTATTGTGTATCATCTAACCCAGAAGTCCTTGCGAACAAGCGAATTAAAGCGGATGATCCAGGGCATTACACAAAAAATGCTGATTCAGCAGTTAAGAGAACTTGAACAAGACGGAATCGTAAGCCGAAAAATATACAATCAAGTCCCGCCTAAAGTGGAATATTCGGTTACAAAACTTGGCATGTTGATGGCTCCATTTTTAAAGTCGATGTGCGAATGGGGGAAACATATTTAGAGGAAACCTTCGACCAAAGTGAATTTCAAATTTTGAATAAATATGAGTAGCGCGGCTTCTGGTCGAGCATGAACCTTTTTATTTCATCGGAGGTGAAACATAAAGAAGGATAAAAGTGTTTAATAGTGAAGGGGGGAGAATCGTGGGGGATAGACTCGTTCATCATTTACTCCTATTTCTTTGTGTCATTCTTGGTTTCACAGTTAGAGTCATCCGAGAACACCGGAGGTATTTTCTATATCACAAAAATTGTTCTAAATACGACTATCGATGAACAGCCTGCAGATATTTCACAATTGGAATTTGAAATCTCCGGTAAGATAGATGGATTGAAGCAAGATTATTTCTTTTATCTGGTCGAGGATGGACATGGATTTTTAGCAGACGGAAAAATAGTTCTTCAAAAGAATGGTGAATTTAAGACGAAAATATCAATAAAACCTCCAACAAATAACTTTGGACAAATTACGTTTTATAGTGATGTGAACCAAAATGGGGAATTCGATATTGAGATGGATACGCAGCAAAAAATATATTCATATGATCTTGTGTTTGATAAGCCCCTTATCTTAACCAATTAATGAAGTAAGGAAAAGCATGACATAACAGGTTGCTGCATTATTATGTAAGCGCTATACTCTTCTTAATCTACTATTAGGAGAGGATGATGATCCATGACCAACCCTTCGTCAGATGTCATAAACAATGGATCGGAAGGTCCGATGGCGCCGCGAGATCCGGTAGCCAAGCGCAGTGAATTATACATATTGCATGAATCTATGATCGAAGCAACCCTTCGTCCGAATGGGACGTTCTCTCAAGAGATCTACCTGGAAGGTCGGCTTGTGGATAAAGCTCGCATGGCGGGCAATGTATCAGATGAAGACATTCTTGAGCTTCTGAAGAGCTCTAGCGGGTTTCGCCGACTGGTCCACAGTATTGGAATCTCCGTTCAAGCACATGAAGAAGAGGTTACCCAGGTTCATTTTACGCTTGAGCATCGTGGGTCTAACAACTCAGGATCTCGAATGAGCATGTCATGCCCTGCTGATGGCTCAGAAACGCTCCTGATCTTAGACGATTACGAGTCATCTCTGGATGATGATGTTCTCGCCAAATTCGTATTTGAATTCGATCGAGTGGGTGCTATGGCGACGACTACTGTTGTTTTCTATTTAAATGATGGTTATCAGGTTCCAGAGCTTGTGAATGATTCACCGGTCGAGTTCGAGTCGCAGGCCTATCGGGAGATGATTAAGAAATCTCTCATGTCACCGGGCAATAACAAAAGATTGAAAGCGGCCATTGAGAAGGCGAAAGAGGCGAGCCTGTCACGATCGCTTACATTGGCGGCTCGATTACCCAGGGCGCAGGTGCAGTTCCGATTCATAGCCATTGTTACGCTTATCGTTCTTATGAGCTCTTTAAGCAAATGTTCGCATCACAGGATGGCAGTTCGATCCAACTGATCAAGGCCGGGCTGGGAGGCACGCCGTCGGAGCTGGGTATTGTCCGCTATGATCGGGATGTATTGAAGGAAGGAACCGTTCAGCCGGATATTGTTATTGTGGAGTTTGCAGTTAACGACGCGAACGACGAGACGGAGGGGAATTGTTATGAGAGCCTGGTACTCAAGGCGCTTAACGCTAATAACCAGCCTGCGGTAATTTTGCTGTTCAGCGTGTTTATGAATGACTGGAATCTTCAGGATCGGCTGGCTCCTGTCGGACGACATTATGATTTGCCGATGGTCAGTGTGAAGGATGCCGTAGTAGAGCAGTTCCGTTGGACTGCAGATCAGGGCAAGGTGATCTCTAAAAAGCAATTTTTCTACGATATTTATCATCCTACTAATACGGGACATTGGGTGATGGCAGATTGCTTAGCCTGGCTCTTCGCAGATACCGACCAGGCCATCTCTGATGAGGAGGATATTTCGACGGACAAGTGGCCGATTATCGGGAATGATTATAAAGGAATTCAACTGCTGGATCGCCTGAATAGCGAAGGCATCGCTCAGATCGATGCGGGAGGTTTCCGGGAGACAGATAATGATCTGCACACAGCCAACATGGACGATCATACTTATGGAACACCACAATTCCCCAATAACTGGATGCACACTACCGAATCAGGCCTTGACCGCTTCAAGATGACGATTCGGAGCAAACGTCTGATCCTGGTCTTCAAAGACTCTGGGGACCCTGGATTCGGTACGGCAAATATATGGGTAGACGGGAAGCTGGTAAGGCAGGGGGATCCGCATATCGCGAATTGGACGCACTGTAATGCTGTAGTCTTGTACAATGAACAGGACGCGAATAAGCATACGGTGGAGATCGAAATGGAAGTGGGGCATGAGGATAAGCGATTCACGATTTTAGGGTTCGGTTATGTGTTGTGATTTTGATTGATTCGTGTGGGCAAACCCCCGTGGAGGTTCGAGTCCTCTCGACCGCACCATTTAAATAATGAACAAGCCCTTGAACATGTCTTTGAGACATCTCAAGGGCTTTTTTGCATTATTTAGGAATGCTATCTATTGCATTCCCTTCTTTATTTTTAGGACAAGTAAGGTTCCTTTTCATTCGAAGATCGATCCACCTCGGTCGCGAGGCCAATGTCTTTGTTGTTGAGAATGTTATCTTCCAATACGGCAAACTTATCACCGTATTCTTTAATAATATGAGTCTCTCCCCACATACAGAGAGAGTCAAGAATCGGTTTCAGGCTCCAGCCGTACTCAGTCAGCTCATATTCCACTTTGGGCGGGACCTGATGATATATTAATCGGTTTACAATGCCATCCTCCTCCAGCTCTCTGAGTTGCTGTGTAAGCATCTTTTGGGTAATGGACGGCATTAGCCTCCGTAAATCGCTTGTCCGCTTCTTGCCATGGGTTAAATGACAAAGGATCACACACTTCCATTTGCCTCCGATCACCTCTAGCGTAGCTTCAACCGATATGTTGTATTTCTTTTTTTCCATAATGATGCCTCCTCAAATCCATGGGCACTTTTTGGTGCCTATAGTACTAAAAAGTACGTACTATTCAAAATACTTCGATGGGTACATAATAACACTTACCGGCCAGGATTACTATTCTGCAGCTTAATCGCTAGTTTAATAAATCTATAGAAAAATATAGGAGTGGAAATAAATCATGTCTTTAGATAAAAAACGCGCAACCTTTGCCTTGTTAGCTTTAGCGATCAGCGCGTTTGCGATTGGTACCACTGAATTTATCAGTGTGGGGCTTCTACCCCTGATCGCTAATGACCTGCACATTTCGGTGACCCTCGCAGGATTAACCGTTACGTTATATGCATTGGGTGTCACTTTTGGGCACCGATCCTGACTTCTATCACGTCGGGGTACCGCGCAAGATTCTGCTGATCGGCATTATGCTAGTATTTATTATTGGCAACAGCCTGGCGGCAGTATCCACCGGGATCGGCATGCTGCTGACAGCACGCATCATATCTGCTTTGTCCCATGGCGTGTTTATGTCCATCGGGTCTACGATTGCAGCCGATTTGGTTGCTGAGGATAGCAGGGCAAGTGCCATATCTATTATGTTCTCCGGTCTCACGGTAGCGACCGTCACTGGTGTACCGCTGGGGACATTTATCGGCCAACAGCTTGGCTGGAGGGCCGCGTTTATAACTATCGTGATCGTCGGTATTTTTGCTTTGATTGCCAATTTGATTCTGGTCCCAAGCAATCTTCGTAAAGGCGTCCGGACACCTGTCCGAGACCAAGTGAAGATTGTTACCAATGGCAGGTTACTGCTTGCCTTTCTCATTACTGCGCTCGGGTATGGAGGAACCTTCGTGGTCTTTACCTACCTGTCGCCGCTGCTACATGACGTTACTGGTTTTAAAGAATCTACTGTAGCCTTGATTCTACTGCTCTATGGCATCGCCATTGCCATCGGCAATGTGATCGGAGGCAAAGCGGCCAACCGCAAGCCATTAACTGCTTTGCTGTATATGTTCTTGATTCAGGCGGTCATTTTGCTTCTTCTCACATTCACGGCACCATTTAAGGTGGCCGGTTAATCACGATCTTCTTCATGGGACTTCTAGCTTTCATGAACGTGCCAGGATTGCAGGTTTATGTCGTAATGTTAGCGGAACGTTTTGCCCCCAAAGCTGTTGACGTCGCTTCGTCGGTCAACATCGCCGCCTTCAATGCAGGCATAGCGCTTGGTGCGTACCTGGGAGGGCTTGTCACTGAGCATCTTGGTCTGATTCATACCGCCTGGATTGGATCGATCATGGTTGCGGCTGCCGTGTTGCTGACCTTGTGGAGCCGATCTTTGGAGCGAAAGGACTTGGCGTCCGCAGCTCAAGTAGACTCGCCAAGTTAAGTTCAAAACAACAATTTTGCTTATTATTCAGATCGTTACATTGTAACTAAATGAAACTGGGTTCGTTATTTATGTCAAAAGGCGAACCAAAATTTTAACGAAACTGGTGATCGCTATTTACGCCAAAAAGGGCAAATTAAAATTCTAATGAAACTGGGTATCGCTATTGTGGGAAATAAGGGGCTAAGTGGCGGGTTTTTACCCAAATAGCGTGATGGTGTTTCGTTAGATTCCCATTCACCTATCACCCATTCTGGCTATCGGATTCAATTCAAATAGCATCGATAACATTCGGTTATGATAACCGAACAGATAAGATGTATTCGAATGAATGATGTGGTTTCGCTATTAAATTTATTATATATAAAATTAGGAGGTCTTTATAATAACTCAAAATGTACAAAGTAGAACCAAATTGAATAACGGTATCGAGATGCCTTGGATGGGCCTGGGCGTATTTAAAGTGGAGGAAGGAGCCGAGCTCGTCGAAGCGGTGAAAGCTGCTGTTAATCATGGCTACCGGAGTATCGACACCGCTGCGGTATATGCCAATGAGACTAGTGTGGGTCAGGGGATTCGTGAGGCACTTGCAGAGACCGGATTGAAAAGGGAAGATCTCTTTGTTACTTCGAAAGTGTGGAACGCTGACCTCGGTTATGAGTCAACACTCGCTGCCTATGAGACAAGCCTTAAGAAGCTGGACCTTGACTATCTGGATCTTTATTTAATCCACTGGCCAGTAGCAGGTAAGTATAAAGATGCTTGGAGAGCGTTGGAGAAGCTGTATAAAGATGGCCGTGTCAAAGCTATCGGCGTCAGTAACTTCCAAGTTCATCACCTTGAAGATTTAATGAAAGATGCGGAAATTATCCCTGTGGTCGATCAGGTGGAATTCCATCCACTGTTGAACCAGAAGGAACTGCGTGACTTCACGATGAAACACAACATTCAGTTGGAGGCATGGTCTCCTTTGATGCAGGGAGGGTTGCTGGGCCATCCTTTGCTGAAAGAAATTGCGGATAAATACGGTAAATCCATCGCACAGGTCATTCTTCGTTGGGATCTACAGCATGGTGTTATAACGATTCCTAAATCAACGAAGGAGCAGCGGATCGTTGAGAATGCATCGCTGTTTGATTTTGAGCTGTCCCTGAAGATATGGATCGGATCGACGGTCTTAATGAAGATCGCCGAGTGGGTCCTGACCCAGACAACTTCGATTTCTAAACCGGGTCTTATGATGAGTAGCACTCAGATGGATCGAGTCTACTCGATCCACCAATTATTCAATGAAGTAGCCCATGAATTTGTCTTTAGGAAAATTCATGGGCTTTTTTGTATTGTCGAAATTTTTAAACTTAAGTAGGCAGCCAATTCGATGTGGTCGAGCACAATCATAGTTCAGTTCTTCAGGCAATCGAGAATTTAGCGTATTAGCGTAAAGGTGATATGTCACAGACTAGTCAGCTCTAAGCGTGGGCTTAGAGTTGACGGTCGACTGCCTGTTGGCGGCGCGCTACTTGAAGCAGATTCAACCCCAGGATGACCAGTAAGCATACTGTAATCAGAATATAACCTCCGAGCACGGGTCGCAGCGCTGCAAGCAGAGAAACATGCTCTTGATCAATGGAGCTCGCCGTTGCATTTTTCATCGCTCCAAGGCCCAGCGCAGCCCCTATCACCATCCCTAAATTTCGTGTCAAAGCGATCATGCCTCCGATTGAACCTGTATGTTCTTTGGGGGCATAGTGCATGATGAAGCTGTTATTTGGCGCGGACAATAATCCCATCCCGATTCCGAGCAAGCTCAGCGAGCCAAGCAGCATAAGGACGTTGGCCTGCGTCTGGTCAGGAACAAGGGCCAGCACGATAAGAGAGAGACCCATGCCAAGGATGCCGAGCAGCATTAGCCGACTGGACCCATAACGATCAGACCATCCTCCGGCAACGGGACCAGCAATCCCAAGCAAAATAGGATAGATGGCCATGATATAACCGGAAATTGAAGGTGAAAATCCGGCTTTGCCCGTTAAATAAAAGGGCAGGGCAACGAGAACGGTGTTTGCCATCATGAATGACATCATGCTAATTAACAATCCGCCAGAGAGCGAGAGAGTGCGAAACAGTCTGATCGGCAGGAACGGTGACGATTGGCGTAGCTCCCACAACACAAAAGCAGTAAAACCTGTAAGGGCGATGATGAACCCAACAAGCTGGGCGGCTGAAATGGCGTAAATAATGGCAGCAATCGAAATAATGAACAGGATTGCACCAAAGCGGTCAAGCGGGACTTTTCCGGTTACGGATTCCCGTCCTGCCAAACTATCCTTCTTGCGGAAGGGAATATAGTGAAAAGCTAGCAGAGTAGCAATTAAGGATACCGGAACATGGACCAGGAAAAGCCACTGCCACTCCAGCCATTCAGCAATAAATCCGCCGGCGACTGGCCCGCTCATAGCGCCTAATGCAACGGCTGTGCTGACGATGCCTAGGGCACGTCCCCGTTGTTCTTTTGGCAAATAAATGGCTATGATCGCAATATTCGTCGCCTGGAACATCGATGCTCCAACTGCCTGCACTGCCCGCAAGATCAGCATAATCGCGATATTAGGCGAGAAGGCAATCAAAATGGAGCTGAGCGCGAAAACAACATACCCGGTATTATGAATCGATCGATGGCTATAGCGATCCCCCAGCTTGCCCATCAAAGGGAGGAGGGAGGCGATTACGAGTAAATAACCGGTGGTAATCCATTGAACAACGGCCAGATCACTATGAAACAGGTCGACAAATTGCGGCAGCGATACATTAATGACACCGGCTGTAAAATGGGACACAAAAGCACCTAGACATATTGCTGTCATCATAAGAAAACGATTCATCAGTTCCTCCTGCTTGTATAGAATCTTGTTTATTGTTCGGTCATTTAGTTTAGTAACTAAACTAAATAGGCAAAAAAAATTAATGGTTCTGCTGCAAATAATTGTTGAGCTTGTCGATGCATTTTTCGAATATCTCTATTTCCTGTGTGCTTACTTGAGTACGAAGCTGGTTGTAAAAATCCAGGTGCACCCTATCGTGGGCTTCATTAGCTTCTTGTCCCAAAGCTGTAAGGGAAAGGACGATCCCTCTGGCATCGTGTGGATGCGGTGAACGGACGACGAGCTCCTTGGCCTCTAGCCGGGTAATAAGCTGGGTGACCGCCCCCTTTGTGATGCCCAGACGACTGGCAAGTTCACTCATAAGCACATTGCCTTCGTGGCCGATTGCGGTAATAGTATGGATTTCACTTGGCGTCAGTGGTCCGGCTGAGCCAAACGTATGAGGCTGACGCTCAAGACGGCGCAGCTGCATAATGAGTCTGCCAAGATTACGGCTACCTTGCTGTTCTTGCTCGGTTAGTTGGGTTGGATTTTTTTTCATGTGTATAGTTTAGTTTCTAAACATAATGTTTGTCAAGCTGTTTAATCAAGTATAAGTCGGCAAGCTTGATCTTCTACATTCTTCAAAATTATTTATTTAAAAAAGCGATATGACGAGGGGCTGCCTACAGGCCGGATTAAAGCGCTTTTCCTCAGAATCTATTACATTTTCCAAGCGATTTGGGACGTTTGTATGGATTGACAATACTATATATAGGTGGTAAATTGATTTAGCACAACAAGATGTTGTTTGTTTATAGGTTTTTAACCTTTATATTAGAAATACAGGTAAGAGATAGATTGTAAGTGGAAAAGTGAGGGAGTATCAATGTTAATTGTGTATGATTCCAAGACTGGGAATGTTAAACGGTTCATTCAGAAGCTTGACTTGCCCGCTGTGCAAATCGCCGAGGGCATGCAACTGGAAGAGCCGTTTGTGCTGATTACATATACGACCGGGTTCGGTCAGGTACCGCCGAGAGTGTCTTCATTTCTGGAACATAACCATGGACGGATGCTTGGGGTGGCGGCTAGCGGTAATCGTAATTGGGGAGAGAGATTTGCGAAGAGTGCGGATTTGATCTCCGAGCGTTACCAAGTACCGATTGTAGCCAAATTTGAGCTCTCAGGGACGAAGAAGGATGCAGAAACATTCAAGCAGGAGGTGAGCCGGGTTGCGGCATATTGAGTTAAATAATCTATTGATGCAGCGTGACGCGAACGGGTTCTTTCAGTTAGAGAAGGACCGGGAAGCTGTTGCTGAGTTTATGAAGGAAGTAGCGGGCAGAACGATGACTTTCCCCACTACGGCCGATAAAGTGAAGTATATGATCGAAAATGATTACTATGAAAATGTGTATGAGCGGTATACAGATGAAGAGGTAGAGCAAGTATTTGACATTACCCATAGTTATCAATTTGAATTCCCATCTTATATGGCAGCTTCGAAATTTTACACAGACTATGCCTTGAAGACGAACGATAAGTCTAAATATTTGGAGCATTATCCCGACCGGGTGGCCATCGTGGCACTCCATCTTGGTCGTGGGAATGCAGATACGGCCAGCATGCTGGCGCGATCGATGATGGAGCAGCGGCTGCAGCCGGCCACTCCGACCTTTCTGAATGCCGGAAAGAGCCGTCGAGGTGAGATGGTCTCCTGCTTCCTGCTGGAAATGGATGATTCGTTGAATTCAATTAACTATGTATTGAATACGTGCATGCAGCTATCCAAGATCGGCGGTGGTGTTGCGGTCAATCTATCTAAGCTGCGCGGACGGGGCGAAGCGATCAAAGGCGTAGAAGGTGCGGCCAAGGGAATTATGCCGGTACTTAAGCTGATGGAGGACGCCTTCTCCTATGCCGACCAAATGGGTCAGCGTAAAGGCTCGGGTGCGGGATATTACAACATTTTCGGCTGGGACGTTATGGAGTTTCTGGACAGTAAGAAGATCAACGCCGATGAGCGGATTCGTCTGAAAACTTTATCGATCGGTCTGATCGTGCCGAATCGCTTCTACGAACTGGCTAAAGCGAACGAGCCGATTCATGTATTCGGACCATATAGTGTATACAAAGCTTACGGAACACATCTGGATGATATGGACCTGGATGTGATGTACGACAAGCTGCTGGCAGATGATCGGGTGAAGAAGAAGAAACTGATGAGCGCCCGGGATATGCTGACGAAGATCGCCATGGTTCAGCTGGAATCCGGCTATCCATATATTATGAATAAGAGTAACGCGAACAATCAGCACGCGCTGAAAAATATCGGGCAGGTCAAAATGTCCAACCTATGTACGGAAATTTTCCAACTTCAGGAGACATTGGAGATCAATAATTACGGGCAACAGGATCACATTCGCCGCGATATCAGCTGTAACCTGGCATCTCTTAATATCGTGAACGTGATGGAGCGGAAGATGGTCCGCGAATCCGTACATGAAGGCATGGTTGCGTTGACGGCTGTTAGTGACATGACGAACATAGCGAATGCTCCAGGCGTTGCCAAGGCGAACCGGGAAATGCATTCCGTTGGTCTTGGGGTCATGAATTTGCATGGATTCCTGGCCAAAAATAAAATCGCATATGAAAGCGAAGTGGCGAGAGATTTTGCCCGCACTTTCTTTGCAATGATGAATTATTATTCGCTAGAAAAAAGTATGGAGATCGCTGTACAGACAGGCGAAGTCTTCGCTGGTTTCGAGCAGTCCGAGTATGCAACGGGTGAGTATTTTGACCGTTATGTGAATACGGATTATCGTCCAAGCACCGATAAGGTGGCTGGATTATTCGAAGGTATGTACATCCCTTCTCCAGAGGATTGGGCTGAGTTGCAACAATTAGTGATGAAGAACGGGCTATATCATGCGTACCGTTTGGCCATCGCGCCGACTGCAAGCATTTCGTATATTCAAAATGCGACATCCAGTGTGATGCCTGTCGTGGAACAAATCGAGACCCGTACTTATGCGAATTCGACGACTTATTACCCGATGCCGTACTTGAGCGCGGAAAATATGTTCTTCTATAAATCGGCTTATCAAATGGATCAGTTCAAGGTTATCGATCTGATCGCGGAAATTGCACCGCATATTGATCAAGGGATCTCGACGGTTCTGCATGTGAATAGTAATGTGACTACCCGTCAGCTAGCGCGCTATTATTTGTACGCTGCACATAAAGGGCTGAAATCGTTGTATTATACGCGGACGAAGAAGCTGTCTGTGGAAGAATGCCTGACCTGCTCGGTGTAACAGAAGAAGAAAGGATGAGAAACAGCGATGTGCGCATTACAAGCAGTTAACTGGAACCGTCCGGATGATGATTTTACGATGATGTTCTGGAATCAGAATATTATGCAGTTCTGGACCGATGATGAAATCCCGTTGTCCGATGACAAGATGTCCTGGATGACGTTGAACGAAGATGAGAAAGATGCATATATGAAGGTACTTGGCGGACTGACACTACTCGATACCGTACAGGGTGGCGTCGGCATGCCGCAGATTATGGAGCATGTGGAAGGGCTGCAGCGCAAAGCGGTGCTTGGCTTTATGGGTATGATGGAACAAATCCACGCTAAGTCGTACAGTAGCATTTTCACTACGCTGGCTTCTAATGAGGAAATCGATGAGATTTTCCGTTGGGTGGAGCAGAACCCGATGCTGCAGACGAAGGCAGCGAGAATCCGTGAGTACTACACGAGCATTAATTCTCCGCGTGAGCTGTACTTGGCCATGGCGGCGTCTGTTCTCCTGGAGAGTTATTTGTTCTACAGCGGATTTTTCTATCCGCTCTATCTGGCGGGACAGGGTAAGATGACCTGTAGCGGCGAGATCATCGACCTCATTCTGCGCGACGAGAGTATCCATGGCGTGTATGTCGGTGTCCTGGCGCAGGAAGTTTTCGCGAAGCTGGACGAAGAGGAACAGAAGGATGTATCTGAGACACTGCAGGAGCTGCTGCAATTCCTGCATGCTAACGAAGAGCAGTACACAGAGCTCATTTATACGAAAATCGGCTTGGTGAACGAGGTCAAGACGTTCTTGCGCTACAATGCCAACAAAGCGTTTATGAATCTAGGTCTGGAGCCGCCATTTGAGGACGAAGAGATCAATCCGATTGTACTCAACGGTATCCGTACGGAGACGAAGCAGCATGACTTTTTCTCCAAAAAGGCAACGGCTATGTGCGTGCTCTGAACGTTGAGCCGCTCACGGACGAAGACTTCAATTTCTAGGTTTATTCTATAGGTATGAACCTTCATATAGAAACAGGGTGTTACTCACTTGCTCAAGTGAGTAACACCCTGTTTTTTTTGTGTTCGAGTCATCTAAATAAAATGGACGGATTGACAAGCGATGTGATAGCCTGTAAAATTCTTAATCGTAAACATTACGATTAAGGAGAGGTGCTTAATATGAGAGTTGTCATTACTTTGGCATGTACTGAGACAGGAGACCGTAACTATACGACTACCAAGAATAAGAAGACGCATCCCGAACGTATGGAATTGCACAAATATTGCCCACGGCTGAGAAGATATACGCTGCATAGAGAAACTCGTTAATTTACTAGAGGAGGTTATGTATGTTAATTGAACAAGAGGCAAAGAAGAGGATTCCGGTGACGGTACTGAGCGGATATCTGGGAGCCGGGAAAACGACGCTGCTGAATCATGTCCTTCACAATAAGGACGGGTTAAAGGTTGCGGTTATTGTGAATGACATGAGTGAAGTCAACGTGGATGCCAATCTGGTGAAATCGGGGAATACATTATCGAGAACAGAAGAGAAGCTGGTGGAGATGTCTAACGGCTGCATCTGCTGTACATTACGTGACGATCTGCTACGCGAGATAGAGAAGCTGGCTGCTGAAGGGCGGTTCGATTATATTCTGATTGAATCATCAGGAATCAGCGAGCCAATACCCGTTGCACAGACCTTTACTTATGCCAATCCAGATCTGGATATCGATTTAACCTCCCTATCCCGGTTGGATACGATGGTTACTGTCGTAGATGCCAATCGTTTCTGGCATGATTTTGCCTCGGGGAGAGTTTGCTTGATCGGGATCAGGCGGCTACGGAAGCTGATTATAGAGATATTGTAGATCTTCTAATTGACCAGATTGAGACCTGTGACGTTCTACTGCTGAATAAGTGCGATCTGGTCGAGGAAGAAGAGTTAGTCAAGCTGGAGGCGGTGTTACGAAAGCTTCAGCCATCGGCTAGAATCATTCGCATCGTGAACGGTGTTGTCGACCTGAAGGAAATTTTGAATACAGGGTTGTTCGATTTTGAGAAGACAAGCATGTCTTCGGGATGGATCTCGGAGCTTACCAAACAAGAGCATACTCCGGAAACTGAGGAGTACGGGATAGGGTCATTTGTGTACCGTAGCAGGATTCCATTTCATCCGCAGCGTCTCAGTGATTTCTTCAACCATTGGCCTGAGGAGGTCGTGCGGGCCAAAGGACTGGTATGGATCGCAGCGCGTGGTGATTATGCGGCATCATTAAGCCAAGCAGGAACCTCAATTCAGTTTGGTCCTGCGGGATATTGGCTGGCATCGCTGCCAGAAGACCAGCAACGAGAAGTTTTGGAGAGCGAGCCCGAAGCCCAGGAGCGCTGGGACTCCACCTGGGGTGATCGAATGACCGAGCTCGTCTTCATCGGTATTGACATGAACCGAGAGGATGTTGAGAATAGACTGGCTCGCTGCCTGCTGACCGAAGAAGAAATGAAACAGGATTGGAGCCGATTTAACAATCCGTTACCCTGGATGATGGAGGAATAAGGTAAGGGCTCAGTCGGTCAAGCTACGCAGCGCCTCAGCGAATTTGGTGATACCACTCTTGATCTCCTCGGTCTTCGCTCTGGCATAAGTGAAACGGACAAAGCCGGAATCCGAACCGTAGACGCTTCCGGGCACGAAGACGACTCCTCTTCGGATCGCTTCATCCAGCAACTTGCTGTCTGGTATCATTGGAGTTAACATGCACCATAAATGCAGACCGCCTCGCGGAGGAATGAATGAGATCTGATCGCCTAGTTCCCGCCGCAGGGACTCGATGAGCAAGTCCCGTTTGAATTGGAGCTGGATTTGCAGACGATCCAAATGGGGCTGGAAATAGTCCGATTTAATAAATTGAGCGGCTACCTGCTGTGGGATTACACTCAAGCCAAAGTCCATCTGTTGTCTCGCATCAGCCAATCTCTGCACGATCGAATGTGGAGCTACCATCCAGCCGATTCGCAGACCGGAGGCAGCGATTTTGGAGAAAGAGCCGATGTAGATAATGTTACCGTTCGAATCCATCGATTTAAGCGGTGCGGGTACAGTTCCTTCAAATGCAGTCAGGCTAAATGGATCATCCTCAACGATCGGAAGCCCGAGTTCACTGGCGACAGAGAACAATTGCTCGCGGCGTTCGTTACTGATAACCGCGCCTGTCGGATTCTGAAAGTTTGGATTCAGGAATACCATTTTGATCCGATGCTTCTTATATAACTCGCGGATATCTTCAGGATGGACGCCATGCTGGTCGACCGGAAGCCTGAACAGACGGAGTCCAGCCGATTGGAACATCGGTAGCGAGTAACAGTAGGACGGATCCTCAATCGCTACAGCGTCCCCGGGGACAGCAGGCATTGAGTGATCAGGTATAAGGACTGCTGAGAGCCCGAGGTGATCATGATCGACGATTCTGTCGCCTGAATTCCCCGGTACTTCTGCAAGTAATCGACCAGGGCTTGTCTAAGCGGTATATATCCCTGCGGGTTATCATAGCCCAAATAAGAGGTGTAATCATGCTCCCGCATCAAGGTGGCGATTTCATCAAGCGGAGATAAATCCGCAGCCAATTCACCGCTCGCGAAATCGATCAGGGATGGGTGCTGACTAAGCGCATCCCTGATTTTGCGTAAAAAAGGCAAATTGGGGAGGAAGCTCCCGCCTTCGGCATACCGATTCCAATTCGGTGTATGCTTGGGTGTGGCGCCCCATTTGGTGCGGCTTACACGTGTTCCGCTCCCAGTAAGGCTCTCAATGATCCCCATCGATCTTAGTTCGGCGAACGCAAGGATCACGGTGCTGCGATTAACGCCGAGCTGCTCGGCTAGCCTCCGTTCGGACGGGAGCTGGCTACCTGGAGGGAACTCACCATACGCGATTCTCTTCTCCAGATGATCGGCAATTTGTTCATAGAGCGGTTTTTTATTCTGACGGTCTGGTTTCCACATGCTTTTATCACCTTCAGTTTGTGAATCTATGACTTACTATAACATTTTTTTCGCTCATCGCTGACCGGCAATCTTCATTTTAGTTGGTCTAGTAGAAGTTAGTGTTGATTTTTACAAGCACAGTTGCCTCCTCTGATGGAGGCAACTGTGCTTCTTTTTGTGCTCCAAAAAGCTCGGAAACACGGGGGAGAATTGAAAAGGAGTGGCATCACAAAAAATGAATATAGCGCATTTGGCGATAAGGAATAGCATCATAAAAACTGGAGATTTTCGAGCCAAGGTAGGGCGTGTTAGGTTGAAAAAGAAAGGTTGAACGAACAACGACAAACATACGAAAGGGGAGGATCAAAACGAAGAAGCATCTATCGCAAAACCGTTTTCTCTATTTATTGCTAGTGCCGGTGGCCATTTATTTATTGCTTTTCAAATATGCGCCGATGGGCGGGGAAATTATTGCTTTCAAAAATTATCGTCTCGCTGATGGCATTTGGGGCAGTCCTTGGGTCGGCTTGGATCAATTTGAAAAGCTGTTCTCAAGCAAGGAGTTTTACGTTGTATTGAAGAATACGCTCCTGCTTAATCTGTACCATCTTATATTCGCCTTTCCGGCTCCTATTATATTGGCTCTCATGCTTAACGAGGTCAGAGTAGAGTGGTATAAGCGGACACTGCAAAATCTACTGTACATTCCCCATTTTATTTCATGGGTTGTACTAGGAAGCATCATTATTGCTCTTTTATCACCTTCCACAGGCATTGTGAACTATGTGCTGCAAGCCTTCGGCATGGAGCCGATTTACTTTATGGCCGATAAGTTCTGGTGGCCGGTCAGCTTTATCGTATCCGGTATTTGGAAGGAGGCCGGGTTCGGAACGATCCTCTATTTGGCGGCAATGGCCTCGATCGATCCGACGTTGTATGAAGCGGCGAAAATGGACGGTGCAAACAAGCTCAGGCAAATATGGCATGTCACCCTGCCAGGCATTCGCTCCACGATTGCAATTCTGCTTATTTTGCAGGTAGGTCGCATGATGGATGTCGGATTCGAACAGGTATATGCACTGCGCAACCCGGCTGTGACGGGCGTAGCGGAAGTTATTAGTACGTATGTGTACACGCGGGGTCTCGTTAATTTGCAGTACAGCTATACAACAGCGCTTGGGCTATTCCAGTCATTGATCGCACTTATATTGATTATATCGGTCAATAAAATTATTAAATCAATGGGGGAACGAGGCCTATGGTAGCCGCTCGTCGCAGAAAAGGAGTGAGTAGGATTTGAAAATACGCAGCTCAAAGGCATCCTCAGTATTTTTCCGTTGGTTCAACTATATATTGCTGGCTTTAATTGCCTATGTAACTGTGTTTCCTTTTATTAATATCATTGCCGTATCGCTAAGCAGCAGTAGGGCAATCAATGCGGCAGAAGTGTTTATGTGGCCAATTGAATTTAATGTAACCGCATACAAATCCTTGCTTAAGGACGGACAGCTGATCGTCGCGATGAAAAATACGGTCATCATTACGGTAGTTGGGACGTTCCTAAATATGCTGTTGACGACGATGGCGGCCTATCCGCTGTCCAAGTCAAGACTTAAAGGCAGAGGGATTATGCTGATGGCGATCTTATTCACCATGATGTTCAGCGGAGGGATGATACCGAACTTCTTGCTAGTAAACAGCCTTGGTTTGGTCAACACGTACTGGTCATTATGGCTGCCGGCACTTATAAGCGCCTACAACATGTTCGTTATGAAATCCTTTTTCGAAGGCTTACCAGAGGAGTTGGAAGAGTCTGCTGCCATTGATGGCGCTAGTGATGCGACGATTCTGTGGAAAATTATTATGCCGCTTTCGAAGCCGGTTATTGCCGCATTGACGCTGTTCTATGCCGTAGGCTGGTGGAATTCCTATATGAATGTTCTGATCTATATTCGCAGTACTGACAAATTATCTTTAATGGTCAAACTCTATCAAATGATCGATCTGATCAGTCCTGAGCTTATGCGGAGTGGAGAAGGAGTAACTAGAACCAGCATTACACCAGAAGGGATTCGCGCAGCAGCGGTTGTGTTTGCAATAGTTCCGATCCTTTGTGTTTATCCATTTTTGCAAAAGCATTTTATTAAGGGCGTATTGCTTGGTTCAATAAAAGGCTAAGCAAAAACATGATATCAACTGTGTATCGTAGGAGCAGTTTGATATAATAAATTGTACTCTAGGAGGTAGATTATGGCTAAAGTCATGAAACACAGGGGGCAGATGTTCTTTATCATGTGCATGGTCATCGCTTTGCTGGCAACGGCTTGTTCCAGTAATAGCGGCAGCACTGGAAAGGAAGAGGCCAGCGGTAATACCCCGGTAAAAGAGAGTGAAGCCAATAAAGGTGGGGCGACTGATCCATACGATGGATTGCCCAAGAAATTAAGTATCTCGATGTTTGATCGTGGTAGTGTATCTAGCGATGAAGGCACGTATGAAGATAATCGTTGGGTAAAATGGATCCGCGAGCAATCAGGCATCGATCTCACGATCGTACCTGTAGCCCGTAATCAAGCACAAGATAAGCTGAACATTTTGTTTGCATCCAATCAAGCACCTGATCTTGTATGGGACTATGATCGTAGTTATATCGGCAAGTTGGTAACACAAGGTGTTATTCAACCCATCGGCGACTATATTGACAAATACAGCACTTCATATAAGAAATACTTAGAAGAAAATCCTGAATTGAAAGCACAAATTACGTTTAATGGCGAAATTTATGCGATAACAACGAAGCGGCCAGTCACCAATATTGCAAATCATGGGATATGGATCAGACAGGACTGGCTTGATGAACTGAAGTTGGAAAGACCAAAAACGATGGAGGAACTGGTCAATGTAGCCAAAGCCTTCAAAGAGCATTACGCGGGCAGTACGCCAATTGTCGGCTATACCACATTTGATATCTATTCCGCTCTATATGGCGCGATGAATTCACAATGGTATTTGGAAGACGGAAAAATGACCTATGGCGGTGTCCTTGACCGTTTTGCAGATGTTGTTCAATTGGAGAAGGAGCTCTATGAGCAAGGGCTTGTCGATAAAGAATATATGACAGACAATAACAATCAGCGTGCCAACCAGCTGTGGACGACAGGAAAAGCCGGTATTTTAATGGGGCAATGGGGTGGCGGTAATATCGATATTCTGATGAAGGACCTAATCGCTAACGTACCGACTGCCAAGCCAGAGCCGATGGAGACGGTCTCGACTCAGTACGGTCACTATGGCGCTTATCAAGAATCCTCGCCGTTAATATATGTCGTGTTTAATAAGGACATGAAAAATCCGAAAGCGGCAATTGAATACTTGGATTGGATGTTGGAAAAAGGATGGTTTACGCTTGTGAATGGGGAAGAGGGCGTGCATTATCAACTGGTTGATGGTGTGGCAAAGCGGACAGATATTGATAAATTCAACAAGGAAGTGCTGTACGCAGGCGAATACGCAGTTGTGCGAAAGGATAATATGAAGCCGGAAGATTTGCTAATTCAAGCTGCAGATGATGAGATGTCACAACGCATGGCTGCACTTTCGGTAGAATCGGTGAGATTGGCATTGAAAAATGAATTCCGTCGCGACACGCCATATCAACCGACATTTAACGAAATTAACGAAATTCGTGCTACACTCGATACCTTTATTCGTGAGACAAGAGCGACGGCTGTTACACAGGGCGACAAGTATACAGGCCAATGGGCGCTTGAGGAAATTCGCAAGGAATGGAGTCGTCTGGGCGGCGACAAAGCTACAGAAATTGCTCAACAATGGTATGAGGATAACAAGGCAAGCTTTCAATAATTGAAGTTGAACGATCAGAGAGAAGACAAGAGGGGGACTGGGTATGAATCTATTTCAAAACCGGCGTTTGGTTAAGGCGGCTGCGATTTTATCGATGATTCTGTTTCTCCTTGTCTTCTCTTCTATTTTCATTACGTACTTAGTGTTCAATGATCAGTTGAAGCAGCAGCTGGCAGATACGAATATGGAATTGCTGCGGCAGCTCGATAGCAAGCTGGAGCTAACATTATCGAACCTGGATAAGTCTGCGATTCAATTGTTGAAAAATGAGGAAGTGAATCGCTTTTTTGATCATGAGCTGGATGAGCAGGAGAGCCGGAACAATTCATTCCGTGTTTCCAACTTAATTAATAACGTACTAAACAGCACGGAACAGATTTTTTCGATAGATTTTTACTCTTATAGCAAACAGCGACTTGTAAGCGGTAACATACTGACGGAGCAGGATATGCTGCAGGACTTTAACTGGATCAATCAGTTTGTCGAATTTGAAGGCTTCTCAAGCTGGATGCCGACACACAAAGTAAAAATGACCCATTCCAATTATCCGATTTACCGCAATGTGGTAACACTTGTCCGTACTTATCCATTACTTCATACGCCCGGTTCGCGTAAAGGAGCGATCGCGGTTAATTTGAAGGAGGATGTACTTTACAATTTGATTCGCAATACTGACGGGATGGAAGAAGGGCAAACCTTTGTCATCGACAGCGAAGGAGTCGTCATTCTTCACGCTGACAAGACCAAACTGGGCAAGGATATTAGCGAGTTTCCTTATATTAACCGCATCTTGAACGGACAGGAGGACGGATATTTTCGGTCTGAAGTGGAACAAGTCAATTCTTCCGTTTTTTACGTACATGAAGCATATACAGATTGGAAGATTGTAAGAATTGTTCCTGAGGATCAATTGACCCGTCCGCTGACAGTTATCCGCAACGGGCTGATTGTGCTGGCGCTTGTGCTGTTTGTAGTGGCGACAGGAAGCGCAGCGATGATCGGACGCTGGACATATAAGCCGGTCAACCGTGTTATCCGTACAATGAGTAAACGGCTGACAGTACATCCCAAGCAGAAATATACTGACGAGTTCCAATACTTCGAATCGACGGTGGAGCATATTTTGCAGGATCGAGAGCAATTGCATATGCAGGTTAATGAAAGTAAGCCACTGCTGAAATGGCGCCTGCTGTCAGAGCTATTGTCCAATCAGCGCAGCAGTCTGCAGTCTGTTGAGCATTATATGGAATGGATCGGCATTCGGCTGCATCCGGACCGTTTTGTCGTCATGAGTGTCGATTTTGACAATAAGCAGGAGATTGCCTCGCCGAGAGATCTGCAGCTCTACGCTTACGCGCTTTGCAACGTAGCTGAAGAGCTGATGAATGCGGAAAATCGGGGGATCGCCGCCGAAATGGATACGGGCAAATGCGCGGTCATTATGAGCTTTGATGCTAGTGATGAGGACAAGGAGCGCTATCTGATGCGGGCTGTCGCCGTAGCGGATTTGATGAAAAGCTTTGTGCAGGAATACTTTAATCGCACCATTACAATTGGAATAGGCGATGTTGTTGATCAAGTAGGGGCGATCCGCTATTCCTATAAACAATCGCTGGAGGCGCTGCGCTATAAGCTTGTTATAGGCGGCAATACGATCATTACGCAGGAGGATATCACAAGCGGTCAATCACCGCAATTTCACCGACTGCTGGCGATGACGGACGGAATGATCGCTTCTATTAAAGTGCTGGATGCCGATAAACTGCGGCAGCAGGTGCACAGATGGTTTGAAGCCTTTGCCGAGCATAACGTTCCGCCAGAAATGATTGTGCAGCTTATTGTTCAGTTTTTAATGAAGGCTTCAACCGTCGCTGTAGAAATCGGAGTCGATACAGAGGAGATATTCCCCGAACAATATCGAATTGAACTGCTGAACCAATACGAGCGGCTAGAGCATTTGGAGCAATATACAGTAAATGCACTTGATATTTTTATTGAACGGATCAAGGAGAAGCGCAGCAATCGGGAAAAAAATGATGTGATCGACCAAGTGCTGCTCTATATTCAAACGTATTACATGCGCAGCGATTTGTCTTTGAACCTGCTGGCAAGTGAGTTCCGCATTAGCGTCTCGCATTTGAGCAAGCTGTTTAAGGAACAAAAGGAGTGTAATTTTATCGATTTCCTAATGGAAATACGAATGAATAAAGCAAAAGAATTGCTTGCGGAATCGGAGGAGAAAATTCGTGACATTGCCGAGCAGGTCGGTTACACCAATGTGAACAGCTTTGTGCGGATTTTCAAAAAGATTACCGGGCTAACACCAACAGAATATAGAAATCGAGCTCAATCAGAGGATACTTGATCAGCGTTGCTTCACCAATATTTTTTGGGAGGATGGAACATGAGAGGAAGAAGATCAGTAACAGTATTAGCTCAGTTTCTCATTCTGACAATGATTTGCACCACTTTGTTTCAGATAAATATCTCATCAATCCATGCGAATGAAGATGCTCTAGATCAAGCAGGAGAAGTTAGTCCTCACTCAATCCAGTTGTTACCACTAGATGATGCATATGTGCGAAGCTCAAATGCTTTTGCTAATATCAATTTTGGTGAGGATAAGGCGTTGGTTATTAAGAAAGGCAGCCCGGAATTAACTCGAGAAAGTTATATGAAATTCGATTTTTCAGGCTTCTCTGCAGAAGTGGAGTCTGTAACACTAGTTGTGTATGGTGCTGTTGGGGAAGGGAATCAAGCCAATATTCAGCTTCACAAGGTGATGGATAATAATTGGTCCGAAAAGACGATCACCTGGAACACGAAACCATCTTATGAATCCCAAGCTATGTCCTCCATTACGTTGGATAAGACAGTAAAGAGCTACGAGATTGATATAACTGAACAAGTCATTGAACAACTGACGGCGGATAAGATGATGAGTATTGCCTTTGTCCAGCCTGACATGCCAGGAGGGCAAGGTTTAGCAGTCATTCTAAACAGCAAGGAGAACACGATTCAACAGCCCTATGTGGAAGTGAAATATAAGGCTCCTGAGGATTCTATACCCCCTAGCTGGCCGAGTGGCAGCGAGCTAAAAGCTATTCAGTCTGCAGAGGATGCTGTTGATCTTCAGTGGACATGTGCCGTAGACAATCAAATGGTTGTATCCTATCGGATTTATCAGGATGATATGTTGATAGCAACTGTACCTGCAACACAAAGGGATTATCATGTAAAGGGATTGGCATCGAAGCAAAATTATTTCTTCAAGGTGGAAGCGGGAGATCCGTCTAACAATTGGTCACAGGACGGTCCGGAAGCAGTCGTAACCATGCCAGATCTCGTTAAGCTTCCTGCAATTGAGGACACCTATGTTAATGCAGGCGGCGCAAGTCAGATGAATTATGGAACGAGTGACAAATTGCTCGTTAAAAATATGAAGGCAGATCCGAACGTGACCCGCCAATCTTTTATTAAATTCGATACGGAAGCGCTTACAGAAGAAATTGGCACGGCAACACTGAACTTCTATGGAGCAGTTGCGGATGGAGGAGGTAGTGCCATCGATACGGTTGTATTCGGATTGGAGGATCACTCCTGGAAGGAAACGGAGATGACTTGGGCTACAAAACCAGAGGTAGTCCATTATCTTAGCAAGGTTCCAATGAATATGACCTGGAAATGGCATCAGGTTGACGTTACATCCTATGTGAAGGATCAAATCAGGAAAGGAAAAGAAAAGGTTAGCTTTGGTTTGCTGCAATTAGTAGATGTTGGGCTCGTGGTCAGCATCAATAGCAGGGAAAATGCAGAAAACCAGCCTTATCTATCGATTAGCGGCTCGCGGGCGAATGAGACGGCACCAAGCTGGCCGGCCGGCAGCACGCTGCATTTGCAAAGCATGGAAGAGGAAGCTGTAGGTTTACAATGGGGGGCTGCTGCAGACCCGGCAGGTGTGACCCAATATCGCATCTATCAAAATGGTACGTTGATTGACACAATTAGTGGTCAAGCGACGAGTTATGCAGTTGAAGGTCTTGTAATTGGTGAACGTTATACCTTTAAAGTAGAAGCAGGGAATGCGGCAGGAGAATGGAGCCAGGATGGACCTATTCTAACCGTTACCTTGCCAGATACGAAGTTCAAGCAGACCGTGCTTGGCAATGTTTTTTTGAATAATGAACCTATTCAGTTCATCGTTGAAACAGTCAGGCCGAATGTGAGCTGGAAAGCCTTCGATCTTAATGGCACGAAGGTTGCTGAGGGCACGGCACAAACCGTTAACGGGCAGGCTGCCATCACAGTTACAGCTAGCGGTTTAGGCTATTTTACCCTTGAAGCACAGGCTGAAAAGAGCGGTAGCTCGCCGATTCCTTTGAAGACATCATATTCTGTTCTTGAACCTTTCACAGCTCCGACAAATG
The DNA here is from genome assembly GCF_031199965.1 of Paenibacillus sp. D2_2. Classification (GTDB taxonomy): domain Bacteria; phylum Bacillota; class Bacilli; order Paenibacillales; family Paenibacillaceae; genus Fontibacillus. The sequence continues at coordinate 3,609,717 of NZ_CP133605.1, read as the reverse complement.
GTAATTCACCTTTTGGAATCAATACGCATTTGCATCGCATTGCATACGGCTGGAATGCGGATCTTGTGAAGCTTGTAAAATATGCGGGAGCCACCTTTGTTCGTGATGGAATTGAATGGGCCTACATCGAGAAAGAAAAAGGAGTCTATACCTATTTTCCTGATCTGGAGAATTATATGGCTAGATTGAAGCAGGAAGGCATTCCGATGCTGTACGTTGCTGCTTATAATAACCCATTTTACGACAATAACGGAACCCCTTATACAGATGAAGGGCGACTAGGCATGGCGAATTATGCCAAAGCATATGTGAATCAGTACAAAGACCAGATTATCGCCATGAATGTGTACAACGAGTTTAACGGCGGATTTGGCAAGCGTGGCAACAGCCCGGCAAACTCACAGCCCGACTATTATTTTAAGTTATTGAAAAAAACCTATGAGGTTGTAAAAGAAGAGCATCCGGATCTGCCGATTGTCGGTATTGTATCCGCCGGCATCCAGCTGGATTGGATTGAGGAAGTGCTCAAGCTCGGCGGGATGGATTATCTTGACGCCATTGCTGTGCAGGAATATGAATATCCTAATGCGCCCGAAGAGCTGGCTGGGAAACTGGATGGCCTGAAAACGTTAATCAAAAAGTACAATAACGGAAACCTGGTGCCGATTTGGCTGACGGAGTTCGGCTGGCCAACCTTTGTCGGATCCCGCGGCATTAATGAGAAGCTGCAAGCGGACTATCTGCTGCAAGGGCATGTCATCGCATTAGGCAGCGGTGTGGAAAAGATGATTTGGTATGACCTGATGGACGATGGCATTCAAGCGGATTTAAATGAAGATAATTTTGGGATGATCCGAAATGAAAAAAGCTCGATTGGGGCATATACAGCCAAGCCTGCTTATGTGAGCTACGCAGTAATGACTAGAGAACTGACAAATGCGCAGTTTGAAGAAGTGGAGGCCGTTCAGGATCCAATTCGCAGTTATCGGTTTGTTAAGGATCAAAGGCCGTTGCGTGTTATATGGGCGATGGAGGATACGATCATCAATATTGCCACAGATACGCCAATCGAAATTACCGATATGATGGGTAATTCGGAGCTGTACGCGCCGCTTAACGGAAAAGTTATATTGTCCCTTTCTGGCGAGCCGTACTATGTAAAAGGTGATGTCGGCCAAATCACCGTGGAACCTACCATTACTATTAATGGTCAATCTACTGTAGTAGGGGATGCAGGTCAATTTACAGTGTCTATGACAAACACGAGCAAATCCAAACTTTCCTTCACAATGAATGTAGAAGGGAAAGCGCATTTGGTTACGATCGAACCAGGTCAATCTATTGAAAAGTCAATTTCTATAGAGGACACTCGCGAAGGCTATCGGTATATTCCGGTTTATTTAATGGTGGGAGAGCAGAAGGTTGGTAAACTCGGATATGAACTTAAGGTTGATAAAGCCAAGGAAGTAAAGGTGCGTCCGGTTGTAGAACAAGTAGAAGGTGCGGAAGGCCAATATGATCAAGCATTATATATTGAGGTGACAAACTTTAGTAAGCTGCATGCACTACAAGCAAAAGAAGTGGAGTGGAGTGTAGGTAATCAGTCCGGACGGCAGGCATGGAATATCAGTATTCCTCCAATGGCATCAGAGTCATTTCGTATTTCACTACCTACATTTGGATTTGGAGAAAATTACAAGGCTTCTGTACAAGTGAAATTTAACGATTTGGATGTGTATCGATACGAAGGGAATTTTGGCTTTAACCCCATTCTGCAGCGTACTGTAAACATTAGTGGAGAAATTGAGCCAGAGCTAGAGGCTTCAGCTCCAACAATCGATTTGTCAAAAGGCAAGGAAGTTCTACTATCAGGTTTTAGCGGCAAGATCGATGTTCGTGGAGATATATGGCTGAATTATGACCAAGATCATCTCTATCTGACAGCACAAATTAAGGATGAGATTCACTCTGCAAAGGCTGTTGGAGTCCAAATTTGGAACAATGACAGCATTCAATTTGCTATCACATCCGGAGTACCTGGGGAAAGCAGCAGCTGGTATGAAATTGGCCTGTCGGATACGCCAGAAGGTCCACAAATGTATCGATTTGCAGCTCCGCCGGGAATCGATAAAGGTCCTATTACGAATGGCAAGCTTGTGGTGAAGCGAGATGAAAGTAAGAAGATCACTGTGTATCAAATGGCATTGCCGTGGTCTGAGCTGACACCGGTGCTTCCACTGCGTAATGAAGTGATGAGCTTCTCTTTGCTTGTCAATGACAACAACGGTAACGGAAGACGTGGATGGATGGAATGGGGATCAGGGATCGGTCTTGAGAAGCGCGCAAGTTTATTTCGTACAATGCAATGGGTGCATACGGAGTCTGCTCCGGTTGCCTTCGACGGATCCTATACCGTAAAAATTGGCTCGGGGTTGCAAGGAAAGCTGGAAGCCGATCATGCCGAAGGAACCACATTGACTTATGAAATTGTCGGGCAGAGCAAGCAGGGCGTGGTAGAACTGACCGATGCCGTCAAGGGAGAATTCGTCTATAGGCCGAATGCCTCGGCGTCGGGAAAAGATGCGTTCACGTTCCGGGTTCATGACGGTTACGGCTATTCGAACACGGCAACGGTGACGATTGCAATTGAAACGGCGCCGGTAGAACCGCCGGTTGATCCTCCTGTATATACGGGTGTGATCAAGCCTGATGTTTATCGATCGAATACCGGTCAGTTATATCTGCCAGGCGGGGCGGCTGGGGAGGTTAGTCTCGGCCAGCAGATTACGCTGACGATTCCAGCCGGAGCTACGGATACCGGTAGCCGGATAATAATTGAAGAGCTTGAGAAGCTAGACGGTCCACAACTGCAACTGCTAAGTCCGATGTTCCAATTGCGAAGAGAGCCGGCGGGAGAACTGAAAAAATCTGCCTCATTGCGTCTGGCATTCGATGCGAAGCAGGTCAAAGACGATCAATATGCGTCCCTTCAACGCTATGATGAGCAGCAGAAGAAGTGGATTGAAATCGGCAGCAAAGCAGAAGGTGGCAGCATAACCGCCGAGATCAAGCAACTGGGCATTTATGCCGTATTTGCGCTGAATCGCACCTCGGATAAGCCGGAGCCGGTACAGAAGAGTGAGTTGAAAGATATCGCAGGTCACTGGGGTGAGTCCTGGATTGAAAAAGCGGTGCAAGCGGGTATCGTAACAGGCTATAGCGATAATACCTTCCGTCCAGACCAGACTGTGAGCCGTCAGGAATTAGTAGCGATGCTGGTGCGGGCGCTGCAACCGGCAAGTGCAAATCAGAGACTACCGTTCATGGATCAGTCGCACATCGGGAATTGGGCGACGGATTCAGTAGCAGCAGCGGTGCAAGCTGGCTGGATTACGGGCTATAGCGATGGCAGCTTCCGTCCGCAGGAAGGCATTACTCGCGTAGAGCTGGCTGCAGTGCTGGCACGTGCAGCAACTGGCATGGCTGCTGGAAGCGGGGAGCTAAACCAGTTCCGCGATGCGGAGCAAATACCTTTGTGGGCGCAATCGTATGTAGCGCAAGTAGCAGCTAGTGGGTTGATGGAAGGTACGGGAGCTGGGCTGTTCAAGCCAGCCGGCATCGTTACCCGGGCGGAAGCAGCGGTTGTAGCTGTAAGATTGATTGAGCAATCAGCTAAATAAACGATTAGAAAAGCACCGCAGCCGCATCAGATGATGAGGCTGCGGGAAACAAGGAGAGGAATACCGTGAATAAACAATTTCAGCAACTAGAGGAACTGGAAATGCTGCGGCGGAAGATTGAATCTAAAGAGTCGGCATATAATCCCGAGATTCAGATGCTCACCTCGCCATTTAGCAGTCCAGGCTATCATACGACCATAAAAAAAGCCGATGTCATTCACTCTACGCTTCATTCACTCATCTATGCGCTTGGTTTGCTTGACACAGAAGAGGAGCGCTATGAAGCGCGCGCCTTTGACATTTTTGCCAAAGTTGTCTCCTTGCAGGATACAGATCGTAGCCGCAATACATTCGGGATCTGGTCGTGGTTCTACGAGGAGCCGCTTGAGCAAATGTCACCGCCGGATTGGAACTGGGCGGATTTTTGCGGCAAACAGCTTGTGCTGGCATTATCGCGTCATGGCGAGAAATTCCCTGTGCAGCTGTACGCGGAGGTAAAGCAAGCGATCTATAACGCGTGCGATGCGATTATTAAGCGGGATGTAGGGCCTGGCTATACCAATATTGCCATTATGGGCGCCTTTGTCACCTTAGTCGCTGGTGAGGTGTTCGGCGAGAAGCGTTATGAGACGTATGGTCTGAATCGTCTGGAGAAGCTGCATCAATTCACGCAGGTGCGACAGGCCTTTCAGGAATATAACAGCCCGACTTATACAACGGTTGCTATTCTGGAATTATCCAAGCTGCATACAGAAACAAAGCTTGAACGAGCCAAGCAACTGAGCGGAGAACTGCTCGATATGGCTTGGAGTTCGGTGGCGGACTATTATCATGCTGCGACAGGCCAGTGGTCGGGGCCGCATAGCCGCTGTTATAACACTCTGTTAAACAATAACCATAAAGCCTTCCTGCAATATGCTACAGGAGGAACCTTGCAATTTTTTGAATGGGTGGACTTTCCGTACGATGAGGAATGGTACAAGAGCGGCATACATTGCCCAGAAGCTACAGCAGCGCGGATGCTTGTTGCTGAGGAACGTGAGCTACAAAAATGCTTCGCAATCAATGAACATGATCAGTCAGAAAAATGGGCGACGACCTATATGACGCCAAATTATACTCTCGGCACCTTTAATAAGGAGATTATGTGGAATCAGACACGGACCTTGCTTGCTTATTTGGATAACGGCGGTCAGCCAACCTACATGCATTTACGCTGCTTGCATGACGGTTATGACTATTGTTCAGCAATTTTCAATAGTGCACAGCGTGAAGAGCATGTGCTGTATGGCGTGCATTTTATTACGAATGGCGGAGATACACACCCGAATCTGGATAAAATTGATGGGATGATTGAAGCGACAGACTTCCGGCTTCGTTTAGAGATTAGCGGCTGTCTAGAGCGGATGGAAAGTCAAGCTGAAGGGAAGGAAGCGGTCATTCGTATCGGCGGAGCCAGCGGAATAACGATCACGCTGCACAACTGGTTTGCGGCCTTTGACGATCGGCAGGCTGAGGATGCCTCCTGGCGATGGGAAATAAACGAAGTGGACGGTGTGCTTGGAGTTGATTGGGTGATCTATTCCGGGGAGCGAAAAACGATCGATTTCCGCCAAATTCGCCAAGCAGCTTTTCTGTTTACAATGCTGCTGAATAGCGAAGGGCAGGCATTATCGCCGACGATTCAGAAGTCGAAAGATCAGATCTCGATTAGTGGTGAATGGAATCATGAGCAGATGAGCTTGACATTGCCTCTCAGGGGAAGCGATTGGTAAAAATGAGACGGAGCCGATCCGCAGCGATAAGGTGTTTCGCTGCGGATCGGCTTTTTTATTGACCCTAATGCCGTTGTGATAGGCGATTTTAATAGGTTTGCGAAGGGCTTCTATGACAATCGATAGGGTTGTACTTCGTGTCCGGCCTGTTTGCGGAACGTGCTTGGCGTCAGGCCTGTTTCCGCTTTGAACGTATGAAAGAAATGTGAGAGATCACCAAAACCAACGTTGGAGGCGATTTCGGTCACGGAGAGTGGAGTATCCATGAGCAGCCGTTTAGCCTGATTGATCCGATAAAGCGTTAAATAGCGGTTCAAGGAATGGCCGGTTGCTTGTTTAAAATGATCGTACATATGTGAGCGGGAGACATTGAACCGTTCATGTAAGCGGCTGACCTCAATCGAGTCGGCATAATGTACAGTTAAATATTGTAATATACGCTCCGCTAAATCAAACGCAGTGTTCTCTGATTTGTCGATGTTTGGGGGACAATGCCGCTCCCTCGCTAGTATAACGAACATTTCGGTAAGCAGATGGTGTATTGCCGCCTCGTAAAAAACGGGCTTGTCGGCGAGCTCCTTAGAAAGCCGCAGCAGCAGCTCTCGGATCGTATCCATCTTCACCGCAGACAAGTGCCAGAAGGGGCGCGGCTCAGTAAGCAGGGTGTGTACGCAATTGCTGATTCCGGCAAGTTGTTGAATGAGATCTGCATATAATGTTCGTCGATCGATAGCACGACACGGTGAAGAGGTTTTGTTCCGATGACGGACGGTAAGTGCAGGACGTACGGCTTTATGATGGCAAAGGTGCCAGGATACAAGGAATATACACGATCGGCGACCAGTAATTTTCCATGGCCTTCTAAACAATAATAGAGCTCGTACCCCCGATGAGCATGCAGCTTGCTTTGACCGATCATACCGTTACGGAAATGACAATGGACGGGGAAATCATCTAGAAACCGATTCGTAATGTCATCGAACTGATAGCCGGGAGAGATGTAGTCTGAACCCATTTTATTAGTTCTCCTGTTCCAAAGGGAATGGTGGGTAGTAATGATATTTTAACATGGTTCATTTCAAAGTTTTCAGGAGTATTTGGAAAAATCCCCATAAAATCTGAACAAGAAGCCAAGTCTCGCAAACTCGGATCCGTACATTAAAGATAGCACATCTTGAAAGGGAATTACTTAGGATGTTGTCATATTTGGAAATCTAGGGAGTGGGCGTATGAAGGGGAATGATGAACTAACGGAATTGGCGGAACGTGTCTATCATCGAATGATCGATCGGACTGTGAATGACTGGGGAATGAACATGGGAAGCTGGGATTGGGTACCGGGAGTTGGAGTAATCTCAATCCTGGCTTATGCCAAGCTGGTTGGTAAACAAGAAGCAATCGAATATTTGCGTCAATGGAGTGAAGACAATAAACATTTGAGTGATCAAGTGAACGTAATTAATTCTATGGCGCCATATGCGATCTTCCCGGAGTTGTATCGGGTTAGCGGGGACCGATGGTACTTGGAAACAGCAATCAAAATCGGTGATTGGATGCTGACAGAAGCACCACGCACGCGAGAAGGCGCTTTTGAGCATACAGTTACGGAGAATGCCCATTTTTCTGAACAAGTATGGGCGGATACACTGTTTATGGCCGTACTCTTTTTGGCTAGACTTGCGAAGTTAACCGGAGACAGTAAGTATGCCAAAGAAGCGGAGTTCCAATTGCTTATTCATTTACGATTGCTCCAGGATACTCAAACGGGTGTATTGTTCCATGGCTGGAATTGTGCAGAAGGGCATCATATGTCCTCAGCTCGCTGGACTCGTGCCAATGCATGGGTTGTGCTGGCGTGTCCCTGGATTGCCGAGGAGATCGGTTCCCTGATTCCGATTGCCGAGGAAATCGTCGAGCGATACCGGCAGCTTGCGGCGGGACTGCGACAATATCAAGGAGCAAGTGGCATGTGGAGTACCGTATTGGATCAGCCCGAATTCTATGAGGAAACGTCAGGGAGCGCGGGGATCGCGGCGGGGTGGTTGGCTGGAATTAGAATGGGGTGGTTGGATGCTACATACCGGGAAGCAGTCAATCAAACATTAGAATGTGTTATGGCGCAAATCGAACCTGATGGGACAGTACAAGGTGTATCCGGAGGAACACCAGTTATGCCAAACGTTTCGGATTATGATGAAATTCCGTGTATCCCGACGCTATATGGGCAGGGATTGACTCTTATTTTTCTCTCGCTTGTACTTACGGATATAGGAGGTTATTAGTATGGCAAATGTTCTGCTGACGTTCCCTGGAGGGAAGAATAAAGTTCTAACTATGAGTTATGATGATGGCAGAACGGCCGATAAACGCTTGGTTAGCGTGTTTAACGAGTATGGGATTAAAGGGACTTTCCACCTTAATTCGGGCCTGGCTGGACAGAATGATCGGATAGCGTTGGAAGAGATCGGGGAGGTTTATCTAGGTCATGAGATTTCAGCCCATTCGGTTACGCATCCAACCATGACAAGATGTGTCAGGGAGCAAATCGTTGAAGAGATCATGGGCGATAGGAAGGCTTTGGAAAGCATCACGGGTTATCCTATAAGAGGATTCTCTTATCCTAACGGTTCATTTAACCAACAAATCAAAGATATGCTCCCGTATCTTGGCATCGAATATGCCAGAACAGTCGAGAGTCATGGCGACTTTCGCATGCCGGACGATTTCATGGAGTGGAACCCGACTTGCCACCATAATAGGAATCTGCTGGAGCTGGCGGAGACATTTAAGCAATTGAATAGAAGGCATCATCTCAATCTGATGTATGTTTGGGGACATAGCTATGAGTTTGATCAGGATAATAACTGGGAGTTGATAGAGAACTTTTGCAAATCAGTTGGCCAGCGTGAAGACATTTGGTATGCCTCAAATATAGAAATTGTCGATTATTTGAAGGGATATCAGCACCTTCGATTTTCGGCTTCTCTGGATTTTGTCTATAATCCTTCCTATTCTTCGATATGGCTTGAAGTCGACGGTGCAGTGATTGAAGCTAAAGGCGGCTGTCAAACGAAATTGGTATAGTATTATGAAATCCATACTTTCTTGGTTAATAACGATAGAGCAGTTGTTCTCCTGTAAAGGGAGAACAGCTGCTCTATTGCTTTCATGCGATATTTAACCTAATCAAGCAGCAATGAATGAATGGATGGCTACACAAACAAAAAGTGGATGGTTACAATTTATGCTCTATTGGATGGTTTATTTTGATCCACTCTCTCTTATGATAGGTGTTCAGGGTCCGGTTCTTCCGCTCATTGTCGGAATGGATAACAGAGAGGGATGATAAAGTGAGAAATCGGCATGTGAAAGTAGCGGTCATACAAGCCGCTCCGATCTTGTTCGATAAGCAGTCCGCTATGGACAAGATCGCCTCGATGACGAAGGAAGCGGCTGGGCAGGGAGCAGAGTTGATCGTCTTCCCTGAAGTATTCCTGCCGGGATACCCGCGCGGTCTGAGCTTCGGAGCACGTGTCGGAAGCCGCACCGCTGACGGACGGAAAGATTGGGAGCGCTATTGGACCAGCGCCATCGATGTCCCGGGAGATGAGACGAAGCAGATTGGCGATTTGGCCAAGGAGTTAGGGGTTCATCTTGTCATCGGTGTCGTGGAGCGCGATCAGGATTTCAGCACAGGTACTTTGTTTAATACGATGATCTATATCGGTCCTGACGGGGAACTGCTGGGCAAGCACCGCAAGCTGGTTCCTCCTGCTCCGAACGGCTGCTATGGGGGCAAGGCGACGGCAGCACGTTGACCGTGATTGACACTCCCTTTGGCAGGGTGGGCGGACTGATCTGCTGGGAAAACTATATGCCACTAGCCCGAACAGCGATGTATGCGCAGGGGATCGATATCTATGTAGCCCCGACGGCAGATGCGCGGGATTCATGGCAGTCGACGATTCGCCATATTGCCTGCGAAGGCCGTTGCTTTGTCCTCTCCTGCAATCAGTTTGCAACCAAGGAATCCTATCCCGCAGACCTAGCCTACTATCCGGATATAGAGCAGGATCCCGAGGTTCTCAGTAGGGGGAAGCGCGATTGTGGGCCCGTTAGGTGAATACATCATGGAGCCGCTTTATGACCAGGAGGGGATTCTAGTGGCGACACTGGATCTCTCCGAGATCGTACGGAGTCGATTTGACTTCGATCCAGTTGGACATTATAGCCGTCCAGATGTTTTTCAGTTGATCGTGAATGATACGAAGCAGGACATTGTACAGAGAAAACAATAGACAACTATAGATTTTTTATAGCATGAAAAAGGGGTTGGAGAGATTGGAAAGTAGCTTAAGAGAACGGTTAGAGACCATTCTGCTGACGAAAGAGAACATCGCCTTGGCGGAGGAAGAGTTGCTGTCGATCATTCCAGAACTCATCGTCTGCAAAGATTGTGAGCAGCATATGCCAGGCGCATCGTCTGCCCGTACTTCTTCATACTTACGAGGTTGTGGATGGAGTGAGGAAGGATCTCGCTCTGAAGCTAGCGGCATTGTTCCATGATATCGGTAAGCCGTATACCAAGGTTACACGGGATGGAGTGGACAGTTTCAAGGGGCATGAAGAGATCAGCGTCATTCTGGGAGATTTCATTCTTCAGCGTCTTGACTTCGACGATACGATTCGGCGTAAGGTTGGTATGCTAGTCAAATACCATGATACAGAATTGTTCCCGAGCCAGGAGAGCATGGACGATATTACCGGAAAAATAGGTGTAGACCTGGTGCTGCCTTTGTTGGAGCTGCAGCTCTCTGATCTACTTGCACATTCCGAACAGAAGGTGAATGCCCTCTTGCCGCAAAGAGAGAACACGCTGAAGTTTTTCTTGAGTAGTGTAAGCAGCAGGTTGAAGTGATCACTTGGGTCTAGGGCTCTAACGAAACTCCATATCGTTATTTTGGCAAAGACAGTGATAAATAAATTCTAACGAAACACCATAACGCTATTTGAGATCAATTCGATCAAAAAGCCATGAAAGTAGCAGAATAACGATCCCCAGTTTCGTTAAAATTCTCAACAGCTCTTTTTGGTGCAAATAGCGATATCCAGTTTCGTTAGAAACGGGATCAAGGTTCAGGAGCTTTATTTATTCTGTAAGGTTGAATTTGGATTGCTCTAAATTAATAGTTTTGGATATTTCTAATCACTCCAATAGTTGATACACTAGCCAATATTAATTCAATATTATAGGGGTGATAGTATGGATAGAGTTCGTTACAAGACAAGGGAAGTGTTGGACAAGGGCAAGATTGAGACATTTCTATTGCAGGCTCGAGTTGGACATCTTGGAATGGCTGATGGTCATCTGCCTTATGTAGTTCCGCTTAATTTTGTCTGGACAGATGGCAAGCTTTACTTCCATGGAGCGACCTGGCGGAGAAGGAATCAGGTGATGGATGCTAATCCAGAGGTCTGTTTTACGGTTTGTGAAGAATATGGAACGATTACTGATCCGGTGCCAGCCAAGACGGACACAGCGTATATGAGTGTCATGATTTTTGGCAAGGCAGAACCTGTCATGGATCTGGATGAAGCTACACATATGCTGCAAGAAATGATTCATAAGTATGTGCCGGGTTACTATAATCGTCCATTACCTCAGCAACACGTAGACAGGTACCGGTCAGCCGTATTTGGTGGTCCGGTTCAGGTGTATCGAATAAATCCACATCATATCACTGCGAAAGAAAATCCGCTGGAAATTGAAAAAATGTTCAGAGCGGGTAAAACCGTGTAAGTCCGAAATCATCGCTTAAAAAATAATGCTGTCGTTACAGATTCGGCAGCATTATTTTGAACTATCATTTTTGAACTACCTCTAAAAGATCATTTTAGCAAGGCGGAGTATTCCTTGCTCAATAAGTCCCTCATCTACCTTAGCAAAACCCAGTACCCATCCTTTTCGATCACTTTCCAAACAATATGTACTCAGTGGGTATACACGGATTCCCTGGTCGAGCGCTAACCTCGTCACTGCTTCTTCTCCAAACGATTTATCAGCCTCAAGTAGCATATGAAGCCCCGTTTCTGCGCCACTTAGAGTAAAATGTGCACTAAGACCTGATGTGTTAATGACTTTCGTCATAGCTTCGTGTCTACGCCGATATACGTTGCGAACTCGTCTCATATGACGCATAAAATGACCATGTTCGATAAAATGAGTAAGTGTTAATTGTTCCATAATCGGTAGATGGCGATTGGTTAGCTCATGGACTTGGGCAATCTGACGAATGGCTTCTTTGGGACCAACGATTGCTGATATCCGGATACCAGGAGCGATCATTTTGGAAAAACTCATCATATACAACGTGTTCTGAGGCCGCTGACTGAACAAGGTTGGAATTGGGTCACCACGATACCGGAATTCACTGTCGTAATCATCCTCAATAATCCAGCAACGCTGCTCAGCAGTCATATGTAACAATTGTTGCCTGCGAGGCTCCGACATAATAACTCCAGCCGCACACTGATGCGATGGTGTAACATATACAAGTTTGGACTTAGGGTGAATGCGATCTACGCAAAGTCCGTGTTCGTCGACCGGAACGGATGCGACTTGCATGCGCCGATATTTCATCACCATCCAAGCAGCAGGGAAGCCAGGATCCTCAACCGAAACAATATCTCCTTCATATAACAGGGCTTGGGCGATTAAATCAATGCTATGCTGTGCGCCAGAAGTTAAAATAATTTGATCGATATCTACATGAACTCCTCGTTCAAGCGACAGGTAACGTTGAATCTGCTCTCGCAACGGCAGGTAGCCATAGGCGTTGCCATATGCCCAACTGTCCAAGCTTGTTTCCGTAGAGGCATGTAAAAAGGACTTTCTCCAATTTCTTTGAAAATGTTCGTCTAAATAAGGCTCATGAGGAGTGAAATCAATCTCTGTTTTTCGATGATCTTTGTTACCAAACCATTGGTGCAAGTGGTCGACTCCGATGTTTAACAGAGGTAGTTCAGGAGGGAGGGACCCTTGTGTAGCAGCATTTTCTGAAGGACGAGTCGTATATATCCATTCGCTAACTCTTGTTCCACCTCGTCGAGAGGTTACGGTATATCCGCGGCTAAATAACTCCTCATATACAATCTGTATGGTTGAGCGGGAAACGCCAATCAATTGAGCGAGTTCGCGGGATGGGAGCAGTAATTCACCTGGTGACCATTTTCCAGTTTCAATTTTGTGAATCGCTTGATCCAGAAGCTGCTGCCAGATGGGACGTTTATCATCACGATTTACTTTCAGCATTCATTCACCTCCAGTGTTCTGGATGGTATTATGGATTGTTCTAGAATCTGAATTGTGGCATTGAATAACAATCCAATCCATTGGTTGATATACTATCATGACATTTGTTGCTCTAGCAACGTCGAAATCATCCGTATGGTTAAGCGGAGGCATTTTATATAATAAGTGTCCAGGTTGACGATTAAATATTGTCGTGCTACCATATACACAAAAGACCCAAAAACAAATGTTATTGTTGATTAATAAAGGTCATACCACTGAGGTGAACTCCATGTCGCTTACGAAAAGACGACTGCAATTTCTGGATAAATTAGTTGAATTATATCAACGTACAAGCCTGCCGATTCACTATGAGACACTGGCTCTTTCCTTGGGTGTAAGCAAATGGACTGCTTATGACATGATGAAGGAGATGGAGAAGCAAGGATTTGTGAGCCGCAGTTATGAAGTCAATGCCAAGGAAACCGGCAGATCGCAAGTTGTGTTTTCTCCTACGGACCAGGCTACTGATTTATTTAAGCTAAACCGGAAGGATAGCTATAATGCGGTCGATTGGGAACATACGATAGCGCATATCAGGAAGCTACTAGGAAGTGTCAAGGACACCAATGTGAATGAGGTTATCCGTAAAGTCATGAACGAAATATCATCCAAAGCGTCTAATCTAGAGTTCTGCGGTTACATTCTCGGCCTGCTATTAGTATATATCAAGAAGCTGGGGAGCAAGACAGAGCATCTTATCTCATTGCTAGTCAGCAAGAGACTTCATAGTAAGAGCGGGATATTGCTGTTTGTGGGTACGGTCCTCGGAACGATCATTCAGACGATTAACGATGAACTGGGAAATGAACTTACGGAGCTTATCTCCAAGTTTATCGATACATTGGACGGACTGTCCAATCATGAACAGCGAATGCTGTCCGATTTGTTGCAAGAAGCTTTAGCTTAAAGGCTTTAGCTTTTGGATAGTTTTTTGGTCTTTTGTGTTTTTTGCGAAGAGACCTCTATATATATTTTGAAAAGATCAGATAGTGGAGTGTGTCACAATGAAAACCGCGTTGGTATTAGGTGGAGGAGCTGTACGGGGCTTGGCGCATATCGGTGTATTAAAAGCTTTTGAGAGGAATGGGATCAAGGTTGATCGTATTGTAGGTACAAGCATGGGGGGTGCTATCGGCGGCTTGTATGCGGCTGGGGTGCCGGCAGAGGCTATTCAGGAAGTGATTCTGAACACTCCGAAGTACCGTCTGATCGATATGGGCATTCGACATCGCGGTCTGTTGGGGGGCAACGCGGTTCAACAGACGATTAACGGTCTGCTGGAAAAGCATAGTAAACAGGGGTTGCTCATTGAGCAGTTCCCAATTGAATTCAAAGCGATTGCTGTGGATCTCATGTGCGGACAGCAGGTGGTTCTGGATCATGGTGACTTGGGAACCGCCCTGAGGGCGACGACTGCATTTCCCGGTGTGTTTGCCCCGCTAATGGATGGCGATAAGATGCTTGTTGATGGCGGTGTCCTTAACAATCTACCCGTGGAGGAAGCGTTGGACGGGGGAGATGACTTTATTATTGCTGTGGACGTAGCCAGAGAGCATGAGAAGAAACCGCCACGAAATATGATGGAGGTGGTATACCGTTCTTACGGTTTGATGGCCGCAGGGCGAAGGCATGTCAGTCTTAAAAGAGCGGACTATGTGATCCGTCCCGAGGTAGGTTATTACGCATCCTTTGATTTTACTAAATCAGCTGAGTGTATCAAGGCGGGGGAGGTAGCAGCAGAGCAATGCCTCGAGGAACTCCAGCAATGTATTAAATCTGAGCAGTCAAGGGTGTGCTAGGCTCCTGGCACAGAGTTTTTTGGTCTTTTGTAGTTCTTACATTCATGTCGATTGGGGGAGTGAAACTCATGAGCAGCGTATTTGCGCAAAAAATGGTACTGTTTGCGATTTACGCTTTCGCCGGCTGGCTTCTGGAGACATCCTATGCTAGCATCCGAGAGCGACGTTTTGTTAATCGGGGCTTTTTATGTGGACCCTTTTGCCCCATTTATGGCTTTGGAGCGCTCTTGATCACTACTGTTTCTGAACAGGCAGGAGCAAGGTTGGACGATCCGTTGGCGCGCGGACTGGTTATTTTCTTGATGTCCGCTCTACTGGTTACATGTCTGGAATATGCTACGGGTTGGGTACTGGACAAAATTTTTCATCGAAAATGGTGGGATTATCAGGGCCAGAAAATGAACATCGGCGGTTATGTCTGTGTAGAATTCTCCCTGCTCTGGGGAGCCTTAGCATTTGTGCTGGCAGAGTTGATCCATCCAGCCATCCTACTGCTCCTCACTTCTTTACCAGGATGGTTTCTTATCGCTGCGGCATGGATCATGCTGATTGACTTTGCTATAGATACAGGTGTCTCGGTCAGCAGGGAATGGCAGCGCAAGCATTCATCCGGAGTAACTAGACTTAAATTGCGCTAGGTTATAAGAGAACCGTAAGCAGCGTGGGCAGTAAGCTTAGTCGATAGAAACGGGTCTGAAATCTAGAAGGGAAGCCCCGACTTGGGCTTCCCTTTGTGTATACACTGCCTATTTCTCAGCTGAAATTATTAGAAACATGGGTCTTCGGAGTTCATCTTTCATATCGGGAATATTCCTTAACATTTCTTCGGAAGGAATAGGTTCTTTGACTTCCCGCATAATAAATCCGGCATGAATCAAGTCATTGATATAGGTCGAAATCGTCCTATGATATTTGATAACAGCTTCATTAAGAAATGTAGTGTTCCGCAGACCTTCGGATTGATAATGATCCACGGCCCAATGAAGACGATTGCCCTGGTCATCGTAATACCAATCTTGCTCGTTCCGGGAAGTGAAGATGGGATGCTCTACTGAAAACACAAAGGAACCTCCCGGTTTGAGACAATCATAAACTTTGTTGCAGATCTCTTCAAAAAACTGAATATAGTGAAAAGCCAAAGAGCTTATGACAACATCAAATTGCGAAGCAGAGAAGTTTATATCCTCAATGGGCATGTTCATGTAAGAAATCTCGGGGTCATCCGTCATTTCGCGAGCTTTTTGCAGCATTTTCTCAGATATATCTACTCCGATTACAGAGCTTGCTTGTTGTTCACGAGCATAACGGCAATGCCAGCCGAATCCGCAACCTAAATCAAGAATACTCTTATTTTGCAATTTAGGTAGCATTTCTTTAAACACATGCCATTCACCCGCACCTTCAAGTCCCTCCACGGAACGCAGCATTTTACCATAAGCAGAAAAGAAATTAACATCATCGTATTTATTTTGTCTCATATACATACAACTCCTATAAATTAAGATAGCCTCCTAAAACAATGAACAGATCAATTTATTTAGGAGGCTACCTATATCCGTCTGACCAATTCTCTCACCTCATTGCCAATAACTTAAAACCATTATTACATAAATTTCTACTGAACTAAAACCGGCCTATTTACGATTCGGAAATACAATGTCATTATCATTTTATAAAATGATAATGATTAATAATGAGGGGCAATACAATGACTAAAAAGGCTGATCTACTACTTCATCCCGTGCGTATGCGTATTTTACAACATTTGCTGTTAGGTACTCCATTAACGATTGCCCAGCTTACCGAGGCGCTTGGTGACGTTCCTCAAGCTACTTTATACCGACATGTCAATCTTTTGCTTAAAGCGGAGCTCATCGAAGTGGCTGATACGAAAAAAGTCAAAGGGACGGAAGAACGTCTATTCTTGGCCAGAGAAGACAACCTGAAGATTCCTGAACATGAGATTGAAACGACCTCCATTGAGGATCACATCCGTTATTTCTCAGTATTTCATAGTAATTTACTGCAGCTCGCTACCACATATCTGTCGAATACGCCACCTGATAAGTACAAAGAAGAAGGGTTCGGCTATTGGTCAACACCGATTCATGTGAGCGATGGTGAATTTGTGGAGCTTTTTCAATCCATTAATCAATGTCTGGAGAAAGTGTTGGATAATCAACCATCAGCTGAGCGGAAGACGCGCATTTTCGCTGGCATGTTCATTCCACAGAATTCCGGACCAGTGTAAAGAGGAGGAGACTATAGGTGGGTGTTCAAATGATGTTGGGTGATCGTGAATTAGTAGTGAGTATTTCAGGATGGGAAGTGGCAGCCATTTTGGAGAACTATTTCCTATCCTATCATGATGCCAAAAAAGTCGTTATTCTCAGCCTCAAAGGGGTTAGTTTCGATAAAGTCGTATTAGAGAGTGAAGATCCTGAACAGCTGGCAAATGATATTAGGTCGCGCTGCACTTCACACTAATCGGTATAATCTTGGGGCTTAATAGCGCTTCAAAATCCAAATAAGTAGGTGAGGTGATTGGCGTTGCAATATAAAGAATACGGTGATCAAAATGCTCCCCTGCTGTTGTTTTTGCATGGCGGCGGAGTGAGCGGCTGGATGTGGGATAACCAGATTCCATACTTCTCCCATTATCATAGTATCGTTCCAGACTTGCCTGGACATGGTGGAAGCGATGAGGTTACTCCATTTTCTATACAGGACAGTGCGCAAGGATTAATTGAGCTTATTGAGGATAAGGCAGCAGGAAAGCCTGCAGGATGTAAAGTCATTCTGAATGGTTTTTCTTTAGGGGCGCAGGTCATTATTCAAATATTAAGCCAGAGACCGAATTTAGTTACGGCTGCCATCATCAATAGCGCTCTTGTCAGACCAAGTGAACTTATGCGCAAATTCATTCGACCTACGGTTAGATTGTCGTATCCATTAATCAGAAATAGACGCTTCTCTAAGCTGCAAGCCAAGACGTTATATATAGAGGAAGCCAACTTTCAGAGATATTATGAGGAAAGCTGCCAGATGAAGCTCGATACTCTTGTTAGAGTGTTAGAGGAGAACATGTCTTTTCAAATACCCGCAGGGTTTAGAGAAGCGCGTGGTAAACTCTTAGTTACAGTTGGCGCCAAAGAAAAAGCGATGATGAAAAAGTCCGCAAAGGATCTTGTCAAAGCGAACTCAAACTGCACTGGTGTTATTATCCCAGAAATGGGCCACGGTGTTCCCTTGGTTATGCCCGACTTCTTCAACGATCTAGTAGAGAGATGGATTCAAGAAGGGACATTACCCAAAGCATGCAAAGTGATCCGCCTAAATGACTAAGTTCCTTCCACAATGGCCTCATATAAAATATTCAAACCTGTCTCCAACTGCTCGAAGCTAGCGTATGCATAAGAGAGCCGGATATGGTAAAAATCTTTGGCGTCGTATATATACCCCGGATTGATAAGTACATTTTGCTTCATGAGCTTGAGAAACAGGGCTTTGTTCACGAGTGGTTCGCGGAGACGAAGCCAAATGTAGAATCCGCCTGTCGGCTTATTCCAAGTCGCTATGCTATTAAACCGACTCCGCAAAATTTCCTCAACGAAATCGGCTCGCCGCTTAAGCTGTGCTCGTAGTTTAACGATATGCTCATCATAAAGCCCCGATTCAAGCCAATACCTCACAATTTGCTGTGAGAATGCACTTGACCCGTAATCCGTCTGCATTTTAATGTCGGCCAGCCTGTCGATGACTGGCTCAGGGCCGATAACCCAGCCGATCCGTAGGCCTGGACTTAAAGTCTTGGACATGCTGCCGATATAGAGCACTTGGCCAGAGGAATCTAGAGATTTAAGCGACGGAGGGATCTCATCGAACGCCAGCTCGTGATACACATCATCTTCGATAATAGGGATCTGCTGAGAAGCACAGATTTGCAGTAGCTCCTGGCGCTCATCCAGGCTCATCGTGGAACCGGTCGGATTGTGTAATGTCGGGACGGTATAGAACAGAGACTGCTTCTTGCCCTTCATGGCTGTGATTTGATCGAGCAGATTGTTATCGCGATTACCTCTCTCCAGAGAGATGATTCTCATTCCGGCAGATTGGAAGGGGCGAACCGAGTTTAAATAAGAGGGAGCCTCCTGGAAAATAGTCGAGCCAGGTTCGAGCAAACCCAGTGAAATCAGCTGTAGAGCTTGTAGAGCGCCAGATACAATCATGATGCTATCAGGTGAGGCATGAATTCCCCTCTTCATGGCATATTGACTTAGCATATGCCGAAGCTGTTTGCTGCCCTTCGGTTCGGAGTAGCCGATGTCCCGTGCGGCAATCTGTACGTTCTGCAATGAGCGCTGTAGAGCAGCCGTAGGCAGCAGCTCCGGAGATAACTCACCAGTTCCTAGGCGGATGATATCCTCCTGTTGCTCATATTCATTAATAAGCTGAATTGTCTGAAAATTCGGTTCATAAATGCTGGAGGAAATATGTCTCTCCCAGTCAAGGTGATTGCTCTTGATAAGCACATTCCAGCTATTGTTCGATACATAGGTTCCATCGCCGACCCTCGTTGACAATATGCCATCGGCCACGAGTTCTTCAATGGCAATGACGATTGTACTACGGTTAACTCCCATAGCTTCGGCCAGTTTTCTTTGCGTTGGGAGCTTCGTATGGATCGGCCATTCACCGCTCTGAATGCGTTGCTTGATCCAATCTATGATTTGCTGTTGTATGGTCAAATGTGAGAATCGATTTGGTTGCCATTCCATAGGTTGCAACTCCATCCTTTAAATTGGTTGGTTTAATTACCATCCAATTGGTCGTTCCTATTATGTATACCATATTTATAATAGAAAGAAAAAGGGTGGAGGAAATCAAAATTGCAGGCTTTCATACATGGAATGGTACTTGCCTTCGGTCTTATTCTGCCACTTGGCGTCCAGAACCTTTTCGTATTTACTCAAGGTGCAGAGCAACCTAAGTTCCGGAGGGCACTGCCAGCTACGATCACCGCGTCAATCAGCGATACCTTACTCATATTGCTTGCCGTCCTTGGTCTGTCGGTTATTGTTGGGGAGGTGGAATGGCTTCGGATCGTTATGATGTGCGGAGGGGCTGTTTTTCTAATCTATATGGGATATTCCATGTGGAGAACGAAGCCTAGGACAGGACTTGGACAAGATCGCAGAGAACTGTCTATCAAAGAACAAATTGTCTTTGCCCTTTCGGTCTCTTTATTAAATCCCCATGCCATTCTTGATACTGTCGGCGTGATTGGAACGAGTGCACTTCGTTATACGGCAGCTGATAAGGTATGGTTCACTGCTGCTTGCATCCTGGTCTCATGGTGCTGGTTCCTTGCATTGACCATTGCAGGTCGTATATTGAAGCAATTGGATGGAACGGGAAGGATGCTTGTTATTATTAATAAATGCTCTGCAATTTTTGTCTGGTTAACGGCAGTTTGGTTGCTGCTTGATATCATCGGTTGGAATCCGAACTAAGCGTGCTGCGGTGATCATATCATACTAGAGATATTGAAATCAGAATTAGCCTCTAGAACAGCATAAATCTGGAAGACAAAATTCAGGAATAATAGAACAAACGGTAGGAAGAAAACGGACTGGGCGTTTTGTATGATAGACATATCAGGCATATAGAGAAGACATTCTGGACTGAATGAGCAGGAGGAGTAAGAATATGACTAGAGTAACGGTATGGAATGAATATCGCCATGAACAGACGGACGCTAAAGTTCGTGAGGTATACCCGGAAGGCATTCATGGGCAATTGGCTAGCTTCTTGAAGGAAGCGGATATGGAAGTAAAGACAGCAACGCTGGATGAACCAGAGCACGGTCTGACTGAGGAAGTGCTTAAAGATACCGATGTATTGATCTGGTGGGGACATGTTGCCCACAACGAAGTAAGTGATGAAATTGTTGAGCGAGTGCACCGTCATGTACTCCGCGGGATGGGCCTAGTCGTATTGCATTCGGCACATATGTCGAAGATCTTCATCAAGCTGATGGGTACAAGCTGCGACTTGAAATGGCGTGAAGCGAATGAGCGTGAGCGTCTGTGGGTCATGGATCCGAGCCATCCAATTGCGGAAGGAATAGGTGAATATATCGAGCTTGAGCAAGAGGAAATGTATGGGGCTCATTTCGATGTGCCAGCCCCGGATGAGCTAATCTTTGTCGGTTGGTTCGAGGGAGGTAACGTATTCCCAAGCGGTTCTACTTATCGTCGCGGTAATGGGAAGATTTTCTACTTTCAGCCGGGTCATGAGACACATCCGACGTATTACCATCCAGACATTCAGAAGGTCATCATCAACGGTGTGCGCTGGTGTGAGCCAGTGAAGCGTGACTATCCGGTCTATGGCCATTCCGAAGCGTTGGAGAAGATCAGCAAGAAGAATTAATGAATGTAGTTTTTAAGTGTACTGAAAGAAATGAAGGACGGGCCTCGCGTGAATCACGCAAGTACCGTCCTTTTTGCGCTCGGTTTACAACCTAAATCATATTGTCTAATATAGTCAGTAGTGTAAGACAACCAATGACTACGAGGGATGACTGTGAGTATTTATTTGGAACTTCCGGAATTGGACAAGGATTTTTCCTTCAGAAGTTTTGTTAACTCTGGGGAAGGGTTATGCTATCCACACTGGCATAAAGAGATTGAGATCATATATGTGACGAAAGGCAGTCTGGAGCTGGGGATTAACGATATCCCAATCCGAATGCATGAAGGCCAGATTCAATTTATTGTTGGAGGGGATGTCCATTACTTCCTAGCTGCGCCGGATGGCGAGAGGATCGTCATTCAATTTGATCTAAGTCTGTTCTATGATTCGTCCACCGATGCAGAGCGCAAGAAATCCATCAGTGATTCTTTTATGAAAATGGAGCATTCGAGCTGGAAATGGCCCGAGCATGTGATGGAGCGTATGCGTGCTTTGGTGGAGGATATTCATGAGGAGAATGTCTCGCGACGGGAAGGTTACATGTATATTATTAAGGCCAGGTTATTTGAAATGCTGCCTATAATATTCAGAGACATTCCTTGTAACGAAATGGCTAAGTACGCCAGTAACGGAAATATCCAGTCGCGTGAGACGCTGGAGCAGCTGGAGCGGGTCTTCTCCTATGTCGAGGAACATTATCAAGAATCGGTCACGCTGAAGGAAGTGGCTGAGTATATGGGCTTCGATCCTTTCTATTTCAGCAGGCTGTTTAAGAAGAACACAGGGAAGAACTTTATTACATTTCTGAATGAGTACCGATTGAATAAGGCTAAATGGCTGCTGCTGACCGAGGAGGGCTCGATGGCGGATGTCGCTGAAGCTTCAGGCTTCGGGAGTGTGAAGACCTTTCACCATTTATTCAAGGATGCAACGGGTCTCTCACCGTTGAAATATAGAAAGACGTTGGCGGGGAAAGAGTGCTGACCGCTAACGAAACTGGGACACGCTATTTAGGCGAAAATAAGGCTGCCCAAAATGTAACGAAACACCATATCGTTATTTGAACGAAAACGAGGCCAATCTACGTGATATGAAGCTAATAGCGATACCACGTTTCGTTAGAAAATAAAAAGACGCTCTTAGGCTCAAATAGCGATTGCCAGTTTCGTTAGATTTGGGGAAAGACAGCGTTGGGGGCTTCGTTGAGCGGTTCGCGATCGCTGACCGTCTTAATTTAAAAAACAGGGGCAAGCTGATGCATAACTCAGCCTGTCCCTGTTTTTCGTTATTTCGATATCGAGAAAGGAAGCTCTTCCGGCTTGTAGTCACGGTAGCTCGGAGCAAGACCGAGGCGGAAGTCGAGCGTCTTGCCTTCCATAATGTCTTCGTAAGTAATGAATAACTTGGTATAATCCTGTCCAGCCAGCTTGACGTTGGATACGAAGTTGGACTGCGGGTTGTTATTGTCCGTACGGATTTGCATTTGCTTGCCATTAGGCAGCTCAATGGTCACCTGATCGAATAACGGGATACCAAGAACGTATTCGTTGCTGCCAGGGGATACCGGGTAGAAGCCCATAGAGCTAAATACATACCAGCCAGCCATACTACCGTTGTCCTCATCGCCTGGATATCCATCAAAGCCGCTGTTGAACAGATGGGTGACGATCTGCTTGATCACTACCTGCGAGGAGGCTGGCTGTCCAACATAATTGAACAGATACGGAATATGGAAGCTTGGCTGATTAGAAATAGCAACTTGTCCGAAATCGATAGCGGCCATTTCACTCATCTCATGAATTTCGAAGCCGTAGCCGAGCACATCGAAGTCTGGCTTTTTATTGCATAATTCAGTGATCTTATCGAAGAACAGTTCCTTTGAACCATAGGCATCAATCAACCCTTGGAAGTCCTGGAATACGGCGAAGCCGTTCTGCCAGGCGCTGCCTTCGGCATAGTCCCGTCCCCAGCTTGTATCGTTGAAGTCTGTACGGAATTGTCCGTTCTGATCCTTCGCACGCATAAAGCCGAGTTCGGAATCGAAGATGTTGCGGTAATTCAGCGCGCTCTCGCGGTACTTGTCAGCGATATCTGTCTTACCCAGCAGTTCAGCGACACGACTGATGCAATAATCACTGTAAGCATAGTCCAGCGTATGGTTAACGCTCTCATGATAATTGCTTGGAACATAGCCATATTTAATATAATCCAGTGTGCCTTGACGGCCGTAGCAGGTCTGCTCGCTCTGAGTCGTTGCTGCCTTCAGCATTGCTTCCAGCAATTCAGGCATCAATTCCAATCCTATTCCCTTAGCTGCGGCGTCTGCGATTACGGCGTCGATTAAGGTACCCGGCATCAGTCCGCGCTCATCTGGAGATAACCATTTCGGTAGGAATCCGGTTTCACGATAAGAGTTCAGATATCCTTCCAGCATCTCAGCATATTCCTTCGGTGCGATGATGGAGTAGAGTGGATAGACGGTCTTGTAAGTATCCCAGAAGCCGTTGTTCGTATATAGAACACCTTTCTTGACGGCTCTTGCTGTCGTATCATAATGGACTGGTTCCATATTGGCATCGAGCTCGTAAAATTTCTGCGGGAACAAGAACATACGATACAGGCAAGTGTAGAAGGTGCGCAGATACTCTTCATTGGTGTGTGACACCTGGATTTTGCCCAAATAACGATTCCAGGCTTGTGCACCCTGTTCTTTCAGTTCGTCGATAGATAGGTTCAGTTCTCGCTCCAGGTTAAGCGTAGCTTGATCGTCGCTAATAAAAGAGGTCGCCAATTTGACATGAAGGGTATCAGTCTCACAGTCCTTGAAGCGGATGACAAAATGGCGGTCTTTACCGCTGACCGAAGCCTCGCTATAGAGCTTGCCCTCTTCATCGTAGTATCCGGAAGTGCTAAGATCGAGCTCTTTATTGAAGCTCATCGCTACGTACATACGGAATTGATCATCATGACAACCGGCAAAATTGCTTACATAGCCAGTGAGCTTACGATTTGCGGCGTCGATATGCCATTCACTGATATTTTTCACATTGAGTACGAGTCCGGCCTGATGGCGGGAATTATACTTAATGCGCAGCGCAGCACCGTAGCAGGATGGAACAAGCTCACTCGTAATATTGTAGCGTTGCTGCTTCACTTTTACGTAGTTCGGCTTGAACACAGCTTCTTCTGGACGATAAGAGCTCTGGCAGGTGAAAACGGTGCCTCTAATCTTATCATCTGCAATAGGCGTCATCAGAAAATGAGAGAAATCGCCCATCCACGGACTTGGTTGGTGGGTGAGACGGAACCCTTGGAAGACGCGATCAAGCGGGTTGAAAAACCAGCTTCCTTCATCATTCGTCTGAACTGCAAAGTGATTCATGCCAAACGGGACTGCCGTATATGGAAGCGTATTCCCATTCGAATAAGAGTGTTTGTTGTTGGAGCCTTGTCTAGTATCAATATAATGCAGCATGTAGACTCTCCTTCAATTTTTAATGGTAGGCATTTTATAGCTGTTTCACCGTCTGACGCTTGATCAGCTGTACCGGAATGATTACATTGTCTTGCGGACGCTGTAGTGGGTCCTCAATCATTCCGATCAGGTTCTTCGCAGCCATATAACCCATTTGTGCAAAATCCTGAGAAATCGTAGTGAGCCTTGGTTCAATAAAGCTGGAAAGATGAATATTATCGAAGCCTACAATCGAGAAATCATCCGGTATTGATAGACCAATATTCTTGGCGATCTGAATAATCTCAATTGCAATCAGGTCATTCTCAGCAACAATCCCCGTAATTCCGTTCTCCATAACAGCTTGAATGAACTTCTTGTAGTACTCCTTGCCGTTATCATCCTCATGGGTTAAATACCGATCTATTAGATCGTTCACACTATAATCGATCAGACTGTTGTCGTACAGCGCTTGCAAATAACCAAAATAGCGTTCCCGAATGGACGAAGACTTCTCGACCTGCGAGGAGGAGAGAAAGGCGATCTTCTTGTGATTGTTCTCGATCAGATGCTTACAGGCTTGATAGCCGCCGTCAAAATTATCGGAGACGACGCATGGAAACGGAATACCGTCAATGATCTTGTCCATCGTGACCAGCGGGAATTTCGACAGATAGTATTGATACAGAATGCCGAGATCGTCTCTGCTGCTCACCGGATAGATGATCAGGCCGGAATTGTTGTTATGTAAGGCTGCTTCCAGTAGCCTGCGCTGTCCGATCACCGTGTTGGATTGAATATTCAGCGTATAATCGGTCGTCGCTAAATATTCATTAATCCCTTTCTCATAATCGCCAAGTCCCGGGTTATGGGTGAATGGCAGAATGATCAGAATTTCTTTACCAATCCTGGGTAGAGGACGGAGAGGAGGCAGGTCAGCATTTACGAAGCTGCCCTTGCCCTGTACCCGGTAGATCAAGTTATCATTTTCCAGCTCTGTTAAGGCTCGTTTGGATGTAATGCGGCTCACTTTGAACTCTCTGGAGAGCTCCGCTTCGGTGGGGAGCTGGTCCCCAGGCTGAAGTTCTCCTGATTTGATTCTTGCTTTTAGCGTATTTACGATATGTTGATATAGTGGAATCTGTTCCATTTTTTTCTCCTCGCTAAATTTGGTATATCATTTATCTGTTTGATATGTCAATTGTAAATGTTATCTATGGAGCAATAAATGTGGTTGTTATGTTGAATATACGATAGAACAAGCTTTTCAGCAATAGAGTAGGGATAGAAAGACAACGGATCACTCCGATCACGTATATAGTTCTCTAGTATAACCAATTATAACAGCTATAAAATAATGAATGTAAACGCTAGACAAATGATATGGTATATCATAAAATAGGTTTTGAAGATTATTTGATATATCAACTTTCGTTTTTGGGATATGGGATTAAGATTTGATAGAGACTAGGGAGGCTAACAAATTGGGTTACAATGAGATTCCAACATCGGTCAAGAGCTTTATGAATCATATTACTGAGCTATGTGGCCAAGAGCATGCACGTTGGGCGGAGAATTTTAATGCCTGCTTCGCCAATACACTGCTAACGACGGTCAAGCGTCATTCAGATGGTACGACCTTCCTATTGACCGGGGATATTCCGGCGATGTGGCTGCGGGATTCAACAGCTCAGGTAAGACCCTATCTTGTTTTAGCCAAGCAGGATGCCGATCTTGAGGAGATGATTGCCGGTCTTGTCGAGCGCCAGCTGCAATATATCAATATGGACCCTTATGCTAATGCTTTTAATGAAGAAGCAAATGATGCTGGACATCAGACCGATCATACGGAGATGACTCCATGGATCTGGGAGCGCAAATATGAGATCGACTCTCTTTGTTATCCGCTTCAGCTTAGTTATTTGTTGTGGAAGGCTACCGGACGTACAGCTCAGTTCAATGATACATTTAGGCAAGCGGTACAGAACGTCTTGGAAGTATGGGAGACTGAGCAGGATCATAACCGTTCGCCATACACCTTCGTTCGTGATACAACCCGATTGGAAGACACGCTAGTCAGAGACGGTAAAGGTTCTCCAGTAGCGCCTACAGGCATGACCTGGTCCGGCTTCCGCCCGAGCGATGATGCTTGCCGCTATGGATATCTTGTTCCATCTAATATGTTCGCTGTCGTTGTTCTCGATTATTTGCGTGAGATTTATCAGGATATCCTTAAGGACGATTCCTTGATCGAGCGGATCACGAAGCTGCGTGAAGATATCGAACAAGGGCTGCAGCAACATGCCAAGGTAACAAATACGAGCGGTGCGAAAGTATACGCTTATGAAGTTGATGGTCTAGGAAATTATAGCATTATGGATGATTCGAACGTACCGAACCTGTTGTCTGCTCCATACTTGGGCTACTGCGACAGCAATGATCCGTTGTATCTTGCTACCCGTAAGACATTGCTAAGTGCCGAGAACCCTTTCTTCTATGAAGGAACTTATGCGAAGGGAATCGGCAGTTCGCATACTCCGGAGAATTATGTATGGCCAATCGCGCTGGCGATGGAGGGTATGACGACTGAGGACAAAACGGAGAAGGAACGGATTCTCAACCTGCTGGTGGAATGTGATGCTGGCACTAAGCTGATGCATGAAGGCTTTGACGTGAATGATCCGACGAAATATACGAGAGAATGGTTCTCCTGGGCAAATATGATGTTCTGTGAACTAGTGATGGATTATTTCGACATCCGGATAGATAAATAAGAGGTAGTTCAATTAAGGAGACGATTAGAATGAAAAAAGTATACATTTTATCTCACAGCCACTGGGACCGCGAATGGTATTTGCCTTATGAGCAGCATCATATGCGTCTGATCCAACTCGTTGATGACTTGTTGGAACTATTCGAGACTGATCCAGAATTCAAGAGCTTCCATCTTGACGGACAGACGATTATTCTCGACGACTATGTACAGGTTCGCCCGGAGAAGAAACCTTTACTTGAGAAGTACATCCGTGAGGGACGCCTTAAGATCGGTCCGTTCTACATTTTGCAGGATGATTACTTGATAAGCAGTGAAGCAAATACGCGCAATATGCTGATCGGATTTGAAGAGAGCAAGAAGTGGGGCGCACCAGTCAAGCTTGGTTACTTCCCGGATACGTTTGGAAATATGGGGCAGACACCACAAATGATGCGTGAAGCCGGACTGGATGTTGCAGCTTTCGGGCGCGGAGTGAAGCCGACGGGCTTCAACAATGTTGTTATTAATGATGAGAAATATGCTTCGCAATATTCCGAGATGTGGTGGGAAGGTCCGGACGGTTCGAAAATTCTCGGTCTATTGTTCGCTAACTGGTACAGCAACGGTAACGAGATCCCGGTGGATAAGGAAGAAGCCAAATTGTTCTGGGAGCGCAAACTCGCGGACGCATCGCAATATGCATCTACAGAGCATTTGTTGATGATGAATGGTTGTGACCATCAACCGGTACAGAAGGATCTGTCTGCTGCGATACGCGTAGCAAATGAACTGTATCCGGATATTGAGTTCATCCATAGCAACTTTGAGGATTACATCGCTGCGCTTAGAGCTGATTTGCCGCAGGAATTAAGCACGGTATCCGGAGAGTTGACTAGTCAGGAAACCGACGGCTGGTACACACTAGCTAATACGTCTTCTGCACGTATCTACTTGAAGCAGATGAACACCGAAGTAGAGCGTCAACTGGAAAATATCGCAGAGCCACTTGCTACTATGGCTTATACGACTGCTGAGCAATATCCGCATGACACTTTGCGTTATGCATGGAAGACGCTAATGCAGAACCACCCGCATGATAGCATTTGTGGCTGCAGTGTCGATGAAGTGCATCAGGAAATGGTAACGCGCTTCAAAAAAGCAAAAGAGGTTGGTAAATTTGTAGCTGATGAGGCGGCTGAGGCATTGATGGCTCAGATCGACACCAGCGCTTTCCCTGACGGTTCGAAGCCATTCGTTATCTTCAATACTGCTGGTTCTGCGAAGACGGGTGTAGCTGAAGTGACGATCGAATGGTCGAGAAAGCCATTCTCACAAGGAACGCCTTCCCAGCTCTATTATGAACAGAAAGAGACGAAGCTGCCGCTACTCGCGGTTGTGAATGCTCAAGGCGAGACAGTAGCTGCTGAAATCATCGATGAAGGTGTTACTTTCGGCTATGACCTTCCTAAGGATAAATTCCGTCAGCCTTTCATGGGACGGTATGTTAAGGTACGCATGTTCATGGAGCAAATGTCTGCTATGGCATGGGAGTCCTTCGCATTAGTTGAAGGTTCTGCCGCAGATTTGCAAGCTGGCGAAGCCATCGTTAAGGAGCAAGGACATTTATTGGAGAATGAATTCCTGAAGGTGACTATTCAAGAGGATGGATCACTGGATGTTCAGAACAAAGAGACAGGCAAGGAATACACGGGCTTGATGGTATTTGAAGATGTTGGTGATATCGCCAATGAGTATATTTTCAAGCAGCCAGTAGGAGACCAAGCCATTCTCTCTGCGGGTAAAAAAGCAACAGTTACGATCCAATCGGCTAATGCCTTTACAGGTGAAGTATTGGTTGAGCAGGAGCTGGAAATCCCTGTTTCCGCCGATGAACTTCTAGAAGAGGAAATGAAGGCTGTGATCGAGTTCCGCGATCGTAAAGCTCAGCGCTCCAAGGAGACGGCTATCTTCAAGATTGCAACTAAGATTACGCTGCAAAAGGGCAGCAAGCAGTTGCAATTCGAGACCACTTATAACAACCAAATGAAGGATCACCGCTTGCGCGTACTGTTCCCAACTGGAATCGAGACGGAATACCATGAAGCAGAGAGCATCTACGAAGTGGTACAGCGTCCTAACAAGGTAGACCGGGCTTGGGAGAATCCGACGAATCCACAGCATCAGCACTCGTTCGTCAATGTGCATGATAACCAACATGGTGTTACTGTTGCGAACTTCGGCCTGAACGAATATGAAGTATTGTCGGAGCGTGGAACGATTGCGTTGACTCTGCTTCGCTCCGTAGGCGAGCTTGGTGACTGGGGCTACTTCCCAACGCCTGAAGCGCAATGCCTTGGCGAGAACACGGTTAAATTCGCTGTAGCCTTCCATGGAGATGAAGCGGATAAGCTAAGAACTTACCATGAAGCGATCAACTTCCAGGTTCCGTTCAGCAGCTATCAGACTTCCAAGCATGCCGGACAATTTGCAGCCGATCATCAATACATGAAGGTTGAAGGAGATGCCTTTGCGCTTACAGCATTTAAACGTAAAGAGCATTCGGATGAGATCGTGACGAGAGGCTTCAACATGACCGGAGCTGAGCAGCCGCTTCGTCTGTCGATCGCCGGGCTTAATCCTCAGCGCTGCAATCTGCTGGAAGAGCCAGTTGATGCTAAAGTGTCTGAGAAGATCAAACCAGCCGAAATCGTAAGTTACAGCTGGAGCAAGTAAGTCGGTATTTAAAATTATGATAATAGCCAGGTCCCTTGATTGCTGTAGTAGTTAAGTGGCCTGGCTTTTTGATTTAGATGCGAACATTCGATCTATGAATCTTTTCAACAAACGGAGTTTTAACATATAATTTAGATTAAATAAATGATATGCAATAGAGAGAGGAATGATTGGATGGCTCGAGCGCTTGTCGTCATTGATTTGCAGAAAGGACTTCATACGGAAGAAGAACCACTTTTCGGTTTGAATGAAGTTTTGGAAGGAGTAAATGAGCGTATAGCCGTCTATCGGGAGGATGAACTACCCGTCATTTTTGTACAGCATCATGATGAAGGGCTCCCACTGCACTCGCCGGAATGGGACTTGATGGATGAATTGGATGTTAGAGAAACGGATCACTTTGTTTCTAAAACTCACGCCAACTCTTTTTACCAAACAAATTTAACAGAACTTCTAACGTCTCTGAATGCGGATAAAATTGAATTTTGCGGCGCACAGACGGAATACTGTGTAGATACGACTGTTAGAATGGCACATGGGCTTGGCTACCGCTCCTTTATGAAGAAAGGTCTCCATACAACAACGGACTCTGTTTTGCTGTCGGCTGATGTTATTAGAAGGCATCATGAAGCGCTGTGGGGAAATCGCTTTTTGACGTGGATTTAATATTGGGATCCAATGGACCAGTGTGGAGCAATAAATTTTGTATATTACTTGACAATAATCCAAAGTTTTGAGTTTTAACCATGAACATGAAACAACTGATAATCTTATGGAACGCGAGGGGAAACAATGCTATTCGGATCAATTGAAGGCGGAGGAACAAAGTTTGTATGCGGTGTAGGGAACGAGAACGGTGAAATTGCTGAACGTATTTCCTTTTCAACCACAACGCCGGTGGAGACGCTGGATAGAGCAGTGGAATTCTTCAAGAACAAAGGAGTTCAAGCGATTGGGTTCGGCAGCTTCGGCCCGGTCGATGTCGATAAGCAGAGTGATACATATGGCTCAGTTATGAAAACACCAAAGCCGAATTGGAGCGGCTACCGAGTGGTTGATCATATCAAACGAAGTTTGAATGTACCAATCGGCTTCGATACGGATGTGAACGCTGCGGCGCTGGGAGAAGCGGCCTGGGGAGCGGCCAGAGGCTTAGATAGCTGTCTATATATTACGGTTGGCACCGGAATCGGAGCAGGAGCTGTCGCCGAGGGAAGGCTTATCCATGGATTAGTGCATCCCGAGATGGGACATATTCTAGTCAGACGCCATCCTGAAGATCAGTATGAAGGTCACTGTCCTTTTCATAAGGATTGTCTGGAAGGACTCGCCGCTGGTCCGGCGATCGAAGCACGGTGGAACAGAAAAGGAAATGAGTTGGATGATAATCATCCTGCTTGGGATCTTGAGAGCTATTATATTGCGCAAGCGCTGATGAACTATATCCTTATTCTCTCACCGAAGAAGATCATACTGGGTGGTGGTGTAATGAGCCAACCTCAATTATTCCCATTGATCCGCGAGCAGGTAGGCACGCTTCTTAATGGGTATGTACAACACCACGCTCTTGACTCCGAGATCAACGATTACATTGTTCCACCAGGACTCGGCAGTAATGCTGGTCTTTGCGGAGGCCTGGCATTAGCGCGACAGGCTCTTGAAATGTAAATCAAGGACTGAACTATAGAATCGACAATATTTCATGCAGCCCGGCAAAGAATGCCGGGCTTTTTGCTGTGCGCATAAATGAGCCTTGGACAGTCATAATAGGAAGGATAGACCTTGCGCTGTTCATTTCCGATAAAGACATCTAGAAAGGCTGGTTAATTTGGAACTTAATGAGTGGTTGTTTTATTTCTTTGTATATTCTCTATGTGGTTTTCTGCTTGAGAATGTATACAGCTTGTTCACAACAGGAGTGTTCTGGAAGGAAGGGTATTTGAAAGGTCCGTATAAGCCAATGTATGGATTTGCTCCGTTAATTTTGCTGATGCTAGCCGATGTGGTTCGGAGCCAACCAGTCTTATGGATAGCATGTTTGCTTATTCCGACCTTTGTTGAATATGTAAGCGGCTTACTGCTGCACAGGCTATTCGGTCGAAGATGGTGGGATTATTCCGACAACCGCATTCAGTTAAACGGCTATGTTTGTCTACGCTTTTCCCTATACTGGGGAGTGTTGTCGTATGTTTTTCTACAGTACATTCATCCATTCACGGAAGGGATTTATGCAGAAATAACCGGGTTATGGGCGATAACGGGGCCGATTCTGCTGTTATTGTTCATGGCCGACATGCTGCTAACATATTGGATTCGCCGCAAAGCCTGGAAGCAAGAGTTGATTTAAAAATCACTTCATTTGGAGGCAGAGGACAATGAAATTGACAAGATGGGGTAGTGCAGCGATTCTCTCGCTGGTAGTGCTGTTTGTAAGTGATTCATCAGTGAACTATGCGGTTGGTGGGTTTGAGGATTCGTCCGCGAACACAGCGGGTTTAGTGGAATACATGACAACTGTTACGGAAGAGAAACGGCTGGCGGTCATTATCGATGATTTCGGCAACAATATGAAAGGAACGGATGAAATTCTCAGTCTGCCGGTAAAACTTACCGTTGCGGTCATGCCGTTCCTTAGGACAAGTGAACAGGATGCCCGAAAGGCTCATGAGAAAGGACATGATGTAATTATTCATCTGCCGATGGAGCCGAAACAGGGGAAGCCAGAGTGGCTGGGACCAGGCGCAATTCTATCGAGTATGACCGATGCTGAGGTTAGGGAGAAAGTGGAGGCTGCCATTAAGAATGTACCTTATGCTGTGGGAATCAATAATCATATGGGCTCGAAGATCACGGGCGACAAGCGAATTATGGGGGTGATTCTGGATGTATGCAAGGAACATGGCCTATTCTTCGTTGATAGCAAGACGAATTATCATTCGATTGTAGGCGAAATATGTGATGAGAAGGGGATGCCTCGACTTCAGAATCACATTTTTCTCGATGATGTCCATTCGGTTAGTCATGTGACAGGGCAGCTTAGGAAAGTGCAGGAACGACTTCAACAGCAGAGCCCCTGCGTCACGATCGGTCATGTTGGGGTTGGTGGGCTCGCAACAGCTGAGGCGTTGAAGCGTCAAATTCCGGAAATGAAGCAGAAGGGTATACACTTTATTGGAATGCTGGATGTTGCCCAAGCAGAAGGAAGTCCCGGAAATCCGGGACTTGGGGTTACATTACCGTAAAATAGTGAACAATTCCGGCGTAAATCGCCTCGGCTATTTTCTGTTGACCGCGTTTGCTTGTAAGCATGACGCGGTCTTCGGCATTACTGATAAATCCAGTCTCTACGATGACTGCAGGTGAATCGATATGTCTTAGCAAATAGAAGGGTTCACCAACTTCAGGTAAGCGATGGCTATTGTATAGAGTGTCAAGTGAATCCTGAATGGCGGAAGCAAGAAGAGCACTTCGGCCGTCGTTCTGATGAAGTACCAGAGCCCCGCGTCGCGATTTGTTACGTCCCCAATTCACATGCATGCTAACGACGATTGAAGCGGGTACTTGCTCACTAAGTTCCTTCCGCTGAGCTAGGTCCCGGATATGCCGTGAACGACTATTCAACCAGCGATTCTCATCACTCAGGGCGTAATCGCCAGTTCGATTCAATATTGTGCGATACCCATGACTTCTTAGAAGCATATACAATCTGCGGCTGATATCAAGATTGATGTCCTTCTCAAGGATATCTCCATAGGAAGTACCTCCATCAATTCCGCCATGTCCGACATCGATTAATATAACCGGTTGGGAAAAGCGTATCTTAGGTCATTCACATCTGCCGAGACTGGGGTGCTGTCGCCCCATAAACTGAAGAGCATGAGAGCCGCGGCGAGCAGAACAGATAGTTTTCTTCTCATGATCTCACCTTTCAAGGTTTCCGTTTTTCTTCTAGTCTGTGATCAAAAGCGGACTTTTTTGAACTTCCTCTTCATCTATATTGAGCGTAAATGGGCGAAAACATGCATCTCCCTCGAATACAGTTCCAAGTTTATTTCATCGGATTATGGAGCAAACTACACTTATAGTGGTGTTCAATTCAAGATTCGAAAAGGAAGGTGGAAGCCATGACTACCAAAAGCGATGAATTGGTAAGATACATTACCGAGCGGGTGGTTGATTATGTTGAGACGCCGAAGGAGGTCAGACGAGAGCGTTCCCACAGCAAACCAAGCTGGGCACAGACCTGGTTCGGAATGATCCCATTCTCAATCTCGCTCTGGTTTCGTCAAATTCCGTTCCATCGTCTTCGCACCAAGGAATGGCGGCTTAAGGGGCTTCGCATAAAAGGTATAAGAAGAGATACCTCTTCTTGATATGTATAAATAGAACAAGCTGCCAAGTTGTTTGGCAGCTTGTTTATTTTCCCCTCCCCTGCCGTATTTAATGGCGGTAGGGGAGGGGGAGTTAAGTTAGTAAATAACGAATTTACCTGCGTTAAGCATGGATTCTAGAGAAATCCAGCGCGGTGAGGATTCAGTTCCACTCTGTACGTAGATCGAAGCAGTGTCGGCTTTGGACTGTTCCCAGAGTTGATAACCGAATACAGGTAATGGTACGGAATAAGTGCGGTCTCCGCCGGAGGAGACATATATGAGACGTTTCTTGGCGGTAATAATCTGTTCAAATGTTTCCGGGCTCATGTCCAGAGCCTTGCTAGTCATCCACATAATATTATCATATGGGTCAAATTGAACTGCTGTTTGCACGGCCTTAACGGCTGGCGTCAGGTCTGTATTAGGATAACTCCCGGCGGCAGAGCCGGGAGGTGTGTATTTAGCGGCTTGTTTGGCAAAGCTCTGCGGTGTTTCCGGTAAATTTTCGCCACTTAGCGCGTTTAGGTAATGGGTGAGGTCTTCCTTGTTGCGACTGCCAATCCCCACTCTACTAGAGTAGGTCCAGCATAGAGAGGGACGACTATGAGATCGGGATTGGAATCAAGTTTGATGCCGATATGGTCTAGACCTGATTTCAGGGCAGATGGTGAGAAAATGGAGTCCTCGCCTGTCCCATACTCGATCAGCTTATATTCGCCCTGGTCCGTTACGGAAATAATCAGGTATCCGGCAGAAGTTGAGTGTTCTACAGCGGAATTGCCTTGCCCATCGGAGCATACAGTAACGAGCCAGCTATGTGTTCCTGGTCCCAGCGGCTCAATGACCGTTTTGGCATTCTTCCAATGTGCGAATGGCTTCGTCGCTGCAAGACGATGGATCGTATCTTCGGCAAAGTGTTTGAGCCCATCAGGAGCTGCCGCTTGAATACAGGAGACTTGAGTCGGTGCAGCCATTGTACGGGCGATGAGCACCTGAGCTTCAAATCCGGACGGGAGCAGAATGCCTGTACATAGCAATA
This sequence comes from Paenibacillus sp. D2_2, assembly GCF_031199965.1. Classification (GTDB taxonomy): domain Bacteria; phylum Bacillota; class Bacilli; order Paenibacillales; family Paenibacillaceae; genus Fontibacillus. The sequence continues at coordinate 3,574,278 of NZ_CP133605.1, read as the reverse complement.
TTTTCAACATCAGTGAGACCGATTTACGGATATTTACATGCATCAGACGAGTCACCCCAGTCATTAAATTAATATCGCTTGTCCAATTGTACAGAAAGCACCGTAAAAAGAGTGTTGCAACGTGTCAAACGAGTATTGGACGGGAAGCTTCTATTTTTGCGGCCTTTTAGCGAGTAGCGTCAATTTCTGGCCCGTAGGAAAGTCAACGCGGCGAACGCAGATGAAAGATGCCGTAGTTGACGACAGATACGACAATTCTCGGCTCGTACTGCCAACGAATTTCACTGCGCCTTGCCTCATATTGTCCTAAGATCTCTTGCTTTCGTTCTTCATCGGAGTCGTTCAGCAATGGTTGGTAATAGGCATCGATCAGCTCAAGCTCATCTCTCAGCCTTTCCGCTGCCGCTTCGGCCCAGTCCATATCATAAGTAGATATCTTATCCCTCAGTCTTTGCTCGAGGACATCCTTGCCTTCTGCAATAGATAAATCAGATGGCTCGATGCTGACATTCTCCGGCAAGCGAGGAACGAGCTGAATACTCGCCAACCGGCTGAGAAGAACTCGTCAATTCGCCCGCTTAACAGAGAGACGCCCAAGAAGTGCATTTCCTCGCGCTTAATATCACAGCAAAATTCCAGCTTGAAGCAGACTCCGAGCCAAGGCTCATAGGCCGCTGGAAACAGGGTCATACGCTGCCTTTGACCGGGGTCTTCAAATAGGTATACGCATCGTCCACCTTGTCTGGCTGCCATGAAGATCTGCTTGAGGCGTGAGCTCCCAAACGTGAGCACTTCTTTCTGGATTCGTCCTGGTCCAAGGATGGGAAGCGGCCGGATCGGTCCGAAGTAGCGTCCCAGTACGCTGTCATCCGCAGTTCCGCTAGAGGGAGGCTGCCCCGAAGCGGGTTGGGGCGAGTGAGGATCTGAGCTAGACTTCGTGTTGCTATTTCCATTACTCCGCTCCTGCAGCGCCTCATAAGCTTCGGAATCAAATACAAATGAGAAGCTCATCGTCTCCGGCTCAACACCGGTTCGATCGATGAATCCCCAATAATAAGGACGGTTCGTCAGATCTCGGTCCGCTCGTGGCGAGAGCTTAACGGTAACATGGTAGGGGATTTTTCAAGAATCTGGCATTCTGTAGTATCCAGATATGTCATGACATACTGTTGTATTTGTGCTTGTGTCATCGTCATATGTCATTATCCTCCAAGCAGCTGTTCAAAATTTCCGTTCTGCCCCTGTTCTGAAATTTTAAGGTTCAATTCGGATTTGATGGTATTTAGTGAATTACCGAGGGAATCCACACCTTTGGCAATGTCCTCATCGCTACTGGATTCCAATAAAATTTTGTAGATGCTCTTCTCTAGCGAACCATTTTTCTCGAATCGCTCTAGGATCACATCAAGCTGGCCGATGACCGATTCGAAGAGATTGATCTTCTCGTGCAGAAGATTCACGATATGCTCTTCAATGGTACCTTGGGTCGACAAATTGTATATGTTCACGTCGTTTTGCTGGCCGAGCCGATGTACCCGTCCGATCCGCTGCTCCACTCGCATCGGATTCCAAGGCAGATCGAAGTTGATCATATTGTGGCAAAATTGTAGGTTGATTCCTTCTCCGCCAGCCTCGGTGGCGATCATGACCTGTGCCTTGCCGCGGAACAGATCCATCATCCAGTCTTTTTTGCCACGGTTCATGCCTCCGCGGTATGGGACGCAAGAGAGGTTGCGGTCACTGAAATATTTCAATAAATATTCTTGAGTCGCCCGATACTCCGTAAAGACGATAACCTTCTCGTTCATCTCACGAATCAGCTCCATTGTCTTCTCGGCCTTACTGTTCGCCTGGATCGTCTTGATAATGCCGACCAGATCCCAGATATCATCGCGAAGCGGAGAGTCAAGAGCCAGCTTCTTGGACAAATTCACCAGTGTCACAAAGACAGCATCACGGCTGCTGCATACTTCCCTTTGCAGGGTAACTAGAGAGAACATGCTGCCTAGATCCCCGCCTGCCGCCCGATATTGATTCTTGATGAAGGAAGTCACGCCATTGTATAAGTTCTTCTCTTCAGGGAGAGCTCGACATGCACGTTGCGGACGTTCCTCTTCTTGAAATCCAACTGACCTTCGCCGCGGCGGTTTCGAATTAATATTTTTGACAACTCATCCTTAAGAACTTCCTCGTTCTTAGCAATACGCTTGTCGACGACAAAGTTGGAGGCGAAATCTTGCTGTCCTCCAAGCTGACCCGGCTTTAGCAAGGTGATCAGATTGAACAGCTCGCTCAGATCGTTCTGGATTGGCGTAGCCGTTAGAAGAAGACAATATTTTTTGCGCAATTGCAACATAAACTGGTAATTGGTTGATTTCTTGTTCTTTAATTTATGAGCTTCATCAACGATAACCATGTCATATTCATAATCAGTCAGAATTTTCTTATGGGGGTCACGCTTGGCCGTATCCATCGAAGCGACGACAATATCGTTATGCCAGGAATGCTCCTTCTTCTGAGCTATGGCGGAGATGCCAAACTTCTGATTTAATTCTCTCACCCATTGCAGAACCAATGAGGCTGGAACGAGAATGAGAGCCTTCTTGACAAGCCCACGGATGATATATTCTTTCAGAATCAATCCGGCTTCGATCGTCTTGCCGAGGCCAACCTCATCGGCGAGAATAGCCCTACCGCGCATACCGAACATCACTTTATGTGCCGTATCAATCTGATGCGGCAGCGGATCGAACTGATTCAGGTGACCCAGGCACAGCATTTCTTCGAAACTGGTAACGAGCGTGGAAGCCTCGGCCTGGCTGGCCAGATTGAACAAACTCCAATCATCCCAGGGGCCGCCCTTTTTAAATCTCATTTCAAGATCTTCATACCAATTCCGGTCGAACTCAATGGGAACACCGGATATCACATGCTTCATGTCCGAATTTGGGGGATGAGGGCTCATGATGATGTAACCTCCCTTTTGACTAACTATTTCATTGTCTAGATGCTGTAGGTAGTATGGACGAAAAACAAAAAGGATATAACTTGGCCCGAAATAGATAGAAATTAGAAGCAATCAGAAGTATGTGCAGGAAGGATTCGCTTTAATAGTCCAAATTAAAATAATGTTCATTGTGACAACCATATGTAGTGTAGTATAATAGTTTGTGCACACTACATATTGAGATTTGTACATATAATTGTAACATTTCTAGGTGTGCGTATTCATAACATGGAACCACTTTTATAGGGTTCAATCTCGTAATTACTGCTTGATTACAGGATAATCTTTGTCTGCGGTAGCTCCGTGAAGCGGTATTACTATATTGAGCTTGTTTTTTTTGTGTTTTTGTTGAAAATGGCTAACACTATACCAGTCGTTATTATTTATGATTCAGATTGATTCGGAAAGAATCGGCTAAGAGGTACAGAACAGTTCTAATAATTGGGAGGGTGTTTTCTTTGGAAACGAAGCAAAATCAGCGCCTTGAAGGGCTAAGCGAGAAAATCTTCTTGGATCGGTACGCATGGAAGAATCCTGATCCGAGCCATGCTAAGGTTGGAGACGTCGTTCTCGTCTTGACCAAGGATGATCCCAAATTTCCGACTAAGGAAGTTGGCGAAGTAGTCGCTCGCGACGGCCAGTTGGTTACCGTCAAGACACGTAGCGGTACGCTGGTGGAGACGGATGTCGAGAAGCTGACGCTGAATATCGAGAAGACACCTGAAGAGATGTGGGATCGTCTGGCAAATGCGATGGCTTCGGTGGAAGAAACGCCTGAGAAGCAAGCCGAATGGACGGATAAGTTCCGCGGTATATTGGAAGATTGGAAGCTTGTTCCGGGTGGTCGGATTGCCGCAGGAGCAGGAGCCAGCGATGAGTTGACGTTGTTCAACTGCTATGTCATTCCTTCTCCAAAGGATAGCCGTGGCGGTATTATGGAGACTTTGAGTGAAATGACAGAGATTATGGCCCGCGGCGGTGGCGTCGGAATCAATCTGAGCTCGCTCCGTCCACGTCGTGCTGTAGTCAAAGGCGTTAACGGTTCATCGAGCGGTGCGGTATCGTGGGGCGGACTGTTCAGTTATACAACGGGGCTGATTGAGCAGGGAGGTAGCCGTCGCGGCGCTTTGATGCTCATGATCAACGATTGGCATCCGGATGTGCTTGATTTCATAACGGTGAAGCAAACCATGGGACAAGTCACTAACGCGAACCTGTCGGTATGTGTAAGTAACGCATTTATGAAGGCTGTCAAAGAAGATTTGGATTGGGAATTGGTCTTCCCGGACACCACCGATGACGATTACACAGAAGTATGGGATGGCGATCTCGATAAATGGAAAGCTGCCGGAGGTAAGGTTGTACATTACCGGACAGTGAAGGCACGGGAAATCTGGCATACGATCATCGAGTCGGCTTGGAAATCGGCTGAGCCTGGGGTCGTGTTCATGGAATACTACAATCAAATGTCTAACAGCTGGTACTTTAATCCGATTATCTGTACGAATCCGTGCGGAGAGCAAGGTTTGCCTGGCTGGGGCGTATGTAACCTGTCGGCGATTAATTTGTCCAAGTTCTATGATGAAGAGAAGCATGATGTGAATTGGGCTGATCTAGCGGTTACAACGCGCTATTCCGTGCGTTTCCTTGATAATGTCATTACCAAGACACCGTATCATTTTGAAGAAAATGAGCAGAATCAGAAGAAGGAACGCCGTGTAGGATTAGGAACGATGGGGCTGGCTGAGCTCATGATCAAGCTTCACATCCGTTATGGTAGTCCGGAATCATTGGAATTCCTCGATAAATTGTACGGGTTTATTGCCAAGGAATCTTATCTGGCATCTGCAGAGATTGCGGCGGAGAAGGGTGCCTTTCCGGCATTTGAAGCAGATAAGTACCTGCAAAGCGGCTTCATGAAGGTGATGACTGAGGTATATCCAGAAGTTGGCGAAGCGATTCGTGAACAAGGGGTACGTAACGTAACTCTGATTACACAGGCTCCGACGGGAAGTACGGGTACGATGGTGGGTACATCAACAGGTATTGAACCGTACTTTGCCTTCAAATATTATCGTCAAAGCCGGCTGAGGCTTCGACGAGCAATTCGTTCCAATTGCTCAGGAATGGATGGACGCGCATCCAGGTGAAGAATTGCCGGATTATTATGTAACAGCGATGAGCTTGTCAGCGGAGGATCATATCCGCGTGCAGGCGGCAATTCAGCGCTGGGTTGACAGCTCGATCTCTAAGACAGCGAACTGTCCGTCCGATTTCACGGTTGAAGATACGGAGCGCCTGTATGAACTTGCTTTTGATCTGGGCTGTAAAGGGGTAACGATCTATCGCGACGGTAGCCGTGATGTTCAAGTATTGCAGACCGAGAAGAAGGAAGACAAGGATGCTAAGGCACCTGCAGCTAGCGAGGCAGCATCAACGAAGGAATCGGCAGATGATAATAGCAATAGTATCAATGTTGGACGGAAATCGGTTGAAGATAAGCAATATAAGAAGCGTCCACAAGTACTTCGCGGCGCTACGTATAAGATCAACACGCCATTCGGTATGGCTTACATTACGATAAATGATCTGAATGGCATTCCGAGTGAAATCTTCTTGAACGTCGGCAAGGCGGGTTCTGACGTATTCGCCATGGCGGAAGCGTTGGGTCGTGTCTGCTCCCTGTTCCTCCGTTATGGGGATCATGGTGAGAAGGTGGAACTACTGATCAAGCATCTGAAGGGAATCGGTGGCTCCGGAGCGATCGGCTTCGGTCCGAATCGCGTCGAATCGATCGCTGACGCCGTAGCCAAAGCGCTGGAATCTCATGTGCAGAGCGATTTCGGCGGGACCATGATCCGGCACCGGTTGCTGCAACGGTAGATCATCACCATGACGAGCTTACCCAGGATCATGATCACGGTAGTGACCAACGGTATAATGCACCAGCTGCATCACGCGACCTGTGCCCATCCTGCGGCTCGGCAACGTTGATCAATATTGAAGGTTGCAAGACTTGCAGCAACTGTGGATATAGTAAGTGCGGATAATGTAATAAATATTATTTCAGGTGGGGCTTCTTAGCTCCCACCTTTTATTTAGACTTACATTTTTCGGATCCTTGATTTAATTCATATGAGCAATATTAATGTCAAAGTTTACTAAGAGGAGGAAAACAATTGTTTTTTTATAGTTTAATGATAACAAACTATATTTAGACAATGAGGGTCGTTGAAATAGATCCATTTCTCAACAAAATGAAGAAACTAGATAAAATGAAGAGACCATAGCTCGTTGCTATGGTCTCTTTCTAATGAACGCGGTGAGTGAAATTACTAACACGACGAAATTCGTCTCATCACTTCTACTGTTCGTCAACTCCTACCGCTGAACCGTTTAATCGCTTCCTCGGTTATCGGAGTGAAGAGGTTAACCAGGTTGCCGTCGGGATCACGAAACAGCACAGCACGGTTCCCCCACGGCATCGTGGTTGGTTCTTTTACCCACTCGTTGACAAACGGCTTCAAGCGCTCGTATTCGGCATCGACATCGTGGACACGGAATTCGATGATGATAGTGTGATTGTCGGCGGCCACTGCGGAACCAGCGCCGAACAGTTGCACCGTCTGGGAGTGGCCTATCGCCAGGGTGCACGATGGCACAACGAGTTCGGCAAAGACGGGCGCGGGACGTTCCGCTGAAACACCCAAGACTTTCTCATAGAACTCGACTAAAGAATCCACGTCGTCGGTTATGATGCGTACAGAAGCAAAATTCACGAGATACCATCCTTCCTAAAATAAATGATCCAATATTTATTTCATTTTGGCAAAAATACTTCGCATATATCTCTACTCCTTTACGGTTACTTACTCCGAGTGTAAAAAAACGCTACTGACAACAGTATGTCAGTAGCGTTTTTTAGGCTTCCTCCGAATTCGATTTCGGAATGCTCATAGAATTGTTTTAAAAAAACAGCCTATTCATTCATTTTAAAACCAAACGCAAAATTAAGTATCAGTCCATGAGTAGGATGAGGCTCGTAAGTAAAAGTTCTTGTATATTTATACAATGCTGTCTTGTTAGCTCCCGCCTTTTTATTTCCGTGGAACACTCCAAAAGACGGCCGCTGTTCGCATGTTTGCGACAGGGCCGATTTTTGTTTTTTCGTAGGTTAGCTTCAAATTGCTATTCTTGCCAAACACTCATAGGGTCCCATGGCTTGATCTGATTGCCATATTTTCCGGCTAAAAAAGCTTTCATGTCTTCCAGCTTAGCGGGCACCTCGTTCCAAATTGGAAGGGGTGGTAATCCTCGTTTGCTTTTCAATAGAATATCCACTGTAACATACAAGCGTTCTGGCTGAATCCAATGAAGGAAGCGGGAAATATCAATTTGCTTGGTCAGGGACAAGGCATCAATTTCGTCATTGTAATGCTTATTGAACTCACTGATCAGGTTCAGGAGGTAGTCTCTCTGCTCCTTCACAAAGTCCAGGCCGCAGATGGCGCCATGTCCTGGAACAACGATTTCGGGTTTGATTTCATCAATAATGCGATCAAGCACTTTGACCCAATTGAGGGTTCCCTCTTCGCTGTATGCCGTACAACCGTTAAACACGACATCGCCGGCGAACAGCACTTTTTCTTTTGGCATCCACAGCAGCAAGTCACTGTCAGAGTGGGCCGGAGCTACGTTGTAAATCATAACTTCTGTATCGCCAAGACGGATGTTGATATCGTCCTTTATCTCAATATTGGGGAGCACCCATTCTACGCCTTCTAGGTCGAATCCTTCAAATTCCGCTGCAAAAAACCGCTCGCCTGAAGTCGATTCCGGAGAATCCTTTCCTCTTCTGATGACGCTGTCCATCCAAGCAATATTTTCGGTGAGACGCTCTCTGGACGCTTCCCTATGCATAATAATGCAAGCATCTTCAAACACTTTGTTTCCCCAGGCATGGTCGCTGTTATAATGCGAGTTCACCACATATGCGGGAGACCTGCCGTTGCTTACTTCCATAAAAGCCTCCCGCATTTCCCGCGCATGGAACAAATCGAAGAACGTGTCATACACCAGCCCTTCACCCTTGTTGATGAACCCGGCATTAGCCCAACTGATGCCACGATACGGCGAAATACCGGCAAAGACGCCATCTGCGACTTCAAAAAATTTAACGCGAGGTTTTTGGATAATACGTCCATACTTCATGAAAATTCTCCTTTACGTATATGTTTTTGAGGTAAGGCATACTGACTATGTCTGTATTATAGAGAATGGAAAACAGAAATGCAAGCAAGTACTTGCATGCATTTATCCTGTGCTATATGATTGTATTCGAACAACATCACACTACATGGATGGAGGCGCTTTAATATGAAGCTAGTAACCTTTCAAACGAAGACATTCCAGGAACCTTCTTTTGGGCTTGTAATTAACGAGAAATTTGTTGTGTCTTTTGCCGCAATCATGAAAATGCAGGGAACATTCTTTGACAGTCTTGAAAGTATGGATAGCTATCTTCATTATCTGCCAGCAAGTTATGATTCCGCTAAGGAATTGATGCAATATGCTGTCGAAAAGTCACATCAATTCAATGAAAATGAAATCTGCCCGATTGAAGCGGTAAAACTGCTGCCGCCGGTTCCGAATCCGGCTGCGCTTATCGATTTTGGGCTGACGCCAAGACATTTAAGAAATGCTGGCGTAAATCTGCTGCAAAGAGAATATACAGGGCCAGAAAGAGAAGAGCTTAAACGAAAAATCTCTGAAAAATTCAAGAAAGATCCGAATAAAGTAACTTTCAGTTATTACAAGTGTAACCATCATGCATTAATTGGCGATGGGGATACGATTCATTGGCCTTCATACTCTTCCTACCTGGATATTGAGCCGGAGCTGGCCTTTGTTACAGGGAAGGGGAACTGCATCGCGGGTTATGTTATTTTTAACGACAGTACCGTCCGCGATGTGCAATGGCCGGATTTCCAGGCGCTGACCGGACCGACACGCTGCAAAGATTTTGATCGCAGTAAAGGAATAGGACCATTTCTAGTTACACCGGATGAAATCGATAACCCGCTGGCAATAGATGTGGATGTACGCATCGGGGAGAGATTGCACTGGAAGGGAAGCACATCCGAGTATTTTGCACACCCTGCAAAAGTGATAGAGGAGGTTCTCAAAGTTTTCACGCTGCTCCCGGGTACGATTATAGGAATGGGGACGATACCGGATTGCTGCGCAATCGAGACCGAACAATGGTTGTTGCCCTCTGACCGAATTCAGATTACATTCGATAAATTAGGCACGCTCACGCAATTTGTACCTGATCATGTCAAGATTACGGAACCAAGCCGCTGGGAAGAAGAAGCGATTTGTCTTAAATAAACGTTTATGAAAATGATGAACCGCGACCCTGCTGAATATGCAAAACTTGTAGTAGAATAGGTGTAACATATACAAAAGGAGAAATACAATGCAAACTTCAGATAGAATCATTGAAACCGCGACACGGCTCATCAAAAAGAAGGGCTATCGGGGAGTAAGCACCAAAGCCATTGCAACGGAAGCTAAAGTCAATGAATCTACGATTTTCCGGCAATTTGGAAGCAAGCAAGGCATATTGGAAGCCATCATTGATAGACATTCGGATATCCCGCAATTTGAGAAGTTGTTAAGAGAGGACGCGACCGATAATCCGGAAGTCGATTTGCTGAATGTAAGCCAGCAGTACCGTTTGTTTTTCCATGAAAATGCGGACATCATTTTGATTGGCATTCGCGACAAAGGAATGCTTCCCGAATTGGACAGAGTGCTGGCCGATCCGCCGGTGAAGCTGCACTCCTTGCTGGTTGAATATTTTGAACGTTTGCAGAAGAAAAAAGTTATACCCAAACAGGATGAGCGTCTTGTCGCCATGTCTTTTCTCTCGATGTGCTACGGATTTCAGATGAGCGAGCTGATTCACGGGCATTATCAGTCCCAACTCGTCACCGAGGAAGAGTTCTACAAGCACAGTGTCTCATTGTTTGTTAAAGGAATTTTGACTAAGTCATAAGCTTTGTCGATTTATTTAATAATAGAGGCTGCCGCAATGGATCGGGAGCCTCGTTGCGCTATCGGGAGTATTTTTATAATTAGGAATGAAATGACCGAAATTTGACTACTTAATCGAAGATTGAAGCCCAACAAACCCGGATGTGGATTGTTGGGCTTTCTTCTGCTTCAGGCTTAGATCGTTGTGAAATCAAGAATAGGCTGCTCATATTATGGCAATATAATAAAAACAAAAAGGAGAGATACCCTTGAGAAGAACGATAGCGGATTCCATTGTGGAATCCCTTCTGAACTCCGGTGTAAAGCAAATTTATGGCATTATCGGCGATTCGCTCAATGCCTTGCTCGATGCGATCCGTCGTTCCGGAGAAATAGAATGGATCCATGTCCGCCACGAAGAGGTTGCAGCGTTCGCGGCGGGTGCGGATGCCGCCCTCAGTGGAGGAATCGCCGTATGTGCGGGTAGCAGCGGACCAGGTAATTTGCATCTTATTAATGGATTATACGATTGCCATCGAAACCGGGTGCCAGTACTTGCGATTGCCGCTCATATTCCGAGCAGTGAAATCGGCAGCGGCTTTTTTCAAGAGACCCGTCCGGACATGTTGTTTCAGGAATGCAGCTTCTTTTGTGAAGTCGTAACCGGACCGAAGCAAATGCCTCGAGCGGTTACGATGGCGATGCAAACCGCGACGGCAAAGTCGGGAGTGTCTGTCTTAGTTCTTCCGGGTGATGTAGCCGCTTTCGAATATGACGAAAGTCCCGTTCCGGAACGTGTCATCCATTCCACCCGACCGATTGTTAGCCCTTCTACAGACGAATTGGAGACCCTTGCCGACTACTTAAACAAAGGTAAGAGGATCACCCTGCTATGCGGTGCCGGCTGTGCGGGAGCTCATGCTTCGCTCATGAAGTTGTGCGAGAAGCTGCAGTCCCCGATGGTCATAGCGCTGCGAGGAAAAGAATATCTGGAATACGACAACCCGTATTCCGTCGGATTAACCGGTCTCATTGGATATTCTTCCGGCTACCACGCCATGATGGAATGCGATGTCTTACTCATGCTGGGTACCGATTTTCCATACCGGCAATTTTATCCGCAAGAAGCGACCATTCTTCAGGTTGATTTGGATTCCTCCCGACTAGGCCGGCGAACGACACTCGCATACGGGGTGTGCGGAGACGTGAAGACGACGGTCGAAATGCTGTTACCCCTGTTAAAGGAAACTCACTCCCCTGATCATCTGCAGCACTTTGTCGCACATTATGCCAAAGTCCGCGAGGAACTGGACAAACTTGCCGATCCCGGCCGAGCGCCTATTCATCCGCAATTCCTCATGAAGGTAATCAGCGATCTCGCAGATGAGGATGCCGTTTTGACTTGCGATGTTGGGACACCAACGGTGTGGGCTGCCCGATACTTGAGCATGAATGGTAAAAGGAGGCTTATTGGCTCGTTTAACCATGGGACAATGGCGAACGCCATGCCTCAGGCGATTGGAGCGCAGGTTGCACAGCCGGGACGCCAGGTCGTATCACTGTCGGGGACGGGGGCCTCACCATGCTGCTCGGAGATCTATTGACCCTTCGTCAGCATAAGCTCCCGATCAAGATTGTTGTCTTTAATAATAGTGCGCTTGGATTTGTGGAATTGGAAATGAAAGCAGCCGCTTTTAGAATTCGGAACGGAACTCGACAATCCAAACTTTGCGGTACTGGCTCAAGCCATGGGAATCGAAGGAATCCGGGTCGAGGATCCGAATGACTTGGAAAGCGCCGTTCGCAGAGCGTTCGAACACAGCGGTCCGGTAGTGCTAGACGTCGTTGTCAATCGTCAGGAACTGGCTATGCCGCCGAAGATCAACTTCGAGCAGGCACGCGGATTTACGATGTGGATGCTGAAAGCCGTTTTGAACGGGCAAGGCAACGAAATCATCGAACTAGCGAAAACCAATCTCCTTCGATAATAAATAGGAGTACTTTGAAGTGGTCAGAAATACTGTTCTATCCTGGAATATTACATAAGGCGCAATTCCCTTAGGAATGCGCCTTTCCTATTTTGTTAAATTAACATGAAGTCAACCGGTATAAGATTTGGTGGAGTCTATTGAAAATAAACTATTCTGTTTTTTGCGAAACCTTATAAGCATTGGAAACGTACAAAGAAACATAACAATAGGGAGTGATAGATGTATGAGTGAAAAGGGATGCATTAAATGTGGTAGCAGAGACGCAAGGACGAAAGAAGTAGCAATGACCGGCACAGGACTTTCCAAAATGCTCGATATTCAGCACAATCAATTTGTAGTCGTGTACTGCGCAAATTGCGGGTATTCCGAATTTTACAATAAAAAATCTTCGGCTGGTTCGAATGTTCTTGATTTCTTTTTCGGTTGATAAGTAAGGCGACAATAGCGATTTACATGATAATAACGAAAGTTATGCCCAATACGGGGAACGATAGTTAGAATGTTGAGCATTAGATGACCAGGCCCAGAAATAGGCCTGGTTTTCTTTTTATTAGGCTATGTTAAATTCTAATGTTGATATTTGACCATAAGAAAACCGCCTTCGTTGAAAAGGCGGTTTATTGCTATCGTGTCCCGTTAGCGCAACGACTTACTCTGTTGAATTTCGTGTTCCTCAACATAAAGCGGCATCAGAGAAGGCGGATCGTACCTTATCGCGGCCTTTAAACGACAAAATGGTGCCGATAGCCATAGCCCCATAGCCGCAACGAAATAATGAGCCTAATCCGAAAGTGCCCGCATGATGTTGGATTTCGCCTCTGCCGCAATCGCTTCATTCCCGTCATCGACCGCTTGCATTAAGATCAGTACGGGGATGTATACCGCGATCAGCCGCGCCAACAGCTTCGTTTCCTCGTCCGCTCCCCCGTACGTTTCGAAAAACACGCCGCGAGCGTAAGGTGGTAAAAAGCTATAAGCAACGCTCAAATCGCAAGCCGGATGGCCTACGCTCAGATCGCCCCAATCAATGATGCCGGAAACGATCCCGTTCTCATTCACAAGCATATTTTTGAAATGAAGATCGCCATGTAGCAGTGCATTCACCGCCTCGACACGGTCCTTTTGCAGCCTGCTAATATACGCTTCGATCACACCGGACTCCTCCGGTGACAAGTGTTCAACCACCTTCGATAGAAAGCCCTCCAATTTCACTTTGCGCGATGCTATGTCCGTCAAGTTTCGATGATCTTGCTGAACTCCGCACTTCAGCGCCGCCTGCACCGGAAACTCATGCAATCTCCGCAAAAATTTCGCCAGCGTCTCTGCCGATAAAGCCCGGCGTTCTTCCGTCAAACCGATTGGGAAATCTCCTAGCACGTAGGCATAGCCAAGAAATGGTGCCGGGTATTCGTCACTTGCTTCGCCATAAAACAACGGTTTCGGATAGGGGATGGTCATATATGACTCCAGCTTCGGCAGCAGCTTCCCTTCCATACGAATCGAGCCAACTGCAATCGTTCTTCTTGGAAACCGAAACACGTACTCGTCACCGATGAGAAAAACGGTATTGTCCCAGCCCCAGCCCAATCGCTTCACTTGCTTCGATGACAGCTGAGGGAATTGTCTGCCGATCAGCGTCCGCGCCTGCTCTTCGTTAACCTCCCACTCCGCATCCCATACATTCGTTCCTCCCATGAATTGTCTGCCTCCTCGTTCCTTACGTTATTTAGATGTTTACATTCCTTGGAAGTTACGCATAACTGCCCGTTAGCTTAACAAGAATAAGCAGAAAGCCGAAGTTTGGTGTTCGTGTCGGTCACAGTAAACAGGCACGATTTGACCAACATATTTTTCTTGTTCGATGCGGTATTCTCATATTCCTTGCTGTCTAAGTAACGAAACCACGCCAAGTAATTCTGCAAATACTTTGTTGCAACACCATTGAAGCGATCCATCCATTTCTTCAAGCGGCTGTGGTAGCTGTTTACGTTTTGGATATGGTACACGCCTTTCACACGTTGTTTTCCGTCGGATTTGAATCGGTAATGGGTCATGCCTTTTGAATTCGCATAGGAGCTAAATGCCCTCCATGAATCAGTGCATAACACGTTTGAGTCAGATAGATGACCACCAATCGCTTCGTCTAATTTTGTAATCCGAATACGTCCACGCCCAAGTACTCCAGAGTAAGTCATTTTCTGACGGTCACGGGCAACCAGCACGCACACTTGATCGTGGCTTATACCACGATATTTCGCTTTACCGCCACGTTTACGTGGCTTGCGTTCGGCAATATTCCGCTTATCCTTTTCCGAGTAAAGAAAGTAGGTCTCGTCCATTTCAACAATATCTTGAAATGCTTCGGTTGGAATCTGCTTCAGAGCGGAAAGAATCTTATGCCGCCAGTAAAACAAGGTGACATTCGTGAATTCATCGTTTAACTGCTCTGCACATTTTCTCAGAGAAAAGCCCTCAATCATGCATTCGATAAAACGAACCCACATATGAGGTCGCCTCGTTCGTTGCAGAGGGGTGTTCGTAAGGTCATTGAATGTTTGGCGACAGGACTTACAACGGTAACGTTGACGTTTAACCTCACCAGTGCGTGTTCTTACAGCGTACTTTCCAAATCGAACAACAGAATGGTTTTTGCAATGCGGGCAAACAAGTCCATCTTTATGCTTTTGCTCTTGAATTTCATCAATCGCTCGAACTGGAAGTGCCACTCCCTTGGTTCGGGACTGCAAAAAGTAGATAAGTTCTCGCTTACCATTATCGTCCAACGTATCAGCAAGCTTCTTCAGTTCCTTTAAATCCATGGGCAAATCATCTCCGAACAGTTATATTGCCCTTATTATAGAACGCTTGTTCGTAATTATCAAATATCAACAACAAAGTTTAACATAGCCAAACTAATAAGAAAATTTAACCATATAGAAGTACCTGTCAATATATTTGCGACTTAATATATTATTCATTCTGCACATTCGGTACAATTCCTACTTTTCGCTAATCTTGCCCGGGAATCGTTGTTAGATCTTATTTGAGGAATTATTGCGCATATCTATGAGAAAAAGTAACATTGCTCTATACTGTTATAATTCTGTTATAATTTTTATACTTTAATTAAAGTTTGAAGTGAGATTAACATGCATTGAGGTGTCTGCAGGTATGACAACAGAGAAATTTTTTAAACATCCTATTGGCATCATGTTTGCTGCGACTTTGGCTACATTGCTGTGGGGGAGTGCTTTTCCGTTTATCAAGCTTAGCTACGGGATGTTGGCGATTGGGAAAGAAGACTGGTCGGAACAGCTATTATTCGCTGGATATCGGTTCGTTCTAGCCGCGCTTCTAATCTTATTGTTCATGGTCATGATCGGCAAAAAAGCCGGATATCAACGGGGAACGCTGTTGAAGCTTGGTAAAATCGGTCTATTTCAGACGCTTCTTCAGTACGTCTTTTTTATTATGGCTTGAGTGCAAGTACAGGAATCCAAGGTTCGATTATTGCAGGGACAACTTCTTTTTTTCAAATCCTGTTGGCCCATTATATGTATAATAACGATCGCTTGAATGCGAGGAAATGGATCGGTACCATGCTTGGTTTCTCCGGTGTAATTATCGTTAACATGACCAAAGGGCAATTGTCTCTTCATATCGGCGTTGGGGAAATCTGTCTTCTCATTGCGATGTTCTTCGGTGCATTCGGCAATGTGCTATTCAAGAACGAAGCTAAAGAACAAGATGTGTTGTACATGACAAGCTGGCAAATGCTGATTGGTGGAGGCGCGCTGCTAGCTGTGGGCATGGCGTTTGTAGGACCGCTGCCATTTGAGTTTACATGGAAATCGGCGCTGATTCTGCTGTATTTGGCGCTGCTATCTGCGGTAGGCTTCGTGCTTTGGAATAATGTCATGAAATACAACAAGGTGGGCAGCATTTCTATGTACTTGTTTTTAGTTCCCGTTTTCGGCGTCATTTTGTCCGCATTGATTTTAAGTGAAGAATTGCATCTCATTGTGTTGATTGCGCTAGGCTTGATCGTCTCAGGCATTATCTTAGTCAACCGTCCCCACAAAAAGGTATCACCGGCTGACAGCCTGGAAGTCTAACCGCATCGAGGATATCAGTCTGCAGAATGAGCATAAGACCACTTAGCCTGAAGTGTTCCCTATCCACTATTGATGGGAGCATATCAGACCAAGTGGTCTTTTTATCCCGAAAGCGTTTTGGTGTCATGCCGGTAGTGGTTTTTGTTTTCTAACGAAACTGGGAATCGCTATTCAGGTCAAAATGAGCTGCTAGAAATTGTAACGAAACTGAGACACGTTATTGAAGCAATTTCGTGACTAGAAGCCTCGATTTCTCCTGAATAACGCTCCGTAGTTTCGTTAGATTTATTTTGATGCTCTTATTGGGGAAATAGCGTTCTGTAGTTTCGTTAAAGATTGAAAGACTTCGCATGAGCTTTTTCTACAGTGACGTGCACCCTTTAGAATAGACATTGGAAAAACCCCCTGGGTAAACCGATGAATTCTAGGGGGTGTATTTTTGTGTCAAACAAAGGGAAAAAGTTTAAATCATATTCTGAAGAAACCAAAATAGAAGCGATTCGATTACATGTTGAGGAGAAATGGACCTATCGACAGATAACCGAGCATCTTGAAATTCAAGATAAAGACAGAGTGAAAAGGTGGATGAGGAAATACCGTGAGCAAGGGGAGTTTGGTCTGCTGGATCAACGAGGAAGACGCAAAGAATATGTGGATCAGAATCGGTATGTTCAACAATTAGAACGGGAGAATCTTATGCTAAAAAAGTGTTTGAAAATCTGGATGCGGGAGGTACGAAAGAGAAGTTTTCTATAATCAAAGAATTAGCCGATGGATCAAATGTTTATGCACTATGTAAGTTATTGAAAGTCTCAAGAAGTGGATATTATGCCTATCTGAAGCGAGGAGAAACAGATCGGGATGAGTCTTGCAAAGCCTTGATCCAAGCCGTATATGATCGATATGAAGGCAAGTACGGATACCGGCAGATCCAATTATTTCTGCTCCAAGACCATCAGGTGTGGTGGAATCACAAGAAAGTATTGCGTCTTATGCAAGCCTTGGAATTACAAGCTAAAATACGTCGTAAGCGGCGTTATAACTATTCCTCCTCTGTTGGTGGACGCTTTGCAGATAACCTCTTGAGTCGTAATTTCAAGGCGGATGAGCCCAATCAAAAATGGGTAACAGATGTGACCCAATTCCGAGTTTTGGACACCTGGGTTTACCTTTCGGCAATCAAAGACTTGTTTAATAACGAAATTGTAGCCTACCATATGAGTTTGCGAAATGATAACGAGCTGGTCTTACAGACATTCAGAAATGCCTTTGAAAAGACTAAGGACGTGTCTGGATTGATCGTTCACAGCGACCAAGGGTTCCAGTACACGTCCTGTGCTTACCACGACATGCTGCCACAGGTTGGCGCCCAAATCAGCATGTCTCGCAGAGGCAATTGTTATGACAATGCCTCGATGGAGAGCTTCTTCTCACATCTAAAGACGGAAGGACTCTATCCCTATGATATCCGAACTTTGGATGAGGTACAAAGGAGAATTGAGACATATATCCAGTTTTATAACCATAATCGACCACAAAGAAAACTAAACAAGCTGACGCCAGTACAGTACCGACGCCAGCTCGTGGCCTAAGGGCTTTTTCAATGTCTACAAAATAGGGGCTTGACCAACAGGCTGAAGCACCTTAATGGGTGCTTTTCTTTTGCTCATATGATGGAATTTGTGATTATTACATGTACGTATGTTCTTAGCGCAAGAATACAACAGCAACATCTGAAAAGGTCAGGAGGGGTCTTTGATACAATCCGTTAGTGCCGATCGGGAAAAGAATCACAAACAGTTTGTCTGAATATTTGTGGAAGAAGCGAATAAGCTTTTATGGAAACGCTTTCTAAATGGAGGAGGGGTACTGATGAAGAAAGCAAATCGTAAATGGGGACTTTTATCGCTGGCGCTTCTTTTGGTCATGGCGGTTGGTTGTTCTAGTTCAAGCTCGAGTCCAGGTTCAGGTACAACGTCAAATGACAAGGGGAAGGTAGAGACTCCGGCTAAGGAAGGTAACGACAAAGGTACAACGGCGGCAGCCAAGAAGACGATTACGATTACCTATCGTGACGACGGTATTGGCGAAAAAGGAGTCTTGTACAAATGGATTAAAGATGTGGCTTCAAGGTATCCGAATCAGGATGTAGAGATCAAGCCTACACCGATTCAGGCATCGGAAGGAGATTATTTTGCCAAAATCGCTTTAGCCCTCAAATCGAAGGACACTGCACCGGATATCGTCACCGAAGATACGTTCATGCTGAACTCGGATGCTAGTGCTGGTTTCCTCGAACCACTCGATGAGCGATTGAAAGGCTGGGGGGATTGGAGTAACGGTTCGTTTATCGAAGCGATGAAGAAGGGCGTTACCGCTAGCGATGGAAAAATATATGGCGTCCCATACAATACGGATTCAAGGGGACTTTGGTACAACAAGGATATATTCAAGGCAGTGGGACTTCCTGAAGATTGGAATCCAAAATCATGGGATGAGGTTCTTTCTGCCGCCAGAGTCATTAAAGAAAAAGCAGGCAGCGATGTTGTGCCTTTCTGGATGAACATGGGTAAAGCTACGGGGGAAGCAACCTCGATGCAGACCTACGAAATGCTGCTGTATGGAACAGGGGAACGACTATATGATGACGCAAGCGGTAAATGGATTGTAAAAAGTGCGGGAATCACCGATGCGTTAACTTTTGTTGAGACGATTGTTAAGGAAAAGCTGGGGCCACCGCTCTCCAAAGTATTGAACGGGCAGGCCGGCAATACAGCAACCCGAGAATACATGCCAAAAGGCAAGCTGGGCATATTGCTGGATGGGTCCTGGATTACAGGAAACTATTTGGATAGTGGGGCTGCTCCGTGGCCGGAATACAAAGATGTGCTCGGATTTGCTCCGATGCCTACGAACAAAGGGCAAGCTCCAGGTTCGATTACACTCGCAGGAGGTTGGGCACTGTCCATTCCAGCCAACGCACAGCACAAGGATGAAGCTTGGGACTTTATCCAATTTGCACTAAATAAGGAGAACACACAAAAGTTAGTTATAGCGTCCGGTAATATAACGGTGCGGGCCGATGTTGGTAAGGATCCTGAATATACGGATATGCCATTTAACGAAATCGCAACGGATTATTTGAAAAATGCAGAATTTAGACCAGCTCAGGATAAATATCCAGAAGTATCAACGCAAATTCAAACGATGGTAGAATCGGTTGCTTCGGGTACTTCCGCAGCAGATGCCGCTCAAAAGTATGCGCAAGACGTCACCCGAATTGTCGGTCAGGATCATACCATAGAAAAATAAATAGATCTGCATGCCTGCACCTAAGCGTGATCTGCGAAGTGCAGGCATGTAGTGTCTCATTCATCCGAGAAAGGGGAAACATTCATGAGCGTAGTCTCGATCTCATCCCGGACGTTACGAAGAAAAAATTGGACATGGCTTTATTTCCTACTGCCAGCCGTTGCGATAATGCTACTGTTTTTTATCTACCCGATCCTACTGACGTTCTTTTATTCTTTTACGAACCTGGCTTTAACCGGGGAGGCGGCCAAAGAGCTAAAATTTGTTGGACTTGCTAACTATACCCGAATGTTTCATGACCCGACGGTCAGGATCAGTATTTGGAATACGTTGGTTTTCTTGACCGGCTCTGCGGTGATTGGTCAGCAGGTGCTTGGTTTTCTAATCGCGTTGCTCATGAAGCACAAGAATAAGACGTTTCGTCGCATCCTGGGTACGGTCGTGTTAGCTGGGTGGGTTACACCTGAAATTGTGTGCGCCCTTTGTTTATATAGCTTTTTTGGGGATGAAGGGACATTGAATATGATTTTATCCTTTTTTGCTATTCCTCAGGTCACCTGGCTTTTTACTGTTCCAATGTTAGCTATTATTCTTGGGAACATCTGGCATGGAACTGCTTTTTCCATGATTGTCTTTCAGGCAGCGCTTGATAATGTGCCAAGCGAGATCGAAGAGGCTGGGGTCGTAGACGGCGCATCGAAACTACAAATATTATTTCGAATTACAATTCCTTATATCAAGCAGACGATCACTACTAATATGATGCTTGTTACGCTGCAGACGCTGGGCGTGTTTGGACTCATTTATGCTATGACTGGAGGCGGCCCGGGACCAAAACGACGACATTGCCGATTTTTATGTACAACCAGGCTTTTGTGAACTATCAGCTTGGTTATGGCACGGCGATTTCACTCCTTCTACTGCTCCTGGGGATCGTGCTTAGTCTGTTCTATATCCGTTCGTTAAAAGAGTAAAGGGGACTTCGCATGAATACGATACAGCGTAAGCTTATATATCGCATCCTTCCGTATGCTATTTTATCGTTCATAGGGATTTGTTTTCTGCTACCACTTTTGTGGGTGCTGGTGGCATCCGTTGATCTCAATGCGATGCAATCCCTAAAAATGCCCAAGCAGTTAACGATGATGAATTATGTTGATGTGCTCACCAGTCCTGAGAATCAACGTTCTTTTGCCATTGGTCTGTTAATGTCTTTGGGTCAAGCCGGTATCGTGGTTGTGTTAGCGCTATTGGCGGCTTATCCGTTATCTCGTTATCAGCTGAAGTTTAAGAAGCCATTTATGCTCACCATCCTCTTTATGACTTCGCTGCCTATTACGGCTGTGATGGTACCGGTGTACCAGCTGTTTCTGAGCCTCAAACTGTATGACAGTGTTTTTGGGGTGGTACTGTTTTATGTAGCTTCTGCTATGCCTTACGGAATCTGGATGACTAAAAATTTCATGGATTCCGTTCCTGAAGATTTAGAGGAGGCGGCATGGGTAGACGGTGCATCCGTGTTCACTAGTATACGAAAGATCATCGCACCACTGATGGTGCCAGGGATTTGCACAGTAGCCATCTTTACGTTCTCAGGTAGCTGGGGCAATTTCTTCGTTCCATACATTTTGCTGCAAACTCCAGAGAATTTCCCGGCATCCTTGAAGCTGTATCAGTTTTTTGGCCAATACGGCATGGTAGATTACGGACGATTAGCTTCCTTTTCTGTGCTTTACGCGATACCGTCGATTGTGTTGTATATCCTCTCACAGCGATTTATGTCTAAAGGGTTCAGCATGCAAGGGGGTATGAAGGGATAAAAAGTGGGAAGGCAGTCTTAAAGTTGAACTGCGGACCGTTAAGTGACAGGGCGATTTCCATTTCAGGAAACCGCCCATTCGTGTATCTAAGACGACTTGTTCATTGTGACCATTTTCGCCTTTCTTGTCACTTTATTTGTTAAAAATAGGGAAGGTATGAACATAACCAACGTCAAGGCACTGGCAACCAAAAAGGCAGCATGATAAGCGGATGTTAGATGAGCAAGACTTGGTTCCATATTACTCATTTGATTGGCAACGATGGTTGCTAATAAGGCTGAACCAAAGGCCCCGCCAATATTCTGAATAATACGCGTTGCAATACTGGCTTGTGGTATTTGATCCTTAGAAAGACCCGTATAAGAATCTGTCATGATTGGAATCGTGACGCCTCCTACACCAATTCCGCGAATAAATAGAATAATGGCCATGAACCAATAGCTCGTTGTTTGTGAGAACCATAGGAAAGGTAGTGTTCCCATAAAAGTAATGACGATCGCGATCATCACTACGATCTTGGCTCCAATTCTATCTGTCATTTTACCAATTAAGGGCCTCGCGACTAGCATGCCCAGTCCCTGTGGTATGAGGGAGAGACCTGGTAAGAACTACTGAATCATTTCTAATGTTTTGAAAGAATAGAGGTAATAGCAGCATGGCTCCATTCGTTCCAATTCCGGCTAACACTAAGGCGACAATGGATGCAGAGAAGCTTTTGTATTTAAACAGGTTTAAAGGAACTACGACTTTCTTCGGTTTGGAGAATGCGTAAATCACATATACTACCGTCAAAATTACACCTATAGTAATAAACGTAATGGTTCTCGCATTACCGAATCCCGATCCTGATGCTGCTTGTGTAATTCCATAAATATAACTGACTGAAAGAGTGCCTAACATGATGATACCAAACCAATCAAGCTTGGCTTGTTTATTGGCAGCGGAAAGCTTGGTAGCTTCTTATAAATAAAATATAGTGCAATAATTCCAAACGGAATATTTACGAAGAAAATCCAGCGCCATGAGAAGTATTCTACAATCCCCCACCTATTACAGGCCCTAGTATAGGTCCAAGAATAATAGGTAATCCAACAATAGACATCAGTTTCCCCATGTTTTCTTGTCCGGCTGCTTTAACTAATAATGTGGTTAATAACGGGATGATAAGTCCAGCGCTAAAACCTTGAATCAAACGGAACGCAATTAGACTTCCGATACTCCAGGAGGCACCTGAAAGGACAGAGCTTATTAAAAATAGCAATTCAGCTGCCAAATAAATATGTTTTCCATCAAACCTGTTGATGAGCCATCCAGAAAAGGGAACGGCAATGGCGGTTGCTAAGACATAACCGGTGATTACCCATTGTATGGTATTCAGCGAGGTATGAAAGTCATAAGCAAATTGATTTACGGCAATATTGACCATAGTAGTATCGAGCATGGGTGCAATGGCACCAAGCACAAGAATAAACGCCATATGGACCAATTCTTTTGGTAGCTTTCCTTCTGCTTTATTTATCATATAATTTTAACCCACTCCTTCAAAATAAGATGCAAATTGTATCTTGTTTCAGGAGTATACACCTAAATCAAATAAAGTACAACATGTATCTTAAAATGTGATAAAATAATGAGTAGTAATGAAGCGGGAGGATATACCATGGTAAATGAGCGAAGACGTGGCGAAGAGCTAGAGGTTGCCATTCTCGAGGCAGCATACGATATTATTCATGAATCAGGTTATGAAAATATGACGTTTCAAAATGTAGCAAAACAGGCAGAAACTAGTCGTACAGTCATTTATCGCCGTTATGAGACGCAAGTTGATCTGTTGCATGCAGTGGTACACTATAAATCTACACAGGCTCTTGGAGGAGATATGATTGATCTGATCCAAAATAAAGGAAGCTTACGTCTAGATTTATTGAGTGTTGTAGAGATTTATCAGCAATTTTTTGAAACCATAAGTTCAGAGGTTCTTAGTGCAACGTTGTTGGTGCTAAGTCAGAAGAATGATAGTGTCAAAGAATGGTCAGTGAGTGCACGTAACAGCAATATGCAAGTCATGAAGAGGATCGAGGGTTTTGCCAAAGAACGAGGGGAGATACATCATGAATTCACAACTATGCAAATGAGCTTGCCCTTTGATTTTCTGCGGGTTGAAAACATCATGCGTGGTGGAGCTGTAACGAGGGAGTATCAGATCCAATTGGTCGATGAAGTTCTATTGCCGATTTTCTCGGGACAAGCACAATAATAGAGGTTGTTCAAAAAGTCCCTAGCTTTATCCAACTGAAGCGTTTTGAAAAAACGCACATCGGAAGCATAAGCTTTGGTGCTGAAAACCTGCCTTTTCGAACACACATTAATAAGTGGGATGTCGCTATGCTTTCCTTTTTTGATACACTTGGGACATATGTCCTTCCCCGGATGCTTCGATTTGATTTTAAATAGTAGCATAGTGAAATCGATCAAGTAGTAGGGGAGCGGAAAGATGTTAGGAATCTTATTTGCATTGTTAGGCGGGGCGTTTATTACGCTGCAAGGTGTAGCGAACTCCCGAATCAGTCAAGATATTGGCACTTGGCAAGCGGCGACGATTACCCAGTTCACTGGATTTGTGCTGGCTGTTCTCCTTCTGCTTATCGTCCGTGACGGGCAGTGGAGGAAAGTAGGGAAAGTGAAGCCGTTGTATCTTACCGGGGGTGCCCTGGCAGCGATCATCATTTCGAGTAATGTTACGGCAATTCATCACATCGGCATTACCTTGACGATAGCCATTGTGTTGATAGCTCAGCTAGGTGTAACCTTTGTGATCGACAGCAGGGGATGGTTCGGTGTAGCGAAGCAGAAGATGAAGCTAGCTCAGTTCATCGGTATCGGGATGATGATCGCCGGAGTGATTATAATGAAGATGTAATTTCCGCAGCAGAGGTGAAGGCGTGCTATGAAAGAAATTAAGGATCGTGAACAACTGGCTCACTATTTGGAGATACATGAGATTGCATCGACATTCAATGCGAACATCATGCCGCATTTGGTCCTTTACAGCTATGAGCAGGGTGAACTCATCTGTTCGCAGGGGGATCCTGCGGAGTACTTGTACGTACTTGTGAAAGGGAAAGTGAAGGTTCATAATACCTCTGCGGAAGGCAAGGCGTTGATCATATCGTTCAAAACGGCGCTAGAGGTGATCGGGGACATTGAGTATGTACAAGGGATCGACTTTATGAATTCGGTCGAGGCTGTATCGTCCGTTCATTTGATTGCTGTCCATACTCGCTGGCTGCATCATTATGGAACAAGTGACCCGGAATTGCTTCGTTTTCTGCTCAGGATCATTACGACGAAGTTTTGCACGAAATCCGACTCATTAAGCTTTAATCTGATGTATCCGGTGGAGGCACGCTTGGCGAGTTATCTCTTATCCATCTCGTATGACGAATCGGATCCACGATTTAACGGTCAGCTCAGTACAGT
Source organism: Paenibacillus sp. D2_2 (assembly GCF_031199965.1). GTDB lineage: Bacteria > Bacillota > Bacilli > Paenibacillales > Paenibacillaceae > Fontibacillus. The sequence continues at coordinate 3,549,515 of NZ_CP133605.1, read as the reverse complement.
CAGCTTGCGGGACGTGGCGAACTATCTCGGTACTAGCTACAGACATCTAAACCGGGTTATTCATAAATTTTGCGAAGAGGACTTGGTTGAACGCAGTCGCGGATTCATTTATGTAAAGGATCGGGAGCGATTGCGTTCATTGGCAGGTCATAATATATATGAAATGTGAGAGGAGACGCTTATGATTACAGGCTTGGTATTGGCACTCATTGCTGGCTCGCTTGTGGGTATTCAAAATGTATTCAATAACAAAGTGGATGCGGGCGTGGGAACGTGGACGACTACGGCAATCGTGCTTGCCATGGGATTCTTCGCTTCATTCACCATTGGCCTAGCAGTTGAAGGCAAGCAACTGTTCGATTTGTCTAATATGAAGACGTGGTACTGGTTCAGTGGCATTATTGGGGTAGGCGTGGTTCTTTCGTTGGTGCAGGGAGTGAAGCGTCTTGGTCCGACGTATGCGATCTCCATCGCGATGGCGTCCCAGATCGGATTTGCTCTCTTGTTCGACTCACTGGGACTGCTTGGCCTAGATAAGGTCCCTTTTACGGGAAAACAGGCTGTCGGGGTATTGGTCATTGTTGGCGGCATTATCGTATTTAAGACAGGCGGCAAGCGCAGCGATGCGCGTAAGTCGGTACCAAACCAGCCAGCAGCTTAAGAGGGTATATAAAGACATATGTAGACAGATTGGGATTGGAGAGGATAAGTGATGAAGAATTATAAGACATTATTATTTGACGTAGATGATACATTATTAGACTTTAAGGAAGCTGAAAGGCTGGCTTTGCGCTTATTATTCGAAGAACAACAGATGAAGCTAACGGATGAAATCGAAGCGCATTATAAACAAGTGAATCAGGGACTATGGAGGGCATTTGAAGAGGGACAAATCGATCGCGATGAAGTCGTAAATACTCGATTTTCTCTGCTATTGAAGGAGTATGGGCATGAAGTAGATGGAGTTCTGCTGGAACAGCAATACCGCAGCTATCTAGAACAGGGACATCAGCTTATCGATGGTGCTCTGGAAGTGATTACGGCTCTGAAGGGCGGGTATGACCTGCATATCGTGACGAATGGTGTATCTAAGACACAGGATCGCCGGCTCCATGATTCAGGTCTACATCCGATGTTTACGAATATTTTCGTATCGGAGGATACGGGTTATCAGAAGCCCATGAAAGAATTCTTTGATTACGTGTTCGCACGCATTTCAAATTTTGATCCGCAGCAGGCATTAATTATCGGGGATTCATTAAGCTCCGATATCAAGGGCGGGCAACTGGCAGGTTTGGATACATGCTGGTTCAATCCTACGGGGCAAGAGAATGATACGGATATTGTTCCAACCTATGAAATTCGTACGCTTGAGGAGCTGTATCAGATATTAGGGATGCAGAGAGGTTGAGAGACACGATTATTGATAGCTACTATAGTTCGTGAAATAATAATGAAAAAGAGAGCGCGAAAAGGGAGTGATTCCAGATCGTGCTCTTTTTTTCATAGAGAAGTATATCTCTTTCCATCACTCATAATCTATGTTACTATATTACCGACAGACAGTCGGTCGATAAATTGATTCAAACAGGGAGGTGCAATATGAGAGTTGTTAAAGATGCTGAAGAACGCAGGAATGAAATTCTTGATGCGGCGGAAGAGCTGTTTACACAGAAAGGCTTTGATGGCACGAGTACGAACGATATTCTCGAGAAGGTCGGGATTGCGCGGGGACGCTATATTATCATTTCAAATCAAAGGAAGATATTATGGATGCGCTGATTGAGCGATATAGCGTTCGTCTAATAGGGGCGGCACAAGAAATTGCCGCGGACAAGAGCATTCCCGTCGTTGAACGTATTATCCGTGTGGTCATGGCACTGAATATGAACGACGGAAGCAATCAGGAGATTATGGAGCATATCCACAAGCCGCAAAACGCGCTGATGCATCAGAAAATACAAAAGGTGCTGATTAACGGAGTTACGCCGATTCTGGCGGATATTATCCGCGAAGGTATCGCGCAGGGACTGTTTAACACACCGTTTCCGTATGAGTGCATGGAGATGGTTATGATTTATGCCAATACGATTTTTGATGATGATATGGTTCCGATGACGAACGAGGAGCTCGCTCAGCGGGCGCAGGCGCTAGTATACAACATTGAGAAGCTGCTAGGCGCTGAGAGTGGAAGTCTTATACATGTGATGCAGATGTTTGGCGGCTAATATGGAGGCAGTGATGGATAATTCGAACAAGCTTTTTGGAAGATTTCTTATTTTATGGTCAGGACAGTTTATATCTGCAATCGGTAACGGACTTACTTCATTCGGGCTGGGGATTTATGTGTTCCAGATGACCGGGAAAGCATCTGCAATGGGTCTTGTCACCCTGCTAGCTTTCATGCCCTCGCTTCTTCTAAGTGCCTTTGCTGGAGTACTCGCAGATCGTTATGACCGCAGACTTCTTATGATCTTAGGCGATAGCCTTTCAGCCATAGGCCTTGTATTCATCTTGATTTGCATGCTTCGCGGTGAAGCACAGCTCTGGCAGATTTGCGTAGGGGTGACGATCAGCTCGGTATTCTCATCGCTGCTTGATCCGGCTTACAAGGCTACGGTTACTGATTTGCTAACGAAGGAGCAGTACACCAAGGCAAGTGGTCTTGTCCAGATCGCGGGCACGTCCAAATTTTTGATCTCACCGATCATTGCTGGATATTTGCTCGTGATTTCGGATATCAAGCTGCTCTTGATCATCGATATTTGCACTTTTTTTGTGACGGTTACGACAACACTCGTAGTGCGTAGCGGTCTGGCTTCCAAGACCTATGAGCGGGCCAATTCGTTCATTCGGGACTTCAAGGACGGTTGGAGCGCCATATCTGGGAATAGAGGGGTGCTTGTCCTTATCTTCATGACATCATTGCTGACCTTTCTGCTTGGAATCATTGAGACCCTTTCGATCCCGATGCTTCTGGCATTCTCCAAGAGCTCCGTAATAGGAACGGTCGAGACCATTGTAGCTTCGGGCATGCTCGTAACGAGTGTGGTTATTGGATTTCTTCCGATCAAGAAAGATTATGTAAAAATACTATCGTTCTCCATGTTCCTAGTAGGCATATTTATGGCCATGTTTGGATTGCGTGAAAATATTGTCTTGATATGTGTCGCTGGTTTTCTCTTTTTTGCCATGATTCCTTTTGCCAATGTAAGTCTGGATTATCTTGTCCGTACTAATATTGATAATTCTAAGCAAGGACGGGCGTGGGCACTGATCGGTGTTATTACTCAGTTTGGTTATGTAGCTGCTTATGGACTTGCCGGGCTGATAGCGGACTACCTGTTCACTCCTTTATTAGTAGAAGGGGGAGTGCTTGCCGGTAGTGTGGGGAGGATTATCGGCACAGGCAGTGGCAGAGGAACAGGCTTCCTCATTATTGTTTCCGGGATCGTGTTAAGTCTGCTTTCCATTGTTCTGTACAACTTGAAGTCAGTTAGAAAGCTAGAACACAAGGGGGACATATGTATTCAAGAATAATCCGCAATGACATTGCGAAGAGCAAGCTCGTCACACTGACGACCACGATATTTATTATTGCAGCAGCTATGCTTGTATCACTTGCGGCGATTCTGATCGTCAATCTGTCAGGAGCGCTGGATTCGATGATGACACAAGCCAGGACTCCGCACTTTATGCAGATGCATTCCGGGGAGATCGATGCTTCACGACTGGAGGCATTTGCGAAGCAGAATGACAATGTTGAAGATTATCAAGCGCTTGAATTCCTGAATTTAGATGGTTCGCAATTTCGGTTCGGAGATCAGTCGCTTACCGGTAGTGTTCAAGACAATGGATTAAGCGTACAGAGTGTGAAATTTGATTATCTGCTCGATCTGGACAGCAAGGTCATCGATGTATCCGATGGAGAACTCTATGTTCCAGTCAGTTACATGAAGGACGATATGATCCATATAGGCGACCAGGCCGTTATCGGTGGGAAGGAATTTCGGATTGCAGGTTTTCTTCGGGATTCACAGATGAATTCCATGTTGGCGTCTTCCAAGAGATTTCTAATTAGTAAGCATGACTTTGAGCAGCTAAGAGATCAGGGCAGTGTAGAGTATTTGATAGAGTTCAGATTAAAGGATTTGTCGAGGCTCGGTGAATTCGAAACAGCATATGCCTCCGCAGGGTTGGAAGCGAACGGACCGACGATTACATACTCGCTTTTTAAAATGATTAACGCCCTCTCAGACGGGATGATGATAGGGGTTATCCTTCTGGTTAGCATACTGGTCGTGACGATCGCATTGATGTGTATCCGCTTTACGCTGCTTGCAAAGATTGAAGATGATTACCGTGAAATCGGCGTGATGAAGGCCATAGGACTGCGTATTACGGATATTAAGAAGATCTATCTCGGGAAATATGCAGCACTAGCAGCGGTAGGTAGCATCATCGGCTATGCTCTGTCCTTTATCTTCAAAGGCATGCTGCTTGAGAACATTAGGCTATATATGGGGGAAAGCGGAAGTTCTTCAGCTGCCGCCGCTCTAGGAATCCTCGGTGTGTTGCTAGTGTTCCTTGCTGTTATCGCTTATGTAAATGGAGTCCTGAGACGCTTCCGGAAGATCTCGGCAGCAGAAGCTATCCGCCTGGGGACTTCCCAGGAAAAGACGCCTGGTGCTAAGAATTTCCGCCTAAGCGAGAACAGGCTGCTGAACACGAATATTTTTCTCGGGATCAAAGACGTTCTTGCCCGGAAAAAACTATATACGACTATGCTTGTCGTGTTGGTTATTTCCATATTTATTATGATAGTTCCACAGAACCTGTACAACACGATTTCCTCCAAGAGCTTCATTAAATATATGGGGATTGGAAACTACGATATGCGTATCGACGTTCAGCAGACGGACCATATGTCTGAGAGAACTGCTGAAATTATAGACTCGCTTCGCAGCGACAGTACCATTTCAAAGTATGCCGTGCTAGCAACCAAGACCTTCAAAGTAAAGATGGAAGACGGATCTGAGGAAAATATAAAAGTCGAGCTCGGTGACCATACGAACTTCCCAATACAATATTCCCAGGGAAGAGCTCCCGCAACCGAAAGTGAAATCGCGCTCTCTGCTTTGAACGCTGATGAATTGGGTAAGAAGGTTGGCGATTCGATTACGCTGGTCATCGAAGGACAAGAGAAGAGTTTTAACATAAGTGGAATTTATTCTGATATCACGAACGGCGGTAAGACGGCTAAGGCTAGTTTCAATGACGGTTCTACAGAGGTGATGTGGTACGTCATCTGTGCGGAGCTATTCGACCCATCTCTTATTAGCGAAACAACGTCGAAATATACAGACAAGTTTAGTTATGCCAAGGTCTCAGATATTGATGAATTTGTGGCTCAGACCTTCGGATCGACTGTAAGCTCTGTCAAGAAGGCTTCCCATGCTTCGATTTTCGTTGCTTTGATTATTATGGTTCTGGTTACTCTGTTGTTTATGAAAATGCTTGTGTCCAAAGACAGATACTCCATTGCAGTGATGAAAGTGTTCGGATACACGAACTCAGATATTAGAACACAGTATCTCTCAAGGTCTGGGTTCGTGCTGATTGTCGGAATGATTCTTGGCACGCTTCTCGCCAATACGCTTGGGGGATGCTTGCGGGCGCAGTGATCTCTTCCTTTGGCGCGGCAACATTTCATTTTATAATTAATCCGCTGTCGGCGTATCTATTTAGTCCACTGCTGATGATCGGCACGGTATTGATCGCTACGATGATCGGAACAGCGGGTACGGGACGAATACAAATTTCCGAGAATATTAAGGAGTAGGTAGATGAAGAAGATAATAATCGGTGATCATATCGTGAAATCTTTCGGTGTGGGTGAAGAGAAGCACCATGTTCTTGACGGTGTATCCGTGGAGATTAACGAGGGTGAGTTCGTTGCGGTGATGGGTCCTTCAGGTTCAGGGAAATCAACGTTGATGTACGCACTGAGTGGAACAGACGGCATTGATAGCGGAAAGGTCATGTTTGACAACAAGGATTTATCAGCAGCCTCAGAGAATGAACTCTCGGATCTGCGCAGAACAACGATGGGCTTTGTCTTCCAGCAGCCAACGATGCTGAAAAATCTGAATATTCTCGATAACATTATTCTCCCATCCATGCGCGGCAATCGAAAAAACACGGCAGAAACTGCGGAGAAGGCGCGAACGCTTATGACTAGGGTAGGTATTTCAGGGCTAGAAAATCGCGATATTACACAGGTCTCGGGTGGTCAACTCCAGCGTGCGGGCATTTGCCGTGCCCTGATGAACCGTCCGAGGATCATCTTCGGCGACGAGCCTACAGGGGCGCTCAACTCAAAATCCGCACAGGAGATTATGGACCTCTTGGCTGAGATCAACGCGGACGGCACAGCAGTAATGCTGGTCACTCACGACGCTAAGGTTGCGGCGCGTACCGAGCGCATCATGTTTATGCGTGATGGCAAAATCGCCAGTGAGCTGAGGCTTCCAAAGTATGAAGGTACTGATATGGATGATAGAGTCGAGAAGGTTACCGCCAAGATGCGGGAAATCGGAATTTGATCTATATTAGTTGAACTAAAGAAAAGAAGCTGGCAGTAGGCAAAAGGGTCCAATATTCTAAAGGAGAAGCACTTTAGAATATTGAACCTAGGTGAAATGATTCTGGAGAAGCGGAGCGTTCGCCTTTGTAAGTGGATTTCTACCATTCTTGAATTTTATTAATCAGAGAAATCCACGAACAACAGCGATCGGAAGAACATTTCACCCGGCTGCCTATATTCACACTGGTTTTTAGAACAACTCTATCATTTCTCTACGATCATTTCTGGATGAAGCATATATGGCATCGAGAATGCCCATGGAATTGGCAGCGTCTTGCAAGGTGGAATAGCTGCCTGGATGGCCGGCCAGAGTCTGATAGAACTGGTCGATCAGCCGGGCGTGGCCGCTACCCCAATAGGCTTTACCGATGGAAGACTTACTGCTTTGCATGTCATCCGCTAGAATTTGTTCCTTACCATTGCACTTAAGGATGAGCTTATTATCAATATAACGCAGCACACCCTGTTCTAAATGCATCTCGATAAAGAACGGACTGTCCTCGGAATAGCCGTTTGTCGCGTAAAACCATCCGTGCTTGCCATCCTTATAATAGAAAGTCGCTTCTGCCGTATCCTCGACTTCTATAACCTCCTGAAGAACCCTTGTGTCGATGTGGCCCTTCACGGCTTTAACCTCTCCGCCGAGATAATACAGTAAGTCAAGCATATGCACGGCCTGATTAATTAGCAGCCCTCCTCCTTCGGTGGCCCATTTGCCGCGCCAGTCGGCTGAGCCGTAATATTCTGCCGTACGCTTCCAGGTTAGAAAGGCTTTAATTCCTAACAGCTTGCCATACGATCCTTCATCAATTAGACTTTTAGCCGCTTCGATGCAAGGATTTAAGCGATTCTGTAAAATCGCGCAGCAGCTCACTCCAGCAATGCGGACCGCGCTACTTACGGCGCGGGCTTCCAGGACATTCATCGCGATCGGCTTCTCAGCACGATCTGCTTGCCAGCCGCGGCAGCTTGCACAGCCATTTCGGCGTGCAAGTAATGCGGAGTGCAGATGTGGATACTATGCACGTCCTCATCGGCCAGCACCTGTGCGAAGCTAGTGAAAGCCTGGCAGCCATAACGCTGAGCCAGCGCTTCAGCACGTTCAGGAAGGATATCGCATACGCCATACAGATGTGCCGCGTCTGAATTGGTCACCGCTTCTGCATGGATCGGGCCTATGGCTCCACAGCCGATAATTACAACATTCATCTGGCTCATCTTATTCATACCCCAGCTTTCTCAGATGTTCGTAGCTGATCTTCAAGCTCTCGAAGGCATCGGTCGGGCCGTCATCGCGCTCAATCAGATACCATTTTACGCCGGCTTCCTCACAGACTTGCAGAATATCTGGCCAGTCTAGGTTTCCGTCCATCACTTCTGCCATAATCTGCTGCGAATCAATTATCGCCAGATCTTTCAGATGAATCGCCTCGATTCGGTTCTTCAGCTTGCGGATCCAGTTGCTTGGATTACCGCCGCCTACCTGTACCCAGTACGTATCCAACGTAAACAGGAAATTTTCAGGATTCGTCTGTTCCATCAGAATGTCCAAGCCGAGCTGCCCGTCGTATTTCTGAAATTCAAAATGATGGTTGTGGTAACTAAATTTCAGTCCGTTCTGCGCCAATTCATCGGCGATCGCCGAGAATTTCTTGGCGAAGGCATAATATCCATCCTTGCTCTGGTATTCCTTGGGCAGACCGCCTAATCCAGCCAAGCCGCAGCCGAGCTTGTGATGATCGCGGATCACACCATCCAGATCATTGATAAAGCGTTCATACGGAGTATGCGTGATGACAATCTGCAGCCCGTGACTGGCGGCAATCGCTGCGATCTCCTCAACAGACAGATGCCACATGGCGGACACTTGAACTGTCCGGTAGCCCATTGCACTGATCCTGCCTAGGGCTTGATCAAGTTCCTCAGGGGTAGCGACGAAATTTCGGATCGTAAACAGCTGTGCGCCTAATATCTTGGACATGGATAAGGCCTCCTCTTAATGTGAACCTCTAACATCGCTAACCTTCTGGTTAACATTCTTCTGTACGGTAGAATTATTAATTCTCTCTTGTAGTAATTCATAGAAATGATCGTGATCAAAATTGTCCAGTACGGCCCAGTTATCGGTCCAGGTGGAGTAATGAATCGCATTCGAGATTAACAAGCCGTGAATACCTTCTTCGCCAGGAGCAAGCAGCTTCTCCCCATGTAATATGGCATTAGTGAAGTTCTTTAGAATTCCGATATGCTGTTCACCACCATCTGCAGTGACCGGAATTTCCACGTGCCAGCACTCAGGTGTTTTAAACGGTTCGGTGTTAATGCGGTTATGCTCTCGTTCCGAGACGCGGTTACGGTCGAAGCTGATCCGGTTGTTCTCCACGACGATCCGGCCCATATCACCCGAGATCTCCAGTCTGTTCGTCCCAGGGGCTTCTCCGGTAGAAGTGATATACACTCCGCTTGCTCCGTTTGGATATTCCAGATAGGCGGTCACATCATCCTCAACTTCGATATCGTAAAATTTTCCGAAGCTACAGAAGGAACGGATACGACTCGGCATGCCTAGCATCCATTGCAGCAGATCAAGATTATGTGGGTTCTGGTTTATCAGTGTGCCTCCGCCTTCTCCCTTCCAAGTCGAACGCCAGGAGCCCGAGTCATGATAAGCCTGCGGTCGGTACCAATTCGTGATGATCCAGACGACGCGTTTGAGTGCGCCTAGTTCGCCGCTTTGCACCAGGTCTCTTACCTTCTGGTAAACGGGATTTGTGCGCTGATTATACATAATGCCAAATACTTTGCCCGATTCCTCCGCTGCGGCATTCATCTCCAGCACCTGCTTTGTATATACTCCAGCCGGTTTCTCGACAAGCACATGTAGACCGTTGGCAAACGCAAGGGCAGCGAGCGCGGGATGATCGTAGTGAGGAACGGCAATCAGCACTGCATCAATCAGACCGCTCCGATACATATCGACAGCCTGCTCGAACACCGCCACACCGAGCAAATGCTCCTTGGCCCAAGCCCGCCGCTCCTCGCTAATATCGCAGACCGCACTTAGTACCATTCCTGGCACTTTATGATCCGCATGAATGTGCAAGCTATGAGCTGTGCCCATATTGCCGATCCCGATAATTCCTAAGCGAACGCATTCCATTCTGAGATAACCTCCTTATTAAGTACATGCTCAAAGACTGATTTTCTGCATCTTTAAATACGATTTAAAATTTGTAGTAGAGACGAATGGGCTAGCCTAAAGCTGTGTAATCCACTGGCTTCTAACGTATCAGGCAACGATGTATTCTCCAGTTCATGCAGACCGGTAAAGCTGCCCAGATGAGGCTCCAGAGACAGGAAGCCGTTATACTCGCTCGTCTTCAAATCCTGCAGCGCTTCTTCAATTCGTCCGGCCCCCATGCCAGCGGGGACATTTCGCCCATCTTCTGCCAGGGCATCCTTGATATGCACATATTTGATGTAAGGTTTCAGTAGCTCATAGGCTGCTGGATATGCTTCACTACCGCATTGAACAAAGTTGGCCGGATCATAGGCGCAGGCAAAATGAGGGGAGCCAAACGTATTAAGCAGATCGAGACAGCGTTCCGGAATATCCCCATAGATTTCTTTTTCGTTCTCATGCAGGATCGTTAATCCGCTGCCTTCGGCGGCTTCTACAATTGCGCCCATACGTTCGATAACCTCGTTCCGGTAAAGGGCTGCATCGCCACCTTGCGGGATGTAGAAGCTGAATATACGTACAAACGGACTGTTCAAGGTGTGAGCGGTTTCAAAAATGCGCTTGGTAATATCCAAATGGGCGTTAAAGTCATCTTGAAGCGTAATTTTTCCAATAGGAGAGCCGATAGAAGATACACGGATCCCGTAAGCCTCCAGTCTGTTCTGAACCTCACGGATCTCTGGCGGGGTCAGGTTGGAAATGTTCTTACCATCTACCCCTCGAATTTCTATAAATCGAATATCTAGACTGCTAAGCCCTTTCAACTGTGTCACAAAATTCTCGTCAATCTCGTCTGCAAAACCTGTAATAGTAAATCCAGATGCTGGCATTGGCAGATCACCTCTTTTAAATTGTTATCTTCTTGAATGTAACATTAATATTGTCATAGTTCCTCGCTAAAATTGTTTGAAACTATGCCAATCTTGCTGTATGTTGAGATGGAGGTGAATGTTATGGCAGAGCACGGGGCGGTAAATCTTCATTACACTGCGGAGGATCATTCTTTTTGGTATCATCATGTCCGGGACGAGCATCCGAATCCGCTACATTATAAGCCACATTATGAGAAGGGCTATGAGATTTTTATGTTCATCAGCGGTTCAGGCAACTTCACCATCGAAGGCAGTAAATATGAGCTGGAGCCTTATTCGATCTTGATGATGAATTCCAACGAGCTTCATGTCGTTAATATAGCAGAGGATCAGCCCTATGAACGGGCGGTGTTGACGCTTGACGGAAACTTTATGGCTCCGTTCATGTCTAGCGGAGTCGACCTGTTCTGGACGATTAAATACCGCAGGCTAGGTCAAGATAACCAACTCAGCGCCAAGACGGTGAAGGAGAGTGGGTTGCTAGAGTTGTTTAATAAGCTGCAGCGGGCGCTCAATCAGGGCAGCGCTGAGCATGAGATTGTTGCTAAATGTATCATTGTGCAAATTGCCTCCATGATCAATGATTTGGCCCAGAATCACTCACCAAGCAGCAGCAAGAGGGGAGAGCCGAAGGTCGCAGCGGTGCTTGAATATATTAATAATAACCTTGATGAATCCCTTACACTGGACCTTTTGGCCGAACAGTTTTTTATTACAAAATATTATTTATGTCATATATTTAAAGAAACGACGGGGTATACGATCAATCAATATATCACTCACAAGAGAATTCTGAAGGCAGACGAACTAATGAGGCAAGGATTCACCGCTACTCAGGCTTGCTTCATGTCAGGCTTCACCGGTTATTCGAGCTTCTTCAAATCGTACCGTAAGCTGACAGGCAGAACGCCGAGGGGCGGAAGGTAAGTAGAAATAAATTCATAATTATATTGTTCTATGATAATGAATTGATTTAGAATGGATGGATAAATCGAAGTGAAGTTATAGTCATGAGGTGAATGTGTATGATTAAATATCCGTCTTTGAATTCGGGTGCTACGATCGGAGTAACGGCCCCTTCATCAGGAGTACCTGCCGAATTACATGATTTGCTTAAACAAGCCAGCAATCGGATGGAGGCAAAAGGATACGCTGTGATCTGCGGTGATACGGCTTGGACGCAGAATAAAGCGAAATCGGCTCCAGCCCGAGTACGTGCTGATGAGTTCAACAAGATGATGGGCGATGAGCAAATTGATTTGATTATTCCACCTTGGGGCGGAGAGCTGTTAATCGAAATACTAGAACTTATAGATTTCGAGCGGATTCAGAGCAAGTGGATCCTGGGCTATTCGGACATCAGTGTTCTGTTGTTGGCGGTTACTTTGAAGACCGGCATCGCTACTGCGCATGGGACGAATATTGTTGATTTTCGGGGGGATTACTCCGATGAGACAACAGCGATGTGGGAGATTGTGCTGAAGACGAAGGTAGGAGAAGAGGTCCTGCAGCATTCTTCACCATACTACCAGAAGGAATGGCAGCATGATGTTGTTTCGCCTTGTGTCTATCACTTGACCGAACCAACGTGCTGGAAGACGGTATCCGGACAGAAGGTAAGGCTGGAAGGAAGGTTGCTTGGCGGCTGTATCGATGTGATCAGGCATCTTATCGGTACTCCGTTCGGAGACATTCGTCATTTTCAGGAATCGTATATCCACAACGAACCAATACTCTGGTATTTGGAGAATTGCGAGCTGAACACTGCCGATGTACGCAGATCATTGGTGCATATGAAGTTAGCTGGTTGGTTCGACAACTGCTCCGGAATTATGTTCGGTCGAAGCAGCGCTAACCGACCAATCGATAATTATACAGTAGAGGATCTTTATCAAGAGTTGGCAGATGAATTAGAGCTACCGATTATCTATGATATGGACTTCGGCCACGTTCCGCCGCAGGTTACGCTGATTAACGGGGCCTATGCTGAAGTTGAGGCAGAGAACGGGAAGGGAATAATCAAGCAAATCTTAAAGGCTTAGAGTAGCTACACTTGAAGCCATGCCAGGATAAAAAACGGTGCAAGGCGGCAATTGACCGTCTTACACCGTTTTCTTCGATAATTACTGTTTGCCAAATTCGTTGTAGCTTACAAATTCTCCTACCGGCTTACGGTAACCACGTGGACGTTGGCTGGAAGGATCTGCTTTGCCAATCGTAATCATCATCGTAGGAATATAATTGTCAGGAATGTTCAGAAGTTCTTGTACTGCATTAGGATCAAAACCAATCATCGGACAAGTATCCCAACCTCTATCCTTTGCAATATACATAAATAACTGTGCAGACAGGCTGGAATTCCGAATCGCCTCATCGCGCATAAATTGCTGCCCACCGCCCTCATAGAAGCCAGTTACGGACTCAACCTCCGTGTCGTATTCCTGCTTACTAAATACACCTAAATTCAAGAAGCCTTCATTGATTCGTGCTACATCCTTGTAAGCTTCCAAATTACCTAGGACAAGGATAACGGCGGAAGCAGTAAGTACTTTGTATTGCTTGTTGGCAGCACCGTACAATTTTTCAATCATGTCCCGGTCATTAACAACAACATAATGAGCGTGCTGCAGATTGAACGCGGAGGGTGCTAATTTCACCAACTTGAATATTTCTTCTAATTCTTCGACTGGCAATTGAACCCCTTTAATAAATTTATTTGCCGAGCGTCGGTTCTCAATAATTGAAACAAAATCACCCATGTATAGCACTCCTTATGTAAAATAATGATGAATGAAATATTGTTACTTCATTTCACTGTGTAATATAAGTATATGTTATTTACTTACTTTTTGAAAGTTAATTTTCTATGAATCATAGAATTTTTCTGATGTCAGGATATTATAGAATAGGGGATATTGAGATGGAAATCGGATATAAACTGCTGGATTTGCAAGCTGGGCAAGAAACTCCATATGAGCTGCTTCTGCTCGCTGACCCTTCCAAAGCGTTGATAGATGATTATTTAGCAAGGGGAAATTGTTATCTCGCTTATATCGATGGTGAGCTTATTGGTGAGTTTGTTCTGATTCCTACGCATCCGAGAACCATCGAAATTGTGAATATTGCCGTTGCAGAGCAATATCATGGACGTGGGTTCGGTAAGAAGCTGGTGCTGCAGGCCATTGAAGAAGCTAGGAGGCTGGGTGCTCGCTCTGTGGAAATAGGCACAGGCAACTCAAGCCTAATTCAGCTGAGATTATACCAGAGATGTGGATTTCGAATTACGGGGGTGGACCAGGATTTCTTCGTCAGAAATTATGAGGAAGAGATCATAGAAGACGGACTGCCATGCCGTGATATGATCCGTCTTCGGTTAGATTTGCAATGACTGAAGAGGAATAAAATGCTCATTCCAGCTAGCCTGACAGTCAAGTGGCAGCGATTCGGGATTAATCTTGAGAATTAGAACTGAATTCACATATAATGAATAGGGCAAGAGCAATGCAATTGAACGTTATCAATACTAGAGCGGGAGGAATTATTCGTGAAACTTCATTTTGAAGGGGATATTGCTGACCTGATGCCGGGGATTAAGGCATTATCTCAGGAGCTCTCATTTACATTGTCTGATGATGGGGGCAAAGTCCAAGTGGGTCCTTCGTCATCTGAGAACGTGCTTGAAGTCGGATTGGAAGAAGGTAATGCATATATACGTTATGGACAGAAGCATCAATTCTTCCGCGGTCTCGGTTTATTGATTCAACAGGGGCAGACAGGAAGACCTTTTCATATAAAGGAGAATCAACAATTTGGCACGATCGGCCCAATGTTCGATCTATCACGTAATGGTGTGCTTACCCTGGATAGCTTCAAATATTTTTTACGTAAGATGGCTTTAATGGGCTTGAATACCGTGATGTTGTATATGGAGGATACTTACGAGATTTCTGGTGAGCCATACTTCGGATATATGCGCGGTCGTTATAATGCGGCAGAATTGAAAGAGATTGATGATTATGCAGATCAGTTCGGAATCGAGGCTTTTCCAAGCATTCAGACGTTAGCGCATTTGGAAGAGTTCTTGAAGTGGGAGTCTGTAGCTGCTTACAAAGATACTAAAGGTGCTTTACTGGTTGGCGATGAGAAGGTAGACCGATTAGTAGAGAATATGCTTGAGAGTGTCAGTGCGCCTTTTAGAAGCAAGCGAGTCCATATCGGTATGGATGAAGCCGAGGAACTTGGACGCGGTAAATATTTGGACCGGAATGGTTACCAATCGCGGTTCGACATCATGATCGGTCATTTGGAGAAAATCTTGAAAGTAACATCCCGTCTGGGTCTAGAGCCGATGATGTGGAGTGATATGTTCCTGAAGTTGGCTTCTGAGGATGGCCGGGATTATTACAACTCGGAAACGGGTATTCCGGAAGAAATGGCTCGGCGGATTCCGAAAAATGTGGAGATGGTGTACTGGGACTACTATCACACGGAGATGGAGGATTACGAGAAACAAATTGCTAAGCATCGTCCGCTTGGATGTAACTTGGCATTTGCGGGAGCTGTCTGGGTGTTTAATACGTTCGGGTCAATTACGGCTTATCCCTGCGCGCTACAGATTCTGCGCTGAAGGTATGTAAGCGCGAAGGTATTCGTGACATTTACGCCACAATGTGGGGTGATGACGGGAATGAGAGTAACCCAGTCGCTGCATTGCTCGGTCTGCAGTTATATGCAGAGCACGCATATACAGAAGGGGATTTGGCGTGGGAACAAGTAACGGAAAGAGTAAAATTCTGCACGGGAATCGAGGCGGAAGCTTTCCTCAAGTTCAAGGATCTGGACGAGGTTCCAGGCTCCGAGCCGAATAACACGAGACAGAGCAACCCATCGAAATTTTTGCTGTATCAGGATGTACTACTTGGCTTGTTTGATAAACAAATCGAAGGACTGGAGCTTAACGAGCACTATGCTGCCTTGGAACAGGCGATTCGTGATGTCCGTGATCCTATGGCGGAGCTTGATTATATCTTTGAGGTACCAGAGAAATTAAGCGGTGTCCTGAAGCAGAAGAGCGAGGTCGGCGTTCAGCTCAAGCATGCGTATGATGCAGGGGATACAGAGACGCTGAGACATATCGCGGTTCAGGTACTACCAGCGATCTCCGCTTCCGTACAAGAGCTGCGCCGTGCTCATCGAAGCCAATGGATGCGTGTCTTCAAGCCGTTCGGCTGGGAAGTGATCGATATTCGCTATGGTGGCGTGGTCAACCGACTGGATACTGCTTCTGAAAGGTTACTCGATTTTGTTGAGGGCCGTCTTGAGCGGATAGAGGAACTGGAACAAGAACGCCTCATTTACAGCTTTAACAATCGCTTCGACCATATGGGAGTCGGCTGGTGCAGCTATTATTACCGAATGGCGTCACCAAACGTATTTTTCCATGTATTGAATCCTCTATAGAGGTAGTTCAAAAAGTCCGCAGGCCCTAGCTTCATCCAACCTTCTCGGTGCTGAAAATCGATCTTTTTGAACCACTTATTCTAACAGAACTATTACGGCTCCGCCTCGAATCGAGGACGGAGCCGTTCTTTTAGGAAATAATTAATCGGAAATAAACGTTGATTGAGCATTGCCTTTTTTCTCTAATCAAACTATGATAATGGTTATATTTCCCATCAGGGATTACATATACTAGTTCGTTCACAACTATGGATGTGGAATAAAAATAGTAGGTTAGAGGGGCTGAGACTGGTGAGCGAGATTGTTAGAGATTATTATGATGAACACGCACTGCAGGAGTGGTTTAGACTTGATGACCCCTACAGCAGAATAGAGTTCATAAGTACATTGAAGATAATCAAACGATATTTGCCAGCATCCGGACATATTTGCGATATAGGTTCTGGCCCAGGTAGGTATTCGATTGAACTACTGAAGCAAGGCTATCAAGCTACATTGTTTGAACTCTCTGGGAAAGAACTTGAACTGGCAAAGAGCAGGATTCAGGAAGAGGGTCTGCAAGCGGAGGATTATATTTGCGAGGACGCCAGAAATCTTCATGTACTGAAAGCATCCATTTACGATGCCGCGCTTGTATTGGGCCCACTGTATCATGTCCACAATTCAGAAGACCGCCATTCTATCATTCAAGAGACTTATAGAATTCTGAAGCCGGGTGGAGTAGCTATTTTTTCATATATTAATGCTTGGGGAGTACTGAAGGCAGGAGTCAGTGAATTCAGTGAGTCATATAAGGATATTGAGCAAATCTATGATTTATTGCATGAGATTGAAGTGGATGAAAACCGCGGATTCACGGAGTGTTATTTTTCAACGCCGGTGGATGCTAGATCTGAGGTTATGCGTGGAGGGTTCGAGATCGTTACTTATGCCGGAGCTGAAGGCTTTTTGGCTGGGATGAGAACAGAAGTCACGAGGTTATATCAAGAGAATCGAACGGTTTACGATAATCTGTTGCAAGCGGCTAGCGAGACATGTGATGCTGCTCAATATCGTGATGCAACAGAACATCTTGTGATTGTGGCGGTTAAGCGACATGGCGATTAACTTAACGATTGTATTTGTGTTGACGATGATTATTCATACGTCGGAGACGTTGTCCTATTCGATTCGCTATGCTGGGGTGAAGCTGAACAAAATCGCGGTTGCCCTTTCCCTGACCTGGTATGGTTGTACTTGTATCGAGAACAGCAAATATGCTTCAAGCGCCGCTTACTGCCAAATTCATCGATTATGCAAGGGTGAATCCTTCATTTGATGTACTGTGGTGTTTTCGGATTATTCTCTTTGCGGCTTCAGTAGGTACGCTGATTGCTCTATTTCTATTTCCTACATTTGTGGGCGTATTTGAGCGAATTATCGCCAAGTTCGAGGTTGTGGGGTCACTACCCAAATTAATAGCGAGTGTAACGATCGGGCAGATTAAAAATTCACGGCGATATTTGAAGAAGCCTCGGTTCAATCTTCGCAGCTTTCGAATTCTGGGCATTCCGAAGCGCTTCATTCTGCTCAATACCATCGTTACAGGAATTTATACAGTTGGGGTATTATCATCGCTCTATGCGGCTCATCTCTCACCAGCATTTAGCACGACTGCCTCGCAGGCTTCAGGTATCATCAACGGGGTGGCGACGATCATTCTGACCATATTCATCGATCCGCAGCTTGGTCTGATTACTGACCGGGCGATCCATGGTAAAGGCTCTAAGCATCAGCTTGGCAAAATATATGTTATGCTGATGTTATCGAGGTTTCTTGGCACATTGTTGGCGCAGTTATTTATTGTTCCGGCGGCTTATCTCATAGTTTGGATAGTAAAGGTGATTTGATAGAGAATATTGGAGGGAGAGCAATGTCTAAGCAAGCATTTATATTTGATATGGACGGCGTCATTATTGATAGTGAGCCGCTCCATTTTGCAGTAGATATCGAGACGATGGAGTATTTTGGACATCCCCTTACAAAGGAACAATTTGAAAAGTATGTTGGCATGACCAATCCAGAAATGTGGGCGGATATTAAGCGGGAATACGGAATTGGTCAGACCGTAGATGAATTGATCGATTATCAGTTAACACAGAAAATTCAGGCGATTCGGAATATGGAGATAGAGCCGATGGATGGCATCAGGCCATTCATCGCTGAGCTCAAACGGCGAGGAATATCGATTGGACTTGCCTCATCCTCACCAAGAGTGTTTATCGAGGCTGTTCTGTCCCGGTTTGAACTGCTGAGTGAGTTCGGTAGTATCGTAAGCGGCGAAGAGGTTCCTCAAGGCAAGCCAGCTCCAGATGTCTATTTGGAGGCAGCTAAGCAATTGAGAGTCTCTCCCGAATGCTGTGTAGTTCTGGAAGATGCGAAACATGGAGTAGCGGCGGCCAAAGCGGCAGGGATGAAATGCATAGGCTTTACGAATCCCAACTCCGGAGAACAGGACTTGTCGCAAGCGGATCTAATTATTGATCATGTTGGAGAGATTCGATTGGATGGTTTATATAGATAGTCAGATAGAAGAGGGGGAAGTTATTATGCCACATCTTATTGGAGATCAAATTGTATTAAGAGAGTATCGGAAGGAGGATCTGCCCAGCATTCGCAAATGGGTGAACGATCCAGAAATCACAGGGACGCTGAGTACGGTTTTTACTTTCCCGCAGTCGGAATATGACACTGAATCATTTCTGAACATGATGATCGAAGGTAAAGCTAATGGCATGCGGGGATTTATTATTGCTGATAAAAATACGTTGGACTATATCGGGCAGATTGATCTGATCAGAATCGATTGGCAGAATCGCTCAGCCACACTCGGTATCGTTATTGGCCGTAAAGACCTGCTTGGGCAAGGGATTGGACGTGAAGCGATCCATTTGCTCAAGCAATTTGTTTTCCAGTCCTTGAATTTAACCGGCTTGAGCTTCAGGTATACGATTATAACGAGAGGGCCTATCGTTGTTACCGTAGCTGTGGCTTTAAAGAAGAAGGTAGATTGCGGCAGAAAATATTCAAAAATGGCAGCTACCATGATGTCATTATTATGAGTGTATTAGCCGAAGAGAATTAGGATAATACGATAAGAAGTAAGTAAATAAACAGCCTGCATTTTGCAGGCTGTTTTATTTTTTATTAAGTTTATATAATCCCATCAAAAGCTAAATACATATTAAAGCACACCGTGATTCGCAATATATGTCCTGACGCAATTCTCACAGACACAGGCTTTGCGGCGGAACTGATCGGGAATCTGCTCAAGCAGTGGCTTGGGAACGGATAAGTTATTGCACCAGCAGGTTGTATGTGATTGTCCCGCAGCGTAGGCACAATGATTAGGCTGCCCGCATAACGGACAGCGCAAAGGGTCAATTTCAGGAATATTAGGTCTAGAATCGTTTGTACTCATTCAATGCACCTGCTCTTGTAAGTTGATTGGGATCAGATGATGGCGCTCGTTCAGATTATTCTTACGAAATGTACTAGGGGTACAGCCCGCCCAGGCAGTGAACTGCCGGCTGAAGCTCTGTACATTCTCGTATCCGATTCTGTGGGCAATACGTTCGATTGAATCGCTACTAGTCACAAGCATCTGCATCGCTTCCTGCTGCTTTAGTACCATCAAATATTCGCGTGGAGGAATTCCAAAGGCTTGCCTGAACAATCGGTGGCAATGTCGCCTACTCACCCCAAGCTTGCGCGATATCTCTTCAAGCCAGTCACTATTCGCATCCTTATCTGCCATTAACCCTGTTACAGCTTCCTCGCTATTCCTCAGAACGAGAGTCTGAATTTCCCTCGCAACCTGATTAGACAATTCAGCATCGAAGGACAATGGGCTCTTCTCGTGCTGCGTTGAGAAATATTGCTCCATCTCGTCCAGAATGGTATAAACCTCGCGCATCAGGGACATCTTGGCCCGGCTCTGTTGGAACAGAGTGTCAATGATGTGTTGAACAGAAGCCTTTATCTGTTGGTTCAATGGATGGCCTGATGGATAGAAGCCATGATTGTTAGATCCGATGAGATGAAGAATTTCTGTATCCTCGATATGAATATGCATAGTGAAGAAGGATACCCGCTCTGTCAGTCGTACCTGGAAATCATGCACCATCATAGGAGAGACGATGATGATATCCCCGACATGCTGGTTGAATTCGGTACAGCCGAGAATCGTAGTCAGAGTACCTTCAACTACGAGCAGGATTTCAAGCATTGTATGGTGAACATGCCGTCCGCAGATCCAGCCATTATTTACAGTTCTCGTATGAGGCGAGAATAAGCAGGCTTCCGAACGGTAATGGGGAAGTATACTTCCGGGTAACCAGGGGTCATGTTAGATTCACTCCTTGATGTCCGATTTGGTTAAACAATCTTTGTAAAAGCGACCGATCATGTTATAGAGATCAGGTAGTAGTAGTTCTATACTAGTCACTGATGTTCTTCCTGGCTCAAATGATCCGAGTCCATCAATAACTATCATAATCTAAAAAGCAGGTGAATCCTATGGCAAGACCAGAGATTTCTCTGGATTATTCGAAGGTGTTCGAGAATGAACAAGGAACTAAAATCAAACCGTTTAGTTTACTTGCGCGTCTATATCGTAATCATATGGGGAAAGTAGCCTTATCGGCATTATTCTTTACGATTAAAAATTCACCAACCTGGGTGCTGTCTATCGTTACAGCGAACATCATTAACATTGTAAGTTATCCTGAACGCCACTCGATGAATGAGTTCTGGATCAACATGATCCTGATCGTCATCGTCATCGCGCAGAATATCCCAACACATACGCTTCATGTCAGTTATGTAAGTAAAGCGGTTCGTCATGTGGAGGCAGGGTTGCGCAGTACGCTCGTTCGCAAGATGCAACAACTCTCGTTAAGCTATCACGGGGATATGAACGCAGGGAAACTGCAGTCTAAGGTGTTACGAGACGTTGAAGCGGTCGATTTCCTGTCCCGGCAAATGCTCATGACGATCATTCCCGCCACAATTAACCTGGCGATTGTCGTCGTGCTCACGCTATACAACAGTTGGATGGTTGCTTTATTCTTCCTACTTATGGGGCCGACGGGGATCTTCCTGGTACGCTTCTTCAACACCAAAATGTCCCAACGTAATCGCGAAGTCCGCAAGAACATCGAGGAAATGTCGGGGAAAGTATCTGAGACCGTTGAGATGATTCCGGTAACACGGGCCCACGGTCTGGAAGAAGTGGAAATCCGCAAGGTGGATGCTGCACTGGAAAATATCCGTGATCGCGGACATTGACTAGACGTATTGGAAGCCTATTTTGGCTCCTCCAGCTGGGTTATCTTCCAGTTGTTCCAGGTAAGCTGCTTGTTCTTTACTGCTTATCTCTCCTACCGAGGCTATATGGAGATCGGCGATATCGTCATGTATCAGAGCTTCTTCGCTATGATGATCGGTTCCGTGACATCGATCCTCAATGTGTACCCTAACCTTGTTAAGGGCTTCGAGTCACTCCATTCCGTAACCGAGGTTCTGTTGTCTGATGAGACGGAGGAGTACAAAGGGAAGGTTAAACCTGAGAAATTCAGTGGCAGCTACCAGTTCAAAGGTGTCAGCTTTAGCTATAAGGATTCGGATCGGCATGTGTTGGATGATTTTAGCCTGGATGTGAAGCCTGGGGAGACGATCGCCTTTGTCGGCGAATCAGGTTCAGGTAAATCTACCATCCTGAACTTGATTATCGGCTTCTACAAACCGCAATCTGGCAGCATTTTGATTGATGGAATGCCAATGAGCGAGCTCAGCATGTCGCGCTATCGTCAATCACTGGCGATCGTACTGCAGAACAATATCTTATTCTCAGGATCGATTCGGGAGAACATCACCTACGGACTACCTCATATTTCCGAAGAGAAATTACAGCGGGCCGTATGGATGGCTAATTTACAGGATGTAATCGACAGTCTGCCGGAAGGTCTGGATACGAAGGTTGGGGAACATGGCGGCAGACTATCGGGAGGGCAAAGACAGAGGATTGCTATTGCCCGGGCGCTGGTCCGTGATCCAAAGATCATTATTCTCGATGAGGCTACCTCGGCGCTTGATAATGCATCTGAACGGCATGTTCAAAATGCGATGGAGCAGCTGATGCAAGGAAGAACAACGTTTATCGTTGCTCACCGCCTATCTACGGTCAAGAACGCCGATCGGATTATTGTGCTCAAGAAAGGCAAGATTGTCGAATCAGGCACCTATGAGCAATTGCTAGATATGAAAGGTGAATTCTATAAGTTAAAAAATATGTAAGTGAACTGCTAAGCCCCGGTCCTATTTGGATTGGGGCTTTTTTGACAGCAAAAGAAATATCTGCGCAACATTCCATATAATCCCTTCGTGAGGGTTGATAAGGTATGGTCTCGATGAAGTACACATATAGAATTAACTGGATCGGACCATTCAAAAGAGTATTGGGGGCTAAGTATGCGTAAATGGGGGATAGGTAAAGCGGTAGTACTGATTCTGCTTTCGATGTTGCTATTAAGCGGCTGTGGGAGCGCCAGCCATTCACGAAGCGATTCAGCTGGAAGTAGTGCAGATAATAAAGCTTCATTGGTTGAGACAACCAGCACGAGTGATATTGCTATGGAATCACCTAAACAGGACTCTGGCGGCGGTCTGGAATCCATTCCGGAAGGTTCTTCTACTTCAGCAGGGTCTGGGTTTCAAGCTGCGGATGTTTTGATGGGCATGAATAAGAAACTGATTTACAAGGCGAACGTCGTGATGCAGGTGGATGATTATAGCAAGGCACAATCGCAAATCCGAAATCAAGTTACTTTGGCTGGCGGTTATATCGTTGATTTTTCGGAAAATCGCTCTCTTGAAGAGGAGGGGGGAACATTTACGATTAAGGTTCCTTCCGCTGGTTTCTCCTCCTTCCTGGATCAAATCGATAAGCTTGAGCATCAATCGTTGCAGCGCAGCATCCAAGGTCAGGATGTATCCGAAGAATATGTGGATTTGGAAGCTCGGCTCAAGGTAAAACAAGCGATGGAAGCGAGGTATCTCAAGTTCATAGATGAGGCAACGAAGACTAGCCAGCTTGTAGAGTATGTTAATGAGCTTGAGCGGATTCAAACTGAGATTGAACAGATCAAAGGGCGGATGCGTTATATCGACAGTAATGTATCTTTTTCAACGGTTGAAATCCGTTTGTATCAGCCGGATGTAGAAACTTTGCAGAACTCTAGCCATGAGAAGTCCCCATTACTGGAAAGAGCGGGAAAATCGTTAAACGGCAGCATTCGAGTGATCTCGGCAATGTTCGAATGGTTGGTTGTTGTTCTTGCAGGAGCGATTCCTGTATTTGTGATCGGCGGGATTATTCTGGTTATGGTGTGGCTGGTACAAAGAGCGATAAGAACTAGAGCGAGGTATAACCCTCGCCGAACGACTCTAGTTTCTGATAAGAAGGAAGCACTTCACCCTGAAGCAGATGAGTCTTTGCCGGAAAGTCAACAATCGTCAAGCACCGAAAAGGATGCATCTGTTACGCAAATTTCCAAACCTAGTGAAGACGAAGATAACAAGTAAATTATCTATGTTGAGAATTTGTATAGCTGTCCTTTGTATCATAAGGTTGATGCCGTATGAGCAGTTTGGCACGAAGAGGGGCTTAGGCAGCTTCTCAGAACATAGAGATATAGGACCATGATAGGTCCATGATATGAAAAAGGTTATAATAGAGAAGGTTATGTTTCTACCACCAGATAAGACAGAGGAGTAGAAGAGAATGCGTAAGCTATGGTGGTTGTTTATCCTGCTTGGTGTGTTGATAATCGTAGCCCCGAGGGTTACGGAGTGGTTTGCGGACCGTGAACAGGAGCGGCTGTTGCAAGCTGCTGAGCGTCAAGAAGTTCAGATCAATCCCCAGCTGACATCCAGCTATGAACGCTTATCAGACTATTTACAGGAAGGAGCGGCTCCGGAGGACGATGGGGCCGCAGCAAGTCTGCTTTCTTTTCCTAACGAGGAAGGATTGCTCGGAATGATAGAGATTGCAGCGATTGATGTGAAGCTGCCCATTCTGGAAGGAGCAACGAAGGAGAATATGCGGTCCTCGGCCGTGCATTTATCAGAGACGGCTTCGCTCGGCTCACCTGGAAATACAGCGATCGCAGCTCATCGGGCCAGAACAACGGGTCGGCTATTTAATCGCTTGGATGAACTAAAAATAGGAGATAAGATCACGATTCATACGGAAGATAAGGCGTACCAATACGAGGTTTACAATATCTTGGTTGTCGAGCCTACCGATGTATCTGTGCTCAGCAGTACTGGGAAGGAGAGCATATTAACTCTAATTACATGTACACCGCTGAACAAATCAACCCATCGGCTTATCGTTCAGGCTAAATTGATATCATGAAGTGAAATCATTGCTGCAAAAAGCGCCCATTAGGGCGTTTTTTGTTTTTTGTGCAACTTTCAGACACATTTAGCGTTAATATGAGAGTATTCATCTATGTAGATATTTTCGCTCTACTCACTTATGTTATACTTTCGTTAGAATATCGTTAATTCAACCAGTAAGGAGCACGAACTTACTCATGAGAATGATCCTCGTGGATGATGAAAAGCTGGCTCTGGACTTCCTGGAGCGGCAATTATCTAAAGTTGGTAATGTTGAAATCGTCGGTAAATATACGGATCCATTAATTGCTCGCGATGAGATTTTACATCGGGAGGTTGATGCCATATTTCTCGATATTAGTCTTCCGGAGCTCGACGGGATTAGACTGGCTGATCAGTTGCTTGAGAAGAGACCAGGATTAAATATTATATTTGTTACCGCATATAATGATTATGCAGTACAAGCCTTTGATTTGAATGCGCTTGATTATATTGTGAAGCCGGTCCAAACAGAGCGACTGGTCAAGACACTGGACAGAATCAGGCTTCGGCTGAATCTCAAATCGGAAGTAAATGAGCTGCTTACCGGTGATATTCATCTGAATGTGTTTCGTCAAGTTAGCATAGGTACACCTGGCAATACGTCGCTACTGCAATGGCGCACCTCAAAGGCGCAGGAATTATTTCTTTATTTATTACAGCATCGTGAACAACTGGTCCGTAAATCGGTGCTGATTGATCTTCTGTGGCAGGATCATGACCCAGAGAAGATTTATTCCCAGTTGTATACTACGGTATATCATATACGTAAAGCGCTTGAGCCGTATAAAGATTGTTTTCAAATTGCGAATACAACCGATGGTTATGTACTTCATTTGAATCAAATCGTTCTGGACATATGTGAATGGGATCGTCGATTAAGTATACTTCCTCCGTTGTCTGCAAATTCGATAGATATTTATCAAGAGTTGATCAAGATGTATACTGGAGATTATTTGCAGGAGTACGATTATTGGTGGGCAGAAAGTGAACGTCAGCGCTATAAGAGTGCGTGGCTTAAACTTAGCTATGATATTTCGGATTGGTATTATCATAACGGCATCCTGGATCGGGCAGCAGCCAGCTACCTGAATATTATCTCTCAGGACTCTTTAGAGGAGAGAGCTTATTATCAGTTGATGGTTATCTATTCCGTACAGCAGCCAGCAATGGTGCATCGGCAATATCAAATGCTGGAGACAGTGCTGGAGGAAGAACTTGGTGAAGCGCCGAGCAAATACATAATGGAATGGTATAGGGACTGGCAGGGAAGAGTTACAATCAAATAGTGAAGCACTGGGCGGGTCAGACTGCTTGGACGACAGCGAGGTTCCTATGATCAAAGGTGACCTTGCTGTTTTTTGTATCCAGCTACTGTTCAGAAATTGTATAGTCGTAGATTATATACTTCTGACAGTGGAGCTCGCGAGTTCGAATATCTGCTTATTGAGGAGGAGAGTCCACCGCGTATGAATATCATCAGACATTTCAGAGATGAGACTCTAGGCCTTGATCTAGACTCTCTGACAGAGATTAAGTTGTACAAAAGCATGAGCAGGACCACCATGCATTACTACAGAGGATTCTATATCAATTGTCAAGGTAATCTGTTTGGAGTCATTGCTACAGGGAAAGGACCGCTTTTTTTCACAATATGGATATTTACTTTTTATGTGAAAGGCCGTTTCGATTTACCTTGGAGTCCGACGCAATTAACAACACCGTGCATTTCATCTATGACCGGCGACAAAGAATGAAAGTTACGTATACCAGGGAGAAATGCCTGCCGGGCGGAGCTTGGATTGATGACGAGCGGCAAGATTTTTTTATTTGGCTTGTTAGAGCCGTAGATAACCGTAAATTCTATGATTTCTATTCATTAAAAAAATCTCCGCCATTAGCTTGCAGTTTGGCTGAGTATAGGGAGAGGAATATGTCTAATATAGAGCACAACTCTCAAAATTCAGCGAGCCTTGATGATGCGCTCAGAAGAGCGGATGAGATTCTTGATAACCTTGATGAGGTGACGAATCAGCAAATTGAAGAAGTGTGCAAGCAGTTGACAGTCGTCTGTGAAGAGCTTGGTAGTAGAGATAAGAGTAATAAGGAATTATAAAATTGAGAGATTTTCGGATATATAGTTACTCTCGGACGGAGCGGACGCTTTTTCGGTACTTTGATCGAGATCAGGCGGTCTCAGAAGGATTCCAAGGTACTGAACAAGCGTTTTTTTTTATTCGTAGAGAAATTGTAGAGGGTAATTGTGTACTCTATTGATTAACGTTAATCCTACTGACGTCTTATGTCTTTTTGAGTATTGACCATGCTATTATAACTACACAGGATCTAGAGCTTGAGTTGATTCTATCAAACCTGTATATTATAAAGAATAGTTTTCCTGTTCAAAATGAAATGTTCTTATTGGAAAATAGATTTGGTTGGTGATGAACATGAGTACAATATTTGCTGGTATTCCAAGCTGGGCGTACGTCGTTAATGTTACTGTATTAGTCCTAATAGGCCTCGTCTTACATGTTACCTTTAGCGAACGCTCCAGATTGAGGCGTCTTGCATATCGTGATACGGTAACCGGGTTATATAATCGAAATGGGTTAGATCGGTTCTGGAAGAAATATAATGGCAAGGGTAATCTTGCGGTGATGAGCCTTGATCTCGATTATTTCAAAGAAGTTAATGATACTTTCGGCCATCATATGGGGGACATGCTACTTCGTGCAGTCGGCAAAGATTTGAAAAGGGTAACGAATAAGCATCAACAAGCCTATCGCGTCGGTGGCGATGAATTCATGATAATTCTTAAGAATTGTGAGCCGGATACAGTCGAAATTCTCGCGGGGTTGATATTAGGTAAAATATGTAGACCTTACTATATCGAAGGACAGGATATCGCGATTACAGGTAGTATTGGTATCAGTATGGCTGATGGACAGCGGGCAGATCAGCGCCGTATGCAGAAGGAAGCGGATGTTGCAATGTATCGGGCTAAGCGGTTGGGTAAGAATCGTTATACGGTTTATAAGAGCAGTAAGATCATAGATATAGCCAAAGTAGAGCCGCTCCAAGTAATCAAGAAGAAGAGTAGTGCAAATTGAGCTTTTGAATATACATATAAGTTGCAAATCCAAGACGGAACTTTCCAGGTTCTGTCTTTATTTTTGTAAAATAACACAAAAGTCCATATAGCAAATCACTTAATTATCGTTACGGCTGTACGGACACATAGTAGAATAAAGGGAGCGCGCACAGTATTAATGAACAAGACTTAGGAGGAGAAGACATGCCTGTTTTTTTTGATGAAGCTAAGGGAATCTTTCATTTACAGACGGTCAATTCGAGTTATTTGATTCAATTGGTACAAGGATATGCGGCACATGTCTATTATGGAAAAAGGCTGCGCCAGGACAGCAATCTGGACGGAATGCTAGTACATACGGGACGGGCGTCCTTCAGCCCAAGCCTACCGGGAGATCCATCGTTGTCGTTGGATGCTCTCCCCAAGAATACCCTCAATACGGTACAGGAGATTTCCGTTATCCTGCTTATCAGGTTACTTTGTCCGATGGTACGCGTATTACAGAGTTGCAGTACAGATCACACCGGATTATTCCTGGTAAGCCGGCCTTGGACGGACTGCCCGCCGTCTATGTGGAGCAGCCAGATGAAGCGGAGACACTAGAACTTGAGCTTTATGATGGTTATTCTGGTCTTGTCGTCATTCTAAACTATAGCGTATTTGCGAATATCGATGCGATCGCGAGATCTGTTAAGCTTGTCAACCAGGGTCAAGGAGTGATGGATCTGGAACAGGCGATGAGTATCTCGCTTGATTTCCCGGATTTTGGGTTCGATAGCTTGTATTTGCATGGTTCCTGGGCGCGAGAGCGCCATGTCGAGAGGAAGCGGCTTGCTCAGGGAATTACGGCGATCGGCAGCCGTAGAGGGGCAAGCTCACATAATATGAATCCTTTCTTTGCCTTGCTTCGATCTGATGCGAATGAACGTCAAGGCGAGGTATACGGGTTCAGTCTTGTCTACAGTGGGAGCTTCTTGGCCCAGGCGGAGGTTGACCAGTATGGAACTACACGATTCTCCATGGGGATTCAACCATTTGATTTTGGTTGGAGGTTGCAGCAAGGTGAGAGCTTCCAGACTCCGGAGGCGATTATGGTCTATTCTGCTGAAGGGATAGGCGGAATGTCGCGGATATATCACAAACTGTACCGCACTCGTCTATGTAGAGGACAGCATCGTGATGCACAGCGGCCTGTTCTTGTAAATAATTGGGAGGCTACTTATTTTAATTTTAACGCTGATAAAATCGAGGAAATTGCCAAGGCGGGTGCTGAGCTTGGTATTGAGCTATTCGTGCTGGACGATGGCTGGTTCGGACACCGCGATGCAGATAATAGTTCTCTAGGGGATTGGTATGCTGATCTCTGTAAGCTTCCACAAGGCCTTGACGAATTAGCATCACGCGTTAAGGCCAACGGTATGCAATTCGGCTTATGGTTCGAGCCTGAGATGGTATCGCCCGATAGTGAGCTATATCGAGCGCATCCGGAATGGTGTCTACATGTTCCCGGCCGTCGCCGTACCGAGGCAAGACAGCAGCTTATCCTTGACATGTCCAGGAAGGATGTGCAGGAATATCTGTATGAAAGGCTCAGCGACTTATTATCGAGCGTACCGATCTCCTACGTAAAATGGGATATGAACCGAAATATGACCGAGATCGGCTCTGCTGCTCTCTTACCGGAGCGGCAATCAGAGACCGCCCATCGATATATGTTGGGACTTTATGCCTTACTAGAGCGAATCACGAGTCAGTTCCCGCATGTATTGTTCGAGAGCTGTTCAGGCGGCGGGGACGTTTCGATCCTGGGATGCTCTATTATATGCCACAGACCTGGACTAGCGATGATACAGATGCCGTTGAACGGCTGAAGATCCAATATGGAACTAGCATCGTATACCCGGTATCCACGATGGGAGCTCATGTCTCGGCTGTACCTAACCACCAGGTCGGGCGGATCACATCACTTGCTTTCCGCGGGGATGTAGCCATGTCTGGGAACTTTGGGTATGAGCTGGATCTAAGCAAGTTTACGGATGAAGATAAGGAGATCGCCAAGGCGCAGATTGCGACCTATAAGCGTATTCGCCCCCTTGTTCAGCAGGGTGATATGTTCAGGCTGCGAAGCCCCTTCGAAGGCCATGAAACTGCATGGATATTCGTAAGTGAAGATCAATCTGAAGCGCTGCTGTTCTATTATCAAGTATTAGCAGAGCCTAACGGTCCGATTCGTTTCATCAAGCTAGAAGGGCTTGATCCTGAACGGGATTATTGCTTGGAAGGAAGTCAAGAGGTATACGGAGGCGACCGATTGATGTCGGCTGGATTGCCGGTATCGCTACAAGGGGATTTTACAAGTATGGTCATTCATTTACGTTGTTGTTAGACGAATAAGAATTAATTTAGAAAGGGCCACATTCTCACGAGAATGTGGCCCTTTCTTTAGAAGTAATTCATACACATTTACTATTAGTGCGAGTTTAAAAAGTCAGGACTTTTTAAAACAACCTCTATTAAAATTTGAAGATATGTATTGTCTTTTGTAACTGGAATACTGAATTTTTCATTTCCTCAATATCCTTTGCGAGCGCCTGAACGGAATTGATCTGTTCGTTCATCGAGGCTGATACTTGTTCCGTCCCTGCAGCGGATTGCTGAGTAATAGCCGAGATGTTCTGGATAGAGGCCGAGATATTGTGGGCACTTTCCAACATCGATTCGCTCTCCTGCGTAAATCCAGCGATCTGTTCAGTAATGTACTGAACACTTTGCACGATCTGTTGGAAGATCTGCTCTGCTTCACGGATCATCTCGCTCTGTTGATGTACGACTTCCTCGTTGATCTTGATGTTCTGGCTCGCGCGCTGAACGTCTTGTTCAATGCTTCTAACGAGGTTGAATACTTCCTTCGTAGAAGTTGTTGATTCTTCCGCCAGTTTGCGTACTTCTTGGGCAACTACAGCAAAGCCTGCACCATGTTCACCGGCTCTAGCTGCTTCGATAGAGGCATTGAGTGAGAGCAGGTTGGTCTGTTCTGCGATCTCAGAGATTGTTGCAGTAATTTTAGTTATTCCCTTTGCATTGATGGCCAGTGCATCAATGGACTCAGCAACCTTCTCGGTGGCATTGATGTTCTTCTTCATCCCATCGGCCTGCATGGCGACGGAATCACGGCCTTTCTCTACAAGCTTCAGCATGTCAGAAGAACGGTTGTTCATGACGTGAGTCGATTCCGCGTAATTGCTCACCTTAGTCTCAATTTCACCGATAGAGTCCTTCATTCTTCCTACGTCATCCGAGATTTCGTTCGCACCGAGGGCGAGTTCATTGGACGATTGAGCGACCTGGGTCATAACCTCAACCAGTTCCTCGTTGCGGTCTGAGATGGACCTACTGGAGTCCATAACCTTGCGAGTGATATCCGAGGTTTCCTGGAGTATCTTGCGCAGCTTGTCCACCATACTGTTAAAGGAACGATTTAGGTTCACCATTCCCCTGATTCCATAATTCGACTGGTGAAATCTCCTTTGGCGATTTTTGCCGAAGCATTCGAAATGTCGTCAAAGGAACTAGTAAGTGCTGTCTGTAGATAGCGAGTAAATGGATAGGTAAGTCCCGCTAAGACAGCGATTACACAGATTCCGACTACAGTTTTGCCGACCAGTATAAAGGCGATAAGTGTCGGAACGGCAAAAAGTGCGGCCACAAGATAACATGCTGCTGTAATCTTCTGATTAAGGGGTAGTCTGTTGAACCATGACATAGGGATGTTGACCTCCTTGTAAATTAGGATAATCCTACCACAATTATATCATCGAGTTATGAAAGGGGATACAAGGAATTTGATGTTTTCTTCCAATCTTTGAGATGAATGGATCATTATAGGACTGAAATATACTTGGGCTGTTTCAGGCATTATAGATATAGGTGAAAAATAAATTAAAGCAGATCTTAGACACAGATTGATGAATAATTAAAATTTTCGACAAAATAAGAGAAGGGGCTATCGATGAGCAATAAAGAAAAGACATCAGAACTGCCATTTAAAAGATGGCCGATCGTTATGGCCTTGATGATTGGGGCTTTTGTCGCTATTTTGAATCAAACCTTGATGAATGTGGCTCTGCCACAAATGATGCTCGACCTCAATGTGTCGACGACTACGATTCAATGGCTTACCACTGGCTTCATGTTGGTTAACGGGGTGTTGATCCCGGTGAGCGCCTATTTCATGGAGCGGTTTACGACACGTGCCTTATTTATTTCGGCCATGAGTTTATTTGCGCTGGGGACACTAGTGTGCGGAATCGGCTCTAGTTTTGCCATGGTATTGGTGGGACGTCTCATTCAGGCTGCGGGTGCCGGTATTTTAATGCCAATGATGGTCGTCGTGTTCCTGACGATTTTTCCAATTGAGAAGCGTGGACAGGCGATGGGGACGATGGGGATTGCGATGAACTTCGCTCCGGCCTTTGGTCCGACACTGTCCGGATGGGTGATTCAGCACCAATCCTGGCATACCTTGTTCTGGATCATTTTGCCTTTCGCGCTATTGTCCATTATATTGGGTATTATATTTATGAAGAATGTGACGGAGGTCGCGCGGCCTAAATTGGATAAGCTGTCAGTTGTTCTATCAACGATTGGCTTTGGCGGCGTATTGTATGGCTTCAGTGAAGCGGGCAGCAAAGGTTGGGGCTCTAGTATAGTTATGGTCACTCTGGGTGTAGGTGTCATTGCTTTGGTGCTATTCCTGATACGTCAGTTGAGAAGTGAACATCCTATGCTCGAATTTAGAGTGTTTAAATACGACATGTTCGCTTTGACGACGGTTATCAATGTAGTTGTTACGATGGCTTTATATGCGGCCATGATCTTACTACCGATTTATTTGCAGAGCATTCGCGGCTTTACTCCACTACATGCGGGACTACTGTTAATGCCGGGAGCACTATTGATGGGGATCATGTCGCCGATCACGGGTATGATTTTTGACAAGATTGGGGCCAGGTTGCTGGCGGTTGTTGGTCTCGGGATCACGATCGTAGCGACTTGGGAATTCAGTCATTTGACGGACAGCACTAGCTATGATCATCTTCTGGTAACGTATACTGTGCGGATGTTTGGGATGTCACTCCTAATGATGCCGATACAGACAGCAGGTCTGAATCAGCTTCCTGCCAAACTTAACGCACATGGCACGGCGATGTCTAATACCTTACGGACGATTGCCGGGGCGCTCGGCACAGCACTGCTCGTGTCGGTAATGACAACGCGGACCAAGAGCCAGGTGACGGCCCAAATTATCGCTGCGGGCATTAATCCGAAGGACCCAGCCAATGCTCAGCAGTTAGCGCATATCACGAAGGAAGCGACGATTAACGGTATCGACTATGCCTTTGTCATTGCAACTGGAATTACGGCCGTTGCCTTTGTCCTATCCTTCTTCATCCGAAAAGTAAAGATCGATCGTGGTGGGAAAGGTGCTGAGGAGATTACTGCGAACCCGGCAAAAGCATAAATACGAGATAAAAAAGTCCCCTGGTTGTCATTAGAACAGCCAGGGGACTTTTGGGTTATTTCCAGGAGCTTTAGCGTTACTTCATATATTGCAGCATTCTCAAGATCATAATTAACGCTTCCGCTCGGGTAGCACTTTCATTTGGAGCTAATGCTTGATTGCCTCTGCCTTGAATGATACCAGCTTGATAGGCGGCGGCCACATACGGACGGGCCCATGCAGGAATCGACTTCGCGTCAGTGAATGGCAGCTCTGCGTTCGAATCCGGCTCAATACCTAATGCCCTTACGATCATAGCGGCCATTTCTGCCCGGTTGATCTGTTGACCTGGTCTAAAGGTGTGATCCTGATAGCCATTGATAATGTTAGATTCCAACACTTTGGCGATGTATGGCCTTGCCCAGGAAGATATTTTGTCTGCATCTGCAAATGAAACGGACGTTTCGGTGCCCTCCAGCTTCAGTGCCCGGCTAAGCATTACAGCGAATTGTTCGCGGTTCACGGGTTGATTCGGTCTGAACGTCCCATCCTCATAACCGTTAATCCATTTTTGCTGAACAGCCTGAAGAATGGATTCCTCCGCCCAATGACCGGAAATATCGGACAATGTTACGTTAGATGGTTCTTGGGAGCTGTCACCGCCTGGATCTTGATTATTGTTCGTATCCTCACCTGGCGGATTTGTAGGTGGGTTCTTGGATGGTGGAGTTGACGGAGTGCTGCCTGAACCTCCAGAACTGCCACCTGAGCCTTCGCCAGGATTGTTTCCGCCTCCCGTAGTACTGCTTAAAACCGTCAGCTCATATAAAGCAGTTAATGACTGATATTTTACGGTAAGGGTTGTTTTGCCCGCGGCAATGGCTTTGACTAATCCACGATTATCAATCGTGGCTATTCTCGTATTACTGCTTGAGAATGCCATTTCATCATTGATCGTTAACTGTTCTGTACTACCCTTATAATTCGCTTTAATTGATATTTGATGGGTATTGCCTGTGTAGAGAGTTGGTATTTTCTGAAATTCGATGGATTGGATCGGTTCCAGTTTCTTTGCATCGACAGTAACATGCTGACTAGAATCGCTTTCCTGATGTGCCCGATTTAGCGCTGTAATGGTATAGGTGTAGGTTTTGCCTAGCTCTACGTCATGATCGATGAATTGTTGATGATTGCCAGAGGCCCTTCTTACTTGATCATAAATATTTGCCGGATTGCTGGTGTCTGGAGCCTGATCTCCAACACTCCGGTAGACCACATAATAAGCAACTTCATCCTGTGTTTCCTGCCAGTCGAGATGAATTCCTGATGCGGCGGCAGCCCCGGACATTTCAGTGGGTGCAGCTGGTTTCTGCCCAAGCCAGTTCATTTCAGGTATGAGAGCAGGATGGGCATATAGATCTTGTTGCAGTCTGTCATTGAAGCCTAATGGATTGTCGCGAAGACTCTGGGTTGAGAAGAAGATGCTGCCTTTAACATTGTCAAAATTCCGGTTGAACTGAATCTGGTTTGGCATCTGATCGGGATCAAGCCAGTTCGGATCATCAGATCCGATCCGGTAAGCGCCCTGACCGATGTACAAGTGCACGTTCTTGCCATCCACTTGCTTAGCCCACCAATCAATCAGATTCTCGTAAGCAGCCGGACCGTAATTGAAATACCAGTAAATCTGCGGGGCTATATAGTCAATCCATTCTTCCTGCACCCATTTGCGGGTATCCGCATAGATCGCGCTGTAACTCTCGGTACCCCTTGTATCCGAACCGGCCGGATCGGAAGAGAGGTTCTTCCAGATACCAAATGGGCTAATGCCAAATTGAACATAAGGTTTCTCGGCTTTGATGGCTTTAGACAGATTTTGAATTAAGGTATTAACGTTGTTCCTGCGCCAATCCTCTCGGTTCATCCCGTTTCCATATTTGCTATAGGAGGTATCATCCGGGAAATTCACACCTGCAACCGGATAAGGGTAGAAGTAGTCGTCGAAATGTACAGCGTCGATATCATAATTGTGTACGACCTCCATAATGCTGTCGATAATATATTGCTGGGTCTCAGGAATGCCTGGGTCCATAATCAGCCTGCCGCCATAAGTGAGCAGCCAGTCTGGATGTTGACGCAGCGGGTGCTCCGGAATCAAGCTGTTAATATCCGGTTCCATACTCGCGCGGTAAGGATTAAACCAAGCATGGAATTCCAGATTTCGCTTATGTGCCTCTTCAATCATGAAGGCTAGAGGATCGTAACCTGGATCTTTGCCTTGCTCTCCAGTAAGCCATTTGGACCATGGGGCTAATTTCGAAGGATAGAAAGCGTCAGCCGTCGGCTTAACCTGCATGACAATCGCGTTCATCCCATCTGCCTTCAATTCATCGAGAATGGCGATGAAATCGGCTTGTTGCTGCTCGGCATTGAAGGTTCCTTTGGCTGGCCAGTCGATATTTTCCACGGTGGCAATCCAGGCTGCTCTAAGTTCCCGTTTAGGTATCATAGCCTCTCCATTCACTACGAGAACATAACTATGTGATTTTCCTTGATAGGTTGCTGTAATCATCGTCGCTCCTATACTTTTCGCCGTGACTACTCCTTGGGCATTAATAACTGCAACTCCTGGTTTGCTGCTTGTATAACTCGAACCAGTGGTTACCTCTTGGTCTAAGTCTTCACGATATTGATCAAGTACGTTGAACTTTGCTGTTACCTTGGCCTGCTGCTGCTCATCAATTTTCATAGCTTGCAGATCGGACAATACGATCTTGTCGAGCACGGGTTTAGGCTCATTGATCTCTAAGGAATAATGCGCTTGTTGATCGTTATAATCTGCTGTAATTGTTACCGTACCTGTGTTATGTCCTGTAACTTCTCCACCATCTTCAATGCTGGCAATGGAGGAATCTGAACTGTTGAACTTCACCTCATTAGTCACTTCGATCGAGTTCGGATAATTGGCATATCTGGCAAAGACTTTGACGTGATCGGTCCGTCCTTGCTCGATGACTTTAGGTCCGAATATTTCGATCGATTCTAGCGGAGATTCATCATCCGTAACAGTAAGCTCGAATAGAGCAGGTTGCCCAGTGCTATACATTGCAATGATCGTCGTCTGACCAGCACGGTGGGCCTGAACAGTTCCATTACTATCAACAGAGGCTACTTCCGGATGACTGCTCAGGAAGGTTACGCCACTATGAACTAGTTCCGGGGCAGTAGCGTTATTTCTCGTGACATAGACCTGGGCCTGCTTTGATTCGTTTACTCTCATCGGAGTCAGACCTTCCAGATCAATGCCGAGGATATCTGTATTTGAATAGAAAGCACTGAGTCGGTCAAAATACAGTACCCCTGCATTCTTGTTCTCATTTTTCGTCTCTACAAGGTACAGATCACTGATTTTGAGCGGGCCAGTCAGATCCGTCGGCAGTGTTGCGGTTACATATTTCCAACCCGACCAAGTAAAATTAGAAGTCATTGTAAAATCAATCGTTGCTACTAATGCATTGGATTCATTACGAATTCTTGCCCGGAACCAATGGGCACTCTGATCCCCATATACCCAGACACCCAGCTTGGTCGGAGATCCTTCCAAAGGTCGATATAGTTCTCCTGTAGCCAGATTATGCAGATTGACGTAGGCGGCGGAAGTCCCGTGGTGCCTGACATGTCGTATGTAAACTTCGCTGCATGCTCACCATGTACAACTGGATCGGGGCGACTGGATAATTCGACTTTGGAGGGGTTACTATTAATCACACCCGTTGACAGTAAAGGAATTCCGTTACGATTCATGGACTCGAATTCTTCAATAACGACAGAGACCTTCCCAACCAAGACGAGGGCTTCTGCAGACAGTTCGCCATAGCTTGCCGTTACGTAACCGTATTTGACTTCACCTATGATTCTATTCGCCGTAAATAAACCGTTCTTGTTAATCTGGCCGATGCCCGGATCGGCTGTCCACTCTAATCCTTCAGTTACAGTTACTTCTTGACCATTTTCATCATACAAACTTACAGCAAACTGCTGGATGGCTCCAGATTCCATCATGAGTTGGTGAGAATGGATTTCCAGGTTGGTCACTTCGGCTAGTAGGGTTTGTGGTTGTTCTAGTGTGTTCTCATCCTCATCCTCGGAGTCTTTAGTTTCCGTGAGTAGGGGAGGGGACTCCGGTGCTTGTGTCTCTGGATCAGGACTATCTACGTCGGACTCCGGGGGAATGGAACCTGATCCATTGTGATCGGTAGGATTGGTTTCATCAAGGGCGGAAGGTGTGCTTTCAGTTAAGACTAGGGGGCTAGCGATCTTGCAGCATATTTCGACTCATTTTGTGAAGCGCTTACAAAAATATTTGTGCACATACTCAGTAGCAGCAAAAGAACGATGACCGTGGCTAACTTACTTTTCATTCGTGAATAATTGATCAATTAACTCTCTCCTTCGAATGATCAGATGACTGAAACCGAGCACTGTAAGCTTGAGATCACCCCCTTGCTATAGTGATAGATGTTCAATCTGAACTAAGAGAGAAGATAATATGTGAGAATCATTGTTGTGTAAGTAAATTCCACTCTGAAATATTATGTCAAAAATATATTATATAATGAAATTTCATTTCAGATTATAGCAGAAGGACTATTACTCTTCAATAGGAATTTAAAATTTGATGGGAAAAGATTTTAGCACTGTAGAGGGATCCGTTTAATCCTGGCCTTTTTTTTTTGCTTCTCAGAGGTTCCCCCTCGATTCGTCTAACCTAAAACATAGAAATAAGGTTGTTGGAGGGAGGGATCGTATTGCTACATAAAGACACAGCACTGACAGCTCTGTTTGGGTGGTTGGTGTCCTCGGTGGTGTACTTGGTCGGAGGGATCGATCACTTGTTTATTGCTGTGACCATTTTCGTAGGATTGGACTACATCACGGGAGTACTGGCCGCGTGGTATAAGAAGGAACTTTCAAGCAGGGTTGGGTGGTGGGGGTTGGTTCGTAAATCCTTAACCCTAGTTTTCGTTATTGTTGCCCATCAGCTTGACGTTGTTTCAGGGAATACGAACGACTTCATGAGGAACGCAATGTTGATGTTCATTATTGGTACCGAGGGAATCAGTATCTTTGAGAACATGGGTAAGATGGGTCTCCCAGTTCCTAAGTTCATCACTTCTGCTCTCGTAAAACTTCGCGGGGATGAGGACAAGGACTAAAAGTAAGGAGGGGTAGCATGCTACCGATCACAAAAGACTTTCTGCCGATCAATCAATTTAGTCGGACAGGAGCAAAACTGAAGGCTAAAAGGGAATTGTCATGCATTACACCGCTTCACCAGGAGCACCTGCCAAGAACATCAGTAAGTACTTTGCAGGGCTTGCGGCGCAGAATCCTAATGACAATGTGAATCATCGCTATGCAGGTGCACACTTCTCCGTGGACCGTACTTCGATCTACAACAGCATCCCTATAAGTGAGTTGGCTTACCACGTAGGTAGCACGACTTATACGAAGGAAGCATTAACACAACTCAGCTCTTACCCTAATAACTGCACGGTAGGGATTGAGATGTGCATTGAGAAGGATGGCAGCATCCACGAGGGCACGTTTAACAATGTTGTAGACCTCGTTGTATATCTGATTAAGAAGGAAGGGTTCCCTAACAGTATTTGGACTCACAAAGGCATAGTAGGCTGGAAGGATTGCCCACTGCCGTGGGTTAAGAACCCTAGCGAGTTTGAGAGGTTCAAGAAGGCGGTAAACGACAAGTTGAACCCTCCAAAACCTATAGAGGAGGAAGACGAAGTGAACAAAGTACTGGAGTACGGTACCTGGGCTTGGGAGGAACTTGACAAATACATTGGGGATGCCTACAATGACAAGATCATCTCAGAGTGGTCTTGGGTAGAGAAGGTACGTAAGAAGAAGCTCACCTACGGTGAGCTAATCTTACTGAAGGTACTTATTGATGAGCGCAGACGTAATAAGCAATCCTAAGGTAAACAAAAGAGGAGAGGGGCACCATTACGCCACCTCTCCTCTTTTGTTTTAAACGCATAAGCACTCTAATTAGGTAGTTTATTCATTAAATTAACTCCGTTAGATGGATTCTACTCTCCCATACCTCAGGAACCTCAGAGAGCAGCGTGTTGGTGGTGTATACCTTGTCGATTACATTGGAGGTAAATATGTTGCCCTTGAAAATGGAATCCTCAGTGTGAATCACTAGAAGATATACCTCAGCCGCACCAACCTCACGGAGGATGCTAGCATTATCAATGAAGTTGTCACCATATGAGCATAAATCATCAACAATGATCACCTTAAATCCCTTACAATCAACAGATCCTACTAGTTGGGGTTTGTCCATATCGCCTATATCGGAGTTGCGCTTATTGAAGCTTGTCAGTTGCCTGAACTTCAGAAGTGTTTTCCAAAGCGCTTCTGAGTACCTTGATCTGGGAAGAACAGATAATCATTCTCAATGTCGAAGTCCAATTCCATCATTACTTCATGGAGCAAGAAGGTGGTAGGGGAGTTGGCAATACTACGATCAAGCAATGCCATTGTGACATCCGAGTGAGGCTCAATCACTTTCACATAGTCAAAGTGCATGTCGTTAATCATCTTGGAAACGTACTTCAATGCAAAGACTGATGCATCCTGGACCCTATCCATACGGCTGTACGGCATGTACACTATCGTTAGAAGGCATTCTTTGCAGAAATGGCTGTCCAAAAATGATTTTACGAACAGAAGCTTTATTAAATCGCTGTCATTCTCGTACTTAAAGATGATTTCCGCTTCAT
The DNA here is from genome assembly GCF_031199965.1 of Paenibacillus sp. D2_2. GTDB lineage: Bacteria > Bacillota > Bacilli > Paenibacillales > Paenibacillaceae > Fontibacillus. The sequence goes on along the minus strand of NZ_CP133605.1, from coordinate 3,509,412 downwards.
AGTTCCTAGAAGCCAGTAGCTCCAAAATTTGTACCCGTCAACCAAGGTTTCCCCGTTAGGGAAGACCTTGAAGTTGAGGGTGGTGCCGTTCAATTTAATCATCTTGACTCACCCTTTCTTCGGATACTTACCGAGAACTTTGGACAATATCTAACTATGACTTGTCATTCCTTGTGCACTTGTCGAGGAAGGATTCGCTCATCGCGTTGTAGAACGGCTTGTCGTTCCCCTTGATGATCTCTACGAAGTAGGTGAAATGATGATCGACACTGCATTTATCAGGGGATACTCCAAGGACGCGTATCTTTCGGCTAGACATTGGGTGCTCGAAGCAGTCTCCCAAGGCATAGCGCGGGCGATTTACCTTGATAAGATGGTGTAGGTCAATCAGTAGCTGGAAATCTTCCATAGGGTGCATGGATGGCTTCTCATGATTGCTGATCTTGAGAACAACGAAGTCCTCGTCCTTGATCTTCATGAAGGATATGATCTCATAATCGACGACTGTGTGAGAACTACGGTAAATATCCTCAGCTTGGTACGTAGTACCTTTGTACAAAATGCTCATGGTTGTCTTAGCCATGGTTGCTAACAACTCCTCGCTCAATCAATAGTGGGTAGCTTGAAATGACACCTTTGTTTTGCGTGTGCGTTCATTTGCTCTTCTTTCTACACATTCTCTATACGAGGCTGGATAAGAGCAGTTAAGATCTAGCAGATACCCCAGGCGTACTCAAAAAGAAAACCTCAAGTCCCAATGGACTTGAGGTTTTGTCTAACATTCATAGCACGTTTTTTTACTTGGTAATAAACTTTATGTATATGGACTGAGAAAATGGGGAGGAAACTATTCCTATCCCTAGCTTTCTCCAGATCATTTTCAATGCCGGTACATATAGCTCTATTCTTGAGAAAGCGCCGACAGTTCATCTTCAGTAATATCAAGCTCAGCGAACTCTTTACAAACTTTCTGAAATGCAAGGATTGTATGGGTATCATACATGATTTCAATTGGGTCTAATCCTACCATTGCAAGTGAATCCACAAGCTCTGTCTGGTCAACTTCATCACCTTGCAAAACTTCAAGCATGGTATCAATTATCGCCAAAAAAAGGACAGCCTTGTTTAATTTCTCCATATATTTCGCCCCCTTCGTATTTCCCGCTCCTCATGCCTACCGATTAGGCATACTACTAGATTAACCAGGGCGAGGTGAAAAATAACGCGAAGCACCAACATAATAGGGTATCTTAGATATCGTTATTTCGAATATAAGGAATCATATTAATTTTTATCTTCATTAACTTCCCTTATGATTGAGTCGACCATCTCATCATCTATTAAAGAGTGGGCTTTTTCGAGAGCTACGAGAACACCTTGAGGATTTTCAAAATATACCTTCAATAATATGGGGGCTACGTCTTCTAATAATAACCTTTCAGCTTTAACCATACTGATGAGAGCTACGACTATTTCATGCCCTTCCGTTTCTCCCGATATAAATTTGTTGCGGAGGTGATTAGCCACAGCTTCTTTTTGGGATTTTGAATACGTCATATAATAACGACCTCCAACTGAGTTAAATGATTCATCTAAGACCTGTCTTGGGGGGAGATAATTGAGTGATAGTAAGGAGTTTGTTTATCTAACAATAATAAGACAAGTGGGGGAATTTATCAATAATTCTTACTATTATTGCATCGTAATGAGGTATTTCTAAAAAAGACCCCAAAAGGGGTGACGTGCACCCTTTAGAATAGACATTGGAAAAACCCCCTGGGTAAACCGATGAATTCTAGGGGGTGTATTTTTGTGTCAAACAAAGGGAAAAAGTTTAAATCATATTCTGAAGAAACCAAAATAGAAGCGATTCGATTACATGTTGAGGAGAAATGGACCTATCGACAGATAACCGAGCATCTTGAAATTCAAGATAAAGACAGAGTGAAAAGGTGGATGAGGAAATACCGTGAGCAAGGGGAGTTTGGTCTGCTGGATCAACGAGGAAGACGCAAAGAATATGTGGATCAGAATCGGTATGTTCAACAATTAGAACGGGAGAATCTTATGCTAAAAAAGTGTTTGAAAATCTGGATGCGGGAGGTACGAAAGAGAAGTTTTCTATAATCAAAGAATTAGCCGATGGATCAAATGTTTATGCACTATGTAAGTTATTGAAAGTCTCAAGAAGTGGATATTATGCCTATCTGAAGCGAGGAGAAACAGATCGGGATGAGTCTTGCAAAGCCTTGATCCAAGCCGTATATGATCGATATGAAGGCAAGTACGGATACCGGCAGATCCAATTATTTCTGCTCCAAGACCATCAGGTGTGGTGGAATCACAAGAAAGTATTGCGTCTTATGCAAGCCTTGGAATTACAAGCTAAAATACGTCGTAAGCGGCGTTATAACTATTCCTCCTCTGTTGGTGGACGCTTTGCAGATAACCTCTTGAGTCGTAATTTCAAGGCGGATGAGCCCAATCAAAAATGGGTAACAGATGTGACCCAATTCCGAGTTTTGGACACCTGGGTTTACCTTTCGGCAATCAAAGACTTGTTTAATAACGAAATTGTAGCCTACCATATGAGTTTGCGAAATGATAACGAGCTGGTCTTACAGACATTCAGAAATGCCTTTGAAAAGACTAAGGACGTGTCTGGATTGATCGTTCACAGCGACCAAGGGTTCCAGTACACGTCCTATGCTTACCACGACATGCTGCCACAGGTTGGCGCCCAAATCAGCATGTCTCGCAGAGGCAATTGTTATGACAATGCCTCGATGGAGAGCTTCTTCTCACATCTAAAGACGGAAGGACTCTATCCCTATGATATCCGAACTTTGGATGAGGTACAAAGGAGAATTGAGACATATATCCAGTTTTATAACCATAATCGACCACAAAGAAAACTAAACAAGCTGACGCCAGTACAGTACCGACGCCAGCTCGTGGCCTAAGGGCTTTTTCAATGTCTACAAAATAGGGGCTTGACCAGGGTCAGAACAGGTTATTTTTTTGGTCTTCCAGCCCAATAATCAGGGAAGCCTTTGTAATCCCAAGCGAACGAGCCATCTTTATCGGCTTGAATAGCTACATCTGCACCTGAACCGAAGTCCACACCCACGGTTCCTAGGTCCTTCGCCTTGATCGCCAGTACTTTACCAGGGGCACCTGCACATACGAGGGCAAGCCGCCATGGGGTTGCTTTATAGATTGCTTCCATGTCCTTCGTTGCCTTGTTAATCCCTGACCAGTTTGGACAGTCTATGGTTCCGACGATCCCTGTGAACTTGTAGCGGCGTTCGAGAACTTCCTTATATTGGACGGACTTGGAGCCACAGAGCAAAATAGGTAATGTTCTGAAGGTGTCATAGAACGGTTTGAACCGAGCAATATAATTGTTCTCAAACGCGTAGAAAGTCTCTTTAGGTTCCACCTTATAGTACTGCAAGCACATATCGAACAGAGGCTTGAAGTACCAGTGGTCTGTTTGTGTCAGGTATCCGACGTAATCAGCTTGGCGTAAACAGTGTACAATAATCTCCCGTGCATTGGCATTCGGAAGTGTGATACCACAATAGGTCGGGTCGCTTATCCAACCGTAATGAGATTTGATGAAATCCATAGTTAGGACGGTTTCATGGGCAAGGATGGTATTAGACGCATCCCCGAATCGGATGGATGCATGAGCTTCACCATTTACCGCCATTCGGTGCCAGTCTTTAATTAAGTCCCATGTTCCTAGCATTTATCCTTAATCACCTCACCCGTGACTGTCATTACCACGTCACTATTTTTCATAATCATGCAATCAGTACAGTCGTACACGATGAATCATCTCCTTTATTTAATAGAATAGGAAAAGAGAGGATTTCTCATCCCTTCCTAATAATATGCTCACTGAACCGGTCTATTTTTTGACAGACGCGGCAAATGTCTAATGCCTATCGGTCTAAACTATATAAAGAGGAAAGGGGAGGAGAATTATCTATGGCTAAGGTTTTTATCGGTGCCCCAGTAAGGAATAGAGATTGGGTACTCGGGCGGCACCTAGAAGCATTGAAAGCTCAAGACGTGGATAAGCAGTTCTGTTACATCTTGAACGACAGTGAGGATGAGACGGAGCAAGTACTCATTGACCAAGGAATCCCGTATATCACCCATAACTTGGGTAAAAAGTACGGTCATCTTCGCGGTTCTTACTCATATCAAAATCTAGCTTTGCTCAGGAACATTCTGCTTCATGAGTTCTTGAAGTCGGACTGTGACTATCTGTTCTCAATCGATACAGACATAATAATCTCTGATGGCAGTCTCCAAAAGCTGATTAATAACGAAGTAGACGTTTGTTCCATGCTTATTCGGAACCATCCGAAGATCAAAGCCCATAATGCCATGATTAGCGGACGGCATATTCTAGAGTTCAAGGAGGGACTGATTCCTGTAGATCTTACAGGGGCGGTTTACCTTATAAAGAGGGAGGTTGTTGAAGCAGGTGTCCGATATGCTCTTCATCCTATTGGGGAAGACGAGCCTTTCTGCGAACATGCCCGCAGATTGGGGTTCAAGCTGTTTGTAGATACGCGGCTCCGTCCAATTCATGCATATACGGAAGGGGCTGAGCTGGTTGCTAAAGTGGCTACATAATAAAAAAAGGAGGAAAACGGAGTGTTTGAGAGCGTTGAAATGACAATCGTGTACCCGCCTGCCTTAGACTGGAACCTGCTGTTTCAACGACCTCAGCAGTTAATGACTTCCTTTTCCAAGATTCCAGGCGTTCGAGCGATCTTCTTAAATGAAGAAACGTACAAGAAGCAATACCATCCAATTGAGAAATTGAATGATGATCTGTTTCTTGTGCGAAAGGGCGTAAGCTACGATCACCTCGTCAAAGGGAAGAAGGTTCTGTGGTTCTCCAGCCCAGGGCAGTACAACTACAGAGATGGGCGAAAATTCGACTTTGTAGTATTTGATTACCTGGATAACTCTGCCGATGAGTTCGCCATTTGGAAGAACTACATTCCGAAGTGTTTTGCTCGCGCCAATCTTGTAGCAACCACGGCAAGAGTGATGTATGAAGAACATAAGAATGATGGAAAGCCGATCTTCCTGTGCCCGAATGGTGCCGACTACGAGCATTTCAAGAAAGCACAGATGGCTCTCCCGAAACCGCCTGACTTCCCTCATGTGGAGGATGGGCAGAAGGTGGTTGGATTCCACGGAGCTATGGCATCATGGGTTGACTACTGGCTTATCACAGACATTGCGAACTTAGGTCACCGCGTGGTATTGATCGGAAACAACTCCCTGTACAAGAAGCAAATCAACCACCCGAACATAACATGTCTGCCACATAAGGATTACAAGGTCCTTCCTGCATACCTTGCTCAGTTCGATGTATGCATGGTTCCATTCAAGCTCACCGAGATGATTCGTGGCTGCGACCCGATCAAATACTACGAGTATTTATCGGCGGGCAAGCCTGTTCTTACAACTCGGATGGAGGAGATTGTAAACAAGTACAGTGACGTTACCTACTTCATAGATAGACGTAACTGTAGGCAAATGATCGATAAGGCATTGAAGGAGAATAGCCCTGCCAAGATTATAGCTCGTACAGCGGTAGCCCGTGAAAACTCCTGGGACAGACGTGCCCTGGATGCTATCAAAATGATAAACAAGGTGATGGGAGGTGGTCTGGTCAATGAGAAAACTTCTCAAACGACTTTTCGGTAGCAACGCGGTTGAACCGCAGACTTATTCAGAAGAGCCTTTCGAGGTGGATTTTGAGGAATTTAACTTCGACAGTTACTCCCCGAAGGTGAAAACGACCATTGTGTATTTGCCCGCTCTCGATTTCAACGGTGAGCTATTTGGACGACGACCACAGCGGCTCTTAAAGGAGCTTGCTGAGATCGGGTACAACGTGGTGTATATCAATTGTTGTGATGAGTACTATCAGGTTGAGGAGCTAGAGTACCCATACCCCGAGCTCCATAATTTCGTGGTGGCGCGGGCAGGGACGAATGTCCGATCACTCATGCAAGATCGTGTCGTATATTGGGTGAATGATAGCCGAATGGCAAGCTCGGTGGAGACTGCATACCCGAATCTAGTAGTGTTCGATTCCCTCACCGATCCTGAGCGGTTTGAGAAGGACAAGCATAAAATGGAGGCAATAGCAGACGTAGTGTTAATCACTCCTGAGCGCATTTACGAACATGGAAGATACTGTGCCCACATCCATGTCATCACTGCCGAGGAATTCGAAATTAAACAACGAGCTGAGCAGATTGCTCGAATCATAGACGACCTGCCCAATAGACCAGCCCCTCTTATGTAGAGGGGGTATGTCTATCTCTTTGGTGAGATCACTCATTTCCTTTAATAGGCTAAAATCCTGAAAAACAGGATTTGGTGTCCTGCAAATCAGGATTTCAAATCCTGAAAAATAGGATTTCATGTCCTGTAATACAGGATGAAATAATATAAAGAGAATAATACCCATTCTAAGAATAACCAAGTTAATTGTCCCTCGCACTACTCGGGTCTTTCTTTAAGGAGTCTTCCGCGTTTGGTAGGCTCTTTTTTGAATCAATTATTCCAGGATTCAGAGGTGTTGATCGGCCGCTGTACGTTATTGATTAATACAACTGTATCAGTTAGGTGTTAGTGAATGAGCTTGGCGTTCTAAACTACTAAGGAGAAGGGGCTAATCCCGGCAACCTTACTAAGGCTGGGCGTTCAGAAGCGTTCTAAGTCTAAGAGTTTGGTTGAAGATAATGTCCCTATGGTGGCTCCCTATACCTTGCCACAAACATTTATTAACTTCACAGTAGTCATCGAGTTCTCGATGACTCATGCGGGGTAACTATTACTCACTTAAAGGAGTGAACGAGTCAATGGCTAAGAAAATGATTATCAAGGGCGTAGGTACATTTATGGCTAAACGCCTTCCAACTGACCCATTGGGTGCTGTAGAGGTAATTACTCTCGGTACACTTCAAGATCTAAAAATCGACCTCAACGTGGAACTTGAGGACATCTTCGGTGGCGACGGTCTGTTCGCAATCGATGTACTTGTTAAATCCAAATCCATTGAGGTATCCGCTACGGATGCAAAATTCGACCTGGATGCTATTCAGTTGATGATGGGTTCAACGGTTCAAGAACAGGTTGACTCTTTCGTGTGGGTGCTAAATGAACTGGAGTCGGCTTCTGCGGGCACGCACAACAATGGCTTTGCTGAGGTGGCACCTAAGTTCGCTAGCACAATCTTTGAAAAAGATGGAGAACTCGCTGTTCGGCTGAAGGATGCTAACAAGCTGTTGAAAAAGCTTCCTGGTTCCGCTGTCCCTGCGACGATTCGACCTGATGAGTTCTACTTCGATAATACCAACGGTGTGATTGTCCTAAACGTTGTACACGAGGGTAAAGACATTGTAATGAACTACAAACGTGAAGAAGTCGTTGACATGGTTGACCTTCTTGTCGATGAAGTACCGTTCCCTATCTCCGTGGTACACCACGGTACATTCCAGCAAAAAGACGGTACGTTTGCAGGTGTTGAAACCGAGTTGTACATGTGCCGAGCTAAAGGTACGTTCAGCATCAACGCTCAACGTGCTTCCGCGTCCGCATCTCAGATCACCCTACAAATCCTCGATCCTGAACGGGCTGACGGTAAGCTGGGAAGCATCAAACGCTTCAGCGCAACCTCTAGGATCTAAACCGTAACCTCATATCCCTGGCAAGGTAATGAACGGAATCTGTGTCCTCCCCTGCACAGACCCTTGCCTTGCCAGGTTTTTCATTTTTTTAGGGGAGAAATAAAACTCAGGGGAGGATTACATTATGGAGACAGAAAAGGAAAAAGCAGAACGCGAATTAGCTGAGAAGCTGAACGCTGAAGCCGCTGAAAGATTCAAGAACGACCCGGATAACAGGAGTTATAGCCAAGCGGAAGCAGAGGCTGCTGAGAGAGCCTTCTTCGAGGATGACGAGATTATTTCTCTCCGCGACGGGCGTAAATATAGAATCCCTCCGTGTAACCTAAAGGATGCCCGTAGACTTATGAAGCTCCTGAAGACAGTAAACGTCGACGCGATCATCCTGAACTTCATCCCTACTGACGACGAGGAGAATGATTTGAAACGTCAGCAAGATTTGTTCGACATTTTAGGCATGGCGTTCAAGAACTACCCTCACATTGTTACGAAAGGCGTGGAAGGGGAATACAACGTTAATCGTGACTACCTTGATGAATACCTCGACTTAGATACGGCACGTAAGGTCATAGACAGCCTTATTGGTTTGAATGGTCTAAAAAAGTAGAACGCACCGAGGGGGAGCCGATGGAGGGAACCGAAATCCGTGATACTGAGACTCAGGAGTCACTTCACTGGGGAGAAATCTTCTTTACCCTCCATAAGCACTGTGGACTGAATAAGTGGGAGATTTGGGAGTACACGCTCCCTCAGGTTGCGGAGCTGTGTAAGTCAGCCGATAGGTACGTCCAGTTCGAGGTTGAGCTTATGACAGCACCTCTGCGCATGTTCGGTGGCGGCGGGGGAGAGACAGAAGGTGTCGATGGTACGCTCAGACGTAATAGAACCTTTAATGACGAAGATTATACCGAAATCTCTGAGGATGACATTGGTCTCTTAGCACAAGCCCTTGGAGGATAAGTGAGTTCTGTCCCGTTTTGCCTAAACTAAGGTGGAACGGGATTTATTTATGAGGACGGTGATTGTAATGGCTGAAACTCAAGGACAAAAGCACTCTCTAACAACCGAGATTTTAAAGGACTTTGGTAAGTCCGTTGAGAAGACGGGCGAGTTCGCGGGTAAGGTGGGCGAACTTGGTCAATCGTTCGACACCCTCTCGGATGCTGTTCATAAAGTAGAAAATGAAGGGTTATTGTCGGAGAAGGCTACAGGTCAGATTATGGAGGATGGTGTCCGTGCCGTCTTTAACAAGTTCCAAAATGTTGTAGTTAAGAATACGACTTCTGTGAATAGTTCTTACTCCGAAGCCCTTGGTAAGGTTGATATTAGACCTGACCTGACAGACGCTCACGTATTAGTGAGACGTGTGAGTGAGATGATGGACGATGCTCAGTCACAAATGATTAAAGTTCTGACCAGTGACCTGAGAGCCTTCTACAAAGGGGCCCTTAACGAGATCAAGAACCTGGCTCAATTCATACCTAGTATTGGTTATAGACCTCCTGTTAACGATTCAGTCGTTGTATCTGAACAGCCATTTACGTACGGTGGAGTATCAGACTCTACGGGTGACGTCAGCGTGATTGAAATAGACAAGCTGAGGGAGAAGATGAACCGTCTGAGGGCAGGAAGTCTGTTGCCAGTCGATAAGATAGCTCAACTTGGAGATCGCATTAACGCTTCATACGCTGATCCAATACAGTTTAAAAGCGCAAAGGAGCAATATGTCGATCTTGTTCGGAATAGCAGACAGCTTAACGCTGACCAGCGCCGTGAGAAGTCTCTTAAAGTATCGAAGAATGCTCTTAAGAGAGATCTAGAGACGCTTCGGATAGACAACCTCGTAGACGAAGGACAGTTAAGTCGCCTAGCTGAACTTGTTGATCGTGCTATCGACTCTCGAGATATTGCCGATGCTCGTGCCTTCAAATCTGAGCTTATGGCAATTAACCGCGAGTTGAAGAATCAAGTAGAAATCAGACGTAAGCGTGGTGAGAAGATCGCAGGGTCTTCGATTCCGAATGGTAACCAGGCGGTATTCAGTGAGCGGTTCAACATAAACAGCCCCACAAACACCTGGAAGGTTGAGGTGAAGAATGCTGAGCATAACCTCAGTACCCTTACGGGTTCCATTGACGAGGCTACGGGTGAACTGTTCAAGTACAATGTAGCATTGCAGGTACTCACTCAAAATACTCTAAAAGCTTCCAGTTCCATTGGATCCACCATTGGAAAGCCTGTTGACATCTCTGGAAACTACACGAGTAATCCAGTACAAGACAATCGGAACCGTGTAAATACTCAAGGTTGGCTCGATACTTTTGTAGTCGATACTCTGAGTAAGCTTACATCGGGGGTTTCAGATTATGCGGCCCCACTGATAAACGAGTCATTTCGCTCTGCAGAAGCATTTGACTATCAAATGGCAAAAGCGAGACAGAATTTTGAGGTCAAGTATCTTGAAACAGAGGGACAGGGAACTGCCTCCCCTAAAATAACTACCAATATGAGCCGCCTAGGGGAAGATCTGGTCAAAGGTATAATGAGTCAACTGGAAGAAAAATATGGCGGCAAATTGACTCCTGAGCAGAAAGCTACTGAGGTGGATACTGCGACAAAAGAGGTTAAAGAGTACTTGAAAACGGGTGCTATCAAGGACCTTCAGACGATTGCTCTTCTCAATGGTATCAACCAGGAGGATGTAGGTCTTGCCTATCATATTGCTTCCCGCGGGTATAGTAACCCTTACGAAGCAACCGCCTTCGCTAGAGAAGTCGCCAAAGCTCGCTCTATAGGAAAAGTCGATGTAGAGAAGGCGGCAACTGGTTTTGAGGGTATATCAACACAGTGGGGCATTAATGGTTACGCCCTCCAAAAAGTCAATAATATGATGATTATGGCTTCAAACGCCTCTGGGAGCAGTCTCGAGAGCTCGATAGCAAGTCAGAAAAAGGTAGGTCCGGTGTTCCGTAACGCTATGGGTAACATGACTAAAGAGGATGCTCTGGCAAACTCCATTGCTTACTCATCTTTATTTACTCAAGCGGCGGCCCGTTCGGGTGCAGGGGAAGGTGTATTCTGGAAATCCATTCTCGACAAAGGGTACACCAAAAAGGGGCAGGAACAACTTGCTTCGATGGCAGAAATGAATCCTCAGTTGTTCGGTAATCTTAACCCGAACAACAAGGATGGCTCTCTAAAAGACTTCTCGGAAATCTTCGCCAACATTCTTGAGACAAGTACCCAATTGAATGATGCGTCCCGTCTTAAGATGTGGCAACAACTATTCCCGCAATGGAAAATGAGTAGTACGTCTGACGTATCTGCACTCACCGCTGAGCTTCAATTTTCAATGGAGAAAGTGATGAAACTAGGAGATAAGGATGGGGCTGACAAGGACAAAGATGGTAAGCTGAGCCTCAAGGAAGCCCTGGATTCATATGTATCTCAGGTCAAAGGTGCTGATGAAGCTACCTCAGAGTACTTTCGTGCAGGTGAGATGGACACTTGGGAATTCAAACAGAACCAACTTAAGACGGCTTGGCAGGTCGCTACCTTCGAAGCTTGGGACGAACTGAAGGGAGAGTTCTCCCACCTCGCAACCTACCTGACCGCGTTCCTTCGTATTATTGGGGACCATGCAGGAGGTATCGCTGATGCCATGGGTCTGATCGCACGTATCATGACAGGCGTAGGCGTTAAGGTCGCATGGGGCAAGCTTAGTAATGCGGTGGACAATGCAGATAAGAAAAGACATACGAAGAAAATCGAGAGGTATGGTCAAGCGCTGAACGATAATGCGCGTATGGAGAACCTTAGACGTATAGGAATCGAAGAAGAGATCACTAGGCACCAAAACAATGCTAATGCCCGTAGCTACCGCCGTTCTGAAGTGAGCAACAGGATCGTTCAGAAGGAAAGTGAAATTCGCGGACTACAAGCTAGACGTGAAGAACATTCTTCTTTATATCAGAAGGCAATAAGTAGAGGTGACACTACGGCTGCTTCATTCCATTCTGTGGAGTCAGACCGTGCGGCGACTATCATCAGAGCTAAGGGCAAGGAAACTGAACGGCTTCGTAAAGAGCTTAAATTATTGGATGCACAGGATGGAAAGACGAGACGCAGTCTTGAATCCTTGAATGCAGAACTTAATGATAACGGTCGAGCAATGTTGAAGCTTCAGAACCGTGCTAAGGCTCTAACATTAGCTATGGATGATATGGGAATCGACTCGACGCAACTTAAGAAAAATATGACTTTCTTGAATCATGAGTTTAAATCGGGCACTCTAGATGCTTCTCGTTACGATGTTGAAATTAAGAAGATCGGTAGAGAAGCAGGGCTGTCGGACGGCAAAGTATCCCGCCTGAAGCGAGAAGTCGACAGGCTCAACAACTCTTTCAGGAGCGGTACTATAAGCGCAACGACATACGTAGCGAAGATGAAGGAGCTTGAACGCGCCCATCTGACAGGTACACTTGGTATTCCTGGTGGTGGTGTTGCGAGTGCAGGAAGCCGCAACCAAAGTGGTGCTGGTCTTGCGGACGTAGCTATGATGGGTCTTCTTGCCAAGGATTTAGTCGGTGGCCGCAGTAAGCGCGGCGTCTTCGGTAAGGTTAAAGACGTGTTCCAAACCCGAAGCCTGGGTGCACTATTCAGCAAGAATACTCCTATGCGTGGGGCTAACGGAAAAATCCTTCGTGACATGGAGGGCAAGATTATAACTGAGCGGGCTGTCAATGTTGAGCGTGCGGCGAGAGCTGGTGTCGCAGGGACAAGAGAAGCAGGGGTGGTAGCTAGAGCAGGTAAGGGAATACTCGGAGGTTTAACTAAAGGTTTGAAGTCAATTTCTAAGTTTGGTAAATGGCTAAGTCCACTCAAAAGCGTTCCTTACTTGGGTCAGGCTCTTATGTTGGGAGATATTGCTACTGGCTTAATTGACCCTCTTGCGGCTATGGGCATGACAGATGCTGAGAAAAAGGAGCTCGAGCAGAGAACAAGGAAGAGTTGGCGAAAAAATTCGTTGACTTCACGGGTTCTTCAGGGGTTGGAAAGGTCTGGAAGGGGATTAGTCTTGGTTGGGATGCGGTCTTCACTGGAGGTATTAGCTCGTTGTTCGGGAATAGTGCGACCAACAATAAGTTTGGAGACTATTGGGAAGGATTCAAATCCACATTCTCGGGTGCCAGCAAGGAACAAGTAGCTGAACAACTTGCTAAGAAGTACAATTACGAGCAAGAAGCTAAGGCTGCCAAGAATGAAAGCGATAGAGAAGCTGTAGAGAAGCAGAAGGAGAAAGATAAGTATCATCCACTTGATACAAACAAGGATGGATTGCTTGATCCCGCAACCGATGGTACGAACCAAACCATAGACTACGAAAGCCTAGGCGAACTACTGCAGAAATACAGCAGTGACCTCAATAAGAAACAGAGCAAGAATGAGACTGACTACCAAGTTAATCATGCACGGCTTCTCATCAGTGGAGTTCGCGAGGATTCCAAGCAGATGCGGGACCTTATGGAGCAATATCTGCGGAATAATATCAAGTTCTTCAATGAAGCCATTAAGAATCTACAAAATACTTACGATATGTTGGCAGATGGTCCAGAGAAGGACGAGGTGGGCGCACAGCTTGATAATCTAAAACAATTACAATCTCAGGCTGAAGTTGATCTCGATCGGGTTAAAAATAGTAAGATTAGCGAACTAGAACGTCAGATGTCAGATGATCTTGATCTCACACAGATAGATTACGACACGAAGATGTACAATCTCTTAGCGAAGAATGGAGGTACGGAGGATGCTCCTGAGATTGTGGCTCTTAATCAGACCAGGCTCTCGGACATGAACTCCAAGCTCGCAGGATACTATGCTAAATGGACCGATTTGCTCAATACAGGGGGCTTCGTGCAAGGCTCTGATGAGTGGATGACAATTTGGAAAAAAATGCAAACCATTGGCATGGAACAATCTAAGAACGTCGCCGAGATGAACAAAAAGATGGACAGACAACAGTCCACCTTCAACGTTCCTAACGGTCTCAAGGTAATGGACTACTTTGACTATATGACCCAGAATAACACCCACAAGAGTGTTATGGTCGGTGCCGGCAACGTTACTGTCCATGTGAACATCGACAACATGACAGGTGATACCAAGGACGTTGAGAAGATGACTTCTGCACTTGAGAGCACCCTCAAGAAGAACAACTCTAACCTAGTGACCCAGTTCGCCAGTGACGTAAAGGCGAACATGGGGAGTAGCTACAATCCAAACTAAGGAGGTATGGTTAAATGTCCCAGCGCGACCCATTCGGATTAGTCAACGATAAGTATAAGCGAAAGCTGTTCGTTGACACAGGGATGGAGTTCATGGAATTAAAGGCTCGTATTATCGAACCTTACTCCTCTCCATCTCCTCAACCTCAGGTCAAGGAAATTAGGATCATTAATGCACCATCTCACTTCCATCAGATGGGCGTTTCATCCTATAGAGCGATCCTTAACGTACTGTTCAAGGATAAGCAGTCTTACCACGATTACCTTATGTTTGTGGGGTGGACACACAAGTTCTATGACGAGAAGGGTAATATCTACTTCGGGGTAGTTGAGTCAATCAAGGCTGACTCAGTGTTCTATCATCAAGGTGACGCTACCATAGATCAGAAGGGTTACAAGGTAGAGCTGACGATGACCCTAATTAAAAAGGACGGTTACGACAACAAGGGCGTCATGGAATATCAGGATTTGCAGACCACTGATGGTAAAGACCACTGGGCTAAACCTGCTGTTATGGAAATGACAAATTTGGGGCTTGTCGTAGTTTCGGAGCTTGATGGTACACCAATCATTTATTTTAGACCCGAGGACTTCATTACGAGAGCAGAATTCGTTACGTTTCTTATGAGGACCAAGAGGCTACTAGAGAGAATCATCAGGGAGTAGGGCGACCTACTCTTTTTTCTGTCTATTCTAAAGTAAGGAGGTGCTTTCAATGCGGAAATGGGTTGATGTGAATGAAGGAGACTGGTTTTATAACGATGTTATGGAAGCCACAAGTATGTACCTTGAAGATGGTGAAGCATTTGTTGCAGGTATTAACTACAACCAGTTCGAGAGTGGTAAGCCTTATATCTACCATGAGATCAAGGCGACCACCAATCAGAAAACTTTCAATCTACCTGTCAAAATCGAGCCTGCAGATGGTAACCCACTGTACGTTTTTATTGACGGGGTTCAAACAATATATAAGACTGCAACGGTAAATGCTTCAGGTAAGACGGACGTGGAGTTATATGTTGGGTGCAAGGGAGGTCAGATAGTTTCATTTTGTAGCAATGGAGTTCCTTTGCTAGATTCTGATTGGAAGAGACCACCTATGTCTTGGTTAGGAGATCTGCCCAGAACGGTAATCCCTAAGAACGATAAGTACTTCTATGACCCTTATAGTCGTGCTCATCAGGAGTACCTATACGCGGGAGGCCAACCCCTTCGCAGATTAGGTATTCCGAAAGAGGTATGGGCTGATACACAGGGGGATGTAGGGGCGGTAACAGATATTGCAACTAAAGCAATCGGGTACCGAACGGATGTCTATTGTGTAAGTCCAGGTGGTTCGTTGTTTCTACCATTCAACTTGAATGGTGTTACCTGCAAGTTTAACTATTGGATTGTGGAGAACGGTGCGTACAAGAAGATGAGTGAGAGTATTAAGGCCACTACAAGTAATCCTACGTATAATAACCGCTTTTTCCCTAAAGCGATCATTACACGAGGAGAGGCCTTTCACCTCATTAACAAGCTCAGGAAGGTATTCTATTCGCGGTTCACTGACAGGGATGCTCCTACCACAGGTATCAAACATGTAGTTCTCGCCTTCCAAGGTCAGAGGGTTATTCGTATCAACGGTAACTACCCGGCGGGGGCGAAGAAGCTGATCGTGAAATTGAACGGTTCCATACAGAAAGTGGATAAAGATTACAAGGAGATCGACAACCACACTATTGTGTTCAACTCCCCATTGTCTGAGGGGAATGAGGTGTACATGGAGTACACTAAAGGCGAGAGTGAGAGATTCGTAGACATTGGGCGACCGTCTGCGTATTACTACCAAAGTAAGGACTTGAAGGTTGAGTATGGGGCTAATATTTGGTGGAAGCAGTCCGTAGCTGAGATGGAAGACGAAACATTTGCTAACGGAGACCATCTGATCGCAGGGATTGACATTAAGAAGACTCTAAATGGAGCTGCCGTTGTAACCAACATGGGGAGGCCTGTAGGAGGAACGCAGGAAACTGAAACTTGGTTCATGGGGGACACAGCAATGACAAGAGCGGAAGCAGTAACTTTCCTTAATAGATTCCGTAAGTGGTGCCTTGAGAGATTCAAGTAAGGGGGGGCAAGTATGATTCCAATTTCAGAAGATGTACGGAGAGTTATCTCTCAACGTCTGAAGCTAGGAGAGAAAGCTCTACCGAGAGTTAGAGTAGAGGTGGATAGACTAGCCTTCATCCCAGGTAGGACTGAGGAGTTTAGGTATGTAATCAACGATGGAAAAGTAGTGACCAAGTCGGCAAGTGTATGGATTGCTGAGTCAACTGATGGTGTGTTTGATGGGTCCACAACTGCTAATAGCCAGGACATCTGTTTCCCTGTACAAGGAAAAACGATTGATACCATCACAATCACGGATGAATTTGGTGCACCCCGTGATGGAGGGAAACGGCCCCACAAAGGTATTGACCTATGGGAGGACATAGGTACGCCAATCTTAGCGGCATGGGAAGGTAAGGTAGTAAACATCACCCGTGACCGTACAAAGGGTGGCGGGTTTACAGTGAACCTCAAACATGCTGGTGGTATCATGACCAAATACTTTCACCTTAGCGAGATTAACTGCTCACTGGATGACATTGTAACACAGGGCCAGATGATTGGTAAGTTAGGGAATACAGGTGAAGTATACTCCAATGGCAAACTGGTTGATGAAGCTGCACGAGCAGCAGGTAAAGGTCGTCACTTGCACTTTGAGATCTGGGAAGGTGTGAACCAAGACTCTCGAATAGGGGATGGAGGGAAAGCGGTTAATCCTAAAGCTTACCTCATGGGTCTCAGAAAGATGTATGGCGATACTGTCACGACAGGTAATGTGATTGATGGTGGAAGCGTTAGTGGGTATTTAGGTGAGATCAAACTTAGCGAGAATTTTGATAAACGCAATTGGTATGAGAAAGACGTTTATTCAAGAGGACTTAATTTCGCTGATTACGTGTCCGTTGATAGTGGTTGGACATTATACGACTCAGGAGGTAAGATCCTGTATACTTTCGCTGCACCTTCATCTGCCAAGGTAGATTTTGATATTGATCTGACCAAGTTGAGTATGCCTACTGAAGGCGTTCTAAATATTGGTTTCGGGACGAACTTCACCAGCTCCGATGAAGGGGATGCCTTCCAAGTAATCATCGACGATAAGGCTTTCGCTAACGTGAAGAACTTCAAAGGAACGGAACTAGTCGAGTTAAAGAATCTACACATTCCTGCAAACTCCAAGCAGATTAAGATTCGTGTGATCTACGGAGGTAAGAGAAAAGAATACGGGTACGGGTATACGGAAGCCAAAACGATGGCAATCGATTACATCCGTATTCAGGAGCTTCTTCCCTCCCCTCCTCTAGATGATAAATCGGAGGAGGGGCTCGACCCGACTAAGGGATACTTGCAACAGTTCGAGTACGGTGAGTTTCTAAATAACTCGCCCACCAAGGTAGATACCTTACAAGTCGGCTCATTTGTTTACATGGACACTCAGGTTCTACCTAACATCATCAGTGTTGAAGTTGATAACCAGTATGAGAGCGAAGCTATGGA
The DNA here is from genome assembly GCF_031199965.1 of Paenibacillus sp. D2_2. Lineage (GTDB taxonomy): Bacteria > Bacillota > Bacilli > Paenibacillales > Paenibacillaceae > Fontibacillus. The sequence continues at coordinate 3,491,804 of NZ_CP133605.1, read as the reverse complement.
AGCGCGGATCACAATCTCCAACCCACGCGGCTTCTTCTCGCCTGAGTACAATCCCGCTTACTTCCCTGAACTTGTTGGACTTACGTCACCATGGTCGTATTTTGTTAACGGATTCCATGTGGGAGTTCTTAGCGAGAACACGCCTATCCGAATCTATATGGGGTACGGACAGCATCTTATGAGAGTGTTTACTGGTCTGATTGACAAAGTGGATATGACTGGAGAAGGTTCAACTCTGGACATCTCTGCTAGGGATATGTACAAGCGGCTGATCGAAAAGGTTATCTCTGAGAAGAAGGCGTATCCTGAGGTAACTCATGTGGACAATGTTCCTGACCCAGTTCCTCCAGCTGGTGGGGATAGGCTGACTCAGATCATTATGGCGGCACAGACCCAGTCACAGGCATATGGAATCCCTGACCATAAATTCCTGCTTGCGATCTGTAAACACGAGACAGTCCTTGGAACAAAGGGTATGGGCACAGTTGAGAACGGGAGCTTCATTCTTGGTTACGGTTGTTACAGTGCAGGTTACTGTGACCCTAAATACAAAGGAATCCAGGCACAGATGATGCGCGGAGCGGAGCGAATGTCGAAGGCGCTGGCATCAAAAGGGAAGAAGGTATCCTCCAAGGCGGACGTTCTGTACTTCCACGATGGCGGTGACATTGCTCCGATGGTTTGGAGTGGTGACCGTGATAACTGGGTTGATAGAGTATGGAAGTATTATCAGGAGATGCTCTCCTCACCGAATGACTGGGCTCGTACATCCTCCACCCAAGCGTCAGCACCAGCCGCAGCTCAGCCGATGGAAATGGAGAAACCTGCCTGGGTAAAATCGTCTGTCGTCATTGACCTCATCAAACATGGGGGCTTGTCGGATGGCGGGCAACAAGCGAAGACCTAGCTTACCCAGACTATGTGGTAGATGAGACCTACATCTTTGAGGTCAATCAGAAGACAGGGCGTGTTATCCGCCCTATCCCGGGTAAAGAAGGGGAGTTCGAGGTTAAGGAAGCAGAAACGGTACTAACCCCTAACGGTTGGAAAATCCGTTCACCGAGGAGTACGGAAGGACGTTTGAGCAGTATACCGCTAAGGTATCTGAAGCCATCGGTGAAGTCATCAGTGAGATCCCTTACCGAAGCTATTGCGACAGGTACGGAACCTACAGGCTTGAACGGTTAAATTACAACAAGCCTATCGTTGCAGAGTTCACCGAGAATGACAATCTCATCTCGATTAATAAATCGCTTGACTGGTCTCGTGGTAGAAGTCACGTTGTCGTGAAAGACGAAGGCGGTAACCAAGGTAACTTCGTTGACAAGGAGATTCTAATGGAACTGAAGGGTGAGATCAGGACCACTGTGCTCCCCGTTAAATGGGCGAAGACTATCGAAGCTAAAAAAGAAATAGCGGAGAAAGCGTTCTTCGATATGAAGCGTCTATGTCGAACGCTTCAGGTATCCATCCCTGCTAACCCTGCCTTAGAGGTACTGGATAACGTACTTGTTACAGATAAGACCACTACCACCCGTTCTATCTATACTATTAAGAGTATCCGAACAAGTTTCTCTGTAGACGCAGGTATGATTCAAGTAATCGACCTTATGTGGGCGCAGAAAGGAGTCATGGTTTAATGGCGGGTATTGTAAATGAAAATATAGTCTTCCCAGTCCTGGACCTTATCCACCGCGAAGTTCGTAAGTACGTAAGTATCAATAACATGGAGGGTGACCCTCTTGAAGGGGAGCCTTCTGTCACCCTTTTTAGGGAACATCCGATGGATGCAGAACGAGTAACGGGTGCTGATTTGCTATACGAGTCTGCGTGGAAGATTTCGATTTGGATGCACTTTGGGTCGGAGGACGGAACAGGATTTCCTGCGGGAGTTGGGTTCACACATCCTGATTATTCTTATTATAAGCACTTTCGTTTGACACAAGTCACACAACGAGCTTTCAATCCAGGTGGCGAGACGGTAGTCACTTATCATATCGGTCTAAACTATGATGATGAAGGGCGCTTAACTGGAACAAGCGTAAATCGTATATAGAGATTAGGGGGGGTGGACGGATGGCATTCAATATCGCATATATCGCGGGCGGCGTTATCGACAAAGTGCGCGAGCTGCCATACCCACACTTTAGTAAGAAGACCATCCCTTTTATTAGGGGTCAGATGTTGGACATCCCTGCCGCTCAGACCACTAAATCGGACACGTTCACACTTCCTTACGATACAGAGTTTCTGTCTATTGCTTTCGCGGCAAGTCAGTACTGTGTAGGCGACTACTGGGAACTTACCATAGGAAAAGAGAAAGTGTGTCAAACGATCTTCACTAAAGAACTTCCCGAATCGGTATCGATGGGTAACAGCTTCGGTATTGTATACCCCGTACCTGCGGGAACGGTTGTGAAGTTCGATTTCGTGAACGCGAGTGGTCAAGCGAAGACAGCTTGGTACAACATCAAATTCTTGAGATAAGGAGGGATACCTATGGCACTGCAAAAACCACTAACTAATGTCGCCGCTTTTATTGACGGTGAGACCGAAGCTCAAAAGCTAATCTACACTCTAGCTGACGAGATCGTTAGTGCAGACATCCCAAAGATTGAGAGTGGGATTGACGCGAATAGGTGGGAGAAGGTGTACGAGTCCGATGGCTTTAAGTGGGTAACGTACAACAAGTCGCTCACGCCTAACGTAGTCGGTATGCACAAGCACATTGACGGTAAGAAGTACGAAGTATTCCAGTTGCCTGACTGGACAGGTACAAAGCTAGTTACCACTGACTTAGCCATGGACGACGATGGTTATTTGTGGGAGGTTCATCAATATTACTGGGATGCTGTGATCGAAGGGGCTCCTGATCCCGTAAGAGCAGACATTGGAAAGAACAAAGGTAACTATAGGACAGGCAGAAAGATTCAAATTAAGCAGTTCTCTTACACGAACGCACAGACAAATGAGACTATCTTCGTAGACGTTCCAGGCTCCCTGATTACGGTAGTCGAAGATGCTACTACTCCTGACGGTTACAGAGCTTACTTGGTAAGGCAGGTAATCTCTAAACTAGATGGTTCCACAGAGCCATCCAACGAATGGAATCAATTCGAGCTTGTTACAGAGATGCCTTCAGACTGGGCTTATGCTATCCGTTCGATAGTAGGGGGAAGTTTTACTATAACTATACGCGGTATATCAGTGAGAACATACTCGGTAATCCAACTTGGAGTACAATCACATCCAACTCTTATGAGCCGAATAAACAGCTGTACAAGTTCTCTGAGCTTCTGTACAAAGCAGACCCGCTTAACTATGTACCTGCTCGTGCTACCCTAAAAGCAACTCCTACAGTACCAACAGGAATCCCTGTTCGAGATTACTTCGTAATGCTTGAGCAACCACAGGATGACTGGAACTATATTAACGTTTATCACGGTGAAGGTTTTGAGGGCACGATGGCGCAAGGGGAACAGAAGATAACCTACGAGGGAATCTGTGATCCTAATACAATCAAGATCGGTATAGCACCTACCGTTATCGACCAGTTAAAGGCTCACTACATGTACTTGACATGGAATGACCCGAATGTAGTTCAGCCATTCATCCCGCCAGTAATTAAGTGGCAACTCGATTTCGACGGGAAGACCGAGATTGTTAGCCCTGCGGCACACTTCTTCCATGGAAGGGATTCAACAACCCCATGGTTGCCTAACAAGAAGCGTAGACCTGATTACTTAGTTGCCTTCACATTGTCGGTCAATAATGATCGGGTAATTATCGTACTTGAAGGAGACCCTTCTCCTAATATCCACGGATATTACCGTAGCTTTGGTTACATCGGAAAAATTGTACCTTTCAACGAGTACGATCATGCGGGTAACTTCGGGGTGACGGTGGGAATGGGCGATCTGAGAACGGATATGACAGGATATACGAAGAACGACGTCTTAACCGATCTTAACCCTGACGTGTACGCGAAGTACGGTGAGTACACCTCTAACGGCATGGATTCACTGTCGATGCTGAGGACTCGCAGTAACGTATTGTTCCAACGATATTACCCTGCATTCATTACACATCTTCCGAACTATCCATCTGTAGGTACACTTCCTCCAAGTCTGTCTAAACTAATTGTTGACGCGGACGGATTCCAAAAATCCCTATGGACGGGAAAGTACCACGCGAGTCCAATTTATCTCGTTCACCAAGCTGAAGGTTATCGTGGTTACATGGACGGGGTTGTCGCAATCCACGACCATAACCTTGTAAACCGAGATGAGCTTGTCGTTGATACGGAGATTCTGAAGGACACAGCAAATCCTTCGTTGGGAACATGGACTGAAGTGTACAAGTTCTTCAGCATCAAGAGCCCGTTGAACTTGTTCAAACATTCGCCATCACCTGACGTTATCACAATCGCGTTCTTGAAAGAGATTAAATAAGGAGGTTACAACTCAATGGCAAACTTCAAATATGTTGAGACCATCACCACTTCCCAGGACTTACTGACTAAACTCCGTGACGAGGTTACTGAGTTTGATACTTACCCGTTCGAGACAACGGCGGGAGAGGTGCAAGAGCAAAACTTGTGGGAAGTATTCTACGAGGAGAAGGACGCTAGTGATCGCGTCCAAGAGCTCATCCTTCGTGGTGTGATTACCATCGGTACTCAAGCGACACCTATCACGAAGAAGTTCTACGTACAATTTATCAATCACGCTCTTGTACCTCGTGTCGTAGCCCCAAGCCCTGGATATGAGGAGCACAGTACATTGACAGTTCAGTTGCTTGAGGAGTTGGAAGGTTCGGAGCCTACTACACTCCCAGTGACCACGAAACCTACATTTAGGTTGGTCGGGCACCCAGTATTGTACCAGTGGGCATTGGAAGACTACACGCCAACGGACCGCAACAAAGAGAAACCTGTGTATATGTACATCAACGTCATGAATAACCGATTGGCTGTCGTTCTTGTAGCTGACCCTGCGGTAAACTTCTTGGATTACAAGAAGTCCTTCCTGTACGTTGGTGCCCTGAAGCCGTTCAAGTACAACCTGAACGATGTGGACGGAAACGTAATGCTCACAGCGGGCGCGGTAATTGAGGAACCTGACATCTCGAAGATCGCCTCTGATAAGACATACTACTTCGGTCAGTACACTTCCGCAGGTAATAACACCCTGCAAATGCTAAAAACGAAGTCGGGTATTGAGTTTCAACGTCACTACCCATCGTTCATCACTCAAGCTCCACCTAAGGGTAAGGCTTACAATGACCCTGATCTTGGCGACACTGGTTTGGAACTGGAACCTCAAGGTTTCCAAGCGTCTAAGTGGACTTCCAAATACCATTTGTCTCCGATCTATGTTGTTCACCCTTACGAGGGCTACCGTGGACAGTTCGACAACTGTATCGCAGTTACTAAGCACAACATTCTCCACTTGGATGAGCTTATCATTGACGTGGAGGGCAAGCCTTGGAACCAAGAGGTATACCGCTACTTCGATACGGACACGGAGCAAAACTTCATGAATCTGTCTGCAAATCAACGGATGGGCGTAGCTATCTTGAAGGAAGTCCGTTACCCGATTTAAGTAAACTACATGATAGCTGAGTCGTATAGATTCAGTGAGAGGGAACTTTCTGAGACTCCACTCAGGAGTTCCCTTTTTTAATATAAAGGGGGCGGTGACGTGAATCAAGCTGTAAACCAGTACGATTTTACTGTAATAGACTATACAACCACTCAGTACGGTTACCTGTTCACCGTTGGAACCACAGGCAGTAGGTCCAAGGAGTACCGGTTTATTTACATGCCATATAGCCGCTACCCAAGTGTCCTGATGCTTGATTTCTACGTAGCCCGTTCTATTTCCCACGGCATGAATCATGATCTTGTCGAAGCCATCCGTAAAGACATGGAAGCGGAAGAAGGATTCATCGTATGGGGTGATGGTAAGCAATCAAAGAACGGGATGATGCATGAGCAAAATACTGGGGATTCCTTAAAGGACGGAAAAGGGCAGTACATGGAAATCTCCTTTGAAGCTGAGCGCACCGCACTGATCGAAGCCCTTGAGTCAGACGAACACCCAGTAGCTCATAGACCAAACTTTCTTAAGGACGCATCCCTGGATGATGAGATGACTGAAGGATGGCGGGTTGATAATGACAAGGAGCTGAAGATCGTCCGTAACCTTGGACTCACCCGACGATTTATACAGAACCTTGGAAAGATCGACCCAAGCAAAATCAGCTTCAGAGTGAATGATTTCGGTATGATCGCAGACTATGCTGATAGTGCTGATAAAGTAAGCGAGTACGGTCTTGTGGTTAAACAGCTTGTGAACTCGGTGAGGGATGACCAACCTGATCTGGACTTGGCGAGTGTGTATGCGGCAGTTGAGAAAATCGTAGGTCGCTCTACGGAGACAGAGCCGCTACTGGAAGCTGTCCTTAATTATCTGAGGGATACTGAGCTTAGTAAGACCATCCAGGCAGAGAAGGTTACGCGGAGAGATCTTGAGTTGTTGTATCAAGACCTTCTTGGTATTCGTGACGTGGAGAGACAAGCTACTGTAGAGAATGCGATCATTCAAGGGGTTAGGGTAATCGACAATCACGGTATGGGTATTGTTTCTGACATGTCTACTGCCTATATTCGTCGTCATAAGGAGATTAAACACCTTTACATTGATCATACTCGACCTGTAGGAACACGGATAGATAATGCCGCAAGGTTGGTATTGCTGAGGACTTTCGGTAAGGCTGTCAGAGAAAAGACATTTAGCGGCTCTACCACAGGTAAGATCGTGGAAGCCTCAAGAGATTTTGAGGAGCAAATGTTTATCTCGGAGCTTGCACAAGCTCGCCGCGACATTCGACAACGAGCTGAGCACCCATGAAAATGTCCTAGCTAAGCTGAAAGATAGGCAATATCCTACACTCCTGCACACTGAGATACGGGCCGTTCGTGAGATCGGGAAGGGGAAAATCCACATACAAGATGAACTTGTGGAAGGAAGCCGCGTCCGATATCGCCCCAGCGATATTCTTTGGCACCCTATCCAGGCTCACAGGATAATCGACAAGCATCCAACGGTTACTGAGTCGGGAATCATTGTAGCTCATAGGGACATCGAAGCCCTCGTTCACTTAGAGAGTACTTTCCCCTGGGCAGTTCGTGATAATGTCGAGCAGATGCACATAACCGATACATTGACCCGGGCACAGCGTATTTTTGTCGATAACATGTATGTTGAACAGAGCAGACCTGTAGCCCACCGTATTGCGGTGGTTCGAGCCATTGTAGACAGGGAAGCGGAGCAGGCGTACCGTGACAGCACTGAGTACGGGTATGTGTTCAGGGATTTGCAGGAATCGAGAAGGGTGAACAAATTCGCCGGGTATGTAGAGCGACAGAGACCTGTAGGTAAGCGTATCTTCAAGGAGGCCCTAGACGTAATCAACAAATACGCGCTCGGGCAACGTGATGATAAGGTGGAAGCCTACATCGAGGAGAGATTCTACGAAGGTGGTACGGAAGCCAAGAGTTTGCTTATCCCTGAGGTTGAAAAAGGATTCGACAGAACAGATTCATATAATCTGCATACCGATGAGCTGTCTTCCGCAGAAAGGATTATCGAGCACGACCTTTGGTTGCCTGAGGAGTATCTAGCAGAGAAGAAGATCGAAAGATCGACGAACCTGCAAACCACTAACACTTTTAGTAAGAATGATACGCAGAAGCTCCTACATTTAACTAACAAGCCGCTTGAGTTCCGTAAAGCAACAAAGAATATGCATATAGATACCATTCTTCGAGCGATTAGAGATCTTGGAAGACCTATGGTTTACCGGGATAAGTTATTGGACGACTTGGCTGGCGGCGGCTGGCTCGGAAATAAGGAGTACCCTGGATATCTTGATGAGGAGATTATTGTTGGCGAGTTGCTTCAAGATAATCCTGCCGTAATCTTGGATATGATGATTGAAGCTGTGTACAACCCTGAAGCACCTGGCTTCCTTAACGAGGATTTCCTTATCGGGGTCAAGGAGCGCATTGATGCCCTTATAGCGAGTGGTATTCTGGGTTTCAAGGACGGTACCAAGTCAGGTATCCTTACCCTGAACCTGGAAGGGGTGAAAGAAGCCCGTAAAGGAGTCGCGGATATTGATTATTCACTGGCTTCTAAGATAGCGATGGACAGCGTTATTGATGAGGAGATCAGTACGGCCAAGAAGCAAGAAAGCGGGTCAACTCTGGATGAAGCCTACTTCGAAGGCACTAAGATCAAGGAAAACCAGTATGGCGAGATCGAGGAGGTTATCTACGGGGCAGATTACCAATCTCGACCAGCAATCATTCAAATAGATGATTACATGGGGCATCTACCTACAGATCGAGGTCTGTTCCCTGATGACCCTGAGTACATGGGAGCCAAAGGGGAACGCGGTGGGCATACTTCGGATGAATACACCATGGGCGGCAAGCAGGAACGCGATGGGCATACCTCGGAAGAATACGCTATGGGTGGTAAGTATGATCGCGGTGGTTTTACATCAGATGAGTACTCTTTAGGTATGAGAAGTGAAATCGGCGGGTTACTTCACACAGAGTTCGCATTGGGTGGGGCACCTCATGATCTATCTGGTTACGTTAATGAAGAACAAATTTGGGGTAGTCCTAACGCTCGAGAGATGTACTTGAATGATGAGTATTCAATAGGGACGTCGAAGCTACGGGAAGGGTACACAAGTGATGAGTACTCAATGGGCACGAACAAGTTTAGGGAGGGTCATATCGGTAAGGAGTACTCCATTGGCTCTGCAAAGAATAGAGAGTTGTTCATTAATGAAGAATACTCCATCGGTGGGTTGAAGCCACGAGCAGGGGCTATCGACATCAGATACTCCCTTGCAACGCTTCAGCTCAGACAGACATTTCTTAGCGAAGAATACTCAATAGGTACAGCGTGGACGCGAGATAGTATTACCAATGATGAGTACACTCTCGGGTCACTCAATATGAGACAGCTATACATTAACGATGATGTGCATACCATTGGTAACCGTGATGCTCAGCGATCCTATCTCGGTGATGATTCCCTAGAAGCAGTGGTGGATAGTCGATTAGGTTTGGTTATTGGCGTTACGCCGGTATTTGCTGTAACGGAAGCACGGATATCATCTCTAAATGACGATCTGTCCGCAGAGAAAAGCATTTGGGAGTCAGAGATTCATGTGGAGATTGTGGCGGATAAGTCACGTCACGTATCTGTAACAATCGAAGAAAGCCTAGCCATGAAGGTGTCTAGAGATGCCCAAATCCATGAGGTGGAGAATAACGTAGTGAAACTACGATTGAGCCATCTTGATGACGACTGGGGAATCGGGGCGAAGAGTACTAAAGATGCTTTTGTAACCGAGCAGTTCAGAGAAGGGGTTAAGGGCGCCAAGCTGTCAGAGATCGAAGATGGCCTGTTAGGTAGGAACCTACTTAAGGGCACGATGAGCTTTGGTGAAGAAACGGTCTATGCGCTTAAACGAGAGAAGGATTCCTTTGACTTCGGAGATGAGACTATTCTCTCAACCAAAAGTGCGAAGGGTTCGGAGACAAGTGAAGATCTTGTTGGCTATAAGGAAGTGAAGGATTCTCTCCTTTATGAAAACCTTTTTGCTTTGAAGAACTTCAAGGATTCACACCTGCATGAGACTATCAACAGTGGTAAAGAAAAGTTGGGAGAACTTGAGGAACAACTCGTGGCAGATAAGCCACAGTATGGTTATCTTGACCCTATGCTACCTATTGGTGGAACGTCGGTGAAATATGCGGATATTCCTGTGGAAATTGTAGGCGGCACACCCGTTAAGTATGGTGACGTTCCGATCGAGATCGTAGGTGGAACGAGCCTGAAATATGGGGATATCCCAATCGAGATCGAGGATGGTACAAAACTGAAGTACGGCACTATCGAGGATGTGCTAGCAGCCGATAAACCGCAATACGGCAATCTTGAGGAGAACCTTCTCGCAGATAAGCCACAGTACGGGCACTTCGAAGAAAACCTTGTAGGTTTCAAGAATTTCAAGGATTCATTCGTTCACGAGAACCTATTTGTCCATAAGGAAGCAAAGGATTCCTCCCTTCACAGTAATATACTCGCATTCAAGGGAGTGCGTGATTCATACATCCAAGACAATCTATTCGCAGAAAAGGGTGTTAGGGATGGTTATCTACATGAGGCTATCAATGATGTACTGAAGTTAAGAAACGGTGCTCTAGATGAGGACTTGCTACTTGGGGGCAAAGGGCTTCGGGACTCGCTTCTTGAGAGTGAGCTTGTCGGAATAAAGTTCAAAAAGGGTGACTTGATTAAGAGCTTGCTAGCTTCTCGAGGAGGAGCAGTAGGGTACATCGAGGATAATCTAGCAGGTGGTAAAGAAGTCAGAGAAGGTCATATGCACGAAGGTGAATCCAATGTAGTCAAGGTAAGACATGCTGATCTTGATGCGGAATCCTTCCTTGCTAAGGTTACAGATCGGGAAGCCCATCTTCACGAGAGTGTAGAAAGTGTTGTCCAGGAGAGGTATGGCAACTTCGGTGATGACATTTTCGCGGTATCGATTCAACGTCTCAGCTATTATCATGACCAAAGGGGAAGTGGAACCAAGACTCTAGATAGTGGGTTTGTGGTATCTGAAGGCGAGACCATGGGCAAAAAGCTGATGGATGCAGGGTTAGCAAGTGACGAATACTCCCTAGCTCATCTTAAGATTAGAGATGGGTACACAGAGAATGACTTTACCTTGGCACACAAGGAAGAGAGGGATTCCTTCGTGGAGAGTTCGCATCCAGTGGGAACTGCCAACGCCAGGCTGTCTGAGATCGAAGACCCAGAATCGATGGTGGCTACCTTCGAAGAACGTTGCTCCCAGGTCATTACTGGGTTCATCTTTGCGGAGCGTCCTGAAGTTCGGGCAGAGTACTTGGAGCAGTTATTTGCCTTCATGCCTGAGCAAACGGCACATCTCATGGAAATCTACCATTCAGCTAAGTCAGAGCCGCGAGACAGCTTCCTCAGCACAGACAAACATCTCGCCTTCCGCGATCAGCCTACTGAAGGGTATCTGCCAATGTTGGACACAATGGGTCAAGGTATTATCTATGATTACACTGATAACCTGTTAGAGCAAGGCATGAATCCTGAAGACTGGGAGGGTGGCTTCGGAGTTCCTGAGGACTACGACCCTAGTGATCCATTCAACGTATATTTCCCTTATTCCAAAAATATGGACGCGTTGGAGCTGTCCCAGTCGGATAACTGGATTAAGTTTGGTAGCGGCGAATGGGAGCGTGATAGACTGCTAGGTAAGTTCTATTCTAAGAGTGACATCCCTGCAATTGGTGGCTGGTATCGAAATAACTTCCTTGCTGAGAACTACAAGTTCTCAATCGACTTTAAAGTGGATTCCGACGTTGACGGGGATGGAGCAGGAATTGTCTTCAAGTACTACGACGAGAACAACTACTGGATGTTCATGGTTCATGGAGGAGACGCTGATAACAGCCTTGGCATGAGAAGGCCAATGCAGTTATTCAAGGTTCAGGCGGGGGTGCCGACAGCTATCGGCTCACCTATGCAACCGTTCAAGTGGGAGAAGGACAAGTGGTATAAGTTATTAGTGTCGGTCATGGACGGTAGAATCCAAATCTACACTGATTCAAAACTACAATATGATTTGACGGGCACCGATTAACTTGGTGCTCCGTTTTTCGTATAGAGAGATTGAGAGGTGATTTTAATGGGTCATACATTTGGTTTATTTACCAAGTCGCAGAAGGGTGTTCTGTTTGCGAACATGAGAGCACAGATTGCTGAAGACTATGACGCAGGAAACCTTAACCATCCCGATCACCTGCCACAAAGTCCTAACGCCCCAAGGGGAGATACAGAACGCCACGGAGAGGAGAACAATCCAATCCTTGGTGACGCTGGATACGGGCAGATCGGAAGGTGGCAGACAGTTCAGCTTGATGCATTGGAAAACACCATCGACCAAATCATCGAGCAATACCTTAGGGATAAATCTTGGTACGCAAGCGTAAGGTGCCGCGAAGCACTGTGGAATATGTACCGTAGGATTGAGTGGTGGGTACTGCAACAACAGTCGCCAGACAAGACTCAGTATCAGCGTGTGTTGCAGATGATTAAAGACTGTATCCATAAGATTCTTGAGAATGCTCAGGAGCCAGGAGGGAGTCATCATGGGGTGTCTCTACCTACATGCCCTGCTCCTTACTATCACCACTTCAGTGGGAACTACTTCAACCATTTCGATGCTAGGGTGTACGAGATTCCGTTATTCTCGATGAAGAAGGACGTTCCTTTCTCCCATAAGTTCCCTGACTTCTTCCGCTATGTTTCATCCACGGAAGATCAGGAGTGGATTACCGTTCACTCCGTAGGGAAGAACGAGCAGTCTGGGCAGAGATGATCTTGAAGCTGGATCTGGGATTGCTTCAGATCGGCAACTCTTCCAAGGTCACCTTCAACTGGCGGGTGAAACGTTACGGCCAGATCAGGTTCAAGTACCTTGCAAGTGCAAAGCGCGGTAACGGTATGCTGTTCTACATCAATGGTCAGCAAGTCGGTGGGGAGTGGTGCGAGAATACGGGGTGGCAGGAAGCAGCATTTACCATACAGCCTGGTCAGATGTATAAGTTTGACTGGCTCATCAGAAAGATGCGTCCTGAGGAATGGGGACAGAACGGTATTTACATTAAGGATATCGAAGTAGTTGAAATTGTGGATACTCGTAAGCCGCCTGCACCATTGGACTATGATCTTGACGGTGAGGAAGTATTCTCCTTGACCAATTGGGTTGTCAGATCAACCGAGAGCGCTGTTGAAGCACATTTTAAGGGGATAGAAATTGACAACAGCTATCGCTCCAAGACCATGGTTATGGAATTGGAGAACGAGTGTGAAGGTCAGATTTCGTTCGCCTACAAGACGGGCATTGACGGTCAGCCTACCGATAATGTTGACTACGGTATATTTTTTGACGACCAGTTCGTGAGCAAGACACAAACTGGCTTTGGTATCCACGGCAGCTATGCTGAATCCCACCATGATTCCTCATGGGTTCTTGATGGGGAGAAATCTAAAACCAAGGAAGACAACGCTCAAATTACCTATGACATTGTTGTGGGTAAAGATTGCAAGGTTGACCTCACTGGAACGCTAGAAGTTATGTGCCCGCCACGAGTAATCGATCACTATGAGCCTTACAACTTCGGTGTAGGGGTCGATAAGTACAGATGGTCAATGTCGGGAAACCCTTCGTGGGAAAATCATGGGGACTGGCTTAGCTTGAATGAACCGAAACAAGGCCTAAGTTCAGCTTCTACCTCTCTTTATCTGCCCGATGATGGTTGGTTCATTTTTAGTTTTGAGCATGAGCTGAGACCAACTGAGTCCTTTGAGGTGATGGTGAATGGTGAGATGTACCACTACAGCAAAGACGACAGAAGCGGAAGCGATATTAAAATCCCTCTGAAGGCGGGCTACAACACTATTAGCTTTGCTGTCAGGGACAAGAAGACAGAGGTTCCGTTTACCTATGACTTCCATCGACCATTCACTTATGGTCATTCCACTTCAGGGCGCACCTTCACCGTCGAGTCTCCTATGGGAAGCACAGTAGATATCACCAGAGACTGGGATGTTACGGATGGCGGGGCGATGACCACCAAAAACGGGGATGAAATTACCTACAAGATGTCGCTTAATCCAAACTCCAGTGTAACCATCACAGAGCATATGAGAATCTTTCCTGCTATGGATGATAGATATGATCCTGTAACAGGCGCAACCCGCGACATCATGGTATTCGAGGAATTATTCAACACCGAAGGAACTTATGCTCCCGAACTCAATTTCAGCCCCAAATGGCAGTGGATAGACATAATTGAGTCGGGACAAGGCTCAGGTCATGGGGACGGGGTGATGTTGGCGAAAGGTCATGGAGATACTTTTGTTGCCAATTTCTCTGCTCCTACAATGAGAAACCCTGGATACATCTGTTGGCAGTACGGTGGAAAGTTTGACCCTGGTGAGTTTTTAGAGCTTCAGGTGGATGGAGTAACCGTATGGACAGGGAATGAGGAAAACGGCACAAAAGGTACAGATCGCATGTACCCACTTCCCCCTGGTAGTCATGAGTTCCGTTGGGTTTATAGGGATGGTACGCGGTACATCCCAGGAGATGGTAGTGGAAGTGGTGGCAGTGGTAATGGAACGGGTGGTGGTACTGGGGGCTCAGGAGATGACCCATGGGGAGAGCAGTGCTATCTGAAGGGTGATGAAGTTCATAAACTGGACTACGGTCAGCCCAAATACGAGACTGGCTCCGACAGAACCTCCGCTTGGAGATGGGACATCAACGGCGGGAAGCAATATTATGATGGCGGCACTGTCGTTTCTCACGGGGTTGAAGCTGACGGCGGGGTAATTACACGGGACTTTTATGCCCCTTACTTTGGCGAGATAAACTACCTTGAGCGTTTAAAAGTTTACCCTGTTAAGAACCCCAAGGTGGATAACCTTCGTAGAGTAGACACATCGAGTATGATGAGGGACTATTACTCGACCCAAACATTCCAAACCTACTACTACGGTCTCCCAGTAACCAACTTATCGCCACTTAATAATAAGGACAAGGACGATGAAGTAGTCCCAGCGAAGGAACTTGAGGCAAAATACACGCGTAAGATTTTTGACAAGGTGTATACCTCAGGGAAATTCGAGATGAGCTTCAAGTACATGAGCTACCTGAGGAATAAATATCAAGGTGCAAGATTGCGAGTGTGGTTAGTCAGTGTGAAAAAGGGTTGGGAAGATCCAATCATTCTGGACAACATCAAGGAAAACAGGGGGACTAACTACAAGAAGGACTACCGTTTATTGACTAATAATGATTGGGCGACTGCTGAACTATGGTCAACAAAAAGGTCACTCGACCCAGGATGGTACTGGGTTTGCATCGGAATCACCGACACTTACCCTGATAGTGATATTGACGTCACAACTAAACTCCCTTGGTACATTGCCATTAAGGACTTATCCATTAAAATCAGTGACCCCAACTCTGTAAATGAACCTCACACACTCCTTGATAAACCTAGTAAGGATAACGAGACCTATGTTTGGGTTCGTCTTACTGACATTACGACGGGTCAGATCGTGTACTCGCAACAATACTTTGGCGTACAAGGTTCCGTTGGGGAGTATTGGATAGATCTGAATCAGTATATAACCCCAGGACATGCGTATAGCGTTTCGTACACTCTTGGGAAGGGTGTAGGGGCAACCGACAGAAGCTCAGGCCTGGATACAGGAGGCTTTACACTTAGTGGCGGTAAGTTTCAAGAATATTGGGATGCTTACTGTACTGATGCGAATGGGAATGTGTACCGCAAAGGAGATTCCCCACACCCTCCTGGTGGATGGTGGACAGACCCGCCGCCTGATATTTACTTGGATGATGGAAACAGTTACGCATGGCTTGACGTTATCAGGTTGTACGAGAACCGCCTAGACCCCTGTCCTGGAACTAGGATTGTCATTGAAGTATACGAAGAAGGCAGACAAATCGACAGGTGGTATGTAACAGAGGCCGATGATGAGCTTGTAAAGATTCCCGTCAAGAACGATTCCAATGAGAAGCGAGATTATAAGGTTGTCGTTAGGTTCGATCAGGGGTGCCCTGGGGATGGGGCAATGATTTGGGGAGGTTCCATGGATATGCACGATGAGGAGCCGTTGCCTGAGTCGTGGGCTGAGGTAACTCGCTTTGAAGTGTGGGATAACAAGCCTATTTGGATGGGTGGATGCGATAGTAGCAACATGCGAGTCCAGGTACTTAGAGAGGATGGGCAGAAGGTGTTTGACCAGACGTACTATGGGGATGACTACCGTGCCTTTGGTGTTAGTCAATTACTCCCTACGCCCTATACTAAGTACAAGGTAATCATTACGACAGATCAAAAGGGAACCGTTAGCAGTTGGACTGGGAAGGAGTATTATACGATCTTCCGAGTACACGATTTCAAGGCTTACGAGTGGTACAGGTTCATACCGAAACCCTACGATGCTCAGCTCGATTTTTACATTGATGGTGTTCTCATCAAGACTTTCACCCAACCAGGGGGTTTTTACACCTTTGCTTCCCCTGTTCCCAAAGGAAAACACGAGTTCAAGTGGGTATTCACTACTTATCAAGAAGTAGGTGAGCGTAGTTGGGAGTATGCACAACTTGACTGGATGGAGCTGACAAACTGGATATGTGATGACGTGTACGTTACCCCTTATTGCGAAGGCGGTGGGGGAGACCAGTGCATCGAAGCCCTTATCAAGTGTCTTCTTGAGATTTGGAAATCTCGTCCTAAAATGTGCGTGATCGGTAAGCGCATATGGCTATTCACATAAAGAAAGGGGTGTCTGTATGGGAGTTACAAGGCTAAAGGAGTCAGGGAGGATTTACGAAGACGACTTCAACAACCCTAGCCTTGATCCTAAATGGGAAGTGCTCCCTGACGACTCCACCCGATATGAAGTAAGTGGGGGTAATCTTGTTCTTAAACATGGTGCCCCTACGCTTTATATGTTCTTAAAACCACTGACAGCTGAAAAGGCTTTTGTCATGGACGTAAAGAACAGTTATAACCCTGATACAGAGGGTTGCTACGGTGGAATCGTCGTTTTTATTGATGAGCACAACTACATGGAGATCGAGGAGTTCTTGGATACTTCACTTCCTACACCTTTGCTGAAGACGTATCCATGGATACGTCTTGTGAGGGATTACAACTACTATTCAGCCTACTGGTCTGATGATGGAGCCGTCTGGAATTTGATTGGCTCTGTAGAGCTTAGCGGGACACCTAAGATCGGACTGTACCTGAGAGGTGACGGAGATCACCCGATGGTTGTGGAGTACATCCGAATCAATAAAGGAACAAATGTGACCGTTGATAACCTTACCAAGGGGACGATTGTTGATCTAATCGATAGTAACGGTATGGTTATTGAGTCGCGAGTTTGTAAGAATCAGGAGACATTGGTCTCTTTTAACTTAGATAAGTACCCATACCCGTTCCTTGGAAACTTTGGGGTAGGTCTTACTGACGGAAACAGATACCAAGCAATGGATACTATGAAGGTTTACAAAGGAGACCACCTGTACTTCGAGGTCACTCCAGATCTTTACTACAAAGAGTCTAATCCCGATACAGGTAGCTATTTCGATGTACTCTTAATGCCGAACACTGATAGATTCTTGGGCTATTTGACAGCGGGCGGTGCAGCCATTCAAGAGGTTCAGATGTTTGCTAAGAACCCTATGATGATGGGGGACTTCAAAAATGTAACCTTTGCTTTGACCGCAGGTACGGACAAAGTTCAGCTCGCCCCCGATGTAGGCGGTGTTCCAGGTGTGTATAGTTACTCGATCACAGCGTTTAAGATCGAACCTGGACAATCATATAAGTTCTGGCTAAGGATGGCGCGGGAGGAATCAGAAGATAGATACACTTCACAAGTTAAATTCTCGCTGAAGATGTACTCCACTTACCTGTGACTTAAAATAATCCAAGCCATTTCGTATAGATAAATTAGGGACAAGATTGGAGGTGGTCAGATGTCAGTAAGGATTAACCAGTCCCATACGGATTCACCTAAGAGCCATAAAGAGTTATCGGACATCGGAAACAGAACGCATGAGGAGATCGACCACGCTCTTGCAGAGTTAGAAGTTGCCCGAGGGTCTGAGCTCAGTCTTGGTGAACGTATTGATAGAATCGAGACAACGTCGAATGAAAACAAAGCTTCTGTTGATGATCATGAGCAGAGGATTTCCGATCTTGAGACTCAGGTTGAAACTAACAAGAACCATGTAGAGTTAGCGGAGAGGGATATTACCGACATTGCTAAGGACATGACCAATGTTCGCCACAATCAAGATGATCACGAAAAGCGGCTCAGCCTAGCTGAGACTGAGATTAAGGATGCACGGGGAGCAGAGAAGTCTATAGCAGACCGATTCCACACCCTTGAGGGTTATATCGAAGAAGTAGCCAAGCAACCGATTACTGATCTCAGTGTTACTAATCCCTTGTATCAAAGTACTTCCAATAGTGTCAAGGTCACGATTCAGGCAGGACGGGCAAGCATCAACAAGGTCATTGTTGACAAGTTCACTCAGTCATTCGATGTCCCGAATATTGCTCCGAACACGTCTTACTACATCTTCCTTCACGAAGATGGCTCTTATTCGTACAGCGTGGATCCGAAGGAACCGAAGGATGCCATTATTATCGGTGGCATTGATATTGGGCTGTCTCCTACGACTTCGCTGACACCCTTGGATCTCAGGTATTTCCTGACCAAAGGCTCTTTAGAGAATGACCTTGGCGATCTTGAGCAGAGGGTGACCGACTTAGAAACAGAGGTTGAGGATCATACAACTGCGATCACTGACCATGAGGCTGTAATAGATGACCTTGGGAAAACTTTGTCAGCAGTTGAAGCGGAAATTAAGTCATCACGTAAGGATAAGAATGGGGTCGTGTACGATGCTCTACAGGACAGGCTCGATAACATGCAGAGCCGTTTGGAGCTTGCGGAGAGCCGAGGAACGATGGAACACCAGTCGGTATTTCATTTCACGTCACCAACTGATGTCAGGCTGAAACCGCAGAGGGACTTCACCATCCCTAAGTATGTAATTGGATCTAACTCCGCTGAAGTATTCCTAGATGGCATCCGCATGGATGTGGGAGACGATTATATCGAGTACAACGACACCGTAATTCGTTTCACATTCGATGTGCCAAAGGAAGCGCGGGTAACCGTGATCGGTAGAGGTTCAATCATTAATACAACTTCAATTTCCGACTACACATACTATCCTGATGGGAAGGTCCGTACGGAGACTATTACAGGCGGTATCAATCGTACCGTGGAGTATTTCTATGATGCTACAGGAAATGTGGAACGTCAGGAGATTATAGAAAGCAATGGTCAAAGCAAAAGCATTGAGTACCAAAGGGACGCTACAGGTAGATTGTTGCGCGAGATCAATAATGGGGCCATGTACTATGTCTTGCAAGGCGGGATACTTACGATGATACGGACATTAGGAGAAGGCTAACGTTCCTTGAGGGAGCTGGGTCAGATCTCGACATCGTGTACAATTACTTCTCTAACGGGGATATTGAGTCTGAAGAAGTATTTTCGTCTGTTATAACACCTCAGCTATTGAAGAAGACTTCATTCACTTACAATACAGACGGAACTGTGGAGACAGAGACTCTTGTATATGACGGGCGAGGAGTAAAGAAGACCTTTGAGTATGATGCTTCAGGAAACATCAAAGGAGTAAAAATCAGAAAGGTCGTGATCTAAATGGTGAAAACCGTTCAAGATGTTAAATTCTCTATTCACTCGATCATGGACAAGTTCTCGGGGTACAACCAAGAGCCTTTTACCGATGAGGAGTATGATTGCTTAGTATTCGCGCTAGAGAGCAATATCTTATTTGATACCGTGGGGCAAAAATTTCTAGCCCCTCTAAAAGCAGTGCCTAAGGTTAATGAATTGGAATTGACAGGTGAGGAAACGGAGGAAGAGTTGGTTAATAAACAGTGCGAGAATGAACGCCTTGTTCAAGAACGGAACGACAATATTAAGGCGGTTCTTCTTACCTTGTTCAAGGACAGCATAATCCGTGATATACGTATTAGATTCGGAGCCTAAAGGGGGAAGAGAATATGGCTGAGAACCAACTATTAGGGGCTTTACGGAGATATGAGTTTTATTCTAATATTTCTAATTTTCTGAGTGAACTTTTTGCCACTGTAACACAGGATTTATACGGGGATATTCACTGGGAGTGGAATTACTACAACAACAACGAATATGCAATTCCTAAGTGCTGGAATTATCCCAGTTCAACAGGAGGGAACCAAGGGACAATAACAGCCAAAAATGTTAAAGATCCTAGCATGTTCTTCACTATTTGTTTGAACATTTCTAGATGGTGGTACAACTCGTCATACGGCCCTTGGTACCTAAACTATGTACTAAGGACTGGTCTAAGGAATAACGGTGCAACCGTAGTTCCTGACTTATACACTAATGTTGGAGATGTTTCTGAGATTCCTGTTCATACGGTACCGCAATCATTGGAATACAATATGGGTAATAAACAAGTTAACCCGTATTATAAATGGACGCTGTTTACGACAGAAGAGTATATCTTCATCTACGGAGAGCCGCAAACACTTACTGATAGAGCATATCCTGTAAGGCTGTACCTAGGAAGACTTAAACCATTTGAGGAAGAAGATCCAATCGTGGCGAATGATTTTGTTGGTATATTTGGTCATTATCCACCAGGACTCATTGATACCGATGATGAGTTACGTTATCGCACAGGGCGCGGATACGTTAGGTCCTCCGCAATGGAACTCCAAACGCATTGTATCACTTCACAACAAGCTCTCAGGTTCAGTCTCCTGGGGTTGGTGGTAGGTTCTTCGTATCTCCGTTCTACGTATGGCACGGAACAGAAGGCGTACGTGGTGAATTCTTCGGAGTCAGAACGGCTGTTTTAAAAGACGCAAGTAAATATCCTGATGGTTCAATTCTTGACCTTGGTGACGAGAGGTATTATGTATTTCACACCTTCGATCAAGCACATCCATCATCAAGCCAAGCATGGTACGGCACCCACGGGACGTACTATCAAGGGCAACCTTACTTCTTCGATTCGGCGCTTTTGTTAGGCGGCGGACAGAGGGTTCTTCTGTTTGAGATCGAGAAGGAGGTGTAAAGTATGGCCATGATTCGTAGATATGAGTTTACGAGCAATCTTAGTGTGTTGGCACAGAACCTGGTGGATGCCTTGAAGAACGACAATGATCCATATTGGAACACACTGTACACGACAGCTACAACGTATGCAAATTGGGGTAATGCCATCCTAACTAACAGGAAGGACGTAAATATGCAGTTTACTTTATGCATCTATGCTCATTCCAAGGGAGTTAGTGTACGGTGGGGATGGAAAATAGTGGAGACACTGCTGTTCCTGATCTTTGGGTTAATCCTCCTAGTGGGATGGACAAGTTTCAAACGGAGACTCCGTTCATGTGCTATTCCAGCCAATACAATATCAACTATAAATGGACTGTCATCACCAACGAAGACATCATATTTATCCACGGGGAAGTCATGAACAACACCACGGTAGGATATCCTGTTCGCATTTTCTTGGGGAAATGTCAGGCACTTGAAACTGAAGACCCTGCTATTGCAAATAAGTTCTACGGCATTTTCCCACACATGCCGTTTGCTGTTAACGATAATAACAACGCAGATCAGTACGATACCCCTAGAGGTTTCGTGAGAACATCCCGAAATGGATCAGAGTATGCTTTGTACAATTTCAGTACTGAGTCATTGCCATCACCAGGGATTGGATCTAGATACTATGTTACACCGTTCATGATATATCACCCTCAAGAAGGTGTTCGCGGTGAATTCAAGGGGATGCGGTCTATCGTGTTTAAAAACGGGATTCAGCACCCAGACGGGTCTATCCTAGACTTAGGAACTGACGGGAAATTCTACGTTTTCCATGTTGTAGATCAAGACTACCCGAACTCAGATACTGGTCGTTACTACAACCACTCCAATGGTGGTGTTATGTACTCCCGTCCGAAATTCTTCCATGGTGCTCGATTGCTTGGCGGCGGGCAGAGAGCAGTACTATTTCAAATCTAGGAGGTGTTCTTGAGACATGGCAACATTCTCAGGTAAGGTAAAAATGAATGAGCTTTATGCAAACATAGTACAGGGGTTCAAGGCAATTGTAGGCTCCCCTTGGTCGATTTATTACGAGACTGCAAGTGTGATTGTATTGAAGTCTGTAGGTACAACAGGGACAGATAAACTGTTCTTCCGTCTTGAAGTTGGGAATACCAAAGATGCAACAGGTAATAAACTGGTTGCGGGTGTTGCAGAGGAGGTTATGTTGAATAATGGAAGCATTCCGGTAGGAAAAGCGGAGATTAAGAAAGACTTTCTCTGCCACAGTGCTTCTGTTGACTCTAACCTCTTGATCGACTATCAAGTAACTGTTCAGCCGAACCGAATAATTATCTACTTGCAAGGCGACGTAAACTCTGTCACAGGTATCTCCAACCTTGGTTACTTCGGTATCCTGAACAGATATGCTACAGAAAATGATTCATCCTCCCTCGGGATTGGCCTTAGCTATAACGGTGACAACGGAATTAGAACCTTGCGGGATAAGGACAAGCTGACGGTTAATAACATCTACGATGCCTTCTCCGCTATGCTTCCAGTAAACCCCGGTTGGGGATCTCTATATCACCTTGCTCCATTGATTATGTGTAACGGCGTTGAGGGGGCACGAGGGGAGCTAATCGATATCTATGCTGTCCCTTCGGCGGGTGTATCACACGGAGATGAGATCAAGGTAGGTACGAAAACTTATAAAGTATACTCCCTTTCCATTGGCGGTAAAAGTTTTCTAACAGGATCTACTATTGCTGTACTGATGAACTAAGGCGGTGAGCGTCAATGGCAGTATATAACGGAAGTATAAAGGGAACCGCCGCCAACGGTTCCCTTTCCACTAAGAGCAAGAGAGTGACTATCTACAGTATCGGGTATGATGTTGATACTATACCTATCTCTATAGATGGTAGGGAGATGACTCCTTACGAGTTAGGTTCTCTCACAACTTACGCTGATTTAGTGGATATTTACCGCTGGGGAACGTGGCGAGTCATGGACAGCCATAATAACTTAATCGGTTGGGTGTCCGACAAATACCAGTATGGTATACGAACAAAGATCGGACAACCCTTTGAGCTTAATACAGTGCTAAAACATAAATGGGTCGGAAGTGTTAGCGGTACAGGACTCATCCGAGATGGTCTTAGGGGATTAAGGATTAAGGAGAACTTTGCGGGCAACACCTCTGTCATCAAAGTATTTGTTCTGGAGCATCAAGGTGACCTGATTGGAAAGACGTGGGGAGATTGGACCGATAACGGTAGTGGTGGTTCCACTACTACTCACTTGAGACCGCGTAAGTATCCTGATACGCATCTTCCTAGAAGGAGGGAGGACACATGAACAGGACATGGAAATTGATAGAGGAGATGAGGAAAGTGTTCTTACCAGTATCGTGTAGTTGGAAGGTGGAGCACGTAGGTGGCGGGTCTAAGGCAATGATTGCCATTCCCATGGAGCATCCAAGGTTATTGATTAAAACTTTGAGAGTAACTCCTTCCAGGGAGACCAATGTCGAACTGAAAATATTGAACAGTGCGGGAGCTACGCCTGAGGTTCTGTATTTTAATAACGCACAATACTCCACTGGTAACTTCCTTGAGGGGATTTATGATATGATCGACCTTCCTTACGAGGATGTTGACGGAACCTCCACTCTCCATCTGTCGGTAAAGAACTTAGGAGCTGACGTTGCTGACTTCCTGATTGAGGTCACAGGTCTGACAACACGGTAGGAGGTGTTACATTGGATATAGTTTCTTTTAGCAAGGCGGCGAAAGTCGAGCGGGAGATTAAGCTAGCGAGGGACAATTACCCTTCCTTGGACAGTAGGTTGGACGCTGTATCCATTGGGAACGTGGTGTCTGTTCGCCTTAAGACAGAGCTTCCATCCAATGGAGAGGTGGGGCGGTTATACCTTGTTAGGCAGGACACCAGTAATCAGAACAGCCCAACGACCTACACATACAGTGGCGGGAATTACGTAAAGGTGAGTGGAGATCGTGTCGCTAACCATGTAGATAATGGGGCATTAACAATCAATGGTACCAAGACGGTGGTCTATACACACCCTGATACCCATAGTGCTGACATGCTAATGGACGGTAACAGTAAGGTAGCTATGACTGTTGGGGAAAGGGATAAGCTCAAGGCAATCGAAGCTGAAGCCAATAAGTACATTCACCCTGATAACCACAGTGCTGACATGATTACGGATGGTATGACTAACGTGAGCATGACTGTATCGGAACGAGCTAAGCTGAATGTAGTCGACCCATGGGATGCAATAAGCGATTTGGTTGAGTATAAGGATGTGGTCACTTACCTCGCTTTTGATGATGCAGGAAGGGTAGTAAGACAGGTGGTCACCGACAATTATGTAGAGCAGAACATAAGGGAGCCACTTCTTACGATGCCTGATAATGCTAATGGGTATTCCCAAGGAGAATCATTCCTGGTAACTTCTCTTGGAGAGATTTACCTCTTTGACGGTACGGATTTCATCATGCTCCCGACCTTGGTAGACGTGGTTTATCAATACGATGCGGCGGGGGTGCTTGAACGCAAGGTGGTCTCTACGATGGGAGCGACCCCAATACAGACTAGCTACAGATATATTTATGACTCCCGAGGTAACCGTATAGCCATCAAAAAATACTAAGGGACAGCTTAATGCTGTCCTTGTTTTTGTCTAACGGATGTCAAATGACCGCACTACGGGTGCACTTCTTGCCCGTCTGGTTGTATATTTTAGAATCCATTTAACAGCCGCCTACCCAGGTCGTATAGAGCAAGTAGGAGGTGTGAATTAAGCATGGAAGAGAGATTATCAATACGGTTCGCTTCATCTGAGAAGGAGTTCCTTACTCAGTTTGGAGTTAACTTTGGTTTCACGCAAGTTCACAGCAAGGTAGATAGATGTTACTTCCTAACGAGTGATGCCAAGGCTCTCTACCATAACCTGAACCAGTATGCCTACAACGGAAGCAAGGAGTGCTTCCCGAGCCAAGCCCTTCTGAGAGCTGAACTCGGGTGGTCTAAACACTCAGTGACCAAGTACGTTGAGGAGTTACGTCAGAAGGGCTTCATTAAGACTATCCGTAACCCAGGAAGACCTCTGATGTATATTCTTGAGGAGCTTCACACAATTTCCTCCCTCGTTCACTCTGAGATCGTCCACGAGATTCGCAAGGAATTGTTCAGTATAGATGACCGAGAAATGTTCGTTATCGCTTTGATTGAGTACAAGGAATCGGATGTTCACTCGAAAGTGTTAAACGTTCCTGACCCAACTACTTATAAGGAGTTAATTCGTCAGTGGTTCTTACAATGGCAGGGTGAGACTTCCAAGTCTGGCGAAGGGACGAGGCAACAAGGCATTCCCCAGAAAAAGCGAACAGGTCGCCGTAAGTCGCCTATTATCCGTGAGGAAGACGCAGAAAAGGTAGGAGATCCTATACAAACCGTTAAAGCTAGGGAGAAGGGGGAAGCAGGGATCCTTCTGAATCTTCTGTAGAGGATTGGAATACCAATCACTTCCGTACCTACTTTATACAACAATACTGGGAGAAGTATCACAATACTTATTCCTGGACGGCAGAAGATCAGAAAACAATGCACAAGATGAGGGTATCTAGAGATGACAACATCTCCCTGAAGGAAGCCGTAGACCAGTTCTTCAGCATCAACCAGTTCGCTCCTAAGACTGTCAGATTGTTCGGCTCTGCAAATACTCAGGCTGTACTGGATGAGTTCTCTCGAACGGGTAGCCTTCCATGGTACATGAATAAGAAGGATGATAAGCCACAGCCCGAGAGCGGTGGAGATGAATATGACATATTCAGCTAAGGAGAGATTTGATGAATGCCCCATATAAGGATTGTGAGAAATGTTTTGCTACACCGTTCTGCAAGCGTTACTCGGGAGAAACGGATACACCTGCATTTCCCGAGTGGTGCAATCCAAAGTTTCGTTTAAATAAAGCACTAAAGCTGTCAGAGATTCCAAGGAAGTATCTGAAAGCTAACTTTTACAATTACGAGGTCGATGATGACAATCGCTACATCTATAAAGGGCTTAGCGGGTACGTTGAGAATATCGTGGAGGAAGTGGAAGAAAACGGAACCAACTTCTTCTTTTGGAATAGCGGTGCAGGAACGGGAAAAACGTACAATGCCGCCATGCTTCTGAATCATTACATCTACAAGACTTGCATGACTGGTAAATTCGACTTTGAGAACCCACTTGCACTGTTCGTAAGCTACTCCGAACTAATGGACGATCTGCGCTACCGCAGGGATGACGAAGCCGTTCAAAAGCAGGTTTCCATCATTAAAGAAGTTCCCTTTCTTCTATTAGATGATGTTGGTGCAGGCACGACTTCCAAGTTTACGGTAGAGCAAATGTACCTAATTGTGAACGAGCGATTCAATGAAGGACGGGCTACGATCTTTACATCCAACTTCGATTCACAAACGTTATCAGACGAGGAAGTGATCGGGAAGCGAACTGTATCTCGATTGATGTCAGAATGTGTTGGCGTTCAGGTCGAAGGAAGAGACCGACGTAAGGTAACAGTTAAGGGGGTTATCAAACGTGCTTGAGGAACTTTCATACATTAATCACTGGTTGAATAGTAAAGACCCTACCTGATGCGAAAGCATGGAATTGACAGCAGCTACTTCATAGCACTTCAGGATGTAGTCCTGTGGATTGATGGCTTCCAAAACGATATGAATGGGTACTTGCCTACCCTGGAAACGGTGGCTGTGGAGTTCGAGGACTTTCGAGTTCTGAAGGACTTAGACCCAGTTGAGTACTGTGTGAACGTCTTGCGTGAACAGCGAGCATACATGGATTACCGTCCTGCACTTATTGAGACCGCAAATATGACGAATGAGGGGAAGACGCTCGAAGCCATGTGGAAGATGCGAAACGATATCGATGTTCTATTGAAGAAGTTTACAGGGAAGGTCGGGCAGTATGAGTGGACGAAACATGCGGAGGATCGCTACAAGAAGTACATGGAGAAGCATGGTCAAATTGGCTTATCGGGAATAACCACAGGTATCAAGAGTTTGAACGACCTTACTGGTGGTTGGAAAAATGATGATTTGGTTCTTCTTGCAGGTCGAACGAACGAGGGTAAGTCGTGGGTAGGCGAGTTTTTCGCTTATGCTGCATGGCAGTCTTTTGTGAAGGCGAACATCAATGACCCTATTATTTACCTCAGCACGGAGATGCCAGAGCTTGAGGTCGCCTATCGGATGGATACCTTTAGAGCGCACTTCAGTAACCGTGCTCTGAACGAGGGGCGTTTGTCAGACATCGAGTTGTACCGGGAGTACACCACTGAGCTGATGAGCAAAGACCAACGAATGATCATTCTGTCGCAGGATTCCAACCGTGGTAAACCATTCACGGCAATGGATATTAAAGCAATCATTGAATCTGAGCGTCCTGGCTTGATTGTAATCGACCAATTGTATGACCTTTCAGACGGGACGGGAGAGCGGGATATACGACGCCGCATCATCAACGTGACGAATAGTATTCGTGATGTGAACCTTAGCACCAGGACGCCTACAATCATGTTGGCTCAAGCAGGTCGTGATTCTGCAAAAGATCAGAAGAAAGACCCAAACGCTGTCCCTGAGCTTCACCAAATTCAAGAATCGGATAACCCTGCACAGAAGGCAACTAGAGTTATCACCCTTCGCAAGATTGACGATATATTCAAGCTGTCGCTGAAGAAGAATCGGGGCGGTAAGAAGGGGAGGATGTCTTCATGCGTGCTGATCTTGATACAGGCATCTGGGAAGAAACGTCCCAAGAAGAAATGGTGTTCTAGTCCTTAACTCTTAGCTCGCCTCATCGTATAGAGGAGTTAGGGGGCCAATTAATAACTGAGGAGGTAAGACCATGGATGTACAGCTAACGGCTCATTTCTACTTTAAGGGAAATGGCAAAAAGAAGACCGTAACTTGGGTCGAAACAAACCCGAGACTTCAGCAAAAGGAGAAGGACTCAAACAAGGTAGTCCGTGAAATCCCTCTTACTGCTGATGAGGTTAGACAAGAGTACAGCAGGTTATTTGTTAAGCATAAGAACGAAGGGAAAGCGGTCGCGTTGGAAGACGTTAATTCCGTATCTCACATTATTGATCTAGCAGAAGTTCGAGGTGTTGAGCTTACAGCACAAGAGGAGGGTATCAATGCGGTACAGACTGACATACGCCCTGACGAAGGATGAAATCGTAACGACTGAATTCGTGTCTGATAAGGACATTGTGGGGCAACGGAGGAAGCATTTGATCTTATCGAGCAAGAGTACGATGCAGAAGTTCTTCTGAAGCTCGTAGCCTTTAGTGTCCTCAAGACCGAGGCTCCTAATGGATAACAAAATTAATGTAGCTTGTAACGGGTGTGACTATTTCGGTAAGTGTCACAAAATCCTAATTCTTAGCGAGGGGAAAGTCCCCGCTAAGAATCAGGATGTCGTACCGATGAGATGTCAAAACGTAGTTCAACATATCTGCCGCGACTGCAAATGGTATCTTGAGAGTAAATGTGCTTCATGGCTGGAGTTGAACGGTAAGAAATCTCATCAAATCCTTAAAGTTTGCCCTCAGAAGCAAAACAAATTCTAGAAGGTATTTTTCTCCTTTTTATTATAAATAAAGTACAGTAGATATTTAATGCTTCTTATTACAACTTGCCACAATGTGGCAGTTCTGATTAAATAGATTAGATTGAAACTTGTCGGGAAGGTGGTTTAATGAAGGGAGGGGGGGATATTGACAGCAAGGATTTTGAGAGAGAGTTAGCAAAGATTGCGTCGAGACTTAGGAAAGATTTCACTGAGAAGGGACCGGTTGATACTAGGGTCTCCGTGATGAACAATTTTGTTATTCTCAAGTATATTGCAAAGTTTTCGACCTCTGAATTCTTCATGCTTGAACATATGAAAGCTCACCTGAGTACCGTATTTGATGAATATAAGCAGAAACTAAGTGATGCAATGATTGAGGATTTCAATCCAGTGTTCGCAAATATGAATATGGGTTTAAAGATTGAAGAAATAGTAACTACCTTTTTCAGTTCAGACTTCTCAGAGCAAGTTACTATTTTCAAGCTGAACAAGGATATTGAAATACTGCTAAAAACCGAGAAGATTCACTTGCAATAATGCACCGAAACTATCTACGAAGCGCATTCATACTATTCTATAATCAAAGATATGACTTACGAACTATAGAAAAAATTGGTAGATGGTACTAAAGGCATTGACATATCCCACATCTTTCCTATATACTTTTCCATAGCGGCGATCTAATAGAATTCCTATCTTGAAGAAGCCGTTCTGTTGGGAAACTGAAGACCATATCGGTAATTGGGATGAAAGTGAAAAGTCTGACCAAGACCGACACATTACTACCATCCTGGGCTTATACCCAGGGGAGTTCTGTGTTGGTCTTTTTTGTTTCTCAACTGTATGTAAACCCGTCAAGAAATACGGTTACCGTTAACCAAATAGATAATGCTTTAATTATTTTTTAATAAGCCCTTAACTTTGCTTTTTCCTAGTCGTATAGAGCAAATGAGAGCAGTCTTAACGATTTAGACTGAAATTATTTGCATAGAGGTGATAACTAAATATTGCGAACATACGTTCGTTATTGGTATTCTATTTATAGAGCATAGTGAAGGAGAACAACATTTGGAAAACTCTTTACTATCTTCCTATCAGCTAGAGATTGAAGAAGTCCTAGATGATCTTAGAGCTTACTGGCTTGAACGAGATATTTCACGATACAATATCACTGCGTTTTCTAAGGTCACGAACAAAGGAGCGAACATCATGTTCTGCTGCCCTTCACATGAAGAGAACAACCCCTCGTGCGGAATCGAAAGAAATTACCCTTACCGTTGGAATTGTTTTGGTTGTGGAGCGGGAGGGAGTCTTGTAGACCTGGTGAAGATAGCAGTTGGACTTACTAATGAATTACTTGGGATGCAGTTCATTATCAAGAATTACCTTGTGGTCTCCTCAAGTGAGAGAAAACCGATAGATATAGAAAGCATCTTAGACGGTGGGAATAAGAAAGACCGTGTTCGTTCATTATCTGAGGAAGTAGTCCTTAGATACACTAAGAAACGGCACTCATACATATATGGACGTGGGTTCTCTGAGCACACCATTAGAAAATATGAAGTAGGATACGATGAAGCAACCCAGGCAATTACTTTTCCTGTTCGTACAAGTAACGGACTGGTCAGATTCATCAAAAAGCGTTTTGTCTCACATAAAGGCTTCTTAAATGAGAAGGGGATCGATAAAAAGGATATTGTGTACGGTCTATATTATATCCTACAAGCTCCAAACCACATAACCGAAATATATCTGAATGAATCTGAAACTGACACAATGGCTTGTTACGAAGGACGGTTACCTGCCGGTGCGATACTTGGACGGATATTGTTCATAGATCAGATTCGAGAGCTGATGCGGGCGGGTATAAAGACTGTTAATCTGTTCTTCGATAATGATAAGGCGGGGGTTGAGTGTTCGATAAAGGCTTACGAGCTAATCTCCACACACTCGGCAATAAGGGTAAACGTGGTACTTTACCCCAATCAGCAATACGGTATAACTGACATTGAAGAACAGAAGTACAAAGACTCAAACGATCTACTAAAGCTCAATATGCTAGGTTCCATTAAGGTCATTCCTTACCATGAGTATGAGTCGATGATACGCATTGCAGGGATCCTAGACATTGAAGAAATCAAAACTACTAAAAACTAAAATAATTCGGGGGAAATTATAAATGTCTACTACAATGTCTATGGGTTTTGATGAACTGTTCGCTATTGGTGATGTGGATGCCTTTCTGAGTAAGGCTGAAGAGAAGTGCCGTCAAAAGTTAAGGGGTAAAACTTTTGCGGGAATGGAAAAAGAGGACGTAACCCAGGAGGTCTTGATTAAATTGTACAGATCTCTTGATCAGTACGATGTTACGAAAGCTAGGATGTCCACGTTTGTAGATCACCTGATAGACAACAAGATTAAGGATATGTACCGCAAGTGCATGACAGAAAAGAACTTGAATGTAGTCAACGCTATCCAGGTTATATCTACTGACCTTGATATTGATGACGAGACTGGAAACGGAGTAGGTATTGCTCTAGGTCATGAAGGTTATGCTTACGAGAATTTTGAGTTTGTAACCGATATCATGGAGAACATGGAGCTGAACGACCGCGAGAAGAAAATCTTTAAACTTCGCTCTACAGGATACGAATTTGTGGAGATCGCAGATATCCTGGGAGTTTCAAAAGCTCGTGTATCTCAACTGTGGAAGGGAATCCGTGAGAAATATGAAGCTCATCTTATATAAAATTGTAGCTCCGAGAGGGTAGTCTCTCGACATTGTATTTTTTAGGAATTCTCGTGTTATATAATACTGATTCTCTCACTTAACTCTCCCCTTATCAACTCGTATAAAGAAAGTGAGGGGCAACAGCCCACCACTACAAATCGAAAAGGATAAGGTGAATAAATATGGCATTTCAAAAAGGTCTCGGAGCAATTCGTGATGCGGCGAAAAACTCTATTACTATGCTAAAGATTAAGCCTAACGAGTCGGCTGTCGTTCGTATCTTGACTCCAGCTGAGGAGATCATTTCTGTATGGGAGTACACTATGGAAATCAATAGTCAATGGCACACCATTACAGCACTTCTTAAATCGGAAGATCCGTTACAAGGTAGTGGCTTGAAACCTTCGTTCAAGTCTTATCTGGAAGTTTTTGATTACACGGACAAGAAGGTAAAAATCCTCAAAGCATCTAAGACCATGGGTATTCAGTTACTCGGTCTGATTGAGGAGTACGGTGATCTGACGAAGCGCGACTTCAAGATAGCTCGTCGAGGTGAAAAAATGAATACTGCATACCAGTTTTTCGCTCGTGCCCCTCAGGCGTTCACTGAGAAGGTTGAACGTCTGGATATCGAAGCTCTGATTGAGTATCAAACGTTGACTCGTAATAGTATCATGAATCTGATGAGCGGTATGGATAAGGTGACTGACGCTCCTAGCGGTGACGCAGCTAATAGCGGCAATCAAAGCGGTAGTTCCAAGAACACTGATGACTTCCCGTTCTAATTGGCATAGAAGTACTCCCTAGTGGAGTGCTTTTTTTGTTTTCTCCTTAACTTTAGTTAAACCACCTCGTATAGAGCAAGCAGGAGGTGACGTTAAGTGAGTCTTGAAGTGTTGGAAGACCCTAAGCGTAAGAGAACACGCCTCAAGACTAAAGCTCTCGAGGAGACAGGAGCCATTGAGGTTACAGACCTTTTTGAGATCCGAGAAGCCCAGACTGAGCAAAAGAGGACTCGGACAAGAGCGGACTTGACGGAGAAATCAGTCGCTAAGAAGATTACCAAGAAAGAACAGCAGATTATAGATTTGGCTAATAACACAGTCTTACCTGACTACTATCACATAGTTTGGACAGCTGATGAACTGGGCGACATGTGTAGGTGGTTACGTTTCCAAAGTGTTATCGCGGTAGATACAGAGACTATGGGAGTCAATCCTTTCGTTGATGAGATCGTAGGCATTAGTGTTTATGCACCTCACCGAGGTTATTACCTCCCGTTAAAACACACCGAAGAAACTTGTTTGCCGCGGGAATTTGTAGCTGATATGCTTCGTCCGATCTTCGAGGATAGAAGAATTAAGTTCCTACTTCATAATGCGAAATTCGATATGCACGTTCTATGGAATTGGATGCAGATTCGACTTATGCCGTGGTTCGACACCATGATCGGGCAAGCGATTCTTGATGAGAATCAGTCTAAATCCCTCAAGGATATGGCATCGTACTACCTGAAAGTTGATGCAGATAAGTTCTCCACATTATTCAGTAAAATCACATTCGACAATATCCCTATCAAGCTCGACCCTTACACTCAAACGGGATGCTTAGCGGGATATTACGCCATTAAGGATACAGAACTAACCTATCGGATGGCTGAGTTCCAGGGGCGGGCGTTGAATCGTGGGAACCTCAAGAAGCTGTTCAATCTTTTCTTTAAAATAGAGATGCCGTTCCTCGACATTGTATGGAAGGCGGAGCAAGCAGGGGTGCTTCTTGACTGCGAGTATCTAGTCGAGAAAATAGCCAAGGATTTGCACAACGAGCTAGAACTTCTGAGACAGAAGATATGGGCTTACACAGGAGAGATCAATCTTAATTCCTCTGTACAGCTTTCGGAAGCCTTATACATCAAATTGGGGCTTCCTAAGATTAACAGGGACAAGCCTATGAGTACTGATAAGAAAACGCTCAAGAAACTGAAGAAGGCCCACAAGGTTGTAGGGCTCCTGCTTGAGTTCCGCGAGAAAGTAAAGCTAACCACAGCGTTTGCTGACAAGCTCCCTAAGAGTCTTGCTAATGGTCGGGTGCATACTTCATTCAATCCTGTAGGGACCAAAACGGGACGCATGAGTTGTAACGCTCCGAATCTTCAGCAGATTCCATCGAAGGTGGGAGGCCTTATTAGGAACGCCTTTATATCTGATGAAGGACGATTACTTGCTTCAATCGACTTCTCGCAACAAGAACTTCGGGTACTTGCCCATGTATCGCAAGACGAAACCTTGTTGAAGATTTATCGAGATGGATTGGATGTTCACAGTATGACTGCTGTAGGGATATGGGATCGAAAGGACAATCAGGTCACCTACGAAGATTTCGAGTACTGCCGTGGTTCAAAGGACTTATTCCTCGATCCAGACGGTAACCTCGTAGAGGAAAGGCTTTCTGATGCTGAATATATTCACAAACTATTTAATGAGGGGAAAATCAGAACTAAAAACCCTGACTCTATACGCAAAGATACCGAGCTTGGCATTAGGTACGAGAAGTATCGTAAAGATGCGAAGGTTGTCAATTTCGGAATCATCTATGGAATGTCAGAGAAAGGCTTGGCAGAAACCTTGGAGATCACCGAGGCAGAAGCAATTGAGTATATCAAGGGTTACTTCGATGCATACCCTGGCGTTCTGAAGTGGATGGCTAAGCAACGCAAGATGATAAACGAAGTTCATTTTTCCGAGACAATGCTTGGACGTAAGCGGAGAGTCTACAAGGAGATGCAGTCAGGACAAAAATGGCTCATTGGTCGCGGTCATCGGATGGGAATTAATGCGGTCATCCAAGGCTCTTCGGCAGATATGGTTAAGATTGCTTCGATCAAGCTCCAACCTCTTCTTGAGGAACTGGATGCGAAGATTGTGATGTGGGTACATGACGAGATCATCTTCGATGTGCCTGAGAACATTGGTATGGATAATCTAAGGAGAATTGCAGATATCATGTGTAATGCACTATCTCTTGATTGTGGATTGAGGTCCGACATCGAGGTAGGCAAGAAGTGGGGTCAAAAAATGTCAGAGGATGATCTTTCGATGTTCTTGGATGAAGAGGATATGACATGTACCGACTCAGAAGTGGAGTATGAGTGAAAAAGACAGGAGTTAAGATTCAAAACTCTGTATCGTAGGCTCTCTTAACAGCTAGAATCTTCAATCGTATAGAGAAAGTGTAAGGCGATTAAAGAACAACGAGGAGGAATGAGAAATGAAAGAGCGGCCGAAAGTGAGTCAGTCTTTCAACATTCGAAAGAACATCGTGGAAATGTTAAGAACCTTCCCTGAAGTGAAGGAGAATTACAATGAGCTTGTAACAACTTATTGGGTTCTATACGATAGCGTGAAAGATATGTCGGATATACGCAATGCGACACCAGCTGAAACCATTACACGTCAGTTCCGCAAGTTGGTAGAGCTTCAGGAAATTTCACCACCTGCAAGAGTCTATGAAGCGCGTAAAGAGAAGGCTCGTGAATATCGCACGGAGTTCTCAACATCCGGGGGCTAAGCCCGTTTCTAAGAAGAAACTGCCATAAACACTCACCTTCCTCATCCTCCTGGTGTTTTATAATCTCGATAACCAATGCCGCATAAGAAATGTCATCCATTCCTGAGCCGATGTAAACGGTGAGGATAACAGGAACAGTATCGTAAAGGTAAAGGAAGCCATAGAACAGGATGTTCAGGCGAACAGTAGTAAGCTCTACAACCTGATCTAAGAACTCGTTCAAAACACAATCAGGGGGTAGTTATATGGAGTCAATAGCATACGGTATCGTAGTGGCGGGGATAGCGAATGCTATCGCATTGTCATTGGGATACTGTCTCAAATACAGGATGAGCAAGGCAAAACAAAAAATATACCTCTGTGTCACGCAGAAGATTGTTTCGGAGAATAGCGGCAAAATCATCGAAGCAGTCGAAAGCTCGATCAAACAACAGGTCATAGAGAGAATGGAGCGTGTGAATGTTTAAGTCTGTGAATTCTGCGGTAAGGAATATAAGGGCGGTAGTTACCAATGATTAGTGCCGTTATTATGGGATTCTCCCTGGAAGCCCTATCGACTTACCATTCTATTGCTTGGGCACACCATGACCCTGCTACAGCTACTGGAATGAGTAATCGAGAGTACATGCTGATGGTAGAGCAAGCCATTGCACAATCAGATGTCGTAGTCTTCAATGCTACTGATGATAACCTATCCATAGATGAGGTGGTCATTCTCCATACTGCATATATTAATAGAACACCAATAATAGCAGTAGGGTTACGAGCGTTATCACCGTTACTAGAGGAGATGGTATCCCAGAGATTCCCGGAGCTTGACTTCGTGGTTGAGCACTTGATGGCTAGCTACAAGCTCTCGAAGCAGAGCTAGTGAAGAAACTTCATCTAAAAAAAAGCACCCTCAGGGTGCTTTTCTGCATTTATAAAGCGCAATTAGATCAATCATCGTCCCGAACGGTCTAAGGTTTCTCGACTTCCTGAAATATTTGAGCAGGTACTCTTAACTCAGGCTAAACCAAGTCGTATAGAGAAATTGAGAGAGCCAGCGCTCTAAAACAAATCTGGAGGAATGACTAGATGCCACATGTAATCAAAGCAAAAGAACAAGCCCTAACAGAGGAGATTGTAACAAGCTTAATCGGTAAGTTTGTTCACACTCCCACGAACATGCATGAGGTGAGCACACCTACGGGTGCGACCACTATGGTCAATGTATGGTTCGCAGGTAAGGTAGCGGGCTTCGAGAAAGCGGTTATTGGCTTCAACTATGAAGACGGTTCTTTCTTAGAAACCCCTCAGACGTACTTCAACGTTCATCTGACCGATGGAATGGGCTACATTCTCACCACAGTGAATGATCTTGAGATCAATGAAGTAACAGAGGAAGAATTCTTAGCCTTGGTTGAGGAGCACAAGGAATCTGAGGACACTTCTGAGATGATACTCCCTGAAGCTCCGGAGCTTGAACTCCTTGACGGTGACAAGTAATGAACTTAAAGAGATATGCTTGTGAAATCGTTACGAAGACATTTACCACCACCTCTATAGGTGAGTTGGATGAGAAGATGGGTTATTGGCGGGACTCAAACCCTGATTCGTTTGTCATCAGTATGGAGATGTCAAGCCACTGGGATGACTTGAACAAGCAGGTCGTGTATGTAGTCTTGATGGCATATCAGGTAGGTGAAAAAGATGGGCTGTGAGAATTGTGGTAAGCAAGGAAAGGCAACGACACAGGTTCATGGTTTCATTCCTTACATGCGTATGGATACTAGCCGCCAAGGTTTCAATAAGGGGAATCCACATCATGCAGGATACGACTTGTTTGCACGACTAAGTGAACCTGTGCACCTCGAACCTGGGGCTGTGGCAGTTATTCCATTGAATGTTGCCACGGAGATTCCGATTGAAGCTGTGGGACTATTGTTTCAATGCTACTCTACACATCGCAAATGGAAAGTGAAGCTGACTAATGGTGTCGGTGTGATTGACTCCATGTTCCACAAAGATGAGGATGAGTGGTCAGCTGAGTTCA
Organism: Paenibacillus sp. D2_2; assembly: GCF_031199965.1. Classification (GTDB taxonomy): domain Bacteria; phylum Bacillota; class Bacilli; order Paenibacillales; family Paenibacillaceae; genus Fontibacillus. The sequence goes on along the minus strand of NZ_CP133605.1, from coordinate 3,454,921 downwards.
AGAACGATAGCAACGAGTCCACGATCATCCGTGACGGTGATAAGCTCTGCCAAGCTGTATTCCTTCCCTTATATATGAAGGAACTCTACGAAGTGGCAGGGTTAGGTAGTGCAACTCCCTAACGAGATTCATAACACTTCGAAACACATATCGAAGCGCAGTATATGGGTGTCAGTACCCCTGGTTGGGGATATAACAATAAAACCACAGGAGGTGATAGCATACCTTGGACGCTCGTAAAAGAATCGCAGTCGTATCTACGGCGGCAATTGCATCCGTAGTGGTGTGCGGAGGTCTTACGCTCCCTAAGGGAACAGAGAATGAGCCTGTGGCAAGTACAACGGTCATCGAGTCGGATTATCAATTCAAGCAAGCGGAATTGTTTCCTTGCAAGGTTCAGTCGAGCTTAGTTGAGACAGTAAAAGATGGGCAGTTGGTGGTGAAACACGCGGAAGAGGGGAAGAAAAAGGTTGTTGATTCGGACATAATTCCTTCAATAACTCACGACCTGATTGCTGACGTGATGGAGAAGTACATTGAGGATCATAATGAGAGACGTATTAGTAGAAAGAAGATACTACAGTACATCGGGTGGGTTGACACCTCTACCAAAGATGTTGAAATAGATACACTCTGGATCATGGCTATGATGTGGCAGGAGAGTCGATTCCAAAACACGGTAGAATCATCTTCAGGTGCAGTTGGACTGCTTCAAATACTTCCGAGCACGGCGAAGGACTTCGGTGTTAGCCGTAGTCAATTAAGCGATCCTAAGACAAACATCAAGACTTCCATCAAGTACCTGAGCTATTTGCTAGACAGGTATGATGGCAATCTTCGGACCGCAACTATTGCCTACAATCAAGGCGAGGGCAACGTGGATAAAGGGAAGGCCCGCTCCTGGTATTACAACAGTGTGAAAAAGCACTATGACAAGATGGCTCGGATGCTTGAGGAAGCTAGACAAGACCGTTAGGCTTTCACGATATTGCCATAACCTACGGTTAAAAGGCTTCATTCTATTCAACACTCTGAGGAGGATTTTACCCCATGGCAAGTCCAAACGAAGTTATATACAAGAAAGACCTTGTAGCTGAGCTGGCTGATAAGGAGGAAATTACGAAAGTGGAAGCGGAACGGCGTATTGACATCATACTGGATATGGTAATCGATAAGCTTGGAGCTGGTAAAGATGTCAAACTGGCTAACTTCTTCAACTTCTTCAATCGCAAGCGTAAGGAGAAGAACGCGAAGAACCCACAGACTGGTGAGGATATGGTTATCCGGGCTACCAAGACCGTGGTTGCTAAGATGACTAAGCCGCTGAAAGACCGCATCCAGGGCAAGAAGTAAAACCTTCAAAGCAGGTGGCGGGGGTTGTTGTAATCAACGGACTCCTGCTATTTTTATACCCAAAATACGCCAAGGAGGATGCAGATGGACAATTTTCCTGAGCATATTAGTGCAAATTTAGCTGTATCCAAGGACTACTACTCCATGGATGTAATAGTAAATATAGAGCGATGTAAAACAGACGAAAGGTTCCTTGGAGAATGTCTGTTGGCCAACGAGAATCTGATTTGGCACTCGGTACATAAGTATATCGGGAAGCCAGAGGTGATTGTCAAGAATCACTGTGTTGAGAAGGACGATATTCTTCAGCTAGGCAGGATGGGATTCATTAAGGCGGTCAAGGCTTTCGATACAGGGCGGGGCGTGAAATTCAGCTCGTTCGCTGTAACTGCCATTGTAAGAGAGATAAGATGCTTCCTCAGAGACAGCGCTAGTATCATCCGTCCGACCCGAACGGCGAATGAATTGATTAACAAAATCAACCGACTCGAATACGAGGTGGGGTATCTGCCGTCCATCCCGGACATAGCCATCATGCTTGACGAGGATGAAGAAAAGATTACCAAAGCCTTACAAGTAGGTAAGGGGGTAAAGTATCTCGATGAACCTGTCGGCACCGATGTTCAGCAGTCCCAAGTGATCACTCTCCTGGATGTCATCGACAGTGGAGAAGGGATAGAGGATGGTGTGATTGACAAGATTTACGTTGACGCTGTGATTGAATCAGTGAAACGGAAACTTAGCGAGAAGGAATTAAACGTTCTCGAACGAAGACTGCAAGGCTTTAACCAGACACAGACCGCCGACATTGAAGACGTCAGTCAAATGAGGGTATCTAGAATCATGAGAAAGGTTGCTCGGTTATTGGAGAGTACACAGGATAAGACAGAAGTATAAACTTGAAAAAATGAAGTTTAAACGAGAGAAGCCTGCAGAAATGCAGGTTTCTCTCATTCATGGCTGTAAAATCAGTTATTCGGCCAGGCTACCCATCACGACAGTTACTTTATGAACAGCCCCATCTCCAGCAGGAGGGATGACATTTCCTTCAATGGACTGACCGTCTATAGAAATGCTCTTCAAACCTTTGGATACATGCTCAGGGTTGAGAATTTCGATCTCATAAGTGTCACCACGGAATGCGCGAGTGATTTTGAAGGTGTCCCAGGCGGCAGGGATGCAAGGATCGATCTTCAAGCCAGTGAAGTCGGCCTGAATTCCGAGAATGGCTTGCGTAATCGCCACATAGTTCCAGGCAGCCGTACCAGTTAACCAGGAGTTCTTCGCTTCCCGTGACGGACGGCGTCTTTGCCTGCGATCATTTGCGAATAGACATAAGGCTCAGTCCGATGAATGTCACTAATGTCTTCAAGGTATGCAGGAGCGATCTTCGAATAGACATCAAACGCCCGATCCCCATGGCCTAGCACGGTCTCTGCGATCATAATCCACGGATTGTTGTGACAGAAAATACCGGCGTTCTCCTTATACCCTGGAGGGTAGCTCGAGATTTCTCCGAGATTGATGTAGTACTTGGAATAAGGAGGTTGCTGCAATACGATCCCGTATTTCGTGTCGAGTCGCTCTTCCACGGAACGAAGAGCCTTCTCCGCTTGGCCACCTTCAACACCAATTCTAGCCATGACGCACATGCCTTGCGGCTCGATGAAGATTTGCCCTTCCTCATTATCTTTGCTACCAATTTTGTCGCCGTAATGATCATAGGCACGTAGGAACCAATCGCCTTCAAATCCATGCTCCAGCGTAAAGGCACGCATCGTATCGATGTGCTTGACGGCCTCAGTCGCTTCCTCATTCAGTCCTCGGCTGAGACATAATTCCACAAAATCAGGGCCAACGAATACGAACAGTCCGGCGATAAAGACGGATTCCGCTATACGGCCCTCAATATTGGCTGTAGTCTGGAAGGATTCGCCCGGTTCCTTGGAAAAACAGTTCAGGTTGAGGCAATCATTCCAGTCCGCGCGGCCGATTAGTGGCAATTTGTGAGGTCCAAGATTGTTCACGACATGATAGAAGGAGCGCTTCAAATGCTCGAACAGTGTTGCCGTATTATCTGGATTGGAATCGAACGGTACTTGTTCATCAAGAATACTGAAATCGCCGGTCTCCTTAATATAGGCGGATGTTCCCGAGATAAGCCAGAGTGGGTCATCGTTAAATCCGCTGCCGATCTCGTTATTGCCTTTCTTGGTCAGTGGTTGATATTGATGATAGGCACTCCCATCTTCGAACTGGGTTGCCGCGATATCAAGAATCCGTTCTCTTGCTCTCTCCGGGATTTGATGCACGAAACCGAGTAAATCCTGGTTGGAGTCACGGAACCCCATGCCACGGCCGATGCCAGATTCAAAGTAAGAAGCGGACCTTGACATATTGAATGTGACCATACACTGATAGGGGTTCCAAATGTTGACCATGCGGTTCAGCTTATCGTCATTACTCTTGATTTGATACTTACTGAGTAGTCCATCCCAGTATGCAGCCAAATCATTCATCGCTTGGTCCACTGCGGTATCGGTGGAGAACTGGGCGATCATGGCTTCTGCAGGCTTCTTGTTAATAACGCTCGGAGATTCCCATTTCTCTTCTTCAGGAACTTCAACATAGCCAAGAATGAAGATCATACTTTGTTCTTCACCTGCTGCCAGCGTCAGTTTGACTTGGTGAGAGCCAACGGGGACCAACCACTTGCTACAGAGTTGTTCGATTTACCTGCAATAACGGCTTGTGGCTCATGAAGCCCATTGTATAGGCCGACAAAGGATTCGCGGTCCGTATCAAAGCCGTCGATGTTACGGTTAACCGAGTAGAAGGCATAATGGTCACGGCGTTCACGATATTCTGTCTTGTGATAGATGACGGAATTCTTCACTTCAACTTCACCCGTACTAAAATTGCGCTGGAAGTTCGTCATATCATCCTGTGCATTCCATAGACAGAATTCAGCAAAAGAGAAGAGAGATACGGTCTTGCTGGTATCACTTGTGTTACTTATGGTAAGACGATGCACCTCGCCGTTATAACCGAGCGGTACAAAAGCAAGTTGATTGACGGAGATGCCGCCGCGTTCGCCCGTGATCGAGGTATAGCCAAGTCCGTGGCGGCATTCGTAGAAGTCAAGCTCTCGCTTGACCGGCATCCAACCTGGTGTCCAGAAGTCGTCATTGTCATGGTCGCGTAAGTAGTGATAGCGCCCACCTACGTCGATGGGAACATTATTATATCGATAGCGCGTAATTCTACGGAGCCGGGCATCGCGATAGAACGTATAGCCTCCAGCCGTATTGGAAATAAGTCCAAAAAACTGCTCATTGCCCAAGTAGTTAATCCATGGATAAGGGGTTTGCGGCGTATTGATTACGTATTCTTTGCGGGTATCGTCGAAATGTCCAAATTTCATAGCAATGATCTCCCTTCAATTTGTGAACGCGCGTTAACAATGCACAAAAATATCTTCCTCTTCACTGAATAATACCTATTGTCTTGAATAGGGAAGAGGAAGGAGCCGGATTAATCATAGGGTTACCCTTTTATTTAGCGGCAGGCTTACAGGACTCTCGGATGACGAGCCTAGTCGGAAAGCTAACAGTACTGAAGATAGCTTCTTCATTGTTACAGAATCCGATGACCTTTTCCACGGCACTTTTGGCCATATCATCGATAGGTAGCCGGACTGAGGTCAGCTTCGGACTAAGCATAGAAGCGAGCTGCGTGTCGTCGAAGCCGATAATCGAGATGTCATTTGGGACTTGTATTCCGTGATTTGCGAACGCTTCCATTGCTGCGATAGCCATGTCGTCATTAGAACAGAACAAAGCGGTGGGTAATTTTCCTCGTTTAATGAGCTTCTCTGTTTCAACGTATGCCGTCTCTTTCAGAAATTCACCTTCCAGAACGTAATCTTGCCGGAGCGGCAACCCATGGTTAAGCAGCGTGCTTTCAAACGCTGCATAGCGCTCTCGTCCCGAGTAAGTGCTCATCCTTCCTTTGAGGATTCCAATCTCTTGATGTCCTAGTCCAATGAGGTATTCGATCGCTTCAACAGTCCCCTCATAGTCCATCGAGTTAATAATCGCCAGGTGATTCTTGTTCAGCCGTTCTGTTATAATCTCTGAGACATCATCAGTCGACAAGTACGAGTGGAGCATCTTGACTCACCAGCTCACGTACAAGCTCAATGTCCTTCTGGGTTCCTACCAGAATCCCGCCGTCAATTCGCTTTTGCAAGAATGCCTGCTTAATCTTCTGAAAGTCCCGGGAGAATACACCGTATGAATGAGTACGTAGAAACCACGTGCGTTCGCGGTATCTACAACCAGATCGACGATAGGAGCAAAATAACTATTCTGATAAATACGGGTTGCATTCTCTTTTTCGTTCATACTGATCGCAAACAGCCCAATCGTGTCAGTGCGCTTACCGGCCAACGCACGGGCGAAGCTGTTCGGCTCATATTGATACTGCTCAATTACTCTTAGCACCTTCGCTTTGGTTGTCTCAGGAACGTTGGAATAGTTGTTGATTACTCTAGATACGGTACTACGGGAAACCCCGGCTAGTTTAGCAATATCTTCGCTGCGCATTAGTAATCCCTACTTTCTATAAACGCGCGTTTATATTGTAATTTTAGTTGAATAATATCTATAAATCAATCGTTTTTTACATAAGTCACAAAAAATCCCGAAGTCGGATAATTTTGTGACTTCGGGATTTTAGCATGTTAATTATTTAGTTGAGGCTTCCTGCAGATAGCGCTCGATAAAATGAATCGCTTTATCATGATTTTCTGAACCAATTCGGAGACCCACGATCATCTGCTGTTTGGCGAGCGGAAGTTGTTCGGCAAGCTTACTATTCGTAATATCGATTGCGTAGACGTGATCCTCGGTATCATCCTCACTACGGCCTATAATTTTGTTATTTTCATTTAATAACGGTTTTAGAACGCCGTTGGCATATTCGTCCAGATTTTCGAGAACCCCGCTGCCGCCGATCCAGTCATAAGAGGCTTGATCCAAAATATAGATATCTGGCTTCTCTGTCGCAAGAAGGGCCATCGCTTTTTGTTGGTAAGCCATATCGGCTCCACCCATACCTTGATCGGACGAAGGTAAGTAAGTCATTGTAAGCTTGAGACGCTTCCATTCTGGGAATTGCTCCATCATTGCTTGTTCCAAAGCAGTATCTCCGCCATTATCCATATCGCTCATAAAGCCGCCAAGATACATAATCGATAAATCGATCGGAGGCAGCGCTGCCAAGCGCTTTTGCTCTTGACGGTGATTGACAAATGTGACGGTGGCAACAGTAAGAACAATGATAGCAATAATACTAACGATAACATGGGTTCTGTAGAGTCGGAAGAAATCTTCAACCTTCTCAGCAGTGCCAGCAAATCTACCCCATTTTTGATACCTTTTGCGGCTTTTCTCCTCAATCTTCTGACGGTCATCCGAACCGGTAATCAGCTTATAAGCCTTCAATTTCGCTTCGAAATCGTGCTCAGAAGATTTGGCTCGCGATTTTCTTAACTCGATATCAAAGACCCGCTCCACTTCTTCCCGCGAGGCGTCTTCGGGGAGACCCAGTAATTCATAGGCTTTCTTCAAATCACTCATGATTATCTCCTCTGATTTTGTACTGTTATTATGTAAATATGAGATTAACTCTATTAATTATTATACTGTGAATTGTCCGCGAATGGAAATGCAGATCATTTATAAATTCTATATTAATAAAATAGCCAGGGGTCACTAATTCATCCAACCCCTGGCGCATTCAATATATATGTGAATTTGTTCTAGGAAATTCTGCGCATCGATAGCAAATGATCTTTCCAGTAACCACTATCAATGGTACTGATCTGAACTCCGGGATCCCCCATGTGTGAATCATTTGACCATTGCCGATATATATGCCTACATGTCCAACGATTTTATCATTATCGAACCGTCCGGGTACACTGAAGAAGAGAAGGTCACCCTTTTGTAGGTCACCGCGTGTGACGGAAGAGCCAAGCTGGGCCTGCTGTCTGGCCAACCTTGGCAACGATGTACCGAACTTCTGGAATACATGTTGAGTGAAAGAGGAACAATCGAATGTTTTCGATTGTTCATAAGGTTTCGCCCCAAATTCATAAGGAACACCCATAAATTTTTTAGCATAGGAGACGAGCTCATCTCCGTTCCCGGCAATGCTAAAAGTATTGTAACGATTTATTCTTTGCGGCTCTGCTGCGCCTGTTGAACGAGGGCCGACAGCGCTGCTACTCAATGCGCCGATCCTGACGTGACGTCCGTCTCTTCCATCAGTCTGTACTCTAGTTCCAAGCAGTTTGGACAGCGAATTTGCTGTGATGTAGATCTTGCCGTTTTGATGTATAGGGGCATCGGTTAGGGTAACCACATTGCCGTAAGAGAGGGCCCCAGAATGACCTGGCGTCAACTCATACATGGCATCAGTGTAACCAAGCTTGATTTTCCCATCCGTCTCCTTTATGCGTAGGCCAAGCTCTTTGGTGACTTGTTGCAGCGGTATCCAATTAAGTCCGTTCGTATCCTTGACCAGATCGGCTTGGATCAGATGTTCGTTTGCAGCTTTGCCCGGTATCGAGGAGACTTTAGGTCCTATGGGCTGTCTAGAGCAGGCTATACAAGCAGTTAACAGAAGAAAAATCGTTGTATAGAGTAGTGTCTTTAGAGCTGAAGGTCTATTCATTACTGAGTAACACTCCATTTCTTTCGAATGTGTTGTTTTAGAGGTTGTTTAAAAAGTCCCTCTTTGATCACGAAGTAACACTGAGAGCCTATTCGACATTGAATCTTGAATTCTGCCGGGCCTTCCGGTGCTCACGTAGGTTTTGCCTACGCTCCGCTCCTCAGTCCCTAGCTTCATCCAACCTTCTCGGTGCTGAAAGTCTGACTTTTTAAACATGTACTTATAGAAGAGCGACTTGGAGCGAGTGAAATTGTGTCATTTGAAGTATGTAATTATTAGAGACTTTTATGCGCATTGAGGGTGACTTTTATTGAACGATTCTGTATAATCCTTACCAGTCAAACAAGTTATCAGGGAGAGGAGATTCATAGGAATGACGAATAATAAAGCATTTACAGGGGAATTTCATGGAGAGTTAGCAGTATGGCTTAAATATGGTAAATATGAAGCAGCTTTATTGCCGGAAATTGGCGGCAACTTAATTGCTTTTAGAGATTTAGAAAGCGGTTACCGTTTCTTGCGCGAGCCGGAGGAAGGGGAAATGGAGGCGTTCAAGAGTAACCCGGGAGTACACGGAATTCCTGTTCTCTATCCGCCGAACCGTTATGAGGACGGCAAGTTTCCTTGGAGAGGGGAAATGTACCAACTACCGATTAATGAGCCCGCAACAGGCAACCATCTGCATGGATATTTACATACCAGTGCTTGGGAAGTCGTGGACCTGGGCAGAACTCCGAGGAGAGTTACGTTATTGTCAAAGCAACAATCGATGAGCATCATATGATGTATCAATATCTACCGTTCAAATTTACGGTGAAATTGAGATATTCCTTGAGTGGAGAAGGGCTGTCACAGCAATTGTTCGTGAAGAATGATGGTGAGACAGAGATGCCTTGTCTGTTTGCTTTCCATACAGCGGTGAACGCGCCATTTGCGCCGGACAGTAGCGAGGAGGACTGCTTTGTTAAGCTGACGATTGGAGAGCGCTGGGAGCTGAATGAACGTCAATTGCCAACCTGCCAATATCAGGCTTTATCGGAAGGCGAGCAGAAGATGAAAAGCAGCGGTGTATCTCCTTATTTTGTGTCCATGGACAATCACTATATGGCTGTTCCGCAAATGGGAGAAACCGGATGGAACTTACCGATACTAAGCTCGGCGTTACTCTGGTATACGATGTGGGTGCTTCCTATAAACAATGGATGATCTGGAACAATGGGGCTTCCGGAAAGTTCTTCTGTCCTGAGCCGCAGATCAATCTGGTAAATGCACCGAATATGGATCTTCCTGCTGATGAAATCGGTCTGTTTAGTCTTGCTCCAGGTGAGATTTGGGAAGAGACGGCTAGAATCTATTTGAAGGCTGCCGCAAAATAAGTTCTCATCTAAGTAGTACAATAGCAAACACAAAAAAACAGCCGAAGCGCCCTTGTGACGCCTGCCGACTGTTTTTTTGTGTTCGCGCTTTGCTGCATCCCTTGGAACTGGGCTGTTATCCGACCCGATGGACCTGATCGATCTGGGCGTCTCTTTCGAGGCTTTGTGGAAGCAAGCGGCGGATCTGTTCCAAATTTCTGCGGGGAACGGTGATGGTCTTGATTCCATGGATCTCATCCCGGAATAACAGCATGTTGTCCCGGATTTCAGAGATCTTGAACAGGTTGACATAGCAGTTCGTACTAATCCGATAAAACGAAGTATCCGAGATCATTGTTGAGGTTTGTTCAGCAGAGAGTCTCTTTTTATACTGTAATTTCTGCCATGAAAACAAACTAAACCATGACCTCCAATTTTGAAGAAATACGTATCATGTGGATCAAGGTCCTCATATACATCCCTTTCCTCTAGTCCGACAGTCATCATCTAAAACCCCCTTCAGAAGATGTTGTGGAAGCGCTTACAGTATATCATATTTTAGAATTTTTGAACAGGAATTTTTTTGCTCTTCCGAAATCAAAGACCTAATAAATTTCAACAGCTGGAATAAGACTGGACTTTTTGTCCAAAGTGAGAAAAAATAAGAAGACGTATGTGAAGATGTAGCTTGAAGGAGGAGTGTATCCAATGACAGAGAGATTGCTGTTATTTGTTGGTTCATATGCCGAGTCAACTGAACCTGGTATATATATGTATGAGCTGAATTTAGCCAGTGGAGAGATGAAGTGTTTGGACAGTGCGTCCGGAATGAAGAATCCGACCTTTGTTAGTGTGGACAAGCATGGGAAGAAGCTCTACGCGATTTCGGAGACGAAGAATGAGAAGGAAGAGAGAATAGGGGAAGCTGTCTCCTACTCGATTGATCCGCAGCAAGGTAAGCTGACAGCGCTAAATCGTACTCTTACGATCCAGCCTTCTAGCTCCCATATTCAAATCGATCATAGCAGCAGCTATTTAGCTGTGTCAGGCTATCATGGTGGTAATGTGGGTCTGGTGAAAATAGCAGCTGATGGTACATTGGCTGGATTGTCAGATGTACAGCAGCATACAGGTCATGGAGCGGATCCAGATCGGCAGGATCGCCCACATCCACATTCCGTTCAATTCAGTCCGGATAACCGCTTCGCAATGGTTGCTGATCTGGGACTTGATCGAATTAAAGTGTATGAGCTTGATCAAGAGGAAGACAAGCTGGTATACCTAAGTGAAGCTGTAATGCAGCCGGCAAGCGGACCGCGTCATATGGCGTTTCATCCGAATGGGAAGTGGCTCTATTCGATTAATGAGGTAGGATCCTCCCTCACGGCATTTACCTTTGATACGGAGAGTGGAAGCTTAACTGAACTCGAGACACTATCGACCTTACCAGCCGATTTCCAAGGAGAGAATACGACGGCTGAGGTGGCGATCTCTGAGGATGGTCGTTTCTTATATGGTTCGAATCGCGGTCATGACAGCATCGTTCAATTCGCTATTGATCCGGAGAGTGGGAAGTTATCGCTGGTTGAATTCGTCTCTTCCGAGGGAGGACATCCGCGTCATTTTGCCATCACGCCGGACGGTGAGCATTTGCTTGCCGCAAATCGGGATTCCAACAATCTGGTACTGTTCAGAATCGATCGAAGCAGCGGCAAGCTGACGTTCACCGGACATTCGGCTGAAGTATCCAAGCCTGTCTGCGTAAAACCTGTCCGCTTTTGAGATAAGAAAACCTAATCGAAGCCAATTCAAGGTTGAGCGACCTCGATCCAAAGGTAGGTTTTCTTGCGATATAGAATTTCATCAGCTCTGCTGATAACGAATAAATTCTATATCTAACACGAAGTCACACTGAAAGTTAGCTCGGCATCGAATGAATTCAACTGGGCCTAAGCAAATGCTTACGAAGTCATGTTTCCTACGGAAATATCTTTAGGTACTCACGTACGTACGCTGCGCTCCTCAGGCCCTAGTTTCATCTAAACTTGCTCGGTGCTGAAAATCGGACTTTTTGAACACTTATTTAATAGTCACCTACTCTGTGAATAAACCGGACTTCCGGATTCCTTCCCACAGCTGCTGGAATTGCGGAATATCAAGCTGCTGTGCGGCATCGGACAGAGCGGTCTGTGGATCAGGGTGAACCTCGACCATGATACCGTCTGCACCGGCCGCCAGCGCAGCTTTGGCACATGGGAGAAGGATATCCTTGCGTCCCGTGGAATGAGTCACATCGACGAGTACCGGCAGATGAGTCTCTTGTTTAAGTAACGGTACGGCGGAAATGTCCAGAGTGTTGCGAGTCCATTTCTCGTAAGTCCGGATACCACGTTCGATCAGCATTACCTGGGTGTTACCTTTAACGACGATATATTCGGCTGCATGTACGAACTCTTCCAACGTAGCCGCGATACCTCTCTGAGCAGAACCGGGATTTTAGCTTCACCAGCTGCCTTCAGTAGTTCAAAGTTCTGCATGTTGCGGGCACCGATCTGAATTACGTCGATGTATTGTTCAGCGAGCTCGATGTGTGCAGGATGAACAATTTCGCTGATCGTCGCCAGACCGAACTCATTGGCAACCTCATTCAGCATCTTCAGGCCTTCAACGCCTAAGCCTTGGAAGTCATATGGCGAGGTTCTTGGTTTGAATGCGCCGCCTCGCATTACTTTGATGCCAGCTTCTTTTAATGCAGCAGCAACTGTTCTTAATTGTTCGTAAGATTCTACAGAGCAAGGACCAGCAATCATCACTTGAGCTGTGCTACCGATCAGATTTCCTTTCACATCGATAACCGTATTCTCTGGCTGCTTCTTGCGGCTGACAAGCAATTGGCGCTTGTGATCATCCTCTTGTAAATCTAGAGAAGCTTTGAATATTTCCTTGAAAATATGCTTAATCGAAGCATCTCTGAAAGGACCAGGGTTGAGGGCGGTTAGTTCGTCGAGCATTTTTCTTTCACGCACCGGATCGAATTTAGGCACGCCTTGCTTCTCCTTGATTTCCCCGATGGCTTTAACGACTTCTGCGCGTTCGTTAAGCAGTCGGAGCAGTTCCTTGTTAACGGTATCCAGCTTGGTGCGCAATTCATCTAAATTATTGCTCATGTTTTAACACTCCTCGTTATCATATTTTTGAAATAGGACTACTTATCTTGTGTACTTCTCTAAACAAAAAAAGGCAGTCCATCAAGGGACGGATTTCTCCGCGGTACCACCCTTGTTAGACAACCTTCTTGTTTCTCAGCTCTAGACACAGATAACGGTGTGCGGCCGGAATTCCCTACCTGCCATGCGGCGTTCAGGAACCAACTCCGGAGTGAACTTCAGCAGCGCGGCTCCCGCGGGTGCTCTCAATCTTCGGCACCACCGTCCCTGTCAGGACGCATCTACTTACTTTTCTCCATCATTGTCATGGTTAACAATATTTTCAAAAGTTATTTTACGAAATTATATGCTTGTGATTGTAAAATGGCAAGAACACACGGTGTCGCGTTATAGCTTTAGTGTGTTATAGAAATATATACATAATATTAAATTTAGAGCTTGGTTCTTGCTTTGTAGCAGGCGCTAGCTTAAGATAAATTTATATTTTGCTTTAGTCCATTGATGAAGGAGCAGGTCGCTTATAATGACATTCTTTAAAGAGTTGTTTCAAATCCCCGGATTTCGCAGGGTAATTGCACTTTTGGTTGCCATCTTCGTGCTCTACGTATCCCGCAGTATGCTTAACATGATTCTTATTACATTTATTCTGACCTATTTGATCAATCGCCTGCATCGGTTCATAACGAGACATGTGGACAAATTGTTCAAAATTAATCGAAAAATAACCGTATTGTTAATTTACATTCTAATGGTCGGCGGACTGGCAACTACGGTTTATTATTACTTGCCTGTCTTTGTTGAGGAGCTTACCGATCTTGTCAATCAGGTGCTCTCTTTTACAGCAACCCTCCAACTAATCTACCGGACAATATTATTCTTAATTTCCTGGTGGAATCGATTCAGGACATTGACATTACGAAGTATCTTGGTCAGGGCTTTGATTTCCTGCTCAAGACCGCTACGGATATCGGTCAATGGAGCTTGAATTTGTTCATCGCGATTATTTTAAGTTTGTTCTTCCTGCTTGAAAAAGAAAAAGTTACGAATTTTACGTCCAAATTCAAAGAGAGCCGTCTATCCGGACTTTTCGTTGAACTGGAGTATTTTGGTAAGAAGTTCGTTCATTCCTTTGGTAAAGTGATTGAAGTTCAATTCCTCATCGCGATGATTAACGCGATGATCTCTACGATATTTCTTTGGATTTTCGGTTTCCCGAATTTGTTTGCGCTCGGCATTATGATTTTCCTGCTTGGTCTTATTCCAGTCATGGGGGTTATTATTTCTTTGATTCCTCTATGTGCGATCGCCTTCAAAATCGGCGGATTGGTTAAGATCATATATGTACTGATCATGATTGCCATTGTTCATGCGGCTGAGACCTATGTATTGAATCCGAAGTTTATGTCTAATAAGACTCATTTACCTATCTTCTATACCTTCCTAATCCTGCTCATATCCGAGCACTTCTTTGGGGTCTGGGGCTCATTGTAGGGGTACCTGTTTTCATGTTCCTGCTTGATGTATTAGAGGTACCAGTAGAGGATATTTCGCCGAAGAAGCTAATAGGCAAGGTAGCAAAGACTGATTAATATTAAAGCCACATGAATGACAGCATTAGAACAGGAGTGCCGATGTGACAATCGACACTCCTGTTTTCTTTACTTAAGCCTGTGGCGGGATCCAGCTAATTTTGTTATTCTGATAGTCTGTAGTCGGATTGCTTCGCGGCTCATCTTTCCAGGCACGGTTCACAGCCGTTTTCAATCTGTTCGGAAGATCGGCTTTCATTTTATCCGCTTTAGCTTGATCGATCTTGCCTAACGCGAGGGCTAGGTCAATTTGAATCGTCGCAGATTCAGCCAGTCTTTTGATGAACTCCTGTTCATTCCAGCCTTTGCTCGCTTGGGCAATCTGGAGTAGCGTCTTACCCTGCTTTAACTGTTGGACAAGACTTTTAGGTTCTATACCAAGCAGCTTAGCGGAGTCGCCTAGGATATGTGCACCATGGCATCCATGCCGATGCCGTTGTTTACCGTGCTCCAGTGAGGTCTGCGTCGTTCCTTGTTCGGTAGTGTCTTCTGCAGATGCTGCGGATGCGGGGGCAGAAAACTGCTGAACAATAACAGCAGGCTCGTCAATCCGCTTAACACTAAGGTAAGCAGTTGTTTCATATACTTTTCTCATCCCTTCGTTTAGAATATTTTGGGTCTTACAATGTTCAGTCTTGACAAAAAATCTGAATGATATCTGAAAAAAAGCTTAATATCTGCTAAAAAAATGCCGTAAACTATGTAACAACGAAGAAACTTGTCGAATAGAAGTGAACGTCCATTTAAAATAGTAAATGTCTTTATCGTGGGAGGAATGTAAATGACATTCGGCGCAAGAATGCTAAAGACGGGACTCGCAGTAACACTCGCACTGTATGCTGTAATGTGGCTAAAATTATCCCCGCCTTTGATGGCAGGGATTGCGGCTATTTTTGCGATGCAGCCGTCTATTTACCGTTCCTGGCGGTATTTAATTGATCAGCTGCAAACGAACGTGCTCGGTGCGGTATTAGCGATGTTGGGTGGGATGGTGTTCTCCAATGAACCGATCGCGGTGGGACTCGTATGTATTATCGTGATAATGATTTGTCTTAAGCTTAAAATGGGCGATACCATAGGCGTTACTCTGGTGACGGTCATTTCCGTGATGGAAGCCTCGGGTCAGTGGACGTTTGCGCTCAATCGGCTATCTCTTAGCTTGATCGGGATTTTATCAGCATTTATTATCAATGTTATTATCATTCCGCCTAAGCCACATGTTCAGTATGAAGAGCTCATTAAGAAGGCATTTGATCAGCTCTCTCTACTACTTCGAACAGCGGTCTCGGATGAGATCAAAGAGACTGTCTCACATCAGGAGAAGCGCTCTTTGGAGGATGCGATTAATTCGCTTACCGAGAAATATAAGCTGATGGAAGAAGACCAGAAGAGGCTACGAAAGCCGAAATTTAGTGAGAGTCGACAATTGGTTATTTACAAACAAATGCTTAAGACTCTTCATAAAGGTTATGAAGTATTGGATGCGATTGAACAGCATTACTTCCAGTCTGTGCGCTCAACGGAGTTGAACAAGGCCTTCGATGTACATCTGGAGCATATGATTAGATTCCATGAGCACATAATGCTGAAGTTTGACGACAAATTGAAGCCTAATTCGCTGGAAGCGAAGCAATTTGCTGAGAATAACGATCGATTTCTATCCGAGATGCTGGAGAGATATGCGGAGCGAATCGATGGGGCGCTTCGGCTATCGATTGTGTCCGCTGGAATTTATGAATATGGATATCAGTTGGAGCGGTTAAATCGTCTGGCGGATCATTCTGGTGTAACAACGGAGGATAGCGAGGAAATATAGACAAAAACCCACTAGTTGCTTAAATGCGAACTAGTGGGTTTTTTATAAGTCAAAAATGTTTATCTTTAGTAAAAATAAGCGCTTACATTGGGTGGCTTGCCAAGTTTATCATTAATTCTGTGTCTCATTCTCGGCGATTACCTATCCTGAGCTATTTGGATATATAAACTAGCAAAGATAGGCTGGAAATTTGGAAAGGTGGGTGGTTGGCATGGGTTTTATAAGACGAAAACGAACCGTGATTATTTGGTTTTCAGCAGCCGTAATTCTGACTGTTCTTGCTTTATTGATGATGTCCTTATTTAACAAAAAGGCCCAACTGCCTGAAAATTGGTTGTTTACAGTAGATGGATACGCTGTGACAGATGAAGAATATCTCTTTTATATCAATGAGCAGCGAGCAATAACAGCTGATTATTTCTACAGAACCTATGGTGCAGAAGCAGATGAAGGCTTCTGGACACGTCAATACGGCGAAAATCATGAAACACCTTCTGAATATGCCAAAAAGGCAGCTATGACTGCATTGCTATTTGCTAAAGAGGAGCAAATTATTGCAGACGAACGAGGTATAGCTCCCTACAAGAGCTTTGATGAGCTAAAGTCCGACATGGGAGAAGAAAACACGAAGCGGGCAGATATGGATGATACAGGCGAGACTTACTACGGTTTACCTGAATTTGATCTATACCAATACATGCAGTATTTAAGTAATGCCCGTCGGCCAGATTTGGTAGAAACCCAAGTCAAAAAAACGAAAATGAGCGATGTTGAATTACAAGATGAATATGTATCAAGGAGCGCAGAATATGTTCGTACTGCTGATGAATTAACGGCAATGGTCGCTATAGATGGACAGACCATGGAAGAGAAGGTGTTAAATCGATTGGATATATCCAAAGAGGATGCTGAATCTCTAAATTTCTGGGAGTCATTGGCCGCCGCTTCGGTAGGTGAAACGGTAATCGGTAAATATGTGGACGAGGATGTCGTTGCCACGTTAGTCACAAAGCCGGAAATCACTAATCTTACACTGGGAGAAGTGAAAGATTCTATTATCAACGGGCGGGCGGAATCTGACTTGCGAACGTTGATTGCAACTAGAGCAGATAAAGCGAAGATCAAGTATAACGGCAATCAATTCGATGATTTGGAAGTGAATAAAATCGTATTGTCCTTGCAGTTATGAAAATCTGTGTCTACTCAGTTTCCATAGATTCAGATTCCATAAATATTAAATCAAAAAGGAGAAGATTGCATGATGAGACGATCAAAATGGATGCAAAAGGCTTTATCAATTGTTACGGCAGCAACTATGACATTCTCTGGTCTGCCCGGCTTGGTGCCTACATCTGAAGTTTCAGCTGCAGAGAAATCGGTTGAATCTTTTGACTCTGTTGTACTAGAACTGAACCAAGCGACAGATCACGCAGGCAGAGTGAACCTTACTTATAAAGGTGCACCATTAAGCACACTTATTAAAGGACCGGTTATTGATGAGTTCAGTTATGATTCAAGCAATTCGAACCTGCTAACTGTTGATGAAAACGGTAAGGTAACTTTAGCTAGCGGATATACATTTGCGGCCCCTGGTGCTCCAGGAGTCCCTGTGACGATTACAGCAAACGCGAGTTATTATCAGGACGCAGATGTGTTATTTATGGAGGACTTCGAGAACAACGATGGTCCACTGACAACAACGAATAAATTAGGTGCATCATTTACACTATCTAGTGTTCAGTCCCGTTCTGGTTTGAAAACGATTACACCTTCCAGCAGTACTACTACTGAAGCTGTAAATCAAGACGTGGCTTTACCTGCTGGAAGTAATTATAAAATGACTGCATGGTATTACGACCCTTATCCTGCTGAGGAGAAGACAGCGACTGCAAGAACCCAATTTGCGATTTTGGATGGCAGGAACTCTACCTATGCCGGGACATTCTATCAAAGTCCACAGTCTGAAGTTCTTAATAACCCAACCAAATATACTTGGGCATATACACTATCATCAGCCTGTTCAGGAGATAAACGTTGGAAAGACAGCGGGGTTGATCGTTCCACAGGCTGGCATAAATTTGAGTGGCTCATTACACCCAATGGTGCAAGCTTACAAATTGACGGAAATTCAGTATCCGATTCAGCACAGTCTGATATTTACAAAGCTATGAAGAGTGGTACAACCATTCAACCTAAAATAGCGGGTGGGTGGAATAACCAATCAGGTAACGTTTCTTTTGTTAATAACAAACATCTTATTGACGATTTTTATGTTGTTAAAGACGTTGCTACGGAATCAGGAACAAGAACATTAACGTTGAACTTAGTCCCTCCAGGCGGTTTGCCAAATTTGGAAATTACCAATCAACCAACGGCGGCAAAAGTTAACCAAGGCGAGACAGCAACATTTAGCGTTACGGCAACAACTACTGCTAAATCATATCAATGGTTTGTATCTAACGACGAAGGAGGCTTGAACGGAGTTGAAATTGTTGGAGGAAATGATGCGGTATTAACTTTGCCCAATGTTGACTCAGCGGTGCAGCAAGGTAAGTTCTATTATTGCCAAGTGTCTACAGCAGAGGGGGTAATGATAAAGTCCCACTCTGCACCTTTGTTGATTAAGACAAATAAACCGGTGAATGCACCCATTAATCCGACGCTTGACCCGGATACGGGTATATACACAGGAGGTTCCAATTACGGTGATACCCTTGTAACACTGATCAAAGATAGTACAGTAGTGGGGTACTATTTATCTAAAAATGGGGGTCCTGACCAGCCTAACAATCATGAAAGACATCATGTTCTACCCTATGCAAGAGCGCTCGGAGTAGGTAATTACACCGTCACAGCCACTGTCATTAATACAGAAGGAAATATAAGTGATGAAGTTACGGCATCCGGAACATTGACGATCGAGAAATTGTCAGCACCAGGAAAAGTCAGATGGAACGGTACCTATGCTGCTTGGGACAGTGTTGCTAACGCATCTGCCTATTCGGTTCAGCTCTTCAGTAACGGAATTGCCAAGGGAAGCCCTGTTGCAGCAACAGGAAATGATGTAGCTCTGTCCCCGGGCTCTAATGATACATTTAAAGTTAGAGCGATTGGTAACGCAACAACACGCTTCTTAGATTCTGATGAATCAGGGGAGAGTGCAGCATATTCAGCTAATATTGCATTAGTCCGTCAGAATGAAACTTTACGGGCAGGTGAGAGTGAGCGGTTAATCGTTGATACTGCCGATACGTTCGTTGCTGATAACATCAGCTTCAGCCCAGCAGATAAAGACAAAAATAAGATTGAAGTTGATGGTGCTGGTTTCGTTACAGTAAAGAAAGGTTATGTTCCAAAAGCGAACGAAGAGGTAACTGTTAATGTCAGCGTTGATTACTTCAATAAGGCTGACACTATGTTTTACGATGGATATGAAGGGAATCAGAAATTTACGACTGGTGCGAACGGGTACGTCCAAAGTAACGTGATCTCCCGCACCGGAGCAAAAGCTGCGACAACAAGTGGTGGTGCTCAGGTGGCTAGTGTACCGGGTACCTATAATTACGCTCCTACTGAAGCCGGTAAGACAACCATTGTTACTGCCTGGTACTATGACGATGGCGGATGGCATCCGGTGATCACGCGGTATTTGGCTTAACTCCGTCGGCCAATGAACATATCGCATTAAATTACGGTAATGCTGACGGCAACTGGGCGGCAAACCTGACTAATTACTCAGTTAGGTTCGGATCAACTGGAAGGTTCTATCCTGTAGACGCCAAGCGTAGCAAAGGCTGGCACAAATTCCAATGGTTCGTAACAACAACTGGAACAACTTATAAAATAGATGGAAAAGCAATTAATAGACAATCAACTGACGGTGGCGCGTTCGATACAGCTGTAGTAGACAATATTAATAAGATAGATGCATTGCAACTTGCTACAAACTGGGGCGATAAATCCGGAACGACTAAAGATATTCAGAACAAGCACTTTATCGATGACGTATATGTTATGGATAGCGGAGTCAAAGCTCAAAGCACAACGGCATCTGTTACATTAAAGCTCTTACCTAAAGAGTACACTCACTCGGAAGACAGTACTTATGTTATTGGAATAGATGACTATAAAATCACTGTAAATCCTGATTTAGCGGATTTAACTAGTGTGGAAATCGGCAATGTAACTCTTGCACAAAATGTGGATTATACGGTTAGCGGCAATATATTGACGATTAAAGAAGAAGCATTTGCAAGAAACAATATTGCGCCTGGAAAATATACTGTTAGACTCGATCTGAACCCTGCTGAGATCAAATTTGAGTTGAACATTGTACCTAGTGAAGCCCGTGATTTTTATTTCTCCAATAACGGTGATGATAATGCCGATGGACGCACACCGGCAACAGCATGGAAATCAATTTCCAAAATAAATGAATATGTGTTCCTTCCAGGTTCAAACATTTATTTGGATGCAAACAGTATATGGAGTGGTGAACAAATCAAACTGCGCGGCAACGGTAAAAAGGAAATCCGATTACGCTTACTAAATATAATACGACCGACCCTAACAAACGGCCGATTATTAATGGTGGAGGAACAGCGACAAGCCCATCAGGCATTACTTTAAACGGTACAATTGAGTTGTACGACGTTAATTATTGGGAAGTTAGCGGAATTGAAGTAACAAACACCTGGCAATAAAGCAGGTGACGGACGTTCCGGTATTGCTATAATGTCCCGCATATCCAAGCTGGGCAAGGTCAGTTTAACATTCAAGATTATGCTAATGCTCGAATGCAAGGAATTGTCATTCGAGATAACTATGTTCATGACGTGAATGGACTGCACCAAGCGAATGGAGCCAGCAAGATATCCGGCGGCATCATTGTTAATGGCTATGTTGATGTACTGATTGAAGGCAACAAAACCCTTCGCTGCGATAACGAAGGTATTCGTAACAATGCTTACGGGCCAAGTAGCGCGGGACAAATAATACAGGCATCACTTGGAGCAATTCAAGTTATCCGTGGGCATCTAACGCGGTGATTAAAAATAACTGGATTTCTGGTTCGGTTGGTGATGGCCTTGTCATGTCCGGAGGGAACAACTCCCTTGTGGAACGAAATGTTATCACAGACTGTGGATACAGTTATTTAAGCGATAAGAGCGGTAACTTAGTAGCGGACTGGGTCCAAATAATACAAAGCCAACATATCTTGGTTCGCAAAACTATGCTGCTGCGTGGATTATGGCAAGTAAAGGCACGATCTTCCGCTATAATGAATCGGTGGATAACCCTTATCATGCAGGTAATGACGGTATGGCTTGGGACATTGACAACTATTGCGAAGATAACGTGTATGAATATAACTACAGCCGAAACAACTTCGGCGGTTGGTATTTGCAGATGAATGCTGCAAAAGGCAACATTGTACGCTATAACATCAGTGTGAACGACGGTCGCAGCCCGGATTTTAACAAGAGCTTCAATAGTCTTGTATTACTTGCGGGAGGTTCTTCAACAAGCGAGGAATTAAGTGGATTATTCTATAACAATGTAATCGTCTCACCATTGAAGGACAGTAGTTCATTAGTGTTTGACCCAACAGCAACTAACTTGAACATCTATTTCCAAAATAATATATTTGCCTATACTGGGTCTAACAGCAGCGTTGGTCTGAAAGGCGGCGGAACGACCGCTCCATTTAATGCTGGACGGTTTACGAACAACATTGTATATCCAGCTTATATTTTTGGCAGTATGGACGCTGGCGGTGGCGGATATTTAGGTGCTAATGTAAAAACAGCTGACAATCGTTACGTAACACAAAATGAACTGAATTCCATATTGAAAGATTATCAATTAGCACCGGAGCATTGGATTACCAACAGCGGAACGGTTAATACTGAGCTTGATTACAGTGCGATGGATGGATTCCGCCTTGCTGATGGCGACAACATGGCTTATGGTGCAGGTGTCGAAGTAGTAAGCCCATACGTTGATCGTGCGAACGCTCTGCCTCATATGACACAGAGAACGGATTTCTTCGGCAATCCACTGGGTAACAGGATGCCTTCTATTGGTGCACACAACCCTTATGCGGTAGCTTTTGATTCCAATGGTGGTAGTGAAATTATGATGAAATTCGCGGATATGGGTGGCACAATTACTGAGCCTACAGATCCAACAAAAGATAACGCTAAATTCGGTGGTTGGTACCAAGATGCAGAATTAAACGATGTATGGAATTTCACTACTGATACTGTTACAAGTAATATCGTATTACATGCGAAATGGATTGAAGATAAAGGTATGGCACCAACGATAACTACGAATTCGCTTGCGAATGGTAAAGTTGGGCAAGACTTCTCAGCCACTCTTGAAGCTGTTGGTGATACACCCATCAAATGGGCTGTTATAGAAGGTGAATTGCCAACGGGCTTGAGCTTAGACGAGGTAGCAGGTGCTATCTCTGGTACACCAGATCAGGCGGGACAATTTACATTCAAAGTTCAAGCTAACAATGCTGCAGGTAGCGATACGAAAATGTTAAGTATAGTGATCACTCAAGATGCACCAGATAATACGGCTCCAGAAATTATCACTAAGAATCTGCCAAGTGGTAAAGTCGGCCAAGAGTATACGGTGACACTTGCGGTATACGGTAGCGATCCGATTACTTGGGAATTAAGTGACGGAACCTTGCCAGCAGGCTTAAACTTTGATGAAGCAACAAGCGTGATTACGGGTACGCCTCAAGAGGCAGGATATTTTGAATTCATTGTTGCAGCAACAAATGATTTTGGTAGTGTTGAGCAAGTACTGGGTATTGAGATTGCAGAGGATGAGTCAGTTAGTACAGCACCGACGATTACAACCAACACTTTGAAAAACGGGAAAGTTAATCAAAGTTATCAAGTTTCGCTTATAGCTAAAGGTGATGCTCCAATTACTTGGACAGTTACTGATGGTCATTTACCAGCGGGATTGAATTTAGCAGAAGCTACGGGTGTTATTTCAGGTAAGCCTTCTAAAGCGGGAACATACAAATTCACCGTTATGGCTTTCAATGATGCTGGTGTTGATACGAAAGAGTTAACTATCGTTATTGTGGCTAATGACGACAACAACAATAACGGTAATGGAAACAATGGAAATAACGGCAACAACGGCAATAATAACGAAAATGGTAATGGCAGTGGTGGAAAATCAGGTAGCAGCAATGTGCCGACACCGCCGGTAGTGGATAGTATTGATGACACCATCAGAGAGCAGTTGAAGCAAGGCAATTCTATTCAATTGACGATGTCAGTTGGAACGAACGAGCTTGAGCTTAATAACGATACGATCAGTGCCATTATGAATGCTGATAAACCTATTACGGTTACGAATAACACCATTTCAATTGAATTATCCTCTGAACTGCTGAAACGGTTGGATACAGCTAAGACGATGAGGATTTCTATAAAACCTGTAGATAGAGGAGAAGGAGTTCTAGGGCAGGGATATGAGATGAAGATTTTCGTGGATGACCAGGAAATTACGGATTTAACAGGAGGTATTTCAGTAACCTTTGATCTGACCAAAGAGAAGCTGCAATCTAACGATATTAGCAAGCTATGCGGTATCATGTTTTTAGCAGACGGTACCATGAAACGATTAGGTGGTAACTATAATCGTGAGACGGGTAAATTTACCTTTATGGCAAATGGGTTAGGTGATATCTATGTTACAACCCAATCTGAACCTATTCAATTGGAGCTTACCCTTGGTAAGATGAGCTATATGCTGAACGGAATGGAAATGAGTATAGATGTTGCTCCATTGGTCGTTAAAGGCAGAACGTTAGTTCCACTACGCTTCATTGCTGAAAGCTTAGGTGCCGATGTTGGTTGGGATAACGCCAGAAAAATAGTAACAATTACCCTAGACGGACAAACCCTATCGTTTACGATTGGTGAACATGTATCAGGAATCGATGTAGTAGCCGAGCTTGTTAACGGACGCACCGTGGTTCCACTTCGCTTCATCGCTGAGCATTTCGGTGCAGATGTAACCTTCGATAATACTACGAAATCCATTAGTATCTTGAAGTAATATTCGTAAGCTAATATAAGCAATGATATAAGGAACCCTCTGACTAACACTGTAATCGAGTGTTTGTAAGAGGGTTTCTTGTATTTTTTGGATGTTTTTTAGCGGTATAGCTTAAATTCATAAATGTGCAACTATTTTGGACCATAACGACAAGGATTGGGGAGAAGAAAATAGAATAATCTAAAAAGTCCTGCCAATTGCGAAAGCGCCGTTGAACTTGCAAGACGCAGTGCGTATGGACAGGACCTATTTTAAAAAATAACATAAGATTGAATTTGTGACATATCAGTGATACAATAAAAAGCAGTCTTGATTAATTTTAAAACGAACATGAATTAACTAATCTAATTTTATCACACCATTTTCTAATTGTCAATATATTTTTTGAGGCGTATTTAGCAAGTTTAGTTTGGTATAAATTCACAAAGGGGCGACTATTTTGAGCAATAACGACAAGGATTGGCAGGAAGAACAACACCGGGTTGAGTATGTTGGGGACCTAATTGATAGAAGGATTTCTAGACTGGAAGCAGAAGTCGGTACGATCCGTGGCGATGTCGTGTCTATGCGGAAGGACTTTTGGGATGAGGTTACTGTTAATTTCAGTGAAGCGGACGATGTAGGGGAGACCTCAACAAGCCTCCGACAACAGTCGGAGATACTGTCCGAGCGGGAGAAGCGTCATCAGCTTGCTTACAACGCTCTTGTTAAGCTGAAGCGGCTGCAACAATCCCCTTACTTTGGCCGAATTGACTTCGCCGGACAGGGAGAGAAGAACGAATCGATCTATCTGGGGATAGCCTCATTGCTTGATAAAGATGATGAGAAATTTCTGATATATGATTGGCGTGCCCCAATTTCAAATTTATATTACGATAGCGTCCCAGGCCCGGCTTCATATGAGACGCCTTCGGTACCATTGAAGGAGAGATGACGCTCAAACGGCAATTCGTCATCCGCAGGCGAAACCTGAAGGTAATGTTTGATACCGGTGTAACGATCGGCGATGAATTGCTGCAGCAGGTGCTTGGGCGTAGTTCAGATGCGCAAATGAAGAGTATCGTGGCTACGATCCAGAAGGAGCAGAATCGCATCATTCGAAATGATACTTCGCGAATGCTGATTGTCCAGGGTGCAGCAGGTAGTGGCAAGACTTCAGCTGCTCTGCAGCGTGTGGCCTATCTGCTCTACAAGCATCGTGAGACGTTACGTGCCGATCAGATGATCTTGTTCTCTCCGAATCCGATGTTCAATAGCTATGTATCTACCGTATTACCGGAACTAGGCGAAGAGAATATGCTGCAGACGACATTTCAGGAATACCTGGAACGGCGCCTAGGCAGAGAATTCCAGCTGGAGGATCCATTCGTACAGATTGAATATGTGTTAACGGGTGAAGAGGATGAATTGTATCAGGCTAGGATGGATGGAATCCGCTATAAGTCCTCTTTGCAGTTCTTTGAGGCGATTGGTAGATATAAGGCTCTGCTTGAACGTAAGGGAATGAAATTTAAGCCGCTGCGTTTTATGGGTCGGGAAATCGTAGGAGCGGAAGCTATCTCAGAACGTTTTTACGCTTATGACCCTGCGATAACACTGGCCAATAGATGTGAATTACTTAAGGAATGGCTACTTAAGGAGATTGCTGCCTTCGGTAAGGAGGAGGTTAATCAGCCATGGGTTGATGAGCAAATCCAGCTTCTTGATACCGAGGATTATCAGCGCGCTTACCAGCGGATGCGCCGTCAACAACAGAAGAGCAATGACCATTTCAGCGAATATGAAGAAGAGAGAACCATTCTCGGAAGAATGGTCGTTAGCGAGCGTCTAAAGCCGCTTCGAAAATGGATCAAATCGTTGCGTTTTGTCGATGTAACGAAGCTGTATTGTCAATTATTTGAGCAGTCGGAGATCGTCCAGGAGGTTCATATGGACGCTTTGCCAGAGGACTGGTCGCTCATTTGTGAACATACAATCTCAAAGATCAAGGCCGGAGAGCTATTCTATGAGGATATTACACCGTTCCTCTATCTGAAAGAGATGACCCTTGGCTTCCATTCCAACCATGCGATCCGTCATGTCATTATTGATGAGGCACAGGATTATTCGCCATTCCAATTGTTCTTCCTGAAGAGGTTGTTCCCACGTGCACGAATGACAGCACTCGGCGATCTCAATCAGGCGATATATGCTCATTCCTCTGTATTGCAGCAGTCGGCTGTGTTGACTGATTTATACGGATCGGATAATAGCGAACAGATCATATTGCAACAGAGCTACCGTTCGACCCGGGAGATCGTTGAGTTCACGCGTGGTATGCTTCCGGGAGGAGAGGCGATCATTCCGTTCAATCGTGCTGGTGAGAAGCCAGAAGTGATTGTTGTATCCGGTCAGGACGATCTGTTTACACAGATCAAAGAGGATGTTACAGCGCTTCGTAATGAGGGATATGAATCGATCGCTGTCATTTGTAAGAATGCGGAGGAAAGCAAGGAGGTCCACGAACATCTCTCTAAAGATATAGAGGCCAGACTAATCAAGAAAACGACACTTTCTTTTGAGAAGGGAGTTCACATCATTCCGGCTTATCTGGCAAAAGGTGTAGAGTTTGACGCGGTGCTCATTTTCGATGGCTCGAACGATAAGTATACCCGTGAATCGGAACGTAAGCTATTCTACACAGCTTGCACGAGGGCGATGCATTTGCTGCATGTCTATTCGGCAGGTGAGCCAAGTCGGTTTATTACTGAGACGGATCAGGAATCTTATGTAAGGAGATAAGGAAACAAATGCAGGCGGAATATTTTGCGGAATATACTCCACACTAACCATGATTGTTGTTTACATGAATGGAAAGGGTGTCCGAATGATGGGGAACAAAAAGGGGATCTGGCGGCGTTGGCGTCCATTCCGTTAATCATGACTTTGGGCAACTCCATGCTGATCCCGATTTTGCCGCAGATTTCGCGAGAACTGCACATTTCTTCACTTCAAGTAAGTATGTTGATCACGGTATATGCCGTAGTAGCTATCTTACTGATTCCGATTGCTGGTTACTTGTCGGACAAAGTCGGTCGTAAGGCAGTTATTATTCCGAGTCTCATCATAGCGGGGATTGGTGGGGGATCTGCGGTGTAGCCCCTGGTTTTCTAATGGAATGATGCTGTACTGGATAATTATTGCCGGCAGATTTCTGCAGGGGATCGGGGCAGCGGGGGCATTTCCGACTGTTCTGCCGCTTGTTGGGGATATGTTTAATGATGATAAAGAAGTCAGTAAAAGCCTTGGCATTATCGAGACCTCCAACACATTTGGCAAGGTACTTAGTCCGATTCTAGGAGCACTGCTCGGTGCATGGATTTGGTATATGCCTTTTCTGGCCATCCCTCTGCTATGCCTATGTTCCTTACTCCTTGTGATCTTCCTGGTCAAAGAGCCAGAGCGTAAGAGTAAACCAAAGCCATTGAAGCAGTTTTGGGAGTCGATTAAGGGTGTGTTCGCATCGCAGGGACGATGGCTGTATGCCATATTTATCATTGGCGGGATATCAATGTTTCTGCTATTTGCCGTGCTTTTTTATTTGTCGGATCAATTAGAGAAAAAACATGGCCTAGACGGTGTCCTCAAGGGGTTTGTACTGGCGATTCCACTCGCATCCTTGTGCCTCGCTTCTTACTTCACTGGCAAGAAGATCGGTAAGAACAAAGTACTGATGAAATGGTGTGGCGTAATTGGATTGTTTCTATCTACAGGGGCGCTGTTTGGGATTGGTTTTTTCAACAATATCTATTTTGTGCTCGCTTGTCTCATCGTTTGCGGGGCGGGAATTGGTATGGTCCTGCCAAGCTCGGATGCGCTCATTACTGAAGGAATCGAGAAGGAATTGCGTGGCACGATTACTTCCATTTACAGCAGTATGCGCTTTATCGGGGTATCTCTAGGCCCTCCCGTTGTATCATTGTTGGACAAGGCGAGTCATATGACTTTGTTCTTTGTTATTGCTGGTATTTCTTTGGTAGCTATGATTCTGATTCTGGTGATGGTTAAACCGGAATCAAAAGAAGGCAAAGGGGGCTTGTCTGAGGCGCTCAACCCACAGCATTAGCAGATGTATTCAATAAACTGGCAGAGATGCCGATGGAAAGTGACATTTCTCCTAGTTATTTTTCTCCAGAACTCATACAATCAGCACAAAATATTACTATTTTGTGTCCGAGGAGGAAGAATATGAGAAAAAATAAATGGGGAATATGGGCACTTATCGGCGTGGCGGTGCTACTGGTTGCCGTACTCGTGCTTATTCGTGTCAATGAGAAGAATAAGCAAGAAGCGGAATTCCCGGACCTGGAGCAGGTGGAGGTGGGACAAGTCCCAGATAGCTTTGATGAAGCGAATCAGCCCTATTTGGGGAATCCTGAAGCGGCGGTGAAAATCGTAGAATTCGCTGATTACAAATGCCCAGCCTGCAAACGATGGACACAGGAAATATTCCCGAAGATTAAGAGCGAATATTTGGACACAGGCAAGGCGGTATATTATTACGTCGATTTCCCTTTCCTGGCTCCTGATTCGAATCTTGCAGCGCTGGCCGGAGAGACTTTGTATCAACAAGATCAGAAATATTTCTGGACCTATTATGATCTCATGATGGAAAATCAGGGCAGTAAGGAGACAGCCTGGGCCAATAAGAAGTTTATTATGAATTTGATTAAGGAGAGCATTCCCGGGGTTGATCTGAAGCAATTTGAGCGGGACTTGGATGACCGGAAATATATCGCTAACATTAAACGAGATCTTCTTATTGGAGAAAACCACGGTGTGGATGGGACGCCTTATGTATTTGTGAACGGACAAGCTGTCGATGATGTTTCTTGGGAAGGGATGCAGGCAGCAATCGGACAATAAAGGCAAAGGAAGAACGGTTGGCCTAGGGCGGTTTGCGGATCAGCAAAGCGAAGGCTACCGTTCTTTATTTTTTGAGATTTTAGAGGTTGTTTAAAAAGTCCGCCTTTGTGGATACTGAAGTGTTTTTCTTGCTGTTTTTTGATATGATATAAGCTGATTCGCCCATCAGGACAAGGCTACATATGATATTTGCCGCTCGGTGAAGATATCTTCAAAGGCTTGATCATGATTATAGCATGGATAAGGAATTGGCAAGAAAACGAACTAGAGATTGTTAACGAAAAATGTGAATCAGAGCTTCATACCATTTAGGAGGGATACGTAATGAATGCCAAGCAAGCAGCAGGATACCGTGCAGCAGAATGGGTGGAAGATGGAATGATCGTCGGACTGGGAACAGGATCGACGGCTTATTATGCGATAGAGAAGATTGGACAGCGAGTTGCTGAAGGTTTACAAATAAAGGCGATTGCCACCTCGAATGCTTCGGAGGAACTGGCAAAGAAATATAATATTCCGCTGATTCGTGCTGCGGAAGTAGAACGCCTTGATCTGGCCATTGATGGGGCGGATGAGGTTGATCCTAACATGGCGCTGACCAAGGGAGGAGGCGGTGCTCTGTTGCGTGAAAAGCTGGTTGCCATTAATAGCGAGCGATTCATCGTCATTGCTGATCATAGCAAAGTGGTGCCACACCTTGGTGGCTTCAAACTGCCAATTGAAATTGTCCCATTTTGTTATGAGTGGACGTTTGGGCAATTGCAACGGTTCTATAATGTTCCTATGGAGATGCGAACTCGTGATGGAGAGTTATATGTGACGGATAACGGCAATTACATTGTCGATGCTTCATTTGGTGTAATCTCCGATCCAGGTAAGCTCAGTCAAGAGTTGAAAGCTATGACTGGGGTTGTTGAGCACGGTTTGTTCGTTGATATTGCTCATACGGTTGTGGTCGGATATGAAGATGGACGCACTGAGGTTATCGAGAAGAAGTAGTGGAGGAGGACCGAAGGATGCTTGTTAACTTGACAGACAGCCAATGGGATCTTGAAGTGCGTGAGTTGCTAGAGGATGCGGTCTATTACGACCCGTCCGAGGTAGATAAGGTGATGAATCAATACCGAACTTCAAGCTTGAATGAGTTGTACGTATTTGAAGATCAGGAGGAATTCATCGGGATTATCGGTTTTATGATGGGTGAGCAGAACCAGCTTGAGATCGCAGAGTTAGTCATTCATCCGCTGGAACGCCTGAAGGGATACGGGCGCGGAATCATTTTAGAGACAATAGTGTTGAAAAATCCAAGCCGCATCACCGCGGTTACAGATGAAGAAGGTGCGGATTTCTTCCGCAATATCGGCTTTCAGGTGATCGGTATGCCTGCAAACGAAGTGGGAGTTGAACGGTTCCGCTGTACCTATGAAGTGGAAATCGATGCCGAAGATGAATAAATCAAATCACTGCAAGAATAAGCATAGACGACAGAATGATCTGTCGTATGTGCTTTTTTTATTGCAGGTGATAGGCTGTCACGAAAATGACGAATATCGGAAAGTTGATTTTTTGAATAGTGTAATATATAGTTCTTATATCGAATAGTTCTATTATAAAACTATTTGAATATAGAACAGTTCTGGCGAAGAACAATTAAACAATAAACTTGATGATGGAGGATGACATGGACGAGTTAGACCAGATGCCGCGGCAATTGATTGAGCGCTACATGGCTGCATTTTTCGTACTTAGTAAACGGTTGAATGCACAGATTAACGAGGTGATTCAGGATAATGCAACATTAGACCAGTATCAAATTATTGATTATATCGCAACGCATGATGAGGTTACCTCTACGATGCTTGCCGAAGCCTCTTCTGTCGGCAAAAGCTCGATCACGGCTATTACTACCAGGCTGGTTGATAGAGGGGTTTTGCAGCGGATAGGAGATGTTAACGATCGGCGCGTCATCTATCTGTCATTAACCGAACATGGCAGAACGGTATATTCAAATACTCAGCGTATGATCATGGATATGATCTCTACCTACCTAATTCATTTTACGAAAGAGGAGATCGACGGCTTTATTAAACCATTTGAGAAACTGGCGAGGTTAGTTGAGGAGGGGAGCTAAGATCTATGAAGTATATACTGAAGGCAAAATGGGGTCTCCTGCTATTATGGATTGCTGCGGCAGTATTGCTCGTTGTTACTGCGCCATCTATAACTGAACTCGTGCGGGAGAAAGGTGAAATAGTCGTACCTAAAGGGTACTCATCGGAAGTTGCCACCCGCATATTAAATACGGCATCTGAAGACGCAGGGGAGGGGAAATCAAGCAGTGTAGCCCTTGTCTTCAACCGGGATAGTGGAATTACTACGGAGGATAAGACAGAAATTGAGCAAGCTTTATCTAGACTGCGTTCATCAATGGATCAGCTCGGGATCCGTTCGATGATTGATCCGTTTGATACGCCAGAGGCTAAGGATAAAATGATTGCCGCAGATGGCAAGACGATTCTCGCTTCATTAAGCGTGGAAATGGATAAGCGCCCCTTGAAGGAAATTGAGCAGGATATTCGTAATGAGCTCTCGTCGCTTAGAGTGGATCATTACATGACAGGTGCTCAGCAGATTAATCAAGATGTAATACTAAGTTCGGAACAAGGCCTGAAGAAGTCAGAATATTTCACAGTCATCTTTATTCTAGTTATTCTATTCATCGTCTTTCGTTCAGCAGTAGCCCCTTTTATACCACTCCTAACGGTTGGAATCAGTTATCTGATCTCCCAATCGATTGTAGCATTTCTTATCGATCACTATAACTTCCCAGTCTCTACATACACACAGATATTTATGGTTGCGGTGATGTTCGGAATCGGCACAGACTATTGCATTCTTCTGATTAGCCGCTTCAAAGAAGAACTTCAGCATTCGGATAACATTCCTGAGGCAATCATTCAGACTTATCGCAAAGCAGGAAAGACGGTGTTCTTCTCCGGTCTTGCTGTATTGGTCGGGTTCACTACAATCGGCCTCTCTCAATTCGTTCTTTATCGTTCAGCCGTAGCGGTTGCCGTCGGTATCGCCGTCATGCTGCTTGCGCTCGTTACGATTGTACCGTTCTTTATGGCCGTGCTAGGCAAATGGCTGTTCTGGCCGATGAAGGGGTCGATTGAACATAAGGATAACAGGTTCTGGGGAGCAATCGGTACCTTCTCGGTTAAGAAACCTTGGGCCGCTGCACTATTCGTAGCTATCATTACTGTACCTCTGGTCATTTCTTACAGCAACAATGTCTCCTTCAACAGTATGGAGGAGATCGGCGAACAGTATGAGTCGGTGAAGGCGTACAATCTGATAGCGGACAGCTTCGAACCCGGAGAATCCTTGCCGACGACGATTGTGATCAAGAATGATCAGAAGATGGATAATTCGGAGGATATTGTGCTGGCCGAGAAGATCAGCCGCGCTGTAATGGAGGTTGACGGAGTTGCCAGCGTACGCAGTCTCAGCCGTCCTACGGGTGAGATTCAGAAGAATTTTGAAATTACGAATCAAGTGAAGACCGTTGGCGATGGACTTGGAGAAGGAAATGACGGCTTATCGCAAATTAAGAATGGGCTGGCAGAAGCGAGTCAGGCGTTGAACGAGAATGAGCCTAAGCTGGCGGAAGCGGCGGCGAGCACCGGTAAGCTGGTTACGGGTACCGCCGAATTGAAGAGTGGGATCTCCGCGCTGTCGAACGGCTTATCGGAAATTCAGAAGGGGATTACGGACAGTTCCAAGGGGGCTGGCGGTCTGAAAGAGGGGTTGAAACAACTTAAGCAGAGCGCGGAAGAGCTGGCAGGAGCTAATGATAAGTTGCTACAATCCTATCAATCGATCACTGGTGGACTCGGCTCACTTGGAGTTGGGTATCAACAAATTCAGCAGCAATTGAGCGAGATCGCGAAGGGTTTCTCACAACTGGACGCTTCCTTCGCCAGTCTGGAGCAGAAATATCCGGAGCTGGCTGGAGATAAGGATTACTTGACGATACGAGGAACGGTTACTGCATCCGGTCAAGGTCTGGAACAGATATCCAGCGGTCTTGGAACGGCTACAAGCCAGCTAGAACAGTTGAAGGCTGGATTGGAACAGGCGAATTCAGGCTATATCGAGGCTTCCAAAGGAAGTCATCAACTGGCTGGTGGATTGGATCAATTTATCTCCGGATTGTCGCAGCTAGAACAGGGTCTGGATAAAGCGGGAAATGGTCAAGGCCAAATTGTGAAGAAGCTGCCAGAGATCGTAAACGGTCTAACACAAATCCAGCAGGGACAAGAACAAATCCAAACCGGCTTCTCGCAATTCTCCGGTCAAATTACGGAGCTTACAGACGGGCTGGACCAGAGTGTCGAGGGGTTGGGTCAAGTTTCCGGTGGACTGAATACAGCCAAGCAATATTTGAATGAGGTTGGCGATAGTGATAATGGTCTCGGCGGTTATTATGTACCGCAGGAGGCGTTGAATAATAAGGCAATCGATCAACTCTTCGACACGTACCTGTCGGCAGACCGCAAGGTGATGACCCTTGACGTTGTCTTCTCCAGCAATCCATATGGACGCGATGCGATCGATCAGATCAGTCAGGTGCAAGCTGCTGTAGAAAAAGTCGTTACAGGCACTAAGCTAGCGAATGCGGAGATCGCGATCGGTGGCGTATCCAGCACATTTAACGACTTGAAGACGATATCTGATGCGGACTATACCCGTACCGTCATATTTATGCTTGCGGGTATCTTCATTGTATTGCTTCTGTTGCTGCGCTCTGTTGTGATGCCGATCTATATCATCGCTTCCTTAGTACTAACCTACTTCGCGTCAATCGGATTGACCGAGATTATCTTTGTTCATATTCTCGGATACTCGGGCGTGAGCTGGGCCACACCATTCTTTGGATTCGTTATTCTAGTGGCTCTTGGTGTGGACTATAGCATCTTCCTAATGGACCGTTTTAATGAGCATGGTGAACTGGACGTCTCAGAGGCAATCGTTTATTCGATGCGTAAGATGGGGACAGTGATTTTGTCTGCGGCCGTCATTCTAGGCGGTACAATGGCATCGATGTATCCGTCAGGCGTATTATCGATGCTGCAGATTTCAACACTTGTTCTGACAGGACTAATTCTGTATGCGGTTGTAGTATTACCGTTCCTGATTCCGGTATTTGTAAGAATATTCGGGAAGGCGAATTGGTGGCCATTCCTTCGGGGACGTGGGAGATCAAAAGATAATGGTGTTGATGCTTAGCGATACCCAGTTTCGTTAGAATTGTATAATAAAAAAGGACGGCCAGACCCGCTGTTTAGCGGTAATGGTCGTCCTTTTACTGTAGGTTTAACTTGGCTAGAGAAAGTTTCGCTTGATCACGCTTCGCAGCGCCCATCCACGTTCATGTCGCTTCTTGTATTTAGGGAGTGAACGGTATATGGAGATGGATTCCTCGAGTGCTTGCCTCGCTTCATCCTTGCGCCCCAGTGATTGGTACAGACAGCCTAGTAAATAATAAGCTTCGCTGGAGGAGGATTGAATTCCACCGAACTTGGCGGCATATTCAAGCGCTTTTTGCGGGTCTTTATCTTTGAAGGCGGTGGCCAGTTGTAAATAGGGTTCTCCGTACTTAACACGCTCATTCAGACTCAGCGCATGCAGCATTTGCTGTTCTCCGTCCTGGAGCTTCTGCAAGCCGATGGATGCGGCCCCAAGATCACTCCAATACTCTGCGGAATCCTCTGAGGCTTCTTTGGCCTCTTCAAGCAATTTGTAAGCCTCGGCATATTTCTTCGACGCTATCAGGAGCCTAGCGAGCTCACGTTTGGAAGAGACATTGAAAGGGCTAGCAGCGAGCTGTGTCCGCAACTTCCGAGTTCTACTTGAGCGACGGAACGGCTTGGCAATACTGGGCATGACGCCGACATAGCGGCGATCTAGAACGTACACAACAGCAATAATGATAATGATCGCAATCAGGGGATTCCCGGTAACCCAAGATAATAAAAAGAATAGTAGTATGGATAATTTACTCATTGTAGCCCACCATCCGTTATAATGATTACCAATTATATCATATTCATGATATTAATGTAGATAGGCAGGAATATAGGGCGAAAAGAGGTAGACATTATGAATCAAGGTGAAAGACTACAGAAGCAGATCGAATTCATTAAGGAGATTGATAAGCTCAAGCATATACTGCGACAGACGATACTGATGGATGGATCAAGGCGAGATGCGGAGCATACTTGGCATCTTGCAATGATGGCCATTGTGCTACTAGAGCATACGCCTGAGCCTCGCCCGGATTTGTCAAAAGTGCTGAAAATGCTGCTTATTCACGATATTGTGGAAATCGATGCAGGCGATACATTTGCCTACGATACCGTTGGGTATGAGGATAAACAGGAGCGGGAGCTGAAGGCAGCTGAGCGGATATTTGGTTTATTGCCGGAAGATCAGAAGCAAGAGCTCATGTCTCTGTGGCTTGAGTTCGAGGAACGCCATAGCCAGGAAGCAAAGTATGCAGCAGCAATTGATCGTATCCAGCCTTTGTTGCATAATTATTATACAGGCGGTTTATCCTGGAAGAAACATGGCGTTAGAAGCTCCCAGGTACTGGATCGTATTTCCGGTGTAGTCGATATTATACCTCCTCTATATGAGCTGGTAACTGAGTTAATCCGGGATGCGGTTCACAAAGGTTATTTACAGGAATAGTAGGTAGAATCGGACAGTCCGGCAGTATACGCCGGAAGACTGCGGTTGGAAGGAGTGTTAACGATGTATCAATTAGTGTTAGTCAGACATGGAGAGAGCGAGTGGAACAAGTTCAACCTATTTACCGGATGGACAGATGTGGAGCTGTCTGAGAAGGGTGTCCAGGAAGCGAAAGAAGCCGGGAAGCTGCTCAAAGCGGCAAATTTCAAGTTTGATATCGCATATACCTCATATCTGAGACGGGCGATTAAGACGCTCTATCATATTCTAGATGAGATGGAGCTGTTGTGGATTCCGGTTCATAAGACGTGGCAGCTAAATGAACGCCATTATGGGGCGCTGCAAGGCTTAAGCAAATCGGATACGGCAGAAAAGTACGGCGATGAGCAAGTGCTGCTCTGGCGTAGAAGCTATGATGTTCTGCCGCCCGCACTGACGAAGGAAGATGATCGTTATCCTCGTCATGATCCGAAATATAATCAGCTCACCGATGACGAGCTTCCGCTGACCGAGAGTCTCAAGGAGACAGTCGTTCGCGTGGAGGATTATTGGGAGCGGGAGATCAAGCCGCAGATCATCCAGGGTAAGCAGGTCATCATTGCAGCACACGGTAATAGTCTGCGTGCACTGATTAAATATTTGGAGCATCTTAGCAGCGAGCAGATTGTGGACGTGAATATTCCGACGGGAACACCGCTCGTGTACACACTGGACGAACAATTCAAGCCGATAGAGAAGTATTATCTGGGCAGCCAAGGGAAGATTGAACAAAAAATCGAGACTGTCGCTAATCCGGACACCATTATGGAATAATATAGTGCATCTGTTTTAACTCAGTTAAGAAGATATAGCACCAACCTGTTATGATCAGGGAGGTCTATATCTTTTTTTTATAACAAAGGTCAAAATTTTACTCGTGGAAGGTCATAATTCGTCCTTGGTTCACTCTAACTTGCTAAGTATGATGAGATCAACGATCAGTTATTTGGAAGGAGCATGTTTCAAATGAGCGAACAGAACCAAAACAAACAAACTAGAGGACGCCTCACAATCCCGACTGACCTTGATGTCGTAGGAGAAACGTTAAAAACGATGGAACTGTGGGGTGCTGATGCTGTACGTGATGCAGACGGCACAACTTTCCCGCAAGAGTTAGTTGATTGTGAAGCGAAAATATACGCTACTTACTATACGACACGCAAAGATAACAATTGGGCTAAAGCAAATCCTGATGAAGTACAGCAATGCTATATTTCAACTAAATTTGTTGCTGCTACTGACGCTACGCTTTCCATTCGGTTATTGGAAGGGATTAGCGAAGAATTATTACTGGTAAACAACCGTGATGATATTTACCGTTGGTGGGAAGTTATCGATCGTACCACCGGTGAGGTCGTACCAACGAATCACTGGAGCTATGATGAAGCTAGCGGTTGCGTAATCATTAATAACACGACACCTTATCATGAATATAGCGTCAGCTTCTTAACCTATCTGATTTGGGATCCTGTTCATATGTACAATGCTGTCGTGAACGATTGGAAAGATTTCGAACGACAAATTACGTTTGACGTACGTCAGCCTAAGACACGGGAATACTCTAAAGGTAGATTGCGTGAATTTTTGCGCGAAAAGTCTTATGTAAATGTCGTACGATTCACAACGTTCTTCCATCAGTTCACGCTTATCTTTGATGAACTACGCCGGGAGAAATATGTTGACTGGTACGGCTATTCCGCAAGCGTAAGCCCTTTTATTCTCGACCAGTTCGAGCGTGAAGTTGGTTATAAGTTCCGTCCAGAATATATTATTGATGAAGGCTACTACAACAACCAGTATCGGATTCCATCCAAAGAATATTTGGACTTTATGGCTTTCCAACGCCGTGAAGTGGCGGGGTTAGCGAAAGAGCTCGTTGATATTACCCATGAAGAGGGTCGCGAAGCAATGATGTTCTTGGGTGACCATTTTATTGGTACTGAGCCTTATATGGACGATTTTAAAACCATCGGGCTAGATGCTGTCGTCGGTAGCGTCGGCAATGGTTCGACACTGCGTTTAATTAGCGACATTCCTGGGGTGAAATATACAGAAGGACGTTTCTTGCCATACTTCTTCCCTGATACATTCCATCCTGGTGGCAATCCAACAGCAGAAGCTCAAGAGAACTGGTTAACGGCAAGACGAGCTATTTTGCGTAAACCTGTAGACCGTATTGGCTATGGTGGCTACTTGAAGTTGGCGTTGGACTTCCCGGACTTTGTTGACTATGTTACGCAAGTTGCCGATGAATTCCGCGATTTATATGAGAAGGCACGCACGAAGCCTCTATGTCTAGCTAAAGTTGCGGTCCTGAACAGCTGGGGGAAAATGCGTTCGTGGGGCTGCCATATGGTGCATCATGCCCTCTATCAGAAGCAGAACTACAGCTATGCGGGAATTATTGAAATTTTGAGCGGAGCTCCTTTCGATGTATCGTTCATTAGCTTTGACGACATTCGTGAGCAGCCGCAGTTATTAGAGGAATTTGATGTCATTATTAACATCGGTGACGCTGATACCGCACATACCGGCGGCGATAACTGGAAAGATCCGTATATTGTTGAGCAGGTCCGTGCATTTATTGCTCGCGGAGGCGGCTTTATTGGTGTAGGTGAACCTTC
This sequence comes from Paenibacillus sp. D2_2, assembly GCF_031199965.1. Classification (GTDB taxonomy): domain Bacteria; phylum Bacillota; class Bacilli; order Paenibacillales; family Paenibacillaceae; genus Fontibacillus. The sequence goes on along the minus strand of NZ_CP133605.1, from coordinate 3,416,476 downwards.
TGCTCATCAACATCAAGGTCGTTTCTTCCAGCTAGGCGATGCTCTTGGTGTTGAGTTGGAACGTGGTTTCACCCTCGGCTATGATAAATACAATTGGGACGTCAAGTCGTCTCACTTTATTACCGCCGATATGGATGGTGAAATTGATTTTGGTGAAGGTAAGAAGAATGTATATGCGACTAGCGCTGATATTTTAGCTTGCAATGATAAGGAAGTGCAGTTTGCGGTCAATAACTACTTTGGCGGACGCTCTGTCTATCTCGGTGGACTACCGTATAGCGCTGAGAATGCTCGTTTGTTACACCGTGCAATATTATGGTCGTGCAGCAAAGATAACGAATTGCACAATTGGTTTAGTTCTGATGCCCATACGGAGATTCATGTTTATCCGGAGACAGGTACGTATTGTGTAGTTAACAACACCGCAGAGCCACGCAACACGACAGTGTATGCTAATGGCAAGAGCTTCGAGCTGGAGCTCAAGGGCGGCGAATTGCGTTGGTTTGATATGTAAGTTTGTGTCGAGCTTATAAAGAAGTATTCACATATAATCCCCCTGCAAGTGGCAGTGATTGTCACCTGTCAGGGGATTTTTGTTGTGCACATATGTAGTGTGGATTGGATAGATATTGAAATCGATAGGAGTACCGGATGACCTGGCTGAATTCAAGATTCGATGTCGAATAGCTCTCAGTCTTCGTGATCAAAAGTGGACTTTTTGAACTACCTCTAAATAAAAAAAGTCAGGGCCCCCTTACGAGGGCCCCAATCATGGGAGAGGAGAAACCGGACGAAGAGCTTATGGGGAAACGTAAGTCTTCTCCGCGGTTGTCTACGACATTTGGTGATGTCGATAATTCAAGTCTGCCCCGGGTTGACCGATTTATACATGAATATCCTTAAAAAGTAAATCGAAATTACATTTTTCATTCTATGCGGGATTATGGTACGATATCGACAGGCCATTTTTGAAGCCTAAAAATTAATATATTTGCTCTATATAGATTGGGTTCAAACAATCCAGTTTTCAGTGGGGGTTTGAATTACCTTGTAATAGAGCTGCATTGTGCAAGGGTGTGTGAACTAACATGAGAGTCATATCGGGCAGTGCCCGGGCAGGACATTGAAGGCGGTTCCCGGGATGGGAACAAGACCGACGACAGACAAAGTGAAGGAAGCCGTGTTTAGCATGATCGGCTGTATTTTGATGGTGGTGCTGTACTTGATCTATTCGCGGGGACGGGCGGATTGGGGATTGAAGCGCTCAGCCGTGGCATGGACAAGGCGGTATTCGTGGATCTCGATTACAAGAGCGTCGAAGTTGTACGTGCCAATTTGAAGGCCGCTGGTTTGGAAGAGCGTGCAGAGGTTTATAAGAATGATGCGGAAAGAGCGCTGAAAGTGCTGGCCAAGCGCGAAGCAGTATTCGAGCTGGTGTTCCTTGATCCGCCGTATCGGCTTAAGTTCGGGGATAAGCTGATGGAAGCGATGGACGAGCTTAAGCTGCTCGAAGATCGCGCGACGGTTGTGTTGGAGTATGAATCTTCCTATGTCTATCCGAGCTGCTTCGGCAATTTTACAGAACTGCGCAAAGCGGAATACGGAGAAACCACCGTATCCATATACAGGTATGAGCCGTAGAAATTCAGACTAAGACACCCCCGTCACTAAGGAGGAAAACAGTATTTATGGAACTGCAAAAAGCACCGCGGATCGCCGTATATCCAGGCAGCTTTGATCCCATCACCAATGGACATTTGGACATTATTCAGCGGGCTTCCCGTCAGTTTGACATACTCATCGTAGCTGTGTTGAACAATTTGAGTAAGAAACCGCTATTTACGGTTGAAGAGCGCAAAGAGCTAATCTCTTCAGTAACGGGCCATTTGCCTAATGTCGAAGTAGACAGCTTCCGTGATCTGCTTGTCAATTATGTAGATTATCGGAAAGCGGATGTCATCGTCAGAGGGATTCGCTCGGTTACGGATTTTGAATATGAGTTGCAGCTCGCTTCTTTAAACCACCAACTTAATCATAATGTTGAGACGATCTTTATGATGACGAATCCCAAATACTCTTATCTCAGCTCGAGCGTAGTTAAGGAAATCGCCTACTTCAAAGGTGATCTTGGGGATCTGGTTCCTATTGAAATCGAGCAAGCATTAATAAAGAAATACGAAGGTATGCCAAAGCCACAATAGCTAGTTTGTAGATCTTACTGTCGAGTGGTTCTCCGCCATGTGAATGAGATGGCAATAAACAGGACGACTAGAAGAATCAATAACCACATAGAAATATGTAGCGAGCCAGCCGCTAGCTGCCAGTTTGGAAGCGCTGCTTCCATTCTGCCTGCTAGTGGGTGGTTCATTTCCTTATAGGCGGGAAGAGCGCCGGGCCAGAGGAGGGTTAGCGGCCGCCACAGCATTAGAGTCAACATGTAGGCATAAGCTCCGTGAAGGACGCGCTGTATCATAAACCTACGGCCGCCGATTCCGATTGGCTTCAGTACGGCCTGTACTTGAAGGAAGGAACAAATTCCGCCCCATCCTAATGCAGCTCCGAGTAGGGCGGCTAGCATGGGCTGTGACAGATCGAGCTTTGTGATCTCATATGTTCCAAGATGAATTTCTGCTGCTCCAGCAATGAGAGAGGACAGGGCAGATACCTTGAGAAAAGAATTGACGACATGAATAATGATGGCAAAAATCAACATGTAACCGCCAATCGTCATCAAAGTCTGTACTCCATTAGTGACGGAATCGCCTAGTAGCTTGCCGAAGCTACGGCCGTCCTCTTGCCGAGCTTGCTCCATCTTACGCAGTGCTAATCTAAGTCCGGTCGGAGTGTTCGGGTGGGCTGTCTTACTCAAGGCGCTCCGCTGGCCTGTCTCGCTGTTGCCCGGCGCCTTAGGTCGTCGAGAGCGATTAAGTGTGAATGCGGCTGCAAAGCCGGAGAGCCAGTGAATGATGAGCAGTAGCAAGCCAAGGTTCGGATTATTCAGGTAACCAGCTCCGATGACAACCATGACTAGCATTGGACTGGCAAAATGAGCAGTGGCTGCCATGGTCTCGGCTTCAACAGCTGTTATTTTTCTTTGTTTATATAGGGAGGCCGCTGCGACGGCAGAAGCTGGAAAACCGGCTGTCATGCCGAGCGGGAGAATCCAACCGAAGGTGCCGGGAAGTTTTAGGAATCTGCGTGTGAAGGGTTCCAGCATAACGCCAAGTCCTTGCGGGAATCCTCCGGCGATGAGTATTTCGGAGAGAACGAGAAAAGGCAAAATGGCCGGGAATACAATTCTCCACCAGAGAGACAGCCCTTGACTAGATGCTTGAAAGGCCGGACCGGGGGCAGCGACAATACAGATCACAAGCAGTATGGCAATAGTAGCAAATAGTATGGTTGATGACATCTTGCCAGCTATGCCCTGTTCGCGTTGCATAAGCGTTCACCTTCTTCATATGTATATGGAAATGGATAGCTAGTACCATGCATATGCAGGACAAGGGGCGGCATACCAATGAGATATCAATCGTACCCGGAGGGGGATATAAATGCGGTTAAAAAAATCGCCGGTCATCAAAGTAACTTTATATTTGATTACTCTGGTCGTTCTCGTATATGTGATGGTATATATGCCAACGCCCTATATGATTAATCAGCCTGGACTCGCGGAGGAGATCAAACCGATGGTAAGTATTCCTGCCGCTGATAAGGAGGAAAAGGGCACCTTCATGCTTACGACCGTGTCGGTCAGCTATGCTAATCTGGCGATGCTTGCGACAGCGCAGTTTAATCGCAATGCCGAGATTGTACGCAAGGAACCGGATCGTAATGAAGAGGAATACGAGACACAGCAGCGGTACTATATGAGTAGTTCGCAGTCAAATGCTATTATGGCGGCCTATCATTTGGCGCATATCGATTATGATATCGTTCCGGAATATGTATTTATTGTAGGTCTGTTTAAAGCGGTTACGCCTAAGGTGAATTTCACCCGGGGATATTATCCGCAAGGTTGACGGAAAACCGATTGGCAAATTCGAGGATTTATCCGCATTGTTGGCCGAGAAGAAGCCGGGTGACCAGGTGAGCGTTCAATTAGAACGCAAGAATAAAGACTTGGACGAACGGGTAGAACTGATAAATATTTCTACGGATAAGAAAGTAGTCAAAGCGGGCCTTGGCGTGTCTATCGGTGAGGTGCGTAAGGTAGAGCCCGCTGTTGAAGATCAGGAGGTCAAATTCGTCGATACTCGTATTGGCGGACCTTCCGCTGGCCTGATGTTCACTCTGGAGATTTATAACCAGTTAACGCCGGGGGACTTGTCTAAGGGCTATCGGATCGCTGGTACAGGTACTATCGATGAGAACGGAACCGTAGGGGAGATCGGGGGAGTTCAGTTCAAGATCGTCGCTGCCGAACGGCAGCATGCTGATATCTTCTTCGTGCCAGTGAACAACTACGATATTGCCAAGGCAAAGGCTGATCAGATCGGCAGTAAAATGAAGTTGGTCAAGGTACAGACTGCCCAAGAAGCACTCGAGTACTTGCAACAGCTTGAGCCCAAGGCTTGATTCTGAATGCCTCATAATAATAACTGGCTTTTTTGAACCACCTAAGTTAGATGGGTTCAAAAAAGCCAGTTTTTTTAGCACCAAGAAGGTTGAATGAAACTAGGGTCAGAGGAGCGGAGCGTACGAAGTTTGTACGTGAGCACCTGAGATGTTTCCGGAGGAAACATTACTTCGTAAGCATCCGCTTAGACCCGGTTGAATTCAAGATTCGAAGCCGAATCCGCTTCATCGATTAACCTTCGTGATCAAAAGTGGATTTTTTGAACTACCTAATTAGATGTAGGTTCAAAAATCCAGTTTTCAGCACCGAGAAGGTTGAAAGAAACTAGGGTCAGAGGAGCGGAGCGTACGAAGTTTGTACGTGAGCACCTGAGATGTTTCCGGAGGAAACATTACTTCGTAAGCATCTGCTTAGACCCGGTTGAATTCAAGATTCGAAGCCGAATCCGCTTCATCGATTAACCTTCGTGATCAAAATTGGATTTTTGAACTACTTCTCAAAGTCTGATTGGTGGTTGGCGGTAGTCGCGGAACAGGTCCCACCCCGTCCGTTGTGGCATAGCATTTGCATAGACGGCTGAAGCTCTATTATCGGCATCGAGCTGTGAATGAGACAAATCGGCAGCACGGGTGATGACCGGGAGCTTGGCCGTCTTTTTCATCTGCTTCAGCAGCTGCCTACCACGTTCATTGAAGCCGAGTACTCGTATGTAATGTGGTCCAGCGGATAATACTTCGCGTGAGCCCATTTGCCGCGAATGTCCGAGTAATGTATGCATAAGAGTACGCTGAAGCTTGGTATGGGTGTAGCGCTTGGTCTTCAATTGCTCAACCAGTTCGCTTACTGATGCTTGTTTCAGCTTGGGCAAGATTTTGTGGATACGGTACTCGAGCCCTTCGTTCATCTCCAGATGACCAGCTAGTTCCTCTGGTGTGGCCGCTAGCAGGCGGCTGAACAAGGGCTGGGAGAAGCGGTCCCAATCCATCGGACCGCGGCCTGCTGCGAATTCACGCTGTAGAATCTCAAGCGTGAAGGGTGGTAGGTAGGCGGCAGCAGCAGTGAGCGAGCCGCCGCCTGAGATGAGCCGGCGCACAGCGGTGGCGCTGGCGATGCAGGCATCGCGCGGACTCTCGTCGCGATAGCCAGAACCCTGGCGCTGCAAGGTGAGCGGCGTGATGCCGCTCTTAAGCCGCCGCAGCGCGATCAGGTAATGCAGCCCAAGCGAGTTGTTGGGCTGCTCCAGTAGCAGGCGGGCGGCGTCTACGTCGCCGCCCAGGCCGCCTGTGGCGGCGTAGGCGCGCGCGGCAGCCGCCGCGAAGGCGCGTGGATAGCTCGCCCCGGTGGCGAGCTCCTCCGCGACCGCGGCCTTGAGCGCGCCGCTCTCGCTGGCGAGTAGGGCCGCCAGCTCGGACAACACCGGCAGCTCGCCCGACTCGCTGCCGAAGCACAGATGCGACACGACACCTGTCGCATCCAAAAGCGCCGTAGCTCCGTGCGCGAACCACTCCGCCGGCTGCACGGCATATGACACTGGCAGTTCAAGCACCAGGTCGATGCCGAGATGCAGCGCCATTTCTGTTCGTGCCCATTTGTTAACGATCGCGGGTTCGCCGCGCTGCAGGAAATCACCGCTCATCACCGCGACCGCCGTATCGGCGTTGGAGAGCCGCTTAGCTTCGCGAAAATGATAGGTATGTCCGTTATGCAATGGATTATATTCAACAATTATTCCTACGGTATTCAAAGCAATCACCTTTTAGGTTAGAATAAGTGGTAGTCTTCTTACTTTAAATTCGTGTTTAAAAAGTCAGACTTCGTAAGCATTTGCATAGGCCCGGTTGAATTCAAGAGTCGATGCCGATATAGCTTCCTGGTTCACTTCGTGTTAGATCTCTGGATCGCGGTCGCTCATCTCTGAATTACTTCGATCAGTTTTCTTATCAAAGGGTGACTTTTTAAACAACCTCTTTCAGTTTCATGGTTTAAATGTTATCAATTAATAAAGAATATAACATATAGACCCTGCGGCGCGCTTCCTTGAGGAGAAGTTATTGTGAGGATGCTGTTTTTGTCAGATAGAAAGTTGGATCCATAAGGTCAACCATGTGAAATTGAAGTTCAGGGAATATGGGTTTACAGTTGACAAAACTTAGCTAGGATCGGTATAATTATTTTTGTTTGTTTGGAGTGATACTCATGATTATTAATTTTCGTCAGATCTCTTCATCCGAAGCTCCGATGGAATTCCATCAGACATTGGATGTTGGTCATGTAGTTAAGGGACGGAATGACATTGCGGGGATTTCCCCAATGCAAGTCGATCTGCAGGCTCAGCCAGCGGGAGGCGGTGTTATTCACGTAACCGGACACTTATTGGCGGAATTGGACATGTCCTGTTCCAGATGCTTGAAGTCTTTGAAGCATCGCGTGGAAGTTCAATTTGAAGAAGCCTTCAAACAAAGCGACGAGGATAGCGGCGAGCTAGATGAAGGAGAAGAAGATTTGGTGCTTGTATCTGGAGAGCGTCTGGATCTAACCCCTTATCTGGAAGAAGCATTGTTGCTTGAACTACCTTTTTCAGTCGTTTGTAAGGAGGACTGTAAGGGACTTTGTCCATCTTGCGGGACCGATCTGAATGAACGGCAATGCGGTTGCAACACGGAGCGGATTGATCCGCGACTGGCTGCGCTAGGCGATTTTTTCAAGAAGTAAGCAGGTAGAAATTACGTCGTTAGACGTTTTTCTTATAATTTCCAGGAGAGATGATAACCATCTCACAGGTTACCGTTTCTGCTTGAAAATGACATTATGAAAACACCGATGCAGGGTTTATTTGATAAGGAGGTGGAGAACCATGGCAGTACCTCAACGGAGAACGTCCAAGACACGTCGCGACAAGCGTCGTACGCATTTCAAATTGGCTGTGCCGGGCATGGTAAAATGTGAACAATGCGGAGAATTGAAGCTTGCTCACCACGTATGCAAAGTATGCGGAACATACAAATCGAGAGAAATTATTAACCAATAAAACTTGATTTCGTTAACGCGAAGTAGTACTTCATTTTTGATGAAGTGCTACTTTTTTTGTTATCATTAAAGTTAATTCATCTTCTTATGGTCATTAACCACGAAATGGTACAGCTAAGTTCTTATTTTACGAAACCTGTGATCGTTATCTGTTAAAAAAATGCCTCTCAAAACTTCTAACGAATCAGGTATCACTATTGGTCCCCAAAGGTGGTGGGTGGTGTTGGAGCAGGGATAGGTCCCTGTGCAAACAATGGGTTCAGTGGGTTGGAGTGCATCAATTTGGAATTCCACTTTCTTTTTGCGGGAAGTTGATTTATACTATTTTAGTACCAGGTTCTAAAAATGAGCGGATCTATAAGTGCATGTTCACGCACTATAATATAAATTGTAGTCGTTCTGTAGGAGGGATATCCAATCGAACGTTTGCCGAAAAAAGCGAGACAGCAGCAACTCGTTAAATTAATTGAAGAGAACCCTTTCGTTACTGACCAGGAATTGACTCGGCAGCTCAAGGTCAGCATTCAGACGATTCGCCTAGACCGGATGGAGCTAGGTATTCCCGAGCTTAGGGAACGGATGAAGCAGATGGCAGAACGTTCATACGATCAGGTTCGTTCGTTGCCACTGCATGAGGTGATAGGGGAAATTGTTGATCTGCAGTTGGACAAGAGTGGAATTTCCATCTTCGAGATCCGAGATGAGCATGTATTCTCAAGGACTGGGATTGCGCGCGGACACCATGTGTTTGCTCAGGCGAATTCTCTAGCTGTCGCAGTCATCAATGATGAGATCGCATTGACCTTTTCGGCGGACATAAGGTTTATCAGATCGGTTCATTTAGGGGAGAAGTGCATCGCCAAGGCTTATGTCCGTCCTTCTTCAGGGAACAAGGCAAAAGCCAAAGTTGAAGTGTTTACTTATGTTGGTGAGGAAATGGTATTCCAAGGGAATTTCGTCATTTACCGATCAACTGGGGATGATAATCATGAAGGGGGAAACATACATGCGGATCGCCATTGATGCTATGGGCGGCGACTTTGCACCGGATAGTACTGTAAAGGGGGCAATAGATGCGGCCCGTGAATGGGGCGATACCCAGATTATTCTTGTCGGGCATCAGGACCGTCTTAGACCGCTAATGACGGATGCTCCTGCCAACCTGATTCTTCATCATGCCGAAGAGATTATTGAAGCGGAGGATGCAGCCGGTAAGGGCGGTTCGCCGCAAGAAAGATGCGTCCATGGTCGTAGCGGGACGTCTTGTTCATGATAAAGAGGCGGATGCGATGATCTCCGCAGGAAACACTGGGGCATTGATGACAACCGGTTTGCTTGTTGTTGGTAGAATGGAAGGGATTGAACGTCCAGCGCTTGCACCGATCATACCGACGATGGATGGCCGGGGTGTTCTGGCTCTTGATCTGGGCGCCAATATGGACGCCAAGCCGGAGCATTTAGCCCAATATGCCTTAATGGGTAGCATTTACCGTGAGAAAGTGGCGGGTATCGCCAAGCCGCGCGTGGGGCTGCTGAACGTAGGAACCGAAGCAAAGAAGGGCAACGAGCTGACCAAAGCGGCTTATCCGCTTCTTGAAGAGCTACCGATTAACTTTGTCGGTAATGTAGAGGCTCGCGATGTACTGACTGGCGCTTGCGATGTGCTTGTTTGCGACGGCTTTGCTGGCAATATTTTATTGAAATCACTCGAAGGAACAGCTGGAGCGATGTTCTCTGTTTTGAAGCAGGAATTCACGAAGTCCCTGAAGAATAAGCTGGCAGCGGCTGTGCTTATGCCTTCCTTGCGTGGCATGAAACAAATGATGGATTATAAGCAGCATGGTGGAGCACCTCTGTTAGGGCTCAGTGGGCTTGTAGTGAAAGCACACGGCTCCTCGGATAGCGAAGCGATCAAGAATGGGGTTCGGCAAGCACGTCTAGCGATTGAGAACCGGTTAACGGAGAGCATATCACAAGAAATTAGCGGGAAGAGAGTGGAGAGTCTATGAAAATGCGTTCCGTAGGCATAATTGGAACTGGCAAATATGTTCCAGAGAAAGTGTTAACGAATGCGGATTTGGAAAAAATGGTGGATACCAACGACGAATGGATTGTAAGCCGTACCGGTATTCGTGAACGTCACATTGCGACGCCGGAGCAGGCGACATTGGATTTGGCTTATGAAGCGGCAGTACGTGCTTTGGAATCGGCGGGTATGACCGCTGACCAGCTTGAATTGATTATCGTTGCCACAATTACACCGGATACGTCTTTTCCGTCAACCGCTTGCATTCTGCAAGATAAATTGGGTGCCAAAAATGCTGCTGCTTTTGACTTGTCTGCGGCTTGCTCTGGATTCGTATACAGTATGGCGACTGCTAATGGCTTCATTCAAACCGGAATGTATAAAAATGCGCTCGTGATCGGGGCGGACACCTTGTCCCGTATTACGGATTATACGGACCGTAACACCTGCGTCTTGTTCGGAGACGGAGCGGGTGCGGTTATTGTTGGAGAAGTGCCTGAAGGGCGCGGCTTCTTGTCATTTGACCTGGGTGCTGAAGGGGCTGGGGGCGATCTACTGAAGCTAGCTGCCGGTGGTTCCCGTCTGCCTGCTTCCGAAGCTACAGTGCAGGGTAAGCAGCACTATATTTATATGAACGGACGTGAAGTATTCAAATTTGCCGTTCGGGTGATGGGATCAGCGACAGAGGAAGTGCTACGTAAAGCAGGCAAGACGAAGGAAGATATCGACTTGTTCGTTCCGCATCAGGCGAATATCCGGATCATTCAATCCGCGATGCAGCGTCTTGATCTGCCGGAAGAGAAATGCGTTATCAACGTAGACAAGTATGCCAATACTTCAGCGGCTTCGATTCCACTAGCGCTTGTAGAAGCAGCTGAGGAAGGCCGTATTAAGGAAGGCGACACTGTTCTGCTCGTCGGCTTTGGCGGCGGCTTGACATGGGTGCTTCTGTCCTCGTCTGGTAATACTGGCAGTAAATAAGATTGAGAGATCAAAAGCGGACTTTTTGAACATCCTCTTAAGCGAATAATAAGGAGTGCGGGTTAATACTATGGGGAAAATAGCGTTTGTTTTTCCGGGACAAGGTTCCCAGAGCGTCGGCATGGGTAAAGATCTGTTCGATCACTCCCCAGATGCCAGACGATTATTCGAGCTAGCGGATACGAAGCTTGGCTTCACGCTTAGCGAACTAATCTTTGAAGGCCCTGAGGAAGAACTTAAGCAGACAGCAAATACGCAGCCTGCCTTGCTCACCACAAGTGTCGTTATGTACGAGGCTCTTGCTGCTAGAGGAATTAAGCCGGATTTTGTAGCCGGTCACAGTCTAGGAGAATACAGTGCGCTCACAGCTGCTGGTGTTCTGTCTTTTGAAGATGCTGTATCTATCGTCCGCGCTCGCGGCGAATTTATGGAACAGGCTGTGCCAGGCGGACAAGGTGCTATGGCGGCCGTGCTTGGTGGAACACGCGAGAGCTTGGCAGAACTTTGTGCTGAAATCAGCAATGGTGGTTCTCTTGTAGAGCTAGCCAATGTCAATTGTCCAGGACAAATCGTCGTATCTGGAAGCAAAGAAGGCGTTGGACAAGTTGTAGAACGTGTGAAGGAAATCGGCGCCAAACGAGCGATCCCGCTCGAAGTAAGCGGTCCATTCCATTCATCTCTCATGCGGGAGGCGGCTGAACGTCTCAGCGACAAGCTGGGCAGTGTATCCTTCCAGGATGCTCCCATGCCAGTTATTGCTAACGTAACGGCGCGCCCGGTTCAGCAGGCAGTAGAAATTAAACAGTTGCTCGTAGAGCAAGTGTATTCTCCTGTGCTCTGGTCTGATAGTGTCGCTTGGTTGATCGAACAAGGTGTGGATACCTTTGTTGAATTGGGTCCAGGAAGCGTTCTGACCGGCTTGATTAAGAAAATCGACAAGACCGTCGCATTGTACAATGTGAACAACTTGGAAACTCTAGAGAAGACGATAGAGGCGCTAGGCTAAGAGTTTATTACGGTTTTGATCATCAGGAATAATATGCATATATTATAAAAAAATATTCGATTTACAATATTCTAGTTGATTTCTGGCGGCAAAGATCGTATCATTGTTTCTCGTACTACGAGGAAGCGTCCCGGAATGATCTGTTTTATCCTAGGAAAGGAGATAGATGTATGAGCAAATTGCTTGAAGGACAAACTGCACTTGTTACCGGCGCATCACGCGGGATCGGGCGCAGCATCGCTCTCGCTCTTGCTGGTGCTGGCGCTAATATCGCCGTGAATTATGCGGGGAACGAGGAAGCAGCAGCTAAAGTCGTGGCTGAGATTGAAGCGCTTGGAGTTAAAGCGTATGCGGTTAAAGGGCATGTCGGCGATAGCGAGCAATTCGATGCCATGGTGAAAGGCGTTGTCGAAGCCTGGGCCGAATTGATATTCTGGTGAATAATGCTGGGATTACTAGAGATAATTTGATCATGCGTATGAAGGAAGAAGAGTTCGACGAAGTGATCGCTACGAATCTCAAGGGTGTCTTCAACGGAATTAAATCCGTAACCCGTCCGATGATGAAGCAGCGCTCAGGCCGGATTATTAATATTTCCTCCGTAGTCGGCGTGCTAGGTAATGCAGGTCAAGCGAACTACGTGGCAGCTAAAGCCGGCGTAATTGGATTGACCAAGTCAGCCGCACGTGAGCTAGCATCACGCAATATTACCGTGAACTGCATCGCACCAGGGTTCATTGAGACCGATATGACGGATCAATTGCCAGAAGAGGTGCGTCAGGGCATGCTAGGGAATATTCCGCTGGCACGTCTTGGACAGCCAGAGGAGATTGCTAAGGTAGTTCTGTTCCTCGCTTCGGACAGCGCGTCCTATATGACAGGGCAAACGCTGCACGTAGATGGCGGAATGTATATGTAATTTGCTTCTTCCTTCTATGGCTTTTTAACTTAGATTCTCGTATAATACCAAAGAGGAGGTGAACCGGATGTCCGATGTATTGGATCGTGTAAAACGCATTGTAGTGGATCGCCTCGGCGCTGATGAAGCCGAAGTAACGCTTGAAGCGTCTTTCAAAGATGACTTGGGTGCTGATTCCCTTGATGTAGTTGAACTTGTTATGGAATTAGAAGATGAATTTGATCTGGAAATTTCAGACGAGGATGCAGAGAAGATTACGACTGTAGGTGAAGTTGTTAACTACATACAATCTCATACCTAATGTCATGACAAAGTCCCGTACCTCCTTTCAAGTAGGCGGGACTTCTCTTCTATTGCTTTTATGTCCGTATTTCTACATGTAAATTGAATTTACACATGAAGTCTATATGAGGTGAGTGTGTTTGAAACATAGAGTAGTCATTACCGGTATGGGCTCAGTTACAGCCCTCGGCAGCGATTTGGATACGCTCTGGAATAACTTGATTCAAGGGAAATCCGGTGTATCGCAAATTGAATCTTTTGATGTTAGCGAGTATACAACGCGGATTGCCGCTTCGGTTAAGGATTTCAATCCTGAGGATTATATGGAACGCAAGGATGCGCGCAAGATGGACCGATTTGTCCAGTTTGCCGTTGCTGCTGCTAGCCGTGCGCTGGCCGACAGTGGTCTGAACATTGCAGAAGATACGAACCCAGAGCGGGTTGGTGTCATGATCGGTTCTGGGATCGGCGGCCTGGGAACTTGGGAAGATCAACATTCCATTTTGCTGGAGAAAGGTCCAAAGCGGGTAAGCCCGTTCTTCATTCCGATGATGATTGCGAATATGGCTTCCGGCCAGGTATCGATTACCTTCGGCGCGAAGGGACCTAACAGCACTGCGGTGACTGCGTGCGCGACCGGAACTCATTCCATCGGCGATTCGTACAAGCTAATCAAATACGGCGATGCTGATGTGATGATTTGCGGCGGCGCGGAAGCAACGATCCGTCCAACTGGACTTGCTGGATTCTGTTCAATGCGGGCGATGTCAACTCGCAATGACGATCCTACAAGAGCGAGCCTGCCGTTTGATTCTGAACGCGACGGTTTTGTAATGGGTGAAGGGTCTGGCGTATTGATTCTTGAATCGTTGGAGCATGCCCAGAAGCGTGGAGCTAAAATTTACGGCGAGGTTATCGGCTACGGCTTGAGCGGAGATGCTTATCATATGACAGAACCGAATCCAGAGGGTCCGGAGCGTTGTATGAAGATGGCGATTCGTGATGCCGATATCGATCCGAGCGAAATTGATTATATTAATGCACATGGTACTTCTACTCCTGTTGGCGACAAGTCGGAGACGACTGCTATCAAGCGCGCGCTTGGCGATCACGCTTACAAAGTAGCAATCAGCTCGACCAAATCGATGACAGGTCATCTGCTCGGTGCAGCTGGTGGTGTTGAAGCGGTAATCTGCGGATTAACGATTCAACATGGAATGATTGCACCAACGATTAATTTAGAGCATCCGGATCCGGAATGTGATCTGGATTACGTCCCTAATGAAGCAAGACAAGCGGATGTTAGAATTGCTATGTCTAACTCTTTCGGATTTGGCGGCCATAATGCCACCATTATTCTGAAGAAATTCGAAGCATAAGGGGTCAGTCAGTTGAGTGGAGATTTAAAGCAATTACAGCACAAACTTCAACTGGTATTTCACAATAAGCAGTTATTAAGACAGGCTTTTACCCATGCATCTTATGTGAATGAGCATCGCTTCAATCAGCATGAGGACAACGAGCGTCTGGAGTTTCTAGGCGACGCTGTCCTTGAGCTGACGGTGTCGGAGCATTTATATGGCTTGTTTCCGGATCGTCCTGAAGGCGAGCTCACGAAGCTTCGAGCAGCCATTGTCTGTGAGCCGTCGTTAGTACGGTTTGCAGAGCGCCTGGAGTTCGGGAAATATGTATTGCTCGGCAAAGGAGAAGAGATGACGGGTGGACGAACCCGTCCTGCTCTGCTGGCAGACGTATTTGAATCTTTTGTAGGAGCTCTGTATTTGGATCAGGGCCTGGAGGCGGTCACCGCTTTTTTGCATCGCTATATTTTCTCGCAAATTGTGTTTGACGGGAAGCTTCAGACCACCGACTATAAAACGGAGCTTCAGGAATTAACCCAGCATCATAATATGGGAGCCTTGGAGTACCGGATCGTTGAAGAAAGAGGCCCGGCGCATGAACGTGAATTCGTCTCCGAAGTATGGATGGACGGACGCAGTTCAGGGCGCGGGACCGGAGGTCGAAGAAGGAAGCCGAGCAGCAGGCGGCGCAGGTTGCGCTAGAGCAGCTTCGGCAGGCATAAGTTGAATATAATCGCTATTTTATAGTTCGAGAATGGCGGATTAACTAAGGGGCTGTCCTGTTGCCATAAAGATGGTAATAGGACAGCCCCTGTTCTTTTGTATTAGAGGTAGTTTAAAAAGGCCACTTTTGATCACGCCACTATTAGTAAGATATCTCGTCTATAACTTGACCTGAACTTGGTTACCTGGCGAATAAATTACGAATATCCCTCATCATCGTTAATGTATCTACACCTGCATGATTACCCAATAAAATAATGGTGATTCCACCACCTTGCTCGCGGGATATTCCGGTCGAATACCCAGTTCCACTGCCGTTGTGGAATAAAATCTTGTTGTCAGCCGTCTGATCAATCATCCAACCGTAGCCATAGTTCTTATAAGAGTATGGTGTGAACAGCTTATCGAGCGAATCTTGATTCAATATATCCGTCGAATCCAAGGCAGCATCCCATTTCAATAAATCGTCAACGGTTGAATATAGTCCCCGGAGCCAGGTTGCGTATAATATGGTCCAGCAAGCGCCCATTGATCGGATTTGGATACATAGCCTTTAATCACGCGGGTCTGTTGATCCGCAATCCCACTCTCTGTCATGTGGAGGGGGGCGATGAAGTGGCTCTGGATGAAATCAGTGTAGCTCATCCCGGATACGAGTTCGATGATGCGTCCGAGCAACATATAGCCACTATTGCTGTATTTGAAATCCGTACCAGGGGTAAAGACGAGTGGCTTGCCTTTGATTGTCTCGATGGTCTGTTCCAATGTTAGGCCTTCAGTACGAGGGAAATTGGAGGCTAGACCAGACGTATGAGATAACAGCATATGTAGTGTAATCTCATTTCCTTGTGGAAATCCAGGAATATATGATTCCAGAGTATCATCAAGATGTAATTTTCCTTCCTCTTCGAGTTTCATGATCGCTGCAGCTGTGAAGCCTTTAGTTAAGGAAGCGATTCTGGACTTGTCATCCGGTGAGATTAACTTCTCCGGACCGTTCAAGCCATAGCCTTTACGCAGCTGCACCTCTCCATGATCTGCAATGAGTGCGATGCCCGAAAATTGTTGATGTATTAAATATTCATCGGCCAAAGCCGCAGCACCTTCTATGATTGTACTGTTATCCGGTAGTAGATTAATTTGGCGAACCGGATTGGATGAAGTTGTGACTGTAGCCCCGAGGACCTCAGCAAGTGTACGTAGCGGAACCATTGTAGAGCCATTTCGTAATAGCGAAGTGCCCGGCGCTTGCAACTGGGTATAGCCGTTAATCGTGAAATAGCTGGTCTCCGGACGATGATCAATGATATTCCCATGAATCATTATCTCGCTGGCTCGTTTGCTCTTGTTCCATTTGACCTCTGCGCCCATTTGCTCGGCTGTCTCCCGGAGAGGAACATAGGTGGTACCTTTGTAGATGAACGGCTGGGAGTTCGTCCATGTCAGCGGACTGCCGTTCAGCAGGATATCCGTGGCCGCTACTGTCTTCGTTATCTGGCTACTCTGGGCATAAGCTTGTGTAGAGGCTCCGGCAAGCGTACCAAGGAGTAGCGATGAAATTGCAAGTGGAAGTAGAACGGCACGTCTTAAAGACTTATTCATAGGTTTGTCTCCTTTGTCAAATCTAGGTTGTCTTTCAGACTAGCAAACATGCCGTTAGATTTCAAGATTGGATGTAGAATTACTTCCTGGATAACCTCTATTATTATCCGCTAATGTAATGATAGAAAAAGCCTGTCCCCATGCCTTTTGTCCTTCTGTCCCAGGAACGGTGTGTGTGTTACAATAGTCGTTAGAGGTGATCGTGAACGTATGTTTTTGAAACGGATTGAGTTAGCGGGTTTTAAATCATTTGCCGACAAGACGGAAATGGAATTCGTCCGCGGCATTACCGCTGTTGTAGGACCGAATGGCAGCGGGAAGAGCAATATCTCCGACGGGATTCGCTGGGTGCTTGGAGAGCAAAGCGCTAAGTCCCTGCGTGGCGGTAAGATGGAAGATATTATCTTTGCCGGTAGTGATGCGCGTAAAGCGGTGAATTATAGCGAGGTATCTCTGACGCTGGATAATGGCGATCATGCCTTGCCACTGGATTTCAGCGAGGTTACCGTAACGAGGAGAGTCCACCGCAGCGGCGAGAGCGAATATCAGATCAATAAGCAATCCTGCCGGTTGAAGGATATCACTGAGCTGTTCATGGATACCGGAATCGGGAAGGAAGCTTATTCGATTATCGGACAAGGACGGATTGAGGAGATTCTAAGTACGCGCTCTGAGGATCGTCGTGGCATCTTTGAGGAGGCCTCCGGGATCGTGAAGTACAAGAACCGCAAGCGCGATGCGAAGCGGAAATTGGATGATACCGAGCAGAATCTGCTGCGCATTCACGATCTGGTTAGTGAACTTGAGGATCAAATCGGACCGCTGAAGGAGCAATCCGAGAAGGCGTTAAAGTATAAACAATTACGAGATTCACTTAAAAATATAGAAATCTCTTTATATGTACATCAAATCGAACAGATTCATGAATCGTGGAGCGATACAAATCAGAGACTGGGTCAACTGAAAGAGGAAGAGCTTGCCTTGTCTACGGTCGTGTCAGCTCATGATGCGAAGCTGGAAAGTGATCGGTTGGCGCTGCGCCAGGTTGAAGACAAGATTGAAATTTTGCAGAATCAGCTACTTGAGAACAGTGAAAAATATGAGAAGAGCGAAGGCTTTGGCGAAGTTCTGAAAGAGCGGTCCAAGAACTTGACTCAGAATCGGGAGCAACTGGAGCAATCTCTGGCAGCAAGTGAGGAGCGTTATGCCCTGCGCGAGTCAGAGATGAAGCAACTAGCTGAGAAATTTGCGGCAGCGGAGCTACAGTTAACCGAGCTACGTGAGGAACTGCAGTCTGAAGAAGTGAAGCTGATTGGAGTAACCGGAGGTATTAGCCAAGAGCAGGAGGAAGGCCTGAAGGGCCAATTGCTCGAAATCATGAATCAAATGGCCGGGATGCGCAATGAGATTCGCTACAATGATCAGCAAAAGGAAGCCGTGCAGCGTAGAATGCAGCGGTCGGAAGAAGAAGGAACCAAGTGGAGCGAGCAACTGGAGCAGCTTAAGGGCAAGAAGACTCAGTTGGAGAATGCTCTGCAGCAGTTGGGAGCGGAAATTGCTGATTTACGTGGAAAATACATCACAGAAAGTGAACGGTCCCAATCCTTGAATCGGCTGGTTGAGGAAAGCCAGAACGGCATTCGAAAATGGGAGCAGAAGCGTGAAGGACTCGTCTCCCGTCGCGATACGATGAAGGAGATGGAGGACGATTTTGACGGCTTTGCGCTTGGGGTTAAAGAAGTGCTCAAAGCCTCCCGCAAATCGGCTTTGCACGGAGTCCACGGTGCTGTGGCCGAGTTAATTCGCGTGCCAGAGAAGCTGGAGATCGCAGTTGAGACAGCGCTTGGAGCAGCGATGCAGCATATCGTTATGGAGAACGAGTCTGTATCGCGTCAGGCGATCACATTCTTGAAACAGCGGCAACTGGGCAGAGCGACATTCCTGCCACTTGATGTCATTCGACCAAGGCAGATCTCAGCGTCGGACAAGCATTTGATGGAAGACGCGGAGGGGTTTGTAGGAATTGGGGCTGATTTGGTTGGCTATGATTCGGAGTATAGCAATATTGTCGGTAGCTTGCTCGGTAATGTAGTGTTCGCCAGCGACTTGGAGTTAGCTAATAAGATGGCTGCGCGCTGTCAATATCGCTTCCGGATCGTTACACTGGAAGGTGATGTGGTGAACGCCGGCGGTTCGATGACCGGGGGTAGCCAACATCGCAAGAACAGTAATCTGCTGGGACGCAAGCGTCAGCTGGATCAGCTTGCTACCGACATTCGTGAGGCAGAAGACATGCTGGACAAGCTGCGTAAAAGCCTGATCGATGTGCGCGAGCAGGTGGTAGCGTCGGAGCAATCGCTCGAGAAGCTGCGTGAGGCCGGCGACCACAAACGGTCTGAAGAGCAATCTGTTGCCAGCGACATGAAGCAAATCGAGCATGAATGGAGACACGTATCTGAGCAATTCGAGCTGTATGGCCAGGAGAAGGGCCATTATCTGAAAGAGATCGAAGAGCTGGAACAAGCTAAAGTTCAGGCGGAAGCGAAGCTAATCGAACTGGAGAAGGAAGAGCTACATATTCAGCAGTCAATTCACGCTGCGGAATATGCCCGCAAAGCGAATGAATCGGCGAAGGAAGAACTGCAGGACCGTCTCACTGGACTTAAGGTGCGTGAAGGTAAGCTGGATCAGGAAGGCTTCTCTATAAGGGAGCAATTGCGTCGTTCTGAGGAAGACTGCAGTATCCTCAAACGTGAGTTGGAGCAAAATCGAAGTATTTTGCAGTCCATTGTGGCAGACTTAGAGAAGAACACGCATCAGAGCTCTACTCAGCGTGAGGAGCTGAATGAATATAAATTAAAGAAAGAACGTGCCGGAGAGCAGCTTGAGCTGGAGAGAGCTTCGCGAGTTGTATTCGTCAAGAAGCTGTCCGATGGCGAGAATGAGACGAAGGAGCAACGCCTGGCACTGAAGGCGGTCGAGGAGAAGCTACGGCAGACGGAAATTCAGGCGAACCGGCTCGATGTCGAGTTGGAGAATATTCTGAGCAAACTAAGTGATGACTATGAGCTGAGCTATGAAATGGCGAAGCAGCGTTACCCGATTCCGGAGGATGTTCCTGTGGCGCAGGCCGAGTCGAAGGAATTGAAGCGGAAGATCACCTTGCTCGGAGAGGTTAATCTTGGTGCAATTGAGGAGTTTAACCGAGTTAACGAGCGTTACCAGTTCCTGTCCGAGCAGAAAAATGATCTAGTCGAAGCTAAGTCAACCTTGTATCAGGTTATTCAAGAAATGGATGAAGAGATGTCAAAGCGCTTCAAGACGACCTTTGATGCGATTAAGCGTGAGTTCAGTATCGTGTTCACGAAGCTATTCGGCGGTGGCCGTGCAGATTTGCAACTACTGGACCCGAGCAATCTGCTCGAGACAGGCATCGATATTGTCGCTCAGCCTCCAGGCAAGAAACTGCAGAACCTGCAACTTCTATCCGGGAGAGAGGGCGTTGACCGCAATGGCGCTGTTGTTCGCAATTCTGCAGGTTAAGCCGGTTCATTCTGCGTACTTGATGAGGTTGAAGCAGCGCTGGATGAAGCTAACGTAATTCGTTTCGCTCAATATTTACGCGAGTTCTCCGAGCAGACACAGTTTATCGTCGTGACACACCGCAAGGGGACGATGGAAGAGGCTGATGTGCTCTATGGCGTAACGATGGAAGAAGGCGGCGTATCCAAGCTCGTTTCTGTGAAGCTGGATGATGAAGAGACAGTAGAAATCGCCTGACAGACGTCAAGTTTTCCGTAATATCCATTTAAACTTAATATAGCTTAATGAACTTTTTTGAAGAAGAATGAGGAGGCAGCATATGAGTTTCTTTAAAAAACTAAAAGAGAGCATCTCTTCAAAAACCGAATCCGTTACCAAGCAGTTCAAGGACGGTCTTGAGAAGACGCGGAAAGGCTTCGTGGAGAAGGTTGCCGAGCTGGTGACCCGCCGCAAGAAGATCGATGAAGAATTTTTCGAGGAATTGGAAGAAATATTGATTGGCGCCGATGTAGGCGTGAATACGGTTATGGAATTGATCGATGATCTGCGTGACGAAGTGAAGAAGCGTAAGATCGAAGATGCAGCAGACTTGCAGCCGATTATGTCGGAGAAGCTGATTGGGTTGCTGCGTGGAGATGAAGATAATGAGATAAAGCTCAATTCGGACGGAATTACCGTTATCCTGTTCGTTGGTGTCAATGGTGTTGGTAAGACCACGACGATTGGCAAACTGGCTCACTATTATAAGCAGCAAGGTAAAAGAGTGCTGATGGCCGCAGGCGATACGTTCCGGGCTGGAGCTATCGAGCAGTTGGAAGTGTGGGGAGAACGCGTCGGCGTCGAGGTCATCAAACAGAATGCCGGTTCAGACCCTGCGGCGGTCATGTTCGATGCGGTACAAGCCGCTAAGCAGCGTGGAGTAGATATTCTGCTCTGTGATACGGCGGGACGTCTGCAGAACAAATCGAATCTCATGGAGGAATTGAACAAAATATTCCGCGTCATCCAGCGTGAGATTCCGGGAGCTCCACACGAAGTACTGATGGTGCTTGATGCAACGACCGGTCAGAACGCGCTTGCTCAAGCCAAGCTGTTTGGTGAGAAGAGCGGGGTTACCGGTCTTGTATTGACTAAGCTTGATGGCACTGCCAAAGGCGGGATCGTTATCGCTATCCGTCAGGAACTGAGCTTGCCAGTGAAGCTGGTCGGGCTTGGTGAAAAAATGGAAGATTTGCAGAAATTTGATTCCGAGCAGTTCGTGCACGGCTTGTTCGCCGGCTTGATTCAAGAAGAAGAAGAGACGGCGGAAATTGAGCAGTAGGAATAATTGAACAAGGAACCTTAGTGGGCCGGTGCCCATATTCTAATATCGTATCCATACTATTCTTAGTTCAACTTTTTCTAAAAGTTAAGATGATCAGATAAGGAGGACAGCAAGATGGCGAATACTCATACCTACCCGCGCCGTGAAGAAGTTGCCAATGCGATTACCCATGGCATTGGCGCGATGCTTAGCTTGGCCGGGCTTGTGCTGCTCATCGTTTTCTCAAGTTTAAAAGGTACGGCTTGGCATATCGTCAGTTTTACCATTTATGGAGTCAGCATGCTACTGCTCTATGTTTGCTCCACTTTGGTGCATAGCTTCAAGGAGGGCAAGGTCAAGGATCTGTTCGAGTTCTTTGATCATTCCTCCATTTACTTGTTTATCGCCGGAACCTATACACCATTATTACTAGTAGCGATTCGCGGCCCGCTCGGCTGGAGCCTATTTGGGACCGTATGGGGTATCGCCTTGCTTGGTGTTCTATTCAAGGCATTCTTTGTGAAGCGATTCCTGTTTATGTCGACTATCTTCTATTTGATTATGGGATGGCTGATCGTTGCCGCATGGGGTCCGCTTACTGCGGCAGTTCCTCAGCCGGGGATCATCCTACTAGTAACCGGCGGAATTCTCTATTCGCTTGGGACGATCTTTTATGTATGGCGCATATTCCCGTATCATCATGCAATTTGGCATCTGTTCGTGCTGGGAGGAAGCATTACTCACTTCTTTGCTATATTGCTTTATCTCTTACCACACCATTAATCTTAGATGCATGTAAATCGGTATAGAAACAAACCTCTTGGCCGCTGTCGGCTTACTGACAGCGGCCATATTTATAGTGGGAGAACCGTTCATTTCTTCTATGACAGAGTGTTGTTACACATGTTAAGGAAATATGCTTGACAACCCTTTACCGATTCGTTATTATAGTGAATGTTGATGCGCTGTAAAGTGTTTTTCCTTGACGGAGGGGGTGCCCAGATGAGTCAAGAGAATAAGCTTGAGAAGACGAACCGAATCAACCTGTTGTTTGATTTCTACGAAACGCTGCTCACTGAAAAGCAGCAGATGTTTCTCAAATATTATTTTTTGGATGACTTCTCCCTTGGGGAGATCGCAAGCGAATTCGGTATTAGCCGCCAGGCGGTGTATGAGCATATCAAACGTGCCGATGAAGTACTTGAAGGTTACGAAGAGAAGCTTGGGCTGCTGCGCAAGGATGAAGAGCGTGTCAGAATGGTAGCCGAATTGAAGCGCTTGATGGAACAGAGCGAGATGTCTCCGATACATAAAGAGACGATCATGGATTTGCTTCAGCAAGTGGAACGATTGTAAAATTGAAGATAAGCTAATGAGATAGAGTTATACAAGTATGAATGGAGGTGACGGGACAATGGCATTTGAAGGATTAACAAGTCGTTTGCAGAGTGTATTTAGTAAGCTTCGTGGCAAAGGCAAGGTATCAGAAGATGATGTAAATGAAGCAATGCGCGAAGTAAGGCTCGCTTTGCTGGAAGCGGACGTTAACTTTAAAGTCGTTAAGGAATTCATCGCCAAGGTGAAGGAAAAGGCCGTTGGCAGTGACGTGATGGAGAGCTTCACTCCGGGGATGGTCATCATCGATATCGTTAACAAGGAATTGACGGAATTGATGGGCGGTACCCAATCGAAGCTGGCCAAGAGCAATCGCCCACCAACCGTTATCATGATGGCAGGTTTGCAAGGGGCAGGTAAGACGACAACCTCGGCTAAGCTGGCCAAGCTGTTGCTTAAGGGTAATCATCGTCCGTTGCTTGTTGCAGGCGATATTTACCGCCCGGCTGCGATCAAGCAGTTGCAAGTACTCGGTGAGCAAATCAAGGTTCCGGTATTTACATTGCCGGCTGGCAACAGTCCAGTGGAGATTGCTCGTCAGGCGCTGCAGCATGCCAAGGATAACGGCAACGATTACCTGTTGATCGATACCGCAGGTCGTCTGCATATTGACGAAGAACTGATGGAGGAGCTCCGTCAGATTCATGAAGTGACGAAGCCGGATGAAGTGCTGCTCGTGGTCGATGCGATGACCGGGCAGGATGCAGTCAACGTAGCGGAGAGCTTCAACAAGCAATTAGAGCTGACAGGTGTCGTGCTGACGAAGCTGGATGGCGATACACGTGGTGGCGCAGCATTATCGGTTAAGGCGGTTACCGGATGCCCGATTAAATTTGCGGCACTCGGCGAGAAGATTGATGCACTTGAGCCGTTCCATCCAGAACGGATGGCGTCAAGAATTCTCGGGATGGGGATATGCTCTCCCTGATTGAGAAAGCCCAGTCCAATATCGATACTGAGAAAGCGAAGGAAATGGAACGGAAAATGCGCAACGCGGAATTTACGTTCGATGACTTCCTTGAACAGATGGATCAAGTGAAGAAGCTAGGTCCAATCGATCAGATTCTGGATATGATTCCAGGGATGGGTAAGATGAAGCAAATGAAAGACATCAAGGTTGACGAGAAGCAGATGGGCCGAGTAGAGGCAATCGTGCACTCGATGACTTCAGAAGAAAAGCAAAACCCTGATCTCATCAATCACAGCCGGCGCAAGCGGATCGCTACAGGTAGCGGTACGAGCCTGGCGGATGTGAACCGCTTGATCAAGCAGTTTGATGAAATGCGTAGAGTGATGAAGCAGTTCTCTGATATGATGGGGCCTAAGGGCAAAGGCAATAAAATGATGAAACAGCTCGGCAAAGCGGGCAAAGGAATGAAATTTCCGTTCCGGTGATCGATATCATCGGACGAAATATAAAAAAGTTTAAATCAGGTTCAAAAGACGGTTTTCAGCACCGAGAAGGTTGGATGAAGCTAGGGTCTGAGGAGCGGAGCGTACGTAGTGGGTACGTGAGCACCGGAAGACCCGGGTGAATTCAAGATTCGATGCCGAGTTACTTCTTGATTCGCTTCGTGATCAAAAGTGGACTTTTTGAATTTCCTCTAGCAGGTAATTTTTAAAGGAGGTGAATATAGTGGCAGTTCGTATTCGTTTGAAACGCATGGGTGCTCATAAAGCTCCTTTCTACCGCATCGTGGTATCGGATTCCCGTTCCCCGCGTGACGGTCGCTTTATCGAAGAGATCGGTTTTTACAACCCGGTTGCACAACCGGCAGTAGTAAACATCGACGAAGAAAAAGCGTTGCAATGGTTGCAAAATGGTGCTCAAGCATCTGATACAGTTCGCAATTTGCTTAGCAATGCAGGCGTAATGAAGAAATTCCATGAGTCTAAATTGCAAAAATAGTTGCTGATTCTGGAGGGTCCATATGGAACAATTAGTCGGCGTTATTGCGAAGGCTCTTGTTGATCATCCGGACAATGTCCGTGTGGAGGTCGTTGAGAAGGAACACCTGATTGTATATGAATTATCCGTGCATCCTGATGATGTGGGGAAAGTGATTGGCAAGCAGGGAGAATCGCCAAGGCGCTCCGCACGGTTGTGGCATCGGCAGCCGTTAAGATGGATAAACGGGTTACCGTAGATATCATGTCTTAAACATATACGAAAGCGGGTTAGGAGATATATCCTAGCCCGCTTTCGTACATGCGGCAAGCATGTATGAAATGGGCAACTCTTGATGAATATAATCCTGATGATTCTATGATCAGGTATATCGGGTATATAGTGAAGTGTATTTTAGAAGTATTTCGTATTTTGGGAGGATGTTATGTCGGATTCTTTGTTGATGGTAGGGAAGATTGTAAATACTCATGGCATTCGCGGGGAGTTGAAAATACTGCCGCATACCGATTTCCCCGAGGTCAGATTTGCTCCGAAAAGTAAGCTGAAGATCGTGAACCCGGATAGCGGTGTAATGACAGAAGTAACAATAGCTACTTCACGTCCGGTTAAACAGATGTATGTTGTTAGATTCGATGGATACGACAATATTAATCAGGTTGAGAAATATAAAGGCTGTGAGATGAAGGTTAACAAGGAAGAGTCGGTCGAGTTGCCGGATAATGAATATTACTTCTACGAAATTATCGGCTGCCGGGTCGTTAGTGATGAAGGCGAAGAGCTTGGGATTATTGAAGAAATCCTCCGTCCAGGGGCTAATGATGTGTGGGTTGTTAAAATGCCTTCTCGCAAGCAGCTGTTACTTCCGGTGATCGATGATGTCGTGCTTGATGTCGACGTGAAATCAAAGCTGGTGAAAGTTCATCTGTTGGAAGGATTGTTGTAAATGATGAGAATGGACGTTCTGACCCTATTCCCGGAAATGTTCGAGGGCGTATTCCAGAGCAGCATTCTCGGTAAAGCCAGTGATAAAGGGCTTGTAGCATTAAATGCGATCAATTTCCGAGATTATGCTGGCAATAAGCACGGTACGGTTGACGATACTCCGTATGGTGGCGGAGGCGGAATGGTGCTGAAGCCTGATCCTATCTTTCACGCTGTGGAGGATTTGTTAAGTAGATCAGGGGCAGAGGCCACCACAAAAGCGCCACGTATCATTCTGATGTGTCCGCAAGGGGAGACGTTCACACAGCGCAAAGCGGAGGAGCTGGCTCAGGAAGAACATCTGATCTTCATTTGCGGTCATTATGAAGGTTATGACGAACGCATTCGTGAGCATTTAGTAACCGATGAATTGTCGATCGGTGATTACGTGCTTACAGGCGGTGAAATTCCGGCGATGACGGTGATCGATAGTGTTACTCGTCTATTACCCGGAGTTCTTGGAAATGAGACAAGCGCGATTACGGATTCCTTCAGCACAGGGCTGCTAGAATATCCGCATTATACGCGGCCTGTGGAATTCAGGGACTGGAAAGTGCCTGATATTCTGCTTAGTGGTCATCATGCGAATATTGAAATCTGGCGCCGCAGAGAAGCGTTGCGTCGTACTTGGCAACGTAGGCCGGATTTGCTGGAGCATTTGGAGCTGTCTAAGGACGATATGGCTTGGCTTAAGCAGCTCGAGGATCAAATAGAACAATAATAAGAACCCTCAAATTCCACGTTTCGTGGGTTTTGAGGGTTTTGTGTATTCATTGTTTTATAAAGAGTTCATGGAGTTCATGTTCATTGCTTCTTTAGGCGTTATCTTATGCTCCAACAGCTCGGGTAGATTCGTCTTCGAGGTGACGGTTAGGCGAGGTAGCTTCATCAGCGGGTCTCCCGGCTTGACGAAGTCCTGTAGGACCGTGAAGCCCATTCTGTAGCCGTTCTCTCTCAAATAATAGATCATTTGCATTGATACTTCGCCGTATGGATAGGCGATGTATGGTGTATCAATTCCCGTCGACTTAATTTTCTGGATGTCCTGCTGTAGAAGTGCTGTGTCGAGCGCAAGTGAGTGGCTTTCACCGCATTTAGGAAATCCCTTTTTGTGCAGATCAAATGTATGACTGTGGTACTCGAATACATCCCGGGAAGCTTCGATTTCTGCTCGGGACAAGGAGCTTTTCTTCTTCGGATCAAATGATACGGTCTGCTCCTTTATTTCACCGCCGATCATAAAGATCGTGCCGTGGAATCCATACTTTTTCAGAATCGGGTAAGCGTAAATATAGTTGTTCTGGTATCCATCGTCAAAGGTGATGACAATCGACTTTTCAGGCAAAGATATTTCACCGAGTACGTACTTCTCAAGTTCCTCAAGCGTTGCAGTGTAGTACCCTTCATCATGAAGGTATTCCATATTCTCTTCAAAGGCTTCTAGATTGATTACCGAGTTATTCCCGGTTCCTTGTTATCGGCCTTCGGCGTAATATAGTGATACATCAGGACGGGACTTCTTAGCTGTACCAGGCTTAACAGAGAATCCGGCAGGGAGCTGGTTTACCTTGTATCCTTTGTGATTGATCATGAACGATTTGTCCTTAACCATTTCCCAGGAGGTACAGGCCTTGTGAGATAACGCGTTGCTAGGATGAGTAACCATAAAAGAATAAACAATGATGAGTACTACTAAAAACAGTGAGCCTACTTTTACGAATCGAGCCATATTTCTCTCCTATATCTATATTTACCTAGTTTTCTTTCCTAATTATAACCGTTGCTCGCTACGATAAAGTTACAAAATTGGAATGAAAATTTGTGAATGGATAACGAATCGGATAAATCAAAAAAACGGCATAAGCACACGGAATTAATCCGTTCAGCTTACGCCATTTTTGGTTTGAATGACTAATTAGTTTGCCGTCCGATGTGCCTGAGAGTTTTGTCTTACACTTCGGGCATTTATGACTTCCGCAAACCAGATACTACCGACAAATACCACAATGGGGATCGCCAGTATAAAGGAGGCGGTTATAATCATGCTTAGCACCCTTCCGTTTTTTTCATATCATATCATACGTCGCACAATCGCGACAATCCTTTAACGCGTTGAGGGGAAGAAAATTATTTCATAGTCACACCAGAATAAGTAAAGAGCTATATGTGGAACTGATGATTGGTTAAAAAGGAGTACATATGAAAAAGTACGACTTTGTAACCGAATGAAGGTTACGAAATCATTTTTAGACAAATACTCTCTTAGAGACTTCCAGTGATTAAAGAATCGATGGTTCACATTTCCACACCTTTACTCGCGGGATGAAAAAGCCGTTTGAGAGTGCATAAACCAATACGTATACTTATCAAAGGATGGATGACATGGAGTGTGTAATTTTTATTGGAATTCAAGCTTCTGGAAAATCTACATTCTATAAAGAAAAGTTCTTCAAAACTCATATGAGGATCAATCTTGATATGTTACGGACTAGGAATCGAGAATATGTATTTCTTCAGGCATCCATTGATACTAGTCTGCCGTTCGTGGTCGATAATACGAATCCAACAATAAAGGAGCGGGAAAAGTATATCGATTTGGCTAAAACTCATAAATATAAGATAGTGGGTTATTACTTTGAACCAGATTATGATTTATCGCATGAGCGTAATGAAAAGAGGCAAGGGAATGAAAAGGTTCCTGAGGTAGGAATCAAAAGTACACTGAAGAAATTAGAACTACCTTCATATAATGAAGGATTTGATGAATTGTACATCGTACGGTCGCTTCATCAAGGATTTGAAGTTGAAGAAATTACATAAATAGTTCTATTTGATCACTAACCTATTAATTCATGTAATCTCCTAGATCTATAAAGTCGAAAATGATATGATAATGGGAAATAATTTACTGGGGGATTATGGTAATGAAAAAGTTTTTGATTACCTTAGTTTTTATACTTGCTATCTGTTGTAGTGGGTTTAATGGTCCTGTATATGCTTTTTCTAATGAAGAACAAGAAATAATGAGTAAATTGAATAGTCAGGTAGACGTTATTACAATAGACGGTTTCGATGATACCAGTGGTATACTGAAATATAATGAAAGTTCAATCACTCTTTATTTTAATAAAGACGATTTGGGATTATTTAAAAATTTAACAAATGACGCTAAAAAGAGTTTTATGAACAACCTTGCTCAAGACCATTGGGGAGATTATTTGGGGGCTTCAATTTGTTATGTGTCTGTAATATACGATGGAAAATTATACGCAATATCTAAAACGACCTATGGCGCAAGCTACGAAAATATTGCATTAGATTATTTTGATCAAGGTAGTACTAATCTAGTACCGTGGATTAGTCCAGAAGAATATTCAAATAACAACGAAACTTTCACGATACCAGCAAAGATCACGGTAGTAAAAATCAATGAGAATGGAGTAGTAATTAACAGTAATACTCTATTACCAGCTGCGGATGTGATTAAAGCTTTAGGTGGTACAGTAAATTTAAATACTAAAACAAACGACATAAATTTCTCATATAAAGATACAAAAGTACAAACAAAATTAAACTCCAAGAGTGCAAAAATAAATGGAGTCAGCACATCATACGCGGGATCCTTCCAGATTGTAAGTGGAAAATTAATGATCCCTCTTCAACTGATCAAAGATTTATTCGGTGCAAGCTTAAATGTAGAATTCGACGATACAAGTAGCGGAAAAAAGTACATCAAATCAGTTGTTATCTCAACGGATAGTAAAGAGGTTACAGTACCAGTTAATGATTTATATGAGACATACAAGAAGTACTATGGAAAAACGGTATGGTTAAATACACCTACAACTCTCATTGATGATTTGAATGGAAACAGTGCCCATTCAAAAGTACAAAATTTATCAAGTGTTACAATAAAAAGTATTACTAGGGATGCGACACTAGGTGATTGGTTAAATGTCTACTTTTCGTACAAAGGACAAACATATAGAGCGACCCTACAAAGAAGGAATTTTCCGCTTGCTATTTTAACTGAAAATCCATATAAAACATATAATTTTTCACAAAAGAACTGGGATCGAATACAAAAGGGCGGTATAAATATTGGAATGACATCAGATATGGTCTTTTTATCTTGGGGTCCTTATAGCCGCCATTCCAAGGACATATATTCATGGGGAACCACTGATTTGTGGGTCTATGAAAGTTCATTGGGAGCTGATAGGTACTTATATTTTGAAAATGATGTTTTAAAATCTATCTCAACATATTGATTCTTAAATGATATTAAAACTTCTCCCTGAACACTTTACTCATTAGATTGAACTCCTTATAATTTTAATTATTGAAAAGAAAAGTAAGTGATCTTGGACTTGAAAAAGTCGAATTCCTCTTTGATAAATTACAGATAACAGCAAGGGATTTCAACATTTTTATGAAGTGAATTAGATAGCGTTCATGCATGAACTTGCTTATTAAAACGTGAATCACTTTCTTTTCAGACTACAAATCTGAAGAGGGAGTGGTTTTTTTGTTGCTGAAATTTGCAGTTAAGGATTTCCATGATGATGTAAAGTATCGTAATTTATCACCAAAAACGATAAGCGGTTATTTGATGACTTTGAAAGAGGAAATAACCCAACAACAACTAATTCAAAACTGCACACCTTAAAAGTATTTTTCAACTACCTTGAAAGGGAAAAATTTATTCCTTCACCAAAACAGAATCCAATCAGGGGAATCATGTTTGCAAAAGAGGACATCCAGATCCAGACTTTTAACGAGAACCATATTAAGCAAATTGCTTAATTACTATCGGAGAAGCAAGGATAAATACAGTAGAGCCTTTATTGCAGCCCCTAAGTTTATTTTAAAATATGGATTCCCGTTCAAAAGAAATAAGTAATAAAGATGAATAGGTGTATAACAGGGTCTCAGGGTAACTAACGGGACACATTAGTCAAACAAATCGTTTAGTTAAACTACTACACGAAATGAAGTAACACCAAAGATGTGGTCAGGAAACTGTCGATATGTTAAGTTATCCATCTAATCCTTACATTTTCATAACTTGATCATAAATGAATCGATCTATTCGTTGCTTTTGAAATTATAAGTTTTGGGATTCCAAGTGTACTATGTTATACTGAGTCTACCATTTACTGTACCTGTACCATTTCCCTACTCATTTGCTTGGGTAGGGTTTTAAATTTGTTTTTCTGGACAATAAAAAAACAGACTCTTAATAAAGAGTCTGTTTTTATTTGTTGTCATTTTTAAGCTTTTTGAACGTTAGTAGCTTGGGGTCCACGTTGCCCCTTTTCTACGTCAAAAGTAACTCTTTGACCTTCGTCAAGAGATTTGAAGCCTTCGCCTTGAATAGCTGAGAAATGAACGAATACATCTTCTCCGCCTTCACGTTCGATAAATCCAAAACCTTTGTCTGCGTTAAACCATTTTACTGTACCTTGTTCCATTGTTATTGCCTCCTAGTGTGATAACCACACATATATTACTATCCTTGCTCTCAGGATCATCAAGACGAAATCCGAACAAAAATAATTCTTTATTAGAATAACAGTAAATTGAACGGATAGCAATTTATTTGAGTTGTTTGTTAAACGGAATTAGATTGGTCTGTTTCCATATGCTGATTAGCTCAGTATCGCTTTTCTTAAATTAAGAACCGCAAAATCCTTAATATGCTTAAACCAAAGAGTTTGGAGACCTTTCTTTTTAAAGAAATCATTTTGCTTTTTGATCTGTTTTGTAAGCTTGTTATCTTTAGAGCGATCCACATTAGTTAGAATGGATATTGGCAATTCTGTTTCATTGCTATTCAAGATGATGTTGGGAAAGTAACTTCACTTTTCCTCAACTTTAGCTATATATCCGAAATCCACGTTAAGATCCCTATGTATTCTCTCTTGGTTTTTTAGAACCTCATGAACAATTTCTCGCATATAGAATGTTGCTCAGACTCTCTGGATGTTTGCTTTTTGTAAGTGTCGTAGCTCTGCGTAAGAACACAGGCTTCTCCTGGGTTATGAGAAAAGAAAACCCCACGTATATCTCCTGATTTCACAATAAGTGGAACTCCGCAATGAGGACGAGTATATGCCCCCTTGTCAGCTCTTTTTTCAACGTATCAATTTCTTGCTTCCGATTCGTAACATTTTTGATCCGCTCCTCTATGTTATATCGCCAATGAACGCAAATGGCGCAAAGCGTGGGTCTGCAGTACAAGCACCCTGTTAATCTAACGGGACACGATAGTTCAATAAAAGAGAAGTTTTATCTAAGGCACAAGCGGTTGTGTTTTTCTTATACCATGAGAGCATAGCAGCAATGTACTGGTGTTTTTATTGTGGATTGGATTTCAATCATCATCGAACGCCTAAACATGTACCAAAGAAGAGGATAGCCATAATATTCAGCGATGCCTTCACTAATGTAAGGGGATAGTGAAACTTATCTTTTCTGGCACAGATAACAGCACAGAGAAATTCCTTGATACGTCATGTGAAATGTGCTATTATTAATTTTGTTGTGAAATCGGTGGTCCGCTGCGGATGATGAAGGAGAACAATCGGTTTTCCGGAAGAGGCATGAACACCTGAGTGGAAGGAGGGAGTCATAGATGAATATCGTACAAGCGATTACGCAAGAACAACTTCGCAAGGATATTCCGAGCTTTCGTCCTGGTGACACTTTAAAAGTGTTCGTTAAGGTTATCGAGGGATCTCGTGAGCGTATCCAGCTGTTTGAAGGTGTTGTTATTAAGCGTCGTGGTGGTGGAATCAGCAAAACTTTTACAGTTCGTAAAATTTCGAATGGTGTAGGTGTGGAAAGAACTTTCCCGCTTCATTCCCCAAAACTCGATAGAATCGAAGTGGCTCGCCGTGGTAAAGTGCGTCGTGCGAAGCTGTACTATCTTCGTGAACTTCGCGGTAAAGCAGCGAGAATTAAAGAAGTACGTCGTTAATTCGGTTAACGATAAGGGGGCTTGTGTTTTTACTCAAGCTCCCTTTCTATATTTATAAAAGGCTGTATAGTGCCGCATACTATATATGACAAGGAGAGATCGCGATCCATGGAACAGCATATTCATGCGGGAGATTCCCAGAAGCCGCCCCAAGAACATAAGAGCGAGGCAATGGAGTGGATAAAGGCCATCGTGATCGCTGTCGTATTAGTATTAGTGATCAGATGGCTTTTGTTTGCCCCATTCATTGTTGACGGGCCGTCAATGCATCCGAATTTCTATACTGGCGAGAGAATTATCGTCAACAAGATTGTTTATGATTTCCGTGCGCCTAAGCACAGTGAGGTTGTCGTCTTCCATGTTCCATCGGAGGGACGTGATTTCATTAAACGAGTAATCGGTGTGCCGGGTGATACCGTCAAGGTTGAGGGCGACACCATTACCGTCAATGGTAAAGTTATTGAAGAGCCTTATATCCAGGAAGCTCTGGATGAGAAGCATAAGAATAACCAACTTTATAATATTGAAAAAAACTTCCCTAATGAGCAGTTTCCGGACGGAAAGGTTCCGGAGGGCTATGTGTTTGTACTTGGCGACAATCGGTCGAATAGTACGGATAGCCGTGCGATCGGGTATGTACCGTTCAAGGATATTATCGGGCGGGCGGATCTTGTTTTCTGGCCTGTAAAAGATATGAAGTTGATCGGTCACTAATTTCGAAAGTAAAATGATGTGCTCGGGAGAAAATTGAGGTGATACGATGACGATTCAATGGTTTCCCGGTCATATGACCAAGGCTCGCCAGGCAGATTCAGGATAAGCTTAAGCTTATCGATGTAGTGATTGAGCTGTTGGATGCTAGGTTACCGACGTCCAGCAGAAATCCAATGATCGATGAAATTTTGCAGGGAAAGCCACGCTTGATCGTGCTAAACAAAGCCGATTTGGCGGATCCTGCCGTAACGAAGCAATGGCTTGACGTATTCAAGCAAGAGGGGCATCTCGCTGTTGCTGTAGATGCTTCCAGTGGGCAAGGGATTAAAGAGATCCCCGTCCTGGCCAAAGAACTGTTAAAAGACAAAATCGAGAAGCAAAGGGCGAAAGGTATAAATCCGCGTGCAGTCCGTGCCCTGATCGTAGGGATTCCTAACGTGGGGAAATCTACGTTGATTAACCGATTGGCAGGGCGGAATATCGCTGCTACTGGAGATCGTCCTGGCGTTACCAAAGGCCAGCAATGGATCAAGGTAGGGACCGATATGGAGCTGCTCGACACTCCCGGAATCTCTGGCCAAAATTTGAGGATCAGAATGTAGGTTATCGTCTTGCGGTAACCGGAGCGATCCGTGAAGAAATATTGAATGTGGAAGACGTCGCTTTTTTTGGCGTTAAATATTTGGTGAAATATTACTGGGAGTCATTCTCAAGCAGATTTGAGTTGAAGGAGCCCCCTCAAGATCCGGACAATCCGGATGATATTGTAGCGGTGATGGAAGCTGTGGGACGTAAGCGTGGCTGTATCGTTAGTGGAGGGCGTGTTGATTTAGAGAAAGCCTCGGGAATTATGCTGCGCGAACTGCGTGCTGGCAAACTGGGAAGATATTCGATGGAGGCGCCTTACTAAGGGTCGATCGGTAAAAGCTTATGCATTATTTAATCCTTTCGGGATAGTCTGATGGCTACCTGGAGGGATTTTTTTATGCGCTTTAGCTTGGAATAAATATAAAGATCTCTGCAGAAGGGAAAAATTTCATCCCTATTAGCTGCTTAATTTAGACGTCGATCAGCCGATAAATAGTATATAGTAGTAATAGATTCATAGAGGGACAAATAGTGCGTTTAGGACCGCCCCTCATCAAAGAATATCAGTCGAAGTAGTCGGGGAGAACGGGGAGAGACGATGAGTCATTTATTAAAATATGAACAAGAATATTGGGAGCAAGGATATCAGAATATTGCGGGTGTTGATGAAGTAGGACGAGGCTGTCTGTTTGGTGATGTAGTAGCGGCTGCGGTTATATTACCGCAAGGACTTATACTCGAGGATGTCGATGATTCTAAGAAGCTGAGTGCCAAGAAGCGTGAGTATCTATTCGACGTGATTATGGAACAGGCTATAGCTGTAGGAATCGGTTATGTGGATGCACCAACCATTGATCAGATTAATATTAAGCAGGCTGCGCGTCTGGCTATGAAGCAGGCAGTGAATCAATTGACGGTCAAGCCGGATATGTTGCTGGTAGATGCGGAGAAGGTGGATATAGATGTTCCGCAATTGGCTATTATTAAAGGAGATGCCACTAGTCAGTCGATTGCAGCTGCATCGATTATTGCTAAAGTAACGCGTGACAGGCTCTGTCAGGGAGAATGGGATGTAAGATATCCGGAATACGGAATTGCAGTACATAAGGGTTACGCTACCAAGCTGCACCGGGAGCAAATTATGGCTTTGGGGCCAACGCCGATGCATCGCAGAAGCTTCTTGCGTAATTTGCTGATGGAAGAACAGACGTTGTTCTGATGAACCCGCCAAGCAAGGCGGGTTTTCCGTATCTTGTCTAACGAAACAACAGATCGTTATTTTCTCAAAAATAGCATCAAATAAAATCTAATGAAACACCATATCGTTATTTGTGAGAAATTCAGGAGTTAAGCGCCTAATTGGCTTAAATAACAATATCTAGTTTCGTTAAAAGTTTTATAGGTCCATTTTGATTGAAATAGCGATACCAAGTTTCGTTAGAGGTTTTGTTCTACCTTATTTAAATAAATGTTCCAAAGCTGGTTTTCAGCACCGAAGCTTATGCTTCCGATGTGCGTTTTTTCGAAACGCTCAGTTGGATGAAGCTAGGGCGTGAGGAGCGGAGCGTACGAAGTTTGTACGTGTGCGCCTGAGATGTTTCCGTGGGAAACATGACTTCGTAAGCATTTACTTAGGCCCGGCTGAATTCAAGATTCAATGTCGGATAAGCTCTCAGTGTTACTTCGTGTTAGATATAGAGTTTATTCGTTATCAGCGAAGCTGATGAAATTCTATATCGCAAGAAAACCTACGTTTAAATCGCGGTCGCTCATCTTTGAATTGTTTCGATCAGGTCTTCTTATCAAAATTGGACTTTTTGAACTACCTATAATCAGGATTGGGAGGGGAATTGATGAATATAGGACCGCTGCTGAGAAGCATGATGGGGGATGTGCGCCCCGGAGAGCCGCGTACGATGGAGCTAAAAGCAGGGCAAGTCGTCCGTGGAACAGTGCTTAGCGTATCTGAGGATGGCCAAGAAGCGGTGATCCAAGTGCAAGGAGTGAAGCTCCATGCTACATTAGAAACCCCGCTGCAACAAGGACAGACTACGCTATTGCAGGTACAACCGCAGGCTCAGGATGGCCAAATGGTACTTAAGCCGATCAATCCGCCGGTGACGTCGGGCTTGTCATCTGCCTCGCTTGTCGGTTTATTGAGTGAATTCGGACTTGAAAATACTGCAGCAAACCGTGAGTTAATCCAATCTATGCAGGCGAGCGGGATACCGCTGACCAAGGAGAATGTTACCCAACTGCTTAGTCTGACAGCGTTAAAACCGACTTCTGTACCGTTATCTGAATGGGTTCAGGCGGCGGGAATTGCATTGAACCGAGGTCTACCTTTGACTGCAGAGACGGTAGGAAGCTTGCATCAAGCCGTTTTTGGCCCACCGTTGCATGTGCTGTTATCGACTCTGGAGGAGCAGTTGGCGACATTTTTGGGAGGAGACCGTTTGAATTTGCAGGGGCAGACAGGCGGTCAGACGAACGGTGCTCAATTGCCGATGATGGCTGGGACGCAAGCGGAGAATTTGGTAGCGTTACAGTCGATTGCAAACTCAAGTGCTCCTAATACCACAGCATCTGGTGCTTCAGCTTCTCAACTTGGGGGATTGACTGCAGCGGCGATTGGTTCTCAAGGAGCTACACAGGGAAGTGGAGCGGCAAGTGCGAATGAGGGGATGGAAGCTCCGGCTCAGATGGCTTCCCAAACTGCAATTGATGGTGGAGGAAAAGCGGGTGCTAGTCCGGCTACTTTATTATCGACGATGGCACAGAGCACCGGCGCTCAGACAACAGATGCTCTGCTCAACAAGCTGCAAAATTTGTTAACGCAGCTGCGCGCAACGATAGCGCAGGATGCAGTTGCCTTGCCTGGCAAAGGGCAAGGCGGTGCAGAGCTGACCGCGGCGGAGCGCGCGGTCGATCTTGCCGCAGGAGCAGGCATAGGTACAAGTGCTGCGGCTGCGGCACCAGCTGGCGAAGCTCCCGTCGGGGCTTCGCCGCTGGCAGCGTCCACCCCGGCGACTGAGCCGTGGGTGGGACGCGTGCTCAAGCTGCTCGGTGCGGAGCACGAGCAGCAGCTGCTGCGCCAGGCCGTAGGCGCGCAGCAAGAACCGGCGCCTGCCGCAGGCGAGGCGCCGCGTGGTCCGCCGGGGGCGCAGTAGTGCCCGGCGGGACCGGCGGCAGCGGGCCGATGGCCGCGCCGCAGGAAGGGTCCGCGCTACCGCATAGCGGCGCGGGCGGGGCAGTACCCGGCGCGCAAGCCGCCGGGCTGCCGCGGGTCTGGCGCAGCCGGAAGCCTTGGCTGCGCAGAAGAGCAGCCCCCTCATCATCAGCGATACGCTGAAGGGACTGCTAATGCAGGTGCTGTCGCAGGACGATGCTCCAGCACCGCTCTTGGACACTGCCCGGCAGCTGGCCAGCCAGTTGACAGGCCAGCAGCTATTGCTGACGACCGACCGTACAGCTCCGTTCGCACAGGTAACGCTATTTCTACCTTTTATCGGGCCAAATGGCGAGCAGACGGCTTCTGTGCATATCGAATCTAGACGCGGTCGTAAAGGCGTGCTTGATGCCGACAATTGCCGACTGTGGTTCGATTTGCAAATGAAGGCACTAGGCCAGATCATGGTCGATGTTCAGGTGGCCGACAAGAAGGTACTGCTCAAGATCTATAGTGAGAATGAACTGGCTGGAACATTTCTTGAATCCCGCCAGGATGAGGTCAGAGCCGCTTTAGATTCAGCAGGTTACAGGCTAATGGCCTTGAATGCTGCACCTTTGATTAGAACAAGCGAAGAGGATGGATCAAATGATTTAAGCTTGTCCCAAACCTATGCACCCAGCTCATATAGAGGGGTGGATTACCGCGTATGAGTGAGGAGAAA
The DNA here is from genome assembly GCF_031199965.1 of Paenibacillus sp. D2_2. Classification (GTDB taxonomy): domain Bacteria; phylum Bacillota; class Bacilli; order Paenibacillales; family Paenibacillaceae; genus Fontibacillus. The sequence goes on along the minus strand of NZ_CP133605.1, from coordinate 3,378,662 downwards.
TCACAGGAGCTTCCGCTATCGATGAAGAAGGCGGTCGCCTTGAAATACGAACCTTCCAAAGGCGATGCTCCGATCGTAGCGGCTAAAGGCAGGGGGATGTTGGCCGAGCGCATTTTAGAGACGGCTAGGGAGCATGGAGTCCCGGTGCAGGAAGACCCGGCACTAGTCGAAGTACTGTCCAAACTTGATCTCGACCAACAGATTCCACCAGAGCTTTATAACCTGGTGGCAGAAATATTAACATTCATATACCGTACCGACAAGCTGGCCGAGGAAGAATGGTATTATGAATAATACAGAGCGCCGTGAAGCGAATTTACGGCGCTTGAAGTCTATCAGTTACAGGTTGATGTGTGATGACAGATCTTCTTTACATAAGCTTTCTCAATCGTAAGAAATAGTGAAGGAGCCGTTACATATGAGAAACACCAATAAAGAAAGATCAATTACGGATGAGCGCCAAGTCCGAGGCAGACGAGCGGAGAGTATGGCGGCGCAATATTTGCAGGATCAGGGATACAAAATCTTGGCCAAAAATTGGCGCTGCCGTACGGGAGAATTGGATTTGATCGTAACCAAAAGGAGCAGATTGTCATCGTAGAGGTACGTAGCCGTAGTGGCTATGCGCTCGTATATGGTTTTCCTTCCGAATCCATCACTCCCCGCAAAATCCAAAAAGTACGTGATACCGCGACTGTCTATTTACTGCAAACTGGCAAGCAGACAGCTACGGTCCGCTTTGATGTGATCACGGTTCTGTTCCAAGGAAATGCTGAGCCACAATTGGAGCATTTAGAGGCTGCCTTTTAGATCAGAGAGACTAAATTCTTCAGAGAAACTTCTATCGGGGTCATTTATGGTGAACAAGCTCTACTCAAAAAGCCTCCAAAACCACGTATTTCCGTGGGAATGGAGGCTTTTGTTTTTGATCTATATTGTCTCAATTCCGCGCCGATCTAACTGACGATATTGGATCGCCTCGGCGATATGGGCGGATGTAATATGATCTGAGCCTTCCAGATCAGCGATCGTTCGGGCCAGTTTAATAATTCGGTCATGGGCGCGCATGCTGAGCCCTAGCGTCTCGAACGAAGCATCCAATAAGAGGCTCGCTGCGGCGTCAAGAGGAGCCAACTTTCTCAGCATCCTACCAGATAATTCGCTGTTACGGGTGAATGTGTAATTGCGGTAACGGTTGAGCTGGATCGCTTCGGCATTCTCGACGGCGGCACGCATCTCAGCTGAGGATAAAGGCTGAACATCGCTCTTCCAATTAGCCGGACGTGGCACTTCAACATGCATATCGATGCGATCTAGTAGGGGACCGGATATCTTCTCACGATACTGGGCAACTCTAGCTGGACTACATGTGCATTGAGGGAGCGGTGGCTCAGCTCCGAGATAGCCGCACGGACATGGATTTAATGAAGCGGCGAGTAGAAATCGAGCTGGGAATGTAAAAGAAGCCCGTGATCTGCTAATCGAGACGACCCGCTCCTCCAGTGGCTGACGGAGCACCTCCAGAACGCCTCGAGAGAATTCGGGTAGCTCGTCAAGGAATAAGACGCCGTGATGAGCGAGACTGACCTCTCCCGGCTTCGGTATACTGCCTCCGCCGATCAGTCCAGCCCCTGAGATCGTATGGTGAGGAGAGCGAAAAGGGCGTGCGCTCATTAAGCCGCTTCCACTTCCCTTTAATTTGCCTGCCGAGCTGTAAATTTTCGTGACTTCCAGAGCTTCTTCCTGAGATAGCGAAGGAAGAATCGTAGGTAGTCTGCGAATGAGCATCGTCTTCCCGGTGCCTGGGGGACCGATGAGTACGATATTATGCATGCCTGCCGCTGCGATCGTCAGCGCTCGCTTGACATGTTGTTGTCCAAGAACATCGCTATAATCTTCAATTGGTGGCGGGAACAGTACAGGCTCCTCGGCCGTTATCAGATGATCTTGATGGATCTGCAAATGAGAAAGAGAGGATAATTGCAAGGGAGCTTGAGTTTTCTTCTTATCGGTCATCCCTTCTGGGGCGAGCTCTTTTAAATGTTTGAGTCCAAAGACATGAATTCCATCTAGCAGCATCGCTTCGGGAGCATTGTCTATGGGCAGCAGAAACGAAGTGAAGCCCTGCTTCATCGCCAGATCGACCATAGCCAGTATTCCAGGAACTGAACGAAGCGTGCCGTCAAGCGAGAGCTCACCAAGAATAAGCAGGCGATCGGCCTCCGGAAGACGAATCTGCTCACTTGCTGCCAAAAGTCCGAGTGCGATGGCTAGATCGAAGGCGCTACCTGCCTTGCGCAAATCGGCCGGAGCAAGATTAATCGTGACTCGCTGTAGGGGAAGGTATACCCGCAGTTTTTGATCGCCGAGCGCACTCTTTCCACGGCCTCACGCACTGCTGAGTCCGGCAACCCAACTAGATTTACCTGAGGAATACCGCTGGATAGATCGACTTCAACCTCAATTAATACTCCATCGATTCCGTATAGACAGGCACTGTAAAGCTTCCCATACATGGACATAACGAAAAACACCCCTTTTCCGTAATAAAAGAGGTTCAATAGCAGGTCGGGCGTGTAGACCGACATTGGCTCTTCGAACCTTCATTAGACACATGTTGCCTGGCAACAGTACTTATTATTAAGGGAAAAAAGGTGCTTCCAAATTTTCCAAACTATGCTTTGATCGTATCGTAGAAGTTTCTCTTGAAAATGTCAAGCTTAGCTCAATGACTATCAAAAATATCACATGAATTGACGCTCTTAATAATGAATAAAGTACGGGCATTAATCTCATTTCGCGATATGTTTTGTGAGTTGTGTTACGGCCCCAATATATCGTTTTACAGCGAAAAAAGTCGAATATACAAATATTTTGAAATATAGTGGCAGTTTTCGTTTTGGAAAGGATTGGCGTTGTAAAATAAAAAAAGAAAGTCCGATTTATCTCAAAATGAGATCAAATCGATATAAAAAAGTTGTGTATAAATCATGAACTTTTTAAGGAAAGCGTTTCAAAAACATGGTACAATGATTGGGGTTTCAACGATTGGCCATACCTGTGAGGTTCGATACTTAGGGTTATGGAACAACTTCTAATACCGCCTGTTGATAGGAGGATTCTAAAGCATGAATATCCATGAATATCAAGGAAAAGAAGTGCTGAAGCAGTATGGAGTAGTCGTTCCGAGAGGACAAGTTGCGTTTACAGTTGATGAGGCTGTAGAAGCAGCGGCTGCACTGGGTAGTCCAGTTGTCGTTGTTAAGGCGCAAATCCATGCTGGCGGACGCGGCAAGGCTGGTGGCGTTAAGGTCGCGAAAAATCTGGAAGAAGTGCGGACTTATGCACAGGAGATTCTTGGCAAGGTACTGGTAACGCATCAGACTGGTCCGGAAGGCAAAGAGGTCAAACGGTTGCTGATTGAAGAAGGCTGCGATATTAAGAAAGAGTACTACATAGGTGTAGTCGTCGACCGCGGAACCGGTAGCGTCGTGATGATGGCGTCGGAAGAAGGCGGTACAGAGATTGAAGAGGTTGCAGCAGCAACTCCGGAGAAAATATTCAAAGAAGTTGTCGATCCTGCTCTAGGGCTTCAGGCCTATCAGGCACGCAGATTGGCTTATGCGATTAACATACCTAATGAACTGGTGAACAAAGCGGCTCAATTTATGATGGCTCTCTATACGGCATTTGTCGATAAGGATTGCTCCATCGCTGAGATTAATCCGCTTGTAGTTACTGGTGACGGTAATGTGATGGCATTGGATGCCAAACTGAATTTTGATTCCAATGCGCTGTTCCGGCATAAGGATATCGTTGCTTTGCGTGATTTGGAAGAAGAGAATGAGAAAGAAATCGAAGCCTCTAAGTTTGATCTTAGCTACATTGCCTTAGATGGAAACATCGGCTGCATGGTCAATGGAGCGGGTCTTGCGATGGCAACGATGGACATTATTAAATATTATGGCGGTGATCCTGCCAACTTCCTCGACGTAGGGGCGGAGCAACGGCTGAGAAGGTTACGGAAGCGTTCAAGATCATTCTATCTGATGATAAAGTTAAGGGGATTTTCGTAAATATTTTCGGTGGAATTATGAAATGCGATGTGATCGCTGCAGGGATTGTGGAAGCGGCTCATCAAGTTGGGCTTGATCGTCCGTTAGTCGTACGTCTGGAAGGAACTAATGTGGAGCTTGGCAAACGCATTCTGGCTGAGTCTGATTTGACGATCGTATCGGCGGATTCGATGGCGGATGGCGCGCAGAAGATCGTTGCGCTCGTATCGTAATCTATCACCTTATCCATTAAAGGGGAGGCTTGAAGTATGAGTATTTTGATCGATAAGAATACAAGGGTTATCACCCAAGGGATCACCGGCAAGACAGCATTGTTTCATGCCAAGGGTGCCTTGGATTACGGGACGCAAATGGTTGGCGGCACGTCCCCGGGCAAGGGCGGCACTACGGTCGAGATCGAATTGGAGAACGGACAGACAGCGAGCTTGCCAGTATTTAATACAGTAAGAGAAGCTAAGGAAGCTACCAAATCAACGGCTAGCGTTATTTACGTACCGCCTGCATTTGCAGCGGATTCCATCTTGGAAGCCGTTGAAGCGGAGCTTGATCTCGTTATTTGTATTACGGAAGGCATTCCGGTGCTCGATATGGTCAAGGTGAAACGATACATGGAAGGCAAGAAGACGGTGCTGATCGGTCCGAACTGTCCAGGCGTAATCACGCCGGGCGAATGTAAGATTGGTATTATGCCGGGATATATACATCTGCCAGGTCATGTAGGCGTAGTATCGCGTAGCGGTACGCTTACCTATGAAGCAGTTCATCAGTTGACGACGCGCGGCATCGGGCAATCCAGCGCGGTCGGTATCGGCGGAGATCCGGTCAAAGGCTCGGAATTTATCGATATTTTGCATCGTTTTAATGAAGATGATAATACACATGCGGTAATTATGATCGGTGAGATTGGCGGTACGGCTGAGGAAGAAGCAGCTGAATGGATCGCTGAGAATATGACAAAACCTGTCGTAGGCTTCATCGGTGGGGTAACTGCGCCTCCAGGCAAGAGAATGGGTCATGCGGGTGCGATCATCTCGGGTGGTAAAGGTACAGCCAAAGAGAAGATCGCCAAGCTGGAGCAATGTGGCATTAAAGTAGCGCCGACCCCATCCGAGATGGGCGCAACATTAGTCAGCGTGCTTGAAGAGCGTGGATTGTTAGGCATGTGCACAACCCACTAAGTAAAGTCATTTCAGAAGTCCGTTTTTGAAGTGAATCATTGATAGGCCCGGTATTGAATCTTCTATTCAGCCGGGCCTGTTGGTGATTACGTATCCAATTTGCTATAATAGCCTTTAGAGGTAGTCTAAAAAGACCGCTTTTGATCACGAAGTGAATCAGGAAGCAAATTCGGCGTTGAATCTTGAATTCAGCCGGGCCTAAGTAGATGCTTACGAAGTAATGTTTCCTACGGAAACATCTCAGGTGCTCACGTACCCAAAACGTACGCTCCGCTCCTCAGACCCTAGCTTTATTCAACCTTCTTGGTGCTGAAAACCGACCTTTTTGTACATGCATTATAAGATAATTCAACTAGCATATTTGAAGCAAGTTTTAAGGTAAGCAACCTTCTAAGCCAAACGGCAGGGGGTTGCTTTTTTGTCGTTCTTTTAACAGATTGCTGATGAATGGGAGGACTAAATGGTGGACAGAAATGAAGTATTGATCGGATTGCATGAGATGAATGGTCTGGGCTGGAGAAGGATCGAGGATATCGTCAAGAAGGATGCCCATTGGGTACAAGCCTATCAATTTAGCGCATCGGATTGGATGGAGAGGGGACTAGAGGCGGAATTGGCGCTGCGAATGGCCGAGCAGTTCACTGTGGAATGGATTGAAGGAAGAATGGAACGCATGGACCGTAAACGTATTAGGCCGATTACTATTTTCGATGAAGAATATCCACTATTAATGAAGGAAACGGTTCGACCTCCTTGGGTTCTGTATACAATTGGGGACGTTAAGCTGCTATCTTCTCTATCTGTAGCTATGGTTGGCACGCGCCTTCCTACGGCATATGGACGGAAAGTAGCCGCAGAGTTAACAGCGGATCTGTGTGATCGAGGGATTACGATTATCAGCGGTATGGCGCGTGGTATTGACGGAGTCTGTCATGATGCCGCGCTTGGCTGTGGAGGTAGAACCATTGCTGTATTGGGGACAGCGATCGATATTGCCTATCCTCCTGAGCATAGCTCTTTGTACCGTAGAATCGCAGAGTCTGGCTTGATCATTTCGGAATATCCGATCGGCATGAAGGGGCATCCCGGGATGTTCCCACAGCGGAATCGGATTATCGCTGGGATTTCTCGCGGTACGGTCGTTGTCGAAGCGGATGCACGAAGCGGCTCACTGATTACGGCCGACGCGGCCCTGGAAGAAGACAGGGATGTATTTGCGGTACCAGGGCCGATTACTTCACCGAAGAGTCGGGGACGCTGGAATTGCTCAAGCAAGGAGCGAAAATGGTTACAGGAGTTAGCGATATTGTGGAAGAATATGAGGCTTTTTTATCTTACTCGCGAGCGGTTCCAGAACGGAGATCTGAAGTTTGTGAGTTGACAGATGAGGAGCAGCGCATTTACGATATGTTGCAGCAGGGAATAAATCATTTTGATGATCTACTACTGCAAACATCATGGGATTTTGGACTTTTACATTCAGTTCTGTTATCTTTAATCATGAAAAAAGCGGCGGTACAGCTGCCAGGTTCTGTTTATAAGATTATATAGTCCATTCCTATCGAAGAGTGGCTCGAACATATGACTATATACAATTGTTGAGAGGAGGATGGATCTGTGGCTGATTCTCTCGTAATCGTGGAGTCGCCTGCAAAGGCGAAGACGATCGGAAAATATTTGGGCAGCAAATATATCGTGAAGGCTTCTATGGGGCATGTTCGCGATCTGCCGAAGAGCCAAACCGGGGTTGATGTGGAAAATGATTTCAATCCCAAATATATAACCATCCGTGGAAAAGGTTCAGTACTAAAGGAATTAAAAGACGCGAGTAAAAAAGTGAAAAATATTTATCTGGCGGCTGACCCCGATCGCGAAGGGGAAGCAATTGCTTGGCATCTTGCCCATGTGCTTGATGTGGATGCTTCGAAGGAATGCCGCGTGGTATTCAATGAGATTACGAAGCAGGCGGTTAAGGATGCCTTTAAAACTCCACGTAAGATCAATATGGATCTGGTCAATGCCCAACAGGCGAGACGTATTCTCGACCGTCTGGTAGGTTATAAGATTAGCCCACTATTGTGGAAGAAGGTTAAAAAGGGACTATCCGCTGGCCGCGTACAATCGGTAGCCGTGAAAATTATTTTGGACCGTGAGAATGAAATCTCGGCCTTTGTCCCAGAGGAATATTGGACGATTACAGCGGCCTTGAAAATCGAGGGCACTGAATTTGAGGCGAAATTTCATAAATATCGCGGAGAGAAGCTCGAGCTTGCGAATGAAGAGCAGGTCGAAGAGATTCTCAAAGCGCTAGAGGGCGCCGAGTTCAAGGTTGGCGAAGTGAAGGAGAAGGAACGTCTTCGTCATCCTGCCGCTCCGTTTACAACCAGTTCTCTGCAGCAAGAGGCGGCCCGTAAGTTGAATTTCCGTGCGGCTAAGACGATGTCCGTCGCCCAGCAGTTATATGAAGGCGTCGATTTGGGCAAGGAGGGCACGGTCGGTCTAATTACTTATATGCGTACAGATTCGACGCGGATTGCTACTTCGGCACAGGAGGAAGCAAAGGAATATATTGTGGATAAATTCGGAGAGAATTTCGCTCCAGAAGCACCACGGCAATATTCGAAGAAGGCGGCCGGAGCACAGGATGCCCATGAAGCGATTCGTCCTACATCGGCACTTCGTGATCCGGAGTCTGTTAAATCATTCATGAGCCGCGATCAGTTCCGTTTGTATAAACTGGTCTGGGAACGGTTCATGGCTAGTCAGATGTCTTCAGCAGTGCTGGATACGATGTCCGTCGATATTCCTGCAGGAGAAGTGACCTTCCGAGCCGTTGGTTCGAAGATTCGCTTCCCGGGTTTCATGAAGGTGTACGTTGAAGGTAATGATGACGGGACAACGGATGACAATAAATTTCTACCTCCGCTCAATACAGGCGACGTGCTGAAGAAGGAAGCCATTGAGCCGAAGCAGCATTTTACTCAGCCGCCTCCGCGATATACTGAAGCACGACTCGTTAAGACGCTTGAGGAGCTTGGCATTGGACGCCCGAGTACGTACGCGCCGACCCTAGAGACGATTCAGAAGCGTGGGTATGTGGCGATTGAAGAAAAGAAGTTCATTCCGACTGAATTGGGAGAGCTAGTGCTCGAGCAGATGGAACAGTTCTTCCCGGAAATTCTCAATGTTGAATTTACCGCCCATATGGAGGAAGATCTCGACCACGTCGAAGAAGGTACTGAGGATTGGGTTCGCGTCCTGAGCGAGTTCTATGAGCCTTTTGAGAAACGGCTTGAAGTTGCTGAGAAAGAGATGAAGGAGATCGAGATTGAAGATGAGGTCTCCGATGAAATTTGCGATAAGTGCGGTAGACCGCTTGTATATAAATTGGGCAGATTCGGCAAGTTCCTGGCTTGCTCTGGCTTCCCAGATTGCCGAAATACGAAGCCGATCATCAAGGATATTGGAGTGACCTGTCCAACATGCAAGGAAGGGCATGTTGTTGAGCGCCGTAGTAAGAAGGGCAGAGTGTTCTACGGCTGCGATCGCTATCCAGAGTGCGATTTTGTATCTTGGGATAAGCCTTCACCGATCCCTTGCCCTAAATGCGGATCGCTCCTCGTTGAGAAACGGAATAGACAGGGCGGGAAGCTGCAATGCACCGCTTGTGATTTTGTACAGCAGATCGAGGAGAACGAAGACGCTGCAGGCGAATAAGACAGTTAAATGATATGACATAAACAGCAGCGAATTCTGGGGGGAATTAAGTTGACAGATTCAAGTAGAGTGACCGTCATCGGTGCGGGATTAGCCGGTAGCGAAGCGGCGTGGCAAATCGCCAGCCGTGGTGTTCCAGTAACATTGTATGAGATGCGTCCGGCGGTTAAGACACCGGCGCATCATACCGATAAATTTGCCGAGCTCGTATGCAGTAACTCGCTGCGAGCGAATGGGCTTACGAATGCCGTTGGTGTATTGAAGGAAGAAATGCGGATGCTGAATTCCCTCGTACTTGGATCGGCTGACCGTAATGCAGTTCCTGCCTGGTGGGGCGCTGGCTGTAGACCGCGACGGCTTCTCTGGAGAGATCACAAGCACTTTGCGTGAGCATCCGCTCATTGAAGTGGTGAATGAAGAACTCAAGGAGATCCCGCAAGAGGGGATCGTCGTCATCGCTACAGGTCCTTTAACTTCACCAGCTCTGTCTGAGCAGATCAAGGCATTAACTGGAGAAGATTATTTCTATTTCTATGACGCGGCTGCGCCGATCATTGAGAAAGATTCGATCGATATGAACAAGGTGTACCTCGCTTCCCGTTATGATAAAGGGGAAGCCGCCTATTTGAACTGTCCGATGACAGAACAAGAATTTGATGTGTTCTATGAGGCGCTCATTAATGCTGAGGTAGCTCAGCTTAAGGAGTTCGAGAAAGAGGTTTATTTTGAAGGCTGTATGCCGATTGAGATTATGATGCGTCGCGGGAAGCAGACCGCACTGTTCGGTCCGATGAAGCCAGTAGGTTTGGTGAACCCGCATACCGGTACGCTTCCGCATGCCGTGGTTCAGCTTAGACAGGATAATGCTGCGGGACGCTCTACAATATGGTTGGATTCCAGACTCATCTTAAATGGGGTGAGCAGAAGCGTGTCTTCTCAATGATTCCTGGCTTAGAAAATGCGGAGTTTGTTCGTTACGGTGTTATGCATCGCAACACATTCATCAATTCACCTCGATTGATGCTTCCAACCTATCAGCTGAAAGAGCGCAGAACACTCTTCTTCGCTGGGCAGATGACCGGTGTGGAAGGTTATGTAGAATCAGCAGCGTCCGGTTTACTTGCCGGCATTAACGCTGCCAGAGTGGCCCGTGGTCAGGAAGGGATAGTCCTGCCTGAAGATACAGCGCTAGGCAGTATGGCCCGTTACATTACGACTGCGGATTTCGAGCATTTCCAACCGATGAATGCGAATTTCGGGCTGTTCCCTAAACTCGATACAAGATACCGGAAGAAAGCCGAGAAGAATGAAGCGTTGGCACAGCGTGCGCTGAACAGCCTCCGCTCCTTTATCACAGCCGAAGGAATGGCTTAATTAGACTCTGGCTTTCACGTGATATATCATAGAGATACGACATAAGTATAAAGGTAGTTCAAAAAGCTCGCTTTTGATCACGAAGTGAATCAGGAGGTGAAGTCGGCATAGAATCTTGAATTCAGCCGGGTCTTCCGGTGCTCACGTACAAACTACGTACGCTCCGCTCCTCAGACCCTAGCTTCATCCAACCTTCTCGGTGCTGAAAACCGATCTTTTTGAACCTTAATAGTAAATCTTATGTCGTATTGCATAGCGGACATAGCGGCACCCGTCTATGTCCTCCATAGGCTCTAGGCATTTATAGCAGCCTGGATTGGAGGAGGTGGACGGGTGCTATAATTATCTGATGGAAGGATGCGGTTGTTCATGGTTCCTACTTTTCACGCTACTACAATTTGTGCCGTTCGTCACAACGGTAAGGGAGCAATTGCCGGAGATGGCCAAGTCACGCTTGGCGAGAGCGTCATTATGAAACAGACCGCCAAGAAGGTTCGCAGGTTGTACAGAGGACAGGTTTTGGCGGGTTTTGCTGGATCGGTTGCTGATGCGATAACCTTGTTTGAGAAGTTCGAGGGTAAACTGGAGGAGCACCAGGGGAATTTGCAGAGAGCTGCGGTTGAATTGGCTAAGGATTGGCGTCAAGACCGCGTGCTGCGTAAGCTGGAGGCTCTTTTAATTGTTATGGACAAATCGGGTATGCTTATGATCTCCGGCGGAGGAGAAGTGATAGAGCCTGATGATGATATTCTTGCGATCGGCTCAGGAGGCAATTATGCGTTGTCTGCTGCCCGTGCGCTAAAACGCAATGCCATCCAGATGGAAGCGAAGGATATCGTACACGAGTCCCTGCTAGTTGCATCGGAAATTTGTGTATTTACGAATAGCAATATTATCGTTGAAGAACTTTGATACGGGAGGGATCATGGATGGATAATGAGAATTTAACACCACGGCAAATCGTTTCTGAGTTGGATAAATATATTGTAGGGCAGAAGCAGGCCAAGAAATCTGTTGCGGTTGCACTCCGCAATCGCTATCGCCGTAGTTTGCTCAGCGATGAAGTACAGGATGAAATCGTACCTAAAAATATTCTCATGATCGGGCCTACGGGCGTGGGCAAGACAGAGATCGCCCGCCGTCTCGCCAAACTAGTGGGAGCACCGTTCGTTAAGGTTGAAGCGACTAAATTTACTGAGGTAGGCTATGTTGGCCGAGATGTTGAATCGATGGTGCGCGACTTGGTGGAGGTAGCCATACGTACGATCAAAGCTGAACGTACAGAGCAAGTAAAAGATAAGGCAGAAGAGCTAGCTAATGAGAGACTTGTGCAGATTCTAGTTCCATCCGATCAAAAGTCGAAGGGGGGACGTAATCCTTTCGAGATGCTGTTCGGAAATGGCAATCAGAGCTCCTCTGCAAGTTCGGAGTCTAACGTAGAGGACAGCAGCGAATTGAACGAGAAGCGCCGTCAAGTCCGTTTCAAGCTACTCTCGGGTCAAATGGAGGACGATATCGTTGAAATCGATGTAGAGGACAATACGCCTAACATGTTCGATATGTTCGCTGGCCAGGGCAATGATCAAATGGGCATGAATATGCAGGAGATGTTCGGCAACTTGCTACCACATCGGATGAAACGGAGAAAGCTGACGATCAAGGAAGCTAGAAAAGTGCTGACTCAGGAAGAAGCGGCTAAACTGATTGACCATGATGATCTGACCCAGGAAGCAGTCCGTAGGGCTGAACAGTCAGGTATTATTTTCATTGATGAGATTGATAAGGTAGCAAGCCGCGGGCAAGGATCTGGACCGGATGTGTCTCGTGAGGGCGTCCAGCGTGATATCCTCCCCATCGTCGAGGGTTCAACGGTTATGACCAAATATGGACCCGTTAAGACGGATTATGTTCTCTTTATCGCCGCTGGGGCTTTCCATATCGCCAAGCCATCAGATTTGATCCCAGAGCTTCAAGGGCGCTTCCCAATTCGGGTTGAATTAGACAGTCTAACGCTTGATGATTTTGTATCGATTCTGACAGAACCGAAGAATGCTCTTACGAAGCAGTATACTGATTTGCTGCGTACGGAGAATATCGAGATTGATTTCTCTGCTGAGGCAATTCGGGAAATCGCCGCGATTGCTGCCAATGTGAATTCTAATACGGAGAATATCGGAGCTAGAAGGCTTCATACGATTCTGGAGAAGCTACTTGAGGATTTATCCTTCGAGGCACCGGAACTGACGCTTGATCGAATGACGATCACGCCAGAATATGTACGTACAAAATTGGGCGATATTGTGAAGGATCGAGATTTAAGTCAATATATACTTTAAAACTCCATCAGCATGTCAGACTAACCCGTTTGAAAAGGCCGTTAGACCCAGCGTTATTTGGGTTGAGCGGTCTTTTTCCGTCTCCTAAGGAGGAATAGAGGGATTCTACAAGACTAGTTGCTGTCGATATTTCTCGAAAAAATAACATTATTTTTAATTATTGTTAAATTTAAAACCAATTATTTCAAAGATAGTGCTTTTTTCTTATTGTAATAAAATCGATTCTCCTAGAAACTTATGTTATGTGACATGAAGATGTTTTTTTCTACAAATAAGCATAAACTGATATTTTTTTTTTAGAAAAATTGTCGAAAAAGAGGGAATGCCATCTGAATGTTGAATACGTACATTTAGGAAAATATGCGAAACAATAAAGGGGGCGAAATAATGCAACTGTTGAACGGAATAGGGTTCACTCGGCTTGAGACAGCGGTGCAGGCGGCCAATATGCGCCAAAGTGTGCTGTCCAACAATATAGCTAACGAAGATACCCCTTATTTCAAACGTTCAAATGTATCATTTGAGAGTTTACTGCAGCAAGCATCCGAAGGAGATATGCCAGCTTTACAAGGCAATCGTACCAATAATAGGCATTTTGTCATAGGCCCTTCATCAGGTATACCTGAGCCTTTAGTTACAACTGACAAAACAACGGCTATGAATAATAACATGAACAATGTTGATATTGATAGCGAAATGTCACAGCTTGCCGAGAACCAATTAAGATATAACACCTACATAGAGCAAATGAATTATCAAATTAAAATGAAGCGAAATGCGATTGAAGGGAGATAACGGGGGTTGAAGATCAGCGATAGCTTTAGCATCAGTTCTTCCGCTCTAACAGCGCAGCGTCTAAGAATGGACGTTATTTCATCTAATATTGCGAACGCGGAGACGACAAGAGCCCAAGTGGTTAATGGTAAGGCGGTTCCATATCGAAGGAAAATGGTTGTGCTTGAGCCCAAACAACAAGCCTTCGGACAGGCCCTAAACACAGCACTAGGTAATGGGGAGACAAGTCAGGGCGTTAAGGTTACACAGATAAGGGAGGACAGCACCCCTTTCAAGCCGGTCTATAATCCGACTCATCCCGATGCGGATAATGAAGGATATGTATATATGCCGAACGTGGATATTCTCAAAGAAATGGTAGATATGATTTCTGCGACAAGATCCTATGAGGCCAATGTGACAGCATTGAATGCAAGCAAGGCGATGGTTACCAAGGCTTTACAAATCGGCAAATAGCTTTTTTTTCATATTGAATTAAGGAGTGTTGGTCTTTGATACAGAGCATGAATTTTAATACTGTAAAACCCTTGGAAGGAGTCGAGCAGTTCAGTACTGCGAATGAGAAAGGCAAGACCCCTGCGGAAGCTATGAAGAGTTTCGGCTCGTTCTTATCGGATGCGCTCGATAATGTAGCTGCTCAAGAGCAGAACGTTCAAGCAGTGAACGACAAGTTCCTGGTCGGTGAAGTGAGTGCCGATCAGGTGATGATCGCCTCGGAGCAGGCCTTGTTAAGTTTGCAATTAACTACGCAAGTGCGGAATAAAGTGATAGAGGCATATCAAGAAATTATGCGTACGCAAATTTAACGAAAATTAGCAAGCTTTGGATGAGGTGACGTCGTGAATGAGAGATTTGCCCAGTACAGGGACACATTAACCGGTTACTGGAATCGTTTCAGCAAGAAGCAAAAAACACTTTTGATTTCTACAGTTTCGATTATTTTGCTGGCGATTATTCTGCTTACGATCCAATTTTCTAAAACGGAATATGATGTTGCTTTTACGAATCTAGATTCCATGGATGCAGCGGGAATTATTACTTACTTGGAATCAAGCGGTGTTCCGTACAAATTGAGCCCGGACGGTTCTAGTATATCGGTGCCAAGCAAGAATGTTGCCAGAGTAAAAGTCGACATCGGTTCACAAGGTATTGTTCAGAACGGGTCGATCGGACTTGAATCTTTCAACGAGAACTCTTCGTTGATTGGGATGACAGATAATGAGTTCAATGTGAAATATAAAAAAGCACTAAACGGCGAGGTAGAACAACTGCTGAAGAGCATGAAGGGCGTTAGCAATGCTAAAGTCTTGATCAATCTACCGGCCGAGAACGTGTTCGCGAGTCCTTCCGAGCAGGAGAAAGCATCGGCATCTGTAGTCGTTACTTTCAAACCAGGTTATCGTCCGACACAGGAAGCAATCGATGGATACTTCAATTTAATTAAGACGTCGGTGCCTAATCTGCCGGTTAGAATATCTCCTTATCCTCTAGTGATGATAACGTTCTGCTCGCTTCGGGAGAAGGTGGAGGCGGAGGGAAAATTGCTTCGCTTACGACGGCCGTTCAAGAAAACATGGCTTTGCAGAAAAAATTCGAAAGCGATGTCCGTCAGAGCGTCAAACAGTTCCTGTCCAGACTAACTGGGCCAGAAAAGGTCGAAGTACTAGTAGCTTCTACACTTAATTTCGATCAAGTGACTCAGAAAGACAATCTTGTAACTCCAGTAGATACGGAGAACATGAAGGGCATTGAAATCAGTGCTCAAAAAATTCAAAAGAGTTACACGGGCCAATCTAATGACGTAGGCGGTGTAGCTGGAACCGGCCAAACGGATGTTCCGGGTTATCCGTCAGCAGGGGCGGGAAGTGGTTCTTCCTCGGACGAGTCTTCTTCAACGATTAATTATGAAGTCAATCATATTACAAAAGATATCATTGCCAGTCCTTATGTAGTTAAGGACTTGACCATCAATGCGGTGGTTGAGCCACCGAACGGGCAACAAACTTTGGACCCTGCTACTGAGACAGCGATACAGACCATTTTGGCTAATATCGTAGGTTCGTATCTTGCAGATTCCGGTACTACATATACAGACGCAGATCTACAGCGAAAAGTTGCTGTTTATTCGCAACCATTTCATGGAACAGAGCAAAGTGCTTCTGGCCTGAACTTGTCAAGCCCAGTTGTATGGGGAGTCGGTGCCGCTGCATTGCTGGCGATTGCGGGCGTTGTATTCTTGCTTGTCCGCCGCAGCAGAAAACAAGAAATCGAGGAAGAAGAAATTCCAATGCCGCTTACACCGGAGTTTCCTTCCATTAATCTGGAATCAGTCACGAACGAGAACCAAGTGCGCAAACAACTTGAGACACTGGCCAAGAAGAAGCCGGATGAATTTGTCAACTTGCTTCGTACTTGGCTGGCTGACGAATAGAGGTGAACGCATTGTCAAAAGGAAATCCAACCGTTCTTACTGGGAGACAAAAAGCGGCAATTCTGCTAATTACTTTAGGGCCGGAAGTGTCCGCGGAAATTTTCAAACATCTGCGTGAGGAAGAAATTGAACAACTCACACTTGAAATAGCAAATGTACGTAAGGTAGACAGTGTTGAAAAAGAAATGATTATGACGGAGTTCCATCAGATCTGTCTAGCACAAGAATATATTTCTCAGGGCGGTATCAATTATGCTAAGGAGATTCTTGAGAAAGCTCTTGGTGAGAGCAAAGCGCAAGATATTCTTAATAGACTAACCGCTACCTTGCAAGTAAGGCCATTTGACTTCGCCCGTAAAGCGGATCCAAATCAAATTCTTAACTTTATTCAGAATGAAAACGCTCAGACTATTGCTTTGGTGCTGTCTTACTTGCAATTTGAACAAGCTGCAGCCATTCTGTCTTCCCTTCCACAGGAGAAGCAGGCTGAGGTAGCGCGTCGGATCGCGATGATGGACAGTACTTCACCAGAGGTTATATCTCAGGTAGAGCGTGTACTGGAACAGAAGTTGTCGGCAACAGTGACTCAGGATTATACGAGCGCTGGTGGCATAGAGTCGATTGTTCAGATCTTGAACGGTGTCGACCGTGGTACGGAGCGGACGATTCTCGATTCTCTGGAAATACAGGATCCGGAACTCGCCGAAGAGATCAAGAAGCGCATGTTCGTATTCGAGGATATCGTCAATATCGACAACCGTTCGATTCAACGAATTATCCGCGATATCGAAAATGCCGATCTACAACTCGCCCTCAAAGTGGCGAGCGAGGAGGTACGGGAGGCGGTATTCCGCAACATGTCCAAACGGATGTCCGATACATTCAAGGAAGAAATGGAATATATGGGACCTGTACGGCTGCGTGATGTGGAAGAAGCTCAAACTCGTATCGTAGCGACAATTCGCAGATTGGAAGAAGCCGGTGAGATCATTATTGCCCGTGGCGGAGGAGATGACATCATTGTCTAATCTGATTAAGGTGTCGCAGTACGTTCCGGTTGATGTTCTTAAGCAGCTAGAGTTGGCGAGAACCTATGTTACCGCTGAGGACCTCTTACAAGAGGAAGAGACCGCGGCAACCGTGGAAGCTAATCTTAAATCGGAAGCAGATGCTGCGGCAGAAGAGACTAGACGGCAAATGCTGGCCGATGCCAAAGATTTCGCTGAACAGCAAGTCAGAGCTGCTTCGGAGGAGGCAGAGACACTGCTGGCTGAAGCTAGCAAACAGATCGAGGCTTGGTGGCAGGAGAAGCGGGAGCAGGATGATCATCTCGTCGAAGCAGTTAAAATGGAAGGTTTCAGCCAAGGTTATGAGGAAGGTAAACTTCAGGCCGAGCAGGAGCTAAAGGCAAAGATCGATGAAATGATGCATGAGGCGAGCACAGTTTTGCAGCAAGCATATGTAGAGAAGGAGCGGATTATTCAAGAGTCCGAGCCTTTTCTCGTCGAGTTAAGCTGCGCGATTGCTGAGAAGGTTATCGACAAGCAACTGGCACTCGAACCGTCATATACGGTGGATCTGATTAAGAACAGCCTAGCCCGTAAGAGAGAACAAGGGGAGATTACGCTATGCGTAGCTCCTGCCCAATTCTCTTTTGTACAAGCTGCGAGAGAAGAACTGACGCTGGCGATCGATTCCCAGGCTGAGCTACAGATTTTGCCTGACCCGACCGTGAAAGACCGGGGTTGTGTTATACGCTCTGCTTATGGCAGTATCGATGCCAAAATTGATACCCAGCTAGCGGAGGTTAAGAAGGAATTGCTGCGTATCTCGCTGCAGACTGAGGAATAGGGGACGAAGAAATGACAACCATTAATTCATCGCGTTATATCGAGCACCTAAGACAACTTGATCCTGTGCGTGTTAATGGCAAAGTCACACAAGTCATCGGCCTGATGATTGAATCCGAAGGACCGGATGCAAGCGTTGGCGATGTCTGTTACATATATCCGAATAAATCATCGCAACCTCTCATGGCTGAAGTCGTCGGATTCCGAGATAACAAGGTGCTGCTGATGCCGCTCGGTGAGCTGCACGCCATCGGACCGGGCTGCGACGTCGTCGGAACTGGGAAGCCGCTCACTGTACAAGTTGGCTCTGAGCTCTTGGGCAAGGTATTGGATGGTTTGGGGCAGCCGCTCGATGAGTCGTTGTTACCTTCTAGACTAGGTCATTATTCCACTTTTGCGAAGCCAATTAATCCGATGAACCGTCCACGGGTAGAAGAGCCGATCAGTATCGGTGTCAGAGCGATCGACGGCTTACTCACCATTGGTAAAGGCCAACGCGTCGGTATCTTTGCTGGATCAGGGGTTGGAAAAAGTACGCTGATGGGCATGATTGCCCGTAATACTTCAGCTGATGTTAACGTTATCGCGCTGATAGGGGAACGCGGCCGAGAGGTGCGGGATTTTATCGAACGTGATCTCGGACCGGAAGGGCTGGAGCGTTCGGTCGTTGTCGTAGCGACATCTGATCAACCAGCGCTCATCCGTATGAAGGGTGCGCTGATCGCGACGACAATTGCCGAATATTTCAGAGATCGTGGATTAAATGTCATGTTAATGATGGATTCAGTCACCCGTTATGCGATGGCACTTCGCGAAGTCGGACTAGCCGTTGGCGAACCGCCAGCCATGCGTGGCTATACTCCGTCGGTGTTCGCCGCACTACCTAAGCTAATGGAGCGTGCGGGAACTGGCCCTGTTGGTTCAATTACGGCTTTCTACACCGTGTTGGTTGATGGGGATGATATGAATGAACCGATTGCGGACGCCGTGCGAGGGATTCTTGACGGACATATTGTTTTGAATCGGAATATTGCGAATAGAGGACATTTCCCGGCTATTGACATCTTGGCAAGTATTAGCCGTGTTATGAAGGATATTGTGCCTAGAGAACTGAACGATGCAGCTGAGAACTACAAACGATTGCTCGCAGTATATAAGGATTCAGAGGATCTAATTAATATCGGCGCCTATCAGCAAGGATCCAATGCGGAGATTGATGAAGCGTTGAACTATATTCAGAGTATTTGGGCCTTTTCGAAGCAGAGAGTGGATGAGAAGGTAGTCTTGTCAGAAGCACAGGAACGTTTAATTTCCGAATTTACTAGGGAGTGACAGATACTAGGATGAGGTTCCGTTATGTCTATCAAAAAGTCGTAGATTTGAAGTCTAATGAGAGAACTCAGGCTGAATGGATGCTCTCTGCGGCCGTGGGAGAACTAGAGGTCCAGCGGCGTTCCCTGGAGCAGCTCTTCTTGGCTCGTGCGAATACATTGGCTGAGATTCAGTCGGAAATGGAAAATAGGGCTTCGGTAGTTAAGCTGCAGGAGCTACAGAACTATGTGGATTACTTAGAAGTGTGCATTGTTCAGAAGACCGGTGAAGTAAAGCGGGCCGAACTCAATGTTGATAAGAAGAAATCGCAATTGACCGGTAAGATGCTCGATGAGAAAGTGTGGCTTAAAGCGAAGGAAAAGGCGCAGCAGAAATTCCAGCACGAGATGCTTCTTCGGGAACAAAACGAACTGGACGAGATGGCTACGGTCCGGTTTGCCATGAAAGCCCGCTAATGAAATGCGTTCTAGAAACTACTTCTATAGAAGTGCGAGTTTAAAAAGTCAGACTTTCAGCACCGAGAAGGTTGGATGAAGCTAGGGACAGAGGAGCAGAGCGTACGTTCTGGGTACGTGAGCACCGGAAGGCCCGGGTGAATTCAAGATTCGATGCCGATTAAGCTACCCGCGCTGCTTCGTGATCAGAGGGGGACTTTTTAAACAACCTATAGAAGTAACGGGCATGGGTTTACGAAGGAGGGGATAAAAATGGCCAAAAATGAAGTAGAGCTAGAGGAACAACTGGAGGAATCAGGCGGAGGGTTCACGCGATTTTTATTCTTTGTGACACCGATTATATTCCTTATTGTTATGCTTACGGTGCTTATGGCACTGTTCAATATGAATTTCAGAGATACGTTGTTTGGTTTCGGTAAGCAAATTCCTATCGTCAGAAATTGGATTCCTGAAGATGGCTCACCTGAAGCGAAGAAGAAACAGGAGACCAAGCTACAGGAGAAGAGTTCTGAGGCGACAATCAAGCAGCTTAAGGATCAACTAGCCAAGCAAGAGTCACAGCTGCAGGCAGCTGGCACTAAGGCTCAGGAGCAAGCTGATCAGGTGAAGAAGCTTCAGGAAGCGTTGAATACAGAGCGCGACGCTTCAGCTAAGGCTGCCCAGACAGAGGTAGATGCGAACTATTTGAAGGAAGTTAAAAAGCTGTCGCAAATTTATGCGGAGATGAGCCCAAGTAAGGCAGCGGCGATTTTTGACAAGCTGACAGAGGACGAGACTTTACAGATGTTCAGCGTCATGAGTAATGACAGTAAGGTTGCGATATTGGAGAAGATGGATCCGCAGAAAGCGGCTGACATTTCTATCAAATTGAAAGATGTTAAGCCCTCTGAAGATCTGAATATCGCTGCATTACAATCCAGACTGAAAAAAGAAGCCGATACTGGAAGCACTGTTGCTAATAAAGGGTTGGATGACGCACAATTAAGCGCTACGTTCTCATCGATGTCAGCAGAATCGGCGGCTAAGCTTATTTTGCAGACGTATAAAATCAGCCCTGAGAAGTCGCTTAAGATTTTGCGGGCAATTGACGATACGACTCGTTCGAAAATAATGACCGCTATGACAGACCAGGATGAGAAAGCATCGGTCAAAATATTGAATCAACTCGTGGCGAAATAATTGGTGAATCCAAGATTCGATGTCAAAAATCGCATCCTGAATTACTTCGTGATCACAGATGTCCGCTTTTCAGCACCGAGAAGGTTGGATGAAGCTAGGGCGTGAGGAGCGGAGCGTACGTAGTTTGTACGTGAGCACCGGAGGGCCCGGGTGAATTCAAGATTCGATGCCGAGTAAACTGTCAGTGCTACTTCGTGATCAAAAGCGGACTTTGAAAGGAGGTGAAAAAATATGAGCCAATCAGTAACCAATATACTTGCCGGAAGCCAGGCGAACTCAGTTCTTTCCACTGGAAACAGCAAGGGAACTGCTGCCGTAGACCCGGCGCAATCGTTCAGTCAAGCCATGCTGTCTATGATGGGTGGGAACGGGAAATCACAGCAAACGCAGTTCCTGAGCCAACTCAATGCACTATTGGGTGTACCTTCTGAGATGACTAGTGGTGAGACGGAGGTTGATCCTGAGGCTGATGCACTGAACAGTATGATGGATAGCCTACTACAGCAGCTGGATCAACTTGATGATGCTCTTGCTGATAATCCCTCGCTATCGTCTGCGCTGCAGAGTTGGATTATCCAAGCCCAGCAATCTCTGCAACCGACTGAAACAACTCAGGATGCAGAAACATTAACTACCGCCGAAGCTAAGGTACCTGCACTGGCACAGCATCTGGAGACGATAAAGTTCGCACTTCAGGATACACTGCTTCAGTTAGCGGCAGTCAATCTAGATTCCAAATCGCTAGCAGGGCTGAATGATGATGGTGCTCAATCCTTCGAGAACATGCTTGGATCTCTAAAGAGCATTCTGGAGGGTGCGGGGCTAGTTAGTGAGATGAAAGACACAAACATGCAGCACACACGATTTACCGTCTCAAATAAGGGGGAGAATGCACTTTCTCAACTGTTTGCTGACATAAGTCTGCGCATGGATGCTGGTAAAGGTAACATCACGAAGATGAATGAGGCAATTCCGGTAGCACATCAGGCAAGTACAGTCGATTTATCAGCTATCGAGGCATCAGCTGCGAGCGGACGTGTTCTGGAAAGTGCTTCGAAATCCGACTCAGGTTCTAACGCGGTGGATGACCTGTCTAACTTCCAGTTAGGACATGTCGTAACTGCAGGTCAACTTGCCCTACGCGATGCTGGCACTGTTCAGTTGAATGTTAAGGCCCCACCGGTTCCTGTGGAGAATTTCAGCAAAGAAGTTGGACAGTTCCTGATCAATAAAATGGATATCATTAAAGTCCAGGGAATGTCTGAAGCAAGAATTTCCTTGAATCCACAGAATCTCGGCAGTGTAGATGTTCAGATTAAGATGCAAAATGGACAATTGGTAGCACAGTTTATCACGGAACACGCTTTTGCTAAAGAATCATTAGAAGCACAAATGTCACAACTTCGCTCAGCGTTGCAAGCCCAAGGCATTCAGGTGAACAAGCTGGAGGTAACCCAGAACACTTCCCTTTCCTCGCATATGTATCATGATGGACGGCAGTCTGGTCAAGGAAACGGCGCGCAGCAGCAAGGCAAGCGGCGTGATGTGACCGGTTAGAGGATGAATTGTTGTCAGTCTATGATATGAATGAAGAATGGAATGACTGGATCAGCGAAGTTAGAGCCAAAGAATTGAATTTGGGCAGCTCCTTCGTAGCTAGAGCATAGGGAGAGGAGGTAAGCAAATGGCAGATGTTATTACATCACAGGTCATGTGGCCGAATTATTCAGCTGAGAACGTAGCCAAAGCAAGCAAGCTCGATAACTCTTTGGGCAAAGATTCCTTCCTCAAATTGCTGATCACGCAAATGGGAAATCAGGACCCGCTGTCTCCAATGGACAATAAGGACACGATCGCTCAATTGGCACAATTTACTTCAGTAGAACAATTGATGAACATCTCTGACCAGATTGGTAAGATGAGCCAGTCGCTCGGCAACACTTCCGGTCTTATTGGGAAGGTCGTTAGCTGGAACACATCAACCTCTACAGGAGAATTCGATATGATAACCGGAAAGCCTTCTGTTGCATATGAGAAAGCTAGCGGTGTCGTTGATGCAGTCATTGTTAGAGGCGGCGAAATGTATGTCAAGGTAGGAAATCAAGAGATTGAAGTGTCCAAGATCGAAAGAGTGGAGAATCCGCAGGAAGCGGAGGAACAGCCACCTGTTGAGACTGCTCCGGAGGAACCACCGGTTGATCAAGGGGCGCAGTCAGAATGAATGATCCAGTACGTATAGGCAATTTATACCCTGGGATTGTTCATCCGGGTAGCCTACAGCAGCCGAAGAATCAAATTGGAAGCCAATCTCAGGCACAGGGGAATTCCTTCAAGGAACTATTCCAAGATGAATTGTTCCGGTTAAGCAATCATGCGGTCAAGCGTCTAGAGCAGAGAGGAATTGAACTGAAGCCCGAACAGATCAGCAAGATCAATTCGGCCATCGATAGTGCAGCGGCCAAAGGAGCCAAGGATTCATTGATTCTAATGAAGGATATGGCGCTGATTGTCAATGTTCAGAATCGGACTGTTGTAACCGCGATGGACAAGAGCAGCATGCAGGATAATGTGTTCACTCAGATTGATAGTGCAGTAATTATTTCATAAATTGGCTGGCCCGGATTCGGAGAGCCAAGCAGATGCCGCAGATCGACTGAAGCGGCTCTAACAACTATTTAAAACGGGAGGAATATATCAATGTTAAGATCGATGTACTCTGGCGTATCCGGGATGCGCGGGTTTCAAACGAAACTTGACGTAATCGGCAACAACATCGCCAATGTAAATACCGTTGGTTTCAAAGCTGGACGCGTAATGTTCAAGGATATTATGAGCCAGACCGTGTCTGGGGTTACCGCACCTAATGAAGGAGAGAGCGGCGGTGTGAATGCCAAGCAAATCGGCCTTGGTGTATCCATCGGCTCGATTGATACGTTACATACAGGTGGTAGTGCAATGACGACCAATAATCCGCTTGATTTGCGGATTGATGGGGATGGATTCTTCTTGGTTAAATTGTCTCCTGATCAGGAGGTTCCTTTCCTGACGAGAGCAGGGGATTTCCATCTGGATGCGGCACGTCAATTGGTAACTTCCGATGGCTTGCTCGTCTGTGACGCAGGCGGTGAGGTGCTTGAACCAATTGGTGAGGACGTAACAGCATTCTCAATTGCTGCAGACGGAACGATCATCCAGAAGATGAGCACAGGAGAGACGGAGGCAGGCAATCAAATTGGCGTAGCCAAAGTCACCAACCCAGAAGGGCTTGAGAAGATTGGCGGCAATCTGTATCGGGTTACATTAAACGCCATCGCTGATGGTGCACTTGAACCGACAACGGCAAATAATGCGGAAACGGGTACAGGTGCTATCGTCGCCGGACAGTTGGAAATGTCTAACGTCGATTTGACGGGTGAATTCACAGAGATGATTGTCGCGCAACGCGGATTCCAAGCAAACTCTCGGATTATAACGACTTCGGATGAAATATTGCAAGAAGTTGTTAACCTGAAACGCTAAGTCTAGACTAACGGGGGAGGGGATCTCTTCCCCGACTTATCGGATGGAACTGCGAGTTATAAAGGAAATACGGGCGACTTACGGTTAAGACGGGAGGTTAATAATGATTTCTGTCACACGCTTGAACGGCTCGCAAATGTGGCTTAACGCCCTGATGATCGAGACGGTTGAGGAAACACCCGATACATACGTAACCTTGGTTACCGGTAAGCGTATTATAGTGCTGGAGAAGGCGGCCGAAGTCATTTCAATGGTCAAAGAGTATTACAGTGAAATCGGCATCCACGCAGCATCCATTAAAGTGCAACAAACGGAGGAATGGTCATGAAGAAAATGGCGCCTTGGCTGATTACAATTTTGCTTGCAATTACCCTGATTGTACTGGCCGCCGTCCTGCTAACAAATCAAATTACGAATCCTAACCGGGGCAGTGAAGTGAAGAACGCAGTGGGTAATGTGGCAGTGCCTAAATCTCTATCAGCGGATGAGATCGTACAGGTCACCTCCACAATTGAAGGGATTAAGACGAATCTGTCTGATGCAGGCTACGTTGTCGGAATGGATTTCGCATTCCAAATGGACAGCGCTACTACGAAGGAAGCATTCGACAAGATCAAGGACTTTAAAATCAAACCGATCATCATCAAGACTTTAGCGGATACCAAGCCAGAGGAATTGACCGGAGCGAAAGGGAAAGACAATCTGAGCTCTAAATTGTTGAATTTAATCAATAAGTCACTGCCGGAAGGAAAATTGATTCAGATCGATATCACAAACTTTATTATGCAGCCGATCTACTAGAGTGAGTTCACAGGCCTCTACTACTAGTTGATATTGATAGAATTATTTTTCTTTGGAGGGGGTGAGAGGTTTGGTAGATGTATTATCGCAAAATGAGATTGATGCTTTACTAGCAGCACTTTCTTCGGGCGAAATGGACGCCGAGGAATTGAAGAAGGAAGAAACACAGAAAAAGATCAGATCCTACGATTTTAAACGAGCCGTTCGGTTTTCGAAGGATCATATTCGCAGCTTGACTCGAATTCATGAGAATTTTGCCAGATATCTTACCACCTATTTTTCGGCACAGCTTCGCACCTTTGTGCAGATCAATGTGGTACAGGTAGAACAGCTTCCGTATGATGAGTTTATTCGCTCAATACCGAAGATGACGATCCTTAATATTTTTGAAGCGGAACCGCTGGAAGGCCGGATGGTTCTTGAGGTTCACCCTAACGTTGCTTTCGCAATGCTAGACAGGCTCCTTGGCGGAATGGGAATCGCTCCGTCCAAGATTGGTTCATTGACAGAGATTGAGACGATCATCATGGAGAAAATATTCAGCCGGGCTTTTGACAGCCTTCAAGAGGCTTGGAAGACCGTGATCGATATCCAACCTCGAATGGAGGGACTCGAGACGAATCCGCAGTTTATGCAGATCGTATCTCCTAACGAGACAATCGCGTTGATCTCACTGAGTACGAAGATTGGCGACACCTCCGGAATGATCAATTTATGTATACCTCATGTTGTCATCGAGCCGATTATGCCGAAGCTATCAGTACATCACTGGTTCGTATCGCAGAAGAAGTCGAGGGCACCAGAAGAGATGGATGCACTGCGCAACCGGGTCAGCAAAGCAAATTTGCCGATCATAGCAGAGCTAGGTGAATCAAACATCACCGTACACGAGTTCCTGGAACTATCCGTAGGCGATGTAATCTCCATGAACAAGACGGTTCAGCAGGGACTAGCTATTCGCGTCGGAGACAAATTGAAATATATCGGCAGCCCGGGTACGCTCAAGGATCGGGTAGCTGTTCAAATTGATGAAATTGTCAGCGAAGGAGTTGAGGAGCTTGACGAGTAAAGATTATTTATCCCAGGAAGAGATTGATGCCTTGCTGAAGCAGGCTAATCAGGATACACCCTCTGAACCAACGGTATCGGACTTTTTGACGCCGCTTGAACAGGACGCACTGGGTGAGATTGGTAACATAACTTTCGGAAGTGCGGCAACCGCGCTGTCCACATTGTTAAGCAAGAAGGTCGATATTACGACCCCAAAAGTATCTATTATTACACGATCTCAATTTGAGGCTGAGTTCCCCAAACCGCACGTAGCTGTTCATGTACAATATGTTGATGGGTTTGAAGGAATGAATTCACTGGTTATCAAGACCAGAGATGCTCAGGTCATTGCTGATCTGATGCTCGGGGGAGATGGTGATCCGGCTGAAGAAGACTTGAATGATATTCATATTAGTGCTGTACAGGAAGCAATGAACCAGATGATGGGCTCGTCAGCTACATCTATGTCGACGATATTTAACCGTTTCGTGAACATCTCGCCGCCAGGAATCGATATTCTAAATATGACGAACGGTACTGGAATTAATAACCTGCCGTCAGAAGAAACATTAATCAAAGTATCTTTCCGGTTGACCATTGGTGATCTGATCGATTCAACGATCATGCAGCTACTGACGGTGAAATTTGCTAAGGAAATGGTAGAGAGCTTGATCAATGGTTCCACATCTGAGCCGGCTAAACAGGAGACTGCAGTAGCTGCGGCACCACCGGCACCAGCTTATGAGCCGCCAGCGCCAGTCTATGAAACGCCTGCTCCTACATATATGGCGCCGTCCATGCCGTCTCAGCCAGTACCCCAGCAACAGGGATATTATTACCCGCCGCAGGAAAGGCCTATGGCTGAACCGCAGCACTTTGGAGCGGTACCGGGACGTCACTTAAACGTTCAACCGGTACAGTTCGCTAACTTTGGAAATCCAGCTTTAGGTCAAATAGATGAAAATAATTTAAACTTACTGATGGACATTCCCCTTAAAGTCACCGTAGAATTAGGAAGGACCCAAAAGCAAATTAAGGATATCTTGGAATTGTCACAGGGATCGATCATTGAGCTTGATAAGCTCGCTGGTGAGCCAGTGGATATTCTAGTGAACAACAAGCTGATCGCGAAGGGTGAAGTCGTGGTCATCGATGAGAACTTTGGGGTTCGCGTCACAGATATCGTTAGCCAATGGGATCGAATACAAAAATTACAATAGTAGAGCTTAGGGAGGATTTTAAAGCAATGGCAAATCGAATTCTAATCGTAGACGATGCAGCATTTATGAGAATGATGGTCCGTGATATTTTAACGAAGAACGGGTTCGAGGTTGTCGGTGAAGCCCAGGATGGGGCACAGGCTATCGAAAAATATAAGGAGTTACACCCTGATCTGGTAACCATGGATATTACGATGCCAGAAATGGATGGGATTGCAGCATTGAAGGAAATCAAGAAAATCGACGCGAATGCAAAAGTAATTATGTGTTCTGCGATGGGACAGCAAGCAATGGTTATCGATGCGATCCAAGCTGGAGCGAAGGATTTTATCGTTAAGCCGTTCCAATCTGATCGGGTAATCGAAGCGATCAATAAAACTTTGGGAATATAGGTTACCGTTATGCCTCCGACACAGACGGATTCCCAGTTGCCAGTCGGTGATTATAATATTTGGGGAAACCTGTTTACGGTTATCGTTGTTCTGGCCGTTATCATTGTCTTAATCATTGTATTAATTCGTTTTCTAGGCAAAAAGAACCGCTATTTGTCGCAAAGTCGATCGATCCGTACTCTGGGAGCTATCGGTCTGGGACCAAATAAATCGCTGCAGGTCATTGAAATTGGTAGCAGTATTTATCTGGTTGGTGTAGGTGAGAACATCTCCATGGTCGATAAAATTTCCGACCCTGAAGAAGTCATTCTTTTGCAGCAGGCTTTTGAAGAAGAGGGGACCGAGTTTGCTGGACTGACCTCAGTCTTTTCTGGACTCGTCTCCCGCTTCCGCAAAGGCAATGTAGTGCAGGAGGAAGAGCTGGATGAAACGGCGTTTCACGAAATGTTCCATGCCCAGCTGCAGAAGATGCCGAATCGTAAGCGGCAAGTGCAGGAGCTGCTGAAGGATCAGCAGCAACAATCTACAGATCGGTTGAGGGATTCATGAAGAACAAAGTTATTATTATAAGCTTGGCTCTGATGCTCTTGAGTGTCTTTGCCGTGACCGTGGCTTCTGCAGCTCCGACCGATCCGATTCCGGATTTGAACATCCAGATCGGTAATCCTGATGGCGCACCGGGTACAAGCTCTTTATCCATTATTCTGCTGATCACGGTCATTAGTATCGCTCCTGCGATTCTAGTATTGATGACCAGTTTTACAAGAATTGTGATTGTGCTCGGCTTCGTACGCAACTCGCTCGGAACGCAGCAGATGCCCCCTAACCAGGTACTGGTCGGGCTGGCGCTTTTTTTAACGCTTTTTGTCATGAGTCCTACTTTGTCTACTGTGAATGAGGTAGCTCTACAGCCCTATATCAAAGGGGAAATCTCTCAGACTGAAGCACTGAACAAAGCAGCAGTCCCGATGAAGAAGTTTATGTACTCGCATACTCGGCCGAAGGACCTGCAATTGTTTATGAGCTATACGAAGACGGCCAAGCCGGAGAAATATGAGGATATCCCGATCACCGTAATGGTACCAGCTTTTGCGATCAGTGAGTTGAAGACGGCGTTTCAGATGGGATTCCTGATTTATATTCCGTTCCTGATCATCGATATCGTAGTAGCCAGCGTTCTTATGGGGATGGGGATGATGATGCTTCCTCCAGTCATGATCTCGCTACCGTTTAAGATTTTGCTATTTGTACTCGTAGACGGTTGGTATCTGGTCATTAAGTCGCTGCTGGCCAGCTTTGTTACATAGCAGTGTTTCATCGATGATAGTATTTATGGCAATTAATGCGGGGGATGTCCCCCGCCTGATTCGCGAGTTTAGAGGAGGGAAGACGGTTCATGAGTTCGGAATTTATTATCGGTTTGGCCGGACAAGCCGTTTATACCGTTCTGAAGGTAAGTGCACCGATGCTTCTGATTGGTCTACTAGTCGGGCTTATCGTTAGTATATTTCAAGCGACGACGCAGATTCAGGAGCAGACCCTGGCCTTCATTCCAAAAATCGTTGCCATTTTAATTAGCTTGTTAATATTCGGTCCATGGATTCTGTCAACGCTCGTTGATTTCACCTATGGGATTTTGAATAATCTTGCCAATTACATCAGTTAGGCCGGGACGATCATGGACATTATTTTGCAGAACGCTTCCGTTTACATGTTGATTTTTTGTCGAATGACAGCATTTTTTGTAGTTGCACCGATATTTTCATCAAAGGGTGTTCCGAACAGTTACAAGATCGGATTGTCGGCAATTATTGCTGTCTTCATTTTGCTCATACAAGGACAGAATCAGGTGGTTCCCAGCGATCTTAGCTATTTGCTGGTCGCGGTCCGCGAAATTCTGATTGGACTCTTAATGGGCTATGTAGCGACCTTGCTATTTATGGTCATTCAGATGGCTGGCTCATTTATTGACATTCAGATGGGTTTCGGGATTGTTAACGTGCTGGATCCAATTTCAGGTACAAGTGTACCAGTGATCGGTAATCTGAAGTATGTGTTTGCTACGCTGATCTTTTTTAGTATGAATGGCCATCACTATTTGCTCGATGCAGTGATTCGCAGTTATAACTGGATTCCACTGTCAAATGATGTGTTTCAAAGAATCTATAATGGAAATCTGTCGGAATTTCTTATCACTACGTTCAGTCAGATGTTTATGTTGGCTTTTCAAATGGCTGCACCGCTTGTGGTAGCTCTGTTCCTGACAGATGTGGCATTGGGATTTCTAGCCCGAACGGCACCCCAATTCAACGTGTTTGTCATCGGCATCCCGTTAAAGATCTTGGTGGGTCTGACGATGCTGCTTCTCCTGATTCCAAGCTTCATCTATGCGTTTGAGCATTTGTTTGAAGTGATGTTCCGTGCGCTGCACAATTTGTTTGCTACCATCGGAGAGGCGCCGAAGTAAGGAGGAGAATCGAAGGTGGCATATCGGATTAAGCTGGATTTGCAATTATTTGCTGGTGAGAAGACGGAGAAAGCGACTCCGAAGAAGAAGCAGGATGCAAGAAAGAAAGGGCAGGTTGCAAAAAGCCAGGATTTATCAGGGGCGGCGATTCTATTCTCTTCATTCCTAAGCCTGCTCATCTTTGGCGGATATATCAAGGAACGAGTTGTCTTTATGTTCTCAGATGTGTTCTATCACCGCTTACAGATGAATGTGACGAAAGAGAATGTAATGGTCATGTTCGGTGATTACGCCATTCAGATCTTGCTTACGCTGGCACCGATTTTCCTCGTTGCGATAGTAATGGCTCTTATCGTCAATTATGCACAGGTCGGCTTTCTGTTCGACCGGTGACCCGCTAAAAATGAAGTTCAGTAAGATCGATCCGATCAAAGGCTTCAAGAACATCTTCTCGATGCGCTCACTTGTTCAGTTCCTGAAGTCGATATTGAAGCTGTGTATTATCGGTTTTCTTGTATATTCGACGATTTGGGGCGCTAGGGACCAGATTTCGACGCTTGGCTACGTTTCGATACAGGATTCATTTCATTTTACGGCCCAATTGACGATGAATCTGGGCTTGAAGATTGCGGGTGCTCTTATTGTACTGGCAATCCTTGATTATATTTATCAGAAATACGAACATGCGAAGAGCTTGAAGATGTCCAAGCAGGACATTAAGGACGAGTATAAGAAAATGGAGGGTGATCCCCTCGTCAAAGGGAAAATCCGTGAGCGGCAAAGGCGGATGGCTCTCCAGCGGATGATGCAGGAGGTGCCGAAAGCGGACGTTATTATTACGAACCCGACTCACTTTGCTGTAGCGCTCAAGTACGATGGAACGCAGATGGATGCACCTAAAGTTATAGCTAAAGGTCAAGATTATGTGGCTCTGCGTATCAAGGAGATCGCCAAGGAGCATGGCGTAATCACAATGGAAAATAAGCCGTTAGCACGCGCCCTTTTCCAGAGAACAGAAATCGGCGATTCGATACCTGCGGATCTGTTCCAAGCCGTAGCCGAAGTGCTGGCATATGTATATAGATTACAAGGTAAAGTGAAATAAAGCTTTCGGATCGGAGGAAGACCGGTGAAGAAGTTCAAAGATCTATTCATTTTAGTCGGGATAATCGGTATCGTTCTACTCATGATCGTTCCCATTCCGACATGGCTACTGGACATTCTTCTCATTATTAATATATCGCTCTCGCTAACGATTTTGTTAGTGGCGATGAATACGAGGGAAGCTCTGCAGTTCTCGATCTTCCCGGCCATGCTGCTCATAACGACCCTGTTCCGGCTTGCGCTTAACGTATCGACGACCAAGCTGATTCTGGGACAGGCCAAAGCCGGGCATGTAGTTGCAACATTTGGCTCTTGGGTAGCTCAAGGGGAACCGGTTGTCGGCTTTGTTGTCTTCCTGATTCTGGTGGTCGTACAATTTATCGTTATTACCAAAGGCTCGGAGCGGGTTGCAGAAGTTGCTGCACGCTTCACCTTGGACGCGATGCCCGGGAAGCAAATGAGTATTGATGCAGATCTTAACGCTGGCTTGATTAATGAGCAGCAGGCTCGCGAGCGTCGTAGAAAGATTGAGCGCGAAGCCGACTTCTACGGAGCGATGGACGGTGCCAGTAAGTTTGTCAAAGGTGACGCAATCGCAAGTATCATTATCTTGCTGATCAATTTGATTGGCGGATTTATTATCGGTATGACGATCCATAAGATGGATTTCCAATCATCCTTAGGGACTTATTCATTGCTAACGATTGGGGACGGACTTGTTAGCCAGATCCCGGCGTTGCTGATTTCAACGGCATCAGGTTTGATCGTTACCCGTGCTTCTTCGGAAGGAAATCTTGCCGATGATATTACTAGCCAGTTGTTTACATATCCGAAGCTGATCTATATCGTAGCAGGCACCATCACAGTGCTTGGCCTATTCACGCCAATCGGACCTTGGACGACTCTTCCATTAGCAGCTCTGCTGTTGTTTGCGGCAAGACGGATGCAGAAGAATATGAACAAGAAGCAGATCGAGCAGGAACAGCAGGAGGAGGAACAGCAGATCGAAGAAGTTCGCAGTCCGGAGAGCGTCATCAACTTGCTCCAGGTAGATGCTATTGAGTTCGAATTCGGCTACGGGCTTATTCCGCTGGCGGATACGGCCCAGGGCGGCGATTTGCTTGATCGAATCATTATGATCAGGCGACAATGCGCGCTTGAGATGGGGCTAATCGTCCCGGTAATCCGAATTCGCGACAATATTCAACTAAAACCGAATGAATATGTCATCAAAATTAAAGGAAATGTCGTTGGCGGTGGTGAATTATTACTTAATCACTATTTGGCAATGAGTCCGGGGATGGATGACGATTCCATTACAGGCATTGAGACGAAGGAACCAGCCTTTGGCTTACCAGCTATTTGGATTAATGAGACGACCAAGGATCGCGCTGAGCTAGCAGGATATACTGTTGTCGATCCGCCATCTGTTGTTGCAACGCACCTGACTGAGCTGATTAAGAGCCATGCCCATGAATTGCTAGGACGTCAAGAGACGAAGACATTAATCGACAATTTGAAAGAGAATTATGCGGTTCTTGTCGACGAATTGATTCCATCGGTACTATCGATTGGGGACGTTCAGAAGGTGCTAGCTAAACTGCTTAGAGAGAAATATCGGTCCGTGACTTAGTGACGATATTCGAAACATTGGCGGATTATGGAACCTATACGAAGGATCCTGACATTCTGACCGAATATGTTAGACAGGCTCTCTCGCGGCAGATCACTCAGCAATATTCACAACAGGGAGAGACAATGCGCGTCATTACAGTTGGACCTTCGCTGGAGAAGAAGATTGCTGAGAGCGTACAGCAAAGCGAGCAGGGAAGCTATCTCGCAATGGATCCAGCCTCTAGTCAGACTCTCTTCCAGAAGCTGACTGAGCAGGTCAATCGTCTGATTCAATCCGGTCAACAGCCGATCGTGCTGACGTCGCCTACGATCCGTATGTATTTGCGGCAGATCATTGAGCGGAGTATGCAGGATATACCGGTATTGTCCTATAGTGAACTGGAACCGAATGTTGAAATTCAAAGCGTCGGAGTGGTGAACTTATGAGAGTAAAACGGTATATTGTCGATACAATGCCTGATGCTATGCAGAAAATACGAGATGAGCTTGGTGCAGACGCCGTTATTTTAAGTACAAAAGAGATGAAAATCGGCGGGTTTATGGGAATGTTCCGAAAGAAGAAAATCGAAGTTGTCGCGGCTACAGAGGGAAGCGATACGGGGGCATCTAAAAAGGAGTCAGCCGCCCCTCAGCTGCCCCAGTTAGACCAATGACTAGATCTTTTGCATCGGATGTATATATGAAGTCTAGTGAATCTATGCCGGCCTCCGGGGGAAGTGCATCACAGCGCCCGAAGCTGCCGGCGGAAGCAGATAATCCGATTCTGAGCAGAGCTTTTGATGTCCTTCATGAAGCGAGCGCGTCATCCGCACGGAAGGAAGAGAATGAAATTGCTCAGGTCAGAACATCTGAACCGAGGCTGACGGAGGAGCATCGCCCTCCTTCGGCCTCAGTCGGATTAAATACGACTAATAGTCCTAGAGAGGAAAGGCTGCTGGAAGAAATTCGTGAGATGAGGACCTGGCTGGAACAGTTGGCCAAGAATCAGAAAGGCAGTCGTGACTTGCCGGAGCCGCTAGGCGCGTTCCAGAATCGACTACTGTCTAAGGAGTTCTCACCACAGCTGGTCGAAACCTGGGTAGATAAAGTGTATGATAAATGGCTTGACTCTAAAGAGTCGATGTCTGATGATGATTTGCTTCAGGAAATTCAGAGATGTGTGTCTGGCTCATTGGAGGGACGCATCGATGGCGGAATTGACGAGAATACGCGGATCGTCTATATCGCCGGACCGACCGGGGTAGGCAAGACGACAACGATCGCTAAGCTTGCTGCGGATCAGATATTCCGGGCTAGGAAGAAAGTCGGTTTCATTACAGCAGACACTTACCGAATCTCGGCGATAGAACAGCTTAGGACTTATGCATCGATCCTTAATGTACCAATCGAGGTCGTGCAGTCACCAGGAGATGTACAGAGGGCAGTGCAGCGATTAGAGCAATGTGATCTTATCCTGATGGATACAGCTGGACGCAACTATTTGAATGAGATTCATGTAGCTGAATTGCATAGTTTGATTAACGCTAATGAGAATAGCGAGACCTACTTGGTCCTTAGCTTGACTTCCAAGACGCAAGATATGGAGAGAATTGCCGAGCATTTCAGCAGGTATGGGCTGAAGAAGGTAATTTTTACGAAGTTGGATGAAACGGAAAGCATAGGTCCGATGTTCAATTTGCTGCAGGATTACCCTGTAGCCATGTCTTATATTACAAATGGTCAAAATGTCCCTGATGATCTGCTGGTCGCGGATTCAAAATTCATGATTGATCTCGTCATGGGAGCTGGCAGAGCATGAGTGATCAAGCCCAGGCGTTAAGACAACTGGTTTCTTCTTACAGGGGACTGGCGGAAGCTTCCAGTAAACAACGTACTGCACGCGTACTGACGGTCAGCAGCGGGAAGGGTGGTGTAGGGAAGTCCAATTTCACGCTTAATTTTGCACTCGCTCTGAAATCATTAGGCAGGAAAGTGTTGGTATTCGATGCAGACATCGGTATGGCCAACATTGATGTGCTTATGGGAGCGAGGCCAAGGTACAATCTCTATCATCTATTAAATAGAGAGAGAGAAATAGCGGAGATCGTCGAGCTGGGAACGCAGGGGCTACCTTTTATCGCAGGAGGATCGGGCCTAGCGGACCTATTTCTATTATCGGAAGATGATCTTAATTATTTCACATCACAGATAGAGACTGTATCAGAAGAGATGGATTTTATTATTTTTGATACAGGAGCCGGGCTTTCCAAGGAGACATTAAAGTTCATTACTGCGGCTGATGAATGTCTGGTTGTAACTACACCGGAGCCGACTTCCATTACGGATGCCTATGCGTTGATCAAAGTCGTGCATGGGCTAGATGATCAGGTCAATTTCCGACTTGTAGTGAACCGCGTGAGTGGCGAGAGTGAAGCTCACCAGGTAGCTGATAAAATCTCACTCGTCTCACAACGTTTTCTTGAGATGGAGATTCCGATGTTAGGTTATTTAAGGGATGACCCCCATGTCATGCAGGCAGTCAAAAGGCAAACCCCTTTTATTACGGCTTTTCCCGCTAGTGCAGCTGCGCGTGATATTCAGCGCCTCGCGATGACTTACTTAGATGTTCCACAGAATAAACCGGATGATACTTTATCAGGAATCAAAGGATTCATGCATAGGTGGTTAAGACGTGACAAGTGATTCTGAAAAGAAGCTAAAGGTGGATGCGGGATGCGAGAAATGTCTTATCGGGTTATGGTAGTTGACGATTCAGGATTCATGCGCAAAATTATATCCGATTTGATTGAGCTGGACTCGGCATTTAAGGTAGTGGCCACGGCCGCTGATGGACGCGAAGCGATTGATAAAGTAGCTGAGCTAAAACCTGACGTGGTCACGATGGATGTTGAAATGCCTGAGATGAACGGGCTGGAGTCGTTAAAAGTAATCATGAAGGATCATCCCCTCCCTGTTATCATGCTCTCTGGCATTAATGAAGAAGGTATGCGGGAGACGATCATGGCGCTAGAGCTTGGTGCTTTTGATTTCATCCGTAAACCGCTCGCATCAACTAGCTCGTATGATATCGAGCAGGTCGGTCGGGAGCTACGGGAACAGATGAAAGCAGCGATGCTGGCCAAGGAGAGAGAGAGATGAGACAGGCGGCGCTTGAAGCGAAGCTTCAGGAAGCGCTGAATCCTCTGGACCTACCCGTTATTCCGGTAAGTAGGAAACGGAGGCCCGACCCGGAACGGCCGACATCAGACAAGCCGGGCGCAGCTAAGCCGCCAAAAGAGATGCTGAACTCACGAGCAGTCGCCGTGCTGATAAGCCTGCTACAGCAGTCGGTTCGAAAAGGCAGGAGAAGTTTGGCTTCACGAAGGGCAGCGAGTTAACGACGGATGGTCTGGATGTTAGGAAGTTATCGCAACCGAAGGCTCCAGTGGCCGCTTCGCGGGAGGTTCCAGTGAAGCCGGAATCTGCGAAGAAAGCTAAGGACACGAAGCTGCGAAGACAGTCTCTCACGGAAGCCAAGGTAGAATCGTTGGATATGGAACGTCCGCGGAGCCGTTCAAGAACCGAGTTTACGGATCTCGTCGCGATCGGGACTTCAACCGGAGGTCCCAAAGCGTTAAAGGCTGTGCTGGAGAAACTGCCAGCCGACTTTCCGGCTCCGGTCGTCATCGTGCAACATATGCCTCCTAATTTTACGAAATCCTTAGCCCAGCGCTTAAATAGCCTGAGCGCTATGAATGTAGTGGAGGCGGAGGAAGGAATGGCACTGCTTCCTGGAAATGCATATATCGCTCCTGGTGGTTTGCATTTACAGGTGGCTTCTGGAGCCGGCGGAGGATATCAAGCAGCCCTATCGAAAAATGAAGCCTGCAATGGGCATAGGCCGTCGGTAGATGTAATGTTTGAATCGCTCCTGTCGCTGCATGGGTTGAAGAAGCACGTTGTTCTTCTTACCGGAATGGGAAGCGATGGAGCAAGGTCGATGAAGCGTCTTTATGATGCCGGTGTGACATCGACCATCGCCGAGAGTGAAGAGTCCTGTGTCGTATACGGCATGCCGCGTTCGGCGATTGAGATGGGATGTGTGAGCCAGATATTGCCGTTAGAGCAAATTGGCTCGAAGCTTATACAGATTGTGAAATAACGGAATCTCTCGAAGGAGGTGCCTCACCATGGACATGAACCAATATTTATCCATGTTTATCGATGAGTCGAATGATCATTTGCAGGCATTAAATGAAAATATGCTGGAGCTAGAGCAAACCCCCGATGATATCGGGATCGTGCAGGTCATTTTTAGGTCAGCCCATACGTTAAAAGGGATGGCTGCAACGATGGGATTTGAGGACCTATCATCTCTCACTCACCAAATGGAGAATGTACTTGACCTGGTTCGTAATGAGAAGCTGAAAATGCAGGATTATATCTTTGATACTCTATTTCAAGGCTTGGATGCACTGCAAGCAATGGTGCAGGATATTACCCAGGGCGGGGAAGGCAAGGCTGACGTCAGCTCAATCGTAGCTTCACTTCAGGCCATTGTACGCGGGGATTTCACATCGAACGAGGCACCTGCTGCAGCCGCAGCGCCAGCTGCAAGTCAGGCTTCTGGTAGCATCGAAATTAGCCTAGATCAATACCAATACTCTGTACTAGAACAATCAATCACTGAAGGCCACAGTGTTCTGTACGTTAGTGTCGCCATCCGTGAAGACAGTCAGCTCAAGGCGGCGAGAGCATATATGGTATTTGACCTGCTCGAGCGTTATGGTGACATTGTTAAGTCGAGCCCATCGGTTCAAGATATTGAACAGGAGAAGTTCGATCGTAGTTTCTCCTTATATTACATAACTCAAAAAGAAGCCCCAGAATTACAGGGTATGATTCAAAACCTTTCGGAGATCGAATCTGCAGAAGTGATGCAGCTCGATCATGAGACACTTAAGCAGATCTCTTCCGGGTTACAAGAAACGGCAGCCACAGCTGTGGCTAAGCCTGTTCAAGAGACAAGCGGTGCAGACAAATTACCAAGTGCACCTGCTGCGAAACCGTCTGCGAAGGCGGAACCAAAGAAGGCAGTCAACCAACACGCTGGTTCAGCAGCGCCATCAAGGACGATCCGGGTTGATATCGATCGGCTTGATGTACTAATGAACCTACTTAGTGAATGGCTGATTGATCGTTCTCGTCTGGAGCAGCTTGCGAGTGAAGTAAGACGCTCCGACTTAACAGAGACAGTAGAGCATATGAGTCGGGTTGGTAGCGATCTACAGAACATCGTGCTTAAGCTGAGAATGGTGCAGATTGATACGGTGTTCAATCGCTTCCCGCGCATGGTGCGAGACGTGGCCAAATCATTGGATAAGAAAATCGATTTGATTATTACTGGTGCAGAGACCGAACTTGACCGTACGGTTATTGATGAGATCGGTGATCCTCTTGTTCATTTGCTCCGTAACGCAGTAGACCATGGCATAGAACAAACGGCGGAACGGATCGCTGCTGGTAAGCCAGAGACAGGAACCGTTAATTTACGGGCCTTCCATAGCGGAAATCATGTCTTTATCGAAATTGAGGATGATGGACATGGTATTGACCGTAGCAAAATTTTAGCTAAAGCGATATCCAAAGGCATTGTCACTGAGAGCGAAGGCGCGGCGATGAAGGATGAAGAGGTCTATATGCTATTGTTCGCATCTGGCTTTAGTACCGCAGAGGTCATCTCCGATATATCTGGTCGTGGCGTGGGATTGGATGTTGTTAAGACGAAGATAGAATCGCTTAGTGGCGTTGTATCGGTAGAGTCCAAGCTCGGTAAAGGTACGAAGTTCACCGTTCAGCTTCCGCTTACGCTATCCATTATCTCGGCGATGTTGATTAAGGTAGGTACAGAGAAGTATGCGATTCCGTTATCTTCGATTGTCGAGACCGGGCTCATTCAGCGCAGTCAGATCCGTCAGGTTCACGGCTATACAATGATTCCATACAGGGATGCGCATATTCCGCTGTTGTCGCTTGCTAATCTCTTCGGAGTACCGGGTTATGATGAGAATGCGGAAGAGGAATCCGAGATCGTCGTAGTTCGCAAAGGTGATCGTCTCGCCGCAGTTACGGTCGAGGATTTCATCGGCCAGAGCGAGATCGTCATTAAGAATCTGGGCAAATATCTTCCGGCCATTCAGGGGATCGCTGGTGCAACTATCCTTGGGGATGGTCAAGTTGCATTGATCATTGATCCGAATGCCTTCATTAAATAAGCGTCATTTTAAGAGGTAGTTCAAAAAGTCCGCTTTTTCAGCAATTATTTAAGGAGGAATTTTCATGGGAGAGGAATTGAAAGTAATCGTTTTTAAGCTGGGTGAAGAAGAATACGGCATCGAGGTAAACAAGGTTCAGACGATCGAGCGTATGATGCCAATCACCCGTGTACCCAAGACGTTCTCGTTCGTCAAAGGCGTGATCAATTTACGCGGCGTTGTTATTCCTGTCATTGATCTTCGTGGGCGATTCGGTCTACCGGAGAGTGAATTTACGGATCAGACTCGTATTATTATCGTTACAGCGAATGAGATGGAGGTCGGCTTCATCGTCGATTCCGCCAATGATGTCATTGATATTAACAGTGACATCATCGATTCTCCTCCAGATGTAGTGGGTGGAGTCAAAGCCAAATATTTGCGTGGTGTTGCACGCATCTCCGAAGAGCGCTTGCTCGTGATGCTGAATTTGTCTGAGGTATTAAATCGCAGCGAGATTATCCAATTGGAAAGTCTAGAGGGTTAAGCTGTGGACTTATTCAATCATTTGGAAGAGTTCAAAATGGATGTCCTGAAAGAGGTTGGCAATATCGGCGCCGGCAATGCAGCTACGGCTCTTTCCCGCTTGCTGAACAAACCGATTGATATGGCTGTCCCCAAAGTACAAATGCTCCCCTTCGAAGCTATTTCGGATCAAGTAGGCGGAGCAGAGCAGGTCGTCTTGGCCGTCTTCCTCCGAGTTGAGGGAGATGCGCCAGGCAATCTCTTCTTTATTCTTAGTCCTGAGGCAGCCAAGAAGCTTCTTCATCGTCTAGCCGGATTTGAGGTCAGCGATGGAGAGGACTTCTCTGAAATGGAATGGTCCGCACTCTCCGAGATCGGCAATATCCTGGCTGGTTCCTATCTGTCTTCGCTTGCGGATTTTACAATGCTGCAGATGACGCCGACAGTACCTGCACTGGCACTGGATATGGCTGGAGCCATCCTGAGCTATGGTCTATTGCAATTTGGAGAGATGGGGGACTCCGCACTCTTGATTGATACAACCTTTATTGAAGGACAGCATGAAGTTGAAGGCCAGTTTTTCCTTATCCCAGACCCGGAATCTTTTGCCAAAATATTCACCGCTCTAGGAGTACCGCTGGATCATGATTAATGAACAGCAGGTTGTCAAGGTTGGCATGGCCGATTTGAATGTCATATCCGGGCATGGTCTGATCCGGACAACCGGTCTTGGGTCCTGTGTTGGGTTAACGCTATATGATCCGATTAAGAAAGTGGCTGGTCTGGCACATGTCATGCTTCCTTCATCCGAGATTGCTCGGGAGGGGGCGTTGAACCTGGCGAAATATGCTGATACGGCATTGGACAAGTTGCTGGAGGAAGTGCTGGCGATCGGAGCTTGTCAAAAGCGACTCATCGCCAAGATGGCAGGGGGAGCGCAAATGTTCTCTTTTGCCGGGGCTTCGGATTCGATGAGGATTGGACCGAGAAATGCAGAGGCATGCAAAGAGAAGTTGCAGGAACTGGGTATACCTTTAATTGCAGAAGATACGGGTGGAAATCACGGGCGTACGATTGAGTTAGATGTTGAGACAGGCACTTTATATATCAGAAGTGTACAAATGGGTGTAAAGGAACTGTAGCATATGACAGGGAAAATCCGTTACTTTATGTTGTTTGGTTTTATTGGCTTTTTGATTACTTTCGCGGCATCCGCGGGCAATAATCTGTTCGCAACAAGCCTGATCCGGTCGATTGTAGCGTTCGCGATATGGTTCGCCCTTTCTTGGGTAGGAAGCTGGATGATCAGCTTTCTTAAGGAGCTTCCGCCGGACGTTGGAACTCAGGAAGAAGCGGCATTGGCTGCGGAAATCGGGAAAGGTGGCAATTTGGATCTAACGACTCCGGATGAAAGCAAGGAGATCGGTGACTTATTGAAGCAGGCTCCAGAGGGAGAGTTATCGGAACAACAGTTTACACCGCTTAATCCACCAAGATTAGTGAAGACTACTGACGATAAAGATCCTGAAGAGTTGGCTAAAGTCGTTCGTCACCTGACAGAACAATAAGGAGGGTGAAGGCAATTGCACGAACGGAAGACATCCACTCTGAATTATGCTGATGTCTGGGAGCAGTGGAAAGAACACGGCGATTTAGAGGCGAAGAAACAACTTATCGAGCAGTACTTGCATATTGTTGACTACGTTTCGGGACGTCTAGCCGTCGGTTTGCCGAAGAACGTCTCCAAGGATGACTTGTTCAGTAATGGGGTTATGGGATTGATCGATGCGGTCGAGAAATTCGACTACAAACGTGGCCTTCAGTTTGAAACCTATGCTTCATGGAGAGTAAGGGGAGCGATACTGGATGGGCTTCGGCAAGGCGACTGGGTTCCTCGTTCCGTCAGGGAAAAGCTAAGAAGATCGAAGAAGGCTATCAGCATCTAGAGCAACAATACCTGCGTTCGGTATCGGATGCGGAGATGAGCAATTATTTACAGATAAGTGAAAAAGAGTTTCAATCCATGCTTCAAGAAGTAGCAGTTATGACGCTATGCTCTCTCGAAGACCCAATTCGGGAAGAAGAATCTGAGACAAGACTTACATTACTCGTTGACGAGAAAGCTAAAAACCCGGATTATAAAGTACGAGAATTCTTTTTGAAAGATTCCCTGACTAAGGGAATCGAGAAGTTGACTGAGAAGGAACGTACGGTTGTCTCTTTGTTGTATTATGAAGATTTGTCGTTAAGTGAGATCGCGGAGGTCATGTCATTATCGCCTTCACGAATTTCACAGCTTCATTCCAAGGCGATTTTAAGACTTCGCGGAACATTGGAAAAGCAGCGGGATTTGCTCATGTGTAATGATTAAGAAGTGTCATTTTCCACAGGGTAAATGGATTTCGGAGAGGAGCGGCTAATGGACTATTCAGGTGATTTGGGACAGATTCTCGGAATTACGATCAATGACGACAAGACGGTTGCCTATTTGCAGTTTCTGAAGAAGGAAGAGGAATTTAGCTGCACGGAAGATGCCTTGCTGCATTTTCTGCGCAGTGAAGGAATCAAATACGGATTACAACACGATATTGTTAAGCGCTTCATTGTAAATCCGAAGGAGTATTACTATAGTAAAACTCCGATTGCTATTGGTATTGAGTCGCAACAGGGAGAGGATGGCAAGATCAGATATTCGGTATCAATGAATGATGATCAGCGCATGAGACCTGCCGAGTCGGAAGATGGCAAAGTGGACTATAAGGATGTGACTCGCCTTAACAATGTTCGCAAAGGGCAAATTATAGCGGAGTTGATACCGCCGGTTCCAGGCAAACAGGGGATGGCGGTGACTGGTGATCCGATCCCTTATAGAGAGGGTAAAGCGGCTAGATTCAAGGTCGGCAAAAATGTAGTGCTTAATCCGGAGCAGACAGCCATGTATGCTGCGATAGACGGTCTGGTAACACAGACGGATAAAGGGAAGATCAACGTTTTCCCAGTTTACGAAATCAATGGGGATGTAGATTATAGTACGGGGAATATCGATTTTGTAGGAACAGTTGTCATTCGTGGCAATGTGCTTACAGGCTTTAAGATAACGGCATCCGGCGATATTCGCGTCATTGGCGGTGTTGAAGGGGCCGAGTTATATGCGGATGGCTCTATAGAGGTCACCGGAGGCATTATTGGCTACAACAAGGGAATGATTAAGGCGGGGCATAACGTAAAAGGTTCTTTTATTCAGGATGCCAATGTGATCGCTGGTGAAGATGTAATTGCTACCCAGAGCATCATGCATTCTAATATCCGTGCAGGTAGAGATGTGATTTGCAGCGGTTCTAAAGGTCTTATTGTAGGGGGAATCATTCAGGCTGGCGAGAGGGTAGTTGCGCGTATCATCGGAAATCCGATGTCAACGACAACTTCGATCGAAGTCGGGGTCGTCCCAGAGCTTCGGAACGAGCTACTGAACCTAAGGCAGCAAATTAAAGACATTATGGTCAATCTGGACAAGACAGACAAAGCTTTAACCTTGCTCGATCAATTGGCTTCCATGGGTAAGCTGACGCCAGATAAAGTAGCGATGCGCTCTAAACTGGGGCTATCCAAGAAATCTAACGTTGAGGAAATTAACGATATCAAGGAACGAATCCTGGATATAGAAAAGGCTTTAGAAGATACAGGAAAAGCACGTATAGATGTTATGAAAATGATATACGGCGGATCTAGGATTGTTATTGGACGTTATACGAAATACATAAAAGATCCGATCTCACGAATGTCTTTCTACTATAGTGAAGGGGATATTTCAATGTCACCTTATGTTTAGAGAAAGAGAGGCAATCCCATGGATTTGAAATCTATCGAACTACAAATCGCCGTGCCGCGGACTAGTGAAGCAGGACGTGTTCAGCACGAGGGACAACATCGGCCTCAGATCGATCAAAGTATGCTATCAGCGCAAAATATGAAGGATAGCGAACTCCAAAGACAACGCAGTACGGAAGTGGATGAAGGTGCGTCCGGGTCTCATGTGAAACGGGATGAAAAATCATCCTCAGGACAGCAGCAGCAGGGTAAAACATCCGGGGATCATCAGGAGGAGAAAGAGAAAGAAAACTGGCTGAGCATCCTTATAAAGGACATCATATTGATCTATCTTTATAGTGCGAATTCCGGATTAATTTATAGAGAAGTACACAAATATTTTTACAGCAAAAAGGTGAGGATGACATTGTCTTTTAGTGATCCGTGGATTTATATCGTGCTCCTTGGGTTGGCAGCGTTCGTCTATGCGCTGTTACTTCCTGAGCGAAAATCAGCTGCGCAAGCGAAGACTGGCGCGAATCATGAGTTGGAGGCAACTTTAGAGCAGTATATGTCTGATATTGAACAAGAGAATGGCGAACTCATCGATCTGGTGGCGCAGATGAAGCAGGACTTTGCCTCCAAGCAGCTGGCGCAGCAGGAGCAGATTGTTGAATTAAGGCAACGGGTCATTGAAGTAGAGCTTGCCTCCCGAGAACAGA
Source organism: Paenibacillus sp. D2_2 (assembly GCF_031199965.1). GTDB lineage: Bacteria > Bacillota > Bacilli > Paenibacillales > Paenibacillaceae > Fontibacillus. The sequence goes on along the minus strand of NZ_CP133605.1, from coordinate 3,334,464 downwards.
CATCGGTTGTTGGAAAAATCGCTAATACCGCTCCTGTTATGGAGGTAGTTGGGGAGGATTCTGTTCAAGAGACTCCTGCTACCGTTATTTCGGATGTGGCCCGTTCACAGATCAGTTATGCTGCCATCCAAACTGCGGCTGCTCAGGAAGCGACTAAGGTAGTTGTGCAGGAGGCTATAGAGTCTATTGTTGAACCGGAACCTGAGCCGCAGGCTCCTGAATCGGTACGTGATCGTTATCCACAATTATTTGAGTTGTATAACAAGGGCAAATCTATCGATTCAATTGCTAAAACTCTTGAAATACCGAGCGGAGAAGTACAACTTATTCTTCAGCTTGCAAAAAGGGAGGAGTCCCGATGATTAAAAATCGCCATTTTATGATGGGACTCGGCATCGGATTGATCGTCGGAGCACTGTTACTGCAACTTATGATGATTGGACAGGGAGGCAGCGGGAAGCTGTGGAGTAAGGAACAAGTTGAACAGGCTGCCGCGCTGCTTAATTTGAAGGTCGTAGAACATGATGCTGAACTACTTACTAAGGAAGAGTGGGAAGCCCAATCTAAACAAGATGGACAAGCTACTGGTTCGGATCAGGGCTCAAAGCCGGATTCTGAAGGCAAGAAGGTTGATGTTCCGGCAGATCCTAAAACGCCGACTGTACCTGATACACCAGCCACAACGGATGCCAGCGTTAACGATACTTCAAAGGCGACCGTGCCGGAAACTCCAAAGACAGACGTTCCTAAAGAACCTAATAAGCCTGAGCCCGAGGAGGTTGAGTATAAAATCACCTACGGCAATACGCTAACCAACGTTGCTGACGGGCTCTCCAAAAAGGTGTAATCGCTAGTAAGAATGAGTTCATCAAGAAAGCGAAGGAACGCAAGATCAATGCGAAAATTCGAACCGGCACGTACTCCTTCCAGGTTGGCGAGGACTATGATTCGATCATCGACAAGATCATTGCCCCTCGATAAGGAAGTTCAGCTACTGAATACCGAACTTTTTGAACACGAACTAAATAATCACGATTATTTATAACCAAAAATTTGTCTGATTTATTACGAGAGCTCCTGAATTCCTGGAGCTTTTTTTGCATGATTAGTACTTTTTCGAGAAAAGCAGCGCTGACTTGTTGCATCCACATTTTACTTATGGTATATTAAATGACGGTGTTATAACGCACGCTGACTGATTTCGCGAAGGGTGCTCCTACTATAGGAGTCTTGGCGGGAAATGACGTTTGCGGAGGAAGCATCAAAAAAACCAATTTTAGGAGGTGCGTGAAGATGGCAGTAATCTCCATGAAACAACTGCTTGAAGCAGGGGTACACTTCGGACACCAAACACGTCGTTGGAACCCGAAAATGGACAAATATATCTTCACTGAAAGAAACGGAATTTACATCATTGACTTGCAAAAGACAGTCAAGAAAGTGGAAGAAGCTTATAACTTTGTTAAGAGCGTAGCTGAAGAGAACGGAACAATTTTGTTCGTAGGTACTAAGAAGCAAGCTCAAGACTCTGTTAAAGAAGAAGCTGAACGCGCTGGTCAATTCTTCATTAACCAACGTTGGCTCGGCGGAACGCTGACTAACTTCCAAACAATTCAAAAACGGATCGACCGTTTGAAATTGCTTGAAACTTGGGAAGAAGACGGAACTTTCACTGTATTGCCTAAGAAGGAAGTAATCATCCTTCGCAAAGAGAAAGATCGTCTTGAGAAATTCCTGGGCGGTATCAAGAACATGAAGGGCTTGCCTAGCGCTCTGTTCATCATCGATCCTCGTAAAGAGCGTATCGCTGTTGCTGAAGCTCGCAAACTCGGTATCCCAATCGTAGGTATCGTTGATACTAACTGCGATCCGGACGAAATCGATTATGTGATTCCTGGTAACGACGATGCAATCCGTGCTGTTAAATTGCTCACTAGCAAAATGGCTGACGCTGTTATTGAAGCTAACCAAGGCGAACAAACTACAGCTTAATTCAGCTTAATAGTGAAATAATAAATTAAATCAAAAAGGGTGGTTAGTAGGTGTTAAACCTCTCGCTACCCTTTTTTTAAAGAGATTAAAGAAGAAGCTAAATAATCTGCTTATTCGATATGGAGGGTAATAACAATGGCTGTTGATGCAAAATTGGTAAAAGAACTTCGCGAAAAAACTGGAGCAGGAATCTTGGACTCCAAGAAAGCGCTCGAAGAAGCTAACAATGATGTGAATAAAGCAATCGAATTGCTCCGTGAAAAAGGTTTGGCAGCTGCTGCAAACAAAGCGGGCCGCATTGCAACTGAAGGTGTTGTAGAATCCTACATCCACGCTGGCGGACGTATCGGCGTATTGGTAGAAATCAACTGCGAAACTGACTTCGTAGCGAAGACGGATCAATTTAAAGAATTCGCTCGTGATGTTGCTATGCATATCGCAGCAATGAGCCCACGTTATGTTCGTCGCGAAGAAGTTCAACAAGATGAGATTGAGAAGGAAAAGGAAATCTTGCGCGCTCAAGCTTTGAACGAAGGTAAGCCAGAGAAGATCGTTGACAAAATGGTTGAAGGCCGCATCAACAAATACTACGAAGAGTTCTGCCTGCTTGAGCAAGCTTTCGTTAAAGACCCAGACAAGACGATCGCTAACCTCGTAAGCGAGAAAATCAGCACAATCGGTGAGAACATCTCGATCCGCCGCTTCGTTCGTTATGAGCTTGGCGAAGGTCTGGAGAAGAAAGTCGACAACTTCGTAGAAGAAGTTATGGCTCAAGTTAAGAACTAAGCAGCAGATAATATAATCGAATTACATGTAGAAGAAGTGGGAACACACCGTGTTCCTTCTTTTATAGATATAGGTATGTCCGTTTATAAGAACGGTTGTACCTTTTGACTTGACCTAAGCCCAGCGTGAGAACGCGTATATATCCTCTATGCTTAGGCATGAAGGGTATATACGATGCCTCATGAAGGATGATTGTGGAGGGTATGCATTTGAAACAGCCAGTTTATAAACGTATCGTCTTGAAAGTCAGCGGTGAATCGCTTTCCGGCCAGAACGGATATGGTATCGATGCAGAAACGATCTCATCGATCGCTGAACAAGTGAAGGAAGTCGTCGAGCTTGGCGTAGAAGTAGCTATCGTATGTGGCGGCGGTAACATTTGGCGTGGAATCGCTGGAAGTGCCAAAGGAATTGATCGTGCGACAGCCGATTATATGGGCATGCTAGCAACAGTCATGAATTCCCTGGCTTTGCAAGATGCATTGGAACAGATTGATGTGCCTACGCGGGTACAGACTTCGATTGCGATGCAGCAAATTGCTGAACCTTATATTCGCCGTAGAGCGATTCGTCATTTGGAGAAAGGCCGCGTTGTCATATTCGCAGCTGGTACGGGTAATCCATTCTTCTCCACAGACACAACAGCAGCTCTTCGTGCTGCTGAGATTGAAGCTGAAGTCATCCTGATGGCTAAGAACAAGGTGGACGGAGTATATTCGGCAGATCCATTTGTGGATCCAACAGCTGAGAAGTTTGAGGTCCTGACTTATCTTGAAGTGCTTAACAAAAATCTTGGAGTTATGGATTCTACAGCTTCATCGCTCTGCATGGACAACAACATTCCGCTCATCGTGTTTGCTATTACAGAACAAGGTAATATTAAGCGCGTCGTCCTGGGCGAGAAGATCGGGACGATCGTCAAAGGGAGTGTAGATTAATGCCAGGAACGATCAAAAAGCACGCTGAAGAACGTATGGAAAAAGCGATTCAGGCGTTGAAAAGAGATCTAGCAACTCTTCGTGCCGGAAGAGCGACTCCAGCATTGCTTGACCGCATTCAAGTAGATTACTATGGATCGCCAACTCCGCTTAATCAATTGGCTAACATTAACACGCCGGATACGCGTACGTTGATGATTCAGCCTTGGGACAAATCGTCACTGTCTGATATTGAGAGAGCGATTATGAAGTCGGATCTGGGTTTGACGCTGGCTAACGACGGTATAAACATTCGCTTGTCGATCCCACCACTGACTGAAGAGCGTCGGGTTGAGTTGGTGAAGATGACGAAGAAACACGGAGAAGAATCTAAAGTCGCTATTCGCAACATTCGCCGCGATGCTAACGACGATATTAAAAAGTTGGAAAAAACGGACATTTCCGAGGATGAATCTCGTAGACATCAAGAGGATGTTCAGAAAATGACCGATAAATATATCGCGGAAGTTGAAAAAGTGCTTGCAGCTAAAGAAAAGAGATCATGGAAGTTTAAGAGACGAGAAGCGGCCCCTCCTAATACGGTGGGGTTTTGTCTCTTTTCATCACCTACTGGAGGAAAAGAAATGATCAAGCTATTTCAATCCTGGTGGAAAAAAGGGGATAGACCTGCGTCGTCTGTAGATCCGTCAACTGTGGATCTTTCAGATGAAAATATACCAAAGCACGTTGCAATCATTATGGATGGAAACGGGCGTTGGGCGCGTAGACGGGGGATGCCGCGTAATATGGGCCACCGCAGCGGGATGAAGGCTGTGAAAAGGGCAACGATTGCAGCTGATGAACTAGGTATATCTGTCTTGACGCTATACGCGTTCTCTACAGAGAATTGGAAGCGTCCTAAGGAAGAGGTAGACTACCTGATGGCTATCCCAAAAGAATTTCTCGCCTTGGAATTGGATGAACTGATTCAGAAGAATGTGCAGATCCGCATGATGGGTTACACGAAGGAACTTCCAGACCATACGATCGCTGCAATGAAGGAAGCAATGGAGCGAACGAAGAATAACACGGGACTTATTTTGAACTTTGCTTTGAATTACGGCAGCAGACGCGAGATTACGGAGGGTGTGAGAGAACTTGCTCGTAGTGTTCAGGCTGGCGAACTCTCTGCTGACCAGATCACTGAAGAGATGATTCAGTCCAAGCTTTTGTCCGCAGGCTTGCCGGAGCCCGATTTATTGATCCGAACGAGTGGAGAGCTCAGACTTAGCAATTTCATGCTGTGGCAGACTGCTTATAGCGAGCTTTGGTTCACGGATTTATATTGGCCTGATTTCGGCCGGGAGCATCTATTCGCTGCGGTCGCAGAATATCAACGGCGAACACGCCGGTATGGTGGGTTATCCTAGTGAAGATGGAAATTTAATGACTTGTTTTTGATCACGACCCCTAGCTTCATTCAATTATCTCGGTGCTGAAGAGCCAAGTCATTAAATCTTTATTGAAATGGAAGGTGCAGACCAGTGAAACAACGATTGATCACGGGAATTGTGGCCGGAGGCTTTTTCCTTGGACTTTGCTTGCTTGGTGGAGTCGGCTTCAACATATTAATTTTGCTCATGGCCTTGATAGGTTTCTATGAGTTTGTTCGAATGATTGGGCTGCCGGCTTTCGGAGTACCTGCTTTGCTTGGCTATCTCGGTGTACTCTATGCTGTTTTCCCTTGGGAATCCTTCGGAATGGAGTTGCCTTGGGATCTGATGCGCGTATTTGTGCTGCTGATGCTGCTGTTCCTAGTCACAACTGTGATTACGAAAAATGAGCTTCCTATTTCCACGGTATCTTTGTTATTCTTGGGTATGGTATATATTGGAATTGGTTTTTCTTCTATTGTGGCAACAAGAAATATACAGGATGGGCATGGGTTATTTTGGACTTTCCTCTTACTGATCTCAATTTGGAGCAGTGATGCCGGAGCTTATTTTGTCGGACGCAAACTGGGAAAAAACAAGCTGTGGCCAGCCATTAGCCCAAATAAGACGGTGGAAGGCGCGATAGGTGGAGTTGTATTGTCTGTCGTGGCTGCAGTAATCTTCGCGCTTGCTTCAGGCGGGTTACTGACTGTTGGACAAGCAATTATCCTAGGAGTGATTGCGGCCGTAGTAGGGCAGATGGGGGACTTGATTCAATCGGCATATAAACGGGCTTACGGAATCAAGGATTCAGGCACGATCTTGCCGGGGCATGGAGGGATTCTTGATCGGTGCGACAGTTGGATTGCTGTATTCCCGTTCATACATATCCTCATGCTTCTCCCCTATTAGAGGAAGTTCAATAACTGTCTTTTGATCACGAGGATTATTCTTAAGAAGCGAACTCGGCATCGAATCTTGAATTCAGCCGGGTCCTCCGGTGCTCACGTACAAACTACGTACGCTCCGCTCCTCGGACCCTAGCTTTATCCAACCTTCTCGGTGCTGAAAAGCCACTTATTGAACCTTGATTGGAAGGGAAATTTAATGACTTGTTTTTGATCACGAAGGAGCTCTAAGAAGTGGACTCGACATCGAATCTTGAATATACATTCATTACTATATAGTGGTGAGGTGCGTTATGAAGAAAATTGCAATTATAGGTTCAACTGGATCGATCGGGACGCAGACGCTGGACGTTGTTCAGCAGCATCCAGAGCAGTTTACCGTTGAAGGACTTGCTGCTGGAGCCAATGTGGATTTGTTTGTTCAACAAGTGAATCAGTTCCGACCGAAGAAGGCCTCTATTGCTACTAAGGAATTGGCGGATCAAGTACGTCCGTTGCTTCCAGCTGATGTAGAGCTTAGCTACGGGGAAGAAGGCTTGATCGAGGTTGCTGCCGGTACTGAAGCCGATACAGTGGTCACCGCGATTGTCGGCAGTGCTGGTCTATCAGCTACTTTGGCGGCTATTTCTGAGGGGAAGACCATCGCTCTAGCGAATAAGGAAACCCTTGTATCAGCGGGTCACCTCGTAACAACTCTAGCCAAGGAGAAAGGCGTATCCATACTTCCGGTTGACAGTGAACATTCGGCTATTTTTCAATGTCTGAATGGTGAGAATATGGAGGATGTGGCAGGAATTACGATCACGGCCTCAGGTGGCTCTTTTCGCGATTATAGTCGTGAGCAGCTTACCAATGTGACCGTTGAGGACGCCTTGAAACATCCGAACTGGTCTATGGGCGCAAAGATAACGATCGATTCGGCCACGATGGTCAACAAAGGACTGGAAGTGATTGAAGCCCACTGGTTGTTTGGGCTTGGATTTGAACAGATTGGTGTATTGCTCCATCCTGAGAGCATTGTCCACTCTTTCGTTGAGTATCGTGATGGAAGTATCATCGCTCAACTCGGAACTCCGGATATGCGTGTTCCAATTCAGTATGCACTTTCGTATCCGCGTCGCTGGAATTCGGCAGCGCAGCGTCTTTCTTTGGCCCAGGCAGGTAAGCTTAATTTCAGGGAGATGGATTTTGAACGTTTTCCTTGTTTAAGACTAGCTTTTGAATGTGGTAAAATAGGAGGTACCGCACCGACGGTGTTTAATGCAGCCAATGAGGTTGCGGTAGCTCGCTTCTTAAGGAGAGATATTTCCTTCTTAAAGATTGAATATCTCATTGAGACCGTGCTTTCCAGACATGAAGCTCTGGCCGATCCAAGTCTTGAAGTAATCAAGGATGCTGACCAATGGGCGAGAGCGGTCGCTGAATCACTGTAATTCCTCGAAGGGTCTGCTGTCGTCAATATGGAAAAGATTCATTCTTGTATTCTCTTGTGCCTAATCGGAGAATAATGATAATCTATAAAGAACTTGGACGATCCGTGGCCAAAAGGAGGATGCTTTCGATTGGAACTACTGAAAATTATTTTTTTGACGGTGCTCATGTTTTTCGTCATTGTGGCGGTGCATGAATGGGGGCACTTTTACTTCGCAAAACGTGCTGGAATATTGGTGCGAGAATTTGCGATCGGATTTGGACCTAAGTTGTTCGCTTTCAAACGGGACGAGACGCAGTTTACTTTTCGTCTGCTTCCCTTTGGTGGATATGCCCGCATGGCCGGAGAGGATCCTGAGCTGATCGAGATTTCTAACGGCCAGACGATAGCGCTACGCCTGGAAGAGGATAAAGTCCGCAAGATTTATTTGGACCGTCTGGACAGTCGCAAGAATGTCATTCGCGGTGAGGTGTTACAGATCGATCTGGTCGATGATCTGTCTGTACTACTGGATGTAGATGGAGAGAGTGTTAGATATCAGATTCATCCGCAGGCGATGCTTGTTGTTAAGGGTAAAGAGACACAGATTGCGCCAAGAAACCGACAATATGGTAGCAAGACTGTCGCACAAAGGGCACTATCGATCTTTGCCGGACCGCTTATGAATTTCATTCTAGCTTTCGTGCTGTTTGCGTTGTATACATTCATGGCGGGGATTCCACTTGATCATCCGAGCCATCTGCAGGTCGGAGATGTAGTGAAGGGTATGCCTGCAGCGGAAGCTGGAGTGCTAGAGGGCGATATCATTGAGAAGATTAATGGTAAGTCAGTTGGAACCGATGCAAACAAAATGATTGAGTCGATACAGGCTTCCAAAGATAAACCGATGGTATGGACGCTTAAGCGTGGAGAACAGGAGATTAATATTACCGTTACTCCGCGTGCGGCAGACAACGAGCAGGTGGGGAAGGTAGGAAGCTCGATTATCACATTCTTCCCTATGCGGAGTGCTTCTATTGGTGAATCGATCACCACAGCTGGATCTGATATGGTAGGTACAACCAAGTTGATCTTCCAAGGGTTTCAGCAGTTGATTAACAAATTCTCCATGGACGATCTCGGTGGACCAGTAAGAACCTTTGAAGTAACAGGACAGATTGCCAAGCAAGGGATTGTACAGCTCACCAGATGGACGGCGATTCTAAGTCTGTATCTGGGAATATTTAATTTGCTGCCGATTCCGGCACTTGACGGTAGTCGGTTAATCTTCCTGGGCATCGAAGCTCTTCGCCGCAAGCCGGTTGATCCGAATCACGAGGGCTTGGTGCATTTTATCGGCTTTGCTATGCTGTTCCTGTTAATGATTGCAGTAACCTATAACGATATATTACGATTGTTTGGATAATATGAGGTTTTTACGGGAGGACAAGAGTTTTTATGGCTAACGAGGAGAAACAATTTGTTACGGAAATTACCCCACAAGGAGAGGACTTCTCTCGCTGGTATATTGATGTCATTAAGAAAGCGGATTTGATGGACTACTCACCAGTACGCGGCTGTATTGTATTTAAGCCGGACGGCTATGAGATTTGGGAACATATTCAGTCTGAATTGGATCGTCGTTTCAAAGAGACAGGCCATCGCAACGCCTATTTCCCACTCTTTATCCCAGAGAGCTTCTTCCAAAAGAGAAGGAGCATGTGGAAGGTTTCAATCCAGAGCTCCCTTGGGTGACCGAAGCGGCTGGTGAGAAGCTGGAAGAACGCCTCGCGATCAGACCTACCTCAGAGACAATGATCGGGCATATGTATGAGAAATGGATTCAATCCTATCGGGACTTGCCAGTGCTGATCAATCAATGGGCTAACGTTGTTCGTTGGGAGAAGCGGACATTGCCGTTCCTACGGACGAGCGAATTCTTGTGGCAGGAAGGCCACACTGCTCATGAAAATGAACAAGAAGCTCGCGAAGAGACAATGCGGATGCTGGAAACTTACCGTGATTTTGTAGAGGGTTATCTTGCGATTCCGGTCATTACAGGACAGAAGACACCGTCCGAGAAGTTTGCTGGTGCTGTTGATACCTTCTCAATTGAAGCGATGATGAAGGATGGACGCGCCGTACAGGCGGGAACCTCACATTATCTCGGAACTAACTTTGCTACTGCGTTTAATATCCAATATTTGAACCGTGAAAATGAACGTGAATTTGTGCATACGACCTCCTGGGGTGTAAGCACTCGCTTGATCGGTTCATTGATTATGGTGCACGGGGATGACCGTGGGCTGGCGTTGCCGCCTAAGGTAGCTCCGAAGCAAGTCATGATCATTCCTATCGGACCACCTAAGACTCGCGATATGGTTATTGGCCGTAGTGATGAGTTATTCGCTGAATTGAAGAAGGCGGGGATCCGCGTAGGCATGGATGACCGTGCTGACGTTCGCCCGGGCTGGAAGTTCAATGAATATGAAATGCGCGGCGTTCCTGTCCGGCTTGAGATTGGCCCTCGTGACATGGAGAATGGCGTTTGCGTCCTTGTATCCCGTATTAGCGGTGAGAAGAAGGTCGTACAACAAGACCGTCTCGTGGAAGAGGTTCAAGCGATGCTGGAACAAGTGCATCAGGAAATGTTTAACCGTGCCAAGGCATTCCGTGATGAGCATTTCTATTCTGTAGATACATTGGATGAGATGAAAGCTAGCATGGAAGAGAAGCGCGGATTCACACTCGCAGGCTGGTGCGGCTCTGAGGCTTGTGAACATCAAGTCAAAGAGGAGACCGGAGCAACTAGCCGGAATATTCCATTTGAGCCGGAAGTTCAGAAGACGAAATGTCTCGTTTGTGGCGAACCGGCCAAGCATACTGTTGTTTTTGCCAGAGCCTATTAATTAGTCCTGCAGCAAGAACTGTGTAAGGATGGATTGAACTAGAGTTCAATTTATATAACGATATTAAGGCTTTCCGGCAGAACCGGCCATGACAGGTAATTGTTGCTTCAAGCACCTGTCTATCTGATTCGCGGAGGCCTTAATTTTTGCGTAGGATTAGCATTTGTTTATATTAAATGTTCAAAAAGGTCGGTTTTCAGAACCGAAGAGCGACATCATGAATTACTTCGTGATCAAAGACGAACTTTTTGAACTTCAAAGGCCACTATTTGAGTATGGGGAGGAAGAAATGACCGACGTCCAGGGGAAAAGAACCAGACTTGAACTGTTGATGAAGCAGGCGGAAGTTCCGGCATCGCTGGTCGATCCGTATTTTCTTGACGGATATATCGATCAGGTAGAGGTAAGCCGGGGCAACCGCGAGTGGAAAATAACGATCCGCAAACAGACACTTGTTCCTGCTCAAGTATATCGAACGTTTTGCTTGCGTATACAGGAACGAATGCAGCATATCGCTAAGATTGCTTTTCTATTTCAATACGAACAAGACTTAACAGCAGAGCAGATCGTGACGGAATACTGGAAGTTGTTCCTGGAATGGGTGCAGCGGGAAGTTCCCTCCGTTAATGGCTGGATGGCCAAGGCTGGCTATGAGATTGAGGACAATCTCGTAACAGTGGCGCTAGTTGATGCGATGGCGCTAGAATTGGCTCGGAAGAAAAATATAGACAAGGCGATCACAACCTTCTATGACAATTATTTCGGGTTGGAAGTGAGAGTCAAGTTACAAGTTGCCGAGAACAATGTGGAGGCGTATGAGGAATTCCAGCAGCGGATAGCCGAGGAAGAGCGTGAAGTAATCCAGCGGATGATGGAGAGCATGGAAGCGGAGGCGCCTCCTGAGGAAGATGATGGTGAAGCGGTCAAGCTGCAGATCGGATATGATATCAAGGATCAACCGATACCGTTGCAAGAGCTTCAAGATGAAGAGAAGCGAGTCACGATACAGGGACCGTCTTCGGCCTAGAGAGTAAGGAACTTCGTAACGGCAATACTTTATTTACTTTTTATATTACTGACTTCAGTGATTCCTTACAGATGAAGCTGTTTGCTAAGAATAAGGAAGATCTTAAGATAATGGGTCAATTAGCGAATGGCAAGTGGATCAAGGCTAGGGGCAGAGTGGAGATGGATCGCTTCATGTCCATCCCAGAGCTTGTTATGATTCCTTCAGATCTAAGTGAGGTTAACGCACCACCATCCCGGAAGGACAATGCTGCTGAGAAGCGGGTTGAGTTCCATCTTCATTCAACGATGAGTACGATGGATGCAGTAACTCCGGTTGGTGATTATGTGAAGTTGGCGGCCAAGTGGGGGCATAAAGCGATCGCCATTACTGACCATGGTGGCGTGCAATGCTATCCTGATGCTGCAAAGCATGCTAAGAAGAACGGGATCAAAATGATCTACGGGGTCGAGGCCAACGTAGTGAATGATAATGTGGCTGTCGTACTTAACCCGCGTCCAGATGATTTGAAGACGACAACTTATATCGTATTCGATATTGAGACCACTGGTCTCTCTGTCACACAGAACAAAATTATTGAGATCGCCGCGGTTAAGATGGAGGAAGGTAAAGAAATCGATCGGTATGCTACCTTCGTCGATCCGCATGAACTTATTCCATATCATATTCAGCAATTAACGAACATTAATGACGATATGGTTAGAGGCGCGCCAGAGGTTGATCAGGTACTCGATGAATTCGTGAAATTCGCCGGTGATGCGGTACTGGTTGCGCACAATGCCCGTTTCGACGTTGACTTTGTAAACGCCAAGCTGAAGGAGCTCGGAAGACCACCTATGAGCAATCCAGTATTGGATACGCTAGAGCTGGCACGGTTGATCCATCCGAGTCTGAAAAATCATAGGCTGAACACACTCGCGGCAAAATACAAGGTCTCACTAGAGAATCATCACCGCGCGATCGATGATACCATAGCGCTTGCTGGTGTACTACTCGGGCTAATTGAGGATGCTGTTACACAGGAGAGAATGACTACGCTCGATCGCTTGAATGACAAAGTCGGCAAGGATCTGTCCAATACACGTCCGTTCCATTGCGGGATCTATGCCTTAAATATGACCAGGTAAGAAGAATCTGTTCAAATTAATCTCTATGTCGCATACCGAGTATTTTAAGCGGGTTCCGTGTATTCCGAAATCGAAGCTGACTGAAATGCGCGAGGGTCTACTCGTCATTTCAGGCTGTGAGAAAGGTGAGTTCTTCGAGGCTGTACTGAACAAGACGGTCGAGGAAGCGGAAGAGGTTGCCGGATTCTACGACATTCTGGAGATCCAGCCATTAACGATGTATATGCACCTCGTTGACAAGGGTCTTGTCGGAAGTGCCGAGGCAGTGAAGACAGCGATTCGCAAAGTGGTCGAGATCGGTTTCAAGCTGGGCAAGCCGGTCATCGCTACCGGGAATGTGCATTACCTTGAGCCAAGGGATAAAATTTTCCGCGATATTACGATTCACGGTATTACCGGGTTTAGTCCGCTGAAGGATATACGCAAACCGGATGCTCATTTCCGTACAACGGAAGAGATGCTGGAAGAATTCGAATTCCTGGGTAAAGATAAAGCTTATGAGGTTGTCGTGACGAATACGGCGAATCTAGCGGATTCCTTTGAGGAACTCGAATTATTCCCGGACAAGCTGTTCACGCCGATCATTGATGGGGCGGACGATGAAATCCGCTCAACTTGTTACAATACGGCACGCTCCATGTATGGGGAGGATCTGCCTGAAGTGGTCGTCAAGCGGTTGGAAAAGAACTCGAACCGATTATCAAATACGGGTTCTCGGCCAACTATCTAATCTCGGCAAAACTCGTTAAGAAATCCAATCAGGATGGCTATCTCGTAGGTTCACGGGGTTCGGTTGGTTCCTCGGTCGTAGCTACCTTCCTCGGTATATCCGAGGTTAATCCGTTACCTGCTCATTATATGTGTCGTAATTCGGAATGCAAGCATAGTGAATGGTTCCTGGATGGTAGCGTACCGAGTGGCTTCGACCTTCCTGCGAAGGATTGCCCGAAGTGTGGTCAGCCGCTGAAGGGAGAGGGACAGGATATTCCGTTTGAGACCTTCCTTGGCTTTAAAGGCGATAAGGTCCCCGATATAGATCTTAACTTCTCCGGGGAATATCAGCCGGAGGCTCACAATTTCACGAAGGTTATCTTTGGCGAGAAGAACGTATTCCGCGCGGGTACGATCGGTACCGTAGCGGAGAAGACTGCGTTTGGCTTTGCGAAGAAGTACGAGGAAGAACATCATAAGCATTGGCGCAGTGCGGAGCTGAATAGGCTGGCGGCCGGATGTACTGGTGTGAAGCGTAGTACAGGCCAGCATCCAGGCGGGATCGTCGTCGTGCCAGACTATATTGAAGTCGAAGACGTTACACCTGTACAATATCCGGCCGACGATACGGGAGCGGAATGGAAGACGACTCACTTCGATTATCATGCTTTTGAAGCCAACTTGCTTAAGCTTGATATTCTGGGCCACGATGATCCGACGATGATGCGGATGCTGCAGGATTTGACGGGGATTGATCCGACGTCCATCCCAATGAATGATCCAAAGGTTATGAGCATGTTTAACTCGACTGAATCGCTTGAAGTAAGTCCAGAACAGATTCGGACTCCTGTGGCGACCTACGGGTTCCCGAGATGGGGACCAAGTTTGTACGCCAGATGTTAGTGGAATCCCAGCCTTCTTCATTCGCGGATTTACTGCAGATTTCTGGCTTGTCCCACGGAACCGGCGTTTGGCTTGGAAATGCCCAGGAATTGATCAAGAACGGTACTTGCAACATCAAGACAGTTATTGGTTGTCGGGATGATATTATGTTGTTCTTGATTTATAAGGCGGGAATGGATGCTGGACTGGCTTTTAAAATTACGGAAAGTGTACGAAAGGGTAAAGGGCTGACACCGGAATGGATCGATGAGATGAAGAAGTGCAAGGTGCCGATGTGGTATATTGATTCTTGTCTTAAAATTCAGTACATGTTCCCGAAGGCGCACGCATCCGCTTATGTTATTTCGGCAGTGCGTACCGCTTATTTCAAGCTATATCATCCGATTGAGTTCTACGCGACTTATTTCTCGGTCCGCGGTGAGGATTTCGATGTTGAGCTGTTCTGCCAAGGATATGAGGCAATATACCGTAGGATTGAAGAAGTCGAACAGAAGGGCTTCCAGGCACTGCCGAAGGAGAAGGCAATGTTGCCGATTCTAGAGATGGCGCTGGAGATGACAGCCCGTGGTTTCCGCTTCAAGACTATCGATTTGTATCGTTCCGAGGCGACCCGCTTTATCGTGGACGGTGACGCTCTGATCCCTCCATTTGCTGCGTTGGCGGGGATTGGTGAGAATGCGGCGCGGAACATCGCAGCAGCGAAGGATGAAGGGGAATTCCTCTCCGTGGAAGATTTCCAACAGAGATCCAAAGCAAGTAAGACGATCATTGAATTGCTGGGATCGCTGGGCTGCTTCCGGGATTTACCGGAGAGCAATCAGCTCTCGCTGTTCTAGCCCCGTTTCTTGAGTAACCTCTTAATTAGTCCGCTTTGAAGTTGAAAGGATGAGGGGAAGCCTGGTAAAGGTGTTTTACTTGTCACTATTACCAGACTATGTTATAATTTTTTTGGTAATCATGGAGATAGAAACGTTGTCTAAAGAGTGGGGAAACCCACTCTTTACTCTTTGGTATACAGGAAACAATTGATGGAGGTAATGTACTCTTGAGCACACCGAAGATCAAAGCGGCCGTAGAAGAGATGGTAATGCCTTATCTAGAGGAGAACGGCTTTGAATTGGTTGATATTGAATATGTAAAAGAAGGCAGCAACTGGTTTTTGCGCGTCTTCGTCGACAAAGACGGCGGCATTGACATCGACGATTGCGGCCGGATCAGCGAATATCTTAGCGAGCAGCTAGATGCGAATGATCCGATCCCATCCGCGTATTTCCTTGAAGTTTCCTCGCCTGGTGCGGAGCGACCGCTGAAGAAGGCGGACGACGTAGCCAAAGCTGTTGGCAAGGATGTGTTTGTCACTACATACGAACCGGTAAATGGCCTGAAGGAATTCGAAGGCCGTCTTATCTCTTTTGAGAATGACGAGCTCGTTATTGAAATCGGTAAGCAGAAACATGCCGTATCGTATAGTAAAGTTGCTAGCGCCAGATTGGCGATTATTTTTTAACATCACTTATTTTGGATTATGAAAGGGGAGCTCGAGGCAAATGAGTATGGATTTTATCGAAGCCTTGAATGATTTGGAAAGGGAGAAAGGGATCAGCAAAGATATATTATTTGAAGCTATTGAAGCGGCGCTGATCTCTAGTTATAAACGGAATTTTAATACAGCGCAGAACGTACGTGTAGATATGAACCGCCATACGGGATCTATTAAAGTATTCGCGCGCAAGCTCATTGTTGAAGAAGTTCTCGATCCTCGTACGGAAATTTCGCTGCACTCGTCACGCGAGATCAACCCAAGCTTCCAGCTGGATGATGTAGCTGAGATTGAAGTAACACCTAGAGATTTTGGACGGATTGCGGCGCAGACGGCGAAGCAGGTTGTAACCCAACGCATTCGTGAAGCGGAACGCGGACTGATCTATAACGCTTTTGTAGAGAAAGAAGAAGATATCGTTACAGGTATCGTACAGCGTCAGGATCTACGCAATGTCTATGTTGACCTAGGCAAGATTGAAGCACATCTTCCGCTGAATGAATTGATGCCTGGCGAGAAATTCAAGCACGGCGACCGGATCAAAGCGTATATTACAAAGGTTGAGAACACGACCAAAGGACCGCAAATTTTGCTATCCCGTACGCACCCTGGGCTACTGAAGCGCTTGTTCGAGCTGGAAGTTCCAGAAATATTCGATGGTGTAGTTGAAATTCGTTCTGTGGCCCGTGAAGCTGGATTCCGTTCGAAGATCGCTGTCTATTCCCGTAACAATGAGGTTGATCCAGTTGGCTCTTGTGTAGGACCAAAGGGTACGCGTGTACAGACGATCGTTACCGAGTTGCATGGTGAAAAGATAGATATCGTACGCTACTCTGAAAATATTGATGAATATGTAGCTAATGCACTCAGCCCTTCCAAAGTTTTGGAAGTACAGGTATTCGAGGCTGAGAAGATGGCTCGCGTAATCGTGCCGGATTATCAGCTCTCGCTGGCGATCGGCATTAAGGGGCAGAATGCAAGACTTGCTGCCAAGCTGACAGGCTGGAAAATCGATATTAAGAGTGAGACTCAGGCAGAAGAAGAGTTCGGCAGAAAGAAGACCGAGCAGGATGAATTGCCGCAGGACTCCGTATCTATAGATTGATTTTTGCAATTAGTATGTGTTCAGAAAGTCAAACTTTCAGCGATCAGGTTTTCTTATTAAAGTAGGACTTTTTGAACAACCTCTTTGACGAGATATAGGCATAACCGGGAGTATGTATGGGGGGCTTGAAATGAAAGCTAAAAAAATACCGATGCGCAAATGCGTGGCTTGCCAGCAAATGATGCCCAAAAAATCATTGATCCGCGTCGTTCGTTCGCCGGAGGGTGAAGTTTCAATTGATCTGACTGGCAAAAAATCGGGGCGAGGTGCATATCTTTGCGGACAGGTTGCTTGCTTTAAGCTCGCCCATAAGAACCGCGCGCTGGACCGTGCCTTGAAGGCTACGGTAGGAGCAGAGGTCTACGAACAGTTAGCCCACGATTTTCTGGCGATTGAGGATGAATTCCATCTAAGCCAGGAGCGAGAAGAGGAAGATAGCGATGAGTAAAATGTTGTCCCGACTTGGCCTGGCGATGCGTGCTGGTAAGTTGGTGACCGGTGATGAGATCGTAATGAAAGCCATCAGGTCCAAAGAGGCTAAAGTGGTTATCGTTGCGGGGACGCTTCAAATAATACCCACAAGAAATTCCGCGATAAATGCGGCACATACAAAGTCCCTTTGATCATTGGACCGGATCGGATCAGTCTTGGTTCGAGTATTGGAAAACCGGAACGGGTCGTCATAGCACTGACGGATCAAGGGTTTGCCGATATGATTCGAGAAGAAATCGAGAAAACGCCGGAGGTGGAGTATATTGAATAAACAAGAGAACAAAGATAAACTCAGAGTCTATGAATATGCGAAGTCACTTAATATGAGTAGCAAGGAAATTATCACCATTCTTAAGCGTCTTAATATCCCGGTTAACAATCATATGAGCGTTATGGAGAACGACACTGTTACGAAGGTGGAACAGTTCTTCAAGGATATTAAGAGTAATGCGGCAGCTAAACGCGATGGAGGCGGGCGTTCTGAGGCTTCTTCTAAGTCATCCTCAGTTAATGCAAAGACAGAACCAGTTAAGAAGGCTTCCGATCATCACGGGAATCAAGCGCACACTGCGGCGACGAATCAAGTAACAAGTAATAACAAAAATCAACAAGAAAAGCAGGTAAGCATGAATACAAAAACAAATACCAATAGACCATCTGCCACAGGCAGTAATACAGCATCACAAGAAGAAGTCAACATTCTAATGGGGGAGCCAACAAGGCTCACGTCCTCAACAAGGCTCACGCCCACAACAGGGCTCACGCCCACAGCAAAATTCTAGTCAGCAAGGGAATCGCGGGCATCAGTCCGGCGGCCGTCCTCAAGGGCAAGCTAGTAGCGGACAACAACGTAGCAATTCATCGCAGCCGGCTCGCAGTACCTCTACTGCACCATCACAGGCCAATGCGGACAAAGGCGGCAAGAAGTTTGATCGCGATAATAAGCCTGCATTTAATAATGATCGTGGCGGCAATGGACAGAATCAAGGTGCTAAGAAGGGTAAATTCTCGAATAATAACAATAGCAATAACAATAGAAAAGGCTTTGACGACAACCGTCAGGGTGGTTACAGAAACAATCGCGGCGGTAGAGGTGGCAAAGGCGGTAGAGGTGGTAATCAACAACCACCGCGTGAGAAGATCGACAATACACCGAAGAAGATTATTGTGCGTGGCACAATGACCGTTGGTGAAGCAGCCAAGCTGTTGCATAAGGACGCTTCTGAAGTTATCAAGAAGCTTATACTTCTCGGTGTTATGGCTACGATCAACCAGGAGCTGGATATTGAGACGATCTTGTTGTTGGCGGGTGACTTCGGCGTAGAAGTAGAAGTGAAGATTCCTGTAGAGGATGATCGCTTCGAGACAGTCGAGGAAGTCGATGATGAAGCAGATTTGAAAGAGCGTCCACCAGTTGTTACGATTATGGGTCACGTTGACCATGGTAAGACGACATTGCTCGATGCGATTCGCTCGACAAACGTTACCGGTGGCGAAGCTGGCGGTATTACGCAGCATATCGGTGCATATCAAGTTGAAATTAACGGTAAGAAGATTTCGTTCCTGGATACACCGGGTCACGAAGCGTTTACAGCGATGCGTGCTCGTGGTGCGCAATTGACGGATATTACGATTATCGTTGTCGCTGCAGATGACGGAGTCATGCCGCAGACCGTTGAGGCGATTAACCATGCCAAGGCTGCTGGTCTGCCGATTATCGTGGCTGTTAATAAGATCGATAAACCAGAAGCTAATCCAGATAAGGTGAAGCAAGAATTAACTGAGTACGAACTCGTTCCAGAGGAATGGGGCGGAGATACGATCTTCGTAAACGTATCGGCTAAACAAAGAATGGGTCTTGAGGATCTGCTCGAGATGATTCTTCTCGTAGCAGAAGTTAACGAATATAAGGCAAATCCTAACAAGCGTGCCCGTGGAGCAGTCATTGAGGCTGAGCTTGATAAGAATCGCGAACCGGTTGCACGGGTACTCGTGCAGCATGGTACATTTAAGGTTGGCGATGCATTCGTAGCCGGCAACTGCTTCGGCCGCATTCGTGCCATGGTGAATGACAAAGGACGCCGTATTAAAGAAGCCGGACCTTCGACGCCGGTTGAAATTACCGGTCTGAATGAAGTTCCACAAGCTGGCGATCCGTTCATGGTGTTTGAGGATGAGCGCAAGGCTCGTTCGATCGCTGACAAACGGGCAACAACTGAACGTCAATCCTCGCTTGGTGCCAATACTCGAGTTACGCTTGACGATTTGTTCCGCCACATTAAAGAAGGCGAGATCAAGGATCTGAATGTTATTATTAAAGCGGACGTTCAAGGTTCGGTTGAGGCTCTTAAGGGATCGCTTGAGAAGATCGAGGTTGAAGGCGTACGTGTGAAGATTATTCATAGCGGTGCCGGAGCGATTACCGAATCGGATATTATTTTAGCTGCGGCATCGAACGCGATTGTTATCGGCTTTAACGTTCGTCCAGATACTCAGACCAAAGCGACTGCAGAGCAGGAAAATGTAGATATTAGACTTCATCGCGTTATTTACAATGCCATCGAAGAGATTGAGCAAGCGATGAAGGGAATGCTTGATCCGGTTTATAAAGAATCGGTTATCGGGCATGCTGAAGTAAGAAATACATTCAAGGTCAGCAAGGTCGGGACAATTGCAGGTTGTATGGTTACCTCCGGCAAAATTACCCGTGCTGCTGAAGCACGCTTGATCCGCGACGGCATCGTAGTGTATGAGGGTAAGATCGATTCCCTCAAACGCTTCAAGGATGATGCTAAGGAAGTGGCTCAAGGATACGAGTGCGGTATTACCTTGGACAATTACCATGATGTTAAAGAGGGCGACGTGATCGAAGCATTTGTTATGGAAACCGTCGAACCTAAGTAAGGTGAGGTGTCATCAATGGCCAAGAATCGTACCGGCCGGGTAGGCGAAGAGATTAAGAAGGAACTTAGCGTGATGATCCAACGTGAACTGAAGGATCCACGTATTGGATTTGTTACGGTGACTGGTGTCGATGTAACGAGCGATTTATCGCAAGCAAAAGTATATTTGAGCGTGTTCGGCGATGAAGAACAAAAGAAGGGTACGCTTAAAGCGTTGGACAAAGCTACAGGCTTCTTGCGGACAGAAATCGGTAAGCGAATTAGACTACGGCATACGCCTGAGTTGATCTTCAAGATCGATGAGTCGATCGCTTACGGCAGCCATATCGAGAAGCTGCTCGGTGAAATATCTGAAGAAGGCGAAAATTAACAAATAGGTGTGTTCAATAAGCTTATCAAGGCTTGTTGAATCACCTAATAAAGGAGACGGCTATGCAAACCAAAGAACGTGAGTTCCAACAGGTCAGACAATTCCTGATGGAGCATGACGATTTCCTGGTAGTAGCGCATATTCAGCCGGACGGAGATGCAGTCAGTTCCACGTTAGCAGTGGGCTGGCTTCTCTCTTGTCTGGGCAAAAATTATAAGATGGTGAATGAGGGACCGATCCCCGCCGTATGAGCTATTTATGGCAGGCTGACCGGATCATTGATCTTTCGTCGACTCCGCTTGATACTAAATTTAGCCACGTGATTTGCGTGGACTGTGCAGATTTCAAACGGGTCGGAAAGACTGCGGAATGGTTTGCCGATGATGCCCTAATTCTGAATATTGATCACCATCCAACCAATGATGCCTACGGTGCCGTCAATTTAATTGTTCCTGAGGCGGCTGCGACTGCGGAGATACTGTATGATTTACTGAAATATATGGAGGTTCCGTTGAATTATGAGGTCGCTACGGCGATTTACACTGGGATGTTAACGGATACCGGAGGATTTAGATATTCGAACACATCGCCGAAGGTGATGGCAATTGCCTCCGATCTGCTCGAATACAAGGTGGATGGGCCAGGGTTGTCCGAGCTACTGCTTGAACAAATGACCTTACCGCAATTGAAGCTTTTGACGAGAGCGTTAAATGGGCTTCAAATCACGGATGATGGTAAGATCAGTTGGGTTGTGATTCATGATGAAGATATGAGAGCTACAGGTGCAATCCATGAGGACCTCGAAGGTATTGTTAATTACCCTCGTAATATTCAAGGCGTAGAAGTCGGAATGTTGTTCAAAGTAATCCATGAAGGTGCTGTGAAAGTCAGCCTTCGGTCCGCAGGTATGGTAGATGTAGCCAAGGTTGCACAGAGCTTCGGCGGAGGCGGCCATGTTCGTGCGGCAGGAGCCCGGATCGAGGGGGATCTGACGCAAATCGTATCCCGTGTTGTGGAGCAGGTGAAATTACAGCTATGATAACTTATGAAGGAATTCTTCCTATCGCTAAGCCGGTTGGGTTCACATCTCATGATGTGGTGGCCAAGGCTCGCGGCATCTTAAAGATGAAGCGGATAGGCCACACGGGGACGCTCGATCCGGCGGTCACCGGAGTTTTGCCGTTATGCCTTGGAAGAGCGACCAGAATGGTTGAATACTTGCAGGAGCTGCCTAAGGAATATGAAGCTACCCTAGTACTTGGTATTGCTACTGATACGGAAGATATGACGGGTACGATAATAGAACAAGACGAGCATGTCTCTGTAGACATGGATCAGATATCTGAGGTCTTGTCCCGGTTCATCGGTACGATATCGCAGGTTCCTCCAATGTATTCGGCCGTGAAACAGGATGGGAAGAGGCTCTATGAATTGGCTCGTGAGGGCAAAGTCGTAGAACGTAAGGCGCGCGAAGTGACGATTCATGAGCTCGAGCTGATCTCCTATCAACCGGATATACCCTATCCAGAGTTATCATTCCGTGTACTCTGTTCCAAAGGTACTTATATCCGCACACTCTGTGTAGACATTGGGCGGACTCTAGGTGTTCCTGCGTCGATGCTTCGTCTCAAGCGGACGATGTCCGCCGGAATTCGTAATGAGCATTGCCTGACGTTGGAACAGGTAGCTGAGCATGTTCAAGCAGGTACTTTGCAGTCTTGCTTGTTGCCGATAGATCGGGCTGTTCAGCATTTGCCGGCGCATATCGTGGAAGAAGAAAAGGTACAGGCAACCTTACAAGGACAGCGAGTCTCCCCTTATGCAATCAAGCCGTCAGCAAATCGTGGGGACGTTATTCGTCTATACAGTCCTACTGAGCAATTTTTAGGTATCTTCCGCGTAGGGGAAGAGACTGGAGCGATTACTCCAGTTAAGGTATTTCTGCCTGATTCGAATTAGACTTTCGAGTAAGTTTTTGAACTACTTCTGAACTACTTCTATAAACTGTGAAATTGCAGGTGAGACAAGTGAAAACAATATATCTGACATATCCATTAACTGAAGAAGTAATCGCACAGTGTACTAGACAGCAGGTTATTGCCATCGGTCAATTCGATGGATTGCATCTGGGTCATGTGAGTGTCATCCAATCTGCGGTACGAATTGCTGCCGAGCAAGGACTCCCTTCCGGCGTAATGACGTTTCATCCCCATCCGAAGGAAGTCATGAAGAAAGGTGACTATGAAGGATACCTAACACCTCCGGCGGAGAAGAGAAGATTATCCGTCAGATGGGCGTGGATTATTTATATATTGTAGACTTCAATGACAGCTTCTCGCGCGTAAGTCCACAGAACTTCGTCAGTGGTATGCTGATGCCGCTTGGGATTCATACTGCTGTTGTTGGCTTTGATTTTCATTTTGGCTATCGCGGCGAAGGCCATGCGGGGATGCTTCGCGAGCTGAGCGATTACAAGCTTGAGGTCACGATTGTGCCTCCGTTTCTGATCGAAGGCGATAAAGTGAGCAGCTCAAGCATTCGCCTTGACCTGCAAGAAGGCAATGTGAAGCAAGTGCGACGTCTATTAGGTCGTCCTTACTCCTTGTCGGGAATCGTTATGCATGGTGAGAAGCGCGGTCGTACGATCGGCTTCCCGACGGCTAACCTGAAGATGAGTGAGCACTATGTGCTGCCGAGAAAAGGGGTATACGCCGTAAGGGTTGGTTATGAAGATCAGATGCTACAGGGAGTTATGAATGTAGGCGTCAAGCCGACCTTCCATGAGAATGAGATTGTACCTACGATTGAGATTCATCTACTAGAATTCAGTGGGGATATTTATGGCAAGTTGCTATCGGTCGAGCTAATAAGCTTCATCCGTGAGGAACGCAAATTCGGATCTATTGAGCAATTAGTCGCGCAAATTACTAACGATGCCGATACGGCGAAGCAAATATTGTCGTCGGAGGAATAATACGTACAAGCATCATTTACTTTTATCTCATATTTATGTTATACTGATTTACGTTGTTCATGCAGGCTTATCCCGCATGTCAATATAAAACCTTAGCTTGGTTGTCAGGTCTCACCGTCCGACTACTAGGCTAGTGGCGATTTTTGTAAAGGAGGTGGATAGGATGGCATTAACTCAAGAGCGTAAACAACAATTGATTGAAGAGTACAAAACTCATGAATCCGATACTGGATCACCAGAGGTACAAATTGCTATCCTCACGGAGAACATCGTGAATTTGACTGATCACTTGCGTACGCACAAGAAGGATCATCATTCCCGTCGCGGTCTTTTGAAGATGGTAGGTCAACGCCGTAAGTTGTTGGCTTACTTGAAGAACAAAGACGTTAAACGTTACTCCGCGTTGATTGAGAGACTCGGATTGCGCCGTTAATTTGCCTTTGTTGAAGAAAAGCAGCCTGGTAGCCGCCGAGCGCTATTGCAGCGAACGGTCGGCCGTTGGGTTGCTTTTTACGAAGAAATACATTACACAGCAGTATCAGGAATAATGACGTATATCTGCTAATGAAGGGCTCCGTGAGGAGCTTTTGTTTTAGATATAATAAGAAAACAGATGATAATCATTTTTATTGCTTTTATGAATTGGATAGAAGCAGGAAATAATGAGATTTGTAACGAACTTTTATTTGTGAATAAGGAGGGATTTCATGGAAAAACATGTGAAAATGGAGTTGGGAGGAAGACCTCTTACATTGGAGACCGGGCGTTTGGCCAAGCAGGCTAACGCTGCGGTAATGGTCCGTTATGGTGATACGGCTGTTCTGTGTACTGTGACAGCATCGTCTGAACCTAAGGATTTGGATTTTTTCCCATTGACCGTGAATTATGAAGAGAAGTTGTATGCTGTAGGTAAAATTCCTGGCGGCTTTATCAAGCGTGAAGGACGTCCAAGTGAGAAAGCAATTCTCGCCAGCCGTCTGACCGACCGCCCGATCCGTCCATTGTTCCCTGAAGGGTTCCGCAATGATGTGCAGATCGTGAATCTGGTAATGAGCGTGGATCAGGACTGTGAGCCTGAGATTGCTGCTATGATTGGTACTTCGGCTGCACTGAGCATTTCGGACGTTCCTTTTAACGGACCGATTGGCGGGGTTGCTGTAGGCCGTGTGAATGGTGAATTCGTCATCAATCCGGATGTTGCCCAGCAAGAAGCAAGCGATATCTATGTGACTGTTGCCGGTACGAAAGATGCGATCATGATGGTTGAAGCCGAAGCAGATGAGGTTCCAGAAGAAGTTATGCTGGGAGCGATTATGTTCGGACATGATGAGATCAAGAAGATCATCGCTACGATCGAAGAGCTTGTTGCTGTCGCAGGCAAAGAGAAGATGGAAGTGAAGCTGCACGCTGTTGATACAGATGTGAATAGCGAAGTTCGCGCAAATGCTGCAGGGCGTCTGGTTGAAGCTGTTAAGATTGCTGAGAAGCATGCTCGTCAGGATGCGATCGATGCGATCAATGATGAGACAGTCGCTTATTTCGGGAGAAGTACATAGAATCTCCTGAGTTGCTGGATGATGTAAAGGAAGTGCTGCACGACATCGTCAAAGAAGAAGTACGCCGCCTAATTACTCATGATAAAGTTCGTCCAGATGGACGTAAATTGAATGAGATTCGTCCGATCGAATGTGATATCAACCTGTTGCCGCGCACCCATGGTTCTGGTTTGTTCACTCGTGGTCAGACGCAAGCGCTCAGCATTTGTACGCTTGGAGCATTGGGAGATGTACAGATTCTCGATGGTATCGACCTTGAGGAATCGAAACGCTTCATGCACCATTATAACTTCCCGCCATTCAGTGTGGGCGAGGCTCGTCCTTTGCGCGCACCTGGACGCCGTGAAATTGGACATGGTGCACTCGGTGAACGGGCATTGTCGAAGGTTATTCCACCAGAATCGGAATTCCCGTATACAATCCGTCTCGTATCCGAAGTATTGGAATCGAACGGCTCTACTTCCCAAGCAAGTATCTGTGCTAGTACTCTTGCGATGATGGATGCTGGTGTACCGATCAAAGCGCCAGTTGCTGGCGTAGCGATGGGCTTGATCAAAGATGGAGAGCATGTCTCGATCTTAACGGATATTCAAGGTATGGAAGACCATCTTGGTGATATGGACTTCA
The DNA here is from genome assembly GCF_031199965.1 of Paenibacillus sp. D2_2. Taxonomy (GTDB): domain Bacteria; phylum Bacillota; class Bacilli; order Paenibacillales; family Paenibacillaceae; genus Fontibacillus. Next base: position 3,308,773 of record NZ_CP133605.1, on the reverse strand, counting down.
AGGTAGCTGGTACAGCGGAAGGCGTAACCGCCATTCAAATGGATATCAAGATCGACGGAATCGACCGTCAAATCTTGTCCGAAGCCTTGGAGCAAGCAAGAGAAGGTCGTATGTTCATCCTTGGCAAAATGCAGGAACGTATTCAGGCTCCTAAGGAGCATTTGTCTCCGTATGCGCCTAAGATTACGATCATGAACATTAATCCGGACAAGATCCGCGATGTTATTGGTGCTGGTGGTAAGATCATTAACAAGATCATTGAAGAAACTGGCGTCAAGATCGATATTGAGCAAGATGGACGTGTATTCATCGCTTCGACTAATGAAGAGATGAACAACAAAGCGCGCTCGATTATTGAAGGCATCGTGAAAGAAGTTGTCGTTGGTGAGATTTACGTAGGTACAGTCAAACGGATTGAAAAATTCGGCGCCTTCGTAGAAATCCTGCCAGGCAAAGACGGTTTAGTACACATCTCCCAGCTTTCAACGGAACGTGTTGCTAAAGTGGAAGATGTCATTGCGATCGGAGATACAATTACTGTCAAAGTTACCGAGATCGATCAACAAGGACGGGTTAATCTTTCCCGTAAAGCGGTATTAACCGCGGAGAAGGAATAATCACACTCTTAAGTTCGTTCTCACTTTAAACAGATTTCGTTACGAGAAAGAGACAGAATGACCATTCTGGCTCTTTTTGCGTACTCTTTTTTTATACTTATTTTTTACTTTGTATTTGCGGATGGATTTATGTAGTATTGAGGGATATTCTGCCAAAAAAATTATTGCTTGAATGGGGAGGGGCGAGATGCCTACAAATGAGAAATTATCTATGACTTGGCTCTTTACCTATTTGAAGCCGGTTAAGGGGAAGCTCGTACTTTTGCTGGTTATGCTGCTTGTTTCAACGGCATTGCAGCTCATTAACCCACAGATTGTAGCACGTTTTATTGACACAGCTGCTGGGGGCGGCGTCGTATCCAGCCTTTTACTGCTTGCAGGCGCTTTTTTAGTGGTGGCTGTATTCAATCAGTTAATTACAGTTGCCGTAAGTTACATTGGTAATGATGTCGCTTGGAGATCGACGAATAAGCTGCGTGGTGACCTGCTCAGACATTGTCTGAAGCTGGATATGCGATTCCATAATGTGAAGACGCCGGGGGAGATGATTGAACGAGTTGATGGTGATGTTACGGGGATTTCGAATTTTTTTGCCATGTTCATCGTTCAGGTTATCGGAAGCTTCGTGTTATTGGTAGGAATCTTGGGGTATATGTTCAGTGTTAACGTATTAATTGCAAGCGTGATGACCTTGTTCACATTGATTGCGATTCTGTTCATGGTCATTATTCGCAATCTGGGTGTACAGTCGTCCAAGAAAGAGCGGGAGGCAAGTGCGGCTCTGTTCGGTCTAATCGAAGAACGGATCGCTGGGATCGAGGATGTTCAGGCTAATGGACATGTGCCTTATGTGATGAATCGATTCTATCGCGCAATGCGTTCGGTAGCGATTACAGGCCGGAAAGCATGGATGCTGCGGATCGTTCCTTGGAATACGACGGTTATTATGTTCGCGCTTGCAGTAACCGCGGTGCTGTTGCTTGGCGTTCATTATTATTTAACAGGTAGAATATCGCTGGGTATGTTGTTCCTTATTTATCAATATACACAGATGTTAAATGATCCGATTGAGATGCTGGGCAATCAAGTGCAGGAGTTCCAGAAGGCCAAATCTGGCATGCTTCGCTCCAGAGAATTGCTGTCAAGCCGTAGCGAGATTGTAAGCGGGGATCAGGAGTTGCTACCGCAAGGTGCACTCAGCCTGGAATTTGAAGCGGTATCATTTCATTATAGTGAGGATAAGTCCGTCCTGAACAATCTGACATTCCGGGTTGAAGCCGGGGAGCGACTCGGGATTATCGGTCGTACGGGAAGTGGCAAATCAAGTCTTAGCCGTGTTCTGATGCGGCTATATAACATTAACCAAGGTGTTATTCGTATTGGCGGCATTGATATTACGGAGTTGAATCTTCCTGCGCTCTATCAGCGCGTGGGGATGGTTACTCAAGATGTACAGTTATTCGATGGAACGCTGCGCGACAATCTGACGCTATTTAATCAGGATGTATCGGATGAACAGATTCTAGAGACGACAGGGCGTCTTGGCTTGCGCACATGGATTGAGGCTTTACCGGATGGACTTGATACTCATCTGTCCTCAGGGGGCTCTTCCTTGTCTGCAGGGGAAGCGCAGCTATTCGCTCTGACGCGTGTATTTCTGACTGAGCCGAGTCTTGTCGTGCTGGATGAGCCATCGTCAAGGCTGGATGCAGCAACGGAATCGATGCTTCAGTTGGCCGTAGACTCGCTGATGGAGCATTGTACAGGAGTAATTATTGCGCACCGGCTGGCTACGCTGGAGCAGGTTGACAAGATTCTGGTACTCGGTAACGGGCAAATCCTTGAATTTGGAGATCGCAAGGAACTGGCTAGCCGCCCAGACTCGCATTATGCCAGATTGCTTGCAACGGGTAGAGAGGAGGAATTGGCATGAATATTACGGGCTTTATCAACCGTTTGTTCCGTTATAAGCCGTTCCTGTTCATCGTGAATGGGCTGCTGTGGGCCGTATTCCACTCCCTCCCTCTCTTATTCGGACTTGGAATGCAATGGTTCTTTGACTGTGCAACTACAGGGACGGACAATTATTTATGGTTGGCTACTCCGCTGATTTTCCTGACAGTGGTTAGGTTTCTGCGCGTTGGAACCTTCTTCGCGGCCTTCTATCAATGGGTAACCTATATTTTTCATATCCAGGCGATTTTGCGTACGAATATGCTGGCTGGAATTATGCGCTGGCCAGGGCGGAATCTGCCTGCGACTCCCGGGGAGGCGATGAGCCGTTTTCGGGATGATGTGAATGAGGTTGTCGAATATGTAGAGTCCTGGGTTGATTTCTGGGCAGGTTGATATTTGCGACAGTATCCATTGTAATAATGGCCAACATTAACTGGAAAATTACGCTGGTCGCTATTCTACCTCTACTTGTTGTGACCCTGCTGAACAATCTATCTGGGAACAAGGCACGCAGATATGGCCAACTGAACCAAGAGGCAACCGGTCGCATTACGAGCTTTATCGCTGAGACCTTTGGAGCGGTGCAGGCTCTCAAGCTCGGCCAGGCTGAGGAGCATGTGCATCGAAAGTTTACCGAGCTTAATGAGGAGCGACGACAGGCGGCACTGAAGGACAATTTGTTCAAGCAATGGATGAGATCGTTGAATCAACATGTGCTGAGCATCTGTACTGGGTTGATCCTGCTTATGTGTGCGGCTGAGATGAAGGCAGGGCGGTTTACGGTAGGGGATTTTGCACTATATACAACTTATCTTACAAATATAGGCTTCAGTATATCGTTATTTGGCTATATGGTGTATCAACATAAACGTCTGAAGGTGTCCTTTGACAGAATGCGGACTTTGTTCAGACCTGGTGAAGAGGACCGAGTTATCGAAGCGAGAGAGACCTATCTAAATAGTGAGCCTCCAGAGCTGCCAGTGCGGCATAAGAGACAGGAGGAGCGTTTGCAAAGCCTCGAGATTAATAACGTGTCCTATCATTATCCAGAATCGGCGAACGGGATTTCGAATGTGAATCTTCGCTTGAAGCGCGGACAATTCCTCGTTATTACCGGCCGGATTGGTTCAGGCAAATCGACACTCGTCAGGACTTTGCTTGGGCTTCTTCCTAAGGAGGAGGGGGAGATTATGTGGAATGGCAAGGCAGTAAATGCTGCCGAGTTCCTGATTCCTCCAAGGGCGGCCTACACTCCACAGGTTCCGCGTCTGTTCAGTGATACTTTGAGGGAGAATATCGTGCAAGGTGGGCCGGATGAGCAAGCTCTAGAGAAGGCAATTCGCCTGTCTGTTATGGACAAAGATATAGCTGATCTCGACAAAGGTCTGGATACCTATGTAGGACCTAGAGGTGTTATGCTCTCTGGTGGGCAAATTCAAAGGGCAGCGACAGCGAGAATGCTGATGACAGGTTCGGACCTATTTATTTTTGATGATCTGTCCAGCGCGTTGGATGTAGAGACCGAGCAGAAGGTATGGGAAGGCCTGTTCCAGGAAACTGATGTGACTTGTATAGCTGTGTCGCACCGACGAGCGGCTCTAAGTAGAGCGGATCATATTATTGTAATGAAAGACGGGCAAATAGAAGCCGAAGGGACATTACAGGATCTGCTGGCCTCTTGTGAAGAAATGCGCCTGCTATGGCAGGGGGAATCTGCAGATTCAGATCAGGAAGCGATGAATGAGAGAGGTTGTTTAAAAAGTCCGTCTTTGATCACGAAGTAAATCATGAAGCTATTCGACATCGAATCTTGAATTCAGCCGGGCCTTCAGGTGCTCACGTACCCAAAACGTACGCTCCGCTCCTCAGTCCCTAGCTTCATCCAACCTTCTCGGTGCTGAAAGTCTGACTTTTTAAACACGCACTAAAGTGCAGAATTGAGTACGATATGAAATAAGAATGAATAAATTTAGGCTATAAAATTGGACGTACCCGGCGATAACAATCGCCGGGTACTAGTTTATTTCGCGCTATATATTAAGCACTATATAAATTTAACCTCTGACAGCATAAACTGCTGTACACGGTTCCGTATTTGTGAAGTTCATCAATCGGTACATTGCTTCTAAAACAACAAAAGCCCTGCCTCTCTTTCGTCCTTGCGGCTCCAATGACCGCTCCAGCGTGAATCAGAAAATCTCAAACGTTCCGTAAAATTTAAAACTCTTACTCTTTAGGGTTATCAAAATAGGAATTTTCTTCACTTCTAGATGGGTTAATTTAGAAAAATTCGAGGAACTTACGAGGTTAAATTTACTCAACGGTTGTAATTATAACATAAAGTTTCTGAAAAAGACAGAACTATTTGCAAACTGTGCTTATTTCGCATATTCCAGGACTTGTCTTCATAAGATTAGGACAAAACCCGCTGAAGGGATGAGTCTGTCATGAATCGAAAAAAATTGGCGGTTATCGTTGCAACGACCTTGCTCGTGATGATGCTTGGGCAGTTTGTTGGAATTCACAAATTTGTAGCAGGTGGCGACCATGAGAAGGGTAGCAAGTTGGTGCTCGGTTTGCTTACAGATCGGAAGGGGGATGATCCCTTGCTGGCACAAATCCGGTCAGAAGCAAATAAACGGAGGATCGAACCAATCGATGCGGTTGTTGACCGAGTTTGGAAAGCCATTCCCGGATACAATGGTCGTGAGGTAGATATAGAAAAGACCTATGAGAAGGCTAAAGCCGCTGAACCTGGCCAGAAGCTTGAATTTGTCTATCGAGAGTTGAAGCCGAAGGTAAACTTGGATGATCTGGGGACAGAACCAATCTTTCGTGGCAATCCTAACAAGCCGATGGCCGCATTTATGATTAATGTAGCCTGGGGTAATGAGTATATTATACCGATGCTGGATATTCTGGATGAAGCGGGTGTGAAGGCAACCTTCTTCTTTGATGGAAGCTGGCTGAAGAAGAATACCGATCTGGCGCTAGAGATTCAAAAAAGAGGACATCAGCTCGAAAATCATGCGTATTCACATCCTAATATGAGTCAATTGGATGATAGCCAGGCACGGTTGGAAATATCGAAGACGAAGGATCTACTGAAGCAGAAGCTTGGGTGGATAATCGCTGGTTCGCACCACCATCTGGTGATTATGATCAACGGACTATTGAGCTAGCGGCTGAGCAAGGTCTTAAGACCGTATTATGGACGGTGGATACTGTTGACTGGATGAAGCCAGCTCCAAGCACGATTGTACAGAAAATTGCCCAAAAGGTTGAACCAGGAGCATTGATTCTGATGCATCCCACTGCTTCTTCAAGAGATGCTTTAAAAGGAATGATCCAGGTAATCGAGCGCAAGGGGATCAAGCTAGGTACTGTAGAAGAGACCTTGTCCCCGACCGGATCGATACTCCTGGGAGTTGAGCGGTTGCCTTTTTTTGATAGGATAGGAATGCATTTATCAATTCGCGGGTAGCTTGTTAAGCTATCCATTTAAATGACGAAGCAAATGCTTAAGTTTTGCTGTGCAAAACTTTTAGGAGGATCCTTAGTGAATAAGACGCAATTAAGCAATGGCCTGCGGGTCGTTACGGAGAAAATTCCATCCTGCCGATCTGTTTCTTTCGGTATTTGGGTGAAGACCGGATCGCGTAATGAAACGCCGGAGCAGGGCGGGATTTCTCATTTTATCGAGCACATGTTGTTCAAGGGAACGTCAAAATTCAGTGCCAAAGATATCGCAGAGGAATTCGATGCAATTGGCGGAAATGTGAATGCGTTCACCTCGAAGGAGTATACTTGTTTCTATGCCAAGGTGTTAGATGAACATTTGCCGATTGCGGTTGACGTGCTGTCGGATATGTTCTTCCATTCGCTGTTTGATGCAGAGGAGCTTCGTAAAGAGAAGAATGTCATCCTGGAAGAAATCTCGATGTACGAAGATACGCCGGATGATATGGTTCACGATCTAATAACAGAAGCCGCCTATGGGGATCATCCGTTAGCCCTGCCGATTCTCGGAACCGAGGAGAAGCTGCTGGCGATGACGCCGGATCATCTTCGTCAGTATATGAAAGAGAAGTATACTATTGAGAATACGGTTATTAGTGTTGCCGGCAATATTGATGATTCACTGATTGATCTGTTGGAGAAATATTTCGGTAATTTCAGCAATCATGGTCTTAGCAATCAGTTGGCCATGCCTGAGTTCCTTAGCGGTCTCAAGTTCTATAAGAAGAAGACAGAACAGAATCATATCTGTCTCTCGTTTCCTGGACTGGCTACTGGGGATGATAGACAATATGCAATGGTGCTGCTCAACAATGCGATTGGCGGAGGCATGAGCTCTCGTCTGTTCCAAGAGATTCGTGAGAAGCGTGGCCTTGCCTATTCAGTTTATTCTTATCATAGTTCGAGTGCAGATAGCGGTCTGTTCACGGTATATGCCGGGACCGCGCCGAAGCAGACTGAAGATGTTCTGACGTTGACGAAGGAGATTCTTCATGATGTCGCACAGAATGGGCTAACAGAGAATGAACTTCGCAAGGGGAAGGAACAGCTCAAAGGAAGCTTGATCCTAAGTCTGGAGAGTACAGGCAGTCGGATGAATCGTCTCGGTAAGAACGAGTTGATGCTGGGACGCCATTTTACGCTTGATGAAATGATAAATCGCATTGATGCAGTAACGATGGATGATGTAAACTATTGTGTTAAGGAAATGTTCAAGAAGCCGTTCGCACTTGCTATGGTAGGTGCATCGGACCGGGTAATATCCGGATTAAGGAGAGATGAACTTGTCATTTGATGTGCAACTAAAACGTATGCCGGGCAATGAAGACGTGGAGCTTCCTCGCAAAATGTCTGAGCTTGCCTCCGGTTTTGATCTTTATGCAGCAGTAACACAAGAAATCAGATTACAGCCTGGAGAACGGTTCCTTGTACCGACGGGAATAGCCATCGCTATGCCTGCCGGACTTGAAGCGCAAATCCGTCCGCGTAGTGGGCTGGCCTTCAAACATGGCATCACATGCCTCAATACGCCTGGTACAATCGACGCGGATTATCGTGGCGAGATCAAAGTACTGTTGATCAATCTGGGCCATGAGGCATTTACAATCACACGCAATGAGCGCATTGCGCAAATGGTGTTCCAGACTGTACCAGAAGTAAACCTGCTTACTGTGGATGATTTGTCCGATACAGAGCGTGGCGCCGGCGGGTTTGGTCATACAGGAACGAAGTAAGAATTATAGAAACAAGCATACAGCCTTTTGGTCTGCTGACCGAGGTACTGTATGCTTGTTTTTTTGTATTTATTTGAACCTGGTTCAATTCACCACTTAGTAGGCATCGGCATAATATGCTCTATACTGTATTGCCTGGAAGGAGTGGCGTCCTGAATGCTGACCGGTCTTACAATTGTATTCCTGGGTGGAGATGCTAGGCAGGTCGAGGTCATCAACAAATGTATTGAATTAGATGCTATGGTTCGACTGATTGGCTTCGACAAGCTGGAAAATCTACCTTCTGGAGCGAAGCAACCAGCATTATCACCAGCTACGCTGCAAGAGGCGGATATTATCGTTATGCCGGTGATTGGCTGTGATGACAATGGGATTATCGCTGCACCGTTCGGAAGCGGAGATCTGGTTATGAGGCAGGAGCTGTTCATGGCCATACGGGAGGGAGCCCTGGTATATACGGGCATGGCCAAAAGCTTACTGCGGCGTATGAGCGCCGAATATAGATTCCGACTGATCGAGCTCCTTGATCGTGATGATGTAGCGATATACAATTCGATTCCAACCGCAGAGGGAGCCCTCATGATGGCAATTCAGAATACTGATATAACCATTCACGGCTCAACCTGTATTGTGCTTGGAATTGGGAGAACAGGCTTCACTCTGGCGAAGACTTTGCAGGGATTAGGGGCGAAAGTAAGGGTAGGCGTACGTAGGGAAGCGGATGCTGCGAGAGCTGCCGTTATGGGCTGGGAGCCTTTTATGACAAGGGATTTGACCGCTAACACAGGCGATATTGACTTGATTTTTAATACAATACCGACTATGATAATCACAGCACAAATCATCTCGAAATTGCCTAGAAGAACGGTTATTATCGACCTTGCTTCAGCTCCTGGAGGAACGGATTTCCGCTTCGCTGAGAAGCGTGGAATCAAGGCGCTCCTTGCTCCCGGTTTACCTGGAATCGTAGCTCCTAAAACGGCTGGAATTATTATAGCTAACACGTTGTGTCAGTCGATTACGGAAGAGTTCCATTTACGGGGGGATGAAGAGTGAATTGGCAAGGTATTACGGTAGGTTATGCGGTGACAGGCTCACATTGTACGCTTGCTGAGGTGATGCCGCAAATCCAACGTTTTGTAGATGATGGTGCTAAAGTCGTTCCGATCGTATCCCAATCGGTGTTAACGACGGATACCCGTTTTGGCAAATCAGAGGATTGGCGGAAACAATTGAAAGATATTACTGGGAATGATATGATTTCTACAATCGTCGAGGCCGAGCCGCTCGGTCCTAAGAAATTGCTAGATATCATGGTTATAGCGCCCTGCACAGGAACTACGACCAGCAAACTTGCGAATGCTGTAACAGACAGTCCTGTCCTGATGGCGGCAAAAGCGCAAATGCGCAATGGACGTCCGCTTGTGGTCGCTATTTCTACAAATGATGGTCTGGGATTTAATCTGGCCAATATCGCCAAGCTTATTGTCGCGAAGAATATATTCTTCGTTCCGTTTGGTCAGGACAATCCGGTCGAGAAGCCGAATTCTCTTGTGGCACGGATGGAATTGGTTCCTGAGGCCTGCTTCGCGGCGCTCGAAGGTAAGCAATTGCAACCGCTCATTATAGAACGGTACAATTCATGAGGGCATTTTAAGGGATATTAACTTAGGTAACAATAACCTGCGTGCGGATTCCGGTTGTTTATGGGCATTCAGAGTCGTCTATGTCGAGTTGGCACAGGTAACGATTTGGATGAAGTGAGAAGCTGCTGTCCGATGCACCGGGTGTTACGCTTGTTGACGATCCGGCAGTACAGAGATACCCTCTGTTCACAGAAGCTGCCGGCAAGACGGAGGTGTTCATAGTCCGTCTGCGTCGTAATCTTGGCAATGAGCGGGCGCTTTATTTGTGGATTGTGTCCGGGTAATCTGCTGAAAAGGCGCAGCATGGAATGCTGTTCAAATTGCAGTGATAATTGCAGCAAAGGATAAAACTTGATTCCATAACAACATAGAACAACGGAATAAAGTCAAGCTTTACTCCGCATACCCGCATACGTAAATTGGAGGAATACCCATGCGCATCTTAGTGCAAAAATTCGGTGGCACTTCTCTCTCCACTCCGGAGGCAAGAGATTATGTCATCTCACATATTCGCCGGGAACTGGCTAACGGTTTCCGGCTCGTCGTGGTGGTGTCGGCAATGGGCCGAAAGGTGACCCATATGCAACGGACACCCTTCTTGATCTCATAGCTAATGGCGGGGGCTCGTTGGACTCGCGTGAGCAGGATTTATTGCTTGCTTGCGGTGAAATAATATCCGCTTCTATGCTTAGCAGTCTGCTGAATAGAGAATCGATCTCTTCTGTTGTGTTAACGGGAGCGCAGGCTGGGTTTCGAACAGATAGCCATTATGGCAATGCCAGAATTCTAGATATCGTTCCTACCCGAGTACTGGAGCAGTTGGAACAGAAGGATGTTGTGATTGTGACCGGGTTCCAAGGGCAAAATCAGATCGGTGATTTTACGACTCTGGGACGCGGAGGAAGCGATACCTCAGCAACAGCGCTGGGTGCAGCACTTCATGCTGAAATGGTAGATATTTATACTGATGTTAACGGTATTCTTACCGCCGATCCAAGGATTGTCGAGGATGCAAGACAGCTAGACTACGTTAGCTATGCCGAAATATGCAATATGGCTCATCAAGGGGCTAAAGTGATTCATCCGCGGGCCGTTGAAATTGCCATGCAGTCCGGTTTACCTGTTCGTGTACGCTCCACGTTCTCAGAGGGCGAGGGAACACTCGTTGCAAATCCAGAAGGGTTCAAGGATGTTCAGCTCGGTATTCTGGATCGTTACGTAACCGGTATTGCCTATGTGAACAATGTAACGCAGATTAAGGTCGATGCTTCTGGCGGCAACAATAAGGAACATCTTCAATTGCAGGTCTTCAAGACAATGGCCGAAAATTCTATCAGTGTCGATTTTATTAATGTTACCCCGTCCGGAGTCGTTTATACGGTATTTGACCATGATTCGGATAAAGCGGTCCAAGTTTTGGAGCAGCTAGGCTTGAAACCTGATGTTCTGACAGGCTGTGCGAAAGTATCCGTCATCGGCGGAGGAATCAATGGTGTTCCAGGTATCATGGCAAAAATCGTTGAAGCATTGACGGAGCAGAATATTCAAATTCTGCAGTCCGCTGATTCCAACACGACGATCTGGGTATTAGTTAATAAGGATGATATGGTAGAAGCTCTACGGGCTTTGCATACAAAGTTTGAATTAGGCCGTTAGTACCTTAGGCCATTATTATATGTTTATATTCCGCTTATTCAGCGAATTGAGAAAGGAGGAGACAAAGTGGATTTCGGTAGATTAATTACAGCTATGGTAACACCATTTGATGAACAGAATCGAATTCATTGGGGTGAGACTGCACGCCTTATTGATTATCTAATTGAAGAACAGAAGTCCGATAGCCTGGTAGTATGCGGTACGACCGGCGAGTCTCCAACATTAACAGACGAGGAAAAGCTGGAGTTATTTCGCTTCACAGTTGAGCATGTGGCGGGCAGATGTAAAGTGATTGCCGGTACGGGCAGTAACAATACAGCCCATACTATTCAATTGTCCAAAGAAGCGGAGAGGTTGGGTGTAGATGGGCTATTGCTTGTGGCGCCTTATTATAACAAGCCTTCCCAGGAAGGACTGTATCAACACTTCTCGACGATTGCCAATTCTGTTTCATTGCCAGTCGTACTATACAACGTGCCAAGCCGTACGATGATCAACATCAGTACTGAGACAACACTGAGATTAGCGCAGATCCCTAATATTGTTGCCACTAAAGAATGTGCCCCTCTGAACCAGGTGGCCGAGATTGCTGGTGCTGCTCCAGCTGGTTTCAAAGTGTATTCCGGTGATGATTCGGCTGCTCTTCCCGCTATGGCTGTAGGAGCACATGGCGTTGTGAGTGTTGCAAGTCATATTATCGGCAGCCCGATGAAAGAAATGATTACTGCCTTTTTCGCAGGTCGTGTAGAAGAAGCAACGAAGCTGCATCAAAGATTACTGCCTATATTCAAGGGCTTGTTCGAATACCCGAGTCCTGGTCCTGTAAAATATGCGCTCAACCTGCGCGGATATTCGGTTGGTTCTGTGCGGTTACCGCTTATTCCTCTGACGGAAGCGGAAGCAGAGAGCATTCGTGAGCTGCTGAACTAGTTCACGGACAGCCAAATTTATGATACTTAACCATAAAGCGATGCCTTTAACGAGGCATCGCTTTTTTTATTATGGAGCAATGTAGAGATAGGCAGGATAATCGGCTGACTTGTTTTTTATCTTTTTAATCATGTATAATGTATCTCAAGTGACTGGGTGCGGTTAAGTTTTAAAGGTTATTTAAATGAGCACTGATCGGGTGCATAACAACAATTTCAAAAAAAATTTACAACGTCCAAACAAATTAGGAGGGTTAGATTCACTTGTCCAAAAAAATGAATAATGATAAACTGATGATCTTTTCATTGGGCGGCGTTGCCGAAATCGGGAAGAACATGTATGTCGTTCAATATGCCAATGATATCGTAGTCATCGATGCCTGGTCTGAAATTTCCGGAGGAAGATATGCTTGGGATTGACATCGTCATTCCTGATATCACTTACTTAACGGAGAACCGCGATAAAGTAAGAGGTATTCTGATTACTCATGGTCATGAAGATCATATTGGCGGCTTGCCTTACGTTCTCAAGAATTTGAATGTACCTGTCTATGGTACAAAGTTGACATTGGGTCTGGTTGAGAACAAGTTGAAGGAAGCAGGTTTACTCGGTGAGACGAAGCGCGTACTTATTGATGCGGATTCCGAAGTACAACTGGGATCAACGATGAAGGCGACCTTCTTCAGAACCAATCACAGTATTCCAGATTCCGTAGGGGTATGTTTGGAGACACCGGAAGGTAATGTTGTGCATACCGGAGACTTCAAATTTGACCATACACCGGTGAACAATCAATTTGCCGACCTTCATCGTATGGGTGAAATTGGTAAGAATGGTGTACTTGCCCTGTTATCGGATAGTACAAATGCGGAGAGACCTGGATTTACACCATCAGAGAAAAATGTAGGTATCGTTCTTGATGACATATTCAGTAAAGCAGCGCAAAGAGTAGTCGTTGCTACATTCGCTTCCAATGTTCATCGTATCCAGCAGGTTATTGATGCGGCATATACAACTGGACGCAAAGTGACGATCATCGGACGCAGTATGGTGAATGTCGTGACGATTGCTTCTGAACTTGGTTATCTGAATGTACCGGATGGTTTGTTAATCGAGCCAGAAGAAGTGAATAAGATGGCCGCAGACCGTGTAGTTATACTGTGTACAGGCAGCCAAGGTGAACCGATGTCAGCTCTGACTCGGATGGCACGTTCAACGCATCGCAAGGTCGATATTTTACCTGGGGACACCGTTATCATCGCTGCTACTCCAGTACCTGGTAATGAGAAGTATGTAGGAAGAACAATTGATGAACTATTCCGTCTCGGTGCTGAAGTTATATACAGCGGTTCAAATTCCGGGGTTCACGTGTCTGGTCACGGTAGTCAGGAAGAACTTAAGCTGATGCTGAACTTGATGCGTCCGAAATATTTTATCCCAGTACACGGCGAATACCGGATGCTTCGTAAACACGCGCTTCTTGGTGAATCCGTTGGTGTAGATCCGGACAATATTTTCCTGGTCGATGTCGGTGATATTGTTGAGATTCAGAATGGTGTAGCCCGTAAGGCCGGGAAAGTTCCTTCTGGCAACGTGTTGATTGACGGTCTTGGTGTAGGCGATGTAGGTAATATCGTATTGCGCGACCGCAAACTGCTATCACAGGACGGAATACTGGTTGTTGTTGTCACGTTAAGTAAGCAAGATGGCACTATCGTATCCGGCCCGGATATTATATCTCGTGGCTTCGTATATGTTCGTGAATCCGAAGGTCTCCTAGAGGAAGCGAATCGGATCGTGTCCAGTACGTTGGAAAAATTGATGAGCGAGAACGTAAATGAATGGGCTTCGCTCAAGACTAGCGTCAAAGATGCTCTCGGACGTTTCTTGTACGAACAGACACGTCGCAGACCGATGATTTTGCCAATCATCATGGAAGTGTAAATACTGCTTGAACGCAGCTAATTAAATAAGATTTTAGGCACACAGTCGCCTCTCTCCCAAAGGTAATATTGGACGGTTCCCCGTGGGAGGGAGGCTTTTTGGTGTTTCAATGTTTCCTGACTGAACTTCTGTATAGAGCCTAGAAGAATATCGGCATACTACCTTCATGGACAAAAGTCAGATAACAGGCTAAATGCCGGAAGGTAAGGTGCATGATGCATAAACATAATGAGTTATTAGTAGGGCAGGAGGCCGAGCCGGGGATAAGCCAGAGGTACAAGAGCCAGTACCGGGGGACAAACCCGATGTTACCGATATGATCCAGCAACTGGGCCAGACGACCGTGCCGACACCAGGGGAGTCTAATATATACTGCCTGACCATTATCGGTCAGATCGAAGGTCATCTCGTGTTGCCACCGCAGAACAAGACGACGAAATATGAGCACTTAATTCCACAATTGGTTGCAGCTGAGCAGAATCCGAAGATCGAAGGCTTGCTTATCATTTTAAATACGGTGGGTGGTGATGTAGAAGCGGGGCTAGCTATCGCTGAAATGATCTCTTCGCTAACGAAGCCGACGGTTACGGTCGTTATTGGAGGTGGGCACAGTATTGGTGTGCCGATCGCAGTTGCTTCTAATTACTCGCTGATTGCCGAGAGCGCGACGATGACCATCCATCCGATCCGCATGACGGGACTTGTCATTGGTGTGCCGCAAACGTTCGAATACATTGAGAAAATGCAGGAGCGCGTTGTCCGCTTCGTAACGTCGCACTCCAATATTACCGAACAATTGTTTAAGGAGCTGATGTTCAAGACGGGGGAACTTAATCGGGATATAGGAACATCGGTCGGAGGAAATGATGCGGTTAAACATGGTCTGATCGATGGAGTAGGGGAATAGGAGAGGGCTTGCTCAAGTTAAACAGTCTAATCGATTCTCGAAGGAAAAGCGCTGAAGGAGGGGTGAAGCAATGACACATTATACGATTATTCCAGAAGAAGAGTATTGGGCACAGCCTGAGGTTGAGCAGATGTATAGTGAAGTCGAGATGGGAGGCTTGCTGATGCAAGTGCGAATGGAACCGGGAAACCGGGCAACGATCATTAGACTTCTGCGTTGTAATCTTGAAGATTATCTGAATCCACTGCTCGCCCCGGGCAGCAAATTTTATATATGCCAGTGTTGATAAAATAAAAAAACAATTCAAGATTCGATGTCGAATATGCTCTTAGTGTTACTTCGTGATCGAAAGTAGTTTTTTGAACTACCTGATTTCAATGGAAGTTCAAAAATCTAGTTTTCAGCACCGAGAAGGTTGGATGAAGCTAGGGGCTGAGGAGCGGAGCGTACGTAGTTTGTACGTGAGCACCGGAAGACCCGGCTGAATTCAAGATTCGATGTCGAATATGCTCTTAGTGTTACTTCGTGATCAAAAGTAGTTTTTTGAACTACCTCTAAAAGTAAAGGTAGCGGTATTACCCGGTGGATATGGTATAATATTCATCCGGGGGGTGTTCCTGTTTTGGCAAAGAAACGGAAGAAGAAGAAGACTGCTGCTCTGGGCAGCTTACTAAAATATGAAATCTATGGGATCATCCTGATTACACTATCAATAATAGCCCTATCTGGCGAAGCCGCAGTGGGGAGAACATTATCCAAAATGTCGGCTCTTTTACTGGGTAAGTTCTATTTCGTGATTCCTTTAATAGGCATTTATGTTGGACTAGCTGTAATGATCAATCGCAAATGGCCATCCCGCTGGACAACAAGACGCAGCGGGGGCCTTCTTGCTGTCCTTGCGCTTGTTCTAATGAGTACACTGATATCCATGCAGCAAAGACTAGAGCCAGTTGTTCCGCTCACCTTCGGTAACATTCTACATCAGATCCATACCGATTTGCGAACCTCACTGTTCCAGCCGTCAGCGATTGATATGGGTTTCAGCATGCTGAACTTGAATATCAGCGGAGGGTATGTCGGTGGCATTGAATTCGCGTTGCTTTATTCCTTGTTTGGTATGGCCGGAGCCACACTGATTATGATCGTGATGCTGGCGATCAGCTTTATGCTGATTACTGGATTATCCATTGTGGACATTGTTCGTCTGTTGCGTGACAGATTAGGGGAACTCGGCAAACAGATGAGTGAGAAAGTACGTATGCTACGTCCTGTTCCCGTGAAGAACAGAAATAGACGTGAGGCTAAGCCAGTAGTGGTTTTGCAGGAGGAAGATGAAGAAGAATACGGAGCAGATCTGGCTGAGGATGTACAACAGTCTCAACCTAAGAAAAAACCGGTATTTTTCCAGTTATTTGGTTATAAGGCAGGCCCTGCAGACAAGGCTGAGGTTGCGCACAAGGATTACATAGATGAGGATCATCAGATAGAACCGCTTGAATCGGAACCGACTCAAGCGACTCAAGGTATTAACTGGAATGAATTGAAATATGAAGGCCATCAGAGCGGGGAATTTTCTGCAGAGGAGAGAGGGCCAATCATCCGTGATTTCTTTGACAATATTCAGCGGGAGACTCGTCTGCAAGATGAGGATGAAGACATAGAGGATGGATTAGAAAGTCTTGATAACGGGCCGACCTGGTCTGAAGAACAGGAGGCTGTGCCTGACACGCTTGATGAAGAGAACTCTATGGATGAAGCAGCAAACTTGGAAGGAAATGACTCTGTGATTAAAACAGATGCTTCCTCCGATGAAAATAATGCAGAGCAGGATGCCCCGATTGCACCGCCTAAGCCTGCACCAAAGCCGTATAAACTGCCTCCGTTCCGCTTGTTGTCGAAGCCTGCAGGATCAGGCAAGGCCGGTGATCAAGCGGATTATATGCAAACAGCCCGCAAACTTGAAGCTACGTTGGAGAGCTTTGGGGTGCGTGCACGCGTGCTTGAGGTGGTAAGAGGGCCAGCGGTAACTCGTTATGAGGTTCAGCCGGATATCGGCGTTAAAGTAAGTCGTATCGTCAATCTGACCGACGATATAGCCCTAGCACTTGCGGCCAAAGATATTCGTATGGAAGCGCCGATCCCAGGGAAGTCTGCTATCGGTATTGAAGTACCGAATAATGAAGTATCTATTGTTACGATGCGTGAAGTTATGGAGACGCCAACCTTTACGAATTCGGAGGCTAGACTGACCATTGCTTTTGGTCGAGATATCTCGGGACAGACCATTGTCGGCAATCTGGCCAAAATGCCACACTTGCTCGTAGCCGGAGCTACAGGCTCAGGTAAATCGGTCTGTATAAATGGGATTATTACGAGTATTCTTTACAAAGCCAAGCCGGATGAAGTTAAATTCATGATGGTCGATCCTAAGATGGTTGAGCTTAATGTCTATAACGGTATTCCGCATTTGCTCACTCCGGTTGTTACCGATCCGCGCCGTGCTTCGCTAGCATTGAAGAAGATCGTCGTTGAGATGGAGAAGCGTTACGAGCTGTTCTCCAAATCAGGGGCACGCAATATTGAAGGTTATAACCAAATGATGCAGGAGAATCCTGAAGCAATTTTACCGTATATCGTTGTCATCGTGGACGAGCTTGCCGATCTGATGATGGTTGCTGCGCACGATGTAGAGGACGCGATTGCACGTCTCGCCCAAATGGCCCGTGCTGCGGGCATTCACTTAATTATCGCCACACAACGGCCTTCTGTTGACGTTATCACTGGAGTTATTAAGGCGAATATTCCGTCGCGTATTGCCTTCGGTGTCTCTTCGCAGGTCGATTCCAGGACCATTCTGGACATGGCTGGTGCCGAGAAGTTGCTCGGTCGCGGCGATATGCTGTATATGCCAATGGGCGCGTCGAAGCCAACTCGTGTTCAAGGGGCATTCATGAGCGATCAAGAGGTAGAGACTATCGTCTCTTATGTAAGGAGTCAAGGCCAAGCAGAATATGATGAGAGCCTTGTTCCGGAAATCGATGAGGAGTCGACAGAGCCGGAAGAGGTCCTTGATGAATTGTATGATCAAGCGGTACAGATTGTACTTGAGGCAAAGCAGGCCTCGGTGTCGCTCTTGCAGCGGCGTATGCGCGTCGGTTATACCCGGGCTGCGAGATTGATCGATTCGATGGAAGCACGGGGGATCGTGGGTCCTTATGAAGGAAGTAAACCACGTGAGGTTCTACTTACGATGGAGCAATACAAAATGAATAACAAGATTTCATCTTAGTTACAAAATCGCATTCGTTACTGCCTTTTTTGGAGTGCATAGGAAGTGGTCGGGCTTGTCATACTAAAGTCAACCATCCATGTTAATCCACAACAGAAAGGTAGAGCTAAACGAATGATAAAAGCGAAAATATGGTATGCTGCCGGTTTAGTGCTGCTTTTGTTCGGCCTCGGGTTTGGGATATATCACTTGATCCAGAACAACGATGTAAACACAAATCAAGAGGTCCCTGAGCTGGCCGTACCTGTATTCAGCGAGCAGGTTATCACTTATGGCGCATTTGGACAGGATGTATACGAGCTTCAAGGCCGTCTGGCTTTTTTAGGTTTTTATTACGGGAAGATCGACCATCGTTTTGGACCGAAAACCCGGGATTCTTTAAAATGGTTCCAATCTGAGTTCGGACTCAAGGTGGATGGTTTAGCAGGTCCGAAAACGAAGCTTATGCTATGGAAAGCAACCAAGCAATGGAAGCCGGGAATGGAATCCAATCAGGGAACAGGCAAAGAGACAGCAAAGACCCCAGCGAAGGAGCCGGAAAAAGGCAAGACTGAAAGTGAGGACCTATCACCTTCTAATGCGATGGGACTCTCGCAAAATGATCTGAATATTATGGCTAATGCGGTGTATGGTGAATCGCGCGGTGAGCCATTTGAGGGTCAAGTTGCGGTTGCAGCCGTTATTCTGAACCGGGTTAAATCGCCAAGCTTCCCGAACACAGTCTCAGGAGTTATATTCCAGCCGGGGGCCTTTACAGCGGTTGCTGACGGGCAAATCTGGTTGACTCCGAACGAAAATGCCAAGAAGGCGGTTCAACAAGCATTGAATGGTTGGGATCCTTCAGGAGGTTGCCTCTATTACTTTAACCCAGAGACGGCGACTTCAAAATGGATTTGGACTAGACCGCAGGTCAAGACGATTGGAAAACATATTTTCTGCATGTAAATAGATCTGATTAGAGAGCAGCCGCTTGCTTGATGGGCGGTTGCTTCTTTCCTTTCTAATGGTATAGAATGGAACTGATTTCATTGTTACATTAGTGGAACTCGCTTTAATTACGAAGCAAGTCCATGAATGGTTAGAACAATGCATTGTTTGTATTTAAGAGGTTGTTCAAAAAGTCCGCTTTTGATCACGAAGTAACACTGAGAGCTAATTCGGCATCGAATCTTGAATTCAGCCGGGTCTTCCGGTGTCACGTACCCACTACGTACGCTCCGCTCTTCAGACCCTAGCTTCATCCAACCTTCTCGGTGCTGAAAACCGATCTTTTTGAACACGCACTTTAAGTCTTTCGTAAAGGAGTTTTGGTCTTGAACAAGATGATTTTTGAACGGGGCAGCGTGGGCCAGATCCGGATTCACGTTATGCCGACTAAAAGATTCAAGACGTTTGCTGTCTCTCTCTATGCAGGAATTCCGCTTTCCAGAGAGACGGTTACTGCGACAGCTCTAACTCCGTTTGTGCTCCGGCGCGGTACCACTTCGTACCCGGAGACGATAGAGTTCAGAGAGCAATTGGAGCGCTTGTACGGCGCTGGTTTCGGTTTTGATGTATATAAACGTGGTAATTATCAGATTGTGCAGTTTCGGATGGATACGATAAATGATTCCTTTGTCCAGAGCGAGCAGTCGCTCTTATCTCAGAGCTTTGAATTTCTTGGTGAAGTCGTGACGAAGCCGGTTACTGAGGCGAACGCTTTCCGTTCATCCTATGTCGCTTCGGAACGAGAAAATGTGCGCAAGAAGCTCGAGGCTATTATTAACGACAAAATGCGTTATGCCGTCGAGCGCTGTATCGAGGAAATGTTCCGAAATGATAATTATAGGCTTCATCCACTCGGTGAACGCAGTGATCTCGATCAAATTACACCTGAATCACTGTATATGGCCTATGAGGAATGGCTTAAGAACGCTAGCCTTGATTTATATGTTGTGGGGGATACGACACTTGCTGAGGTCGAGGAACTGGTTAAGCGTCATTTTCAATTGAATCGCACCGCTTCTCCAGGTTATGAGCCAGAGCAGGTTAAGCCCACCACTGGCGAACCACGGACAGTTACTGAGAAATTTGATGTGAACCAGGGTAAGCTTAATCTTGGACTTCGTACTGAAATTACCTACGGAGATGAAAGATATGCGGCTGCACTGCTGTATAACGGAATTCTCGGCAGTTACCCGCATTCCAAGCTGTTCGTAAATGTGCGTGAGAAGGAAAGTCTAGCCTATTATGCAGCTTCAAGATTTGACGGTCACAAAGGTATGGTCGGAATTCAATCCGGTATTGAGATCGCCAACTATGAAAAAGCGCTAGACATTATCAAGGCGCAGTTAGCCAGCTTGAAGGCTGGGGAGATTAGCGAACTGGAGATGACACAGACTAAGGCAATGATCCGCAATAGCCTGCTAGAAATGCAGGATTCTGCGTTCGAGATGATCGCTTATGATTTCAACCGGATTCTGTCCGGTAAGGATCGTCCGGTGGAGCAATTGCTGAGTGAGGTAGAACAGGTGCAACCAGCCGATGTTGTAGAAGTGGCCAAAACGGTTCGCCTTGACACGATATACTTTTTAACAGGGCAGAAGGAGGGATAACCGGTGGAAGCTATCACTTATGATCGATTGCAGGAGACCTTATATCACGAGACGATGAGCAACGGTTTGCAGGTATATGTTCTTCCTAAGCCCGGATTTCAAAAAACTTATGCCACCTTCTCTACGAAGTACGGTTCGATCGACAACCATTTCAAAGTGGAAGGCGAGCCAGAAATATCTGTACCAGACGGTATAGCTCATTTTCTTGAACATAAGATGTTCGAGGAGCCAGAAGGTGATATTTTCACTAAATTTGCTATGCAGGGGGCTTCGGCGAACGCATTTACAAGCTTTGACCAGACAGTATATTTGTTCTCAGCAACGGAGAACATTATGGACAATTTGGAGACACTTGTGAACTTCGTGCAGCATCCCTATTTCACAGATCAGAATGTGGAGAAGGAAAAAGGGATTATCGGCCAGGAAATCGATATGTATGGAGATAATCCGGATTGGCGTGTCTATTTCGGATTAATTGAAGCTATGTACGCCGTACACCCGGTTCGCATAGATATTGCTGGAACGGTAGAATCGATCTCTACGATTACGAAGGAGACACTATACACTTGTTATAATGCCTTCTACCATCCAAGTAATATGCTGTTGTTCATTGTGGGTGGTGTTGATCCTGAAGCGGTATTCCAATTGATTCGGGATAATCAGGCAGGTAAGGACTATAAGCCTCAGGGTGCGATTGAACGTTTGTTCGAACAAGAACCAACTGCTGTACACCAGGCTCGTAAAGTTTCTAAACTTCCTGTATCCCTTCCTAAATGTTTGTTCGGGTTCAAAGAGAGTAAGCTTGGATTCTCGGGTGAAGAGCTGCTCCGCCGGGATTTGACAACGAAACTGGCTATGGACCTGTTGCTTGGGTCAAGTACAAAGATTTATCAGAAGCTGTATGATATGGATTTAATTTCGGATGGCTTCTCTTATGAATATAACAGTAATCCGCATTACTGTTTCTCAGCGATTGGCGGGGATACGAAAGATCCTGATCAATTACTGGAAGTTATCAAGAACGAGATTGAAGCAGTCAAGTCAAGTGGATTCCGGGCGGAGGATTTCGAACGAGCCAAAAACAAGAAAATCGGCGGATACCTACGTATGCTTAATTATCCGGAGAATATTGCTCATGAATTTACAAGATATAAGTTCCGGGGCGGAGATCTATTCAAAGTGCTGCCGATCTATGAGTCATTGACATTGGACAATGTCAATGCGCGTCTACGTGAACATATTGACTGGAATCAATTAGCCGTATCGCTAGTGGTGAGCCCGTAATATGACAGTACAACATGGGAGCGAGAAAAACATTGGGGATATGACGGTTCTCGTTACGGGGGCCAGCCGCGGAATCGGAGCGCAAATTGCGCTCCGGTTCGCGTCGGTGGGGATGAATGTAGTGATTCATTATCTGAACTCACATGAAGCGGCTAATGAGATAGCTAGAAAATGTATGGAGATGGGGGCGAAGGTACATACCATCTCTGCAGATTTGCGTAATAAGGCTGAGATTGAGCGGATGAAGGAAAGACTCGAGAGCTATGGGCTTCATCCGGATATTCTCGTTAACAATGCGGGTATTTCCCATTATGGACTATTGACTGATGTAGAGGAGTCAGAATGGGATGAGATCATGGATGTTAATCTAAAAAGTGTCTTTCTATTGAGCCAGGCCTTCATACCCTATATGATTTCACAGCGCTTTGGGCGGATTATTAATGTATCTTCAATTTGGGGATATCCGGGGGCTCTTGCGAGGTCGTCTATTCTGCGGCCAAAGGCGGTGTCAATGCTTTTACAAAAGCGCTAGCCAAGGAAGTAGCCCCTTCCGGTGTGACCGTTAATGCGGTTGCTCCTGGAGCAGTGAAGACAGATATGATGGAACGCTTCGATGCCGAAGAACTGAAGCAGCTTGAGGAGGATATACCGGTCGGGAGGCTAGCCGCCCCTGAGGAGATATCTTCTCAGTGTACTTCCTCGCTTTGCCTGAATCGAGCTATATTACTGGTCAGATTATTAGTCCTAATGGGGGCTGGGTTACCTAATCTAGATAAGTTGAACTAATGATTGAACGGATGAAGGCAGCCGGGTGAACCCTATTGCCTGCCTATTCCCTGTTCTTTCTTAAGTTTACTTTTATAGCTTGTTCTACAGTGAATAAATGAGTGGAGAATAACGAATATTAACGACTGTTGATTATAATTAGCGACACAAGGAGGAGTTAAGTATGTCAACAGTACTCAAAAATTTCAATACATGGAAGAAATTCCTGGGTGAACGCGTACAGCATGCGGAGAAGGCAGGCTTTAGCGAGGAAGCTATCGCCAATCTTGCTTATGAAATCGGAGGATTTCTGGAGGATAAAGTCGACCCGCAGAATGAATCTAACCGTGCTCTAAAAGAACTCTGGGATGTCGGAGATGAGACGGAGCGCAAGACCATTGCTCGGCTGATGGTTAAATTAGCAAAGAAAAACGCATAGTATTCCCTGGAAAGCTCCCGAAATCTGGGGGCTTTTCTCCATTTTTTACAACTACTTGCCTTTCAAAAAAATATTCTTTATTATTAGACACGTATTGTTTTATAAGTTTCAGTGAAAAAGTATCAACTTATGTGTGAATGGCAGGACATTTGATTGATTTTGTCGAAAATGAGTAGTTTGTAAGGAATATAAGAAGGTGTTTGTTAAATGAGTCAAAGACAATGGTATTTAGAGTATAGAATACATAAGAACCGTCCAGGTTTACTAGGTGATATTGCCTCGATGCTCGGGATGCTGGAGGTCAATATTTTGACCATTAACGGGGTTGAAGGAGATACACGCGGGCTGCTCTTGGAAAGCGATGACGATGAGAAGATTGAGCAGATTGGCAAAATGCTGGCCAAGGTCGACAGCATAACTGTAACCGCGCTTCGCAGCCCTCGTCTGGTTGATTTACTGGCGGTTCGTCATGGTCGCTATATTGAACGGGATTCGGATGACCTTAAGACATTTCGGTTCAGCCGTGAGGAATTAGGTCTTTTGGTAGATTTTCTTGGTGAAGTGCTAAAGAAGGAAGGCCATCAATTGATTGGTCTCAAAGGAATGCCCCGTGTGGGCAAGACGGAATCGATTATTGCCGGAAGCGTCTCTGCAATGAAACGTTGGACGTTTGTGTCCTCCACATTGCTACGGCAGACGATACGGACACAGCTTTCTGAAGAGGAAAATAATCCACTGCATGTATTTATTATAGATGGAATTATAAGCACAATGCGATCGAATGAGAAGCATAACCAGCTAATCAAGCAAATTATGGAGATGCCTTCGACGAAGGTGATTGAGCACCCGGATGTATTTATCGAGCATTCGGAATATGATTATGACGATTTTGACATAATTATCGAATTGCGTAACAATCCGGATGAGCAAATCGTTAAAGATACGTTTGCTATGCAATATCCTGAAGATTAAATATAGATTGAATTCAGGTCTTGAATTGACGTTGTCATGTCAATTGGTGTGATAGATGAGGGAGTATAAATTATATCAGGAGGTGATGGTCGTGTCGGATTTGGGACAACAGTTAAAAGATGCTCGTCTATCCATGGGTTTATCATTGGATGACGTTCAGGAAATAACAAAGATTCGCAAGCGATACTTGGAAGCCATCGAGGCGGGAGATTATAAAGTTTTACCGGGGAGTTTTTATGTCCGGGCATTTATCAAAACATATGCGGAAGCAGTAGGTATTAACGCGGATGAACTTCTGGCTGAACACAAGCAGAATGTACCAGAAGCGGTACCAGACACAACCATGGAGCCAGTGCTTCAGAAGCGTCGCAGTAGACAAACCACTGAGCGCAATTCGAAGTGGCTTACTACAGCCTTGATGTGGTCGTTCTTTGCGCTGATCGTGATTGTCATCTATTTGTATTTCACAGTATGGAGCCATTCGAATGAAGCGAAGACGAAAGAGCCAGACCCAACTTCGATTACTAATAATGCGGAAAATCCGCAGAATAATACAAAACCGAATACCAATGCAGGAACTGATCAAAATGGCGCGACAAATACGAATGCCGAAACGGATGATCAGACTGATACTCCTGATAAAGGGAATGCAACGGATACGGATACAACGAATCCTAGTGAGACGGATACGACTAACAAGGAAATTGTCGTAGCTCCTGACGGCAAGGAAGGCAGCACGACGAAGTTCAAGGTACAGCCTGTAGGTAGCGAACCGGTGAAAGTCGTCATTACAGCTAAGGGTAAAAGTTGGGTTGAAGTACGAAAGGGTAATAAAAACGGTGAGAAGCTGTATTACGAGACAATGGAAGATGGCGTAGTAATTACTTATGATCTAGGCGAAGAAGGGCTTTATATCAAGTCCGGCGCCTCTCCGAATACGATCATTACGGTTGGAGGACAAGTTGTTGATGATGGTAAGAATACTTCAAAAATTCAATTGAATCTGGGTACAGTTGATACTACGGACTCTTCTACGGAAGGCACTGATGGTACAGGAACGGGTCAATAAGAAAATATAACGGGTGCAGACTGGATGCTGATTCAGTCGCACCTGTTTTTTTATAGTGAATCGGCTTAATGCTCGACTTTGCTAAATTTATTACATATAATTAGAAGATAAAGGATTAGTGTGTGTTCAATTGCTTTTTTGAACACCCTTTTAGAGAAAGGAATGTGAATCATGGCTTCAGAAAGCTCTTTTGATATTGTCTCCAAAATGGACATGCAGGAACTATCCAATGCCATTGATCAAACGGAGCGTGAAATTGCGAATCGGTTTGACTTCAAAGGCAGCAAAAGTGAATTGAAGGTAGAGAAGGATGTGCTGGTCGTTACTTCTGATGATGAGTACAAGCTGGGTGCAGTAATAGATATTCTGCAATCGAAGATGATCAAGCGAGGATTGCCAATCAAGAATTTGGATTATGGCAAGGTCGAGCCAGCATCTCTTGGATCCGTCCGCCAACGTATCAAATTAAAGCAAGGAATCGATCAGGAAAATGCGAAGAAAATTAATGTCTTGATCCGTGATTCCAAGTTGAAAGTGAAAAGTCAAATTCAAGGGGATCAAATTCGTGTAACCGGGAAGAGCAGAGATGATTTGCAGCAAATTATCCAAATGCTCCGTAAAGCGGATCTTACAGTTGATCTACAATTTGCGAATATGAAGTAAGTTGAACTATATGTTGTGTTTAATAGTTCATAACATGCGGTCTCTCGTAGCGGCCAAGCCGCGACGCGAGACTTTTTCATGTTTTTGACAGCGGTATTCACGAAATATTATACTTATACAGGGTATTATGGCTTGAAAATGGAGGGGCTCATAGCATGATGACTGAAAAAGTGAAGATCGTTACTTTAGGCTGCGAGAAAAATATGGTTGACTCCGAGATTATGTCTGGTCTAATTGATCAGCGTGGATATTCGCTAGTAGATCAAGCGGAGGATGCAACCGTTATTATCGTAAACACTTGTGGATTTATTGATGCTGCCAAAGAGGAGTCGGTGAATACGATTCTTGATTTGGCGGAGCTGAAGGAGACAGGTAAGTTGAAGGCGCTTATCGTATCAGGTTGCTTAACGCAGCGCTATAAACAGGCTTTGATGGAAGAAATGCCGGAGATTGATGGGATCGTTGGTACTGGGGATTTCTATAACATTAATCAGATCGTCGATGAAGCATTGGGAGGTAAGAAACTGGCGTTCGTCGGGAATCCTGTATTTAATTACGAGGAGATTTTGCCTCGTAAGTTATCGACTGAAAAATATACAACCTATGTGAAGATCGCAGAAGGCTGTGATAATAACTGTACCTTCTGTAGCATTCCGATTATGCGGGGAGCATTCCGCAGTCGCTCTATCGAGTCTGTTATTGCGGAAGTCACTGGGCTTGCGGCTCAAGGGGTAAAGGAAATTAGCTTGATCGCCCAAGATACGACGAACTATGGGACGGATATCTACGATGGAGAGTATAAGTTGGCAGAGCTAATCAATAAAGTCAGTGAGGTTCCGGGTATTGAATGGGTCAGATTGCATTATGCGTATCCGGGCTTCTTCACAGATGAATTGATTGATACGATCGCTTCTAACCCGAAGGTATGCAAATATATCGACATGCCTCTGCAGCATAGTGAGGATGCGGTATTGAAGCGTATGCGGAGGCCGGGTCGAAATCGTGATACACGTGAGCTTATCGCCAAGATCCGTTCGCGGGTTCCGAACGTGGCACTGCGTACTTCATTGATTGTTGGCTTTCCTGGTGAGACGGAAGAAGACTTTGAGCGGTTATGCGATTTCGTTAGAGAGATTAAGTTTGATCGCCTAGGTGTGTTTACGTACTCCAAGGAGGACGATACTCCCGCTTCACGTCTGCCGAACCAAATCGATGATGAGGTTAAAGAGTGGCGAGCGAATACGCTTATGGAAATTCAACGTCAAGTGTCCAATGAGAACAACGGGAAATACGTTGGAGAGGTGCTGGATGTGTTGATCGAGAGCTATGATGGACGCAGCGATGTGTTTGTCGGCCGTTCGCAGTATGACGCTCCAGAAATTGACGGAGATGTCTATGTCTCGAATTGCAAAGTTGAAATTGGCGAGATTATTCCAGTACGGATTACTCATGCATATGAATACGATATGTCCGGGGAGGGTGTACTTTGAATCTGCCCAATCGTATCACTTTAGCGCGTATTTTTATGATTCCGCTGATGTTGGTGTTTTTACTGTTCGATTTTGAGTGGTGGTCTCATGAATTGAGTCTAGGGAGCTTTTCACTGCCTGTGAACCATCTGATTGCTGCAGTTCTGTTCATTATTGCCGCGAGCACAGACGGTATCGATGGACATATAGCTCGTAAACGCAATCTCGTTACGAATCTCGGCAAACTGCTGGATCCTCTTGCTGACAAACTGCTCGTAGCGGCTGCCTTAATATCGCTCGTGGCCCTCGATAAGGTGAACGGATGGGTGGTTGTAATAATTATTAGCCGTGAATTCGCAGTAACGGGCTTGCGTGAGATCGCCCTGCTTGAAGGCTCGGTGATTGCTGCTAGTAATTGGGGTAAGGCGAAGACGATTACTCAGATTATCGCTATCTCCGCTTTGATGCTGAATAACTTTCCGTTCGAATGGATCGGATTTCCTTTCGCAGATATAATGATTTGGCTTGCGACGGTTATCACGGTATACTCAGGGATCGACTATTTTGTTAAGAACAAGCATGTGTTGAACTTCTCAAAAATGTAATCACTTGCTTGGCGTTACGCCCCTTAACCAATTGAAGAAAGATGCTACATCGAGAACGAAGTTTTATATAAGCGGAGAGTTCAAGAATTCCTTTGAACTATCTCTATAAGGGAGAAATGATTTGAATGAAAGCGGAAATTGTTGCCGTAGGAACGGAGCTATTGCTGGGACAAATCGTCAATTCCAATGCCCAATACTTGTCTCAGGAGCTGG
This sequence comes from Paenibacillus sp. D2_2, assembly GCF_031199965.1. GTDB lineage: Bacteria > Bacillota > Bacilli > Paenibacillales > Paenibacillaceae > Fontibacillus. The sequence continues at coordinate 3,280,503 of NZ_CP133605.1, read as the reverse complement.
CTTCGCTGGGGATTGACGTCTATTTTCAGACGGTCGTGGGCGATAATACATCCCGACTTAAGCAAGCTATTGAGCTTGCCGCAGGGCGGGCGGACATTTTGATCTTTACCGGCGGGCTGGGCCCTACTCAGGACGATCTTACGAAAGATGTAGTGGCTGAGGTGCTGGGTAGATCATTACATATTGACCAGATGGCTATGGATCATGTAGAACGGTTCTTCAAAGATCGGAACGTGCCGATGACAGAGAATAACCGTAGGCAGGCACTGTCAATTGACGGGGCGACTCCATTGGCTAATGAGACTGGTCTTGCCGTAGGAAATGCGATCGCTGAGGGCGGAAAATTCTACATTTTACTGCCCGGACCGCCCAATGAGATGAAGCCAATGTTCGAACAACAGGCTAAGCCTTGGATCATGCAGCATGTGCTGACGAATGAATCGCCGATCTTTTCGCGGATGCTCAAATTTGCCGGGATCGGTGAGTCGGCGCTGGAGACAAAGTTGCTTGATCTGATCGAGAGCCAGACCGACCCTACCATTGCACCTTATGCTAAGGAGAGCGAGGTTACGATTCGCATCTCGACGAAGGCGGATAGCGAGAGTGCGGCTATGAGCAAGCTAAATGTGATGGAGGAACAGATCGCTTCCCGTTTGCCGGATCATTTCTATGCGAATGAGGACGTACCGATCGAGAAGACTATCGTCGATATGATGACGGAACAGGGCCTTACAGTCAGCTGTGCGGAGAGTTGCACAGGTGGCATGCTAATGCAAATGCTCACAGCGATTCCTGGCAGTTCGACCGTCTTCCTTGGTGGTATTGTATGCTATTCCAACGCCATGAAGGAGCAACTGCTTAACGTGCCGCATGATCTGCTAGAGGGTGAGAACGCGCCGGAGCTGTAAGCGCAGAAACAGCGAAGATATTGGCTGAGCAGGTGCGGATGACTGTGGATACCGATTTCGGCCTATCGATTACCGGCGTGGCCGGCCCTGCTTATTCTGAACGTAAGCCAGTCGGGCTGGTCTATATTGGAATTTCCCGGCGCGATGGTGATACCGAAGTGTATGAGCTGCACCTCAAAGGAAACCGTGATATGATCCGTTTACGTTCCGCTAAAAACGTCCTTTATCAACTCTGGAAGCAGCTCAAACAGAGTGAGAACAGATCGAACAAATAAAGATTGCCCACGTCCTAATCATTGGATATAATCAAATTACGGAAGAACCGTAGCCAAACTTGTAAAAGTTATCGCTGCGGTTCTTTTTTTCGTTATATCGGGGAGGGGAGGCTTTGGATTTGGTATGGAATTAGGGATAGAAATGAGATGCGCATTCGTTAGGAGCAGGGGGAGTGAACAAAACTGCATATATGCGGCTTTTTTGGACTAACCGCCCCATGAAGTAACGAAAGTCTGCAAATATGCAGTTTTTTTCTCGATATTGGCTACATATTAGGAAAAATGGACGAAAAGCCTGCATGTTTGCAGGAATTTATCAAGAACAGGATGTTTTAGAGCGAAAAGCCTGCATATTTGCATCTTTTTATGTTTGAAGCCATCTACCGAAAGTAATTTTGCGTTACGGAGTACCGTAACCCTTCGAAGTAGAGCGATTCCCGAAGGGAGAGCGCCTGTCAAAGTCTCGAAGTAACTCATACGAGCAATCAAGTAAGGTAAATGTATCACTAACCGCCGAAGTAGAGTGATTCCCGAAGGGAGAGCGCCGTTAGAACTCCAAGCCGCTGCAGCATGTTTGCAGGTAACCAAGGTGATCCAAAAGTAAGACGTACCCGAAGGGGGAAAGCGTTCCACGTGCCAAAGTAGAGCTCTCCCCAACGGGGAGAGCGGCAAGGGCGCGCCAGAGCCTCATCCATTGTTAGTCCAGTTTGCAGGAGTCCAGAGGGCCGCAGGCCCTTTGGAGCCCTCCCTTACGGTAAGGGAGGGTTTGGGTGGGTTGAGACCTGGGTTGAGACTACGAATGTATGTTCGAAAAAATGCTTGGCAAACGTTTCAAAACAAGGTACAATTGTTGTATAAAACTTGTTTAATCATTTAGTTTCTAATCAATGATAAGGATGTGAGCTGATTGTCAGACCGCCGTGCTGCGCTGGAAATGGCGCTTCGTCAAATAGAAAAACAATTCGGAAAAGGTTCGATCATGAAGTTGGGAGAATCCACACATATGCAGGTGGAAATCGTACCCAGCGGATCAATAGCATTGGATATCGCGCTTGGAACCGGGGGATTGCCTCGCGGAAGAATTATTGAAGTATACGGACCGGAATCTTCCGGTAAGACGACTGTAGCTTTGCATGCAATTGCGGAAGTTCAGAAGATTGGTGGACAAGCTGCATTTATTGATGCGGAACATGCGCTTGATCCTTCCTATGCGGGCAAGCTTGGTGTAAATATTGATGAATTACTGCTGTCCCAGCCGGATACAGGCGAGCAGGCGCTGGAAATCGCCGAAGCGCTTGTACGAAGCGGAGCGGTAGACATTATCGTTATTGACTCAGTAGCAGCATTGGTACCTAAGGCTGAAATTGAGGGAGAAATGGGTGACTCCCACGTCGGTTTGCAGGCTCGTCTGATGTCTCAGGCGCTTCGTAAATTATCGGGGGCAATCAGCAAATCCAAGACGATTGCTATCTTCATTAACCAGCTTCGTGAGAAGGTAGGCGTTATGTTCGGTAATCCGGAGACGACTCCGGGTGGACGTGCACTTAAGTTTTACTCGACAGTACGGCTAGATGTTCGCCGCGTAGAGACGATCAAGATGGGCAATGATATGGTCGGTAACCGGACTCGTATCAAAGTCGTGAAGAATAAGGTAGCTCCGCCGTTCAAACAGGCTGAGATTGATATTATGTATGGTGAAGGGATCTCCAAGGAAGGCAGCATTATCGATATTGGTGTAGAGCAGGATATCGTTGATAAGAGCGGCGCTTGGTATTCTTTCGCTGGCGAGCGTCTTGGTCAGGGACGTGAGAATGCGAAGCAGTATTTGAAAGAACATCCGGAAATTTCGAATACAATCGAGCAAAAGATCCGTGAGAATAGCAATCTGACGACTACAGTTGCCCCATCGTCTGCAAGCGAGCAGGAAGATGAAGCTAAAGAAGAGCAGGCACTTTTCGAAGAAGAATAATAACGATTTGGGAGCGCTCTGCCGCCAGTGATGACTGGTCTGGACAGGGCGCTCTTGTCTAATAAAGGAGCGTAAATTGGGTGGAACAACGATTTGGGAAGCATAGATCCAAACCGTATGCAGCAGCGAGTGAAGACAGTGAAAATAACGAGATCATCGATATTTCTGATCCTAGCTCCTGGGAGAGCAAACGCTCTTACAATGAAGAGAACCGGGAACAGGTGGCTACAAGCCAAGTGGAGGCGGAGAGCAATGACTTGTCTGCATTCCCTGATGGGGAGGAGCTGACCATTACGACGGTACAGCTGCTAAAATCGCCTAAGTTCCGGTATCGCATTTATTTCGGGCCTTTTTCGATAGAAGTTCATGAAGATATTATGGTCAAGTACCGCATGATGAAGGGTGCTGTATTTACAAAGCATGATTTGGAAGAGATCGTTATCGCGGACGAACGGCAGCGAGGATATGGAGAAGCGTTGAAATATCTTAGTCGCAAACCCCGCACTTCATTTGAAATCGCTAGCCGACTGAAGGAGAAGGGCTGGAGTGAAGATACGATCGGTGATGTTATTGAACGACTCATCCAAGAGCGTTGGATTAATGACGCCGCATACGCCCAAGAATGGGCAGGACAGCGACTTCGCAGCCGTGGAAAGGGTAAGGCATGGATCAGACATGAACTGCGTCAGAAGGGCATTTCCAAGCCCTTGATTGAAGAAGCACTTGGCCAGGTCAGTGAAGAGGATGAGTATGACAGCGCGATGCAGCTTGCGCAGCGCAAATGGAGGACTACATCTGGGGAGACGGCTGATAAGAAGCGCAAGATAGGCGCATTCTTGATGCGGAGAGGCTTCTCTGGTCAACTCGTGGGCAAAGTAGTTCGTGAGCTGGTTCAAAAAGATGGTATGGAAGATGGGGATGAGTGGGAAGACTAATAGATTCGGAGCGGAAAAGAAGACATAAATTGTACAAACAAGTCCTTTGCTTGACAATTTCTTTCATTAAATAATAAAATGGTCATGAATCTATATCATTAGGATCCTTATTCCTTCCAAATGATGGATCTGACTAGATTCTATTCGCAATCATGGGGACAAGATTCCGGCATTTTAACGGAATGTTCATGCTGATTTGACGTGATAGCCTGTCTGAATCGGCAAGAAATCGATTCTTTGTATGATGATGAATGAAAAATGAAAACTAACAAGCATCCCAGGGAATGCCTTGGAGGAAACAGCGGGGAGGTGAACAGATGCCACAAGTAATCTGGACGATCATACTCGTTGCCGCCGCTTTATTCTTTGGGTTCGGGATCGGATATTTTATTCGCAAATCTCTTGCAGAAGCTAAAATTTCCAGTGCGGAACACGCTGCAAGTCAAATTTTGGAAAACGCAAAAAAAGACGCAGAAGCACTGAAAAAGGAAACGGTTCTTGAAGCGAAAGATGACATTCATAAACTTAGAACCGAAGCTGATAAAGACATTCGTGAACGTCGGAATGAAATTCAACGACAAGAAAGACGATTGTTGCAAAAAGAAGAGTCGCTGGATAAAAAAATTGAATCACTGGAACGTAAAGAAGAACAAGTAGCTGGCAAAGAGAAAAGAATTGAAGAAACCCAGCAACAGATTGATCTGCTCTATAAGAGTCAGGTTCAGGAGCTTGAGCGTATTTCCAATTTGAGTATGGAGGACGCCCGCACGATCATTCTTAATAATGTCGAGCAGGAAGTTCGCCATGAAACGGCTCAGATGATTAAGGACATTGAGTTGCAGGCGAAGGAAGAAGCCGATAAGAAATCACGTGAAATTATTACGCTGGCGATTCAGCGTTGCGCTGCTGATCACGTTGCGGAGACGACTGTCTCGGTAGTTGCACTTCCGAATGAAGAGATGAAGGGCCGGATTATCGGACGGGAAGGTCGTAACATCAGAGCGCTGGAAACATTGACCGGTATTGATTTGATTATCGATGATACGCCGGAAGCGGTTATCCTATCAGGCTTCGATCCAATTCGTCGTGAGATTGCCCGCACAGCGCTTGAGAAACTGGTAGCTGACGGACGAATTCACCCAGCACGGATCGAAGAGATGGTTGAGAAATCACGTCGTGAAGTGGACGAGAGATTCGTGAATACGGTGAACAAGCAACATTTGAGGTTGGTGTTCACGCACTGCACCCGGATTTAATCAAAATTTTGGGTCGTCTCAAGTTCCGGACAAGCTATGGCCAGAACGTGCTGAAGCACTCGATGGAGGTAGCTTACTTGGCTGGACTGATGGCAGCCGAGCTCGGCGAGGATATCGCGCTCGCCAAACGTGCCGGATTGTTGCATGACATCGGGAAAGCGCTGGATCATGAAGTGGAAGGATCTCATGTCGAAATCGGCGTGGAACTGGCGAAGAAGTATAAGGAACATCCGGTTGTTATCAACAGTATCGCTTCTCACCACGGAGATTGTGAAGCTACTTCGGTTATCGCCATGCTGGTTGGTGCGGCTGATGCATTGTCAGCGGCTAGACCTGGCGCTCGGCGCGAAACGCTTGAAACATATATCCGGCGTTTGGAGAAACTGGAAGAGATCTCAGAATCGTTCGAAGGTGTGGAGAAATCGTTCGCAATTCAGGCAGGCCGTGAGGTACGTGTCATGGTGCAGCCTGAGAAGATCGATGATGCAGAAGCGTTCCGTCTGGCTCGTGACATCACGAAGAAGATTGAGGGTGAGCTCGATTATCCGGGACACATCAAAGTTACCGTCATTCGTGAGACGAGAGCGGTTGAATATGCGAAGTAAAGGTTATGCTGATGAAGTGGCCCCTCGTGGGCCGCTTTTTCATTGAAGCTGTTAAGGTAGTTCATAAAGTCCACTTTTGATCACGATGTAACTCAAAAAGTGATCTCGACATCGAATGTAATCCTGTAGATGAGAAGCAACGGTGTATTGAATGGAGGAGAGACATCATTAAACTATTGTTTATTGGAGATATTGTTGGCAGTACGGGTCGGAATGCAGTGCGGGAATCACTTCCTCGCTTAAAATCTAAATATAATCCTCACATTATTATCGCGAACGGTGAGAATGCGGCAGCTGGTCGCGGAATTACGGAGAAGATCGCCAAGGAGTTTTTTGATCTAGGTATTCACGGCTTAACGATGGGTAATCATACCTGGGATAACAGAGAGATCTTCGATTTCATTGACCGTGAACCTCGTATGGTTCGCCCGGCGAACTTTCCGCCAGGGACACCGGGTATTGGACATACCGTAATTAAGGCGAATGGCAAGGAGCTGGCTGTTGTAAATTTGATGGGACGCACGTTCCTTCCAGCGATCGATGATCCGTTCCGGGCTGCGGATGAGATTATCTCAGAGCTGTCGAAGAAGCATAAATGCATTATGGTTGATTTCCATGCGGAAGCGACCTCTGAAAAGATCGCCATGGGCTGGTATTTGGACGGCAGAGCTTCCTTCGTCGTAGGAACGCATACGCATGTTCAAAGTAACGACGACATTATTTTACCGCAGGGTACAGCTTACCTAACTGATTCCGGCATGGTCGGATCACGTGAGGGTGTGCTTGGTATGGAGCGTTCGGCGGTGATCCGCAAGTTCACGACGCAGCTACCAGTCCGGTTCCAAGTATGTGAAGGAAAATGGCACTTCCACGCTGTGTTCGTCGAGATCGATGAGGCAACAGGTAAAGCGAAAAAGATCGAGAAGATAAGAATGCTTGAAGATGAATGGTTCATGGAATAGCGGATCAGCGATTAAGCGGACTTTTTGAACAACCTCTAAGGCACCTCCCAAAAAGAAGGAATTATTTTGACACTCACGAATATCATCTAAGTAGTGGAGTCAAACCATTATTCCCAGGGAGGTACTTACCATGGAAGTATTAAAAGTTTCAGCAAAATCCAATCCCAACTCCGTTGCCGGTGCTCTAGCTGGAGTTCTAAGAGAGCGTGGTGCTGCTGAACTTCAGGCTATTGGGGCGGGTGCTCTTAACCAGGCCATTAAGGCGGTAGCCATAGCCCGGGGATTCGTTGCACCAAGCGGCGTAGATCTGATATGCATTCCGGCTTTTACGGATATTGTGATTGATGGTGAAGATCGTACAGCGATCAAGCTCATAGTTGAACCTAGATAAGGACTAATAGAGATGTAGTGAACCTGTTTACAACCCCGTAGACAGGTTTTTTTGCATTTAATCTAAGAAATGAATATGAATAAGTAAGATTTAAAATATACTGAGAAATAGAGTGATGAAGGAGGAGGACGTATTGAAAATTGTTGACTTCCATTGTGACGTACTTAGTAAAATACAGTTGGACCGCAATCTGAACTTTAAAAGTGATAACGGGCTTGACGTCAATCTAGAGCGCATGGAGCAAGGAGGCGTTCTACTTCAATGCTTTGCTATTTTCCTATCGGAGAGATTAGGCCCGCCAGGCATTGAACATATTATGGAGCAGCTTGATCTCTATCAAGAGCGTATTGCTGCCGTAGGAATAGAGCTTGTCAGGAATACTGCGGATTTGGATCGTGTTGTAGCCTCTGGAGAAAGGGCAGGTATGCTCTCGATTGAAGGAGCGGATGGCCTAGAGGGAGATCTGTTCTATTTGCGACTATGTTATGAGCGTGGGGTTCGCTTTCTCGGGATTACGTGGAACAATGCGAATTGGGCAGCGGATGGTGTAATGGAGCCGCGGAATGGAGGATTCACCCGGAAAGGGCTTGAGCTTGTGCAGACTTGTCACGAGTTGGGGATCATTCTTGATGTATCGCATTTATCTCAAAAGGGCTTCTGGGAGCTTGTAGAGCTGTCTGAGAGCGCAAAGCGACCTTTTATCGCCTCTCATTCCAACGCCTATCATATTTGCCCACATGCACGTAATTTGCAGGATGAGCAAATTAGAGCGATAATAGAGAGCGGCGGTCGGATTGGTGTAACATTTGTTCCTTGGTTTGTCAATGATAGCTCGGTAGTACACAGTGAAGATCTTCTACCGCATATTGATCATATTTGCCAACTTGGTGGCGAAAAACATATTATGTTTGGTTCTGATTTCGATGGGATCGATACCCACATTGATGATTTGCGGCATGCAGGGGACTACTGCAGATGGGTAGAGACCCTACTTAAATACTACCCGGAGGAGCTCGTAAATGGGTGGCTGTCCGGCAATGCGCTGGAATTTTTGCGAAAGTGGATACCTCAGGGAAAGTAAGCGCTTTAATTAATCCAATTACGAGATCGTTATGATCGAAAACTACTATATGAAAAAAGGGTGGAAAACGCTTGCTTTTTATATGTCTTCGACATAAAATTGACATGACTCTGAAACAGAATGTTCACAAGCGTGGTGGTAAACTGTGATGGTTAGCACGTCTGTGAACGGGGAGTACTACTATTATTTTAATTTTATATCTTTTATAGTGCGATACGATTAAAGGGGTGGGCGATCTTGATTAGTCAATTGTCTTGGAAGATCGGTGGACAGCAAGGCGAAGGTGTTGAAAGTACGGACCGGATTTTTTCGACAGCCTTGAATAGACTTGGATATTATTTGTACGGGTACCGTCATTTTTCCTCGCGTATTAAAGGTGGTCATACGAACAACAAAATTCGGATTAGTACCAAGCCGATTCGAGCTATTTCCGACGACTTGGACATCTTAGTCGCTTTTGACCAAGAGAGTATCGATTTAAATGCGCATGAGCTTTGCAGCGGTGGAGTCATCGTAGCGGATGCGAAATTTAATCCATCTGTTCCTGAAGGAATTGATGCGAAGCTGTTCCCTGTTCCGATTACGAGCATTGCAGAGGAACTGGGCACTTCACTGATGAAGAATATGGTTGCTTCAGGTGCTTCTTGGGCCCTCTTAGGATTGCCGCTCGAAGTATTCAATAAAGCGGTAGAAGAGGAATTTGGTCGTAAAGGCCAAGCGATTGTGGATAAAAATATCGAAGCGGTGAAACGCGGTGCTGATTTTGTGCTGGAGCTCGCCGGGGGACCTCTTGATAACTTCAAGCTGGAACCAGCTGATGGCAAGCAGAAGCTATTTATGATCGGTAATGATGCAATCGGGCTAGGTGCGGTTGCAGCAGGCTGCCGGATTATGAGCGCGTATCCGATTACACCAGCTTCTGAAATTATGGAATATTTGATTAAGAAATTGCCTAAGTTCGGCGGTACAGTTGTACAGACTGAGGATGAAATCGCCGCAATTACGATGGCCATCGGTTCGAACTATGCTGGTGTACGCTCCATGACTGCATCCGCAGGACCAGGATTGTCGTTGATGATGGAGGCGATCGGACTTGCTGGTATGACTGAGACTCCGGTCGTTATCGTCGATACACAACGCGGTGGACCAAGTACTGGACTTCCGACGAAGCAGGAGCAGAGTGATATCAATGCACTGATTTACGGAACACATGGTGAGATTCCGAAGATCGTCATTGCACCAAGCTCGATTGAAGAATGCTTCTACGATACCATTGAGGCCTTCAATCTGGCCGAGAAGTATCAAGTGCCTGTTATCGTGGCTACTGACCTGCAATTGTCTTTGGGTAAGCAGTCCTGTGAGACACTCGATTATAACAAGATTCAAATTGAACGTGGCTATATCGTGAAGGACATTCCGGATCGTGAAGATAATAGTATGTTCAACCGTTATGCGGTTACGGACAATGGCATTTCGCCACGGGTATTGCCTGGAGAGAAGAATGGCATTCACCATGTCACTGGTGTAGAGCATGATGAGTCAGGACGTCCTTCCGAGTCGACGAGCAACCGAAAGAAGATGATGGATAAGCGTCTACGCAAGCTGGACGAACTGAAGATTACCAATCCGATCCATCTACATTCTCCGCATGCCGAGCCTGATCTTCTGATCGTAGGCATGGGCTCAACTGGCGGTACGATCGATCAAGCTCGTCTTCGTTTGAATGGTGAAGGAGTTACGTCCAACCATATGACGGTACGTCAGATGCATCCGTTCCCGACCGAGCTAATCCTTTCAGAGATTGAGAAGGCCAAGAAAGTACTCGTATTTGAGAATAATGCGACCGGTCAATTAGCGAACTTGATGAAACTGCATTGCGGCAATCACGATAAAATTCTGAATGCATTGAAATATGATGGTACACCGTTCCTGCCTTCAGAAGTATTCGAAGAATGCGCAAAGGCCGCCGGCTATAAACCGCACGAGGAGTTGGTACAAAATGGCAACCTTTAAGGAGTTCCGTAACAATATCAAACCTAACTGGTGTCCAGGTTGTGGGGATTTTTCAGTGCAAGCCGCAATTCAACGCGCTGCAGCAAACGTGGACTTGAACCGGAGAACTTGGCTGTAATCTCAGGAATCGGCTGCTCCGGACGGATCTCCGGATATATTAATGCATATGGTCTCCATGGTATTCACGGCCGTGCGCTACCAATTGCTCAAGGTGTGAAGCTGGCTAACCGCGATCTAACGGTAATTGCTTCCGGCGGTGACGGTGATGGCTTCGCGATCGGAATCGGACATACGATTCATGCAATCCGCAGAAATATCAATATGACATACATCGTAATGGATAACCAGATATATGGTCTGACGAAGGGTCAAACTTCGCCGCGAAGCGGTGAAGGCTTCAAGACGAAGAGCACACCTGAAGGTTCGATAGAGACGACGCTATCTCCACTCGAACTGGCGATTTCGGCAGGAGCAACCTTTGTCGCACAATCGTTCTCTAGCGATCTGAAGCAATTGACTTCTTTGATAGAGCAAGGCATTCAGCATGAAGGATTCTCGTTGATTAACGTATTTAGCCCGTGCGTAACCTTTAACAAGGTAAACACATACGACTGGTTCAAAGAACATATTACGAATCTCGATACTATGCCAGATTACGATCCTAGCAACCGCACGAAGGCGATGACTACACTGATGGATACAGGCAGTATGATCACGGGTCTGATCTATCAGAACAAGGAGAAGAAGTGCTACGAGGATCTGGTTCATGGCTTCAAGGCAGAACCGCTTGTGAATCAATCGCTGGCATTAACTGAGACTGAGTTTGACAATCTTGTTGCAGAATTCAGATAATAGGCTAAAAGATGTCCGTAAATTACGGACATTTTTTCTTTTTACGTGAAAAAGGTGTATAATAGTGGGCGATGTAGAAATGTCACACCCGTGATAGAGAAAAACGAGGAGTGTTTACAAATGAGCAAGACTGTACCTGTCGGCGTATCAGCACGTCATATTCACTTAACTCAAGAGCATATTGAAGCATTATTCGGACAAGGCTATCAGCTTACTGAATTCAAGCCATTGTCCCAACCAGGACAATTCGCGTCTAACGAGACAGTAGCTGTCGTTGGACCTAAAGGCCAGTTCGACAAAGTTCGTATTCTGGGACCTGCTCGTCCAGCATCCCAATTGGAAATTTCCCGTACTGATTCCTTCGCGATCGGCGTTAAGGCTCCGGTTCGTGAATCGGGAAAAATAGAAGGAACCCCTGGTGTTAAGGTGGTAGGTCCGGCTGGCGAAATTGAGCTTGAACAAGGCGTCATCGTAGCTGCCCGTCATATCCACTTCCATACATCTGATGCTGAGAAATGGGGCATCAAGGATAAAGAGTTGTTGAAGGTTCGCTTCGGTGGAGAACGTGGCATGATTATGGAAAACGTCATTGCACGCGTATCAGATTCCTTCGCACTTGATATGCATATCGATACCGACGAAGCAAATGCTGCCAGCGTGAAGAATGGCGACACTGCAGAAATCGTAGAATAATTACTTGTTATAAAAAAGGGTCTCGCCTGATCTGATTGATCAGGGAGACCCTTTTTTCATTTTATGGATTTTGAAGCTTATTTACTCACTTTCGATCGCTACGGCATGGGCAATACACGGATACTCTCCCCTTGCTGATACGAGATGGGGGAAGGAGGGCGCCGGTGGCGACAACGAGTATTCGCTTCAGTTCTCCACGTTTCATACGGTTCAACAGGTGGCCGTAGGTCACAACAGCAGAGCAAGCGCAGCCACTCGCCCCAGCTTGTACATTCTGCTTGTCATAGTTATAGATCATCATCCCGCAATCCTGATAATCCGTCTGCTCAATTGGAAAGTTGTGGCGCTTGAACAGTTCTTTGGAAATTCCATAGCCAACTTTGGACAGATCACCAGTTACGATCAGATCATAGTAAGAAGGCTCAATCTGCATATCACGGAAGTGCGCTTGGATCGTATCTACTGCAGCTGGGGCCATCGCAGCCCCCATGTTCAAGGGATCGGTGATCCCCATATCAATAACGCGACCGATCGTTGCTGAGGTTACCTTCGGACCGTTGCCTTCCAGCGATAGGACGGCTGATCCAGAGCCAGTTACGGTAAATTGGGCGGTTAGCGGCTTCTGTGAGCCGTATTCCGTCGGATATCTGAACTGCTTCTCTACGCTGGCATTGTGGCTACACGTACCAGCGAGCGCATGCTTGGCGCCGTTGTAGTTTACAATATAAGCAGCCAAGGCAAGGCTCTCCATCGAGGTGGAGCAGGCACCGAATACGCCAAGATAGGGGATATTGAGTGTCCGAGCCGCAAAGCTGCTGCTGATAATTTGGTTCATCAAGTCGCCGCCGAAGTAGAACTGGATCTGCTCTTTAGTGAGTCCAGCCTTCTCGATCGCCATGCTAGCTGACTCTTCTAGCAAGGTTTTCTCTGCCTTTTCCCAGCTTTCTTGTCCTAAGTACAAATCACCATGAATGGTATCGAAATCATTGGCCAAAGGCCCTTGACCCTCAAATGGTCCGACGATCGTGGCGCTGCTTATTATGGTTGGCCTATTCTCGAATACCCAGCTTTGATGGCCTTGTAGCATAATTAGTGACCTCCTCCGGCAAAATCAGGAATGAAGACAGCATAGAATAAACCGATGATGAACGCGGCAAAGGTTCCGAATACAATGACGGAACCGGCGAGTTGGAACATGCCAGCGCCAACTCCCAGGACTAGCCCTTCTGCGCGATGTTCAAGAGCTGATGAGGTCATTGAGTTCGCGAATCCGGTCACGGGTACAGCTGTGCCAGCTCCAGCCCATTGTGCAATTTTGTCATAGACACCTAAGCATGTTAGTATGACAGCGATCAGAACGAGTACGGCGACCGTTGGATTGGAGGCTGTCTTGTCGTTAAATCCGCCAAAGGCGATAAATGCCTGACGAATGCACTCGCCGAGCAGGCAGATGCATCCACCGACCAGAAAAGCACGCAGGCAGTTTTTAAGTACTGGCCGTTTGGGCTCCATAGACGAGGCCAGACGCTGATACTTCTGCTGCGTAGGTGTCAGCTTTTTATTTTTTGCCTTAGCCATATTACGCACTTCCTTTATTGTTGTATCAACACTTGCCTTGTATTATCGATGACTAGCTGAAGCTGCTCGGAGCAATTCGTATATATCTGCTTGTTCGTCTTATTCTCTGTCGAGAGGGCGAACAGCTCAAGATCTGCTTGGCATTTCTTGAGTGTTGCCAGAAGCAGGGGCTTCTCCTGCGGCTGTGGAATCTTGATTTTATCATCATACAGGTCGACATAGAGCTGTCCATAACCATCGACTTGACCAACATAGACATTGTCTAGGGTGACGCCCTGCTTCTCCAGTTCGGTATTTAGCCATTGTCGGCCAAATCCTGCTGTCGCCAAAGGTTCATCCATAATTTTCCCATCGAGAATAACAGTTTGCGGCTCCGCTTCAGGCGGGAGGGTTACGTCTGTTATACCTAGATGCGCAGGTGTGATCGGTTGATATATATCCTTCAGCAAGGCGTTGACCTGGCCGTCCGGTTCAATGACGGCGTATTCGACCTGGGACAATTTGAATATACTCTTTCTGCGGAGTTGCTCCATGAGCTCCTCGTTGGTCAGTTTCTCTTTCTTCAGGTTATCCTCAAGTACTTTTCCGTCTTTAATAAGAACGGTGCCCTTACTGTCAATCCAGTCTCTCGATTTCTTGCTCTTCAGCTGGAGGAACTCGATTCCTAAAGAGACGAAGAACCAGGTTACAATGGCGATTAGCGCAATGTACCAATCTTGATCATGGTTAATAGATAGAAAAGCGGCTAAATCCCCAATGGTTATCCCTGTGACATATTCGAAAAAGGTTAGTTGTGAGAGCTGTCTTTTCCCGAGCAAACGAGTCATTAGAAAAAGTACAAAGGCGGCAGATAATGTCCTGACGATGATCTCCAACCATAAGGCCATAACAAGGCTCCTTTCAGTAAGCGCAAATTGACGGATGCATTACCCCAATTATGTGCAATTAGCGTAATATTACTAACACAATATTTGGCAAGGAGTGCAGATGCATCAGTCAGTGTGATTAAGGAAAAATTAATTCTTGTTCAAATTGATAAACTATAAGGTGGTGAACACATTGACCGTAGCGTCCCAAGTGAAGACAACTGTAGCTTCCCTAAAAAGCGCCCAGGCCAGCCTTGAGTCGTTTGCTTTAAGCACGCAAAACCAACAAGCAAAACAACTGTTCACTAATGCTGCTGAGCAAACTCAGCAAATCGTGGATCAGGTGGAAACGCGGGTAAAGCAGTTAGAGCAGGAAGAGCCGCAGTATAAAGGTTTCTAACATAAGTTTTTAACAGTTTGAAGGAAATGAAGAGAAACCTCGTTCGCATCTGAATGAGGTTTCTTTTTGTGCTGTGGACGGGCTTTCCATTGGCATATGAATACGGATGATTTCACGGGAACCCAGGTAGATAAGCACTATAAATCATGTTATAATTTAGTGTAATGCATTTTTATAAGGTTACTGAACCTCTTAGGTAGACACATAGATTGTAAAAGGGAGTGAGCCGACACCGTGGCTAAAGAAACCAAGGATTACTCCAAGTATTTTGATTTTTCAGACGCTAAAGTCATCTCGGAGGACGAACGAGGGAAGAAGATCAGAATCCGCGGACGGGAGATCCAAATCTTGTCGGAACCGAATAGTCGCATCGAGAAACAACGGGGTAAGGAAGAGATCAAAGTGCTGTATGACAATATGGTACCGGAGGATCTTCGGAATATTGGACTTGGCAAGCACTATATTGTTTACACATATGGTTGCCAGATGAACGAGCACGACAGTGAGACGATCAAGGGTCTTTTGGAGCAGATGGGTTACCAGCCTACAGAGGACCGCAAAGAAGCGGACATCATACTGTTCAATACCTGTGCGATCCGTGAGAATGCCGAAGACAAAGTATTCGGTGAACTCGGGCATATGAAAGTGCTGAAAATGGAGAAGCCGGATTTACTCCTCGGCGTGTGCGGCTGTATGTCGCAGGAAGAGGGCGTAGTGAACCGGATTTTGCAGAAGCACGGTTTTGTAGATATGATATTCGGTACGCATAATGTTCATCGTCTGCCTTATTTGATTCAGGAGGCGCTGTTCAGTAAAGAGATGGTGGTCGAAGTCTGGTCGAAGGAAGGCGACATCATCGAGAATCTACCTAAGAAACGCGAAGGCATGCGTGCTTGGGTGAACATTATGTATGGTTGTGACAAGTTCTGTACATATTGTATCGTTCCATTTACCCGAGGGAAGGAGCGAAGCCGTAGGCCGGAGGACGTTATCGCTGAAGTGAGAGAACTGGCACGGCAGGGTTTCAAGGAGATTACGCTGCTTGGTCAGAACGTGAATGCTTACGGCAAGGATTTCACCGATATTAATTATAGATTCGGGGATCTTATGGATGATATCCGTAAGATCGACATTCCGCGCATCCGTTTCACGACCTCGCATCCTCGTGATTTTGATGATCATCTGATCGAAGTGCTGGCGAAGGGCGGCAATCTGGTAGAACATATTCATCTTCCGGTGCAGTCTGGCAGCAGTGATGTACTGAAGAAGATGAGCCGTAAATATACGCGTGAGAGTTATTTGGAGCTCGCAGCGAAGATTAAGGCCGCAATACCAAATGTAGTGCTTACAACCGACATTATCGTTGGTTTCCCAGGGGAGACGGATGAACAGTTCGAGGAGACATTATCTCTGGTACGTGAAGTCGGTTATGACATGGCATATACATTTATATATTCACCGCGTGAAGGAACGCCGGCCGCAGTTATGGAAGATAATGTACCGATGGAAGTGAAGAAGCAGCGGCTGCAGCGGCTGAATGATACGATCAACGAATATTGCCGCAAGTATAATGATGCGCTTCGTGGTGAAATTGTTGAAGTGCTGGTCGAAGGAGAGAGCAAGCGGAATTCAAATATTCTCTCCGGCCGGACAAGAACGAATAAGCTCGTTCATTTTGAAGGAAGCACCGATTTGATCGGTAAATTCGTCATGGTGGAAATCACAGAACCGATGACTTGGTATATCAAGGGGAATATTATACCGGAGAGCGTTACTTCCGTGTCTTAAAGAGGTATTGAAAACCTACCTTTTTGAACACGCATTTAATTTACCCGGAAAACCTGGTTCAACCGAAAAATTCTACTGAAGCACAACCGAAAGCATTTGATGAGGAGGGGAAACCTTGACGCAGCAACATCAACAGCATACCGATTGCGGAATTCCAAAGTTTGATTCCCGTGATCTGGTCATTCGTGAAGATATTATGGTAAAAGCGAAGGAATTGGCTGATTTGATCGGCACTAGCGAGGAAGTTCAGACATTCAAGAAAGCCGAGGAGCAAATTCAGAAGCATGATAAGGTGCAAAGTCTGATTAGCGCCATTAAGAAGAAGCAGAAGGAAATTGTTGCATTCGAGAGCTTTCAGAATAAAGCGATGGTGGATAAAATCGAAGCTGAAATTTCAGTGTTGCAGGATGAACTCGACGGCATTCCACTCGTTACTGATTTTCAGCAAAGCCAAAGTGATATCAATTATTTGCTGCAGCTTGTCATTTCGGTAATAAGTGATACTGTTTCAGAGAAGGTTAATGTAGAGACTGGAAGCGGAGAGCCGGCAATGACTTCCGGCTATGGTGATTAATGATGTTATAAGTCGGTGCGGAAGTGCGCTTCCGCACCTTTTTATTGATTGCTGAATCGGCGCCTTGACGAGAAGAAATAAATAGAGAATAAGGAGTTAACGATTCATGGATTGGTCAGAAATTATGTTGAAAGAGCAGATGAGCTTTTCAGGCAATTTGGGTATGAAATTCAACCGGATTGATACGGATTTTGTGGAGCTGGAGTTGGAGATCGAAGAGAAGCACCTTAACTATGTCGGTATCGTACATGGAGGAGTTCTATCTTCGTTGATGGATCAAGCAATGGGAACTCTAGTAGGCGCGATTAAAGGACGCCTTGGGGTAACTACGCATCTGAATGTTAATTTTCTACATGCTGCTAAGGCAGGAGCGATTAAAACCTATGCTTATCCAGTACACGAGACCTTCCGCACGATGACCTGCCGCGCAGAGGTTCGAGATAGCAATGATGAGCTATGCTGTGTGGCTACTGGAACATTTCGATTGCCTCGTGAATAGGCGAGGGTGCAGGCAGGATTTTCAAGTAAGTCTGTAATTAATCATATTATTAATTAATGACATTAGTAAGAATTGTGTATTCTTTTATTGCAAATTTCGTCCTTAGGGTAGAATGATATGTAATAATATGTTCAAGTGAAAGTTCAAAAAGGCCGATCGTGATCAAAAAGTGGATTTTTGAACTACCCCTTTAAGGATGTTATCATTATGACTGATGTGGTGATGGTGATCGTGATGAGTAAAGAACAAGAGCAAGAGAGGGCCAATGGCGTGATGGAGGTTAAGAAATATCGCACACCAGACGGAATTCCGGCGGATATCGTGATGTTTACTTTGACCCGTCAGGAGAGAAAGGCCTCGACCAAATCTTTGCCAAGGTTTGATCTGAAGGTAATGCTGATTCGCAGAAGAAGCTGGCCGTTTGCCGGTGCCTGGGCACTGCCGGGGGGATTTTGTCAGGAAGACGAATCTCTGTATGAGACAGCGAGAAGAGAACTGAAGGAAGAGACCGGAGTTGATGGCCATCATCTGGAATATCTCGGCGTATACAGTAAGCCGGGCCGTGATCCGCGTGGATGGATCATTTCGCATGCATTCTTCGCATTGGTTGAGGAATGGGTGATCGAGAAGCGGCAAGCTGCAGATGATGCTCAAGAAGTGGGCTTGTTTCCGGTGCGCGAAGCGCTTGATGAGCTACAGCTTGCTTTTGATCACCGCGAAATATTACAGGATGCATATTTAAGAATACAGCAGCAAATGCTGCATACGACGATCGCCAAGCAGTTCCTTCCTCCGCATTTTACGTTAGGAGAACTGTATCAGGTGATTCAGACGGTAGTACCTGATTTTGCTGAGCTCAATTTTATTCGTAAAATTACCTCCACCCGGAGCAGGCAGGGCATTTTAGAAGAGGTTCGGGATGAGAACGATAAGCCGATGCTGTCCAACCAGTATTCACAGCGCCCGGCTCAGCTGTACCGATTTACAGATTTTACACCGCAGTTATCTATATACACTTAACGTGAGTGTTCAAAAAGACCGGGCGGACTTTTTGAACAACCTCTTAGGCTAATTTATAATAGGGCAGAGGGGAATCACCTGCTGCCTTTTTTGTCATCAGGATAGAGAGGACGAGGACCATGTACTGTACAGATATGGCGTTACATACGGATAAGTATCAAATCAATATGATCTATGCACACTGGCTGAATGGTACCCATCTGAAGCAAACTGTATTCGAAGCCTACTTCCGCAAGCTGCCATTCGGCAATGGATATGCGGTATTTGCCGGGCTGGAACGGATTGTGAACTATATATCCAATTTAAGTTTTACAGAAGAGGACCTTAGCTATTTAGCAACGCAGGAAGAGAACTATCAGCCAGAATTCCTGGATTTGCTGCGCCATTTCCGCTTTAGCGGTGATGTTCACTCTTTTAAAGAAGGGGCATTATGCTTTCCTAATGAGCCGCTAATCCGTGTGGAAGGTACGATTATGGAAACTCAGCTGGTGGAGACGGCTCTACTCAATTTCATGAACTTCCAGACGTTGATCGCGACGAAGGCATCCCGCATTAAGCGGGTGGCCGAGAACGATATATTAATGGAGTTCGGGACCCGGCGTGCCCAGGAAGCGGATGCGGCGATTTGGGGGCTCGGGCTACTTATATCTCCGGATTTGATGCCACGTCGAACCTGCTGGCCGGTAAAGTATTCGATATCCCGACCAAAGGGACGCATGCCCATTCCTGGGTACAGATTTTCGATTCCGAGGAAGAGGCATTTGACATTTACGCAAGAGCACTGCCGAATCAAGTATCATTATTGGTTGATACGTTCGATACATTGGAGAGCGGTGTGCCGAATGCAATTAAGATAGGGCATAAGCTCGAGGAGAGTGGCAAACGCCTCGGCAGCATCCGCATTGATAGCGGAGACCTTGCTTATCTGTCTATTAAAGCCCGCAGAATGCTGGACGATGCAGGTCTTCCATATGTTAAAATCGTAGCCTCCAATGATTTAGATGAGAATACGATCTTTAACTTGAAGGCTCAAGGGGCTAAAATCGACTCTTGGGGAGTTGGAACGCAGCTGATAACGGCAGCTGATCAGCCTGCGCTAGGCGGGGTGTATAAGCTGGTGGAGCGCGAGCATAACGGTGTGATGGAGCCAACGATTAAGATCTCTGGTAACCCGGAGAAGGTCACTTCTCCTGGCAAGAAGGATGTGTTGCGCATCGTTAGCAAAGAGAGCTCCAGATGCATCGCCGACTATGTCTGCTTCCCGCATGAATTACAAGCTAGGACGGGAGGCAATCTGCGCTTATTCGATCCCGTGCATCCATATATTAAGAAGTCGGTGAAGAACTACGAGGCAATTCCGATGCTTCAGCCTATTTTTGAGCAGGGGAAACTGGTCTATGACTTACCGTCGCTGGAGGAGATTCGTTCCTATCATAAGGAGCAGCTGGATATGTTCTGGCCGGAATATTTGCGTAAATTAAATCCTGAGTTCTATCGCGTCAGATTAAGTCAGGAGGCATGGGAGCTGCGGCAGCGGATGATCGAGGAGCGGCTTCATGAGGGAATAGAGGAATAATCTGATTTATAAGGTAAATATAAAAGGCTGTCTATAGGCGTTATTTTCGCTTACGGCAGCCTTTTTTGACGTGTACGTATAATTATTTCTCGGGAAAGCGCAAAAATCGATTTTTTTAAAGACAAGCTGCTACGAAATTCGACAATACTTAAATTTTGTGACAATCCAAGTAAAACAGTCAAAATGAGATTGTCCATATGACATTTGTTACATTCGTCACACTGCTTCTGTGATAGATTGAAAAATTAAGTAGGGTCTATTTTATATGATATTAATTACTGATTAACGTCGTTATGATCTCGCATTTGCGAAGAAGGGAGCTATGACGTGGCACAGTTACCAAAAAAGAATAAGCTTGGATTCTTTGAGATTCGTCTGGAATCCATTGGGGGATTAGGCGCCAATTTGGCTGGTAAAATGCTGGCGGAGGCTGGCGTAGAAGGAGCAGGCTTCAACGGAGTCAGCTTCTCGTCATATGGTTCGGAGAAGAAGGGATCGCCGGTTAAGGCACATATTCGCTTCTGTGATCTGGATACTCCGATCCGAGACACTTCACCGGTAGAGCGTCCGCATATAGTCGGAATATTCCAAGAGGCGCTTGCCAAGACCGTAAATGTGATTAGCGGTATTTATGAAGATAGCACCGTGCTCGTAAATTCAACGAAAACACCGGAAGAACTAAAAGAGAAAATGAAATTAATCGGTGGAACGATCGCAGTTGTTGATGCTACGGGCATCGCACTCGAAGAGAAGAACCGCGTAAATATGGCAATGCTTGGAGCCATGTTCAGACTTTGTCCGTTTCTCGATCCACAGACGATGAAGGATGTCATCCGCAAGTCGCTGGAGAAGAAGTATCCTCAGACGGTTGCCCCAGCTTTGGCTACTTTTGAGCGCGGGTATCAGGAAGTAACGTTTGAGACTTTCGATCTTCCGGAAGGGGCAAGTATGCCGGAATTTGTACGGATGGACACGCCTGTGCTTGGATATGAGACGCAGCCTATTGGGGGTATTATTTCAAATCCGGGCAATAGTATTTTGAAAGATTTGAGCATCTCCCGTTCAGGAATGATGCCGCATTTCGAGGCTGCTTCCTGTATTCATTGCGCCCAATGCGACAATGTGTGTCCTGATAATTGCTTCGTCTGGGAAGAGCTTCCGGATAAAAAAGGAAGACCACAGATGTTCCTCAAGGGCATCGATTATCAATATTGCAAAGGTTGCTTGAAATGTATTCATGCTTGTCCAACGGACGCGCTCTCCAAAGCCCGCGAAGAAGACGGTTATGCAGAAGAACATCGCGTTCCACATTTATTCGATCTGGCCATTCAATAAATCTGAAATAGAAAGGCGGTAACATTGATGGCAATCAATTTGGAGAAGGAACAGAGATTAGCCAAGGTGGAAGAACGAATCGTATATGAGTCCGGCAATGAAATGGCAGCGTATGCCGCCCATCAGATTAATTATCATATCATGGGGTATTTCCCAATCTCTCCATCGACGGAAGTGGCTCAATTTCTGGATTTAATGAAGGCGAATGGTCAGCATGATATCAAGCTGATTCCATCTGATGGTGAACATAGCTCGGCGGGGATCTGTTACGGAGCTTCTACGGCAGGTGGCCGTGTCTTTAATGCTACGAGTGCGAACGGCTATATGTATATGCTGGAGCAAATGAACGTGCAATCTGGTACCCGCTTCCCGATGGTCATGAACCTGGTCTGTCGTTCAATATCTGGCCCACTTGATATCCATGGCGACCATTCAGATTTGTACTTTGCTTTGAATACAGGCTGGCCGATTCTGATGTGTCGCGATCCGCAGGCTGTCTACGATATGAATATTTTGGCGCTCAAGCTAGCTGAAGATCCAGAGGTCAGATTGCCTGTTCTGGTTGCTTCGGACGGCTATTTCACGTCTCACCAGAAGCGTCGTGTTCGTACGTTCGCGCATAGTGAGGATGTACTGAAGTTTGTAGGAGAGCGTCCACCAGCAGGCTTCCCAGACACGTTGGACCGCAATCATCCGATTACGGTTGGACCATATATGAATGAACCGGATTATATCAATAATAAATATCAGCAGTCTGAAGCGATGTATAATGCCGAGAAAGTATTTGAGAGAATCTCTGAAGAATATGCAGAGCTTACTGGCCGCGAATATCAAATGCTGGATATGTACCGGATGGAGGATGCTGAGGTAGCTGTATTCCTGATGAACTCAGCTTCCGAGATTATTAAAGACGTCGTTGACGAGTTGCGCGCGCAAGGCATCAAGGCGGGATCAATTGCTCCGAATATGATCCGTCCGTTCCCGCAGAAACAAATTGCAGAGGCGCTCAAAAATGTTAAAGCGATCACTGTTGGTGACCGCGCCGATTCCTTTGGTGCGCATGGCGGTAACATGGTTAACGAGATCAAGGCGGCTTTGTTCACTTACGGCAATCACTCAACGAAAGTGATCAGTCGTATTTTCGGCCTTGGTGGCAAGGAGTTCTATGCTGAGGACGGACATAAACTGTTCGAACTGGCGATTGAAGCGGCAGAGAAGAATAAGGTAGAGGTACCTTTTGATTACTACGGACATACTCCTGGGGATAAGAGCAAGGAACCTCAGCGTGTACTGAAGCCAATGAAATTTGAGGACCTTAAGACTGGCCTAATTCAAGTGAAAATGAATGAAGAGACCGGCAAACTCGGAGTTCGGATTCCTCCACTGCGTGCACTGACGAAGAAGCCGAAGCGAATTGCTCCAGGACATGGTGCTTGTCCGGGATGCGGTATTTTCTCCGGACTGGAATTGTTCTTCAAGGGGATTGAGGGCGACATCGTCGCGTTATTCCATACAGGCTGTGCGATGGTTGTTACGACGGGTTACCCTTATTCGTCGCATAAGGCAACTTACATCCACAATCTGTTCCAGAACGGAGCAGCGACGCTTTCCGGCGTAGTTGAGATGTTCTGGGAGCGCAAGCGTAGAGGCGAACTGGATGAATTAGGACTGCAAGATGACTTCACCTTCGTTATGGTTACGGGCGACGGCGGGATGGACATTGGCATGGGACCTTCGATCGGTGCTGCTTTGCGCGGACATCGTATGATCATTGTCGAATATGACAATGAAGGCTACATGAATACAGGTGCTCAGCTCTCCTATTCTACGCCGCTAGGTCATCGTACTTCGACTTCGAATATCGGCTCGGTACAGAAGGGTAAGGTATTCCATCATAAAGATACGGCGCAAATTATGGCGGCAACGAATATTCCTTATGTATTTACCGGTAGTGAAGCGTATCCGCAGGATTTGGTGAAGAAGGCAGCCAAAGCACAGTGGTATGCACAAAATGAAGGACTCGTCTATGGCAAGATTCTGATCGCGTGCCCATTGAACTGGATATCCCCAGATGATGAAGGCACGAACATCGTAGATGCAGCGGTAAACTCCTGCTTCTTCCCGTTGTATGAGGTCGAGCATGGACAGACAACGATTACTTACGATCCTGATGATAAGAATAAGCGGGTTCCGCTCTCGGATTGGCTTAAGACGATGGGCAAGACACGGCATCTGCTCAAACCAGAAAATGCCGAAGCGTTGGCTGGATTCGAACAGGAAGTGGATCGTCGCTGGCAGATTCTTAAGGCGAAGCACGAGAATCCTCTTCTGTAATATCGGGAATTATTCCATAACAAAATGAAGTAAAGCATGGAGCTGGAGATTGAAATATGCCACATGAGCTGGTATATTTCAGTCTTCAGCTTTAATTGTTGTAATATAGTAATTGATGGTTATACTGATGAATTAACTTTTCCAAATGATTGATTTAAGGAGGAGAGTAGGATGGAGCAAGCATATAGAGCTTTTCGGGTTAATCAGGATGAACAAGGCTTCCGAACGGGAATTGAGATGCTGCAGATAGCGAACCTTCCTGAAGGGGACGTCACAGTACGAGTTCACTATTCAAGCGTCAATTATAAGGATGGGCTAGCTAGCATTCCAGAAGGTAAAATTGTACGAAGCTATCCGATCACCCCAGGAATTGATCTGGCAGGTGAAGTGTTAGAGTCGAGCGACAGTCGTTATCAGCCTGGCGATCTCGTGTTGTGCACCGGATACGGACTTGGTGTAAGTCAGGACGGAGGACTGGCGGATGTTGCTCGTGTCCCGAGTGATTGGCTTGTAAGGGTACCGGAGGGGCTAACATCTCTAGAGACGATGGCTATTGGTACAGCTGGATTCACGGCTGCATTATCGGTCGATCGATTAATCGCAAACGGGCTCACACCTGATTCTGGCCCGGTTGTAGTCCTAGGAGCTACAGGTGGCGTTGGCAGCATGGCTGTATCGATTCTTGGCAAGCTTGGTTACCATGTGATCGCAGTAACAGGGAAGGTGCATGCACATGAGAAATTGCGCGTGCTTGGCGCCGTTGAGGTCATTGACCGTGAGGAGGCTATGGCCTGCGGGAAAGGGCCGCTGTTTAAGGAGCTATGGGCCGCTGTCGTTGATCCTGTAGGTGGTGCGGTGACGGGCGAAGTATTGAAAAAGATTAAATATGGTGGATCGGTTGCTATTTCCGGACTAACCGGAGGTACTAAGATTGACACTACGGTATTTCCGTTCATTCTGCGCGGGGTGAATCTGCTAGGAATCGATTCGGTTTTATGCCCGATGCCACTGCGTTCA
This sequence comes from Paenibacillus sp. D2_2, assembly GCF_031199965.1. Lineage (GTDB taxonomy): Bacteria > Bacillota > Bacilli > Paenibacillales > Paenibacillaceae > Fontibacillus. Next base: position 3,255,576 of record NZ_CP133605.1, on the reverse strand, counting down.
AACCTGTGGCAGCGACTCGCTGGTGATTGGAAGCCAGTGACGGCTCTTGCTGAAGGAGTCACAGAATTTCCACTGGAACGGGTATCAGAGGCGCTGTCGACTGTTCTCGCTGGCCAAGCGGTTGGGCGACAGGTTATTAATCTTATGAAGTAAGAACATCAAAGCGTAAGAATTCTAGCGCAGATTAAGGTATTGAAGGAACAGATCAGGTGGTTAGAATCCACTTGGTCTGTTTTTTATATAGAGTGTGTTGACGCTGGTTGGTAGATTACGCGTCGTGATATTATATATAATTGTCGTATACTTTGACTTAAAAATAACGTTTCATTGTGGTAACTTAGTAATCAGATGTCAGGAAATTATATATCCTTGGGAGGCAGAACAAATGACAATTCGTATAGGTAAGGCCAGTTTCTGGCATGTTCACGCTTGGGATTACACGCGTCAGGCCCAGGAGCACCCGGACACAGAAATCGTAGCGGTCTGGGATGAAAATGAGGAGCGCGGCCGGGAAGCGGCTGAACAATTAGGGGTTCCCTATTATGCGAAGTTCGATGAGATGCTGGCTAACCCGGAAATCGATGCAATTATAGTAGATGCTCCAACAGATAGACATGAAGAGGTTATAATCGCTGCTGCAAACGCTGGCAAGCATATCTTTTCAGAGAAAGTGTTAGCCCCAACTGTTCAGGAAGCTGAGGAAATCCTAAAAGTGATTGAGCGCAGCGGCGTGAAGCTAACCGTCTCGCTTCCTCGCTTGAATGACGGTTATACGCTAACTATTCAGGATATATTGGAGAAAGACTTGTTAGGTCAGATCACTTATGTACGTGTTCGCCTATCTCATAATGGCGCTCTCGCAGGCTGGTTGCCGGAGCATTTCTATAATTTACAGCAATGCGCTGGTGGCGCATTAATCGATTTGGGTTGTCACCCTATGTATTTAACGCGGCTGTTCTTGAATCAGGAGATTACGGGAGTAAGCGCGAACTTCGGCTATATTACAGGCAAGGAAGTTGAGGATAACGCAGTCGTTAGTCTGTACACAGCATCAGGAGCGATTGGTGTCGTTGAAGCCGGTTTTGTAAATAGTCATTCTCCATTCTCCATAGAAGTTCACGGAACAGAAGGAACTCTGCTGTATGGAACGCCAGACGAGACGCTGCGGATAAGATCTAACCGTGAAAATCTTGGTGAAGCGTGGCATGAGAGATCTACTGGAAGCAAACGCGAGAGTGCATTTGAGCAGTGGGTGCAGCATATTCAGAAGGATACCCGGGCTGATGAGAATATCCGCATAGCTCTTGAACTGACCAGATTAATGGAAGCGGCTAATCGCTCGGCCAAGGAAGGCCGTGTTATACGCCCTGCACAACTAGGCGAGTAGGATATGGAGTCCAGGCTTGTGAATTCGTTTCCGTATGAAGTCATGTTCGAGAAGAAGGACATGATGGAGAGATTAGAGATTATCGTTTCCTGGGGACATTATGAAATTCGTGTTCTTCGTTTTCATTTAACGTCGTTTGATGCCGGGCGATTTATCGATTTTCACAATCACTCCGAGTTTGAATTTCATTTCATCCCTAGAGGCAAAGGCGCAGTTATTCTAGAGGATACCCCTTTCACCTTGACTGAGGGCATGTTTTATTTAACGGGGCCCGGTGTGATGCATTATCAGGAGGCTTCGCCCGAAGTGGCGATGGATGAACTATGTCTGCATGTTGATATAGTCCCTAGATTTAAGAGTGAAGTGGATCCATGGGAGGCGGCTGAAGCGGAGGAGTGCATCGAGAAGCTGCGCCATTTACCGCTTAAGCCGACACAGGATACCCATGATGCGATGCACTGCTTCCTTGAGGCCTATGAAGCGGCGGATAGGAAGTATCGGGGCTTCTATACATCGATCAAGCAGTCTGTCATCAGCATACTGCTTAGGGCAGCCCGGGCTTGGGACACGGGCGACACCGGTGCAGAGGCGCCGATCCGTGATATGCTTGAGCATCGCTACCATTACGCTGTTCAATATATTGAAGCGAACTATACGAACAATTTGACACTAGACAATGTAGCCGAGAAGCTGAATATTAGCGCCAGGCAATTACAAAGGGTGTTCAGGAGTATGGATGAGCATCGTCCATTTAGTAAAATAGTCGAGGACATTAGGCTGCAGGCTGTCTGCCGTAAACTGGAGGAGAGCAGCATGCCAATTGAGCAGGTAGCTCAGACCGAGGGATTCTCGAATGCGACCTATTTGCATTCCGTATTCCGTAGACGATTCGATATGACACCTGCTGCTTATCGCAAGTTGAAGCAAACTATTAACTAAGAATAGGGTGAGTATATATGAGTAAAGTATATCGAATTGGAATCGTAGGTTGTGGCGGTATTGCCAATGGCAAGCATATGCCAAGCTTGAGCAAGTTGGATAATGTGAATATGGTCGCGTTCTGTGACATTATTCCTGAACGAGCGGAGGAGGCAGCGGCTAAATATGGCGCTCCTGATGCGAAGGTTTATGCAGACTATAAAGAGATGCTTGCTAAAGAGCAGCTAGACATTGTTCATGTTCTGACGCCAAATGACGCTCATGCTGAGATTTCCATCGCAGCTTTGGAGAGTGGTCATCATGTGATGTGCGAGAAGCCGATGGCGAAGACAGCTGCCGATGCAAGAAGAATGGTTGAAGCAGCGAAGCGCAGCGGAAAGAAGCTGACGGTTGGCTACAACAACCGCTTCCGGGCAGACAGCTGGTATATGAAGAAGCTGTGTGAGGAAGGGGAGCTTGGGGATATTTATTTTGCCAAGGCACACGCGATTCGCAGAAGAGCAGTACCAACATGGGGTGTATTCCTTGACGAAGAGAAGCAAGGTGGAGGTCCGCTCATCGATATCGGTACTCATGCGCTCGATTTGACACTGTGGATGATGGATAATTATAAGCCGAAGGTGGTTCTGGGCACGAAGTATCATGAGCTAGCCAAGCGCGAGAATGCGGCAAATGCTTGGGGACCATGGGACCCTGAGAAATTTACTGTTGAGGATTCGGCATTTGGCATGATCGTTATGGAGAACGGTGCTACCGTGATGCTTGAATCCAGCTGGGCGCTCAACTCGCTTGAGGTAGACGAGGCAAAATGTAGCCTCAGCGGTACAGAAGCCGGTGCGGATATGAAGGGCGGACTGCGTATTAACGGCGAGAAATTCAGTCGTCTGTATACGAATGAGATTGAGCTTGGCTCCGGCGGGGTAGCTTTCTATGATGGCACAGCTGAGAATGCCTCTGACGTTGAGATGAGAATGTGGCTTGAAGCAATCGATCAAGATATTGAGCCGGTAGTTACGCCGGAGCAAGCTTGTGTCGTCTCGGAAATTCTGGAGGCGATCTACGAATCGGCACGTACTGGTAAGGCCGTGTATATGAACTAGAATAAGGAACAAATGAAAATGATAGAAGGAGCGCATCGCTGATGAAGCGGTGCGTTCTTTTTTTAATTACGTGATATACATTGGAACCTAGCGGCAATGGGTAGAAGGATAGAATGGGACAGTCTATATCTGATAGAGTGCGTGGTTCGCTAACGAAACTGGGAAGCGTTATATTGGTCATAATAAGGATTGTTGTAATTTAACGAAACACCATATCGTTATTTGGGTAGAAAGTGAGTAGTTTACGCTTTTTTATATCAAATAGCGATATCCAGTTTCGTTAGATAAATTTCGAGTCTATTTTCAGCACAATAGCGTTACTGTGTTTCCTTAGAACAGCGTTAACATAAACCTACATAATAAGCAGATGCATATAGGAAAATATGGTACAATATTGAAAATCCATTGAAGTGACAACGAATATTATGACGAAAGGGGAATATTGAAGATGAATATATCTGTATCGATTTTGGGGATTTTAATTATCGTATTCTATATTTTGATCGCGATATTAGGTGTTTATTGCTTCATCTTGTTCATTAAGCTGGCGCATCGTGGAATCAAGGCTTTAGACATTTATATTGCCGAGAAGAACAGAAGAAATCTCTAGCTTAGGAAGGTAGGGGCATGAGGGAGATAAGGGCTTCTCTTATTTGAAGTAAGTGTAGGTGAACGTATTGATAGATTTGAAAACATATAATGATTTGACTGAAGTGAAGTCATTGCTGGCTGAATGTATGTGGCCTAATGAAGAACGGATATCCCGTGAGCTGGATAAGTATTTAACGGATGACAGCAGGGGACTTTATGGTGAAATTATTCATAATCAGCTAGCCGGATTAATAGGTATAGTTCCATACTCCGATGATGTGGTGGAACTTAAGCATATTGCAATTAAACCCCAATATCGGTGGCACCGTTTAGGTGCAAATCTAATCCATGAATATATGCAAAGCTATCATCCAGCTAAAATGATCGCTGAGACGGATCAGGATGCAGTAGGGTTTTACAGTAAGGTTGGGTTCGAGATCCATAGCTTGGGAGAACAGTACCCTGGTGTTGAACGATTCCAATGTATTTTATCCAAGGATCAAGAGTTGATACTAAAAGGCATTAGAATATAAAGGTGTTTTGAAAGTGTTCGTTTCTAAGAGAAGGGGCGTTAATGATGAAATCTCCTGGTGGTTCGACGTTTCCCTATTATTATAAAGGGGGAGAGATTCACTGTCTCAAATATGGAAACAAATATAAGGATGAGCAGGCATTGCTGCAATTAATGCGGAGAGAAGAGGAGTTTATCGTTCAGGTAAACAGGCGATTGAAAATATGGGTTGATTTTGACAAAACCTCATTTACTCCAAGTGTTTGTAACGCATTTATTCAGAATATCGCAAATCTAAGTAATCATATCGATAAATTATCTGTGGTTGGATTGTCGGGTTTTCATCGTTGGAGGCTGAAGAGGGGAATCAGGAAAGCAAAGCTCAGAATGAACATTACATTCTATATGGATCCTGAGGAGGCCAAAACGTGGTTAGTTTCTGAAAGGGTCATGTAATGACAGATAATCAATCGATATCAATCTAGATTATAAGCAAGGGGCGATCATGTGCTCTATCATATTAGTGAAGAAAGTAATATAGAAGTATTTGTTCCCAGAAAAGCAGAGGCTTGGCCGGATTTGCCACCGGTCGTATGGGCAATGAATGATAAACATTTAATAAATTATCTTTTCCCTAGAGAATGTCCACGCATTATATTTTCAAATTCTCCAGAGGTTTGTGAGGCCGACCGAGAGAGGTTCTTCTTACAAACTGCGGCAAATACGATCATTGCTGTGGAAAGCGGCTGGTTGGAGCGCATAAAGCAGGCACAAATATATAAGTACTACTTTGCGGATGATAGCTTCGAATTGATGGATGAAATAGCTGGATACTATGTTTCTACAGAGACTGTACGGCCGCTCCGTATCGAACCTATTAAAAACTTGATATCTCAGCTTCTATCATACGATATTGAATTGCGGTTTACTCCTAATCTTCATCCTTTGAAGAATGCCATACTTTCATCTACAATTACTGATTATTCTATGATTCGTATGCGGAATGCTTGTCCAGATACGAACAAAGGAGATTAGAAATGATATACAGAGAAGATTACATCACAGTCCGCGCCATTACTGAGGCGGACCAACAGCTTCTTGCTGACTGGCTTTCTAATCCCGAATTGCTGCAATATTATGAAGGACGCGACCGGCCGCATGATCTGGAGAGGGTTAGAGAGCATTTCTATCAAGAGGATGGCGTGACGCGATGCATTGTTGAATGTGAAGGTCAAGCGATCGGCTATATTCAATTCTATCCGCTAGACAGGGATTCCAGTCAAGAATACGGATATACCGATGCAGATGGAATCATCTACGGTACAGATCAATTTATTGGCGACCCGGCTTATTGGAATAGGGGCATCGGTAAGAAGCTGGTCAGCTCCATGAGGGATTACTTAATTCATCAGCGCAAAGCGGATAAAGTGGTCATGGATCCTCAAGCCTGGAATGCCAGAGCACTCGCTTGTTATGAACAGTGCGGATTCATCAAGAAAAGGCTCCTCAAGGAGCATGAAATGCATGAAGGGCAATTCAGAGATTGTTGGTTGATTGAATGTACGGCGGAACTTTAGAAGATGGCAATGGCAGATCAATTAACTATGACAGCCCTAAACTAACAGGTTAGTATTGTTTATTTATTCCTCTTCATACTCACATAACACACGTTCTAAATGTTCTCTGTTTACATGAGTAAGTCTTTGTTGGCGCCAGTGGTGCTTATTAAATCGACAAATAAATGAAAGGGATTCTATAAAAAGGTACTTAACATAATATGGTACCTGTAGTTAGGACACTTGAAAAGGAGTGTTTTATCTACAGGTATTTTTTTGTATACTTGAAATTCAAACAAGAAGGAAAGTTAATCTATTTTTGGAGGTCATATCGTATGAACGTATTAGTTATTGTTTCTCATCCAAGTATTGAAGAATCAGTGGTGAATCGAACGTGGGTGGAGGAACTTAAAAAATATCCGAATATCACAGTTCACGAACTTTATAAACAATATCCTGATGAACTAATTGATATAGAAATGGAACATAAACTATGTGAAAAACATGACAGAATCGTATTGCAGTTCCCGTTATATTGGTATAGTTCTCCTTCGCTTCTTAAAAAATGGCAAGACAAGGTTCTTACTTATGGCTGGGCTTACGGCTCTGATGGAAATAAACTAAACAATAAGGAGCTTATTCTTGCAATATCTACTGGGAGTGCCGAAGAAAAATACCGTGCGGGGGGTTTAAACAATTACTCTATGAGTGAATTATTAAAGCCGTTTCAGGCAACAAGTAATTTAATTGGAACGAAATTTTTACCTGCTTATATCTTTCATGGATCTTATCAAGCAAATGAGAATGAAGTCAAAAGAAGTGCAGAAGAATATGTTAAATATATTCTCAATGAAAATATTTACTAAGGTGTAGAGGTAGCCTATTATTTGGGGAATGAGTCAATTGCACACAGGTTTTCTATTAATATTGCCATTATATTTTCTTGCTCTCGCTGTCATTATGACGCGTTGTATTCTGTTTAAACTCTAGAAGAATAATCATTGACAATAAAAAGAAAGTATATATATTAAATTAAATCAATTAATGATTTTCTATATTAATATACAAACACAACGATTTGGAGTAGTAAAAGTTCATTATTCGGCCAAGAGAGCTACGGGTTGGTGTGACGTAGTCCAATAATACTTTGAACTCGCCCAGGAGTGGTAATTCAGAAAGAATATAGAAATATTCTCTATGTTTTAACGTCTAACCTTCGTTATCAGGTTTTAAGCAGGGTTCTATTTTAAGAACTAATAAGAGTGGTACCGCGGTTGGCTAAAGCTTATCGTCTCTTTTCTCATCTGACAATGAGAAAAAAGACGATAAGCTTTTTATTTTATATAAAAAGCTGGGGGAAAGATCTTGGAAAAAGACAACCAAAGTTTACAACGAAACATGACTTCACGTCATATCACGATGATGGCGTTAGGGGGAGCCATTGGCGCTGGCCTATTTAAAGCAAGTAGCTCGGCTATTGATATGGCAGGACCCTCAGTTATCATTGCTTATTTAATTGGTGGAATTATTTTATTATTTATTATGCAAGGACTTGCAGAGATGGCAGTCCGAAATAGTAAGGCACGAACATTTCGTGATTTAGTTCAAACAATATTAGGAAAGTTCCCAGCTTATTTTCTAGACTGGATATATTGGAAAATGTGGGTATTAAATATTGCTGCTGAAGCAGTTGTATCCGCCATTTTTATTCAGTACTGGCTCCCTGAGTATCCAATTTGGATGCTGGCTTTAGGCGTTTCTATTATTGTCACGGTTATTAATTTGCTTTCAGTTAAAGCATTTGCTGAAACAGAATACTGGCTGGCTTTAATTAAAATAACAGTTATTGTTATCTTTATCCTAGCTGGACTTCTATTATTATTCGTGTCATTTGGTCATCATACAGCGACAGGTTTCTCAAATTTAAATAGTCAAGGCGGTTTCTTTCCAAATGGTGTAAAAGGCTTGGTTACATCTATGTTAGTCGTTATCTACTCTTACGGAGGAACTGAAATTATCGGGGTAACTCTAGCTGAAACAAAAGATCCCGAAAAAGTGGTACCAAGAGCAGTCCGTAGTACATTAACACGTATCATTGTCTTTTATATACTCCCTTTCTTCATCATTGTGTGTTTGATTCCTTGGAATAAAGTGAACGGGGTTTCTGAAAGCCCCTTTGTTATGGTATTTAAGATGATTGGAATTCCCGGAGCAGATCATCTTATGAATGCAGTTATCTTGTTAGCAGTTATTTCCTCAATGAATTCAGGACTTTACGGTTCATCCCGAATTTTGTACACGCAAGCAGTAGACGGCAGGGTACCAAAGGTATTTTCGAAACTTTCCGTTAAAAGAGTTCCTGTATATGCAATCTTAATGTGTACATCATCACTTTATGTCGGTGTTTTGATTTCATTATTTGCGGGAAGTAAAACATTTAATTATTTAATGGGATCTTTAGGTTATACGGTATTGTTTATTTGGATGATTATTGCAATTGCTCACTTAAAATCAAGAAGAGTTCACCCAGAAGCACCTATTAGCTACTCTGTTAAGTGGTTCCCTTACACAACGTGGATTGCGATTATTGCACTAGGCGCTATTTTACTTGGCGTTATCTGTACAACCCCTATCGCTATTACGATCGTCACACTAGGCATCTATTTGTTTATTACTGCTACTTATATTTTAAAAGGCCGTTTTTATTAAGCTTTAGCATTCAGGTATGCTAAATAAAACAGAACCCTATGGAATTCCATAGGGTTCTGTTCGTTGACAAAATCAACATCAGCCAATTATGGTTTTATTTTTATGTTTCTTAGATCATCGTCCAAATGTCTCATCCCCCAGTAAAAGGAAGAGGCGGGAATTGGCTTACTTCTTTAAAACAAGTGGCATGAACACCTCGTCCACAATCTCAGTAATCGTCTGCTCAGACATTGGCTTGTTATAAAGTATTAACTCATTACGAGCCAAATCTGATGGTAAAGTTAGCATGCGGGGCGTAACGGCTTCGGCTGATACTTCTCCTCGGTCAACGGCTCGCTGCAGCACAATCGTCATTGTCCTATTTTGACGGCCTTGGGGAAATAGCACGTCTGCAAGCGGTATGGCCCCAATTTCTGTTACGAGCCCAAAGAAAGCCTTCATAGTCACTCCGGTATTGTTCTGATTTATCGAGCGAAGCACATCGCAAACATCGTCTCTCAAATTCCCGCAATCGGGTATCTCTTCCAGCGGAAGGGGCACGCGTTCCTGGATCGCCGCCAATACAATTTCAGCGCGGTTGGCCCAACGCCGGTACAGCACAGCTTTACTTGTCCCCGACCTTTTCGCCACTCCATCCATTGTAAGATTAGAATATCCTTGTTCTTGCAGTTCTTCCCTTACTGCTTGCAATATAGCGGCTTCCAGTTCTTTTCCTCTACGTCTCTTTTTCAATTCATCTTGGTACTGAGTATTGGACATGTTGTTTTCCTCCTTAAAGAAACTTTGTTGCGTTCTGTATAGGTATAGTATACAATAAATCCATTAAGAAACTGTGAGTTTCTTATCTGAAGCATCGAGGAGTGATTAACATGCAAAAACAAAGCACCGCGGCGCTTGAACAAACTGAACAGCAGGCGGCCACAAAGAAAATGATGTGGATTTTAATGGTCGGCATTCTAGCCCCGTTATTTGACACGACGATAACCAATGTGGCCATTGAAACGCTGGTTCGGGAATTTAATACCTCGGTATCGACCATTCAATGGGTTATGACCAGTTATCTGCTTGCGCTTGGCATGGTCATTCCCATTACCGGCTGGGCGGTCGAGCGATTCGGAGGCAAGCGGATGTGGCTATTTTCGCTTGCGGTGTTCCTGCTCGGTTCTGTGCTATGCAGCTTAGCGTGGAACGTGGAAAGCCTGATTTTTTTTCGTACCATTCAGGGGATCGGCGGTGGTTTGCTGATGCCGATTATGCAGACCATCGGAGTTCGCGCCTCTGGAGGGCAAAGTATGGGAAAAATGATGGGCATGGCCGCTCTGCCGGCACTGCTTGGGCCAATTTTGGGGCCTGTGCTGGGAGGACTCATCATCAATCATTTGAACTGGAGATGGATTTTCTTTGTGAATATTCCACTCTGTATTCTTGCCATCATAATGGCGTGGAAGGGACTACCCGACCAAGAGCGCGGAACTAGTACGTTGCGGCTGGATCTGCTAGGATTGATGCTGCTTTCTCCGGCCATCGTGCTCATTATTTACGGTCTGGGAGAAGTGAGCTCCAACCACGGTTTCGGCCATGCCGCGGTTCTCGTTCCCGTTATAGCAGGCATCGTGCTTTTGGCTGTGTTTGTTGTTTATGCGTTTCGCAAAGGAAACGAAGCGCTGCTGGATGTTAAGCTGTTCCGGGTGCGCTCCTTTACCGTGTCCGCTATACTGCTCTTTTTATCAGGCTTGACCACCTACGGGGCGATGCTGCTGCTACCGCTATACTTCCAGCAAGTCCGCGGCGAATCCGTGCTTGTATCCGGTCTGCTGCTCGTTCCGCAGGGGATCGGGATGCTGCTGACAAGATCGCTTGCCGGCAAATTAACCGATCAGATCGGTTCGCGACCGTCGTTCTTGTTGGAACCATGCTTACCATACTTGGAACATGGCCATTTACACAGCTTAGCGCGGATACGAGTTATTACTATTTGAGCGCAGCATTGATTGTACGGGGGCAGGATTAGGAGCTGTATTTCTGCCGGTCATGGCTTCCGCCTATATCGGTCTGTCTCCGAAGCAGATCCCACATGCCAGCAGCACCACTCGCATTATGCAGCAAATCGGTGGCGCGTTTGGTGCATCGGTGATTGCTATTATTCTACAGAACGAGTTAAATTCGGTAATGTCACATAACCCAGCCGTTGTAGCTGTTGCGTTCGATCATACGTTTTTCTGGTCGATGGCCTTATCTGCATTGGCGCTAATACCGGCGGTACTGCTGCCGAGAATAAAAAGATCATCGTTTTGATGGGTGTCGGCCGACAGAAGTTCGCTAGAGAATTTAATCTGGCATAGTATCTACCCGTTGTGAATCATATTTTGTTAGTTTTGTAGATAATGATAATGTGAGATTATTTTCCAAGGGAGTGTATATTAAATGATTCACGAAATTTTGAAACATACCCCGATATGGGCTTATCTAATGTTTGCATTTTTACTCTACCGGGGCATTTCAACTTCTCAAGAAAGAGAAGTGAATATTCCAAACTCGCTGTTGGTTCCAGGTATTTTTATTCTGTGGGGGATATACAATATTTCTACGAAATTCTCATTTCGTTTTTATGCTTTCCTTGTCTATATTTTGTTTCTTGGACTAGGCACATTTATAGGATACTTCCTTTATCGGAGAAATCACCGTTTCTTCATCAAAAACGGTATGATGATTCGCGCCAAAAACTACCTTCCGCTAATCATCATACTGATCAATTTTTTTATCAAATTCGCTCTGAGTGTTTATATGTACAAGAATAGCGACGCTGTTCACAGTTTGTGGTTTAATGTGTTATATACGTCAATTAGCGGCACTACTGTAGGTCTGTTCTTCGGAGGAATATTTAATACCATGCGGCAGAAGACCAAATTATTAGGAAAATAACTTATACGCTGCATTTATTAATTCACATGCTGATTCCTACAATTTGAATGAAAAGAGCCATGCATTAATTTGAGCCGATTGAATCACTTCGGTCTATCACAGGAATGAATGGGAGGATGATCATTATGGAAAATTACGTTTTAAATAATGGGGTTTTGATGCCTAAGGTTGGTTTGGGCGTATATCAAATGAAAAATGAGAATGAGGATGCAATCGTTTGGGCATTGAGAAATGGTTACCGACACTTAGATACTGCTGCCTTCTATCACAATGAGGAACTTGTTGCCCGTGCGATTCAGAAGTCGGGGGTAGATCGTAAGGATATATTTATTACAACCAAGCTATGGAATTCAGATCATGGCAAAAAAACAAAGCAAGCGTTTGAAACCAGCTTAAAGAAGCTGCAAACGGATTATATCGATCTTTATTTGATTCATTGGCCATCCCCTAAGTATATAGAGAGCTGGGAAGTGCTGGAGCAATTGTATAAAGAGGGTAAGATTAGAGCGATTGGTGTATCTAACTTTGAACGTAATCATCTGGAGGATGTCTTGAAGCATGGAACTATTGTTCCTGCGGTCGATCAGATTCATACGAACGTTTTTTTGCAGCAGGAAGAACTGCATCAGTATTTAGTGAAGAATCAGATCCAACATGTGGCTTGGAGCCCCTTTGGACATGGAAATCAGCAATTATTTAATCATTCTGTACTGAAGGAAATTGCGGAGAAGTACGGTAAAACCACGGCGCAAGTCATGCTAAGGTGGAATCTGGAGCGGGGTATTGCTGTCATTCCAAAATCAATTCGTCCTGAACGCTTAAAGGCAAACCAGGACATACTTGATTTCCGTTTATCACAAGAGGAAATGAGAAGAATTTCATCCCTGGATACAAATAAAAGGGGATTTGCTCATCCAAACAACAAGCTGTTGTTATGGGTAACCCAATTTATACGATAATTTTTAAAAAGCCTAACCGATAAAAGGTTGGGACTGATCCCCGTTTGTGAGACAGGGACACCTTACAAGTTTAGACAACCAGTTGTCGATATTCTATCGGTGACTGGTTATTTAGTTTCGTTTGAATCCACCTTGATTGTACACTCCTAACCATGCACAAGCCTGTGTAATACTGAATTCACCCCGAAAGGTTTTAAATAAATTAGCGGAAAAAATAAGAGATGATGAAATGCGATAAATGAATTACTATGTGAATGTAGAAGGAAAATATCCTTCTGATCGACCTAATGTACGGTTCAGTCTCATACTTGCATCCTAATGTAGGGTCAATTTCGTGCAGAGCTCCCATACTTGTTGAGCGACATCAGGATCATCTGCATAGGCGGGATAATAGGTTGAACTGAATATTTGCTTGGCTTGTGTGAGAGGATCTGGCTTTCTCTGGCCTGGCTGAATGATCTCACCCTGCTTATTAAATAGTTGTCCGGATAGATTCGCATATTTCTCCGCTGTACATATTTGATAGTAGCAGTCTGCTACCGCGTCCGGTAAGGGATTAATTAAGTTCTGAAGTACTGCAAGAACCCGCCAGCCTGGCGATAAGTTGTCTATGGTCCGTTTGGATATTTTCGTGGCGGGAATTTGCAGCGCATTCACTGTGATCCCATAGGGTTTGAGCTCCATAGCCAGTCTCTTCGTCATGATAAACAATGCCATCTTAGAGTCACCATACATTTTATAGGTGTTATATGGGCGGTTATCTTTCAATTCACCTTGAAGATTGTCGAACTCTATTTTTCGCTTTGGATCGAAGAAGTGTTTAATGTTCGTGCTGCAAGCGTGAAGAATACGAGCGTCAGATGATCTCTGTAGGGTGTCCATTAATAGCTTTGTCATTAGGAAGGGGCCAAACAAGTTTGTGGCAAAGGAAAGCTCAATGTGATCGGGGCTAAGTTGATAGTTCTTTTCACCATGCTTGAGATATGCGGCATTGTGAATTAATACATCGAGTTGCTTGTATGTTTGCTGGAAGACTGTGCAAAAATGGCGGATCGATTGATAGGATGCGAGATCGAGCTCTAACAAGCTTACTTTATCATTGCCGCTCTTCTCGATAATTTCCTGTTGTACGCTCTGGCTTGCACTTAGATTCCTGCAGGCCATTACTACATGAAATCCTTCAGTTGCAAACTTGATAGCGGCAGCTCTTCCAATCCCAGAGTTGGCTCCGCTAATAATGACGATTCGATCTCCCATTGTTCTTCCCTCACTTTTACGATCTACACAGTTTCGTAGTCTTATATATATGTAGTAACAATAATGAATAGTATAGGAGCCAAGAGATGAGTGACTATTATTGGGACGATAAAATTGATTGTTTATTCTTTGTTAGAGGAAGGGCTAGGACAAATGCCTAGCGATCGAAACGGATTTGTAGAGCGTTTGAAAGCCATCGGGCTAACAGAGGCATAAGCCATAAGTCAGTATGATGCTGAATTATTATTTTCCGAGAGATTCGGGCAAATAACTGGCTAGCCTATGCTCCCAACATGAAGATCACTTATGGAACAGTTAGTAGTGTGATATAGGAAAGAGGTGCATGATGGATTCGTTGATACGATACTACAACCAGTTCGATGAATGGGGAAGGCTTGACCGTGAGCCATTGGAATACTTGATTAATCTTCATCATATTCGAAGATATCTTCCCCATTCTGGTCGTATTTTAGATAATGGAGCAGGTCCAGGAAAGTACTCAATGTATTTGGCGGAGCAGGGTTATCAGGTTACATTGACCGATTTGACGCCTCGGCTGGTGGAATTGGCACAGCAAAAAGCGACAGAGCTTAATCTGGACGAGCAGTTCGATGGTTTTCACATGATGGATGCAAGAAATTTAAATAGACTCTCGGATGGACAATTTGACGCGGTACTGATGCTAGGCATGAATTTCATGGACTCGGGGATTTTTAACCATGACGAAGAAGGTAGATTTACCGACGCCTATTATTTCGATATTTCAGAGATTACCCCTTTCATGGAATCACATGGTTTCCAGACGAACAAACTTATCGGTTCAAGCAGTGTCGCCGGGGGGTTGACGGAGGAGCAATGGGATTACTGGAAGAGGCAAGGGGAAGATGCTTTCGGTCAAATGATGGAACTGATCATGAATGAATCAGAGAACCCTTACATTCTCGGAACCTCATCTCATTTATTGTATATTGGCCAAAAAATCTAGTGAGCAGGAGAAGTAAAGAATAACTATAATTAATCTCCATCTTGTCATCTTATATCAATAAAGGCTAAGGTCAGAAGCGGAGGCGATAAGGGCATGAAAGTATCAATCAGCTTAACCGATCGGAATACCAAATTTGTGATTAATAATCTCTATCCATTATATTTACATGATTTGTCCGAGATTTGGGGATGGAGACCGAATCAATATGGCGTCTTTGAGACGGATAAGACGTTGACACTTCAGGATCAGAATAAAGTATTTGATATTTGGTGGGAGAAGCCATCGATTCTATTTCCCTATCTCGTAACTGTGGAAGATATTCCAGCGGGATTTGCGCTTGTGGCGACTCCGCCTTATACACCGCATGGGACTGAATTCTATCTGAATGAATTCTTTATTCTACGTTCCTTCCGTGGTCAGGGGGTTGCTGAAGCGGCAGCTATACAGGTCTTTAATCTTCATGCAGGTACTTGGGAGTTGCAGACGAATCCAACCGATAGCAACAAGAGAGCGCAGGCCTTCTGGAGAAAGACGGTAGGGAACTATACGTCGGACTCGTATCGAGAGGAGATTATGGAGACGACGGATGACGGGAACAAGCTGGTATTTTCTTTTGATAATAGTAAATAGGCATTTACGGAGAAAAAATCATGAATATAATTCATAATTGGATGGATTTACAATACCTCCTTAAAGGGAATCCAGTTCAGCGTGAAGTCTATCATTTGTTGGATAAGTACAAAATCATGCAATGCCTTGGGCTATTTCATCCAATGCTGGTCGGAACCATTCCCATCGGGATTCATGTTGAAAATAGTGACTTGGATATCATTTGCGAAGTGGATGATCACAATACTTTCGATGCGCTCGAAGCGTTGGCTAGGGCTCACTTGCAGCAGTACCGGGGCTATACTCTAGTTAGGCGGCAAGTAGATGACGTCTGGAGGCTCAAAGAGAATTTCTGGCTGGAGCAGTGGCCTGTGGAGGTTTTTGCTCAGAAGAGGCTTGTCACGGAACAGAACGGGTATCGGCATATGGTCATCGAGGATCGGTTGCTTCGCTTATACGGAGAGAAATTCAGACAACAAGTGATTGCTTTGAAGAGTGAGGGTCTAAAGACGGAGCCGGTATTTGCCAAGCTACTACAACTTGATGGAGACCCTTACAGCGAATTATTGGAGTTAGAGATATGGGATGATGAACAGCTTCGGGCGTTGTGGGAGGGAGAAGGTCGTTCTATTTAACAATCTAATATGTCTAGGAGGTAGCTATGTTTACGACGATATATATGGTGCGGCACGCGGAGTCGCCGTATACGGTGGGAGAAGAGCGAACAAGAGGACTAAGCACGGATGGAGAGCTAAAGTCCAGGATAGTAACAGAGCTGCTCAAGGATGAAGGCATTGATATAATCGTCTCCAGCCCGTATGCGAGGGCGATGCTAACCGTGGAAGAACTGGCCAAACAGCTGAATTTGACGATAATGACATATGAAGACCTCAGAGAGAGGCAGTTCGCCGATGACAGCTATTTGATTGGGAACGAGCAGTTCATGACACAAGTGCAGAATATGTTCTCCGATCCGGAATATGTTCTGCCTGGGGGAGAATCGAGTAGAGTCTGTCAACAACGAGCGGTTCCTGTACTTTTCGATTTGCTTGAACAGCATAGGGGGAAGAAAATCGCCATCGGTACGCATGGCAACGTCATGACGCTGATGATGAATTATTTTGATCCTAGCTATGGCTGGGATTTCTTTATAGAGACGAAGAAGCCGGACATTTATAAGATGGAGTTCGAAGGAACCAAATTGGTTCAGGTTACAAGGCTTTGGAAGGGATAAGGTGATTTCCATTGAATACTCGGTTAATTCTAATTGAAGGACTACCTGGTTCAGGAAAAACAACGGCTGCCAAGATGGTATCAGATATATTATCTGAACATGGGTATAAGACTGATTTATTCCTTGAAGGGAATTTGGATCATCCCGCCGATTACGATGGTGTTTCGTACTTTGAAAAGGGAGAGCTAGACAGGTTATTTGATGCTAACCCTGGTTATGAACAAATTTTACATGAACGATTGAGTGAGGTCGATGAGGGCTACACGATTCCTTATCGTAAGCTTATCAACGAAAAGGGTTCTGCTCTTCCAGATGAGCTGCAGAGTCAATTGTTCAAGAATGATATATATGAACGGCCTTTCGAACAGAACAGGCGTCTTATTACAGGGAAATGGAAAAATTTCAGTCAAACTTATGCCTGCCATTCTGTCTACATATTTGAATGCTGCTTCATCCAAAATCCTCTTACTATGGGAACGATTAAGTATAATGTCGCAAATAAACTACGTATCACAATTGGAGAAGGCTGTAAGGAATCTAGATCCTTTGTTGATATATATGGATCAGCCCGATGTTGCATCTACCTTCTATAAAGCGGTAGAAGAGCGTCCTAAGGAGTGGTCAGAGGGGTTCATAGACTATTATACGAATCAAGGTTTGGGCAAGGAGCTAGGTTGTATAGGGGCAAGCGGTACAGTGCAGGTTCTTGAGGAGAGACGGAAGCTTGAGCTAGAGATCTATGATGTTCTGCAAATGAATAAACGAATGATCGATAATTCTCAATATGATGATGAGAAGTGTATGCGTCAGCTGGTTCAGATTATGGGTGAGTTTTTCGAATAGCTATAAAGGAGTTGATATGATGAGTTTGAATTTACAAGAATGGATTGTTGAAGCAGATATTACGGAGCTGCAGGTGGCCATGGAGGAGGGGCACGTTACTTCCGAGGAGTTAGTAACGGAATACATAGATCGGATTCACCGATATAACCCGCAGATTAATGCGGTACTTGAGATTAATCCGGATGCGATATCCATAGCTAGAGGCTTAGACCGAGAACGGCAGGATAGCGGAAGTCGCGGGATGCTGCACGGAATTCCCATACTTCTAAAAGACAACATCGATACTGGTGATCAAATGCATACTAGTGCCGGTTCAGTTGCTTTAGCCGGGTCTGTGGCATCACAGGATGCGACTGTTGCCGCAAAGCTTCGCTCAGCTGGTGCAATTATTCTGGGCAAAGCGAATATGACGGAGTGGTCAAATTTTATGTCGAGTTATATGCCAGCTGGTTATAGTTCGCGAGGGGGGCTTGTCCTGAATCCTTATGGTCCGGGTGAGTTGTTCGTCAGTGGCTCTAGCAATGGCCCCGCCGCCGCAGTTGCGGCTAATTTCGCGACAGCAGCCATTGGAACGGAGACTGCGGGATCGATCATCGGGCCAGCCTGTCAGCATTTCCTCGTAGGGATTAAGCCGACGGTAGGACTTGCCAGTCGTGCCGGAATTATTCCTATATCCGCCAGTCAGGATACCCCAGGTCCTATTGCGAAGACAGTTAAGGATGCGGCAATTATTCTAGGCGTATTGACGGGAGCCGATGAACGGGATCAAGCAACGATGTCGAGTGAAGGTCTTTCATATACAGATTACACCTTTTTTTGGATGCGGGTTATTTGAGTCAGGCGAGGATCGGTATTCCAAGGCACTACTATATGGGGCTGGACGTAGAGCGGCGGGCGATTATGGAGACAGCGATTGAAACTTTGAAGCAAGAAGGTGCTGTTATTATCGATCCCGTGGATATTGTTGTCGAGCAGCAAAACTGGAATAATGATGTGATCTGTTATGAGTTCAAACGGGATCTGAATCATTACTTGGCCCAACTACCAGATACAGCACAGGTGCATTCCTTGCGTGAGTTGATTGAATACAATGAAGCAAATGCAGAGATCGCTCTGAAATATGGTCAGGACACATTGTTGAGAGCAGAAGCATCTGTGTTGACAGAGCAGGAATACATGGAGAAGAGACAACAGTACAATCATCTCCCGAGCACAGAGGGAATCGACTATGTTCTGGAGCGCTATGAGCTTGATGCTTTGCTGCTGCCTGGGGATGTGGACGGGATGTATATCGCTGCCCGGTTAGGCCATCCGTTGATCACTGTACCGGCAGGCTACTCAGAACAGGGAGTTGTCGATGGGGATGGAGACTCCACCAAAGGACCGTTCGGAATCGTCTTCTCGGGCAAGGCGTTTAGTGAGCCGACCTTAATCAAATTGGCCTATGCATATGAACAGGCGACGATGTACCGTTATCCGCCTCAGTTAAGTGAGAAGTAACCATTATTTCAAAGGTGGAATTCATCACTTGAAGGAGCTTGCTATGTTATGAAAATCCAAGGTATTAATCATCTATGCTTTTCTGTGTCGGATCTGTATAGATCCATTGAGTTTTATGAGAAAGTATTCGAAGCCCAGATTTTAGTTAAGGGAAGAACACTGGCTTATTTCGATTTGAATGGAATTTGGATTGCTCTGAATCAAGAAAATGTTGAACGTAATACGACCGAACGGAGTTATACTCACATCGCTTTTTCAATAGAAGAATCCGATTATGAGCTGCTGTTATCCAGGTTGACCGCTTTGAATGTAACACTGCTCCCAGGACGGGAGAGGGATGAGCGGGATAAACGCTCGATATATTTCCTTGATCCCGATGGTCATATGTTTGAGTTTCATACGGGTAGCCTGAAGGAACGATTGCAATATTACAAGGCAGAGAAGGAGCATATGATATTCTACGATCAGTCTGATGATCAAAATCGGATTAGGGAAAAACTGGTATAAATAGCGAGTAGATGAGCCATGCTAACATCATCAACAGACGACTAGCTTTCGATAAGAAAGGGGTTACTCCGATGAGATGCCTAGCATGGGGCTTGAATGCGTTGCTAGCTGCGCTGCTCCTTAGCGGTTGTGGTTCAGGCACGCAGCAGATCGTGAAGCAAGAACTCGACAGATACAATATGAAGAGCTATCAAGAAGGTAGTGATCGGCAACTGGTGAGAGGAACGACGCTGAACGGCTCGCTTCTCAATTCTCTGCAGGCGGAGTGTGCGAATCGGGGAATCAGACTTACCCATGAGACGTATGCTGAAACCTTGGATGGCGGAATCAGCTACAATTATTTTATTAATGGTGATGCAAGGCATTTTCTGATTCTCAATGTGTATCCGAGTGAACAGGAACGGCTCGTGAAATTTCTGAAATATATGGTCCTGGTACGGCAAAGGATGAAGCTTACCTTATCGAGACGAAAGGCAAGGTAGCGCTGGTCTATGCATCAAGCGGACAGAAGAAAAGCAAGTATAGCGATGAGCTTAAGAACGTATTTCAACAGGTATTACAACAGATCAATGAAGATTCGCTATAACTAAAAAAAATCCCCCTGTCTGGCTCGTTGCCAGCAGGGGGATTCTGTCGTTAGCAGGTTCTTTATTTCTTATGAATCTCATTCAAAATATGCGGTAATTCTGGAATGATGATCTTTTCCATAGCTAGCTTCACAGCAGCCTGGGAGCCTGGCATGGAGAAGACGGCCATACTACTGATCGTACCAGCGACCGCCCGGCTAAGGATAGCGGCAGAGCCAATGTCTTCAATAAAGCTTAAATGGCGGAATAGTTCTCCAAATCCTGGCATCTCTTTGTTAAGCAGGCTGCGTACCGCCTCATAAGTCATATCCTTCGGGGCGATGCCAGTCCCGCCGCTAAGTAGGACGACATCGATAGTACGGTGTGCTGCGGCTTGCCGCAGTAATTGACGGATTCCATCGTAATCGTCTTTGACGATAGTATAATCCACAATATTATATCCATTGGCTGTAAGCAGGTTCTGAATAAATTGTCCGCTGTAGTCATTACTCTTATCCCGGGTATCTGACACCGTAATAATCAGGCAGTTCTTACGTTCCGGTGATTGGCTGCGATGTTCATCGACTGATCTAATCATATCAATTATCCTCTCTAACGTGATGTTATCTTTCTATTTTATCATATTCCTCGATCTTCTCATTAAGTATTAAACCTAGAAAGTTGCGCGTTTCTTAAGCATGGTGTAAACTCGCATTCATGAACAAGAGTCATTATAGGTGTGTTCAAACAGATCGGCTTTCTTAACAGAAGTGGATTTTTTGAACAACCTCTTATAGAGAGCGAGGAAAAAAGATGAATAGAGCAACACCTATTTACATATTGTCAGGATTTCTAGGCAGCGGGAAGACCACTCTGCTACAGCGGTTAATCGCGAAATGGAAGGATGAGGGGCTTAGGCCGGCCGTAATTATGAATGAGATTGGTGAGGTTAATCTGGATGGTCTGATGATTGGTCCGGAGATCCCAATGGCGGAGATGCTTGGCGGCTGTATATGCTGTACGATTCGCGGCGATCTAAGCATGCAGCTCTATGAGCTGATCCAAGGGGAACAGCCGGATGTTGTGATCATAGAAGCAACGGGAGCAGCCAACCCGATGGAGATTTTCGATGCGGTCTCGGAATCGTCTTTATTGCTAAAGCTGGATATCCGCCCGATGATCACGGTGGTGGATGCGGCTCATTTGGCAGCACTGTACGAAGCACAGCAAGGGAAGACCTATCGCCTGATGATTGAACAAATTCGCTGCGGATCGTGGCTGATTTTGAATAAAGCCGATCTTGTCTCTGCGGAGCAGCGCACTGAACTTCAAGCCTTGCTGCAACGGCTTAATCCCTACGCCAAAATCGTTATAGCAGAGAAGTGCGAGGTGGATATGGAGCAAATCTTGAGCAGAGGCGATGCTGCTGTAGGCAAGGATACACTTACCCAGAGTCATCACGATCATGAATCCCATAATCATGGTTCTCATTCGGCCCATCACTCGCATGAGCATGTTACGGTCTATACGCATTATTTTACAGGTCCAGTGAACAGTCTGGATTTTGAGAAGTTCATTAAGGAGCTCCCGAGAGAGGTGTACCGCGGCAAAGGCATTTTGCATTTCTCCGACACTTCAAGTCGATT
The DNA here is from genome assembly GCF_031199965.1 of Paenibacillus sp. D2_2. Taxonomy (GTDB): domain Bacteria; phylum Bacillota; class Bacilli; order Paenibacillales; family Paenibacillaceae; genus Fontibacillus. The sequence continues at coordinate 3,233,755 of NZ_CP133605.1, read as the reverse complement.
CATGTTCCAATATGCTTACCGGGAGGCAGACTTCGTGAAGATTAATCCGCAGGGAGATGTGCCGGATGTGGCTGTCTTTATCGGGGAGCATTTTGACAAGACAGCTCTCGCAGAGGGGCTTAAGAATCTGGAGGATCAAGCATCCCAATCCTAATTGTGCAGTAAGTGCAGGTGCAGGACGCGTATGAACGGATTCGAGGACGATTCAGTTCTCCAGTTCAGGAGCTCTGGAATAGCGATTATAGTTGCGATACAATATAAGAATAATAGGAAATATATGGGGATTGTCGCTATGAAAGAGAATTTTGTACCGGGGGATGAAAATTCCAAGGAGTTGTTCACCTACTTTGGGCTAGCGGTATACTATTCACAGGCACTAGAGCAGCAGCTTGCCAATTTAATCATGGTGATGAAGGTGTCGCAGGGAGATCTGCAGAGTGCGGAGCAATTTAATGAGAACTTTCGTAAGAAGCTTAGCAGTTCCCTCGGCCAATTGGTGAACGAAATTCAGCATCATTTTTCTTTTACGGATGAAGAGTCGACGAAACTGAAGGCTATCTGGAAGCAACGCAATTACATTGTCCATGATTACTTCAAGCAGAGGATTCATGAGGCGTTTGACAAGCAGGGCAGAGAGGCGATGATCGTGGAGCTGCGTACATTTTGTGATGAAGCCAGGCTTATGGAAATCAGACTGCAGGAATATACAGAGCAATTATTCAATCAGATCGATTTGGAAAAATAGAAAAACACTTAATATTACCCGCAATTATCCGGATTAAGTTGAAAATTATGTCTTTCTATAAAAAAAGCCCCTTATTAATAGCTAATTAAGAAGGGGCTGGAACTATACGTTAACTTTTTATTTCCCTTTGATAAAAGTCATACAATTGATTAACAGAAGAACTTGACAAGATATAGCTAGCTCGTTCAATTTTCTCGCGTTCCCAATCGAACCAACGCATTTCTTTTAACATTTCGATTTCATTGTCTGTAAAGCGCTTCTTTAATTCTTTAGCAGGGTTACCACCTACTATTGTATATGGTGGGACATCTTTTGCAACAACCGATCCTGCAGCAACGATGGCACCTTCACCTATTGTCACACCGGGCATAATCATTGCATTCATACCAATCCAGGCATCACTTTCAATGATTGTATCCCCTTTAGGTTTGTAAGAAGTTTCAATGTGCTCCACAAATGGATACACGGTAATCCATTCAGGATGATGATTGTGATTTCCACCCATTAAAATAGTTACACCACTTGCTATGCATACGTAATTTCCAATAATCAACTTATCTATATGCCAACCATAGTCTTGGATGGGATTAAATAACGCTCTTGATTTTTCATCTCCCCATAGGTATCTTACGCAGCCATCTTCAAAATCATGATTATCGTAATAACCAGAATAGTAGGAGTATTCCCCTACTGTAATCATTGGGTTGGTGACAATTTCCTTTAGATACTTTATTTCAGACCAGTGGTCAAATCGATGTTGTTTCATTATTTTTCCTCGCTTCTAAGTAGTATGAATCACTTTTTACTTAGAAGCTTAGTGCAATAGCAACATTTTTAAACCGTTTCAAACGACGAACCATCGTCCTCATCCTCTTCCTTTTGTAGTCTTGATTTTAACAGACGAAATATCCGCGGGTCAAACTCACAGTAGAAAGTAATAGAGAAGGAGGGAGAAGTATGATACCTGAAAATATATTAGACTTTGAATTTGGAAAATTAAATTATGCCGTGGCCTTAGAGGTTTTTGAGTATCAACCTGATAGGCATAGCCCCGGGAGATTCTTACGAGGTAATACGTCGTTCTGCCCGAGAGATTATAGTAGAGACGTTCATGCGGCATTCGATGTTGTAAAGGAAATGAAGAAGAAAGGTTGGCTTTTCATTTTAAACAATGAAGGGGAACAGCGGGAAGCAACGTTTTGTAGGGACGGAAAAGAGAGTATTAACGTTGTAGATGTAACTACTGAAAGTGCTATATGTAAAGCTGCTCTGTTAGCTGTATTAGGGGAAAAGTAGAGATGACAAAGTGGTGGGATGGACCGAGAAGGCGCAGGAGATCGAACCCAAAAGGCATAGAGCTAGCAGGATAAATCTGGAATAATAGTGCAACCTTTAGCACCCGTGTACGTCTATTTGAGCAGAGGTGATCTATCGTGAAAAGAAGAAAATTGAATCTCGCTGTTGCGGCGCTTCTATGCGGGTCGCTCCTACTCATACCTGTGGCATCGGCATTTAATGATGTACAGGGGGACGATGCACGGATGGTTGAATCCCTGCAGGACAGAGGAATTATTCAAGGAATATCGCAGGATAAATTCGTTCCGCTGGGTAAGGTGACTGGGGCACAGGGTGTTCATATGATTGTTCAGGCACTTGGATTGAAGGCTAAGTCTGAAGGTCCGGCAATTTCGAGAAATACAGCAAAAAATAGGCATTGGTACGATGAGTCGCTAGCGATCGCTGAAGAGAACGAAATTAAGATGCCGCAAGGCTTCTCGGTAAGTAAGGAGCTTACGCGAGAGCAATTTGCATTCCTGCTACAGCAAGGTATTCATGCGACTGGAGATTATCCACTCGTAGCTATGCTTATTCAGGTCAAGGATGCCGATGAAGTGACGACGAGTTATTTTAACAGTGTTCAGACTTTGCTGCTTATGAAGATCACGGCACTGGATGATGCAGGTAAGTTCCACCCCAAACAGCCTCTTAACCGAATAGAAGCAGCAAAATGGGTTTACAATAGTCGCGAGTATGTAGATAATCATGGGAAAGCGGATGATCCAATGCAGGACGAAGTCACGTATAGTGTGGAAAAAGTGAATGACCAGATCAACAAAGTAATTCTGCAGCGTGAGAGTCAGCCGAACCCAGGATACGGGATTACAGTAACGAAGGTGGAGTTCGGTAAGGATCAGGTAGCGACTATCTATTATGAGCTGCTCTCTCCCAAGCCGGGGCAAATGTACCCACAGGTCATTACGACGACCAAAACGGAAACCTACATTGCAAGTTCTTACAAGGTAAAGCTGGTTCAGGATACATCACCGACGGAGCTTAAACGGTTCAAATAAACAATTGGATAACACAGACGCAAACAACGCAGCCTGATCAGGGCTGCGTTGTTTTGCATTTTTCATTTTTAGGAATCTTATTTATTTATATAAATAAGTTACGAGCATTTTCGCAAGTTCGGTTTTCAGCTGTTCGACATCGGAAGTTTGCGGAGAGAAGACGATGATATCTACGACTCTGTTCAGTGTCTCGAATACGATGACAGAAGCGGCTTCTATATTGTCCACTTTGAGTCCCTGAGAGTTCTTTAGTAGATAATCCAAAGTTTTACGGCGACCGAAATCAAATTGTGTATCCATAAGTGCTTGAACTTCAGGATCTGAATTATACATTACGGCCAATTCCTTGTGGAACTCGGTAAACACCTTGTGAGAGAAAATCAGGCTATCGATAACCTCCCGAATAAAATCAATCTTGTCCATGGACTGGAAGTCCACTCCGTCGAGATAGGTATCGATTCGCTCAACGAGCGTATTATTATAAATAATAAGTGAATCTAAAAATACGGCTCGTTTGTCTTTGTAATAAGAATAGAAGCTGCCGGTGGATACACCTGCCGAAGCAGCGATCTCTTTCGTGTTGGTACCATGATAGCCTTTCTCGGAGAAAAGCTCCATCGCAGCTTGTATAATGGCTTCTTTCGTCTTGATGCTCCGTTCTTGCCGGGTATTCGGACTTTACTCTCGTTCTCTGTCACTTCTACATTGCCCCCTTTGTAACAACGATTTTAGGTGAGAATAGGAAGCTTGTCAATGAAAACGTGAACTTTAGTTCATAATTATATTGACAAATATGAACTAAAGTTCATATAATCAAAAAGTGAACTTTAGTTCATATTATAAAAGGGGTGTGAGAGATGAATGGACGTATGAGAGCTGTGTTGGCATTTGCCGCCATTTTGCTAGGATATTTTATGGCCTTACTGGATACAACGATAGTGAATATTACCCTACCTGAAATGACGCGCTATTTCGGAGGCACGGTTTCGCAGATTTCTTGGGTTATGAACGGTTATAATTTAGCATTTGCCGCACTTATTTTGACGGCGTCAAGACTAGCAGATCAGTTCGGACGCAAAAAAATATTTATTCTGGGATTGGTGTTGTTTACGTTGTCTTCTTTGCTTGCCGGACTTTCCGGCTCACTAGGTATGCTAATTTTGTTCAGAGTGATTCAGGGGCTGGCCGGAGCAATCATTGTGCCGGTAACGATCCCACTCACGACGACGACTTTTCCAAAAGAGAAGCATGGAATGATCATCGGTATATGGGGAGCGATCGCGGGACTTGCTGCTGCTAGCGGGCCATCGCTAGGCGGGATCTTAACGGAAAAACTGAATTGGCAGTGGATTTTCTATGTAAATGTTCCGCTGGGTCTGATAAGCATCTTGTTGACTATCCTATTTATTAAAGAATCGCGTGATGAAACGGCAGGTAAGAGGGTTGATTATAGCGGCATGCTGTCTATTACCGCCGGTATGCTACTAATTACTTACGCTTTTATTAAGGCGAATGATTATGGCTGGAATTCAGTCCAATTCTATTCGTTGATCGGCTCTGGGCTGATATTTGCTGCTTTATTCTTCTATTTGCAGTCGCGGGGAAAGGATCCGATGCTTCCGCTAGCGCTGCTGAAAATCAAGGAGTTTAACGGAACTTCACTGACGATGTTTATACTTGGCGCAGCCTTATCCAACCTAACCTTGCTGACATCCTTTTTCCTGACCCGGGAAATGGGATTGACGGAGTTAAAGGCAGGACTTGTCTTATCCATATTGGCTGCTGGATCCATCGTCAGTTCGGCGGTATCAGGGACGTTATCTAACAAATACGGCAGCCGTTGGTTTGGGGCAGCGGGGGTTGTAGTCATTTTTGGTGCCATTTACGCTATGAGTAATTTGGTTGCTCAGTCCCCATTAAGCGATGTTCTAATTCGATTATTTATCGCCGGAATTGGCGTCGGCTTGACGATGCCGCCGGTTATGTCCGCTGGAATCCGTCATGTACCTGAAGAGAAGGTAGGTATAGCATCTGGTATTATGAATATGACTAAATCGATCGGTAGTGTATTGGGGGTGGCCGTCATCGTTACCTTGCTGCAGCAAAGCATAGGTGGTGAAATGCAAACCACAAAGGTGCGTATTCTGGAGCAAGTGGAGGAGAATCAACGGCTAATGCCTATTGTCAAAGAGGTTCTCGTTACAATAGTGGATGAATTAGGAAACAGCATGCAGATAGGATCAGCAAGCGAGCTTCAAGAAGAGGAGGTGGCTGGTCAGATTGCGAAGGGGCTGGAGACAGCAGTATCCAAGCTTGATCCAGAACAGCAAAAGGCATTTGCCTCGGCCAGGGACGATCAGATGAAGGAAGTGCAGCTATTGCTTACATCAGCTGGGGCCGATATGCAGCAAGCCTCAGTCAATGGCTTTCGTCATTCCTATATTTACGCTAGCCTGATGCTATTACCTGGAATTATTTTTGCCTGGATGAGCGATAAGCGCAGAGCAAAAAAAGATTCGGGCAGGTCTACGGATCGTTCGACGATGGAACTGTGAAATGATACAGAAAATATAATAGGAAGTTCAAGACATTTATATCAAACATGAAGAGCAAGTACCGAGGTGGTAGTACCTTGATACTTGCTCTTTTTAAGTAATATTGTCGCTAGCCTTGTGGTTCAAACCTTAAGCATTACACTAACGCTGAAGCAGATGAGGCAGCGCTAGGAGCGGTCGGTTGCGATGCTTGTGGATCGCTCGATCCGTGTTGCAGGCGGTACATCTGATAGTAGCGTCCGCCCTTGGCCAACAGTTCTTCGTGAGTACCGCGCTCTACGATTTCGCCTCGATGTAGCAGCAGAATCTGGTCAGCGCTGCGGATAGTCGACAGGCGATGCGCGATGATGAATGTCGTGCGCCCGCGCTTCAGCACCTCCAGCGCCTCCTGAATGAGGGCTTCGGTCTCGGTGTCGATGTTAGCCGTAGCTTCATCGAGAATCAGAATCGCCGGATCGAAAGCCAGCGCTCGCGCGAAGGAGATCAACTGCCGTTCGCCCGCGGATAACGTGCTGCCTTTCTCCACAACAGGTTCATTCAGCCCATTTTTGAGATGTGCCAGAATGCGCGTGGCTCCAACATCCTCCAGCGCTTTCTCTATCCGTTCGCGGGAGATATGCTCATCACCGAGACTGACGTTAGAGGCAATCGTACCGGTGAACAGATACGGATCCTGCAGTACGATGCCCATATGCTGTCTGATCCACTGCTTCGGGAGATCCTTAATTGGCTGCCCGTCAATCGTAATCGTACCTTTCTGCGGATCGTAGAAACGGAACAGCAGGTTGATGATTGAGCTCTTGCCGGAACCGGTGTGACCAACCAGGGCAATCGTCTGACCTTGCTTGGCCTCGAAGGATATATTTTTCAAGACATAATCACGTTTATAAGCAAACGATACATCATTAAATTCCACATTTCCCTTATAACGAGGCATTGAACCGTCTGTCACTGCTTCGCCAGGCTCATCCATAAGCTCAAACACTCTTCCGGCGGATACCATGGAGGAATCCAGCGCAGCGAGCTGGTTAACCATCCCCGTGATCGGCTGAAACAACCTGCCCAGAACGTCAACGAAAGCGTAGAGGACACCGAGCGAGATAATACCAGCCCCGCTAAGCTGCTCCGAACCGAAGAACCACAGTACAACGGCGAAGGAGAGGCTGCGGATCACGTTAACCAGGTTATGTGAGGTCAATGCATTAAGATTAAGCATTTTGTTCTGATATTTCATATAGTCATTGTTCAAATTCTCGAACTCTTCCTTCGTTTGCGCTTCGCGGCGGAAGATCCGGATGATCGACATGCCCTGAATTGACTCATTGATGATCGCGTTGATCTCACTCAGACGGGAGCGAATGATCGTATTATATTTGGTTGCGAATTTGCGGTATAGTACAACCCAAGCCCAAATGACAGGGACGACGAACAAGCAGATCAGCCCTAAGCGGAAGTCAAGTAAGAATAAGGCTATATAGACACCAATCATATTAATGACCCCGGAGAAGAAGTTAGATAATACCGCGATGAATAAGTCCTTCACAGCTTCGGTATCATTCGTAACCCGTGATACTACTTTCCCGGCTGGCAAATTATCAAAGAAGTGCACTGGAAGGCGCTGGATATGTGCATACACATCCATGCGCAGCTTCCGGATGACTTTGTTGGCCGAAGACTGCAGCCAATAAGTTTTGCCGAATTCCATGACGATGGAGATCGCAAGGAAGACGAGATACAAGCCGACCAGTTGAATGATCCCGGGTACTTCAGGTTTGTAGAAGGCAAACAGCTCCGAGGACTTTAATTTCTGTCCAGGGTATTGCTGAATTTCTCCATTCTTATCGAAAGTCAGAATTCCATCTTGATAGCTTCGTTTCCCCGATATATCAGCGAGCGATTGCTCGACGAGGATAAAGGAGGTGCCTACTTGAAGCAGACGTACTTCGTTTCCTTTAGCTTCTCCATCTAAGAAACGATCGCCGCGCTTATAGTATCGGCCATCAAATTTGACGGTCTCCGATCCTCCTGGATTGTTCGTCTCGAAGAATGGTCGTTCAATGGCAAGCATATGATCGTCGATCATAGAGCGGGCGATGAACGGGCCAGCCAAATCGGCAGCTACGCCGATGGCTAGCATGATAAGTGCGAGTATAAAAGTATTTTTTGCCGTTAAGGCATATTTAAAAAGTGATTTAGCCACATTGGTGCGCAATTTTCTAGATACCTCCTAGTCATCCAGGCTTGATTCCACCTGTTGACGTTCGTATTGTTCTAGGTACCAGCCGCCTTCTTGCAACAGCGTCTCATGGGTACCTTGCTCTACGATTCGTCCTTTCTCCAGCACGACGATCCAGTCAGCATGTTCAATAGCAGACAGGCGGTGGGTGGAGATAAGTGTCGTCTTCCCGGAGCGTTTGCTCCGTATATTATCAATGATGCGTGCTTCGGTTCGGGCATCTACCGCAGACAGGGCATCGTCCAGTATGAGAATGTCAGGGTCAGCGATAAATGCTCTAGCCAACGATACGCGCTGTTTCTGTCCGCCAGAGAGGGCCACGCCCTTCTCTCCGACTAAGGTGTCCAGTCCATCGGATAAGGTTCCTAGATCCTGATCAAAGGCGGCGGTTCGTATAGCCTCCATAATTTGCTCATCCGGTGCATTCGGCAAGCCAAATTGGATATTCTGTCGCACCGTCTTGGAGAACAGAATCTGTTCCTGAGGAACATAGCCGATCCAGCCGTGCAATTGGTCAAGGGCAATGTTCTGGAGCGGTTCGTCGGAAATCGTAATTTCCCCGTCTCCAAGCGGATACTCATGCAGAATTTGCTTCAGTAAGGTTGATTTACCGCTGCCCGTTCTGCCAACGATACCGAGCGTCTCGCCACGCCGGATCGCCAGATCGATCTGATCGAGATTATCCACCGTGGAAGTAGGGTAGCGGAAGGTGACATTTTTAAATTGTATACTGTCTGGGGACTCCACATGTACCGGATTATCGACGTCCTGTACGTCAGGCTTGACATTCAGTGTCTCATTCACCCGATCCAGCGAGGCTCCGCCGCGCTGCATAATGTTGATCAGTTCGCCGATTGCGAACATCGGCCAGATCATCATCCCAAGGTACATATTGAAGGAGACAAGATCACCCAGGGTCAATTCATTCTGGAACACAAGGTAGATCCCATAAGTTAGGCCGATGGCATAGCTCAGCCCAACGAACAGGCGGATGGTTGGTTCGAAATAAGCATCGAGCTTAGCAACAGCTAGGTTTTTGTTATAGACATCATTCGTAATATCTTCGAATCTTTGCTCGTCATTACGTTCCTGTACATAGGCGCGGATGACGCGGATGCCAGCAACCGATTCCAAGACTTGGTCGTTCATGTCGCCAAATGCATCCTGTGCGAGTGTGTAACGTTCGTGAATGATCTTCCCATATATTTTCATTGCTAGTGCAATGAATGGCAGAGGGAGGATGGCTGCAAGTGTCAGCTTCCAGCTGATGAGTGTTCCCATGGCTACCAAGATAGTGGTTAAATAAGCCGTGGAATCCGTCAAGGTCAGCATTCCGAAGCCAACGGTCGTCGATACAGCACGCAGGTCATTCGTCGCCCGGGCCATTAGATCGCCTGTACGGCTGCGCTCGAAGAACGGCGGCGTCATCCGCAGTAGATGATTCATGAACCGAGTACGTAGCAGCCGTTCGACTAGATTGGAACCACCGAACAATTTGTGCATCCATACGTAAGTGATCATATAGATAAATGCCAGTATGCCGAGGATGAGTAGTATATATTTGGTCAGCGAGCCCCAAGTAATGGAGCCGGTGACGATTTCATCAATGGCGCTTCCAAGTAGGCGGGGCGGAGCAAGCTCTACAATGCCGACAAGGATCAGGAAGGTCACTCCTATCAGATAACGCTTTTTTTCCGTCCGAAGAACCAGCCTAAATTTTTTAATACAGAAAACATGTTCAGGTTTCCTCCTAACTCTCAAAGTACAGATGTTATTGTTTGTTCTCAGCTCTTTCGCTCTGCAGGTGAGGGAAACCTTAAGAAAACCCATTGATGTCTTCAAAGTTGAATGCCATCAATCCAAAGGTAGGTTTTCTTGCGAGATAAGGATGTGGACGTGATTGTGTAAATGCTTTCTTATCTCAAAAAAAAGACATACCGTCCGTAGACGATATGCCTTATAGATCTCCGCATATATCGCTAGCGCTCTTCAAAAGATGAAGCAGCCGTCGCGATATGGTCGATTAAATGTATCCATTGATAAAAAGACAAGGGAGTTAGTTAATCCATTCGAACCTGCAGGGCTACTTCGGTATTCAGTTGATGACGGTCCGTATCCATAAATACGGGATTAGGAAAAATGATTTGCACCGAATTTCACCCTTTCTGATTTGGTAATAGTTTACTTTGACGATTTTATCATCGGTTTTGCAAATGTGTCAATTCATTTTTTTTGTTTGGCTTTGTGGACAGATTCATCTACAATAAACATGATAGGAGGGAAAAAGCTATGCTAAATATTACAAACGAAGCCGCTGAGTGGTTTAAACAGGAACTTGACTTGCAAAAAGGGCAAGCCATTCGATTTTTTCCCCGTTATAGCTCAGGCGGAGGGGTACATCCTGGATTCTCACTTGGGATTGAAGTTAACGCACCGACGGCTCCAGGATTGCTGACTGAAGCCGGGGGTATCAAGTTCTATATGGAAGAGCGGGATTTATGGTATTTGGAAGGTTATCATTTCAATGTTACTTATAATGCGAGCTCCAGCGATATCGAGTATGAATATGAAGCAATTGAATCTAAATAATTGCTCTGCTGACTAGGAATTCGGATTCAAGATGTAAACAAGGCCCGCTATAGGCGGGCCTTGTTAGATCATGCTTATCATTGTACTTACTGGTTATAGAAAATACTGTCCTCTATGGCATAGTCGAAATCTCCGATATCGAATACTTGGACAGGGATCTCCGCTTCGACAATACGACGGATGAGCTCAATCTGGTCAGATAGAATTGGTACCTGCTCCCGTAAGGCGGTAAGAATGATCTCCGTTTCAATGGGGTCAAGAAATTCGCCGTAGCGTTCGTTATCGATCGCATTGACGATAGTCCATGCAATATTGTCGCCAAAAAGGATGGAAGGACTTTTGGACCAGGGGATACTTAGAGCACGTTCGATTTTTTTACGATTAAGCGGCTCTTCTAAATAAGTGATAAGCTCATTTATTTTATGTTTGACATGCAGATCGTCAGCGGGATCATGCATTAATGGTTCCTGACTATTCTGGAATTCATATAGTTCCATGATCGTACTGTAGGGAACGATATACTCCACAGGTGTAGGTGGTATTAACAATTCTCCGTAAATCGCCACCATCACGGCTTCAATGACAAATCTACGTGACATGATTCTCCTCCTAATGCGGCAACTTGTCTTCATCTGCTATGAAGTACATGTTCAAAAAGCCTAGTTTTGAACCTTCTCTATAAGCGAAGCGTGAAGACAATATCTTGATATTATTAGGAGTATATCATTATTGTCAGGGCAAATACAGTCCTCTCCTAAAAAACTGGAAACAAAGGAGAAATAGGATGAGCTCACTTGAAAATAACGCCAGGCAGTTACTATCGGAGGCAACATTGCAATGGCTTCAGCAGCAGGCGGGGCCGGGTTCGGCGATCGAGCAGGTCAACGCCTTGAAGGGAGGTGTCTCTTCAGCTGTGTTTCGAATAAAAGGTTCGAAGCATGGAGAAACGCACGAATATGTACTTAGACAATTCACAGATCACGAGTGGTTGGAAAGTGAGCCGGATCTCGCAGAGCATGAATCAGTGGCATTAAATAGAGCTTATGAAGCCGGTGTTCCTTCACCGCAGTGGATTGCAGGAGATTTTACCGGTGAGTTCTGTGGCATCCCTTCAGTTTTGATGACACGGTTAGATGGCGAGGTTATTTTGCGGCCGCTGGAGATGCAAGGCTGGCTTGATGGACTTGCTGGAGCATTGGCAGGGCTGCACGGTGCAGATACAACTCCGATGAAGTGGAAGTACTTTTCATACAATAATATCTCTGCTTTACAGATCCCTGATTGGACCAATTCTCCAGAGGCATGGGGGAAGATCATCAAGCGGGTTCAAGGGGATGTTCCAGCATATATGCCTCGCTTGATTCATCGCGACTATCATCCGACAAATGTACTTTGGGAGAATGGTAAGGTAAGCGGTATAGTGGATTGGGTCAACTGCTGCTATGGCCCGGCAGGGATTGACACAGGGCATTGCCGTGTAAATCTCGTGCAGCTGTATGGCGTCAAGACTGCTGATGCATTTCTTGAGGCTTATTTGCACAGTCCGGGAAGTACAGAGGAGGTTACAGACTGCTACTGGGATATGCTAAGTTTGACCGACTTTTTGTGGGGACCGCCAGAGGTATATCAGGGCTGGATTGACCTTGGCTTCACCGGTCTGAATCCGCAAATCATTTCAGCTCGGATAGACGAATATGCGGAGTCTCTGTCTGCAAGATTGTAATAAGGATAGAACTGTAAGATTTTATATCTAGAAAGACGACATGAGGGATGTGCAGAATTTGAAGTTTTGGAAGTCCTATTTTAAGTTTGTAAAGCCGTATACGAAGTGGATCATATTAACTCTAATTATTGGGATGCTGAAATTCGGGATTCCATCATTGCTGCCTTTGGTGCAGAAATATGTAGTAGACGACATTCTGATGAACGGGGCTATGGACATTGATCATAGAGTTTCGCAGTTGATGATCATACTTGGGATTACCTTCGTACTGTTCGTCATTGTCCGCAGCCCAGTGGAATATGCAAGGCAATATTTCGCTCAGTTCATTACAGCCAAAATTTTGTACGATTTGCGCAATAAGCTGTACAGTCATTTGCAGCGCTTGTCGCTTAAATATTATCAAAATACAAAGGTGGGAGAGATTATCTCTCGCTTCATTAACGACGCAGAGCAAACGAAGAATATTGTCGAGGTCGGCATGATGAATGTGTGGCTGGATACCTTCACGCTGGTGTTCGTACTCGGCTTCATGTTTTATTTGAATCCGATGTTGACCATCGTCTCGATATCTATCTTTCCACTGTATGCGATCGCGGTTAAAGTGCTGTACAAGCGCTTGAAAAAACTGACGAAGGACCGTTCGGCGGCTCTAGCTGATATTCAGGCTTATCTCCACGAGCGGATTCAAGGGATCTCGGTCATTCGCAGCTTCGCGTTAGAGAAGCATGATCGTAAGCAATTCGAGGTGATCAACGGAAAATACCTGAACAAGGCAATGGCTCACAGTCGTTGGAATGCATGGACATTCGCCGTTATTAATACGTTGACGGATATTGCTCCTCTGCTCGTCATCGGTTACGGAGGCTACCAGGTTATTCAAGGTCATTTGACGTTAGGAACCTTCATAGCTTTCTTCGGGTATTTAGATCGCTTATACGGGCCTCTGAAGCGGTTGATTAACTCCTCGACAATTCTGACTCAAGCCTCGGCATCCTGGGAGCGTGTGCTGGAATTGCTGGACGAGCCTTATGATATGACAGATGATAAGCATGCTGTAGAATTGCCGAAAGGAAGCCATTCTGTAGCTTTTCAAAATGTATGGTTCAAATATCAAGAGGATGGCGGCTGGGTGCTTAAAGATATTTCACTGCAGGTGAATCCAGGGCAGACAGTTGCATTCGTCGGGATGAGCGGTGGTGGTAAATCGTCATTAGTTGGCTTGATCCCGCGGTTCTATGATATTCAGAAGGGTTCTGTGATCGTAGGCGGCCAAGATGTACGACAGTGGACGATGGAGAGCCTGCGTAGCAAGGTTGGTATGGTACTACAGGATAATTTCCTGTTCAGTGGCACAGTCAGGGATAACATTATGCTTGGAAACCCGGAGGCAGACGAGGAGTCCGTCATTTCTGCAGCGAAAGCGGCCAATGCTCATGAATTCATTATGAACCTGTCACAAGGCTATGATACAGAAGTAGGGGAACGCGGCGTTAAGCTATCAGGCGGCCAGAAGCAACGGATCGCAATCGCTCGTGTGTTCTTAAAGGACCCACCGGTCCTCATTCTGGATGAAGCGACATCAGCACTCGATCTGGAATCCGAGCATTTAATTCAACAGTCGTTACAGCAATTGTCCAAGAGTAGAACAACCCTGATTGTGGCGCATCGACTATCCACGATTACACATGCTGATCAGATCATCGTTATGAAGGATGGTACAGTCGCTGAACGTGGAACTCATGAAGAACTGATGCAAACAGACGGTGTCTACTCTCAACTGTACAATATTCAGAATTTGAATGCTTAGAGCACTTATTGTTACATTTACAGATTTTATAAGTGTATGAACTTGCGAACGTAAGTTTGGCGATTATTCAGGGTGAGAGGGGCAATAATACATGGAAACTAAAGAGTTGACCGACCTCCAAGAACAGATGATCCGAGAGGCAGAGCAATTTGCCCGTGCGGAATTGGAGCATGACCAGACCGGGCATGACTGGTGGCATATCCAGAGGGTTGTTCAAATGGTCAAGCGGCTGTCCCGATCCGAGAAGGCGGATGAATTCATTTGCACGGTCGCTGCATTACTTCATGACGTTGCGGATGAGAAGCTTAATGTCTCGAAGCAGGCTGGATTAGACAAGGTCAACGACTGGCTTTCACAGCATGGCTTTAAGGGTGCGGACCAGGAGCACATTATTGAGATCATATCCAATCTATCCTACAATGCTGGAAAGAATCCACCGATGCGTACTTTGGAAGGTCAAGTTGTCCAGGATGCCGATCGGATCGATGCCATAGGGGCTATTGCTATTGCGAGGGCCTTCTTATATGCGGGGGTGAAGGGGCATCCCATCCATGACCCACAAATCCCTCCACGAAGCGAGATGACCACAGAGCAATATAGGCAAGAGAAAAGTACGGGAATCAATCATTTTCATGAGAAGCTGCTTAAATTGAATAGTCTGATCAATACAGAATCCGCGAAACAAATTGCGGCAGAAAGACACACGTACATGGAACAATATGTAGACCGTTTCTATCGTGAGTGGTCAGGAGAAGTATAAAAAAACAGGCCTCTGGATGAACTTCCAGAGGCCTGCTTGCTGTTTACATTTTGCCAATCAAGAGTGAGAGAATGCCCGCTGCGATAAGGGGGCCGACGGGAACGCCACGGAAGAAGGCAACTCCGAGCACAGTGCCGATCAGTAGTCCGGCGACAATCGTAGGCTGATTCCCCATCAGAGCAGCTCCGCGACCTCCTAACCAGGCTACGAGCATTCCGACACCCATCGCAAGGATCGACTTCCAATTGAAGAAGGATGACCATAACGTCTGCAATGAGAGTTTACCGCTGGCGACTGGGGTCATCACACCGATCGTCAATACGATAATCCCGATCGTAAGGCCGTACTTTTCCAACCATGGGAACATGAACTGCATATGAAGCACCCGTAGCAGGAGTAATACGATCATTGCCACGGTAATCGGCATATTGCTGCTAAAAATTCCGAGTGCTGCCATCAATAACAGTAGCAATGAAGTGATATCAATCTGATTCATAGCAAGCTCTCCTTAATAAAATGCATGATCAAAAGTTCCAATAAAGGCTATTCTCGTCCGAGAGTAGACATGATGTGATCCGCAATAATCCGTCCATGCCCGCGTCCCGTCTCAATAAATACCTCATTGGCATTTCTTCCTGAAGCGATAACTCCTGCGACATAGATTCCTGGTACATTTGACTCCATCGTCTCAGGGTTGAATTTCGGCTTCTCCATCTCATCGGTTAATTCCACGCCAGCCTCCTGAAGCAGCTTACGGTCAGGGCGGAAGCCGGTCAGCGCAAGCACAAAATCATTAGGAAGGTGGACATGGTTATGATCGCTTAATTCCACAACAATTTCCGAACCTTTGATCTCGATCACCCGGGAGGACAACATAAGATTGATTCTCCCTTTATTTACGAGACCCTCGAACAGCGGCTTCACCCAAGGCTTAATGGAGGATGAGAGTTCATCCCCACGATAGACCATCGTGATTTCTGCTCCAACGCGGGACAACTCCATAGCTGCATCCACGGCAGAGTTACTGCCACCAATAATAGCAACCTTCATCCCCGTATACGGATGGGCTTCTTGAAAATAATGGGACACTTTATCTGTATCTTCTCCAGGAATGCCGAGCATATTAGGATGATCAAAATATCCAGTAGAGATGATGACATAGCGTGTCTGATATTCCCAGGTCTCACCGCTCCGGGTAATGGAATGCACGTTAAAGCTACCATCCGGTAGCCGTTCGATCCTCGTTGCCTCCTCGTAAGATGCGATCGGTACTTCATACTGCTCGCTAACTTTACGGTAATAAGCCAAGGCTTCATGTCTAAATGGCTTCTCATTTGGAGTCGAGAAAGGCATATCGCCAATTTCGAGTAATTCAGCTGTACTGAAGAACTGCATATTCGTTGGATAAGAGAAAATCGAATGAACAAGGCAATGCTTCTCCAGAACTAGCGTATGTAATCCGCGACGCTGACATTCGATTGCAGCGGAAAGTCCGCATGGGCCAGCCCCGATAATAATAACATCCTGCATGGGATACCTCCTAGAGCGATAAAAATATATGGCAAATCATAAAAGATTAAACCATATCCATCCTACAGCAAAAGTTCTCTAATATCCAGATGTGCAAAAATGAATACATTTTTATGAAAAAGTTTGACAAATTAATGACAATCAACGTATAATGCGCTCAAATTGATAAATTAAGGATACACTAGTAGTGTAAACGTTTTCTTTGGAATAATTCATAAATAAGCTTATGGGAGGAAAAACCATGCTACTATTTTGGAAAAGGAGAAATAGCCGCAAGCCCCCCCTGTCGGAATTAAACCTACTATCCATGTTTCACTGGAGCAGGTAAAGAAGGCCGTGTTACAATTCGAAGCAGATATGCCTAAGGGAATTACGCGGAAATCACTACTTCTGCCGGATGGCAGCCTTGAACTATCGCGCTTGTCGAGATATTTAGGCGGTGTTAGCGATCAGAAGTTCTTTCTATCGAAGGAGACATACGAAATATTTGAAGAAGTAGATCGGGAAATTCCTTATTTTCTGGATATCGTTCAGGTAGCTGTAGATGATTATGTAGAGGAGCGAGGCAGACTTCCTGTTCTGAACAATTCGCAACATAATCAGGTCGATGTCCGCCTGCTAAGAGACCAGCATTATTTAAAGGAACTGCCACCATTTCCATTATACATCACAGACCAAGAGATGCTGCTGAGCCATCGGCGCAAAGAAATATAACTCTATTAGATGAAAAGAAGCGCAAGCCTGCATTTAGGCTTGAGCTTTTTTTATTGTACACTTATGATTAGATATCAACAAAGTCAAGACATTCATAGGGGAAGAAATGAGTATTAAGGCTATACTGTTTGATTTGGACAACACGTTAATGGATAGAGATTGGACATTCCGGCAATTTGCTACGCAGCTCATTAATGAGTGCTTGGTTAAGATGAGTGCGGAGGAACAGGAGAAGCAGATTGCTTATATGATCGAAAGCGATGCAGACGGGTATCGGGATAAGCAAGGATTCTTCCTGGAGCTAATTGAAAGACTTCCTTGGGTGAATCGACCGGATTTGGCCGAACTAACAAGATACTATAAGTTAAACTATATGACTCATGCTAGAGTAATGAACCATGGTGTCCGGACGTTGGAACAATGCAAGGCACTTGGATTAAGACTTGGTGTGATTACTAATGGTAAAAGCGAGCTTCAGCACGGAAAGATCGACCGACTAGGCTTGAGACCATTCTTTGATACAATAGTAGTGTCGGGTGATATTGGCATCAAGAAGCCGGACCCACGAATTTATATGACAGCCCTCGAAAGGCTAGGTACTGTAGCGGAAGAGACGATCATTGTGGGCGATCATCCGCGTAATGATTTATGGGGAGCTGCGGAGCTAGGGATCAGAGGTGTATGGCTTCACCGTGCTCATACTTGGGATGTAGAGGGCAGGCCTTGGCAAGAGATTCATGAATTGAATGAGCTTATTCCGTTGATCCAGGAGCAGATCAATCCTTAATGACGAAAGACCCGTAAGCGGATATTATCGCTCACGGGTCTTTCTATGTCTAGTAAAATTGAATGTCGATTTTAATAGAGCGATAGAGCCACAGTGTCAAATTCGCTCTTACTATGCAGGATCGCTTCGGATCCTTCAATTTCGATACTAATCAATGAATTCAAGCATTTCTTCAAGGCGTTCTTGCCATGTCGTAATTTGTTATCGAGAGCACTCGTTAGCAATTTTAATGTACGCTGAATAGGTTGTTTAGTATCTGTATTGAAATATACGGGTACTTGAACATTTTGGAAGTTAATTAAGATTCTCATATCAGATCACCTCTATACAGTGGTTTCATACTACTTATTGTAGGTTAGAATGCTTAAAAATAGATTAATATTTCATTATTTTTCAATTAATGTTTTGTGACGCTTGTAAGACATTCATACATATTTGCTTATATATTACTAGAAAAAAATACTAGACACAACATTTTCAAGTAAGTTACGTCAAATAAGTTGAACCGTCTCTTATATCATGGTAGATTGCTATATGGGATTCTCAAGTTGCTTATAAATAAAGGTTGTGCGAGGTAGTTTGTATGTAACGGCACACCTATTTTTGAAGTAAATGAAATAGGAAATTTGAACGAAGGAGGTGTAAATGTGAAGACAATAGAGTCAGATCAGCCGGACGAATTCATAATAAGCTCTATGGAATTGTATTTCTTGATTAATCTAGTAGGAGATAAAGGATTGCCGGATAAAGATACGGAAGCTTTTATTCGTAAGTCATGTAGTTCCGATTCTCCAGATCATATCTGGCGTGAAGGAAGAGAGTCGCTTATACGAAGAAGATATTTTATCCCCGGAGCAGATGGTGAGCTTAGGATTTCAGCCCAACTACTTATTACGCTCTGTCATATTTTTCTGGCCAAGAAAGCGTATTTGCATCAGTATATTTTAAACGGTCGGGAGTATGAGGAGTTTCTGTATATACATGAGGAGAAAGTTATAAGAATTGAATGTCTGAAGAGCGACGAAGGACAATATCGATTAACTTATTTGAACATAGATGACAACGAGCTGGTGCAATCCTTCGGCTGTACAGAGCAGAAGCTGCAGAACCCTGGAGAACTTCCGGCGCTTATGCTGTCCAGAAGTCAATTTGAAGAGATGATTTCTCGATCTAGTGAACTCTCTACAGAGGAACTAATCCAGCAGCTCTCGAATACTACTGATGATCAGGAAGCCGTAATAGCTTTAGCGAGATGCATAAAGTCCAATACCTCCAAAGGCTTGCTTCGTTTTTATATATGGAATCATAATACCTGGGAAGTTCAATGCGTACAATATATGTGTAACCACCATGTAAATTGGTTGATTCGATCAAGTGCGAATCATGATGAGGACTGGATGATAGCTACACCTACTTCTATGGAGAAAATTCAGGAGATGATCAAAGACTGGCTGACCGAGTCTACATCCTGAATACTCGAAATTACTAACTCTGAAAATCTTGAACAATTCTTTATCGAGGGGGAGCAGAGAATGGGTTCATTTTATGGTGATGATGATATACGTGATCTTCGCGAACGTGTGGAGCGGCTGGAAAGAGAGCTTGAACAATATAGAGGACGACCCGCCCGGTCTAGTAATTATTTTAAATGGTTTTTAACGGGTTTTCTCATTGTATTTGGGGTCATGATCCTGCTTGGAATCACGCAGTTTGTTTTAGCAGCTATATTTTAGCTGTGATCATCTAGAATTGAATCCAGACAAGCTCAAAAAAAGATTATCACAAGGTGATAGTCTTTTTTGTTGTGTATTTATAAGCATGTATAAATCACTTTTGAGACTGAACGTTGCAAAATAAGTTAATAGTGTATATAGTGTATATATACACTACAAACAAACATAACACTGAAGACAAAGAAGGTGAAGCATGAACATTTTACTGTCCCACTCTTCGGGAGAACCAATATATTCGCAGATTGTAAGGCAGATCCGCAGCGGTATTTTGCATGGGGAGCTTGCGCCAGGGAGTGCACTTCCGTCAATTCGCCAACTGGCCAAAGATTTGCAAATTAGTGTAATAACAACCAAGCGGGCATATGACGAGCTTGAGCAGGAAGGATTAATTGACTCGGTAGTGGGCAAGGGTTCGTTCGTATCAGGAGGAAATCAGGAATTTATCCGTGAACAGCAAATGAGACAATTGGAGAAACAGATCAGAGAGCTGTTGGATGGGGCTCATCACATTTCAGTGTCTACAGAAGAGCTAATCGAATGGATCAGGCTGTTAGATCAAGAAGGAGGTAATGAGGGATGAATGCAATTGAAGTTCAAGAAATAAGCAAGAGCTATAAAAATTACGAGTTATCAGACGTTACATTTCAGGTCCCCAAGGGATACATAACCGGGCTGATTGGTCCGAATGGAGCGGGCAAGAGTACGATCATTAAAATGATCATGGGGATTGTGGCGTCAGATCAGGGCAGCATTCAAGTGCTTGGGCAGGATACCCGGGGGATGAGGCTGTATATAAGAAGAAGATCGGTTACATTTCCGATGAGAATATTTTTTATGACTGGCTGAGCATGGAGCAGATGAAGAAGGTCGTTGCCCCTTTTTATGAAGATTGGGATGAGCAGGCATTCCAGAAATATATGGATTTGTTCGAGC
This sequence comes from Paenibacillus sp. D2_2, assembly GCF_031199965.1. Taxonomy (GTDB): domain Bacteria; phylum Bacillota; class Bacilli; order Paenibacillales; family Paenibacillaceae; genus Fontibacillus. The sequence continues at coordinate 3,213,292 of NZ_CP133605.1, read as the reverse complement.
TGCCTATGCGCAAGAAGATTAAGGACTGCTCTAAAGGAATGAAGATGAAGTATGCGATTGCGGTTGCGTTGTCGCATAATCCTTCGTTGCTCATTATGGACGAACCTACGGCAGGACTTGATCCGGTGTTCCGTCGTGAATTGCTAGAGATGTTGTCAGATTTCATACTGGATGAACAGAAGACGATTCTGTTCTCGACACATGTAACGACCGATCTTGACCGGATTGCGGACTATGTAACGTTCTTGAACCGGGGAGACTCGTATTTACGGATATGAAGGATGGAATTCTAGAGCGTTATGTACTTATAAAAGGTGGCAAGGAGCTACTAGATAATGACGTGCGCCGAGCCTTTGTCGGAGTTAGAGAGACGAGTATAGGATTTGAAGGGTTATCTGCCGATCGCAACAATGCCGTCTCTATGTTCAGCAATTCGGTGATGTACCAGCAGCCGACGCTGGAGGATATTATGTATTTTACGGTAAAGGAGAGTAAGGGCCGTGTCTAATATTTCGAATCTGGTACGCAAGGATTTTATTTTACTACGCCGTTATTTATGGATTGTCGCACTCTATGTGGTCGGATTCTCAGGCATGTTCTCAAGTAATAATCCGAATTTGCTGTATGGTCTCTTTCCGGGAATGATTCTGATTCTCGTCGTTGGCAGCGATATGCGGCTGGGCAATCAGCAGTTTCTGGTTACATTGCCGGTTAAACGCAGTATTATCGTGCTAGCTAAATATGTTTCTTCGATCTTGGCCCTTCTCCTGGCAGAGGTTGTTTGCTTTGGGGTTAGTTTCGGGATAAGTCAAATTAAGTCGGAAATCATTGTTAATGATTACATTATGATGATCGGGAGCTTGGCTTCAGTGCTGTTAATGATGTGTATTTATCTGCCTCTATACTACTGGCTTGGGGTACACGGAGCGCAATTTCTGAACATCGCTATGATGGTAGTTGTCATGCTAGGTAATGTCGCCGTCTCAAGTATTGTTGAAGAAGAGAATGGTCTCGAACGGATTTTCTCATGGATTAATTCTCATCAGGCAGGAAGTATCGCGCTTGGTATAAGCTCATTGCTGTTGATTATCTTCATATCCTATTTGATCTCTTTGTCCATCTTCAAGAGAAAGGATCTATGATGATTAAATAACCCCTCATTATGGGTAATCTTGTGACAGGGACTTTTGTATGGCCAGATTGTATGTGTCTATGTCGCATGATCTAATATGAGGAGCGTGTTCAATATGGCAGAGAATTTAAGCAAGCCCGGGAGATTCAGTGGAAGAACTGCGCTGATTACCGGAGCGGGCTCCGGGATCGGCAGAGCTGCAGCATTGAAACTAGCGGAGGAAGGGGCAAATATCGCTCTTTTCGATCTTATCGATGAACGTACCCGCAACACTGAGCAGCATATCAATGAAGTGATTCATGGACATTCGCGCGCCTTCGATGTCGATATCTCTGATCCGGCAAGGGTCGAGAAGGCTGTGAAGGAAGCGACCGATCTCTTTGGAGGTATCGATATTGTATTTGCCAATGCGGGAATAAATGGTGTGCTAGCCCCTGTAGATGAACTGAGCTTCGAGGATTGGGAGAAAACGTTAAGTATTAACCTAAGCGGTACTTTCCTGACCATCAAGCATACCGTGCCACATTTAAAACAGCGGGGGAGGAAGCATTATCATTACTAGTTCGATTAATGGTAACGACAGATTCTCCGGCTTCGGTATGTCGGCATATAGTACAACAAAGGCCGGTCAGGTGGCTTTTGCGAAAATGACTGCGCTTGAGTTGGCCAAATATAAAATTCGAGTAAACGTAATTTGTCCTGGTGCCATAAAAACGAATATTGATAAGTCCACAGAGGTAAGTGATGAACTGAAGGAGATCGTAATTCCGGTCGAGTATCCGGAGGGTTCGCAGCCGTTAGCGGATGGTCCAGGTCAACCGGAGAATGTAGCAGATCTAGTTGCATTTTTGGCCAGTGATGAATCCGTACATATTACTGGTGCACGAATTGTCATCGACGGAGCAGAATCGCTGTTGTAGCTTGTGATTCTGCAGCCAAGGGTACCACCTCAATTGAAAGAGCCCCTGTCTCACCTCTGGATTAGGTGGGCAGGAGCTGGCGAATGATTTGTTGTGTCAGTATAAAAGGCTGGTGTGAAACATGCTGCGGCGAGAAGCTACTGACCAGTTCGCTCGCCCGGACTGTCTCTGGTTTACTGATGATTCCGCAAATATAGGCGATCCATCCGACGATCGCCTCCGGCTTCGCGCCAGCTGTGCGTAGCGCGGAAATGCCCAAATCGCCATGCCGCTTAGCTAGGCGATGTCCATCTTCGCCGAGCAACAGAGGTGCGTGGGCGAAGGTAGGCGGGGTTAGCTCCAGCGCTTGGTAGAGCTGGAGCTGGCGAGGCGTGGAATCGAGTAGATCCGCGCCACGCAGTACATCGGTGATGCCCATGAGGGCATCATCCACGGTGACGGCGAGCTGATAGGAATACATATCGTCCGCTCGCCGTACGATAAAGTCCCCGCCGCTGCCGGGCGGGAACGATTGAGGGCCAAAGATGCCATCTTCAAAGGAGATGGCACTCTCGCCAAGAGCAAAACGCAGTGAAGGCGTCTTGCTCTTGGCTTTTTCTTTGCGCTCCGCTTCGCTCAGGAAGCGGCAGGTTCCGGCGTAAGCCGTGCCCTCGGAGGCGAGGCCGTGCGGTGCATCAGCCACACCCAATAGTTCGGCACGGCTACAGTAGCAGGGATAGAGACGGTGCTTGGCCTGCAGCTTGACTAAGGCATCATGGTATAGCGCGAGCCGCTCACTCTGCCAATACGAGCCATAGGTTCCGCCAATCTCAGGCCCTTCATCCCAATCAAGTCCAAGCCATTTCAGGTCGCCAATGATTCTCTCTGTAATCTCCGGTCTGGAGCGCTGTATGTCAATGTCTTCAATTCGCAGAATAAATTGTCCGCCAATAGAACGGATCTGCAGCCAAGACAACAGCGCGATTTTGGCGTTGCCGAGGTGCATATCTCCTGATGGAGTTGGCGCAAAGCGTCCTCGTCTCATCTTCCATCACTTCCTCGTATTCGTAACTCTGTTCAGATCACTTGCTGCTGAACATTGTGTATCAAACCGTATGTAGTTGATGTACCTTGACTTTCCTAGCCATTATAACTCGTTCGTGGAGAGCTGTGAATAAGAGCTGTCTGAATAAAGAATCAAAGCTTGCGTAGCACAAGTGAATTCTATACGCTATTAACATGATAAATAGCAGAGATCATCTTCTCTAGTTCTTTTAAAAGCTTAAATTGAATACACAGGAGTTATTTATGAATATTTCACAACCAATGCCAATAGATGAAGTGTTGCCAGTATTGATAGAAAAGCTACAAGAGTCTGGACGAGCCGTCCTGACTGCGGAGCCGGGGGCGGGAAAGACAACGCGAACGCCGTTGGCTTTGTTGAATGAGGCGTGGCTGGATGGCCAGGGCATTATCATGTTGGAGCCTAGGCGTCTTGCTGCGCGTGCCGCAGCCGTCTATATGGCACAGCAACTGGGCGAAAGCGTCGGAGAGACGGTTGGGTACCGTATTCGCACGGAGAGCCGGGTGTCTGCCCGTACTCGAATTACCGTTGTGACAGAAGGGATTCTGACCAGGATGCTGCAGAATGACCCAGGTCTGACCGGAATCGGGCTGATTATATTTGATGAATTCCATGAGCGCAGTCTGCACGCGGATCTTGGACTGGCGCTGGCGATGCAGAGCCGCTCCTTATTACGCGAGGATTTACGCATTCTGGTCATGTCGGCGACATTGGATGCCGTCGCCGTGGCTGATCTGCTTGAAGACGCACCAGTCATTGAGTGCAAAGGTAGCATGTATCCCGTGGAGACGATTTACGTACCTTCGCGGCAGAATGAACCGCTGGAATCGGCGGCAACTCGTACTATTCTGCAGGCGCTACATGATCATTCGGGAAGTCTGCTTGTGTTCCTACCCGGTGCAAGGGAGATCCGCCGTGTGCAAAGCGCGTTGGACCAGGAGCAGCGGTTGGGTAGCGATGTGCTAATTACCCCGCTATATGGATCTCTGCCGCAGGACTTACAGCAGCAGGCAATTGCTGTACCGCCTTCGGGCAAGCGTAAGATCGTGCTGGCGACGTCCATCGCTGAGTCGAGTCTGACCGTAGCCGGGATTACGGTCGTCATCGATAGCGGCCTGCGGCGTACCGCGTTGTTCTCACCGCGTACCGGCATCAGCCGCTTGTGACGATGCGCGCGGCGCGTGACTCGGCCGATCAGCGCCGCGGCCGCGCGGGCCGTCTCGCTCCAGGCGTGTGTTACCGCCTTTGGAGCGAGGCCGAGGACCGGCTGCTGGCCCGGCCACGCCGCCGGAAATGCTGGAGGCGGACCTGACGCCGCTTGCCCTTGAGCTGGCTGCCTGGGGCGCCAGCCCGGAGGAGTTGAGCTGGCTGGACGAGCCGCCAGCCGCTCCATACCGTCAGGCAACCGAGCTGCTGCGCCAGCTCGGCGCACTAGATGCGGCCGGCGCTATTACACAGCACGGCCGCCATATGGCCTCGCTTGGATTGCATCCGCGACTCGCCCATATGTTGCTGCGCGCGGTCCCGCTCGGGCTCTCCCGCGCCGCCTGCCGTCTGGCCGCTCTACTCGAAGAGCGCGACCTGTTCCGCGGGCAAGCCGCTGCTAATGATAGCGATCTGCGCATACGCTTATCGCTTGTGATGGCAGCCCGCGAAGAGGATAGCCAGCGTTCCGTGGTAACGCATGGCGCGGATGTGGACCGCTTCGCTTTGCAGCGGTTGCTGCAGGTCAGCGGTCAATGGGAGCGGCAGCTTCATAAGATGGCTGCAGATATCCAGTCAAGTAGCGGGACAGCTCGTGATAAGGCCGATGATTGGCTGTCCTTTTGCGGACTGCTCGTCTCCATGGCTTATCCGGACAGGATCGCTCAGCGACGCTCAGACGGAAGATACTTGTTGAGCTCAGGACGGGGAGCGGCCTTTCGGAATAGGCAACTACTCAGTGAAGAACCGTTTCTTGCTATTGCAGAGGTCGATGACGAAGGAACAGAGGGCCGTATTTTACTGGCCGCTCCGCTGCCGGAGGAATATGTATATGAGTATTATCGAGACCAGATGGAGGAGAGCGCCCATGCGGATTGGGATGAACAGACAGGAACAGTGCGGGTGCGCCGTCGCCTATTCTTGGGAGCAATTCTGCTACAGGATAAACCTGATCCAAATCCGACCGCTGAGCGGATTACAGAAGCTTTGCTTGGTGCAGTAGCAGAGCAAATCGATAAGCTGCTGCCTTGGAATGCCAAGTCAAGACAACTACAAGCTCGGGTTGAGTTTTTGCGCCGTCTTGATACTTCTTGGCCAGAGCTAAGTGATGAAGCATTAGCCAATCATGTTCATGAATGGCTAGCTCCTTATGTAGTCGGTATGCGCAAGCGTTCGCAGCTCGAGAGCCTGTCAATGTATACGATTCTGGAAAATTTGATCGGCTGGAATCGAATGCAGGAGCTTCAGTCTGAAGCCCCTACCCATCTACTGGTACCAAGTGGTTCCAAAATACCGATTCAATATGAGGGTCCGCAGGCGCCATTTGTCTCAGTCCGTCTGCAGGAGGTATTTGGCATGATGGAGACGCCTCGAATTGCCTACGGACGCGTTCCGATTACACTGCATCTGCTGTCACCTGCTAGCCGGCCGGTCAAGTGACCGCGGATCTGCGAAGCTTCTGGAGCGGTACTTACTTCGAGATCAAGAAGGATCTGAAGGGCCGCTATCCGAAGCATTATTGGCCGGATGATCCGTTGGAGGCGACAGCCACCCGCAAGGTGCGCCCAGATCGCAATCTCTAACGAAACACCATATCGCTATTTACGCCAAAACCGGCCTTTAAAAATTTTAACGAAACTGAGTATCGCTATTTTGCTAAATAAGCCACTAAAGGCCTGTATTTGTTACAAATAACGTTACGTAGTTTCGTTAGAATAATTATCCACGTATTTTCGAAGGAATAACGATACATAGTTTCGTTAGAACAAATCTATGTATGGATTGTCCCTTCTTACTATCCCTGGAGCCAAACATAATGACAAATTTTCTTCGATTCCATATAAAAGCCTGCGCCGACTTTATAAAAAACAGCCTGTTGACCACTCAACAGGCTGTTTTTCTTCGTATGTATATTTGTGCCCCATCTTAGTTGTATTGCTACTCATCTCTTTCGAAGCTCTGAAGGCGCGATACCGAAATACTCTGAAAATTGCTTGGAAAAGTAATGGATACTTGAATAGCCAAGGTTTTCTGCTATTGACGTGATGGATTGATCACTCTCATGAATCATGGCGTAAGCTCTTTGCATCTTAATACGGACCAGATACTCTTTTGGTGAAAGACCTGTCATTTTCCTGAACAAACTATAAAACTGCGATTTTTTTAAATGACATTGTTCAAGCCAATGTTGATAGGGTGGATGTCCTCCCGGAAGCTGCTCCATCAAATCGATGATTTTCTGAATTCGGTAATCTGGAATATTGTCAGATAATTTAAGATTGGTTAACTGGAGAATCCAGCTGTATAGCAAGCTATTTACAATTTCGTCTTTAAAATGAATAGCAACACGATTTAACCTTACGATTTGGATAAAGGTCTGCATCATTTCAGGGTAACCGGATAGCTGAATCACTCCCATTAATGAGTCAAGCGCCTTTTTATCTTCAACTACAGACATTAAATCTTCATCAAAGTCCCGAGGGGGATCAAAATATAGGTGGATCATGGTTTGTTTCTTTAAGTAAAAATCGCAGTACATATCGTAAGCAGAAATCGGCTGGGTTTCACTAATATCAAAGGAATGATTAACCCCAGGAGGAATGAATAGTAGCGTTCCTCTTCGTAGCGGATAGCTGCGACCGTTCATATGAATGGTGCCCATTCCTTTGTCAATAAGATGAAAGGCGCAACAATATCCAAATCGATTCCGTTCTTTGACTCTGCCAGAGTACGAAAAATAATGCGCGGCTCGGATTGAAGGCGTAATAGAAACAATGGATGACATTTCCTGCATCATATCCCTCTCCAATTTACAAAAAGATAAATTTAGAGTAACCAGCTTACTACCTAAGAGTCAAGTATCGTCTTCGAGCATGAGTCTATTTTATTTACCGGAAAGTAGTACAAGGGAGCGGAAGTTATTCTAAATACTATATGGATCAAAAGGAAGATAATAAAGCTAGAGCGGAACCGATTTTTGTATTGAAATACGGGGGGTACGGAATGAGAAATGTCGTTCAAGCAGCAGTGAGATTGACTGGACCTGATGGGGGAGTAGAACTTCCGATCGGAGAATATTCACAATCCAACTTAAAAGAATTTGGGTTAATAGAGAATAGTACCTACAGCTCAATTGAGGTGGCGAAAGGGTATCAAGCTGTTTTATATGTGGATGATCATTTTAGAGGGAAATCAACCGTTCTTGGTGAGGGTTTGCACGGGAAGATAGAGGTGGCGAACGAAGTTTTCTCTCTAAAATTTGGCTCGATTCGTATTATTCAACCTATATTTCTATCGCCGGAGGAACGTGATCATCATGAGATAGAGCGGGCTATTGATGGATGGTGGCCTGAGTCGCTAGAGAACATGGAGTCCCGGATGGCATGGTGGAGAGAAGCTAGATTTGGATGTTTTATACACTGGGGATTGTATTCCCTGTCAGGGGGAAGATGGAAGGGTAGCAAGTCAGTAGGTTATGCGGAGCATTTGATGAGAATGAAGAAGATTAGCCAGCAGGAGTACCAAGAAATATTCATCGATGAATTTAATCCGTTGAAGTTCAATGCCGAGAGTTGGGTGCAATCGATCAAGGCGGCAGGGATGAGGTATCTCGTGATTACAGCTAAGCATCATGATGGATTTGCGCTCTACCCTTCCGATGCTTATCCCTATGATATTCGTATGACTCCATTCAATCGCGATCCTCTACTAGAGTTAAAGGAGGCATGCGCAAAACATGATATTAAGTACGGATTCTACTATTCGCATGCTTTCGATTGGGAGCACCCTGATGCACCTGGTAACGACTGGGAATACTCGAATCCTGGCGGGGACCTTAGACTTTATGAAGGTGAAGGAAAGCTGTGGTTCACTGAACATCCCGAGCTGGTGCCTAGAGTGGCGGATAACTACGTAGACCATAAATCCATTCCGCAAATTATTGAACTGATCAATAAATATGAACCGGATATTTTATGGTTTGATACCCCACATAAGCTACCTCTGTCCGAAAATCTCAGAATTTTGGAGGCAATCCGTAAAGCAGACAATCGGATCGTGGTCAACGGACGTTTGGCCGTAGGGCAAGGTTATGATACATTTGCGGATTATGTGAACACCGGAGACCGTGCACATGAGATCATTCCCTGTGAGGGAGATTGGGAGACCATTCCGACAACCAATGAGTCCTACGGTTATTCGATAGACGATAATAGTCATAAACCGGTGTCCGAGCTCATTCAATTGCTAGTGAAAGCCGCGGCACGCGGAGGCAATGTGCTTATGAATCTAGGACCGAAAGGGGATGGAGCCATCGATGAACGAGACATGGTCATCCTCCAAGAGATTGGCATATGGCTTGATACTCACGGGGAGAGTATTTACGGAACTACCGCAACACCGCTCGAGGTTCAGCAATGGGGCGAATCCACAAGAAAAGAAAATATGCTCTATCTTCATGTGTTCGATTGGCCGGAGGATGGAAAGCTGGTGTTAGGCGGGTTGATGAATCATATTCATAAAGCATGGGTATTGTCCGATAAGTCCCAACAATCACTGGCAACCCGAAGGTTAAATTATTGTGATTGGATCATTGATCTTCCTATATCCACCCCAACTAATTCCTCCAGTTGCACGGTTATCGCGGTAGAGGTAGCAGGAGAGCCCCGGGTTTGTTCAGGGCGTCTGATCGGTGAAAAGGGCATTAACGTGTTAAGAAGCTTCGATGCCATAGTTAGTGGGGGAATGGGCTACGGAGACGGTAAGAAGGGCAATGAATACATCGACAACTGGACAAGCATGAGTCAACGTGTAACATGGAAAATCCGCGCCTATCATTCCATGAGAGTCAAGGTAATACTCAAATATAAGGCTTTGGACGATATGGGCGGCGTGGTTCAGGTCGAGTTAGGTGAAAAGATGTATCAGGAACGAATTGAAACAGGCACGGATTATACCACGGTCGAGCAAGAATTTAGGATATTGGCTGGCAAACAAGATTTATCCATTGTGGCTGCCCAGATTGATGGTACAGAGTTAATGAGACTCTACTCGGCAACGATCATACCACTTGAGGTGTATGAAGATGGAATAAGAGAGACATTCGAACGAGATCTCACTGATGTGGGAGAATAGCGTAGGAGGGACTTTAAAAGACGGAAACTGGACAATTTATTGATCGATTGCTACCAGCCCCATTAGATGGTGGATTCGCGATGGAGGGTTATTGGATTTGGTGTGGTTCTGTTACAAAAGGTGATGACGGGCGATATTATATGTTTGCATCACGTTGGCCGAAGCATTTGCCGATGCATCCAGGATGGCTTTTGGAATCGGAAATTGTTCTTGCCGCGTCGGATTCACCAGTAGGGCTATTTGAATTTGAGGAAGTGGTACTTACTTCTAGAGGAGCTGAATATTGGGATGGTCGGGCTGTACATAATCCATTTATTGTGAGGCATAAGGATCATTATCTTCTCTATTATATGGGGACTACTCATCCATTCGACGATGTGTCTCCGGGAGACGAACTAATATTAGATGATCCCCGGGTGATCGTGGCACGTTCAAATAAAAGAATCGGCCTAGCCATTTCCAAAAGTGTGCATGGTCCTTGGAAACGCCTTGACGCACCAATTCTAAATGTACGTCCTGGTAAATTCGACAGCTATTTAACATCGAATCCAGCACCTTGTGTAGATGAATCAGGATCTGTTCTTTTAATTTATAAAGCAAGGCGTTATGTTGGCAATGGATTTAGTGATATGGCTCTTGGTGCAGCATGGGCAGATCATTTTGAAGGACCTTATCGTCCTCTCAGAGAAGAGCCCATTTTTCCGCCATCGCAAATACATCTAGAAGATCCTTTTATTTGGAAAACTGATGATGGATATAGAATGATTGCCAAAGATATGACCGGTGATGTGTGTGGTGAGCGACATGCTGGAATCTACGCTTACTCTGAGAACGGGCTCGATTGGAAGATCGCAGACAATCCAAAAGCTTATTCCAGGAAAGTCATATGGGAGAACGGATCGATCAAAACAATGGGTAATTTCGAGAGGCCATTCCTTCTGTTCGAAGATGGTCGTCCCACACATTTATATGCCGCTACGTCTGATGGAGAAGGCAATTTCAGCGGAAAGAATACATGGAATATGGTTATTCCATTAGCATAGAAGATAGAGAGTGATGTAATAATAATGTCTGGATCGAATCCGAGCAACTTAGTTACCGGTTCGAATCCAGGCATCATTTTTTGTACAATTCCAAGTCAAAAAGGATTCCGCATTATGGTGAACTTCTTTCAGGTTTAATGGATTAAGTGGCCAGATTTGGCTTTTTTGACCCATTTTGTGGAGATGCGGTTCACGAATCGCTTGAGACCTAGTCCGAGGATTAGCGATATTCCGGCATAGATGAGCAGCACGCAGATATCCCTTGTAACCAATCCTCCAAAGCTTCCTCCGACGGATTCGCGCATTAGTCCGATCCCGTAAGTAAAGGGCAGATAAGGATAGATCGCCTGGAAGAAGGGCGGTGTGACTTGGATAGGGAATGTACCGCCGAACCGGCCAATTGCAGGACGAGCAGAACAATCGCCATCGCTTTGCCGACATTGCCGAATACGGATACCAGCGTATAGATCATGAGCATGAACACCGCGCTGATCAAGAGCCCGAACAGAATGAACCTGAGTGGCTCCGCGGCATAGGTACCTAGAATCCATAGATCACCCGTCGTGACAAATAGCGATTGCAATAGCGCCAGCGTCAAAAAGGTGAAGAAGCGGCCAAAATACTCGTGATAGCTGCGTAGGGGAACGCCGTTAATGGTCTTGTTATGCACTTCGACGGTAAGCATGGAGACGAGGAGCAGACCGCCGACCCATAGTGAAAGAGTAGTGAAGAAGGGAGACATTGCCGACCCGTAATTTGGAATTGGGAACATCCGGGTCTCCTTCAATATGACCGGTTCGGCAAAAAAATCGCTCTCCTTGGCATAGTTCAGACTGAGTAGCTTAATTAGGTCCTCCAATGAGCCCTTTTTCTCCAAGGCTGTGATACGGTCAGTCACTTCTTTGAGCTTCCGCTCTGCTTCTGGAAGATGCCCGCGCAGAGTCTTGGCTTCTGTCGTCGCTACGACCAGACCTTTCTTCGCATCCTTAATGATGTCGCTTACGACAGGTAAGTCGGACAAAGCCTCTGACAAGATGCTCTTCGTATGGTTGGCGTCTTTTTGCGCTTGTTCGAGAGCAGCTGATATCGCTGGAAGTATCGTACTGTCGAAGCTGCCGATTAGTCCGTCCAGGCGACCGGAAGCATCTGCGGCCAGAGCATTGAATTTTTCTAGCAAGGATCGTGTTACGTCTTTCCCTTGGTCGGCAGAAGCTTTGATGTCCTTTAAGAGTTGTGCCATTTGTCTGAAATCCGTTTCAATTCGGTTCAGTTCTGTGATTTTAGCACTTAAACTGGAGCTCGGAGCAATGGACTGTAATCGGCTCAGTAATTTGCTAAGTGAACCGGCCCCGTCAGCAGCCACAGTAAGCGCGTTCTCCAAATGCTCAGGCAATTGCAAAGTCCCCAGATCTTCAGCCACATCGAGCCCGGTGAGCAAATTGTTACTCGTCTGACCAGCCAAATCGGCTAACAGTTTTAGCTGCTCTAATGTCTCCTTGGCTACTGGACCGGCAGATTGAACAGCATCCCTACTACGGGCGAGAAAATCTGAGGTTTGCCCGGCGATCCCTTCGCCTTTTTGGGCCAGATCGGCGACAAAGGGGAGTTCTTTTTGCACCTTCGTGACGATGGTCTGTCCTTTTTGTAAATCTGAGACAGCGATATTTGCCGCCTCGTTAATTTGCGGGAAGAGCTGTACCATTTGAAAAGCTAGCTGTCTGGCGTTATTGATGAGAGGAAGCTCCTGTTTTAATTCCACCCCAATATCATTGAAGATACGAAAAATCGCCCCGTTTGCTGTTTTCACAAAATTTGCGCTAACTTCACTAATGATCGAGCTGGCCCCTTTGGCCGTGATTTTAGGCGCGACGGCATTTATTTTCTCATTGACATAGTATTGGATCTCCGCCTTCTCCGGGTTCGGAGTAAGAACGGTCGCGATTCGAGCCGAGAAATTCGCTGGGATGATAATGACAGCATAGTACTTGCCATACTTTAAGCCTCGAATCGCTTTGTCCCTGTCGGTGAAGACCCAGCCTATATTATGATTTTCATGTAGGGAGGTGACAATTTCCTTTCCTAGAGCAATGGATTGTCCGCGCATGGTTGTTCCGGTGTCCTCATTGGCAACAGCGATCTTGATCCCAGAGGTTTGGCCATAAGGATCCCAGGAAGCGCCAATATTAAACCAAGCATATAGAGAAGGGAGAAAGATCAAGCCCGATATGATGATAGCGGCTGCCCAGTTGGTGATTATTCCGTGTAAATCCGAGCGATAAATATACAATATCTTTTTCACAGCAATCTCCATTTTCATTTTTTTGCTTATTATTCCGAATTGGCAGTATTATAATCCATAGCTATGTCCTTGAAGCAGATAAAAATAGAGACGCTTACAATTTTACTATTGACGTTGTCGGAAGCATGCTTTATTATAGTCACATAACAACATACCGAATACATTTGGCGTGTTACCATTCAATTCGTGGGCATGAGCCAAGAAGAGCAGTCCTATTTATTTAGGATTCTTTTCTTGGCTCTTTTTTGTTCGATCTTTTAGTCATACGAATCGAATCTGGGTCCAGACTTCGTCCAAGAAGCGGACGACGCCCATTATGTAAACGGTATCAAGATAATGATGACGTGGGGAGGGAGCCGCACAAGAATAGTTCTTATGCGAATGTAAGAAGATAGAAGATAGGATCGTATAAGGGACGCTTATGTCGGTATAACCATTGATCATCTAACTATAGGATTAGGAGGAGTTTAACTCATGTTTTCTAAATGGAGAAAGAAATCAACTGAAAGCAAGCAAGTAGAAATTTTAGCCCCGGTAACAGGTAAGGCTGTTCCGTTAACTGAGGTTCCAGATGAGGCATTTGCAGCAGGACATATGGGTAAAGGGATCGCAATTGAACCAACAGAGGGTAAACTGATCTCGCCGTTCGACGGTACCGTCGTACATGTGATCAAATCGAATCATGCCATCATGTTGGAAGATGCTTCGGGACTACAGTATCTGTTCCACATTGGTATTAATACGGTATCTCTAAAAGGTGAGGGTTTCACTTCACATGTCAATGTAGGCGACAAAGTGAAGGCTGGTCAACTGCTGATCGAATTCGATATCGCTAAGATTGCAAGCAGCGGATATCCAACGATCACGCCGATTATTGTAACAAACGCTGATGAAGTGACAGAGAGCTTGGAAGGACTCAGCGGATCAGTGACAGCAGGCCAAGACGTCATTTTAAAGGCGGTTATGAAGTCTTAAATATCACTATTTTGAAAGGATGATTATCAATGCTAGCAAAGCTCCAAAGGCTAGGCAAATCGCTCATGCTTCCGGTTGCAACGTTACCAGCAGCGGGAATTTTGCAAGGTTTCGCTAATATCGATTATGAGAAGGATCTACATCTCGGTTCGGCAGTCGGAGGGTTCATCAATCAATATGTCGCTACGTTCCTGAATGCAGGTGCATCGGCAATATTCGGAAACCTAGCTCTAATTTTTGCGATCGGGGTTGCAATCGGGTTTGCCGGTGATGCGGTAGCTGCGTTGTCGGCACTTATCTCTTACATGGTGTTGACCAAAGTACTGGCTGAAGTACCAGGTGTGTTCTCCTTTATCGGTAATGATGTCAAATTGGATATGGGTGTTCTGGGCGGTATATTTACAGGTTTGTGGGCAGCTTACTTATATAATAAATTCCATAATATCAAGTTGCCGGATTGGCTCGGATTCTTCGCTGGAAAACGGTTTGTTCCGATCGTCACGGCTGCAAGTACAATGGTTCTCGCGGTATTCGCAGGTATGATCTGGAGTCCAATTCAGGATGCGATCAGTGTCTTCGGTAACTGGGTCGTTGGACTTGGTGGGATTGGATCATTTGTATTTGGCGTTGCAAACCGCTTGTTGATCCCTCTCGGTCTGCATCACGTTCTTAATTCTATCGCTTGGTTCCAAATTGGTGATTTCACGAATGCAGCCGGTGAGGTTGTACATGGTGACTTGTGGCGTTTCTTCGCCGGAGATAAATCGGCAGGGATGTTCATGACAGGCTTCTTCCCAATCATGATGTTCGCGATGCCTGGTGCGGCATTGGCCTTCATTCATACAGCTAAGCCATCGAAACGTAAAATGGTAGCTTCTCTCGTTATCGGTTCCGCTGTAGCGTCGTTCTTGACAGGTATTACTGAACCGCTAGAATTCGCGTTCATGTTCGTTGCTCCAGTCTTGTATGTTGTGCATGCGATTTTGACAGGCCTTTCAGGATTGATTATGTACCTGCTGGATGTTAAGTTAGGATTTGCCTTCTCAGCTGGTCTGATCGACTATCTCGTTAACTTGAAGCTGTCGACGAACGCTTGGATCCTGCTGCCGGTAGGTGTTGGCTTCTTCCTACTGTACTACTTCTTGTTCCGCATTATCATTGTCAAGTTCAATCTGAAGACTCTTGGACGAGAAGATGATGACGACGAGGATGAGGTAGTAGCTAATACATCCAATGGGGATCGTGTTGTATCCTCTTCAGACAGTCGTGCTGCTCAAATCTTGGAGCAAATCGGTGGACCTAGCAATATTCAGTCTGTAGATGCTTGTATCACTCGTCTTCGTCTAATCGTTAGGGATGATAAAAAGGTAAATGATTCAGCTCTTAAGAAGCTGGGCGCTTCCGGTGTAATGAGACTCGGTCAAGGCGCAGTTCAGGTTGTATTCGGTCCGAAATCTGAAGCGATTAAGGACGAAATCCAGAAGATGCTGTAATGCGCATTTTGGCAAACTTCGTTTACCCTTCACAGGGCAGATCATTGCGATCTGTCCTGTTTTTTTGTTAATACCAGGTTCCAGATCATTCCTTCAATGTATGAATTATGATAGTATGAATTCAAGAATCTACCTGAGTTAGGGCTTGCAAAGCAGTTCACCCAAATCCAAAGTGAAGATGTGAAGCCATGTTTATTTTTGACAGGTTAAAAAGATTTGACTTCGTCATTCTGTTCATTCTGCTGCTATTTATGGGCATAAGTGTCGCCGTATTATACAGCGCTACAGTGAATACGGCATATCACGGGTATCATCTACAAATGTTGAAATACTACATTCTTGGTTTTTTCGTTATGGCTGCTGTATCATTGATCAACTATCGGATTGTACTTAAATTGGCTCCATACATTTACCTGCTCGGTCTAGGCCTATTGGTGATCGTGAACTTTATCGGAAATACCTACTATAATGCTACAGGCTGGATGACGATTCCGGTGGTTGGAATGAGCTTCCAACTGGCTGAATTTTTCAAGCTTCCTTTAGTGTTGTTTCTCGGATACATACTATCTCGCAAGCAGAGGCCTAAGCTCAGATTCTGGTTGGATGTGCTGCCGATGTGCTTCGTAACGTTCATTCCATTCGTCATCGTTATGGTGCAGAATGATCTGGGGAACGCGCTTAGCTATCTCGTTATTCTCGTTGGTATGCTATGGATTGGGAACATTAAATACACTCATGCTTTTATTGCTACAGTCTTGCTAGTAGGATCGGTTATCGGGGGATTGGGGCTTATAAGACGCATCATGATGAGATTAATCAATATCTCGTTGAGATCGGCCGCCAACACTGGATCAATCGTATTGATCCTTGGCTGATGCCGGAAGTAGCAACGGATGATGCGGCTTATCATACAAGGAATGCCAAGATGGCGATCGCTGCCGGAGGTATAAACGGGGAGGGCTATCTACAAGGGGTGAATGTACAGTCTGAGCGGGTTCCTTTTACTTATTCGGATTCGATCTTTGTTGTGATTGCTGAAGAGTTTGGTTTTATCGGCAGTTCATTCGTGTTACTATTGTATTTTGTGCTGATCCATCGCTTGATATTGATCTCATTAGAGTGTAAGGAGCGGCTGGTCCCTATCTAATCGTAGGTATCGTGTCGCTGTTCCTTTATCAAATATTTGAGAATATCGGGATGTTCATTGGGCTGATGCCTCTTACAGGAATTACGCTGCCATTTATTAGCTATGGCGGTACATCTCTGCTGATTAATATGATCTGCATGGGCCTGGCGCTTAGCATTCGCCTTTATGAAGAAGAAGAGAAGGAAGAGCATCGGTCTACGTTGAGTTTTTAATACGACGTCGATTAACACCGCCCTTACATAGGCGGTTTTGTTTTCCAAGATATATGCTCGTCCTTGCATAATAGCTTATAATACTGTTGGCAGAGGCTGACGACTTTTGAAGCTGTCTTTAGATAAATGATTATACAACTATTGGCAATTCCTGAAAAGTTATAACTTCTAATTCGAAAAATGCACATTTAATGGAGGTGCAGCATGTCGTATCGACAGCTTAAATGGATGATCTTGATCGTCCCGACGTTGCTGATCGGGATTTGGGAGTACGTTAGGCATCAATTTCTGATGCCATACTTATCGATGGAGGCAGGAAATTACTTAACGCCAATGCTGCTGTTTATGATCAGTGTAACTTTGCAATATAAATGGTTCCGCAATCTGGAAAGCATGCAGGAGGAACTTCAGAAGGAGCGGGCCCATAAGGCGAGCTGGGAAGAAAGAGAGCAGTTAGCCCGTGAATTGCATGATGGCATCGCTCAATCTCTGTTCCTGCTGTCTGTCAAGGTGGATAGGGCAGAGAGAAGGCAGAAATCCAGTGGTGAAGCAGTAGATCTGGACGAGCTCCGAACGACGATTCAAGACGTTAATCGCTATGTCAGGCAGGCGATCTCCGATCTGAAGCTGCCGCCGGACATTGACGAAGAGGGTAACC
Organism: Paenibacillus sp. D2_2; assembly: GCF_031199965.1. GTDB lineage: Bacteria > Bacillota > Bacilli > Paenibacillales > Paenibacillaceae > Fontibacillus. Next base: position 3,196,014 of record NZ_CP133605.1, on the reverse strand, counting down.
ATCTCTCCTTCCCGGAGCGGATTCAGCAGATAGCTGATGAGTATCAACTGGTTCTACATCTGAATTGGGCGCTGTCAGAGGACCGATGGTCGGCCAAAGAGAAGTTAGAACTGCTCGCTTGTATCCGGGAAGCGATCGTGAATGCTGGTAAGCACGCTGCAGTTCAGGAGATATTTGTGCAGGGAAATGAGCAAGAGGGTGCTTTTCAAGTAAGGATTATCGACCGAGGAAATGGCTTCGTGGTAGGTGAACTAACGCCGGAGCGGTATGGACTGCGGATTATTAAGGAGCGAGCGGAGCAGATGCATTGGAGTTTAATCGTGGAGTCATCGGCTGGAGAGACTAGTATTATGATTCAAGGAGGTTATGGAAATGATGAGAACCCGCGTATTGATCGTTGATGATCATCCTCATGCCCGTGAGGCGATGAGTGACATTCTCTCGGAGGATGAGAGCTTTGAAATTATCGGATTTGCTGAGAGTGGGGAAGAGGCTGTACTTCAGACGGAGATGTGGATGCCGGATCTAATTCTGCTGGACATTCATCTGCCGGGACAGGACGGATTGGAGACAACAAGAGAGATCAAGCTGAAGTTCCCTTATGTGAAAATTGTGCTCGTCACCGTCTCCGACAATGTGGCTTATCTCTTTGAGGCTTTGAAGCAGGGGGCGCAAGGCTATTTGCTGAAGAATCTCGAGCCAGGCATCTGGCTTGAATACCTTCGTGCGGTGGCAAGTGAAGAGGCGCCGATGACGAGTGAACTAGCCCTGCGTATTTTACAGGAATTCTCATTGCAGAAACCGAATCAGACCGGTCATCATCCGCTTACGAATCGTGAACGCGAGATACTCGACTTGGTTGCGAGAGGGATGACTAATCGGGAGATTGCTAAGGCTCTCGACATTTCTGATCAGACAGTTAAGAACCATCTGAAGAACATCATGCATAAGCTCCACCTAGAGAATCGCGTACAACTTACGCGTTATGCCATGGAGCAAGGTTGGATTTAATACTCATAGGGATGTTAAAACAGCCCAAAGGATAAGCCCCAAATCCCTAGTTCCATAATTCACAACGGGAAAGAAAAAATAGCCAATAAGGCAGGCCAAACCTACTGTTTATATAAATTCACTATATGAAAAATTCTTAATAGTAAAATCAAATTCATGTTACCTAGTTACTCTCACCTTTATCTACACCAGCTCAACTATCTAGTCACACAAATATTCCTTTAAAAGAACGTATTAAAGCGACTATTGTGAAAATTTCATAGCTTATGTATACTGGAAACAAAAGGGAGGTGACTGCCCCATGGCTTTTATGATCGCTCAACGGGCTTACATTAAGTTATTTCTAATTACGAAGGTGGAGCAGCGACGCGGGTATGGTTATCAGATGTTGGAGGAAATGAAGGAGGAATTCAAGCCGTTCGGGTATGTACCTCCGCTGAGTGAGATTTACCGCGCACTGCATGAACTGGTGCAGGAAGGAGTACTGTACCGGACCAAGCAGTTGAAGGGGAATGATCCCAGCGTAGATTTTCAGGAGATCGTGCTTTATCATTTTACGGAAGATGGACGGGATAAGGCCAAGCTGTATAAGAAACAGATGAAGGCTGACCTGGATCGCTGTATCGGCATGTTGCAGAAAGCGGTTCAGGACAATTATAACTAGTTATAGTTAATTCCGATAAGACTACTGTCCCAATACATAGTAAGATGATAACAAAGAATAAAGTTTAGATTCAAATTACCTATCAATTAAATATTGTGGGAATAGGTGTTCTCGGTAATACAATTGAGAACTTAAAAGGGAAGTCCGGTGCGATACCGGCGCGGTCCCGCCACTGTAACAGAGGAGTTTGATGCGATTCTTGCCACTGATATAAGTCATATCGGGAAGGCAGCATGAAGACGTAGATTCTGGAGCCAGGAGACCTGCCTGTTCTGACAACACTGAATTACCTACGGGAGATAGGGAAGTGTTAAAGATTACTGCCATTGTATATCGAATACAGAGGTTCTCTTTAGCATTGCCTAAAGGGAGCCTCTTTTTATTTCATCTGGCATGGACTCTGAGAACCTGTATCCCATCAAAATTATTCATGGAGGTTGGTTGAATTGAGCAAAATCGTAAGCGGAAATTTAGGGTACCCAAGGATTGGACGGAATCGGGAGTGGAAGAAAGCGATCGAAGCTTATTGGTCAGGGCAAATCGCTGAGTCTGAGCTGCGGGAACGTTTAACTGCGATTCGACTGGACAACTTGCGTACGCAGCAAAATAAAGGAATCGAAATCATTCCGGTCGGTGAATTTACCTACTATGATCATGTGCTAGATACTGCGGTTATGTTCGGATTAGTCCCAGCACGGTTCGAGTATGACGGTGGGGCTGTGCCACTTAACACCTATTACGCTATCGCCAGAGGAAATAAACAGGCCGCGGCCAGTGAGATGACGAAGTGGTTTAATACGAATTACCACTATATCGTACCTGAGCTTGGAGATAGAGAGCCGAAGCTAACTGTGAATTATCCGCTCGAGGCGTACCGAGAAGCGAAGCAAGCTCTGCAAATCGAGGGCAGACCCGTGCTGCTTGGTTTGTATACGTTCCTGAAGTTGTCCAAGGGTTATGTTGAGAGTGAATTTGGCGCATGGATCGACAAGCTTCTGCCACTCTACATTCAAGTACTGCGTGAGCTTGCGGCTGAAGGCGCAGCCTGGGTTCAAATCGATGAACCGGCCCTTGTAACCGAGATAACCGCCGAGGATATCCAGCATCTGAGTTCGATATACAAGACAATTGCTCAGGAAGTGCCAGGAATCTCAGTCATGCTACAAACCTACTTCGCCGCGGCATCCAAATATCAACAGGTGATTGATTTGCCAGGTACAGGGGTTCGGATTGGATTTCGTACATGGTCTGGAGGGCAATCTGGCGGCACTTCGCGAGTTTGGCTATCCGGCTGGCAAGGTACTCGGAGCTGGAATCATAGATGGACGCAATATCTGGCGTAGCGACTTGAAAGCAACCAAGCAACTGTTAGACGAGATCATAGAGCTATCGCCACAGGCCGAGAAGATTATCGTGCAGCCAGCGAGCAGCTTGCTGCATGTACCAGTCAGCTTGCAAGGGGAGACGGATCTGGAACCTCTTCTGAAGAATGCGCTGGCCTTTGCGGAAGAGAAGCTGGATGAGATAGTTAGCTTGAAGGCAGTGTTCGGCAGCGCAGCAGTTCCTTCCTTATTCACGGAGAACGAGCAGTCCCTCAATGCATTATCAGCAGCTCCGGTTCGCAATCGCCTGAATGTTCGTAGTCAGGTCGAGCAGGCCTTGCAGCAACCAGCAGAAAGGCAGAATGAGTTCGATGTACGCAGAGTGAAGCAGGAGCAGAAGTGGCAATTGCCATTGCTTCCGACGACGACAATCGGCAGCTTCCCACAGACGAAGGAAGTGCGCTCGGCACGCCAGAAGTGGCGCAAAGGTGAATGGAGCACGGAACAATACGACCAATACATTCAATCTGAAATTGATAAATGGATCCGCATCCAGGAGGAAATTGGATTGGATGTGCTCGTACATGGAGAGTTCGAACGGACGGATATGGTTGAATTTTTCGGTGAGAAACTGCCAGGCTTTGCTTTTACACGTGGTGGATGGGTTCAGTCCTATGGGACGCGCTGCGTGAAGCCGCCGATTATTTACGGGGATGTGGAATTCGGTCAGCCTATGACTGTAAAAGAGACAGAGTACGCTCAAACGCTCACTCAGAAGCCAGTTAAAGGCATGCTGACCGGGCCGATTACCATCCTGAACTGGTCTTTTGTACGAACCGATATTCCTCGCAAGTATGTTGCTTATCAGATCGCCCTCGCCTTGCGCGAAGAAGTGGAAGCACTGGAGCGTGCAGGGATCGAGATGATTCAGGTGGATGAGCCTGCACTTCGAGAAGGGCTTCCTCTGAAGCGTGAAGAATGGCAGGAGTATCTGGACTGGGCAGTGAATGCATTCCGGATTTCAACTAGCTCGGTGCAGGATACGACGCAGATTCATACGCATATGTGCTACTGCGAATTCCAGGATATCATAGATTCCATCCAAGCTCTGGATGCGGATGTTATTTCGATCGAGACGTCGCGCAGTCACGGAGAACTGATCAGCAGCTTCGAGGAGCAGACCTATCCACTGGGTATTGGTCTTGGCGTCTATGATATTCATAGTCCAAGGGTTCCTTCCAAGGAGGAGATGCTGTCTCTGATCGAACGCGCGCTGGAAGTGCTAGATCCGCAGTTATTCTGGATCAACCCGGACTGCGGATTGAAGACAAGGGGGCAAGAGGAAACTGTCGCAGCTTTGTCACATATGGTATCAGCGGCAGAAACCTATAGAGAGAAAGTAACTTCTAACTCATTGAAAGTAAAATGATGAAAATGTGAGAAAAGACATAGGAAATTTTCTAAAAACTGCAATTGACAAATGATCTTGGGTAATTTACTATGTTATCTATATCTCAAGAGAAAAAGTTAGTAGATAGGATAATAGAATTACACCAGGAGGAATCATAAAAATGGCTAAAGTTTTATTCGTCAAAGCTAACAACCGTCCGGTTGAGCAATCCGCAACAGTAAAATTGTATGAAAGCTTCGTACAATCCTATAAGGAGACTCATCCACAAGATGAAGTTGCTGAAGTGAACGTATTTGAAGTAAATCTTCCGTACTATGACAACGACATGATCAACGGAGGATACAAGCTGGCTAACGGTTTTGAAGCAACACCAGAAGAAATGAAGGCTGTTGAACTCGCGAACTCATACCTTGATCAATTCCTGAGCGCAGATAAAGTGGTATTTGCTTTTCCATTGTGGAACTTCACTATTCCTGCACAACTTCTGACTTACCTGTTCTATTTGAACCAAGCGGGTAAGACCTTCAAATATACTGCAGAAGGCCCTGTAGGCCTGGTTGGCGACAAAAAAGTAGCATTGCTGCACGCTCGCGGCGGTGTATACTCCGAAGGACCAATGGCTGCTTTGGAAATGTCCTTGAATTATGTAACTAACACACTTGCATTCTGGGGAATCAAGAATCCTGAGAATGTGATTGTGGAAGGTCACAATCAATTCCCGGATCGCGCTGAAGAGATTCTTCAAGACGGTATTAAGCGTGCAGCTGATCTCGCAGCTCGCTTCTAATTTAGTAGGTAGCTAACTACTATCTTACCGAATATATATAAAAAGCTATCCCGGCAAATCTATTTTGCGGGATAGCTTTTTTTGTATTTACGATATTAGCTAGTAAAAATATTTAAAATTGCTATAATAATATAATATGCGAACATGTGCTCGAATAAGGAGTGCTGATATTGCTATATTATCGAGGACAGCTTAGAGATACGGAGGAATTACGGAATGCTTCAGAAGACACATACTTTGGCAGGGCTGGTCGCGGCTGAATGCGTCATAATCCACTATAACCAGCCGCTTCTATCCTGGGAGTCAGGAGCAGCGATGCTGATTGGATGCCTAGTAGGTCCGCTTGCGGATATTGATAAGAGAGGATCAACGATGGCTAAGATTCTACTGCCGCTATCATGGTTGCTGCAGTTACTTCGCGTTAAGCATCGAACAATGACACATTCTTTGTTATTCTTAGTGCTGTTAGGTTATTTGTTGTCCCCTATACCTGACTTCTACTTTTGGACGATTATAGCCGCTTATGCCTCACATCCGCTCATCGATCTTCTGAATGATCAAGGAGTTGCTCTACTATGGCCTTTGAATCGGAAATTCCGTTTATTGCCGAAGCCACTCGCGATTGATACGGGATCTTTGCAGGAGATCATTTTCAGGACGACATTAGCTGTATTGGCTATTATTTTACCGTTCGCACTATGGGGCTCATTTTGAGTCTTTTTTTTATTTGTGCTTCATTATAAAATGGAGTTTACTTTAAGTTCGGTAGAGCTCATGGATATCTCTACCGGCTGGGGATAATGAATAATATACTCAATATAATTGAAGGAGAAATGTTATGGTCTCAGATTGGGAAATGGTGTTTAAACTTTGCATTGCTTTATTATTCGGTTTGTTCATTGGAATCGAGCTGGCAGCTGAAGCAGAAGCCGCTTGGGATAAAAACTTGTATGGTAATCTGCATCTCAAGCTGTCTTGTCACCATCGTCTCGATTGAAGCCTTTCAGAAATTTGCTGGGCCGGATCATCCCAATATGGACCCAATGCGATTGGCGGCTCAGATCGTTAGCGGGATTGGTTTCCTGGGGGCAGGGGCAATTCTGCGCCGCAGTAATGAAGGAATCTCAGGGCTAACGTCCGCAGCGATGATATGGGCGGCTTCAGGCATCGGTATTGCAATTGGTACGGGATTTTATATTGAAGCTGCGTTCGCTGTCATTTTGCTGATTCTGGCTGTCAATTTCGTCCCGTATATCATTAAGTGGATTGGACCATATAAGTTGAACCAACGCGATGTATCCTTGAAGATCGTTATGGAGGAACATGGTAATGTGACGGATCTGATTCGAATTATTGAACGCAAAGATGACAGGAGCGGCGACAAACATATTCAACAACATCGCATCCGCCGACTTAAGATCAAGGATCTGGACGAAGGACGCCATCGGGTTGATATGGTGATTGCAGCGTCGGAGAAAGAGTATACAACAGAAATTTACAACTTTGTACGGAGTATTGATCATGTAACCAGCGTCGAGGTCGAGAATTTATAGCTTGAATTACCTCTAGAAGTGCGTTTGTTTAACTTCAGTTTAAAATAGTAAGGTATTCTTCTCTTAAGAACGAACAGGGAATGTTCAATTTGGCCAGTTTTCTTCTAAATGAAACTACAGATCCTTATTTGCTTAAAAACATCAATGTCACGTTTCGTTAGAGGCTAAGAGCGGACTTTTTGAGCTTCCTTTATTAATCACTCAAGGAGAAGAACTATGAAAACAGATATAAGCAAACCCAATTTCTCATCATTTTATCGATTAATGAAAGAAACGAAGCCACCGGTGGCTTTAATCATTGTCTCGATTTTGCTTAGCGTTGTTTCTACGCTGGTCGGTCTGGTTATCCCGATGTTTACTAAGAGCCTGGTCGATGGATTCTCTCTGGAATCGATTAGCCGAATGCAGATCGTAGGTCTGGTCGCCGCTTTTATCGGGCAGACACTGGCGGCCGGTGTGTCCATCTTCCTGCTGAATTATATCGGTCAGAAAGTAGTTGCCGTCGTTCGCGACAAATTGTGGAAGAAGCTGCTTGCTTTGCCGGTATCCTATTTCGATAACAACCGGACCGGAGAATCGGTCAGCCGGATGACGAATGACACGGGAGTCATTAAGACCTTCATTTCCGAGCATGTAGCGAGCTTCTTCAGCGGTATCATATCCATTATCGGCTCTATCGCCGTACTGATCTATCTGAACTGGAAGATGACATTGATTATGTTCCTTGTGATTCCACTGGCGGCGCTTGTGCTTGTACCGATCGGCCGCAAGATGTATAAGGTCTCGATCAGTATGCAGGATGAGACAGCCTCCTTCACAGCGATGATAAGCCAAGTGCTATCTGAGATCCGCCTAGTGAAAGCCTCCAACGCAGAAAAAATAGAGTATGAGAACGGAAACAAAGGCATTCAGAATTTGCTGAAATTCGGGATTAAAGAAGGGCTGATTATGGCCTGGATCAGTCCGTTAATGAGCTTCGTCTTAATGATGCTGCTCGTAATAGTTATCGGCTATGGCGGTATGCAGGTATCTTCAGGCGTACTGACCGCTGGGGAACTAGTAGCCTTTATTCTGTATTTGATTCAGATCGTTATTCCTGTAACTCAACTTAGCACCTTCTTCACTCAACTGCAGAAAGCCAACGGTGCAACCGAGCGGATGATGCAGACAATGAACGAGCTGGAGGAGGATTTCCATGCTGGTCATGAGGTGACGGATGCGAAGCTTCCGGTTAAGATTGAAAATCTGTCATTCGGTTATAAACAGGATGAACCTATCCTTCAAGGGGTTAACTTCCAGATGGAGCCGGGTACTGTCACAGCGGTAGTTGGTCCAAGCGGCGGAGGGAAGACTACGCTATTCCAGGTACTTGAGCGCTATTATTTACCGCAGAAGGGACGGGTAATGCTCGGCAACGAGCCGATTGATTCCTTCTCACTCCGTTCATGGAGGGGAATTATCGGCTATGTGTCTCAGGAGAGTCCGATGATTGCCGGTACGATTCGTGATAACCTTTGCTACGGGATTGAACGCGAAGTCAGCCTTGAAGAGCTGGAGCAAGCTGCGAAAATGGCTTATGCCGATGGGTTCATCTCAGAGCTGCCGGAGGGATTTAATACGGATGTAGGTGAACGCGGAGTGAAGTTATCTGGCGGACAGCGGCAGAGAATTGCTATCGCCCGTGCATTGCTCCGTGATCCGAAGATATTGATGCTAGATGAAGCCACATCCAGTCTGGACAGTCGCTCGGAGATCGTTGTGCAACAAGCGCTCGATAATCTGATGGCGGGAAGAACGACGGTTGTCATCGCTCACCGGTTATCAACGGTTGTCGGTGCGGATCAGATTATTTTTATCGAGAAGGGAAAAGTCACCGGACGGGTACCCACGAACAACTGCTGCAGCATCATGAGATGTATCGGGAGTTCGCTACGCAGCAATTACAGCTTGCCGATGCCTCACCAGAGTTTAACCTTCAGCAACAATAAATAGATCGTAGGTGAATAATCGATTATGGCGAAAATACTCGTTGTTGATGATGATCATCATATTCGTGAGCTGGTTAAGGTTCTAATTGAAGAGGCTGGGATCGGCGATGTGCTGGAAGCGGCCGACGGTGTTGAAGCACTTGAAATGATGGAGATGCAGCGGGCAGATATGGTTATCCTAGATATCATGATGCCGAATATGGATGGTTGGGAGCTGTGCCGAGAGCTGCGAAGCATGTATGATATGCCGATTCTGATGCTTACAGCTAAGGGGGAGACGAGGCAGATCGTCAAGGGCTTCGATCTTGGCACCGATGACTATCTGGTGAAGCCGTTCGAGGCAGCAGAGCTTATCGTCCGAGTCAGGGCGCTACTCAAGCGGTATCAAGTGATTGCTTCACAGAGCGTAACGATCGGTGCACTTCATGTGGACCGCAAGACATTTCAGGTTATCGCGGAGGGGGATAGCCTGACTTTGCCGCCCAAGGAATTTGAATTGTTGTTCTTGCTCGGCAGCTATCCAGGTAAGACGATAACCCGAGAGCAGTTAATTGAAGATATTTGGGGCTATGATTTCGAAGGAAATGAACGAACGGTAGATGTGCATGTGAACCGGTTACGGAGCGATTTCCAGAACTAAAGTATCGCTTTAGAATTGTAACGATTCGCGGTCTCGGTTACCGTCTGGAGGTATGCTAGAAGGACCATGTATAAGAAAATGTGGAAGAAAATCTGGCATGTCATATCCCATTTTTTTCAGTATCTTGGGATAATTCTCGTTCTGATCGGAGCATGGTTCGGCGCAATGTTTATTTTGCGTGGAATATACCATTTTACGGGTGCTCCCTCATCAGCTTACGTATCACAGGTAATCAACCTCGTTGTAGGATTTCATCTGTTCTTTATCACCATTATGCTTGTTGGACAAATTTATCGAAAAAGAGAGATTGCCAAGTTAAAGCGTATTATTGAAGCCATGCGTCGGATTGCCAAAGGAGACTTCTCGGTACAGCTCGATGAGAGCGAAGAGTACCGTGAATTTAAACAGATCGTTGAGAGCATTAATGAAATGGCTGGAGAATTAAGCCAGATGGAGATGATGCGGCAGGATTTCATATCGAATGTGTCGCATGAGATTCAATCTCCGCTTACCTCGATTCGCGGTTTTACAGAGGCTTTAAGAAGCTCACAGTTGAAGGAAGAGCAGCGAAGGCATTATCTGGACATTATCGAAAGCGAGAGTCGCAGGCTCTCACAAATGAGTGATAACATGCTTAAGCTGTCCTCACTTGAATCAGATCGTTCTTCGTTCGAACATAGTAAGTTCAGGCTGGATCGTCAATTACAATCAATTGTGCTTGCTACCGAGCCGCAGTGGCTGGCTAAGCAGATTGAGATCGAGTTGGATCTGAAGGAAATCTATGTTGAAGGCGTAGAGGAATTACTCAGCCAGGTATGGGTTAATCTACTTAATAACAGTATTAAATTCACATCTGTGAAGGGCAGAATATGGGTGAAGCTTACTACCGGAGATGAGGGTGCTAAGGTCATCATTGCCGATTCCGGGGTAGGTATCTCCAAAGAGGATATCCCATATATCTTTGATCGTTTCTATAAAGCGGATAAATCAAGAAATCGTGATGCCGGTGGCAGCGGCCTTGGATTATCTATCGTTCGAAAGATTGTTGATATTCATCAAGGGCAGATATCTGTAGAATCACAGCCAGATCAGGGAACACAATTTACAGTATTTATTCCAATACAGTGGAAATAATGAATAGCTTGTAATCCTTTTTTAACCGTTTATTTTGGAATCGATGTTATTCGTCATGGTATGATAGAATCATATGTGTGACTTTAGTCGATAAAAGGATGAAATAAATGAGCAAACAAATACTGATTGTAGATGATGATGAGAAGATAGCAAAGCTGATAGAAATCTATATGATAAATGAAGGCTACAATGTGATCAAGGCGGATAACGGGTTAGTGGCACTCGAGATTATCGAGCAGAGTGAGATTGATCTGATCGTTCTCGACGTGATGATGCCTGGCCTGGACGGAATCTCGGTATGTCTGAAAATTCGTGAGACTTTAACAACGCCGATCTTAATGCTAAGCGCCAAAGATGGTGATATGGACAAGATTACCGGGCTTATGACTGGAGCTGATGATTATATGGTGAAGCCATTTAATCCGTTGGAACTTGTAGCCAGGGTCAAATCTTTGCTCCGTAGATCATCATATTCAGCGCAGCCTATCGCGCCCAGCGCGAGCCATATTATCAAGATCGGCCCTTTGCAGGTGGACAAGAGACGCATACCGCCACTGTCGATGGCATAGCGGTTAAGCTGACACCGATAGAGTTCAGCATTCTCTATCTTCTGGCCAGCCATCCGGGGCGTGTATTCGGCTCGGAGGAGATCTTTGAACTGATTTGGAAGGATAAATATTTCGAGAGCAGCAACTCCGTTACAGTGCACATCAGTCGCTTGCGCGATAAGATAGAGAAGGAAATGGAATGTGAAGCGCTGATCAAGACTGTATGGGGGTAGGCTACAAAATTGAAAGCTAGTCTACGCTTTTTATCCTGGCTATTATGGACTGTAGTTACCTCGCTTGTTGCGCTGTTGCTACTCTTTCAATTGGCCAAGCTAACTTTCTTCCTATTTCCCCACCTTACCTTGCAATCAGCATTAGTCTGGATCAACCGGTATATCGGGTTCCCGGAAGTGTACTATCTGTCCGGCGTACCGATTCTGATGCTATTCGCTCTCTATTTCTACAGACGCAGTGTGCGCAGGCATGAGGAGAAGTATTTAAAGCTGCTGATTGAGGAAGTACACCAGATTGAGGAAGGCTCGGCATCGAGAATACCCGTCGAGAACGTAGGCCAGCTTGGTCAGCTTGCTACTGACATTAACCGTATGATTGACCGGATCAGAACCTCTATTGAGGAGGAACGGCGAGCAGAGCAGACCAAGAGTGAACTGATTACGAATGTGTCACATGATCTTCGCACACCGCTGACTTCTATCACTGGATATTTGGGGCTGATCGAGCAGGATCGTTATCGTGATGAGGTAGAGCTTCGATATTATGTCAATATGGCATATGAAGAGTCGCTGCGTCTTACTCAGTTGCTCCAGGACTTGTTTGAGTTCACTCGGTTACAGAATATGGAGATGAAGCTACAGAAGACGAGAATTAATCTGGCCGAGATGCTGTATCAGATTACATCTCATTTCGGATGGCAGTTGCAGGAGAGTGGGATGGAGTGCCGTCTCTATCTCAAGCCACAGCTGTTTGTTCATGCAGACGGTGACAAGTTGCGAAGAGTGTATGAGAATCTTATTACGAATGCTATCCGTTATGGAAGCGGCGGTAAATACATTGATATCCGCGGTGAGATAACGGCGAATGAGGTGATCACAGAGGTAATCAATTATGGTGATCCGATCCCGGAGGCCGATCTACCACATCTATTCGACCGTTTCTATCGCGTGGAGAAATCTCGGCGACACACACCGGTGGTTCGGGAATTGGACTGGCGATCGCCAAGCATATCGTCGACCTGCATGAAGGAACGATTATGGCCGAGAGCAATGTGCATCGAACGATGTTCAGGGTTCGTCTGCGGAAGGATGATTCGGAATAAATTAAACCATTTGGAGACCATTCCAGATGGTTTTTTTGTGCTTGTCGTATTTTTTAAGAATTAAGCAGTGAAATCTTAAGATAAACTTAAGAATTTCTTATCTGAACTGCAAGCTATGTCATCCATAATGGAAAATAGCAATGCTGGGTACAGATAGTGACTACGGAATGAACTGTAGGAAATATAGAGAACCAAGGGAGAATCCAATAATGAATAGTCGTACAATGGAAATAATTTACCGTGAATATAAAACCGATGTGTATCAATATTTGTACTATTTATGTCGCAATCATCACAATGCCGAGGATCTAATGCAGGAGACATTTTACCGTGCATTAACCCGGCTTGAAGGGATGGAGCCGAAGCGGATTAAAGCTTGGTTGCTGCGGGTAGCTCATAATGCATATATCGATAAGCTTCGTAAAGAGAGCCGTTCCAATGTGTATGAGAATGAGTTCTTCTACAACTTCTCTAATGAAGAGACACCGGAGACGAAGCTGCTTAGCCAAGAGGTTAGGGATGAATTGTTCGATCAACTATCTCTGCTTCCGCCGAATCAACAGCACGCGGTACTTCTGTACGATGTTCATGGATTCTCTTATTTAGAGTCTGCTGAATTGATGGGGATAGGATTATCTCATTTTAAAATATTGCTGTATCGTGCTAGACAAAAGCTACGCAAAGGTAGTCAATCGGCATAAGTGGGCCAGCTTCCATTTATGGGTTAAATCCGTCATAATAGATGGGAGACTAACTTATTGTAAGGAGGAATAGGTACATGGCTTTCCATCTACAGGATACAGTAACCCTCAATAACGGAGTGAAGATGCCAAGATTCGGTCTAGGTGTCTACAAAGTGCAAGAAGGGGAAGAAGTTATTCACGCGGTTAAGTCTGCGATTCGGGCTGGCTATCGGAGTATCGATACCGCGGCGCTTTATAATAATGAAGAAGGTGTGGGGCAAGCTGTCCGTGAGGCGATGACTGAGAATGGTCTGACCCGCGATCAGCTGTTCATCACCTCCAAAGTGTGGAATTCCGAGCAAGGCTACGAGAAGACGCTACAGGCTTTTGAGACAAGCTTGAATAAGCTTGGCCTTGATTATATCGATCTGTTCCTCGTGCATTGGCCAGTCAAAGGTAAATATAAAGACACTTGGCGCGCTTTAGAAAAGATCTATGAAGAAGGTAAAGTGCGTGCTATTGGTGTAAGTAATTTTCAAATTCATCACCTCGAGGACTTGCTGGGCGAAGCGAAGATTGTGCCGGCGGTCAATCAGGTTGAACTTCATCCATTGCTGAGTCAGAAAGAACTACTTAACTATGCGACCGGCAAAGGAATTTATCTCGAAGCATGGGCTCCGCTTGGACAAGGTCGTGTGCTTGATGACGAGACGCTGAAAGCGATCGGAAGCAAATACGGGAAAACTCCGGCTCAAGTAATCCTACGCTGGGATTTGCAGGTAGGCATTATTACGATTCCTAAATCGGTGAATGAGCAGCGGATTATTGAAAATGCTGATATATTTAATTTCGAGTTAAGCGCAGAAGAAATCGCGCAGATCGATGGGCTGAATAAGAATCAGCGCTTTGGTCCAGACCCGGACACTTTTGATTTCTAAAGGAATAGTTATGGTGAAGAGAGAGTTGTGAGAGCAGCTCTCTTTTTTAATGATTGGTTTCCACTGTGCTTGGGGAATCGTCATATAACAAAAATAGCTCTGCCCATCACACCCCGTCTGTGATAAAATCGTGTATAGCTGTTTACCAAATTTCGGAGGGAACTATGACATTTATCCGCAATTTGCTGCAATTCGGATGGCTTCAGGCTTTATCCTGCATATTTCCAGTGATTATATTTGGGACGCTAGGATTAACTAAGATCGTACATATCCCGGGATTACCGAGGTATGATCTAATTCTGATCGTCTGCGTGTTAGCGCAAATTGGTATGATTGTCTTCAAGCTGGAGACGATGGATGAGCTTAAAGTAATATGTATGTTTCATATTATTGGTCTCTGTCTAGAATTGTTCAAGGTACATATGGGGTCATGGGCTTATCCTGAACAGGCTTGGACGAAGATTTACGGAGTCCCGCTCTACAGCGGGTTCATGTATGCTAGTGTAGCGAGCTATATTTGCCAGGCATGGCGTAGACTTCAATTGCAGATGACGGGCTGGCCCAGTGGATGGCTCACCGTACTAATTTGTGCAGCGATCTACCTAAATTTTTTCACACATCATTTCATTGGTGATTATCGCTGGTGGCTAACCGTCCTACTGTTCCTTATATTCTTCCGTACTAGAGTGCATTATTCGCTCCATTCCCAGACGTACCGGATGCCGCTGATGTTGTCTTTTGTTCTGATTGGCTTCTTCATCTGGATCGCGGAGAATATTTCTACTTTTCTAGGAGCATGGAGATATCCGGGACAAGAGCACAAATGGCAGCTCGTTCATATCGGTAAGATCAGTTCATGGTTTATGCTAGTTGTGATCAGCATTATTATTGTAGCGCAATTGAAGCATGTTAAAACGGGCTTGATCTGGCGTAAGGGCGACGAAATGGGCTGAACTGTTCGTTAAGTTATGAGCGGAGGTGGTCAGTGATGAATAAGTCGAAGGGTTATTTTTATTATTTGCTATGGACCATTGGGATGCTGATCGTAGTATATTACGGCAACCAATTCGTAGGGATGATGGAGTCGAAGAAGGGGGAGTTCCTACGAATCGACTATAGTCTGTTGGGTAATATCATATATGCGCTATTATTCGGGATCTATTTAAGCCTGCTCAATGGTTTGCCAAACCGTAGAAAGTTTCATAGACCGTTATTCTTTTTCGTATTTCTGCCCAGTTTGATTTTGATGATCTATCCGATGCTGAATATTTTCTTGAAGATGCCTTATTATGCTCTGTATCAAGATGTAGCTAGGCAGGAAGGACACTTTTTCTTCGGTTTGCTTTGCGGATTAACCTTGATGAAGAGTTTATTCGGCAGTCGATAATGTGATCGTGAGAGTAAAAGATACTATTAACGGAGGTGCCTGTGTCTGATGTCAAAAATATTGGTTCTAGGAGGCTCCCGATATTTCGGGAAAAGACTGGTTCAATTGCTGGCCAGTGAAGGGCAGCATCAGGTAACTGTCGCTACGCGCGGACTGACAAAGGTGGAATTTGCTGGTGAGGTCCATCAAGTTGTGTTGGATCGTTCAGACGAAACTTCATTGAGAGAAGTAGCACAGTCTGGGCCTTGGGATATTGTCTATGATAATATTTGTTATTCTCCTAACGAGGCTTTGGCCGCAGTGCATGCTTTTGAAGGGCATGTGGGTCGGTATATTGTAACCTCTTCGGCATCTGTTTACGATTTCCTTGATCATCCACTGGTTGAGTCGGACTTTGATCCGTATCAATATGAACTGAAAATGGGTGACCGTGATGCGTTTGGATATGCTGAGGGGAAGCGACTTGTTGAGACGGTCTTTATGCAAAAAGCTAATTTTCCGGTATGTGCGATGCGTATTCCGATTGTTCTTGGGCCGGATGATTACACACGCAGACTGCATTTCCATATTGAGCATGTAAAGCAGGGCCTGAAGATTGGGATTCCCAATCCTGAGGCGGCGATCTCATTCATCACATCAGGTGAAGTTGCGTCCTTCATGAAGTGGCTTGGCACTTCTTCAATTACAGGACCTGTGAATGGGAGCTCGGATGGGGCGGTGACGATCGGTCAAATTATAAAGATGATTGAAAAAGCTTCAGGCAATGAGGCTCGCATCTTGTCAGAGACCGAGGAGGAACATATGTCTCCGTTTGGCATTCCGACCTCCTGGACGATGGATACATCCAGAGCCAAGGCGGCCGGGTACTCTTTCCATTCCGTTCAGGAGTGGTTGCCAGAGCTGATTCATGATATCGAAGGTACATAGGACATGATGAGTTATTCTCTTGAGAGGAGCCGATTCAAGTGTCGTTGCAAGGTCAAGTTGTAATCGTAACCGGTGCGGGGCAGGGAATAGGACGCGGTGTAGCTAAGGTTTATGCCGAGCTTGGAGCATCGGTAATCATAGCAGAGGTGAACGAGGCGGCGGGAATTAATGTCGCAGAGGAGATTAACTCAAAGGGTGGTACGAGTCTTTTTGTTCCTTGTGATGTGAGGCAGGAGGAGGATATCCTTAGCTTGATGGCAGCGGCTCATGAACGATTTGGGCGGATTGATGTACTCATTAATAATGCCAGCGTCTCACGATTCAAGGATCTGTTTGAATTAACGGTAGAAGATTGGGATGACGTGCTTAATACGAATGCTCGAAGCTGCTTCCTGGCCTCACGCGCTGCGGCTCGATATATGAAGGCGGGTGGTCACGGCGGTGCGATCGTCAATATCTCATCGACACGTTTCTTGATGTCGGAGCCGAATTCGGAAGCCTATGCTGCATCCAAGGGAGCGATTGCCTCCCTCAGTCATGCTCTTGCGGTGACGCTCGGAAGTGACCAGATTCGTGTCAATTGTATTAGTCCCGGTTGGATCGAGACCGGGAGTATGAAGCATTGAGGGATATTGATCACCAGCAGCATCCGGCCGGCAGGGTTGGTACTCCAGAGGATATTGCTCGGGCGTGTCTGTATTTTACAGATCCGAATAATACATTTGTTACAGGAGCGCATATCGTTGTCGATGGGGGAATGACCCGGAAGATGAAATATGAGCCTTAATAGAGGTGCTGAAAACTGAACTTTTTGAACACGAAGTAATATATATTTTTGTTAAGGAGAATGTTATGAGACCGATTTGAGTTAAGCCATGTACTTCATAGATTGATAACTGAATAGGAGTGAACATGGTGAAATTCAGACCGTCTTTTTATTATTTATGGGGATCACAGACATTATCGAATACGGTCGATGTGCTGTACTTGGTGGCACTGACCACATATGTGCTGAATCAGACCGGATCGATTATTTTTGCCACATTGGTGCCTTTCTTTCGCGTTGTCGCTCAAATGCTTAGCGGGCTATTGGCGCCGCTGTTGATTGACCGCTATCGTTTATCTTTCTTGTTGACTTTGGCACAAGGCGGACAGTTTCTACTGTTCATCACGCTTGCACTTTATCTCTCACCATGGATTGGCGGTGCGGACACTGTTGTCATTTATGCCCTTATTGCTAGCCTATCCTTCCTGGACGGGTGGACAAGTCCGGCACGAAATGCATTGATCCCAAGGTTAGTGGATGATTCTAGCTTGATGAAGGCGAATGGGATTATAGGAACGACAGATCAGATTGTACAGTTCGCCGGATGGGCCGTCAGCGGTGTGCTGGTTGCGGTTATGGGCTCTTTTCCCGTGTTAGTGGTTGTTGCGATTTGCTACGGTATAGCAGCAGCGGTTACAGTTCTGATTGAAGATCCAACGGAGGCCAAGCGGAGAAACTTGTTCGATGTGCGTACGTCGGTGTCTAAGGAAAAGGGAACGATGGTGGACGGAGCAACTGCGGATAACAGGTCTTCTTCACGCTGGGAAGTATTGAGGGAAGGTTGGGTCGCTCTTTGGCGGATTCCTAGACTTCGTGCTCTAACAATGATGGATGTATGCGATGCGCTAGGCGGGATGGTTTGGGTCGGTGCGTTCATCCTCGTATTTGTCCAAGATATACTGCACAAGGATGAGAAGTGGTGGGGTTACATTAATGCGAGTTATTTTGCCGGGGCTGTGCTTGGTGGGCTCATCGTCGTAGCTCTTGTCAAAAAATTCGAGAAAAAAATGTTCCTTTCTATGATCGTGGGAACACTCGGCTATGGTCTACTTACCGCGTGTTTTGCGCTCAACCATTCTGCTGTACTCGCACTTGTCATTGTCCTCTTCACCGGGCCTTTTACCGAGCTCGCCGGAGTAACTAGACGTACGCTTATTCAGAGAAGTGTGAATAAGGAGATTCTGCCAAAGGTATTCTCTGCGCAATCGACGCTGCTTAGTACTTTATTAGGACTATCTCTTCTCCTACTGAGTGGTGTTGCGGAGTGGTTCGGGATTGTAAATATGTATTTGCTGGCTGCGTTGCTTAGCTTGATCACGGCTGTGATCGGCTTTGTGAATCGGAAGGCAATTCAGCTGTAATAAGTAACAAAGAGGCTGTCTCCAAAGTCGATTTTTTCGACTTGGAGACAGCCTCTTTTGCGTTTGATCTGATCACGCGGACATTATTGACCGTTAGCGTTGAATCTTTGCTACTCTGTTCTTGTAACGGACAATTGTGTCCGTTACAAAGAGAAACATCGCGGAAAGCTGCATTTATTGCTTCTAATGGTCAAAAGTGTCCGTTAGAATAGGGAAGTTGTTCATTTCTTGCTGTAACGGTCATTTTTGACCGGTTGAAAAGCGCGATGTTATTTAGCAGCTTGCTGCGCAGGATTTGGCTGGCTGCTTCGCTTCGCTCTGAGCGAGAGCACGAAGCACAATCCGAGAACGAGCGCTGCCGAGACGTAAGGATAGTTGATGTTAAAATCGAACAAGAATCCAGCAACAATCGGGCAGGCAGATTGCCAAGGCTCGTGTATGCCGAGTTTAGGCCAGCGACGTATCCCTGGTTCTCCTCGGCCATCTTAGACATTTGTGTGCCGATTGCCTGCCGTAGAATGTCGATCGATAGGAATAGAATGAACGTTACAATGACAATTAGCCAGTAAGTGTGCACAAAGAGCGTTAGTAGAACGAATGCAGCAGCTGTGATCAGACAGAATGAGATGACATTGCGTTCTCCGAACTTGTTCAAGATCCAGCCGAAGATCGTTAATTGGACGACCGCCCCGGCGATGGAACCAAAAGTGATAATGAAGGCGATATCTTTGGCGGTGAAGCCAAACTTATGATCGACAAAAAGTCCAAATACGGTCTCGTAGTTCGCCAGACCAAATGAAGCGACGAACACGATGATAAGAGCGATAAAATAAGGTTCTTTATATGAGTTGAGCAATTGCTTAAATAATGATTGTCTAGGAGCTTCGTTAGCTTTATCCTTTGCTACCTGCGCTCGTTTATTGGATTCCGGTAGTGCAAACAATGTTATCGTGGCGGCGACGCCACCAGCAACTGCGGCCGCGAAGAATGGAACGCGAATCCCAAATTCTGCGATAAATCCGCCAATACCAGGACCGATGATGAATCCGGTGGTAATGGCTGCATTGATGAAGCCCATTCCGGTAGCCCGCTCGTCATCCGTGGTAGTGTCTGCCGTATAGGCCATTACCGCAGGAAAGATCAGCGCGGCGCCCAGTCCACCGATCATTCTGCTAGCGAATAGAAGTACTGGCGCATTAGCGATCCCGAAGAGAAGCTCTGATATCGCGAATACGACCATCCCGATTACAATAATTTTCTTGCGTCCGAAATTATCGGATAATCTCCCGGCATAAGGAGAGAATATGAGTTGTGTTAGTGAGAAAGATGCGACAAGCAGACCAACGGTGCTGCCGCTAATATGCAGCTCGGTCATATAGGTCGGCATGATAGGGACGACGAGACCGATCCCGGTAAAAACGATAAAAATATTAAGCATGAGAAGCAGTAATGCTCCTCTATTTTTAAATAAAATTGACATAATAATATCCTCCGCATGGTGTAGAATAGTTGAGGTCGTCGGTGGATACTCCGATTCCTGGAACTATACTGACCGTTCGTTCTATAAAATTTATAAAAAATGATGTTTTGTACTAGGTATATATAAACCTCATTGAAAGAACACAAAGCTAATGAGGAGAATTGGCAATACCGTATAAATAAATTTTGATGGCTTGTTGATAGACGTTAAGCGCATTTTGTAATTTCAATTGCCTCGACATATGGCTTAATCCAATCACAAGGCTCTCTAAAATAAGAGCGAGGCACTCAATATTATCCGTTTTGAATTCTCCATTATCGATGCCCTGCTGAATTAGAGCTTGATTAAACTTAAGGTGCCCCTGCACCATCTCGATAATACGCTCTTCCACATCACCTGGCTTCTCATCATGGTTGAAGAACTCACTGGCCGCTTTGGAGAGGGGATGATTCAGGTCATCAAGCACCATCTGCTTGGCGAAGCCGTACAGCTTATCTGTAACTGTCTTATATTGAGATACATTCTGCTGCCAATTTTCTTCCCATTCACGTTCCCATTCATCCAGCAAATAGAGGAATAGACCTTCCTTACTCTTGAAATGATAATAAATATTCCCTTTGCTGCTTCCGGTCGCTTCCGAGATCTCTTCGATCGAAGTCGCCTTATAGCCTTTATTTACAAATAAAGCTCTAGCAGCATCGGCAACTTTTCGCTTCGTCAGTTCACTTTGCAATTGCTTCTTATTTAATGCTGCGCCCGTTGGTTCCATTTCAATCGGCTCCTTGATCGTAATGATAAATACTTTTTATACTGAACGTTCGTTCAGGATTATATCAAATTTAGAGGTGGGCGTGCAAGGGTTTGTTGAAAAAATCTTGAGAACGGATAAATTTTCTGAAAAATTTTCTAAAGTTTATGCACCGTTCTTTAAGGAAATAGTTTAAAATAAGGGTATGCAGGATAAATAGGAGATGTAGACTATGGCTAATGAAGAAGAAGTAATCTTAACAAAAGAAGGGCTTGAGAAGCTCGAAGCTGAGCTTAAGGAACTGAAGGGCCCTAGACGCAGCGAACTGGCCGCACGGCTTAAATTGGCCATCAGCTACGGCGATTTGAAAGAGAACAGTGAGTATCACTCTGCTAAGGAAGACCAAGCATTCATGGAGACACGTATTCTTACCTTAGAGAAAATGCTGAAGAATGCCAGAGTCGTTGATTCTGACAGCTTGGAAGAGGGTACAGTTGGCATCGGTTCTACAGTGATTCTGAACGACCTGGAATTCCAAGAGAATGTGGAATACCAAATCGTTGGACCAACCGAATCAGATGCGTTCGAGAACAAAATTTCTTATGAGAGTCCCCTCGGTAAGGAGATTCTCGGCAAGAAAATAGGAACCATCGTTCACGTCGAAGCTCCAGTAGGTATCATTAAATACGAAATTCTTGAGATCAAATAAACATAATATTATTGAAGAAGAATTGGCCCCGTATAGACGATCATATCGTTTATATGGGGCTGATTTTTTTATGGTGATCAATTTTGGCGAGTGAATGGCGAGCTTGGAGTTTTAGTTGAATCGTTATGGTTGCGAGAATGTCCCGTCTGAAGTAATTGCCGTACCTCATGAAATTTTAACGGTCATCACAGTCACTGAAATGCTGTAAACTGCCGTTCCAAAGGACTTATTTACCTCTAAGCTGCAGGCACGTCCGTTAGAAAGTCATAACGCCCTAAAGTCATTTCTAAGCGGCCGTAATATCCCTTAGAGTTCAAACTTAAACTAAAATGGCGAGATTAGTGTTAGAGCGTCAAGACCATCTTGCAGTCAAAAGTAAATAAATCAACACAATCTCGTACATAAAAAGCAAGGGATAGCACGAACTGTATTATATGATAGATTTGGAGAACAAACGGGAATATCGTAACCTGTTGCCTCTTTTTCCAGTCATTAATAGTCCGTTCTCTACCAAAAGTCAAAATTGTTCACATAAGGTCAAAAATAGCCCCTACTAGGAAGGCACTAGACTTCTTATTATAGGCTTAGGACAACATGACTCGAAAGGAGCAATAAGTATGTGGAATAAGGCGATTGAAGATGCGGTAGGTAAGGTTAGAGCGAATATGGAGCGGTTCGGAACGAGATTCCCGCATATTAGTACGGACGGCGTCTATCAGCTGAATGACAATGAGGATTGGACGAACGGGTTCTGGAGCGGGATGCTGTGGCTGTGCTATGAGTATACGGGAGATGAGGATTTCCGTGAGAAGGCAATCGAGACGGTAAAAGATTTCCGCCGTCGCTTCGATGCTAAGATCGTACTAGACCATCATGATATCGGATTTCTGTATTCACTATCTTCGAAGGCACAGTGGATTATTGAGAAAGATGAAAGCGCTCGCCAGCTGACACTGGAGGCGGCGGATCACCTCTTGAAGCGCTGGCGTCCAGCTGGAGGCGGCTACATCCAGGCTTGGGGACGTGAAGGAGATCCGAAGGAAGCAGGTCGTATTATCATTGACTGCCTGTTGAACCTGCCGCTGCTGTTCTGGGCGGAACAGCAGACTGGAGATCCGAAGTATCGTGAGGCCGCGATTATACAGGCTGAGAAGACGAGACGTTATATTGTGCGTGGAGACGATAGCTCCTATCACACCTTCTTCTTCGATCCAAGCACGGGTGAGCCGATCGGCGGAGCGACACATCAGGGCTATACGAACGGATCAACCTGGACGCGGGGACAGGCCTGGGGAGTGTATGGATTTGCACTAGCTTATCGTTACACAGGGGATCCGTTGTTCTTGGAGACCTCTAGAAGAATGGCACGTTATTTCTTAACTCATTTGCCAGAGGATCATGTAGCTTATTGGGACTTCAATGCTCCGATAGATAAAGATACTTACCGTGACAGCTCGGCTTCCGCCATTGTAGCGGCCGGACTGCAGGAATTGCTGGAGCATCTGGATGAGAAGGATCCGGATCGTGAGTACTTCAAGCAGGGCTTGACCGATTCCTTGACTTCTTTGGTAGAGAATTACTCTACGATTGGAGAAGAAGCGGAGGGTCTTCTAAAGCGTGGTTCTTATTATGTACGCGGCGGACTGTCGCCGGATGATTATATGATCTGGGGCGATTACTACTATCTTGAAGCCTTAATGCGTCTTGAAAAAGGGATAAAGGGGTATTGGTATGAACGTTAACGGAACGGAAACCAATCATCAAGACAAAGTACATTCGGTTTTCTCGTTACTCCATTTAGAAGCACCTGAATTAGCTGATGTAGCTGAAGCGGTCAAGCAGGAGCGATACGAAGATGCGCTTCAGGCCCTGCATCGTTATTATATGAAGCGTCGTATTTCTGGCAACCGATGGACACAGGAAGAGACAACTCAAATTACGGATTACGTCAAAGGAAACTGGGCAGATGAAGTCGCAATGGTTATGAAGACGGCGGATGAAGTCGTGAACCAGACTTTTCTATTCAAGTTCCCATGGGATATGGAACGGACACAGGTTCCAGTTACGTTTGATGGAGCGATTGATTGGCACTACATCCCTGATGTCGATCCGGAATGGTCATACATGCTGAATCGGCATCGTTACTGGATCGCCCTGGGTCAGGCTTACGCCATGACCGGAGATGACAAGTATGCGTCGGTGTTGTGCCGCCAGCTTGAAGACTGGATCGATCGCAACCCGGTTCCGAGTGAGCCTACCAGCGATACACTTAACTGGCGTACGATTGAAGCAGGTCTCCGCGGCAGCAACTGGATTAAGGCACTGCGTTATGTGTGGGATTGCCCGCAGCTCACGCCTGTTTTGCTGGCAAAATTGCTGATCTCCTTATCCGAGCATGCTAGGTATTTGGCAAATGCATTTACAAGCTGGAAGCGAATCAGCAACTGGGGAGTACTGGAGACGAACGGATTGCTTCCGATTGCTTTAACCTTCCCTGAAATGAAGGGTTCTGAGCAGTGGCTCAGCCTGACTAAAGAAAGGCTTGAAGAGACGGCACGTATTCAGGTGATGGCGGACGGAATTCACTGGGAGCAATCGCCAACCTATCATCATGAGGTGATGTGCTGCTACCTCGATTGTCTTTATTTTGCTGAACAACATGGAATTAAGTTAGATGAAGGCTTCCTCGGCAAAGTACATGAAATGGCTATCGCTTCCCTATATTGGGCTAATCCGAGTCATAGACAGCCTATGTTCGGTGATAGCGATGATAATGACGTTCGTTCGTTATTGACGTATGCTTCCGCTCTGCTCAAGGATGAAACACTGCGCTTCGGCTCTTATCAGCGGATGGACTATGATAGTGCGTGGTTACTAGGAATGGAAGCAATCAGAAGCTATGAGAGTTTGAATCCTGTGGAGCCTGCGGAAATATCTCACGCTTTTATCCACTCTGGCCACTTTGTGATGCGTTCGGGCTGGAGTGAGCAAGATCTGTATCTGTACTTCCACTGTGGACCACAGGGCGGCGGACATGGACATGCGGATATGCTGCATATCGATCTGCACGCTTACGGGAAGGAGTTTCTAACCGATCTTGGCAGATATAACTACAGTGACCATACACCGCTCAGACATGCATTAAAAGAGAGCGCAGCCCACAACACGACGACGGTCGATGACATTGGATTTACGGAAATTGCCGACACTTGGGCTTTTCATCGCATTGCCTGTCCGATAGGCAGCAAATGGATCAGTCGCCCTGCCTATGACTATGTTGAAGGCGGACATGATGGATACTTGCATTTGAACGATCCAGTATTTGTGAATCGGAGAATTATTTTTATCAAGCCGCATTACTGGCTGTTGATTGACCGTTTCCAAAGTAAGGGGCAGCATCAGTTCAAGCAGCATTTCCACTTTGGATCGGATGCTATTGGACTGGAGGATAGCACGCTAATCTGTCGTACGCAAAATGAAGGGGAAGCGAATCTGCTCATGATCCCAGTTCAGAGTGAGGGACTGCAGGCCGAAGTATCAGAGGGCGTCATTTCTCGTGAATACAATTTGTTGGAGTCAAGTAGTCAAGTAACTTATGCTCGAACTGGAAGCGGGACGACATTGATGATGCAGCTGCTATATCCGCTCCGTCCTGGTGAGTCGGAAGCTCCACAAGTGAGTAAGATCCCTGTGTTCCGTCATACCGGAGAACAGGTGGATGATGGACAGGCAGAGGCTTGCCGGATAGTTCATCCTGACTTAGGCACTGAGCATATCCTTGTGATTAGTCATAAGGTGCCGACAGGCCACTATGATTCCTACGTCGTGGATGGCGTACAGATTTTTGGAGAGGTTGTGCTCATTACCGGCTCTGCCAATAAGAGACAGATTACGGTCATAAATTAATGAATGCCTAAGGGATGACGAACTGATAAAATAGAGATGAGAGTAAAAAGAGTGTGAGAGAGGCGCGGCAGTACATGTTCAAATTAACTTATTATAGACGTATCCAGCTGTCATTTCTATTACTTATCTTCATCCCGCTGATTGCCGTCTCGACCATCTCGTTTCTGCTAATTCGCAGTTCGATGGTCGAGAAGCTGCAGCTTAGCAATGAGAATTTCCTGAACGTGATGACCGATGAGATGAACAAGACCGTTGACGATGTTACTTTTGCATCACATTTTATTGTAAACGATGTTAATGTGCGAAATAATTTGAAGTCTTTTGCCGATACGAAGCGAATCAATAATTACAACGATTATGTGCTGTTTACACAAATTCAAGATCTATTCAATCTGATTAATACAAAGCCGTTGAACAATAATATCCGCATGTATCTCGTAAACCGCCAGAACTTTGTCATTTCATCTGGAAGTGAAAAATTGACTGGGGTTAGTTCTAGTGTAGCCCAATTAATGAAGCGAGTAGATCTGAAGGAGCCGGAGAAGCTGCAGTGGCTCGGAATGGCTGACAGCGGTTTCGGAGGCAGAAGCTACTATATTGCTCGAGTTATCTTTGATAGCCGGGAGAAACAGTACGTGTCCGTGTTGTTCGTCTCGATTGCGGACTCTTATTTTAACAAGCTGCTAAGTCCAGTAGAGTTCGGCAAAGTGGCGCTGTTCGATTCATCGGGTGAGTTAATCTCCGGAAATCTAGACTTGTCATTAGATAATTCTGATCCTAATAACAATGTGAGAACATTCCGCAACATCTCCAAATCTAGCTGGAAGCTCGTCTACGAGGCGTCGGAGAAGGAATGGTCCGGTCAAATTTCTCGTACGTTCTATACGGGACTTCTCGTCGTTATTCTGCTGTTCCTTGTCTTCTTGATGACTTCCATCTTGATTGCCAAGAGGCTACATAGTCCGATCCATAAGCTGCAGCGGGTCGTTCGTCAATTCGGTCTAGGTAATCTGGATGTGCGTCTAGAAGTTAAGGGCAGGGATGATATCGCGGAACTAGGCCATACGCTGAACATAATGCTAGATCAACTCCAGCAGTTGATTCATGATATCGAGCAGGAGCAGGAGCAGAAGCGGGTCATGGAATTGGAAGCGCTGTTTATGCAGATTCGCCCTCATTTTCTAATCAATACACTTAATTCTATAAAATGCAGTCTTATATTACAGCAAGACAAGCTGCACAGTGGGATAATCGATTCCCTGATGAGCCTTTTGCGGGCTTATCTGAAGGTGAATGAGCCGACTACTCTAGAAGAAGAGTGCAAGCTGCTTACACATTATGTGGATATTATGAAGATCCGCAGTGAGATCCCTCTCAAACTTGATATTGAATTGGAACCCGAGACGAAGGGATTGATCGTGCCTAAGCTTATCCTGCAGCCGCTAGTAGAAAATGCGATTGTGCATGGATTTGTGGATCATCCGTCGCCGACGATAAGGGTCAGCTCATATCAAGCCGCAGGCGGAATCATGATCGAGATTAAGGATAATGGAATCGGTATAGAAGAAGAGACTCTAGGACGCCTTAACCGCAGACTCATGTTCGATGACAATGAGGACGGTTCTTATCAGAGAGTCGGATTGATTAATGTCGTACAAAGATTGAGGCTGACCTTTGGAGAGGAGGCTACAATGACGATCAGTAACCTCCAGCAGGGAGGTACTTTGGTTTCACTGTATTTGCCTTTGGAAATGCACCATGTTTTTCTATCTGGGGGAATGAATAATGTATAGAGTCATGCTCATCGACGATGATGTTCCCATGCTTAAAGTATTGCAGCAGATGATCGATTGGGAAGCGAACAATCTGCAGATTGTCGGAACAACCTATTCAAGTGTGAAGGCAATGCATATGTTCGAAGAGGTACAGCCTGATATTGTGATTACAGATATTGGCCTGCCGCAAAAGAACGGGATTGAGCTAGCCGACAGCTTTACGTCTATGAAGCCGGACGTGCGGGTGATCTTCCTAACTTGTCATGAAGATTTCCAATATGCTCAGCAAGCGATCAAGCTTAAGGCAGATGACTATCTGATCAAAGATCAGCTGACAGCGGAGCAACTGGAGAAGAGTCTGGAGAAATCCGTTACGATATTGAAGTCTAAGAGTGGTCTGATTCGCTGGAAGACTTCTAATTATAACAGCCAGCTATTCCGTCAAGATCTCCTGAAGAGAGTCATTGACCGGGCTCCCTCTGAGATGACGATGGACTATGCTTCGCAGATCGGGGTCTCTTGGAATTATCCTTGGTTCATGTTGGGGATCGTTAATGTGCAATTTTCTAGCTTCGATAAGCGCTATAGGCAAAGTGAACATCAGCTGATTTTGTACGCGATATATAATATTGCACTGGAGCTGTCCGAATCCTTTGAAGGGGTTACGCCATTTCTGGAAAAAGACAACATCGCGATTCTATACAACTTCAGAATGAATCTGGCCCAAAATGCGATCCTTAATTTTAATAATTTCTTACAACAGCTGCGTTCCCAGTGTGTGAATTTCCTTAAAATTCAGCCTAGTATTGTATCAGTAACGGATAAAATGGAATTGGATTCGGTGGGTTCGGCCTATCAGCAAATATTGCAGAGTAAATTGGAATTTTATGAAACAACCGATTATACGATTACTGATATTTCACAGAGTGCGGTTTCAAACTTTCAGCATGCTCCACAAGGTTTCCTGAATAACTGTGTGTCGCAGCTGGAGCAGGCAGTGATCAAGCAAGATCTGGACGGCATTCACAACATCTTGCTTGAAATCGCCGGGAACGCGCGGGATATGATGATTGAGCCGGGTGATTTCGCGAAAGAGTTATCTTTTATGCTACGGGGTATTGAGTTGATGTTCTCTAATTTGAAGTTTGAAGAGGATCTGTTCAACTATCTAAGTTTATCTCGCACATTAAGCGATTCAATGGAGCTGATCGAAAGAAAGCTCGTTCAGATTACGGAGAGCAGGGACAAGCAGGGGACGAGTACGTCTCAAGAGCCGAAGCTGCAGGTCATTCAACAGTATATTGAGCAGCATCTAGCAGACAATATTACCTCGATCGATATGGCACGCTATCTGTATCTGAACCCGAGCTACTTCTCTCGTTATTTCAAGCGGATGACCGGACTTACCTTTACTGATTATGTGCATCAGTACAAGATGAAGCTGGCGACGAAGATGCTGAAGGTGTCCAATCAGAACCTCGAATCAATGGCGATCGGCTTGGGATATTCAGACAGAACCTATTTCTCTAAAGTATTCAAGAAGTACGTTGGTGCAACGCCAAGTGAGTATAAGGCCAAGCATACGGCACGCAAATGATATCGAAGTAATTAAATCAGAGCAGTTCCTTAAGTCATTGGAGATGACACAGGGGCTGCTTTTTTATGTGAGAAGACACAACAGCGATCGTAAGAATATTTCAACCGGCTGCCTTCATCCTTTCAATCATTAGTTCAACTTATATAGATAAAAGAATAAGGTCAAAATCTTGCACGCGGCTGGTCATAATCACTCCTTCTAGCTGTCTTACGATGTATTACTATAATAACAACTTATAAATTGTAGAGGTGATACAACGTGGAGGCAGTCAAACAACCTGAGCCGAGCACTCGGCTAGAACCACGGAAGAAATTTTGGACTCCGCATCGTAAGGAAGCATTGATCGGATGGTTATTTCTAACTCCGGAAATTGTCGGCATGCTGTTTCTAAATGTATTTGCACTTGGATTTTCATTGTACTTAAGTTTATCTAAGTGGGATTTGCTATCTGGGGTTAAAGGGATCGAGTTTACCGGGTTTGATAACTATGTGAAAATGTTCCATGATCCGACGATTATCCAGGCTGTTAAGAACAATGTTATTTATATGATAATGACGGTACCGATTCCGATTGCAATCGCCTTGGTACTGGCAGTTCTGATTCATAACAGTGTATTCTTCAAGGATTATTTCAAGGTAGCGTTCTTCATTCCGTACATATCGTCGATAATCGCAATTGCGGCGGTATGGAGTGCATTGTTCCACCCGTCTCTCGGCCAATTAACCAATTCTTGATGGATATCGGTATTTCCAATCCGCCGAAATGGCTGGTTGATCCGAGAACTTCATTGTTATCTATCGCGATTATTAGCTCATGGGCGAGCCTGGGTTATACCATTATTATCTACATGGCTGGCTTGACGAACATTTCCAATGAAATTTATGAAGCAGCAGATATTGACGGGGCAGGGCCTTTGAGAAATTCTTTGCAATTACTGTTCCGATGCTGCGTCCAACCACCTTCTTCTTGTTGATTACGATGCTGATCGGTTCGTTCAAAGTGTTTGACGTCATCGCGTATCTAACCGAAGGTGGTCCGAACAACTCTTCAATGGTGCTGGTATACCGCATTTACGAGGAAGGCTTCAAATACCATAACATGGGCTACGCTTCCGCCATTTCCTGGTTGCTGTTCGCCATTATTGGCATCATTACAGCACTTACCTGGAAAATGAGAAATGAAGACTAGGGGGAATATCAAATGCAACTAATTCGAAAAAACATGTCAAAAGTGATAACCACCGTCTTCATGGGTGCTCTGTCCGTCGTATTCCTTATACCACTCGTCTGGATGATATCAGCAGCGTTCAAGTATGAGAAAGATGTAATGCGCTTCCCAATTCAATGGATTCCAGAGAAGATCAATGTAGCGTATAATTTTAAGACAGTCTGGATGGGGAAAGTTCCTTTCTATCATTTTTATCTCAACTCATTCAAGATCGCTATTATTACGACACTTATCACACTGATCATCTCGTCTATGTCAGCTTATGCGTTGACAAAGATCAATTTTAAAGGGCGGAATCTTGTATTCCTCGCACTCTTGTCCTTTATGATTATCCCTGACCAAGCGACATTGATTCCGCGTTTCTTGTTGATTCGCTGGTTCGGGCTCTATAACACACATGCAGCGATTATCTTTATGAGCATGTTCTCGATCTACTTTACATTCTTACTACGACAATTTATGATTGGCGTCAGCGATGAGATTATTGAGGCGGCAAGAATCGATGGAGCAGGTCATTTAAGAACCTTCTCATCAATTATGGTGCCGCTCTGTAAGCCAGTATTGGCAACAGTAGCTATTATCAAATTCATTTGGACATGGAATGACTATCAGAATCCGCTTATTTTCTTACTAGATAAGGATCTATATACCATTCCACTAGGGATGACGTTGTTCCGCGATGACTTCACGAACAACTACGCGATTATGATGACAGCAGCTGTATCAGCGATTATTCCTCTGCTGATTGTGTTCATTGCTCTTCAGAAACAGGTTATTAACGGGATTGCATTAGGTGGTGTAAAAGGTTGATCTGTGATCAACCTTTTACAGAAAGTAAGCGCTATCGAAAAGTCAAAAATGTAATCCTATAACATCAAAATTTTGCACTTGGCCTTCAAGGCAACCGCCTATAATGAACTTGTACAAGCACTACACTAAAAAACTTCAGTGCAGGGGAAACAAGATGAAACACAAGGGTAAAAGAGTTTTTCTATGATTCTCGGTACCGTTCTTGCCATCAGCTTGATGTTAAGCGGATGCGGAAAATCCGGCGATGGAAATGCTGCAACCGGTACGAATAATTCCGGAAATGCTAAATCCGACAAACAAGTTACGATCAAGTATTACAACTGGGACAACGATGCTCAAGCGGTTGGAACAGATGGGATGCTTAAGGAATTCATGGAACAGAATCCGGACATTAAGGTTGAGCATGTCGTTCTTGTACCGGGTGATTCCGTTGAAATGGAGAAGAAGCTCGACTTCCTGATCTCCTCTGGAGAATCTATTGACGTAGTACAATTGGCAAGCTTGGGCTCTGCTATTGAACGCGCAGGTCGCGGAGCTTTCGCACCTTTGAATGAGTACTATGATAAGGAAGGCGTTAATCCTGATGATGAATACTGGGTTAATGCTAAAATTGACGGTAAGTACTATGGTATGCAATATACCAAGAGCATCAACTACGTTATGATGAACAAGGATGCCTTGGACGAAGTTGGTCTTGAAGTTCCTAAATACGGATGGACTTGGGATGACTATCGTGAATACGCTAAGAAGCTAACGAAAGGCGAAGGCGTTGACAAGCGTTACGGTACCTACTTCCATACTTGGGAGCTTTACATGAATGCTCCTGCTCAGACGATGATGAAGGATCCATTCGTGTATGATGACGGTTCAACAATCCTGTCTGACCCATCTTACAAATATTTCTTCCAATTGCGTAAAGACATGGAGACAATTGACAAGTCGGCTAAGCCTTATTCAGACGTTCTGGCTGCGAAGCTTGCTTATCGTACAGAGTTCTTCAACGAAGAAGCTGCTATGATTCTGACTGGTAACTTTACGATCGCGGATCCAGGTAATACAGAGCAATATCCGCATACGTTCAAGACTGCGTTTGCACCGGTACCAGTTCCTCCTAAAGGAGCTGAACCTAAAGGCTATGAAGGTAAATACTTCACAAGCGGAAGTCAAATCGTGATGGGTGCTAATTCACAGCATAAAGAAGAATCTTATAGACTTATGAGATTCATGACTACGGCTGATTCACCAAGCAGACAAGAATTCTCCGGTTACAAGAAAGCGAACAACGAAGAATTGCTGAACAAGTTGGTTGCTGGTCATGAAGATATGTACGATATGGATTCACTCAAATACTCTTTGTTTAGCGATGACATTAAGTTCCTTGGGGCTTCTGAGAAGATGACCAAAGCTAACGCAGAGGTTTCGAAAGTGATCGATGATGGTTTCAGTAAATTCATGCTTGGCAATGAGCCGCTTGATGATGTTCTGAAGTGGATGGTTGATGAAGCGACGAAGTACATCAACGAGAAAGGCTACGTAGAATAATACGAGCTGAAATAGACAGAAGATTAATGATTAGCAATTGACAAGCAAGGGCCGTCTCAATGATCTTATGAGAGACGGCCCTTGTTATCTACTTATGAGCGAAAATACGAAGAATATTTGGAAGTGGATGGGAGTAGAACGATGGCGAACTTGATGAACGAGCTTATTGAGAGGCAACCTGCTCGGATCTGGACAGAGGCATTCCCAGTTGGCAACGGTAGGATTGGAGCGATGTTATTTGGCGGCGTGTCCTCGGAGCGAATCGGGCTGAATGAAGATTCTATTTGGTACGGGGTCCGAAGCAGTGTGATAATCCACAGGGTAGGATGAAACTGGACGAGATTCGAGATCTGCTTCGTAGAGGCGAGGTTCAAGAGGCGGAGAGGGAGATGCTCCTTCATTTCACAAATGTTCCACAATATTTTGGACCTTATCAGCCGCTGGGGGATCTACTGCTTCAATTCGGTCATGTTAAATCGGAAGCGGAGGATTACTGCAGGAGATTGAATTTGAGCACAGGAGTCGCTTCGCTAAGTTATGCAGTGGACGGAGTCCGCTACCAGAGGGAAATCTTCGTAAGTGCTGTTCATCAAGTATTAGTTGTTCGAATCACGGCATCAGAGCCAGGGGCTATAAGCTTAACTGCACGGTTAAGCCGGCGACCTTTTGATGGGGACATGCTGCAGGAGAATGAGCATACCTTAATGATGGAGGGGGTTTGTGGGTCTGATGGCGTTAAATACGCAGCGGTATTGAATGCTCAGGCAACTGGAGGGGAGTGCCGAGCAACCTGGCAATTATCTAGATATTCAGTCTGCCGATGCAGTAATTTTGCTACTCACGGCTCAGACTACATTCCGCAGTGAGGATCCGCGCCAAGAAGCGCTTAATCAGATGGAAGCAGCCAAATTACATCCGTATTCAACTTTGCTTGATTCACATACGGCTGATCACCGCAAGTTATTTGATCGCGTTAGCTTGGAAGTTCATTCGGATGATACAGCAGGAGAAGCAGAAGTGAATGCAGAACCCATAGGTACTAGCCGTGGATATGTGGGAATCTTCAATCTACTTCTCAACGGCTGCAGTCTTATCGGTTAGGGGGCGAGGACCCACAGCTTGAAGCGCTATTCTATCAATACGGCCGTTATTTACTCATATCTAGCTCAAGAGCGGGCAGCTTACCAGCGAATTTGCAAGGAATATGGAATGACAGCTTCACGCCGCCTTGGGAGAGCGACTATCATCTGAACATTAACCTACAAATGAACTATTGGATCGCCGAGACGGGTAATCTACCGGAATGTCATGAACCGTTATTTGACTTCATCGATCGACTGGTCATTAATGGACAGAAGACAGCGGCAGACTTATATGGAGCAAGAGGATTTACGGCTCACTCTAGCTCGAATATTTGGGCGGAGAGCGGCTTGTTCGGTGCTTGGACACCTGCCATCTTTTGGCCAATGGGCGGGGCATGGCTGGCGCTGCATTTATGGGAGCATTACCGGTACAATCTTTCTGAAGCATTTCTGTGCGAACGGGCTTATCCGGTGTTAAAGGAAGCGTCTCTATTCTTTCTTGATTTCTTGGTCTTTGATGAGAATGGCTATTTCATTACTTCACCATCGCTATCCCCTGAGAACAGTTATGTAAATGAGAAGGGACAGGTTGGCTCCTTATGCTCCGGCTCCTCTATGGACTCGCAGATCATCTATGCGTTATTCACTGCTTGTATTGAAGCGGCGGAGATGCTGGGATTGGATGAAGAACTGGTTGGGCAATGGGTAGGCGTCCGTGCACAGCTACCTGAACCTAAGATTGGCCGTCATGGTCAGATTATGGAATGGGCTGTCGACTATGTAGAGCATGAACCGGGTCATCGTCACATCTCTCATCTATTTGCCCTTCATCCGGGTGAACAGATCATTCCGCATAGAATGCCCGAGTTGGGAGCCGCTGCTAAAGTAACGCTAGAAAGACGATTGCAACATGGGGGTGGACATACCGGGTGGAGTCAAGCTTGGATTGCTAACTTCTGGGCCAGACTTGGCGAGGGGGATAAGGCGCATGGCAGTCTGCGCGAGCTGCTGGTCAAGGCGGTACATCCGAATCTGTTCGGCGATCATCCTCCGTTCCAAATTGATGCTAATTTTGGTGGAGCTGCAGCGATTCAAGAGATGTTGTTGCAGTCTCATGGTGATGAGATTCGCCTGCTTCCGGCTCTTCCGACCGCCTGGTCAAGCGGCTCAGTTAAGGGCTTGCGAGCCAGGGGAGGCTTCGTGATTAATATTCGCTGGCAGGATGGGGAATTGGAAGCTGCAGAGATATATTCGTCAACCGCAAGGGACTGCACTTTGTTTAGTGAGAAGCACCTAGTCATTAACGATGCTCATCAGGTTCCCGTTACTATGGCAAGCTTAAGCTCTGGGCTAGGATATCAATATACTTTTGCTGCTGAGCCTGGAGAGATCTATCGAATCATACTTAATAAAGCAGAAATCAAATGAGGAAGTGAATAATGATGAATAACGATGTGAGTATGCAGCAATCAGATATTTATATGGCTCTGCCGAGCCCAGCGCAATTAGCATGGCAGGATAAGGAGCTTGGGTTGTTCTGTCATTTTGGAATGAATACTTTCTGTGATCAAGAATGGGGAGAAGGCAATGATTCGCCTGCACTTTTCAACCCGAAGGAACTAGATGTGCGGCAGTGGGTTAGAACGGCGAAGAGGCGGGATTCCGCTATTTTGTTCTTACGGCGAAGCATCATGATGGGTTTTGCCTCTGGCCAACCTCGACGACCGATTATTCCGTAGTGTCTAGTCCGTGGAAGAATGGACAGGGAGACGTAGTAAGAGAATGCGCTGACGCTTGCCGTGAGGAAGGGATCGGCTTCGGCATTTATGTGTCTCCTTGGGACAGGCATGAGCCATGTTATTCGGATCCTCAGAAGTACGATGATTTCTATTGCGGCCAATTGGAGGAATTGCTTACCGGCTGACGGGCCGCTGGTGGAAATCTGGTTCGATGGAGCCGGCTCTGAAGGTCGTGAATATGACTGGCGGCGGATTATTGGCCTTGTCAAGCAGCATCAGCCTGAAGCGATGATCTTCAATATGGGCGCTCCAACAATACGCTGGGTAGGTAATGAGGACGGTCTTGCCCCATATCCGTGCTGGAATACGGCAAAGACAGCAAAAGGTAGTATGTTCAGTGAAGCTTCCTTGCAATGGCTGCCGGAGACTCCGGACTGGGTACCGGCAGAATGCGATGTTCCGATCCGCAAGAATCACTGGTTCTGGCATCCGAATGATGAACAATCGTTACTGACCTTAGAACAGCTGATGGATATTTACTATCGTTCTGTGGGCCATGGTGCGACCCTGCTGCTTAATGTATCTCCGGACAATCGCGGGTTGTTGCCTGAGGTAGATGCGAAACGTCTGGTGGAGTTTGGAGACGAGATTCGTCGTAGATTAAGTCATCCTCTGGCAGAGATCAAGGGCTGTGGCGAGATGCTTGAATTGGAGTTATCCGAGGCTGCGGTCATTGACCACGTCGAGTTGATGGAAGATATCGTGTACGGAGAGCGGGTGCGTCAATATACCATTGATGTATATGCAGATGGAGAATGGAAAGAGATCGTTAATGGTAGCGCAATTGGCCACAAGAAGATCGATTTATTGACTCCAGTAAATGTGGAGAAAATCCGACTACGGCTCACGGAGTCTGTTGCTAATCCGATCATTCGTAAATTTGCTGTATTTTGCTCGCAATAGAGCAATCGTATCAGTTAGCCTTCTTGTCCTAAATGGGCAAGGGGGCCTTTTTTTATCAAATGGATTATAATAAGTAGGCTAGCCACAGTTCATCGTTTACAAGGAGATTAAGAAGACCATGAAGAAAGCAAAGGAATTAAGCACATTTGCTCAGGTAGAAGCTTTTATCAAAGAGCATGGACTAAGCTTCCTGTATGTATCAAGGCCGGATTGCAGTGTGTGTCACGCTATATTACCTAAGCTTCGATCGTTATTGGATCATTTTCCCCAAATGGAGCTAGGACAAGTGAATGCCCTGGAAGTGGAAGAGATAGCTGGAGGATTATCAATCTTTACTGCGCCGACTCTCCTCTTGTTCGTAGATGGTAAGGAATATCTAAGAGAGGATCGATTCGTCCGCTTTGCGGATTTGGAGGAGAAGTTGGCCAGATTATATGAATTATATACATCGTAGTGTTAGAGTAATAGACTCATATTCAAGGTCAGCAGGCCAGAGAATATGAGTCTTTATATTTCAGCAATAATTTATTTTCCTAATGAAGCGGATGAACGATAGCTCCTTTTTCAGGCATAGGTTCGGAATCGATTCCTGTAAAATACAACGGTAGTCCCTCCGCCAATATGGGGTGAGGTGTGGATAGCGGATTTTGCCGTTGATGATGAATATGTAGATGAGGCTCAGAGCTTGACCCACTATTGCCTACTCGACCCAGGACATCGCCTGGCTCTACATGGTCCCCAACCTGTACTGCGACACTATTCTGCCTAAGATGGTTAAGCAATAAATAGGTTCCTGTCTCATCAATTTTTAAGTACACATGATTGCCTTCCATAGATAGGATATCTTCCGAACCAGGCACAATATCCGGCTCCGCGTCATATGCGGCGATTACCGTACCGGATACAGGTGCAAGCACTTCTTGATTCCAAATCCCGTAATCCTCAAAATTTCTACTGCCTGTGCTGTAAGGCTCCATCAGTAAATCATACGCCCAGCGCTCAGAAGGCCATATAACGTGTGGGAGATTAGTATGGGTTGAATTGCCACCCCAACCGACTACCGTTGGCCCGGCGAGGGGCCATGCGACAGTAACGGCAGGTTTAGTCCTGTCGACCTGAGCGGGATATGGCATTGGGATAATATTCAAAGTTAGGAGCAGGTGTAGCGCCATAACCGTACATAAGGCAAAAGTAATTATTCGGCCAGCTACTTGTTTTCTTTTAGACAAAGTGATTGCAATCATGACAAGACTGACCAGCATGCCCGCAGAGCCGATGAATGGCATAACGAGCTTTAACAGAAACCAGGCATAGATTGGCGGCAAGCCGGACGCTCCCAGAACAATTATCCACGGTAATAAAATAATCAAAGCCAGTAACGTGTTGATGTTCCCAATTTTGCGGCTAATTTTTCTCATAACTACCTCTATTTCAATATTGTCGATAATATCCTCTTAATCTATAACGATTGAAATAGTAGAATTACTACATAAGCAATAAAATAGGTCAGAGTAGACTGACTACGAACTAAAAGAAGCTGGAAGGTTAGGAGGGGAGATTAGAATTGAATGCACATGTAGCAGAACGGGTTAGAAATCTACCCTTAACGCCGGGGGTATATCTAATGAAAGATTCCCGCGGCTCTATCATATATGTTGGCAAAGCCAAGCAATTGAAGCGAAGGGTTCAGTCGTATTTTCATAATTCGAAATCTCATTCCCCGAAGATTGCTAAGTTGGTTGCCCATATCGCTGAACTCGAATATCGCAATACGGATACTGAATTTGAAGCGTTTATGCTGGAATGCAGACTGATTCAAGAGCTGAAGCCAATGTACAACAGGAAGATGAAGAATCCGCTCGCTTATACTTATGTAGTCATTAGGAACAAAGCTGGCTTACGGCGCATGGAAGTGACTGATACCCTAGGAGCTGATAGAGAGGGTTTGTATTTCGGCCCTTATACG
Organism: Paenibacillus sp. D2_2; assembly: GCF_031199965.1. Taxonomy (GTDB): domain Bacteria; phylum Bacillota; class Bacilli; order Paenibacillales; family Paenibacillaceae; genus Fontibacillus. Next base: position 3,157,953 of record NZ_CP133605.1, on the reverse strand, counting down.
GCAAATAAGCATGCGGTAGAACGGGCTATACAGAGCATCGAGGAGTGCTACCACATTGCTTGCAGTCAGCCGTTGGCAGGGCGGGCATGCTTGAACCATTCTCTCGGACTATGTAATGGAGTATGTCTCGGAGGGAGTGCTGTGCAGGAGTATGAGCGAATCATGGATCGTATCGTCAGTTTGCTACAAGGAACTGGATTGGCCCTTCTACATGAGATGGAACAGAGTATGCTGGAGGCCGCAGAGCGATTTGAGTTTGAAGAGGCTGCGAAGTGGAGAGATCATATAGAGGCTGTGAACTTCCTGCTGAGAAAAAGAAAGGTGATCGAGTTCTCAGAACAGAATTTAAGCATCGTTGTCTATGAATATGTTGATGATACTATGATCAAGCTTTTCCTAATTAGACGCAATCAGATTCTATTCAGTGAAAAATATCCTCTGCCAGCAGATGGACAAAGGACATGGTTAGCTACGGAGATTCGGTCGAGGATACTGCATTATTTTAAGCCTAACTCAGCTTCTGATGATGCTCCAGTTCAAATAGGTCGAGAAGAAATTGATCAAGCTCAGATCATATACAGTTATTTGCACGGAAGCGGAAGCCATCATCTTCATATTCAGAGCTCCTGGCTTAAAGAGAAGGGACAGCAAGAGTTGAACGAAGCGTTGGATAGCTTCCTGTTGCCTAGTTCCCACGAAAATATTTAGGAGATTGTCCGATGACCTTCTTGAACATCTTAGAGAATAAGAAAGGGTCAGGATATCCGACAGAACGCGATATATCGCTGATGGACAGCTCCGGATTAGCTAGCAATTCAGTTGCACGATTCATACGGTACTCCAGGAGAAAGTTCTGCAGCGAACTGCCGTATTTTGCTTTGAATAGGCTGGACAGATAGGTCCGGTCAAGTCCAACAAAGGTTGCAATGTCCTGAATCGTAATCTTCTGGCTGTAGTTGCTCTCAATAAATCCAATTGCTTGTTGGATATAAGCATCTCTGGAAGGAGAAGGCTTAGGCTGTTCGGAAGAAGCCTCGGAGCAGGATATGAGTTCGGCAATCAGGCGGTAGAGAATGCTCTGGCTTAATACATCGCTGCTTCGCTCGGCATGAACAGCAAGCAGATCATCATAGAAGGTTTCGAAATAAGGGTTTTGAGGCGCATCATAGATGAGTTGAGGCGCTTCAAGCTGGGCGCGTCTCATGAATGATTTAGCGCTAAGACCGTTGAAGGCAACCCAGGAATACGTCCATGGATCAAGCTTATCTGCTTGATAATGAACGATAGTACTCGGATGAATTAGAAAACCCTGGCCTGCGGATAAAGAATAACTATGATTGCCGCTGCGAAATACGCCGCATCCGCTATGAATATGATGGAGAATATAGGAGTCGCGTACCCCTGGTCCCCAGGAATGATTAGGCAGGCACTCCTCTTTGCCGAAGAAGATCAGGTTAAGATCCAGCCGATCTGGTGGCATCGCAGAATTAATCGTGACATTGATTCGAGACATGTAGCAATTTCCTCCGAAGTGAAGTTATAAAAGATAGATTTATATATTACATTATAACAGGTAATATAAAGATATTTGGCAAGAAATCTAATATACATATTGGATTATGACATGTGAATCATGGGTTGCTCCATGTTCCTGGCCTCTACTTGCACTTATACTCAAAGTAGATTATGACATGGAGGCGATGATCAGTGTCCAAAATAACTTTTCTAGGTGCAGGTAGTACGGTTTTTGCTAAAAATGTGCTAGGCGATGTCATGCTGACGGAAGCTCTGCAAAGCTATGAGTTGGCTTTGTATGACATAGATGAGGAGCGATTAAGTGATTCTGAGAGATTACTGAATAGTATGAGGCAGACTCTTGGAAGCAACTGCACAGTCAAGGCGTATCATGATAGGAAGGCAGCGCTTAAAGGCGCCAAATTTGTAATTAATGCAATTCAGGTCGGTGGTTATGATCCTTGTACGATTACAGATTTTGAAATTCCGAAGAAGTATGGCTTGCGTCAGACGATTGCTGATACCTTAGGAATCGGGGAATATTCCGCAACTTGCGGACGATTCCGGTCATGCTTGATTTTGCGCGGGATATGCAAGAAGTGTGTCCCGATGCATTGTTCCTGAACTATACGAATCCGATGGCGGTACTAACGAATGTGATGAATACCGTGGGCGGAATCCGTACTGTAGGGCTGTGCCACAGCGTACAGGTCTGTGTGCCAGGATTGCTTGAATCATTAGGCATGGATTCTGAAGGGGTTCAATCCAAAATTGCCGGAATTAATCATATGGCCTGGCTTCTTGAAGTCACGAAGGATGGGGTAGACTTGTATCCCGAGATTAAGCGCCGGGCGGCGGAGAAACAGAAGGAGAAGCATCATGATATGGTGCGGTTCGAGTTGATGTTGCGTTTCGGCTATTATGTAACAGAGTCGTCTGAGCATAATGCCGAATATCATCCTTACTTCATCAAGCGTAATTATCCAGAGTTGATCGAACGCTTCAATATTCCGCTTGATGAGTATCCGCGTCGCTGTATTGAACAGATTAAGGGTTGGAAGGAAATGCGCGAGAAGCTGTTTGCTAGCGAGAGCATAGAGCATGTCCGTACCCATGAGTATGCCTCTTACATTATGGAAGCGATCGAGACGAACAAGCCATTCAAGATCGGCGGCAATGTGATGAACAATGGGTTAATTACGAATCTGCCGACCGATGCTTGTGTGGAAGTTCCATGCTTAGTAGATGCCTCAGGCATTACACCAACTTATGTAGGAGCACTACCGCCACAGCTGGCCGCCCTGAACAGAACGAATATCAATACACAATCGTTGACGATTGAAGCAGCCGTAACAGGACGCAAAGAACATATTTATCATGCTGCGATGCTTGACCCTCATACCTCTGCCGAGTTGTCCATCGATGATATCGTCTCGCTCTGTGACGATCTGATCGAAGCACACGGTAGCTGGCTGCCGGACTTTAAGTGATCGTTGTTCAAATTAGTGTCAGCACCGGATGACTTGTCCGGACCATAAAAGTTCATCCAATATAGTTGAGAGACAGACTCCCTTCTTGTAGACGAAGCGGGAGCCTGTCTCTTTTGACACTATTGATATCCAATATGTGGTATTATAAATTTAGATAGCGCATAAATAGAGTAGGAGGTAGCTTAATGAATCGATGGGCATTACTCGGAAAATGGTTCGTGATCGTTCTTCTAGTAGGCGGTAGTTTAGGGGTGAACAACCTGGAAGTGAAGGCGGACTCTCCGGCTCAAGTTGTTAGCGCCGCTGGTGGAGATTTATTTGGAGTAGCAGCATGGAGCGATGGTTCCGTTACCAGCTGGGGAGACAATAAATTCGGCCAGCTCGGGGATGGTACAAGCATTCATCAATATATACCGAAGAAGATTGCTGGACTTGGGCATGTAACTCAGGTTGCGGCATCGCAGAACACTTCATTTGCTGTGACGTCTGAGGGGGAGGTCTGGGCCTGGGGACGGGATATTCCGAATATGTGAATGATGATCCTGTACTACCTTTTCAAAAAAGAGAACTTCCATCCAAGCTTGAAGGTCTAAGCGGCGTGGCAAGCATCAGTACGAACGGTTCCGCAGGAATCGCGGTGTATAAGGATGGCACGGCAACATTGTGGCATATTTTTTATGACTCGGATTATATCAAGCAGATCAAGTATGTACCTCTAAAAGGAGTTACGGGGATAAAAGAAGTGCAAATAATGGGCTCGAAAGCACTGCTTCTGGATCAGAATGGCAAGTTGAGCTCCCTGTATATATATAATGACTTCTACGGGAGGTACCGGACTGAAAACGAGATAAAAGCACCAGAATTTCTCAAAGCGGACGTATCCCGATTTGCTATATCATGGCGAGACATCTTCCTGCTTAGTAAGGATGGAACAGTACTTCAATTGAATGAGAAGAGTCAGAAATTCACGGTAGTCAGTGGGTTAAAAGGAATTTCTGATATTCAGACAGGTTATAACCGTCTATATGCTCTTAAGCAAGACGGTACGGTTTGGCAGTGGAACTATAACTCTGGAAGCAAGGCTAAGCCATTTCAAGTCAAAGGGTTGACTGGAATCTCTGCAATTTGGGGAACGACAGGTCAAACAGGCTTTGCTTTAAATAAAAAAGGACAATTCTTGGCCTGGTCCAGTGAATATAACGTGGGACTCGCAACGGGCAGTGGAACAGAAAATAGTGGTTCGAACGGATCAGAGCTTATGATCACTCCTGTACAACAGGCCTTGTCTTGGAAGGTAAATGGAGAGGACATAAACTTCTATGCCACCTCAGCTATGGTAGATAATAAATTGTACGTGCCTTATACCAGCGTGTTCAAAGCGATGGGTGTAAATATTTCACGCAAAGAAGTGAAGGCGAGCGATCCGAAGGCTGTGCCCCGTTCTAATACGGAATGGAGCTTCACTTATGGGGAACGGACCGTTTCAATACTTCAAGGCAAGCCGAATGAAGTGTACTTCAATGGCAAGAAATCAAAGAGTCCTGGGCAAATTCTTTACTTGGCCAACTCGACGTTGTTTCCGCTAGAAATCATCTGTGAAGGTCTGGGTATCGATTTGAAATGGAACAAAGCGACTGGAGAGATTGTGATTCAATCTTAAAAGGCTGCGGTATATAAATTGTCTATTCAAGACCACCAATAAATCCCCTGTGATATTATCGCAGGGGATTATGTCTGTCACATATTTGACAGAGCAGTACAAAATACGTATTCTAATAACAGTACATACTTAAGAAGGGATGCAGGTTCATGAGTAAGAGTGGAAGACCTCGCGAATTTAAAGACACCGCAGTAATTGATGCCGCTGTGGAAGTGTTCTGGACGAACGGGTACGAAGCCTGTTCAACGGATGACCTTTGCAAGCAAACTGGACTCGGCAGAGGGAGTTTATATAACGCATTTGGAAGCAAACACGAATTGTATGAGCAAGCTCTTCGGCGATATCATGAAGTGGGTATTCAGGCGCAAATTGAATTATTGGAGCAAGAGGGCCCAGTAAAGAATTGTCTCCGCTCGTTATTGGAGTGGGAGATCCCCAAGGGGGCAGAAGCTGACAGTAGAGGGTGTCTTCTGATTAATGCGGCGGGTGAAAGGGCAAAAAGCGATCCTGTCGTCGAGAAGATCTTTAAGCAACATGTAGGTCTACTGGAACAAGCGATATGGAATGCGATCCGAAGGGGTCAGGAAACGGGCGAAATTTCCAAAGAGAAAACAACTGAAGAGCTTGCCGGAATGTTCCTTAGTAGCTACTATGGACTTCGCGTTATTTTTCCAGCTACGATGGATTATGCCTTGGCGGAACGGATGATTGATGGAATCCTAAACTCTATTTTTTAGAGAGAAGAGGGTTTACTTATATTTTTATGGGTAATTTTGTACTGTATAGTACAAAATTGATTATTCGAAAAATGATCACTTGATAATGATTTAATCCGTTCAGAAATTTTTTTGTTTAATATTGTACTGATTATTACAAAATATAAAATATTGATAGGAGTTGTTGTTTACATGCCATTAGCTATCTATGTACTTGGCCTCATGATATTTTCCATGACCACCTCAGAATTTATGGTTGCTGGAATGATGCCTTCGCTTTCAAGAGATTTCGGGGTCTCTATTTCAGCAGTAGGGTATCTTATTTCCGCCTATGCTGCCGGAATGATTATCGGGGACCGCTTCTTACTGTAGGATTGTTTAAGGTTCCGCGCAAAAAAGCTTTTATGGTGCTTGCTATCCTTTTCCTAGCAGGTCAAACCTTGGGAGCCCTTGCTCCAAACTATGAGATGATGATGATAGCGCGAGTAGTTACCGGAATCGCTTCATCCGCTTGTTTCGGAGTCGCGCTTGCGCTTGCTCTAACGCTTATAAGTCCGGAGTCCAGCGGTCGAGCGGCCTCAATCGTTCTTGGCGGTTTAATGGTGGCTACTGCTATTGGTCTGCCAGTTGCGATGCTATTCGATCAGTATTTTGGATGGCGAGCGAGCTTCTGGGCGGTTGCTGTTCTAGTGCTATTGTCCGCAATTTTAGCACAATGGCTAATTCCTTCATCACCATCAGCAGAACCCGTCAGCATACAAGAAGAATTCAAAGACTTCAACAACCATCACTTGTGGGCTGCTTACACGACGAGCATGTTGATTATTGGAGCTACATTTGCGGCATTCAGTTATTTTTCACCTATCCTGACTGATGTTGCTGGTTTTAGTGAGAAGACCGTACCACTTTTGCTTGGTATCTACGGGGTGGCCACTGTGATCGGGAACATCATTACAGGAAGGCTTGCCGACCGATATATGATGCCTATTTTAACGACAGGTTTGATTATGCTTGTGACCGCATTGATTGTTTTTGGCATGTTCGCTGAACACCCAGTAATTGTAGTAATCGTTGTGATCGTCATCGGGTTCGCAGGGGTGCCAATGAATCCGGCTATGGTGACCCGTGTAACACGGTCCTCCAATGCGGGATCATTGGTTAATACGATTCATGTTTCCATTATCAATCTTGGTATTGTTGTGGGCTCATCACTCGGAGGATTCACGATCGATCGAGGTTTTGCTTTGACATCCCCATTATGGGTTGGTGTATTCCTAGCTGTACTGGGATTCATTTCACTGCTACCTTATCTGTTAAAGGCTCGTGTAACGGAAGTTCAAGCTGGAAGCAGTAAACAGACTTGCGCTTAATAGTCGGACTACACATTGGACATTAATGACCGTTAGTATTGTTTTTTTGGTACTTCCCCTGTGTAACGGACAATAATGTCCAATATAAATTCCTACGCCTAATGTTCAACTGGCTCTTGTAGCCCCAAATGTGGATATTTAATTGTTAAATAGCGTACAAGCTAATACAGCCATAATCGGAATACAGCGCCAAATAATCTCTAGTAAAAACTAGCTTGCAGTTCTTCACAATATACTCTGGTTTGAATTCGAGTATTCGTTGCCAAGACTCTGTATGATAGAGTTCGACCTTCCCGTAGGTGTATACAGCCAGGAGTGGTTTAGTAGAATGCACGGCAAAACTTCTAACATGCTCGGTTTTCCATTCCGACCGTCTAATTAGAGTGTTCATATCATAGCATGCAAGCTCCCATGAGCCGTATTGTTCCTGAGTGAATAAGTAACGACCATCAGCTGAAAAATCCATGGCCGCTGTCATAGCACTAATGCTTTTGGTAATCGAATGTGCAGAGCCTGTCTTAATATCGCAAATGATAATATCATCAGGATGAGTACAATAGGCCATGAAGCGCCCGTTTCGCGAAAGTGCAGCGCATAGCTGAGGACTGTGACCGTTAACGAGTTCTGGCGTTACCTCCGTCTGATACAGGCATTCCTGCTTCAGCAGATCTGTCATCACTAATTGAGCCCCATCGTACCAAAGCCCACGGTTTCCCGATAGGGAGAGCGTGCTGTTATGATATGTAAACGTGGTGTAGCTTCGAATACTGCCGCCTATGACCAATCCTGATATTTGATGGCTGTCATTGATTAGAAGTTCGCCTGCTTCCAGACAGTAATACATATCATAGATCAGATGATTTCCTGCCAATTCCCATGAGAGCTGTTTTCGCCCATGTTCGTCCAGATGATAGATCTCTTCCTTTTCAAATTCGCCTACTACATATCCAGCATAGAACTGATTAGTGTCAGGAACAGCTGCCAACGGCATAAAACCGGTGTACCCGGCGCCGATATAGAGTTGAAACAATGGAGTGCCCGGTGTTGCCTCGGTATTTCTATAAATGAAGCCTTTTTTAAGCTTGCTCCACATTTCTTTCTTCGCATATTTTGCCGCTTGACCCGGATCATCGAATAACTTCTCCCGCGGCTTGCCTCCGTTATTCGACGTAACAACACGATCCCCGTCACAGACGATTTCCCAAGTTTTGTGGCTATTTGAATCTTGAAATACTCTTCTCATAGGATCGTTAATCCCCTTTTCATTATAGATCCGTAAAATTATACCATGGAAATAGGTCTTGAAAGGTGAAGAACAGGAAAATTCAGGTGAAAAGGCCGATCTCGATGCGTCGCTGGTCCCGTGTGTTCAGGGAAATGCTTCCTTTATACTGGTCATATGGCTGCCGGTATGCAGCTATGTTATGAAAGGAGGTGATATAGCGATGAGTGTAATTCATATGTTGGTCGGTATTCCGGGCAGCGGGAAAAGCCATTACGCCAAGGAATTATGCAAGCGTGAAAAAGCAATTGTAGTAGCAACTGATTCCATTCGGGAAAGATTGTTCGGAAGTGAGTCGAAGCAAAAAAACACGTATTTAGTGTTTGATGCGGCTTTTGCGGATATTGAGCGGGCGCTCAGTGCAGGCAGAAATGTAATCTTTGATGCCACGAATGCTAGCCGGGATCGTCGACTTAAATTCTTGAAACGTTTCGAAGGCACACTGGTTCAGTGTCATGTATTGGATACCCCTTATGAGGTCGCAAAGGTGCGAATTGAGGGAAGAAAACGGCGGATCGGTGACAAGGTGTTAACCAAGTTTGCTAAGAACTTCGAATTCCCTGTTCTTGGTGAGGGCTTTCAGGCTTTACATCTGGTTCATGCTCCTGTAGAGACGGGCCTTGATCGATGCAGATTGGAGCAGTTACTTGTGGAGCGAGCGGGACATGATGAACTGTTTGCTTATCTGGCAGCATCACCCCATTTCCAAGTCATGCTGGGGTATGATCAAGAGAATCCGCATCATTCCAAGACTTTATCCGAGCATACCTATGCTGTCCTGGATTATATCAATGTTTTCTATGAAGGAGACAACTTGCTAGCTATGCAGCTTGCGGCTTTGTTCCACGATGCGGGTAAACCGTTCTGTAAGGTATGGAAGGAGGCCCGTGGCTACTACTCGTATTATGGGCATGAGCATGTGTCTGCCATGATAACCTGTCATGTGCTGAAGCAGCTTGGATATGAAGATGATTTTATCCTACATGTCGTAAATATGGTCAGCTTCCATATGGAGATATTGCACGGTGGGGATGCGGGAGCGTCTAAGATTTATCATTTGCTTGGTGGGGATAGGCTTGCGGAGTTGTATTTTTTTGCTGAGGCAGATTCCTTTGCCAAATAAGGATGTTATAGCATCCTGAAATAAAAGAGGAGATTCCATATGAAAATTAAATATCCAAAGACGATGCATCTGCCATGGTCGCGGGGATATACCGATGATGACAAAATATTGCGCAATACCGATCATTTCACGGGGCGGGAAGTCGTTATTACCGAAAAAATGGATGGCGAAAACACGACGATGTACCGGGACTTCATACATGCCAGATCGCTGGACAGTAAGGACCATCCCTCTCGGCATTACGTCAAAACGTTACATGGTGGTATTAAGTACCTGATTCCCGAAGGATACCGGTTATGCGGGGAGAATGTGTACGCGAAGCACTCACTATTTTACTCAGCTCTACCAAGTTATTTCATGCTGTTCTCTGTGTGGAATGAACAGAATATCTGCTTATCCTGGGATGAGACGGTGGATTTGGCGGCACGCCTCAATTTGTCGACAGTTCCTGTGCTTTACCGAGGAATTTGGAGCAAGGAAGCGGCTAAGGCGTGTTATACTACACAGTCGCGTTGTGGCGGAGAACAAGAAGGATACGTTGTCAGGCTGGCATCCCCTTTTGCCTATGAGGATTTCAAACGGTCTGTGGCCAAATTCGTCCGCAAAAACCATGTTCAAACCGATGAACATTGGTTAAGCAAACCGGTTGAACCAAACCTGCGTGCCGAGGTAGCGGCGGAATAAAGTTGTTGATTAAAGTCTATGGGCATCAAAGTGACTTAGTGGAGACGAGAAATAAGCTATATTAGACATTTTGATAAGAAAGAGGTGTTGATCATGTAATTCCGAGTAGAAGTACCTTAAACAGAAGTTCTAACGAAACTAGATATCGCTATGGGGGCTGCAAAGGTCATCTGAGAATTTTAACGAAACTGGGTAACGCTATTGAACTATATTTGGGGCGTAGAGCTTGTTTTTATCCTAAATAACGTTTTGTAGTTTCGTTAGATTCGAATTTAGCTTGTTTTTGAAGAGATAGCGATCTGTAGTTTCGTTAGAAATACATCTGAGCCTGAAAAGGAGGTGATCATTTTGTGCACAGGGGTTTCGTTTTACGACACTCTTCATATTCATCCATTGGAAGCATTGCAAGCCGGGAAGTCTTATTTTGATGTCATTGGCATGCCGATTACCGGAGCCACTTATTATGAGCATATAAAGAATGGGGACCATGAAGGGGATCATGATCTATTCGAGGTATCCTTGGAGAAATTAGAGGCAAGAATCGAGAACGGGTTGACAAGTTCTTATTGGCTTTACAGCGATGTACGTGGAGGGCGACCCTGGGACGCCGCCTTTACATATCAGACCTGGTGAATATGGTAGTTTTCCGCATATCGGGGCCCATTGCGACAGTAAGCTTGAAGAGATATATGGGGCGATAACGGAGTGGACTAACAGTGCTGCACAGCGGTTTGATGTACCATACGGCATTGTATATACGGCAGATAGAATTACGAAAGCAATGTACTACGCGGCGGGCGAAAACGGTGCCACCATGTTTCCTTATGAGAACGGCTTCGCTTTTATTCACGAAGCGCCGGGAACCTATCAGGGACAGGGTCGATACACAGAAAACATGTTGCGGATGGTGTATCCATATAATCTTCTAAGTGAGAAGCATATGAAAATTCATATCGCGGGGCAGGGAGATGGCCAGACCTTGCGAGACTGGATTGAAGATAACGAAGAACGAGGGTCGCTCCGTCCGATCAGCAATCATTTCGTATGGGAAATACCGGTTGAACATCTTAAGGTTGTGAATCAGATATTAGGCGAAGCCGGGATTCTGGTGGCCTGGCGGACTCAAAAGCCCAAGCAACGTGTTCGAAAATTACCGTAATTTAAAGGTAGTTCAAAAAGCTCAGTGTTGATAAGAAAACCGATCTTTCTGAACACGATCTTATATTCAATTAGTCATAAATACATAGGAGGCAAAGTGATGAGCGAAGAAGTAGAAGAAAATACATCCGGCTGGGATGCGATTGATCAGGAATTAGGTAAAATCTACGGGGAGCAAGAGCCGAAGCATTATGGGACGATGATTCCCTATTCACTTGGAGGCGAGGATCCGCTCGATGGTATTAGTGCCTACAAAAGCGAGATGCCAGTGCCACATTGGCATTTTGTCACGTATGGGTTTTCGGAACTGTATGAGAAAGAATCCGAGAATACGGAGCACAGTGGTTATGGGTTTGAACTTACGTTCCGGCTTGTGCGGAATGAAGACGAGGAAGAGCCACCGGCTTGGGCGCTAAATTTGTTGCAAAATATGGGAAGATACGTGTTTGGCAGCGGTAATGTGTTCCGGTCAGGCGATTATTTGGATGCTAATGGCCCGATCTGTCTGGGTGCGGATACGCTTCTCACAGCACTGGCTTTTACGTTAGACCCGGAATTGCCGGCGGTTGAAACACCTAATGGTCATTTGCAATTTATTCAAATGGTCGGCATTACAGCTGATGAGCTTGAGGCTATGCAGACCTGGAATACGCTAGGCGTGCTTGAGTCGGGCTTGGCGCAAATTCCAGGGTATGTAACGGATCTATCGCGGGACTCTCTTTTACAGATTCCAGCGATTGCCGAAGCAGTCGAGAGAGGAATAGAGCTGGATGGCTCCAATACAGGCTTTTTATTCGTGGATCAATTGAGCTGGGAGTCTGGTAAGAAAGGATGGTTCAAGAAACAGCCGGATCGCGTGATACTAGGGGCGAAACAAGCGGGAATCATCGGCAAGCTGCTGCGTGGACGGATTCTGAAACAGAGAAATCTTACTCTTGTCAGTCAAGAGATTCAGGTTGTATTTGAGCCAGGCGGAACCGCTAACTATAGTATGGAGAATCAGGAGATCAGCATTCGCTTGAATGGAGCGGCTGCCACCGAGCTAAGTCAAAGATTGGCACCCCGAGAAGCGAGTTTATGCTGGATTCACTACCAGGGCTAACGTTCCAAATTGTGAAGACTCATATTAAAGATCAAGATGGTAATGTCGTCGAGACGATCGGCTGACATAAGCAAGAGAGAAGCAGGAGATGAAGTAGTAAGCCTATACGTAGGTCTATAAGAGGAGAGTTGCGTTTGAATCAATATGTCGAGGCTTTTCTTGACGATGTATGGAGTCAGATCATCCCGGTCTATGAGCGGGAAAGCGAGAGAATTAAAGAGTTGAAAAATCGTAGCCGGCTTCAGGCTGGGGTGAACGATTATTTTAAAGTCTCGTGGAAGAACGGTCAGCAAGGCGACGGATACGGAACGATATTTATCGATGTATACGAACCCTTTGATTGGAGCGATAGCTCTTATACAGTGGAAGCAGGTTCTTATATTGAAGGTTTGATGGAAATGAAGGAAGAAGCGCTGTTGGAGGAACTTTATTCCGCTTTGCGTTCGCAAGTGGAAGAGACTTTTCAATCCGATCAATATGGCAGCTGGTTTTTCGATTACCGAATGGAACTGATTCTGGAATTGGAGTGGGAGTCTGCCGCTCTGCGCCGTCAAGAGGTGCTAATCAATGAGCATAAACTTCAAGCGCTGAAGCAGGAACTGGCTATGTTCATCCAATCCAAGGTACTGGCAGAGCTGCCAGTGCGGCCGAACAAGGACGATGAATTTTTCTTTGCGCGCCATTTGCTTAATCCGCAGCTTTTTGCCCAGAAGTCTGACATTATAGATCCATTAATTCAGTGTCTGAACGACAAGCATCGTGCGAACCATAGCCGTCTTGAGCAGTGGTCCCATCAGTATACTTCGGCCTTTAGAGCGTGGGCTGAAAAACAGTTTTTGGAGCGGTATTTTGACCGAATCGGGAATTTCGGGCATGAATGGTTGCTTAAAGAGGAAGCCAAGGCCAGCCTGCCAAATGCCGATGCAATGGAATTTTTTCTATATGCGGCACTGCAGATTGGTCGTAAAGATCCGGACACTCGCAAGGAATATCTTGAACTTGCCAAGAAGCTGGGATCGGAACAGGCAGCGAATTATTTGCAGCAGGGCAGCGGACGGTATGAAAGCATGCGGCAAGGCAGCTTATTCCAAGGCAAAGCGAACGATATTTTGCAGACGATCGACATCCGAATCGCGTCTGAAGAGGAAGCAGCCTACCGCGAAGCGCTGGACTATGTCATCTTGCTCTTAGAGCAAGGGTTCCCAAGGGTTATAAGCTTACGTTGCGAAGCAAAGCCAAAAACTATTTATCGGTTAAAAAGCTGGCGAAATCGCAGCAGCATCAACTTTTTGCCAATTGCCTCCAGTACCCAGGCTTGTTTCCGCGCGTAGCGGATTATGCAGAAGCTGCTATGGAGGAATTCGCTTGGTACGGGGATGTGGAGCCCGGCGAGAAGTCGGGAATGCCCGGAACCTATGCGGTGTTTGGGTTGGGATTGTACAGCGAAGCCTATTACCCGCTCTTGCAACGATACATGGAACTGGTGGATTCGGAGCATCAATCGGTTCAGGACGGATATGCGGAGGCTTTTGTGGAAGCACATGGGCTTTCCGTGCAACAGATGCCAGTGTTGATATCTATCTTACTGGGAGGCAATGAGTCGGCAGGGACAGTTAAAAATATCGTCATCGATAGTACGGATCTGGCGGACGCACTTGTGCATGAGCTTACAGCAAAGGAAGATTACCAGCGTGAATACGTTCTTTATCGGATTTTTGGCAGCCGCAGCAAGCTGGCACAGCGTGCGAAGAAGGAAGCATCGCCGCTCAAGGACAAGCTGGAGAAACTGCTGGCTTGGATGAGATAAGTAGTCTGGAAAAGCCTGACCGAAGGAATCTGGAAGAAGGTAAAATAGATGGACCAAGCTTAGATTCCCTCATACAGCTTGCAATAAGTCGAATCAACTGGAGGGGCTATGGATAATACACCTGCTAGACCCATAACTATTAAAGAACTTATAGATACCGCAAATGATTCATGGGCCGAACTTAGCGAAGTGCTGAAAAACAGTGCAAATACCTACAAAATTATACCAGCAGAGGTAGATGCGGCTAAGGAGACTTTATACGCTTTGCAAGTGAGCACCCGATCCTATTTAGGCAGTGTCGCCTATCGGACCGGGGGCATTTTGTTTGACGAAGGATGGATCACTCTATTTGGAGCTGGAGGAGCCGGAATTTACGGCAGTTTGACCTCTTGGAATGGTCTGCTTGGGAAGAATGATCCAGAGTTTGCTCCCTTGGAGGGAATGCTGGTTGTAGCCTACGATGCAGCAGGCGGTTTTTTTGCCTTGGATACAGGACGATATGAAGGTACCGGTCTAATCTATTATTTTGCTCCGGACTCGCTAGAATGGGAGTCAACCGAGCTAGCTTATTCCGGATTTATAGCGTGGCTGGCCGATGGAGATCTGGAGCAGTTCTACCAGACCTTCCGCTGGAGAGGCTGGCAGAAGCAAGTCAGGCAGTTGGAGCGCGGTCGAGTACTGAGTTATTACCCTCCGCTGTGGTCGGAAGAAGGGGACGGAGGGAACAGTAGCAAACACCCGATCTCGATCAAGGAAGCATGGCTCGCAGCTGTAAAATAGTAAATTACCAAAGTTACTAGAAGGAGGGAGAGGAAGTATGACAGAAAAAGTTCCATGTCAAAGCGAAGGCTGCGCGGCTATGATTTTACCGACAACCGCTGCTAAAACGGGAGGATACTGCATGCCCTGTTACCAGGAGCAAGAGCGGAAGAAGCGGGAAGCCTATATTCAACAGCATCGTAAAACGGTGAATTTGTATGAAGGTCTGAATGATCCAGTGGAAATTTTGAAAATCATGCACAGCCCCAAGCAATATGATCCCCTTATTAAATACACTCCATATCCACGCAGCAAAGAACAGGTTTACGCGTCGTCGTCTCCTACTGAAGCGGAGAGCATGGTCGCTTATGCGTCTCACTTACTGGTATCAGGAGATGAAGATACGAGCCGTGACATTCTATCCTCCCTTGTAAGCTTCCGTAACGAATCGATCGCGGGATGCTTGCCGCTCCTCTTGGAACACGAGGTATACTATCCAGGAATTTTGTATAAAGATGCTGGACCTGATGTTCGGGACCGGCTCTGGATCAGCTAGAATGGGATGACGAAAATAGGAATCTTATTTTGCTTGCCATTGCCTGGATTGGGGATGAACAAGTCGTTCGCCGCTTTCAAGAATGGCGGAAGAAGCCTCCGGAGTGGGCAGAGCATTTGTACGTCGTTCCAGAATTGTACGCCCGGGAAGCGGGCTGGGAGCTGTCGGATTCTGGGCAACAGCGCAACCTGGTTCAAGGGAGTAGCTATGCTATTGAGAAAATGGAAGACCAGCGCGATTCCACAGTTCAACAATGTCCTCAGGATTTTTAAGACATGCTGCTGCGGATTGCCCGTGGTGCGGCGGAAAATTAACTAGACTGATCGATGTGAATACTTCCCATACGGCACTGGCCAGATGGAACCTATCTTGGGAGCGGCTGCAGGTGGATACCTGTGTGAATTGCGGATGTTATGGCGTTATTTATATGGAGCTGGATGGAAACGGTGCGCCAAACTGGAGCACATATAACCGGAAGCCAGATTACTTGCCCGACATAGAATTAGAAGAATACAGCAGAGAGTATTTGCAGGTCGGTCCGCAACTGACGTTATCCGGCATCCCTCGTTCTGCTTACTACGCTGCGGTATGGGAGTTAGATTCCCATTCCAAATTCGGTGGGTATCCGGGTTGGGTACAAGATGCCGATTATCCGAATTGTCCGTGCTGTGGCCGGAGTATGCTTTTTATCGGACAGTTGGATTGGTCGGATATGGAGGATTATGGTGAGGGAATTTATTATATGTTTATTTGTCCCATGGACCGGATGACGGCGACAACGTACCAGCAAAGCTGAACCGTATCACTATGCGAAATATAGGCAAATCGGCGTTAAGGAAGGAGATATCTTCGGCCGGTATCTGTAACAGGTCTTAGTAGGAGGTATTCCGATGAAGAAACATAGCAAGAGATCGCTGCAAATCGTAGACATTGCCCGAGAACCCTTGGAGAGATTCCTTATATCACCGCCGCTACCAAAGGAGCAGGCATATCCTATGAATGGCTCCCTATTTATTGGGGCGAGATGATTGGGCTACCGGAAGAATGGGATGCACTGGTTATCGCTTCTGATTTGCAGGGGATCGCTGGGCATAGGAGTGTTGAGGCCGAGGATGCTAATCAGGTAGTAGGGTCTACGAGAGGCGAACAAAAGCTGCTGGGCGAAGAACTGGCGGAGACCCTGGTGCTCTTGCTGCAAATCCACTTACCGGACTTGGATCCGGCCAAGGTGCTGGTGTGCTTATGCGGCGATCTGTTTACTGATCCAGCCCGAAGGGGGGCCAGCGGCGATCCACTCCTGTTTGGCGGGCTTTCCGGAAACATTTTGGGTTCGTAACAGGCGTTGCTGGAAATCATGATCTTCTAACGGAGGACGGGAAAACCGAATTGTCCTCTACGGCAGGGATTCATTTCTTCTCTGATGCAGGGAAGATCACTCACGACGGGCTGAGCATAGCAGGTCTGGGAGGGATTATTGGCAGAGCGGATAAACCCCACCGCATGGCGGATGCTGATTATCTGGAAAACTTGCGTCGGCTTGTCAGGCAGGGGCCTGATGTTCTACTTCTTCATGAAAGCCCAAAGATGGGGCGCAAGGACAACCGGGCAACCCGGATATTTTCAAAGAGCTGCAGGGGCTCCTGTCCCATTAATTTGCTGTGGACATATTCATTGGGAAGAAGCGCTGGCTGAACTAGACGATGGTCCGCAGATTTTAAATGCGGATGGTCGGGCTTTTATCTTCACGGCTGCGGTGCTGGATTAGACCGCAATAAAAGCTGCGCTTAAATGCGCAGCTTCTATATTAGAGATCAACTTATATTGTTATTTCAGCATTACTTGTTTGGACAAGCGTTCAAACTCATCCATATGTGGATTCAGCGTCTTTTGGATACCCTTTAAGTACTTTAATGCCGCGTCTAACTTGCGTTGTTCGGCTTTAGTTTCTACCGGTAGGCCAGAAAAGAATTTATTGACCGAGCCGTTACGGTATTTGATGCTGAACATTGTGCCATTGTTAAGTGATTCTTTAAGACCGGAATTCGACCCAGGACTTCCAGCTTCTCATTTCCATTTTTATAGGTGAAGCTATAATCCGGATCTGCCAAGGCGTGAATCACATCATAGCCACTTTGAAGCACTCCATTTTTAAAATTTCCAGTTTGAATTTCATTCCATCTTACCTCGCCATCTTCCTGAATGATTTTATGGGTCAGAGTACCTTTACCGTCCATTTTTTCTTGCTTCCAAGTACCTGTATAGACGACTTTATGCTTCTCACCGTCCTGGGTATATTCATTGATATATTTGCCGTTGCCTTCGCACATGCCATTCACAAAATCTCCCGAATACTGTTTGCTGTCACCCCAATGAATCGTACCGCGTCCGTTTGGAACTCCATCAGAGACTTCTCCATAATACTGAGTGTTTTCCGAAATTTGGACCGACTCTTTGGCTGCTGCGGCATGCGCAGTAGAAGAAGCAGGAATAAATGGAACGCTGATTAGAGCTGCAGAAAGAGCTACGGATAAGGATAGAGAAATTATTTTTTTCATCGTTGAACTTCCTTTCGAGTATGTAAGTTATGCATTTGAGAAAAGAGGGAATCGTCCACAAATTAAGAATGAAACAGGGATCCCAGCATTCTCATTGATTAAACGTATCATTACTCGAGAAAGTTTCTGAAAACAAATGAAAATCCTAAACGGACCTGCATTATTCAACGAAACATCACGCAGATGGTCAAAAAGATGCACTTTTACATGCTTTTGTTGTTTAAGCTGGTGTCACAGCTCGCACCAATGAACATCACTTATTCAAGAACATCATTTTCGAGTACGGCTGTAAGTTTTCGCGAGATACTCCAGATACTCAGCACGGGTTAATCCACCGGTTTGACGATTGAACTCGTCGTAGCTAATGTCCTCGGGGAGTCCGAATTCCGCCAGTACCAGCGTACGTTCCGCATGGTATAGGGGATGTTCTAGCGAATTGGATGAGGCACGATGCTCGGCTACAGGATTAAACCAGTCATCACTGACGCCGACTGATACACCATAATTTGAGAAGCGGGTCTCCGACTTGAAAGATGTATCCTGCTCCGCTTTGCTAACCGTACCAGTTCCCCAAGATAAACGGTAGCGAGTTTCTTCTCCATAGTTAATGGTTCTTCCATAACCGATGGGCAATTGAATATCAGCTTCAGTTAACGGCTTATGCCCTACTTTTTCATAACCTCCACGCATAAAATGATCATCCATAACGATCCAGGTTCGCTCTGATAACGGAGTCGATGTGATTTCATCCAAAGTTGGTGAACGGTCCGCCGTCTTAAACAGATAAGTTCGGATAAAAAGTGGCATTGTCATCACATTGTTCCATAAGCTGTCCTTTGTAAACAAGCCGTCCTTCTGCATTTGGCGCAAATCCCCGACCACCAGCACATAACCGTCGGTGAATAGATCGATTTCGACCCGAAATATATCACCTGGAACGGACTTATACCTCAAGCTTTTCATATTTTTGAACTTGTCTAGCTTTAGATCATAATCTGCCGGCAAATGAGAGGGATACTCCTCAAGCCATTTAATGATCTCCATTTTGCTTGTTAGATGCTTGACGCATGGCAATGGCAGACTGATATAGGTCCTTGGATTCCGGGCTAGGATATAACCTGACTGCTCTTGTCTTGCATGTATTCCAGCGGAGAACAGAATTCCGTCTGCTTTGATAGCTGAGATATGGGTATAGTTCATCTTTTTCTCTTTTCCACGGGCAGTTAGAGGCAGGATGACTTCGCGGTTGCGAGTTAGAATATGTACATCGTCCTCTTGGTAGGCTTGTTCGCTAACCGAGATACGTTTTCGTATAATATCACCGTCCATGCAGACGAAATATCCTTCCCGGATTTCAAGTATATCCCAAGCTTCTTCCAACGGAAGTAATCCGAAAAATGGCCGCAAAGTATTAGTCAGCCAACTGTCGAACGGTTGCATCATAAATACCTCCATAATTTCATTCTAGTAATTACAAGTATACTGAAGGCTTTTGGGTGCGAAAACAGCCTCTGCAATAAATGTATGAGAATTAGTTAATTCAGATTATTTGTGACAAAAGTTGCAAGAGTATAGCTAGGAAAATGAAACTAACACACGTAGGCCCAAAGCATCGATTAGCGTATTGACGAATTGTAAAATTGATTACATAACTTGCCAAGCTTTATACTAACTCTAATCAGAGCGTGAGTTCTGTCATGGACTATTGTTTAACGAATCTATCAAGTTCTATTTGTTGTGTAGAGTAGAATGCTACATATTGTATAGATACATTTTATTCCAGATTGAGGTTCGAATTTGTGTTCGTTTCATATCGCAGGAAGATCTGAAATATGTTGTGATGAGGAGATACAGAATGAAGCTGACTGTGACAGTGAAAAAGCCGGGGAAACGCAAGGAACTTGTTGCCCAGGAGCTAGAATTGCCAAATGTGCCGCAAACCCTCCGCGAATTGATTACAGGGGTTGTGGAAGGCGGGGTACAGGCGTATAAGGAACGACAATCTGAACAAAATGTCATTCCCTACTTAACGGAAAAGCAAATCGGGGAAAGTGCCGAACTTGGCAAGGTTGGTTTTGGGGCTGTCTATGATGACAGGCAGGCTGATCCTGATCAGGCAGTGGGGGCCGCTTTGACCGCTTTCGCTGATGGTTTGTATCGGGTGTTTATTAATGAGACGGAAATAGAGGATTTGGATGCTCTGCTAGTAGCCCGGGAAGGGGACCGTATCGTATTTATGCGTTTTACAATGCTAGCGGGAGGACTATGGTGAAATCGGAGGGAGACTATGAAGGATCTGAATCAGGAAGAACAATATTGGACAGCGGTCGAGGCTAGGGTTAAAGAGGCTGAGGCAGGCGGTGATCCGATTGTACGGAAAGTTTACAATCTAATGCGCAATGCCTATCATAATCACGATCACGAAGGTTATGAAGCGTTGAATAAAGAACTACATACACTCAGTGGTACACAAACGGAAAATTTCTATGCTCCACTTGAGAAAGCTGCAATTGTTCTGGCTGGGGAGAAGACAGCGGAAAAAGTCCGATACATCTTCCGACATGAGGTCGAATACCCCTATGCAGATAGTTATTATAGGCGTCCGTTCCGAACGAGGCGGCCAGAAGTCCATTACAGTAATATCTATGTAAAACTCAAAGAACTCTTCGTTGCCGAATCTATTCAATTTTCACTGCGTGATTATTTAACCAAACCGGATTATTCCATCGAGCGTATGCACTGGATATCTCGCGTGATATCGACTATGATCGCTTTTGAACTCGATCATGGCGATGGCTGGGCAGCAGAGGCGCTACGGGAAATCATTTATAGTGATAACCAGACAGCTCTTCTTAAGCCAGAAATGATCAAGGGGATTCTGATCAGCCACCGCGAGGATGTATACACGATGGTTGGAGAGTTGTTAATCGCAGCGCGGCTGCAGGAAGGACTTCGCCAATCGATCGCCGAGCAGATGGATGCGGGTACTCTACAGGCGAATTTGTACCTGCTGAAAATCATTTTGGATCACGATCTATTTCGATTCAGCTCGATTGTGCGTGCGCTTGGCACATGGACCAGGCATGGGTCTGGAAGCGGCGAATCAACGCGTGGCAGGCCAGCTGCTACAGCAGGCTTACACTACGCTTACCGATGAGAAGCAGCGTCAAGAGTGGCTTACTTCTGCCAATGCCAATCAGGTATATATTAGTCTCTGGGCTTCCGCGGTACACGAGGAAGAGGTACTTCCGGAACAGATCCAGTATTTGATGGAGAATGGTGAACACTACCAGAAGGTAGTCGCACAATATGTACTGGCGAACAGTCAGAACATAGCGGTGAAGTTCGAAATCGCCCGGAATAGTTTGGATGAGAAAGATCCAGAGTTGTTGTATTGGATATTGCAGAATTATAGCTATGATTATGAATATACATGGCAGGTCGGCGAGGCCGAGGAGCGTGTACTGAAGGTTAAGCGCACGCCTGCGTTAGAAGATAAGTCAACGAGAATGCACGAATATGAGCGTTTCAAGGCGATTCTCAAAGCCGTTCCTGTTAAGGAGAAGTCGGGTGTATCAGCAGTGCTTGATTTTACGGAATTCCGTTATTCCACTGATCTGGTGTTGCGTAAAATGTTATATTTGACCGCTTATGATATGGACGCGGAGTGGATCGCCGAGCTAATCGACATGTCCGCGCAAATGAGTCCTGATATAAGGGGAGACCTTATCAATTATTTCACAGGTGATACCAATTCTGAGAAGCAGCGTGGTTTTATATTCGCCTCTCTCTCCGATAAGAGCATGACAAACCGCGAGCATGCGCTGCGCCAAGTGAAGAAACTTACTCTGCATGAGAACGAACTGAAGCTGGTTGAAGACTTGCTTAAGCTAAAGACAGGATCTCTACGGCAGAACGCTATCGATATCCTTCTTCATCAATCAGGGGAACTACTGTCCCTAAGCCTAGAGCGATTGTTGTCAGCCAAAGGTGAATTACAGCGGCTTGCCGGACTTGAGCTTTTGACGGAGCTCAAAGATGATCAAGATAACACGGAGCAATACGAGCAGCTGAAGACGTTGGCAGACGGTATCACGACTCCAACGCCTAAGGAAAGACAGCTGTTAGATAAATTGAAGCAGGACAGTGACTATAACGCCGAGAATGGCTTTGGTCTTTATGACCCGCGGCAGACGGAGGCTTGGCTTCTGGAGCAGCGAGACGTATCCGCGGTGGATCTGAAGCAAAGTTTAATAATCTCGACAGAGCGCGCAAGCAAGTTTTTGCATGGATTAGATGAGTTGGTGCATGAATATCGGGATTTCGAATATGAGGTTGAGTATTACAGCGGCAGTAAAGAAGCTAAACTCATCGGAGCCGAATTAAGGCCTCTATCGTATAAGCACCGTGTGGAGGTGCTGGATCACGATCAATTCGAGACAGCAAGCGAACTGCAGCAGTATCCATTGGCCGAGAAGTGGCAGCACTATTATGGAGAGAGTGGACTATGCTCACAGGAGCTGATGGGACTTCATTTTGCTCTACAAATGAGGAATATGAAGGATGCAGTATATTCATTCTACAGCCATTTTTCTAATGTTTATGATTACGATCAAATGAGGAAAACCAAGCTGTTAGAGGGCGGACGGAAACAGTTTTTAGAGCAGCTTCTCCCGCTGGAGAGTATTTGGGAAATAGTAGAAATAATAGATGATCTGCGATATAACCGGCAAGTGATGACGCTCGTACCTGCTTTCTTTACCGATAGCAAGAGAAGCGACACGTATGATCTGGCGGAAGCCGCTTTGATCAAAGTGATGACGAGCGACCTGACGCAGCTGGAGAAGCAGGATCTACCAGTGTGGCAGGTGGCGGCAAGTCCTTTATTTGCGATTTTGCAGAGTCGTGTCAATGATGTGGATACATTCCGGTCCTCTTCCGCGCGGCGGTCCAATATGATCTGCGAAGAGCAGAAATGGATGAGCAACGTTATTCGATTCTTCATGTGAACCAATATTTCAGAGCATTTTTGCTGGGGTTGATAGGGGAGAACGAATTGTGCAAGGAATTGCTTGGTCGGGACGAGCGCAGCCACATGCGTGAACTGACATCGCCACGGGATACCCTGGTGAATCGGCATGAACAGCTGATCGAACTACGTGAACGCATCGTATCACGATTGCTTGATATCGAGCTTGCCCGCGGCGATTTGTCAACAGATGCCACCCCGTACACAATGTCCTTCGAGCGGATTTATGGTATGGAGCCATTGATCCGTATACTGACGAGCTTACGCGGCGAGACGTTTGTCCGCGGATATATTTATGGCTATGGTCACCAGACGACGAAGAAGGAATCACTCAGCCATCTCCTGAAGATCTGTTATCCACGTGATGGTGAGGATGAGGAGAAGCTGGGTCTGTTGCTTCAGGGGACGGGAATCACGGGGCAGCTTCTGCTGGAAGCGGCAATGTATGCACCACAATGGATCGAAATTGTAGCCAAGTATTTGGGTTGGGAGGGGCTTCGCAGTGCGGCTTGGTATTTTCATGCCCATATCAATGAGAGCTTCTCGGCCGAAAAAGAGACCATCGTTGCCCATTATTCGCCGATTACGCCACAGGAATTTAACGATGGAGCATTTGACGTCAATTGGTTTAATGAAGCATATCGCACCATAGGTGAAGAACGCTTCCGTCAGTTATATGATTCCGCAAAATATATTTCCGCTGGATCCAATCATCGCCGTTCACAATTGTTTGCCGATGCGGTTCTAGGACAGTTGCGTCTTGATGATATGAAGAGATCCGTCATGGATAAGCGGAATAAGGAGCATTTGCTGGCGTACAGCTTGATCCCGTTCGCAGCTAATCCGGAGCAGGATCTGCGTGATAGATATCAGTTTATTCAGGAGTTCCTGAAGCAAAGCCGGGGATTTGGAGCACAGCGCCGTGCAAGCGAAGGTACGGCCGGGCAAATTGCGCTAGGAAATCTGGCACGTAGCGCGGGATACACCGATGTGATTCGGCTAACTTGGGATATGGAAGCGCGTATGTTAGAGCAATTGGCCAGTCTGTTCGAGTCATACGCTTTGGATACAGATACCCATGTGCGCCTGACAGTAGACGAAGAAGGGAAAGCCGAGTTAGAAGTGACTAGCAAAGGGAAACTGCTTAAATCGGTACCGGCGAGATTCAAAAAGAACGGTTATATCGAGCAGCTCAAGCAAGCTAAGACCGAGTTGACGGATCAATATCGTCGTGCAAAGCGGGAACTTGAGCGCTCCATGGCTGAGCAAAGCTATTTCCATGCTAGTGAAATAGCGGCTTTGATCGCAAGTCCGGTGTTACGTCCTCTGGTAGCCGCGTTGGTGTTCAAAGCGGATGAGCAGCTTGGGTATTTCACGGCAGCGGAGGATGGTACTTTGCGACTGGTTGAACCAGCTGGCGATGCCTGGGTGCTTGCAGACAAGGATCAGTT
This sequence comes from Paenibacillus sp. D2_2, assembly GCF_031199965.1. GTDB lineage: Bacteria > Bacillota > Bacilli > Paenibacillales > Paenibacillaceae > Fontibacillus. The sequence goes on along the minus strand of NZ_CP133605.1, from coordinate 3,133,696 downwards.
GACGATTGCCCACCCGCTAGATTTATATGAAAGCGGCGAATGGAGTGACTATCAGCGAGATTTGTTCACTCGTGGCATCAGACAGCCGTTCAAGCAAGTATTCCGAGAGCTGTATCTGGTTAACGAGGATGAACGAGCTCGTAAGGCTGGCTCTCAGCGTTATGCTGGCCATCAGGTGCAGCCAAGCAAGACAGTGGCGCTACTGCGCGGACGCGGCTGGACGGTCAGCTATGAGTCGGGGCTGCAAAAGGTGCACTACCGGGAGAACATTATCGCGACAGTCTATGCGATGGCGGATTGGTTCTCGCCTGCGGACACTGAGGCGCCGACTTTGGAGACAGTGGAATTCCTCGACCGGAAAACGTATGAACGTATTCCAGTTGATCAGATTCCGCCAATTCTGTTCTCAGAGACGATGCGCGATATCGACCTTGTTGTCAGTACTGCGCATGTCGGTGGTGTTGATCCAGAGGCCAGCCTGACGACGATCGAACTACGGAAGGTGATTGTGGAGGAATCCTTGCGTTTGCTCAAGCTAGATAAGGTGAGACTGGACGGTAATTTTGCCCGTATCGAGGGCAAGCTTGGAGAATACGCTGTTCATCTTGGCAGTGGAGTAGCTTACAAACAAGGCACAGGTGCCCTGAACATTATTCCAGTGCATTCGCAGCATCGTGGACGGTTGTTCCTACCGTTTATGGATGAGGATCCAAGAACGGCTGAAGTCCTGTCCAAGGTCGTACTGCTGGCCGAAGACAACAAAATCAAGGACCCGCAAATTTTGATGCAGTTATAAAGGGGGAGCTATCGGGTTGGTGGCCTGCCTGATGGCGCCTGATGGCCTGCTTAGTGGTCTGTCTGGCGGCCAGCCCGATGGCCTACTCCCTGCGGTATGTAACGCTAACGAAACTATGACACGCTATTTCGGCAAAATTGAAGCCTTTTCAAATCTAACGAAACACCATATCGCTATTTGAGCAAAATTCGGGCTTTTCCCCGCTTTTTTCACCAAATAGCGATACCCAGTTTCGTTAGATTTTTTTGAAGCTTCTTTTAGCCTATATAACGCTCTGTAGTTTCGTTAGCAATTTATCATAGCTATTGACATCACCTATTCTAGTTTGCTACTATGTAACACGAAATAATTTTCCTTTAAAACGGTCCAGAGAGGCTGAAAAGGGTACTTGATGTTATAAGATTAATAATATCTATGTATTTACATGCCCTTTTGTCCTCTGAGCCAAAAGGGCTTTTTATTATGCTTTTTTTGTAACTCTTTTAAAGGAAGTCCCGTGAGGCTTCAAAAGAGAATGGAAAAATTATGTAATCCATTCCCTCAAACAAATTAAAAGAGATTTTTCAACAAGAAACGGGAGGATCGTAAGAATGGATTATCGAAAGAAAACAGTGGTTGCTTCAGTAGCAGGTCTAACGTTAGAAGGAATGGATATAATGTTTATTTCCTTCGCGATGACAATGATTATTTCAGAATTTAACATTGATCTCGCAACGGGTGGACTGATTTCTTCCATAACGAATATGGGGATGCTGTTAGGCGGTATTATTTTTGGAATTTTAGCGGATAAGTATGGTCGGGTAAAAGTGTTTACGTACACCGTCTTGCTATTTGCAATTGGAACAGCCTTAACTGGACTTGCAACGAATATTGAACAAGTTTATATCTATAGATTTATCGCAGGGCTTGGTGCAGGAGGCGAGTACGGAATAGGTATGGCTCTTGTGGCTGAGGCATGGCCGAAAAATAAGCAGGGAAGAGCTTCCTCATACGTTAGTGTAGGTGCTCAGTACGGGGTTATTTTAGCAGCACTGCTCAGTGCTATTATTCTACCAACGTTAGGTTGGAGAGCTTTATTCTTAGTTGGTGTGTTGCCTGTTATTTTCGCTATTATTGTACGTAAGAATCTTGGGGAATCACCAGAATGGCTGGCTGCTCAGAAGAATAAAAAGATAAACAATAAAGGGAAGTTAGCTCAGCTTTTTGAAACGCCTAGAACGACAATGACGACAATTTCATTGATAATTATGGCAACTGTACAAATTGCCGGCTACAATGGCTTAATGATTTGGTTACCATCTATGTTGCAGAAATCTCAAGGTTTATCCGTTTCAAGCTCCGCTTTATGGACAATTAGTACAGCGGTTGGCATGATTATAGGGATGCTAGTGTTTGGCAGATTTATGGATAGATTCGGCGCAAAGCGTGCTTTTGGTATCTTTTTACTTGCATCAGCAGGTGCTGTGTTCTTATATTCTTACGCAACTGGAAGTATCGCCATATTAATCGGTGGCGCAGTTGTCGGCTTCTTCTCGAATGGCATGTTTGCCGGGTATGGAGCTTTAATTAGCAGCTTCTATCCTGTGCAAATTCGAAGTACGGCGACAAATACGATTTTTAACTTTGGTAGAGCTATAGGAGGATTTTCACCAGTCTTTGTGGGCTATATTCTTCAAAGCTATGATATGACGGTCGTAATGATCTACTTAGCAGCCTTATACTGCATTTCCTTCCTAGTGATGCTAACTTTAAAAGAGGCTCAAACAAGGCTTTACAATCGGCTGAAGTAAAATAATTGACATTTTGAAGCCTTTTTCGCAGCGCCTTATTAAATGCTGGGTGCTTGCGGGCAAGGCCGGAGCGCGGGGTTATGCCATTGTGAGAAAGTGATTCTTGTTGATCGGTGTCACTAATGGACTGAATAGCGCAAATGAAATGAATACATTCCGGGATTGTGAATCAGCGGTCATTTAGGATCAATTCTGGAGATGCAATCCGTATGTGACGGTAGTATTTGCCAACGAACAACTCCGCTAACGAAACTGAGACACGTTATTTGAGCATATTTGAGGCTTTTTCAAATCTAACGAAACACCATATCGTTATTTGAGCAAAAATCGGGCTTATGCCCGTTTTTTTTGCCAAATAGCGATACCCAGTTTCGTTAGAATTTTGAGAGGCCTCTTTTTGCCTAAATAACGATACGTAGTTTCGTTAGCGAATGAGAAGAATCATTTGCCACGCCTGTGGTTTAATTTTGTAGGCTTCGCAAACGATATTTGCGATATCTTTTACCCCCACTGGATACCTCCAAATGATTCGCATCTACCAGTTTATGTAGGATACGTCGTGTGTATTGGTCTGAAATCCGCAGGTGATTTGCAAGCTCAGCCGGACTAAAAGAACGGAACTGTCGTAGGGCAAAACGTACGGTTTCCGCTTCAAGATAATCTAGCTCGAGCGGTACATCAACAGCCATAAATCTGCCAATGAATGATAGAATAAGCTGCTGGCAGTGCTGTGGCTCATCTTTAATAGAAAGGTAAGCGATCGGTAAAATGATCCAATGGTCCAGCGCCAACAAGCTATGCCGCCAGTACAGATCCTTAAAGCGCCTAACATCAAGATCTCTAGCATGAGTACCGTAGCCTTGGATTTCGATAGCGCCTTTCATTCCTCCAGGCATGTAGGCAAGATCGACATAACGATACCCGTTATGAAAATCGCGTACTTCCCATTCAGGATATAAATGCTCGAAATGCTGAACAGCGGGATACCAAATAGTACGTAGGAATTCTATAGTTCCATGTCCCAGTCCGTTTTCTAGTAATTCACGTCTTCTCGGATTTTCTTCCTGAACCATGTTCCTCTCCAGCCATTCTTCATATTTCTGTTCGAATGTTGACACTCAGCTTCACCACCGATTTGTTATTTTAATAACAAAAAAAGCCGCCCCGATACATAAGTACCGAAGCGGCGTATGCTTTACGACCACATTAAGTTAAGTTTAACCTGCATCCTAAAATTTGGAGACTACTACTATACACAGTAATTAGTTGACTGCAATTCCATAATCGTGACTGAAGTCACTACCCCAATAATTAGGCAGTTATTGTGTTACAGTTCCGCTAGTGGATTAACAGTTAACAGTGCCGCAAATGAAACAGTGACCTCTGCTATCGAACGATTCTACTAGAACAAAACTGGAACCTCTGTCACCGAACAAGTCCGCTAACGAACTGTGCCTCTGCCACCAAACACCCACGCTAAAGAAACTGAGACACGCTATTTGAGTAGATTTAAGGCCTTTTCAAATCTAACGAAACACCATATCGCTATTTGGGTGAAAAACGGGTGTAATCCTGCTGTTTTCACTAAATAGCGATACCCAGTTTCGTTAGAATTTTTCGAGGCCTCTTTTTGTGTAAATAGCAATACGTAGTTTCGTTAGAGAATGGGGAGAGTCATCCGAGGTATGTGGTTCATATCACAGCTTTAAAAGACAAAAAAACCGCCTCGATACACAAAGGATCGAAGCGGCGTAAACTTTATGGCCAATTTATTTAAGTTTAACTCTCAATTATTTTTTTTGCAACTTCTGCTATGATTTATCGTATTAGAGTGTCATATAGATCTGATGGAAGTGCCTTATTGATTAGTCCTTTTGTTGTATTGTAGGAGGAAATACATGGAACTGGTAGAATACATAATTATATAAATATATAGATAAGAGGGGAAAGAGGAATGGCACTAATTGATGTAATAAAGTATGATGGCTCCCCTGATGTACTTGTATGGAAGCATCCCGAGACAGAATTAGGGACATGGACTCAACTGATTGTAAATCAATCCCAGGAAGCGATTCTGTATAAAGACGGCAGAGCGCTTGATTTGTATGGTCCTGGTCGTCATACGTTAAGTACGGCTAATATTCCGATATTGAACAATATCATCAATTTGCCGTTTGGAGGCAAGTCTCCATTTTCGGCCGAAGTTTGGTATATCAATAAGGTGAGCTCGTTGGATGTGAAATGGGGAACGTCCAGCCCGATTCAATTACAAGATCCTAAATATAATATTATTGTTCCTGTAAGGGCTTTTGGACAGCTGGGCATTCAAATCGAGGATTCGCGCAAATTCCTGACCAAGTTGGTAGGAACGCTACGCGGTTTTACTCAGAATACGTTGATTGAATATTTCCGCGGCTTAATAGGAATGAACATTAACTCACTGATTACTTCTTACCTTGTACATAAAAAGATCAGCGTGCTGGAGATCAATGCATTTATTAGTGAAATGTCAGATCATTTTAAGAGTTCAGTAGCCTCCGCTATGGATGAGTATGGGATTAATGTCTTAAACCTATACGTCCAGAGTGTGAATCTTCCAGATTCGGATCCTTCCGTCAAACGCTTGAGAGATGCGCTTGCTCGCAAGGCGGAAATGGACATTCTTGGATATAATTATCAGCAGGAGCGGACCTTTGATACGTTAGAGGGCGCCGCCAAGAACGAAGGAAGTATGCAGTCTGGAATGATGGGTACCGGGGTAGGCTTCGGAATGGGATACGGCATTGGCGGCCCGTTAGGAAATGCAATGTCCGAGCTTGCAGGAGCTATGAATACAAAAGCGACAGGCAAGCCATCCTCCCAAAGTATTTGTCCGAACTGTCAGCATACTAACGAGGGGAATTCCGCTTTTTGCAGCAGTTGTGGTCATTCGTTAACTGGGAACATACAAAATGATGTGGCAAAGGAACAGCTCGTTGTTTGTAATGTCTGTAGCTCACCTATTCCAAGGGACTCTAAATTTTGTCCAAACTGCGGAGATAAGTACTTTGCTTGTCCGCGGTGTGGCGCGGATAATTCTGAGGATAGTCTGGAGTGCGTAAAATGCAAAGAGCCGCTGCCCCGTCGTTGTCCTACTTGCAGTGAATTAGTGCCGGGTAACAGTAAATTTTGCGGTAATTGTGGTACTGTGCTCGTTAAGAAGTGTAAGAATTGCGGGCAAGAAGTCGCTCCTAATCAAAAATTTTGTCTGGAATGCGGGACGAACCTGCTGGAAGGAGGCAATGATTAGTGGCAACCAAACGGTTACCTTTGGGGAAGATTGTATTATTTGGATTATATGTGGTAACAGTCTTATCAACGTTATTCGCCTTTTTGGCACTGTATACTAGCTTTGTGATTACGGTTTCCTTTTGGATTTCGTTGATCTCTGTTTTATTGGCGGAAACCATCCTTTGGCGTTATGCGGATTATTGGGTCGGTAACGTCGATACCATTAAAAAAATGATTCCTGGATATTTAGGTCTCGGGACCGTTATTGTTGCATATTTCGTGGCAGTACTTGTTTATTCCTTCTTTACCGGATTTGCTGACCTTGCTCTACGTTGGTTCATCCTTTTGCATATATTGACTTTTGCCATGGCGGTTATTATTGGTGGATTGCTCTTCTTGTTTGTCAGATCAGCAATCGATCGCGAAGAAGACACGAACACAAGCGTTGTGAACCTGCATGCTATTGAAATGGCGTTAAAAGAATTACAGGAAAAAGTCCGTTCCGTAGATAGTCCGTATAATCAAGAAATCGAGTCTGTTATGGCTAAGCTGATCGACAAGGTTCATTACAGCGATCCGATTACGCCACATTCGCTTACATACATGGATCAATCATTGTATCATCAAATTCATTCGTTGATAGATCAGGTAACGCTGATGTTCTCAGGCGATAGGGAGTTATCATTCGAGGCTATTCTACAAGGCTTGAATGAATTCTCTAGTACACTTGCCAGACGGAACAACCAGCTGCTCGTATCGAAATAGTTAGTCGACGATATAGGTTCAGGAGGTTATGATGTGAAGAAGCTTTCCGGTGTTTTGCTCATGGTATTATCAATAGTTCTACTTCTTCTCGGGATCATCATGGTTTTTGGAAGTTTAGCTTCGTCTGAAGTGGCGTTGTTTTTTATTTCTCTTATTGTATTAATTTTACCGGGTATTTTGTTGTTAATAGCGAGTATCAAGATGGTTGATGCGAAAAAGCAGCCCCAAATGAACATGGCAGGCTATCCCCGAGGTGGACCTGCAAATCCTGGTATGAATAGGATGCCGAATGGTGTACCATACGGGGTTCCTAATCCGAACCAAGCAGGACCATCTCCGCAAAGACCGGTGAATACAGGTTTTGACCCACTTGATGCAAGATCGGTAAATGATTTTGTACAGCAGCAGATCAAACAAGCAAATTCTCAGGGTGGTAGAACTGTTACCACTAGCTATGTTTATACTTCATCAACGGAGAATGGTAATCCAGCTAGCGCTTTTCCGAGAGGAACGTCTTCAGTAACGGGAGCAACTCCTAAAGTACCACTATCAGTCGAATGTCCGGGGTGCGGTGCTGTAGCAAATGTACCGCCGGATCAGTCGGTTAAGTGCGAATTCTGCGGTGCTGTAGTACCTTATAAAGAGGCCACTACCTAATCATCAAATTTAGTTCAAACCATTAGCCATGAAGCAGCTCACTGTATTTTACCAGATGAGGGTTTCGTGGCTTTTCCGTTATATCCGGTACATCTAGCATTGAAAACTATCATGTCGCGTATAAATAATTAATCTTGTTCATGCAGTTCCTTTCTGATCGGGGGATCGATTTGGTGGTTGCAGTTTCTGTTATTGTCTTCTTGGGATGTATTTCAGGTTTTTTATTGTTTCGAAAAAATACAGTGCCGGAAAGTACAGAGACATATATAAAAGATGAACGAATTTCAGTCATCATCCCTGCTAGAAATGAGGAGGCCAATTTGCCTCAACTCCTTAGCTCCTTGTTGAGTCAACGCTATCAACCTGATGAAATTATCGTTGTAGACGATGGTTCAGAGGATCGAACGCGAGAAATTGCTATGAGCTACGGAGTTAAGGTAGTAGATAATCCGGAGCTACCTGCCGGGTGGACGGGGAAGACCTGGGCCGTATGGAATGGATTTCTGCATAGTTCAGGCGATTTGATTGTTTTTCTGGATGCGGATATTCGGATGGATCCTCATGCGCTTGAATCGTTATTAGGATTACGTAAGCAATGTGGCGGGGTAATCTCGGTTGTCCCGTACCACTATACGGAGAAACTTTATGAACGGTTAGCAATGGTTGCCAATATTCTTGGCGTGTTCGCCTTTACTTCTCCTTTTGAACGTAAAAGTAAGCAGAAAGGACTATATGGTTCCTGTATTATTACGACCAGAGTGGATTATGAAGCGATTCAGGGACATGACAGTATTAAAGCAGAAGTGTTGGACGATCTCAATTTAGGGGCAAGGTACCGGGCAGCTGGAATTCCAGTGACCAACTTTCTAGGGCAAGGACTTGTCTCCTTTAGAATGTATCCGAACGGGATCAAGAGTGAACTGCAGGGATTTGGAAAGGGGGCTGTTCTCAGTACCTCCAAATTAGCGGCTCCGACAATCGTATTGGTTGCGTTATGGTTAATTGGACTGATTGTCGCCGAGAGTACTGTTATCTTTTGGGATAGTTCGTGGTTCTATGCAGCACTTATCGGTTATGTACTGTATACCATGCAAATTTTTTATTTGATCAAGTACGTTGGAAAGTTCGGTAAGCTAATGCCAATCCTTCATATTTTGTCGACGCTGTTCTTTCTGATTGTGATGCTCTATTCCGCATATCAGGTCATATTTCTTGGGTCTGTATCGTGGAAAGGCAGGGCGATTCAGGTGAGGGGCAGGTCCTAGAAATGATCATCTTGCTGACCGTTACGGGGTTTCTGTCCGGATCACTGATGTTCTCTTATTGGCTGGGGAAGGTAGCTAGCAAAGATATACGAAGGGAAGGAGACGGCAATCCTGGCGCCTTCAATCTATGGCAAGCAGCTGGGTACAGAATGGGGCTACTGGGGATATTGCTCGACTTCGCCAAGGGATACGTTCCTCTATTCTTGATGATGCATTTCAGACTAATTCAAGGCTATGATCTGATATGGGTTGCAACTGCTTTTATTTTGGGGCATGTATTCTCACCATTTATGAAATTCAAGGGCGGTAAAGCGATAGCTGTGACCTTTGGTGTGTGGAGTGCGTTAACATGGTTCGAGGTTGCTCTAGCTTACGCGGTCATTCTGGCTCTACTGAAACTTATCTTCATCCCGCTCCATAACAACCGGGCCGATCCAAGGTCAACAGATGGTTTTCAAGTCGTAATCGGATTTTTAATATTATTAGTGTATCTATACTTCATTGATTTCTCGCTACCGCTGATCTACATCTGGATAATTAATTTTGTAATCCTCCTATATACGAACAGAAAAGCATGCATGTCCTTTATCGTGAGAAATTGGTCTATTGATGAAGCCAGGTGGGGAAAATGATAAAAGGAAGGTATCGACAGTTCGAGTCCGATACCTTCCTTTTCAGATTTACAGGGACGTTATTCGATTAACAAAGGCAAGATATATTCACGGAAAATATCAGGTTGTTCCTTTTTCTTGCGATTATCATGCGTCTGAACAACCACTGTCTCCAGGCTAGGGATGATATGAATGAACTGCCCGCCGAAGCCGCGTGCATAGTAATAGTCAATTGAAGACAACTTATCCACCCACCAGTGCCAGCCATAAAATCCATGACGCGGTGCTTCGGCGGGAAGAGTGGGATGGATAGTTCGGGTGATAAGCTCAGGCGAGATGATCTGCTTGCCCTCCCACATTCCTTGTTGCAAATAGAGTTGTCCAAACTTCAGCATATCGGTAGGGCGCAGCCATAGTCCGAAGCCACCAGTGTGGAAACCCTGAGGGTCGGTCTCCCATTTATAGGACTCTATCCCGAGCGGGCCGAATAGCTGCTTCTCGGCAAATTCGGCAACGGATAAGCCGGTTGCTTGCACCAGAATAACAGACAACAGCTGCGAGACTCCGGAATTGTACTCCATTCTCGTACCAGGTAGATCGGATAGAGGTTGATCCAGCACGAAGTTGATCCAATCCGACGTTCTTGTCATTTTCGGAAAAGAATTTTGCCCGCCAAACTCCGTCCAATCAAATCCAGCTGACATTGTTAACAGATGATTTATCGTAATATCAAGCTTGCGAGCATCGGGTATTTTGCTGCCAGTGGATGGCTCGTCCGTCTGGATGGAGCCATACTTTGCCTTTACAACAAGCTCCGGGAAGTATTTCGAGATCGCTGTTTCCGGAGGAGGCAAGTACCCTTGATCCATAGCGATGCAGATAAGAGAGGAAAGGATGCTCTTGGTACATGAGTTAATCTTGGCGATCTGGCCCGGGATGTTAGTGTCTTTATAATATTCGAAAATTAGCTGGCCACGTTTACTGATCAGACAGCTTCTTAGCTTCAGTTCCGCAAGGGAGGCAGACAGTGATGTAAAACTCATGGCGTTCATCCTTTGATTAATATGTTATGTACATATAACATTATGGCCTAAATAATTGCAAAAAACAGCCCTTAACGTCATTCATCTGACGTAAGGGCTGTCTGTCTCAATATTTCTCTATAAGTTATTTCTTAGTTTTCAGTCCGAGAGCCTGCATCAATTTGCTAAATACTTCAGTATTCTCATAGATTCCTGTGAAGAGTTCGGCATTTTTGCCAGTTGCCGTAACTGGAATATCTACCGCCGTGTGCCCTGAAGTCGTCCAATCCACTACGAAGTTAAGTTTCGATTTGGCGATAGCAAAAGGTCCGTCTTCTTGGGAGATGCCGTCTCCTGATTCGTCCTTATCGTCCACAGGTTCGATCGAGAAGCCGCCGGTTTCATGGTCGGCCAGCACAAGTACGAGGGTATCCGGATTTTTCTTGGCGAAGTCTTTAGCGATCTTAACGGCTTTATCGAGCTCTTGGCCAGATTTGATCGTCATTTTCGCATTGTTCTCATGAGCGAATTCATCAGTGCCCTCTTCTTCAACCATCAGGAAAAATCCCTTTTTATTGGTGGAGAGTGTATCGAGCGCTTTCTTCGTCATCTCCGGTAAGGAGACGACCGGATCATAAATATCTCCTTCGCCTTCCGGTCTTTGCTGGAACATTTCCTCATTTGCGAATAAACCGAGCAGCTTACCATTCTTAGCTTTTTGCAGTTCCTCTTTACTGGACACATATGAATAGCCTAATTGCTTGGCTTTATTAACGAGATTGCCTTGAGTTCCCTTGCTTTTCTCCGAGATTTGCGTTGTAATCGCGCCCGAGACGAGCACGGCTGCAGCAGTTGCTGCTACAATAGCATGTTTCAATTTAGTCTTATCTGGCTTCATATTTTCCCTCCTAATGTATGTTTTACAAATTAATAGTAGGCGTTATACATTAAGAGAGTGTTTTATCAATTAGCATATTATGTAAATAAAGACAGCCCCGCTTGTTTGGGCTGTCTTTATTTACATCGCTAGCTTAATATTCATCAAACATAGCTGCAATCTCGTGATACTCTGTTGTCTGTGTCAAGGCAAGAGAGAGGAGGATCCGAGCTTTTTGCGGAACGAGACTATTGCATGGAATAGAGTTCGCGGACAGGTCAATATAAGCATCCTTGAGCGTAATTCCACTTGAAATCCGTGAGCAGCGTACTACAGGGATATTGTTATTCTTGAGTGCCTGAACTCGGTCGATCCAAGGTTTACTGTAGATACCTCCGCCTGCTCCAGCGATGACGATCCCTTTAGAGATCGTAGCTAGATAATCCAGGATCCCCGGGTCAGCATCGACATGAAAATAAGCAACAGAGACTGTTGGCAGTTCAGATATTTGTGAAATATCAAATTGAGCATCCGTTGTATGCTTCTTCAGCGAACGGGTATAGAAGAAAGCCTGATGGTCCCGCATGTATCCGAGGCAGCCGAAATCCCGTTCGTCGAAGGCGTTAGCTTTAAAAGTATTAACTTTTTGCACATCTCTGCCGCTGTATATTCCTTCTGCAAATACGACCATCACTCCCTGGCCGATCGCTTCTGGATTTGCAGCCAGTGCAACGGATTGGAACAGGTTCAGCGGGCCGTCAGCGCTAATTGCAGTAGCTGGACGCATGGAACCGGTAATAATGACGGGTTTGTCTGTCTTAACGACAAGGTTGAGAAAATAGGATGTCTCATCGAGTGTATCCGTCCCATGAGTAATGACGAAGCCATGGACATCTTCCCTTTGGGCTAAATCATTGATGATTGTGGCCAAGGTCAGCCAGTGTGAGCCAGTAATGTCAGCGCTGCACAGATTACTGATCTGTAAGCCGCTGCAATTCGCGATCTCATTCAAATGCGGCACACTATCGAGAAGATGCTCTATAGGCAGTGAACCCGGTTCGTAATTTAATGTTTTATGCGCCTCTCCGCTTCCGGCAATCGTCCCGCCTGTGGCTAGAACGACAACATTTTTAAGCTCAGGATTATAAGAAGGCAAAGTTTCAAAATGTACGGAATAATCAGGTATTATCATGTTTGGTATTCCTTTCCAGTTGCAATCTATTCAGTACTGCTAGTCAGAAAATTAACGTATATTTGCCAATAAGTCAATACAGCGGCTTCTTGGATCTTTGTAGCGAGCGCAAATATTCCCATGATATTAGCTTTATGTGATTTACTTGAAGCGTATGCTTGATCCGTGGATCATTGAGCAATTGGAATTCAAGCCCTCTTTTTTTGAAGTGCGGGGTTAGTGCCTGGAGTTCACTTGTTACCTTGGCGGGATGAGCAACGATCTGTGTAATGCCTGGTTTGCAGTATTCAATCTGCCTAATTAGCCCATCTCTCATATGATTGTAATTCTCTCCAGGATCAAGATGATAGGGGAGCGGTATCAAGTCGTCAATTAACTCAATTCCACGACGCTTAGCAGAAAGAATCCTTTGTTCAAAAAGACTTTTTTGACTCCTACTTAAGAAAGGCTGATCGATAATTTGCAAAGGTAAATTAAAGGGCAATTCATACTTCTCACATAAATCGAATACGATCTCAAGGAAATCACGGCCGGTCGTAAGACCCATAACTGAACCAGCATGGCTGTCCAAATGGGTAACATCGACTCCATGCGAGAGCGCCCATAATATCTGCGCTTCCAATTCCGCTTTGACATGAAGGGGATCTGCATTCTTTTCAACAAACGTAAGGTCCTTAGGGAAAAAGCCTTCATCAGTAACCAGACTCTCCAGATTATACTCTTGAAATACAGGTTTAAGTGAATAGTTTTCTGTACTAGTAAGTGTCAGATGTATTCCGACTTTGAGATTATGGTTCTTGGAACATAATTGGGGTACTTCTTTTGCTGCAGTACAAGGGACCATGAGAGAAGAGGAAGTAATTGAATCGTTTTCGAACAATTCTACTATGGCTTGATTTGTACTATGTGTTATTCCAAAGTCATCCGCATTGATAATAATAGCTCGATCATTTGGCATAAGCTGTGGTATCTCAAACATTGTATACACCTCAACAGATTAATAGGATATTGAACAAGAATAAAGGGACGCAATTTACGAATGATCGTAAACTACGTCCCTTGAATTTTTATTGAACTTGTTACCAGCATTATACACTGAACCTCAGTCCTTATCAACAAATAGGGATCCATCACTCTGCACTTCAGCATAGAACACTTCTTCGGCAGAATGGATCCCTTTTTCAGTAACTCTTGATGGAGCCAAGTCTCATCAAGAGTTAATTCCTGTAAGTTCTTCTTAACTATTTTTCCATCTGAAATGATCTCGGACGGTAAATATGTGAAGTTAGGAGTAGGAATATTCAAGTCCCCTTTAGTTACAGGTTGTTTGAATTCCTTTCTAAGAACGCTTATTTTCCCATCAGGTTCTAGGATTGCGTAGTGAACGTCCTGGATGCTAAATACATCCTTTTCCCGTAGCATCATGCATAGATCATCCAGGTTTAAACGGGTCGATTTCAAAGTATCCTTCATAATCTTCCCTTTTTTAATAATAATCTTCGGTTGTCCATCCATCACAATTCGGGCTTTACTTGATTTTAAGCTTATATAGCTTATCAGAATCGCCAGAATTACCCACCATATTAAGCTTATCATGCCGTTAAAAAAAGGAGTGTCTTTTCTAACGACAATTTCCGCTGCTACAGAGCCGATCGTAATTCCAGTAACATAATCGAAAAAGGTAAGGTGTCCTAGCTGTTTTTCGCCGATAAGTCTGGTCAGTGTAAGCAGGATAAGGAAAGTGATGGTAGTTCTCAAGATCATTTCCCAAAAATCGAATTGTATCCATCCATTCACATAGGCCACATCCTTTTGGTGGGGATTTGCTATGGTTTAGTATGATTGGATTGCCACTTATTATACGTCAGTGCTATTTCATAACTCCGTTAAACACAATCTTCAAAGCTTCATCGATGGCTTCGGACGTTGTTAGTTTGTTCTCCAACAGAAAATCGTAGTCGATAAAGATATCACTGATTTCCTCCAGCATTTTTGATAAAACTCCAAAATGAATCTGCGGCTTGAGGATGCCATTAGTCTGAGCTTGCTCCAACAATTTTTGTATAGAGCGTGTCTTGAAGTGCTTTAATTCCTCAATTCTAGTCCATTCTTCAGGATAAAACTGTTTAGCTTCAGTTAAGAGGGCGAGGGGGATTTTGTATATGTGATTGGAATATATAATCGAATGGATTTTATCCCTAAAATTCAGGTCGCTGTTGAGTGCGCTAATTACGCTGTTTCGATCGCTGTCCAGTGTTGTAATAAAGAACTCCTTAATAATCTCATCTTTACTTTGAAAGTGCTTATAAATTGTTTTTTTGCTGATTTTTAATTCCTTTGCAATTTCATCGATCGTGAATTTTCTAAGTCCGTATTTCTCAATGAGTTCAGCAGCGACATTAAGGATATTCTCTTTCATATACGATTCCCCCTTGTTTGATGTGCTCTCGGAATTCCTCCGAAAGCAATCAAAATAATACCTGCTATTCCTATAACGATCATCATTAGCCAGGTTAGGCTCTCAGATATCCCCATAAAAATCCCGTGATCAGGGCACCGATAAAATTACCTACGAATTGGAAAGAATTAAAAATTCCATTCGCTGTCCCCGATAGCTGTCCTCTGCGATGCTGTTCACATTGGCCGCCACAAGGGTGGTCAGGGAAATGTAAGCACACATAAATAATGTTGTCCCGGCAAGCAAAGAGAGGAATGACGTCTTGTTAAAATAAAAAATAATGCTCACGGCTGAGATCATAAAGGAAGCGATCAGAACGTAATAATTGTTGTTAATACTCTTCTCAGCCCAAGTTACTGCGGCCTTCATAAATATTATAGCTGCGATAATGGCCGGTACGAAAATCTTCCACATTCCAGTTTCCCCTGTTATTTTGTTCAAATCGAGAGGCAATGCATAGAATACGGAGACCATCAAGAAGTTATTAAGGAAGGCAGCCAGATTGAGTGTTACAAAAGTCTTGTTTTGAAGCAAGAGCCGAAAAGTGCCTTTCGGAGCAGCTTGGGTCTTTGTATGTTGTTTATTATCCTTTAAGAAAAACAAAATATAGAGTAGATTCAAAGTAAGTAATATGGCACAGGTCATAAACATCCATCTGACGGACATAATCTCGCGAAGCAATGGTCCGACTGCGAAAGCGAGGGCCGCTGCAACGGAAATAAAGGCGCCAAGAATACTCATCGCTTTCGTTCTATCCTTTTCGTTCACCATGCCAATGCTCCAAGAATAGGCAACTCCGATGATAGCACCACTGCCTTGTAATGCACGTGAAACGATCAAGAGAGCCATATTGTTAGAGAAAAAAGCGAGGACAAGCCCAACGACGACAAGCACAAGCCCAATCAGAACCATTCGCTTGTTCCCGTATTTATCACTAAGTACTCCATAGGGAATTTGAAATATAGCTTGTGTTAGTCCAAAGATTCCGACTGCAAGTCCGGCTAATAAAGGCGTGTATCCAATAAGGTCTTTACAGTACGTAGAAATAAAAGGCATGACGATCGTCATGGACATTTGACGAAGGGCCAATGCGAGACTAAGCATTACTACCGGTAGCATAACAGAGACTGACTTGACGTTTTTCATTTAATCAACCCTCCAAGGAAATATAGAAACCGAATAAGTTTAAATAGTTTCCGAACAAATTTTACATCTCTTATTTAGTACAGTCAAGACTCCGGTTCAATCCTATGAATATCACTTATAATTCCTCTATTTTGGAAGAAATATAAAAATAAGTTGAAATAGTAAAGCCCAAACCCTTATAATGGAAACAACAGAAAAAGATAGCGCTATCATTCAGCTCAATTCGAAACCGGTTTAGGTCCAAAGCACGCTGCGCGGGCGTGTGTAGAAGAAGCAAGGCAATCTACCCTAAAAGGAGCGAGTATGAATGTTAAGACATGGGAAAAAACTGTGTTTATTTCTGGTGTTTACTCTCCTGATTGCTTTTGTGCCTACGATGAAGACGAGTGCAGCTGATTGGAACCTGGTCTGGAGCGATGAATTTAACGGCTCATCCTTAAATACCGCTAATTGGACAGCCGAAATCGGTACCGGTAGCGGTGGATGGGGGAACAATGAGCTGGAGTATTATACAAGTCGACCGCAAAATTTGCAGGTGACCGGGGGAAATCTGGTCATTACTGCGCAGAAGGAATCTTATGGAGGAATGAACTATACCTCTGCAAGAATCAAAACACAAGGTCTACAGAATTTTACCTATGGTAAGGTTGAGGCGCGGATCAAGCTTCCTTCTGGTCAAGGGTTATGGCCGGCTTTCTGGATGCTTGGCTCGAATATTACTTCGGTTGGATGGCCTGCTTGCGGTGAGATCGACATTATGGAGCGGGTTAACAATAACCCTTATGTGAACGGAACTGTACATTGGGATGCGAACGGTTATGCAAGTTACGGGAATATATCAGGTAATTTGGATTTCTCTCAATTTCATACGTATAGTATAGAATGGGATGCCAATTACATCCGTTGGTTTGTAGATGGCAACCAGTATAACGAGATTTATATTCAGAACGGAACGGGGAATACAGAGGAGTTCCAGAGACCTTTCTTTATCCTTCTGAACTTGGCCGTCGGCGGCAATTGGCCGGGTAGCCCGAATGGATCAACGCCGTTTCCTTCACAGATGCTCGTTGACTATGTGAGGGTATATCAACAGTCAAATCCATCGAATATCATAAGTGGCGGCATCTATACACTCGCCTCCAAGGCGAGTGGCAAGGTACTCGACGTAACTGATGTTTCCCTGGCTGACGGCGCTAAAATGCAGCAGTGGACGAATTACAGCGCCAACAATCAACGCTTCAAAGTCGAGAGCACGGGGGATGGATATTATAAACTTACGGCAGTCCATAGCGGAAAGGTGCTGGATGTGCCCAATTCAAGCACATCAAGCGGAGTACAGCTACAGCAATGGACTGATAACGGCACGAGTGCGCAGCGGTGGAAGCTAGTTGATGTCGGCGGAGGCTATTACAAGCTGGTGTCCAAGGCGAGCGGGCTTGTTATGGACGTATCTGGGTCCTCAACTGCTGATGGAGCCGCCGTTCAACAGTGGACCGATAATGGAACGGACGCGCAGAAATGGGCATTTACTAAAGTAAATTGAACTCTCTGAACTTCAATTCATAATGGAATATTCACTTAGAGCTTAGAGATATGAAGAGCCCGAGTCGTTAGACTCGGCTTTTATCTATACCCGTCAATTTTTAATAATAAAGGACAAAAAGTTCCGGATATATATAGTATTAAACGCTGGAGAACTATTCTAACACAAAGCTTGTCGGAGGCAGGTTTGGCGGAAAATCGGCGATTCAGCCGGCTATTCTACGCAATCGTATAAATTCTTCCATGTAGTATGCTAAACACTTCTTAGATTTACTACGGATATTTGTATGTTATCAGTACATAATCAAGCATTTAACTATTGACCCTGACATTAATGTTAGGGTTTATTATTGTTATGAAGCAGAAGGGAGCATATGAAATGAAAATCGGAGAACTGTCTGAGAGGACTGGAATCAGCATTCGTTCACTGCGCTATTATGAAAGCAAGGGCTTGCTAGCCCCGATCAGGCAGGATAACGGATATCGGGAATATTCGGCTCTGGCTGAAGAGCAGGTTCGTACTATTCGATTTTATCTGGATCTTGGGTTATCGACGGAGCAGATTTCAGGATTTCTTCATTGTGTTCTCAAAAACAAAGAAGCGTTCTGTGAAGAAATACTGCCGATATTTCAAGAGAAGATGGAGGAGATCGACGAACAAATCCGGTTACTGAGCCAAATCAGAGAGAATTTGCAGGATCGTATGGTCTCCATTCTGCAGGAGCGTAAACATATGAAGGAGGAGAGATTATTATGAGTGTTATTGAGGTAAATGATGTAACTTTTCAATCGGAGATCCAAAAGAAAGAACTGACCTTGGTAGAGTTTGGCGCTGTATGGTGCCCACCTTGTAAGGCGTTATTGCCTATTTTAGGTGAGCTAAGCGAAAAGTATGGAGAACAGGTATCAATTCTTAAGTTGGATTGCGATGAGTCTCCGATTACACCAGGTTCTTTCGGTATCATGTCTATGCCTACAGTGATTGTATTTCATAATGGGGAACCAGTTGAAAAGCTGGTGGGGTTGCGACCTATGAGTGTATACGAGAATGTACTTTCCAAGTATATGGCCACGGTGTAATGAAAAAGAGTGCAGGGACCCCTGCACTCTTTTTCATTATCTCAACTTATAAATAAAGTCCTTGCCATCACAGGTAATAATTACAGAGAGAGATTTAGTATCCTTAGATGCTTCGACAGGAAGCTCGGCAATAAAATGTAGGTTTTTAGATTTAAGTGGTTCTATACTAGTGATGTTCGTATATGTAAAATCTGTTCCGCCATTTTCTTCAACCGTTGAGAAGCTATTGTAATCATACTTTTCATCATACTTTACTTTTACCGATACAAATTCATCTGATGATTTTGCGGAGGTCAATAAACTCTTAATGTTGATTACGGTATCAAGGTAGATGTTATTTGAGTCTTTTACTTCATAATAAGAATAGAAAGAATCAGGATTAGGAGGAGCTATTTTTGAAGCAAATTCGACCGACTTCAGTTTAAGCTTAGCATAGTCTTCGACAGTGAAGGGCTTTGTAAGTTCAATAAGATTGTCTATATTGGAGTTATTTGTCGTCTGAGATTGATCTTCACTAGTTGGAGAATTGCTTTCTTCAGTAGTTTCATCCACTGTCACGTTTGTTTCTTTAAGTAGTTGTTTTAATTTTTCGTTTTCATCTTCTAAATAAGAGACTTGTTTTGACAAACTATCGATTTTGGAAGATAGCTCATTGTTACTGCCTGAGGAACAACCACTAAATAAAGCTATCATAAGAGAACATATGAGTATTAATCTTATAGAATTCTTCACTTGTTACACCTTCATACGATTATTTTTTTCTTTTCAAAGCGTAAATTCTCCCAATTCTCTTATGACATAATACTACAAATAATCCGCTAGTAGTAGAAATAAGTGGAACGTCGTCCGTCGTCCGTTAAATCTGGCATAGGTGATTTCTACGTCTTTTCCTCGCCATGAAATAAAAAGGAGCCATCCCTAGTAAGTAAACACTTACTTATGGGACAGCTCCTCTTTGCAATCAACAATCCTTAGCTCATCATTTCTTCACTTCCATGGCTCAATAGGCATATATTAAGTTCTATTCACCTATGAAACTGGAACCACTTGAAGTCGAATTGGCTACCAGGGAGAAATACAAAGGTTACGGTCTGGAGGCCAGTTATACGTTCTAGTGTGAACTCCTGCTCGCAATAATCTTTGGATAAGGTGAACTCCACAATCTGCTTGTTATCACCATCTAGACTGCTGAATTGAATATGCAAGGTGTTCTTATCGAGAGGTGAATGTCCGCAAATGACCAGCTTACTGCTTCCCGATTCCCCGAAGTCCATATCTTCGAAGACCAGCGAGACATTATTACCAATATTCTCTATCGAATCTTCCATGAGAGTAAAGGAATCACCGTAGATGCGATTATTTTCAAGAACGCTTAGCTTTTCGAAAGCCTTCATCGGCTTCTCAAACTGCATGCCTTTCAAATGAATTTTACGTCGCAGCAGGAAGCAGAGGGAGACAATTCCCTTCAATCGTCTCGGTAGACGGTAGGTCTCTTCCTGATAGACATTCCATATTGACGGTTTTTGATAGGTTACCGTTGTCAGTAAAGAAGCATTGTCCTCACCCGGGATACCCTCCCATATCTCGATAGGGAACTCCGCATCATCAAGCGAGAAGATCGGCAGCGTAATTTCATCGGAACCAAAGTTCCCAAAATCGATCTTGTCAAAGCAGATCAGACTCTCGCCGTCTCTACCTGTAGCAACTCCGCGCTCGTTGCCATTCGTTAAATTCGTACTGGCATCGCTATGATACCCAGCTGACACGAACTCGTATGGATTTAAATAGGCTTGCCCAGATCGGTGATCTGAAATTCCATCATGGAATAGAGCCGTATGTTATCAGAACCATTTGTCGTCGCACAGCGGATATAGACCTCTCCGTCGCCCAATGCTGTAATGACGGCTGCATGCCCCTTCGCATCTAGGATAGCAATATTTGCATCTATACCACCTGCGTTGGTAACTCTCCATGTAACCTCTTGATAAGTGGCATTACTTGGATGGATCTTGACCCTAACGGGAAGAGATCTGATGTCCTTAGATAGCTTATTCCCTTCAGGACAAATAATCTCGAGCTTACGTATCGGAATTTCCGACGCCTGTAGTTCCTGAGTCATCCGCAGTTCCTGCGTTTTCAGCTCTGCTGCATTCTCATTTGTGTAACTATATAACGAAACAATACTATCCGTATCGTTAGACGGTTGTGGGGGAGCGGCGGTTAAGATAAGCTCGGCAGGGTTCAGCCCCTTGGATTCAGCACGAACTATGATGGAACCCGTCTCTTCTGTACTGGCAATGACGGCAAGTAGCTTACCGCTGAACAGCCTACGGTTCGTTCCTTTATATTGGTCATAGTCGGTACTATCGCCATTATCGAGGCCAACAAGTCGTCCGGGACCTTCGACCGTGATGTGAACCCGGTTATTTGCGTTTCCCACTGGAATACCGTCCAGATCGACAGTTGAAATCTCAACAAAAATAAGGTCCGATCCATCGGCCGTTATTGTCTTTTTGTCAGGAACCAGTACTAGAGAAGCCGCATCCCCAAAGGAGGAGTTCACATCTGTTGCTAATGTATTTCCGTCCTCATCGTAAGCTACAGCCCGCAGAACACCTTTACGATAAGGGACCTGCCACTCTCCCAACAGTTTGCGACCATGCTTATGATCAATATCTACCGTGCCTTGTGAGACATCGTTAAAGAATAACTCAATCCTTGGAGCATTTGAGGTGACGCGCACATCAATCATCTGACCTTCGGAAAAGTCCCAGTACGGGAAGATATGAACCATCGGATTTACTTTATAATCCGTCCATTCTGCCTGATATATGTAGAAGGAGTCCTTCTTGAACCCCGCCGTATCCAATTGTCCAAAATAGGAATTCTTCGTATGATAGGGAGTTGGTTCACCGATGTAATCGAAGCCCGTCCATATGAATTGTCCAGGGGAATACACAGCGTCCCGGTCATCCATAATGCAGTGCTCTGTGCTCTTTGCTCCCCAGCTGGTTGAACTGTTGCCTAAGGATGAGCATTGTTCATCATCATCTGACAGTACCGATTGGGATAATGGAAAATGATAGATTCCCCGGCTTTGTACCGTTGACGCAGTTTCGCTGCCATAAATAATCCAATCGGGATGCTCCTGATGATGGAGATCATAATACTTCTCCCCATAGTTATATCCAGCGATCTTAACCAGCTCGGCGCACTTCTGGGCATTCTCCCAAGGCATATAATTAGAGCCAATCGTAACGACAGCATTTGCTTTTGGATCGTGTATGAGCACTTCATCCCTGAGTAGAATCGTTAATTCCTGACCACGCTCATCAGCATGAGTGTCATAAATTTCATTCCCAATACTCCACATCAGCATACTGGGGTGGTTCCGATCCCGGCGTATCCAACTAGCTACATCTTTTTTCCACCATTCAGGGAAAAATCTCGCATAATCATACGTAGTTTTTTTTCGCTCCCACATATCAAATGCTTCTGAGACGATCAGTACGCCCATTTCATCAGCAAGTTCCATCAGTTCAACGGCAGGCATATTGTGAGCGGTACGGATTGCGTTCACGCCCATTTCCTGTAAGAGCGAAATCTGTCTCCTCAAGGCCGCTCTATTAACAGCAGCACCTAGACAACCCAGATCATGATGCTGACAAACGCCATGAAGCTTAACATGCCGACCGTTGAGGAAGAAGCCCCGTTGGCTATCAAATTCCATAGTTCGGAATCCAAAATTATTGATCTCTAAATCGATGACCGTATCATCGACAATAAGCTCGGTTTTAAGTGTATAGCAGTATGGTAGTGAGATGTCCCATAGCATCGGATTAAGGATTGAAATACAAGAGGGGATGCAGACAATCTGTTGTTATCCCAAGAAACTTCCGTTATAGCCTGGGTAACCTGCGTTCCGAAAGCATCCAGAATCGAGTGTCTAATCTGATACTTCTTGGCCGCTGTTGAGCCAGAAATCTCGCTTAACTTCAGCTCGGATTCTATCTCTACATTCCAGAGGTCAGGATCATCTTTGTCTTTTCTCGCAACGATATAAACCCCGTTTGGAACAATATGGGTATCGGGATAAGTTCTCAGCCATACATTCCGATAAATTCCCGCCCGGAATACCAACGTGAATTAGGAGATTCATGTATAACTTGAACATAAATTTCGTTGCTACCTGAAGTTATGTAAGGAGTGATGTCTATTTCAAAGGTGGAATATCCGTATTTCCAAGTCCCAGCGAGATGACCGTTCACATAGAGTGAGGAGTTCATGTAAACGCCTTCAAAACAAAGCGATGTGACGCTATTTGGTACTAACTCGTCAATGAATAATGTTCTACGATACCAGCCTTCTCCATTTTCATATAAATGATGTGTGTCATATATCAACCAGTCATGGGGCAAGGTGACCGGTGACCAATTAACGCTGCCGGAAAAAACCGTCTCTATATTTACATGAAGAGGCAGTTTGGCAAAAAACCAATCATTATTGAAGTTTGTATTCTGATTCATCGGTGTTAAGCTCCCTTAATTCTATTATATTTAAGTCCATCTATTAACGCGTTGGATGGTTGCCATGAAGGCATTTGTATTCAGTAGGAGTACATTTCTTATATTTCTTGAACACCCGGTTAAAGGTGGGAGACTTCCAAAGCCTGAGCTCATGGCAATCTCCATCACTGATAAATTGGGATCAATCAGTAATGTCTCCGCATGCATAATCCGATGCTGGTTGAGATAGTCGTAATAGGACATCCCCATAAATTGCTTGAACAGGCGCATAAAGTGAAATTTGCTGAAGCCAGCGAGCTTCGCCAGATCTTCAACCTGAATATCCTCTGTACAATGCTTGTTCATATAATTGCAAACCTGGAGGAGCTTATCGATATATTTGTGTTGCTTCTGGTTGTTGGTATTTAGAAAGCGTTGATCATGATTCATGAAATTCCGTCCAAGCACGACGAAGAACTGAATCAGCAGGGAATAAGCTGAGGCTTCCTTCAGTAATGAGTTACTGAAATATTCATCTATTAATTGATGTAGAAGCGGTCTTAGTATGCCATGCAGATCTTCGTTATCTCCCGAAGTAAGGAGTAAGCATGGCCGAAGCAAATGGAATGTAGAGTCAAATCCGTTCAAGTTATACAGTAGGGACCAGTCGAATTGCAGAATGATCCTCTTTCCTGATTTGGGAGCAAAAAGTTCATGCAGCTCACCCGAAGGGATCACGAGGATATCATTGGGATGAAGCACATACTTGGTACCGTTGATTACAGCAGTATAATCATTTTCGAGCGGCATAATAATTTCTGCAGCGGTGTGCCAATGGATTGGATAATCCTCTGTCTCTTGATTTAAATAAATACGTATTCCAAAATGTTCGCGATAAGAGACTGTTTCCTTGGCTCCGTTCAGAGACTCAATCATTAGCATCCATCCTTACTTTGGTTAGATTATTTACACACGAATCAAATCAAAGAGACTTCACCAACAATCACTTAGGTGGACTTAGCATAAATTTAGCAATATTTGAGAAGCCAAAAGCTAAATTCACGAAGAACCTCAAAGCTAAAGTCGCTATAATATAGCCTATGAAACCGCATACATTGGAATTATGAGGTGACAAACTCGTTAAAAACATCCTCTAGCAAGGAAATCATAACATGCAAATATTGGTTTTGCCAATTCTTTTGATTGCTTAAATAAATGGGAAGAGATGGTGTAGTATGGCAGAGTTGGTTGAAAACAGTTTTAAGATTCTAGAGTATAAGAAACGAGCGGAGCAATTGGTCGCGCAAATGACACTTGAGGAGAAAGTGCGTCAAATGCTGCATGCCGCACCAGGGATCGAACGCCTTAATGTGAAGGCCTATAACTGGTGGAATGAAGCGCTACATGGTGTAGCGAGGGCAGGGGTTGCAACGGTTTTTCCACAGGCAATTGGACTTGCAGCAACTTTTGATGAGGATCTTCTGGAAGAAGTTGCAGATAAGATCGCGACAGAAGCTAGAGCGAAGTACAATATGCAGCAGGAATTTGATGATACGGATATTTATAAAGGACTGACCTTCTGGGCACCGAATGTGAACATTTTCCGTGATCCACGGTGGGGCAGAGGGCATGAAACTTATGGAGAGGATCCATATCTATCCTCAAGATTAGGAGTCCGTTTTATACAAGGCTTACAGGGCCATGATGAGAATTATATGAAGGTTGCCGCTTGTGCGAAGCATTTTGCCGTCCATTCAGGACCTGAGGATTTACGGCATCAATTTAATGCAGTGGTCTCCACTCAGGACTTGTATGAAACCTATTTGCCAGGCGTTCCAAGCCTGCGTTGAAGAAGCGAAGGTAGAAGCGGTCATGGGGGCTTATAACAGAACTAATGGTGAACCGTGTTGTGGAAGTGAGCTGCTGCTGCAGGAAATATTACGGGGAAAATGGCAATTTGACGGACACGTAGTCTCAGATTGCTGGGCGATACGGGATTTTCACGAACATCATCACGTTACCGCTAATGCGATAGAATCCGTAGCACTGGCAGTAAATCAGGGCTGTGATCTGAACTGCGGAAGCCTGTTCGTGTTCCTACTTGATGCAGTCAAAGAAGGATTAGTAACTGAAGCTCAGATCGATCAAGCCGTAACCCGTCTGTTCACGACAAGAATGAAGCTGGGGATGTTCGATGAGCAAGAGAAGGTTCCGTACTCATCGATCAAGTATACCGAAGTAGATTCGACCGAGATGCAGCAATTAAATCGCAAGGCGGCGAGAGAATCGTTGGTTCTTCTGAAAAATGAGAACGGTATGCTCCCGCTAGATAAATCGAAGCTTAAAACGATCGGCGTAATCGGTCCAAACGCGAATAATAGACGGGCGTTAGAAGGCAATTACGAAGGAACGGCATCTCGATATATCACTATACTCGAAGGTATTCAAGATTACGTGGGGGATAGTGCTCGTGTCTTATACTCCGAGGGCTGTCATTTACATAAAGACAAAATTAGCGGTCTGGGAATAGAGAATGACCGGATTGCCGAAGTGATGGGGGTTTGCAAAGAAAGCGACGTTGTTATCGTCTGCTTGGGACTAGATGCCGGATTGGAAGGTGAAGAAGGGGATACCGGTAATCAGTACGCTAGTGGTGATAAGAGAGATTTGAACTTACCTGGAATTCAGGAACAGATGCTACGAACGATCTATGAGAGCGGAAAACCGATTATTCTAGTTATGTTATCTGGAAGCGCTCTCGCGGTTCCTTGGGCAGATGAGCATGTTCAGGCTATTATGCAGGGCTGGTATCCGGGCGCTCAGGGTGGCCGTGTCATTGCCGAAGCGATCTTTGGGGAATTCTCGCCGGAAGGAAAATTGCCGATTACGTTCTACAAGACGACAGAAGAATTGCCGGAATTTACGGACTATTCCATGAAGAACCGGACATATCGCTACATGACGCAAGAAGCTCTGTATCCATTCGGATATGGAATGTCCTATACGAATTTCACTATTTTAAATACGAGGATTGATCATGAACGGATTACAGAAGCCGGAATTTCGGTTATGACTACGATCAAGAACGAAGGTAGCATGGCCGGAGGCGAAGTACTACAAGTGTATGTTAAGGCAGATCGGGATGGAACTCCGAATGCTCAGCTAAAAGCCTTCCGAAAAGTTCATCTGCAGCCGCAGGAGAGCAAGGAATTGACACTTCACCTGCCAGTCGAGGCCTTTGCTCTATACGATGAAGAAGGTAGAAGAAAGGTAGAAGCTGGAACGTATGCCGTTTATGTAGGTACTTCCGGACCGGACAGCAGAAGTTACACACTTACAGGTAAGAAAACAGCGGAATTTAAGCTGGTTTCTGAACTGGATACAGAAGTCTAAGAATAAAAATGTGTGTTTAAAAAGTCAGACTTTCAGCACCGAAGCTTATGCTTCCGATATGCGTTTTTTCAAAACGCTTCAGTTGGATGTAGCTAGGGTCTGAGGAGCGGAGCGTATGTAGTAGGTACGTGAGCACCGGAAGACCCGGCTGAATTCAAGATTCGATGCCGAAATCTTCAACGTAGGGAAAGAAACCAACAATACTCATGAAGGAAAGGTGAGGGTATGGCGTTCCGCAACAATGATATGGGTGTAGAGCCACTGAAGAAACGCGTCGAGGTAAATAAGTCAGTAGATTTAGAACCACTATGGAAGCACGTCAGAAAGGAATGGAAGCTGTATTCATTTCTACTTATTCCGGTAATCTACTTTATTATTTTTAAGTATGTTCCAATGCTTGGGAATATTATCGCCTTCCGGAAATACAGAGGCGGACCCAATCTATTTGGTACAGAGTGGGTCGGATTTACTTACTTCAAAATGTTCTTTAATGATCCAACCTTTTGGAGAGCAATTAAGAACGATCTAGTGTTAAGTACTTTATACTTGATCTTTAGGTTTCCATTAACGCTCGGCTTTGCGTTACTACTTAATGAGATCGTCAGGCTGAGGCTGAAAAAGTTTGTTCAGACGGTATCTTATTTGCCACACTTTATCGCTACGGTTATTGTCGCGGGTATGATCAAGGAATTTGTCTCAATGAACGGTCCGATCAATTCATTGATCGAAAATTTAGGATTCGATAAGATTCCATTCATTACTATACCGCATTGGTTCCCGACAATCTATGTCACCTCAGGCATATGGCAAGGGCTTGGCTGGGGCACGATCCTATATTTGGCGGCGATGACGGGAATTAATACAGAACTGTATGAAGCGGCCAAAATTGATGGCGCGAACCGCTTACGGTTGGCATGGCATGTTACGATTCCAGGAATTCTTCCTACGATAATGGCGTTATTGATTTTGGATATTGGTGGTATTTTAGGTTCTAATTTTGAAAAAGTCTTACTGCTGCAAAATCCTTTAATCTATCAAACCGCGGATGTTGTCTCCACCTACGTCTACCGACTAGGGATCAAGGGCGGTAACTTTAGTTATGCTACCGCAGTCGGATTATTCGAAGGTATTCTCGGCTTGATCTTAGTCACAGCAGCGAATCAAATATCCAAGAAGACGACAAAATCAAGCTTATGGTAGAAGGAGGCGAAAAACATGAAGGCATCATTATCATATCGATCGTTCCAAATTTTTAATGCATTGATCATGACTTTGGTTGTAGTGGCAACTTTATATCCTTTTGTCTATTTGATAGCCCAGTCCTTCAGTTCGGAGGCAGCTGTATACGCAGGTAAAGTAAGCTTCTATCCAGTGGAGTTCACAGCTCAAACCTATAAAATAATTTTAAGTAAACCGGATTTCTTCCGTTATTACGGTAATACCATTTTGTACTCGGTAGTAGGGACGTTCATTTCGGTGGCCTTAACAGCGGTAATGGCCTATCCATTATCAAAAGATAAGCTGAGAATGAATAAGTTCTTTATTCCATTTGTTATCTTTACAATGTACTTTGGCGGAGGGTTGATTCCCAATTATATTTTGATCGCCAAGACGCTGGCAATGCGGGATACAATTTGGGCGATAGTTCTTCCAGGAGCGATAAGCGCTTTTAACGTTATTCTGATGAAGACCTTCTTTTCTAGTCTTCCAAATGAAGTGGAGGAAGCGGCCAAGGTAGACGGGCTTGACGTATTCGGTATTTTCCTGAAAATTACGCTTCCGCTATCTAAACCGATACTGGCAACGATTATGTTGTTCGTAGTAGTAGGTCTTTGGAATTCCTGGTTCGGAGCTTCTCTCTATATACAGTCGAAGGATAAATGGCCTGTAGCCTTATATTTACGACAGCTTATCGAGAATGCAATCAGTCCGACTGAAGTCGGAGCGACTACAGCTGATCAACAGAGTCAAATCGCCGCTACTGTAAAGTCTGCCGCGATGGTACTGACTTCATTACCGATCATTTGTGTATATCCGTTTATACAGAAGTACTTCGTACAAGGGATGATGATCGGTTCTGTAAAAGGTTAATTGGTTTATGTTCGGAAATTCTGCACACGTGAAACTTGTTTGCAGCGATTTCTGTAATATAAATGAAGGTTTGCTTAAGTCAGATAAATAAGGCTAAGCGGCTCTTCACAAAAAAATTGAGGAGGAAGGCTATGAAAAAGTTTAACAGAGCAATAGGGGTTCTCATGGTGTTAGTCTTGGCACTCAGCTTGGCCGCATGTGGTGGTGGGAAAAATGAGGGGGCATCCGATCCGAACCCGCCAGCAACTGACAAGCCAAACAATTCTGCTGAAAATAAACCAGCAGAACCTACCCTGGATTATCAATTTGGGGAGGGTCAAACCTTCCACTCCGACGAACCAATCACTTATTCTATGATGTATAGTGACCATGAGAACTATCCTTACCAAAAGGATTGGAGACTCTGGAGCGCAATTAAAGAAAAAACGAATGTTAGCTTTGATTTGTCGCTCACAGCTAGAACTGAATATGATAATCAAAAAATGCTGATCATCAATAGTGGCGATGCTCCTTATATCATTCCTAAAACATATGATGAAACTCCATTTGTTGCTGGTGGACAAATTGTCCCTATTAGCGATTATGTGCAGTACATGCCAAACTTTATGAAGGCTGTAAAAGATTGGGGTCTTGAAGCAGATTTAAAAGCTAAGTTGCAAGCGGACGGAAAATATTATGTCCTCCCTGGTATGTGGGAAGGGGCTGGTAGCGGATATTCCTACGCTATTCGCAAAGATATTTTTGAAGCAGCTGGAGTTGATCTAAGTCAAGAAGGAACTTGGACCTACGAGGATTTCTATGAAGCTCTGAAGAAAGTGAAAGCGTATACTGGAGCGAAATATGTAATGTCCGATATTAACAAAGGCGACTCTACCTTGAATATTGCTGCTGTAGAATACGGCGTAACAGCTGGTTGGGGTAAAGCTAACGGCTTGAAGTTCGATGAGGCTAAGAAAGAATTTTATTTTGCCGACGCTTCGGATGACTACAAAGCGTATGTAACGTATTTCAATAAACTAGTCACAGAAGGACTGCTGGATCCTGAGTCCTTCACACAAGAAAATGATGTTGCCGAAGCCAAGTTCTTCAAAGGCGACAGCTACGTGCTTAATACTAACTACCAAGTAATGACTGATTATCAAACGAAAATGCAAGACCCGAACGCAGAATTATATATGATTGTTCAGCCTGGCGGTCCTAAAGGCAAGCTGCAGGTTGAAAACTCTCGTTTGGAGAACGGTGTTATGATTTCAGAGAACGCCCGTAAAGATTTGGGTGAAGAGAACTTTATTAAGATGCTTCGCTTTGTCGATTGGCTCTGGTATTCTAATGAAGGTCAGACGCTCAGCTTGTGGGGCGTTGAAGGAGAAACTTATACTAAGGATGCAGATGGTACAATCAAATTGAATCCGGATATTACTTATAATGGATTAAATGCTGATACGGCTACCAAGAAATTGAATGTTGACTTTGGTTTTGGTGGAGGAGTATTTGCTTATGGTGGTTCTAATGATCTGAGATGGTCGAAGTTTACAGAAGGCGAGAAGGATTACTATAACCGGATCTTTAAGAACAATCAACCACGCCCAATTGCGCCGCCAATTATGGCATCGGCTGATCAGAGTGAGCAATTGAACATGATCTCAACACCATTGATGGATTATATTAACTCAATGACCTTGAAGTTCATTACGGGTCAAGAGCCTTTGTCTAATTGGGATAATTTCGTAAAAACTGCTGAAGCTAACGGCAGCACTAATTATACAAACATGGCTAATGATATCTTTAATAGCACAAAGAGTATTTTAGGCTACTAATCCATTGAATAGGACCTAACAAATGAGAACGGCCCGGTGCACCATTAGATGGTGTGCCGGGCCGTTTATTTATCATTATATGGGATTTAACGTACTTGTGATTATTGAACAGAAGCTTCGTAAATGTCCTGAACCGATTTGGCTAGCATCGCATTGAATTCCTCATCGCTCTGCTGTGCAGTCAAGTCCTGTGACAGGGCACGGGAGAAGCTGGCGATCAGTCCCTGGTTATGCGCCAGCTTGTCGTTAGCTTCGGCTTGTGAATATCCACCGGACAGGGCAACGACTCTGACAACATGTGGATCGGACATCAAGTCACTATAGAAATTATTTTGCGTTGGAATGGAGAGTTTAAGCATAATTTTGTCATCAGCATCAAGCTTGGACAATTGCGCTAAAATCTCATCCTTCAATATTTGTTCAGACACTTCTTTATCCTTACTATGGATATCCACTTCCGGCTCAATAATCGGCACTAATCCAGCATTAATAATTTGCTTGCCGACGGCGAATTGTTGTTCTACAACTTTCTTGATGCCGGCAGGATTTGCTTCTTGGATTACAGAACGCATTTTCGTTCCAAAGATGTTGCGTTGTACCGCTCTCACAAGCAGTTCGTCCAGATCGGGCATAGGCTTCATAATCTGAACGCCGTTCTCTAGCTCTGCCAGTCCTTTATCGATCTTCAGGAAAGGTACGATGCCTTTCTTCTCCCAGAGATAGTCAGCAGTATGCATCCCGTCTATGGTACGGTCCATCGTATTCTCGAACAGAATTGCACCTAGGATATGCTTTGAGTTGAAGGCAGGGCTCTTAATGATGCGTGTTCTCATCTTGTGAACTAATACGAACATCTCTTCCTCATTAGAATAGCTATCTTCTTTTACTCCATATTGCAGAAGGGCCTTTGGGGTACTACCGCCGCTCTGATCTAATGCTGCAATGAAGCCTTTTCCTGAATGAATTCTTTCAAACTGTTGGGTATTCATAAATACCTCTCCTTTCCTGATGGTGAAAATTGGAGTTATCTTGAACGCTTATATTATAGCACTTCTTCAAGGACGAATTACAATTCCTCTACAGTGTCCGCTTATTTGGCCAGTAGATTGATATGATCCAGATCGGTGCTGCTGTTAAAAATAAACTCTAATTTATATTTGTCACGATTATAGGTGATCTTGGTCTGTTTGCTATTGCCATTCTTGACGGTCGTTGTAGTATTAGGGGCACCCCAATTTTTCTTCAGCATGCTCATTGTAATACCGCCGATGTTGGTTTGCCGTTCTATATTGGTGCCGAAATAACGTATCTCCCGAATCTTATCAGATTTGTACGTGAAGGCATAACCGGGGTGTCCCATCTCGGCGCCATACACGTCATAGCCGCTTGCATTCTTGCGTTCTTCTGAGGGTTCGCCGATGGCTTTGAACACATCCTTACGCGTACTCTTACCCACCGTTAGTTCACTTACTGAACCGGGGAATTGGCCTTTCAAGGCAGGCTTATAGAAGCTGTTCAGCGTCTTAAGGGCTTGAGCAGCGTCTTCGTTGTTTTGGCTGGACGCAGCTGCTGCGGCCTGGGCCAGATTTGCTGAAGGAACTATGCCGCTTACCATCGTTGTACCAATACCGACAACACCTGCGATGGCGACAGTAGCCCATGTTTTTTTTGCTGATAATTTAAAGTTCATCGTTGATCCACTCCTTGATCTAAGTTGAGATACATGTATTTTTATGTCAATTCATAGTCTACATCATAGTCAGGTTGGCGAATGATTGTGTTACTTTTCTCTAAAAATGAAATGTCATTTTTGACATATGACGATATGATGTGTAGAAAGGATCTATCTGATTCTTTACAAAAAGCCTTGGGCCTTTGGCCCAGGGCTCTTTATGTTGGCTGCACACTAGCAAAAGGATTGAGACGGCTATCGGCTAACCCTCTGTGTATGGCATCGTACAGTTTGCCTGCGGCCAGGCGAAGAGGATAATGAGATGCTTTGCATACTAGACCGCATGTCATATCGACCTCATTTCCTTGCAGTGGCCTAATCACGGTTCTGGGAGGTTCCGGATGAAGCACGGACAATGGTACGAGAGCAGCTCCAATACCACTCTGAACATAGAACTTCAAGGCGGACATGCTACCGATCTCCAGCGTATTCAAGGGAAGACCGCCTGGTTCCTGTAAGATCATCTCCAGCTTGCGCCGATACGGACAGTCTGCAGCAGTGATAAGTAGTCGATGATTACGTAAGTCCTGAATCGTAATCATATCTTTATCACACAAAGGATGTAGTTCAGGCAGTAAAACAGCGAAATTCTCTGTAAGCAGTGGTTCGAAATACAACTCTGTTCCCAGCATAGGTGGAGAGCATATCGCCAGATCAAGCTCACCATGCTGCAACTGCTGGTTTAACGCCGCAGAACTTGCAATGGAAATTGACACGCGAATATGGGGATATTCCGATAAAAATTCAGCAATGATCTTCGGCAACCGATAGCTGGCGATCGGCTCTACTACACCGAGCCGAACATGTCCTGCTTCGCCAGCCACTAGCTCTGCCATTGTTTCCTGTAGTTGCTCAATATCCCTGATAATATGCTCGCTTTGTTCAAGGAACAGACGACCGGCTTCAGTTAGTTCAAAGGATTTGCTACGTTCGATGAGACGCATGCCGAGCTCGGATTCAAGTTTCTGTATTTGCATCGTAACAGTGGATTGTGCGTAATTAAGCTCTTCTGCTGCGCGATTGAAGCCTCCTAAGGCAACAATACGATGAAATGTTTTAACCGCTTTTAGATCCATGTTTCCTCCTGTTGATTCAAAAATAATGAACTATTCATTCTATTAATTCAATTATACAGATAACAGTTGTTCAGATACAATAATTTTGCCGGCAATTGAATAAGAGAGGGCGAATCATTTATGCCGTTTGTATGTATTGATTTGCATGAGGGGAAGTCAAAAGAAGATTTATTAATCATTAGTCGTGCAGTTCACCAATCGATGGTGGATACGATTGATATTCCAGAGGATGACTATTTCCAGACCATTACGACGCATGCAGTGGGGAGCTTTTATATGATCGGGCATATATGAATATTGCAAGATCGGATCAGCAAATTTTTATTAATATCACCATGAAGGAAGGACGAACAACCCAGAAGAAGCAGGCGCTGTACGCCCGGATTGCAGAGTTGCTCGAGCAGAACGCGGCAATTCGGCCCCAGGATGTCATAATCATTTTAACGGAAAATACTCAGGAGAACTGGTCATTTGGCAATGGAATCGCTCAACTGGCGAGAGAAGAATCAGATTCTTAAGGATAGATAGGGAGAGGATCACAAATGGAATTGCAAGGTAAAAAGGTACTGGTTACAGGTGGAGGCACAGGTATAGGCAGAGCGGTATCATTGGCGCTGGCAGAACGTGGGGCTATTGTGGCTGTCAATTATTCAAGATCATTGGACGAAGCGGAGGAAACGGTACAGACGATCCAAAGTCAGGGTCGAAATGCACTCGCTATTCAAGCAGACGTCTCGTGTGAGCAAGAGGTATTAGCCATGGTGAACACTCTTGGAAACGAATGGGGTGGTATTGATCTGCTGGTTAATAACGCCAGTGTGACCCGTCATATTCCGATGAATGATCTGGATGCCGTGACGGACGATGCTTGGGATGATTTATTTCAAGTAAATGTTAAAGGGATGTTCTATGTGGCAAGGGCTGTTGCTCCTTATATGCTCAAACAAGAGAAGGGAGCGATCGTAAATGTGGGCAGCATTGCCGGAATTACTGGGTCGGGCTCATCGCTGCCGTATGCCGTATCCAAAGCTGCTGTCCATGGACTCACCCTCTCTCTGGCGAGATCACTTGCACCGTATGTTCGCGTCAATTGTGTTGCCCCTGGAGCGGTGTTGACCCGTTGGTGGGAGGGACGGGAGCAGCAGATGGAGCAATTGGCAGGTAGTCTCTTGCTGGGTGAGACCGCACTGCCTGCCGATATTGCTCATATGATCTGTGCTGTATTGGAGCAGGAAGCTCTCACCGGCCAGATCATCACGGTGGATGCTGGGCAGTCCATGTAAGGCGTAAAGAAGGTCCTTATTCATATCGAATCACAATAGTACAGCCTTGGTTCACAAAATGGAACCAAGGCTGTATTTATGTAGCTTTCTTCACTTTTGGCTTCCAAGGAGACTCATGCAGTTCAGCAGGCTCCTCAATTATAGCTATCGCTTCATCATACCGACGGCTTTTGAATAAATGAATGATATCCTCAAGATCCTCTCTGTCCAATAGCTTGACACCGTTCACAGCAGCGAGAGTACGGGAACCTTCGGTGTAACGACCTGAAGTCAACACTAGGGCGCGTTCAGCCTCATAATAGCGCATAGAAGCATAGATCTCTTGGACGGCACCAAGTCCTACTGGGTTACTCTGCCCGTAACGTTTGGCCTGAAGTACATTTCTACTCCCATCAAGACCCGTAAATACCAGATCAGCCCCGAAATCACGGCTGCCAGTTGTCTGATAGACTTCATCATAGCCAAGCTCATGGAACAAGTGGAATAGGTACAGCTCAAACTCCGAACCATCAGCCATCAGATCAATGTCCTTAAGCGAAATTTTGCGCGGATTGGCTTCACGACGGATGCGTCGTCGCCTGTTATTAACCAGACGAATAACGAGCAAAACGAAAAGCAAAGCGAGGATCGCGGTGGTTAATATCGTTGTTGTATTCCAAGGAATTGGCATTGCGGTTATACCTCACTATTCGAATGTATGTTCTTATTTACTATACCAGACTAAGAGTTGTTACGGAAGACCTTGTCATTCCTCGGCCTCATAGTACTAAATGACAAATAACTACGGCGACATACGCCCAGAGATCTCAGAGGGCTGTGAGTACAAACATCAAAAAAATGTTGTTGACAACAAATAACAATCCAGATAATATGATGAAAACATATATCCGAGTTAACGGATAAGAAATGTATGTTATATAAAAATACTAGGATACAAGTGGCCAGGATCATTGGCGGCAGAGAAAGGGGTTAAAGGATGGCAGAAATCTACAGAGTGGATACAGTATGGCAGCTAGCTGGAGTCTATGAAGTGCGAACGAAGACTTTTGTGCATGGGCAAGGAATACCTAAAGAACATGAATTCGATGAAACGTATGGTCAGGCATACTGTTATATCCTACTTGAGCAGGACCACACCGCTGTTGCTACTGCCCGTATTAACACGAAATATACTGACTACGCCAAGATCGAAAGAGTCGCCGTCATCCCGGAATTTCAGAATAAAGGTTATGGAAAACTCGTGATTGAAACGGCTGAGGATTGGATTAGAGAGCTTGGATTTCGAAAAATCGTGATTATAAGTCAGCAGCAAGCCGTTGGGTTCTATGAAAGCTTGGGCTATATTGCTAGACCTGAAATTAAGTTGGAGTCTACGATCCCCATCGTCTACACCGACAAACAATTCGATTGAAAAGAGGAGATCCATATGTCAGAGAAGACTACAGCACTAGACACACGCATTGCCAATCATGAAATTGCCAACGAAATTACTAAAGAGGGCGCCTTCAACCGCCAGAAGAACCGATTCACTACTCCTTTTGGCAATCAGCCCGGGGAACTGCCTGTTGAAGCAGGACGGTATCGCTTGCTTTGGGCCCCAATTCGCCCCTGGGCGCACCGTGCCGTCATTGTACGAGAATTGCTGGGCCTGCAGGATGTAATTAGCCTTGGTACTACAAGTCCGGTACGAACGGAGAACGGGTGGGAGTTCTCCTTGGATGAAGGAGGAGTTGATCCGGTGCTGGGGATTCGCTACTTACCAGAGATCTATGCCGAAACTGATCCGGAATACACCGGTAGAGCCACCGTGCCAACTGTGGTGGATGTAACAACGAGACAGGTCGTTAATAATGATTATTTCAGATTGACGAATTATTTGGAGACAGCATTTAAGCCGTTCCATAAAGAGGGCGCTCCGGATCTATATCCGGCTGAATTAAGAGCAGAAATTGATGAATTCAATGACATATTATTTCACGAGGTAAACAACGGGGTATACAAAGCAGGATTTGCACAATCGCAAGAGGCCTATGAGCAAGCTTATGATGTGCTATTCGCTAGATTGGACCAATTAGAGGAGAGACTGTCGAAGAGCAGATACTTATTTGGTGATCGTATTACCGATGCCGATGTCCGCTTCTATGTCACTCTAGTCCGGTTTGATTCCGCCTATTATTCCGTATTCAGAACCAATCGTAACCGGATTATCGATTTTCCGAACATCTGGAATTATGCCAAAGATTTATATCAGACATCTGGCTTCGGGGATACAACGGATTTCTACGCGATTAAGAGAGGCTACCAGCTTGGCAATCATGCTGACAATCCTTATCAGATTCTTGCCAAAGGCCCGGATCTATCAATCTGGAACGAGGCTCATGACAGAGCAGAAAAGTTCAAGTAGGACGATCAAAATATAGATTCGGAGGGAAAGCCATGACTCAAGGGGCAAATGTACGTGTAAGACCTAAAGAGACCGAGCATGAAATCGATGAAAAAGGATATTTTGTACGGCAGAAAAATCACTTTACGACGCCATTTGGAGACGGGAAAGGGAAGCTCCCTGTGGAAGCAGGACGCTATCGGCTGATTTGGGCGAAGGGTTGCCATTGGTCTAACCGGGCTTCAATCGTCAGAGAACTGTTAGGACTGGAAGAGTTCATTAGCATTAATCTAGTCGGACGTGGACAGCATGAGCAGAATCTGGGCTGGGAATTTATCTTTGATGAGAACAATACTGACCCGGTGCTGGGCGTACAGTTCCTGAGTGAGTTGTATGCCAATAGCGACTCGGATTACAAAGGACGACCAACCGTACCTGCGGTTATCGATATTACCACCAAGCAGGTCGTGAACAATGATTACGTTTGGCTGACGAATTACTTGGAGAATGAATTTGCTCCTTTTCACAAGGAAGGCGCTCCTGATTTGTATCCCACTCAGCTGAGGGCAGAGATCGACAAGTACAATGACTTCCTGTTCGATAACGTCAACAACGGAGTGTACAAGGCGATGTTCGCTCAATCGATAGAAGCGTATAATGACGCCTTTGAGCATCTCTATGCGGCACTGGATTCAATTGAGGAACGGTTGGAGACGAATCGCTTTCTATTCGGAGACTATGTGACAGATTCAGATATTCGGTTGTTTGTCACCTTGGCTCGCTTTGATACTTATTATTTCAAGAATCTCGGTCCAATTCGCAATCGTATCGTTGATTTCAAGAACATTTGGGGTTATGCGCGTGATTTGTACGAAATTCCGGCCTTTAAAAATAATACGTATCTGCGGGATCTTGCGAAGTCTGACGGTAATAGAGACACGATATTTATCGATTATAATACACGTTTCTGGGATCAGATTGACTTCGAAGGTCGTTGGTCACAACCTCAGAACCGCAAAGAGAAAAGCTCCGATCCGGAGAACAAATTTAAAATTGGATAGGGAAAATAGGGGGAACCAAATATGGCGACATGGAGAAGATTAGGATTAAGTCTAGCAGCAATACTCTTGCTGATCGGAGTCGTAGCTTGCGGTAATGAGAGTTCTTCTTCCAAGAACGGAAGCGGTGGTTCAACAGATAAAGATAAGATTGTCGTAAATATTGCGACAGGCGGTTCTCCAAGACCGTTCTCTTATGTAAATGACAACAATGAGATTGATGGATATGATATTCAAATTGTCAAAGCGATCTTCGAAGGTTTGCCGCAGTACAAAATTAATATCGAGAAGACGGAGTTCCCGTCGATCTTCGCAGGGCTAGATTCGGACCGTTATCAAATCGGCGCTAATAACTTCGCCAGCAATGCAGAACGCAAGGAGAAGTATATCTACTCCGACCCGATCTTTAAGAATCAATTCGTAATTGCTGTTGCGGCTAATCGTGATGATATTAAAACCTTCGCTGATCTGGAAGGTAAGAAGACGACGGTAAGTCCAAGCGTGAACTATACAGTGGCTCTCGAAAATTATAACAAGGATCACGCTAAAACTCCGGTCATCCTGAATTATTCTGAGGCAGAGCTGGCGACAGTGCTACAGAATGTGGAGAGTGGAGCCGATGATTTCAATTTAATCGATGCCGCTATGCTGCAGCTCTATATT
This sequence comes from Paenibacillus sp. D2_2, assembly GCF_031199965.1. Lineage (GTDB taxonomy): Bacteria > Bacillota > Bacilli > Paenibacillales > Paenibacillaceae > Fontibacillus. Next base: position 3,095,224 of record NZ_CP133605.1, on the reverse strand, counting down.
AAGGAATATGGCTTGAAGCTCAAGGCTATTCCGCTCTCACAGGAGGACTCTGACCGGATCGGCGTACCTTACAGCTACCTGATTCTGAGCAAAGGGAAGAATAGTGAGCAATTAACGAAGGATGTTAACGAGCGGATCAAAGCCTTGATTCAAGACGGTACGATTTCAAAAATTAGTGAGAAATACTTGAATGGTGACTTTGCACCAGACATTCAATAGGGGATGTTAGTCTTATGCCAAATATATTTGACGTTGAGCTTATATTTACGCTCATCCCCAAGCTACTGAAGTATTTACCGGTTACGATTGAGCTGACCGCGATATCGATGCTAGCAGGACTCCTACTTGGACTCCTGCTGGCTATAATCCGAATCAAGAAGATTCCGGTGCTGTACCAGTTAAGCGTCGTATTTATTTCTTTTATTCGCGGGACGCCCATTTTGGTGCAACTATACTTGTCATATGCGGGGATTCCGCTGCTTCTGAAATATTATAATTTCTATCATGATACAGGTTATAACGTGAACTCGATTCCTTCGATTTTCTATGTACTATTAGCCTTATCACTAAATGAAGCTGCATATAACTCAGAAATTATTCGTGCGGCGCTGTTGTCTGTGGACAGAGGACAAATTGAAGCGGCCCACTCCTTAGGAATGACCTATGGTCAGGTACTAAGACGTGTTATTCTTCCCGAAGCCTTTATTGTGGCACTTCCTACCTTGGGCAATGCCCTGATCGGACTGATGAAGGGTACCTCGCTAGCATTTGTCTGCTCTGTCGTGGAGATTACCGCACAGTCGAGAATTCTAGCCGGGAATAACCTGAGATTTTTCGAATCTTACTGCGCTTTGGCTTTAATCTATTGGGGGATGACGATCCTGATCGAGCGGGCGATTGCACTTCTGGAGAGACGGTTGGACATTGACTTCAAGAGCCTGAGGAAGCGGAAAGGAGAGGTTATCCTTGATTGAGATTCGTGGATTAACGAAGTCATTTCATGGAAATACCGTCTTAGATCATATCGATCTGACGATTCGGCGAGGCGATGTGGTTGCGGTCATAGGCTCTTCTGGCGCGGGCAAATCTACCCTCTTGAGATCGATTAATCTGCTTGAGACTCCTGATGCGGGGACGATCAAGATTGATGAACTTCACGTAGATACTGCGAAGAAGACGAAGAAGGAAGTACTGGAGCTCAGGAAAAGTACAGCGATGGTCTTCCAGCAGTTTAATCTATTCCGTCAGAAGACAGCTCTTGAGAATGTGATGGAAGGGCTCATCGTTGTCAAGAAAATAGCGAAGGAAGAGGCGCGCAAAATAGCAGAAGCTCAATTGGCGAAGGTGGGTCTGTCCGAGAGAGCTCATCATTATCCGAAGCAGCTCTCGGGCGGCCAGCAGCAGCGTGTAGCTATCGCCAGAGCTCTGGCGATGCAGCCAAAGATTCTGTTGTTCGATGAACCGACCTCAGCACTCGATCCAGAGCTGGTTGGAGAGGTGCTCGATACGATCAAAAAGACGGCGGAGGAAGGAAACACGATGCTGATCGTATCTCACGAGATGAATTTCGTGCGCAAGGTAGCTACACGCGTGCTGTTCCTCGATCAAGGCTTAATCGTGGAGGATGGCACACCGCAAGAGGTATTCTCCCACCCGAAATCGGAGAGGACGAAGCAATTTCTGGCTAACTACTACCGGGATCATGAGCCGGAATTTGCGATATAGAAGAGAGGTTCCCTATGGCATACACTTATCAGAAGAACCGTGAAAATATAGATTGGGTGCAAGTGACGAACATATTGAACGGCTTCGGTCTCACAGACTTCACGCCGGATCAGACCAAGACTGCGTTCGAGAACAGTGCTGTGAACGTGTTCATCCTAGATGGGAGTAAGGTGATCGGCTGTGGTAGAGCGTTATCCGACGGTATCTCCCAGGCAGCGATATACAATATTGCTGTCGAGGAGTCCTATCATCATCAGGGGCTGGGCAAGAAGATCATTTCTCTGATTCTGGAGGAAACGACAAGCTGTAACGTAGTGTTGTACACTCATCCCAATACAGTCTCCTGGTATGAAGAACAGGGTTTCCGAAGAATGAAGACAGGTATGGCGCTTTACCATCCTGAGAGCATAGAGGAATTGATTAGAATGGATTTTATCTAGTATTATTCATCGCGAATCGAGCAACATCTTGGGAAATAACCATAGCTAAAAAGCCGTCCTTAAGCAATTGCCATGCTTAAGGACGGCTTTGTTGAGGATCGAGTAGATTTAAGATTATTCTTCGATTCGCCCTACTTCGTTGCGCCATTGATACTGAGGCTGCCAGCCGAGTAGGCGCTTGGCTCGTTCATTGCTGAACAGTGTCTCGTAATCTTCGAGTGGCGCTCTGAAATTCGTGACATCCGGATAGCGTTCAGCCATTAATTCACGGCTACGGATCGCCATACTGGAATCATCCGCTGCGATATTCAGAGCTATGGCGTCGAGACCGTCCGCCTCAATAGCCAGACGGCAAGCTGAAGCCGCATCGCGAGTATCGATATAGCTCCAGAGAATGCGTTCTCGTTCCTCCGGCTTATGGATGAAGGAAGGGAAGCGTTCGTACCAATCCGGAGGAATGACGTTTCCAAGACGTAAAGACACGACTTGCATTCCTGTTCTGCGGTGGAACATCTCGGCCGTCTTTTCGTTAACGATCTTGGACAAGCCATAGCTGTCTTGCGGCAGTTGCGGATGATCTTCGTCTAATGGAACGTATTGCGGCATGATTCTATGCTCTGCAAATACGATTCCATAGGAAGATTCGCTGGAAGCGATGGCCGCTTTGCGGATACCCAGTCCGGCGGCAGCCTCTAGCACGTTATAAGTCGACATGACGTTGTTGCGGAATGTAACATCCGGCGTACGAATATTCATCGCAGGGATCGCGGCTAGATGAACGACTGCATCTGCGCCAGCCAATACGCTGTAAGTCTCGCCGAGATTCTCCAGATCGGCGATGAGCGTTGGACACAGCGTTTCTTCTGGACGACGGGTGTCCACGTTCAGCACTTCATATCCTTGTTCTACGAAATGTCGTACAACCCAGTGTCCGAGCATTCCGCTTCCGCCTGTAACGACTACCTTTTTCATATATGAATTCTCCTTGTACGAGGATTACTTCAAGATCTCTTCAATACGGTTCTGAACGTCTTCACTTAGCTCGATGCCGGATGCTTTGGCATTCTCGGTCACTTGCTCTGGACGGCTTGCGCCAACTAGAGCACTCGCTACGTTGTTCTGACGCAGAATCCAAGCCAGTGCAAGATTTCCTACGGAGATGTCCAACTCTGCAGCAATACCTTCAAGCTGCTTCACCTTGGCGAGCTTCTCTTCGGTGATGCCTTTGCGAACCCAATCCAGCTTAGCTGCACGGCTATCTTCAGGAATGTCGGAAGTTGATGTATATTTACCAGTTAACAAGCCTTGTGCCAGTGGCGAGAATACAACCTGACCGATGCCGTGACGTTCACTGAGCGGAATAATCTCTTTCTCTATATAGCGCTCGAACATGTTATAGATCGGTTGGTTAACGACGATACGGTCCAGCAAGTGTTGGTCTGCAACACCAAGCGCTTCAGCAATTTGTGAAGCCTGCCACTCGCTAACACCGACATACAGCACTTTGCCCTGACGGACAAGATCATCAATCGCGCGAAGTGTCTCATACAATGGAGTCTCTGGATCATGACGATGGCAGTAGAAAATATCAACATAATCATGCCCAAGACGCTTCAGGCTAGCATTTGCCTGCTCGATTACATGTTTGCGGGACAAGCCGCGATCATTTGGTCCGTCGCCCATAGGCCAGAAAGCCTTGGTAGCCAGTACATAAGATTCACGAGGATACTCTTTAAGCGCTTTCCCAACGAGTTCTTCGGCAGCGCCTCTCTCGTATACATTGGCTGTATCGAAGAAGTTAATACCGAGATCGTAAGCGGTTTTAATAGAGTTCACCGCGTTCTCACGTTCGACATAACCGCCATATGTAAGCCAACTTCCGAGGCTGATCTCACTGACTTTCAGACCAGTTCCGCCTAATCTTCTGTATTTCATTGCAAAGGCCTCCTTTTTTGTACACTCATTTTTAGTAAATATTCCAACACTTCTCATTCTATAGAATTTCATATACAATTTGAAGAAGTGAAATGTTTTTCACTTAATTATATGAGCTATAGATACTATACAATGTATAGTTAATATAATGGGAGAGTGAAGGTATGACCACCACAAAAAGTACGGCAAAAAAAGCAAGTAGCTATATTCCAAAGACACCAGAACATATCGAGTGCAATATTGAGAAAACATTAGATGTACTGGGGGAAAATGGGCCTTTCTCGTTATTCGCGAGCTGTTCGGCGGCACTCTACGGTTTGGTGAGCTACAGCGTAAAATTCCAAGCGTTAGTCCGCGGGCATTGACTAGTACATTGCGGCATTTGGAGGAACAAGGAGTCTTAGAGCGGAAAGTATATCCAACGGTTCCTGTTACTGTAGAATACTCGTTGACCCCGAAAGGGCAGGACCTGCACGTGATCTGCCATGAGATGAAGCTATGGGCAGCACGCTGGACATAAAGGCTGAATCTAATCATAATGGAGGGCCTTTAAATGGAAAAATATGTTCCAGAGTGGATAGAGTCCCGCTTCCCATTATATGCTGTCGACAGCATTCATTCGCTATACTGTACATCGAATCTGCCGGAGCATAAGATTAATGACGAGTTGACCGTGTTGGTTGCAATTGCGGCAGGGAGTGGGATCCTTCGTATCAAGGATCAGACGTATAAGCTAGAGGAAGGAAGCATAATTCTTATCCCTGCGCACTCTGATGTTGCTCTCGTGGCGGAACTGCCGCAGCTGCTACATGCTTATAAGCTGGTGATCCGAGGGATCGAACAGAATTCAGATTCGGCCGCTAGAGCTATGATGCGGAGCAGCGAAGTTGTCTCCAATGCGATTGTACATATCTATGATGATGAACTGGGAATGGTTGCCAATATTGAAGAGCTGTATACTCATCGTCTGCCTGTAAGCGAGATCCGTCATGTGAGGAATCAGGTTGTTTTCCATCAGCTGATTCTTCGGTTATTAGAACGTCAAAATGCTGAACTGGAGAGTGACGAGCTGCCGTCGATGGAGCGGAGCATCGCTTATCTCGAGCACCACTATAGAGAAAATATCACGGGAGCAATTGGCCAAGGCAGCAGGCGTCAGCACCTCTCATTTCTCGGTCCTGTTCAAGCAACACACAAGCTTTTCTCCAAGTGAGTACTTGTCACGACTACGTGTACACCGAGCGAAGGAACTGCTGATCATCGGATCAAGCACACTCCGAGAAATTGCAACGAAGGTAGGATATAAGGATGAATTTTACCTTAGTAGACGCTTCAAGCAGCATACGGGGACTTCACCTTCCGACTATAATAAGGGTGGGGTTCAGCAGGTTGCTGTGTTGCTTGCGCCATATGCTAGCCACCTGCTCACGCTGGGAATGGAGCCGTCCATTACGATCACCGAGACGAGTGAATATGTTCATACCGATGAAATACATCCAAGTACGATGAAATTCATCGACATCCGTAGTTCCTGGGAACAGATGAAGAAAGTGCTAATGACTCGTCAAGTAGAGATCATCATAGGAGCAACAGAGCATATGCGGGAATATGGGCTTAGCGCAGAGCAATTGCGTGTCGTTGCCCCGGTTGTTGAAATCGCCTGGATGGAGATGGGCTGGAAGGAGCATTTGCGGCTGATCGCCAGAGCGGTTCAGAGGAGCGAACGAGCGGAGCAGTGGCTTACTGAGTTCGAGCAGGAGGAGAAGCTGGCAAGGAAGCAAATACAGAACAGCCCTGTGGTGGAAGAGATTATTACGATCTTCGTGATCAAACCTGAGGGAGTGTTCGTGTATGGTGCGCGAAATGTTGGTTATGTCATCTATCGGTCATTAGGGCTTCGTCCGCCAGCGCTCATTGAAGCAGAGATTCGAAAATATGGGGATCAATTTCATTCCGTCCCCATTGAACTATCTGATATGGAGTTGTACGCGGATTCAGGTTCGCGTCTATTGGTCATTGTGTATCCTGATGAGAAGGGAAGCACCATCCATTCTGAGCAGATCTTTGGGTCTCCCTACTGGCATAGCCTTCCTGCTGTTCAGCAGAAGAGAGTAGATTTACTTGATGTGGATGATTGGGTGCCATACAATCCAGTATCTGTGCGTCTTCAGCTTCAGCGTGCGGTAGAATTATTGATAAGCAATCAATAGTGCAAGCTACTTTTCCAACAAAAAGGCATGGTTCGAAAGTGGCCGTCTCCCTATAATTAACCTATGCAATTGAGAATGATTTTCATAATCAATGAATGAATCATTCATCACATAGTATTTTAAAGGGGAGAGTCATTATATGAAGAAGCTGTTTATTCCGTTAGTCCTTGTGTTGGTCCTAGCACTCAGCGCTTGCGGCGGGAATCAGGCGAACAATGCTGAGAATAAGGGGAATTCAACCGAGCCGTCTGCTGCAAATGCGGCAAATGCTGCGAATGAGGAATCCGGTACATTTACTTACCAATCTGAGAACGGTCCTGTTGAGGTTCCAAAGAATCCGCAGCGTGTAGTCGTTATTACAAGATTTCTTACCGGTAACGTGATGATACTCGGAGTACCGCTGGTTGGCGTAGATGAGATGTCTAAAGAAAACCCGAACTTCCAAGATAAGTTGAAGGATGTTGAGGCTGTAACCGATGAGAGTCTGGAGAAGATTATCGAACTGAACCCAGATCTGATTATTGGGCTGTCCGATATCAAGAATATAGACAAGCTGAAGAAGATTGCACCAACGGTTACTTATACGTATGGCAAGCTGGATTATCTTTCACAGCAACTGGAAATCGGCAAGCTGTTGAACAAGGAGAAGGAAGCACAAGCTTGGGTGGATGATTTCCAAGCCCGTACGAAGAAGGCTGGAGAAGAGATCAAGGCCAAGATCGGCGAGAATGCAACCGTATCGGTTATTGAGACATTCAATAAACAGCTCTATGTCTATGGCGATAACTTTGGCCGCGGTACGGAGATTCTCTATCAAGCGTTCGGTCTCTCCATGCCGGAAAAGGTTAAAGAAGCTACGCAGAAGGACGGTTACTTGGCTCTCTCGACCGAAGTACTCAAAGACTACCTTGGCGACTACGTTATTTTTAGCAAAAATGCGGATGAGGACAGCTCTTTCCAAAATACCGAAACCTACAAGAACCTGCCAGCGGTCAAGAACAACCATGTTTATGAAGCTGACGCCAAATCGTTCTACTTCAACGACCCGCTTAGCATGGAGTACCAGTTAGACTTCTTCATCAAGAGCTTTCTTGGGAAGTAAGGCTGTGAGAGAAACCCACGTTCGAACAGACATCACGTCTGATTGGACGTGGGTTTTTCTGTGCTTGGGTAAGGCGTACGGAGGCGGTTTCTGAGTTGATGGAGGAGATTCTCATATTGAACTAAAAACGATCGGACTCGTCTAATTGTTGGCTAACGGAAATAGGCTGGTGCGAACCCTCACATGGAGACACTGTTCGAGCCGGAAAGTCCTTTTGCAGTTTCTAACGAAACTACATATCGCTATTGACCCACATTTCGAGGGAAATAAACTTTAACGAAACTACATATCGCTATTTGGGTTGAATACTAGCTTAAAGTCACTAAATTGACTGAATAACGATACCCAGTTTCGTTAGAGTTGTTAATAGTCCTTTTTGGTGCAAATAGCGATACCACCTTAATAGTGCTGTCAGGCCGCAGACTAGGTCGTATTACAGCCTCTGCCGATCGAAGCTATCCCATCGTGTCCACTGATCAATTAGTGTGGTCTACTTTGTAGCCACCTCCCTTATTAATCTTCAGAATTAATTCGGATTTTTCCGAGCTTGATCTGAAGAAGTTTTCGCTATGATGATGAAAAATGGTGAGGGGGAGACGCTATGACTCCAAGTGTTAGTGAGTTGATTCAAGAAAAAGCTATGTTCTTTTATAAATTCCTACGTACTCCTGGACAGATTGGTAGTGTAACACCTAGCTCGAAATTTCTAGCTAGAGCCATGGTTGGTTCGGTTCCCTGGGTGAAGTCAACTGTATAGCGGAACTTGGCGCCGGAACAGGGGCCATTACGAGGTATATTCAAACGACGGCTAACGACAGTACCGGGTACTTTTGTTTGAGAAGGAACCTGCTCTTTACAGGGAATTAAGATATCAATATGCAGATTATGGAGTTTACAGGGATGCCTGTCGATTGCAATACGTTATGAGTCAGGAGAAGTTGGAGCAGCTTGATTGCATAATTAGTGGGCTTCCTTTTTTTAACTTTTCACAGACTGTGCGGGATCATCTGCTGAATGAGATATTCGCTTCCCTCAAGGACGGAGGAATGTTCATCGCTTTTCAATACTCTCGTCAAATGAAGAAGCAGCTTGCTTTGCGATTTGATATTGAAGAGATCAAGTTCGTCCCTCTTAATGTACCGCCGTCCTTTGTCTATGTGTGCAGGAAAAGGGGGATACGCTGATGTTACCGGCCCTTTCCTCTAAGTTAATGGAATATCGTCCTTTACTATGGATTCTGCTAATTCCCTTATTAAACATCTGTTATATGGTCTTAAATCATGAAGGCCCGCGCGTATATAATCTGATGACAGATATCGATGCACAGATTCCATTTGTTCCCGCATTTATAGTTCCTTATCTGTCCTGGTACCCATTTATCATTATTATGTTAATCGTTATTTTAGCGAATAGCAGAGAGACCTATTATCGAACTTTGATTGCTTTATGTCTCGGACTAATTACATCTTATTTCATCTATTACTTTTACCAAACAACAGTGTCTCGTCCGCTGATCACTGGGGAGGGGATTCTATATTCATTGGTGCGTTTTACTTATATAACAGATAATCCGTTTAATTGCTTTCCTAGCATTCATGTTTTAACGACGTATTTAGTTTGGAGGGGAGCACTGGAGCGTAACGGTATAAATATAGTCATGCGTTTCTTCACGAGTTTCATGTTCGTAGCTATCGTACTTTCAACACTGTTTGTAAAACAGCACTATTTACTAGATATCGCTGCTGCTATTTTAATTGCGGAAGTGCTCTATTTTATAATAGGAAAATGCTTGGCGGTTCGCTTGAAATCGGGAAAAATGATCAGTAACGAGCTCAATCCATAAAATCGGAGCTTGCTGAATTCTCTATAGAATAATAAACTGACCTTGTCATCTAGATTCATGTCATGTAAGGCATGAAGTAACCCTTGGGGGGCCAAATAATGAGCGTAAATATATTGGTTGTTGACGATGACCCGGAGATCCGCGATATTCTGCATATTTATCTCCGCAATGAAGGATATCATGTAATACAGGCTGAAGATGGGATGAAGGCGGTGGAGCTCTTGCAGCGAGAGCCAATTCATCTGATTATTCTGGATATAATGATGCCGCATATGGATGGTATTTCAGCTTGCCTGAAAATCAGGGAGAGCTCAGGGGTTCCCATTATTATGCTATCTGCAAAAGGAGAAGATCTCGACAAAATAACGGGTCTCTCTCTTGGTGGGGATGACTACATGACAAAGCCATTTAATCCGCTAGAGTTAATAGCTAGAATAAAGGCGCAATTAAGGCGTCAAAACTATACTGCTGTGACTACTGTATCGGCGAATGAGAGCGAGATTTGTATTGATGACCTCGTGATCAATAAGGACTATTATCTGGTAACGGTCAAGGGCAAGGAAGTATCATTAACGCCGATTGAGTTCTCGATCCTGGAACTGCTCGCCACTCATCGCGGGCAAGTGTTTAACATCGATAAAATTTATCAGAAAGTTTGGAAGGAACAACACGCATATTACTCCCAAAATACAGTTATGGTCCATATTCGTAACCTTAGAGAGAAGATCGAAGACAACCCAAGAAATCCTCAATATATTAAAACGGTATGGGGAGTGGGGTATCGGATTGATAAATAAGATATGGGTATTCATCAGCGGTAAGAAGAGCATTCGTGCCCAATTGATATGGGCGATTTTTCTGAGCTTCGTCGTAACAACAACTCTGATTTCATTTTTCCAGAATACCTTATCAAGTCTTATATTGTTTATAGCCATATTTATCGTTAGTTTTACTATCCTTACTCGACCCATTGTGAAATCTATCTGGCAAGTCTCGAATGGATTAATGGTTATCGCAAGTGGGGACTTGAATTACAGGCTCCCTGTATCGAGGCAGGATGAACTCGGGATCGTCTCCCAGAATGTAAATCATATGGCGGAGCAATTACAGGAGCAGGTAGAACGTGAACGACAGTTGGAGAGCTCTAGGATGGATTTAATCACAAGTGTATCGCATGATTTGAGGACTCCGCTGACTAGCATTATTGGATATCTGGATTTGCTTAAGAAGCAAGCGTTTCAGGACGAGAAGGAAGAGGCGCGTTATATAGACAATGCGTATAATAAAACCCAACAGCTCAAGCAGCTGATTGATGATCTGTTTGAATATACCCGACTATCCCATGGTGATGTTCAGCTGAATTTCCAAGAGGTAGACTTTCATAGTCTAATTGAGCAAATGGTTTCGGAATTTGAACCGGTTGCCAGAGAACAGGGGATTAATCTGATTCAAGAGCTAAGCCCTGGTTCGGTTATGATGAGTATAGATGTCGAGAAAATGGTTCGAGCTATCGACAACCTACTCATGAATGCTACGAAGTTCTCACTATTGCCTGGTGAAGTGAAGATCAGCCTTATTACTGGTGAGAAGTATGTACAACTATCGATCGAGAATCAAGGCCAACCGATAACCAAAGAGCAGGAAGAAATGCTATTTCAACGATTCTATAGGATGGAGCCTATGCAGAGCGATATGAACATGCCTCCTGGCTATGGACTAGGCCTATCGATTGCCAAAAATATTGTTGAACTGCATGGTGGCCGTATTTGGCTGGATCATCAGCAAGGGGATTACCGCTTCTGTATTGAAATGAAGAGGACGATTCACACAATGGAGTTTTAACCATGGGAAGTTAGAAAAAATCCTAGGCACCATCTTGGTACCTAGGATTTGTAGAATTTCTGGATTTATGCGTTAGGCTGTCGGTTTTCAGCACCGAGAGGGTTCAATTCAAGATTCGATGCCGAATTCACTTCTTGATTCACTTCGTGATCAAAACAGACCTAGCCGATAAATTCTTGTACCCAGTAGCCGTTATCGTAAGCTACACCAATCTTAGTGAAGTTCGAGTTCATAATATTTTGACGATGGCCTTCACTGTTCATCCAAGCGTTCATTACTTCTTGAGGTGTACGTTGGCCTTTTGCGATATTCTCACCAGCGTAGCTGTAGCTTACTCCAAATTGCTTCATCATATCAAATGGAGAGCCATAAGTTGGCGATTGGTGATCAAAGTAATTATTTTGGCGCATATCAGCTGCTTTGGCTGCAGCTACTTTTGTCAGATTATCTTGTGTAGTCAATGGCTTAAGGCCGGCCTTGCCACGTTCCTGATTTACTAAATTAACTACTTGCTCTGCGAAAGAAGCATTGTCCTTTTGATCGGATGATCCATTGTTATTATCGTTTGGAGTAGTTGGTTTAGTTGGCTCCGTTGGTGTTGTTGGTTTAGTTGGTTCTGTCGGCTTCGTAGGTTCAGTTGGTTTAGTTGGTGTTTCGCTATTATTGTTATTATCGGATGAACCCTGGTCTGGAGCCGTTGGCTTCTCACTTGGTGCAGTTGGCTTTTCTTGCTCTGGCTTATTAGGCAGTTGAAGATTAAGATTAGGAAGCTGGGATAGCAGCGACTTCAAATCGTCTAAAGAACCGCTCCAGTTCCATTGTAAAATCTTTTGTACCTGCTGTGTTTGTTGATTGCAATTTATATTAGGAGCTGCAGCTGCGTTCGCTTTTCCTCCATGTGGCAAGACGACTCCTGCAGCGATAACAGCCACTGCCATACTTCCTGTAAATAGAGATTTCAATTTTTTATTGTTCATTCTCTTGTTCCCTCCAAGTCAACTTATTAAGTTTGCGATTTAAAAATTACAACTCGGTAACAATGTTGTAACCTTTCGCAAATTCATTCTAACATGACTTGAAGGAAAAGAGGTCAGGTAAGTTATGGATGGGAGATTTTGTATTACGTTCGTGTTCTCGTTTCTCGTTTCAGAATGCTTTAAAGGCGACCCAGATGGCAAAGACCATAACGAAGATCCCACCAACCTTACACATAAAGTAATAAAAGTCGCTAGGTTCGGGTCATTGTACCAGAGTCGACGTGGCGAGAGATAAAACTGGATATCTTGAAATTTTTCATATCGATAGCTGCACCATCCATATATCAATAAAGCCAATGCTAGAAATAAAAACCCGGGAATCCCTCGAGTATAATGATATTCCGGGTAAGAGGCAGTTACAAGCATAGATGGGGTAAATTCATCTTCGCCTTCTTGGATCACTCTATGCCCATTTACGTATGCAAAGATTTCGACTACGAAATCACCTTTTTCATCGAAGCTCATTAAAAATCCAGATTGATCTTGTACTTCATATTTACGGCCATTCGGATATATCACGTCATATTTATTATTGTAAGGAGAATTGTCTTTTGTAATGTAATATTCCTGGTGATTAATAGTTACTGTATGCCCTTGATCATCAATGCTGACTTGAATAGGCGCTGCCGTTCTACTGTGATAAGTAACTAGATTGCCTTGCTCACTTGCGAACTTGTACTTGTTCTCATTCATATTGAAGATAGGCTCTGTGAAGTAAGGTCTAGACAATACAGCGACCATAATGGACACGATTATTACACTGGCAAAGAAAATGATAGTGGGTGAGAGGATCTTTTTGAGTTTCACCGCCATAGGGGGTAAGCGTCTTCCTTTCTGTGTTTTATTTTTTAATACGCTAATCAGGTGAACTTGGTTGCGATTGCTTATGAAGAATATGTAGGGACAAGCATTTTGGGGTCAAAAAGAAAACCGTTCCGAATCGTTGATGGAGAATTGCGTCACCATCTACAATTGGAACGGTTATTTGTTTTAAACAATCAGCCTTTGTGCAGAAAGCTGATTTTAACGTCTACCTCTGCCACCGCGGTTGCTTCCCGATGTGCTCTGGCGGTCGCTTCCTTGTCTGTTGCCTTGTCCGCTATTACGTCCTTCATTACCGCGACGTCCTTGGCGTCCAGAGTCTTGCTGCCCGGTACGGTTGGAGCGAGCTGAATCCCGGCCTCCTTGATTGGAGTTACGTCCGCGTGAGTTATCGCGCTCGCTAGAGCGAGCTGAATCCCGCCCTCCTTGACTGGAGCTGCGTCCACGCGAGTTGTCACGTTCGCTAGACCGTCCTGATCGTCCGGCGGAGCTGCGCTCACCATTACCTTGTCCTCGTCTTCCGCCGCGTCCAGTACCATATTCATCCGAACTGGCATTTCTACCGGAACGTGCGTTGTCCGTACGAAGGTCTCTTTTGCGAGAGCCCTTATCGACTGTAGAGCCTGGGCCTTCAATACGTTTCAGTCCAGATTCGGTAAGCTGCCGCTTTGGCAGGGTCATCTTAATGCCGCGTTCAATAGCTTCTAGGGCTCCACGGTCATGGGCTGTTACGAATGTGATCGCCACCCCGGTGTTGCCTGGCACGGCCTGTCCGTCCGATACGGTGGATGTAATATTCAGCATCGGCAGGTATGTCATAGTTGAACACATGTGTCACGCCTTCAATATCAAGCCCTCTTGCAGCCATATCGGTAGCAACCAGTATTTGCAGCTTTGCATCCCGGAATTTCTTCATGACCTGTTCACGCTTCGCCTGCGATAAATCGCCATGTAGCTCGTCCGAAGCGTAGCCTTGCTCCTGCAGTTCCTGATTCAATTTGCTGGCCCGTCGCTTGGTACGACAGAAGACGACTGCAAGATAAGGACGCTGTTGTTCGATAAGGGTACAGAGATCCTTGAATTTCGAGCGGTCTGTCACTTGGATAGCTATTTGCGAAATTTCAGTCAGCGTGATCTGTTGAGTAGGAATTTTCACTTCCTGCGGCTTTTGCATGTAAGCCTGTGCAAGCTGTCGAACCTGGAGCGGCATCGTCGCAGAGAAGAGCAGGGTCTGACGGCGTAGAGGAGTTTGCTCTACAATATTTTGAACCTCGGGAAGAAAGCCCATATGCAGCATTTGATCAGCTTCGTCAAGGACGAGCATTTTCAGCTTTCCGAAATGAATCGAGCCACGCCGCAGATGATCCAGCAAGCGGCCAGGAGTGGCGACAACGATATGAATTGCACCCTCCAGCTTGCGGAGTTGGCGTTCAACATCTTGGCCGCCGTAAGCGGCAAGAACACGTGCCCCAACCACTGAGGCAAGCTTCTTCAGCTCGCTAGTAATTTGAATGGCTAGCTCCCGAGTAGGAGTCAGAATCAGCCCTTGGACCTCTGGATTATTCACATTAATACATTCAAGCATCGGCAGGATAAATGCCAGCGTCTTGCCGGTGCCAGTCTGTGCTTCGCCAATAATATCATGTCCGGCTTGTATATAAGGGATCGCTTCCGCTTGGATCGGAGTTGGTGTTGTGATCCCCAGTTCTTGCAATTGCTGTACCAGCTCGGCACGAATGCCCAGCTTCTGGAATGATTTCGTCATGTAATTTGTTAAGCTCCTTATTATAAATTGCTTCTAATACCTTTAGCTATTGTAACATGAGCGGCGTGTGATACAAGAGCAGCACGGGGGTTGCTTTGAATATTGTGCGGAAAATCCGCCCAGTCTACTACTAATGGTCTCGATTTTCTTTACCAATGTTTTTTGTATCAAAATTTATGTTATGATAAAACGGTCCATTAGTTTAAACGATTAAACGATGAAGGGGTATTGTATATGGAAGACATAGAGGAGCTGGATAAAATAGCCGAGGAATTTCAAGAGTGTCAAGAAGTATTAACTGCGATTGGAGATAGAACAAGGCAATCTATCATTATCGCTCTAATGGCTACAAGATGTGAGGAGGGCATGCGTGTTGGTGAAATAACGCAAAGAACTCATTTATCACGGCCTGCAGTATCCCATCATTTGAAAATCTTAAAAGATGCAAAAGTCGTTAATCTTCACAGCAAGGGAACCAAAAATTATTATTATTTAGATCCAAATCAAAGTAAAATTATGCTGCTAAAAAATTTAGTTGAACATATTGAAGAATTTATGACGGATTATTGGCCTTCTCAGTCCAAGAACTAAAGCTTCTTAACATGAATCAGGACAAATAAGAATAGTAGATCCAATTGGTTCAACGGATTAAACCTATGAACTGGTTTTATAATAAAAAGTGATTATAGAGCTTCGTTTATACGAAGTGCTTTTATATAAAAATTACAAAGGAGTAAGTAACATGACACAAGACAATATTTTAGCTAATTCATTACAACTTCCTAATGGGGCGACCATTAAGAATCGATTTTATAAAGCTGCTATGAGCGAGAATTTTGCATCAAAAGATCATAAACCAACACAGTCTCTTATTACTTTATACGAAACATGGGCAAACGGTGGGGCAGGTCTTGTGGTGACAGGGAATGTCATGATTGATCGGAAAGCTCTTGGTGAACCAGGCAATGTCGTTGTAGAGGATGAAACTAACTTGGATATGCTAAAAAAATGGGCGACAGCCGGCACCAAAAACGGAACACATCTTTGGATGCAGTTGAATCATCCTGGGAAGCAGTCCCCTAAAACAGTATCTATACAACCATTAGCACCTAGTGCGATTCCCCTTACAGGAAATCTTAAAAATCTATTTAATCAACCACGTGCCCTTACTGAGTCAGAGATCAAAGATATAATTACACGGTTTGGAACTGCAGCTAAAATTGCAAAAAAGGCTGGTTTTACAGGGGTTCAAATCCATGCCGCCCATGGATATCTGATTAATCAGTTCTTATCTCCATATCATAATCAGCGTACGGATCAATGGGGAGGTAGCATAGAGAACCGTATGAGATTCCTGGTAGAGATTTATTATGCAATCCGAAATCAAGTGGGTGATAATTTTCCTATCGGCCTTAAATTAAACTCTGCAGATTTTCAACGGGGAGGGTTTACAGAAGAGGAATCCATGCAAGTACTTCAAAAAACATCTGAAATTGGTATAGATCTTATCGAAATTTCAGGAGGAAACTATGAGAATCCCAAGATGTTCATAGCAGATGCCAGTGATCGAACTAAAAAGCGCGAAGCCTATTTCTTGGATTATGCTGCTAAGGCGAGACAATTAATTTCTGTTCCATTGGTAGTCACAGGAGGTTTTAAATCTGAAGAAGGAATGACAGAGGCTATTGCGAGTGGTGCAATTGATATGGTAGGGATAGGAAAAGCATTTACACTAGTGCCCGATCTGCCAAACCAAATTTTCCAAGGTAAATATAATACGGTACAGATTCAACCAATCCGGACAGGGGTGAAATGGGTTGATTCTAAGGCAGCGATGCTAGAAATCGGTTGGTATGAACAGCAGTTAGAAAGAATAAGCAAAGGCAAACGTCCAAATCCCGATTACAGTGTTTGGCTGTCTTTAATTAAATATTTTATGGCAAATGGTTTTTCTGCGTTCCAAAAAAGAAGAGGGTAATACTCTTTTTATGGACTGTGTAGAATGAGCCATAGTACTTCTAAAATAATAGAACTAAGGGAATGAATAGCTCAAGCATCCATACCTTTAGTTCTATTTTGTGTACATCGTTTGATTATTTTGTGTTTCTACTCCACATGAGGCACGGTAACTGCTGGATCTACATCAGCTTCATAGTCAACACCATCTACCTCGAAGCCGAATAACTGGAAGAATTCCTGGCGGTAGCCGAAGAGATCGGTTAGATCGTAGACGTTGTCAGTATCCATCTGCTCCCACAGTTTCGTAACCTCTACTTGAACATCCTCGCGCATTTCCCAATCATCAATACGGATTCGCCCTTCTTCATCGACAGGGACGACATCCGGGCCATATAACCGCTCAGAGAACAAACGATACATCTGTTCGATTGTTCCTTCATGAATTCCCTTTGCTTTCATAACTTTATATAAGGTGGACATATAGAGGGGCACGACTGGGATTGCAGAACTGGACTGGGTCACAAGTGCCTTACTGACGATGACATGAGCGTGGCCCCCGTTAGCACTCAAGCGTTGATCCAGTTCGCATGCCGTACGCTCAAGATCATCTTTCGCTTGACCAATCGTACCATCACGATAGATAGGCAGAGTAATGTCCGAGCCAATATAGGAGAAGGCGATCGTCATCGCATTATCTGCGATGACACCGGCTTCTGAAAGTGTATGGATCCATAACTTCCAATCTTCACCGCCCATGACAGCGACGGTATCATTGATTTCTTGATCTGTCGCAGGTTCCAACGTGACTGAGCTGACTTCGCCTGTATGGAAGTTAACAGTCTTATTCGTATACGGCTGACCGATTGGTTTCAACGTAGAATTGAATGTTTCACCTGTTCGAGGATCTGTGCGGCGTGCCGTCGCAACGCTGTAAATTACCATATCAACCTTGCCGAGCTTCTCGGCAATGACTTTCGCCGTTTTCTCTTTGATCTCATCTGTAAAAGCATCGCCTGTAACGCTGTAAGATTTCAGACCAGCTGACTCAGCAGCCTGTTCAAAGGCAGCGGAATTGTACCAGCCTGCGGAAGCGGTCCGCGTTGCTGTCGCTGCACTTGGGCGATACACGCCGATCGTATTCGCTCCCGCTCCGAAAGCTGCTACTACTCGTGAAGCCAGTCCATAACCGGTAGAAGCTCCGATCACGAGTACATTTTTTGGTCCATGTATTGTCGGTTGCTTGGAGACGTAATCAATTTGATTCTGTACCTGCTTGGCACATCCTATTGGATGAGTGGTCGTACAGATGAAACCACGGGTTCTTGGTTTAATAATCATGAAATGGTGTCTTTCCTTTCATTCTAAAATTACTGATTAACGAAGTTGATTTCAAGTAGTTGAGGATCGATAACCTCTTCAAATCTAATAGTTTAAAATTACTTTAATCTATACTATTGTACCCGTAGAATCGAAAATGAAAAAGGGGCAGGTTAAAATGCTCAAGCTTTGATTCATGTAATAAGCTAGAATATAGTGGAGAAATGTAATAACGACTAGGAGGAAATAATCATGCGGGTTGGTATTATTGGACTTGGCGACATTGCCAAGAAGGCATATTTACCGGTCATGACGGATAGAGAAGATATCGAATTGGTGCTGTGTACAAGAAATGTCCATACTTTGAATCATCTACAGGCTAAATATCGGATTGCTGAAACGATGGGAAGTGTTGAACAATTAATCGCGTCCGGAATTCAGGCGGCTTTCATACATACTTCGACGGAAACGCACGCCCAAATTGCAGAACAATTGATCAATAACGGAATTCATGTGTTCATTGATAAGCCAATTTCTTATTACTACACAGAATGCGAGAGAATCGCCAAGCTGGCTGAGCAGAAGCAGGTGCTGCTGATGGTAGGATTTAATCGCCGCTTTGCACCAATGATCGCTTCTTTGAAAAATCACACAGCTCCGCGAATGATCATGCTACAGAAGAATCGTATTTCATTACCTGACATGGCGCGACGATTTATTTTTGACGACTTCATTCATGTGGTTGATACGCTGCGTTTTTTGGCTCCGAGTGAAGTGAAGCAGATTAAAGTCTCACCTTATATTCATGAAGGAAAGCTCTATCATATTACACTGCAGCTGGAAGGTGACGGGTTTACTTGCATAGGGGTAATGAACCGTGACTCCGGTGCTAATGAAGAGATTCTTGAGGTGATGAACCCCGGTAATAAATGGCTTATTGAAGGTCTGAATACGACGATTCACTGGACCGGCGGCGAGGAGAAGCATGTGAAGTTCAAGGATTGGGATCCGGTGTTATACCGGAGAGGATTCTCCGATATGACAGATCATTTCTTGAGTTGCGTACGCGAGGGTAAACTGCCGTCGATTACTATAACGGACGCGCTGGAGAGTCATCACATTTGCGAATTGATCGTTCAAGAAGTTGAGAAACTTGGGGCTCTGACCTGGGAATCTAGATAAAATACTTGATGCATGAAACCAATTTCCATTTTATACGTTATAACAATCAAGAATTACAATTATGATTTGAAAGGGTCATCGGATGAAGCGTTTGATCTATATTGCTTTAATAGCAGCGATGGTGCTAATCGCCGCGAGCTGGGCGGGTAATCTCGTCTATTATCAACATTCGCAATTGCCAAGGACGATGTTTCTGAAGCACCATATAGAGGCTGTCCGAGCTTCTGGATATGGCTTCGAGTTATTTTATCTAGAAAATAAACAAGAGACGCGGAAACTGAATCGGATTTTGATTCCTGAACTGCCAAATGCCAAGATTACACCAATGCCTGATCGAAATCGCTATACCCATCAAGCGATGGGCTCTATGACGGTTCAAATTACGGATCTTGATGCATCGGAAGAGCAGACTGGCGACGGAGAAACTATCATCATTCATACGGTACAAGGTTATTTCTCGGATGGTTCTATTGAGAATATGGACATTGGTGAAGTCCGATTGTACACATTGCCTACGGATAACCAGGAGAGTACATTTTCAAGTAATAGATCAAGTGCCTCCTCGAATGGAACGGGACAAAACACTTTTATGGCTTTGAAAAAATTCCAGCTAATCGGAATTACATCAGCTTATCTTAATGAGCTCGGGGATAACTTTTCATTATCTATAGCTATCGGACGCAAGCTGCCGACAGAAAGCGATATCGCCTCGTATCAATCCGTTGAAGAGACTCCGTTGAATGCTATCTCATATCCGATTTCCATCAATAAAGACGAAGAATTTTCGCTTAGATATCGTTTTAACCAACCACTAACAAATTCATCTTCCGGTTTCGCAGATATATATCAGTTATTGATTCAACTTAACTTTAAGCCGGAAAATGGGAAGAACGCCGTCTATTCAATCATGATTCCCCAAAACTCAGACTTGTCAGAGCATGATGTAAAGAGGATTGTGGCAGCCGCGAGGGGGAACAGTGAATGAGATCACTATTTTACAGGATTGGTTATGGTCTCATCTTCGTCATATTTGATATTCGGTTTCTCTCTGATCTTGACATACTTCCTGATTTCATCGGATATCTATTAATCATGTCGGCCTTGGTCAGTTTGCGTCGGCAAGCGCCTGGTTTCCGTATCGGGATGTGGGCGGCAGGAGTATTAAGCCTGCTATCTCTTCCGCAAATACTTTATCCTATCAGAATCCATCTTAGCGAAGTAGATATCGGCATGATTACTAACGGGGAGTATGCAGTTATACTGATTCAAGGTTTGCTACAGCTACTCATGCTAACTTCGATTTATATAGGGGCTCATTATCTGCTAGTTATGAGAGGACTCCATGATATGGCTAGGTCCCTTACGGCTCGGTGGGTATTCTATTTCATCTGTGCGACGTACTTACTGATTGTGTACCCATTTGCTATAAATTCAGATGTTTCTAACGAATTATTGGTGGGGATGGTTGTTTCACTTATCAGCATATTTACGCTTATTCTCTCATTCCGTTCGATTGGACGAGAGCTATACAAGACTCTGGATCAGGAAGCTTGATCGTTAATCTATTTGTATTTTTCTTTATTATCAATTTTATCTTCAGAGAGGGGGATGTGTATGTTTGAGGATATGAACGAACGGCTTGCTGCAGTAAAAGAAAAGGCACGGGGGATGGAAAAGTGGGAAGCGAGACTTCATCAGCTGAAGGAAGAACTTGCAGAGCTTGAACGTAAAAGGGATCAATCCCGCAGGAGGCTGGCTTCCGAGGAGAAGGATGTTGAGCGCTTGAGCGGGGTGTCAATATCCGGTTTCATCTATTCCCTCCTTGGCAAGAAACTGGAGAAGCTTGATCAGGAGCAACGTGAAGCGCTGGAGGCGAAGATAAAATACGAGCATGCTGAAAGAGCGGTTCAGGATGTGCAGCAGCAAATAGACCAAGTACAACAGCGGCTACGCGAGGCCCGCGATTCGAAAGCGGATTATGAGCAAATGTTCCATGAGAAGGAACGGAGTATTCTTCACAGTAACATAGAGCTGAGAGAACTGGCAGACCGTCTGGCTGAACTGACGGTACAGAATAAAGAACTGGAAGAAGCGCTGAATGCGGGAATAAGTGTCCAGGAAGATTTAAGTCTGGCGGAAGAAAGTCTGAACTCGGCCAGAAACTGGGGGACCTACGATATGCTGGGCGGAGGTATGATATCGACTCATATCAAGCACAATCGCATTGATGAGGCTATGGAGCATGTTTATAGAGCGGAGAATAATTTACAACGTTTTAAGAAGGAATTGCAAGATGTAGGGGATACATTTTCTATCGATATGAAGATTGATGGATTTCTTACATTCACGGATTATTTCTTTGATAATATGATTACGGATTGGTTTGTTCAGGGACGGATCAAAGAGATGTCGAATGATGTCGTCACCAAAGCATCTGAAGTAGATCGGCTTATGGATCAATTGGCTAACTCGAAGCGACAAGCCGAGCAACAATTTGATGTATTACACAGGCAATATGTGCAGATGGTTGAGACTTATCACTAGTGGATTGTAAATGATTCATAGAGACTGCGAACGTATGAAGTAGATACGTTCGCAGTTTTTTTTTATTTTATCTTTTCCTCATGAAGAGGCAATCTTCACAAAAAATCAGTTTGCCCGATTTTATGGACCGATGGTACACTGTAACGCGGACAGTATATCAATGAACAGGAGTGTTCTCTCGTGTCAAAGATTCGCAGATTTTATCTCAATCATCTGAAACGGAAAATGTTCAATAAGATTGTTCTCTTGTATTCGGCTGTTATGATGGTACTGTTTGTAACGGCGGCGGTAATGGTGTACGAGTACCAGATGCAGCGAATTATCCGCGAAGAGACAGAAGCCAATATGAAGACGGCGCAGGTTCTGAGCCTCTATCTCAATCGGCAGTATGAGAATATCCAGAATACCATTCAGCAGATATACGGAGACGCGACATTAAGCGATGATCTTGTTTATTTTCTGAATCATCCTTATGAGAGTTATTTGGGTTATCGTCTTAATCAATTTACCAAGACCAATGAACGTCTTCGATCTTACAGTACTTTGGTCAAGAACTATATGGAGCAAGATCCGGCAGCAAAGAGAGTGTCTATTTACAGTTATCCACGTAAATTCGGCATGAATTTCGAAAGAGACAATCAGCAGCTCCAATATGAAAACGATTCCGAGGAGTCATGGAACAGTTGGCTAATGATGCGCCGCTCCCATGCTTGGGATACGGTAAGCAATGACTCTGATGATAATGCCTCACCTGATGCATCTTCTGCGCAGGTGTACTCGTACTCACGTGAGCTTCAAGATCCATGGACATTGGACAGAATCGGGCTACTTATCGTTGATTTTGATAGCAAGCAGCTTGCGAATTGGTTAAGTAACCGGGTTCCCGCTACTCACGGGCAGGTGCTGGTGATGACGTCGCAGGGCAAGGTGCTGTATGACTCAACAGGGGAATATGTCGGCGGGATTATCCCTACCGTTATGAATTGAATACGTCTGGTAAGTGGGCCCAATTAGATGAACCCTCCAAGGTTAATGTTCTCGATACCGGGAATGCGGGGCTATCCGTCGTAGGGATCGTGTCCAAATCGACGATTGAGGCTAGCGCAGGCAGTCTCAGAAATACGCTGATACTCATTACATTATTGTTCTTTGTCGCTAGCTTCGTGTTAACTTCAACGGTGATGAGAAAATATTCCAAGAAGATCCGTAGAATTATTGTGTCCATGAGCCGCATTGGAGAAGGAGATTTATCAACGCGGATTCAAATGCCGGGAGAGGATGAGCTACAGCAAATTTCACAAAGATTCAATGATATGTGTGAGAGGTTAGAGCAATACATAGATAAAATGTATACCTCTGAAATAAAACAGAAGCATGCTGAGCTGGTAGCTCTGCAATCACAGATTAATCCTCATTTTCTATACAATACCCTTGAATCGATTCGAATGAAGGCATATTCGGAGGGGGCTCGGGATGTCGGTAAGATGGTGTACAGCCTCTCTGTGATGTTCAAGGGCATGGTGAAGAAGGATACAGTCATCACGATCAAAGAAGAAATTGAGATGTGCGCTATTTATCTTGACTTGCTGCAAATCCGCTATGAGGGTCGGATAGAGGTTGCAATAGAGGTGGAGCCCGCTATTAGTGGCTGCAGTATTATAAAATTACTTGTTCAGCCGATTGTAGAGAACTACATCGTGCACGGATTCCGTTCCCTCGAAGATGATAATCAGGTGAGGATCTCTGCAATACGAGAAGGGGAGCGGGTAGTTATTACCGTGAAGGACAACGGCAACGGGATTCCGGCTGAGCGTATGCAAGAAATCGACAAGATGCTATCTGGTTCTTCTCATCTATCCTCCAATCTAATGGAGAAGAGCAGCCCTTCCATCGGCCTGATTAATGTGCATGACAGAATTCGAATGAACTATGGTGAGGATTATGGCTTAACCGTACTTAGTGAGCCTGGAGAAGGTACGGAGGTTCGAATGGAAATACCTATGCTGAGAGAGGGGATACTGTGATGAAAAAGGTATTTTTTGTTGATGATGAACCATTGATTGCCCAAGGTCTACGCTCTATTACGGATTGGCAGCAATACGGCATTGAAATTACCGGGTCTGCAAATGATGGAGAGACGGCGTTGCAACGGATCCAGGAGGAACCGGTGGACCTATTGATTACCGACATTATGATGCCGCGTATGAACGGCTTGGAGCTGATTCGCAGGGTCAAGCAGATTCATCCACGGACCCGCTTTATTGTATTGAGTGGTTATGAGGAATTCGAGTATGTGAAAGTGGGGATTAAGCTCGGTATTGAGAACTACATATTGAAGCCGATTAACATCGATGAACTAGAATCGACAATCAGACATATTCGCGGTGATTGGGAGCGGGAAGAGCTTAATCAGTTCCGTTATGAGGAAGATTGGCGGGTGCTACGCAGCAATATTCTGCAGCGCTGGGTTCTGGGTGAAATTGAAGGCCAGGAGTTCAAGCACCGTGCTGAATTGTTAGGAATACCGTTGAATTATAAATATGTTCAATCTCTGGTGTTCCGCATTATTTCGGAGGAGAAGCCGATCTCTCGGCTGTACCTGGTTGCATGGTCTGAGCGAGGAATGCAGCGCTATCGCACGGGAAGCTATCGAGGCAGAGGATGAAGTAATCTGCTTCCCAGATGCGGACGAAGATCTAGTAATGTTATATGTCTCTGATGATCCAGAGCATCATCACTCCATACTGGAGAATGCTCCGGTAACGGCGAAGAGAATCTCTGAGCTGACTGGATTGCCGGTGTGGGCGATCAGTAGTGTAGTCAGCAGCGATTTCCACGGGGTTCAGGACAGTTATAAGCAAGTCAAGCAGGTGTTCCAGCAATGCTTTATCTCTGGTCAGGACAGAACAGTATATATGGATGGTCCGTCGACGAAAGTGGAGAGTCCTAAGCCAGTAATATGGGATCAGGAGAAGTATATTAGACTGCTGATCGAAGGGAAGCAAGAGCCAGTTATAGAATTTATTGAAGCAGTACTCCCGGGACAGTTCAAGAATAATACCATCCCAAGAAGAGAGTGTATTAATATGGCGAGTCAGCTCATGCTGATTGCGAAGGATATGGAGGATCGCCCTGATTATAGCGAAGTATTTGCACCACTTGCCAGAATGAACACGATGTACGGTTTGATCCGGCATGTAGTCGCGGTTGTTCAGCGCAGCTTAGGTAACAGAAATACGGTTCAGCAAGAGTATAGCGGCCATGTGACTATTTTGATCGAGCAGGTAAAGGAGCATTATGCTGAGGAATTATCGCTCAAAACGTTGAGCCAGAAGTTGGATTTGCATCCGAATTATTTAGGCCAGTTGTTCCAACAGGAGGTGGGTCTCAGCTTCTCCGACTATGTGAATCAATACCGGATTGAGAAAGCGACGCAATTGTTAATTCATACAGACCAGAAGACGGCGGAGATCGCAATTAGCGTAGGCTATACTGATACGTCTTATTTCTATCGTCAATTCAAGAAATATGCCGGGGTCTCTCCGACAGAATTAAGACATATGTACACGAAGTAAATGTCTATGAAGTGAGCTAAGGACCGTCCGTGTATGCGGGCGGTTCTTTAATTTTGTACATATATCTTTAATTTGTACATCTGATTCGAGCATTTTTCAACTTGTTGCAGGTAGCGCTTTCTTGGGAAAATAGAAGCAGTTAGAAGATGCTAGATTCCATATTCCATCCAAGCGGGCTTTTAGGCACCATGAGGATGACAGCAGTAAAGGGGAGAGAATCATGGTAGCATTTTTAAAGAAAGTAGTTAGAAATAGGGCTTTGCTGATCATGATTTTGCCGGGAACAATTTGGTTTTTAGTTTTTGCCTACTTGCCTATGTTCGGTACGGTTCTTGCGTTCAAGGATTTCCGAATTAGCCGCGATGGTTTCTTTGCCAGCGTGATTAACAGTGAGTGGGTCGGTTTCAAGAATTTCGAGTATCTATTCTCAACGAACGACGCTTACATCATTACGAGGAACACCATCTTGTATAACCTGTGCTTCATTATTCTGGGGCTTATCATTGCGGTAGCCTTTGCGATTATGCTGAGTGAATTGGTGAATAAGAAAATGGCGAAGGTGTATCAGACAGGGATGTTCCTGCCGCACTTTCTATCCTGGGTTATTATCAGTTATTTCGCCTTTACTTTCCTGAGCATGGATAAGGGCTCATTGAATCACATTATTACACTCTTCGGCGGAGATAAGATAAGCTGGTATTCCGAACCGAAGTATTGGCCATTCATTCTGGTCCTTGTTGGGATTTGGAAAGGGGTTGGCTACAATAGCGTAGTCTATCTGGCTTCTCTTACAGGTATTGATAAATCCTACTATGAAGCAGCGGTTATCGACGGAGCTACGAAATGGAAACAAATCCGCTATATCACAATACCACTGCTCAAACCGTTAATGATTATTTTGACGATACTGGCGATCGGCGGGATTTTCCGTTCGGACTTCGGTCTGTTCTATCAATTGCCAAAAGATTCGGGTGCTTTGTATCCAGTAACCAACGTTATCGATACATTCGTATATCGCGGCTTGATCAACATGGGTGATATCGGGATGAGTACGGCAGCGGGTCTGTATCAATCGCTCGTTGGCTTGGTACTAATTCTACTCGCGAACTATATCGTCAGAAAAATCGAAAGAGATCATGCGATCTTCTAATTTAACGGAGGTGCTATTATGCCACAAGTTACGACCCAGCCCGCCGGACAGTTAGAAGCGGGGAGTAGAAGAAGAAGCGCGATTATAACGCTTTGTCACCTTTCTGGAATGCAGTATTCAACGTTATTATCGGATTGTTTACATTTTCTTGTGTCTTTCCGTTTATTTACGTCATTATTATCTCCTTAACGGATGAGAGGACGCTAGCGCTTAATGGATTTAGCTTATTTCCTAGCAAGTTCAGTACGCAGGCTTATGAATATATTTTCAAATCAGGTAGTGAACTGCTTAGCTCCTTCGGGGTTACGCTACTCGTGACCGTCATGGGTACTCTACTCAGCTTGACTCTAGTTACAACCTACGCGTATGCATTATCGAGAAGAAGCTTTGAATTCCGAGGGTTTTTCAGCTTCCTGGCGTTCTTCACGATGTTATTCTCGGGTGGTATGGTTCCAGGCTATATCGTAATGACACAGTTCCTGCATTTGCAAAATACGATCTGGGCCTTGATCTTCCCTCTATCGATGAATGCGTTCTTCATTATCGTTATGCGGACGTTCTTCCAGACCACCATTCCTGAGGAAATTATAGAATCGGCGAAAATTGATGGAGCCGGTGAGTTCCTGACCTTCGCCAGAATTGTAATGCCGGTATCTTTACCGGGGATCGCAACGATTGGATTGTTCAGCTCACTCGGTTATTGGAATGATTGGTTCAACGCTTTGTTGTATTTCAACAGTCCGAAGGTTACACCACCGTTGCAGTTCATGCTGATGAAGATTGAGAAGAATATGGACTTTCTGATTCAAAATGCTCATAATATCGGCTCTTCGGTTGATATGGCGGCAAACCTGCCAACGGAGACAGTACGGATGGCGATGGTTGTATTAGCCACAGCTCCGATCGTTCTGGCTTATCCGTTCTTCCAACGTTATTTCGTACAGGGTTTAACTGTAGGTTCAGTTAAAGGTTAAGACAGAACTTATACTATTAGGATTTATTGACACATCTAATCTTGTTTGTCACCGCACTAACCATTTAGCATTAGGGATTGGCCGGGCATTTGTCGCTGGTTATCCGGGCGAATTGTTAAGCGGTTTCAATAAATGCAACACAAAAATTAGTTCAGGGGGAAAGAAAATGACTAAGAAGAAGTTATCATTGTTGTCACTCGCGATGGTTATGCTACTGTCCGTAGTACTTGCCGGATGCGGAGCCAACAAAGACAACAGTGCATCATCTGGCAAAGAGGAGAACGCCGTACAGAACGACGGTACGATCGATGCTTCCAAGCTGGACCCAGTAACCTTGAAGCTGTATTTGATCGGACCTAACCAAAAGGATCTACCTAAGGTACAGGAAGAGATCAATAAATACGTCACTGAGAAAATCAATGCTAAATTGGATATTACGATGATTGACTGGGGCGATTACAGCCAACGCATGCAGGTAATTACTAGCTCCGGTGAAGATTATGATATCGCTTTTACAAGCTCATGGGCTTTTGATTATTTGCCAAATGCGGCTAAAGGCGCATTCATGCCATTGAATGATCTGCTTGATCAATATGGCAAAGGAATCAAGGAAGTACTTGACCCTCGCTTCCTGGAAGGTACTAAAGTGAACGGCGTTAACTACGGTATTCCAGCGAACAAAGAATTGGCTCAACAATTCGTATGGCGCTTCAACAAGAAGTATGTTGATAAATACAATCTCGATATTTCCAACGTAACAACTCTTGAGGATCTTGAGCCATTGCTGAAGACTATCAAAGAGAACGAGCCTGCGGACATTACTCCACTGGCTGTACCAAAGAGCTTCAAACCATACATGCCTGTAGACTTCCTGCTTGGCGATGAAATTCCAATCGGTATGTATCTCGATACGAAGGATTTCAAATTCACGAACCTGTTGGAAACACCTGAATTGAAAGCGGCTCTGAAGACAATGCGCAGCTATTACAAAGCCGGATATGTACGCGAGGATATCGCTACGCTTGACGGTATTGATAACATGAAGACCGGTAAATGGCTCGTTGACCGTGAGATTACTCAACCATATGCAGAACTTGGCTGGTCGAGAAGTGCGGGTTATGACATCATCACTAGACCAATGCAAGATCCTGTAATCTACACAAGCTCTGCTGCAGGCTCCATGCTCGCGATTTCCTCGTATTCGAAAAATCCTGAGCGTGCAATGATGTTCCTGAACCTGCTTAACACAGACACTTATCTGCGTAACTTGATTCAATATGGTATTGAAGATGTGCACTACAAGAAGACGGAAGATCCATACATTGAAGACCTTCCTGCTATGCAAGAGAGCTATGCTATGCCAGGCTTCGCACTTGGCAATATGTTCTTGACTTACCTGCATGATGGTGAACCGAAGGATAAATGGGATGCATTTGAGAAATTCAACTCCTCGGCAATCGTAGCGCCAACCTTTGGCTTCAACTTCGATACAGCTCCTGTTAAGACAGAAGTTGCTTCGGTAACGAACGTAGCTAAGGAATTCATTCCATCGCTGTACACCGGTTCTGTTGATCCAGACGAATACTTGCCGAAGGCAATTCAGAAGTTCAAGGATGCTGGTATTGATAAAGTTATCGCTGAAGCTCAAAAGCAATTCGATGATTGGAAAGCTAAGCAAAAATAATAGTTTCATAGAAGAGAAACGGTTGAGAAATTAACCGTTTCTCTGTTTCTAAACAGTTCTACTTCAATAGATTTAATCAGACAGAGGAGGCAAATTAATGAAAAGAGCAAAAGAGAGTTACTTAATGAAATCTAAGAGGAAACATCAGATTGCTATGATGGCGGGAAGTGCAGTGCTTGCCATGACCTTATTTGGCTTCAGTGGCCAAGCCAAGGCAGCGCAGCCTCATTCTTCTTATTGGTATCCGAATACCTTACTGGAATGGTCCGCGGCGAAGGATAAGGATGCACCATTTAACCGAGGTACAGTAGAACTGAAGGAAGGACGCTTCCAAGGTATAAAGACCAATTCGACTTCTAAAGTTCAACCAAAAGTGATAGCGCTTTCTTCAATGTATCCGAGCACGAGCGGCGCTCCATCTCAAGGTTCGGACAATTTCAATTCATATACGTTCAGCTTCTGGCAATATGTCGATAAGCTGGTAATGTGGGGAGGATCAGCAGGTGAAGGTCTGATCGTACCGCCGAGTGCAGATGTCATCGATTCGGCTCATAAGAATGGGGTACCAGTGCTAGGTACGGTATTCCTGCCGCAGACCGAGCATGGCGGCAAGATTGATTGGATGAAGGATCTGCTCCAGCAGCGCCAGGATGGAACCTTCCCGGTAGCCGACAAACTGATTGAAGTAGCTAATTACTACGGCTTCGATGGCTGGTTCATCAACCAGGAGACCCAGGGTGCCAACAAGGATGATGCGGCTAAGATGCAGCAGTTCCTTAAGTATATGCAGCAGATTAAAGGGCCGAAAATGGAGGTCATCTGGTATGACTCCATGATCGACGAGGGGCAGATTAAATGGCAGGGATCTCTGACCGACAAGAACAAGATGTTCTTCCAGGATAATAAGACTCGCGTCTCCGACCAGATGTTCCTTGATTTCCGTTGGCAGTACAAGGATGAAGTAAATGGTAAATATGATTACGTGACACCTTATCTGAATTCTCCACAAAAAGCGAAAGAGCTTGGCCGCAGTCCATATGATTTGTTCGCCGGTATTGATGTGGAAGCGAATGGTTACAACGAGGACTTCAATTGGCCGTTTTGTTCCCGGAAGGTAAAGAGGCTACGACTTCACTTGGTATCTATCGTCCGGATTGGGCTTATAACAGCTCGAAGACACAAGAGGAATATATGGAGAAGGAAGAGATTTTCTGGGTTGGTCACAATAAAAACCCGAATAATACCGATTCTTCTGAGGCAGACAATCCGTACTCTTGGAGAGGTATTGCGCATGACATCGTTGATAAGAGCGTGATTGACGGCTCTGAGTTTATCACTCATTTTAATACTGGTAACGGACATTTGTATGCGCTTAACGGCAAGATCATGCGCGAGAAGGATTGGAGCAACCGCAGTTTACAGGATATTCTACCAACATGGCGTTGGATCGCCGAGACCAAGGATGGGGCGACACCACTTGCTCCGAGCTTTGACTTCAGCACAGCGTATAACGGAGGTAGTTCCTTGAAGTTGGAAGGTGACTTGTCACCAGCGAATCCGACGCACCTGAAGCTATACAAGGCAAATATATCGGTGGAAGCAACGACCGAATTGTCGGTGATCTATCAAGCGAATTCACAGGCTGGTAAGGTGAAGATCGGCGTTGCCTTCTCAGATGCTCCAAATAAGTATACCTTCTTTGAACCGAAGAAATGGACGCAGGCTGGGGACAGCAAAGATTGGCTGCAAGGCCAGGTTCGTCTGAATCAATATAAAGGTCGGACAATCGTTGGCTTATCGCTAGTGTTCGAGAGCACGACCGCCATTAAGGATTATCAAGTGAATATCGGTCAGTTGGCTGTAACGAATGTGAATGATAAGGCCAAGACTCCAAAGGCTGTCACAGACCTGAAAGTCACGGAAAATGACTTCCGTGATGGTATCTATGGCGACGCTAGATTGTCGTGGAGTGCTCCTAAGAATGATGAGGATGTACTGTACTATCAGGTTTACCGCGTGAAGCCGGACGGTAAATACGAGCTGATGGGTCTGACCGGGAATACCGTTTACTATGTACCGGAAATGAGACGGCTTGATAAGGAAATAGCAACGAAGCTGGTGGTCATTCCGTTGAATCGTCATTATGAAGCAGGTAAGCCAGCGGGCGTGACCTTTGAGTGGCCGGCATATCCAAAGCCAGTAGCCGCATTTGAAGCGGATCAGACTCTGATCGCTCCTGGAGATAGCGTGAAGTTCACGGATAAATCGTCTGAAGTTACTGAGAGCTGGAACTGGAGCTTCCCGGGTGGTGAGCCTTCTTCTAGTACAGAGCAAAATCCAGTTGTTACTTATAATGTAGAAGGAACCTACGAAGTAACGCTGACAGCTAAAAATAGTGAAGGCGAGGATGTAGTCAGCCGTCAAATGATTACGGTGACCAAGGAGGCGGCTGGTGGTGTTGTTGATCTTGCCTTGAACCAGAAGGCGTCTGCATCCAGTTTCGTCAATGAGAAGGAAGCACCGCAATTTGCTGTTGATGGGGATGATCATACGAAATGGTGTGCGGTAGGTGATGCTCCGCATACACTGACGATTGATCTGGGCGCCGAACATAAGGTTAGCGAATTCATCATCAAGCATGCCGAAGCTGGCGGTGAGCCAGCGGCATTCAATACGAGAGTCTTCAAAATTCAGTTGAGTCTGGACGGAGAGAACTGGTCGGATGCAGTTACTGTCAATGACAATACAAAGGGAGTCAGCAAGCATGCGATTGCACTGACCTCTGCCCGCTATGCAAGGCTGATCGTTGAGAAGCCGACGCAAGGTGGAGACACGGCAGCGCGCATCTATGGATTCGAGGTTAAAGGCTTGAAATAGTAACATTAATAGAAGACAGCATCTCCATTTACAGAAAATCGGTTCACGATTGACTGTGGGAAATGCTGTCTTTTTGCTGTAAATGAAGTATGGTCATAAGATGGTAATAATGCTGGCTAGTCTTTAGCGTCCATTTTGTAGCCTTTTAGTGCCTCGAGCGAAGTTTTCCTATTATTGTTCTTAAGATATGAGTGCTGAGCTGGACGAGGCTTATCGCTAGCCGGTGGTGCGGGTGTTCTGTGCAGAATCTCTTCTAAATAATAGGCATTCATATCGAGACGTTCGATGATCGCACCTAGCGCAACAAAGATAATTCCTGACAGAAATCCTGATATGGCAACGATAAATGCTGCACCCCAGGCATGCTCACCCCATCCATAATAAAGGAAACCCGATATTAGTCCAGCAAAGATGAGAACCCCTCCGATGCTATATAGCAGCTTAGCCATCTTTATAGAACCTCCTCATTACAGGTTTTTTCACATAGATTGGTTGAAATTATGTTTCCTCATATTATGATTCTTTCTTTGTACGATAAGCAGATAAAAGATGACCGCTCCGATATCTGCTACGGCGATGACGATACCCATCGGCAGCGCGTTCATCTCGCCGCCAAGGCCAACTAATGGGGCTACGGTTGCTCCGAGAATATAAGGTAATAATCCAAGTAAGGCGGATGCACTTCCTGCTGATTCACCTTGATCTTGCATGGCTAGAGTGAAGCTAGCGGTTCCGACAATCCCGACACAGGAGACGACGAAGAATAGTGGAATCAGTATTGATGCTAAACCGCCATGCAGGAGGATTGCTATCAACAGAGCGATGGAGGCCGCCGCAGCCAAGGCCAAACCGATACGCAACAGGAAGGTCTCCTTATAGCGACCAGCCAGACGGCCAGTAAGTTGACTAGCGATAATGATTCCAGCCCCGTTCATAGCAAAGATCAGACTGTAAGTTTGTTCAGATACTTGGTAGATGTTCTGCAATACAAATGAAGAACCTGATATATAAGCGAACATTGCAGCAGTTATTAGGCCTTGGGACAAGCAATAGCCCATAAATAAGCGATCGTTTAGCAATTTGCGGAAAGTATGAAGTGTCGTTCCCAATCCGCCGGATTGACGCTTTTCCTTAGGTAAAGTTTCAGGAAGACCCAACAATACGGACAGCATCATAATTACGCCAATGATGGTTAACACGACGAACACGCCACGCCAGGAGACAAATTGTAGCAGTTGACCGCCAAAGATCGGTGCCAGAATCGGTGCCGCCCCGTTAACAAGCATTAGCATCGAGAAGAATTTAGTAAGCTCGGTACCCAGTACATATCCCGGACGATTGCTCGGGATAGAACGATTCCGGCTGAACCTGATAGGCCTTGAATGAAACGCAAAATGTTAAGTATTCCTGCGGTTGGTGCGAATACGATGAGCAAGGAACTGATGGCATACATCGTCATTGAAATGATCAGCGGCATCCGTCTACCGCGAACATCACTCAAGGGGCCAACGATAAGCTGGCCAATAGCAAGACCGAGCAGGCAGGCGGTCAGGCTAAGCTGTGCCATCGATGCTGTCGTATTCAGATCTTTAGCTAGAGAAGGCAGCGCTGGTAAATACATATCCAGTGAAAATGGACCGAAGGCCGATAAGCAGCCTAGGATTAACACCGTTTGCAGACGGCGTGATGGGGTTTGAGGCTGTTGTGTAGATACAGATGAACCATCTGCTGTAAGACTCATAGTGATTTCTTCCTTTCCATTCCTTGGGCCCGATTACCGGACCAAAACCATGATTTTTTAAACATTTTAACATTATACTACAGGGTTGACTGCTAAGTAGAGATATTTCTTATCCGTTAGGAATTAATTTACAGGAAATGTTATAATTCATCATAAGACGATTTATAGTGGTATATAGTGCATGAAGCGATTTAAAGTATAAGGCTTGGATGCTGATGAATATAAAAATGAGGTGAGTCGATGAAGAGAATTCTAGATTGCCGGGCGTCTGATTTCCGCGGGATGAGGCGTGAACAGTTGAAGGGAGCGATTCTTGCGTCCGAAGGGAGAACGGTCATCGCGGAGATGGTGTCTGTCTCGCAGCCGATGCTGCCAGAGGTCAGCAATGCAGAACTGGCTAAGGCCTTCGGTGCAGATATGATTCTGCTCAATGTGTTCGATGTATTTAACCCTGTAGTTCGTGGGCTTGTTCCAAATGATGTGTTTCATCCAACCGGCGAAGAGCAGCATACCCAGAATCCGATCGCTGAGGTAAAGCGATTAACTGGACTGCCCATTGGGATTAATCTGGAGCCAGTTGATGAATCTGCGGAAGCGCTCGAGCAACTAAGCCAATTGCCTAAGGGACGCAGAGCGACAGCTGAGAGTCTAGCTAAGGCGAAGGAATTGGGGGCCGACTTCGTATGTCTGACAGGAAATCCGAAGACAGGAGTAACCAATGTACAGATTACTAAGGCGATCCGGCTCGCGAATGAGCATTTTGGCGGACTGATTATCGCCGGGAAAATGCATGGTGCAGGAACACGCGGCAAAGTGATCGACCGGGAAGCGGCCCTTGCTTTTGCCGAAGCCGGAGCAGATATTATCCTTCTGCCTGCTCCAGGTACGGTACCAGGGCTTCGTGAAGAGGAGCTTGCTGTGATTTTCGCTGAGGTGAAGGAGAAGGGGGCCCTTGCTCTGGCTGCGATCGGTACGAGTCAAGAGGGCGCTGATACGGAGACAATAAAAGCGATAGCTTTAAGTGCAAAAAGGGCGGGAGCCGATGTGTTTCATATCGGTGATGCAGGATATACCGGAATAGCGATTCCGGACAATATTATGACTCTGTCCATCGCGATACGCGGCCGAAGGCATACGTATATTCGTATGGCGGCTTCGCCGCTACGATAAGCGATGAAGATCGGAGTTGTATCAGATACCCATATGCCGAAGAGAGCATCCGCACTTCCGCCCGTGTTGGTCTCTTATTTTCGCAATGTGGATCTGATTATCCATTTAGGGGACTGGACTAGTATGGAGGTCTACAGGCAGCTGTCTGCACTCGCCCCGGTTGAAGGGGTGGCGGGCAATAATGATCCTGAGGAAATCATTCAGCGGTTTGGTTATCACAAAATCATCAAGCTCGGCGCTCATAAAGTTGGGCTTACCCATGGCTTTCTGCCAGAAGGCCGCGGAAATGCGCGAGAGAAGGCAATACGGATTTTCGAGGGGCAGCAGGTAGATGCTATCCTGTTTGGCCATTCACATAAGCCCTTGTTAAAGAGAGAGGATAATCTGCTACTGTTCAATCCCGGTTCTCCCACCGACAAACGACGTGAACTGAAGTATTCGTTCGGATTGCTGCAGATCTCAGGAGAGACGATAAAGGCGAAGCATATTTATATGGAGCGAAAGCACTAGCGGCAGTATGTAGAACGAAGCTCATAAGTAGATGTAAATAAGAGGCAGGTCAGATTCTGGCCTATCTCTTATTTTTCTATGCCCAGATGATCTAAATTCAAAAAATAGTAGATTATGGATTGACTAGAAATTGACCGCCATTTAATATGAGAATAATATAATCTTCCGGAAAAGTGGGAAAGATCACATTTTTTCGCTTTATCACTTTCGCGGATAAAAGCGTTAACCGGGGCTCGCATCGATTAAGTAAATTATTAATGTGGTAAATTAATTGAGGGGGTTTTTGGAAATGAGGAAAAAAATCGGTCTATTATTAGTCATCTCGATAATGCTTGTAGCTGTGGTCGGATGTGGGAGCTCAGGCTCCGAGAAGCAGTACAAGATCGCCATCTCGCAAATCGTGGAGCATCCGTCACTGGATGCTACCCGTGAAGGCTTCATAGCAGCGCTGAAGGATGGGGGGATTGTAGAAGGAGAAAATCTGAAGCTGGATTACAACAATGCGCAAGGTGACCCAAATAACAATTTGACGATTGCCCAGAAAATAGCTGGTGGGAAGTACGATCTGGTTCTAGGCATCGCGACGGCACCAGCTCAGGCGCTTGTTAGCCAAGTGAAGAATTCGCCAGTCATGTTCGCAGCGGTTACTGATCCACTAGATGCTAAATTGGTAGACAATCTGGAGCATCCAGGCGGTAATGTGTCTGGAGCCTCTGATACGAATCCAGAGGCGATTAGCCGGTTAATGGACTTTATTGCAGAGAACTTTTCAAATGTAAAGACGGTTGGTGTCGTTCTTAATCAGGGCGAACCGAATGCCGTTGTTATGACTGATTTAGCTGAGAAGGCACTGGAGAAGCACGGCATCAAGATTGTTAAAGCTTCAGTTACAAATACTTCAGAGGTGAAGCAAGCTGCAGAATCTCTGGTAGGCCGCGCTGATGCGATTTATATTACGCTTGATAATACAGTAGTTGAAGCAGTTAGTACCGTTATTCAAGTCGCAAATGACAATCATATTCCATTCTTCTCAAGCGATCGAGATTCTGTTGAGAAGGGTGCCTTTGCAACGATAGGTTTCAAATATTATGACCATGGATACCAAGCTGGGCAAATGGCGCTGCAAGTTCTCAAGGAAGGCAAGAAGATTGGAGATCTGAAGGTTACAGTACCAGAGAAACTCGATCTTATTATTAACTTGAAAGCTGCTGCGGCTCAAGGGATTACGGTTACAGATACGATGAAGGACCAGGTTCAGGATAAGGTGAACAATATCCTCGAATAGGCGTTCCAAGATTAGGAGGTAGTATCATCATGATGAACTCATTACTCGGAGCCCTTGAATCCGGATTGTTATATGCACTGATGGCACTCGGCGTGTACATCACCTTTCGAATCTTAGATTTTCCGGATTTGACCGTGGATGGAAGCTTTACAACCGGCGGGGCTATCGCGGCCATTATGATCACGAATGGCACACCCGCTTGGATATCTACAATTTGTGCCTTTGGCGGGGACTATTAGCCGGAGTGATTACGGGGCTTATCCATACCAAGGGCCGTATAAACGGCTTGTTATCCGGAATTCTGATGATGATCGCATTATATTCAATAAATATGCGAATTATGGGGAAGCCGAATGTAGGCTTGATCGGGGAGAAGACGGTATTCAGCTCCGTGTCGCCGCTTCTGCTGATGCCTTTTGTTGTTATTGCCATCAAGCTGCTGCTTGATCTGTTCTTTCGTACAGAGCTTGGGCTGGCGCTACGGGCGACGGGAGACAATCAACGGATGATCAGAAGCTTTGGCGCTAACACTGACAATACGATTATTCTGGGACTTAGCTTATCGAACGGACTCGTCGCTTTGTCTGGTGCGTTAATTGCCCAGCAGTCGCAATTTGCTGACATTTCCGCCGGGATCGGGATGATTGTCATCGGGCTTGCCTCCGTTATAATCGGTGAGGCTATATTCGGAGCTCGAAATGTATTTTTTGCAACGTTGGCTGTCGTGCTTGGTTCCATTGTCTACCGTCTAGTTGTCGCTCTAGCACTACGGATCGAATGGCTGGAACAGACTGATCTAAAGCTGCTCACCGCGCTGATCGTTATCATAGCCTTAGTTCTACCAACGTTGCGCAGATCATGGAAGCAGAAGTCGCTCGCTCGTAAGCGCTCCTTGGAACTAGTCTCTGACACTGAACAGAGAAGTGTTGGAGGTGGGCTGTGATGTTGCAAATTACACATTTGTCTAAGTTATTTCATCCCGGTTCCGTGGATGAAAAGATCGCACTGATTAACGTGAATCTGCAGCTGAAGCCTGGGGATTTCGTGACTGTGATCGGCAGTAATGGTGCGGGGAAATCAACGCTGATGAATATGATCTCGGGTACACTGAAACCAGATTCCGGTACGATTCATATTGCTGGCAATGATATTACGGATTTGCCTGAGCATAAGCGTAGTCGTTGGGTCGGCCGTGTCTTTCAGGATCCGATGGCTGGAACTGCCCCGCATATGACGATCGAAGAGAATCTGGCGATGGCTTACTCACGTGGCAAGTCTCGCGGGCTGTCGATTGGTATTAAGGTAGGCAGAAAAGAACTGTTTAGAGAACAGCTAAGCAAGCTTGGCATCGGTCTTGAAAACCGACTACGTGCCAAGGTAGGCACACTATCCGGTGGTGAGCGGCAAGCGCTTAGTCTGCTGATGGCTACATTTACTGAGCCGCAGATATTGCTGCTCGATGAGCATACCGCGGCATTAGACCCGGCGCGGGCTGAGTTGGTGACTCAACTCACGCAGAAGATTGTTAGTGAGCTGAAGCTGACTACCATGATGGTAACGCACAATATGGAGCAAGCGATCCGCCTTGGAAATCGGCTGATTATGATGGATGGAGGCCGAATCATCCTCGATATACATGAAGACGAGAAGCAACATCTGACCATTGAAGGGCTACTGGGAGAATTTGAACGGATTAGCGGTCATAAGCTGAGCGATGATCGGGTTGTACTTGGCTCTTAGCATTTGAGGTAATTCTCGTCTCTGCGCGATGTAGAGTTACTATGCTATAAGGACCATCAGTTCTGCTTAATAAGCGGATCTGTAGGTCCTTTTGCATTTATAGATGAACCATCCTTTTGTTCCGCAAATATCAGGAGATCGTAGAATTATATATAGAAAGCGGATCAGATGCATATTCAATCGAATGAAAAATAAGCGATTCATTATGCCAGGACACCATGCTATAATCAGGAAAACGGAGGGGATGGTGACGATGATACTTGAAGTAGCCCATCTGCAGGTGAGACCGGGTACGATTAACGATTTCGAGAGCAGCTTCCGGCAGGCATCGAAGATCATTTCACAAATGCGCGGATATTTGGGACATGAGCTACATAAATGCGTAGAGACGGAGAATAAGTACATTCTACTCGTTAAATGGAATTCGATTACTGATCATGAAGTAGGATTCAGACAGTCTCCTCAATACAAAGAATGGAAGGCATTGCTGCATCATTACTATGATCCCTTCCCATTGGTCGAGCACTATGTTCAGATTAAATTAGAGATGTAAAGACATTGAAGGAGGTTATGAGAATGAGTGCGGATGAAGTTATTTTTGATCAGCTTGAATTTATTAGAAGCCAAACTTTAAAAATGGTGCAGGGGCTGACAGAGGAGGAAGTGCGAACGATCCCTGAAGGGTTCCGTAATAATATTTTGTGGAATCTGGGCATATCGCCGTCGTACAAGATCGCTTCGCATTCCTCCTCGCAGGACTTCCCTCGGGTCTCCCGGAGCAGTATCCGAAATGGTTCGCCAACGGTACGTCGCCGCTGGATTGGACGGGGAAAGGACCTGAATTCGAGGAAGTGTGTCGATTAGTAGGCGAGCAGCCGTCCGAGATCAGAAGACTATTAACTGGGCGTTTGAATGAACCTTCGATACAGCCTTTCACGACTAGCTCTGGATTCACGATGGACCGTATCGGATCATTTCTAAGCTTTAGCCTGTACCATGAAGGGATGCATTTTGGCATCATCAAACAGTTTAAGAAGATAATAAAAGGTTAACATTCAGTAGGCTGAATAGATCTAGGAGTGGAACACAGATGATTGAACAATATACGATTGAAGATGCTGTCCTAGATGATTTGGGCCGTATTGTAGAAATTTATAATGAGACGATTGCTGGACGGATGGTTACTGCTGATTTGGAGCCGATCACTGTGGAGAGCCGACTGCCGTGGTTCGAAGAACACACGCCGGATTTTAGACCGCTATGGGTGCTCAAGGAAGGAGGAAGGATCGTCGCTTGGCTCAGCTTCCAATCCTTCTATGGCCGTCCTGCGTATCTCGCCACAGCGGAGATCAGCATCTACATTTCTGCTGAAAGTCGTGGTAAGGGACTAGGGAGCATTCTGCTAAAGCGAGCTATCGATTATTGTCCACAAATTTCAGCAACTACACTGCTTGGCTTTGTATTTGCACATAATCAGCCTAGTCTCTCACTGCTTGGAAAATTTGGGTTTGAGCAGTGGGGACACTTACCGCGTGTCGCTAAAATGGATGGGGTCGAACGAGACCTTGTTATTTTAGGAAGAAGAATTGAAAACTAACTTTGACCAAAAAGTCGAGAATGGAGAAGAATCGCTTGAACGCATGGATAGAACAATGGACGAATTGGCTGATTGAGGCCACACAGTTGGGCGGTTTTTCGATACTGATCATCACGATTCCGCTCTCGCTTCTTCAAGGAACGATTGGCATTTTCCCGTTTGCAACCATCGTCATGCTGCATATCTCTGTATTGGGAATCAAGAACGGACTTATAGCCAGCTGGATCGCCGGGGCGATAGCCGGGATGATCGTATATTTACTATGCGGTTATTTGTTCTCCGACTGGTTCAATCGCAAATGGATGCATAAGCTGCAAAAATATGAGAAATGGCAAAGAGGTTTGGAACGGTATGGTGTATGGGGGGTAATTTTTCTGCGTACCCTACCCATTATGCCTAACAATTTAATCTCGTTCATGTCAGCTATTTCTAATATCAAGATGTCATCGTATGCATGGTCGAATATGATCGGCAATTTGTCCGGAATATGGCTGTATGGAATATTAAGTGCATCGGTCTTATTTCCGAATACGGATCTTCGTAAATTAATATTTGGTTATATCATTTTTCTAGTTGCCCTTAGCGTCATCTTCTGGTTCAGAAATCGGAATATGATCAAGCGTGACCGCAGTATGTCGGTATAGCCGAAGTATATAATTAGATAGATATAAAGAGATATGAGTGGAGAATGGGGTGGCACAATGAGTGCAACGAAATTAGCGACGAAGCCGAAGACGAGGAAGTTGCTATTTAGCGCCGGCTTCAGTTGGATGTTCGACGCAATGGATGTTGGGATCATATCATTTATCGCCGCTGCTTTGGCGGTCGACTGGGGGTTAAGCCCGCAGCAAACAGGCCTGTTCACGAGTATTAACTCAATCGGAATGGTATTCGGAGCCGCACTGGCCGGCCTCATGGCCGACAAGTTCGGTCGTAAAGCAGTTCTGCTCTGGACGTTGGTTATCTTCGCTGTCGCTAGCGGCTTGTCCGCTGCTGCTACTGGATTTGCCATACTGTGCGTGCTACGCTTCATCGCGGGGGTTGGGCTTGGTGGCGAGTTGCCCGTAGCATCAACCTTAGTCTCGGAATCCGTTCCTGCCAAGGATCGGGGCCGGGCGGTAGTGCTGCTAGAGAGCTTCTGGGCCATCGGCTGGATTCTGTCAGCGCTGATTGCTTACTTTGTGATTCCGTCGTACGGATGGCGGACAGCCTTTGTTATTGGTGCGGTACCTGTCGTGTACGCACTATACTTACGCAGGTCCATTGAGGACCCTCCGAGGTTCATCGCACAATCAGATGCGGGGAGACAGAAATTTTCGATAGGAGAGAAGCTGCAATCTGTATGGTCAGCACCGCATCGTCGGTCGACGATCATGCTTTGGATTCTGTGGTTTACTGTAGTCTTCTCGTATTACGGGATGTTTCTGTGGCTGCCGTCGGTTATGGTGCTGAAGGGCTTCAGTCTCGTTAAGAGCTTTGAATATGTGTTGATTATGACACTGGCTCAATTACCGGGATATTTCACGGCTGCTTATTTCATAGAGAAGTTTGGTCGGAAGTTCGTATTGGTCTTGTACCTTGTTCTGACTGCTGCGAGCGCGGCCTGGTTCGGCAGCGCTACGACGGAAGGAATGTTGATTGCCTCGGGAATTTGTTTATCATTCTTTAACCTTGGGGCGTGGGGCGGTATGTATGCCTATACTCCGGAGTTGTATCCAACAAAAGTTCGGTCAACTGGTGTTGGCTTCGCTGCTTCCTTTGGCCGGGTCGGTGGGGTTATTGCCCCATTCCTGGTTGGCTGGCTAGTTGCTCGTGAGGTCGCTATTAGCTCGATCTTCTGGTTGTTCTTCGTTACCGTTCTGATCGGCGCGATTGCCGTACTGTGGCTTGGTACTGAGACGAAGGGCAAGGAATTAGAGGACTAGTAAGAACCTAAGCGTGTCCAAGGCACTTCTAACGAAACGTGGTATCGTTATTTGCGTTAATTTAGGCCGTTGAGATTTCTAACGAAACTGGGTATCGTTATTGAGCCCAAATCATGCTTTTTAGACAGTATTTAGACCAAATAACGATATGGTGTTTCGTTAGATTCATTTACTACTTTTTTTGCGAAAATAACGATCTGTAGTTTCGTTGCTATGAACATTTTTGTCAACCATCGTATTTCCATCGAAGCACTAGGCGCGGGAGCAAATAAGCGAGCGACGGTCGGCACGCTGCTATCCGTGGGTTGGTTACCACATTCAATGCCTTCGTCAAGGAGAGCGATTGCCAGCTAGAAACGCACGTTCAGTTTGTCACCTAGTGCAAACGAAACTCGCAAATTCTCTCCTAAACCTTCGTTTGCCCCGGGTCTAATGCTCCGGTGGTTAATCCTTCATAGGTTTAAAGCAGTTACTTATACCCGTTTTTCTTTTCTCATGAACGACTTCTGTGGAGAGAACCGGGTTATACCCTTTCCCCTTTTTACAAATAAGAATTTTGAGGTTGTTCTGCAATCCGAGCAACCGCCCAAATAAACCCGACTAATTCTCTGGCCACGGCACCAATAGCTACGTTTTTAGGTTTGCTTTTTCCAAAAACAAGATGTCGATATTTCGTATGCAATCTTTCTTGTGCCTTCCAAGACAAAAGTTGTACGTCTGGAGGCAATCCTTCTAGGCGGTTCGCTAGTTCACCTTTTACAGCAGGTCGATGACGGTAGCTCCATGCTGACTCCACTAACGTTCGACGCAAATGGCTGTTACCGGCCTTGGTC
Source organism: Paenibacillus sp. D2_2 (assembly GCF_031199965.1). Taxonomy (GTDB): domain Bacteria; phylum Bacillota; class Bacilli; order Paenibacillales; family Paenibacillaceae; genus Fontibacillus. The sequence goes on along the minus strand of NZ_CP133605.1, from coordinate 3,052,440 downwards.
ATAGAACCTCGTCGTGTACTTTGACCTGACGAATGCTCACGAGGAACTAGACCTAAGTAGGCCATGAGCTGAGCAGGCGAGCGAAACCGCGCGAACGTGCCAATCTCCGCAGCAATGGTAATCGCCGTAAGACGCGCAACACCGCGCAAGGATTGAAGGGTCTGAATCACAACCGCCTTTGCACCCGTTGTGGCTTGCCTAAGAAGCGCATCTTCTAAACGGCCCATGCGTTGTTCAACTTCCTCGAGCGCATGAATCATTTCGGTAAACACGACCTGCATCGCTTCATGTTCGAATGACAATGAAGCCAGCCAAGCGCGATATTTCTTTGTCCAACGACGTTTGATGGTATCTGGCGGATGAACTTGATGGCGCAGGAGAAACTTAAGGATCCGTTGACGAGCGCGGTGCGCATCTTCCTTGGCTGCTTCACGGGAACGAACTAAATCCCGCAATGCTTCGTCATCTCGCGATGGTATATGAACCGCGGTCAACTCACCTGCTCGGAAAAGACGAGCGAGTTGCTCCGCATCCCGGCGGTCCGTTTTTACATGGTCGCCAGGCCGTTTGGGCATAAGGGAAGGGGCAATCACGGTACAACTTGCTCCCATAGATTCGATCCAGCGGTGTGTTTCGTATCCAGTCGGACCAGCTTCGTAACAGAATGCTAAGGAATTTGCAGGACCTAATTCCTTGATAAGTTTCCGAAGAGCGGCAGGTGTATGTGCTATAGTTCCGTAGTAACGTGGCAATTCTCGTCCCTCATCTGCAATGGCAACGGAAATTTTTTCTTTTGATACATCTAAACCGACGTATTTTGTGGTAAACTGCATTAATGACAGCCTCCTTTTGCTTTGTAGCTCTGAAATGGGTTTTCTACAGTATCCATTTTAACCTACGATTCGAAGCAAATACGGGGGCTGTTTTGTTCATCATAGCTAGAGTTGTAAGGGATGGTCAATAGTCTGAAAAATAAAAATAGCTGCTTATAAGCAGCTATTTTTATTTTGTCCCGCAAAGAGTGGCGTGCGTCCTAGAGATGGGGAATTAACGCTCCAATTGAGCTCGATCCAGGCTTTCACCAGGCTGCAGAGCATGCCCGGTTATACCAAACTTCTGCAGATCGTTGGCGAATTGAATGCCATCCTGCTTGATGATACCAAATGTATCATAGTGAACCGGAACTACATGTTTAGCACCGATCCATTCGGCAGCAAGCAGGGCATCCTCCGGTCCCATGGTGAAGAAATCACCGATCGGGATAAAGGCGAGGTCAATCTTATGTTTAGTTCCAATCAGCTTCAAATCGCTGAATAGTGCGGTATCGCCACTATGATATACAGTGAAGCCATCAATGTTAAGCACAATACCTGCGGCAACCCCTAGGTAGACATTCGTTCCGTTCACTTCAACGGAAGAACTGTGGAGAGCTGGTGTGAAAGTCAGCTTGCCAAACGGGAAGATATAAGAGCCCCCGAGGTTCATTCCAGTAGCTTTTAGTCCTTTCTGTTCAAAGAAGCCGGCCAATTCAACAATAGCAACAATGGTAGCGCCAGTTCTTCTGGCTATCGTCTCAGCATCCCCAATATGGTCTGAATGTCCATGAGTGAGCAGAATATAATTAACCTCAATGTCGTCCGCCAGGGCTGCTGCCTTTGGATTTCCTGTCAAGAACGGGTCAATGATCAGACGATGATCACCAGTATCCACATAGACGCATGAGTGTCCCAAATATGTTAGTTTCACGGATATCGCTCCTTTTTGGCAAAATGATGAACTAACTCTATTATAGCTAAGGAGAGACATGAGTGAAAATTTTTAGGTTGTAAGTTGTAGTTTCAACAATTTTCTCCTGCTGAGTCACTGCATGACTGTGAGTTATTATGATCCAGACGGTAGCTAATTCCAGCCAAAACACCTGCGGCAATCGCTACTAGTCCACCGGACCAAGACACATCGATCAATCGACTGCTTGTGGTAACGAAGCCACCAAGGGTCGAACCGAGGGCAATGCCTACATTGACGGACACAGGCGTTAACGAGGAGGCCAAATCCCTGGCAGTTGGAGAGTGCCTATCGGCCAGATCGATGAAATACAGCTGCATGGTGGAATTCATCGTGTATACTAGCAAAGCTATCAAAGAAATGGTGATTAAACCTGTGACGAGCGAATGGGAAGACAGATAGAGTGAAGCGAGAATGAGGGCCTGCGCCAGAAATACGAACCGCAGCTTGCTGATGCCATTTCTTGCCGCCAGCTTACCGCCGATGAACGTACTGAAAATGGATACCACGCCGTAGAGCAAAAATACAAGACTAATATATTGTGCAGGAACAGCCATTACATCCTGTAAAATCGGGGTCAGGTAGGTGTATACGGTATATGTAGCTCCAATACTGAATGCGGGAATAAAAAACGCAATGATAATGCGCGAATTAGCAAATAGTTTGAGTTGTTGCTGCAATGAACTACGATGTCCTTGGAGTGTTTTGGGAATCGTTGCAGAGCTTGCGATCAAAGATATGACACCCAATAAAGAGGTGAACCAAAAGGCCATATGCCAGCCGTATTGTTGTCCGATTAAAGTGCCAAGGGGCACCCCAACGACGCTTGCGATGGTAAATCCGGCAAAAATGATAGCGATAGCGGATGCTCTTTCTCCGACGGTACACTCTCGCTGGCCACTGACATGGCAAGGGCGATCAGCACCCCAGTTACAAGCGCGGTGATCATTCTGGACAATAGGAGGAGCTCATAAGAGCCGGCAACTGCTGATATTATATTTCCGGCAATAAAAATAATAATTAAAGATAACATCAGCGGATATTTATCGAACCTGCTGAATACAGCCGTCAGGATTGGAGTACCGATCGCAAAAGTGATCGCAAAGACAGATACTAAGCTTCCTGCGGTTGAAATCCCGATATGGAGCCCCACAGATACCTCGCTCAACAGTCCGATAATGACAAATTCACTCGTTCCCAATACGAAGGTAAGTACAAATAAATTCAACACCAACAGTTTATGATAATTTGTCATATGAACCCCTTTCTGATATTTAACTCTCCGATTTCAAGCTTTAACGACGGCAATTTGAACTTCAGCTATATAAGCCTCCGGATCGATCGATTTGTTATGGGGAAGACAGATCTCTCGCCGAGGCTCATTTTCTATCATCCGATATCCATTGCGTTCGATCCATAGAGCTAATTCCGTGCTGGCTGTGCAAGGTGCTGTTGTGTGGCAATGATGTACAAGCGTAGCCATTAGCGGAACTTGGGGAAGCTGCTTTACGATAAATGGAGGACGACTCGTCAGTTCCTGCGGGAGCACTCGTGCGACTTCAATATCAATATCATCGTCACATTCATCACAGCCGTGCCAAAGAACCATCTGCGTTAAAGAAGACGGAGTGGAGCCGGGAAGCTGGGAGTCAAGCTGCCGGAACAATTCGGGAATCTGAGCCAATGAAGCTCTCTGACGGTAAGACATCACGAGCTGTTGCTCGACTTCTTTTAAAATAACATCGTGCCTGGTCAAGTTTGCACCTTCGTTCTCAATGAAGCTGAGCCGATCTTTGATCCGGGTAAGCCGGGCTTGTTCTTTCTCCAGAATAGACAGAATCTCATTCTGCTTAACCCGGAACATGCCTCTGATTTGTTCGATCGGAATTTGCTCGTCCAGCATTTGACGGATTTGATCCAATGAGAAGCCAAGCTCTTTATATGCCAAAATACGATTCAACTGGAGCATTTGATCCGCTGAATAATACCGATAACCCGTATGTTTGTCCGTGAAGTCGGGCTTAAGTAGATTCAACTGATCGTAGTAGCGAAGCGTCTTGACAGATACTTGACTGATTTTTGAGAATTCACTGATTTTGAACATGGCTACACATCCCTGCAGGTAATTTAGATAGGCTTGAACTTGCTTACCGAGTATAACGTTCCAGTAAAGGGGAGAGTCAAGAGGTCGGTTACTATAATCTTTGGAAACCTTAAAAAAGAATTTAAAATAATGAGCAGAAATGAGCTATAGCGAAAATTAGAGAGAGTTGCTTTAATGTAAGCGATATATTTTCGTATTCCATTAATTTTAACGCTTTTTTAGCCGGAAGTTCGCTTTACAGTTGAACCCGGCAGCGGTATGATTCAATCCAGAATCAATATTAACCAATTCTGATCGCTTAATCTCCGGGATCCTCCGGAGAGCGGGGGAACCATCAAGAGCTTGCGGTGTGATGATCAGCACGGGCAGCTCAATCGTCTGAATGGCCAAAGGTGGTGTGAGAGCCACTGAGGATCGATTCGGACAGGGGTGAATCCTGAGTAGAGACCATGGACTCTACTTAGGTAGGGCGACTCTCACCGCCCGAATCCGTCAGCTAACCTCGTCAGCGTGGATATGAGAGAGGAAAGGTGACTGCGCGCCGCAACGAATTCGGCCACAGAGGACCATTAGCCTCTGTGGTTTTTTGCGCTTGAATTTGAAAAATGTTACTGAAATCATTGATGTCATATCAATCAAATTCGCTGAATGCTGCACTAATTTGCAACAGCGGGGGAACCAACAGGAACTTCACAATGTCCGGTATTACTGGGCTCAAGTTTTAGTTCCATGGGGTGAATCGCTTGGGAGATCGGATCTTCCAAGGTAGGGCGACTTCCACGCCCGAATCCGTCAGCTAACCTCGTAAGCGTTAAGGAAGAGGCAACCACCGAAGAGTAGGCAGTGGAGTTAATACCACGCCATACGGCCGCGGGGAAGGTTACTATCTTTCCTGCGGCTTCTTTCGTGCTGTCCTCTACACATTCAAGGAGGGTGTTCTAACCGTGGAGGGAGAGTTTGTTCTAGTAGCATCGCCGAATCCGGTAGGCCGAAAATTTATCCTGCTGCTTATGGCGATGAAGCGTAATTTCATTGTTCTGGTGAACAACAAGAAGGAGGAGGAAGCCCTACGTAAATTAGGCGTTAGTCGTATGCTGCGGATTAAAACAGATGATGAGGAGAGTTGGGACTTACCACCGGTTCCGATCGGTTGTTGCTATATTTTTGAACTGAGTACGACATTAACCTGCCGCTACTTGCAGATTTGTCGGCATTGGACCAATAACTCAATATTCATAATCACGCCTAACAGGAATCCGCGCATGATTTACAAAGGGCTGGGAGCTTCTTATGTCATCCATTCCGTGAGCGGAGAGGTTGGGTTCCTGCTTGCAGCAAAATCAGGACTTGAGCTATAGGGCTTTAAAATATTAAGTTGGAATTCTGATGAGGTGAATGCCATGGATTATTTACAAATGTTTATCGTGATCGGCGTGATTGTACTGCTGGTAAAGCCAGTTGGAACTTATATATATTATGTCTTCTCAAATGTACCGAATCGCAGTGACCGTATCTTCGGGGAATGGAGCGGTTCATCTTCAATATTGCTGGCTATAGGCGGCGCGAAGGGATGAATTGGAAGAAGTATGTGATCAGCTTGCTGGCGACAAATGTTGTATTGATGACCGTCAGTTATTTGCTACTTACTCTGCAGGCATGGCTGCCTTGGAATCCTGAAGGAAGCGGCAGTATGGAGCCTACGCTGGCATTCAATACGGTGATCAGCTTCATGACCAATACCAATTTACAGCATTATAGCGGCGAGACAGGACTTAGTTATTTCTCGCAGATGGCTGTAATCACGATGATGATGTTCACATCGGCTGCGACAGGTTTGTGTGCCGCCATTGCTTTTATTCGCGGAATTACAGGGAGAGGGCAGAAAATCGGAAATTTCTTCGAGGATTTTGTAAAAGCGATCGTCCGAATCTTGCTGCCATCGGCTCTGCTTGTGACGCTACTCCTTGTTGCTCTTCAGGTTCCTCAGACTTTGCACCCGTCGGCAGCAGTGAGCACGCTGGAAGGAGCGGCGCAGCGAATCTCGCTTGGGCCTGTGGCCTCGCTGGAATCAATCAAGCACCTTGGAACGAATGGTGGCGGATTCTTCGGGGCGAATTCCTCTCATCCATTCGAGAATCCGAGCGGATTAACGAATGTGATCGAGATGTGGTCGATGTGGATCATCAGTGCTTCACTGCCTTATACGTTCGGCTTGTTCGCTCGCAACAAAAGACAAGGCTGGGTTATTTTCTCGGCTATGCTGATCTTGTTTCTCGCATTTTTGTCTCTGGTGTATTTTAGCGAGAAGGCAGGCAATCCGTTATTCGGATCTCTTGGTATTGATGCTTCGCAAGGAAATATGGAGGGGAAGGAAGTACGCTTCGGAGTAGTCGGCTCTGCGCTATTTACGGCTGTAACTACAGCAGCGACTACGGGGAGCGTCAACAATATGCACGACACGCTAACCCCGCTTGGTGGCCTGGCAGCTCTGGCTCAGATGATGCTGAATGTGGTATTTGGCGGTAAAGGCGTCGGTCTTATGAACATGCTAATGTATGCCATTCTCGGTGTATTTATCTGTGGACTCATGGTCGGTAGAACGCCGGAGTTCCTCGGCAAGAAGATTGAAGCAAGGGAGATGAAACTGATCGCGATCGCGATTCTTATTCATCCATTGATCGTACTTGTTCCGACCGCTATTAGTGCTATGACCGGATTAGGATACGGAGCAGTTACAAATCCGGGATATCATGGTATGACGCAAATGCTGTATGAGTATACATCTTCAGCAGCGAATAACGGCTCCGGCTTCGAGGGGCTTATGGACAATACCCCATTCTGGAATATCATGACCGGTCTTGTCATGCTCCTGGGCCGCTATATCTCCATGATTGCCTTGCTTGCAGCTGCCGGATCATTAATGCTGAAAGAGCCCGTTATGGAGACGAGCGGTACGCTGAGGACAGATAATAAGCTGTTCACTGGGATTCTCATAGGAACTGTACTGCTAATCGGAGCCTTAACTTTTCTACCGGTTCTTGCCGCAGGTCCTGTTGCCGAATTTCTGACGCTAAAATAGATCGAAGAGGTGTGCCAAAGATGAGCACTAAGCGTAAATCAATGTTAACTGGAAAACTGATTCAAGGGGCTGTACTGGATAGCTTCAAAAAACTGAATCCGGTCTTAATGATCAAAAATCCGGTAATGTTCGTGGTAGAGATCGGGGCATTCCTCGTATTGCTGCAGATCATATTCCCTCGTTTATTGGGAGATGATCACCACACGGGATATAACGTAGTCATCTTCTTGATCCTGCTTATCACGATATTGTTCGCGAATTTTGCAGAAGCCCTTGCAGAAGGAAGGGGGAAGGCCCAGGCGGACAGCCTGAAGAAGACGAAGCAGCAGGTCATGGCTAACAAACTAGTCGGTAACAGCACGATCAGCGTAGCTTCCTCTGAACTTGGCAAAGGCGATATTGTTGTCGTCTCCCAAGGGGAGATGATCCCCGGAGATGGTGAGATCATCGAAGGATTAGCTTCAGTGGATGAGTCAGCAATCACTGGAGAGTCGGCACCTGTCATAAAAGAAGCCGGAGGGGATTTCAGCTCTGTTACAGGCGGAACCATGGTGGTTAGTGACAAAATTATAGTTCGAATCACAAGTGATCCTGGCGAATCGTTCATCGACCGGATGATTTCATTGGTCGAGGGGGCAGAGAGACAGAAGACACCGAATGAAATTGCCTTGGGTACTTTGCTCACCGTATTAACGGTTATATTCCTGATCGTCGTCATTACGCTTAAGCCGATTGGAGACTATTTGAATATCCATCTTGGGACTACTGTGCTAATATCACTGCTCGTCTGTCTGATACCAACGACCATTGGCGGTTTGTTGTCTGCCATTGGGATTGCGGGTATGGATCGTGTTACTCAATACAACGTTCTTGCGATGTCAGGCAAAGCCGTAGAGGCAGCTGGTGATGTTAACACGATGATACTAGATAAGACAGGGACGATTACGTACGGTAATCGGATGGCAGCTGAGTTCCTTCCGGTTGGAGGAAAGGAAGAAGCTGAGCTAGCCCGCTGGGCAGCTATTTCTTCAAGGTTCGACGAGACGCCGGAAGGACGTTCTGTACTTGAATTACTGAGAGAGCGAGGCCTTGAATTTGATGAGACGCTAGCTTCCTCCGGAACGAGCATCGAGTTCAGAGCAGAGACACGCATGAGCGGTGTCGATCTGCAGGATGGCCGGAGGGTACGCAAGGGAGCCGTCGATGCGATGATGAGATGGGTCAGCAACCAAGGCGGGCAAATTCCAAGCGATCTAGAGGCCGCTGCCAAGCGTGTGGCTACAGTTGGTGGAACCCCGCTGGCGGTTGCAGTCGATGAAATGATCTATGGCATTATTCATCTTAAGGATACCGTTAAGCCCGGCATGAAGGAGCGATTCGAGCAGCTTCGCAAGATGGGGATCCGGACCATTATGTGTACGGGCGATAACCCTCTGACTGCTGCTACGATTGCAAGAGAAGCGGGAGTGGACGACTATATCGCCGAATGTACGCCGGAGGATAAGATCGAAGTCATTCGACGTGAACAGGCCGAGGGGAAATTGGTTGCAATGACTGGCGACGGAACAAATGATGCTCCGGCGCTGGCGCAAGCGGATGTGGGGTTAGCGATGAACAGTGGTACTGTATCCGCCAAGGAGGCGGCCAATATGGTGGACCTCGATTCGGATCCTTCCAAATTGATTGAGGTCGTAGCAATTGGCAAGCAGCTCTTGATGACTCGCGGTGCGTTAACCACCTTCAGTATCGCTAATGATATTGCCAAATATTTCGCAATCATCCCAGCAATGTTCATGATTGCGATTCCGGAGATGAGCACGCTTAATATAATGAAGCTCGGTTCACCGCTCTCGGCTATACTGTCCGCATTGATCTTCAATGCAGTGATTATTCCTCTGCTGATCCCGATTGCCATGCGCGGCGTCAAGTACAGGCCGATGAGCTCGCAACGCCTTCTAAGCAGAAACTTACTGATTTACGGACTAGGCGGGGTTGTGGCTCCATTTTTCGGAATTAAGCTAATTGATCTGTTCGTTCATTTATGGATCTAAATCAGGTGTCAGAAAGGAAGTAATCTATATGGCTGTCATCAAGCCTAATAAGCAATCATTGTTGTCCATTTCGAGTACGGCCTTATGGGCTGGCCTCCGCTTCAGCCTCGTTCTGATCGTTCTGTGCGGAATCATCTATCCATTAGTATGTACAGGGCTGGCGCAAGTATTGTTCCCTTGGCAGGCTAACGGAAGTTTAGTAAAGGATAGCAAAGGGCAGGTCGTTGGCTCTGAGTTGATCGGTCAGTCGTTCACCGACCCAAAACTGTTTCAAGGGCGGGTGTCCAGTATCGGGTATAACGGAGCGGGCTCAGGCTCCAGCAATTACGCACCTTCCAACCCACTGCTCATGCAGCGGATGGAGTCGTCTCTGGAAGCATGGAAGAAGGACAATCCAGATGTACCGGTAAGCAAGTTGCCGATTGATTTAATTACGAATTCGGGCTCTGGACTTGACCCTCATATCACACCACAAGCTGCTGATTCACAGATTCCGCGGGTCAGTAAGTTGACAGGAATCTCGGCAGAGAAGCTGGAATTACTAATTCAGGATGCAACCACAGGACGGGATCTTGGTCTCTTTGGCCAGCCAAGAGTGAATGTGCTGCAGCTTAATATGGCATTGAAGGAGCAGATTTCAAGAAGCAACTCGTAGATCGTTATGACCTAAATTACGTGTTAATAACTTGTGGGGGGTGAAGAAGTCAATGACCTATCGAAGGAAGACGCCAGAAGAAATTTTGCAGTATATTGAGCGAATGAGGCGCGGCAAATTAAAAGTGCTGATTGGTGCGACCAGCGGTGCGGGCAAAACCTATCACATGCTACGCGAGGGGCAGCTTCTGAGATCACAGGGGATCGATGTAATCGCTTGTGCGGTATCGACTTCCCAGAGACAAGAGACGGTGGAACAGCTTGTGGGGATAGAACGACTACCGAGCCTTCACTGGATGAAGGAGGGAAGTGAGAAGAAGGACCTTCCACTAGAACAAATATTGCAGCGTAATCCCGAAGTAGTGCTCGTTGACAATCTTGCCCACCGCAATCGGGAAGAAGCTCGATTTGCAACCAGGCTGGAGGATATATTGTTCCTGCTAGAGCAGGGAATCAGTGTGATTACGACGATCAATGTATATGAATTGTCTGGTGCTGATCTGATCGCCCAGCAATACACGGGAATACAGGCAGAAGATACGGTACCGCCGGAGACACTTGATCTCGCTGACGAGGTCAGATTCATCGATGTATCACCCGAGACCTTATTGAAGCGGATTGAAGAAGGGGTGCTCGGTCAAAAGGTTAATCCAGCTATCTGTCGTAGGGACAATGTTGCTGTCCTTCGCGAACTGTCTCTTCGGCTTATGGCCGATGGGGTAAGTGATATGTTAGATAAGCACCGTATGTCGGAGGGACTTGTTGGGCCTTCTGGCACAGCGGAGCGGATTCTAGTGTCTGTTCAGTATCATTGGAACGGCTCAATCTATATTAGACGCGGGCAACAAATTGCCAAGCGATTAAATGGTGAGGTTATTGTTACCGTATTTATGAAACCAGGCACCAAATTATCGCAGGAACAGCGAGCCTTCAAAAGTTCGATTCAGCAGTTATGCAGCAAGATCGGCGCTGAATTTCTGGAACTTCCTTTACTGGGCAGAAGGAGGCTAGCGGGCCAGTTGGCAGAGTTTGCGCTGGAACGCAACATTACCCGAATCGTGATGGGCCATTCCAGAATGAGTGCATGGCAAGACATAAGAAGAGGTTCGGTGATCAAAGGACTGCTACGTAAGCTACAGAACACAGATTTATTCCTGATGGCTGATCGTGCCGAGACCGAAGGCGAGAGAATTATGGCCATGCGTTCCTTCAAATCAGATTATCATGCGAACACAACGTTTCGCAGATCTAGCCTGGAGGAAGCGGATCAGCGGAAGAAGCACTTGCAGAAGGGATCTCTGAAAGTATATATCGGAGCTGCCCCAGGCGTCGGCAAGACCTATACGATGCTACGTGAAGGCAATCAGCTTAGAGCTAAGGGGATCGACATCGTCATTGGATTACTGGAGACCCATGGCCGGCGGGAGACGCAGGAACAGATCGGAAAGCTGGAATTGATTCCGCGAATGAAATTACAATATCGTCAAACAAAGTTGGAGGAGATGGATACAGGAGCGATATTGCAGCGTAACCCTGAGGTCGTTCTGATCGATGAATTGGCGCATACTAATGTTCCGGGAAGTAGATTCAAGAAGCGTTATGAGGACATTCTCCTGATTCTTGAAGCAGGTGTATCGGTAATTACGACAGTCAATGTACAGCATCTGGAGAGTCTGAATGACTCGGTGGAAAGTTTGACTGGAATAAGGGTCAGGGAAAGGGTTCCGGATGCGATTTTGCAAATGGCGGATGAAGTCGAGCTAATTGATGTAACCCCGCAGATGCTACAGTTGCGACTGCGTGAAGGGAAGATTTACGCCCAGTCTAAGGTAGAGCAATCTTTGAATTCCTTCTTCAAGATGGGAAATCTGATTGCTCTTAGAGAATTGGCGCTGCGTGAATTGGCAGATGATGTGGATGAACGCTTGGAGTCATGGGAGAGGAGAACATCGTTACGGGGACCGTGGCGTAAGAAAGAGATCATCTTCGTCTGTATTGATCATAACTCTGGAGCTGAGCGGATCATTCGCAGAGGCTTTAGGCTGGCATATCGTCTTAAAGCCGAGTGGCATGTGGCCTATGTGGGGCATCATAATATGAGAGATGATTCTCCTGAGTTAGAGAGGATCAGTAACTTGACTCAGCAATTAGGCGGGAAGTTTGAGTTATTGCATATGAAGCGTAGGAAGGAGACAGCAGCGGTATTATTGGCAAGGGCCGAGGAATTAGGCGCCTCACAGATTATTATCGGGCAAACGGTGCCTAAGGGGCTCTGCCTGCTGACGGGTGAAGCACTGTCAATGCATCTTCTTCGCGGATCTACGATGCGAGACGTACTCATTGTCTCAAGACAAAAATCTTAAATCGTAAAAAATAAAACGCAGATCCATATGGATCTGCGTATCTATTTTTAAATTTGACTTGTAATTATTAAATATGTATGATAAAATGACGGATAGCCAAAACACAGGCGTTTTCAATGCAATATAGATATATATTAGCATAAACGCACTAAATTGTCAAATAGGCACACTGCTGGTAGAAATATTGAAAGTGGAGTTATTTGTTTTTTATTTTTAAGGTGGGGGTCTGACTGATGGCAGAGGATTTGAAACATACTGAATCATACTTGACAGATGACCTTTCGTTACCTCCTGGGGTTAAAATCGATGATCCGGTCAGAATGTATCTTAAAGAAATAGGGCGCGTTCCTCTGTTGTCGGCTGAAGAAGAGATTGAGCTGGCACAAAGGGTAGAACAAGGGGATGAAGAAGCGAAACGCCGTTTGGCGGAAGCGAATCTGCGTCTTGTTGTTAGTATTGCACGACGCTATGTCGGCCGGGGTATGGTATTTCTCGATTTGATCCAGGAAGGGAACATGGGTCTGATCAAGGCGGTAGAGAAATTTGATTATTCCAAGGGATTTAAATTCAGTACGTATGCAACGTGGTGGATACGTCAGGCGATTACGAGAGCAATTGCTGACCAGGCCCGGACGATCCGAATTCCGGTGCATATGGTTGAGACAATTAATAAGCTGATCCGCGTATCGAGACAACTGCTGCAGGAGATTGGCCGCGAGCCTACGCCGGAAGAGATTGCAGCTGAGATGGAAATTACGCCAGAGAAGGTCCGCGAGATTATGAAAATTGCGCAGGAGCCGGTCTCATTAGAGACGCCAATCGGTGAGGAGAATGACTCCAATCTTGGTGATTTCATTGAGGATCATGAAGCATTGGCACCGGCGGATGCAGCCGCATTTGAACTGCTGCGCGAGCAGCTGGAGGAAGTACTGGATACACTTACTGAACGTGAAGAGAATGTGCTTCGACTGCGTTTTGGGATGGATGATGGACGCTCCCGTACGCTGGAGGAAGTGGGTAAGGAGTTCGGCGTTACGCGGGAACGGATTCGTCAGATTGAAGCCAAGGCACTGCGTAAGCTGAGACATCCTAGTCGCAGCAAGCGTCTGAAGGATTTCATGGAATAACCACATCATTATATTTATACAATTATTATCTTTGAACAGGACCTGACGGAGTCAGGTCCTGTTCACTTTGTATTTGAAGCTTATTATTTCTTGCGCCAAGCTTGCTATGCCATGGGACTATTTCGACTTACCTGATGTCTTGCGACAGGAGATCGTTTTTAAGGTTTTGGCGGATAAGGGATGTGTATACACATAGCGTTTTTGCTTACCTCGGTCCGGTAAGGAGAGGGCATGTTTACCACTCCTCGCTACTCTGGCACCGAATACTTTCATGAACCAGTCAATGGGGTAAGAGATGGATAGAAGGCCGTTATCTGAGCCTGCGAAATTGACGGCAGCGGCTTTATTACCTTTTTTCGTGAGCCAGACGGAGCCAGAGTCCCCGGTAAAGAGACAGGACCCTTCCCTCGAATAATACTCTGATTCTTGAAGGTGATCGTACCCAGATTCCCATAATCGCCGTAATTCACCTGGATATCCGTGTGAATCGATTCAACTGTACCCGTAACAACCCCGCTTGTTCTACCTACTTTCTTGAACTGATCGCCGACTTTATAGCTTGTGATATGTCCAGGAACATTACCATATACGGCGTATCTCGGCTTAACCAGATTTCTGCTGAGTGGTTTTGTGATAGCCGCGTCTATATAATTGTTCTTTTTCTTATGCAGCTTGACAAATTTGCTCATGTAACCGACCAGATCCTTCTTGGTTGTTCCTCCATCGGCACCGCCAGGCTGAATCGTTACAGAGGTACGGCTCGAATTGTTGTTAACGAGGACATGGTTATTACTTAAGATATATTGATCAAGGCCCTGAGGATCGGTACTCACAATCAAACCGGCGGTTCCCGATTCTTCAGGCCTTCCAATGCTGTATCCGGCGATCACCGGACGTATATGCTTCGTGAAATTCCCGCTGCTAGAATTCTTTTTGAAGCCTTTGGAACGTACGACCCTTACAGGGACACCGGATATTTTCTTGGCTATGGTTGGTAAAGGCTGCCGGGTATGCGTGGTTTTTGGCTTGCGCATGCCAGCTGTTGCTGCGGCTGGAGTAGCATAGACGATGACGGCAGCCCCCTTACCCGGCTTGCCGGGTTCCTTCAAGCCGACACCAACCCCATGTATTCCTCGCTTCTTGAGCATTGTCTTGGAGATGCGCTGTTTCAAATGGTAGGCTTTACGAAAACTGGTCAATGGCATTCACCCTTCTTTGTGCTTTTTATTCCATTCTATGCAGAGGTAAGGCTTCTGCCTGCCCAAGCTTGAATAGCTCGCCTTAATCGTCAGAATCATGTAACGTTGACGCTGCCACTCGAATGTAATATAATTTTTGTAGCTGATTCTTGAATAATATAGGCGATGGAGTTCGCCATAACCGCCGTGAAGGCTAATGACTCCTACCAGGTATGTTATTCCTGGTAGGAGTCTGTTTTTTTTGAGTCGAAGCGGCTCTGACCTTCACACGATTGTACATTAAGTTAGAGAAGAGGAACTTTATGATGAACGAACAAAATGGGAGACGGGGGCGGCTGCTGTATAGGTTCCCGCATATTGCTTATCTGGGTTCTTTTATCAAATGGCTTGTTCTTGGCAGTATCGTCGGGGTTCTTGCTGGGAGTGCATCGGCCTTATTCCTACATAGTCTGGATTATATGACGCAGCAGCGTCTATCGCATCCATGGCTGTTGTTCCTGTTGCCTGTTGGGGGGGCGTTAGTCAGTTACTTGTATATGAAACTCGGAGGGAGTAGTTCAAGAGGGAATAACTTGATCCTAGAAGGTATTCAGAAGGGAGGAGAGACGATCCCGCTAAGGATGGCACCGCTCGTACTGTTCGGGACACTGGTTACCCATCTATTTGGTGGTTCGGCTGGGCGTGAGGGAACCGCGGTACAGATGGGTGGTAGCCTCGCCGAGTGGTTTGGTAAAATGATCAAAATCGATGCTGTGGACCTGCGGATTCTACTCATGTGCGGGATTAGTGGCGGCTTTGGTTCAGTGTTCGGAACACCACTTGCTGGAACAATTTTCGGCCTTGAGGTGATTGCGATCGGTATGATAAGTTACCGGGCACTGATTCCTTGTTTCGCGGCCAGCTTTATTGCGGATGTCGTAGCGACGCATTTATGGAGTGTTCACCATACAAGCTATTCAGTTGATTTTATTCCGGCGTTGTCTGTTATGGTACTGCTTAAAGTATTGCTGGCTTCTGTCATCTTTGGATTGACGGGTCTCTGTTTTAGCGAACTCACTCATTTTCTTAAGAGGATGTTCACGCGGTTGATAAAGAATCCGGTATTGAAATCCGCTGTTGGTGGTTTAGTTATCATTGCCCTAGTCTACATTGTTGGCAGCCGCGATTATCTGGGACTGGGCATACCTTTAATTACCTCTTCATTGACGGACGGGGTTTCTCCGTTCGCCTTCTTCTGGAAGCTACTGTTCACATCAATTACACTTGGGTCCGGATTCCAGGGAGGAGAGGTAACACCTCTGTTTGTCATCGGATCAACCCTCGGACATTCGCTGGCTAGTCTGCTGCATATATACGGTCCATTCCTGGCCGCGCTTGGTTTCATTGCTGTTTTCTCAGGCGCGACGAGTACTCCGATAGCTTGTTTCATCATGGGAATTGAAATATTCGGCTCTGAAGGGGCATTATATATGTTCATAGCTTGCATCGTAAGCTATCTGTTCTCTGGGCATACGGGAATATATTCATCCCAACAAATCGGTATCTCCAAGAGTGGATTACTCCATGTTGATGCTGGCGCTTCACTTGAGGATTGGAAGCAAACGAAGAAGAAGGTTAGAGAATCCAGTAAAAATAACGAATAGAACGTACGGCAGAAAAGAGGCTACTCCATTAATGAGTAGCCTCCTGTTTTGCATGCAATTGGTTCAGGTAATAATCGTTATGATTGGTGCTGAAATATCGGGTGGTGTCGACAGGGTCGATGTTACGTTGGAGAAGCTGACGATCTCAAGTTGAATTGGCGTGCCTTCGGATAGATCCGGAGTTGTCGCATTCAATACAAGACTATCTGTTGTTAGTGTGGACAAAGATAGCTGCTGAAGAACTCCATTAATATACACGTTGAAATAGTCGTTAGCAGTTAACGCTGGCAGTGCAATGATAGGACTATCCGAGTCGTCGACAAAACTCCCTGCTGGAATTGTTGTGTTCGTAGCTCCCAGCATGGCTGCGGTCAGTGCGGCAAAGTAGCGGGTCGTATCAGGGTTTAATGTCGTTGTAACTTCACCACCACTAGCAAAGGGTGCAGTTGCAGTGGCTGTAAATACCGGTTTAATAACTCCCATTGATTATCACTCCTTATTAATATATGAGTAGATCGAGAGATTCTCGATTCATAACATATAATGATATTTCTAATAGAGTGGCAACGGCGTTTCTTCATACCGATTAATTTCAAACGTCTGCCTGAATGTAGGTAAAATGTCCATTTCTTCGCCAAGCAATCAACATAAGATAACTTAGTCAATATTCTTGGTACGAGGAGGTGGATTGATGTATTTACACAGAATGATTAGAAGAAGATTGAAGCAGCGCAAGCCATTATTTGTTTTTAGCCAAGATGATAAAGGGTACGATGTTAAATCCGCTAAGCGGAGTAAAACCAAGTATCAATCTCATAAAATGCATCACTTTGAGAAAAATAGACAATTGCGGAAGACATTGCATAAGCTGAAGAGTCACCTTCCTCATCGTGGTTCAAAGCATGCTAGTAAAACACGACATCTGTCCTCGGATACCCGCAGAAGAGTGGATGAAACTCTTGGAATGAGAGGAGTACCAGATCTTCAAGGCAAAGTAGATCTACAAAATCCAGAAACCCCGTATGTTTCGCAAGGCCCGCCGGGACCACCAGGATCTCCCGGGTTACCTGGACCTGGCAGGCATTCAAGGTCCAGCGGGGGTAAAGGGTCAACCCGGGCCGCCGGGTATTCAAGGTCCAGCTGGGAAAAGGTCCGCCAGGTATACAAGGTTTGCGGGGATTCTCTGGGCCACCAGGAGAACAGGGACCAGCGGGGCCACCCGGACCTACGGGGCCTCAAGGACTTCAAGGACTTCAAGGACTTCAAGGACTTCAAGGACTTCAAGGACCTCAAGGACCTCCTGGACCGTCTGGAATCGGTAATCTAACCGTGATCGTGTTGGTCTTCCGTTATTTCTATTTTCCAGAGACAGATTTGCAATCTTCCGTGGTCATACCTGCCACTCAATTCCTAAATGATGACGGAGATCAGGCGACCCAATTCCTTGATCTGGATCCAAGCCATTATTCAAATTTGTATATGAACGGAATTATGCAAGGAAATAACTTATATCAAGTAACCTCGGACTCCTTGTTTCTTGATTTAGAGGATGATACAGTGCTAGCTGGTACACCGATTATCCTCGAACAAGTAAGAATCAGCTTGCGCAATAACGGTTAGTGAAGAAGGGGCCGCCAACTCAAATAGAACGGATCCAAATAGTATGGATTCGGTTGACGAGGCGGTCCGTAATGAAAGCTCCACATCTAGGTGGAATTACTGTGACTTTTGGGACAGATAAGATAGAATAGGAATAGATCAAGACAAAATTATGATGTTCAACCTGCTTGGTCATTGCGAGCAAGCGCGTGAGGATTGGAGAAGAGAACACGAGTATGAAGAAATTTAAGAAATTTTATATTGAGACGACGAGCATATGCAATTTGGCTTGCAGTTTCTGCCCCCGACGCAGAGACAAGCCCGTTTTATCAAAGTGGAGGATTTCAGTAAGATATTGGACGATATTAAGCCGCATACGGATTATATATATTTTCATGTTAAGGGTGAACCTCTGCTTCACCCCAAAATTGATCAATTGCTTGATTTGAGTCATGAAAAAGGCTTTAAAGTGAATATTACGACGAATGGGACGTTGATTCATAAGGCAGCACCGAAGCTGCTCGGCAAGCCTGCGTTAAGGCAAATGAATTTCTCCCTGCACAGCTTCGATGGACATGCAGGTTCGGAGAACCGCGAAGGCTACCTTCGCGAGATATTCGCTTTCGTTCGCGAAGCAACGGCAGCATCGAACTTGATCGTGTCTTTCCGGCTCTGGAATCTTAGGAGAGATAATGAGGAGAATCATATTCGTAGTCGTAATAGAGCTACGCTTGCATTGATTGAAGAGGAATTCGGACTTGATTATCGCATCGAGGAGAAGGTGATTCCTGGAAGTGGCGTCAAGATTGCCGAACGGATTTATTTAAATCAAGATGTGGAGTTCGATTGGCCTGATCTGAAGGCGGAGGAGGATGATGGGCACGGATTCTGCCATGCGCTCCGTAATCAGGCGGGAATTCTGGTCGATGGTACGGTCATTCCTTGTTGTCTGGATGGAGAGGGAGTTATTAATTTGGGTAATGTGCACGAGAGCTCATTCTCCGAGATCATTGAAGGGGAGAGGGCGAATCGTCTGTACGAAGGATTCTCGCGTAGGGAAGCAGTTGAGGAACTATGCCGTAAATGCGGGTATCGGCGCAGATTCGGAAACTAAACGAAGTCAAGGGGCTTAATCGCTTCATACGATGCAGGAGGAATCATGTCGAAGATTACGCGATTATTTGAAATAGTATATATTTTGCTGGATAAGCAGACGGTGACCGCGAAGGAACTTGCTGAGCATTTTGAGGTGTCTACCCGAACGATCTATAGGGATCTCGACATTCTTAGTGAGGCTAACATACCAATATATACAAATAAGGGGAAGGGTGGCGGAATCAGTCTCCTTGAGAGCTACGTCCTGAACAAGTCACTGCTGTCCGATAAAGAGCAGAGGGATATTCTATCAGCCCTACAGGGAATGAAGGCCACTCAGTATCCTGAGGTGAACCAGATTCTTACTAAAATGAGCGGTATGTTCGGGTTTCAGCAAGCGAATTGGATAGAAGTAGATTTCACTAATTGGGGTGATGGGAAACAGGAGCGTTTCCAGTCTATTAAGGCTGCAATATTAGAGAGACGGCGACTTTCTTTCGATTATTATGGTACAAGCTCGTATGATAGAACTGCCCGGGTGGTAGAACCTCTTCAATTATGGTTTAAAGGAAGGACCTGGTATTTGAAGGCGTATTGTCTGGACAGGCAGGCGATGCGTCTATTCAAACTGTCAAGGATGATGAATCTGATTCTACGTGAGGAGAGCTGCAGTGGGAACTATTTGGATGGCATTCACGAAGATCAAGAGCAGACAGGTTGGACAGATCTAACGCCAATCGTTACGCTCAAGTTGAAAATATGTGATACGTTATCTTACCGAATTTATGATGAGTTCGAAGAGGATCAAATGGTGCGTTGTGAGGACGGAAGCTTCATCGTCACAGCGTCATTTCCGGAGAATGATTGGGTGTATGGCTACATCCTATCCTTTGGCGATCAGGCCGAGGTGTTGGAGCCGGCTCATATCCGTGAAATTATTATAAGAAAATTGAAAAATATGATAGGAAAGTATAGTTAATATGACATATGGGTGTCAGTTAATGGGTTATATAATCAAGGTGATTCTAATGAATTAAACAATATACAGCTAAACGTGAGGAGGGAACGAGTGGCTAAGACAAGTACGGAAATGATAGAGGAGTATGATGGGTTCATTTCGTTTGTGGCTTCACTCTGCGACTTGGAGGATAGATATTGGGATACTCCGATCGCAGAAGGCAAGTGGACGGTAAAGGATATTGTATGTCATATCATGCTCTGGGATAAGTATTTCTACGAGGAAGCGATTGAGAAGATCAAGTTAGGGGAACCCCTGACTTTAAAGCATCAGGATTTCAACCAATTCAATGCTCATGCGATCCAGTATGCGAAATCCCAGACAAAGCAGGAACTCTATGATCAATTCGTAGAATACCGTAAGAAGATTATTCAATCTATTTCTGGTTTGCGGGATGAAGAGTATTTGTTAAATTATGTGGATGGAGATGGAAGAAAGTTCAGCATCTACAGTTATTTACGTGGATTTGTTCCTCATGACAAGCATCATAAGAAGCAAATACAGAGCTTCATTAAATCATTGGCTTGAGTCGATGATGAAATCTTGAATGGAGGTATTCCAAATGAGTGAAATGAAAATGTGCCAAAGCTGCGCTATGCCAATGAACCTGCCGGACGCTGAGTACGGAACAGAAGCGGACGGCTCGAAGAACGAGGACTATTGTCATTATTGCTATAAAGAAGGAAGCTTCACGGCGAATGTGACAATGGATGAAATGATCGAGATATGTGTTCCCCATATGGTATCGGATGAGACGGGGGAATGAGCGAGGAGACCGCACGCTCGATGCTGCGGGGCCTCCTTCCCACTCTGAAGCGCTGGCAATAGGATTTTCGTAAACAGAAAGCTGTAGCTAAAACCGTTCTTAACGATCTTTTAGCTACAGCTTTTTATTATTCATTTCTTTTCGTTTGACTCATTATTAATCGAGTCCATTAACTGAAAAAAATACCCAGCTTGATGCGTTTTATTAAGTTTATACCATGCATGGAGTGTCTCTGGTGCAAACACATCTAAAACTTTTAGGACTTCCATTGCAAATTCCAGAGGAGCTATTCCTGATGAAGTAATCAAATTATTATCAGATACTGCTGGCTCAAACTCATAGAAATCTTCCCCTGTATAATTAGGACACACCATTTTCAAATACTCCAGGTCATTGCTTGTATGCTTTCTTGAGCTTAGGTATCCACTATTCGCGAGTCCCTCAGTAGCCCCACAAATTGCAGCGACAACAGTACCGATCTCTAGAGCCTCGCCAATTCTTTTCAAAATAGGTTGGTGGATATTATCTCCCCAAGTATTCCCACCAGGTAAAATGATAAGGTCGTTACTCTCTAAAACACACTCAACAAGGGGAAATCCGGTTTTATTTTCAGTCCTCCCATTGTAGTAATGATATCTTTAGTTGCTCCTACTGTAATTACTATTATGGGTGTTAAATCTCTTCTGAAAAATCTACCTGAGTTAAGTTCGGCAACTAAATATCCATATTCCCAATCAGACATTGTATCAAATACATAAAGATAAGCATTGTTTGCTGGCATCCATAACACTCCTGTCATAATCAATTGAGCTTATTATAAAACAACTTCCCTGACAGCTAGCGTCAGGGAAGTCATCATACTTGATGAAATTCAATTAACTCTGAAAGAACTTCAACAAGCCTTTGTTTAAGACTGATTGGCTCAATAATTTGAATAGATTTACCGTATGGTAAAAACAAATAAGGAACGTGCGTATGTATTATGTCTCTTTCAAGCAGGAATACCGCTTGATTCGAGGTCTGTTCCTGTAAATAATTCCCTAAAAACCAATGCTGGCAAATATCATGTAATGTACTTTCATTACACGTGATAACTAGAGGGATAATATCTTCTTTATCATCTATGGAAGGAAGGAGATTTTTCAAAAAAAAGTCATGGGAAGAAAAATGATCTGGGCGGTTAAACTTATTTTCAGTAAGCACGAGGTGTTTAATTCGCTCTACTCTAAAACTACGGATATCATTCCTTAGATGGCAAAATCCGATGACGTACCATTTATTATTCCAATAAATATTTTTGTATGGATCAATCAATCTGTAATTTGATTCATTCTCGCTACATTTATGATATTGAATTTCTACTGAATATTTTTCAGTTATAGCCTTCTCCAGAAGCTTCAAGTAAGATTCTGTCGAGCGCGTATTTATTCGGCCTATTACATTTAGACTGGTTACTTGTTGATTTAGTCTTGTTTCCTGCTCTGGGTTAGAATATTTGCTCAGCTTCGACATAGCCCTATTTATTGCTTCTCCACCATAATATCCGGCTTCTTCTGCAAATATAGCAGCATGAAACAGGGAAGTCTTTTCCTCCAAATCGAAAAATAGAGGGGCTTCCATAAAATCATTTAATAAAGTATATCCACCATGATGTCCAGTGTCTGAGATAATAGGTACGCCACTTGTTGAAAGAGTGTCTATATAACGATATACCGTTCTTATATTCATCTCTAACTTTTCCGAAATTTGTTTTGCAGTAATTTTTTTACCTGATTTGAGCATCCATAGAATAGCTAGTAAATTGTCGACTTTAGGCATATCATGGCCGCCTTTCGTTACCGTTCTTAATAAGATGAAATAGTAAAGGCAGCCTGGAAAGGAGATTCATAAGTCAGGCTGCCTTTTTATTCAGATTCCTATGCTCTCAATGACTCGGGATCGATGGCCGGAACAAGGCCCTCATCGGCGGCGCGGTTCAGCAGTGCTGAAATTGCGGCATAACCATCATCGCCCAGATCCGCCGAGTATTTGTTCACGTAGAGATTAATATGTGCTTGTGTAACCTCGGGTGACATCTCCTGTGCATGGCTGAGTACATAATCTGCTGAAGCATCTGGATTGGACCATGCATATTCTACAGACTGCTTGATCCATTTGCTGATAGAAGCAAGATCGAGGGAACGGTCAGCAATGATCGCACCTAAGGGAATCGGCAGGCCTGTATCTTCTTCCCACCAGTTGCCAAGATCGGCCATCAGCTGCAAGCCATAGTTTTTATAAGTAAAACGTGCTTCATGAATGACCAGTCCGGCATCGATGGAGCCATTCTGGACCGCAGGCATGATCTTATCGAAAGGCATGACAATAATCTCGCCAACCCCTCCCGGAACATGCTGTGCAGCCCATAAGCGGAACAGAAGATACGCTGTAGAGCGTTCGCTTGGCACAGCAACACGTAGCCCGGACAGGGAAGTGGGGTCTCCAAGCTGTTCAGAATTCCCCTTGGTCAGTACTAGCGGTCCGCAGCCGCGACCTAGTGCACCACCGCACGGAAGCAAGGCGTATTTGTCTAGCACCCAGGGCAAAGCGGCAAAGGATATTTTCATAATATCCCCACCGTTACCGGACGCCGCCCATCCATTTGTACGGTCGATATCAGCATAGGTGACTTCAAATTCGGGAGTTCCCGGAATGAGTCCATGCACTAGAGCATGGAATATAAAAGTATCGTTAGGACAGGGTGAAAAAGCAATTCTCATGGTTGTAATACCTCCGCTAAATAATAACTAGCCCGTTCGAGCGCCTGCAGGGCATCGCCAATACGCCATAGTTCGCGGTTGCGTGGGCCAATGGCATTGGATATAGCCCGAATCTCCATGACGGGAATATTCAGGCGGTGAGCAGCAAATGCGGCTCCGTAGCCTTCCATCGCTTCAGCAACTGCTCGAGGAATTCTATGCGTTAGATCATCAGCCGTATTCTGAGTCCCGGTTACGGTGGATAGGGTTAGAATAGGCCCAATGCAGACCGGCCACCCGGCATCTTGGATGGACTTCATCAACTCTTCAGTAAGGGCTGTCGCCACTGGAATACTTGATGAACCGAAACCAAGCTCGTCTAAGCTGGAGAAGCCATTTCCGGTCTCTGCACCAAGATCGGCAGCTATGATGTTATCGGCGATGGCGATCGAGCCGATTTCAGCACGACCTATGAAGCCGCCGCCGATGCCAGCGCTGATGACGAGATCATAATTCGAGTTGGCGGCCAAATAGGCGGCGGTCTCTGCCGCTGCTGATATCGGGCCTACCCCGCATAACTGCACATCAAACTTCACTTGTCCTTCATGCCCACGATCGCTAGCAGACTTGGTAATGCCACTCAGAACAGCTTCACGTTCGGCCTCTACTGCGGTCACAATTAAGATGTTTCTGTAGGAGAACACAGTTTCAGTTCTATTCATATGGCCCATCCTTAAAACGCCGATCATATGGCTTCGGTGGCTGAATCTCTGCGCCTAGCTCCTTGGCAGCATGCAGGGTCCAGTATGGATCACGCAATAGCTCACGTCCAAGAAGGACCAAATCTGCTCTATTGTTGCCAATAATCTCTTCCGCATGGTGCGGATTGGTAATCAGTCCAACGGTACCTGTTGAGATTTCGGCTTGATGACGGATTTGTTCAGACAGATTCACCTGATAACCAGGGAAGATATCAATATGAGCTGGCACGACAGCGCCAGAGCTGCAATCGATCAAATCAACGCCTTGTTCCTTCATCTTACGAGCATAATAGATGTAATCCTCAAGGTGATTGCCACCTTCGGCATATTCCTCGGCCGAGACTCGGACGAATAACGGTCCGTTCCATTCCTGCTTCACGGCCTCAATGACTTCACCAAGTAGACGATAGCGGTTGTCGGCATTGCCGCCGTATTCATCTTCACGATGATTGGCAAGAGGCGACAGGAATTCATTCAGCAAATAACCATGAGCTGCGTGAATTTCAATCACATCGAATCCGGCTTCTCTTGCGCGACGGGCTGCATTGCGGAAGTTCTGCACGATTCCACGGATTTCTTCCAGATCAGCAGCTTTCGGAGTCTTCATTGTAGTGAATGGGATCGCCGATGGTGCAAAGATCGTCTCCTCAAGATCAGCCTTGCGGCCTGCATGGGCGAGCTGGATGCCGGCTTTGGCCCCGTTTTGCTGAATTAGTGATACAAGTCTTTGTAATCCTTCGATATGTTCGTCATCCCAGATACCAAGGTCTCTATACGTGATACGACCTTCTGGAGATACGGCTGTAGCTTCGATAATAATCAAGCCTACACCACCAACTGCACGGGTTGGATAGTGGACGAGATGCCAATCGGCAACCTTACCGTCCTGGTTCGGTGAAGAGTACATGCACATCGGTGACATAACGACCCGATTTTTGAATGTGGTATTCTTAATTGTAAAAGGCGAGAATAGCTTTCTATTCATGTTCGTCTACACTCCTTTTTTTGTCTATTTGAAAGTATAAGTAAGTAACTCAAATAACTCTGCAATTAATATGTTAAAACATAGGTCGACAAGATACAAGGGGGGCGTATATTTGGGTTTTATGTTGACCCAAGCTTCGTTTTCCTTTAAGATAAGGGTACATTTTGTTC
Source organism: Paenibacillus sp. D2_2 (assembly GCF_031199965.1). GTDB lineage: Bacteria > Bacillota > Bacilli > Paenibacillales > Paenibacillaceae > Fontibacillus. The sequence continues at coordinate 3,027,303 of NZ_CP133605.1, read as the reverse complement.
TCTAGGGTTCCGCAGCAGCGACTTGATGCTGGACTGGTCCGAGAGAGACGCACGGGTGCAGATGCCTGTGGACACGGAGGGATAAAAGCCCGGGAGGATATCAGAAGGATATCTTCTCTGGGCTTTTTTTGGTTTTTGCGAGGTCCGGAGAAGATAAGGAGTGTGGGATTGAATCCTTCATAGCCATATCTTTCTGGACATTGTTAGAGAGAGGAGTGAGGAAATGAGACGCAACTGGTTGCTTGTATTCATTGCCGGATTGCTTGAGATCAGCTGGGTTATTGGCTTAAAGCATGCCGGGAATGCTCTGGAATGGATTGGAACTGCTATTTCGATCGTGCTCAGTATGTATCTGCTAATTCTATCGACCAAGAGGTTGCCTGTGGGGACCGCGTATGCTGTATTCACGGGTATCGGAACCGCAGGTACAGTATTAACGGAGATGTTAGTCTTCAATGAGCCTGTTAAGCTGGTAAAAATATTGCTAATTCTGCTGTTGTTAGCCGGCGTAATTGGCCTAAAGATGATTACAAAAGAGCATGAAGTGAAGGAGGAGGGATAATCATGGCCTGGATCTTGCTTATTTTGGCCGGGTTTGGAGAAGTGCTAGGAGTAGCTGGTATCAATAAGCTAAACCAGCGTAAAGATATCGCTTCCTTCGCGCTCTTGTTCGGCGGTTTTATTCTTAGCTTTATTTTCTTGTCCATTGCCATGCAGTCGCTCTCCATGGGGACGGCCTACGCGGTATGGACCGGGATCGGGACGGTGGGCAGTGCACTTGTCGGTATGATTTTCTATGGAGAATCTAAGGAGTGGAGACGGATCCTATTCATTGCTATGGTTCTGTCTGCCGCCGTCGGATTGAAGTTGATCGCATAAAGCAAAGCACCCCAATGTCAGAAACTTTTGATTGACAACGGGGTGTTTTTTTAAATGCAGGAGTCGTTAAAGAAATTATGGCTAATCCTGTCTTAACAGAAACTTGCGCAGCATAACACATACGACCAGCAGATGAACACCTATTCCTATCAGCATGAGAAGCAGAGCTTTCCACGGTTCTCCTTCATAGTCGCTGTTCATAAGCTCATAAATCCAAAAAGCAGGGAAGATGCCAAACCCAAATTTTAAAGGGGAGTGTATGAACCATGCTGCTGCAGGTATGGCAACGGTTAAACTCGCTCCTTTGGATAGAGCAAGACCCTCGACTTTATTAGCTGCAAAAGCAACTAGAAATAAAGCAATAATAGGCGCTTCAAGCACTGCCATAGGCAGTAGATACATTACCTGAGCTATAGTTATTGACCTCGGTGCAGCAAACAAGAGCAGTATCATATCATAAATGATTGAAAGGACAATCGCCGTAACGAGACGGCAAATGAGATAGCCGCTTCGAGATAGCGGTGTCACCGCGTAATATTGAATCAGATGATCATCCCGTTCATCCAGCATCATAAATCCACACATACAGCCAAGAATTAGGCTAACCAGCAGAAGAGATACACCGGTAATCAGTCCATAATACTCAGATAAATAAAAATGGAAGTAGATAGCCAATACATCATTAGCGACCGGCACCCATATTTTAAAGCAGACATCAATAGCAATGGGGCAAGAAGATAGAAGAATAGCATAGCGTCCCGGCCAATGAGCCGCATATCACTTCGAAGTAGACGTAGTGCAGGAATCATGGCCCATCTCCTCCCATTCGCAGCATAATAAATTTACGGAATGAATACCGGGTCCAGAGGAATGCGAGTCCGCCCCATCCTGCAAGTATCAGCACCGCATATAAGATTTGTAACCATGGAACGGGCTCGAATACCGAACGGAGTAGCATGAACGAACCTTGAGTCGGCAGTACATAATAAATCGGTGTAGACCAGATATGCAAGAAATCCAGGATCGGCAGCATGAACACAGACGTAACCAGTGTAGATAGAAAAAAGAAACCATTTAACGAGCGGCAGCGAAATGCCACACCCATGCCAGCCAGCGTGAAAAATACTGATGTCAGGAACACTCCTGCCAAAAACAACAGTGGATTCGTCGATAAGCCAAACTGACTAATATGAATCACATAACTGCTGATCATAGATAACAGGGTAAGTGATAACGTCTTGGACACGATATACTCCTCATGTTTATATGGTGTGACAAATAACGTATTGTGAATATCTTGGCCTTTCTCCAGAAGCACTAGACCTCCGATAAAGAAGAACCCAAGCATGCTCGGATCGGTAAAGGTCAGTATAATATCCGCCATCTCGCGGGAGGAGGCAGGAAGTATGCGTAATAACACGATGTAGAATAGGCTGATCACCAGGTAAGCGTAATAGAAACCGTGTCTTTGCTGTAATTTAATATCGTATGCAATGGCACTAGCTATCCTCATTCCAGATTCCTCCCCGTCACCTTGATGAAAATGTCCTCGAGTGTTGCCTCCTCGGTATGAATTGTTTCAATTTCTTCACGAAGCAGCAGTTCCATGAACTCCGGATTCATGCCTATTCCATTTAGGGCGAAGTGTTCCTGCTTAACCTGTTCATCCTTCCTGTATTCCACCTGGATGCTCTTTTTGCCATGCTGCACTTTTAATTCACGTGGAGCGTCAATGAGGACAATCCTTCCATCGACTATAAAAGCGATACGGTCGCAAATTTCTTCTGCTGTATGCATACTGTGCGTTGTTATAAGTACCGTCTTCCCGGCGGCTTTCAATTGTAGAATGATCTCCTTAACTAATCGGGCATTGACTGGGTCCAGACCTGAAGTAGGCTCATCCAAGAACAAAATGTCAGGCTGATTTAGTAGTGCCCGGCACAGATTAAGCCTCATCTTCATCCCTTTGGAGAAGTTCTCAACCTTTGTGTGACCATATTTCGTAAGTCCGACACTCTCCAGCAGATCCTCTGGCTTGCTCGTTGGTCTTTTATAAAGAGAACGAAAAAGGTGTAGATTCTCCAAAGCGGTAAATCGGCCATAAAAATTAGGGAACTCAAAGGCTACACCAATTCGCTCATAATAATCTGGCTTAGCCTCTGAGACATTTCTCCCCAGGACGGTAACTTTCCCTTCGTATTGCTTCAGGATGCCGATGAGAACTTTTTGAGCCGTACTTTTTCCAGCTCCAGAGGGTCCGAGAAAACCGAATATTTCTCCCTCCGGTATGGAAAAATTGAGCCCATGAAGCACCGGATTTTTGCTTCCTGGGTACGTGTATTTTAAATCGTTCACTTCGATCATAAATTTCGGGCGCTCCTTTCCTACCATGAATTTGTGAAAGTACTCCAGATTTGTTCGCGCGTTATAACTTCGTCCAATAATGAATTATAATTCACTTTTAAAATACGCCGATCCCCATGTAAAGTCAAGATAAATTCATCCCCTTTTAAAGCACGTTGACAACTCACTGTGGTCATGCCTATATTTAAAAGCGAATGGAGGTTCACGCTTATGCAAGTTTTAAAAGATGAACTGCGGCAAGCCATGCTGAAGACTGCCCAAAATATGTTCTTGGATCTCGGTTATGAGAAGACATTTATGAAGGATATTGCTGTCGGAGTGGGAGTATCGGTAGGCAATTTGTATCGCTATTTTCCTAACAAGGAAGCATTACTGGAAGCAGTTACGATGCCGGCATATGAACGTCTGCTTGAGCTAATGGAGAATAGCGAGGAGATCTCGGCGGACCGCATGCCGGTTATCCTGGATCAGTTGGAGAGCTTGCTGGCGGAGTTCTTGCGTGAATACCGGCAGAGTTTGTTGATTTTATTGTATGAGAGCAAGGGGACGAAGCAAGAGAATATTAAAAATGAGTTTTTTGATCACTTTGCAAACCATGTTAAGATGCACTTTACGGAGCATAATCAGAAGAAGACTGCGAGCAAGCAGCTAAATTCGGATGCGGCGCGGCCGCTGGCGATAGCATTTTTGGAAGGGTATTTTGAAATCATCCGTCTCTATAGTGATGAAGAGCAGATCGTTCAAGCGGCTCGGGAATATGTCACAGTATGGTTCACGGGATTACATATCCTGTTGTAGCTGAATTGAAAATAGAAAGGCCTGAGCATGGTTTTATACCATACTCAGGCCTTATTCGTCATTTAATCTTGAATTCAGCCGGGCCTTCCGGTGCTCACGTACCCACTACGTACGCTCCGCTCCTCAGTCCCTAGCTTCATCCAACCTTCTCGGTGCTGAAAGTCTGACTTTTTAAACATGCACTAAAAGGCAATTCACTAATTCAAGCCCGTTTGGTTGCTTGGGCGAACCGATCTTTGATCTGTTTGCTATTACGCTTCACAGCAATGCGCTGTTCTTCTAATATTTGCGACGAATCCTTCTTAGGAGGGGCAAATAATAATGCTTCCTTAGGCTGAATTCCAATCGCTTTGCTTACCCGTCCGTTCTTGGATACGAATACACCGCTACCCACGCTGCATCCCCCCTAGACATAGTTTGATGAATTCGATAATGACTGGATTTTTACTTATTATAGCATGGTTTACACTTTCTTTATAGCGGATAAACTTCTTATAATCCCAATCCGTCTCCGCTGGATAATGTAAAGTAATGACATAATGCCCGGAACGAATGCAATAATAGAACATATTCTTGGCAGCAGTGAAGAAGACCTGTTCTCGCTGATCGCCTATATGGTAAGTAAGTACGGCATAGGAGCTCTTGTTGTCAAGCAAATAGTACGGGGACCTTGAGCCTTCCCACATTTGGCGACTAGTTGGAGTTGATTGTCATGCCTGACATACAGGGTAATCGCTGAGCAACCCCCATAGCTTCCGACGCTCTCCGTCATATATTTCCCATAGCCGTGTTCAATCATACCGCCGCAGGAGCGTTCCATGATCAGCTTTAGGAATTTCTCCGCATCAGGAAAGCCGGTGATCTGCAGTTGTGGCATTAACTCGGCAATCAGTTCAAAGGCTTCGTCTAATTGCTCCAGTCGGTTGCCACTAAGTTGGATGGATTCTTCAAGAGGAAGCAGAAGCGAGCCTCTACGCAGCAGATCACTGAAATAAGTCCTCCAGTTAATTGGTACCCCCAGAGATAAATCATCGATATACACGTTACGCAGAATCATGTCATAAAGAAAGTACCATACATAAGGATCAATATGTCCAGGGACCTGGCTTTGTTGTCGAAGTGCATCCATCATATGAACTGGGGAGGGGAAGCGTTCCTCCTCGCTAATAAAATGATCGATATATTGGTCGAGTAGCGGTTTAACCGTACTGAAGAAGATACGCTTGACCTCAACATCAGCGAACACTAGAATCGTAATTTCCTGCTCTTGCGCCTTGATGAATTCCAGGTGAGTAATGGTTCTTTCTGCGGCTTTATCAAAAGTGCCGGCTTTGCTACCAATGAACAGCAGATATATATCACACTGCTCTACAGCTTGTAGACAGAGTGTAACGGGATCGGCGCTGGCCAGCCAAGGTCCGATATTCTCCTCCCACATAACAGGTTCATGGCCAAGGGCTTGAAGCTCCTGATATACGCTTTTGCGGAGCGGCTTCAGCCCGTCCTCGTTCACAGAACTTAAGAAGATTTTCGTTCTCGCCAAGGTACGTAACACTCCCATAATTGTTTTTTCCAGTATAACCCATAAGGACAAGTATAGGAATATATCGTTGGTCATGCTTATACACTTACTTTTTTATTGTAGGTAACTTTTTTTGAAAAAATGCTTGCATTAGACTTATTACTTATGTAATATATAAATATAAGTTGCTGAGAAAAAGTTAGTATTAAACTTTAATATCAGAGAAACGGCCGAAAAGTTGTTGAATGATTCACAGTTTAAAGGCCATCATAAATTAAAAATGGATAGGGGATTGAATCTAATGAGTCAATTTATCGATTTGTTGAAGAACAGACGCAGTGTATATGGAATTAGTAAGGAGACAGTTATCTCGGATGAGAAGATTGAAGAGATCGTAAAAGAAGCGGTTCTTCATACTCCGTCATCTTTCAATTCACAATCTTCCCGTGTATTGCTCGTACTGAATGAGCAGCATGACAAACTATGGAATATTACGGAAGCTACTTTGAAGAATGTCGTACCAGCTGAGAGCTTCGGACCTACTGCTGAGAAAATGGCTGGCTTCCGCGCTGGTTATGGTACAGTGTTGTTCTTCGAAGATCAAGCTGTAGTTGAAGGCTTGCAACAACAATTTGAACTTTACAAAGACAATTTCCCAGTATGGTCTAACCAATCCAACGGCATGCTGCAATTGGTTGTCTGGACTGCACTTGCAAATGAAGGCTTTGGTGCATCTCTTCAACACTACAATCCGTTGATTGATGATGCAGTCAAAGCAGAATGGAATATTCCAGCTTCCTGGAAATTGCTCGGTCAAATGCCATTCGGTAAACCAACCGTACAACCAGGAGAGAAACAATTCGCTCCAGCTGAAAACCGTTTGAAAGTGTCTAAATAAGCAATAAACCCGAATTGATCGTTAAAGCATGAGTTTATAAAAGGTTTTTGATTGTAATGTCCATTTACTGGGTAATCTATCCCTAAATGATGACTTGCATGGAAAAGACTTTTTATTGGCTCATGCTTTTTTTATTGTTAGAGGTTGCGCATTGTTAGATAGATCAATTTTGTATTCAGGAGGATGTAAATGTTCAAGCGTTTGTTTGGTATTTTGCAAAGAGTCGGTAAGGCGCTGATGTTGCCGGTCGCGCTGCTTCCTGCCGCAGGGCTGCTGCTCGGCATTGGCAACATGTTGATTAGCCCAGAGTTCCTAAGTCTCGTTCCAGCTCTAGATAACAGTTCCATCCATGCGGTGGCTACCGTTATGATGAATGCCGGGCAGATCGTATTCACGAATCTGGCATTGCTGTTCGCTGTTGGAGTTGCCGTCGGCTTGTCCGGGGGCGAGGGTGTAGCTGGGCTTGCAGCGATCATCGGTTATCTTGTCATGAACGTAACGATGGGCACGGTCATCGGTGTAACCCCAGCGATGGTCGGTACAGACCCGGCTTACGCTGATGTTCTCGGAATTTCAACGTTGGCTACGGGTGTTTTCGGCGGGATTATTGTAGGTATACTTGCCTCTGCGATGTATCGTCGCTTCTTTAAGATTGAGCTTCCGTCCTATCTTGGCTTTTTTGCCGGGAAACGCTTCGTTCCGATTATGACGGCGGCAACCTCGGTCCTGCTCGGTTTGTTGATGGTCATTATTTGGCCTCCAATCCAGAGCGGATTAAACTCCGCTTCGTACTTCATGCTGGAACAAAACCGGACCTTGTCCGCATTGATCTTCGGCATCGTGGAACGCGCGCTGATTCCATTTGGGTTACATCATATTTTCTATTCCCCGTTCTGGTTTGAATTTGGTGAATACGTCAATAAAGCTGGACAGTTGGTTCGCGGGGACCAGCAAATCTTCATGGCACAGCTCCGGGATGGGTACCGTTTACAGCTGGTACCTTTATGACCGGGAAATTCCCATTCATGATGTTCGGGCTTCCCGCTGCGGCACTGGCAATCTATCATGAGGCCAGACCCGAGAACAAAAAATACGTGGCCGGGATTATGGGTTCGGCTGCTTTAACATCATTCTTAACGGGGATTACTGAACCGCTCGAATTCTCGTTCCTGTTCGTCGCTCCTATCTTGTTCGCTGTGCATACGATTTTTGCAGGATTGTCCTTTATGACCATGCATTTGCTTGGTGTCAAAATAGGGATGACCTTCTCTGGAGGATTGATCGACTACCTGATCTTCGGAGTAATTCCAAACCGGACCCCATGGTGGTACGTGATCATCGTTGGTTTGATTCTCGCGGTCATTTACTACTTCGGATTCCGTTTCGTAATCCGCAGATTTAACCTCAAAACGCCAGGTCGGGAAGATCCAGAAACCGTAGAAGAAGGGGCAAGAGAAAGTGGTCCCGTTCGGCAGGATGATCTGCCGCATAATATTTTGACTGCACTGGGTGGAGGAGAGAACATCGTTCACCTCGATGCCTGTATTACCCGTTTACGAGTAGAAGTGAAGGACAAGGGAAATGTGAGCAAGGACCGGCTCAAGAAGCTTGGAGCATCCGGCGTGCTTGAAGTAGGCAACAATATTCAGGCTATCTTCGGAACACGTTCCGACACGATTAAGACGCAAATCGCTGATATTATGAGCGGCAAAGCCCCGCGGGTGGACGAGAAGACAGAAGCCGTGAAGCCGGCCGAAGTCGAGCAACAGGCGGCTCAGGACGGCGACGCGGTTATCAACGAAGATATTGTGATGCCGGTAAAAGGTGAACTGATGGATATTTCCAAAGTCCCAGATCCAGTATTCGCAGAAAGAATGACCGGCGACGGTTTTGCAGTTTTACCGCATGAGGGTTTGATCGCTTCTCCGGTTTACGGAAAAGTATTTAACGTGTTCCCGAGCAAGCATGCTATCGGCATCATGTCAGACGGCGGTAAGGAAGTGCTTGTGCACATCGGGGTAAATACCGTGAAGCTGAAGGGCCAGGGCTTCAATGTCCTTGTTAAGGAAGGTGATTTGGTAGCAGCTGGACAACCAATCTTGGAAGTAGATTTGGCCTATGTGAAAGAGCATGCGCCTTCGCTTATTTCGCCAATCGTCTTCTCCAACCTGCCGGAAGGTGCGACAGTGAAGCTAAACAAAAGTGGCGTGCTGCCAAGTGGTGAAGGAAGTATAGTGACGATTAGGGAATAGTGGCTCTCGAATTCTAACGGTTATGACAAAGCTTATTTGAATCTATATGCTCCGATTCATATTTTAACGGTTATGGGAGAGGTTATTTGGCTGTTTCTAACCAAGAACGAGCCTTAGAAGTGATTCTTTAGGCTCGTTTTTCTTTGGCAGCCTATTTTCATTCAATACCGGACAGTCGAGGATAAATCTTGTAGTACAAGTATCCGATAAATAGACTTTATCATTGGGGAAGCTGTCCAATCTTTTAGACAGAAAATAGAATATGATGGTGTGTACTTTAAATATAAGGAGGTATTCACAGATGGGAGAAGTACTTGGCGGTGGATTATGGACTTCAACTGCAGCGATTTTGGTTCTATTCATATTGCTTGTAATCATTACAAGAGCATTTGTTTTTTAATAGCTTAAGCAAGCAGTTTAGCCCACTTACCTTTTTTGGTAGGTGGTTTTTTTAAAACAAAAGAGTCCCTTCATTGGTTTAGCTCTATCCGAAAAAAAACAGACAGCGAACAATATAACTTGTAATACAAGTATCCGATAAAATAGACGTTATTATTGGTGAAGGTGTCCAATCTTTTTGACAGAAAAATTAATACGATGATGTGTACTTTAAATTATAAGGAGGTTTACACACATGGGCGAAGTACTTGGCGGTGTAGGTTATAGTTGTGGTGGAGGACTCTTTACTTCAACAGCAGCAATTTTAGTGCTCTTCATTCTGTTGGTTATCATTACAAGAGCATTTGTTTTCTAACAACGATATAATTCATTAGCAAAAACACCACAACACAATCAGAAAACATGGATAAAAGGTTCCGCTGGCTTTGTGCTGGCGGAACCTTTTTATTCATTCGATCGATCCCAAAGCTGATTAATTCGAAACGCTTAATACTTTTCTAAATTCCTCCGTCAATAGAGGCACGACCTCGAACAGATCGCCGATGATCCCGTAATCGGCTACATTAAAGATCGGGGCCTCAGGATCTTTGTTTATCGCGATGATAATGCGCGATTGGCTCATGCCAGCCAAATGCTGAATCGCACCGCTGATCCCACAGGCAATGTATATTTCGGGCGTAACGACCTTGCCGGTCTGGCCGATCTGTAGTGAATAATCACAGTATCCGGCATCGCAGGCGCCGCGGGAAGCGCCGATTGCACCCTGCAGTACTTCCGCTAGCTCCTCCAATGGCTGGAATCCGGCTTTGCTTTTTACTCCACGTCCTCCTGAGACTACGACCTTGGCTTCCGTTAAATCTACTCTGCCAGTCGATTTCCTAACGACTTCCTTAATTACCGTTCGCAGTGAGGCAGAGGGACTATAAGTGAGTTGGGTAATTGGTGCTGCGGCAGGAACAGGCTGAGCTGGAGAGATATTGTTAGGGCGGATCGTTACGATTTGCGGTGAACTGATAAATTGTTTGTTCTCGAAAGCTTTACCGGCATAGAGAGGGCGTGTATATGAAACTGTATCATCCGTTCGCGTAAGAGCAATTACATCAGAGATTTGTCCAGCGCTCAAGTGAGCAGCTACTAACGGGGCCAGATCGCGTCCAATAGACGTATGTCCGAAGAAAACGCCGTATGGTTGAAGCTGATCCAGTACTGAAGTTATGGCCGAGAAGAAGGCTTCAGCTTGATAGATTGCCAAATCAGGATGATCTATAATAATGACTTGATCTTCTACATAACGTGCCAGTTCATTTGCAGCTTCTTGCAGGTGATGTCCTAGTAGCACAGCTATAAGCTTATCGTCTTCATGACTTGCCAAGGCAGCAGCATGAACTGCCTCCAGACTCACTTGGCGCAATCGGCCGTCCCGGGCTTCGGCAACGACGACATAAATGTTCCCCATATTGGAATTCCTCCTTATTTCTATTCCTTGTAATTTGTGATTGGAAGTAGTAGCAAAGGTTGGATGGGAGATTTTGAATATATGATCAAGTTTGTTACGGTTCTATATGACCTTATCTTCACTTCTGAGTAACTGAACCAATTCAGCGGTTTGTTCCATGAGAGTACCTTTCAGAATACGTCCGCTTTTACGTGCGGCAGGAAGTGAAAGGCTGGTGCGTTCTGTTCTTGGAGCGATTATTGTTGCTTCTGTTAAGTTAAGCTGCTGGAGGTCTAGCGCGTGGAATGGTTTTTTCTTGGCTTTCATAATTCCAGGTAGGGATGGGTAACGTGGTTCATTAAGACCCTGTTGTGCGGTAAAAGAGCGGGCAAGCTTATTTCAAGCGTCTCTGAATCTCCTTCTGCGTCGCGTACAACCGTGGCTTTATTTTGTACAATTTCCAGCCTGGTAATGGCTGAGGCATGGGGAATGTCTAGCAATCGGGCAAGACGGATCGCCGTTTGACCGGCACCATTGTCAACTGAGAAGTATCCCCCGAGAATGAGGTCGAATGATTTGTCCCGGAAATAGGTGGCTAAGAGGGTAGAGATACTGAATTCATCGGTAGCCAAGCCATCATCGGAGATAAGAACGGCTTCATCTGCGCCCATAGCCAGCGCTGTCCGCAGCGCTTCGGCGGTTCTTGCCGCGCCGACGGATAGCACGATGACCGTACCGCCATGCTGTTCCTTTAGGCGAATCGCCTCTTCGACGGCATATTCATCATAGGGATTGATAATGAATTTGGCTCCCTCTTCGTTAATGTGACCGTCAACAATGCTTATTTTTTCTTCCGTATCAAAGGTTTGCTTCAAGATTACGAAAATGTTCATCGATCATACTCCTTTCAAATCAACTTGATATCATCTCATACCGTTTCAAGCCTGGGCAAGAAAGCTTATTTCAAGCCCCTTAAGAAGAAATCTACGGTGTTATGCACTTGTGCGGATAAGGAATACTTCTGTCCTGAGATCAGCCAGGAGGTGACAACTTCATCCATTGCTCCAAATATAAGCTGGCGTGTTAATTTGGTGTCAAGCTCTGCCCTGAAGCTTCCATCAGCAACTCCTTTTACAAGAATATGCTCGATTAGCTGAATATAGGGCTTCACTGCTTGACCGATCGCTTTGCGAAGTTCCAGTGAGCTCTGTCGCAGCTCGATTTGCGTTACATAGGCCAGATGTACATTTTCCTCGAGCAGGGAGAAGTGGATTTCGCACACCTTGAACAAGGCTTCTTCGGCACTGTCTTCATCTGTGATGCTATTCTTAAATGTGCTTACGAGGCTGCCCAGACGATTTTGAAAGAGGGAAATAAGGATATCTTCTTTATTCTTGAAATATAAATATATCGTACCGTCTGCGATGCCTGCTTCCTTAGCGATTTTAGATACTTGCGAACCATAAAAGCCATTCTCGGCGATTACTTTCTCAGCAGCGTCTAAAATCATTTCAAATTTTTCCTGTTTCCTACTTGTCATCCCGACACCCCAATGTTAAAATTTCAGTCAAATGAATGAACACTCATTCATTTTTTATTAATCTTAGGTGATAGCGCTTTTATTGTCAATATGAATCATTAATTTAAACAAGGAGGCTGGGGTGATGTAGGTGTGGCAAATGCTGCAATCGATTCTTGTTCTTATGGTAACGGGTTACGCCATTTATTTGTTTTATAAGGCACTTTATCATCGTTATCTCTATCTGAGATTGGGCGCCCTGTGGAGTTTCAGATAAGGAGCAGGCTTAGATGGGGGAATTGGAGCGGATTTCTTAGCCAAGTATTCGGACAGCGGAAATTGCTGAAGGACTGGCGTAGTGGGATTATGCATATAGTCATCTTTTACGGGTTCATTATTTTGCAGTTTGGCGCTATCGATTTGATTGTAAAAGGTCTATCCCAGGGAGGCGGCCATCTGCCTCTGCCAGCATATCATCTATTTAGCCTAAGCCAGGAAATCACCGTTCTACTCATTCTACTTGCTATTATCTATGCGGCCTATCGGAGATATGGGGAACGATTACCCCGATTGAAGAAAGGCTGGAAGCCTAGTATAGTCATCATTTTAATCTCTTCGTTAATGTTCACTGTTCTCTTCTCCTTAAGTTTTGAGCGAATATGGTTCCAGCTAAACCCATCTTTCTATGCTCCAGTATCCTCACTAATCTCCGTAGCATTTAACCGTTTATCTGCACAAACAGCCGAGGTTTTGTTTTACCTGTTCTGGTGGCTGCATCTTCTGATTCTACTAACCTTTCTAGTCTATATACCTCAATCCAAGCATTTTCATTTGATTACAGCTCCGATTAATATTTGGCTACGCCGTACGGAACCGCCAGGACGCCTGCTGAGTATCGATCTGGAGGACGAAGAAGCAGAGAGCTTCGGGGCCGGAACGATTTTAGATTTTTCTCAAAAACAGATGCTTGATTTCTACGCTTGCGTCGAATGTGGACGGTGCACAAATGTATGCCCTGCCTCGAACACGGGAAAATGCTCTCTCCGATGCATCTCATTACCAAGTTGCGCGATCACTTGACAGAGGTCGGGGTGCAGCAAACCGGAAAGTCACCCTGGCAGCCGGCTTTTGCCTTTGCTTCCTCACAGGCTCGCACTCATATGTTGACCGATAAGAAGGATTCAACCGTCGATCTGCCTGGTATAGAGGGGTTGCATGAGAGCGGTGTAGCAATCACAGATATTCGACCAACTCTAAAATGGCAGCATGATTCCTGGGTGACTCAGGAGAAGGACAGCGCTAATAATGTCACTGCAAAGGAACTAGAGCTGATTGGTGATGTGATGTCGGAAGCGGAAATCTGGTCCTGTACGACCTGTCGCAATTGTGAGGATCAATGCCCAGTCGGCAATGAGCATGTCGATAAAATTATCGATTTGCGCCGCCATCTAGTATTAATGCAAGGGAGTATCCCGCAGGAAGGACAGCGTGCGCTGCAAAATATTGAGCGGCAAGGTAACCCGTGGGGAATCAGTCGCAATGAGCGGATGAAATGGACCGCTGAGATTGAAGGACTGTCCGTTCCTTCGGTACATGATAATCCCGGCTTCGAATATCTCTTTTTGTAGGGTCAATGGGCTCCTACGACCTGCGCAGCCGCAAAATTTCACGCGCCTTCGCCAGACTGATGCTGGAGGCTGGCATTAATTTTGCCATCCTCGGTAACGAGGAGAAGAATTCCGGGGACACGCCGAGGCGGATGGGAAACGAATTTCTGTTCCAGCAGCTCTGTCAGGAAAACATTGCATTGTTCCAGCAGCATAGTGTACGGAAAATCGTAACGGCCGATCCGCACGCTTTTAACACTTTTAAAAATGAATATCCAGAATTCGGGCTTGATGACGTCGAAGTGATTCATCACACGCAGTTACTGGAGCGCCTCATTAAGGAAGGAAAGCTGAAGCCTCGCTATGAAGTGCGGGAGAGAATGACTTATCACGATTCCTGCTATTTGGGGCGATATAACGGAATTTATGAAGCACCAAGGGAAATATTGCGTTCCATTCCGGGTATGGAATTGGTTGAGATGAAGCGCTCGCGCGAGAATGCAATGTGCTGCGGAGCAGGCGGCGGCATGATGTGGATGGAAGAGACCGGTGGTAAGCGTATTAATCTGGCCCGGACGGAGCAGGCACTGGAGGTATCACCTACGATGATCGGCAGTGGCTGTCCTTATTGTCTTACGATGCTGGAAGACGGGGTCAAGATGAAGGAACTAGATGTGAAGACCAAGGATGTTGCAGAGATATTGGAATTGTCTGTATTTGGTGAGCATTACTAGTGCGAGTTTAAACAACCTCAAATAGATTTTGTCGTGAATTCTTGTGTTGGAGGTAGGCAGAGATGGATAAATCGATTTCTAAAGCAGTTGTTATCGGTTCAGGCATTATGGGGTCCGGGATTGCGGCAGGGTTAGCTAATGCGGGTATCACCTGTTTGCTGCTCGACATTGTACCTACAGAAATGACCGAGGCCGAGAAGGCTAAGGGATATTCGCTCTCGCATCCAGCGGTTAGAAACCGTTATGCTTCGGCGGCCATAGCCAGTTTAGCTAAGAGAAATCCGGCACCATTATATGATGTAGACTTTGCGTCACGTATTACGCCTGGTAATCTCGAAGATCATCTACAGCAGATTCAGGATGCTGATTGGGTGATCGAGGTAGTAGTAGAGAATTTGAATGTAAAGCGAGAGCTTCTAGGCAAGATCGAGCAATATTGGAAGCCGGGAATTCTCGTTAGCACGAATACCTCGGGAATCTCGATTCAAGCGATGAGCGAGGGCAGATCTTTGGAGTTCCGGCAGCATTTTATGGGAACTCACTTCTTCAACCCGCCGCGTTATATGAAGCTGTTGGAGATTATACCAGGGAAAATACAGATCCTGTTCATGTCGCGAGGCTGCGCAGATTTGCGGAGCGTACTCTTGGAAAAACAGTGGTCATCGCCAAGGATACGCCGAATTTTATTGCAAATCGAATCGGTACGTATGGTTTACTGGTCACGCTACGCGAGATGTTGCAGCAGGGGTTCACTGTAGAGGAAGTTGACGCCGTCACCAGCCGGCAATGGGACGCCCCAAAAGCGCGACTTTCCGCACGCTTGATTTGGTAGGGTTAGATACTTTTCTACATGTGGCTGACAATGTGCGGGACAATGTTCAGGATGAGGCTGAGATCGAGATTTTCACTGTACCTCGGGTACTTCAAGACATGGTGAGTAAGGGGTGGTTGGGGGAGAAATCGGGTCAAGGCTTCTACCGCAAGTTGAAAGAAAAGGGAGAGAGTAAGATTCTCGCCTTAAATTTGCAGAGCTTAACATATGAACCACAGGTAAAACCGTCTTCAGGTTCATTGGAGGGCGCTAAGGTAGTGAAGGGGGCAAGAGCAAAGCTTAAAGCGCTGCTGAGCGGAGGCGACCGCTATTCCGATCTGGCCTGGAATGTATTGAAGCATGTACTACTTTATTCTGCTTCCAAACTCGGCGAGATAGCGGACAGCATTCAGGACATTGATGAAGCGATGAAGTGGGGCTTCAACTGGGAGATGGGTCCGTTCGAAACCTGGGATGCAATCGGCCTCGTATCGTCAGTAAAGAGAATGGAAGCCGAAGGATTGAAGATCCCGCAGTGGGTAACCGAGTGGATCGAAGCAGGCGGCACATCGTTCTATAAAAAGGAAGCAGGGCAGCTATTTCACGTTATGAGTGGTCGTTATAAGGCCGTAGAGCAGCCGCAGGAGGTCATATCGTTACGCGACTTGAAGGAGCAGAAGCAAGTGATCAGAAGCAATGCCGGAGCTAGCTTGATTGATTTGGGTGATGGCGTGGCCTGTCTTGAGTTCCACTCTCCGAACAATGCCATTGGCGAAGATATTCTGAACATGATCTCACAAAGTCAGGAAGAGATCAGGAAACGTGACTATGCTGGGTTGGTCATTGCTAATCAAGGACGCAATTTCTGTGTCGGTGCTAATCTCATGCTTTTGCTTATGGAGGCGGAGGACGAGGAATGGGATGAGGTTGATGAGATTATATCGTTGTTCCAGAGAACGATGTATCAATTGAAGAGATTCGAGAAGCCGGTCATTGCCGCACCGCATCGGATGACACTTGGTGGCGGTGTCGAGGTATGCCTGCCGGCGGACCAGGTCATAGCTACTGCGGAATCGTACTACGGTCTAGTCGAAGTCGGCGTTGGGCTGATTCCGGCTGGCGGTGGATGTAAAGAATTCGCACTACGTGCTAGCCAGCAGGCTAATTTGCCAGAAGTGGATTTACAGCCTTATATCAACCGCCTCTTTGAAACGATCGGCATGGCGAAGGTCTCAACAAGTGGCTATGATGCGAAACGTCTAGGCTATTTAAGGCCAAGCGACCGAATCGTCATCAATCCGGATTACATGATCCATGAAGCGAAGCAGGCGGTGCTGCGGTTGGCTGCGTCTGATTATGAGCCTATCCAGGAGACCAAGCTGAGAGTGGTAGGTGCAGAAGGAAAGGCGGTGCTGCAGCTTGGAGCGATCGGTATGAGGGAGAGCGGGTACATCAGTGATCATGATCTTCTAATTGCGAAGAAGCTTGCTCATGTGTTAGCGGGAGGAGATGTTCCTACGGGTACCTTCGTAACTGAGCAATACATGCTTGATCTGGAGCGGGAAGCATTCCTCAGCCTGTGCGGAGAAGCGAAAACGAGGCAGCGTATGAAGTATATGCTAAGCAAAGGCAAGCCGCTGCGCAATTAGCTTGGGGAGGGAGAAAAAAATGAGGGAAGCAGTCATCGTATCATTAGCCCGGTCGGCGGTCGGCAAAGCCAAGAAAGGAAGCTTGGTCCACACGCGCGCGGATGATCTTGGTAAAGTTGTGCTGGAAGCAGCTATAGAGCGGGCCAAGGGCTTGCAAAAAGTGGATGTGGAGGATATTATCATCGGCTGCGCAATGCCGGAAGGTGAGCAGGGCCTAAACTTTGCCCGCATTATGGCGTTATATGCCGGGTTCCCGGTGACGGTTCCAGCGCTTACTATTAACCGCTTCTGTTCATCCGGGCTGCAGGCCGTCGCTTTTGCGGCAGAGCGGATCATGCTTGGTCATGCGGATGTCATCGTTGCTGGAGGAGTAGAGAGCATGAGTCATGTTCCGATGACCGGATTTAAAGTTTCGCCGAATCCACGAATTGTTGAGCAGTATCCGGAAGTATATATCGGGATGGGGCATACGGCGGAACGTGTTGCCGAGAAATTCGGGATCAGCCGCGAGGATCAGGATGCCTTTGCCCTGCGTTCACATCAGCGGGCTGCAGCAGCGATTGCTGCAGGGAAATTTGCGGAGGAGATCGTTCCATTGCAGACAGAGTTCAAAAGCGTCGACGATTCGGGGAAAGTTAGGTCCAAGGCAGCGATTTTTGATACAGACGAAGGCGTTCGTGAAGACACTACGCTTGCGGCGTTGGCAAAGCTAGCTCCGAGCTTCAAGGCGGGTGGCACTGTGACCGCTGGTAACTCATCACAAATGAGCGATGGTGCTGCAGCACTGGTCGTGATGAGCAAGGAGAAAGCAGAGGAGCTTCAGCTTAAACCCTTAGCCACATTCCGCTCCTTTGCACTGGCCGGTGTAGAGCCGGAGCTGATGGGTGTTGGCCCGGTCAAGGCGATCCCCAAGGCGCTAGCGATGGCCGGAATCACGGCGGAGGATGTAGCCTTGTATGAAATAAATGAAGCGTTCGCTTCACAATGTCTGCACATTATTCGCGAATTGAAGCTGGATGAGGAGAAGGTGAATGTGAACGGCGGCGCGATTGCACTTGGCCATCCGCTTGGTTGTACGGGAGCAAAACTGAGCGCCTCACTAATCACAGAGCTGCGTAGACGTGGCGGAGGATACGGAGTCGTATCCATGTGTATCGGAGGCGGTATGGGAGCAGCTGGAGTGTTTGAGGTGCACGGCTAGTATCGCTATTTAACTCATTCAATGGATCAATTCAAAAGGAGAGGATCGAATGAATCAGCAAGATACTCGCAAAGTGCGTGGCGGGAGCTTCGTGATTGAGGATGGAGATTTTCAGAGCATGATTACGCCTGAGGATTTCACTGAGGAGCAACGCATGATCGCGGATGCGACGAAGATGTTCGTGCAGGGGAGATAGCTCCGCATGATGCGGAGCTTGAGAATCTGGACTATGACTTAACGGTGAAATTACTCCGTGAAGCTGGCGAGTTGGGCTTGTTAGGGGCAGATGTACCGGAAGCGTACGGGGGAATGGGACTAGATAAAGTCAGCACCACACTTATTAATGAGAGGCTGACAAAAGCATCCTCCTTTGCTTTATCATTCGGAGCTCATGTGGGAATCGGAACACTGCCGATCGTCTATTTCGGAACAGAGGAGCAGAAGCAGAAGTACCTGCCTCCCTTAGCCTCTGGGGAGAAGATCGCCGCTTATTGTTTGACGGAGCCTTCCTCCGGTTCAGATGCGCAGGGCGCTAAGGCGACGGCCCATTTGTCCGAGGATGGAAGTTATTATGTATTGAATGGTACGAAGCAATTTATAACGAATGCTGGATTTGCTGATATTTTTATCGTTTATGCGAAGGTAGAAGGGACACAGTTCAGCACTTTTATTGTAGAACGCACGATGGAAGGTGTCAGCATTGGTCCGGAAGAGAAGAAGATGGGAATCAAGGCTTCATCCACTTGTCCGCTTATTCTCGAAGATGTCAAGGTACCGGTAGAGAATTTGCTATGGGAGGTTGGCAAAGGGCATCTGATCGCATTTAACATTTTGAATATAGGTAGATTTAAATTAGCGGCAGGTTGTGTCGGAGCCTGCAAAGATACACTTGAACTGGCTGCTCACTATGCGAATGAACGGACACAATTCGGGGTGAAAATATCATCCTTCCCGCTCATCGGCAAAAAGCTTGCAGACATGAATATCCGTACTTATGTACTGGAGAGCATGGTTTATCGGACTGCCGGGTTGTTTGATACCGGACTTGCTGATGTGGATCTTAGCGCCCCTGACGTTGGTTATCGCTCAGCCAAGGCGATTGCCGAATACCAGTTGGAATGTTCCATTAATAAGGTGTTTGGCTCGGAAACGCTTGATTTTGTAGTGGATGAAGGTGTGCAAATTCATGGCGGCTACGGTTATACGAAGGAATACCGAGTCGAAAGGATATACCGCGATTCTCGGATTAACCGGATCTTCGAGGGAACGAATGAAATCAATCGGCTCCTGATCCCTGGTACTTTGATGAAGCGGGCGTTAAAAGGCGAATTACCACTGCTGCAAAAAGCAATGGAGCTTCAAGCAGAAATGATGGAGCGTGTGAGTATTCCTGAAGGGGATGGAACACTGGAACAAGAGGCACATTTGCTAAAGATGGCTAAAAAAGTATTTTTACTCGTTAGTGCGGGAGCGGTGCAGACCTATCAGACCAAGCTTGAGCAGGAACAAGAGATCCTCAGTAATCTTGCCGATATTATGATTGGAATTTTTGGGATGGAAAGTGCGCTGCTGAGGACGCAGAAGAAGATCAGCCAGACCTCTGAGGAGAAGGCGAAGCTGACAATTGCGCTGACAACGGTTTATATCCAGGAGGAATTCACCCGCATCGAGAACTGGGCCAGAGAGGTGCTGACGACGATGGCGACAGGCGATATGCTGCGGACGCAACTCTCCGTCTTGAAGAAATGGACGAAAAGAAACCCCGTCAATTTGGTTGCAATAAAGAGGGAAATTGCAGCCCAAGTGATCCAGTCAGAGACATACGTTTCATAATGAAAATATGAAATGGAGGTGGAAGGGATGGATGCAAAACCTTGGCTTCAACATTATCCCGCCGAAGTACCACCGACCTATGACTATCCTCAGCAGCATTTAGCCCAATTTTTATTGGATTCAGCGCAGCGATATCCCGATCAAGCAGCACTAGATTTCATGGGAGCTACAACATCATATCGTGAATTATTGGATAAAACTTACCGCTTCGCGAACGCATTGCGTAACCTTGGAGTTCACAAAGGAGACCGCGTTGCAGTCATGCTGCCGAACTGTCCGCAGACTGTGATCGCATATTACGGCATCCTATTGATCGGCGGAGTGGTCGTTATGACCAATCCGCTGTACATGCCGCGAGAGCTGGAGTATCAGCTGAAGGATTCAGGGGCACGGGTTATCGTAACGCTGGATATTCTCGTAGACCGGGTCAATAAAACCATGAAGGAACACCCGCTTGACTATATAATCGTGGCAAAAGTTCAGGATGAGTTACCATTTCCGAAAAATTTATTGTATCCGTTGAAAGCTAGGAAAGATGGAACTGCAGTAAAAGTTAACTATAATGAACGGGTTGTATCATTTAAAGAACTGGTTAAAAATACGCAGCCGGTTCCTTATTTGGAACCGATCGATACGGAGAACGAGCTGGCTCTTATTCAGTATACCGGGGGAACAACAGGCTTTGCTAAAGGGGTAATGCTTACGCACCAAAATCTTGTCGCAAATACGGTTCAGACGAAATTATGGTTCTATCGCGCAAGGCCTGGACAGGAGAAATATTTAGCGGCGCTTCCGTTCTTCCATGTATTTGGGATGACGGTACTGCTCAATCAGGCTGTAATGTTTGGAGGAACATTGATTCTGCTACCGCGTTTCGAAATTGATAATGTGTTACGTACGATTGACCGCAAGCAGCCGACGGTGTTCCCAGGGGCGCCAACGATGTATGTAGCCATTATTAATCATCCCGAGGTCGGGAAGTTCGACCTTTCTTCGATTCAGGTTTGTATTAGCGGAGCGGCCTCATTGCCTCATCAGGTACAGTCTCGGTTCGAGCAAGTCACGGGTGGTAAGCTAATTGAAGGCTATGGCCTTACGGAAGCTTCACCGGTTACACATGCGAACAATATTTGGGAAAACGTAAGAACGGATCAATCGGCATCCCATTCCCAGACACGGAAGCCATGATCGTTCAGCCAGATACGCTTGAGAAAGTGGAAGTTGGCGAGCTGGGTGAGCTGGCGGTTAAAGGACCGCAGGTGATGAGAGGGTACTGGAATCAACCGGAGGAAACTTATAAATGCCTACGCGATGGATGGCTACTCACCGGCGATCTAGGCAAGATGGATGAAGACGGTTATTTTTACATTTTAGATCGACGTAAAGACATCATTATCGCTGGCGGCTACAACATTTATCCTCGAGAAGTTGAAGAAGTGTTATTCGAATTTCCTGGTGTGGAGGAGGCTATTGTTGCTGGTATATATGATCCTTATCGCGGAGAGACGGTGAAGGCTTATATCGTGCCAAAGAATGGAGCCAAGCTAGAAGAAGGGGAATTGAAGAAGTTCTGTAAGGAGAAGCTGGCGGCTTACAAAGTCCCGAAGGTTTATGAATTCCGGGATAGTCTGCCGAAGACGATGGCGGGTAAGGTGCTGCGGCGCAAGCTGATCGAAGAAGAGCAGTCAAAATTGAGTCAGGATATTAAGTGAATCGTTATTAGATCCTGTTCTTGATAGGCATAGTTTTAGAGAAAGGGGGATAGGTATGGAAGTGGATTCCAATCAGAAAGATGTCTACATGGTGGAATGGGAGCGTCTCTCAAAGGGGACCTTCTGGGAATATCTTGGAGCGCAGGTTGAGACGGTGGATGATCGGCAGGTTGTCGTCTCTTTGGAGATCAAACCGCATCATCATAATTTGATCGGGATTGTACATGGCGGGGTTCACGCTACGTTACTAGATTCTGCGATGGGACTCTTGGCGATGATGAACAGGCCAAATTGCAATGTGGTGACCACGAATTTGAATATGAACTACGTGGCTAAATCTAGTTCCGGCAAAATGATCGTCACCGCCGAGCTAATTCATACGAGCCGCAAAATGATCACAGCTCATGCCTTCGCCAGAATGGACAACGGCGACCTATGCGCATTTGGAACCGGAACGTTTCGGGTGAGCTAAGAGAAAGCTTGTGTAAGAAATTCGTTGTACTGGAAATAGCTTGGTGCATGAAAGAGAGCAGTGCAAGGAGAAGGATTCCAGCGCTGCTCTATTATTTTGCTTGTTAGGAGCAATTCAGTTGATTAAACTGGTAGTAATTCCTTCGAATGATAGGTTTGTGGAATGGATATTGCGAAGGATCTAAATGAGGTTTGTAGAGTTGTTCTACGAGTACAGTTTGGAAGGAGATATCTAAATGCCTTGGCCAATGGTACATTTTGCGGTATCTGAGGAATTGTCTTCCGGTAAAGCGTCTCCCAGCTTATTACTAGGCAGCATCGCCCCTGATGCGATTCATGCAAGGGGAATTATTACGAGGGAAGAGAAAGGATTTACTCACCTTATTCATAAAGGTAAAATGCCCACCGCGGAAATGATTCTGATGAAGTGCAGAGAATACATAGAGAAGTATTCGGAGCCAGAATCGAAGGAATTTGTGCTGGGATACTTTTCTCATATTTATACGGATTTACGTTGGACCGAAACACTCTACTCCGATTTTGAGCAAAACTTTAAAGGCGAAGGAAATGAAATCAGGACGAAATATAACGAGGAAGTCAGTCAAGTAGAGTTTATTCTTTTAAGATCCATGGACGTTTGGGGGAAATCATTTCTAAAGTATTAAATGCTGAAGGCTTTACAATAAATCCTTATGTAACACAGCTTGAAGTTAACCAGTACAGGGATACCAAGGTAAGATGGCTGCAAGATCAGGGGAATGAACCCCAAATTACACCTGTCTATTTTCAAACAGAAGCGATAGAACGTTTTATTAAGACAACAGCATGTGAATGGAAGCAGTTGTTTGAGAAGGAGGGGTTGTATGGAAGACCAGTGGAGAATTGCTGAATATGATCCTGAATGGAGCGACTTATTTCTCGAGATTGGATTGAAATTAAGGGACGCTTTAGGAGAAATGGCGGTTCGAATTGATCATGTAGGATCTACGTCGATCGTTGGAATGGATGCCAAGCCAATTATAGATATACAGGTTTCAATGCACAATTATGAAGTTGTCTCTAATTATAAAGATAAGCTGGAGCGTATTGGTTTTGTATTTAGAGCAGAGAATCCCGATAAAACCAAGAGATACTTTCGTGAAGTACCGGGATCTAGAAGAACGCATATCCATATAAGAGAAGTCGGGGGTTTCTCGGAACAGATAACTCTCCTATTTAGAGATTATTTAAGAGAACATAGAGAAGATTGCTTAAGGTATGCTCTAGAGAAGTATCGTTTAATGCAATTGTACAGGCAGGAACGCCATAAATATGTTGAAGGAAAAGGACCGATCGTATGGGAAATAATACAGAAAGCGCATAGTTGGTCGCAAGAGACCGGATGGCAACCCGGAATTTCTGATGTGTGAGTTTACAAGTGGAAAACAGCGTAACGTACATATACGTAATTTAGATTGTAACAGTTGCCAAAACGGCTAATCATAACAAAATGATAGTTTTATACATCTAACGGTTGTCATACGTGCTATTCAAGTAATATCAGTAGTATTTTCGCTGAAATTCCGAAATAACCTCTGTAAAAACCGTTAGAAGTTTAAATCATGCGAAAACAACGATTTAACCTCGATAGCAACCGTTAAATTAGGAGATCATTCTAAATCAAATATCGAATATGAAAAAATTGCTGAGAAATCTCTTCAGGAGTACGGTTTGAATCACTATGGATACTTAGGAGGAGAGCAATGAAGAAAATTGTATTACTGACATTGGTGTTCACGGCTCTAATTGGCTGTAATCAAGGAACGTCACAAGTTGTGGGCGAGGGATATATTCTAGAAATTACTAATAAGGGAATTTTAGTCGTCGATGAGAAATTTCCCGTGAAGAGCTGGAAGGATATAATGAATGAATATTCCGGTAATGCCATTTGGCTCAGTACGAAGAAACACGGCTTGAAACCAGGTCAGAAGATACAATATCAAATAAAGGGCGGGATAGACGAATCTTACCCTACACAGGCAGAAGCCAAGCATATTACTATTCTAAAAGAGGGAAAAGAATGAAACATGTAATTCAGATTAAAAGACTATCGACAGTAGAAGAAGCTGATTTGCTCGATATAGAGTTTGCAGAGCAGTATCCTTGGTATCATCGAGGTGATTATTACCTTAATTGTCTTGAAGAGAACCAGGAAGGTAAACGTGTCACATTAATGGCGTATTGCAATGATTCGATAGCTGGTTGCTGTCATTTGTTGTATGAATCGAAGTATCCTTATTTTCGAGATAATCAAATTCCTGAAATCAATGATCTGAACGTCTTTCCAAGTTACAGAAGATTGAAGATCGCTAGCCAGTTATTCGATGAATTCGAGCGAATCGCCAGCCAAACTTCCCGGTATATCGGATTAGGTGTCGGGCTTTATAAGGATTACGGAAATGCGCAGAGAATGTACATGTCCCGTGGATATATTGCGGACGGCAATGGAATTACTTATGATAATGTTCCTGTCATACCAGGAAAGCCTGTTGTTGTTGATGATGAATTGTTAATTTACTTAGTTAAGGATCTACAGAGTTGAACATATTTTATATTTTCTGGAGGGAAAAATGCCTTATACATACCGAAGCTTAACCATTGACGAATGCGAGCGAATCAAAGAAATTAATCCTTCACAGTACATTAGAAGAGCATGGCGACAGGTAGACGGTACACGTCAATTAGTGGTAATCGATTATCAAGAGAATGACTGGCCGGACGGTTACGAGCATTATTTATCAAAGTTAAGACAGACTTTAAATGAACATGGATATGCTGTTGGCGTTTTTGAGGGAAACGGTCAGCTAATAGGATATGGAACGATCAATCGGGAATTTTTCGGTAGCGCATTCAAATATGTATTACTCGATTCTCTGTTCATTTCATTAGAACATCGCAATAAGGGTATTGGCAAAGTAATATTTCATGCTTGCGCTGAGAAAGCACGGGAGTGGGGGGCTGATAAGATCTACATCTGTGCTGGATCCGCTGAGGATACGGTTGCATTCTATCACGCATTGGGATGTACGGAAGCAGAGGAAATGAAGAAGGAACTTTATGAGAATGACCCAAGAGATCTGCAGCTTGAGTATCGTTTATAAACCTAATCATACGAGCTTAATTTATTTCTTGAAGTAGTTCAGGAAAGTTGTTTCTTACATTTCCTACAGCAGTTGAAACGGGATAGGCTCGCATTTCATCTGCGTCATACGGGCGCAGCAGCTTGAGCAGCGATGGAACGTCCGTATTTTTGCGATCAAGCCATGCTGCCTCATCTTCTGAACGAAGAATCACTGGCATACGATTATGAATGTCGGCCATAAGACGATTTGGTTCTGTGGTGATGATTGTGCCTGTTGCTAGTTTATTACCGTCAGAATCGATCCACATCTCATAAAGTCCGGCAAACGAGAAGATACGATCATCTTTCATCAGAATTCTATACGGCTGTTTGGATACGTTCCACTGCTTCCACTCGTAGAATCCATCCGCTGGAAAGATGCAACGATGAGATGACAGCAGTTTATTGAATGACGGTTTTTCTGTGATCGTTTCGGCTCGCGCGTTAATCATTTTGCTACCGATCTTATCATCTTTCGCCCACGATGGAACTAAGCCCCAACGAAGCTCGCCTAACCGATTGCCGTTTTTACTGCTAACCACAGCGGGAACATACTGCATCGGGGCGGCATTATAGATTGGTTGATAATTGATGATTGTTGATTTCTCGATATAGTATCGAATCATTATTTCTTCAATAGGAGCAGTTATCGTAAATCGCCCGCACATCATTAAAACTCCTTGACCGTTTTTATCAATAGTTTAACCACTTATATTACTTAAATAAAGAATATCCAAAAAAAGAAGGGCATTCGCTATGAAGATTATTATTATTGGGTCAAATGGTTCCGGAAAGTCGACCTTCGCGCGTAAGCTAGGAGAAATTCTGGATCTTCCGGTCTATCATTTGGATTATTATTACTGGAAGCCGGGATGGCAGGAGACTCCACCAGACGAGTGGAATGAGTTCATTAGAAACTTAGTGCAAGAAGATCAATGGATCATCGATGGATATTATGGAAAAACGTTAGATATGCGTTTGGAGGCAGCGGATGTCGTCGTCTTCATGGATCTCTCCCCTTGGGTTACCACCTATCGAGTAATCAAGAGGAGAATTCAATATAACGGCAGATCCAGACCGGATTTAAATGAGGGCTGCCCTGAGTCGATCGACTGGCCATTCATTAAGTACAGCTGGAATTTCAGAAGAGACAAAAGGCCAGCTGTGATGGAAAAACTGAAGAAATATTCGTTAGGTAAAAAAATAATTATTATTAAAAATCCGAAGCAGGCTGAGTCAGTATTATATGAGTTAAGGACTAGGGGAAGGAGTGACTCGAATGCTTTATTTTGAAAGGACAAATAAAATATCCAATCTTTGCTTTGTCAGCTTTGCTTTGTTTTTCATATTGATGTGGATTTTTTTAATAACTAGCAACTTTTCGGAAATTATACAATACAATTATACCAATGATTTAAGAGGTACTATATATACGGTAATATGTCTTATTATCTCTATTGTCTCATTAATTCTAGGGATCATATTGAAGGTCGTAACCAGAGAGGCGAATGAGGAAATGAAGCTGCTTGAGAGACGGTTAAATGGAACAAAATAAAAATATTTGGAGGTTGATAAAAATGAAATCAAAAAGACATCTCATACTGATCGCAATGTTGCTAGTTGTAATGGCGCTTCTCTCAGGTTGTGTACCCGGAGATGGAACGTATACCGCGCAAAATCAGGCTGGCTTTTTCTGGGGATATGGCATGGCTGGGTCGCTCCGATCTCTCTAGTTATCGGTTTATTTAATCATGATATCAGAATTTATGAAATCAATAATTCAGGATGGTGGTACGATTTGGGGTACTACTTAGCTGTAATCAGCGGCTTTGGGGGGATCTCCTTATTTCGTAAGAAAAAGAGATAATAAATAGATTTTAGAAGGGTGCAAGAGGGCAGGAATGATTGATATTCATTCCTGCCTTTTTTCTGTTCATAATTCGATTGGCGATACATTAACCGGATGAAGTACTCCGCTTATCGCAAATGAAGCTTGGCCGGTCTCTTCGGATACGACGAGGACCAGGGCGTCACAGCGTTCAGTCAGCCCGATCGCCGCGCAATGTCTTGTTCCCAGTTTCTTGTCTGAGACGTGAATGCTTGATAAGGGAAGAACATTAGCTGCGGAAACAACGGTATCAGAGCGAATCAGAACAGCACCGTCATGAAGAGGATTGCCTGGATAGAAGATCGATTCAAGTAAAGCATGGGTTAACGTTCCGCCAATCGGGATATTAGACGAAATCAGCGGGTCCAGCGCATCCTTCCGTTCCACGACAATGAGCGCGCCATGCTTGCGTTCGGATAAGTTCCGCATACATATCGTTAAGTCTCTATATTTCGCTGTATAGGGGGATAGATAACAATTTAAGTAAAAGGACGCCGCAGTCGTCACGATATCTGTCATGAGGTTTCTCATATTTTCAAACTCCGTGATGAGACATATATTCTCATCTTCCAGAAGCTCTATATTCTGCTGCGCTAATGAGGATATTTCTTCAAGATGCTTCGCCAAATGCTTCTTGAGTGGGAAATCATTGCAATGGTTGTCAGGCATATCTAAACCTCGATTCTGGAAATAATGCGCAATTCGTTGTTACTTTGCCCAAAAGTAGAACGTATATCCACCTCGCCCGGTAATTCTACAGCATGCCAAGAACCGTGGATACCGTGAGATGATTGCTGCTTTAACAAACGCTGGTGCTGGCGAAGTCGGAGTTTTTCCTATCCTCCCAATACGTGAAGAATAAAAATGCTTTTCCCTACATAACCGAGCGCTATAGTGAAACCGCTGTAGCTATTGAGGGAGTTATTGAAGCAGGGGTGCAATGTGGAGAATTTAGGCCACAGCTACAGTCTGCTGTGACTGCCAGATTTCTTATTTCCTTTATGAACGGCTTAATGCTCGATACCTATCAATTAGGTCATGAGGCCACAAGGGTTAAGGAGCAGCTAGCAGCTCTAATGTTCTCAATGGAGCAGATGCTACGTCCGATTCATGAATTAGGATTATAGTTTTGATGAAAGAAGAGGAGTGATAGACATGATGCTATTCGAATCAGCACGTGTTAAGTTGCGGAAAATGACCACTGACGATACGGCGTTGTACCATATTTGGAGAAATGATCAGGAGATTATGCGATCGACGAATCCTATTTTAGATGTATACTCACCCCAGGATACCCAGACCTTTGTCGAGTATGTCATTTTGGGCTCTGCCTCCTCTAAAAGCTATATTTTAGTTGAGAAAGAAAGTGAGACTCCGATTGGAGTTCTGGCCTTGATCAATATTGAATACAAGAACCGGAATGCGGAGTGCATTATTGATATCGGGGAGAAGAAGTATTGGGGGCAGGACTACGGTTCCGAGGGGATGAATCTGCTGCTGGGGTATTGCTTCTATAAGATGAATATGCACCGCTTGTCACTTAGAGTTTTCATTCAACGACAGGGCAATCCGTCAGTATAAGAGCCTGGGCTTTCAGCAGGAAGCCTTAAGCAAGGAGGCATTATTCAGAGAAGGGAAATGGCATGATATTGTCTTTATGGGTCTGCTTCAGCGTGATTATTTAGAGATGCAGCAATGAGTAGAATAGTGATCTCTTACGGCGATTCTATCCGATTTATTCAGCGGGGATCGTCTTTTTTCGGCTGACTTGCAGGGGGGAAATGGATATAATGGGAAGGTATTGATTGGAAGATTCATGCGTCAGTCAGCAGAAGGAGGTTCGGGTTGAAATATATTAAAGCTCAAGGGATTGAGGAACAAGAATATTATTATTTCGAAGTAGATGCTGAAATGATCGCTTACCGACAGATAACTGTGATGAATGGTCGTTATATGATATCCATCGCCCCGGATTTCTTCTTGGCAGAAAAGGAGATCGAACTATTTGAAGGTGATGAGGAGATATCTCATGAGCAATTCAATGAGATATGGAACAAAGCTATTGCGCCATATAGGACGGACTGGGAGCAGGTTAAGCAGGATTACGTACGAGGTACCGTTGTTAATGGATCTATGATGATGTTTTACCCACAAGGGGTAATTATACAACTAAGTGAGACTGCCTACGCCATTGCTGATACCTCAATGCTAAGTGCGCAGACGAAGCCGGAGCTGATGTATCCAGGCTATCAGGTACAGGGAACCGTTACGGGTTATGATAACAACAATTTCTGGCTCATACTTGAACATTGTACTGGTCTGATGAGGGAGTGAAGGATATCTAGTTTGGGGCGAGGTGGCTTAATAGATCAAGATATGAATGAAATAAGGGGATGAATGATGTGAATGAAATGCTGAATGAAGAGAACGATTTGGGCTTCGCTCGTGTTTATGCTGTCGAACTTAAATACAAGCAGGTGCCGAAACTGGACCGGGATTTACTCTATAAGAAAATGGAGCTTTACACCGGCTGGACAAGCATGCCGGAGGAGGAAGAATCCGCGACTGAGGAGCTTGCTGTATGGGAAGCTAATGAAGAATATGAAGGGACGATGTTACATTTTTTCCATCTGAACTATATGCTTCAATATACAGAAGGTGAACTGCCGGCTCAGATTAGCTTGATGAACATCGAGCATCGTCCGGCTGCCGATTACAACACCGCACTCCAGCAGTCCTGGCACTGGCAGGAAGCTGCTGAAACCTTGGAACAATGCAATCATACTTTGTTATTGGTAGACATGATGGCTGCGGGACTTACGCCACAATCGGGACTACAGCTGTTCAGCGGTGCGCTTCGTGCGGTCTTGGAGGCGTGTCCTTGTGACGCAGTTTACTTCCGTGAGAGCGATAAGTTGGTTGAGCCTAACGAATACCTATCTGCTGTAGAGCAAGATAATTTACTATATGGCGCGTTAAATATTCGATTCTATAATGTTGAAGGAACTGGCAGTGGAAGAGCGGAGGGGCTTATGGACACGGTAGGGTTGGCTGCACTTGGCATCCCTGATGTGCAGTGTCATTATTATGATCTGGAACCAAATGAGATTGCTGAGCAACTGGGGAATATCGCTTACTACCTATATAATCAGGGCGATATCATTGAAGATGGCGAGACGATCGGTGTAAGTGAAGAAATGCGTTGGCGTTGTGAGCATCAATACTCACTGGTGGAACCTCGCCGGATTGTGATCGATCTTGATCCAGGGGAACCTTATTATGCTGGAAGACAGGGCAGCCCCCTATAACCTGACCGGGTTCGGGGTCTGTGCGGCTGGTCTTTTTTGGCTCTGGATTTCCTTCATTTCTTCTTTCTAAAAAAGCCTATAGCAACAACAAGTGCAACAGCGATAGCAACCCAAACACCCATATTCATAAGTAATCTTATTCCTTAGCCTTTTTATTCTATGTCGTATTCTACTTTTAGTCGGTCTTCGAAATGCTCATTAACAACCATTAGTGTCTTCGGAAATAAAGTACTAGATCTAACTGCCTGATATTAAAGGCTTTATGGAAAGATATATCTTCAGCCTTTTTAAACTAAGTCTTAGACTACCGCTGCTTTTATTATGCTATCGTCTCCCGTTAAAACCAAAACATCTAAATTATGTCTCCGTATTCATTTTAGTTCCATCTCCATAAACACATCCGCTCGTACATAGGGCATGGGCCCGATCTGCTCGACAGGAACGTACTTCAACCCCACTGATGATTTAAGCATGCTATGTTTTCTCCTCTTGTAAGGGCTATATAAACTGTATAAAAAAACCGAAACTTGATCATTGTCGATTTTTAAATTGTGAACATAGAGAATATCTATGCTAGACGGGGACAACCAAAAGGAACATCGATTATTGACCTATTTCTTAATGGTCTGTGAAGAGCTTCATTCTTCGCGGTCTGCCGAGCGGTTGTTAATTAGTCAGCCAACGTTCAGCCATCAGATCTACTATCAACAAAATCTGTCTATAAATTTATTTTCTCGGTCTAGTACTATTTTTAAGTTTATTACTTTATTTTCTGCGAATAATCAGAGCATAACGAAGCAATTGAGCAGTTGGATCGTGAGAGTCAGAGAAAGACACGGCCATTACTTGACGATCAGGAATTGGAGGAAATACATCGGGCTTTGTCATTTTGATACAATTAGGTCATAACAAAAAAATCACATTTTCGGCGGATATGCGCGATCATAGATGATTTAATTTTTATTTCATATTTTTATTTAATATACGGTTTTCATGGAAAAATACTTTTGGAATAATAAACTTGTTTGGAATGAAAGAATAGGATGTTACGGAATTTGGAGAGCATGGAGGAATCATCCGAAGAGTCAGCAAATTCTTTGGGCAAGAAACTACGGTAAGAGGGCATGGTTCATTCCTTTGGATGAATTAGAGGCTGGAGCATAATAATCAAAAAATGATTGTCTTAGTGGTTCAAGACAATCATTTTTTACTCCCATTAACCTTAATTGGTTGGTGGGCTTTTTTCTTAATAAATGATCTCTCACTATCATCTGAAAAATATGGTAGAATTTTGGTATAAGTAAGGGAGTTATGAATCAGAATGAGGCATAAATCACGTTTCATGAAGCCACTAACCTCCGAGATACACCTTTATACCGCACAAAAGGAGCAGACTCCGATCGTTGTTTTTATTGCGGATGAATCGATCAGAAGCGGGAAAATAGAGGATGTAACAGAAAATAGCGTGAGGATCGGCGGCGAGCGGTTTCTTCTCGAGAGTTGTACATTTTAATATGTTGGAGAGGAGGTGATTTCGTGAAAAAATACATCGTTGGTAGCTACATACTTGCTGCCGCTTTTGTGGTCTTCGGATTTATAACAATGTATCATTACGGGGACTACAATCCTGATCGCATTTATGATAAAGGGAGTAGTTTCGGACACATTGTCGGAGGAGACGCATATAATTACATAATTATCGGGGTTCGTGGCGTTGGTCTTATCGTGGCTGGGTTTATCTCTGCGATGGTCGGGAGTACCATTTGGCTCGTTTCCGCGATTAAAGAATCGGCGCCGAAAGATTTAGGCGCGAGTGCAATTATGAAACAACAGCCAGTCGAGGATGTTCGTATTATCCCTCTCGACTAAAATATAAACTTCTCAAACACTGGACTCTGCAACATCTCAGCATGAGTCCAGTTTCGCATTTTTACTTCTATTCGGCTTTGGCGCTCGACCAAGGTGCTAGTTTAGGTGGAGTAATACGAAATTCATGAATAAGACGTTATGCGTAGGAATCAGCTTACACTTTGCGAGGCTAAGTCCGTCTGACCTGGCGCGTAATGTCGATTAAGCTAACGGGCAGGATAGTTCAAAAGTTTCGTGAGTACCCAACATAGAAGAATATTGTTGTACATAGAACACATTAAAGTGGAATAGGAAGTGTCATATGATTAGAAAATTCTTAGTTTCACTGCTCAGCTTTTGCTTGTTAGTGACTACTCAGCATTTAATAGGAGTGGCATCTGCTGACAAATCGATTCAATTGTATGTGAATAATGTAAAAATTGCTGGAGTCCATCCGATCGTAATGTCGGGCGTTATGTACGCGCCATACCGTTCATTTTTTTCCGCGTTAGGATACAAGGTTGCATATGATCCTGGTACTGGGCAAATCTCAGGGGTCATTAATGGCGCTGAAATCCAATTCTGGGCAGGCGAGGACATTATTGAGTATGACGACGCGATTTACTACTTAGATAATACGATTCCTGTTATTAATGGACATGTTTATCTCCCTCTTCGTTTGATTAGTAACTTAGCTAAATATTCTGTTAATTATGATAAATCTAGTTTGACTGTTAATTTGAAGCCTTACGGATATGGAGAAGAGTCTGCTATAATAGATCTTCTTACGAAGTACTACAAGACTTACAGTCCCTTGTTATATACATTTGACAATCTTAAACGGAGGTATATGAATCTTGAATATGATTACGAGGCCAACCAACCGGTCAGTGAAATCACAGTTCGAGACTTTAAGGTAACAATTGACCGGATTAAATATACTTCCGCCAGTGAAGCAAGAGTCCAAGTAACGTATATCAAGAATACAGAAGTATTGAATCAATCAGATGTATATATCTTTGATATTCGTTATGAACGAGGACAGTGGAAGATCGCAGATGAAGCCTCAGTTTATAGTCATACGGAACTTCCGGAGGATATCGACAAACAGGCTGCGTCTATCATGAAAAATCGTTATGATGAGCAGAACGAAGTCTTGTCGGATCTGAGAACCTATTATCAAGCGTTAAACGAGAAAAACCTAGATCTCATTATTCAATATACGGATCCTACATTTATTCAACAATGGAAAGATAAATCATTATTTGGGGATGGGTCATGGGAAGATTTTATGAGGGAGGAAATCCTTCCCTTTTCCAGCGAAAGGCGTATTTTATTGAATGAACGGGTTGTTTACCTTGGAGATAAGGAAGCTGTCGTCCAATGTAAGCTTGATTTTAGTATAGATAAAAAAGATGGAGGGAGAGATAATCGTGTGTCCGAAGACCTTATTTATTTAAAATATGCTAATGGTCATTGGACAATTAGTGATGACTTCGATCTTGACCTGGACTTCGATAAACGAGTTGATTCAGAAGGCAACACAGTTGGGTGGTACAATTACTAAACTTGAAACGGTTCTATTTCTTACGAAGATATATCTCCATTTGAATCAATAACCGATTACCAGAAACGGTAACCAATATCCGTCTTCCAGACATCATTGAGCATATTTCAAATGCAAATATGACCACCGAGGCAACGCCAAAGTGGTCTTTTTTATATTGATTAAATTAACTGGTTGGGGGCATGATACAAACGTACGTTCTTATTGGGAGGTGATAATATGTTAAGCGATCTGGAACGAAAGGTGCTTAGGATTCAGTATAACTTCTCATCGCAGCGTCGTCGAATGCCGACCAAGCCCGAGTTAGAACGCGACAATACCCGGATATCAAGGCCGCTTTGGATGTGCTTGTACAGCAGCATATATCTTCTGGCCAGACAATCCAAGACTGGATACCATTATGATCCTTGAGGGATGGAGCGGGATATATCTATGCCAAAACCCAAACCGACGATGACTTGTGGGAGAGGAACTTTATACTACCTGAGCATAAATAAGCGATGATTCGACAACAACAAGAGGTAAAGAGGAAGATGCGTCCTGTTCTCGATAATCAGGAAGTGGAGCAGATTCATAGAGTCCTGTCTGAATCGTTCCATAACCATAGGCGAATCGCCTTGAAACTTTTTGACAAGTTTGCAAATGTCGAGATAAGCAGATTTGTTACCACTATCCAGACATATCGGAAGGAAATTAAGCTTACTACATTTCAAGTGCGTTCTGATGTAGCTAGGTGATCATCACAAGAAATCACGTGAAAAATCACATTTTCGGCGGATATGCGCGATCATAGATGATTAATTTTTATTTCATATTTCTAGTTTAGTAAGAAAACTCAATAAAATGAACAACAGCGATAGCCAAAAGCTATACATATGATATACACTGGATATGAATACTGTGTGGGAGCGCGTTCACGGACAAGCTCTCTGAGATCGCTAGATTAGGGAGGATTACCGATGAAATACCGGCAGTTGGGCAATACCGATTTAAAAGTTAGTGAAGTAAGCTTCGGAACCTGGGGAATCGGAGGAGATTGGGGAAGTTCCGATGATTCGGATGCTCTCCGCGGTTTGGAGACAGCGATGGAGCAAGGAGTCAACTTCTTCGATACCGCAGATGTATATGGCGGTGGACATGCCGAAGAGTTACTTGCCAAAGCGACGAAGGGCAAAGAAGATGAGATTCATATTGCGACGAAATTTTGCCGCGCAGGAGATATTCATGATCCGAATACGTATTCAGAGGCGTCTATATGCAACTACTGCGAGAATAGCCTGAAGCGGTTACAGCGAGAGCGGATAGATCTATATCAAATTCATTGTCCTCCTTTTGAGATCCTTAAGGATGGACGCGTATTTGAAGAGTTGGACAAGCTTAAAGCTGAGGGGAAAATCCGTCATTACGGTGTTAGTGTAGAGACGGTTGAAGAAGGACTGTTCTGTCTAGACGTTCCTGGTGTGTCTGCGTTGCAGGTCATCTTTAACCTGTTCCGTCAAAAACCGGCAGAGGAATTGTTCCCGGCAGCCCATAAAGCAGGTGTAGGACTGCTTGTTCGTCTTCCGCTTGCAAGCGGATTGCTAACAGGTAAATTCAATACAGACACAAAGTTCAGTGCCAATGACCATCGCAACTTTAATGCGAATGGCGAGGCTTTTAACGTGGGTGAGACTTTCGCTGGCTTGCCGTTCGCCAAAGGGGTGGAGCTTGCAAACGGCTTGTCTTGGATCGCTGAGGGCCGTGGTGATATGGCTCGTGCTTCTATGCGCTGGATTCTCGATCATCCGGAAGTCAGCTGCGTGATCCCAGGGTTCAAAAATGTGAAGCAGGTTGAAGATAATTTGGGTACCTTAGATGTACCATCATTCAGCCCGGAGGAATTGGAGCGTCTGCGTAAGTATTATAAGAACGAAGTGGATGAACATATTCGCGGAGCGTACTAATAAAAGTTAGGCCAAGACCGTATCCTAATGATGAAGGATGCGGTCTTTTTTGGTAGTTGACATGAAACCATTTGGTTTCGTATAATTCTAATTAGAAACCAAATAGTTTCCTATTTTGAAAGGAGTTTATACATTAATATGGACAACAATATCGATCAGAAATTGCCGGATATCCGTCATTCCGTTTTAGTAAATGCCCCGATAAACAAAGTGTGGAGCGCCGTGTCCACAGCGGATGGTTTGTCCGCTTGGTTCATGCCTAATGATCTTGAAGCGGTAGTAGGGCATGAATTTCAATTAAATGCAGGACCGTTCGGGCTCTCTCCTTGCAAAGTAACTTTGGTAGATGTACCGCATCGCTTGTCCTTCAATTGGGGCAAGGATTGGACGCTAACCTTTGAATTGACGGACAAAGAAGAGCAGACAGAAGTTACGGTCATCCATGGCGGCTGGAGCGCCGATCAGGTTACGGAATTCGGTCAGCCTCATACCGTTATTCGTGGCAATATGGACGGTGGCTGGAGCGGTCTGGTTATCAAGCTGAAGTCATATCTTGAGGCTTAATGATGGAAGCGGCCAGAGCTAAACAGGATGTCTTTCAGGCCATCGCTGATCCGACTCGCCGCGAATTGCTTAGCATCTTGGGGGATCAAGAGTTACCCTTGAAAGAACTGACTGGTCATTTTGAGATGAGCCGGACTGCTGTTTCTAAGCATCTACATGTTCTAGCGGATGCCGGGCTGGTTCAGGAACGGAAGATCGGCCGAGAGACTCGCTATCGTTTGAATACGGACCACTATTCGAACTGAAGCGATGGTTATCTTACTTTGATCGCTTCTGGGATAATAAGCTGTCCCAATTAAAATATTTCGTGGAATCGGATTCGAACCACGAAGAATAACTAGACCGTCATTGGGAGTATTAAGCCCCGTCGCTTTCTATATGGAAGCGGCGGGGTTTTCTGAATGATAATAATTTCCATTTACAAAAATAGTTGTTTATCATATAGTTGTTAAGACAAGTATTCACAGAAAGTCTGATTTGATAATGAGGTGATCTGGATGTTAGCAAAGGATGGAGTGGAGAATGTTCCTTCCGTTGGTTTTGAAATGGGCGTGACCTATCGCAAATTGTCTATGTACATGCAACATCGCTTGAAGCAATTCGATATCACACCAGAGCAGTGGTCAGTCTTACTCGAGGTTGATAGTGCAGAAGGCTTAATACAGAAGGAGATCGCTAAGCGGACCAGCAAGGATCATCCAACGACGACGCGTATTCTGGATCAATTGGAGAACAAAGGACTGGTACGCAAACAACAAGGCAAGGAGGATCGGCGTTCTTATCTGGTATACAGCACAGAAAAGGCAAAGCCGATCATTGAAGCGGGTATGATCTATGAACAGGATATGAGAAGTGAGTTGCTACAATGTATAACTGAACAGGAATACGAGGCGATATTGGAGCTATTGCATCGTATTGATCATCATTTCATTGGAGTTAACCGGGATATTTAAGTGCGAGTTCAAAAGGCTGGTTTTCAGCACCGAGAAGGTTGGATGAAGCTAGGGCCTGAGGAGCGGAGCGTACGTAGTTGGTACGTGAGCACCGGAAGGCCCGGCTGAATTCAAGATTCGATGCCGAATATGCTTTCAGTGTTACTTCGTGATCAAAAGTGGACTTTTTGAACAACCTTTTAAGAAAGTGGGAGAGATTATGTTACTGGAAGACCAGGAACGATTGTGGACGAAATCATTTATTTCGTTAACGATCTGTTCTTTTTTAATGTTTTTGAATTTGCAAATGTTGCTGTCTACTTTTCCGGCATATGTAAAAAATGAATTTCAGGCCGGTGATTTTCAGGTCAGCCTGGTGACAAGTGTATTCGCAGCATCGGCGATTATTGCGAGGTTTCTAACGGCTGGACTCATTAAAAGTGTGCCTCGCGATAAGTTGCTCTACGCCGGACTAATCATCGCTACGATTACAACTGGCATCTACTCACTAGCTGGAACCATAGGCGGCTTACTGTCAATGCGCGTGGGTTTTGGCCTTGGCTTTGGGATATCAAGCACAATTTTACCGACTTTGGCATCGCAGATTATCCCAAGAAGCCGTATGGGAGAGGGGATCGGATATTTCGGATTATCAAGCAGTCTGGCCATGTCATTTGGTCCAATTATAGGATTAAATGTCATGCGTGCTTATGGATTTAGTAATTTAACGATTGTAGCAACACTTACCGTTGTCTTGATCCTGCCAATTTTACTGTTTTCTCGTTCAATATCAAGACCTACGGCTCACGTTGGGAGTAAGGCTACTAAGCAACAGAGCGGTAAACAGGTCAAACCGAAGTTCAATCACAAGATGTGGTTCCCTGCTCTACTTAATGCGATACTATGTATTACCTATAGCGGTTTGCTTGGATTCATCGCACTATTCGGTGAGTTCATTCATCTGGAGCAGGTCGGTTTGTTCTTCCTATTCAACGTAATTACGATCGTCATTGTTCGCCCAATATCAGGCCGACTCTTTGACCGTAAAGGTCATGCGGCAGTCTTAATTCCGGCTGCGATCTTCGTAGTGGCTAGTATGACAGTATTGTCTTATACTAGATCCTTGCCTCTATTAATCGTATCCGCACTGTTATATGGACTTGGATTCGGGGCTATTCAGCCAACGCTTCAAGCGTGGATGATCCGCACCTCTACGCCGGAACAATACGGAACGGCCAACAGCATGTTTTATAACTCAACGGATTTCGGTGTTGCCATCGGGTCTATCTTACTGGGACTTATCGCTTCACATAGCAACTACGCGGTAATGTACCGTTATTCAGCTGGATTCATGATCCTATTCCTGCTGATGTACTGCTTGGTACAGTTTGGGTTTAGATCGAAAATACGTCAACAGGCTGCGAACTTCGAACGCTAACAATGCGAGTTCAAAAATCCGGTTTTCGGCACCGATAAGGTTGAATAAAGCTAGGGACTGAGGAGCGGAGCGTACGTAGTTTGTACGTGAGCACCTGAGATGTTTCCGTAGGAAACATGACTTCGTGAGCATCTGCTTAGGCCCGGCTGAATTCAAGATTAGATGTCGAATTTGCTTCTTAATCCACTTCGTGATCAAAAGCGGACTTTTTGAACAATCTCTATGTTGAATGCCCCTTATGATCTTGTTATATTTAAGTAGCCATAATGAAGGCAGTATACTTAAATAGGGAGCGAAATAAAGACAGAATGACTATCCTAATTGTAGCCATTGTTGTATTGCTATTATTAATAATTACAATCGCTAGCTTGTATTTCTATCAAGTAGCCATTGCGCGCACTACGAAGGAATTCTTGAACGATAATCCGGATTTACAGTCGAGTGAGCTGCCAGAAGCTGCTAACGTATTCATTAATGAAGCTCGGGAATGGTGGAATAGCCAAAACTTTGAGTATTGGGAAATGGACTCGGATGACGGAATTCATCTCCAAGCCTATTACTTGGCAGCCTGCGAGCATTCCGACAAGACGGCGATTATTGCGCATGGTTATACTGGTAACGCAATAGAAATGAGCTCCTTCGCCAAGCTATACTATGAACAGCTAGGCTATAACGTCTTGCTTCCAGATGGCAGAGCTCATGGGCGTAGCGGGGGCAAATATATTGGCTTCGGCTGGCCAGAGCGAAAAGACTATCAAAAATGGATTCAGCGTGCTATTGAAGTAAATGGAGCGGATACGCAGATCGTTCTACACGGGGTGTCGATGGGTGGAGCCACAGTGATGATGACAAGTGGGGAGAGGCTCCCTGTCAATGTAAAGGCTGTTGTTGAGGATTGTGGTTACACGTCGGTAAAGGATGAATTGTCCTTCCAATTAAAACGGATGTATCATCTACCAACATTTCCGATACTGCACGCGACAAGCCTGTTAACGAAGCTGCGGGCTGGATATTTCTTCGGTGAGGCGTCAGCCTTGAAGCAAGTAAGGAAATCACATACTCCGACGCTGTTCATTCATGGAGACAACGATACCTTCGTTCCAACGGAGATGGTACATATCGTCTATGAGAACAGTCCAGTGGAGAAGGGACTATACATCGTTCCGGGTGCGGGACATGCTGAAGCATACCGCGTGAATCCAGAGAAGTACGAGAGTGTAGTGGCCGATTTTATCGGGCGTTTTGTGAAATAATAGCAAGGCTAAGGCTCGGGTCATGAATAAGACCTGAGCCTTTTTATGTATAATGAGCGGATGTGTTACACCCCAAAGAGCTACCTGATCCGATTTCACTCATATAAAGGGCTGTTGCCAGAGGCATCACGAATTGTCAGGAACCGCCCAAATCAGATGAATCATGCCGCCCCAATGCTGCTCCATCCGCTCGATTTGTAGGCCAGAATCCTTGACCATCTGCATGATGTCGCGATTCCAATGGCAGCCGGATATTTTATGAGCTATCGGGTTGAGGATGTGCTGGGCCGATTTTAGCATGATGTTATTCCCTAGTCCGTGCTCCATCAGACAGATTCGCCCGTCAGGTCGGCACCATTGCCTTATATTGCGGAGGACATGTGCTGGATTATCATATCCGCACAAGGAAAGGGTAGAAACAACATAATCGAAGGATTGCTCAGGTAGAACCAATTTCTCAATGTCGCTCTCGATGAAGTTTACTTGCATTTGCAGTTCATTTGCGATTCCGGCTGCACGCTTTAGCATCATTGGACTGAAATCAGCCGCGGTCAGCCGGACTTTAGTCATATCATAATACGGGAAATTGGCACCTGTACCAACTGCAATCTCCAATATGTCTCCACTGACACCTTCAATAAGACGCTGCCGCCACTCTCTAAGCATCCGCTTGCGCGTATTTTCCTCATATAATGCCGATTGTTTATCGAATTTTCGGATTAGCTTTTGTTGATCCATGACTTACCTCCTGTCCGCGATTTGTTTGGGGTCTTTAATCACACCTGCCGCGTACAAAGGACCTCGCGCGGTCAGCTTGAACATAATTGACGCGATTTCCTGTGGCGACTCTTGGCGCCCCTGCATCAGCCATTCCTGTATAATGCCGAAATGGGCCGAGGCCAGATAGAGACCAGATAATTTGTCGGAACCAACGCGTTTTCCTTACGAATGAATGAAACCATGTTTTTCTCGAATAAATGCTCTGACATCATTTTTCTTAGCATCATATGGAAGGAAGGGTCTCCCTTGGGTCCGAGAATCGTCTTAAGGAAGTCGGCCTGCTCGCCAAAGTATTCAAAAATCTTCACAATATGGGGAATATCTGTTCCATTTCTATTTGATTTAGACTATTAAACGGACGAATCGTGGTAAGAATCCCAATGAGACCTTGAATTAGCTCTTGCTCGCTCTGCTCTAGAAGATCATATTTATCACGGTAATGCAGATAGAAGGTTCCGCGATTAATCTCCGCCCGTGTTGTAATATCTTTGACGGTTAGCGCTTCGAATCCTTTTTCCTCAATTAACTGTGTTAATGCCTCGCGAATGACCGCCTTTGTTCGCATTACCCGCTTGTCTCTTGATGACTCCATCATTTATCAGTTCCCCCAGTCCCCAGCAATGTTTGTTCCACGGCTACCGAATAATGATCACATTCGAGGATTCTGTTTATTGTAGTTGAAATCTGTATTGATTATAATTAAATCGCAGAAGATAATCAACGCAGTGTTCATTTATTTAGGGGGCGGAAAAGATGGAAGCTACCGTCAAAGTGCAGCAAGTTAGTAAGAGCTTCGGCTCGAAGAACGTGCTGAACAAAGTGAATCTTCAAATGGAGATGGGGCAAATTTATGGGCTGATCGGCCCTTCTGGTGCAGGTAAGACGACACTTGTCAAAATGATGGTTGGTATGGATTTGCCGGATGAAGGAGAAGTTCAAGTATTGCAGACGAGAATGCCTAGTTTGTCGATGCTTCAGCACATCGGATATATGGCGCAATCGGATGCTTTATATGGTGAACTCACAGCGGAGGAGAATCTGAAATTTTTTGCCTCAATGTTCAAGATGAACAGGGCTGAGCAGAAGCAGCGAATCGCCTATGCAGCCGATCTGGTTGGCCTAACGGATGATTTGGGAAGGAAAGTTGCTGTTTATTCTGGCGGGATGAAACGCAGACTATCGCTGGCGATAGCATTGTTGCATGATCCTTCCGTCCTGATTCTAGATGAGCCAACAGTTGGTATTGACCCGGAACTGAGACAGGCGATCTGGAAGGAGCTCATCAGACTAAAGACATCTGAGCATAAGACCATCATTGTGACGACACATGTGATGGATGAGGCGGATAAGTGCGACCAGTTGGCAATGGTTCGTGAAGGAACCATACTGGCCAGTGGCACGCCTGAGCAGCTTAAACAGCAGTATGATGTGGCGAGCTTGGAAGAA
Organism: Paenibacillus sp. D2_2; assembly: GCF_031199965.1. Lineage (GTDB taxonomy): Bacteria > Bacillota > Bacilli > Paenibacillales > Paenibacillaceae > Fontibacillus. Next base: position 2,985,092 of record NZ_CP133605.1, on the reverse strand, counting down.
GTATTTCTGCGGGCAGGGGCGGTACAGTATGAGAATCAAGGCGCTCATAAGAAGAATTTGCGAACAACTGCTGCGTGACAAGCGAACGTTAGCTTTGTTGTTCCTAGCACCGCTACTCGTCTTGTCGCTGATGCATTATTTATTTAATCACACCGGCAATGCGTCCGACGCGAAAATAGGTGTGGTCGGTTTCTCTCCGCAATGGGCTTCAGTTCTGAAGCAGCAGGGGCTCGATATCGTAACGTATGAGACAGCTAATCGGGATACGTTAATACAAGATAAGCTTGATGCGATCATTGAAATTCAAGAGGGACAGCTCCATTTAATTCTAGGCAATAGCGATCCTTCGCAGTCCAAAGCGTTGCAGATGAAGATTGGCCAGGCGGCTGACGCTCTTACCGGTGCGGTTCAGCAGGAAGGTGGAGTTCCTAGTGCTAAGCCCGAACTAACTGTTGAGTATGTATATGGCAGCGCGGATACGACCTTTTTTGATACGCTAAGTCCGATTCTAATTGGATTCTTTGTGTTCTTCTTCGTATTCTTAATTTCCGGGATTGGATTACTGCGAGAACGAACGACGGGAACTTTGGAACGATTAATGTCTACGCCAGTGCGCAGGGGAGAAGTAATTACCGGGTACTTGGCTGGATATGGCATCTTTGCGTTTCTACAAACCGTGATTGTCGTTCTATATGCGACGTTAGTTCTTGGCATGAATATGGCTGGATCGATCTGGTATGTGCTGTTGACAAACCTGTTGCTGGCCTTCGTGGCGTTGTCGCTAGGGATTCTATTATCTACCTTCGCCGCCTCAGAGTTTCAAATGGTGCAGTTCATTCCACTCGTCATCATACCGCAGATCTTCTTTGCCGGTATATTCCCGCTTGAGCATATGGCTACATGGGTACGGGTAATCGCTAGAATTATGCCGCTGTATTACGGGGCAGATGCTCTAAAGAGTGTGATGTACAAAGGCTTAGGATTTGCAGACATTGTAGTGGATCTAAGTGTACTGGTGCTATTCGCGGCGCTGTTTATTGTTCTAAATATTGTGGCCTTGAAAAAATACCGCAAGCTCTAGCCTCTACTACTTTATTAAAAAGACGGGCACTCTCCGAATAATTTGGGAGTACCCGTCTTTTTTGATCTTGTAAATATGTTCTTCTTAGGATCCTTCCGTGGATTTATTTCGTCCATATTTGCGATAGAGTACCAGGCCGAACAACGTCCCGATTAGTGACAGGACGGAAATCGTCAAGTACATCACATGACCGCCAAGAGCTTGGTATAGTGCACCTCCTGCGAATGAGGCAATAATGCCGGATACTCCAAAGAAGAGTAGTGCCAATACGGTCTGACCAGTCGCTCTCCACTCTACAGGCACGATGCTGTACAGATATTGTATCGCCGCAGTGTAGAACACAGGAAACGTGAATACCTGCAAAAGCTGGATATAGGCAAGCCAATTCGGATCCTTGATCCAGGCGGAGATGAAGAAGCGAATAAAGTAAAACGCCCCGGCAAAGGCAATAATGGCAAGTTCCTTATTTTTGCGTAGCCACCAGAAGCTTAACGAGAACACCAGAATTTCGCTTCCAGCGGCCAGAAACCATGCCAGTCCAAGAAGGTTGGGTTTTCCACCTAAGTCCTTAATGTATAGCCCCAAATAAGTGTCATTCATCCGAGCCGGAATGGAGCTGATAAATACAAGAATAAGGAAGAGAAGCGTCTCCTTGTTACTCAGAAAATTCTTGAGGCTCTTGATCGTCAACGGCTTGCCTGATACCGGAGCATCCGGCATCAAGAAGGCGACAATCAGGCTAATGACGCCAAGCACTGCAAACGTAATACCCAGACTACGCGAACCGTATTCTGTCATCAGAAAGCCGGCAAGGAGGGACATTACAGCATAACCTAAGGCGCCATATGTTCGTAATGATCCGTAGCTGATTCCTTCAGATTCGGCCACGCGGAAATTCAAACTTTCGGTCAGAGGATCGACCGGCATCAGAAAGAAATAAGTCAGCATAACGAATAACAGGATCAAGGGGTAGCTATCAGTGCTATACAGAGAGTAGCCCGTTATCGTACAGCAGATCACAAGCAACAGTAGAACTTTACGGATGGTACGTAGTCGGTCACTGATCATCCCCCACAATGGTTGGGCAATCAGAGTAATAAAGCCGCCGATACCAATGATGGTACCGATCTGTGTCTCGTTCAGCCCGCGGTCACTGAAATAGAGAGGTAAGAATGGTATGAACATGGACAGCAGGGCAAAGAAGAGAAAATTAAAAGATTTTACGGTGTAAGCAGATTTCATACGTTAGATGTTATCCTCCATTGTTATTCTTCATCAAGAGTGACCCATGAGGTAGTAAGTGTATCCTGAAGGATACGGCTTAAGAGTGAAAGCTCTTCCTCGGAATATCGGTTCAAGAAAGCCGTGGCTCCTTTTTCGATCTCGATGTGAAGCTGCTGGTGCAGTATAAACAGCTTCTCTCCTAGCGGGGTCATCCGGAATAAAATTTCTTTTTTGTTGTTTAGGAGCGACTCTGACTGCAGTAATTTCTTATGGATCAGTCTTCGAGTGATTTTTGAAACGGTCCCTTTGGGAATACCTGAGTGCTTGGAGATAGTAATCCCGTTAACCGGTTCGAGCTTGCCGATGGCATCTACAACATGCAGCTCAGCAACGGTCATCTCCGGAAGAAGAGAGCATAAGAGCGGGTCCCGACAATGCTGAATCAGCCATTTGCGTTCTTCATCATCTTCCTGCTGAATGCGTTGTCCAATTTGTTCTACAAGCACCATTATGCGGTTAATTGATAATTGTTTTTGCTTCATTCCCTTTGAGGAGAACGGTTCATCTGACTTTTCCACACCAATGCACCTTTCCTGATTGAATGATAATAGGCTCAGTATATTATACAGGGAAATCTAACTTTATGAAAGTTTCCAAGAAACAATATTGACAAAAAGCCGTGATGCGCATATATTGTTTCCAAGAAACAAAAAAGGAGGCATTAATGGTTATGGCTAAAGCAGTACGTATTCATTCATATGGCGCACCTGAAGAAATGAAATGGGAGGAGGTAGAGCTTCGATCACTCGAGCACGGAGAAGCATTGGTTCGAATCGAAGCGGCCGCGGTTAATTTCCTGGATGTACAAATGCGTAGGGGAGATCTGGTCAACCATAAATTTTACAAGGAAAAAGGCGGAATGACAACGGAATTACCGCTGACAATCGGTAGTCAAGCTGCAGGTGTTATCGAAGGCTTGGCGCAGGGATGCCCAGAGGGGATGAAGGTTGGCGACCGGGTCATGTGTTTTGGAGGAACCGGGACGTATGCAACGCATGTAATTACGGCAAGCACCAGACTAATGCCAATCCCAGCCGGCCTTGGTGTTGAGCAGGCTGCTGCGGTACTGACACAAGGGTTCTTGGCATATGCATTTACACATCATGCTTATCCTGTGCGGGCCTGCGACTGGTGCTTGGTGCAAGCGGCAGGAGGTGGTCTAGGGATGCTACTGGTACAAATGGCGAAGCTATGCGGGGGACGAGTGATTGGTGTTGTATCTTCTGAGAAGAAGGCTCGGGCGGTTCGTGAGGTAGGCTGCGACCATGTGATTGTCCTTTCCGAGCATTCTGGGGGTAGCACTGCTGCTGCGAAAGAGATTCGTAGGCTTACTGGTGATGAGGGAGTACGAGTCGTCTATGATGGGGTCGGTAAGGATGTATTCGAGATGAATCTGGATAGTTTGGGATTAGGTGGATATTTGATTATTTTTGGGCAATCCAGCGGTTTTATCCCCCCACTAGATCTAATGAGATTACAGGAGAAAGGCTCGTTATTTGTAACGCGGACGAATGGCCTTCCTTATCGGAAGCATTGGAAAGCATATGAACAGCTGCTGCTTGAATGGCTCGATCAAGATCTGTTAAAGGTACCGATTGAAGGTGTATATCCAATGGCTGAAGCTGCCGAGGTTCATCGTCGATTTGAGCAGCGGGAAGCGGTGGGGAGAATGATTCTGGTTCCTTAGCATGTATCATTAGTTATATGACAGGATAGGAAGTGTAGTATAATGGTAATGATTGTCTACGTTTAGTAAGGTTCATACATTTGATAGGGTAGGCTAATCGTACCCATGAGGAGAGAAGAACGGATGCAAATGACGAAGAGATCATTACCTAGAACTACGCCGGAACAGTTGGGAATATTGCCGCAGCAAGTCATCGCTTTTCTGGATGCTGTGAGAGAGCATCAGAGTGAACTACATAGTTTTATGCTGTTACGGCATGGCCAGGTGGCGGCGGAAGGCTGGTGGGCCCCTTATGCGCCAGAGCTTCCTCATATGCTATTCTCGCTAAGTAAAAGTTTCACTTCGACGGCAATTGGTATGGCTGTCCACGAGGGAATCATGACGCTGGATGATTCGGTTGTCTCATATTTCCCGGAAGATCTGCCGGAGACCATCTCTGAACATCTCGCTACGATGCAAATCCGCCATCTGCTAATGATGGGGACTGGACATGACCAAGATACGATGGATGCATTGCTTGCAGCAGAGGATGGCAATTGGGTCAGAGCTTTTCTGAAGCTGTCTGTGCCGCATGAGCCGGGAACGCATTTCCTATATAATACCGGGGCTACATATATGTTGTCTGCGATTTTACAGAAAGCTTCGGGACAATGTCTGATTGATTACTTAACCCCGCGGCTGTTTGAGCCACTTGGCATTGAGAATCCGTCTTGGGATGTTTGCCCGCGTGGGATTAATACCGGTGGGTACGGGCTTAATATTAAGACGGAGGATATCGCTAAGTTCGGGCAGTTGTATTTGCAAAAAGGGCTATGGAACGGTGTGCGGATTGTTGATGAGGATTGGGTCAATGAGGCTACCAGAAAGCAAATATCCAATGGCGATGGCGGTGATAGTGACTGGGCGCAAGGCTACGGATATCAATTCTGGCGCTGCCGCCATGGAATCTATCGCGGAGACGGTGCCTTCGGCCAGTTCTGTATTGTCATGCCGGAACAGGATGCTGTTATGGCGATTACGTCAGGAACAGGAGATATGCAGGTTATATTGAACAGTGTCTGGGATCATCTATTGCCAGGTTTCCTGCCTGAGCCGATTGCAACGGACGATAGCTCGGTAGAGCTAAGCGAATATTTATCCAAGCTGCAACTGGAGGTTCCGCGGCTGGGTAAAGAGTCGATTCAGGAATCGCTAGTTCATGGAAAAAGATTTGAAATCGATCAAACTCAGATGGATCAGAATCCGTTCCCACTGAAAGAATGGGGGATCGAATTCGATAAAGATTCTGCACGTCTAACGTTGAAGCTGGAATGTGAAGATAGCATCACTTTGGGACGCGAGCATTGGTTGACTGAATCAACGCTAACTATTGAGGGGAAGGGAACTCGTATAGCTGGCAGCTTTACTTGGAAATCGCAAGATGAGCTTATAGTAACACTGCAAGCGATTGAAACTCCTAGTTGTGTTACACTGGAGGTCCATTTTGTCGCTGATACGATCACTATGAATGTGAGATATAATGTCGGATTGGATCGGGTTATTACCGTTCGTGGAAGAACAGCTGAATAAATAAACGTTGAGCCTGCTGGAAGTCGATACGACTTTTGGCGGGCTTTAATTTATCATTGGGGCGAAACTAAAGGGCAGGATTAGAGCAATTCAAAAATTTTAATTCTATTTATAGAACATGTGTTCTTGGGACGATAATAATGTTATGATCATAAAAGAGATACTTTCGAAACTAGAACAAATTATTGTATGAATGGTGATGTGCGTTCCATGAATCCATATAACAAATCGTTGGACTTTGCGGAAATAGATATGAGTGAAATAAAGGAGCAGAGCGACTCGTTACAGGAGATGACTATCCCTGAGCGGAGGGATCGCCCAGTTCAAGGAGCCTCTCTTTCTGTGCAAGAGCTTACGAGAGAACGTAGATTTGTGAAGCAAGCCAAAGAATGGGCAGAAAGAGAAGGGGAGCCGTCACTTTATGTACCTTTTATGAGCTATTGGCCTACCTTTGAGCAGATGAACGAAGAACAGCAGGGCTGGTTTTTTTACTGGAGAAGCGAGATGCGGCAGGGACGGCACCCTTTTACTGACCTTTCTTATATTTTTGTCTATTTATATGAGCTGATTCATGGTGTTGGCTGGAAGGAGCCGGAGCAGGGATATGAACTGCTGATAGAGCTATGGGACGCTTACCAATCTATGTTCCCGAAGATGAATAGTTATATGGTTGATTGGATATGTGATTTTGTTCTGGTGCATAAGCTGAACCTTCCTTTAATGGATATCGTCATGAGGTCTTCTAGTGCTAAATCCGGAGAGCTGTTCGATCTGGAATTAAAGAGAACTTTAGAAAATGAGCCTTCCGAACTGAGTTTGGAGCAAATATTAACTCTCTCAGATTATGACTTGCAGCGTAGTAAGTTCTATATGAGCGGCGGACGCGCACTCATGGAGGCCTATGTTCCAAAGGTGGTAGTTCTAGTCGATTCCTATTTGCGGAAGACAACAGGTAAAAACTTGGTCGATACCTTCTACAAAGGAAATGGTAAGACGATAGAGCGTTATTTATTCCGTAGTGCCGTTTATGATACGGAGTTATATGGACGCACGCTGCCGCTCCGTATATACCAATTGCGGAAATGTCCGCCGCTTCGTTATTACATGACCCAGTTGATCCGCTGTACGGAAAATAAACTGCGAGAGCTTCACCACTTCAAGGGTCGGCTGCGCGGCATATCGCTTATGAAGGAGACATGGATACTGATCGAGCGTTTCCTGGAGAAAGAATATACCGAAGCAACGAAGCCTGCCGGACCTGTAATCTCCATTGATCCCGAACGACTGGCTACGCTGCAGAAGGATAGTGAAGAAGTACGGAGTATGTTGACCGTCGAGGATGAACTGATAGTTGAGGAGATACAGCAAGAATGGATACCAGCTATCGAGTCTATGGCGGACGGTGTGAAGGAGATAGAACCGAGAGCGGAACGTTGGGGCAATGACAGCTTAGAAGTAGGACCAAGTGCTGAAATATCGCCGCAATCCATGGAATTGAGCTTAAACAGCGTTACAGATGTTTCTTTGCTGCAGACAGATTTGATAGTACAGCAAGCAGAATTGGCCCAAGGGGATGACACAAACCAGGTCGACCTAAATCCGAATATCGTCTGGGATACGTCCAGCTTAGACGAAGATTGGCTGCTGTTTACCGAACAGCTTGGGCAGGCACATCTTGAAGCTCTATATGCGTTGAAAGAGGCAAGTGACAGTGTAAATGATATTGCCGAGAAATACGGGATGATGCCTGCGCTGCTACTCGATGAAATCAACGAGCTAGCGATGGAGACAATCGGAGATTTGGTGGTGGACGGTGAATCTATCGCTGTAGATTATATAGATCATTTTGCATTATTAGGGCGAAACGGACGAGGTGGAGTGGAATGACAGATTCAAAAATGACGGAATCAATGACAATGCAGATCAAGATCCCGCGGCGGCTGACAACGGCGTTGGTCAATTCGTTGACTGCAGGCGTGGTGCCAAGAATCGGCCTGGAACATATCGCGGTGGGCCGAAAGGCTGAGGTAGAAGCCATATTACGCGATATGGACAATATCGCCGCAGGCGGGGCAGCCATGAAGCTGATCACCGGACGCTATGGCAGCGGTAAGAGCTTCCTGCTACAAACGATCCGCAATTATGCGCTCGATCGCGACTTTGTGACGGCTGACGCGGATTTGTCACCCGAACGGCGTCTGGTTGGTACGAAAGGCCAAGGCTTGGCCACTTACCGTGAGCTGATGACGCATTTGTCGACGCGGACTCGTCCGGACGGTGGAGCGCTGGAGGCCGTGCTGCAGAAATGGATTACTACCATTCAGCAGGATGCGATGAAGAGGAAGGCTTACGCCCCGGTGATCCAGCACTAACAGAAGCAGTGGAGCAGCGGATTTTCACGGTCACAGCACAGATGCAGAACCTGGTACACGGTTTTGATTTTGCACGCGTATTGGCGGCCTATTGGAATGGGCATAAGCTAGGTGAGGATGGGCAGAAGCAGGCAGCTCTGCGCTGGCTTCGCGGCGAGTTCCCGACCAAGACCGAAGCGCGGAAAGAACTCGATGTGAGCGTCATTATCGATGATGATAACTGGTACGACTATATCAAGCTGTGGTCGGAATTTGTGGCGGCGGTTGGCTATCAAGGATTGCTGCTGTTTATTGATGAGGGCGTCAATTTATATAAAATATCGAACAGCATCGCTCGCACGAGCAATTATGAAAAGCTGCTGACGATGTTTAACGATACGATGCAGGGCAAAGCGGAGCATCTTGGTATTTTCCTGGGGGGTACGCCTCAGTTTGTTGAGGACGAACGGCGCGGTCTATTCAGCTATGAGGCGCTGCGCTCCCGTCTGGTGGAAGGAAGATTTGCAGGCGCCGGTTACCGTAATTACACGGGTCCAATTCTCAAACTTGAGATGCTTTCACATGAAGAAATTTTGATCCTACTGCAGAAGCTGCGGCAAATTCATGGTTTGCATTTTAGCTATACCCCGAACTTAACTGATGCGGAATTAATTCAGTTTATGGAGATGGCTGTTGGTAGAATGGGAGCGGACGAGCTGCTGACACCGCGGGAAATCGTGCGTGATTTTATGGATTTGCTGCATACCTTGCATCAGAATCCTGAGGCTTCGTTCAGCCAGTTGCTTGGAGAACGGATGGTTGAGCCAGCGGCAGGTGTAGGGGAGCCAAAGGATGAACTGGATGATTTCCTGGCGGAGTTTGAATTATGAGCGGCGAGGCGAATCAGCTATTTTACCGCTTGGCGCTGTTTATTCAGGAATTTATTTATCGGAAGAGATGGGAGACGCTACGTCCGGCACAGGTAGAGGCGCTTAAAATTTGCATGGATTCCCCGCACCATATGCTGATTGCAGCAGGGACGGCGTCAGGGAAGACAGAGGCAGCTTTTTTCCCGGCATTAACCGAGTTGCATGAACGTCCATCCGCATCCGTAGGTATTTTGTATATTGGCCCTCTGAAGGCGCTGATCAACGACCAGTTCGAACGGATCAAAGAATTGCTTCGGGATGGTAATATTCCAGCCTGGCATTGGCATGGCGATGTCTCACAGACGGAGAAGAGCAAGTTGATGCGTAATCCATCGGGCGTGCTGCAGATTACGCCGGAATCGCTGGAAGGTCTACTGATGAACCGGCCTAATGCGATCCCCGCTTTGTTCCATGATCTTAGATACATTATTATCGACGAGGTACATGCTTTTATGGGGGTGGACCGAGGTATTCAGGTGCTAAGCCTGATCGCAAGGATTGAGAGAATGGCAGGCTGTTTGCCAAGACGTGTGGGCTTATCCGCAACCCTAAGTGACTATGAAGCAGCCAAGGCCTGGCTCGGCGCTGGAAGTAAGCAGCCGGTCGAAGCCGTATCCGTGCCTGGGGGGCGTAAGCTGCGGCTGCGGGTTGAGCACTTCTCGTTCCCGGATGCCCGGGACGAGGAGCAGGCCGAGCATTTACAGAATGCCCGCAAGGCTTATTACAACTTCGTCTATGACAGTACACATTTGAAAAAAGCGTTAGTATTCACCAACAGTCGTTCCGATGCGGAGTTGACGACGCTGGAGCTGCGTAGGGTGGCGGCGCACCGCCATCAGCCGGATGTATTCTATGTGCATCATGGCAGCATCTCGGCGATGCTGCGCGAAGAAGCAGAGGCTGCGCTCAAGGATAAGCCAGGCCCTGCAGTTGCCGCTGCGACAGTAACGCTCGAGTTAGGAATTGACTTGGGAGAGCTGGAAGGGGTCATACAGCTGGGTGCACCGTACAGCGCCTCCAGCTTCGTGCAGCGGCTAGGTCGGTCTGGAAGGCGGGGGGATGCAGCTTCCGAGATGCTGTTTGTCTGCCCGGAAGAAGAGGACGAAGATGCGATGCTGCCTGCCCGTATGCCGTGGATGCTGCTGCGGGCGATTGCTGTCATCGAGCTGTACGTTCGAGACCGCTGGGTGGAGCCGCTCGATATACGTCAAATGCCAATCGGTCTTCTCTATCACCAAACGATGAGCATTTTGAAGAGTAGAGGCGAAGCGACGCCTGCCGAGCTGGCATCCGATGTGCTGTCGCTGCCGTCTTTCCATCAGATTTCCCAGGATACGTACAAAGTGTTCCTGAATTACTTGCTGCAAACGGATCATATTCAATGGACCGAGCAGCAAACCCTGATCATCGGCCTAACGGGCGAGAAGATTGTGAACAACTTTCGATTCTACGCTGTATTCAAGGATGATGAGGAACATGCCGTTTATAATGGAACGGAGGAAATTGGCTCGATTACGACTGTGCCGCCGCCAGGATACTGCTTCTCGTTAGCAGGCAAGCTGTGGAAGGTCACTGAGGTGGACACCAAGCACAAGGCTGTATACGTTAAAGACTCTTTAGGTAAAGTCGATACATTGTGGCTCGGGGCTGGCGGAGACATTCATACGTTGGTAGTGCGGAAAATGCGTGAGGTATTGGCGGATAGTATGATCTATCCGTATCTATCTCCGCAGGCAGTCAATCGCCTGGAGCGGGCTCGTCGTCTAGCGAAGGAGAGCGGGCTGTTGAGATCACCGGTCGATCCCGGCAGGTGGCGACTCGTTATTCATTTTGCCGTGGGTTGGCAGCAAACAGTTCCGTACGCTAGAGCGGCTGCTCAAAAATAACCTCTCGCAGCGTCTTTCACTTCGTTCCATCGTGCCGATGGAGCCGTATTATTTCGTTGTGTCCGGTAAAGCGGACAGTCAAGCGCTCTTGGAACAGATTTTACTCGAATGCAGTTTTTGTACGGATCCGTCCATGCTGCTTGGGCCAGATGAAGCGCCGTATTTGGGCAAATACGATGAATTTGTCGCACCAGAGCTAGTTCGTCAGGCTTTTGCCGTGGATGGGTTGGATGTTGAGGGGCTCAGGGCTGGACTTGAACGAGAGGGGGATAAGAATGAAAATTTTGATCACCGCGTTTGAAGCTTTTGGTGGAGATTCCATAAACCCGACCGAGAGGCTACTTGCCGATATCGGGGAGGAGAAGATTTCCGGAGCAGAAATTCATACTTTGATACTTCCAGTTGTCTTTGATGTATGTGCGGACAAGCTGCTTGAGGTAGTGCGGGTGCTACGGCCGGATGCCGTTATCTGTTGCGGGCTTGCTTCAGGGCGTACTTCGATTACGCCAGAGCAGATCGCAATTAATCTTAAGGAGGTTCCTAAAGAATCCAGCGTAGCTGACAATAAAGGAAATCGCCCTTTTGACGAGCGGATTAACCCTGACGGTCCTGACGGTTTGTTCAGCCTTCTTCCTGTTCGCGAGTTGGTGGACAGCATGAAGGAGCAGGGCATTCCGGCTGTGATCTCTTATACGGCAGGAACATTTATTTGTAACAATACCATGTATGCTTTGCTCGATTACATTCGTGTTCACCAGCTGCCAATGGTCGGCGGATTCGTCCATTTCCCGGCGTCGGAAGAGATGGCCGCAGCCAAGCCAAGCTTGCCTTCCTTGTCGCATGAGACGATGCTGAAGGGTCTGAAAGTGATGATACATACGTTGCTTCTGTGATCGTGTTACATGGGGATTAGGGATCGTCAGTAGCTTAATAGTTAGTGACTTGGCCGAAATGAGCCATTAATGGTACTCAGTAGCAATGGATAGTAGCGATGACTCAGTAGTGTGCTCCCTCCCGGCGCCAGCCAAACTAACGAAACTGGGACACGCTATTTGTACTATACTAGTGCGTAAAAAAATCTAACGAAACTACAGATCGCTATTTGGTCAAAAATTTGGTCTAAACAGAGCAATTTGAGTCGAATAACGATACCTAGTTTCGTAAAATCCCGCACGATGGTTCGGTTTTCATTTTAGTAACAATGGCATCAAATATTTGATATATTTAAGTAGTTTCATTGTATTATTACGCTTTGATTTTGGTATCTTTACCTTACCCCATTATATAGAAGGAGGCATCATCATATGGAAAACATAGCGCTGCAGCTTTATTCTATCAAAGAACTAACGAGCGAGGATTTTCTAGGTACACTAAAAAAAGTTGCGGAGATCGGTTATGACGGTGTTGAGTTCGCTGGATATTTCGGTACTCCGGCGTTGCAGCTTAGGAAGTCCCTAGACGAATACGGACTACGTGCTGCCGGGAGTCATATCGGTATGCCAGATCTCACCGAACGGATTGAAGAGATGATCGATTATTCGCTAGCTATCGGCAGTCCATATATTATTTGTCCAGGGCTTCCTGAAGAGTTGCGTGAGAATGCTGACAGCTATAAGCGGACCGCGGAGATTTTCGATCGGATTGGTGAGCGCTGCAAAGAGCAGGGGCTACGCTTCGGTTATCACAATCACGGCATCGAATTCCAGAAGCATGACGGCTTAACGGGAATGGAGCTGTTGGCCCAACATACTTCGCCTGAGCATATGTTCTTCGAACTGGATACATACTGGGCTGAGTATGCCGGGTTCAGTGCAGCAGAATGGATAGAGTCTTTTGCAGACCGTTGTCGTATTCTTCATATCAAAGATATGAAAGACAAGCAGGATCAGCGAAATACGGAGATCGGCTCGGGCATTCTTGACTTCAAGACTATAACGGCTGTAGGTAAGCGTAGTGGAGTGGAATGGTATACCGTGGAGCAGGAGGAGTACGAGATTCCACAGCTGGAATCGATCAAGACCAGTCTCAACTATTTGCGACAAATATTATAATAAACGAATTATCTGGTAAGCCGAAGGTAATACACAGAGAGTGCTTGCCAAAATGTTATCTTTTCTATGCAAATGGGACATCCTGTGGAAGGAAGCGAAAACATCTACAGGAGGACAATCTGCACAATGAAAAAACAAGCTATCTGCCTAAGTATCCTTGCCACCCTATTATTTGGAGCTGCACCTATGAATCCTGCTTTTGCTAAGTCAGAGGAACTGCAAATAAAGACGGTGATCATCGATTCCAAGGGAGCAGAGGTGGGCACGGCCGTGTTGACGCAAAAAGCGGACGTCGTTCAGATCCATATTGAAGCGAAGAACCTGCCTCCGGGAGAGCATGGTATTCATTTTCATGAGACTGGAAAATGCGAACCGCCTGACTTTAAAACCGCTGGGGCTCACTTCAACCCACAGGGCAAACAGCATGGATTCAAAAATCCGAAAGGGTTCCATGCAGGTGATCTGCTGAACCTTTCGGTCAAAGCCGATGGAACGGTCAACACCGATTTGGAGAGCAAGATGGTAACACTCAAGAAGGGCTCCCCGAATTCTTTGTTGAAGCCAGGCGGAACTTCTCTTATGATTCATGAAAAAGCCGATGACTACGTCACCGATCCGTCAGGAAATTCCGGGGCGCGCATTGCCTGCGCTGTTATTGATATAACGCGGTAAGATCAGTCACATACGAAGCAGCTGAACCTATGGTTTGGTTGCTTCTTTTTTGACGACAGAACAGCTTAAGACTGTATGGCTGCCAGCTGCCAGGAAAGAGAAAATCCGCCCAGCTCCTTCGCTGTAGCGGATTCCATGTAAACTTTCGATTATTCCTCGTCCGTATCGCTAAAAGCAGCCGGCTTCGCCACCCATTCATCGGCTTCAGGCTCGATATCTACGCCTTGTTCCATTTTCGTTTTTTCCATTAATGAATCTCCGGCAGAGTCCATTTTATTCCGGAGCTTCGCTTCATCCTGAGAATGATCTTGATTGTTACTCATAGGCTTGGTTCCTCCTGTACATTCAAAATGCATTGAATTTGTTTGTTCGAATCCAGTTTATTATTTTCAATAAATGTAATATTATACAAGCATAAGACATCCTTGATTCAGACCTGGCACATCTTCCAACGTTGTAGTTCATTCAGCACAAGCGGCACATGAATCACACTTAAAGTGGGAGTTCCTAAAGAGGATGCCTGATTCATTTGGTGATCAGAAGCGATCTTTTAGAACAAACTCTAAAGGAGGAAATGCGATGCTTCAGACAAGGACAAGGGTTAAAATGCGGACAAAGTTCAATGTTCACCCACGATCTGCTGCAACAGCTACTTCGACTACAGTGTCCAATCCAAAACAGAGCAAAAGGTACAAGATGTTTGTCAGTCTGGTCATTGCAGTCTTATTAGCCGGGGCGGGATCAATCGCGCTTCCGCAGAACAGCTATGCCTCGGGAGAAAAGAAGTCTTTTCCACAACAGGTAAGTTATCCAGGTATTATCAAACCAACCCACATCACCCAGAATGCGATGAATCAATCTGTCGCCCAGTACTATGATTATTGGAAAGGGAAGTACTTGAAGCATGACCTCAGCTCGTTACCTGGTGGTTATTATGTCAAGGGTGACATAACTGGGAGTCAGGATGGCTTCACTGCCTTGGGTTCTTCGGAGGGACAAGGATACGGAATGATCATTACGGTGCTTATGGCTGGACATGATCCGGATGCGCAGACGATCTATAATGGATTGTTCAAGACGGCCCGAGCGTACAAGAGTGCGATAAACCCTAATCTTATGGGGAGGGTTGTCGCGGATGACAAGAAGGCTCAAGGACATTTCGAATCAGTTACCGAAGGGGATCTCGATATCGCATATTCATTAATTCTTGCCCATAATCAGTGGGGATCAGCTGGCTCGATCAACTATTTACAAGAAGCGAAGCAAATGATATCGAATGGCATTAAGGCTAGTAATGTAACGACGAACAACCGACTGAATCTGGGTGATTCGGATACTAAGAACGGTCTCAATACAAGGCCTTCCTCATGGATGCTCAGCCATCTAAGGGCTTTCTATGAAGTAACTGAGGATCCGATATGGATTCAATTGCTCGATAACCTCTATGCTATATACAGTGATTTTAGTAATACTTACTCTCCTACAACAGGTCTGATCTCAGATTTTGTAATCAATAACCCGCCTAAACCTGCACCTGATGGGTATCTCGATAAATCCAAAAAGACGAGCATTTATTATTATAACGCCAGCCGTGTCCCGCTTAGATTCGTCATGGATTATGCGATGTATGGGGACCCGCGTAGCAAAGCGATCTCTGATAAGTTGACAAGTTGGATCAAAGGGAAGACGAATAACACTCCTTCGAATATTAAAAATAGCTATACGCTAAACGGAACAGAAGAAGGGGATCATGCGACAGCGGTATTCGTATCTCCGTTCATCTCAGCGGGTACGGCTGACAGCAGCAACCAAGCCTGGGTCAATGCCGGCTGGGATTGGATGAAGAACAAGAGGGAGGATTACCTCAGCGATAGCTATAATCTTCTCAATATGCTGTACATCTCTGGGAACTGGTGGAAGCCCACTTCGGTCGAGCAGACGTCACTATCCAATCTGGCGGTTAATGCACCAGCAGTAGCAAGTTCTTTCGGTGGAATTAACTTTGAAGCGGAGCGGGCCTTTGACGGCAATTTACAGTCTAGATGGGCTAGTAATAGTAGTGAAGGTAGTGAGCCACAGTGGATATATGTAGATCTCGGAACGGTTAAGAAGATCGGCAGTGTAAGACTTCATTGGGAAGATGCATATGCGGTCAAATTTAAAATCCAAGTTTCCAATGACGGATCGGTTTGGAATGATGTTTACACGGAATCCAACGGAAGCGGGGGAGTACAGGACATTCCTCTGAACAATGTGCAAGCTAAATATGTAAAAATGTATGGAACAGAAATGGGAACCCTATACGGCTACTCGCTGTATGAGTTTGAAGTATATCCGCCGAACTAAAGTAACGTTCTGTACAATTATTGTCTGTAGAGAATTTAAAGAATAAGAACGAAGGAATGAATAGTTGGTTAACATATTATAAGTTATGTAAACCAATATTAAGTAATTTTAAAAATTTACTTATTAGAAGTAGGTTCGCATATAATTAATCGTGTTAATTATATGCGATAACATTGTGAAAATGGTCTATTAAACTGAAGGGGAGGCCTATAATAAGGCTTTCCTCTGACCATACTGATCGAAGTACAGTTTATAAAGAAAGTCGAGGAACTAATGTTCATATGATTAATAATTTATGTCATAAACTAAAATTAGAGTGTCCCCACAATGAAAAATATGGTTAGCTAAACTCGAAATGATTGACATAAAGAGTGTTATGTAAACTAATTGACAGAAGCAAATAGATAGATGGGATAAATTCGCTTGCAGTTCCTTTACAAAAACAAGAGCAAGCCTGGTATTAACCAAGCTTGCTCTTCTCAAATCTTCGTCAGATCATTAGTATCTCCCGGATCTCTTGCTCCGTCATACTAGAGATCGATTGTTGTCCGGGTTGGATGATCTCGTCGATCAGATCCTTTTTCTTCTGTTGTAGCTCATACATTTTCTCCTCAACCGTTCCTTCGGTCAAGAGACGGATGATCTGTACTACCTTCGTCTGCCCGATGCGATGGGCACGGTCCGCAGCCTGTTGCTCAACGGCTGGATTCCACCATAAATCGTACAGAATGACCGTATCTGCTCCGGTCAAGTTAAGCCCGGTACCACCAGCCTTCAGTGAGATCAAGAAGATATCATGCTCACCTTCATTGAACCTGTCGCATAGATCAATCCGCTCAGAAGAAGGTGTCGTTCCATCTAAGTAGAAATAAGGTATACCACTATACCCGAGTTCACGTCCGATTAGATTTAGCATTTGGGTAAACTGCGAGAAGATTAACATTCGCTTCCCAGAGCTGAGGCATTCGTCAATAATGTCGAAGAGCTGATCAAACTTGGCCGATCTGCCCTTATAGTCTTCAATAAATAGGGAAGGGTGGCAGCATAATTGACGTAGACGAGTGAGGCCGGCCAGAATGCGGATCTTATTTTGCTGGAAGCTGTCCTCGTTAAGATGCTTCAGTGTCTCTTGCTGAAGCTGGGCGAGATAGGCCGCATACAGATTCTTCTGATCGGACAGCAGCTCAGAAGTTTGCACCGATTCAATTTTCTCCGGCAATTCACTCAGAACATCCGTCTTCAAGCGGCGCAATAGGAATGGCTTGATCCGATTGGCGATGTTCTCCCGCGACAGATCGTTGAATGTCTGTCTATCTCTGAATAGGGCAGGGAAGACCGCATCAAAGATCGACCATAACTCCTCTAGCGAATTTTCTATTGGTGTTCCGGTCAGCGCGAACTTATACTTGGCTTGGAGCGCCTTGACGGCATGAGCCGTCTGTGTAGTATGATTCTTAAAGTTCTGCGCCTCATCCAGAATCAATGTATGATAAGCTTGTTCGGTATACTGCTCAATATCTCGACGTAGCAGCGGATAAGAGGTAATAATAATATCGAATCCGTCTTGCTCCTGCAGCTGACGAACCCGCTCGCTCTTACTGCCATCAACGATCAGACTCCGTATCTCTGGAGCGAATTTTCGCAGTTCATTTCGCCAGTTGTAGACGAGGGAAGCAGGTGCTACAATAATCGCCGGTAGCTTATGCTCGCGAATTTCCGGTAATACAGAGACGAGGAAAGTGATACTCTGCAGCGTCTTGCCCAGTCCCATATCATCGGCGAGAATGCCGCCAAAGTGATACATGGCCAGCGTCTTCAGCCACTGATACCCATAAACCTGATAATCACGTAGAACAGGAGCAAGGCTTGTTGGCAGTACGAACTCCATATTGTCGGGATTCTTCAGATTCGACAGAAGACGGCGTAGTGACTTCTCCGGCTTTAACAGCTCCGTATACCGTTGCTCATCCAGGAGATGGAATGAACTGGCTAACGGAACACGTATGCCATCACCATTTTCATTGAACTGAAGCTTGCCTGAATCCTGAACGAACTGAATCATTTTCTTGAATTTCTCGTCTGATAATGGCATTAAAGAACCGTTTGGCAGTTTGTAATATTTACGTTTGACTTGGATCGCCTCGATGAGCTCGCGTACTTCTTTCTCAGCAACACCATTCAATTCGAATTTGAATTCGAGCCAATCCGTACGTTCATCCCAAATAGCTGAGATTCTAGGCGGTGTAGAAGGCCGCTCTATCCTTACTTTTACAGCCGTCGTGGCAAATATATTAACGAATTGCTCCAGTCTCGGTACAATATGATAGAGAAAATCAAATTCTGCCGTCTCATCCTCCAGGAAGAAGCCGCTCTCTGTTCGCACGAATGAGCTATCATCCATCAACTCAAGGATTTGCTGCTCCTGGTCTTCATCACGAATGAGGATGTGGTCGGATCCACGTTGTAGATCCTTATCCTCAAGCGGGTTAATGACTACATCTCCGTATTGAAACTCCAGTCCAGCAAGCAAGCGGTTCTTCAAGCGATCCAGATATAATCTGGCCTGTAGTGGCTTGCGCACGATCCGGTCTGTGATCGAATCATCGATCTTCACTTCACCTAGTTTCATTAACCCAGGCAGGGCCTTCTCTATGAACAGAGCCATCTGCTCTGTGCCAACGCCGACTTTAGCTTTGCGATAAACCTTTAGCAGCTTCTTAAGTTCATGGAGCTGTAGGCATTGTTGCGGATCGAGAGTGATCAGCTCGTTATAGATTAATGCCATATTATAGGAATCGAGAATGGTGATCTCATCCAAACCTTCGACCTCGAAAGAATAGGAATCATCCTCATCGGAATGGCGGATAGCATATTGGATCGGCAGCGGTCTGCTTGATTCGAAGAATCCTTTGTACAATACCCCATTGGCCTCTAGCTTAACAGAAGGGGAGGAGCGTAACAGTGCTAGCAGCTCTGCCCAGGCATAAGGTGGTATCACTAGGCTCCGTTCTTCGGGATAGCCGGAACGAATGTTATAATGATCTGCCGTCTCACGAATTAAATGCTCGTTCCGATGAATGTCGATTAGCTTCTGTACAATCGCGGACAGTTCAGCAGGGAAGCTGTGGAACTGCGGATCATAGGTGAAATTGGGCGTGAATGTATATTTTCCGCCGAGATCGACTTGTTCCAGAAACTGCTTAATATTTTTCACAATATATAGACGCTTTGTCCCCAGCTTCATCTCGATCGAGAATATTTGCTTCTCATATCCGTAGGAGTCGAGCCTCAGTATAAATTCAGCTTCAATTCGCTCTCTTGCATCGAAATATGATCCAGTCCGTGTCAGACGGGGCTTGCTCATACCGAACAGTCCCATAATATCACGCATCAGCCGCGTTTCCTGGGTCGAGCTGCGATAGGGGCAGGGGGTAAGTCCCGCTCCAGCTTGGCCGCTTGATTTACAATGGTCTCTTTACGTTCCATAACATGTGCAGCCGATGGTTTGGGATGATTCTGTAATTCATACACGCCTATCATCACCGCCGCGATATGTGGGCAGTAATTACCACTCGCAGCAAAAGCCGGACAAGTACAATCCGTTGTTAATGCGCCGTCCGAATAGATCGTCAAATTCACTTCATATTCATCTGTTCCCGATACAATAGCCTTATAAATTTGTTGGTCCGTATTCTGCCTTGTGTAGTTCACCTTGCCGGCCTCATAGTAAGCCCGTCCTGTCTCATAAGCCGCTTTGCCGCAGAACATATGTATCGCGCTCTGAGTTAATAAATGTCGCATCGCATTACCTCATCTTCTTACACTAATTATCAACGTAGCTAGATACTCATCTATTAATACGTGTTCAAAAAGTCCAGTTAACCTCTATTAATGATAAACAAGTTCCCCTACAAAATAAAGCAAGGCCGGCACCACGATTCGGGTGTCAGCCTTTTGGCGAATTGAATTCAATAATTGGTTTTATTACTTGCATAATTAATTTGATCTTCTCCGGTGGACATTCTTCCAGCATCTCAATAATTTCATTGCGCAAATAGTCATTGGACAGCTTATTGGTACCGCTCAGAATATATTCTGGTGATTCCTCAAGTACTACGCATATCTGTGAAAGCCTGTCCAGATTAATCGGTGTCTTACCACGCTCAATCTTGCTTATGTATGCGTTGGAGACGTCCAGCTTCTCAGCCAGTATTTCTTGTGTAATCCCATGTTCTTCCCGGGCTTGCTTGATGCGCCTGCCAATCAGGGAATAATCAAAGCTCATGCTCATCACCTACATGAATTGTAGCAACCTAAGTTAATCTATAACATGCATATAAAGTTTAATTGAACTTATAAGTTAATATTGGTAATATAAAGGTAAATGTATTTTATATATTTATATTTCCTAAAATATTGAATTTATGTTTGCCAATTCGAGGGAGATCATTCAATGACGACTGATCACAGAGTCTCGCAAAAGCAGGAACTGGCTGTGACACATAAGGAGCTGTTCGAAGAAGCAGAATCCTTGTTCGCTCGCGGCAAGTGGCAGCCTGCATCCGAATTATATGAGAAAATTGTGAAGCTGAATGACGAGAGGACAGTGACGGATGAGATCGTCATATGCTATTTCCGGATATTTTACATGACTAGCGAGACAAAGCCTGGTAATACGGAGGAAATGCTCAGGTTCATTCCTTTTCGTTATCGTCTGCCTTATGAGCATACGTTGGAAGGGCTCTATCTGCTTGCGCGCGCCTATGCTGTGCTTGATCGTTGGGATGAGGTGCGGCAATATGCTGCTGAAATGATGAAGCAGGTTGAGCTATTTTTCAAGAAACAGAATGATAACAAATTTCGAAACAGGCCTCCCTTTAGACGCTCTATAGTGGCGTATTATGGACAAGGACTATTAATGATGTCAGAAGCATATGAGTCTGAAATGGCGTACTCCGAGGCAAGGGAATGTCTAGAAGACGGCTTCCATTTACCGCTAATCTATGATGCCCTACCAGAAGACATACTGGAAGCAGAGTGTCTCTCGTTGTTAGTTAAGGGAAGATTGTTGGCGCTAGAGCTGAAGACCTGCGAGTTGAACCGACTTCCGCAGCTTGCCTCCCTCATAGAAGAATACCCGCATTTAAGATTAGAAGGCTTAATCGGTTCATTAATTGCTGCTAATAAATACGGGTTCTCCCTCGATCACAACTTAGAAGAGATGCTGCACCACTTTACTGAAACCCCCGCATTCATGATATGTGGCGAAAATCAGATTAGAGAGCGTGATCAATATAGCCGAATGTACTATCAAAGTGCTGTATATTGGCTTGATAGAGGAGAGCTGATGCGGGGAGCAAGTCAATTACTTCGCAGTATTAAAATAAGCTTATACCTCAAGAATCAGCATCGATTATTGGCCAGTCTCACAATGTTCGAGAAGCATCGCCAGCATATCCCAGATATAATTAGTGTGGAGATTATTAAGCAATGTCAGGAGAGGACGAAGGAAGCTACGCTACGCTTCCCCTGGAAGCAAATGCTCTTATAGAAGATGCTCATCAAGCCCGCTTCTGATTTGAAATCCAATCGAGGCCAATTAACAAGATAACTTATATAGGAATAATAAAATAGGTGTTGACCTTCACGTTACGTTAAGGTGTAGAGTGAATTTGTCAGGAGGGAAGCTGATGGAATACACCATTCAAAAGTTGGGTCAGCTAGCGGGGATCAGTACAAGGACACTACGCTATTATGATGAGATTGGAATTCTTAAGCCTGGCAAGAACCAACTCATCAGGATATCGGATTTACGGGGCAGCCGAGCTCAACCAGTTGCAGCAAATATTGTTTTTTCGCGAGCTTGGATTTGCACTGGATCACATCAAAGAGGTGATTACGGCCCCGTCCTTTGATCGGATCGCTGCGCTGAAGCAGCATCGCAAACAGCTCCTTGACCGCAAGCGGCAGCTTGATCTGCTAATTGCGAATGTAGATCATACGATAACCGAAGCAGAAGGGAGAATAACGATGACTGATACAGAGAAATTTACTGGCTTCAAAGAACAGTTAATCGCTAAGAATGAGCAGAAATATGGGACTGAGATTCGAGAGAAATATGGCGCTGATACAATCGATAAATCAAACGGGAAGCTCCGAAATATGACAGTTGAGCAATATGAGCGTGTGACAGCACTGGCCGACGAAGTCATTGCGGCTTTGCTGGAGGCGTATAAGACAGGAGATCCGGCAGGAGAACAGGCTCAGCATGCTGCTGGATTGCATAGAGAGTGGCTGACTTATTATTGGAACAGCTACAATAAGGAAGCTCATGCGGGCTTAGCGCAAATGTATGTAGAGGACGAGAGGTTTCGTGAGTATTATGACAAGCATCAGCATGGACTGGCCCAATTTCTACGAGATGCTATTGATGTGTATATTAAAGGAACTTTGTAGTATCAATATTGTCCGCCTTAAGACAAGTAGGTTATGATGGGGGGAGTGAATATACCCTTGATCGAGGTGGGATAGATTGAAGAAGGTTGCAGTAATTGGTGGAGGAATTACAGGTTTGTCCACGGCTTATTATTTGCATAAGATCATTCAGGAACGGAATCTTGATGCAACAATAGTACTAATTGAAGCGGATGAGCGGTTAGGTGGAAAAATCCATTCTGTGAAGCAGGATGGATTTATTATGGAAGTTGGAGCCGACTCTCTCGTTGCCCGTAAACGGAACGTTGACCCACTGATCGA
The DNA here is from genome assembly GCF_031199965.1 of Paenibacillus sp. D2_2. Lineage (GTDB taxonomy): Bacteria > Bacillota > Bacilli > Paenibacillales > Paenibacillaceae > Fontibacillus. The sequence continues at coordinate 2,962,480 of NZ_CP133605.1, read as the reverse complement.
TGAGCTTGGACTACGAGATGAGGTCGTCTATAACGCTACTGGCAAATCCTATCTTCATACGGACGGTAAGCTGAAGTTAATACCCGAGGACGCGGTATTCGGCATCCCGCTGAGTCTTCAGGCATTGGCTGAGAGCGAGCTTGTCTCGGCAGAGGGCAAGGTGGAGGCGCTGAAGGACTTCTACACAACGAATGAGACGTTCACGATGAACGATTCGATCGGACTGTTCCTAGAAGCTTTTCTTGGCAAAGAGATCGTTGAGAAGCAAATTGCTCCGGTATTATCAGGTGTCTACTCCGGTAAGCTAAATGAATTAACAATTGCTTCCACGCTGCCATATTTATTGGATTATAAGAATCAGTACGGCAGTATTATGAAGGGACTTGCAGAAAATCGCCAGACCTTTAAATCGCAAGGGGAGAAGAAATTTCTTTCCTTTGCAGGTGGTACTTCAGCGATTATTGAGCGGATGGAGCAGGTGCTGTCAGAGATCGTGTGGATGAAAGGCAGCAAAGTGAGCCGTGTAATACGAGACAATGAGCAGTATTCGATAGATTTGGAGGATGGCCGTAGCTTGTTGGCGGACAGTGTTGTTCTGAGTGTGCCACATCAAGCGGCTCAGTCGATGCTTACCGATGAGAGTCTGAACGAAGACTTTGCAGAATTGGTCGGAAGTTCCTTGATCAGTGTATATATGGGCTTTGACGTAAGTGATGAATTGCTTCCGGAGAATGGAACGGGATTCATCGTTGCCGATAGCAGTGGATTGAAGTGCCAGGCTTCTACATGGACTAGTCGTAAATGGACTCATACATCGAAGAATCATCAATTACTGGTGCGCCTATTCTATAAAAGCTCAGGTCCGAATTATGAACGACTTCAAGGCCTATCTGAGGAAGATATGTTGCAGGAAGCGATGTCTGATCTGCAGCAGAGTATAGGCGAGCTTCCGCAGCCGACAACCTATGCAATTACGCGGTGGACGGACTCTATGCCTAACTATCATTTGCGGCATCATGAGGTTGTCCAATCACTGGAGCGTAAGGTCGCGCAGCAGTATCCGGGTCTGTTCCTGGCCGGTTGCTCATATTACGGCGTAGGTATCCCGGACTGCATCGCCAACGGTGAAGCGACCGCAGCTCGCGTGGCTGAACTTCTATAGTATTGACTATCCCACCTGTGCATGATAAAGTTTCAAAAAAGCAATGACCAAGACCGGTATTCCAAAGTTCGCGGTGCAGAGAGAATCCCACAGGCTGAGAGGATTCTTCCGGCGAAGGAGTACTTCCTGACTTGCGAGCTGTAACGGGATAACCGTTACCGGGGTTCGGCCGTTATCCGAGAAAGAGGACAATGATGTAATTTACTCAAGTTCAAAAAGGCCGGTTTTCAGCACCGAGAAGGTTGGATGAAGCTAGGGCGTGAGGAGCGGAGCGTACGTAGTTTGTACGTGAGCACTGGAAGGCCCGGGTGAATTCAAGATTCGATGCCGAATTTACTTCCTGAATTGCTTCGTGATCAAAATCGGACTTTTTGAACGACTGCTATGCGTCATTGTCGAAATAGGGTGGTAACACGACACATTCGTCCCTAACGAATGTGTCTTTTTGTTTTTTATAACAAGGAGGTTGTTACAATGCGACAGAGCACTTTACTATTGAACACTTTGCGAGAATCGCCTGCGGAAGCAGAGGCGGCGAGTCATGAATTGCTGTTAAGAGGCGGATTTATCCGGCAATTGGCGGCTGGAATTTATACCTATCTGCCATTAGGCCGGCGTGTATTACGTAAGATTGAGCAGATTATTCGTGAGGAGATGGAACTTACCGGGGCGCAGGAAATACTGATGCCGGCGCTCCAGCCTGCTGATCTGTGGAAGGAGTCAGGACGGTATAGTGTGTATGGTCCTGAGCTAATGCGTCTATCTGATCGTAATGAACGGGAGTTCGTTCTGGGGCCAACGCATGAGGAAGTTATCACAGCTTTGGTACGGGATGAGATTAACTCTTATCGGAAGCTGCCCGTCACGCTGTACCAGATCCAAACGAAGTTTAGAGATGAGCGCCGTCCTAGATTCGGATTACTTCGCGGACGAGAATTTGTGATGAAGGATGCTTATTCTTTTGACATAGATTGGGAAGGATTAGATCGATCTTATCGAAAAATGTACGGGGCGTATGAGCGCATTTTTGAGCGTATGGAGTTGAATTATAGAGCCGTGGAGGCGGATGCGGGAGCGATTGGCGGCGAAGGGGAGACCCATGAATTTATGGCCTTGGCCGATATTGGCGAGGATACGATTGTATCCTGTACTAGCTGTAATTATGCAGCAAATATAGAAGCCGCTGTTGGTAGGGACGGAGCTGCATCAGTTGTGCTTTCGTCCGAAGTGCCACCGCGCGAGAAAATCCTCACTCCTGGAATCCGCACGATTGATGAACTCGTTACCGGCCTGCAGGTGGGAGCGAAGCAAATTATTAAGACGCTTATTTATAAGACGGATCAACAAATTGTTGCTGTTTTAGTCAGAGGTGATCATCAGGTCAATGAACTTAAAGTGATGAAATATTTGAACACCGAGAGTTGTGAGATTGTTGAGCCAGGTTCCCTACAAGAGTTTGGGCTGGCACCTGCTGGTTCTATTGGCCCTTGTGGACTCCTTATCCCTGTGCTTGTAGATCAAGAGGTTGCCATAATGTGTGAAGGCATTGCCAGGCGGCAATGAAGCGGATGTACATGAGATTCATGTCCGTCCAGGACGGGATTTTAAGCTTGAGCAAGTTGGCGATTTCCGGAACGTAGTAGAGGGAGAGCGTTGCCCACATTGTGAGCAAGGGCGGCTGAAATTCTCACGTGGAATTGAGATGGGGCATATCTTCAAGCTAGGCACCAAATACAGTGATAAGCTAAATGCTCAGTTTTTGAATAGCTCCGGTAAAAAGGAACCGATGATCATGGGCTGTTACGGTATTGGAATATCGAGACTACTCTCCGCCGTTGCTGAACAATATCATGATGATCGAGGTATGATCTGGCCTATGTCAGTGGCTCCATTTCAAGTTCATCTTATCCTTATATCCAGTAAGAATGAACAGCAAATTCAAGCTGCAGAAAGACTGTATGCCGATCTGTCGCAGCAAGGGATTGAGGTATTGTATGATGATAGGAATGAAAGTGCTGGCGTAAAATTCAAGGATTCTGAGCTAATTGGTATTCCACTGCGAATTACAGTAGGCAAGAACGCTGAACAAGGGGAAGTCGAGCTAACTGTTCGTAAAGATGGGCACAGTAAGCTTGTCTCTATTGATGAGATCGTTAATCAAGTCAAGGAAAAAGTGATGCTGCCGCTACATTCGTTTAAGTGAGTCACCTAAGCATAGAGATTGATACGCAAAAAACAGTTATCACCATCATTTTGTGGTGATAACTGTTTTATTAAGAACCCAACCTATCTGGAAGAAGTTAGAGTCTTACGCCCAGTTCCCTTTGCGGAATACCGGTCAATAGTGCCATCAGGAAGCTCGCCATCAATGTCCAGCTCTGCTGAGCCAACCATGAAGTCAACATGGGTTAGACTTACGTTAGCCCCCCGTTCTAGCAACTGCTCTTTGCTCAGCTTAGTACCGCCTTCAATATTAACTGGATAGGCGCTGCCAAGCGCGAAATGGCAGGAGGCATTCTCATCGACACCAGTATTATAGAAGACCCGGTTCATACGAGAGATCGGCGAATCATGTGGAACGAGTGCGACTTCGCCAAGGTGGGTGGCGCCTTCATCGGTCTCCAGTAGTTTGGCCAGATGTTCACGGCCCGATTTGGCATCGAAGTGAGTCACTTTTCCGTTCTCAAATGTAAGTTCGATCCCTTCGATCAGCTGGCCATTCAAATTGAGCGGAAGCGTGCTGTGGACGGTACCATTTACGCCTGTACGATGCGGCATCGTATAGATTTCCTCCGTTGGCATATTAGCAACAAAATATGTGCCGGATGCATTTTCGTCACCGCCACCAAGCCACCTATATCCTTCAGGCAACTCTACACGCAGATCGGTGCCTGGAGCACGATAATGAAGGCTGCGGTAGTGCTTGTTGTTCATAAACTCCTGGCGTTCTTTGAGCTGTTTGATATGCTCCTGCCAAGCCTGCACAGGATCGCCGCTACCGACCCGGTTCATGGCGAAGACGGCTTCCCACATCGCATTGATCCGCTCTTCTTCTGGAAGATCAGCGAATACCTTGTTGGCCCAGGCCAACGTTGGCGCTTTAACCAGAGACCAGCTGATGATGTTGTTGCGTGTATACATACTGAATTTTTCACGAGCAATGGCCGCTGCTTTAACTGCGGTAGATACCCGCAAGCTGTCAACACCGCGAAGTAGCTCAGGGTCAGGTACTTTAATATGTAACAATGCACCGCCAGCTTCCGCGAATTGCTCCATTTTATCTGCTTCCCATTTAGGATAGAAGCTGAAGGAGTCCTCTGGGGCTTTCTCATATCTGATCCGCGAGATCATCTCGTCGATCCACTCCACCTGAACAAGCTTAGCTCCGGCTTCATATGCTTTGCTGACGATCAGACGCGTCAAATCTACCGTCTCTATTGGGGCTTGTACGATCAGAAGCTGACCCGGCTGAATATTAACACCTACTCTAACGGCCAGTTCAGCATACTTTTCTAATAATTGATTGAAATTATCCACTACTTCATTCCTCCCTAACCTTACTTGCCTACATGCCTTTTATGGGCCCGATCTCCATTATAACTCAATCTTTAAAAATATGAGGTCATAAAGAAAGGGAGTCGACGCACTTTATCAATATTATTGATAAATACCATAAGATCATTCTAATTGACCTCATATCTATGCTATGTTAATTTCAGTTTATATAATTCTGATATAAATACTTGGATTTTAAGTTGGACGGGTGAAATTATTGGTCTTACAAGTAACGAACAGTCCTTTTAACGAAGAACAAGTTGACCTTTTAAATCGCTTATTACCGAGTCTGAACGATTCTCAACGGGTGTGGTTGAGCGGATATCTCACGGCCCTGCTGGGAACTGTCACAGGTGCTGCGGCTTCAATCGATCAGCAAGTGGTTGTCAAAGCGACAGATGCTATGATACCTGTAGCTAACGAGCATTCTTTAGTAGTGCAGGCGGGGATTAGTAGTACTTTGACCTCCAAAGAAATCACGGTGTTATACGGTAGTCAGACCGGGTAATGTGAAGGGTCTGGCGCAGCAGTTGTCACGCAGACTGGAGGGCGAAGGCTTCCAGGTGACAACCATATCGATGGGAGATTTGAAGCCGAACCAGTTGAAGAAGATCGAGAAACTGCTACTTCTAGTCAGTACACATGGTGAAGGTGACCCTCCAGATGCGGCGATCTCATTCTATGAGTTTCTGCACAGCAAGCGGGCTCCGAAGCTGGAGAGCCTGGAGTTCTCTGTGCTGGCGCTTGGCGATACATCCTATGAATTTTTCTGCCAGACAGGTAAGGATTTCGATAAGCGGCTAGAGGAGCTTGGAGGTAAACGGATCGTTGATCGCGCGGATTGTGATGTCGACTTTGATGAGACAGCAACGGAGTGGACGAATCAAGTTCTTGCAGCGCTAAATGTGGGGCATGCGGTAGCATCGGGTATTCCTGTTCAAGCCAACATGTCTCAGGTAACGGGATCTCAAGCCGACAGAAGTTCCTCAACTTACTCCCGTACGAACCCATTTATGGCTGAGATCCTAGAAAATCTCAACCTGAACGGACGCGGTTCTGAGCGCGAGACGAGGCATATAGAGATTTCGCTAGAAGGTTCAGATCTGCAATATCAACCGGGCGATTGTCTGGCAATTTACCCTGAGAATCATCCGCAACTTGTTCAGGATATTCTGGATGCGATGGGCTGGTCTGGTGATGAACAAGTGACGGTCAATAAGAATGGTGAGCAGAAGCAAGTTCGCGATGCTCTCTTGAGCCATTATGAACTTACAGTGTTAACTAAGCCACTATTAACCCAAGCTGCAGCCTTAACGGGGCATGCCCAGTTGCAGGAGCTAGTGCAGGCAGGGCATGAAGCAGAGCTGAGATCGTATCTGAACGGCCGAGATTTGTTGGATCTGATTCATGATTTTTCGCTAAAGGGACATACGGCACAGGAACTCACATCCATATTGCGTAAAATACCTCCCCGCCAGTATTCCATCTCCAGTAGCCCTGCGGCGTACCCAGAAGAAGTCCATATTACGGTTCGTACGGTGAATTATGAGAGTTATGGCCGCGAAAGATACGGCGTCTGTTCAACTCAGTTAGCAAAGCGCGCAGAGGTGGGCGATCATCTCCCAGTATATATTCAGCAGAATGATCAATTCCGGCTTCCAGACAATCCGGATACACCGATTATTATGATCGGTCCGGGCACCGGCGTAGCTCCATTCAGAGCTTTCCTCGGAGAACGGGAGGAGACGGGGCAACCGGCAAAACATGGCTCTTCTATGGGGACCAGCATTTCACGACCGATTTCCTCTATCAAATAGAATGGCAGCGCTGGCTGAAGGACGGAGTACTCACTAGGATGGATGTAGCTTTCTCTCGGGATACGGCGGAGAAGGTCTATGTACAGCATCGTATGCTAGAACATAGTCGCGAGCTGTTTACTTGGCTGCAAGAAGGAGCAGTTGTATATGTCTGTGGTGACGAGAAAAGAATGGCTCATGACGTTCATGCCACTTTGCTTCAAATTATAGAACGCGAGGGTGCCCTGAATGCAGAACAGGCTACAGAATACTTGGCCGGTATGCAGCAGGAGAAGCGTTACTTAAGAGATGTGTACTAAGAGAGGTAGTTCAAAAAGTCCACTTTTGATAAGAAAACCGATCGAAGTCATTCAAGGATGAGCGACCGCGATTCAAAGGTAGGTTTTCTTGGCGATATAGAATTTCATCAACTCCGTTGATAACGAATAAATTCTATATCTAACACGAAGAAACACGGAGAGCTTATTCGGCATCGAATCTTGAATTCAGCCGGGTCTTCCGGTGCTCATGTACTCAAAACGTACGCTCCGCTCCTCAGACCCTAGCTTCATCCAACCTTCTCGGTGCTGAAAATCGGACTTTTTGAACACTTATTAAATAGTTTTTTCAAGTCTTGTGAGAGGAGTAAAGCGGATGTCAGATAACAACTTACTGTCGCTGAACAGTGCGCCGCATAGTGATGTGGAGGATATTAAGCGCTGCAGCAATTATTTGCGTGGCAAACTGCGGGAGACGCTGGAGGATCGTATTACCGCGTCCATCCCGGAGGACGATAACCGGTTGATGAAATTTCACGGTAGCTATATGCAGGATGACCGTGATCTACGCAATGAGCGCAATAAACAGAAGCTAGAACCAGCGTATCAATTTATGCTTCGTGTCCGCGCTGCGGGCGGAGTCGTTACACCGGATCAATGGCTGATGATGGATTCCTTGTCGGACCGTTACGGGAATGGCACCATCCGCTTAACAACACGGCAATCCTTCCAATTGCATGGACTTTTGAAATGGAAATTGAAGCAGACGATTAAGGAAGTGAATGATTCCTTATTGACGACGATTGCAGCTTGTGGAGACGTGAATCGGAACGTTATGTGCAACCCGAATCCGTACCAGTCGGAGATTCATGAGCAGGTCTATGCCTGGGCCAATCAGCTGAGCAAGCATCTTGAGCCAAGAACACTGGCCTACCATGAGATCTGGTTAGATGGGAGAAGGTAGAGAGTACTCCGAGCAAGGAGGAAGAGCAGGAGCCGATTTACGGTGCTGTGTATCTGCCGCGAAAATTTAAGATCGGAGTCGCTGTTCCACCTTCGAATGATGTAAATGTCTATTCGCAGGATCTCGGTTTCATCGCGATCGTAGAGGATGGCAAGCTGCAGGGCTTCAATGTAACGGTCGGCGGCGGAATGGGGATGACTCACGGCGATACCAACACTTATCCGCAGGTTGGACAGTTGATTGGCTTCTGCCATCCAGAACAGATCGTCGATTTGGCGGAGAAGACGGTAATGATTCAACGCGATTATGGCGATCGTGCAGTGCGCAAGCATGCCCGCTTCAAATATACGATCGATGATCGCGGCATCGACTGGTTCATCGAAGAACTGACGAAGCGGCTCGGCTGGAGCTTGGAGGATGCTCGTCCATACCATTTTGAGCATAACGGTGATCGTTATGGCTGGGTGAAGGGCAGCGATGGCAAATGGCATTATACGTTGTACATTCAGAATGGCCGCATTAAGGATGAGGAAGGATACTTGCTGAAGACCGGCCTTAAGGAGATTGCCAAGATTCATCAGGGTGATTTCCGCTTAACTGCGAATCAGAACTTGGTGATCGGCAGTGTGACGAGTCATAGGAAGAAAAAAATCAACGAACTTATCCAGCAGCACGGATTATCCGATGGGGCTAATTACACAGCCTTGCGTAGAAACTCAATGGCATGCGTCGCTTTTCCGACTTGCGGTCTGGCAATGGCTGAATCGGAGCGCTACCTGCCTTCCTTGCTCGATAAGATCGAGCCGATGCTGCAGGAATCCGGGCTAGCGGAGGAAGATATCGTCATCCGTATGACCGGATGCCCGAACGGTTGCGCCAGACCAGCACTGGCCGAAATTGCCTTCATCGGCAAGGCGCCCGGCAAATACAACATGTATTTGGGTGGCGGCTTCGCTGGTGACCGACTTAGCAAGCTGTACAAAGAAAACATCGGTGAAGCGGAAATTCTCGATTCACTCTCGCCGATCATTAAGCACTATGCAGTAGACAGGCGGGTAGGGAGCATTTCGGCGACTTTGTCATCCGCAGCGGCTACGTCAAGGAAGTCCGCTCCGGACTTGATTTTCACGCATAGAGGATGACAGTAAGACAGCAGCTCTGACTTCAAGCCGGGGCTGCTGTTTGTCGTAGAGGTGAAGATTATGCAAACGACCTAGAAGATTGATTCTAGGCTAACGGAGTAAAGACCATCCACAAATGCGATTAATTTGTCTTGTCAAGATATAAAAAGTAGGTTATATTACATGTAATTAGATAATCTAACTATATGGGCAAGGAGGTGTGCAAGATGAATAGAAAGCCAGCCAAAGAATACACAACAGAGCAGCAGTTGCCTAGACTGGGAATAGAGCCATATTTGAAACTTATGGAGCGTACGGCCTCATCCGAGACGGATCAGAACGCAGCCCATTTGGGATTAGTCATGCTGTGGCTGGGGATAACGTCCTGGACGTAGTGGATGAAGGCTTATCTTCTTTTGACATCACCGAGAGCAAGCTGGATCTACTAGTGTTATTATCGCTTCACGCTGATAAAGAGCTGGTTACACCATCGTCGATTGCAGATCGGCTGGGTATACGCCGTTCCTCGGTTACTTCATTACTGAATTGGGTGGAGCAGAGGAATTGGATTATCCGCGAGCCGTATGCCAAGGACGGCCGTATGACCCACGTTCGTATCAGTCCGGAAGGTAGATTGCTGCTGCAACGAGTATTGCCTACCTTCTGGTCGACCTGCGCATCTCTGGTAGAAGAATTAAATAAAGAAGAGCAGGAGGTGTTCAGAAGCGTCCTGGTTAAGTTAAATAAAAATATCGAAAATCGGCTAGGAGCAGGAAGATAATTTTTTTGATCATATAGTTAGATAATCTAATTACATGTAATACTATCCAGTTAATCTTAATCAACTATTTACGTTTATATTGAAATGAAAGTACGTGATCAAACATGAGACGAACACAAGGTTCCATGCATCAACAGAAGGCGCGTGCACCTCATTTGGTTACGCTGCGCACGATGGTGAAGGAGATGTTCATGCACACCAGGTCACAGTGGGGCCTGCTAATGCTCGGCGCGATCTCTGTTATCGCCATCTCTGTACTCGAATTTACGATTCCTCAGCTAACCAAGCACATTATTGATCAGATTATACCTGCTAAAAGATATTTTGCCTTGTTGGAAACGGGAGGACTTATTGTATTGGCGGGCTTGCTGCTAGGGGGATTTAATTTCGGCAGCAGTTACGTGATGACGCTTGTCAGTCAGAGAGCAATCTTCCAGCTGCGGAGCAAGCTGTATAAGCATACGTTAAGTTTGGATTTGACGTTTTTCGACCGAAATCGTACAGGCGATCTAATGGCAAGGTTGACGGGCGATGTCAATCAACTGCAAGAGCTGGTTTCCGCAGACAGCCTATCTATTCTCGCAGACATGATTACTTTTATCGCGATTGTCGGCTACTTGTTTTATACCGATTGGAAGCTGGCGCTTCTGACCTTAATCACTTTACCTTTTCTATTCGTTACATCGCGATTTTTCAGTCTACGTATTAAAAGAGCATATCGAACAGTCCGGCAAATATCCGCGGAATTAAATAACTCACTTCAAGATACTTTGTCAGGCATTCGTATGGTCAAGTCATTTGCAAGTGAGGATAAGGAAGCCATGGAGTTCGCGAAATGGAGTGAGCAGCACCGGGCAGCAACCGTAGCGGCGTCTCGCTTGTCAGCGATCTTTGCGCCTATTATCAACTGGCTTAACCTTATAGGCATGACTGTAGTGCTCTTGTTCGGAGCTTGGCAGATCATGCACAACCGTATGACTGTGGGTGAGATTGTCGCATACTTGGCCTACTTGGGCTTGCTGCAAGCTCCCATTCGTTCCTTCAGCCGATTAATTACCAAGCTACAGCAATCTGCAGCCGCCTTCGAGCGGATTCAAGAAGTGCTGGAGGTTGTCCCAAGGGTTTGCGATAAGGAAGATGCAATTGTACTCCCTCCTGTTCATGGGGATATTGTGTTCGATGATGTGGGGTTTGCTTATGAAGAAGGAAGACCTATTCTGCAGAACTTCCACTTGCTGCTGCGGCGTAATCAGACGACTGCTCTAGTCGGCTCATCAGGTTCAGGGAAATCAACGATTGCTTATCTAATTGCCCGTTTGTACGACGTCCAGCGAGGCGATATCTATATTGACGGACATCCGTTAACGGATGTGACGATGAAATCACTGCGTCAGCAAATGGGTATTGTGTCGCAGGAAGTCATTCTATTGAACGGAACTATTCGTGAAAATATTGCTTACGGTAAGCCGGAAGCAACAGCCGAGGAAATTCAAGCGGCAGCAGTCGCTGCGAATGCCCATGAATTTATTACTGCATTTCCTCAAGGGTATGAGACTCCGATTGGGGAAGAGGGGTCAAGCTTTCAGGCGGACAAAAGCAAAGACTGTCCATTGCCAGAGCCTTCTTGACCAATCCTCGTATCCTCATTCTGGACGAAGCTACGGCGGCTCTTGATACGGAGTCGGAACAGTATATCCAGCGTGCGTTGTCCATGCTTTTGCCAGGGCGTACCTGTCTGGTTATTGCCCATCGGCTTTCGACGATTCAAAGTGCAGATCAAATCGTTGTCCTGGAGCATGGACAGATCATGGAGCTGGGGAATCATGAGACACTGCTGCGGCAAAAGGGAAGATACAAGGCGCTGTATGATATGCAATTTCCGGCGAAATCTATCTATTAACCATATTAAAATTGAGGTGTACAATGGATAACCAAACAAATATAGCAAGAAACTACTCACTTATGACCGTCATTCTATGCTGGTCCGGACTCGTAGTTATGTCCAGCTTGTATGTCACCATTCCGCTTATTTCCGTATTCGCGCAGCTTTTCAGTATTTCGGCGACACAAGCAGCGGCTGCGGGAAGCACCTTTTCGATTGGCTTTGCCCTAGGGTGCTTAATCTATGGCGCTCTATCGGATAAGTACGGACGGAAACTCGTTATTTTCGTAGGACTGCTTTTTCTGACGATTATCTCTTTAATGCTTGGATTCGTTCATCAATTTGCGTGGCTCTTAGTTCTAAGGGGACTGCAAGGAGCAGCGGCTGCAACCTTCTCCCCGGTTTCACTTGCCTATGCGGTAGAAATGTATCCAGCGGAAAAACGGGTTACAACAATCGGATTTATCAGTACGGGATTCCTAGCAGCAGGAATTGTGGGGCAAGTGATCAGCAGTGTGATCAGTGAGCATTACGGATGGAATGCTGTCTTTTATACCCTTGCAATGGTGTACGCATTAACTGCAGCTGTAGTGTTCTTCTTACTTCCAAAAGGAGGCATCCAGCAAGCTCACGCTAATATCTGGGAACCTATGAAGCAAATCGGCAAGGTATTTGTCCAGAAACAGCTGGTGCTGTGCTATTTGGTGGCGTTTGTACTGCTTATGTCATTTGTAAGCATGTATACGGTGCTCGGCAATTATTTAAGCCAAGCTCCCTTTGAACTGAGCAAGCAAGAGATCCTCTATGTGCGGATGTTTGGCATATTGGGCATGCTCGTGTCTCCCTTCGCAGGCAGAATATCCAAGCGGCTTGGTCTACGTGTCACGCTGCGGGCCGGGTTGTTGCTGGCAATCATCGGACTGGCGTCTATGGGAATAATATCTAATCTGCCCTTGCTCGTTGTAATGAGTATCATCTTTGTATCAGGCATCGCCATTGCCGTACCTTCGCTCGTTTCGCTCGTTGGTCAACTGGGAGGGAAGATGCGTGGAATAGCTGTATCCGTTTATACGTTCATTTTATTTACTGGCACCAGCTTTGGTCCGATTATTTCACTCTATTCCATGAAGAGCGGCAGCTACCTGATTACATTTATTCTGCTAGCTTGCATACTGTGCGTGGGTTTGCTGGCCGCTATGCTTATTAATGGGGAGGAGGCCGATGAAGTGAAACAGGCAGTGGTCCCCTTAGATTTAGAGTTGTAATCATCTCAAAGCCGATCAAATAGATAATGTCTAGAAACCGGGAAATCTCCAGCTAAGGCTGGGATGACCCGGTTTTTTTAGAAAGATCTTAATTTTACAAACATGACTCCTTAAGATCGCGCATTGTTTAATAATCCCGCTTACAACATAATGAAGCTAGAAATCAAATATTTGTTAAGGGGGATTCACGGGATGAAGTTCAAGCCACTGATGATCGCACTGCTCGCAAGTGCGCTGACATTGGGCCTGGCTGCTTGCGGCAGCGGCAGTAATGATAGCACTAGCAGCAATGGTGGGAAGAATGAAGGCAAGACGAACAGCCAGACGAACTCTGGTACGAAAGAGGATACGAGCAAGAAGGATGTCAAAATTACCTTCCAGAACATCTATCCGGACCCAACTGATCCTAAGTATAAAATGCTTCGTACGGTTGTTGCCAACTATGAAGCCGAGCATCCAAATGTCAAAATTGAGCTTGATTCGCTGAATACCGACCAACAGAAGGTGAAGCTGAAGACACAAGCGGCTTCCAAGGAAGTGCCGGACATCACTATCGTTAACCCGGCTGCGCAAATGAAGCCCTTCGTCGATGCCGGCTTGTTCGCACCACTCAATGATATGGTAGAGAAGAATGGACTAAAGGGCACATTCCAGGAGGGTATCCTCAATTATTACACCTTCGACAACAATTTGTATGCGCTTCCGGACGGCAACAATATCGCAATTATTTATTACAACAAGAAGATGTTCGAAGAAGGCGGAGTTAAGGTTCCAACGACCTTCGAAGAACTGGTTGACGTGGTGAAGCAACTTAAGGCCAAAGGCATTCAGCCGATGGCGATTGGGGAGAAGGATTCCTGGACCGGTTCCTTCCTGTTCATGAACATTTTGCTTCGCACTAATGGCGGCCCTGGTTTCCTTCAGGATGTGCTTGACGGCAAGAAGACTTTTGAAGATCCAGCGTTCACCGAAGCAGTTAATGCGTTTGAAGATCTGGTCCAGGCCGGAGCTTTCCAAGAAGGAGCAACTTCGTTCGACTATAACGCAGGTGAGAACTTGTTCAAGACAGGTAAATCCGCGATGTATTTCATGGGTAGCTGGGCTACGGGTGGTATTGAAGAATCAACAGCTAACGAAAATCAGAACGTAGGCGTATTCAAGTTCCCGACGGTTAACGGCAAGGGTGATCCTAATGAATTCATGCTCGCTCCAGGTAGCGCATTCGCTGTTTCGAAGGACAGCAAGCATTTAGAAGAGACACTCGACTTCTTGAACTACTTCTTAGTCAATTATCCGAAGGAAATGTTCAAACTGAAAGGCGCGATCGGTCTGGCCCAGACGGTGGATGGAGATTTCAAAGCAGCCGGATACTCCGATATGGCGATGGAAGTATTGAACTTGTTCAAGGATGTTAAAGGTGGAGACCTGGCCTTCGACAATACGATGAACCCGGGTACTGCACAGGCTCATCTTAGCAGCATTCAGAATCTGTTCGTATCGAAAACAGATGCGGCCGCGGTTGCGAAAGAACATCAGACCGCTTACGACGAGAATAAGGAATAACAGACGCTGAGGAAGGAGACCGAAGGAAGCTGGAGTTCCCATGCTCTCTTCGGTCTCCTTGTACTACATACATCAACGTCTAGATGGGAGGGAACATCATGAATGTACTTAAGGTTTCCGGATGGAAGATCGCTGCGTTTGTTCTACCTTGTCTAATAATATACAGCTTACTAGTATTCGTGCCGATTCTCGTATCATTTTATAGTGGCTTGCTGGATTGGAACGGGATCGGCGTGGCTAAGTTTGTCGGTCTTAAAAATTTCGAGAAAATGCTGACGAACGACCCTATATTCTGGCCTGCCGTAGGAAGAACAATGCTGCTGGCAGGGGTATCGATGTGTGTGCAGTTACCTCTCGCATTATTTATAGCCATATTAATTAGCCGCTATGTCAAGAAGCCTAACTTTCTCGTCTCTAGCTATTTTCTGCCGGTCATTCTATCGGTCGTCGTCATTGGACAACTGTGGAAGACAATTTATAATCCGGCCTCGATGGGCGGGATGCTCAATCAAGTCCTGGAGTCGATGGGCCTTAGTGCTTGGACACATTCCTGGTTGACCGAGCCAAAGATTGCGATCTACTCCGTGATCGTCGTCGCCTTATGGCAGTACCTCGGCTATCATATTTTGATTCAATTTACTGGCATACAGAATATCCCTTCCGATATTTACGAAGCAGCAAAGATCGACGGTGCCAGTGGGCTGAAGGCGGATCGTTACATTACCTTGCCGCTAATCGTTCCGATCTTTAAGATCTCGGTCGTATTATCGTTTATTGGTTCGTTGCAATCCTTTGACCTGATTATGGTTATGACCGGCGGAGGTCCGGCACATGCGACAGAGGTCGTCGCTAGTCTGATGTACAACATGTCGTTCTTATCGATGAAGTATGGATACGGTAGTGCTATCGCTTCCTTCCTAGTCATTCTATGTCTAGCAGCAACGATTATCATTAACGGTTTGTTCAGCAAGCTGGACAAACGGTATTCATAGAAGAGAGGGGAGATAAGATGAGTCACACGGCACCCGTCCTACGGAAACCAACTGTTCGGAATTATAGGCGAAGACGCTTCTCCATCACGACATCAATTGTCTATCTGATCTTCGCGATTCTACTCGTTACCCAGCTCTATCCTTTGCTGTGGCTGTTAATCTATTCCTTGAAGACGAACGAGGAGATTCTCTCCGGGAGCTTCTTCGCCTTACCAGCTAGTCTGCAATGGCAGAACTACAGCGACGCACTCGGGGGCGGGCAGTATTTTCGCTATTTGCTGAATAGTCTCTTTGTTACTTCCGTAACGATGGTCTGCGTTATTGTGCTTGCTTCACTAACTGGATTCGCCATTGCCAGATTCCGTTGGAGATATGCGAATGTAGTGTTGATGGTGTTCCTCGTGGGAATGATGATTCCTATGCAGGGAACTTTGCTTCCACTCATGATCATATTTAAGCATATAGGCATCCTGAATACGCATCTGTCGCTGATCTTACCCTATATGGCTTTCCAGACACCAATTGCGGTCTTCATAATCAGTGGGTTCATGAAGACGATCCCTCACGAGATCGAAGAATCAGCCATTGTAGACGGATCAGGGATCTTCCGGATCTATTGGAATATCGCTCTGCCGATATCTGTTCCTCCGATTATGACCGTCTGCATACTTACCTTCATTAACATTTGGAATGAGTACATTCTGGCGGCGACCTTCGTCACGGCGGAACGTCTTCGGACACTTCCGTTTGGCGTATACAGCTTCGTCAGCCAATATTCAGTAAATTACGGAGGAATTGGGGCCTTCCTCGTGCTCGGAGCATTGCCTGTCATTTTGATCTACTTCCTGCTAGCGGAGAAGATTACAAAAGGGATGGTCGCCGGAGCGGTCAAAGGTTAAAATAGGTTTACTATGAGAAGCTTCCGTTCAATCCATAACCGTCTCTTTTTACTATTGTTAGTTGGCATGCTGGCTTTAGTGTTAATTACGACTTATCTGTATTATCAGCGGGCTACCGAGCAAATTCGAACCAAAGTCAGTGACATTGCGGAGAAGAATATGTCGCAGACGGCGGGGTTATTTGATTTGCTTCTAAAAAGCTATGACAGTGTCACTAAATCTCTGAACAGTAATTCTGAATTGATTCGACTGTTGCAGGATCGTGGAAATAAAGAAAACCCGGTAATACAAGTAAATAACGATCAGCGGATAACCGATACCTTAGGGGCGATCTTCTATTCCAGGGATGATATCGTCGGTATCCATATCGTCACTTATTCGGGGCGAGTGTACAGCTATGAGCGTTCGATGGGTGGAATGGTGCGAGAATATGCGGAGACGGCCTGGTTTCGAATTCTACGTCAGTCATCCGGGGAGATGAAATGGCTGGGGGTATATCCGCATTCACTGATGAGCGGTGGGTTCGACAAGCCTGTCTTCGCCTTTGGTCGCCAGCTATTCGAGCTGAGTGAGCTCAAGCAGATCGGCATCGTACTGATCGAGACCGATGCTTCGGCGATTATCTCGGCACTATCCAACGCCAGTCTTGGCGAAGACAGTGTCGTAGCGATTCGAGATGAGCATGGAATGGAGATCATCAGTACTGCAGAGGGGGAGAGGAGACGGGCATTCCACAGGATTGGCCCTCTACACCTCGTATCGACGGTATAAGAATTCAGGAAATGAACGGCTCCCTGCTTACGGCGGCACCGATTCAGAAGCCAGAATGGACGTTAATCAGCCAGACCCCATTGTCGGATATGCAGCTTGAATTGAGGAAGACAAGACAATATTTAATGTCTGTCGTTATTGGCGTCATAATAGCCGCAACGTTCCTGGCTGGCTTCATCTCGCGAACATTCTCCTTGCCGTTCAAGCGACTAATCCGTCAAATGAAGCAGGTCGAGATGGGGAATTTCCACGGAGAAGTGAAGGCCGATTCCTATGAGGAGATTAATGTGCTCGTCGCTTCCTTCAACCGTATGGTCGGTCGAATAGACGAATTGATTGAGCGGATTAAATTGGCTTCGATTAGCGAGAAGAACGCGCAGCTTCAGGCACTTCAGACCCAGGTGAATCCTCATTTCCTGTTCAATACACTCGACATGATCTATTGGATGCTGGATGAACGGGAGAATGACCGTCTGGGCCGGGTTATTCTGGCCTTGTCCAGAATGTTTCGCTATAACAGTGAATGGGAGGAAGGAGCTAGCTCCACTCTTGGGAATGAATTAGAGCAAATGCGAAATTATTTAACGATCATCGAGACTCGTCTCGGAGAGAGATTGAAGGTTAATATCTCTGTTCCAACACAACATCTAGAGTCAAGAATTCCGAAGATGACGCTGCAGCCGATCATTGAGAATGCTGTAAAATACGGTCTAGAACCGAAGGCGCAGATAGGTACACTCCATGTCTACAGCAAGGAATGCGATGAACTTCTGCTGTTGGTCGTTGAGGATGATGGAGTGGGCATGGACGCTTCAACGCTGGAAAGGATCTCCGCGATATTACTTGAAGGCCGCAGCCGCTCCGAGAATGGACCGATTCGATGATGAAGGTAATGGAGCAGGATAATGGATTACCGAATCGCCGTGGCATTGGTCTATTTAATGTCGATCAGAGATTGATGCTGATGTTCGGCGAGCCCTATGGCCTCAAGTTATGTAGCGAATTCGGACAGGGAACCAAAGTTATTGTTGTGATGCCGAAATCCGATATGAGGGGGTAGAGGTATGAACATATTGGTTGTAGATGACGAGAGTATAATCCGCGAGGGGATACAGCGCACGCTGTCTCAACAGTTTCCTCAGCATACGGTCTATTTAGCAGCAAAAGCGGATGAAGCGGCTTGGTTACTCAGAATTGAGTCCATTGATCTCGTGTTAACAGATGTACGAATGCCAGGCATGACGGGGCTTGAACTGATGGAGCTGTCGCGCGGAAGGCATCCACATGTCAAATGGGTCGTTATTTCTGCTTACTCTGAGTTTGCCTATGCCCGTGAAGCGGTTCGTCTCGGTGCCCGGGATTACTTACTTAAGCCGATCGGTAAGGAAGCGCTGATCGAAATGGTCGAGCAACTTGGTGCAGAAATTGAACAGAATACGATGCGCTCCAAGGAGACGCATCTAGTGCGGCAGAATCTACGCTTGCTACGGGAAGGAGCGCTAACCCGGCTTATTACCGGTTTGGACTTTGGCGGTATTGATTTGAACGCTTTGCTGGAAGATCATCCTTATTTTTATCTGGTCATGGTACAAATCGAGCAGAAGCGGTCTGGTCATCTGGAGCATTTTATCGTGGAAAATGTGCTGACGGAGCTGTTCGACAATTTCGGACATGGGGTTGTGGCCAGCGCTTCGGTCAATCAACTCGTAGGTCTGGTGACACCAGATTTACCCCATCAGTTGCCTGTGCTGATTGATGAACTGAAGACTCAGCTTAAGCGCTGCTTGAAGGTTCCTTTCCAGGTGATCGCAACAGAGGAGCTAGATAAATTCTCGCTAATTCCTAGACAGGTAGAGCTTATGCAACGAGCAGAGGTTGGCCAATCTAGCGAGCTTAATCATGAGGATCATAACAATGAGGCGATTGAACTGGCGTTAAAATATATCCGGGCTCACTATCAGGAGGAAGTGACGCTGGAGAGAGTATCCTCTGTGGTCTTTCTGACCCCTGTCTACTTCAGTCAATTATTCAAACAGAAGACAGGGCATGGCTTTAAGGACTATATCATTCATCTACGAATGGAGGAAGCAAGGCGCTTACTGCACCAACCGGGCTTGAAAATATCCGATATCGCGGAGAGAATCGGTTATCAGGATATGAGGCACTTCTCCCAAGTGTTCCGCCGTAAATATAATATGACCCCAAGCGATTATCGCCAGCAGTTAAGCGATTCTGAGAAGGAAGAAGGTCATCGCTTCTCCTGGAGCTAGGGCTACATAAGATGTATGTTATTCATAAAAACCGGGGTATCCCTTACTTAATCTGGGATCCCTGGTTTAATTTTGCTTACGACATTTTATTCAGGAGTTCTTTTACCTGCTGCTCGAGATCGGGCAGGGGATTATGATACATCTGGCCGATTAATGGATCCATTAGGATCGGGAAGAGCAGGGCTCCGAAAATTTGCACGCTAGACAGAATCAGCTTGTCCGAGTCCGATTCATTCGTCATTTCTTTCAAGACTGCCGTTACTTTAGGAAATCCCATCGTCTTGACGAAATGAGCAAATTCAAATTGCGATTCGAAAGGGAAGCTGCTATGACTAACAATTTGCCTAAGTAAGTCTGGGTATCTCTGAAAGGTTCTGGCGTACTCGGTCAAGAAAATCTCCATCCGCTTCTTGGCAGGCAGATCCGTCCGATCCAGCACGGAGAAACATCCTTTATATGAATTAAGGATAATCTTGATTGTTTCGTCCAGAAGCTTATCCTTGGTACCGAAATAATAATTCACCATGGCGATATTCACATTTGCAAGAGAGGCGATTTTGCGCGTTGTTACAGCCTCAAAGCCCATCTGCATAATAACATCATGTGTAACCCTCAGAATATGCTCCTTCGTTGACAATTCCTGATCTTTGGATGGCTGCTTCATGGATTCACCTCAGCTCGTTCTATATTTTTAAAGGCGGTAGCCAGCATCAACTTCAATCGGTTAATCTGATTAACCTCGGTCTCGCTAGCGTCATAATCAATCGCCGTAATGTTAGCCGCTGGATACAATTCCTTTAGGCCTTTGAGCATTCCCCGACCGGTGACATGATTTGGTAGACAGGCAAACGGTTGAATGCAGGCGATATTCGTTACACCGCTCTCAATCAGCTCCATCATCTCCGCAGTCAGGAACCAGCCTTCTCCTGCTTGATTGCCGACAGATAGCAACCGATTCGCTTTCTCAGCTAGCTCATAGATTGTCAGCGGTACTGCAAAGCGTTTGCTGAGCAGCAGGGCATCCTTGAGGGGCTTGCGGAACTGCTCCAGGAAATAAATCAAGCTGCGTCCTCCAATGATACCCCGCTTGCTCTTGCCAAGATGCTGTCCCATGAACACAGACCCGTAACAGCAGTATAGGAAGAAATCGAGAATATCCGGAACGGCAGCTTCCGCACCTTCTTGTTCGATCAACTCTACGATATGGTTATTGGCGCCAGGATGGAATTGACGAGAATCTCGCCGACGACACCGATGCGTGGCTTGCGATAATCTGTAATCGGTAGTGAGTCGAATTCTTGTACGATCCGCGCCAGATTGCTTCTATAAGCACGAAAGCTGAAATTGTAGAGCGATGCTACGCAAATGCCCATCCATTTACGGAACAGATCATTGGTGCTACCTGACTGAAGCTCGTATGGACGAATCCGATGGCTGACTCTCATCAAGGCATCACCATACACCGTAGCAGCGATCAGCTTCTTGACCAAGCTAAGCGAGAATTCAAAGCCTGGATGCTTCTCAAGACCGACCGCGTTCAGTGAGATGACCGGAATTTGCTCCAACCCGGCGTCCTTTAGCGCTTTGCGTAGTAGGGCAATATAATTGGTAGCCCGGCATGCCCCTCCGGTCTGTGACATGATGACCGCTGTGCGATTGACATCATATTTGCCGCTTCTTAATGCATGAACGAGCTGTCCAATGGTCAGAATCGCCGGGTAACAGGCATCATTGTTCACGAACCGAAGTCCTTCATCGATCGTGTCCGCGGTAACTTCCGGAATCAGCTCAGCCCGATAGCCCTCACTGTTCAGAACAGCCTCATATAGTTCAAAATGAATAGGCGACATTTGTGGTATCAGAATGGTATATTCTTTTTTCATTTCCTCTGTAAAGAGGAGCGTGCTACTTGTTATGGTCTCCGTACAATCCATTCTGATTTTCTTTTGTTCCCGCTCTTTCATTGCGGCTAGTAGAGAACGGATTCGAATGCGGGCTGCCCCAAGGTTGTTGATTTCATCGATCTTGATTATCGTGTACATCTTATGATTTCGTTCCAATATTTCCTGAACCATGTCCGCCGTCACTGCATCAAGGCCACATCCAAATGAATTCAACTGTACAAGCTCAATCTCATTACGGGTTGCGACTACCCTCGCGGCGCGATAGAGCCGGGAATGGTAGGTCCACTGATTAACAACGCGCAGATCATTAGCTGGTTCGGCAAGATGGGCGATGGAATCCTCGGTTAACACAGCCAATCCGTACGTATTGATCAACTCAGGAATACCATGGTGGATCTCCGGATCAACATGATAAGGCCTTCCGGCAAGAACGATTCCTTTCGTCCCGGTCTTCTCAAGGTAGCGTAGCGTTTCCTCGCCTTTGTGACGAATGTCCTTTCTGACGGTATCAGCTTCTGTCAGTGCAGCATCGACCGCTTCGTTGATTTCCCTGCGCGAGATTTGTGGAAAAGTATTTGCTAGCTCTTTCTTCAGCGCCTTAGGGTTATCAAGAGTCAGGAATGCTTGAACATAGGGGATACCCGCCTCTTTGAGCCGATCCATATTCACCCGGATCACTTCGGGATAGGATGTGACCACTGGACAGTTAAAATGATTCCTGGCTTCCTCATCCTCCATGTGCTCATAGACGACCGAAGGGTAGAAGATGAAGTCGACCTTCTGCTCAATCAGACTATCCACATGACCATGGGTTAATTTCGCTGGATAACAGACGGATTCAGAAGGGATCGATTCCATGCCTTGCTCAAATAGTTTCTTACTGGAACGAGGGGAGAGGATGACCCGGTATCCCAGCTTCGTGAAAAAGGTGTGCCAAAACGGAAAATTCTCGTACATATTTAGAACGCGCGGGATGCCTACGGTGCCGCGCACTGCTTTCTCAGCGGGTAATGATTCATAGCCAAAGATACGGTCATACTTATATTCATAAAGATTAGGCAGATGGTTCTTCTCCTTACGCAATCCGGCACCACGTTCACAGCGGTTGCCAGTGATGAAGAAGCGTCTATCTTGGAAGCGATTGATGGTAAGGGCACAGTTATTGCCACATAGCCCGCAGCGGCTATGTGATATCGAGCAGGTGAACTGTCCAAGCTCAGATAGAGACAGCAGGGTGCTTAATCCGCTTTTGTACTGCTCTTTGGCGATCAAAGCACAGCCGTAGGCGCCCATCATCCCGGCGATATCGGGGCGGACGACCTCTTTGCCGATCAACAGCTCGAAGGCCCTTAGTACCGCTTCATTGTAAAACGTCCCGCCCTGAACGATGATGTTCTCACCAAGTTCTTCGGTATTGCGCAGCTTCAATACTTTCTGGATCGCATTCTTGATGACAGAATAGGAAAGTCCGGCGGATAAATTGGCTAAGGAGACGCCTTCTTTCTGAACCTGCTTCACCTTGGAGTTCATAAATACAGTACAACGCGAACCCAGGTCTACTGGCTCGTCGGCAAGTAGCGCAGCTTCGGCGAATTGCTCGATCGGAACGTTAAGTGAACCAGAGAAGCTCTCCAGGAAGGAGCCACATCCGGCGGAACATGCTTCGTTCAGCATCAGTCCGTCGATCGCCCCGTTCTTAATCTTGATGCATTTCATGTCCTGACCGCCAATATCGAGAATGAAATCTACTTCAGGGGAGAAACGGGCTGCCGCTTTATAGTGGGCAACAGTCTCGATTTCACCGATATCGACCTTGAACGCTGCCTTAATCAAACCCTCGCCATATCCTGTTACTGCAGCATTTGCGATATAGACCTCATCCGGAAGCTCTCGGTACATCGTCTGTAGACCATTACGCACCGATTCAAGGGGATTCCCATGATTACTGTCGTAGAAAGTATATAGAAGTTCATCCTCCGTTCCGGTCAGCACAATCTTGGTCGTTGTTGAACCAGCATCGATCCCTAGAAATAAAGGACCTTTGTAGCTTAACAGATTTCCCTTGTGAACAGAGGCGGTTGCATGCCGTTCACGAAACTGCTGCAGCACCGTTTCATCTTGAAAGAGACGGGGAAGAGAAGTGGTAGTACGGCTTCTACCATTTATTGTGAAGCTTTCAAAGCGTGAGCATAGATCGTCGATCGCGATCGGCTCAAAGTTTCGGCTCTTGATTGCTGCTCCTATTGCCACGAAATACAGACTGTTCGCGGGAAAAATAACCGCTTCGTCAGTGATTTTTAACGTCTTCGCAAAACGTTGGCGCAGCTCGGATAAATAGGTCAGTGGGCCGCCGAGGAAGGCAATATTACCGCGGATTGGACGACCACAAGCAAGTCCGCTAATCGTCTGGGTGACTACGCTCTGAAATACGGATGCGGCGATATCTTCCTTACGTGCGCCTTCGTTAAGTAGAGGCTGTACGTCCGTCTTAGCAAATACACCGCAGCGTGAAGCGATCGGATAGATTGTCTGGCAGCCTTTGGCCAGTTCGTTCATTCCTTCCGCATCGGTCTTTAGCAGAGCGGCGATCTGATCGATAAAAGCTCCAGTGCCACCTGGCACAGGCGGAATTCATCCGCTGCTCCAGACCACCTGTGAAATAGATGATTTTGGCATCCTCGCCGCCTAGTTCAATAACTACATCTGTGTTAGGAATGTATTGTTCAACAGCCTCTGTACAAGCGATGACCTCCTGGACGAAGGGCAGCATTACATGCTCTGCCATCGATAGTCCTGCAGAGCCAGCTATGTTCATCGATACGATGGCGTCCGGAAATTTCGACTTTAATTCAGTCAACATATGTAGTGTCGTACCTTTAACATCGGAAAAATGTCTGCAGTATCTCTGATGTATGATCTCGCCATTCGCTGTAATGGCAACCAGTTTAGCTGTTGTTGAACCCATATCCAGTCCAATGTGAAGTAGCATACAATAGTGTCTTCCTTTCAAACTATGATTTAAACACTGTTTAACGCGAATATAGCATTCTGAATTTGAACACGTCTGTAAAAAAAGGCACAGTATTTTTGAATTTATATATTTAAAGGTACTGTAGTTTTGTAAGTGAATGCTTTATAATGTAATTGTTGTAGTTACAGCAATGGCATATTTGCTTGAGAGATGAAATTTGTTTTTAGGTTGTCAAAACGAAATGAACGAAGGAGGATATACGATGAAAGTAGAAATATGGTCAGATATTGCTTGTCCTTTTTGCTATATAGGTAAACGGAAATTCGAGCAAGCCTTGGAGCAGTTCCCTCACAAAGATCAGGTGGAACTCGTCTTCAAGAGCTTCCAGCTCGACCCAAATGCACCGAAGCAGTACGACGAATCAATGGAGGAGATGCTCGCACATAAATATGGTATTTCTGTCGAACAAGCGAGAGGAATGAATGACCAGGTTGTTGCGCAGGCGCGTGATGTTGGATTGGATTATCATCTAGATACGGCAGTTATGACGAACACGCTAGATGCCCACCGGGTCGGTCATTATGCCGATACGAAAGGGAATGGCAAGGAAATGATGGAGCGTCTTCTTTCCGCGTATTTCACAGAATCGAAGCATGTTGGGGATCACGACGTATTGGCAGACTTAGCCGCTGAGGTTGGGCTGGATGCCGGTGAAGTCAAGCAAATGCTGGCTGGGGACGAATATAAAGAACAAGTGATTGGTGATCAGCAGGAAGGGGCAAGACTAGGCGTTCAAGCAGTACCGTTCTTCGTATTAAACCGCAAGTATGCGGTCCGTGGAGCACAGCCTATGGAAGCCTTTCTGGGTGCTCTAAATCAGGTATGGGAAGAAGAGAATCCTAAGACAAAGCTTGATGTCCTTGGTTCGGATGGGGCAACCTGCACGGACGATTCCTGTTCATTGTAAGTAAGAATTTATATAAAAATTTAACGGACACCGCGGACGCTTAAATGGATAATTTCAATCATTATATATAAAAATGGTTACTTATCACATATATGCGTAAGTGGTGCCCGTTTTTTGCGCCAGATCGATAGTCAAAAGGAGAAACTTTAATGAAAAAAGAAAGTTTTATTCAACCTGATTTGAAGAGTTGGCTGCATAAGTTTCACTTTTCAATACCTATTAAGGTGAGATATTGTGAGACCGATATGCTTGGACATGTTAATAATGTAAGCTATTTCATGTATTTTGAGCAGGGACGGATTGAATATTTTGAGAATCTCGGGCTGTTTGCTGAGTTGTTCGGTGAAGAGAGAGTGGCAGTCGTTGCCGATTTGGAGTGCCAGTACATAGCACAGATGTATCGTAGCGATAAGGTTGAAATGCATGTGCGTGTGGCGTCGCTTGGCAGGTCCTCTCTGGATGTGGAATATGCCGTCGTTGTAGAAGATACTTTGAAAGCTGCCGGACGTGGAGCTGTAGTGTTGATTGATACCAACAACGGGAAGAGCACGCCAATTCCGGAGGAAGTTAAGCAGGTTATTACGGCTTTTGAAGGAGAGAGTCTTGCTCACTGATTTTACGCAATATATAATCTTCAGTGTGATAACTTTCTAAATACTGATTGCATTTAATAGGAGCAGAATATGGCGAAACAAAAATTTTACGTGGTCTGGGAAGGGCATAAACCTGGAATCTATACCTCTTGGCCCGAGTGTCAGACACAAGTTAACGGTTATACTAATGCAAAATACAAATCCTACGAGTCCCATGCAGAGGCAGAAGCAGCATATTCTAACGGTTGGAAACAGAACTGGGGAAGAGACAAGGCGAAGACAGCAGGTTCTGGTAGTGGCTATCCATCGAATCACAGTAAGTACAAATCATCAACAACTGCCACTAAAGAGGAAATAGATTATGACAGCATTTCAGTAGACGTAGGTACAAGAGGTAATCCCGGTCCGGTTGAATACAAGGGAGTGGATACCCAAACTGGTGAGATTCTGTTCTATGTTGGTCCTGTAAAGAACGGAACGAACAATTTAGGTGAATTCATCGCGATTGTCCATGCGCTTGCTTACTTGAAGAAACAGGGCAGCAAGAGGACGGTATACACCGATTCGAAAACAGCACTGGCATGGGTCCGCAACAAAAAACCAGCCACTTCTCTGGAACGTAATGATTCGACACGAGAAATTTGGGAATTGACGGACCGAGCGGTACAGTGGTTGCAAAACAATAAGTATGAGAATAAAATCCTGAAATGGAATACCGTCGAATGGGGCGAGATTAAAGCTGATTTCGGACGTAAATAAAAATAAATAAAGCCAATAGAAGTAACAGCCCTAGGAATGCTAACCTAAGGCTGTTTTTTCGTATGGACACATACTATAGAATTGGAGATATTAAGCGTGAAATAGATTCCTTCATACGCACCAATCTTGGACGCTGCCCGTAATCTTCTATAGTCAACAAGGTGGAGTCTTTAATGTCCTCCAAGAATATTTCACTCAGCTTCTGAGCGGTAGCTTCATGATAAATAAATGCATTCACTTCAAAGTTCAAGCGGAAGCTGCGATAATCCATATTTGCGGTTCCGACTGAAGAGATCTCATCATCAACGACAATGGTCTTGGCATGGATAAAGCCTTTTTTGTAGAGATAGACCTTGACACCAAGCTTCAGGAGTTCTCCGACATGGGACAAGGTGGCCCAATAAATGAACGGGTGATCCGGCTTGTCCGGGATCATGATATGTACATCTACACCGGATAAAGCGGCGATTCGTAACGCATCAAATACACTAGGATCCGGAACAAAATAAGGAGACTGGATATAGATGGATCGCTTAGCGGACATAATCATCTTGATGTAACCGTTCTTGATATGTTCCAGACTTGAATCGGGACCACTGGTGACAATCTGCATTCCTACCCGACCTGTCGTCTCAATTGCCGGGAATAGCTTAGTCTCATATGTAATTTCATTATGCTGCGACGCTTGGCTCCAGTCTAGAATGAAGCGAATTTGCATGGCGTATACCGCGCTGCCTTGAACTCGTAGATGAGTATCGCGCCAATATCCGAATTTCTTCTTGATCCCGAGATATTCATCTCCGACGTTGAAGCCACCAACGTAGCCAATCTTGCCGTCAATAATAACTAGCTTACGATGATTACGGTAATTGATTCTCAGGTTAATTAAATGTAGCTTGGAAGGGAAGAAGGCTTCGGCTTCACCACCTGCTGCCAAGAAATCCTTGAAGAAGCCCTTGGTTAACTTTCTCGAGCCTAGCTCATCATATAGCAGACGAACTTTAACTCCTTGCTTCGCTTTCTCTGTCAACAGATCGAGGAATTTCTTACCCAGATTATCTCGTTGGAAAATGTAGTACTGGACATGTACTGATTCCTGTGCCTCTCTGATGTCCTGAAATAGCCGCTCGAATTTAACCTTTCCATCCGTCAAAATATCGATCTCATTATCTTCAGTGAGAAGTGCATGATTCTCGTTCAAATGCATGTAAATAAGATCATCATTTTTCTGAGCTACATCATTCTTGAATTGAAAGCCTCCAGACTGGATACTCTCCATTTGCTCAAGTAGTAATTTCTCATAACGAAGCTTCTTGAGATCATCCCAGTGAAATAGCCGGATTTTGCGGAAATCCTGCGCGAACAGTAGGTAAAGTATAAATCCGAGCACGGGAATGAAGGAGAGAACAAGCAGCCAGGCCCAGGTCGATCCGATATCCTTCCTCTCCTGAAAGACAATGACGAGACCAAACAGAATATTCAGAACAAAGATGATACCAAAGACGATTGAAATAATAGAAGAGATACTCATAGACAAATTCGATTAGTCCTCCTGCAACTGGTTTATAATATTGTGATGATTATGTCACATCATTATACTTGAGCCCCTCTTTAAAAAACAACCTGTAAGAGGAAGTTCATCACATCAATCTTGAATCACGGGTTTCGCCATCATTGGCCAATAGATGGTTATAATTATTTTGTCCATTGACTTCATATCGAAATATTGGTTACACTATGGGAAATTGTTGAAGGAGGCGATGTAATATGAGTAACCGTAAATTTGTTGTGCATGTTGCTTATAAAACAAAGTCTCCTGAACGGATATCTGTCTCTTGATCGAAGTCTTGACCTGTGTTTATCAATCATTAAACTCAGGTAAGTTTCGAATCGTAAGATAGAAATGAAGCTTAAGCATCCGTAGAGGGATCTCTGCGGATGCTTTTTGGTGTAGTTTAGCCAATTTGAGCCCTTTTTAGGCAAGCAATTACGTAGGGATTCCTTTGATGTCGCTTGATTCGTTCAGGAGAATACGAAAGGGAGAACACAAATTGGAAAATCATCAATTAGAAGCATTCGGATGGACTACAGAATGGCAGCCTAAATGGCGGAATATTGCCGAACAATACAGTATAAAAGGTCAAATTGAGCCGGCAAGGATTGTAGCGGATCATGGCCAGAAGTATGAGATTAGAAGTGAACGAGGAACGAGTTGGGCTACCTTATCGGGCAAAGCTCGGCTTAAGGCCAGTGAGCAGAGAAGTTATCCCGGCGTCGGGGACTGGGTCGCGGTAAAAATGATGAATGAGGGCGATGATGCGATTATCCATGAGATAGTGGATCGCAAAAGCTTAATCGCCAGACAAGCGGCTGGGTTTGAGACGAAGGAGCAGATTATTGCTGCAAATGTAGACACCCTGTTCATCGTATGTGCGCTCAACTACGACTTTAACGTCCGCCGTCTAGAGCGATATTTAATTATGGCCTGGAACAGCGGAGTTAATCCGATAATCGTTCTGAGCAAAAGCGATCTCTGTGAAGATATACCATCCTTTATCGCAGAGACGGAATTAATCGCTCCAGGAGTGCCAGTAATAAGCGTATCGGCTCATCTAGGCATTGGTAGAGACCAGCTTGAGACTTACGTCTACCCGGGTACTACGATTGCTCTGGCCGGGTCGTCCGGAAGCGGAAAGTCTACGATAATCAACTGGCTAACCGGAGCCGAGCTGCAGCTTACGCAGGAAGTGCGCGAAGACGATAGCCGCGGACGCCATACAACGACGCACAGGGAGCTTTTCTTGCTTCCGCAGGGCGGTGTTCTTATCGATACGCCGGGTATGCGGGAGCTATCGATCTGGGACGATGATGGTGGCTTCGAGCGCACTTTCGAGGATATTGAGAAATTGAAGGAACAGTGTCAGTTCAGTGATTGCCAGCACCGGCATGAGAAAGGCTGCGCAGTACTACATGCGATAGATGAAGGGGAGTTAGACCGGAAGAGACTTGATAACTACCACAAGATGCAGCGTGAGATTCGATTCCAGATGAGGAAAGAAAGGATCGCAGCGAAGAGAAACGAAGGACGTTCAAGCACAAGCTCCTCTAAATCGGGGAAAAGGAACCGTCAGAGCTGGCGCAAAGAGATCGAGGAGTAATTCCTCGATCTCCTTATTTCAGCCGAAGAAACTAACAACTCAATTCGACTTAGAAAGGCAAAGTTTTAACATGACAGAATACATGAATATGGTAGAAACAGCTTTGACAAATGAACAACCGTTGAAATTGATTCTTAAAGGATGGATGGAAGAGGGAGTAGGCATTGTCGCTGTAGTTTATGCAACCACAGATTCTAACAAAGCTAGAAATCGTTTTGAAGAGCTAACTTCAGTAGTAAACGAGGACAATTACTATATGGTTTATAGTGTTCCTTTCGATACGGATTTAACTCAAATTGGGCACTACCCATCAATCGCTATTTCCAAAGAAGATTTTAAATAATGGCAATCTAAGGGAGGCCTTTTAATGTTCCATATTCGTCATGCCGTACTTCAGGATGCAGAAGCTATCGCAAATGTACATGTCGCAAGCTGGCGTACGACCTATCGGGGAGTTGTTCCAGACTCATATCTGTCCGATTTATCCGCCCAGAAGCGTGCTGAAATGTGGAAACGGCAGTTGTCTGGTACAGAGCAATCCATGAATATTTTTGTGGCGGAGACCGAGCAGGGGGAGATTATCGGATTTGCTTCAGGCGGTCGCTCCCGTTCTGATCAGTTACCGTATGAAGGGGAGCTTTATGCCATTTATCTGCTTGAGGTGTATCAAAGACTGGGGATAGGACGCAAACTAATGCTATCGGTCGGCTCTCAGTTGCGTGAGACTGGTTACCGGTCCATGCTGGTCTGGGCACTAGAGGATAACGGCTACTGTGCCTTCTATGAATCGCTTGGCGGGGAATCTACAGCGTACGAAGATGTAGAAATAGGCGGTATAAGCCTGAGAGAAGTGGGGTACGGGTGGGATGATCTAGACGCGTTAATCCTCAATTTGGAACGATCTGCATAATGCTGATATCAGATATCGTTACAGTTGCAATCATTGACGGAACAGACGCGTATTTCCTATAATTCGTAGTAGGAAGAAAATGTTCGAATAATTAGACAGGAGAGAAATCATGAGTCAACAAACCATTAACATATTAAGAGAATGTACCCCTATCTTCTCCATTTTGCAGGATCTAAATCGTCAAGAAATACTGGTGTTGTTATATGATGAAGGAGAAATGTCAGTAAATCAAATAGTAGAACGTCTTTCTTTGTCTAGACCAGCCATTTCACACCATTTGAAGCACTTGTTAGACGCAAAAATTGTGACAGTTCAAAAGCGTGCTACTGAAAGATATTATTCCCTTACACTCGACAATTCCCTTATCTTATTAAAACAACTCATTAATTCGTTGGAAACCGATAACCGATTGAAGAAATAATCAATAAGTTAATAGTTAAACGATGAAAGTAGTATTTTAAAATGCTACTTTTTTTGTTAAATGCATACCAAAAATACACATTGACAATGATATAAAAATAAAATATTATTTACTCAGTAAACGTTCGTTAGTTCGAACATATGAATGTTCGAGTCGTTATATAAGTTGTCAACATTAATAAGGAGGAGACGAAATGACATACAGTACACAAAAGGAATGGCAGGAGATACAGAATCATTTACCTAGGAAATACCATTTTACGCAAAGTTATCATCCAACGGAAGAATGGTGGAACTGGAAGGGTCATAAAGTACATTTAGATTGTTTCCGTAATAAAAAAGCCCCAGTTAAAGTAATTTTGTTACACGGCGTAGGTACCAATGGCAGACAGATGTCTATGATTTTAGGCGGTCCCTTATCAAAAGATGGTTTCGAAACGATTGCCATTGACATGCCAACTTATGGAGTAACAGAAGTCAGAAAGGGTGCCATTGTGAAGTATGATGACTGGGTTGATTTAGCAAGTGATTATATAGACTATGAATTACAACGCGATGACAGACCGATTGTCCTGTATGGCTTAAGTGCCGGTGGTATGGAAACTTATCATGTTGCAGCAAAAAACAAGAAAGTGAAAGGGATCGTTGGGATGACCTTCTTGGATCAAAGGGTTCAACAAGTGCGTGATGAAACAGCTAAAAACCTGTTTATGAGTCGAGTTGGAATTCCAATGGTAGGCGTTGCATGTAAAATCGGCTTAAGAAGCTTCAAGATGAAGATGAGTGTAGCTTCTAAGATGAGTGCCCTATGCAATGATAAAGAGGTAATGAAGGTCTTTAATCGTGATAAAACTTCTGCTGCAAATAAAACAAGTATGGCATTTTTAAAAAGTTACTCCGAGTACAAACCAGCACTTGAAGCAGAAGAATTTAATATATGTCCCATTCTTTTGACGCAGCCTGAACAGGATCGATGGACACCGCTACATTTAAGCACTCCGTTCTTAGATAAAATAACGAAGGTAGATGTGAAAATCGTTACCCTAGAAAACGGCAGTCACTATCCAGTGGAGCAACCTGCGTTGGATCAAATGCATGATGCTATCGTAGAATTTATTAATAAAGTGACTGCTTAGGCTCAGATCTAGGTATAAAAATTGACGGAAGAGAAGCAGATTTCCTATAATTTATAGTAGGAAGCTGCGGATTTTCCTGTTGTAATTTTGATGGGTATCCGACAGACAAGGATCATTTGAAAGGCGGTTATTCCATTGACAATGACAACGAACGGCTTGGAACGTCTGCTGAAGTTGGACGGAGCTTATAATGTACGTGATATCGGCGGGTATGAGACAATAACAGGTGAAATTGTACAGAACGGACGCTTGTTCCGTGCGGACGGGCTGCACCAGCTCTCGGCACGTGATCAGGAATTGATTCTCGGGTTAGGTGTACGGACGATTATTGATCTGCGTTTCGGTGATGAGACAGCAGCCAAGAAGGATGTATTTGCGGAACGTCAAGAGGTGCATTACTATAATATTTCATTGGTTAATCCAGCGACTACTAGGTTAGTAGATATTCGCAGTCTGGGCGACATGTATAAAATATTGCTGGACAACTCCGGGCCATTATTAGCTGAAGTATTCAGCCGTATTGCAGAGACAGAGGAAGGATTGTTATTTCATTGCTCTGCTGGTAAAGACCGCACCGGTGTTGTTGCTGCACTTTTGCTAGATTTGGCAGGAGTACCTCGGGAGACCATTGTTAGTGATTATGCGGAGACCGAGACGAACCTGGCTCCGATTATCGACGAGCTTCTGAAAGATCGCCCAGCAGAAATGTCCATAGAGGAGTATCGGGCATTCATGGGTAGCGCACCTGAGAATATGGAGATCATGCTCGATCATCTCTATTCGGTCTATGGTGGGGCAGAGCAGTACTTGATCACGAATGGTCTTCGTACTGAAGAGATCGAGACGTTAAGAGGCAGATTGTTAGAGGGTTAGGCCGTGGAATGCACAGAAGAACGGAAATGTATTCATTTCCGTTCTTTTTGTTATTTACTGACTCTCCAGCAGTCTCCTCAACTTATTCTCTGTATTCGAGTCGGGGGCGGAGTGTAAATGCTGCAGCGCAAATCGGCATCACCTTGTACCTGGAAGGAAGTAAGGTGGAATAACATCTTGCCAGCCTTGGCGTGTCTAAATTCAATTAACACTTCTGGCGCAGTACTCACCTTGCTCTGCTGCCATAAGGCGTTGAATTCCGGTGCGGCTCCACTCATTTCGGCAATAAATTCTTCGTACCATTCATCCTCCACGTACTGCCCGTAATAGGCACGGAAGATCGCAAGAAAGCCGCTGACGAAATCCTCCCAATTCACGGCAAGTCGCCGTAATTCCTTTCTCGTAAAAAGCAACGAAATCATGTTCCTTTGCTCAAAGGGTATGCTATCGAAATTGATGAATACCTGGGAAGCAGCTGCATTCCAAGCTACGATATTATAATGACGGTCATTGATAATCGCAGGGCAGTAGCGCAGCTCCTGAATGATCTTGATTAAAGCGGGGCTGATCGCTGCAAACTCATCCTTGGGGCGGGCGGCAGGGGAGACTGGGCCCATCGCGAGGGCAAATAGATATTTCCGCTCGTCAACGGTTAGTTGTAGTGCAGTAGCGACGCAATCCAGTACTGAGGTGGACACTTGTATATCTCTGCCTTGTTCCAGCCATGTGTACCATGTTGGACTCACCCCAGCCAACTGCGCCACTTCTTCTCGGCGTA
This sequence comes from Paenibacillus sp. D2_2, assembly GCF_031199965.1. GTDB lineage: Bacteria > Bacillota > Bacilli > Paenibacillales > Paenibacillaceae > Fontibacillus. The sequence goes on along the minus strand of NZ_CP133605.1, from coordinate 2,928,712 downwards.
GGCCCGGCGTGCGTCGGCGTGTACCATGTGAGAATCCGACAGACTCCGGTGAAATCTTGGCCCGGCTCGCCTTGAGAAATTCTGATAAAGCCTGAAGCCTTCCTTGATCCTTCATCAATTAGTCACTCTCCAAGATAATTGAGTTCGTTAGACTAGTAGTTCTTATACTATGATAACACACAACTTGTAATAGCATAATGAAAGTGACAAGATGGATGGTAAGAGAGGTTCTGACCGATCTAGAGCTATGCCTAATAGAAAGGATGAACAACGATGGAACGAGTAGTTATTACAGGAATGGGCGTAATATCGCCTGTCGGAAATGAAGTAGACAGCTTCTGGGACAGTCTAGTACATGGTAAATCTGGAATATCACATATTGATACATTTGATACATCATCTCATAAAGCGAAAATTGCTGGACTTGTAAAGGAGTTCGACGCCGAAGAGGAGTTCGGCCGTAAAGAAGCAAGGCGAATGGATCGCTTCTGCCAATTTGCAATAGTAGCGGCAGATCAGGCTGTTAAAGATGCCGAGCTAAAGCTGGATGAACTAGATTTACAGCGTCTGGGTGTCTATGTTGGTTCAGGCGTTGGCGGTATACAGACACTGCTCGATCAACATGATCAGTTGAAGAATAGAGGGGCACAGCGAGTCAGCCCGACTCTGGTACCGATGATGATCTCGAATATGGCCGCGGCTATGATCAGCATTAAATATGGGGCGACTGGACCGACACTCTCTCCCGTGACTGCTTGCTCAATAGGCAATACTGCGATTGGTGAAGCAGCGCGGCTAATTCGTTCAGGCGGAGCCGATGTAATCATTGCTGGCGGTACAGAAGCTGCAATTACGGATATATCACTCGCTAGCTTTGGCAATGCCGGGGCATTGTCAAGCCGTAACGATGCGCCTGAACAAGCGAGCAGGCCATTCGATCGGGATCGCGACGGCTTCGTTATGTCGGAGGGAGCAGGGATTGTCGTACTTGAATCGTTATCCCATGCGGAGCGGAGAAACGCTAAAATCTATGCCGAAGTTATCGGATATGGAGCGACTTCCGACGCCTATCATATGGTAGCAACTCATCCAGAAGGAATCGGAGCGTACCGTGCGATGGAGCTGGCGCTTCAGGATGCCGGAATTGAACCTAGGCAGATCGACGTAATTAGTGCACATGCCACTAGTACAGAAATCGGAGATATCTCGGAGACGAAGGCGATTAAGAAGCTATTTGGAGCAGCGGCATATGACGTTCCCGTGACTGCCAATAAATCGATGACAGGCCATCTGCTGGGTGCATCGAGTGCTGTTGAAGCGGTCGCTCTCGTCAAGAGCCTGCAGACGGGGATCATCCCGCCGACAATCAATCTGCATGACCCTGATCCAATCTGCGATCTTGATTATGTTCCGCATGAAGCTAGAAGCAAGGACCTACAGATTGGTATGTCCAATTCCTTCGGATTCGGCGGCCATAATGCGGTAATTATATTGAGAAAACTCAATTAGTACCAATGTGTACTATTTAAAAGGCTCGAAGAGAGACCCACTCAGGGTCTCTCTTCATTTGTTCTTGGTAGCCATATGGATTCCCATATGTTTCTGCTCGTGCTCAGGTTCGACATGGATCAAAACCTGAGCTCGATTAAAGATGCTCTTGATGGCCGTTTCAATATTGTCGCAAAGGTGATGGGCGGTCTCGATGTCCATTTTAGAGGGAAGCACAAGATGGAAATCGATATATTCCTCAGGTCCGGACCGCCGGGTACGGAAATCATGGATTTCAATGTACTGAGCTTCATATTGGGCAATCACCTGTAAAATCTGCTCCTCTTCTGCATCAGTTAGGTGAGCATCGATCAATGGAGGAAAGGATTCCTTCATTAGCTCGAAGGCTTCCCACATAATATAGCAGGCAAGTACAATTCCGATCAGAGGATCAAGGATAGTCCAGCCCGTGATTGCGGCTAGTAATAGGCTGACGCCAACGCCCAAGGAAGTATAGACATCCGTAAGCAGATGTAGGGCATTGGATTTCATTGCTACGGAATGAGTTGCATCGGCCGTGCGCTTCACCTTGACGGATACGACGAAGTTGATTGCTGCACCAATAAACATCACGATGATTCCGAGATGCGGAAGCTCGATAGGGGAAGGATGTAGCAGCTTCTGCACGCATTCATAAATAATCCAAATACCGGCTGACGAAGATTAGTAGCGTCTCGATTGTCCCCGATATGTTCTCTACTTTTCCATGTCCGTACGGATGTCCGCGGTCTGCGTCACGGCCTGATATACGGACAGAAATAAATGCGATCAACGAGGCCAGCAAGTCCAGAGCAGAATGGATTGCTTCCGATATAACGGCAACGGATCCGGTTAGAAAACCGACGATGAGCTTCAATATGACGATGAAAGTGTTGCTGAACACAGACAGACTTGCAGTTTTGGAGGCATTCATTAAGATCACAACCTTAGATTTCTTTCTTATATTGTACTACCTATTTATATGTCTCGTGTAGTCTCCGTCGAAAGTAGCCGCCTTATTCAAAAGCGCAAACCGGAATTCATGCACATATCTTGTATAGAGACCTATATCTATATATACTTATATAGTCCGCTGCAAGAAAACCAACCATTGAGCCTGCGGTCGCTCAACCTGAATGGCCTCGTTAAGAGGTTTTCTTATTGTTGAAAGGAGACTACCCATGTTTTGGGATCACAGACTAACCCAGATATGCAAGGAAAATGAGGATTTATCGAAATACTCAACTTATGAAATCGGAGGGATGGCTCGGTTTGTCGCCAAGCCCAGACGCACTGAAGAAATTGTACTATTATTGGAACAAGCTCAATCCAGTGGAATTCAGACGGTGATGTTCGGGATGGGCTCGAATCTTCTTTTACCCGATCGTCCTGGTCCTGAGACCTTATATATATCGATGCGTGACCACATTGAAGTTATGCCAAGAGGAGATCTCCTGTATGTATCAGCAGGAACTCCACTATCGATGCTATCATTATTCGGAGATCTTAGCGGCTTTACAGACTATCATTTTACCTTCTTACTACCGGGTACGCTAGGTGGTGGTGTCTATATGAATGCAAAATATTTTGCCAATGTGATGTGTGATTATTTGGATACGGTATATTATATCGATCTAGATGCACCGGGAAGAGGAATCCAGAGCATCCATGTGGATGATTGCCAATTTGCTTACAAACAGTCTATTTTTCAACATCAACCTTGGTTCATCACAGGGGCCGACTTGAAATTGAAAACGGCGGGAGCGTCTTTTGATTTCGAACGGATTAACAATTATTTGAATCAACCGCTTGTAAGGGATAGCATCGATAATTCCAGTTTAGCAAGCTTCTACCGTTTCTATCGCAATTATTTGTCTTCATTAGAACAGAGCAACAAGCCAGTTCCTGAGGCGATGATGAATGTTGTTCAAGATCGGACCGGAAAGAATCATTTCGATTATCCTTCCTGCGGCTCCGTGTTCAAGAATGATTACACGATTGGAACGCCGGTTGGCAAACTGGTGGAGAGCGTCGGGCTTAAGGGTACTGCACGCGGCAATGCGATGATCTCGCCGGTACATGGCAATGTCATACAGAATCGTGGCGGGGCAACGGCAGCTGATGTGATCGAGTTAATTCAAATTGTGCAGGAGGCTCTGCATAAAAACTTCAATTTCGTTCCTGTGCCGGAACTCGTTATTGTAAAATAAAGTCTGCAAAAAGCCGCTTATCGCGGCTTTTTTGCATTCAGGTGAGAAAATCGGATCATTTTTGACAAGGTCTTTATTTTCGAGTATTATCCACTTTATCATTAACGCATCCAAGGTTGGGAGGTGCAAAGCTTGGATCATGTAACACGTAATCATGTGTTGATCTGTGAAGATGAAGATCATATTAGACGATTTATTTCGATTAATTTATCTAATAATGGATTTACAGTATATGAAGCTGCAAGTGGAGAATCAGCGATACAGAGCTATTCTGAACATAAACCTGATGTCATTGTTCTGGATATTATGCTGCCGGATACTGATGGATTTGAGATCTGCACACAGATCAGAGCACAGGACCCATCGGTCATAATAGTATTTCTAACTGCACGTGGACAAGATCTGGATAAGATCAAGGGGCTAGAGATCGGTGCCGATGATTATATCGTCAAGCCGTTCAATCCGCTCGAACTTGTAGCACGTATTCATGCTATACTGCGGCGCACGGACAACAAAATGATGCCGCTGCGGCATGTTCTTGAGTCTGGTCCGTTCCGCGTCGATATGAATTCAAATAAAGTGTTCAAGCACGATGAGGTTATCGAGCTGACACCGAAGGAATTCCAGATGCTTCGATCTTTTTGGAACATCCCGATACCGCATTATCTCGTAATGAATTGCTGAATCTCGTCTGGGGCGAGGATTTCATAGGTGACCCGAAGACAGTAGATGTGCATGTGCGCAAGCTCCGTGAGAAAGTCGAGGATGACGGTTCCAATCCGCAATGGATTGAGACAGTCTGGGACTCGGATATCGGTGGAGGAAGGACGGATAAGACATGGGCATACAGAAAAGGCTCGTGGGAAGCTATATGGTCGTGATCTTTATCACCGTTCTGATTCTTGAGATCTTCCTTATCGCCTCGGTGAGGTTTTACTACTTTCATAATGTAGAGCGGATTTTAATGAATCAAGCCGAGCTGTCTGCTTCTTTTTTTCAGCAATATTTTGCTGAAGATGATTTGGAGGCGCAATCAGATCGTCTCCTGAAAGGGTTCTCACACAATTCAGATGCTCAGGTTCAGATCATCACCACTTCAGGTAGGCTGTTGCAGGATTCTAATGGGTTCCATGGTCAGATTAAAATGACTCAATATCCAGATGTGCAGACTGCTATCACTGGTATACCTGGAGTGTGGAAAGGGAAGGATCCGGTAACGAATGAACCGGTATTAGCAGTATCCTACCCTTTACAAGCGCAAGAAAAAGGCTCCACGTTGGGTGAGGTTAGGTTTGCTACTTCCTTGACAACGACACTGCATACGATCCATCAGATTACGATTCTTCTCATCTCCGTCGGTATCCTTGTTATCGCCATCGTCACGATACTCGGATTGCTACTGTCCCGGACAATTACAAGATCAATCAAGGATCTTAAGCAAGCAGCGAACCGTATGACGGAAGGAGATTTCAACGTACGAGTACACAAGCGTTATCAGGATGAATTAGGCTCTTTAGCGGATACGCTGAATATGATGGCTGCAAGAATCCTAAAGAGCGAAGAACTGAAGAATGATTTTATCTCTTCCATCTCCCACGAACTTCGTACGCCGCTTACTTCGATTAAAGGCTGGGTCATTACTCTCAAGGCAAATGGGAGGAACAACCAAATGCTTGTTCAAGAAGGACTTGATATTATGGAAGCAGAGAGCGACAGGTTAACTCATTTGGTAGATGAACTGCTTGATTTCTCAAAACTGGATAACGGTAGAATATCTCTCCAGTTTACTTCTGTCGATCTTGAACAGTTGATTTGGCAAATCGGTAGACAGCTTAACCCAAGGGCAGTCAGGCAAGGGGTCAACCTGGAAGTGCAAGTTGAGGAAGATCTTCCTAATGTCTCGGCTGATGTGAATCGGTTAAAGCAGGTCTTCATAAATCTGTTGGATAATTCGTTGAAATACACCCCACATGGAGGTAGTATTGTTGTCCGAGCATATAGGGATGAAGAAAATGTCATCATATGTGTTGAGGATACCGGTTAGGGATCGCCGAGGATAAATTGGCGCATGTCCTTCGTAAATTTTATAAAGCGGATCAGCATGCTGCAGGTAGTGGACTCGGTCTCGCTATATCCGATCAAATCATTCAATTGCATCAAGGAGAACTACGAATCAGCAGCAAGATGGGCAAGGGGACGACGGTTCACATTCTTCTGCCTGTAGTTAGATGATGAATTTTAACTATTTCATAACCACTTTATGGGCCGACACGATTAAAATAGATACTAACCTTGGAAGACTGGGGAAGATGATCATAAATATGCTTCATAAACTCAATCGAGCAGGAATTATGGTGACTTTGTTATTGATGCTCGGAGGTTGCAGCATTCCGGCAACGCCTATCGATATGATCAAGCCTCCTGTATCTGTGAGCAGTCTAGAACGGGATGAAGTCAGTCAAGAACTTATGAAGCTACTGCCCGATCAAGCGCAACTAATAGTTCCTATGCAGGGCGAGCAGGGACAAGATATTTCATTCGGTGATATGGATGGCGATGGAATCAATGAAGCCCTCATTGTCTACGAAGATAGCAGTACATCGGGAAAAGCCTTGAAGGCAGCATTATTTAAGCAGTTTGACAATTCGTGGCGAATCGTATCTGAGATCAAGGGCTTTGGGTATGGGCTAGAGTATGCCGGCTTCCCGGATATCAATCACGATGGTAGACAAGAGCTTGCACTCGGTTGGTCATTAGGAGCGGCAGGCAACGGGCTGAATATTTATGAATTGAGTAATGATCAATTGGAGCTCATTCAGAAGAAGGAATATCATGGAAATCTCGATCTCGATAACTAACTGATTAATCATGGATACTACCAGACGAGGATTTAATATATCGGAAACTTATTAACGACCGTTATGATCTAACACATAGTCCGAGGCACTACGTCTGAACTAGGCGTTTGAGCGCTCATTGGACTATTTGTGATGCCCATTTCTATCATAACTTATTTTTTATTACTAGATATCATATCATCAGGAAGAGGGTTAAGATTTTGAATTTAATTCAAATAGATCAGATTGTGTTTGAAACTATTAATAACTTAACAGTTACACTTTCAGCATTGAATCCAATTATGCAATTTATGTCAGAAAAAGCGGAATACCTCTTTTACATTGGAATCATTATTTATTGGTTCATGAGCGGCCGTGAAAATAAGAAGATGGTAGTTGTAGCGCTCTTTGCGGCCTGCGTTGGTTTTGGAGTAGGGAATATCCTTTCTCATTTGTTCTATCGGGACAGACCGTTTGTCCAATTTCCCGTCCATCAATTAATAGACCACGCTGCAAACGCTTCGTTCCCTAGCGATCATTCTATTGGTTCATTTGTCATTGCAACGGCAATATTTTTATATCGGAAAAAAGATGGTGTCATTTGGCTTCTACTTGCCGGATTGATTTCATTCTCTCGAATTTGGAATGGTGTTCATTTCCCATCAGATGTGATAACAGGTGCACTTTTAGGCGTAATTTGCGCACTTCTTGTAAAACAGATTTTTCATCGCTGGTCCCTGGCCCAAAAGGGTTTAAACGTAGGTTTAAAGCTATATGAAGGCGTTGAGAGAAAAGTAGGCTTGCGTCGTTCATAGATTGAGCCGTATTATATATCAATAAACTATTTTTAATATAGTGGGGGAAACCATGTCTGATTTTTTTAAAAAAATAGCAGTACGTAGAGTTCTAAAAATCACGGGTATACTGCTTATTGTACTTGTCCTTGGAGTTGGTAGCTATGTAGGATACTTATATGTTAAGGCGGATGCTGCGCTACAGCGAATAGCTTCCGGTGGAGAAACGTTGCCAACGTTCGAAAACTCTCATAACGATGAAGATTCCACACCAATACCTGATCCGGAGATAAAACCGATGATCTTCCTTCTAGCGGGAGTCGATAGTCGGGATGGTAGTGACGGGACGGTAAATACAGATGTTCTTATGCTTGTAAGTTATAATCCTGATACCCATTCAGCAAGTCTTTTGTCCCTACCGCGAGATCTAAAGATCTATTCTGATTCAACGGGTTCCCGCAAAGCAAATTATTATTATGCCCATAACTATATCAAAGATAAATCCGGGGCTATTCCGAATACGAAACAATTCTTCAGTGAGTTGTTAGATCTGCCTATTGATTATATGGTTGTTGTAGATTTCGATGCATTAAAAGAAACAGTAGATGTATTAGGCGGACTTCAGATCAATGTCCATATGGACATGAAATATAAAGACTCTGCAGACGGGACGAATATTGATTTACAAAAAGGACTGCAGACGTTAGATGGACAACAGACGTTGAACTTTGTTCGTTATCGTAAATCTAATCAAGGTACACAAGAGTCTTCCGACTTTGCCCGTAATCAGCGTCAACAGCAGGTTATAAAACAGATTTTGGATAAATTGAGTTCTTTTAATGGAATAAGCCAATGGGGAAGCATTCTAGATATCATTGGTAATAATGTAACATCCGATATACCTGGACCGGTATTACGTCGATGGATCTTGAACTTCCCCAGTTTAAAGCCGAATCAAATTCAATCTTTAGAAGTAGAAAGCGATTGGAAGAGTCCATTTGTATATGTGAAACAAGATGATCTAATGGATGCGCTTAAAACTTTACGACAAGAGGTAGGACTCAGTACGGACAGCAAGCCAAAATTCGAATATATTGGGACATTGAAATAAAAATATGGATGATCGAAATGATGTAGAAAGAGCGGCTGTTCTCACAGCTGCTCTTTTTTAAATTGGTTGCATTTACGCGTATTTACCAGCCAAAGTCGAGTGTATTTCCGGTTTCGGCCACCGTTTTGATGTTGCTCAGTATCATCCACCAATGTGATTCGGCATTCTGCAAGGAGGGATGGTTGTCTGACCATTGATCATTAATTAGCGTTAGCTTCGTGCATTTGCCCACCGTATCCAACGTGAAAGTAACTCGTGAAGTTAGTTCCTGGTGATTTGCATGATAGGAGGCCCCTGGATGCTCGAGATAGCTTAATGTCTTTTGTGGTTCATATGTCAGGATGTCCCCATAAACATGCACCGTCTCATCGCCGTCTGCACCAGGTCCGATGTAGGCAAAAGGCTCACCGGCTTTAAAACTGGACTGTAGTACGCAGTTAAAGAAAGTCTTTCTTGTCCCCTCAGGTTCTACCAGCAGATCCCACACTTTTCCTTGCTCGGCACCGATATAAAATTCATATTTTAGGCTTGTCATATTTCCACGCTCCCTATAGATGGATATCTCTTCTTGAAATCATGTAAAACTCCTGAGAACAGGAATTTTATGTTAATATCATGATACCTTGTAAGTCGAACGGTGTATTGTAAAAACACGACAAGAATAATTGTTATGAACAAGTCAGGAGTTGATAAATTCATGCTGAATACTAACAAGCCGAGTATGGGAGTTCTAAACCTGCAGAGGGGAGAGCAGAGGTTCAACTTGTCTCGTTATCCCGCCGCGGAAGCACTAAGTTATTTTGTTAAGCATTACTGGATTGTCAGCTGGGAAAGTCGGGATGAAGAACCATTCATGCAGCATGTTGTCCCGAATCCTTGCGTTAATCTAGTTATTGAGCCGGGTAAGACGCTGATCTATGCTCCTTCGACTCAGAAGTTCACGTATCCTATCTATGGACAAGGCCTCGTCTTTGGGATCAAATTTAAGCCAGGAGGCTTCTATCCGTTCCTACAGCATTCCGTCTCCAGTTTGCTAAATCACCCTCTAGAAGTAAGTGCCATCCTTGATATGAACGGACCTGAGTTGGAGCATACGATCCTCAATCTTGGCGATGAACAACATTCTATGGTGAAGGCTATGAATGAGCTGCTACTGTCCAAGCTTCCGTCACAAGATGAGCAGGTGCTTCAGATCAACCAAATCATTGATTTCATCTCAGGAGATAGGGATGTATCCAAGGTAGATGTGGTGTGTGATCATTTTCAGATCCATATCCGTAAACTTCAGCGATTATTCGATCAATATGTCGGCATCTGCCCGAAGTGGGTGATTCGACTGTATCGCTTACAGAATGCTGCTGAGATGATGGATCGCCAGGCGCCGATTGATCTTTCACAGCTTGCGATGGAGCTAGGGTATCATGACCAATCTCATTTTATAAAAGATTTTAAAGCAGTCGTAGGTTGTACTCCGGATGAATACCGGCGAATCGTGTGTAGTAGTGAAATATTAACTATTTCATAACCACTTCGAGCTGCGTAGCCTTTAATATATGGACATGCGGGGGTGATGATCGCCAAATGCTTAATAAACTTGGACGAACAGGAATTATGCTGACGATGTTATTGATCCTCGGTGGATGTGGGATTCCGGCTACGCCTATAGATATGATTAAGCCCCCTGTATCCACAAACAGCCAGGAACGCGGTACTGTCAGTCATGAGCTAATTAAGTTACTCCCGGATCAAGTGAAATTAATAGTACCTATGCAGAGCGAAGAGGGGCAGGACGTGACTTTCGGAGACATGGATGGAGACGGTATTGATGAAGCTGTGGTTGTGTACGAAGAGAGCAACTCTTCCGGGAAATTACTAAAGGCGGTATTGTTCAAGCAGCAAGACAATAAGTGGCGAATTGTATCTGAAGTTAATGGCTATGGTTACGGTGTGGTGTATGCAGGGTTCTCCGACCTCAATCATGATGGTCTACCCGAGCTTGCTCTTGGCTGGTCACTTGGGGCAGCGGGTAGTGGATTGGATGTCTATGAATTGCATAACGATAAATTAGAACTAGTTGCCAAGAAAGAGTATCGCGGAAAGCTCGATCTTGAATAACGAAATATGCGGCGGATGGAGGTCATTCTAGTTGAGCAGCAAAATTCGAGGCCGCCCAGATTTTTCACTTCTGTTCGTAACCCTTTTTCTTGTAGGATTTGGATTGATCATGATTTTTAGCGCGAGTTCACCAATAGCTCTAATCAAACACAACAGTCCGTGGCATTACGTCATGAAACAAGGCGTTTTTGCGCTCATTGGACTATTTGTGATGCTCATTTTTATGTGTATCCCCTATACTTGGTGGAAAAGGCAACCCCTGTTCTATTAATTTTATCTGTTATTACGCTTGTGCTTGTATTATTTGCAGGAAGCGATATCAACGGCGCAAGGCGTTGGTTTGTACTAAACGGTATTAATTTACAACCTGCTGAGTTCGCGAAGTTAAGCATTATTTTGTACTTGGCAACCTTAATTAGCAGAAAAGGTGAAAATATCCGCAACTTCAGGAGAGGATTGCTTCCGATTCTAGCGGTTGTTGGATTGGTCTTGCTTCTTGTTATGAAACAGCCAGACTTTGGTACGGTATTAATAATGTTCTCTATTGCCTTAACGATCCTTGTTGTCGGTGGTGTTAATCTCCGTCATTTATTCCTGCTTAGTTTGTTACTTATCCCGATGTTTGTCTATCTGGCCGTAAGCCAAAGTTATCGACTGCAGCGGATCACTACTTTCCTGAATCCGATGAGCAACCCTCAGAACTCGGACTACCAGCTTATTCAATCGCTCTATGCATTAGGGCATGGTGGTCTCTCCGGAACGGGTCTTGGTGGAAGTATACAGAAGCTTTTTTATTTACCGGAAGCACACACCGATTTTATTTTTGCTGTAGTTGGCGAAGAATTCGGGTTTATTGGAACCTTCCTGCTCATGTTGGTGTTTTTTGTGTTCATATGGAGGGGCTATACCGCAGCGATTCGCTGTGACGATCCTTTCGGCCTTTTGTTAGGGGTAGGCATCGTTATGATGATCTTTATTCAACTCGTACTGAATATTGGAGGTGTTACTGGTTGTTTGCCGATCACTGGCTTACCGCTACCGTTAATTAGTTATGGCGGTTCCTCACTTATTTTATGCTTAGCTAGCACCGGCATTCTACTGAACATATCAAGATATAACTCTTACCAACGCCAGGAAAAGTCTAAAAATTTAACAAAGTAGGGGTACTACATGTTTATTCAGCAACTAAAGAAGTTAGATAAATTCACGTTATTCACTCTGATGTGTCTGGTCGCCTGCGGTACTATCTCCATATACGGGGCTACCAAGGATACTAATTTAGCTGGTTTGCATATCAGTAATTTAATTATGTTCGCGGCATTTTGTATCCCCATGCTGGCCTTGTTTTGGTTCGATTATAGAATTCTGTTGGGTAGATTACTGTATATTCTTTATGGCCTGGGTATAGCTATGCTTGTTGTAGTTCAGGTATCTGGAGAGAACATTAACGGTGCAACCCGCTGGTTAAACATTGGTCACTTCCAGCTTCAACCATCAGAACTTGTGAAGATATTTACGATTTTGCTCGCTGCTCATCTGTTAGGGAAACGAGCTGGAGAGAAGCTCCGATTAGTTCAAGATCTTATCCCAGTTTGCATCGTCTTTTTGATTCCTATAGCTTTAATTATGAAGCAGCCAGATTTAGGTACCGCGCTTGTATTTATCGGAGTATTAATAAGCATGCTGTGGATGGGTAATATTCGATTACTGTATATGATTGTGTTCCTCAGCACCATGATAGTAACTATTGGTACAGTACTATGGCTTTATAATACGGATCAGGAGTTATTATCCAAATTTGTGGAGCCCCATCAAATGGCAAGAATTCAAACATTTCTTGATCCTGCAAGCGATCCTGACAAATCATGGCATGTCCAAAATGCGATGCGCGCGATCGGTTCGGGAGGCTTAACCGGAAGTGACGGTTATTATATTAAGAAGGGGTTCATTCCTTATGCGTACTCGGATTCGATTTACGTCGTAATCGGAGAAAATTACGGATTTGTTGGATCTGCGGTGCTTCTAATGCTATATTTCATGCTCATTTACCGTATGGTGCAAATTGTTATGGAGAGTAAGGATCTCGCAGGGTCATACATTATCATTGGAATAATAGGGATGTTAGTGTTCCAAATTTTTGTTAATATCGGCATGCTCATTGGATTAGTCCCATTGACGGGTATCTCATTGCCGTTCATTAGCTATGGCGGTAGTTCTCTGATCAGCAATATGATTGCCATCGGGTTGGCATTGAGCGTACGAGCCCATCATGACGAACCAGCCTAATCCAATGAGTCCAGAATCGTTATATCACTGTGTCTGTTCATTAAATTGTCCAACTAACTTAACTTTTTCATAACCTCTTCATCTTCTGTTAAATATAGAATATGATGCAATGCAATATGCCAAAGTATTTACATGCAAAGGTTCGTTATGATTAATGAAAGAAGGTTAGCGGATGAAGGATCTAAAAATGAAACAGACAGGCGATATGATGAATGAACTTCGATTTCACTTAGCATCCAACGAAATGAAGCAGTTTCTATCTGCTTTTTTAAGCTTACACGCTTCTGATCAAGCGGCATTCTTTCTAGAATTAAGTGAGAAAAATCGCGGAAAAGTGCTTCATTCTCTGTATCCGCATGAGTTTGTTGGAGTATTCCAGGAATTTGGTTGGGAAGATCGAAGACTAGCCGTGACGTATCTTGATTCTGAGTATGTCGTTGAAATGCTAAATATGATGGTTCCAGTAGAAGCGGCAGCATTCTTAAAATCTGTGACCCGGCGAAAATCGCTCTCATTGTTGAATGCGATGAACCCGGAAGCAAGGGCACACATTGAGAGGATCATGAAATATCCGGTCAACTCCTCAGGTTCTCTTATGCATACAGAGTTTCTGACTGCAAATATTATAGACACCGTAGATTTAGTCTTGAAAAAGTTAAGTCTAACAAGCGGGGATCATAATTATCATCATCTCTATGTTATCGATGGGGACCGTTGTCTAATCGGAACGGTCTCGATCCATCAGTTACTGCGAGCAGAATCGAACGCTACGATGGAAAAGCTAATGTACTCCAATGTAATTTCTATTCAAGATAAAGCTGATCAGACACAAGCGGCTAACTTGATCAAGAAATACAATCTTCTGGAGCTGCCAGTTACGGATCAAGAGGGGATCATAATCGGTATCATTAAGGTAGATGATGTTATCGAACTAATGGAAGAACGAATGTCACTAAGTATTGAAAGTTTCGCCGCGTTAAAGAGCGGAATATCGCTAGCTTCAGGCACAATTCGACTAGTCAGTCAAAGGTTACCTTGGCTTGTCGGACTGACAGTACTCGGATTTTTGATGACGAAAATTATGGCTCCTTATCTAGCCTCACTGGAACAGTTCACTACACTTGCGTTATTCATTCCCGTCATATTAGGAATGTCTGGAAATAGCGGTATTCAATCATTGTCTGTCGCACTAAGACGAATCAGCATGAGTTCCGTAAGCGGTAAGGACAGCTGGCTTTTACTTGGAAAAGAAACCTGCATCGGTGCGCTGACAGGATTCGTCTGCGGATTGTTCGCATTCGTACTATCCAACCTACTGTTGAATTCTTCACCGATGATTAGTTCGGTCATTGGTTTGGCATTATTCATCGCTATTTTCTTTGGTACGATAACCGGAGCTATTCTTCCTTTGATTGTTAAGCATCTGAGAATTGACCCGGCGATTGCTTCTGGACCGGTATTAACAACATTAACTGACATTGTAGCTTTACTCATTTATTACAGTGTTGCTACTCTTCTTATTCCTCTTGCCACAACCTAACAGGAAGGAGAATAATTAACGTACATGATCCAGATTGATATATTAAAACAGTTGTTACATCATCAAGATACCGAAGCCATTACAAACTATTTTGAAACGTTTAGGCCATATGATTTGGCTGAGTGCATTGAGCAGCTCGAGAATAGGGAACAAGTCGAACTGTTTAACAAATTAGATCCTGTAATGTCTGCTGAGATACTTGAATACTTAGAACCAGTCATGCAATATAGGATTTTGAGTTATTTGGACGAGTCTATGACATCTAAAATACTTAACAATATGTCAAGTGATGTCGTGGTCGATATGATGCTTGCCATCCATCACTACCAAGCCGAGAAGTTGCTCATTTTGCTTCCAGAGGGCTATAACCAGAAGATTCGTACATTGATGACCTTTCCAGAACATACTGCCGGCAGCCTTGCAACGGTAGACTATATTGCCGCACCAAATTCATGGACACTAGAGAAAACTCTGCAGCACATTCGAAATATTGGTCATAAAGCAGAGATTACTTCCTATATATATGTGATTGGGAATAAGGGGAGCTACTTGGAGTAGTTTCACTAAAAAATATCATCTTAAACGATCCCCAAACACTTCTTTCTGAGCTTATAGCGGGAGAAGTGATCTCTGTACCTGCTACCATGGAACAAGAAGAAGCAGCGGAACTGTTATCACGTTATGATCTAGTCGCTCTACCCGTTGTTGATCAGCAAGACCGATTAATTGGTGTGATTTCAGTCGATGACTTAATCGAATGTCATCCATGAAGAAGCGACCGAAGATGTTCAGAAGTTGGGCGGAAGCCAGCCTCTTGATGAACCATATTTTAAATCGTCCGTGTTCCGTTTATATCGAAAACGTATTATTTGGTTATTAATTTTATTTGTAGCAGAAGCTTATACAGGAACTGTCCTGAGGCATTATGAAGAGACGTTATCTGAAGTAATCGCACTGGCATTTTTTATTCCGCTTTTGATTGGAACAGGAGGGAATACCGGAACCCAAACGGTCTCAACTTTGGTTCGGGCACTAGCTGTAGGCGAGGTGCATTTCAGGGACATCTTTAAGGTGATCAGGAAGGAAGTAACTACAGGTTTAATGACAGGCGCTACAATCTCCTTGATTGCTTTCGGCCGTGCTTACATCCTTGGAGTTCATTGGAATGTTGGACTAGTAGTCGCTTTGGCAGCCTTAACGATTGTCCTTTGGGCATCTTTCGTAGCAGCCATTTTACCATTAATTTTGCATAAGCTGAAGGCTGACCCAGCCGTTGTATCGAGTCCTTTTATTACAACTTTAGTGGATGGTACCGGACTTGTCATTTACTTCACACTTGCCAAAATAATACTTCATCTATAGCCAAACTACTACGCTAGATAAAACCTTGTTTAGCGTCTATATTATAATCTAGTATATCTAGTAGCAGTTCGAAACTCGTTCAGAAAAGGGGAGTTGAATGGCTTCGAATGCGGGTTTAAATGCTTTTGAACGTTTTACGAGGAGTTCGGTTTGGCCAGCATATGCCGGCTTTCTTTGGGCGCTAGTTTACGCAGTTTTCGTGCGTTTCTATGAAGCGGCAATCGGCGGAGTGATGGGCGGTTATGGACGGTTTTCCGACACGAGTGCTTTTAGCGTGTCCAGCTATGCAGCAGGTGTTTTGATTATGCTATGTGGTTTTATATTACTGGGGCTTGGCAGGCCATGGGGAAGAATAGTTCCCGGATGGATGCCACTCTTTAGGAGAAAAAGATCCCGCGTCTTCTAGTCTTAGTCCCTACCCTTACATGCGTAGCATTTTTAGTTGCTCACGGTATCACTGGTATTATAACCAAGATACTTTCTTGGCCGGAGCCATTTCGCTGAGGTTGCAAGGGTGGGCTGAGGTCGATATGAACCGTCTTGCGTTATGGGATCTCTTTTTACGAACCATGGTTTCTCATTATGGGTATATTGGCGGGGCTAACTGCTGCACATTACGCCCAAGCTTCCGGCGTGGAGCAGCCTGTGTTTAGGCGGGGGACTGTTCTTTACGTCATATTCGTATTGTTGTTAAGTTCGTTATTTATCTCTGCGATCATTTTTGATTTTTCATTGATTATGAACTTCTAATGCACTTGTAATTAAATACATCGACCAACCCTCAGGGTTCGCTAGATAAGCGAATTCTGAGGGTTTTTTACGTTTTAAGGTTTATGTAAGGTTCGGATTAAAATGCTGTAAGGTTCGGCCGTTATTATTACATTTGTGATTGTTAACTTGTGTATGTAAGGAGACAGACCTAATGAAAACTATTTTGCAAGCTGCAGATGTTACTAAAACGTTTGGTACGAAAGGAAATATATATACGGCTCTGCATGAGATTAACCTGAATATCCGGGAAGGCGAGTTTGTTGGTATTATGGGACCATCCGGTGCGGGGAAATCGACATTACTGAACATTTTCTCGACTATTGATACTCCGACCTCGGGAGAAGTGATCATCGATGGTGAATTGATCGCATGGGCGAATGAAGAAAGCTGTCGGACTTCCGCCGGAATAAGCTCGGGTTTATTTTTCAAGATTATAACCTGCTCGACACACTTACAGTCAAAGAAAATATACTACTTCCGTTAGCTTTATCCAAAGTTCCTCCTGCGGAAATTGAGAGACGTGTAAATGAAATTGCCGATACTTTCGGCATTCGAGATATATTGGATAAATATCCCTACCATATTTCTGGGGGACAGAAACAGCGTACAGCAGCGTCCCGCGCCATTGTAACCAATCCAAGTCTGATTCTGGCGGACGAGCCTACCGGAGCTTTGGATTCCAAATCGGCGACCAGCCTGCTGGAAAGTATGAGCCGCCTAAATGAGACCAACCAATCGACCATTATGATGGTAACGCATGATGCTTATGCGGCCAGCTACTGCAATCGTGTCATCTTTATCAAAGACGGTACGCTGTTTACAGAGATTCACAAGCTGAACTTAGAGCGAAAAACATTTTTCCAAAAAATCTTGGAGGTTCTAGCAGCGCTCGGAGGTGAGCATCATGACGTTGTTTAGCATCGCGCGCAAAAATATCAGGAAAAACTTTACGAATTATTTCTTATATTTTGTATCCATGATTTTCAGTATCGTGATTTACTTTACGTTTGTTTCTTTGAAATACGATACTACGATCCAGTCGGCTTCTGAAGGTTCACCGAAAATCAGTTCCGCCTTCAGTGGAGCGTCGGTTGTACTTATGATATTTGTGGCCATTTTTATCTGGTATTCGAACTCATTTTTCACAAGAAAACGCAAGAAAGAAGTCGGATTGTACTCCTTACTCGGGGTACGTAAAAAGCAGATCGGTCGCATGCTGTTTTATGAAAATTTTCTGATGGGCATATTGGCGCTTATCATCGGGATTACCCTTGGTTCGGTGCTTAGTCAGTTTTTCGTTATGATTCTGATGAAGGTGATGGGGTATGAATTGCTCAACCACTTTACAATTTCTTTATCAGCCGTGATAAACACAGTGATCGTATTTATGATCATTACTCTGATCACCTCATTCCAAGGTTACCGCTTGATCTACCGATTCAAATTAATCGAATTGTTTCGTGCGGATCAGGAGCATGAGCGGGAGCCGAAGGTATCGTGGATCACGGCACTGATCTCGCTGATTCTGATCGGGACTGGTTACTGGCTTGCCCTGCAGAATCTGTTGCAGTCTAAGGTATGGGAGACATTAGGATTTTTGATGACCCCGCTTGTGATTTTGCTTACGGTTATCTTGGGCACTTATTTTCTCTTCAGTACTTTAACCGTCGCATTGTTGAAAATATCCCGGCCCGTAAAAAGAAATACTGGAAAGGGATGAACATGATCGGCACCTCCCAGTTGTTGTATCGGATCAAAGGGAATGCCGCTACGCTGACAATTATTGCGGTACTTAGCGCAACTACATTGACAGCTGTTGGGACGTCGTACAGCTTTTATTACAACAATCGTACTAACGCCGAGTTAGCTAATCCAAATAGCATGATGTTTATCTCCACAGATGAAGGCTCAGTAAAGAAGATTGATGATTTGGTCGCAAAATCAGCGGATCACAAACTTCGTTACCATCAATCTGTACCGGTACTTGAAATGAATGCGGACGTAAGTGGTCTTGAATCTGTCTTTTATGACGGGGAAATGGCCTTTACCATTTTGTCGGAGCATGATTTCAATCAACTGGCCGATGATCAGAACAGAGACGAGAAGCTCTCACTTAAGGGAAATGAAGCGGTTGTGCTGGATCCATCTTATATGGAAGGATTGTCGCCACAATATGTCGGCAAGACCATTACATTAAAGGATAAACAGCAGAAGCAGCAGGTAACCTTCAAGGCAATGCACAAATATAACGTTTTGAACCAACGCCCCGTCTATACGACCATTGTCGTCAGTGACGAGATATTCGGGAAGCTTCAGCCGAAGGCCATAAGCGACACGCTTGAGATCTATAGCATTACAGGTCAAGAGAAAGCTAAAACATTAACTGCGGATATTGAGAAGATTTTACCGGACAATGCGAGATTTTCGAGCTTCTATGACACTTATTCCAAAGGGATGGAAGCGTCTGGACTCATGATATTTATGGGTGGATTTCTGGGACTTGTGTTTCTAGCCGCAACAGGCAGCATCATTTACTTTAAGCAGTTGACGGAAGCGAGTTCTGATAAAGGGCGGTATTTGATTCTGCATAAAATTGGTGTCAACAAAAAGGAGATCCGCAAAACGGTCGCCAAGCAGGTAGGCTTTATATTCGCCCTGCCGCTGATTGCCGGCATCGCCCATTGTACAGTTGCTCTATCGGCATTATCCAACTTGTTGCACACCAACCTGATGATTCCTGTAGTCATTTGCATGGGCGTCTACACTTGCATCTATGTGATTTATTATGTGTTAACCGTCAATGCCTACTATAGAATCGTAACGAATGTTAAGTAATTCTAATTTATATAGAATGGGGAAGAGAAACGATGAAAAAAGGACTTTTAATTGGAACGGGTATCATTTTAGTGGCTTTGATCGGATTTATTGTTTTTATTCAAAATGTCAACATCAACCGCATTGGTGCGGATAGCTATTACGTACAAATTCAGGACAGTGGCAAAGAGATAGAAGGTAAGTCCGATAGTGGGGAAATTTACACTCATTACGAATATACGATGACAGGCTTCGATAAAGACGGAAAGGAAAAAGCGTTCACTTTTACAGCGCAAAAGGATCTGCGCAAGCAAGCTTATCTTCAGGTATACCTGAAGGGCGATGAAGTGAAATCCTACCAGGAAGTGCAAGCAAATGAGCTGCCGGAGAAGGCGAAACAGAAACTTGAAGAAAATGGGGAGTAAGTAGTAGCGGGGATTAATCCGCAAGAATTGTTAGAATTGAAAAGTCGCGAAGGGGGCGGAGCCGATTCTTCCGAAGCATCGGAAGAACGATCCGTAACCGAAGCGATACATAAAAGGGAGAGAATCCAATGAACAAACAAACAACTTTCAAATCCATCACCTTAAAAGCAGTCGCATGCTCTGTGGCTGTAACGTTGGCAGCAAGTCCAGTCGTTACTAGTGTTCACGCACTGGCTGCGCCGGTATCCGTTGCTGGACAATCGGTAAGCGCTGCAGAGGAGCAAACGTCGATTCAATATCAGATCAATGCCCGTTTGGATGAGAAAAACATGCATATCCAGGGCAGTGAAACCGTGACGTTCCGCAATACTACCAAGGATACGCTTCCTGAGCTTGTGTTTCATACTTTTGCCGATGCCAACCGTTCGACAGCGACTCAGACAGAGATGTTCAAACGGACGAATGAAGAAATCTTAAAAGAAAATCCTAAACTTACTCCAGATGACTTTTTGGGCGGCATTGATATGAAAAAAGTAACTGCAAACGGGCAATCCTTAACATATGAGAATAAAAATCAGGCTTTAACCGTTACACTTGGACAGGGACTTAAGCCAGGTGAATCGGTAACCTTACAGCTTGAATTCGATGTTAAGATTCCGTATGGATCTGAGCGGTTATCATATTATAAAGACATCATTAATGGTGCTCATTGGTTCCCGGCCCTGGCAGTTTATGACGAAGCCAACCATCAATGGAACAAAACGCCATACAGCACAACATTTGAAACTGATTATTACACTTCATCGGACTTTGAAGTACATTTCAATGTACCGGACAAGTATCAGGTATTGATGCCGGGAACAATGACTACTCAGCAGGAGAAGGAAGCTGGACGTAAAATTGTATCCACGG
This sequence comes from Paenibacillus sp. D2_2, assembly GCF_031199965.1. GTDB lineage: Bacteria > Bacillota > Bacilli > Paenibacillales > Paenibacillaceae > Fontibacillus. The sequence continues at coordinate 2,908,008 of NZ_CP133605.1, read as the reverse complement.
TGGCAAACAATACACGGGAATTCGTCTTTTTTGCTAGCCCTAATTATAAGGTGGATAGTGTAACGCGAGACGGACTGACGGTTGAGTATTATTATTTCGACAATGCACCGGATAAGAAAAAAGTCATTGACCAGTACATCGACCAAGCATTCAAAGTAATTCAGTTCTTTAATGAAAAATACGGAAAATATCCTTACCCTGAATTTCGGATTGCCGAGTCGTATGTCGAGGGCGTTGCAGTGGAATTTTCACGCGTGATTCAAATGGGCTTGAAAGGAAGCAATGCAGACGCTGCCCATGACGATGTGTTTGTACATGAAATTGCTCATCAATGGTTCCATTCTCTGATCGGTAACAATTCGGAGACAGAATCGTTCTTGGACGAAGGCTTTGCTGATTTTTCAAAGGTTTATTTTACGGAGAAACAAGGAGATTCAATGAATGGCTTCAAATTACTTCAATATGATGATTCCTCCTTTGACGAACCGATCGCTTCCACTAACAAGGAAGTCGGAGACAATGCGAATCCGGTATACTATGGCAAGGGACGGCAGGCGATCTACCAGCTATACCGTTTGGCCGGCGAGGACAAATTCGATGCATTTATGCAAGAATATTTTAAACGTTATGAATATAAAAATGCGACGATAGCCGGCCTACTTCAGACGATTGAGGATACACTTGGCAAAGAGGCCCGGGATGAAATGGACAAAGCACTTCATGAGCCTAATTTTGTATTGAAACCGGAATTTCAATTGACCGAAGCAGAAAAAACTGAATATATGCGTGAGCAGTTCAAAGAGATGTATCATGCTTCGTTGAACCAGATCACCGGGCTTCCATACGAGACGATGAGTAGAATGATGGAGAAGGTGTATGAAGGTGAACCACTAACTATCGTGGTAAGCGATAAGGTTGGAGCTAAGGCGAAGAAGCAGCAGGAAGCGCTATTGAATCAGTTGGAGGCTACATTATCGTTCACAGGTATTAAACCCACTGTGATTAGAGAACGTCAGGTATTGAAGAAGAAAATGACCAAGGAACTGGCGTTAAGCAATATTATCGTCATCGGTAGCGCCAAAACTAACGGATTTATTCAAGCTCTGAAGCCAGGCATCATTCAAAAATCCAAAAATATCGGTTGGGACTGGAAAAAGATGATGAATAAAAAGAAGGTGCCGGCGCTTATATTATTAAACATCCGTATAATCAAAACCGCTTAATGCTTCATTTCTATTGGAATGGGGATGCACTAACAGACGGAATGGTTGAACCGTTTGGGGAGCAAGCATTGACTGCTTTAAATTTCACATCCGATTATTATCAATATTATGAGATGAACCGGACAGGAAAAGTTACGATGGACAAAAAGACAGAAAATCCAATGGCTAAATTTTTCGCTCAAGAGTAATAAAATAGTTTCCTTAGTTTGTCTTCACTTTGTTATAGTAAATTGCAGGGTGGGACAAAATCACGAGTTATGCGGTTATGGGTTCGGCTGCATAACTCGTATTCCCATTCCGTTGAAAGGAGGTAGAATTTACTTTGTCTTGGGATCAAAAGGTATTACTCGTAGATGATGAGGCAGATATTTTGAGGTTGTTGAAGACTGTTCTTATCAAGGAAGGGATCGATCAGGTATATACTGCTTCGACCGCTGCGGACGGGTGGACGCAATTTCAGGATATACAACCCGACATTGTGATATTGGATATCATGCTTCCGGATGGGGAAGGTTATGATGTCTGCAAAAAAATCCGTAATGTGTCCAATGTTCCGATATTCTTCTTGTCAGCTAAAACCGAGGAGATCGACAAAATTTTAGGATTCGCCATCGGCGGCGATGATTATATCACCAAACCTTTCAGTCCGAAGGAATTAGCTTACCGGATTAAGGCGCGGTTCAGAAGACCGGATGTTTTACAGGTGCAGGAATCGCAGCCACTTATCATTAAGGCGGGTCCTTTCGAGTTGAATGAGGAGAAGATCGAGATCAGGAAAAACGGTGAAGTAATCGAGCTCAAACCGAAGGAGCTTGGTTTGCTGACACATTTGCTTAAGCACCCCAATCAGATTATCAGTAAGGAAAGTCTGGTTGAACGGGTGTGGGGAGAAGAATTTTTCGGTTTTGACAATACTGTTATGGTACATATAAGGCGGCTTCGAGAAAAGATTGAAGAGGACCCTTCCAACCCGCGGTATTTGGTTACAGTGAAGGGGCTCGGTTACAAGCTTTCGGTAGAGGATGAATAGCCGATGAAATGGAAGCTGACAGGGCGATATTTGGTATCCGTTGTTCTGATCGTTGTCATTGTGATCATCATGAATATCCTGGTGTTGATCGGGTTATATATTAGCCAGATGGCAACTAAAGGAAGTCTGTTTTATAGCGGAAATAATACGGCGGAGTCCTTTACTCGTTCCTTTGTGGATGAAATCACCGTATCTCCATCCGGAATTTCCATTACCGACAATGGGAAAGAGCAATTACAAAGTAAGCAAGCATGGATTCAAGTGCTGGACGAGAATGGCAAGCTGCTTTATGGCTACCATGTACCTGAAGGAGCCAAAACGAAATACACGCCCATAGATATCGTCAACGCCTATAAATATCTTGAAAAAGAGACCTTCTCCACCGTATTTGTTGGGGAAAAGACGGAGCCTAATTACCGCTACAGTTATCTGATCGGCTTCAAAGACCGTTATTTGCAGCGATATGTGTTAACTTACGATATCAGAGTAGTTAGACAGATATTCGAAACCGGAACCCTGGTCCTGATTGCGGTTGACGGATTGGTTGCGCTTTGCATCGCCTATATTTTTAGCAAAAAGCTGACCCGGCCGCTTCGTGGGCTGATTGACGGGATCAAACAACTAGCTAATAAAAACTATCGTGTACATTATGAGTCAAAAGGGATTTATAAAGACGTGTTTCATAATGTCAATGTTTTGTCCCAAAATTTACAAGCAGGCGAGCAGGAAAGAAAGAAGCTAGATCAGATGAAGGAAGAGTGGATCGGAAATATTTCGCATGATATCAAGACACCACTAGCTTCCATTCAGGGCTATGCGGAAATGATGAAAGACAAGGATTATCAATTTTCGATTGAAGAGATGAGAGATTACGCGGAGATCATTGAAAGCAAGTCGTTGTATTTACGAGACGTGATCGAAGATTTGAATCTGTCCACCCGTTTGAAAAATAAAAAAATGATGCTTCATAAAAAGAATGTCAACATCGTGGGACTGGTCCGGAACGTTGTTATCGATACATTAAATGATGCGCGATATGCCAACCGGAACATTGATTTTCACTGTAGCCATGAGGTGATCAAAATCGATGTGGATGAAATTCTGATCCGTAGGGCTGTCGGCAATCTCATTTACAACGCAATAGTCCATAATGATGAACAAGTGGCGATTCAGGTTGAGGTTATGAAAAAGGGCCTCGACGTTTGGATCTGTGTCGAAGACAATGGCAAAGGTATTAGGAAAGAAGAGCTTGAACGGATCTTCGACCGGTATTACCGGGGTACCAATACAGGAGAGCTGCACAAGGGTTCAGGGCTCGGCATGGCCATTACCCATAATGTTGTTGAAGTGCACGGAGGAGAGATGAACGTTACAAGCGAACTTCATCAGGGTACGCGATTTGAAATTCGACTACCTATATTGCAAATAGACGATGTCAGTTAATGGCATCGTCTTTAATTTTGTCCTAGGATGAATAGGATTTATGATATACGGAAAATCTACCCTTTGAAGAAAGGGGGATTCTCATGAAAAGATTACGTGAGATTATGACTACAAACTGTGAAACCGTATCACCTGATGATGATATTTACCAAATTGCTGTTAAGATGGACAAAAATAACATTGGTTTTATTCCTGTGGTAGATAACAATAAATTACTCGGTGTGGTAAGCGATCGCGATCTTGTCGTTCGTGGGTATGCTGCCAAGAGACCCGGATCTGCACCTGCGAGAGAAGTGATGACACAGAATATTGTCACTGCCTCGCCGGATACAACCGTTGATGAAGCTGCCGATCTGATGGCAAAGGAAATGATTCGTCGTCTGGCTGTTGTTGAGCAGGGGGAATTGGTTGGTGTTGTAGCGATTGGAGACCTGGCAATGTCAGGTCAATTCGATAGCATCGCAGCAGATGCACTGAGTGAGATTTCTCAACATACGGATGTAATGCATCACTAGAACTTGAAAATCATTGAAAGTAGCTACCTCGGTAGCTGCTTTCTTCTATTCCTGAATAAACTGGACAATTAAATACTATATCAGTCTACTCAAATCAGGACGAATACTATCCATCGCTTTCTTCTTCGTCTCATCCAATACATGCGTATAAATTTGTGTCGTTGAAATATCTTCATGTCCAAGCAATTCTTGAACGGTTCGCAGATCTGTCCCACTACGCAGAAGATCAGTGGCAAAGGAATGTCTTAGCTTGTGTGCTGACAGCTTCATACCTTGCAACTCCGGATACTCGGACTGTAAGGTAGAGAAGGTATTCTCGGCGATCGTCTGCACCATACGCTTGCTAATCCGTCTTCCGAACTGTGAGATGAACATTGCGAACTGATCTTTTTTATTTTTCGGTTCGATTCGTTTGCTTATGTAGTGCTGGAGCAGTTCATTCATCTCGGCAGGGAGGGGGATGTAACGCCATTTCTCGCCCTTGCCGAGTACCCCGAGCTCCGATCGTTCTTTATTGAAATCGTTCATGTTCAAACGCACGATCTCACTGACGCGCAATCCTGCATACGCCATTAAGGCGACAATCGTAACATCACGAACGACATACTTCCCATCGATTAGCTGTATGCAAGCATCGAGGAACGGCTTCTCAAGATAAGTCGGTTTCCGATTCTTATCTACCTTGGCTCTTTCAATATTCAATGCCGGATTATAATTCGTCATTTGAAATTTTACCAGTACTTTATAGAAGAGACGGATTGCCGATTGGCATCGGTTCCGGTATCTTGCTCCCGCTCCAGTCTCGCGGACAAGGGTTAGATGATTCATGACATCGAAATCCGACACCTCGGCTACTTTTTTCCCCTCCAGATTATGAAGAAAATGCATCACATCGAAAGTATATGCTTTCTGTGTCTCCTTGGAATATTCCCGGTCTTTCATATAAATCGAAAATAGCTGTAATTCGCGTTCATATTGCTCGGCAATAGCTGTGTTATCCATCAGAATCACACCCATTTCATCGTTTAAAAGAGAAATTGCATTAAATCTACATTTAATGCAATTAATATTATAGCAGAAATATGGTGAAAATGGGGATATGACAGTGAAAATGGCTAGGTATCGTCACTTCACCGAAATGCTTCATATGTGTTTCTACTAATATAGTAGATGAAATAGAAGAGCGCGGAACTGCAGAGTTTTCTAGTAATGATCTTAGCAGCTTGAAAATTGGCAAAAAAAATTATGAATTAACACTTGAACTTTTTTATAAAAAAATGTATATTGATCTATGCAAATTATTTATACAGTTTAATAATTAATTGTTTATTAATTAAGCTGTTAACTTTCCAATGGTGAAAGAATCTATTCGTTAAGGAGAGGAAGGGTTGGCCATCGATCAAGAAATTTTGGAAGTATCCAATATGTTCAGACTTCTTATGAAAAAAGCTTCACAGGATTGGAACCGAGGTGCATGCAAAATGAATCTCTCTTTTCCTCAGTTTCAAATTCTGTACGGCTTGAACACCCGCGGACCTCTCAAGGTATCTGAATTGGCCGATGCGCTAAATATGACCTCCGCAGCGATTACCGGTTTGGCTGATAAACTGTGTAGCTATAGTTACGTAGAGAGGGAAAGAGCAACAGATGATAGGAGGGTAGTCTATATTAAAATCACCGATGCCTGGCGTTCATGCTATTGATTCGGTCAAAGAAACCTATCGGGAAATGATAGAGAAATTGTTTAACCAACTATCCGAAGAGGATATTCAGCATTTAAAGCGAATCTTCGCTCAGATGCTGGTTAATATAGATAACTAACTTAAATAACTGAGGTGGAAAGAAAGCTATATGGAGCATTTAACACTTAAACGTAAAATTACGATTATGATTGCAGTTATGGCAGCCATGTTCTTCGCAGCCATTAACCAGACGATAACCAGTACAGCGATGCCAAGAATCATCGCTATATTAGACGGGATGGATTACTATACCTGGACAATCAACATCTATTTGTTGACTTCAACCATCGCTACGATTCTAGTTGGGAAATTATCAGACATGTACGGACGGAAGCCGTTCATTCTAATAGGTATATTATTATTTATGATAGGCGCATTTCTAACCTGGTACATCCAATGATGTATTCCAATTCATTACTTATCGTGGTATTCAAGGGATTGGTGCAGGTATCATTCAATCGACAGCCTTTACGGCGGTTGGTGACTTATTCGCTCCGAGAGAGCGCGGTAAATGGATGGGCCTTATGACAGCAGTATTCGGTTTCTCCAGTGTACTTGGACCAACTCTTGGTGGTTACCTGGTTGACCATATCGATTGGCACTGGTTGTTCTGGATCTTCCTTCCACTAGGTGTAGTAGCATTCATTATGATCATGGTTCTATTTCCGAAAGTTGATCGCAAGCCAGGGCAGCACATCGATTACATGGGCTCACTGTTCCTGACGATTGCAATTGTGCCATTGTTGTTAGCATTCTCATGGGCAGGTACAGAATATGCCTGGGGTTCGATTCAAATTCTCGGATTGCTGGCTGTAACGGTTGTGTCAGCAGCTATATTCATTTTTATAGAATCAAAGGTAAAGGAGCCTGTACTGCCGCTACATCTATTCAAGAATAGTGTCGTTACGGTATCTAACCTGATCGGCTTCATCATGAACTTCGGTCTGATGGGCGCGATGATCTATATTTCGTTCTTCGTTCAAGGTGTACTTGGAATATCGCCGACTTATGCCGGGTATGTAACCATCCCGATGTCGCTGTCAATGGTTATCACAAGTGCTGTGACAGGACAGCTCATTGCTAGAACCGGTAAATACAAGCGTTTCGCATTGATCGGGATCCCGGTTATGATTATCGGTATGACCAGGTATGATCTTTATGCATCACATCGCATTTACGATCGCTACGACTATCGTCTTTGGTATTGGTCTTGGTCTCGGTATGCCGGTATTCTCACTTGCGACACAGAATGCCGTTTCTCACAAGGAACTGGGTGTCGTAACTGCTTCGACCCAATTGTTCCGGAATCTTGGCGGTACGATTGGGATTGCAGTAATGGGAACGGTTATGTCGAATAGTCTGACCAAGAATTTGAAGAGTGCCTTTACTTCTTCATCAGCGCCGGATTTCAGTAAGGTCGATCCACAGTTGGCTCAACAGCTGCAAGGATTTGCGAATCCAACGACCTTGATGAATAAACCACTGATTGAAAAGACAATGGCGGAACTTCCTAAGGAAGTACAGCCACTGTTCACGCAAATGATCGATACGATCCGTGATGCGCTGGGTAGCACGCTGTCCACTGTATTCTTCACAGGCGCACTTGTTCTTTGCGCAGCACTCCTGCTTGCATTCTTCTTGAAGGAGCTTCCGCTGCGTACTTCGAACCAAAGCCATAAGGTGGAGGCCCCAGCTGAGCAAGCAGAAGAATTAGTAGTTCAAGCTTAAATAACAAAAATCTCTGTCTCACAAACTTGGGGACAGGGGACAAATTACCTTGCAAGTTAAAAAAACCAGTCGCCAATAGTAAATCGGCAACTGGTTTTTTAGTTTTGGTTGAACTCTCTTAGTACTTTACAAATCTGCACGTTATATTGGCTGTACCATGTTTCTTTTCCTTTTTGTTGTGCTGCTTGGTGTGTTGAATTATCTTTCCAGTTTTGAATAGCTTCTAAGGATTCCCAATAAGAAATTGTAATGCCAAACCCTTCATTATTTCTTATGCTCTCCAATCTAATAAATCCAGGTTGTGTTTTTGCTAGCTCTTCTAACTTGTCAGACATACGTTCATACATTTCTGAATCGTGTTCTGTTCTTTGAGAAGTAAATATAACTGCATAATAGGTATTCATTGCCTTACCTCCTTGAGTTGTTTATATCATTGTAATCGACCAACACTTCAATTAATATCGAAATATGGAATGAAGAAAGGTTGATGAAAATGAGTATAAATCCAAATGTTGCGGAAATTGTCGCCCCTCTAGGTGAGAAATCACGAGCAACAATTCTAATGAGTTTAATGGATGGCCGATTTCATACCGCCAGTGAATTAGCATATATGGCTGCAATAACACCTCAAACAACTAGCTTTCATCTTTCTAAATTAATAGAAGCTAGCCTTGTTCATGTTGAAAAACAAGGACGCCATCGCTATTATCAGCTGGCTAATGAAGAAGTCGCAGGTGTTTTAGAATCTTTTCTTGCGATATCTCCACCTCCAGAAGTGTGCTCGTTAAAACAATCTAATCAAGTAAAATTGCTTCAAGAAGCAAGGACTTGCTATGATCATTTAGCAGGAAAATTAGGAGTCGATTTAACTGAATCCATGTTGAATATGGATTATTTGGAGAAAGATAATAGAAACTTTATAGTAACACCTAAGGGAGAACAGTTCTTTACTGATTTCGGTATTGATTTAGGTCATCTCAAAAGGAAACGTCGTTCATTTTCTCATGCATGTTTGGACTGGAGCGAGCGTCATCATCATCTTGCTGGAGCTTTAGGAAACGAGCTGATGAAGCGATTTTTAGACTTAAGCTGGATCGTTCAAGTTCCATCTATTCGAGCTGTCAAAGTTACGGATCAAGGAAAAGAGGGCTTTAAACAGCATTTCAATGTAAGTATATAGATAAGAAGCTTAACGTTGCTTCTTTCTAAAAATACTAATAAGAGATTTAAAAAGCTTCGTATAAGAAAATAATGGCCGATATTTATAAATAGATTCATATTTCCATGCATCACGATTAGAAAATTTTGGATTTTCAGCTGAATCATTTGGATCAATTGGATTATTATAGTTCATCAAGAATCTCCTTCTGCTAATTATTAGTTTATTGTATATCGAATTTAATTAGTATATGAACATTGTAAATGCTAATTATTTCAGCCATGATCGAAATGTGGAATGCGAATGGTGATAAATGTTACAGGAGATTTGAATAGAGTAATAGATTAAGGATATAATTAGGAAATGCTGTAGAAATATTTATATATAAAGATATGGGGGAGTCGTGTGAGTAGACTTAATAATTTCATCAAGGTGTGCCTTGCTGCCGCGCTGGTGCTCTTAATCGTGTTCCTTTGCTCCAAAGTAGAGTTTCTTTTTACACCGATCAAATCATTATTCAAGATTATTCTGATTCCATTGTTGCTGGCCGGTTTTTCTATTATATGTTGCGCCCACTGGTCGATTATATGGAACGCCATAAGTTCAACCGCTCGTTATCCGTACTACTCATTTATCTGGTCATGGCTGTTCTTATTGTTGGGTTCATTCTCGGCGTATGGCCTTCGTTAAGTAGTCAGGTTACCGCGCTTGTTATGAGCGCACCGGATTATTTGAATAAATTTGGCAAACAGCTTATGGAGCTGGAGCAGAATGGCGTCCTGTCGAAATTTCTGCCTGATGATTTCAGTCCGGCATCAAATCTGACTGAATATTTGAATAAGGGCTTTAATTTCGTAAGTAATTATATGTCGGGGTTGTTCTCATTTTTCTCTAATTTCGCCATCATTCTGTTCACAACTCCGCTCCTGCTGTTCTACATGTTGAAGGAAGGAAACAAGTTCAGTCGTGGCATTGCCCGTTTCTTCCCAAGACGCTATCACAAGGATGTGAAGGAAGTTACTGATGAGATCGATCACGCGCTTAGCGGCTATATTGTTAGCAGAGTGCTTGTAAATGTGGCGCTGGGCATATTGATGTATATCGGCTTTCTAATCCTTGGATTACCGTATGCACTTACGTTGACCGTACTCGCTGTGATTTTGAATTTCATTCCGTTCTTCGGTGCGATTCTGTCTTCGGTTCCGATCGTTATCATCGGTTGGATCGAATCACCATCGATGGCCATCTGGTCGTTAGTGATCATTCTTGTAGCTCAGCAAATTCAGGATAACCTAATATCTCCATTAGTCTTCGGTAAGAAGCTGGATATTCACCCGGTTACGACGATCGTCGTCGTACTTGCTGGCGGCGATTTGTTCGGAATTGTCGGGATGCTGATCATTATTCCTGTGTACATGCTCATCAAGATAGTTGTTGTTAAGATCTATAATCTTTTCTTCAAGAGTCGTTGGGAAGAGGAGGATGATCTTGAGGAAGGCTCTCATGATGATCCAACGGAGGAGAATCATGATGTTATCGAGACTACAGAGGCAGCTCCTGAATCGGAGTAATTAATAAAAACCCGTTCTTTCTTGACGTGCACCCTTTAGAATAGACATTGGAAAAACCCCCTGGGTAAACCGATGAATTCTAGGGGTGTATTTTTGTGTCAAACAAAGGGAAAAAGTTTAAATCATATTCTGAAGAAACCAAAATAGAAGCGATTCGATTACATGTTGAGGAGAAATGGACCTATCGACAGATAACCGAGCATCTTGAAATTCAAGATAAAGACAGAGTGAAAAGGTGGATGAGGAAATACCGTGAGCAAGGGGAGTTTGGTCTGCTGGATCAACGAGGAAGACGCAAAGAATATGTGGATCAGAATCGGTATGTTCAACAATTAGAACGGGAGAATCTTATGCTAAAAAAGTGTTTGAAAATCTGGATGCGGGAGGTACGAAAGAGAAGTTTTCTATAATCAAAGAATTAGCCGATGGATCAAATGTTTATGCACTATGTAAGTTATTGAAAGTCTCAAGAAGTGGATATTATGCCTATCTGAAGCGAGGAGAAACAGATCGGGATGAGTCTTGCAAAGCCTTGATCCAAGCCGTATATGATCGATATGAAGGCAAGTACGGATACCGGCAGATCCAATTATTTCTGCTCCAAGACCATCAGGTGTGGTGGAATCACAAGAAAGTATTGCGTCTTATGCAAGCCTTGGAATTACAAGCTAAAATACGTCGTAAGCGGCGTTATAACTATTCCTCCTCTGTTGGTGGACGCTTTGCAGATAACCTCTTGAGTCGTAATTTCAAGGCGGATGAGCCCAATCAAAAATGGGTAACAGATGTGACCCAATTCCGAGTTTTGGACACCTGGGTTTACCTTTCGGCAATCAAAGACTTGTTTAATAACGAAATTGTAGCCTACCATATGAGTTTGCGAAATGATAACGAGCTGGTCTTACAGACATTCAGAAATGCCTTTGAAAAGACTAAGGACGTGTCTGGATTGATCGTTCACAGCGACCAAGGGTTCCAGTACACGTCCTATGCTTACCACGACATGCTGCCACAGGTTGGCGCCCAAATCAGCATGTCTCGCAGAGGCAATTGTTATGACAATGCCTCGATGGAGAGCTTCTTCTCACATCTAAAGACGGAAGGACTCTATCCCTATGATATCCGAACTTTGGATGAGGTACAAAGGAGAATTGAGACATATATCCAGTTTTATAACCATAATCGACCACAAAGAAAACTAAACAAGCTGACGCCAGTACAGTACCGACGCCAGCTCGTGGCCTAAGGGCTTTTTCAATGTCTACAAAATAGGGGCTTGACCATCTACAAAAGGTAGAGAGAACGGGTTTTATTTTACTATGAGTTTCTTCAATTCATAGAACTGCAATAGTAGAGAGTCTAAACTTGGTTAGGGATATCTACACTTGGCTCCACATCGGCTTCATAATCAACACCATCAGTATTGAAGCCGAACAGTTGGAAGAAGTCTTGTTGGTAACCGGCTGAAATCAGACAATTCGTTGACGTTGTCCGTCTCAACCGCTGCCCAGCGCTTCATAACTTCTGCCTGGATATCTTCACGCATTTCCCAGTCGTCAATGCGGATCAAACAATTTGTATCTTTGGCGTTCTCGTTATATAGGTGTTCTGAGAAAAGACGGTACATTTGCTGGATGCAATTCTCATGCAATCCGTTCTCCTTCATTACTTTGTACAAGGCGGAGATGTAAAGTGGCACAACTGGAATCGCCGAGCTGGATTGGGTTACGAGTGCCTTGTTCACCGATACGAAAGCCCGTCCACCCTTATCTGAGAGAAGTGCCTGCAATTGATGTGCCGTCTGCTCCAGATCGTTCTTGGCTTTGCCGATCGTACCTTCGCGATAAATCGGATGAGTGATCTCAGGACCGATATAGGAGTAAGCTACTGTTGTTGCTCCTTCGGCCAGTACGCCTGCTTCCAGAAGCTGCTCGATCCACATCTTCCAGTCTTCACCACCCATAACGGCGATTGTCTGGGTTACTTCCTCTTCTGAAGCCGGTTCGATGGTTGTCATCGATACTTCACCGGTGTGGAAGTTCATCGTCTTATTGGAGTATGCTTCTCCGATTGGCTTGATAACGGAAGAGAAGGTTTCTCCAGTGACTGGATGGGTACGTCGCGGCGATGCTACGCTATATACGACCAAATCAACTTGGCCGAACTCGGACTTGATCAGATCAATCGTCTTCGTCTTGATCTCGTTAGAGAAGGCGTCGCCTACGATGCTGAAGGATTTCAGGCCTTGGCTTTGTGCAGCCTGTTCAAAGGCCGCGGAATTGTACCAGCCAGCGCTAGCTGTACGCGTACCTTCAGCACCACGGTCAAAGAATACACCAATTGTATTCGCACCAGCGCCAAATGCGGCAGCGATCCGCGAAGCAAGTCCGTACCCGGTTGATGCACCTACGACGAGGACATTGACAGGGCCTTGAATTTTCTTCTGAGCTTTCACATATTCGATCTGTTGTTCGATTTGCTTCGCACACCCCTCCGGATGGGCCGTTGTACAAATAAAACCACGAGTCTTGGGCTTAATGATCATAAAGAGATTTCTCCTTTACTATGTAATTACTATTGTATACAAACTATCTCTATCTCTAGAGAATTATAGCAAAAATCACAATATGAATTCAAAGATTATATTTAGCTTGAATATTCCTAGACTCGACTGGCCAGCTCATAATAAGTTATAATTATTTGATTAGTGGAGAAATCTAGAGCAACGACGAGGTACGATTAGAAAATATTATTTCGTTTTGGGAGAGGGATCTTACTTGATTGGATCATTCAGAATTATAGACGAGCACATTGGTGAAGGGCTTACAATGGTACAAGCCAAGCCCGCGGATACGGAAGCTGTTGCCGCACTCCTGATTCAGACAGCAGAATGGCTACTAAGTAGAGGTTCAACCCAGTGGAGCGGTCTGCTGACTGGCGAGGATTCTCACAATACTGCTGGAGCGATTCTGAACGGGGATGTATTCGTCTGCAAATCAGGGACAGATATCGCTGGAATGGTAATCCTTATGCGTCAGCCAAGCGAATGGGATCGCCGTCTTTGGGAGTCGAAGGCATACGATGGAGACGGTGCGCTATATTTACATCGACTCGCGATCAACCGAGATTATACCAGCCTTGGGCTAGGTAGTTCGATCATAAAATGGTGTGAGGATGGTGTTCGCTTCGAGGGCAAAGATAAAATTCGTCTTGACTGTATCGCGGACAATGCCAAACTAAATACTTACTATAGTGGGAATGGATATACCTACTTGGGGAAAACTCCGGATTTAGTATTTTTGAGAAAAATCTACACGATTGAACTCATACTTGTATTTTTAACAATAGACTAGCATGTTTAACACAAAGGGGTAGCAGAATGAACAATAAGTTTTCTAAAAGAATTCGTGAATTTAAACCTTCTGGAACGCATCAATTGCTTCAAATGTCGGAGAGACCCGAGGTGATATCCTTCGCAGGTGGACTTCCAGCTCCAGAGCTGTTTCCGGTCGAAGAGCTGAAGGCTGTATGTGAAGCTGTGTTGAATGAACAAGGTCCAGCTTCACTTCAATATAGCACGACAGAAGGATATATACCGCTTAGGCAAGCCATCTGTGAGAGAATGAAAACCATCGGTATTGAATCCGATTATAAGAATGTAATTATCACTTCAGGCTCACAGCAAGCGATTGATCTTACCGGCAAGCTATTCATCGATGAGGGCGATGTTATTATTTGCGAGAGCCCTACATATCTTGCTGCAATTAACGCGTTCAAGGTGTATAATCCACAATTCGTTGAAGTTGATATGGATGAAGACGGTATGCTCATGGAAGAGCTGGAGAAGAAGCTGCAAGCTCATCCGAATGTGAAATTCATCTATACCATTCCTGACTTTCAGAACCCAACAGGCCGGACGATGAAGCTTGAGAGAAGACAGAGAATCGTGCAGCTTGCAAATCAGTATGACGTTGTCATCCTTGAAGATAATCCATACGGAGCGATCCGATTTGCGGGAGAACCGTTGCCACCGCTGAAGCATTTTGATACAGAAGGCAGGGTTATTTATCTCAGCACCTTCTCTAAGATATTCTCCCGGGTCTTCGTCTCGGATGGATTTGTGCCGACGAGGCATTCACATCCAGATATGTATCGTTGAAAGAGTCCGCCGACCTGCACACCGATAGCTTCGCGCAGCGTGTCGCGACCAAATATATGGAGATGTATGATCTGGATGCGCATATTGAGAAGATAAGAGCGATTTATAGAGAAAGATACAGCACCATGGTATCCTGTATTAAGGAATATCTCCCCCAAGTGTGTCACACAGTACACCACAGGGAGGCCTATTTATTTGGCTGGAGTTGCCTGAGTTTATCGACTCTGCAGAGCTTCTCCAGGAATGCCTGCGTAATCATGTCGCTTTCGTCTCCGGTGCTTCCTTCTTCCCGAACGGTGGGGGCATCATACGCTACGATTGAATTTCTCCAATATGTCCAACGAGAATATTGCCGAAGGTATGAGACGGTTAGGTGATGTGTTGAGCAGCAGATTATAAGTGATTCGAAACTTAATGAAATGATAACAAGAAGCAGGGGTAACGAAATTAGTTATTCTGCTTCTTTTTTATAAGGCTATGTTAACTTTGTTATTGATATTTGATATATACGAACTAACGTTCTATAATTAGGGTAAAAAAAATTGGTCAGATAAGGAGATAAAAACTATGGCAAAAAATAAATTACTAAGAATGGACAATGTTGGCATCGTTGTAGAATCCCTTGATGACACTATATCAGATCACCGAACTGCTCCCGTAAATGCCCTTGGTTATCTTCGCGTCATGTTCACCGTTGAAGACATTGACGAAATGGTATCCAGACTCATTAAGCATGGTGCTCAGCTCGTTGGCGAAGTGGTTCAGTACGAGAACTCGTATCGGCTCTGCTACATCCGTGGAAATGATGGACTTCTAATCGGTTTGGCGGAACAACTCGGAAATAAATAAGTGATGTTTAAAAGGGTTAACGTAATATATATTATGTAAACTAATATAAGAGATAAATATTCCTCTACTTAATGGAACGGAAAAGGTCGAGTTCAAGGCAATTTTGCCTGACTCGACCTTTCTTTCATCATCATGTAAGAATCGGTATAATCACTGATCCATTTAACCTTTGACGGCACCCTCGGTCAAACCCTTTTGAATATATTTGGAAATGAACAAATAGACGATCAGGACAGGGAAGACCGTTAATGTCACTGCAGTAGCCATCAAACCGAAGTCCGTGCCATATTGTGAGCTAATTTCATTCAGTAGGGCCACGATAGGACGGACATTCTCTTTATTAACGAAGATCAACGCTGAGAACAGGTCATTATAAGACCACAGAAATACGAAAATGCTTGTCGAAGCAAAGACAGGTCTCGAGATCGGAACGAACACCTTGTAGAACATTTGCCAGCGATTCGCACCATCAATAAATGAGGCTTCCTCCAATTCCTTTGGAATCGTCGACATATAACCAGCCATTACAAGAATGGCAAAGGTCAAGTTGCCTGCCGTCTGGGGGAGAATGAGCCCCAGTACGTATTAACGATACTGGTCTTAATCAGCAACTCGTACACTGGAACAACAGTAGCAAATGCCGGGATCAACAGCGTAGCATAAAGAAGGGAGTAAATCGCTTTTTTACCGGCGAAATTGAATCTGGACAGTACGTAAGCGGCCAATCCGCCCAAAATAAGTACTAGAATTACTGTGGATCCGGACATGATTAGGCTATTGACATAGCTCTTGCCAATATTAATCCGATCCAATGCCGTCGTATAGTTCACAAGGGTAGGATGCCAGGCCACGCTGAATGAGTTGTTCATGACATCTCTGGATACTTTGAAGGAATTGTTAATGATCCAGAATAACGGGTAAATCGTAGTCATCGCCCATGCGGTCAGGACGATATATACAAAGACGGAACTTAGCTTGAACCGCCTGAATTCTCCACGCTGGACTTTAGGATTTACTGAAATTGTTGGTTCCATAACTGTACACCCCTATATGGCTTAGTATGTAATCTCGTCTCTTTTTAACAAACGATTGGCTAATAATGCCAGCAATACACCGAATACCACCATATAAATAGCTACGGCTGAACCATAGCCGAAGTTCTGGTCGACCAGGGCCTTCTTGTACATATATGTACCCAGCACTTCCGAGCCGTTCTGCCCGCTCGTAATTACCCATACAAATTCAAATACCTTGAGCGTCCCTGTGATGGCTAAAGTAATAACGACCTTGATATCGCTCATAATGAGTGGAATCGTTAGCATGGTCGTACGTTTAAAGGCGCCGATGCCTTCGAGTCGAGCAGCTTCATAATAATCCGATGGAATCTTCGACATTGCGGTCAGGAACAGAATGAAATAGAAGCCAACATAGTGCCAAACCGTAGGAATCGCTATAGCTTTAAGTGCATTTCCTTCATCCAACCAGAGAATTTTCTCGATTCCGAAGTTCGCCAGCAAGTTGTTGAGTAAACCAAAATTATAATTGTAGAAAAGTACGAACAACAGCGAAATAGCTGTACCGGAAATTACGACCGGAAAGAAGAAGACCGTACGGTAAAAAGTTGACAACCTACCGATCCCTTCGACGAGAACAGCCAATACAAGTGCTATCCCAACTTGGAACAGGAGCACATACAGCATCAGTTCCAGCGTATGCAGAGTAGCTGCACCAAGCAAGTTATCTGTGAATAACCGATGGAAGTTGTCCCATCCGACGAATTTCTTGTCGAAGAATCCCTTAGTTCGGAAAAAGCTTAAATAAAAGCTCTTAAAGAACGGATAATACAAAAATAGTGTCATAAGCAACGCTGACGGAAGGAGAAACATGAAGATATATTTACGATCGCCCTTCATAATCATCACCTTTGTTGTAGTGTATTTTGGTAAATCTACTATTTGAAACGGCTGCGCCGCCCGGGGATAAAGCGATTGGGCGGCGCACATCCGTTTATTTAGTTCGGGTGGAGGGGAGGTAAAGTTTACTTTTTATTTGCATCTTCCACTTTCTTAGCACTTTCGATCGCTTGAGCAGGTGTAATCTTGCCAGTTACAACCTGCTGAACGTTTCTACGAAGTTCTGAGAAAGTTTCAGGAGCAACCTTACTGTCTACCGGCGAGTTGATCGAATCTGCTTTGGCAGCCATTGCAAATCCGTCGAGAGCTACTTGAGGAAGGCCAGTAAGCTCTACTTCAGCAGCTGGTGTTCCTCCGTTAGCACTTGCGATCTTCTGAATGCTAGCCGGGGATGTCAGATGTTTCATCAAAGCAACTACAGTGTCTTTCTTAGCAGCATTATCATACGCTGCCTTCGAGATATAGAAGCCGGAGCCAAATCCGCCGACAACATTGTTGCCGCTACCAGCACCGCCAGGAACTTGTGGGAATGGGATAACCGTTGCGTTATTTTTAGTGTCATCACTCCAACCGCCAATCGCCCATGAACCTTCGATCGTCATAGCTGCAAGTCCTTCGCTGAAGTAGTTGCCTGACATGCTCAGATCAATCGTAGCTGCATCTTTAGGGAATGCACCCAGGTCATACAGTTCTTTCATCGCGGCGTATGCCTTTTCCCAGTTTGGATCGACGCCATCCTTCAAGCCTTTATTTTGACTTTCAGGGCCAGCAGCGGACAGAACTGAATACTCAATCAAATAGTGAGACTGATCAAATGGTACTGACAAAGGGATAATCCCTTTTGCTGATAACGTCTTCACAGCAGTAGTCATTTTATCCCAATCCGTCGGCAATTCCAGGCCATTATCTGCAAAGATCTTCTTATTAACGAAGAGACCTTCGTAGAACCCGGTTAGCGGTGCAGCGTAGATATTTCCGTCAGCCTGCTTCGCAAAACCAAGAGCACTTGGAGCAAATCCGTTCTTCCACTCCGCATCAGCATCCAAAATCTCATTCAGTGGTACTACCTTACCCGCATCGACAAAGCCTTCAGCATCGGCTCCAATGAAGTAGAAGAGGAGATCCGGCTCGTTGCCGCTAGTCATATCTGTATTAACTTTCGTACGGAAGCCGTCGTCGTTGGCCGACATGGTGTCATTTTCAACAGTTACATTAGGGTTAGCGGCAGTAAAATCGTCAATCGCTTTTTGAAAAGCTTCGCGAGCGGCGTCAGTACCGCCAAATGTTGAGAATACACGCAGTTTAACTGGATCAGCATTTTTCTTTGTATCTTCCTGTTGCGTGCTCGGAGTATTGTTCTTACTTGTGTTCCCATCCGCAGATGTGTTGCTTCCGCTTCCGTTTTTGCTGTTGCCGCATGCTGCCAGGAACATGGAGACCAGCAAGAGTACGCTTAGAAGCATAATTGAATACTTTTTCAACACAATTCCCCCTAAAAGTATATTGAATGCGCTTTCTCTTGTTGTCTAGGAAAATATTAACTGAAGATCCGTATTCCATATAGGGGGATATTTTTATAATATAGGGGTAATTTTATCCAAAAGGTTAAATTTGTCATATATTTAATTGGATTAATTAATGAACTAAGGTCGGATGTAGTATCTGCTCTTGCATTATTATCAATTGAGTAGTAAAGTGATACTATAACCAGTGATGAGGGAGGGATGTTCATGCAGAATAATACCTTTGGTTCGCTAATTTGGCTGCGCTTAGTAAGATTTGCAAATCAAAGTAACCAATTATCGAACGAATTCCTGAGACAATTCGATTTAACGACAGCCCAATTCGATGTGCTTATGCAAATCCGTAACTATCAGCCACTGACGCAAATGGAGTTAGCTGAACGAGTGACGGTAACGCAAGGTGGTATTTCTCGCATGCTGGTCCGTCTTGAGAATGAAGGATACATCGTCCGTAAATGTGATTGGAAGACGAAGACCATCAGTCTGACCGAGAAGGGTGAATTGGTAGTTGCTCGGGCGATGCCGGAGCAGGTGAAATTTCAATCATCCTTTTTCGATGAGGTATTAACCGAAGAAGAGCAAAAAACACTCTACACACTGATGACCAAGGTTCATAAGAATAGCCAAAAAAAAGAATTACCTAAAGAGTAATTTTTTAAATCATCACTTGACTAGTCAATTTATATTCAGGAGGAATAAAAATGCACACGATCCGTGGACATCATCATATATCAATGCTTAGCAAGGATGCTAAATTGAATAACTACTTTTACCAAGAAGTTCTAGGCTTAAGAAGAGTAAAGAAGACCGTGAATCAAGATGATCCTTCCATGTATCATTTATTCTTTGGAGATTTGATCGGGAATGCGGGCACAGAGCTCACTTTTTTTGAAATGCCTAACATAGGAAGTACGGTCCGTGGTACCAATGCCATTACTCAAATTGGACTGTTGGTTCCATCTTATGAGAGTCTTGTTTATTGGAAAGAACGATTCGAGAAGTTAGAAGTGAAGCACGGTGAAATTACAATGTACGCAGGACGAGATGCGCTGCCATTTGAGGATCAAGAAGGTTTGCGAATGATACTGATAAATAACAATGGTGAGAAGATTCCAGATTCATGGACACCATGGACAGGCTCCGATGTGGATCCACAGCATCTTATTCTAGGAATGGGTACGATTGAAATTACGGTTCGTCATTTGGATCGGTTAGCAAGAACATTAAAAGATCTCTTCGGTTACGTTGAAGTTAATTATTCAGATCAAGAGGCGATCTACCAATCCGTAGCTGGGCAGTCCTTCGGCGAAATTCTTATTAAACAGGATCTCGGGCCGCGGGAGAAACCAGGTAAGGGAAGCATCAATCATATTGCAATACGGGTTGAAAATGAAGAGGAGTTACTCTATTGGGAAGAAGCGGTTAGAGAACGCGGCTTTTATACTTCTGGGATCGTAGATCGGTTTTATTTCAAAAGCCTGTATTTTCGTGAGTCGAACGGAGTTTTATTTGAAATTGCAACGGACGGTCCTGGATTCACAGCTGATTCAAGCATTGAGCAACTTGGCAAAGATTTAAGCTTGCCACCGTTCCTGGCAGAACGACGTGCAGAAATTGAAGCAAACTTGACACCAATCGATTAAGTAGGGGAGAGATAACGATGGAACAATATCGCATCGATACAACAAAGGGGATGGAAATCGGCCTTTATTCTATAGGAGATCATATTCGGAATCCGCACACTGGTACACTAATAAGTCCACAGCAGCGTATCCAGGAATTAATCGAGGCAAGTAAACTGGCAGATGAAGCTGGACTTGATGTTTTTGCCGTTGGCGAAAGCCATGAAATGCATTTTACCACTCAGGCACATACCGTTATATTAGGGGCGATTGCACAGGCTACGAAAAAGATTAAAATTGCGAGTTCCGCTACTGTCTTGAGTGTTTCGGACCCGTACGAGTATATGAAGATTTCGCGACTCTAGATCTAATCTCGAATGGACGTGCAGAAATTGTAGCTGGTCGTGGATCGCGCGTAGGCGCTTATGATTTGCTCGGTTATGATGTTCGAGATTACGAAGAATTATTTGAAGAGAAGCTGGAGCTGCTAATCAAGTTAAATGATGAGGAAAGAACCACCTGGCAAGGCAAGTTCCGTGCCCCCTTGAAGAACGCAATGATTCTCCCTCAACCTTTGAACGGACATCTTCCAGTCTGGCGTGCAGTAGGAGGACCCCCAGCTAGTGCTATTAAGGCGGGATATGCAGGAATCCCGATGATGCTAACTACACTTGGTGGACCAGCGATTAACTTCAAGCATTCGGTAGATGCGTATCGTGAGACTGCTCGGAAGAACGGCTTTAATCCAGATACGTTACCGATTGCGACAACAAGTTTATTCTATACAGCTGAAAACTCGCAGGATGCTATGCGCGAATTATATCCTCATCTAAATACGGGATTTCAGGCAATACGGGGAGGCAGCTATCCTAAACAACATTTTGCGCAGGCAGCAGATTACCGTGATGCACTAATGGTCGGCAGTCCGCAACAGATCATTGAAAAATTACTATATCAATACGAATTGTACGGTCAACAACGTTTTATGGCACAGATTGATTTCGGAGGCGTTCCATTCGACAAAATTGCTAAGAACATTGAGCTGATCGCAACTAAAATCATGCCAGAAATTAAGAAACATACGACCCATAAATAAAGGAGACAAGAGGATGATGAAAATTGTAGCACTATCGGGCTCAAATGTCGGTTCCAAGACACGGACAGCAGTGGATTATGCTATGAAGATAGCAGTAGAAAAATATCCTGAAGCAGAAGTGACCATGCTTGATCTTGCAGAATATAAGCTGGAGTTCAGCGATGGTCGAAATTATATGGAGTATGATGGAGATACTAAATATGTGACGGAAACGATCATGGCTGCGGATGCGATTATCATAGGAACGCCAGTATTTCAGGCCTCCATACCGGCAACACTAAAAAATATATTCGATTTGTTGCCTATTAACGCTTTTCGAGATAAAGTCGTCAGTATCATCGTCACCGCCGGGACGGCAAAGCACTATTTGATGGCAGAACAACAGTTAAAGCCAATCCTGTCCTACATGAAGGCACATATTGTTCCTTCGTATGTATTTATTGAAGAAAAGGACTTTCAACGTAAGGAAATTATTAATGATGATATTCACTTCCGTCTTCAGCGCTTAGTAGAAGATACAGTAATCTACGTAGATGCATTCACAGCTATTCGTTCAGCGAAGGATGCAGAATATGATTTCTAAGTGATAAATAAAACAGAAAGTGACTTCGTGCTAACCTTTAGTGTTAATACACCATAGGAGCGAAGTCACTTTTTATTATTAGCAGGATGTTGTGTTACTGATGCTGCTGGCCCATATAACCGTTAGAGCTAGTAGGATTATGCTGATGACTCATATATCCCGAAGAGTTCGAAGGATTATGCTGCTGGTTCATATATCCCGTTGAGGCTGCAGGGTTATATTGATGCTCTGAATAGTTCGTTGAATAGGACGCCGTGTTGCTCATTTGTTGAGTCAAATTGGAAATTTGCTGCAATTGTTGTATGGCTGTTTGATGACCTTGAAGCGCGGTTTGAATGACCTGAACGGCATGACGCTCACGTTGCGCCAATTGCTCGAGCTGCATCGCATTATTTTCTTCTTGTTTAAGTAATTGCTGATAAGCCATAGTTGCCTGGTTTGTCTGCTGTGTTAATTGATGAATAAGCTGTGAGATTTGTTGTGATTGATAATTATTCACTTCATAAGCCTCCAAAGTTGTGTAATTTAGGTTCTGAGATATTATGGCAGGTTTGGAACCAGCTTATACAATTGGTGATGAAGCAAAACCATATTTAATTTATTGTATTAATAATTAATAATATAAATGAATATATTCCAACTGTTGCATTAGTCACGGCTTTGCTAGAATAATAAAACGAAATTGAATGTCGATGTTATAATAAGCCATATCAAAAAAATATAAAGGAGAGTTTACCTTTGAACGTTAAATTTGATCTTTTTACAGAGAAAAAGCTGAATGAATATATGGGAGCACGTCCCGGTTACTTTAAACTATACTATGATACGGAAGATTGCGGGTGTAATGGCGTGTTAGTTGTTCAAATCGTCGACCAACCGCTCGATACAGATATAGAAGTGCAGGCAGATCCGTTCATCTTCCTTGTCGACCGCCAACAAAGGAGTTTGTTCGATGATACTATGAGAATAATAGCAGATCAGAGCTATTCTTCATTCACCGTCAACAGTGATTCGTCATTATACAGCAGCAACGTCAGAATAAGAGACCTTCGTCATAATTGACGAGGGGCTTCGCATTGGCATTATTGACTATTAGTTTGAAGATAGGATGAGTCTTAATGAACATGAACATATTGCTTGTAGAAGATGATAAGACGATCGCTGCAGGACTTCAATATTCCCTAGAACAGGACGGCTTCTTCACTATTATTTGTTATGATGTAGATTCGGCTAGACATGTGATTGAAGAGCAACTGGAGCAGTTTTCACTATGCCTATTCGACTTGTCGTTGCCTGATGGAAACGGTTATGATCTTTGTCAGCTGGTAAAGGAGAGAAGCGATTTACCGGTCATTTTCTTAACAGCGATTGATGATGAAGTGAACGTAGTAATGGGCCTGGACATGGGCGCGGACGATTATATTACAAAGCCTTTTCGTATTCGTGAGTTAACCTCGCGAATTAAATCAGTACTTAGACGGTATCAGAACCAGCAATTGGGCAAACAGCAAGTACAGCCAAGAGAATATATCGAGATCGGTCAAGTACGAATCGGCACGATGGAGGGGAAGGTATATAAGCAAGGAAACGAGGTGCCATTAACCGCACTGGAGTATCGCTTATTGCTTATTTTTGCTAATCATATTGGACAAGTTCTCTCACGAGCTCAATTGCTTGAGGGGATATGGGATATCGCTGGCGATTTTGTGAATGACAATACACTCACCGTTTACATCAAGAGACTGCGTGAAAAGCTGGAAGACAATCCTCAGGAACCGACGCTAATTAAGACCGTTCGTGGGCTTGGCTATAAGTTGGGTGGTGATTCGTATTCTACGCAATAAAGAATTTGGAATAGTAATGTTGATTATGACTACAGTTACGGTAGCTGCCGCGGCAGCTACTTACTTTTACCGATTTCCCCCGTGATTGTCGTTCTAATTGCTTCATTTCTGCTGATCACTTGCTGCGTCCTGTACACTCGCTGGAGATACCGGGAGATGGAGAAGCTATCAGGTTATTTGCGGAGTATTGCTAGCGGGGACTACACTCTGGATGTGCGTGATAATGTAGAGGGCGAGCTAAGTATCCTAAAAAATGAAATATATAAAGTGACGCTTATGCTATCCGAACAAAGCGTTCTTCTTCAGCAGGATAAACTTCGACTCACAGATGCTATTTCCGACATTTCCCACCAGCTTAAAACTCCCCTCACCTCGATGTTGGTCATGGTGGATCTACTAAGCCAACCAGAGCTTCCTAACGAGAAGCGGAGTGAGTTTACCCGTAATATCCGTATCCAATTAGAGCGTATCGAATGGTTGATCACTTCGTTATTGAAGCTATCCAAAATTGATGCAGGCACGATTCATTTTAAGAAGGACCAGGTTCGGGTTGAACAGCTGCTTCATAAGGCGATGGAGCCGCTATTGATCCCGATTGATATTAAGGAGCTGTCGGTTGAGGTTGATGGCGATGCGGAAGTAGCATTCATTGGTGATCTGAATTGGACGGTAGAAGCGCTCATTAATCTATTGAAAAACGCTGTAGAACATTCGCATGATGGCGGAAGCATCACGATTCAATATGGAGAAAATCCGCTATTTACCGAAATAGAGATAGCTGATAATGGACAAGGAATTGCCAAGGAGGATTTGCCTTATATTTTCAAACGATTCTATAAAGGCAAAAATGCCGGAGATAGTAGTGTTGGAATAGGATTAGCTATGGCTCACAGTATAATTACAAGCCAGAGCGGAACGATAGATGTAAGTAGTTATCCGGGGAAGGAACTCGGTTCAATATCAAATTTTATAAAAGTATAATTTAGCGGCTGCTAATATCGTCTGTAAAGTGACTAGAATGTCACTCTGCCAGTCACTGTATAGTCATTTTCAGCAGTTATACTGACTCTATCAACAAATATTGGAGGATTTAGCATGGAAATTTTGAAGATAGAGCACTTGTCTAAAATTTACGGAAAAGGTGAAATGGCAGTCACTGCATTGGATAATGTATCTTTCTCGGTACAAAAGGGGAGTTCGTGGCGATCATTGGTCCTTCAGGTTCAGGGAAATCCACTTTGTTACATATGCTTGGTGGTGTCGATCGTCCGACCTACGGCAGAGTAATGATTGATAATACAGACATTTATAGTTTAAATGAGACTCAGCTCGCTGTATTCCGGCGCAGGCAAATCGGATTGATCTATCAATTCTACAATCTGATTCCGGTATTGACTGTAGAAGAGAATATCACATTGCCAATGCTGCTTGACCAGCATAAGGTTGATAAGAAGCAGTTAAAAGATATCGTAGATGCCCTAGGTTTAAGCGATCGATTAAACCATCTGCCGAATCAGCTATCGGGTGGACAACAGCAACGTGTCTCCATTGGCCGGGCGTTAATTAGCAATCCCTCTATTATACTAGCAGACGAGCCTACGGGAAATCTTGATAGTAAAAATAGCAGTGAAATTATCGATTTGTTGAAGCTGTTTAACAAAATGCTGAATCAGACACTCATCATTATTACTCATGATGAAAGGATAGCGCTCCAAGCTGATCGCGTAATCTCAATTGAAGACGGAAGGATTGCCAAGGACGAGGTGATTCGTCCATGAATATCATTAATAAGCTTACGATTAGACATTTGAGGCAGAACAAGAAAAGAACGCTGGTAACCATCTTCGGTGTTATTATATCCGTTGCTATGATTACTGCAGTAACCACGATTGGCACATCATTTCTAGATTTGATGAAGAGACAAGAGATCTCAGCCGATGGTGAATGGCATGTACTTTATAAGAATGTGGATGCCAAGCAAATCGATGCGATCAAGAAGGACGGACAGACCAAATCGCTATCCGTCACCAGGAATTTGGGATACGCAAATCTGGATAAGACCAAAATTCCGAGCAGGCCATACATGTCCGTTAAAGGATATGATGACTTCGGATTTCGTCAATTCAACATCGAATTAACTGAAGGACGTCTTCCGCAAAATGAAAATGAGATCGTGATTTCCAAAGATATTATTGAATCCGCAGGCGCCAATTACAAAATTGGTGATTCGATTACGCTAAACATCGGCCAGCGCTATTCATTGCTTGATAATGTTCCTTCCGATAACTTAGGACAAAACTATCCCTTTATCATAGATGATGGTAAGCCAGGGGAGAAGCTAGTCGACTTAAAAGCGCATAACTATACGATCGTAGGTATGATTAATCCTCCCAAATGGGAGCCCACATGGGGACCAGGTTATTCCGCATTTACGTATACCGATGAGTCTAAATTTGGAGTAAATGACAAGGCAAACGTCTCAGTCATTGTTAATACAGTTAACAAATCTATTTATAAACATGCTGAACAATTGGCTCAATCAATCGGGATTCCGCAGAAGCAGATCGAATACAACAACCAATTGCTTCGTTATTACGGTATTACGAATAATTCTAGCTTGAACATGACGATCTATTCTCTAACTACAATCATATTGTCCATCATTATCATTGGCTCGGTATCGCTCATTTACAATGCATTTGCCATTTCTGTTGCTGAACGATCTCGTCATTTAGGTATGTTATCTAGTGTAGGGGCGACCCGCAGGCAAAAACGTAATTCGGTGTTTTTTGAAGGAGCGATCATTGGCTTAATTAGTATTCCTTTAGGGATTGTAAGCGGACTTGCCGGAATAGGGATTACCTTCTACTTTATTAACTCCGCTATTAAACAAGCGCTTGATCTTACAGAGGGTCTGAAGGTGACAGTCACGCCATTTTCGATGATCGTTGCTATCATCGTCTCAGCCTTCACCATCTTTATCTCAAGTTATTTGCCGGCTGAGAAGAGCGTCGAAGGTGACGGCGATTGAAGCGATCCGCCAATCCGCTGACATTAAACTAACGGGTAAAACAGTGAAGACATCCAGATTAGTACGAGCAATCTTCGGCATTGAAGCTGAGATAGGCCTAAAGAATTTAAAGCGCAACAGACGCAAGTATCAGGCGACAATATTCTCACTCGTGATTAGTATCATACTGTTTCTTACCGTATCTTATTTCACGGACAATTTGAAGAAATCGGTAGAGCTGTCGCAAAGCGGCTTAAATTATGATATTGAGATTGGATCCGGGAATAGGAATCTTGATGCCTCTTTTATACAATCGGTGGCTAAATTCAAAGAGGTTGAGGATTATTCGTTATTAATGCAGGTTTATTTTTACTCCTGGGTGGATAAGGCTTATGTTGCAGAGCCTCTGAAGGAAATGGCTAGACAGGATGATCACATTTTTGAGAATGGCAAATACCGATATCAGGTGCTGCTATACTCACTTGATGATCAGAGCCTTATGGCTTATGCGGCCAAGGTTGGAGTAAATTATAAGGAACTTATCGATCCGGAGAAGATGAAGGCCATCGTCATTAATCAAGCTGTATACTCAGATGATGTGATCAAGAAATACGTAGAAACCAAAGCTATTTATTCCAAAATCGGTGATCATCTTGATCTTCTCGCCGAGGTGGGAGATCCACAGAAGGAAATTAATAAAGGAGCGATAGAGGTAGCTGCTCTCACTGATCAACGGCCTCTTGGAATCAACAGTTCCGGGCCAGGTGACTTGAACATTATCGTTTCTGAGACTGTCATGGATCGATTATTGGTTGGAGACGACAAAGAAATATTTAGACACCAGAGAATGTTTCTGAAGAGCACGGATCCGATGAAAACCGAGCGCGATATTTCTAATCTAAATAAAGATAATGATTATTATACCTTTAACCCTTACAGTCAAAAGCTGAGAGATGAGCAAATGATTATGCTGGTCTCTGTGTTTACTTATGGTTTTATTCTGCTGATCACAGCCATATCTGTCGCTAATATTTTCAATACGATATCAACTAGCATTGCCCTGCGCAAGCGTGAATTTGCCATGCTGAGGTCGGTTGGCATGACGCCGAAGGGGTTCAATAAGATGATTCACTATGAGAGCATCTTCTATGGCATAAAATCGCTTCTATATGGCTTACCACTCGGTATCGGTGTAATGTTCTTAATCCATCGTTCATTGATGAATTCCTTCTCTTATCAGTTCCAATTACCTTGGATGAGCTTTACTATCGTTGTTATTGGTGTGTTCGTCATTGTAGGATCGGCAATGATCTATTCTAGCTCCAAGGTGAAGAAAGAGAACATTATTGATGCCATTAAGCAGGAGAATATTTAGACTGAGTAAAAGGGGCCACCGCATGGTGGCCTTTAACTGTTGAAAGAGCACACGCAAAGTCTGTCACTCACTAACGAAACTACAGATCGTTATTTCATCAAAAACAAGTTCAAATAAAATCTAACGAAACTGCAGATCGTTATTTGAGAGAAATCAAGGCTTTTAGCCACTAATTTGCTACAATAACGATACCCAGTTTCGTTAGAATTTCTAGAAGTCATATTTTGCCTAAATAGCGATATCCAGTTTCGTTAGAGAAGGTGATTTGACAGCCTGAGACTACCTAAATGGTGGTCTTTTGTTATGATGAAATCAATAGAGTAGACATAAATAATATTATGTAAACTAACTGCAATTTAAAATCAATATGAGTTACATAACATTTATTATGTCAACTTATGAGTGCGGGAAAAAGAGAGTAAAAATCTACTCTCCTATTATTAGAGTTGATAGGGGGCGATCTACTCAATGATTAAAGCCACCCATACAACCAGCACATACAATAAAGACATGGATGAAACGACACACACTGGAATAATCCAGAGCAGTTTTGTATTGAAAGGCTGGAGCTTATGGCGAATCTTCTGATTTATGGATAACATGTCATAATGCATTCAATTCAGAAGCTTAGATGCTTTCTCCTCATCACAATCTTGCAGGTTAAGCCAAGCCTGTTCATAACGTTCTTTATATTCTTCCCAATCAGAACTATCCTTCAATAACGCCATTTCAATCCTCCAATCTATGAGAAGTAGACCTTCCATCATACACACGTAATGTAAATCAATTACAATTATACACTGAACCTGTCTACTATGAATGGATATGGCAAGATTATTTGGCAGTTATCGAGTTCTCCCGCGATTTTTTTGCCTTAGAGAAGCTCCCGCCTGGTTTAGTCAAGCTGACGCCCACAACTCCGATCAAGACCATAATAGCACCGATGATATGATAGTATGCGATCGGCTCTTTGAGGAATATAGCCCCTCCTAGAATTGTAAATATCGTACCCACATTACCGAAAATACTCATTTTGGATGCTTCCATATGCTTCAGAGCGAAATTCGCTAGCAGCGAGGTCATGAGTGATGACAACACACCGAGATAGAGTATCGACAGTATAAATGACGGTGCCGTAAAAGCATCAAAGTAATGGTTCATACTTCCTTGGAGACCATGATGAATCACAGATATTCCATTAAACGACAATGCACCAATCAAGGACATAACGAACGAAATATCTAGCAAATGCACCTTCTGAGTAATTTTTCGAGCGAGCACGCTATATGACGAGAAGGACAACGCGGACAGTAAGATCAGTACAATCCCTAAGCTACTGGATGAATTCATTTGCACACCCTTCATGACGAAAATAAACACAACACCGGCAACGGTTAACACAGTGAATAGTTTCTGCAAGAGACTGGAACGCTCCTTAAGAAATATCGATGCGAGCAGCATTGTAAAAATAGGGACAAGCGCATTCACGATCCCCGCCTCGGACAATGTCGTATATACTAACCCGAAGGTCTGCAGAACAAAGAAGAGAAATGGATAGAATAGAGCTAACGGGATAAGCGTGAGCAAGGTTCTAAAATCCAGTTGAATACGACGACGCGTTATGATTAGCAGAAGAGCTGTAGCTATGAATGCTATCGTAAACCGATGAGCAAGAGTATCCAATGGATGCGAGACCTGTAGAGCTAATTTAACAAAAAGAAATGAAAAACCAATGATTAATGCATTTAATATTGCCGCTATATAGGCAAGCTTATTTTGCCGTTTATTCACGAGTACTCCCCCTCAATAGGTTGCTTCAAATAGATGTATACATCATCGATGACTCAATCCTATAGTAAGGGGGAATGATTATGCTACAATAGCGAAAAAGTTCAACTGTACCGGTACAGATTGCAAACAGGAGTTGATTCGATTGCTTAAATATATACATTTGACTGATGAGCTAGAAGCCGGCATCCGAAGCGGTACATTCCAGCAAGGGAGCAGACTTCCTTCTATACATACATTGTCAAAACGTTATGGCTATAGCAAAAGTACGGTACTGGCTGCACTAAATGAGTTGGTCCGGCGCCATATGATCTATTCGGTACCCCGTAGTGGTTATTATGTTGTACAGAGGAGCAGTAGGGTTGAAGGCAAGGAGCCTATCATGATCGACTTCGCCACTTCCGCGCCAGATCCTGGCCTGTTCCCTTATCTCGATTTCCAGCACTGTATCAATAAAGCGATCGATATGTACAAGAATGACCTATTCATATATGGAACGCCACAGGGGTTGCCTTCTTTGATCAAGGTGATGCAAAGGCAACTGGCCGATTCACAAGTATTCGCACAAGAGCGCAATATCGTTATCACTTCCGGGGTACAGCTGGCTCTGGCCGTATTGGCTTTGCTTCCTTTTCCCAATGGGAAGAAGACCATCCTGATTGAGCAACCAGGCTATCACTTATTCATCGATCATCTTCTAACTCATGGGCTACCGGTGCAAGGGATCTATCGTACAGCCCAGGGGATAGATATGAATCGGTTGGAAGAGCTGTTTAAGACGGGGGATATTAAGTTCTTCTATACCATACCCCGCATGCATTCTCCTCTTGGAGTGTCTTATACCCCTCAACAGAAAAAAGCAATCGTAGAGTTAGCCCATAAATACAACGTCTATGTGGTGGAAGATGATTATATGGCTGATCTAGAGCAGGACAGCAAATCCGATCCCTTATTCGCATACGATACGGATTCACGCGTTATTTACTTGAAGAGTTTCTCCAAGATTATTTTTCCTGGATTACGTATTGGTATTGTGGTTCTTCCGGACAGCATACGAGAGACGTTCATTCGCTATAAGCGCTCCTTAGATATCGACAGCTCCATGCTCTCTCAGGGAGCGCTCGAAATATATATTCAGAGTGGAATGTTTGTCCGACATAAAGAGCAACTCAATAACTTATATTTCTCACGAGCGAAGCAGTTGGATGCTGCACTTAAGCGTGAATCTGCACATAGTGATGGAATTTTCACTTACTATCCGCCGAAGCATCCGGGGATCCATACCCATCTGGTGCTGGATGAGCATCTATCAGTTCCACAGATCATTAAGCAATCGAAGAAGCATTCAATTATTCTCGAGCCGATGGATAAGCACTATTTGCCCGGAAATTTACAGAGGAACATCATCAAGCTGAACGTAAGTCATGTATCCGTGGAACGAATTGATTCTGGTATCGCGCAATTGATTGAACTGCTTCGTAAGGAGAAAGCTTGAATATCATGGCAGGATTCTGTTACGATCAAATCGATTGGAAATGATGCATGTGCTAACATATTACTTCAGATAGGAGAGAGAGAGATGGCAACGAATAAAGAGAAAATGCTAGCCGGAAAGCTCTATATGGCAGGGTCAGGAGAATTGGCCGAAGACAGCAAGAAGTCCCGGATGCTTACGCGATTGTTCAATAATACGACAGAGGAACAGAAGGATTATAGAGGCAAGCTTCTGAAAGATTTATTCGAATCGGTGGGGGAGTCGGTATATATCGAGCCGCCTTTTCGCTGTGACTATGGTTGCAATATTACGGTCGGCGACAATTTCTATGCTAATTTTGACTGCATTATTCTGGACGTAGCCAAGGTTAAGATCGGCAGCAATGTTCTGTTCGGACCTAGAGTAAGCGTATTTACAGCTGGGCATCCCGTTGACGCAGAAGTACGAAATACACTGCTGGAATTCGGAACCCCGATTACGATCGGTGACAATGTATGGGTCGGTGGGAATACCGTCATTAATCCCGGAGTAACGATAGGAAGCAACGTCATCATCGGATCCGGCTCCGTGGTAACCAAGGACATTCCAGATGGTGTCATTGCTGTAGGTAATCCTTGCCGAGTGCTAAGAACTATAACAGATGAGGACAAGAAGTATTGGGAGAAGATGAAAGAAGAATACTATGCGGATATAGAAGAATAGATCGTGAAGTCAATCCCTCTCCTTAGGTAACGAATAGGAGGGGGATTTCTTTGTTATGCTGTTCCAGGACCAATATAAAAATTGTTAATAGGTCTTAAGAACTGTTATTTTCATTCCGATAACATACATGAGACATATTCACTGGACTGTATAATATGGAATCTACAGATTCCAATAACTACTACATAGATTCGCATCATGGCTATAGATATACGCTTTTATAGAAATGGAGGGATAGATTTTGACAATTATCGGAATTGACTTGGGTACAACAAACAGTGTTGTCGCCGCTTTTACGCCTGAAGGACCAAAGATTATTCCTAAT
Source organism: Paenibacillus sp. D2_2 (assembly GCF_031199965.1). Classification (GTDB taxonomy): domain Bacteria; phylum Bacillota; class Bacilli; order Paenibacillales; family Paenibacillaceae; genus Fontibacillus. Next base: position 2,875,313 of record NZ_CP133605.1, on the reverse strand, counting down.
TCGCTCGGTGAGCATTTAACGCCTTCTATTATTAGTGTGGAAGAGGACGGAGATGTGATTGTTGGGGAAGTCGCAAGACAACGACTAATTACACACCCGCATTTGACGGCTTCCGTGTTCAAAAGATATATGGGTACGAACAAAATCTTTCAGCTTGGAGATTATCGATTCTCCTCCGAAGATCTATCCTCATTTGTACTTCGCGCTCTGAAGGAGGACGCTGAGGCCTATCTAGGTACAACCGTTGCCGAGGCAGTGATTAGCGTACCGGCTTATTTCAATGATGCTCAGCGACAAGCGACGAGAAGAGCTGGACTGCTTGCTGGGTTAAAGGTAGAACGGCTAATAAATGAACCTACTGCAGCGGCAGTTGCTTATGGATTACATTTAGAAGACCCGAATACCCGCTTTCTTGTATTTGATCTGGGCGGAGGTACCTTTGACGTCTCTATTCTCGAACGGTTCGAGGATTTGATGGAGGTACAAGCTGTCGCTGGAGACAACTATCTGGGAGGTGAAGACTTCACGGATCTGCTGTTCCAGGAATTCATCTCACGACAGGAGATTGGGAGCATTGATCTCGAGGATCACAAGCTTACCGGAGCGATCCGCAAACAGGCTGAAGCAGCTAAGCTTACATTGTCTCAAGGCAAAGCAGCAGTAATGGAGCTCAGCCAGACTGATACACTGAAGCCATACAAGATTAGTGGAGAGTTTTACGAAAATTTGGCCAAGCCGCTGCTGATGCGACTGAGACAACCGATTGAACGGGCAGTTCGAGATGCGGCGGTCCGTCCATCCGACCTTGATGCGATTATCCTTGTCGGCGGGGCTACGAGGATGCCGATCATCTCTACGTTTGTCGCTAAAATGTTCAATAGATTGGCCTCCGCGCATATTGATCCCGATGAAACGGTAGCGATCGGAGCAGCTATTCAAGCTGGAATGAAGGCCCGAGACGAGGCGGTGAACGATATCGTATTAACCAATGTCTGTCCGTATACTTTAGGCGTTGGTATGGCTGTGGAAATCTCCCCAGGGCAGTATGAATCCGGTCATTTCAGTCCGATCATTGAGCGTAACTCTGTTGTTCCCGTGAGCAAAATCGGACGCTATTATACGATCAACGACTGGCAGACTTCGATGCGAATTGACGTCTATCAAGGAGAGAGCCGATTAATACAAAACAATATTGCACTTGGCGAATTTCTGGTTGATCTTCCCTCAGCCAAGAAGGGAGAGCAAGCCGTTGATATACGCTTCACTTATGATATTAATGGCATACTTGAGGTTGAAACTACCATTGTTAGCACTGACGAGAAGAAGCAGGTGATCTTCGAAGAACATCCAGGCCAATACTCTAAAGAGCAGATCGAACAGAGGTTCAAGGAACTCTCGAAGATCAAGATTCATCCACGAGATCGCATGGATATCAAGCTACTACTAGCCCGTGGAGAGAGACTATATGAAGAATCGTTGGGAAGGACACGTGACCAGGTGGCGATGCTACTGCGCCAGTTCGAGGATATTCTGAACCGTCAAGATGACCGGGAAATAAAACAGGCCGTTGTGGATTACAAAGCTTATCTAGATACGATCGAGAGGGGGATAGAATTCTGATGAAAGAATTCTGGAGCCTCTTAGGTATCGAGCCCACTGACGATCTCGTAGTGATCAAGCGAGCTTATGTGACCAAGCTCAAAGTGGCGCATCCGGAGGATGATCCGGAAGGCTTCCAACGCCTGCGCGTAGCTTATGAAGCAGTGGTAGTAGAAGTTAAAAATAATCAGCTCCGTCGGCGTGAAGATGAAGCAAGGGCTATTGAACAAGACGGTTATGCTGTCACTCGTGAGCAGATTCCTGCTGAAATATTGACGACTTCTTCTGAAGTGAATAACGAACCGGAACAGACTCAGTACGTTGATATCTCAACAGCCTCGGCCATAGAGTTCCTTCATGAAGCTGCCGCGCTCTACGATAACATTCATTATCGGGTGGACGTGAGTCGTTGGAATTCGCTGCTGGACGATGATCGGTTTATCGGGATTGGGACGCGTCAAATTATAGAATATGAGTTACTTAGGATGCTCATGGAGAGATCCTGGGCTCCAGGCGCCGTATGGAGACTACTCGATGAATCTTTTCATTGGTCCAGTATGACAACCTGGCTGGAGAAGAATTTCCCGGAAGACTATATCCATCATTTCTATCGACAGCTGGAAGCTTATTGGGATTTGAACTATGACTTTATTGCCCGATGCGAACTAGACGATGAGGCCGTTGAGAACTTCCTATCACTAAGAGGAAGAGCGCAGATCACCTTAATTCATAGTGATTATGAACGCTCTGAACATTATTTGCTTGAGGCTGCTAAGCTTATCCCGAATGAGCCTGATCTATGCAGAATGTTGGGACAATACTGGATGCAGCAGGGACAGTGGGATGAAGTGCTCCGGATCTTAAGGAGGATGGATGTCTCTGCCGAGGATTCCGATTATTATAATGAACTGGCTTTCGCGCTCTTTAAGACGGGCAACTATGAAGAAGCCTGCCATGCATACGGGCGGATTCTAATTAATGAACCGGATAATTTTCGGGCGCTTACAGGTCTGGCTCAATGTCATACCGAGCTGAAACAAGATATCGAGACGATAAATACATATCTTCGCATCACTAAGCATTGTCCATGGGATTTGCATGCGCTGCATCAATTTATTGTGTTTAGTAGTCGGCTTGAGTCTATTTTAACGCACTTAGAACCGAATCCCGAACTCTTCGAACTACTATCAGGAATGGTTGAAACTTATCAAGAGATGGACCTATTCCATGACACAGCGATTGAAATACTAAGTTATCTGGAGAAGCAAGAGGCCCTGAATGTAAGGGAGAACTATCTGTTCGGCCATATTCTACATCTGGTTGGGCGCTATGATGAGGCCGCTCATTATTATAAAACAGCTGTTCAGGAACAAAATTTGGATAATGGCTTCAGGCTTGAACTACTACTGGAGACCGCGCGAAACGCATATTTTCTTGGTGAATACGATTTTAGTCTGATCTTATCCGAACAGATTCTGGAACTAGATCCAACAGATGGCGACGCGTTGTTTTATAAAGCGGAAACTTTTAGAAAATCGGAGAGATATGAAGAAGCGATTGATGTCTACAAGTATGCCTTAGAGCAGAAGGACCACCGTCTATCTCATGTCGGGATCGCGAACTGTTATTATAATCTGAAACGTTACACCGAGAGCTCTTTTCATTTTAATAGCGCTAAATTGGATGATACGAGTGATCCGGTATTTTTCTTTGAATATGGTGAAGTGTTGCTGGGCACCGGCAAGCACCGCGAATGCATTGATATGCTTGATATCGCATTAGAGAAGGGAAATTTCTACTACGCTTATTATAATAAAGGGCTAGCCCACTATCGCTTAGAGGAATATGAGTTGTGTCGGACGAATATCCGTGAATTCCTAAGCTATGAATCGGAGGATTTGCAGCTCTATGCGAATCTATTGATAGGCAATAGTAGTATGTTCCTTAGAGAGTGGGAGGCGGCGGTAGCCACATATAGGGAGCTACTCAAGCATCTTGAAGGTGTAGATGATCCATGTGTTTTTTTAAAGTTCTATGCAGCTTCTCTATTAGCATCCCGCCGATTTGATGAGGCGATTGATCCACTAGAGAAAGTGCTCAAGCTGGAAGAGAACAATGAATGGGCTTTGCTGCAGCTCGTGAGAGTATTCGTGGAGCTACAGAATTGGAACAATATTGATAACTCTCTTCTGAGGATGCTGAATGTCTCAGCGGATAAGTACATCAATCATGTCGCTGAGAATAATCGTAATCCATATATCTGGTTCTATTGCGGGATACTCATGTATTACACCAATAGGTATGACAAAGCTAAAATTTACTTTCAGGCTGCCTACAACTCGGGGCTACGCGGAGATACGAGTAGTTATTATAGTCTTGTTCTCTATGGGCTTGGCGATCATGAGACTGGATTGGAAGTAGCACGAAGCGCTGTAGAGGCATGTCCCAATCATCCGGATTATGTGAGACGGCTTAGGTATTTAGAGGAGTATTATATCAAACGAGGCAAATTATTAAATAGATTGGGTATGAATCCTTATAGTTATTTGAAAGAGACGACCATGCATTTTGATTTTCCTAATATACTTGATGATAAAGCACTAAGTACTGAATTCCCGGGGGAAGTGATCGTAAATGAATAACTTGCTTAGCTCGAGTCAACTCTGGGCGCTAGCTGCTGGCGATATATTGCTAAATGCGAACGGATATGTATTTGCCAATGAATATGCTCCTGATAAAGGAAGTCGCAATATCGATGACATTAAGGATGTCCTCTTAGGTGAAGGGTGGAGTATCGTAGATGAAGAGAGTGCCTATGATACCCTTAATTCGCTTTCTGAAATAGGCCATCGTGAAGATTTTAACCAGACCCGGGAAATTGTTCGTTTTATGACCACTAAGCAGCAAGACCTGTATATCGCATCATTAAAGGACGAATATAAGACGATAAATGCCCGGATCGTGCAAAGGTATGACAAACTGCTACCCGAATCCGGCATACTCGCCTGGGATCTCGGGCGCGCTGCCTCAATATGTCATTTTTGTGCTGAGGTCGGATATTTTTCTCGAGAATACGCTTGGTCCTATCTGTTGAACAACGCGAACCAGATCCAGCAATCTTATAGTAATTGGATAGAATATGGGCTTGCTTATATTATCGGCAGGCAATTTTGGCAGAAAGAACTGGATGATTCCAGTACTTCGATGCATCTTCAGTTCATTAAAAGGCAGTTAACCGATACGAATTGTCCATGGAGCTTCTTGCCTTGGAATACGAAGCTGGAGACAAATCCTCTCTACTAATTAACATGATGAATTATTTTGTTTCGCTATCTGCTTCATTAATTTTCTTGTATACTTAACTTTATGGATTGAACTGGTGAGTTAGTGTAGGAAGGATCAATAAATGGTAAAATCGATCGCTATTTTTATTTTGGCAGGAATTGCAGAAATCGGCGGGGATATTTAATCTGGCTTTGGCTTCGTGACGGCAAGTCCTTCTGGTTAGGTGGGCTTGGTGGAATTATTCTGGCACTTTACGGGGTTATCGCTACATTTCAATCATTCTCTTCCTTCGGAAGGGTCTATGCGGCCTATGGCGGTATATTCATTGTTTTATCCGTATTGTGGGGATGGGGCATCGATAAGAAAACGCCTGACTTATATGATTGGATTGGAGCCGCGATCTGTCTGGTTGGTGTATCCGTCATGTTGTTAGCGCCGAGGAATTAAGCGGCTGTACCGGGAAAATCTAGAACAAGTGCATACGAATTGAATATGAAAGAGCATCCACTTATGATCTGCAGGTGTATACTGCCTATCACATGTGAATGCTCTTTTTTATTCTCCAGCTAATCGACCCTTAACTTATATTTTCCGCTATGCTGTAACTTCACATCCACTTTAACGTTTACTAATGATTCTTTATCGATCATAAATCCACCTTCCTTGTTTAATTCCCGCCATTTCTTTGGATTCTCACGATACAAGCATTCCGTAAGATTAAATATGTCAACCTTGCGTTCCGTACCTTTCTTAAAGGTGTACCTGATTTGTTTCTCGATAGCTTGAGCGGCCATATCCTCGATTTCCTGCTTTTTGAGGTTGCGACGAAGCTCATCTACATAAGCATTTATTTTCAGATGGATTGTATAGTTGACATGCCCATCACGAACGACATGATGAACTGTTGTTCTCGGTTTCTCTAGCACAATTGCCGCTTTGGGTTCAATATCATCCGGAATATTGATGATCGATCGTTGTAATTTCTTCTGCATCCAGCGATAGCCCTGCAAATCATCTTCGGAGAACCAATCTTTGGCCACAGATCCCTGGAAGAAATAGGCACCGTCGATTTTGAACATCGGCTTCTGGTCCTTGTCCTCCGTCCAAGCTTCCCGGTCGATCGCTAATGAAGGGAGGAGCGGGGCTCCTGCCAGTTCATTGATTAGAGCGACCAGCTTGTAGCCGTATAAGGGCATAATGCTTGATCGCTGGGAATAGGTCATCTCCGGCGATTCCATCACGGTCTGAAGCGGGGAAATATTCAAATTTGATTTCGTAGAGAAAATATCCCGCATCGGTTCCCGCGTTCCGTAGATCGGAATGTTATATCGAATTTCACGATAACGGTTAACGAAATCGTATGAAGACCGGATTCGTTCACCTTCCTCAAGGAATTTGTCGCTGAACACGATGGCCTTAACATGGCCCCAGAATACCCTGAGTTGTGCAGTTGAATAAATCGAATTGAAGGACTGGGTTACTGTAGTTCCTTCCCCTTTACCAATCCAGGTTGGAACGTTGCGTCCCGACAAATTGGTCTCAGATTTAGCGATGTTGGCAAAATTTAGAACTTGTACATAAGTAATATATTTTCCGTCCTTAAAGTCGAATCCGATCCCCGTGACATAGGCCATGTTCTGAATATCTTTGGAATTCCAGCAGGACGTTAACACTAGCATTGGAATAACACTCGCCAGCAATAGGAGCTTCCGACATACCCGCTTCATTGCCCATCTTCCTTCTGGTGATCAGGATCGATCGGATCAAGTGAGGCTGGACGGGTGCGCATTTTACTCCAAGGAAGCCGTAAATAGGCCTTCAACATGTCTTTAAAAATGGGAGGGGATATCGGCGAGAGATAAGGAACGCCGAATGATTTGAGCCTGGACATATAGAACAAGAGCAATATCATCGCTAAAATAAGCCCGTACATTCCAATAAACGACGAGATTAGAAACATAAAGAAGCGCAATACACTGACAATTGAGCTTAACGTCTGATTTACAAGCGTAACCCCCATGACCGCTGTAATAGAACCAACAACGACGACGGAAGGAGATACTAATCCCGCCCGAATCGCGGCATCACCGATAACGAGAGCCCCGATGACCGTTAACGTCTGTCCGATCGCGGATGGGAGCCGTACCCCTGCTTCTCGGAAAATTTCCAACAGCAACAACAGGATAAACATCTCCATCTGCGCTGAGAATGGCAGCCCTTGACGCGAGGAGGCGATGGTCGCCATCAACTGGAACGGAATCTGGTCTTGATGAAATGCAGTCAGGGCCACCCACAAACCAGGCAATAGAATCGACATCCAGAAGCTGAAAAGACGAACTAGTCTGACAAAGGAAACATACAGAAAGCCAAAATGCATATCCTCCGGTGATTTCATGACGATGTTAAAAGTGGCAGGACCAACGAGAGTGAGCGGATTCCCGTCAATAATGAGAACAAACCTTCCAGCGAGTAAGGCATTCACAGCATAATCCGGTCTTCCTGTCGAATCGAGAAGAGGGAAGATCGGATATTTTACATCGGACAGAGCTTCCTCAAGTTGATTAATACTAAAGAGACCATCGACATCGATTTTTTTGATTCGATGTTTAAGTTCATTTAAGATTTTCGGAGACAAGACATTGTCTAAGTACATTAATGCGATCTTAGTTCTTGTTCGCCTGCCCAGTATAATCGTCTCGCAGCATAGAGAAGTACTGCGGATACGCTTGCGGATTAAAGCTATATTCTTCACATATGACTCGACAAATCCGTCCCGGGGTCCTTTAATCGAAATTTCTGTACTCGATTCCTCGGGTGCGCGCTCCGGAAGATTACTAATATTCAACTTGAACAGATCATTCGTATCTGTAAAGGCAATCAGGAGATTTCCTTCGAAGATAGAATCTACAATATCCTCTTTGGATGCTTCCTTATTGAAGCGAAGCAGAGGCAAAGCTCCTACCGCATTATCCCGTAGCAAAGTCTCAAAGTGATCCGTCCGAACATTTGGTCCATTTCCGGAAGCACCGTATGTGCAATTTGCGTTCCGTCACATAGTCCTCCAGAATAGATAAGCATAATTTCACAAGTCTTATTCTGTTCCTGAAAATGAAATGTCTGAAGAACGACATCTGATGCTTTCTTGAATAATTCAGTCAGCATTTGCTTAGTCCAGACCGAAGTTTGCGTGCATTGTTCGCTCATGATGTCTCCTCCTTGGTAGGTTTAGCGAACCGGGCGATAACAGCCCAACAGGCAGTTAAGACGACAGCAATGATTAAAGTAGCTATGAGAGCAATCCTGAACATACTCAAATAGAACGTATTGTATCGTTGCAGGGCCACCGTCAAAATGAGGAAAAGAGTCGTAATCAGCGTTATTATGCGGTTACGCAATTGAGGATTACGATGTGCAAATAAATCTGCAATCAGAAATTGGGCCAAACTGATGCGTATTGTCGCTCCTGACAACCATTGAAAGACAGATAGAAAATCAACATGCTCTACATAGTTTCCCAGCCTCACGAGTCGCCATTGTTCATAGGGAGACACCATTTGCTTCGCAGATTCTGTAGGACCGAATTCTGTAATCGCGCCGATAATAGGGCCAAGTGAAATATAGACAAGCAAAAGAGCCAAAAGCATAATATGCCAGGGTTTCATCGTTGATTTGAGACGATGCTGCAGCATCAGTATTAGGAAAATCTCAGATAATGCGCCACTTGCATACAGCATCCCAGTTGTAATTGGCTTCAATCCATTCTCAAAGACAGGTAGTAGCAATAGCCAATCCTTCTCTGTTAAGTTTGAAATGGATACAAAATAGCCAAGGACAAGAACAGCAGGTAATAAAATACCGGAACCTATAGCAATAGCGGTGATTCCATGCTTAGCTGCATAATGGCAGACCAAAATTAAGACGATAAGAATAACTGTCTGCGGAGTGGCTGGCAAATAATTAGATACCGTCCAGACCGTTGTCTGTGTAATTGTCATATTGCCGATCATAAATAACAGCATAACTACTGGAGCCAGCATAACCCAGGACAAGAATGGACTGGTCTTCTTCGCAAGCCATTCCTGGAGATGTTGCCTCTCTGACTTCCTCATAATATAGACAATTAGAACAGTCCATGGAATGAACAGGACACCTGTGAAAATAAGTGTTATCCAGGAGTCCCTGTGGGAAGCATCGAGTAGAATAGGATTGACGATAACATGACTTAGCAATCCATTAAAGAGCATGATGATCATAAAGATCTGGATAACACCGATCTTACCGCCAGAATTATTCACAGAGTTCACTCCATAGCAATCGAATTAACATTCGTCTATCTTGGGTTATTATAGCTTGAGCATTAATCTCCAAAATATTCATTGCCGATTTAGCAACCAAAGCATGAATATATCTCCTGAAAATCGAATTTTTATAAAATACTAAAAAGTTAAAAAATGAACTCGGATAGTTGATCTATTAGTTCAAGAGGAGCTGTGATTAAGCAAATATTCAACTTAACTGAAAAGCCCTCAATGTCAATGTCTTACAAGTAATTAAGACTCGAAACACTTAATCGAAAAGGTAGAAGGGAGAGGGTTGTTAATGATATAAATAATCAAAAATTCATGTGGATAATCACTGTATTTCAACGTTTCAGGGAATAATTTACCAACTTTTATTTTTAATTTTAAGTGTTGACAAAGAAATTTATAAGCACTATGATTGCTGTAATCTAATATTGGATGCACGATGAAAGAGCGAAGTAGCAAGTTTGTCACTGTTCAGAAAGCCAGGGGTTGATGCGACCTGGTCATACTAAACTTTGCGAATTACACTCCGGAGTACCTTAGGTAATGCTAAGCGGACTGGCAATCGATATCATTGCTAAGAGTGGTATTAATGGTGAACTGCAGCGCCTTTAATGCAATTTGGGTGGTAACACGGTTAATAAATCGTCCCTATGTCTACAATAGACTAGGAGACGATTTTTTTATTTTCTAATAAAAATTTCACCAGGGAGATGAACTAACAATGATGAACATTATCGATGAATTGGAATGGCGCGGTGCTATTAATCAACAGACAGATGCAGAAGGATTACGTAAACTAACTACTGAAAAGTCGATTTCATTATACTGTGGTGTTGACCCTACCGGTGACAGTATGCATATAGGTCATTTGATTCCATTTATGATGCTGAAGAGATTCCAGATGGCTGGCCATCGTCCAGTAATTCTAATCGGCGGCGCGACCGGTACAATCGGAGATCCAAGCGGACGTACCACTGAGCGCACACTTCAGACGATGGATCAAGTACAAAATAACGTGGATGCTCTGACTGCACAAATGAAGAAGCTGTTCTTAAATGAAGGAGATACAGGTCTCCGTATGGTGAACAACTACGATTGGACGAAGGAAATTACGATCTTGGACTTCCTTCGCGACTTCGGGAAGAACTTCAGCGTCAATACGATGTTGGCCAAAGATATTGTAGCTAGCCGTCTTGATTCGGGTATTTCCTTCACTGAGTTCTCGTACCAGATCCTGCAGTCGATCGACTTCCTTCATCTATTTAAGAATGAAGATGTGCAATTGCAGATCGGCGGTGCCGACCAATGGGGGAACATCACGAGTGGTCTAGATTTGATTCGTAAGAAGGAAGGATCAGAAGCAAAAGCATTCGGCCTAACCATTCCACTGATGCTAAAAGCAGACGGAACGAAATTTGGTAAGACCGCAGGCGGGGCAATCTGGCTTGATCCGAACAAGACAACTCCATTTGAATTCTACCAGTTCTGGGCTAACCAAGATGATCGCGATGTAATCAGATACCTGAAATTCTTCACTTTCTTAACGAAAGAAGAAATCGATGCTCTTGAGGAAAAAGTTCAAACTGAACCACATAAACGTGAAGCACAACGTGTTCTTGCTGAAGAGATGACAAGATTCGTACACAGCGAAGAGGCACTTGCTCAAGCTAAGAAGATTACAGAAGCATTGTTCAGTGGCGATATCAAGGCCCTGACTGCAGATGAAATTGAACAAGGTTTCAAGGAAATGCCTACATTCCAGGCTTCTAAGGAAGCAAAGAATATCGTCGACTGGCTCGTTGAGGTAGGTATTGAACCATCCAAGCGTCAAGCGCGTGAAGATATTACAAGCGGAGCCATCACTTTGAATGGTGATAAGGTCACTGATACAGAAATGACCTTGACGGAGGAACATTCCATTGAAGGTCGCTTCATTATCATCCGTAAGGGCAAGAAGAACTACAACCTCGTTAAACTCGGAGAATAGCTTTCAGCTATTCTCTTCCCTTTATAATAGAAGTAAGAATTAAGAAAACTATTTAAAGGACAATATTATAGATAGAATAAGCCGTTCACCTGCTTAATCAAGCAATTAATCTATGATTTTCATCACAAAAACAATGTCTTATTTGTAACAGAACAACCCAATTTTCAGCTATTTTTATGGTTGAAAATTGGGTTGTTCTGTTTTATTCTTCCAATTGCATGTAAGCCCGTTTTTTCGTCGTATTTCAAAATAATAGAAATGTTGATGGATATTACTTCTTATGTAAAAAACAATTTAGAGCTGTATGAAGCGATTAGTTATTCCCTACAACGCATAAGTATACCTTTTCCTAAATTCCACCGTACCATAACCACTATATTCCTCAACTTGCGTTAATGTGCACTCATAAGTTTCTTTTGCCCAAGCCATCATAACGATAAGCAAAGCCAAGGGCCAGTCTTCATTCATCCCTGACTTCAGAAGTGAAAAGGAGAGTGCTGCTTATAAATAATAGGATCTTGTGCATGAATTATCCTCTACTATAAAGATTAATAATTTATGCAATTAGATGTATTAATATTCATTTCTTTTCCCTGAAAATGCTTTAACCCATAAAAGCGAAAATGGTTTAAAGCCTTTAGTGGTGAAATGGTAGAACCTTTAAAGGGACTGTTGATAAGTTTCTGGAAAAAACCAAAAAATCCTCATGTGACAAGGCTTTGAACCGAATTGACACGATATAAAAATAGGCGTATTCTGACGTAGAAAGTTAATCGATTAACGAATTCATAAAATTTCCTTGCAACAAAACTTCATGATTCATCCATTAATTAGTAATACATTAATTATTCATATTTTGGATGTATCAGGAGCTAGATTAGAGAGAAAGAAGGGAGCTTTATGGCCAATTCAAAAAAATTAACCTTATTCGGGTTGATTGGTATCACTATGGCCTTCTTCGGTACAGTACGTAGTGTACCGACGCTCGCCATTACAGGTTGGACACAAATATTCTATATGCTGGTTGCAGCTGTACTATTTGCACTTCCAATCGCCTTGATGTCGGCTGAATTATCAACGGGATTCCAAGAAGAAGGTGGACCCCAAGTCTGGGTTAAAAAAGCAATTGGAGAGAAGTGGGGATTTGTTACCTCATGGCTCTTATGGGTTCAAATGTTCTTCGGTATGGTTATGGTTGCTTCAACAGTAGGGGTACTGTTCGGATATGTTATTAATGTACCTCATTTATCTTCAAACAATTTCTTCATCTTCGCAGTAATTCTTATTTCGTACTGGGGCGTTACGCTCCTGAACTTGAAATTCGATATGGTTAAAATCGCAGGTAACTGGGGTTCAATTATTGGTGTATATATTCCATTCTTAGTACTCGTAGTACTTGGTCTTGCTTATATGTTCAAGAACGGCATTAATCCAAGCGGCTACTTGGCGAACTTCAAAGCTGGCGATCTGCTGCCTAATCTTAGCGATCTTGGTAGTCTCGCTTATCTATCTGGTATTATCTTCATCTTTGCTGGGTAGAAATTTCCTCAGTGCATGCTAACAATATTGAAAACCCTAAGCGCAACTATCCAATTGCGGTAATTGCTTCCGTAATCTTGCTGGTTATCTTCAACTTGATCGCTGGTTTGACTGTTGCGAACGGTGTTCCAATGGGTAAGATGGAGCTTTCCAATATTACTCAACCATATATGATCTTCTGTGCAGACCTTGGTATTCCATCTATTTTCGTAAACATTATCTCTGCGATGATCTTGATCGGTGTTCTTGTACAGCTTAGCGCATGGGTACTTGGACCAAGTAAATCGATGATCAAAGTTGCGGAAGATGGTAACTTGCCACCATTCTTCCAGAAGAGAAATAGCAAAGGTATTCCAATTACATTCGTATTACTTCAAGCTATCGTTATTTCTTTGGTATCGGTTATGTATATCGTCGTTCCTGACGTAAACAGCGCCTTCCTGGTTATCACGATTACGACAACGATTCTATACTGTATCGTATATGCTTTGATCGCCATTTCCGCAGTTCGTCTGCGTTATAAAGAACCTAATATGACTAGACCATTCCGTCTAGGAAAAGGTAACGGTTTGATGTGGTTCGTCTCATTGCTGTCGTTACTAAGCGTTGTTATCACGATCATTGTTAGCTTGATTCCACCATCTATTTTGCCTAAGAGTTTCTCCACGGGATACGTCATTTACCAAGTCGTTGCGACTGTAGTGATGGTAGGCGTTGCCCTGATCATTTATAAATTCAAAAAACCTAGCTGGAAAAAAAGTGATTAATCACAGCTAATTCGATCATTAATCCTTTTTTATAAATTTCATAATACGGAGGTACTCAACATGAACTATTCAATTCCTGATATTAACCTCAAAGCATTGTTCCTTGGTGATAAAGGCGAGAACGTCGATCTGTTCAAGGAAATCTTATTGAAAATGGTTGACGAACATGTGGGCTGGCGCCAAAATTATATGCCTCAAGACTTGCCAGTTATCACTCCTTTCGATAAAAGTTCTAAGAGCTTCCAAGATACTGCCGATCATATGCGTAGCGTATTTAACGTATTGTCATCGAAGCTTCGCTCCGAATCGCTGCCTTGGCATACTGCAGGTCGTTTCTGGGGCCATATGAACTCCGAAACCTTGATGCCATCGATTATCGCTTATACAGCAGCAATGCTTTGGAATGGTAATAACGTGGCTTATGAATCCTCTCCAGGTACATCGCAAATGGAAGAAGAAGTTGGTCATGAAATTGCTAAGCTGATGAGCTACAAAGCAGGCGAGAGCTGGGGCCACATTTGTGCCGATGGTTCCATCGCCAACTTGGAAGGTCTTTGGTACGCACGTAATATCAAATCACTTCCACTGGCTATCAAAGAAGTTGTACCTGAAGCTGTAGCAGGCAAATCCGAGTGGGAATTGCTGAACATGTCTACAGAAGAAATTATGGATCTTACTGAAAAACTTGCTGACCATATGGACGAGATTAAAGCTAAGTCAGCTCGTGGTGGTAATAATCTACAAAAACTTGGTAAATGGCTCATTCCACAAACCAAACACTATTCTTGGTTGAAAGCTGGCGATATTATCGGTATCGGCTTAGATCAAGTTGAAGCTATTGATGTTGACAGCGAGTACCGCATGGACATTGAGAAACTTGAGAAACGCATTCGCGAATTAGCTGAACAGAATATTCCGGTTCTCGGCGTAGTAGGTGTTGTCGGAAGTACAGAAGAAGGCCAAATTGACCATATCGATAAAATTATCGAATTGCGTGAAAAACTCGCTAAAGAAGGCATTTATTATTACGTTCATATCGATGCTGCATACGGCGGTTACGCTCGTGCCATCTTCCTTGATGAGAATGATGAGTTTATCGAATATAATAAAATTGATGAAGTGTACAAAAAACACAACATCTTTACAGATATGAAGCTGAAGGACGAATGGCTTACTGAAGATATCTACAATTCCTTCAAAGCCATCAGCAAAGCAGAATCCGTTACAATTGACCCTCATAAAATGGGTTATATTCCTTACTCCGCTGGTGCCATCGCAATTCGTGACATCCGCATGCGTGAAGCAATTTCTTACTTCGCTACCTACGTATTTGAAAAGGGTGCAGACATTCCAGCATTGCTTGGTGCATATATCCTAGAAGGTTCCAAAGCAGGTGCTACTGCGGCTGCTGTATGGACAGCTCATAAAGTATTGCCACTGAATGTAACAGGCTATGGTAAATTAATGGGCGCTAGTATCGAAGGGGCTTATCGCTTCTATAACTTCTTGAAGGATAAGAAATTTACAGTTGGCGATAAGACAATCGTTCTTCATCCGTTGACAAAGCCTGACTTCAACATGGTTGACTATGTATTTAATGAAGAAGGCAATACAGATCTGGAGAGAATGAACAAACTGAATCATGACTTCTTCGATTATGCTTCTTATGTCAAAGGCGGTTTGTACAGCAACGAGTTCATTACTTCCCATACCGACTTTGCTATTCCTGACTATGGCAACAGCCCATTGGAATTCGTGAAGAGCCTCGGATTCACTAATGAGGAATGGGATCGCGCCGGGAAAGTAACAATCCTTCGTGCTTGTGCATTGTCTCCTTATGCTCATGATGCTGAGACATTTGAAGAGTATGCTGGTAAAATTGAAAAAGCTATGCAAAATAAGCTTGAGAAAATCTACATGTACGAAATGAACTAATCTCTCATAAATAAGGAAATGCGTAACACCCGATATGGTTGTTACGCTTTCCTCTTTTATCTAATATAAGGAGTGCTTTGAAATGGCTAACATAAGAAAAGTACTGACAGTAGCAGGCTCAGATTCCAGCGGAGGCGCCGGTCTTGAAGCCGATCTGAAAACATTCCAAGAGTATGGAACATTTGGTTTCTGCAGTATTACTTCGATCGTTACAATGGATCCCGATAATAATTGGCATCATGAGGTTCAGCCCATTGATCCGCAATTGGTCCTTAAGCAAATCAAGACCGTATTGTCTGGTGGCAAAATGGATGCAATGAAGACCGGAATGCTTGGGTCTGTTGAAGTCATCGAATTGTTAAGCAAGGTCATTGATGAGCATGACATCACAAATATCGTTATTGATCCGGTAATGGTATGTAAAGGCGAGGATGAGGTGGTACAACCTGAGAATGGTCAAGCCATTCGTGATTTGTTGCTGCCAAGAGCGACGATTACAACACCGAATCTGTTCGAGGCAGGTCAACTTGCCGGCATCTCAAAAGTTAGAACGATTGACGATATGAAGGAAGCCGCTCACCGTATTTATGATTTAGGTGTCAAGAACGTTGTAATTAAAGGCGGTAAGACGCTTGAGGCCGAGAAAGCAGTTGATCTATTGTATGACGGTAATGAATTTACCCTGTATGAGGCAGACAAGCTCGACACGAACCATAATCATGGCGCAGGTTGTACCTTCGCGGCTGCTATTGCTGCAGGATTAGCTAAAGGAATGTCTGTTAAAGAGGCTGTCTCCAAGGCAAAAGAATTTACTACTGCAGCCATTCAAGGTGGATTTGCTTTTAATCGCTTTGTAGGACCTGTCTGGCATGGCGCATATAACAGAGCAGAGAACCGTGTTGAATAGTAGAAGCGTATTTTGTTTAATCTAAGATCAATCCATCATTACCACCTAATCAACAGAGTTCAATACATGATAAGGAGTTCAGCTTATGAACAAAGAGGTGACTTTAAAAGAAAGCCTATTTCTTTTAGTCGTATTGTTAGCGATAATTGGAGCTTGTATTATCGGTTTAGGAATGGATCCACAAATTCCTATCTTAATCTCCCTGGGCGTAATTATCGTATTTGCCAAAATAAAAGGAGCTTCCTGGGATCGGATTCATAAGGGGATCTCGAATGGAATCTCTCCAGGGTTGATACCTATACTTATATTTATGTTAATCGGCGCATTAATTAGTGTCTGGATTGCAGCAGGTACGATTCAGACTATTATGATATATGGTTTTAAAATTTTATCCGCTAAATATTTTTTGCCTTCCGTATTTGTGATTTGCGCAGTCGTAGGGATTACGGTAGGCAGCTCATTTACAACAATCTCAACTGTCGGCATCGCCTTCTTCGGCATGGGGCAAATTATGGGCTACCATCCTGCCATTACAACTGGAGCCATCATTTCAGGTGCCTTCTTAGGCAACAACATCTCTCCATTATCAGATACAACCAATCTGGCATCGGCCATTGCTGAGGTCGATTTATTTGATCATATTCGTTATATGATACGTGTTGTCATTCCGGCATTCCTCATCACCGTAATCTTCTTCTTAGTCACTGGACATGCCAAAGTCCTGACAACCGGACAAGAAGTCAATGAACTTGTGAATACACTAAGTAGTTCATTCCCGATTTCTGTCGTAACGTTAATTCCGGTTATCGTACTCTTCCTATGTGCTTGGCGAAAGGTTCCAGCTATTCCAACCTTATTGATGAGCATTCTGTTCACGATTGGTGTGATTTACATTTATTATCCGCATACCAGCTTATCGGATATTTCTGCACTGATGCAAAATGGTTATGTCGCTAATACTGGTGTAGAAAGCGTGGACAAGCTGCTTACACGTGGTGGCATTCAGAGTATGATGTGGTCGGTATCCTTGATTCTCTTGGCACTTGCTCTAGGTGGATTGCTCGTCGAAATGAATATCATCAAGACGATCATTTCACGCATTACCTCATTCGTAAGCACCAAAGGAAAATTGATTCTTATGACAGGCTTAAGCGCGATGGGTGTTAATCTGCTGCTTGGCGAGCAATATTTATCGATTATATTGCCTGGGGAAGCTTTCAAATCGCAGTATGATGCGATACAATTGGACCGCAAAGAAATGTCGAGAATACTCGCCAATGGTGGTGCAGCGGTCAATGCTCTAATCCCATGGGGCGTGAGTGGGGTATTTATCACCGGAACACTCGGTGTATCAACCCTCGAATACTTACCTTTTGCTATCTTCTGTATTGTGGCGCCGATCCTAAATATTCTGTACGGGTTCATGAGTAGAAAATCGGCCAAAACAGCGCATTAATTCGTTATGACATAAAAAAAGTTGGTTTTAATAAGCCAGCTTTTTTTATGTTAATGTGCTTAAATATTGATATGGTAATAATTGCAGGTGAAAATTATTGCTAAATTATGTTATACATAGATCAGGGGCTTGTCATGACTCGAGGAGGGACTATTAATGCTTATTGATGAATTAAAAGGAAAAGCATTGGATGAATTTATAGAAGGCATCCTAACATTAGAAACGAAGAGGAATGCTACGCTTTCTTTGACGACTTATGTACGGTTAACGAAATAAAGACTTTAGTCCAACGTTTTCAAGTTGCTAAGATGCTGTATAACAATCATACTTATAATCAAATTGAAACCGAAGCGGGCGCAAGTACAGCGACGATTTCCCGTGTAAAACGGTCATTATTCCACGGAAATGACAGTTATGATATGATCTTCTCGCGCATGCAAGACCAGCAGCATCCTAATAAAAAACAAGATTAACCAGAGCGTACATCCCAAAAACCTCCGTTCAGACAAATAGACTGGAGGTTTTTTAATTTGATTTAAACATTAGGTCGATACCTTATTAACAAATAAGTAGAAACTAAAAGAAGATACAGAAACATACCAGGCAGAGCAGAATAATGTCCCCAATTGATATGTATACCTATTGATTGGGTCAAAATTGCAGCAGGCACTAAGATCATCGGGACGATCAGTGTATTTATAAGTAATTTATCTATATTGATTCTACCGATAACTCTTTTCAGTTCTATCAAATTCATTGTTGTTACGATGAGTTCCATCAATATAATACCAATTACTGCTCCAAGAAGATGCAGTCCTTCTATTGGTATGAATAAATAAT
Source organism: Paenibacillus sp. D2_2 (assembly GCF_031199965.1). Taxonomy (GTDB): domain Bacteria; phylum Bacillota; class Bacilli; order Paenibacillales; family Paenibacillaceae; genus Fontibacillus. The sequence goes on along the minus strand of NZ_CP133605.1, from coordinate 2,856,691 downwards.
GGGATAAGGCAGCAACGGAAATTCCAATAATGGTTCCAATCAAGCTTATTCGCTTATTGTCTTGTGACCAGAGGATGCTAGTTGATATCTCTCGTAATCCGCGAGCAGAGGGATGATAAATAACCACTGTATAAGTTCTGCTGCTTCTGGAGTTCTGAAGAAGACCAGAGAGAGTTCGCTTTTGTAGTACCACAGAAAAATACAGGTAGCTATCCCCCAAATCCAGCCTATTTCCAATGCCTCTCGGCTTCTTGTATTAAATTGTCCAATACGTCTCTCTTTCCAGGCCATGACCAGTTTCATGGTAATGGTATGTGATATTGCCCCCGTCAGAATCGTGGGCATATACACAATCAGAATGGCCATACCGGTGAGCAGACCGTACATGGCCGTCGCTTGCGAAGAATCATAACCCGCAGTTTGGAGTCTTGAAGGGATAATCATAGCGTCCAGCATATCAGAAAAAGGAACCATTAATCGGGTCATTGCAATCGAGAAGGAACTTCTTAAGAACCAAATACCGTCTGTGATTCTAGAACGGGGAGTAGTAGAGTATATTACATCCTTTCTTTTCGTATGCAAATAATAAATTAACAAACTGATAAAAGCGGCAATACCGCCAAGGGCTGTTCCAATCTGACTTATTCCAGCTGAATATATCGTTCCCTGAGGCATCAGAAGCCAGGCGATGGATAACATAAGAACGACACGAACTGCTTGTTCGATTAATTCAGATACAGCTATAGCTCCATAAGATTCCAGACCTTGAAGATAACCCCGGAGCAAGCTTAGCAATGGAACCACAAACAGGGCAAGTGAGAGGGGGCGTATGAAGATTGACAAATGAGGATTGCCGAGCCATTCTGAGACATGCTGCGAATAGCTTATCGATAATATACATATCGCTGTTCCAACAAGACCAAAGACGACAGACAGACGTTTGAACCAGATCCAGCCATGGGCATTCTGTTCAGCCGTATATAAAGCCAAGGCGGTTGGTACACCACCTGTTATAAGCATAAATACAAATCCATAATAGGAGTAGGCAATTTGGAACAACCCTATTCCTTCTGTACCTACCATGCGGGTCAATAAAATCCTGCCTATTAGTCCCATAGCTTTAACCAACGTTATAGCACCGAGACGAATTCCCATCTGCCTTATGACGGGTGGTATATTCACAAATCTCACCCCAACACATACATACTTGTCCATTAAATATATGAAATGGATTAAGTACGTATGTGTTTTTCTGAATTATTCACTAATCACGTATATGGATGAGGATATATTTGGTTGTATTATCCCAGCCTAGATCGAACGGAACTCTGAAGCGATCTGCGGTGTGAGAGTTGACAAGAGGGTAGCCATGATCATCGAATCCGGTAACGACAGAGAAATGATCAACATCATTTTTTAAGACATGTGCGATTAAATCTCCCTCCATAAGTTGACCAATTGCTCCATACGGATAAGAATCCGAATTCTTGGTCAAATCAGGATAGGAACCATTTGCGATTACGCGACCATATCCCGAGTACAGAATAAAATTTTTAAGAGCATCCGTCTGAATCCATGTCCTGCTTCCGCCATTCGGATAGCGATACCTCCAGGACCCTAACATAGGCAGGCCGCCACCTTCCTCTGGGTCCCCAAGAGCTTGGGAGGCAAAATTGGTACAGTCTCCACCGTGATTGTTGTAACTTTTGTATTTCCGATTGTATCTTCCATTATTGCCTGATCCCCAAGCCAGCCCCGCATATTTATTCGCATAAGCTACGGCCGCTGTCCGCTTATAATTTTTGCTGTCTTGGGGAACTTCACGGTTAGGTGAGGAGGTGGGGACACCGGAAGGTATCAGGCGTGGATTTTCTTCCAATGGATCTAGATACCATTCTTTCCACACAATCCAGCGATCGTCCACCTTCTTTAAAGTAATAGCATGCCATGTCCCTAATCCGAACCATTGCGCTGCAGAAGGATGATTCATATAGCTATAGGATATTTTTTGTGAATGACCTAAGGAAACAACAGCTGAATTCTCACTGATCCTAACTCTGGTCACTCGGATCTTAGATTGGCAATTGACAATCTTCATGTCTCTTTTCTTAGCCCAAGTATGCAAGTAGAGTTTACGAGCTACTTCCATCTTATAAGCTTGGCGACTTAACGAGTGCTTATTATCGTAGAAGCTTTCTAATTTATTGTTACGACCCGCCAGATAATCAGATTTTAACGCAAAAAGATCATTCAAAGTTTGTTTTATCTCTTTCTCGGAAGTTGTGGTTGCTGCATCTGCCGGGCTATACAGACTGCACATCATAAAAGTGCAAAGCAGCATTACAGCAGTCCATTTTTGCATTTTTTCTCCCCACGTCTTGGATTTTATTTTGTAGCTATTATCATGTCCCCAAGACCCGAGTTATATGAGCACTTTAACCTTACGCAGTTTCGAGAAATTCTCATTTCAGCTATGTGCTTCTATTTGCTTCTTTGCACGAAGATATCTTCGATATTGCACTGGATCAAACTTATTCAATCCGTGAAAGCTTGGATTCGTATTAGCCTCGATAAACCATACCTTTCCTTTCTTATCGATTCCCATATCCAACCCAACAATTCGAAGAGGGAAGCGAGAACCCAATTTCCGTGCGATTTTGTAGGAAACACCGCTTAGCTCCTTCATAACTGAGGGTACGTTTAGCCCTTGATCAGCCCCTCGAAGGACTTGTTCTATTTTTGCATCCCGCGCACCTTTTGCCACATTAGTAACGATGGAATTTGATCTTGGTGCGACCTTTGCACTCATCCAGGTAAGCAGCCATCGATTGGAGGGTTTCTGGAGCACGATCCGCAAATCAAAAGGTTTCTTTCGATAAGTCGCCAGTGGAATACCTTGCTGGATAATGTATCTCTTGCCGCGTTGCATTCTTTTTGCGACTTCGAAAGCTATTCTGGTGTTGGGGTACTTTTGGGACGATGATTTGAACGAAATCAAGCTTTCGAAGTTATTAATCCTCTTGATCCGGATAATTCCCGTTCCTTGTGACCCTTTATCGGGTTTAATATACAGAACAGGGTTGGTTTTGAGCATCTTAGTAAGAGTCGCGGCATGATACCAGTGAGTTACCGGAATGTGGCGGTATAGTTGGGGATCATGTATCAAAGCCGATCCTTTCTTCATTTTGCTTAGAATGTATTTATGTTTCATATTAGATCACCTCTATCTTACGGTATTCTGAACCATTTATCGGGATGACGGCTATTGTCCTGACTAGTTCATCTTATTATCAATTCTAAAAATTCATTTATGATGAACTGTGCTTCTTATTCCGTAACAAACCAGATTATGTCACATAACATGAATTAAAAAGGAGGGTGACAATGAAAGGTGTCATTCTTGCTGGAGGGACCGGTTCCAGGTTGTATCCCCTCACAAAAGTCACAAACAAACATTTATTACCTGTAGGGAAATATCCCATGATCTATCATCCCATTTATAAGCTGCTTCAGGCTAATATACACGAAATCCTTATAGTAACTGGTAAGGAACACATGGGATCCATGGTAAATCACCTAGGCAGTGGACGCGAGTTTGGAGCAGAATTCACTTATAAGGTCCAAGATGAGACAGGAGGGATTGCCCAAGCGCTCGGATTGGCGGAGACATTTATCGGACCTGATCTCTTTACCGTTATATTGGGGGACAATGTCTTCAATGACCACATTGGTTCATATGTCGAACACTTTATCCATCAGTCAAAAGGTGCCAAGATTCTTATTAAAGAGGTCCCCGATCCAGAACGGTATGGTGTTCCTGCGTTTAAGAATGATCGAATCATATCTATTGAGGAAAAGCCGCGTCTCCCAAAAAGTACGTATGCAGTAACTGGAATTTATATGTATGACAGTCGTGTTTTTGACATTATCAAGACGCTTAAACCATCTAATCGTGGAGAACTCGAAATAACGGATGTCAATAATAGCTACCTTGAGAACAATGAGCTAACATACAACGTACTTCAAGGTTGGTGGACAGATGCCGGAACTCATGGATCCTTGGCCAAAGCGAACAAATTGGCCAGCGACATAGATTTTGGAGGTTTATGTAGGTAGGGATAATCCATTGGACCATGCATCGCCGCCCTTCTTCCGTCGTTGGAAGAGGGCGGCGACAGTTTAATCTAAAATACGTTCTTTGATTAATTGATTGTTATTCCAGCACTTGCATAGCCGGTGACTACCGTAATTACAGTAATATCCGTACCTGAAACTGTGAATACCATTAATAGACGATCTTGCGGACTTACGGACACAGATAATCCGGTCGTAATACCGTTCAGTACAGTTCCAAACGCAACTATCCCCGTGATGGATGGCGACAGATCTACGGAGGCTCCAGGAATCGGAATGAAGGTGTTGGTTGGCCCGGATGCCGCTGTTGAAGTGTATAGCTGTGCAGTAACTGTTACTGTTGCTTCTAGTGTCAGTGCGATTGTCGTACTGAAGAATGCGGCAATGGATGTGATCGTACCTGCACGAGGCACCGAGAACGCGAAATCAAGTATCGGGAATTCAATTAGTGTACCGGACAAATCGATTATTCCGCCTAAAGCGCTAATGCCATCTATGGAGCTTCCGAATCCAACGAGACCACCGGTGCCAACTAACCCAAGGGCAGTAGTTGCCAATACGATAGGACCACCGGACGCATATGGAATGATTGCGCTAGCGCCAGTAACACCAACAGCACCTGTAATACCCGTTACACCTGTAGCTCCAGTGTGCCCAGTGGCACCCGTTGCACCAGTGGCACCAGTCGCACCTGTAGCTCCAGTAGCGCCAGTGTGCCCAGTGGCACCAGTCGCGCCTGTCGCACCCGTAGCACCCGTAGCACCCGTTGCACCTGTAGCACCTGTAGCACCTGTAGCTCCAGTAGCGCCAGTGTGCCCAGTCGCGCCTGTCGCACCCGTAGCACCCGTAGCACCTGTAGCACCAGTAGCACCAGTAGTACCAGTTGCACCCGTTGCACCAGTAGTACCCGAAGCACCCGTAGCACCCGTTACACCAGTAGTACCCGTAGCACCAGTAGTACCAGTTGCACCCGTAGCACCAGTAGTACCCGAAGCACCCGTTGCACCTGTGGCACCAGTAGCGCCAGTAGCCCCGTTGTACCTGTAGCACCTGTGTCACCAGTCGCACCAGTAGCCCCGTAGCACCTGTAGCACCTGTAGCACCCGTAGCTCCTGTATGCCCAGTGGCACCCGTAGCTCCTGTATGCCCAGTGGCACCTGTAGCCCCAGTATGCCCAGTGGCACCCGTAGCTCCTGTATGCCCAGTGGCACCTGTTGCGCCAGTATGCCCAGTGGCACCCGTAGCTCCTGTATGCCCAGTGGCACCTGTAGCCCCAGTATGCCCAGTGGCACCTGTTGCGCCAGTATGCCCAGTGGCACCCGTAGCTCCTGTATGCCCAGTGGCACCTGTAGCCCCAGTATGCCCAGTAGCACCCGTTGCGCCAGTGTGCCCAGTGGCACCCGTAGCCCCAGTATGCCCAGTAGCACCCGTAGCTCCTGTATGCCCAGTGGCACCCGTAGCTCCTGTATGCCCAGTGGCACCCGTAGCCCCAGTATGCCCAGTAGCACCTGTTGCGCCAGTATGCCCAGTGGCACCTGTAGCGCCAGTATGCCCAGTGGCACCTGTTGCACCTGTTGCACCCGTTGCACCCGTTGCACCCGTCGCACCTGTAGCTCCTGTAACACCCGTTGCACCCGTGACTCCTGTAGCTCCTGTAGCTCCTGTAGCACCCGTTGCACCCGTCGCACCCGTTGCACCCGTGACTCCTGTAGCTCCTTTAGGTCCTTTAGGTCCTTGTGGCCCTTGTGGCCCTTGAGGTCCTTTCGGCCCTCTAGGCCCCTGAGGTCCCTGTGGTCCCTGAGGCCCCTGAGGTCCTTTCGGTCCTCTAGGCCCTTGAGGTCCCTGAGGTCCTTGTGGACCTTTTACTTTCAGATTAATGGTTTGCTTCAGTTTTACATTTTGTTTTACATCACATTTGCAATTTTTATGTCCACATTTTTTACATACCTTTTTTGGCTGTTTGGGGTGCAATTTTCTCACCTCTTTCTTGTAAGCTTATGTATGGTATGTAGTAGGCAATAAATGAGGAAAGGCTTCTACCTAACATTGCTAAAAAATAACGTGATGCTTGTCTATATGACGAAAACACGGTTGACTAAAAAGGGAGTATCTCAAAAGAGAATACACCCGAATTAGAGGTCGATATGCAGATTATGGGGATAGAGGATAACATTATAAAGCTATGAATACCTAATTAATAGAGGATTTTACACCACTTACTATCACATTGATTTTTTGAGTTACAGTAACTGTTTGTTTTACTTTGCAGTTGCGATTACAACGGTTTATTTTTTTACATCTCCTTCTTGATTGTTCTTCTTTACAGTTCAATTTGATAACCTCCTTATTATTAATTTATGTATCTTATGAAATTGGCAATAGGTGTGTACAGGCATTACCACATAACTCTAACAATGTGCTCTTGCTTTCATAATATAAAGAATATGGAACAGAATTCACGATAAAAGACAGACGAATTGTCATTTTTCTTTTCAAAAAAGTAAGAATGTGAAGAGGGGATAATATGCTATCAAAACAAACTCCACTATTGACCGCTCATTTATTCATATCAGGAACCAAATCATGGGATGGATGGAAAGACATCATGACAAGAATGAATGAAGCTTGTATCACTTTGAAAATATATGGACCTAACGATTTGTTGGTAGATATTAAACCAAAAAAACCACGTGTCTATCTTTCATTGGGGACTAGGCGTGAAGAATTTGATACATTGAACTCTTTACCCAATCACGAAAAAAAACGTTGGTTGCATTTTAGCTCACCGGAAGAGATACAACCATGCAAGTTATTTTATTGCTGGCTCAGCAGTACAGATCCTCTCCCAGAAAACAAAGCCATACCTTTAACTAGATTTTCATCAGAGACCCCTCTAGTATCTGTCTTCACAGCTAGCTTCAAATCCCAGAAGAAAATACAGCGCCCTTATCGCTCTCTTCTGAATCAAACCTACCCTAATTGGGAATGGGTGATTGTTGATGACTCCGGTGATAAGGATGAGACTTACAACAAAGACTTACTTCCTCTTAACGATCCTCGGGTAAGAAGGTATCGTCAAGATTCTCGTAATGGATACATTGGAGCAACCAAACGGTATGCAGCAGGTCTGTGTACAGGGGAAATTCTAGTTGAATTAGATCATGATGATGAACTAACCTCTGATTGTCTTGAGAAGATTGTGGGGGCATTTCAAAAACATCCTGAGTGTGGTTTTGCTTATGGGGAAAATGCAGAAGTATACGTAAGAAGCCATCATGCTCAATGGTATGGTTGGGACTGCGGTTTTGGATACAGTGTGTATTACCGAGTCTGGATCCATGAAATGAATCGATGGCAAAATGTGTTGAAACAAACGACAATCAACGGGATGACCATCCGACATTTGGTAGGGTTACCGAATCATCCTCGTGCTTGGACGAGGGACTGTTATCACTTGATTGGAGGTCATCGCGAGGAATTATTGGTTTCGGACGATTACGACATCCTAGCGCGGACGTTTCTTGTTACAAAATTTGTAGCGATACCACATCTACTTTATATCCAGTATCGAAATGAAGATGGGGATAACTCTACTTTTCATAGAAATCAGCAGATACAGATCCTTTGCGCGGAACTAGAAAGTTATTATCATCAGAAATTCCACACAAGATTGAAAGAATTGGATTTACCTGAAGCTGTAGAATGTAGTCATGTATGGGAAACAACTACAGATGATCCGCACGAAAATCCGCTCAAATCAATGGCGAAGACTCAACAAAAAAATCGATTCTTTTTCCTATTCCATATTCCTATGTTACAAAAGAGCATACCGAATTAATTAAGACGCTTCAAAAGGGCATAGAGACCAATTTTAAAGAGTTTGAAGTAGTCGTCGTAGGCAATGTTCCAACAGAAGTTGAAACTTTTGCATCTATGTCGCGGGTGGGGGCGATTCGATGGTGGCCAATGGAACCGGATGATTCCTTAGACACGTGTATAGAGTATGCCAAGCTTTGCTCTTCTTGTAGTGAAAAAGTAGTCGTATTACCGTGACCCCATATCTACTTGCTGATTAAAAGTGCGTATTATGAGATTAATCATAAATTCATGACCCTGAGCATAGATTCATCTTGATTGACAGTACTAAGAAAGAAGGTAGCCTATGATCAGTATAAAGTTCAATCAGCTACTGGACTTTGCAATACTGCCTGCTCGAGAAAAAATAGAAGATACACGGTGGCCTGATGACAGCTCCAGATGGATCAAAACGAAGCGTGTCAAAGGAGTATGTTGGCCATACCGGATGGCGAAGGAGTTGGGCTGGACCATTCGTTGTCCAATCGACATTGATATCCAGCCCGTAAAGGAAATCCAAATTTCCAGTCAGGACCTGACTGAGTTTGCACGACTCAAGCATTTGTATCCTATGGAGGATTGGGCACATAAAAATGACGTAATCATCGGCGTTACACCCGCTGGTTGGTATAAAATCCACGAGTATAAATACAGCGGATTATACTATCCGATGCTGCTTCCGAATGGTGAAGGAACATTTGAATGGAGGCAAGGGTGGAGTGTAGAGATTCCCAAAGGTTACTTCATCCTTATACAACCAATCGAAACGCAAGACGGCCGTTTTATCATACACCCTGGCATGCTACATGGGCCTACGTTAGCAAGAGTTCAGGAGAGATTAGGATTGCCGCTCGCTTTCGAACCATTGAAGGAATGCCGAATTCGAAGAGGGGAGCCACTAGCTAAGCTTTTAGTTCTCCCCATGTCGGTTCTCAGTATCAAGAGTGAAATATCTATACCAAATATAGATGAAAGTCCAGGTTAAGCGATCGCTACGATAGTGAACGTTACACCTAAGTTATTTATTGTGAATAAAGAAGTATTAACTAGATTCAGCACGCTATCCGGTCCTGGCGGGGTGGTAGCAATTATAGTCCCTGACGTATGGATGCCAACTGGCGAGTTCGGAGCGGCTGAAACAAAGCTGTATTCGATTTCGGTACCGTTCAATGTCAATATGAATTGTATTGATGAAGCTTGTGGAAGTGTTATTGTTATTTCTGATGCTTCCCAATTGATCAGATAGCTGTGTCCACCTGCAAGCATAATGTCTGGCGAAGGTGGCGTTTGAGTGATCAAAGTTCCGCTAATAACTGGCTCCATGTTAAATGGAACGGTTCCTCCTGGAGGAATCGGTGACGGTTCAAATCCTCCGTCGATGATTGCAAAATTGGCAGTGATCAGCGGTCCAGTTATTCCTGTAGCACCAGTAGCGCCCGTTGCACCTGTAGCACCAGTAGCACCAGTAGCACCAGTAGCACCCGTTGCACCTGTAGCACCAGTAGCACCAGTAGCACCAGTAGCACCAGTAGCACCAGTAGCACCCGTTGCACTTGTAGCACCAGTAGCACCCGTTGCACCAGTAGCACTTGTAGCACCAGTAGCACCCGTTGCACCAGTAGCACCTGTAGCACCTGTAGCACTTGTAGCACCTGTAGCACCAGTAGCACCAGTAGCACCAGTAGCACCCGTTGCTCCAGTATGCCCAGTAGCACCCGTTGCGCCAGTATGCCCAGTAGCTCCCGTTGCGCCAGTATGCCCAGTAGCTCCTGTTGCGCCAGTATGCCCAGTAGCACCCGTTGCGCCAGTATGCCCAGTAGCTCCCGTTGCGCCAGTATGCCCAGTAGCTCCTGTTGCGCCAGTATGCCCAGTAGCACCCGTTGCGCCAGTATGTCCAGTAGCACCCGTTGCGCCAGTATGCCCAGTAGCTCCCGTTGCGCCAGTAGCTCCTGTAGCGCCAGTATGCCCAGTAGCTCCCGTTGCGCCAGTATGCCCAGTAGCTCCTGTAGCGCCAGTATGCCCAGTAGCTCCCGTTGCGCCAGTATGTCCAGTAGCACCTGTAGCGCCAGTATGCCCAGTAGCACCAGTAGCGCCAGTAGCACCCGTAGCGCCAGTGTGCCCAATAGCACCCGTAGCACCTGTTGCCCCCTGAGGACCTTGAGGTCCCTGAGGACCCTGAGGTCCCTGAGGACCCTGAGGTCCCTGAGGTCCCTGAGGACCCTGAGGACCCTGAGGTCCCTGAGGACCCTGAGGACCCTGAGGTCCCTGAGGGCCTTTAGGACCTTGAGGGCCCCTAATCCCTCGTACTTTCAGATTAACTTTTTGCTTCACATTAACATCTTGCTTCACATTGCATCTGCATTTTTTTTGACCACATTTTTTACATGCCTTTATTGGTCGTTTGTGGGGCAATTTTCTAACCTCCTTCTTTTAGACTTATGTATCATATGAAATAGCTCAATAAATAAGTAAGGGCATGTACCTAACATTGCAATAAATTGACGGGGACAAGGTTTTTTTAACCAGCCACTAAATTAAAAAAACCTCAATTTCTAAAAATGAATTGAGGTTCTAATTAATATTCTCCATATTCAGCTTTTATTTATTACAATAATATCTTGATAGCTTGTAAACTCAGGTCGCCCACACCAGGAACCATAATAAGGTTTATTTATCATTGTTAATTTATATTTATTGAATAGACGCTGGATTTCATCTTCAGAATAAGCGACTGCGGCATTAGGTATAGCTGTATTAACTACATAACAATTTTCCACCTGATGATAAAATCCTTGTGTACTTAATCCGGAATTTAAATAATGGGAGGACTCAGAATTCATTAAAAAGAAAGTAATAAAACATCTGCCATCTTGTTTGAGAACACGAACGATTTCTGATAAATAATGATCTAATTCTTTTGGAAGTAAGTGAGTGAATACAGAGGTTAAAAAAATGAAGTCAAATGATTCATCTTTATAAGGAAATAGATACCCAGAAGCATCTTCTTTTCCTGTAGGGTTATACATTTGGTTGTAAATATCAACATGCTCAAAATGAAAATTGTCATGACTAATTGAAATATTATTTTGACACCATGTAATACCTTGCTTAAAGATATCAAAACCATAATAGGAACCATGTTCATTTAAATAATTGATTAAAGGCACCGCCATTCTTCCAACTCCGCAGCCTACGTCTAATACCTTCTCATGAGGTTCTAACTTTCCAATTCGGGTGAAAAGTTCGAAAAATTCTCTTCCCACCTCTTCGAAACCGCCTCCTACATATTGTATTAGATCAGGAGGGGGAATTAAAGAATGTTCACTATCATTATAGCTCATTATATCACTCCTCTTTTTACAGGCCCCTAATGTAATTGTTCTTACTCTTACTCTAGTAACTGGGGAAGGGAACGTATTATTCATTAGTCTTATCTCAACGTTATGTTGGGGGAGTCTAAATGAAGATTGTCGGTTAGTACGATAGAATGAGTAACTTTATATTCCAATAATTTATTAGTGCCAAAATTAGAAGTTATATCAACAACAAAATCACAAGGATGATCTACCTCTAATTCTAAATTAAACAAATAAGATCCTACCTCAAGGTCAACATAAGGTCCGTAAAATACTGCTCCCATTCCTTGAACGGGGATCCATCCCTCTAGATCAAAATGTGTAGGAATATTGAAGGATTGAGGAAAATTGAAATATAGGGATTGAATAACGTAAGGAGAATGAAATTCAAATACCGTGTTATCAAAAATTAATTCCTTATCACTCTTCTTATTAATTTCTAAAACAACGATTCCATTTGCATTAGGAAATGGCGTTCCAAAGCTGGTATCCATTAGGTCTTCTTGTAAGCAAGGTGACCATATTTGCCTAGGAATAACGCTTGATATCTCCATATCGATTTTTTTATAATATCTTGTATTAAGTTCGTCGCCCGGTATGTTATATTTCTTAGTCAATAATTGCATATAGAGATCATTAAATTGTATTAACCATCCCAAATCCATTAACTTGCCAAAAGGAATTGTAATTAATGCTTGCCCACCTTCTTTTAAGAGTTCATAGATTTTTACGATGGCTTTCAAAGGTGCATCTTTATGCCGAATAATATCTTTTTCTCCATAACAACCTGATGGATCTGTGAATTGTCCAATATGTTCAACTGTTGATATGCTTAGAATAGCATCGTACTTTTCAGCAGGATTATATTCCATTACATCTATACTTAAAACATCAGGAGCCGTCTCGAACTTATCAACAATATCTCTTCCTATGGGTTCTTGCAAGTAAGAATGAAGTACATTTCCAACTTCAAGTATTCTTTCGGATTTATGCTTGATTAGAAAGTCGATACCTATCGGTACTTCAATACATCTTTCAGATGTATTGTTAATGGGTACCCGACAATAAAAGAGTTCTCTTTCGCCATACATAAAAGTATCTGAATATGGAAGGTTCGAAAATAACCCCACGAATTTCTCCTCCTTTACACGCTACCATAGTGGAATTAATGATAGTCCTAGCCGCTAAACGACAGGATTCTCTCCGTCATATTTATGAGCAAGGTTATATTGTGCCCAATTTAAAAATGCTGTTTGATGAATTCCTTACTCGTGTAATATATGCAAACAGGTTTTTCTGGTGATACATACATGCACAAATATGATTCTTATTCCGTAACAAACCAAACTATGATACATACCATGATAAAAAAGGTGGTGACGATGAAAAGTGTTATTCTTGCTGGAGGAGCCAGGTCCGATTTGTATCCCCTCACAGAATCATAGCTGCCAATTATAACTATCTTGGAAATAATGAGATAAACATACAACAACGTACAAGATTAGAAAGGGGAGGGATAAATGATGAAGATTGTTGCGTTCTACTTACCCCAGTTTCACAGGATTCTAGAAAATGATAAATGGTGGGGAGAAGGATTCACAGAGTGGACAAATACCAGAAAAGCTACGTCGCGATTTCCACAGCATTATCAGCCACGTGAACCCTATCAGAACAATTACTACGATTTAACGGATCCCTCCGCACGTAAGTGGCAGGCCGAGTTAGCAAAACAATTTGGAATCTACGGATTTTGCTACTATCATTACTGGTTTAAAGGCAAACAATTACTGGAGACACCCTTTAACGAAGTACTTAGAACAGGTGAACCAGACTTGCCATTTTGTCTATCCTGGGCCAATGAACCATGGACCCGTAGATGGGATGGATCAAGTGGTCATGTACTTATGCCACAAGACTATGGTAACGAACAAGACTGGAAACTCCATTTTGACTATTTACTACAAGCATTTATGGATGAAAGATACATTCGAATGGATAACAAACCTATGTTTATCATTTACCAACCGGGCAGTATACCACAGTGCGAAGCCATGCTTCAATATTGGAATCAGCTAGCTATAGCATACGGGTTCAATGGTATTTACTTTGTAGATACGTTAAATAGTTTCTCTATTCCGAACGTCAAAGGATTCGATGCCAGTGTCGAGTTTGAACCTCAATATACGTGGATTCATGGGGGTCGCCAAGATCTCTGGAACGTGTTAAAAGGTAATCAAGAAGAGGATATCTGGGTGATGGACTACGACCGATTATGGGAATCGCTTCTGTCTAGAAATCCGTATGATACGACTAAGCAGATATTTCCCGGAGCGTTTGTGGATTGGGATAATACACCTCGTGTAGGAAATAATGCTCTAACCTTTCAGGGTGCAAGTCCTGAAAAGTTCGTAAAGTATCTTAGTCATCAAATTCTACGTGCTAAAACACTGTACAAGAGTGATTTCGTATTCATTAATGCGTGGAATGAGTGGGGAAGGAGCTTATTTGGAACCCGATAGTCGCTACGGATTTAAGTACCTTGAGGCGGTAAAAAGGCGCTCGAGGCGAATGGGATTGTCATTCCATAGTCCTGTTGTCCCTTGATTGAAAAGCTCTCAATTTCTTAAAATAAGAAATGAGGGCTTTAACAAATTAATTCATTTTACGGAGAAGACGCAAACGATCGTAATCACATACATACACATATTCTTTACTCTCACAAAGTTCATCAACTGCTTGTTGGACACCTTCATAAACATTGTAATCATGAAACGCAATCATTCCTCCGGCTACAACTCTTGGAGAATAAAGTTCGATATCTTTCTTTACATCTAAATAGTTGTGATTTCCATCGATGAAAAGGGCTGAAATATGCTCAGGACAGTCATGGATCGCTTCATGACTAAATTTTTTAATTGGAATCACATAATTCTCTAGTTGAAATGCTCGTATATTTTTTTGAAAGTCATTATAGTATTCACCATATTCAATACTCGGAATAAATGGATCAATGGCATATATCGAACGTTTTCGCTTACTAATCCACTTACTCCCGAAACCAAGGGCTACTGTACTTTTTCCTTTATAAGAACCGATCTCAATGATTTCCCCATCTAAATGATCAACTAAAGCGGGTAAATGCAGAAGTGCTGTTTGCTCCAGATTTGTTAACCAGCCATCAACCTGTTCTATGAATCCATACAAAATACTGATTTGTAATTGAGGATATGTTTCATGTACGCTCATTTTATTAAACTCCTTTCTAATGAGACCCATTAAGATTCATAAATAACCCCATGAATTTCTCCTTCTTTACGCGCTTAGATTAAACCTAACTTTTCAAGTCTTTTATATATCATCGTACCTATTACCTGCGTAGAGAAACGTTTATGAATGGTTTCTTTTCCTTTTTCGGCAATCGTGCTATACCATAATGGATCAGAGACAAGTTTCTGCATATAATAGGCTGCATGATCAATATCAGGTTCTGCCCATATTTGATCGTGTCTGTAAGGACCATAGTCTCTTCCGACTTTAATAAGGGAATAATCCACTGCACAAGAGTTATCTCGATCCATAAAATCGGTATTCCCGGACCAATTCGTACCAATGACTGGCTTTCCTAAATACATTGCTTCTGCTAACACAAGTCCAAAACCTTCTGAACGATGTAAAGATACGAAGCAATCAACAGATTGAATCAACGCATTTATTTCTTCTCGTCGGAGCGCTTGATTGATAAGGAAAATATTGTTGTTATCTTTGATTAAATCTTGAAATTGCAGCACTTCTTCAGGATGATACTCAGAGGCATTCACTTTTACTACTAATCCCACAGAGGGATCATTTTTAGAAAAGGCTTTTTGAAATGCTATGATAGCTGCAATTGGGTTCTTTCGTTGTAAAATACTTCTCGTATCATACATAGTAAGAAACAAAAAGCGATCTGTGGGTAATTCAAAGTACCTACGATCTATATCTTCAGGACATTCAACTTGAATACAATGCGGAATACAAGTAACAGGAAGATTTGTTTTCTTAGATACTGCATTGAATACAAAAGAAGAAGGGACCCAAATTTCAGCTAAAGGTCCGAAACTACTTATCCAATCTTCTGGTATTACTGGTAACTCCCAATGCCAGTAGCCAATATTATAACGTCCATTAAAAAAATGCTGTCCAAGCGTATTATAAACACCTAGGAACATATCTGGATTCATGTGTAAAATATTCACATTGTGGACAGGGGATTTCATCTCCTTATCTACCCAAGACAGATCCATTAATGGAATCGGAAGTGGACAGTTAATAATACCAAATGGAATGTTTGTACTTTGAATAGCCCTTGCTGCGGAGCGGCAAGATTCTCCTATCCCGGCCTCAAGACGTGAAAAACCTACTAAGTTTATCCCTTTTCTTAAATGCGGTAATACCCGTGTGCTGGCTGTCTCAGATAAATGATCTTCTGATATCACAATATTAAATCTGGAGAAGAAATCGTCTTCTTCGTCAAATTCATTAGCAAGGTTATATTGCGCCCATTTCAATAGATCAATTTGATCACTACGGAGTGGATCTGGAAAAGCTTGTTGCAAATTAGGACTATTTCTATAAATTTCAAATAATAAATTAGGAATATAGGTATTATGCTGAACTGGAGCTATTGCCCATTCGAAAAAGAATCCCATTTTGAATATAAAGTAGGATCTATTTTTATTTTAAAGCGGTTAGGTAGATCATCACCAATCGAATATTCTTTACCTAAAAAAGTTTGAGCCCAGTTTAAAAAAGCGGTTTGATTCATTCCTAATGGATCCGGAAAAGCTTCTTGTAAATCTAATCTACTTTTGTGAACTTCGTACAATAAATTAGGAACATGAGTATTTTCATGAACGGGAAAAAGACACCAGTGAAGTGTATTATGGGCTAATGATCCTTCCATATTGCTCCCTCCTAAAATGAAAACAAGAGTATATCACTTAAAATTAATTAACAGAGCAACTTATATAATATATACAAATAAGCTCATCAGTGTGATGTAAACAAAAATAAAATACGCTAACGCCGGTAGGGTACCGACTTCAGCTTGTATCTTAATTTTGTTTCGCTATCTCTATGTGAACAGTCGATACACATTGATTTAATCGTTGTTTTATCTCGTCTGTCATGTCTTCACCATAATACTGAAAGCCGTACAGAATTACCTGTAGAACTTTTTCTAAAGCCTGTTGATATTCTATTTTATTTTGTAAAAACCTATAATTTTGAGACGTAGTTATGAGATGTGTCAAATCTTCGGTACCTTCTAGGGTTTTCATATACGAATTTAATTGTTGACCTGAATGCATTCGAAAAGAGCTTAAAGGTTCCGAGATATATGCCAAATTTCCTTTAGATAATAAATGAAGCCATGATGCCATGTCTACACAACAGTTATATTCTCGTCCGTTTAAAGTCCCAAAAGGCTCCGTTAAATGTTGTTTTTTGAATAATGCAGTAGTTGGTTCTCCAATATAATTATGACAATCCATTAGCATTCGATTTCCAGCATACGTTCCAGGTAATATAGTAGTAAATTCGAACAACTTGATATTGATTGAATCAGGTATATGTACACCCGCTTCATTAATTAATTTTCTGTATGATGTAACCATCGAAATATTACTATCTGTTAGAAAAAAGTTCATCATCTTTTGTATTTTATCTGGATGGAATAGGTCATCATCCATTAGATAGTTAATATAGTCACCAGACGCTTGTTCAAATAACATTAAATCATTTTGAAATTGTCCTAATGTGGGAGAATTTCGAAAATAAATGATGTTTTTATATGCAGGTAAATAAAATTGCTTCACCAATTCTTGAGTTGCATTATCTGTACTATCGTCTCCAATAATAATTTCAATATTAGGATAGGTTTGTGCTAAAACTGAGTCTAAAGCTAATCGAAAGTAATCGGGCCTATTGTATGTCGGTATTAATACGGAAACGAGTGGATATTTTTCATTTGTCATACAAATCACCTCATATTATGTATATGATATTTCATGTTAAATCGTGATGGATTAGGAAAAACAACAATCACGCTGTCGGAAATAAGCATGTTAGGAAATCTATGGAAAACCATGATATCCATATGATAAAATCATATCAACATAATAGAGTGCATCACATCGCCGGAAGGATTGACGATTAGAATCTCGGAAATGGAGTTGGTTCAATTTGGCTAATCATGAAAGCGTTTTTAGTTCGGTTACCGAAATCCCATTCGTGAACCGGGTTGCCAGCGTGTTTGTGCACGTGACGGATTTACGCCGCTCAGCAGAATGGTATAGCCGTTTGTTAGGGTTGCCGATGATGGAAGAGCGGATGAACGGAGGACCCGTCTATTGGTTTGATTTTGAAGGGACGCATTTGATTCTCGATTCGAATAGGGTGAACCGGCAAAACTTGGACTGGGACGAGGGAATGATGCCGCGCATCATGTTCGAAGCGAAGAGCATTGATGATGCCTACCGCTATATTCAAGAGAAAGGCGAGCCACTTTTGGAATTGGAAAGGCATGGGACAATGGCATTCTTCAATTTCCGTGATCCAGAGGGGAACACGCACATGGCTTGCTGGTCCGAACAGGGGGATGCGGATGCCTTGATCACGGGCCAAAGTCCGATTTTGCCACGGGTCGGTGGAGTTTTTGTCGATGTGAAAAATATAAGAGAGGCTGCCCGTTGGTATTCAGACTTACTAGGCGTACCGTTTGATGAAGATGTGGCAGCTCAGCACATTTATTCCGTGCCTGTGATCTCCGGTGCATCGTTGCTGCTTGACCAAAACCGTTATCTAAATCAGGAATCGTTCACGGAAGTATTTTATTTCGAAACCGAGGATTTTGAAGCCGCTCTCGCTTTTGTGCGAAGCGAAGGCTTTGAGCTTGCGGGCGAACCTAGTTATTTCCCGGATTTGAGTGAATTTACACTTCTTGACCCGGACGGCAATCGAATCGTAATCGCGAAAATGAATGAGAGAGGAAAGTGAATTCTATGCCCAAACAAATCAGCAGTTCATTGACCGTATTATCCGTGTCGGATTTGGCACGCTCTAGGCAGTATTACCGGGACGTGCTCGGTTTTGACGTAACAGACTGGTGGGCGGAACGGGACGGATTGACCGGGCTCGCACTCAAGCTACATCAGGCACCAGATCCATCCGCTGTACACCCTAACCCGCCTGAACCAGGTTCGGATCTTGGGATCGATGTCTCCGCTTATGTCGATACATGGGCCGCATTGGACAGCCTTTATGAGGAATTCAAGTCCAAGGGGGCGATGATTGCCCAGGAGCCGGTTATCTACGCGGAGGGCGGACCTTGGAAGGAATTCGTAATTGCCGATCCTGACGGATACCATTTGGCATTTGGTGGCATTGACGGCAGTCGCGCTCACTGCAGCATTGATCCTCACATTCAATCGACATTTTTGTGGGTCAGACACTTAAATCGCGCGGTGGAACGATATTCAAAGCTGATGGGACTGGAAATCAGGGAGCAGGACCGTTACGATCATCTTCATGTGTTTCATTTAGACAACGGGACAGGGCTGATTTTAGATTCCAATGGAATGGACAACATGCCGATTACTGAACGTGGACCTGTTCTATTCAAACTGAGTACTTATGACATTGATCAAGCTGCGAAAGAAGCACAGGAGATTGGCTTTGAAATCGTATATGGGATTCAAAGGCTGCCTGTAGTATCTTTCTTCAACATTCGAGATGAGGACGGTAATATTGTGATGATTTGTCAAGATCACGTGGGGGTATAGCTATGACCGTTGAAATTGTGGAAAGACCAGAATTAAAAGCGGCGGTACTCCGGATCCCGAGAGACGGCCGATTGGTTCGTGAAACATGGTCAAAGGTAGCTGCATGGCTTGATGGTCATCCGGCTGTGGCGGATAAGGAGCATGGGTACGTCTTTATTCCCGAATGGCAGTGGGCGACGGAAGTGACTACGCTATGGGTAGGCATGGTCGTTAACAATTTTGACGGGCTACCTGCTGAATTGGAGGCAATCACCATTTCCGCGAAGCGATTTGCAAAACTGACCGTTCAGGGGGATCGCTCCCAGATGGAAGCTGCTTATGCATACTTGTTCAAGTGGTTCGGAGAGGGACCCTATGAAAGGGATACTCGTGAAGGGGCATTCGGCTTTGAAATGAACCGTCTACTACCCGTGAATCCGTTTCATATTCCGGCCGAAGAGATTGACAGCTTCGATTTCGATATATACGCGCCGATTAAAGAAAAATCAAACGTTCTTGCTCCAGATCGTTATCCAGGTGTTATAAACGTGGAGATCCGCAAGGGGGAACTCGTCGCATCGTTGGGATCGAGACGTTTGTTGACCAGCAGAAGACTAATGCGGGACAAGCGATACCAATGTTCTGGGGAACGTGATGCCGCGGATCCGTGAGATTGCCGATATCAAGCAGCCTTTTGCAACCATTGGATTGTATCAGTACGAACCTCCATTTGGACCACATCAGAATTTTCGTTATATAGCTGGAGTTGAAATAGAATCAGGGTCAAAGGCCTCGCTGCCAGAAGGGATGACGGAAGTTTCAATCCCCGAAGACGACTACGTCGTCATCACATATCGCGGTAAAGCAAGTGGGCTCGGGCAGGTATGGGATTATTTCCACGGGTATTGGTTTCCGCAGCAGACTGAATATGATGCCGTGGATGACTTTGAATTCGAGCGGCATGATGAACGGTTCCTTGGCACGGATAACGAACACTCCGTATTTGAGATGCATTTTCCAATTCGCAAGCGAACCGTGGATAGACGTCTTACAGACCAAATCGTCGTAGACGAGAAGGGCGGGTATGTCCTCCAGGATCTACGAGGTGAGAACATTAGAATGGTGAGCTTTCAGGATGCCAGACTTCATGGAATCGATATGCGAAAGAGTCTGCTAAGGCATGTGAATTTTGTGGGGGCGAAGTGGGAGCATATATATTTTTCAAACGTTCTTATCGATGAAATTCAAATGGGAGGCACGGTTTTCGAGCATATCCGGAGGCCGGATGCATCCGAGAGCCAGTTAAATCGGGAGCCTGGTACTGATGGATGGGTTAACGTGGAGCCCGTTACGTTCCGTAACAGCGATCTAAGTACGGCCATTTTCGAAAACTGCGATTTAAATAATGTAAGTATTCAAAACTGCCGTCTCGATGGCATGATGATTGACGGTATCCCGGTTACGACACTACTGGAGCAATATTCGAAGACCAATGCGAAATAACATAGCGAAAATAAGAAAAGGCGTCCATCTTATGATGGTCGCCTTTTCAGCGTTCAATATTGTGTTAGCTATATTTCCGATACCGCAACAGAAGCGGATAGAACAGAATACCGCTGACAATTAACGCAATTCCAAGTAGAAATGTCTTAAGGTTTGCTGTTCCCGCTATGATGACCCACAGCGAGTAAATAGCGGCCAGAGTTGCAATAATCCCCTCGGTCACCCGTTCTTTACGTATTGAGTAAGTTTCACCGTTCCAGATCAGCTTAAGGTGATATATCGATGCGATCAGGTAAGGAAGCAAATAGGCGAGCGTAGCAATATAGATAATAAAATCAAAAGCTGCAGAGATGGAGCCTGAGATTGTGGACAGTAGTAAAATCTGACCGAACGCATTCGAGATCCATAGCGATGTCTTTGGCATTCCCTTGTTATTTTCTTTGATAAAAGACGGAAGGAACACTCCCTGCTTGGCAGCCTGAAATGGAACCTCACTACTAAGCAGCACCCAACCGATCGTAGAGCCGAGCAGACTGACTAATCCTAGACCAGCAAGTATTTTACCAGCAACGGGACCCAACACACTAGAAATGCCGTCCACTAACGGATTTTGAGAAGCTATCAATTGGTTCTGTGTGAGCAGACCCATTGTCAATACACTGATGCCCACATAGAGCACAATGGCAATGAGCAGCCCCGCAATCGTCGCGCGGCGGATATCCTGCTTGCGACGCGCTCTTGCAGCGAATACCATAGCGGACTCAACGCCGATGAAAGCCCACAGGGTTGCAACCGCTGCAGCATTAACCTGAGAGAGCAAACCAAGTGTCTTCCCACTGTCATTCGTACGTGGTGCCAGAAATGGCCCGATATTGCTCTTTTGGAACGCAAACAGGGCGATAATGATAAAGAGAGTGAAGCCGATAACCTTAGTCGCTGTGGCGATAAAGTTTAGCATGCCTGCACCTTTCATACCTCTAAGACAAATGGTGTGGGTTCCCCACAGTAGTATCGAGCAGACGAGAAATGTTAGGACATTTCCGGCTTGTAACGTAAAACTTCCTACGGTGAACCATACCTTATCACTGGTAAGCACCGGACAAAAAGTGGATAAGTAACTCGCGAAGGTCGTGATTACCGCCACAAAACCTGCGATATTGCCGATCCAGTATCCCCAAGTGGCCATAAATCCGGCCAAAAGGGAGCCTTGAGAACCTTCACGAAACAGCTCCTTGGCATAGATCTGCGGGCCGCCACTAAGTTCAGGTTTACGGACAGCCAAGCTGCCGAATACTAACGCCAGTGTAAGTACACCGAGACCCGTTGCGGCCCAGGCAAGAATGACTCCGGCAGGACTTGCCGCTTCCGACAGCGACCTTGGTAGCATGAAGATTCCGGAACCGACCATATTGCCGACCACAAGTGCGGTCAGGAGCCAAAACCCCAATTTATGTCTGGTCATGATGAAGAACCCCTTTTGCAAAAGTGTTAAAAAGGTAAGAAATAAAAATAAAGCAATCTATTTATGAAAAATGTACTGACAAGTTTCTATCATACTCTTTTTCATGGTAAAGCACCAGAGTGAATTTCAACTGCATACAGCGGTAAGTATTTAGAACCATTTTCACAAATCATGTTACTCCTTGATACTTGAGACCTTCTACTCGGGTATTATTTTTTATAACTGGATTTTTTTGTCTTTAACTCCTAACATACACAGATATAAACTACAGTTGTAGACAGAACTTAATTTAACAATGGTTAGTTATTAATGAGGTGTTGAATTAGTTCTGCCCAACGTACTC
This sequence comes from Paenibacillus sp. D2_2, assembly GCF_031199965.1. Taxonomy (GTDB): domain Bacteria; phylum Bacillota; class Bacilli; order Paenibacillales; family Paenibacillaceae; genus Fontibacillus. Next base: position 2,834,239 of record NZ_CP133605.1, on the reverse strand, counting down.
GATGTACCAATATTAGGAGGGGTAACATGTCAAAGACCCGTATTAAAGTCTTGAAGAGCATCACCGCGGCAGCCGTTGTTCTCAACTTGCTCGCCATTCCGATGGTACCTGCATTCGCAGACAGCAGTAGCAGCGGATCCAAGGTGAATCTACGGATCATGGAGACAACCGATTTGCACGTGAACATGGTCAACTATGACTACTATGCGGATAAGCCCACCGACGAATACGGATTTGCCAAGACGGCGAGCCTGATCAAGGCGGCTAGAAGCGAAGTGAAAAACAGTATGTTGTTCGACAACGGGGACTTGATTCAAGGTAATCCACTGGGTGATTTTGTAGCTAAAGTGAAACCGCTTACAGATGGTGAAGTGCATCCGGTATACAAAGCAATGAATTTGATGGATTACGATGCAAGCGGCGTCGGCAACCATGAATTCAATTATGGCTTGGATTTCCTGAAGCTGTCGGAAAAGGGAGCGAACTTCCCGATTGTCAATGCCAACGTTTACAAGGACGACGGGGATAAGGATGACAGCAATGATGTAAACTATTTTACCCCTTATACGATTCTGAATAAGAAGGTAACAGATGATAACGGCAAGGAGCAGACGATTAAGGTCGGTGTGATCGCGTTCGTTCCTCCGCAAATTTCGCAATGGGATAGTGCCAATCTGGAAGGCAAAGTCATTGTGAAGGACATTGTTGAAACGGCCAAAAAGTTCATCCCTCAGATGAAGAAGAAGGAGCCGACATTATCATCGCGATTCCTCACTCTGGCTTCGAAGACATTCCACAGACTCCTCTGATGGAGAATTCGGTTCTCTATCTGAGCCAGGTGGAAGGTATTGACGCCATCCTGTTTGGACATGCGCATAAAACGTTCCCAAGTGCGGATTTCAAGGGCAAAACTGGCGTTGATCTGGAGAAGGGAACCATTAACGGAGTACCTTCGGTCGAACCTGGATTCTGGGGCGATCATCTCGGTATCATCGACCTAAACCTGGAGAACGCGGACGGCAAGTGGAAGGTGGTCGATTCGAAAACCGAAGCACGCCCAATTTATGATACAGCGAACAAGAAGTCGCTCGTGGATACCGATCAAGCAATCGTGGACGCAGTTAAGACGGAGCATGATGCTACGATCGAATATGTACGCGGACCAGTAGGCAATACTAGTGCGCCAATCAACAGCTATTTTGCGCTCGTACAGGATGATCCATCCATTCAAATCGTCACCAATGCTCAGAAATGGTATGTCGAGAAGAACCTAAAGGGTACCGAATACGAGAACCTTCCAGTGCTGTCGGCAGGGGCTCCATTCAAGGCGGGGGACGTAACGGAGCGTCTTATTATACGAACATTCCGGCAGGAACGATTGCGATCAAGAACGTATCTGACCTCTACGTGTACCCGAATACCGTACACGCCGTTGTGGTCACGGGAGCCGAAGTGAAGGAGTGGCTGGAATGGTCCTCAGGCCAGTTCAACCAAATCGATCCTTCCAATACGACGACCGAGCAGCCGCTCGTTAATATGGATTTCCCAACGTACAATTATGACGTCATCGACGGAGTAACCTATCAAATCGATGTGACCCAGCCGAACAAATATGATACGAAAGGCAATGTGGTGAATCCTTCGGCCAACCGGATCAAGAATTTGCAGTATGACAGCAAGCCGATCGACTTGAAACAGAAGTTCGTCGTGGCGACCAATAACTATCGCGCTTCGTCCTCGAAGCTCGCCAATCCGGACGGCAAGCGGATCATTATGGCTGCTCCAGACGAAAACCGCCAAGTCATTATCGACTATATCCGCGACAACGGAACCATCAACCCGTCTGCTGACGGTAACTGGACTTTTACACCTGTCGATGCCAAGTTGAACGTAACCTTTACATCCTCTCCGGATGCGAAAAACCTTGTGGCCAGCAGTAAAAACATGAAGTACATCGGCGCGGCCGAGGACGGATTCGCAAAGTACGGGCTCGATCTGTCGGTCAGCACGGGGAGTACAGCGCCGGTGACAACACCGGAAACTAAACCGGAGACGCCTACCAAGCCGTCTGTGCCTTCAACTCCGGCGAAGCCTTCGCAGCCGACCAAACCGGCACCGGCACCGGAAACTTCCAGCAAAGTATATGTCATCAAGAAGGGTGACACCCTGTACCGCATCGGCATCAAGTTTGGCGTGGACTGGAAGAGCATCGCCCATCTCAACGGGATTACGAACGTGTATAGATTGCAGATCGGACAGAAAATCATGATTCCATAGGGCGTGTGCTAAATTAGATTTCTTACGGTTGCACCAGTGGTTATTGCATGGAAATAATCACTGGTGCAACTCTAACGGTTCTAGTTGACGTTATTTGATCAAATATGATAGTTTTTTGCGAAAAACACCCAAATAAGCTCGTTCGTAACCGGTAAAATTTGAAACAGGGCATTTTGAGTTAAATAAGCGTTGTCATAACCGTTAGAGTTTGAGAGTAATGATCTGGCTGTATGTGCACCGAGGACAGTTTAGTGGATCAGTTTTAAAGACTTCAAGGTTCAAACAGCAACTGAAACATAATAAAGGGCAGCTTCGCTTCCTGCGACGGCTGTCTTTTTTATGTCTTCTCCTGAGACTGGACCATGGATGGAAGTTAGGAAATAGCCACAGAAATTTCTTCAACATCCTACGTTTCATGAATATGATACAGAGACCGCTAGCCTATCTCGTTACGAAACAAGCAGTAAGGACTAGGTGTGTCTCATTTCGGATCAAGTCTTTTACCTAAGTATTTAATCAGGTGAAGTTCAATACATGATCATTTTCTCATCCAACTCCTCTTTCCAGCAGGTAATCTTTCACATGCAAAATTGGAGCTTACTAAAAATGAGGTGATGTAGTGACAACCAGCATCATTATTTTGACTCATGATCAACTTGCTTTAACTTCCAAGTGCTTACAAAGTATTCGAGAGCATACCCAGGATTATGAACTAATAGTGGTCGATAACGGATCAACGGACGGTACGGTTGCTTATTTAAACAGACAACCTGATGTAATCGTTCATATTAATAACGAAAATCTTGGTTTTGCAAAAGGGTGCAACCAGGGGATTGAACTAGCAAAGGGGGAGAATATTCTTTTTTTAAATAACGATACGATCGTAACGGAGCATTGGTTGGATAATATGCTGTCTGTTCTGTATGAAAATGAAAGAGTAGGAATGGTTGGACCTGTGACGAATTATTCGAGCGGTCATCATCAAATCCCAGTAACTTACACCGATCTGAGCGAACTAGATTCATTCGCACGACAGCAATGTGAAGATAACGCAGGCTGTTATACGGATGTAAGACGCTTGGTCGGTTTCTGTCTATTAGCCAAGAGATCAGTTCTCGACGAAATCGGAAATTTTGATGAAACGTTCGGTCTAGGCAACTATGAGGATGATGATCTTTGTTTGCGCGCTTTACGCAGCGGATATCTGCTAAGAGTGGTCCATGATTCTTATATTCACCATATCGGTCATGCGACGATGCATCATTTGCAGGATACAAGTCTAGGCGTATTATTGATGCAAAATTCTCATAGAGCATGCGAGAAGTGGGGAAGGACATACATCAGCTTATTTATAAACCTCTCACTAAGGTCAGTCTGTGCATGATTACGCTGGATGCCGAGTTGACGCTTAGTCGATCGTTAGATTCGATAATTGACGAGGTGGATGAAGTGATTATTGTTGATTTGGGATCAACCGACAAGACGGTCGAAATCGCCAGTAACTATACTCCTCATGTATTTCACTTTTCCAGTCAGCACGATGACGAGGCTCCATACCGATATGCGTTTGAACAAGCAACAGTGCCGTATGTCCTGTGGATGGAGCAAGGTCAGGTGTATACCAATAAGTACATTAAGAACCTTTGGAGCTTGAAATTCATGCTTGAAGAGGATCAAGATATGATGGCTATGATCGATGATACCTTCTTATTTCGTAGAGCAGCTGGGTTTCAAATGCCGGCAAGCCCGAAGGAGGAGCGGACACATTGATCACGATTAGTTTATGTATGATTGTTAAGAATGAAGAGGAATCTCTCGCAAGATGTTTATCATCCGTTAAGGGGATCGCTGACGAAATTAATATTGTAGATACAGGCTCAACCGACCGAACGAAGGAGATTGCCTCGCAATTTACTGACCGAATTTTCAATTTTGATTGGATTGATGATTTTGCAGCCGCTCGTAACTATGCATTTAGCAAAGCAACAAAAAAATATATATTATGGCTGGACGCAGACGATATCATTAAGGAAAAGACGGCTGCTATTTATTCAACTAAAAAAGAAACTTCCCTTCGAAGTAGATAGCGTCGCTATGAATTATTATCTTTCCTTCGATGAGGCGGGTAATGTATCTTCCAGCTTGAAGCGAAACCGTTTGGTCCGTAGAGACCGAAACTTTCAATGGATAGGTGCAGTACATGAATACCTGGAAGTATTCGGAAATATACAGAGCAGTGAGATTGGTATCACACACGGTAAAGACAAAGCTTACACCGACCGTAACTTGCAAATTTATCTCAAACGAGAGCAGGAAGGCAAACCATTTACACCAAGGGATTTATACTATTTCGCGAATGAACTACGCGATAATGCTCATTTTAATAAGTCGATCCTGTATTACGAACAATTTCTTGATGGCAAGGAAGGGTGGATTGAAGACAATATCCAGGCGTGCTTAAAGATGGGGATTGTTATGCACAGCTTGGTAATGAGGAAAAGAGAGTCCAATCTATATGCCGGACTTTGCTATACGATAAGCCAAGAGCTGAATTCTGCTGTACGATGGGAAGTCATTTTTTGGAGAAAAATCATTATCATATTGCGATATATTGGTATACAGAAGCAACAAATTATAAGCCGGACAGCAGTAACATGAGCATGGATAGTCCGCATTTTTATACTTGGTTGCCTCATGTACAACTATGCCTTTGCTATGATCGACTAGGGCAATATGAGAAAGCAAATGAGCATAACGAGATTGCACTGTCCTACCATCCAACGCATCCAAGCATGCTGTATAACAAAGAATATTTCCAGAAGTTGTTTGCAGAACGCGAGAAATAAATATGAAACGAATGATACGTTGGTAAAACTCAATTAAGAACCAGCTAGAAAGTATGTCTCACCCTGGCTGGTTCTTTGGTTATTACTCTGAAGTATGATTTCATATACAGCAACAAGCGCAATTGCATGGCTCAGTCGTGGATGAGAGAGGAGGATCAATGATGCAGCCCAATACAATTCTTTTTATTATTTGCATTAACGATGAGAGCATATATCAGCAAGCCAGAAGACAGATCGATAATTTGCTGGTACCGCCCGGATTCACTGTAGAAGTGATGCCTATTAGGCAAGCGAGCAGCATGACAAGCGCTTATAATCGGGCATTGGAGCATACAGCAAAATACAAAATATATATACATCAGGATACGTTTATTGTTTACAAGAACATGTTAATAGAATTAATAGCGTTATTTCTTCGATACCCGGAGCTTGGCATGATAGGTCTTGCAGGCTGTGTAACAGTTCCTAGTAACGGGATCTGGTGGGAAGATTCATCACTGGTAGGCCAAGTGATCGAACATCGTAGAGAGACATATCAACTTCTTCGATTCGAGAATGGATGGCATGAGTCTGAGGAATATATCCGGGTGCAAGCCATCGATGGATTCTTTATGGCTACGCAGGTTGATGTTCCCTGGAGAGAGGATTTGTTCGACGGCTTTCATTTTTATGATACTTCACAGTCCTTAGAAATTCAGCGTGCTGGATATGTCGTAGGTGTACCTGTCGTACGAAGCTCGTGGTGCATACATTATAATGGCGACGACTTCGATTATGTGGCATATGAGAAGTATCGAACGATATTCGTTAATAATTATTTCTCGGATGCTGATCATGCACGTGGCGAATAACGACCGTCTGGGAATCTTGATACCCACTACAAAGAATCTCGGGTTAAGTTGTTTTGCCAATAGAATGGCTGGGGGGGAGTTAATGAACGAATGGAAAAAACTTAATCCAATCTTCGAGTATGATCAAATTGACTCGCGTATTTTGCAACATTCAGCTTGGAGAGGACATTGTCGTTTCGCTTATGATCTAATCCATTATTATCAGCCAAATACCATTGTAGAGTTAGGTACACATTGGGGGACTTCCTTTTTTAGTATGTGTCAGGCAGTCGAGGACGGCAAACTACCTTCTTCATGTTACGCAGTTGATACTTGGGTTGGGGACCCCCATGCTGGTCATTATGGTAATGAAGTATATGATACTGTTTCAGTCATCTCAACTACAATATACCCACGTTTTACGCATCTGCTAAGAGCAACTTTTGACGAGGCAGTAATGCAGTTTGAAGATGATTCTATTCAAATACTTCATATCGACGGATTTCATCAATATGACGCAGTAAGTCATGATTATGAACTCTGGCTTCCTAAGCTTGCTGAAAATGGTATTATAATGTTTCATGATATTTCGTGTCACACACCCGGGTTTGGTGTATGGAAGTTATGGGAAAGTTTAAAAGAAAAGTTACCTTCGTTACAGTTTGAACATTCAAGTGGTTTAGGAATTTTGTTTCCAAAAGGAATAACTGAACAATATGCCATACTAAAAAATCAATGGCCAGAACTAAAAGCATACTATGAGAGCTTGGAAGCGTAGAGGGTACTATAGGTGCTACAGGTGTTCTTGATACCGGGAGTCTCACTTTTTTAATCAAAAACCCGGCTTCCGGTATTCGCACTTATTGACACGATAGGCAAGCCCCTTACGCCGTTTGATATCAAAGCGAATGATTCTGGGCCACCATACATAAAAGTTACGACGAATATTTCCGTGATATCGATCCGATTGCCACAGCCATACAAAGCTAGTTGAAACGTTATCGAAATCAAAAAGGTAAATAGTAACAAGTTAATTTAATGCAATAATTGAATAATGTCAACTTAAAAGACCGCAACTCAATGAGGGGCGGTCTTTTTATAATCATCAGGTGATACAACAAACTTATTCTTATAAAAACAGTTTTGTTACTAGTGTTACTGATATGTAAGGAATGATATGCCGAAAAGGTATATTATATTTTTTGGTCATCATGATAGGAGAGGAAGTATAGGAATGAAAGGATTATTTAAACGTAAGAAATTGGTAGTAGTAGCGATTGTGGGGTCAATGACATGTATGAGCATTTTGGGCATGACTAGGATTCAAGCAGCTTCCATAGGGTTTAGTAAAAATAATATTGCTACAGGTTTTACGACATGGTCTGAGCAGTATACAGGCAAAGGTGTCAAAGTAGCGGTTATTGATACAGGCATAGCGATGGATCATCCTTTGTTCAAAGGAAATATTAAAAAAACATACGATTTTGTTGAGAATGATTTAAATCCTCAAGATGAAAAAGGGCATGGAACACATGTGGCAGGCATTATCATGCAACAGGCTCCGGATGCAGATCTTTTGGTTTATCGGGCATTAGTTGGAAATCCTCAGGAAGCTGGAGATACTCCACTCGTTGTAAAAGCTATTAAGCAAGCCGTCATAGATGGCGCACAGGTTATTAATTTATCATTAAACGCTGATATAGATGCGCCGAATGAACCTGTTGCTCAAGCTGTAGCAGAAGCGGTAAAACAAGGTGTCGTAATCGTAAAGTCGGCTGGTAATATTGGTGAAGATTGGGCAATCACATCGCCTGGCTATGGAGAAGAACCCATTGTTGTTGGTGCAACCCAGCAGGCACGCACAGATACAACACTTCTAAGTGGGACGACGGAAATCCATTTACTACCATTATATGGAGCCAAAGAGTTTCCGACATCAGGTGCAGCTTCATTTATGTATGCAGGTAAGATTGCACCAGAGAAGTTGAAAGACTCCAAGTATTGGGATAAGAATTTGGTCATTGAACTGTCAGATGAAGATGTGGATGTAGATCCATGGTACACGGCTGCCCATAAAACCGGAGTGAAGGGGATTCTATTCGCCCTTCCTAATATGGAATATCAAGGATCTACCATGCAAATCAAGGCGGATGCTGATCTGATTGAAATGATCCCTGGCGCAGTACTATCGATGGAAGATGCTCGCAAGTTAAAGGATGCTACCTCTAAGGAATGGACATGGGGCAGCATGAATACTGAGGAGCGTGTAGGAGATATAAGTTCACGAGGACCCGCTGCAGGCACTTGGCTTATGAAGCCTGATCTTGTAGCTCCAGGAATCAACATTTACAGTTCGAAGCCTGGAGACGAGAAATACAGTTTGTCTAGCGGTACGAGTATGGCAGCACCACAAGTAACCGGGGCTGTTGCGTTATTGCTAGAGGCACACCCAGACTGGACACCTGTGATGGTTAAGTCTGCTTTGATGCAACATGCGAATCAACTTGTAAATGAACAAGGTACGCCATGCCTTCGCACGGAACAAGGTGCAGGAAGTGTCAATTTTGAAGTAGCATTAAAAACGAACACCTTTATCGAGCTGGCAAGTCTTTCATTTGACCCGATCTCAGTTGATAACAAAGAAGCGAGTCCAGTAAGAACTAAATCTTTTGAACTTACGAATACCTCATCCAAGTCAATTACGTATCAGCTTGAAGCACATAATGAAACGGCTCCAGGCGAACTAAATATGGATTTACCAGAGAAAATCACCGTGCAGCCTAATCAAACCGTCAAGATTCCAGTAAAGTGGATGGTTGATAAGCAGCAAGAAGCAGGGATATGGACAGGTTCTATTCAAATCAAAGGGAACAACGATACGTTAAGATTGCCTGTACTATTAATCAACCAGGTCAAGTCCTATCCTTTAGTCATGGGACTGAACATGGATAATTCGATGTTTGCTCCATCAGGTGATATCGAAAGAAGAACCGCAGTTATTGATTATTATGCGACCGTTCCGGCGCAGCGGATTATGATAACCGCGACCCGAAATGATGAAGAACCTAAATCATTAGCAGGGAAAACATATGTGCTATTGAGCCAAGCTAATCATCCAGAAGGATTATTTCATTATAAGTTTACTGGAAAAGATATTTATGGCGCTCAACTACCAAATGGTGATTATAGCATAAAGGTGAAGAGCTTCGCGGAACAGAGACAAACGATTATAGAGGATACCACGCTATTCATTGACACGAAGGCTCCTGAAATTAAGAATATCAATCCAAGCAAGGCAGTTAAAGGGCAGCTTCTTGGGGAAATTGACGATCAAATGATTCGTCATCCGATAACTCGCATCTCTATTACGAAAGAATTCGAGCGTCAACACAAATATGATGTCCCTCTAATTAAAATGCAATGGAGTATGGATGGAAAACATTGGAACTATGTTCGTGTTAATGAAGAGGAACGGAGATTCTTTGCTGATTTTTCTTCATTTATGAAAACAAGTGGGAAGCAAAAGATTGATTTGCGTGTACAAGACGCATTTGGGAATCATGCGATTCGTACAATCGAAGTACAGATAAAGAAATAATCTTAATAAGACTATAATGACTGCCAACATTAGTGTGGCAGTCATTTGATTTTTTCATTTAGTTTAATATTGAGAAAAAAATCACATACTATGAATGATGAAGCCACGTAGCACATAATAGGTCGATTTGAGAACGAATTCAATTGAATTAGCGATTTATTGGAAGCAAATAACATTTAAAAATTATGAATTAGAACTGTGCAGAATGAATTAAAGGAAAAAACGTATACGCATTTTTATAAATAATTAATACATACAAATAGATCAATAAATAATTAGTATTTGGCGATCGAGGAACCGACTTAAGAAAAATTTATAAGTAGAATACAAAATAAGCGAACAATTTAATAAATGCATATCATATGATGGTGGGATTTAGAAATTGAGAGAATCAAGGAACGATTTAGATCGGATTCTATACGTTTATTCAAGACTTCTTCACAAAACTCGTATTTTGTACATATGTCTTTCCTCACTTGATTATAGATTTCTTTCCGTCTATACTTCGGGGTGAACACAATATGGTATTTGAACATCCACTTTGTGTGAGCTAGACTATAATAGCTCTTGTTTGCCATTTAAGACCATTCCTTTCATTGAGACTGAACATTTCAATTTTATCGGGATGGTCTTATTGGTCAAACCCTTGAGCCCTCCACCCGCATAGCGGGTGGTTTTATGTTTCGCACGCTATCGCGTGCTCAACTGACTAAAGTCATAATAAAAAACCTTCGTTTAATAGACGAAGGTTTTATTGAGAGGATTTAAGCTTTATTCCTTTGACGATGCAATGTCAGGAAATAGATCTTTTATTAAATTGATATGTGCATTGTTATAAGTCAGAATACCGACTTCTTGCAAAAAACATTCCCCTCTTAGATGAAACGGTTTGTGTTGAATTGTAAGCATGTATTCATCATCTACGATAATTCGAGTGCCTCTTATATCAGGGTATTCCTTTGAAAAAACAGCTTTTACATTTGGCTTTTCTTTTATTTTTGAGACTACAGAGTTTGATCTATCCCCATGGCCAATATAGATCGCCGAATTTTGAGAGATTGCATCCATTAAGGCTAGCAAACTATATTCGCTCTTCTCTAACATGTACAAATTATCTGTTATAATGATAACCTCTCTAGGTTTCTTTTGAGTTAGAGATCGTAGAATGTCTTGATACTCTTGGTAAATCATAAGTCGATCTGTAAAATAACTGTTGTAGATCTGATCCATGTCTACACTTGAACTTTGGAGGTGAGTCACCAACTCAAAGCGCTTATCTTCTAAAGTTTCTATGTCATACGCTTCTTCAGGATACCAATTGAAGAAGTTAGATTTTCTTCGTTGTTTGTGCTCCCATGTATCATAAATCTCGTCAAATGATTTAGGATGATTTTTCATTTGATCTCTTAGACATGTGTAATATAAATCTTTATTATCACTGCTTATCAGATCAAACACAATGTTGTCAGTATCTCGGGAGTAGTAAACATGTGCTGGAATTTGATCGTATACGCGGTCAAAATCCTCAATTGAAATGACCCGGTATAATTCGTCCATACCAATCGTTTCATCATCCATATATCTATCCCGATTAACTCTAACTCTTATATTATATAATTCCCTGATTTCATGTTCGTAGGTAGTGAGAAAATCGCCATTTAAATCTTTAATATTATTTAGGTAAACCATACATTTAGATCTATTCCTAAACTTGGATCTCATCACGCTCTCATCTTTTACAATTTCTCCAGTGAGCATATTGAAATAGACACTGTCCATAAAATCCGGTTCAATTCGTATGGATCTCAATCCAAGTAAAACTTTTCTTCCGGCATCAGTCAGGGAGATTAGCTTCCCCATATGACTAATGTAATCAGCTACACCGAGCTCCAGAAGAATTTTGTCCAAATAGTCTTTGTCTATGCCAAGGACTTCACCTATCTCATCATAGTTCGTCCATTTCTGTTCAAGAAGGCGTAGTACCATCTCTTGCGCCAAAGGCAGTAGATATTCCCGACGAGTAGTTATATTTAACTTCATACGAACGTATGGAATGCCGATCGTAATTGTTTTTAAATAGATTAGCCCCTCAATATTGGGAGGGATTTTTGATTTCAAATCTAGAATGTATTCATTTTCTCGCATCACTTGGCTCCTTGTATTCAATAATTTCACAGCCTTCTTTTTGAGACATATATCGGTCTATTTCTGGAAGTTTATTTGTCGGTTGTCTATTCCCCATGAAATGATCTTTGTCTCCAACGATTATTAATAATCTTCGCGCTCTGGACAGTGCCACATTAATTCTCTGCGCTGACTTTTGAAATCCAATGTCATTATCTTTGTTGCTGCGGACGGTGCTATAAATGACAATGTCTTTGTCTTTCCCTTGATATGCATCTACCGTATTGACCTCAATATTCTTGATGTTTTTGAAGTCAGCTCTCGCAACAAAATCTCTAATGATAGATTTTTGATAGCTGTAGCCTGTTATTACTGCGATTTCATACCAACAAGCACTCTCTTCTTTGTCAATATCCCATAGCATCTGTTTTATGATTTGAATTTCTTTTTCATTTTTATATGAGTTTGTATTTTGTTGCGTCTTATGCCTTTGTTCTCTCCGATTGTATTCCCTACTTGTACTCACCCATATCAGTTGTTTTCCTTGATACAACTGTAGTTCATGGGTTCGTTCTTCATCGGGAATTCCAGTTTGAATCTCATTACCATAAAAGACACTACTAATCATATCACCTATGGTTCGGTGCATCCGGTATTGCGTCGTTAAGCGGATTCGATTAGATTTCGGAAAGCTATCGTACAGGCGTTTGAATATACCACTCTCAAAATCTTCTTGTTTTCCATCAGAAGTTAGCTTGATAGCGTCTGTATTTAATACAGGTGGTAGCTGTTGATGATCTCCGACTAAAATCAGCCGGCTGCCTTTAAGGAGCGGTATAAGAAGTTCTGGTACACTTGCTTTTGCTCCTTCATCAACAATGACATAATCAAAATTCATATTTCTGGTAGATGGATTCGAATTAAAGCCTGTACAGGTTCCCGCAACAATCGTGGCATTTTCAATAAGCCGTGATTCTGAATCGCTGGCAATTCCGAGACGATCTATCCAGTTACGTTGGACTGTAGCGGTACGTATAATCCGTTGTTTTTCTGGTTCATCCTGGTATTTCGTTTCGAATTGCTGTATCAGCAATTCTTCCTCCTCTGAACGATGTGTTTGGGAGTGAATTTCAACATAGCGGTTTAGCTCATCCGTATCAATTCCATGCTGTGAGATCAGCTCATTCATCTTTCGGTTAGAGGCTTCTTTGGTTTCAATTGCCCATAAACTCCTGACGTTTGAGACACTAAATTTATCTCGAATCGCCGGCAATATATTATCATCTTGTCCAATCCGAATTACTTTTGTGCTAATATCTTGTTGAAAATCTAGCCCTTCCAATACATTGTCAACAGCGGTATGTGATTGAGAAACAATGAGAATTTTATACTTCTCCTGTGATATATCGGCATTGTTACGATGTAGGATCTGATTAACAAATTCTCGAATTACCGTCGTTTTTCCCGTTCCAGGAGGTCCCTGTATTACGGCAATAGAAGATGTATTGAGGGCCACTTTTACAGAATCTTTCTGATTCTCATCTAATCTTTTGTTAAAGAAATTAACGTCATTAAAACCCCCTACTGATTTTGGGGTTTCAAAACCTAAGATGATATCGCGCAAATTTTCATTACATATGGCCTCATCGCTATTTAAAGCACGAATAGCGCTCATTTGTTTATCAACCAGATTAAGTTTAAAACGATAATCTTCTACGAGTTTCCCGAATTGGGAATTCCTTTGACTCTTTTTGGAGATTCAACTATGAGAAACACTGAATCGTCCTGGTAAGTAATTTCCTTGAACTTTCCAACAACTACTGGTTTTGCTCTGTGTTTACTATTTGGGTCTTCTAGTTTGGGATCAAATATGATGGTTGTTTCATTTGTAAATCCTAAGCTTTCTATTGTTGTATCTTTCAACTCAAACTCTGTCGTATGATCTTCTGTGTTATAGCGATAGTTTAAGTATTCAACGGTTTTTGCAGCTGAGACAAGCAAGTCTTTTTCGTTTTCTAGATACTCTGACCAAATTCCAAAAAATTTCTCAAATTCAGTTTGTTTCCTCGCATCCGATTGGTAATCGGTCCGATGATCGACGAGATCATTTACAACTTCAATGGTCTGGTGAACCACCTGTGTATTATTTCGTAGAGCTGTATGATTAAAGATAGGTTTACCAGCTATACGTAAGTACTTTTTCTCATAATGTGTTCGCTCAACCTGCTGTTTAATGAAGCTTATTTCATGAACTAAAAAATACTCGTCGTGCTCCCTATACAGGCCTTTCAAAAGATATCCATCTGTCGAGAAAAAAGAAACTTCATCGTCGTCGTTCAACCTGCCATGCTCAAGTTTTGAATCGACAAATCCATATATATCTTTTTCAAACCACTTGTTTAAGTATTGGTCAATAAACACATCAATGTAGATGCCTTTTGGCACAAATTTCTGTCTTTTGGCCTTCTCTATCATTTCATGAGTGAATATGATGGAGAATTTCGTATCCGACATTAGAGATCCCATGATCTGAGCTAGGTCTCGCTTGAGATCGGTGATAGTTTCATATCTTTCATCAAGCTCAGGGTTAACGGCCCTTATCAGGACGTCCTTTAATGATGGAATAATGTCGGAACTCCTTGAAATGGAATCCTGTAACTTATTAGGGAATTCGGGTACATTTCCAGTTAGGAGAAAGTAGATCGTGGCTCCTAAAGAGTAAATGTCACTTTGAAAAGAGGCGTTTTCTGGATGATACCCAACTTCTGGAGCTGTGTAATAATTAGAACCATATTTATAAGTCGTATCACCTGTAACCATCCCCTTGATCTTGGAGAGTCCGAAATCAATTAGCTTCGCATGTCTATAATCTACAATCATTATATTAGAGGGTTTGATATCTCTATGCAGTATGGCTTGGCTATGAGCAGCTTCAACAGCATCAATAAGCTGCTGAATGATTCTTATTTTGTCAATACTTTCAATTAACGATCGATCGATTGTTTGAAGGGTTTCTCCACTAATATGCTCAAGAAATATTCTCCCCTTTTGGCCGCCATTTTCACCAGGTGCGAACTCAAACTTATACATTTGGACAATATGATTATGGTGGAGCTTTCGTAAAGCTCCTACCTCTCTTTCAAAAAGAAGTCTCGTAAATCGATCCAGATTTCCTTTTGTCTCTTTTAAAACAATGTACTGTTGCTGTTCCATGTCAAAGTACCGTTTGATCAACGAAAATTCAGTTTCAGCAATTTTCTCTAGATGCCGTGAATTAATATCCATCGATAAGCCTCTTTTCATGCATCATTTTTCCTATATTATATCATAATGATTTGAAAGAAATGGAATGGAATACACGTTTGCACCTAGTTCTATCTGGCTTTAAAAAGTGATTTTTCGGAGTTGAGACCAGCTTGGACAAGGATTTTATAGGAGATTAAATGCGTTTCCCTAGTATTCATATACACAAAAAGACCCCAACATTAGCCAGAGCTCTCGATTACTTAATTAAACGTCTTGTATTAAAGCATTAATGAGCCCAAAATGGGTCTTCCTCTAACTGTTCCTACATCTCTGCTTTACTTCCACAAGCACATTAGATAATAACAATAATAATGAAGATAAATAAAAATCTTTTTCATACCCCTTCGCATCTTTTTAGATAGAACGTAATTAAAATGGGAATATTGCATTACCCTTGCGATTCATTCTTTGGATTAACCGCCGTCGATGACATCATATCGGGAATGTAACAATGTTCTTGTCATCTGTCGGGAATGTTATCAGGTTCTTGTCATTGAGTTTTGACAAGAACTTGATAACATAAATATAAAAAGCCGCTTGATCAGCGGCTTCTAATGTTACTATGTTTTTCTCACCCGACACGACGTATGACTACTAATGACACAAATGTGTCTACATTAATGACATAAATTTGGCTACATACTTCCCTCTTAGTATAATATTTAGTGAATTATGTGATATTTAATCAAATGACAATTTACATTTTGTAAATGCCAGATCTCTACTTCACAGTAACCCTTTGCTAATAAAGCTGACAGATTCCTATAATTCTATAAGAAGAAATCGGTCGCCTTTTTTACTAGTTTTGAAACAAATCTATCAAGAGTTCTGTAGCCTCCGCTATTCGCCTGAGAACATCAGCGTTACCTGATTTATCAACGAATGAATTTGATTATCACGATATGTTCGCATAAGGCTTAGCTGGTTCGGTGAACTGCCCAAGGCCATCCATTAAAAACCACGCTGAGCACCTCATGCGAGATGCTTCAGCGCGGTTAAGAGTCTGGAAGCCAGTTCGCGATCGGTTAGTCTTGCGGCCGATTGCCTGGCTCCAGGCCGGATGACGATACCGTCATCACCGGTTTTACAGTAAGATCGTTATGTACTCGAATCTGGCATGATAAACGGATGTTCGATTCCGCAATGCCTTTGGCCTGCAGAAGAGAGGCTTCCGTTTCACTAACCGGACCGGTGTCTCCATCCACCACTTCGACCCGGCACGTCGTGCATTTGGCGTTGCCGCCGCAGCGGTGCAATATGTCTACCCCGTTATCCTCCAGGGCAAGCACAAGTTTAGTACCTTCTACAACTTCATAAGAGCCTCTTCCTTCAATTTGAATTGTCGGCATCTTGGATTTCCCCCATTCCTAATTTGGTAGCTGCGCAATCAATAGTTTATCATGTGCAATATCAATAATCATACTATCCAAAATCGCGATCTGTAAACAACCGAACGTGTCACTAGTTAACCTTTAGCTTTCTGTGTTGGAAACGCCACTGCAAGGAATCTTTGCTCTCCACTCTGGTCAATAACCAATTTCATAAATGATAACGAATTGAACAAGTTATATTGATTGGCCTTTAGGACACAAATATCTATATAAAATGATAGAAATTGCGGGGTATATATTCGATTGAGATCACATAAATACATATTTATCCCTTTTAAGAATGTCATACAAAGGTATATCCATTATGATTTCTCCAATTATTATAAATTTCCCCTATGCCCCGTCTTCATGTGCTTCTTTCAAATCAATTTTGTTCATTATGGTCGCGTTTTCGTTATATTATTAAGCTATAGTGTCCCGTTAGTTGAACATTGATCTGCCGAATAAATATTTTCTCTTCTATTAAAACTTTGTTGTAGATCAAAAAGAAATTGCCGTCTGAAAATTTTATATTCTAGTGAGAATTTAGTCCTTCAATTGTTTAACATTTTTGAAAAATACTTAGGAGTCTCCTTAAAACCTTGTCTCTCATAAAATTTATGAGCATCTATTCTTCTGGAATGACAATGAACTTGAATAATGCCACATCCCCTTTCTCTGGCAGATGCAGTGGCATATTCCTCTAATTCCTTTCCAATTCCTTTACTTCTAATTGAGGAGTCCACAACAAGATAATTAATCAATGCAATATCTCGTTTCATACCCAATTGTGGGATATAATGTAGAGAGATACAGGCAACAAGGCGTTCTTCATTTTCGTAAACCAATAATTCTGCGTTCGGATCAGTAAGAAGTTTCTCCATATTTTCTATAATAAAAACTTCGGAATCCGGATAGCCTAATTGCGTCAATAGTTTGGATATATCTTTCCCATCCTCCAATTTCGCAACTCTAATCATAATTTTCACCTTCATTCAATTATTTAACAATTCATAGAATACTGTCGAAGAGCATGCCCTCTCGGGTAGATGCTGGATTTTCACCTTATAGGATATCACTGATCGACATAAATCATATTTTGTCTTGTTATATATAATTACAATGCGCAACTATAACCCCTCCACAATAATCATGTCATTATTTTAGTGAAATAACTAGAACCACGATGTGACTGTTTCAACGCAGATGTGGTTTATTGTTCATTGACCATAACTCATTAAGAATGCCAGCTAGCTTAACTACACTTTTCTGTAATAGCCCTCAAATCTAAAATCCTCTGCTTCTATGTCATTTGTTTAATAAGAATATCCAATAAAAATGACCGTGGCGCACACGTCTCATTTGTCGTCATTGCCTCGAAGTGCTTGTTTACGAATTAGGTAACTCTTTTTCTTTCTCCCGTTACATTACCAGAGTCAATAATAAAAATAGTCCATTTGTTAAGCCATGTACCCATACTGCAGGCCAAACAGAATTTGTTCGTTCATACGCCCATGCAAATATGATCCCCCAAGAAAATTCGCAGGCATCGCGTTATAGGTAGGAATATGGACTATCGTAAAGAGACTCGCACTCAAAAACATTGCCCGACCAATGCCTAATCGGGTTCGCAGCCAGCGATAGATAAAACCGCGATAGAATATCTCTTCGTATATAGGCGAGATGATCACTGCTGATGCAAACGCAATGAATACACTGAAGACCGTAACATTCTGCTGAATTGATTCCGTCTTAGAATTTTCAAATGTATTGCCGATATAGCTGGTAAGGATCATTACGATGGTGCTGCCTATAATCAGCAAGAACGTCCATAACAGAATTCGCCACCAATCCTTCGCAGGAAAGGATCTTAAACCCACTTCACTCCAAGAAAGCTTTTTAGGACGTAGCCCTATGAAATACACTCCCAGCATTAATACTATTGCTATTGTAAGCCCTGTCAATGTTCCTGAATACAGCTCATCTCCAAGCGATTGCGCATATACGGGTTTTACTACAAATTTAATAAATCCGATAACAAATACAAACTCTAGCAACAGCAAAGCTACAAACTCTTTCCATGTCCAATTATCCCTTTGTTTCCAATGCGTTAAGTGATCAGTCATTCCCTTACCCCTTTGTCTCTGTGATATAATTCAAATATATTGGGTGACGCTACGTCACCTGCAAGCATTTTTTTTGGAGGAATATCATGAGTCATTGGACAACAGGACAAGTATCCAAACAAAGCAATGTTTCTGTAAGAACACTTCGCTACTATGATCAAATTGGGCTCCTTACACCTAGCTTTAAGGACGAAAGCGGACGCCGTTGCTATTCCGAAGAAAACTTGTTTACTTTGGAAAAGATCATACTTCTAAAATCTCTCATGCTTCCACTCGATGAGATTCAGAATTTATTGGATAAGCTATCCTACCGAGAAATACTAAAAGCTCACTATAATCATCTTCAAGAACAACTTTCTTCGCTCCAAACTAGCATCTCCAATACGACCTCGCTCATCAACATGTTTGATCTTGAGGGAGAATTATCGTGGAAACGAATTTCACATTTAGTACAGACAGCCAAACATAATTCGAAAAAATGGATTGAATATTTTGAAGATGACGAGAAGGATTTTTTAGAACAAGTGCTTCCTAGTCTTAGTAAAAGCGACCGAATCACCCAACAATATATTTCACTATTACGGAGAATTGAATGGTGTCAGCAGCATAGCATATTACCTGAATCTGAAGCTGGCTATCAGATTGGTTGTGAGTTGATTGCAGTTTCCAATGATACATTTGATGGAAATGAAGAGTTAATGAATAAGTTTTGGGAAGTAAGAAAAATGCCGTCAGAGACAACTGGACTGTATCCTATAACAGATCAATCACTGGAATTTGCAGAACGTTGTATTATCTATGCAGAGCAATTGCTGAATAAAGAAAATGAATGATTGGTTTCTTAACACTATATATCTGAGTGAAGAATGTCTTGCCAGTTTGGAAGCAGCTCATAGTCTCTAATGTGTTTGTATTCTAGAACCATTACAGCTACCGTTTGGGATAGGTGTTCAATTTAAGTTGAAATAAGGCTCTTCCCTATTTTCAATCTAAGGCTAGGGAAATCATTCTATTCCTCCGAAACGTCCCATTCAGCATCCATCAATTCAAATTTGCCATCATAATCTCCTTAATCGAGAATTATTGTTGTCATAATCTTGCTTTCTAGTATAAAATATCTGCATTGCTCGGTAGTCCTAAGCATTCCGTTTTATTCCATGTTCAAAATCGGTAGATTGCAAATTCCATCGTTAAAGAGGTGTACATTGGGTGTTATGATATGGATTGATCTAGTCGTACTTCTCCTTTTGCTTACTTTATGGATTTATATATTTGCTTCGGTTACCATAACCAACTTGCACAAGGTTTATTTGGGGTTCCATTTTTTCATGATGTTTTGGCCTTTTTGCCAGTTTGCCATCAAAACAACGGAGGATATCAGGTTACAATTATTTTATGTGAAACTCGCTTTTCTCGATCTGGCTTTTCTTGCCGTCGGATGGCTATTCTTCACACTCCTATTAACAGGGTATTCTCTCAATTCGCGAAGAAGATTATGTTTTGCAATTCCGGTTCCCGCTTTAATCGTAACGCTTGGGGTCATTTTCAATCCCAATGCTATGTTTGTTCAGCCTTTGCATGGCGGTTTCATTCAAAGAACGTATGGACCGTTTTTTTGGATTACGGCTGTTGTCTTAGTCGGGTATGGTATCGTGTCTCTTTATATTATCTATCAGACGCTGGTTTCGGATCATTCGCCCCGGATCAAAAAACAAGTGAAGCAAGTGCTCAGAGGAATTTTGGTCATGGTTGCGTTCATTTGGGCGGACATATTTATAAATGTGGTCCATCCCTTCTCCCAAAGTGTGACTCCAGGACTGACTTCTCTTGGCATTCTATTATCTGCTGTCTTTTTTGTTATTGCCATACATCGTGATAAAGTCTTTAATCTAATTACGATAGCCCATCAGGACATTATTAATACAATAACGCTCGGGATTCTGGTACTTGATGAGAATGAAATGATTATGGAAATCAATCAGTCACTTCCTTCCTATATCGATCTACAGATCGGAGAACCGGTTCGACATTCATTCCATTTCCCCACTGCGGGAGCCTTCAAACAGCACGAAAGCGTTCTTGAAAACATACATGGAATGCCCTCTGGGAAGCGCAGATATCGACGTATCATTACAAAAACAAGGTCAGCATCATGTCCATATTCATGTTCACGTTTCTCCAATCATGGTGGGAAACTCCCGGGCGGGACGCATTATTACTTTCCAGGATATGAGCGAAATGCGTCGTCTCATTGATGAAACAACGTCACAAAACGAAGAGCTGCAAGAGAGTAACCAATCGTTAATCGCAATTCAAGAGGAGCTGTTTCTTACCAACCAAAAACTCCGGCAGCTCGCGATTACAGACAGCTTAACAGGTTGCTATAACCGGAATTATTTGATACAGCAGTTGGAACGTGAGATCACAATAAATATGAACGATCAGTCGCCTTTTTCAATTCTGTTATTGGATATCGACTTTTTTAAATTAATCAACGATAATTACGGCCATTTGGTCGGAGATGAGGTTATATGCGGAACGGTGAACGTTATTAAACAAAAGATTCGGCATACCGATATTTTGGCCCGTTTTGGCGGAGAGGAATTTATTATCTACTTGCCTCGCATGGAGTCGACGGAAGCACATCATTTGGCTGAGCAAATCCGGTCTGCGGTCGAATCCAATGCGATTGCCGTTTCCCATGCCTCTAGTTCTTTATCCATTACGGTTAGTATAGGGTTGCTATCCACTCGTTTCCCGATTCATATTTCTTCAGATTACGGAACGATTATCAACGATCTATTTCAAGCTGTAGATCAAGTCCTATATCAAGCCAAAAGAGAAGGACGCAACCGAATTGTTAGCAGCATAAAATAAAGTTTTAGTTCTATTCCGTACATAGCCATGAAAACGGTTTATTCAATCTTCTAACCAAAAAAGCCGATAACCGCTGTTAGCCCAAGGTTTGTCGGCTTGCTTCTTATAAGAGATCAACCTCTCTGCATCCCTAATATCTGATACAGCTCCTGAAGTGTACGAATTTCATAGGTCGGAATAATATCCGTATTATTCGGTTTCCCATCCGGATTAAACCAACAGGTGTCCATACCCACCATCTGTCCTCACTTTATATCCGAGCTTAACGAATCCCCGATAATCAATGCCTACCGCATTTTAAAATTTATCGGTGCTTCTGCTTCCTCATAATTCATATTTTCAATTTTGAAACATATTTTTCGACTTGTAGTCGAATTGTTTTGTTCTCATCAGAAGGGTTCCCCCTCCACTTTGGACGTTCTATTAATTTATCTTTATCTGCTCGTATCCGAATCCAATACCTTCATTTTTGGAGATAGTTCCATTTTATATGAGGTTATAGGCTTTATCTACGATTATCCTCCAAAAGCATATTTATCAAAGCTGCTTCAATCTTTATCATCATTTTCTGCTTTATCACTATTTAGGGTACGGTTCCCCGCGCTGTCTGTAACGGCAAGTATTACGAAAAAGAGGGAGCGCTGTTATGCCCCTCATAATCTTCAACTCATTCCAATTCCAAAATTGACTCACCACTAATTATTGTTCCATTAACTTTCCCCTCGCAAATTTCTTTCATTGAGCCCGGCTTGTCAAAATTAAACACATGCATTGGCAGATTGTAGTCTCTAGCTAAGATGAAAGCTGATTGATCCATTACCTTCAAGTTATATTTTAAAACATCGTTGTAGTGAAGTGACCTGAACTTCCTTGCTTCTTTGTCGAACTTAGGGTCTGCATTGAGAACACCATCTACGCCTTGTTTTGCTACTAACAATGCTTCACAATTAACTTCGATTGCCCTTTGAACGGAAGGGTAATCCGTTGTAACGTAGGGTTGCCCGTTTCCGCCTGCAAAAATTACTATATAGCCCTTTTCTAGATGGTGAACTGCTCTTAGTCTGATATATGGTTCTGCAACTGATGTAATAGGTATTGCTGTCATCACACGAACTTCTTTGTCTGTTTTGGCTTTAAGAACTCCTCGAAGCATCAAGCTATTAATAACAGTAGCAAACGTCCCGATGTTGTCAGCTTCTGCTCTTTCAATTCCCCAGCTTTCCGCCATATTACCGCGAAAAATATTCCCTCCACCTATTACTAATGATACTTCTACACCTAGATTCACCACTGACATAATTTCATTAGCAATATGGTCTAACCTTTCGGGCTCAAAACCAAATTCCGTGTTTCCGGCCACAGCTCCACCACTTAATTTAATAAGAACTCTCTTGTACCTTGTCAAATTAACACCTCCGCGCAAATAAAAAACACTAAAGCAACGAATGCTTTAGTGTCTTAATGGAACGAGAATATGAAATTGTAACAATCGACTTATCACAAGCCTTCCGTTTCCTCCTCATATTCCCACTCCTTCCAATAGTTATTCATCAATTTATTCTATACTACGTGAGGGTAACATGCAACACCGAAAGTGACAGAATTTCAATTATATATTATTTCAATGAGCTCCTGTTCTACGGGGCTTTTTCTTTGTCCAGCCATATCCCGAAACCTACACACATATATACAAATCCATCCCCGCAAGGAACTCCGCAAAAAAACTTGCCCTTATTTGTGACGGTTCACCGCGTCCTGCCCGTTAGTATAACGAGAAAGCAACCGATAACAATATAAGTTCTTCTCCTTAGCACAATAAGAAAGGACAAAAGAATGGTCCTTTTGAAATAATCTATCAATCTGTCACTCAGTTATATTTTTAATAACTGCCATTTCCTTACCGAACCTATCAACAGATTTATACGTCTATAATGAAAATAACAATTCTTTATTAGAAAGGGGCTATTTAAGATTAAAAAATCATTTGTTGTATTAATTTTATTTTTTACTTTTCTAAATTTAACAAGTTGTGACGGAGGGCACAGGGCGATGGAGGAAAAGAGATTGCTTCTTCTAGTTGGCCATACGGCAAAATGATTGTTTTTAATAAGCATTCTTATCTTGGAACCGACGAAAAAGTCGAGGACATTGATAAAAAAATTGGACAAATAAAATATTCCTCAGACAATGAAGAGAACATGAAAGCGGATAGCTTCTCAAACTATTATCCCGTTGGTACAAAGCTATACAAGATCAAAGGTATTAACGAAGGGGCTGCAATTGCAGTAGAACTTGAGAAAGACATATATATTAAAGCCTATAATAAAAAAAAGTAGCAGTTTGATAACTGCTACTTTTTTTATTAATTAATTTTCTCTGCAGATCATACTTACTTATAAGTGTCTGAGTCTTTTGGTTTTTATATACTTCATTGTTTTCTGTTGTCAGGAGATTCTGGTCAGTAACCTTAAGGAAAACTGAGGTGTCCTCGTTTACAGCACGATAAGTACCGTCATCATTCATCCTAAGGAATAATACTGCCACCCAGATAAACTTCAGGTAGGTCAGATAGGTCCCTCGTCTTTAGCATCGCTGGATTTTTTCGTACCTTTACTCGTATAAGGTTTCGGGGCGCTTTGGGCCCGGCGGGCTTTTGCATCCCAGCGGGTCCAGCCTTTCTTACCCGTGCCTCTACCTGTTCCACTCTTACCTTTTGATTTGCTCATATAGATCACTCCGTTACATGCAGTATTCTTATTTTGGTCATATTCATTTCTTTAAACTAATTAACCAGCATGTTGAAATATACACCACTACGGTCATTATGTACATACTGTAAGCATCAAAGCCCTTTCTTGGATGACTATTTTTTCCTGATAGGGTGAAGTAGTTATAAATCACTCGGTAATTCCCGATACGTCTTATTCTCGAACTTCGTAAATACGATGCGAATAGTATTATTCTATTCGAGGCGAAAGCCTACAATTGTAGGCTTTGCCCCATCACCCGGTAAACATCCATCCAATCATGCGTGATTACTATCTGCATACTGTCTACATTTGCAAAGGTTTATTTTAATTTTTTAATCAACCAAGCCTTTATCAATGGCAGAACTGTTATTGTGTAGAATAATCCTTCTTGCAGGATTGCAAATCAATTAGGACCATACTTTGAAGAAGAATCCTAACAAAGGGAAATTCCATTTTTTTCAATGATATATTACTCTTTGTTTGGTAAAATACTGCATGCTGGACCCTGACGAATTACGAGTGCATCGTAACACATCCAGACACTACTAAGTAAGGAGTTTACCAAATTGAAGAAGCTGCTTTTGACTTGCATGGCCCTCATGTTAATGTCGGCTACCTGGATTTCGCCCGTTTTTGCAGGATTCAAGGATGTGGATGATAACAATAAGTACAATTGGGCTAAGTCGTCGATTCACGATATGAATCTACGCGGTATTCTGACTGGATTTCCCGACGGCACTTTCCGGCCCGACCAGCCTGTAACCAAAGCCGAATTTACCGTCATGGTGTATCGTCTCTTCCCACTACTCCGCAATCCTGGGGTTGATACAATCACCATTCCCTGGGTCCCAGAGAATCACTGGGCCAGCCGGGAATTTGCCGAGCTATATAGTACTACTTAATTGTTTCCTTGGTATTAACATCCCCTTCGAAGCGTGCTTACTAAAATCTAAGGTCATATTCACAACAATCGTCACCGTTCACATTGCATTTTACTTCCTTGACTACCACTCTCTTCCCCAATATTTTGGTCAATGCACCTTCCATAATGGCTCCCTCCAAATCGCAAACGAGCTTTCCATCCATAATCGGTAACCCTTCGCAAAAGCAATCCTCTACTGCTATACGCATAGTTCGCTCATCCTGTTTAATAATCTTAGGAATTCCGATCTTTAGCTCTTGGAATATTTGTAGCAATTCGTTGATCGAATTGACCGGAAGATTTTCGCCTATTTTGCGTCCGATTGTGAGCGTCGTACCTTTCCCCCCATTGGCAAGCCTTGATACATGCCGATCAGGCGGATCGTTCGAAATAACTCCAACGGAACCTGACTGCCAAGATTTTTTCTGTCAATCATTTTCATGTCACTGAATGTAAACTGATCTTGAGTCACACTTCAACACTCCCTTATTCAAATTCTTCTAAGAAGAAACGGATAATTTCTTCAGCAGGAACCAGATCACTGCCTCCAAGCCAACCATTGTTCTTGATGAACATCGATCTGCGCTTGATAATAGTTTCGAAGTTTATCCAAACTCTGATGGAAATGTATATATTTGATCTGGATCAAGATTTTTGGTTTGCTCCGGTAAACAAAGTCATTATACCATCCGCGTTTTATCGATTTGTGAGGCCAGTCACATATGCTCGAAAAAGTTCGTTGTAAAGTATAGGAACAAATTTACAAGGAAGACATATCTAATCGTTAAAACAAAAAGTCGCGATTTCCGCGACTCTTTAAGCGTATAAGTTCTTGGCCTCCGACATCGCGTGGCTAGCTTATTTATTTAATTAGTTATTTGATAGCTATATTGGATGTGACCGCTTCGTAGGTACAGCAGTGCTGTTAGAACAGGTACATGATAAAGAAATTAAATAGTCAAAATTTTGAAATCCTCCAATGAAGGACAACTCCTTCAGGATCAAACCTAAACCTAGGCATCTCGTTTACGGTAAAATACAATAGCTACTGTAATAAAGATCAGTGACCATAACATTAAAATACCTGTCCCTTGCAGTGGTGTAAGGATATTTATTTCATTAGAGGAAGGCGGCATATACATATAAAATCCTGCTGTATCCGGAAAATAATTAGGCAGAATATCTCTCGACAATGGACTGACAATGAAATAATAACCAAGAAGTATTACTAAGGTAGGAGTGGTTCGTCTTAGTAAAGCACCTACAGCTGCACTGAGAAGTGTGGTTAATGTTAGATAGCCTGTTGCTCCTACTAATGTTCTTATCATGGTATCTATTTCAATCACTACTGCTCTGTCTCTCATCATAATAAAAGTATATAGTATACCTGATCCAGCAATAATGAGCGCCACAGGAATAGTTATAATTGCCAATGCCATAAGCTTCGTGAATAATTGAAACCCACGCCAAGGTATCGTAGTTAATGTAGTTCGAATCTGTCCACCAGGTATACTCCGAACAAGCAGCTAAGATCCCAAGAATAATGAAACCTGCTTGAAGATATCCCATAGAAGCAAGTCCTACATTCAGTATACTTTGCGTTCCTACTGCTCCTTGTAGACCAACAGAAGTAAATGCTGCGGCTAAAACTAAATTAACAATGAATGTACCCATAAGAGTGCGCCATATCAATGGTAATGTTACTAATTTGTCCAGCTCAGCACGAAGGATGCGTGTTATCTTTCTACTTGAAGAGACTCTCATGAGGCAACGTCCCTCCTATGGAATATAATAGCTGCAACAATGAAAAGAACGATTACCCAAGCAAACATGACTAAACCACCTGTAAACGGGGTGAGAAATCTGTCGCCAGTAAACATAAACATTTCAAGGCCAACTCGATCTGGTAAGTATAACGCCAACTTTGTAATCTTAGAAAGCAGGAAACTGAATGATACAAGGGATGTATTTATGATGAGCACAGCAAGCGGAATAATGCCATTCTTAGTTAGAACCGTAATCCCAAATGCTAAAAGAGCAGTGAATGCCCAGTAACAAACTGCTCCGATCAGTTTAGACCATTCAAATGCAGGGGTATAATCACCGAGAATAAGATGCGTGGCTGACACAGTTGTCAACATAGCAACAATACAAAGCAGTATGCTGATCACTGTCACGACGCCTGCTTTTGCCAACAAAAAATGAAGCCGTGATGAAACAACCGTTAAACTTGTTGTAATCTGATTCCCTCCACCAGATTCACTGCTCTCTGTCAAATACTCACTGCTGACAGCAAGAACACCAATAATAATGACACCTTGCACACCAAGAGCTAATCCAATATAGCCAACTTCCGATAGCCGTGTGCTAACTCCAGCTATTATCTCACCTTTTTGCGCTATACTGTCCAAGGCAGCAATGACCGCTGGGGCAAATGCTCCAATAAGAAAGGCAAGCCAAATGCTCGGCAGGGAGAACAATTTAGATAATTCTGCGTTGAATGCTCTCATATAACAACACCCGCATGTTCAGATGTCAGGGCAAAAAAGGCTTCCTCTAGAGAAGAATGGTTACCTATGACTTCTTCCAATGATCCATCTACAACGATTTTTCCATGATTAATAATCACCACATCATCAACCGTCTCTGCAAGTTCTCCCATGAGATGACTAGATAGCAACACCGTGTTACCAGACGCAGCACGTTCACGTAAAAATGTCCGAATCCAGCGAATTCCTTGTGGGTCGAGCCCATTTACGGGTTCATCTAAAACCAATATTTTTGGATCACCAAGAAGTGCAGCTGCCATTCCAAGTCTTCTCCCCATACCAAGGGAATAACTCCCAACTCGTTTACCAGCTGCATTAGTAAGACCTACTATTTTCAGAACTTCCTCGACACGTGAGCAAGGCAATCCTGTGGCACGAGCAATCCAACGCAAGTGTGCCCGTCCTGTTCGCATACGATGAGCTCCAAATCCATCAAGTGCGGCCCCCACTGTTGCTAGAGGATTATGTAATTCTGCGAATGGCTTGCCATTAATTAGTGCACTCCCTGAGGTGGCATGATCTAATCCAAGCAGGATGCGAAGTGTAGAACTTTTACCTGCCCCATTTGGACCTAAAAAACCAGTTACTCTACCGGGCCTAGCTTTAAAACTGATACCTGATAAGATTTCCCCAGTTCCGCGATGCTTGACTAAGTTATTAATTGTAAGCAACCATAACACTTCCTTTCTGTTATGGTTCTCATTATAAAGAAGCGAAGTTACATCTCGGTTATCATGGTGTTTACTTCTGGGTTAACTTTAGGTAACGCTCTACCAATAGCTACTCTTGTGCCATTTTCATTTGATGTAAAGTCAGCCTTCAGCTTCATTTTTTTCAACATATAATTTAAAGTCGATAAACCAATTCCCGCCCCATGCTCATAGGGAGAGTTATCCATACCAGGTCCTCTGTCTGCAACAATAATCAGTTCTTGTTCTACATCAACCACAATGTTTGCATATTTTCCCTCAGCTGCATGGCGAAGAATATTCTGAAATAAATTATCCAGAACCCGTGTCATCCATTTAGGATCTGCTTCCCAATAAAAAGTCTCCTCTGTCGGTAAATCAACGTCCAGCTGAATTTCTTTTTCTTCAAATGCAGGGTACCACGCAGCAACAGATGCTCTTACTAAACGTCCAATATCTGTTGATGTGGGCTCAAAAGGATGCTTCCCTGATGTAAGCAATGTATAGGAAAGTAAATCATCCATTAGATCTCCGACTCTTGTAATCGTATGGTTTATCTCCGTTAACGAGTTTTGTCCTTCTAAACTTATTGATTCTTTATTTAATCTGGTGACATGTCCTCTCAAAATGGTAAGTGGCGTTCGTAAGTCGTGAGATAAATTCGCAATGAGTCAATGTCGTAATAATTCCTCTTCATATTCTCGCTTGCGACTGTCTTCAAGCTGTTGAATCATCCAATTAAAAGAACTTCCCAACTGGTCTATTTCATCCATACGATCCGTTTGAACAGATATTGGTTTAGGAAATGAGTCATGATTAGCTGAAAATGACATGGCTTCCTGTAAGCGGGTAAGACGTTTACGAAGTCTCAAGAAGAACAGCCAAGACATTACAACAAATGCGACAATAATAAAACCAAATAAAAGTAGTGTAACGTAAAATAGATTTAACGTATTCAGATCTTCTCTATTGATAGCATCTCCATGGATAGAAAACCCAAAGAACGCAGAGATGAAAATAAGCAAAATTGGAGGGAAAAAGATAAATAGAAAATGTCCTTTTAGAAAACGACGAAATAATGATCTAGTCTGTTTCATAGTTTCACCCGGTAGCCTATTCCCTTCAACGTTTCAATAATCTCTGGGGAATCTGGATAACGTTCCAGCTTTTGACGCAGTCGATGGATATGTACCATTATTGTTTTATCACCAGTGATATAAGTTTCTTGCCAAATTGCTTCATAGATTTGTTCTTTTGGTAGAACTTGATTGGGGTGGCGTAAGAAGTACATTAATATTTGATGTTGTTTCCCTGTTAATAAAATTTCTTCTCCTGTGCGTTTGTCATATACCATTTGAACTTCTGGATCTACTTCAATATGAATTCCTAATGAAATTCGTTCGGAATGTGTTCCACCTCTCCGTCGGATTAATACTTCTAATCTTGCAACTAATTCATCCGTATGGAATGGTTTCGTTAAATAGTCATCAGCAAATTGTAAACCGTCTACCTTATCATTTATCGATGTACGAGCAGATAACAGCAAAATAGGAACAGCAGGAGCTGCTTTCTTTAATCGTTTTCCCACCGTAAATCCGTCTAACCCGGGTAACATGATATCCAAAATAACGATTTCATGCTGATGTACTTCTCTTTCGGCTCCCTCACCAGAAAGCAACCACTGAACTGAAAATCCTCGCTGTTCCAATTCTTCTTTTACCCAACTGCCTATTTTCTCATTATCCTCAATATATAATACATTTGTTTTCAAGTAACATCCCTCTCTCTATTGAGTTCACTATTAGACAGATTAACACAATCTAAAAAAGTTTGTTATCTCCCCAAACAGAAAACAGCCATCTCCACCCAGCGGACGGAAATGGCTGTTATGACGGTACCTGGCGGACGTGTTTGTCGTTAGCGCACCTTTGCGAGTTTCGTGGCGCGAACCGATGCCGCAGCGTATACGACTAGCGCTGTCCAGATGAGCGCGAAGCCGATGAGAAGAACCGGCGATACCGATTCCTTGAACACGAATACGCTCAGTAACAGCATGATCGTTGGCCCGATGTATTGTACGAAGCCGAGCGTGGACAGCGCCATCCGGGCGGCCGCTCGCGCAAAGAAAAGCAGCGGTAGCGCTGTTACCACGCCGGAAAGAAGCAGTTCGACTAACGTGGGCACAGGTAGCGTCCATGCCGTCGTCTTTCCTACGGCGGCCAAATAGATCCAGTAGCCGAGCGCAACGGGCAGGACTACAGCCGTCTCCGACAGCAAGCCTACGGAAGCGTCTTGTCCGATCTTCTTCTTCGCTAGGCCGTACAAGCCAAACGTCGCGGCCAGCGAAATTGAGATCCATGGGAACCGTCCGTAATCGATGGCGATGATGAGCACCGCGGCGCCAGCGATGGCAATCGCGAGCCATTGGCCACGGTTCGGCTTCTCACGAAGGAAGACAACCGCAAGTAGCACGTTCAGCAACGGGTTCAAATAATAGCCGAGACTTGTCTCGACGACATGGTCGTTGTTGACCGCCCAGATGAAGATGAGCCAATTAGCAGCAATCAGCAGTCCGCTAGCGGTGAGCGACAGCAGGAGCGAGCGGCTGGTCGCAATCCGCTTCATGTCACCCCAGCGACGCTGGACGGCGACGAGAACAGCCATGAAGATGAACGACCAGACAACCCGATGTGACAGAATCTCGCCTGCAGGCACATCGTTAAACAACTTCCAATAAAGTGGGAGAACTCCCCACATGATATACGCGATAATAGCATTGATCAAGCCATTGTTCATAATCAATTTCCCTCTTCCCACTCCAATGTCTTTATGGATTATACGCCGCGATCATCGTTTAAGTAAAGGGTTTAATATTTTTAAAAAAATGAAAACAAATCGCCGCAAGCCTACTTTAAATCGTAGCTTGTGGCGATTTGTGTTGTTGCATCATGTGACATCTTGGTCTTTAATTTAACGCTCATGAACTCTGACGAAATAATGAACTGACCTTATCGAAAAGGAGTTAGCTGATATTTAGTTAAAAGATAAATAAATTATAACTCAAACTGCTTGGAGTACAGGTGTGCGTAGGTTCCATCAAGTGCAAGTAAATCATAGTGTGTACCTTGCTCGACAATTCCATCCTCGGTTAAGACGATAATCCGCCGGCATTACGAATCGTGGAAAGTCTGTGGGCAATAACGATGGTTGTGCGCCCTTTATCAACGCTTCTAGGGACTCCTTGATGATGCTTTCACTCTCATTATCCAGCGCACTAGTTGCCTCATCAAAAATAAGAACCGGTGGATTTTTTAAGAATACGCGAGCGATGCTTAATCGTTGCTTTTGGCCGCCGGATAATTTGACACCTCTCTGTCCGATATCGGACTGGTAGCCATTCGGCAAACTCATGATGAAGTCGTGCGCATTGGCACGGGTTGCTGCCGCAATCACCTCTTCATCGCTAGCCTTCGGGTTCCCGTAACGTATATTTTCCATCACCGTTTCCGAAAAAAGATAAACGTCCTGCTGAACAACGCCGATGTTATTTCTCAATGAACGCAGATCGATATCCCGGACATTGATTCCATCAAGTAACACCTGCCCATGCAACACATCATAAAAGCGGGGAATGAGTGAGCACAAAGTAGTCTTCCCAGCGCCCGAGGGACCCACCAACGCAACATATTCACCCGGTTGTACACGAAATGAAAGGTTTGATAAGACGTTGTCCAAATGATCTTCGTAACGGAAGGAAACCTGTTTGAACTCAATTTCGCCATGTACCTTCGGCAAGGTCACTGCACTCGGTTTGTTTTCAATGCCCGGCGTAAGCCTCATGATCTCCATAAATCGCTGGAAGCCGGTGATACCTTCCTGAAACTGCGTGCTCATGTGAGTCATTTTTTGAAGAGGCTCTATCATAAAGCCTATATAAAGCAGAAAAGTGATCAAATCCGCTAAATCTAATGTATTATTGACGATACTGGCACTTCCAAAGATGATAACCGTTATTGTGATCAGCTGTAGCAACGTTTCAAATACATGGTAAAAATATGCCTCCGCCTTGTAAGTATGCTTTCGACTATCGAGAAAACGATTGTTTTGTCGATTAAACTTCTCAATTTCGAGGTGTTCGTTGGCAAACGATTTAACAACGCGAATCCCCGCTAGACTATCTTCTACCTGTGCGTTTACATCCCCGATTCGCTCTTTGTTTCTTACTAATGCCTTGTTCAATACCTTATTAAAATACCATAGAGACACAACCAGTATTGGAAAAAAACAGATTATGACAATCGTTATTGGCGCGTTAATGAAAAACAAAATGATAACCGCACCAATAAAGCGGACGATATATTTAATATAATCTTCCGGTCCGTGATGATACAGTTCTGAAAGTAGTAACAGGTCGTTAGTTATTCGAGACATGAGCCGACCTGTCTTTTCCTTATCAAAAAAGCCAAAGGAAAGCTTCTGCATGTGTTCGAACAGCTCTCTTCGCAGATCACTTTCCATTCGAGCTCCAACTAGATGACCTTTGTAGCCTACAAAGGCATTTCCAACATTCTCAATCAATACTAAAACTAGCATAAGCCCGCCAATCCAATACACTTTAGGTAACGCATTGGACAAGTCACCTGTGAGAACATCCTTTGTAATATACCGTACGAGCAGCGGATAGACCAAGGCAATAGCGGACGCTATCAAAGCGCATCCCAATACCGCTAGATATAATCTTAAATACGGCTTGTAATATGAGAAGAATTTTTTCACTGGAAATTGCATTTTTTTGCCCCTTATCTGTTTATTAAAAGTACATATAAGGGGAGTACACCGCTACAATGAGGAAAGTGTTCCACCCTTATATGTTTTTGCGGTATGATACATCACGTTTTTCATTTAAATTACCTCCTCAATCATTAATGCTGTCATTATAGTCGATCTATAAAATAACTGCACGGTAAAGTTCAGTTATAATTGAAAGTGCTAAGACGGACACAACGTTAAGCTATTCTGCCTGTTAACTTAATGAAATAACTGTCGAATTATAATTTGTATCTAATCGGTATAAGGACCATGTTCTTGTTTCCTTAAAACAAAAAAAGCCGCTTAATTAGCGGCTTCTAATGATACTATGTTTTTGTCACCCGACAATCAGCTATTCTCCGAGTTTAACGAGGTTGTAGTTCTTCTTGCCCTTACGGATAATGAAAAGGGCCTTCAATGGAATGATCCACCGTTAAGGTCATTTCTGTATCAGTGACCTTATCGCCATTCAGAGAGATGGCTCCACTTGTAATATCTTCACGTGCTTGACGCTTGGATGGTTCAATACCTACCTCAACGAGCCAGTCGACGATATTATTCGCTTCCTTGGAAGCTTGGAATGTAGGCATTTCCTTGAATCCTTGTTCAATTTCATCTGCAGTCAGGGCCTTGATATCGCCACTGAACAATGCTTCCGTAATCTTCTTAGCTTGAGCAAGTGCATCTTCACTGTGTACGAATCTTGTCATCTCTTCAGCAAGAACACGCTGCGCTTCACGTTTATGTGGTTCAGTCTGAACTTTTACCTCAAGAGCATCGATTTCTTCCTTCGTTAAGAAAGTGAAGAATTTCAGGTATCTAATTACATCGCGATCATCTTGGTTAGCCCAGAACTGGTAGAATTCAAATGGTGTTGTCTTGTTCGGATCAAGCCAGATTGCTCCGCCTGCGGTCTTACCAAATTTCGTTCCGTCTGCTTTAAGCATTAGAGGAATGGTTAAGCCGAATGCTTTTGCTTCTGATCCTTCTTTCTTACGAATCAAGTCAAGGCCACTCGTAATGTTCCCCCATTGGTCAGCACCGCCGATCTGCAATTGCACATCTTCATTTTTAAATAGATGAAGGAAGTCGATCGACTGCAGGATCTGGTACGAGAACTCAGTGAAGGAAATCCCCGAATCAAGACGACTAGCTACAATATCTTTGGCCAGCATCGTATTGACGCTGAAGTTCTTACCGAAGTCGCGAAGGAAGTCCAAAATCGTAATCTCCTTCGTCCAATCGTAGTTGTTCACCATGCGGAGACCAGTATCTCCTTCATTTAAGAACAGCTTCTTCATTTGTGCAGTCAGAGCATCTACGTTCTTCTGTACTTGATCCATCGTCTGAAGTGTGCGCTCAGTGGTACGTCCGCTTGGATCTCCGATTGTACCGGTAGCACCGCCGATCAGAATTACTGGACGATGGCCAGCCATCTGGAATCTCTTCAGCATCATAAATGGAATCAAATGACCTATATGCATACTGTCACCGGTAGGGTCAACACCACAGTACAATGAAATCGACTTTTCGTTAGTTAGTTTACGTAATCCTTCTGCATCTGTCTGTTGATTAATGGCACCGCGCCATTCCAATTCATCGATAATGTTCATCATTGTTAGTTCATCTCCCTGGTGAATTTTTTATTAGAAAATAAAAAAATCGTCTCCTAGTCTATTGTAGACATAGGGACGATATATTTACCGTGTTACCACCCAAATTGCATTAAAGGCGCTGCAGTTCACCATTAATACCACTCTTAGCAATGATATCGATTGCCAGTCCGCTTAGCATTACCTAAGGTACTCCGGAGTGTAATTCGCAAAGTTTAGTATGACCAGGTCGCATCAACCCCTGGCTTTCTGAACAGTGACAAACTTGCTACTTCGCTCTTTCATCGTGTATCCAATATTAGATTACAGCAATCATAGTGCTTATAAATTTCTTTGTCAACACTTTAATTTCAATTGATTTAGTGGAATATTATTCCTGCATTCAAATTATCGTTGCTATAATCGGTATCATTTTGCAGAATTATAAATGACTCAATGGAATGCTTTAGTGACTTCTGAATACAGCAAATATACATGCTTGAATTTATATAATTAATAATATTAATGATTATCTACCTCTACTTTTCTAACAAGCATAATAATCGTTTTTAGTCTACAAAACCTTGATACTATAAGTACTTCCTCCAAATTCCACTATTGAATTAATACTATTAATCATTATCTCGATGGACGATTTTTTAAGAATACTTCTACTACTCTACAATTTATAAAAATTCGAATTTCAGAAAAATTATAGAGTCGTCTTTACAGGCTTAATTCGGAGATTAGCTATAAAAAAACTGTATTCATAATCTAGTTTTCTTATATTACCTTTTAAGTCCTCCAATATCAAAGTGATATCACCTTGTGGAGCAAAATGCCTTTGCTTTCACACTAAGCCGACCCTACCTACCGTTACATAAAAAGGAATGCAAAGCCTGATCGATGAGCTAGCCGCCTGCAGGGCCGTTCGCATCGATCAGGCTTATTCCGGAGAAGATCAGAATGCTCGAGCTACTAATTGGCGATCGAGCTTGATTTGGCATGAGTGATAACGCCTAGATCCGTCTACTCAGCAAACCTGGTAAACATTGTATCGGACCACAACTAGTTCCACCGATTGAGATTATATATAGTGTCACTTTATATAATATTTCATAAATTTAACCAAAAAAACGGAAATATTGAACTAAAAGAAATACGAGGTGACTTATTTAGCCATCATTTCTTAACAAAGGTTGAGTGCTGCATCTAAATGATCCACCGAAACTTCTTGATATTTTAAAATCTACATACTCCACTGTAACCCCTCTTTTTTCCAACTCATCTCCAATACATTTAAATTCATGATCTGTAATATATATATTTTCATTTATAGGTAGGCCATTTGTGGCAAGTTTAGAAGAGTCTTCTATTGTTACATATATCTTGTCCCAACTTTTTAACTGTTTAGGTATACCGTCTAATAATGCTTCTTCACAAACTATCATTAGCCCTTCTCTAACTAAGCTAATAGCACAGTCAAGATGAAGTATTGTATGATGAAGGGGTACCTCAACTACCGTATACCCAAATTTACTAACCATATTACTTAGCCAAATAACTCCATTTTTATTTGATGCAAGTCCAGATCTACCTACAAATATAGTTTTATCTAAGACTAAAACATCTCCTCCCTCTAAAAATGGACCATCTTCTGAGTATTCCCCTTTTGATATATCTGGTTTAGGAACAGATAAGTATAAACAATTATTTTCGTTTGACTCCTTTGTTAATATATTTCTGACAGGTAGTATCTCATTTCTTCTATGTGGAAATCTAAGAGACCCTTCTATTAAAAAATGTCCTACTGTGAAAAAGGGATCTCTTACAAAGAAATTACTATAACCATCTTCTTTTCCTATCTCCTTTTCATAGTCAGTCAGCAGCCTAGGAATTATTACTTCTACATTATATTTCTCTAGAACCTTCTTTAAATTTTCTCTTTCCTCTTCCCATTCTTTCTGTCTCTCTGGAAAAACCTCTTTATAGTTTTTACCTAATATATCCTTTCCTCTATATAAATCTTTACTTTCTTCTGTTAAGAATTCTTCATTACATAAATCTTCCTTCGATGGAAATGAGAACTCAGATTGAGCTAGAACTACTCTTTTCAAAGGAGAAAACTCACTTTTTACATAAACATTACTCATACTAATTCCTCCTTGTATTTTTTTAAATATAGAATACTCCATGTAGAACTAAACATAAAGAATGTTGTTAAATAATCTCACTATAAACTAAGTTTGTAGCTAAAGGAGATACAAATTGGTGGATGTATACGTTAACTTTAGACCTCGTGGGAAGACGAAACTGATGACTTTTGTACTCTTGAGATGATGGGTCTCGTAAAAGAAAAGACTGCACATAGTAACGCAATAATAACAATGCCACTCCCAACCCAAGCTGTGCTGGAAATCGAGCTAGTTTGGTTTAACACAACACCACCAATTGCTGACCCAAGTGAAATACCAATTTGCAATGCGGAATTATTAAAGCTTTGCTGTATAGCAGATGTAGCTGGATCAGTTTGAATCAAATAGCTTTGTTGCGGCGGCGCCAAACTCCAACTCAATGCTCCCCAAACTATCATCGTTGGGAAGAATAATACGAGTGAAAATGTTGTAAATGGCAATACACACAATACAACAGCAAATGCACTGATAACGAAAATGATACTTTTGCGAGCACCAATCCAATCTGATAATGTTCCGCCTAATGCTCCACCACCTACAGCTGCAATACCAAATATAAAATAACAGATGCTTATCCAGTTAGAATTCAGATGAAGGTTCGTTTCTAAAAATGGTGTGAAATAGGTATAAATCGTATAATGTCCTGCTAGCGTAAACATGGTAGCAAGATGGGCACTGATTATTTTCCCGCTTCCTAAAGACTTTAATTGCTGTGAAAATGGAATTGTATTTTCCCCAGGAATTCGCTCAAGAAATAGTGAAATAAGTACCATCGATCCGATAGATAACACAGCGATCCCAAGAAATATTACGCGCCATCCAAACATATTGGAAATCTGGATGCCCAACGGTACACCTAACACTAGTGACGAACTGATACCCATATAAATGAGTCCCAAAGCTTTTGCCTTGTGGGCAGGATCAACAATTTTAACAGCAATGGTTAAAGAAAGTACAACGACAAGTGCTGTACTAATTGCCGTCAACACCCTAGCAATCATCATAAAGGTAAAGTTTGGACTAAAATATGTCATTATATTTCCGATTAAAAAGACAAATAGGGAAGCAAGATACAATTTCTTGCGTTCGATTCTGCTGGTCAATACTAATAAAACCGGACCAGTAATAGCATAGATAAGTGCAAATACCGTGATAAGTTGCCCCGCGACACTTAATGAAATATTGAAATCGTCAGCGATTGTCGGCAATATTCCACCAACGATTAATTCAACCAATCCAACCGCAACGGTCGATAATGCTAATATAAATACTTTTAAATTCATTTTCTGTTTCATGTCCTTTCTCAGTTGCAAATTAAAGAAATAGCTCTGAAGGTTCTTTACAGAAAACACAAATAATCCTGACTACAAAAAATGAAATTATTCATTTTCTGTAGTCAGGATTATTAAGGTTCCTGGTAGATACCCTCTAACCATATTCTAGAGGTTATACAGTACTATATAGTTTTTGAGTGATCACCTGAACGATTCTACTATAGATTATCCTCTATTTCAAGTGCAAATATTTACCAAGACACTGCTACAAGAAAACCAACACATTCGGAATCAACAATTCGTAGGGAGTTTCAATCAACATCCTAAGCGGTTACGTCGCCATTTTTTCAGAGGGAGAGAATCAAGTTTTACTTACCAATCTTAAAACACTAATATGATACGTGTGTCATATTTTCCTTCATGACCGGAACCCACTCCAGGTGCGCATTCCGGTTATTTTGATATCGGTACTAGCGGAATTAATTCATACAGGGCACGTTCATCGCAACCGATGGAGTCGGCGATTGATATAGCGATTTTGAGCGGCATGACTCTTTTGTTATCCATAAAGTCGGAAATTCGTTCCGGTTTAAGAAGCAATTCCTTTGCCAGCGATTCCACCGTTTTTCTGGATTCCAGAAGTCGTTCATGCAGCAAGCAGCGTCCAAGCTCAAATTTCATGAAGAAATGCCCCCGTGTGCAATAATATTCAACTATAAGTGTTATCCATTTTCAGAATGGATAACCAAGACTTATGGCGGTAACCACCTTAACTAACCTGCCCTTTAGTTGAGCGATGACTTCATTAAGACAACAACCACTGCTACAGCTATTATGTTGAAGGAGCCCGACCACCACTTAAAAATTATAGAACACTTTATGAATAAAACCTTTTATACATGCGGCTGCCGTTTCATGCCTGGCCACGATTTGTTGAATGGATGTGTCGCCTGAGTTTACTTCCCTGCTGTCTCACCGGGCGATCGAAATTTCCTGGGTAAGCGCAAAAATCGATAAAAAAGCGACAAATACTCAGTATTTGTCTTTAATAATATTATGGTTGGCGCCGATTTCTTATAACGTCTCTCGCGTCGAATACGTAGTTAGCCAAAAAGTTACCGACTTCCCAGAATTACTTATAATATATTTCAATATTTTCAGCTAACTCATTTTTTCAATAAAAAGTTTGATTGTTTTTGGCAATTAAAGCGTCTCATCCATTTGATTGGGAAATTAAATATACATTGCCTAAAATGACGATTTTGTCTCCCTTTACACGTACAGCGCAATCTTTGTTCGACGCATAAATGTTCATTTCTTCCGATAAGGGAGACAGTTCGTCTTGAACCAACGCAATTCATTCTTAAATTACGTGAGATTTATCTGGATTTTTGATACCTACATCAAATTTTAAAACCGTTTCTTCAAGATCTGCTGCCATTTTGTTAAGCCTTAATACGGCATGAAGGATATCTTGATTGTACTTTTCCTGTTCAATTGTTCGGTCGACTACACTTTCAGTTGCCTCTGCAGCCTTATTTGCAATCATCGTCGTTTCCATTACTCCTGCTGTGATTTCCTCCGAGAATGCTGACATTTCTTCTGAAGTTTCAGAAACTTGCTTCGTATGAGATACTACGCCCTGAATAGAGTGAAGAATACTTTCAAATGATTTTCCAGCTTCTTCAACAGCTTGTCTACCGTCTTCGACATTTTCTGTTACAACATTCATTGTTTGTACTGTTAAACTTGTATCCACATTTATTTTAGAAATCAAATCCGATATACTATTTGCTGATTTTTCAGATTGCTCAGCTAGCTTTCTTACTTCATCGGCTACTACTGCAAAGCCCTTTCCTGATTCACCAGCTCTCGCTGCTTCAATCGCAGCATTTAATGCAAGTAGATTCGTTTGTGAAGCAATGTCACGAATGATATCTATAATATGTGAAACTTCGTTTGATTGATTCTCGAGTTTTTTGATTGCATTTGCCGATAATTGAACAGATTGATGAATAACATTCATTTGATGAATTACTTTTTCAATGTTACTATTTCCGAGCTCTACATTATGTAAGCTAATCGATGATAATTGAGATACATTTGAAGAAGCTTCTGCAATTTGTTGAATGCCCTCTGACATTTGTTCTAATGTAACAGAGCTTTCCTCCGAGCTTTTATATTGTGCATGCGCTCCTGCCGATACTTCCCGAACGGACGCAGATATCTGGCTAATTGCTTCACTTGCCTTCTCGCTACTTTCAGCCACTGAATTGGTCGTGTCAATTAACTGCTTGGACCCAACATTTATGCCAAGAATGATATTTTGCAAATCTAATACCATCTGTTGAAAAGCTTGTGTTAGAAGTCCTATTTCATCTTTACGACCCGTTTCTATCACAACAGTTAAATCCCCATTACCGATTTTTCTCACTTGGGATGTTAATTTTCGTATAGGTTTCGTTAAATAATCTGTGAAGAAATAAACAATGCAGATTCCTACTATTAAGACAATCAGTGTAATAGTAATAATTTTCACTTGTTTTGCGTCCATGGCTGTATAAACTTCCGTGGCATCCAAATCTGCCCCCAATAATCCAATCACTTCTCCATCCTTATTTTTTAACGGAGCATAAATAGCTAGTACAGCACCATATTCTGCATCATTTGATAACTGAAACTGTACTTTCCCTGTTTCAAATACTTGTTTCATTTTAGGATAGGATTCGGGTGATTCTTCTTTAACACCAATCGTTGATTCCTCACTCGGCGTACTATCTACCATATAGTAATATTCGTAGTCTTCACCCTTTTTTACACGAGACATTGTATACAAACTAGTTACCTTATAGAACTCTTTAACAGAGCTTAGCTCTTTTTGTAATTCTTGATAATACCCATCCTTTTTAGCACCGACTTCCATGTTTTGATACTCTTTATCATCTATCTTAGCGATTGCATGATCAATCATTGCTAAATTTTGTTGACCAACAGTCTCTTTCACTAGATCTAACGATGAACGATATACAAAAAAGCTAATCAGAAAACAAGAAATACCAAGCAAAACTGAAAAAACAATTAACATTTTAATCTTTAAACTACTTCTCATCGATGAACTCCCTTATGATGTTTTAATATTTCATTCCCTACACTTCTCCCAAATTTAAGAGCTTCTTCGCCGTTATTAATGCAAATACCTTATTGTTATAGCTTTTTAGTTTTGAAAACACCTCTTCTTCTACTGGTCTCTTAATTTCCGTATTGATTATTTCAATACCTCTGTGTTCAATCAAATAATCCAGAAATAGGATTTTGCTGAATATCTATTATTCGACACTTTTTATCAAAATCCTACAAAAGAAATACCAAACTTATCTCAAATGAATGAATCTTTACTGAAGGAATGGTATATCTGATCAAAGATTGCTGATATAGCAACCATGCTCCATCTCTTGCATTGAGGTAACGAAAACGATTGAAAGGGGTTGTCAAAAAAGTGAACTGCACCCCAATTGTTAGACACAACTAACAATTGGAGGTGCAGTTTTTTATGTGGAAATTTTCTGTAAAAGAGAAGCTCGAAATTGTATTAAGATATTTGGAAGGTAACGAAGTTGCGCCATCCATTGGAAGAAAATATGGTGTATCCAAAACTCAAATTTACTCTTGGGCAAAGCTGTACAGCGAGTGGGGATTGAAGGTTTTCGAATAAAAGACTATGCTTCATATTCACCAGAGTTTAAACTAGAGGTACTTGAATATCGGTTAAAAACGAAGGCCTCATATGTAGATATCGCTGCGCATTTTGGTATTCCCTCACCTTCACCTATCAAAAGATGGGTTAAAGAGTTTGAAAGAAAGGGATTTGACGCCTTCAAAGCAAAGAAAAAGGGGCGTACATCCATGAACAAAGAAACAAAGAAACCAACAAAACAAGATGAAGGGTCACTTGAGAAACTACAGGCAGAAAACGAACGTTTACGTATGGAAAATGCCTATTTAAAAAAGTTGAATGCCTTAGTTCAAAACAAGGGAAAATCACCAAACAAGACAAAGCGCAAGTAGTCTATGAATTAAGGCGTGAATTTCCGGTGATAGCACTTCTGCAGCTTGCAGGTATTCCGCGCAGCACCTATTATTACGTGATTAAAAGCTTCGGACGTCCCGATCCAGATGGCGAGCTAAAGGTACTCATTCAATCCATTTATGACGAGCATGAAGGCCGCTATGGTTATCGTCGTATTCGTGATGAATTAAGGAATCGTGAGCATCAGGTGAACCATAAAAAGGTCCAACGTATTATGAAAGAGCTAGGATTAATATCAATAGTCCGTGTGAAAAAGTACCGCTCGTACAAAGGTAAGGTCGGTCAGATTGCACCGAACTTATTAGACCGTAATTTTAAAGCAGAGAGACCAAATCAGAAATGGGTGACAGACATTACAGAATTTAAATTACTGGGAGAAAAACTGTATCTGTCACCTGTTCTGGATTTATATAACGGTGAAATCATTTCGTATACGATAGGACTTAGACCTACCTACTCTCTTGTATCAGATATGCTAGAGCAAGCTTTTGAAAGGCTAACGATAGAAGGCAAGCTTCTCATGCATTCAGATCAAGGATGGCACTATCAGATGAAGCAATACCGTCAGGCATTACAAAGAAAACAAATCACGCAGAGTATGTCGCGAAAGGGCAACTGTTATGATAATTCTGTGATGGAGAACTTCTTCGGTATTCTCAAATCAGAATTCCTTTATATAAAGGAATTTA
Organism: Paenibacillus sp. D2_2; assembly: GCF_031199965.1. Taxonomy (GTDB): domain Bacteria; phylum Bacillota; class Bacilli; order Paenibacillales; family Paenibacillaceae; genus Fontibacillus. Next base: position 2,791,329 of record NZ_CP133605.1, on the reverse strand, counting down.
AAAGTATTGAACATTTTAAAGAGGAATTATCCAAGTATATTAACTACTATAATTACAAGCGGATTAAATCAAAATTAAAAGGCATGAGTCCGGTACAATACCGGACTCATGCCCAACAAACTGCTTAATGAAAATAAACTGTCTAACTTTTCGGGTCACTTCAAAGGTCAGCAATGACCTTAAAGACAGCCCCTTCTTACTATATACGTGATTATGTTGTATGTATCGTATTCCAACGATGACGAAATTTCTCAAGCCGAGGATGCATGCGCTCCGGTTCGGATGAGAGCACAAGCCGAATCTTCACAATCCAATCCTCAAAAGAAGAGAAAGAAGCAAATAAATTTGCGAATTCTGGTGTGACATAGAGAAAAAGCGGTGATGGATAGTATTCAGCAAGGTGCCGTAAGGCCGCATCAATGGGGGTGTATTTTTTACGTTTGCCTTCCCATCCTTCGATGTAGATTGACGCTTGATCGTGTTCGCGTTTCCATGCATGCAATCGATCCTCACGTTTGTAATACGCCTGAACAGGTTCCTTCGACATCCTCCCACGCTTTTCTCATGCAGTGGATAAAGAATGAATTTCTCAAAAGCATGTTTGTCCGCATATTCTGCCGCTATGGTCAATTCTAGATCTGTCGTATGTTCAAATGAATCGTAATAAATCATCGTCCCCCTACGACTCGCCTTAGGCGGTTCATAGCCGAATGGAACCTGATGGTTGCCTCTGCTCACAAAATGATCCCCCTTGAAGTACTTCATGTATTATATTATTCGTCCAAGTATCCAGATTCATCCTGATGCGAATGATTAAATCATAACATAAATACTGTGCATCACTTTGGTTTCTTCCTCGCGATAGTTCACACATGAAACGGATTCATGTTCTCCCTCAACGACTTGAACTTGTATATTTGGATGCGTCCCTAGGGTCCCTGCTACATCTTCTTACGGCATGACGGATCGCAAATCTTAACGTAGTGATTTTCCAAACCACATTCAATCCATCTGCTGAGTTTTGCTATTAAGATTTTAAACCTTTATTTCATTGCTGTTAATTCGATGAAGCATTTCTGTTCGGCTATGCACTTCTAGTTTGTTATAAATATGATCTAAATGAGCTTTTACAGTATGAAAACTGATGTTATTTTGTTTAGCAATTTCTCGGTTCGTCAATCCTTTTTCTACAAGAGAAACAATTTCCCTCTCCGTCAATGTTAGTTTTAAAAGAAGGTTCTCTTTCTGACATCTTTTCGCTAATCGCCCTCGGTCAGAATTAAATTCTTGAGCTTTTAACGAATTGTGATAACTTAAAGCCAGATGTCGGGAGAATAGGCTAACTATCTCCTTATCACGCAGTGTAAAATCCCCCTCTTTTTTTCTAAAGAGACCAAGGCCCCCAACAAGCCTATTATTGTAGCAAAGTGGAACTGCCAACTCGTAATAAAGGTTTTCTTTACGGAGAAAATCATTATAGTAAGTGGTTTGTTCATACTCATGCAAACTCATAATATCTTCAATCGACATTACTCCGGCAGTCCTCTTCCCGGGTTTACATACATCGCTGAATATATCAAAACGATCATATATATCGGTATAACTTTCACACAAGCTCTGTACTTTATTAATTCCAACAGGATCTCCTAGTTTATCGTGCTGATCAAGCGTAAGGAATGTAAGATGGTGATACCCTGAGCCTAATCGTTCGGCCAGAATTTCCAGTATACTATGGCGATACTGTTCGTTATAGTGATTCATCATATAACACAAATCAAGGATCATCTGATAGTCTTCGATTGTAATATGTTCCATTATGCACCCACATCTCCTTTATCGCTTGTGAATAATATAACATAATATAGGTAATATTTCCGATGATGCTTCTTAGTCTTTAATTTATGCTAGAAGCAATTTAATGAAAGGTAGGTTAATAGAATGATTGAGATTAATATGAATAATAAAGTAGCTATTGTAACTGGCTCAGCAAGCGGTCTTGGAAAAGCCATCGCTCTAAGATTTGCACAAGCAGGAGCAGACGTGGTTGTCGCCGATCTTAATATAGAAAACGCATTAAAAACTGCTGAGGAAATTAAGAGTATGGGCCGTAAATCGATTGCGTTCCAGATTGACACTCGGGATTCAGAATCCTTCACCAAACTTATCGAAACTACAACTAAAGAGTTGGGCAAACTTGATTTCATGATCAATAACGCAGGTATTGGTATCATGAAACCGATCCAAGAGTTTACTACCAACGAAATAGATCTTGTCGTTGACATCGACTTGAAAGGTACTATTCATGGCTGTAAGGCAGCTCTTGCTTATATGGTGCCACGTAAATCGGGGAAAATTGTAAATCTTTCTTCCATTGCTGCAAAAATGGCTACTCCAGCATCAAGTATTTATGCTTCTGCAAAGGCTGGTGTAATGGCTCTGACTGCCGCATTAGCTAGAGAAGTCGCAGAATCAAATATTAATATTAATGCTATTCTCCCTGGCGTTGTTAGAACCGAAATGTGGGAGAAACAGCTTGATGCAATGGCTGGAGATGACGAAGAGACAAGAACAAAGGTATTTGCAAGTTTTACCGACATGATTCCACTCAAGCGCCCACAAGAACCAGTAGATATTGCAAACATGGCTCTTTTCTTATGTAGTGATCTTGCCAATAATATTACTGCACAGTCATTTGCCGTTGATGGTGGCGCTACCATTTAAGTAAAACACGTGTTTTCCTTCGCAATATTTAATAACATCATACGATTCCAAACACCCCATTCGTTAGATGGCTCAAGGAATTACACCGCCATACAAAAACCAGCCAAGCAAAAAAATATGCTTGACTGGTTTTGGCTTATTTCAAAAATTAATGATTAAATTGAGTTGGCTCCCGGCTCCAATCGTTGCACCCGCATCAAGTATGCAGACATTTCTGTCATCATCGTACGGGTAATAGTAATTCAACCGTTCCGCAACCTCTTTGGAGTGCTGCAAATAAATCCAGTAAGGCAAACAAGGTACGCCACACACCTTCATATCTTTCGGAACGTTCGGATTCGTTCGTGATCCGTTCATCCCGACCGCCCGGACTCGCTCGTCATTACGTGCAAAGTCCAATATCATAAAAAAGCTAAAATCACCTGTGCTCGTTCCCAGATTCTTTGTACAATAGAGCGCTAAATATGGCATTGTTTTGAAATTCCGATACCGATTAAAAAGACACATATAACAAATAACCGATATCCCTTTTTGGCCAACACTCTTTTTAGTCGTGGGTACATATTATGCACGTTAGGCTCCGATGCGTGGATATGATGTTAGATGATGCTTGCAGACCTCTTTGTATTAACCTACACAATTTTCTTTGCAATAAAGGTAACACAATCAGATGTGAGTTTTACTGATTGTCCATTTCTGTCAATCTCAAATTCTAATTGTTTTACAAATCGATTTCTAACTTCCCATCCAGCATATTGATAATCCAAGATTTCCAACATGCTTTCTGTAGTTATATTCACTTCAAACATAGGATCTAGTTCTTGTCCATTTTCAAGGTTTACTTCTCGTATGTTTGATCCAATAATAATGCAATTGGCTCCATTTGGTTTAGTTCCAGAAGTTAATTCATTAAGTTTTCTTTCCAATGCACTTTCCGAACTTAAATGTTCCAAAGAAGATACAGCTACAATTATGTCGTATTCTTCTTGTTCGATTGTGAACTGTTCAATATCTGATAATCTTGTAACAATAAATTGTTCAACCCCATATTTATGACTATAACTATTCAATTTATCTATTGCCGACTCCAACAAATCAACGCAAACTACTTTTCCATCTCTGTTTTTCATGGATTCGGCAATGGGAATGCTATTCCTACCGATCCCAGAACCTAAATCTAATACACATAAGTATTCTTGATCTTTATATTCTGCTAAAAGATCGATTACGGTTTTCACTGGTCTGTGTAACCAAGAACCTGGCTCAAATAAATAGTAATTATCATAACAGAAATCATGATATTTCTTTTCTTCTGATCTTATATTCGCTACTCTGTCCATACACACACCTCAAGCTTTCTGCAAGTTTCATCTAACGTTGTTGTGTTCACGACGCCCCCTGACTTAAGGTCACGAAATGACCGGGCGCGATGCGCTTAGTCGGTGCGTATGTGTCCGGCTGAATCCACTTCTTCGCTACTGCTCTGCCGGACCGAGGGCGAATGCCCCGAAGCGTGAATATAGTGTTATGTGAAGGTCTCGTCGAAATACTAAAAGCATTGCCACTCAATAACCCACTCATTAGATCCTTCAATGGTTGTTCCTCGACCAATGTAACCTACTCCATTGTCTCCCCAGAACCAATTGCCTTTATCTGTTGAATCGATTTGAAATACAAACTGAGGATTAACGGGATGCTGATTATACGGAGCCCAATATATTTCTGATTGAATTGTTGTTGGCCATCCGCCTACTTTTAATCCTGAAACATTATTCAAATGATTATTATAAAAATCATTTATTTCTACAGTAACAGGTATGTTTTCTTTACTTAATTCTTCAACAAAATCATCCCAACAAGGATAGTCTTCTTCGATTAATGTTGGTTTCATCTCAAAAACTTTTATATTAGATTCATATGGAACGCTTTGAATGGGGACTAAATCTTTTATATATTTATAAGCCCGAAGACACCATTTCTGCCCATTTGGATTGTTATCCGGAAGATCATTACTATCGATGAATAATGTGATCATTTCAATATCTTTAAGCGATACTGGAATATATGGTAATTGAATAATGTTAATTTGGCATAGTGGTATCATAGGTTTATTGTTTGAAGAGGGCCATTCTTCATTTGGTAGAGATACATTTACCTTACCAAATATCGAACTTGTTAATTCTCCAGACGGTCTAAAACCTCCGATCTGCAATAAAGTAGCTTGTCTCATTATTTTTCTCTTAAGGATTTCCACTTCTGTGCAACTCCTTTCTAAATTGTGTCTTTCGAGACTTTCACATAACGTCTTATTCACGAACTTCGTAAATAATTCCATATGTAGGGTATTCGCGAAACTTTTGAACTATCCTACCCGTTAGTTTAGCAAATATGGAATTTTTCAACATTCCTGCTGTTGATGAGGTCATATCGGAAAGCTAGAAATTCTTGATATCATAAAAATAAAAAGCCGCATAATTGCGGCTTCTAATGTTACTATGTTTTTGTCACCCGACAGTTTTCCTTCTGCCTCTTTACATCACTTATTTCTTCTCATCTATTATTTTTGAGTTTAGTCAGGCGAAATTACATTCCACTTTCCAAACAACGTCAAACCTGCCGAATTAGCTAGCGACACAGATTCTTGGTTATGGAGTTGGCATCGATACTGTGGTTCGTATCCCTGATCATTAGCATACTTGCATATAGAACGCACCACTTTGCGGGCATGACCTTTCCCTCTAAAAGACGTCAGAGTCAATACGCCGAGATCTGCAATTTTCGCGTTCTGCCAGGGATACATGCTCGCGGCGCAGACGAGGCGGTTTTGGTCAAAAGATCCGAACACCGCCCAGTGATCCAATTCCACATAAGCGTCATCCAAGTCTTGATCCGAAGCGGAAGACTGGAACTCGGAGAAAACTTCATCATCTTGCTCTGTTAACCGGCGTAAGTCACCTTCCAAATTTTCTTGCAGCAATAAGTTCTTTTCGGTTTCAGTAAAATAAAAAAGATAATCTGCACCATGCAATCTAACTCCTGCTTCAATCAATTTTCGGCGAAAGGTCAGTTCAGACAGGTCTTGTCGTTGATCAAGTCCTATCTTATCGGCCATAGCAGGCGTTAGAACCGTCATAACCCGGCCGTCGGTGATTTCCAGGACCATGACCCGACAATCTTCGCTCAGATTAGGGTTAATGGCAACAGTAAAGACTTCATCACTGTGGAGGACCTCTCCATTAAAAAACTGCGCCCACCAAAAGTCAGTTATCGTATGAGAAAATAAAGGTATATTTATAATTCTACTTTGTTGATATCTCATTATGTTCACTTCCTTACATAATTGCATTTGCTCCGATCGTATCAAATGATAAAAAATTGAACTAGATATTATTTGAATATAATCGAATTTTCCAATTTTCAAGGAGCATCACAAAACTGAATAGTTCCAGCTAAACCAAAAGGCGACCGAACAATTATATCCTGTTCGGTCGCGTTCCACTCGGCAGGTTAATTTGCGTCGACTACAATCGAACCAATGTTGGTGGATGCGTTCAGGCGAGGCCCTTTCGAGCCGATCGCGCCCGTTTTTTTGTTTGACGTATTCGCATCAAACTGGATATCGTCAAAATCAGCCATGACGTTGCCGATTTCGCTTTTCAAACTGATTTCGGCGTTCCTAGGCGACTCGCTCAAATGAATAGCGATTTCCCCGACATTTGTCTTTGCCTTTAAATCTTTCTCGAGACTAATGCCATCCACAAAGATTGCACCTGATTTCGCCTCCAGGTTCATAGTTCCCAAAACCCGGCTAACTCGAATTTCTCCCGCGTCCAAATTAATCTTCAGACCGTTCGTATTCAGATCGGTCGCCTCGATGCGTCCGAAATTGTTTTTGATCGTCACTTGCTCGTATAATTTGTCCGGCAACGAGATAAGCAGTTTTCTCTCTCCTCTTTGATCATCCGATAGATTTAGTTTCTTTCCATTTTCTTCGACTTTAACATTCAAAACCTTCGACTTTACGGAAGCGTCAAAAGTAAACTGGTTACTGATCGCTTTATCCGCGAGAAACTCCACCTCGGCATTGTTACCGGAGCTTCTTGTAACGACAATCGCCATCGCCTGTGCGCTGATATGTACGCTGTCAAATGAAGTGGCCTCGAACGTCTTTTGCTCCTTGGAGACAACTTCTCCCGCACCTGAGCCTTCTCCAATGACGGATTTTTCCAGGTTACCTGTCAGCGACGTAACTGGATTCGCGCAGCCGGTGAACCCGACAACCGCTATGACAATTGCCAATATGGCTGCCATTTTTTTATTCGTTCTCATTTTATCTCCACCTGTTCCGTATTTATTCTTTCTATATTTTACCTATCGTCGGCTTTTGCTAAAACAGTCCAGCGGCCAGTCTTCGACCTGGACTAAAGTCAAGGAACTGTCGTTTCGATTCGACCGAAAGTAACTATTCAATTTAACGAAAGCCGTCGATTGGACCGACGGCTTTCGTAGAGAGCTATTTTTCTCATTATTTATTGCAAAGTGATTCCAAATTTTACGTTCGGCGCCCCGGCAAATACTATAGTTCCATTGTTCGGCAGCTGTACTTTGTTGTTGCCGCTCAAAAAGCTAAAGTTGATGCACGTTCCTTCTTCATCATATACAGCGAATGAACTTTTCGCGGGCAGCGTCACGGTCATCGTTTTCCCTGCTGCCCTTTGCGGGATAGTAAACCATTTCGCATACCCATTCGCTTGCAGTGTAACTTTGGACGATTGGCCTGCAAAGAGCGGTTTTACATTTGACTCGTTCATGAACAGCATTTCAGTTTCTTCAAAGTATTCATGGCCGCCCTCTGTGTAGAAGCGGGCTTCACTTGTATCGCGGCCTGCCAACACGGGAATCTGGATCTGATGCGCCGCTGTGTTCGGACCTGTTATTTTTTTACCCTCCCAATAGCCAGGAAAATCTTCCTCACGAGTAATCTGGTTTATAGGGAGAGAGAAATACATCATAGAGTTATATTTTTCGTTCACAAGATAGAACTTGACGCCTTCCCGCTTCTTCCAAGCAGAGGCGGTTTCCTTGGATAGCTTATTATCTTCTAACTTCTCAGCTACATACTCAGACATTGCATCTTGTCCCAATCCTGGCTCTGTGCGATATGAATTTCTCTTCAAGTAGGTACGTCCATTCTTTTCAGTTACAAAACTAAGCTTGGAGGTACCCTCTTTGTTGACAAAACTTCCATCCGCAGTGTACACATATTTCTCATCTGGATCGGGAGCTAAGAACAATTCCCCATTCTTCGAAATGTTTAGTTTGAATTGGCTGCTGCTATCGCCGTAATATCCTGCTTGCTTCATTACCGCTTGCGGCATCTTAGCCTTAACAGGTTTGCCAAATGACTTGCCCGGCTTGACGGCCTTGATGACACCCTTTTCTTTAAGCGCCGTTAGCAGCAATTCATTAGCCAGCAATCGATTTGTAGAGCTACGTCCGCCGGAGGACAACACTGCCGCTGCCATGTTCTGTTCAGGAAGCACGACTAACACAGCATGCTGCAATAGTGTGTCGCCCGTTTTTGCCAAGCCCTTGATCCCATATTCATTGAATGGATATAACTTCACACTATCCCATCCGAGGCCATAATTGAACATACTATCTGCATCCCCTGGCCACATTCCTTTTTTATATTCCTCTTGCTCCATCGCTTTAACTGCTTTGGCTGAGAGAATGCCTTCAGCCTCCCCATAAAAACCCGTGAGAATCGCACCATATCTTCTGCCGTAGAAGAGATGCCCCCAGTGCCAATCATATTCTGTGACTCATTCGGAAGCTGTCCTTCATATGTAGGAAAATAAAGCCCTGCCCGCTTGATGCCTTCTTCTGGGTCTTGCGAGGTCTTTGTATGATTTAACTGCAACGGTTCTGTAAAATGCTGATGTACATAGGCGGTAAAGCTCATGCCACTAACTCTTTCCACCAGAGCCTCAGCCAGCGCAAAGCCGTCGTTGCAATATACAGAGAACGCACCTGGGTCCGCCTTTAAACTCTGGCCGGATAATCGCTGCAATAATGTATCATGTTCAGAGGTATTCTTATCCTCGAATAAAAGATCATTGCTGTAAGTAGAACCTTGCAGGCCGGAGGAATGGTTCAATAGCATCCGCGTTGTAATCTGTTTGTAGCGTTCATCCTTCATCTTGAAATCAGGGATGTATTGAATGACAGGTGTATCTAAATCGATCTTACCTTCGTCCACTAGCTTCATCACTGCAGCCGTCGTATACATTTTACTGACCGATCCAATACCGTATACCGTATCTTTGGTTAACGGCTCTTTTCCTTGCATGTCGTTTTTACCAGTCTGACCCGACAAAATAATGTTTCCATGATCAATCAGTGCATACTGCACACTGTATGCCCCATAGGACTTCGTCAGGAGTCCTGCTTTCTCTGTCGCAATCTTCGTAAGTCCAGGTTGACTTGCTACTACTGAAGTCTGATTGCTTGGAGCCGCTGTCGACCCTGTTGGTAGAATCATGGGGAGTGCCAATGCAGTTGCTAGCACCAATGCGAGTTTATTTTTCACTTAATAACTTCCTCTCTCTAACTAGGTATATGTTCAACGAATCCCAGTTTAGTTTTTTTATGATCTGGGCGAAATTGTCTATAGTCTAGTTTTAGACTGGGCTAAAGCCCAGGGCAATCGTAGGAAAAAAACAGTAGAATACCTTTTGTGCGCCCTACTGTTTTTTATTAATATCCAGCTTTAATTCCAATTACTTCAACGTGATTCCAAATTCCATTTTCGGCTCACCTGCAAATACAACCGTTCCGTTCATTGTGTCTGTACTTTGTTGTTGTAAAAACAAAAAAGCCGCGATTTTCGCGACTTCTTTAAGTTAATATATTTCGTTTATGTTTCTGTTTCTGGACAAGGTGCTTTGCGTGTATCCGTTGGATTTGATGATGATCTCATATATTAATTTAAATCGAAGGTCTTTTCCATGGATGGTCAGAAAATCGGATCGGCCTGATCACTTTGCACGGAATCCCGGCAGCAATAGAATTAGGAGGAATATCTTTAGTGACTACACTTCCAGCTCCGATAATACTATTTTTACCGATGGTCACGCCTTGCGTAATCTTAACATCACCACCAAGCCATACATTGTCTTCCAGTATTATGGGTGCGGAATACACCCCTTTGTCTGCACGTTCATAAGGATCTTCAGCATGATTTGCCGCATATAATCCGGCTCTAGGGCCGATATAGACATCGTTACCGATCTTTACTTCGTTACAATCAAGAATGATCATGTCGTGATTGATATAAACATCATTTCCAATAGAAATATTAAAGCCAAATTCACACCGGAAGTTGGACTCGATGTACACATTTTCCCCAACTTCAGAAAATAACTCTCTCATAATGGACATATCGTAATCATCATTGGTATTTACTTTATGATTGTACTTCCGACATCTTGAAATCGCATGTGCTCTAAGTACTGATACTTCTTTTCCAGCATCATCATACATTTTCCCGGAATTAATCATCTGCTTTATTTCATCGATATTCATAAGTCCTCCTGATCATCGTCCAATTTTGCTTATCGTGAGATCATTCATGATTAAACTACTATATAGCGTTTTTCTGTTTTACAAGATAAGATTATATCATCGAAGGAATGATAAAAAATGTACTTTATTCTCTATTTATATAACTATATTACCAAACGCGAGGTTTACTCATGATCTCAAACTTCTTGCATCTAGACCATACACTTTATGAAAAAATACAACATGGTCAAAATGAGTTTCCTATTCAGTTCTATGTTGATGAGTTATACAAATTTGAAAATAGAAAGTTTCCGCTTCACTGGCACTTCGAACCAGAATTTTTCGTCGCATTAGGTGGAGATCTGAAAGTTCAAATCGGTAACCATTTCATTGAATTGAAATCAGGGGATGGTATTTTTATTAGTAGTAATACATTACATTCATTTGAACAGATTGATGAAAATGATATGTGTAAATGTCCTAATATTGTTTTTTCTACAGAGATGATCGCACCACATACAAGCATCATTTATCAAAAGTATGTACGGCCGATCCTTACGAATTCCGAATTGCCCTATTTTGTGCTGTATACCGATATTCCATGGCACAATGAAATTTCAAGTAATCTTTCGACTATTTTTGCCTTGTTGCACCAATATGGTCTGAAGAGTCCTTTTGGTGCTTTTCCTGATATACATTTGAATTCTGAACTTCTGAAAGAAGCATGTTTCGAAATGCAGGTGCAATGTTCTCTGAATCAAATATGGCAATCCATCTACAATCATATGGATCAAATCCCTAGAATCACTCATACTCAAAAAGATATGCAATACCAAGTACGATTACAAAAAATGTTGTCTTATATTCATCAGAATTACATGAACGAAGTTTCGCTGCAGGATATTTCAGTTTCAGCCAACATAAGTAAAAGTGAAGCTTCCCGCTGCTTTCATTCGTTTTTAAATTGTTCACCAATAGAATATTTACTAGAGCATCGTATTGAGTCAGCAAAACGATTGTTATGCTATACCTTACATAGCATTCAAGAAATCTGCTTAGAATGTGGTTTTCATTCCTCTAGTTACTTCATTAAAGTTTTCAAAAAGAAAGTGGGTATGACTCCTAGAGAGTATAGAATTAATAGTAATATCCCTTAGCTATATAAAATTCAAAATGCCAATTTGGGTAACTAGAGCCTCGCGAACGTGATGTAATCGACTTGGATGGGCTCTACCGATTCGATCCGAAGTGCCCGATTAATCTGTCCCCGGTGATATTGCCCATGTAAAAGGACCTGCAACAGGATGTCCCGGATGGACGTTCGGAACGGAACCCCGCTCTGGCTTGCATAGTCGATCATCTCATCCAACTCGGAATCCTCGATCCCTTCGATATAGACGCGATATTGCTCGGCGTTTTCTTCGAACATCGTCCTGATCGCCGTCAGATCTTCCGATTCCTCCCACAACGAATATTGCGCGCTGCCCTTGCCCTGCAATCGGGACAGCCAGACTCGTTCCGCGACCGCGACGTGCCGAACCAGCTTCAGAAGGTCCTTGTTCTTCGTCTCACTCTCCTCGAGCGCGTCCAAGATGCGTCCATCCGCCCAGTACAGGTGGTTCATCATACACTTGATCGTCTTCATTTCGGTTTTCCCCTCTTCGTCTCATCGATTACTTGAACCTTAGTATTCAGTGACAATCTATTCGCCATTTGGTTAAATTATCCTCTTTGTAGTTTTACTAAGTCAAATCATGCCTATTTACTGTGACCGACACGAATGCCAAACTTCGGCTTTCTGCTTATTCTTGTTAAGCTAACGGGCAGTCTAATTCAATAAAACTGCTTCGAATCTTGTTCAAATTGTGATAGAATTATTGAAATATCTTCCAAGGGGATGATTTAATGAAATTTGTTATAATATTTGGTCCGCAGGCTGTAGGAAAAATGACAGTAGGACATCAATTGGAGAAGGTAACTAAACTAAAGTTGTTCCACAATCACGTAACAATTGAAATGTTAGCTCCCCTATTCGGTTTTAATAGTGAAATGTGGAGATTAGTAAATAAATTTCGTCAAGACATATTTGAAGCCGCCGCTGATAGTGATATGTATGGAATGATATTCACTTACGTATGGGGATTCGATTTGCATGAGGATTGGGACTACGTTGATAAAATTTGCAAAACAATCGAAGATAAAGATGGCGAAGTGTATTTTGTTGAACTTGAAGCCGATCTTGAGAAAAGAATTGAGCGTAACAAGACTCCTCACAGACTTGAACACAAACCAACAAAAAGGAATGTTACTCGTTCTGAACAGGATCTATTACAGACAATGGAGCAACATCGATTAAACTCCTTCGAGGGAGAAATTAAAAGAGGAAATTACATCAGAATTAACAACTCGAATTTAAGTGCTTGTGAGGTTGCTGAAATCATTAAGAACAGATTCGCTTTATAATGATTTTTATTGTTGTACTAACGGATAACTATAGCAATAAACCGCCTATTCTACGAAGGCGGTTTTCTTTTGGTCAAATAACGAAACAACTTTAATACATCATGTTCCAGTAATAGAAATATTGATTAAGAGAGGTGATGATAAAATGACTTCTCCGTTTCTTCCTCTAGATGATTCAGGAGCTTTTTCCGCAGCGGTTAAAGCGTCTAATCAATCGGCTGCGCCAGCCTTAGAAGCGAACCTAAAATTTTTCCCCGGTTTTAGACAACAATATATACGCACAAGTGGAGCAATCATTAACACACTGGTCGGCGGCTCTGGTCCCCCGTTACTTCTGCTACATGGACATCCCGAAACACACATTGCCTGGCACAAGGTTGCCGGAACGCTTGCAAAAAAGTTTACTGTGGTTTTAACGGATTTGCGAGGTTACGGTGACTCTAGCAAACCGGATGGAGGCCTAGATCATATTCGTTATTCGAAGAGAGAGATGGGACACGATCAAATACAAGTGATGAACACCCTTGGTTTCAAGCAATTCCAAGCTGTGGGTCATGACCGAGGTGGACGGGTTCTTTTTCAGATGATGTTAGATCATCCTTATTCAGTCGAAAGAGCTGTTGTTCTTGACATTGCTCCTACCACTGAGATGTATGCTCACACCAATCAGGAGTTTGCTACTAAATATTTTTGGTGGTTTTATCATATTCAGTCCGCCCCATTACCTGAGTGCATGATAAACGCTACGCCAGCACTTTATTTGACAGAGCATCTTTCTACTCAAAGTAAAACACCGGGAGCGGTAACACCTGAAGCCTATGCCGAATATTTACGTTGTTATCGAAATCCATCTTGCGTACACGCTGTTTGTGAGGATTATCGTGCCTCAGTCACCATTGATGTTACGATCGAAAAAGAACAAACCGGACTAAAGGCGAAACAACCGCTGCTCGTCCTATGGGGACAAAAGGGAACCGTCGGACAATTATTTAATGTTCTTGATCTATGGCGAAAGTATGCAGCTAATTATACAGGATACTCCCTACCATGCGGTCACCTCATACCGGAGGAGGACCCTCAGGGTTTACTTAATGCATTAAACCATTTTCTGCGTGTTTGAGTGGCTACTCTGTAACTGATTATACAGATGCTTTTTTGTTCTTGCTGTAATCTGCCCGTTAGCGCAACAAGGCTGCCAATTGAGCTGGCAGCCTTGTCATGGTTGAACTATCGAGTCCGTTAGTTGGTATTCTTCATTTCATAGACTTTTTGCAGGGTTTGAATGTGCAGCGTTCTCTCATCATCCGTATCTTGGATTTCGTTGCCCGATCCTGCGTCCATAATCCATTCGACAAGCCTGTACCCGAATAAAAATAGAATCATCTCATAAACGCAGTTATCCGTTATGTGTGAAATATCAACATATTCCGAGAAGCCCTTGTAATACGCTGGGACACATCTGCGGTAGTATTCAACCATGTGTTCAATATCGGCTTCGTCCGCAATAAGACTTGCCATATCTTCACCTAAATAGCCCCACCCAGAGGTATCCCAGTCGATGACTATGATTTTACCGTCTGAAGATATAATATTTGTCACCCAAAAATCCCTGTGGCACAGCACGATGGGTAGCTTTTCAATACGGTTGATTATTTCATCTGCGTTTTCATCAATGTCGATGAGCATTTTACATAAGTGTTGCGGGATTACGCAGTCGTCCGAGCGTATATAATCGTACACTCTATTCCATGACCTATAATGAAGATAGAAATTCTTCATATAATCTACTTTGCTCAGATTGCTCAAGTTCTGTAAATATGCTGGCTGGGCGTATAACTTGCCTTGGAACCGTCCTAATTCCTCGGCTGCTTGTTTATACATATCGCCAGTCAAGTCTAATCCCGATATGCCGTCGATATATTCCATCCATATCTGCGTTTCGTTTTCTTCTTCGTTCATTTCGACGTGATAACATTCAGGCCAACGGAATGATTCATAAAACAAAGCGCCGAAATTAGATTTATAAAAATCATATTCCCTACGCCATGAATCGGGATCGCTGTAGCGTTCCCATTTCTTCTGCGATTTCAAAACGATTTTATAGGGTAATTCACCCCCGTCAGTGGTTTTGGCATTGCCCATTACAAGCTGTACATCACCCACTGTACCTCCATGTAATTGTTTGGTATGGAAATCGACGCAGATTATTTCAGTACCTAGCATTTTGCTTAAAACCTGTATTAGAGTTTCGGCTTTTATTTCATTCATTTTGAAGTCCTCCAATCATATTTTAACAAGGTGAAATATTTTTCATATTGTTTTGAATCAATCATTGACCCTATTCTCTCCTAGAAATTAAAGTTGTTTTTGGGCATAAAAATACCGCGAAACAACAGCCTCCTAAGAAGCTACTGTTCCGCGGCGAAAAGCCAAAAGTCGGCTTATAATCTAAAAGAGATACGGCCTTCATCGTATCCCGCTAACAGCAGTATTCACGAAAGGTTACTGTTTACGGCATAGCAAAAAACACGATTGATAATTCCAGGATACTCTCATTCCAAGATATAATCTTAGATTGGAATTTACTATGCCCGATATTCGGTTAAGATAAAACCACCAATACCTTAGCAGTCATTTAAAACATCTCCTTTCGCGGGAAAAAGTTGAAATGCAATTTCACTTCTATAGTCTGACATAACCCTTTGTGAGAAATCAAAAGAAAATTTGATTATAAGCAAATTTTACCGGTTATACCAACGACACAGACAACTGGTTATCGAGTTGGCATCGATGCTGAGGTTTGAACAATATTTTTGTTATTGATGCACGGATTAATCCATATTTACTTGTATAACATCCACCCAATTTGTATTATGCATCATCTCGGAAGAATCCCCTTGAAATGCCTTCATGGCTTCCTGATCATCAAGCAGTTGATATCTCATCCAAGCCGTCAAATACCCCCTATGATTGCCACCATTACCTTCAATCGCAGTATGAGCTGCACCTTTGGCCATCCCCATCATAACCGGCGTGCTTGCGTTAGTACTATGTAAGGCTAATTGATTTGTTGATACCGGTGAGATTAGAAAATCTCGTGTCCCCCTATAATGAGGAAAGGTACGGTAATACGTGCTGTATCGTACACATCTTCTGGATCACAATACTTCAAACTCGGGAGAGCAATGGATACAACCGTCTTAATCAACGATCCAATTTTATAGTTGGTATGCGCATTTATGACTCCCGTAGACCCTTGAGAATGTCCCGCTACACCAATCTGTTCCATTTTTATTTTTCGATAAAACAAGCTGTTTGTTACCTTGTTTTCATTTCTCAAATAATCAATAGCATCCACAATTTCTTTGCCTGTTCCTGTTGTCTTGCTATAGGAATCGATTACTATGAATCCCCAGCTAGCAAGATGAGATAAGAGCTCATCATATCGATCTGGCGTAGCATCGGTTCCATTCCCCCAAGAAATAATAGGATAAGTTTCGTCTCCTTGAAATGCTGGGTAGTATATTCTAAATAAAGCCTCTCCGTTCTCACTCTTAACTTCTTCTACCTTTACATGATAGCTTCCATGTCGTGCATATCGCTGCTCAATGCTTCCTTCTGCAAGTGCTGGAACATTAGAATGAATGATTATTTGCATGAAAATAGTTATTGGAACTGCAACGATAAGGACTAACGCTGACAACCATAAAATCCACTTTCGTTTTTTCAAAACTGTCATACACGTAACCTCAGCTTTTTTTATTTGAAATAACCTATTTTGTTTTGTTCTTACTCGCTTTATTTATATATTCTTTTATCATAGGATAGATATCCAGCTTCCAAACTTGATCTTCTTTTTGTAACCCCAAAGCCATGGTATGAGTCATACTTTCTATACTAACCGTAATAAGTACCGTTACCTTATTCTCCTCAGCCGTACTCTCATCCACTTTTATAGAATCATAATATCTGTAATGTACTGCTGTTTCAGAATCATAATTTGAAGCATATTCGAAATAATCTTTCCGAAATTTGTCTTGATCAGGAAGTTGCCCCTCATTAAGAGTAATCGTATATATCAAGTCTGGGTCACTAATTGATAGACAGTGAAGATAAACCAGCACCATATCCTCGGGGGTAAAATTGTAAAGGTATTGCAAGTTCCTCTTATCTTTAAATCTAGTAAAAGCCTCCTGCTTCTCTAAAGACAGCTGTTTCAGATAAGAGAACTTTTCAATGTATTCCTCACGAGGATTCGTGTTAATATCTTTACTTAAGGACGTTTTTACTTGATCTTCTTCGAGGGATTTCACAGGGGCTTCGGCCCTAATGGTCTTATCTGTACTGCTGCATGCTGATACTAAGGACAACATGGATAGCACTAATAAAACTAATCTTGCTTGCCTCAATATATCACTCCTCAAAATAACGGATCCAACTTTTAGTTACTCATCTAATCTTCAAACTACCCCTTTATATAATACCACATATTGGAATTGTTCTGCCTGTTAACTTAACAGGTATTCCCATGCCCATGCACTTAATAGAAGTTTGATTGATTCCTACGAATGACATGATCTCTAGAACAATTTCTTTAATTCTATTTAACACATGAATTGGTCCTTTTGACCGCTTCCGTGGGGTCACATCCTTCGTGAATTCTTTGAAACTCCGTGCTGAAAATTGCGGACCACTCATAACTATCTCTGCTATCATCGCTAAATTCGCCCTTCCTTGTTGAATGCTTCTGCATCTAAACACAAAAAAAGAAGACACACAGGAGGATCCTGCTGTCTTCTTTACTACAAAAAGCTACATCATTTAACTGTCTTCACCCTCATCCATATGCCTCGCAAAATCGTCCAGAAGTGCACGTACTTCATCTGTAGATGCCGTGCTCATCAATTGATTTCTTAGTTCACTTGCTCCTCTAAATCCTTTGACATAAATTTTGAAAAAGCGATGAAGAGCCTTGAATGGACGTACCTCTAATTGTTGAGAATAGTGATCATGGAGATCAAGCTGCAATCTTAAAAGATCAAGGTGTTCGGTACTGCTATGTTCCCTCGGCTCTTTTTCAAAGGCAAATGGATTTTTAAAAATACCACGCCCGATCATGATCCCATCCACACCATATTGTTCAGCCAGCTTCAAGCCCGTTTGACGGTCAGGAATGTCTCCATTAATCGTCAACAGCGTATGTGGTGCCACATGATCTCGAAGTTTCTTAATTTCAGGAATCAGTTCCCAATGCGCATCGACTTGGCTCATTTCCTCTCTTGTACGCAAATGAATCGAAAGATTAGCAATATCTTGCTTCAATATATGTGTCAACCAGTCCTGCCATTCATCAACCCTAGTGAAACCAAGTCTGGTCTTCACACTTACAGGCAATCCTCCTGCCTTTGCTGCTTGTATGATGTCAGTTGCAGCCTCTGGACGAAGAATTAAGCCACTCCCCTTCCCATTGGATGCCACATTATGAACAGGACAACCCATATTGATGTCGATCCCTTTAAATCCTAACTTCGCCATATCGATACTCATTTTTTGAAAATACTCAGGCTTATCGCCCCATATATGTGCAACCATAGGTTGTTCATCCTCGTTAAATAGTAAACGGCCACGCACACTATGATTTCCTTCTGGGTGACAATAGCTCTCCGTATTCGCAAACTCTGTAAAAAACACATCCGGTCTTCCTGCTTTACTCACGACATGTCGAAAAACAACGTGCGTCACATCTTCCATTGGCGCAAGTACAAAAAAAGGCCGGGTAAATCAAGCCAAAAATTATTTTTCACTTCAAGCTCAAATCCTCTCATTGTAGACACAAATTCAAACTTTGACCCAAAATAAACCGCCTAATGTTCGACTTCTTGTCCACTATATCATGCTTAGAGGAAAAGCCCAAAAGGATACCGCCCTCTTCTGCTACGATGATGAACTCGTCCTTCGTATGCTTATCGAAATCCTCCAAAATCATTTCGATTATTATACCATACGAAGGTATTGCGCCATGATTCGAGATACAGCTTTCTAATTCTTAATAGGAATACTCAAATAAAGGCCGTAATATTGTCATAATTATAATGATTAATATGAGGAACAGGGGGAACTGAAGTTGAACTCAATTGCCAAGCAACCTCGCTTTACAAATCGCTACACCGTATTAGTCAGCTTTACGATACTAGCAGGAATCAGCCAAATGCTCTGGCTTAATTTTGCTCCCTTGATTACGATGCTGGAAGCAACTTATCATGTGACGGAATCGGATATCAACTGGCTGCTCATTGTTTTTCCACTCATTTATGTACTTCTTTCTATCCATGCCGGAATCGTCATTGACCGCAAAGGCTATCGGTTCGGGATCGGAATCGGTGGTTGGATTATGGCAATATTCGCCTGTGTTCGTATTATGGACTACAGTTTTATGTGGCTACTGATTGGACAGATTGGGATTGCTATTGGGCAGCCGTATGTGATAAACGGGATATCCAAGCTGGTGGTCGATTGGTTCGGACAAAAGCAACAGGCCATGGCGACCGGAGTGGGAACCGTTGGTATGTTCGCAGGTATGGCTTTAGCGCTTGCAGGTACACCGATGCTTGTAGAAGCAACTGGACTTCAAATGACAATGGTCATTTTTGCGGTGATCACGATTGTGTCAGCAGTGTTGTTTGCACTTGTAGCTTATCCAAATCCGCAAAATAAGCTGAATGAACAGATGACGAATGAATCCGGCGGGATCAGCTGGCGAGATTATATTCCGCTGCTGCGCAATCGGCAGCTCCTCTTAATCTCGATCATTTCACTGCTCGCGCTCGGCTTCTTTAACGGTCTCACTTCATGGCTTGAGCCGATTCTTAAGCCTAACGGCATTGATGCCGAAGGGGCGGGCTTGATCGGGGGAATGCTGATCATAGGAGGTATCGTTGGTGCGAGCATCATTCCAGGTATATCCGACAAGCTTGGTAGGATGAAGCCTTTCCTGTGGATTAGCTGTTTGATCTCCATTGTGCTTGTCTATTTGATATGCACCATAGATCAATATATGCTTCTGCTTATATTGGGCGCTGTGCTCGGATTTATCTTCCTGCCCGGTTACTCTTTGCTGCTGTCGCATACGGAGCGTCTGGCCGGTGAGCAACATGCCGGAGAGGCGACGGGATTGATTATGCTGACCGGCAACCTGGGAGGCGTGCTTGTCATATTGGCTATGCAGCTTGTAAAAGGGAACAGTGATTCGTGGATCAACTCGGTGTATTTGATGATGGGGTTACTAGTGTTGTGCGTGATTCTGGCCCTTAACATCAAAGAGGGCCGTTCCACTCTATCTAAAATCAATCATAAGCGCAATGTCCAATCACGATAACATTATCCGATGTGAAATGACAAGAAACGTATTATCTCCGCTGATCTCGAAAAGAACCTCGTTTTTTTTGCTTTAATGCAAAATTCGTATCCCTGACAAATAAAAAAAGGCCACTTGGTTATACCACAGTGGTCTTATACTCATTCTGCTTACATATCTTCAATTCGGCTTCTCACCAGTCCGAACAGGTGGCTCTGAGCTCTTGTTTCATCAAAGCAAGCATAAATTCAGCTGTCTAATGCTTCGCCTTTTGGGTGGCTCCTTTAGAGGCTTTTGCATCTGCACCAGCGCCTGTGTCTGCGGCAAATTCCGCATTAAGATTTGGAACACCTGATTTCCTTCTTACTTGCTTGGAGCTATGCTTCGCATCCGTCTTGTTCATCACATTACACCTCCTCATGTCGTGAGAATCGGCAATTATCTGAACGGTTTGAGAAAAACACTGTTTCCTCAAGGAGTATTATGTGATGAGCAGATTCATTCTATGCGTAGTTCATTCATTATCTACTATCAAGTCCACTATCGTCCGAAGTCGTGCGATTGTAGATGATGCTTTCTTTTGTACCATCCGCATATTCCAATTCAACCTCGTCTATACGAATCGAATCCAAAGTAGCTTGATAGGTGAAGCGACTGAACACACCGAATTCTTCCCGGGCTCGACTGGTCCGACATAACGTATTTTGAAGGTGCTGTCACCGCTGTGCTGGTCATATGAAGGATCTCCTACAGGATTAAAGGTACTAAGTTTCACAGTATAGTAGTTGATCGTTTTGTCGGTCAAATTATTGACCCACCAACTCAAAGTGATACCATTCACGGTGTTGACGCCGAATCTGAATTCACTTGGATCGCTGATACGATTCTCCGCTTTAACCTGGGTAACATCCGATTCGTCTGCAACGATTTGATCATCTGCGTCGGATATAACTTCTTCTTCGTCATTTCCCTTTGATGGTTTATTTACAGGATCTTCCGTTTGCTCACTATCAGCATAAGCATCAGCCAATGGTTGCCCTGCCTTGACTGTAGTCGATCCACTCCGATTAAAACCTAAGTCAGGCGAGAAATACACGCCTAAGCAGAACGAAATGATGATTGCTATTAGAAAAGATAATATGATATTTATTTTTTTTGCCATGCCTATGTTCCTCACCTTTTTTGTTATTTTTACATAATAACAGTAATAGGTTTAATGGAACAGGAAGAAAGTAGTAATATAGTCATAACGAACTAGTTCAAGCATGTGTTAGTAACGCCATAATTTCCAACCTACTTCACTTAACGCTTCCGGCCATCTCCTTCGGGAGAGGCGGTATTGAAGCTCATCAAGATCAGATCTTCTTTTTACTTTTCAAACATAAACCTACTACTAAACCAATCACTGCGATAACAATCGAAAATAGGAAAGTATCATTGTTCCCGGCAATAAAGGCGTCTATTGAGATTGTTTCTTTCAGTTTTTGAATCGCGTCAGCAGACATCCCTATCATGTTGGCTTTTTGCTCTTCTAGCATTTCCTTGCCATGAAATACTGTACGATTTGATATCAACGTAACGATAAGACTTGAAGTGATTGCCCCAACGGTTTGACCTAACGTACTGTTCATCGCCGTACCATGAGATATTTCTTCTGGTTTTAACGCATTGAGTGCGTTTGTTTGAAGAGGCATCTGAACCATCCCCACGCCAATCAAACGAATGGCGTATGTTATACAAATTACCCAAGAAGCAGTCTCTAATCCTAAATTCCCCAAAATGACAGATGCTACAATCATAAAAGGAAAACCAACTAAAATAAGTGGACGAATTCCAAACCGATCAAATAACTTACCATTAATGGGTGCAAGTAAACCCATAATCATGGCACCTGGAAGCATAATTAAACCCGATTTTAATGCGGTCATTCCAAGAATGTTTTGCATGAATAGCGGGACAGGTATCATGACCGAGTACATACCGAAAATAGTTGTAATTAACACCAAAATAGATAACGTATATTTTGGGTTTAGAAAAATTTTAAAGTTTAACATTGGTTTTTCTAGAAAGTTCTGTCGAATTACAAAAGCCGCTAATCCTAAAACTCCTGCAACTAAACAAATGATAACTATTGAAGAATCCCAGCCTTGTTTGCTTGCTGTACTGAAGCCATAAATAATACCACCGAATCCAATTGCACTTAGTATAACAGAAAGTACATCCAATGAGCCTGGCTGTGTTTCTTTATCCTTTTTCATTATTTTAAACGATATGATTGTAATTATAAGGGTAACTGGCCAAATCATATGGAATAACCATTCCCATGATGCAACCTCTAAAATGAGACCAGAAATTGTAGGGCCAATCGCTGGGGCGAAAATTAATATAAGCCCTACTAGTCCCATTGATTTCCCTCTCTTTTCTGGTGGGAACGAGCTGTACAATAAGTTCATTAACAATGGAGATAGGATTGAACCTCCGCATGCTTGAATAATGCGTGCTATTATTAGGAATGTAAAATTGGGAGCAAAACCACCAATTATCGTTCCAATCGTAAACAACCCCATACTCCACAAGAACAAATTACGAATTGAGAATTTATTTAAGAAAAATGCAGATGTTGGAATGATAATACCACTCACTAACATATAGCCTGTTGTTAACCAGGTAGCACTTGATGCTCCAACATCAAATGCTTTCATTATGGTTGGAATGGCGTTACTCATTAGTGTGTTACATAGAATAGCAAAAAATGCTCCAATCATTACGTTTGCTATTAATAAATAATTTGGTTTAGTTTGCTGTAACGCTCTCTCCATAATGATCCTCCTTTAAATATACTCAGAGTACAATTTTGTATTCACGTTCTAGAACTGTATGAATTATATTACAGCTATTTTAAAAAAGCAACAAAAAACTCATTGTCTATTTTAGACAATGAGTTTAATATAATTTGAAATTTCAGGGTATACCTCGTGTAATTCTTGCAGAAAATGTTGCTTGATGTGCGCGACAAGTGCCGGATTCGTATCGATTAGAGTACGATTTCGCAATAATAATTCAACATATTCTTTCAGTAATGGATAATTAGTATGGTCTGCAAAAGATTGATTGAGCCACTTGATTAATTGATTTGATTCATGAATAAATTGCTCTTCTTTCGATAACATATCATTAATTTCACATTCACTTGGTAAAAACAAAGGATGTTGATTCATATTATCTAAGCAATTCATGACTTGATCCAAACCATAATCAATCACTTGATTTATGGGTTTTGGATTTTTGACTAAGATATTAAATCCTAAATAATTATTAATAATGGATTCAAGCATTATTGCAGCATTCCATGTTGCATTAGGATAGATCTCTCCAAACGCTTGATTCACATAGTCGTGAAGCCAATATGCTCTATTCTTCTTTAAGGTTTCAATATATTCTGAAATATTAACTTCCTTTTCTCCAGCAGCCTCGGACATAATTCGCCCTAATTTATTTTCCAGTTCTCTTTTTTGGTAAGGTATAAAATTTCTCGCAATAGTTGAACTGAATCACCTTGCTGATAGTTAATGGTGAAAAGTGTACGCTCTTGATTTAATAAGTCTTCAAAATATTGATTCATCTCAACAAGTAATTCTGCTTTTGAAGAGAAATAATTATAGAAAGTACCTCGTGATGTATTACTTTCTTTTACGATGTCAAGAATTGAAGTTTCAATATATCCCTTGTCTTTGAATAACTTATGTGCTGCTAAAATGACGTTTATTTTTTTTTGATTCATTTATATACATTCCTTTATTTGAAATATATTCATTCTTCGTCTGATGATTTACCACAAATAGTACTCTTATTATATCTAACCTGAAAAAAACTTTTAATTCAACACCTCTATATCGTAAAAACAAAAAAAGTCGCGTTATCCGCGACTTTTTATATGAGTAAATGCTCCTGTCATCCAAGATTTCCTACCTACTCACAGCTATAAAGCATTACTAGGCAATCGGTGTGCCATTTGCAATAGGTACATCAGGCTTTAACAGGACTACATCACCTTCCTCGGGAGTCCCGCCGAGCACCAATACCTCAGATTTAAACCCTGCTATACGTCTTGGCGGGAAATTAACGATACCTACCACTTGGGCGCCAACTAGTTGTTCCGGTTCATATCTACGTGTTATCTGAGCAGAAGAATGCTTGATCCCGAGTTCGCCAAAATCAATCATAAGTTTAATCGCCGGCTTCCTCGCTTCTGGGAATGGTTTTGCTTCTATAATCGTACCGATACGTAAGTCTAGTTCTAAAAAATCTTCAATTTTTGCCATCTTTGTTCCCTCCATTTTCGCATCATGAGCAGCAACGGTTTTCATCTATTCGATTAGCAACTAGTATTTAATTTTACATATTTATATTCTCGAAGATTTATCTAAACGTCAGATCATTTTGACCGGATGACAGATGTAAGCGGCTAGTTCTTATACTCCTTACGGTATTGACTTGGTGTCAATTGTTCATGCTTCACAAATAAGCGTGTCAATGAAGACTGATGCCCAAACCCTACTTGAATCGCAATATGTAGTATAGGTATATCACTGCTTCGCAACAGCTTCTTGGCCTCATTTAATCTCACTTCCTGTATATAGGAGGAAGGAGATTTCCCCGTCTCCTTCATAAACCATTCAGAATAATAAGTGGGATTGTAATGTTCATACTCAGCAAGTTTTTGAACCGTAATTGGCTCATCATAATGTTCATGAATATAACGAATTGACCTTGGCATACTCCTCTTCTGTTGCAGGCAGCGGTTAATATAAGGAAATAAATCTCTGAGTGCCGCGTGAGAATACTGATGCTCCATCTCTTGTAGAATAAGAAATTGGATACCTTTCCATTGATTATTTACAGTGATAGCCTTGCAGCTAATACCTATACCCAGTATCTCACTTACTGAAACCAACCCGCTAGGAATATCTAGTACTAAAAACTCATTACGTACCGTCGAGTAAAAATGATGCTCTAGGTTGGGCGGAACAAATAGCAATGTTTGCTCGTTCACCAGATGCTGATTCGTTCCGTTTTTGACCACAAGCTCTCCGTGCAGTGACATAATTAGATGGGCATGTTTATGGGAGTGTGATGCATGTGTCGCCGTATATGTACGCAGTTCAGCCACTATATCGTTTGATGTATCCATTTTATTGTACCCCCATAGTTTATGTTTATCATACCAATCACCTTGCCTAAGATATACTGGAAGCTCTAACCTAAAGAACTTATATCTTTACAACAAAAAAGCCGCGATGATCGCGGCTCAATCGATTATCCTTCCACTATATCTGCATGAAGATCAGTAGCAATTTCCATCATGAGGGGTACGACATCTTGATGGGAAACGGCAACATACAGATCTCCCATATAGTGTCTGAATGGAATAAGAACTTCTCCATGTTTCCACATAAAGAAATCTCCCGGTATAGACATGGTGCTTTCCTCACCTTTTACAGTCAGCACCGTCTGATAAATAAAGTCAGCTTTGGATGAAAAATAAGCTTGGCATTCTTCCAATGAAATCTCTTGATCGCTAGAGTTTGGTTGCATGGATCTCGTAATTTGAAAACGTTGATTCATAAAAATCCTCCAATAAATATATGACCTTGTATCCCTCATAACCTTAATAGTTAAGCGGGCCTCTGTCAACGAAGGTTGGAAGGCTCTCCAATAAATAAGCCCCCAGAAGCTATTCGATCACATCAGGCGATTCAAGTTCAAGCTGCACTTCCACGTTGCCAAGCAAATACCAACCGTCCGGTTGTCTTCCGGTATTGGCCAGTTGTATGGCAGGCTGATGGGTATGCCCATATAAAATAGCAATCTCAAGCTGATAATTCCCCAATGGCAAATCTGCCGGAATCCATACGGCACTATCGAAAAGACTGTCTCCGGGGAGCCACTCGCTAATATTGGCTTCCGTGATGAATACTTGGGTTGATTGATCGTTTTTAAGTCTCAGCGCCAAAGGGAATTTCTTGTAGCATGGAGCGACACCTAGATTCTCCCACCAAGAAGCAAACGCAAGCTTACCACCCGGTTTTACCGTCTCAGGGAACGAAAATTTACGTAATGCCAGGCGATAACCCATTTTATTAAGCCAACGATTCACGTTGGACTCCCATTCTTTGGGGATCGGTGAAGACTTTGCGTTAAAGGATGAAATATGCCATTTCAACGATTGATCAATAATGTAATCTATATCCCACCCCTTATCCTTCCAGTGCTGAACTACCCAGCACACCTCCAACGAAACGGGGGCTTTCTTCCACGCTTCCTGCATGCCTGAGCGTATGAGTTGCTGCGGATAATAATCGTTCATATGCGACCAGTCATCAGAAAACTCCCATGCTTTGCCACACACATCTCCCAGACAATCAACACGCCAGCCCACATTGGCTTTGGACAAACCATAACTGTTCGTATTCTTATCGGTCAGCAGCATCACTAGAGGTGTTTCTTTGAAGGAATCCGTATACGCATCCACCAGCGCCTCTCTAGTTGTACGAGTTAATAAATTCGAACCGATACCTTCACCCCAGGAGCCTACAATGGACAGATCGACGCTTTCCATATCCGGGTGACCGTCGTATCTTCTTCCTAAAGCACGGATAAAACCTCCGAAATATTCGGCATAAGTCGGGTCTTCCGCATCCACCATCCAACCGGGCCCATCAAACTTTTCAGCTGGTTTCCCTAGCAATTCTCGGTACCAAGCGGGGACATTTCTTCATCGTTTGCACCATATGGGGCTATTCGAAGCATTAGCGTTTGTTTGCGCGCACGGGTCGTCTCGAGTGCCTTGTCAATGAGCTCCCAATTATAGCTACCTTTTTCCTGCTCTATGTATTTCCAGTAGATTCTGAAATAAGCAATCGAAGTCATTGGATGATTTTCATTTTCCAAGTTTCCATCAAAGTCTTGATATACAATTGGAAACCCCTCTGTCCAACCTTTCCCTTCGTTCAACTTGTCTCCATTAAAACGTTGAAAGGTCATAAATCCGATTCCAGGGTTAACCAGAACATCGTCGATTACTTTCGGTCTTGTGACAATGACTTTGCAAGTACTCATTCTATCCACTCCTTCTGGGTCGTTATCTTAATCATAATTGAACCCCGTTGTAGCTCAATATCAATTTTTTGATTTTACTTTAGTTCTTTTTACTATTTTCGATGGACGATATATGGAATATTTTACGTGGATTTATTAATAGGAAAATGGTACATTATCATGGAATGAATAGTACACGTGTTCGTATTTTATATGTGTTATTGGGTTAAAGAGCAAGTTGGGATATACGTCTAGACTCATATTATTTATTTTCGGGGAGAGTGTCTGCATGGACAAGGATTCTGCGAATAGACCAAACATTATTGGTGGTGGCGAGGCTGGCGTCGCCATCTCGGTCGACATGGATAAGAATGTTGTTCACCAAACAAACAGCTTATTTTGGGACACAAAAGGAAGTGACATCTTAGGAGCAACCTCGCTTCCTCTCTATGGAGCATTTGTCACAGAAGAAAACTGCCAATTATTTGGTGATGTCTCGGGAAAGAAGATGCTGGAGATCGGCTGTGGAAGTGGTCAATCCTTGCAATATCTAGGGGAACGCAATGCAGCTGAACTATGGGGTACGGATATATCAGAGAACCAAATCGAAAAGACAAGGCAGCATTTGACCGCGTGCGGTCTTTCGGCACAATTGATCTGTTCTCCTATGGAAGATGAATGTGGCATACCAGAGGATTATTTTGATTTTGTTTATTCGGTTTATGCTATAGGCTGGACCACCGACCTTGAGGGTACTTTTAGCAGAATCGCTTCTTACCTTAAAAAAGATGGTGTATTTATTTTCAGTTGGTCTCACCCTATACACAAATGTGTTGCTGTAGAAGATAATAAGCTTGTTTTTAAAAAGAATTATTTCGATGAATCTTGGTACTCAGTATCTCTTGGCGAAAGTACGCTGACCTTATCGGATCGTAAACTATCAACCTATGTGAATGCGCTCTCCAAAGCGGGATTTGTCATTGAGCAGATGATTGAGCAATCTGATGATGAAATAATACAATCATGCGACGATAACAACGATTTTGCAAACAAAGCAAAGATGCTTCCTGTAACTTTTGTAATCAAAGCCAGAAAACTATAGTACCCCTCGTAAGCACAACGCGACTGCTGATCTATGTCAGTAGCCGCGTTTTTGCTTCATCTCGTTATTTCTCCCAAAGTTCGATCAGTCGGCCATCAGGATCTTCAATCCAAATGAACTTTCCAAACTCACTAATCTCTTCTTTCTTCGCAAGAGGAATACCAAGATGTTCAAGATGCTTAATAGTCTCGTATAGATTATCTACTTGGAAATTTAACATCACTTGTTGGTCTGCTGGAAAGTAACTATCATTCTCTGTAAAGAAAGAAAAGATAGTCTCATTTCCTAATTGGGGTTTTATCACAGCCCCATTCCAATCTCCTATTTCAATCTTCAATACTTCACTGTACCATTTTTTTATTACTTCGAGATTTTTAGTTCTCCAAAATATTCCTCCGAAACCTTTTATCATTTGGATCTAACTCCTGTCTATTATCAAGTTTATAGCTATCCGATTACATTAGATATTCGAGGTTTAGATATAAGTTCCTTTTTCAAGGATACTACCTTTTACATCAACAATTGAAAAAAAGCATAGCCACTGACCTGCCGATCCATGCTGACAGTACAATCGATTTATAGTACAATTTCAACATTCTATTCTATAGGTGATCCGATATGCTTGTACTTGAACTTCATGTTCCGCCCCCTCCTATGATCGCCACTGTTGGCCATACACTATGGCCGCCAGGGATTGTACATGCGAAGCGTCAATTAGGGGCATTCGATATCATTATCTGCGTGAAAGGTACGCTCTACATGGAAGAAGACGGGATTCCATATGACATCAAAGAAGGCATGCTCTTGGTCCTTGAGCCTGGGAAGATACATCGTGGATACCGGCCGACCGATACCGAGACGGAAGTATATTGGATTCATTTTCAGTATCCAGGATCGCCTCCGCCTGCCTTGATCGACAAAACAAACTGGCCACAGCCTTTGCTCAATCGAACGGACCAGGATATCGAGGTTCATCCAGGTATGGTAGATATTCCGAAATTTACGACCATCGATTTGCGCTCAATTCTGCCGATGCTTACGGAAATGTTACATGTGCTTAGCATGCTATCTGCATCGCGATCCTACGAGCTACAAATATTATTCGGCCGATTTCTTTTAGAACTGCAATACAGTATGCGAAACCACAGTCCACAAGCCCGCTCTCTTTCTCTAGGGGAGCAAGTCGCTGCCTATTTGACTGAACATTTGGAACAACCCTTCGACTCTACAGGAATGGAAAATGACCTACATTACCACTTCGATTATTTAGCCCGCTGCTTGAAGCAGTATTCGGGCATGAGTCCCATGCAATATAGGCATCATCTTCAGATCGAACGTGCAAAACAGCTATTAGCACATTCAGAACTGTCAATCATTCAAATCGGCTCACGATGCGGGTTCAGCGACAATAACTATTTCACGCGTCTATTTAAACGTCACACTTCCTTTACGCCAGGAGCATACCGTAAGCGGTACCAGTTTATTGAAATGGATTAAACAGTTCTGAGTATCCATCATACGGGTAAAAGCGCTTGTCCAATTGAATGAACAAGCGCTTTTATATTCGTTATCGTTTCGGTTCATTTACGGTCGATGTAACCAATTCGAAGGAATTGTTACCAGATCCTCTGACTTACTGTATCTTTCTCCGATTTCTTTAAACCGTCGGGTGATATTAGTGTCCAGCAGTCCATGCTGATTTGGCGCGCCATTTAATAAGAAAGTCACGTTATGGCTGTTCGCATCAAGTGTTTTGTCTAAGACCCAATCCGTCGTTTTAAGATCCATCGTCGTATCCGATGCTCTCCAGAACCATGTATCCGTCAAAATATTACAGCTAGCTCCCGGCCCCTCGAAAGAATCATCAATCTCCTGTCCGGCAGCATTTTCGTAGAATACGATATCGGTATGATCTAGATTGGACTCACAGCTTATATTCATCAGGAGGCAATTGGGTTGAAATCCTTTCACGAATTCATTTATTTCTTCGAAAGGAAGATCCTCGTACTTCGGTCCCCCCAATGGGCGTTCCAGCCGTCAATGATGAGAAATGGAATGTCGCCATAACCTGTCAGCAATTCTTCGATTTGATTTTTAATGAACTGTTTATCTTCAAGGGTGCATTTCTTACGGCCGATTTTGTGGTGCAGGTCAAGCATCGAGAAATAAAGGCCCGCCTCAATTCCCTCCTGCTTGAACGCGTCAAGATATTCCTTAACGACATCCCTTTGGCTGGTTGCATTTCGAATACAGTGCTCCGTATACTGTGTTGGCCATAAGCTGAAGCCTTCATGATGCTTGGCCGTCAAGGCAGCGAAGCGCATTCCCGCGGCTTTGGCTGCTTGTGCCCATTGCGTACAATCTAATTGGTCCGGATTCCATTCTGACGGATCGAACGGGAACCTCCGCGGCTCATCATGATTCTCGTATCCATATTCCCAGTCTTTCATCTCCGTATCTGCGAACTGGAAAGTAGCGCTATTAAAATGTATAAACATGCCGAATCTTTGATTCACGAACCATAACTGTCGTTGTTGCAAAACCTGATGATCCATATCATTGCCTCCTCGAACTGTGTTAACTCATCCTTAGATGATATCTACCACTGTAAAGGATTGCATCAATGGATTCATCGGCCTACGGCGACATCCTATCGTACGATTTCTACTTTATCTACCTGCGATGATTCGATCTTTCATGTAAATCCTTCTATACAACCGTCCCGAAAGCGCTTAATATTTTGTATAGTGAATTGTATAACATCTGTTTTCGACTAATGAACATATTCGTGAAGGAGTCATAACAAACATGCTAGATACCCAAGTAATCAATCAATTGAAAAAAACGCTGAGAGTGTGTATTGATAACCAGGAAATCTCCGGCGCGAATTTTATGGTGATCAAGGACGGCAATGAAGTTTTTTACCATGAAGACGGCTTGGCCGACATTGAAGCGGGACGCCCCATTACAAGAGACTCGATATTTCGTCTATATTCGATGACGAAGCCACTCACTGCCGTTTCCATCATGATGCTGCTGGAACGTGGGGAGATCGATTTGTTCGATCCTGTAAGCCGTTATATTCCAGGTTTTAAAGACCAACAGGTCGAGATAAACGGTGAACTAGTACCTGTCGCTCGTGAAGTCAACATTCACGATTTATTGAATATGACATTGGGATTGGTGTACGGTGGGCAGCACACGGAGGCTTTGTTCAATGAACTAGGCAGCCGTATGTACGATGAAAACCCAATGAGTACCATTGAATTTGCAAATCGCCTGGGCCAAGGTCCCCTTTCATTTGAACCGGGATCTAACTGGCAATATGGAGCATCGGCGGATGTCCTTGGCGCGATTGTGGAAACAGTCAGCGGTATGCGGTACGGACAATTTTTGAGAAAAGAAATACTCGATCCATTAGAGATGAAGGATACCGGATTCTGGCTGCCTGAAGAAAAAAGAGAACGCCTGGCTAAAACCTATCAGGATGACGGCGCTGGAGGTTTGAAGCTCTATTCTGATAGCCATCTGGGCATCCACCATCAAATGGATCAAGAGCCGGCATTCGAGTCTGGAGGAGCGGGCCTTACATCCACAATAGATGATGCTGCCAAATTTACGACAATGCTGATGAACCAAGGCTGCTTCAATGGTGTCCAATTGTTAAGACCTAGAACCGTTCAATACTTAACATCGGCTTCTCTAACCGATTGGCAGCAAAAAGGCTTTGACACATGGCATACATTCCGCGGTTATAGTTACGGTAACCAAATGCGCATCATGACTGACCCTAGAACAGCCGGATTGATCGGCAGCCAGGGCGAATATGGTTGGGACGGCTGGCTAGGAGCATACTTCTGCAACAGCCCTCAAGACGGGCTGACGATCCTTTTTATGATCCAGAAAAAGATGCCGGTACGATGACGATTACGCGCAAGCTACGTAATATCGTGTTCAGCAGCTTGTAGATTCAAACCACAATTGTGTCACTAGACACGTTTGTTGAATAAAGGTAGCCGATTATTAATCTGGCTACCTTTTATATTTGTATCAGCACCATTATGCTTCACTATTAGAAATATTCTTTTGTGAAAATTAGTACTTTTAGTAGTGCTAGATTTCTGCTACAATCAAGGACGATATTAGTCAGTCAGAAAAGAGGATAATCCGATGAAAATGAAGAAAGCTGCTATTTTATTGGTAACGATGTCCATAGCCGCCTCCCTGCTTGCAGGTTGCGGAAGTTCAGACAATAGCGCTAGCCTCTCTGGCAGCGAGACTCAGAACCAAAACGTTGAACCTATGAAGGAAACCTACTTTATTTTTGATACAGTAGTCAATATTAAAATCTATGACAATCGCGCGACCAAGAAAAATTTACAGGAAATCGATGCTCTACTTAAAGAGATCGATAACAAGATCAGTAGAACAAATGAGAAGAGTGAAATTTACAAAGTTAACATGAATGCCGGCATCGCTCCGGTTCAAGTATCCCGGATACATTTGATCTTGTGGCGTATGCCGTAGAGTTTGCCAAACGTTCAAACGGGCTACTGGATCCGACGGCCGGTAGACTAGTTAGTCTATGGAATATCGGTCACGAGGGCGCTCATGTCCCAACAGCAGCAGATATAGCTGCCATGCAAAAGCTGTGCGACTATCAGAAGCTAGAATTGAACAAAGATAAGCATGAGCTGTATCTGACAGAAAAAGGCATGGAAATCGACCTTGGCGCCTACGGAAAAGGATTTGCTGCAGATGTCGTTTATAAATATTTAGCGGATCAAGGCTTCAACAGCGCTATTATCGATTTGGGCGGCAACATATACGCTATGGGCCAGAAGCCCGGCGGCAAAGATTGGACCATCGGCATTCAGGATCCCGATCAGAAACGTGGCATACCGATCGGTAATGTGCCTATCAATGATAAGACCGTTGTTACTTCAGGGATATACGAACGTTATTTCATAGAAAACGGTAAAATGTATCCTCATATCCTCAATCCTAAGACAGGCTATCCTGCTGAAAATAATATCGGCAGTGCCACAGTAATTGCAGACAGTTCAACCACTGCTGATACGATGGCCACTATACTTGTCCTTATGGGTGTAGAAGATGGTCTGAAATTTGCCGAGAGTATTCCTAACACGGAAGTTTTGTTCATTACCAAAGACAAGAAGCTGTATGCTACTCCTGGATTCAAGGAAATGTTAAACAAAACTAATGACAGCTATAAGTATGCAAATTAATTTTTATCTTTCCACTTTATGAACAATTCTGTACTCAAATATAGACACATTTGTGTCATTAGTCATCAATAAAACAGCGGCAGCCCAGACTTTCGTGTCTGTGACTGCCGCTGCTTTCTTGTGCTCTTCTATTCTATTCCTATCTGTGTACGATACATCGAGGCATATTGGCCGTCCTGTGTCATCAGCTGCTCATGTGTTCCCTGTTCAGCTATGCGGCCACCTTCAATTAGTATAATGATATCGGAGTCCCTGATCGTGGATAGGCGGTGTGCGATGACAAACGAAGTGCGTCCCTGTGTAATCGCGAGCATTGCCGCACGTATCCTCTGCTCGGTCATCGTGTCCACGGAGCTTGTCGCTTCATCCAAAATGAGAATGGGTGCGTCCATCAGCACCGCTCGTGCAATGGTTAATAACTGCCGCTCCCCTTGGCTTAACGCTGCACCGCCCTGTGTAAGGATGGTATCGTACCCTTTGGGCAGCCTGCGGATGAATGAATCTGCACCAGCGGTTACCGCTGCGGCCTGGATCTTTTCAAATGGAACGTCAGCTCTACCATAGCTAATATTATCGCGCACGCTCATCCCAAACAGTGATGTATCCTGAAGTACGACACCGAAGGTTCTGCGCAGATCCTGCATGCGGTATTCACGTAAATCATGTCCATCTAGTAGAATACTACCTTCATCCACATCATAAAAGCGAGTTAACAGATTGATCAGCGTGGTCTTGCCCGCACCGGTAGGCCCAACAATCGCTACTCTCGTACCTACGGGGATTGTCACGCTAACATCTTTGAGGATTGGCGATCCGGCCTTGTAGCCGAAGCTTACAAGTTCGAGCCGAATCTCACCGCTAGGAGCTTCTAAAGGTAGAGCATCAGGAACATCAGCAGGCTCAGGTTCTTCATCAAGAATCTCGAAGATACGCTCTGCTCCCGCTACAGCTGTTTGGAAGCTGTTGTAGATGTTCGCAATATCAACAAATGGACGCCCGAATTGCCTGGAATACAGCAAGAAACTGGAGATCATACCTACCGTAATCATATTGTGCGCTGCCATAACGCCGCTGACAATGGCGATACTAACATAGCTCAGGTTTGTAATGACGTTCATAATAGGCATCAGATAGCCCGACCAAATTAAGGCATGTGTCGAGACGCTACGCAATTGTTCGTTATGTTCCTCAAATTGCTCAATCATCTGCTGTTCACGGTTGAATGCCTTAACCATACTCAGCCCCGAGACGCTCTCTTCGATCTGACCATTCAGCTTACCCAGGATCGCCTGTTGCTTAGCGAATAATTTACGAGTACGTCTGGTGATGATTCGTGTGAGTAGAAAAATAAATACAACCGACACCAGCGCAACACAGGTTAACACTACATTCTGGCTTAACATGATGATGAAGACACCTATAATCGTGAATCCATACATCAATAATTGGGTGAGTGAATCCGAAATTGTAGTGCTGATATTATCAACGTCATTCGTTAGCCGGCTCATCAACTCTCCGTGCTGCCTACGGTCGAAGAAAGACAGCGGCAGTTTGTTCATAACGGCAAATAGGCGCTTACGAATGTGCAGAATGATTTTCTGCCCCAAGGAAGCCATAAGAAATTGCTGCAAGAAACGTACTAACCAGTCAGACACGTACAGTGCAGCAAGCAGTACCAGTACCAGTAACCAAACCGCTGGGTTTCCTGCGTCAATCAGGTTGACAATATTTCCGATTAGCAGCGGTGATAGGATGGCAGATCCAGAAGCGAGCCCCGAGAACAGCAGTATCCAACCCAATCCTTTGCGCTGTCCCTTGGTCAACTCCCATAATCTTAATAGAGTGCCCCTCATGTCTTTGGGCTTAACTGTCTGTGTGCCGCGATGCATCCTGCCCGGTCCGCCTGGCGGCGGTGTCATGCTCTTATTCAAGATGATCGCCTCCGATCTGCGATGCATAGATAGCACGATAAGCCATACAATTCTCCATTAACTCCTGATGCGTGCCAAATCCGCGTAGTTGACCGTCCTCCATGCAGAGAATTCTGTCCGTACGCATGACAGTAGAGATGCGCTGACTGATGAGCAGCACCGTTATACCTGCTGCCTCCGTACGCAAACCATTCAGCACGGCCGCCTCTGTAGAAGCATCCAGCGCACTTGTGCAATCATCCAAAATGAGAATACGCGGCCTCCGCAATAGAGCTCGGGCGATGGATATACGCTGCTTCTGCCCTCCGGAGAGATTCACGCCCCCCTGTCCAAGCCGGGTCTCATATCCATCTGTAAAATCAGACACAAAATCGTCCGCACTGGCAATTCTGGCGGCTTGCCTAAGTTCTTCATCGGTTGCCGC
Source organism: Paenibacillus sp. D2_2 (assembly GCF_031199965.1). Classification (GTDB taxonomy): domain Bacteria; phylum Bacillota; class Bacilli; order Paenibacillales; family Paenibacillaceae; genus Fontibacillus. Next base: position 2,755,421 of record NZ_CP133605.1, on the reverse strand, counting down.
ACTGTTCCCAAAGCGTAGATTATCGGCAATCGTGCCTGTAAATAGTAGTGCCTTCTGCGGGACCACGGCAATGGCATTACGCAACAATTCAGTATCCATTTGAGTTACATCACACCCATCAATCAGCACCTGGCCTTGCGTTGCATCATAGAATCGTGGGACCAGATTAACTAGCGTAGTCTTACCTGAACCGGTAGGACCGATGATGCCGATGGTTTCTCCTGCGTTTGCGGTAAAGTCAATGCCCTCTATTGCTGCTCTACCCGTGCGTGCATAGGTGAAAGACACATTGTTGAACGAGACTTCTCCCTTAACATCGAACACCCGCGGCTGCTGTGGCTGTAGTTGTGCAGGCTGTTCATCCAAAATCTCCTGCACACGCTCAGAGGATGCCAGAGCACGTACCGCCGTATTGAGAATCATGGAGACCATCCCTATAGCAAAAAGCACCTGTGTCATATAGTTGACCGATGCCATCAGCCGACCGATTTGCCCCGTATTTTGTGACCCAGATAGCCATAACAGCGCAATAATACCCATATTGACTGTAAGATTGATAAGTGGCGAGAACACAGCAAGCACCCGAGTAGCAGAAATCCCCGCATCGGCAAACTCACCAGCTGCAGCCCCGAATTTCTCTTGCTCCTGAGCCTCGGCACCAAACGCCTTGACGACACGGATAGAGGAAAAGAACTCTCTGCTTACACCGTTCAGTTTATCCAGTTTCTGCTGCAGCTTGCCAAACCGAGGATATCCCAGTTTCATGTTCCCTACGATCAGCGCGCCAGCAATAACCAGTATGGCTACCATCACTGGAATCTGCTGTGGCGTCTGCACCATGATTAGTATCACCGCCCCTATGCAAGTAATAGGAGCTTTGATCATAATGCGCATACTGCTGTTGATAAAATTCTGAATTTGGGTAACATCGTTGGTGATGCGCGTAATAATGGAGGAAGGCTGTAGGCGGTCAATATTTTCAAATGAGAGAGTTTGCACCTTCCGATACAATTCCCCGCGTAGCTCTTTGCTGATGGTCTGTGAGGTGCGGCTGGCATAGATATTACGCATCACTGCACCTAGTGCCCCTAACGCTGCAATCCCCACCATGATGGCTCCATAATACAGAATCACCTGCACATCCTGTCCTTTGACGCCGTTATCAACGATGTATGCCATGAAGGTAGGCTGCAATAGATCCGCTAAGGTTTCCACGCACAGAAAAAACATTGCCGTCAAGAACATCCCAAGATGTCTACGGATAAAACTAAAAATAAGCTTCATACCATCGCCTCACCATTCGTCTGCGCGTTGATTTCTTCCTTCTGCCAATGGGTGTATAGCTTCTGCAATATCTCTTGTAATTGCACCTTTTCGTCAGTATCCAGTATAGAAAATAGCGTATCTGCGGTTTCCGCACGCTCCTTTCTGCCTCCAAAGCCATCTCTCTGCCCTTATCAGTTAGACGAATGTCGATGTTTCGCTTATCAGCACTGTTCTTAGTTCGTGTAATCAGTCTGTTACTCTCCATAATTTCCAGCTTCTCACTTAGCGTTGCAGCACGTCGCTGCATAATATCTGACAGTTCCCGCTGGGTGATCACCTCACGCTCGCGCAACAGAATCAATATCCGCCCTTGCCCTTGAAAGCGGCTCATCCGATGTGATTGTAGATGTGAGCACTTCCGGAACTGACGCAGCAGCATCAGGTTCGTTACTTCCAGTTCATCCATGTGCATTTACCTCCTGTTCATAAAATTCGTTAGGACCCTTATGATTTATAAATATAGTCCGTCAACCACAAAATATCAAGCATGAAAACTACTGAATGAATGCAATCCACAGCTTCGAGAGTCCTGAACACAACAGAAGAACATCCAATACATATCGGAAGTCGCAATTTTGGTAATATAAAGTGCAAGTGAGCTAGCTGCTTTCCGTAGAAAGAAATGCTCCTTTCATCAATCCATAGGAAGTAATGTCGGTCAAATATCCGATAAATCCGCCAGCGATAGAAAACTGCCATAGTGAGATATGTTTCTTTTTTGCATCATGCCAATGCCTTAAAGAAAAATGCGAAAACCGCGCGGCAACCAAGATATTGGTGCAGCACGGTTTTTTTGTCTCACAGTTCAGTTCGGATCAATTCCATTATTTCATACACGCTTCTTATATACCCTCATTGCAAAGAAATAGGATACAAGCATAATTCCAATACACCACGCGAGTGCGATCCATATATCGTTGCCGGGCGGCTGGCCTAACAATAATGATCGAATAGTTTCCACGATCGAGGTCACCGGCTGGTTCTGGCAAAGACACGGACGACTCTTGGCATTGACTCCGTCGGCACAAACGCTGAACTGATAAACGGAAGGAAGATAATAGGATAAGAAAAGGCGCTAGCTCCATCTACTGATTTGGCGGATAGCCCGGCAATTGCCGCGACCCAAGTTATTGCGAGTGTAAATAGCATGAGGATGCCGGCAACTGCAAGCCATGACAGTAGCCCCGCTGGCGAACGAAAGCCCATAATTAGCGCTACGAGGATGATGACGATAAGAGATATAGTATTAGATACCAACGATGTAAGCACATGCCCCCATAGCAAGGCAGAACGTGAAATTGGCATGGTGCGAAATCTCTCGAGTATGCCTCGCTGAACATCGGTAAACAGGCGGAAAGACGTGTAGGATACACCACTCGCAATAGCAATAAGGAGTATTCCAGGCAACAGGTAATTCACATAATTATCTGTGCCTGCTTGAATTGCTTTTCAATCCTTCATATGGTGCAAATACACCTTTCAAATAGTTATTCAATTTCTCATTCATAACATCAAACCTCCCTATAAGTGAGTGTTCAAACTACCTCTATAGCAAGTTTTCAAGCAAGCGTTTTGCATACTCCCAGTTGCTTTTGTTGCGGGCGTAGGTCGCCTTACCCTTTTCCGTAATCCTAAAATATTTACGTCGTCCGCCCTGAGATTCATCTCCCCAATACCATTCGATATCACCGTCAGCCCCAAGCCGCCGAACACTGGAGTACATCGTGGCTTCCTTTAATTCATGCTCGCCGCCCGAACGCTGGGTAATCAGCTTGACAATTTCATAGCCGTAACGGTCAGCTTCGGTTAAGAGTCGTAAAATCATCGTGTCGGTATGGCCGCGAAGCAAGTCGGGAGTGCACTCGTACCATGTTCATGGAACGGCTAGTTATCATTTTACTTCGAACAATAAGTCCAAGATCTTATCATCTGCCTTACGATTTTTACCTTTGTACGGATAACAATGAATATGAATCGCTGGATTGAAGTTAATTTCAATAATACTGTAGTTATGTTGGGTTGCCTCATTTCTAATATCATCAATCATCATGTCAACTCCACAGATTGTTGCTCCAGCTGCTTTAGCTGACTTTATAGCAAATTGCTTATAACTGTCTGGAATATCATCTGTATAATCAATACTGTCTCCACCTGTACTTATATTTGAGTTCTCCCGCAAATAGACGATTTCACCACTAGCGGGAACATCCTCTAAAGATCTACCTTGGCCCTTTAAAAATAGTTGTTCTGCATCACCCCACTGGATTCGTTCAAGCGGAGTCTTGTATCCCTTCCCTCTGAGCGGATCTTTATTTTTCTCGTGAATCAATTGGGTGATTGTGTGTATCCCATCCCCCAATACATTTGCAGGTACACGGTGTAAAATACCGACCACTTCATCACCCATGACCAGAAAGCGATACTCTTTTCCCGACATGAATTCTTCTAACAACACGGTACGATCATACTCAAAGGCCAATTCAAATGCCTTTCTATAATCCTCTCTTGAAAACTCGTTGGTGAAAATCGATATCCCAAGTCCAAAATTCGTCGATTTAGGCTTAATGACGATTTGTCTCCCCAGATAATTCTCAACCGCTGACATAGCCTCTTCGATATTGGCATACGCCTCTCCGTCTGGAACACGAATGCCATTAGTACGAAGTACTTCTTTGGTAACGATCTTATTCTCCATAATAAGTACGGTGCTATAGGAATCTAGTGATGTTTTGGTAGCTTGCTTCACATATTCAATCTGATCCCCTTTTTGCAGTCGGATAAAATTCTCATCGCGGTCAAGGATTTCAAATCGTATCCCCCGCTTGATAGCCGCCTTAAGTAACAGCTGAGTAGACAATTCCAGGTCTTCATAACCGGCAAATGTATAACCTACTTCCAGACTTTGTTTCGCATAGAGCTTTGCCTGGTTCAAATGATAGGTCGAATATGATGATTTTTCAATTTCAGATTTAACGATGGATGCATAGCTGGTTTGCGGGTTTAAAATCCGCTTCTTTTCTTGTTCAATAACTTGCAAATTATGTGTATCACCGGGCTTAAGGATATTTAACAAATCCATCATAGAGTCCAAAATCTCAAGAGCAAGTGCCTCCATACTTACCATCGTATGACCCATTTTGATCTTCGACTTAATCCCTTCAGACAGGAGCTGATCAACGTTATCATGTGCTTGCTTCTGCTCCTCCAAATCTAAAGGTTCGTCCTGTAAGAACAATGAAAACACAATAAACAAATGAATAAATTGAAGAGTATCATGATGTATTCCAATCTTACTTAAAGGGTTTAGGTCGATCATTCGAAGTTCTATATATTCGATACCATGCTCAATCAGATCTGTAAGCATGTCTTCTCCCTTTGTAGTTTTCAAACGAAGAGAACTATATAATTCCTTTGCGCTTAGCAATTGTTTGTTTGTGATGAATTGACGAATATCTTGTACATAATCATTAACAGTGTTAAATGACACATAATAAGGCTTTTGATTACGATAACCGCACATGCTATTCCGCAATGAATTCATATATGGGAAGTAGTGGCTCTCATCATCCAGATGATGACTTAAATGTACGCATCGCTCAACATAGGTTTTATCGAATACAGGACTTGCACCAGTTAGGTAAATCAGTAACCAACGATATCGAATGATATTCCGCGCAACTTTTAAGTACATCTCATCTTTAAATTCCTTATATGGAACAGATTTGTCTAACTTCTGGTGAAGCCTATTCAATAAACTATCCTGGAAAGAGAAATTAATATGAATACCGCTAAGCAATTGTTTTTTACGTCCATATTTCTCGGCCAATTGCATACGATACTGATCCGCTTCTGGATCATTCATCTTCGCAATAGGAATCTCCTCTTCCGTTGGAAGTTTTGGTGGATTACTGCTGGTCCATAAGTACTCATCTTTCAGTTCAAGCGTGACGATATCATGCAGGGTTTCTAAGAAATGATAAGCCTCCTCTGTACTGTTAAGCACAGGGGTAATCATTTCAATTTGACTTTCCGAAAAATCAGTTTTTATATAGGGATGATCAAGCTTATCACCAAAGACAGCTGGATGAGGAGATAGAGCAAGTTTTCCGTCTCTATCTACCCGCGCATTTTCCTTTTCTAGTCCAAAATGACCTTTAAAGACTTCTTCTTGTAAGTGTTCTCTGATAATTTCATCTATAAAATGATGATCTAATGCGATCATTCTTAGGACCTTCCTTCAATAAGGTTTACGTGTTCAAAGTAACCGATTTATTCAGATTACGAAGCGTAATTTTAAACCAACTTACGAGTATAATTCCTTTCAGCACACTGCTTAACGCAATTGACATCCACACCCCGTTCAATCCAAAAGGCCCTGACAGGACGATCGCCATTGGTATTCGAAGGGCTGTGAGAATGATGCTAAAAATTGGCGGGATATGCGTCTTGCCTATACCATTAAAGGCCCCTACCGTCATTAGCTCCATACACATAAACAATTGTGAGTATCCGATGATTCTCATATAATTTGCGCCGAGCTCTAAAGATTTAGAATCAGTCAGGAATAATGAAAAGAGTGGTTTGGGAAATAAAATAAACACTAATGATATTAAGACGCCGAAGGAAGGTCATCGTTAACAATAAAGCTCGGTGATAACCCTCTCGTATTCGTCCAATTTTACGTGCTCCATAATTTTGTCCAAAAAACGCCGCGATTGCACCTTGTAAGCCTCCTATTGTCATGTAAGAAATGGACTCAATTTGAATCCCTACCTTTTGTACAGCAATCGCTTCTGGGCCCCAGTTGACGATAATTTTTGCAATGATGATGGAGATTATCGTAAATGTTACCCTTTGGATCGTAATTGGAATTCCTAGCGTAATCACTTCACTCATTTCTTTCGTTTTAAACGGGTTGTTCTTAGCAAAAAGGTGAGTTTTCTTCGCTTCAAACACAAACAAAATAGTGACGAAAATATTCGCTATTAATGTTGCGATAGCTGCACCTTTAACCTCTAATGCAGGTATTGGACCAAGACCAAAAATCAATAAAGGATCAAGCAACATATTTATTAAAAAGCCGATTGTAAAGATTTTGAATGGTCGCTTACTGTTTCCTAGTGAATTAATAATTGTACTAAATAAAGTATTGATGATAGAGAAGCCTATGCCAATCATGGAGATCAATAAAAACTGAATGGCCATGGTTTCAACATGTTCGTTATCCAGCCCAAAGAAACCAATAAGACCTTTTTTAAATGTGAAAATTATCACCATATATAAGAGGCTAAGAATGATGGACATCAAAAAACCATTCTTGATATACACCCCGGCCTGTTCTTCTCTTCCTCCGCCAATGCTTTGGGCCACTTTAATCCCAGTTCCTATAGTAATCATGGTAGATAACGCGACCGCTAAATTCACAAAAAAACTAGCCGTTCCGATGGCAGCAACGGGATCGCTTCCCAATTTGCCAACCCATATCATATCAACCAGTCCATAAGTAGTGGATATGAAGTTTGTTGCGATAATAGGTAGTGTTAACTTCAAAAGTGTAGGGGCGATTGGGCCCTCAGTTAGATTCATCGTTCCTTTCATTCTCAAAAACTCCTTGAGTAAGGAAATAAACCGACCACGCAAGGCCGGCTTTATTAGAAAATTGTTTACTTCCCTGTTTCTAAAAACTGTTCTACACGCGCTTTGATTGCATCATTTTATCCTCGCTTGACTTACAAGGAATTTCTTCTAGAACGGATTTCGATTCTTCGCTTAACTCGGGTAAGTGAGTCAGTATTTCGCGTATATACGGTTTATCGTTAATATCAACAGAATAAAAGATCCATTGCCCTCTCCGCTGTTCTTGTACAAGGCCTCCATCTTTTAATTTTCGCATATGTTGACTGATATTCGGCTGTGTCATCTTTAATATTTCAACCAAATGACAGACGCAGGCTTCTTGGTGAAATAAAATATGGATAATGTTTAAACGTGTTTTATCACCCAATAACTTGAGTTGCTCTGCCATAATATCTATAGGAATCATAACTTGCACTCCTTTCCTTATTTTTCGGTCAACTATTTACAAAATTATTATATAAGCATTTACTTATATTATCAAGTAATTATTTAGTTATCAATATCGATAAGGATCTTCCTATGCCTGTCACACAAGGCAAAAAGCCCCTATCGGGGCTTTTAACCTATCATAGATACGATTTTTGTAGCAACCGTTTGTTGAAATGCCTGATCATGCTCAACAATAACCATTGTGGGATTAAAACTTTGAATAAGCTCTTCAATCTGCATGCGAGAATAAATATCAATAAAATTTAACGGTTCATCCCAAATATATAGATGAGCCTTTTCGCATAAACTTTTGGCTATGAGCAGTTTTTTCTTTTGTCCTCCAGAATAATGAGATATATCTTTCTCAAATTGAATTCGGTCAAAATCCATCTTACGTAATATAGATTTAAATAATGATTCATCAATCTCATGTTCTTGGATAAAGTCCGATAATAGTCCTTTCAAATGAGAAGTATCCTGCCTAACATAGGAAATGACAAGTCCAGAACCTAAATTCATTGAGCCTGTATGTTGTATCGGATCCCCTAAGATTAGTTTTAGGATACTACTTTTTCCGCTTCCATTCTTTCCGTCAAGTACAATTCGGTCACCAGGTTCAACCTTAAAGCTAATTGGTTGATTTACGATTTGGTCATCGTACCTGACAGACACATTAGACAAAACAATCAATTCTTTTGACTGAAATTCCAGTGGTTCTAATTTTAAAGACTCGGTTTTCTCGACATTTTTTAGCAGTTTTGACTTTTCTTCAATCGCTTTTTGTTGCCTTGATTCAATGCTCTTGGCTCTCTTCATCATCTTTGCCGCTTTATGACCTACAAAACCCTTGTCCAACTTAGAACCCGAATTCGTTGTTCCATTTTTTGAAGCCTCCACTTGATGAGACCAACCTGCTGAACGCTTTGAGGAATCTTTTAATCTCCCAATGTCTTTTTGCAGACGCTCATTTGTTGCCTCTTCATGTTCCTGCTGTCTATCAAAATTTAACTTCCATGAAGAATAGTTACCACTTTGAACTTCAATATTCGCTCTATTGATAGAGAGGATATGGTCAACGCATCCATCTAAGAAGATTCTGTCATGCGAAATCAAAATAAAGCTTTTCTTCTTCTTTAAATAACTAGAGACAATCTTACGTGCATCCGTATCTAAATGATTGGTAGGCTCATCAATTAATAGAAATTGACCTTCATTCAAAAATAGCGCGGCAAGCAATACCTTTGTTTGTTCTCCATTTGATAATGTGATAAATGGCCGGTACATGACCTCGGCATCCACATTTAGATAGGATAACTCACGAAGAAATTCCCAATCTTCTGCTTGGGGACAAATTTCTTCAAGAACCTCATAGGTATACTTATTTTTATCCGAAACGGGATATGGAAAATAGTTGAATTCGACTGAAGAACTGATTTTCCCACTATACTCATAATTGCCTAATAACAGATTAAAGAATGTTGTTTTCCCTCGTCCATTTCTACCGATAAATCCTAGTTTCCAATCCGTATCTATCTGAAAGTTTACACCTTCAAAAATATTATCAAAGCTGCTTGGATAAGAAAATGTTAAGTCTTGTACTTGTATCATTGACATGATAATTCCTCCGTATAAGTTTAATGGATATTAGTGACTTATACGGAGTACTACATGTGTAACGATCGTATCTGATGTGCTCATTTCTCTCTCTCCTTAATATAACTGCCATATAGTTAACTACAAGCAGCGTCTATATCAATTCCTAAATGACTTCTAATGGTCACATGAATACGAGATAGACATCTTCATTATATCGACCTTTTCATACACTTACTACTTCTTTAGTATGATCAATTGAATCATTGATGATCATCCGGAAGCTTTACGACTCATGATTCCAATTCCATAGAGTAACTTTACCGACACGGATACTGGACACGGCAGGGTCATTTTTCAGCTTCAGAATTTCCTTGGTAGGTCCGGTGACTACGGCGCCGTAGATATTTACCCCGTTTCTCTCCACGTATGCCAGCGACTTCTGAATATCGAATCCATAAACTATACGATCAGCAATAGATTTATGTTGATTCAATAAGCGAAGCGTTTTAATAAAGTTCTCGTCTCGTAGCTGGCCAGAACCGTATTCTTCAATGGCAGGATATGCGGTTATGGAGGAGCTCTCGGATCCCCAGAACCCTTTACTTACCTTGTGTTTTGTGACTTTTCCATCGTCTGGGTGCCAGAGTGGCATGCTTGGAAAACCAATGGGGTTCAGTATAACGCCGTCGTTACCGTGCCCATCTCCATGAACTCCATTATCAACAGCGAACCAGAGTGGTTCTAACTGCTTGTCTCGGAATTGCTGCAAAAATTCATCCGTCTTGTATAACCGGTTATAGGATACATATGCTTCAGCTACCGTCCCTTCAGGCATCATTTCTAATCTTTTCCATTCCTGATCACTGCTATGTTCCTTGGTCCCCGGAAATTGGAACACAGAGGACCGAACAGCCTCACTATCCGACCAAGTGAAGTCATATAATCGCAACCAGTTTAATAGGAGAGTTCCTGAAAATTCGCCTACCTCAAGATACTCGTCACCAACGCGTTTAGTCATTTTGCTCGTTGCATTCATACTTAAATAGGTTCCTGTTCCCCACTGATGTGAACCGTCACATTCGGATAAGTTACCGCAATGGCCGATTCTACCACATCTCGATAAATATCGTAACGGTTCGGATCTCCAGTCCAGTAGTAGAGGGCTGTTCCGATCGAAGTCAATACGGTAACAATGATATATAGACTAATCAGTGTAAACACCGTACCGATACGTGCTCGCCATTTCCCTTTTCTCAATAGGCTTGCCTCACGCTTATACATGTTCAGTTCTTTGTCGGTCACCCGATTAGCTCCCGGATTTCTATGCTCTTCCTCGCCATCCAGCATTTCATCCAGATAAGATTGGTAGATCTCCATTTTCTCCAGCTGCTGCTCCAGCTCAGCCCGTTCTTCATCTGACAGCTTGCCATTCTTGTAATCCTGAAGCTTCCGCTTGAAATCATCAGTCATCCTGATCGTTCCTTTCCTTGTTCTTCCTCAGTTGCTGCCTCGCACGAAATAGTAGAATCTTAAAATGCGACAAGGTAATCCCCATCACATCTGCACTTTCCTGATATGTAAGCTGGTGCAAATCGTATAATACCAATGCCTGCTTCTGAAGCTCTGGCAGCTGTGCGATCCACGCCATTAAGACGTCATGATCTTCTTTTTGCAAAACAACCGATTCTGGCCCCTTCCGATCATCTTCGGGCAACCGATGGAAAAATTCTTCGGATGATACGGTGCTACGCTTCTCTTTTCGTTTCATATCGATAAATGCATTGTAGGCCACACGGAAAAGCCAAGGCTTAACCTTCTCGTCTTTGTAATTCTCCAGATGTAGATAGGCACGGTAAAAGGTCTCCTGCACCAAATCCTCTGCGGCACCGACATCATCTCCGCACAGAGTTCGTAAATATCGGTATAGGTCCGGCATGTATTTCCGGTACACACTTTCAAGTGTGTTATGCTTCATCATTTATCCCCTCAACCTAACCACGATCCAATAACGGAAAGGTTACAGCCTTTCGAATAATTATTCCGATCATGTATTTGTACCCCTTCTATCCAATCCTGTGAGTCCCCTACAGTAGATCGTAAAAAGGACACCTCGATGGTGTCCTTATAATCTTCTATCCTGCAGGCTCCACAACTATATCCGTTTTCTGCTTTGCCATATTTCGCTGCGCCGTGATCAAACTATAATAGATCCCTTTCTTCTCAACCAGCTCTGTATGGGTCCCGATTTCGGCGATTTCCCCTTTATTGAGGACGATCAGCCTATCGGCATGACGGAGCGTCGAGAGACGGTGTGCTATCGCCAAGGTTGTACGGCTCTTTGTCACCCGGCGCAATGCTTCCTGAATCGAGGTCTCCGTATCGATATCAAGCGAAGCTGTGGCCTCATCAAGGATCAAAATGCGCGGATCATTCAGTACCGCCCGAGCAATCGCCAGTCGCTGCCTCTCACCTCCGGACAGATTGCCGCCGTTCTCATCGAGCCGCGTGTCGTATCCGTCAGGCAGCCGAATGATAAAATCATGCGCATTGGCGATCTTCGCCGCTTCTAGAACTTCCTCATACGTGGCATCCATTTTAGAATAGCGGATATTATCCAGAATCGTTCCACTGAAGAGAAAGGTCTCCTGCAGAACGACACCGATTTGGGAGCGCAAATGAGCCTGTTCGATCCGACGGATATCCACCCCGTCGATCAATATTTCTCCTTCATTCACATCATAGAAACGGGAAACCAGATTAATGAGCGTCGATTTCCCCGATCCCGAGTGGCCAACAAGGCCGATCATTTCTCCCGGCTTGACCTCAAAGCTGATCTCTTTCAGAACAGGCTCGTAAGACTTATAACCAAAAACAACATCATGGAACGTTATCTTTCCTTGAATGGAATGTTTAACGGAAGAATCCATATCAGTGACCTCCGGTTGCTCGTCAATCACCGAGAAGATCCGTTCAATGGAGATGACCGCATCGGACAGCCATCTGGGCAGAAACATCAGCCAAGAGATCGGCCCGTAGATCATGGCAGCGTATCCGCTAAATTGAACCAGCTCGCCTAGAGTCATTTCTTTGTCGATAATCATGTAGCAGCCTATAAGGAGCACAAGGTACTGCCCCAACTGGATCAAGTAGGTGGAAATCGGCTGCATAATACTGAATACCTTCTCCGATCGAAAGGTCGCGACCGCGAACTCGCTGTTGTACTCCCTGAATCGCTTGACCTCCCGCTCCTCTTTACCAAAGGCTTTGACGACACGGATACCGCTCAGCACGTCATGCAGATAGGAATTCGCCTTGTCATAAACTCTCCACTGCTTATGGAACAGCTTCCATAACACGCCTTTCCAGATGTATCTCTGTAGGTAGGCGACAAACGGAGCCGGCAGTAGTACAACTAACGCAAGCCGCCAATCGGCGGTAAAGAGCAGTACGCTTGCCGATACCAGGATGATAAGCTGATACACCGCCGTTGTGAACAGCTCCTGCATCAGGTTGCGGATTCGATCCGTATCCGAAGTGATCCGGTTCATGATATCCCCAGCACGCTGCGTGGTCAAAAAACCGAGCGACAAACTCTGAATCCGTTCATACACCAGCTTACGCAAATCTGCCGCAATTTCCGAGCTGGCTTTGGCCATGATCCGGCCTTTCACGATGCCAAGCCCTTCCCCTCCAACCAATACCAGTAACAAACCTACTATGGCTATAATAAACACATGCATATTAGGTGTTTCGCCCGCCGGAGGCTGCAGGGAGGAATTGACCAACAGTTTTTGAAAATAGGGCCCCAGCATGGATACCGCTGCAGCCGCAAGGATGGCCGTGAGCCCTACGGCAAATATTTTGTAATGGGTAAGAGAAACCGAGAGTAGTCGTTTGAAAGCAGCTGCCTTATTCATGCAATTCGGACACACCCTCGTACCGCGAATGAGCGAACCACCACAGTTCGCGCAGACCGGCTCCTCTTCATCGTTATAAATCCGGATTTTTCGCTGTCTGGACATATCATTCAAAATTTGCGCTATATATCCGTATCTTGCTGCATGCTTCATGGACAGTCTTGTTAGAATAAACTTGCTTCCGGCTTCTTCCCCTCAAGAACAGCGCTGCCGATCAGCGGAACCACTTTGTACGACCCAGCATCCGCAATGAAGCCGCTTTCTATTACAGCCCCCTTCTGAATCAAGGCCCATTTCTGCTCCCCGATTACGAAGTAGTTTTCTGCCCGTTTCCCGCCGAGCGTAAGATCCGCCGGCACACAATAGCGGATAGTTTCACCGACGGCCTGTGAGGCCACATGGAAATCACGCTCGAGCAGTGTAAAGTTAAGATTCATGGGTACCTCCCTACCGTAATGGTTCTACATGCATACTTCGACCATTTTATATTCCTTATCGCTTAATCGATCCAGGTAAGGGATAATAAACCGGTTGCCATCCACATCCACGATCAACAGCCTGTTCGCGCTCATCAGCTTGACATTCCCTCCACCTTCGCGAACCGTAAATCGGCAAAGTCCTGAAGAAGTTTCCGCTTCCCAATAGGAATAACCGAACTCCTCCTTCACCGACAACACCTTTGTGATTTCGGGGCAAAATAGCGCAGCTGGACCTGTTCTTCCAGCAGCCGCTGCGTCTCCTCCGGAAATTCATCCAGAGAGCGGATCATACCGATCTCTTCATTGTCTACCGTTCTGATCGATAAATAGATTCGTTTATTCGTATGAGGAAAGGAGCAGTGGATATAAACTCCAGAATATTCTCCAGTCCCCATTTTAACGTTCAACATATGGCCTTCCGTCCGGGTGAACGCCACATCTCCAGGAGTTAAATAACGAATTTGGGCAGCCTCGGCCAGATCGGCACTTCCGCTATGTTGTGAAGCTTGCGCACTGTCGACACCGTACTTACTCATACCATAATCACCTCATTCATCTTCAACGCTTCGTCATGTTTCCTTACCAGGCTGTGATAGGCCCCTTCCTTCATCATCAGCTGTTCATGAGTCCCTTCTTCCACAATCGTCCCGTGTTCTAGAACAACCAGATAATCGGCATTCCTTAGCGTGGACAAGCGGTGCGCAATAGCAATCGTCGTTCTTCCCCGCACTAACGTGTCAAGCGCCTCCTGAATTTGCAGTTCTGTCTTGGTATCCAGCGATGCTGTGGCCTCATCTAGAATCAATATTTTCGGATTGTGCAGAATCGCTCTGGCAATGCTAAGCCTCTGCTTCTCGCCGCCTGATAGATTATGTCCACCCGTGCCGACAATGGTATCGTAACCGTCGGGGAGCTTCTCGATGAAGTCATGTGCGCCCGCAACCTTGGCGGCATGAATCAAATCAGCGAGCGTGCAATCCGGATCGGCGTACGCGATATTCTCGGCAATACTCCCGGACATCACGTACACATCCTGGGATACGATTCCGATATGCTTGCGTAAAGAGGCGGTTGCTAAATCTTTAATGTTAAATCCATCGATCTGGATGTTCCCCTCATTTACGTCATAAAGCCTTGGGATCAAGTTGACCAGCGTCGATTTGCCGGCTCCTGAATGCCCGACAACACCGATCATCTGGCCGGGCTTGGCGTGCAGGGACACCCCTTTCAAGATCGCCTTGTTAGGTTCATAACCAAAGGTCACGTTCGTAATCTGAATTTCCCCGCGCATATCCGTCAGCTGCATGGCGTCCGGCTTATCTGCAACGTCAGGCACCGCATCATGAATTTCAAAAATCCGTTGCGCGGCGGTCATGCAGTAGGACCACCAGTTCATAATGTTGTTCATAAATTGAATAGGGCCATACAGCAGGAGCATGTAATTGATGAAAGTCATCACTTTACCGAAGGTTAAATCCCCCTGCATCACCTTCCAGCCGCCAAAAGCCCAAATCATAATCCCGCCAGCTTGTGTCAAAATATTGAGTATAGGAAACATTGTCGCGCCCATTTTGTTAAAAGATTGCTCTGCATGAGAAAAATCGCCACTTACCCTCTGAAAGCGGTCATTCTCCACTTTCTCCTTCCCAAATGCCTTTACCACGCGCGTCCCACGGATCGTATCGCTGATAATGGCATTCATTAAGCTCACCCTTTTATGCCTTCGAATGGAAAGACGCCATAACTTCGGAAACGCCCTGCGGACCAGAAAGAATACGAGCGGAAGCGGCAGCAAGCAAAGCAGTGTAAGCTGCCAATCCATGATAAGTAGAATCGTGATAATCCCGATGATATTCATGGCGTTCACTACAAAATAAGAAATTCCATCGATAAAGAAATACTGTAGTTCGGTCGCGTCATTATTGATCCGGGTCATCAGCTGTCCGGTTTGCTTCTTCTCAAAGAAACTTAATGACAAGCGCTGCATCGCATGGAATACGCTAGCCTTCAGATCAAAGGCGATATTTACGGACATCTTTGCATTGATGATTCCATAGATAACCCCAAACAACAGCGCCAATGTCCGGAAAGCGATTATCAGAATTATGACGAGTCCAATCCGTCCTGCGAAAGCCCCTTTCCCTCCAAGAGCCTGGTCAAACAACAGCGTCCCCTGCAGATAAGGAATCACAAGCCCTGCGGCTGAGTTCAATAGCATAAAAAACACGATCCAAAATATAGAAGTCTTGTACTTGCCAGCAAAAGACAACAGCCTGCCAAATACAGCATGTTTCTTCATACACTTAGGGCAGACTTGCCTGCCTTCCTCGGGATATATCATTCCGCACTTTGGACAAGCAGCACGCTCAAGGTCTTCATCCAGTTCCTGCTCAATCGGAATTTCGTCTTTCTTCAGCTTGTCAAAGACCCCCGCGAGTTTGGCAGCACGCTTCATGTGGCCATTCGTAAATGCGGCGATCACCCGTTCCTCCGGCGCCTTCATTACGATCATGCCGGAAGCGACCAGATTCATAATGGTCAAGGACTCAATCTCCTTGATCCCGATCTTCTCCATATCCCATTCCACAGCATTCGTTTCGGAAAGCGCTTTCACTTTTGCGGTATAACCGTTGTACGTCTTTTCCAGGTATGGTTCCCGATTGCTTGTCAGGATCAATACATACTCGCGGGTGAGCAGCACATAAGTATCTTTAAAGCCCTTATCCAATGTCCGGTCACACAATATCCAGATCAGCACCTGCTCTGGAGAGATCTCATACTGCTTCAAGGCATCTACGATTTCATTTGGAAATTTATCCATTGGTCCCTCAAATCCTCTAAATTTGTGGTTTGATCACATCACGTACCGACTATATTACACTTTTTGTGGATTCCAAGAAAGGGATAATTTACTTATAATCACAAATTACTACTGCTTCCTAATGAATTAATAATTGTGCTAAATAAAGTTCTGATGAACCAAAGTGTAGGGGCGATGGGCCCTCAGTTAGATTCATCGTTTCTTTCATTCTGCAAATCTTCTTGAGTAAGGAAATAAACCGACCTTGCAAGGTCGGCTATCTTAAAAAATTATTTACCTCCCTGTTTCTAAAAACTGCTCTACACGCGCTTTGATTGCATCACGCACCGCTCTAAATTGTGATATAATTTCATCTTCTGTTCCTGTGGCCTGAGCTGGATCATCAAATCCCCAGTGCCACTTCACTACATTCTTATTGGAAATGATCGGACAATGCTCATCTGCATGGCCACAAAGTGTAATAACATAAGTCGCCCGATTCAAAATTTCTGGATTTATTACATCCGATGAATGACTAGTTATATCAATGCCTGCTTCTTTCATGACCTGAACTGCTCTTGGATTTAATCCATGTGCTTCAAGTCCTGCACTGAGCACCTCATAACGATCTCCACCAAGATTTCTTAACCAAGCCTCTGCCATCTGACTACGACAAGAATTTCCCGTACATAAGAAATACACAACTGGTTTACTCATAAATATCACGACTCCCTAGTAGAAAAATACTTTCTTTCAAATCTACGCGCTACACTCACAAGAGCAATCAACACGGGTACCTCAACAAGTGGACCTATCACCGCAGCAAAAGCCTCCCCGAATTAATTCCAAATACACCAATCGCAACTGCAATCGCTAATTCAAAATTATTACTTGCCGCCGTGAAGGATAGCGAGGTACACACTTGATAGCTTGCTCCGGTTTTATGAGACAAATAAAAAGACACAAGAAACATAATAACAAAGTAAATGACTAATGGTATCGCTATGCGAACTACGTCTAGCGGAAGATTTACAATCATATCCGCTTTTAAAGAAAACATCATAATAATCGTAAATAACAAAGCAATTAGAGTTAGTGGGTTGATCTTCGGAATAAACTTCTGAACATACCACTCTTCACCCTTCGACCGGATAAGAAAAAAGCGCGTCAAAAACTGGCAACAAAAGGAATTCCTAAGTAGATTAGAACACTCTCCGCGGTCTCTCCCATAGTTATATTCACTTCAAAACCCGTGATACCGAACCACTCTGGTATCACTGTGATGAACACATAGGAAAACACGGAATAGAACAAAATCTGGAATATGGAGTTAAATGCAACAAGTCCTGCAGTATAGTCAGGATCACCTTTTGCTAAGTCGCTCCATACTAGTACCATAGCAATACAACGAGCAAGGCCAATCATAATAAGACCAATCATGTATTCAGGCATATCGCTCAAAAACAGAATGGCTAGAACAAACATGAGGATTGGGCCTATTATCCAGTTCTGAACCAAGGAAAGTATGAGTACCTTCCAATCTTTAAATACCCGCCCCAATTTCTCATAGCGAACCTTTGCAAGTGGTGGATACATCATCAAGATAAGGCCAATAGCAATCGGTACAGAGGTAGTCCCTACTTGCATCTCAGTCAATGTATTAGATACTCCCGTACCAAGCTTCCAAGCAAAATTCCTATGGCCATCGCAGCAAAGATCCAAACCGTTAAATAGCGATCCAGAAAAGATAATCTCCTAGTAGACTATAAGCATTCAATTATATAATCAAGTAATTATTTAGTTATTGACAGTGAATATCTAGTTGAATTATGATTTGATCAAAACTCAAACCGTAATGAGGAGAATACAAATGATTTCAACCAATTATCATGCACTAATTCCAAATCGGATCTTTATGGGTGGAGCGCTAGATATCCCTGATATAGTTGAGCATGAACGCATTGATGTGATTGTCGATTTACGCGAGGAGGCCACTCAATCAGCCTCAAATGATCCTAATGTTAGATGGATTAAAATCCCTCTAGATGATCATCCAACAGAACCACAAAATAAACTCTTTCATCAGGCAATTCTTGAAGTTGTATCTGCATATCGAAAGGGAGAAAAGGTTGCCTTTCATTGTGGAGGAGGAAAAGGTCGTACGGGTACTGTTGCTACCTGTATTTTAATGGAGCTTGGATTGAGTACGAACTTACAGGAAGCCGAGGCCCAAGCTAAGGAAATTCGCCCGATCCTCTCAATCAAACCTATTCAGATGGAAGCATTAGAGAGAATTTATGTCAATCATTCGGTATAAAAAACAGCACCTTTTGTAAGGTGCTGTTTTTTTATACCTTCTAGCTATTATCGATTATACTTTAAAAGCATCGAAGAGTAGATTCTCTTCAAATGCTGCATATCTTCCTCGGGAAGCATATCGAAAAGCGCTTGAATCAGTTCCTTCTGATCCTCGGTCACCTTCTCGACGATGTTATATCCTTTCTCTGTAATTACGGTATATACCACCCTACGATCGTCCTCCGCCCGCTCTCTCTTCACATAACCCCCGGCATCAAGCTTGTCGATCAAACCCGTCACTGCTGGAGGCGTAAGAGATCGTGCTTCAGCTAGCTCCGACACTTTCAGCGCGCCCCGCATTTTGAGAGTATATAGGATCTGATACTGTGAAAAAGATAGATTGTATTCTTTGGTGCAGACTTTGTTCAATTCATTCGACATATTCTTCAGCAATTGGCGAAACATCCCCGAAACCTCAAGCATGAGTTCCTTTTTAGGCATATTTTTGAAGCCACCTTTTATAAGCGATTCAAGTAATATACTCCGTCATTCGGGTCAAGTCAACTGAGTCCTCTTTTATTACGATATTGTAAAGGCGTGACACCGACTATTTTCTTAAAGACTCTAGCAAAATAGTTTTGATAATCAAACCCTACCGCGATGGCGATTTCGTTAATGGATTTTTGCGTATGAATTAACAACTGCTTGCTTTCTTTTATCCGAATTTGATTTAGATTTTCATTAAATGACTGACCGGTCTCTTTATTTAATTTGTCTGAAATATATGAAGGACTTCTTCCGAGCTTTCTAGCCACATCATCTAAGGTCAATTTTTCGAAAAAATGGGTATGCATATAATGAATCGTGCTTATGACTAAAGTAGAATAGTCCGGATTGGAGAATTCTATAACACTGGATGTGAACTTTAAAAAGATATCGCGCACTAATTTAATATAGTCGGACCTCGTTTGAATGCTTTCAGCTTTAAGAATAAATTGGTCTGCGAGCGTTCTTGCGTATTCATCATCTACTCCCCCTTCGAGTGCAAAGGAACAAGCGATTCCACACGCAGCAATAAGATGATTTTTGGATGACCGTAACTGATCGCCTTTCGCAAGTTCAATATTTTCTGATGCTAGTTTAAGAATATTTGAGTAGGAATCGAAAAAGTCTTGGATTGCCTTCAAGTCTCCCGCCAACATTCTTGATTTTAAATATTCGCCATGTATTAGAGGGAAATGATTAAATTCCCGTTCATAGTAAATATGAACAAGAGATAAATCCTGCGATTCTTGGACATTTTCTTCCCGTAGTAGAGTATATGTTTTTGGCTGGGGCAAGGTGTAAGTATCATTTGATTGAAATAGCCAGTTACATAAACGGATCAGATGTTGAAGTTTCTCTGTACGATCCTGCTCTGGTATAGGACCTAAGATGATATGTAGATTTTTATCTTTTAGGTGAAGAACATACAATACCCATGAATCAGGGGATAGAAATAAGAAATGCGGATAATCTAATTCCAGTATTTCATTCTGTCGCTCTTTCATGAGTGTAAAGAGATCTAAAAGGAAGCTCTGGTTCACAAGCTTGATTGAGGTCTTAGAGTCCGTAAAGAGAACACGGTATTAGATTCCATATCCACACCCGTAACGTATTCTCCAGAAATCAAATGTAAGCTTTTGGCCTGTTCCTTAACTAAACCAATATTAATCCCATCATTTTCTACCACAAATAACTCTCCTTATTATTATCTATAACTGAAAGATATTATCCAATTAGCAAATTAGACTTTAGTATACTTTGTTTTATCTTAGATAGCACTGACTAATTTTTTTGTGATTATGAATTTCGCTATTAAGAACATCCGCCAATGGAAATTTATGTGAAAGGGGTTACAAACTAATGAATACGCAAAATTTATTCCTTTTCCCTGTTCCTCGACATATTGTTTTTGAATCAGGGCTATGGTTAAAACCAAACCAACTATCCGTTCAGATTAGTCCATCTTCGTTGCTTGATCAAGGTGGTAGAGAATCTATGATCATCCATCGACTGCTTGAGATCACAAGTATGCCGTTTGCTGCGGTAGACCGGGAGCAAGAGCATAAGCCAGCCTTCTCGTTTAAATATAATGGCCAGATTTCTGAGCAAGGCTACCATCTGTCTATTCAAGAAAACGGCGTTACAATCGAATATGCGGATCTCGCAGGTTTGAACTATTCACTGATAACGTTGAAGCAAATATACAATCAGTGTAGTAATACTATTCCTTATTTGAAGATCAAGGATGCACCGGATTTGAAAGTCAGAGGCTTAATGCTGGATATTGGACGGGACAAAATCCCTCTATGCACTCGTTGTATAGACTGATCGACCTAATGGCGGATCTCAAAATGAATCATTTACAGCTATACATGGAAGGCTACTGCTTTGAATATGAGCGCTACAAGAGCTTTTTCCCGTATGAAACACCCTTGACAGCTGCTGAGGTTCAAGCTTTGGATCGGTATGCTACAGAGCGGTTTATTGATTTGATACCGAATCAAAATCTTTTGGGACATATGACTCAATGGCTTGAAAGAGAACCATTCTCTGAATTGGCTGAATGTCCGGAGGGTTATGAACTCGTGCCAGGAGTCAAGTTTCCTGCTTCCACCTTAAACGTCAAAGATCCGAAGTCATTGGAATTAGTTGAGAACTTGCTTAATGAGCTGCTTCCTAACTTTTCATCGCCGTTTGTAAATATCAATTTCGATGAACCGTTTGAGCTTGGGAAGGGAAAGAGCAAGGAAGCAGACAAGGATTCTAGTACGGCTGACCTCTATTTGGCTTTCTTGAAGAAAGTCGTGCAAATCGTTCGTAAACATGGAAAGAGGCCCCTTTTATGGGGGATATCATCTTCTTGCACCCTGAAATGATCAATGAACTGCCTGAAGACTGCATGGTGCTGGATTGGAATTATGCAAAAGTTCGCCCGTTCGAAAATCATTGCAAAATAATGAAAGAGTCCGGGAAGCCTTACATGGTTTGTCCAGGGACAAGCAGTTGGATGTCCATTGCCTGGCCGGACCGATAACATGCTTGGCAATATTGCGGATGCGGCCATAAACGGGAAAAAATATGGTGCGGCGGGCCTCATCGTGACGGATTGGGGAGATATGGGTCACTGGCAATATGCCCCTATCAGCTATGCGGGTTATGTTTATAGCGCAGGTTTAAGTTGGAATGCCGATTCCATCGCTACGGCTGAGGCAGATGTTGTGAACTATTTGAACCGCTCGGTATTTGAGGATGCCAACAACATAATGGGAAGTTTCGTACTTGAGTTAGGCAACTATTATCGTTTTGAGAATTTCCCGATTTTGAATATGACAGCGATGTTTATTCTGTTGACACCGCTTGGCGGTGGCTTGACTAATAGCGAGGTATTAAATGATAAGCTTAACTCTCTTTTTACATCAATTAACTATGGGATGGCCAATCTACCGCAAAATGAATCCATCGATTTCGTGCGAAATTTCCAATATGAAGAGATGAGGCGTTTCTTGGAGAGAATGTCGAGCAAACTTCAAGAGAGCAACATGGAATGTCCGGATAACCATTTGATTCGCGAAGAGTTCGACTATACGATTCGTCTCCTTAATCATGCGCTTGATCTCTATGAGTTTATTCTATTTGAACAAGCTAAGGATGAGGTTTGGAGAACAGAACAACTCAATCAATTGATCGATTCGATTACATCGATTCGTATCCGTTACTCTCAATTATGGTTAAAGAGAAACCGGATTGGCGGCTTAAATCGAAGTATTCAGCAATTCCTTAATCTACAAAACCAATATGAAACCAAACTTCAAGAGTGATCCATGTTCTTATAAAAGGGGAAATCATCATGCAACAGGTGAGTAGTAAGGAAAAATGGTCCTTTGGATTAGGGGCTTTTGGGCAAAATATGGTTTTTGGGCTTATAACTTTTTTGCTCTTGGTATTTTATACGGATGTGCTTGAAGTCAGCGCGGCGTTCGTAGGTACACTGTTTCTCCTCGTCAGAATATGGGATGCTGTACTAGATCCAGTCATTGCTGTGGTCATCGATCGAGTTCACACACGTTGGGGAAGATTTAGACCGTTTGTATTAGCAGGAGGGATTTTGGTCTCCATACTGACCGTTCTCTGCTTTTATGCACCCGATCTTAGTCCTGAAATGAAGACCGTCTATTTAGTCGTTACGTATGCTCTGTGGAATACGGCTTATGCCTTATTCGACGTCCCCTACTGGTCCATGGCGCCTGCTATGACTATTGATCCAGTAGAACGGACCAAAGTGATTGCGATTGGTAAAATGCTAGGTATTCTCGGTGCTGTAATTGCTAGCGGTGCCTCCCTTCCCATTGTAAATGCCATTGGCAATGGGAACGCTGCTAAGGGATACTTCTGGGTTGCTGTTATATTTGGTTCTATATGTGTCCTGTCTAGCATCAACTTGTTCCGTAATACAAAAGAGCATCATTATGAAGTCAAACAAGAGAAGGAATCTCTAAAGGCAAGCCTAGATGTTGTCTTGAAAAACAAACCGTTGCTGATCTTGACGATAGCCAGTTTATTTTCGGGAACCACGATGGTATTGAAGCAGACAGTAACGGTATACTATATCCGTTATAATCTCGGAAATGAAGGGTTGTTTGCTGCCTTTTCGTTAAGCGGTATGCTGTTGATGCTTCTTGCAGCTGGGCTGATGCCCAAAATATCGGCTAAATTAGGAAAAAAGAATACGTATATTGCAGGCGGGATCATCGGTATCATAGGTAATATATTATTTTATTTTGGACAACCGGATCAAATCGTGTACTTGTTTGTAATGAATGCAGTTAGTATGTTCAGCATAGGTTTTAGCCTTGTTCTTACCGCTTCGATGCAAGCTGATACGATTGAATATGCCCAGTGGAAGACAGGGAAAAGATCAGAGAGTATCATTACAGCTGTAGGTACATTCGCTGGAAAGATCAGCACCGCAATTGCTGGTGCTGCGGCCGGTTTTGGATTAACCTTTTTTGGATATGCGCCTAACGTAATTCAATCGGCAGTTACTTTGAACGGGATTAATTTGATGATGTCCATCTTCCCGGTAATTGGAATCGCTATCAGCGTTATTATCATTTGTTTCTATGACCTGACTGAAAATAAGTATGCCGAAATTGTTGAAAATTTGAATGTAAAATAGATTTCATAGCAGAAAGGACACCTCACGATGGGTGTCCTTTCTTGTGGATTTGGTTGGGCCAAGGGTTCGTCCCCAAGGAAACTATATAGCCTGTTGTACTTCAAACTGGCTGTTATACAGGTCCGCGTAGAATCCGCCTTGTTCTAGAAGCTCGACGTGATTGCCGCTTTCTATAATATCGCCATCCTTCATGACAAGAATCATATCAGCGTTGCGTATGGTCGAAAGTCTGTGTGCAATAACAAATGATGTTCTACCAACCATTAGCTTATCCATTGCTTCCTGCACTTTACGTTCCGTGCGTGTATCGACCGAGCTTGTCGCTTCATCTAGAATCAAGAGCGGTGCATTTTGGATCATGGCTCGCGCGATAGTAAGAAGCTGTTTTTGTCCTGCCGATAAGCTTGCTTGGTCATTCAATACTGTATTGTAGCCATCGGGAAGCGTTCGTATAAAATGATGCAATCCGACTGCTTTACATGCGGTAATGACTTCCTCATCCGTCACGCCTTGCTTGCTATATTTGATGTTATCTTTGATCGTTCCCTCAAAAAGCCATGTGTCTTGCAATACCATGCAGAATTGTTCGTGTACGTTTTCTCTAGTAGTTTCATGCGTAGGTATACCGTCCAGCAATATCTCGCCTCCATCCAGCTCGTAGAAACGCATTAAAAGGTTAATCATCGTCGTTTTTCCTGCCCCTGTCGGGCCGACGATTGCGACTTTTTGCCCTGCTCTGACCATGGCTGAGAAGTCGTGGATTATCGTTTTATCCTTATCGTAGCCGAATTTAACGTGTTTAAATTCTACGTCGCCTTTGACATTAGCAAGTTTTTTTGCTTTTTCGCTTTCATCTGCCATTTCTTCTTCTTCGAAAAATTCAAAGACGCGCTCGCTTGCGGCAGCGGTTCTTAACATCGTTTGAGCTGCTTGGGCTAACTGCGCAAGCGGCTGCGTGAACAGGCGTATATACAACATAAACGCTACGATTACACCAAAGGAAATAGTCCCGTTCATGGCAAGTACTGCTCCGACTACGCACACGGCTAGATAACCTAAGTTACCAATAAAGCTCATAATAGGCATCATTAATCCCGACAGAAATTGAGACTTCCAGCCGCTGTCATATAGAGTTTTATTAATTTTCTCGAATGTTTCTTTTGCCGCCTTGCCACCGTTATAGGCTTTAACAACATTATGTCCCGAATAAACCTCTTCAATATGACCATTGATTTCACCAAGGCCTTCTTGTTGTGCTGTAAAATGTTTCTTTGATTTTGACATGATCAACATCATTAATACAAAGCCGATAATGGTAGAACCGATCGCGGTCAACGCCAGAATCCAGTTCGTGTAGAACATCATAACCAGAGAACCAACAAACATGGTTATTGCGCTGACCATTGTACCGATGCTTTGATTTAACGTTTGTCCTATCGTATCAACGTCATTAGTCGCACGGCTGAGTACATCGCCATAGCTTGTTTTATCAAAGTATTTAAGCGGTAATTTATTGATTTTTTGAGAAATGCCGGTCCGCATATTTTTGGATATTTTAGCTGTTACAGTTGCCATAATATAGTTTTGAATAAAACTTAACAACCCAGAGGACGCGTAGAAGAATACGAGCAACATGGCAATATTCACTACGGCATCCATATCAATTGCACCTACGACAGGTTGCCCGTTTATCAGCGCGGGAAGCCCCTTGGTAATTTCATTGGTCATGTCCTTTAATTTATCCGGCCCTATGATTTGTAATACAGTACCGACGGCCGCGATAATGAGTGCAATCACAATGACGGGCATATAATTTTTACAATATTTAATCAATTTGCCCCATGTACTTTTGAAGTCTTTTGGCTTTTCGGCCGGACCATGCATACCGGGAGGTCCCCCATTGGTCCTCTGGCGGGTCTTCTACTTTCCATTTTCTCACTCATGATATCAATTCCTCCTCACTCAATTGTGACATAGCGATTTCCCTGTATACATCACAGTCGCGTAGCAGCTCCTTATGAGTTCCATTTCCCACCACTTTGCCTTCATCTAGTACAATAATTTGATCGGCGTCCATGATGGTTCCAATCCGCTGTGCTACAATCATACTTGTCACTCCAGCAGTTTCCTTTTTCAGCACGCTGCGTAGAACACGATCTGTTTTATAGTCAAGCGCCGAAAATGAATCATCGAAGATATATATTTCAGGTTTACGGCAGACTGCGCGAGCAATCGCGAGACGTTGTTTCTGACCACCCGATACATTTGTGCCACCTTGTGAAATCAGCGCATTGTAACCATCGTCCATCTTTTCCACAAAGTCCGCGCCCTGTGCTATCTGTACAGCTTTTTTAACTTCATCTTCACTGTAACCTGCGCTTCCATTATCTCCAAAGGCTACGTTGGAACTCACCGTTCCTTTGAACATGACAGCCTTTTGCGGCACATAGCCAATTTTATTATTAAGCGATTCAATGCTATATTCTTTTACATTCACGCCGTCAATCAGTACTTCGCCTTCAGTCACATCAAAAAAACGTGGTACAAGGTTGATAAGGGTTGATTTCCCGCTCCCGGTTGAGCCGATAAACGCGATAGTTTCACCTTGTTTTACTGTAAAACTGACATCCTCTATAACATAATCAGCCGCATCCGGGTACTTAAAGCTGACATGATTGAATGTGACCTCGCCTTTTAATCCCTGTAAGCCCTCGTTAACATGACCGTCTTTTATAGTCGGCTGCGTATCCAGCACCTCATTGACACGTTTGGCGGAAACGCTGGCTCTCGGAAGCATAATGAATATCATAACTAGCATCAAGAAGGCCATAATGACTTGCATGGCGTAGGATGAGAATACAACCATATTGGAGAAAAGCGTCAATCGGTCCGTTGCTTCAGCTGCATTGATTAGATATGCACCAATCCAATAAATTGCAAGGCTAAGTCCGCTCATAATCATACTCATCACCGGCATCATTACCGACATGGCACGGTTAGTGAACAAATTGGTGTAAGTAAGTTCTTCGTTAGCCTTTTCAAACTTTTGTTCCTGATAATCCTCGGCGTTATAAGCTCGAACTACGCGCAAGCCTGTAAGGTTTTCCCTAGCCACGCGAGTTAAGTTGTCGGTGAGCGTCTGCATTTTTCTGAATTTCGGCAGGACAAATACCATAATAAACGCGATCAAGACCAGCAAAATCAAAACAGCTACACCCGTCGCAAGTGTCCATTCAAATCCTTTTCCAGCAATCTTTGTAACGGCCCAGACCGCCATGATCGGCGCTTTGATGATGATTTGTAATCCCATGGTGACAAGCATCTGAATCTGCGTAATATCGTTTGTAGAACGGGTAATCAGACTCGAAGTAGAAAAGCGGTTTATTTCCTCCATTGAAAAGGATTCGACCTTGTTAAACAGCAGACTACGAAGCCTTTGCGAGAAAGACGATGCAATCCGTGCTGCAAAAAAGCCAACCAGGATAGCGGACACAAGACTCCCCAGCGCACACAGGAGCATATAACC
Source organism: Paenibacillus sp. D2_2 (assembly GCF_031199965.1). Classification (GTDB taxonomy): domain Bacteria; phylum Bacillota; class Bacilli; order Paenibacillales; family Paenibacillaceae; genus Fontibacillus. The sequence goes on along the minus strand of NZ_CP133605.1, from coordinate 2,728,192 downwards.
TCCGGCTTTCCAGATTTCACTCATCTCACTACCTGAGGTTTGGACAAGCTGAGTAATTTCAGCCATGTAATCCGGTAATTTCAAATCAAGCCATACTTGCACGACAATGAATACAAGACTGATAACTGCTTGTATCCATTCCTTGGGCTTGAGATACTTAAAAATCTTTATCATCTGCACAATCCTCCTATTTGTTAATACCGCTTTATTTATATGTTTATAACGGCAATACAACGGTAAATATGCTGCCTTTACCCATTTGACTTTGAACGTCAACGTCACCGTTACAAAGTTCTATTATGCGTTTTACAAGTGGAAGTCCAAGCCCGTATCCTGTTTTAGAATGGGAAGTATCTCCCTGATAAAATTTATCGAAAATATGTGCTTTAGTCTGTTCGTCCATACCAGATCCGTCATCCTGAATAACAAACCGGATCTCGTCATTTTCATATGCAAGGTTTATATTTATAAGGCCACCTTGATAGGAAAATTTAATGGCGTTATCGATAAGATTAAGCCATATCTGCTGTGTCAAATCTTCATTTCCTCTATAAGTCACATTATCTAAGTCCACATTTACGGTAATCTCCTTGGCAGACCATTTGGGTTCCATTAATACGATGGCCCTTCTAATTTGTTCATCCAGCCTGAAAGGGGCTTTATCCGCAACAATTTTAAGGTTCTCGTATTTCGACAGAGTAAGCACATTGGTAGAAAGTGCAGCTAAACGCTCTGATTCCGTGATGATAATGTCAAGATACTCCCGTTGTTCTTCATCCGAAAGATTATTCTCCTTGAGAAGTTTTGCAAAACCACGTAAAGAAACGATAGGTGTTTTAAATTCATGGGAAAAGTTGTTAACAAAATCGCTTCTCAGTGTTTCAATGCTCGAGAGTTCTTGTGTCATTTTATTGAAGCTCTGAGATAATTCTTCCAATTCCCCAATGCCTTTTAGATCTACCTTAACGCTAAAGTCTCCTCCGGCCACCTTATGTGTGGCATCAATTACCTTGCGGATGGGGTTCAGCGCTTTTTTGCTGAGAAAGGCTGTAAGTGCAGTTCCAAGCAAGATGCAGAGACCAAAGAGTATAACTAACGGGAATATAGGATTTCCATTGGTTCCTCTCGAATCCGGTGCAAGATGACTAGATAGAGAAATAACGCCAATATGTTGTAATAGGACGACGCTTCCTCCAATCAGCAAAAATGTTGCAACCATAACACCGAATACAAACATCACCAAGGTTATAGCAAGACTCAATCGCTTCTTAAAAAAATCTCTCATGTTTTTTTCACCGCCTTATAACCAAGCCCCCGAACTGTAATAATCTCAAACTCTGACCAGTCCCTAAATCTGTCTCTCAAGCGGTTTATATGAACATTAAGTGTGTGGTCATCGGTTTCGGATTCCACTCCCCAAATCTCATCCATAAGTTGGAGACGAGTAAAAATCATATTCGGATAAGAAAGCAGCTTAAATAATAGGTAAAACTCTTTTTGCGGCAGTGTAATAACCTTATCTTCACGGGATACGGTGAGCGCATCATAATCAAGTACGACCTTGTCGACTGTTAGCTTGTGTTCACTGGCAATGTTAGCTCTGCGTAGAAGTGCCTTAATACGAAGTACCATCTCCTGCTCATCTACAGGTTTTGTCATATAATCATCCGTACCAACAAGAAACCCCTTCCTTTTGTCCTTTGGTTCTTGCTTAGCTGTAACCATCAAGATGGGCAGATTCTCCCATGAAAGCCGGAGTTGCCGTGTTAATTCATAGCCGTCCATATTCGGCATCATTAAATCAAGTACTACTAAATCAATGTGCTGCTGTTCCATTAAATGAAGTGCGATAATGCCGTCCTCCGCCCAGTATGTTTCAAAACCGTTCTGTTTTAAAACGGCACACATTAGCTTTCTGCTGTTAGTATCATCTTCTACGACTAATATTTTCAGCATATTCAATGCCTCCATTTGCCTTATTATTGCTAATTCATTTTACGATCAAAAAGTAAACTGAATATCAACTGTATCACTCCATTCAATTGATATTGAGTTTACTTTACACTGCTACCCTATTGGTGCACACAAAAGAATGGAGGAGTGTTCATGCTGAAACTCAAACTAGAGAAAATAAAAAAGACATATAATAGCGGCGAAGTCGTTACCGCCTTAAAGAGCATATCACTTGGATTTCGAGAAAATGAACTTGTTTCCATACTCGGTCCGTCAGGCTGTGGTAAGACCACACTTCTTAATATTATCGGTGGTTTAGACCGCTATGATAGTGGCGATTTAGTAATAAACGGTTTGTCCACTAAGGAGTTCAAGAACAGTGACTGGGATGCATACCGTAACCGTTCTATAGGCTTTGTATTTCAAAGTTATAATCTAATCGGACATCAAACGATATTGCAAAATGTTGAAATCGCTATGACTTTATCTGGTGTATCAGCTTCTGAAAGAAAACAACGGGCGAAGCAGGCACTAATAGAAGTTGGGCTTGTAGACCATTTGAATAAGAAGCCAAATCAATTGTCTGGCGGTCAAATGCAGCGTGTAGCCATAGCAAGGGCGCTTGTGAACGATCCCGATATAATCCTTGCGGATGAGCCGACCGGAGCACTTGACAGTCATACCAGTATTCAAGTCATGGATATTTTAAAGGAAGTGGCCAAAACACGTCTTGTCATCATGGTGACCCATAACGGTGAACTGGCAGAGGAATATTCAGACAGAATTATCCGTTTTTTAGACGGTGAAGTTCAGTCGGACAGTAATCCAATTGTGGAAGCTGAAACAGAAAAAGCATCCGTACAAACACCCAAACAACAGAAATTTAAGAAAACCTCCATGTCACTGATAACAGCAACGATGCTTTCCTTCAAAAATCTACTGACAAAACGAGGCAGAACGCTTATTACAGCATTTGCTGGGAGCATTGGAATTATCGGTGTTGCGCTTGTCTTGGCTCTTTCAAACGGACTGTCTACCTATATGAGCAGTATGCAGTCCGATACACTGAGCAGTTTTCCCATCACCATCAGCACAGGCGAGCAAACCATAGATTTGACCGAACGTGGTCCTGGTGGTCTTGAAGGAAATAATGATGCAGCAGGATATACAGAATATCCGAAGGATAACGTTATGTACTCCTATGACAGTGAGAAAAACAGTACAAAGCATAGCAATATCATTACCGAAGATTATCTTAATTATATCGGAAAACTGGAAACTGAATTGCCTAATGCCGTCAACAATATTTCCTATATGCACGGAGTGAACATCAATTTGTTGGCAAAAGGACAAGACACAGCCGTAAAGTTTGAAACAACTTTTACTCCAAGCGGTATGGGAATGATGATGGGTAGTAATAGTACCTATTTGCAGGAGCTTCCTGAAAATAACGATTTTATTCTATCTCAATATGATTTAATTGGTGAAGGAAGCAGGATGCCTACAGGAAAAAACGAAGTCGTATTAGTTGTTGATAAATATAACCGTATTGACAAAGCATTTTTTGAGAAACTTGGTATTACTGAGGATACCGAAAATTATAAGCTTACCGATTTTATTGGCAAAACAGTTTTAAAAGTAATACCGAATGATGAATACTATACTAGGAATGGAGATTTATTCACTGCGGCTGCGCCTACAGATTATGAAAAGCTATATGACAGTGATACTGGAACAAATCTCACAATTACCGGTATTCTACGTTCGAAACAAGATGTATCAAGCAGCTATTTATCACCAGGTATTGCGTATACCACAGCTCTCACCGTAGATGTAGTTGAGGATGCGCTAAAGAGCGAAATTGCCACCGCCCAAAAAGATTCGGATAAGGATGTTATACTTGGCACTCCTCTAGACAATAAGGCAAAGGACAATGCATTGATCATGCTTGGAGCTGATTCCACTCCAACGGGTATCAATATTTATCCAAAAGATTACGATAGCAAAGACAAGGTAAAGGAATACCTTGATCAATACAATAATGATAAATCAGACGATAATAAACTGATTTATTCGGATATGGCGGAAATGATTTCTTCCATAACAGGAACACTACTTGATACCGTAACTTATGTTTTGACCGGATTTGCTGCTATTTCTCTCTTGGTTTCCACAATTATGATCGGTATAATAACGTATGTTTCGGTAATTGAGCGTACCAAAGAAATCGGCATCCTTCGTAGTGTGGGTGCACGTAAAAAAGACATTTCAAGGTTATTTAATGCGGAAACGCTGATTATAGGATTCACGGCAGGAATGATTGGAGTAGGTCTTTCATATCTGCTTGAAATACCGATTAATTCCATTATATCTAATCTGGCAGGAATTTCCGGAGTTGCAAATCTTAACCCACTTCATGCAGCAGCACTGGTTGCGGGAAGTATGATACTCACCTTAATTGCTGGATTTATTCCATCAAGAATGGCTGCAAAGAAAGATCCAGTTGTTGCACTTCGAAGTGAATAGCATTCTTTAGAAGCCACCTACCTGGTACGAATAAAGGAGGACACATATTTTGACGATATGTGTCCTCCTTCTATTCAATTACAACGCCAATTTTTTAATTATTTTGTGGCAAATCATTGCCAAGGGAATATCCTTATATAGACAAATGACTATTTTCTGGAGGTTATCTTATGGATCGTGGTTTTGCTCCTGGTGGTGGTTTCGGTGGTGGATTTGGCCGTCGGCCTTTTTTCCGTCCTATTCCCCATCCTTTTTTCCCTGGTCGTGCCTTGTTCCCGTTCTTCTTCTTTCCCCATTCGCCGTTCCCTTCTTTAGAGAAGAAAACTCGAATAACATGTTATTCGCGCAGCATCAAGCCCAGACTGGAGAATCGTTAGCCTCAGTGGGACACAAATATAATATGCCTCCATCTATTTTGGAAGAGGCCAATCCGCACCTTGCCAACCCTAACCATTTGATGGCCGGTGAGATGGTGTATGTGCCTCGTATTTCAAATATGAATTGCCAAAAGACCTACACAGAGATGCCAACTTCATAAATAAAGTTTAACAGAGCAGCTCTAATGAGCTGCTTTTTCGTGCTTACTTATTATATATTTGAAGAAATTCCTTAACCTTCTCTCGGGCAAACTGAGTACTTAATCTTGCACTTCAGGAACAACACGATCACTCGTTCCTATTAAAGTTTTGACCCCCCGAATACGGGCTTTAACATCTTGCGAAGCCAATAAGCGATTATCGTTCCTGAGGCCCATGAACTGGGATTCTGAAAGTACTCCATATATTGATCGTTAATAATATAAGTCCGAGTAGAAGTAGGGCTCTTCAGCCCGAACTTTTCCCACATCGCCGGATCATTCGAACCTCCGAGCTTTACAAGCATATTTACCGTCTCACTATTTACATTAGCCGAAATTTGCTCGTATGCTTGGGTGATTTGCGTAAAAAATTCGTTGAGCGGATGGCGGTTAGTAAGGCTCGTCAAATGGATGCTTTCGCGAATGTAAGAAACATATGCTAAATGGTCAGCCCAAAACTTATCGATATAATAAAGCCATACCCTCTGCTCCGAAGGGGTCATCGGCGTCTCGCCTTTTAAAATTCCGAGCCGCTCCTCGTATAGCATACGCCTCTGTTCCTCCACTATATCCGAATAACAGTTTAGTTCCTGGTGGATACGGAAGTTTTGGCCCATAATAACGTGCTGGATATGCACAATTTTGCTGTGGAGCGCCGACTCTGCGAGAGCTTCATCCTGTCTATCGCGTATTACTCTATCAATGCCGAATCTAAGCATCAACTCGTCTTCCAAGCTTACGAAGAATACGGAAGCACCCGGGTCACCTTGGCGACCAGATCGACCGCGCAGTTGGTTATCGATCCGCACGCTTTGGTGCATATGCGTACCAATCACGTACAATCCGCCCAGCTTAGCGACAGCTTCTGCATGCGTGGGATTGCCTCCGCCGAGCCGAATGTCGACGCCACGTCCCGCCATATTCGTTGACACTGTCACGGCGCCGATTTCTCCCGCTTTGGCGATGATCTCGGCTTCTTTGGCGTCGTTTTTCGCATTCAGAACATGGCAAGGTACGTCGGCAGCCGCTAGCGCCTCCGCCACTATATCAGACTCCCCGACACTTGACGTACCAATGAGAATCGGACGTCCCGTTGTATGGACGGACAAGATTTCTTGAATAAGCGCCTTAAGTTTGGCTTCTTTATGGGTATATATCCGGTACGGATGGTCGATCCGTATGTTTCGCCGGTTCGGCGGAATTTGCACGACCTGTAGCACATAAATTGCTTCGAATTCTATTGCAGAAGCTTGTGCGGTAGCCGTCATTCCGCAAATCTTCGGGTATAGGCTCAGGAAGTGCTGAAGGGTGATTGTACCAAGAATTTTCCCACCGGCTGAGGGCTTCAACCCTTCTTTGGCCGCAAGTGCGAGTTGCAGCCCTTCTGGCAAATGCCTGTTCTCCGCCACCCGGCCGGTATATTCGTCGATCAGCTCAATCTTACTGTCCCGGACGATGTAATCGACGTCTTTTTCAATAACAATTCCGCATGCAGCGCACAATTTAACGACATTAACAAATGACTATTATGGCTTTCGTACAAATTGCCGCATCCTAGCAGCAATTCCGCTTTCGCTGAGCCCGCTTCACTTAAATAAACGTTCCGCTGGAACTCGTCGAAGTCATAATACTCATCTTGCCTGAGCTGCCTAGCCACTTCTGCGAAACGAATACCGTCGCTGCTGGAAGAGCCTGGCTCGCCGGCGATGACTAGCGGTACCCGCGCTTCGTCAAGAAGAAGCGAATCCGCTTCATCGACGATGACGTAGTGGAAAGGACGATGCACGGTATCGGCTTCGTTCAGTGCGATCGTGTCGCGCAAGTAATCGAATCCCGCCTCTTTGGCCGTAACATAGGTTACATCCGCATTGTACGCTTCCTGTTTCTCGGACAATCTCATCCCCGCTTGAACCGAATTTACCGTTAACCCGAGGAAGCGATAGATCGGGCCCATCCACTCCGCATCTCGATTTGCCAAATAATCGTTAAAAGTTAGCACGTGAACGCCTTCGCCAGTTAGTGCATGTAGATAAGCAGGCATAACAGCAGAGAGCGTTTTTCCTTCGCCAGTCTGCTGCTCGATCAAGAATCCCTCGTGCAAAGCGATGGCAGCCATGATCTGGACATCATAAGGCTGTAATCCGAGCGTTCTCTTCGCTGCCTCGCAGACTAGCGCATAGGCATCAATTAGCAGCTCGTCTAAAAGCGTACCCGATTTTGCTTCCTTTTTCAGCCGGAGAGATTCCGTATGTAGCTGCTTTTCATCCCATGCTTCCAAATTCCGTTTCCTGATGAGCTCCGTTTTTTCCCGATAGCCTTTCAGCTGTTGCCGGGTATCGCGGTCTTTGAAATCTTGTATCAACTTGATAGCTAAATTCATTGGAATCTGATCCCTCCTACTCATTCTTTAACCGTCGTTGATACAAAACAACAGACAATCGTCTCCTAGCGAGTAACTCTGTAGGATATATATAGCAATTATAATGTGAGGATATGTATTTGTCAGTTTCTACTGAAAATATAACGGCATGGCTTTAAAGGCCAGCCTTCACGGCTGGCCCTTCCCTTTTGAACATATTACTTAGTAATTAAAACGTATTATATACATTTTCACATTCTTCTACGGTCGGTTGATAAAAACAGTGCTTCTTCCATCGTCCTACGAGCGGCTGATTATACCAAGTTGGCGGACATGGTCCGGGATTTTCGAACGTTCCTGGACGGAAATACCATAGAGAAAATTCGGCTGGCCAACTTCGTTCGCCATTCACAGCCCGTTGCGCCAGACGGCGTTCCCTATCTCTTGCGTTTTGATAGAACATGCCATGTTGCAATGCTTCGAACGCATGCGGTTGGTAGATCATATCGGGGATTGTCCGGATGCCTTTAAAATCGGAGCAATCTGCTCTTATTCGGTTAATGCCAACATTTCCAACAAGGAGCATGCCCGTTTCACCTTCAGTTTCAGCTTCAGCTCGAAGCAACCTTGCCAACATATCAATATCCTGTTTCCTGGCTTTTACGACTGCCATATGCTCACCTCTTTAGCTTTCTAGACTCATCATATTGTAGGCGAAGCGGATGTGTTACTCTATCAAAATAATGATACAGATCGGTGGCAAGAGCTAACTAAGGCTGGTAGTTCACTAATTTTCTAGTTCATACTTACTTCACTTTAGTTACACTAACAGCGACCTGCTCGATCTGGCTGTTGCTCAAGGAACCGTCTGGGGAGCTAATCGTCACTGTCCGGTCGTCCAGTTGGAAACCCAGCATCGGTGTATCGGAAGGTGTATACCACTTCGCTATGACGCCATTAGACAATTTGACTTCCTTGGATTCATAGTCAGTGGAATAATCCCGTGGTGACACATTAACAATCATATGTTTAAAGATCAAATTGACTCCATCACCCGTAGCTGCCGCTTTAACGTAACTGTCATTTTCGGTCATTTGCTTTGGAGCATAGGATGTCTCAAAGGATTCGAAATTAGCGTAAGCCTTTTTGATTGCTTTAATCTGCTCTTCATTGTAATTAACAGTCGCCAAATCAACTGCAGGCTGGTTATCACCGCCTTGTGTCGTTTCCAGGCGAATTTGCTGACTGGCGGCATCGAACTGCACGTTGATTCCAGCCATGTTGGAAACGACCGCACCGGCAAATATGTCGTATTCTGGTAAGTGATTGGCACAAGCTTTTTGCCATTGCTGTCTGTTAAAGATTGAACGGCTCCATTAACTTTAAAAGTAATGCCGTGATTCAGATAAGCGCTAATCTTCTCCAGCTTGCTTCCGGCATACACACCAGCGGCTCCTGATAATGTCATTCCCAGTACGATGAGCGACAAAAGTGTTTTTTTTATATCGATCTCTCCTTTTTCTTCTCCTCTTTTCCAAACATGATCATTGTTTAAAATCGACAATATGAGTTACGACAAGCTTCTCTTTGTCATCCACAGTGATACCGAGCCTTGCACCAGAAGGGCTCCAGCTTAGCGGATATACCGGAAAATACGATAACCCTAGCGGCGATACCTTACCGGAGACAGTATCAAAAATATAGATCCCATTCATGCCGCCTTTATCCTCGGTATAAACCGCGAAGGCCAGCTTGGAAGAATGGGGGACCAGGATTGATAGGATATCAAGTCGCCCTTACCGATCTGTAAGCCTTGCACATGACCACTCGTATCGTAGATAAGCAGACTCTCTTCTTCCTGCCCACCGCTTCTTGTGGTGGTGACGGCAATCCTCTGACTGTCAGGAGACAGGCTCAAAGTAGAGACATCCGTTGCTAGCAGGGTTGGTCGAGCTTGTGTTGGGGTAAACCTTTTCAAACGGCTATTGTTATCTGTGTAATAAATCTGTCCATTACCCACAGCAAATTGGGTAAAGAACTCTACTTCGGAATCCTGTAACTCAATCTTTTCCCGGTTCCCATTCACAGAAATCTTCCATATCGCACCTAGGTTCTCCATCGAGCCTGCAGCAAGAATATAGGAGTCATTATTGAGCCAACCGCCCACTTCCATATAATTGTCAATCGTTAAAAGCTCATTTCGCTCCCCTGTAGCCATATTTGTGATCGTATTCACGGCCTCATATTTGTTCTTCCAGGTCTGTATGAAGCTGTATTTCCCATCCGGCGATGGGAATGATTTGACGATCTTCCCCTGACTTACTCCTGGTTGCTCCTTGATATTCTCTCGCTGTCCTGTCCCTAGATCAAAACGGAACCGACTATAGCTAAATTGCGGTTCATTTGTAGCAGTGGCCTGCTTCTCCAACGTAGTTACTTGGATGTCCAGTTCATCGTCTGACAGCCATTTCTCGATATTTGCGCCATCAATCCGGTGTATCCGTTGCACGATAATTCCCTGATCAGCAGGCAGTTTGCCCTCTTTGACTACTGTCAGTTCACGTTTTCCTCCTCCCGTCTCGGTGCTGGTTCGGCTTCCTGCATCGGGCGTGGTGCGAACCGGTGCTGTTCTGCCCTCTTGCGCTGCACTACAACCCGATATAATACCAGTTGTCAGCAAGGTCGCGGCAAGCAGTCCGGCGATGTAATTCCTTCTGTTCATCTTCATCGAGGTCCTCCTGCTCAAAAATGTTATTCAGACCCGGGCCGCTTGATCCGGTTGTGGTCTCTTCATCTGTTGCAAGCTCCCCCATGGCCCTTAGTATAGAAAGACAATATTTCGTGAAAATATCTGGCTTGTAACGAACTTGTAAACAATCGTTGAATCTATATTTGGCGTGAGTCACGACGAAAAGCCCGGATGATCTTATTCATTCCGAGCTTCGCTTTCGTTAGTTTGTGTATATTTTATTCCTTCCGAACCAGAAGCATGCAGTGGAAGCTCTACCGTGAAACGTGACCCGTTCGGCCCTGTCTCGACAAGCTGTACCGTTCCTCCTTGCTTCTCGGCCAGATTACGAACCAGAGCTAACCCCAGTCCTGTTCCACCGCTGGCCCTTGATCGGTCTTTGCTAACTGTATAGAACGGATCGAAAATACGTAGTACGGCTTCCTCTGGAATGCCGATTCCCGTATCGGCAACTTCGATGATCATCCGCCCTGCCTCATTTGCTGGTGCTGCAATGTAGTTAAGCAGGTGAACTTTTCCGCCTGGACGGTTATATTTCACCGCGTTGTCCAGTAAATTAAGCATGATGTGCATCACGTTCTCAGGATCGGCCCATACCTCTCCTGCAGCAAGCGAAGTATGGATCGTGACCCCGCAGTTGTCCGCCTTTCCTTGCAGCCGGGCCACAGCTTCCTCAAGCAAAGGTCGCAGCGGAACCGCCTCCACTTGTGTCTCAAACTCGTAAACATCCATCGCCGACAACTGCAACGCCTTCTCTACAAGACCGTACAGCCGCTGTGCCTCTACATGGATACGCCTTCCGGCATCGTCTAACAGGGCAGGATCATCGCTGTACATATTCAACAGGTCGGCATACGCAATAATCGAGGTTAACGGTGTCTTCAGCTCATGGCTAATATTGCCGATGAACTGCTTCTGCTGCTGCTCGAGTTCTCGCAATCGTCCCACCGTATCAAGCAGCTTCTGCTTCTCCTCATGCAAAGCACCGACTGACGTGGAGATGCTTCGGCTCATTTCATAGATTCCCTGGGCAAGCTCTCCCAGCTCATCCTTTCTAATTACCGAAGGGGCCGATAAATAATCCCCTTGCCCTATTTGCGATGCCGCTTTGTTCAACCTACTAATGACATTTACCTGGCGCCGGACATAGACGTAACCGATTAGGAATCCGACACCGAGTACAGTGGCTCCGGCAAGTAGAAACAACCAGCGGATTCGGGCGTAAAAAGCATTTTGCTCAGCAAGCGAGGCATGAAACTGTACCGTGCCCAGACGTTGCTCGGCATTGTATAGAGGCGCTAGAAACAATAGCTGATCCCCTTCGGTAATGTACGCCGACTGTCCTTGGGCTGTAAAACGTAGAGCATCCTGCACATCGGCCCGGGGCTGAAACGGCAGCGAGGTACCGACAAATGTGCCGTCCACCGTATACAGCGTCACTGCCGTACCACTTTGTGCACCCAAATCCACGGCCAGCCGTTGACCCGTCTGCTTCATAAACTGTTCCGGCTGCATCCTGCCTCCGGTCAGATATTCCTCCCGCACATGCAGATTGGCGGCTTCTGCTTGCCTAGTAAAAGACTGCTCCAGTAGAGTTCGCTGGTTCTCCCGGATTCCGCTCAGCACTAGTACGCTTAGGCAAGTCACCACAAAAACGAGCAAAAGGGCGAGTAACAAAGAGATTTTCCCTTTCAGGCCTAGCCGAAATTTGCCGATCATTTAGGATAACTCCGTACTTTTATATCCGATTCCGTAAACGGTCTGAATGATACCGTGGAGATTGCCCAGCTTTTTGCGCAGACGCTGTACATGGATGTCCACGGTGCGGGTGCCACCCGCAAAGTCCATATCCCATACCTTCTCCAGTAGCACTTCCCTTGAATAGACCCGTCCCGGATTGCGCACCAGCAAGACTAGCAGATCAAATTCCTTAGGTGTTAATTCGAGCAGCTCACCTTGAATGGACACCGTGCGGCTGAATATCTCTGCGGTCAAAGCTCCTAGTCTCAGTACATCCTCCTGCTCCTGCTGTATTTGCTGTACATAACTTCCCCGGCGTGATAGAGCCTTAACTCTGGCCAGCAGCTCCCGCATATCAAAAGGTTTAGTCATGTAATCGTCAGCGCCCAGCTCCAGTCCGAGCACTTTATCGACAATATCATCTTTGACAGTCAGTAACAAAATCGCCAGCCGAGGTTGTCCGTCCAGCTTACGGCATACATCATAACCGCTAACACGAGGCATCATGACATCAAGCACCATAACTGTAGGTCGGAATGTCTCCACCTTGTCCAGAGCCTCCTGACCGTCCGCAGCCATTTCCACTTCATACCCTTCCCTACGCAGCGCGTAAGCCACAGCCGACCGAATGCTACTCTCGTCATCTACCACTAGTATTTTGATCATGAATAACTCCTCGCATGCTTTACCCGTTTCTCATAGAAAATAGAAGAGCAAGGTATATATGTGAAACTATTACTTTTTTAGTATAACAATGTCCATCCCAATCAACCATTTGCTGGCATATGGAACACCATTTTAATAACCCGCGTACTTTCCCCTTCATTGATTTTTTATAAAAATTTCCTGCGAATGAGAATAAATAGAGACGAGTTAGCATTTTTATAAAATGATAGGGTTTGAACCACTACTTATCAAAGAGAGGGGTACGCTATGTTAAAGAAACGTAAAGCCATACTAGCCTTGCTTATCATAATGGCTGTAAGCACTATTATGAGTGCTTGTGGAAGCAGTGGTCAAGACACCAATTCTTCCGCGCCACCGAAGGCAAACAATGAAAAAGCCGCTGATCAGTCATCTGGGGGCAAGACCGAAACACCGAAGGAGCAGGTCTTCCGCTTCAATTTGCATTCGAATCCGCCATCACTAGATCCCGGTCAAGTACAAGACAACGTAGGGTTCGCAGTACTCACAGGATTGTACGAAGGGCTGGCGCGGAGTGACGAGAATGGTAAAGCCATTCCAGGCATTGCAGAGAAGTGGGATATTTCCCGGATGGTCTCAAGTACACCTTCCATCTACGGAAAGACGCAAAATGGTCGAATGGAGATCCCGTGACAGCGAATGACTTTGAGTTTGCGTGGAAGCGGGTGCTCAATCCAAAGGCCGAGCCGGCGCCACCATACGCTTATCAGATGTACTATATCAAGGGTGCAGAAGCGTATAACACCGGAGAGAACACCGACCCGAATTCGGTAGCCGTCAAAGCCATCGATGCCAATACGCTTGAGGTCGAGCTAGAGCAATCCACTCCGTATTTTCTAAGCCTTCTTTCATTCTCGACTTACTTCCCAGTACATTCTTCCGTGAAGGACAATCCGAAGTGGGCATCCGACGCAAGTACCATCATTTCGAACGGTCCGTTTAAAATGGGCGAATGGAAACAGCAAAGCTCACTTGAGATAGTTAAGAATGAGTATTACTACGCTAAAGACGAAATCAAATTCACCAAAGTGCACATGACCATGGTAGACGATTCCGGCTCGGAACTCAGCATGTATGAGACCGACCAGCTCGATTTTGCCGGTATGCCGACCGGACGTATTCCTAACGAGCAGATTCCAATCATGAAGCAGACGAAGCCGGATGAATTAGACATCAAGGGCATCGCCTCCACCTACTACTATTTGTTCAACAATAAACAGAAGCCGTTTGATAATGTCAACATCCGCAAAGCGCTGGCGATGGCGATCAATCGTCAGTTGATTGTTGATAAGGTGACTCTTGGCGGACAACTGCCCGCGTATGGCATTGTTGCTCCGGGAATCGCGGGTGAGAATGGTGAATTCCGCACCGAGCACAAGGACGATTATTTCAAGGAAAATATAGATGAAGCAAAGGCGTTGCTGCAAAAAGGGCTCAGCGAAGAGGGGCTATCCGCCATGCCTGAATTTACGCTCATCTATAATACCGATGAAAACCATAAGAAGGTGGCCGAGGCCATTGTCGATATGTGGAACAAAAATCTCGGTATCAAAGCAAAAATTGAGAATCAGGAATTTGGCGTCTTCCTGAAGAACCGCACCGCGCTCAACTATCAAGTGTCCCGGGCCGGATGGCAAACCGACTACAACGACCCTATGTCCTTCCTCGATCTGTACATGACCGGGAGCGGAAACAATGATATCGGATACAGCAATCCAGAATACGACAAGCTCGTTCATGAGGCGAAGCAATCACTTGATAACAAGAAGCGGATGGAATTGATAGCTGAAGCAGAGCGTATATTGATCGAGCAAGATCAGGCTATTATTCCGTTGTACTACTACACGAACGTTGCGTTAAAGAAACCAAATCTCAAAAACGTGTTTATCGACTACCAAGGAAACATCATCTTCAACCGGGGTTACTTCGAATAACGGCGCAGTCCAAGCCTGTCCAGCAGGAATTACATCCGGGATGCATTTGGCCCCCATAGCCGGTGCGTCCCGCTTCTTCATATCCACGGCAGTAATAGTGCTTGTTTAATCTGATAAGAAAGGAGGATGCATTCATGACTCGGTATACCCTGACCAAATTGTTCTATCTCATCCTGTCTCTGTGGGTACTGGCTTCCGTCACTTTTTTGCTCATGAAAGCCATTCCCGGCGATCCCTTCATGTCGGAAAAAGCGGTTCCACCGGAAATCCGTGCCCGTCTCATGGCCCAATACGGACTGGATAAACCGCTGTATGAACAATATTTCGTATACCTGGGCAACCTGGCGAAAGGCGATCTGGGCATTTCGATGAAAATGCTGGACCGTGAAGTCGGTCAAATGATTCGCGATGCCTTCCCCTACTCTTTAAAGCTAGGTATTGTCTCGATTATTTTCTCTGTTGTCATCGGAGTTGGTCTCGGCATGGTTGCGGCGCTGCGGCATCGCAAGCTTCTCGACTCTGTATCGATGATCATCGCAGTTCTGGGCGTATCTGTTCCCAGCTTTGTATTAGCTTCCTTTTTCCAATATATTTTCGGCGTAAAACTGAGATTGCTTCATGTCGTTGGTCTGAGCGGCCCGCTTGATTATATAATGCCGACCTTGGCGCTATCCGCCCTGCCGATTGCCTTTATCGCACGCCTGACACGTTCGAATATGTTAGAGGTGTTGACTGCCGACTATATTAAGACCGCAAAGGCCAAAGGCTTATCCTCCGGTGCCATCATCCAAAGACATGTGCTGCGCAACGGTATTCTACCCGTTGTCACCTATCTCGGTCCACTCACGGCCAACGTCGTGACAGGTTCTTTTATCATCGAGCAAATTTTCGGGATCGGTGGTCTCGGCAAAATATATGTCATCAGCATCAGCAACCGTGACTATTCGTTAATTATGGGCATTACCCTATTTTATGGGCTTATTCTCATGTGCGCCCGCTTCATTACCGACATTGCGTACGGACTCATCGATCCCCGCATCACTCTGGTCTCGAGAAAGGAGAAGGCCGCATGACAATGTTGCATTCTTCCCCTGCCGACAAACGCGAACTGGTCCTGGAAGATTTTCGAAAGGCAGAAGTTAGCGAACATGCGGCGGAAGCGATCGAACAGGAAGGAGTATCTTCATGGCGTGACACCTGGCTGCGTCTGCGCAGCAACCCAGTTGCTATGACAGGCCTAGTCTTCTTACTGCTCATTATCATCATGGCAATAATCGGTCCAATGCTGACGCCTTACGATTACTATTCTAATTATCTAGAGATGACGAATCTGCCACCTTCCGCCGAGCATTGGTTCGGTACGGACGATCTCGGCCGCGACATGTTCGCTAGAACGTGGATGGGCGCCCGTATTTCTCTTACTGTCGGCTTCTCCGCTGCAGCCATCAATCTCGTCATCGGTGTTATCTACGGCGGGATCATGGGTTATATCGGCGGACGTCTTGACGAGGTGATGAACAAAATCTCTGAAATCATCTATTCTATTCCGGATCTTCTGGTAGCGATTCTGCTTGTTGTCGTCTTCGAACCAAGCCTGGGTACGATTATATTGGCGCTGTGTGTGACTGGCTGGATCAATATGTCTTGGATCGTACGTGGACAGATGATGCAGCTCAAAAATCAGGAATACGCCCTCGCCTCCCGGTCTCTTGGCTCGCCCCATATGCGCGTCTTGTTTCGACATCTCCTGCCAAACGCAATGGGTCCGATTATCGTTACCTTGACCTTGGCAGTGCCCTCAGCCATCTTCAGTGAAGCGGTGCTTAGCTTCCTTGGGCTAGGGGTGCAATCGCCAGCTGCATCCTGGGGAACGATGATCAACGACGCGCTTAAAACCATGATTATTTATCCATGGCGTCTCGCCTTTCCTGCGCTGTTTATCAGCTTGATGATGCTGTGCTTTAATCTGTTCGGGGACGGGCTGCGCGATGCGCTCGATCCGAAGATGAAAAAATAAGGACTAGGAGGGTTCGCCCTTGCAAAAATTGCTAGAAGTCCAAGATTTGCATGTCTCCTTCCATGTCCGCGGCGGCGATGTGCAGGCCGTGCGCGGTATCGGATTCCATGTTCAGCCCGGTGAGGCCATCGCCATTGTCGGCGAATCCGGCTGCGGAAAAGCGTGACTGCACAAGCCATCATGCGTCTACTACCGCAGCCTCCCGCCCGTATTCATCAAGGATCGATCCTGTTCCAGGGAAAAGATCTACTAAGTTTGAACGAGCGGGAAATGCAGTCTATACGAGGTAAGGATATCGGGATGGTGTTTCAGGATCCGATGACATCGCTGAATCCGACGATGACGATAGGACACCAGATTACCGAGGTGCTGATCAAACACCAGCAAATGACAGCAAAGGAAGCCAAGCGGCGAGCAATTGAGATGCTTGAGATGGTCGGTATCCCCATCCTGCCTCACGCTTCTCGCAGTACCCGCATGAGTTCTCCGGTGGCATGAGGCAACGGGCTATGATCGCCATTGCTTTAGCTTGTCGCCCGGCCCTGCTAATCGCGGACGAGCCGACGACAGCGCTAGATGTGACGATCCAGGCCCAGATCCTACGTGTTCTAAAATCTCTACAGAGTGAGTTTGGGACCTCGATCATTTTAATTACGCATGATCTTGGCATTGTGGCGGATTTGTGTGATCGTGTCATTGTCATGTATGCGGGTCAGATCGTTGAGACCGGTACGAAGCGCGAAATATTAAAGCAACCACAGCATCCTTATACCCAAGGCCTGCTGCGTTCCCTACCTCGGATCGATCAGAACAAGAATGAGCCGCTTGTGCCGATTTACGGTACACCACCTGATCTAGCCAAACCACCAGAAGGCTGCCCGTTCTGGGCCAGGTGTAATGACACGATGAACATCTGCCAACAGCAGTTGCCGGAATCGACCGATATCAGCGAAACCCATAGCGCAAGCTGCTGGCTGCAACATCCACTGGCACAGGAGGTATCCCGATGAGTACAGAGCCATTGCTCCAGATTAAACAGTTGAGTAAATATTTTCACCTTGGACGAGGCCAGACACTTAAGGCTGTTAATAACATTAGCTTCAGCGTCGACAGAGGTGAGACACTCGGCATGGTAGGCGAATCGGGATGCGGCAAATCGACAGCAGGAAGAACAATTCTTCGTTTATATGAGCCGACTGCCGGCGAGGCATTGTATGGAGGTTCGAGATTTACCGGCTGAAGCCGGGCCAGCTTAAAGCTTTTCGTCGCGAGATGCAGATGATCTTCCAGGACCCGTACGCTTCGCTTAATCCGCGCATGACAATTATGGACATTATTGGTGAGGCACTTGACATTCACCGTCTCGCTGAGACCCGATCTGCACGCAGGAAGCGAGTTGAGGAACTTCTTTATCTAGTCGGGCTTAATCCAGAGCATTCTACCCGCTATCCCCATGAGTTTTCGGGTGGCCAACGCCAGCGCATCGGAATCGCTCGCGCGCTAGCTGTCGATCCGAAATTCATTATTTGTGATGAGCCCATCTCAGCGCTGGACGTATCCATACAGGCCCAGGTCGTCAATTTACTAAAGGATCTACAGAAACGTCTTGGACTAACTTATCTGTTCATCGCGCATGATTTGTCTATGGTCAAGCATATCAGCGATCGAGTTGCCGTCATGTACTTAGGTCAGATCGTGGAGCTGGCAGACAGTGAGACACTTTATGCAGAGCCGCTTCACCCTTATACACGTGCTCTTATGTCTGCCATCCCCGTCCCTGATCCTGATTTCGAAGCAGACAAGGAAAGGATTGTACTTAGCGGCGAGCTACCTAGTCCGCTGAATCCACCGAGTGGCTGTTCCTTCCGAACACGCTGCCCATATGTGACTTCGATCTGCACTGAGAGCGAGCCAGAATTTCGGGAAGCGAAGCCAGGACATCATGTCGCTTGCCATCTGGTCTAAGTCACCCCGTACCACCCCCTGTAGATAGCGGGAGATTAACTCTAAATGTTAAACAATAGAAAACCCTCTGATTGCCAGCCTTAGTAGCATGACTTCAGAGGGTTATTTATTATTTATTGCTAAGACTTACGCTTGATTCGCTGCGTTCGCAAGCTGCTTCTTACGACCAATTTGAATCAGTGTTAGGAAGAGTGCTGCCATTACGCCACTCGCGAGAAGCATTAGGAAGCAACCATTCCAACCGGAGGATTCGACGATGAATCCAACGAGTGCGCTTGCAGTCAGGTTACCAAACAAGTAAGCGAACAATCCAGTCATACCCACCGTGGTACCTACTGCGAACTTCGGTACGAAGTCGATTGCACTAAGGCCGATCAAGAACTGCGGCACATAAATGAGACAGCCAATAATGGATATGGCGATGTTGATAATAATCACATTCGTTGACTGCCAATACACGAGTGTAGCCAACACAACGCCGGCCATGCTGATAATGCAAAGTGGCATCCGATTACCCTTGAATACCTTGTCACTAAGCCAGCCAACGATGAGCGAGCTTGGAATGGCCGCCCATTCGAATATGGCAAATGCAAGTTGGTATTGCGATTGCGTGAAGCCTTTTACTTCCGTCAAGTACAGAGGTACCCAGTTCAAGACGCCGAAGCGAATGAAGTATACGAATACGTTCGACAAGCACAGGAACCAGATGAATTTGTTTTTAAGTACATATTTGAACAAGATTTCCTTCATGGACAGCTTGTCGCCTTCCGGGTTACGTTCTACGTCGTCATAATCGTTGCGATATTCATCCACTGGCGGAAGGCCGACTGATTGCGGCGTGTCCTTTCCGCAGAACCATACGAAGACGGCGATAACCATAGCCATAATCCCAGGAACAACGAAAATTGCGGATTGCCAGTAAGCGGATCCGAGAATCCCTAATGAAACACCAACGATTGGCGCAATAATGCCGCCGCCGATATTGTGAGACGAATTCCAGATTCCCATGTATGTGCCGCGCTCTTTCTTTGAGAACCAGTTCGCTAGAACGATACTACAAGGAGGAGCACCCATACCTTGAAACACTCCGTTTATGATCAGCATCATGAAGATGAGGCCGAACGAGGAAGCTGAACTCAAGAAAAAAAGGTTAACAAGTCCAGCCATGAATAAGCCAACAGCGATAAATCGCTGAGTATGAGCCTTATCGGCCAAATTCCCCATAAAGAATTTACTGATCCCGTAAGTAACCGCAAGGGCGGCACTCAGCATTCCGAGCTGAGAAGGAGTGAACCCAAATTCACTTTTCAAAAACGGTGTTGACAGGGTAAAGTTGTTGCGTACTAAGTAATAGCCCGCATATCCTACAAAAATACCGATCAATGTACGGATACGAAAAATTCGATACATCTTTGCGATCATGTTCTCCGGCAATCGAGGTATTGCGGGAGCTTTTTTCAACCAACCTAACATTCTTCATTCTCCTTGACCTTTATTGTCCGTACGCAATCTGTTCCAAAGGTCTAAGATTTGATCATGTCTACGCATTGAACTGTGTACAGGTAAGACAGCAGAATTCGATTCATCCTGCTTGTTCTTGTGCACGGTTGGAGTGCCATAAGACACTCGTTCCAAGACAGTTGCTGCCTCTTGCGACAAGCTGTAATTGATGAACCAGTCTGCAGCGCTCTCATTAGGCGCGTTCCGGATTTTAGATATTCCGTTGACAAATAGGCTCGTATTAGTCGGAATGCTGCTCACAATATCAAACCCGGCTTCGCGCAGTTTGCGCTGATCTCCGAGAAAGTTGATACCGATTGCATACTCACCTGAGCTAACATATTGTGCCGGCATGAAGCCGTTTACAGTAAGCAGACCGATATTGCTGTTCAACTTACGCAAATAATCGGATGTTCTCTGCTCCCCCATGCATCGTATAACGAAGCGATAAATGTGTACGCGGTACCTGAATAATTCGGATCTGGCATCACAATTTTTCCGCGGTATGCAGGATTAAGCAGGTCTTCCCACGTCTTAGGAATCTTCAACCCAAACGGTGCAAATTCTTGATCCCAGCGTTCGCGATTAACCGCAATCGATAATTGTTCTACTTCGTAACCAGCCCAATACCCGTCCACGTCCTTAAATGGAAAAGGTATAAGATCCATGTTTGCGCTTCGAATCGGGGAGGATAGATTCTCTTCCTTCATCGTCATGTGCGCATCGATCGTTCCACCAATAACGAGATCCGCTTGCGGCTTCGTTGATTCTTGAGCCACACGGCGCAATATCTCCTCTGTCGACAGCCGAATGTATTCGTATGTACATCCTGTTTCTTGACAGAAGGAGGACAACAGTGCACTACCGACTTCTTCGCGAGCCGCCACGTATGCAACCAGATGACGCCCTTTCAAATCAGGCATACCTTGTTCATCCACAGTAATAGCATGATAATCATTGGAACAGCCTGCCTGCGTAACTAGACAGACGAATAGTAAAAGGTAGAGTAATCGTGTCATCTTATATCCGCCTTTGTGTTCTTTCCATGAAGCAACTCCTCCAAGCCTGCCTGCAAATAGATCGAATTGCCGTTGTCATCACCCATATACTGCATGACGACATAATCGGAATAAACCACGATATGCAGGAGGTTGCTACGATCATTTATCAGCTTCTTGTCTTCCTTGTATGCAGTAATAGAGCCAAGCGGCATCTGCTTGTGGAGCAACAATTGCTTAATTTCGACCAAATCTTTGATTTCCAATGCTTGGCTAATGCTGGTCACCAAGTAACCCTTTTCATGATCAAGCAAGCTTTCTTGTTCGCCGTTAGAACGGAAAGTGATCCTTTCTGCATTTCGTATGAATTGTGCAAAATGCTCAGGCGTATAGTAGAAACTTTGCAACTGTGTCTGCAAGGCAGACAGCAGAGGTGTCTCATGTCCAGGTCCGTAAGACCATTTGCCAAGGGTAAAGGTGCTGCTAAGCTCAAAGGTCTCCTCGCTTCCGTTCAAATATTGGATGCGTCCCGAGAGAATGGCCTGTTCACTGTCGATATCAGTAGACAGCCTCGGTTCATACTCCTGCTTGATCCGATCAACATAGGATACGAGTGAGTGCAGACTTACCTCGTCATTGACAATCAAAGATCCCCATTTCTGATGAGAAATTGTTACTTGAACAGGAAGGGAATCGCTTACTTTTCGCAACACTTCATGCTTATCGTCAATAATGCCGACTTTCTTATAGACTTGCTCATTCATGAAGAAACCGGCGAAAATCAGCAATAGAATAATTCCTGTAAAAAGAACGACACTCCATATAAGCTTGTTCATTCTGTATTACTCTCCCTACTCAGCATAAACAACCATCATTTCATAATCTCCTCGTAATTGTTTCATAAATGTATTATTTCGAGCTTGTTGGCAGAGGTTGTGTATTCAATGCTGCCGGTGAGCGGAACTTCAGCGTGATCGTCGTTCCGACCCCATCCTCGGACTGTATGAACATTGCTCCTCCTTGCAGGGTCATTAGCTGTTTGCATATAAGCAACCCGAAGCCATTGCCTATAGTTTCTGTTAGACTCTCGTCCGTTGAGGAGCTGTCAAATCGTGCAATGAGAGAAGGGCTTATGCCAATTCCATCATCCCGGATCGTAATTTGCTCTGCCTCGTCGCTTGATGTTTGCTCTATTACAAGTTTGGATGCATCGCTATATTTGATTGCGTTATCGAGCAAGTTCAAGAAAATCTGCTTCGTCTTATCTGGATCTGCGACAACCATCGTGGTGACTAGCTTGTTACGCAGCCGAATCTGATATTTGTCGAGTCGTGGTTGTAAGACATAGACTGCTTCGCTTACAATCGACGCGATGTCGCATATGGTAGGAGATACCGAGAATGGGCTGTCTCCATACTTGGATTGGCTTAACAGTTCCTCGACAAGCGTGAGCATTCGCTCGCTTTCCACGGAAATATGGCGTAAGCTTTCCCAACATCCTTCGGATCCTTCAGACGTGGAATTAAGTTCGAATATCCCATAATCGCGGTCAGAGGCGTCTTCAGCTCATGGGTGACTCGATCGAGGAAATCGCGCTGTTTATCCTTCTCCCGTCCTAACTGTTTGATGTGTAGCTCGATTGCATCGGCCATCGCATGCAAGGAATGTGCTAACTGACTTATTTCCACATAACCGCTTAATTCGATACGGCTTCCGTAATGGCCGTTGGCAAGCTTCTTCGCCATATCTCGAAGCTGCTCGATCGGTCTGCTCAGCGACTTGGCGAAGCGATTCGCAACCAGCACGGCGGCAGCGAGTATAAACAAGCAAGCAACCGCAAAGGTGACATTCATTCGATTGAGTAGCTGAGATTCATCCTCCAGGGGCTGGAGGAATCGAATTAATCCGATGACTTGATTGTCAACGTAGATTGGGCTTGAGAACAGCAGCAATGGCGAAGGAGAAGCCTTTTGAATCATATAGGACTTATTACCAAGCATCGCTTGTTGTATATCCTGATTCACATAAGGTAATGCTCCTCGCTCGGTATCAGCTAGGACGTTATGATGCACGTTAATGAGCTGTACGCGAACGCCCATGCGCTTGGACAGATATGAGGCAATAAGCGGAGCGCCCTTTTGAAGGGTGGCATCTGGTTCGCCTTTTTGTTCGCGTTCTACATAATTGATCGTGTAGATCTGAGCTTCTACGCTGAGCTTTTGCAACGAATTAACCGCGGAGTGATATACATTATTCTGTAAAGAAATATCAAGCACGATATAGAGAAAAAGCATGACAGGAATGAATAGAGCTAGAAGTGCCAAGTGAATGCGTCTCTGTAAAGTCATAGGTTGTCCACCTTATTCAAAATAGTTCAGCAAATTAACAATCTATTTTATAACCGACGCCGTAAATGGTTTTGATTCGCTCTCCCTCTTGTCCTAACTTTTTGCGGAGGCGCTGTATCATAATATCGACTGCTCTCGTATTTTCCGGAAAATCAAGCTTCCACACCTTCATAAGGAGATCATCTCGAGTGAATATACGCTGCTTATTGGATAATAACAGCAGAAGCAAATCATACTCTCGATACGTCAGTGTAACCTCCTGTCCGTTCACAAGTATTAATCGCTTTTCCGAATCGACTTGAAAAGGGCCGCAATGCATGCGGCTAGATCCGGAGCTATTCTGCTCTTGCTTGTTCATTCGTCTTTGGATCACCTTAATTCGAAGCAGTAGCTCCGTACTGTGGAATGGCTTAACGAGGTAATCATCTGCGCCTAATTGCAGTCCCAGCAGCTTGTCGTTAATTTGTCCTTTGGCGGTAAGCATGATGACAGGAACGTCAGAGTTGCTGCTGCGGAACTCGCGCAGTAATTGATACCCATCTGTATCGGGAAGCATAACATCAAGAATAATCAAATCTATCGGTTGCGCCTGCCATTGTTCGTGCGCAGCTTGGCCGCTTGCGGCTGTGTGTACTGTGTAGCCTTCAATCTCAAGATTGAGACGGATGAGGTTCAGGATACTCTGCTCGTCATCGACAACTAGAATATTCATCGCGTCCTCCTTCTAAGTAGTGATTATCATTATTCACACAAAAAAGCAGCCTGGCAAAAGGCCGCTTGTTATTATACGTACATATCCTTAACTGTACATGAAATGCTTAATCTTAAACATGGTAAAATTCCCCGCAAACATTCAAAAGGGAAAATTGCTTTAAGAATATGTCGGCCCATGCTTTTGTATAAAATGCCCAGATTCTAAAATATGTATTAGTTGGACACATTGATGGTGCACATAATTTTTCGTCATTTGATACTTACTCCTTATTCGCAAAGAAGGCCGCCGAACTACTTGCATCGGCAGCCTTCTTTTGTTATGTTATAGAACTTATTATACTTAGTATTAATTCATAAAACGTACTACTTGATCTAATGGCAGACGTGATGAGCCATATGCAGGAGTGGAAGCTTCACCAATTGCAATTAGTAAAATAGCAATTTCATTTTGAGGAAGGTTGAATTTCTCCGCAAATTTAACTTTATCAAAGCCACCCATTGGTACTGTGTCATAACCCATATCTTTTGCTAACAGCATAATTTGCATCGATATTAGTCCTGCATCGAAATGTACAATATTTTTTAGAACAGCTTCTGGTAAATTACTATATAAAGCGCGTGAATTTTTAATCATTAAATCAGCAACTTCTCGAGTCATAAAACCTTGTTCAAAATTAGCATCGTATATTTGTTCAGCATTTTCGTACATGCTAAGATCACCAATTACGGCAATAATCGCTGATGAAGTCTCCACTTGTTCTTGATTATTAGCAATTGTACGCAATTCTTTTTTAACTTGTGGATCGTCAATTACAAGGAATCGCCAAGGTTGCAAATTGCTTGAAGAAGGTGCGGTAATCGCTTGTTGAAGCAGATTTTGTATCTTTTCTCGTGGAATGACAACCCCTTCTTTATATTTACGAACGGATTTACGTTCATTCATGAGTTGTCCTATTGTTGTTTGTGTAGTTAGCATCAATAATACCCCTTTCTGGTTGAGTTCTAGTTGAATATTTATTAGACCTCTTTTACTAAGAGTAAATTATAGTAAACTCAAATCCATCTTTCAAGGACTCGCTCAAACTATATTACTCTTTTATAGTGAAAAAAGCAGCTAATCTTTTTGATTAACTGCTTTAGTAAATTATTCCCTAACTTATTTCTTTTCCAACTCTAACATCTCGCCCAAGCGATCCCAGGTTTCAGTGATACCTTGCAGCATACCCATGTCCATAACTGTTTTAAGGGCCTCTGGCGACACATATTCAGCGCGGTTAACCAATTTCGTCTTGCCGCCTAGATCGATAAATTCTAACGTCATTAGAGTCGTTGGCAGGGACTCATTATTATTGCCTTCAGCATCCGAGAAATAATCATTGTAGACGATCTTTTCGAATTCGATAATTTCCTTATAGACACCTTTTCCCCATGATTCCATACCGTAAAATTCACCTAAATTCTGATCGATACACTTCATGCAGTAATGCCATACGCCTCCCGGACGAAAATCAATGTTACACACCGGGATCTCCCAACCTCTTGGTCCCCACCAACGCTTGAGGTGTTCCGGTTCCTTAAACATCCGGAATACGAGATCGCGCGGTGCATCGAATACGCGCTCCAGCACCAGTATACGATCGTTCTCTACTCTCGAGACCATTTCGTTCTTTGACATAGTAATCTCCTCCTAATTAAATGATGCTAAGGTTTTTCCTTATTCTGAAGTTCACGTAAGTAATTATCCAAGTTATCAAATCGATCTTCCATAATATGCTGGAAGGACTGCAGCCAAAGATCCATCGCTTGAAAGGGTTCAGACCGAAGCTTGTAGATCCGACGGTTCGCATCAACCCGTACTTCCACAACTCCGCTATCACTAAGCACTTTTAAATGTTTTGACGCTTGTGGTTGGCGAAGTCCCACTTGCTCGGCAATTTCGCCAACAGTCAGAGGACCATCACGCAATAGCTGTACGATATTCATACGATTCGGTTCAGCTAATGCAGTCAGCGTCGTTATTCCAGAATGTAAATAAAACTCATTATTGTTAATATTAGCGCGACCGCTCTCCGGTAAACATAATATTTTTTATGTAATCTATTTTCTGCAGAGCACACCCTACTTGTTGCCTTAAACAAAAAAGCCGCTAGAATTAGCGACTTTGAAGGGTTATTTTTTTTTATAACGACAGTAAAATAAAATATATTTTTGAGCACTTTTCATTTTGCTGATATACCTGTAAAGTCATCAAGATTGAAACGATTTTCTGGTAAATTCGTAGAAAGCAGAAGCGTTCTCCCAGGTCGGGAATCCAGCCTGCGCGATCTTTTCACTGCCTCCCCCTTTTCCTTGGAATGATCCTAAGTTGGCTTTAAAGAAGGCCCCGCAGGAATGATCAAAACTCCCGTTATGCGCCATAACAATCTTATTCTCCAATGACGTAGCAAATAGTACTTGAAGCTCATTGTCAGCTGTTAACTTTATCGCGAGGTTCTGTAAATCCTTAAGGGACTTATCCTCAAAAATATATGTAAGAAGGCTCCCTTCCTGTTTAGATAACAACTCCTGTGCGACATATTTATCATTCTTCTCTTTCAAGGCCATACACTCAACCTGAAGTTGCTTATACTCCATTTCCCACTTGTCTATTCGATCTATAATCTCATCTTTACCTGTATTAAATTTGATGGATAAGGCGTTAATAATCCGCGCATTATCATTAAATTCTCCTAAAGCACGGTATCCACATTTGAAATAAATCCGTGTATTTCCCTTTTGCTTTTCTGCCTTCAACAGCTTAATGATCCCGATTTCGCCCGTTGACGATACATGAGTCCCTCCGCATGCGTTAAACTCTACATTCTTCATTTCAACAATGCGAATATTCTCTGTCACTTTTGGCTGTTTGACGAGCCGCAACTGAGCCACTTCTTCTTGCGTAACAAAGTAACTAAGAATATTGTGATTCATATAGATCTGTCGGTTCACTTCATGTTCGATCCGTGTCAACTGCTCAGGATTTAGATCTGGATGTTCTACATCAATCGTGGAATAATCTGTCCCTAGATGGAAACTTAGAGTTGTTGCCTGAAAAAGGTCTAGACATACTGCCGAGAGTAGATGCTGTCCGCTATGCTGCTGCATATGATCGAACCTTCTAGACCAATGTATCTGGCATTCCGCATCAGTCTGTTCGGGTAAACTCGCCATCTTATGTAATACTTCTTCTCCTTCACTAATTACATCAAGCACAGGAATCCCATTAATCGTACCTTCATCACTAGGCTGCCCGCCGCCTTCTGGATAAAAGGCTGTCTCTTCCAGAATGATGTAATGCCCGTCTTCTCTCTCTATAATCTTGCTTATCTTAGTCTTCCATTCAATCAAATAAGCGGAATCGTAAAACAGCTTCTTCGTCATAATTAATGATCTTCCTTCCTATTAGTACGTGTTCAAAAGGCCGGTTTTAGCACCAAGAAGGTTGGATATCACGCACTAGATTCTTCATGCATCGTATCGTATATTGGAGTATCGATCAATATTGTTAGCACAAAAAGACAACTAATCACTATCAAGCCCTGTAATTAGTTGCCTAAGTATCCACTAAATCATTCAGACTTCTGGTGGTTCCGATTATAACAAGTAACAATAGTTGAATAACGAAAAATCTCTGTTTATTTTGTATCTTCGATTGACTCCACTTGTTGAATCGTATCTACAAATATCCATCCTTTTTCCCAACCACGTTCTTTATGAAGACGATCTATTATTGCTTGCTTAACAGAATCCTTACGGAGGACTTGAACGACCATACTTCCCATTCTTGTCTTTTTATCTCGGCCATTGTATTTGTAATTTGCCTTAAACAGTAATATTCCATCGGGGCTTTCCATATCACTTATCGACTTTCCATCATCTGATAATTTTAAACCAAGAACTTTTTCGAACACCGATTGAGCAGTTGTTATTTGATTATTGAGAAATTCTTTGTCTAAAGAGTCTTCATTCTCACTTCGTAGTTTAAGTAAATAATCCTGAACACTTTGTATTATCAATGTAGATTCTTTACTTGTTAACTTATTTTGCATATAATTGCACGCTCCTTATTCTATTTTCTTCCTCGTTGGCTAAGGAACCGTTAAGGCGCTTTAAAGCTTTACAGCTAGCATACTACAAAGTCGGGTCTAGAGGGAAGACTTTCCTCGAACATTAATTCTATTATGTAATCGACTATCTCATTATTAAGCAAATTAACATACATAGAAAAAAGAAACGGCACCTATTAAAAGCGCCGTTTCTTTTTTTCAAACTTCCTCACCAAAAAAATAATCTTCAATCAACAGCGCTTTCCGCTGTTTTTACCTGGATTCATCGGTTTATTTCCTTCATCTTCTGTCAGTTTCTCACCGAATTGATCTAGCCGTCCAGGAGTAGCGGCAGGTCCGTCGTTCTTTGGCTTATTGTTTCTTCCAGTCATGACGTTCACCTCCATTTATAACATGAGCGCCTGACCCTGTTTTCATACCACTCCTCACAAAAGCTTGAACTTTCGCTGCTCTTCTTCATTAAAGACGCGTGAACGGGTCAGAAATCTTTTTCCCTCTGGTCCTTCGAGCGAGAACATCCCACCTCTGCCAGGAACTACGTCGATGATCAGCTGAGTATACTTCCAATACTCATATTGGGCTTTACTCATGTAAAACGGGGCTCCGCCGATCTCCCCCATCCTTACATCGCTCTCTCCGATAAGGAATTCGCCTACCGGGAAACACATAGGCGAGCTGCCGTCGCAACAGCCACCCGATTGATGGAACATGACCGGGCCGTGTTTCGTTCGTAGCAAGTCAATCAGTTCCAGTGCAGCATCTGTGGCGATGACCTTGCGCACACCATCTTCTTCCAGGCTCATACGTCTTCCCCATTTCAGAAGAAGCCCAGCGCGTTAGGACTGTAGCTGATCAACAAATTTTTCGTTTGCTGGTAGTGCGATAACATCATCCGGTGATTTTCACGACCGATACCGGAGGATTTGTAACCACCAAAGGCCGCATGAGCCGGATACGCATGGTAGCAATTGGTCCAGACACGTCCGGCCTGAATCTGGCGACCGACCCGGTATGCGGTGTTCACATCACGTGTCCAAACTCCGGCGCCGAGACCGTATAACGTATCATTCGCAATTGCGAGCGCTTCTTCCTGGTCCTTGAAGGTCGTCACAGCCACAACAGGACCAAAAATCTCTTCTTGGAAAATACGCATGCTGTTATTTCCTTGAAGTACGGTAGGCTGGATATAATAACCGTCTGCCAGCTCCCCTTCGAGTGAAGCGCGCCCTCCGCCAATCAGGCATTCTGCTCCTTCCTGTTTGCCAATGTCGATATAGCTCAGGATTTTCTCCATCTGTTCAGTAGATACCTGGGCGCCAATCATCGTGGCTGGATCGAGCGGATTACCCTGCTTGATGGCAGCTACCCGTTTCAATGCCCGTTCCATAAATTGATCATAAATGGATTCCTGAATGAGCGCCCGAGAAGGGCAAGTGCAGACCTCGCCCTGGTTCAGCGCAAACAACGTAAAACCTTCGAGCGCCTTGTCAAAGAAAGCATCGTCCTTAGTCATGATATCTTCAAAAATATATTCGGGGATTTGCCGCCTAGTTCCAACGTGACTGGGATCAGATTCTGGGAAGCATACTGCATGATCAGTCGCCCGGTTGTCGTCTCCCCCGTAAATGCTATCTTGGCAATTCTGCTGCTCGAAGCGAGCGGCTTGCCTGCTTCCAAGCCAAAACCGTTGACAATGTTCACCACACCTGGCGGCAACAGATCCTCAATTAACTCCATCAAAACCATGATCGACGCCTGGTGTCTGCTCCGCAGGCTTCAGCACGACGCAATTGCCTGCAGCGAGTGCCGGAGCCAGTTTCCATGTAGCCATCAACAACGGAAAATTCCATGGGATGATCTGGCCAACAACCCCAAGCGGCTCATGAAAATGGTAAGCAACCGTGTCGTCATCGATCTGGCTTAACGATCCTTCCTGGGCCCGGATGCAGCCGGCAAAATAGCGGAAATGATCGATGGCGAGTGGTAAATCGGCCGCCATCGTTTCCCGGATCGGCTTGCCGTTATCCCATGTTTCGGCCACCGCAAGCATTTCCAAATTCGCCTCAATTCGATCCGCAATCCGATTCAGAATGAATGCACGCTCCGCAACCGATGTACGCCCCCAAGCATCTTTTGCTTCATGTGCTGCATCCAGCGCCAGCTCGATATCATCTGTACTCGACCTAGCCACCTCACAGAATGGCAAGTTGTTCACAGGCGAAACATTTTCGAAATATTGACCTTGAACTGGAGCAACCCATTTACCACCGATATAATTTTCATAACGCTTCTTAAAAGTAACCTTCGATCCATTCGCCCCCGGCTCAACAAATACCATAAAAGAACAGCCTCCTTAATTAATATTTAGATTTTCTTATGACTTGGATCATTGCAGGAAACATAAAATTATAAGTAAGCGCTGTCACCCTGATGCAAATTACACCTTTCATTTAGTATGCAGTTACATATCGTCTAAAATGAACGGTGTTCAATTAAATATAAAAAATTTGGAATACCCAATTTCAATCTATGGCGAGGGAAAATATTCTATTCCAAAATAATAGAGCAGTTCACTAATAAATACGCTGTGTATTATTTTCCATATGATGCAACATTTTAAGGAGACCTCCCGTTTATGATCATGTATGGAATTACATGAATTGTCATATTGCCATGAAAGAAAGAATTACTAACAAGAAGATAATTGTGAATATTGGAGGAATAATAACATGAACAAATTTTACAAAGTACTCACAACGGCAACGATTCTAGCAATGGCAGCAGTTCCTGTGGTAAGTGCAAACGAGGCGCATCTTGCAATTTGCCCACCAGGACCAGTAAATCAAGTGGATCAAAAGGAAGACGTAACGATCGCGAATATGAACGGTAAACATAACGGTAACAAGGACAATAATGAACATAAGAAAGAAAATCAAAACAAAGAGCAACAAAAAACTCTCGGCACGCTAGGTCAAATTACGAATTATACCAATGATTCTAACGGTAAATCCATCACGGTGATCGGCAGAGGGCTCACACCTAGTGCCCAAGACGAAGTGATCCTAGCGATCACGAAGGACACGAAGATCATCAACAGTAAAGGCAAGAAGGTTAGCTTAGATCAAGTGATCAAAGAGAAAAAAGCCATTAAAGTATTTTACAGTCCGGTGCTGACGAAGAGCTTGCCACCTAAAGGCACCGCTATTTCTATCATCGTTCAGGATCAACAAATAAACGGTATCCAAGGAAAAGTGTCCGAAGCGAAGAACAACAAGATCGTCGTAACAGGTAAGAACCTCTACACCTCGAAAGAAGAAACGATCGTTCTCCAACTAACGGGTAATACGCCAATCGTCGATCAAGATGGTAAAAAAGTAGACCGTAAGGATATTAAGACAGGCATGACCATCGAAGCGTTCTACGGCTCGAAGATGACGAAGAGCATTCCTGCTCAAGTACAAGCGAACTACATCATCGTAAAGAAGGAACAACAAGTGCAGGATGAGCTTGAAACAAGCGGTGTGATTACAGAGAAGAACAACAATCAAATCACAGTTGTTGGTACACCTGCGGCACAAGGCGGTCTGAAGGAAATCAAGCTGAATGTGAATGATAATACGGTCATCGTAAATGAAAAGGGAGAACTACTAACGAAAGACGCCCTCCAATTAGATAAAAATGTGGACGTATTCTATGGCCCGGCGGTTACATTTAGCTTGCCGCCAATCGGCAATGCAACCAGAATCGTCGTGAAGGATCATGAGTCTATTAGAGTTGAAGGAACCATCGAGAAATCCGATTTTGCTAACGACAACCGCATTTATTTGAACGTCAATTCGGATAATAATAAGAACAACGATATCTTGCTAAATATCAACAAAGATACGAAGATCGTAAATCTTCACGGAAACCAAACGCAACTTACGCCAGGCATGAAGATCGTTGCTTATCACTCCCCTGTCATGACGATGTCACTACCAGGTATCACAAATGCTGAGATGATTATCATTTTGGAGGAAAGCCAAGTGCAATTACCAGGTACGGACGGCATCGTAACGGATGTGAACGGTGATCGTGTAACAGTTGTCGGTAAACCGCTTGAACAAGGTGGGCAAGAACAAATTATCCTTACCGTAGACAAAGATACCGTAATCGTGAATGATAAAGGTGAAGCCCTTACGAAAGATGCGATCAAAGCCAATGTAAATGTTGAAGCGACTTACGGTCCAGTCATGACAATGAGTTTCCCTGCAATGTCTCATGCGAGCAAAATCGTCGTAAAAGGTCAAGAGAATTTGAAAATCGAAGGCACAATCATGAAGGATCGTACCAACGATAAGCAGGTTTACGTGAACGTGAACTCTGATGAAAATTTCTACAATGATGTCATCCTAAACATCACAAAAGACACGAAAATCGTAAATAGCCTTGGTGGTGAAGCGAAATTGACGCCAGGTGCTAAAATCATAGCTTACCACTCCGGTGTCATGACGAGATCTCTTCCAGGCATCACGAATGCAGAATTGATCATCGTCATCTCAGAGTAATTGATCTGAATCCATAAAGCGTTGCACAACAAACAGCCGCTCCCAAACTTGGGGGCGGCTGAATTTCATAGTAGTATTAGTATATAACAAGAACTTTCTATTAGATTTTAGCAGAAAGGTTCACTCCGCATATAGCGCGTTTGATACTACTGCATTTGTCTCAGGTGTGATGGATGAAGCCTGGGATGATCTTCCACTAAACGCACGAACACGGCGGATTTCTACAACTCTAGGGACTTTACTACCTAGTGAATATGCTGCAGCACTCGAAGTTTTGTATGCAATTGCTGACAGCTGCACTGGTTTTCCGTATCTTTTCTTTCCCGATTTTGTAGAAGTATATGGTCAGGAGGAGAAATATTGGGAACTCTCTATGGCCGCACTGGAGAACTTTACACAGAAATCATCCTCCGAATTCGCCATAAGGACATTTATTCTGGCTGACCCAGAGCGGGCATTATACCAGATGACCATATGGGCTGAACATCCAAATGAACATGTACGACGTCTTGCCAGCGAGGGCTGCCGCCCACGCCTTCCATGGGGACAAGCCCTTCCGATATTTAAGAAGGAGCCTGCTCCGGTATTGTCCATTTTAGAGTTGCTAAGGACAATCCTTCCCTTGTACTTGATACAGCCCGTCGTTGGATCGGCGTAAATCCCGATATGGATTGGATTATACGACAAGGATCCGGTGGTGCACATCTCGCAGGAAGGAGAAAGCACAGTTGGGCTGATTTGACCACAAGACGTCATTATCCTGGCATACACCAAATTGTTCTTCTAGTGAATGGAGTCGAGGTCGCAGAAACGTTGCTAACTCTTGAGAGCTCGTAATTATTAAGATACCTGACCGCTTCTAATAAAAAGATCGTTCCCTGAATATAAGGGAACGATCTTTTTTCTAAATGTTCAGTTCACAATCTCATACAAATTTGTGTTCATTTCCTTCACAAATGGTGCCCAATCCCCTGTTGTATATAGCAAAAGTTGGTGCATCGCTCGCGTACACGCGGTATACAGAAGCTTGCGATCGGCTTCACGGCCATAGGTTTGAGGCGAAGCCTCATAGATCAGAACCGCATCGAACTCAATACCCTTTGCGAGATATACAGGAATAATCATTACTCCCTTATCAAAATAGACCGTCTCTTTCGTAATAAGCTGCAATTCATCGCTTCCTTGAGCCTGTAAAGATTCAAAGACCTTGCGGCTTTCAGCTGCCGTCTTCGTAATGACGGCAATCGAATCGTAGCCCTCGGCTTGAAGCGACGCAATATCTCTCAGTATCTGCGCATTACGCCCCTCCCCAGCTTCTAACCTTGCAAGCTGAGGCTTCGGTCCTCTCCTATCAAATGGTACGATTTCCGATGCATCCAAGAGAAGTTCCTTCGTAAATTCCACAATCTCCCGTGTTGATCGATAACTACGCACCAAGCGGATCAAGTTTGTTTCGACATTGCCAAAAAGTTGAAACAGCGGTGAATCTGTATCCTGCAACTTTGTTGATTGCGTGAAGATTGCCTGACCAAAATCGCCTAGTACTGTCATGCGGGCACGAGGAAATAGCTTTTTAAGATATTCATATTGAAACGGCGAATAATCCTGCCCCTCATCGACGAAGACATGGCGAATTTCCGTGTTCGTCCGAACGCCTTCAAGCAGTTCTTTTAAATACAAGTACGGAGTCGCATCTTCATAGAATAATTCGTTCTGATCTAGCTTTTCTTTGGTTTGTTGGCAGATTTCGGACCATAGAACAGGAATCTCATCCTCTTCCGTCTTCTCTCGATAACCCGCCTTATCATCAAACAGCTGTGCGTATAGCCCTTGGACATTGATGAAAGAAAAATTCTTCACGCTTCGTCTTACCGGTTTGAAGCTCTGCTTCACAATTCTCTGGCTGAGCAACTCTTTCTCCCGGTCGGCAAAATCGAAGTCACTTTCATCCTCCCGACGCTTTTTAGTTATTATCTCGTAAACCTCGGCGTAACGCTCAGAGATGTCAAACACTTCCCGATCCTTGTGCAGCTCACCAAAAACTTCCGCATATTGTTCGATGTCGAGATAATTTAATTCCTCCTCCACCCAAGAGGCTTCGCGTTCTTTACGTTCTATGATCGATAGTTCCTTCATAAGCCATTTCTGCAGAAGATCTACACGGTTGGCCAAGCTCAATGAGGGGTCATAACTGTAAAATTGTGAGTTTATCTGCTCCGCAGTGATCAGATCACGATCATGAAACCGAACACTTCCGAACATCATCCCTTCCCGTCCTAGCCACTTTGCATAGTTCTGCAAAGCTCTCAAGTAAGCCTCAGACGCCTTGTATTTCATCCCCTGAAGCCGAGCTTCATAATTTGGTGTTGATTGGGCGGTCAGCACATATTCGATCTGATCGAACGGGTCTTCTAGTCGCAAAGATGAACCAAGCCAATATTCGAGATATTCCTGGAAAGTCGTCTGCTGCATATTCTCCTCCCCGAGTTCAGGAAGCACGGAGGATACATAGCTGTTAAAGATCGGATTTGGCGAGAAAAGAACGACCTGATCTGCCTTAAGTGTATCGCGGTTCTTATACAGTAGGTAGGCCACACGCTGCAAAGCCGCGGAAGTCTTCCCACTTCCAGCCGCCCCTGTACGATAAGCAGCCGACTGTGATCGTCTCGGATAATCGCGTTCTGTTCCCTCTGGATCGTTGCTACTATACTTTTCATTTGCGAATCCGCGCCTTTAGACAATACTCGCTGGAGCAACTCGTCTCCAATCGTTTCGTTCGCATCAAACATATTGCGGATCTGTCCATTTTGGATCTGATACTGCCGTTTCAGGTCCATCGTCCCCGTGATTCTCCCGACCGGCGTGTCGTAAAAGGCTTCACCGGGAGAATGATCGTAGTAGAGACTCGCGATAGGGGTACGCCAATCATATACCAGGAAGCTCAATCCATCTTTTTCCATGAAAGAAGATACACCGATATAAATCTGCTCGGTCAAATCCAAGTCATCCTCTTGAAAATCGATACGTCCAAAATATGGTGAGGACAACAGGCGATTTAAGTTCTTCCATTGCTGGCTAAGAAGCCGATGACGGCGCTCTCGCTCGGATAATACCGCGGCTTGTTGTTTAATGGTATAAAATGTCTCTTCAAAGTCCTCGTCCGAACTTGTATTGACCGTCACTTCATCCCAGAATCGTCTGCGAATTTCGGAAGCCTGCTCGCGCGTCCCGGTAACCTCCGGCTCCAGCTCGTCGATTCTTGCTTGCAGTTTATCCCTGACTTGATCCAGTCGTTCTTGTTCTATTTGCCATTCTTTTGCTTTGTTATTCATCTGAACACGCTCCTTTTCCGTCCGGGTAAAATGGGCATTGACAAATCACTGGTCACTGGTATACAATAATATTAGGAAGAATAATTATGATTACTAATTTTATGTTCATTTTAGATGCGCTAATGATTATATCATAGCGCTATTGGTGTTTCAATTACTTTTTAAACTTGGTCTACTTGCCAAGTTTTTTCATTATTTAGCAAGAGGTCTTTAGTCGATACAACAGAAAGAGCGTCTGGGGTCATCTCCAAGACGCTCTTTCTATTTTTCAATTTTTAAAACTTTGAGTTCTGTACTATATAATTCCGCCAGACTAGCTCCCTTCACAAACAAACGCTCAATATTTTTCTCTACTGTAGGATCGGTAACTAAAGGTGGTGCTTGATGCGGCTTAGTACGGGCATCAATGATTAAATTGTCACAACCCCAGTGCTTATGCTCATAAAAGCTATTCACTCCATGAATATCATGGGAAGGATTGCTGCGCGTAAATGTAACCCATAGGAAGTTGTGGATCGATTCACTCAAAAATGAGCTGTCGTCGCAGAGAACAATCATTGGACAGGATTCGAAAGGTCCCTTCTCTTGAAGGGCATCACACAACCCTCGCATTTCTTTCTCTGTATCGGCATAGCTGTTAAATTTAGGACCTTGCATCGCCACAACGCCTGGCATGATAAGCCGAACATTCTCATATCCACGTATGCCCTTTAGATTTTCAGGTACTTCATGGCATAAACTTCTCAATTTATCTCCATATGCCGCAATAACTACTTTACTACCGCTGTTCAGACCTGTCCCGGAATAATCAAGGGTATCAATCGTGGTATTCGTATAAAAATGTATGTCACGACGCAGATCGAGTCGCTCTAAAATATAAGTTAAGAATTTTACTTCATCATGTGAACTAATTGGTTCTTTTTCATCAGCTGTAATAAACAAATATTTAGCCAAGCTTAATTGTCCTGTGCCTAATATTCGATTCGCCAGTGTAAGGAGCTCTGTAGGCCTCTTTACTTGCTGATAAGGTGTATATCTTTCGCTGCCAACTGCGAAGAGCAACGGATGGACCCCGCAGCATCTACTGCATGAACTTCTTTTACCCCGGGATTTCATGCTTGATCGAATCACCAGTCAATTCATGAATAAGCTCGCCAAAAGATGTATCCTCTTGCGGAGGTCTTCCTACGACTGTGAATGGCCAAATCGCATTCGGCTTGGCATATACTTTATGAATTTTCATGACTGGAAAAGGATGAATTAGACTATAGTAACCTAAATGATCCCCAAAAGGTCCTTCTGGTTTTGTATCCTCAGGATATATCTCCCCTGTAATTACAAAATCAGCATCACTGCTAATACAGTAACCATCGACATAGTTGTATTTAAAGTTATGCCCCGACAGCATACCAGCTACCGTCATTTCACTTAATCCTTCCGGCAGAGGCATAACAGCTGCTAAAGTATGTGCTGGCGGACCGCCAATAAAACAGCTTACTTTGAGCGGTTTTCCCATTTTATTTGCCTTCGCCTGATGGACTCCGATTCCCCGATGAATTTGATAATGCAGACCAATTTCTTTATTCATCTCATATTCATTGCCGGTTAATTGAATGCGGTACATGCCTAAATTGGAATTCATAATTCCAGGTTTCTCGGGGTCCTCTGAATAAACCTGCGGCAATGTTACAAAAGCACCACCATCATTAGGCCAATGATGAATCAATGGAAGATCTGAAATTTGAATTTCTTGAGCTGTAACAGGAAGATTACCCCATTTTTTTAACGGAAGTGCTTTAAATGCGGCTAATCCCGTTCCTATATTGCTAAAGGGCTTCTTAAGAGCTTTCATTGGATCGTTCCGAACTGCCATTACATTGTGTACAGAATCCCACGTCTTTCGAAAAATAAATTTACTACGCTCCATTGAACCAAAAAGATTAGAAACCGCACGAAATTGGGATCCTTTTACGCGCTCAAACAGTAAGGCAGGACCTCCCGCCTCATATACTTTCAAATGAATTGCAGCCATCTCAAGATACGGATCAACTTCTTCTCGGATTCGAACCAAATGACCATGCTTCTCTAAATCAATGAGGCAATCTTCTAAATTGCGATACATTATAGTTAGCTCCATTCTGCATATATAAGATCATTATTTCACTTCATCATATCTAAATTATAAACGATAGTAATTTAATTATCAGTTTAAATACTTTCAACAGATTTACAAAAACACATATATACGGATTAACAACTTCGACTGATAAATTGGATAGTGGGAACAACTATCATTGAATTATCCTACTCAACGATCTGTAACTCTCTCCAATCGGAGGTAGCCATCTTGTTACTTTTGGTCAATAATTTCAAACCTACACCTGATAAGACCTCTCTAATCGGATAATACGTTCGATTCTTCCATACGATCTGCTTCTTAGGATCCAAAGTATATGATTTGTCCTGATAAGTCACGGTTGTCTCACCAGCCTCAGTAATGACAGTCCCGCCCAACAAGTCCATTAATTCTGAGACAGGTGAATACGTGGTTAGATCAGCGATTCGGAATGTCCCTTGACCACTGTATTGCATGTAGTTACCCTTAAAGCTAACTGGAATTGGATCATTTCCGGTTAAGTAATCATTCAGGCTAAAAGTATAGTACGGCGGTCTAAAATTATCGACAACATTTCCATATCTTCGGGGCGTAGTCACTTTGGAATCAATAACTCGATACGCACCAGAACTTAACAGACCCGATTGGTAAATATGATCCGTACCGGCGGTCCAACTGATTCCAAATTCACTCCCGGAAGATGATCCGGTCGTATTAATTGGGATTGTTTGAACCAACTTTCCCGTTTCAGTATCAAAGATACGGTATTCTTCCTTGCCCTTAACTCTTCTTTTGTTCTCAGTGAAGTTCACCCAAAAGATGATATATTTCCCCCTGGACTGATCTGTGCCACTGCGAAGGCATAGTCCGGACGTTCTGTATTCGTCTCAAACAGGGTCCGAATTTGACCATTAATGATGAGCTCGTGCTTGAAGTGATTTTTAGTCTTAGATTGCTTAAAGACGACCGAACTGCTTAGCCTTTTCTTGTATACAAAATCATCCGAAGCATTTACTTTGTATGAATGAAGCTTTGCAATAGAACCATCTGGCTTAATCTCGTAGGGAAATTCACCAGGATAAGTTACATACCCATTTTTTTTAGAATCATAGTATTCCCCCGCCTCGACATATAGCGCCCCTATTGATGGCTCAGGATCAAAGTAATTTCTATACAGAAAATTTGTTATAAATGAATTTGAATGTTCCTTTGGCTGCTCCTTGGCCTTATGTATTAACTTATTCGTTGCTAAAGAATAAACCAGGTATTCTCTTCTTCCCTTTTCAATGACATACAACCCTGCATCCGGATATACTCCATCAATCTTTCCGTCAGCGATAGTACGATCAGCAATTTGGGTGAACAATTTGCTCTGGCTATCATATTTTATTATTTTCTCTGTCGTTCCACCTTTGAGTACCGCGTATGTAACCAGAGGATTTTTCGTATTCATCCCCCATGCACTTTCAAAATAGTAATTGGTAGAAGTATCAATAAAGTCTATAATGGCATCTTCATATGTAAATAAGCCTGTAGAGAAATCTACTTTTGTCATCCTTACAATAGGAAAGCCTGTTTCATTTTTCCTATATTTGTGACCCATCCATTCAAAATATAACTTTTCCCGTACTAAGCTCTTACTGTCAGGATTACTGAACACGGTTCTTACCGGAGCAATCATTTCGAATACCAGAAGCAATGCTATAAGTAATGCTACATGTCTTGATTTCCTCATTGAGCCCTCCAAGGTTTTATTTTTTATAGCGACTAACCATTCATTTTGAGGGCAAAGTTGTGGTAGCACGACTTTGTCCTCAGAAAATAAAACGCAACACCATGATAGAGATAATCC
The DNA here is from genome assembly GCF_031199965.1 of Paenibacillus sp. D2_2. Classification (GTDB taxonomy): domain Bacteria; phylum Bacillota; class Bacilli; order Paenibacillales; family Paenibacillaceae; genus Fontibacillus. The sequence continues at coordinate 2,688,154 of NZ_CP133605.1, read as the reverse complement.
CGACCACTACAGTCCCTAACAAACTACGCGTCAATTTAGCCACGATGAAAGTTGGCAATGCAGCCAATAACTCTAGGTTGCTTTGTAAGGGAACATTTCCCCATTCTTCATTAGTAACTCTTGCCCTACTAACGCCGCCATGACTGCGATTGGAACATAATTCAGCCAGCGCATTCCCCATTCGGGTATTTGTATGCGACTAAGCACAACAAGCGGAAGCACCCTTGGAATGAGCGTGACGATAGATGCCCCGATTATAATCATAAGAATTGACCATCTTATTTCCATTTTTCCACCACCATTCCAATTGTCGAGGCAAAGATTGTAGCCACGATGACACCTACACTTGCAGAAGTCACTAGAGATACGCCTACAACAATGACAACTGCACTTACAGCAACCACAATATCTACGGCCACTTTCGCCCGACTCACCATCAGCAGAACTAACAATCCGATAAACATGGCTGGCAATGCAAAGTCCAGGCCAAATTTCTGAGGATCTGTAATCCACTGTCCCAAAAATGCCCCTGCGACGTTGGCGATGACCCAATTTAGATAAGCTGTTACATTAAGGCCGTGCATCCATTTGTCACTGATGTATGTCTTGTTCGTTGTCTGAGCTATGGCGACACCAAATGTCTCATCCGTGAGCAAAGAGCCTATCAACATGTTCTTCAAGGGAGATAAATGTCTGAAATAAGGTGATAAGGCCGCACTCAATAAAAGGTGGCGGAGATTTACAAAGAATATCGTAAATATAATAGCCGAAGCCGAGCCATTTGCCGCTACCATCCCGGCTAAGATGAATTGAGCGGATCCAGCATATACAAGTAAGCTCATAAGGGTAATTTCTGTGATGCTTAGTCCAGATGTTGTTCCTAGCACTCCAGCAGCAAACCCAATACTCAAGTAACCCAATAATGTAGGAATACAATCTTTTACTCCCTGTAAAAAGCTCTCTTCACTACTAACTTCAACCCCATGTTGTTTGATTTGCAAATTCTCTTGCATCTTATGATTCTCTCCACCTTTTCTCTTTCTATGTCCACATTTTAATAGAATAACAATCGATCTTCCGAGTTAGTTGCTAGTTATTGTTTTTCTGTATTCAGTTGGGAGACTCCCCATATTTTTTTAAAGGTTTCGGCAAAATAACTTGAACTACTAAACCCGCAGGCAGTCGAGATTTCTGTCATGTTAAGACCATCGTTAGTCATGAAGTCTACACTTTTTTGGATACGATAGCTTGTAAGGTATTCTATCGGCGATTTTTTCAGGGAATTTCTAAATAAAGTGCAGCATTTACTACGGCCAACAGATCCAGCAGCAGCAATCTCTTGTAAACTGATATATTCTGCAAAATGGGATTGAATGTATCCTAGCATATTTTTAAGTGCGTTCATATCCTTGGAGTGCTCCTGGTGTAGTCCATGATTTCCAACCGTATTCTGATATAAATGTAAAAATAATAACTCAAACTGACTGAGAGCTAGAAGTTCATAGCCTTCCACTTGTTCATGACATAGTTCATATAGCTTTCTGATGTATTGAAGCGCCTCCTTTTGCCAAGCAGTTTCCTCTCTTAAAATAATGGCATTACTCAGGTGATCCTGTAATAACGGCCGAATATATTTATTTTCTATATGAGAATTCCGCACAAGAAGCTGAGGGCTGAGCAATAACACGAGAAAATCGCAATCATCATCCTTATGACCATAGCCATAGTGCAACCGATTTGAGTTAACAAAAATACCTTCCCCTTTTTGAAGGATATAGTTTTCCCGTCCACAAAGTAATTCATGGAGCCGTCCAAAACGACTATAAACTCCAAATCTATATGCCAATGGCAGCTCGCGCTTCGATTGTAAAAATAAGATAATTGGGATTGTCTCGTTCGAATAGGAAGATAAGGAGTATCGTATTCAATGATTTCCGACAGATTGTCAGCAACATTCAGCTGTGTCATATTCCCTCCTGAAAATACGATTGTTATATAAATATGGTTAATTTCGATATAATCGAAAATAGTTATGCACTATAATTATAAAATAATCCAATGAGATATCAATCCTGTATAGAAAGAAGGTCGTAAGCATGTCTCAACGCGATAATATAAAAAATGGAAAGCTCTTTACGGATATGGGCGAAGGATTGCCGGAGGAACGCCTTAAAGGAAAAGAACTAGTATATGACTTTAACCATACTAGACCCTCAGAGGTAGAAAAACGAGTTGCCTTGGCTCATGAGCTATTCGGGAATTATGGTTCTAATTGTTGGATCGAGCCTCCACTGCATATCTGTTATGGCTCCCACACGTTTATTGGAGACGGTTTCTATGCCAATACGAACCTAACCATTATAGATGATACGACGGTTACGATCGGAAATGGCGTCTTAATCGGACCTAACGTAACCATATGTACGGTAGGGCATCCCGTTGATCCGGAATTACGTGCGACCGGGCAAATGTATGCCTTCCCTGTTGTGATTGAAGATGGCGTATGGATCGGAAGCGGCGCTATTATTAATCCTGGCGTAACGATTGGCAAGAACAGTGTAATTGGTGCAGGAAGCATCGTCACGAAGGATGTGCCTTCGGGTGTAATTGCCGTTGGGAACCCATGCAGAGTGCAGCGTGAAATCAATGAAGAGGATAAAATTTACTATTACAAGAACCGGCGAGTCGAACCATCATGAGTCTCTTGGTAAGAGACCGAAGCTTCTACAAAAGCTTCTTCAGTTTAACGCTGATTATTGGTCTGCAAAACGCAATTACGATAGCGGTTAACCTCTCGGATAACCTAATCCTTGGCGGGTATAGTGAAATAGCCCTCTCTGCATCGTCGCTAGCTAATCAGATTCAGTTTATCGCAACGTTTCTGATGATCGGCTGCTCTCAAAGCGTCATCATTATGGCTTCTCGCTTTTGGGGAGAGAATGAGGTCCAACCTATTCGAAAAGTCGTTGGTGCCGGCATGGCGATTTCGATTTGTATCGGCGTTCTTATGTGGCTGGTAGCTCTCTGTTCTTCATCGTGGCTTTTATCCGCAATGACGAATGATGTCCGGTGATTCAAGAAGGAGCTAAGTTTTTAACGATCATTTCTTTTTCCTATGTCTTTTTTGCCATCACCAATGTTCTATTAGCTACACTAAGAAGCGTGGAAATCGTCAAAATCGGCCTGATTGTATCTCTATGTACACTGGTTATTAATGTCACGCTTAATTATGGATTGGTATATGGGTATGGCGGGCTGCCAAAATTAGGACTCGAAGGATCAGCCACAGCTACCTTAATCTCCCGCATCGTGGAGTGCTTCATCGTCATCATGTATGTACTGAAGCATAACCAGGCCTTACGTCTTCAGTTGCACGACTTCTTCAATCTGGATCGGCTGATCCTGAAGCAATATACCAAAATTGCGCTGCCTATTTTATTATCGAGCTTCTCTTGGGCTGGAGCTATGGCTGTACAGACAGGAATTCTTGGTCATATGGGAACCTCCGCCATCGCAGCCAATAGCGTAGCAACAACTATATTTCAGTTCGTGACGGTCATATCCTATGCTTCCGCCACTTCTTCTGCGATTATTATGGGAAAAACGGTGGGAGAAGGCATATTCCAAAAAATCAAGGCTTATAGCCAAACACTACAGGTCCTGTACCTTCTGATTGGTGTGTTAACCGGCATCATCTTGTTTATTGCTAAAGACCACGTTCTTTTCCTCTACTCTATTTCGGATGAGGCCAAAGACCTTGCTGCAGCGTTCATGACTATACTCTCTATCACCGTGATCGGAACATCTTATGAAATGCCCGCCTTATCTGGGATTATACAAAGCGGCGGGGATACAACCTTCGTGATGTATAATGACTTTATCTTTATGTGGCTACTGATTTTGCCAGCCTCGTTGCTAGGAACATTTGTGTTAAACTTCTCACCGGTAATTATTTTTATAGTTCTTAAAAGTGATCAGATCCTTAAGTGCTTTGTAGCGCTTGTCAAAGTAAATCGATACAAGTGGATCAAAGTGATGGAACATTAACCGAAGGTAGAATGGTATTTGATTCGTTTTTTTGGATCATCGACAAGCATATCCCCGGCAGCTTACTCTCCCTTCCTCTGACGAAGCATCAGCCGATACGCCCCTGGAGTCATGCCAAGCTTGGCCGTAAACAGACGCACCATATAGTTAGGATCACGGATCCCTACCTTTTCCGCGATCTCGGAAATACCAAGCACCGTTCCTCCCAGCAATTTTTTGGCCTCCTCCAGACGCAGGTGCAACACATACTGCAGCGGACTTTTGCCGATATGTCTCTTCATGCATCTCGTGATGTAATTCGCCTGGAAATGCAGGCTTGCCTCCAATTCTGAAAGCTGATACGGCTGCCTCCAATGTTCGTTCAAATACGCTACGGCAGCCCTGGCCAGCCGCAAGGAAGGCTCCGGTTCGGATGTCCGCACACATTCTGTCTGCAGCGCCGCGAACAGCTCGGCAAGCAACAGATGGAGCCGCAGTGCAGTTTCTACGTTCAACCCATTGTGGATATCGTCCAATTCGCGTAACAGCGGCACTATGCTTTGTACATCAACGGAAGCGAATTTCGGCAAGTACATCCGCTGCTGCGAGGACGGCTCGACATCCTCATCCGTACCTTTTGACAGCAGGGTCGACCAAGGAATATGCTCCTGCCGGATGTGCGTTGCCGGATGTCCATGGACGAAATGCACCCAATAAATCTCTGTATCCTCCAAGCAGGATCGATGCCCGAAATGCGGTAACCCCGCTTCCAACACTAGCATCTTTCCTGCACCGATTTCATATTCCGTCTCATCTTCCGTCATATAGAGCGTTCCCCTCGTTACCAGAAGCAGGTCGTATACACCAAAGACGCGAGCGAAATGCTGGTCTCCTGGCTTCCGTACGGCATGTCCCGCCATTAAGAATTGCGGCAGCGGCGGAATGGCAAATTCCAGACAATACACGTCGATTCTCTCCAATCCACAAGTCCGTTTTGTGCTATCCAAAGTTCATATTATCACTGGTTGCTCCCATGTAAAAGAGGTACATTGAACACAAGAAATCGCTCTAATATACCAGTAAAGGAGCTGTTCAAGCATGCGTTTCCGTCAAGTTCATCTCGATTTTCATACTTCTGAGGCTATCCCAGGCATCGGAAGCCAGTTTTCCAGATCTCAGTTCCAGAATATGCTGCGCATCGGACATGTCGATTCTATAACTGTCTTTTCGAAATGCCATCACGGCTGGGCCTATCATCCTAGTGAAGCTAATACTATGCATCCGCATCTCACGTTCGATCTGCTCGGCGAAATGATTTCCGCCGCTCATGAAATCAGCGTCAAAACGCCAGTGTACCTCTCCGCCGGCCTCGATGAGAAGCTTGCCAGGCGCCATCCCGAATGGTTATGCCGTGATGCAGAAGACCGGACACGATGGGCGAGAGATTTCATGACACCAGGCTACCACGAGTTTTGCTTCAATACACCTTACCTGGACATCTTACTGGCACAAATCCATGAGGTCGTCTCCAACTATGATGCGGACGGCATTTTCCTCGACATCGTCGGAATTCGTGAATGCCGATGCCAGTATTGCGTGGCCGCGCTTCGGGAGGCCGGACAGGATCCACGCGACAAAGCAGCTGTTGCCGCCTTGGGCGAACGAACTTACCTGAACTATACCCGGCGAGTACGAGGAACGGTTGATGCTGTCAAGCCAGGCCTTCCGGTCTTTCATAACAGCGGTCATCAACTGCGAGGCCGCCGTGATCTTGCCCATGTCAACAGCCATCTGGAACTTGAATCGCTGCCGACCGGGGGCTGGGGCTATGATCACTTTCCGCTTTCGGCGCGCTACGTCCAATCGCTGGGCATGGACTATCTTGGCATGACGGGAAAATTCCACACCTCATGGGCGAATTCGGCGGGTATAAGCATCCAAATGCGCTGCGCTTCGAGACGGCACTCAGCCTAGCCCACGGTGCCAAATGCTCGATCGGCGACCAGCTTCATCCGTCGGGACTGATGGATGAGGCGACCTATGCCCTGATCGGTTCCGCCTATGCTGAAGTAGAAGCGAAAGAGCCATGGTGTCGCAGCACTTCATCTGTGGCAGACATCGCCGTCTTGTCGTTGGAAGCGGCTCGCGAGGCTTGCCCGGACACCCAGGAGAAGAACGAACGAACCAATCTGGCTGATGCAGGAGCAGTACGAATTCTGACCGAGGGTCATTATCTGTACGACATAGTGGATGTCGATGCGGATCTCAGCCGTTACAAAGTGTTGATTCTACCGGATGAGGTGTCGGTATGGTCGAAATTGAGGGATGCCATCAACATATTTACAGCTAACGGCGGAAAAGTTCTAGCAACGGGGTGTTCGGGCCTAAATGCGGCCGGCGATACTTTTATGCTTGAAATGGGATTGGAATGGAAAGGTACCAACCCGTACCAGCCGTCTTATTTTCATCCGGACTTCTCTCCAGGCTTCCTTTTGCCCGCTTCATTTGTTATGTACGGAGAAGGACAACTGGTGGAACTGAACGGTGGCCATTCACTTGGCCGACGGGAGAATCCGTATTTCAACCGCGACGTCTTTACCTTCAGCTCGCATTTACATACCCCGAGCGCCGGAGAGGATAACGGACCTGGTATGATCGAAAGCCAGAACGGCATCTATATCGCCTGGAATGTATTCGGCGACTATGCAGATAATGGCCACCTCATCCTGAAAGAGATGGTAATACATGCTCTTTCCCGGCTGTTGCCGCGGCCGTCCCTGAGCTGCGATTTGCCAGCTCAAGGCATCGCTACGCTCCAATATCAAGCTCAGGAGAATCGCTACATCAATCACTTATTGTATGCCTCCCCCGTACTGAAAGGGCGTGTTGAAGTCATCGAGGACATCGTACCGCTGCAGGACGTTGACGTCAGCTTGCGTCTCCCTGCTTCCGCAACAATTAAGCGGGTCTATATGGCCCCGTCTATGGAGGAGCTTCCCTATAAGACCGACGAGTATGGCGAAATCAAGTATACGGTTCCGTATTTAGAGAATCATCAGATGGTCGTATTGGAGCTGGTGTAAGCTCAAAGCTAAGCCACCTGCTGATATGACTATAATTTCCATTTGATCTAATTTATCGGACATTATTGACCGTTAATTAGATATGATAAGGCTGCTTTCCATTTCCCCTCGTATAACATGCCATACTGCTGTCAGGTTATATCTGATAAAATTCGGATATAGTTAGCACAAAGACATAGATCGATCAGTGCTTACGTTGAAGGAGGATATACATTGGCGGAATTATTAAAAGATATCTATAATGAGAAGTTTTTATTAGATTTTAGTAAAAAGGTTCAATCCGCTTATAGCGTTTTTGATACTAAGGCATTTGTAGCGGCAATGATGGATGATACATGGGATACGCTTCCGCTTAAAGCCCGGACACGACGGATATCCGAAAAACTTGGGCTTTATCTTCCTCATGACTATGCCGCTGCGCTGGAGATTTTGTATACCATTGCGGACAGCTGCGTTGGTTTTCCCTATCTTTTCTTTCCGGACTTTGTAGAAGTATATGGTCGGGAGGAAAAGCACTGGGAGCTCTCTATGAACGCGTTAGAGAACTTTACACAGAAATCGTCCGCCGAATTCGCCATAAGGTCATTTATCCTGTCGGACCCGGAACGGGCAATGCGCCGAATGAATATATGGGCTAAGCACCCCAATGAGCATGTACGACGGCTTGCCAGCGAAGGCTGTCGCCCGCGTCTTCCCTGGGACAAGCCCTTCCAATGTTTAAAGAGGATCCAACCCCGGTATTGTCCATCCTTGAGTTGCTCAAGGCAGATCCTTCCCTGTATGTGCGCAAGAGCGTCGCTAATAATCTCAATGACATTGCAAAGGACAATCCCGCCTTGGTGCTTAAAACCGGGCAACGCTGGATCGGCACGCATTCTGATACGGATTGGATCATACGACAGGGATGCCGCACATTAGTTCGCAGAGCGATCCCTGAAGCTATGAAGTTATTTGGCTACGCAATCTCTACAGAGGAGGTTCCGCTTACTACGTCAGCTTCAATCTCTGTGCAGCCCTCGACTCTAATGATTGGCGATAGCTGTGAAATACAATATAACCTTGATATTCGCGAAGGTGAAACATTACATGTTCGTATTGAGTATGGGATTTACTTCATTAAGGCAAACGGGAAGCCAACGCGTAAATTATTTCTGCTGTCCGATAAGACCGTACCCGGCGGTTCACATCTTACTGGAACGAGAAGACATAGCTGGGCTGATCTGACCACACGGCGCCATTATCCGGGTCAGCACAAAATTGTGCTTCTTGTGAATGGAATAGAGGTCGCTGAAACGTTACTGGTCCTCGAAACCCCATGATTACTGTTTCTCAAAAGTTCTTATACATGTAGTTTAATGGAAGAACTAACTATCTTCCCCGTATCCGCAATGTTATAATCTGCTAATAAGTAAGTTAGTTAAAAGGAGATGTTCTTATGAATGATTTTCGCAATCCGCCCGGACAATATGATCCCCATATACACAAACAGCGGCATGAAGAGAAACAGAGAATGGGCTCCGATTATTTCAGGGAAGTACTCTGGAATTCGGCTAGTTTGCTTATTGCCTTTGGAATTATTGTTTTGATTTTTTTCCTTATCAAATTTTTTATCTAATAGGACAATTTATTTATAATGCGACTTTTGAATTCAGACAAAAAGCATCCCCACAATCACTTGTGGGGATACTCTAAATATTAATCGGTCATTATACTAATATTATACGGGCAATATTTCTATAAAAAAATCTCCGTCTTACTAACACTCCTCTAACTCTAAAACGAAGAATAAGAGAGAGAAGACCGGCAAAGACGATCACTCCTTCAATACGCCTTCCAGACTTGAGCACAACAATTACACGGCGACCAACATTTCGTCTAGCAAAATCGCGAATTTCGATTAGTGTCAATATGTTCACCTCCAATCTCTGAAGATGATCATATTTTATGTGAATCAATTTATTCGGATTGTGCTTTTAACTGGTAAAGTCTTATTTCATTCTAAAACCAACCTTTATCCCCTACCCTATCCCATATAGCGCTTGATTTAAAATGAGCATATCACTTATCTCCTAAATGATATGAAGTAACATTTTCCCCATCATCCACACTGCTACGCCAGTTCCCCACAGGATCAGAGCGCCGCCAACCGAACCATATTGCTATTCGTTTACCATTTGATTTTGATATTGAAGTCGGAGTCTTTAATTTTCGTGCTGCGAGCATAAGTGAGGCACCACCGATGAACATTACAATCCCTATGGCGTTAGCTGTGACTAACAACAATGGAGTCCCCAAACCCTGCAATCCCATGATTCCAATATATGCCCATAGGGTACCGAATAAAGCCATGAAAATAACTCCGCCTGCAAATCCGCGTACAACAGCACTAGAAATGGTTCTTGAAGGTTGTATCATATGCATATCTCCTTCTCGCTAAACTGAATCCATCATACTCTAACGCTCATTCTTTCGGTATTCATGATTGTAATGTCTTCTGTATGACAAGTGTCATATGAATGAGTCTAATTTGGATAATAATCATATTCGTTTTGCGTTGAAATGAACCCAGGCGATCCAAGGATTATCTATGGAAAAATAAAAAGGAATTCCGTAATGGAATTCCTTCAGATTGATCCGCTTTTTATTGTCTATGGCTCTTGCTTAAAATTTTCCAGGAAACTGTTTGACAATACCTTCTGTCAGGATGTCGGCAAAATGAATCATATGGATTTCGTTCTTGTCGGTTGGCAGCCGCTACAATTTTCCCTGCGATCAGAATATGCTCCCTCAGAAGATCAGCCAGCTTATTGCCAACCTCTTCTCCATAAGGAACCAATGGTGATCTGTTTATCAACTTAACCTCTGTTGGAGTAATCCTGCTAGATCTTCAGTAGTATTCCAGACAATTGGACGAATTTCTTTTATCTTAACAGGAGGTATCTCGGCCTCACCGCTGTTTACAGTCCAGATCACAGGAATGTTCAAACCGAGCGCATATCCCGCTCCAAAATATACTTCAGGAGGTTGACCGCTTAAATCTGCAATAATCAGTTTACTGTCCGCAATAAGTTCCAAAGAGTACTTTTCGCAGTTCTGTGACTTCGTATGTGCAAGCAAGCGAGGTAGATAACCGTACTGCTCGATCAAAGGCAATATTCTTTCCTGCCACTCTGTACCCAAATGCATATCCTCCGAGATGAGAATGGAGCATGGCTTTAATTTTTTTCCTTCAGCACTTGCCGCTGCTTCGTTCCATCCTTGTTCCGTAAGCTGAAAGCTCATTCCTTCCCTGATGATCAACTGATCGTTTCTAAGTTTATCAATGATATATACCAGCTCTTGCAGATTCGGTGAATACGTCAGGTTATAGTTGCTAGAAAGTGGTTGAATAACAACAGGCTCCCCAGAGCTTTCAGAATGTCTATACAAATACTGCAGTAGACGCTTGCCTTTATCTTCTATAGTCACAGGGATTTCCGGAGAATTTTCAATGGACTCCATATCGTCAGCAGATAGAGTAACCTTTTCATCACGATCATTTAGCTCCCGGATATAAGCCGATACTAAATGAAGTATATTGCGCTTCTTTTGGTATGATAACGAATTAATAAGTTCGTAGCTGTCTTTATGCAAGCTATAGGACCCGCCGGGTGAACAGGAACAGCCTATATATCTATCGTAATTGCCTTCCGATTCAGTGGGGACAATCTCATCACAGAACAAACAGCGTTTCTTAATCACCACAACTCTTCACCTCTTATCAATATACTGTTATCTACCTTACCAAAATTTTATATAAAAATAGACAAGAAGATATTTCCTCTTTACTGTATAGGAACTAATATTTCACACAAATGATTATCAATCATTTGTGAAGTATATCTTTCAATAATTGGTTGTTCTCTTATTGTTAGATTATTTCTTTCTATCTCAGAAAAAATATTGCCCCAAAATTCACTGACTGCCTCTTTTGTATGGTCAAGCAAGAAAACAGCGTATTTTCCACCAGAAAATTCACCAACATGAGCTGGTTTTGCCACATTAAAATCTTTATTTATAACAACGCAAACATCATAACGACATTCCTCTTTACGAGTAATCTCTGGGTTATCTTGCGGTATACCCAAAATTGTAGAATTATCAAATATACCGTTCGACTTTGCCCACTTTTTAAAATCCTCCATTAATCCTTTGTTCTGCCTTTCACCATACTCCCCAACATTTCGGAAATATGCAATCCTTGATTCAGGTAATTCTTCAATAGTTATTTTCATATTTTAATCCTCCTTTCTTAGATAAGTTAATTCGATATAAAATGTTATTCAAGTTCTTTTTTTAAAAGAATTTGTTTATCTAAAGGCAAGTAAGCTTCGAAGTTCAAAGCAAAAACAGACTGCCTTAGCAGCCTGCTTCAATTCGGGTTCTCCACCGTGAAATAAATTACTTAAACCCCGTAAAAGCCGATCCCGATTGCATAAAGTATTTTTGGCCGAAAAAGTAGAGCAAAATCATAGGAATCGCCATAATCGTTGATGCGGCCATCAGCTTTTCCATTGCGCCCCGTGATCCTGCTGGAAGCCCTGCAGACCGAGCGTAAGCGTCCATTTGGCTGCATCGTTCAAGTAAATAAGCGGTCCCATAAAGTCAGTATATGCACCCACAAAGGTAAACAAGGCGACGGTCGCTAACGCAGGTTTCAATGTCGGTAGAATAATTTGTGCGTATATCCGGAATTCTGACGCCCCATCCATTTTTGCTGCTTCAGACAACTCTCTGGGAACGCCTAAGAGAAACTGCCGCAATAAGAAAATATAGAATGGAGCTCCGAAAAAAGCCCCAATCGTAAGTGGTAGAATAGTGTTGATCCAGCTGAGCTTCGCAAAGATGATGTATTGTGGAATCAACTGCACCTGCGACGGCAAAATCATCGTAGCCAAGACGATCGCGAAAATAATTTTGCTCCCCACCCACGGGATTCGAGAGATCGAATAAGCGACGAGCGGAGCGGCAAACAATTGCCCAATGATACATACCACACAGATAACGAGCGTATTCAGCATATAGTGGCCAAACGGTACGGTTTCAAACGCAGCTATGTAATTCGCCCATTGAAAAGATGCCGGTATGATTCGCGGTGGCAGCTCAAATATTTCGTTCGACGACTTGAGCGAGGTGAATACAAGCCATACGAAAGGAAATAGGAAAAATACAGCAAACAGGATCAACATCGTATGTGGGAAAATTTTCGTGCGAAGCAGTTTTGCAGCGCTCATCCGCTATTCACCTCCGTAATAGACCCAGCGTTTGGATGTTTTCAGGACCAGCAGCGTAATCATCATGACAATGATAAACAGAATCCAGGCGAGCGCCGAAGCGTAGCCCATCTTCAGATTCATAAAGGCTTCCTGGTACAGATTAACGGCATAAAATAATAACGACTGCCCAGGTCCACCAAGGGCGTTGCCCGATTTTCCTCCCGCTAGAATGTAAGATTCCGTAAAAATCTGAAACGCACCGATTAGCCCCATGATAAGCTGGAATAAAATAATCGGCGACAGCGCCGGAACAGTAATTTTCCAAAACCGATACCACCAGTTAGCCCCATCGACCTGCGCCGCTTCGTAATAGGTTTGCGGAACGCCTTGAAGGGCAGCTAGAAAAATCAGTGAACCCGCTCCGGAGCCCCAAAGTCCCATTAGAATCAGTGAAGGCTTGGTAAACCGAGGGTCTAGCAGCCAAGCCGGATCAGGAAGGCCTACCCAGCGCAGAAAAATGTTGACGAGGCCGAAGTCCGGATTCAGCATCCATGTCCAGAGCAAGGCACTCGCGACGCCTGGGATAACCGCAGGTAGATAATATATCGTGCGATAATAATTGATGCCTTTTACTTTAAAGTTCAGCAACATAGCAATGAGCAAAGAGCTGAACAACGTAATAGGAACGGAGATGAAAGCCATAAACAACGTATTGCTGATAGATTTATAAAAGTTGTGATCTTTCATAATCGCCTGGTAATTGTCTATGCCCACCCATCTCGGGAATTAAACAGATCATATTCCGTCAAACTGAAGTATAGAGAGCTGAAGAAAGGATATACGGTAAAAACCAGGAAGCCGATGATCCATGGAGAAGCGAAGACCAGTCCTAGCCAAAAATAATGCCATTCCCTTCTCGTCCAACCCCTCCTCCTTAGAAATGAATTGCCGGATATGGAGTCTCTCATCTACCTGTCCTCCTCATGATAGATTGGATCTAACCCGGCCCTATAAGCGACTGAGTTAGATCCTTATGTCGGATTATTTGACTAGAGGCTGAATCTTATCTTTCACCCTTTTCAACCCTTCATCCACGCTGACCTCTCCACGAAGAATTGCATTGTATTGCGTCGAGAACTCCGTCATATACTCCGACGAAAAAGATGTGGCCGGGAAGGAGTGTAGATTAGGACTCGAGGAATATTGTAAAAACTCCTGGAAGCCAGGTACATCCTTGTAGATTTCATTGGTTTGCAGCGAAGTTCTGGTAGGCAAATTACCGATGGCCGCGGTAAACTCCGCCATTTGTTCCGGTTCCGTGATCCATTTCAGGAACTTCCACGATTCGTCCGGATGCTTCACGCCTTTCGGAATATAAAATACGCTTGTGGTTACGTTGCCCGGATTTTTGAGGTTTGGATTATTTTCATCGTAAGGGATTGGCGCAATGCCGTAATTTAAGTTCGGAGCGAACTGTTTAATGAATGTCGGCAGCCATTCGCCATCGAGCGTCATCGCATACTTGCCTGTGAAGAAAGGATTCTGAGGCGACATGTACTGACCTAATCCGGACGCAAACCGATCGAGCTCACTGGATCCAAACTGATCCCAAATCCCTTTTCCAAACTCGACAGCCGCTTTGACACCCGCATTATCCGGAGTTACCTGCTTTTTATCCGCATCGTAATAAGATCCGCCATAAGCATTACTGAACGTGAAGGCATCAAGCCCCGGCCATAGGCCTAGCTGCTGGAGTTTTCCTCCATCATCTTTGACACTCAGCTTTGTGATGTATTCTTTGAGTTGACCCATCGTTTCCGGAGGTCCGCTCAAGCCTGCTTTTTCTAGCACATCTTTGTTATAAAAGAGCATCGTTACGTGCATGGCAATTGGAATGGCATATGTTTTACCTTGGGACTGGGAAGAGCTCAGGGCAGCTGGCACAAAATCACCTAAATCTACGTTATCCTTCTTGATGTAATCATCGAGTGGCATCATGGCACCCCGTTCTCCCCACGGTACGACATCCTGACCGAAGTTGGACGCGACATCAGGGGGATTACCTCCGGTAATGGCTGTCAGTTGCTTCTGGTAATCGCTTTGTGACAACCCTTTTACCTTAATATCAGGATTGGCATCATTCCACTTCTTGATCAATTTTTCGAGCGCTTCTGCTTCCGGACCTGGTCCAACCATACCAAAAGCTAAGCTCAACCGATTCTTTTTTGGAGTCTCCGCTCTTCGATTCACCGCTTTCCTTCCCGGAGCTTGGAGTATCTTTACCACCACCGCAGCCGGATAAAATCGCAAACATAAATACGAAGATTAGAACTAATATACTTCCTTTTCGCTTCATGTCTCTTCCCCCCTCAACTTTTGATAGCAACAACAACGAGCCCTCGTTTGCTACCATCAACTACCCCATATGTTAGCATGTAAGCGCTTTAGTTAATTTCACTTTTGTATCTTAAAGTTGGACTATCGTTAAAATTTAAAGCTATTTGTTCATGGCCTGTTTACGGAACTGATTGGGAGAAATGCCAGTGTACTTTTTGAAAATTCTGCAAAAGTAAGCGAGCTCGTTAAACCCTGTGGCATAACATACATCCGTGACCGACAATGACGGACGCTGCAGGAGAACAAGCGCATTTGCTATACGTAAATTAACAAGATAGCGGTTGAAGGTCTTGCCCGTCCACTCTTTAAACAATCTGCAAATCGTTGGCTTCGACATATTAGACATGGCGCAAATATGCTCCAGCTTAATGTCCTCATGAGCGTTTTGATCAATATATTCGACCACTTTATTCATCGTATCCCGATACCTTTCGATTTTTTGAAATCCGGCCTTTACAAGTTCCCCATTCACCTGGCGAATGATGATCGATAACAGCTGCAGTAGATTCGCTTTCAGAGCGATTGGAAAAAACGGCGTACGTTCTTCATATTCACTCAGCATATCCTGAAGCAAGTTTCGGATTTTCCCATCCGTTACTCCATCAAAAACAATCTGCGAATGACGAGTGCAGTCTGGATTAAAAAAATGCTTCAAATAGTTGAAGTCAAAAAACATTTGATCCTTGACAGGATCGTCAAATCTCTCGTTGATGAAGGACGGCAAAAATTCGCAACCTAAAATTTCAACCTTCTCTTTTTCGAAAGTCTGAATGCGATGCAGCGTAAAGGGAGGCACAAGAAACAGATCCCCTTTTTTAATCCGGTATTGCCGCGTGCCGAGTGTGTGCAGAAATTCCCCTTTAGATACGTACCATATCTGAAAGTAGTCATGAAAATGGGTGGACAAGCTGACGAGCGAATCCATTCGATACATCTTGCAATGCAAATCTTCCAGCATCTCCAACTTGGAGTTAAAATAAATCACTCCTTTGCGGGTCAATTGATCGATATCGAGTTTTTTCATCTCAAATCACTCCTCTTTGTCCCCTTTTTCGTAAAACCGTAGTTCATCTGCCACTCGCTTCGCGTTTGCAACTCGTTACGTTAGTACAATCATTCCTTTTTTAAATCTAATAAAATTGAACCCTGAATATTGAAAAACTGGGGAGTTGAGCGTATATGGCATCGAAAATCGTTTATTTGGATGGTCTAAGAGGTTTGGCAGCTTGCGTGGTCGTCGTTTCTCATTTTTTTCAGGTATTTGCGCCATCAGTGTTTGAAGGAAAACCGGAGATTGTCCACTTTTCCTTTGAGAGCTTTACGGCAAGGACACCGCTGAACTTATTGTTCAACGGCAATTTTTCTGTCTGCGTCTTTTTCGTATTGAGTGGTTTTGTGCTCAGCTGGCGGTATTTTAGCACGTTAGATAAGATACATATTTACTCCTCCGCGCTGCGCCGATATTTTCGATTGGCGGTTCCGGCAGCCCTGTCCGTCGTACTTGCCTACATGGTCATGTTGCTTGGTCTAGGATATTTTAGCGATATTCGCCAAACGACGTTATCTTCAATGCCTGATCCGTTTGTGGCCAGCTCTAACTTCCTTGTCATGATTCAAGAAGCCTTATTCCACAATTTCTTTCGATATGGATCCGCTTACAATCCAGTGTTATGGACCATGACCTATGAACTGTTCGGTTCCTTCCTCATTTTTGGATTTCTTCTGACCATTGGCAGATTCAAACTTCGGTTTATCGGATATGTGATTCTCGCCGTGCTGCTTATTGATTCGTATTATTTGGGTTTCGTACTTGGCATGGCGCTTAGCGACCTGAAGTACAGCGGTCGAAACTGGCTAACGGTCATTCAGCGACCTTGGATCACCCTCTTTCTTCTGTGCATAGGCTTATATCTTGGCTCCTATCCTTATGTGGGTATCGAGAACACCGTATATTCCTTGCTAGTTTGGAAGACCTCATCTTTTTCATTTTTTGTGTTCTACCATACACTAGGTGCATTTTTTACCTTGACGGCCCTTCTGAATTCTTCTCGCCTCCAATCGCTGTTTAGCCGAAAACTGTTCTCTTACCTTGGCAAAATATCGTTCTCTTTATATCTACTCCACTTCACGATAATCTGCTCACTCGGATCCTATATATTCTATCAGTTACACCTCCTGTTCTCTTACTCTCTCAGCGTTACTCTCACTGTTATACTAACAACCCCAATCATCTTTGCATTAGCCCATTGGTTCTATCTTTTCGTCGATGCGAAAACCCTTTCGTTACTCGGTAAGTGGAGCAAGCGAATCTTCGATCCGTTGATTCAAAAAAGAATCGCAACATGCAAGTGGAAAAAACAAAAAGCGTATAAGAACACAAAAAAGCCGCCCATCGCAACTTCAATCAAGTGACGACAGGCGGCTTAGGCCGCATCTCTTAACGATTTAGATTGACCGATTAATGGCTCTCCGTCAGCTCGATCCACTGATAAGGCTGCTTAGCGGCAATAAGTGCATTTTCAATAATGGTTATAACGGCAATGGTCTCGAAGGACGGCACAGTTACCTCCCGGGTCTCGAAGAATCTCACCAAATCACGAATAAAGCTCTGGAAGAAATCCGATGCCGGCTGTACGACGCGGCAGGCTCCCGAGTCGTAGTTGATGGACAACATGAACGGAGAGCCCTGACCCGGCTGTTGAATCGTTGCCTGTCTTCCGTCAGAAAACTCGATCAGTAGGGCTGGCGCAGCTTCCGTGCCGATGAACATAACGCGCTTCGCGCCTACCCCCATCAAGGAAATGATCGGCTCGATCTGGTGAATCGAGTAATTTTCCATAGCGCCTGGACCCCAACTCGAGATCACCTTGATCCCTGAGCGCTCGACTTCTATATATTCCGCAGCATACCGGAGCGCTGACGAAGAATATAGTGGAGTCTGATACTTCGCGGCCCGATCAAACAAACGAACCGCCGCTGCCCTGTCCGGGGCAAAGGTCTTATCGATATAAGTTGGCTTTCCTGAAGCCAGCGGCAGCTCGGCAAGTACCTCATGCTGCTCCGGGTTGTCAGGCGACAGTACGATCAAGTAATCACTTTGGGTGATTACTTCTTCAATCGTTTCGCACCACGTCAAACCATGTTTCGTACACCATTCCGTATTGCTAAGCCCCTGCTCGGCATCCTTCATGCCATAAGCAAAACATACTTCCATCGTACCGCCTGAAGCATTACGGATCCATTCAGGGTAATTGTTCGCGTGCCATTCATCCAGATAGTAGTCGATAAAACCTATTTTCTTCATCCCAGCACCCCCTGTTCCAGAAGCGATATTTCACGACCTTCTTCAGAGGATTGATAAATAGCTTCAATAATTTGTGAGGACAAAATCACCGTATCAATATGCGACGGCAGCTTTTCTCCAGAATGAATGGCGGAGATAAAGCAGTCAATCTCCTCCTGGAAGGCGTTGCCCTGCGGATATTTTGGGTGCTTTCCAACAAAGCACCGTGCTTCGCCGAATACAGTGTAAACTCCTTGCCGTAATGAAGACGAATGCCCGCTTTGTCCCCAAGAAAATCAATATACATTTCTTCGACGCCGATATTTTGTGCCCAAGCGCCGTTCACAGTAATCGACGGTCCTTCCGTCCGAACCATCGCTGTTACGAAGTCATCCACATCATAGCTGCCCTCATAGTTCGGAGGACCTGCCCACATGTTCAAGTATGCATAATTCGGCATATCTTTGCCGAGCTTGGAATACGTCTGTCCCGATACGGTCTTCGGCTGCGGATCGCCCGTACAGTACATGACGATATCTAGAAAATGAACACCCCAGTCAATGAGCGCTCCTCCTCCCGCGACATCCTTGGTCGTAAAGTCTCCGCCCAGTCCCGGAATCGAGCGATGTGAACGGAAACTGACAACAACATGATACAATTCACCAAGTTCTCCGCTTTCGATCATTTGCTTGATAATATTGACGCCTTTATTGAAGCGATTCACGACGCCGATATTCAGCGTTTTCCCAGTTTCATGCTGGGCTTTTTGCATCTCCAGCGCTTCCTTGTACGTTCTGGCGGCTGGCTTCTCGCATAACACGTGCTTGTCCGCGCGCAAGCAATCGATCGCGATAGAGGCGTGAATGTTGTTCGGAGTACAAACCGAAACCGCCATCACCTCAGGATCGTCCAGAATGACCCGATAATCCTCCACGGCCGTACCGCACCCATACTGTTCAACTGCTTTCTCAGCCCGCTCCCTGCGGATATCGCAGAAATACTTGATCTCGACGTCCTTATTAGCCATATAGGCCGGGATGTGAGCATTGTTGGCAATGGTTCCGCAGCCGATTACCGCTACAATCGTTTTTGTCATAGTAAATTCCCTCCGGTTATTTGAACCCGGTAAAGACAGACCCGGATTGCAAAAAGTATTTGACCTAGCAGCGCCATATGAATGAATACGCCATCGTCTTTTCAAGCCGCAGCCTTTCATTCATCAGTCGTTTTCGGTCAACTACTGCCATGGTAGCATGTAAGCGCATTATTTAATTTCAATATCGTATGTGAAAATAGGATTATCGTATCCATTTCAAATCTGCTTCGTTATTGCCTGTCTTGCGTATGCTTCGGGGGTGAAGTCTTTACTTGAGCAAGCAAAATCTATATGTCAAATTACCGTCTATATTGATCATACAGCACTGTCTTTGCATTTAAAGCGAGCTAGAAGCCTTGCTGACCAATGACACCAGTTGCTCGGGATCAACCGTATCTCCTTTACGAAGCTTAAGCGTCTTTCTTTCTGGTGGACCGTCGAACTTCCCTTCTGGGAACTCTAGATCTGAACAATTAAAAATGGTGAAGCTAACCGCTTCTTTCGAGGTAGAGATCGCAGCTGCATATTTCCCATTTTTCAAAAAGTGAGGCTTCTTATATTGAATACGCTCATGCACATCAGGGATCGCTTGATGTACCACATCACGCAGTCTGAGGGTAAATTCCTTATGCCAAGGTTCCTTCAATTCTTCAATAAAATTGGTTACTTCCTGATTCATTCTCGTACGCTCCTTTATCATTTTCTTAACATTTGGGACATAGATTATCCGGCCACTACAAATACAACGAACTCAAGACTTGAAAATCGACATACTTGCAAAATAAAAACGCTTGCATAATAATGAATCCAGAGTATAATACTTGTATACAAGTATACTTGATTAACAAATGAAGGTAAGATCATGACGTATTCAAGAATGCGTATTATTTCTGGCAATATAGAAAGCGGTACCATTTTGTCCGTACCATTCACACCCTATCTCTTAATGATTTGGAATAAATTAAAGCCCGTTATGGAAAGCTTTGTTCTATTGTCGATGCACATTCGATTTAAAGAAAATTATAGCGACTTGATATGGGTAATTAATAAACATCATTTTTTTAAAGGAGTAGAACAACATCATGAGTAGCTACATGTTAGGCGTAGATATTGGCACCACAAGCACCAAAGCAGTATTGTTCACCGATCATGGTGAAGTGATACAAACGGAGAATATTGGTTACCCGCTACATACACCTGATATATCCACAGCGGAGCAAGATCCAGAAGAGATTTTTCAGGCCGTTTTGCAAGCGGTTTCCAACATTACAATACATCATGCAGATAAACAACCATCGTTTATTTCCTTTAGCAGTGCCATGCACAGTGTTATTGTGATTGACGAAAATGATCAGCCACTAACACCTTGCATCACCTGGGCGGATAATCGCAGTGAAGCATGGGCCCAGAAAATTAAAGAGGAATTGAACGGACATGAAGTTTACAGACGGACAGGAACCCCCATCCACCCCATGTCTCCGTTAAGTAAAATTACCTGGATCGTGAATGATCGGCATGAGATCGCGGCTAAAGCTAAAAAATATATCGGAATCAAAGAATATATCTTCAAAAAGTTGTTCGATCAATATGTTATCGATCACTCCCTCGCCTCGTGCACGGGGATGATGAATTTATCCTCATTAGATTGGGATGAAGAAGCTTTAACTATCGCTGGCATAACGCGTGCTCAATTATCTGAACTCGTACCGACCACCCAAGTATACAACAATTGCAATCTGGCTCTAGCGCAGCGGATGGGTATCGATCCACAGACTCCATTTGTCATTGGCGCCAGTGATGGTGTGCTATCAAATCTAGGTGTGAACGCAATTGGAAAAGGTGAGATTGCTGTCACGATTGGGACAAGCGGAGCGATTCGGACCGTCATTGACAAGCCGCAAACCGATGAGAAAGAAAGAATATTCTGTTATGCCTTAACGGAAAATCATTGGGTGATTGGTGGACCTGTAAATAATGGAGGAATGGTTCTCCGTTGGATCCGTGATGAGCTTGCTTCTTCCGAAGTAGAGACGGCCAAGAGACTTGGAATTGATCCCTACGATGTATTAACCAAGATAGCTGAACGTGTAAGACCAGGAGCAGACGGACTAATATTTCACCCCTATCTCGCAGGCGAACGTGCCCCACTATGGAATCCTAAGGCGCGTGGCTCATTCTTTGGTCTGGCCATGTCGCATAAGAAAGAGCATATGATTCGGGCTGCTCTAGAAGGTGTTATTTATAATTTATACACTGTGTTCTTAGCCTTAACCGAGTGTATGGATGGCCCCGTTACCCGGATTCAAGCAACTGGAGGCTTTGCAAGATCTGAAGTATGGCGGCAAATAATGTCCGATATTTTCGAATCTGAAGTCGTTGTGCCAATAAGTTACGAAAGTTCTTGTCTAGGAGCATGTATACTAGGTCTCTACGCTACTGGGCAAATTGAATCTTTTGATATCGTTAAGCAAATGATTGGTAGTACCTACAAACACACACCACAAGAAGAAGCCGTAAAAGAATATAGACAATTACTACCCGTGTTCATCAGCTTATCAAGAATATTAGAAGATGAATATACACGAATCACCAATTACCAAAGAAGCTTGATCTAAGACAACTAATTCTAAGCAGTGAGGGGATATTACGATGCCATTAGTCATTGTAGCAATAGGAATAGTAGCATTACTTGTATTAATTATGTTCTTTAAATTAAACACCTTCGTATCATTGATTATTGTATCATTCGGTGTTTCATTAGCACTTGGCATCCCACTAGATAATATTGTAAAGACCATTGAGTCAGGTTTAGGAGGTACACTAGGCCATCTAGCGCTTATTTTTGGTCTCGGCGCGATGTTAGGAAAGTTGCTCTCCGATTCCGGAGGCGCCCAGCGTATCGCTATGACTCTTGTTAACAAATTCGGTGAGAAGAACATTCAATGGGCTGTCGTGACTGCCTCGTTTATTATTGGTATTGCCTTGTTTTTTGAGGTAGGGTTAGTGTTATTAATTCCGATTATCTTTGCCATTTCAAGAGAATTGAAGGTCTCCATCTTATATCTCGGTATTCCAATGGGTGCTGCATTATCTGTAACGCATGGATTTTTGCCGCCACACCCAGGACCAACCGCCATTGCTGGTGAACTTGGTGCGAACCTTGGCCATGTATTGCTATATGGATTTATTGTAGCGGTTCCAACAGTAATACTTGCAGGACCTTTATTCACAAAATTAGCTAAAAAGCTTGTACCTCAAGCATTTACTAAAACTGGCGATATCCGCTCGCTAGGTGAACAGAAAGTATTCAAACTTGAAGAAACGCCAGGTTTTGGAATTAGTGTTTTTACCGCTCTGCTGCCTGTAATTTTAATGTCTATCGGTACGTTCATCACTTTGATGCAAAAAACGATCGGATTTAAGGAAAATGCACTACTTAAAGGAATCGAATTCATCGGAAATGCAGATGTGTCCATGTTGATATCCCTATTAGTAGCTGTCTACACTATGGGATTGGCAAGAAAAATTCCAATCAAGAACGTGATGGAATCTTGCGTTTCCGCAATCTCCAACATAGGTATGATGCTCTTGATTATCGGTGGAGGCGGTGCCTTCAAGCAAGTATTAATTGACGGTGGCGTTGGCGACTACGTAGCCGAATTGTTCCAAGGATCTTCATTATCACCGATCCTGCTTGCCTGGATCATTGCTGCTATCTTGCGTATTTCCTTGGGATCTGCTACGGTCGCTGCCTTAACGACAACCGGTCTGGTACTTCCAATGTTAGGACAAACGGATGTTAACCTTGCTCTAGTTGTGCTTGCAACCGGTGCCGGTAGTGTAATTGCTTCACATGTGAACGATGCTGGCTTCTGGATGTTCAAAGAGTACTTTGGTTTGAGCATGAAAGAGACATTTGCAACTTGGACCTTACTTGAGACGATTATTTCCGTAGCTGGATTAGGATTTATTTTATTACTAAGCTTAGTCATTTAAGTGCGAGTTTAAAAAACCTCTATAATTCACAAAAATACACCCCTTAGAATTCATCGGATATACCAAGGGTATCTCCAATGGTTACTCTAAGGGGTGTACTTCACTTAGGTTGTGAAGACAAGCTTATCATTCTAGCGATCAGTTAAAGCAGAAGCTTCTTGTAATAATTACAAGCAGTATGAACAGAACCAAGATCGCGCCAGTTGAAGTCCACAATCCTCCAACTCCAGGTCCATAGCATCCTTCACCAACACCGCCAACTACACCACCCATATGTTTCCCCTCCTTGTTTTCGTGTTCACACCATCATATTCTTTAGCCCTTAGATTGGAGTAGGCATCTGCACTATACGTGACAGAAATACATTTTTTTATTAATCATTTTTGTATGTAGCCGATACGCATTCGGCTGCCCTTTGAAGAAGGAGCTCACGTTCACGGGTATTCCGGGTTATCGATGCAGCGCGTTCGAATTCAGACCGTGCTTCATCATACCTTCCCAGTTTTGCAAGCAAATCTGCACGAACACTGGGTAGCAAATGGTATTCTTTTAAAGAAGGTTCTTTATTCAACTCGTCTACAATCTGTAGAGCAAGGGCTGGACCAAATGCCATCGATATCGCTACAGCCCAGTTCAGTTCCACGATAGGCGAGGGCGTTAACCTGGCAAGTGCATCGTAAAGAGCCGCGATACGGATCCAATCCGTCTCAGCTGCGGAACGCGCCTCGGCATGACAAGCAGATATTGCCGCCTGTAGAGCGTAAGGGCCGAGCGGTCGACCTAGCTTCCGGCTCCGCTCCAGCACCGTTATACCACGGCGAATCAGCAGTTGATCCCACTTCGTACGATTTTGATCCATAAGAAGGATCGGTTCTCCCATAACATTAATCCGTGTCTTCAGACGAGATGCTTGAATCTCCATCAACGCAACCAGACCATGCACTTCCGGTTCATAAGGTGCGATCTCAGCCAAAATTCGTCCCAGCCTTAGCGCTTCCTGACATAGTAAAGGCCGAACCCAGTGTTCACCCGAAGTCGCCGAGTACCCTTCATTAAACATTAAATAGATGACTTCAAGTACTGCAGCCATACGCTGATTCAGTTCCTCCCCGGTAGGCACTTCAAATGGGACCTTCTGGGCACTCAGCATTCTCTTCGCCCGAACAATCCGCTGAGCGACCGTAGACTCCGATACAAAGAAAGAGCGTGCAATCTCATCCGTAGTTAGACCGCACAACAGACGTAGCGTTAGAGCTACTCTAGCATCCTGGGATAGTACCGGATGGCATGTCATAAAGATCAGACGAAGGAGATCATCACTGATCTCCCCATCCAAAGTATGTTCTACTTCATCCTCTGTATATAAAGGTGCCGTGCGACCAATCTCATCATATTTCTGATTACGCAGCTTGCTCCTGCGCATAAAATCAATGGCTCGGCGCTTCGCGGTCGTCATCAGCCATCCCCCTGGGTTGTCTGGAATACCGGTCTCCGGCCAGCGTTCAAGGGCAATGACCAGCGCATCCTGAGCTAGATCCTCCGCAAGAGCAACATCTCGTACCATTCGCGTCAGTCCTGCAATTAGCTTCGCTGACTCTATCCGCCATATCGCATCAATGGTTCGATGTGTCTGAGATGAACTCACGCTTTCTTCTGCTCCTCGACCTGCCTACGAAGCGTAACTTCCTTGGATAGTGTGTTAGGATTGTCCATCAATTCTTCGATTTCAAACACCTGCCTAAGCTCAATCTCCCCTTGTCCAAATCCATGCGGATCCGGCATACGCAGTGCCCATTCCAACGCTTCCTCCTTCGATTTGACCTCAATCAACGTATATCCGGCTATTAGCTCTTTGGTCTCCGTAAACGGGCCATCCACCAATTTCGGTTTGCCTCCGGGCTGCGGATAAGAGATTCGAACTGCGCTTGAGCTAGGCATTAATCCATCCGCCGCTAAGAGCACGCCGGCCTTCACCAGTTCCTCATTGTACTTCTGCATCGCATCGATAAGCTCTTGGCTCGGCATGCCTCCTGCCTCAGAGTCAGTTGTTGCTTTCACAATCATCATAAATCTCATAAGTCGATCTCTCCTCCTATTGATTCATTTATACCTGTAGGGCTTCCATACGTAACTTCGGGGTTAAAGGTGCTTATGCGTTGCTACTAAAGAACGTTTCGAGCTCAGATGAAACCTGCTTCGTATTGAGCTTTTTCGTATGACCGAGACCTTTTTACTCAGCAGCTTAGCATTCGGTAGTACGTCCGCCAGTGCCTTGGCAGCATGACGTAGCGCAACCGGGCTCTCAGTTCCTTCGATGACAATCGTTGGCATCTTGACGGTATCCCACAACTTTTGAGGCAGTGCCTTGCCATCCATATAACCATCAAGCAGTGCTGCATCATAAGGTAGCGTATGAGCAAGCGACATCAGGTTGGTCCACACGCCTGGCATGACTCGCATCATACTAACCACAAATGAAGGCGCCCCCATTCCCTTGGTCATAAAATATTTTACAGCTTCACTTCGCTGATTAGAGGCCATAAGTACTGACACATGCTTGGCGAAATCCTCCGGTGGCTTATGACCAGCATCATCAACGACAAAAGGTGGTTCATGCAAGGCTAGCTTCATAATATTCGCCCCTCTCGCCGCGGCTTGCAGAGCTAGAATCGCCCCGGATGACAATCCCCACACATAGGCCGATCCACCCGCTGCATCAATCATCGCCTGAAGATCTTCAATCTCACGCTCAATCGAGTAGATTGATGCATCCCCGCTATCGCCACGCCCGCGACGATCGTAATTATAGACAGTGAATTGCTCTGACAATAGATTGGCCAGTTGCACCTGTCCGGGGAATTTACGGTAGCTAAATGCTCCCGCTACCAGAATGAGTGGCGGTCCTTGACCCACTCGATCATAGGCTATGGATGTACCATCTTTTGAAATAACTGAATACATCGTGCATATCTCCTTTTTATTTAAATTTTGATAATTATCTCTCCAGCTCGTAAGTATAAATCACTACACCTGATCTCAATGACTTGACATCCATGAGGTGCATAGGCATTTTCTCATTTCCCTCTCTGAACAATCGTTGACCACAACCTAAGATTACCGGGTGAACCCATAATCGATATTCATCGATCAGCTGATGCTTCATCAGAGTCTGGGCGAGATCGCCGCTGCCAACGACAAGCAAATCTCCGCTTAATTGCTGCTTGATCTTCACTGCTTCTTCGGCTGCCTCACCATGGATGATCGAAGTATTCCACTCCGCCTGACTCAAGGTTCTCGACATCACGAACTTCGCCATCTGGTTCAGCCGAACTGCCAGTCCCCGCATGCCATTCGCTGACGGCCATGCTGCCGCGAAACTCTCATAAGTTTTGCGTCCGAGCAAGAGCGCATCCACCGCATGTGCCTGTTCAACAATCAGTTCTAAGTGCTCCTCGCCTACATATGGCTTCTGCCAGCCACCATATTCGAATTCCTTCGGATCGCCTGGCGCCTGCATAATTCCATCCAATGTTATGAATTGCTGCATGATAATTTTCCCCATAACGATGATCCCCGCCCTTCCGTCCCTTAAAGGTTGATTATTCGCTTGCTTAGCTTGCTGTTATCAAGACAACGAATAACGGAAAGGAAAATCGACATCGAATCCGAAAAATTTCTTCAATTATTTTTGTTTAAACTTCTATCCCAATAATAACATAATTGGGATATACTTCATCTTCCCAGTCTATTAATCTAGTCGAAAAAAGAGCATATCACTTCATAAGCGATATGCTCTAATAAATATACCCCATATATCATTCATAAAGCAGGCACTTTATGTTATATAACAAGCGTTTGTCGAATGACATTTTTTTCTAAACTCAAACTTACCCCTTCTTCATCATTGCTACTTGTCACCTGGTTAGCATATATTTTAACTTCGTCAGGCGCATTCCCCATAGCAATACCTAGTCCTGCGAATTTCAGCATATCAACATCATTGAAGTTATCCCCAATTGCCATAATTTCTTCTCTTTTAACATCATAATGGTTCATTAATTGCTGAATCACTTTTGATTTTGATGCTTCCCCAGACATGATTTCTAGATAAGTGTCTTTTGATTTGTAAATCGTTAGATCAGAATTGTCTGTCATTACGACTTTCCTAAGCTCTTCAATATCTTCACTCGGACCCATACAGAGGATTTTATGTACTTCGGGCTTTGAGTTAATAAAAGATATCAGGTCTGACTGAACAGGAGTGACTCTTGTGATTTGCTGCTCTTGTATAACCCATTCGTCTTGAGAATTTTCAACGATCCATTGATCGTGGCTATAGATATTTATTTGTATGTTTGCGAATTTACTTTTTACCATTTCATAAATACCATTAATATTCTTTTGCGGAAGGCTCTTACTAAGAACTGTGTTACCTTCACCATCTATTACCAATGAACCGCCGTAGCAAATGATCGGAGAGTCGATTTCCAATTCCTTTTGGAGCGGCAAAATTCCTCTTGGCATTCTAGCAGAAACTAGGACAAAGGGTACACCTAGGTTTGTTGTTGTTTTTACTGCATGCTTGGTTTGCTCGGAAATAACATGGTTAGAATTGATTAAAGTACCGTCTATGTCACTGAAAACTAACCTTATCTTTGTCATGAGTAGTCCTCCTCGGAGTGTTCATCGCTTCCCCTACTTTCATGAATAAACTTGATTTCAATCTTATTTTCCTCTACTTGTTTTATAAAGTTATTTGGGAGATTTTCATTTGTGATAATGGTGTCAATATCAGACCAACCAATTCCTTTATAGGAACTTACTCGATTGAATTTTTGTGAGTCAGTCAGTAAAATAACCTCTTTTGATCGTTTTGCCACTAAACCTTTTATGACCGCATCTTCAACATTAGAGAAATAGACACCATCTTCTCGGATAGCTGCTGCGCCAAGAAAAGTCTTATCGAAGTAAATATCATTTAATGAAGAAGCCACATTAACATCGAAGAAAAAACGATTCTCGTGATTAAACTTACCTCCTAAAAGGTACACATCAAGCTCGTTATTGTTAGATAATGCTTCTGCATTATCAAGAGAATGAGTATAAATTGTACAGTTTGTTTTCAAGTGATTACATAGAAATTTTACAGTAGTAGATACATCCAAGAAGCATAGGTCACCTTTTTGTATATAAGATGCCGCTAGTTTTCCTATTAAAGATTTATCTTCAACAGATGCCGTGATTCTTTCTTTATAAGCCTTTATCTTGTCATTAAACTCAGGTAGTGCAATACCTCCATGGGTTCGAATCGCAGCACCTTGTTCCACTAATTTAATGAAATCACGTCGCGTGGTGTCTCTGGAAACAGCAAGCATATCGCATATCCTCTGATTTGATATCATTTTTTCCTTATGAAGCACTTCAAGAATCTTAACTAGCCTTTCTTCTTGATAAATAGGGATCACCTCCATAATTTGATTATAAGTATTTCTGCACGTTTTGTTAAGCGTTTATAAGCAATTTTCGGAATGGAAAACATGAAGTTTGGTGAACTGGAACAGCTAAAAAGAATCTCCCCAATTAATAGAGAGATTCTTAGTAATCATTAAGTTATTGATACGCGTAGTATCAAATAGCTCCTTTAATGGTCATTATCGGATCACCGATCTTAATCGTTTCTCTCGTTTTGACCATTTCAAATTCAGGAAATTCACTATAATTTGTAACGATAGTTGGTGTTACAGTAGCGTAACCCTTTGCTCTTATAGCTTCAAGATCAAATTTTACTATCGGCTGACCTTTTTTCACTTTATCCCCACCTGTACAAGGGATTCAAAGTGCTCACCTTTCAGTTGCACCGTGTTAATACCAATATGCATTAATACTTCTGCCCCGTGAGCAGTGGTCATTACAATCGCATGTTTTGTCCGAAAGATAACAGCAATTTCTCCATCTACAGGCGCCCTTAGGATCCCTTCATCAGGCTCAATGGCCACCCCTTTACCCATATGCTCTTCTGAAAATGCCGTGTCGGGCACCTGACTCATAGGTATTACCTTGCCAGCAAAAGGACTAACAACCACTTCTTCTTCATTCAAATCAACATTCAACTTCGTGCTCTTTTCTTGTTCAATTTCATTCTTTTGTTCATTCGTTTTGTTGTTTGTTTTGTTGTTTGTTGAATTGGATTCAAATTTAAAGAACATTGTAAAAATGAAGCTTAAAATAAAGCTTACAATGATGCCTACTAGAATGGCCCACAACCCAGACATATTCCCATCAGGAGCAATATAAGTGGGTAATGCAAAAATGCTAGGAGGTACAAATGAAAATGTTTTTACACTTAGCAACACCGCAACACAACCGCCAATAGCACTTCCTAACATAGCTGCATATAACGGCTTCTTCAATTTCATAGTAACCCCATACATACCCGGCTCCGTAATCCCAAAGATTGCTGACAAGCCCGTCGACATGGTAATCGAACGTTGCTCAGGGGACTTTGATTTTACAAACACTGCAAAAATTGCTCCTGCTTGTGCCATATTACTGATTAATGCAAACGGCAACCAAAAATTATCAAATCCATTCGTAGCCAAACTTTGAATGGCGGCTGGCATGCAGGCATAGTGCATTCCTGTCATTACGATAAACGGATTGAATCCGGCAAGCAGAAAACCAGCCAAAGGACCTACCGTTGAGAATAACCAAATCAAACCTTTTGATAAATACTCACCAATGTAAAAGCCTAACGGTGCGATCACAATTAACACAATCGGTACTGTGATCACTAATACGACAAGGGAAGTTAAAATTGCTTTGAGCATAGGTGGCATTATTTTGTTGACGCCTTTATAAATATAGCTCATTAACCATACACCTAAGATAACGGGAATGACAGACGAACTATAACTTAAATACGGCAAATTAAAGAGCCAAAATTTCATGGGTTCCAATCCATTAGCCGCACCATTTATTAAAGTCGGATACAGTAGGACTCCCGCCAGACACAATGCTATAAACTCGTTGACATTGAATTTTCTCGCAGAAGACACCGCTAATAAGAATGGTAAGAAGTAAAAAGCTGAATCTGAGATCATCGTAAATACTTGGAAAACACCGTTTGTTTCTGGCATTACTTTAGTAAGCGTAATCAGTGCCAATACAACTTTCATCATACCAGCGCCAATAATGGCCGGTAGTATAGGCGAAAAGATTGCTGAGATGGTTTCAAGGACCCCATTAACTCTATTTTTCACGCCTTTTTTAGGTGTTGATTGTTCAGATGCTGCTGGTTGTTCGGTGGATTGTTTTTTATCGTGACCAATGAGTCGATTAATTTCATCAGCTACAATCTCGACGTTATTTCCTATAATAATTTGAAATTGCGAGGACGTAACTTGAATATCAATAACACCATCTAATTTTTTCAATTCTTCGATTTGAGGTATTGTGTCATCAACTAAATTAAAGCGTAATCTCGTGAAACAGTTCCAGATCAATTTAATATTATCTTTACCACCGACTAAGGGGATAATATCCTTTGATAGTTTCTTATAGTCCATCTTCATGTCCCCCTCTTTTATAGATTTTCTCCATTTGTCTCAATAATTCCTTTGTACCAATAGAAGGACTTCTTTCTATAACGCTTCCCAGTTCCCTGGCCTAAGTTATCCTTGTCCACATAAACAAATCCATAACGTTTTTCCATCTCCTGCGTTGAAGCACTCACTAAATCTATAGGTCCCCAAGCACAAAAACCCATAATCTCAATTCCATCTCTAATACACTCTTTTAACTGGATTAAATGATCTTTAATATACTCAATTCTGTAGTCATCATTTACCGTTTCATTTACTAATTTGTCATACATGCCTAATCCATTTTCTGCAATTAAGATCGGTTTTTGATAACGATCCCAGTATTGCGATAAGCAATTATACATGCCTTTGGAATCAATAGCCCATCCCCATGGACTCACCTCAAGAAACGGATTTTTCTTAGCTGAACTGTAGGAATAGGAGACATGCTGCTCCTTGGTCAACTCCATGGATACCATTTGTGAGAAATAGTAAGAAACCGCTAGGAAATCAAGTGTGTTATCTTTCAGCAATGCTTCTTCCTCTGCAGTAATCTTAATATCAATTTCACTTTCATCAAAAAATCTTGTGATATATCCTGGGTATGCCCCTCTAAACTGAACATCCGTATAATAATAATTCAGACGATTATGTTTCATCGCCAAGAGTACATTATCGGGATGTGCATTTTCCGGATAAGCCGTTAAGTCGGCCAGCATCGTGCCAATTTGAACATCATATCCTTGTTCTTTGGCAAACTTCTTCAACAGGGCACTCCCCACGATTTGATTGTGGACGCCTTGGTATTTGGCTTCTTCAAAATTGTCAACAGTATCAATGCATGTCCCTATGGACAGGAATGGCTCAATATGAAGCAAGTTAATTTGATTGATCGCAATCCAGTATTTAACTTTACCATGATAACGTTCTAACAGAGTTTGTCCATACTTTTCATACAGATCTATGACGGATTTATTTTTCCAACCTTGATATTTCTCTGTTATATACAGGGGGATTTCGTAATGTAAAATGGTTGCGATTGGTTCCATGCCATTTTTGATAATCTCATCAATAAAGTTATCGTAAAATTCTAATCCTTTTTCATTAGGAGTATAATCTTCTACACTAGGAAAAATCCGAGCCCAGTTGATTGAAAAGCGCAGTGTTTTAAATCCCATTTCTTTTAGTAATTTTAAATCTTCTTTATACGTATGATAAAAGTCGATGCCATGTCTTTTCGGATAGTATCCGTCTTTATCATTGACCGCAAATTCAACTTCAGCTTGAGTCATATTCGCCGTGTGGAGTTTAGAGTTATCCGCTTCAGGTTTATAAATAAACAAATCTGACAAGCCGATACTTTTCCCATCTTCATTCCAAGCTCCTTCAATCTGATTGGCCGCAATAGCCCCTCCCCATAAGAAATCTTGTGGAAAACCTTTGTTCATGCTGTCTTTCTCCTCTCATAAATAAAAATGTTGATATAAAAAAGATACCTAAAACGGCATAGAGAAAATCTCTATGTCATCCTAGGTATCGCCTGCATCGCAGTAACAATCCATTTTGATTATTATTTAGTTGTTAATTTATAAATATACACGAATAAATAAAATTTTTCTTCATCACCAATTGTTATATCTTGTGACTCTCGCATGTACTCAGAAATCTTCTCAACACATTTATATACCTGAGGCGTATTCTTCCTTAAAGACTTCAACATGGTGAGAGTTTGGGGATTATCTTCCTCATTCTGAGCATCAATGCTTCGTTTAATGAAGTATTTCAAGTGAGTAATAAACCGATCATAAAAAATTGACGACGCTTCCAATTGGGTAGAAAAATGAAATTCTACAATTTGTAAAATTTCTTTGATCATTTTAGGAATCTTCATGGTTTCATTAATTGTAACTTGTCCTTGTTGAGCATTTACAAAGTGCAAGGTAATAAAACCTGCCTCATCCTTTGCCAGCCTGGCTCCTGTTGCCTCGAAAATCAGTTCCAACGCTCGCAATGCTGCCTCATATTCCTTAGGGTAAACGGCTTTAATCTCATTCAATAAAGGATTACTAATATCCGTTCCTGCTTCATGGCGCTTAAATGCGTACAATAAATGATCTGAAAGTGACAAATAGATATAATCATTTAATTGAACCTCAAGCAAACTCTCAGCAAGTTCAATAATATTTTTAATTAAATCAAGATGTTCTTTAGGGATATCAGCTAATAAATCAAAAGCTGCTTCCCGATTGTAGTTTTTATCTAAGACAAAAGTCTTTTCAATTTTACTTTTATTAATTGGATCCCCTTTGCTCACTCCAAAACCAAGACCACAGCCAATCAAAATAACTTCTTGTTTGTTTTCGTTAAGCGACATTATGACATTGTTATTAAATTTTTTAGCAACCCTCACTAGCATCACCCCCGTTCATACATAATACAAAAAAAACGAGTAAAATCAAAAAAGCACACAATCCAAAAAACAATCATATAGAAAAATTTCTCTATATTATCTGTTTTAAGGTATTGCCTGCTTTACCAGTAACAATCCAGTTATTTAATTTTTACACTCTAATTATAAACAAAATAAAAGGATAAGTCAATCCTCCACAAAGTGGTTAACCATAACCTTATTTGATCTTGGCAATTTCATCAGATGGATAGATAGTCACTTTCTGCTCATTTCTGCTTAGCGCTATAGATTTCATGGCGTATGCGACTTGTTGTCCAGAAATTGAACGATATTTTCTCATCGTTCCAACGAAAATAGGGTTTATTACTTTAAGAACCAATGCCCCTATTCGTTCCCCTAACCGGAATTCACTTCGACTTCCTGTTAAAAGTGAGGGCCGGAGGATCGACAATCGAAGGAAATCCATCGCAATTAATTCCTTTTCAATCTGCCCTTTTACTCGGCCATAATGGGATAATGATTTCTCATTCGCCCCCATCGCTGTAATGATGATGAAATGTTCTGCCCCTTGCTTTTTAGCCAAAGCGGCAATCGTACGTGGATACTCAAAATCAACCTTTTTAAAGGCTTCACGAGATCCCGCTTTTTTGATGGTGGTACCCATGCAGCAGAATACATCCTGCACCTCTCCAATATCCTGTGAAGTGAGCTTATCAAAATCACAGATATGTACCTCTAGCTTAGGATGCGAGTACTCAACTGGGCGTCTAACGATTATTTTCACCAAATCATACTTTTCACTGTTACAAAGCAATTTCACCAGGTCGATTCCAACCAACCCCGTCGCTCCCACAACTAATGCAGAACGTGTAGTCTTCATAATTAGCTATTCCATCCTTTTTTAAAATCACTTTTAAAGTTGAAAATCTCATCCACCGCCTGCTGATAACCTCCTGATGCTCGCAAGGAATCCTTCATACTTATGGCAGCCTTCTTGAAGGATGCACGACTCAGCACATGATCTGCAGCTTCACGGAGTTGATCCGCCGTTATGAATTGCATTTGTAATGTTATGCCAGCACCAGTGCGCGCGACTTGCTCAGCGATGATTGGTTGATCCGCACTTTGCGGGAGGACAATAAGCGGAATGCCATAATAGAGACCTTCATGGGCACTATTCATTCCGCCATGGGTAATAAATAACTTCGCGTATTGAAGTACATCCGTTTGCGGGACATAATTTTGTACGATGAAATTTCTAGGAATATCCCCTAAGTCAGATATCTGGACTCTATCCCCTACAGACATGACAATCGTATAATCCGTGTTCTCGAAAGCCTCAAAACAGAGCTTGTAGAAATCCACCGCTTGGTTAAAGACAGTACCCAGTGATATGTAGATAGGACTATTCTCCTTAATCGCTGTATAGTCGAAGCTCTCATGAGTAATTCGTGCCGAGATGGATGGTCCTACAAATTTATAAGACAGGTCAAATGTTCCCGCCTCAGGTTGGAACTCCCGAGTGGTATATACGATCGTAAGTGGTGCAGGATTACAATACAATTCGAAGGGAGACTTGATATCCACATCATATTTTGCCTTCACTAATTCCGTTAGACTTTGATATTTATCTTGTATCAGTCTAACGATTTCTGAAGGAACTTCATCATAAAACTGCTCCAGTATCTTTTCGACAGATGCTTCAGTTTGCGCAAAAGTAGTACATGAATTGATTGCCGGAAGCTTAAGGATTTGAGCTATTAATCGTCCACAGCCAAACATGGAATCATGAATGATATAGTCAAAATGCTCTCCCTCGATCTGTTCAAGAACACTTGGTATAACAATATCGGCAGTAAGTAATAAACCGTTGATTCGCTCGAGTAAATAATTTCTACCGCCTGAGATAAAGGCCTTTATAAATTTCTGATCGTCAAAGGTTCTTACAGTAGCTCCCATCTTCTCAATCCGTTCCCGGAAAGCTTCTATACAGAAGTATACGACCTCTTCACCACGTGAAATAAGCTCCTTAACAACTCTAATCGTTGGGTTGATGTGTCCCTCTGAACCACCATTAATGAATAACACACGCGCCATTCTCAATCGCTCCTTTAGATTCATTATTGCATAAAAAGACTGCCGGAGAAATCCGACAGTCTTTGTCTTGCATGAAGTATACTTCTCGTTATTCGCTGGACAATTCCTTGAATGATTTGATTTTACCATGAGGATGGTGTTCTTGCTTTCGAGACTTCCAGGCAGCTTCTTTCCTTCTTTTCTGGTGAGCCATAAACAGATATCCTCCTCTGGAAAATGAGATGTATACCACTTCCTTAGGTTGCCATACCTGGATCATGTTCATTCAACCGGCAGTTTTTCTACAACTCAATTGGATCATTTCATTTGAACGACTACCTTTCCTTTGGCGCGTCCTTCTTCCAGATACTGAAATGCTTGCCCGGTATTTTCAAAAGTATAAACTTTATCGATAATCGGTATAATATGGCCTGCTTCAATAAATTCTTTTATTATCTTCAATTGAGCTCCACTTGGCTTCATAAAAAGGTAATGATACTTCGAGTAGCTCTTCCTCTCAAGCGCTGTAATCTTCCGGCTTACGATGGACAGAACAATTGTCTTCATCCAACCCAATTGTTGATCTTTACCGAATCTTGCGTTCGGCATACCGGAGATGGATACGATTTGTCCGCCAGGCTTCAGGATCTGGAATGATTTTTCCAAAGCCTCTCCTCCTAATGTATCAAAGACGGCGTCATATCCTGTAAGCAATTCTTCAAAATTCTCTTTTCTATAATTAATGATCAGGTCAGCACCGAGCGATTTGACTAATTCATAGCCTTTATCGCTAGCCGTTGTTGCGACATATAATCCCATTAATTTGGCCAATTGAATGGCAAAGGTGCCAACGCCTCCTGCTCCTGCATGAATCAGAATTTTTTGGCCTTTTTGAAGATTCATAATATCAGTAAAGGCTTGATAAGTCGTAAGTCCGACGAGTGGTATGGATGCTGCCTCTACAAAGCTGAGATTGTGCGGTTTTAACGAAATATCTTCTTCATGTACTGCAATATATTCAGCTAATGTGCCTATCCGACTTTTGCGCGGTCTTCCGTAAACTTCATCTCCAGGTTTAAATGCAGTGACCCGATCACCGACCTTCACCACAACACCGGAGAAATCATTTCCTAGTATTAATGGAAACTTGTAGGTCAACAAGAACTTCACTTTACCTTCCTTTATTTTATAGTCGATCGGATTTAAGCTAGCTGCGTGGATTTCCACTAATACATCATGTTCTCCCATGTCCGGCATGGGTTGCTCTGTCATGATTAATGGAGTTACCTTCCCGTATTTCTCAATGATCATAGCTTTCATTTAATATCACTCCTATTTGGATTATAGGTTTAAACAATTCGACTAAAAGAACAAAAAAATCGTTTGTCCATTTCCAGCAATTCTTTTGTTGCTTACTTAGAGCTGCTGCACTGGGCTTCGACGACTGAAATTAATGATTTGATTTGTTCAAGCGGTTTGCTGATCGTCAACATATAGTAATTTTCTACGCCTTTTTTCTCGGAATCAATATAACCAGCCTGCTTCAACACCTTCAAATGATGAGAGACAGCCGGTCTGGACAAATTGATATGTTCAGCTATCGTATTGACATTCAGACCCGATTTGTGTTGTGCAAGCAGCATAATGATGGCTTGACGGTTTGCATCGGTTAACACTTCCAGCAATGGAATGCACATTTTAAATTGTTGTAGTACACGCTCGTCTTGATCACTCATACAATCTATCTCCGTTCATTCGTTTAATCAATTAATCATAATTATAACCGTGAAAACCTAACATGTCCAGAGCACCCGTCTTTCCACCACCAACGGATGCTCCGAATTTGTTATGTTGTAACCTTTATCTTTCTAATCCCTGTACTGCGTTTTGTCCTTTGGTTGAGCTCAGTTTTAGTGAAGATCCAAGTAATATAATGATCCCCCCTACCCCGATCCAGATGAGAACAGAAAGAGGAGTATTCCAGGTTAAGCCTTTACCGAAGAAGAATATTTCACGAAGACCCTCTACCATATATCGCATTGGTAACCAGGAATAGATCCAATCACGATAAAATGAAGACATCATTTCAGGAGCAAGTGCAAGCAGTGGCGCCCGAAGAAGAGCATTAGAACAAAGACCACCATACTCTTTATTCCTAACAACGATAGTACCGCTGAAATCATCAGGAAGAAGCTAAGGGAAGTAATCGTTAAAAATAATGCCGTATCCATAAATTGCGGAATATGGAACCCTACCATTCCCTCTGCAATCCAGGTTAGCCCAAATCCAATGACAAGAGCGGCAATGGCACCCGTGATAATCTGTGTAATTTTCAGCATAAGCTTCTCTTTTTTAGAGCGAACCTGAGTATTTTTAAAGGCAAAGAAGATAATTACAGCACTCGCTATACTTCCCATCCAAAGGGGTTGGAATAAGGAAACGGGTACATTTCCATTTGCCGTGTTCGTTCCGATTTCATGTACATTTATAGTCTTTTTAGATATTGGCGTAACTAGACTGGAAGCCTGTTCAGTGGTTAAAGTTGCCCCTTGAGCTTTAAATCCTTCCAGCAGCTGAGTACGAACACTATTATTCATGTTATCAACGATTCCATTCAACATTTGTCCTGCCATAGTAGATGCTGCAGTATTCATCCCCTGATTGATGAAAATTTGAACCTCAGGCGAGGATGGGTCTGGTGTTCGCAGCGACGCTTGCTTGGCGCTAAAGTCTTTAGGAATAACTAGCGCAGCGTAGTACTCTTGATTATCTAAACCCTTTTGCACTTCGTCTGTGCTTTTTACTTCCATCCATTTCACAGCAGGTTCTTGATCTGCAGATGGTTCCGAACTTTTCCGTATCATTTCAACCAACGTATTCCCCATATTCATCTCAGGTTGATCAGGCATCTTCACACCTTCATCTTCATTGACGATAGCGATAGGCAAATTTTTGGGTTGTGGTTGAACCGATGGAAATAAGGTTAGTGAAAAAATAAATATGATTGCCAACGCTGCGATAGGCGATAACCACAATAGCTTATTTTTTAAAATTTTCATGTATTCCACTCCTCTTTTTTTGTTATAATAATGAACAACATGTTGTTTATTTATCGATGTTATGATTATAATTTTAGATAATTTCCTTTGCAATAATCACAATTCATAGTTGTGTCGTTTATCCGACATTGTTAGTGGATGTGTTGAAAATAAAATTCAAGGAGGAGTTCACTTGAGAGAAATGAATACCGATTTACGCGTCATTCGAACAAAAGAATCGATCCGAAATGCATTAGTGGAATTAATCGAAGACAATGGTTTTGAGGCCATCACGGTAAAAGACATCACCACGAGAGCAAGAATCAACCGTGGGACCTTTTATACACATTATCAAGATAAATTTGATTTAATGACCAAGTGTCAAGAGGATCTCATGCACGAAATGGCTGACATTGTGCAAAAGAACCTGCCTGATCAGTTTGAGGATCCAGGCATTAATTTCCTGGCATCAAAACCCTTTAGTGTTGCTGTTTTAATATTTGAGTATCTAGATACAAATAGGGACTTTTTGAAGGCTGTATTAGGCCCTAAAGGAGATATAAATTTCCTAACAAAACTAAAAGAATTTATGTGGAAAAATCTA
Source organism: Paenibacillus sp. D2_2 (assembly GCF_031199965.1). GTDB lineage: Bacteria > Bacillota > Bacilli > Paenibacillales > Paenibacillaceae > Fontibacillus. Next base: position 2,649,310 of record NZ_CP133605.1, on the reverse strand, counting down.
TTTGATAGTAAAAATGGGCCCTTAAATAAACTTAATATGCTTGTTCCTGCTGAATATTTAGTTTCATATATCTCATCGGCTCATATGGGAGTAATTCAGCAATGGCTGCTAGGTGACAGGAAAGAAACTCCTCAAGAAATGGCAACTATACTATCGACTATTACGCTAGAAGGTCCTTTATTTGCAGCTGGGTTGAAGAAGAAATAAATAGTCGATCTTCATTCCACTCGTTGACATGACACCAAATGGTCACATATAATCAAACCGACACTAAATGGTGTCTAATATGATGAAGTCATTTGGAAAGCGTGGTGAAATTAGCGGCTGTCCCTGGCAATAATAATTAGGAGAGAGTCATGTGAATATGAATGAGAAATATCAATTCAGGGATGTATTTAGCGCAATTGCAGATCCAACCAGACGGGAACTCATTCATCTGTTGGCAGAGGCGGATGAGATACCACTTCATGAAATAACATCACAGTTTCAAATGGGACGCACCGCGATATCCAAGCACTTGACCATTCTGAAAGAGGCTGATCTGGTTCATGACCGCAAAGTCGGCAGAGAAACACGATTTAGACTCAACGCCACTCCTCTAAGAGAAGTTCAGGATTGGGTAGCTTTCTACAGCAAGTACTGGAATACAAATATGATACGGTTGAGCCAACTTTTAGAGGATGAAGAAGAATGAGTTTAGCATTATCAATGGATTTTCAGTTCCGTCATCAACCATCCGAATGGTGGAATGGAATTTTCCAATACTCAAGGACTTGAAGGTGGAAAAAAATTATGTCCCAAGAATATATAGAAATCCGCGGTGCCGGGAGAACAATCTTAAAGACGTATCTTTGCGCATTCCTAAGCGTAAAATTACCATTTTTACTGGTGTATCGGGTTCCGGAAAATCGTCGATCGTATTCGATACCATCGCAGCCGAGTCCCAGCGCCTATTGAACGAAAACTTCAGCATGTTCGTCCGAAACTTTCTACCACGTATTCCGCAGCCAGAAGCCGATGCGATTGAAAATCTAAGTATGGCAGTTGTCGTTGACCAGAAACGCTTAGGCGGGGGCGCACATTCAACCTTAGGCACGATTACCGATATCTCCCCTATTCTCCGCCTTCTATTCTCACGGATCGGTCAGCCCTATGTAGGCGAAGGGCATATGTTCTCGTTCAATGATCCACATGGCATGTGTACTGAATGTAATGGAACGGGTCGCAGTCGGTGCGTAGATATGAGTAAGGCATTGGATATGTCACTCTCATTAACTGAAGGGGCCATTCTACTGCCAGACTATACTGTGGGCAGCTTCGATTTTACAATGATCGTTCAGTCGGGATCCTATGATCTCGATAAGAAGCTGAGTGATTATTCGAACGAGGAGCTAGAAGAACTGCTGTACGGGAAGGCGAAGAAAGTGGCTACACAGTTCGGTGGAAAGACCGTGAATATTACGGTGGAAGGATTCATCGAAAAGTTCACTAACAAGTATATCAAGCGGGATATTAAAGCAATGTCGGAACGAACGCAGAAGAAGGTCGAGCCCTATATCACCGATGGTCCTTGCCTGCTATGTCGCGGCACTCGCCTCAGCCAGGCAGCACTTAGCTGTAAAATCAACGGCCGCAATATTGCTGAACTCTCTTCCATGGAGGCAAGTCAGCTGATTGAGATCATACGAGGAATCAATGATCCGGTTGCAGCCCCTATGGTAAAAGCATTAACCGAAAGATTGCAGCACCTGATTGATATTGGACTGGAGTACCTAAGCCTCGACCGTGAGACCGACACCTTATCCGGCGGAGAGTCTCAACGGGTTAAAATGGTCAAGCATCTGAGTGGCAGCTTCGTCAATGTCGTCTATATCTTTGACGAGCCAAGTGTTGGACTACATCCCCGAGATGTGCATCGTCTCAATGAATTACTGCAGAAGCTTCGCGACAAAGGCAATACGGTGATTGTTGTTGAACATGACCCTGATGTGATCCAAGTAGCCGATCATATCGTCGATATCGGTCCATTCGCTGGTAGCCGTGGCGGGACCATTGTCTTCGAAGGAAGCTATTCCGGCTTGCTGGAGGCGGATACTCTTACAGGTAATCATTTGAAACATTCGATGCCGATCAAGGAGCATTTCCGTACACCTTCCGGTAAATTATCCATCGTAGATGCGAGTCTTCACAACCTGAACAATGTAAGTGTAGATATTCCAACCGGTGTATTAACCGTAGTAACAGGAGTGGCTGGTTCCGGTAAGAGCACATTAATTAACGAAGTGTTCTTACAGCAGCATTCGGATGCGATTGTGATCGACCAGACATTTGTTGGTACCTCTACTCGTTCAAATCCGGCTACATACACCGGTATCATGGATGATGTACGTAAAGCCTTTGCCTCAGCCAACAAAGTGAATGCTGGATTGTTCAGCTTCAATTCCAAGGGAGCCTGCGACAACTGCCAAGGTCTTGGTGTGGTTTATACTGAATTGGCCTTTTTGGAAACCGTGAAGACACCTTGCGAAGTGTGTGGTGGCAAACGCTTCAAAGAAGAAGTATTGGGCTACAAACTGAACGGTAAGTCGATCGCTGATGTACTGGCGATGACCGTTCAAGAAGCCCTCGATTTCTTTGAGATCAAAGAAGTTGTACGGAAGCTACAGGCCATGAGTGACGTCGGACTCGATTATCTGACACTTGGCCAACCTCTTAGCTCACTGTCTGGTGGTGAGTGCCAACGCATCAAGCTGGCCAGTGAACTGCACAAAAAGGGAAGCATTTACGTAATGGACGAGCCAACGACTGGACTGCATATGTCGGATATTACTCATCTTCTGGCTATCATGAATCGTCTTGTAGATGCCGGAAATACGGTAATAGTCATTGAACATAACCTAAATGTCATAAGAAACGCAGACTGGATCATTGATATGGGTCCTGAAGGTGGCAGCAATGGCGGACAAGTCGTATTTGAGGGCACACCCAAACAACTCATAAGCGCAAAGCAGTCACTTACAAGCAAATATATTATGTAGCCCTACCTCAAAAAACAGATCACTTTATGGACTCAAGTCCATTTAGTGATCTGTTTGTATATTCAGCCATTATACCGCCTGCGTGATCTGTACGAACCTCGCCATTCTCTCCAGGGCCTTCTCCAAATCGACAAGTGAAGTTGCATACGAACAGCGGATAAAGCCCTCTCCACCGGACCCGAACACATGACCAGGTACAACTGCCACCTTCGCCTCCTTCAACAACCACAGAGCAAATTGTTCAGATGTCATTCCAGTAGAAGAAATGGAAGGAAAAGCATAGAAAGTCCCCTCAGGCTCATGACAAGTTAATCCTATAGTATTCAACCCACCCACAAACAACTTACGGCGTTCATTGTAGCTTGCCATCATTTCGTCCTTGGCAGCCAGACCATGACGCAATGATTCAAGCGCCGCGATCTGTGCTATGGTAGGAGCACACATCGCCGTGTACTGGTGGATTTTCAACATGCCGGCTATTAACTCACGCGGACCACATGCATAACCTACTCTCCAACCTGTCATCGCAAAAGCTTTAGAAAAGCCACTAATGACGATCGTTCGCTCCTTCATGCCTGGCAATGAGGCAATACTGACATGCTTTCTTCCGAAAGTCAGCTCAGCATATACTTCATCTGAAATAACAACCAAATTATGCTTAATAAGAAGCTCAGCTATCGGCTGCCAATCCTGCTCTGTCATCACTGATCCGGTCGGATTACACGGATAATTGAGCATCAAAACCTTAGAATGAGGCGTAATCGCCGCTTGCAATGCTTGCGGGGTCAACTTGAACCGCTCCTCTGGAGTTGTCATCACTTCGACAATCTTCCCCCATGCAGATGAGTAATCGGTTCATAGGCAACATAGCTTGGTGCCGGAATCAGCACTTCATCCCCCTGATCAAGAACGGTCCGTAGCGCCAGGTCGACAGCTTCACTACTCCCGACCGTGACGAAGATTTCATGATTAGGGTCATAGGAAAGTGCAAAGCTACGATTCAAATAACTCGTTATCTCCTCCCGCAGCTCCATCAAGCCAGCGTTAGAGGTATATTTGGTTTTCCCATCACGCAAAGCCTGAATACAAGTTTCACGAACTCGTTCTGGTGTCACAAAATCCGGCTCTCCAACTCCAAGGCCAATCGTATCTCCGGCTGCTGCATTCAGATCAAAGAAAGCACGGATACCCGATGGCTTAATATTCTGTACATTTGAAGACAAAAATCTCCCAGCACCCTTATCACTAAACATACTGCAGCATCCCCATTCTTGTCTCCGCTCGCGGAGCGAACTGTCAATGATCCGATCCAATAGCTGTGAAAAGCTCATACCTGCTGCCGCTGCGCTCTTCGGAAGCAGGCTGCCCGAGGTCATTCCAGGTAAAGAGTTGACTTCTAGCACGTAAGGGATATCCTCACACAAAATCATATCGATCCTGGCATAGACTTTGCACTGTAGCTGCCGATAGGTGGCAATCGCCGCCTCACGCACACGCTGCTGGATCGCGGGAGGAAACTCAATCACTTTTTCCTCAGCGCCACCAACCTCATATTTTGCCGTGTAGTCGAACCATGCTGAATGAGCGGAGCGAATGCCAATAATAGGTAGCACCTCTCCATCAACGATGGAACAAGTTATCTCCATCCCTTGAATATAGGGCTCAATCAATATGGTCTGATCTAAAGTACAAGCCTCCTGAACTGCTGCAAGCAGTTCAGTTTCATTATGCACAAGCTGGATACCAATACTGGATCCTCCCGTATTCGGCTTCACAATAACCGGGTAACCCAACTGTTCTACCGCCTGTGGATCATATTCGTCCATTCCCTGCCAACAAAGACCTACAGGCGTACTCACTCCCGCTGCCTTAAGCAGCATCTTCGACAATTGCTTATTCATACATAAGCTACTAGCCAGAACACCGCTTCCCGTGTACGGGATACCCAGTGTCTCCAGCGCTCCCTGCACCGTGCCATCCTCACCAAATTGGCCATGCAACGCTAAAAATGCAAGATCTATGTTGGTCTGTTGAACCTGAGTGATTAAATCCGCTCGCTGATCAATGATAATAGGAACTACCTCATAACGACTTCGATCCAAATGATGAATTATCTCTTCACCTGTCCGTAGTGACACCTCACGTTCAGAAGAAATACCGCCCATAATTACACCTATCTTCATCATGACACCTCATTTGTTGTATTTATCGTTATGCCTTAAGAATTTGGCGTACCTGCTCGCCGATCAATTGAATCCCCCGCTCGATATTCTCAGCCGTAACCCGTGAGAACCCAAGTCGCAATGTATTCGTCCCTTCGCCTTCTTGAATGAAGAACCGGTCTCCCGGTGTAAAAATAACACCCTGTTTTGTACAAGCATCTAACAGTTGACGTGTATCAACAGTTGGCGGGAGGGTAAGAAACAGATGTAGGCCCCCGTCGCCCGATAGCTGCGCCTCAGGAAGATGCGCTTCACAACATGCCTTCGTTAGCTCGTATTTGCGTTTATACTCCGTGCGTGCTTTTTTAACATATTTATCGAAATTGCCATTGAGCAAATATTGATACAAAATCGATTGATCGATTGTTGATGTATGAATCGTACGCGCACGCTTAATGCTCTCCAGATTGTCGATCAGTGCCCTGTCTGCAAGCACCCAGCCTACCCTTAGCCCAGGGAACAGCACCTTGGAGAAGCTACCGATATATATGACTCCATTCCCCTGGCCTGCAGTCGCAATTAGAGGCGCGATATGCGATCCTGAATAGCGTAGTTCCTCATTGAATCCATCCTCAATCACCGGAATCTGATAACGCATCATCAATCTCACAACAGCGTTGCGCTTCGCCGCTGACATGACTATTCCTGTAGGATTGTGATAGGAAGGCGTTAGATAAGCTAGATCGAAGTGATGTGCCTTTTTCTCTAATTCCGCCTCAAGCAACTCCACATCTATACCGTCTCGTTCCATCGGGATGCCGGTAATTTCAAATCCCTGCAGCTTCATATTTTTGATTGCAGTATGGTGGGTCGGATTCTCGCAAAGGGCCGCTCCACGGCGTCCAGAAGGACGCAGTGCCGACAGCACAATGTCAAATCCTTCTGTAAATCCGCTTGTAATCAACATATCTTTGCCGCTGATATCGACTCCCTTATTCTCCATATAACGCATCAGATAATCGATCAGCGGCTTATAGCCTTTAGCATAGCCATAGTTCAGCAGCACCTGCCCTTCGATCGCCATCCGATCCATAAAGGCTCGCTTCACATCTCCGAGATCAAATAAATGCTCATCCGGAGCGATGCTGGTAAATGAGATGGTTCCTTTTTGAGCGCGGATGCCCTGCTTCATCATATCTAACTCTACAGCTGATCCGGCATACTCGTTCATTCTCGCCTTCCAGTCTATCTGCCAGGCGGAGGAGGCAACAGACTGACCACTATCTGCAGCCAATTGAGCTACATAACTGCCCTTCCCAGGAAGAGCATACGTATATCCGTCATCTTCCAGCCCTTCATAGGCGGCAATGATTGTATTGCGGCTCACCTTGAGCAATCCGCTCATTTCTCGTGTAGAAGGCAGCTTCTGATCCGCTTGAAGCGCCCCTTTTATAATTAAACGTTTCACGTATTCTTTCACTTGTATCGCGACCGGACGATCGTCGACGAGTTTGAAATCTTGGAACATTCTTCATCGCCCCCTTCTGTAATTCTGGCATAGTAGACGCAAGAAAAAAGAACCACCCAACAGGATTTTCATCCTTCGGTGGTTCTTTGGTATATTATACTTTATTTGTCGATGAAAGCTCCATTTTCAAACGTTCCAACTGCGATAAGTGATGCCGATAATGCATTTCGACCAACAAGAACCATTCTTTGGCGTTTAACGCGCCGAATCTGGGATGAGCGATCTTGTGCCGTAGGGATGCCTGACTCAAGGCGGGTTCCGTTCGTCTCATCCGCTCTACCACACTATGAAGCCCTTCCGTAAGTTGTTCCTTGCTTTCCGGCTGCTGCGGAGTGTATTGAGGCGAAGCCGGGACTCGAATCCGAATGGGAGGAAAACTTCCTTGCTCGAATATGATCCTACCTTGCTCCGTTTTTTCTTCTTCGTGAGCCAAGGTTTCATTACTTTCTGTTAAACATTGGTCGACATGTTGTAATTGCATATATTGAGCCGATTGAATCAAATGCATATACATTTGCCCGATGGACCATTCCTCCTCGTTCGGTTTTTGAAGCGTCTGCTTCAAATCGAGGTTGTCCAGTTCGAGTAAATAACGTTCTACCGTCGCTTCAAACTCCTGTAATGCTTCCTGTGTACTTCTCATCAAGTAAACAACTCCTCATCAATAAATAGTAGGTATATTCTTAATATAAAAAAACGCTACTGACAACAGTATGTCAGTAGCGTTTTAGTATTTTTTCTACCTCTGACCGAATGCGAAGTCGGAAAGATTCTGGTTCCAACACCTCGACGTCTCCACCCCAGCCAAGGATATAAGGCAGCAATTCTTCCATATGCCTAACGCGAAAAGTGACCAGAAAATTGTCCTTCCGCGCCTCCATCGCTTCCATATAAAAATTACCAGGTCTCGGCGATTTTGTCGGCAATATCAAGATTCACCCGAACCACTATCCGCATGTTTCGGTCGTCAGGTGGGCGGTAACGGCTCAGGTCAAATCCGGGCAGCATGGAAAAGCGCTCTTCTAACACGGTAAGCTCCGTCATCCGTGACAATCGGAAATGACGGATATCCTGCCGTAGATCACAGTATGCAATCAACATCCAGTTTCCCTGAACAAGCACCAGTCCGTATGGAGCAACCTCCCGCCTGCTTTCGCGTTTCCCGTCCAATTCTGACATTTTTTTCAGATACGTAAAACTTAATTTACGACGTTCCAGAATCGCACGCCGTACTTGTCCAAGATAATCCTTCTCTTTCCGACCCATTACCGATTCTCTAATATGAAGAAGGCGCATTGTTTCCCGTACACGCGCTGATTCGCCGCGCACCTGTTCCGGCAGAACCGCTTCGATTTTCCGCCTGGCCGCCTTAGAAGCACTGACGTATTCGCCATCCAACTTCTGCTCGATAAAATCCGTTCCCATAAGTAAGGCTACTGCCTCATCTGCCGTAAAACCGACAGGTGGCAAAAAATACCCTTCCATCAGAGAATATCCCTGTCCGGGAGCTCCAACGATCGGGACTCCGGCCTCGCTAAGGGCTTGAATATCACGATATATCGTCCGCACACTCGTCTCAAACTGAGCCGCCAAATCTTCCGCTTTGAGCATCTTAGTCCGCTGCAGTTCAAGCGTAATAGCGAGCTGCCGTTCGGTTTTGTTCATTTTAACTTCCCTCCTGAAAGTATAGAAAAAGCCGCCTACTTGGCGGCCTGAACTTCCCTTCAATTTGGATATATGGACTTGGAATCTCTAATTCATTTTGCTCCATCCATGTTGTCTACTTGCTCAATCGAGCCTACAAATATCCATCCTTGTTCCCAGCCACGATCCTTGTGAAGTCGATCTTTAACAGCTTGCTTAACGAAAGCCTTATGGCTAACTTCTACGACAATACTTCCCGTTCTAGTTATTTTATCTCGGCCATGATATGTGTAATTTGCTTTGAACGCCAAATCTCTAACTGGAACTTCCCCTATAGTACTGATCGTCTTGCCATCATCTGATAATCTTAAATCAAGAACTTGTTCGAATACCGATTGGGCAACCTTAATCTGTTGAGAGAGGAACTCCTTATCTGAGGAGTCTTCACACTCTCTTCGTATTTTTGACAAGAAATCCTGAACACTCTGCATGATCAATGCAGACTCTTCACTTGATAATTTTGCTTCCATACTTTGCACGCTCCTTTTCGGTCATATAGCCCAAATGTTTGATGAAGCAGTACTAGTATATTTCGGTACAACCATGAACAATTCCTCTGGAAGATTCGTATGAATTTTAATTATTAAAATTACCAGCTCATCTCGGAGTATCCCCTAATCCACTCTATTCGCTGCCTTCTTAATACTATCGAAGCTGACCGCACCCAGATAGCGCTCTCGGATGTTACCCGAAGGATCGATAATATAAGTGGTCGGATACGCAGTTACCTTATATTCTTTCAACACGTCTCCATCCTTGTCCAGCACGATAGGAAAGCTTAGTCCTTCTTTATCTACATAATTTTCTACATTATCGCTGCTTCGCTCCTGGCTCGTTGCATTGATAGATAGAACGACAACGTCGTCCTGATTCTGTTGATCTTGATAAAACCTCTCCATATGAGGCATCTCTGCTTGACATACACGACACCAGGTTGCCCAGAAATTCATGACGACGGTTTTGCCACGGTAGTCGGATAGTCTAACAGATTTTCCGTCTAAGTCTGTCAATTCGAAATCAGGAGCAGCTTGATCCTGGCGAACACTCTTGCCTCCCGTTGTATTGAGTATCGTAACCCCTAACATCACGACGATGAGTACAACTCCAAGCGATTGGGCTGCGATCCTAGTCGACGGACTAAGAAGGAAAGCAAGTAATGTAACCGATACAGCCAGTCCCAAATAATCAGCTACGCCGGACGGGCCGCTTAGAAGAATGAAACCGAGGAATGCAGTCGCCGCCATCCCTGCCCCCCAGCTCACTACAACCAACATCGCCTCCCAGCTTCTTACCCGGCGATAATTCCGTAGAAATAAATAAGCGACCGCAACAATGGACGCTATCAAGACACCTTTCAGCCCTCCGCTAAAGAAGACTAAAGAGAGCGGATGCTGGATGACCCCCTTGAAGTCGAACAAAATCAAGCTTAGCTTCCAAACAATCAACCATAGAAAGACGGCATTCCAAGCGTCCGATACGAGTCGCTCCTGATGTGGACGATCTCTTTCCCGAAAACGAACCGCCAGAACGCCGATGATACCAGCAATCAAATAAATTAACAGTTCGATATTCAGCACAAACGTGCCAAATTGCAAATTTGGCAGTGCAATCGCCCCCTTCTTATATATATATTTACTATATCATCTCATGCATAGACTATTTAAGAGAAGTTTTCTATTGGCTCACCATTCTTTTCACCTTTGCATTAGAAACTGCCGTCGGCGATTTATTTTCTGAACAACTCGGTCTTGGTTATCTTCTTACAGAAATAACAGTCATCATTATCATCGCTTGTGTATTCTTAGCATGGAAATTCTTGAAACTTGATGGAATATTAGCGTTTTAGATTGCTCGCATTCTTACTCGTCCACTCGGAGCTTCTTTAGGAGATTACCTCTCTCAATCAACAAATACGATTGACGTCGTATTAGCGGCGGTTCGTACAAAAAGCCCAGATGTTAATATTACTTAAAAGATACCTGAGCTAAAGGTAGCCCCATAAATGAACAATATCGCTCGGCAGCCTTGATAATGCTCTCTTCTCTGCCTGTTAGAGAAGTAAACAAAATCAAATTCGATATCTATTCCTTTGCTCTTAATGGATCGTTTCCATATTCCGGCGATCTGACCATCGATGACGATAGTAGGCATAAACATTCCGTTATTACCGGGAATAATGCGGGGTGCATATTCAGCTCTTAATACCGCACTACGATCCTTATAACCGAGCAAATACTCATCGAACCCCGGAAGAAGATAGACGCTTGGTCTTTCCTCCATTGATCCATCTTGTAAAGACCCAGCCCACCAATACTCCTGACCGTTTATTTTATCCGAAACCAGACGGGACTTAGCAGCTTCGATCCCTTGTCGGGCATTTGAGAGCGTGATGCCTGCCCACCAGGCAAAATCTTGAACAGTAGCAGGCCCGTGGCCTGTAAAATAACGTTCGGCGAGTATCCCAATCGATTCTTCCATGGAGAATTCCTTGGCACTCGGCACCCACTCCTCCAACAATACAAAAGTTTGCTGCTTGCCTTCCCTCGGCCCCTGACAGATGAGACCCGATTGTGAAAGATACCAAAGAAGGTGATACCCCCGCTGGTTCTTCGTGCTGATCCCTTCTTCCTCCAACATTTGCATAAGCTGTGGTCGAGTTTTCCGTTTGTTCCCACACAGTACATCATAGAACATCTGCTTGACGCGTTCGATGATCTCCTGATTAAGTTCCAACTGCTTCTGTCTTCGAGCATCCTTAGCCAGAGTACGCGTAGCCAATAGTTTTAGCATCCATTTCACATCTTCCGCAGGAACAAAATGAATCGTACCGCGCATCGGCCAAGTCAATAAAATTTTATGATCTGCAATGCTTTGCTCGAATGTCCGCCACTGTACCCGATGACATGCGCAATCCAATGGCCCATAGAGCTTGATGATAGTCTTGTGCCTGCAAAGCACCCAGATGTTTTGCGACCTGTTCAGGCTTATCTGGCTTCCCTCCAGAGATAAGCTGATTGAATAAACGTAAATCAACAATGTTCTGCATGGTCACAGGCCTCCCAATGTAAATCGATGAATATTAAGAATCCGCCATAGGGCATCATTTTGAATTACCACTCACCTGTCGTATACATAAAAAGTAACCTTCGTCCCTGAATCTAACGTACTTTCAATATGAAGTCCTGTTCCGAAGTGCCGTTTTAGACGCTGATCCGTATTGATCAGACCAACTCCCGTACTGCGGTCAGCTCTTCTCTCCAGAATACGCTGCAATTGGACTTCATCCATTCCGATCCCGTCGTCTTCAACGGTTATTTCTGTATACGTGTCATAATTAGAAATTCGAATGATTACCTTTCCGCCACGGGAGCGCTTCATAATACCATGTCTTATCGCATTTTCAACCAAAGGCTGGATCGACAGGAAAGGTACTTTCAAGCCCTCACAGCCATCGACTTCCCATATCACCTCTAGTCGTTCATCAAACCGAACCTTCTCAATATATAGATAAGAGCGTACTAGACTGAGCTCCTCTTCGATGGGAACAAGTCCATCCATGTTCTGAAAGCTGAATTTACTTCTCAAGAAATGACTGAACTCATTTAGCAGATCCTGCATTTTACCCAGATTCACTTCACTTAATGCAGCGATTGAATTTAAAGCATTGAATAGGAAGTGAGGCTGAATTTGCGCTTGCAACCACGCTGCTTCTAACTGCAATTGTTCCTGTACATTTTGTTTTATCGTGACGAGCGCCTCGATTCGCAATCTTATTTCTAGCGCTTCCACTGGCTTCGTTACATAATCATTCGCTCCCGCTAGGAAACCGAATTGAATATCTTTCGGTTGGCTTCTCGCCGTAAGAAGCAAGATGGGAAGCTCCGTGAGTGTAAAACGCTCACGTATCATCTGCGTTAGTTCATATCCAGACATATGCGGCATCATAATATCAGAGATGACCAGATCCCATTCTTTGGCGTCCAGCATAGCCAGCGCTTCCTTACCGCTAGTTACCATCGTTGTATCATACTCATCCATGGGCAGTATAGCTTCAAGTACCTGAAGGTTGACGGGATCATCATCAACAACTAATATCAGCGGACGATCACGGTTCATTTCGTCTGAAGCTGTTGCCTTCATAACAAAGGGGATTTCCGCTATTTCCTGATCAGCTGAAACTTCCTCTCGTACGGATATAAATTCTGTAGCCATCTGTGCAAAGGAATCAGAAATCGAAAAAGTCTCATTCTCTACCTCGGCTCCAAAAGAAGCAAGTTGTAATGAGAATGTAAATTCAGAACCTTTGCCTAGGACAGACGATACTTCCAGTCTTCCTCCATGAAGCTCAACCAGTTGTTTGCTTATACTTAAGCCTAATCCAAAACCGCCTTCAATTATCGTCTCGTTCGTGGCTGCTTGCTCATATGGACGGAATAGACGCTTAAGCAAAACCTCATCCATTCCAATCCCGGAGTCGGTAATCACAATATAGGCTCTACTGTCCTTTTCAGAAGCTTGGATCGTGATTGTCCCTTCATTCGTATACTTCACAGCATTATGTAGTAAATTGAAGACGATTTGCACGATCCGGTTCTCATCCGCAATGACTGGAGGAAAATCATCCTCAACTTGATTAACAATTTGAACGGACTTCACTTCCGCATTAAATTGTAGCATATCAATAACCCCAGTTATGATCGGCTGAATGCGTATGGCCTTTTGCTGCATACGTGGATTTCCTTCCCGCAAGCTCATCACGTCAAGCAAATCGTTTAATATCAAGTTTAGGCGACGCCCTACAGAAAGAACCCTCTCAAGCTCATTGATACTTCTCTCCTGCAGCAGATGGCGCTCCCTCTTTAATACCGATTGTGACATGTTCAAAATACTATGCAGCGGATTTTTGAATTCATGTGATGTATTAGCTAAAAACTGGTCCTTATGGTCATTCATTCTTTGCAATGTGGCGGCAAGTTCCTTAGTATTCGCATGCATCTTGAAGTAATCTTTGAACCATACAGAAGCTAAGAAGCCCATCGAAATGATCATATCAAATGGATAACTAACTATGCTCATGCTGCTTTCCCGCCAGTATAATGCCCAGAGGAAATGATGGAATAGCGCTAGGATCGAACACAACAGCAACAAATGCTTTGTAATATCGAAGAAGACGATTTTAGACACCGAAATCAATGTGACCAGACCGGCAGTAAACGCAAGTAGCGTATACATCGGAAAGAACATAATGACCTGATTAATTTCTAAAAATAATGTAATTATAGCCGTTCCCAGAGTCAATGCCACATACAAAGGATATATTCTTCTCCAATATGGAAGTTCACGATGATTCGTACACTGTAGTAAGGCAAAAAAACCGACCATGAGAGAAATATTCGTTATCCGAAAATCCCAATCCAAGCTGATATAAAATAATTGATGGAACAACTTCTCATCATTACTGAACATATCAGAGAGTGCGAAGCATAACGTCAGCAGAGAGAAGTAGAGCAGTCTCCTCTCTTTGTTGCCTAGCACGTATAAAAGAAGTGCATACAAAGAGTGTATCAGAAATATGATGGCGGCCAGAAACTGCATGGAAGAAGAAATTTTCATATCTCTGTCGATGGCCGCTACTGAACCGAACTTAATTGAGCGCACAATGCCACTGCTTCGACTATCCACATAGTTCGCCGCCTGAATCACCAGATCGATCTCGCCGTTCTCATCAGCTGCAAAGTCGAAAGAATAGGGGAGATTTCTTGCCGTAGATTCCCCTTCGTCTCCCCACTTGCCCGGACTTAGCATGCAATCGACCATTGACGTATAACTCTGAGGATGAGCGTACGCTCATGATTCGAATGCTATAATTCATGTCATTCGCCGGATTCACATGAATGCGTAAACGATAGGAGCCATAACCATATGGTGTTGGTTCCTTGTAGTTCAGAGCTTCATCCCAACCCCCAGGGACATTGAGAAATCGAGGCGCTCTACCGTTCGGTATTTGTCCCGAATTCTCATTCATTAACCATTGTGAGGGGTAGAACTCCAACTCCCCATCAAGCAACAGAATATTTCCATCTTTTGCATCCCAATCACGTAAATCTAATTCCCCATTATGAATGGAAACCTGATCTCGATGAGGAGACACCTCCATCCATAAAATACGTAGACCAAATAGAGTAGCTACGAATAGTATTAACAATAGAACAACATGGCTTTTCTTCATGACTTCATTTGGCGAATTATCCGCCAAGGTACATTCCTCTCTTACTCATTATTTGTTATTACAAGCGCTTTAATCGAGTTTCATTTCCCTTGCCAAGGAAGAAGGAATCTCTTCCTTATCCACTATAACATCAATGACGAATGGCTTATTGAAACTTAATGCTTGCTTGAACACCAGATTAAATTCGTCACGTGTTGTACATCTTGCGCTATCTGCTCCCATCGAAGCTGCATAAGCGGCGACATCCAGAGGTTGCTTGAAAATCGTACCATCCGTTCGACCGGTAAACTGCCGCATTCCTTTCAATGCCATATCCAGCTGCCCATTATTAATAACGATAAATATCACTGGTAACTGCTCAGCCACACAAGTGGATATCTCAGAGCCTAACATAAATATACAACCGTCTCCTGTTAAACAAATGACGTTCCGCTCCCGATCGGCGAACTTGGCTCCAATCGCCATCCCAATCGCATTAGCCATAGAGGCAAAATAAGAATCAAAGAAAAATTTCACACCAGGCTTGAGATCCAGCCAACGGACAGCATGATAGCCATGGGCTCCATCATCGGCAAAGATCGTTGTATTCTCCGGAATGAGATCACTGACAGATTGACAGACTTCTGCGACAGAAAGAAACTCCAAGTCAGGGAGTGGATCATGGTAAGGTGTAGCTGTATGTAAATGGATTGGTTCATGAGGATAAATACGTAAAATCTCATCTAAATTGGTTCGTAAATCTCCAAGGACGGGTATGTACTCCGTTTGTATAATACCGCCCATAAATTCACGAGCGATATCAAACTGGATAACTTGCTGAGGATAGTGAGAACGGTCAAGACCAGCCAAGGCGGTATCACTTAGACGCGATCCCATTACCAATAGCAAGTCCACATCTGATTCTAGTAAATCCATAGCTCTTCGATGGCCACCTAAACCTAAAGGTCCGTAATAAAGAGGATGAGATGAATGAATGCTTCCTTTGCCACCCGGGGTTGTAACGATTGGTAAATGATACTTCTCTGCGAACTTGGCGAGTGACTCCTGTGCACCCGAGAGTACTACTCCCTTACCTGCAAGAATAACAGGGTTACGAGCATTTTGCAGCTGATCCACGACATCTGTCAGGTTGGTAGCTATGTAATCGATGCTAGTAGACGGTAAATGAATAGTTGTCTCACTGACAGATGAGATCATCACATCAAATGGAATACATAGATGCACAGGTCCTTTTCGTCCGGTCATCGCTTCACGCATAGCATAAGTGAGGATCGCAGGAAAAGCATCGGCTCGTGTCACCATCGTACTAAACAAAGTGACAGGTTTCATGATTTCTGCTAAATCAATACCGAATTGCGAAGAATCTTGGCATTGCGGGATTCCCATTTCAGCTACCGACTCATGTCCGGTAATAAAGAGCACAGGCAAGCAGTTCATTTTCGCATGTGCCGCGGCTGTAACAAGATTGGTGCCTCCCGGTCCTGAAGTTGCTACGACTATCCCCAATTTGTTATTCGTAAGCGCATAGCCTCCGGCTGCGAATCCGGCCCCACTCTCATGTCTTCCCAAGATGAATTCAATATCCTGGTTGCCAAATTCTAATATCAAAGGGGCGACCGATTTTCCTGGAATTCCAAAAGCATGTGAAATGCCAAGCTTGACGAAGGTCTCAACTAAGAGTTGCACAACATCTTTCACATAGAACACTCCTTTATGTTGTTGCATGTCAAAGGTAAATGAATATTAAAATCCGTACCTACACCTAGTCTAGAATCGATGGTGATTTCTCCATTATGATTATTAATAATTCGGTAAGAAACAGATAATCCGAGCCCCGTTCCACTGTCTTTGGTCGTAAAAAAAGGATTCTGAACTTTAGTCAGATTCTCTGGACTAATCCCAATACCATTGTCAGAGACAGTGATGATTAAACTGTTATCCTGTTTCCGCGTCTTCAAAGTAACCTTCTCGTTAGGCTTAGAAGCTTCAACGGCATTTTGCAAAATATTGATCAATACTTGCTTGATCTGTGCTGCATCGGCATATAAGATATCCTGATCAGTAGTGTAGAAACTTGTAGTAAATCTAATATCATGTAGCGTTGCATGCCCTTCCATAAATCGGAGTACACTTTCCAGAAAAGCATTGATTTCAATCGGTTTTATGATGGGAACGGATGGTTTGGACATAGTTACAAAATCGGATACGAGATTCTTAACGCGTTCCAATTCTTCTTGAACATAACCCATATAACGTGTAGTTACAGGGTCAAGCGGACGTGAGCGAGTGATTTGTACAAAGCCCATAATCGTAGTCAGCGGATTTCGTATCTCGTGCGCCAGTCCAGCAGCCAGTTTGCCAATCGCAGAAAGTTTCTCACTGACAATCACCTGTTGTTCAAGATAATACCGTTCAGTAATATCGCGAAACTGGGCATATGCTCCTTCAATTTTCCCCATCTCAAAGATAGGGATGATATCCACCAAACAAACTGTGTGTACCCCTTTCACGTCGTAGTGAATTTCGATATCCCGCTGCGGCTGTCCCTTCGTAATCGCTTCCAGAATATATGTTCCTAATTCAGTTATATGAAGCGAAGTTTGCCCGACCGAAATGCAATCCGGAATCATGTTAATCACAATCTTGTTAAAATCAACTATGAACCCCTGACGATCAACCAAGAGAATGCCCGTATCAAGGTTATTTACCATAAGATGATGCAAATCCAATTGACGCTGATTCGTTCTTCTCAAGATCAACTCTCGCGCCATCGAATCTACCATGTTTACTAGCATAGCTAGCGGATAATTGCTAAAATCAACGACGCTTGTCATCAGTGAAATCGTACCCTGCAATACCCCTTGTCCACCATAATCATCAGGGAAAGAAAAAGGAACACTGTGACACGCCGAATCGTGCAGAGCAAGATGGAAATGATCCGTTCCTACCGTCTGGAAAGGAATTTTCTTGTCAAGGGCGATAAGGGTTGCGCAAATACCCACTTCAGGCTCAACCAGCACACTCCCCTCTGTAATATTTAATTGCGATAAGTTCTCTTTCATGATGCGATCCCCGAAGGAATCAATAACGAGACCTTTATCATCCGTAACCAGGAATAGCACCATCTGACCATTTAGTAGCTTGATTGTGTTTTCTCCAATAATCTCCGTAACCTCTAAGATGTCAGCATAAAGCCTCTTTTGCTTCTGTAAGTGTTCGTCAGTCACCTTTGTTAATGGAGAAGGGACATCCGTCGGCTGCATTCCATTCTCGATACAACGCCGGCGAATTTCAGCAAGAATATTGTTTTCCATAAGATAGCCCCCTCAGATTAGCAAATTATACTATATTCTGAACATCTAATACTATATATTTTATCGGATCAATAGTAGATATTAATAATAATACTGCCTGGTGCGCTAAACTTGATAAACCGATCTATAAATGGAAAAAGCCGCTATACAGCGGCTATGTTAGATCTTCTCTTCTATTCTTGGTTTATCCGGTGTACATTCTGGATCATGTACCAAGCCTAATTGAGCTAGCTTCATTAAGTAATAGCACTCTTCCCTCATCATATGATCCGGTATAAGTGGTGAAATGCGGTCTAGCACTTCTGCCGACAGCTCCAAATCCTCCAGTTCTTTCAAAAAGGCCCTGAATATATTCATCTCCATGTCAACATCTATATGGAATCTCCGGAAAGCTGGGAAATCCCGAAGTTCTGTCCTCATGAAACCGGCCATTTCAATACTCTTCAAATAAAACTGTTGAAAATGTCCCTCAAAGGCCCGACTTCTGTCAATCAACCGCTTCTCAACAAAATCCAAATCACTGGATATAATTGCAGCATGAGCGGCTGCGTCAGACAGCCACAGAAAATCATGATGCAGCGCATCGAATTGTGGGACTGGCTTCCCCTCTAGTAAGCAGTTCAAAATACGCAAGTACTCCTCAAGCTCATTGACCATATGATTCAGGAAGGTTGGCGTCAACCCAATCGTAATTTGCTTGACGAGTTGACGTTCCAGAATGTTCAACTTGAATTGTCGCAGGTTTACGGTCAGACTGTAGGCATGCTTATTTAGCGTTCCAAGCTGAGCAACCGAATCTATATCACGCGTTTGATTGAGAAGCTGGTCGAAGGCTTGAATAAACTGATGTGCGGTTTGTATATCTGCTGTTTCTTTCGGTGAGAGTGTGTTGAAAATAAATCTTGAGTGATCACCTAAGATTTGCAGCCAGAAGCGATGCTCGAAAAGTGCCGATTGATCCAATGGAGAACCTCCTTTATTCGTTCTAAAGAAGGTGTATGACGATACTCGGAGGTAAATGATACAAATTTTTATTAAGCCGCTACTTCATGCAACCTCAACCATTCCAGTATTTTCCGGGCCGATTCCATGTATCTCTGTCCTACAAGCACGCCGGTGTGCGTCATATTCCATAGCCCGAGATAATCTCCGCGAAGCAGCTCTGCAGTTATCTTCCCATGGCGATCATCATTATCACTATTGACGGCTTTAATTACCAGACAAGGGCAAGAAATTGAAGCGTTGTCTATAGATATACCTTGTGATTCCGTTGAAAAAGAAAATGCATTGTACGCCTGGGTTGACTCCATGGCTAAGTACTTTCTTTGAAATTCAATATCCTCCGTAGATTCATCGATGCTGGAGAGCTCTTCACGTGCCGGGGCATGTACGATGATCTCAGTAATGGTCTGTGCTAATTCCTCGTATGGCGCTACATCATGAACTTCTCTGCTGATTACGGAGTCGATTAATACCAGACCAGCGAGTTTTACGGTCTCGGCCAGTTTCTGACCCAGAATTCCGCCCATGCTAAATCCGACTACAATCGGAGGGAACTTACACTCCTTCAAGATCTCTTTAATATCATCCAAATAATCCTCAAAAGTTATTTTCGTCATATCCAGTTGTCTGCTCTTGTAGTGACTTCTCACATTCATACAATAACAGGTCCAACCCTCACGAATAAAATGAGGAATGTATTTACTCCACATCCAGCTGCCTGTAAAGGCACCATGCACAAATAACAAAGGAGGTCTTAATTCATTTGTCTCCGCAAGGTCTTCTCCTTCAAATATTTCGAGAAACAAATCGTTCTCTCCAACGTACTTCTCTGTATGATGTGGTAATGATTTCGTATAGTCTTTCATATTGATTCCTCCATAATCATTTAGTTTGATATCAAACTATTCATTCAAAAAAAATTAGAAATTGTTATATATCTTTGATAAAACTCTAAGCAATTCTTCTTTTTCTTCATCAGAGATGTTGAAGTAAAATACATCTAACATGTTGTGGGATATCGATTCAAAGATCTGCTCTAATTCACTTCCTTTGGGAGTTAAGGCAACATAAACAACTCTCGCGTCTTCTTGGCTCCTTTCCTTAGTTACATATCCCAGTTGAACTAGCTTCTCAACAAGTGCAGTCACTGTCGACTTATCCTTATTGATCCTTTGAGATATATCGGCCATAGTCATTCTAGGCATATTAAGAAGTGCGTAAATGATATCGCCATGTGAAGTGCCTATGCCTTCCATCCCGTTCTTCGCCATCTCTGATACAATAAACCGATTGACTTTCTCTCTAATTTTCGAAATTAATGAAACAATGTCTCTTGTTTGCATGGCCCTATTATAGTTTGATGTCAAACTAATGTCAAAAGGAAGTAAGGTTCCATGTAGGATATAACGGCTCCCAACCATATACTGTCCTTGCTTTTACGTTCGATGCGCCTCGTTCCCAGCCCTGTCTTCCCTCTTGATATTCTGGAGCAGTGGCTTGCAGAGCTTCCGCGTAAACCGATAGCCACAGGGTTCCCGGAGCAGGCTCATTATCCACGATATTGATTGGACCGACCGGCCAATTCAAAGCCAACAATGCCGCATGGGCCGCATCCTCGACATGAAGAAATGACATCACTCCATCTGTTGCTGGGAGCTGATGATTCAACACCTTCTTCGCCATTTCACCATCAATGTCGTACCATGTTCCAGGACCATAAAACATCCCGTAACGCAAAATCACATGATCCGGGATTTCAGCCACCGCCCGCTCTAAAGCGATGATACCATCGATGTTTGATTTACGCGGTAAGGGAGCGTCTATATCGAGTGAGTCTTCTTCGCAAGCTGGCTGATCACCTGGTTCATATGCCCAGGCAATACTCTGTGCGATCAGTCGCTTCACCCCTGCGGCCTTCGCAGCATCCACTAAATTACGAGTCCCCTCAATTCTAATTCTGGCATTTTCCTTGAAGTCCCGATCACTTAATGAGGTGAGCTGATGTATGACAACATCAGGTCGGACATCCTTCATAGCAGAGAATACAGCTTTACGATCAAAAATATCAAGTACAAGGGCTTCTGCACCTGATGTACGAATAAGCTCTGTACTTTCCGTATTGCGGGTCATTCCAACAACTTCATGCCCCGCTTCCACCAATTTGGGGAGCAGCAGACGGCCGATCACTCCCGTTGCTCCTGCTACGAATATCTTCATATACTTGCCTCCAATTATAAATTCTAATTGGTAATTTTTATGTTAACACACTAGATTACTAACCATAAGTACAAATTATGATTTGAATTGAACAGACCTATTTTTAAACCAAGCCATCGTTTCTGTAATCGCTAGCTCATGTGGTGTTGTATCCGTACCAAACACTTTTTCATACTTACTCGAATCGACCATGAACGGTTTCTCAAATAAATAGAGCATCTCTTTGATCTCTCTCATATTGGCGTTGAACAAGGCCATCAGAGATACGAAGAATTTGGGCGCGACGCGGAATTTGGGCTGCTTACCAGCCGCTTCATAGATCATATCCACTATTTGTCTAGTCGTTAAGGTAGCTGCGCCCGGTATATGCCAGACCTGACCTAAAGCCTCTTCACGCTCTCCAAGTGTAACCAGGCCTTTCGCAAAATCGCGGATATATAGATATGTATGAGGAATATCGATATTTCCCAGCACTTCAGCGGGCTTGTCATCTAGCGCGGCCTGAAAGATTCGTTCGCCTAATGAGGAATCCAGCACTCTAGGACCGTAAAGTCAGCGCCGCGGCCTATTACCGCCCTTACCTTCCCACTATGATGCGCAGCCAGTAGCGCATCAGCCATTTGAGCGCGAGTTCTACCTTTACGCCCGATTGCGTCATTCGGCAATTCTTCTGTAAGTACTTCATACTTACTTCCATACATATATAGATTATCGCCATAGACAATTTTGGCTTCTTCCCCTGCGGCTGCATCAATGATGCCCTTCATGATTGGCGGGAACTTCTCCGGCCATTCAGTATAAGGCGCCTTGGCGCAATGATATATAACTGAAGCCCCCTTGCAAGCTTGACCGATGCTTACGACATCAGCGGCATCCCCTTTAACGACTTGTACTCCTGAAGGTACAGTCGCCCTACCACTTCTATTCACCATCCTTACGCTTTTCCCCTATGTAGAAGCTCCTCCATAACCGCCATCCCTAGCGGTCCTGTACCAACCACAACATGCAACCCATCATTCCCTGTAGCCATTATAAATCTCCCTTCCCAATATTGAGATCATAAATCTGATAAGGCAAATTATAATATAAAACTTTACTTGAGTAAATAAATATATTTATGTAAATAATAATGACTATTACTACAGTTGGATTTCACAACAATATAAAAGCTAAAAAGCCAACACCGTATTAAACGGCATTGGCTTATTTGTATAAGATCAGCACTTGATGATGATAGTTCCAGATTAATTCATGAATGATTTTCTAGCAATTGAAGATGAGCTTCATAGAATCCGATAATATCGGTAGAAGCATATTGTTGAGCAGTCAGAAAAGAACCATAAAAAATCGTGAACAATATCTTCACCGCAATTTCGACGGATATTCCCTGCTTGAGCTGCCCCGATCCCTCAGCTTCAATCATGCTGCGTTTAAAAAGATCGTAAAGATTCGGTGTCTTACCTCCTATTTCCTCTTCTTGGGGGAACAAGAGCCGTATCTCAGCTTTACTTAAATCCTGAAGAGCGGGATGCATTTTCATCTGCGCGAGGAAAGAAATCAAGCTTGGCATAACGCCAGTGATCGTCTCGGCTTGCTCTCCTACTTTGTACAACAAATGCCTGATAGCATCGAAACTATGCTTATTCATGTTCTCGATTTCAATGATCCGTTCTGTGAGCCATATTTGCATGAAATAGATAAGCACATCTTCTTTTTTCGGAAAAAATTTAAAGAAAGTAACACGCGATAACTCCGCTATCTGACAAATCTCCTCTACCATAACTTCGTGAAACATCTTATCTTCCATTAGAGACAGACTAGCTTCATATAATGCAATTTTAGCTCTCGCCTTCTTGATCTCTCTTAAAGAAATATCCGTATTAGCCATGCTCATCATCCTATTAATTTAGTTAACTTATATTAATAAATTAACTAATGATAATCAAGCTTGTCAATCATTCACTCTGCGCAGCCCTCCCTCTCTCTTATCCTGCTTATGCAGCCAAATGCCGCAATAGCCAATCCCCCGCTCACTGCAGTCGACAAGGAGAAAGCTCGAACATAGTCTTCCAGGCTGGCTTCCGCAAGTGGGGAGCGCAGAGCAGCCGAGAATAAAATGCTAATTAATGCTACTCCAAAAACATTCGCCAAATACATCAAGGTGGTGAACAGCCCGAACCGGTCCCGGCCAATGTCGGGGGCACCTGATGCAGGATCATATTAGCCAGCGGCGTTGTCGCCATGCCCAAACCTAGCCCATATACCAAGAGAATCATAATATTTTGCCAATGGAATAAATGTACGGCATCAATGTGCAAGGACCAGATCAGTATAAATAAACTGGCTCCCATCGTAAGCATCCCGGTTTTTAACACCATAGCCCCCATCTCTGCACCATCCGTGACGACAATAATGAGGTGGTGAAAAATCCAAGGCCTAGCGGTAAAAAGACAAGACTCGTCTCTGCAATACCGAAATGGAGTCCCGACTGCAAATAATAATTCAAGATGAAGAAAAAAGTAAACATGCTAAGATATACGACCAGCTCTGTAATGATTCCAACGCGGAATGAGCCAATTTTGAAAATAGATAGCCCCACCAATGGGGTGCGCCCCGTCTCTTCTCTCTGTTTCTGCAAAAGTACAAATACCAATAGCAGCAAGATGGACACGATCAAACAGCCCCAGATCCATAGCGACCAGCCTTGCTTTTGCCCAATGGTTAACGGATAGATAAGCATGAGCAAGCCCGGAATGATCAATGCGATCCCGAACCAATCAATACCTTGACTGGACTGTCCGCGGGATTCAGGGACGATGGGCAATCCCAGCATCACCAGCAATCCAAACGGCACATTAAACAGAAATACGATTCGCCAACCAAGACCTAATAAATTCCAGTCCACCAATAAGCCTCCCAGGATCAGCCCCAACGTGAATCCGATACCGATAACTGCGCCGTAAATAGCGAAGACGAATCCTTTTTCACTGGGGAGAAAGCTGCTTTGCATGATGGACAAGACCTGCGGTTGAATCATCGCTGCCGACAGCCCTTGAACGATGCGAATCATAATGAGTAAGGTCGGGTCGGACACCAAGCCGCCGAGCAAACACATACAAGTAAAGCCCATAACTCCGATCCATAACATTCGTTTTCGTCCATACAAATCTCCCAGCTTCCCACCCAGGATCAAGGCAATGGCCAGCCCTAACGAATATCCTGAAAATATAAGCTGAGCTTCAGCGAAGCTGGCATGAACGCTAGCTTGCATGCTTGGAAGCGCCACCTGCATCATATAATTGTTCAGCGAGATCAACAGCGTTGGCAGCAAAATCAGAATTAAGGCGAACCAACGGCGCGGATGGGCCTGCGGTATTGGATCAAGTTCACTTACCTGGGCCGCAGTCGGATTATTCAAAGTCATTTATGGCAGCTCCCTTCGCTGCAGCAGTCTCCATTCGGATGAAACGCAAAGGCTATTCTCCCGTTCACTGGATTGTTGTAAATATCGCAGTCAATATTGTAGACATGCCGGACCAGATCTTTGGTCAACACCTGCTCCGGCGTCCCGCTGGCCACGATCTCCCCGTCTTTGACCGCGTACAGCACATCGCAGTATAATGCCGCAAGCGACAAATCATGTAAAGCGGCCAAAGTGCCGATCTGTAGCGATTTAACGGCAGACAATAGCTGCAGCTGATATTTGATATCCAGATGATTGGTCGGTTCATCCAGAACGAGCAGCTCCGGTTGCTGTGCAATGGCACGTGCCAGAATGACTCGCTGCTTCTCGCCGCCGGAGAGCGTAGAGTAACTCCGATCCGCATAATCCAGAAGATCAACCTTTTGCAGGGCTTTATGGACGATTGTGTAGTCCTCCTTGCGATCGGACTCCAGAAGCTGTTTATGCGGAGTGCGCCCCATCATCACCATTTCTAGTACTGTAAAATCAAAATTCATATCATTAAATTGTCCAACTACGGCCATCTTTTGAAAAACCGTCTTTGGCCTCGCCTTCATAACATCGATACTATCTAAAAACACCGCCCCCCGCTTTGGTTTGATTACTTTATAGATTGATTTTAGAAGTGTGGATTTACCACAGCCGTTTGGTCCGATGATTCCAACGAATTGACCTTGCCCGACATAAAGTGAAATTTCATTCACAATTCGGACGCCATTAACAGCTACTACAATCTCATTGACTGCCAGTTCCATGCTAGTTACCCCCAAATCCATAGTTCTTCTTCAACAGCATGTACATCAGCATCGGTGCTCCAAGAAGCGCCGTTACAATTCCAATGGGCAGTTCGCTGTTAGGTATAACCGTCCTTGCCAGCACATCTGTCCAAATAAGAAAGATAGCGCTAAATAATATAGATACCGGCAGCAATCGCTTATGGTCTGAGCCCACCAAACCCCTTGCTATATGCGGAATGATAAGCCCGACAAAACCGATAATACCGCATGTCGCGACAAGTGTCCCCGTCAGAACCGAAGATATCACCATATACAATCCTCGATAGGCTTTCATATTCATACCAAGCGTTATAGCTGCTTCGTCCCCCATCAGCATCGTATTTAGCACCCGTGACTGCATCATAAAAAAGAATGCGGCAGCGATCGTTATACTCCCAACAAGCGGCAAGCTATCCCACTTGGCGGAAGCAAGGCTGCCCATCGTCCAGAATGTAACCGAGCGAATTCCCTCGGAGTTGCTCGCCATATATATAATGAAATTGGAGCATGCGCTACATAGTGCGTTAACTACAGTACCCATTAGCACCAGCTTGGCAGATGATATTTTTCCGCCCAAATTGGCTAATATCATCACGCCTCCGGCTGCTCCTAACGCCCCTATAAAAGCCCAAAAGGCCACCCCCATGCTTCCTGCGAGACTAGCTGTCCCAATCCCCAGCATAATGGAGAAGGTCGCCCCCAAGGAGGCACCCGACGAGATACCGAGAATATAAGGATCCGCCAGCGGATTTTGCACGAAGGCCTGCATGACCGTCCCGCATAATGCAAGCCCCGCGCCTACAGTCATAGCCAGCAATACCCTTGGGAAGCGAATATTCCAAATGATATCAATAGCCCCAACTGGGAGCGTCCCATCAAGATGTTCGAGTGAGATGCCAAACATCTGATTTACGACGATCTGCATCGCATCGTCAAAGGAAACCGATACTTGACCAATCGACAAAGCTAGTCCGATCGAACAAATCAAAGCGAGAACGAGTGCACAAATCATCAGGACAAATGAAGAACGTCTGCTTGCTAACTTCTCGAAATCAGCCCAGTGGCCTTTGATCTTCTCATACGCTTGCAGCCTTACCATGGCTTATTGTCCTCCATACAGCTCGGGCTGTACGAATCGAGCAACTTCTTCATACAAATTCGTGAGCTGCAATCCACCTCGAATGGCATTTGTGTAATCCGCCACCATGACATTCCCGGTTTGAATCGCCTTCATATTCTTCAGGCGCGGATTAGAGAGCAGCTTATTCTTGATGCTTTCATGGTCGCTTTCCTGAAAATGGGTCAAGATGATTTTATCCGGATTTGCAGCAATGATCGCTTCGATTTGCAATTCGATGTACCCATCCGATAACTGCATATACTCTCCGCCCGATCCTTCCACCATCTCATCGATCACGCACCAGGATGGAGGATAATAATCGTAATTTTCACGCCCGGCGTTTGCCAGCAGCAACACCTTAGGCTTAGCCTTCACATGCTGTGCCTTCTGTGTGATTTCATCGATTTTTGTTTGCTGCTGCTTAAGGTAAGAATCCGTCTGCTCCTCCACGTTAAAGATTTTTCCAAAGTTCCGGATATCGTCGAAATAGTAATCGATACTGCGTCCAATATTGAAATTCGATGCGGGAACCACCTGGATGCCCCTTTCGTTCCAGAAGGATATCCCGCCTAACCGATCTTCCTTAAATGCCGAAGACATCGAATAGATCAAATCGGGCTGCAGGGCGATAACGGCTTCTTTACTCGGCCACAGCTCAGTTAAGAGCGGCAACTTGGCGATTTCATCCGTATATGGAGAAAAGGACTGATCCAGATAGGCCAGACCGGCAATTTTATCCTTTTGCCCGAATTGAATCATCAGTTCTGCCATAGCTGTTCCAAGTACGACTACTTTTTGCGGTTCCTTCTCAATGGTCTGCTTCATTTCTTTCCCTTCGTCCGTATAAATTCGGAGCGTAACCGGGTAATGCTGACTGCCATTATGACCAGCTAATGTTCCGCCTTCCACGGCCTGACTATCGGTATTCGCTGAATGAGCTCCTTGATGCGGCGAATTGCCACATGCAGCGCTAAACAAAGCGAGCACCGTTAAAAGTATAGTGAACTGGATCATTTTATTGCTTGAGTTTCTCATGATTGCCTCCCCTGAAATTCCTGCAAATTTGGACATGCTTTTCGTTCCAGCAAATATTGGAACTAGCAGCATGACCAATTGATAATCATTATCAGTGATAATGATTCAGCGTTCTACCTGCAAAGGGATTTTCTTTGCCTGTAAAAGGAGCCGAAAAAGCCAAAGAGGATTTTCGAACATGCTGATCATGTCCGAAAATCCCTCTTATAACATCTCTTCTATTCTATTTACTATAATTATTTGAAACTTCTGAGATATTCGCTTGGATTGTATCCGTAAATTTTACGGAAAGCTGTCGTGAAATTGCTGACATTACTGTAGCCCACAGCTACCGCCGCTTCCCCTATATTCATCCGTTGTATTTCCATATAATACAGGGCCTTCTCCATCCTATTCTTCCGCACCAGTTCGAATACGGTCATACCAAAACGTTCCCGGAAGCCCTTCTTCAACTTGAATTCATTGAGCCCGACTTTACGCGACAGCTCCTGAAGCGTTAACGGCTGTTCGAAATTGAGAATCACCAGTTCCCTGGCTTGATCCAGTTTCAGTAGATCATCACGGGTCAAGAAGCGGCTATGGCTCTCCATTTCATGGCCTTCCACTTTCCCAAACAAAGCGATCAGCTCCATCGCCTTGCTCTCCATATACAGTCGTTTCAGCCCACCATCATAAGTGCAGTTCATCATATCCGACACACATCGATGAATCTCCGGTGTATTCGGGTAGGGATTAATATGTCCCTTATGGCGTGCCAGCCATGTCTTCATTTTATGCTTCTCGCTCGGATCAGCCGCATAATGGAACAGCGCCTGAGGGGACAAGCGGACTTCCAACATTTGATGACGGACATCCGCCTTCTTCTCTTCATAGACCAATTCATCCTCGAAAAATAGCACATTGCCCGTCCAATGACGAGTATGGCTTTCTTTGCCATCCCATTCACAGTAAATGTCTCCGCTAAGGCAATAGCTAAGCTCAAACAGCGGGCAGGCTTCCTGAATGCGAAGCTTCATATCCTGTGCGTAGGTCAGGTCGGTTACAACAATTTCCATACCGGGACGGATCGGCGTTCTCAAAATGCTTCCCTCTCCAACCTGCGGAGGAATCGTGATATGTTGTTCCCATGACCGCTGCCGGGTTTGTCCTTGAATCAGATCCGTAAATTGATCAAAGAGGCTGTGCACCTCGCTGTTCAGTATATTTAAAGTCATTCAGGCCACCTTCTAGCTCCGTTAATTTCATTACTTCATTCAAAATATTTTGCGCGCACTGAATATGATATAATTCTGCAAACAACAGTCAATATTTTACGCTGATACTATGTATATAACATAGAGAATAAGAGCACAAAAAAGAGAATAAATATCCCAAACTTGACCGGGAGGAAAATCCAATGACTTTACAACAACTTAAGTACTTTATCGAAATCGTGAACTGTGGTTCGATCAATAAAGCGGCGGAAAGCCTATTTATTTCGCAACCGAGCTTGTCCAACGCAGTGAAAGACTTGGAAGCCGAAAGCCGGTGTTGAACTCTTTAATAGAACACCAAAAGGCATCACACTGACGATGGATGGCGTGGAATTTCTGGGTTATGCCCGCCAAGTTGTCGAGCAAGCAAGCCTGCTTGAGCAGCGCTATTTGAGCAAGAAGCCCTCTCGTCGTCTCTGCTCCATCTCAACTCAACACTATGCTTTTGCAGTAAATGCGTTCGTAAATATGGTCAAGAAGACCAATGCGGATGAATATGAATTTACACTGCGCGAGACACGGACTCATGAAATTATAGAGGATGTAAAAACCTTACGAAGCGAACTTGGCATTCTATATATGAATCCGTTCAATAGAAGAGTGCTTGAGAAGCTGCTACGCGAGAACGGCTTGACCTTCCATCCGCTGTTTATTGCTAAGCCACATATTTTCGTCAGTGCGTCAAATCCACTTGCCAAGAAAAAGTACGTCACACCTGAGGACTTGGAAGACTATACCTGCCTCTCCTTTGATCAGGGTGAGAATAACTCGTTCTATTTTTCGGAAGAAATTCTCAGTACGGCATACAGTAAAAAGACAATACGCGTTAGTGACAGGGCAACCATCTTCAATTTGATGATCGGTCTCAATGGCTACACGATATCTACGGGAATTGTTAGCGCAGACTTGAATGGAGACAATATTACGGCCGTACCGCTACGTATCGACGATACGATAGAGGTTGGTTGGATTGCGCATAATTCGATACAACTCACCAAACAGGCAACAATGTATCTTGAGGAATTAAAGCAGGTCGTGGGCGCTTACGATGTTCTTATGGATGGTCAGGTATAGTTAATAGCTATAACAGAACATAGAAATTTGGAGTTACCCTATATGACCCTTCTTATATTAGATTGTTTATATCAAACATTTGGTATCAAACATTTAGGAGGGTTTCCAATGAGCAAGAAATTTCAAACTGTCGGCAGTCTATTGCGCCCGAAAATCTATTGACCTACAAACACCAAATCGAGCATCGTGACGATATTACATATCCGTTCTATGCTGATTTAACTGGATATGAGGAATGTGAACATGCAGCGACGAAACATGTAATAGATAAGGAAATTCAACATGGGCTCGAGATTATTACGGACGGCGAGTTCTCGAAGTCTATGTGGCATTTGGATTTCGTATGGGGGCTAAAAGGCATCAGCCGGTATATTGCCGACCACGGCTACTTTTTCCGCGACAAGGATGAAACTCAGAAATATGAGACACGTCGTGACATTGGTCTGCGGATTACTGAACCCCTAAGCGGGAAGAACCATAACTTTATTCAAGTATTCAAAAAACAAGCGGCAATTGCTGGCAACAGAGAGACGAAGCTCTGCATCCCATCGCCTTCGCATATCTTTGGGGAGCTCTCGTGGTCGGACAACATCGGCGACAAAGATTCTGTTTATGCCACACCGCAGGAATTAAAAGCGGGGCTTATTCAAGCGTACAAAGAATTCGTTCAGGAATACGCTGCAGCAGGAGGTAAAATTCTGCAATTTGATGATTGCCTTTGGGAGATTTTTGCGGACGACAATCCTAACTCTCCGTACACGGGTCAAAATATTGATCAAGAAACTGTACAAGCGTTGGCGGCGGAATTTATCGACATCAATAACACAGTGATTGACTTCGGTCACAGCCTCGGGCTGAAAATGTGGACGCACAATTGCCGTGGCAACTACGATTCCCGAAATATGGGCGGTGGCTCATACAGCAAAATTGCCGATTTGTTCTTAAAGCAACTGAAATACGACCGCTTCTTCCTGGAGTGGGATGACGACAGAGCAGGTTCGCTTGACGCACTTGCAGTGTTCAAGGATAAGCCAGATACTGAAATCGTGCTTGGTTTACTGTCGAGCAAAACAAATACCCTTGATGACGAATCCCGCGTACTCCAATTACTTGACGAAGCGTCCAAGATTATCCCGAAAGAACGCTTACTCCTCTCGCACCAGTGTGGCTTTGCCTCCTGTGACGGCGGCAATGAATTGACCGAGGATGAGCAATGGGCGAAGATTGATCAAGGGCAAAGCATTGCTCTGAAATACTGGGGCGAGTGATTGCTGTAAGGATTAGAAGCATCTGACACATTGAAATTTAAAAGGATGACTCCATTGTAGTACGGGAGCCATCCTTTTGCAGTTATTTATTACGTGTCTGTGTCTTCTTGTATTTCGCCGTCCGTGCATCCTCGATGACACCGCTCCAGTTCAATCCGAAGCCAAAATCATAAACATGACCTTCTGTATCAATATAGCACTCCATGTCATGTGGAACGTCCTCAAATTGTTCTTCAACCGTCTTCATGTTAACTGGCATTTGGAATGGCAGCAGACCAGACGGTTCATAGGAGCCTGTCAGCACTTCCATAATAGCTCGGACATTCACACCAAAGTTAGTGAGGATAGCATCAGGTGCTGACTCGAATTCAGCAACAATCGTCGGATTCGACTGCAGCAAGGATACGATAACCGGCTTGCCCTTCATCTTCTCCTTCGTATCGAGAACGACATCCAGATCAGGCGAATTGCGCGTCTCCACGGTCTTGCCTTTGTACGTACGATTCAGCACATCACTGTCTCGTGGATCACCGGCAATACTGCGCTCACGGGCAAATTCAGCAGTATATGGACGATATTGAAGGCTAATCGGTACATAACCATTGCCCCCTTGTTCCGCATCTTCCTGGCTGTAGCCGATACCAGAGTCTGGATTTTCAATGAACACAAGTCCGAAGTCCGCTTCTTCTGGATTGTCGGTGACGTCAAAATACTCAGCTACTATACTAAGATCAACGGGATCTTCCAGTCTCTCCGGTGTCGGCATGCCGACCCAGTTCATTCCTGCAGGCAGCAACCGCTTAGGTATATAGACTTTCTTCCGTCCCTGAATCGGAAGCACCTCTCCCCTATTCTTCAGCAGAACTATAGATTTCAGTTGAGCCACATAACCTGCTGCCATGAATTCAGGGCAGCCTACGATCTTACTACTCTCTTCATGATTCAAATAAGGATTCTCGAACAGACCAGGACGGAATATGTTCAACAGTAGCCGTACTGCCGATTGCTCAAAGCGCGCTCTCATGAACGCCTCCCCATGCTCTACTACGCCCATTTGATAAGCCTCTAGTACAGGACCTGCATCATTGTTGCCGCCGAATTGGTCGACGCCTGCCATCAGTAGCTTGTAGTGTCTTTCAGCTACGGAGAGATGCTCAACTCCCCATGATTTGCCGCTGAAAACGGTGCCTTTGTGTTCGGATTCATCAGCCGTAATGCTCCAGTCTGTACATACTACTCCATCATAACCGTACTCCTCCCGTAGTAAGTCATTGATCAAATAACGGTTATAAGAGTTGCCGACGTTCTCACCGTTCTTATTATCCTCGTCATAGGAGATGGTGTAGTACGGCATCACCGCCGAAGCACGTCTGGTCTTGCCCTCAAGCTGGAAGGCTCCTTCCGTGAACGGTATCAAATGCTCATCGAAATTATTGCCCGGATATACCGCATATTTGCCACAACCGAAATGCGCATCTCTGCCGGCTTCGCCCGAGCCGCCGCCAGGCCAATGCTTCACCATCGCATTTACACTACCTGGGCCCCATCCCTCTGACTGCTCAACCTCGGATGACTGGAAACCGTCGACATAGGCACGGGCCATATCGGCCGACAGCTTGGAGTCTTCGCCGAATGTTCCGTTGAAGCGATGCCAGCGTGGATCGGTGGCAATATCAATTTGCGGCGACAGCGCAGTTGCTATGCCGAGGGCGCGATATTCTTTCGATGCGATCTCTCCGAATTGTCTCGTGATCTCAGGATCGAAAGTCGCCGCAAGTCCAAGCGTTTCTGGCCAAAATGACACACGGGACGTTGATGCTGCACCGGCATTGAACTCTGAGCTAGCGTCAAAGCCGTGGCGAGGGTCGGAACTGTTGTTTACCGGAACACCAAAGCCGCTTCCTTCGGCTACAGCTTGGAGACGGTTGTTCCAACGTGCCGCCATTTCCGGATTATCAACCGTCATAATCAATACATGACGAAGATGGGTCTGCTTCAGGAAAGAAATCTGCTCATCGGTTAAATCCCATGGCTTGGCGCCACTCTCTTCATAAGCTTTACCGGCGTACGTTCCCCCAAACCAGCCACCACTTCTTGCCGGAATATTCTGGTGCGAGCTGTACAGCATTAAGCCTGCGATCTCTTCAACAGAAAGTCTGGAAGCGAGGTCTTTGGCACGCTCCTCAGTAGGAAGTCTCCAGTCTTCATAAGGCTTCAAGTCACCGTCTTTACTCAAGTTCTTAAAATGCAAGCCATCCTTCTCGATAATTCGAACTCCAGAGTCAGTGGAATAGCCTAACGTTGGACCGTTCTCATTCTTTACGTATTCAATCGTTGGTTCATAGTGTAGAGCAGTATCATCATGGTTCGTCATTACGTAAATCCTACCTTTCATTTTAAGTTAATCTTGTTGTATCTATCTGCCTATTATTGCTGCTCAGTATCCACACTGGATCGCTTCCCTATTTCAGGAAGCGGCTTCGTAGCGAGCATACTCAATACAAGACATAATGCCAGTGCGATATAGAAGAATGCCCATCCTCCTATACCAAGTAGCAGAGGCGCAATAGCCGGTACAATTGATTGTGGCAGCGCATTAGCCACATTCATGAGTCCAAAGTCTTTGGCAGCATCTTCTTTCCGCGGTAATATACGAGCGACTAAGGCCGTATCCACCGCTGTAAAACAGCCAGCTCCAAGGCCAATGATGACGGTAGCAACAATGAATACCGAGAAATCCTGCATGAATGCGAACACTAGAGTACCAATCATCATGATAAAAGCAGACCCATAAAGGAACGGTTTCTGCTTCTTAGCTTTGTCTGACAACATCCCACCAACTACACTTGTTAGAGACATAGCGGCGAGTGAGATCATTTGCAGCGTAGCCACCCCCGATGTTGCATGTGCCTCGGTATAACCCATACGATTTACTAGCATCACGGCTAAGTACGAACTACTTCCAAATCCCATCATCAGCAAAAACTTAGAAAAAATAGCCCATGTAAATTCCGGGTACTTCTTCGGACTTGGATACAGATTAGCGAGCTTCTTGGCAAACGGAATGTTATCGGGTCTGGCCCTTACGATCTCAACTTTGCTATCTTTAATCAGGAATGCGCTGATAATCGGTCCAACAATGCCAATAACCGCGAGCAAGGTCCATTTCACAAGAGATGCAGAGTCGGTCATCATAGTCATCAGTGCCATTCCGATCACAACGGCAAGCGGCGAGACGAGACCGAGAATACCTGAGATCGTTCCTTGCTTCTCTAGTGGAACTTGATCTGGAATTAGTGCCGTATACGCTGCCATACCAAAGTTAAAGAAAAATTGTGCAATCGACCAGGCAACCGTAACCTGCCAGATTTCTGTTGCCATACCGATCCATAATAGACAAACACAGCCGACAATCGGTCCAATGATGAACCAGGTTCGTCTGCGGCCGAATGCTACATTTGTACGGTCACTGATCGTTCCCCCAATAGGGTTACCGATCAATGCGAAGAACGCGCCAATTCCGGCTACAAGACCGAATGAAGTTGTGTAATTGTCCGGACTAATCTCGATCATTTTAAATGTCAGCAACAGCATTGCCGGAGTTATGAGCGCAATCATCATACAAGCGTATCCGAGCATAATGCCGAATGTTAATCTTTTGAACGGTGTTACTCTCTGTTCGTTGTTCATTGTACCGTCCATTTCTTAGCCTCCCGTTTAATAAGTGAACGTTTTCAATTTTATGAATATAAACACTTTGATTCTTATTTGATGAAGGTTTGTGACACTCCATCTATTGCACCAGACCGGTGACTAGCTTCCGTTCAGATTCTCTTGCTGCCCCCTTAAGTCTTCATCTTGTGAAATTGTAACGCATACAGGATTGATTTTATGGTAGAATTACAGTCTAACTGGTATATATTTAACTTCGTAATGAATTGTATAGAAGAAATGAGGCAAATGAATGGAACAAACTATCATAGATAACGAATTGTGGTTGGCTAAGATGGTTCACGATAATCTACAGCTCCCTGTACGACTGCTCTGTGCCGATCATACGACAGAAGCTATATTCGTTTCAGGGCGCAGTGAACAATTGCATCCGCTAGATCCTGATGGAAATACAGTTCTCACTGGTATTTTCTCAGAACATTCGCCATGCGATATCCCTTGCTATAGCACCTGGAATGGATTCGACCAATACGTATGGCTCCGCTTCAGCGATATGTCCGGTCTCACTGGAGCAATCGTAATTGGTCCAGCCGTAAGTTCGATGGTTACGGACGAGATGCTTGAAGGCTTCCTATACGATTACGGCTTATCAGGTGTCCATCTTGATTCGCTGCGGGCATACTATAAGCAATTGCCAGTACGCTATCAAAAATCGATGCTGCATGCAGGGATCCTACTCAATTATTTAATTTTCCGCCGACCGCTCGATATAACAGAAGTGGTCGACTGTAGCGTTCCGTTCTTCAAGACTCACGAATTGAACAACGAGTTGGAACGAAGTCTGTTGGATAGGCGGTTAAACATGAACATACACGATCAATTGAAGTCGGGTAAGTTGCTGCTGCAATGGGTGAAGGAAGGACGCAAAGAGGAATTGTTCCGGTATCGTGACCTTTTCTCGGCAGAGAATAGTGGTATCCTGTCTCGAAAAGCGGCTCCGCAACGAGAAAAATTTGGCCATCTGTCTCATTACGCACTCTATGCAAGCTGCGATCGACGGCGGATTATACCAAGAAGTAGCTTTTAATATCTGCGACCTCTGGATTCAGCATATTGAGGAGTTGAACGAGGTGGAGGAAGTCTCGCAAGCCATGCAGGAGGTAATGAATGATTTCGCCGACCGTGTCAGCCGCCAGCGCATAAATCAAAGCTCCAAGCCGATCGCGGTCTGTCAGAACTATATATTCAACCGAATCTATGAACAGATTAAACTGACTGAGCTTGCAGACGCTGCCGGGTCCATCCCGCTTACCTCTCGAAGCTCTTCAAGCAAGAGATGAGTATGACCGTCACCGAATATATTCAGCGTCAGAAGATTGAAGAGGCTAAGAAGCTTCTCACTTTCTCCGATTCTTCTCCCCTTCAAACCGCCAGTCTGCTTAATTTTCACGATCAGAGCCATTTCACGAAGGTATTCAAGAAATATACCGGTGTTACACCGAGGCAATACAAGGATCATCCTGTCTAGACGTTATGCAGGTTCGGAGCGAGATAAAAAGGCTGCCAATCCATTACTGGATTGGCAGCCTTCTTCTATTTACTTGTAAACTTTCAAATCTGTTACTATTTATATGCTCATGAAATGCTCGCACGTCTAACGAAAGTTCAATGTAAGGGGTACGACAGTTAGTCTCTTATTTCAGCGGTAGGGAATCTACTACATGCCATTTCAGGTCAAGCAAGGCTGGAGGATAAAAGATTGGCTGAATCCAGCTGTAGCTGCCATCCGCCTGTAAATTCCCAAGTCTTACCGTACCGTCAGGTGCTTGCTGAAGTCTCCACTGACCGCTCGCTAAGCTCTCCCCGGCTTCCATTCTTTTTATAGCCTCGTCAAAAGAAAACTTCTCACCCTTGTTACGCTCTACAGCCGCAAATGCCTCTTGATACTGCCGCTCCAAATCTGCCTCAGCATCATTATTCATCTCGGAGTCCCAGAGCAATTCAAAAGTAAATCCCTTTAGCCCGTTATCTTCTACTGCCTCTTTAAAAGTATCCGTCACAAAAATACGTAGACTCTTATATTCTGGAATCATAAAGATTTGGGACTCTTGGATCACATCCAGCTTGAATGCAAATCGATTAACATCTCTAACAAAGCCGGGCTGTCCCTCAACATATTCAACTTCTGAATTCTCATAGTCCAATGCATCTATAAGCCTAATGACATTGACAGCATAGAAACGCTTTGAAGGATGCTGTAAAGGCAGTAACTCTACATTCGAATTGAGATAAGGTGCAAGCACTTCTACGGCACGTTCACAGAATATAGGAATATGGCTACCTATCCCTGTACAGTCACAACGCTTCCGAGAACGATAGGTTTCAAACGGAACCTCTCCCATTTTTCCCCGATAACAGTTCCATTAAAATAAGGATCTAAATAATCATTTACCGCATCACGGTTAGGAAAAGTAAAAGAATCATATTTATCAGATTCATAGCCCCATTTCCAGACTTTCATCGCTTACCTCCCTCTATTTTATTTGATTTTTCCTAGTGCGATTATACCCTCAATCAGTTCTGTTCTAATAGATTGCAGCACTTTATTTCCTTCATTCTGTAGGGCAATCGACTGCCTTTATTTTTTAATAACATAACGACTGCTCAATAATCAAAGATTATCCTTAGAGTAGCGATACTGTTTTCTTTCAATCTCTTGGTGGTTCAATTGAATGCCACCAATAACTCACTGTTGAAGTTAAGTAGAACCTACAATGACTCTTGAGCTATAGCCAAGAAATAATTATAGAACTCATCGTCCTTAACATAGCCTTCCTTCTCATATAGTGACTGAGCCCTGATA
This sequence comes from Paenibacillus sp. D2_2, assembly GCF_031199965.1. Lineage (GTDB taxonomy): Bacteria > Bacillota > Bacilli > Paenibacillales > Paenibacillaceae > Fontibacillus. The sequence continues at coordinate 2,611,592 of NZ_CP133605.1, read as the reverse complement.
TTATCAGGGGCCGTAGACAGTGCAATGCCTTTTGCTTTAGTTAATACTGCAAATTCCTTCACTTGCTTCAGCAACAGCTCTCCAATGCCCTCTTTACGGCATTCTTCCCGTACGTACAGATCATTAAGTATCCATGAACGATGCATAGAAATGGACGAAAATGTAGGATAGAGCTGAGTAAATCCAGCTGCGTAACCATTCGAAGCATTTCGTGCAATAAAGATCACCGACTCGGCATGATTGAAGCGTTGGAATAAAAATGCCCTCGCTCCTTCCAAATCAGAGGGCTGCTGATAAAATACCCGATAAAGGTCAAATAACAGCACTAAATCATCCAAATCCTGAAGCGTTGCTTGAGTTATTGAATATTTTATGTCCATGAATACTCACCTCTCCCCTTCTAACTCTGATTCGAATCCGTCATCACTTCACGAAAAATGTAAATAACAGTACAACGACCGGAATCCCTAATAAGATACCGGAGACGATACTATGCCGCTTCTTATTCATGACGACAACAGCGACATATTCCCGTATCATCGCATTTGGCCAGTAGTATAGAGCCGTCTTAGCTCCGATCCCTTGGCTTGACAACCCTGCTAAGCGCGCATACATCCCAGCTCGGAACAGATGAAAGTTATTCGTTGTGAAAATACTGTTATACTCTTTTCCGCCGCTCAAATCCTCCATAATTTCCTTGGAGAACAGCATATTCTCATACGTATTTCTGGAACGATTCTCTTGAATGGTATCTTCAAGTGGAATTCCCTTTTCTAACGCATAAGCTTGCATCGCTTCGGCCTCTGACACTTGTTCATCCGACCCTTTTCCCCGGAGAAAATGATCTTGGGCGGTGTTGTCACCGTTTCCTGACGATAATAAAATTCAATCGCCTTATTTATACGATTTGCGAGCAAAGGTGGAACTCTATAGCCAATTATTCTGCTCCCGAGTACAACAATAAAATTCTGATTCAATTTCGGACGATTGAACTGATACAGAAAATAGGCCGACAGGAAGCTGGACAAATCGATAAAGAAATAAAATAGTAAGATCGTTATCCCTGAATATAAAACTTGTACCCACCATGGTACATAACTAACCGGCTGAATAATAGTAATAACGATATAAGCTAAGATACAGATTCCTAATATTAAAGCGAGATAATTTGAAAATTTCCGTCCTTCTTTTTTGATTAAGATACGACCATTAATCACCAAGAGGATCGCCAAGGCGAATCCACCAAAAAGTAATACCAAAAAGATTAAAATAATCGGAATTATCGCAAGTAATCGAAGAATCCAAATATTGGACGTTATTGCTGCAAGAATACATATTCCAGCAGTTGAAAGGGCAAATATGTTAAACAGAAAGCCATTGATAATTCGCCTAGGATCTCTCAGGTAGAACCAGAGGAATATAACTAATGTGACAAGCGGAACTATCCACAAAGCAAGTATCATCTATGCTGTACACCCCATCCATCAATAAATTACATATATGTATCGTCTCTTTGGCAAGTGGAGATTATTCCCCTACCCGAACGCCTTATAAGAATATCACAAAAAAGGAAACCGCCCATAAAAAGGCGGTCATTCATGTAAACAGAGACTATTTAACTATGACTAGGTGTCCATCGAAATATCGTCCCAACCTTCATCGAAGCGGCCGATCATCCAGAACAAACCACGTCGTCTCTCCATGACGATGCTCTCGTTCATACCAGCCGGTGCTTTCTTACCATGGATCCGACTATCTACACACGCCCAGTGCAGACGGTAGATTCTGTCGGCTTCGTCAAGAATTACCTCATGGCTACGTATCGATGTCTTCTTATAGAATTCATCGAAGGATTCGCATTCTGAGACGACCTGAATGGCATAGTCGCAGTCACAAACCTGATCGGGAAAATCAAGCTTCTCTACGAGCCCGAGCGCCCAGATCAATACCCAATAAGCTTCATATTGCCAAGTAATATTGATTGCTGCCTGATTCGTCGGATGCTCGTCCTGTAGCAGCTCACGCTCATTGTTGGTCAGCTGTTCCTCTACACCGAATTTCCGCAGTAGATTGTTGATGAAGTCCCTGGACTCTCCAAGCTCTTCTCCTTGGGCAACATCGCAAGCGTACTGAATCACGATCAACAGGGCCACGGCTCTTCTTGCGATTTCTTCTGGTGTCTTCCACCGACATTCCGCTACGGGCGGGAGCTCAGGCATAGAATCCAGATAAGGTATACCACGTTCACGTATGTAAGAGATAGACGCTTGCTTTCTCCGGGCGCCTTCCTCAGATGTCTTCTGAGGACCCATTATTTTATTCGTGCACGCATGGGCGTAAAATCCGCAGGACCAGAACTTCCGTCCGGATGAACAATGACTTGACCGTCACTGTCAAGCAGGGTACCGTCCTGTAGAAATCCGATGCCTCCAAGGGCAGACATCAGCTCGAGACATAGCTTCCATTGCTCTTCACTAAGCTCCTTCTCTGCTTCGACCGTAAGTAGCGTATTAAATACGGAGATTTGCGTAAGTACTAAGTCCTTCAGGTGCCCATCTGCAAAAGCGATTCGTTCATAAAAGCCCATCATCCCGGGAATATTCGTCTCGAAATAATCCGGATTGGCATCCTCAGTCAAGGCCCGAATCGTCAGCTTCTGCTTCTTGAATAATGAATTAGTCTGCAGGATATAATCGCTTCCACTCATCCCAACTTTATAACCTTTAGCGAACACGCTCGCTATCTTGCCTTCTAGATCATCAATATCATTTTTGGAAGCAAATATGGAGAAATATTTCAAAATCTGTAACCTCCTCAATTGTGCAATAGGGTATAACTTTAGCCTACTTTACCTCCGAAGAGACTGTCAAATGAATCCACTTCCGATCTTTGGAGCAATCGACCCTACTTTCTATCTTCGGTTAAGAGCTGATCCCGTACTTCAGTCAGTGCAAAACCTAATAAATTACGTCCCCGCCATTTTATCGGATTCTCAACATGGGGATCGTCCTTCCCCATCCCAATACCCCAGATGCGGTCAACCGGGCTGGCCTCGACGAGAATCCGACTCTTCGTTGTCTTCAGAAAATTACCAAGCTGCGGATTTTGCGAAAATTTGGCCAAGTTACCTCGCTTCACAATGTCATAGCAGTTCTGTTCCCAGACTTCATTGTCGAAGTTCTTCACAGCTCGGCCATAGGCCTTCATCTCCTTCGGATGTCTGGCATTCATTATCGAAGCTTCCATCTCACTGTCATTGAAAAGACGCGCCTTCTCCGCCATCATATATTGTTCTGTACAGGAATAGCGCTGACCGTCCACAGTAAATTCGATCTTCCACCATTGACTGAAGCAACTCTGATTAACACTGCCGTCTGACGGCGGTGTATGCCCCCAGAAGAATACATATTTAAATTTTTGACCCGCATTATGGGCCTTGCGAAGGTCATCTATGTTATAGATCAATTAAATCCTCTCCCTATCTCTCCGGTACAACCGTGATGGACGATGACCGGCATTCTCCGTATAATGATCTGTCACTTCGACAAGATCGGCGATCTTTCTGCGGAAAGCCGCCTTCAGCAGATCTCGGTCCAAAATGACCTCGTATACTTGCTGCAGTTCTGTTAAGGTAAACAATTTAGGCATTAAATGAAGAGCAATATCCGTATACTCAACCTTGCCCCGCAGGCGTTCGATAGCGCACGTGATAATCTTCGCATGGTCGAAGGCAAGCCCTTCATTGGAGATTATGGCGTACTCCGTCGCATGGGCTGTAGCCGTCGATGTGATCTTCCGTTCTACGACAGCATTCAAGCAAACATCTCCATAGATCAGGCTGAGATCGTACTGCATCGTCTTGATATACCCGTCCTCCAACAGCTCCTTTGACTCCCGCAGCAATCGATGAGAGAGCTGGAACCAAGCCGCATGATCCGCATCATCCCCAGCCTCGACCTGAACCTGACTACTATCAATGAGCGCCATATAAGAGCAGCTCATCACCCAAGTGCGTGGATCACGACCCGGTTCGCTGAAGGTGTACAACTGCTCCAGATAGACATGATCAACGCCGGTCTCCTCCCGCAGCTCTCGCTGAGCCGCTTGCTCCGTCGTCTCCGTAGAACGGACGAATCCCCCCGGCAGCGCCCACTGTCCCAGATAGGGATGCCCGCCACGCTGAATGAGCAGGATGCGCAGCTCCTTCTCCGGAAGCTTGCGATAATTATCTTCCTCCGCATCACTCACTGTAAAGATGACCATATCTGTGGCCACCGACGGGCGCTCAAAATCTCCAGCTCGATATTGTTCAAGGAACTCTCGTTCCGTCAACCCATTGCGATCCCTTAATTCCATTAATCGTCACCTACACCGTAATCAAAGTTTGTTCTTAGTATCATATTGTTAATATCCTTTTGTTACTAACAATATATGTTATAAATCCCGCGTTGTCAAATTCAACGCAGGATAATAATGTTACATATGTCCATTTTCATTACCGCAGAAGCCGGTCACCGATAAAATATCCAAGCGAGATAAACAAAATGGCCCATACCAATGCTCCTGTACAGCAGAAGAATAGGTATTTTCGAAACGGAAGGGATGAAATCCCGGACATGTAGCCGGTAACATGCCGGATGCCGGGAATAAAATAAGCGAACACTATCGTCCAGGAACCGTACTTGTTGAACCAGTTTCTAACTTTGTCATATCGTTTCGGAGTCAGTCCGACCCACTTACCGCACTTCTCGATAATGGGTGAGCCGACCCTTCTCCCAATCACATAAGTAATGGCCATTCCGGTTACTGAACCTATAAAGCTTATAATAATGGCTAGAAAATAGTTCAATATATGCTCCGAAGCTAAATAGCCAACGAACACCATAAGTGTCTCATCTGGAATCGGAAGCCCTACAATACCTAATGCCAACAACACTAGAATTGCAAAATATCCATATTGTGTAATAAAATCGATCGCTGTCTCCATAACTTCCTCCGACCTACTTCCTGATGCTTATGTTCTTAAGGGAAGGGAACGGAATTCGGCTTACCATTAGAAATGATAATACAACAGTAAACGCAATAATGACCGATGGTTTTAAATTATCTGTAAGAGACAAACAGGCTAACAGAGTTCCGGCACAGGTTATTGGCATTCCCGTAAATTGAGGGCTTGAGATCGAGATGTTAAATCTCGCAAGCCTTGAAGCACCACACACCAGAAATACAATTGCTGCTAAGGCACTTAGCCAATGGAATTCTCCTGATTGATGCAACAAGACTAGAAACGCGGGCGCTACTCCGAAAGACACAATGTCTGCTAAAGAATCAAGCTGCTTGCCGAAATCACTGCTACAGTGCATTATTCGTGCCAAGAACCCATCAAACACATCAAATAGAGCCGCAATTGCAATAAAGATTAAAGCTAACCGATATTGCTCCTGGATCGTCAATAATAAAGAAACTGCTCCCGCAGATAAATTTCCAAAAGTACAAGTATTCGGAACAAATTTCCAATTCATCGTCATTCTCCTTTCTAGTCGAGGGATCTTCTTGCTGAAATTTATAGCCGACGCCAATCACGGTGCGGATATATTGCGAATCATAACCGAGCTTCGACCGGAGCTTCTTAATATGCGAATCTACAACTCTGTTGTCACCATCGAATTCAATCCCCCATACTCGTGCGATAATCGATTCACGAGTGACGACCAGATTCTTATTGTTGATGAGAAGCAACAATAGATCATACTCTTTTGGCGTCAATTCAACCTCTACGCCGTCTACCTCTAGACGATGCGCCAGCGTATTAAGAACGGAAGTGCCGAACAGGATTCGGTATCCATCTGGTCTATAATTGTCTATCACACGCTTCATTAACGAGTTGGCCTTGGCGACCAATACCTTCGGACTGAACGGCTTTGTAATATAGTCATCCGCACCAAGCTCATAACCAAGCAGTTTGTCCTGGTCAGCCGATTTGGCAGTCAATAGAATGATAGGAACCCCCGAACGGATACGAAGCTCTTTACACACCTCAAACCCATCCATCTGAGGCATCATAATATCAAGGATGACTAGATCGGGATAGAGGGCTTCGAACCAACTTAGTGCATCGCGCCCATTGTCCGTCTCTGTGACTTCCCAGCCATCTTGGATGAAGTAATCCGAAATTACTTCTCGAATCCGCGCTTCATCTTCCACTATAAGCACATGTTTACCCACGATATTCCTTCTTTCTGAAGCTGTCTCAACCCGCAGTAGCAGCATACTTAGAACTCATGATTATACGAATGAAGCCATTCAGCGTCACTCCGGAAACTCGACGATAAATTGAACGCCATCCTGCAGATTTCTCACTGAGTAACTGCAGCCATGCAAATCCATGATCTGCTGTGCGATGGACAATCCAAGGCCGGTCCCACCAGTCTGCCGGCTGACGTGAAGCTTCTCCACGGTAGAATCGCTCCCAAATGAGGTTCAACTGCTCTTCATTTAAAGTTTCACCTTGATTGGATACAGATAAAGTTGTACGATCCGGTCCACTGTGAACTTCAATTAATATAGTGCTTCCTACTGTCGCATGGCGGATTGCGTTCGTAATCAAATTCAGGACAACTTGTTCGAACCATAACGGATCGGCCAGAACAGGCTGCTCATTCGCTGGCACAACGACGATCTCTAATCCCTTATCCTGTAAAGGATACATTAGCCTACTAGCGACTTTCTCGACCAGTTCACTGAGCATAAAGGATGTTTTCCGCAATTCAATCGTCCCGGAATCCAATCTTGCCAGATCCAGCATATCTTTAATTAACATCTCCATCTTCTCAGCCTCTTCAACAATGACGGAGATGTAATGATCCTGCTTATTTAAGTTCACTCCGTCCTTCAAGCCTTCAGCAAAGCTCTTGACGATACTTAAAGGGGTTTTAAGTTCATGTGATGCGTTAGTGAAGAATTCCTTCTGTGTCTTTTCCATTCGTTCTTTCTGTTCCATATCTTTCTGTAACTGTTGATTCGCTTCTTGAAGCTCGCCCATCGTCTTGTCTAGTTTCTGCGACATTGTTAGCATACTCATAGACAAGCTACCTATCTCATCCTTTTGTCGAATTGGCTTTAATGATCCAAATTCGAAATTCAGCATCTTCTTGGCCATAGTATTTAATGCGATTAAAGGCTTCGCCACCATTTTAGAAAAGACGAGTGCTAGGATTAGGATGAGAATAATGCCTCCCAATCCGACGTAAATGAACAACCAACGCAACGCTTCATTTGCATCACTAATTTCCTGAAGAGAGGTTATGGAGAACAGCAGTTCCTTTTTCCCATTCTCCTTCATGACAGGTTTAATGATGATAAAATTACTTGTGCCGCTCCAAGGGTCCACCCACTGGAATTCTTGCTTAACCATCGAATTAAGCTGATCTTGGATCTCTTGAGATAGCGGGAAGTACTCATACAAAGCGATCATGAGTAAGCCTTGACGCTGATTCCAGTTCTTTATATTCGGCAAGACGAGATCGACGACAGTTCCAGAAATTGACACAGAGTCTCCTTCAATATTCTCTCCTATTGGAGTGGATTTAGAGTTCTGCTTATAGATCTTATCTGGATACAGAATCGTGGTCGAGTCGTTCTCATGAAAATCCTTCTCTCCCCAGATCGTCAACTCGTCTCCAATTTTAATATTGGCTTCCCGGAACTTCTCCGTATTCATGCTCATAAAAAGAGATAACGCAACAAGCACCCTCTTATGATCAGGAAGCTCTAATACTAGTTGATAAGGGTCCTCCATCACCATGTTGCCATCCATATTAACGACCGCCAGCTGACTTCGGCTATGACTCATAAATTTGATAGCTTCCAGTAGATGCCCTTTGTTCTCTGTATTATCCTGCGTATATTTCGTAGCGAATTTATCCAATTCCCGCTCTACCTTAGTTATGCGGTAATGTTGATAGAACTTCTCAAAGAAAAAGAACTGAGACAAAATAATCATAAGATAGAAACAAGCAAAAAAAATGACAGAAATAATAAACAGTTTAAATGTAATACTTCTATTTCTCATATCCTCACCTACAGACTTCTCTGTAATCGAACATTCTCAATAAAAACACTATAGCCTACTCATTTGTTCTTTATGTGTCCTGTAATGAAGCTGCATAACAGTTTCGTGGAAATCTCTATTACGGCTGACAATCAAGCAATTCACTCTTATAATAGTAACATAGTACAAAGTTACGGCTATTCTATTGCAGTGATATGAGGAGGACTTCCACATGTCTTCACTTCGCTCTTCCCGGTCTGCACAATCTGCTATTCTCGTACTAATGGCTTTATTACTACTATCCATCGTATTTACATCTGAACAAAACTTGATCACAACTCTAAAAGATGAATCCACAGAGGATGTTTCCCCTTACCAAGAGCATCTTACAATCTCAATTGCCTTCTGGGATATCGGTACTGCCTTCGAACGAAATGACCCAATTCTACAGAAGATTGAACAGAAGTTTAATCTGACAATCATACCTGTGAATATCACCAGTTCAGATTATATACAAAAGTTACAAATGTGGGCTACAACGGATAATCTCCCTGATGTATTCGCCCATTCGATCGCCAGCGACTCGCCGGGAATTTATAATGAGTGGATCACACACCAATTGATTAAGCCCTTGCCTGAGGACTTGTCCCCTTACCCCTATGTCGATCAAATCTCCCAAATTCCAGATATCCATACGCTAAAAAAAGAGAATAAACTGTATATGCTGCCCCGAATCGGATATCCAACCAATCGTCTATGGATGCTAGAGAGGGTACTGTTCGTTCGTAAGGACTGGATGGAAGAACGGAAGTTCAAGGATATATCAAGCTTCGAACAGTTCTTGAACATGCTGACGGTCTTTCATCAGAAGACGACCCATGACGGATCGAGACAGGTCGAAGGACTGACGGCTCCTGGCATGAGTATGCTCACTTGGGCACTTAGCCCAACATTTCCGCAATTGGCAACCGAACAATGGGTGTTCGAGGACTCGCAGTGGATTCCGTATTATGCCTCTAAAAGAATGGATGATGTCGTAACGCAGCTACGGGAATTGTATGCTAGCGGGGCGTTGGATCAGGATTTCTACTATATGAAAGAAGAGGACGCCATTCACAAGTTTGTAAATGATGAGGCTGGTGCGCTCGTCTATAAGGCTACACCAGATAGTCTAAGCAAGCTAGAAGATCGCTGGAACGAGCTTCACCCTTGGCAAAAGTTTTATGATGCCGTAGATATACTGCATCAGTGGCCGACGGAGGATGGTTATCGATATTTTTATGCCGCACAGACGTATTGGTCAGAGACTTACTTCAATGCAAAGCTTAGTGACGAAAAGATGGATCGAATTTTGCGCTTATACGATTACCTTCTCTCACCAGAGGGACAGATGCTCACCAGCTATGGGCTTGAGGGCAAAGATTATTATAAAGAGGATGATCTCATCATCATTACCCGGCCCTACGACGAACAGAAGCGGAAGCTTGTCGATCTGGAACGATTCTACCCTTCACTCTCCATCTTCCGGTCATTGGCTTCTTGGGGCAAAGAGCGGAATTTCCGATTTGACCAGACGAACCGGATTAACTTCCGGGATCGCAACATACAGAAGAGTCTTGATGAGATGGAATGGCAGCTTATGAATGCAACGGCCACTCCGACGTATCATAAGATCAACTCGCTCTCCACTCCGGCCAAGGACAATCTTGGAACACTAATTAATCCTATTGAGGATCTTATCAAGGTCACGATTAGTAGTGAGGACCCTATAGCGATGTGGCATAATACTGTGAGACATTATGAACAGCTTGGACTAAGCAAGGCGATCGAAGAAGTCAATGACGCGCTGCAGCAACGGTAAACACCCGAAAGCGATTATATGTAAATAGAGCCCCATCTTACCTACTCGGTTCTCACAACCGCTGCGGGCAAGACGTGGCTCTTTATTGTAATAGCGATTACGTTAACCGATCAATCCGCTTCGCTCCACACTTTCTACGAAATAGCGCTGAGCGAAAATATACAGAATGATGATTGGCGCCATGAACAACAGCTCACCTGCGTTTTTCACCAAATACGCATATAACGGATCATTCAAAGAGAACGAGGCCCACATGACCGGAAGCTTGGTAGATAGTACATCCGTCGAAGTAAGGAATAGGGACACATAATAATTGTCATTCCATTGCCAGACGAAGGAGAACAGTAGAACCGTCACCATAGCGGGTATGGCATTCGGCAGCATAATCCGTGTAAATGACTTCAGCACAGAGCAGCCGTCAATATAAGAGGCTTCCTCAAGCTCAACCGGGATGCCGCGGAAGAACTGGCGAAAGATGAAGATGAACAGCCCGCTCTTAATCCCCATACCAGTAATGGACTGCAGAATAAAAGGCCAGTAGCTATCCAGTAAATTGACCCCATTCTGTCCGGTAAATAACTTGATTAGTCCGAAGATATCAAAGTAGCGATAGTTCAAGTACGTCGTGACCATCATAGTCTGAACCGGTACGATAATCGTAAAGATCACCCCTCCGAATAACAGACCGTTGCCCTTGAAGCGAAGCCTCGCGAACGCAAAGGCAGCAAGTGAGCAGGAAATGACCTGCAGCAGTGTCGATACCCCAGCAATCAGTAAGGAGTTCAGCGCCGTCTTCGGATAGTTGAGCGCTTTGAAGGCGATGCGGATTGTATCCAAAGTGAAGTGTTTCGGTATCCACAGCACGGTTGTGTCATACACGTCCACACGACCCTTGAAGGAGACGGACAACTTGAAGAACAGAGGGTATAAGATGACGAAGCAGAATCCCGTAATCAGTATGGCACGTACAATGACCCAACTCCAATGTTTGACGTGCTGCAATGGGGATATCATCTGCACCCTTCTTCTCATTTTCAAAGCTGCCGCTCTTGCTTCAGTCTGTAACTTCATTTAGATTCCCCCCTTGTTCGTTAATCATAGTAGAACACCTTGCGAGAGATAAGGCCTGTAGTAACAAGAAGAATGATCGAGACGATGAGGAAATAGACCCACGCCATAGCCGCACTTTGACTAAAATTCAAGGACTGGAACGCCGTATCCTTTATCATCTGGCTGAGCTGATTACGGTTATAAGAATCAATGACCGTGTACACCACATTGGTAAGCATAATGGGACTGATCATCGGTAATGTGATCTTCCAGAAGGCCTCATAACCTGTCGTTCCCTCAATCTTTGCGGCTTCATAAAGCGATGGAGAGATCGACTGTAAAGCGGCGAGGAAGATCAGAATCTGTACTCCGGACGAGCTGATGACCTCGTAGATCCGATCTACAGAACCCGTAATATAGGTACCAATTCCGTTGCCTAAGCCTGCTTCAAGCAGCATTCGCTTCAATTCGAAACTCGTAAATGCGAAGGCGCCGCCCTCTGTCGTTGCTCCTGTAATCGAGGCCGCGATAAATGTCATCTGAGAGCTATTCTCCAAAGAGAGAACTGGCGCAGCAAGCAGAACTGGCAAGAAGAAAATCGCTCTTGCGAAGACTCTTCCCCTGAATTTCTGATTGATCAGCGTCGCCACAAAGAGACTGAAGATCGTAATTGAAGGCACGTTGATCACAATATCCATAATCGCTTCAACGAGCGTTCGATTGAAGGTAGGATGCTGCGTGAACAGCTCCTGGTAGAAACTGAAGCCTGCATAGCTCGTATCGAAGCCGCCCTTGCCTAGAGTGAGCTTATTAAGACTGTAGATAAATGATTGATACAGCGGGACAAGGAACAAGAAGATGAAACCAAGCAGCCATGGACTAACAAATAATACTCCCAATCCTGCTTTCTTCTGCCTCAGTGTGAGTTTGTTCCGCTGCTTCAGTCCCCATCTTCGCTTCTCCCCTGTTCGTGTCATCCATTTCGGTAGTCTGCTCATGCTCCTCCACCTCCGATCACGCGATACCCCAGCGCCTTTATCGTCATTCCCTCGACTTCAACTGCCGCACTATTATAGTTCACAATCACGCGGATCCCCTGACCGAAGGTCGTCTCATATACCTGCTCTTGCAGCCTACGATGATTCGTGATCGGCTGATTACGGACCTTCCCAAGCACTTCATTCACCTCTTGATAACACTGTGCCGCTTCATCAATCCAGTTCGCGTAAGAAGCGGAATACAATTCGTTCAGCTTCGTGTCGCGGATCACAGACGGATCGGCATAGAACCATTGATAGACAGGCAGTGCACCGGTCTCCAGCATACGAAGCAGCGTAACTTGAGAGTCCTGGTCCTGCTCCAGGTTCAGCGGTTTTCCAGTATAATCTGCATAGCCATGAATAACAATTGAATAGAACGGAATTTCCTCCGTCTCGATATTAAAACGGCTGCTCCTGAGTGGTGCATTCATGATAATACTGGCGTAAGGAAGACTATAAGCATTTCCGCCGCTAATCATAAGCCGATCTAACTCAGCCTTCATCTCCTCCAGACTATCCGTTACAATTGATTGTGCTTCCTGTCTGGACGTACTCTTCTCTGGTACAACACTGCTGTTCAAATCTTCTCCTAAATCACGTAGAGACAACGAACGGATATTGAAGCTTGTCACATGACTCAGGAACGACTCCACTACGCTCTTGATCTTATCTGGAGCAAGCAGATAATACAGTCTATACGTAAGATTAGTTGTCACCAAGTCGATGTTCTGCCTGGACGCACCTTTGCGATTCAAGAATCTGGCAGCGTCTCGCTGCGCCTTGAATCCTTTGCCATTCTTATATACCCGTTGAAAAGCAACATCAGGATAGAACTCGATTTGATGGTCCTGGGTATATTCAATCAGCTTCTCAAGCCCCTTCGTTCCGCCAAGTACACGCTCCGGCTTAATCTTTGAAGGCAGTGAATGATAATACCCATCATTGAACCAGCCTGAATACTTTAGCTGGATATGCTTGATTCCTTTTAGCTGAAGCTGCTCGAGGATCTCTATCGCTTCGTTAAAGGTTGTTACTGGCTCTACGGTCTCATATGGAATGCCTAGGAAAGTCTTGCGCACCGGGATAGCCCAACCAACTCTACTACCAAGGGAAGCTCACCATTCTCTTGCAGTGGAGTGAGGCTATGCTGCTCTATCAAATATTGGCGATATCGCTCAGCCATCCCCACATAGCTTGCTTTCTCACCGTTCATGAAGCTATATCGGATAGCAATGCCCTGGCTATACATCGCTGAATATTTCGGGATCTGTCTAGTAACAGAACCTGCCCTGAATTAACCGGCTCCATATCCTTCATCCGGAAGGAAGCATTTACATAGTTATAACTGTTCAAGCGTCCGCTCGGCTCAGCAGATATAGTAGCCTGCGCATCTCCCTTCTCAATGATCGCCAATACCGCCTCGTCTCCACGTTTCAGCCCGAATACAGGCAAACGTGATATTTCCTTATATTGAGCTTGAATCAGTTCATTCCCTTTTGGGGTCGCATCCTCACCGTATAGTGGCAGTTCATAGGCCCTTGCCCCCGCATGATTCTGATTCAGCCCGATAAGAGCTCCTGAACCGTCAGGTACGAAGATATACCCTTCTTCGTTAAGCCCGGCAGCACCAAAGAAAGGAAGAAGCTGAATCGAACGAATTGGGAACGCTTCAGTATCCTGGACTTCTGCGGTATCGATATGTGCCAATAACTGCTGCCCATCAAGTTCGTATATAAGTGGCACGATGAAACGGGGTGCCGCGCTCTCCTTAGCAGCAGTATCCCCATCGGCTGTAGCGCTGTCCTGCTTCGCTTCCTCCGCTGTATAGCCGATCGACTGGAGGATTTCCACCACATCCTTCACGATGTAGTCCTTCATCTCCTTACGCTCATACTGTTGCTTATCCTCATTGTAAAAGAACCGGTTACGAAGTCGGCCACGTACCGACTCATCACTAATCTGATCCAGAATTCGCTGCTCGAATCTTTCCTTGCTAATCACCTTCGGTATTGCTTCGAGCCCCTTCTCAGAGCTTCCAATCTCATAGGTGATCTTCACGCCATGCTCCAGCTTCTCGATCTCGAACTGTCCCTTCACGATGCTATCTGCGGCATTGTTAATCAGCGATTCATGTCCCATATCATTGAAATAGGACAGGATTAGCTGGGAATCGAGATCGCTCCGGTTCGTCCCCTTCGCGACCTTATCCGCATCACGGTCAATGGGATTGCTGCTCCATAGCTGTCCTGTGAGCTTATCGCGTACCATCAGTTCCGTAGTCTTGCTATTCAGATATAACTGCAGATACTCATTTTCCGTCACTAGCTCAGTGCCCTGTGGAAGCTCCAACGGCTTCGCCGTTGACGTTAATGTTGAAGATGTAGCCGGAGCTATATCCGGCGATACAGTATCTAACGCCTCGGCCGGGCTCTCCACCGTGTCCGATCCCACTTTATCCTCATGACCTTGAACGCTAGAATCCAATAACTCCGCATCCTTCGGCGACTCATTCTTCCCGGCTGTTCTTGTCTCCTCAGCCCTAATTGTATTTCCTGACAATCCTTCACCGATCCCTGCTGCTAAGATCAGGCTGCAGCAGAGCAGAATGATCCATTTTCTCCTTATGCTCATGTCCGGCCCTCCTTACAACCTTGCCCGAATCTCGATAAAGATCGATTGGGCAAATGCAATCATTTGTTGCAGCAAGCTGAAGCATAGAATACCTAGGAAAACTATAAAGATCATGACAATCACCGTCAGGAATAATGTCAATATTGTCTTGTAGATGCTGTACTGATGCACCGTCATCATTCCAACGAAGAGGAGCCACAGGAACCAAATCACAGCAATGGTCTCCATCAGGTAGTAGAATGTGGCTTCCTCGTACGTCATTATGTTGCTGAATAAGATTTGCGGGATATAGACGATGACAAGTGGAAGCAATGAATAACCTGTCGCCATCACGATATCGCGAAATTTCCCTTCGCCGTCCATCAACGTCGTTAACGACCAGTTAGCGATACAGAACAGCAGGAACGGTAGAGCCACGTAGGTTAACTCGCTGAGGCTGTTCAACTCCGACGGCTTGTTGAAATTCACAATAAACCCGGCATATTGTTGCTTCAGGATCATGACCAGCATCAGCAACATAAGTATAATGATGGCGATCTTCGTGCGCCCCTTCTGCTCGTACTTCATTTCCCAGAACCCGTTAAAGGGACGAAATATCGTATGGAAAGGAGATGCAATAACGCCTCGGTCCACATAGAAAGCGTTGGCTCTGCGCCTTACCCATAGCACCCGGGCTGCGATAACTAGAGCAGTGATTGTAAGCATGCACGTCATAATCGTCCCGAAATGATTCCAGAGAAACTCTTTGCGATACCGCTTGAATGCTTCGGAATAATACTTGCGGTTGTTGCCATGCTTGAAATACTCCATCGCGAGATGATTCTGATCCTTCTTCATCAGAGCCTTGCCGATACCGATATAGGCAATGTCAAAATTGGCATTCAGCTGAAGCACTTCTTCCCAAGCCGTAGTTGCTTCGTCTGCCCTTCCGTTATAATGTGCGATTACCGCCTTGCGGATCAGCTCGCCATATCGGGTTGGAGCAAAGATCGAAAGACGGTTCATCTCCTGATCAAGCACGACCATGCGTTCTCCTAGCATAGCGATCGCCACAGGTTTCTGAAAGTTATCAGATCGCGTCCCGACGCCTCCGAATTGATAGAGCAAATTGCCGTCCCGATCATAGGTGAAAATCCGATTACGTGCCGAATCTAGACCGCTATACATACCGCTCACATCGGATACAACATCAATAAACCTAGAGCTTCCTTCATTTTGCAAATCAGCTGATGCACCTTCCGATCCCTCGATTCGTATTATCCCTACATCTCCGACCGGATTGAAATATCCTTCCCTTCGCAGAATATCCTCTCCGCTAGGGTTAAAGCGCTTGATTGGTGTCATCGGGTTGATCTCTGCGGACACGGCATAAATGAAGCCTCGCTCATCCACATCGAGATTGCTAAATTCCACAGGCAGGAACAGCTCCATCTGCTTCGACTGCTCTTTCGTAGATAATCGTTTCCATAGCAAGTCTACTGGGCTGAACCTCACTTTGTTCGTACCAACATATCCCTTGAAGCTACCGTTAGCATCGAATTCCATAATTCCTTCATAGGCTCCTTGTGCGATAACATAGATCCGATTTGCTAGATCCACAAAGATCTTATTCGGAAAAAATTGGAACCCCTCTGGTAATACGCTTGATTCAGGCGCTTCAATCACCTGGAGTAGCTGGCCTTCCGCATCCAGCTTCACAATTCGCTGATTCTGTGTATCGGCAACATATAGCATTCTGTCTTTATCTGCATAGAGGCCATAAGGCTTGTTGAAGCTATCCGGCCTACCATTATTCTGAAAATCCTTAATTATACGAATCAGTTTGCCCTGCTCATCCAGTACCACGATTCGGTTATTCCCGGTGTCGGCGATATACATACGATGATCACCCGCGACAAATACGTCCTGCGGTGTGTTCAAATCACCGATACCCAGGTCGGTACCGTAGATATGCTTCTCCGCCAGATAAGGATATGGCGCTGGCTCTGCATCGCCCCAATAGGAATAGTTATAGCCATAATCAGGCAACGCATGAACCTCAGAAATCGGAACGATGAACAGGCTAATTAGTACTAGAACGGAGGTCATCCTTCGTATCCAAGTCAATTGTGATCCCTCCTTCTCTTATTCTTTGAGTCCTGAGGTAGACATTGTCTGAATAACACTGCTCTGTGTCAGCACAAAAATCAATACCGGTACAGTCATCATAATAAGTGCGGCTGCAGCCATTGGACCCGAGCGGTAGAAGCCTCCCCCAGGAGCTGACTGAACACATAGTCCATCGTCTTGAGCTGTTCACTGTAGATGTACGATGCCCCCTGTGCTCCGCTTCCGGTTCCCCATAAGCCCTTGAAAGAGAAGATGATCAAGGTCAGCCAAGCCGGCTTTACCATCGGCATGACGATGCTCCTGAAGATACGAAATTCACTGGCTCCGTCGATCTTGGCCGCTTCGATCAAAGCATCGGGAATCTGCTCCATGAACTGCTTCATCAGGAACAGTCCAAGTGAAGTAGCAAACGCCGGGAATATCAAAGCCCAGTATGAATTAAGAAGGCCAAGCCAGCTTATTGTGAGATAGTTCGGAATTGAAGTAACCTGTGAAGCGAACATCAGCGAGAGCACAACGATCATGAACAGTATATTTCCTCCTGGAAGCTTTAGCTTCGCCAGCGGATATGCAGCCATCGAAGCCAAAATTACGTGACCTACCGTTCCTGTCAGGGCAACGAAGATCGTATTAAACATATATCGTGACAGCGGTACCCAAGTATTGGAGAAGATCAGGATAAGATCATAGAAATTATCTAGCGTCGGAGAGCGCACGATAAAGGTCGGTGGAAATAAGAACAGTTCATCAAGCGGCTTCAGCGCTGTGCTGATCATGAATACGAAGGGTGCTCCCATAAAGACGCCCACACTCGCCAGAAGGAGAAACAGGACAATATCCATCGAAAAAGAACGGTTCAGCTTCTTCTGTCTGCGCCATCTCCACTTTATCGTCCATTTCATCGGATTACTCACCTACCTTCTTCAAGAGCTTCTGTACGATAAGATTCGATCCTAGCATGATCGCGAAGAGCACCGTCGCAATCGCACTTGCGTAACCCATCTCGAAGCGGATGCTCCCATAGTCATTCAGATGAGTTACAATGGTGTGCCCAGCATACTGTGGACTTGGAAAACCCACCATATTCGTCGCTACATCGGCGACCGCGAACGATGACGTAATCTGCATGACGGCGCCGAACATAAGCATGGGTCTTAGAGAAGGGAGCGTGATGAACCACAGCTCCTGCCAGCGATTGCGAATCCCATCGATGGCTCCCGCTTCGATCAGTGACATATCCATCCCTTGTAGTCCTGCAATGAAGGCCAGGAACGCCGTTCCCAAGCTAAGCCATAGCTGCACCAGCATAATAATGAATAGCATATATTTCGGATCCTGAAGCCATTGAATCGGTTCCAGGATGAAGCCCCATTTCATAAGAAATGCATTGACATAACCGAACGAGTCTCCTGAGAATGCTACCTGCCAAATCAAATACACGTTGCCTGATATAGATGGAGCATAGAATAGAAGCGTAATAATCGCACGAATCCGTGGCGGCAGTTCGTTAATTAACCAGGCTAGAAAGAAGCAGGAAATGTAACTGAGCGGTCCCGTAATGACAGCAAATAGTAAGGTATTCTTCAAGGCGATCAGGAATACTTCATCCTTGATGAACAGATTCGCATAATTGTCCCAGCCGATGAATTTTGGAGGCTCCAGAATATTGAAGTTCGTGAAGCTGAGTCCAAGTGCCATAAGCACAGGAAAAGCCGTGAAGATAAAGAAGAGGATGAAGAATGGGGCAAGCAGTATATACCCTTGCCGCTTCATCTTCATTTCACGGAACAGCTGCGCTATCCTCCCCTTCTCGGGTCCCCCCAGACGATGCAATTTGGGATTCGGAGCGATCTCTTGAACCCCTTGATTGGATAGTGACATATGTTGAGACGCCTCCCTTTCGCTTTTGATCACGAAGTGAATCTAGTAGTTTATTCGGCATCGAATCTTGAATTAAACCTTCTCGGTGCTGAAAAGCGACTTATTAATCCGGCAACCCGAACTCCTTGCGCTTCTTCGTGATCTCGTCATTGATATAGTGCGTGTACAGATCGATCGCTTCGCGAGGGTCTTCACTCGAGATCACGACACTGCGGAATGCATTGTCCAGATGACGACCAGTGAAGTAACCACCTGCCACTTCCGGAATGCCTCGCGCCCATGGCCATTGCTCCATCAGCGTCTTATAATCCTTCGTCTGCCACGGAATACGGGCCACTGCATCCAGATTCGCCGTCGGATTACGGCCGGCGGGGCCCATTAATCCTTCCAGCTCCAAGCTGTACTTGGCCTGGTTCTCAGTACTGGTCCACCACTTCATGAAGGCCCAAGCCTCATCCTTGTGCTTGCTGGCCTCCAGCATCACTGCGGCTGTTCCATTGGCCGGTACATCGCGGCGGATCGTTCCATCCGGCTGCTTCGTCCCCGGGACTACAGTAAAATCCCACAGACCCTTTAGCTCAGGAGCTACGACACTGATGAGATTGAATCTGGTGTAATCATCAATGGCGATCGGCATCTCACCGCTACGGAAGCGGTTAACGAAATCGGTTGTAAGCGGAAGCTTATACGTCGTATACAGATCGGTCCAATCCATAAATGTCTTGATCGACAGCTCTGTAGCAAGCGCGCTCGCTTTGCCTCCTTCTTTATACAGTTCTCCACCGTTTTGATACAGCATCATCCCGAAGGTTGGATTTACCGGTAACGAAGAACTTTCTTGAACGTTGGAACCGAGTTTAACCAGCACCTGGATAGGAAAACCGAATAGCAGATTATGCTTCTGCAGCTCTGGAATCATCGTGAAGACGTCATCCCAAGTATCCGGTACTTCCAGATTCATCTCTTCCAATATGTCCTTGCGATAATAGAGGACCGGGAATCCCTGACCCATCGGCAGCCCATAGATCCCCCGTTGAATTGGTAAGGAACCATTGCACTCTCATGGAACCGCTGCTTCACCTCATCGAATCCAGGATATTTGGACAGATCCTCAACCGCATTACGGAGCGCATAGTTCACAGGCTTGTCGTTACCCAAGGGGAATGCCACATCAGGTCCCCGTCCAGCCAGCATCGCCTGCAATAATACTCCTTCACTGACGACTTTAATGTCCACCGCTATCCCAGTCTCATTCGTGAATGACTCATCAATCAGTCGTTTGACAATCTTCGCCTGATCTATCCCCATGGTCGTCCATACCGAGATCTTCTTATCACTGTCCTTCGCGGCCCCAAGCGCGTTGAAATCGGTGAAGAACGATAGCATGAAGGACCCCGTATTGTATTTGACCTTGCTCCAGAAGCTGGCTTTAGCTGACGGAAGCTTCTCGTCAGGGGAAGCAATCACCAGGTAATCGATCGACAGCGGCATGTAGTTGATCGAATATATCCAATCGCCTAGTGAGCTGGTGTTAGACTTGAAGGTCTCTAACCGTCTGGCAATCGTCTCCGGGTTTTGCGCCATGTCACGAAGTTGAACAATCAGCCGCGTAAGCGCCGCCGTACGATCCCCTCCCTCTGCGAGCCGTTCGGCTTGTTCGACGACGGTTTCGAGAATATCGGCTTGATCCAGCATGGTCTGTACAAGATCTGGAAGCTTCTTATCCAGTTGATAGTCTCGATATTCATCCGGAACCGTGCCGGTTATCATAATGATGTGACGGTACATGCTATTAAGCTCAAGCACGCTGGACTCTACAATACGCAGCAGATCCGCCATCTCCCCCAGGGTAACTTCCATCTTGATCTCATGCTGTCCCTTAGTAAGGTAGAATAAATATGGCTCCGCCTTGGAAGAATCACCTGGATCCGCGCCCAGTTCCTTCATCTCCCAATCGGTCGAGAAAGGGAAACCAATGTCCACCATCTCCACAAAAGGAAGATTCCCATCTATGTACATTTTGCGATAGGAGGTCATTCCCCGTTGGAAATTCTGCTTCGCCTTGATCCCAATATGATATAGTCCGTCCTTCGGAACCTCGATATTCCAAGTCAACCATTGCCCGGCTTCCGACCAGTTATAACCGCCGATCGTGTTCAATCGTATCTTCGTTAGATTGTAAGGCTCCGTCGAACGAGTTCGATCCATCATCGGATACAGCACCTGGCTTGACTTCAGTACAGCTGCCTCACCCTGGATCTTCAGCAGGACGTTAGAAGCTGGAGCATAGCCTTGAACATCATAACCAGCGGATACCTGTGCATAGCTGAGTACTTTATCAGGTTGCTTCAGGGTAATCGTATCGATCAGCATTCTTTCTCGCGCCGATACGAAAGTCAGCGTATGCTGTCCCTGGGAGAAATAATAGAAATACGGATCCGTATGACTCCCATCCGGGCTTTGTACATAATTCTCCTGCCAGAGCGGCTTCTCGATCTGTTTCTGATACAGATCATTGCCGCGATCATCCTGCTGCATCTCTCCCTCATTGGCCCAGATCCGGTGGAACAGTACATTTTTACTCTCGGTAAAAGGAAGATCTCCATCGATATATAGCTCCCGGTCAATATCCGCACTCTTGCCTTCGAGCTGATAATAACGAACAGCGATCTGGAACATACCTTCCTGTGGTATATCAAATGTCCACGTTAAGCTGCCTTCCTCGTCCGTCTCCACCGCCTGTCCGCTTAATCCAGGGATTCCCTGCACAATGCTCGGACTCATCCCATCTGCACTGGTGAAGCTCTCTCCTTCAATCACGATCTTAGTGTCCGGCCGCGGTGCATTCTGGTGCTGAGCCAAGTATTGGTCATAGCTTCCATCCTGATATTTCTTCGGTATGACTTCCTGTTTGGCGTTCCGGGCAGTCCCCGCTGCGTCTGCTTGCGTAGACCTCGTCAGGTAGAACGTACCTGGCAGAATACAACTCGCCCCAAGTACCATGATGAGCACAAGCTTCAGCCAACGCCCCTTGACGATTGAATTTCTATGAACTGAGGGCATACCCATCCTCCTTCCATCTAAGAGGGACACCCCAAGCGATAAATACGCCTTAAGGGTGTCCCGCTATGGCTCTGTGGTTATTTCTTTAAGGTCACATCGATGGACGCCTGCGTTAATGGCTTAATTCTCGCCAGCTCACTGGCCGGTGTGCCTTTACCGCTCATAATGTTGTCAATCGCTTCTTTGAAATATCCTTGAAAGCCCTCATAGGCCTGGTACTGTAACACCGTACCGTTGCCGAGCATTTTCCGTAAAGTATTGAGGGCCTCTTGGTTCCTGAAGTTCGCTTCCTCACCACGGATGACCAGGTCGTAGCCCTTCTCCTTATCGCGTTCATAGAGCTCCATCCATACCGCCATTACATCCTTCGGATTCTCAACATCTTTCATCAAATGCCACATATTCACGGTCGTTGGTACGACATATTTGTCCGCCTTCGGACCTTTCGGGTAGAATACATAGCCCCAATCATCAGCCATGCTGCCATTGAAGTCATAGGCTACCCAGCGATAGCCTGGATAGAAGAGTGCTGTTCCTTCCGAGAAAGTGCCACCTACGACCTTATGAACGTTGTACAGGTCTGATACAAATTGAATGGCTTCCATCGATTCAGGTGAATCGTAGGTGATTTTGTCATCCTTCGTAACGAAGCCATTATTCGAGTAGATGAATGGAATAGCTAGCGACAGGGTATCACCATATTGAGTAACACCGAATACCCCGTCCTTCGTTACCGCCTTAGCAAGCTCAAGGAATTTATCCCAGGTCCACTCGCCCTTTTCTTGCAGCTCGTATGGATCCTCTAATCCATTCTTCTGAATAAGCGTCTTGTTATAATAGAAGCCGTTTCCGTTGTTATCGTTTTGAGTAAAGCTGTATTGTTTGCCATCATATTTGCCGGAGCTTAACATAATATCGTTCCAGTTGGGGTCATTCATATCGACCAGATCATCGATGTTGCGAATATACCCCTCGCTTACCATCTTCGGTATAGTCCATTCCAAAGGCATCCATATGATGTCAGCAAACGGCTGGCCAGCAACCGATGTTGTAATGACCCGCGACTGAATCTGATCGAATGGTACAGTCACATATTCAATCTTGCAATTGAATTTCTCCTCTACCTTGCGCTGCATTTCTTTCTCCTCTTCGGACAGATAGTTCTCCATACCCCACCATTGTCCGAGTCGGATCGTTCTGCCCTTCAGATCAATTTTCTCATCTACAGGAGCTGTACTTGCAGTCTCATCCGCTTTGTTCTCCTCTTCCTTCACTGGCTCACTACTGTTAGTTGTAGCAGGCTTCGGGTCTGTCTTAGCCGTATTATTCGTAGTTCCTGATGAACAGGCTGCAAGCATGACTATCATCGTGATCATGAGCAGCGCTGCTAGCCACTTTCGCTTCATTTCAGTTCCCCCTTATCATTCGTTTAGAAAAACCCTTGCCTTGTGCCTTCTTGTAACCGCTTTCTTCTATAAACATCTCTCATTGTAGAAGATTATGCTTAATGCTCATATCGAGGCATTATCGTTATTTCTCTCCATATAAAAATAACCCCGAGACCGGGGCTATTCACAGACCGGTCTTAATTTCTAAGAATGGTCCATATTAAAACTAAAAAGAAGACATACCACGTATCATAGTTCTGTCCTAAACTGGGACGAGTCTTACCCATGAATTTTTTGAACATCCTTGTGAAATAGAAATAATCCATATACCCTGACTTCTCCGCTATTTCTCCTACGAGTAAGTTCGTGCCTCTGAGAAGCTCACAGGCATAGGCAATGCGCAGCTTCGCAATATATGCCGTGAATGTCTCGCCAATCTCCTTCTTAAATAACTGGCTAATATAGCTTGGATTCGTATAATACTGCTTCGACAGCAATTGAATCGACACATCCTCGGTAAAATGATTGTTTACATACGACAAAATAGCGCGGAACGTTTCATTGCTTGTCTGGACCATCTCTTTATCTTGGGTATGAAGGACAAAGCCAGCGACACATTGACGAAGATCCTGCAACATCTCTTGAACCGAATCATATGACGTCAGCAATTGTTCGCGACTATAGAGCATGTGCTCCTCATAATCCAGCTTAAAGCAGTATAAGTAAGCGTTCACAATATGATGCAGCTGCAATGCATGCTGGACCGTAAGCGAACCGCTATGGAATAGTAGAGAAAGCTTGTCAAAAATACGGTGGATACGCGCCATGTCCCCCACTCGCATTACCTCATCCACCTGTTTGAGCAGGTCTTTAAAAGATCCTGCCATACTCGGCTGCTTCCGGGCAATTATGAAGCCGCCATGGATGAAATACTGATCGGCCAGTTCATTAGCTTCTTTCACCGCACGGCGCAAGTCCGTACGCATTGCTGATCGTTCAGTGACACCAACTCCATAGATCTTCAAGCCACCCTCTCCCTCGGAAACTGGAAGATCCACAATTCTCCGCTCCTCAATATAACTGATCAGTTCTTCTATATGATAATAGGGAACCAGAAAGAGATGCTTCGTTCTACCGATCTTGGCGTACAGATATGGCTCAGGGAGACCAGGTCTGACCACACTTGGAGAAGCTAATACAATGACGCCGATTGAATCGCCTGGACTTCTGATCACGGACAAATCCTCTAACCTATTCAATAGCCTCAGCATTTGAACCTCATCGGGCTCCTCCAGAAAACCAAGTATCATCGTCTCATTATCAATGGAGGCATCACTTGCGCCGATTTGGTGCGATGATCGCTCACGTCGAAGCTTGATCAGAATAGATTCGATCTCTGCCTCATCAAAGGGCTTCAGACAATACGCGATCGCGCCATAGGATATCGCCTTCTGGGCATAGGCAAATTCCGCATAGCCGCTGATCAGAATATAATCAACCCCAGGAGCCATTATCTTGCCACGCTTAACTAGTTCAAGTCCGCTCATTCCTGGCATCCGAATATCTGTGAAGACTACATCCGGCTTAAGGATCTCCAACATGGAGATAGCCTCGGTTCCGCTGTTTGCCGTACCGACCACCTCGAACCCAAGAGTATTCCAATCAATGCTTGCCCTAAGGCTCTCGATGACCCACGGCTCATCATCCACCAGTAATACCTTTATCTTCATCGTGCACCTCCGCCTTTAGATGAAAGTGTTAGTTGTACCCAAGTACCTTGACCTGCCACACTCTGGATATCAAGTCCGTATGCAGGCCCGTACATTAACTTTATCCTGGCATTCACATTAGTAAAGCCAATGCTTCCTCCACCCTTCGGGGATAGCAGTTCCTTCGGCGACTCCTGTAGCGTGGACCTCAACCATTCCAACCGTTCAGGCTCCATCCCAACGCCGTCATCCTCTACTGTGATGATGAGATCAGAATCTGTGTTTCTCATAGCACGGATTCGAAGCAATCCTGGCTCCTCTTTCATTTCAAGACCATGAAAGATCGCATTCTCGACGATAGGCTGCAGTATCATTTTAGGTACTGGACATTCCAACGCCGCCTCTTCGATATCCATCGCTACCTGAAATCTTGAGCCAAAGCGAAGCTTCTGAATATGTAAATAAGATTCGATAATGGATAGCTCTGTCCTCAGCGGTACCAGGCTATCCCCTTTGATGCTATAGCGAAATATACTGGCTAGAGCGGAAGCTGAGGCACGAATCTCCTGTGCTCCCTGTACAGCAGCCATTCCCTTGATCATCTCCAGTGTATTGTATAAGAAATGCGGATTAATCTGACTACGGAGATAAGACAGCTCCGCCTGCTTCTTCTCCAGCTCTGATCCAAGCAGCGCCGTGTTCGTATCCAGCAGTTCTTTCGTTAGAGTATCAATCTGATTCATCATTTTATTGAACTCATTGGCTACTACGGTAATTTCCACATAGCCATCCAAATCGATTCTATGCTTCAGCTTATCCAGATTACCGCGCTTGACTGTGTTCATATAGAACATCAGTTTCTTCAAGGGGAGTAGGATATTATTCGTTAGAATCGCGAACAGGACTACCATCACAATTCCAGCAACAACGAAGATTATGCCAAAGAAAATGCGAATGGAATTCAAATTCCGCATCAGTTCATCCTTCGGGATAATGCTGACGATCGAGCTCTTAAGCTCTGGAAGGTACTCGCCCTTGGCTATATAGGTTCTTCCGTTCCATGCTAGCTCCTTCTCTTCATCACTCATTAGATTTTGATCACGATTGAGGACCTCAAGTTGACTCTCCAACCCTTCCGTATCGTCGCTTGAGATGAGTCGATTGTCTTGATCCAAGAAGAAGGCTTGGGAGTTCATATCCTGTGAGATACTGTTAATGCCTCCCATGAGAGCATTCGGAGAGATGACAAAGTACAGCGTACCTATCGATTCATTGAAGCGCTCACCGGGTTGCGCATACTTAATATGAAAACCGATCAGGAACAAGCTTGACGTTGAGTACTGATCCCATGCATCTCGGGTCGTAAAGTACTGGAACGCCTCTCCCTCCGCGAGTTGTTGCTGATATGGAGCTATCATTCTTCGGCTTCCCCGATATCCATCCAGCTTCCATCATCGCCGACCACCAAAATATCGAGGATTCCTTCCTTGAGTGTCCTTGTATTAATCAGCAAGCTCTCCACTCGCTTACTAAGCATGAATCGTTGCACTTTATCTTCTTCAATTAGAAAACTCTGAACATCGCTGTTAAATGCAATGTTCGTAATGAGGCGTTCCAATACGTCCTTGTTCGCATATATCGTCTGCTTCATCTGAAGGATCAGGTCGCTCGTCGCCTTGTTGTTGTTCGACTTCACAATCTTCGCCATCTGTAGATAGCTAGCCGACAGAATGATCAGTATAATGATTGCCAAAGTAAGGGCAATGAAGGTTAACTGTGAGCGAATGGTCAGCTTGCGTAGAAGTGCCAAATCTCCCTCTCCTTCTTCCGATTCTACAAATTTCCATCTAGTGCTTATTTTTCGCTATTGTTTGTTAGATTCCTTCTATAAATATATTTACGCCAACCATATTCTCGGGTAGCGAACATGTAAAACACCTTCTTCCATAGCGGAAAAGGGGTGTTAGATGTTCCGAGCAAAACACTAAAAAATCACAGGCAATTTGCCTGTGATTGATCATCCTTTGAACAGATCCTCGATCACGTTCGAATCAAAATGATTCACAATTTTATATTCCCAACTGTATCTTTTATGATTGCTGGAACCGTTCATAATTCGTATGTGGTCCGGACGGTAGTAGGTAACGGTAAAGCTTGAAGTACGCCCATGAAACCGAATCTCATATTCATCGTCACTAAATGTTTTCATGCTATTCTTCAATAGTTTGAGGTCAGACAAACTATTGAAAATGCGCTTAATTGTAGCTTGATCCGTAATTTTCAGCTCCTGTTCATCTGGCTTGTTAAAGTTTTTACTAACGCGCATTTCACTGACAGAGTCGAATTCATGCATCTGATTGAGAACTAACTCTTTAAATGATGTTCTGGTTTGAATCACCGAGTACACCGCAGCGCTTAAAAGAATCAAAGCAACAAAACTCAAAAAAGTGTACCATAAACGGATACTCATCCGATAATCTCCTTACTCATCTCTTTTTACGGCATAGTAGAACCATTTTGAGCTACATAAATGCCTAAATGCAAAGACTAATCAATTGTAACATAGGTATAGGAAAAATAATCCATATAATTTTTAAACCTATCAGAGTTCTCCACAACTGGACATAATCACATTATGATTCTATAGATCTATAATGTACCAGGCATCACAAGCAAAATGATCCGTTGCATTAAGCGGCTTGTCCAATGATTTGAAACCCTTCTTCGTATAAAACTTGTTGGCAGCAATCATATTACTGAGCGTCTCCAAATAGCATTGCTTATAATGATCCTTCGCGTAATCCAATGCGATCTCGAGTAATTGGCTAGCTGCTCCGGTCCCGCGTGCTTCCTGCAATGCATACATCTTCTGTAGTTCACAAATATGCGAAAATCCATTAACGGGTCCTATCCCACAACCCGCTATAATCTTTCCCTCTTCCTCTACGACCCAATATTTAGAGCCATCGGCTCTGTATAAATGATAGAAATCGCTTAAATTCGGATCAGCCCATGCTGTACCCGGTTTATTCGCACCAAATTCTATCAGGCAAGTTCTGATAAGACTCTCAACTTGCTTGTTATCTTTTTTCTCAATCTCTCTAATCAGCATATATTCGCCTCCACAGTACTTTCCAAGCCACTATATCTTTCTTTAGCTGTTGTTCAAAGACATTATAATTGTGAAGTAAAGTACCTTCATTAGCAATTGTTTTTTCACCATCCTTGACACATTGATGTAACATTCTTATCTTACATTGGTGCTAAGGAGGGAAAGAAATGAACATCAAAAACATCACATTCATCATCTGTGTGGCAAGCGTGGTACTAGCGACAGGCTGCGCGAACATGCAAAAAACAGAAAGCGCACGGCCTGCCATACAGGGAACGCAGCAAAAGGCTGCCGGTCATGCGGCTGAAAGCGTAAGCCAAACGGCAGCGTATGATTTCGACTTTAACGCCGACCCGGAGACAAGCCAATTATTCATCATTCGAAACGGAGCAAAGACAAGCGCGTCGCTTCCAATGCCGAAAGAGCCTGTTAAGAACCTGGCTAAAACCCCTACATCCATCTCTTGGACATACCCCCAGAAACAAATGGACATTAAAATGGAGAAAAAAGACCGCTACCTCGAAATCTCGCTAACTTCTACTGGAGCTAAGCAATTTGAATGGCCCAAGGTGCAGGGGACAGCTACATGCTACCCATCGGCGAAGGCAAATATATCCCTAGCGAAGATCAGACATGGAAAAGCTATTTAAAGGATAACAGTATGAGTTTTATCGAAAGTTTTACCATGCGTTTTTTTGCCGTGAACCAAAAGCAGGATTCGATCCTATTCATTGCAGACGATATGTTCAACGACACCGTTCAATTTCAAACCGAACCTGCGATTCAAATGAGCTTTACGCATGAATTTCCATCCGTTAATCCGAACAAAACGTATCGTTTCCGTGTTTATGTCACCGACAATAATCCGGTTCAAATCGCGAAAGTCTACCGTTCCTATATTCAGGAGAAAGGCGAATTTACGACGCTATCGGAAAAAGTAGCCCAAAACCCAAACGTGAGTAAGCTGTTTGGTGCACCGCATATTTATTTATGGAGCGGCCAGGTATTAACCAAAGATAACATTCATTGGGATACCCTCATTCATTCGATCCATGAGCCGCTCTACGGCTGGATTGGAGAACTGCTGGATAAGTACAGCGAAGATGGTGCAACGGAATATAACCAGACTCTTACTGACATATCCAAAAATGGGTATATCGCCAACTATCAAAAACAAACGCTGACAAGAGCGCTGAATTCTGTCTTAAAAATGCCCCAGTTCTACAATTCCGGTATATTTGCGGATGTGGATGAAAACTCGAAAAAGCTTATTGCTAAAGGTATCAATCGTTTAAGCGAGCAAGAGTTGTATGAGTTGAACAAAAACGTGCTGAAAAGCGCTCTAAAAAACAACGCTGACCCAATAGAACTATGGGGAGCAAAAGCTTCGACCGAACTTCTGCAGGACATGCATGATGCCGGAATCGGTAAAGCTTGGATCGGCCTACCCAATTGGGCGGACGGGCTGTTAAATCCCGAGATGGTCGAACAAGCGGTGCGTCTCGGGTATCTGGTAGGACCGTACGATTCCTATCATTCCATACAGCAGAAAGCGAGCATAGACTGGAACACGGCATCTTTCCCTGATGCTTCCCTTTACGATGCGGCAACGATTGATAATAAAAACGGTCAAAAGATCAATGGCTTCTTAGGCAAGGGACGCAAGCTAAATCCTACGCTATCGCTACCCAGCGTCAAGCAGCGTGTCAGCAGCATACTGCAAGATGGTATCCCTTTTAATTCCTGGTTCATTGACTGCGACGCTACAGGAGAAATTTATGACGATTATTCCAAGTCGCATCCGACGACCCAGCAACAGGATCTTGCGGCCCGGCTGGAGCGAATGGGGTACATTAGGGACGATAAACATATGGTAATCGGTTCCGAAGGCGGCAATGACTTCGCCAGCCAGACCATCGCCTTCGCGCACGGGATCGAAACGCCTGTGATCGCCTGGTCCGATCCGGATATGCGCGCAAACAAGACCAGTCCTTATTATGTCGGCGGGTATTGGTCAGCAAATGGAGGAATCCCAGAAAGATATGCCAAAACCGTTCCGGTCAAGGAAGCGTATGAGCATATCTATACCGATCCCTTTTACTCTTTGCCGTTATATAAACTTGTTTATAACGATTCGGTGATCACCACGCATCATTGGGAATGGGGAAGCCTCAAAATCGAAGACGAAATTGGGAGCCGAATGCTTACAGAGCTTCTCTACAACGTTCCGCCATTGTATCACTTCGATCAAGACAGCTGGAAAAAGAACAAGAAATTGATTACGGATTATTTTAAGGTGTGGAGCCCTTTCCATGAGAAAGCTGTTACCAAGCCGATGACGTCTTTTCAAATATGCTCCCGGATCGTCTTGTACAGTCTGCCTCCTATGGTGATCAACTGCGGATTACCGTCAATATTTCTGACAAAGACGTTACGTATAACCAGCACACAATCCCGGCCAAATCGGCAGTGATCGAGGATGGCAGTAAGGTGACGACCTTCCGTGCACCCAATCTCTAATATGATGCTTAAATCCTCGTGCCGGAACGTATAAGTTATTTTATCTCCAAGAAAATAGCCCCCATTCAGCTTCATGCCGAATGAGGGTTGTTTTCTTGAAAGTAGATGTAAAAGTGGATCGTCTGATCCTTTGTTTCTACATGGCAACGAAAGCCATGCCGTTCTAGAACCGTTTTGACGATTGCAAGGCCAAGGCCCGTGCCCGACACTGCTTTATGCCTCGAGCTTTCCTCCACATAAAAGGGCTCCCACATCTGAGATGCATCGGCGATCTCTCCTGTAAATCGATTGCTCACAGCAAGTACGATCTCACCATCCTGCTTACTAAAATGCACGTCAATTCTTTCGCCTGTTGCATATTTGATTGCATTGCCAAGTAGGTTGTGAAACACCATCCGAATTTTGTCCGGATCCACTGCAATCAAAGGATTTCCCTCCAGATCATCGCGAATCACAAGCTGCAAATGCCTTGATTTCAGCTCGATGCTAAATTTTTCGACACATTCATGGAACAAATCCTTAACGGCAACAGGTCGAAGTTCAAGCTCGTCCCTTTCGATTTTCGTAAAATTCAAAAACTCGTCAATAAGCTTAACCATGTTCTTAGTCTGGCGCAGAATCGTGGCCGCATAACTGCCGTCATCAAGCCCATCTTGAATCCCTTCGGCATAAGCCTGAATGAGCGAAACCGGCGTTTTCAGCTCATGCGTCATATCCGACATAAACCGCTTTAAGCTTACATTTTTTCTGGATAAATCCGCATGCGCAATGCTCAGCTTGTCGCTCATGGCGTTGATACTTTCCGCCAGCTCCCCAATTTCATCCCCGGTAACGACTTTGGCTTTTCGGAAACGGAGCTCCGATATATCCTTCGCCACCTGCCCTAGTTCTTTCAGTGGTTTAGTCATCCGATATGACAAAATCCAGACCACCGACACGATAATCAGCACCGAACAAAGCGCAAGAATCAAAATGAATTCATTGATCATCTGGATCGTATCACTGATATAGGCCATCGAAAGCCCAATCAAGACAATAGTTTCGCCCTTCGGGATAAAACTTGCGTAGAAGCTGGATTTAAGCTTACCTTGATCATATATTTTATTGACTCGGATACCCGATTTAACCTTCAACAACGATTCGTCCGTAATCCAGAACTTATTTAGCGTCACTCTCTTTGTCGCAAGCTGCTGTTTGAGCGATTCATTCAGGTCATTTTCCGGTTTCTGCAAATCGTCATACACGATCGTCACGTGGTATTGCTGCTCAAGCTGTGGAATCGCGTCGTCCCAGTTTGCATCCGAAAGATCGGAAATTGTATTTACGGCTTCCCCGAGCTGTTCTTTCGTTTTGTAAATATAGTATTTCGGCATAAACAGGTTCGCTAGCAGTACGAACATGATGAAAATGAGCAAGACAGCAACCGTAATGCTTATAAACAGCTTACGCCCTAGCTTATTCATCGCCGGCCTCCACGCTATAGCCAAGTCCTCGGTGCGTTTGAATCACGTTTTCGCCAACTTTCTCTCGCAACCTGCGAACATGAGTATCCACCGTTCTTGCATCACCAAAATAATCGAGACCCCATACTAAGTCCAGTAATTGCTGCCGGGACAGAATCTGGCCTTTGTGGCGGACAAGGGAGTACATAAGCTCAAATTCCGTTTTTGTTAACTGCAAATCTACGTAGTCCTTATATATTTTATAGCCTTCTGGATCGATTCGAAGCGATTTATATAGCAGTCCCTTGTCATCGTCTAGCAGCTTTTTGGCCCGGAGAACGAGAATCTTCGGGTGAAAAGGCTTACGGATATACTCATCCGCACCAATGCTGAGCGCCTTCAGTTCATCCTCTTCTTCGCTTTTGGCCGTCAAAATCAGCACTTTTTTGTCCGAACGCGATTTGATTTCCCGGCATACTTCAATCCCACTTTGCTTCGGCATCATCCAATCAAGAATAGCAAGATCAACTTTCTCACGATAAAAAATATCCAATGCTTCCTCTCCGTTTTCTGCCGTAAACACCTTGTACCCTTCCTTCTTGAAATACGCCGTTAAAATCCGAAGCATATCTGGTTCATCGTCTGCAATTAATATCCGCATATCAATCTCCCTTACCAATATCTAACCGTTGATAGACTCATTAACGGCCATCTCAATGAATCCCAGTACCTTGTCAACTGCCCCGTCCATTTTGCTAACTTTCATCGCATCCACAAATGATTTTTGATTGCTATAAGTACGATCCACTGCTTTCAGGAAGGTTTCTTTTGTCAGATCAGATTCATACAATACCTCTGCATAGCCTGCATCCTTAAAGTACTCCGCATTTAATGTTTGCCCTGTTAGTGTTCCACCAATGGCATGTGGGATCAATAACATAGGTTTTCGTAAAAGGAGACATTCATGTATCGCATTCGAACCAGCCCTCGATACAATAATATCGGCCATTGCCATCAGATCAGCAAGCTCTTCACGAACATACTCAAACGGTCTATAACCAGCGTAGTGACCAATAGACAGATCCATCTTCCCGATTCCGCAAATATGGACGACTTGATAACTCTTTAACAGCTTCGGGAGTGCTTCTTTGACAATGCGATTGATTCGCTCTGCTCCTTGACTACCTCCCATAATCAGAAGAATTGGTAGTTCTTCGTTGAATCCGCAAAGCCCGATGCCACGTGCGCGACTGCCCAACTTCAGTTCCTCTCTAACAATCGGACCGACATGTGTCATTTTCCCGTCAAATATCCGGTCAAAGGCAGTAGACTTACTGAAGGTCGTACACATTACTTGTGCAAATTTTCGTGATATCCGATTCGCAAGCCCGGGGTGGAGATCAGGCTCAAAAATGATTACTGGAATTCCGTTCATGGCAGCACCGATCACGACAGGAACTGCGACGAATCCACCTAAGGAAAACACAACACCTGGCTTAATCCGAAAAAGAGAAAGAACGCCTGTATAATGCCTAGTACAAGCTTAAACAAATCTGTTACATTCGCCCATGCCCAGTATCTTCTTAACTTCCCTGTATTAATCGCGTAATAACGAACATTCTTCAAAGAGGCAACCATTTCGCGTTCGATACCGCGCTTCGACCCGATGTAATGAATGTCCCAACCTTCCTCCAACAAGCGAGAAATCAGTACAAGATTAGCTGTAACATGACCAGCGGATCCGCCACCCGTTAGCACAATTCTTCGTTGCATCCTATAAAACCTCCTCTGTGAAGCAGTTGTTCAATTTCTTTAAGTGACATCATATAATCCTCCGAATGATAACCTCGACGTGCATCGTATAGTTGAATTTCATTCACCCCTAACGAGTCTTTTGTGTCTTCGGGGGTAATAATAAAGTATTGATCATGAATATCGTTCACCCGGCTGATCTCCGATTCCGTAATCAATGTCTCATGAAGTTTCTCACCTGAACGAATGCCTACATAATGAATTTTGGTTTGCTTTGATTTAGAGTGATTAATTAACACCTGTGCAAGATCCGTTATTCTACAGGCTGCCATTTTAGCAACGAATATTTCGCCTGTGAAGATGTTCTCCATCGCTGTCAGTAAGATTCGAACAGCATCCTCTAAAGTAAGAAAGAAACGTGTCATTCCTGGATCGGTTACACTGAGATTTCTCCCCTCATTCAGTTGCTCTTTAAATAAAGGCACAACACTTCCAGCCGTTCCGAGAACATTACCGCTTCTAAAACATGCAAACCTTGTATTTGATCTTCCATTAGCGTAAATGATAAGCTTCTCACCGATTGCTTTCGTCATACCATAGGTATTTGTAGGGTTGACTGCTTTATCAGTTGAAACATACATCACCTTCCGCACATGGTTCTCAATTGCTGCATCGATCACATTTTGCGTTCCAATTATGTTTGTTTTGAGCGCACTCTCGGGCTGATTCTCACAGATCGGAACATGTTTAAGCGCTGCTAGGTGATAAACCTCGTCTACACCGCTGCAGGCCATGGTCATTTCCGCTTTATCCCGAATATCACCAATTATGAATTTTAATCTGGGATCCCCAATTTTTTGACGCATTTGAACTTGCAGCGATTCGTTCCGTGAGAATATCCTGATCTCCTTTGGTTGTTCTTTCAGAAGTTGCGTGACCAGTTCCAATCCCCACGAGCCAGTGCCGCCAGTAATTAAAATCGTTTTATTTGTCATCTTACATCCCTCCATAACTTGCCCTATCTGATACTACTATCTTGGGTTCGTTATGTTACACCAGTGTGACAATCATAAATAACATGGCATATCCTACCCTAAGGCACATCAATTCCCTACATAAATATCAAAAAGCCTAATAGATTAGGCTTTTTGATATTTATATAACAACTTCTCCCAGCAGATATCTTTAAATTTTCGGGTCCATGCCTCCGTACTTTCGCAATTATATGTCATCGAACAGGTATTCCTGTTCTGATATCTACACCTCATCGCCACTTGCCTCGAATTTGCTCAGCATCAAGAACCATTCTGTTGATCAGTTCGGAAACCGTTGGCACATCATGAATCATGCCTGTCACTTGCCCGGCCCAACCAAAGCCCTCTTCTCGAATGCCTTCGTAAATCCACTTTTTGTTAGCTTCACCGCTAATATATTTTTTTAACGCCTCATAGGTTGGCGTCTGTTGCTCGATCTCCATTATTTTATCGATGTAGCTGTTTCGTAGCGCTCTCGCTGGGGCGCCTATGGAACGTTTGATAACCGCCGTATCACTCTCAGAGGCTTCGACCAAGGCTTGTTTATAGGTTGACGAAGCATGAACACATTCCCTGGTTGCGATAAAGCGAGTTCCCATTTCGATCCCTTCGGCTCCAAGCGCAAGGGCTGCCATCCATCCCCGTCCGTCCCCGATACCACCTGAAGCTACAACAGGGATTCCAACCGCATCCACTACCTGAGGAACGAGCACCATCGTTCCTACGTCATCACGTCCCAGATGGCCTCCTCCCTCTTGACCAACGACAATGACAGCGGAAGTGCCTAGTTGTTCCGCTTTTTGTGCTTGTCTGCGCGATGAGACTAACACTAAGGTCTTAATGTTCGTAGACTGCAATTGTTGCAATAAGGGAGCCGGGTTTCCGCCCGTTATCGTTATAGCAGGTACCTGCTCATCAATCGCTGTCTGTACCATGTCTTCGTAGTCGCTATGATGCATCCCTATCGCAAAGTTGACTCCAAACGGCTTGTCAGTCAGAGCTCTAGCACGATGTATTTCCTGACGAAGAGACGCGGCATTCGGAAGACTCATAGCCGTAATCTGGCCTAAGCCACCGGCATTCGATACAGCAGCAGCAAGCTCTGCATAGGCAAGATAAGCCAGCCCTCCTTGGATGATCGGATATTGTATCTGCAGAAGCTCTGTCAGCCGTGTAGCCCAATCCACACTTATCCCCCTGATATGAAATCAATTTACCCGGATGCCAATTCGGATTATCATTAGTTCAACTTAACAGCATGATTAATGCCAGTATCGCCGTGAAGCAAGCAACCAGATAATCAATCCGTTTCAGCTTGAGCTGTTTATATACGGTACGTCCTCTACCATTTCCATATGCCCGGGCATTAATAGCTAGCGATAACTGCTCCGCACGTTGGATTGTCGTAATCAGCAGAGGTACTAGAAGCGGAATATAGGCAAACATGCGTCTTGGCAGTTTAAGAGATGCTATGTCATATCCTCTGGCCTTCTGGGCTAGCATAATACGATCCAGCTCCTCTACAATCGTTGGAATAAAACGAATCGCGATCACAATCATCAAAGAAAACTGCTCAATCGGCACGTGGAGTTTGCTTAGCGGCGACATCAGCTTTTCAAGACCTTGAGCCAATGTTAATGGCTTGGTGGTCAAGGTTAGCACTGAGGATAGCAAAATCAATAGAATGATTCGCCACACGACGAATGATCCATTTTGCAGCCCTTCGGTAGTTATTTTGATAACAGACCAGGACCAAATCACAGTACCTTCTGTCATCAAAGCATGATATACAAAGGTAAACATCAATATAAATAAAAGAGGCTTTAGCCCTCTTGCATATTTATGGAATGGAATTCGTGATAATAGTAAAACAAAGAAAACAATGACAGTAGCAGCTGTATAGTTAATTAATGATTGCAGTGTAAAGAAGCTCAGCATCATCGCCAACATACACACTAGCTTCGAGCGCGGGTCCAGTCGATGAATGATGGAATTCGTCTCTACATATTGTCCCAGCAAAATTTTATTTCCCATGTAAATGTCCTCTTGCCTGCCAAATGGGCAATACTTTACGAAGGATGTCCTGCTCCCTGCAGCTTGCGACTTCGATCTTCTGCCCGGATAATTGCTCGATCAGCCCTAACAGCTGTACCGCCTCAGGCAGCAGCAAGCCCGCTTCCTCCACCAATTCCCTATTTCTCAAAAATAATTCGCTAGCATCATAGTGACCCAGCAAATGTCCTCCACGAAAAACCATCACTTCGTCCGAATATTGAGCTACATCCTCCATGCGATGAGAAATGAACAAAACAGTACTGTTGTTCCTCCACTGCCATTCCTTCAGCATATTCAACAAATTATCTCGACTTAAAGGATCAAGGCCTGCAGTCGGTTCGTCCAAAATAAGCAGCTTCGGCTCCATCATTAATACCGAGGCGAGGGCAATGCGCCGTTTCAAACCCCCGCTCAGTTGAAAGGGTGACAGCGGCAAAATATCGGAAGACAATCCGAACTGCGGTAAAATGTAATCTATCTGCTCAGCGATTTGCTCGGATGAATATCCCATTATTTTCAGAGCAAAAGCCAGTTCATTATATACCGTTGTTTCAAAGATTTGATGCTCAGGGTATTGAAAAACAAAGCCAATTTCCGAAGCAACCTTCACCTGTCCTTTTCGATCACGAGGAAGAGGCTGTTGATTGATCAGATATTCACCCTCGTAATCAGAGATCAATCCCTTCAACAGTTTGGCAAAGGTTGACTTCCCAGCGCCGGTTTGTCCTATGACAGAAATCCACTTGCCGTTCTGAATAGAACAGCTTACATTATGAAGAGCCTTGCGCCCGGCAAAGCTCACGCTCACCTGTTTCATCTCGTAGACCATTGGGAAGTTATCATCTCCTTCCAATCGGCCATCAATGGGAGACTTAACTGAAGCGCTCGATGCAATCGTACGGCAAAGGGGGAATCCATCCCATAATCCTTCAGGCAAACTGTATTAAAGAAGGTTAGCGGGTGTCCATCAAATTCCAATCTCCCTTCGTGCAGCAGTAAGAGGCGATCTGCTGTGAGCACTTCCTCCAAATGATGAGTGATATGAATGATCGTCATGCCCTGCCGATGCAGTTCATACATGATCGAAAGTAGCTGTTCTCTACCCTGTGGATCGAGCATGGAAGTAGCCTCATCGAATATCATGATCCGGGGGCGCATGGCAAGTATTGCCGCGATGGCTACGCGCTGTTTCTGACCGCCTGACAACTCATGCGGCATTGCATCGGTATAGTCCTCCATTTGTACAGCCCGGAGCGCATCGTCCAACCGAATTGTCATTTCATCTCTTGACACTCTAATATTCTCCAGGCCGAACAGAACCTCATCCATTACTGTAGTAGTAATGAACTGATCATCCGGGTTTTGAAACACCAAACCAATTTGTCGATGGATTTCTGCAACATCCTTCACGTTTGCTGTGTCCAGGTGATCAAGTTTTACTCTACCTTTCCTGGTCTGAAGCAAACCGTTCATAAGCCGGGCCAACGTTGATTTGCCACAGCCATTGCCCCCAATGACAGCAACGAATTCACCATCGTTAATCGTAAGACTTAAATCATCTATGATCGTCTGAGCCTTATCATAATAAAAATGAACATGATCCAGTGTTAGCATTTATTGCCCTTCCTTCCGATTGTTCCACGAGGTGAAAAAAGCCTCCGTCCCATACATCGTGCTGACAGGTACCGGCTTCTGCCACCTGGTCACTTTCGAACCGTTTATTCCGAATATTTCGCCTGTCAGCTCCTGATCGGGCTGCACCAACAGGGAGACTACAAAAAGGGCAACATCATCAGCATTGCCTACCTGCCAGAACTCCGGGTACGGTTCATTACGAAGTGCGCATTTTTGCCATAAATGTTCCATTACGGGTCGAGTCATATCGGTTAAAGCCGCAGGCGCAACGGCATTGACTCTGATGAAATAACGCTTCAGCTCTTCTGCCAGCGTCCACACCATGCCAAGGATACCAGCTTTTGCCGCACTATAATTGACCTGTCCGACAGAGCCTTGTAATCCGGCAGTAGAGGTCATCAACAGTATGTCGCCCCCGCGCTGTGTCATATAGGGTAGCACTCGCTGTATACAATAAAAGGCTCCATTCAAATGCACATCCAATACGGATCGCCACTGCTCATCCGACATCAACAGGCACTTGCTATCCATTAAATTACCAGCATTATGAATCAATACATCAATACCGCCATATCTTTCAACCATCGCTTCCACCATAGCCGTCACTGCCTCGGGATCTGCGACGCTGGCACAGTAACCGAAAGCCTTGCCACCCGCCATACGAATCTCCTCTATGACAGTGTCGATCAGTTTCTGTTGTGTCCCATTAACAACAACCTGGTACCCGCTTCTCGCCAGTTGTAGCGCCATACTGCGTCCGATACCTCTACTGGCACCGGTAATCAAGACCGTTTTCTCCACTAGAAGGCCCTCTCTTTCACTGTGAAAGTACCCTTGGCAATCACATCTCCATCCTCTGAAGTGACAGTGACTTGGATATTGTACTCACAAGCCTCAAATTGAAAGCAAGCGGTTGTCTCAGAATACAGCGGTTTTTGAAACTTCATACTATAGGAACTAATCCAGTGATTGCGATGCTCTACCAGATATAAAGACTGCGCTAATCCCATAATGTACATTCCATGCGCAATCGGACGCTCATAACCTGCTTCTCGAGCTGCATGTGTATCTAGATGAAAAGCTGCTGTATCTTGGGAGACTTCGGCATATTGTGAGATCATAGCCGCAGTAATCTGTCTTCTCATACACTGTCACCTACTAATATTAATGTAGTTACCGCAGTAACGATTAGATTCCCCTCACATGTACAAGTAAGAGTATGCGTATATAAGGTTAACTCTCCCTGACGTCCCACCTTAGTCTCTACTTTGCTTAGCGCCAATTCACAATCCAGGTCCATCTCCGCCATCAGTGGTGCTTCGTAGTGAAATTGCTGCATGCCGTGAATGAGCGATTCATCCATGCTAAGCCAAGGAGCTTTCGCGATTTGCCAGAAAGTAACCGGCATCGTTGTCGGAGCGATCAACATGTCATCTATCTTTTGCAAAGGTGCTTCAATACTGTTGGCGTAATCCATAATGGACTGCGCAGACAGATGCAGCTTAAAATGAAGCTTATTCATTCTACGGCCTCCACTAAAGTGGCAAGCCCCATACCGCCACCAATACCCAGTGTAGCTACTCCTCGTTTGAAAGGTTCCCGCATCATTTCAGCACATAAGCGCGTCATTAAGATCGCGCCGGACGCTCCGTAAGGATGACCTAGAGCGAGCGCGCCGCCACCTCTATTCACCTTATTCTGTAGGATGTGAAGCTCCTGCAATGAAGCTAGCACTTGGGAGGCGAAGGCCTCATTTAACTCCACGACATCCAAATCATTTATCGACATCCGTTGTCTGCTTAACAGCTTCTGAATGGCAGGAACCTGCCGATCCCAAGATATTGCGGATCAACCCCTGCAGCAACGGCATCCACAACACGTAAAATAGGCTTTAAGCCGAGTTCTTGACATTTTTGCAGTGACATGATGAGGACTAGGGACGCACCATCATTGATAGGACAAGCATTTCCGGCGGTTACGGTACCCTCTTCCATGAATATAGGCCGAAGTTTTTGCAGCTTCTCAAGGCTTGTATCGGTTCTGGGACATTCATCAGCAACAACCGAGTCTCCGTTCACTTGTAACGGCACAATTTCACCTGCAAATCGTCCGATTTCTTGTGAATTCACTGCTTTTTGATGGCTGCTTAAGGAGTACATATCCTGTGCTTCTCTGGAAATCCCGTACTTTCGGGCCACGTTTTCTGCGGCTATGCCCATATCGGGATCGCCGTATGAGCTTGGTGTGAAATGAGCTCGCGTATACAGCTCAGGAACTCCAACCAACGTTTTCGGCTTGAACATTTTCCATGGTGCACGACTTGTGCTTTCGACACCGCCAGCCAAATAGACGTCCCCTGCGCCGCTCTGAATGAGTCGTGCTGCTAAATTTATCGCTTCCAGTCCTGAACCGCATTGGCGATCAACTGTTATACCGGGCACTGTAACAGGCAGCCCTGCCTCCAGGGCCGCTAAACGCGCTATATTTCCCCGGGACCAATAACATTTCCGATAATAACCTCATCGATCATATCTTGTGGCACACCTGTTTCAGAAATAATATGGCGGATCAGTGGGGCAAGCATAACTTCAGGCTCGAGCGTACTTAGCGCCCCCCAATTCTGCCTATAGGTGTACGTTTAGCCAATACAATTACAGCTTCTTTCATGACTCCACTCTCTTCAAGTATTCTTTCATCGCGTGGCGTGCAATCTTCCCGCTGCTTGTATAGATGAACTGATCCACAGTGATGAGCTGCTTTGGTGCTTTGTAACTAGCCAAATTTTCGCGACAGTACGCCTTGAGCTCATCGATCGTTAACCGCTGATCTCCTCGCCATTGTACGATCGCTGTTACCATTTCACCCCAGTGGTGGTTCGGAATACCGAATACCATCACTTCGCGAATCGCCGGAATACGCTGTAGCACAGCTTCTACTTCCTCCGGAATTACGTTTAGACCGCCGGTAACCATCATATTTTTAGAACGACCAGTCATATATAGAAATCCGTCACTATCGATGAACATAAAGTCTCCTGTCTTTAGCCATCCGTTCTGAAATACAGTAGCTGTCTCTTCAGGTAATTGATAATATCCAAGGAACATCATGTCGCTGCGAATGTACAACTGACCAATACTTCCCGGTGCTACCTCCTGGAAATGTTCGTCTCGAATCGATATTTCAACCCCTGTAAAAGGTCTACCGACCGATCCGAGCTTATTATCTTCATTCACATTCAAATAACTGATATAACTCGCCTCTGATGAACCGTAATATTCGTACAGCTTTACCCCGTTAAATACTTCCCGGCACCTTTGCTTCGAATGCTCCGACCAAGTTCCGCCCGAGCTGATTAAGGCTTGGATATGCGTATGACCTGGAACGGTCAACGAAATCAACGAATCGATCATCGTTGGCACGGCAAACAGAACCATATCTGAATGATTTGAACACAAACTCAGTACCTCAGCTGCATTAAATTGCTGCACGATATGAAACGTCGCACCGTTATATAGACTCTGCATCAGAGCGAATAGAGACAAGGAATGTACAAAAGGACCGGGTGCAGTAAAATGCTGCAAATGAACTAATTGGAAAGCTTCATTCGTCGCTTCAAAGCTTCGAATCCAAGATAAATGCGTGCGCATGAATCCTTTTGGAATCCCGGTCGTTCCTGAAGTAAAACCGATAAATAACAGTTCGTTAGGATGATTCAATTCGGGAGCCGCTTGGTGCCGGGTTAGCCATTTCTCATAAGAACAAGATGGTTCATCCGAGAACTCAATTATCTGACTATCATTACTCTGTAAGGTTATCTTTGAAGCAAATGCAGTCTCGGCAAAAATAAAGCTCGGTTGACATTGCCCAATAATCTCATTCAATTCCACCGAACTCCATTTTGGATCTAGAAGCACGGGCACAAATCCAGCGTAGACGGCGCCCAGAAACACCTCCACAAACTCCTGTCGATTCGTTGACAGGATCGCTATCTTGTCATGATTCATACCATTCTGCATAATACCTTGTGCCACTTGCCTAACTCGTTGTACCAAAGCCGCATATGTTAGTTTCCCCTGCTTGGAGGATATCGCTATCCGGTTCGGTTCTTGTAGCGCATGTTGAAGTATAGGTAACAATAAATTCAATTTAATCACACCTATGGAAAATTTCATTTAACCATGATCATTGATTCTTTATGTCTTTAATCGGGCTGAAGGCCTTCAATTGTACCGCAATGAGCGCTGCGATAATCGCTTTGATCAGATCACCCGGCAAGTATACCGTGGAAGCTACTAGTCCAGCCCAAATCGACGTATTTGTAATAAGAGCCATCACAGGGGCTCCAATTAGACTGACTAGGATTACCCCAAAAACAGCATTGATGAAGAAAACCTTCCATGTCTTAATCCCTGTCCATACCTTCTCTGTAGCAAATCCGATACAAAAGGCAGCCACCGGCCAACTAAAGATGTATCCTGCCGACGGTCCTACTAACACAGATAAACCGCCTCGCCCTCCAGACAATATCGGCAAACCTATTGCAACCAAAACGATAAAGACGATGAGACAAAGCGCAGCCGCTCTTTTCCCAGAAAGCAGCCGGCAAGCATAACGCCAAGTGTCTGCGCTGTTATAGGAACAGGAATAAACCCTAATGGAATTGGGGGAATCATACCCAATACTGCGATGAAAGCTGCGAATAATGCAGCGAATACGAATTCTTGTGTTCTCAACTGACTACCTCCGTCAAAACAAAATAAAATACGATCCTCATTAGAGTCGACTTCTAACGTAATAGAATTATAGCTTGGTGATATTTAATTGTAAACCTAAAAATTTATCTCCAGGTTGACAATTAAATTTAGAAGTCGGAATACTATAAATCTCATGAAAATAGGAAACCCCCATTCGATCTGAAATATAGCAGATCAAATGGGGGCTTTATTTAACTGAAACCAATGATCGGGTGAGGTACATACGGCTCTTCTAACCACGCAATTTCTTCAGGTGTTAACGTAACAGATAGCGCGCCTACCGCGTCTTCAAGCTGGGATATTTTTGTAACGCCAATGATCGGAGCAGTTACAGGCTGTTTCTGCAATAACCAGGCAAGTGCAATATGAATACGGGACACTCCACGTTTCTCCGCCAGTTCTGCCACTCGCTTCACAACCAATCGATCCTTCTCTGCAGTCGCATCATATTTAGATCTCTGAATCTGATCGGTTTCAGAACGATGCGTTGTTTCCGTCCAATCACGAATCAATCTTCCTGAAGCAAGTGGACTATAAGGAATAACACCGATTTTCTCTTCTCTGCAAAGAGGTAGCATCTCCCTTTCCTCTTCTCGATACATAAGATTCAAATGATTTTGCATCGACACGAACTTGGTCCAGCCATTTCTGTCCGCAACATTTAGTGCTTTATGAAACTGCCAAGCGTACATAGCGGAGGCACCAATGTATCTTGCCTTACCCGCCTTAACAACATCGTGCAATGCTTCCATCGTCTCTTCAATCGGAGTATCGTAATCCCAACGATGGATTTGGTACAGATCCACATAGTCTGTTCCCAATCGCTTGAGACTCTTATCTATCTCACTCATGATGGCCTTTCGGGAGAGTCCGGCACCATTTGGACCTTGATGCATGCGGAAATGCACTTTGGTTGCAAGCACAATTTCATCCCGATTGGCATAATCCCTCAGCGCCCGGCCAACAATCTCTTCACTCGTACCATCCGAGTATACATTTGCTGTATCAAAAAAATTGATGCCGAGCTCCAATGCATTCTTTATGATTGGGCGACTACGCTCTTCATCAAGTACCCAAGGATGAGTCCAACGCTCTGCTACACCAAAGCTCATACAGCCAAGACAAAGTCGGGATACATCTAACCCTGTATTTCCTAGTTTTACGTATTCCATAACTTCTACACACTCCTTTATTTAATAGTATGAATAGAGACCAATCTATTTGCCAGAATACGGTCTGCTAAATCTATTATGCTGTAATTACCCAGTGATACGTTATCTCAAAAATATTGAATGATTGCCTAATTCTCTTACAGCTCTTCGAATGAAGGATATGATAGCTTATACTATATAGGACAACGATTGAGGAGGAATTTCATGTCACGGGATATACATGAACAGCATAATGAACTAGCTGGGCTGATCGAACGTCACTGCTTTCATGAAGGAATTCAAAAAACAGCAATTCCCTCACTATATTTGATCCGTTATTCCAATACGACCGAACCGGACTACGCAGTT
Organism: Paenibacillus sp. D2_2; assembly: GCF_031199965.1. Taxonomy (GTDB): domain Bacteria; phylum Bacillota; class Bacilli; order Paenibacillales; family Paenibacillaceae; genus Fontibacillus. The sequence continues at coordinate 2,566,986 of NZ_CP133605.1, read as the reverse complement.
TATAAGCCTTGCTTGTGTTTCATTACCAAAGGTTCCAAACAAATATTTCTAGCCAATGAACGTTACACTTACAATCCCGCCAATTATTTGATTGCATCTATGAACCTACCGGTAGTTGGCCAGGTCATCAAAGCTACTTCTGACGAACCCTATTTAAGTTTGAAACTGGAATTTACAAAGAATCAGATTTTAGAGATTTTAACGGACTCGGGCATGCAGCCGATGCCTAAAGGTAACTCGAAGCGGGCTTTATTTGTCGGTCAAATGGAGCCGAATCTGATAGATGCGATTCTCAGGCTAGCAAGACTATTAGATCAACCGGACGATATTCCATTTCTGGCACCTCTGTTTACCAGAGAAATACTATATCGGCTATTGCAGGGAGAGTATGGAATTACATTGGCACAGATTGCTATGGAAGGATGCAGTACTTATCGGATCAGGGACGCTATAGAACAAATTATGCAGCACTATAATCAGCCTCTGCGTATTGATGAGCTTGCTGAACTGGCCTGCATGAGCGTGTCTTCATTTCACCGGAACTTTAAAGAAGTGACAGCTATGAGTCCAATTCAGTTTCAAAAAGAACTGCGTTTACAAGAAGCTCGTCGTCTATTATTATCCGAGGCATCAGAGGCTGCTGAAGTAGCTTATCGCGTTGGTTATGAAAGCGCGTCTCAATTCAGTCGTGAATATTCCCGCATGTTCGGTTCTCCCCCTAGAGCAGACATCAAACGTCTTAAAGAGAACTATGAGCAAAGACGAAATGCTTAGTAATTACTATTTTCAATAAAAGAGGGCTAAAGTGATTTTCCACTTTAACCCTCTTTTGACGCAGCTGCGGTGATATCTGTTTGTAGCTGAGACTTATTAATTTCTGTTTATACAATTTCATTTTCATCATCGCAGCTCAAATCCCAGGCTTTGTTGAAAGGCAGCCTGAAGCGGATAATCACCGTATTTTTGGCGTAGTTCCGTCACGGTTCCTCCACCACAATTTCGACCCGCATTCAAAAAAACGACCGAATCTGCAACTTCTTCAGCGATCTCGAGCTGATGAGTTGAAAACAGCACCGTATGACCTTCCTGCTTAATTTTGTGTAGCAGCTTCACAAATTCATTCATCCAATAAGGATCTAGACCATTGGTCGGCTCATCCATAATTAATAATGGTGGCTTGGCTAATAAGGCTTGAGCAAACAACACTCGCTGGCGCATTCCCTTGGAAAAGGTATTAACTGGCTTATCCTTCTTATCTTCCAATCCTACCATAGCTAATACCGCATCAACTCTTTTCTCAGGGACTCTGCGTAGAGCTGCCCAAAAGGATAGGATTTCTCCAGCAGTCAAACCTTGCGGAAATTGAAAATCGTCAGGCATATAGCCTATTTGCTGCGAGAATCGTTTGCGATCTTTTTTCCACTGAAGACGATTGACATATATTTCACCGGAAGTAGGTTGGTTAATGCCGGCAATCATTCGCAAAATAGTACTTTTTCCTGCTCCATTTCCACCACAAAGACCTACTATGCTAGCCGTACCAATCCTCAGATCGATATTATGAACGATGGTTTGCTTTTTGATTATTTTATTTACAGCTTCGACTATAACAAAAGGATCATCCAAGTGAACGTCTCCTTTCCCAAATCCAATACACGCATGCAATAGAGCATACGATCCAGGCAATAAATACGAGGAAAAATACTAAGCTTCCCCATGGCTGTTGAATCCAGCTTACCCATTGGAAATATTCCGGGCCTAGAATCGAGCCTCCACCGAGCTTAATAACAACGAACAGACGCACCAGCTCGGCTGGATTCAGCATGGTCAAGAGAGTCAGCAAAGGCTTAATCCATAGATAAGGAAGCAAGCTGAGCACCGAGATCAATATAGCAGGCCAGCCGATGACCAGAAAGAACCAGATCATTACAGAGATCGTTAGAGCCTGCCAACGATTCCGAGATAGAGAGCCAATGAATAGGGCTGCGCTCAGGAATAATAGAACTAAGCCGCAAGAGAAAGCAAGAAAGAGAAGGTATGTGCTCAATTCAAAGGATATGCCCAGAATAACAGCAACAATTCCCATAAGGCCGTAGCCAAAAGAGACAATTGTCAGCAATACCATAGACAGCCCGGTAAACTTCCCGACTAGAAAAGGAAGCGTTCCAAGCGGATAAGTCGACAGCAGCTGCCAGCTTCCCTCTTCCTTCTCCGCCGTCAGTGAGAATGAACCCAGGAACAAAGCCATAAGCGGGAGCAAATACAATATAAGACTTAGCATTGAACGGTTACTCCCGAATAACCACTAACTTCATTCTGTGAGTTAATCAGCAGCAGACATAAACTGAACACAGAGAACAGGATGAGAAAAGAATAAGACCAGGGATTGCGGAACCCCATTTTAATCTCTCTTTTCGCAATTTGCAGTAGATCCGTCATGCACGTATCCCCATCCTTTATTCGATTTAGTGCCCACTATTGCTATTCATGTTCATTTCTCCATGCGCTCCGTTATCTTCTTCAATATGCTCATGATCATTCATATCCATCATGTCCATACTTTGCTGCCAAGTGTGCTTCGTTAAATCGTCAGCGCTTAGTAATGTGCCCACACCCTGCTCCTTAATAAATGCTTCTGCTGTCTTCTTATCCTTGAAGCTGACAATCCCATATGCCATCGGTGTCCGGATAGAAGGATCATAGACATAGGCTGCCTTCTCGTACTCTACCCAGCTCTTATCGTTATAATCACGCACATAATCCATACCGATTTGATCCGTTCCATTCTCGGACTTCCACTTGTTCATGCACCCGATATCATCGAACTTAATGCTCCTGCCATCTTTGGTAATGATCTGTGTTGCATAGGCCCCATCCTTCACCTGCATATTACATACAGCGCATACATCTACGTCCTCATTAATCGCTTGCGCCTCATATTTCTTCTGACCACACCCGATCAAAGCGGCAAATACAAACATAATCATTAGAACTGCTAGACCTTTTTTCATGATTTCGATACCCCCGAATAAATGATGGTTAATACAGCTGTAAAAAACAGCATACAAGTAATAATCAGCATATATGTCTTCTCAGACAGAACATGCTCGTCCCGACATCAGTTAGTGCTTTGTTATGGTCTAGGATCACATTTAAATGCATAGATGGAGAGATGTCTGTCGTCCATTGATCCCGATTTTCCGTGTACATCGCACTTAGAAATGTCATACCAGGTGATTGAAAAAAAAGTTGAAATACCGGTTTATCTGATATGATCTGCTGATAGAAGGGATTAATTGAATAAGCAATTTCACTAATTCCGTCCTCATTTAAATCCAGGCCCTGTGCCGAATCCCAGTAGTTATAATAGATCTCGTTAGCCTTGCTATTCACTGCTTCCGCTTCAATAACATTAGCCACAAAATCATTATGATGAAGCTTGTTATCCTCAGCCTTGAGCAATTGAATCCCTATATAATTCCGATATACCGAGTTCTCCTTCAATTCATTGTTACTGGAACGCTCCATGTAAATTCCGACACGATTTCCATCTACGATATTGCTCTCAACCGTAGAGGCTTGTACATCGTATAGCAATATCCCTTGTGCATATACATTCCGGTTTTGCTTCAGAAAAGAATTGTTGGATATCCGTGCGTTCTTGACTCCCATGATCATCGCACCCGTGTAATTATATTCACCGATATTGCCGACAATCTGGGAATCGTCTATGTACATGCAGTGAATACCGTATCGAGAGCTGTATATGTGATTCTCTTCCACGGTTAACTGGCTGCCTTTCTCTAAATAAATCCCGTCCTTCATATTATAAATACGATTCTGTTGAATAAGGTTGTTGTGGGAATTGTAGAGATCAATCCCGTTCCCCTTCTCTCCTACTCCGCTGCCACTACCATCTCGTACCCTTTTCCAGGTAATTTCATTATTTTGGATTGTCACAGCATTTGCATCACGCAGCATAATACCAGTTCCCTGCGTCTTGATCTTAAGGTTACTTAGATCGGCATCATCCGATTGAACTAGTACGGCCGCCGTCTCTACATCAGCATAATCCTGCTGGATACTTAAGCCTTGTAAGACTACCGCGTCTGCCTTGATCGTTATGGCGGGATTACCAGTGTTATTTGATAATACAGCATTGTCCTTGGCCTGAATGGTCAGCTTCTTATCAACCACAACTGGACCAGTGTAACTTCCTTCAGACAATACAACAACACTCCCTGGTTCAGCTTCATCAATAATTCGTTGTAGCATCAGGGGTTGTGTACTAGACGGTTCCTTCTCATATCCTGCTGCGGAAGCATAAGTAGAAGCCATGTTCCAGCTAATTCCCGCTATTAGGCCAATTATAAGAAGCTGTACAATAATGCGGACATAGAAAATCATTGTGCGATTGCCTACCATACGCTGTTCTTCCTCCCTCCTTTCCCGTTTAATTACAGACGATTAGCCCCACTTAGATCCTCTCGATAGTATAATAAGCTATAACTTTTATCACCGACATAGCCCTTTCGAGTCTTTTTACATATAAAATCGAATGATATTATGACGTTTATGTGACAAGCATTATTCATCCAAAATAAAAAAAGCCGCATGTCTGCGGCTTTAGCTAATATGTCGATATAGATAATCTCTATTTTAGAACACTGCCTCCGAATAAGAAGCGATTCTGCCAGGAAGCAGAAAAATCAGTTACTACCACACCACCAGCTTTTTGGGAGTACGTATGCAGAAGCTTTCCATCACCTAAATACATAGCAACATGTGTAATCCGCTCCTTCGATTTATCAATCCGGCTGTATGCGGAGCTGCTCGACCCTTTATAACTCATGAAAAATACGATATCCCCACGTTTGAGGTTGTTTATGTTATTGACGGGCGTACTGTTCTGTTTAATCCAAGCCCCTTGCTGACGGGAATCGGTTGGAAGTACTACGCCCGCTCCTTCTTTGAATATTTGCCGAATGAAATCAGAGCAGTCAAATGTTGTCGTTGTGTTGCGGTTGGAACCGAACTCGTACGGGTACCCAAATATTTCATTCCTGTTTGAATTACTTTTTCAATAGCAGGATTAGTAGCAGTCTGACTCTGAGTATTTTGAACCGTTGTATTTGACGATACGGTGTTTTTTACGGAAGCAGCATGCGATGGAGAGGGAATAATAACGACCGCCGAGACCACTGCTGAGACGACCAGGCTGCTGATCAAACTTTTCTTAATATTAATCATATGTTGTTCCTCCTCTAAGATGACAATTTTGTAACTATTAGAGTATACCTATCCCTTAATAGGCAATATCCTAATTTGTTGGTTTCATTATCTCAAAGTGAAAGCGATAAAACAAAGCACTATTTCTGCTAACATAGGATTAATTTGGGCGATTATAACTAAAATATACTCTTTATTTCCAGTTAATGAATATTTTATATAGTAACATATTTGTAATAAATGGCCATCCCTGCTGCAGCTTCCACTACAGAGAGATGGCCTTATCTACATAACCTGCTGTTCGCTAATTACTTTCGAATACTGTAGAATCGATTGCCTGTTGAATCTACTGCCCAGCCAAATTCATAAAATTTTCCGCTGCCAGACGAATGGCTAGGACACTTCCCGTGTTAAGTGAATTATCAAAGAATAGAACGTGATTTTCCTTAACCGCTGTGAGTGATTTCCATACATCCATAGCTTCCTTCTCTTGAACTGCTGCCTGAGCCGTCTTAAGATCATGCTGGATAATAATATAATCGGGATTCATCGCCGATAATGCCTCCAGCGACAACACTTGCCCGTCTTCAGGATAGCCCTCCGGCTTTAACAGACCAAATCCTGTAGTATCATTGTAGTAGACTGTATTCTTTGCACCCTGAGCGGTAAAATTAGCTTTTCCGTCAACCCGCAGCAACGCAAAGCTCTTTCCCTTCAACCCACTCAGCTGTTCTTTCGTCTTTGCAATGATTTCTTTAGTCTCATTGATAAGCTGCTCTGCCAACTGTTCTTTGCCTATAACCTGGGCACAGAGCATCATGGCATTCTCCCAAGTATCCCCATAGTCAATTTGGACAACAGGAGCAATCTTGCTTAATTCATCATAATTCGCGTCCACATGGCCTTTAAAAGTCACGATCACATCCGGGTTCGCCGCAATTACCGCCTCCAGATTCAAATCTCTCCCGCTGCCCAAATCAGCGATCTCCACCGTTCCTTGGTACGGCTTCAGTGTTGCGTATTCCTCTAACGCGCCCATAGCATTGCCCGAAGCGACTGGAGGTGTATCCAGCGCCAAGAAGTAATCCAAATATAGGGGATGAAGCACAACAACGCGTTCCGGCCGTTCCTGAAGTACAATCTCATGACCGGCAGCGTCCGTTATCGTTCTGGGCCATACGCCCAGGTCTGTCGCTCCAGCTTCAGACGTACTGTTCACGTTGGACTGTCCGTCATTACTATCGTTCATTGAAGGCGCAGCCGCTGGCGCACCGGTACACCCGGCTAACATTGCAGTCACAATGACCAACGCAACTATACTACCTAACCATCTCTTCATACTACTTCCTCCAGCCTCTTCTTCAACTCTTGACATATAAATGCTGCATCAACTCACGATTTTTTTGCGTAAACAGATCATTGTGTGAGGATACCATTCCGTGCGCATTTGCATCTGGCGAGATATACTGCTTGGCCTTGTTTGCCGCGTTCGCGGCGTCTTGGAAAGCCCCGGCGATCAGGTGAAGCTTGCCCTCATGATGCAGAATATCGCCGGCGGCATAAAGTCCCGGCACCGATGTCTCGCTCGACGGATTGCCTGCAATCCAGTAATCCTTCAACTCGATTTGCACCTCGCTGTTGGCCAGCAATTCTTTATCGCGTTCATAGCCATGATTAATGATCATTTCGTCGATTTCAAGCTCAAACGTACCGCCCGTCTCATTACTTCTCATTGCCACCGTCTCAATCCGCTGATGATCCTCCGACGCAATCAGCTTCTCGATCGATGTATTCAGTAAACAATCCACCGAGCTTCTCTCAAGACGTGAAATCTCCGCCTCATGTCCTTTTAACGTTTCTTTACGGTATGTCAAATATACCTGCTTGGAAATCGGTTCCAGTTCGTTGGCCCAGTCAATGGCTGAATTGCCTCCTCCAGAGATTAGCACTGTCTTGTTCTTAAAGCGTTCTAGTGATTTTACGGTATAATGTAAGTTCGTTACCTCAAACCGCTCCGCTCCCTCAATATCCAGCTTGATCGGCTTCAGAATTCCTCCCCCTATAGCCAGAATGACTGTCTTGGAGTAATGCTTCCGGCCGGATGTGGTGTGCAACACGAAATGATCTTCATCATCCTTGGCAATGGACGTTATTTTCTCTCCTAGAACGACTTCCGGTTGAAAGGTCAAACCTTGAGCTACCATTTGTTCAATCAGCTGGGAGCCGGGAAGCGGTGCCAAACCGCCTACATCCCAGATCAGCTTCTCGGGATAGACATGTACTTTTCCGCCCAGAAAGGGCTGAAATTCAACAATTTTCGTTTTCATTTCACGTAAACCACTATAAAATGCGGAGAACAGCCCGGCAGGTCCACCGCCTACAATTGTGACATCAAACAGTTCCTTATTATGCATCTCTCAATCTCCTCGCTATAAATGGCTACTTCATCGGATTCCTGGGTACCAGCTAGCATCAACTAATCCCTAGATGCTCCTTCAAAGTTGAACCTGAATATTCACTTCTAAATAAGCCCAGCTCCACCAATCTCGGCATCAGCTGCTCGAAAAACAGCTCCATTGATTGTTCCGAGCCGCCTGGAAGAGCGATAAACCCATCGATGGCCCCTGCTTCATATCTCTGAATAATGTCATTCAATACGTCCTCCACCGTTCCAACCGATACCCAGTGCGCGGAGCCGAGAACTTCCGGTCTTGACAGCACCTCTGCCACGGTCGGCTGGTGGTTGATAATATAGCGGCGGAGCAGTTCAGCATGCGTTCGGCTGCGGACAGGCTGATCCGGATCAGGAAGCAAATCCTCAGTCACGCGATGATCCAGAGAAAAGCCGCTTAAATCCAGGCCCAACACAGATTTTAACGATGCTAGTCTTCGTTCAGTGCTTAAATGCGCATTGGCCGCCTCGAACAGCCCTTGGGCCTTCTCGCGCGTATCGGCCAGGAAGAAATAGAGGCCTGGCAAAATTCGAATCGCATTCGGGTCACGCCCGAGTTCCTCTGCTCTCCTCCTTAGGTCATGACGCAATTCAATGCCGGACTCCATGTCCGGCATTGCCGCGAAGATGGCATCTGCAACAGAAGACGCAAAATTCCGACCGATGTCCGATGCTCCTGCCTGGAACAGCGGGATATTTCCCGACGGATGAGCAGGCAAGGTGAGCGGTCCCTGGACATTATAGAACTCCCCGGAATGATCGATCGGGGACACTTGCTTAGGGTCCGTAAATTGGCCTGATTCACGATCAATCAGTACTGCTTCATGCGGGAAGCTGGCCCAGAGCTTGCGCACTATATCGGTAAATTCGCTCGCCCGCGCATATCTCTCTTCCGGGGATGGCATGGCAGCCATGCCAAAGTTCTCAGCTCCTTCGATCGAGGTTACAATATTCCAGCCCGCACGCCCGTTGCTAAGCCAATGCAGGGATTGTAGCTGTCTGGCAACAACATACGGCGGATTAAAAGTAGTGGAGATCGTGGTAACAAGTCCAATCCGCTCCGTTTCACGAGCGATTGCCGCGAATATCATCGTCGGATCAGGACTGCCAAAATTAGCGGAATCGCCCAGCATTTGCGGACTTACATATAGATAATCCGCTCTAAACAGAAAATCGAGCTTGGCCTTCTCCGCCAGCTTGGCTAATTCGATATAATAATCGATCGAACTCATTCTCTCCACGCCACTATCCGGACGTCGCCAGCCATGTCCCTTCATCCAGGTTGCTGATAAAGAAAATCCGATACATAATTGCCGATGTGCATTCACTTTGCTTCTTCCACCCTTTCCCCACTCTGAGAATCGTCATTCGTTCAGAAATGGCACTAATCTCTAGATGCTTTCAAGAGAACAGCTTAATCATTAACAGTTTCGTTATCAATGATTATCATTCTCAATTGATAGTGTAGCAAGGACGCTAGCAAATGCAAATACACAAATAGTAAATGCAGCATGCACAATTATCAAATCGGTAGATTAAAATGCTTCCTTTTGCCTTCAAATTAGAGTGGACTATTGAATTGCTGAGCGTATAAGGATGGAGATATCCCAAATCTCTTTTTATACGCCCTGCTGAAATAGAGTGGATTAGCATAACCGACGCTAACTGCAATATCACGAATCGGGAAATTGCCGGCTCGCAGCAACTCACTAGCTCTCTCCATTCGATATTGGATCACAAAATCAATGGGACGGACACCTGTATGCTTATGAAAAAAATAAGAAAATTGCTTAGGGTTCATCGCATGTATTTCCGCCAGCTCTTCAAGTGTTAAGGGGTTCATATAATTTCTCTTAATATAGGCAACGGCTTCTTCTATAGCTGCAATGTCGATCGAACCGCTGACCTCCCGATTTTTATGCCCAACCAGCACTTGATGCATAATGCTTAGAAACAGCTCCTTCACCCGAAGCTTTCCCAGCCCTCCAGGGGTATGGATATTCTGCTGGAGCATCAGCAATAATTCTATCACTCGCGGAATCACTCCGGATTCTAGTCTGAAATGAGTATTGCACTCATGAAGGCTGTTCTCTGAGCAGTGCTTGTCCAGATTATAGTAAACGGAATAGTACTCAAGCTCAGCTTCACTTGTAACCTGTGCTTCCATCTGCATGCCTGGGGCTGCGTGAAATACAGAGCCCGGCTGCAATTCATAGACGGTTCCGTTGACGATTATTTTATTGGATCCACGGGTTATAAAGAGAAATCCATACTTTAAAGTTCTGAACTCCCGCAACAGGCTCTTCGGCTGGATCACCAGACGATATACACTTTGTATCTCATAGGAATCATTAGCGAACACTTCCGCCAACCGCTCTACATTTATCATGACTTCACACCTGCTCCTCATTTCATTTTTTCCACTTGGACCCATCTCAACTCTCCTAGTTATTGATATACACTTTAGTCTCTTATATATTGAACATAAAATCGTCGATTCTCAAGTTGAACTTTCTTTCTGGATCTTCCTATCCCCGGTTTTGAACACAAAAACAGCGGGCCGGAGCTTCAGCTCCGCCCGCTGTTTCTTCTCGTTTTAATTCACTCCCGTACCCAGAACGCCTCCCAAGCTCCCCCAATCGTATCACTGGAAGCAAACAGCTTGGCTCCGTTCTGTTGATCCGCCATTGGAATTCCGGTCGGCTACGAGCGGGTCCTTGCCTCAATTCTCCGCACTAACAACCTTCTTGTTTACGATCGCGGTCAACGTATAACCCCCCTCGTCAAAATTTCCGAGTGTTATTTGCTCAACCTTAATCGAAGAGGTCTTGTCATTGAAATCGCCAAGAGACGGTGCATCCACCAGCAGGACCTTAGCTCCGCCTTTATAATGATCATCCACGTACAAGGTAACCTTATAACCTTGCGGAACCTTCAGCGATGAGATGGTATCGTTGCCGATGCCTATGGAGACCAGATCGTTATAGGTATATTCGTCCTTGCCCAATTTAATAGACTTGCCTTGATAGCTCGCATATTCATAAAATTCTGCGGACTTATCGGTCAGAGAGCCGTCAAAACTCCAGTCCGGAAGAGTCGCCCATTTTCGTGATCTTGAAGGCTTCCCAAGCTCCTGCCACTTTATCCTGAGTTGCTTCTAGCCTGCCGCCCGCATTCAGATTCGCCTGTACGAATTTGCCGTTGGCAAGTGCCTTAATTCCGTAATCGCCATTCCCGGTAATAACCAGCTCAAACTTCTCCCAGGTGCCGATTGAGGCGCTGCGTGCCAACAGCTGATTGCTCTCATCGATTACCGCACAGACATACTTCTGATTAGCCATCGATTTGAAGGAGACTGTCCCGTCGCTGTTATTTTCCAGCCGCAGGCTCTCCCAAGCCCCTCCTACAGAGGCACGATTGGCTACTAATGGCTCGGCCCCTCCATTCTCCGCGGAGACAACCCCGCCGTTAGCAACAGCGGTCAGATAATATTCCCCATCCGCAAATAAAGATGATCCGCCACTGCCGGGATCTGTTGATCCTTGCAAATAAGGCTTGATCACGTTGTAGATTTTGCTATTCACCGCACTGTAATTTGCGCCAACCTTGGACCATTTCTGACGGATCGTCTCTTGCGAATCACGATAAATATCTACCGCTTCTGTATTAAGATTGTAAATTCCCAAGAGTTGTTGCTGCCTGTGACTTTATAAGTCCAGGTGGTCCAATGCCAGCCCTCGCGATTGAATGTAGACAGCGTATTCTTCCAGGCGTCCTCCACATCAAAAGATGTAAATTCCCCTACGAATGTCGGCACTCCATAATTATGGCTGCGGATATCCGTCACTTTGCTCGAAATATAAGCCGCTTGGCCGGGAGCACTGGTCACTGAATCCCATGGGTAATAATGATATTCGTAGACGACGTTAGTCCATCCATATTCCTGCGGATGCGGCAGATTCCCGGCATCCCAGCAAGATTCCATCATGATGATATGATCACCATCTACTGCCCGAATCCGATTATAGATATCGTTATAGAAATCCCATTGCGTACGGCCTGTCGCCGCAGCTTTAATTCCCGGCTCATTCAGAATGTCATAAGCGGCTATAGCCGGGTTCCCCTTAAAGTGTTCCGCTATTTTCTCCCATAGCCATAAGGTCTTCTGGCGGTTATTCGGATTTCCGTACAATTGATTGCCATCATTGATCTCTCCGGAATGATCCATACCGTTCTGAGAACCAAATGCCCCATGCATATCCAGGATGACATAAATCCCCCGCTGGCGGCTATTCTCCACAAACCAATCCAGTCGCGACCATGCATCCGCTTTCAAATTTCCGGAATCGTCCACCAAATTCATGTACGTAAAAGGAAGGCGGACAACGGTCATCCCCATCGCAGAAATGTTATCAAAATCCTGTGTAGTCCAGTAATGGTCCTCATAAACAGAAATAAGCTCATCCCGTGCTGCGGCACCGAAGCGGTCCTTGAATGTATTCATCATCGTCTTCTGATCCTGAGCGTTCGTTGGATTCATCCACGACTCCTGAACCAGCCAGCCTCCAGCATTTGTACCCGCAGGTATACATTGCTTCCCGTTCCCTTGGATTTACGAATGGATGTACCGTTCGTCTTCAAAAAATCGCCATCCGACAAACTGCTCACCGCATTGACCACATCTGTATGCCCCAGACTCCAATCTGCCACAAAGGCTCCTAACAGTAAAATCGTTGATAGAAAAATTCGAAATCCTTTTTTATGAAATCGATTTCCTTTTGCCATACAGTACCTCCGATTTTTAAATAGTTATAAGCTATGGTGAAGTCGTTTAGTAAAATTCACCTCCCCATCGGCCAGAATAAAAACGTTTTTATTCCCAGGCCTAAAGAATATATAACAGACTCCCTTTGTCGAAGTCTGTCATATTTTGAAGTCTGCTGATTTTTTTTATCATCCCAATGGTCATTGCTCTTCTATGGCTGCTCTTAAATCATAGTCATCAAGCTGAATATCCAACTCCATTCCCAAGGCCAGCTTGGCGAGCTGGCTTCCGATATAAGGACCCATGGTAAGTCCGGAGGCTCCTAGGCCATTAGCCGTAATAAGTCCCTCCCAACCAGGGATTTGTCCGATCACCGGCAGAAATCCAGGTGTAAACGGCCGAAAGCCGACTCTAACCTCCTGGAAAGTACTGTCCGCCAAGCCTGGCGCTAATGTTAGCCCCTTGTTCAATATTTCCTGCATCCCACCTGGAGTTATTCTTGTATCATAGCTATGAACTTCGTTCTCATGAGTCGCTCCGACCACGATCTTCTGGTGCTCAAACGCAAGCAAATATTGATCGGATGGCGGCATAACCACAGGCCAATTCCCCGTATCCTGACTATGCTCAGCCCGTAAATGCATAATTTGCGCTTTCTGGAAGCGAACGTTAAAGTGAATGCCCAGAGGCTGAAGCAGCTCCCTGGCCCAGGCTCCCGCACAAACAACCGTCTTATCCGCTGTGTAAGTGTCTGCTCCTACACGAACTCCTGTAATACGATTCTCTTGGAACTCCAGCACGGCATTTCCCTCAAACCGCTTCGCCCATGTCTCTCTGCTGAACGCAGCAAGGCATCCCGCAGTGCGCGCCCATCTACACGGGCTGCCCCGCTTATATGAACGGAATGATAGCCTTCTTCCAATAATGGGAACCTGCGGTGGGTTTCTGTCTCATCTAATCGCGTGATCTCTCCAATCTCTGGCGCATCCGCTTTGCGCTGTTGAGCCCGTTCCTCCATCTTGATTACTTTCTCCAGATCATGATGAATGCAGAGAGCGCCAACTCTAGCGTAGCCTGTTTCTGTCTCTCCTTCGTTCATAAGCTCTTCAATTAAATCTGGATAGAAGCCAGCGCCTGCTTTAGCTAGACGATACCAAGCCTGATTGCGCCGTTGAGACAGCCAAGGGCAAATAATGCCAGCTGCTGCATCCGTGGCCTGTCCCTTCTCATTACGATCTATAATAAGGACTTCCGCTCCCATTTTAGATAATTGATAAGCCGTTGAAGCCCCTAAAATTCCTGCTCCAATAACGATATACCTCTTCATGATGAGACTCCCCTCTATTTCTACACCTTCAATGCCAGATCATCTACATATTGCTTGGCTTCCAATAACGACATGCCATACAATTCTCTTGATTTCTTAATAGCTTCAACCTTCTTGCCCGCATGTATCAGACGAATGACTTCATCCTGCCCGGAGTACGACGTTGGTCCCTCAGTTTGAACTGTGGGAACCGTTTCGGTTCTTGGGAACTGCATCGCTTTGATCCGTGCCTCTAAGGCAGATACTTTGTTATACACACTCAGACATACGATCAAGGTAATAAGCGAGATTGAGATTGCTAAATATTCCATAAGCTATATCCTCCTTGTTACATACGTAAGTCCATTATAGCTTATCTAGTCCTCTTCCTTAATTCCAGACAAAAATCATTAATCTAAATTGTTTCCATATGTAAACTTTTTGTTGTTAGGGAAACATTTGTGATTTATAATGGGCCTATAACTAAATATTGATCAAAGCGAGGTGCAATATCCATGGACATATCTAGATCCTTTATCGAAGGCCTGATATTATCTGTCGGATTCTTAATCATCTTGATTCTGTCTCTAGCTGTCAATCCCCGTATATGGCTCAAGGATTATCCTAAAGATATACAACGGATGACAACAAGTCAGACACCTCATGAGAAGAAACAGATGCATAAGCTAGGAATCCCCTTAGGACTGCTTGTTATCATTCCCCTTGTATTTTCATTGGTGCTGGATTCACAGCAAATTACGTTTTGGCAGGCCTTTATTCATTTTTATGTACTTTTTACAATCGTCAGCTTGGCTGATCTAATTATTCTAGACTGGCTTATTTTCTGTCTGATCACCCCAAAATTCATTGTCATCCCGGGAACCGAAGGCGCTAAGGGTTACAAGAACTATCTGTTTCACTTTATTGGCTTTTTGAAAGGCTGCGTTATTCTTGCTGTTCTTAGTTTCCTTCTTTCCTCCATTCGCATAGCCGCGACCTGGCTGTAGTCTTCTCAAAGCTCGACCTGCTGCATACCATTATCGCAAGCAAAACACCCTTAATAATGCATCGGAACCTCTTGGGTTAACCAATGATTACAAGGGTGTTTGCGGTTCTATGAGGATGAGGAGCTAGGATCAAGTAAGTCTTCGATTGCACCAAATAATTGATCCTCGAAATGCAGGTCAAACACCCTGCCGGTGAATTGCTGCTCGACCTGTTCATAGGACAAGGTGCTAAGACTGTCAGAATGGACTTTTATCCTTTTGATCATCCCATTCTCTATATAAAGCAACGCTTGAATTATAGCTTGTGGGACTCTTCTCTCCAGCATCACATCGTATTTCGGGCTCTCGCCAAAAATCCACTTGGAATCTGCATATTTACTCAACTGAGCCGGAATGTAATTTTCACTGTTATACTTGAGCGGCTCCTGCACATCTTTATAGATTTCTCCAAAGCTCGCGACCAGTAAATCAATCAATTGATTCACTGTACAGGAAGGAAAAAGCTGCTGTAGATTAACGACCCTGCTCTTTACGGATGTGATTCCCTTAGCTTGCATCTTTAGCTTGGAGGGCCTGAGCACCTGACTCAATTGACTCAAATCCACATCCACCATCAGCGTCCCGTGATGAAATTCGTGGCCGTTCTCTCCGTAAAAGGCATGTCCGGAAAATTTCTGCCCTTGGATGGTCAGATCATTTCTACCGGAGAACTCAACAGTAACCCCTAACGCTTCTACCGCTTGCTTAATCACATGCAGCTGCTGTTCGAGATTCTTGTTATGCTCCTGATAAATGAAAGTAAAGTTCAGATTGCCCAAATCATGGTACACGGCGCCTCCGCCCGAGATCCGTCTGGCCAGCCGAACTCCATTAGCCGCCAGTTGCGGTACATCGCATTCAAGGTACGGATTCTGATTTCTGCCGATCACAACTGTCTTCTCATTTTGCCATAAATACAAGATGACCTCATCCGAGTTAACGCCTCGCAGCAACTCTTCCTCCAGCGCCAGATTATAGTACGGGTTATGCTCTTCGGACAGGATAATCCTATTCATCGTAATGCAAAGCCCCAATACTCAGGCCCAATACAGCCTCATGGATCACTTCACCCGTCGTCGGATGGGCAAAAATGGTGTGCGCGATCTCATCCTCACTTATCCCCGAACCGATCATGACTGTCATTGTACTAATCAGCGCCGAAGCTTCAGGCCCAATGATCGAAGCACCGATCAGCTTGCCGCTGTCCAGATCCTTAACTAACTTGATGAAGCCTCTTCCTTCTCGCATCGTTAATGCTTTGCCATTGGCCTGGAACGGGAACTTGCTAACTTGAATGTTCCTACCCATAAGTCTGGCCTGATCTTCATTCAGACCTACTGCTGCGATTTCCGGCGATGTAAAGATCACATTTGGCACCATCCCGTAATCAACATGGGGATTAGAACCGAGTATATGATCCACAGCCGCTATCCCTTCATGGGAAGCGACATGGGCCAGTTGAATCCGGTTCGTGACATCGCCAATAGCATAAATATGATCAACCGAAGTCTGTAAGTGCATATTGACGGCAATACCTTTTCCATTGTCGTTCAGCTTGACTCCTGTCTTTTCGAGCTCCAGCCCGTCCAGATTCGGCGTTCTGCCAATCGCAACTAGAACCTTCTCGCTTGTCATGAATTTCTCGGCGCCTTCCTGTTCAAAGATAACCACTGCTTTCCCAGACTGGTCCTTCTCGATTCTGGTTACCTTGGAACTCGTAAATACACCGATTCTCTTCTCAGCAGCAATATGAGCAATTTCTTCTGAGACGTCTTTATCTACCATCGTTAACAGCCTGTCACAGAATTCTATGACATTGACCTGTATTCCAAAGTTGGAATAAAGAAAAGCAAACTCCATACCGATGACGCCACCGCCGATAATCGTAACCGAGCTGATGTTTTTTCTAAGAGCAAGAGCTGAGGTGCTGTTCATGACAAAATCTTGATCAATTCCCGGCAGATTAATATCCGCGATTTGAGAACCGGTGGCAATGATGGTATGTTTGGCTTCAATCGTGAATTCATCTTTTCCACTCTTGACGAGCACCTGGTTGTCATTTAGGAATGAAGCGTTGCCTTTAATGACGCGGACGTTATTTTTGCCAAGCAGATATTCGATGCCTGATATCAGGGTCCCCTTGATCTCATCCTTCTTATCAATTACCTTGGCCATATCCAGCTCGATTTCCTTAACTGAAAGACCAAAATTATCGGCATGCATCATTTGATGGAAGACCTCAGAGGATTTTATCAAAGCTTTGGTCGGAATACATCCGACATTCAGGCAGGTTCCCCCATGGAATCCTTCTCCACAAGGACAGTTTGAATGCCCTTTTTAGCTGCGTATAGGGCAGCGACATAGCCCCCGGTCCTGCGCCAATAATTAGCAGCTCAGTTCGAACATCCTCCTTCTTCCCACGCAGAAGCCCACTGAAGTAGTCCAACTTCGGTTTATTTTCTGCCGTCTCTTTGGCTAACCCTTCGGTTGTCACTTCAAATAAGCTTTGACCGAGTTCAATTTCCTGGTCTTCCTCGACCAATACTTTGTCAATTTTGCCTTTATATTTAGATACTACAGGTGAATTCCCTTTCTTGCTCTCCATCTGAAGTAAAGGTTGACCTATCTCAATCTGATCACCTTCAGTAACATTCAGCTTCCCAATTTTCGCCCTGTTGGCGTGTCCTGTGATCTGTTCCAGCTTGATAATCATGAGGTTCCCTCCGATTTTCTTTAGTGCTTGGGCTTATCTGAAAAAAGCAACCTCCCGAACCATTCAGAAGGTTGCCGTATAGAAATTTATAGGTTTATTTAAAGTCCTTCTCGAACTCATCAATTGAATCCTTAAGCAGGGTAACCGAGTAAGCCATGCTTGGTCCGCCGCCAAAGGCAACAGCGACCATAGCCGCCTCAATAATCTGTTCGCGGGTTGCTCCTGCTTCGAGCGCCTTATAGACGTGGAACACAATGCAGTATTCACAGCGGTTATAGGCGGCGATCCCTACACTAATCAGTTCTTTCGTCTTCGTATCAATAGCACCATCGGCATAGTTCGTTCCCAGCAAGTTCATAAAAGCATTAACGCTCTCCCCATTTGTTCCGGACAGTTCCTGTAAGCCACCAGTAAAGTCATTCAGCATTTGTCTAACATCTTTCTTCATTTCTGTCAGCTCCTTATTTTTGTGAAATAATTCACTTATGATTTATTATTAGTTTACACTGCATTAATTGCATTGTAAAGTATTTTGTCGAAAATAAGATTTTCTGTTTTGAAACATTTTTCCATGGTTTTCTTACAAAAATGCAATATAATAAGTAAATATTTATATTAATACTGGGGAACTTCTATGACAACACCGCAAAAAAGCCCAGAGTTGTCGAAAAAAGACGACCGTTTTTCTTCAACAGGGTTTATCATGGCTGCTATTGGCAGCTCAGTAGGTCTCGGAAACATGTGGAAATTTCCGTACATTACTGGCGAGAATGGAGGAGCAGCCTTCTTCCTGCTCTTTATTATCTGTCTGATCGTGATAGGCCTTCCTGTTCTATTAGCAGAACTAGCCATTGGCCGTGCAGGTAGAGGCAGTGCCGCTACTTCCTTCGTCAAAGCCGGTGGCCCCAAAGTATTCGGAAAGCTTGGGCTTCTACAGGTTATCGCTCCTTTTCTGATCTTGACCTTCTATATCATTGTTGCTGGTTGGACGCTGAACTACGCAGTCCAATCCTTTAGCGGCCATTTGTATAGCAATCCTGATTATGAAGGGCAGTTCTCTTCCTTTATTGGCGGATATATACCGATCGTCTGGCAAGCTGTTGCCATATTGATTACTGCATTTGTCGTAATCAAAGGGATTTCCGGTGGGATTGAGAAATTTAACAAAATACTAATACCCGGTCTAATCATTCTGTTGATCGGTTTAATGATCCGCGCTGTAACTCTACCGGGAGCAGGTGAGGGTGTTGCATTTTTCCTAAAACCCGACTTTACCAAGCTGAGCGCAGAATCTGCATTGGTCGCACTGGGACATGCCTTCTTCTCCCTATCGCTTGGGATGGGGATACTGTTAACGTATGGCGCATATGTGGACAAGCGTCAATCGCTAGGATCAGCTACGCTAGCGATCGGGGCTGGTGATTTGATCTATGCCTTTGTTGCCGGGTTGATCATTTTCCCGACTACCGCTTCCTTCGGAATTGCTCCTGACTCGGGACCGAGCCTCGTGTTTATGGCGTTGCCTGCAGCTTTCTCGGCAATGCCGTTCGGCGCATTCTTCGGAGGTCTGTTCTTCATCCTGCTAGCAATCGCGGCTCTTACATCGTCGGTTTCTTTGCTGGAAGTCCCTGTATCCTTTACGATGGACCGCTGGGGCTGGAGCCGTAAGAAGTCCGTAATTATCATTAGTGTTCTTGTTATGCTCATTGGGCTTCCATCCGCACTATCCTTTGGGATTGCACCATCCCTATCAAATATAGGCGGCAAGAACTTCTTTGACTGGCTTGATTTCTTAACCTCGAATATCATGCTGCCCGTAGGAGGGCTTATTACTACCCTATTTGCCAGGTTACTTCTGGAAAGGTGCTGCAGAAGCAGCAGGATTGAAATCCGTCTGGTTCAAGATATGGCTGTTCATGCTTCGTTACATTGCGCCAATTCTTGTTCTTCTGGTTCTTCTGCATACAACAGGGATCATTAAAATCGAATAGTACAATAAAAAGGCAATCTCGCGGCGCCATAGACGGCACGCTAGCGAGATTGCCTTAATTATTACATATCATTGTTCTTTGGTAACATTCGCAACCATTTTATCCAGCACGTTCTTGAAAATCTCTAAATCCTCCGTAGGAATCCCATCAGTTGCATCATCATGGAAGATCTGCCCTAATGGCAGTAGCTCAGTTCTTAATTGTGATCCCTTGGACGTCAAGTTTACTCTAATGATTCTGCGATCCGACGTATCTCTCTCCCTCACACATAGGTCATCCTTTTCCATCCGTTCCAACAATCTGGCGATGGAGGATTCGTTAGCGTTCATCTTTTGGGCCAGATCTTTCTGTGAGATATTCTTCTCTTCACCGATGAAGAACAACGCAATCCATTTAACCCTGGTGATATTGCTTTCCCGCAATCGCTCATTAAAAGCGTCGACAATTTTCTTGGAAGCTGTATTTGTAATAAATCCTATACAATCTGTTAGATTAAACACAATAAACTCCCTTTCTTAGACATTCAGATAGATCATATTATAGACTTAGCAAATGATACATTCATCATATCATCCTTCTAAAATGCCCAGTTGCCGTTCCTAAAGATCGCTTCTTTACGTCCATCCTGTGTAATACCGTCAATGGAAAGCTCAGCAGCGCCGATCATAAAGTCGACATGAATCAAGCTTTTGTTCACTCCATGCTTCTCCAATGCCTGTTCATCCATCTCCGTTCCATTCTGGATAGTAACCGGATATGCTTGACCTAGCGCCAGATGACAAGAAGCGTTCTCATCAAACAAAGTGTTGTAAAAAATCACGTTCGAGTTAGAAATCGGAGAGTCATGCGGAACCAACGCAACCTCTCCAAGATATCTTGCCCCTTCATCAGTATCCAGTAGCTTCTGCAGTGCTTCAGCACCTTGCTCGGCACTAAAATCAACGACCTTTCCATCTTTAAACGTCAGAGAAAATCCATCGATAATAACACCGTTATTGTTCAAAGGCTTCGTGCTGCGAACTGTCCCATTTACTCCATACTTGCTTGGAAGTGTATAGACTTCCTCTGTAGGAATATTAGGATTGACCAAAATTCCTTTTCTATTTTTCTTCGCACCGCCAAGCCAAATATGTCCCACGGGTAGATCAATAGTTAACGATGTGCCAGGAGCTTCATACTGCAATTGCTTGTAAGCCTTATTATTCAGAAAGGTTTCCATTTCGTTAAGCTTAGCATTATGTAATCTCCAAGCTTCAACCGGATCTTCCTGATCAATGCGAGTAGCATCGATGATAAGCTGCCATAATTTTTGTACGGCAGATTCCGTACTTTCGTCTGGGAACACCTTGCACGCCCACTCAGGTGTAGCATACGAAATCAATGTCCAGGATGTATGATGCCCCATCAGATAACTACGGTATTTGCTTAGTGCGGTAGCCGCCGCTTTAGCAGCTGTTGCTATTCGTGTTGGATCAACACCATCCAGCAAATCTGGGTCAGGGGAATAGATCTGAATAAAAGCCGCCCCATTTTTCGCATATTCCTCCATCGCTTTCGCACGCCATTCCGGATATTCTGAGAATACTTCTTCGGGTGCATGATGATACTTAATTTTAGTCAGCTCGTCATCGTTATACTCTACATAGACGTTGTGCGCACCAGATTTATAGGCTTGCAGTGTGATTAGCCGAACCAAATCAGCTGCTGTCACGGGCGCCATGACGACCACTGTTTGACCCGGCTGAACATTAACCCCTATTTTAACGGCAAGTTCCGCATAATTATCCAGTTGCTGCTTCGTTGGATACATTTTCATTCCCCATATTGGCAAAGTTATTACTATATTATATCCTTGCCTAGGCGTATCGGGAAATAAATTTACCGTTAATAAATAAAGGGAGGCTGTTTTATTTCACTTTTGAAATTATATCCTCCACATAACTCTTAAAGCCTTCGGCGATTTCTTTTGAACGGGTATGGTGTAAATAATGACTTCCTTCAAGTGGTATCACTTTTCCATACCGAGACTCTTTGGCTTGCTCTTCATGCAGTGATAACCAATCTTTTCTGTTCTCATTATTTGATTGTACAAATAAAATAAGGGGAAGATTTTCCGGAAATTTTAAATTTTGGGCGGCAACGAAATTAGAATAAATATGTTCCATTTCATTCATGCTGCTGGAATTATAGACATTTTTGAGCGTAATAAGGTTCAATTGTTTTTTTGTTTCATCATCAAAAGGGAGTTCAGCATAGGGGTCACCCGATGCTTTCAACATTAATCTAGCTAAACCTGATTTTTTGAGAAACTTGAACGTTCCCGTTGGGAATTCAACATCCATACCGCCCTGTTCTGGAACACTGCTATCGATTCCGGCAAATGCAATTACTTCATCTGGATATTCGTTCACATAGTCCAGCGCATAGATACCTGCAATAGAATGGCCCATGAGAATGTATCGATTAATATTCAGACTCTGCAGGGCTTCATGAATCTCACTTACAATATTCGCTGTGTTTCGTTCTTTTTTGGTATCATCGCTTAATCCATAACCAAAGGGCTCAACCACGACGACTTTGTAGAATGGAGATAACTCTTCGATTAGCGCTTTAAAATCAAGTGCTGGCGCTGCTGTTCCATAACCAGGTAGGAGAACGACTGTCTCTTTCCCCTCCCCTTGAATCCATATATTCATCTTCTTCCCATCTACAGATACTTGTTGACCGTAGGGCTCTATCTTTTTTTGTTCCGCACGACTACTGATCTTATCCACTGTAAAAACAACGACTAGAAATAGTACAACTGCTAGTACGATGGCTCCTGCTATTTTTAGCAAAACACTTCGTACTTTTTGGGCTCTCGTTCTATTCTTTATATTCATTTTCTCTGTTTGTGGCACGATCATCTTCTCCTATCTATCTCTGTTTATTCAGCCTCCTTGGGCTACAAGAAGAAGTGTATCTTACGAAGATGTACTCCTCATGACGACAATATGAACTGAATATGAACAGATATAAATAAAAAAATGCTACGCTAGCATAGCAAGCATTACTTGCCATGTAAGCTGTAGCATAGGAAATGCAGCTTAAACAATCCGATAACCGAATATTTCTAAATTACTCCGGTAGAATATTTATTGGCAAAGTGACCATAATCGTTGTTCCCTGGCCAAGCTCGCTTTCTACTCGGATGTCACCTTGATGTAGAGATACAATTTGCTTCACTATAGCCAATCCCATGCCGCTGCCGCCATGCTTGCGACTGTGGGAACGATCCGCCTTAAAAAATCGCTCAAAGATGCGCTTCTGATCCTCGAGTGAGATGCCCATTCCCGCATCGGAGATTTGGACGGCTACATTTTTGGAATCCTGCAGGACGCTGACAGAAATCACACCGCCTTCCTCCGAGAATTTGATGCTATTGCCAATGATATTGGTCCATACCTGATTTAGAAGATCATAGTCTGCTGTTACAGTCACTGCTTTTAAATGGAGCTCAAAAGAGATATCGCGTGCCGACCACTGCGGTTGGATCGCCACGATCACACGTCTTATCTGTTCGTCAAGCCCATATGAAACCCGATTCAGCTGCTGTGACTGTGATTCAAGCAAACTCAGCTTCAACAAGCCATCGCTCATCTTGGACATCCGCTCCGATTCAGCAATGATAATATCAAGATAACGGCTTCGCTCGACGTCGGAGATGGCTACATGCTTAAGCGCCTTAGCATAACCTGATATCGAAGTGAGTGGCGACTGAACCTCATGCGATACATTCGATACGAAATCTCTGCGCATTTGTTCAAGCTGCTGCAGATCATGCATCATTTCTTCAAAACTGCGAGCCAGAGAGCCAATCTCTCCCTTTTGCTTAATATTCAGCTCGACATTGAAATCCCCGGCTGCTATCTGTCTGGTCGCTATGGTTAGCTTTTTAATCGGTCTTACCAAGAATATAGAGGCAACCAAAATTAGTAGACTGCCTGCAATTAACGAATAGATCACAAAAGAAGATAACCATTTTATATTAAAGGAAGCAGTAGGAGCTATCAGCTGTTCCACAAACATCGCTTTCATACCCATTTCCGTTTTCAACGGCAACCCCAGGAGATTCGGAGAAACAGTACTCGCATTAACTCGCACGATTTCCCCACCCAATACTTTCTTTACTTGATCCATCGTCACAGAGGCAGGGGACTGTCCGTTATGTACTCCATAGGACTGGAACTGCCCCGTTCCATCGTAAATTCGAACATGATAAGCGTTGAGCTGCCTCATACCGCTCACATACAAGTTCGCCTCATCAACAGGAAGAATCTCGTAAATCCGGACGATATCCTGACTGAAATTAGATAAGGTCGTATGCATGGTTTCATTCAATTTCTCTCTATATTCCCAAAATGTAATAACAAACCCGATGACTGTGCCCAAAATAATAGCGGCCAGAAATGTAACTACCACACGAGTATATAGTGATTTGATCATTCGCAAACCTCTAGTTTGTAACCTAGCCCGCGTACAGTTTCAATTCGAAAATCAGATATGGTCGCGAACCGTTCGCGCAGTCGTTTGATATGCACATCGACCGTTCGTTCATCTCCCACATAATCGATTCCCCAGATTTGATCAATCAGCTGTTCTCGCGTATAGACCTGACCAGGTGTTCCAGCCAGCTTATACAGCAATTCGAACTCCTTGAGCGGCAGGGTGAGCGACTCCGTCCCTCTCGTTACCTTATAAGTCAGTCGATCGAGGATGACACTGGCTAACTGGATGGTCTGCGTGGAGCCAATTCGGTATCGCTTTAACAATGCCTTCACTCGAACCGTCAGCTCCAGCGGATCAAATGGCTTCGTCAAATAATCGTCCGTCCCCAGTTCGAATCCCTTTACTTTCTCCCAGGTTTCGCCTCTGGCTGTCAGCATAAGAAGGGGCAGATCGGGATTAGCTCTGCGGAGTTCCTTGCACAAGGTCCAACCATCCATGATTGGCATCATAATATCAAGCACGACAAGATCCACCTGTGTCGAGGCATAGATGTTCAGCGCTTCTTGGCCATCTACAGCCTCGACAGTTGTGAATCCATCGGTGCGTAAAAATAAACTAACAAGCTCGCGAATATTCGCATCGTCATCAGCAACCAGTATAGTAGGCATCCTTACCCTCTCTCTCTGTTCATCCCATATAGTAGAGGTTGTTCAAAAAGTCCACTTTTGATAAGAAAACCGATCGAAGTCATTCAAGGAGGAGCGACCGCGATGCAGAGGTAGGTTTTCTTGCGATATAGAGTTTCATCAGCCATGCTGATAACGAATAAACTCTATATCTAACACGAAGTCAATCAAGAAGTTATTCGGCATCGAATTTTGAATTCAGCCGGGTCCTCCGGTGCTCACGTACAAACTACGTACGCTCCGCTCCTTTCGACCCTAGCTTTATCCAACCTTCTCGGTGCTGAAAACCGCCTTTTGAACACGCACTAATAGTAATTATTATACTATAAAAGATTTACACTGGCTGCTGGCTCGACATCCTCTAATTAATCATTGACGCAGCTGATCTCCCAGAAATTTCACGATCCCGTCCTCGGCATCTTGAGAATATTCCCAGACCATTGCGCCGCCGAGGTCATGCTGATGTATATACTTCACCTTTTCAACTAGCGCTTCCGTGTCTTCATAGGTGATGAACGTTTCTCCATTGTAGAGATAAGCCGCTTTGGCTTGATCATCAAAGTAACGCTTGTAACCATTTTTGTTCATATATGATTTCTGAATCACCTTATAAGTAAAATCCAACTGCTCAATATCAACTGCTTGTCCGGGAGCAAATGCGCCGTCATTCCAACTGTTCTTAACATTCTTCCATGCATAGGAGTAAGCAGGAATACCGAGCAACAGCTTCTTGCTGTCTATATCATGATCAAGATACATCGTTATGATCTGATCGACGCTCATCTGCGACTTGTTCCCGCGGTCCATAAATAGATTGGCATTAAAGCCAGTCTGATCCGACCATTGGCCGATCAAGTCATAGCTCATTACATTGATGTAATCGACATATTTAGCAACCTTCTGAACCTCAACGTTCTGAAAATACCAATCCTGCGTGCCTGCGGCGAAAGTCAATAGATATCCCTTGTTCTTGAAAGGCAACCGGTACATCTTCTCTTTTAATTCTTTCATCAGGCTGGTGAAGTTCTGCGTGTCCTCAGGCCGTGATTTCTGTGTATTCCAAGCATGAAATGCTGGATACTCCCAATCGATATCCACGCCGTCCAGTTTCAGCTCTCGGATCATCTCAACAATACTCTCCGTAAATAAATAACGGTTTTCATCCATTGTAGCGTCAGAGAAGCCATCCACTCCATATCCGCCTATAGCAAGCACGAATCGTGTCGTAGGGTTGTTCTCCTTCATTTTTTGAATATTACGTTTAATCTGCTCGTTCGTTGCCTCGTCTTCATGAAAATAGAGCCTCGTCCCCGCTATCTTCGCAAAGGCAATATAAGCAATATCGACATTTTTATCGGACAAACGGACGTTGTCTGCATCTCTCCAGGCTTCCACGTACACCGCCACCACTTTATGATCCTCGGCGCTTGAGATTTGATAGAAATAGAGGCCCATACCCGCCAGTAATACAATTACGAACACTTTTGTATATAAACTGATCTTCATGGAATCACCCTCTTCCGCCGAACAGAATATAGGTTGTGGCCTTATTCAAATTCAAAACCTTGACAGTGACATAACTGATCATAAGGATTAGGAAAATATTCGCTAGAAGGCCCAGAATTGCCTCTAATAATGAAGCCTCAAACGCCGTTCTGCCCGATACCATCATCTCGATCAGTAGATGAATCAGATATACGCTGAAGCTGGCTTTGGAGACTGAACCGAGCAATTTTTGTACTTTATGATTCATTTTAGCGCTCAGCGCCTCCTCTTTAGCTTTGAAATAAATAAACATGCCAACAGCCATGAAAAATGTGGTGATGGAATAGTTGCCGTAGAACATTTCGTCAAGCACGCCTCTGTATACGGACACAAAATAAGTCGCAACAGGGGCAATAAAAAATGAGAGGAAGCCTAGATTGAACATCATATTTTTCATTCTCGCAGGCAGATCAAAATGATATAAATAGTAGCCTAATACAAAATAACCGAGATACCCCGTAAAGAACGGAATGTTTAAGAGTGGTATACTGATCCCTGTTCCTGTCAGCCGTTCCACGATATCGTACAGCAAGCGCCCCCCGATACTTACAGCAAACCACAAGCTCAAGTAATATCTCAGATCCTTCTCACTACAGGCTTTGATCCATTTGCTGAGGAGTGGAACCGTTAAATAAATGGCGATGATCGCATAAAGGAACCAAAGATGCACATAATTACGATCTGTCAGCAGACGGTAGCCGAAATCGAGCAGAAATTCGAAGCCATTCATATTGCTTTTCAAAATCACGTATTGGTTATACAACCCGTAGATGAGCGACCAGCTGACCAGCGAGATCAGTAAAGGCATGATCCTCTTCTTGAAAAAAGCCTTATAGGAATGAACCTCTGTCCGCAGGATCATCGCACCGCTTATCATAAAAAATACGGGAACGGCAAACCGCGATATGGAATTGAAAAAATTGCTGATCCACCAGGAAGCCGTGTGAAAATTATTCGATGTGGTCAGTATTTCCGCCGTGTAATGCAGGGCAATAACAGCAATAATTGATAGGATTCTCAAGCAATCTACGTATATGATTCGTTTGCTTACCATAACCGTGTTCATAGGAGTCCTCCTTCTATCCTGAATGCGATCCAGATGCGATATTTTGACTGATGGCTGCGACGCCTTTTCTATCCACGAACCCCCAGCCTTCATCATTATCAAAATATTTTAACGTCCCAATAATATTGATATAGAGCAGCAGATTCCGGTATGTGAGCAATTCCAGTTGACTAAAAATGAACATCCTAATATAGTCTTGAATCTTATAGCTGCTGCCATATTTTCTGCAGAGGACAAATGAAATCACAATTTGCAGAGCATTAATTATCACGGTGATCAGCATGAATATAAGTGCGTGGATCAGATTGCCGCGAGCAAAGAGTATCATCTGCACGATATAGACGAACGTCATAAATGCCGAGAAGGTACCGAGCATGAAGCCGTCAATAGCAAAGAACAGATTTACTCCTATACCAAAACGGCTCGACAGCCGCGACCAATAGATCAGAATACAATCGATGAACGCCTTCTGCCAGCGGATACGCTGCTTGTAGAAGTTGGGCAAATTCTCCGGGCATTCCGTGTAACAGACCGCCTCAGGCGCATATACCAGCTTCTTCTTCAGGCGATTGGCCTTTAAATACTCGTGAATTTTCAATGTAATATCAATATCTTCGCCGACAGTGCTGCGGAATCCATTGACCTCTACCAGAACATCCTTGTAAAATGCGCCGAAAGCGCCGGATATCACGACAATGGAGTTAAAGAAGGACTGCGTTAGTTTGCGTACATAGAAGCCATGCGTATAATTGATAATCTGGCTTTTAATTAGCCCAGGGCCTCTGAACTTCTCTACAATAGTCCCGTCCCGCTTCTCCGCCCCTTGTACAATTTTGACGGTGCCGCCGAGGGCAATAATATCGCTGTTATGGAAGTATTGATTGACGTATTTCAAGGCGTTGGTTTCTAGCATGCTGTCGGCATCTAATGTAATGACGATCTCGGATAGAGAGTAATCGATCCCTGCATTCAGAGAATCGGCTTTGCCACCATTTTGCTTGTCGATGACGAGGATATGGGGGAAATAGACTGAACGGTATACGCCTATAATCGGCTTGTAGGCTAACTGATGTGCAGGAGTTCGGCAGTCAGGTTCGAGCTGCAGTAGTTCGTCCAGTCTGGAGAGGGTCTCATCCTTGGACCCATCGTTAATGATGATAATCTCATAGTTGCAATAATTCAGGCCAGCCATCGCATCCAGACAATTTTTAATCGTCAGTTTCTCGTTATAGGCCGGGACGAGCACCGATATTGATTTCTCCACTAGCTCGGGATTAAGCCTTTTTACCTTACTGCAGACAAGGGGAATGATCGTATACAGAGCTTGAAATATGAGAAACACAGCAGCTATTACATACAATAAGAATGACAAGTAGGGCTCCTCCTCTCTTCCTCTTTCTCTTTCTATCTCTAATCCTAAGACTAGCTTAATCTTCCTCCCGCAGTAAAACCGCTTAATAACGCAAGAAAACGAATACATAGACGATTTACATGTCCATACGCCGTTTTGGATTATATTCCCTATATAAGTTAATTTTTATCTTTTTATGTATTATTAGGGATAAATTTGTCTGATTAAGGGGTAAATATCTATCACTTTCTATCACCTTTACAGATCGTTGAGAACGTCAAAAACCCTCGTCAGGCATAATGTCTGACGAAGGATTATTGTACTTCTATATTTGTAATATGGACCCTGGCTGCAAGGAATGCAAGCCTAGGTACCCTTCACCAGCCAGGCAGACAATTACCCGATTCGTCTCCGGCTTAGGGGCATGAACCAGTACGGTATGACGACTGGGTACCTCATGTAGCATATAGCGGACATCGTCTAGACCTTGATGGATTTTATAGCCCATCTGTACCGTCTCGCAGTACGTCTCCTCGGTCTCTCCTCTCAGCAGCCGCCGGGCAAAGGTGCCTTCACTTGCATGACCCGTAATGACGATAGCATGATTAGATGAAAATGATAGACGTTCCGCATACCAGCGGGCACGAGGTGACTCCATCATGCCATCGGTCGTGAAGATGATGAATGGCTCCTCTCCCTCCAATAAATGCAGCCGTTCCTCCTGGCTACCCGGTACATGTACATGTAGTGTTTTCATCGCTCCCTCTATCGAATGAAGGCTACCCGGTCTTAACCATGCCTCCCATTCCGCCATCTGACACAGCCCTTCATAAATCGCCCGCTCCAGCAGAATCGGCTGATTGGGGAATGTACTTAATGCCCACACGAGTAGCTCCTGTCCTCGTCCAAATGCGGGAACTGGCAGCAGCACATGCCCACCTCTCCCTAGCACCTCGAGCATAAATTGCTGGAGTGCATGCAGTTTCTGCTCCTGGGATTCTTCATCCATTCCGTACGCATTGTCCATAATGGATAATGCCGTCGCAGATATAGAAGAATTGGGAACAGTGGGGCTTTCAGAAAGTGGCTTACCTGGAGCATCAGCTGCCAACAGAGCAGATTCCCGACTGAAATCTCCCGAGAAGAACAGCTGCTGCCCCTCCATTTGAAATCGGAACCAGACAGAACCGAGCATATGGCCGCTCCGCCCCCACTGCAATGTCAGTCCATCGTCCAGCTTCAGCCATTGTCCTGCCGAGGCCTCTTCCTCTAGAATGCGAAATCTCAGTGCCGAAATGTCCTCGGGTTCATAGGGCAGCTCTCCATTCCGGCCAGCTACATATTTACCCCAATTTGCAAAATACAACTCCAACTGCGATACCGTTGGCCTAGTCGTCCATATTTCTCCTTCATAACCGTGCTTATATAGAAGTGGTAGAGCCATAGAATGATCCTCATGTGCATGCGACAGAAATACTGCCGTCAGCTCAGGAATCAGATTGACATCAAGCAAGGGATATTGTCCCGTTCCCTCCTTCTTGACGCCACAATCAAGCATAATCCGATGCTGTTCTCCTGTTAGCACATAACAAGAACGGCCATGCTCGCCGGCTCCACCCCATATTTTCAGTTCCATTAGGCCGTGTTCCACTTCTTTCGGGAGCCGAGGACTTCCAGCAGCATAAGTAGAATCGTCGTTATTCCCACAGAGATAACAGCCATCGCCATACCGAGCGATACTTGCCCCTGCTCGAACTGGGCGTAAATATACGTCGCCGAGGTCTGCACGGACGGAGGCAAGATCAGCAAAGAGCCAACAAGCTCGCGCGAAGCAATGGTGAAGGTCATCATCCATCCGGCCAGCATCCCCGGAATGATGAGTGGTAGCAGCACTCTACGGAATATATATCCCGGCCTTCCGCCAAACACCTGACCCGCTTGGAATAGCGAAGGGTCGATTTGGGTGAAGGCGCTCTTGACGTACTGCACCGTATAAGGAACAAATAAAATAACATAGGTGAGGATAACCATACTGTAAGTGTTATACAGCGGGATCGGCATCCATGGAGCATTCCAGAGCAGTATCAATCCTACGACCAGAACAATCCCTGGTACCGTATTTGGCAGAAGGCTAAACAGATCAATCAACTGCTGCAGACGAGATTTGGACCGACCGATCGCGACAGCGAACCAGGTACCCAGCGCCACGGCAATCGTAGAAGCAACCAAAGATAACCATAAACTATTCATCAAAGCCTTCATGCTGGATGAATTCCAGCGCAGTAGCTCTTTGTAGAAATCGAACGTAAAGTTGTTCCAGGCGAGCCCAACTCCTCGCAGCTTCATCGTCGAAGCCGCGATGATGGAGAAATAAGGGATACCCACTGATACGAGCAGAAGCAGAACCGCGTAGATTCCTCCTGCCCACTGCAGCCAGCGGCCACTATTCATCGAGGAATGACGTACTCCTTTTCCCCCAACCAGACCATAAGTATATTTACGGTTCAACAGGGACTGCGCATACCAGACCAACAGACAAGTCGTTAGCAGTACGGATGCCAATGAGGTCGCCTTGCCGAAATCGATTGGCCAGCTAGAGATATACTTATGAATTTCCGAGGTCATCACTTGGTAGCCTATGCGTTTGCCGAACGTAACCGGCGTGCCGAATTCAGCAATCGTCTTCACAAAGACGAGCATGGCTCCCATACCAAATGCCGATAGCAGCAATGGGGCAATCACACGTCGGAAGCGATACAAGAACGGTGCACCCATGACGGCTGCCGCTTCCTCCATATTCCCACCGATCCGCTCCAGCGCTCCACGAAGCAGCAAGTACAGGAAGGGATACAGATGAAGACTCATAATCGCGACCATTCCTCCAAAGGAGAAGAAGGACTGACCTAACCCAGCGAGACCAGGAACAAGCTGCTCCAGATAGCCGTTCTTCTGCATGAACAGAATCCAGCCCATTGAACCGATGTAAGGTGGTGTCATGAATGGAATCAGGAATACGATCTCCAACCAGCGAAGTCGCCCCAGTCTGGTATTGACCATAACCCAGGCGAGGGGCAGCGCAAGCACGGTCGTTCCCAGAATGACGCATACGCCTAGCCAGATCGAGGATAGCAACACCGCCATCATATCGGAATTTGCCAGTGTACGGAACGGAGCTGACCAAGTCAGCTCCCCATCCCGATACACGCTCTGAATGAAAATTTCGGCCAAAGGTACAACAATGAGAAGACCAAGAACTAGAAGCGCAAGCACCATCGACCAGATTTTTAATTGACGCTGTAGTACCGTATTATTCATATTATTTGAACAGCTTCGTGAATTGATCAGTTACTTCCGGACCATGCTCGCCCATCCATGCCCAATCTGTCGTAAGTAGCGGAATTTCGTCTAAGTTAGCGCGGTTCTCGGCCTTAACATCTGTACGTCCTGGAAGAAGTGCTGCATCGGAGACCAGCTTCTGAGCTGAATCAGAGAGTAAATAATCAATAAATGCCTTCGCATTCTCTTCATGCTTTGTAGACTTAAGAATGGCTGCTGGACGAGGGCTGATAACTGTGCCTTCTTGCGGATATACGATATCGATCGGCTCGCCCTTGGCCTTTGCTTTATAAGTCATGTAATCCACCGCACTCACTACAACGCTCTTCGCGCCAGTAATAACCGGATCAAGCGCTTCTTGGTTAGCGCCGGCCATCGCTACGCCATTTGCTTTGTACTGCTCGAACAGAGACCATCCGCTCTCACCTTTGTCGCTAAGATAACCTGTAATGAAGTCCAGTGCAGAACCTGACAGCGACGGGTCGGGAATGTTCACCTGGTCCTTGAACTCTGGCTTTGCCAGATCGCTCCAGGATGTTGGAGGAGTCGTCACCAGCTTCGTATTATAAGCAATGCCAAGTGCAGAAGCGCTGGTGCTGAAATAATGGCCTTCCGAATCAGACCAATCCTTATTCAGCTTATCGGCATTTTGAGCTTCGGGATATGCAAGCGTCAAGCCATCCTTCTTAAGACCTTGAGCTGATGGCAGCGAGGCGAGAATGACGACATCGGCTACCGGATTGGCTTTCTCTGCTTCAAGACGGGCCAGAATTTTACCGGTGGTGCCTTGGAACATCTCCACCTTTACACCCGTCTGCGTCTGGAATTCTTCGATCAGCTTATTCGCAAGTCCTTCCGGGCCTGCTGTATATACCGTAAGAATCTTGTCTGCAGCTTGTGCTGGCTTATTCTCCGCGCTTGCCGAAGCTGCTGTATTCTGGCTAGCATTGTCGCTTCCGCAGCCAGCTAATGCGGCGCCAAGCGCTAACGATAGAACGAGCGCACTACCTTTTTTCCATGCATTACGTGTTAAGTTGAACATGATCATTTCCCCTTTATTCTTTTTATGGAATCTTGATTAGCTTTCATTTATGCGGTGAATACATCTCTGTGGTACATAGATAGTCAGTTCTGTCCCTTCACTTAGTCGCTCTGGATAGTGGGCCAACCATAGCTCGGCTACCTCATCCGTCTTTAATCGGACCTCATAACGATCCCCAACATAACTCACCTGCGATACGACAGTATTGTAGGATTGAACCTCCTGTTCGCTGCCTAGTTCAAAGCGAATATGCTCCGGTCTGAACATCGACTGCCCATCAGCCAACCAGTTCGACTTCCCAATGAACCTGGCTACAAACGAATGCTTAGGCAGATTGTAGATCTCCTCAGGTGCACCTTGCTGTAATACTCGCCCGCCTTGCATGACAATCACTTGATCAGACATGGACATCGCCTCGATCTGATCATGCGTCACATAGAGTGCGGTAAGCCCCATTTCGCGGACCAAATACATCATCTCCAGGCGCATCTCATCTCGCAGTACGGCATCAAGCGCACTCAACGGTTCATCAAACAACACCAGCTTTGGCCGGGTTGCCACTGCTCTAGCGAATGCCACCCGCTGCTGCTGTCCACCCGACAATTGATGAGGATAGCGCTGCTCCATTCCGCTGAGCTTAACTTTGTCTAACGCCTCCATCACCCTATCGTGAATTCCTTCCTTACGCCCGGTCGCCCTGAGCCCAAAGGCTACATTCTCGAAGACAGTCATATGTGGCCAGAGAGCAAAGTCCTGAAACACCATTCCGAAGCCGCGCCGATGAGGTGGCACTTGTCTTGCAGCGCTATACAGAATATCCTCACCAAAGCTGATGCTTCCTGTATCCGGTTGTTCCAGACTGGCGATCAGGCGCAGCAGCGTCGTCTTACCGCAGCCCGATGGTCCGAGTAACGTCGTGAACTTCCCCTGACGGATGCTCAGATCGGTCGGATGTAGCGCGATATTGCCGCCGAAGCTCTTGCCAAGACCGCTTATGTTTAAATCCATCTGATGATTTCCCTTCCTTATTCGCATTGGGTACGTTTTCTTGCTCTTACGTTCCTACATAAGTTAGTCTACCTGTGGGAATCAAAGGGAGTATTAGAGTTATGTAAAATGAAAATTAATTATTTCAATGAACTGCGTTTATATTCATAGATTAAATCTATAAGTAAGTTGAGTTAAAAACTATCCAGATGTAGGCAACCGGGTGAAATGTTCTTTCGATCGCTGTTGCTCACAGATTTCTTTGATTAAATAGAATCCAACAAGGTAGAAATTCGTTCACGAAGGCGAACGCTACGCTTCTCCAGAATCATTTCTCCCTCTTGCCAATACTCTGCATTATTTTTTAATCAACTTATTAAGAATCTCTTTCATATAAGGATGGGAATTGCAGATGATGAACCTTAATTTATTGAAGCTGGAGATTATTGAACTGCTGGAGAAGCACCATAAGATCACCACCGTTGCTGACCTGCTTGGACTCAAGCAGCCTACCGTCACCTTTCATATGAAAAATCTGGAGCGCGACTTCGGGGTGAAATTATTCGATGCCCGTATGGGACGGATCATTCTGACAGACGCCGGCTGATGCCCTGCTTCACTATGCGATGAAAATCAATGCACTAGCTGCGGAAGCACAGCGGGTCGTTAAAGAATTCGATACCCTAGGGCAGGGAACGCTCACGATCGGGGCAAGCTACGTTCCGGCAACATACATCTTACCGAAGCTGATTGATGTATTCAGCAAATCTTATCCGGGGATTCATATCTCCCTATCTGTCAAGACAGCTCCTGCCATCACTCAAATGCTGCATTCTCATCAGATCGATATCGGTATCATCTCTACCGGATCCTTCCATGAAAATCCGTTAAAAGCTTATGCTTTGTGCATGGACGAGCTTGTTCTTGCCTGCTCCCCGAGTCATCCATTCGCCGGAGCTGAGGAGTGGACGCCGGAGCTGATCGCCGCCTCTTCGTTCGTGCTGCATGGCAAGGCCTCCAGTACACGACGAATTACGGATCAATGGCTGGAACAGCATAGAATTAGCCCTTTCTCCAGATTGGAGCTCGATTCTCTGGAGGCGATCAAGCAGGCGGTCATGCTAGGCGAGCACATCTCATTCATATCCAGGATGGCTGTCCAATCCGAGGCTGACCAAGGCCTGCTGCGGATCTGGCCAATCCCCGGTCTTCCCGCCGAACGTCAGGTATACGCCATTACCAATCAGGACCGCTATATGTCTGCCACGAGCGGCCAATTTATCGAGCTTCTTAATGAATGGAGCCGTTCGATCCAATAGTCACTCTTGGTAGACCAATAATAAATCTTGCAATTTTTGACTGTAGATCACCCTTAATTTGATCTGAAATTGACACTTCACCCTTAGAGTAGATATCGAACCATAGATTCCCATATCTCATTCCAAAGGAGCTGAAATGATGAAATTGAAGAAGACAAAGACGGGCAGAACGTTGATCATTGCCGCATTGAGCGCAGTTGTGTTGGCCACTGGATGGCAATCCCAACCTAAGGTAGAGGCCGCAGGCAACGCGGTACCATCCTATGAAGTAAAGTTTCTGCTAAGCAATGACACGGTGTTGAAGCAGGATTTTACGCTCAAGAATGAGGTTAAAGATGCTTTTCAGATTACTGAGCCTGCAGCACGGATGCTCGTGGAATATTTCGATACAACGGATCTGTCGTTGAATGATTCAGGCTGGAATGTACGTTTCCGCAAAAAGAAGATAAGAAGAAGTACGAATTGACGTATAAGAAACGCTATGCCGTGGTGAACGGAGATATCAATGCCGCCTTGAATCAGGCTAACCTGGATGGCTTCAGCGCGGCGGACACGAATTACGATGCTGAGGTGGATTGGGGCTACAGCAAACAGACGCTGAGCTTCTCGAACGATAAAGAAGAATCGACCTCCAAAGGGCTAACTTTGCCTACTGAATCAGAAGCGCTCAATATGCTGGTAAGCAAGATCCCTGGGAAACTTGATAAGACAAATGCTCAAGGCTGGGGAACGGCTAAGCTGCTGCAGGCTTATGCGCATGGCCCGATTCTGGCAAGTAGATACAGCGGTACTTTTGAAGGGCTAGACACAGATATTGAGGTATGGCCGATTGCCTCGGCCAGCGGGAGTGGAACGGACTACATTGTTGAAATTTCCTTCAAGACCGACGACTATCAGACGGCAGCCTCCAAACGCACCAGCCTGATGAATCTGTTGAATAGCAATGGCTGGCTCGTACCTGCCGATTCGCTGAAGACGAATTTGGTGCTGGAACGTTATTAGGAAGTTATATAGAAGAAGCCCGCATTTGACTGTAACAGTCAAATGCGGGCTTCACTTTTCGCTGAGTCTACTCTAATGTTCCTGAACTAAACATAACTTCTAAATTGTAAATTTCTTGACCAATTGCTCTAATTCGGTACTGGATTGACTTAATTCATCTGCAGATTTGGAAACAGTATCGATGGCTTGCAATTGATCCTGTGTCGACGCGCTGACTTCCTCAGCAGCGGCAGCTGATTCCTCTGAAATAGCCGACAGACTCTCAATCGAATGTACTACGTCATCCTTTAATGTCACGGTTTTCTTCATTTCATCAGACATGTTATCAATAGAATGGATTACTTGGTACATTAAATCTTGAATCGTCTTAAAAGCAGTCTCTGTATCTTTAACCGCAGCATTCTGCTCTAGAGTAATTTCCTTCGTCTTGCTCATCGCAGCAGTTGCATTCTCTGCCTCTTCAACAATACCAACGATAGTATCACTAATTTGATCGGCATGTTCAGCTGATTTCTCTGCAAGCTTGCGAATCTCTGAAGCCACAACTGAGAATCCTTTGCCAGCTTCTCCAGCTCTTGCAGCCTCGATAGAGGCATTCAGAGCCAACAGATTCGTCTGCCCGGAAATGCCATTCATCGTAGCTGCAACCTCTCTGATATTCGTTATTTTCTCGACCAAAATACTTAACACTTGCTCGATCGCTTGTATTTCAGTGAAGGATTCATCGGAACGCGTCTGAAGAACGACGAGTTTCTCTCTGCCGTCAACGCTCGCCTCCTGCGTCTTATTGGAATTGAACTGCATTTCATCCATCGTCTCTTGAATTAACTTGAATTGCGAATCCAGGTCAAGAGTGACACGTTGCATATTCTCTATATTGGTCGCACCTTCCATCGAACCCTTGGCGACATCCGTCATTGCATGAGCAATCTCTTCACTTGTCGCTTTCGTCTCCTCAGATACCGCGCTCAGATTTACAGCCGAATCCGATACCTTCTCCGAGGATTCAACAACCTTGGATATGACTTCTCGCATATTTTGAGCCATTTGATTAAAATGACTGGTTAATTGCCCGATCTCGTCCTTGGATCTGGCCTTTCCTTGAACTGTCAAGTCACCTTTGGCCATTAACTGTACTTGGTTCGTTAATTGAGTAACCGGCTTCGTAATGTATCTGGCAGCAAAATAAACGATAATACTAGCCACGATGATGGCGCAGATCGTAATGATCAATTCTATTTGCTCGATACCACTTACGAGACTTAACAGATCCTTCTCTTTATATACAGCACCGATCTTCCAGCCAGTCAGTGCTGAAGTTTTATAATATGTAATCTTCTTCGTGTCATTATCTGTGTACTGGAGCTTCCCTTCATTTTTTTTGTACATTTCTGCGACATATGGCTTGTCCATTTGATTTTTGCCATCTGTATCTGGTAGTACCACCGGATCCCCAACCTGATCTAGGATGAATCCATAGCCATTATATCCAACATTAGTCTCATTGATTTGTTCCGTAATTTGTCCAAGATCTAAATCAAGTGAGATGACGCCTGTCACCTTATCATTCTCTACAATCGCTTTTGAGATCGCAACTTTCATTTTCTTGGTTATAAGATCCATATATGGCTCACTAATCTGCACCTGATCCTTATTGTCGTTGGCCAGCTTGTACCACGGCCTAGTCAGTGGATCATATGTTGACTCGTATACATTATCTTCTGGATCGTACATTTTCTTCTTCGAGTCCGCCATATAAATAGCAGATACTTCTGGATTATTCTTCGTATATGTCTTCATTTGTTTCGTCATGGACGAAGTTAACGAGCCGTTCATCAGAATGCTATCGATCTCATCCTGCTCGCTAAATTGCAAAATGTCCTTGGCAAAATTATCAATACGTAAGTCCGTAATCTGTGTTAACGCTTCTGCTTCAGCAGCCCCAATTGTATCTAATTCTTTCTTGAAGCTGCTGCTCATTATAGCTCCGGTTATCAATTGTGAGGTAACCATAGCTATAATGAGCAATAGAGCAAAAATAAGTATAAGCTTGCTTTGTAACTTTTTAAACATGATGAATCCCCCCTTATGAATGTCAGCGTTACAAAACCACTACTGATTATGTAGATTCGTGTCAGCAATGATACAATAACGTCCCTCAAAGAATATTAGCATAATTTGACTATGTATAGAATGTATTTTATCTAAGATTTATTATCTATATCGAGTTGTTTTTCATCACGCTAGGTCCAGATTCTGAGTGAGTATTTTTGATCTCTTCAGGAAGCTGATGGGACATACTAGGAATCTTTCTAGGGAATATTCAATGACATTGGATGAGAAAATATTCACGACCATATTACCACCACCGGCGAATGCACGGATCAGAATCGGTTGGTTGTATTCATTATCGAACACAAAGTCTGGGCCTCCCCAGCTTACGGTCGCATCTCTGCCCGAAGGTACATATGACACATGACGACTGTGGGAATAGCGTTGAACAACCTTCAACCCCGCTCTGTCGACTGCGTTAAATAATGTCGAGGATACCTGACAGATCCGCCACCTATTCCCTCCGTCATTTCCCCTCTTACAATGACTCCCGCTCGTTTGTACCCCTTGCCTGTCGTACGCATTCCAACGACCTGATTGAAAGAGAAGGTCTCTCCAGGAAAGACTACCGTACCATCAATCGCTCTGGCCGCTAAGACAATATTATGAGAACGATCTGCATTACTGGAGTTATAGTAAGTCACATAATTACTAATCTGCTTAGAACGTAGCGAAGCTAGTAGCTCCGTATCTACTCGTGGATAGACAGGATATGTTGGAACCTCGATGGAAGAAGCACCGGTATTATATAAATATCCATAATAAGCCTTCAAAAATTCACGTCTGTTAAGCTTATAGCCATTCTGCCCTGGATCGATTTGTCCCGAGCTATTAATACGCGCATTAATCGCTTTCTTATAAGTAATCCGGTCTAACTCATCAACCCAGCGCTCATATCTACTCATATCAACCAGAGGGAACACCGGCAGACGATGAGCCTCTCTAGTCAGATTAGAGATCGGTTTCCCTTCGTGAGTAACTGTTAACTCGTCAGACTCCGGAACGCTATCAGGGCTCTGCATCAGCAGGAGAAGCAGATATGATATCGACGTCCATTTCAATCTAATCACTCTTCCTTAGTTATTCTTAAGACACAAGTCCACACTCTTCCTGTAGTATGATTGGATTTACGGCTATTCATTCAAAATCAATTGTATGCACCTGTACCAGTCATGAATCAAAAAATCCCCTCTAAGTAAACAAGTACTTATCTACAGCACTTGTTCACCTAGAAGGGATTCATCTGCACTACAGTACCTTTTCCAGGAAACTGATCGTACGCTCGTTCTTCGGATTGCCGAATACTTCCTCCGGCGATCCTTCTTCTACAATATAGCCGCCGTCCATGAACACAACCCGATCGGCCACTTCGCGGGCAAAGCCCATCTCATGCGTCACAATAACCATTGTCATTCCTTCGCGGGCCAAATCCTTCATAACACCAAGCACTTCTCCGACCATCTCAGGGTCAAGCGCCGAAGTAGGCTCATCAAACAGCATAATATCCGGATTCATCGCCAGAGCCCGAGCGATCGCTACGCGCTGCTTCTGGCCACCCGACAGCTGGCTCGGGAAGACATCGGCTTTATCCGCCAACCCGACTCTTTCCAACAAGCGTAGCGCAGTGTCACGAGCCTGCCCTGCATCCAGTTTGCCTAATTCCATTGGAGCAAACATGATGTTCTTCAGCACACTGAAATGTGGAAACAAGTTAAAGTGTTGAAACACCATGCCGATATTTTCGCGGACTTTATTGATATCCGTCTTCGGATCCTCGATATCCAGATCATCAACGATAACCTGACCTGCCGTAATTTCCTCCAATCGATTTAAGCAACGAAGAAAGGTACTCTTCCCCGAACCAGAAGGTCCGATCAAGCACACAACCTCACCTTCTTGAACCTTCATATCGATTCCTTTCAGCACCTGATTGGTACCATAGCTCTTCTTCAATCCATCAACGCGAATCTTACCCACGGCGCGCCCTCCTTTCCAGATAACCAGACAATTTCGTCAGAACGGTAATAACGACCAAATACATAATAGCTACGACAAGCCAAATATCAAAGGAAGCAAATGTCCTGGCGATAATGATCTTGCCGGATTGTGTTAGCTCTACGAGACCGATCGCCGACAGAATCGACGTATCCTTCAGCGTAATAACCATCTGATTGATTAATGACGGGATCATGATACGAATCGCCTGTGGAATAATAATCTTCATCATCGACTTGCGATATGGCAGACCAAGTGACCGGGCCGCTTCCATTTGTCCGCGGTCGATCGACTGAATGCCACCACGAATAATTTCCGTCACATAAGCTCCCGTATTCAAACTAAGCGTCAGAATGGCCGCCAGGAATAGTGGCATCGTGAACCCGAACGCCTGCGGAATCCCGAAGTAAATAAAGAAAGCAAGGACGATCAGCGGAATACCCCGGAAAACGTCAACGAATACGGTAGCAACACCGCGTAGAAATCGGTTCTGGCCCACCTTCATAAATCCGAAGATCAGCCCGAAGATCAGGGCAACGAACAAGGACACGATCGTATACAGCAATGTCTTCCCAAGACCCTTGAACAGCGCAGGCAGCGATTCGAGAATCAATCCCCCGCGGCTTTTCACAACCGTTTGGGATGCACTATCCCCAAGATACTTCTCTAGAATCTGGTCGTATTGGTCGCTTGCCTGGAGATTCGCCAGGCCGGCATTAAATTTAGCCATAAGCTCCTGATTCATTCCCTTATTCACTGCGAAGCCATAGGAGCCGCCTGCTTCTTTTTTCGTTACGATTTTCAACCCATTATTCTGATTGACTCCATATGCCAGTACGGGATAATCGTCAAAACAAGCGACTGAATTTCCCGTCTTTACATCCTCATACATTTGGGCAGATTCGTCGAAGGGCACGATCGTGAAACTATATTTGGTGGCAATCGATTCAGCAAATCGGTAGCCCTCAGTACCTGTCTTGACAGCAATCTTCTTCCCTTTTAAATCTTCGTAGCTTTTGATATCGTCATTATTTTTGCTAACAGCCATAACCACACCGGATTCAAAATAAGGCTCTGACAGTTCGAATTTCTGCTTCCGCTCATCAGTAATACTCATCCCGGCGATTACACCGTCTACTTGTTTCGCTTCTAGTGCTTGAACGGCCGCATTGAAGCCAAGTGGCTTCACTTCATAACTGAAATTCTGATCCTGGGCAATGGCCTCCAGCAGATCCATGTCGATCCCGACGAACTTACCGTTCACATCTTGGAATTCAAACGGAGCAAACGTAATATCTGTACCAATCACATAAGTTTTGCTAGATTTTGGCTCCGCCGCTGCATTACCTACCAAGCCAGTCAAACCGGTCAGCATGAAGATCAGCAGTGATATTGTAAACAATGCGAGCTTCTTAGATTTCATATGTTCTCCCCTTTTCAGTCAACGCCCGAGTATGTCTCTCTCTTCATTGTTTCCTCATGGCAGGTTTCCTATCATCAAATTATTCTATCAAAAAATATATCGATTCTGAAAATACAATTTCAACCAGTCGGGAAGGAATCACTATGTACCTAAGCATGAAAAGCCGCATCTTTACACTGTTTTCAACTATTTTTCCATATGTAAAACCGCTTGTGATCAAAGTTTTTTATAACGCTAATAAGTGGCTCTCTTCATTCACCATTTCACAAATTTGTGTGATACTCCCAGTACAAAACCTACTGAAAGACCAGGCTCAGGAGCCTGGAAATACGCTCTGACCTGGTCTTTCTTCAATCACCCAACGTATACGAATCACTGGCGGATTATCAATAGATTTCTAGATTTCTATTCAGTGTTTTATCTTTTGGGGCGTACAAAAAGAGCAAATGATCAAATCATTTGCTCTCTCAAGATATCTACATATAAACTTTTCCTGCTTACTTAGGCATGCATCCAAAGCTATCGTATTACTCCAGATTATTTGCTGAGCAAACGCACGGCGTCGTCCAGTTGGGCCTTCAGAGACATCACATCGTAAGAAAACCAGAGGCCATCGTCCACCACATACACATTACCGTTCTTGACGGCCGGAAGGTTCTTCCACAGCGAACTGTTGTCCACTTCAGTCACAAAATCAGGATCATTGTCAAACTTAACGACGAACAGACGATCTGCAGAAGCATATTCCGGCAGCTTCTCCAGAGAAATGCTAATCCCGGCCTCGTGATTTCCTTTCTCCCATTCCTGCTTGACAGCATCTGTCATCGGAAATTTCAGGGCGTCGAATAAGGTGTATCCGACGTTACCACTTCCATAGACTCTCAATTGCCCCTTCTCATATCCACCGATCACAACGACACCAAAAGTTTCTTTATCGTCTACATAAGCCGCAAGCTTAGCTCGCACATCTTCTGCTTTTTTATCGAAGTTCTGAATCCACTTGTCCGCTTTATCTGATTGGCCCAGTACATCAGCAACCGCTTTGAAATGCTCGAAGGCATCCTGACCTTCCCATTGAACCACAACAGTAGGGGCGATCTTATTAAGCTGATCCAGTTGATCCTTATTGTATTCATTAGCAATAATCAGATCAGGCTCAAGTGCCAATGCCTTCTCAAGATCCAACGCATTTGCGGCACCGATATCTTCGATACCACCGATCTGGTCCTTAATGGACGCAAAGCCTGTTAGCAAATGCGTAGCCGCACCTGCCGGCTTCATCCCGATTGCCAGCATCTCCGGCAAATATTGAGTTGTCAGTACCCGTTCAGGATGTAATGGAATGGTAACTTCCCGGCCAAGCGCGTCTGTATATACTCTTGTCTCTGCCTTTGCAGCCGCGGACTCTTTTCTGTACCAACCTCCTGTTCCTGCGCATTCCCCGGAGCAGCCGATTTGCCACAAGCGGATAGTACGACAACGAGTAAAATAACGATACAGGACTGCCATAAATAATGCCTAGTTCGATAAACCATGAAGTTTCCCCTTTTTCTAGTTTATATTTTTATTATAACTACCTTTTCATAATCCCTTATGACCCAAATTGAGCCTCATGCAGCTTGCTGTACACTCCACCGGCTGTGACCAGGTCCTTATGTCTGCCCTGCTCGACGATACCCTGCTCCGTAACTACAATAATCCGGTCCGCATTCTTGATTGTAGCCAGGCGGTGTGCGATCACCAGTGTTGTTCGGCCATCCGACAGCTCACTGAGGGACTGCTGGATCGCTTTCTCGGTCTCCGTATCCAGAGCTGATGTCGCTTCATCCAGGATAAGGATCGGTGGATTTTTCAGGAACATACGGGCAATCGCGAGCCGCTGCTTCTGTCCGCCGGACAGCTTCACGCCACGCTCCCCGATCACGGTCTCCAAGCCATCAGGCAATGAGGCGATGAATTCATCCAGCCGGGCTCGCTTGACAGCTTCCCAAATATCCGCATCCGCCGCGGTTAGATCGCCATAGGCTATATTTTCGCGGATTGTGCCTGAGAATAGGAAGACGTCCTGCTGAACAATCCCGATCTGCTTTCGTAGAGAAGCTAACTTCATCCGAGTAATGTCGATGCCGTCAACTGTAATCATACCTGATTCCACTTCATAGAAGCGTGGCAGCAGGCTGCATAACGTCGTCTTACCGGCACCGGACGGACCGACAAATGCAATCGTCTCCCCCGCTCTGATCCTTAGATCGACATTTTCCAGCACCTTGGCTTCATTCTCATAGCCAAACGTAACTTGATGATACTCAATGTCGCCGCGCAATTGGTCAACCTCAATCGCATCCGGGCTATCGGCAATATCCGGCTCGGTCTCAAGCAGTTCTATGTAGCTCTTGAAGCCAGCCATCCCCTT
This sequence comes from Paenibacillus sp. D2_2, assembly GCF_031199965.1. Classification (GTDB taxonomy): domain Bacteria; phylum Bacillota; class Bacilli; order Paenibacillales; family Paenibacillaceae; genus Fontibacillus. The sequence continues at coordinate 2,522,719 of NZ_CP133605.1, read as the reverse complement.
CGGATAGCTCTCGATAACGGCATTAATCTTGTTGATCGGTCCGAGGAAGACATTGGATAACAGCAGGAATCCGACGAATTCACCACTCGTCATTTCCCCTTTAATGACAAACCAGGTACCACAAACGAGGACGAATAAAATGACGATCCTCATCAGGAAGTAGCTAATGGAGAGGTTCTGGGCCTGAATCTTATAAGAGAAAAACTTCGTCTGTCGGTACTGCTCATTATTTTCAGCAAAACGCTCGGCTTCAAACTTCTCATTAGTAAATGCCTGTACGACGCGAATCCCGCCAATGCTGTCCTCCACCCGGGCGTTAAACTCGCCAATGTCTCGGAACATGCGCTGGAACGCATGAATCATCTTCCGGTTGAAATAGAGGGCCAGATAGACCAGTCCCGGAATGATGACGACGGCAAGCAGCGCCAGCTTCCAGTTGATCGTCAACATCAGTGCAAATGCGCCGATCAGCGTCATTGCCGCGATGAATAAGTCCTCCGGTCCGTGATGAGCCATCTCACCGATCTCCATCAGATTGCTGGTCATCCGGGCCATGAAATGTCCAGTCTTGTTATTGTCGAAGAAGCGGAAGGATAGCTTCTGCACATGGTTGAACAACTTACCGCGCATATCCGACTCGATATTGATGCCCAGTCGGTGCCCCCAATAGGTGACAATATATTGCAACAGACTATTCAACGCATATACGGCGAACAATCCGAGACATGCCCAGAAGATCAGCATCCAATTTCCGCTCGGCAGCAGATTATCAACGAACTGGTTCACGACAATCGGGAAGAACAATTCGAGTAACCCTGCAACAACGGCACAGCAGAAGTCAACTAGGAACAAAGCTTTATATGGTTTATAATAGGAAAAAAATTTCCTCAGCACAGAGTATACGCTCCCTTCCTACGTACTTAAGGCAAATTCTCCATCGCAAAATTCGGCTCTATTATCGTGAATGAGCTAGCAAATATAGAAAATATGGCGCTCCGACAATGGCGACGATAATACCTGCCGGTATCTCGGACGGCTGCAGAATCAAACGCCCCAACATATCAGCTACAATGACCATGAACGATCCCGTCAATGCAGACGCCGGCAATAAGGCTTGATGCTTCGGTCCTACGAGCCTTCTGGCCAGATGTGGTCCGATTAAGCCAACAAAACCGATGCCGCCGCTGACTGCTACACAGGAGCCCGCCAGCCCTACTGCAGCTGCAAGTAGAACAACCTGCTCCCTGGACACCTTTGCTCCCAGACCAGTCGCTGTCATCTCCCCCAGATTGAGCACGTTCATCGTCCGCGCTTTAGAAAATACGAACGGAAGTAGAATCACAATGAATGGAAGCAGCGCCAGAACAAACTTCCAGTTCGTTCCCCAGATACTCCCGGCCATCCAAGTAGCCACGAACTGATACTTCTCCTGGTTAATTCGTAGTGTAATAACAATCGTCGCTGCGCTGATTCCAGCGGCAACGGCTACACCGGTCAACAGTAGACGCGTTGGCAGCAAACCTTTATGGCGCTTATAGGATAAGGAGAAAATAATGGCTGCCGTCACTCCGGCGCCAATCCATGCCAGCACAGGCAGCAAAAATATCGAAGCGGTGCCCATATTCGGATAGTAGGCAACAAAGATTAATACAACTAATCCGGCTCCGGCATTAATGCCCAGGATTCCCGGATCGGCAAGCGCATTGCGGGATATGCCTTGCATAATACAGCCAGACACGGCCAACCCGGCGCCAATCAGCACCGATATTACGATGCGAGGCAAACGGAAATCAAATAGAATTAGCCGTTCCTTCTCGGTTCCTCCCCAAACAAGGTTCGTATCGTATCCAGCGGCGAGAGGCGGATAAAGCCAGTATTCATGCTTAGCACAAAGGCAATGATAATGAGCAGCCCAAGAATAAGCAGGACAGTGACATTTCTTCTTTGCTGACGTATGTCTTCAGGTGAAATATTCGACTTTTTGTTGTCCATTTCAAATGTCGGCTGCGCCATTACAGCTCCCTCCCTTCCTTGCGTGAAATATAGAGAAGAAGGGTACCCCAATTAGTGCAATCAGAGCACCGAGTGGAGTCTCATATGGTGGATTGACCATTCTTGCCGCCAGGTCCGCAAATACGACGAGCAGAGCGCCGAGAACTCCGGAGCACGGAATAATCAAACGGTAATCCACTCCGACTAGCTTCCGCGTTAAATGAGGAATAATCAGTCCTACAAAACCGACAGCGCCTACTACCGAGACAGCTGCTCCGGCCAGAATCAGCACAATAATGACGCCGAATAGCTTCACCATACCACTGCGAAGACCTAACCCCTTCGCTACATCATCTCCTAGACTAAGCATCGTGACCGAGCGAGACAGAATTATCGCTCCAATTACAGCTGCAAGCACCCAAGGGAACATGATTTTTAGCTGTAGCCAACTCGTACCTGCAACACCACCGGCATACCAAAAAGCAAGATCCTGTCCGATACGGAAATAGAGAGCTATACCTTCGCTAAGCGCGGACAACAATGCAGATACGGCCGCTCCGGCCAGAACCAGACGCAGTGGCGTTAGCCCGCCTCTGGTCATAGAGCCGATGCCGTAGACAATCCCTGCCCCAATACCGGCTCCCAGGAAAGAGTACAGAATTAGGTAGATGAATGGCAGACCAGGAAAAAAAGCAAAGCATAACGCCAAGGCAAAGCCTGCCCCGGCATTCAAACCAAGCAGACCTGAATCGGCCAGCGGATTGCGCGTCATTCCCTGCATAATGGCTCCGGCTACAGCGAAGCAAGTGCCGACCATCGCTCCGCCGAGAACGCGCGGCAGCCGGAGTTCCTGAATAATCTGATGCTGTGTCAAATCGGAATTGTAGTGAAATATCGCCTCCCAGACGGTTGTAAGCTTAATATCCGCCGCCCCAAAGGATACGGACAGTCCGATGCTGAGGATCAGAGCTACTACGCCTCCAATCAGAATGATTGCTCCGCCCACTGATGTGAACGTAACGTCACTTTCTTAACCTCTTCATTCTGTTGTGTGAGGTTCATATCTACCTTGCTAAGACTCATTTTATGCCACCTTTACCTATCAGAATTGCAGTTCAAACATAAATGACCGCTCTATCGAAGCGGCCATTTATGTTTGCATTGCTGCGGCAATCGCTAGAATTTGCCGGTCACCGCATTCACGACATCGTCTGCTTCCATGCTCTCCGCAATCGGCCCTGAAGACATCCAGTGTCTGGATGACACTTTAAACACCTGGTTCTTCTTTACAGCAGGGAGCGACTTCCAAATCTGCAGCTTCTCAATTTGCTTCGCAGTTCCTACCGCTTCTTGATGCGCGTCTTCTGTGTCTATCGAACCACCGTAGATCGCGAATACGTAATCAGCAGTAATCAAAGGCAAATCTTCTAGTGATAGATTAATTCCCCAACCGTCCTCAGACTTCTTCTGAAGATCTGCAATACTTGAGTCGGGCTTCAATCCAAAATCGGTATAGACTAGATTGAAGCTTGGGAAGAATACTTGCAAATCCTTGTCCGAAGGACGGACAAAGGCTACTGTCTTATCTGAACCCACCGCCTGAATAATTGTATCTTGTGCCTGTTTAAGCTTCTCTTCATGGGCCTGAATCACCGCTCGTGCTTTATCCTCCAGCCCTAATGCCTTACCGATCTCAACGATCGAGGACTTCCAATCATCCGGGGCGAAAGCGATCGTAGGTGCAATCTTGCTCAGCTCAGCGTATCCCTTCTCATCCGTGGAATACTGCTGGACGATGATCAGATCAGGATCGGCTTCAAGAATAGCTTCCGGGTTCGGCTTGAAGTCAGCGCTACCGGACAGGGAAATGTTCAGTTTCTGCAATTGATCATCCAGATAGTAGCCTTTGAAGTCATAGGCATACACCATCGGCGCCTCCAGAGATAGCATAATATCCTCCAGCCCGAACACCGCGACTCGCTGCGGATGTACAGGGACCTCTGTTTCTCCGAACCCATGTTTGATCTTAATGGTATTTCCTTCTTCTTTCTCCTTGGACGACTCAGACTGGACTGCAGCTGGTGTATTTGCTTCCGCCTTCGCGACGCCGGATTTTCTTCCGGATTCTCTTTACCGCCACAGGCGGATAACATCGTAATGACTAGAATCACCATCAGCAGTAGTGCAATCCCCGAAATTTTCTGTATTTAGTGGTCGCATTCCGTCTCGCAACCGCTTGTCTTTCTATTGATAACATCTTGTCCCCTCCATAATTGATATTGATTATCATTATCGATAGGGACATTATATATCATGTTCGACACGCATAGGAATACGAGATAATGCTATATATTTCTACTTACAGCGCACTAAATAACTGGTCCAGTTCCTGTAATAAATGCTCCTGGCGATTTGCTGTATATTCGAGAATCGGTTCAGCCATCCATGCGGCATTTGATGTTAGCAGCACCTGGCCATGGCGTACTGGATTCAGTATTCCCCAGCTCTCGGACACCTGGGTCTTCTGCCAGAGGCTTTGTGATTGTGCATCCTTAAGCACATGAACCAGTATCACATCTGCATCAAATCGCTCCAGCTGCCCGACCTCTGCAAATATTGTAAATTCGATCTGTTCAACGCCTTTAGCGCAGGGAAGCTGGAGATCGTCGTACAGAACTGTACCAGCTCTTCTGCCCATATTTTTATTCCTCTCGGGCAGAAAGTAAGGATAAGCCAGGCCCCCTCACGGAAATCTGGTGGAACCTTCATGCGTACGGCTGCAGCCTGCTCATCATAATGTACCAACCATTTCTCCGCTTCTGCTTCGCGATTCAAGAACTTTGCGGTCATCTGTAGATGAACTCTCCAGTTCGCACTATGCCAAGGCAGGAATAAGGTTGGCGCAATCAGTTGCAGCCTAGCCTTCTCTTCATCCGGGATCATCTCTTCCAGGGCAATGATCTTGTCAGGACGGGCACGCCACAACGCCTGCCGGTTGAAATCATAGTCATGACTTAACGGAACCTTGATGTCAAAGCTATATTTTCTCCGGTACTCATCCGCCCAGGACTGGTCGATCGGGGCCGCATAAGGAATAATCTGCAGCGACAGCAGATGACCGATATTGGGCCAGCTATATGCAGCGACCCTCTCTTTGCGGTTGGCAACATAGGTGCTTGGAGACATGCCTGTAAATTTGCTGAATTGGCTGCTGAAATATTGCGGGTCTTTATACCCTACCGATTCTGTAATTTCACGCAGCACAGTGCCTTCCTCCATCAGCTGCTTGGCCTTGTTCATCCTGATTTCCGTCAAATATTCCATGACACTCTGCCCGTATCTTTCCTTGTAGGATCTCATGAAGTAATACCGGCTCATTCCGGCCATACCTGCCAGATAGTCAACTGTAACGGTCTCTGTATAATGGCGATCCAAGAAGAACCTCACCTGCTCCAGAACATCCCCATACCATCCTTGTCTCTTCAACAGCAAATGTAGCAGATCCTGGAACCCTGCTTCACTAGCCAAGCGGTCTGCGACATCATCGGTATTCCAGTGCTCGACGATTTTCTGACAGAGGCCAAGTATCTGCTCCGGGAAGACACTGCAGCAATCTGCGGTAGCCGCCGGATTGCTTCCTTATCGATATCGCTACCTTCTGCAACAGACATCTCAAAATAAAATAAATATAAGATCTGTTCCCCTATTAAAGGATAGTCAATCTCGACACGTTGACCTGGCTGGATCGTAAACACCTTATTTGGGGATAAAGGACTTAGAATCCCGTCTATCACAATGCAGCCATGCCGGTTATAGGAGGTGAGCAATATCTGGGCCGGACATGCCTTGAATAGGAGCTGATAACTGTCACCACGGCTTTCGATCATCACCGCTTCGGTCACCCTGAACCGAACATGAAGCAACCAATCCGTATTTGTTGGAATGTTCATCCTATTGCACTGACAATAGACTGCTTGAGATGAACTCTAACTGCGCTTCCAGCGATACCGGGTCATTATATGTATCGCCGTGTGGATTCAGCTGGAAAACATGCCCCGCTTTGACAGCAGGGAGCCCCTTCCAGATCCCGCTGTCATAGATGATCTTCGGATCGCTTGTATCTCCGGACCAAGGACAGGTAAAGATGATATCGCCTGCGAACTCCGGCAGCTTCTCAAGAGAGATGGAAGCCCAGCCTGTTCCGCTGTCGATCGCTTCCTTCTGCGCTTCAGGCGGAGCCTTAAGGCCAAATTCGTCATAGATAATCTCTCCACCTCGGCCATAGTTATGACCAAACACATACAGTCCTTTGGAATATGGATTAAGGATAGATACGGTCTTATCTCCGACCGCTGCCTGTACTTTCGGCTTCAGATCATCAATTTTCGCTTTCCACCCAACTACCCAATCCTCGGCTTCTTTCTCTTTGCCTGTTAGCTTGCCAAAGTCGATCATCTGATCTTTGTAATTCTTCTTCCCGTAGTCGATGGCCACGACAGGAGCGATCTGCTCAAGTTTGTCGATCCCTTCACTACCCGTGAATGTAATAATCAAATCAGGGTTAAGCTCAAGAATCTTCTCTGGTGAAGGATCATTTCCGACATCCACTACTCCATCCAGCTTTCCTGCAAAATACGGATTCTCCATTGCTCCGGTGGATACGCCGATAGGCTTCACTCCAATCGCCAGGAAATAGCCAGTATAGAAATTCGTCAAATCGACGATACGCTGCGGATTTCTCGGGACTTCAATATCTCCGTTCCCGGCATGGAATATAACCGTCTCCGTCGGTTTGGTGGCATTCGATGATGAAGCTGTCGGGTTATTACCCGAAGTATTGTTCTTTTCCCCGAGCCGGAGGAAGCTGAATTCCCTGTAGACTGTCCACATGCCGCCAATAGCACAGCTATTCCTAGCAGACAGACTAGCAAAATATGCAACCTTGAAGATCTATGCAAGATATATCCTCTCCTTTTGTAATTGATATTGATAATCATTATCAATTTATCATGAGATAGATATTCAAACAATCCTTTTTTTCTTTAAAAATTGAATCTAGCCAGAAGTCAGCGCTGCCAGCACGTCATTTATTTTTTTGCGGTGAGATAGAATCCCATAGTTCATCCATGTATAAAAATCCACCTCGTACACGCAGCCATCCCTCACCGCACGAAGTGATTGCCAGAGTGGCGAGTTCAAAATCTCCCTTTCCTCCCCCTCTCTCGTAGAATGACGCTTATCGAACGTTATAAACAAGTGATCCGCATCAAGCTCTAGTAGCTCTAGCGGCTCTAGCAATACCTTCCTCGCATCCTTAGTCAATTTCTTCACAAGCAAGGGAGGCGTCAGACCGAGATCACGGTACAGGACAGGGCCTGTATAGCCATGGTCTTCACCACCATATAGACTGATCCCAAGCGTTGAGATGCGCAGAAAAGCTACACTTTGCCGATGTAACAACGGTTTAAGCAATTTACGCGCCTTATCGGATCTCTGTTCATAGTCCCGATAATATTGACAACCTTTGATTTGCAGTCTAGTAAATCTGCGACAGTCTCTAAAGTGGAACGCCAATCTTCCCCAGGATGAGAGAGGCTGTGCATCGGTGCGAGGCTTCCCAGCACATCTGAAGAAATCCAGCGACTGAACCCGCCATCGATGATAATGATGTCAGGCTTATGTAACGATAATGCCTCCATATCTCCCATTCCGACATCAAATACAGGCACATTAGCCAGTTTAAGATACTCTTGCTTCCCCACTCCGCTTGAGTGCACTGTATGAGAGGGGTGACGCCAAGTGCAACCAGGAAATCCTCCAGAAATGGCGCAAATACCCTTTTTCACCCCTATAACTGCGTCGATACTGTCCAGGCGACACACCCACCGATTTCTTGAATCGCCGGTTGAAATAATACTCGCTATTGAACCCGACGTTCTGCGCAATCTCGAATAGACGATCATCGGACATTAGCAACTGCTGCTTGGCCCGGTCAATTCGGAAATCATTAATATATTCCAGCGGTACCTTACCGGTCATTTCCTTAAAAAGGCGTGTATACTGCCAGCGTGTGATATTCACCAGCGTGGCTAGATGATCTACGGTGAGCGACTCCTGATAGTTCTGCTTAATATGCTGAATCGAAGCCTCCACGGCTTGGCGCGTATCCCTCTCCGTCCGCACGAACCCATTTTGCCTGAAAATAAATCGCAGCCACTCCTGGAACCTGATCTGCTGCTCAAAGAACTCAAGCTCATCACGGCAATTCCTCATTTGATACAATATTTCAAGGCGATCTATACATTGAGAGAATGGTTGGCAGTTCAATTCACCTGGACACAATATCCGCTCTGGAATTACTTCTTCCGCGGCGGCGCTCCCATCTTCTCTTAACCTCAGCATCCCAAACAGTACCAGATAATAACTGATCCCTTCCTTGCCTGGCCTGATGTGGTAGACCGAGCCGGGAGGAATTAAATAACCCTTACCATGCTTCATGTTCAAAGGGACCTCATCAATAGAAAGGCTTCCTTCTCCGCGAACTGTAATGAGTATGATATGATGGTTCACTATAATTGGCTTATCCGCTGATTCAAAAGGCAAGTAACAATAATCCATGCCAAACATAGAGAATAACATGGAGTAGTGTATATTCATTAATCCTGCGTGGCTCATCGTATCCCTTTCCTATCAAATTGATATAAAAATAGATATAACAAACGCCAAGAAAGCTCAACCCAAATACGGATTCGCTCTCCTGACGGTATTTTCTTCAATTCTGATATCACGAATTATTTAGTGAAGATATTCAACAGATCATCAATTTTCTTCATATTCGCGTAGATCGCACCGGATTGCCAATGCGTCCGATCGACCTGGTACACATGTCCATTCTTCACGGCAGGCATAGACTTCCATAACGGACTATCGAACAATTTCTCCGCTTCTCTATTTTCGGCCGAATCCCAATAGCCGTTCGACGGGAACACAATAATATGATCCGCATTCAATTCTGGGAGTACCTCCTCAGATATGACCGCATGGAAATCCTTCATCTCGCTCGCCATGGTTGGAGGTGTCAGACCGATTTCCTTATAGATATTTCCAGTGTATCGATTTTCGATGCCGAATAGGGCTAGCGTTTTGTCCCGACATTAAGGCGGATCACAGCTACCGTCTCATCCCCGATTGCGTTCTTTAATTTTTCTTTTGCATCGACAACCTTCTGGTCATATTGCTTAAGTACTTCTTCACCCTTCTCTTTCTGATTCACCAGATCAGCGATCATCCGGAGAATTTCCGGAGGATTCTGCAGTATATTCTCAGGCAAACGATAGGTGGGAGCGATCTTGGAGTATATTTCGTACTTGGCAGCATCAACAACTCCATCGACGATAATCAGATCCGGAGATGCGTCCAGTAATGCCTCAATGCTGCCTGTAATATCGAACTGGGGAACATTCAGATCGAGATAGTCCTGCTTGCCCCAGGATGGATGATACCACTGAACGACCGGTGTAATGCCAAGCGCGACCAGATAATCCTCCAAATAAACTCCGGCAATACGCTGAGGATGGACAGGAATCTCAACCTCTCCAAACTCATCGCTTACGGTTCGAGTTCCGCTTGATGGCTGTTCCCCGTTTGTATCATTATTGCCCTGCTCCCCGTACTATTGGTCTGCTGCTGAGCAGTCCCTTCTTTGCCAGCTTGTCCAGCCTGTTTATTTGACTCCCCTTGCTTGCCGCATCCGACAAGGGCAACGGACAGGCTAAGCAGAACAGCCAGGCAGACCGCTACCCATCGGCGAGATTTTGCCATAACATGATCCTCTCCTATATCAATGATCAACGAAACAATCTATCGATAATGATTATCAATCTCATTTCGCTCAAGCTTATTTTATACTCCCATTTCGGTATCCGCAATGCACATTTTCGACGTTATTTTTATACATATGCAAAATAAAAACAATCGTCCAGGCCTTCTGAAATCATAGACCAGGATGGTTTATTCTTACGGATCTCTTTCGGAAATCTATATTAATAAGGGGAAGCTCTTTAATTTATACACCTTCCAATATGCTATAATTTGGACAAAAAGATATCCTGGAGGATGCGATGACAACTTTGGAGCAAGGTGCTTTTCACACGAAACAATATAGAAATTTGTTCAAGGAAATCGGCTATTCTGAGGAAGAAATCAATGCAAAGCTTGAAAACACATGGAATGAACTGTTCTACGGGGATTCTGATGTGCGGATTTACTATTAGTTGGATGATAATAAAGGGTATTTGCTCGACACCGGCAATATTGATGTAAGAACCGAGGGCATATCCTACGGAATGATGATGGCTGTTCAAATGAATAAAAAAGATGAATTCGATCGGATGTGGACGTTCGCTAAGGAATTCATGCAGCACACAGAGGGGCGGTACAAGGATTATTTTGCTTGGCATTGCAAGCCGGATGGTACGAAGTTGTCTCCAGGACCCGCACCGGATGGAGAAGAATTTTTCGCTATGGCGCTATTCTTCGCCTCGAATCGCTGGGGTGACGGTCCAGAGCCTTACAACTATTCTGAGCAGGCGAAGACGATTCTCCGCGCTTGTCTGCATCAAGGCGAGAATGGAGAAGGCGATCCGATGTGGGATCCAGCGACCAAACTGATCAAATTCGTACCCGAGTCACCATTCAGTGATCCGTCTTATCATCTCCCCCATTTCTATGAATTGTTCGCTTTACAAGCCGATGAACAAGATCGTGCATTTTGGAGTGAAGCTGCTGCAGCAAGCCGTAGCTATTTACATAAGGCCTGTCATCCCGTAACTGGTCTAGCAGCGGAATATGCGAATTTCGATGGAACGCCTGCAGCACCCCAGCCACATGGCGACTTCCGTCATTTCTTCAGCGATGCGTACCGGGTCGCAGCGAATATCGCCCTTGATTGGGAATGGTTCCGAAAAGATCCATGGCAGGTCGAGCAGTCGAACCGGATTCAACATTTCTTCCGGGACATTGACGTATCGGACTACCGTCGCTATACGATTGACGGACAGCCTTTTGAAGAAGCTGCGCTGCATCCCATCGGACTGCTGGCGACTAATGCGATGGCATCTCTGCCTGCGGACGGCCCAGACGCCGAAAAATTCGCGCACTTGTTCTGGAATACACCACTGCGCAGTGGTGAACGGCGCTATTACGACAATTGTCTGTATTTCTTTGCTTTGCTCGCTCTAAGCGGCAATTTCCGAATTTATTAATGAGTAATGCAGTAAGAGGCAGCTTCCACAGTGTTTTATTGAAAGTTGTTGGAAGTCCAATAATGCCAATAGACTAAGTGATTGAGACATTATATTAGTTAAATTAAAATGGATAGAGATTTCAGAAATCATCTGAATCTCTATCCATTTCTTTTTATATGCTACAACTACATTATTTTGTTATATTTTTTTCAAAGAAGCTGGCAGTCCATTTGCTATGGTTTTCTGCAATAAACTGTTCTCCCTGTATGAATCTATCTACAAGTTCCTAAGGAGAGAGAAAATTAAAAAGAGCCACACCTTTCGCTCTTTTCTTAACAGCTCACATCGTTACTTTCTTTTAATATTAAACTTATCCCATCTTTTATATTTGGCTAGTTCTTTTTCCGTAAAAGGGTAGGAACTATTTTCATTCGCTAATGATCCGATAAGTAATTTACGGAAGATAAAAACATACATGATTACCATATAGATAATTGCAATGACATAATCTAGCCAAGAAACTAATCCATTTGTATGGATGTAAGAAATGTACAAAATAGCTAATGGCAAGTGACCAAATAATGCCGAAGCTAATCCAGGATTATACCATTGTCTAGATAGAATATTGCTAGCTACACCGTGCAGAAGAACTTGTGTTGCTCCCAATAAAGTTTAGAAATAAGAGACCTTGCAAATAACTAAACTCCCCATAAATAAAGGGAAATAAAGCTAATAAACTTAAAGCCAATATCCCACTAAAGTTGTACCAATTCCTCAATAAAAATTTCATATGTTATGATACCTTCTCTTTTGTATCCTCTGTTTCTAGTTTTTACAACATTAACCTCAAGATAAAAACCTTCCTTTGATTAAAGGATTGTTATTCCATATAATAAAACAACATGTTGTTCATTATTAATATCCTATTTTTTATAGTATTACACAATAATCAAAAATGTATTTATGTTGATTAAAGAACAGATATTAGTTTTTGTTGATTAAAATTTCAGGAGGACTTGAAATGAGTGAGAACTATACTGATTTAAGGGTTATTCGAACAAAAAATGCAATTAAATTGGCTCTAATTGAATTAGTATTGGAACAAGGATTTGAGAGTGTGTCTGTAAAAGATATTACTAATAAGGCAGGTATTAACCGAGGGACTTTTTACATTCATTACACAGATAAGTATGATTTAATGAATAAAAGTCAAGAAGAAGTTATGAAAGAGTTATCCAGTGTAATAAACAAACATTACCCTAACATCATCACTGAATTTAGTAAGGACGAAACGTCCAAAATTCCTTTTCGCTTATCAGTTATTATATTTCGCTACTTAGATGAGAACAGTGATTTCATAAAAGCTGTTTTAAGCCCACAAGGGGACTTGTCATTTCAACTAAAGTTAAAAAGGTTTATGTGGGAAGTATTATTTCATAAAAACTTTAACGATTTGTTGGATAATAAAAAAACATTAATCCCCAAAAATTATATTATCTCTTATGTAGCATCGGCTCACATAGGAATTATTCAAGAATGGATTGAAAACGGGAAGAAGGAATCTCCTGAAGAAATGGCTCACATTCTTTCTACAATAACAGTGAATGGAGCCTACCATGCTGCTGGCATTAAAAGATAGCTAAGTAATACGGTTTAAAAGTTGATCTTCCCTTAGCACGCACAAAACAAGCCCGACTTCTTTCGCATTTAATGTTACAGATTAGAAGCTAACTCTTTATTTTTTCTCCGTCTATCCTGCCAAAAATTTAAATTAGTCTTAAAGAAAGTTTAAGGTTCTTTTCAGGTTGGTTGTCTACAATAGGATTAAGATAAAGTTATCACTTAACCCAACATATGATCTTTACTTAAAACTATGAAACGAGGATTTTCTACTATGAACATAAAGCGAGTGATGATCGTCGGAACGATGGCAGTCGTGATTTCCCTCGGAAACACCGCATTAAGCGGCTCCATCACAAGCGCAAGCCCAGTCGCCAAGCTGTCGACCGCCAATAAAAGTCAAGAGAAGGATCCTTTACTGGATGCTCTTAATCAATCATCCGACAAGGAGCTGTATGAGTCGTTATATGAGGGCAAATCTCTGCATGACATTGCGGCTGATCAAGATGGCGACATTGACCAAGTGATTGAACTACAGACCAAGCAATTGCAGCAGCAGCTGGATGACCGCCTAAAAAGCGGAAGCATTACTGCTAAGCAGTATGAAGCACATAAAGAAGAACTCCAGGAGATTATTGAGCAAAGTGTATTAACATCCTTTGGTTAGCTGGGTCCTCCCTTTTGAGTAAATAAGTTATAAATTAAGAGCCTGATAAAAATCAGGCTCTTAATGTTGTGCCTCCAGCCCAGCTTATAGTTTGTTGGATCGGTTATTAATATTGGTAATGTTGATATAGAAACAAAAAGTAATATAATATTGTTAATGCAGTAACGGGCGGAGGGCAGGCCATGAACAAACAAGAACAGGTCATGATGGATTTCAGGGAGTTATTTAACAAGATGGCTTGGCTTAATAAGGTTAAGATGGAAGTCTGTCTTAAGGATTATAAGCCTTCTGAAGTACATTGTATCGACTCCATTGGTAGAATTGTTGATTCCAACGTGACAAAACTAGCGGAGTCATTATATATGACCAGAGGTGCCATTAGTAAAATAACTAAGAAGCTTATTAGTAAAGACCTCATCGAAAGCTATCAGAAGCCGGATAACAAGAAAGAAGTTTATTTCAGGCTTACTGAGCAAGGAAAAGTCGTTTATAAAATCCATGATGAATTGCATAAAGAGTTTCAGGAGCGGGATAAAGTCGTATTTGATCAGGTAACCGATGAGCAATTTGACAGTATGCTTAGCTTCATGGAAAAGTATAGTAGGCATCTGGATGCAGAAATCCAGAAACAAGGTATAGACATAAATTAAGTCAGATAAATTTGAATACTAAAAATGAAACGACAGGCAGCCGAGCTCTATTGAGAGCAGGCTGCCTTTTTATTGTTAATATTTTGTTGACAGGGAAACAAAATGAAGATACGATGAATAATGTTTCCTAGGAATCAAAATTAAGACCTTTGAAAGGAGCATTTAAGTGTCTACATTTAGATCAAACAATGAACAAAACACAGCACAAACTGTAAATAAAAAGGCCTTAATATTCGGTCTTATGTCTGTGTTTCTTTGCGGAATGGGCTTCAGTATCATTACACCTGTCGTCCCATTCTTAGTACAGCCTTATATAAGTGATCCGGGAGATCAAGCTATCGTTGTTACGCTACTGACCTCTGTTTATGCCATTTGCGTGTTTTTTGCGGCCCCAGGAATTGGGGCTTTGAGCGACAGGTATGGTCGACGTCCAATACTCTTAGTAAGTCTTTTGGGTTCCGCAATTGGATACTTCGTTTTTGGCATAGGAGGAGCTCTATGCGTACTATTTGCTGGGCGCATCATAGAGGGGATAACTGGCGGGAGCATAAGTACAATCTTCGCCTATTTTGCTGACATTACCCCTAAGGAACAGCGGACCAAATACTTTGGATGGGTGAGTGCGGTTGCAGGTGTAGGTACCGTCATTGGACCTACTCTAGGCGGATTACTCGCCAAGTTTGGCTATTCCGTACCTATGTATGCCGGAGCAATCATTACTCTATTGAGCTTTGCTTATGGATTCTTATTTATGCCTGAGAGCCTTGACAAGAACAACAGACTGACAAGGATTACCTTTGCAAGACTGAATCCATTTACACAGCTTCTAAACATACTTTCCATAAAAAATTTAAACAGGCTCCTTATCTCAGCTTTCTTACTTTGGATCCCCAATGGGTCTCTACAGGCAGTATTTTCGCAATTTACAATAGATACTTTCAATTGGAAGCCTGCATTAATCGGACTTATGTTTTCAATCATGGGCGTTCAAGACATTATTTCACAAGGCTTCATCATGCCTAAGCTTTTGAGAAAATTTAGTGATGTACAGATATCTATTCTAGGAATGGTTTCAGAGATTATAGGTTACGGCCTAATTGCGCTATCTGCTTTGTTCTCATTCTATCCCCTTCTTATCGTTGGCATGTTTGTATTTGGTTTTGGTGATTCAATCTTCGGGCCTTCATTCAACGGAATGGTCTCCAAGTCTGTTGATTCTAGTGAACAAGGAAGGATTCAAGGAGGTAGCCAAGCTATTCAATCTTTAGCAAGAATAATTGGACCTATCATTGGTGGTCAAATCTATGTATCACTTGGTCATACCGCTCCCGCCTTTATGGGGATGATCCTAATCGCAGCGGCAATATCAGTGATGTATAAACGCACGCATGTGGCTATGTAACCTTTCAAAAGCATAATAGGGTTTCAGAACTTAGGAGTAAGTTCTGAAACCCTATTGGTTGGAGAACCTGATAAATATCAGGCTCTTTATGATTTACCCTGAGACTACCTGCTCCTGACCAAGCGAATTCTTCTGCAATCTCGGGATTATAGCATAAGCGAAAGTAATGAACGGGCTCATCCACAAGAAAGTCGCATAAGGCAGATATTCGATGACAGGAACCCCTAGTGTCGCAGCGAAGAATGCGCCGCTAACACCCCATGGAATTAACGGATTCACGAGTGTGCCACAGTCCTCCAACGTACGGGACAGCGTCTTGGCAGGAATCCCTCTGCGATTGTATTCATCCTTGAACATTTGGCCTGGCAGAAGAATTGACAGGTATTGTTCACCAGTCATCCCGTTTACCGCAATAGATGAAGCGCCAGTCATCAGAACGATAGCGCTACTCCGCTTCAAGGGCTGGATAGCCTTGCGGAAGAAGGCATCGATGACACCGCAATGCTGCAGTAAACCTCCCAAGGAGAGAGCGATCAGTATTAGGGATACAGACCACATCATCGACTGCAAACCGCCGCGGTTAACGATAGAAGAAACCGTCTCATTAGCGATTGTGCTCTTATATCCGCTCTGCATTACGCTGAACCAGACATCAATTGCCGTCTGATGCTGAACGAATGCCGTTATTAGAAGTCCGGTGACGATCCCTATGATCAGTGTTGGAATAATTGACACCCGTTTGAAAGAGCAAGCAATAACCGCAAATGGCGACAGGAGTGTCAACCAGTGGATATGGAACCCTTCTTGCAGGGCTAGCTTGATCTGCTGAATAGAAGACAAATCTATCGCATCGGGCTTTGGAGCGAACAAGAAAAATACAGTAGTAATGATCAATGCCGGGATCGTTGTGTATAGCATATTGCGAATATGTGTGAATATAGATACTCCGGCTACCGCTGGAGCAAAATTCGTCGTATCAGATAATGGCGACATTTTGTCACCGAAGCAGGCTCCACAGATGATCGCTCCTGCAGCCAAGGTTGGTGATATTCCCGTAGTTAAGGCAATGCCCATGAAGGCAACCCCTACTGTACTCACCGTTGTAAATGAACTACCTGTAAACATCGAGACGATGATTGTAACATATAGTGCACTTACCGCAAAAAATTGCGGCTTAATATAATCCATTCCGTAATATAGAATCGTCGGGACAGTTCCGCTCATCATCCATACAGCGATAAGAATGCCGATGAGTGACAGGATGAGAATCGGCATAATTGCTGTCTGGATCCCCTGAATGATCGCCGATTCGAGCTTCTTCCAAGGGAAGCCAAATAGGCGCAGCATAGTTGCTGTACCAACGGTAGTTGCCAATAGCGGTAGATGCGGCTCCGATTTTAAGAGAAATATGGATACAAAGAGTAGTGCTAGAATAAAAACAATGAGAAAAATACTTTTTGAGAAACTAAGCTCTCGATTCATGATGTAAAGACTCCTTATTCATTTGTTATCGCCAAGAAATTATGTACTCCCTGCTCCCACTAAGAACGAGAATATATTTATCACCTTCTAGCTTCCCCGCTTTCTGGCTTTCTTGCATTGAAGCACAAAGGTACTATAACGATAAATGCATAAGGAGTCAATGTCTATGTTATGAATATTTCCTAATTGTCCCTCGTAGGGTCTGGATGTAATGCGAATCTAAGTGCTCTGCTGATCAATACTGGCAATACTGATACATGACCTTCATGTTCAAATTCCTGGTATTTAGCCTTAACGCCGATGTCCGTCGAAATTGCTGCCAGTCGTTCCGTCAGTGCTCGTGCCCGAGCGCAATTGCCGCATTCATGCGATTTTTCCAGTTCTCCTACGCCGAAGAGTACTTGAATATGGACTGGTATCTTCCTTGCCCGAGTAATAAAGTCGTTTTCCAATTCAAGCATATATTCTTTATTCCAATGCAGGGACGGACTGCCCGCAACGTAATATTGATAGGATTCAGGCTTTCTGAATAACGCATACACCGTGAATAATCCGCCGAGAGAGTGCCCGAACAGCGCTTGACGTGTACGATCGACCAGAAATTCGCTTTCGATTTGCGGTTTCAGTTCCTCCTCAATAAACTGCAGAAAGACCTCCGCCCCACCTTGCTCTGGAATCGGTTCGTTATCCGAACGTTTCCGATATTCCATTGATGGCAACGGCGTTAGGTCATAGAAGCGTTCTTGCGCATACGGATCGTCCATCTCGTAGCCAATACCGACGACAATCGCAGGCATGACTCCGGTATACTCTGGTCTGCGACACTGCAATCGCAGCGCTTCCACCATCGTGCCGAATACCGAATTACCGTCCAGTAAGTAGATAACCGGATATCCGCCAGGTGGTGGCTCTCCAATAGGATGGGCAATAGTGATTCGGTAGGTTCGTCGTTCTATGCGAGAAGTTATTACCCATTGCTCCGCATTAGGAATCTCCACTTTACAACGTGAAAAATTGGCAAACGTAGCTTCTGATATCTTTTTTCCAACGATAGCCCTCCTATTGGCTCAGAAAACGTAGCACATCATCGATGATTTTCTCATAAGCAATCATGCCGCTTCCAAGCCAGTAGCCACTGTCTACTTCATAGACATGCTCCTGCTTAACAGCAGGCATACTCTTCCAGATCGGGCTATCCATCATTGAACGGTCTCCCCCTTGATCAATGGCGAATATATAATCAGCATCAAGCTCGGGAATAATCTCCAGCGAGAGACTCGCGCTGTTTGCATCCCCGATAAGTTCTGTTTTGCCCAGTCCCAGCTCCTGATGAAGCAAATATCCCGCCAAATAGTTGCCACCCATCATATTGACCCCTTTGGGTGCAAATCGTATAATCGCAACCTTTTTATTCTCCATAACCTTGCTCAATTTCTCTTTAGCTTCTTTTATTTTCTCACGATAGGCTTGCACTGCCGCATCAGCTTCAGTTGATTTGCCTAGCAGATCTCCAATTGTGGCAAGCGACTGCTCTATATTTCCAGAAGCATTTTTGAAAACATAAGTCGGCGCTATCTTAGCATAACTATCATAGACTCCATTTGCCGCAAAGGTCTCTGTCTGCAAAATGATCAGGTCGGGGTTATACGACATAATCACCTCGGGAGAGGGCAAGCCTTCTGAAAAATCAAGGATCGGTACATCGCTTAAACCTTCTAACCAATCTCAATGTCCATCTTTAGCATTAGAATATCGCGCAACGGGGGTCACCCCCAGCTTCAACAAAGACTCCTCCAGATAAGGGGCAATGATCTTATTCGGCGTACCGGATAACTTGACTTCATGTCCCAGCTCGTCCGTTATTATCCGCTCATGTGCTTCTTCATTGCTGCTTTCCCCTTTGGCGTCCTCAGCGGATGCTGTAACCCCTCCGGTCTGCTGTTTGGGCTTAGAAGCGTTGTTCTCCGCCTGGGTACCGCATCCGGCCAGCAAGCTTCCTATGATTACACAGCTTAATAGAATCGATAATAGAATCTTCCATTCCTTTTCTCTTGTACCCCAAAGTCTTGACATGATATATCCCCCTTGATTGATAATGGTTCTCAGTTGACTTTGAGTATACTTATTTGGCTAAGGATTCGCCATAGCTATAATCCAGAAGTATATTTGGACAATTTCCGGTAAACAAGAGCAAGGCCTCGTCCAACATCCGAGCCATCGCCACAGATGAATACTCAAACCAAGGATCAGCACTGATCATATATACATGACTGTTCTGGACGGCCCGTAGTCTCTTCCATCCTTCCGAATGCTGCAATGTCAACCAATATTTACGGGTCAAAGCCTCCGGACATATAATCAACAGAATCCGTTCAGGATCTAGCTCTTGCAGCTCTTGCAAGGTAATAGGTAAGTGACCGCTCAGCTCTTTTCCACAAGCAGCCTGGAGGTTTAAATCCTCATAAAGCACTTCATGAAGCCCGCGATTCCGGTATACGAACATTTGCGTACGATAAATCCGCAAGGCTATAATACGATCGTCACCCAGCGAATGGCTCATTTGCGCCTTCGCAATTTCGACGTTATTCTCGTAATTACGTATCCACTGCTCTGCTACAGCTTCCTTATCTAAGTAATTAGCAATATCAAGCAATTGATCTCTCCAGCCTTTATTGCCTGCTATGTAATGTACTGGCGCAATTGAATTCAACCTGCTACCCTCACTAATCCGCATCTGATCGGAACCGATGATAACATCCGGCCGCGCCTGGCTCAGCTTATCCAGATTGGTCTCAAACGCTAATTCGTAATACGGGCTTGTGAGTATAAGATGTGACTTAATTTTGCCGCTGTAGAGGTTATAATAATGCGGAGTCCATTTAGGATCGAGAGGGGCGATCTCCGGAATGATGTTCAATGCGAGTAAATGGCCGATGGCAGAGGGGGAACAAACTGCGACGCGCTTCCTGGTATTTTTCACGAAATCAGTAGGCGACATCCCCACTTCCTTTTTGAATTTGCGGCTAAAATAAAACTCATCCTTGTACCCTACCTTCTTGGCAATATCCCGAAGCCGCTCATCCGATTCCGCCAAATAACGCTTAGCGTGATGAATACGTACGTCCGTTAAATACTCCATCGCACTTTGGCCGAACGTTTTTTTGAATAAATCCACAAAATATTTGGGGCTAATGTTAGCCATCCTCGCCAGCTGCGTGATAGACAACGATTCATCATAATGGGTGCCTATATACGCTTTGATTTCTTGCAAATCTGTTTTATGCAAATGGCTGGTAGCAATTAAGCCGTCATTAGGATGTAATTTTTCTTTGGCATGCACGGCGTTCATCCCCTTATAAATAGTTAAAACAATTAAAAGTTGATAATGATTATCATTATCAACTTTTAATTAAAAACTATCATACCTTCTTGGTGAGATCAAGCATGATTTTATGAATGAACCGATCACAATTGCTTACTGCTGAAATATACAATATATACACTATATTCACTGCCTATTAGCATCTATCGGATGCTTGCCCAAGAATTCAATAACTATCTCATTAATACGCTGCTTCTGTTCTACACTAAGAAGATGCCCAGCCTTAGGCACGGTTGCGAGGGTGATTTCGGGAATCAAGCGGGCCTTCGCCCGCACATCTGGGATGGAGTTACGGTAGATGACCTCATCTTCCCCGACGATGAATAAGGTAGGAAATGCACATTGGGATAGTTCTGTGTCAGTTAGAACGGAAGGAAGCAGGCCAAGCCGAGGAAAGCAGTTCTTATAGCTTGCTGTCATCAGCGCCCAGTATGCGCTAGGAAGTAGATCAAGGCTATTATGCTTCGACATGCACCAGGTGAATGCCCGGTCAATCAGCCACTGCGCCTTGAACATTACTGCCGGGAACATTTGCAGATAGAACATTCTGGACAGCGGTGCGAAGGAACCAGCAGGTGCCAGCAAACTAAGTGAAGACACTCGCCCTGGGTGTGCCACCGCAAAATTCAAGGATAAGAATCCGCCCATCGAATGCCCCAATAAATGAAATTTCTCCAAGCGAAGCTCCTGGGTTAACTCCAATAGCCACTGTGCAGCCGCCTCTCTGTTCGACAATGGTCTCAGCAGCGTGCTTTTACCATAGTCACCTGGTACATCGATGCAATATACATGATAGTCCTTGGACCATTCGGCGATGTTCGCGCTCCACATCAGCGACGTAGCCGTCATACCATGAATGAGCAGCAAGGGCGGGTTGGCCGGATTCCCGCAGCGAATGATATGAGCCTCACCGAATTCGGTGGACACATAGTTGATTTCATAGGGTACTGGCCATTCACTTAACGCTTGATCATAAGCAGCGATGAAGCGGTCCTTAGCCTGCTGATTTCGATATATGGATAATTCCCTCGTTTCCATCCTGTTCACTCCCTTATCGTGTATTGATGAAAATTCTCAAGATTTGATCAACTTGCGGGAAGTTCTCCAGCTCGGGATAGGTCAAGCGGGTAAAAACAACGCCGTTTAGCATGGAAGAGTACATTAGCGCTTGTTCAAAGGGGCTGGCCTGAATGAACTCCCCCTGCTCCTGCCCTTCGTGAAATAATTGCTCAAGTAATTCCAGGCTCTTTGCAGAGTATTCCTTGGAAATGGCCGTGGCCTCTTCTGGAACAGTCTTCGATGTATTCGTCTGCAGGGCGATCAGAAAGAAATAACCGCTCTCTCCGGTATGAGCAAATATCCCTTCTGTTAATGCCTTCAGCCGTTCATACGGGCTTCCACCGATCTCTACAACTTGACGGATCGCCTCATAGGACGTTGTAAACGCAGTTTTGGCGAGTTCAATATAGATATCTTCTTTGGAAGCAAAATAATGATAAATCAAACCATGACTCAACTTAGCTTCCCCGACAATATCACTTACTTTCGTACCTGCGTAGCCCCTCTCCCCAAATACTTTCGCCCCGGCTTCGAGCAATTGCTGCTTACGCGCATCACGAATTTGCTGATTTTGTTCATCGATTCTTGGGGACATACGTACCGCCTCCTTGATGCAAATATTGGTTATAGAGGAATCATAATATTCATTGATTAATTAGTCAATCAAAAAAATAATAAAATAGCTTTGTTAAACCTTAATGTTGATATTTGGTAACTACAAACAAGCGTTCTATAGTAAGGGTAACAATTCGGTTCGGAGATGATTTATCTATGGATTTAAAGGAGCTAAAAAAGCTGGCTGATGTTTTAGACGATAGGGGTAAGCAGGAGCTTATCTCCTTTTTGCAATCCCGAACCAAGGGTGTGTCGGCTCCCGTTCGAGCAATTGACGAAATCCAAGAGCAGAAGCACAAAGATGGGCTTGTTTGTCCGCATTGCAAAACCCATTCCGTCGTTCGTTTTGGGAAGTACGCCGTAAAAACACGTGTCGGAGAGGTTAAACGGCAACGTTACCGCTGTAAATCCTGTCTCCAAACCTTTAATGACCTTACAAACACGCCTCTGCAACGAACGAGAAGACCTCATGTGTGGGTTCGTTTTATTGAATGCATGATTGAGGGCTATTTGCTGAGGAAATGTGCCGAGCAATTAAACGACGAAGTCACATATGTCACCTTATTTTACTGGCGACATAAGATTCTTGCTGCCCTGAAACAGATTCCAATCAAGTCATTCCAAGGTATCGTTGAAATGGACGAGACCTACTTACTGTACTCGGAAAAGGGCAAGCGGAACATCACCGAACGCAAGCCACGTAAACGAGGCGGAAAAGCCAAATATCGTGGTATCAGCAAGGACCAAGTGTGTCCTCGTTGCCCGTGACCGTCAGAAGATGACTTACTCTGGCGTTCTTGGGCGTGGTCGTATTCGAACAACGAAGTTAGATGAGGCGATTGGTGGTCATCTATCGGACTCAAACGTGCTTTGCACGGATTCCTGGCGGGCATTCAGCTCCTATGCGAATGCAAAGGGCATGGCTCATTACCGATTTAAGTCCGACGGAAAACAACGTGTCAAAGGCGTTTACCATATCCAAAACGTAAACAGCTATCACAGCCGTTTGAAGAAATGGATGGACCGCTTCAATGGTGTTTCAACCAAATATTTGCAACATTATTTGGCTTGGTTCCGTTTAATAGACAGCAAGGAATATGAGAATACAGCATCGAATAAGAAAAATATGTTGGTCAAATCGTGCCTTTTTACTGTCACCGACACGAACAAAAAGCTTCGGCTTTCTGCTTATTCTTGTTAACGGGAGGATAGTTCCAAAGGTTGGTATAATAATTGAATCAAAAAATGAAAGGAAACAACGTTCATGAAGAATTTTATTATCATTGGCGCGAGCAAAGGATTAGGTGATGCCTTCGTCAAAAGTTTGCCAGAAATTGGTGATAATGTATGGATAGTTTCTAGGAGTTGTCCTACTAGTTTGAACCTTAACGATGGAGTCAATAAGTACTGGATAGAAGCTGATTTATCGAAATCTAATGCATACAATTTGATTGCGAATACGATAAATGAACACATCATAGACGTATTAATATATAATGCAGGGATATGGGAGAGCAACGGATTTAGTGAAGACTATGATTTTGAAAAAGATGACCCAAATGAAATTTCAAGAATTATTAATGTGAATGTAATTTCCGCAATTACATGTATACAAAAGATTATACCGAATTTAAAAAAGTCGGCTAACGCAAAAATCGTTTTAGTTGGTTCTACGGCAGGTCTTGAGAATAATGATTTTACACAAGTTTCATTTGTAGCGTCTAAGTTTGCTTTGCGCGGTATTGCCAATTCCATAAGGGAACATGTAAAAAAGTTTGGAATTGGTGTAACTTGTATAAACCCAGGTGAAATTGCTACCCAAATTCCTTTGGATGATGGAATCGAAAAAGTCCTGTCAGCCTACAATTATACACAAATCCCCCTTCAAGATATCGTTTCATTAGTTAAATGCGTCATAAGTCTTTCCAAAGCTTCTTGTGTAAAAGAAATAAATATTCCAACAATGTTTGATACAAGTGCATAGTCAACTATGTCTAATTAAGCTAACTGGGAGCGATAGCTCAATTAACCGCCTTTTCACAAAGGCGGTTTTCTTATGGTCACAAATCAACATTAGAATTTAACATAGCCAATAAAATAAGGAAACCGCCCGGCCAAGCGATCTCCTTATCAATGTTAGACAGATCCGTTGTTCCTCTCTGCCTCTTATCCTCTATTAGTATAATTGAACGTTGCACTTGCATGATAATCTCTTTAGTTTAAATCAACTTATACTCTTTCAGAAGCTGCATGATTCTGGTACGAGAAATCTTTTGTACTCCCGTCATAGCAGCTAATTTTACAGTATCCGGCAGCTCCATGTCGGTTAGTTTCTTGCCATCCATCATTTTCGCTGTGGAATCCAGAAGCACACGAACATCATAAGCAGATCCAAATACTTCTGGAACACCGCGGTCAATGTCTAACAATGTGTATACGGCTTCCATAGCAGTGCGGACGGAATACTCGGTCGTGAACACCGTATCGCGCGGTGTCTCAGCAAAGTTGCCGATAAAGGCGGCGTTAACACAGCCATCAGGAACAACGTTCGGGCGATCGCCTGCTGCTCTTGGCATAAAGTAAGATGTAACAAACGGCATCATGCAAGGTACGCAGTTGGCGGAGTTTACTGCCATATCATGAATCTCTGCTTCAGGTACGCCCATATGATAGAGCCACTCTTCCGTGATTTCAATACCCGTACAGTCTTTCATCGGTTTCTTGATGTAATCGCCTGGCACGTCGCAATACAAGCTATACACCCACACGACGAGCTGATCCTTCGGCTGGGATTTGAAGTGAGGCTGGCGATTCAACGTAAAGCTCATCAGCCATTTTGAATCCTTCACCGTCACGATACCACCGGTTACAACCTTGCCGCTGAATGGGTCCCGTTTGCAAATCTTCTCGATGTAAGGAGGAATTCGGTCATCCAGCGTTGTAACTGTAGCAGATTCCCAGTTGCTTTCCGCAATATTACCACAGAATTTGTCTGGGCGACCAAAGGCAGGATCCTGCTCCGCGATTTTCTTCCATAGTTCCCAGCTGCCACCGAGAGCAGTATTCATCACAGCTGGTGTGTTGTTATCTCCTAATGTGGAGCTTTCCGTATTACTACCATTCGTAACGAAGACCAGATCATTTTCAGTCAGGTCAATTTGTTTTTCTTGTCCTTTTTGAACATATACGAGCTTTTTAGCCACTTTCTTTGTACCTGTAATCTCAAATTGAACATTGGTTACAGTCGTAGCGTATTGGAAGGTAACACCTTGCTCTTCCAAGTACTTCATCAGTGGCAGTGCAAGTGACTCGTACTGATTGTATTTTGTGAATTTCAGTGCCGAGAAATCAGGCAATCCACCGATATGATGGATGAATCTAGCAATATATCTGCGCATCTCCATTGCACTATGCCATGGTTCGAACGCAAACATCGTCTGCCAGTAAAGCCAGAAATTCGAGTTGAAGAAATCTTCAGAGAAGACATGTGTAATTTTCATATCTTCAAGCGCTTCTTCTGGAGTGAAGAACAACTTGATAATTTCCATAGAAGCAGCTTGTGTAAGTGTAAACTTGCCATCGGTATGAGCATCCTCGCCACGATTAAGAATCGCACGCTGCAGGGAGTAGTTCGGATCCTCTTTGTTGAGCCAGTAAAATTCATCTAGTACCGAAGCACCTTCTACTTCCAATGAAGGAATGGAGCGGAATAAATCCCAAAGGCACTCGAAGTGATTTTCCATTTCCCTACCACCGCGGATAATGAATCCTCTTCCGTCATCATAGATGCCGTCCAATCCGCCTCCAGAAATATCGAGTTCCTCTAGAATATGAATGTTTTCCCCTTTCATCTGACCATCACGAATGAGGAATGCAGCTGCGGACAGTGACGCTAGACCTGAACCGATCAAATAGGCTGATTTCTGATCAACACCATCTGGTTTTTTTGGACGGGCAAAAGCTTCGTAGTTTCCATTGCTGTAATACATGCTTATAACCTCCATTTAGAATTTCATATTAGCGTAACCTACACATGATTATTTTCCCTGCAAATTCACTATACTGCGCATGTGGAATGTTAACACTAAACAGTAAAAGGGTTATGTATAAAATTTATACACAACCCTTAAAATGTCTAAATATTTGATTTTTTACTTAATCCGGCTCCCGAGCTAGCTAATATTCACATATTTACTGATCGCCTTCTCAATATCGCCTTCCACAAGGATACTCAGCCGATCAATAATCACACCGGGTTCCTCACCCATGCCATTTCGAATCCACTCCAGCATTATGCCTATGAACGCAAAGGTATAGAAATTGGCGATGAATTTCTTATCCTCCATTCGCATCTGCTTACCGGCATTGACCTCTTCAATCACACCCATCAACAGCTCGAATACCGCTTGATGCAGAAAGAGATCGAGATGTTCCGCCCCATGGAGCGGTAGGTACTAAGGCAGAACTTTTTATTACCTTGCACATAGTGGAATATTTTCAGGAAACCTTGCTGCCAGGTGTCATAGGTACGACAGTTGGATATCGCGTCTAACGCCTCTGTCTTATAAATCCAGCCTAGTAAATCATATATATCCTGAAAATGATAGTAAAACGTCTGTCGGTTCACTCCGCATTCGGCCACCAGATCTTTAACCGTGATTTTCTCCAATGAGGATCGTTCCATCATCGATTTAAGAGTAGAAGCCAAAGCTTTCTTCGTCATTACGGTCATCGTCGTGCAGCCCTTTCATTAGATGGTAACTCTACTTGCCAATTAGCGATTGAGAGCATGATATAATCGTAAAAGCTGTAAAATTATCTTTTATTATTATAACTCCCTTTTGCTAATCGTTAAAAGGGCCTATGCGATCAAGTCGTTGCTCAGGAAGAAATACTCCACCCGCCGGTCTCATGCTGCCGTCTCCATAGACGGGCATACAGGCCATTCAATGACAATAGCTCCTCATGCCGGCCTGTCTCTACAATCTGCCCCTGATCCAATACGGCAATCTGATCGGCATGACGTACCGTTTTGAGGCGATGCGCAATAACGATAACGGTTCTTCCTTGTACAAGCTGGTCAATCGCCTTCTGAATCTCCGCTTCATTCTCAGGGTCCAGCGAAGCTGTCGCCTCATCTAAAAGCACGACGGGAGCGTCTTTCAAAATCGCCCTGGCGATGGAAATCCGCTGTTTTTCTCCGCCCGACAGCGTGCTGCCTCCTTCGCCGACCAGCGTGTCATAGCCTTCGGGAAGCTTCATAATGAAATCGTGGCAGCAGGCGAGCCGTGCGGCGGATTCGATCTCTTCCCCGGTTGCATCGCCTTTCCCGAAGCGGATATTGTTAGCAATCGTGTCCTGGAACAGATACACATCCTGAAACACCATGGAAACCTTCTGCAGCAGCGCCTCCGGATCCATCGCATGTATCGCTTCCCCACCCATGGTCACTGTCCCCTGATCCGGATCATAGAAGCGGGCGATAAGGCGGAGCATGGTGCTCTTTCCGCTGCCTGAAGGCCCGACCAAAGCGGTGAAGGAGCCTGTCGGCATCCTGAGACTTACCTTTTGCAGAACAGGCTGTTCCAGATAGCCGAAGGTAACCTCCCTGAACTCGATATCATGTCCTGCTGCGGGCTGTCTGTCGCCTTGCATCACAGGTTCCTGCAGCAGTTGGACGATGCGCTCGCCGGCTTGCTCATGATAACGGAACTCCGCATAACCAACCAACGCAATCGTCAGCGGCTCGAATATACGGGTTCCGATGATCAGAAAGGCCATAAAGGTCATCAAATCAAGGCTGCCGCCGAGAAGCAAATGAACGCCGACAATAACCATAAAGGTTAAACCAGCCCGAATACAGGCAATCGCCATCAATACAATCGGCCCCAACAAGCCTTCAAGCCGGATACTCTGCCGCATCAATTCTTTGAATGAACGTTCCAGGCGGGCAAAGCGCTCTCCGCTCAAATTATAGGCCTTGATGACGCGGATACCGTTCAAATACTCCTGAAAACGGTTGGCCGTATCGATCTTGGCTCGCATATGCTGAGCCCCAAGCCTGCGTTGCAGGCCGGTGGTCAATAGCAGCAGCAAAATAGCGACCGGAAGCGCAGCGAACAACGACAGGGCCATGCGCCAATCGAGCACCGATAGCCCTGCGAGAGCAAGAAGCGGCATGACAATCGCTCCCAGCATCTGCGGGACCAGATGTGAGATACCGTGCTCCAGCAGCGTGAAGTCACCCATCATCATATTGGCCAGGTCCCCGGGATCACGCTTGTTCAGGAAGCCCAGCGACAGCTTGCGCAAATGCTCGGCTAGACGGGCCCGGCCGTCAGCGGCGGCGCTGTAAGCAATGCGATACTGAGCGCGATAGGCAGGAACCTCACTGATATATAAAAGTATCAACGACAAGGCCATCCCCCCGCATACCCACCACAAACGTGTCATGTCTAGAGCAGTCCCCGGAGTGGTAAATGATTGAAAGATGATCCTGATCGCCTCCACAAGCAGCACAAAAGGAACTATGCTGAACAAATTGGCCAACGTTGTATACAGAACCGGTCTGATTAAGGCGCGGGGATTACCCGCGGTAATATTGCGCAGCATGTTCATGTTCATCCACCCCCTCCTTCTGGCCGATGCTCCAATTCTCAGTCTGCCGGTATGAAGCCCACATTCGGGCATAGATTCCTCCAGCCGAGATCAATTCCTCATGTCTTCCCCGTTCGGCGATGCGTCCGCTCTCCATCACGAGAATCTGTTCCACATCCTTGATTGTGGACAGACGATGCGCGATCACGATGACCGTCTTCTTCTGCATCAGCTCTTTCAGGGCCAGTTGCATCTCGTATTCATTCTCGGGATCAGCAAATGCTGTGGCCTCGTCCAGCACAAGCACAGGGGCATTCTTGAGGATCGCCCTGGCAACGGCCAGCCGCTGCTCCTCCCCGCCGGACAGGTATACGCCTCCTTCGCCGATCAGTGTGTCATAGCCCTGCGGAAGCTGTTCAATAAAAGCGTGACATTGCGCCGCTCTCGCCGCTGCATGCACCTCCTCCGGCAATGCGTCAGGCCGACCGACGGCAATGTTGTTATACACCGTATCATAGAACAGAAATGAATCCTGAAATACGAAAGCAACGGTATTCATCAGATCGACGGTGGCCATATCTCGGATATCAACATGGCCAATGCGAATCGCTCCGGACTTCACATCCCAGAATCGGGGCACCAGATTTGCCACCGTCGATTTACCCGCTCCCGACGGGCCCACAAGCGCCGTAACCTCCCCTTGTCTGGCGATAAACGAAATATCCGATAATGCCTCCATGCTTCCGGCCCCCGCATCGTATGCGAATGAGACGTGATCGAAGCTTATGTCATAGGACTCCGGCTGCTGCGGATGTATCGGCTCTGATACAGGCTGCTCTTCGAGAATCCGGTCAATACGTTCTACCCCTTCACGGATATCCCTCAGCGTAGAGGTCAAGGACATGATCTTGAACATCGGAGAAGAGATACCCGGGGCCATGATCAGGAAGAACAGCAGCACGGAAGCAAAAGCAACGTTTCCCGGATCGCGGCTTAGCAGATACACGCCTACCGGCAGAACGAACGCGGCGAAGGAGCCGAGAATCACCTTGAATACCAGATATCCGGTCTGGAATTGGTCGGTGTATTTTAAACAAAAATCACGATATCGAATCATATCTTCATAAAATTGACGGAAGGATTGCACCGTTTGCCCGAATACCTTAATGGCAGGCATTCCTCTTACATACTGAACGGCAGAAGCGTTCATCCGTTCCAGTGAATCGTGATACTTCCGCACATTCTCCTGCGTCTTAGAGCCGGACATCAGCAAGCTCTGGACAACCAGCGCAAGAACGATAGGCACAATGCAGGCGATAGCCAGCCATACGTTGAGCAGGAACATGACCACAATCATGAATAGGGTGGTGACCGCGACATGAACAAGATCGGGAAGCTGGTGGGCAATAAAGGTCTCTACCTTCTCCACATTTTGCTCCATCGTCTTCTTCACCGCTCCCGTTGACGTGCCATTCAACCAGCCTAGCGGCAGTCTGCCGATATGGGCCGACAATTTCACCCTTAATCCATATAAAATTCGAAAAGCGGCTACATGCGAGACCATCCCTCCGGCATACATCATGATCAGGCTTCCCAGCAGACCGCAGAGGGCGATAATCCCCCAACGCACCATCAACGCTCCATCAGCCATGGACGGTTCAGCGGCATGCTCCAGCAGCTCCTTCAGAATAAAAAATACAGCGGCATAGGGCACCAGCATACAGACGGCGCTTATCGAAGACAACAAACCGGAGAGTATTAACAAACCTCGTCTTTCCCCGGCGATTTCAAACAATCGGGACATACCTTTTTTATGAGTCAATTGAATCCCTCCTCCACAAAACGCTTATTGCAAGCCTTTCAGGATATCCTCGACAAACTGATTCATCAGCGATTTCTTGCCCAGGGCAAATAAGGCTTCATTGTAATTCTGGCGGCTTGTCATACGATATTCCTTGCCTGCCTAGACTGCCTTCAGGCTGTTCCAGATACTGCTCTTCTCCAGTACGTTGTCCGAGCTATCGGCCATCAAAATCAGATGATCAGGATTCAGCGTGGACAGCCCCTCAAGACTGGTCACTTTGCCGCCCCATGCGTCAGGCTCAGGCAAGCCCGGCGCCGGTGGAAGCCGGAGATCGTTATAGATCATTCATTATTGCGATAGATCAGACGGAACACGAACCGTCTTTCTTCTTAAGGAGAAGAGCCCGGTCACACAGATTAACAGCACGCAGAACGAGTAAGGTGCCGCTATATTCACCGTGTATAATGCCGTTCCAGTAACTGGACCCAGGAAAGAGCCCCCTCCCTGCAAAGCGGCGATATAGGAAGCGACACTCCGCTGTTCCTCATCCTGTACGGCCAGCGACGCTCCTGCACTATAACCTAACAATGTGAAGCCAATCCCGATTCCGAGAAGAAGGAAATCGACATAGGCATACTGGATGAAAGCGACAAGCCCCAGCAGTCCGAGTACAACGAACAGCAAACCAACCCGAAGCACATGGTCAGATTTCCATTTCAGCTTACTGATTACGATCTGTGAGAGTACGACCATGACTCCTGACAGAGCCAGTCCCAGCCCGATCAATTGTGTGGCCTGGCGGGCATCATATCCAAGATGGTCCTGGACATAGAAACCGATTGTCACTTGAACAATATTCAAGGCAAAAGAGAGCATCAAACCGATCCATAGATACAGGCGAATTCTTCCGTCCAGCGGCGAGAGTGAAGAAGCCTTGGCGCTGCGGACCGTCTTCTGTTCCGGTTCATCCTCGATCAATAATCCCAGCAGAATCATCATTAGGGCAAGCAGTATGGCTACAGCGTACATCGGAGCTGTCAGTCCAATCGCCGCCATGCCTCCACTCATCGCCGGGCCTAATACGAACCCGAGTCCGTTCGCCGCTCCGAATAAAGCCATGCCTTTCGTCCGCGTCTCTTGTGTTGTCCACCCCATCACATAAGCTTGCGCCTTGGCCGGAATTCCCCCGAAGAAGAAGCCTGCGACAGCGCGCAGCAAGAAGAAAATCCAGAATAGCCCTGACGAACCTTGCCAATGAGCTGCTGCATAGTCCGCAAGCAGAGCGAATATGACCAGCGTGATCAAATAGACGAACATAATGGACGCCAGCATCTTCTTCCTGCTCATGAAGGTTTGTTTCTCCCAGAAGTACCCTCCTAGCAGCCAGCAAAGACCGGCTACCGATACCAAGCATCCCGACTGAAGCTCGCTAAGACCCAAATCTCGGGATAGCGGGCCGATAATTGGATTAAAGGCAGCGATCGATATCATGCCACACAATACAATAAGAAACATTACAGTGAATCTGTATTTCACATCTTTTCACTCCTATCTATCGCTGTTTTCGAACCCCATTCGTTAATGCGAATGATTTTCATTATCACTTGTTCATATTACCTTGGATTTAAGCCCTGTCTCCACCACTGGACGGAGTATTTCTACGGTTCAAGGGAGCGATGAAGACAACAAAAAAACTGCCCAAAAGAGCAGTTCATTTGTAATATATCATTTACGATAGAGAATTCGGGGGTTGAATCGAAGAGCGTCGGGCCAGACTTCCCGGAGTTACCCATACTTATCCCGAAATGCTTGTGCAAAATGACTTGGATTAGAATATCCGACGGCGAGCGAGGTCTCATAAACATTCATATTTCCTTCCTGAAGCAGAAGCAGCGCTTTCTCCAGCCTCTTCTCCCGCAAATATCCGAAGACAGTCGTGCCGTACATCTCTTTAAAGCCAACCTTCAATTTATAATCATTCAAGCCGATCATCCGGGATAGCTCAATTAATGTAGGCGGATCCGCCATCCATTCCAGAATGATCTCCCGCGCTTTCTTTATTTTGTCTACATCGCTATTGGATAAATTCGATGTTTTACGTTTAATCAGTAGCGACTGAAACGAAGATGACAGCAATTCAAGAACACTACACTCTAGCTCCAAATTACTGATGCCTTTTTGCTGAAGCGCCTGCATCAGACGTTTTATGGTCATGGAAGATGCCGGATCAACTCTCTCTTGGAAGACGCGGTAACTCCGTTGACCAAGCAGTTTATTGAAATCAACCGGCCTGCTGCTGTCAGCACCCTCTAAGAAATGATGAAAAGTGGAAACAGGAATCCCGATGCCGAGCATTTGATAAGGCTGCTCTTCCTCGAATTCGAACCGTACCTTTGTCTCGCGAATAAGCTGCAAACTGATCATCCCCGGAGCCAAATGATACTCCTCTCCATCCGCACTAAACTGCCGAGTGCCTTGTGAGCAATAATGAAGCTCAATCATTGGCATACCGGTTTTAAGCGATACATCGACTTCACGTTGAAATGTCATCTCAGAGACAACAATATTCATATCATGGCGAGGCACATAGCGCTGAACCCGCCCTGTCCCCATTAACGAGCTCAGCTCCATCGGTTCAGAGCGGTCGGTATATTGCCGCTGTAATCCCAGACCATCAAAGAATAAATTGAAATTGCGATGAAAATCTGTATTCTTCATGGATTTTATACCTCTTGAATTAAACTGGCTTCTTTATCAAATATCCAAGTGATCAACTGCTTGCCCTGTTCACAAGTGATATGATGATGATCAGCAGTGCCTGCTAATCTTTCATTTTATATATTGTAAAATTTCTTCTGGATTCTGAAAATAATGGTCCGCTTCAATGTTATGCGCTGGGTTTGCTCCCCACGTAGCCAGGCCAAAAGCCACCTTGGAATCACGAGCACAACTGGAATCATAGACGGTATCCCCTATGTAGATTGCACTATCCGGATCTGCTCCGGCAACCTCCAGGAACTTATGGATTGGCTCAGGATGAGGTTTATGATGTTCGGTATCATCGGCGCAGACGACGACCGATAAATATTTTAGTAGACCAAAGGGTTCAAAATCATCCTTTAGTTCCGCCTTTGTCTTCGAGGTCACGATTCCTAATTGAACACCTCTGGAAGCCAGAGTACATAGCAGTTCTTCCACGCCGGGATACACATGGATCGAATCCATAAAATCCTTCATATACCGATTCCATAATTCATTTGCTCTCTCAATATCCTCGATTCCGAACTGTGGAAGAGCTCGTGAGCCCGGAATACCTAATACAAATGACAGCTCTTCACGCTTATAGCTCTTGTTATATTCAAGCTCAAGCATCTTCTGCAACGATCCAAACACCGCTTCTTCTGTATTGATTAAAGTACCATCAACGTCAAAAATAAAAGTCTTATAGATTGTTCTCACCTCCGGATCATCGTCGAACCCATAACTTGTTCGCTCAACAATACAACGAATCTCAATAAGATAATGTTACATTCGTCAGGACCATTCCCATATTGTAACTTCACAGACGGGTCCCGAACTCCGAAGAGACGAACTCAGATTCTAGTAGTGAATATTGGTATGAATCATGCCATTTCCCTCTATGCCATAAATGCTCTCGCAAATGCCCCTCGTATTTCATACCATTCTTCTGCATGACCTTGGCGGAGCCCAGGTTATCCGGTCGGCATGTCGCATAAATTCTGTGAATCCCCAGTTGCCCGAAACCAAAACTAATCATCGCACCCGCGGCTTCCGTTGCATATCCTTGTCCCCAGAACGCAGGGTCGAAACAGTATCCGATCTCGGCTTGTCTTGATTTGCTGATATGAAGACTGCAGCCTCCTATTAATTCCCCTGTTGCGTTAAGTACCACAGCAAATTCATAGTCTTGACGAAGTACCTGACGCTGCTGTTCCATGACCAGTTCAACATATTCCCTCGTCTCGTCTTCCGTATTCGGACCCCAAATCATATGTTTGGTTACTAGTGGGTTCGAAGCATACTTATGGACATCACCGATATCCTCCAATCCAAATTCCCTGATCGTCAGCCGTTTCGTTACAAAATGCATTTCAACCCACCTCCTGGTTCCTTCATTTCATGGATATGCTCATTGTTAAATTGTACTTTGAACCCTGCTTTTTTTCTACCAAAACATGTATTTGCGCCTAATTTATTTCTTATAATTTTTAAATTTTCTCCTAGCCATCCCGACATGCCAGAAATTCAGACACTCTTCTATTCTTGACTCTACATTCTAACCTATGCTAATGTAATCCGAAGTATCAAATATTGATATTAATTAAACCCTCCTACACATACATATGAAAGGAATCTGAACGAAATGATGATATATGGCCGTATTGCCATCATGATGCCCCCGTTTCCCTAGCTAAGCTCATATTCTTGTTGTAATTCGCAGACAGAATATTAGCTTGTAGGAGGGCTAAATAGAATGAAGAAATATGCAGTTCCATCTCTGTTATTAATGATTATCCTTGTGGCTTTTCCACAAATAAGTGAGACCATCTATACACCATCCTTGCCCGACATCTCAGCATCGCTTGGTGTCTCCAATAGCTCCGTGCAATTGACATTAAGTATTTATTTTATCGGATTCGCGTTGGGTGTATTCTGTTGGGGATGGCTCTCCGATCTTTTAGGTCGCAGACCCGCAATGCTCGGCGGGCTCCTTGTATATGGAGCAGGGAGCTTGATGTGCTATTACTCAGGATCTATCGAGCTATTGCTTGTCAGCCGTTTCATTCAGGCTTTCGGGGCGGCAACAGGGTCGGTTATTACCCAGACGATCCTTCGTGAGAGTGTATCCGGTGATAAGCGACATGTTATGTTCGCGCAAATATCCGCGGTCATCGCCTTCACACCAGCCGTCGGACCGCTCATCGGCGGTTGGATCGACCAGTTTTTTGGCTTTAGAGCGGTATTCTTCGCCTTGGTCGTTATGAGTGTTCTACTATTTTTGTATGCTTTCTTGAGATTGCCAGAGACAACCGATGTATCAGCCAGAACTAAGGTAGCCATCATACCCGTATTAAAAAGAATTCTGATATCACCGCGAGTGCTTGTGTTCGGACTGCTCATTGGCGGCATTAATGGGGTTCTATTCAGCTATTATGCGGAAGCTCCTTTCCTGTTCATTGAGTATTTTCATATAACACCAGGAGCTTACGGCTTCTTGGGTATAGTCGTTGCTCTCGCTTCTGTAATCGGGGCGATGATCTCCAAAAGGATGCTGACCATCTATGCACCGGAGAAGATCATTCATATCGGCTGTCTGGTGATGACCGTCGGCGCTATACTGCTAGCCATAGCAAGTAGTTTATCTATGTTATCCGACTTGATCGCTATTGTGTGCATTCTGATCGCTTTATTCATTATGCTGCTCGGGTCTGGGATCGCTCTTCCCAATTGTCTGAGCCTTGCATTAGTCAGTTTCCATGACGTGATCGGCACAGCAGGTGCGATATTCAGCTTGGGGTACTACTTACTAGTCAGCTTGGCAACCTGGGGAATGAGCCTGCTTCATAATGGTTCATTGCTAACGATGCCTCTCTACTTCCTAGCGATAAGCGGGATGATGTGGCTGCTTAGTCGGAGATATATTACAGTAAAATAAATGGTAGACTATAAACAACATCATTGCTTATAAGGAGCGTTAATCCGGGGCAAATAGAAAATAAGGCAGTCCTGCACTTCGGCAGGACTGCCTTCTATATTATTCTAGCAAGTACATATATTCGCGAATTTCTCTATTCTCTCTATCACTCGCTGCTCAGCATTTCCAACTTGTTCAGATGCCATATTTGAGAGTTCAGTATGATCCCCAACGCAGACAGAGTAATATGCTTGTTCAAACATCGAGATGTCGTTGGCGTCATTGCCGAATGCAATGAACTCTTGAGCGCGGAGACCTAGCTGCTGTAGCCCCGCCCATTTGTTAACACCCGTTGGACTGATATCGATAATATCTTCCGCATGATGCCTATGAATGACAATCGGCAGCTTCTGCAGTTCAGCGAGCAGCTGCTCCGGGTCGAGACTGTTAAGAATAACAACCTTCACGAGTTCATTCAACTCATCAAGGGCTCTATTATGAGCTCGGCTCTCAGGGTCCAGATTCCGTCTAATTGGATGCTCTACATTCCCCGTATATGCATAATCCCATTCACTATCGGCTAAGTCAGCCGGCCTCATATTGTTCTATCAGACGAACGATTCGTTCCTTCGTCTCTTCGTCAAAATGGATCGTTGACACCATATGTCCCTCTGCGGCCACAAAGGCCCCGTTCCCACCAACCATTGAATAGCTATGCATATGGGACGGCAGCACTGGCAGCAGATCGCGGATCGGCCTAGCGGAAGCAAAAATAATTTCATTCCCTCGCACCACCAGATGATCGAGAGCCCGAGTCATTTCGGTACTTAGCGGTTTACCAGAGAAACATATCGTGCCATCGAGATCAAATACAAACTTCATGCCCTTACTCCTTCTTTTTCTATTCATTTACCTCATGATTGATACGAGCTATTCGAACTACCACTACATCATAGCAATTATCTGTATAATAAAAAGGACATATGTCCGAAATTAGGAGGTAATTATGAAATCAACGGTGGATCAGATCCGCATTCAGAACTATATTCAACAATATCATTTGGAACATCTCTTTCGCAACCGGACCGTCTTTCTCTACAGCTTCGCATCTATGAACGCAGTGAAGTCATACTTCGGGAAGGATCCGAATTAGACGGCATTTACTTTCAAGTTGAAGGCAGAACACGGGTCTCATCCAGTGTCGAGACAGGTAAATCACTTCTACTTCGGTTCTGCCATCCTTTATCTCTCTTTGGAGATATTGAGCTAATTCAGAAGGTAGTCATACAATCTCAAGTCGAAGCCGTTCAGCGCACTACCTTCTTATTCATTAATAAAGATACCGTAGAGAACGTGCTTATGCAGGAGAACAGCTTCTTAAATGAGCTACTAAGACACTTGTCCTATAAGCTTCAAACCTGTACCACGGCTTCAAGAGTCAACCTGCTCGCATCCGTGGAGGAACGTTTTGCTAGCTACTTATTAACAACAAGGCTACAAAATGAATTCGGCAAAGAAATCCTAACCCCGCATATTTCCGAGATCGCTTCATTAATCGGTACCACACCGCGACATCTTAACCGTGTTATTCATAAGCTGATGGTAATGAACGTGGTCATTAAAGAGAAGAAGCGGCTCGTCATATCAGATTGGGCACGCTTAGAGGAAATATCGAACGGCATCCGATATGAGTAGCAGGAAAATCATGCATATTCAGTGCGACCTTGGATAACATAAGTTTATTCTGCTTTAGAACAGCTAATTTCCAGTAAATCAGAGGAGTTGAATCTGATGTCGAGATACAGCGAAGAATTACAGAATAAACTCGGTCAATTCCTCCATGGCAGTGGTGGATTGATCGTCAAAGGAATCGGTAAATCCTTAGCCGTCTCCTATATGAACGGTATGGTGGATAGCCTACAGTTAAATGTAAATATTTTGGGACGTTTACCTGTGGACGGCGAGGCAAATTCCCTAGATGAAGTCCTGGACTGGGTCGCCATCGGAGACTGTAAAATGGTGGACAGCCTTGAGCAGTCTATTGAGAAGCTGCTTAGTGGATATGTGCTCATTACACTTGCTGAATCTGCTCAAGTCATTCTGATTAATATTGCATCCATTCCTACGCGTTCGCCAG
This sequence comes from Paenibacillus sp. D2_2, assembly GCF_031199965.1. Lineage (GTDB taxonomy): Bacteria > Bacillota > Bacilli > Paenibacillales > Paenibacillaceae > Fontibacillus. Next base: position 2,484,411 of record NZ_CP133605.1, on the reverse strand, counting down.
GTAATGCAGACACTGAATCGACAATTTACGGCCCGCAAATGGCCTTTACTGAATCCATGGAGCAAAATATCGCGGTACTTCGCTCTTATATTACTAACGAAAGGCTCATCCAGGAGTCCGTTAAGCTTCCATCAGACACGAACACGCTAGCGAGTATTCTCTACATGGATGACTCCGATAGCAAGCCCTTCGTCGAATTGATTCGGGAGCGTATCCGCAACCAACAGAATAAAGGAATTATAGGTAGCCCCTTATTTCTACAGCTTCTTCAAGATAATAAATACTCGTTATTTCCGGAGAGCAGTCTGTCGGAACGCCCTGATCGTACCTCCCAAGCGCTTCTTGAAGGGAAAGTCGTCGTTATTGTTGAGGGTAATTCACAAGTCATCATCGGTCCAAATGCCTTTATTGATTTCTTTCACTCGGTAGAGGACCGGTATTCCACTTGGGGAATTGGCCTATTTAACCGTTGTCTGAGAAGTATAGCATTATGTATCTCTATTTATTTAACCCCATTGTATGTTGCGGCGGTTACATACCATTATGTTATTATACCGACACCACTACTTAATCCACTTATATCTACACGCGCTAAAATACCTTTCCCTCCACTGATTGAAGCGCTGATACTTGAAATAGCTATAGAACTGCTTCGTGAAGCAGGCGCCAGATTACCGTCAAAGGTAGGTCAGACGATTGGTATCGTTGGTGGTATAGTCATCGGACAAGCAGCCGTTGAAGCAGGATTTACTAGCAATTTGCTGATCATGCTAGTGGCCCTCGCTGCACTTGGATCCTTTACAACTCCGAATTATATGATGAGTTCCACCATTCGAATCATCCGTTTTCCAATGCTATTAATTGCCGGATTTCTCGGTTTGCCGGGAATTGTCTTCCTAAGCATAGTACTCATCATTCATTTGCTGCGTATGACGAGTTATGGGAAGCCCTATCTATTTCCACTCTATCCTCCAAGCAAGAATGGGCTTATTCGATCTATGCTGCTTACAGTCCCATCACTGTTCCACTATAAGACAGATTTCACTCGAAATAATAAACAACGTTTAAGTAATCGGATCCTTCAATGGATGAAATCAAATGATCATTCCGACTAAGGAGAAACTATGAAAATCAACAGCCTGCCTAACAAAAACTTGCAATTTCATGCTTTCTTGCTATCGTTGATTATTTGTAATTTTCAAATTGGGGTTGGTATTTTTAATTTTCAACGACCTATTAATAAACTTGCCGGACACTATGCCTGGATGTCTGTTCTTCTAGCGGGAATCGTGACTCACTTGGTCATCTGGCTTATCATACGTATGCTGCGAAAGTATGAATCCTCAGATTTATTTGGGATCCATTACGATATATTCGGTAAAGGGATCGGAATGACGCTGAACTTAATATACATGCTCTATTACCTTGCAGTCTCAGCGATTATTATACGAAATTATGTAGAGGTTCTTCAGACATGGATCTTCCCTGATATCTCCTCATGGTTGGTCATTCTGTTGTTATCCATATTGACGGTGTATGTTGGAAATGGGGGTATTCGGGTTATTGTAGGTTTGTGCGTCATTGGCTTTATTATCATTCTGATTACTTCTTTGTTATTTTATTATCCTCTGAAGTATGCCATATGGAGCCATCTTCTCCCCTTGTATACAGATGAACCTTTGAAAGTTATTCAAGGATCGCTACAAATGGCATTTAGCTTGGCCGGATTTGAGATCATTATGCTGCTATATCCATTTGTTCGCAATAAACAGCAGGCTCAAATGCATGTTCAGTTGGGAGCTGGATTCACCAATCTTATATATCTCGTCTTAATGTTGATTTCAACTGTGTATTTCTCCTCATGTCAATTAGAGAAGTCCATCTGGCCATCTATTAACATGCTTAAAATCATCAAGTATCCTTTTCTCGAGCGTCTGGAGTTCATCGTAATTTCTATATGGATGGTCATTGTGTTAACCGGAATTGCGATAAGCACTTGGGCCATTAGTAGAGGATGCAAACGGATGTGGAATAGCAATCCAAAAGCGATCATGATCATAGTCATGACGTTGATTTTTGTTATCTCTTATAATATTGAGGAGCATACGAAAATTAACCAAGTCAATCATTGGATTAATGTATTCAATATAATACTTAGCTATATATATCCGTTAATTCTCGCCTTGATTGCAGGAATAGTATTGAGTATCCGACAAAGGCGTAAATCTGCCGGAGGTGATTCAAAATGAGGATAACCCGTCTGAGCCTTATTTTGATATCCTTCTCCTTATTGCTATCCGGATGCCTCAAGACAAATGTTCTGGAAGATATCTCGATTGTTATTGCCCTTGGTTATGATGCAAAGAAAGACCATTCATTTCAGGTTACAGCTTCTTTCTAGAGTCCACACCAGAATACCAAAAGAGTAAGCGAACGCTTTCCGTTAACGCCATGACAAGCAAAGGGGCTCGCCGGAAAATGAATGAAAGCCTCCCCTATGAATTGGCTAGCGGTCAAACCCGTGTAATTTTGTTAGATAAAGATATCTTTCGCCTCCATATGATTAACGAGATCGATGTATTAAGCCGCGATCCTTCACTTGGAGATATGATCAAGCTAGCGATTGTGGATGGCAATGTAGAAGATCTACTGTCTCACTCTTACGAAGATCTTGCAGATATCGGCACATATCTGAACGATTTGCTTGACCATAATACTCAGCAGAGCTGGAGCCCCATTATGACTTTGCATGAATTTACGCGATGCCGTGGTCGCGATATGTCAAGAGATATCGTACTGCCCATCATTAAACGTGAGGAAGAAAGAATAGTCTTGACGAATATCGCTCTTTTTCATGATGATGAAATGGTCGGTCAAGCATCACCTAGGGAAGGTTTTTTTCTGAAATCACTTAGAGGAGAGCCCACGGCTTATCAGTATGAAACCACTATAAAAAAAGAAAACCTGAATAAGAGTGGAATGAATAAATTTCTGGAGAATGAAAGCACGGATCAAGATGTAAAAGTTGTCATGAAAATCATTAAAAATAAAGCTAAAGTGAAGCTTATAAATCCCCATAACATTGAATTCAACGTAGGGATCAATATGGACATCGACATTCAAGAAATATCAGAACCATATCAGTTCGATAAGCCAGAAGCAGTCGTGGCCATTAAGAAACAATTGGATATAGAATTATCCAATCAGCTTCAGGAATTTCTGAACAAGCTGAAGGCTGTAAACTCCGATTGCATCGGCTTTAAGGAAGTGTACCGAAGTCAGGTTTCACAAGCTCAGCTCAAATCGACAAATTGGAGCAGTGTCTTCCCTTCTTTCACTATTCATGGGAATGTAAAGATAAGAGTTATCCGTACTGGTACTTTGGAGTAAATAATAAGAATCAGCATCCGAAGGTACGGCATGCTGATTCTTTGAGTTCCTTTTGATAAATAGAGTAACTGAAAATCCTCATCTTATAATTTTATCCCGGTACTGTTCCTTCAATAAGGAGAATAGTACGGCATCCACAAACTGACCTTTCTCGTAGAAACACTGTTTCAAATAGCCTTCCTCAAAAAATCCTGTCTTCTCCAGTAAATACCTAGATCTGATATTATCAGAATCAATGTAAGCTTCAATACGGTTCAATCCAAGATCATCGAAGCCAAAGCGCATGATCTCCTGCAGAACCTCCGACATCACTCCCTGCCCCAATAGATCGGGTTAAGCTCGAAGGTAATCTCCGCTTTATAGTGTTCCTTTACCCAATTGCGATAACCGCACGTTCCGATCACCTTATTACTCAGCTTATCCGCAATCGCCCAACGGAACCCCATCTTCTTAGTATAACGGCTGTTCCACGACTGTATTAGATCCTGCGCCTGCTTCAACTCTACGAAGCTCTCAACCTCATAATACTTGGTCACTTCATCATTGGAGAAATAATGGAATATATCGCCGGCATCCGCCGCTGTCAGCTTGCGTAAAATAAATCTTTCCGTTTCTAACTGAGGGAACAGCTTCATGAACAACCGTCCTTTCTCGCTTATTTCTTTCCCATGATTATACATCTAACAATTAGGATACGGATACCCTTTATTTGAAATTCGGATGAGTAATCATATAAAAATGACGGTTGCTTGTCCCCTATATTAAGTGCATACTTTTCTCCCACGTCCCTTTAATTTCAACACCTGTTTCCTTTGCAGCTGTTTCTAAGCTTATGATTTCTTGTTCTGTTAATTTTATCCCAGCTGCGGTAACCGCATCTTCAACATGTTTTGTTTTTGTTACACCGATGATTGGAACAGTTCCTTTCGCAATAGCCCAAGCCATAGCAATTTGTGCGCATTCTACACCATACTTATTTCCTATTGCTCTCATAACATCGATTAAATGGTCTAGCTTTTGCAGTACCTCAGGAGTAAAGGCATCTCCACGTCTCGTTCCGGGCTTAAATGGATTCTGAATATTATACTTTCCTGTTAAAGCTCCTTGTTCTAATACCATGTACGAAAAAAATAAAATGTTATTTTCTTTGCACCAATCAATTATCCCAGCTTGTTCAGATGAGCGATAAAGCAGACTATAGTGGTTCTGCACGGCTGAAAGTTGTAAACCTTCTTTCTCAAGGATTGCAGCCGCTAGCTTGATCTCTTCTAAATTATGATTAGAAACACCTGCGTATTTGATTTTTCCGTTTTTCATCAATGGAATTAGTTTAGAAGTCCATCTTTCCACATCATTTGGATTATGAATCCAATAAAAATCAACAAAATCAATATGAAGCCGATTTAAACTCTGTGTGAGCATTTCCTCTAGTGCGTGTTCTGGCTGTTCTCCACGTGGAGTGAATTTTGTTGAAATTAACACATCACTTCTTCTATCTTTAATAAAACTCCCCAAAATAGTCTCAGATGCACCCATTCCATAAACGGCTGCTGTATCCAGCAGATTAAATCCAGCATTCATAGCTGCATTAAAAACGGGTTGTAGCTCCTTTTCAGAAGGATTATTGCCAAATATAGCATCTCCACCATTTATACCATTTCCCCAAGACCAAGTTCCAAGTGCAATTGGAGGTATTTTTACGTTTTTCATTTAAAACACACCTTTCCACATCGTTATAAACTAATCATTTATTATAGAAAAACGCCTAAATGATTAAATGTTCGAACGTTTAATCATTTAGAGTATTCTATCTCACAAAAATATAATTTGTCAACGCAAGGACTTCAATCCATAAAAAAACAGTACGTTAAAAGCACTCAACAAGGACTTTTAATGCACTGTTATTTAATGTCCCCTACTAAATGTACATCATTGTTATTCGTAGGTGATATCTAATGTGTTCGTACTTTGATTATAGGATACCGAAGCTCCCAGACCTCTAGCGAAGACTTGAGCGGGTACATATGTAATTCCTTGAATCACTTTCGGTGCGGCACTCGCGGTCTCGGCCTTGCCGTTATAATACACGGTCTTGCTGTCCAGCGTTAAGGTCATATTATGAACATCTTTCTCCACCGTGATCGTTCCACTCTGCTTATTCCAGGTAACACTTGCCCCCATTCCTTCGGCAATCTCGCGAAGTGGAAGTAAATTGGTGTTCTCATAGATCAATGGATCACTATCAAATGAGAGTTTCGTTCCGTTAACATAGACGATAAGTCCTGACTTCACATAGGTCGGTGTCGCTGGCTTGGATTTGCTCGAAGTTGTTATTGTCTTGCTCTTGGTCGTTGTTTTATTTGTAGTAGTCATCTTGCTCTTAGTCGTTGTTTTGGTCGTGCTCTTCTTACTGGAAGAGTTGGATTTGCTTGAACCCCCACCATTATGATAATGATACTCTCCGTTCTTTAATCCCCATTTCGCACAATTCGTGCGGCAAGTATGCCCGCCATTTGCATCTGTTCTACCTGGATGTGCGGACACCGAAGCCACAGAGCTTGTGAGAAGCAGCACAACGGCGATTATACCAGCGCATATACTTTTTCTAGTTCTTCTCATGCAATATGCAACTCCTTAGTATGATATATACAATTATGGTCTATGTTAGCATGTACACTTTACAAAGAGAAGAACTTAATTGTGTAGTACTGTTTCCTTACTGATGAAGTTGTTCATAGCGGTGAAATCGCCAACGATGAATACTCATCTCACTCTTCATTTTTAACCTGCAATTTGGCATATGCATTCAGAAGATCTTCTACCAATATCCCATTGATCCGCATTCCCTCCAGTTTGCATTCATGAATCTCAACCTTACGTAAATCACACTTCGTAAAACTACTCTGTACAAGCTCACAATGCTCGAATCTGACAGGCTTTCCCGCAGTATCTGGATTATAGTGAAAGTCTCCTTCTCGTGGAATGCCGATATTATGAAAGTAAGCCCCTCCCAACTGTGCTCCGTCGATCTCGAGATTGCTGAGATTTGCATTGGTTATTTTGGTTCCGGCAAGCGAAACATCTTCCATATACAGTCTCTCAGCGCCAGTCGCTATAAATATCGATCCATCCAAGCATGCTTGCTCTGTCTCAATGAGTCCCCATGTATTAACAATTTTTATTTTTTCTCTTTCCATCTAATCAATCCTCTCTTCAAAGTCTTAGTTAATGATTCAATAATCTTAACGTTACTTACAAAACGACCCAGCCTTAGATAACAAATATCTTAAGCTCGGTCGTATGTTGTGTTTACTACATCCTTCATCATATATCTGGACGCCCTATTTCCCAATGGAATCCAAACGGATCTACCAATCTTCCTATTCGCCAATTATGAGAATCGCTAACAGGATAAACTTCCTCCCGCCCGCAACTAATGCTTGTTCAAATACAGAATCAGGATCGTCTACAGTTAAGATCATCGGAATGGCATTTCCGTTACTAGCTTCTGGATCGTCACTAACCCAGAATTCAGCAGCACCAATAGAGAGTTTAGAGACAATCGCACCACTAGGATCCTCTAAATGATAAACTTCGTTAGCTTGAAAGGCAGATTTATAATAAAAAAGCGCTCTTCTGCCATCGCTGACAGATAACCATGGTGCTAACGTGCAAGAATGCCTTGTACTTTCAACTGCCATTATCCTTGACCTCCGAGTCATGTAAATCGCGTAATATATTTATGATCCAATTTTCATGAAACCCCTTTCTATAAAATTCGCTGAAATCGGCTGAACTCCTGTTTCTCGAGCCCATATAGACAACTGTCCGATATGATGAATTTCATGCATGATGACATGCCTTAGCACTTCTCCTGCAAAATAGGAATCGTCATTCCAAGGGACCTGAACCGTTACATATTCCATATCATTCTTCCAATTAGCTAAGTATTGCTCGATCTGAGGACGATACTCATTGGATAATTGATGAATGAGATCTACACTCATGTAATCTTCAAACTTGGGGTCAGTGACGGGATTATTACTAATACCTTGAATCCAACTATACTCGACATCGACAATGTGAAATAGCGTTTTCAGAATGGATCCGACGCCACCTGCTCGATTCCGGAGCAGTTCTTCCTCAGATAACGGACGGCATAACTCAAACCATTGGTCTCTATTTTCCCAATTATATTTAAAAAGATATTTCATAGATGCTCCTCCAACCCTATCTGCAATATTTATATGATTGATTAGTTGTATTGAATGGCCCCCAACATATTCCCATTGGGATCAATGAACTTAAGAACCCAGCCAAACCCTTCATTTTGATAAAAAGTAATCTCACTTCCCAAAGACTTCAGTAATTGAAATAGTTCATGGATTCTCGTTGTATTGAACAGCAGTACCGGCATGATCTCCCCGTTTACAGTAAAGTTAGCTTGACTGTCATCCAACGTCTCCCACAACATTAACATTGTGCCTTCAGACAAAGTTAGAAAAGCGTGCCTATTTTTATCAGACTTACTCTGTAGTCGAAAACCAAGATTAGTAGTATACCACTCTATAGATTCTTCCAACTTTCTCACTGGAATTTGTACATGCTCCAGTTTATGCAGAAATGGTTGTTTCACTGAATACACACCCTTTCTGGATTTTCTTGAATACTGCAGACAATCTGATACTTATTTAATAATATTCATAATTTCCCCGTTATATCTGTATATCGTGTTCCACCTACGGATAAATCTTCTCATGCCGCTCCAGCATCGTAATAAACTGTTCAATCCGTTTCTGCCTCGTCTCCTGCTTCTTGACGTTATTAATTCTAAACAAGATCGCATATTTGTTTTGGCTGTCCAACATAGCGTAAAATTCTTTCGCCCGCAGATTCTCATCCAATTTACTCGCAAAATCCTCCGGCAGGGTGGCCTTGCTTTGTGATTCGTAGGCGTTATCCCATCGTCCATTCTGCTTAGCTACCTCAATCGCTTGGTGACCGGCTGGCTTCATTCTACCATTAGCGATAAGAACTTCCGCTTTCTCCTTATTCACCTTCGACCAGATACTTCTGGCTTTGCGAGGAGTAAAACGCTGCAGCCAAGTATCCTCATGACACTTTTCCTTCTGACTGTCAATCCATCCATAACATAATGCGCAGTCTAGCGCTTCGCTATAAGACACAGTAGTGATTGCAGAATTCTTCTTCGCAATCTTCAACATAATTCCTTCTGAGGTTTCGTGATGCTGTGAGAGCCAGTCCTCAAAATCCTGCTGACCACTGAATAACATAATAGGCAAATCAGTGTTTTTCGCCATTCTATTGCCTCCGTTACCACAATATTCATCCTGTTTATATGGACAACGCTTTGCTCCGATAAAGGATAGTTCAAACAAAAATCCCGCACCATAAAATCGTCCGATATGAGACCATCCTGATGCGGGAATAATGTTAATCTTTACTAATCAGATTATACCTTGATCATATTCATATGTCACTGCAACTACTTCCGAGTACCTACTTCCGATAACCTCGCTTCTTCTCGTACGAAGCCTCCAAGTACCCTTGATATAACCAGATCGATGCCGTTAGCCAGCAAGCGCTGATTAAATATCCCCCAAGCTGAAGCCTGTCTTTTCAAAACCCTTTTACAAAAAAGGGCCATCACGGAGGAATAGCATAGCTGCTTAAGTAAAACATTGAGAAGAGCGGACTCGGATACGACGACCAAGAACATAAGAGGGGCGCGATCCACGATGGCGTGCCATGGATCGGAACATGTAGCGCATGACCTAATAGCCTGCTCGAAAATTTCGGCGCTCCGTTTCTCGTGTTGAATAGAGGAAAATATATTTGGTACGAAAGATCGTTCAAATTCGAATTCCGACTAGGAAAACTGAGCATTTACCTACGAGAAGAACGTGGGTTTTTCACGAGGGGAAATACGATAATTTTTCCGATGCGTTCAAAAGGTGGCAGGCCACTATTTCCCCACGTAGGGACGAATGCCGGATCCATTGGCAATTTGGCGCCCGTAGTATTACACGTGGATGGAAATGCATTATAAGTCGACGGAAGGACAAAACGATCGCTTACACCGCGAAATCGTTCTTAGAGGTTTGACGCGCTATAAGTTGGCAATCTCAGAGCATCGACCGAATCATTCATGTTTTGCTGTTCATGAAAAAAAGCCCACCTTCCTTTTGAGCTGGAAGAATGGGCGGAACAACTGACGTCAAATTATATCTACAGCCTGTTCAAGAAGGTGATTTGGACGAATCGCTCTCGTCCTCAGGTGTAAATGTCGATTGCTATGATCGCCGCCGGTGAATCGGGGAAGGTCAACTTCAAATAGCGAAGTTCTCTTGCAGGAAAATCAAAGTACAAGAAGTTTTCTTCCTTTTTCACGCCATCGATCTTCAAAAACGTCTTCCCGTCAAAAGAATATTCGATCTCTGTCTTTATAGACTCTTCGACCGATTCGGCAAACATGATCACGGCTCTGTCGGCGCTCTTCCTCCCCTCCAAATCCACCATGATCCATTCTTCGCTCCGGTCTGCGGCGGCCATCCAGCAGGTATCCGCGGTGCCGTCGGTCACATTCATCGAGAGAAAACCTTCGGCATAGCTGCTGCAAAACACGGGACGGCTCCTGGCGATATTGAAGATCATATCCTCGCCCGGCGCCTTCATGCGTGACGGCGGTCCCGACTGCCAGCGTAACGGCTGCCCCGCCAATGGCACCGCCCCCACCGCCTCAAGCGTCAGCTCGCTCTTCAACTCCCCGCACCGCGCCTGTACCTGGATCGTGCCAGCGTAATAGGACCGCAGCTCGATTGCGCCCATGCCGTCCAGAAAGCTACCGGCCTCAGTCGATAGTTCGATCGTGCGTCCCGTTGGGAACAGGCCATCACCGTCCGTTACCTCCAGTGTGACCGTCGCCGGACAGTTGACCCGTTGACCGTCGATGTCCATAAGTTGCACGATCAGATGGGCGTCATCCGTCCCATCCGTCCGGATGACGGTACGATCCGTCGTCAATCTCAGCGCATGACCCACGCCGTCGCGCGCAGGAGTCGGCGGTTCGATGCCAAGCAATTCGTACCTGTACCTGTACCAGGCATTGAGCGAAGCCGGTAATAATCGACGATCCCCATATGGCCCATATCGGAAAAGATGCTTCCGTGATGAATTCCGCACCACAGCGCCTTTCCTGATCTCCAGCTCGGATTGTGCTCCACTCCGTACCCGTAGTACGGCGCATATTCACCCGGACGGTCGGCGATGAAGCTGCCGTACTCGGATACAAAGTTCGGGAATCCGGGTCCACGTACAAGGCGGCCCCGTCGCCGTTGTATCCCGCCAGATCGCCTAGCGCGTCGAAGCCCATACGCTGCGCTCCGCCGACAGCCGCGGGGCGCGACGGGTCGAGACGATGCGACTCTTCTACCAGTCTTACGATAAGGGTGCGCGCTTCGTTCATGACCTCTAGGTCACTGAAGAACGGCTCGTTGGACATACTCCACACGATAATGCTCGGATGATTTCGGTTCGTCCGAATCATCTCCTGCAGAGCCAACAGGCAACTGGCCTCGAACGCCTCCTTGTCCTCGTCCCGGACAGGGTAAGCGCTGCTCGTCCAGTAACCCTCTACCTTGGGTCCACCCGTCCCCCAATAGCACAGCTCCGACCAGAACAGCATCCCTTGTTTGTCGCACTCGTCCGCGAACCATGTATGATGCGGATAGTGCGAACCACGGATGAACTGGAAGCCGCAATCCTTCATGAGTTTAATATCGCGCGCCATCCCTGCACGTGTGACGGCGTCGCTCCAGCCAGCGTGATCCTGATGCACATTAGCACCGTGAATATCAAAGTGCTCCCCGTTGAGAAAAAAGCCCTCGTGTGCATCGAACCTGAACCAGCGGATGCCGAAGCTCGTATCGTATTCGTCAACCGGCACATCCAACCGGTAAATTTGGGTGCGTAGCTGGTACAGACACGGTGTATCGGGGTGCCATAGCTGCGGCGAATCGACAAGGCCGCAGTCGACGAGTTCCAGACTTTCGCCCGGCGCGATCGACAGTTGCTGTTTCGTTTCAAATACTATCTCGTCCGCATAAGTCACGCTCGAGACGAGCGTACAGCTTACAGACGCAACGCCTTCGTTAACGACCTCCGTCCTGATTTCGACCGACGCCCGCTCACTCGACACTTCAGGCGTCGTCACGAACGTGCCGTACCAAGCAACATGTAGCGGATCCGTGACGATCAGACTGACGTCCCTATAGATGCCGCCATTGAAAACATGCTCGCCGGCTCGCGGCGCGAGCCGCGGATTCCACAGATTGTTCACACGAACGTACAGCAGATTGTCCCTGCATGAGCCAGTTCGCTGATATCGATGAAGAATGCGGTATAGCCGCCTTGATGGCTACCAGCCAGACGACCGTTAAGATAGATCTCGGCATCTTGAAAAACGCCCTGGAATTCAAGACCGATCTTCCGGCCAAGCCATGAAGCGTCGATATGGAGGCGTTTACGATAGCAGCCATATCCAACATAAAAATCATTTTCCATGAAATACGGAATGCCGAACGAATGCGGAAGTCCGACAGTGTACCACGTTGAGTCGTCGAACGATTCCGCCTTTGCCTCCGGGATATCTCCGTACATGAATGTCCACTCACGATTGATCAATTCCTAATGTCTGTGACCGAGGTTTGACATAAAGGCTTCTACTTCCCTTCATTATAATTAGCGAATCGCGAACGTCTCCCCGGCGTCCGCGATCCGCTTCTCAGGAGGTAAGACGAGGTCTTACGATGTAAGTCGAACCTGCCGTCGCAGGCCATTCTGCCGTGCCATCTACGGCGTATACCACATTGACAGGCACCTCCCCCGAAATCACGGTTACTTGCATGCCTGCAAATAGGCGTAAATGCCCGCTCCCGCCCTCGCGCACCCGAATCGTTGCCTCGTCCAGCATGCCACTCGACCAGCGGATATCCACCTCGCAGCATCCCCGAGCCCGCAGACCGGCGACAGAACCAGAGGGCCACGCCTTCGGGAGTGCCGGCAACAGACGGATGACGCCGGCATGGCTCTGAAGCAACATCTCTGCGATGCCCGCCGTAGCGCCAAAGTTGCCGTCAATTTGAAATGGAGGATGATTGTCGAGCAGATTAGGCAGCGTGGATTGGGCGAGTAACGCACGAATATTGTCGTATGCCTGATCGCCCTTCTCCAGCCGAGCCCAGAAGTTGATGATCCAGGCACGGCTCCAGCCGGTATGCCCGCCACCGTGGGCCAGTCTCCGTTCCAGCGTCGTTTGTGCGGCGGCGGCCCATGCCGGCGTATCCCTCAAGGTGATCCGGCTACCTGGATGCAAGGCAAATAGATGAGAGATATGGCGGTGCCCCAGCTCCATTTCCTCGTAATCCTCCATCCACTCCATTAGCTGCCCGTTTCCGTCTACAGCCGGCTGGGCAGCCTACTCCGCGCCTCTATCAAGGCTGCCCTAAACGCTTCGTCCTGTCGTCGCCGGCAGGACGCCTCAATACAAGCGGAGAAGAGTTCGTACAAAATCTGGCTGTCCATCGATGGCCCTCTGCAAATCGTGCCGTATTGGCCGTTTGGCAGCACATATATATTTTCAGGAGAGACAGACGGACTCGTCACCAGATGGCCGTCCTCGGTCTCCGTGAGGAAATCCAGAAAGAACGTCGCTGCCTCCTTCATCGTCGGATAAGCACGTTCCAGAAACGTGGCATCTCCGCTGAAGGCATACGCCTCCCACAGATGTAAGCACAACCAGGCGGCACCCATCGGCCAATAGGTCGACGGGAACCAGGTGTCCTGCGGCGCGGTGTCGGCCCAAATGTCGGTATTGTGATGGGCGACGAAGCCCCCACAGCCGTACATAATCCGTGCAGTCCGCCTACCAGGCTCTCTCATGCGTTCAATCAGGTCGAACAGTGGCTCGTGACACTCCGCGAGATTGCAGGTTTCAGCAGGCCAATAGTTCATCTGTGTGTTGATGTTGATCGTATATTTGCTATCCCAAGGCGGCAGCATATTCTCATTCCAAATTCCTTGCAGATTCGCGGGGAGCGAGCCTGGACGGCTACTCGACTGGAGTAGATAGCGGCCGAAGTCGAACAGCAGCGCATCCAACCCCCGGTCGTCGCCCCCTTGCCTGACGTGCTCCAGCCGGACATCAACGGGTAATCCTTCATGTTCCTCCATGCCATCAAGCCGCAATGAGACACGGTCAGCCAGTGCCTTGAAGTCCCGGACGTGGCGCTCCTTGAGCACATCGTACCCACGCCCGCTCGCCCGCTCCAGCGACGCGAGCACCGCGGCTTCGGGATCGTCATGGCGGTACGAGGTCGCCGCCGATACAAGCAGCAGTACGCTGTCCGCTTTATCGACGACCAGGTACTCCCCGATCCGCCGGACATTGCCATTCCTCGAGATCGCCCGCAATCCGATGCGGAAATCCATACCACCTTGTCCGCCACAGTTGCCCCGCATGATCAGCGTTGCGCACGCTGGTCGAGCAATCTCGTCAAAGTATCTGTTCATATCGCCACGCATCAGGCGTGCCGTGAGCGAGATGCCCCCGGCAAGTCCGATTCGTACCGGAACGCCATTATGCCATCCGGATAGCTGGCGAACGCCTCCTGCCGGTACTGTACGCCATCACGCAGGTACGAGGCGCTCACGACGCCAGACATCATATCTAACTCCCGGCGATATTCGCTCCAGTCACCACCTTCTGCGAACTCGATTCTCATGTCGCCGAGCGGCATATAATGGCGCTGCGATTCAGGTACGCCAGACAATGCCATCGCCGCGAGCCGGTGAGCCACGTCGAGCTCTCCCTGTACAATCGCCCGGCGAATCTCCGCCAGATGGGCCAGCGCGTCCGGATTGTTGCGGTCCCGCGGACCTCCGTACCAGACACTGTCCTCGTTCAGCGCAATCCGCTCTTTGCTGGGGTGACCGAATACCATCGCGCCCAGCTTACCGTTCCCGATCGGCGCCGCTTCGTCCCATGACCCTGCAGGCTTATCGTACCACCATGGAGAGGTTGCTTTGTTCATGCTTTTGCTCATCCTTTCGGCGGATCACCGCGATACTCTTGCGGCGTCACATTAAAGTGATTTTTAAATACCCTGATGAAGTAGGCAGGATTGTTGTAACCAACTTGCTCGGCTACTTCGTACACCTTCAGTTCCCGATTATTCAACAGCGATAAAGCTTTATCCATCCGCAACTGATAGACGTATTCGGTCATATTTTCGCCCGTCTCTTTTTTGTATACTTTAGACAGGTAGACCGGGTGAAGATGGACGCGATCAGCAATCGTCTGTAGGCATAGATCAGCGGACAAATGCGACTGGATATACTGCTGGACCTGCGCAACCAGCGACTTCCGATGTCGGGACAGATCGTCCTGCATTTCGGACCTAAATTCCGAGATCAGCTCCGAAGCCCACTGTTGCAGCTCGTCGATCGTCTGGATCAAACTCCCACTCGCTAGCCGATAATCGATGATTCGTTTCCCGTTCTTGTGAATCAAAAAGAAAAAGGAAGCGGAAAGACTGTGATAAATTTCCATTAAATGCTCATAGGAGCCGTTGAATTGCCGCCGCCACTCCCCGGCGATGTCCTCAAGCTTGGCAAGGGCGGCGTCCCACTGGCCCGCCTCTAGTAAATGAACGAACAGCGGTAGGCTGTACAGCGCTGAAAGTTCCGATGGCACGGAGTTGCGCGGTTCAGCCCCCACTGTGATGATCGTATCCCGCTCATCTCCAAGGAATTGACGAATCGAGGCGACACACTGTTGGTACGCTTGCTGCAACCGGGTGGGAAATGCCACCTCAGGGGAAATGATAACCGATACCGTAAAGCGGTACAGGTGCCGAACGATCCGTAGAAACTGGTCGGAGATTCGGTCCAGCGGCTGCGTTGCCGTCGCCTGTACCTTTCGCTTAACGACGAACATCAGATGGCCGTACATGTCCTCGCCGGTCCAGCTATCATACGCGTCCTCCAGAAGTTCCTCCATTATGTTCGTGAGTGCAAAGGCCATCAGCTTGGCGTCCGTGCGATCCGGCCCATCCTCCTCGCGTTCGATCCGCACTAGCAGCAGTGAGACGCCGTCGCCGTCGCGTATGCCGATGTCGTACTGCTCCAAGCGCTCCGCCAACTGCCGCTCCGGCCATTCGCTGCCGGACACCAGATCGCCGAGCAGCTTAGCACGCAGAATCGGGAGACTTTGGTGGAGGAACGCCTTGGATTCCAGATATGCCCGCTCCTGTTCCTTCTCCTGCTGCTGAATAACCGCCAGCTCCCGGACCGTGTAAGCAGCACTTCGTCGCGCACCGGCTTCAGCAGGTAATCGCTCGCTTCGTTACGCATGCCCGTCTTGACCAATTCAAACTCCACATATCCGGACAGCAGAATGCACTTAATGTATCTCCACCTTTTCTTGATGATGGCCGTCAGTTCCAGCCCGTCCATCTCCGGCATCTTCACATCCGTAATCACGATATCGAAGTCCCGCTCCTCCAGGAGCTCCAGCGCTTCCAGAGCCGAATATGCTCCGACGACCTCCTCGACGCCTGCACTTTCCCACGGGATGCTGCTCAGCATACTCTCGATGAGATGATACTCATCATCCACGATTAACAGTCTTGTCAATTTTGTCCCTCCATGTCCAGTTCATCTCTACGCGCAGTCCGTGTGAGGGGACAGGTACAATCCGATTCCCGCATCCTTGCCGAAGCGAAGCTGCAATCGGCGGTGAACGTTCGCCAGGCCGCAACTCACTTGCCTATCGTCGTTCACGTTCGCCAATCGCTGGCGCATCTCCTGTACCTTTGCCTCGGTCAGCTTGCCTCCGTTGTCCTCCACGACGAGCTTGAACCGATCGGCTTCGTGGAAGCCCGTGATCGTAATGTTGGAATCGCCAGCCATGAGTTCGATGCCATGGATCAGCGCGTTCTCTACGATCGGCTGCAGAATCAGCCGGGGCATCGGGACCTCGTTCATCGAGGGTTCAACCTTAATCTCGTAGCTCATCCGGCTCAGCCGAAGATAATGAATGCTCAGATAGTCGCTAGCGTTTGCGATCTCGTCCCTTAGCAGCACCTCCTGCTCTTCGACGCGCGTCGAATATCGATAAAAGTCGGCCAGATGGTACCCCATCTGCAGCGCTGCATCCTTGCGATCCATCTTAACCATATTCACCATATAACTCAGGCTGTTGTACAAAAAATGGGGATTGATTTGTGATTGCAGCTGCTTGAGTTCGGCCTCACTGGCTCTGATCTTCTCCTCCAGCACATTCTCGACGAGTTCCTGAATTTGTAAGGTCATTTCGTTGAACTGCCTCACGATAAATAGAAATTCATTTTTCACTGGCGTCTCGATCGGCGTCCCGTAGTGCCCCATCTTGACTTGACGTATGCCCTGGACAAGCGCTCGGAGAGGCACCTGCAGATTGATATAGACGACCCAGGCGACGAAGACGCTGACGAGTAGCATCAGACATATCGAACCGTACACGTAGTAATTGTTCTGACGGATCGGTGCCATAATATCGTCAAGCGGGATAACATTGACGACATACCCCTGCAGGCTGCTAATGGCCTTGAAGGCGATCAGGTAGTTGACGTTCTGCAGGCGAACGACCTGGTTTCCTCCGACCTGTGTAGAGAGCAAGTCCATATACTCTAAAACGTCGTCAAGGAGACGCTGGTCGAACGAACTGTTCGTAATGGCGGGATAGCCGCGCTGGTAGAACAGCGGGTTACCCTTACCCTCATCATTAAACTTGTTCAACATTTGCACGATATTACGCTCGGAGAAGCGAATCTCCACAACCGAGTTTGCCTGCTCGATCCGCTGCGCCATACCGTATGGTTCGACGCTAATGTGAACGAACTCTCCCTCGTCCTGGCTGCCGTTCGCCGCAAGATAGTTCCAATTGCGCATTGCCCATCTCTTGAGATCCGTATTGCTGGAAACAGGATGTGTCGCGGTCGATAGCGCCTGACCGGCTGAGGGTGCGAACACGGTGATATCGTTGGTCCACGAAGCCGACGCACTCTGAAGCTGCAACTTCTCCAGAATGGCCAATTTTTTTCTCATGATCTCGTACGGACTGTTAAGCAACGGGAAGCCCGTGAGTTCAATTATGTTCGAATCGCGCAGCAGAATTCTCGAGAAGGTCTCCAGTTGGAGCACCGTATTGTCCATTTGATCCGCAAAAAAGGACAACTGGTTCATCGACATATCGCGCAGCTGCTTTTTGACGACGGTCTCATGTTTCGCGTTCGAATAGCCGTACAGTAGCAATACCGCCACGAGGAACAGGCTGAGCGTCAAGAGTATTTTTTTGAAAAGCGTATGCTTCACAGTTCTCCTCCTCGCCGTTTTTCTCCTCGTGAGAAAAGTAATACTTCCTTACGAATCAAGCAGTTCATGCTATTCCTTGACGGCTCCGAGCGTCATGCCATTCACGAAATACCGCTGCAAAAAAGGATATACGAGCAAAATTGGCAAAGCTCCGATGAAAATCTGTGCGGAGCGGATCGTCCGCTCGGACAATGCTTCGAGCTCGGACGGATCGATGCTCGTATTGCGCATGTCTCCACTCTGGATTATCGTCTGCAAAAAGGTAGCGAGTGGATATTTGCGATAATCCGTCATGTACAACAACCCGTCGAACCAGGAATTCCAATGCCCAACCATCGCGAACAAGGATAGCGTAGCCAGAGACGGCAGCGACAAAGGCAGATAGATTCTTGCGAGCGACCGAAAATATCCCGCACCGTCTATAAACGCCGCCTCCTCCAGCTCCTTTGGAATACCGCGGAAAAATTGCATCATCAGAATAGTGTTGAACACGTTGACGGCAGTGGGCAGGATAAGCGCCCATATCGTATTCGTCAATTGTAGGTTCGTCACCACAATGTAAGTCGGGATCAAGCCACCGTTGAACAGCATCGTGAATACAATAATCCAGGAATATACTGCCCGTCCTGGGAAATTCTTGGACAAGCCGTAAGCCGCTGTGATGGTCAGAAGCATCGACAGCACCGTGCCTGACAACGTTCGGATCAACGAATACACCAGCGAGTTGAAAAACAACGGATTTGCCAGCGTTTTCTGATAGGCGATCGTCGTAAAATTAACCGGCCACAGTGAGACGATATTCGCGGTCGCCGCCGAACTGGAGCTGAATGATACAGCGAGTATGTGAATAAGCGGTATCAAGCATAGAAACGAGATCAATGCGAGAATGACGATATTGCACGCACTGAAAATTTTGTACGGTACAGTCTTATGATACATGCTCCGTCCCCCTTGTTAGAAAATTCGATAATTTCCAAACCGATAGGCCAACCGGTACGCGATCACGACCAGAACAAAGCTGACGGCAGATTTGAATAAACCGACGGCGGTCGCGAAGCTGAATGAACCACTCATGAGGCCAACCCGATAGACAAACGTATCGATGATGTCGCCTTCGTGGTATACTAGCGGGTTATACAAATTGAAAATTTGATCAAATCCAGCATTAAGAATATTTCCTAGCGAAAGTGTCACGACCACGACGATGACCGGGATGAGCGCAGGGAGAGTAATGTTCAGTGTCTGTCTCCACCAGGCCCCGTCAATCTCACCCGCCTCGTATAGTACTGGGCTAATGCCGCTTAGCGCGGCTAGATATATAATCGCGGAGAAACCGAATTCCTTCCAGACGTCGCTGACCACCAAGATAATCCGGAACCACGTCCCGTCTCCAAGGAAATGAATTGAATCGAAACCGAGACGGACCAGCAACTGGTTGATCATGCCGCTATTGGACAGCAGATCGGTCAGGATGCCGCCCAGGACGACCCAGGATAGGAAATGCGGCAAGTAGACCATCGTCTGGATGGTTCGCTTGAACGCCTGTTGCCGGACTTCGTTAATTAATAGGGCAAAAATGATAGGTACTATCGTATTTGCCACGATCTTCAACGTGGCGATCAACAGCGTATTCCATATGACTTGGAGGCCGTCCGGATACGTGAAAAGATAATGGAAATGCTCTAGGCCGACCCAAGGCGAATGAAACATGCCAAGACGTGGCTTGTAGTCTTGAAAAGCAAGGATAATTCCCATCATCGGCGCATAGTTAAAGATGCAGAGTATGATAATCGTAGGTAAAATGAATAAATGGATCGGCAAATACTTGACAAATCGTGAAGATTTCTTTTTTTCGGCTACTTCAGTCATTTCTGAATGTGCCTCCTCGTTCTTATCTATGCAAGACAGAGATGAGGAGGAGATTCCTCCTCAAGCTCCGCTGTAGAATTTCCGTTTATTTACCTGACACGGAAGTATACCATTCGTTAACTTCCTTCGTGATCTGATCTCCACCCAATTTCTTCCATTGCTCGACAAAGGTGTCAAATGTATCAAGCGAGGCTTGATTGTAAATAATCTTCAGGAACGTTTCATTCTCTATCTTACGGAGCAGATCGCTCTTCTGAGCCATCGTATCGGTAGGTGGCCCGGTGAACTGATCCGTAACAGAGGCTTTCTCGATATAGGTTTTCAGTACTGCCGAAGCCTCTTGCCAGCGCTTGTCGCGGCTAGCGAACTGCTTCTCGTAAGGAGTCTCCGGCGCATTGCCCTCTCCGAGTTTCGCCATGACTTCAAGCTCTTTCATCGGTGTCTGAATATCGTTATAAAAGAGTGTATATTTCTTCGCATCGACGAATCCGCCAGGGATCTTGTCGTGGTCGTAAACCGGCTCGTCGTCCACCATGATATAGTCGTAGCCTTCCGCCCAACCGTTCGCAAAATCCGAATCGGGGTCATAGAAGCCGGGCCCCATGATCTCATCAAGATACTGGAAAAGCCTGTCCATATGCTCGAAGTCTTTGCTGAAGTAGAATCGCATCGAAGAGAGCGGCTCGCCTATAAATCCTTGTTGTCCGTCAATCCCCGCCGGTATCGGAATTGGCTTGTAGTCGAAGTTCATGTTAGCCGTAAACGGCCAGCCGCCCGACATCCAAGTCGCGCCAAACACCATACCGGATTTTCCCTGGATAAAGCTTTCTACCGCCTTGCCCGCGTCCAACGTACCCGCGTCCTGATCGAGATAGCCCTTCTTCATCCACTCCGCCAACTTGGCTACACCCTGTTTCACGGTCGGCTGGATAGAGCCGTATTGAAGTTGACCGTCTGCCCCTTTATTCCAAATCCCTGGGATCGCCGTTTTACCGAAAAGGAAATCGGTCGAGGACATCCAGGTGGTGACTCCATCTCTCAGCGAGATCGACAGACCGATCGTATCTTTTTTGCCGTTGCCGTCCGGATCCTGATTCGTGAAGGCGTCCATAACCTTCTCCAACTCATCGATCGTCGTGGGCGCAGTCAGATTAAGCTTGTCCAACCAATCCTGACGAATCCACAGAACGTTGAAAGAGCTTACCGCATTGGTAATTGGCAATCCGTAGTGCTTGCCATCCTCCGTAACCGAGTACCACAGCTCGGGATATGTATCGAACAGCTCCTTCAGGCGGGAGACGCATACTTCTCGAACGCATCCGTAATGTCCATGATCTTTCCGGAATCGATCAACTGGGTCGCCAGTTTTAGGTCATCAAGGCGAATGACATCTGGAAACTTTTCTTTTGTATTCAGCATCAGCCGCAGCTTGGTCAAAAAGGCATCGTTGGTTCCTACCGTCCATTCATTTTTGAAGTTAATGCCTAGTTTTTCCTGTGCCCATTTGTAATGGACATTATTATCGATGTCCTCGCCGTCCCTGAACGTGATGTCTCCACCGACTTGACGGGCTGTTGTGATTGTCACGACTTCACTGTCGGAAGCGTTAGGGCTCGGGCTGTTTACACTTTGTTCGTTGTTCGAAGCGCAGCCTGCCAGCATTAAACTCGATACGAGCAATGAAGTTAAAACGAGTTTGCCTGACTTGTACTTCCCCTTCATTTTCTCATCCCCCTTGGAAATGTTTATTTGTACATCTTTATTATATTTTGGTCTCGTAGGGGGTTATATAATAAAAACTAAACAACGATAATAAAAACAAAGCTAATATTGGCTGTTCCCTTCAGTCACCTTGTTGAAAACAAGTATTACAGGCGATGATCGGGAGTCTAAATATCCTAACAACAAAAAAGGTTCTGATCCGCGGAAAATCGCAGAACAGAAACCTATTGTTGATGGGTATAGTGCGGTCAAGAGGATTTGAACCTCCATGTCATTGCTGACACTAGAACCTGAATCTAGCGCGTCTGCCAATTCCGCCATGATTGCATTCTCTTCGTCCGGCAAGACCGCCGTCCAGCGGACAAAAACGATTATATCACGAAAAACGTCCTACTGTCAAAATAATTGAATAACTCGGTCGAGTGTGACATAGTACGAAAATCCGTACATTTATTCCTATTTTTCTCGCGATTGTCAACGATTTGTCATACAACAGAAATAAATGTACGAACGATAGTTTGGCTTATGGCAATGGATGCAATTGATCTCTAACAGCTGCCGAGAAGCTTCTGGTGAAGCAATATATGCTTTTTCCCATTCTGCTTACCATGCTGCAGCGCGATCTGGATGCTATCGGACAGTCGTTCGCCCAAGCATAACAAACTAAACAATAAAGTGTATGAAAATTTCAGATTAATATTCATCATTGCCGAACCACCTGTATTATCAACAATATTCTTCAATATCGACCAATGTGAGACCATCATGGTGCGGGATTAATAACTTCTCATCATAAACACATAATATTTGATTAAGTTAGGATGTCACCGCTTCAGCTTCCGATAACCTCGCTTCTTCTCGTACGAAGCCTCCAAGTACCCTTGATATAACCAGATCGATGCCGTTAGCCAGCAAGCACTGATTAAATATCCCCCAAGTACATCGCTAGGGTAATGCACACCTAGATAAATGCGGCTAATGCCGATCATTAGTATCAGACAGGCCCCGCCAACTATGACTGCGATTCTGCCAAGTATGTAAGGAATATGTTTCCATACCAAGAAGACGATCGCTCCATAGAGACTAAAGGCAGCCATCGAATGACCGCTGGGAAAGCTGAAGCCTGTCTCTTCAATAAGTCTGTGTAGGGAAGGACGGTCGCGACGGAATATTTGCTTAAGTAATATATTTAACAATGCGGATCCGGCTACGACGGCGACCAGGAATACTAGTTCACTACGATGATGCAGCACGACATACAAGAGTATGAGTGTCGCCAGCAAAATAACAATAACAGGAATCTGACCACCAATCCATGTAAACACCTTCATTATTCTCGTTAGAGAATCCGACTCTAACCCCTGAACAAACGTGATCACCGTATTATCAAAAGTGTGAACATGCATTCCGCCGACCCAGTAAGCGATCATTCCGAATCCGGCTAAGCATAGCAAACTAAGCAAAAATGTAAATGAAAATTTAAGTTTAAAACTCATAGATACAACACCACCTGATGCGAAATCGTCTATTCCAGACTTTGCCCGATAAAAACAAGAAATCCTTATAAAATAAGGATTTCTTGTAATGGATATTTATTATATAGTAATCGATTTTAGTCTTCAAGCTCAACGTTGTGGTAAACCTGTTGCACATCCTCCAGGTCTTCAAGCGCATCAACCAGCTTCTCAAACTGAGCTTGCCCATCTTCCGGCAGAGTTACATAGTTCTGAGCAATCATGCTAAGTTCAGCAATGGTGAATTCTGTGACCCCTGCAGCGTTGAACGCGTCCTGCACAGCCTGGAATTGATCCGGTTCGGCATATACGATAACCGATTCATCTTCCTCGAGAATGTCACGAACATCTACATCTGCTTCCATTAACAATTCAAGTACTTCATCAGAAGTTTTACCTTCTACCCCAAATACCGCTGCAGAATCGAACATATAAGCGACAGAACCACTAACACCCATATTACCGCCATTCTTATTAAATGCGGCACGTACTGCTGATGCTGTACGGTTCACATTGTTCGTCAATGCATCGACAATAATCATGGAGCCATTTGGTCCGAAACCTTCATAACGAAGATCGTTATACACTTCATCCGCACTGCCTTTTGCCTTGTCCAAAGCACGATCAATAATCGCCTTAGGCACATTATAGGTCTTCGCACGTTCAAGAACGACCTTCAGCGCGCGGTTCGATTCCGGATCTGGCTCGCCCTTCTTAGCTGCCACATAAATTTCTACGCCAAATTTAGCATAAACCCGGCTTGTATTAGCATCTTTTGAAGCTTTCTTCTCTTTAATATTATTCCACTTACGTCCCATCTTGTTCACACCTCATTATTATTTATGTTTAATTCATCGAGAGCAAAAGATAGGTGGTGACGATTTATTGAGTATCAAGTTCATATATTCAACCCCAAAGCATGATTTATACCCCGTTTATTATATATCGTACAGAAGCACGAAAACAAGCTGTTCAGTATTCTATACCTCGATTTACAGATCGCCATAGTAGAAATCGTTCACACCGTATTCATCTATTGAACAGATGAACTGGAAGGCTGAGTGCTATATCATCTTTGAATATGCATATGACTATCCGCTTCATCCCAAGGAACGCTGTAAGCCTGACCCTTGGCACAGAAGATAGATGCCGAGGTATACTCCGGATCCGCATTCATATCATAACTCCGACTCTCAATGACTCTCTCAGTCTCATGGCACGGCTGATAGCCGCCAAGTTGCATAGATAGCGATCCCCTCCCCTTCGAAAAGAAGCTAGCTCAGCACTATAATTCATAAACGTAGCAACCGGTGCAGTTCCGTTAATGAATGCTTGATCTCCATGAGTCTCAGGTGGATCGAATGAACCATGAGCTTGCCGAATATCTGACATAACACGACCTATCAAATCTAAATCGACCTTGATCTTGAAGGTGTAATAAGGTTCCAGCAATATGTTCTCAGCTTGCTCCAGTCCCTGCCTCAGCGCTCTGTGTGTTGCTTCACGAAAATCGCCGCCGCTCGTATGCTTATTATGGGCTCGTCCATTCAACAAGGTAACGACCACATCCGTAAACGGAGATCCGGTCAACAGACCGTGATGCTCACGTTCTAGCACATGCTGACCGATCAAGTTCTGATAACCTGTGCTTAAATGATCGGGATGGCACTTATTTTGGAATACAACTCCGCTATCCCGCGGTCCCGGCTCAATCCTCAAATGAACTTCCGCATAATGACCCAACGGTTCAAAATGCCCACATCCACAAACCTCGCCTGCAATCGTCTCTTTATATAATATCTCCGGCGTGCCAAAGGTGACTTTCAGCTTGAAGCGATCCATGACGACCTGCTCCAGCACTTCAAGCTGGATCGCCCCCATCACATGGATATACAGCTCCTGCAGCGCTTCATCCCAAATGACATTTAACGAAGGATCCTCATCGCCCAGCATCTGAAAATATCGCTGTACCTCTCGGACAGACAGCTTCGGATCGAACAGAACTTTGGACTTCAGAGCCGGGACAAGTTCATACTTAGCTCGTTGTTGCAGTTCCCCCAGCCCATCGCCGACAGCTGCTGAAGAGAGCCCAGTCACTGCGATCAGTTGACCTGCTTCAGCTTCCTCAACAATCGTATATTTCTCGCCATTATATGTACGAAGAGATGTTACTTTCTCCTGCACCTGTTCACCATTACTGTTCATATATCTCACTTCATCGCGGACTTTCAAATTACCAGACGTGATCTTCAGGAAGGAGAGACATGTTCCTTGCAGCTCATGCCGTATTTTATAGACTCTGGCAGCGAAAGCAGCATTTCGATTATAGGTTGTAGAGGTCAGCATCTCTAGATTATTAAGAAAATCGTCTATCCCTTGATCCATTAGCGCCGAACCAGACATAACCGGGAACAGATCACCCTTCTTCATCGTGCTTGTCATCACTGTTAGAACTTTATCTGTATCATAGCTGCCCTCAAGATAGTCCTCCAGTAATTGTTCATCATGCTCGGCGACAGCTGCTACTAGATCCTCCTCCAGATTCGCTATGCTTAGTTGTCCATTCACCTTGACCGCATATGGGGTTAACTGCCTATGAATTTGCTCCAGAACAGCTTCAAGATCCGCACCGGTACGATCCATTTTATTAACGAAGAATATAGTTGGAATACGATGCTTCCGCAGAAGCTGCCAGACCGTCTCCGTATGTCCTTGAACCCCTTCCACTGCACTTAGAATCACAATGGCGTAATCCATCACTTGTAGTGATCGTTCCATCTCTGCCGAGAAATCGACGTGTCCCGGCGTATCGATGAGACAATAGCTTGAAGCCTCATAATTCATCATCGCTTGGTCAGCAAATATCGTAATACCACGTGCCTTCTCTAGTTCATGTGTGTCGAGAAAAGAGTCCTGATGATCCACTCGCCCTTTACTTCGGATGCTGTTCGTATGATAGAGAAGCTGCTCGGCAAAAGTCGTCTTCCCCGCATCAACATGCGCCAGCAGCCCAATCGTCTTATTCATGATCATTTCTAAACACTTCCCATTTACAAGTAACCTTTTGTCTCTATAATGAAGTTGAAAAAGTCCGCAGCTTATAAATCAGCTTCCATACACAAAAATTCAACTTCTTCTCCATTAATCTTGGATAGTACCGTTCCTCTCGGAACAAAGCCGTTCTCAGCGTAAACACGCTTAGCTCGTTCATTGAAGGTGGCTACTACAAGTCTGAACTTGCTCTGCCCGTGCTGATTTTGTAACCATTGCAGCCCCTCTTGAACGAACACACCTCCGAGTCCCTGACCTGTGAGAGCGGGATCCATACCAAGGCCGATGTCTAGTCGCTGCTCATCCGTATACAGGCCGGCCGTATAACCGCCTGGCACTCTGGCTGAGAGTCCAAAACAGAAAAATCCAACGAGACAACTGGCATCATCTGTGACGCAAAAATAATCACCGTTCATCAGTTCAGCCACCCCTTCTTCATCAGGGTCCATATTATAAAAATTATAGGGAGCCGGATATTCCCATTGGGATATGATTACGGCTGCCTCCCTGGTCATTTCTTTAAAAGTATAACTCATCTGTAGCATCCTCCTCTATGTCCGTGCCTCTAAATCTATACGGGCAACAACTCGTGCTATCGCTGAATCAGCCTGAATAAGCATTGGTAATGCCATTATCTCAAAATGACTCATATTTAACAGACGATCTACGTTTGTTAAATTTTCTAGAATCAAAATATTATTCTGAAACAACAATTTATGTACCTCGAATGGATACTTATCGGGAGACGGTGTATCAAGCCCAATCATTTTGACCTGTTTACGCACTAGCAGTTCGGCAAATTCCTTAGTCAAAATTGGATATTCCATAAAATACTCTTCCTGACCATAACATTGACTATGGCCGGTATAGAGAACGACAATATCTTGAGGCTTAATTAACGTCTCATATTTCTCCTCATACTCTATAATCTTCTGCCCGATACATCCAGTAGACAAGCTTGACCTATAAATTGTTCTAACGGAAATTCACTCAAATAATGTTGAATGTCCAGGAGATGCATTGGACCATCTATATGAGTACCCGCATGCATATTGATATCCAATTGATGATTGTTATAATAATCCTGCTTGATATGTTTGGACTGCCTCAGAGATGTTTCCTGATCCCCAGGATACACGGGCATGCCATCCTGTATTAAATGAGTAAGATCGATGAGCATGTACTAGCCCCCCACTACTGAACGGTATTTTTATAATGGCTTATATCACCATGCAACTGAATCTCCCACGAATCTCCTTCGTACGAGACTTTACAGAGACATGCCGGATGAATGTATGGAAGATCCCACAATTTTTGCAGAGTCCGACCTTCGAAGTAACCCATCAACAGCTTAACTACAACAGTATGCGTCGCGATCAGAATGGTCTTCCCTTCATGCTCTCGCACAATTTCCGTTAGCTTCTTATGAGCGCGGTTAAATACCTCCTGATAGGTCTCACTTCCAGATACGCCAAATCTCCCTGGATCTTTCCAGAAATACTCCATCTGATCCGGATAAACAACTTCTATCTCATCCTGGGTCATTCCCTCCCAAGCACCCAGATTAATCTCTTTGAAATCATCCGTCTCAAAAATATCAATCTCTCTATCCGCTCTGATCAGCTCTGCCGTTCTACTTGCTCTTGGGCTTGAACTCGCATAAATGACGTCGATAGGCTCGTTCTGAAGCGCCTCACCAAGCCATTTAGCCTGTTCAACACCCAAATCCGTTAATGGCGAGTCCTGGTGTCCCTGCATCCGGTGCTTCACATTCCATTCCGTCTGTCCGTGTCTCACAATATAAATATGAGTTTTCATAAAGTCCCACTCCTTAAGCATCATAGCTTCATATAAGGTGCATTCTACTTGATTCCTAAAGCAACAACAAGCATAGATTAAGATTAAAAAAAGCCTGCAGATGCAAGCTTTTCAAATCCATTCGTATATTACTTCCACTAAAATGACGTCATACCTGCTGCATCAACTTAACCATTTTATAGCGGCCCGGTACAGCAACGAATTGAAGACGATCGCGATTAATCGTTAGCATCGGAATATTCAATGAATCGTTATTGGTGCGCATGTATTCTATTTTCTTACTCACAGCAAGCTCAATAGCTTTCAGTTTTAGTGATAACCCTATCTTTTGGCCACGGTAATCTCGTCGGACACCTGTATACTCATTATACATACTTTGCGTAGTCTCAAAGTGTAGTAAATGAGTGACTCCGATGAATTTATTCCCATCCAGAGCTACAAGAACATTTTCAAGCTTTGATTCCGGCAATTCGAGGGTCCATTTTCTCCATTCGTGAAAATCAAAATAATCTCCACTGAAGCCAGGTATATCCTGCGCCGTCTCTTTATACAGCTCGTACAGCCTATGTTCACGGTCAGGATCATCGATTTCTGTGAGCGGTAGAATTGGATAACTGAGATTAATATACTCAGACATCCTCCCGTCAAATGAGTTCAGTTCCAGGACAGATTCGAAATTATGTCTCTCTTGTTCATAGCCGTGCTCTCGGGCAAAAGCTAAAGAGCTGTCCTGATCATCGTGTACCTCATAATTCAGCTTACTGGCGCCAATATCGTAAGCCCACTGTTCCAACTTTTTGTACAATGCTGCGCCAATCCCTTGATTCCTATAATGCGGATTCACAATAAGTGCATGGTTCAGCTCTCCTGCCGCTGTCCATGGTGCTCTCCAGGATATGCCATAGCCAACGATGACTCCCTTCTCATCCACAGCTACGATCCGCATACGGTCATAACCAGTCAGTAGTCCTGATTCATTCTTCCCCAACGAACCTACAGCGGGGATCTTGGAATCCTCTATAGCCAAATTATCCGCATGAATCTCCTCAGAGAGTATATAATTCAGCAAATTGGCAACCTCGGAATAATCATCCGGGGTTTGCATTTTTGAACTGTAAAGTTCATTCCTTCACTCCTCATATGGTCATTGATCATTATGTAACCATTTTCAACCAACTGCAGTAGGAAAGCGAGGAATAGAATAAATATAAACAACTATTCCTTCATGTGCTCAAGTATGTACCTCAGCTACCATGGTTACCGACGTACCCACCATACCAACCTCTTCAAACCCGAATCTCTTATATAATTTCATAGCCGATATATTACCTGGATCTACACTTAGCGATATTCTGCTTACATCCTTTTCTCTGAGCGCTTCAAACAATTTATACATTAGTGCCGTACCAATTCCATGCCCCGATACGTCTTCAATAACGCCATTCCAAGCTCAGGAACATCATGGTCTACATACCCAAATCCTTTGTTCTCTTCATTAAAATAACGGGCGGTAATCGACCCTACGGGCGTACTTGAATAATCAACTGCAATAAAACCTATATCTCCTTCCCGCCCCAGCCTTCTACATACTTGGAGATGTGAGGATCAAGGATAATATCTTTTTCGAACGGCTCCTGCCCTTCAATTACATATAAAGACTCGTACAAAGTTTCCCATAAAAAAGGTATATCCTCGTCCGTAATTGGTCTGATTGAATACTGCATCACTCTGATCTCCCATCTATATTTAGAAACTTCACCGACGGCTCCATCGAGATTACTCCACCTCAAAAATAGAATCAACAATAATCGGTAGATTGTTTCTCCTCTTACAATTCATCTTGCTTCCAGACAACATTAAGGGCCAATAAAGAACTTGATGATTTCTGAATCTATCTCTTCTGCTTGCTCATGATTAATAGCATGTCCGGCATGACGCACAATTCTATAATTTAAACCATGCGATTCTAGCCTTTGAATCGATTTGGGATAATTGCTGAGCATATCTTGATCACCAATTAAGAAGCGCGACTTGTCCCGGATACTGGAGATTTGCTCATCGTTAAATATTGTCAGCTTGTGCTGTACCATAGACTTGTTATTGAAATACTTAAGCAAGTAATACCAATGCTTCATCAACTCCGTATTGCTCTCAAATACCTTATAATTGGGACCAGACAACTTCCTTAACAGTCTTTTGCAGCTACCCTCACTTGGAAACAGCGCCTCCGGTAGGAAGGCTTTCATCATCTTGCCCATCACTTCAGCCTGGCTAGCTGCGATTCCACCGGCCATGCATATGATCTTGATGACCCTATCCGGTCTCATAATGGCATAATGATAGGCTAAATAAGCCCCATACGAGACTCCTGCAACATATAACCATTCGATGCTAAGTCCATCTAGTACTTCATCCAGCCAGACAGTTTGATCGAATTTTACATAGTAATCTATATTAGGCTCGCTCTTCCCGGATCCCCCTATTGCGTCAACCGCTATAACGAAGAATCGCTCAGATAGACGCTGGACATTGTAGATCCACATCATCGCCGCATTGTCCGCAGTTCCATGAAGTAATAATAGCGGTGGATTCTCCATAGCGCCGGCGGTCACCACATGGGTGCTTCCGTACGAGGTCATGATGTCTCGCTCCACATAATCGACGCTCCAGTCTTCTAATAGCTTCTCATAAGAATGATAGATGAGTTCACGACCTGATACGGATTTGTACCTGCGCATATAGATTAGCTCCTATTAATTAATTTTTTTCTTAGGAAGAATATTGCCACCGAATGCTATTCCTCCACTATGGTCAGCAGCGGCCACAATCTATCCCACTCTTTCTTTCCGACCCTTTCCAGATAATAAGCCTGATCCGAAAAGAACGGACTTCTTCTCACTACCATTTTGAATAGATCCTCCAGTCCATGCGGTGCACAAACCAGAAATTGATCCGTCTGGTCAAGCATTGCTCCAACAGCCGTGGCCGTCTCAGGCCAGCGCTTTAATGCATCCAACGTAGAAAGATAAGGACTGGCTTCATTACGGATATGCATTCTTGCTTGATTCTTCACCGACCACTTATCGTTGCCGGTACTACGCTTCAGTTCATCCTCTAACAGCCGATCCCGTTCCTCTGATATATCTTGTGGATCATAATAAATTACGTCAATGTCACCGTAAGTTCGACGGTTTCCGTATCCATGCAGACGATCCCAGACATAATTCCGAATGTATCCAGCTGCGATATAGCTCTGAGGCAAGTCTAGTTGCCGTACTAGCTTCAGATCATTCATGATCTGATTGTCTTCACTTAAGAACTGAATTAATCTCTTCTCCAGCATAGGGGTCCTCCTTAAATCATGATCACGATTCTTTTAGTTTGATTCCATATATTGTAACATGCGGCACCAGGTATGAGATACCTTGTAATGCTGAAATCATAATGATCATAATCTAATATCAGCTGCACCTTCAAAAGACACTTCCGCTTTTCAATATTGATTTGGAGATGTTCGATATGAGCGATCCCTTAACTTGGTCCGAACGCCGATTAAACAAGCCAAATATTCTAATTCTGCTGGTAGACGAAGAACGCTACCCTCCCCCTTACGAGAATCCGGAAATTCAAGAATGGAGGAGACAAAACCTGCTGGCCCAGCAATTTTTAAAACAACATAGTCTTGAGTTCCATCGCCATTATATTGGAAGCTCCGCATGCAGCCCTAGTCGTGCGACGATAATGACCGGGCACTATCCCTCTCTACATGGGGTTACACAGACGAATGGAGTAGCCAAGAGTGCTTTCGATGCGGATATGTTCTGGTTGGATCGGAATACGGTGCCAACGATGGGAGATTATTTTCGCGAGGCAGGGTATCAGACTTTCTACAAGGGGAAATGGCATGTGTCCGATGAGGATATTATTGTGCCCGGAACCCTTAATAGTCTGCCTAGCTACGACACTAAAATCGGGGTGCCCGATCCGCAATTGGCACAATTATATGCCCGAGCGGAGCGCCTGAACGATTTCGGCTTTCATGGTTGGATTGGTCCTGAGCCGCATGGCAAAAATCCCCGGAACTCAGGTTCTTCTGCGTCAAATGGAATTAGCGGCCGTGATGTTGTCTACGCAGCGGAAACAGTTCAGTTAATCGAGTCCTTGGATCAACAGAAGATTAATGACGAGAATCCTCCACCTTGGTTGATTGTAACCTCGTTCGTGAACCCGCATGATATCGTATTATACGGCGCTATTACTGCACATTTACCTATGTTCCACTTTGCGGTAGAGGGGACCATACCGGAAGTCACGCCCTCACCAACCAATCATGAGCCGTTGAATACCAAGCCACGCTGCCAAGCAAGCTATCGTGATATTTACCCTAGAGCCCTGCAACCCATCACCAACCAATCATTCTATCGAAGACTGTATTACCAACTGCAGAAGAACGCTGATCAACAAATGCAAAAAGTACTTGAAGCTCTGATCCGTTCCTCCTTCTATGACAATACGATCGTTATTTTCACCTCTGATCACGGGGATTTGCTAGGCTCCCATGGACATCTCTATCAAAAATGGTACTGTGCCTATGAAGAATTTCTACACGTCCCTCTGCTGATTCATAACAGACATCTGTTCCCACATGGTCAAGATACCCACACCCTCACTAGTCACGTTGATCTTCTACCTACCATGCTAGGCCTCATCGGCGCTGATGTTCCTGAGATACAACGTCGCCTGCAGGACAGATTCAGTGAAGCAAAACCGCTGGTAGGACGCAATCTGGCACCGCCCATGTTGAATCAGAACGCCAACATCATCGCTGATGAGCCACTCTACTTCATGACCGATGATGACGTGACACGAGGCCTGCGACAGATCAATCCGTTAGGCATGCCTTATCCCGCTGTTGTACAGCCGAATCATATCGAAACCGTGATAATGGCATTAGAGAATAATGGTGTGAAAGAGCTTTGGAAATTGTCCCGCTATTTTGATAATGTCCAGTTCTGGAGCGAGCCAGGGGTAAGGGATGTGATCTTGACTTCACAGATAACCGATAATTTGACCGAAGATTCTCCCTCGAAATGCAGCCTACATGTCAAAACCGTTCCGGAGCAGGATGAATATGAACTATACAATCTCACCCTAGATCCGTTAGAAGCGAAGAATCTGGCGCATCCTGCTTTTGCAACGACTTACGGCAGGAGCATCCAGCAAACCATGATGCAGCTTCTGGATGAACAACGCAAACTGAAACGCCTCTATCCGTCCCAGTCTGGGATAACTTGATACTCACGAATTCTCTATATAATTAAAAAAGTCCGGTCTCGGGATGACATTCCCGAACCGGACCCAGATTTATTTTACATACCAGTAACCCTTAATCCCCTTCTCTATCCGCACCAAGGCTTCCAAATAGAAGTAGTCCCCCAGATCATGTAGTCATCCGGTGCACGGTCCCCTCGAACATGATAGGAGCCATGCTTCAATAATCCTTCCGCATCCGGAAGATTCATAGTCGCATATCTCTCTACCAGCGATCTCATTGTGCGATCCAGAGCTTCCTCGAACAATTGACGGCTGGAGTTATCACCTTCATCGGCAGTCAATTCCAACAACTCTAACAGTCCGCATGCTGTGATCGCCGAAGCTGAGCTGTCACGCGGCGTTCCCTCTTCAACTGGTACATCAAAATCCCAATACACAACGTCATCCTCTGGCATATGCTCGATAAAGTATTTCGCAAGACGCTTCGAAGTATCCAAGAAAGCCTCATGCTTCGTATAACGATAAGCCAGAGCGAAGCCGTAAATTCCCCAGGCCTGGCCGCGTGTCCATGTTGAACCGTCCTGATAGCCTTGATGTGTGCCACCGCGAATCGCATTACCGTTAGCTCTATCGAAATAAAAAGTATGGTAGGACGAGCCATCCCCACGAACGAGGAATTTCTCACTAATCAACGCATGTTGCATGGCAACATCATAATATCTCTGATCATGAGTCTGCTCGTACGCCCAGAACAGAAGCGGGAGATTCAGTAGACAGTCGATGATCATCCGCCCTCCATTCTCCGGATCATCCTCAAGTCCCCAGGCTTGGATGATACCGATTTGTGGGCGCCAACGATGTAATAATGTGTCCGCCGCCTTAAGCGCAACTTGACGTGCCTCTTCATTTCCAGTAACTCTCCACTCCGCTACCGCCGACAGAGAATATAGGAAGCCGATATCATGATGATCCAGAGCGACATGCTTCTCCAGACGTTCCCGGAAGTTGGCCAGATAAGCCTCGGCCGACTCTTTATAGAATGTATCTTGGCCATATTCATAAGCAAGCCACATCATACCGGTATAGAAGCCCTCGATCCAATCGTTATTCTCTCCCCATTCGTAGCACTGTCCCTCAATGATATGAGGCAGCATGCCAGGATGCTTAACAATATTTTGTCTTAGCTTAACCAGGGCGTCCTTAATCGCTGTGTTCCACATCGTTCCTCATCTCCCCAAGATTCATTCTCATCCATTCCAGGATGTGTATTCGCTCGGCGTCATGCCGATCTCTCGTTTGAATAATTTAATGAAGTAACTCTTATTAGCGTAACCCAGATAATCCGAGATCTCCTCGATCGTCTTACTGGATTGCTCCAACAATTGCTTGGCCTTCTGTAGCTTCACCATATTGACGTATTCAATGAAGTTCTGATTGGTCTCGCGCTTGAATAAACGGCTGAAATAACTGGAATTCAGGTTTAGATAAGCAGCCATATCCTCAAGCGTTAATTTCTCAGTAACATGCTGTATGACGTACTGCTGTGCCCGAATAACCTCCGTCCGTTTGGAACGGATCGACAGGATGCTTAATTTCCTGGACAGCTTCAATAAATATTCCATAATCCAACTCTTTAGGTGCTCCATCGAGTGAATACTATTGACTACATCGTATAGTTTATCTTCAGATAGATCCGGTTGAGTTCGAAGCGTAACCATCGTCTTCATCTGGAGTTCCATCAGCAACTGCAGCACCCATTCCTTGACATTCGCCGGATGGAAGCGATGATTCTCAACCCACCCTGTCCACTCATCGATAGTGTTCCGCAATTGCTCCTGCAGATTTAGGGCTAGACTATCATTAATTTTCGAGAAAAATGCCGCGTACTCTCCATACATATCCTCTTCAGAAAATACAGCCTTCTCGAACCGATGCAACTCATTCTCCCTTAAATAGAAGCGCTGACTACTATCGTTCAGCATCGGCAGCAAGATACGGCGCAGCTCATCTGGCGTGTCTCCTTGACGACCCAATAGACAAGTAACCGATACTTTTACATATTTTTTAATAGCTTGAATCGCCTTCGGTATGGAGTAGAATAACAGCTGCTGCTCCTTGACAGGCTCTTCACAGCAGACAAGAATGACAAGTTCATGTTGGTTATAGCGGAAAATAACGCTTCGATGCATAGCATCGAGCACTTCCTGCAGGACATTCTCCACCGCAAAGATCATCGTATGATCGTTCATTTGGCGGCTACGGATCATATCGGACATGCGATCCACACATACTACTAGAGGGACGTAATGCTTGGCATTAAGCATTAACCCGTTCAGATTAGCCTGCTTGATCCATGCATCCTTCGTCCAAGATAGCTGATACAACGTATCCTTCAGAAAATTCTCCTTAAGGGCAGATCGATTCTTCGCCTCGATTTGCATATACTTCAGAGCTTCTGCAGTCCGATTCCTCTCCTTGCTCAGATCGGCTGATATATGGCCCAGTAGCTGCTGCAGCTGGTCTACATTCAAGCTCTCTTTCAGAATATAATCGCTCGCTTTCAGCTTCATCGCTTGCTGTGCATAAGTAAATTCATTATGACAGGATAGAATGACTGACCGAAGTTGCGGATTTACCGTACTGAATTTCTCCAGCATTTCGAGACCATTCATCTTGGGCATCCCTATATCGGTAATGACGATATCAGGATATCGCCGTTGTGATCCTTCCCAGGCTTCCAGACCATTCGAATAACAGCCCACCAGTTCAATATCTAGCTCTGCCCATGCCACGTTCTCAGAGAGATAACGCAACACCGGATAGTCATCATCCACCAGAATCGCCGTCAACATGAAGATCACCTCGCCTTAGTCTCATACGGAAATTGGATTACTATAACGGTCCCGACATCCTCTTCACTATGCAACTCAGTAACTAACTTCTCGCCATAAATCAGGCGCAATCTCTGGAACACATTCACAACACCGATCCCTGAGAATCCCTGTCTTGGCCCTTCCTTCGCATTACCATTATCCTGATTCATCTTAGCGAGCAGTTCATCCAATCTTGACTTGTTCATGCCAGCTCCGTTGTCGCGCACCGTTATTCTGAGATCACTGGCCCCTTGCTGCTCTACTCTTTCCGCTTCAATGAAGATATCACCATCAAATTGCTCAAAGCCATGTATAATTGCATTTTCTATAAAAGGCTGAATTATAAATCTTGGCACTAGCGCCTTCTCACAGCCAGGAATCAGGCTCACATCCAGACGAACCTGATTCGCATGACGGAAGTTCATTAACCGGGTATAGTGCCCGATCGTATCGATCTCCTCCTGTAACGTGATGAACTCATTATCACGGTTAATCGTCATGCGCAGTAAGGACGACAGTGATTCGATCAATTCCGCATTCTCCCGGTCTCCCCGGATCAGAATATTGAAGCGGATGGAATTCAGCAGATTGAACATAAAATGCGGGTTAATCTGGGCCTGAAGCATCTCAAGCTCCGCCTTGCGCTTCCCCGCCTGCTCGATCGTAATTTGCTCCACCATTGACTCAATCCGGTCTAGCATGTTATCAATCGTTCGTGCCAGCATAGTAACCTCGTTGTTACCGCGGATTCCGGAACGCATATCCAGTCTCCCCGCCCAATATGCGTAATAAAGCGGCTTAAATCTCGAATTGGCTTCGTAAATGTAGCAATTAATACAGTCAATAGAATACAGAAAATGGTGAAAAACAGAGCCTGCAGTCCGAAACTAATCAAGAGGATTTGTCTATTCTTGGAAATGGCCGAAGACAATGGAACCAAGCTAACCAGCTTCCAATCATTCGCATGAATCTCCTGCTCTGCGTACACATATTTTTTGCTGTTCATTTCGACCGTTCGATCATGCTCGTCTTGTCTCCACCAGTCCATCTTGCTACCGATGAATGAGGGATCTGAATGGGAAACCACTGTTCCTTCTTCATTCAGCAACATGACCTGTTGATTCGAACTCAAGTTTTTAGTGAGCAAGCTGTTGATTTTCCGCTCATTTACACTAATCACAACATACCCAATAATACTATTGGATGAAGTTCGAATCGGACGGCCTATTGTGATCACATAGGATCCCTTCTTCCCGCCCCATCATAATAATTAGGCTGCAAACCAACCCAATAAGTGGAGAATGCCGGTGTATGATTTAATTGCTCAAACCATGACTGGCTGTACAGCTTATAAGGATTAAAATCACTATATGAATAATTGGTATATGTAAAATCGTTCTTTCCCAAGATGGTGACATAAAAATCATCATACTGACGTAACAGCTCATCCAACATGCGGATCAGCCTACTGTAATTTAAGTGATAGTCGTCGTTCTCTTCCAGCGAGCCCTTTTTCTTCTGGCCCCACTGAATCTGTTGCCTGATCTCCGAATTCATGAGTGCCACATTAGATATCTCTAACGTCTGGTCCATAACACTGTTTACTTCAGACTGAATTGCCCTTAAACCATCTTCAGAGCTGGTAACAGCACGCTCCAGAAGAAGATCTTTCGTCAAGTAATTGGTCATCAGATAAATTCCGCCGAGCGGCAGTAGAAAACAAAGTAATGCTGACCAAATCAATTTTTTGCGTAAAGAGAAATTAAACCTATTCATGATTACTGGCCTCACATCTGCTATGAATTGATATAAGGGAAAACATAACGTTTTCCCTTATACCATCATTGTATAATCCTTCTACTAGGAGAACCAGACTCATTACTACACCTATCCGGTGCAATAATTTTACTTTTTTTAGAGGTAGTTTAAAAAGTCCCCACGCAATTTAGTTGTTGTTCACGACTTCAGTAATCTTCTGATCAATGCTATCAATCGTCTTATCGATATCCTGTTTATTCATCAGATATAGCTCAGCTTCTGGGATAACAACGTTCTTCGCTTCATCCGCGTATTTAGCTGGCACAGATGAAGATCCAGGAGTTGAATTTTTCATGGTGTATTTCAACGATTCTACATTAATCTTCGACGGATCCTTGGAAGAGTTCACGATCGTATCTACCAGCTTATCCGTATCCGATTTAGCCCAACCGGAAAATACTCTTCCGCCAATCTCTAATCCTTGGGAAGTATACCATCTTACAAATTCATAAGCAGCTTCTTTATTTTTGGATTTCGAAGCTACCGCCATATAGGTAGGTTGAACTGGTGAGTAGTGCTTGCTCTCTCCTTCTAATTTAGGAAGTGGGGCAAATACAGTTTCAAAAGTAGCCGGGATTGCATCCGTTCCGCCTGACTCCGCTACCATCCAGTCACCAATCGGAAGCATAGCCGCGAGCCCGTTGAAATATTG
Source organism: Paenibacillus sp. D2_2 (assembly GCF_031199965.1). Taxonomy (GTDB): domain Bacteria; phylum Bacillota; class Bacilli; order Paenibacillales; family Paenibacillaceae; genus Fontibacillus. The sequence goes on along the minus strand of NZ_CP133605.1, from coordinate 2,445,997 downwards.
GTTACGATAAGCTAACTTTTGCGAAATAATATCCTCATACGGATTTGCACTCTTATCTTCGTACATCATTTTCTTCATCATCTCAAGGTTTGATTTCAAGAGTGGATCCTTGGCATTAGATGTTCCATCGCTCTTCAGGAACGTATTGTCTGACGGCTTACTCATCAACTGTAATTGGAAGTAGTCCGGCCAATTGTGAAGATACGCGCCATAGCGTTTCTCAGCACCCTCTCCTTTGGTCAGGGTCTTCGCATATTGCTCAAAATCATTCCAAGTCCAATCTGTTGGAACAGGTAGCCCTGCTTCATCCAACATCGATTTGTTCAAAATCACGAACCAGCGCTGCATGGACGATGGAAGAGCATAAATTTTGCCGTTCACATGCGTATCTACCAAATATTCATCCTCGTATTTGTAACCGTCTTTTGCAATATAATCATCTAACGGTTCGAACAATCCGATATCCGCACGTTGAGTATAATTCGTATAAGGCAATTCAACGATATCCAACTGATCATTCGATGCTGCCATCAGATCCAGCTTTTGCATCGAAGCTACCGAATCACCTTTTTCATTCAGAAGATCCAGTTCTACCTTAATGTTAGGGTGCTCTTTCTCAAATTCTGGGATGATCTTGCTCCATTGTGCTTTTGCATCTGTCTGCCATGTGCTAAGCTTCAGCGTAACCTGTTCTGTAGTAGGCTTATCCCCAGAATTGCTCGTGCCATTTGCCTTTGAATCTGTGTTCTTTCCATTGCCACCGCCGCAGGCTGTAACCGCTAGAGCAAGAGACAAGCTTAACAACATTACTGACCATTTTTTCATCCTCATATAGACCCTCCTCTAATAACTACTTGAGCGACTTCTATAATAGTTGAACTAAAGATTACACAGAGAACAGCGAAGGGTTGAAATGATTCTGGAGAAGCTGAGAGCTTTCTGAAAGAAAGCTAGCTTCGGAAGCATAAGCTGCGTTCGCCTTTGTGAACAGATTTCTACCTTATTGGATTCTATTGAATCAAGAAATCTGTGAGCAACAGCGATCGGAAGAACATTTCAACCGAAGCATTCATCTGTACAATCATCAGTTCAACTTATTGTAAGTAATCGCTTACACAAAAATCCTACCATACTATCATTTGTTTCGAAGTTCCCTATTTTTACTTAAGCGAAACTATTTTGACTTCCTTATCCCTTCACACCACCGAGCGAAATTCCTTCAATAACCTGCTTCTGACCGATTGCAAAAATAATCAACAATGGAAGAATCGCGGATACAGCCCCAGCCATCATTAAGGAATAGACGTCTCCATATTGGTCACCAAATAGTCTGATTCCAAGCTGAACGGTGAACAGTTCTTTAGATTTCAGGAAGATTAACGGGTATTGGTAATCATTCCACGTCCAAATAAAACGAAGGATTGCATAGGTAGCTACACCTGGGCGAATGAGCGGCAAAGCGATCTGCCAGAAGGTGCGGAAGTAACCCGCGCCATCTATTTTACCGGACTCAAGATATTCATTACTAACGCCCATAAAGAACTGTTTCAACATGAAGGCTCCAATAATACTGAAGCTGTTAAGCAGAATTAGGCCTAAATGTGTGTTGATCAAATCAAACCAATTGAACAAAAGAAACTGCGGTACTAATGAAGCCTGTGGCGGTACCATGTACAGAGCAAGTACAAATACAAACATCGTATCTCTGCCCCAGAAGCGTAATTTAGAGAAGCCATAAGCCGCCAGTGCACAGACGATAACATTAATTACAGTAGTTGCGATTGTGATGTATATAGAATTCCAGTAGTAACGGACAAAGTCGCCGCTCCATACAGTCCTGTAATTCTCAATGAGGTTCCAATGCTTCGGAATCCATTCAATCGGGAATTTGAATACATCCGTCTCGGGCTTAAATGAAGTCGACAACATCCAAATAAATGGAAGTACGAATAGGATCCCGATAAGTGCCATTACGATCGTCCATATCAATTTCGATAGATTTATTTTCAATTTCAGTACCTCCTCTCGTCGGTTGATTAGTAATTAACCCATTTTTTCTGGGCTAACATTTGCAAGGTAGTAATGATTAGGCAGATTACAAACAGAACCAATGCCATACTAGAAGCATAACCCGTCTTTAACTGGTTAAAGGCTGTATCATACAACTCATAGACGATAACAGTAGTAGAGTTGGCCGGTCCCCTTGCGTCAATACCTGAATCAGATCAAAAATCTTGAACGTACCGATAATCCCGGTGACCAACAAGAAAAATGTCGTTGGAGATACGCAAGGTAATGTAATGCTCTTGAATTTCACCCATGCATTTGCCCCATCAATCTCTGACGCTTCATAGAGATCTTTAGGAATGGATTGCAATCCAGCTATGTAAATAATGATGTTATAGCCGAGCATAATCCATAATTGAATCATCATAAGCGAAGGTAGTGCGAAATCGATATCAGCAAGCCACTTCGGCGGATTGCTTATACCTAACGACATCAACATATTGTTTACTGGCCCCAAGGATGGATGGAACAACACCTGCCATACCATGGCTACAGCTACGATACTCGAAATATAAGGCAGGAAGTATACCACCTTGAAGAAATCTTTCAAATAAATATGTTTATCAATCAGAATGGCCAGGAATAATGCAACGATCATGGTAAGCGGTACAATAACAACGAATATTAAATTGTTGACCAAGCTTTTCATGAAGACACTATCGTGCATCAGCTTTACGAAATTACTTACCCGGCAAATTTCATAGCACCGATTCCAGCGACAAAGTTCCAATTCGTGAAACTAAGCAGCAAGGAACCAAGCACCGGAATCAGGGTTAAAATAATCAGTCCCAGCATTAAGGGGGTAACAAATAAATACCCGGCGATCTGCTCCTTTATCCCCATGCTGAGCTGTAAGGATTTTTTGGACTGCTTCATTCTCTCTCTCCTCCTCGGCAGTTGTCTAGCAAAATGAAATATCGAATGTGTTTTAATTGTAAGAAAGTAAGCGCTGTCTCATAAGAAATAGAAATGAGCATTTTGGAACGAATTTTACTTTTTGCTGTTAATATGAGTTGAACGAATTGATTGTCCAGCTGAAGGCAGCCGGGTGAAATGTTCTTACAATCGCTGTTGTTCGCGGATTTCTTGATATACAAATTCAGACATGGTAGAAATCCGCTCACAAAGGCGAACGCTTCGCTTCTTCAGAATCATTTCAGCCTCTTGCCTTTTCCTGCCCTCTTCAGTTCAACCCATATATTATTGTGTGAATTGATCTTTGTAACACAAAAATAGCCTCCATGACGATGGAGGCTATAAGGTGAAGTAATCCACCATATATATTGAATTTTGTCAATTCTGAATTAAGCTTCGGATACAACTGTGAATCGCTCGTTAATATGTTCAGGATGTTCGATCTCATCTACCACCGCGACCGCAAAATCCTCATAGCTGACATAACTGTCTCCTTTGGAGTTGACAAGAAGATGGTCCTTGCCTGTCTGGTAAGCTCCGGTCCGTCTACCGATCGCAAAGTTAGCCGAGGGACTAATAAAAGTCCATTTGATCGAATCGGTTGCTTGCAGAATTTCTAGGTTCTTGCCCTGATTCGAAGCTGTTGGGAAGAAGATCGCTGGGAACCCTGGTGTATCCATCACTCGGGTCGTCTTCGCTTCATCTACATACAAGCTGCCTGCCCCGCCAACCACGATCAATCTTGTGGTCGGTGCCCCTTTTATCGCTTCAATCAATACGTTACCGGCATCCACATGCAGATGCTCTTGACCTGCTGGTGCGCCAAAGGCATTCACTACAACATCGAAGTTCTTCACATCTTCTGCTTTCAGTTCGAATACATCCTTCTCAATTACAGGAACATCCTTATTGTCCAATTTGGATGCACTACGTACGATCGCTGTTACTTCATGTCCGCGATCCAACGCTTCTTTCATAATACGACTGCCTGCTTTACCTGTTGCTCCTACGATTGCAATTTTAGCCATTTTAATTACCTCCAATTTATAACTTCCATTTATTCATTAACACTGCTCCTATGAACAGTGAATATTAACTAGCTCAACATTATTAATGGGCAACAACGAGACGCATGGCGATACCGAACGGATCAGTAAGCGAAATGGAATCGGGTTCTTGCTGATAGACAACTCCAGCTTGTATCAGACGATCCTTGACTGCTTGAAGAGCCTCCTGATCAGGGAGCGTAATTGTGAAGTAACGTAGCCCTGTAGCATCCTCTGGATTTGGTGGAGCCCCAACACCAGCCCATATATTTAGTCCGATGTGGTGATGATACCCACCAGCCGAAATAAATAAAGCATCTTGCCCTAAATGGGATACGATATCGAAACCTAGAACCTCCGTATAGAACTGTCTAGCCCGATTCAGATCACCAACATGAAAATGGACATGTCCGATCTTAGTTCCTGCCGGCTGACCGCTCCACTCGGCTTGCTCCGATATATCCAACAATCCCTGGATATCGACAGGGTCCGTGGTCATCTTATATTCACCCAGTTCATCTCTCTGCCACGTATCTCGCGGACGATCGGCATAAATCTCAATCCCATTACGATCCGGATCATTCAAATACAAAGCTTCACTTACGAGATGATCTCCTTGACCAACCGGTATTTGATGCTTGATTAAATTACGCAGTGCCAGTCCCAATGACACGCGATCCGGGACCAGAATAGCAAAATGATACAAGCCTGATACATTTCTACCTTGCATCATATGGAAATGCTCACTTTCTTCCAGGACAAGCAGAACCTTCTCTCCATCAGCAGTAAGCTCAGCAAGATGCGTTTCTCGGCGCAGCAGCTGGAGCCCAATCACTTCCTGATAAAAGCGTAGCGAACGGTCTAAATTCGTGATTTTCAATCTTACAATCCCAATCTCTGCCTTAGGATGAATCCTTGCTTTCATTTCTATCCCTCCTTCAATCTATAATCATTTGATGTAATCACATTGGTTACAGCACCTGTAATCATTATAGTTACAAGTATCTATGTTGTCAATCACTAGTTTGAACTTATTCCAAGTTAAATAACAAAAAAGGAACTATAATAGCGGGCGCTATTTCAGTTCCTTCATTGTGTAAATTTTCAATTAGTGATATATATTTCTCAAGAAACCCACATAGGTCACGATGAAGTATACAGCGTATAACACCGTAAACACGAAAGCGGCCAACAGATAATACCAGAAAATTCCCGCTTGAATACCTGTGTAATAAACGAATCGTTCGCTCGCAAACAAGCCGATAAACATACTAAGTACAATGGATATCACGAACGGACATAAATAATATACGCCTAATTGCTTCAGAACAACCCGATCCGTCTCTTTTCTGCTCAATCCCAACTGCTTCAAAATGGAATAACGGAATTTATACTTCGATGAATCACTAAGCTGCTGGACTGCTAGAATTGTCAGGGCTGCACAGAGAAACACAATCCCGATATAAGCCAATATAAAAGCTATAGATACTAGAACTAATCCTACCTCTACAATATCGTTATCCTTAACAAGTACAATGGAGGAATAGCTAATGATGTTATTACTACCTTGTCCAGGTTGAATGGAATACTTATATTCCCCAGCTTCGTTCAATAACGATGATCGAATAGAAAGCAGACGCTCACTTAAATGGGCTGGTGCTTCTCCCTTAATACTTGCAGCCAATAAGGAATAATAAGGGCGCATAGACTTCAAAAATGTATCAGGTACGACAATCAGATAATCTGCTCCATTCATTCCATTTTGAGAAAGCGGGTCGGTGAATGTCCCCTTATAACTAAGAGCTTGGTTACCAAGGAGTGATTCACTTTCGGCGAGCTGCTCTAAATATGGTCTTACCCTCTCGATACATTGAATCAAATAGCCATTATCATCTAGCTCTATGGTTTCGTAGCCAAGCATGGACCGAATATAATTATAATCACTAATGCCCATATAAGTATCATGGCCAAAATAGGAGCTACCTTGATCATTCTGCCATGTGCCGTCTACATGTTCATATAGATACTGATTGATATGATCTGTACCGTTTTCATATATTTTATAAATATGCTGATTTTCTATAACTGAATCGTCTGTAATGATGCTTAGTTCATTATGGAAGTCATACTTTGTATCATCGCTGAAAACCAACACATCGAATGGATGGCTCCTCTCAAGCTCTTTGTTCTGATAATCAGCAAACATCATGACAACCATCCATGCAAACAGCACCGTTGTAAACAGAATCGTCAGTGTCCCCATCGTGAAGCGCATCGTTTTAATCTTTGATGACAACTGCCGAAACACAAATATGTTCGCCTCTTTGTATATCCCCTTGTGCTGTTTTTTGATATAGCTGATGAAGAACGAGGACAGCCCTATATACAATAGATAAATCGCTGCCACCAAGCCGGCAACATAAAACCACATCGATCCAATATTCATCTTGGAGGTAAGTACAAGGACGTTAAATAGAATGATATAAGCAACTGAGATGAATACAAGCAGCTTTTTCCATGTGCTTCTTTCATTTTTGACAATCTCGTTATGTTTATCCATGGATATCAAACTGTTAATCGTCATCTTGTTGAATTTGCGCTTTACTCTAAATAAAGCCAATCCATAAGCAAATAAGAACAAACCGAAGGTCAGCAGCAGGTTCCAGAGACTAAAGTCAAGAGAAATACGATATTCAACATCCATTATAGAATAGAAAATATTAGTAAACGCAATCTGAAAGAACATCCCTGGAATGATTCCGGCAAGCAAGGAAATGAACCCAAGAATCATATTCTCATAGCGAAAAATTGCAGCGATCTGTTTCTTCTTCATGCCTAGAAGCAAATACGTTCCAAACTCCCGACTGCGTTTTTCCATCATAAAGTTAACCATGTAATGAATCAGCCAAATGACGATCATGACAATGAAAAATGATGCCAAGCCAACAAGGACAATAAATATGGTAAATTCTCTGTAGAGATCCTTCATATCTTTAGAGAATATCATGCCATTGAACGCGAACATAAGCGCAGCCACAATAGCCATGGTCACGATATAAATAATGTAATCTTTCGAGGACCGTCTCACATTACGGAGAGTGAGTCTACCAAGCATCTGATACGTCACCTCCTGTGAGGGAGAGAACATCCAGGATCTTATTCAGGAACTCACGTCTTGAATCGTCCCCCTTGACCAGTTCATGAAAAACTTCACCATCCTTTAGGAACAAAATGCGCTTGCAGTAACTGGCTGAAAATGAATCATGCGTAACCATCAAAATGGTAGCACCCATATGTTCATTCATCGTTGTAAACGTGTCTAACAGCATTGTCGCGGATTTTGAATCAAGTGCTCCTGTCGGTTCATCGGCGAGTATCAGCTTCGGTTCATTGACCAAAGCTCTAGCACAGGCGCAACGCTGTTTCTGTCCGCCTGACACTTCATACGGGAATTTATCTCGGATTTGATAGATACCTAGTTGCTCCATTGTTTGTTTAGACTTTGCATGAATTTCTTTTTTGCCTTTCCCTTGTAATGACATAGCCAGGACAATATTTTCTTCAACCGTCAGGGTATCCAGAAGATTAAAGTCCTGAAATACAAAGCCAAGATTATGTTTACGAAATTCCGCTAGCTTCTCCTCATTCAGCGTGGTTATGTCTTGATTTTCAAAATAAATATGACCAGAGGTCACCGTGTCAATCGTTGAGAGCATATTCAGCAAAGTTGTTTTACCAGAACCTGAGGGACCCATGATTCCAATAAATTCACCGGAATTAATGTCAAAGCTGACTCGATTCAGAACTTTTGTAATGTTCGCTTTGGTTCCATAATATTTCTCTACACCGCACACCTTAATCAATCCACTCATTCTATTTCATTCCTTTCGTAACGGATAACACAAATATAGTCTCTATCGTTCTTAGGTTGTATATCGTTATCTTTCACTAATCTTTCAGTTTTGAAAGAAAAGAGTGTTTGGGAAAGAGCAGAATGATCTCCGTAAACTCTCCTTCTAGGGATTGAGCGTTGATTTCGAGTCCTAATTTAATACAAAGCTTCTTGCAAAGATACAGTCCAATCCCCGTAGATTTGCCTCTGTTTCGCCCGTTGGAACCAGTAAAGCCTTTCTCAAAAATGCGCGTCTTGTCTCCTTCAGGTATGCCCACACCGTTATCCCGAACTGTCAATTTGATTCCGCTATTCATCGTCTCGGCCTGAAATAAAATCATTCCACCGTTTTCCTTCTTATATTTCATAGCATTGAGCAGAATTTGTCCCAAAATAAATTCCAACCATTTGCCATCAGAAAATACGGTAATACGATCACATTCTACCTTGGCGCTCATTTGATTTTGTATCATTAAGTACTTATTTTTCTTAAGCACGTTCAATATTACAGCCTCTATTTCAGTTTCCTTGATGATGTAATCTTTATACACCTGATCCGACCTGGCATAGAATAATGCCTGTTCTACATCGTTATCTATTTCGGTTAAGTATCTTTCTATGCGTCTACTGTTATCCTGTTCTTGATTATGGCAGGCAAGACGTATCCCAGTGATCGGAAGTTTAACCTCATGAATCCAACCTTCGATAAATTCACGATAGTCTTGCTGCTCATTTTCCAACTGATAAATTCGCTCCACAACTGCTCTGTTAGACTTTCTGAGCATTTCTCGATAAAGCCGGTCCTCTAGACGCCATGAATGATCCATGAATTCCTGCACAAGGTACGGTTGATCAAGCTTCTCCATTAATGCATCTATCTTGTCAAAATGGCGCTTCCGCTCGGCATAGTCCACCACCATCCAAATCAGAAAGATAATCCCCATGTGACAGCAATGAGAGATAGAGTGACTGTGTTGTTCCCAACAGCAAATAGATAAAGGGACAGAAGAAACACTCCTATCCCATTCATGAGAATCAATATGATTTTATCTTTCAGATAATTTCCGAGGCTCATATCCGATATCCTACCCCTCTTTTTGTCTCGATAAAATCAGACACTCCTAATTGCTCCAGCTTGCTTCTGACTCTAGTCACATTAACACTCAGGGCATTGTCATCGATAAACACATCGTTATCCCATAGGTATTCGATTATATCCAACCTTGGAACAACCTCATTTTTTCGTTGGTACAGGTAATGCAGTAACTTAAACTCGTTCTTGGACAACTCTTCCTGTTTCGCATCATAGATGATTTTGTAGGATCGGAGATCCAGCGTTAGTCCCTTATGTATGAGAATCTGCTCCTCATCTCGCACACTGCTCTTTGTACGTTTTAAGATGGTGGATATTCTAGCCAGAAGTACGGAGGGGTGATAGGGTTTAGTTATGTAGTCATCGCCTCCTAGAGAAAAGGCCTGTAGTTCATCAATAGAAGTATTTCTGCCTGTTAAGAAAATAATAGGGACGTTTGAAAACTTACGAATCCCTGTGCATATCGAAAACCCACTATATTCCTGAAGGTTTACATCAAGCAATATCAAATCGGGATTATTGTCTTCTACATCACCCACTGCTTTTAAAAAATCCTCTGTACAGACAACTTCGTAGCCAGCATTCTTCAGCAAAATCTCCAGATCTTCTCGAATGGATACTTCATCCTCGATTATCAATACTTTTGCCATCACTATATCTCCTTTCTCTTCAATGAAGGCCTAGAGAGGTATAAATTCAACATATGGAATAACCGGCGTAGCCGAAGCCGCGCCGGTTATTATATTGAGTGTTATTGATACTTCATTTATGAATCACAGGCGCTAGCTTCCTTCGTACTGATATCCTCAACGATATCTTGAAGCGTTACCTTCGCCAGACTATCTTCCATCGCCTTCTGCGCTGTCGCGAATATCGGCTCGATCGATGACTGAATATTTCGGCCCACCGAACATTCCGGATTCGGCTTATCATGTACAGAGAACAGACCATCCTCTTCCACAACATGTACGGCACGGTATACGTCCAGCAGGGTGATCTCCGATATATCGCGAGCCAATTTCGCCCGGCTACGCCTGGACGCACACTGGCAAGTCCTGCTTTGCTAAGCATGCTCATTATACGGCGAATAACGACTGGATTGGTGTTGACACTACCGGAAATATATTCTGAAGTAGAGACGCCATCTTTGTTCAGTTCGAGCAGTGACAATATATGAATAGCCACAGCAAATCTTGAACTGATCGTCATAGAGTATCTCCCCCTTTCGTTATCCATTGTAACAATGATAGTTACACTAACGTGAAAATGTCAATAGTTTGTTATAGAACACGGTAATAATACAAGTTAAATAATTCCTACAATCGATCCAGTAAAATCATCATATGCTCCAGTAAGGACGCAAAATCGCCAGCAATCTCCTCACCAAACTTACGGTGAAATTGAAGCGTCAGCTTCAGCAGATGCGGAGCTTGCTTATCACCGTAGATGCTCCTGATCTCCAGAATCGGCTGGTAGCGAGAGCCCCATATCTCCTCTACCAAACGGGATATCTGCAGGCATTCTCTTTCAGGATCGTGAATCGGAATATAGAATATAGGCTGCATCGAGCATCCCGGTTTATGATTATCCAGCTCCAAAATCTCACTTGCTAAATCCGCTGTATCCGCCCATAAACGCAGCTCAGCATGAATTTGCTTCTTCTCCGGCAGGCAGAATCGTAATGCATAATAACGTGACATCGTGGACAACTCGATACGGTCATGACGACCGATCACCTGAACCTGTCCACTCAGGTCAAGATCATATACGGCACCTTCCAGCACAACCTTCAAATTTTCAAATATCGTTGGGTCAAACATTTTATGCAACGACTCCCTCTCTCATCAGAACGTCTTTTCGTGCAGCAGTTCTCTATCCTTCCTATTATACAATGCGCAGCTTAGTTCAACATTAACCAGTCTTTAGATCAGAAAAAAGAGCACTTCCCACCCCAACCGTGAGGTGATAGTACTCCTTCAACCGAATCTATACACATATAGCTTCCATCGCTGAACTTCTATTCGTAGACAGCCACATCACGGAGTTGCTTGGCTAAGTCAATAAACGGCCCCTCCGATAGATTGTCAAAACCAAGATGGTTGGCCCGCATGCTCAGTAACCGATCTCCTGGAGTAACACCGAATTGCTTCCAGGTCTCCATCGGTAGGTGAATGTACCGATCCTTGTCCAGATAAGCCCAGCAGAATAGCCGTTGCTTAAAAGTCACTGCTTCTCCCGCAGGAATCGTAAAATTCTGTACCTGTGGCACATTATTAAATATTGCGGCAAGCGGAGAATTCGCAATCTTCTCCTTGCAGAGAACGCTGAAGCCCTTCAGGGTATTCCGGCCAGACATCAGAATAATATTGGATTCTGTTGTAATATAGTATTCCTGCAGGGCTTGATCCGACAGGCAGAAAGAGCCGTCAGGGAGAATTTTGCTCCAGGCGTAGAAATACTTCCCAGCTTTAGCGGTGACCGCCATAAAATATCATCCCCCGAGAATTAATTCTATTTAGAGCTTGTTCAAAAGTCCTCTTTTGAACACACACTATTTAATTAATCATCTCTTATGATGCGGGATGGAGATATGATTTTGATCACGGTTTCATGATAAAAAGCTCACACCTGATTATCATTTCTGGCTGTTATACACTTTTACAGCTCGTAAGGCAATTATTTTCATCATCATATATACCGGTATGGCCAGCAGCATCCCAAGAATCCCGGCGAAATCTCCGGCAATGAGCAACAGAATAATCGTCGTCAACGGATGAATGTTAATTGTCCTGCCGTAAATATAAGGTGAAATCAAATTCCCCTCGATTTGATGCGACACTACTACGACGATAATAACCCACATCACCATACTAGGAGAAATTGTGAAGGCAACAATGACACTAGGAATCGCGCCTAACAGAATACCGAAATAAGGTATAAAACTAAATAATCCCATGACTAATGAGAGCATTAGTGGATAAGGAAGTCCAATGATCCAGAAGCCGATGAGGCTCATCACGGTAAGCACGACAGCGTCGATCATTCTTCCTGCTATAAAACCTCGAAGCATACCGTCAATTTCCTGCAAAACTTGGTCTCCGTCTTCACGGTACCGGACCGGAAGCGCACTGACCATCATCGGTCTGACCCGATAATCGTCCTTCAACATGTAATACAGCATAATCGGGACAGTACCCACTACAATAACGAAGTCATTCAAGAAACTAAACACATGCGATATGTAACCGGTGGCAGACTGAATCGCTGAATTGGCATACTCCATCAACTTGTTCGTGATCGATAGATCCGATTCATTAAACATGGAGAAATAGTTATTCTCCCGAATATCATTCATCTGACTCTGTAGTCCAGTAATTAACTTCGGTACATTGTTAATGAACTCGGTAATCTGATTCTGCAACGGCGGCCAGACAACGATGAGAAAGACAGTGATAACCCCCGCAAACATGAGATAAATCAGCAGAATAGACAAGACCCGGTTCATATGCTTTCCTTCCAGATAATGAACGATCGGGCGCAGCAGGTAATACAGGAAGGCGGAAATTGTCAGCGGTACGATACAAATTTGAACCAAAGTAACGAGCGGATTAAAAATAAAACTTACCTTGGATAATAAATAAATAATCGTCAGGGCCATAATAATACCGAGACTTCTTCGGTAGTACGGTTTATCCATCAAGGGCTGTCACCTCAATCCATGTGTAGAATTACTCTATTCTTCTTCTGAATATGTATTCCATGCTGCATCCAACAAGCTATCGAACCATTCGTCATCCTGCTCGATCCGTTCATCTACCGCTAGAAGCTCTTCCTCGGCTCCTGACTCTTTTGCATAGTGCAGACTGTAATCCCATTCTCGACCTTTCTTACTGTAGAACGTGATTTCATAATCTGCCTTATGCGAGTCGACCTGAAAAATCGTCTTGCCTACATAGGATCCGTCTTCATCTTTACGCATTTCAGATTGCAATATTATTAAATTCATTTTGCTTAGCTCCTTTATTTAAGTGTGTGTTTCAAAAAGTCCGGTTTTCAGCACCGAGAAGGTTGAATGAAGCTAGGGACTGAGGAGCGGAGCGTAGGCACAACCTACGTGAGCACCTAAGATGTTTCCGGAGGAAACATAACTTCGTAAGCGTCCGCTTAGGCCCGGCTGAATTCAAGATTCGATGTCGAATAGCTTCATGATCTACTTCGGGATCAAAAGTGGACTATTTGAACTTCCTCTTTAAGTGGATGCGATATTCCCGTAGTTCTTAATTATAATCATTATTCGAGGCAGAAGCACCTCCTACTGCAATATCGTAACATTTTTTTGATCAATAGCAATATCCCGGATAATGGTGGTGAACAACATTGGCAAAGCAAAAAAACAAGCCGCGGTCTCTGACACCTCCGGAGATTTTATCTTACGGCTTCGGAATGATCATTATCATCGGAGCTTTTCTACTGTACATGCCCATCTCTTCAGTTAACGGGCATCATTTAAATATCATAGATTCTTTCTTCACAGCTACCTCGGCGACCTGTGTAACTGGACTGGCTGTCGTAGATACCGGCGTCCATTTTACGTTATTCGGCCAGATTGTTATCCTCTTACTTATACAGCTTGGTGGGCTGGGATTCATGACCTTCGGTACACTCATTGCTCTCGCCCTGAACCGCAGGATCACACTCAAGGATCGCCTCGTGCTGCAGGAAGCAATCAATTACAATTCCATGGATGGCCTGCTGACACTGATTCGCCGCGTCATCTATTATACGATCACAATTGAAGGAACTGGGGCCCTTCTATTGGCTGCTAGATGGGCTATAGAGATGCCACTCAGCAAGGCCATATATTTCGGTATCTTCCACAGTATATCGGTATTTAACAACGCTGGATTTGATCTGTTCGGCTCCTATTACAGTTCAAGCGGATTCGGTAACTTTCGCAATGACCTGTATATCAATATCGTCGTTATGATGCTTATTTTCCTAGGTGGTATTGGCTTTATCGTCATTCATGACTTGCTCCAGTATCCTAGATGCAAGAAATTATCCCTTCATTCGAAGATTGTATTGACCATGTCTTCCTTCCTAATCGGAGTCGGGGCGCTTGTTATTTTCTCAATTGAGATCTTCAATCCAGCGACGCTCGGGGACTTACCGCTCGGCCAGCAAATAACAGCCTCCCTCTTCCATTCGATTAGTTCCAGGTCCGGAGGGGTTAGTACTGTAGATGTTAGCAGCATGAGCCACTCTACCCAATTCTTCCTTGTACTACTTATGTTTATCGGGGCGGCACCAGGTTCCACCGGCGGCGGAATCAAAGTCACGGTCTTTGCCATCCTGATCGGGGCGGTATATTCTATGATCCGTAGCAGGCAGGACATTGTCTTCTTCAAGAAGCGACTACCACAAGAGTCCATTCTACGTGCGATTACGCAGACGTTAATGGCCTTGTTCCTGGTTATTTCCGTATCCATGGTCTTATCAGCACTGGAGGACAGTGAGTTACTTCCCCTCTTATTCGAGACAACCTCGGCCTTTGCGACTACGGGCCTCAGCCTCGACCTAACGCCAAACTTAACAAACATTAGCAAAATCATCCTCTGCTTTGTCATGTTCATTGGACGTATTGGACCACTGACACTAGCCTATGCGATAAGACCCAAACCTCAAAAGGATCTCTTACGCTATCCAGAAGGGAAAATTACCATTGGTTAAATAATTTCCTGTCTTACTTGGATAGTTACGGTAATTCGTAGTATGATAATAGAATAACCCTTTTTTATAGGAGGAGTAACTATGGCTATTGAGAATTTTCAAGAGAAACTGCAAAAATACGCTGAGCTTGCTGTCAAGATCGGTGTAAATGTGCAGAAGGGACAAGCTCTGGTCGTCAATGCTACGGTTGATTCAGCAGAACTTGTACGTGTAATCGTGAAACAGGCCTATGAAGCAGGGGCTAGAACAGTCAAAGTGAACTGGAGCGATGATACAGTCACTCGCCTTCGTTACGATATGGCTGCTGAAGAATCATTCTTGGACGAGCCTAAGTGGTACGCTGGTGAAATGCTTGAGCTTGTTGAGAACGGCGCTGCTGTGCTTCACGTCATCTCCTCTGACCCGGACCTTCTTAACGGCGTATCTACAACGCGAATTACGAATCATCAGAAAACCTACGGTGCTGCAATGAGCAAATACCGTGCTTTACAGATGTCGGATAAATTCAGCTGGTCGATCGTTGCTGTTCCTTCCCAAGCTTGGGCGGCCAAGGTATTCCCGAATTTGCCGCAGAACGAGCAAGTCGAAGCGCTGTGGGAAGCAATCTTCCGCACGGTTCGTCTGGATCAGCCTGACCCAGTAGCTGCTTGGCGTGAGCATATCAATACATTATCAGCGAAAGCCGATTATTTAAACAGCAAGAAGTACAAGAAATTACACTATATTGCACCAGGAACGGACCTGACAATTGAGTTGCCTAAAGGACATCTGTGGGTTGCTGCCGAGAGCATCAATGCGCAAGGTAATACTTTCCTGGCTAACATGCCGACGGAAGAAGTATTCACCGCTCCACAGAGAGATGGTGTTAACGGTACCGTATCCAGTACGAAGCCACTAAGCTACAATGGCAACATCATTGACCGTTTCAAATTAACTTTTGAGAACGGCCGTATTATCGATAGCAGTGCTGAGGTTGGCGAGTCTGTTCTGAAGCATCTGATTGAGCTGGACGAAGGCTCACACTATCTTGGCGAAGTCGCACTGGTACCGCATGGTTCACCGATTTCCCAATCTGGCATTCTGTTCTATAATACGTTATTCGACGAGAACGCCTCGAACCATCTGGCAATCGGTAACGCTTATGCCTTTAACCTAGAAGGCGGCAAATCCATGAGCAAGGATGAGCTCACTGAAGCCGGATTGAACTCCAGCTTCGCCCATGAGGACTTCATGGTAGGATCCGGCGAGATGGACATCTTCGGAGTTACGGAAGACGGCCAGGAAGAACCTATCTTCAAACAAGGCGCGTGGGCATTTTAATAGTAATCCTTAGCCGTGCATCACATGGTGGCACAGGAAGGGGTTGTCTCCCAAGTCGATTTTCGACTTGGAGACGCCCCTTTTTCGCGTCAAAAACGGACAAAACGGGAACATCCTCATGTTTCGCCGGATCACCCGGACATTATTGACCGCTTGGTACGTTTGATAGGTGCGGTGGTTACGATAAGTGTGATGAGTTCGATCACGGTAATTCTAATATTCCTGCACATAGACTTGCTGAATTTCATTATGCTGATAACGGAAATCACAGCCCTTATTTCGGTAAAATAAGGCCATTTGAATTTCTAATGGAACTAGGAGACTTTATTGTACAAGAAAAAGAGACATTATTCGGATTTTGCCCGAATAACGTCCCTCATTTCCGTTAGGATTTGTTTCTACTCTAACTTCTGCACCTAACTATCATTATTAAGCTTTTGTACTAAGCTTTTCTCTAGCTCCAGCCTTCCACATTTCACATGCCACTAACACGCCTTAGAATCTCGATATTTTAGCATGCAATGAACTAACTCAGTACCACCGAAGCTTACACCAAATGGCAGGCTACATGATGCTCGCTGCCAACATTGCGAAATTCCGGAACCTCGGATTTGCAGCGTTCTACGGCGAACGGGCAACGAGTATGAAATTTACAGCCGGATGGTGGATTTGCCGGACTCGGAATGTCACCTTTCAGTACGATCCTCTCCCGCTTCAACTTCGGAATCGGAATAGGTACTGCTGACAGTAACGCCTTCGTGTATGGGTGCAGCGGGTTCTTGAACAACTCGTCACGAGGTGCTGTCTCCATCATCGTACCAAGGTACATCACGCCGATACGGGTGCACAGATGCTCTACTACACTCAGATCATGCGAGATGAACAAATAAGTTAAGCCGCGTGTCTCCTGCAATTTGCGGAACAAATTGATAATCTGCGCCTGTATCGAGACATCAAGTGCCGATACGGGTTCATCAGCAATGATCAGATCCGGATTCAACACGAGCGCACGAGCAATCCCAATCCGTTGCCGCTGACCTCCAGAAAATTCATGTGGAAAGCGGTCGATATGATAGGAAGACAGACCGCAGGAGGCAAGTACTTCCTCCACCCGCTCTCTTACTTCTCCCGCCGGTACAAGCCCATGATCGATTAGCGCTTCGCCAATCGCATCGCCGACACGTACCCGTGGATTCAGCGAGCTGTACGGGTCCTGAAAGATTAACTGTAGCTGCGGGCGAATTTTACGCATTTCCTGCGGAGATAAGTCATATAAGTCCTGGCCCTTGAAGATAATGTCGCCCGACGTCTTTTCCGTCAGACGTACGATGCTCTTGCCAACCGTGCTCTTACCGCTGCCGGATTCCCCACCAGTCCGAAGGTCTCTCCCGGATTAATCGCAATACTAATATCATCAACTGCACGTACATGACCTACAGTGCGATTCAATAGTCCAGATTTAATTGGAAAATACTTCTTCAGATGATTAACTTCTAATAACGGTTTAGACATGAACCGCCGCCTCCTTTTCGTACAGCCAGCAAGCGACCTTCTGCTCCGTACCAAGCTCTCTTAGCTCAGGTCTGCGGACTTTACAAATCTCCATGCAATGCTCACAGCGATCATGGAAATAGCAGGATTCTGTTAACTCCAACGGATTAGGCACCTGCCCTGGAATCGAATACAGCTCATCCTGCCGCTGATTCAGAATCGGCTTGGCACGCAGTAAACCTTGGGTGTACGGATGCTTCGGATTTGCGAACAATTCGGTAACTTCGCCTTCCTCTACGACCTTACCCGAATACATAACGATGACATAATCGGCCATCTCCGCAACAACGCCCAGATCATGCGTAATAAGCAGAATCGACATGCCCGTCTCTTTCCGAAAATTACGCAGGATGTCAAGAATCTGCGCTTGAATCGTAACATCCAGCGCCGTAGTCGGCTCATCAGCGATCAATAATTTCGGCTGACATGAGATCGCGATGGCGATCATAATCCGCTGCAGCATCCCGCCGCTAAGCTCATGCGGATAAGAGTCCGCAATCTGTTCAGCACGCGAAATGCCCACCTGCTCGATCAATTCGATCGCCCGCTTACGAGCCTCTTTCTTGCTCATCCGCAGATGTTCGATTAGCGGCTCCATGATTTGCTGTCCAATTGTCAGCACAGGGTTCAGCGAGGACATTGGCTCCTGGAAGATCATCCCGATCTCTTTGCCACGAATAACCCGACGCTCGTTCTTGTCCAATTGGAGCAAATCCGTTCCATCCAGATCGATCTTGCCACCCACAACCTTCCCGTTCGGACCTTGAATCAGACCCATAACCGACATCGCGGTAATACTCTTACCACAGCCAGACTCACCAACGATACAGACTGTCTCTCCCTTACGTACTTGCAGGCTGACATCATCAACCGCCTTCACAGTGCCTTCCTCTGTATAGAAATAAGTGCTTAAATGTTCAATATCGAGCAAATGATTTGCCATGATGACAGCCACCTACCTTTTATTTTTGGGGTCCAATACATCTCGAAGTCCGTCACCAAAAATATTGATGGCGATTACGGTGATGAAAATACACAGGCCTGGCGGAATCCATAGCCAAGGTCTCTCCTGGAAGTCGATCAGATTGTTAGCTGAATCGATCATATTCCCCAAGTTGGAGTCGGCTGAATGACACCCAATCCGAAGAAGCTCAGTACCGATTCCATCAGAATCGATCCCCCGATATTTAGTGTAGCGATAACGATCAATAATGGTGTAATATTCGGTAGCAAATGATGGAACAGCTTACGGCGATCCCGCAAACCAAGCACAATAGTAGCCTGCATATACTCACGCTCACGCAAGCTGAGCATCTCGCCCCTGACTAACCTAGCCAGACCCGGCCATCCAACGAAGCTGAGCATGATCATAACGATGTACATCCGATAGTCGGTTGGAACCTTCCAAGCGGACAACATCGCGCCGGCGATGAATAGCAGCGGCAAACTTGGAATCGTCAGCAACAGATCGGCGATCCGCATAATGATTTGATCAACAACACCGCGGTAATACCCGGCAATCGCCCCCAGCAAAGAGCCGATAAATACCGACAGAACCATCGATGCGAAGCCAACGGTTAGGGAGATGCGGCCCGCTAGCATAACACGAGTCAGAACATCGCGACCTAACTGGTCCGTTCCCAGCCAATGCTTAGCGCTAGGCGCCTTATTCATCATCGCCAGATTGTTATGATTGCCTGAATACGGCGAGAAGAGCGGACCAATAAAGCAAAGCAGAATCATAAAAATTACAATGACAAACCCGCTAACCGCGAGCTTGTTCCTCATAAGACGTTTAATAGACTGCCTCCACAGCGAAGACTTCACGGCAGTTGCCTTGACAGGCACCTTCGCCCCTCCGGAGGCCAGATTACCACTCATAGCTGACATAGGGTGTACGACCTCCTTATAGTTTCACTCGTGGATCAGCCAATTTGTAGAGCAGATCCGACAGCAAAGTTCCGATGACGGTCAGAATGGCAATAAACATTGTGAATCCCATCAATAGCGGGTAATCCCGCGATGAGAAGGATGACATATAGAGCTGTCCGATCCCGGCCAGTTGAATATTTTCTCGATAATCAAGGAACCACCGAACAATGCCGGTAGCTCGAAGCCGACCAGCGTGATTGCCGGAAGCAAGGCGTTGCGCAAAGCGTGAGTGAACAGCACCTTACGCTCCTTAAGACCTTTGGCTCGGGCCGTACGGATATAATCCTGCTTGATCACATCGATCATATTGCTACGGAAGTAACGAGTTAATGACCCAAGGCTAAGCAGAGTCATAACAATAACCGGCAGCGTCATATGTTGAATAACTTCCTTCACATAAGCAAATCCAGTCGCATTGCTCCCAGTCGTCGTCATGCCTCCAGGAGGCAGCCACTTCAAATCGACGGCGAAGCCCTTAATCAGGAGCAGGCCGATGAAGAAGGACGGAATCGACATGGCGGCAAAGATAATGACCATAATGAGTGAATCGAACCAGGAATATTGTTTGTATGCTGCGATCACGCCAATGATGACTGAGATCAGCCATGTGAAAAAGGTTGAGACGATCGCCAGCAAGAATGAATTCCATATATAATCATTAAAAAGCTGAAGAATCGGCTTCTGCTGTGCCAAAGAATATCCGAAGTCACCGTGGAAGGCATTCTTCATCCAAATCGCATATCGTTCGAGAACCGGTTTGTTCAACCCGTATATTTGCCGAAGCTCTTCCTTACGCTCAGGACTAAGCTTCATATTGCCGCTGATGAAATCGCCAGGCGTAAATGCGTACAAGCAAAAAATAAGCAGTGATGCGGCAAACAGAATGATAACCATATAAGTGAGACGTTTTACAAGATATGTGCTCATGATCGGCTCCTTATGATGCATCCCCCATACTGTCATACAGTACAGGGGATGAGTGAATTAATAATTTATTTCAGAGACCAATTATTAACATCCTGGAATCCTGCGAACGGATTGTTGATCACACCGTCCAGCCGGCCATTGTACGCATAATAGCTCTTTCTATAGCTTGTAAAGATAACCGGCAGTTCGTCGTTCAAAATTTTATACATCTCAGCATAGTACTGCTTCCGCTGCTCCGTATCACTTGTGGAGAGTGCTTCATAATACAGTTCCTTCACCTTCGGATTGTCGTAACCCTTGATCTCTCCATCAATAAATTGCTGTACACCGTCGGAAGGATCGCTCAGCATTGGCGTCGAGAAGGATACGAGATCATAGTCACCACTTTCGTACTTAGCAACCAGTGCGTTGAAGTCCGCAAATACCTCAGGTTGGAAATCGATGCCGATCTCCTTGAATCCCTCTGTAGCAACAGCTATGAAGATATCGGTTGCCGGGCTCTTGCTGCCTAGGAAATGCAAGGTCAGCTTCTTACCGTCCTTCACACGAATTCCATCCGAACCAACAGTCCAACCAGCATCATCTAGGATTTGCTTCGCTTTTTCTGGATCATAGGCATAAGGGTTGATTCCATCTTCGGTGTAGGACCAAGAGATTGGTGCTGTCGGAATGTTTGCCACCTGGCCTGCTCCTTGATTGGCATCGACATAGATACCCTGACGGTCCAGTCCGTAGGCGAGTGCTTGACGCACATTTTTATCCTTATAAGCTTCATGCCCCAGATTGACAGCCAAATAGCCATATACACTTGGGGTGTAAGGAACGATATTCAAGTAGCCCATATCTTTCAGCTTCTTCAAATTGTCCTGTGTTGCAGTAAAGGAGCCATAGTCTACTTCCCCGGTCTCTAGGTACTGCCAGGTGTCCCCCTCAGAGGTTTTATAAATGAAATGCTCCGTCTTCGGCTTGCCCAGATAGAAATATTCATTAGCTACCAGACGAACTTCTTGGCCTGGAATGAACTTCTCCAGCTTGTAAGGGCCATTGCCAACCGGATTTTCATGCAATTTCTTGATGTATTCCAGATCGCCGAATTTATAATCTTTACCGTAATACGCTTTGGATAAAATCTCACCACCAAGTACAATCGGCGCTGTGGCAATTGGCTTCTCTAGAGTGACGGATACGGTAAGCGGATCAATGACCTTAATCCCCTCAATAGAGGTTGCCTTACCGTCCTTGTAATCTTGCCCACCCTTAATTCCGATCGTAGGAATCATTGAATCGCCATCATAGGCTTTGTCATACAGCAATGTCCAGGTAAAAGCTACGTCATCCGCGGTCATCGGCGATCCATCGCTGAACTTCAAATCCTTGCGTAGATGGAAGGTGTAAGTTAGTTGATCATCGGAAATATCCCAGCTCTCTGCAAGTTCAGGGACAGCAAGCCCCTTGTCATCTTGAGTGACGAGTCTAGAGTACAACAGCGAAGATACGTTGCCGTCATAACCGCTTTGTTGGAAATAAGGAGTGAATGCACCGCTTGGATTCGTCAAGCCAACAATGATCGTATCTGTACGTTTCTGTGCCAGACCTGGCAACTTCGACATATCACTCGCTGCAATCGGCTGATTCGCTTCGACAGCACTGTTCGCTGCATTGGAATTACTCGATACGTTGCTGGATCCAGAACTTGCCGTATTCCCCGCATTATCGCTCGAGCATGCTGACAATAGCAATGAACCCGCTAGTATTAATGAAGTTAACAAAATTGCACTTTTTCTCATGAGACCTCTCCTGCCCCTCTTGAAAATATAATTTTGTAAATCCTTTAAATATTAAGCATATATAGAATTTCGATTATTCCGACAGACTAACTATGCTTTTAAACCGTTAGTGTTTATTATAAGTACGTTCAATGGTTCTGTAAAGAGAGAACTGTTAAAGATTTCTTATAAAAGCGAAACTTCGAGAAAATTGAAGTAAAAAAATAGCCTCTTCCTCGCATTTATGAGGAAAAGGCTGTCTACTATTTTTCAATATAATCGAGTAATTTGATCTGAATTTCGTTAAGCGCTTTGCGGCGTAAGCTATATTCTGTCACAGTCTCACCCAGAAAATGAACATAAATGAGTCCGGCACTACGTAGCTTGGCAATATGATCATGGGTAATCCCTTTGGATAGATTCATTTCACGTACAATTTCGATGAAACTGCGAGGTCCATGATGCAAATAACGAAGTATCCTTAAACGGCTCTTCTCCGATAGCGCCCGGATCGTACGAAAATCATGTATCGGCATAAAATCCTCTTCTCCGATATCCGTCCTAGACGAATAGTGACAGAAGAGCACATCTCCGTACTGGATAATTACATTCATCGGTTGGAAATGGTATTGCGGGACGAGAAGCAGCTTGTCCACTCCAGAGACAGGCTCAAACACCAAGCCATTCGTCGTCTCATCAATAAATGCTTCCTGCTTCATATCTCCAATGGCTGTCCTTCTCTCTTCTAAATGTCCGAGCAGCGCCTCGTGAATTCCCGGATCAGATCGTTCGAAGTATTGTCGGTTCCATTCGCTAAATACCGTGATCATTCTCTGCTGGAACTCCCCCATGTTCGCCGGAAACTGATTGCCATGTGGCGCGAACAATTCATAGAGATCCCCGACGGACATGTTTTGGAGCCAAGCGATCACCTCATGAATCTCATTCATTCCCGTCGAGAGTAAAATGAGCAGATATGAGAATTTCCAGTCTCCATTCACCTCTAACTCATCAAGCATTGCGGACAATTCGGGAGTAAGCTGTTGTTTAATATTTTGGGCCCAGTTCGGTGTCAGATCAATTTTTTTGTGAGACTTGCGGCATATATAGCTATGTAGGCTGCTAATGAATTCAAATTTACGACTATATTGTATGTCTAAATGGTATGACACCTTTTCACACTCCCTTAGAGGTTGTTCAAAAAGTTTGAGCACGGGGTAACACTGAAGGAATATTCGACATTGAATCTTGAAATCAACTGGGCTTTCCTATGCTCACGTACTCAAACGTACGCTCCGCTTCTCAGTCCCTAGCATCATCCAACCTTCTCGGTGCTGAAAGTTTGACTTTTTGAACTTACATTCATAGTTAAAACCTATATTCTGATAGAATCCTATTTATTATGATGTAATCGCTTTCGGTAAACGAAGGACACGATGAATGATTCACCGTGCCCTTCATTTATCTATTGTCTAAGCGCCTGCTTCTTCCAATGGAATAAATTCCTGCTTCAGCAATTTGACGCGTGAAATTCTCTTGTTGTCAGTTTCCTCTACGATGTACATACAACCATCATATTCCACAGTTTGACCGACCTGAGGCGGCAATACTTCAATTCTAGAATAGAGCCATCCACCAATCGTATCATAATCGTCAGAGTCCAGTTCTAATTCAAAGCGATCATTTACGGAATCAATCAGCATTAAGCCATCAATGGAGAACACATCCTCCTCGATTTGTTCAATACCTGGTCGCTCCTCATCAAATTCATCCTGGATTTCCCCAATAATCTCCTCAATGATGTCTTCCAGTGTGACAAGACCAGAGGTTCCTCCGTACTCATCAATCAGAATTGCGATCTGACATTTGCCACGCTGCATCTGTTTCATCAAATTGCTAATCGGCATAGATTCGGGAACAGCCATAATTGGACGAATCAGATGATGATAATCATCCGAATTAGAGCGTATTAGATCTTTAATATGAATGAAACCAATAATATGGTCTTTATCTTGATTACACACAGGGTATCGAGTACGTGTCCCTTCCAAAGCAATCTGCAAATTCTCGTCCATTGAATTATGAGAATATAGACAAATCATTTCTGTACGCGGAATCATAATCTCTCTTGCCGTCGTATCGGCAAATTCAAAAATATTGTCAACCAGCGACATCTCTGTACTGTCAATCAGTCCGCTCTCGCTGCTTTCCTTCATCATTACACGGATTTCTTCCTCTGTATGCAATGATTCCTTCCCCAAAACTGGCGAAATTCCGAACATTCTTAGCAGGCCTGCCGACATCGAGTTAAGCACCCATACAGCTGGGTACATGATTTTATAAAATATCTTCATCGGTGGAGCAGTCAATAAAGTTACAGCTTCGGATTTGCGTACCGCGATCGTCTTGGGGGCTAGCTCCCCGAGTACAATATGAAGCACAGCGATAAGAACAAAAGCCAGAGTTATTGAAGTTACATGGACAGCACTCTCGCCCATTCCTGCCCATACAAAGATTGGATTCAATATCCGGGCCACAACCGGTTCACCTAGGAACCCCAGGCCTAAAGAACATAATGTAATTCCGAGCTGGCAGGCAGATAAATAGCCTTCCAGATGATTTAACAAGTGCTTGGCAGTTATAGCACTCTTGCGCCCTTCTTCGACCAAAGCGTCAATTCGGCCGCTTTTGATTTTGACGATCGCAAACTCGGCCGACACGAAAAAACCGTTAAGCAAGACCAATAACAACATTAGTCCTAATGAAAAAAGACTCGGTAAAGGGTCTGTCAATACGTATCCTATTCCCGCTCATTTACGGAGAATAGGTACACCTCCTTCGCGGTATAAAGTAATATTGTTGTTTATTTCGGTTATATATCGTCAACTCCCCAATGAACTCATCTCCCTTGTAAGAGGAAGTTCAAAAAGTCCGCTTTTGATCACGAAATCAATCATGAAGTAATTCGGCATCGAATCTTGAATTCACCCGGGTCTTAGAAGATGCTTTCGAAGTCATGTTTTCTGCGGAAACATCTTAGGTGCTCACGTACCCACTACGTACGCTCCACTCCTCAGACCCTAGCTTCATCCAACCTTCTCGGTGCTGAAAACCGCACTTTTTGAACTCTCATTTTGAGTACGTTACATCTATAATTATATTATTATACACTACACAGTCAAACCACAGTGTATGACTGAAGTACAGGCGTAATTTATAGAAAATATCCAATCCATCTCTGTTTCCATTGTACAATCCATAAATAAAAGCCCCCTATATAAGTACAGGAGGCTTGGATTTATCGCTTGCTTTTAGCAGCAGCCCCTTGTTGATGGAACACTGCCTGTTGCATATGGATATGAGTATTGTAGCGGCTCGTCAAAAGTAGCATAATCCAGATTAACCATCAGGAGAATCGTTCTTACCCCTGTATTGGGATCGCTAATAATGATATGATCCCGACCGGCTGCTTCCAGCTTACCTTTAAAGATCTTGGCATTCCATTCCGAATTGTTCTCATAAGTCATATAGAATGTACCGATCTTACCCAAATTCAAACGAAGTATGTTTTCGATAAAGGATTGCTCAAAAACCGGCGTCTGGGTAGGCACAGCGGTTCCTGACGAGGTCATCGGGCTGCCTACCGGAACCTGCGGTGGCATAGCATGAGTCTGAGTCTGTCCCGGAGACATTGAATAATTCCCTCCTGACGAATATCTGCGAAAAGTCCCGTTTCCGACATTATAGCCTACCGGGTTGTATGATTGTGTGAACATAAATCATTTCCTCCTTAAATTATGGGTATTGAATTAACTATCAATAAACATTCGGACAATCTTCTCCGGAAGAAGCAAAGAAGCAGTGGGCTTTGTATCTTCCGGTATTTTGTTGATCATACCAGGTATCCGGTTCACCTACATTACCGACCATGAGCATCCCTTGCTCGCCTTCACCTTCTGCTTCAGTACGGATCAGCCTCGCAAGCAGCTTAACATCTTCTGAATTCGTTTTAATTACTGCAACGTCCGTTCCCCTTTCCTCGCTTCTCAACGCTATATCGTATGTGCATCCGCCTATATTGGTGCATCTTAACATTTGAAATAGGTAATCGTGGTGACATTTAACGGCAAATACCCTTTTACTTTGAATGCGATTCCAATTTTGAATAATTAGTGACTATTTCTATGGACGCGCTTACATGAATAGCATATACTGTAAATGAATATGGATAAATACAGCACTTCATATGCGTAATCACCAAGAGCTCCTTCCATAACACCTTTTAGGAGGTTCTTACATGAAAATCGCGATCATTGGCGGTGGACTTGCTGGCTTAACTGCCGCCGCTTACCTATCCAACAGTCCAGACACCGAAGGAACGGTGTTCGAGCGCAGCCCGCAAATCGGCGGACGAGCGTTCACTTATGAGAAATCGGGTTTTACATTGAACTATGGAGCACATGCAGTTTATGGGATCGACAGACACACGCTGCACAATATGGAGAATGAACTGGGACTTCAGTTCCAGAGCAAACAGGTTGATAAGCGCAAAGTAGTGTATGCCAAACATGAATCCCTCACGGCGGCTCCACTCGACTTTGTTAATATTATGAAGACTGAAGTACTTACCAAGCGAGAGAAGGTCAGATTCATTACTGAAATCGCTGCCGTGATTGGACATCTCCATCAATTGAAGAATCACCGTACATTAGGAGAATATCTGGATCGTACGCATGCATCTCATGACGTCAAGGAACTATGGGAGCATCTTGTCTGTTCCAACTTCTTCATTAGTCCAGAGGATGCCCGCCAAGTATCTGGTGAAGTCATTGCCGATTATTATCACAATCTATTCCTCTCCGGCAGACCCGTCAGCTACATCCTTGGCAGCTGGTCCACCATCACCAATCAGCTTCGTAGCAAGGTTGAAGCTAATGAGAAGTGGGAGATTTCTCTCAAAGAGCCTGTTGAATCCATTCGTATGGAGAACGGCAAGTATATTCTGAACACCAAAACCCGCGAGGCACTGGAGTTTGATCAAGTTGTATTGGCCATGCCTGGTCCAGCAAGTGGGTAAGCTGTTAGAGACGACGACATGGAATCAAGCTATTGAGCCATTCAAGAACAATACGGCAAACGAGGTCCTCGTGTACGATATTGGTCTCTCCAAAGTGGTGGCGCGTCCGTTCCATTACATTAGTGATATGGACAACAAGCTGTTCATCAGCGATGTATCAGCCACTGACCATACCGTTGCACCATCAGGTGGGCAGCTACTTCAGGGTATAGCTTATTTAAATGACGATACCTTAAGCGAGGACGAGAAGAAGCAGTATCTAGATAGCAAAGTTCAAAAGATGGAGAAGCTGTTCGATACGTATTATCCTGGCTGGCGTGATGTAACCGAAGTCAAGAGGATGTCAAAGAAAGCCATGGTATCGAGCGTCAAGAATATCGTTACTAATCGGCTTCTTCCGCTTCAGCTTCCAGATGTCCCTCTCTTCTTCTGCGGCGACGGTTGCGAGGGTAAGGGAGAATTAGCGGAACGGTCCTTCTCCAGCGGCAGGGCTGTAGCCAAGCTGCTCTTGTCCCGAACAGAATCTTTGGCGCACTAATGAACTCAACTATATTTCATATATTCATACAAATAGAGCTGTCCGTCCCGGACAGCTCTTCGTTATCTCTTACAATGAAGCTTCAGTACTCATGCAGCCCGCGATAAGTTCTGCTTAGACGCTCAAAGCCATAATAACGGCTGCCTTGGAACGTCAGCTTCCCTT
The DNA here is from genome assembly GCF_031199965.1 of Paenibacillus sp. D2_2. Taxonomy (GTDB): domain Bacteria; phylum Bacillota; class Bacilli; order Paenibacillales; family Paenibacillaceae; genus Fontibacillus. Next base: position 2,417,978 of record NZ_CP133605.1, on the reverse strand, counting down.
CGTCTCCTTCCGAGCACTGACCATATTCCTGCCCGCTTACCACAAACTCAAGGCGGTCACCGCTCTCGACCTCAAATGTGACGTAATACTTCGTATCTGAGCGATTGACGGACATCTCTGTATCATGCCTGTGCGAAACCTCGGTCCGCTTACCTACAATGATCGAAGTGACGCTTAATAAAGGCTGTCGGTTATTGGAAAAATAACGTCTAATTCCACTCGCCGAAGTCAGGAGAATCACCCCAAAGATGACGACGAGAAAGATCGGAAAAGCGGTATTCATTACCCCAAGCATTTCGGCCCATGATTCCATTCTTCTCCCTCCTACTATCAAATCGAGCGGTGCACTCACTCGCCCATAAAGCCCTGTCTTTCTTTCTTATGTATATGCCACCTGATTCAAAACTTGATATTCGCAATTGTAGGAAAATATGAGATCTTGTCCTAATATAACAGCAAAAGCCTCCGACCCATATTGGATCGAAGGCTATATTTCTATCATTTGGCTTAAAGAGTTATGCATAATACATATGCAGTAATTGACGAGTTTCTTCTGCACCGTCATGTTCTTCTTCTAACATCCCTTTCTCAGCCCAGCAAGCTTGACAAGCTTCTTCGGTAGTACACAGATGAGCGTCTTCACATGTATAACAGAACTGCATGTATTTGCGAGTAGTTTGTTCTTGGTCCATAGTTTTCATGATTAATCACTCCTAAGTTTAATTTTCGTTTAGATTCTCTTGTTTTTGTTTTTTCTCTTCTTTATGAGTTAAATATATCACAAAGTTATGGTCTTAAATGTGATTATTTTCACAATATAAGATAAATCTTAAATTTTTTTATCATAATTTTTTTCATTCTAGCAATTGCATGTTAATTAAAAAAGCCAGCACGTACTAAAGTACGCGCCAGCTTCTTCCGCCATCCACTGTCTGCATGAGCAACGAACGTTTCCCGTCACTCTTGGCCACAAGCAGCCATCCGAACTTCGCGGTAAAAAATTGCAGTTTCACTACCTGGTTGTATTCTAAATTCACCATAACATCATTCAGCTTCCCATTGACCGGCAATGCTGTCCATGTCTTCCCCTGATTCGTTGTATGGTATACCGTACCATTGTGAATGTTCCAGCCCTCTAGACTGTTCACGAAGAATGGCGCAGCACCTTTGTTGGTCTCGGCGATCCAATCGATATCGAATGGGACATAAGCCCAAGTCTTACCGCCATCATTTGTAAAATAACCGTTATACTTTACGGTATCGTTGCGCATACATCCGACCGGCATCCAGCCGATATCTGAATTATTGAAGAAGGTAGGGGTTCCAGTTAAGAAGCCGGAGCAATTCTTATATTTGCTCATATCAAAGAATTGGTCGCTCTTATTCCAGGATATACCCCCGTTCCTCGTCACATAAAATTCTGGCTGTCCAAACTCAATCGCACTAATATACCCTATCTTTTCGTTTGAGAACGTCATGGATACGGAGTTGGTCTGAATCGGAGTTGTACTCGTTGTTAAAGGTCCCGTCGGGAATAACGGGGTACTCATTACCTTAACCCAACTTGCCCCGCCATTATTTGTGAAGTAAAGCGTTTTCGTCGTATCTCCCTTTTTACTGTTATCAATCGTTAAGATCCAGCCCCGGTCCTCATTAATAAAAACACGGAAGCAACCTCATTTGCCTTAGGCAAAGAGGTTATCTTCCAGGTAATACCTCCATCGATGGTTCTTAGTACAATCGCCTCTCCGGACTCGGAAAAATTACGGATAATCCAGCCATGGGTCGGATTCTCAAAATAAATATCTTTCCCATATTGAGGATTGCTGGAGAATAATACCAATGTCGCTGGGGAGATATTGGTCCAAGTCTCACCGTTGTCATTCGTCATATACAAACGAAGTTCACTGTGGGTTATTCCCCAGGCAAGCCCCGTGGAGGCACCCAGCAACTGAAAATCCGTTAGTCTAGTCTGAATCTCATATTTATTTGTCTCGTTCACAGGACTGTCAGCTGCCGCCTTATTTCCTGCGGAATCCGGGTTAATAACAGTCAAGGTTTGTCCTTCTTCAGATAGCTCCTCCGCTTTATCCTTAGGTTCGGTAGCAGGCGAGTTGGAAGAACAGGCAGTGAGCAGCATAATAGCTGCTGTAATAATAACGATTAACGTATACCACCTTCTCAAGAACTAAAACCTCGCTTTCAATTACTCGTCGATTCCAAACATACAGCTCTATGACTCTATCTTTCTATTAAAATTATATCATAGAGCTGACATAGACTTACAATCTATCATCCTTGGCAAAGTTCACTGAGAAGTGCTGATCAGGCTTGTAGACGGCAAAACTATACCCTTTACCCTTCAAGTAAGAGATAACTTCTGGCAAGACCTTAACGGTCTGCGATCTTTCGTGCATAAGAATAACTTCCCGATCACGATGTACCTGCTTCTTGACCTGTTGAATTATTTTCTCAGGATGCTTCGGATAGTTCCAGTCCAGCGAATCAACAGTCCAGTCCCACATTTTAAAGCCGGATGTAACAATATCATCACGGAATTTCTTATCAATCATTGGCGCACTTCCATATGGGGCACGGATAAGCCATTGCTGCGTTCCGAGAATATCCTCCATTAATCCCTGTTCCTTCTGGAACTCCTTAATAAATGGAGCACTTCCATGGTCGTACAGCTTCTTCTTATCATGAGTCATACTATGCATACCAATATAATTGCCAGCTTCAGACGCCTCCTTTACGGCCTCCTCATTCCCCGACAAATTACCGCCAACCATGAAAAATGTAGCATGAATCCCGTTATCATTAAGTATTTTGACAATCTCTGATGTATATTTGCCGGGACCATCGTCAAACGTTAGATAAATCACTTTCTTACCTTTATACTGATCTTCCTTCTGAACCGGCTTCTGTGAATCATTGTTGTTCTTATCCGCTGGAGCCTGGTTCTGCGAGTCGTTGTTGTTCTTATCTGATGGAGTCTGGTTCTTATCTTTGTCCGCCTGAGTGTCATCCTTGTCGGAATCCTTCTGGTCGGCTGTCCCTTTATCTTGATCTGGTTGCTTATTCTTATCATCAGAATTGTTATCGTCATTAGGAACAACTTCTGTTCCCGAGGAGGTGTTGTCCTTCTGACTATCCAATTGTGGAGCTACGACTGTAGCTGACGAACCTGCCTTATCATCATTCATTAAATTCTTCGTTACTACTACAGTTAAAATAATTGCAGCAGACGCCAAAATAACCGCGATCGTGACAATAGGCTTAATTCGACGTTTTCTTCTGTTTCTCGATTTTCTTGATTTCCAGATTTCTGAATCTTTTGTGTTTCTAGAATTAGACATTCATATCACCGCTGTTCCTATCTTATTTATATTTATATTAATAGAATAATATATTTAGACAACGCCGTCCTTACAGAATGGTTACAATGTTTAACGGCTTAGCCAGCATACTTATCTCACTAGTTAAAAATCCTGCATAAAAACCGCAGTATTATGACATAAATAAACCATTGCCACAGACGAATGCTGACTTGTTCGACATCAATTCATTCGGCAAAAATATTAAAATTTTGTGTTTTAATTCATAACATTTTGCTTCAAATTTAATCCAATTCATGTACAATGGATGAAGTACGATTTACCGGGTACATAGATATATGTACTACTATTCGAATCAATAAGGAGTGAAGCGAATGGAATCTCAATTATGTTCAAGTAAGGTTGTCATTATCGGTACCGGTGCTGTTGGAGCAACCACTGCCTACACTTTATTGCTTCGGGAACGGGTATCCGAGTTGGTTCTGATCGATGCGAATAAAGAGAGAGCGCTTGGTGAAGCTCTAGATATGAATCACGGTCTGCCGTTTACTGGCGGTATGAAAATCTGGGCGGGCGATTACAGCGATTGCGCAGGTGCTGACATTATCGTAATTGCGGCCGGAGCTTCCCAACAGCCTGGTGAGACAAGAATCGATCTACTTAAGCGCAATGCCAATATTTTTGACAGCATCATCCATAATATTGTAAAGTACAATACCCATGGTATCATTCTTGTCGCTACAAACCCAGTGGATATTTTATCCTATGTTTCCTTAAAGAAGAGCGGATTTCCTTCCAATCGAGTCATTGGCTCGGGTACCCTGCTTGATAGCGCTCGCTTCCGTTACTTAATCGGCGAGGCCAAGGAAATAAATCCTCGTAGTATCCATGCCCATATTATTGGGGAGCATGGTGATTCCGAATTACCGTTATGGAGCCTGGCTAACGTGGCTGGTATCGATTTGGTATTTACAGATGAAGAGCGTGAGAGCATCTTCGAGAGCACGAAGAACGCTGCTTATGAGATCATTAATGCGAAGGGTGCAACCTTTTATGCCATCGCCTTGGCGCTCGACCGTATTATCGTCTCCATTCTAAAGAACGAAGCTTCTGTATTGAATGTCTCTACCCTGCTGAACGACTATAATGGAGTATCGGATGTATATCTGGGAGTACCTTGTATTGTAGACAAAACAGGTGTACGCGAAGTGCTCAATCTTGAACTTAACGATGAGGAACTGGAGAAATTCCAAGCTTCAGCTAACAAGCTTAAAGCAGCTATTGCCGAACTCGAATTGTAAATAATAAAAGCAGCCAACATGCGGTATTACCTGCGAATTGGCTGCTTTTTTTTCGAATATTATAGGTTAACCTTCTTGGTGCTGAAGGTCGACTTTTTGAACTCTCACTATTAGTATTTATTTTTTGGTTCCTTCGATGGATCGAAGATACATCATCTGCGATTCTCCGTATTGCCAGGCCCAGATACGATACTCCTCTTCCGCCCTTGCCCGGTCCAACTCGGAGATGTACCCGTCCACTACCATTTGCTTCCCTTTAAAATCGGCAACTTCAGCCCAGATCAACGCCTTGTGGACGAATTGCTCCTCCTGACGACTAGTGATTTCATGCTGGGGCAGAGATATAATATCGATCAGTTCACCAGGTCTCCATCAACAGCATCGTCAGATGGTCAGCTATTTCATTATCCATTCCAGTATCTGAACGCCATCTCAGGAAAGCATCGTAGAAGCTTTGCATCGACCGTGGAATGGGTGGACTCCATTCTATTCTATGATGGTTATAATCAAGTATGAGCAGTTTTCCTCCGCTTCTAACCCTCTTAACCATTTGCTCGATCGCTGCATAGGGATGACTCAACCATTGCAATACCCTGGCAGAAGTTACGATATCGAACTGCTGATCAAGCTGTAGATCATAAACGTTCCCCACTTCAAATGAGATACCCGAGATTCCCTGCGTCCGTGACCTCGCATTGGCTATCCATTCAGGATTGTTATCGATTCCGACGACCCTGCCCTCTGGTCCTGTAATCTCTGCAATACCTCGTGTAATAGCTCCGGTTCCACAACCTATATCCAGCACATGCATTCCAGGTCTGATCAGTTCGCCCAACCGCTTGTGAGAATCCGCAAGCGTGCGCGCGTCAATCACGCTGGAATGATTAAGTATCGCTCTTTTGCTTGCCGCTTCATCACTCATATATCCACCCCACCTTTAGAGGTTGTTCAAAAAGTCGCTTTTGATCACGAGATCACAATATTACCTTCACGACGCTTCTCACGGTCCTGACGGCTCATGAGTCGGTTCATCGCTTCCAGATATGCCTTCGCACTCGCCTCGATAATATCCGTGCTCACCCCGCGACCACTAGCAGATACCTCCCCCTGCCTCAGCACAACGTGAACCTCACCCTGTGCATCCGTTCCATGTGTCACAGAATGAATCGTGTAATCTTCCAGTTCGGCTGTAATCTCCGTGGCCTTGGAGATCGCTCGATATACGGCATCCACCGAACCATTTCCCACTGCAGCCTCCTCAACGATATCCCCATTCTCTTTGATAATCCGCACTGCTGCCGTAGGCATCGTCTTATTCCCATATGACACTTGAATATTGTCCAGCGTGAACGGCTTAGGTCCTTCTACCAGATTCCCGTCCAACAAGGCCCGGATATCTTCAGACAGAATATTCTTCTTACGATCAGCCAATACCTTGAACTTAGCAAAAGCGATATTGAGGTGTTCCTCATTAAGCTCATAGCCCATATCAATTAATTTTTCCTTGAATGCATGGCGGCCAGAATGCTTGCCGAGCACGAGCTTGCTTGAACTCGCACCGATCGTCTCCGGCGTAATGATCTCATAGGTACTACGATTCTTCAGCATACCATCCTGATGGATGCCCGACTCATGAGCAAATGCGTTAGCACCAACAATCGCCTTGTTTCCAGGTACGCTCATCCCGGTTAATTTACTGACCATACGGCTGGTGCGGTAGATCTCGCCTAAGTTCAAGGAAGTTTTCGCCCCATAATAATCACTTCTCGTCTCCAGCGCCAGCGCAACTTCCTCCAGACATGTATTACCCGCCCGCTCACCGATACCGTTAATCGTTCCTTCGAATTGATCAACACCATTTGCGATCGCGGCCAGCGTATTGGCCGTTGCCATTCCCAAGTCGTCATGACAGTGTGTGCTAAGTTGAATTTTCTCGATACCAGGTACACTGGATTTGATCGTCTTGAACATATTGCCGAACTGCTCAGGTGTTGCAAAGCCTACCGTATCTGGTAAATTAACAACACAGGCCCCAGCATCGATCGCCATCTTGGTTACTTCACACAGGAAGTCGATCTCCGTCCGGCTGGCATCCTCAGCGGAGAACTCAATCTTGCTAAAGAATTTCCGCCCATATCGAATTGCCGATGCTGCCGTCTCCAGAATTTTCGCTTTATCCATATGCAACTTGTGCTCCCGGTGAATCGGTGATGTGGCGAGCACGAGATGAAGGCAAGGATCCTCTGCATCACGCAGCGCTTCTACAACCGCATCGATATCCTTCATATGACAACGGGCCAGACTAAGCAGTGTCGCATCCTTGACTTGTCTAGATACAGCACGAATGCTCTCGATTTCTCCCGGAGAGGCTGCAGCGAAGCCCGCTTCAATTCGGTCGATCCCTAGCTTCTGAAGCTGAATGGAAATCTCGACCTTCTCCTCCGTCGTCAAGCTTACTCCCGGGATTGTTCTCCGTCACGCAGTGTCGTATCGAACACATAAATTTTTCTCATTTTCCATTCCATCCCTTCAAAATGATTTTAAAAAAACCTCCTTCGCCTCTGCGCCAGATCAAATAATTAACCTGTGCAGGGGCGAAAGAGGTTCACTTCCGCGGTACCACCCTTGTTATGCCGTCCACTCAAGACAAAATTCCAGGGTCACCCTGAAACTGCCAAATTGCAACGTACGGCCTCAGAAGAATCATAACCACTTTACGGTCTGATTCTATATGCGATAACGGGCAAAACTCCCGGCATCTCTTAATAACCTTCATCTGCAATACGCAGCGGTGTTCGGAGATGCGGCTCCAAGGTGAGTTGATACAGGGATTAAGACGGCGATTTCAGCCTGCTCGCCATTCTCTGGACATAATCCATCATATCTGGTCCTTATCTCAGCCATTCTGTATTCAATTAGGCAATCACACACCAGAACAATTCAAAATAAATCAAAAAACCCCTCTCATCCGCGCATAATATGCGCTATGGGACGAAAGGGGTTAACTTCCGTGGTACCACCCAGCTTCACTGTACATCTCAAGACATACAGCCTTAGGCAGAGCGAAAATTTTCGCGATCTGCGCACGTTAACGGGTGCAAGCGGCTCTCCCTAACGCTAAACAGCGGTTCAGGACAGCAGCTCAGAGGTGAGTCGGTACTCGGGATTAAGACGGTGATTTCAGCAGATACACCGTTCTCTGGACATAAGCGCCCGCATGACCTGATTCTCTTCATAGCCAATCTTTTCAAAAACTTGATCATATTATATTCACAAATTTAATTTTTAGTCAACATTTATTTTTTTGATAGAAGCTGTCCACATGATATCAAGAATTTTATTTGACGGAAGAGCCTGTATCTTCAATGATCAAATCTACGTCAAACTTTACATCAGCTTTGCTAAATACGATATCCCAGTCCTCTTCAACCTTCCGCCATACTTTGGGATGCTGAATACGAAAATGATTCCTGAACCCTCCGACATCGACCTGGTACACATCTTGCATTGTATGGAGCGTATCCGTCATCATATTCATAAGTTCCTGCTCGAAATAACCTTCCGCTTCTTTAATGAATTCTTCGTTATCAGCTGGCTCCTTCGTATCCCAGTTCTCAATAAGTCTTCCTTTCGACCGGATACTTACTTGGAAAGAAATATCCTCCCCGTTGATCTTAGCTTTAACCTTAGACTTGGCAGAGATGATTTCGTAGGTCATCGGATTCCCTTGCTTGTCATAGGTTTTAATCACCCCGCCTTTGACCGACCCTCGCATCCAAGATAGCGCAAGAACCTCCCGAATGGATAAGGAACCGATCCATTTCCTGTTCTTCCCCTTAATGACGGATGCCCCGGCAACAGCTACCTCATCGCTAGAGCTGGCGAGATTTTGCAGGATGAAGCTCTGCCGGAATTAATAATTCCGTCCAGCTTGGTCAGACTTTTAGGAGGCAGTACATTGTTGGCTTTGCTCCCATTCTCGGCCAGGCCCGTTAGCTCCAAGGACGGGATTTCACCAGAGTTGTTACTGACGAGAACCTCGCTCGCTTTGCTCTTACTTATAAATACAAGGCAGCTCGGTCTGATATCGTTATCTCTAAGTACGAACTTCAACAGCTTGTCAATTTCTATACGCTTCGCAAGCTCTTCTGATATGATAATCACTTTGACATGATGGCCCATCATCGGCTTGGATCTCCGTGTTGCCATCTTACGGAGCATTTGGAACATGGAGTCTCCGGTTTCTTGAATGTTCGAATACAGATCATTACTTGATTTATCCGATTTTCCAGAACTTTGTCTCATTTCAAATGGAATGATTTGAAATGTAAGTGTAACCCGATTCTTCTTCCGGTAGGAATTTCCATTCTCCGCCAGTTGTTTCTCCTCTTTCGATAGATTGCCCACGTCCATACCAAGCCCCACAAGCACCGTCTGATCCTCGATTTCTTTGATTCCCCAGCAGCCTGTGAGGTTCAACAGGACCAGGATCAAGAAAATAACTAGTAAACACCGCTTCATACGACTCATATCACCTCACACCGCCCTTTTTGAAGATCACGGCATATAGCAGCATTATAGGAGGCAGAATCATGAACAAAGAAACCCCGATATCTCCAAAGAAATCACTGAAACTATAGAGCTCATTCACGTCTCGGGGAACCCAAGCGATTATAAATATAATAGGCATCGAGAAGTATATTATCGGTTTATTATTGGTTCTAAACGTCTGCGCTAACCCTTTAGAAGATACATATTGCAAAATAGAGAAGGTGGTTAGAATTTGCATGATCCAAACCACAAGCAGGAAATAATCGAATCTCTCAAAGAAAAGCCCCTTAATCTCGAAGCTACGCAATAAGTCCACGGTCGGCCAGGTACTGCTGGTAGCCCCGTACACACTCATTCCACCGATCACCATAATAAACGCAATCAGATTCAGTATTAAAGGGACCGTGATTCCCATAATGACCGCCTTCCCTGCCTTTTCAGGTTGCTGCATTGCAGGCGTAAGGAAAAACATGAGCTCATGTCCTAGGAAGACGAGCATGGTTGAACCTACGCCCTTCAGCATAGGGAAAACTCCGTCACCAAGCACGGGGAGCAAATTATCTATTTCAAAAATTTTACTGCTCAGTAGCATAGTAAGAACAAATACTACGATCGTAATTGGTAATATAATTTCGAACAATCGGGCTATTGCCCAAGCCCCCCAGGACTAAATATAATCCGACCCAAATAAAAGACATCAAAATCGTCCATCGGGGAACCTCCTCAAGCAGATAAAGTGCCGTTACTTCAAACATCACTCTTAATTCAAATGCCGCTATGAAGATATAAAAAACGGCAAGTCCAACATTGAACACGCTTCCCAGCCACTTTCCCATAAGATCAACAGAAAATTGGAAGATCGTCTTCCCGGGAAATCGTCTGCATAATTTAACAATGCACAATCCCGCCAGCATTACCAAAAGCCCACCTATCAACAATGACATCCAGCCATCAGGAGTTTTCATACCTTCAGCAAGTACTCTTGGTAAAGTGAGAATTCCAGAGCCAAGCATGCAGTTGCTAATAATCACTGCCGTTTGTGAAGTCGTGATTTTCTTATCTTCAGTTAACATAGAATTCTCCTCCATCACGACCTCAATTTTTTCTGCGGGTGGAATCCTTCGTCTTCATCAAAATAAGGCGCCGGTTCATCAGCTTGAATGGCATACGGACAATGAAGTCCTTCCAGTCATTCCATCGGAAAGGAGACAACGGACTAATATACGGTACGCCAAAGCTCTTCAGCTTCGCCAGATGGCTACAGAGCAGTATGAAGAACAATACAGTTCCAAATAGACCAAGGAAAGCTGCAAAGAACATAGCAAGAAACCGCAGCATACGTAGTGTAATCCCCGCACTGTAGGACGGTATAGCGAATGATGAAATAGCAGTAACTGCCACAACAATAACCAGAAAAGGACTGATAATTCCTGCATTTACTGCAGCATCACCGATAATCAGACCTCCAACGATACCCATTGCGGGACCGATAGGTTTGGGCAGACGAATACCGGCTTCTCTAAGAATTTCAATCGAGACCTCCATAAGAAGTGCTTCGATAATCGAAGGGAACGGAACGGACAGTCTGGACTCTATAATCGTTACCACTAATTCGGTAGGTATCAGCCCTTGATTAAATGAAATGAACGAGATGTATATAGCAGGAGTAAATACAGCCAAGAAGGCGGTAAAGAACCGCAGTATTCGCAGCAATGAAGCCGGTATCCAGCGTTCATAATAATCTTCTGGTGACTGGAGTAACATGCTGAAGGTAACGGGGGCAAGCAACACAAAAGGAGTCCCGTCAAGTAAAATCGCCACTCTGCCCTCCATTAAAGCACCGATGACCCGGTCCGGACGTTCAGTATTCTGGATTTGCTGGAACAAGCTTAAGCTGTTGTCCTCGATCAATTGCTCCACATAGCCTGACTCCGCCAAATAATCCATATCGATCGCCTCTACGCGGCGAATGACCTCATCGACTAGTTCAGAGTTGGCGATATCTCTCATATAAGCGACGATCAGATCCTTCTGAGCACGCGCCCCAACCTTGAACTTGATCATCTGTAAGCTCTCGTTCTTGCCATGACGCCTTAATAAAGCGGTATTTTCGCTTATGATTTCGGTGAATCCCGCGCGCGGGCCTCTTAATAGACCTTCTGATACCGGCTCTTCAATCCCTCTGCTATTCCCAGCTGAGCCACTAATCATCAATACTTCCTCTAACCCTTCAACTAGTAGAGCAACAGCGCCCGTCAATATATCCTCCACGATCTGATCCAGCTGACCGGTATCACTGACTTGACTGACCGGAAGAATCTGATTCACCAAATTCTCTTTCGTGATAGGGATTTCCTGTGAGATATTGGTATCATTCCCCCTTTGTTCATCAACGACTCAAGAACCTGCGTATCCATCAGATTTTTATCATAAAGGCCATCTACATAAAGAACAGCAGCTCTATTCGCCCCCCGATTTTGAACTCCCTGATATGAATATCGCAATGATTGACGGCTTGTTGCTTAAGCACTGCGAGATCATGATCATAATTACCTGTTACCGGTTGTTCAGCAGCTATACTCTCTGAGTTGTTATTGTTCCGTAGTCCTCCCGACTTGCTAGCCTCTCTGCTCTCCGCCGAACTCCGCTTGGCCAATCTCGATTTCACCCAATTAGACAAAAGATAGAAGCCTGCGGGCAGAACAAATAACATGACCGATTGAAAAATAACGTCCCAGCCCGGAAAATGAGATACTATGACTTTCCACATATTCATCATCCTAACGGCTTCATAGCCTAGAAATTCTCGTGCTGAAAACAGATCTTTTGATACACGCACCATTAGCAACAAGTAGTCTTTCCAGAACTGTCCAAATCATGCAAAGGGAGCTTATGATCATAAGAAAAAACGCTTATCTGACGGCAAAATCACCGAAACAAATAAGCGCTTGTTATGATATTATTACAACTCATCATCATCATCTATTTTCTTATCCATCAGCCGTTGAGCGACAACCTCAAATGAATCTGGTTGCAGAAGCTCTACCGGAGAGAATGCCTTATCAAATGTAATTGATTCGCCTTCAAGAATGACAGCATAACGGCCATTCAACCTAGCGATATGAATCTCATTACCAAAGTCCGCCAGTTTCCCTTTGACAACCGTATCTCCGATTCTAAATTTTAGCTCGATCTCCGGCTTAATCTCTACGATACGCTCAGCCGCCTCGATGACCTCCGCTGGCTCCCACTTATCCTGTATTACCCGCTTCTCACTTGCTGCCCACAATTCAATTTCCTTCTCAACCTGTTGGCGCTCTTCCTCGTTCTCGTCCGGCCATTTATTCTCTACGTAAGTCTGGACGAACTCCATCATCTGCTCATTAACAATTTCCGGTATAGACATTTCGTAGGTAACAAACCGGAGGAAATCCTCGAAATACTTGGCATGGGAAGATTGATGAATCTTCAATTCCCATTCATCGGCCATTCCCTCCTCATACATATGCGGATAAAGGATAGACTTCATATTTCGTGCACTAATCGCCATCTCTACCGTGGTAATCAGGCTGCGTTCATCGGAAATCCGGGCAATTTTCGGTTCAAAGTCACATTTCAGTACGAAGATATATGGGTCCTCCGAATATTTCTCTAGCTTTGCTTGTACAACGATCAATGCCCCTCCACGAACTGAGCTCGTATCTAGGTAACTACGTACCAGATCATCACAAGCATTCTTGTAATCTTCCTTATCCTCAGCACCGCGCAGTCTCGCGAACATATTGAAATTCGGATTGCTGTCCAGTTCATAGCCAGGTTCGACAATAAAACGTCCTATCTTCGTCGGAGCCTGCTCTATCGCAGGATTCTTCTCCACCTTGCGCTTGGCGATCCGTGTGAACTCTCCGTCCAGAAAAGAACGGATCTCGCTGTCAATATACTCGTAACCGTCCATCGTCTGAAAATGCTTGTAGTTCTTAACGGTCTGGCCTTCCTTGCCCTCAACTTGAATAACGAAGAATGATAAGTAATTAACCGTAAATTTCATGAAATAATAACCCCTTACGCATCTGAAAAATCCGTAGCAGACAATAGCTCATTATATCACGAAATATGTCGTATGTGGTTTGTCTTATCGACTATTAATGTCCGCTTGGAGCGTCATCCACATGTTTGACATGATGCTGATTCATGAAAACAAACAAGACAGCGACGAGAACAAATGCAGCTCCAACAATAAATGGCACATGTGAATTGAAGCTCTCTCCTAATTTCCCTGCCAAATACGGAGCGATCGCACCACCGATAAAACGCAAGAAACTGTATGCAGCCGATGCTGTAGAACGCTCAACCGGAGCTGCATTCATAACTGCAGCTGTAATCAATGTGTTATTGTTCCCAAGCAGTGCACCTGCAACGACTACGGAGATAATAATCGCCAGCTTGGAATCCGTCCAGATTCCCATCGCGAGAAGACAGAGTGAAAACATGAATAGCATCGCACACATCGACTTAACAGTACCGAATTTTTCCTTCAAAATTGGGGCCACGAACACGGAAGTGATTGCTAGCAGAATCCCCAACCAAGAAATATATAGCCGAGGCCGTGCTCATCAACGCCCATCTCGCCCAACACTAGAGGAGCATAGGCCATCAGCGTGAAGAATCCAAAATTGTAGAAGCAGGCAGTTAATCCGAGCACAAGCAAAGAACGATGCTTCAAGGCACGGAAAGGTGCCATAATCGAGGTTTTAGATGGATTGTTACTATTTCCGGATTTCGGAGCGGATGTTTTAGACCGTGGCATGAATACGCTGAGTCCGATAAAAGCTATAACCATAAGTGACGAAACGCCAAAGAAGGGTCCTTTCCAGCTGATGGCTCCTAACCATCCACCTAGCAACGGACCGACAGAAATACCTAATCCGACCGCAGCTTCATACAAGATAACTGCCTGCGTCGTACCGCTGCCGGAAAGAGTAACAATCGCCGACAACGCGGTAGCTACGAACAACGCGTTTCCGAGGCCCCAGCCTCCTCGCATACCGATAATCATCCATATATTATCAAAATAACCACCCAAAAATGAAAATATCGCGATTATGACTATGCCTAGCAATAATGTTCTTTTAATTCCTAATCTTGAAGAAATAACGCCAGTAATCAGCATAGCAATCGCCATCACCGCATTATAGCTTGTAAACAGCAAGGATACCTCACTGCTGCTGGCATGCAAATTTTTTGCAATCGCTGGTAGGATCGGGTCGACCAAACCAAGACCCATGAAGGCAACGATACTGGCGAAGAATACGGCCCATACCGCTCTCGGTTGCTTAAGCAAGCTCGTTGCTGCTTCTTCCGGCTTCAATAGATTTGACTCAGCAGGTAATGCCGTAGTTTTTGAAGACATGTATCATTTCCCTCCCTCTCTCTTTAGAGGAAGTTCAAAAAGTCCAGTTTTGATCACGATGTGAATCATGAAGCTATTCGACGTCGAATCTTGAATTCAGCCGGGCCTTCCGGTGCTCACGTACAAACTACGTACGCTCCGCTCCTCAGTCCCTAGCTTCATCCAACCTTCTCGGTGCTGAAAACCGAACTTTTTGAACTCTCTATTCTAAATATAATTGCATAATACAACTACATCATTGTATTATACAACTACTTGGATTGATGTCAATACAATTTCGATCAACTTGCTTTGATTTATTTTACAATCCACAATATGTTACTATTAAACAATGGTTACAATAGAAGTTGTATAAATACTTGAGGTGATTCAGAAGTGAATAATCATAATCTGGAGACGATCGAGCTTGAGCTTGCTATTCTATATCGCAGAATTACAAACCGTAAGCATGAAATACTCGACCGCTCGGCCTATTTATTAATTCATCAAATTATGGCGCATGGCAAAGCTGGTGTGAAAACATTGGCTGATGAGTTTCATCTCGATATATCGACTGTCAGCAGACAGGTCTCTTCTCTTGAGGAGAAAGGCTATGTATCCCGCACTCCTGATCCGTCTGATGGCCGAGCCTATTTCCTACAAGTCACCGAATTAGGCCATCAGATATTTCAGGAGGCAAGAACTTCACGGCAGGCACGGATCGGGAATCTGCTGAAGGACTGGAGTGATGAAGAATCGGAGCAGTTCGGCACTCTCCTGCAGAGATTGAACCGGACTTTTAATTAAGAGCCTCTCTTATTACAATTTTCGTTGGTGTGGAATAGAGATGAAACTGGAGATATTGATGGCATGATCTAGGTACGTTTCTAGGTCTTTCTATTATGAATTTTTCATATGATGTATTTTTAATATGTATACGTTTTAGTTGATATTTTCAAGCCGTAATCGTGTACAATAGTAATAAGGCTCTACTTTAAACAAAGGAGATGCGCTCCCATGAATGATAGCGACTATCCTGCTGAGATTATTGAGCGGGCGATGACCACCCGAGGAGAAATCCAGCTTCAACGTAGGGGTAATGATTACGAAATCATCAGCAACGGAACATTTCTCATGGCCACTTATAATGGGGAATCGGAGCGGCTGCTCGTACGCAGCGCATTACAATATGTATCACAGCCTCAACATGTATTGATTGGCGGACTTGGAGTCGGTTTCTCGTTACAGGAGGCCCTGCTTGATCCTCGCGTGGAACAAGTTACCGTCATAGAGATCGAGCAGAAGATCATTGATTGGAACAAGACGGAACTGGCGGATGTATCCGATCGGGCTGTCGAACATCTCAAGACTAGAGTCATTCACGCAGATCTTATCGATTGGATCGGGAATACGAATGAACAGTTCGATTTAATCTGTCTGGATATTGATAACGGACCGGACTGGAAAGTGTTCGAGCAGAATCATTCACTCTACCACGAGAGCAGCTTCTGTAAACTACATAGGCTGCTTCAACCCGGTGGATGCATAACCTTCTGGAGCGCCAATGCTTCTCCTGTTTTTGCAGAACGGATGGAGCAATATTTTGGCAATGTAGAGGTGCTTGATGTCGAGCAGTCCCACGGAGAACCGGATTATATATTTCTTTCACGCAAGCTGGAGGTGTAACTACACATGAATGTACAAAAAGTAATTGACCGCAAGAAGTTGGACGAAAGAGTGGTTCACATGCCCTGGTTCGTGCAGCAATTCATTGATTATAAGCTTCCAGATCTCTCGCCCTCTACCCTGTTGGAGTATATCAGAGATTATGAGCAGTTTTTTGGCTGGCTACGCACCGAGGGTCTTTCTATCGCCGACAACAATGCAGGGGTCACACTGCTGGAACTAGAGACTTTAAGGATGGAGAGCGTCACTGGTTACCGGCTGCATTTAACGACTCGAACGGAGGGCACGAACTCGAGGATAACAGTCTCACGTAAAATGTCCTCCCTACGTTCTCTTTTTCATTATTTAAGTCAAATCGCCGAGGATGAGGATTTCTATCCACTGCTGAAGCGCAACATTATGGCTAAAGTAGAGATCAAGCGAATCCATAAACCGAAGGATACTGCGGCCAAACTGAAAGGGAAAATTCTTGAGGAGGATGAACTGATCGAGTTCATCAGCTATATTGCCGAAGGATACGGACAAGACATCGAGAACAATAAGCAGGCACTCTATGCCTATGAGCATAATAGAGAGCGCGACGCTTGCATTGCCAGCCTCATTCTCAATTCTGGACTGCGGGTATCAGAGGTCGTCAATCTGAATGTGAATGATCTTGATTTGAACAATAAGTTGCTCTATGTATACCGTAAAGGGAATAATGACGAGACCTTCAAGACTCCGGTCTACTTCCGCGAGCAGTCTAAAGATGACCTCGTACATTACACTGAATTGAGGCAGACGAGATACCGAACCCCAAAACGGGAAAAAGCTCTCTTCGTCGCCCTGCCCAACGGTCAGACTGAAGGCAAGCGAATGACAAAGAGAGCCATCCAGGCTATGATTATCAAATATGCCAAACGATTCGGCAAACCTTATCTGACGGTACATAAGCTACGCCATTCGTTTGCTACCGATTATTATTTGCAAAATGACATTTATAAGACTAAAGAGCAGCTCGGTCATGCCTCAACCGAGACGACCGAGGTTTACGCCCACTTGACCGACAAGACAATGTCCGAAGCCATCGAGCGGCGGGCGGAAGGGGAGTAGTTCCTTGCCCTATTCGGCAAGGGGCACCAGCTCCGCTTCGCCCAGAATCCAGACTGCTATCTTCTCAATCTCATCTGCAACGAATAGAGCGAGCGGGGCAGCGATGCCCACTCGCTCTATTCGTGGTGATCCATGCTCCACCATCTCTATATCCCTCATTACACAAGCCTTCACCTGATCAAGCTCCTGAAGCAATTTCTGATCCTCGCCGTTTCGCAGCATCACAATCTTCGAAAATGCTTCTTGCTTGAAGCCTTCCACCAGAATCAGATCGTAGCTACCGAAGCGCTCGATTAATTCCTCCAATGGAGTCTGTTGTTCTTCTATCAACGCCGTACGATAAGGGGAAGTGATCGCGATCGCCGCTGCACCCTGTTGGCGATAAGCGTACGTATCCGTTCCTTCATGATCGATCTCGAAGCCATGAACGTCATGCTTAATCACCGCAACTCGTAATTTCAAACTATTGAATACGGACAGCAGCTGCTTGATTAAGGTTGTCTTCCCGCTATTCTTGTAACCGACAATCTGGATGACGGGCGGCCTAATCATCGCTCACCATCCTCCGCCTGGGAGCTTCAGGACCTTGACCTGATGTCCCGCCTGAACTCCTGTTGTCGTCGGTGGTATGACGATAAGCACGTCGCTGTCCTTGATCGTGACCATCACAGACGATTCATCGAGCTTAGCCGGATAAGCCATGACCTTCCCGGAGGAAAGATCTAACCGTCCTCTGACGAACCGAGTAAAGTTGTTAATCTTCATATAGTCGCTGCCCAGCTCAGCCTCGATCTCCGCCAGAAATGGCTTCTCCCTGCCGAGCATTCCACCGATCAACGGACGCACGAACAGCTCGAAGCCTACGAAGCAAGCGCCAGGATTACCGGAAAGTGCGAATAGCAGCTTCCCGTCCTTCACCGCCGCTGTCGTCACACTGCCCGGACGCATCGTCACTTTATTGAAGAGCATTTCTACTTCCGGTCCCTTGACCATATCAGCCATAATGTCATGGTCGCCAACAGACACTCCACCAGTTGTAATCACGACATCGTAGTCGGCCAAAGCCTGCTCGATGATCCGTCGCGCCTTGTCCAACTGATCGGGAATCGCCTCTAGTAGATGAGGCTCCCCTCCCGCGTCAATGATCTGGGTCGCCAGCATATAGGTATTGCTATTTCGAATCTTGCCATCTTGAAGCGGCTCATCTACCTTCAGTAGCTCGGAACCGGTAGAGAGAACAGCAATCCGAGGACGCTTCGCAACAGGAACAGAGGCCAAGCCAAAGGTGGCCAGTACGGAGACCTCGCCCGCTGACAGCTTGCGCCCTTTCTCCAGAAGTCTGTCCCCAGCGGCAATCTCAAATCCGATCGGAGTAATATTGTTGCCTACTGGAACTGACCGTCTCAGCTTAATATATGTGATGCCGTCTTGAATCACCTGTTCAGTCATCTCCAGCATTACGACTGCATCAGCTTCATCAGGCACCTTTGCGCCTGTCATAATCCTTGCTGCTGTACCCGTAACAATCGGAACCGAAGGCAAACTGCCGCAAGGGATGTTATCAATCACTTGAAGCAGAACCGGCTCTTCTGCAGTGCAATTCTCTATGTCTCTGCTTATGACCGCATAGCCGTCCATGCCTGAGCGGCGAAAGAACGGATATGGGTGCGGCGCAATGACATCCTCAGCAAGAATGCGTCCCCTAGATTCGGTAATCTTCACTTGCTCCGTTCCCCCCAGAACGACGTATGGCATGACACGCGATTGGGCCTCTTCAACGGATACAGCATGACGGCGGAACTTATCATCGCTTGTTGTTACTGTGTTATTCATCTGTCTCCCCTCCCTTTCCTATTCGGAGCAGGAGCTGAGATAGTCGTTAAACACAGCTTCCGTACGAGCCGACACTTCGGCAATTTCTGTTTTATTTAAGTGATCATAATGAATTCCCATGATGACAGTCACTGTACATTTCAGTCTCTGGGCAGCCACCCTTGCCATATTGACGGTCAAGACATGTTCTTTATGCCCTGGTACTGCGGAGGTCTCAACCTCTATATTTTCACCAATCCAATATGCAGTTGAAGCAGCTCCTATATGTTCGACCCCACCAGTAACCAAGATCGCAAGATCTCGCCCATGGGAATTGCCTGCAATTTAATATCTTCAAATGCCATCTTTCCAGCCTCCTATGAACATCCTTTCCCTATTTTATAGGATGCCACGGATTTCGTCCAAGGTGGAAATATTCTCGGCGAGCATAAATTGTTCTATTTGCTGAAGCAGATCTACTCCGGCACGAAGATTCGTGAAGTTATAGGTGCCAATCTGCGTAACTGCAGCGCCGGCCATGATGAATTCGATAATATCCGTTCCGCTGCAAATTCCGCCCATACCCATCACCGGAATCGATACAGCCTTGCTGACCTGATGCACCATGCGTAGAGCGATCGGCTTGATCGCTGGACCAGACAGGCCTGCATAGAGATTGTTGAACACGCTCCGGCGCTTGTATATATCGATCTTCATCGCGGAGAAAGTATTCACGAGCGATACTCCATCTGCTCCTTCTTCCTCGCACATGACCGCCATACCGACGATATCCTCCGCATTTGGGGACAATTTGATGACAAGCGGCAGCGAAGTTGCGGCACGTACCTTTCTGACGACTTCTCGTGCCGTCTCCGTCTGGATGCCGTAAGCCATCCCGCCCGCTTTGACGTTAGGACAGGAGATGTTCAGCTCAATCATATCGACAGCCGGATTGCCTTCAAGTAACCTTCTCTTTGCATCCGTCTCGATCAACTTAGCCCCCTCCACATAGTCCTGGATTGTGTTCCCGCCCAGATTCACAATGCGGATGAGATCCAGCTGCTCCCAGCGAGGACACTCCTCACGCAAGAAGGCTTCAACTCCCGGATTTTCCAGACCAACGCTGTTCAATAATCCAGACGGTGTCTCATAGACTCTTATTCCGTCATTTCCAGCCTTCGGCTGTAGGGTCAGCCCCTTTCCGGAAATTCCCCCAAGACGATTTACATCATAGAAAGCTCCGTATTCCTGTCCAAATCCGAAAGTACCAGAGGCCATGACGATGGGATTCTTAAAAGTTAGCTTGCCGAAAGAACAGGATAAATCAATCATTCGAATATGACCTCCTCTACTGGAAATACAGGACCATCTATACATGCCTTTTTCCGTTTGTCTTTACATTTCACACTGCATACTAGACAAGCTCCAATCCCGCAAGCCATCCGGTTTTCGAGCGATACATATACTTTTGCACGACCAGCTGATGCTTGCTGCTTGCGCTGCACGGCGTGCAGCATCGGATGTGGTCCGCAGGCAATAATCGTGTCATAGTCATCGAAATCAAGGTCATCCAGTATGACGCCGCCCACATTGACATGTGTCTGACCGGCTGATGCTGCGCGGAATTCTTCCACCACGTAAGGTTCGCGGCTAAAACCAAGATACACATCGGCATTCGGAACTTGGCGCAGGGCATAATAAAACGGGGCAATCCCGATTCCCCCGCCAACAAAAGCCGTCTTTCCTTCCGGAGTGGTAAAACCGTTTCCGAATGGGCCCTCAAGCTTCACTTGATCCCCTTGCTTTAAATGTGAGAATATAGCTGTTCCCTCACCGACGACTAAATAAAGAAATTCAATCCGTTCAGGCGTGATATCGAAAATACTCAGCGGCCTGGACAGCAGCGGATAATTGTCCCATGCCCGAATCATGTAGAACTGGCCCATCTTCCCGGTGAATTGACCGGTAACAGCCAGACGAAAAACTCCTGGTGCTACTTCCTCATTGGATATAACTTCCGTCAATTTGTTCAGTCCCCTTTCTTATAGAAGGTGTTCAAAAATTCCACTTTTGAACACATACTTATAAACGCCTGCTTGATTTTTATACACTTCATATAAAGATGCAATTTTTTTCACTAGTCAGTCTGTGACAAACGTCACTCTATTACCCATGACATCTAAGTGAAGCGCTTACCTTGAAAATAAATCATTTCATCATATTTTCCGATGATTATGGGCATACCAAATCATGACATTATTTTGGAGAAGAGGTAATGCTATGTCCGCAAAACTCAAACACTGGATGATCGTCCTTACCATCCTGCTCATGCTGTTCCCGAGCTCTGGGAGCATTGAGGCCAAACGGTCGTCACCGGGTACGGAGGACACGGCACCTACATCCGCCGAGACCAACGCAAAACCGCTTAATCTAGCCGAGCTACAACGTAAATATTCTGAGACCTTCGTATTTCGCGGCCCACGGGTGAAACAGGTGGCCCTCACGTTTGACGATGTACCCGATCCCCGCTTCACGCCGCAAGTGTTGAAAATACTGAAGCGTGAAGGAGTTAAAGCTACCTTTTTCGTCGTTGGCAGCAGAGCCAAGAAACATCCTGATCTTGTACGTCAGATCCATAGAGATGGTCACATTATTGGTAACCACTCTTATACCCACAATCAATTCAAGAAGCACTCAATGCAGGAATTTCAGTCAGAAATACTGCGAACCGAAAAGGTGATTCAGAATATCACCGGCTATCGTCCAAAGCTGATTCGACCTCCATACGGCGATATTAATGAAGCGCAGATCCGCTGGGCGAAGCGGCATAACTATAGAGTTGTGAATTGGAATGTCGATTCTCTCGATTGGAAGGGGCTCAGTAAAGAGAAGGTCAAGCAGAATGTTCTAAGGACGGTTGGTCCAGGATCGATCGTGCTACAGCATGCAGGCGGCGGCTCGGGCTCCAACTTGAGCGGAACGATACAAGCTCTTCCCGAGATTATTGAAGAGCTTAAATCCAAAGGGTATCAATTCGTAAATGTAGCCGATATGCTACAAACCGAAAAAAATAAATTTTAATTTAGAAATAGAGCCGAATCGGAGTTTAATTGTCCGGTTCGGCTCTATAATCTAAATTTTCTATTAATCTACTATTTCAGTACAAATAACTTAACATCTTGATAACCAAATTGATTCACAAATGACTTGCTTCCCGGGATGAAAATATCAATCCGATTGCCCTTAATCGCTCCCCCAATATCGGTAGCTGTCGCTACAAATGCATTCTTTGGAAGACCTGCATGATCATGTCCGGTTACAAGTACCTTAGTACCGAGAGGAATTACTTTCGGGTCCACTGCGATTGTTCCAAGCTTAAGTGGGTTACCATAATAATCTACCGCTCCATATCCGCCATTCTCACTTGCAGCCGAGGAATATGCTGATGCTTTGACATTAATGGTCTTGGAGTAATTGAAGCTCTTGCCCCAAGCCTCTACCACCTTCTGATCAGAAAATACGTTCAGAGTGGGCAGCATTACTGCGTTGTCCGTGGATTCAGCCTTCACTTCCGGAGCAGCAGTTGTGTTATTATTATTGTCGGGAATGGTGATGCTAAGGCCATCATAAATATTCGTGGCCTTCACCGTAGGATTCGCTGAGATCAGTTTGTCCATCGGCACTCCATACTGCTTCGACAGTGTATAGAAAGTATCTCCATCCTTCGCTGTATGTAACGAGTCAGCCAGCGCAGGAACAGTTTGCATTGCTCCAAATAATCCAGCGGTAATAATCGCCGTCCCCATAATACGTTTGATTGTCCATGTATGTTGTTTCTTCATGTTGTTGTCCTCCTTTTAGTGCGCCTGCGGAGTTAGTTGTCGGATTCGGGAAAAGGAAGTTCCCTACGCGAGAGATAGTAACAATAGATTAAGATTTTGTTACTTTCCCAGCCACGCTTCACCCCAAGAAAGCCAATTCGTAATCACTAGATTCCAAATCGTCCTTCGTAAAAATCGTCCCCCGTACTTAATCTAGTAAGTTTCGGCGTAAATGAATATATCACAACTTTGTAACCAATAGCTATTGTAATTGTTACCATTTTCGTACAAAGCTTGATAGGACGCGAAATTTTTAATATAAATTAATGACAAAAATATGGCCTCTCCATTCAAATAACTAACATTATTTCCCTGATATGTACGAGTTCTAAGAAATGAAGAGTCAGAAAAAAACAGTCGAAAAGCACCAGCGATCATGCTGATGCTCTTCGACTGTTCGGTTAGGTTTAGGTTATTTGCCTTCCTCGTCGGCTGTAGGGCCATACAATCCCGGCACTGGGATATCGAGCAGACGTAAATACACTCCAAGCTGTGCACGGTGGTGGATCATATGGCTTAATCCGAAGGTACGGAGCGCGCTCGCCCGCGGTTGGCGCAGGATAATATGGTCGCCGCTGCGCAGCGTCCATTCCTCCCCTAGCATACTCTCATCACATTTATCTAATAGCTGTTCAAGCTTGGTAACATTCGCATCGAATTCTTCCAATAGGTCTTCACGTCTGGTCAAGGCTTCCGCCGATTCGGCACGGTTGATAGATCGAATTCTGGGTAAAGAAAAATCGCTACCTGCCAGTTAAGCAGGTTGATCATATGGGTAGCAAGCCCGCCTAATGTCATAGATTTCACGTGGGGCTTCCATGTCATATGTTCCTCAGGCAAGCAAGCCAGAATACGACGTGTAGAGACCAGCTCATGCATGACGTCTCCGATAATTAGCTGTTTCACTATTAACCCCCTACCTTTCCCATTATATGGTTATCATACTATATCCCCTACTGATTGGAAAGCTTGTCTCGGCTATCTACAGTAGATGAAAAAAAAGAACGAGATATCTTCACACAAAAAACACCGCGCGCTGAAGCAGCGTGCGGTGTTAAACAAGTTAATATGATAAGACCAGATTTTACAGTACTTTACTCAGGAATTCCTTTGTCCGCTGCTCTTTAGTTGCACCGAATACCTCCTGAGGCGTGCCCTGCTCCAGTACCATTCCTTGGTCCATGAAGATGATACGATCACCAACCTCACGGGCAAAGCCCATTTCATGCGTAACGATGACCATCGTCATACCTTTGTCAGCGAGCTTCTTCATGACATTCGAGCACCTCGCCGACCATCTCGGGTCCAGCGCCGAGGTCGGTTCATCGAACAGCATCACATGTGGCTCCATCGCCAGCGCTCTAGCGATCGCAATCCGCTGCTTCTGCCCCCCGGACAATTGCGAAGGATACGCGTCCCGCTTATCCTGCAGACCGACCGTCTGAAGAAGGTCTATCGCAATCGCCTCCGCCTTGTTCTTGTCCAACTTCTTCACGCGAATAGGAGCTAACGTAATATTGTCGAGAACCGTCTTATGCGGGAACAGATTGAACTGCTGGAACACCATCCCCATCTTCTGCCTCGTCACATTGATATTATGCCCACGTGCAGTGATCGATTCGCCTTCGAACAGAATCTCACCTTCAGATGGAGTCTCCAGTAAATTAAGACAGCGAAGGAATGTACTTTTTCCAGATCCGCTTGGGCCGATCACAACGACAACCTCTCCTTGAGAAATCTCAAGGTCAATTCCTTTTAAAATATGAAGATGTCCAAACTTTTTATGCAAATTTTTAACGGTTATCACTGGCCTTCAACTTCCTTTCGAACACACCTAAAATCCGTGATAGTGTGAATGTCAGTATAAAGTAAATCACTGCGACGATCAGATACGGAGTCATCCCGTTATACGTAATGCCGACGACAGAGCCAGATTGGAAGATCAGCTCGGTCACACCGATAATAGAAACAATAGAGGACTCTTTGATAATCGTAATGAACTCATTGCCGATCGCTGGAAGCACCGATTTGATCGCCTGTGGAATAATGATGAAGCGTAGCGACATCCCCTGTGACATCCCTAGCGAACGCGCCGCTTCCCCTTGTCCACGGTCTACACCTTGAATACCTGCGCGGAAGATTTCCGCCAAATAAGCCGAGCTATTGATTGACAATGTAATCGCACCCGATTGAATCGGAGTAAAGTTAACACCGAATAATTGCGAGAAACCATAATGTATAATTAATAATTGCACCATCATCGGCGTACCACGCAGAAACTCTACCCAAGCATGGCCGATGAAACGGACGATTTTCAAGGGCGACATCCGCGCCAACGCGACAACAAGCCCAAGAATAAAGCCGCAAACAACACCGATCGCTGCTAGCAAGAGCGTATACTGCACACCGGTGAAGAAGTAATCGCGGTAATCCCAAAACATCGTAAAAAACTTCATAACCAGATCATTCCTCCCAAATTCATCAGAAAACTTGCATAAAAGCAGAAAATAGCGAAGCTTCTCCGCTATTTTCTAGAGCAATTCCTTAAACTGCGAGTTCAAAAAGTCCGATTTTCAGCACCGAGAAGGTTGGATGAAGCTAGGGTCTGAGGAGCGAAGCGTACGTAGTTGGTACGTGAGCACCGGAAGGCCCGGGTGAATTCAAGATTCGATGCCGAGTTACTTCTTGAATCACTTCGTGATCAAAAGCGGACTTTTTGAACAACCTCTAAAAGGTACAATGTTTATTTCACAGCCAAATCACTAGCCGCTTGAATAAACTTATCGATACTTCCATCTTCCATTAACCGAGTCAAAGTAGTGTTAACCTTATCAAGAAACTCTGTATTCCCTTTCTTCACAGCAACAATATATCCGTCATCCTCTACGGCAGGCTGTGCTTCAGAGATCGTCAAGCCTTCGATGTTGCTAATATACGCTTTAGCTACAGGGCCTTCGATAATCGCAGCATCAACCCGTCCGGTTTTCAATTGCATCATGATGTCCTGAGTCTTAGCCAAAGCCGTAATCTTGGCATCCTTGATCGTCTTAGCGATATCCTCTTGAATCGAACCTTTCTGTACGCCAATCTTCTTGCCTACCAGCGTGTCCATCGTCTTGTAGTTACCTTCTTCACCAGTACGAGTCACAATAGCCTGCTCGGTCGTGAAGTAAATCTTCGACATATCTACTTCCTTCTGACGTTCAGGCGTTGGACTCAAACCGGAAATGGCGAAATCAATCCGTCCGCTGTTCAATTCATTCATCAAAGAATCGAATTGCAAATCCTTGATTTGCAGCTCAGCGCCCATATCCTTGGCAATCTCCTTAGCAATTTCAATGTCGAAACCGACGATTTCATCCTGTCCTTGGTCATTCTTAATGTGGAATTCATATGGAGCGAAGTCTGCACTAGTACCGAGCGTTATTACCTTCTTGCCAGAATTACCGGCATTGCTCCCAGCCCCTTGTGAACTACTACCATTGTTTTTATTTTGTCCGCATGCGGCAAGCAAGCTGGTTACCATCAATAGAGCTATAACTAATGTTCCCCACTTTTTCATTTTCTCTCTCTCCTAACTTGTACTTTCTTTTAATTACTTGACCAATTATAAAGCACAATGCATATATATGCAAAGGTAAAATGTAATCCTTCATCATTTATTCACAGATTCTTCGTGCTAATTAGTCTGTGGTTAATAAATATCTGCTGTAATTGTTAGCAATATCACTTTAGAATATCCATATTATTCTATAAAAGTGTTTTCTATGTATATATATTCACATTCCAACACTGTGTCGCGTTAAAACGATGGTGAATATTTATTAGTCTGTTTAATTTGTAATTAATCTTTTATTCAATTCCTAGGAGCTTGGACATAATATTAGAGAGGAGTTGAATCTTTATGCTGCTGGAAGCTCTATATCATGTTCCAAGAGACAAATGGGCCTATGCCTACGATAATTCGACGATTCATCTACGAATCAGAACGAAGCGTGATGACCTCGAACAGGTGGTTATTATGACTGGTGATAAATATAACTGGGCTGGTACTTATCAGGAGTACTCGATGGAGAAGGCCGCCCATGATCGTATGTTCGACTACTGGGAGATCGCTGTACGCCCTCGCTACAGGCGCTTGTCCTATGCCTTTAAGCTCGTTGCCGGATCAGAGACAATTTATTTGCTTGATTCAGGACTACAGCATGAGCCCCCTTCCCCACCGGGGAATGCTTCGAGTTCTCTTATATTCACGAGATCGATGTATTCAAGGTACCGGAATGGGCCAAAGAAGCAGTCTTTTATCAGATCATGCCAGAGCGATTCGCTAATGGGAATCCAAGTAATGACCCAAATCCAGTAGAGAACTGGGGAAACCCTCCGAAATTCGATAATTACTTCGGTGGTGATTTACAAGGGGTGCTGGAACATCTGAATCATCTCGCCGATCTAGGGATTAACGCCATTTACTTCACACCCTTATTTACTTCGCCGTCTTATCATAAGTACGATACGACAGATTATCGTCAAGTGGACCCTCATTTCGGCGATAACGATCTGCTGAGGAAGGTCACCGAAGCCTGTCACGAGCGTGGTATTCGCGTCGTACTCGATGCAGTCTTCAATCATTGTGGAGAACAATTCCCACCGTTCCAAGATGTACTGAAGCATGGTCAAGACTCTAAATATGCAGATTGGTTCCATATCAATGAGTTCCCATTGAAGATCAAAGATGGAGTCCCGACCTATGATACCTTCGGTTTCTACGGGAATATGCCTAAATTTAATACAGCCAACCCCGAAGTGAAGGAGTATTTGCTAGGTGTAGCTGAATATTGGATACGGGAAATTAAGCTGGATGGATGGAGGCTCGATGTTGCCAACGAAATCGATCATCATTTCTGGCGTGATTTTCGTAACGTCGTGAAGAAAGTGAGCCCGGAGGCATACATTATCGGGGAAGTATGGAGCGATTCATTGAACTGGCTGCTTGGCGATCAATTCGATTCTGTCATGAACTATCCCTTCGCTGATAAGGTGCTCGAATTTTTCTGTGGTGGAATGGATGGCTACAACTTCTCGAACGAGATGGGCTCACTCATTATGCGTTATCCTCAGCAGACGAATGAAGTGATCTTCAACATGCTCTGTACGCATGATACGCCACGGCTGTTAACCCGAGTCGGTGGCGACAAAAGAAAGCTTAAGCTATGCGTCGTCTTCCTTTTCACCTATATCGGTACACCATGCATCTTCTATGGCGACGAGATCGGATTAACGGGGAACGCTGACCCTGACTGCCGCAAATGTATGGAGTGGGATTCGAACAAGCAGGACCGCGAGCTGCTTGACTTCTATAAAATGATGATCGCGCTGCGCAAGGAGCATACCGTACTGAGGCAAGGGCGCTTCCGCTTCCTTCAGGCCAATAGAGGTAATCCCTGCATTATATATGAGCGTATGGATCAGAAGATGCATTTTATGGTCTGGATGAATAATACGGATAAAGCTTGTGTATTATCGCATCCGATTCAGACAAGCGATTGGCAAGATGCATTATCTGGCGTTAGAGTTGCTCCTGAATCAGGTCTGATGAACCTCAATTTGGATCCCTATGGCTTCCGCATTCTGTATCGCCATATCATATGAACAAAAAAAGCCGGAAATCTGGTAGATCAATCCATCCAAATGGATTATACCAGCCCGGCTTTTATTTATACTCACTTAAGCCTTGCATAAATATCACTATACTGTTTTGCCGATTGCAGCCAACTATAGTCCCGGTCATCGCATTCTTGACAATACTCTCCCAGATTTCTGGCTGTTTATAGAAGGATACAGCTCTTCGTAAGGTATTTAACAGATCATGCGCATTGAAATCGTGAAAAGTAAATCCGTTCCCCTCACCTGTATTTCCGTTATAGGAATGCACCGTATCGTTTAGCCCCCCGTCTCACGGACGACAGGAATACTCCCGTAACGTAAGGCCAGCAATTGGCTAATGCCACAAGGTTCAAAGCGCGAAGGCATAAGGAATAGATCGCTGCCAGCATAAATGCGGCGTGACAATCTGTCGCTGAACAAAATTTGTACCGATAGCTTCTGTGGATGGCGCTGCGCCGCTTCCCTGAACCAATCCTCATAACTCTTATCTCCTGTACCGAGCAATACGAACTGTACATCGTCCTGCCATAGCCATTCATCCAGTATACGTGTCATCAAGTCGAGGCCCTTCGGCTCAACCAGCCGCGTTACCATGCCGATCAGGGGTATCGATGTTGCTTCAGGAAGTCCCAGTTCCTTCTGCAGCGCCAGCTTATTCTGCCTCTTTTTGAACAGACTGTTGTAATACTTAGCATATATCTCCCCATCCGTAAACGGGTTATACAGCTCCGCATCTATGCCATTCACAATCCCCGACAACCGATCACCAAGTGAACTTAGCAACCCGTCCATTCCGTAGCCATAATAGGGAGTGCGAATTTCCGCAGCATAGGTAGGACTCACTGTCGTTACGTGATCAGCGAACACAAGCCCGGCTTTCATGAAGCTTACATTACCGTAATACTCGACCGCGTCTGCTGTAAAATAATGCTCAGGCAAACTAAATAAGTCGTTCAGAATCTCAAATGGGAAAATCCCTTGGTACAGCAGATTGTGGATTGTATATACAGTTCGAATATTTGCGTAGGCCTTATTGGCCTGAAAATGCTCCTTGAGAAGCAACGGAATCATTGCCGTATGCCAATCATGACAATGGAGAATATCTGGCATAAATTCAATCCGTGGCAGCATCTCAAGTACAGCCCGGTTCAAAAAGGCGAACCGTTCTCCATCATCCCAATAACCATAGACACCATCCCGGCCGAAGTAATACTCATTATCGATAAAATATACAGTCATACCTTGATGGATTAAATACTCGATTCCTCCGTACTGTTTACGCCAGCCGACAGGCACCACCATCTCGTCTAGATGGGTCAGCTGGTCTGTGTAGATGGATGGAATATCCTTATATTTAGGTAATACGATCCGTACATCATGGCCAGCCTCATGCAGCGCCTTTGGGAGTGCACCGATCACATCAGCCAGCCCGCCTGTCTTAATGAACGGGAAAACCTCAGCTGCAGTAAACAATATCTTCATTTATACTTCCTCCTCGGTTTTTTGCCATATCTGGCCAGCTTCGGTCGGTGAGGCTTAAGCCTCCGCCCAGATCTGGTCACCGGCTTCAAGATCATGAAGCTTAGCGGCGGAAGTACCAGCTCAATGCTGTGCGAACAATCATGCCAACACTTCGGCTCACTATGCAATGGGGCGATGCGCATCCGATCAGCGCCGCCATGAACATCCAAATTGCTATTGAACATCTCCACGTATGCTCCACTCTGGGGAACTCCAATTCTGTAATTATCCCGCTCTACCGGCTGAAAGTTAATGATGACCAACAGCGTGTCGCTGGCCCGCTGACCTTTGCGTAAGTAGCAAATGACGCTCTGATTCGCATCATGTGGATTAATCCACTGATAGCCGCCTCCACTATGATCATTCTCCCACAAGGCGGGCTCTCTTAAATAGAAATGATTAAGCGCACGGGTATATTCCAGCATTTTGTGGTGCATATCGTAATCCAGGAGTAGCCAGTCCAGCTCCGCCTGATCTCTCCATTCGATAAACTGACCGAATTCTCCACCCATGAACAGCAGCTTCTTTCCCGGTGATGTCATCAAATAACCATGTAAAATCCGCAGACCGGCAAACTTTTGCTCATAGTTTCCTGGCATTTTACTGAGCAAGGACTTCTTACCATGTACCACTTCATCATGCGATAAAGGCAGCGTGTAATTCTCTGCGAAGGCATACCAGATCGGAAATGTAAGCAAATGATGATTCATCGGACGTTCACCAAAATCAGTCTCCATAAAGCCAAGCGTATCGTTCATCCAGCCCATATTCCATTTGTAATTGAAGCCAAGTCCGCCTTCATCCACTGGGGTAGTAACTCCTGGCCAGGAGCTAGATTCCTCTGCCATCATCAGAGCATTGGGGTAATATTTGAAGACGATCTTGTTCAGCTGCTTCAGGAAATCGATCGCCTCCAGATTCTCCACACTTCCATGCTCATTTAGTGGATGCTGGCCAACCTGCTTTTCGAAATCAAGGCGTAGCATACTGGTTACTGCATCGACCCTTAGCCCGTCGAAGTGATACACATCCATCCAGAACAAAGCATTCGAAATGAGAAAAGACCTGACCTCCGGCTTACCAAAATCAAAGCTTAGTGTCCCCCAACCCGGCCTCTCCGCCTTCGCCTCATCCTCATATTCGTACAATGCAGTACCGTCGAATCGCCGTAGACCGTGTGCGTCCTTGGGAAAATGGCCAGGTACCCAATCGAGTAAAACACCGATCCTAGCCTGATGGCAGCGATCGACGAAGTACATCAAATCCTCTGGTTTGCCATAACGGCTTGTCGGAGCATAGTAGCCTGTAATTTGATACCCCCAGGATAAGTCATAAGGGTGTTCGGCCAGTGGCATCAATTCGATATGCGTATATCCCATCGACACAATATAAGGAATTAGAATGTCTGCCATCTCCCGGTATGTATAGAAGCTGCCGTCTTCCTTCTGGCGCCAAGTTCCGAAGTGCAGCTCATAAATGTTCATTGGCCTACGGTACATTGGTTTTCGGCTGTGCTGCCAGTTCCCGTCATGCCATGAATAACCCGAAA
This sequence comes from Paenibacillus sp. D2_2, assembly GCF_031199965.1. Lineage (GTDB taxonomy): Bacteria > Bacillota > Bacilli > Paenibacillales > Paenibacillaceae > Fontibacillus. The sequence goes on along the minus strand of NZ_CP133605.1, from coordinate 2,386,194 downwards.
TCGATTTAACGATGGATGCCGTGGCAGGGCGAACTTCAGCATAGTAGGCATACGGATCGGCCTTTAGGCTTTTAACACCATCCAAGTCGGTAATTTCATACTTGTAAAAAGTTCCTTCCTCTACATCCGGGAAAAAACGAGTCCAAAATCCCGATTCGGGTATCTTATATAATAAATCATTCTCCCACACCATCGGTTCCAATCCGAGGCAACGGATACTTGCTGCGCATTAGGAGCCCATACGGTGAATCGAACGCCGGACTGACCATTCTCGATCGTTAGATGCGATCCTAGGGTTAGGTAGCTTCGGTACAATATTCCTTCGTGAAATAAATAAATATCTTCTTTAGATATCGTATCTACTCGATTGGACAATGTATAATCACCCGCTTCTCCAAATAATTTTATAGGGGTTGCTCAATCACGCACTTATTAATGATTATTACGATAACTCCCAGCGCATGAAAATAAAAATGCTTTTTGCAAAATTCCTTGTAATAATTTCTGATAATTTCCATACCTTTAATTTCAGTGAGTCATATCTAGTGTACGTAAGAACAACACAGTCCAAACCACACGGGAGGGAAAAAGCGAAGTGAATAAGAAAAATTGTATTGCAATGCTTTTGGCTGGAGGTGAAGGTCGCAGGTTAACACCGCTGACATCCAAACTTGCTAAACCAGCTGTACCGTTCGGCGGCCATTACCGGATCATCGATTTTCCTCTCAGCAACTGCGTGAACTCAGGAATTGATACGATCGGTGTACTTACTCAGTATGAGGCTGAATCTCTTCATGAACATATTGGCGAGGGTAAGGCATGGAACCTCCCGAAGCATGAGCATGGTGGTATTTCCCTGCTGCCATCTTATAATGCCGGTGTACAGGAGTATGCAGGAACAGCAGATGCAATATTCAAAAATATAGAGTATGTGGACAAATTCAAGCCAGATCAGGTGCTTATCTTGTCGGGTGACCATATTTATCATATGGATTACCGCAAGCTACTTGATTATCACTTGTCAGTAAATGCTACAGCGACCATCTCCGTTATGCCCGTACCATGGGAAGAAGCGCACCGTTTCGGCGTGATGAGCACAGATCAACAGAACAGAATTACAGAGTTTGCTGAGAAGCCTATGCATCCGACAAGTAATTTAGCTTCCATGGGTATTTATTTATTTAATTGGGATTTTCTTAAACAGCATTTGATCGATGATGCGGAAGATAATATGAGTAGCCATGATTTCGGCAAAGACCTAATTCCTAAAATGTTGACAGGCACAGAGCCACTGCATGTATATGAATTTATGGGGTATTGGCGCGATGTAGGCACAGTTCAAAGTCTGTGGGAAGCGCATATGGATTTACTGACCGAGAACGCGGATTGGAAATTAACAAACAATGAAACCTGGCCGATGTTCACCCAAGGACTGCCCGGCACTCCATCCTTTCTGGCCCTTCATACGCAAATCAACAACTCACTGGTACATCATAATTGCGAATTGGAAGGACAGATTGAGCAATCGGTTGTCTTCGGTGGAGCAAGCATCGGACGCTATACGAAGATTAAGGATAGCGTCGTAATGCCCGGAGCCAAGATTGGCCGCAATGTCTGGATCGAGAAGGCCATTATTGGCGAAAATGCAATCATTAAAGATGGGTCAATAATCAAGGGAGCACTAGGCGATATTATGGTCGTTGGGCCCGGTGAGACCGTTACAGCCAAGCCAGTTCTCATTCCGCAACCAACAAGATTGCTTATGGAGGTCTATGAGAAGACGCCGCGACTCCGAGCAGAAGGAATGCCATCTTAGAGGTAGAACCCGGACTTTTTGAACGCACACTTAAATATTTAAAAACACACTTATAACAAAGGGACTCTCTAAAGTACAGCATTCCTTAGAGAGTCCCTTCATGATGCAACTACATATTTAATTTTGATCCTCGGAGTTTATTTGTTCTACCTCTTCGTCCCGATTTTCGGGATCATGAACAGGCATCGGTAATGTGACCGATACTGTAGTACCAACCCCAAGCTCGCTTCGTATATCCATTTGACCATGGTGCAGCTCAACGAGCTGCTGACTAATCGCCAATCCAAGTCCAGTTCCTCCGCCTTGATGATTGACCTGGAAGAAGCGGTCGCGAACTCGATTCAGATTTTCCTCGCTTATCCCAATCCCGCTATCGACAACTTCAACCTGCACCTGATCCGCCGATAATGGATTGATCACGAGATGGATCCAGCTATTCTCATGCGAGAACTTAATCGCATTATCCACCAGATTAAGGAAGACTTGCTTCAATCGATTGGCATCACCAATGACCGTGATCGGCTTATCAATTTGACCATCAAGCTTGATCTGGATTTGCTTCTTCTCCGCCTTCGCCCATACGTTTAACATAATCTCCTTGAGCAAATCCTGCAGCTTGACACGACCGATCACAAGCTTCATCTCATTCTGCTGCAGCTTGGAGAAATCTAACATCTCCTCAACCAGACCAATAAGCCGTCTGTCTCTTTGGAGATGATGTTCATACCAATCTTTGTCTCGTCCGGATCGAATCCTCCTGAGGTCAGCGTCTCGCTCCATCCCTTGATTCCCGTTAACGGAGTACGCAACTCATGGGAGATGGACGATATGAAATCATCCTTTATCTGATTACTGCGGACGATCTCTTGAGCCATATAGTTCAGCGTAGAGGCCAACTCTCCTAATTCATATCTATATTCGCCCTCGATACGCGTATCAAATTTCCCCTTCGCTAACTGGGCAGATACTGCACGAATGTTGTTGATCGGCTTCACGATCGAATTGGCTAGCCCGATACTGAATAAGGTAACAAGCGCCAATACGGCTACACACACCGCAGAAGAGAGCAAAGTCAGATTCATCATCTTGGAATTAACCGACTCAAGTGATGTGACATAACGAACGATGTAGGCGTTCTCCCCTCGTACTTGTAGAGGGGATGACACGGCCATCACCATCTCGCCTGTAGAGGGCTGCCTACCAATCCATTTACCGACACTGCCTGAAGCGGCCTGCAATACATCGCTAGTCTGTATCGCCTTCTCGTCCTGGAACGGATTGCTGCTCGCCTTGACATTGCCTTTCCGGTTCAGAATCAGAAGCTCTGTATCCTTTAATTCAAAGGCATCGAGCATTTCCGTAAAATAATTCGGATCATTATCCGCGTTGAGCTTTACGAATTTCTGAAAATAATCGGACGCCCATGTCGTGTGATTCGACATATGGTTATAGATCGTATCGTAATAATACATGCGAATGGCCAAGAGAAGATCAATTCAACCATGAACAGAGTTACGAATACGACGATAAAATAATGCATTACAATTTGCCGTCCGATACCCTTCTTGATCATTGTACCTCGCCCTTCCATTTATAGCCAAACCCCCAGACCGTCTGGAGGAACATCGGCTCGGAAGGATTATTCTCTATCTTCTGGCGAAGCCGACGGATATTGACGTCAACTATTTTCGGATCGCCCATATATTCTTTGCCCCATACATGATCAAGCAGCTGATCGCGGCTAAGCGGGGAGTTCTCGTTCTCCAGGAAATATTGCACCAGTGAAAATTCGGTCGGAGTCAGTTCTATTAATTGGCTGCCACGCTTGAATTGCTTAGAGATCAGATCAAGGGTGAATGGTCCGGATGTAAAAGTAACCTTCGTGCTGCTCTCCCGATAAACATTGACCCTTCTCAACAAAGAGTGAATGCGGGCGATCAGTTCGGTAGGACTAAACGGCTTGCTGACATGATCATCCGCTCCGACAGACAGCGCGTAGACCTTGTCTTGTTCCTGTACTTTTGCCGTCAAAAAAATAATCCCGATCCGTTCGTTCGTCTCGCGGATTCTGCGACACACCTCAAATCCATCGATGCCTGGAACCATCACGTCAAGCAGCGCGATATCGATATCCGGCACGCTCTGCAGCTTCGCAAGCGCCTCGTGTCCATCACCTGCCTCTAGCACCTCAAAGCCATTCCGCTTCAAGTTGATCACGATAAAACTTCGGATTGATTCTTCATCTTCCAATATCAAAACTTTGCTCACTTCGCGTCTCCTCCCTCTATCATAAACAGCGTTTAACGCTTAATTTCCTGTTCACCCTTGTTAACCTTCATATTCGTCTTACTATAGAAACCGATAACCTTGTCATAATCCCAGGCCAGCAGCTCCCATTGATCCTTGTAATTCTCCCACTCCGACAGCGAGAAGAAGCGTATTTCCGCTACCGTCTCCCCATTATCCACCTTGACGAACCACAAATGCTCATCCGGATTGGATTTCGGGTCGATCGTTACGGTCCTGTTCCATTCCTTAGGGAAGTTGAAGTAGAATCGGCCAGAAGGGTCCATATACTGCTGCTTAACGAACTTCCAGCTCGTCTTATCATCTCCGGCTCCTTCATTCCACTGATAGTAAGAGAAGAGTGGCATTTCATAAGGGGGCTCATCCCAGCCAATTGGCTTCTCCGAGCGTCCCACTTCGAGGATGCCATCGCCATCCACGTCCCCACTGTATACTGGATAGTTCTTGAACGTGAAATCCTGGGATGGAACCAGATCCTCAAACTTGCCATCTTTCATAACAAGCATATGAGAATAGGCATAATGCGCCCCGAATGAGGCGTCCAAAATGATACCTCTCAGCTTTGGTGTAATGTTACCGCTGACCGTATTGTAATATTCCTCAACCGCATCATCCAATTGGATTTGATCCAGCTCCTTGAACGATGTTCCATCGAACTGATATGCTGTTACAGTTGCATTCTGTTCCCGCTTCAAGTTGACGACTGTAATATCCAGTTGTCCATCCTGATTAAGGTCATCGATCAGGAAATTGCTATATGGTATGGTTAACAGATTATCTACTTTCTGCCCGTCATAAGAGTACACAGTTAGACCTTTCTGTACATCCTCTCCCCCACCAGAGAAGCCTGCGATAATGTTCAGACGACCATCTCCGGCCAAGTCCTTCAGATCGAAGGTCTCGAGATTCTGCCCTTCGCCGTCAAATCGAACCTTAACGATCCAACTGTCTCCTTGTTGTTCGAGAATCATCCCGTGGATTCGTACCGTCTCATCCGGAGTCTCGTAGAAGACAATCGCTTCCTTCACACCATCATTGTCCAGATCAGCAGTTCGGATCGAGCTCTTCACATCCTTCGGCGCGATAATCGAGCCTTTGGTCTCGACATTTATGACGTTGAACAGCGACTCCCGGTCAGAGGAGAGCTGCGGCGTGCGCATCAAAGCTTTTGGATCATCGATAATGCTGCAGCCGCTGAGTAGGAACAACAGCACGCAGCCAGAGCATAGCATCAGCCAGCTTCTTAGATTACCTTTCAAACTCATCACTCTTTTCATGCTAAATCAATCAACCGTTTCTCCTCAGCCGTCAACCGTCTCCCTACAATATCCACCTTAATTTCACCGGAATGAATACCCAAAATTCGCGTGCAATATTTCTCAGCAAATTCAAGTGGAAGTGCAGTCACGACGGTCGTTCCCTGAGTTTTGCATAGCTGGCTGAAGGTCTCGATGACGCGCTCCGCCGATTTCGGATCCAGCCCGATTGTCGGCTCGTCCGCAGCGACAAATTTGGCGCCATGGACAAGTGCACGACAGATTGCTACCCGCTGTTTCTCTCCACCACTAAGCTTGCCAGCTTTGACATGGGCCTTGTCGAGTAAGCCGAATTTCTCAAGCTCATCCATCGCCCCCATATAATCATCAGAACGGACCATGCCGGTAAAGCGGCGAATCGCCGAGACTTGACCAACTTGTCCGATCAGAACATTCTTAAGCGCCGTTCTCTCAGGATAAAGAGTAGGATTCTGTTCCAAATAAGCAAATCTGGAGCGGAATTTATGCGTTCCCTTACCGCCGCCCTGGATTAGCTTGTCCTCGTTCCATGAATAATCCCCGCTGTTCCAAGTCTCACGAAGTGCCAGACAACGGAGCAGCATGCTTTTCCCACTACCACTTGCGCCGACAATACCAACCATTTCCCCTTGAGCAAATTCAGTATTGATATCACGGAGTACCTGTTTCTTATTTCCATCCACCGATTTCTTTAAGTGGCTAACCTTGATCATGTCCGATTCTCCTTTGTAGACGTTGTTCAAAAATCCGCTCTTGTTAAGCAAACCTCTCAACCGAGGTCCATCGGAAGCATAAGATTCGATGCTACAACCGGCTTTTTCTTGAACTCGCCTTTGTTGTACCTTTGTCTATTTATAAAGGTAAGTATACATAAGTCGTTCTACTCTATAGTTTATTGGAAATAGCCGTGAAAATCCATTACAGCCTGTTCATATTTTCATTTTTTTCGAGAGATTGTTTCCTAAAGCCGAATCCAGCCAAGGTAAAAATCATATATAGACTGCCCAGAAGTACGAACAACGTACCCGGACCTACGAACTCCATCGCTGCCCCACCTACATTCGGACCGAGAATACTACCGATGCAGAAATGGAAGGAAGCAATAACATTTGCGGCAGGAAGCAGCCCTGCTGGCAATATGTCGGCGGTATAAGCCAGTCCGAGTGAGAAGAAGGAGCCAACCAAGCCCCCGCTCCCATGAACAACAGCAGCAGGCTCCAAAAATGATTTTCTGCCAGTGGAGCGATAAGGAACAGCACTCCACCACCTAGACCTGGCAATCATTAATACAAGTTTTCGGTTATAACGGTCGCTAAGCATTCCTAGTGGAAGCTGCAGAATCAGTCCACCGATCCCGAAGAAAGGAAGCAAAGTTGCGATTTGCTCTGCACTCAATCCAATCCGCAGGCCGTAGATTGGGAAGTTACTGTTCATCGTTGATTCCATATACCCATATAATAGCGGGGTAAACAGAGCAAACCAGGCCAATCTGTATATTCGCCCGTATTTGCGTGTCTCCCGTGCATTACCTGCTACTTTCTCCGGATACATATTAGGCATACGAACCATAACAAGAAGTACTCCCATAGCAGTAAGAATGGACAACAAGATAAAAGGAAGAAGCTGACCGTAGCTTAAAAGCCGGATACCGAAGGGTCCGAAGCTGAAGCCAAGCCCATAGGACATGCCGTAAAGAGAGAGGTTACGTCCGCGACGCTCCTTAGGCGACAATAGAAGTAGCCAGAGCTGTGATGTAAAATGGATTGCGCTGTCGCCGATTCCAACGATCAGACGCAGTACGAACCAAATGGACAAGTTCGAGACTAATGGAAAGATCGGTAAAGCGATCATAACTGCTACCATACCGCCAATTAGCAGCTTCTTAAAACCGGCACGGCCAAGTACCCGTTCGGCAACCAGCGTCATTGCAAATGAGCCGACATAGAGAGCGGCAGCGTGCATCCCGTTCACAGAGGATGGAATCCCCCGCTCCTCCATAAAGATGGCAAGAACCGGCAAGAGCAGTCCTTGGCTTAACCCCGATATAATAATTACCATTGTTAATAAGAAAAATGGCGATAAACGAATCGGAAATTTACTAGAATTTGATGTTATTGTCATGATGCCTTCCCCCTGCACAACAAAGAAAACCGTCAAGACAATATGACGATTTCTACTTTAAGTCATATGTGATAGTGTAATTAACCCCTTAACCCGTGAAACGACTCCTAAACATTATAGTAGACAAGCCCTAATCCCACAAGCATAATTAAGAGGTATGCAATATAGTTCTGGGAGGCCTTACGGATGGCTTATGATGTAAAAGTCGATGTGTCGCCGATTTATGAGTTGCTCAGCAGCTTCATGTTATATACTACACGAAAATGGATTAACAATTTGGACATAGGACGGGAATGGATTCACGATATCCAACTAAGTCTGAGCGAGGAGGCTCGCCAAGCCTTCGCCGAGGCGGCCGATTATCCGTTCGGAGATTATGATCTGCTCTTCGCCCTGGCGCTTGAGCGGGACTCAACCATGCAAATTAATGGTTATCTTGAAGATTTATCTCACGGTAATGCCGATGCCCTGCTTGCCCGAATGCTTCCTCATGTACCAGGTACGACTCTGGAAGATGCGCAACGGATTCAGAAATACTATGCACCGCTTCTGAACATTTGGTACAACAATTACTTTCAAGGTATTGAGGAACAATACGCAGTTATGATGGAAGAGGACGCTATGGAGAAGAAGGATCTGCTTGAGAAAATGGATCCCGAGCCTCTGGTTGAATTCGCATCGGGTGGACTTGTACTCGATCAGCAATTACCAGTGAAGCATATTATCCTCGTTCCTTCGATTCATTTCAGACCAGTGAATACCTACTGCTTCTATGAAGAAGTGTTGCTTATCCAATATCCGATCGACATTCCGGAGGCTGACGAAGAGGAGCCGCCTATCTGCCTGCTCCGACTGACCCAGGCCTTATCCAAGCCGGAGCGTCTGCAACTGCTGCGCTATTTGGCGAATGAACCCAAGTCGATGCAGGAGATGATCCGGGACACTAACGAATCGAGAGCCCAATTGCATCATGAACTGATGATTCTAAGATCTGCAGGCATGCTTCGCGTCCATCTCACGGACCGTAGTACGGAGAAGTTCAGCATCCGTCCGGACGGTGTATCCGAGCTACAGATGTTCCTTGAATCATATATTCGGATCTAGCGGCTGTCCCGACATGAAGATTGATATTTGCATTTCTGCTGCTTCTTCTGCTAAGTTAGGATAAATATGATAAAGGGAAAGTGCAAGAAGGAGTGATAGAGATGAAACATAATGTACAACAACAAATCATTTTTGATCTCGATGATACGTTGATCTATTGCAACAAATACTTTGATCTGATTCTAGGTCAATTTGCCGACATTGTATCGGAATGGTTCAATAAGTACCAGCTTCCGATTAAGGAGATTCGCGATAAGCAAATCGAAATCGATGTAGCCGGAGTACAGCAAGTAGGATTCGCCAGCCGACATTTTCCGGAATCACTGATTGACACCTACCGCTACTTCTGCCAGCAATTCGGTGAGAGATATGATGAACTTAAGGAAAGGCAGCTTATGAAGCTCGGCCTTAGTGTATATGAACAATCCATTGAACCTTATCCTGGAATGGTCGAGACGCTCGATTTCCTGCAAAGTCAGCGGCATGAGCTGTACTTGTACACCGGCGGCGAAACTGTGATCCAACAACGGAAAATTGAGCAGATGAAGCTGGCCGATTATTTTCAGGACCGTATCTTTATCCGTCAGCATAAGAACATAGAGGCATTGGAGGAAATCCTGACCTCTCACCCGTTCAACCGTCCTAATACTTGGATGATCGGTAATAGTCTACGGACCGATATCTCGCCAGCTCTCTCGGCAGGTATCCATGCCATCCATATCAATCATCCCGATGAATGGACCTATAATATCATAGAGATACCTCCTCGTAATGATTCTTATTTATACACGGTAGTCTCACTCGAAGAGGTCCCAGCCATTATCACCAACACCGGGCAAACTCGTAGCTCTAATAAACTATCTCACAGATCTAGATAGTGTGAAAAAACTGGGCTGATGGATATCCTCCTTCAGCCCAGTTTTTGTGTGACTATGGTAGTTGAACAAATGCTTGTAACGGAGGAAGCGCAGTCGGGTGAAATGTTCTTCCGATCGCAGTTGCTCACGGATTTCCTAATCTAATAGAATCCAACTAGGGAGAAATCCGTTAACAAAGGCGAACGCTACGCTTCTCCAGAGCCATTTCACCCTCTTGCCTATTCCCTGCTCTTTCTTTAGTTCACTTCGTTTAGCTCGGCTGCTCGGCAACTACACACACTTCCACTAGCCTTCTGTCCGTTCCAAGCTCAGCTTCCCACTCTCATGATCGAGCAGCTCAATCCGGCCTTTGTAATCTCCTTCTGGCTGCTTAAAGGACAAAATTTGAGTGTGGCCTTTCTCTAGCAATGATTGCAGCATCGAACGCGAAATCTTCTTGCCGGCGTACTCTTTCCAAATAACAAAGCCGCAACCCTGTTTGTAATGGGTACAGCCATAGCCTTTGCGGCCCTCGATCAACTGACCGCCACAGCCACTTCGCGGACACGACGCCAACGCTTCGAAGCCTCCAGCTACGCCGCCGGACGAACCTCCGGAGCTAGCAGCTTGTCCGGCTGAAGTTGTCCCGGGAGTCCTGCCACTACCAGATGAGCCACTTCCCCGCTTGGAAGCGGTCCCCGTCTTGGAATCGCCTCCCTTGGACCGAGAACCTGTGCGGCTGCCACGCTTGCCTTTCTCCTCGGGTCCGCCTTCGAACATCGAAGCGTCCGCTTTCTTCTGTACGCGCACCTTCTCGATGATAGAGACCGTAAACTTCTTCACATTCTCCATAAATTTCTCGCTGGTTGCCTCTCCCTTGGAGATCTGATACAGCCTGCGTTCCCATTGCCCCGTCATCTCGGGTGAGGTCAGCAGCTCTACTCCAGCATGTCTGATTAGCTCGATGGCAGTGCGCCCCTTCTGCGTAACCGTAATCCGTTTACCCTGCATCGTGATATATCCGACACTCTTCAAACGCTCGATCGTCGCTGCTCGAGTCGCCGGCGTTCCGAGACCCGCATCCTTCATCGCTTCACGGAGCTCATCATTCTCCAGCTGCTTACCAGCGCTCTCCATTGCTTTGAGCAGAGTGCCTTCTGTATATGACTTTGGCGGCTGAGTCGCCTTCTCCTTCGCCTCAGCCTCCTTGCACAACACCGGCTGATTGCGATCAACAGAGAACGGCTCACTCACCTCCTCCTCCTGTTCTTCCTCTTCATCCTTCTTCTTGCCACGCTTCGAAGCCTTATTGTCATCCCCAGGCAGACATATCTTCCAACCCAAAGACAGCAGTTCTTTCACATTCGTCTTGAACAATTCCTTCTCTACTTCCGTCATCACCATATGCTGCTTATATTCGGCCGCCGGATAGAAATGCGACAGGAAGCGGCGGACGACGAGATCATAAATATTCCCCTCTTCCTTGCTAAGCGTTCCCGGTCTTCTCAAGGTTGGCAGTATTGCATGGTGATCCTCTACACGGGAAGGATTACAAACCGACTTGTTGTTCACATTTACCAGACTCTGATTCCCGCCATCGGCAAGCTCCTTGTAATCTGTAGATTTCAGCATATGCAGCGTTTTGTGCATTCCTTCGATGTTCTGTTCAGTTACATAATTGGAGTTTGTGCGCGGATATGTAATCAGCTTATGGCGCTCATATAAAGCTTGTGCCAAATCAAGTGTCTTCTTAGCAGAGTAACCGAACTTTGCGTTCGCATCGCGTTGAAGTAGCGTCAGGTCATATAACTTGTAAGGATACTCCTTCGTCTCCTTAACCTCATATTCCACGATCTGACCCTGCTTGCCGCGAACTTTATCCGCTAATTCCTTGGCCTTCTCTCCATCGGTCAATCGGTCTCCTTGCCAGGTACCGATATATGAACGCTCAGACTGTTCAAACTCAGCCTTGATCTCGTAATAAGTCAAGGAATCGAAGCTCTCTATTTCCTTCTGACGGTCATAAATCAGCGCGAGCACAGGTGTCTGTACCCTGCCAACCGAGAGCAGTGTATTATGCTTCGTCGTGAAGGCACGTGATGCGTTCATACCGACGAGCCAATCTGCCTCGCTCCTCGCTCGCGCCGCCTTCGTTAAATTGGCGAATTCAGAGCTGTCCCGAAGTTCAGCGAAGCCTTTGGCGATGCTCTCCGAGGTCAAGTCAGAGATCCAGAGCCGCCTAACCGGTTGCATGAGCTTAAGCCGCTGCTGAATCAACGCGAAGATATATTGTCCTTCACGCCCGGCATCGCATGCATTCACGACCGCATTACATCTTTTGGCTAGTTCACCGATCGTCTTCAATTGATCCTTCGTTCTTGGGTTCGGCACAATCTTGAATTGCTCCGGCATAATCGGTAGATCGTAGAAATTCCATCTTTTATACTTGTCATCATAAGCGTCAGGCTCGGCCAATCCAAGCAGATGTCCAATCGCCCAGGTAATAATATATTGCTCTCCCTCCAGATAGGAGCGATTATTCTTCGCCCGCGGTTCAATCACCGCAGCAATCGTTCGCCCCATATCGGGTTTCTCAGCAATTACGAGCGTTTTCATTGTTTCAAGCGCCCCACTTTCCTAGCATTCCAGTTCCACAGATAAAAAGGGCCGCGCTCCGCGCAGCCCTGTAGCTAACATATATTATAACATATTTTCACTCGATATCGTAAGTGTATCACGATTACACAGTCGGTTGCAGTCTCACATAGGACAAGAACCGGTAATTATAAGGGTTCTTCTCATCGCGAATTCCTTCGCGCTCCTGCTCCAATTGGAATTCGGACCAATCGATTTGCGGAAGAAGGTATCCCCGGGAATATCCTCTTCAATCATAGTCACGAGCAAGCGATCCACATAAGGAATCAATATCTTGAAAATCCCGGCCCCGCCGATCACCATCAATTCCTCACTATCTGCCAGAGTTAACGCCTCTTCCACCGAATGCACGATCTCAGCGCCCTCAGCATGATACGAGTGATCGTTCGTCATCACGACATTGCGGCGGTTTGGCAGCGGGCGGCTACGCATCGACTCCCAGGTTTTGCGGCCCATAAGCACGGTCTTCCCAGTCGTTTGTGCTTTGAAGAAGGCCATATCCGCGGGTAAACGCCACGGCAAATCATTGTTCCGACCGATAACCCCATCTCTGGCCATAGCCCAAATAAATGTCATTCCCATCTCGTTATCCACCTTCCTAGGAATCCGTTCATCGTAAACTGCTCTTCATGCTTGCCTATCCAAGTCTGGCTCTATATCGCGACAGGGGCCTTAATGCCTGGATGATGCTGGTAACCGACAAATTCAAAATCTTCATAGACATAGTCAAGAATAGATTCCGGTTTGCGCTTAATCACAAGCTGTGGCAAAGAATAAGGTTCCCGCTCCAATTGAGTCTTCACCTGTTCAAGATGATTCTTGTAAATGTGCACGTCTCCACCAGACCAGATGAATTCACCGACCTCCAAGCCACATTGCTGTGCGACCATATGCGTGAGTAGCGCATAGCTGGCGATATTAAATGGCAAACCGAGGAAAGTATCGACTGATCGCATCGTCAGCATACAAGACAGCTTCCCATCAGCCACATAGAACTGATATACGAAATGACAAGGCGGCAGCTTCATCTCGTCAATTTCAGCTACGTTCCAAGCACTGACCAAGTGACGGCGCGAATCTGGATTGTTCTTGATCGACTCGATCACACCTGCAATCTGGTCGATTCTTCTTCCGTCCGGTGTCGGCCATGAACGCCATTGTGAGCCGTACACAGGCCCTAAATCTCCGTTCTCATCCGCCCATTCATCCCAAATGGTAACTCCATTTTCCTTCAGATATTTAATGTTGGTGTCCCCACTCAAGAACCAGAGTAATTCGTGAACAACTGATTTCAAGTGAATTCTCTTCGTCGTCATCAGCGGGAAACCCTTGCTGAGGTCAAAGCGCAATTGTCTACCGAATACCGAATAAGTGCCCGTGCCTGTCCGATCCTCTTTTCCGTCCCATGATCCATAACATCCTGCAGTAAATCCAAATAATTTCTCATCTATCTCACACCCCAAATACTCGTTTAATAACACATCTTGTTCATTATAACAGACTGTAATTTTACAATGTAGTAGAATATGATCTTATTCTGACATTAAAATGTGAGTTCAAATTCGCTTTTCAGCACCGAGAAGGTTGGATGAAGCTAGGGTCTGAGGAGCGCAGCGTACGTTTTGGGTACGTGAGCACCGGAAGACCCGGCTGAATTCAAGATTCGATGTCCAGTTTACTTCTTGATTCACTTCGTGATCAAAAGCGAATATGTCGGATCGTAATCAGCTTGCGGTCCATTGCTCTCCGGAAGCGGCTTCTCGTATCGGGCGAAAGCGTAACACCGCTAATCGAAGCAATTCGTTCGACAACATCATCCGCCATCAAATCATCGGTATAGACATGTTCGGCGAATACCTCTGTACCAAGACTGGTTAGACAGCGATCGATCTGCTGAACCGGCCATGAGTTTGCCTTCTCTCCCCGTCCCTTGAGGCGCTTCAGCAAGGTATCCCTGGAAGCAAGCAAAGTTACATGACTTATATCAGCTCCAGCACCTCGCAATCGTCCAACAATCTCGGCAAAGTAATCCGGATTTGTAATTGTCATCGGTACGATAATGGTCCCTATGAATTCCTCGCTCAAATGATGTAACATCGAATAGTTCATTTCTCGCCACATCGGGTAATCTTGAAAATCCGCTTTATGTATAGATTTTGGCAGTTTCTTTCTTATGAAGTATCCGACATGCTCAGGATCATACACGATAGAATTTGGTATCCTACGCTGTAATTCGAATGCCGTCGTTGTCTTACCCACACCAAAGGCACCATTAATCCAAATAATCACATTCTCACCCACCAATCTGAATTAACCCACTACCGCTATGAGATGTTGTTTACTAGTATATAAAAAGACGAAGCCTGAGCGATAAAGGTTACTTCCACATGCCCAGGCGTCTTATCAATCAACTATTAAATTAATTAGTGGAAAATCCCCATTAACCCAGCTACCAGAACGACAATAGCAAAGATCATCCGGTAAATCGCAAATACCTTCATTGGCTTCTTCTGCAAATAAGAAATGAACTTCCGAATTACAGCCAATGCAACAATGAAAGATACAACAAATCCGATAATAAGCGAAATAATTTCAGCGCTTGTCAGACTTGTCAGCCCGCCGATCTTCACAACTTTCAACAAGCTCATACCAACCATAACCGGAATCGCCAGGAAGAACGAGAACTCCGCTGCCGCAACCGTAGACAATCCAGACACCCATCCGCCAATAATCGTCGAAGCTGAACGGGACATTCCCGGAATAATCGCCAGACACTGAAAAGCACCGATAATTAACGCTTGCTTGACGGTTACGTTAAGCTCATCGCCGCTCACTCCGGGAGCTTTATTGTTCCGGAATCTGGATTCAGCATACATCATCCAAATACCGCCGAAGAATAGCGTAATAGCTACGACAACCGGTGTAAACAGATACTTATCTGATAGGTCATTAAGCAAAATGCCGAATACGCCGCCAGGAATACATGCGATCGCCAGGATCAGCCAGAACCTAAACCCGGAACGCTCAAATCCAACCTTCCCAGGGAAAAAGTTCACGAGCGTGTCTTTGATCTTGGCCCAATACAGAACAATAACTGCCAGAATGGCACCAAGCTGAATTACATAAGTATACATTTCTACAAAGGAAGGGGTTGTACCCTCAAAGCCTAACAGGTTCTCGAAGATAACGAGATGGCCTGTGGAGGATACCGGCAAGAACTCGGTAATCCCTTCTACGATACCTAGAATAATTGATTTTAAAAAGTCCAAAATATTGTCCATTTCCTGCCTAATCTCCTTTTCAAAACGTTCGTCTTCATCTTATTAAAATTTGGCCCGTTTCAACTTTACCAGTTCAGTGTACAAGAAATCAAGCATTGCTTATTAACTTGTAATTCATTGTGACAGCCTAGCCTAGCACTACATATGTCCCATATATATGCACGCCTGTACAATGAATATGAAATTGACTTAAATATCTATATATCGTAATATTACGATATAACGAAATAGTATGAGGTGAATTCGTTGTGGATAACAATTTTAAAGACTATAACCAGAAGGCAGAAATATTGAAAGCCTTGGCTCATCCTGTGCGGCTCTGTATTATTCGAGGGCTAATGGAGAAGAAGCAATGCAACGTTTCTCATATGCAGGAATGCTTGAATTTACCGCAATCTACAGTATCGCAGCATTTGCAGAAATTGCGCAGTGCCGGAATTGTGGAAGCAGAGCGTAATGGTCTGGAGATCAATTACCGTATCATGGATGAGAAAATTCGGAAGCTGATGATAGCATTATTCGAGGAGGAACTAGCATGAGCAAAAAAGTATTAATCGTAGGCGGTGTTGCCGGAGGTGCGACCGCTGCAGCACGACTGCGGAGACTGGATGAGGATGCGCATATCGTCATGTTTGAACGAGATGCTTACATCTCTTTCGCCAACTGCGGACTTCCCTATTATATAGGAGAATCCATCAAGGAGCGCTCCAAGCTACTTGTACAGACACCAGAAGCGATGTATCGCCGCTTCAATATCGACATTCGTACCGAGAGCGAGGTTATGGAGCTTCGCCCGGACAGTAAGACCGTACTCGTGCGCAGCAAGGAACGCGGCGAATATGAGGAGAGCTATGATGCAGTGATCCTCTCCCCTGGTGCGAGACCGATCCGGCCGAATCTGCCAGGAATCGATAGTTCACGCATCCATACACTACGTAATATCCCCGATACAGATCGTATCAAAGCGCGTGTCGTCGAAGAGAAGGTTCAATCCGCGATCGTCATCGGCGGCGGGTTCATCGGCGTAGAAATGGCTGAAAACCTGCGCGATATCGGTCTCGATGTTACCTTGATTGAAGGTGGACCGCAAATTTTGGCTCCCTTCGATCCTGAAATGTCAGCAGTATTAACCAAAGAACTTGAAGAACGTGGTGTGAATCTGTTAATGTCTCAGACCGTATCTTCATTCCAGGAGACAGACAATCGTATTCAAGTTCAAACCGCTGACGGTAGCACATTAACCAGCGAGATTGTCATTCTGGCCATCGGCGTTACCCCGGATACCAGCTTCCTGAAGAATAGCGGGCTAGAACTTGGGCCACGCGGCCATATCATTGTTAATGATTCTCTAGAGACCAATCTGGATCAAGTGTATGCGGTAGGTGACGCAGTTGAGGTCGTGGATTTCGTAAATGGAAGCAAAACGGCGATTCCATTGGCAGGACCAGCAAACAAACAGGGTCGGATCGCCGCAGACAATGTGTGCGGTCTTGGAACGACCTATAAAGGCTCGCAAGGAACTTCCATCATCAAGGTATTCGGATTGACGGGTGCGGCAACGGGTAATAATGAGAAGACTTTGCGCCGTCTGGGATTACCTTACCACGTTTCCTATGTTCATCCGAACTCCCATGCCACTTATTACCCAGGAGCGACTCCGCTATCATTGAAGCTGTTATTTAATGATCAAGGAACGGTACTTGGCGCCCAGGCAGTTGGCTATGACGGGGTCGACAAACGCATTGATGACATAGCTACTGTAATTCGCTTCCGCGGTAATGTTACGGATTTAACAGAGCTAGAACTGGCCTATGCACCGCCATATTCCTCCGCAAAAGACCCGGTAAATATGGCAGGCTACACCGCCGAGAACATTCTAAGCGGAAGAACACAAGTTTTCACAGTGGAGCAACTCACTGATCGGGATTCAGCCAATACGATTTTGGTCGATGTTCGTTCTGAGCTTGAGCATGCTAATGGCCATATTCCGGACTCCTTGAACATTCCTGTTGATGAATTGCGCAGCCGGCTTGATGAACTGGATGCTTCCAAAGAAATTTGGGTCTACTGCCAAGTAGGTTTAAGAGGGTATACTAGTGCTCGTATATTGCAGCAAAAGGGATTCAAAGTTCGTAATCTGACCGGTGGCTATAAAACTTATCAAATGGCAAACTATAAGCCTGGCAAAGCGGCTACGCCCCCGATGCAAGAATTAACAAAGCATGAGCCTACGGCTGCCAAAGCGCAGATCGCCTCGACAGCCGAACCAATGATCCAGGCTACTGCTGAGCTGGACGCATGCGGATTATGCTGCCCAGGACCACTCGTTCAGCTAAAGAAGAAGATGGATGATTTAAACGATGGCGAGATCCTACATGTAATAGCAACAGATGCCGGTTTCTATGAAGATGTTCAGGCCTGGGTCAACATGTCCGGTAACCAACTTAAACAAGTTAGCAAAAATCCGAACGGCACAATTGAAGCATATGTAGAAAAAGGAGCCGCCTTGACCGAGAAAACAGCCTCAAGCGCTCCGGTGCAAGCAGCAGCTGACGGAAGTTCAATGATCGTCTTCAGCGGCGATCTGGATAAGGCAATTGCTTCCTTCATCATCGCCAATGGCGCAGCAGCTAGCGGTAAGAAGGTCACGATGTTCTTCACCTTCTGGGGGCTGAACGTCATCCGTAAGCCGGAGAAGGTAGCTGTGTCTAAGAATATGATCGGACGCATGTTCGGAGCGATGATGCCGCGCGGCAGTAAGAAGCTGTCCCTATCCAAGATGAACATGATGGGTATGGGAGCGAAGATGATCCGCTCCGTTATGAACAGTAACAATGTATCCTCTCTCGAGGAACTGATTCAATCAGCGATCCAGCAAGGCGTAGAGATCGTAGCCTGCCAAATGTCAATGGACGTGATGGGCATCAAGCAGGAGGAGTTAATCGACGGTGTTAAGATCGCCGGGGTCGGCTACTACCTCGGTAAAGCAGATCAATCGGGCATTAATTTATTCATTTAAATGAAGCAGAGGCTATCCAGGTCACTCCGTGTGACTTCAAGGATAGCCTCTTTGCATCGGACATGTTCATGTGACCGAAACATTATTTCTTCTTGCGCGTAATTATTGCAAGAGGAGTTGATCACGATGAATTTTGTATTCGGGATTATATGTATCATTATCGGTATACTTAATTTGGCGAAGCCAGAGTTTGCCTGGTATCTAAAAGAAGGCTGGAAGGTGGATGGAAATTCCGAACCGAGCGACACTTACCTTGCGTTTACTCGGATAGGCGGTGGAGTAGCCATCCTTATAGGAATCATCGTCTTTTTTGTTGGAGTGAACTGATAAGAGGGCGTACTTGCATTTCACATTCATTTATAATCAATATGGGCGAATGTCGTGAGCATTATAGGTAATAATCCATAGACTATGGTTGAGAACCTAATCTAACAAGGAGGTTAGCTATGGATTATCAACAAGTATGCTGGAACTGTATGAATAAATATGTCGGCATAACTACGAATGATGGTCAGAGCTATGACGGATTTATTGCACACGTTGATAGTGACGGTGTTACTCTTGCCGTTCCTACCGATGAAATGATGGCAGGAATGCCAGCGAACAAACGACAGTTCGGATACCATCCCGGTTTCTTTCCACGACGCCGCTTCTTCCGTCGGCGTATCCCTTTTTACGGAATAACTGGTTTATATCTGCTCCCCTTCTTCTTATAGAGATTGTTGAGCAAGTCCGCTCTGACGACCTGTCTATTAGATTGTATGGCCATGCTTAAGGGATATGGGATCCCCCACATCCCTTTTTGGTTATATCAACTGCCGTCCAGATTAGCGCAGTGGTTTCTTCAAGGAGTACAGTTCTTCCTCGATCGATGCTAATTTCTGTTCTACAGCCTGCCGTGCCTCATCGATCGCCTTGTTATAGACATAAGGTGCCAGCTCTTTGAGCATAAAATCGAGCAATTGTTCCGCAGCAATATCCCCTATACTCTCTGAACGCTCCATTTCGAAATATTCCTTTACACTCTCTACAATCTCTTGCTTCTGCTCCTTCGGCAGCTTAATTGGTATCATTAATTATCAGTCCTCCATATATGTTTACAGTTCGAAGCTCTCTTTGATTATCTTAGCGACATTGACAGTGCTAATTGCCGTATTGTTGATGCGCAAATGATTGTCCTTTTGAATTTCCCCTGCATAGGAATTCAATCTGTGGTTCTCCATCGTCCAGGCTGGCTTCCATAGCTGAAAAAGGGCGACACCAGTTCAATCGTCATATGATTATGGAACAGCTTTAAATCCGTTATTTTCTCAAGCTCATGTCCGATGGTCATTTTACCAACGGCTTGCGGCCCGAACAGAACAGAAATAGCAGCTTCATACGAGAGCCTTCCCCACGTTATTCCAAAGAATATAACAGCTGTGAATTTAGGTCAACTCTTACTCAGATCTAAGCTATCTCAAACCTTGATTAGCCAATAACAGAAAAGGCAAGCCCTGATAAGGACCTGCCTCAGCCTGCTCAATCATTATTAATACTTCACATCTGCATATTCCAATTTCGTCTCCAATTGCCGCTTGGCAAAGGGACAAAGTCCGAATAGCTTGATCTGATGGTGTCTTGCATAATCAACAACAGTGGACATCAATTCCTCAGCCAATCCTTGTCCTCGATATTTGTCATCCACATAAGTATGATCGATAATATAGAGAGATTCGCTGGATATGCTGTAAGTCATTTCTCCAATAAGCTCCCCATTATTTTGAATATAAAATTGATGCTCTTCCGCATTATGTTGAACCTTGCTCATGAATCTCACTCCTTCTCCATTGCGTTATCAGAAGATTTGGATTTCCATTTGTAGGTAAGCGCTCCACTAGGACAAGTATCGATATGTGCAGCGATCTTATCGGCAGATGCGCCTTCCGTATTGACCCATGGCCGCTTCTTCAGATCAAATACCTCCGGCATTCCCTTCACACATACACCAGAATGAGTACATTTCTCTGCATCAAAATAAACTTCGATTTCTTCGCCTCTATACACTTTCTTACTCATGCCAAACACAACCTTCCATTTTGAAAATGTATAACTTCAAACCCATTACCGATCCGAATGGTTTTCACAAGTTTAGTATGATACTTTATAAAGTATAGCTACAGAAAATAAGTTTGTCTATGATCTACATTATGTTATGAACATCAATTCATTGTGCATGTTCTGAATAACTCACTCCACCAGCCTCTTTCTCGATTTTAGCACGGTTCATCACTACAATACCGATAATGACAAACACGATCGCAACGATTTTCAGCCCGTTGACTTGCTCTCCAAAGACTATGATCCCGATAATTACCGATAATGCTGTTCCCACTCCACTCCATGTCGCGTAAGCGGTTGACAGGGAAATATACTTCAAAGAAAAATTAAGCGATGTAAAAGAAAGCAAATAACCTACAACTACTCCAATACTAGGTAGAACTATAGTGAAGCCTTCCGACAGCTTCAGCATCGTTGTAGCGAAACCTTCAAAAATGATCGCCAACGTTAAATATAATACTCCAGACATTCTAGTGCCTCCTTCTACTACGCTGCATTCAACAAGACGATACCGGCAATCAGAATGCCCATTCCAATCCAGGCTTGACGGTTCATTTTCTCTTTGAACAGCCACATCCCGGCCAGAACAGTCAAGACCGTTCCCACGCCGCTCCAAGTTGCGTATACAAATCCCAGCGGTAGAAAATTCAGCGCTTGCGCCATGAGCCAAAATGCAATTCCGTATCCTACAATAACGCCAATAATCGGAAGCCACCTAGCGAAGCCGTTCGACACTTCAGCATTGTCGCAGCGAAAACATCCATCACGATCGCTAGGCCTAACAACAAGTAACTCATTTATCTTTCTCCTTATCAATCAAATCTAACAAATATTGAATGACTCTCCGTCCTTCCTCCTGACTTAACGGGTCACTGTTGAATAACCTGGAATAGAGAAAACCGTCGGCTACTAACCTAACGACTAGGCCAGCCTCAGGCGGAAGCCCCTCTTTGTCATCTCGCTGCGGAACCGCTGATAGTCATCTTCCCATAGCTGAATCAGATCCATATTCGTAGCAATCGCCGCTAGCATGCTGGAGCTAGCATTGTAATGACCCAAGCCTTCCAGCTGTCGAACTGTAGCTAGTAAATAAGACTTCGTATAGCTGCCCGTCTCCTCCAGTGCCTGCTGTAGCAATTCGCGGAACTCTCGGATCGTCTCCTCGTTCAGCCCCTTGATCAGCTCATCCTTGCTTGCAAAATGATACAACAGTCCGCCTTTACTGACTCCCGCCCGGGCTGCTACCTCTTCAAGCGTTAAGCGGCGAATGCCTTGCTCCATAATAATTGCGGAAGCTGCCTCCAAGAGGAGCTTGCGCTTAGAGTTCGCCATAACTGCAACCTCCTTATGTTCAATACTACGCATAAATTTACTGTACCGTCCAGACGGTTTTATTTTAACAAAAACAAATTCTCTGATCAATACTACTCCATGTAAAAATAAAAAAGGACGATGCCAAAAATGATGGTCCGTCCCTGTTCAAATGCATTCAACACCGTCTGCTAATCGCTTCCGGATTCAACAGCTTGATCGCCGTCTTCTTGTTCTTCTTCGTTACCTCTAATTCCCTCACTCGGGGGTTTAAGCACAAGGTTCACCTGTTTATTCCCGCTGTCTTCATAGACCTTCTGCGAGACAACAAAGCCTTCACCCTCTAACGTTACAAAAATATTAAGCACTGATAGCAGTTCAAGCGCATCTCTCAGAGATTGTCCCTTGAGATCCGGTACCTCGATATGCTCCACCGCTTCGGTCAGAAGATATACCTGCTGCCCCTTAATCAGCGAACTCCCTGGCTTCGGAAATTGTGATACAAGCTCTTGCCCATCGCCTAGCAAGGAATAAGGAATATTCCTATTGCGAAGCTCAGTTGTTGCCTGCTGCAAGAGAGCTTGCTTAAATCCGGCGCTCTGAGCAAATCTATGACCTCTGCCTCTGCTACGTCTTTGTTGTCTGACTTGGTGATCTTCTTACTTACTCCTAAATATTGGAGCGTCTGACTCATAATTTTCCTGAATACCGGTGCTGCTGCCTTACCCCCGCCCAGGTCTGAATTACTCGGTTGATCGATCACAACCAGCATCACGACCTTGGGATCATCGACCTGCGCGTATCCGATAAATGACACGACCTGCTTGTTATAATCATATTTGCCCTTGATTGACTTAACTGCTGTACCCGTCTTGCCTGGCAATTCGATAACCCTCAATATAAGCGTAGCGTCCGGTCCCTAACTCGCTATCGGATACAACCTGCTCCAGATATTCTCCAACTTCACGGGCTTTGTCCGCTGTTATTACTTGACGAATAGGCTCCGGCTTTGTCTTAGTTACTTCTCCGGACAGCGGATCGGTAATCGATCTAACGATATGCGGTTTAAGTAACAATCCCCCGTTGGCTACAGCACCTACCGCAGCCAGCTGCTGCAGAGGCGTAACCGATATCCCATGTCCATAGGACATGGTCGCATATTCGACTGGTCGTTCCGGATTCACGACTCCCCAGCTTCACCGGGCAGTTCGATACCTGTCTTTTGCCCAAATCCGAAGTCATCGACGTACTGTTTCAAACGCTCTGGTCCGAGCATTTCATAACCAAGCTTGACGAAGGCTACGTTACTGGAACGCTTGACTCCCTCCAGATAGCTTATATTCCCCAGCCTGCATGCTTAATGTCATGCAATGTCGCGCCCGGCACTTTAATGCTCCCCGACATGTATTTGGCCTCTGGATTGAATAGATTCTCCTCTACAGCACCAGCTAGCGTCACAATCTTGAAAGTCGAACCCGGCTCATACACCGATTTGATTGCATGATTATAAAAATTTCCCAGATCATCTTCCAGCCAATACGTATTCGGATCATAGGTAGGAAGGTTTGCCATGCCCAATATTTCCATCGTCTTCGGATCAGCGGCAATGACCGTCATACTGATCGGCTGCAGCTCATCAAATGCTTCTTTCATCGCTTCTTCGATATAATATTGGATCGTATGATCAATCGTCAGCTCGATATTCATTCCGTCCTTCGCTGGATTGTAGATCTCATCCGCCCTTGTGACCGTAATTCCCCGGCCATCACTTTTATATTCAAAAGAGCCATCCTGTCCTTTCAATTCCTCATCATACATCGATTCGAGTCCGGACACGGACTTGCCGTCACGGTCAACATATCCCAGAACATGCGCCGCGAGACTTTTCCACGGATAGAACCGCTTTTGCTCCTTTGACTGATAGATCCCTACGTCAATGATCTCATGCTTGTCCTTCAATTTCTGGGTAAATGCCTCTACTTGGTCACTCAGCTCCTGATCGATCTTATAGCCCTCATAGCGTATCTCTCGCTGTACGTAGAAGTTCCCATCCTTATTCTTCGCATTCACCAGCTTGACCAGTTCGTCTTTGTTCTTGCCAAGCACTTCACTAAGTCCAGTGGCCACTTCCTCCTGCAGTCCTAGACTATTAATCAGCTTCGGATTGACCGACACCGTATAGGCAGGTGCCATCATAGCCAGGACCTCGCCATTACGGTCCGTGATCGTCCCTCTGGTCGCATACAAGATCTGGCGTCTTGACCACTGCTTCTCGGCATACGCCTGCCAGAAGTCCGTCTCCATGACCTGCACCCAGAATACACGTACTAACAATATGATGAAGAAAAAAGTAATGCAGCCGCCTATGACTAACGTTCTTATTTTTAATCTTCTAATCATAATATGACCTCTTGATAAGATTAATAGAATGCATAGCTATATATGGATACATTATATTTCATAAAAATCCACAATCAAACAGTTTTTTAAAATATTCATTAATTTACGCGATAAATTAGTCAGTATGTTGACTAATAAGTAAATAGTCGATATTATTAAATAGTCAGTATGGTTACTAATTTAAAAGGAGCAGCCTATGGATATCAACATTTTACTAAAAGAACTGCATTTCATGCAGCAGAGTTATGCCACATTATTTTCCGTTGTCAATAAGGTTCAAACACGCGGAGACGAGAATCTCGAAATATTAACTTCAAGGCAGCATATGACTCTAATTGCAATAGCTCACTTACCTGTCGAGAACACCTCACTGATGAATATTGCTAAGAAGCTAGGTACCACAAAACAGACAGCGAACAAACTAATTACGAGCCTAGTGAACAAAGGCTATGTTCAGTCGATACCAAGCAAGCTGGATAAACGTTCTATCAATGTCGAGATTACGCCTGAAGGTAAAGAAGCGTTAATTACTTGCTCCGAGAGGTCCACATATTTTCTAGCAGATATGTTTCATGACTTTACAGCAGACGAGATTGAGACCTTTTGGAGGCTATTGCAGAAATTATATCGTTTTGACGGTGAAGAACAGGATGGTTACGAGGAAGATGCGAATTTGGAAATCGATGAGACTGCACAGTTGGATATCTCAGAATATCAAGGAAATGTATTCGCTGAATTCGCCAAACGGCGATACGGAGGGAAAGATCATGAATAAAGCCTATATGAATAGATCGCTACATCAAAAAGTAAAAGATACGGAGAATCAAGTTAAAGATAAGATTTATTATACAAGCACAAAAGTAAAAAAAGCTGCTTCTCAAGCCCAATCATTCGTTAGAAAAAAACCAAGTACTGTCGATCATTATGTATCCATTACCATTGCTCTGCTTCTCATTACAGCTTCATACGTAACCGCTGCAAAATGGATGTTTTGGGTAGGTACAATAAGTATCGTTTGCAGTATGATACTGCTCATTATAAGCAAAAAAAAGGCAAGACCATAACGGTCTTGCCAAAAATATGCTTAGGAGAAATCCTACTAGAGGTAGTTTAAAAAGTCACCCTGAAAGTCTGACTTTTTAAACACGCACTATAAGAGGATTTGAGTTGATGAAACGTTAAGCCTCGAATTAACGAGAAATCATGTGGATTGGATGGCCTTCAACGAGTTCAGCCGTTTCCATTACGATCTCACCAAGTGTTGGGTGAGCATGAACTGTCAGTGAGACATCCTCAAGCGTTGCGCCCATCTCAACAGCAAGACCAAGCTCAGCAATGAGGTTCGAAGCTTCGATACCGACGATTTGTGCGCCGATTACCACTTCGTTGTCTGCATTAGCTACGATTTTGACGAAGCCTTCAGTAGCATTCACGGAAGTTGCACGTCCGTTAGCAGCAAATGGGAACTTGCCCGCTTTAACCTTGATGCCTTTTTCCTTAGCTTCTTTCTCAGTTAAGCCTACGCTTGCGCATTCAGGATCTGAGAATACTACAGCTGGCATACCTTTGTAGTCAATTACAGATGGTAAGCCTGAGATGACTTCTGCCGCAACTTTACCTTCGTAAGAAGCTTTATGAGCAAGTGCAAGACCTGGAACAATGTCGCCGATAGCGAATACTTTAGGGTTACTTACACTACGTCCTTGATGGTCAACTTTAACCATACCGCGATCTGTCAATTCGATGTTAGCCAGATCAAGACCAAGGTCACCATCAGTATTAGGACGACGTCCTACTGTTACAAGCAGGTAGTCCGCAGTAATTTCTTTGGATTCACCATTAACAGAGTATTTAACCTTAACACTCTTATCCGTTTGCTCAGCACTTTCAGCCATAGCATTCGTTACGATTTCAATACCTGTCTTCTCCATGCCCTTCGCAACAAGACGAGTCATGTCCTTATCAAGGCCAGGAAGGATAGCATCCGTACCCTCGATGATCGTTACTTTCGTACCGAACTTCGAGTACATTTGACCAAGCTCAGCACCGATAACGCCGCCACCGATAACAACAAGGCTGCCAGGAATTTCTTCCAAGTTCAGTGCTTCTGTCGAGGACAGAATGCGTCCACCGAATGGGAATGGCTTCAATTCGATTGGACGGGAGCCAGTTGCCAGGATGCAGTGCTTGAAGCGATAACGCAGGGATTCATGCTCATTGAAAGCACGTGCTTCCGAATCATTGATGAACATGATTTCGCCTTTGAACACTTCAATTTTGTTGCCTTTAAGCAAACCGGTAACACCTTGAGTCATTTGCTTAACAACGCCGTTCTTGAATTCTTGTGTCTTAGCAAAGTCTACAGTTACATTCTCAGCAGTAACACCAAAAACGTCACCATGCTTAGCGTTCTCATAGGAATGAGCAGCCGCGATCAACGCTTTGGAAGGAATACATCCGCGGTTCAAGCATACGCCGCCGAGTTCCGATTTATCAGCGATGATAACCTTTTGTCCGAGCTGGGCGGCACGAATTGCTGCCACATAACCGCCAGGACCAGCACCTACAACTAGTGTATCAATATCGATTGAAGCGTCTCCTACTACCATGTTGTTACACCTCCATTACAAGCAGCTCAGGGTTGCCAAGCAGTTGTTTAATGTAGTTCATAAAGTTTTGAGCTGTTGCACCGTCGATTAGACGATGGTCGAAGCTGAGCGAGAGAGCCATTACCGGAGCAACAACGATTTCGCCATCTTTTGCTACCGGTTTTTCAGTAATCCGGCCAGTACCCAGAATTGCTACTTCAGGGTAGTTAATGATTGGAGTAAAGAACATACCGCCAGCAGATCCGATGTTCGAGATCGAGATCGTGCTACCCTTCATTTCAGCAGCAGACAATTTACCTTCGCGACCGCGAAGTGCCAAATCAGAAATAGCTTCAGCGATCATCCAGATGCTCTTACGATCTGCTTCCTTGATTACAGGAACGATCAAGCCGTTATCAGTATCTGTAGCAATACCGATGTCATAGTGTTTCTTATATACAATTTCATTATTTACTTCATCGATCGATGCATTAAGAGCTGGGAATTTACGGGAAGCAGCAACGAGTGCCTTCACGATAAATGGCAAGTAAGTTACTTTGATGCCCTTCTTCTCAGCTACAGGTTTCATGCGTTTACGGAAAGCAACGAGTTCTGTTACATCAACTTCGTCCATAATCGTAACGTGCGGAGCTGTGTAAGCCGATTTAACCATCGCATTGGAAATGGCTTTACGGATGCCCTTGAATGGAACGCGTTCTTCTTCACCAGCTGCAGTAGATACTGCTGTTGGTGCTGCAACTGCTGCTGCCGCTTGACCAGCGTCTGTGGAAGCCGGTGCTGCTGCTGGAGCTACGCCACCATTCTTGAACGCTTCAACATCTTCGCGAGTGATCTTGCCAGCTTTACCTGTGCCAGCTACTTGCGCAATGTCGATACCTTGCTCACGAGCAAATTTGCGAACGCTAGGAGTAGCCAGTACTTCACGGTCTGGAGCAGCTGGTGCTTCTGCCGCAGCTGCAGGTGCTGCAGCCGGTGCTGCAGGTGCTGCTTCTGCTGCTGGAGCTTCTTCTTCAGCAGGTGCATCTTGCTCAGGAATGTCACCAGTTGCGTCGATGATAGCAACGACTTGACCCACGCGGAAAATAGCGCCGTCCGTACCGAACACTTCTTGTACTGTACCTTCTACCGGACATGGAACTTCAACGACAGCCTTGTCGTTTTGTACTTCCATGATGATGTCTTCGTCAGTTACTTTGTCGCCTGGTTTGATGTGCATCTTAATAATTTCGCCTTCATGCAAACCTTCACCAAGCTCTGGAAAACGATATTCAAACTTTGCCACTTGGAGGACCTCCTATAAATATTACGTTTTATTAAAATTCGAGTACTTTATTAACGCCTTCGATAATACGAGCTGTTGTTGGGAGCCATTGATCTTCGATTTGCGCGAACGGATAAACGGTATCCGGAGCAGCAACGCGAAGTACTGGAGCTTCCAAATGCAGAAGGGCATGCTCATTAATTTGAGCGATAACTTCTGCAGCAATACCAGCAGATTTCTGAGCTTCTTGAACGATAATTACACGGTTCGTCTTCTTAACGGAAGCAAGAATCGTATCCAGGTCGAGCGGTACCAAAGTACGCAAGTCGATAACTTCAGCTTTGACGCCATTCTTCTCAAGCTCTTCGGCAGCTTTCACTGCAGTATGAACCATCAAGCCATAGGAAAGGATCGTAACATTGGAACCTTCACGGACAACGTTAGCCTTACCAAGCTCTACAGTATATTCACCTTCAGGTACTTCATCACGGAAAGCATGGTACAAGTTCAAATGCTCCATGAAGAAGACAGGGTCGTTGTCACGGATAGCCGAGATCAACAAACCTTTTGCATCATAAGGACTCGAAGGAATTACCAATTTAATACCAGGAGTTTGTGCGATCAAGCCTTCAAGAGAGTCAGTATGCAACTCAGCTGCTTTTACGCCGCCACCAAATGGTGTACGGAATACAACTGGGGAGTTGTAACGACCACCGGAACGATAACGCATACGCGCTGCTTGAACCAGGATTTGATCGAGCGCTTCAAAAATGAAACCTACGAATTGGATTTCCGCGATTGGGCGGAAGCCTTGAATTCCAAGACCTACTGCCATACCGCCGATAGCTGATTCAGCCAGCGGAGTATCGATTACACGCTGTTCTCCAAATTCTTTTTGCAAACCTTCAGTTACACGGAATACGCCGCCGACATTACCTACGTCCTCACCGAAGATAAGTACATTCGCATCCCGCTTCATTTCTACGCGCATCGCATCGCGAATTGCTTCTTTCATATTCATTTGTGCCATTGCTTCATTTCCTCCTCATTAGAACTAGAACAACCAATCAGCATATTTATCCCTATATAGAAGTTGTTAAAAAACACACACTTATAGGGTTAAGATCAAATTAATTATTGAAAATCAGCTTTTTGAGCTTCCAAATGTTTAGGAGTTGTTTCGAACATGCTGTCGATCAAACCAGAAACAGTCATCTTCTCAGTTTGTTCTGCTTTTTTGATTTGCTCATTTACTTTAGCCTTGGCTTCTTCTTTTACGCGAGCCGTATCTTCTTCAGTCCAAAGGCCTTTCTTTTCCAAGTATTTAGCCAAACGAGCGATTGGATCTTTCTCATTCCATTGTCCTTCTTCTTCTTTAGTCCGGTATTTCGAAGTATCATCGGACAAAGAGTGTGGACGGAAACGGTAAGTAACGGCTTCGATCAATGTTGCTCCTTCTCCGTTACGAGCGAGTTCAGCAGCTTCACGTACCGCACTAATTACAGCAAATACGTCCATACCGTCAATTTTCACGCCACGGATGCCGGCTGCAACTGCTTTGTGTGCAATCGACTTAGCTGCGGTTTGTTTAGCGAATGGAGTTGTAATGGCATAGCCATTATTTTGCACAAAGAAAATAACCGGAAGTTTAAATACTCCAGCATAGTTCAATGCTTCGTAGAAATCACCTTCAGAAGAACCACCGTCACCTGTGTAGGTAATAGCTACATGCTTTTGTTGTTTCAATTTGTAGCCCATTGCAATCCCCATAGCATGAAGCACTTGAGCGCCAATGATGATTTGCGGCATCAATACGTTAACACCTTCTGGAATTTCTCCACCATGCTGATGTCCACGGGAGTATAGGAATGCTTGATAAAGTGGAAGACCGTGCCATACGAGCTGCGGCATATCGCGGTAGCCAGGGCATACGAAATCTTCTTTATCCAGAGCAAATTCACTACCTACCATTGTAGCTTCTTGTCCAGATACAGGAGCATAGAAACCGAGACGTCCTTGACGGCCCAGGTTAACAGCACGGTCGTCCCAAGTACGGGTAAATACCATGCGATACATAAGTTCTTTTAATTGATCATCGGTTAAGTCAGGAGCTTTCTCTTTGTTCACGATTTCACCGTCTGGCGACAGCACGGACAAAGCTTCGACGTCCTCCGTATATACTTCATAAGGAATCTTGCTCATTTTTTTCACCTCGACGAAATATTTGAATATCATGGATCTCTGTTATAGAATTATTATACAACTGTTTTAGTCGTTAAGTCAAAGGAAATGCGCTTAAACAACAAAATTTTTATTTTTGTTTGTATAACAGGTGTATCAAATTTATGTAACAGAGTTCGTGGTTCAAGGTACTGTGCTACCCTTGTCCCTATGGTTATGTTAACTTAAATACATCTGCAAAGCAAAACAATCGAGAAGGAGATACACGCAAAATGACGGATTCGCGCTATCTGAAACGAACCATTATTAAAGAAGAAATCGATAGTAAGCATCTGGGAGAGAAACGGTCCCTACGCATCTACCTACCTCCAGGATATAATGAAGTTATTAGTTATCCGGTGGTTTACTGCCAGGACGGCGAGGAATTTTTCAACTTCGGACGCATTGCTACGACAGCAAATCAGCTGATTCTCGATGAAGACATAGATCCGTTTATCATTGTCGGCGTAGAAGTGGACACCTCCGTTCGTACCGCGGAATATTCTCCTGAAGGAGAACGGTATGAGGCTTATACAGCCTGCTTCACTGAAGAAATTATTCCCTTTGTAGAGCGCAATTATCCCGTCCGCCGTACGGCGCAGGAGCGCATTCTTGCCGGAGACTCACTCGGCGGTTCAGTCTCTTTGCATATCGCTATGAAAAACCGCACACTGTTTTCCAAAATCATCAGCTTGTCCGGTGCATACTATGAACCATCCTTGAAATTGATCGCTGCTGAACATGATTTATCAAATCTCTCCCTCTATATGATTATCGGTTTGCAGGAAGACAAGTTTACTAATTCATTTGGAACCTGCAATTTCGTGGAATTGAACCGCGAAGCTAAGAAGCTGCTTGAGGAGCGAGGCGCTAAAGTGAAGTATTTGGAGAAGGATGGCCAGCATCTCTGGGGATTTTGGCAGAAAGAACTGCCTGAGGCGCTTACGTATTTTTTATAATAACTAACATATGCGAAAAAAAGAGCGGATTGCGCGGGAATCATATATACCGCGGTCCGCTCTTCTTGTTTAATTTAATCGTAAGATCTTGTCCATCGTCGGACAACTTCTATCTATATAATAGCTGCATTACATTTGAGTCTTCGTCTGTTCTTTCGTGCTATCATGATTCGCAGAAGGATTCTCCACCGTTCCGAACTTCAGAGAACGACGCGGCAACTTCCATTTATAGTACACAGACAGCATTCGGAAACTTACCACCAGGACGAACAACACCAGCAAACTAACTGTAGACTTGGCGATACCAAGTCCGATCACAAGTCCGGCAACAATCGACCAGACAGCATAAATCTCCTCACGCAGCACCAGCGGCTTACGGCCAGCCAGTAGATCGCGGATAATTCCTCCTCCGATCCCTGTCAGCATCGCGGCAACAACCACAGCCAGAACCGGATGTTTCATGCCAGTAGCGTAAAGGGCACCTTGAATCGCAAATGCCGCCAATCCGATGGCATCGAACCAGGCCTCCGTCTTCTTCCAATGGTGAATCCATGATAACGGCAAAATAAACGCGACAACAATTGAAATGATCGCAAGCAGGAGTAGTCCTCCCTGGGACCATATCATGGTAACCGGGACACCAATGACGATGTTACGAACGATCCCTCCACCGAATGCCGTAACCAATCCTAATACAAGTACACCAAGAATGTCATACTCCTCTTCCATCGCCACGTAAGCGCCTGACAACGCGAAGGCAACCGTTCCAATTACGCTAAAAATCTCAAATAGTTCCATGCCCCGTACTTCACTGCCCTTTCTTCGCGCTCTCATTGCATAATACAATACATTGTAGTCTCGCTTCCATTAATTGTGCAAGACTTAAATTTAAATTATACTGAACTGAGGCCACTAGCCTGATAGAGAAAGGAAGAGTAGGAATATGGCAGCACAACGAGTACTCATTTTTGCCGGAGGATCGATCGATTCCTCTTTATAGAAGAAATACAATCTGAGGATATTATCATTGGCGCGGACCGAGGAGCTTTATTTCTCGTTCAGCACGGAATTAAGCCACATTTCTCTGTCGGCGATTTTGATTCCGTGAGTCCTGTTGAATTAGAGGAAATCTCAGAGCATAGTGAACAAATGCTGGCTTGCGATGCGATTAACAAAGATTTAACCGATACGGAGCTTGCTTTCGATATCGCTATTGAACAGCAGCCAGAACAAATTGTACTGTTCGGTGTCACTGGGACAAGACTCGACCATACTCTAGCTAATATTCACTTGTTAGTTAAGAGCCTGGAGCAGCACATCCTATGCGCCATCTGGGATCAGAACAATTATGTAACCTTAACCGATTCCATCATTAATATCCAAAATCAAGGTTTTACTTATATCTCCTTATTGCCTATCACCACAGAGGTAACAGGAATTGATCTAACAGGCTTCCAATATCCATTACATAATGCCACCTTAAAAATGGGTCAGTCGCTCGCAGTAAGCAACCGTCTCGAAGGCAAAGAGGGAACAGTATCCATTCGCAGCGGTCTGTTACTAATCATTCAAAGTAAAGATTGAAATCGAATAATACAAAATTGTAACCTTTTAAAACAAACTATTACAACGATTAAAAACCTTGGGATACCAAGGTTTTTTCATTGTTTTCATAATAAATAAGTTGTCAACAAATTAACATTTTGTAACTTTAATCGTTTTTTAATAATCGTCCTCAAACCCTTGGTGTATCCAGCTTAAGCATACCCATTCCAATTATTAGGACATTAAAGTTCTGTTATAGTTTATCTCAGCTGGTTAACTTGATTCGGTTAACCAATAACACAAAATCTATCTAGTCACTTTGGAGGTAACTACAACATGAAGATGAACAACATATCCAAAAAAATATTAGCTGTCGGCCTTGCATCTACAATCGGATTTAGCGCTTTTATGGTCACTGGCGTTGATGCAGCATCCGCATCCGCATCGAATACAGCAGCTCAAGCTACCGCAACATCCAAGGGAACGCAAGTTGTCAATTATGGTAAAACTTATATGGGAACCCCTTATCAATTCGGCGCTTCCACTTCTACTACTAAAGTATTTGACTGCTCGTCCTTTATGAAGCATATTTTCAAAAAATATGGCGTAACTCTACCGCGCACAGCTGCTGCTCAATCCAAGGTCGGAAAAGCTGTATCCAAGAGCAATCTGAAAGCCGGAGATTTGGTGTTCTTCTCAAGCGGAAGCCGCGCTAATGGCAAGAACGTAACGCATGTTGCAGTATACATGGGCAACGGAAAAATCCTGCACACTTATGGTAAACCAGGTGTAACGATCTCCGATCTTAACTCCGGTAACTGGAAGAAAACTTACTTGAAAGCACGTCGCGTACTGTAGTACAAAAAACATACAAAAGATATGAAAAAGTCGAGGGCTGTTCCCGCTGTGCCATATTGGCCAGGGATCAGCCCTCATTGTATCATATATCCCGTTCCTCTTACGGTATGGATCAGTTTGCGAGCCCTACCCTTGTCGATCTTCTTGCGCAGATGCCGAATATACACGTCAACCACATTTGTGCCGGTGGCAAAATCATACCCCCATACCTCCTGCAGAATCGCCTCTCTCTGACAGACTTCACCTACTCTTTTGAGCAAATGCCTCAGCAGTTCGTATTCCTTCGGCGTAAGACGGATCAATTCACCTTCCCGGAACACCTTACGGCTCTTCAACTCCATTCGTAAATCCTCGAAGGATAGTTCATCCGAATAAACGTCCATAATGCGCCTGAATAATCTTATCAAGCTAACGATCCGCGCATTAATCTCTTCGATAGCCATATTCTCGTTGATGACATCATTTGCACCATATTGGAAGGCCATTACTGTATCCGCCGTTCTTGGTGACCGCTGCAATACGATAATGGGAAAAGCCGGTTCATCTCCTAACCTTGGCATAATTTCAATAACATAAGACCAATCGCCCGAAATAACAATAACTTCTGGCGATTCTATGGCAATTTCCCGATCTATTTGCTCAGTATCCAGAACTAAATGAACTTTGAATCCTGTACTTTCCAGATCGTTCTGCCATTTTGCTCCCCAATTCTCATCATCTGTAATCAGCAACAAATTTGCCTTCATGTTGTCCCCCACCTTCTGTCCGTCAAACAAACTGTATATGTGAATGTATATCTTGTTCCAACTTAGTATTAAAGTGGTCAAAAAATAAACAAACCATTCCCGTGTAGATCAGGAATGGCCGTAAAATACGAAATAATTATATATTGGCTGTTAACCAAAGTAACGGTCATAAATTGCTCTAGCCTCCATCGGATCTTTCGTCCCGTGAATCAAGGCCCTTCCATCTGCAAACAACACAATTCTATGATCCCCGATAGAAAATGACAGCAAGAAAGGGTTCCGCTCTACCTGACCTTCACCTAATCTACCTAATGTCTGTGCCATCTCAGCCAGATTCAGTTCCTTGGGTTGCGCGGGACGGATCTGAACCGTATCTCTGCCGCACAGTACTTCTGTCTTTCTAGTGCCAACTGCAGATAAATAGGGGTATGTCGCCGCCTCTCCGCAAGAAGCGCAGTCACTTCGACGGGCTGAATCGACTTTAATAGCTACCTGTTCATTCTTCCACAGATCAAAGGTTAACAGAGTCCCACGTAAGGCGTCAACTTGTCCCGTCAAAAGCTTAATTGCTTCTGTAGCCTGATGCGCGACGACAGTCTGTACTGCGGAAGGGATAACTCCAATCGTATCGCAAGTCTCCCCTCCAATCGGCATCGTGCCAAGCAGACAGTTCAAGCAAGGCGTCACATCGGGGAGGATCGTATAAGTCATCCCATAGCTGCCAACACAGCCACCATAAATCCAAGGAATTCGGTATTTCTGGGAGATGTCATTAATCAACAGCCGGGTATCAAAATTATCTGTTGCATCAAGGATAAGTTGGACACCAGGAAGCAGTTCCTCCAACTCTTCTCTAGTAACGTCAATCACATACGCTTCAACTTGCACCTCAGAATTGATCATGGCGAGCCGCTCCTTGACCGCCACTGCCTTGGGCTTACGGCAAGCAGCATCCTCCTCCGTGAACAACTGTTGACGCTGGAGATTGCTCCATTCTATATAATCACGATCTGCTACCACCAGATGGCCGACCCCAGATCGGGCCAATGACTCGGCTAGACCAGTACCTAGTGCGCCTGCTCCAATAATAAGCACCTTAGCATCGAGGAGCATCTGCTGGCCAGTCGGCCCTATAGGTCGGAACAACTTTTGCCTCGAATACCGATCCTGCACAGGATCCACTCCCTTATTCCAAGTTTCTATGCGAATCCACTTATTAACTACTCTTCTAACGAAACTTTAGATCACTATTTTCGAAAAACTAAAGGTAGAATTTAGACGTTCAAACTTCATGCTTGTCCTTCTGAATATGTGGACAATCAAGAATTTATTGTAGCATATCAAGCCATCGTTCGTAATCTAGCAATCCATGCAAAGCCTAATTGATCGGAGTTCGAAACTATGAGACTTACATATGCCTCAGCCGTTGGATGAAGCGTTTAATAATCGGATTGGTCTGATTCTGAGTAGAGCTTACCCAGCCATAATATACCGGATAATGATTCTCCAGCTCAATCGGCACTATATTATCAGGTAGCTCTTGATTTTTAAACGAGTAATCCAGGCCGACCGTAAGCGCTAGACCACCTAATACAGCCTTCTGAATCGCCGGAACATTGTTAGAAATGAATAAAATATCAAGCTCCCCGAACTTGGCCACGAACTCCGTGATGTAGGATCTGATATATTCGTCATCGTACAATACGAGCGTATATTTCAGTAATTCCCGCGGATGTATGGACTTCCGCAGAGCCAGCGGAGAATCGGCTCTAACTCCGACAACCATCTTGCCCATAAAGGTTCGTTCGAAACGCAGCGTCTTGTTCTGATTGATCTGCTTCTCATTTAGTGCAATGAATCCAATGTCAATCTGATTGTTGTGCAGCTCATCAAGAATATCCTTCGGTCCCTTCTCAATGATCTGTATCTTCACATCTGGATAATCGATCTTGAAATCCGCGATCAGCTCCATCAGCAAGTGCATAGGGCCAGGAATGGTTCCGATGAATAATACGCCATTTAATCGCTCGCTATAATTACCCGCTTCCTCCTTCAGATGCTTCACAAGGTTCAAGATTTCGCCCGCAATCTCAATCAGAGCCTGGCCCTCTGCCGTTGGAATTGCTCCGATGCCACGAGAACGGTGGAATAACACAACATCCAGCTCAGACTCAAGCATAGAAATGGATTGACTAACCGCCGATAAGGTTACATGCGTACGCTCCGCTGTCTTGGTCAGTGATTTCGTCTTCGCCACATCCACGATATACTCCAGCTGTTCCAGATTCATTTACAACCCGCCTCTCACAAGGTAGTCAAAAAGTCCGCTTTTGATAAGAAAACCAATCGAGTCCAATTCATGGATGAGCGACCGCGATTCAAAGGTAGGTTTTCTTACGATATAGAATTTCATCAGCTTTGCTGATAACTTATAAATTCTATATCTAACACGAAGTAAATCGAAGAAGTAACTCAGCATCGAATCTTGAATTCACCCGGGTCTAAGCAAATGCTTACGAAGTCGTTTTCTACGAAAACGTGTAGCTCCGCTCCTCAGACCCTACCTTCATCCAACTGAAGCGTTTTGAAAAAACGCACATCGGAAGAATAAGATACGGTGCTGAAAACCGAACTTTTTGAACAATTCTAATTGTTAAGTATTATTTAATTGCAGATAAATATATATAAATTTTATTAAACAATGACATTTGTTACAATGACCTCGTAGATAAATTACAACTTCTAGAAAGGTGGAGTTCTCATATGGATACAAAGAGAGTTGCAGTTATTACAGGTAGTGCAAGTGGTATCGGTAAATCAACAGCATTGAAATTCGCAGCCGAAGGGGATCGCGTCGTCGTTGCCGATTTCAATGAACAAGCCGGACAAGCTGTTGTTGATGAGATCAAGGCAAATGGCGGAGAAGCCATTTTCGTTAAAACGGATGTATCAAAATTCGAAGATGTCGAAGCTCTGGTCGAGCAAGCCGTTAAAACCTTTGGCAGAATTGACGTGATGTTCAATAACGCCGGAATTGGCCGTCTGACCCCAGTTCTAGATCAGAAACTGGAAGATTACCAAGCCGTCATTAACGTGAACCAGCATGGGGTGGCCTACGGGATCATCGCCGCTGGCAAGAAGATGAGAGAAATGGGGATCCATGGCGTAATTATCAATACTGCCTCTGTATTCGGATTCCTGGCTTCTCCGGGAACCTTCGCCTATCACGCTAGCAAAGGCGCAGTTATTATGATGACCAAATCAGCGGCTCTCGAACTCTCTCCACATGGCATCCGCGTTGTTGCCGTAGCTCCGGGTGCCGTCGATACTCCAATTATTCAAGGCTATAAGGATCAAGGCCTAGTTGATGCAATGAAGTCCAAGGTAATGGGCAATAAGCTGACTCAGCCTGAACAGATTGCCGATACGGTATACCTACTCTCCACTCCGAACGCGAGCGCTATCAACGGCAGCGTCGTTATGGCCGATGAAGGATATGCCTCCTTTAAATAACATAGCACAATACACAAACAGGCGCACACTCTCATCAGAGTGGCGCCTGTTCTTTTATGGCCTGCAATCGGCTTCATAATAACCCTGTGATGCAGCTTCCTGTTTGCGTGCGAACACCTCTTCGGTTTTATAAGGAACCTCGCACTTTGCATAGTAATAGTATTTTATCCCCGTTGCCGGATCGAATCCGCCTTCAATTCTCTCTGCCTTTCTCAGCCTCCCACCCCCAAGAGCAAAGTTGTTATAGTAATGATTCCCGACGGGAATTCCCTGCAGGAAGGCGATAATCCCGACATCATCCAACGTATTATTCCACTCCTCTTGAGGGATCGTAGGCAAAGTGAAGGTATAGGTGTAGCCTAATCTAGCGGTAAATTCATTATGTACAGCGATGACTTGCTGCAAATCCTCTTCAATCTGGTGCACGATGGTCGAACGTCTTACTTGGTCGAACACAGCTGCATCCTGCAGTAACGGTATGTCAACTATTGTAGCAATATCCTCGAGTAACCCCCGTACCTCTTCACCAGTAGATGAAGAGATCACCCTAATATAAGAATCCAGCGTAAAAGCAACGCTGTTCCCCTCACCATCCATATAAACATAGCGCTTCTTTGGGTGCCAGCGGTACTCTAAACTTGGCTCTCCATCAGCTCCGCGAATCTCATCCAGCGCATAGATCCAATATCCGTCGTAATCGATCACTACTATAGAAGGAATATATTTCATAAATGCCGCTTGAGCCAGTGGGTCATCTGCTATACCAAAGTTGATCGCGAGCGACTGCAGAAGAACTGACAGGGCCCGTTCTTTATCTGCCCGCATATATTTACTAGAGCCGTATCCCACCTCAAATTGCTGAAGTTCATTTCGGTTCAACACGCTCCCTGCATCCTGTACCGCAGTCCGAAGCGCTGTTGTATAGTGGATCTGCAGGCGGTTAACCTCCTGCAGATCCGTGGTATACAGTGAAAGAGCCCAGAGAAATGGGCTGACGATTATGACAAAGATAATAGCCCAATCAGTAATCTTCATTTAGAACTATTCCCCCATAATGCATCGTCTGCGAATCCCTCCCGGCCGCAGATGGAACCTTCAGGAATCCAGTCAACACCTGATACGGAGAAACCGAGCGTCTCGTCAGCGCAACAGAGAAGAAATCACCTGTCTCCATCTTGTACAACCTGTCTAGATCATCTACCGACCCGTTGTTTTCAGGAAATAACCGACCTATAAGCTCTGGCGTATAGTAGGAATCATAGATGACGCTGAATCGATCCTGAAACGTCGCACTATCAGCCGGATCGTCATACTCAGGATGATATTTCTTATGCCTGTGCTCTAACTCCACCTCATAGACCTGGCCGGAGACAGCCAACTCACGCTCGAGATCTTCGTACATACTAGCAGACAAGTAACCTTTATTTCTAACAGCATCCGTGAATTGAACCATCGTATTGTAAGCAGCTAATACGGCTATATTCTCCTCGCGCTCTGCTGCTTGAACTGCAGGGTACAGCACCAGCAGAGCCACTACCAACAGCGCCGCAACTATCTTCGATAGCGGATTACTCATGGAGTAACGCCTCCTGTAACTAGGTGAAAGGAAAGGTTGCACAGCTGCCCCATCTGATCATATTCGGCATCATAGGTATAACTACGATCGAGCTCAATGACAGTCTTCAATATAGAAGGGATGTCAACTACCTCTGAAATGGGGACATCTTCTACCTGAAGTTGTACTCCTTGATCCAGCCAATCTGCCAGACCGTATAAAATCTGCGCACCAGCGTAACTGCTTTGCGTCAGAATAGCTTTATTCATCCAATTCTGCGTATTTACACTAACCTTCTGATTCTGAATATAGGGGACCATCCCTTCCAATACCAGAGCTTGCCTCTCGCTATGATCAAGCGTATATATAAGGGCGCCCATGCACAGTATCGTGGAACAGAGCAGCCACATCATATCCTTGAGCGAACGGTACATTAAGGACTCACAGTTGTCTGCGTGAAGATCAGGCCGCGCACGACATTAGAATTATCCTTAACAACCCGGGCCTTGAACTTCCCGCTCGGATTCACATATTCATTTAAGCTCTCGTTCCATGAATTGCTGATGTCCGTATTACTTTTATTTATGACAGACCCAAATTCATCGGCATTACCAGTAATATTCAGAGTATTTCCATACCACTCCCCTTGACGGTTCTTACCCGTAAGAACCCGGATGCCGAATTGATCGCGGTCTTTAAATTTACGTAGTGCATTCGTTACCTGCGAACCGCTAACGGTCGTATCATCGTATACTGTAAAAGCGGCCTGAGACAGTTCGGTCTGAATGTCTGAAAAATTGTTCTGCGCCGTCTTCGTCGCCTCCTGAGCCGAGACGAATAAGACAACAACAATCGTAATCAGCGCGATCGTTAGGAAGATTCCAGCTGCTACCTTTAATGCGGATGAAGCGTTATTCATATTTTTTCCTCCTAGTTATAATTTCGAGTTCAAAAAGTTCGATTTTCAGCACCGAAGCTTATTCTTCCGATGTGCGTTTTTTCAAAACACTTCAGTTGGATGAAGCTAGGGTCTGAAGAGCGGAGCTATTTTGACTACCATTATAGATTTTGAATTTGTTGAAAATAGACATCCATCTGCTTGAAGCTCATCCAAATCAGTGGAATAACTAAATATGCGAAAATCATGGAGTACATGGGAGCAAAACCGATCATCCGGCCCAGTTCAGCCTTCATATCCAAATCCTTCTCATAATCAAGTCGTCTCCGTTCAAACTGAAACCCCATCTCGCTCTGCAAATCATCAAACGCTTTTCTAATTGGTATTTTCTCCTCTGCCTGAGCCAAGTGCTCGCTCAAGCGCTGGAACTCCTCCAGCGCAATCTCATTCTTCAATCCCTGAAGAGCCTCTTGGGCTCCTGCGCTGTAATAGGCCAAGCACTTCTCAAGTGGGGCTTTAAAAATAATGGCGTAACTGTATAGCCACTCCAGTATCGCTTCTACCGAGATACGTTCGAACTCTCGTAAAATCATGATCATCGTCTGGAATTGATACACTTCATGCCTCATATCTGTCAATCTTAATCTACGTTGGAAATGAAGTGTCCAGATCGGACTGTAATACCCGAGCATGGGCAATGCGAGGGCAAGCATAACCTCCCACCATTTCCAGTACTCCGCTTGATAGCGATCAAGCTTGTCCATAACACGTTGGGTAATCGCTTCTACCTTGCCTTTATCCAGCTTCAAGCCGATCTGCTTCGTCACCGTGGTAACGATTTGTGTTACTGCATCATCGTCCGCCGTGGATATCCCTGGGCTGCGTAGGATCTGCCGCTCCAGCTCTACCATCTTCTGAGCAGTTTCCCCTTCTTCCTTTGAGAGTGTGCCAAGAAATACGTAACTTGCCAGGCGGCTCAGCTACAATCCATTCCCTGCTCTTCCAATGTGTCCAACTAATGGAGCCCACCATGAGGAATAGACAACCAAGATAAATTGCGATTCGTCTTACCTGAAGTAATTCAACACGAAGGGTCTGATTCGTCTCCTTAAGCAGTTCGACGATGTGATCGTACCAATGTGATCCTGGCGGTGGACAGAACCAGTTGACAATCATTCTTACCGCCTTATAGCGATAGATCTTTGCCTCCCAAGCCGAAATATCCACGCCAGCCCGATAGGCGGTTGCTTCCTCACTTTTTAGTTTCTGCAGCAGGATATAGCTGAGCATAATAACAATGAACAGGCCGATATGAATAGAGATTCCGAGCTTGCTTAAATAAAATTGATCCATCAGTGGAAAATTCCGTCTGGCCCAAAGTTCAATAGGCTTCGTGAAGAAAATAGGAGCTAGTGCAATTAGACTGAGTCCTTTTAGCAAGTAATCAAGCTTGTTCCTGCGCATCAATTCTAGCTGTATCTCCCCAGTCAGGCTCGAGATCCCGCGCAAATACAGCGATCCCTGTTGTTCATCCTTACGATCTCCGTACTCCATAATCAGCCTGGAAATCGAGGCAAAGCCCCTCAGAAAACGATTAGGTGCAGTTTCATAGTAGCGATCAAGCTCCTTATCCGGCTCAGCTGAGATAAGAGCTTCATAGATTTTCTCCCCATGTCTGGCCAGTTCCTCACTCGCGCCTTCATTCGCTTCGTCGATCGCATCCGCTACCATTTCGTGTGCATGATAGGCATGTCTAACCGCA
Source organism: Paenibacillus sp. D2_2 (assembly GCF_031199965.1). Taxonomy (GTDB): domain Bacteria; phylum Bacillota; class Bacilli; order Paenibacillales; family Paenibacillaceae; genus Fontibacillus. Next base: position 2,344,002 of record NZ_CP133605.1, on the reverse strand, counting down.
GCGAACCACTGCAGCATTTGCAGCAGTAGCTTCTTCTCCAGCCTCCCCACATAACCTTCGAGCATAAGCCCATGAATGACGACAACAGCAATTATGACTGTGAGGAAGAACAGCACGTTAGGATGCATCAATGTCAGCGAGACCACCGCAATCCCAGATAGGCCAAGCAATGAATATACGAGCTTCATCGTCTGCCTTCTTAATTCGAATTCATCTGGTGTCTGCAGCAACGAGATGCGGCCACGTACCTTCAGCACATATAACCGTAAGGGTGGCACTTTCATTGAAAAGGCATAGGATCGTAATAGTAGAGCCGCCCAGAATACTTTGAAGCTGGATGAGAGTCCTGGCCCCGCTGTCGCAGTATTTAAGGCAATCCCAAGCTCTCCTGCCTTCTTCTCTTCACGCCTACGAATCTCTAAAGCGATCAAATAGACGCCGCCAAATAATAGAAATGATATAAATGCGATCCATAACAAGATCGATTTAAGCTCCAATCTGCTCCCCCCAATACTGAGTCAGAAATTGCTCAAAACGGAGGGCATCTTCCGGAAGCATCTCACGCCGCATTTCATTACGACATTGTTCGGTTATCGGTTGCATGATCCGGTATTGACCATCTACATATTCAACAATCGTCCTTGCCTGATAGGTTCGTTCTCCGGTCAATATTTCGGCTTCGCCATCGCTTCGGCGGCAACACTCCGTAATCCGCTCAATATAACGATTGCCGTGAATGTCTCTGCGCAAATGGATGTCAAAATCGATAACCCCAGCAACCTGCAGCTCGGCGACCCGCTCATCCCGGAACACTCCCGTCTTCAACAGCGAGTTCCGTAATGAATCGACCAAATCAGGAAAGGTCTTAGCATGATGCGTGAACACGGTAAAGAGGCTTGCTACCTGTGCCATTTGTATCATCCAGGAAGCAACTTCATCCGTAGCTACCTCACCGAGTATATGTACGGTCCCATCTGTCTTCTTCTGCAGGTCAAGGCCAGCCTGTCCACTTACGTATTCTGTCTCTCGAAAACTAAGTATATTTCTTGCACTATACAGCTTTCGCAGATTCAATTCGAAAGACATCTCCTGAACACGAAGTGTATAAGATGCATAGATATGCTTGACCAGCGCCATTAACAGCGTCGTTTTACCTGAGCCCTGCGAGCCAGTAATCGAAGTGATCCGGCTGCCCTTCATAAGATATTTCAGAAGCTGAACTGGAAGTTCTGAATCCCGGCCCTGTATTAATTGTTCAAGCGTCGCTCCCTGAGTATCAAATTTACGGACGAAGAAGGCCCACGACTCTGCAAAAGGAGGCCGGACAACGACAACCCGGGAACCATCCTTCATATCGTTCACCTTAAATCCGCTGGCCTCTGACAATTGACCTGGCAAATTGTATTTATATATATTTTGGCAGATCCTTCTGAGCTCGAACTCACTGTCGAAGGATAGGAAAGGAAGTCTGATACTCTTCCCTTTATAAAATATCCAAACGCTCTCCCATACTCGAGATATATCTCGCCCATCTTCGTCCAGTGGAGCTTCAATGCCTGTCCCAAACGTAGCTCCATTAACATCATTCTGCTCATAACCAAGATGACCGGATCCGGATATTCCGCTTACTCCGCCGCTTATTCCATCGATTCGTTGCTCCAGCATACTATCGATGACAGAGAAACCCTTATAGGACTGATAGACGCGCTGAACGACGATATCCAGCTTCTCTTCGAAGCAGAGCTGTCTGTATTCTCTACCGAAGCAGTAATCAATATCATCGCCGTTAATTTCGTACACATACCCTTCTTCAACTTCTGTCGTCTGCTTCGGCTCGTCGAGCTCGTATTCCTCAATTAGAACCGACAATGCATCTTCACCGTATCTTTTGCGATATAGATAGAAGATTACCTCGAACCGATCCTGGTGAGTCAGCCTTGATGGCTGTTGAAAGGGAATAATCTGTTCAATGTTCTCCTCAGTTACCCCGTATCCTTCAAGTAGCAAATCACGGATATAAGTTTGAACGAATCGCTTATCACTACGGTCTCCATAAGTACATCCCCTCAGTGCCTGGCGCAGCTCTGTTCTTGCTTTCACTTTACGTGCCCAGGACTCCTCCCCATTCCCCATTGATTGATCTTATTGCGGCTCAGTTCATGTAGTTGAAACTTCACATAGGCGATGAGATCGGGTAGGCTATAACGTTCATGAATCACCTTACTCGTTGATTTATCTTCAGATACTGCTCTAGCCCTTAGCCAGACGAGAAGAAGTGCCAGAAGCAGAATCAAAGCAATCCCGATCCCGTTCGTAAGTCGTTCCATAGCTAAGCCCCCTTGTCATCAGATAGGGATGACGGAGGTAAATAATTATCTGAGACTGCGGATAATGCTCCACCAAGCTCCTGTAGAGCTTCCAGCATAGTCCCACGTTTTGCTCCCATGCGACCAGGCAAGTGAATTCGACGGAAATACCGAAGCAGGTCATGCTCATTCCATGAATCTGCGAACCCAGTATCATAACAGATGCCATAAATCGGAATTTCACAATTATAGTACCGTTTGATATTTGCGATATTCCATTTGGCCTGACGATCGTAGTTACGGAGAATGATTCCTTTTACCTTATTCCTTGAGACCTCAGAACAAGATCGATAATATGCAAAAAATGGGTCAAGTCCGATACGATTCTGTTGAAGTACAGGCAGCAGCAGCACCTCTTCCGCTTCTTCAACAGGTAGCGACATGCCGCTCCGATGCAGGAATACGAATTCATACACATCCTCCGCTACTGCATATAACTGTTGCAACAGCGCAGCGTCTGCCTGCCTGTTCAGTCCTCCACTAGCACCGGGGATGAGGTCAAGACGACTGTTAATCAACGGTCTTGTATAGTCCACAAAGTTATACCGTGATATGCGCTGAGTGATAAGAAGCCGCAGCAAAGCTTCCGTCCCGGTCTCCGTAATCTTCGAGCTATCTCTATTAACTGCAGCGTCATACACGGGAAATCCTTGCTCTACTCCATGCCCGACATCCTCTTCATTAATCAGCAATACACGCCGTCTCTGGTATAGTGATGTTACAATGGCTATCGCCGCCGCGATATCCTCTGCACCGCTATAACCGTAATCCCATATAACAATTCGACTCATATGACCCTCCTTTTTGCGCTGCGCATCGCCCTTTTTGTTTCGTTTCTAGTCCAGCCTGTCAACTGTATAATTAAAGATATCAAGGCTCTTCTATAAGAGCTGGTGATTCGATGAATATGAAGCATATGCTCATGCCCGTTCTCATAATGGATGGCCGCATTAAGCTCATTCCAGGGGATGCACGCAACCTCTGTATTCCACTCTATCGGTAAATCATCTGCCAGACTTATCATGTAATCTGCGGTCAAGTAGCTCTCCACCGTTCTTATCAGAACAGGATGAACACGGACGCCTGCCAGTTCCGGATCCGAGCGAAGCAATTGTCTGAACCAGTCAGCACTTCGTTCCACCTCATAATGATCATAGGTGGTCACCCATATAAACTGATCCATTTGCGAGCATAGCCCTCTTTCTTCTGGCTGATCCAACTCATAATCGTAAAGTACATAATCATAGCTCTCGTCCCTAATACGGGTTGCCTCTGGCAATCCAGTTCCTTCTTCTGTAGTTATTAGCTTCCCACTGGTGATATCAAAGCCACAGAACTCGATTAGCGGTAAAGCGGCCTCTCTGTTACGAGTGAGATATTGATATTTGCTCTCGGCCGTTCGATCCACTAGCAATACACGCTGTCCGGACGCAGTGAGCAGCTTACATATGTAGAGGATAAGCTCCCGCTTATCGCTCACCCCGGCGAATAGCCAACGTTTCATCCGATCCCCTCCAAATAGACCTTGTCAACCCACCAAACCACCCGATTCCTGTTACTATCACTTCCCAGCATCGAGCACAAATGAATCGCTCCCCTCCTGCGAGGTGCGGACCGAAGTAGAAGTGGATTTCTGGCTCATAAATTCAGCCGCACGCTGCGACGTGACCGACGCCAAATCGCCCTCCAGTCCCGCTCTTATCGTAGCTGTCAGTGCGTGCTCCGCCATATCCACAATATTCGGATCCTTTCGAATCACCTGAAGCACGGCATCGCTTGGCGGATACGTCATTATAGCTTCCCGTTGTAAGTACGGCTCCACATACTTAAGGGCATAAATAGATGCCTTATGTAAATAAGCGTCTACGATCCCACTGGACAACAGCAGAATCTCTTCTTCATTGAGGGTTGACGTAACAACACCGGGAGAGAGTGATTCAACCCGCTTCTTGGACAGCAGAATATAATCCTGTCCGGTCGGGAATTGAATCCGAATGTCGACGACATCCTTCTGCTTCAATTCACCCGGCAACTGGATGAAGCCCATCTCACGATAACGAAGATCGTCTGAGACTGCCCCTCCTCAAATAACAAAGAGTCGGTAAGCAGCGTTTTGGGAGCGACCGTAATTTTGGCGGCCTTACCAACGATATTCTCAGAGGCCTTCAACCAATCACCCGGAACGCTGTCCACAGGAAGCACAATCGAAGTCAGATCCTGTCTCGTAATGCGTTCTCCAGCTGGAATTTCCCGCGATAAGGTCCAGCCGGTGACAACATTACCGGAAGCCTGTTTCATCGCGGATATTTCAGATTCGTATTGCTTAGTCACGGATGTACGTACCTGCTCCAATTTGTTTGAAGCATGGATCGCATAACCTACGAAGGCAATACCGACGATTCCAGCACCGACAATTCCGGCATATATAAATTGCCTTGTCCGTTTTCTAATCATTTACTATCTCACTTCTCCTTCACTACTTTCTACTGGATAACCAGAATCCACGTTTGACCGGACGAATGCCTTGAGGTAGCACTTCACTACATGCCTGGAGCAGTGCCATCTCCATGGCCTGTCCGGGACGAACGGATTGCTATCGGCTGGTAATGCATAGACCTGCTTTGTATCCAGTGTTCTCTGCAGCCTGCTAACCTCTGCTCCAGCCACAAACGGAAGACAGTACACCGGCGATTGCTTGATTTGACCTGGAGCAGCGGCAGCGAACAGCTCCAATTCATCAACCCTCCACACAGCAGAAGAGCCTACAAGAATCGCCAGATCCGCCCTGACATATTCCTCAAGCAAATCCTTACGCCTGCTTGAACCAAGATCACAAATTATGTAGGTGTAGTCCTTTGCGAATAGATCAAGCATCTCAACTCTTGAGCTGGTTCTGATATAGTCAACTCCCTCAATACGAGCACGACGGTTAGGCAACTGTCTGGAATGTCTCCCCTCATCCCCAAGCCTATGCAGAATTCGTTCCAACGCTGTTGCCCGGGGATCAAGCTCCATCACAGCAACCCTTCGAGAATATCTGGCCAACGAATGAGCCAGTGAAATCGCTGTATGCGTTACCCCAACTCCCGGCCCGGTTCCCATCACAGCGATAACAATAGAACGACCGGGAAATGTACCCTTTTCACCTTCTTGTTCTTTACCCCTGGCCTTAATGCCTTGAGACTGTGAACGTTCGAGCAGCTTAGATAAGGCAGTTCCCGCATCCTGTGCTGTTTGGAACCTCTCCTCCGGATGGCTGTGTAACAATTTCTCAATAACAGGACCTAGACGTGAAAATCCATTCTTGGCAAGCAGAGTCATTGCCTCTGATGTGCATTCCATATACTTGCAATGGGTCCCCAAATAGAGCAGCACCGCACCTAAGGAATACAAATCCGCCCTTCCATCACTCTGACGGCCACCATATTGCTCCGGCGCCGCGAATCCAATCGTCCCCAGCTTGATCGTATCCTCGATACCGTTAGGCCGAAATTTGCGGGCAATGCCGAAATCAACAAACCGAATCTCGCCCTTACTGTCAATCAACAGATTTGAAGGCTTTAAATCGCGATGAATAATCGGTGGTTTTCGGCTATGTAAGTAATGCAGACCTTCGCATATTTGCATGCCAATCCCGACCAGTGTTTCCGGCTTGAAGCTAGAGCCTAACTGCCGCACATACTTATCAAGATGTACCCCTTCGATATAATCCATCACAAGATAAGAACGATCTCCGTTTTCACTAGACCAGAAATCAACGATCCGCGGCAGACGATGGTGATTCATTGCGATCAAAAGTGCTGCCTCCTCCTCCAATTGCATCTCTCTAGGCACACGGTCCGTCATTTCCTTGATCGCCCACAGCTTACCTGGAAGCTTTAAATCTGCAGCTAGATACACATGACTCATGCCACCCTGTCCGATCAAGCGCTCGATCCGGTATCGTCCCGCAATAACATCTCCTTCAGCAAGCATCGCAATATGCGGCAAGCGATAACCTCCTTTGCAACACAAAAGGGAAAGCAATCACGTTCAGCTCGGACTAGCCGAGACTAAACGGGATGCTTTCCCTATTGTTATTCTTGTATAATTTTGGAATCAGTATAGCATAAACTTATAAGAAGTAAAACTCTTTTTTTAGAGGTTGTTCAAAAAGTCCACTCAGTCCCTAGCTTCATCCAACCTTCTCGGTGCTGAAAACCGTACTTTTTGAACACGCACTTTTACAATAATTAGTTCATGCTATTAATATTTAATCATATATAGTGTAATTTCATCACGGTTATGGAACAGCTGTTTTGCGCGCTGTACTTGCATTTGCGATGCCTCAAACAGCGAGATAACTTCCTGAATAAGCGCCATCGGTTTCTTGCTCATCAGCTTGACAGTAACGACTGCTGTTCCGCCCGGTACGAGCGCATACAGCAAATCGATGACCATTTTTGCCGTCTGTTTCGGATTCCAGCTCATATCGCACACGAGTAAATCGAACTGTCCTTCACGGAATTTAACGCTGTCCGCATTTTTTCGGATATGCGTCAACCGCGGTGAATCAAGTATCGATGGATGCATCTTTGCCGGATCTACGGCCGTTACCTTAAGACCTCGCTCCAGCAGGAACGAGGACCATCCCCCTGGGGCAGCCCCGATATCAAGCGCCTCATGAAAAGCCGAAAAATCGATATCAAAGACTGATTCTGCTTCCAGGAGCTTAAACTTCGCCCTTGAAATCTGCCCTTCCTCACGCTGGAAACGAATTGCTCCACCATTCCAGTCTGATAAATTCTGCTGCGGCGTTGAGATTCCCACCAGGACTTGATCCTTCCCAATAAATACAGATACGATCAAATCGGCATCTCTCACCACAAACTCAGCTTTGGATTCATCCAGCCGTGCTTGAAGCATATCTTTGAACGAAAGCGCACTCTCCTGCCACAATGAGCCTTCAGATTTCCGTGGCTGGATAGCTACCTTAGCCCCATTGATCCGCCCATCAGCAAGAAGGTACTCTACAAGCTCATCCTCCCAAGCCCGGTTCGAATTCTCTACATCAACCGTCCACTGCCAACTGACTGGAAACATATGACGCAAAAATAGAGGCTGCACCTCAGCAAAACGTCTCTCAATCTCCTGTGACTCAAACGGTAGAGTAACCAGCAATACCTCTCCAGATACAAGCACGGTACTCTTCACCGAGCCAAATAATCTACGCAGTTCCTCCTGTGCGTACGGAGCGAATCCATGATTCGCCGTACACACGTATCGGGTCGACGCTACGACCTGCGTAGCATCAGTATTTTCTTGTATGTGAATATTCAAGTTGTGCAACCTCTCTTACTTTCCAGCACGCTGCTCTGCCTGACGCGCGATATCGTCCAAACGCTCGAACGGAATCGGACCGTTATGCAGTACTACGTGCTCCGGTTTATTCTGATACAGGATTTCGTACATACTTTTTTTACCGCAACTACTCGATGTATGCAAATAGATTTCACGGGGGTATAGACCCTCCTGGGCGATAGTAACAGCCACTTCAGTGCCGGTTTTCTCATCTACACCCATATCGTGATCTAGCGATAAAATATCTACTTCAGTCAAACGCAGCAACTCAATGCATTCATCCACCGAGCGCGCTAATGTAAACCCTTTTGGACATTGTCGGAAATCGTCCATATATAGATGAATCACGTTCTTCTTCCTTTCCGCTGTTATTCCAGCACTAGCTCTCCGCCCACTGCCTTACCAGCTCCATATCCTCTCTATACGTTCCATCCGCTCCAGTAGCGGTCTCTAAAATTAATGGCACACGTCGAATGGCATCCATCTGTAGCAACGTTCTAAAACCTGATTCTCCTATATATCCTTGCCCAACTCTGGCGTGTCGGTCCTTACGTGAATGCAGCGGATACATGGAATCATTAAGATGAACCACGGACAGAGCTTCCCAGAATCCCAGCCGCTGTGCCTTATCCGCAAAATCATCCTTCTCACCAACCCACATTCCCGATGCAAAAGCATGACAAGTATCAAGGCAGAACCCGATATGCTGCGGAGTATCACATAGCTTGCGAATCTGAACCATCTCTTCAAGCGTCATTCCCATGTCCCCATGGTCCCCCGCCTGATTCTCGATCAGCAACTTAGTCTGACCTCGCCAATTTGCAAGCACTTTATTTATACATTGTATAATATTTTGATAACTTTGTAAGGGGTTTCCAGCCTTATTTGTGCCAAAATGAACTACTATTCCAATAGAACCGCAAGCTTCTGCAATTTCCAGATCGTTACGCAGCGAGTCTACTACTCGATGGAAAAGTCCATCCTCGTTACTCGGCTCAGCGGCTAAATTACTCGGATAAGGCGTATGTGCCACTGATACGATATGATTCTTGAGACAAAGCTGGCGGCATGTTTCTGCATCCTGTGCATTAAAGGACTTCACCGACAGACCTCTTGGATTTTTGGGGAAATACTGAAAAGCCCCTGCTCCAATCTGCAGCGCCGCCTTGGCAGCACCGGAATATCCATATCGAATGCTGAAATGTCCGCCGACCTTAATCTCATCGATCATGCTGACAACCCGGACTGTAGAACACTTTGCGCCCGCCCATCTCTGCCTTTATAATCTGATCTCCACAGCGGGAACATGTCTCCCCACCCCGATCATATACCTCGCAAATATCATTAGCGCCGCCCGTTAAGGTATCCCCTTTAATAACAGGCATCTCCATATATCCTCCAGCTTCTGTTGCCTTAATCAGCACTTCTTGCATCGCAAGGTACAGACGTGAGAAGTCTCCCATTTCGAAATTTTGCAGCTTAGCTGATGGCCGTAGTCCAGCGGCAAAGGCGATTTCATCCGCATAACAGTTACCGATCCCTGCAATAATATCCTGATTAACCAAAGCCGTCTTCAAACTGCTACGCCTATTCTGCAGAAGACTGATGAATCTCTCTTCGTTCATTCTCCGCCCGAGTGGCTCCGGTCCCAGATGCGACAGCGATTCTTCCGCTTCCTTGGCACTGAGGATATGTAGATAGCCAAGTCTTAATCCCATGAAATATAGGACAAGATCGGAACCGAAGGTAATCTCAATCTGTGTATTCCGCTCCGGTCGATCGTCGGAAGATCCCAAATACAATAATCCACCAAGCATTAAATGCAGTAAAAGACGGCGTCCGTTATCTAAATGGAACAAGAGATGCTTTCCGCGGCGCTCCACAAATACCACTTGTCTGCCCAACAACTCGGAACGGAAAGCTTCTCCTTCCACGTTGATCGATTTCTCGCGATTTACCATCACAGAAGTAATCGGTAAATCTAAGATATGCTGTGATAGTTGTACTTTATAATTTTCCATTTCCGGTAGTTCCGGCATGGCTCATCTTCCCTTCATTCTCATGTTAGAGGTAGTTCAAAAAGTGCCCTAGCTTCATCCAACTGAGGCGTTTAGAAAAAACGCACATCGAAAGCATAAGCTTCGGTGCTGAAAACTGATCTTTTTGAACACTTATTTAAATTACCTTTTCTCACACACCAGCTTGCGAATCTCATCCAGGTTCTTGCAGATCACATCAGGCTGAATCCCTGTGCTGATAACATACTCCTCCAAGTTGTCCTCGGTAGTCACGCCAGTTAGTGTCAGAATCGTGCCACAACCCGCATGGACTCCTGCAGATATATCCGTCAGCATATTATCACCAATCACAGCGACCTCTTCATTACGAAGACCCAGCCTGTCGATCGCGAACTTCATCAGTATTCCCGACGGCTTACCGATAACGATCGGCTCACGGCCCGATGCCGCTTTGATAGCTGCGGCGATAGTACCAGCACCGGGCATCAGTCCATCTTGTGAGGGCAACTGCAAATCAGGGTTAGTCAGAACGTATCGTGCCCCCCCGAAATCAACCGAGCCGCCTTCGTTAATTTCTCATATGTAAAGGAACGGTCAATCCCCTGAACTACTACATCGGGATGCTCTTCATCACACTCTAGTCCCGCCTCGCGAAGAGCTTCCAGCAGCCCATACTCACCGATCGGAGCCACTTTGCTACTCGGGTACTGCTCAGCGATGTACTGCGCAGCAGCTACAGCCGAGGTGCATACGTGATGTTCATCGGCTGGAATTCCCATTTGCTGCAAATGGGTGGCAACCTCCGCTGGAGTTCGTGATGAATTGTTCGTAACGAACAGATAAGGAATATCAGCATCCTGGAGATCGGATATTAATCGGTCTGCTCCAAGTATCATACGGCTTCCGTGATATAAAGTTCCATCCAAATCTATAAGATAAGCCTTCCAGTCGGCTGTTAATTTGCTCATCGTTTTATCCTCCTCTGTATCAAATATCATTGTACATGGAAAACAAAAGGACAAGCAAATTTCCGAACATTCCGTTGTCAAAATAATCAGTAATCGGGCCGTGATTCTGTCAAACTTTCGCATGATCCCGTCATGCCGCGTCGAACAACATCGAAGACGGATCTATCTTATTTATAGATATAGCAAACTTTGCAATCGCCTGTCAGATCCTGCGCTTTCCCGGAAAATAATTCATTAGAGCACTGTAATCTCCCACCCTACTCTTCCCCGTCAGCACGTGTCACAGGATATATAACATGTTCCCGGGCTAGCTCAGAATTCGCAAAAGTCTGCTGCGCTTCAACAAGTAAGCGGTGAAGCTGTTCCTCAGATTTATATCTTGAGCTGAAATGAGTAAGATAGAGCTGCTTCGCACCTGCCGCCTTCGCTGCTTCGGCAGCCTGCTTTGCAGTGCTGTGATGATAATCATAAGCCGTCTGTGCCAACTCATTGAGAAACGTAGATTCATGAACTATAGCGTCTGCACTTTCTGACAGACTAATGACAGCCTTACATGGACGGGTATCTCCGAGAATCGCTACAATCCTCCCTTGCTTCGGACTCCCCAGTACTTCGTCCGGCGTAATAATAACACCATCCGGTGCTTCCACGCTCTCTCCCGCTTTAGCCTGCCATATAGCGGACCCGGCTTAATGCCGTGACTGCCTAGCAAAATAGAATCGAGCTTACCCGGGAGATCTTTCTCAATGACTCGATATCCATAGCTCGCGATCCGATGATCCAGCAGTGCGGACTCGACGCGAAAGGTCTCATCCTCGAACAATTCTCCACCTTCATGTTCGACGATATCTAGCCGATAATCGATCCTCGACTCGCTGATACTCAGCGATGTTGTTATATATTGCTTTAACCCAGGCGGGCCATATATAGTCAGCGGAGTGTTCCCCCTGGTAAGCTCTGCTCGAGATGAGCCCTGGCAGTCCGAACAGATGATCACCATGCAGATGCGTAATGAAGATCTTCTCCAGCTTGCTAAGCTTAAGGGGCGAGCGAAGTATTTGATGTTGCGTACCCTCTCCACAATCAAACAACCAGAAGCTGCGCCGTTCGTCGAACAGACGAAGCGCCAGGGACGTTACGTTGCGCTCCAATGAAGGAACCCCTGCATTCGTTCCCATGAAATACAATTCCATGACTATAACCTCCTTCGGGCGTTAGTGCCCTCAAATTGCCGAGAACCCTCCGTTAGACGGAGGGTTCTCGCAATTAATCATCTTAGGCTTTATCTACATTAAAGTATTGAGCCTGCGGATGAGCAAACACCATGGCAGAGACTGAAGCCTCTGGCTCCATCATAAATCCTTCGGTCAGCTCTACGCCGATATCCTCAGGCTTCATAATTTCAAACAGCGGCCCCTGATCCTCAAGATTCGGACATGCCGGGTAGCCGAAGGAGACCCTGATACCTTGATAGCGAGCGCCATGACGCTGCTTCATCGTCATATCCTGCGGATCCGGGAAGCCCCAAATATCGCGCATAATATGATGTACCCGTTCCGCAAGGCCTTCTGCTGTCTCCAAGGCGACAGATTGCAGCGCATGGGAGCGCAAATAATCTCCGCTGTCCTTCCATTTCTCAGACAATTCACGAACACCTTGTCCAGCTGTAACCACGAGGAAGCCCACATAATCCATAATACCACTGTCCACCGGCTTCAGGAAATCCGCTAGACATAAGTACGGTTCAACCTGTTGTCTTGGGAAGCTGAAGGTTTTGAGTACTTTACTATGATCTGCTGGGTCATACACGATAATATCGTTGCCTGACGATTGAGCCGGGAAGAACCGATACATTGCATTCGCACGGATAATTCCGTCACGTGTCGCATGCGCTAGAATCTCATCTACCGTCTCCTTCAGTTGAACAGCCTTCGGGTCACCCTGAGCAAGCAACTGCTCGACCGAGCCTCGCAATCCTAAATGATGTCCCAATAACATCTGCATATTAATATATGGAATAATGTGCTGAATCGGATAGTCTCTTAAAATGTGACGCTCCAGATCAGGTGGCTGATATACAGGCACATCAAGTGATATTTTCGAGCGTTCAACCCGGGTTAACTGTGGCAGCGGTGCCTTCTCAGCAACTTTAGAATCCGCTTCTTTCTCCGCTTCCATATCAAGTCGCATCTTCTCACGTTGTTCCTTATCCATGAGCTTGTTGGCCAGATCTAGTCCATCCATCGCATCCTTGGCGTAGACAACAAGTCCATTATACTCAGGACGAATGCGTGTCCGTGTAAATTTGCGCGTCAGCGCCGCTCCACCTACCATGATAGGTACATCGATCCCCGCACCGCGTAGATCTTGTGCTGTGGCTACCATCTGTTGAGCCGACTTGACGAGCAGGCCGGATAATCCAATCGCATCAGCCTTCTCTTCACGGTAAGCTTCAATAATACGCTCCGGTGGTACTTTTATGCCCAAATTCACGATCTTGTAACCGTTGTTAGAGAGTATGATTTCCACTAGGTTTTTACCGATATCATGGACATTTCCCTTTACGGTCGCCAGTAGGATTTTACCTTTGACGGATGTCTCATTCTTCTCCATGAAATTCTCTAGATAAGCTACTGATGCCTTCATGACCTCAGCGCTCTGCAATACCTCTGCCACGATCAGCTCATTGTTGTTGAATAGACGTCCAACCTCTTCCATCCCAGCCATCAACGGGCCATTAATGATCTCAAGTGCACCGTAACGCTTCAACGCTTCATCCAGATCCGGGATCAGACCTTCCTTCGTGCCCTCCACTACATAAGAAGCGAGTCGCTCCTCAAGCGATAGGTTGACGGCCTTCTCCTTCTTCTCTACCTTCTTGTTACGGAAAGCAGCGACAAATGCAGCCAAGGTCTCATCATTCGTATTATAAATCAGCTCTTCCGCTAATTTGCGTTCTTCCTCCGGAATCGAAGCATAACGTTCGAGCTTCTCGGTATTCACAATCGCATAATCAAGCCCTGCCTTCGTACATTCATACAAGAAGACAGAGTTCAATACTTCGCGCCCTGCTTCCGGCAAACCGAAGGAGACGTTACTGATCCCAAGCACAGTGTGGCAGGCAGGTAGCGCCTGCTTAATTAGACGAATCCCCTCGATCGTCTCCTTAGCCGAGCCAATATATTGCTCATCCCCAGTACCAACCGGGAACACCAACGGGTCAAAAATAATATCCTCCGCAGAAAGTCCATACTTGTTCACGAGCAAATCATGCGAACGTTTGGCAACCTCCAGTTTATCTTCCCGAGTAATTGCCTGTCCCTTCTCATCAATCGTCCCAACGACCACCGATGCCCCATACTTATGGATCAGAGGAGTCACGCTCTCGAATTTTTCTTCACCATCTTCAAAATTAATGGAGTTAATTATCGATTTGCCTTGGCAGTATGTCAAAGCAAGATCAAGTACCTTGGGGTCCGTGGTATCGATCATCAGCGGCACTTTCACCTTCTTGGCTACGAGCTCCAAGAACAGCTTTATATCCTCTGCTTCATCACGATCCGGGTCCTGGACGCAGACGTCGATCACCTGAGCGCCATTTTTCACCTGAGCACGGGCAATCTCCGATGCTTCCTCATATTTGCCCTCTACAATAAGCCGTTTGAACTTGCGCGATCCAAGAACGTTGGTTCTCTCACCGATCATATATGGACGATTGTCCACTTCAACATAGACCGGTTCAATGCCGGACAATGCTGGAGGATGCTCGCCGCTGATTGTTCTTGGCTCATACTGGCTCATCTTATCGGCCATAGCGGCAATATGAGCAGGGGTCGTTCCACAGCAGCCACCAGCGATGTTCAGCCAGCCTTGCTCCGCAAATCCCGCCAGCTTCTGGGCCAGCGAATCCGGCGATTCATGATAGTTGCCGTTCTCATCAGGCAACCCGGCATTTGGATAGCAGCTAATTGCTGTTCTTGCCATATCAGACAACGTTCTAATATGATCGCGCATAAATTCCGGTCCAGTAGCACAGTTCAGTCCGACCGAGATCGGTTTCAAATGCTCCAGCGAGATATAAAAAGCTTCAATATTCTGTCCGGCCAACGTTGTTCCCATCGGTTCGATCGTACCGGATATCATCAGCGGCAATCTTGTACCGGACTTATCATAAGCACGGGATATTCCGATGCTCCCTGCCTTCACATTAAGCGTATCCTGTGATGTCTCAAGCAACAGCACATCAACACCAGCCTCGATTAATGCCAATGCTTGTTCCTCGTAGCTGTCCGTTAGCTCATCAAAAGTGACCCCACCAGTAACCGATAATGTCTTCGTCGTCGGTCCAAGAGCACCAACGACGTATCGTGGATGATCCGGTGTGCTATACTTATTAGCTGCATCAATTGCTAGGCGCGCAGCGGCTAAGTTAATCTCACGTGCACGGTCTTGCAGTTCGTATTCAGCAAGAACTATCGAAGTAGCACCAAATGTATTTGTCTCTATGAGATCGGCTCCCGCCTCTAAATATTGCTCATGAATATCCTGAATCACATCCGGACGGGTGAGCACAAGCATTTCATTACAACCGTCCAGATCTTCCCCACCAAAATCGGCTGGTGACAGGTCCCTCTGCTGAATCATCGTACCCATAGCCCCATCGAGGATTAATATTCGTTCTTTCATTCTGGACTCAAGACTCGGCTTACTCATGTTCTATCCCTCCCGCAAAACGTTAAGTTTTAGTGTATCAGAAGTCAGCCATTAAGAAAAGATGCAATTCCAAATCGGGAACCACGCGCCATGACTGACCTTAGGGTTAAATTTCAATAAACGTTTCAAGGGTCAGTATCAATAATTAAATCGAATCAAATTCTACTAACGGAGAAGTAAATATATGTATCCCAATGTATGTAATCGGATTATTAAACACGAACGAAATTACGCTTCGATTAGTTATCGTTCGTAATTGGCGACTCATTTCATGATTGCTATTAGTTTCAATATCACAATGATATACGCTATTCTTTTCATGTCCCATTGAAACTTGAAGCTTCTATAGACATAAATTCAGACTGGAATACGCCATTAAAAAAACTGCCCTTCGCATGAAGAGCAGCTTTCTTACAAGACAATTAGATTGAATTCTTATTCATGCACAGTAAATTCCTCTGAAGGCATCGAATGTTGATCTCTGGCCGTAACATGAGAGGTAACATGGTAGTTACCCGCCTCTTTGAAGATTTTCTCCAGCACGTAGCTTCCTTCTCCAGCACTCTTGACGGTTACCTTACTATGCTGGTCTTCGCTATCTCCGTCCTTCCAGATTTCAAACATGACCTCTTTGGCATCATCCACTGTCTTCCCTTGATAGGTCACCTTGGCCTCAAAGTGGACCTTTTCACCTACTTGAATCTCAGTCGGATTCACTTGAAGCCCCACCTGAATCGGTTCCATAGCCATGCTGTCTACGTGATTGGTAGAACTTTTATCTCCACAACCACTGATCACGATGAGAATAAGCGCAAATATCAGAAAACTCCAGCTTCTTCTTCGCATGTTATCTTCCTTCCTCATGAATCTTAAATGGCGAGGTCTTGAGAGGAAGTTCAAAAAGTCCGCTTTTGATCACGAAGTGAATCATGAAGTTATTCGACATCGAATCTTGAATTCAGCCGGGCCTTCCGGTGCTCACGTACAAACTTCGTACGCTCCGCTCCTCACGCCCTAGCTTCATCCAACTGAAGCGTTTTGAAAAAACGCACATCGAAAGAATAAGCTTCGGTGCTGTAACCGGCCTTTTGAACTTATATTTTAAGCAAATTCCGTAATAATTTGATGCAACTGGGATAAATGAGAGATTTCGTAATCCGGTACGATCTCATCATTACGGGTCTTCTCATCACGATTTATCCATACTGCGTGAATGCCTACGCTGAGTGATCCACGAATATCGGTCGTAAGCTTGTCCCCAACCATTAAAGTCTCTTCGGGCTTCGTTCCTAACTGATCAAGCGCGTGCTTGAAAATCGAGGAATCAGGTTTACCTTTGCCAAAACTACCGGAGATAATGATCTTATCGAAATAGGCAGAGAGCTCTGGCACCCCATCCAGCTTCTCTTGCTGCAGAGCAGGGCAGCCATTCGTAAGTAGAAGCAGCTTAAATTTCCCCTTTAGCTCCTGCAAGATTTGGAATGTTTCTTCATATACATAAGCGCGTGCTCGGCGTTCTGCAGCAAAACCTTCGGCAAGCTCAGCAGCCATTTCATCATTATCAATGCCTAAAGAGAGCATGCCACGACGCCAAGACTCCTTGCGATAGATCGGTGCCAATTGTTCAAGCTGACGGAATTCCGGCTGTTCGCCTGCTGAGAAGTTTGCCCACAACCCTTCAAAGGGGTTAATCCCGATCATTTTCGTAAAAGGAAATGTCTCATAGGATTCGTACAATTCCCTTGCTTCTCTACGGACAGCTGCTTCCAGCTCAACTGGGTTGCAGCCCGTTAGGGATTCAGCCTTACGGCACGTCTCCTCGAAAGCTTCTTTCACGCTTCGATCGTCCCAGAGCAATGTATCATCTAAATCAAAACATACCGCTTTAATGGCCATTCCGACCAAGCCTCCCTCTCCCATGACAAATGCATTATTTGCTATGCGCTCTACGGAAATATCCTATTCTCTCTCAAACGGAACATTGTGAGTGTGTGCGAACTGCTCTAGACGGTCTCCCATAGCTGTCGTATCAAACAAATTGCGAGTACGATAGAATACCCAGTTCGCATCCTTGATTTTAGGCACGATCATAATTTTTTTGCGACTTACTTTGATTTTTTTAATATTGCCCGCCTCTAGAAGTCGGTCGCGGTTGTATTTGGTTGTATATACCCAGTTCTTATTAATGCGAAGATAAGGTCTTCTCATGAACAAGGTGAAGGCAAGCAACAAATATAGCCCTATCGTCAGCCAATAAAGCCAAGAATTCATCTCTGCAGCATTACCGACAATGCCAACGGTTGAATATAGTAGGGCTATGAGCACCAGCACGCCCGGAAGGATCATATTACGTCCGCGGAAAATGTCACCATCCCCCGTACACCAAGTGATCTTCGCGGATCGGATGCTGTGCTTGTCGTAATCACAGGTCCTTTCCCTTTCTGGTTCAATCTTTTTTGATTGCGTTCTACTTTTCTGTCAAATGAACCCATACTCAGTCCTCCTCATATTAAATAACGCCTATCAACAGTATAAGCCTACAACAGGTCAAGCCAATCAAGCCTCACTCGTATCCGTAAGCCGCATGTTATGTATAGCCAGGCCCTAGGGCCGGCTTACTCCTCGACAATTTCGATTTGTTCTAGTCTTTGACGGAAATTCGCCCGGAAATTCTCGAGATATCTCTCGCGAAGCTTAGCTCTCTCCAGAATCTCTTCTTCCGTTAGTCCATCAGTTTTATGCTTACGGGCCAATTCATTGATCCGCGCAACAACAGATTCTATATCCATAAGTCCCTCCCCAAGTCGTTAATCTTTTATGTTACAGCTTGCATCCTCATATATTGGAAGATATTCAAGCCGTATTTACCACTCATGCAAAGCAGCAATTATTCATACTCTGACATGAGAAAAAGAGCTTGTCAAGGCACAACCGCCTGTAACACAAGCTCTCTTCATTATATAGTAATTTCGGTTCATCGTAAAACAGAATCGACGTTCAATCAGCAGGCCGGAAAAATCGAACAAGTAACTGATTACTTAGGAAGAACTAGTACCTCTCCAGCCTTTATCGAACTTACATGCATTCCGTTAACCCGCTTAATAGATTCTATATATCTTCTAATGTCTTTACCTTGAGGTTTATGTTCTGATGCGATCTCCCATAAAGTATCACCCGGCATAACAATAACTGTCTCCAATGGTTTCTTATTTACGCTATCATTAGATGCGGCAAAAGCCGAGACCACCCCAGTGCAGGTTAATAACAGCAGTACCAGCACCAGCATCGTTCTCTTGGCAGTTTTAGAAATACGGGAACCTTGAACCTCTGATGATAATATAGAAGATTTCTGGATTGACTCCGTATAAATACTTTTATATGTGCTATATTTAAGCATTTTCCTCATCTCCAAACAAGTGTTCTTATTACTGAAAATAATATAACACGAACACTTGTTTGATTCAATACTTTTTTCGAACATTCGTTCCCTAATTATTTTTACAGCATTCTTCGTCATAAATGGTCAAGATGGGTCAATAACGAGCAATGTTAGAACTTATGTTTGTACGAACGGTAGTTCTATGTTATAATTTTTCCAAACGTTACTAAGTGGAGTTGATTGGTTATGTCTAAGGTGTCCAGCCGCCAGCAAGCAATCTTGGAATTTATACGCAGCGAAGTACGAACGAAAGGATATCCGCCCTCCGTCCGTGAAATTGGAGAAGCCGTTGGACTAGCCTCCAGCTCTACGGTACACGGACATCTGGATCGTCTGGAGAAGAAGGGATTCATTCGACGTGACCCTACCAAACCGAGAGCAATCGAGCTTCTTGGCGAGGAATCCGAAAGCGCCGGTCTGTTTGCTCATTCGGTAGCACGCGTTCCTGTAGTCGGTAAAGTGACAGCGGGCGTGCCGATCACGGCTACCGAGAATATAGAAGATTACTTTCCGCTACCTAATCATTATGCGAACGATGGCGAGATATTCATGCTATCCGTAGTCGGCGAGAGCATGATTGAAGCCGGAATCCATAATGGCGATTATGTTATCGTAAGACAACAACAAACCGCGAACAACGGCGATATCGTCGTAGCAATGACTGAGGAGGATGAAGCAACGGTTAAGACCTTCTATAAGGAGAAGGATCATATCCGACTGCAACCGGAGAATCCTACTATGGAGCCCCTTCGCTTGAAACACGTAAGCATCCTTGGTAAAGTTATTGGCCTATTCCGAGATTTTCATTAGAATTGATTTATACAATTAATTGACGATTAAATGCAGCAAAGATCACAAAAAGCATCCCTGGTGGGATGCTTTTTAAATTGTAATTATATAATCCCTTCTCTCCTCCCTGGTTTTCAAACGCTCTGTCGAATCATTACAATCTAAACGTTCACTTGAGATCCTTGTATTAATCCTAGAACGGGCCTTTGTCTATTTTATTTCCAAACTCTAGGCGGACGCCCAATTACTTATATAGGCATATGCATAGAATGACGTATAAAATATTGGGAGGTAATTTTTTGAACGGTTATCCAATGATGTATCAAATGCCCAACATGTCTAATATGTCTAACATGCCAAACACCGCTAATATGGCTAATATGGCCAATATGTCTAACATGCCCCACAAGCAACACATGCCTCAATCTATCATTGTCCATCCCGTCGATCAATGCGTGGTTGAGTGTTTAATGTCCCTCATGGGTAAAATTGTTATTCTGGAAACAACACGCGGCAGACTCGATGGATGTGTCATCGATGTAAAACAAGACCATGTTGTGTTGGAAGAAAGACATAAGAAATTTATTGTCCGCATTAGCGAAATTGTTTGGATCATGCCAGAATAATCATATAGAGGGGGCTGCAAGCCCCTTCCCTCTCACATCACCTAAAAGATCGGACCACTTATGTCGGTGTCCAAAGGTAAAAAACAAATAACGAAGAAGTAAAATTTTCAGTCCTTTGGCTTCTCCATTGAGAGGTTCTAAGGACATTATTTATGTACCGAGAAAAACTTAAAATGCTATTCTATTTTAAATCCGGGGCTAATAACAAGCACATCCTCGATAAGATTTTCAATCCATGTTTATAGCATTGATTGAACGGCGCGGTATAGGTGATAAATCAACTTTTTGAAATGAATCTTCTTATTAAAAAGTTCCTAATAGAAATAATTATTAATTCTGGAACTAAGACAATAACTACAAATTGCAAGACAACTAGTGGTAAAGATGAACTAAAAAGCACTGCGAATTGACTCTCTTTATCTATTTCAACCACAAAATACCACAACGGAACCGTAACAACCCACATAATCAATGTTGAAACCATTAAATAGCGAATGTTTCTCCATAAAAAACAAAATATAAATGATATGCCTATTGGGACGATCCATGTGTCTATTTCTTCTCGGAAGCTCAATAATAAGAAAATTAGTAAAGGGTAGAGTAAAGTAATAATTAATTGAGAACTCTTGTTCGAATATAATCTCATAAATAGCCCCCTTCAGAAAACTAGTTGATATAAAAATACTACATGTCGTTAATCTTGTAAACTTCTGGTAGTTATGATAGATTAAATATGTAAATATATTCTATTAAAGGGGGATATTATGAAATATTACAAGTATTTATTTTCAGTCTTAGTCTTTTTTCTATTACTTTCAATTTCTTTAAGCGCAAACGCAGAAGTTGAGCCAAGAGCTGAACTTCCTGTTTACTACCCTGGAAGCAATGTTATTATGCGAGCTGGTGATATTGTCTACTCATCTAAATCGTTTGGTTCATCAACTGCTATCGTAGGACATGTCGGTATTGTAGGGTCTGACTTAAATGTATATCACGTCAACCCAGCAGCGGGTAATGCCGGGAAATCAGATGGAATTTATGCTTACTCAAGTAGACATGGTAAAGGTGAAACTATCAAGGTATATAGATCAGCTCACGGTGTGAAAGCAGCTGAATGGGCAGAGAATAATTATGCGAGTATATCAACCTATTATATACCATGGGCATCATGGGATAATTTTAAATTGGGTTCATTAGATCCAAACTACTGTTCAAAATTCATCTGGCAAGCATTCTATTATGGCAATAATAAAACCGACTATATCATTGGTTACTATGACGAGAAAAAGGAAGCTTATGTTACTCCATCTCAAGTCATTGGTAGTAATGACCTAACTTACGCTGGAAGCTTTATAACACCTTGATGTAGATAATGTGATTAATTAAGCAAATATCTACAAGTTCGGCAAGAGTCGTCCTTTTTAGGAAGGCTCTTTTGCTATTGAGGTTTGACTTAAAAGCAGGCTGATATTATGCATGATCATGTTCCCTATGTTATCCTGCGAATTCAGTGATTTTGAGATTTCTTGCAAAAGCGGTATTAACTCTCTTTCTTGTGAAACAAAGAATATGAAGAAGTTTGAAAACTACTCAAACGACTATTTATAAAATAGGAATTAAAAATTCGGGGGCCGTTTGGGTGGGCCAACAAATTAAGGCTACTCCATCCAACTAAATACAAAAAACCCCTCACGCCTTACGGCGCAAGGGATTCCTCGAATTAATACAACGTCATATATTGGTCACGTTCCCATTGATGAACTTGCATCCGGTACATATCCCATTCGATTTCCTTCAATTCGCAGAAGTGGGTCAAAGCGTGCTCACCAAGTGCTTCAGCCATGATCTCACTGCGAACCAATTCACCGATAGATTCCTTCAAGTCTCCAGGCAAGCTTGGAATGCCTTCTTCGATAAGCTCTTCTTCGGACATAACGTAAATGTTGCGATCCACCGGTTGAACTAGCGGAAGTTTTCTCTTGATTCCATCAAGTCCGGCTTTGAGCATTACGGCAAGTGCAAGATATGGGTTAGCAGCTGGGTCAGGATTACGTACCTCAACACGAGTACTAACACCGCGGGAAGCCGGAATACGAATCATCGGGCTGCGGTTGCTTGAAGACCAAGCTACATAGCAAGGTGCTTCATAACCAGGTACAAGACGTTTATAAGAGTTAACTGTTGGGTTAGTTACAGCAGCGAAAGAGCGCGCATGTGTCAAAATACCAGCCATATAATGGCGAGCATCTTGGCTCAGACCAAGATCATCCTTTTCATCATAGAATGCGTTCGTCTTTCCCTTGAACAGGGATTGGTGACAGTGCATTCCGGAACCGCTCACACCATACAATGGCTTCGGCATAAACGTTGCATGCAAGCCATGCTGACGAGCGATCGTTTTAACAACGAGTTTGAAGGTTTGAATTTGGTCAGCCGCTTTAATTGCCTTAGCATATTTGAAGTCAATTTCGTGTTGGCCAGGAGCTACCTCATGGTGAGAAGCTTCGATTTCAAAGCCCATTTCTTCAAGTGTCAGCACGATCTCGCGACGGCAGTTCTCACCAAGGTCAGTAGGTGCAAGGTCGAAATAACCGCCTTGGTCATTCAACTCCATAGTAGGGTTGCCCTTCTCATCTGTCTTAAACAAGAAGAATTCTGGCTCAGGTCCTACGTTCATCGAAGTATAGCCCATTTCCTCGGCTTCCTTCAGTACACGCTTCAAGATATTACGCGGGTCACCAGCGAACGGTGTGCCATCAGGCATATACACATCACAGATCAAGCGGGCAATGCGATCCTCTCTAATCCAAGGAAAGATAACCCAAGTTTCCAGATCTGGAACCAGATACATGTCGGATTCTTCGATCCGCACGTAGCCCTCAATAGACGAACCGTCGAACATCATCTTATTGTCCAGCGCTTTCTCCAATTGGCTTACTGGAATTTCCACGTTCTTAATTGTTCCCAGCAAATCCGTAAATTGCAGACGGATAAAGCGGACATTCTCTTCTTTGGCGATTCGCAGAATATCATCCTTGGTGTAACTCACGCTAACATCTCCCAACAGTTATTTTAATTTAAAGTAGCGGGATAATTCCCCCTGGATTAAAGAAACCTGACCAGGACGTTGCTTCGTGAACAATTCCTGCTTCAGCATACGATAGAGCTCGGAATTCGATATTTCCTTACGTTTCTCTTCAGTGTCCCGCGTTATGACTGTCGCTTCCTCAGATTCGCCATTTGCCGGAGTGATCACCTGTTTAATCCCAGCGATATTGACTCCTTTATCGATCAAGGCCTTAATCTCGAGAAGACGTTCCACATCATTAAAGGAAAACAGACGTTGGTTCCCGGATGTCCGCGCAGGTACAATCAACTCATGCTGTTCGTAATAACGAATTTGCCGAGCCGTTAAATCCGTAAGCTTCATCACGATACCAATCGGAAACAAGGCCATATTTCTGCGAATATCGTCACTCATCGCTCTCAACCTTCCAGTTTAATTATCATAAAATAATGATATGTAAGTTATTCTAACATGTCAATAGTGATGTCAGGTTTACTTACAAGAAAATTTAAAGTAATTTACGATCCTTCATCGTCTGCAATGCAGTCAACAGACCGAACTTAACGTGGGAGTAGGTAAGTCCACCCTGCATATAAGCAATATAAGGCTCGCGGATCGGCGCGTCTGCAGATAACTCTAGACTTCCCCCTTGAATAAAGGTCCCCGCTGCCATAATGACCGGATGATCGTAACCCGGCATATCCCAAGGCTCAGGCACTACATGGCCGTCAACCGCAGCAGCACGCTGAATACCTTGTACAAAAGCAATCAAATGTTCCGAGCTGCTGAAGGAGATCGCCTGAATCAAATCCGTACGCTTGTCAATCCAACGTGGTTTACTGTCAAAGCCGACCCGCTCGAACAATGCCGCTGCTAAAATACTTCCCTTAATGGCTTGTCCCACAATTGTTGGAGCCAGGAACAGCCCTTGGTAAATGCCCCGTGTCGTGCCCAACATTGCACCAACTTCTCCTCCGATGCCCGGAGCAGTCAGGCGGTTCGCCGCCAACTCCACAAGGTCGGCTCGCCCACATATATATCCGCCTGTCTCGGCCAATCCTCCGCCAGGATTCTTAATCAGTGAACCAGCGATCAAATCAGCCCCAACTTCGGTCGGCTCTTGCTCCTCCGTAAATTCTCCATAGCAGTTATCAACAAATACGATACAATTCGGAGACAACGACTTCACACGCTTCACCATTTCACCAATTTGCTCCACCGTGAAGGAAGCTCTCCAATCATATCCTCGTGAGCGCTGAATTCCGATTACCTTAGTGCTGGATGTTATTTTGCTGGCAACTGTATCCCAATCTACCGTACCATCAGCACACAGTGCCACATCATCATAGGTAATCCCAAAATCTTGTAAAGAGCCCGTGCCATCACTAGGTTTACCAATGACTTTATGCAGCGTATCATAAGGTTTACCCGTAATGTAAAGAAGCTCATCCCCAGGACGTAACACACCGAACAATGCCGTTGAGATCGTATGTGTGCCGGATGCAAAGTGAGGACGGACCAGCGCTGCTTCCGCACCAAATACGTCCGCGTAGACAAGATCAAGTACCTCTCGTCCCCGGTCATTATATGCATAACCAGTCGATCCGGCAAAATGAAAATCACTTACATGATGCTTCTGAAAAGCTTCAATCACTTTGAACTGATTCTTGTCCACAACACGATCAATTTCACGGAACTGCTGTTCTGCCTGACATTCCGCCTCTTCCATTCGTGTTATTATCTCTTCTGAAAATACCGCCATTCAACTATTCTCTCCCTTTAAGTTAATCCAAGAAGTGAAGTCTAACTTTTAAACCACTTAACATTCTCGATGCATAAAATTTTAAAAGTTGAACTCCATGGTACAGCTGGTAGAACGCTCCAGCAATAACGCGAGAACGTCCGTTCACTGTGTTAACCATAGGTTCAACTTCTTCTCAATCATCTAAGTCAACAAAATCCAGACAGAGTCATCTGCCAATTACTTATCGACCTTCAAATCCTCGGGACGAATCGTCATTAACTCCAGTTTACCGGGAGAACCACCACTAAATTGATTCAAAATGCGTACCGCCTGATGACGGATCGAACGCTCAATCACATTACGGACATGTCTAGCGTTGCTGAACACATGCTCGCCTTCCATCTTCTCACGGAGCAAATGCTGCTTCAATTTGACAATTGTCTGCGGCATCAGAATATAATCGCGTTCCTTGGCCATCCCTTCGGCGATCTGGATCAACTGATCAATCGTATAATCCGGAAATTCCATCACAATTGGGAAGCGTGAAGGTAGTCCAGGGTTGGTATCGAGAAAGAAATCCATCTCGTCACAGTACCCCGCAAGAATCAAAATGAACTGGTTCTTCGAATCCTCCATAGACTTTACCAATGTATCGATAGCTTCCTTACCGAAATCTTTCTCTCCACCGCGAGCCAGACTATAGGCTTCGTCCACGAACAGAATACCGCCCATCGCCTTCTTGACCAAATCGCGAGTCTTCTGCGCCGTGTGTCCTATATATTCTCCTACAAGATCAGCCCGTTCCACTTCGATCAGATGTCCTTTACTAAGTACACCCATTTTCTGAAAAAACTTTGCCACTAATCGGGCGACGGTCGTCTTACCGGTTCCTGGATTTCCTTTGAACACCATATGGAATACCTGAGCCCCGGACAACAGTCCGGCCTCAGAACGCATCGAGGCGATTTGTAGAAGTGCAAATATCTCATACATCAATTCTTTAATATGATCCAATCCAACCAGTCCGTCCAGCTCTTTCTGCAAATCTGCAAACAGACTATTTTGCGGCATGAGCTTGGCAGTAGTTGCATGAGCCTCACTGTCCGGAACACTCTGCGAGACAACCGGCGGCTCCGAATTACGTAGAACAATATTAATTTGTCTTGAAGGCCTCTCTTCAGGAGGACCACTTCTTGCCATTACTCGCCCTGACATAGCGCAGATCACCTCTTTATAGGGTAGGGGCTATTGAACACACATTTAAGAGGTTGTTTAAAAAGTCACCCTTTGATCACGAAGTAGCACTGGTAGCTTAATCGACATCGAATCTTGAATTCAGCGGGCCTTCCGGTGCTCACGTACAAACTATGTACGCTCCGCTCCTCAGTCCCTACTTCATCCAACCTTCTTGGTCCTGAAAGTCTGACTTTTTAAACACACATTTAAGTGTATTCTCTCTCCTCATCCGATATTAGAAGTTTTGTCATTTCCAGCCAACAGCGAGTAATACATAATCTATCTTCCATTTCGTATAAGCCAAAATTTCGCGCAAGATAGTAGGAACGCGCTTGAGAACATGGGTCTCTGTAAGTGACAACTTGGGGCTGGAATAATCCAACGCTTCGGCGATCTCGTACGCCCGGTTGCCATGGAAAGTATGAGTGATAATGACAGCTGAGGTTAACCCCTTATCCTCCATAATCTCCTTGCTGAATTTCAAATTCTCGTAAGTGCTCGTTGCCTTGTTCTCGAGTAGAATAGCTTCTTTCGGGACGCCGTGCTGCTCGAGATAGTTTGCCATCCCTTCCGCTTCTGTATAACGGAAGTCCGGCTTGTCCAGGCCTCCTGTTAGAATGAAGGTATGAAAGCGGCCAGCCTCATAATCCGCAAGCCCTTGCTCAAGGCGCTCCTGCAACCCGGGACTAGGTTGATCCCCCCACATGGATGCGCCAAGTATAATCCCTACATCTACAGGTTCCGAAGCTACAGTAGTCGCAGCTGTATTCCTGTATACGCTACCGATCTGGGCCAGTGCATAGACCGACCATAAAATGCCGATCAGTATACATGTCACTCCAATACGGAGAGTCCAGACGAATTTGCGGTTGCTCCTTCTTCTGTTCCCAGCATACGGTGAGCTTGCGCGGTATTGAGCCATGGTTAACCTCCAGAATTGCTAGAATCAGATTGAACGTAGCCGGTCCGATAATGCTCAAGCGACATTGCAAAATAAGGGAACGCTTGATTCTTAATCAATTTCATCACATCACGGGCCGTCTCTTTCGCCAAGTCGTAATCCCTGACACTGATAAGGCCACGGCTCAATGCATCATCCAGTTCATCTTCATCCAGTAAAAACACCTCGCCGTTCTTAAGTACAACAATATCTAAGTACAAATCATCAAACCATGGGACACCTTGATCCGTAACCCCCTGGGTTTTACATACGTCGATATACCACTCCACAATGCTCCCATGATCGTCAAACATGGCAGTTACTACATAGTGAGCTCCTTTGGGATAGTATTGAAGCCAGGTATATCCCTTATCGGCAATACGAAAAGTATGACCTCCATACGTCTTCCATAGAGGGTCGCGCAGCGCGTTAATGCCATAGAACGTAGCATAACCTGTAAATGTGTCACCTTCAACATACTTCGATTTGAACTGGCGCTGGGTCACGCGGCGCCAATTCGCACGATCTCCGAATTTTCGCTTCATGTTCAAAACCTCTCTGGCACAATGTACCTTCAGCTTACCACATTTAAGAGGCTCACTCAAAAACGAATCTTCGAAAATAAAAAAAAAATACACACAAGTGCGTGTTTAAAAAGTCAGACTTTCAGCACCGAGAAAATTGGATGAAGTTAGGGACTGAGGAGCGGAGCGTACGTTTTGGGTACGTGAGCACCGGAAGGCCCGGCTGAATTCAAGGTTCGATGTCGAATAAGCTACCAGTGCTACTTCGTGTTAGATATAGAATTTATACGTTATCAGCAGAAGATGATGAAATTCTATATCGCAAGAAAACCTACCTTTGAATCGCCGTCGCTCATCCTCGAATTACTTCAACCGGTTTTCTTATCAAAGGGGGACTTTTTAAACAACCTCATAAAAGAACACCGATGCTTCTTGGATAAGCATCGGTGTTCTACCCGTAACCCTATTTCTAACCTTTTCATATCGGTCTTTCTATATCTTGAGTAACATCATCGGACAACGAGGGAGTCTACATTCCCCGGTGCCGCTACTCGGAACGCTACTTCCATCCCCAGATGGATCGGTAGATGAACCTCCGCCACCAGGATCAGTTGGTGTAGTTCCACCTGGTTCACTTCCGTTATTGCTTCCTCCACCCGACTCAGTTCCATTCCCCTGGCCGGATCCATCTCCACTAGGAGGTCCTTGATTACCACCATTGCCAGACTCACCTGAGCCTCCGCCACTAGGTGGAGGTGTTACTTCACCACTACCACTACCACTACCATTACCGTTGCCTCCACCAGGATTAGACGTATTACCGCCATCCGGAGGTGGTATCACTTCGCCCTCGCCACCGTTATCCTCTGCTGGTACCGAGACTTGAGCGATGTTTGACGGCTGACTTTCTGTATCGCTTGCCGGATCGTAGACCGTTACATAATACTCATAATCGGTTCCCGGCGTTATCGTTAGATCTTCGGCCGAGGTGGTGACTACATCCATATAATGTGTAAAGTTCGGCGCAGTAGCCTCTCTACGGTATATCCGATAGTTCACCCCTGTCTGATCTACACCCGTCCAGTTAAGTGAAATAGTCCCCGTACCTTCATCGTAAGAACCACTCAAATCGCTAGGTGCTGTAACCTGTACCTCTTCCTGCGGCGGCTCTGGTGCTTGCTTGAGGTTATCAGGAACAGGGAAATCCTTCACTGGAACGCCTTTGAGAGCATCCTTCATAATTGTCGCGAACAAGGATGCGGCTTGACCGCTGCTGCCGTTCAGCAGATGGTTCTTATCCGGATTGTCATAGCCCTCCCAAATCGCAGCTGTCCACTCTGGTGTGTAGCCGACAAACCATACATCACGGTTCTTGCTGCTCTTCAGACCCTTGATCCCATGCTGTGTTGTTCCCGTCTTACCAGCAAGTGGACGATCGATTTTAGCACGTTTACCTGTACCATCATTAATAACATTTTGCATCATCTGTGTCATATAATAAGCGGTTGTCTCGCTAAATACCCGCTTCGGCTTCGGCGGATTGTATTTGAAAATATCCTTGCCGTCGTGATCCTTGATGAGTTTGATGGAATATGGTTCATTGTATTCTCCACCGTTGGCATACACACTGAATGCTCCTGCCATTTCCAGCGTATTTGTACCATAGGTGAGACCACCAAGCGCAATCGCCAGGTTGTTGTCATTCTTATCCATCTTGATACCCATTTCCTCAGCATACTTCACACCAGTCTTAACTCCAACCTGATTTAATAACCATACAGCTGGGATGTTCTCAGACTTCGTCAGTGCCGTGGTCATATCGATCGTCTTGGAATAGCCATGCAGGTTACGAGGACAATAGTCGCCGAAGCACTGCTGTTCATTGCTGACCTGCGAGTTCACGTTGAACTTGCCAGACTCCAGCGCAGGACCGTAGGATACGATCGGTTTAAAGGCCGAGCCAGGTTGTCTGCGACTTTCAATACGACTGAAGCCTTTGCGCTGGTAATCACGACCGCCCAACAGAGCAATCAAGCTGCCATTTTCATGGTTCATGATAACGACCGAAGCTTGTACCGGCTGATCATCCACACTCTTCTCGAAGAGATCGTTGTTATCGAACGCTTTCTCAACGGCTATTTGTGCTTGAGCATCCATCGTTGTATAAATCTTGTATCCGCCACGGTTCAGATCGTCTTCTGTCAGCCCGTATTTCTGCTCGGCTTCCTTAATAACATAATCCTTGAAAGCCAGGTAGCTCTCGTTCTTCACCGGTGGAACATAGTTATAATCAACGGCCTTCGCTTCATCGCGTTCCGCTGCCGTAATGTAGCCTTGTTCATACATCAGATCAAGCACCACTGATCGGCGCTGCTTCGACAGTTCCGGATTGGAAACTGGGTTATATACGGACGGACCTTTAGGTATCGCCGCCAATGTAGCCATTTGCCATATTTCCAGCTTATTCAAATCACTAACTCCGAAATAACGCTGCGACGCTGCCTTGATACCATACGCTTTCTGACCGAAGAAAATCCGGTTCAAATACAGCGTAATGATCTCATCCTTCGTCTTATGGTTCTCAAGTGCCATTGCAATAGACATTTCCGTTGCTTTCCGGAAGAAGGTTTTGTCACGGCTCAAGAACATGTTCTTGGCAAGCTGTTGCGTAAGCGTACTGCCCCCTTCGACAAGTGAACGGGACATGACGTCCTTAACGGCAGCTCGTCCGATGGACCAAAGATCAACACCACTATGTTCATAGAAGCGTCTATCCTCCGTAGCTACGAATGCTTTCTTCAGAAGATCAGGGATTTTATCGGAATCAACTGGCTCGCTACGATCCACCGACAATTCACCCATCATATTTCCATTGCGGTCATATACCTTCGAAGTTTCATAAATAAACAGCTTATCCTCATTCTCACTGAGGATTCTCTCACCGTTGACGGTAATATAAAGATATCCGGCAAGCGCACATATGATAGCGATCGCCACGGTGAAAAATAGCGTCCACATTACCCGTCTAGCCGTTAGTTTTCTCTTTTTAGTTCCATTAGGCTTGGTAGGCTTGTGATTTGGCTTGCCGTTCCTTTCCAGTCTGGAAGGTCTCTTGGTAGACATTGTTTTTCTCTGACTCCCTTCATACCAGTCTAACTTGACAGCAGATTCGATAGATGATCGTATTTCTCTAATGACCAGTAATCATTGTTGGAAAGAAAAGAACAACCTTCAATCAGGTTGCTCCACTCTTAGTCCTATACCATTAAACGTACTGAAGATCAAAAAGTTTCAAACCCCCAAATTATACCTCGCCAGCAGACTCCTGCATCAGGGATACATTACGCTGTGGTTGGAAGGTAGAAATGGCGTGCTTGTACACCATTTGCTGGCGTCCATCGCTGTCAATTACGATCGTAAAGTTATCGAAAGCTTTGATCGTTCCGCGAATTTGAAAGCCGTTGGTCAAAAATACGGTAACTGGTATATTCTCTTTGCGAAGCTGATTTAAAAATGTATCTTGGATGTTAATGGATTTGTTCATTCGTCGTACCCCCAATAGGATCAATTAGTATTTAGATTTATATTCAAGATTCGATTGAAACTTTCCTGCTATTATAGCACGTACAGCCTCTAAATTCCCGGAAAAATTTTTATGATCGGTCACATCTACCCAGGAAATATCCTTCATATGCCGAAACCAAGAGAGCTGTCTCTTGGCGAATCGTCTCGTATCCCGCTTCAGCTTGATCACAGCATCATCCAGGGGAACTCCATCTTCTAAATGCTCTACGATCTCCTTATAGCCTAAGCCCTGCATAGAAATAAGGTCCCGGGTAAATCCCTGCCCGAGCATATTTCTGACCTCATCCACAAGTCCGGCATCCATCATCTCATCGATTCGCTGCTCAATACGGTTATAAAGCATTTGACGGTCCATTGTCAAACCGATGATACATAAGTTGTATGGAGACTGCTTATTCTGAGAATCCAACTGAGAGGATAATGTCGTTCCGCTCAGGTGATAAATCTCCAGAGCTCGGATGATCCGACGCACATCATTAGGATGCAATCTCTCTGCGGATTTGGGGTCAACGAGAGCCAATCGGGCGTGCAGTGCTTCATTGCCTTCCTCATCAGCTATTGTCTGCATCCGGGAGCGGAACTCTTCGTCTGCGCCTGTATCCGTGAATTGATACTCATAGCATACCGACTCCACATACAGGCCTGTCCCTCCGACAATGAAGGGCAATTTGCCACGTTCCCCAATCTCGGGGATCAACCGTCTGCAACTATCTTGAAATTGGGCTACCGAGAACGGTTCATCCGGACCCAGCACATCGATCAGATGATGGGGGATTCCTTCCATTTCGGAAGACTGTATTTTAGCCGTGCCGATATCCATGCCGCGGTATACCTGCATAGAATCGCCGGAAATAATCTCACAAGAAAATGCCTTTGCGATTTCAATGCTCAGCTTCGTCTTGCCAACCGCTGTCGGGCCGACCAACACGAGCAAGTTCGGTTTATCGTTAATCATCAAGTGAAATCACTCCGTAAACAATTTTGGTGTGAGAACGTCCAACCTCCTGAAAGCCAAGTCTTGCAAACTCTTCGCTTCCCTTCTTCTCCTTAAGCACAACGCTTCTGCGGGCAACTCGGCATGCCTCCTCGATCGTCTCCAGGCTCAGCCCCTCATTGTTAGCAAAAGTACGGAGCGGGGAGATCGCTGACGACTCCGTAATCGGATCGCGAAACATTGGATCGAAATACACAATATCCGCACTATTATCAGGCATCCCCTTGAGTGCCTGCAAATGATGGACATGCTCGGTCTCGATCCTCCGGAGCGCCTCGTCATATTCTGTTACTCCCGACTCATAGTAGGAGAGCCCTTCGGTAAGCAATGCCCACAAGGATAAGGAATCCTCCAGAGCGATCACCCTTCCGGAAGGCCCGGCACCGAGCGAAAATACTGAAGAATCGGCACCTAGTCCAGCCGTACAATCGATAATTGTATCGCCTGGGCGTACGCCTGCTGCTTCAAGCATCGTGTCCGGTTCGCCACGAAGCAGTCGCTTCGCCCGGACGAAAGCCATACTAGGATGAAAGGTAAGTGGCTCCGCTCCAGTCCGATGCAGCCGCGCACCTCCCTCCAGAATAACGAGAATATCGTCATCTCCGTAACGCTGGGCCAATTTAGACAATGACGTTCGATTTCTTGGAACGAATCTAGCCCCTGACTTCTTCGAGAGTGCCATTGCACGCTGTACTGGTTCCGCAGCGCTGTGATCTCCTGTTGTTATAATCAAAACATGAATTCCTCCGTTCACATAACTCGCTTGAACAATTTCTCCAGATCATAATTTGTGAAAGAAATAATGATCGGCCGTCCGTGTGGACAAGTATAAGGCTGCTTGCAGGCAGCAAGACGCTGCAATAATGTATCGGACTCCTCCATCGTCAGCTTCTGATTCGCTTTGATCGACGCTTTGCAGGAGACCAAGGTAGATGATTTCTCCCGTAGTTTGGAGAGGTCAATTGCACGTTCACTTAGCACCCATTCCGCCATTTCCTCAATGATCGAGGCTTCCTCGCCACTTGGGAACCAGTAAGGGTGTGATACAACACGGAAGGTACCTCCGCCAAAATGCTCAAGGATGACCCCGACCCTCTCGAACCAGGATAATCTCTCCTTCAGCTTTTCACTGTCAGACGGTGTAAATTCAAGGGTAATCGGCAGCAGCAACTCTTGAGAAGCGTCCGCAGGGTGTCCAAATTTCTCATAGTAATATTCATAATTCACACGCTCATGTGCCGCATGCTGGTCGATTAAGTACAGGCCATCTTGATTTTGAGCAATCAAGTAAGTGCCGTGATGCTGGCCGATCAGCTCCAGCTCAGGGAAGGCCGGCAGCTCCGGCGCTTCCTGCGGAGCGCCGTACAGCGCCTGCGACGCCGCGCCACTTACAGCTGGCGCGGCTTGCCCTCGGCCGCCCGGGGCATAGCTGCCCGGGCTGGCCGCTCCTGGCGCGCGCTCTGCGTACGCGCCGGATGCCGCCGGGCGGCGGCTGGACGCAGCGGCGGTAATACCGCCGCCGCTGCCACTGGCGTAGCCGCCCGCGGCTTGTTCGCGCAGCGCGTACGCGGCTGCGCTGCCCCGGCAGGCGCGCTGTAGCCAGCGCCTGCACCAGGCCCTGCCGCACCGCCGGAGGCTGGTGCGGCTTCCCGGCCAGCAGCCGCTTGCTCGCGAGCGGCTGCCGCATTGTCGATGCCGCCCGTCACTTCACGGGCGGCTGTACTATCGGCAGCCACGAGACGGCTGCCATCCTCCACGTCCTTCGTCACCTCAGGACGCGTGAAATGGAACTGCTCTTGAATCACAGCCTTCGTGCTGCCCCTACCAATGTTCTGCTTCACCACCTGAGGAATTAGAACCTGCTCGGACAGCAAGGCACGGATGCTCTCCTCGACGAAGCCGTTCAACTCCGGCTCCTTACTAAACCTGACCTCCAGCTTGGCCGGATGCACATTGACATCAACCAGCGAGGGATGCATGTCCAGCGTCAGGACGATGAGCGGATAGCGGTTGATCGGCAACAATGTATGATAAGCGCGAAGTATCGCCTGGTGCAGGCCCTGATTACGGATATACCTTCCGTTAACAATCGTCGACATCCCGCTTCGGTTCGAGCGCGTCATCTCTGGCAGGCCGATATAACCGGATATGCGATAATCCAGGTTCTCCGCCTCGATCGCCACCATTCCCTTGGAGGTGTTCACTCCATAAATCGCTGCGATAACCTGTAGCAGATCTCCACCACCCTGACTTTGCAGTAACGTATTTCCATTGTGTCGGAACGTAAACGCGATCTCTGGATGGGAGAGCGCCTGACGATACATAACATCAGAGATATGACCAAGTTCGGTCTGAATCGTCTTCATATATTTCAGCCTTGCCGGAGTATTATAGAACAATTCCTTAATGGTGATATCTGTACCTTGAGGGGCAGCGATTTCTTCATTCAGCTTCAAATTCCCGCCCTCGATCTCAATAGCTCGCCCCAAGCCCTGATCGCTATTCGCAGTAACTAGCCTTACCTTAGCCACAGCGGCGATACTCGGGAGTGCCTCGCCGCGGAAGCCAAGGCTGCGGATTTGAAACAAATCCCGGCCCTGCAGAAGCTTACTCGTCGCATGGCGGTAAAACGCCGTCTCACAATCATCAGGTTCGATACCTGAGCCATTATCGGTGACCCGAATGAGGGACAATCCCCCTTCTTCAGCCTGTACCTCAATGCTCGTAGCACCAGCATCAATTGCATTCTCTACAAGCTCCTTCACCACAGAGGCTGGCCGTTCAACCACTTCACCCGCGGCGATTTGGTTGGCGATATGCTCATCCAAGACAACAATCTTAGCCATTGTTCATTCCCCCTCAGTCAATCCATCATCATGATGCTTCATGTTTTCAATAAAGTGTTCAACCTAACTGTAAAAGTACAACTAAATAAGTAACGAGCATTCTAAACACCATTTTAATTGTATACCGTACACTTAAAACATTCGTTTCACGGATTCTACGAACAAGCGCGATTTTAAGTGTACAAATTACAATTACTACCGAAATAATCGATTACTTTAGATTTATAAATGTATGTTATGCACTTATTTGATCGTCATGGTTAACCTGTGACTATTATCGAGTATCCCTCGCTTAATTAATCTATCATAACGAAACTGGATATCGCTATTTAGCCAAAAAAGGTGTACTAAAACTTGTAACGAAACTAGGTACCGTTATTTAAGCAAATTTGCAGCTCAAAGCCTTGATTTCTGCCAAATAACGATCTGTAGTTTCGTTAAATTTATTTAATCACTGTTTTTACGATAATAGCGATCTGTAGTTTCGTTAGAGTAACATAGAAGACTGATCACAGTTCATTTGCTTTCATCTTCAACTCATTAATCAACTGCATCGCTTGAATCGGAGTCATGTTCATCAGGTCGGCATGTTTCACCATGCTTACCATCTGCTTCAACGCAGCCGGTTGCTGAACAGCAGGCGCTTGCTTACCATGCCTTGGATCGGGTAGATCATCCTCGAACATCGATAGCTGAACAACTTCCCCAGCAGCATCCTGAACACCAGTAGGAACATCAGTATCGACAGTACCCATAGAGGCACCCAAGCTTCCTGTTCCTCTACTTGTAACAAACCCTTCAGGCTGACTAGTTCCACCGGTTTCCGTGCCTTGCAGTGCAGTATAACCCTCACTAGCTTCACCCACATTGGAGTCAGCTCCAACTCTGTCCGTAGTGGCCTGCTGGCTCGAAGCCACGTTCTTCACATTTTCAGATGTATGTTGATGGCTCATGCCAGAACTAGCATCATTGCCATCATTGCCATCATTACCTCCATTTACCGATACATGAGCTTCCTGACGAGCTACAGCCGCTTCTGATGCCGACAGATCAAAGCCCTGCAATAAACCATACGCACGATCAATAATCCCTTCCGGCAGCCCCGCCAGGCGAGCACAGTAGATCCCGTAACTAGAATCTGCAGCACCCGGGATCAGCTTGCGTAGGAAGTGCACCTTATCCCCGCTCTCCTGTACAGCCATGCTGTAATTCCGGAGATTCGAGAGGCTATTCTCTAGTCGGGCCAGCTCATGGAAGTGCGTAGAGACGAGCGCCTTACAACCGATATAATCATGGACATATTCGATCACGGCCTGAGCGATTGCCATGCCTTCACTTGTCGATGTACCGCGCCCCAATTCGTCAATAATAATTAAACTGCGCGGAGTCGCTTTATCCGTCATGATCTGAATGTCGGCCATCTCAACCATGAACGTGCTCTGCCCGCCGATCAAGTCATCCGCCGCTCCGATCCGCGTAAATATACGGTCAACCAGTGGTATTTCCGCTTTCCCCGCCGGTACGAAGCTGCCTATTTGCGCCAAGATGGAAATAAGCGCAACCTGGCGCATATACGTACTCTTCCCAGCCATATTAGGGCCGGTAATCAATAGAATGCTTGCTTCATCCTTGCGTAGATCGGTTGCATTAGCAATAAAGGCTGCATCATTCATTACCGATTCCACCACAGGATGACGGCCTTGTTCAATGACCATGTCGAAGCCGTCACTAAGAACTGGGCGGACGAACTTCCCATCTGATGCAACGATAGCCAGTGAACGATATACATCGATCTCAGCGATTTTCTCCGCCAGTAACTGCAGTCTAGTAATCTGAGTAGCGATCTTCTCACGAACTTCCTGGAACAACGCATACTCCAGATCGACCATTTGCTCTTCTGCTTCTAGAATGAGACGTTCTTTCTCCTTCAGTTCAGGCGTCACATACCGCTCGGCATTCGCCAACGTCTGCTTCCGTTCATAACGCCCCTCCGGAAGCATAGACAGATTTGATTTAGTCACTTCGATGTAGTAGCCGAATACTTTGTTATAACCGATCTTCAGCGACTTGATCCCTGTCAATCTCCGCTCTGATGCTTCTAACTCAGCAATCCAGCGTTTCCCGTTCGCACCTGCTTCTCGTAGCTCGTCCAAATGAGTATGGAAGCCCTTCTTAATCACGCTACCATCACGCAATGATATCGGAGGCTCGTCCGCAATCAATGTCTCGATGATTTCAGCTAAGTCTTGGCATATATCTATGCTGGTAGCTATTTTTCGCAGAGTGTTAGATGTTGATGATTCACACAGTTGCTTCAACGCCGGTGCTTGATTCAGAGAAGCCTTAAGGGCAATCAAATCCCGTCCGTTTGCGCTGCCAAAGGCAATCCGTCCAGTAAGACGCTCCAGATCGTAGATCTCCCCGAGCAAGATGCGAAGATCCTCCCGTAATATGAAGTCACGATGCAGCGCATCTACCGCCTCCAGTCGCTCCTCGATCCTGCTCTTTTGCAGCAGCGGTTTATCGACCCAGCGGCGCAGCAGGCGCGCACCCATCGACGTCTCAGTCTTATCAAGCAACCATAGTAATGAACCTTTCTTAGAGCGTTCCCGCACCGTCTCAACGAGTTCGAGATTCCGACGGGTAAACGGATCCAGGATCATATACTGCTCCGGTTCATAGGAAGAAATCTTCGTAAGCTGTCCTAGGGAGCGCTTCTGAGTCTCACTCAGATATCCGACTAGCAGAGAAATGCCATGCTGACGCTCTGGTTCGAGTCTCAGCCACGTCGCCTCGCCGAATTGCCTGCGTCCCGTCTCTTCCTTCCCTCTATCCCAAGGGGTATACACTACCGGCTTCCCAAGCGTGGATGCCTGGCTCTTAATCCATGCAAGCAGCTCTGCATCACCGATGATCTCGGACGGATCATACAACTCGATCTCATCACGCAGCCATTCTTTGTTCGCGGGAGACGAGGTCACGTAGAGCTCTCCTGTCGAGAGATCGCAGACGACCAGCGCCATGTTGCCACCTTGTTCAGTAACGCAGAGTATGTAGTTATTCGTATGCTCTGCTATCGTCTTGCCTTCCATAATCGTACCAGGGGTGACAACACGTACAATCTCGCGACGGACGACGCCTTTGGCCGTGGCAGGATCTTCGACTTGCTCGCAAATCGCCACTTTATACCCTTTTTCAATCAGACGCTGGATATAGCCTTCAGCCGAATGATAGGGAACACCACACATTGGGATCTTCTCAGAAGTGCCACCGTCTCGGCCAGTTAACGTAATCTCCAGCTCCTTGGATGCCAGAATCGCGTCATCAAAAAACATTTCATAAAAATCGCCCAAACGAAAAAACAGAAAGGAATCCTTCGCCTGAGCCTTCACACTCAAATATTGTTGAATCATCGGCGTATAGTTAGCCATGAGAAACCTCCAAATTACCATTTCATAAAAAGACATTCTATAAGTCCGGTATGAACTCACACTAGAAGTCTATTATAACAGAAAGGAATGGAGGCTTACGAGTTGTTTTGTATTTTCCAGGGCCCCCTAATATCGGTGGATTCATCCCAAGTCAGCCCTGACTTAACCGCTTCTAGAAAGGGATCCAAATATTTCTCATAACGGCTATAGCCATCGGACTGCACTATATCTGACAATAGAGGAAGTATGAACTGCCGGATCCGCTCTGGATGACCGCTATAAAAAGCACGGAACACCTCATCATCCTGCATGGGTCTGCGCTTGAAATGTCCTGGGTCTTCTACAATCAGCTTAGCCAGAGCGATGACTCCTTTGGTGACTAACGGTGAGATGAGGAAGCTTGG
Organism: Paenibacillus sp. D2_2; assembly: GCF_031199965.1. Taxonomy (GTDB): domain Bacteria; phylum Bacillota; class Bacilli; order Paenibacillales; family Paenibacillaceae; genus Fontibacillus. The sequence goes on along the minus strand of NZ_CP133605.1, from coordinate 2,304,972 downwards.
CAAAGTACGATACTCGAATCCACCATAGCTCTTAATTCGGTAATCACCCAAAAATCCGTAGTTTGGCCTTCGACGAAAGCTTCTACTGTCTTCTAGCATAAAGACGGGTAGCGCCAAGTAATTATCTAGAACGCGGAGTAGTTCACTTGTCAGTGGAATTCCGCTGAAATGAACGTGTCCTCCTAACGGAAAGCCGCGCTGCGGCATCCCCCAGCCTGCCAGAGTAGATTCCGGTCAGAAATATAAGTATTGGCCGTTCGAAAAGCATGCAGCAGATGACGAACAATCTCATCCGGATCTCGTCCTGGCGCTGGGCGGAGCTCTGCCAGCGGCAGCAGTCTGCGTCCCTGGAAGCGCAACACATCACAGCCTGCTTCCCCGTGATGGCTTAGGAACCGAGAAGCAGGTACTACCTTCCCCGAACTACGATTAAAGAGCAGAAATTCCGGGTCCATCCCAATGAGCACTTCTGTCTCTTCGCTAGAAAACTGATCTAGCCGACCCAAATGTTCCGCCATAGCATCCGCGTAAAGTTGAGCTGTAGCTGCATCGGTAAAATCAGGTGTCGGAGAAACTTCCTCAACTGAATACAGCCCCTCCTCGCCTGCGTCGATAATCACTTCCCCCATATCAAGTCCAAATGCATACAACGCCCGGATCGCCGTCTTCTCCAGCCGTCTCCATAAAGGGGTGCCCTGTTCCGGCCCAAGTCCCGGAGAACGGACGATTCCTGAGCGACCAAGCGGAATAGCACGCAGGGCGCGGAGATGAAATACGCTAACTATGAACCGACGCTTGTATGTTCGTTGGTTGCTAGGCCTCGAAGATCCAAAGGAGGCTAGTAAACCAGCCGTAATCAGTCGCCGTTCCCTTTCAGTAGAAGTAAGTTTCATAAAGCGTCCCAGTTCGTGATTTATGAACCATTCAGCAACCTCGTCTGCCAGATAGGCCTCTGGCTGCCCGAATACAAACCCATTCATGCTACTCCCTGATTCATTCCCCCACGGTCGTTGATTGGCGACTGGGTCTAACAAGACACGGTACGGCCCTGCTACTGAGCCTAGTTTATGGAACATCTCCCGAGCAGATACGCCGGTGGGCATGCAAATACGCAGGATATGACTTTTCTTAGAGTTCATTTCGATGACACCTCCCACTCAGCTTTAGCTTCTTCATTCGAAATAAAAACAAAAAGAGGGCAGCCGCCCTCGACGACGACGCCCCTGCCGCATATAGTAGACTATAATCCAATACCTAACTTGCTACAGTTCTTAAAGAGTTTGTTCAAAAAGTCCGCTTTTGATAAGAAAACCAATCGAGGCTATTCAGGGATGAGTGACCGCGATTTAATGGTACCAGCCTTTTTGAACTCGCACTGACAGAGTAGTTCAATGCTGCTTGGTGCTGAACGTCTGACATTTTGAACATACGTACTTACGGAATGTTCAAAAGCTTCGGGGCTCCATCTGCAATGCAGCAGCTCGCTTCTTGAAGTACTCTTCTAAAGCTCGTCGTCGAGGAGGTCTGGATCTAAATCCTCGTAATCCTCGGAGTCAGATCCGAAATCATATTCTTTGTCTTCTGCATTCCCAGGCACGACAAGAACATTCAATTTCGTCTCTGCCACGAGTTCTACGGCGAATTCACGTTCCACACGAATCGATACCCGTCCGTCACCAGTCACGCTTGCCTCAACGGTACTTGGCTCTTGCGTTGCCTCCGCAGTAACCTCTACCGTTGAAGGGCGGTGTCTGGAATCCAGGTAATTAAGCGGAATACTCTCTACATAGGACACCGTTTCCTTGGCTACTTCTGTCTGCGAATTTTTATCATAGGAGTACCAGATGTTGATATCGTAAGTACCAATAACTTCAATTCCGTCGCCGGCTGCTACCGCTTCATACTGGTGGTTGATAATCCAGGCCCCCAGAATGCTAGACGGCTTGTGAGGCGGAGTCACGGTATGTGTTACGGTAGAGAACTTACGACCTTTTCCGCAGATCGCTTTCGTTATAATCTCTCTACTTTGATATTTCAATGACATGTTAGAACCTCCTCCATACATCATTCCATACATGTGTATGCGGGACATAGGCAAATGTTGAATATATGAGCATAAATAATTATGTGAATGCCTATATAAGGTAATTCAAAAATTCCAATTTTGATCACGAAGTAACTCTGAGAGTATACTCGACATCGAATCTTGAATTCACCCGGGCCTTCCGGTGCTCACGTACCAACACGTACGCTCCGCTCCTCAAGCCCTAGCTTCATCCAACCTTCTCGGTGCTGAAAATCGGAATTTTTGAAAATGAACTATAAGCCAAGCTTTATCGTCCATTATCCTTAAAAAATATATATGTATTGGTAACTCAAAATATTTGTTCTCTGTTTATACTGCAATTGACAACGAACCTCTGGGATTTTGTGCCTGAAGCACCCCCAGAGGTTCGTTATTGTCTGCAATATAAACTGATCATACATATTTCTAAGGCTCAAGACTCTTCTACATCAGCCACAGACGATGTCTGAGCCGCACGACGTGACTTGTCCTTCTTAGCGATCTCAAGGAAATAAGCTAGCTCACGAGAGAGCTGCAGGAGATGGGCTCGTAGTTCGAACTCTTCCCGCGATGAAGGTAACTTCATCTCTTTGAATTCCAAGTCAAGCTGTCTCTGCATTTCCTCCGTCTGCCCCGAATAGAACTCCTGGGTTACATCAACACTAAGCTGCTCAAATAGCGTGGCCACAGCTTCGCCTTGTGGAATCCGTTCATAGACGAGAGAGATCATCTCAAGCATCCCTTCGATTCGATCCAATTGCTGCTTACGCATATAGAAGTAGACATTCCACGCCTCGTTCGGCGAGATCAGCTGGTTCTCGAGGCCTCGATTTGCAGAGGCTAGCCCTTCGTCAACCAATTTGCCAGCCTCAATTAGCTCTTTACCATCCCATAGATGCTCTGGATCACGAAGCGATGCCGCAATATGCCTAAAAATAATTGAGAATAGCCCGTCCACTTTATAACGGATCTTGAGCAGCTTATCTTCCTCTTTCGGCATATATAACAGATTTACGATCATAGCGGAGCCAAGGCCGATCAATAGTAGCTCGATCTGTGTCGTCAGCACCTTCAGGCTGATTACCTCGCCGCCAAATACACGAAATACTACGACAGAACTCGTGACGATGCCTTCTTTGAAATTCGCGCGGGAAAGAAGCGGGAAAGCGATTAAGATGTAGACGGCCAGCACCCAAATATGGAAGCCGAGTAAGTAGAAAAGAATAATCGCCATAATTAGTCCCAAGATTGAAGCAAAGAATCGGGACGATACGGTTCTAATGCTGCGTTTTCGCGTCACATCCACTCCCAAAATGGCCAACAGGCCAGCGGATATTGCACCTTCAACACCTAGCGCGTCGGATATGATGATAGCCAGTACCGTGGCGATCGCTGTCTTAATTACTCTGAATCCCATCTAATCACCCTTCATTTACAAACTATAGATATACCATTTGAATATTTGTGCAAATTTAAACTACATTACTACTTACACAAATTCGAACAAATTCACTTCATCATCGTACTCGATTTGCTCGCAGTGGGCAATCCGGCAGTATCAAAAAGAAGGAGCTTATCGCTCCTTCAACAGCTTGCGTTCAATATATACGACCAGTTGATACATCGCCGTTGCCACAATGGCAATGATGACTAGACTAGACAGCACCAAGGTGAAATTAAAAACCTGGAAGCCATAGACGATCAAATACCCAGCCCTATTTTTGCTACTAGAAACTCTCCGACGATGACACCTACCCAGGCCATACCAACGTTCACCTTCAAGGTCGACACGATTGTAGGAAATGAAGCTGGCAGAATTGCCTTCAAGAACACGTCTCGGCGTGAGCCACCAAACGTTCGAATCACTTTGATCAAATTGTGATCAACCTCATTAAAGCTATTATAGACCACAAGAGTCGTAACGATGACTGTGATAGAAAGTGTCGTAACGACGATCGCCATATAGCCCGCGCCGAACATCACGATAAATATGGGTCCTAGTGCTACCTTAGGCATACTATTGAACACTACCATATAGGGGTCCAGCACTCTGGACAAGAACGGGGACCACCAGATCAAAACTGCCAAAGCCGTTCCAATCAACGTCCCTAGTAAGAAACCAACAGCCGTCTCTGCCACCGTGATCCCCAAATGCGGCCATAGCTCTCCAGACAAGGCATCCTTAAAAATTTGCCGGGCGATCTTGGACGGGTAACTGAAAATCAGTACATTGATCCATTTCAACTGACCAGCCAATTCCCATAACCCGACGAATAATAACAGAAGCGATAATTGAGTAGTAAGCACGAGCCGCCGACGCCTACTCTTAAGCTGGCAATGTCTTAGCCATTGCTCCTTAATCCAATCCTTCTTCTCATGCTTAACCTTCAACGTTTGTGTGAGCGACATCCTTCAGCCCCCTCTCATCCGACGTCTCCAGATCACGCCAAATCTCCTGGAATAGCTCGTTGAATCCTTCTTCCTCTCGGGCATAAAAAGGTTGCAGTTTACGAATGTTATCCGGGATATCATAAGTACTCTTCATTCTCCCAGGTTTCGCAGCAAGTACAATAACCCGGTCGCTCACCGCAATAGCCTCTGATAAATCATGCGTGACTAATATTCCAGTCTTGCCCCTTTGCCTTAGCGTATCAACGACTAGATCCTCCAGCTGAAGCTTCGTCTGATAATCAAGCGCCGAGAAAGGTTCATCCAGAAGCAGCAAGTCCGGGTCTGTAGCCAAAGTACGGACGAGTGCCACTCGCTGCCGCATACCCCCTGAGAGCTGGTGAGGATACTGGTTCGCTGTATTCCCAAGTCCCATGCCTTCCAGAAGCTCCATGACCGTGAGGATACTGCGTTCATTCAATCTTCCAGTCAATTCAAGACCGAGCTGTGCATTGCCCAAGATCGTCCGCCAAGGAAATAAATAGTCCTGCTGAAGCATGTATCCGATCTCAGGTGTTGGTCCCATTACCGGCTTGCCATGGAGAAGCACCTGCCCCCGGGAAGGGGACGATAGTCCGGCTATTAGTGATAGAAGCGTGGTCTTGCCGCAGCCGCTAGGGCCAACCAGGCTAATAAACTCACCCGCATGAACGGCCAGGTTGATCCCCTTGAGTGCAAGTATCGCTTCCCGATCCGTTAAATATAAATGATCCAATTCCTTCAGTTCTACGACAGGAACCACCGCTCACACTCCCTTCCGTCCGGCTATTTATTTGGAACTAGCCTTCACTGCAGATTCCGCAAAATCATTGTTAACCACCTTTGCCATCTCTACCCGTTCCTTAAGTTCTCCCGCACTATCCATAACATTGAGCAGATTGTTCCAAGCTTCCTCATGTAAGGCCGGTGTTGAGGCGTAAGTTCCCTGCTCGAGATACCGCTTCACAGAGCTTGTTAGAATGTCCATATCCGTGTCCTTGAAGTAGGGCGCAATCGTCTTCGCCGTCTCTTCCGGCGTATGGGAGCCAACCCAGGTCTGTGCCTTATAGATTGCGTTGGTGAACTTTTGGACTACATCTTTGTGCTTGTTCATGTAACTTTGCTTAGTCATGAATACGGTATAAGGCAGCTGGCCGCTCTCCGTTCCAAATGAAGCAACAACATGGCCCTTGCCTTCACGTTCGAATATCGAAGCTTGTGGTTCGAACAATTGTACATATTGACCCGTACCTGATGCGAACGCAGCGGCTATGTTGGCAAACTCTATATTTTGGATCAATTCTAGATCGGCGTGAGGGTCGATACCATGCTTCTTCAGCGTAAACTCACCTGCCATCTGTGGCATTCCGCCTTTTCTTTGGCCAAGGAAGACACTCCCCTTCAGCTTCGACCAATCGAAATCGCTTATTGCTTCTCTAGCAACGAGAAAGGTCCCATCTGTTTGGGTCAATTGAGCGAAGTTAATTACAGGGTCATCCGATCCTTGCTGGTACACATAGATAGAAGTTTCCGCCCGACCAGAGCCACATCTACTGCCCCCGACAACAGAGCAGTCATCGTCTTATCCCCGCCTGCCGTAGTCTGTAGATCTACATCAAGCCCTTCATCCTTGAAGAAACCTTTCTCCAAAGCAACGTATTCTGGCGCATAGAATACCGAACGCGTGACTTCACCGATCTTCACCTTGGTCGATCCACCGCCACTTCCGCAGCCGGACAATGCCGCCGTCAGTATGAGCAACAGTGCGATCACCATCATCACATTGCGTTTAAACATGCCCTTCACCTCTTCCACATTAACAAAAATAATTAGGCTTATACTTAAAGTGTATGCGCGAACTGGGCAATTGGTTAAGCGCATGGAGAGGGTAATACTCTATATGTCAAGATGCGATGCTCTCCTCGTCACACTCTAACGGACATCAGCGACGCTTAAACACAAAAATTAGGTGTTTTCAAATTTTAACGGTCACCACCGATACTCAAAAGCTGTAAACCACTGTAATAAGGGCCTTTTTCTCCTTTAAGCTCCAGCTATGTCCGTAAAAATTATTATGTTCGAAATAACTACCCTAAGAGACTGCTATGTCCGTTAGAGTTTGCGTGTACCATTATCCCCCTATGGATTTATTTCTCAGGTTCACCCCCCCCATTTTGTCCTTCTACTGTATAATTATGGAGAGGAGAGTGATTTATATATTAATTTCAAAAGTGAAAAGACAGGATCTAGGTGCGCTGAGTCAAGAAGAACTGTGTAATGTTTGTTTTGAGCCATTAATACGCACTTACAAACAAAGAATGGCCGATCATACTTTAGAAAATGGCTCCACGATCAAGGAAGGATTTTATAATGATCTATCCGAAGGTCAACGGTCACTGTTCTCTTTTCACGTATATTATGATCACGCAATAGAATCGCTGGATGAATTTTATTGGTGGAGTGCTTATTTTATGGCACAACCTAAGATTTGGTATTCGATCAAATCCGGATTAAAGTATTTTGGGGATGATCCTATGCTACAAATCCTCGAAAGAGTAGAGTCGGTTCTAAAAAAGTACAATTACCCGGGGAGTTTAGACGAGATTAATGTAACGCGTGAAGATTTAGCCCTCAATCAAGAACTGCTTGAATCCATACGCTCCATTTCCTATCAATTCAATGAAGCCGCTCCAACGACCATTCAAAACATTGGCAATTATATTCGGGACAACATTAAGGAATTCATTGTGTTTGAAGACTAGTTAATAAGGATAGATCTGAATATTCTTGAGACATAGTAAAACGGACTTGGAGCAAGCCAAAGTCCGTTTTTTTCTTGGAGTTGCATTTAAATTACACCTGTAATAAAATTATTACATATGAAAAACAAATTAACTGGCGATGAACTGTTAAAAATTTTGGAGGCATTGTCTAACCCTTATCGCCTTCATATTATTGCGATACTTCATCACGAAAAGAAATATGTAAGCCAACTTGCAAGGGAATTAGGCATTAGTAGACCCCTACTTTATTTACATTTACAAAGATTGGAGGACGCCGAGCTTATCAATGGGCATCATGAAATTTCCGACAACGGCAAAGCAATGAAGTATTTTGAGCTCAACCCCTTCTGTATTGAGTTAAATGAGGATTTGATTGCTCAATCAGTATGTAGTTTAACTCTTAAAAATAAACAAGATTAAGGAGTTCGATCATGTTGGAGATCTTTTGGCCATCAATATTTATACTGCTAATTCCTATTTTAATATTTATCTCCATTATTGTATTTATTATTGGAGTTGTTCGGCGAACGGAAAGACGAGCTGACGAACGTCTAAAAATAGATAAAGAAAACGCATATTGGCTGCAGCAACAAATGCAAGAAATAAACATACGCTTAACCAACATTGAGAGAACTCTCAAAGAAGTCGATTAATTCAAACCTTTGAAGTTACTAAAGCAGAATGCCAATTAAAAAAAGGGTACGAAAACCATAACGGTTTTCGTACCCTTTTTGCTTCGTATATAAATGATTTAGAAGCCTTTATGAGATTATAATTTGTAAACTTCTTTGTACTTTTGTTCCAAATAATCGGCTAGATAGTCTGGATTGAGATCTTCGCCAGTGACCTGCTTAATAATTTCCGCAGGTTTCAGCGACTTACCATATTTATAAATCTTGTCTGTCAACCAGTCCTTGATTGGCTTCAGATTACCAGCGGCAACCAGGCTATCGAATTCAGGCAGTTCTTTTCGGATCGTATGGGCAAATTGGGCTGCATACATATTTCCGAGCGCATAGGATGGGAAGTAACCGAAGCTACCGCCAGACCAGTGCACGTCCTGCAGCACTCCCTCACCATCGTTGGACGGAGTAACTCCGAGATAGGATTGATATTTCTCATTCCATACCTTCGGCAGTTCGCTGACCGGCAAACCTTCATTGAAGAGCATCTTCTCAATTTCATAGCGGATGATGACATGTAGATTATAAGTCAGTTCATCTGCCTCAATACGAATAAGCGAGTTCTCGACCCGGTTAATGGCACGATAGAATTGATCAACAGAGATCCCCTTCAATTGCTCAGGGAAGTGCTGCTGTAGTTCTCCGTAATAGCGATCCCAGAACTCACGGCTGCGTCCAATGAAATTCTCCCAGAAACGGGACTGCGATTCATGAATCCCCATCGAAGTACCTTGGCTTAGCGGAGTACCATTCAGCTTGGAATCCACATTCTGTTCATAGAGTGCATGACCGCCCTCATGAAGAGCGCTGAACAAGGCACTCGTCAGATCATCCTCGTAATAATGAGTAGTAATCCGCACATCTCCCGGGTTGATCGTCGTCTCGAACGGATGCTCTGTCTCGTCGACCCGTCCGCCATCAAAGTCATATCCCATCTCCTTCAGCATAGCCAGACTGAATTTATGCTGCTGGTCAATCGCAAATGTATTGTTCAGGAAAGCGGTGTCCGGTATCTCTGACGCCTCAGAAATTTGGTGAACTAAAGGTACGAGTCGATCGCGCAGTCTTCCGAATACTTCATCCAATTTCTCGGCTGTCAGGTCTGGCTCATAGATATTTAAGAGTGTATCGTAACGTGTACCCGTGGTCCCCAATAGTCAATAATCTCCTGCAATTTTCCAACGATCTTGGTGAGATATGGTTCGAAGCCAGCAAAGTCGCTATTTTTCTTGAAGTCGGTCCATAGTGTCTCAGCATGCGATACAAGCTCCATATACTCCTGGAATTTTTGCGCAGGAATCTTTACGTTACGATCATACTCCTCCTGAACGGTACTAACGAGGCGTTTGTCTGTCTCATCAAGTTCAGCAAACACTTCAGGCCGACTCAGATATGATAAGTAAACACCCATTTCCTCGGAGGTTTGTAGTTTGAAATTTTCTGTTGCCAGCGTGCCAATTGTAGCAGCTCGTGCTTCAGCACCATTCTTCGGCGCTCCAGTTCGTAGGTCCCATTGCAACAGGGCAACTGCTTCCCCATAGCTTGCCATTTTGCGAAGAACCTCTTGGAATTGCTCCCAAATTTCCGTTGTTTTTTGATTCATCCGATTTTTCACCTCTTTTTTATTTTTGGCCACGATCTGTTAAGTATCTGAGATGATGTCATCCAGCTATATAAGTAGAATACACCATGACATTATCACAGACGAGCAACATAATTCAATTATTTCGCCCGTTCTCTTGCTGATGCTTTTCTAGAGACGTATAATTAAAATTTAAGCGGATTAATAATTTTATTTCTATCCTACAGATCACAGCACCGCTTAATTTGAAAGGAGGTTCACTATGAACCGTGTAGAAACTATTCTTGAGCATAACCGCCATTTTGTTGAGAACAAGGATTATGAGTCTTATATTACCGACAAATTTCCCGATAAGAAGTTGGCTATTGTCACCTGCATGGATACAAGATTAGTGGAACTGCTTCCTAAGGCAATGAATCTAAAGAACGGCGACGCCAAAATTATAAAAAATGCCGGTGCGATTATTTCGCAGCCTTTCGGTAGCGTTATGCGGAGTCTTATCGTAGCTATCTATGAGTTAAAAGCAGAGGAAGTGTTCATCGTCGGGCACACAGGCTGCGGGATGGCTGCAATAAATTCGGATAGAGTTATCGAAACGATGCAAGAACGAGGCATTTCCAACGATGTACTAAGCACATTAGAAAATTCCGGTATCAAGCTGAACAAATGGCTACGTGGAGTTAACAATGAGAAAGAAGGTGTCATCCATACGGTTGGCATTGTAAAGAACCACCCACTTCTCCCTGCTAACGTTCCCGTTCACGGTTTTCTAATCGACTCAATGACCGGAGAATTAGAAGTGGTCATTAACGGTTATGAATAATAACTGACATACCCTTGCAGGCAAATATTGCAGCTTAGTGCTAATAGCTTAGAAAGGAAGACAGCAAATCTATGACTTATCAGTTTGATGAGCAGTTTGAACGAAAAGGGACACTCTCTTTAAAATGGGACCAAGCCGAAAGTTTGTTTGGCAATGCAGATGTCCTGCCACTATGGGTAGCTGACATGGACTTCCAATGTCCACCCGCCGTCATCGAGACTGTTAAACGGCGTGCTGAATTAGGAATGTACGGTTACACGATCAGAACTACTGAGTATCTAGATGCGATCACCGGTTGGTTCAGCAGACGACATAACTGGACGATTAAACCTGAATGGCTAACGGATACACCCGGAGTCGTTCCCGCACTTGGTATCGCCATTCAAGTATTGTCTGAGCCAGGCGACCAGGTTATCCTTCAGTCACCTGTATATAATCCGTTCTATGATGTGATTCGAAATAACGGCCGGATTATTGCTGAGAACCCGTTAATGCTTCGTAACGGACGTTATGAAATGGACTATGAGCATCTGGAGAGTCTGATGCGTGGCGGTGCCAAGTTACTACTACTCTGCAGTCCACATAACCCGGGTGGCCGCGTCTGGGACCGCGAAGAACTGGAGCGTCTTGGGAAGCTCTGCGAGCAATATGATGTCCGAGTCATTTGTGATGAGATCCATTGTGACTTAATACTAGCCGACAAGAAGCATATCCCGTTCTCTACGGTATCTAAGGCGATTGCTGAACGGACAATTACTTGCTTGGCGCCATCCAAAACCTTCAACATGCCTGGACTTCATTCCTCATTTACTTGTATCTCGAACCCCGAGATTAAACGGTTGTTCGATAAGCAAGTTCAGACACTGGCTGTAGGTGGTGTCAGCTTCTTCGGACCTTCTGCTACGATTGCTGCTTATAACGAGAGTGAAGAATGGCTGGAAGCTCTGCTCGATTATGTACGCGCCAATATGGAGTATGCGGTCTCGTTCATCAAGGAGCAACTCCCGATGCTGGACACGATTGTATCGGAGGGAACTTACCTGCTATGGGTGGATTGCCGTAAGCTCGGCCTAGACCCTGATGCTCTGAAACAATTTATGTATCAAGAAGCCAAAGTTGCCTTCAACGAAGGCTCACTGTATGGCGAACAAGGAACAGGCTTCCTTCGTATTAACTTGGCTTGTCCTAGCGCTCTGCTCAGCAAAGCCCTAGATCAATTTAAGGATGCTATTGCACAAATGATATAGAAGCAACTAGGGGACCCCTATGGGGTCCCTGTCATATTTAATGGCTTATTTGTTCGTTAGGATGCAATGATGCCCTCTTACTCCGTAACATGACATAAATCAGATATATCCCGTACAGCAGATACAGTATATTCAGAATCGAGACCGCCAATACTTCTTTATCTATGATGGAGCTACTTGTCAATTGTGCCAGAGCATCGAACAGAAAGTGAAACAGGATGAGGGGAATAATACTGTGCTCTATCTCAATGATTAATGCCAAAATGAAACCAATCAACAGCGCGTTAAGGACTTGCAGGAAGATATGAAGAAATCCACTCCCATTAAACGCATTAGCCATATGAAGAATACCGAAAAATAAAGCAGAAAATACGATAAAAAATACAGAACCTTTGGGACGTAATCTTTCACGGATAATGCCCCGAAAAATGGATTCTTCGGTATACCCGACTAGGAGGGAAAATAACAGGATAAGAACAATATCTGTCACCGAGAGTGAAGTATTAAATCCGCCAATAATAGGCTGAACTACCACGATTACAAGTAAAGGGAGATAATATAGAACTGCTTTTGCTTTATGTAGATTTGTTCTTGTAAATCCGAATATCCCGAGAGAAGCATCTCTCTTCTTCATATAAATTGTGATAATAACTGCCATTACGAAAAACGCGATACCTTGCGCAATCACTATGCCCCGGTCATCAGATTCCAAGATCGTCGCAACTGCAGACGCTACTGCTACTAACAATGTTAATCCAATCCCAAGCATAAATGAAAACAAAATAGGATGTTCCTTGCGTTGCTTTTCCTCCATCAACATCTTCCCTTTCTAACTATTTGAAATTATTTCTAATTTTCAAGTGTTATAATATCATCTTGCCAAATCACAGTAAACCAAAAATATCTAAATAACCTTATAGATAACCGAGTAGATCAGTTCATTGCAACGAATAATATACTCGGTGTGACAGCAATGTTTGACATATTCTTTCGCCGCACACCATAATATAATTACTTATGTAATAAGGGAGCTTATTTATTATGCAGCGCATCCGAACAATCGTCGACAAATTACAGCTAAAAAAATGGTTATCCGCACTTTATCAAAATAAATTGGTTCGGCTTATTCCCCGATCGTCATTATCGGTCTCGTGTATTGGGAAGGGCAAAAGGAATTCCGTACGATTCATTGGGGCAAAACCTTGTATTATCTGCGCCATATTCATCCGCAGACATTACTGTTCTTATTCTGCTTCTCTCTCATCGCTGTCTCCATCATGACCTTATATGATCTTTTAATCAGGCGTCATTTCCAGCTTCCATTAAGCCGCTGGCAGACCTTCAGATATGGATGGATCGCAAATACCTCCAGCAACTTGTTAGGCTTCGCCGGTCTGACCGGGGCTGGAATAAGGACTGCGCTTCTCCGCAGCCGTGGAACCTCCTATGCGACGATCGCCGCAGCTGTTGGCTTTCTGTCGACGATCCCGTTTACCGGACTGTCTCTGCTAGCCTGGTTCAATATTTCTGCAGTCTTCCCTGCCAGCCAAATTACAGAGGTTCATCATTGGCTTATATATGCAGTATGGGGTTCTGCACTATATTTGCCGTTATTCGTACTTCTACATCGGACGACACTATTCTCTAAATGGTTCAATCGCGACCGGGGGCAAATGCAATGGCGCACGATCGCCTCTGTAGTGACCGTCTCCCTTATGGAATGGCTGTTTGCCGGGTTAACTTTCTGGTTCATTTGTAGAGCATTTTTCCCGAATCTATCCTTTACCGCAATCTTCGGGATATACATAGTGGCAGCAATTGCCGGCATTATCAGTATGGCTCCAAGCGGGATCGGGGGCTTCGATCTGACAGCTCTGCTCGGATTACAGCTGTTGGGACACTCTCCTGAGAAAAGCGCGGTAGTATTAATTCTGTTCAGAATCCTATACTACATCCTGCCTTGGCTGATCGGCCTTATTATGGCGGCTTTTGAATTTTCTCGGATCGTAAGAAAGGAGTGTCTGTCGTATCGGAAGATAGTTCTGAAGAATCATCTTCTCAGAAGTCCGCCAATGAAGCTTATCAGACGGCACAAGTCACTAGTACTTTACGCAAGTTGCGCAGTTGGCCGGGACCGCTTGGCTTTATTGGTGAAGTCAGTGCCTGGTCGCTAAGTAAGCTCGTCTTTGTCGCAGGAGCACTACTACTTCTATCAGCAGCTACTCCCGCCCTTCTGTCGCGGTTCCATTTTATCGAGAGTGTTCTTTCATTACCGATTATGCGCTTATCCCATCAGCTTAGCGTCGTCATTGGCATTATGCTGATCGTATTGTCACGGGGATATCGCTGCGCGTCAAACGTGCCTATTCCTGGACGATGCTCCTACTCTTTGCCGGGGCGATCTTCACATTCGCCAAGGCATTCGATTATGAAGAGGCGATCATCCTGCTGGTCATCGCTCTCTTGCTATGGATGTCCAGACACCAATTTTACCGGATGTCGGTTCCTCTTAGGAAATATCACATCATTAGTTGGATGATCATTACTGCTTGTATTTCTGGAGTATATTATTTGATTGGGCGAGTACACGCCCTTTTCTGAAGAAGCCGTTTCATTTTCATTTGGGCGAGCATGCGCCTAAGCTGCTTGGATCCACTGCATTCATCCTTTCAGCAGTCAGCGGGCTACTTCTTGCCTGGCTTCTGCTAACTCTTTTTTACCTGCTCCGTCCGAAGCAGCTGAATCTGTCCAAAATCGGTGATGCAGATCGCGATAAGTTAAAGGATTTTCTAGAGCACTATCCCGGTAATATGCTTACACATATGCTATTTGCGGGGACAAGAGCTTCTTCTGGGCGATGGATAATCAAGTACTGATCCCTTATGCGAAAATTCATAACAAGCTTGTTGTATTAGGTGACCCGCTGGGACCGAAGGAAAAGATCAGTGATGCTATTCAGCAGTTCCAGAACTTTGCTGACCAATATGCACTAGAGACGGTGTTCTATCAGACGATTTCTGACTATTTGCCGCTCTACCATGAGAATGGATACAGGTTCTTCAAACTGGGCGAGGAAGCGATGGTTGATCTAAGTAGCTTCACCTTAAGTGGCAAGCGAAATGCAGCTCTCAGGGCGGCACACAATCGCTTCGAAAGAGAAGGTTATAGCTTCGAAATTGCGACGCCGCCTCATCAGGATAAGCTACTACAGCGACTAAAGTATATTTCAGATGAGTGGCTACACGGAAAAAGAGAAAGGCTTCTCCATCGGCTGGTTTGACGAAAATTACTTACAACTCGCTCCTCTCGCTTTGATTACGAATCAGGAGAGCGAGATTATCGCCTTCGCCTCCATTGCTCCTGTCTACGACCATGATGTTACATTATCCATAGATCTGATGCGTCATCTACCCAATGTCCCGAATGGAACGATGGATCAGTTGTTCATCCGTCTGTTCGAATTCGCCGGGAACAGGGATATTCCCGCTTCAATCTCGGTATGGCTCCGTTAGCTAGCGTTGGTAGTAGCCGAGCAGCTATGCGGGAGGAGAAACTCGCGCATATGCTATTTGAGCATGGTGAGAGCCTTTACGGATTTACCGGCCTAAGGAATTATAAGGAGAAATTCGCGCCTGACTGGGAGCCCCGATTTCTAGCTTATCCAGCGAATGTATCGCTACCTGTGCTACTGCTCGAGCTGGTCAGCTTGGTAGCTCGCAAACCGCGGAAGGATTAGTCTTACTAAATCTAATTCGGCTACAGCTATGAGATTGGAAACCTAAAATAGAATAAAGGCCGTCGCATGGGATATATCCCGGCAGCGGCCTTTATTCTGTAATTACATAAATACTTCTATAATCTCGATTTTCCGTTCTGTCGATAGATCATAAAAGTTCTTCTCTGATTGTACTAATGGTCTGAAGATATCCGAAGGATTCGTCCATACAATGGTCGCAGTCTCTCCGTTGCTGAGCCGAGCCTTCTTGCCAATAAAGTTAGGCATTAAATTGCGGGCCAGCACTTGAACTACACGTTCATTCAGTACGCCGAAGCCGAGTTCATATATCTTGCGAAGCACCGTCAACAGTGCCGGCTTATTGCCATTGTCATCCGGAGCAGTCATATCAACATAAGCATTCGCTACCGCCACGATTTGAGCATACGGATGAATTTGATCTTTGTACAATCCATGCGGATGGCCAGAGCCATCTTCTCTCTCATGATGCTGTAACGCTGCCAAGGCGATCCGTTCATCAGACATGGACTCCTTGATAATCTCATAACCATACCTCGTATGTTTCCGAAGCTCTACCCTCTCCTCATCACTTAAAGGATGGGACTGATTACGAATTTCTTGCGGTACTCGGCTCTTGCCTATATCATGCAAATATCCAGCTTTACTGACGGCCGTACACTCCTGTTTGGTGTACCCTAACCATGAAGCGATGTAATAAGACAAGAGTCCTACTTGTAAGGAATGATTGTAAATATTGACGTCATCATGCCCAAAATAAATCAACAAGGATACGACATCCTTCTTCTCATCAATAACCTCAAGCATAGGCTGTAGCTTATCATCTACCATGGATTGATTGAACTTACCGGTTGTTAAAGCCTCTAGGAAGATCGACTGGTACCCCTTAATCGTAAGCTCAAAGTTCTCCTGCAATTGGCTGGAGAATCCGCTGCGGTCAAGCCCGAATAGAGCGGTAGAATCGACCCGCGGTTCTATGTCGATATAATCGATGCTCTGTCTGTACAGAAGAGCGATTTCTTCTTTATGTATGCTTGTCCCTTTCGGTAATACGTGGAGCCCAACACGATTGAACAAATCGGATTTCAGCCGGTCCCGTCCTTAAGATCAGTAATATGCATTTTCATAAATGCTCAGCCTCCTCTCGACAAATTTAGGCCTTCCTAGTCTGTCAGATCTATACATATAGATATATGTAACTGAATTACGATAATAGCGATTCACTGCACTAATAATATCGAATAAAAAGCGCTTTCTTTAAATAGTTCTAAAGATTCATTTGCATAAAACTCGCTCCAAGCGCGAACCTTATAGTTTGAATCACATCATTTGGGTTGAAAGGGGTTGTTATCATGTCGCTCTGGGGACGTAAGAAACAACTTCACGATCACAAACAAAAAAAATCTCCTTCCAAAAGCGGACAGCCTCCTCAGACGGAATGGCCTGTTCTGGAGGCGACCAGCAACAGTCTCAAGACACGTCTGGACTGGTTCAAGCAGCAATTCAGCAATTGCTCTGACGTTACTTTCCGGGAATTCACCTTATCCTCCGGTGAGAGCTGCACGATTATATATCTTAATGGAATGATAGACCAGAACTCACTCCAGCACTTCATATTGCAGGATCTATTAACTGAAGCATCGGAATCATCAAATATTTATGAGACTCTATTTGAACGCAGGTCCCTGTCCGTCTCGCATTATACCATTACCTCCGATATGAACGAATGCCTCATCCATATTCTTAGTTCCTGCGCCACACTGGTTATCGATGGCGATAAGCGCATGATTAATTTCGAGGTGGCCTCTTATCAGACCCGTTCTATCGAAGAGACACCCAATGAATCGATTATCCGTGGTTCGCGGGAATCGTTCATCGAGGATCTGCCAACCAACTTAACTATATTGCGTCGTCACTTGAAGACGCCGGCCCTCAAGACGGAGAAAGTAGTTATTGGCAAAAGGACTCAGACCTCACTAATCATCAGTTATATAGAAGGTATTTGCAAGCCAGAGCTCATTGCCGAGCTGAAGCGTAGACTATCCTATATTGAAATAGATGGCATCGTAGGGACGTTCTACGTAGAAGAATTCCTGAAGGATGATCAATATTCCCCTTTCCCTCAAATTGAATATACAGAAAGACCGGATACCGTTACCGCCTCACTGTTGGAAGGAAGGGTAACGATTATGATGAACGGAACCCCCGTATGTCTGATTGCTCCAGTAACAATGTCTATGCTGATGCAATCTCCGGATGATTATAATATGTGGTTCGTCGCCGGATCATTTATCCGGTTGATACGTTATTTGTTCTTACTCATTTCCTTGCTGCTGCCGTCTCTATATATTGCGATTACTACATTCCATCCACAGATGATCCCCTTTCCACTATTGATTACAATCGCATCCGCCCGTGAAATCATCCCGTTCTCGGTCGTCTATGAAGTATTTATTATGGAGATTACCTTTGAGGCACTGCGGGAGGCATCGATACGTATCCCGAAATCGATCGGTCAAACCGTATCCATCATCGGAGCACTCGTCATTGGTACAGCAGCTGTTCAAGCTGGGATGATATCGGCGACGATAGTGATCGTCGTCTCATTAACCGGAATCGCTTCTTTTATTATCCCGCATTACGAACTTGGTATATCCGTCAGGCTGCTTCGCTTCCCAATTATTATTTTGGCGTCTATATTTGGTCTTTTTGGGATTGCCTGCGGCTTGATCTTGATCTATATCCACTTGGTCAATTTGAAGTCTTTCGGGATACCTTATTTATCTCCATTAACACCGCTTAGTAAGGAGGATATGAATGATACGTTCATCCGGATGCCATGGACGTTTATGCGTACTAGGCCATCACTCACTTCCAATAATCGTCACAGAGTTTCTAAGAACGCCCGAGGTTGGGCCAGGCCAAAGGGTGATAACGAATGAAAAAATGGCCAGGCAAAGCTATGCTATACATCACTTCTGCTATTGCTAGTGATCACACTTAGTGGATGTTGGTCATCCAAAGAGCTAAATGAACGGATATTTCCAACGATGATGACCATCGATCTATTGGAGGACGGAAATCTGGAGGTCTCGTTTGGCTTTCCAATCCCTAATCGGATGATCCCTGGCCAGACCGGGGGTTCTAGTAGCGGAGGCGCTGAACCATTTACCTTTATATCTAAAAAAGGAAAAGAACTTGGACAAGTGTTGCGAGATATTCAACTGGACACATCTAGAGACATCTTCTTCGGTCAGACACGAGTTGTTGTCATCGGCAGCCGCTACGCCCAGCACGATATGGGCACTCTCATCGATTTAATCAGTCGACTCCCAAATTTCCAATTCAGTACTAACCTTTTCGTAACCAAGGACAATGTAGATGATATTAAACGTACCTTAACGGTATCAGAACGCTTCATCTCAACCGTACTCACTAAATTAATCGACGATCATTTGACTCTAAATACAACCGTCAAGGATTTTCTAATGGCCTCGTATAAAACCGGAGATATACTAATCCCACAGATCAGTTTCAAAAACATTCCAAAAAGTGAGGTTGTTAATTCGGAGAAAATCTCTGGGCCAGTCCAAACGGAGCAGTCATTATTTCAAATGGTAAAATGATCGCCGGACGGCAACTGACATTTGATGAATTAAGGGGGCTCTATGGATTACTTCACAAATTAATTCTGCGATATCATCGATCAAATCACCAACGGACAATCAAGAAATTACATTCAAAATTGACAACATCCAAACTAAGATCAAACCTACATTCAAAAACAATCGTGTTGCCTTTCAAATCAAGAGTAAGGGTAACGCCTATTTATTCTCTTCCAATTCAAATCTTGATGTCAAAAATAACGAGATGATTATTCTGCTTCAGAAGTCTTTAAATAAAGATCTGGCAAACCTGATGCAGCAAACATTTCAAACTACAAAACAAGCAAAATGTGATGCCTTCCGGCTCAGCGACTACTTGGATTGGCGTTATCCTAAAGCTTGGGAGCAACTACAACATCATTGGAACGAGTATTACGCCGAACAACTCAAGATCGACATTGATGTAGACATCGCGTTAAATCTATCGGGAAACTACTATCGCTCTTCAGAACGTTATAAGAAAAATTGAACTTTGGAGGGAGGTTATGGGTTGGATCGGATTTGTTTTTACACTGATCGTCATCTTTGACTGGATGAATCAGCGTCATCAGAGAACAAGCTTGAAGAAGAGAATTATTAGTCTATCGATTACAATCACACTCCTCATCATGATTGAGCTACAGTATGCTCTTAAGGACAAGCTCAATTTGCCGATAATATTAAATTACATCGCTAATCATAGCTTCATGAGTTTCGGGAGCAAATAATTCAAGAGAGGAGTTGAGAAAATGCAAAAAATTAGTTCGCTACAAATTTTCTCGCTGTTCACTGTGTCCATGTATACGACTTTCACAGCTTTTCTCGAGAATTCCTTAGCATCGGCTAGCGGATTTTCCTCTCTTCTTTCCACACTATTAGCCGCATTACTGGCGTGTCTATTACTCTACCCGGCTATTAAAGTTACCAAATCCAGATCTGATGAGTTCATCATCAATTACGGGCACGAGCTTGTTGGAAAATGGCTGCATACAATACTAGTTATTATAGTCATCTTAACGAACGCGCTGCTTGGTGCAGCCACATTGCGGCAGATGTCTGACTTTCTGCTTTCCGAGTATTTAGTTGGAACGCCATCATGGGCTATACTACTCATCTTCAGTCTTGTTGCAGCATATGCGGTATATTCCGGATTATCGACGATATTCCGAGCAGCGCAAGGCATTTTTCTACTTAGTGTCCTATCCAATTTTCTGATTCCGATTCTAGCTTCCGGGGAGATCAACAAACCAATGCTCCCAGCCTTCCTCACGCATATTAATCCTGTTGAGTTAGGCAGTGGGATCTACTTAAATATAAGCTTATTCGGTGAAATATCTTTTTATTCCTAATTATGCCTTATTTGAAATCTCCACAAAAAACATACAAAAATATAATATCAGCTCTTCTATTCTCTCTGGTAATTATTCTGATGCATATGTTCTTTGTATTGTTGGCCTTCGGACCTGAGATCACATCGAATATGGCTTATCCTGATCTGGAATTAACCAGCTTCATTGAGAGCGGATCTTTCCTGCAGACCGTTGATCCCATTCTTATCATCCTATGGCTTACAGGGCTGTTCATCAAAGTATCTTTCACGATCTTCATAACCTCTTTTGCATAGCACAGCTCACCCAAGTCAAGGATCACCGTCTATTTACGTTGTCCTCCACCACCTTCATCACCATTCTGTCCATGTGTATGGTCAGGACACAACCTGAACTGAATGAATTTGTGAGGTTCAAATTGCCCGGATTGCTGATTGTCTGTGAATTTATTATTCCTCTGATATATTGGATCGTCTTTCTGATCCGCGGTCATTCCCCTAAGTCGAGGCAACAGCAAACATAAATACCGCCCCTATTAGGGGCGGCATTTGCAGATGCTTAAGTCTATAGTCTATTTATTTGTTAACGATTGAATGTCGATGAATGGTGTTGCTCCTCCAGTAACGGAAGGAAGCTTCCCATCCCATTTCTCCAGTGCCTTCTCTTGAACCTCAATCTGTTTCAATTGTATAAGCTCCGACGTAACTTCCTGCTTCTTCAGCTTAAGGGACTCTGCCTCCGCTTCGGCTTGGGCAATCTTCTGCTTGGCCTCGATCTCAACCCGTTTTAGATCATTACTGGCTTTGAGTGCTTGCTGCTGAGCTACCTGCTTCGCTTCAATCGATTGATTAAAAGCATCGGAAAACTTAAAATCGACGATATTAATCTCATTTACGATAAGATCGTACTTCGCGAGACGGGCTGTCAAGAGCTCGCTAACCTCCCCAGCAACGACATCCCGTTTGGCAATCAGATCCTCGGCCTGATATCTCGCAGTCACCTCTTTTACAATCTCCTGCACAGCCGGATTAATAATGATCGTGTCGAAGGCCCCTCCGATATTATTCATTAGATTGTAGGCCGATTCCTTATTCACTGAATAGTTGACGGCAACATGTGTCGACACAGGCTGCAAATCCTTCGAGGAGGCTGTTGTATCCGTCTCCGCCTTAGTCACTTGGGTGTTCACCTGAATGACCGACTGAATGAACGGAATCTTGAAGTGAATTCCTGGGGACAATACCTCGCTGTTCAATTTTCCAAACGTTTTATACAATCCGACATGCCCGAATTCTACCTGTGTGAAGCTCCCCATTCCTATAATTCCGACAACGATAACCGTGATAATAAGGCCTGACAATCCACGCAGTTTGACAGTCTTCTTTGATCCAGGGTTTGTTCCCATCTCCATATGGATCCCTCCGTTTTTCATATCTTGCCATCTTTTTTTGAACGCACATTACTAATAGTACGTGGCACTCTGGAAAAAGTAGCAAAATTTACAACAGAGTTTATTTCCGCGAAAGCCAGGCCCGTTCTTGATTCCAATTCAGATCAACCGGCATTTCGAAGAAATCAGACAGACGGGCTCCATCCAGCACTTCCTGTGTCCTGCCCTGGGCAAAAATCTCTCCACGCCGGATCAATAAAGAATGTGAGAAGATCGGTAAAATCTCCTCGGTATGGTGTGTCACATAGATCATAGTTGGGGCTTCTGGCTTCTCCGCAAGCTCACTGATACTGTCAAGCAAACCTTCCTTCGATATAAAATCAAGCCCATTCGCTGCCTCATCAAGAATCAGCAGGCGTGGTGCCGCCATCAAAGCCCTGGCAATCAACAGCTTCTGCTTCTCACCTTGAGAACAGGTTTGGTATGTTCGATCCATGAGATGTCCACAGCGTAATTGCTCCATGAGGGCGGCTGCCTGCTCGAAATCAGCCTCCGTAGGCTTATCATAAAGACCGATTGAGGCGAATTTGCCACTAACAACGAGATTTTGTGCCTTCTCATTACCATGTAGCCGTTCTTGCAGCGAAGAGCTGACCCAACCTATTGATTTACGTAATTCTCTTAGATCTACCTCGCCAAATTTATGGCCAAGTACGCTGATCTGTCCAGTTGTCGGCCAGATGTAGCCGCAGAGTAAATTTAGAAGCGTGGTCTTGCCTGAGCCATTTAGGCCAAATAAAGCCCAATGCTCTCCTTCCTGTACGTTCCAATCGATTTGCTGTAGCACCGTTTTTCCTTCACGCCGCCAGCTAACACCCTTCATCTCAACAACATTCTTCTCCATAGCTCTCCCTGCCTCTCCCCAATTTTTGTATAATAATCCCAAGCTACTCTGCTGTAATGATTTTGTCAAGAATTTGATATATTCTGCAGAAGAACGAAAGACACTGATCCTTTCCGTTGCTATTTCTTTATTCCTTTACTAGAATACTAGCAAAGGATGGTAGATACATATGTTGAGACTAAATGTAGATGAATTGCAAGAACTACAGGCGATCTGTGAACAACATGATCAGATTGACCTAAAACTGAATTGGGATATGCTGCTTAATCCGGAGGAAGACAACAGCCTTCATCTAGTAGAATACCGGGAAGGACGGCTCATTGCCTTCCTAGGCAAGTATGTAATCGGCGGAAGTATGGAGATTTGCGGTATGGTTCATCCTGATTTTAGAAGACAAGGGATTTTTACAAGATTGCTGAAGAATGGAATCACTAGAGAAGAAGCGACCAAGTACTCATCCATCTTGCTGAATACGCTGGCGGCATCAGCCTCAGGCCAAGCCTTCCTGAAAACTGTCAGTTGCAGCTATTCTTTTACCGAATACCAAATGCAATATGTTGCGACAGAGAATAAGCTCAGCTCCGTGCGGCCGGGCATATCGCTACGTACGGCTACTCAGGAAGATGCGGTATTACTCAGCCAACTGGATGAGGATGGCTTCCAATGTAATTATGAACAGACACTGCAAGATTTTGAACGACTAAGCCCCAAGGATATGGCCGAGAACGAACTGATCATTGCAGATGGCCAGATCGTCGGCAAGATCCGCGTCTCAAGACTAGAGGAACGAAGCTGGGTCTATGGCTTTGTGATTCACTCCCGCTATAGAGGCGAAGGGATCGGACGAGCTGTCCTAGAGCAAGTTATCGCTCGGGAATACGCCGCCGGACACAGCATTTGGCTGGATGTTGCCATAGAGAACCCGGCTGCTATGAAGCTCTATGAGACAGCCGGGTTTCAGCTGCGCAGTGCGCAGGACTATTTGACTTATGTGTTTGCTTAAATAGCTCCAAATTGCGCTTGGTGTAGGCGGCTGTAATGGCCGCCTGCGGCCACCAGCTCCTGGTGGTGGCCCTGCTCCGATATACCTTCTCCCGTCACAACGACGATACGATCGGCATTCTTGATCGTTGCCAGTCGGTGTGCTATCACAAGTGTTGTTCTCCCCTCTGACAATTCTGCAAGAGACTGCTGGATCGCCAGCTCTGTTTCCGTATCCAGTGCCGAGGTGGCCTCATCCAGAATTAGAATCGGAGGATTCTTCAGGAACATACGGGCAATGGCAAGACGTTGCTTCTGTCCGCCAGACAGCTTGACTCCACGCTCCCCAATGACGGTATCCATCCCCTCGGGCTGTGATTCAATAAAATCTTCAAGTTGGGCGCGGCGTGCTGCTGTCCAAATCTCTTCATCGCTGGCTCCCAGTTTACCGTAAGCAATATTCTCGCGGATACTGCCGGAGAATAGATAGACATCTTGCTGCACAATCCCTATATTGCTTCGTAATGAGGATAAGGTAATATCTCGGATATCTGTCCCGTCAACTGTGATCCTGCCTCCATCCACCTCATAGAACCGCGGTAGCAGGCTGCACAACGTTGTTTTGCCTGCACCAGAGGGCCCAACAAAGGCGACCGTCTCCCCAGCGTGGATATTCAGATTAATGTGGTTCAACACTCGGTCTTTGCCGTCGTAACCAAAGCTCACGTTCTGGAAGGCGATATCCCCATTCAACTGCCCCGCATCCCAAGCGCCTACTCTATCCGCTACATCGGGTTCTGTATTCATAATCTCCATATAACGCTTGAATCCGGCTATTCCTTTCGGATAGCTCTCAATAATCGCATTTATCTTCTCAATCGGTCGTACGAAGACGTTAGCCAGAAGCAGAAAGCCGACGAATTCCCCATAGGATAGCTCGCCCTGGATCACGAACCATGTTCCGCAAATCATGACGAATAAAGAGACCAGTCTCATCAACATATAATTCACTGAGAAACTGCCGGCCATAATCTTGTAGGCGCGTAACTTCGTTCGGCGGTATAGCCCGTTGTTCTCAGCGAACAGCTTATTCTCATGCTCTTCATTGGCAAAAGCCTGTACAACACGAATCCCGCCGATGTTTTCTTCAACTCGAGAGTTGAAATCTGCAAGTGCCCCGAACAACCCACGGTAGGTCTTCGTCATTTGCCGATTGAAGTGCAGCGCAGCCCAGACGAGTACGGGCACAACTAAGAAGGTCAACACAGCCAACTTCCAATTGATCGAAAGCATGAGCATAAATGAACCGACCAGTGTCATACCTGCGATAAACACATCCTCTGGCCTGTGATGGGCGACCTCACCGATATTATCAAGATCATTTGACAAGCGTGACATTAAATGCCCGGTTTTGTTATCTTTTAATATGTGCAGAATACACTGCTATTTCGAATGTTTTTTTGAATAAAATGACGTGTATTGTAACAACAATTATAATTATTGTTTTTACGCAGACTTATTTTTACCCCAATTTGTCCCCAAGATGGAACGAGTATAGTAGCTCGCTTCATCTTTTTCTTTTTCACTATAACTTCCGTCATAATAACCTATCTTGTATGCCGTGATTAACGGTAATGAATTATCATTGTATATTTCTTCTAATTTATCAAATTCATCTATTAAATGAGTGGGGATATAGTTTCTTATTTTCATGAAAATCCTATTGAATTCCTCAACGCTTTCTTTATTTGTTGTTTCACAGACGATAGCTAATAATTCTTTGGATTTTTCATTTAGATTTAACATGTTGTACTTCCCCTCTTCCTGTATCATATCCAGAATAAAGTTCATAATATTTACTTTTAATTAATCCACATGGTACAATTTACCTTGCAACTTGTTAAACTTAGAAAGGTGAAGACATGGCAAATCTCCGAGAACCGGGGAAAAGCCTACTACCTGAACTCCTTTTAAGAAGAGGTATCACCGCGCGCGATCTATCCATAATGGTTGGTTGCACTGAAGCTCATATATCAAGAGTTATTAATGGCAAGAGTTTATTGTCGTACGACTTAGCCGCAAAAGTATCAGAAGTGCTTTGGTGCACTATGGAAGATCTGCACGAATGGAAATAAGTCCAGGTTAGGTGGAGAAATACTCCCTCCCCTGGCGAAAACTTAACTAATAATTAAGTCGTCATATTTATGTATAGAAAACAATCCCCTCCCAAATGGTGCTTATGGATAACTTTAGCACTTTGCAAAGTCGAATGCTGTCGATAAACGCCGATTAAAATAATTTAATGTAAGCGGTAATATCAATATTAACGAACGCTTGTTCTTATGAGTTGAATATATCACCAAACTATACATAACAAAGGTCACTTGGAGGACATTCAGAGGCCAAATAGAGGACAAATTAATTTGATTATATAGCTCGCTGGTAGTATTATAAGAACAAATGTTCTTGTAAAGGTGATAAAATGCCAATCGACCAGACTCCTACAGATATGCAATATGTAAAGATGTATTTACTGCTGCCGTTAGTACTCAGCGCGTTTGAACGCGATAAAAAGATAATTGAACAGAACCTAAAGACTCCTGGTCCATATATTAACTTTATAGATACTGCTATGGATCGTGTGATGGTTGATCTAAAAGAGGTACGCCGCAAGTTTAGACTGCTCGGGATAAAGGTATATGAAGAAACACGTACGCAAAGCGGCATAGACGCTCGTTATATGTGCCGGGATATCATCACTCATATAACATGCTATGGAGCCATATAGGGGCAGAATGCGGCGTATTAATGGAGAAGTATCTAGGGGGAGATATAAAGAAGTACGTTGACCCCACAGTGCCAGGATCAGAGCATGATTATGACTTGCATTTGAACGAATAAAAGCCAGCCGACCAATTAAGGTAAGCTGGCTTTTCTACCGATGCTTTCGGATTTGATCTGATTGTATCCTAATTCTTGGGAACACGCAAGTCAATCGCTAAAGTTCTCCAACCTTCGAATGTAAGTTTAGGATCTTTGATCTTACCTTTTAGATCAGCGCTCCCAAATTCATCAACAAACCATTTAGGAGCAGTAATAAGTTTATTTGCTTCTTCAATTGCTGCAACACGCTTTTCTAATGCTTCAAATTCAGCCTTTGTCACTTCATCACCACCGTTTTTTAATCTCTCATATTCATCTTTTAATGCTTTGATAAAGCCTTTATTGGCTGCTGCCTTTGTGTTGCCATCTCCCCAAAAATTTGTTCCCGGACATGTTTTACTTGACTTGTTTTTATCATAGTCACCAAGAAACGATCCTGACGGAGTATACCATGCATGGTAGACGATGTTATCTGTATTGATAGTGATATTGAGTTTATCAGATAGACAAGCGTATACATGTGTTACAGCCTGTTTCTGAGCACTTGTAATGGTATCGCCACCAATGTCAAAGTTACCTATAATCTCAATGCACAGCGCGCCTGTATTTGCCCCGGAGATCCCAGCAGGAACTTTATTTAAGTCCCGGTCTAAGCTTATTGCTATTTTACCATCCTCAAAGACCGTGATATTCTGCCCTGTTCCGCTCCACCCGTTAGCTAGGTGTGAGTTCCGTATACCTTCAAGGCATTTGAAATGATCTTGATTTAAGCGTGTAGAGTAATTTGGTAGCCATGTATGATGTACTTGTAATTTGGTGATAGATCGTGTGATCTTTTGGTTGGTAAGCCATGGCCTAAACTCGGATGTTTCCATCAAAATAAAATTACCTTTGGTGATCATTCATCCTCACCACTTTTCCTTGTCTGCTTAACCAACTGATTACCATATACAGCCACAGCGCCGCTCAGAATGCCTTGTAATACGCTTTGAGCAGTGAACCCGAGCAATACAACAGCAAAGACGATAGCGACCGCAGTAACGCCGTATATGATCGTCCAGTCAGGTACTTTAGGTGTCTGTTTAAGGACGTATCCAATGATCCAGCATGCCACAACAACAATCAACAATTCCGCGTTAATAAACTCTAATACCGCATTCCATTCCATTTCAACATCTCCTTATGGTTTAATGATAACCAATCCAACCAACCCAACCAACACCAATCCGATAACAGTTGTAGACACCCAAAAAATAATTTTATCGATACCATCAAGGCGCTTGTGTGCTGATTTTGACTTGTCTAGCGCTTCCTTTGCTATGTCATCTGACCTATCTAACTTATCAACAAGCTTATTAACGCTTGCCGCCATATCTGTAATTGCCTTGGTATTGTTTTCTTGCATAACTTCAAACCTTCCAACCTTTACGCTAATATCATTAAGAGCCGCTTGCTCCGATCCCATCCCATCACCTCCGGATATAAATAGCCCCCGGATAAGTTCCGAGGGCATAAAAAATACGCCTTATGCGGCGCTGTTGTTATTGCGCAGTATGGTCCTACTGTGTATGATCAGTTACTGTTGGTGTGTCTCCCCACATAAGCATGATAACGCCTTTATAAGGATCTTCGATTTCCTCTTCTATTTGGAGTCTTCCGACTATGCTATTAACATATGCCCTCCTAATTGGATCTCCTACAGGATACTCAACCCCGAAACTGATACATATGTCTGTCTTTTTACGCTTACATTATCCTGATTGAGCATATCTAGTGTAATCTTTTCTATCATGTCTTACCTCCTCAGTTTGTAAAATAAATAATAGTGCCAGATATAGATATGTTGGTTGGCATATTGGCTGTTGTCATCGGGCTGACTGATCCATCAACTCTCTTAATCCTCAGGGTTAAATATGATGATGTAACCATACCTTCGACCATCTCTAAGTTTGCATCTGTTGAAATAAAATGAAGGTTCTCACTGTAAACATAACCTCTGTCCTCTATAAATGGCAGACCATTCAAAACGACTTGACCACTAGCTGCGTTTAACCCGTTTATATCAATAAAGAATGACGCTACCACTTTTTTATTGAGTTTTTCATACTTTCCGTATTGCATAGTATGGCTGAGCGGATTGTTATTTATATCCCTTAAGATCGGGAGCCAAGTTCCAGTTTCAATTGATAGACCATGCACACCGCCGATATCGGTGACTTTATTATTTTTATGCAACGCATAATCAGCCAACTGTGCATCAAACGCATTCAGGCGTCCGCCCAAAACTGGGTAACTACTACGCGCATCAACAACCTCAGGACTACTATTGCCACTTTCTAAAATAAGTGTATCTATCCGCTGTTTTGTGATATCCAATCCTTGTTTTACGTTTTTAGCACCAGATACTTCTCCTTCGTATGCAATGTTCTGTGCCTCATGGGCTAAAGTTGATAATTTATGATTATCTATATCAGACTGAGCTTTGTTAACGTTTGATTTAATGGTGTCATTTTCAGCAGCTACATTATTTAAAGCAACGTTGATATTTTCAAAGTCTTCATTTACATGTACAGTTCCAGTCACTCCACCATATCTACTCAACGCCACGTGTACCAACTCCCTTCTTTTGCTGTTCTAAACTACCTAAACGACCCTGTATGGATTCAATTACCCCAAGCAAAATAGACTCTTCATAAAGCTTGTTATTGGCTATCATAGCGTCTATTACTTGGCATATTTCAGGTACAGGATTAAATGGATCAAGTTCACACTTCAATATTGCTTTGATTTGCGCCAATAGATTCACCTTCTTTCAGGTAATACAAAAAGGCCTCCATAATTTAGTGGAGACCATTGAAAAACAATCAACTATTTATTTTGTAGTAAAATCTTAACTTCACCATCTGTACTGAAGCTTAACTTTGTCAAATCAATATCTATCTCTAACTCTTTCCAGTCTTTCGGTAGTTCATAAACGAGACTTCCCTTTATTTTCTTCCCGGCAGCTAAAGATCCATCCATCGTTTTATCGTATCCTTTAATCGCATGTGCTGTAATGTCTTCGTTTATTGAGAATCCATCCTGGTAAGCTTCAAACATTAACATAGAACTAACTGTATAATCTTTTTTGGATATGTTTTCTATTACTAAGTTGACAGCTACAAATTTACTGCCTTCGCTAGGTGCTATAAACATATTATCGCTTTCTGGTTCGTCAACGCTGACAACAGATATTTTGAAATTCTTAGTTTCAATACCTTCACCAGCAGCAGTTATAGTTCTATTCTCTTCTTTTGCGTTTTTATCACTGTTATTTTTATCTTCTTTTTCAGTTTTCACTGACTCAATCTTTGTAGAATCATTGTTTTTTGATTCCTGCTTGTCTTGTTTGTTTTGTTCGCCTTGTTTTGATGCATTATCTAATTTTGTTGTAGGTTCAGCGTCTTTACTATCAATATTAGAACCGATTGCGCCGATTACAAGAACAATTATGAGCCATACCCACCAACGCTTATACCATTTCTTTTTTGCTTGTTCCAACTAAATTCTCCCCCTAATTACCTATTAATTCTAGTTGATAATACCATTTAGATGGATTCATTGGTAAGCATTTTTTGGAAAATATTTAATTTTTTTTTTAGTTCTGATAATTTAGCCTCGTATGACTCAATTGCATTTTGCGATCGCTCGATACGCGCTTTATATTCCTCTATCTTTTGTTTTTTCGATTCCTCCGACACATCAGTACGTCCTTGGGTATTTTGTATCATTAGCTCTATTGTTTCTATGGTTTCTTTCTCTCTAGTGATTGAATGATTAAGATCATCAATTATTTTAGAACCATCGTTTGTAGTTTGATCATTTGATTCCATTGCATTGCCCTCCTTTTGCATTGCCGCATTTGCTTCTGATAGAATGGTTTCAACTGATTTATCTGCCGTTACAGTCTTACTATCAGCCTTATAACCAACATCATAACCGAGTGCATTCAACACTGTTCTAACTGGAAGATACGTGCTTCCTTGGTATACTAATGGATCGGCATCAAGTTTCTTTTCTTCACCGTTCACAATGAATTTAATTCTTTGAATAGAAGCTTGTACATAATCTTGTACAGGGGAGGCAGTAACAGTGCTTGTCATTCCTATTACAACGCCAATACAAAGTGTTACAATGGTATAAATTGCTTTTTTCATAAGATGAACCTCCTGTTTTTTTCTACATTGTATAACAAAAATCAGGAAAAATCATCCTATACGCACTCCGTTAACGAACACACCACCAGGTGCGCTAATGCGTATTTCTCGTCCAGAAGTAATCAAACCATCCCTGTTAAACCATAACCCAGCATCCTCAGCCAGATCTTCTATCATGAACGTTAAGTGAGCACTTGAAACGCCAGAATAAACTTCAAGGTCTGACCATCCGGAATTCATCACAATTCCCTTGCTACTGCCAACACGGGTACTAATTGTCGAACCGGTAACAGTAACACCGTAGATGGATGTACCACTTATTTGTCCGCCAGTTATAATTGCAGCCGATATTGTCCCGCTGAATTCAGCGCCAACAGCCTTCATATGTCCTGCATTGTTAACGCTAAAAGCAGAACCTATTTGAATGCTTCCCCCAATAAAACTGCCACCTTCTATGGTTCCTGTAAATTTACCATCTACGCCTTCTAAGGTACCACTAAATTTAAATTTTCTGTTTGGAAGATCAAACCAAAGAGCCTTTTCATTATTAGCATAGAAAGTCAATTCATCAGAGTTAAATACTGCCTTAGATAGGTGGTCTTCACGTTCTATTATCAATCCTTCTGTTCTGGTTATGGTAGCGCCGTAATATTTTTTACCTTCTTTAACTGCTGTCTTATCAAGTTTATTAACTTGTTGTGTCAACGATCCTTCAACGACAAATTCACTTTGTTGCTCAGATATTGATGGCGAATCGATAGACATCTTCAAACCGCCTTTAAAGCTGAATGCTTGCTTCAAAATGACGGATTTGTATTTGACTATCCCATTCCATGGTATGTTGACTTGGTTCCACGGTATTTCTATATCAATCCACGCCGCACTTTCATCCTGCTCAAATCCGATTATGTCGCCATGTTCGAGTTGAGGAAAACCGCGCGCATCCATTGATAATGGAAGATATGCGAATCCTTTTAAACTTGCAAGAAGGTTATTAACCATCGTCTGTGTCATAAATGGGTTTTCAAGACTTAGTGTATGGTTTTCATCGCCTGAACCTGATTCATATGATAAGTCATCTTCTGTGTTGTAAGTTACCACCATGCGTGTGTATTGTTTAATTGGATTCGTTTGTTTAGCTCTAATGTAGTCAGATGGCGTCATTTCAAATACTGGCTCTGCAGATGTTGAAAACCGTTTGAATCTAATAACGCCATCTTTACCGACAATGACACTAGCCGCATTTGCTCCAGCGATATAAGCTAGCACTTGACGCATTGTATACCCGGCTGGACCGACTTGAATCATATACGATGAATTAATCACAACACTGCTGTCATATGTCCATCCTAACCGCCTCATTATTTCATCCCATACCGCTTTCATCGTTGCTGGATATGTCAGAGATGATATATAAGCAACGTCAGCGAAAACTAGCTTATCTAGGCACGTGAATGTCCATACGTTGTTGATTCGTTCTCGCTTATCTACAAAAAATTCACCCAATGGAAGCCAGTTTGTTCCGGATCCGTTCCACGGTACATCAACCTGATTCCACGGTATTTCTATCTGTTCCCAAGTGAGATTTGACGTGGATAACGCGATATATGGAATTACCTTCGAATTAGACTTGATTTCTTTTGTTGTTCTAATGTTTATGGTTAAAGTAGATGGTATGGCCGTGCCAATCTCAAAACCATCCGATGCGATACTATTATCGATCTTGAAATCTACAATTTGTCTATTGCCATACTCATCGCCGTCAATAACCGCTTTTACTTTGAATTCCCGATCCGGTTGTCGCAATAACTCAGCAAAAAAGGAGATATAGGATGCATGTTATTGTTCCGTTAGCGTGAATTTAAGATCTTTATACCAAAGCACGCCTTTCCTTTCGAATGCTACTGGTGCCGATCTGTCACCAACATACATCTTTCTAGTAATATATCCTCCAGCTTTAGGATCGGGAAAAGTAAAGTCGAAGAATACATTCTCCATCGCATCAAGTATCTGTTTAATTTGCACGCCAGTTAAAGCGTTCCAACCTATTTCTATTTGTCTGATGACCCGGACTCTATCGCGATTCAATTTACCATCCGATGTGCGGACAGATGAATCAGCATCGTCAAGGTCTAGTATGGTTACTTTGAATTCACTTGGAGAGGCCACAAGCGGTTTTCCATTTGCCTTTAATTGCATGATTCATTCCTCCTTACACTGGAAACGGCAAACCTCCTGTGCGTCTTTGGTGGTCTTTTATTCCGCCTACAGCAGCGTTATAAACATCATTCTGCGATACAGATACATTTATGTTCTGTCCGCTCTGTATGGCTCTTAGAATCGAATTTAGAACACCTAACATTTGTGGATCGCTATTACTGTTCATCATGTTCTCGAGTTGATTTAATGGGGCGATTACCTCTGGATTAGATGCCGCGCCGCGGTTATCACCGACCATAGCTAACGTAGGCCCGAAAGCAAGTCCACCTTTTGCAAGCTTAGGAATCCTAGGAATATCAAGCCCAAAACTTCCTCCACCTGCCCAATCTGGCAAATCAATTTTAAATTTATTTAGTCCGCCAATAAGAGTGTTAACAGCATCAACAATCAAATCTAAAGGAGCTTTTACAATGCCATAGAGTGTATCAAAAACACCTTTGAAGACGGTTTTAACACCTTCCCACGCTTTCTTCCAGTTGCCAGTAAACACGCCAGTGATAAAGTCTATGAGTCCGCCAAATGTCGTTTCCAGCCCCTTGATTATAGTACCAATCGAACTAAAAACACTTTTGAGAATGGTTTGGAAGTTGCCGAGCATAAACTCTGAAAATGGCTTCATGACATTCTGCCATACATAAGTTATTGCTTTTCCAAGTTCAACAAAAACAGGCCCGAAATTATCACTAATCCACGAACCGAGTGGTTTAAGTACGTTTTTCCACCAAACGCTGAATACATCAGATGCGCCTTGAATAATCTTCGAGAAAGTGTTGCCGATGAAATTACCAAATGGCACAAGAACCATATTCCACAGATCCTTAGCTACATCTGCCACAAACTTAAATGCCACGCCTAGAGCATCTTTAAGAACAGCGGCTAACGGTTTAATTACGCTATTGTTGAAGCTAGTCACAAAACCGCCGAACGGGACTAATATATTTTTCCATAACCATTCAGCGGCTTTAGATACACCATTCCAAGCGGCTACAAAGCCAGACGCCAACCATGATCCAAACGGATTTAAGACGTTATCCCACACGTAAAGCGCCGCGGCCTTTATGGAGTCAAGGTTGTTCTCTACCAACTTTAATGCCAATACTACAAGCCCGGCAGATCCTAACAGAGCTACACCGACAGCCTTCCATTTTGTGTCTAGCTCGTCCCACTTGAGATATAACAATGTGGCTAACGATACAATTACACCTATTGCGGCTGCGATTAAGTTTAACGGGGAAGCTAGTAATGCAATCTTCTTAAGCGCGTCCATTGCACCTTTGGCGACTGCTCCAC
This sequence comes from Paenibacillus sp. D2_2, assembly GCF_031199965.1. Classification (GTDB taxonomy): domain Bacteria; phylum Bacillota; class Bacilli; order Paenibacillales; family Paenibacillaceae; genus Fontibacillus. The sequence continues at coordinate 2,270,772 of NZ_CP133605.1, read as the reverse complement.
CATTAGCAGCTAGCCACATTCCTGTAAAAGCAGCAGCCAGTCCAGCAAGAGCAGCAATAATATAATCTTTGTTTTGGACAATGAAGTTTTTCATTGTAGCAATTGCGTTCTTAACCTTCTCGGCCATTTCTTTGGCTTTTGAAGATACATTATCCATTGAATCAGTCAGGCCGCTGAACAATCCACTGTCTAGGTTCCCGGCTGCCGCACCAATACTATCAATCTTTTCGCCATCTTTAGTATTGGAACTACCACCTACAAGATTAAGTTGATCAAATCCGGCAACTGATTTTTGAGCCTTTTTTGCCTTTTTCGCTTTTTTTCCAACGTCGTCATAGGCAGAACCAAGATCCTCGACAGATCCTACCTGACTAGCAATCATTTTGTTATCCGTGTTAACAGATCCAAAGAATGCACTTATGAATGCTGAGGCAAACTGTGCCGCCCTTAAAAAAGCATTGGCAATGGCTTGGATGTATGGGAGTATTTTTTGTAAGATTGGCATTATCCCACTACCAATAGTCATTTTGATCGCGTCAAAGGTGTAACCTATTTGTTTCATTTGCCCTTGCGGTGTTTTTCCTAATTCGGCATTCATGTCGCCTATAGAGTCACGTATGATATCAGCAACGAGGGAAACGCGTTGTGCCTCTGTTCCGTACTTGAGAATTTTTTCTTGAGCCTTGTCGAAGTTATATCCATATCGTTTAAGCGCACCTGTCTGCCCGTCCAGTACCTTGCCGAGCATTGTGGCGATTTGCGTTGCTTGCTCCGCTGAAGCCGACATACCATATTGTTGGGCGATCATATCATTCATGGTTGGTAGGATCGCCTTTAGTCCGCTTGCGGTATCAAGATACGTTGCAAGTTCTTGTGCTGCCGCCGTCTGTGCTACAACGTCAACAACTCCTAGCCCCTCTTGAGCTGCTATTAACTGTTTAACAGATGCTATAGAATCATCTGTAGCATTCATTCTTGACTTCATAACTGTTGCTAGTTTGGCTTCGTTTATCGCCATTTCGTTATATGCTTTATAAGACTCTTTCCCGAAGTCGATAATCTTTTTAACTGCAAATACCCCAGCAAAAGCACCTGCTAACTTTTTCAGCGAACTACTCATACCGCTTTGGAAATTTTTCATATCCTGATTTGCGCGCTTCATTTCATTTCGCATACCAGAAAAATCAGCACCTGCCGAACCATTAGGTTTTTTACAACTGCCATTTATTCACCCCCTTGCATACAACAAAAAAAGCAGCGATTATTCATCGCTACTTCTAACCGTTCCGCCCATAGCGGCATTTAATTGTTTTACAACTTGAAGCATCTTTTCGTCAGTTTGCATATCCGGCTTATCTTCGCCAAGTATCTTCTTCAGGTCTGGCATTTTCTTGGCTCTTGCCAATCCTGCAGTAAGATAAGCGGCTGTAAGCCGTTCTTTATTTTCATAAGTCATACGTTCGTTATAAGCTTGTATGTGTAAATTAAGTTCATGTGGAGTAATCTCGTTATATTCACTGATACTTAGCTCAACTCTCAAAGCTAATTTCATTGATTCTTGCCAATTAAACTTTACACTTTCGCCGGAACCTTCTCCGGCTGATTCAAGTTTGGGTCTAATCCACCAAAAGCGACACTAAAAGCTTCGTTCATCTTTTCGATAATATGACCAAACGATGGTGCTTGATCCAATAAATCTTCCATATTCTCTAGCTTCAGCGTTTCACCATTAGCTTTAGCATCTGACAATAAACCGCAATAGAGATATTTTTCAATTTCCCCCAGGTCGATGTTGTCCATGTCGATGGAATCAATATCTTTTCCCGTCATGGCTAGTAATGTTTTCAAAGCCTTATGTCCATACCGCAATTCCCGCGGACGATCAAGGTCAATTAAAACTACATCGTTTTTATCTTTACTCATTCCTTATCCCTCCAAGTAAAATAGACCGGAGCATAACCCCGGCCTGATTTTTAATATTTATTATTGCGTAATTTTCAATTCAGGTTTTCCAGATACTTTGATAGTTATTTCAAAGCTAATGGCATCTTCCAGTTCTGCAGATGTATTATAAGCAGTAACAACACCTCTAAATACCCATTTTGCTTTCATTGCAGCAGGGAATTCAATTTCAAAATCTTCATCTGTACTATTTTCTAACGCTTCGTAAACAGCAGCTTGTCCTTCATTCTGGGGATTGAAAAAACCAGAAGCAGAAACTTCGCCGCCGTCCTTAAAACTACCAATAAACTCGCGGTATCCACCGTCACTATCGAGCGTTGTAACGTCAATTGTTTCCTGAGACATAGATGGTGACGATATGGATTTAAGTCCTCCTATAGCCACTGCTGATACGCCAGAACCTATCTTTAACTTAGTTCCTAATGCACGTTGTGTCAAATTAATCACTCCTTAAAATATGCTTTAAAATCAACTACACAGCGGTATAGAGAAACATTAGATTCGTATAATTCCACAGGTTTCTCATATGTCATTTCATCGATATACGGGCCGCCCGAGCCTATTACTCGCTGATTAAAGCTAATTAGTATGTCTATAACTTGTCTTGTTACTTGCTTCATCACTGCATACTTAGCGGCGATTATATTAATTTCACCTTCGACGGATTTATCTAATAGATATCCATCGGTTATTGTGTTTGTCCTTTGCCCTTCACTAGATCCGTAGATGATATATGGATTCGCTGTTTTTTCAGGAGCATTGAGAGGATAAACGCGATTTTGTACATCAGATATTGTTTTCAATTCCATTGTTAAAGCCGCTTCAAAGTCCACTCAATCACCCCTTTAATATCTTTTCAACAGCTACCTTTGCTGTATCTAGTACCTTTTTTTCAACAGCAACCTTATTGTCCTCAAGCGCATTGCGCATAAAGTGGTATCCAGGTACATAACCACCATCTACAGTTAAAAAACCATACTCCATGGATGCTGGATAATAGGATCTCTTGCCGTCAGCGCTTGTTTTTACAAAAATATCATTTTTCGCCGGGTCCATCATTACACCATATACAGCTTTTCCGACTTTAACCTTGCGTTCACGTTTTAATATAATGCCTTTTTTAAGATCTCCATCATCTTCTGGAGCGTCTTCTCTTGCTGCTTTGAGCGGTATTGTTGCTCCAGCTCTTGCTGCCTTTGTAGCCACTGTTTGCGGTACCTTCTCAAGCTGCTTAAACATAGATTCAAGCTCTTTCATCCCATCAATTCTAAAATCTGCCATCACTGACGCTCCTTGCACATCAACTGAAGTTCCTTTTTAGCAAACTGGGGATGTATGATATAGAGTATTTCGAATTCGTGTTCGCCATATTTAACCGTCATAGTACGATCAATTCCTGTACGATAACGAATGCGTATACGCGTTGTTACTTCGGCATTTTCCTGCATAGCCGCAATAAACTCCTTACCTTGCAGCGGTTCAATTGCCGCCCATACTTCGCATACATCAATAAGTTCATCTAATGGTTGTCCATATTCGTCTGTATCATCAGGACCAGGTGGTCTCAAGATAGTTACTCGCTTGTCCAACCTATCTACAAGAGATTTATCCATTAGGCATCACCGCCATAGGCATGTTGCAACTGGGTCATGATCGATTGGCAAGTAAACCTAACCTTATCTGATGGTTGCGCTCCAATTAATTCGCGGTTCTCATACCAGTCAGCGCACAAGACTAGGCAATATAGTTTAGCAAGTTGGTTTTCACTGTCAAAGATAGTATCAACAGCGTTATGAAGATATGTTTCTGAAGCTCCAATCAACATTTCGATAATCGTATCTTCGTCATCACCATCCACTCTAAGCCAAACCTTCGTTTCTTTAGGTGTTAGAATCGCCATCACTGTTCACGCCCCTCTTTTTACGTTGGCGCGGTTTATGTTCGTCTTCTGTCTGTTCCACAGTTAAGAAACCAGCCTTAACAAGATAGGACACTCTTTCTTTGTCTTCTTCCGGGTATTCATCTCCAGTCTTGTACCGTTTATAGTCATGGAACCGCTCTTTAAATTCCAGTATTACCTTTGCCAATGTATCACCTCCATACAGGAAAGAGGCCGATTTCTCGGCCCCTCAATTTGTTTATTAAGGTACAGGAGTAATATCTACTACACCCTTAACAACTGCTTCTTTATCGACTGTCTTAATGTCCAGGCGTTCGCGAACTTTAACTCCTGTCAAATCTTTACCCCACAAATCTCCTGCTTCAGTAGAAAATTCGATAGAAAGTGTCTCGCGATCAAAGAGAGTAATAGCTTCTTTGAAATCACCCATATAGAAAGGTACATTTTTGCTTGTAGTTGGTAAAACTTTATTTGTAACAACGGTTACTGGGTAACTACCAAACAACAGTTTTTTAGTTGCATTAGTCGGATCTGGTTGCAATACATATTTACCGTCAATGTCTTTCAGCTTGTCCAACCAGTTGAAACCATCTTGGTTGGTTAGTACCCGGGAAGAAATTGCAATTGCAGGATCAAGAGATACATTGAACACATCTTTAAAATCATCCAACGTCTTCAATTCCTTCGTCTTAGCTCCACCAAAGCTAGAGTCTAATTGACCTAGAATCAAGAAATTGCGTGTTACTTTCGACTTTTTAGCGATCCAACGTCTTAAGTATCCAATGATATTTTCTGCGGTATCCTGCAACAATTCTCTTGTTACCTTGAGAATGCCGCCTTTCTTTTTCACCTTGTAAGTGATATTTTCGAATTGCGGTGTTTCAACGTCTGGAAACTCTGCCGCTTCGTCCACGTTGTCAAATGGAACTTGATCAGCATTGACTTCAATAACTCTCGATCCGCTGAGAGTTGAGACTGGTTCCACATTCACAAGCGTTTCAAGCGCATCTTCTGATCTGCGCAACTCCATAATTTGTGTGCGGATATCCTGAGGTACTGTAATACCACCATCAGAAACACCACCTACCGGATCGGCTTCAGTCATCATGTTATAGATTTTCACATCTTCTTCATTTGCTGTCTTTTTAAGCACAGCCGATTTGAAGATGTTCACGAATGCATTCAATCCTTTTTTCGCATCGACAATTGGTTGTTTTTCTACCTTATCTTCAATATCTTCTTTCTCCTGATCATACAGATCTTTTGCAATGTCGAATTCCTCTTGCAAGTTCTTAATTTCATTAAGCAGCGTTCTTGCTTCTTCCTTTTTCCCTTGGTTTAGAAACTCCCGAGCCTCTGCCTTTTTGTTTTCAATTTTCTCCAACATGTCTCTCAACTTCTTATTCATATACACTTTCATCCTTTCTAAATTAGGCTTATTTCAAGTTCTAAATCTTCGTTATCTTCCGGTTTAAATAGGTTAATTGCATGTTCTACTGACTGTCTTGCATTGCTGACCACCGATAGGCGATTCAGAGAAATTCCGCTTAGATTTTCAACATTTAGCGGTTGATCTTGATAAAGTACACCGTCAACGAATTTGTTTTTCAATGCAGTATTAGCGGACATATAAAATTCTTCGTCCATCAATGCAGAAACTTCTTCTCTTGATTTTCCTGTTTTGAGGACATATGCATTAATGATCGAATCTTTAACTTCGTCCAAGATATCAGCAACTTTTCGCAAGTTATGCATGTCACCATAAACGCCTGTAAGCGGGTTATGGATCATCATTACAGCCACAGGACTCATGAGTACTTCATCACCAGCCATAGCGATTACAGATGCTGCGCTCATAGCCTTACCATCGACTTTCACAGTGACCTTGCCCTTATGTTCCTTAAGAGCGTTATAAATGCTTGCTCCTGCAAACACGCTACCACCATAACTATCAATCCATACAGTTAAATCTTTTCCCTTGTAATTTGATAGTTCTTCTCTAAACAAATTAGGGGCTGCCGCCGGCTCTCCAAACCATTCATAGATCCAAACATCGCTATCATCAACGATGTCGCCCTCTATTCGTAACTCAATGCTTTCTGGTTCTGTTTCAGTTGCTTTGTTTTCTATAAAACTCCAGAACTTCACTCTTCCTCACCTCCCTTCCCTGCTGATTTGCTATATTGCTCGCCAACCTTTGATATCTGGATGTAGTTGCCGTTAGCATACAAAGTATCTCCGCCATCTTCAGAAGGCAGGTCAAGGTATCCTCTCGCTTCGTTCGGAGTATAAATCATGTTGTTTACTCCTTTGGATAGCGCTTCGATTTGCGACTTGATATCTGCACGCAAAATAACGTTGACATTGAATTTCCAAAAGTAACCATCTTTGATGAGTTTTGTACTAAGCACCTTATAGGTGATTTCTTCCTCGTATTGCTTCACGATGAACAAAAGCGTGTCAACATAAAAAGCCAAGTTCTGAGCCTCGGCAGAGGCATAACTTGACTTCTCATAATCGTTTATTTGGTTTGGTTTTATTCCAAAACCAGCAGCAATTTGCAAGGCAGAATATTTTTTAAGTTCGAAGAACTGACTATCTGTAAGTTTGATATCAAGCGGAACAAGCTTCATACCAAGCGGTACAGGAATTATTTTCCCAGCGTTCTTAGACCCATTAGAGAAGTCTTCAAACCCTTTCACAAGCCTTTCCTTTGCCCCTTTGTCGAGATCCCCTGTGTACTCAAGTACGGCTTTGCCTGTAAGTCCCGTCTTATAGAGGTTGTTCATAAACTCTTGACTCTCTAACGCCCCATCTACGGTGTATTTGAGCATCTCGCTGACAGGCAATCCAGTGATACCATCAAAAGTCATTGATGTTTTGAAATGCAGAACATCGTCATGAGGGAAAACGTGTTGTTTCCCACTACGCTTGTCAGAATACCTGTACCACAGCTTATCTTCTTTGCCGAAAATGCCAGCATCATCATAAATGATTGATACATCATCACTTGGCATTATCCATAAATCTTTCAGTTTGGCGCCTTGATACCTTTTCCAAACATAAGCATTTCCATAGTGATTCCTGTTCATTTCGACAGTAGACCAGAATATTGAACTCGTCATATATGGGTTTGGTCTAAGCTTTAACAATCCGTATAGGTCATCCTTATCACTCGTAACGATACCTTTGCTTGTTTTCTGTAGCATGTGTAACGGAAGTTTACCCATGCTTTCAGCGAGAATTTTCAAACACGCAAAGTAAGTAGCTTCTGAAAGTTTATTTTTGGAATACTTTCCCTTAATGCCTAGCCATTCTAGTAATTTTTCGCTATTCAGATCAGCATATTCTCCATCATCGCTATCATCAGCTTGATTTTTCGGACTCTTAAACCACGAAAACAGTCTCAATCTATCACCCCCTTACCATCCCATCATGTCTAAGTAGTCATTAGTCGCTTGTGTTATATCAATAGTTGTTTCAACCATGCTTAAAGTAAGTTTATGAGCATCGATAATGGCGTCAACAGGGTCAATCCTTTTACCCGGTTCACCTTTGACTATCTTGATTTCACCAAAGCTATTACTCTCAGTTTTGGCATTCGCAACACTCCACGACAAAAGTTTCTCACCTTTGTTGTAAATAACATTGCCCGCCTCGACTTCAAGCTTAAAATCAACCGTAGCATCGTTTAAACTACGAGCGCTTTGTCTTATCTCCACACAATCAACGCCAAAAGTTTCATCGAGATCACTTAAAAAAGCATCCGCATTATGAGGGTCATAAGCAATTCCTTTTAACTGTAAGTCATATTTATCTATAAGCTCTTTATAATAGCTTAGAATATACTTGTAATCAGTTTTAACGCCGCCTAATGTTTGTGTTGGCGTCAGTAATCCTGCTTTGATCCACATGTCATACGGAGCATGGTCTGTCTTGACGTGTTCAGCAACACGTTTCGCCGGGATAAAGCTATGCGAATGGACAAAGTATTTCCTCTCTCCATCAATATTCAACGGAAACTCTAACACGCCTGATGTAAGGTCGCCGCCACTAGAAAGGTCAAGTCCTAAGTAACATTCACCGCCGCGAACGTCTTCAATGGTCATATCAGATTCGCAATTTTTCCAGTGTTCTAGGTTCATGTATTGATTGTCCGCGAATTGCACCCACTCGTTTAATGACTTTGTATAGAAGTTTCTTAATTCCTCGCCTTGCATCTCTTTCGCCTTTATAGCAGCAGAACGAAGACTAATTAGCGTTTGATCCGTCCACAACGGGTTGGCCTTGCCCCAATTCTTTTCATCCCAAACATCATCATTACGATCAAGCTCAGAAATATAAACGAACTGAGTTTCATCATCAATAACTCCAGCGAGTATCTTTTTACAATATTGATATAAATCATAACAAGGTCCATTAAGATCGAATCCAGCAGTTGTAATGACAGATATTAAACATTGTTTTAGTTTTGTAGTGCCATCAACAAGTAATTTATACATCTGATTTGTTTTGTGTTTATGATACTCATCAACACTCCCGAAGTATGGCCTGAAACCATCTATACTCTCTGTATCACGTCCAAGAGCTACAATTTCACCATTTGTCAAATTACATAATATTTTATTTACGTACTCTTTTATAGTGAATAGACCAGCTTCATATTTTGTTCCTGATAACTCTGGATCAGCGTTGATGAACTTAACACACTCTTTTGCAACTATCCAAGCTTGAGCCTGTTTTGTAGCAGTAGCATAAATCTGAGGGTACATGTATCCGTCAAAATTACCATAAAAAAGAGAAGGCACCGCATTACCGAGTGACTTCCCGTTTTGTCTTGCTACTTGTACGTATGATGTTCTAAAGCGTCTGTATCCGTTTAACGTTCTCCACCCGTGCCAAGAACCGAAGATGAAGTCTTGAAATCCCCATAGTTTAAGTGGCTCCGGTTCTTCACCTTCCGCCAAAGTGAGCGTTTCAGCGAACTCTATAAGCTCATATGCTGCGCTCGGATCCCACACATAGGGAAAATCGTCTGTTCCTTGCCTCTCCAGGTCATTAAGATGCCTTTGACATGCTTGTATTTCCGTTTGCCCAACCGCTCTATCAAGTTCTCCATTAACTACCGCAAGAGCATATCTTGTCGTGCGGTCATTTTCAGCCAGCACATTAAGAGGATAATTCATCCTCCGCGCCCTCCGCTGAATTTACCGAATTTACTTTGTGGCTTGTCTTTCTCCTTCGGTTTAGGTATGTTCTTTACCTTGGCAAGAGGATTCAAGAACAAGCGATCCTGCATTTTGATAAGCATGTCCATCTTTTTGTTGATGGCGGTCTCAATCTTTAGAACACCATCCAATGAGGCTAGTTGAGAGATATATTTCATGGCCCTCAATCCGTACTCATTAACGTCCTGTTCATTGGCTTCGGCTTGAGCTTGCAAATTATCAAAATATTGTTCGAAAACATAGTCATCGATAGCTATATTCTCTATTTTTTGGTACTGTTTTAGCAGTTTTTCATATTCTGAATAGGTCCGACAGTACAAAGCTAACAGGTTTACATCAGATGTGGTTAATAAGTCAATACCTTGCTTTGCAGCATCTTTGTATTCCTTCATAAGTTGCTTCCAATACGAGTATGCAACTGTGTCATCCCTTACGAATGACGGTGGTTTTACACGATCAAGTTCGATTTTACCAAGCTTAACTTCATTATCCGCTCTTGCTGCCAATTCTTCCTTTGTAAGTCTATTTGGATTACCCTGCGCAAGATGCAGGGACACTGGTTTAGCGTTTCTTCCCACAGGGATCACCTCCTAAAGTTTCAAAAAACGAATTTTCACGCAAAAAAAGGGGAGACGCGGTCTTCGGGTTTGTCATTGAAAACTTTTTGACCCACCCCCTCCATATCTATAGAGTGTCCGACAAAATAACATCGTCGTCTTTAACGATTAATATCCCATGACCATAATAACCATTATGTCCGTTGTATACTGCTAGTTGAAACACTCCTGAGTCCGTATGAAAATCAACAAACTGGATTCCGCCAGCTTCTTTATAGTATCCACTATAATCAACTCTCTTTTGGTTTAATGCTATATCTGTTAAGTTAACCTCAGTGAGTGTTGATCCAATATATTTATTTAAATCATCTTCGCTGGATAGATATCCCCATGACTCACTACAACACTGACCATTATCAATCAGCACGTATAGCGTGTGGTTGTCAGTATCCACTTTGTATCCATCCATAAATGAATCAGAAAAGAACAATTGATTGAGCATTTGCTTTACTCCTAATCGTCCTCCAGTTCCACTACCCGGAGCTATCGAAGTCACTTGTAAATCATGTACTTCCTCTATGCTTTTGATAACTCCCAACATTTGCTCTTCTCCATTTCACTTGAGCTTGTCGTGGTCTATCTTACCATGACAACTATTACATAAACTCTCCAAGTGCTTTATACTTAGGCGTAGCTCCCAATTATCTCTTATAGGCTTCGTATGATGGACCATATCAGCACTCTTGATGCGTTTCTCTCTTAAACACTCTTGACATAGTCCTTTATCTATACGTAACCTCTGAGCTCTCGCCACTATCCACTCTTTGGAGTTATAGAACTTCTTTGCATCTTGGTTACGTACTTGCTTATCGTACAGTCTGTTACGTGTTGTTGTATCATCTTGTGCTAGGTTGGCGTGGTCATCACAGTACTTGCCATCTGTTAGCATCTTACATCCAGACTTAGAGCAGAAACGTTTTAGTGCCATTGCTATTCTCTTCTTTGATCTCCCAATAGAAACTTGGAATATTCTTAATGGCATTGCCTTGTTGGTTTAGTTTTCTAACCTTATACTCCTTGCCTAACCTATCCAGAGCATCCATAGCACTCATCAAATCAGCGCGGTTATATACCTTTTCCAAATACAGATTGTTATCTTGTTTTAGAAGATCTTTTTTTAGATTATTTAAAGGCAAAATCATTTCACCGTCACCCACAGATTTAATACTTACTCCATAATAATGATCGTTTGCTTTTTGTTCTTTACAATCACGACATGTCACACCATCTTTAGCCATTCCTTGACGTTTGAACCATCCTCCACAGCTTACACATAGGCACTTATTTGACATTAGTCATTCCTCCGTTCTGTTACTTACCTTTTCCCCGAGCAACCATCCAGCAACTAAACAAATACCGATCATACCCAACCATACCCACCAGTAAAAGATCATCTTTTCCCCTTCGCTCATATGGATCATGTCGTTAACGAACTGCTTCATATTTCGCAGTTACCATTCGGGCAGTCATTACCGTATGCTTCTGCCTCAGTAACTGGCTTGTTCTCCCATTCAATCGCTTCGAACTGATTTATATATTCCTCTTTGACTTCCACCGGTATTCTTTCATCCCTGAACATATCAGCAAGCAACCTTGCCATTCCTTCAACTGGTTTGACATTCAATAAGTCGAGACTAAGCTTTACCATTGTTATCACCTACCGTTTCAATTAGCTTATTTAGAAACCATTGCGCCTTTTTTAGATCCTCGATACCATTCTTTCTTTTCCAGCGCCAAAGATATTTTATAGCGCTACCTGTAGTGTAAGCTTCAACGCCTGTTAAACCATCTGTAGCAGCTTCTATAGCTTCGATACATTCTACCTTTCCACTTGTATAGTGCTTTGGATTTATTGGATCGTTAGCCATTTTGCTCACCTCACACATAATGAATTGATTCAAGCTCTTTCTCGCTATATTCAAACAACATGAAGCGCTTATGTGCTCCTACATATCCGTTATCACGGTGCCATTTATCTGTACGGTTTCTTGTCGCTAACGTTCTTACAGCCATACCGAATACATCCTTCGTCTCTTCAACGTGTAAATGTCCCGTGTGGATCTCTCTGCTCTTGGCCCCGGCCCATTCTTGCGGGAACTCTATTGGGAATATGTTGTGAAGGTCTTTACGCCCCTTATCGCCGTGAGTAATGCCTATAAAGTTATCTCCATAGACATAGGCCTTACGTTGCTCCATACGATCATCAATGTTGAGTTGTGGGTATCTCGCTTTGATCATCTGTACGAATGCCCAACCTAAAGCCTCGTCATGATTTCCAGGTGAATAGATGATATCAACCACACTGTATTGTGATAATGCCAACTCTATAAGCGGCTCAAAGAACTTCCTAGCTTCTTCCCATGCCTTGGCTGTATCTACCTGTTCTATAATCGTTCCGCTTGTTGTAGTGCCACGAAATCCATCGTTATGCAGCATGTCTTGGCCCAAAATAAATAAGACTCTCTCCCAATGTCGGGATGAAAGTCTTTCGATGATCTTTTGTTGTGTTTGTTTGTAATATTCGTAATCTGATATACCAAAGTGTGAATCAAATATTGGTATCTCAAGCATACGTTTGTCTTCTGTTTCAACCTGTTCGTATGTGAATAGAATTGGATCAATGTTTTCTATGGCCTTTATCAATCCATCTAAGTTAGAACCAATCTGCTTCGGTTTAATTGTTATCTTGCTAGCATATAGGGTTACTGTCCCGTCCTGCCTGTTATGCTGTCCCCACTCGCTCCATGTGGTAGCCGTAAGTTCCCACATCTCTGGGTCGTATCCGTGTGCTCTCAAGAGATAGCTCGGATCCTTTTCCATCTCCTCAGACATTTCTATCAATCTGTCCGACCTATGAGATCCGTTAGGTAGTATTTCCTTTGTGTTTTTATAATTAAGAGGCGCTTGTGCTACCTTACACCCTCTTTTCAGACGCTTCCTTACACCTTCAGACGAGATAGTTGTATTAAACTCATGTGATAACTTTTCCGCGATCTCCGCATGTGTGCCCGTTCCTTTTAGCTCGCTTAATCGCTTTAATTCTTCATCTGTCCAAGTTTGATGTTTCTGCACTAAAGCACCTCCTTTGTTATGTAAAATAAAAAAGCCGCCTATTGGCGACTAGTTAGCATAAATTCATCTTTATCTTGATCATATGAGACCACAATATCCATTCCATTATCAAACCATATTCGTATAGTGTTAATTCCTGCAGCTGGTCTGTAATCGTTCATATATCGCTTTAACCCAGGGAATTTCTCACAAAACTTCTCTTGCAATTTACCGTATGTTAAATCGTTATCCATACAAATCACCCCCGTTACCTCATAACATATATTATCATATAGATAATCAACTATGTATACCGCTTTACTTAGGCAGCGGTAGCCTCTGCGATCCACTCTTTAACCGCTGCAGTCACGGCTATGTTGAGGAGGCGTGCTTTATAGCACCTTTGCAAGAGTGGAGTAACGAATATGTTAAGGTTAGAATTACCTATGTTGAATATGATCTAATGAGTATGACCTAGTGCAATTGTCGAACCTTACTTCAACAACTTTTATTCCATCCATGGTGGTACGACCTGCACTGGCAACCTCACCGTAATCAAGCAATATCTCATTGTTTTTGCGGTAAGCGAATTTCCGTCTATCTCCTACTTTCATTCGTTCACCCCTTATTACTCTATATGCGAAGCGGACCGATATCACTCAGTCCACCCCGCATTAGGGAATTGCTCAGGATCTTTGCACCACCGCGAATTTTTATGCCGCTGTATTAGCCGCTATCATCCAAGGTATCCATACCTCTGTGGTGTCCTTTATTCAATTTCCCATACTCTTATTCTAAGTTATCTAAAGTCAAATTCTCTGCCAACTTCCTGCCAAGTTCCTGCCAACTTTTCAGTATCATCAATGACTACTTCTAATCGCAGCGCGTAGGCCAACTCTGACATTGCTTCTCGTTTAAAACGGTAATAAGTTCGCTCTGATAGATTTAGTTCCATCCACACATTAATATCTATAGGCTCCGGGTAAGACATGTATCGAGTTGATATAATCTCTTTATGTGGATGTATAAGCCTACTTATTGCCATTGCCACACGATCATAAGTTAACTTTGCGTGTTCTTCACCATCTACGTTGTAAATAGCTATGTTTTCGGTTTGCTTACTGATCCCTGTAAACCCTGTGTTTTCTTTAACGGCATATGATGGAGTGAGCGCGGCTTCCCTACGAACAAATCCCATTCTTTTATAGAGAGCTGCGGCCTTCAACTCTTTTTCTACTCTCTCAAATGTCGCATCTTCATCAATCGTCATTCCCGGGAAAGCTATTTGAAACACTTCGTTTTCCATGCCTTCACCCCTTACATAAAATCAAATATCTCTGTCTGTCCTTCTTTGACATATTCCGTCTTGTCCACTATAAGACCATCTTCTAGCCACTGTTTAGGCGCTTTCTTCGCGTACTGAGGCCATACCATTTCCCCGGCCTTATGTCGCTTTGGTTCGATCTCCTGCGCCTTCTGTGTCCATACCCATCGCGTCAATGCTGTTACAGTATCGTTTGTTATGTCTACCCCTCCCCTGGAAGGTTTATAGGTGCGTAATGGGTTACAGTAGTTAACAAACCGAAGTCGTCATCCCACCACTTCAAGCCGTTAATATGATCATATTGATTGCTTGCTTGTGTTACATTTTTGCCGTTGGTTACAATAAATGACGTACAGTCTTCCGGCGGATTCTCTGGATCGTACTTTATCCAAGGTATGCCCTGTTTCATTGCTTGCAATTTTTCTGCCTGATCTATGAGCCAACAAATATGAAGGTTTAATATGCCATCTTTCAGGTTATTTCCAAACTCTTTTTTGATGTATTCTAATTGCTGTTGGTCGTTCACCTTTCTTCCTCCCTAATACAGCTAATAGAGCAGCTTTACAAATTGCCTCAGGTGCTGTTATTGCTCTTGCATAGCCAGTAATGCCCCTATTAATCTCAAGAAATGCACATTCAAATTTGATCTGTCCATCTTCGTCAGTTTGCCCGATTCTATAAAGCATCCAGTTTTCTTTGCTCGATATTTTTTCTACTACATCCCACGCCGTTGATATGTCTATTGAAGGTATGAATCCTTTTACGCTATATGGCGAAAAATCATCTTCGTCATTCCAATATTCTGCTCCGCTGTATTCGCCAATAGTTATATGCATACGCATTACTTTCTCCGCAATCAATCTATCCATATGTTCGCCTGGCTTCATAGCTTGTATCTCTTCAGGTGTCATGATTCTTCTCCCTCCTTAACCGTTGAACTGTTCAGCCATTCCATAATCCGTTCATACATATGGGTTGTTTCTCTGTATCCAGAGTTAAATTCTTTTGTTCCATCTATTCCAAATAGCCCATCAAATCGTATTGAGAAGCACATTCCATCCCTCATATCCCAGCTTGGACGAACATACTTAATGTACTTGCTATCTGGATTGTTAGATCCTCCACCAAAACGATGAGACACCAATATTTCGGACATTATTTTGTCATATTGTTCTTTACTTAAGGCTAGTTCCTTCACTTTGTTTCTCCCTCCTTATCTAATGGATGTTTAGTGCGATACTCTGCAAATTCTCGAAGTGAAGCATAATATTCCATTTCCCAAAATTTAGCCTTTCCTTCTGCGTCATCTGCACGTTCTTTCTCTGCTTCAACTTGCTTTATTAACCATTCAAAATCCCCGGAAGCATCAGCTACATCTTGTGAGACAAACCCATCTTCATTTAATTCTCCGTAAAATATATATCCCGGTGCATCGAAGATTGATTTTATCTCCTGTAGTCGGTCGTTATCCTTTTGCCAGTCTCTAACCTCAGTCATGGGATACCTCCAAGCTTGATAGCGGCCAATCTCCTAGAGATTCTTTTAGCCGCGCACTATAAGGTGCAGATCCGCTAATACTAGTTACAATATCTTCTTTCCCGATAAATGAGTGTTCCATAGCGTCAATGATCCTCACTTTATCTCCCGGCTTTATGGTTGGTAATGGTAGGGGATCTGGATCAAAATCACCGTCTGCAATCTTCGCCTTAATTTGATGTTCAAACATATTTGTAAATCCTATATATTGTTTACTCATCCATTCAAGCAGCTTATCTGCATCTATTAGCTTTGGTTGTTTATCCATCAATCTAATACCTCCACTTCAATACCATCAGTTAAGCAGTAGGCAGTATCAACTTCTGTTCCAACGATTGTCCCTAATAGGTGCGTGTTATTGATGACCTCTTTCACATGAATCTTGCGTAGCGGCCTTCCACTACGTGGGCATAAATTTGCACCGTCTTACCTTCATACTTTTCCTTGTTATCCATTACTCTCTAACCTCCCCTAGAATGTACTTTGCAAACTCTTCATCCACCAGTAAGGTCTTCTTGCCATTACACACTACACATGTCTCTTGTTCAGGCAGATTATGCACTCCTATAGCGACCTCCAAACCCTTTCCGTCACAGTTATAGCAATCTATCTCTCTCATATCTTTTATCCCTCCTTAATCCTGATCTTTTGTAGCAATCCGTTCTGGGTCTATATCAAAATCTTCACAAATTTCGTTTAGTTCAACTCCAATCATTCCGCCAGTTAGCAGCCTTACTTCTGTTCCGCCTTCTGAAAGGTAATTGCCGCCAAGCAAGTTTGCAAATTCTGTTAAATCACTTGGATAAAGCCACATAATCAGCTTATCTCCACGCCATTCTCTTTCTTGCTCTGAAACAAATTTATACAAATCCAGTTCAGTCATCCTTTGTATCCCTCCTTAAACCCAACTTAGTGTAACTAGCACTTTTTCACCCGATCTAAGCGGCAAGTCAAACGCTTTATAATCTTTGTCTGCATACTTTGCAAAAGGTATTTCGTAACCTTCTTCTTCTAAACAAGCAATCAATAATTCATATACTTCTTGGATTTCTGCTTTTTGGTTTTCTTTCACTTTGTATCCCTCCTTTATAGGATAGAGGCTTGGTTATGCCTCTATCCCTGTTATAAAATCTTAATACGGCCCCCGCTGACGCTGAGTATTTCGGTCGTCTCGATGGCCTTCGGCCTTAATCCTCATCGTAATACTCGTCGTCATCAACCAGTATTTTTGCATCTTCCCATTCAGCACCACAGGCGCAGATTTGTTCAGATCCAACGGTAATCGGTATACCCATATACCCAGCAGGACGATCACAATATTTACACTCATAATGAGCCATATCTATCAATCTCCTTTGGTTTATTTGATGGCCTTCGGCCTAGTTCATCATATTTGCGTATGGTTCATTACTTTCGCTTGGAGTATCGTAGTAATGATTCCAAGTGACCTGATACCCATTAGTCAAGCCTTTGATTTTCATCTCGTAGAACCTACCCACCTCAGCAGCATCCTCAACCCACGGACATTCTATTAAATCTTCTTCCCACTGCTTATGGATCAGGTCGTCAAGTTCTTTGGAATAAATGAGTTTTTGAGGTGTTACTCCATATAGTGCAGCTATCTCTTCATTCTCTCTTTCTGCCTGCCTAACAGCTTCATATAGCCTCATTCGTGCCTTGACGGTAAATGTTCCCTTCCCATACTCTAGAATCGTTCCATCGCGCATTCTGCCCGCCTTATTTCGCGGATCTTTGTACATGTCTATCATTAGGTTTCTCAGTCCTACAAAAGGCTGCAACCAAGGATTGTGTTTAGCAAATTCCTGACTGCTCTTATCAATCTTGACAACTGGACAGATAATACATCCTGTTCTAGCTCCACAAGGGTCATCAGTTTTCTCATCTGCCCCGGCTTTGCGCTGCCTTAGTCCACATTCTCCGGTTGCATCTTTATATAGTTGTCCTAGTTCCTCAGCGTCTCCCCAAGCCATTCCTTCTCTGACTAGATAGCTCCACACATCATCTAACGTAAAGTTCACGATCGGCATAAATTCGGTGTTGCTGAAAAACTCTGATACTTGCCTGTTTTCTATGTTGTTACGCCGTTCCGCTGATTCACTAAGTCTCACGCCTGTAACCGTAAGCGTCGGACTTATTGCTTTATGCTCCTTCTGCGATGGTTCGATTTTCAATCTTTCCGTACACCAGCGGTTCATCCGGCTTTTTGGCAAGGGATAACCTCGGCCAATCGTTAGGTACATAAAGCTTTTTTCTATCGGCGCTGCAACTTCGACGGTTTTAATAGGCAAGCATTTTTCAATAACCAGCTTCTCTATCTTTGCAAGTTCGCTTTGTTTTAAGGGATCTGTGACAAAGTCAAGATGCGTCTGCGCCGTAGTAAGGTAAACATCCCGTTTCAGAGCTTCTGGTTTATACTGCTTAAGCTGCAATAGCGACCGAATCACTATATCCAGAGCTATCGTGGAATCTTTACCGCCACTATATGCCACAACCCATGGCCCCGGTCGCGACTCGTCTGTATATGCCTTCAATGTCTCCCCGATCGCTATCATTCGCTTTTGCTTGTAATCCAAAATTCACACACTCCTTCCTGCTGTATCTACTCTTCTATAGCCGTATAGTGGCTAACCATGTGTTATTGTTGCCGCCATCACATAAGGCTTTCCGCTCGGTCCATAACGCATAGCTTCAGCGACATAATATAAATGATTATGATGTTCTTCATAAATTTTCTCTCTCGCTGGAATTATTGTAGTGGTGCAATACATTGCGCCGTTTTCCTCATCTGCATCTGGATGTTGTTGTTTCAAATAGAATTGAGCAACCATAGGAAGTTCTTCGCGCTTGCAGATTTCAATAACTCGCTTCATAAGTGGTGCTATCTCGTTATCATAAATTTCTTCCTTGTCATACAGCTCTATACTCATTCCTTATCACCTTCCCAAACAGGCTCAGCGCAATCATCGCAATATCTTCGATGTTGTCCGCAATCTTCACATGGTGTAATTTTATTTGCCTGAAATTCGCAACCCATGTGGTAAGGCGTAATGGTTCCGTCATCTTCACGTCGTCCCAACTGTTCATGATCCATCGGAACAACTTCATTGCATACTCCACATTTATTCATGCTTATCACCTTCCCCTAATAGCCTTTCAGCACATAACAGAGCACCTTCAACCTGTTCCATAGAGCAATATTCCTCGCACTCTTGGTATGTCATGTCCGCTATCTTCTCCAAAAAGTCGTATTTTAGCGTCCAACCGCCTTCATTGTTTGGTTGTCTCGGGTATTGTCTTGCTTCTTCTAGTGCTTTACGTAACCGCTCATTGTTAGATGTTGCGCTGATCATTATTTTTTGAGCATGTTCAACCGTCTTGAATGATACACTTGCTTCTAACCGTTTTATGGTTTCGTCCTTATCAGCAAGCTCCTTGTTCTGCATGTTATACCGATTTTCTTCGGCAAGATGTTTACATGTATAATGTGCTGCGCATTCATTAGACTTTTGTAGTTCTGTCTGTAGAGATGCTATAGTTGCGTCCTTATCGATAAGCAATGGTTCAATTTTGACCTTTTGCAAAAATTCAGTCGAAAAAGATCCGCTGAATCCGTCCAGAAAAATAGATCCGTAATCATGCCCTTTGTGTTGAAATTCATCTGAACGACACGTCCAAATTTTCCCGAAGTTATCCGGATGATCATGCTCCATACACGTATGCATTACAACAAGGTCACCTTTTTTAAGCTTGTATCCTTCCATATCCCTTTTACCTCTCCCCTCTAAAATAGAGTTAACTTTGCTGTATCATGTCATCTATTGCCTTTATTGCCGCTAAGATAGGATATATTTGCCCCGGTACTACTGCATTTCCGAGTGACTTAACTCTGTCCACCCCATTGGGAAGCCCATGAAGAGTTCTGCATAATCTGGATTCAAATGTGTTAAATCTTCTTTCCGCTTCCTGAAACGACTTGCCAGTTTGTCGGATCGATAAGTCGGACTTCCCCAGTATCTGTTCCGCGCAACTCCCTTCCACTCTGAGGCTACTAATGTTGGCAACAATGAATACTCTGTCTCTTCTGTGAAAGGCGCCGACGGCTGCAGCCGGTATAACAAATGTTTGTGCTTCGTAGTCGATACTTTCCAAGTCAGTAAGCACACTGTCGAGCCCCATTGTGATGTGCCCAGCAACATTCTCACCAACAAACCAACGGGGCTGGATTTCTTGTATGATTCTAAAAGCTTCAGGCCAGAGCCAGCGGTTATCATCCTTGCCTTTTCGCTTCCCGGCATAACTCTCAGGCTGGCAAGGGTAGCCGGCGGAAATAATTCCAATTGCTCCAGTGTCGATTCCATCAGCTTCTAACCTCTCTTTCGTTAGTGTTTTTACATCGTCGTATATTGGTGCATCAGGCCAATGCTTTTTCAATACCTTCTGTGGAAATGGTTCTCGTTCGCAAAACGCCACCGTTTTCATTTCGGCCCATTCAGCAGCTAAATCTATTCCACCAATTCCACTAAATAGGCTCAGATGGTTCATTGTTTATTCATCCTTTCAGGTGGGATAAAGCAGTACGGATAGATTCCAATTCGTTACCTTCCATGTTGCTATCAAAAAAGTTATCCCACGGTTCTCCGTCTCCGTTTTGATGCCAGTTGTAAACCGTTAATCCTTCTCCATAAAACTCCATCATCGCACTGATGAATTGTTCTGCTTTTTCCAGAGCCCTTATAGCAGCATTACGGCCTTCTTGTAGTCGGTCATATTCGGATACGATTTCTTCTGCCGCCGTTAATGTAATATGGAATAAGCTGTATTCAAAGCTCTTACACCAATCAACTGCCGCTATTAATTCTTGTATCCGGTTATTCATGGGTATTAGCCTCCAAAACCAAACTCCCGAAAGCCATCATCATTTCTTTCTGAAAATGCGGTTCAGAAACATCTGCAATTTTCCCTACAATATCCCAACCTAGAAAAATCTCTGTCGATCCACTCTTTATCAATACTCCGTCATTGTTTGCTGTTACTGAATCACTTTTCAAAATAGATACTTGTTTCATTGGTTATCCTCCTTAACCGTTAACCAGTCACAATAAGCCTGACATTGTTCCTGAGTTTCGAAGTATACGTAATAGTGCTCTTCTTTGATCAATTCGAAATCTTCACCTTTGTAAATGAATCTTGGGACACTTGAAGATCCGATAGTCTCAAATTCCATGCCATCAGCTTCGCAATAAGGTTTGTACCAAGCCACAAATTTACCGTTACGAAGTTCAAATGAAGAGCAGATATGTGGTCTTGGATAGTAGTATTTAATATTGTTTTTACAATCACATTGCTCAACCTTTTGATTCCCTAATGGAGACTTATAATAAATGTTCCTTGCTTCATCACATTTATCGCACTTAGGACCACTCTTCCAGTCGTAATTCACTCTAAATAATTCGACCTTAAAATCTCCCATCAACTCTAGGAGCCGTTCTCTTCGAACATCATTTTTCAAAGTCCGCTTTTGCATATCCAGTTCAAGAACCTTCTGGTTGAAATCACGCTTGATAGCTTCAAAATTTTTCTTAACCTCTTGCAGTTCTGCATTTTCCTTACGCAGCTTGTCCATTTTGGCTTTATAATCATCGCGGACTGAGTTCATAAGCGATTCCTTAAACTCATCTACCTGCTGCTCAAATTCATTAGGTTCGTTGTAAAAATCGTAGTCGTACATTTTCATCTTCCTCTCAATTTTTAGTTAAACGATCCGAAAACTAAGATTTACACTTGCGCACTGCCCTGTAAGCCGGTATAAGCCTCTTTAGTTTGTATCCTTCCGTTTATACTCCCGAGTGTTTAAAGTGTCTGTAATGAACTCCTAGCTTCGTCTCCCTTGGCGGTTAATAGAATGGTCCGTGGTATATTGGTTTTCCTTGTGATGTATCCGTTCGTTTCCAATCGATTCAAGTGTCCATCTACTGTTGACGGCGAAGCTAAATTTACGCCAATTTGAATTTCGCGAATTGTTGGTGAATAACCATTTAACTCTCTGTACTCTGCAATAAAATTAATGATTGCTTGTTGTCTTGGACCCATGGTTACACCGCCTTTGATTTCTTCTTGTCCTTATTACCGCCTAGAATCGCCTGTATGACTTCCTGCTGGTATTTGGTTGTAAATACACCAGTGCGTACTGATCGTGCAATCTGAGCCAAAACAAAGGCGTCTCGTACGTTATCTGATTCATGTTCGAACTTCCACGTTTTAAAAATGGGAATTACCATATTGTCTTTTGATGTATTTCCCTTACCGGTTGCAAACTTTTTGACTTGGCTCGGTGTTGGATCTAAAAACCGTATCCCCATATCCTGTAAAGCAAACCTGATAGCAAAGCCAACACCGTATTGCGTGCTTACTCCTTGCCCCTTTGATCCGAATGAAAACCCCTCTATGCAAACAACATCATGATCATTAACGTAGAATGCAATTTCCCTGCCGTATTCTTGCAATTCCGTAGCCGTTGAGTGAGTGCCGTTTTTTAATAGAACCTCAATTTGTGTCTCTACTATTCCGTATTCATTCAGTATCACTAGTCCAGTTTTAGTACTTGGGTCTATTCCTACGAATCTAGTCATTTATTCAGCCTCCTCTTTGTTCTGCAATCTGTTCAAACATGTCTATTAGCTTGTCCCTCATAAACTGTTCCCTGAATTCTCCGGGGATCTGGCATGCTGAAGCTTCGGTTGACATTTTAGCCATGATGCTGTCGGCACGTTGAAAGTTCTCGAAAAGTGACCATTCCAGCGATTCAAATATTTCCGTCATTTCCTTCTTCCATGCCGTTTCTTGATACCGTCTCCGATCCTCTTTACTTACTGCCATTTACATCACCTCGGCCCGAGCTTTCCCCTGCTTGTATTGCAGTTCTGCGCTTGCTCTGATCCGGTCCAATAAATCCCGGCTTGTATCGTTTGCAATTTCTTCCGCTGCAAAGCACTCCCGAGCAAACCGCATTGATGACTCAATATCCTTGTCTATCATTTCGTAATCATCTATGTGTTTCATTGCTTACCTCCTAATCAATGATTCTCGCCCGCTCTCGCCGCATGCTTGTTGCTTTGTTATGGACAAACTTACAATCTCCTATTATCCGATCGATGCAACGACCGTCTTCATCCAGTGCTTTCCCGTCCTTATCACTAGCAAACCATGCCTCTAAACGTTCTGGGCTTAAATTAGCGGTGTACAATGTCTTCTTGTTTTGCCGTCCATTGATAATCGGGAACGCTACGTTTTTAAATTCAAAATCCGTTAGCCATCCGGTTCCAATGTCGTCCAGCACTAGCAAATCAACATCTATCGCCGCCCTTACTATCGCTGATAGATTTATTCGTTCATCCTTGATCGACCTTCTAGCTAGTTCTGATAGTTTAGGCCAGTCAAGAAACAATGTAGGCCATCCATCAGCGTCTAACGAACGTTGCACCGCTCTAGCTAGATGACTTTTTCCATTGCCTGGTGTCCCGAAAAATACATAACCGAATTTTTCATTTTCGAAGTTTCGGTAAAACCCTTTGGCAATCTCGTATATTTTTTCTGATCCTTCGCGCTGCTGGAAGTTCTTGAATCCTGCATTTGTCAAAGAATCAGGTATAAGGTTCAAACGGTTGAATATTTTCTGCACTTCAAGAGTGCGGGCCTTGCGTTCTTGGATGACTCGTTGCTGCTTATCATGTTCAATCTCACAGTCACAATGGATTCTAAATTTTCTGGTACGCCCTAAAATCGCGTACTCTTTATAACCAAGCAACTTATGACACGCGATGCAGCAGCCCCAATGTTCCCAAGTTGGATTATTACTCGATAATGAAGTCCGTATACTTTCCGGAAGTGCCATGGCTAGATCCTGTGCTTTCACTACCGTCACCTCCGGTTAAATAGTCCTTGTATGTTTCTGCGTTTAAAAATGTTGTTGGCATCTTGGCGTAACTTCCGTCATAACCGATTGTTTTTTTATCTGCTGCATATCGCTCCACACATTCCGTCATTTTAACTTTGTCAAAGGACTTTGTTTTCTTAAGCCAGGTTTTATATGTCTTCGCTTTGTCTCTTTTACGCTTTGGAGGATATGCCGACCAAAAGTTTTCAAACTCAGAATCATATTTGTTGGATTCATCCGACACGCATATATCTTTTATATTTTCATTTACTTTACTTTCCTTTCCTTTACTTTCCTTTGCATCATTTTGCATTGCATTTGCATCGCTTTTAGATGCATTTGCATTACTCCAGCGTTTATTTGCTGCTTCTGATCGTTTTTCACTGGTTTTTTTACGCTTTTCCATACGCCTTAGTAATGACTTGCTCCAGAAAAACTGACCATCTGATACAAACAACTCGAATTCATTAATGCAATCTTGTACAAATTTCTGCATTTGCATCGTTTCTGATTGCAATTGCAATGCAAATGCATTGAATGTGTATTTGGATTGCATATCAAGTTTGTAGTCACTAGACTCCATCATCATTTCTATGAGCATCCAGTACCAACCGTAACCTTCAGCTCCGTATGCAGCTCGCATGGCTGTCATTTTAGGGTCATGCCTGGCGTTACAGTCATGCGAGAAGTAATATGCTTCTTTCATGTCACCACCCGCTTAATTTAGCTTTATTTCGTAGCTCATTTAATATTGCGCTTGGGTCATTACCTTGCTTTTTTGTATCCAAAAAGTTTAAAAGCAGCGGCTGCCATGTTCGTTTACTAGAATGTACAAGCCGATGCATAGAGTCAGACAACAACACACAATTACTTACTTCGTACTTA
The DNA here is from genome assembly GCF_031199965.1 of Paenibacillus sp. D2_2. Taxonomy (GTDB): domain Bacteria; phylum Bacillota; class Bacilli; order Paenibacillales; family Paenibacillaceae; genus Fontibacillus. The sequence continues at coordinate 2,246,315 of NZ_CP133605.1, read as the reverse complement.
CCGCCACCGCCGCCCATGCCGCTATAGCACACCCTATGGAGATGAAGTCCGGGGCCTGGCTTACCACTCAGTAAGCACCAGTTCCCATCACGTTTCTTTACCTCTGCCCGAACTTCTTCCTTGGTTAGCTCTCCGCCTTGTTTTCTTTGTCGCTGCGGTGTTTGTAGTTTGTTTCTTCGACTCTTTACCTCTTGTCCAGGTTTAGGAACCGGATTGTGTCCAAAGTCATACATATGATCACCGCCTAAAATGGCAAGTCATCGTTCGATATATCGATCGGTTTACCATCGTTTTGAAATGGATCTTGTTTGTTATTAGATTGACTGCCTTTATGTGTTAGAAACTCAACTGAATCAACCAGGATATTGGTGTAAGTCCTATCTTCCTTGCGGTCAATATTGACCTGACCCACTACCCCGACTTTTGAACCCTTCCGACAATACTCAGCTACATTTTCAGCTTGTTTTCCGAATGCCGTGCAGTTGAAAAAATCAGCTTCATTCCGGTTAAATCTTCTTGGTACAGCAACAGAAAACTTAGTATAGGCTTTGCCTTCACCGCTATATTTGAGTTCAGGATCCCTTGTCAGATTACCGATTAATGAAAATACGTTCATGTTATTACCTCCTAGTAAACTGCTAATTCAGAAAAGTGTTTGATAGTCTGTATCTTCTTTGTTGCCCGGCAGTATTCGCATTTCTCGCAACGAACTGGTTCAACTGATCCGCTTTTAACTGCCTTTACTCGCTCTATATGTTTGCTTACAATGTGCAAACCTTGTTCGATAGCGTCATAATCAAAATAAATAATTTCATGGTCGGGTGGATCTTGCTTTGTAACAATAACCATATGTGGTAGGAGCCAATCTTTGCGACCACTCTCAATCTTCTCGACTTCCGCATAAATCGCCATCTGAATGTGATAACCATAGTGATATATGAAGTTCTCATATACTCCTATTTCTGTATTCCAAAACTTTCCGCTCATTTCTCGCATCGTCTTTACGTCAGCAAATAGATTCTTTTGGTAGCTATCCAGCATTACTTTCCATGGTATGCCGAACAATTCGGTAGTAAAGATAACCTCTTTTCGCCCGGCTAATGCTTTCATAACTAACGGATCGTTTTCTAAAACCTCAATCATCTTGTTACAGTGCTGAAAGTTTGATTTCAATTGCCCTGCCGTAGCTCCCCGGCTGCTGTATAGATCGGGGTTATTAGCCTTAAACTCGTCCAATGTTCCTTCATTCCAAGCATGTACATAATGCCCTTCCATAAAGGCTGCAATTGGAGCAGATTCGTATTCCCCGTTAATCTTAGCCATCGCCCCAGCTTCACACCCTCCATATGAGGGCAGGAAGCTTTTGAACTGTGATACTGACATATAGTGACGGTTAGCATCTTGACTGAAGTAATTATCCTTATTCAGTTTCATTTGTATCACCGTCCATTACTACCGTGTATTCAGCTTCAGTCATTTCAACAGACTCATTTAATGGACTTTGTTGTACTGGCTTTGGTTCCTTACTCATATCGAAATCGCTAGAATCTTCAAAAGCTTGTGCTTGTTCAATCGTGTCAAAATCAAGTTCAATATTTTTACATCAGCCGGCGATAAACCGTCTTTTTGTACATTTCGCCTGTACTCTTGGTCCATGCTTGACCGTTAGCTTGTTTCGAGTAGTTTTTTCTTGTTTCCTCTATTTCGGGGGCACTCATTACCTCATATACCATGCCGCCATCTTCGAATAAAGCTACGGCAAATGCCCCGATGATATCTCCATTGTTAAATGGATGTGGCTTAAATTGAATTGTTTGTTGGCCATCTTTAATCTCTTCTGTAAATTCATCACCTTCACGAACTACCTTGGCGTAAATATCTTTAACCGGGCGAACGCTATACTTCTTGGCAAGCTTCTTTTCTCCCTTATAATCAGTCTGAAATTGCATTCCCTTAACCCATTTAGGGTTTTCTTTTGTGCCTACATTTTCGTTATACACGATCGCATAGCATTCCTTATTGAAAAAGTCCAAACCAAGGAATGCTCCTTTAAGCATCGTCCTTGCTACGCTAACCGGTTCGCACTGTTCAATACCTTTTGTATCCTGCAATACAGTCATACAGTTTTGGATAAAGCGTGTTTTGTTAAAGCTAGTAGGCATCGCTTCGCGCTTGGAATCTATCAATTTTTCAAGGTTATTATGAATAACTAGTAATTTATCTGACATGGTTTACCCCTCCACCACTTCAATGTTTAAGTCTTGGCCATCTATTGTTTCGAGTACAAAGTATTGGTATTCATCCGATTTAGAAGATTCGATAATCTCCTGTTGCTTGCTTCCAAGGTTCTGCCACCCATCAACACAGATAACTTTCAAGTCCCCTGCTTGGGCTTTCGCTAACTTAAAAGCGAATTCCAGCGCTTCACCTTCAGATAGTCCGTCAATAAGAGTCTCGTCGATTCTAATACGCCCTTGTTCATCTACAGACAATCCATCTACTGGCAATGATGCTGTTTTGAGCAGTTCCTTTGGCAGATCCCTAGCCGTCTTAATTTTGGCTGTCAGTTCGGCGCTGCGTTCTTCCTTAGGCGTTAATTTCTCGCGGATAATATCATTCATCCGTTCCCATTCACGCAGATATTCTTTCATGGATGCCGCCTGATCAGCTGTTTCTTTTAGCGGTGCAGGGTCGATATATTCAACCGTATCAATAACCTCTTGAGCGTTACCTGACTTCTCGTTTTCGGTAGCAATAAGATTAGATTCATGATCCGCGATTTTCTCTAAATCTTTGCGCTCATGATCTTCAATGTTGGTAAGAGTAGTCTTTTTCTCAGCAATTTGTTCCCTGTACTCCGCTATAAACACACGGGATTGTTCGGATGCAGACCGGACTTCTCCACGCATAGTTTGCTTTTTGGCTTGATATTGTAGTTTCAAGCGTTCGATTGCTTGTTCAAGCTCGTTGTCCAAGCGTGTAGATTCTTCAATAATCCTCCGGTCTGTATCATCAATTACTAGCTGTTCACGCTGTATACTATCTTCCAATCTAGTAACGGCTGCTGTTAAGGAGTCACGCTGTCTGTTGTAATCAAGCTTCTTTTCCTCCGCTGCGTGTGTTGCCCGGCGTTTAATATCGTCAATACGTAGGGAAAGGCCATCAATCAAGGACTTAGCTTCTTCTAGCCGTTTATTGGACGCCTCCGCTTCTGACAGTTGGTTATATAGCTCCTGTAGGTTCACGCTGCGCCATTCATCACCGTTATAGTTTGGTGGCAAATCGCGCTTAATACCCTCGATATTCGCCCGTAACAAGTTGATTTCTCTGTTAATGCTCTCACGTTCAGCATAATAACCAGTTTCAATTTGCTTCAAAATTTGTAGGATGTGAAGTTGATAATCAGCTTCGGGAACCTCACTGAACCAGTTTTTAATATCATCAACCGTCCATCCGATCTGCAGCATGTTTAAAATGATTTCTGTTTGCTCCTTAGTTGTCTTCTGGACAAACTCAATCGGTCGGAATATCTCGCCGTTAATCAACTTTCGAAGAAATGTTTCTGTGCTTGCTACTGCCTTTGAATCATGCTTTACCTTCAAATAATCAGATTTTTCCGTCCGGATCTTACGAGTAGCCTGTAGACCGTCATCCAATTCCACAAACAATTCCGCTTCTTCTTGGTCATGACGAATCACTTCTGTGCGGCGGTTTTTATTCGTAAATACCTTTTCTAACGCTTCGACAAGGCTTGTCTTACCTGTGCCAGAATCGCCAGAAACCTTATTGAATTTTCCTGGGTTAAATAATAACTCTTTGATTCCGAGCCAGTTCTTTATCTCAATTTTTTTAATATGCATTTGACGTCCTCCTAAATTTTGTGTTATTGTTGCCGTAGAATTTTTAATAAGTGTTTCAATTACGCCCTTGGTTGCCGCCTTGGGCGTTTTTCATTTCCCTTCGATACGTTAGATACTGCCTATAGTGATATTCGCTCGGAAAAGAGAACATAGGCTTTTTATCTTTTGGAACAACAATCTGGCCACCAGCCTTCGTCATAGCTCTTTGATCGTCTTGACTTTCGCTGAATCGTATTCTAACGGTCAAATTTGTCTGACCTCCTTATTCACCACCATCTTTCTATCAGTCTTTAGCACCTCCGGTGGATAAGCATCGTTGAGAAGATTGCGAAGCGCTAGCATGTCAGAAAGGTTGTCTAATTTAACTTTTGGTACTTCGAAGCCGTCGCGGTAAATCAACAACACTTCCTGATCCTTGTCTAAAATAACGTCATCACCTTTTGATAATTCGGTACAAAATACACTTGAGTTGTTCATAGTGATACATCCTTCCTATAATGAGCTGCTTCCTTTTCGTATTCGATTAGTGCATTAATCTCCATCCAAATACTGCCCACTCTTACATAGAACTGCTTCCCATCGTTTCTGCCGCCTTGATATTTACCCATGGTCATTCTCCTTTCGGTATATTTGGATACAAAGCATCATTGAAAATCTTTTGAATCTCTTTGTATTCTTCCAATGAGTCTTTTAACACGGCGCTCTCTTCTGAGTGCTTCTTGAGTTCGTTAATCCTTGCTTCGAGCGCATTTTGGACTCTTAATATTTGTCGCATCGTAAGATTAACTTGCATTTCTATCTCCCTTTCAAATTTTATTTTGCAAACCATCAACTACAGCCAACATTTCTGAATTGCTCGTCCACTGCACACGGCACCGATCAACAAAGTCTTGCAATTGCTGTTTAGTAGCTCCACGATCTACACAGTTATTAAATGCTAGAATTAGTTGCACATCATGACTTGGCATTGCTTGTCCCCTCCTTTTTAGCTCGCCCGGCGTATCGGCTTCCAGGCTTCCACGTAATTTAAAACGTCTTGTAGTTCCTGCCGTAAAACATCTTTGTAACTTGCCACTTGCCAGCGGTCTTTAATTTCTCTGTGGATTTGTCTGAACAATTCTCCGCGTTCTGCCTTGTCCGGTTCAATGGTGCATACCTTTTTATTGATCGCTTGTTGTAGTCGGCGCTGCTGACCACTATCTAAGGTGATTTGAGTATCAAGCCTATTTTCAATGTCATCCACACGCTCTTCCATCAGCTCATGAGCAGCGATGATATTCTTTGTTGCTGCTAACAAAGCTTTAACCGTATCGCGATTAGATTCTTGGACTCGGAAATATGTGTTGACCAACTGCCGTTGTACTTGCCAAGCGAGATCGTCCGAAAAAGATTTTACTAACATTAGATACCCAGATTCAGTTAATAGAACTAAACCATTCGGCGCTGTGATTCCAAACTCTGATCTTGCTTCGTACGAATTTCGTACGAAATAATCTTCACCTTCAACTAGATGCTTTTTGTTCTCGTTAAAATTCCTCCTTGCCGTTCCGTCCGCTCTAAGGTGTAATTCATCTACCTCTTTTAATGTGACAACCCGCTTCCCATACACCTCTTTTATAGTCAGTTGCTTTGCCTTGTTTTCAACTTGGATTTTAACTAATTTATTCACATAATCAGTCCTTTCAAATATTTTCCTTTCTGCTAGAATTTAAGTGTGGGATTGTCATTCTATGTAGAAAGGTGGTGCTACCAATGAATATTGATGCTAATAAACTTGAAAAAGATGTATTGAAAATTTTCTTCGACAATGTTGAAAGTATCCAAGACCATGTAATGACCCAACAAGTCGCTCAAGTTGCAGCTAGAATGGCAGTTATAGCAGTAACTCGAGTTTTGTCTAATCCCGAACTTTATCAGTTAGAGTCACAAAAGGATTCCGCGATTGAACAATAGATTTCTCTAATTGTTCAGTAATGCATTTAATTACTTTTTCGACTGAAACATCTGCTGAAACTGTAATTGCTGGAGCTATCGTTACTGCGGTAGCTTCTTTCATTTCCTCCCGGACAATCTCCCTTACACGTACCTCAGTTAATTGATTCATATAATTACTCCTTTCCAAAAAGCTTTATATAAGCCCGCTTAGCATCTTTTAAATCACGTATATCCGCTTCATTTTCTACAGCACTGTCTTGGTATTCATTTAATTTTGATTCGAGTCGCGTTATAAAAAAAACCAATGCTTCTTGTACCTCTTGCTTTTCTCTTTCAATCAATTTGTTCATTTGATTACTCTTTTCTATAATTTAGTTCATCTTGTTCTCTTCCCCATTTTTCCAATGCATTGGAGCTGAATACAACCCTACTCCCAAACTTACGATGCGGAATTTTTTTCTGTCTGCACATTGAATATAAAGTCTGATCTGATATACCAAACATTTTGGAAACTTCACTAACATCAAGCATTGTGTCTGTATTACTAAACGAACCATCAAACCTAGCTAATATTCTTTTTTCTGCTTCTCTTACAGCTTCTTCAAAAAAATCATTCATTACTTTTTGAAAAGAAGAATCATACATGAACTTCTTCTCCTTTTAATGCAATATCAATCAAGTTACATTCATTCCCTAAACCGATAGAGACTTTCATTAATGTTTTAACGCCAGGGAAATACCTCCCAGATTCAAGATCACACACATAAGAACGCGAAAGACCGCTTTTTTCTGCTAATTCTTCTTGTGTCATTTTTCTTCGTTCTCGTTCTTTTTTAATGACTATTCCTAATGTTTTTTTGTCTAGCATTCAAGTCACCTCCTGAATAAAATGTACAGTATTCTAGTCATTTAGTAAATCTATAAAATCAAGCGAATAAGAGCATTTGGAAGAATTTGCGTGCTATTATCTACTTTTCACGTCATTTTTCTCATTTTTACTTGAATTTACGTCATTTAATGACTTGTATTCACTTACTTTTAAGCTTATACTTTAATCGAAAGTCTGGTTTGCACGTCATTAATTGGGGGTTAATAATTATGTCTTTAGGAGAAAACATTAAAAAGTTCAGAAAAGAAAAGAAGTTGACTCAGTTCCAACTAGCGGAAAAAAGCAGTTTATCAAGGTCGTATATTGCTGATGTTGAGAAAGATCGTTATAGCCCCAGCTTAGATACTCTTAAGACAATCGCTAAGGCTCTTGATATAACCGTTTCTAAATTAATTGGAGAACATGATGATCACAGCGATCTAGAAAAAACATTTTTAGTAAATAACGAAGTATTAACCGAAGACGAAATAAAAGTTATCGAGACCGCTTTGAAGCAGTATCGAGAAATGAAAGAGATTGCAAAAGAGAGGTAAATAAGTGAGATGATTGGAGGATTTCTAAATGAAAGGAAATATTGAAAAAAGAGGCGAACAATCTTGGCGTCTCACGATAGATTTAGGCGAATTACCAAACGGCAAAAGGGATAGAAGGAGAAAAACCATAACAATCAATGATAAATCATTATTGAGAACAACAAAAAAACTTCAAGATTACCTTGAAGATCAGTTAGCCGCCTTTAAAGTGGAGATTGAAAGTGGAGAGTATATTCAACCTTCTAAATTTTTATTTGAAAATTTTGTAGAACAAAAATATTCTATTCACGTCAACAAATTATCTCCCAATACAATCAAAACATATAATGCATTCATTAATAAGCATATGATTACTTTTTTTCGAGGTAAACAAATGGAGAACATAAAAACTCTTCATTGTGTAGATTTTATGGAAAGTATAAAAGGATACTCTATAAGTGTGCAACAATGCTGTCATTCTATTTTAAAAAGTATCTTCACAAAAGCCCAACAATGGCAAGTTATTAAGTCTAATCCTATGAATGGCGTTGATCGTCCTAAAGGCAATAATAGATCAACAAAATATTATGATGCGGAACAAGCAAGTAAAGCTTTGATGCATTTACAAACTGAACCGATCGCATGGAGATTGTATTTTACTGCATGCATGATTGGTGGATTTAGGCGCGGGGAGTTGTTAGCTTTACAATGGAGTGACATTGATTTTGAAAAACAAATACTCCATATTGATAAGTCACTAGCTTCTGGACAAGTTACAAAAGCTCCAAAAAATAATAAATCAAGATCGGTAAAAATGCCAAAATGGTTTATGGACGAATTAGAGCGATTTAAAACTGAGTGGATTGCAGAAAAGGATGCTAATATGGATATTTGGCAAGGTGGTAATCATGAATATGTATTTCATGATGGTTTAGGAAAATCAGTTCATATTACATCTCCATCTCATAGATGGAAAAGGTTCACTAAAAGAAATAATTTGCCTGATATTAGACTTCATGATCTCCGTCACACCTCTGCAACGCTTTTATTAGAAGAGGGTGTAAGTTTGAAAGTAATTCAAGAGAGACATGGTCATACTGATTTCCAAACGACTGCAAATATATATTCGCATGTAACCAAAAAGCTATCTGACGAAGCAGCTGATAAGCTAGAAAAATTCCGCCCCCAATTCGCCCCCAAATGAAATATTTTGCTGCTTGAATGACCGCTAAATGCAGGCTATATAAGGTTTTTACAAACCAGCATCATAAGTTGCCCGGTTTTGTGATTGTCAAAAAATTTGAAGCTTAACTTCTGCAGGTGCTCGAACATGTTCTTTCGCATATCCGTCTCGATATTTACCCCTAGCATATGTCCCCAGTAGGTAACGATATAGTTCAATACCGTATTCAAAATGTAAATTCCGAGCAGTGCGGCACAGGCCATCGCGATTAGCGACCAGTCTTTACCTGGAAGCAGCTTGTCCACGAATTGGTTGACCGCAATCGGGAATCCCAGCTCTAGCAGACCTGCGATTACAGCACAGGTGAAATCTAACAAGAACAGCTTTTTATAAGGTCGATAATATGAAAAAAGTCTCGAAGCATTTTTGCATTCTCTCCAATCTGTCATGCAGTACATATTTTTTGTCAAGATTATCATAGTTATGGGTCTTTTTACAGTCCAAAGTCGGTTATAATTGTTTATGGTTCGGTCAAGATTCGTCAATTAGTAGCATGTTGACGGATAAATAAGGTACAATAACTACCGAATGATTCGTCCCGGGGGCCTGCAGGCGATCGGGAATTCAATGAACTACCTTGTCTTGGAAGGAAGGATTATCGTAAATGTACGTTGCTAATGAATGGAATGACTATGAAGTTATCGATACAGGAAATGGAGAAAAGTTAGAGCGTTGGGGCGATGTGATTCTGCGCCGTCCAGACCCACAAATTATCTGGCCGATCGCCAATGAAGATAAGACGTGGCAGGATGTGCATGGACACTATCACCGTAGCTCTTCCGGCGGTGGTAGTTGGGAGATGAAGAAGCCGATTCCAGAACGCTGGACGATAGGCTTTGACCAACTCAAATTTTATATTAAACCAACGAGCTTCAAGCATACGGGTCTCTTCCCGGAGCAAGCCGCTAACTGGCGCTGGATGATGGACAAGATCTCAGGCGCGAATCGTCCGATTAATGTACTTAATCTGTTCGCCTATACCGGTGGTGCTTCCGTCGCTTGTGCTTCGGCCGGCGCTTCTGTGGTGCATGTCGATGCTGCTAAGGGAATGGTGCAATGGGCCAAGGAGAATCTCGCTCTGTCCGGCCTCGGAGATCGCCCTGTCCGTTTTATTACGGATGATGTATTCAAGTTCGTTCAACGCGAGCAGCGCCGTGGCAATCGATATGATGCAATCATTATGGACCCCCCTTCTTATGGTAGGGGACCATCAGGGGAGACTTGGAAGCTGGAACAGAGCTTATATCCGTTCGTGGAGTCATGCTTGTCGATCCTCTCGGATAAACCGCTGTTCTTCCTGATCAACTCTTATACGACGGGAATCTCACCGACTGTACTAAATAACATTTTATCGATGACTGTGAAGAACCGTTTTGGCGGACGAATCTCCGCCGGTGAGCTCGGTCTCCCGATTACGAAGTCCGGCATGAACCTGCCTTGCGGAATTCTTGGCCGCTGGGAGGAGTAATAATGGAGCCTGATGTGTCATGGACAACGGGACATCCTGAAATGAGAATATTATTTGAGGACAATCATTTGCTCGGAATTGAGAAGCCTGTGAATGTTCCAACCCAGGAAGATGCCAGCGGAGACCCGGACCTATTGAATCTGCTGAAAGCAGATATTAAAGAGAGATATAACAAGCCTGGTAATGTATATCTTGGTCTCGTCCATCGCCTGGATCGTCCTGTCGGCGGTGCCATGATCTTCGCGAAGACATCCAAGGCTGCCTCGCGCCTCTCCGATGCCGTTCGTACCCGCAAATTCGCAAAGTCATATGTAGCCGTCGTTCATGGGCAGCCGCCTCAGCAGCACGGACACTTGATCGACACCTTGCTGAAGGATGAACGAACCAATATGGTATCCGTAGTGACTAAGGGGACACCCGGCAGCAAGGAGGCGATTCTCGATTATCATGTGCTTGGCGTCTCAGCCGAAAACGGACTGTCACTGGTGCAGATCGAACTGCATACCGGACGTTCGCACCAGATCCGTGTACAGATGAACCATCTCGGCTGTCCGTTATACGGTGACCAGAAATATGGGGCTCATATTAATAAGCCAGGCCAGCAAATCGCACTCTGGTCGCTGTATGTTGGCTTCCCTCATCCGGTGACCAAAGAGCCTGTCGATCTAGTCTCCTCCCCCCATCTCAATTCCCTTGGGATTTGTGGGATTCGCGGACATATTTGCAGGTTGCCGAGAACTTGGTCTCGAGCAGTAATATGTAAATTGCAGCCATCTGTATTCAACCGGATATGAGGCTAGCAGAATAAGAAGACGCTTCTATACCGCGATATTGGCGGATTAGAAGCGTCTGTTTTATGTCTATTTAGCCTTAGCGGCTGTTTTATAAATCTCTGCGTTGCAAATTGAGAATCAAAACTGCACTTTCCTCACGGCCCCCTAATAAAAGTGGAGTCTTACCCTCCAATAAATTAGACTATTTATAAAGGGGAGATTCGAAATGAAACGAAAGAATAAAGCGTATGAAGAAGTTCGTTTACAGGTGGTCCGTGAGGCACTAGCAGGGATTAAGGTAGCCGTATTGTCCCGTAAGTATGGAGTTCATCCTGAGACTATTCGTAGTTGGATCAGGGAGTATCGAGATCAAATCGAAGAGCATGAGATACCCGCTGCAGATGAACAGCTACAGGAATTAAAAAGATTGCAGGAAGTCGAAGAGAAATACCAAACCGCTGTAAAGATCCTAGGCGAAAAGGAATTAGAAATCGAAATCCTGCGTGAACTCTTAAAAAGAAGAACCCTGCTTATCTGAAAGATTCGAAATAGCAGACCAGTTTATTAAGCAGGGAGATTATGCAGCGCTGGTACTGCGAATCTTAGGGTTGGCTGAGTCAAGCTATTATGCACGAAAAAAAGAATAGGCCAACATGATGAGCCTGTAACACGCATTCGTAAAGGGCGTCCATGCCCAGGTTATTCCCTAACGGAAAACGGTACCAGAGTAAGCGACGAACAGATTAAAGAGTGGTTCGTAGAGCTTACAGAAGGCGAAGAGAACGAGTATGGGTATAAATTACTTGCTGAGTGCCTCCGTAAGGATCACCGTCTCATTTTGAATAATAAGAAAGCTTACCGTTTGTGTCGTGAATTGGGGATTCTCCAAAAGTATCGAGAGAGAAGAACGAAGCATCCTCGTCGATTGCCTAGAAATCGTCTAGTCACCGGTCCGAATCAGTTATGGCAAATGGATATTAAATATGGTTACGTAGCAGGACGTGACCGCTTCTTTTCCTGCTCAGTATCATTGATGTATTCGACCGCGCTATTGTGAGCTATTACCGAGGCTCTGAATGTAAGGCTACTCATGCAATTCAAGTTCTGGGAAAGGCACTAGAGTCCCGGATCCAGCCAGGAGAATCGCTACCCACGATCCGAACAGATAATGGACCTCAATTTATCAGTGCTTTATTTGGAGATACGTGTGAAAATTGGGGCATTTCACACGAAAGAATCCCTCCTAAAACTCCAAATATGAACGCATATATTGAGTCGTTCCACAGTATTGTGGAGAAAAATCTATTCAGCAAAATAGAATACAAGACGATGGAGGCCGCCTATGAATCGATAGATAGCTATATCGATTTCTACAACAACCGAAGAATGCATGGCAGTCTAAAACGGATGTCTCCACTCCAATTTTATAGTTGGATTATGCAGTTCGAAGATCGGTCTCAGTTCTATAGATCTTTGTAAAACTTTAAAATATAGCGTTAGACTACGAATACAGTATTTTACTCGGGTCAGACTCCAGATTTAGGGGGCCGAACCGCTTTTGCATTTATTCCTTCTCAATTCATATCATCTGATCTTTTGCAGCTTCTCTTTATCCGGACCGCTTTATTCAAATGCAGAAAAGATGTCCGGTCGCTGGCATCAGAATTAATCCGCCTAGCTTCTTGCTGCCCCAATAGTCAAGCAACCATTCTTCCCCAGTTTAACGGCTCCATCATCCTTTAGCTTCCTGATCCTTATAGGGTCAACCTTCTGGTTAAATTGTCCCGGAAGCGTAGAGGCTACGACCTCGCGAGTCTGACGACCGACCTCGATCCGATACGCTAATAACGCAGAAAGATCCATATTCGAGCTCAAATCAGCTACTTCTTCCTCGGTCATCCCGTTGCCACTGTGGATATAATTCACCTGTAGTCTTTCTTTCCAATTCCCCGTCTCGAAGACCTGATCTTCACCGTTCAGAAGAACATTCATTGTCATGTCCTCGATTCTGGTGATATGCCATAAATGCCAAGCGATGGAGTTCTTCGTACCCGGCACTTTAACAGGATATGTACGGAAAGCTTGCTCCGTCATCTGATTTAATAAATGATCCTCTAACGTCGTAACACCCGAACCGTTCATTTGCGAAGAATACAATAGAGCGTGCTGGGTCAGAAAAAGATCAACTGCTTGTACATGCTTGTCCACCATAAAGATCAGGCTCGTCAATTGCTGGTGATTCTCGTTCCAGTGCTTCCGTTGTTCCAGATCCATATCCTCTCCACCTTCTAACCCATTTAAGAGGATGTTCAAAAAGTCCGCTTTTGATCACGAAGTGAATCAAGAAGTATCCAAGGCAGCGAATCTTGAATTCAGCCTGGTCTTCCGGTGCTCACGTAGGTTTTACCTACGCTCCGCTCCTCAGCCCCTAGCTTCATCCAACTGAAGCGTTTTGAAAAAGCACACATCGGAAGCATAAGCTTCGGTGCTGAAATCCGGCCTTTTTGAACACACACTTTAAGAAATAGTTCTTACAAAACTTAGATCGAAGTTTGACTAAGAAAATAAAGAATCGAATCGTTAACAAGTACCGGTTTCTCTCTTACTGTGTGCGGCCTATGGCTGCAGTCCGAAACGACCAGATACTGCGACCCTTGAACAAGCGAACTTAACTTCTGGATTTTCTCTTCTCCTGCGAACGGATCATGCTCCCCGGTAATGAACAAGGATGGGCAGCGAATCCCGCTTAACTGCTCATCAGTCAGCTGTGGATAGTAGCGCCATTCTATCGCCGATTGCCGCATAAACTCCTGCCAATTTCCCAGGTGTGCCTCTTCGTGCCTTTCAATCATTTGCTCAATCAGTTCTTGCTGCCCATTCTCCACCAGCCATTCTGGCTCAAACTCCTCGACTCCCGCAGGTTCAGCGAAACCGCTTGTTCCAATTGTGACTAAGGAGGCGACTCGCTCCGGATGATCGACAGCACAATAAAGAGCCACATTTGCTCCTAAGCTATAACCGATCAGATGAGCCTTAGGAATATGGAGCACATCCATGAAATCAATGATATCTTTAGCAAGCTGGGTTGAGTTCCACTCCATATTTTCGCAGCGGGTCCTACCATGCCCTCTGAAATCGGGATAATAGCAGGCATAGTTCTTTTGAAAATCAAGCAACTGACTGGCAAAAGCAAGAATTCCCGAGAATAGCTGCTATGTAAAAAAATGATTGGTTCTCCTGTACCTAGCTTCTCGTAAAACATGTGCAGATCTTGAACTTGTACGTGCGGCATATGATTCACCAGCCTCTTTTTTGATAGAAAGAAGATAGACTCCGTACCTTCCTAACCAATATATCTAAGAGCCCTGATCGCCTCTAACGTGGTATGGACATCCTTCCAAGCACCATCGTCACTCCTCCAGCTTCCATCTTGCAGTTGCAGGCGAGAAAGGTATGAGGCTGAAACCCTGATCACCTCAGCTTCACGATCTACTCGACTAGCTATTAATGTGTTGATCAACCAAGCCAGGTTGTCTGCAGACAATTCACTGCATTTCTCAACTAAACTTTGAAAAATAGGTTTAGCTTCCCCATCCATACCTATTGAATGAAACAGGCCGCCTATTAACCAGTACGTATGCAAGAATGAAGGAATCGTACCATTGTCCTTAATCTGACGGTTTAGATACGTGACGGTCCTCGGATCTACAGATGAGGTGTAGTAATTGATCCAAAAAGCACAATTAGCAGTGATATAAATCGTTGGAGCAACTTCACCTGGAACAGCCCAAGGAGGACATAAATCTTTTAACGCAAAGTCCTCTTCAAAAGAACCATTTTCATGCATTCGACTTGAAATAAAATCAATTGCTTGGTCTACTACTCGATGCTTTCTAATTCCGGCTTGCTCGAGTAAGGCTAGTCTATAGCAAGTTGCATCCAGTGAACTGCTTCCCTCTGCCCAAAAAGGGGACCAGCTCCCATCCGTTCTCTGCGAAAGAATGATATTCTCTAATTGTTCATCTCCGGGCACCTTCTGAGACAATATAAACTCTAACCTTACTATATCAAAGGGATCAGTAGAGTTTTGGGTCACGAATTCTATCGATTTGTCAAAATCCATGCGTGATACCTCCTACTATGTCTCTTATATCTCCTTAATCGGAACAAAGACATCAACCTTGCCAGGCCATTCCGGGTCGGCAAATTGATATACCTCCAAAGCAAGAGCTTTTGGATTGTGATCTATCCCGTTGTCTTTAATGTAGGTATGGAGCACTTCGTAAGGATCGGTATCCGATCTCGTTGTCACATAATTGCGGACTGGAATAGTGAAGCCGATCATCCCTTCCGGTATGTCCTCAAGCTCACTAACTTCCATACAGAAGAAATAAGTAAACAATACTTCCGAGGAGAAGTGCGGGCACACATATTCATCTGGATTCACAACATGTCTTATCTCATGCTTACGCTCAAGGAACTCGCGTTTTGCCTCCTCAATTCGCTTAGGTTCATGAAATGAAAAGCTGGAAGTAACGGGGAACCCAATAAATTTCTTCTCTTCTAAATGCACTGTTTGGATCGGATTTTGACTCATTAATTGCTCCTCCTTCTATAGGGTTGGATTCAGAGCTTTTAATATGTTCCACAACGAGGTCCTCCGTTCTTCCTTCCCTTACTTTAAACGAATAATATAACCTTCTCATCGTGTAGTGTTCAATTTCTGGAAGTTCATAGGACTAGTTGAAAGTACTAATTCAATACCATTTGAATAATAAATCGTGCAGGTTGGTGAAGTGAAATGATCATTAAATCCTGCTACACTTTTCACTTCCCAATCAGGTAAATTGGGGGCATCCTGAATATATAAAAAATCAGGAATCTCTGTAACTTGCATTGTCTTCATCTCTGGGGTGTCTTTGAAAAATCCGATTTGATATAAGAAAATACCACCGAGGAGCATTATGAACAATATTGTAGTTATTGCTAAATAGAGGATATTTCTCAGCATGGCTCAACTTAATAGGTCCTACTAGAGTCTGGTGACATTCCAAAAGTTCTATACTGATTAATAAGCTCAATCAATTGAGCCCTCTTGTATACGACAAACTTAAATTCACTGCCATAGCGATTCGTGATCTTGATGCCATTAGGTACTAGCCCCATCGTGTTTCGCTTCTCAACTCCGATAATGTCGGCCATATCGATCTCAACAGAGTCCGTCTGAATGTTGATCATATGCGGATTGAACAGCAGTCTTTCATTGGTAATCGTTAATCTTCCCCCACCGCTTCAACGCTTCTGAATAGATTGGCCGGTATTTGTTCCTTTACAACATATTCCGTCGGTCTCAATTCCATATGCAAGCACCTCCGCTTTGTTATAATATCAAGCAGTCATATATACGCTATTCGCAACTTTAACTTTCAAAATACAACACTCATTCAGTTATATCATGCATTCCATAATTTGAGAATGACCCTATTATAATGAAATTCTCTAAATATCACATGGAGCATAATGGAACATAGAAGTAAAAAAGAAAAGGACCGCCGAAGCGGCCCTTTCCCATTCTAATATCATTTTTCTTAAGGCTCTAATCCCCATACCAGCGTACCATTTTGATACAAAGTTACCTTGTTCCAATCAGCAAAGGCCGTCTTAGTTGGATCAAAAGAATAGTCATTCGACTCATCAAAGTTCGACCAATCCGACTTAGCCATCCGCAACTGAATTTCACCCGTCTGGCCTCCTGCTGGAATAGAACCTGCTGCCGCAGTGAAGCTTAGTTCAACATAAGTGTCGGTGAAGGTCCGTTGAATGTTGGCGGCTCCGATAGCTGCCCAATCGATCCAGGACTGCATGCTCTGTGTACCTTCCTTCGAGAAATAATAACGAAGTTTGAGGTCACTTAAATTTACAGCTGTCGTACCGTTGTTCTTAATATTGAAGAAAGGTTTAATCTGGTTGTCGGATGGATTGGTGTCGCCAGCCTTATACTGTACAACCAAACTGCTGGATGGTATGCCACTGCCTCCCGTAGGTATGGCAGATGCTGCAGCTGAATTTGGACTTTCTCCAGCAGAGTTCACGGCGCTGACAACGTAATAATAAGTCGTACCGTTCGTCAATCCCTGATTAGTATAGGTCGTACCTGTCACTCCCGTAGCCACGGTAGTGTAAGTTCCACCGCTCGTCGTTGCTCTCTTCACATTATAGCTTGTTGCTCCAGTGGATGCCGACCAGTTGAGGCTGATTTGTCCATTGCCTGCCGTAGCCGTCAATCCAGTTGGTGCTGCAGGTACTGTTGTACCACCGCCGCCTGCTGGCGTTGCAAATGCTGCGGCTGAATTTGGACTTTCTCCAGCAGAGTTCACAGCACTGACAACATAGTAGTACGCCGTACCGTTCGTCAAACCTGTATTCGTGTAGCTCGTCGCGGTTACTCCACTAGCTACAGTCGTGTACGGGCCGCCGCTCGTCGTTGCTCGCTTCACGTTATACCCTGTCGCTCCGCTTGATGCTGTCCAGCTCAGCGTTACTTGCGCATTGCCTGCTGTAGCCGTCAATCCGGCCGGAGCAGCTGGTACGGTCGTTCCTCCGCCTCCGCTAATTGGCTGCATGATTCTATCCAGCATCGTCTGCTTTGCTGTATTCCACGTAGTCCAGTCATCCTGGAACAGACCGCCTGTATCCCCGGAGTTCGGGTTCAAGCACCAGTAAGTCCAGTAGAGATTGTTCGCTCCAATATAATCGACCAATTTGTTCTGCCATTTACCTTCCGTACTGGTCAAATCGACGCCACGGCCGCCAAATTCACCGACAATGACCGGAGCGATGTTCTGCTTGCTAATATATCCCCAGTAAGCGTCCCAAATCCCGGCATATTATTCGGGAATGACGAATCAGAGAACCAAGTCTGATTTGAGACACCAGGACCGTAGTCATGTGAGGAATAGACAAGTTGATTCGGCACGTCAAGTCTAACTGGATAGTTAGCTACTCCTTTGAGATTACCTCCCCACCAGTAGCTGTCACTGAAGCCCTGCACATTCTTCTCGATTCCTTCTACAATGATAAGCCAGTTCGGGTTCACGGATAGAATGGCGTTACCTGCCCGCTCAGCAGCTAGCCTCCAATCTGTCGCCTGATTCCCTGTTCCCCAGCTAGCTGTGCCATGAGGCTCATTGTGCAGGTCTGCACCGATAACAGTATCATTTCCTTTATAACGAGTAGCCAGCATCTTCCAGTCATCGATCCAGCGTTGTTCCGAATAGGCAGAAGTGTACCAGAGTTCGGATTGTGCACTGGAATCGGGACGATGGCGATCCAGGAATATTTTCATCCCGCGGGCTCCCGCTTTATCAACCAGCTTATCCATGATCTGTATCGGAGTCAGGCCATTCAAATCCGGATTCTTAGCATAATCGATCCCATTCGCAGCAGAACCTGAATCAAACATCTGGTTACTATATGGGAGACGGATCAAGTTGTAGCCTTTAGATTTCATCTGATCCAGAACATCATCCATAGATCTGCTCCACAAACCATGGGGTGCATAGTTCGACGTCTCGAATCCGAACCAGTTAATTCCGTTAAACACGGCTGACTTCCCAGTAGAATCTACGATTTTACTCCCTGATGTGTGGTAATAATTAGCGGCAGCCTTAGCCTGCTGGGTTCCAGTACTTACTGTACCTAGACCCATTGCGCCAATAACTAGCGAACCGATCAACACGGTTTTGGCTAATATTTTGAACATTTATTCTCACCATCTTTCATGGACTCTACGAATACGAATGAGATCGGTCCAAACCGATTATTAAGGCTCAATTCCCCAGACCAGTACACCATTCACATACAGCGTGACATGATCCCAATCAGCGTAAGCTGTCTTTGTTGCGTCATAAGAGTAATCATTTGTCTCGTCAAAATTGGACCAATCCGCCTTCGACATCCGCAATTGAATCTCTCCTGACTGTCCGCCAGCTGCAATAGATCCGGCTGTGGAAGTAAAGCTTAACTCGATATACGTGTCCGCCTTCACAGCAGATGCTGTCCCGAATGTCTTATTAATATTAGCTGAACCTACCTGAGCCCAGTCGATCCAGGCATTAACGTCTTGATTGCTATCCTTGGTAAAATAATAGCGAATTTTAATATCGCTTAAATTCACTGCAGATGTACCATTATTCTTAATGTTGAACTGAGGCTTGATTTGATTGTCCGTAGCGTTTGTGTCCCCGGTCCGATATTGAAGCACTAAACTGGACGTTCCCGTTCCACCATTTGGCGTTGCCGTGACTTGCGTGGAGTTGGCACTCTCGCCCGCGCTATTTACTGCGCTGACAACATAGTAGTACGCTGTGCCATTCGTCAGTCCTGTGTTCGTGTAGCTCGTCGCGGTTACCCCGCTTGCTACTGTCGTATACGGACCTCCGCTCGTCGTTGCTCGCTTCACGTTATACCCTGTTGCTCCACTTGATGCTGTCCAGCTCAGCGTTACTTGCGCATTGCCCGCTGTCGCTGTCAATCCTGCCGGAACTGCCGGTACAGTCACTGTCGTTTGCGGTGTTGCCGTGACCTGCGTTGAATTCGCACTCTCGCCCGCGCTATTTACTGCGCTGACAACATAGTAGTACGCCGTGCCATTCGTCAGTCCTGTGTTCGTGTAGCTCGTCGCGGTTACCCCACTCGCTACTGTCGTATACGGACCTCCGCTCGTCGTTGCTCGTTTCACGTTATACCCCGTCGCTCCGCTTGATGCTGTCCAGCTCAGCGCTACTTGTGCATTGCCCGCTGTCGCTGTCAATCCTGCCGGAGCTGCTGGTACAGTCACTGTCGCTTGTGGCGTAGCTGTCACCTGTGTTGAATTCGCACTCTCGCCCGCGCTGTTCACTGCGCTGACAACATAGTAGTACGCCGTGCCATTCGTCAGTCCTGTATTCGTATAGCTCGTCGCAGTTACTCCGCTTGCTACTGTTGTATACGGCCCACCGCTCGTTGTAGCTCGCTTCACGTTATAGCCTGTTGCTCCGCTTGATGCTGTCCAGCTCAGCGCTACTTGCGCATTGCCCGCTGTCGCTGTCAATCCTGCCGGAGCTGCTGGTACAGTCGCTGTCGCTTGTGGCGTGGCTGTCACTTGTGTTGAATTCGCACTTTCGCCCGCGCTGTTCACTGCGCTGACAACATAGTAGTACGCCGTGCCATTCGTCAGTCCCGTGTTCGTGTAGCTCGTTGCGGTTATTCCACTGGCTACCGTCGTGTACGGACCACCGCTCGTTGTAGCTCGCTTCACGTTATAGCCTGTTGCTCCGCTTGATGCCGTCCAGCTCAGCGCTACTTGCGCATTGCCCGCTGTCGCTGTCAATCCTGCTGGAGCAGAAGGAACAGTTGGTGTTCCGCCGCCACTAGTCGGAATAGCTGGATATGCATTTTGGACCAGCTCTACGAATTGACTGTGGAACCAGTGTCCGGATACAGGAGCATTTGGCAATGCACCTGTCAATGTACCATTAGCATTGGTGTAAGTAGGGTCACACATTCTATCGAAGCCTTTGCCTTCATCGTTCGGAATTGCGGAGCTGGATCCGTCTGATTCACCTGGAGGTTTTACCCATACGAAGGCGTCCAGATGCGAGCCAGGATAACCAGTTGGCGCTGCTTGTGGAGGCATTCCTATGCCGGCGCTGCTGGCATTACACCAGTTGCCACGATGAAGCCGTTTGTCGACCCGCCCAGAATCGACGTATGCATTAACAGTAGTACCACTTGCGCTGGTAGGCCGGTCGGTCCGCCCAGCCGTTCCGAGAGGTATCGATCAGGAAGCCGATGCTGGAAGGCCAGCCTTTAGCGACGAAACCCGAATACAATGCAGCAGTGAAATGGGATTCATCAAAATAAGGATTCCATTCGTAGTAAGTTGCCGATTTGATCTGATTACCATTAATCGTCAAATTCGGATCAGGCAGATTTGGTTCCTCAAGTGGAGTCGTATTTGCTGTATTCGAAATGAATCCATCTACACTTGCCAGTCCTGCAGCAGTCCCACTGACAACTGTAGTGAAGAGATCAATCGTTGGTTGACGGTTGCTGTCCCAACCTAACCATCCAGAGTGTCCAATATCCATGTAATTATAGACATTAGAGATCGCATGCAGTTTTTCTAGCGCATAACGTGTAGCATCGCGATAGATATTGCTGGAATTCGCTTGAGCACATCTGGAATCGCTCAGATTCGTTACCAGATTCGGTAAAGAATCTGGCTCAATGACTGCTACGATACGGATTCCAGAATATTTCGGATTCGCAAAAACCGCAGCAATGCGATCAATATAATCAGTCTTATAGCTTTGTAAGCCCGCTGCAGTCAAAGGTAGCTCACCATTGGAAGCTAAAGCATGACAGTCTCGGCCAGGCATATCGTAGATTACAAATGTTGCAACGATTGGTGTATTCCCCTGCTTCTGAGCGAGAACAGCATCCATTGTCTGCTCCAGACTTTTTCGTCCGCCATTCTCGTCACCACCATTAATCGCTGCAATGCGGTCTAACCAAACGGCTGTAGGATACGACTTAACGGTTTGCATTTTGGCCTTCAATGTACTGTCGCTTACCTGTGCGATGGAAGTATCGATCAACGCCGCGTAGTCAGGATTCACATACATCGTTGCACCCACGAACGGATTGTCAACATGCGCTTCAGCAGCATAACTCTTCTGTGTCCCATAAGGCTGAATTAGCGTCAGCGCCAATGCTGCTACTCCCATAATCGCCACTAATCGTTTTAAAAATTTCGAATTCATGGGATCACTCCTTATTATTGATGGTTTGCGATTCAATTCCTAACACTAGCGTACCGTCCGGTACACCGTCACTATGGTCCAGTCAGCGGTCTACTGTGTCATGAAGGAATAATCAGCTGCCTAACAACCTTCTATTTATTTAGCTACCACCCCCTTTATTAGAGCAAATCGTTCACTCAAGGCCCTATGTGATAAAATAAATGATGGGCTACAAGCATATACCCAACATGACGGTAAACGGACTCTATGAATCTTTGATTGTAATGAAAAAAATAGTGCGGTAAAGGGCATCGATTCATCATCTGGAATGAATCAAAATGCTTGCATGCGGAGTGTTAGTATGCGTTTTCAAGAAGCTCTGCTTCTCTTGGAGGTGAAAGGAAAAATTTCTTTTAAAGCTAAGTGATGGATTATATTTTAAAAAAATATATTTATGTAATAAAAAGTAAAACTTGCATCTTTATATTATTGATCTATGTAACTTTTGTATAGTTCAAATTCTTCTGTTACTAAGTTTAAAATCTTCCCTTTTCTGGATATAAATCACTGCATGAAAAAATCCGCGCCTATGCACGGATTCCCTCTCCTGTATACTTATAAATGATACTTCTGGTGCTCAGCGCTTGCTCTGTGCTGATTCTGATAAATGTATGGCGCAATTGAATAGCTCGCATCTCCATTCGGACCCGCAATGTTCTAAGATAGTCAGAGATGTATTATGTATATGCTGATCAATATCTTGCTCAGGGACAAGGGCTTTGACGGTTAAAGTAATCAATACCCCATGACTAACTACTAGAATGTTCTTGTCTGGATTACTAGCGACAATCTCGGAAATGAACGAAATGCCTCGACCAGTAATAGATGGATCTGCTTCTAAGCCTAATTCAATGCTCTCCCATTCCTCTCCCCATCTCGCGACTCTCTCTTCCAAGGTCGTTCCTTCGATCTCACCTTTATGCATCTCTCTTAATCTCTGATCCATACAAACTGGCAATCCGATAGCCGCTGCTACAATTTCTGCCGTTTCCTTAGCCCGTGACAAATCGCTAGAGAAAATACAATCCCATTCCCCATTTTTCAATCGCTCAGCCAACATCTGAGCTTGAAGTCTTCCAGAGTCATTGAGCGGAATATCGGACTGGCCTTGGGCCCGTCTCTCCTTATTCCATTCGGTAATCCCATGTCTTACGAACCCGATTCTAGTCAATGTCTAACCTCCCATCACAAGTTCCCTTTCTCTTAAATGTATTCTCTTTACAAACATTAAGTTCCTCTCCTAATTTATTGGAGACGCAGAAAGAGGGCATGCATAATGCACACCCTCTTATACTATTATTTTTATTCTATTACATAGCGTATTTAATAGTCATCCGGGACACTTGTTTCTCCCAAGAATCACTACCCGATAATTCAATCTTCAAGTATTGGGTTCCTGGAGGTGGAAGCTCTGTAGAATAATATGTCTTTTGGTACCACTGGCTGCCGGTATAAACTCCTGGAGTGCTGGCATGTGCTAATTTCGTCCAATTCACCTGGTCGGAAGAGACGTAGAAAGCTATACCGTCCCATACACTAAACTGATACATATCGGCTCTAAAGGAAGTAATGTTCGGGAGTTTATATACAAAGCTCTCCGTCTTTCCGTCAAGGCGCTTAACTCGTGACTTATCCCCATTAAAATATCCGCTATTGCTAGAATCCATCACAAGTCCGCTCGTATGGGAAAATGTCTTGGACCAGTCATCCAGCTCATCGATCAGTGTCTGCTCTTGGGGAGCTGGTGGTGATCCTTTCTGACCGACAAAAGTAACAACGCTATGAGCTGGGATAATGGTCTGGAATTTACCGTTGGTAGCTCCTACAGCTGGACCCTGGGCCAGATTCATTTGATCATCGGTCGTATATGGTGTCAATGTTCCTGCAGTAAAGCCGTTCGGAATCAGATTCACCTCTGCAGTCGCATCTCCGCTATTGATCGCCACAATCGTGAACTTGTCTGTAGCAGGATCTTTGTAGGCTGAGAAATATACATTGGCCTTTGGATTCTCGGTCGCACCGATCCGAACATATCCCGGTTTAATAAATTTGCTGTAATTTCCGAGTGTATAATAACGCTTCGTCATCTTATACGTACTGGTATCTTTATCAACATTAATCAATCCCTCATCATTGTCACCAGGTATTGCTCCTGTCCAGTACATCCAAGCATTAACACCCGCCTTCGTCATGAAGTCATGGGTTTGCTTTGCGAATTTCAGACCGGAATTGATACCCGGATCATAGGAGTCCACCTGAGACACTTCGGTCATCCACACTTTCTTGCCTTTGGAGACCGCAGTAGAGAACGGTGTGGTTGGAAGCTCCAAATTCAAGATCGGAATCGGATAGTTATGTCCACCAACAATGTCCACTCTCTCAGCCGAAGCCGGATCATTTAACGAGTCCTTGATCAGATCCTCGGACCACCAGGAAGATTCGCCGGCGATTACTTTAGTAGAGGACACACCTTCATTTATCATTGCTTGTTTCAAATAATTTTTCAGAAATACTTGGAAGTTGGTTGAGTTCCACTCCGATGAATCCCAGGAGAGGAAGGTCATTGAATTCGGTTCGTTGGCGATAGATACTGCGTATAGATCAAGATCGAATTGCTGCTTGTACTCCTTGATGAACTTAGACATCAGAAGCGCGTAGTCACCGTAATTTTCCTGCTTCAGGTAGCCGCCATGCGTCGTTGAATTGTTGGTCTTCATCCAAGCCGGCGGACTCCAAGTCGAAGCGATCAGCTTATCGACGCCCCTCGCCTTGGCTTGCTGCATAACCCAAACTTGATCCGGTCTTACGGTAAAATCGAATTGGCCTGGCGCAGGATTATACTCAGCGAATATGGCACCGCGAAGAATAGACAAGCCGATTCCTTTATCCTGCGTAAATAAGAGATCCATAATTTCGCTCCGCGCCGGTTCCTGTAGATCATAAATCGCACCTGACCATCCGGCTTGCGAGACGCCAAAACCGTCGATTTCCTGCTTTACATCATTCCAATTGATACTGACATCTGCTGCTGCGGCATGCGTAGTAAGTGGAAAAGTCATCACTGTCAGAAGCAATGTGCTCATTACGATAGCAGTCAGCTTTCTAACCATCTTTGCCCTCATTTCAAAACCACCTTTGATTTAGAATGATATGACTAAGAGATCGAATCAATGAATATGCTTACGCGCCGATTATAAACAAGCAACGGATGTATTGACTACTATTTTTGTGACCTTATTTTACTACTTTGGTGACTTCTTTATATTTTGTTAAAAAACCGCGTGACTGTAGAAATCCTCCCTCTTGTGCAGCATAAGAGCAACTAGACAAAAGTCTGGTCACTTTTCTCATATTTTCCCTTATAATAAGAACTATCTATTAATATAAATAAGCCTATGAAAGGATCCTCTATGAAGAATAAGTATGCTATGAATAAATGGCTTAAAGCATTGCTGTTTCTGCTAGGTGCGGCATTTCTGACTCGGTTGATTCCATTCTCCCACTGGTTTCGTATTCTCGATACGATGTTTCACGAGCTTGGCCACGCCATACTGACACTGATCATGTCTGGCCGAGTACTGCGCATTGAGCTTAATCCGGATCAAAGCGGAGTGACTTACTCCATATTACAGCAAGGCTGGAGCCAGATCATCGTCTCTCTCGCGGGCTATATTACTGCCTCCTTGTGCTCGATCGCGATGTTCTTCGTTTATTACAAGCAGAGACAGGCAGCTGGTCTCATCGTCATTAGTGCACTGGCGCTGATCACCATTGTTTTATTTGTACATTCAGGTTATGGGCTATGGTGGCTTCTCATTTTTATTCTATTAAATGTTCTTATATACTTTATTGGAGAGCGGGTCCGCAATTTCTATTTCCTGCTGCTAGCCTTCCTCTGCCTCGAAGAATCGGTCGTAAGTCCAATCTACCTGCTGGCACTGTCTATCATTAACCCTAGTCAAGCGGGCGATGCAACTAATCTGGCTGATATCACCTTCCTTCCTGCAGTCGTATGGTCTCTACTGTTCGTGCTCATCGCATGCATATGTGCAAGATTAGCTTTGCAATTATATTGGAAAAGTGGCAGCCGGACCTCGATCAGCAAGTAACATCAATGTACCTGGAATAGAACAATACAATCACTTTACATCTCATTCTCTAAATCAAGAAAGCCCCTCTTCTAGAGGGGCTTTTCCTAATTAGATCTTTTTATTTCTTTACTGCTCCTGAAGTTAAGAATTGGACATAGAGATCAACGATAAACTGTAATCGACTTAGATTCTCTGTAACGTTCCCTACTTCCAGTCCATGATCCGCTCCAGGAATTTCTATGATTCCATGATTATGCTCTGGAGCAATCTGCTGCAAAGCGGCATCTCCGAATAAAGAGTCTTCACTACCGTAGATCACTATTCTATCGGTAGAATTTATATATGGAACCGTCTCAATCACTGGCGTTAAAAAGATATGATTGACTTGTAACTGTAGCTTGCGATGAACCTCACCCGCTACAATTGTACCCATGCTCTTGCTTATAAATACCACTTCATCATAGCCGCCTATGATTTGACGAACCGCTTCTGTGCATTCTTCAATAATCACGGGCAAGTTCTCATATTTTAACTCCATCTTTGCTGCCTGATATCCATATTCCAGACTAAGTGTATCGTATCCCTGTTCGCTTGCTATGCTCCGAGCATAATAAAGTAGCGGTAGATTGCAAGGATAGTTCTTGCCTGGAAATAATACAACCAGCTTGCTACTGCCCGTGTCATGTGTAATATACCTATGTCTGACCTCTGTCTCCCAATAAGATGGCATCATAAGCCAGTTGAATTTCATTGAACACCCTCCTAATTTTTATAGAGCTTTGCCCTTATTATTTAGTATAATTTGGTTAATATTACAAATCCAATGGTTCAAACATTACAAATGAAGGAGATGCTGAGTTGAAATTCGATAAAATGAAGTATCTTATTCTTTTGCCTCCATTCGCCATTGCCGCTTGTTGATGATCTTATACCTCCCACCGACAAAGCGTTTTTATGCTTTTATTGTGGCATTCGCATTTTGGACTATATATTATGCTTGGGTTTACTTGGACAATGCTAGAAATCCTAAATCGTAGGTAAAATACGTAGTATTACCTTCTATCTTCCGATCTCACGAATCTCTTCAAGAGCCATCCGTACATCCCGTTCCGGATTCAAGGTCAAGATCATCTCTTCACTGACAGGATCGCCATTGTAAACTTGTATAACTACATCGACAGGCAGCTCCATTTCATAATAGTCCTCTGCCCAATCTACATAATCTTGCGGAGCTTCGTAGATCATTCCTAACAGATAATTAGAACCGTCATCAAATCCCTTGGATTCTATGTCGCCACATCTCCATTTTTGATCCCCAGACTCTCTCCACAAACAGAAAGTAACATCCTCCTTACACAACGCTTCGTCATTTAGCCCGCTAAGTAAAGAAGGTGGAGTCTGCTCATAAATACCAGGCCACACCTCTCCATCATCTCTGGCATTAGGACTCATTTTCGATTCATGATCAAATCCCTTTATGATGACACCCTCAGGAGTAAATACAACATAAATTTCGTCCCCAGAACCATTGCTCACAGAAGCCAGTACCTTACCTTCATCCCATTGCGGGTTAAACTGGTATCTGCGCAGCCAATCCTCCGAACACAATATTGCATCGAGAATACTCATAGCTGCTAGCCGCTGTCTCAATATTGCCGGTTCCATAAAGGGTGTGGGCCAATTACTCATTCTCTCAGCTCCCGTCTATTCTATTTAATCATAATTGATATTGCGCTATACACTAATAACATCGCCATAACGATATTAAATATCTTATGATGGCGTAAGATAAGCCTTTGAAATACTGTTCCAAATAATCCCCAGCTAAATGTACTCAATAAACCAACGGCGCCCAAAAGAAGTGCGAAAGCGAAATAATTGGAATAACTATCATAATAAGGGAGAATGAAGGCGGAGACAACCGTTATGCCAAACAAAATCCCCTTCGGGTTAATAAATTGCAACAGTATTCCTACTAAGAATAAATTCCGACCTTCAACGATACCTCTGGATTCATTCTGGTTACTAGTAAATATTTTAAAAGCTAAGTATAACATGTAAACTGCGCCAAAAATGGTCAACGGGAGCTCAATCACTGGCATGAATCGAGTAAGTCCCCTATTAAAACCGCTGCTCAACAGTATTATAAGAAAAAAGCCTCCAGCCACACCGTAGCAAAAAGTTGTGATTCTTCTCAACCCATATTTCTGCGCATAAGCCATAGCCATAATGTTGTTAGGGCCTGGAGTAAAACTAGTAATTATAACAAATAAAATAAAAGAAACCCATGGCAATTGCCTCTCCCCCTTTGTTATGTATGCTATAATGCCTAAAACGAACAATATAACGTTCGTGCTTTTTATTATACAAATCGGTCGTTATATTGTAAATAAAAGAGGGTGGCTAAATTGGAGGAGATTCATCTAGCTCTGGCCAAAAATCTGAAAGCAATTCGAGAGAAGGAAAAATTAAGTCTAGAAAAGCTGTCTCAATTAAGCGGAGTAAGTAAGACGATGATCGGACAGATCGAAAGAGGAGAGTCTAGCCCAACTCTGGCAACCATCTGGAAAATAGCGAATGGACTAAAGGTCTCCTTCACTTCGCTTATTTATAGTCCTCAGCCTGATGCGACTGTAGTTCGCAGTAATGATGTTCAAGTATTATCCGAGGACGAAGGAAGATATCGGATATCACCTTGTTTTCATTTCCAAGAGGACAAGCGTTTTGAAATTTATTCGATCGAGATTGACCCGAAGGGGACGGTTAACTCGGATTCCCACCGAGAAGGCACCGAAGAATTTATAACTGTCTTCGACGGGGAAGTAACCATTCGGTTAGGTGAAACAGAGTACACAATCATTGAAGGCGATTCCATACGCTTTAAGGCCGACAGACCCCATACCTACTGCAATTCAAGCAATAAACTGGCCCGGCTCAGTATGACCATTTACTATCCCGTCAATTAAATGTTCAGTCTATTAACAACAAGAACCTCGCCTCCGGCACTATGCCAAAGGCGAGGTTCCTGATTTACTATGGATTCGGATAGGTACTCTTCAAGAACTCAACAGATTGCTGAATTAGTTCTTTCAAGATCGTCACATCAATATCTGCTGTTTTGTTGATATAGACACATGACTTTCCGGCCGTATGTTTTCCGAACTTCTTCAGTAGTTCCTCCCGTCCAGAATCACCTGTGGCAAAATACAGACTCGTCTTCGCTTTCCTAGGTGAGAAACCTACGAGCGGTGCATCCCCCTCATGACCAGAGTCGTATTTATAATGATAGCTCCCGAATCCAATGATGCTAGGTCCCCACATCTTTGCTTCATAGCCTGTTGTTTCCGTGAAAATATCGAGCAGCTGATAAGCATCCTCACGCTTTTTCATATTGTCGATGTTCTCAATAAATTCAATAACACTGTGATCGGTTTCTTTTGTTTTGAGTTCATACATATTGGGTTCCTCCTTAGGCAAAATTCTAGTTCTTTTCGGGGGCAACAGTAAACGTTGAATCCTCTGCAAAGGTAAGCAGGCCAATCCCTTGTAGGTAAGCTCGCAGCGGGTAGTACTCGGCAGGCTTCTGATTCGAGAAAAACCAGGTCCTCTCCTTCTTGACGACGATTAATAAGCCCCGCTCATCTCCCACTGGAGTAAGTCCTTCACCGTCCTCTTTCCAGTTAGGCAGACCGATCTCATTCAAGGTCCTCACAAATGGGATTACCTCGTTAACAACCACACCGATCTCACTCACACCATTGATCTCAGCGCTGCTAAAACAATGAGAGATCGCGTTGGAGAGATTATGACGAGCAATGAATTCAACAATATTGCCCGAGGGATCTTCGAAATATAGAGAGTGGGCATTCCAGGAGGTAAAGAAAGCTTCATCGTCTCCTTCTTCCTGAATTAGCTGCACCCTGGACTGAATCCACTTCTTCGCTTCGCGGAATTTATTCTCAGGAATATTAAGCGCAAAATGATAGAATGGACGATCATACGCCCCCGTCTCTTCAAATCTAATGAGGGTCGCCCCGGCCTTTACCGTGAAAGCATTTTCCTTTTCTTCAACAATCTGCAGTTCCAGCACATCTTGATAGAACGTCTTCGTTGCTTGCAGATTTACTGTCAGTAATTCGAGTTTTTCTAGAATCATACTTGTTCTCTCCATTCTCTATCCGAGTCGTTTCTTTATCTCTAACATGAGTTCCTTCTTTTCCTCTTCAGGTACCCATTCTACAAGCCTAGCTGCCGCAACTGGCAATATCCATTGATCGACTTCTGCGAAACTTCTTCCAGTAACCATTAAATAATGCTTCAGATATTCATTCTTGATTTTTCTTCGCAGCATTTGGATTATCATTCCTATGATAATTTCGGGGTTCCTGGAGGCAACGCACCAAAGCTCAATAAAATTACAGTTCTAGCGGCATCGCCCGCTGGATGGCCAGCAGCTCCAGTCATCCAGTCAATCACCCAATTTTGCTCGCCAAGCATAACGTTGTCTGGATGAAAATCACCATGACAAAGCTTATGATCATTCGGTAATTCATCCAAATAGACGATGATCTTGTTCTTTTCTTCTTCCGATAAAAAGGAGCGGACTTAATGTTATCAGCCAGTACTTCCTTCTGCTTTCTCTTTAAATCCCTTGCTTCACATGTATGTAATTGAGAATGAAGGGTGGCGAGAATTTGGGCATATTTCTTTGCACGGAGTGGTCTCCGAGTTATGGCATCAAGTAGCGATACGCCAGATATTCGTTGAAATACAATCCCCCGTCGTTCATCCTGCCACAACAAATTTATAGGCTTAGGGGTGTTAATGCCTATAGAATATACAAATTGGCTAACTGAAAATTCTACATCTATCGCTTCATGGAAGATTCCTTTCTTATATAGCTTCAGAATGCTGCTCTCATCGACCTCATATATATCTGCCGTCCTACCCTGACCAATTTGCTTCATAAATTTAGAGTCGCCTCTCCCATGGTTATTCTCGAGTTAAAAAATCATAGTTATTTTATCTGCAAATGATTACTTTCCAGAAATGAATGAAGGATTCTCTTAAATCTAGCCATATCCACGGAATGTTTGGGGATGAGTACACCCTGATTTTGAGAGAGATAGATTATAACTAGAAGCTTCGACTCGGTCACCTTAGCAACATCATTCCATGGAATCAACGAATCCTTCGTATCGATCGTCATCTGTATTCCGTCCTCGGATACGGTGATAGTCTGCTCATTCTTCAAAACCCCACTAGATTCATACACACGCCTTGCCTTAGAAAGAGTAAGCAGCCACATGAACCACGTCAGAACTAGACTAACAATAATGCCTATCGGTGCATTAATTATCATCACGTGAAGATCGGAACTTTTGATCCACGCAGTTGCTATAAAGACCAAAAATATGAACACACTAATGAAAATCAATTGATTCTTCGAATGAGCTAAGGTTAATGACTTGTATTCTTTGTAAGTAATCGAGAAACTGAACTTGTAAGGAAGCTGTTCTTCTGTCATTTACGGAGTATCTCCTTTGAATTCTCACTTTCTTTTATTTTAATCTAGATTTAGATCCTTGTAATCCCTCTCTTATAAAAGGGTCACTTATCTCTATAACGAAGAACGAGCATAATTACAAATAGTAAGACTAATAAAGATAGACTGTTTGTCATCAAAAAAGCAATACCAGAGCCGTTTGCGACTAAGTCAATTGCATAAATCTCCATGAGTCCTATGCCCAATAACATGAACAAGTAGGATTTCAGGCTTAGATCCTTGACGGACTTCGTCTTCATAATCTGCATGATCTGAGGAATCCAGCCTATGGCCAGAATACCCCCACCTATAAGCTGTAGGATTGAGAAAATCACGATTCATCACCACCTGCAGTTGATGGATTCAACAGATTTAATGACGTAATGGTTTTGGTTTCCCTTATTGTGTTGCTTTCAAGACTTGCTCTAATTTAGGACCTAATTGTCTTAATTTTTCTTGAATATACGGTTGTGTACTGGCGGGCACTTCAGACAAGCTATAAAATCCTGCCTCAAGAACTTCAACGCCATCCGGCATAATCTTCCCTTCAAATTCAGTGCAAATATAGCCAATGATGATATTGTAGTATTCATGCCCATTCCTCAATTTCGTATATAACTCTTTCCCTGAGAATACGTCAAACAATTGAAGCGGTCCCAAATCAAGACCTATCTCTTCTTTCACTTCTCTTCTAATACACTCTTCTGTTGACTCACCAAGCTCCATCAGGCCTCCCGGTATTCCCCAGGAATTGTCTTCATGCTTAACCAATAAAATCTGCCCAAACTTATTTATGATCGCAACGCTTGGTCTAACTAAAATTAAAGGTTGATTCCCTATCTGCATCCTCAGATCCTCGATATATCCCATAAGGACACCTCCATTACTGTTGATAAATATATTCCCTGCTCTTCAATTTCATCCTTTTCTAAGCAAAAAAGACAAATCGCTCCCTCTAGCGGTTTGTCTTAAATGCAAGCTATTTCTATGTTCATGTAAATAAAGCTACTATTATCCCCCATTTTCTCGTTCAAGATTTTACTCCAGATATTTTCCCAAGTAAAAAAACAAGCAATTGCTGGTTATGCGTCGAGATTCGATCAAGAATACTATTGATATATGTATCCCGAATGGAGACTCCGCGCTCAAGCTCTGCCTGCCCCTTCTCCGTAATGGACACCCATACGATCCGACGGTCGTTCTCATCGCGATCCCGACGAATCAATTCGCCACGTTCCATGCGATCTAGCAACATTGTTACTGCAGCGGGTGTAGTAGAGAGAAACGGAATAAGATCCGAAGGCTTCAAGCTGTGATGCTCTTGTTGATTCATGACTTCAAGAACGCTTAATTGCGATGTCGTTAAGGCAGGTGCAAGATGGTCTTCCATATGGGTCTGAAAATCTTTAACGATCTTTCCAAGCAATCTGACAAATTCATCTGTATGCAATCCGATCCCTCCCTAGGCTGAACTCTAGTCAATAGATCTACTTAAAAATGGATATCACCGCTTAATATCGGAATATTTCATATATTTATGAGTTGTTTATCTCTGGCCAACAAAGCAGACAGATATCATAGATATGCAAATATCACAGGCGGGTGTAAATTAAATTTTCGACAATCATTTTCAAAATCCTGCCATAATGATTTAACGCTTAAGAATGTAATAGGTTAACTCTGAAGAAAGCTGTTGGACACTCTCTGTTTTCATACCATAATATGAATATATTTCTGCGTTTCTTTTGCTGTCCGTTTCTAGAATGCATGGAATATTTCGTTTTTCAGCTTCCCCAAATAGAAATTCCATCATTTTTCTCATATATCCCTGATGCCTGTACTGCTCTTGCACAACAACCATAAAAATAAAGAGATAATCATCATCTTCTTTGACAAAGTGCTCTGCTCTTTTCATTCCTGAGAACTGCTTTGAAAGCTTAGCTAGCCTTCTTATCGAAAAATACTTGATCAACTTTAGCATTTTAAATTTTTGTTTCAAATTAAGTCTCGTCTTCTTAGTCCAAAATGCACAAATACCTTCATAATTCTCCGATGTTGCATATACCATTTTGTTTGCAGCTAATGTTTCAAGTACAATATTGAAAAACTGGGTCAGTACATACTTTCGAGAATTGGAATCATCCCCCCATAACAGAAACCCAGGATTATCCTTAAATCCCTCTGCAGAAATTTCTGCTAGTTTGTAAATCTCCTCTTCTGTTAATCCATGTATTTGAATCAACATCCATTCCCCCTTCAAAGTCCTCATGTCTTATATCATAGTCACCATCTTTCCCTTGTGCAAATATTTTTCCATCAAGAAAATTTATTGGATTATTTTTCAATCTGGGATTAGGAGCTAAGAAGAAGAAAAAAAAGGCCGCCATTAGGCGACCTGGTCCAATTTCATCTATGACCGTATTTCTATTACCCTATCAAATATCTCCAGTGAAGAGGATCATCAAGCTTTCCTTGCTGAATTCCTGTAATCGAATCATACAATCTACCGGAAACTTCTCCGATATTGCCTTCATTGATTTGAATACTCAGCTCCCCCACTTCATCGCACCGATCGGGGAGATGACTGCAGCAGTACCAGTGCCGAAGGCTTCCTCCAACTTTCCTTGCTTATGAGCCTCGAACAACTCCTCAACGGTAATTTTGCGTTCCGTCACTGGGATTCCCCAATGCTTCAGCATTGCAATGACCGAATCACGCGTGACCCCTGGCAGAATACTACCGTTCAGCTCCGGAGTAATGACTTCCCCATTCACCTTGAAGAATACATTCATACTTCCAACTTCTTCAATATAGCGCTGCTCAATGCCGTCAAGCCACATGACCTGAGAGTAGCCCTGGCGCTTGGCTTCTTCTTGCGCTTTGATGCTTGAAGCATAGTTGATCGAAGTCTTGGCCGCGCCTGTTCCTCCGCGAACTGCTCTGACATATTGATCCTCTACATAGATCGATACTGGCGCCAAGCCGCTGGAATAATAAGCTCCCACCGGAGAAGTAATAATGAGCAGTTGATATTCTTTAGCTGCACGTACTCCAAGGCATGGCTCGGTCGCAATGATGAACGGACGGATATAGAGTGAATTTTCCACCTGCTGCGGGATCCAGTCTTGATCGATCTCAACCAGTTTACAGATCGCCTCAAGCATCCATTCCGAATCTACCTGAGGAATCCCTAATCTGTCACAGGACAGATTCATGCGCTGGATATTCTTCTCCGGTCTGAATAGATTAATCTCTCCATTCATTCCCCGGTATGCCTTCATACCTTCGAATACTTCCTGTCCATAATGTAGCACCATTGCGGATGGTTCCAGGCTTATTGGCCCGTAAGGAATAATTCTAGCATCATGCCAGCCTTGCTGAGTCGTATAATTTGCAACAAACATATGGTCACTGAAATATTTGCCAAAGCCCAGCTCCCCTTCATTTGGTTTGCTCTTCGGCTGATTGGTTCGAATCACTTGTAGCTGTTCCATATCAAGCGCTCCCTTTCTTAGGTACGGTAGTTATTGTTAATAACTATAGCGATTTAATCTGTATTGATCAATATTATGGTATCGATTATAATCATAGAAATTATCTATCGATAAAGGGGGCTACGAATGGAACACCGGTTATTAGAGTACTTTCTGGCTGTTAGCGAGGAGCTTCATTTTACGAGAGCGGCTGAGAAATTAGGCATTTCACAGCCTACATTAAGCCACCAGATCCGACTGCTAGAACATGAGCTTGGAGCCCCGCTATTTCACCGTTCTGGCAAGAAGACGATTCTAACCCAGGCCGGGCATATTCTGCTCGGGCACGCTTACCGGGTCATTAACGAACTCAAGCTGGCTCGTCAGGAAATTAATGAATTATCCGGGCTACAGAGGGGAAGCTGCGGATTGGCTGCTCAGGCAACCATTTATTAACTGATGCTCTAGTCGCTTTCCATCGCCTCTATCCCGGAATCGAGCTGACCGT
Organism: Paenibacillus sp. D2_2; assembly: GCF_031199965.1. Classification (GTDB taxonomy): domain Bacteria; phylum Bacillota; class Bacilli; order Paenibacillales; family Paenibacillaceae; genus Fontibacillus. The sequence continues at coordinate 2,211,174 of NZ_CP133605.1, read as the reverse complement.
TACAGAGCTTGCTACCGAGGAGACCAGAGATGGATTGTTGCACAATCAGCTGGATGTTGGTGTCGTATTTCTGCCTCTATTTGATGAACAACTGGTCTATCGTCCACTCTATGATGAAGAATTAGTGCTGGCCATTTCCACCAGCCATGAATATGCTACCTACTCCCACATAACGATTCAGCAGCTGGCCGAGGTCTCACTTGTGCTATTCCCGCAGAAGTTCCTGGTTCGGCAGATGATCGACTCCGCCTGTGCCGAGCTGGAGATTCAACTAAATCCTGTTATGGAGCTCTCCACCCTGGAATCTCAATTACATATGGCCGAACAAAGTGTAGGCGGTACGATTCTGCCCAAGTCCTATGGCAAGACCGTGATTAGCGAAAAGGTAGCGATTATTCCACTTGCCGATCCCGCACCACGCAAGAAAGTAGGCCTTGTCTATCGCAAGGATACGTCGATAAATCCGATCATCAGCGCTTTTGTCGACCACTTAATTATGATTTAATTACTCCAAATATGGCATGATCAAAGCTTCACTACACAAAAAAGCCAGGAACATCAATACGATGATCCCGGCTTTTTGATACATTTCAAACTCAGTCCTACAACATTTCACCTGAATAGAAAGAGCTTGGCAGCTTGTCAAAGTCATAATCTTTAAGCTCTTCCAATGTAATATTAGCATGAGCTCCTTCATGAACCATCAAGTTACTGTTCTCGCCAACATGAACTAAAATCACTGGTTTATCCGTCGCATAAGCGTAACCAAACTCCCAAGCTGTTCCTGTGTCTGAATAGTTCCCATGATAAATGCCCACAACAATTTCAGACCATTTAATATATTTAATATCGGTCATAAATGTTTCAATCGACCATTGACGTGAACCAAACTCCGCATTTTCATTACTTTTTCTAAATGGTGAAAATACGTTCATGCCTTTGTCGGCTAAAATCTTCTCTACCTGCTCAAGAACAGCGACCTCTTTATCGTTAAAGAATGGACTAGCGAGATAAACTCTCTTCATCTTCTTGTTGGCCTCCGATACGATGTATTCTGCATAGACAAGTTAAGCCAAGGGAGATCCCTGTTCTGCGCCCACTATTCCATTCTTTCTAAAATGCCTTTAATTAATGCAATAAAATTCACTCTAACCTTACCCGCTACTTCAATCACTTCTTCATGGTTCAGGGGCTGATCTAGAATACCGCAAGCCATATTTGTTAAGCAGGATATTCCGAGTACTTTCATATTTCCGTGGACAGCCACAATCGCCTCAGGGACTGTGGACATACCCACTGCATCGGCTCCCATCGTACGGATCATACGGATCTCAGCCGGAGTCTCGTATGTAGGTCCGCTCCACCATGCATAGACACCTTGTTGTAAATTCATGTTAAGGTCATTAGCAACTTCCCCAGCAAGTTTACGTAAATCAGGATTATAGGCTTGGGACAAATCTGGGAAGCGAGTGCCCAATTCATCGTTATTTGGCCCGATTAACGGATTCTGTCCAACCAGGTTGATATGATCTGTAATCAACATTAAATCCCCTGGATTAAAGCTTGTATTCACTGCTCCACATGCATTCGTAATAATAAGATTCTCAACTCCAAGCGCCTTCATTACACGCACTGGAAAAGTAACTTCATCTAAAGTAAAGCCTTCATAATAATGAAAACGCCCTTTCATAGCGGCTACTGTCTTCCCCTTCAATTGTCCAATCACCAACTCGTTGGCATGGCCAACAGCTGAAGACTGTGCAAAATGAGGAATTTCGGTGTATGGGATTGTTACAGGGTTTTCGATATCGTTAGCAAGTGTTCCGAGGCCTGAGCCTAGAATCAATCCAATGGTAGGACAATCTTTTATCTTGCTCATAATGAAATTTTTTGCATCCAAAATATGTTGTGTGTTATGCATGAATTTTTCCTCCTTGAAATGTCGAACTAATGCAATTGTATGGTATTTGATTCAGTCTCGTCTATAGAAATAATCTCATCACAAGTGTATTGTAATAAACTCCGTTAATTCATGATAGGTTAACCATAACACAAAGAACCTTCAAATCCGCCAAGCGCGGACTTGAAGGTTCTTCATTATTCTATAAATAGATCCAATAAAACGCTTAGATCACCACTTAATAAATCAGCAGATCAACAATTTCATCTTGTTTTTCGATGTGGGCCATGATCTTGCCGATCGACTTACGGTCCGCAAGCGGCGCCGATTCTGAGCTAAAGCTATAAGCTTGCCCTTCCCGAGTCATCGCCACAATCGTAATTGGCTCCTTACAATGGAAGCCGCCTGCAATCCGGCTGCCGTTTGGCTTAACACGCTTGCCTTCCTTGAATTCAAATGTCTGCACTCCCTTGCCTCCACGGCTTTGGAGCGGATAATCGAGCAGCAGGCTGCGCTTCGCATAGCCTAGATCTGAGATAACGAGCAACTCGCCTTCATCGCCTTGAACCCATAGCGCGCTGACGACCTCATCGTCCTCCTTCAGACCGATACCCTTCACACCAGCAGACACGCGACCCATCGCATTCACTTCATTCTCAGCGAAGCGAATGGCCATCCCTTGCTTCGTTAACAGAACAATATCCTGACTGCCTCGGCTAATCTGAACTTTAATAATTTCGTCCCCATCCGCCACTTTGCAGGCCGCAACTGCCGTCGAACGCTTCGTCTCGTATTCCTTCAATTCCGTACGTTTCACTTGTCCGCGTTTTGTTACGAAGACAAGACTGACGCCCGCTTCATCGAAAGATTTGAGCGGAATGGCTCCGATGATAGTATCTTCTTTGGCCAGTGGTATGACGTTAACAATCGCGGTTCCGTTGTCCTTCCATTTGAACTCGGGAATCTGATGCACCGGCAACAGGAAGTATTGTCCGCGCTGTGTAAAGATGAGAATATTCTGCAACGTATCCACATCAAACACATGTCTGACATAGTCGCCTTCCTTCACCCCGGAGCCATCACGCTCGCCGCCGGAACGGGTGAACGAGAGCATGCTAGTCCGCTTAATATAGCCCTCGTTGGACAGAGTCACCAGCACGTCCTCCTGAGCAACCATCACCTCAAGATTAACCTTAAGCTCTTCCACTTCGCTCTGAATCTCCGAGCGACGGTCAATCCCGTATTTCTCACGGATTTCTAACAACTCTTTCTTGATCAGAGCCACGAGTTTCTTATCGCTCTCCAGAATCCCGCGTAATACAGCGATCTTCTTCACGATCTCGTCGAGCTCTTTCTGTAGCGAAGTAATCTCCAAATTCGTTAAACGGTATAATTGCAAAGTAAGAATCGAGTCTGCCTGACGTTCCGTAAAGCCGAACATCCATTGCAGATTGTTCTGTGCATCTTGACGATTCTTCGAAGCTTTGATCGCCGCAATAACTTCGTCCAAAATATTAAGCGCCTTGACCAGACCTTCGAGCACATGAGCGCGGTCTTCCAGCTTCTCTAGCTCATATTGCGTCCGGTGCGTCACAACCTCACGCTGGTGAGCGATATACGCTTCAAGAATCGCTTTTAAGCCGAGCTGGCGCGGAGCTTTGTTGACGATCGCTACCATATTAAAATTATAAGTGACCTGTAGGTCGGTCTTCTTCAGCAGATAAGCCAGAATCCCTTGGGCATCAGCATCTTTCTTCAGTTCAATGACAATCCGCAGACCGTTACGTCCACTCTCATCACGAACCTCAGCGATCCCGTCTACCTTTTTCTCCAGCCGAATATTTTCCATTGCCGTCACCAGACGGGATTTAACAACCTGATACGGGATTTCTGTTACGATAATCTGCTGCTTACCACCGCGCAGGTTCTCGATCTCTGTCTTGGAACGCAAGTAGATGCGCCCTTTCCCGGTGCGATAGGCATCGAAGATGCCTTCCTCGCCCATAATGATTCCGCCTGTAGGGAAATCCGGCCCTTTAACGATGGAAGTAATCTCCTCCAATCCAAGCTCTGGCCGTTCCATAACAGCAATACAAGCATCAATAACTTCGCGTAGATTATGCGGAGGTATCTCCGTTGCAAATCCTGCTGAAATCCCGCTAACTCCGTTAACGAGCAGATTAGGATAACGGGATGGCAGTACCACAGGCTCTAAAGTTGAGTTATCAAAGTTATCTTTGAACGGTACTGTCCGTTTCTCAATATCCCGCAGCAACTCCATCGCAATCGGTGACAGTCGCGCTTCTGTATAGCGCATCGCCGCTGCCGGATCGTCATCCTGGGAACCCCAGTTGCCATGACCATCAACCAGCATATGTCCCATCTTCCAAGGCTGAGCCATCCTCACCATGCCTTCATAAATCGAAGAGTCACCGTGTGGATGATAATTCCCCATCACATCGCCGACCGTTTTGGCCGACTTGCGGTAAGGCTTGTCCGGCGTATTCCCCGAATCATACATCGCATACAGTATCCGCCGCTGAACCGGCTTGAGCCCATCGCGCACGTCAGGAATGGCACGGTCCTGAATTATATATTTGGAATACCTGCCAAAGCGATCCCCTACGACCTCTTCCAAATAAGCCGGTAAGAAATTCTCCAACATACTCAAATCAAGTCACCCTCTATTCCTCATACTCCGTAAAATCGACGTTCTCTACGATCCAACGCTTGCGTGGGTCAACCTTATCCCCCATCAAGGTGGATACACGCCGTTCCGCCTTAGCTGCATCTTCAATCTTCACCTGCAGCATTGTACGGCTTTCCGGATTCATCGTCGTCTCCCACAGCTGATCCGGATTCATTTCCCCAGTCCTTTATAACGCTGCAACTCGAAATTTTTACCGAATTCCTTCAAATAATTTTGCAATTGCTCATCGCTCCATGCATATCGCACCGTCTCCAGCTTGCCTGAACGCCTCGTGATCTTGTACAGCGGAGGCTGGGCAATGTACACCCGACCGGCATCGATCAGTGGCTTCATATAACGATAGAAGAACGTTAGCAAGAGTACCTGAATATGTGCTCCATCAGTATCGGCATCCGTCATGATAACAATTTTTGCATAATTGCTATCCTCGACAGCGAATTCTGTGCCGATACCTGCACCGATCGCCGCAATAATGGCCCGATACTCATCGTTCTTCAGAATATCAGCCAGCTTGGCCTTCTCAGGGTTCATCGGCTTACCCTTCAGCGGCAGAATCGCCTGGAACTTGGAGTCCCGGCCCTGCTTCGCCGAGCCGCCAGCAGAATCCCCTTCGACAATGAACAGTTCATTGCGTGCATAATCCTTCGACTGTGCCGGAGACAGCTTGCCGCCAAGATTCGTGCTCTCGCTACGCTTTTTGCCGCTGCGCATCTCATCTCGCGCTTTACGTGCTGCTTCCCTCGCTTTGGAGGCCTGCACCGCCTTCTTGATCAGAACTTGAGCGACCTGCGGATTCTCCTCCAAGAACAGAGCCATTTTCTCGGATACGACAGACTCTACTGCACCCCGTGCGGAAGCACTCCCGAGTTGATCCTTCGTCTGACCGACGAATTCCACCTCAGACATCTTCACGCTGATGACAGCCATCATACCTTCACGTAGATCGTTGCCGTCCAGATTCTTATCCTTCTCTTTGAGAATCGAAGTTTTCCTTGCGTATTCATTCATGACGCGTGTGTACGCCGTTTTGAAGCCTGTCTCATGCGTACCGCCACCCCGAGTAGGAATCGAGTTAACAAAGGACACCAAAGTCTCCGTGTAGCCCACATTATATTGCAATGCTACCTCTACCTCGATCTCTTCCCGCTCTGCATAGAAGTGAACCACATCATGTAGCACGTCCTTGCCGTCATTCAGAAATTCGACAAATTGACTCGCGCCGCCCTCGTAAAAAAACTCGTCGGAGCGATCGGAACGCTCATCCTTCAAAGTCACCTTCAGACCCGAATTCAGAAAAGCGATTTCCTGCAATCGATCCGCGAGCGTATCATAATTAAGTCCAATCCCATTCGTAAACACTCGAATATCCGGCTTGAATGTTACCTTCGTACCGGTCTTATTCGTATTGCCGATAATTTCGAGTCCAGTTACCGGTTCACCAACATGTTCGACACCTTTTTATCCACCCAGTACTCGAATCGCATGCGGTGAATTTTGCCGTCACGATAGATCTCAACTTCAAGCCACTCGGATAGCGCGTTAGTTACGGAAGCGCCAACCCCATGCAGTCCCCCGGACTTCTTATAACCGGAGCCGCCGAACTTGCCCCCCGCATGCAGAATCGTATAGACGACCTGCGGCGTAGGAACACCGATCTTATGCATTCCAGTTGGAATACCGCGGCCATTATCTACTATGGTTACAGAACCATCCTTGTTCAATGTAATATCGATCTTGGAACAAAATTTGGCCAAATGCTCGTCGACCGCATTATCCACAATTTCCCAGACCAGATGATGAAGTCCCGACGAGCTCGTACTGCCAATATACATCCCTGGCCTTTTCCGTACTGCGACAAGCCCTTCGAGCACTTGAATGTCGTCCGCGTCGTATCCCGAAGATTCACTTCCGGAAGTGATGCCGGAAGCTTCTTCGAACAAATCGATTTGTTCCGCCATTCATGCTCCCCCTTTTACTTTCGTTATGTAGTCGTTAATGTACTACAAATCCAAATAAATGCAAACAAATGTTTTCTTATCCTTGTCCATTTTAATTCATGATATCCTGTTTCGTAAAGACAAGGAATGAGACGATTGTTGAACAAGCCGCCCAAATGGCAAGAACAGCGAGTGAAAAGCCCAGTGTCATGCCTTCTATTGGAGCCGGCGTCCCCGATAAATAGTTCGTAAGGCCGAGATTGACCATGAACAAATATTTAGCACTCGTCCAGGCTGATGCCATATTACTGAGAATATTACCAGCGATTAGCGCGGCCATCATAATGACAATGCTCGCAGCAGTACTGCGAACGAGCACCGATACCATAAAAGCTAGCATCGCAACCACAATTCCAACGAACCAGATTAACCCCGACTGCATGCAAATATATTTCCACTGTGGTACAGCATGGACATTGGACATATCCACCTCGGCACCATTCAATTGGAAGCCACTAAATACCGGAAGCTGAAATCCACTGTAACCAAAAAACAACCCGGAAATCAAGTAGCATATGAGCAGCGTAGAGACGATGATCAAAGAGACGAACATTATTAGCGTAATTAACTTGCTCAGCAGTATTTTCCACCTTCGGACCGGCCTTGTGAGTAGCATCTTGATCGTACCCGCCGTCCGCTCGGAGGATACAATATCTGATCCTACGCCCATGATCAAGAGAGGAATAAACAAAGATGAGGCGTTATCTAAAAATTCGCGGGTGAATGATACTCCACCAGGTTGAATCGGATTCACGTCATGTTCAAGATAATATTTCATCTGCTCGATATAGATTTTACGGTACTTCTTCCACTCCTCAGGAACACGGTCGCTGCCGAGTGAATTCTGATTATCCGTTATAGCCTGCTGGACCTCCCTGCGCCAGTCTGCGCCGAATTTCTCGCGTTTTGAAGCGGCTTCCCGCATCTGGGCATAGGTGAACATGGGGACGAGAACGAGCAGCACCAGTAGAACGACGTAAAAGCGCTTCTTCTTGATCATTTTTATCGTCTCATTCTTAATTAACAGCAGCAGATTATTCAACACCCTCACCATCCGTCATCTCCAGGAACAATTGTTCCAATGTTGGAATTACCTTCTGAACAGATCGAACTTGAAGCCCGGAGCTTACAAGCCGAGGCACAATTTCCGCAATATCATCCACCTGCATCTGGGTAACGATCGCCTCACCACCAAAACCAGCGATAATCGCATCATCCAGCACTTCATCCACATTCTCGACAATGCTGATTCCAAGGCTAGCCAGCATATTCTCTCCAGCGGAAGACGGCTCTAGTTCCCAGACAACATAACCTGTACTCGAGTCAAGTAGCTCATTAACAGCACCTACCGCAAGGACCCGGCCCCGGCTAATAATCGCTACATGATCACATAATACTTGAATTTCGCTGAGCAGATGGCTCGAGACGAACACAGCCAGCCCATCCTTTGCCAGGCGGCGGATGAAGCTGCGCATCTCCTTGATCCCTTTCGGATCAAGACCATTCGTTGGTTCATCGAGAATGAGCAGCTTCGGTCTGCCAAGTAGGGCTTGGGCAATTCCAAGACGCTGTCGCATTCCGAGCGAATATGTCCGTACTTTATCATGAATACGCTGATCAAGACCAACCAGATCAGCAACCTCTTGAATTCTCGCTGCATCGATCCCACGCAGCATCCTGGCGAACTGCTCTAAGTTTTCCCAACCTGTCAAATACGTATATACTTCTGGATTCTCTACAATCGACCCGACCATGCTAAGCGCACGTTCTGGATCCCGTTGTACATCATATCCACAGATCGTTACTTTCCCTTCGGTCGGTCGAATTAGATCAACTAGCATGCGAATCGTCGTTGTCTTCCCCGCCCCGTTCGGCCCGAGGAATCCGAAGATCTCTCCGGCTTTCACTTCGAACGATACATCCTGCACAATCCAGCGTTTGCCGATCCGCTTCTTCAAATGCTCTACCGACAAAATAATCTCATCATTTGCCTTCGTTAGATGATGCATCGCTAATCTTCTCCTCCTTAACTTATATCAGCGCGATGCTCTGTACAATCCGATCCGCAATCATCTGATAACCATCACTATTTGGATGGAAATGGTCACCAGATAAATATCGACCCAGATTGCTCGTAAATAAATCATAGGTTGGAATAACAATTGTGCCTGGATACTGATTCATCGTATCCAGTACATTCAAATTCCAATTCGCCACCGCACGATCTCCAGCTTCCTTCATGTCCTTCAAATCAGCAAAAGGATTGTATAAGCCAACATACACCAATTGCGCATCAGGATTAATCTTCTTTAGTTTGCTGACAATTTTCTTAAAATTCTCTCCCAATGTCTTCACCGCGGCATCCATCTCCGCCTCGGTCGGAAGCTCCCCGCTGCTCTGATAGCTCTGAGCCCCAGCGAATAAATCATTCCCGCCGATCGACAAAATGATGATTCCAGCCTGTTTGAGGCCATACTGGACTCCCGATTCATCGAGCATTGGTAATAGTGCCTTCGTCGTCAGCCCATTGATTCCGAGATTATTAACTAATTTAGATTCCTTGCCCTGCTTCGTTAATAACTGCACCGTTTTACGGGCAAATCCGTTGCCTGTATCATCTCCGGTGCCTTTGGCCAGCGAATCGCCAATGGCAGTAATATCGTAAGGCGACGCTGCCGTGACAGACAATTGTGCGCCGTCCCCGGGCTTTACCTTACTTGCCTGGCTTGCCGGCACCGTCATATCATAGACAGCATAGATAAATCCAACAATAAGCAGCAGTGTTGACACCGCCGAGAGCAGGCCGGTGACTCGCCATATTCGCGACGATTTATTCATGGTCGTGTTCCTCCTGTATGTGCCGAATCCCTGATCATATCCCATTAATTAATTCTAACCAACTTACGTAATAACATAAAACTTCCTGAACAAAGATGCAAATTCCACAACCGATCCGCCTTCATTTTTACACGAAAAAGCCTGAGAACAGCTTCTCAGGCTTGCTATACATCGTATTTTTGAAAATATGCCTAGCCTCCGTCAGTGTTTCCCACCAGATTCCCCCGCTCCTGCTCCATAGCCTCAAGCTGCCCCAGTAGATGAGCAAATTTGTCTCGAAGCTGCTCAGCCTCTGCTTTATACAACTCGTAACTCGCCAAATATTCCTTCATCTTCGCCTCGGCTAACCTCTTTTCCGTCAACGCGCGCCGGGCATAATCCTCCTGATGAGCCATGGCACCCATATGGGCTTGACGAATACGTCTATTGACGAATGCCTGCTGTTCTACATAGAGCTGCTTAAACTTTCCCTCCAGAGTAATCCGCCCTGCCAGTTCTCTCTCTGTATCCTCCAATTCCGCCTGAATCCGTAGAAGAACTTCATTCTGATCCTCTATATTTCCACAAGAATAATCCATACAATTATCTTCAAGCTGCTTCAGATCCACCGCCTCACTGCCTGTATTGTTATAATCATACTTCGTCAAATCCTGTTCCCGCTTGAAAAATGACATTCGTAGGTTCCTCCCTGCGATAAGTTATCCTCTTATGATATGTATGCAGACTCCAAGCGGTAAATGGCATAATAAAGAACCGTGACATCCGCCACGGCTTTAATTTTTATATTTAACTGTCTTAATAATTGCATCTTACAACCTATTTACCAATGAATTCCTGTACCCAATAACCGTTATAATAACCTACACCGATCAGCTTATATTTGGGGTTCAAGATGTTGGCACGATGACCGGGACTGTTCATCCAATCCTTCACGACTTCTTCAGCTGAGCGCTGTCCTTTGGCGATATTCTCGCCAGCGTAGAGATAAGTTATGTTATACGTATCCATCATATCAAAAGGAGAACCATATTTCGGCGAAGTATGGTCAAAATAACCGCTCCGATACATATCGATCGCTTTATCCTTGGCCATCTTCGATAAATTCGTGTGTACGGTCAAAGGCTCTAGCCCTGCCGAAGTCCGTTCTTTATTCACAAGCGCTACAACCTGAGCGGCCCGTTCCGCTTGAACCTGCGCATATACTGCCGCCATACTCTTACTTGCAACAGCAGCGCTTGCCGTTCCATGACCAGCAGGAGTTGCCGCCAGAGACACTGCCAATACGGAGAATATCAATCCCATCTTAGCAACCTTCATCTTCATTTTCTTCAATGATTTATCCCCTCCTCAGCATGGTAATCAATCTGGAAAATAGTCTCTTTTATTCTACCATGCTTGTCCTTCGCTTGCATCGGAATATGATGGAAAAAGCGGGTCCGCTTCCGGAACCCGCCTAATATCATCGCAGAGGATAACGATTACCGTTTTGCAGCATATTTCCGCATATCAAATGCTACTGCAGCAACGATAATGGCGCCCTTTATAATCTGCTGCCAGTAAGGTCCTACTCCAATGAAGGTCAAGCCATAGTTAATTACTGTGAAGATTAACACCCAGCCATAACGCCGGGAACCGTACCAATACCGCCTGTAGTCGATACGCCGCCAACAACACAAGCAGCGATCGCATCAAGCTCATACATATTGCCATAGTTATTCGTCGCTCCGCCGGTTCTGGCCGCTTCTAGTACACCTGCCGTACCGTATAAGGCACCAGCAATCGAATAAATGATCATTAAAGTTAGGACAACATTAATACCGGATACTTTAGCAGCCTGCATATTTCCACCAATTGCGTACATATTTTTGCCGAGCCGCGTCTTGTTGAACAACACCCATACGATCAGACATACGGCGATCGCAATAAGCACAATATAAGGTATTGAGAATGCACCCATCTTAAAAAATCCTGATCCTATCGTTGTAAAATCTGCTCTAAGTCCTCCGATGGGCTGTGAGTTGTTGGGAGCTGTATCGAAATATAAAGAGTTGATCCCGTATATCGCAACCATCGTACCTAATGTCGCGATAAAAGGGGGAACCTTGAACTTGGAGACGATCACCCCATTGATTAGGCCGAAGATCACACCTACTACGATAGCTATAAATATTGGGGTCATCACCCAAAGTTGCGGCAGATCAGGAAAGAAGCGACGTGCATAGTCCGGTTGCTGAAGCATTGACGCTGATATGACCGCCGTTAATCCGACCATTCGGCCTGCCGACAAATCTGTCCCGCCCGTAATCAGAATAAAGGCTACACCAAGCGCAATAATGACGCGGGTTGATGATTGAATCAGAATATCCCGCAATGTATTAAAGCCAATAAAGCTGGGTTCATAGATTGCGATTGCTATCACAAGCACGGCTAATACAATATAAATGGCATTTTCCGTTACAAAGCTTTGAATTTTTCTAATATCCATTCATCTTCTCTCCTTCTTATGCTCTAATGTTGAGCGGCCAAACGCATGATTTCTTCTTCCGAGGCTTCACTACCATTCAGTATGCCGGTGATCCGGCCCTCGGACATAACCATCACACGGTCGGACATACCGAGCAGTTCCGGCATTTCAGATGAAATCATAATGATACTCTTACCCTGTTGGGCCAGGTCAGCAATGATCGTATAAATCTCATATTTAGCACCAACATCGATTCCGCGTGTCGGTTCATCTAACAGCAAAATTTCGGGACTCGTAAGCAACCAGCGTGCAAGCAGCACTTTCTGTTGGTTACCACCCGATAGATTCATAATCAACGTCTTGGGAGAAGGGGTTTTAGTTCGTAATTTTGTTACCATTTCATTGACCTCGTCCCGTTTCTTCCGTTCATTTAGTAATAAATAAGGCCTGACATATCTTCGCATATTGGCTATGGCTGCATTCTCATGAACCGACAATACTGGAAAAATCCCCGTAGTGCGCCTCTCTTCTGTCAACAGAGCCATACCATGCCGTTTGGCTGCAGCAGCGCTCTTGATTCGCACCATTTTTCCATTCAGTGTGATCGATCCGGACTGGACCTCACGCAAGCCGAACAAAGCCTCAATTAGCTCAGTCCGTTGCGCTCCTACCAATCCGCCGATGCCAAGTATCTCACCTCTGCGCAGTTCGAAGGATATATTGTTAAACGATTTTGGATGAATCGAAGTCAGCCCTTCCACTTTGAGAACAACACCGTTCGGCACATTATTCCGCGGCGGGAAACGCTGCGTTAAATCGCGACCGACCATCTTAGAAATAATCAGATCGGTTGTCAACTCCTCGGCTGCCCATGTACCGATCTTCTTGCCGTCGCGCATGATTGTAACCTCGTCGGAAATTTGCAGAATTTCCTCCATCTTGTGCGAGATGTAAATGATCGACACGCCGCGGCTCTTTAATTCCTGAATGATCTTGAATAAATGCTCGACTTCCACACTCGTTAAGGACGAGGTAGGTTCATCCATTACGATAATCTTAGAATTAAAAGATACGGCCTTAGCGATCTCAATGGACTGAATTTTAGATACAGATAGCTTTCCGACAATGGTATCCGGTTTAATATCAATATCTAATTGTTTGAACAATGCCTCCGTATCACGGTACATCTTCTTATGGTCAATAAATAATAACCACCAAGATGGAAAGCGTCCGAGCCAAATATTCTCCATCACACTGCGGAACGGCACGGGATGTAGCTCCTGATGGATCATCGATATCCCCATCTGGAGCGCATCACGCGAACTATTAATCTCTACCTTTTGTCCGTTTAAATAGATATCACCTGCATCCTGCTTATAAATGCCGAACAAACACTTCATTAAGGTGGACTTCCCAGCACCGTTCTCACCCATTAACGCGTGAACCGTCCCCGGTCTGACCTGTAAGGTAACGTCGTCAAGTGCCTTGACGCCCGGAAATTCCTTCGATATCCCCTTCAATTCCAAAACATATTGCTGATCTATCATCATGTCAGCCTCCTAATCTATTGTTCCGTAAAAGAGGCACAGCGAACGTATTCTTCATACATGCTGCTACGTAAAAACTGAAAGGTTCGCACCTTTCGGCAACGAACCTTCCAACGATCGTACTACAAACGAAGCTGCTGCCAATCTGCGGTTATTTGAAGTTGGCTGCGTTGTCTTTCGTCACTTTTTGATATGGGACCCAGACATACTGATTCTCAGTAATCTCGTAGCCTACGGAATCCTTATTCACTTCTTTGCCTTGAGCTAGCAGTGAAGCGATCTTGATAGACGCTTTCCCCTGGTTCTCAGCGTCATTGAGCACAGTACCAAGCAATGTCCCCTGCTCCAGAGCCTGAATAGCGGGAGCGGTGGCATCTACACCCACAACCGGTATAAATTTATCGCCATTAAAATATCCTGCTGCCTTCAGAGCTTCGATCGCTCCAAGTGCCATATCGTCATTGTTGGCAAACACAGCTTCGATTTTGTCGCCGTGAGCTGCCAAGAAGGCTGCCATCTTCTCTTGACCTTTGACACGGTCCCACATGGCCGTATCCTCTGCAAGCTTCTCTACTTTGATCCCGGCGTCTTCAAGAGCCTGAATCGAATATTGAGTACGAAGTTCGGCATCCTGATGCCCTGGTTCGCCTTTTAACATCACGTATTGCAGAACCCCGTCTCCATTCTTATCTGCTTCAGGATGCGCCTTCCAGTAGTCTGCAATAATTTGACCTGACATTGTGCCGGATTCTTCAGCTTTAGCACCGACGTAATAGACCTTATCCCATTTCTTCATATCCTCTGGAAGTGGCTCACGATTCAAGAATACGACAGGTGTATCCTTCGCTTTGGCCTTATCGATAATAACACCCGCTGCCGTACGATCCACCGGATTCACAATCAGCGCCTTCATCTTCTTCGTTAAGAATAGATCGATTTTGTCATTCTGCGTCGGCTGCGAGTTCTGGCTATCTACAATATCAACCGAAGCGATACCTTTAGCATTCTTCTCAATGGCATTCCGTACGCCTGTCATAAAAGTATCATCAAATTTGTAAATCGCTACGCCGACCTTCGGCGTATCTCCGCTACCTCCACTCGAACTGTTACAACCGGCCATAACCGTTCCGAGCATAACGAGCCCCAGCAATACGGACGTTATTTTTTTCATGCTATTGACCTCCTCGTTTTGAATACGTTTACATTATGACGGAAAATTAATGGCTTGCGAATTAAGAAAACTGCGCTCTTATATCAAAATTCTAATGTAATTGGATTTTTCGCTTAGTTATTTTACAAAAGGGAACATCAGCTTCTGATTTTCCGGCCAGAGCATATTGTCAAGGTCAATCAATTTGGCAGTAGTCGGAATTTTATCGTTCAGTTTGGCTCCGTGTGCGGCCTGTACTGCGGCATAAACCGCCATATAACCGTTATTGAACGGATTCTGTACCACCATCGCTTGAATCGTCCCCTCCTGAAGCAACTCCAGCATTTCAGAAGGGTTGTCGAAGGTGATCACATTGACAATCCCCGCATACCCCATCTCCTGCACTGCTAAACCGGCTCCGATTGAGGACTCTGCGCTTAGTGAGACGAGCCCCCTTATACGAGGATGCTCCTGTAGCATTTTACGGGTAAGCTCATACGCCAACGTCTCGTCTGAGCCGCTATATACAATGTCTACGATTTCGATACCCGAGAACCGGGCCATATAATCTAGGAAGCCCTCCTCCCGTTCATCTGTACTGCGTGCTCCTTTGACGAAGTTAATGATACCGATCTCCCCGTGCCCACCAGTCAATTCGCTGAGGCGTTTTGCTGCTGTCTGACCTGCTTCATAGTTGTTCGTACCCACATAGGTTTTTATTTTCGTCGAGGCAACCTCAGAATCCATAGAAATGACCGGAATATTATAATAAGATGTCTGGTCAGTTACCTGACCTAGTGCCTCATAATCGCTGGCGGCCAGCACTATAGCATCCGGCCTTCTAACGATGGATTCCTGCATCAGCTTGATTTGCTGCTTATAATCGTTCTCTTGATTCGGGGCTAGAAAATTCAGCTCCACATTGTATTCCTTCGCAGCCACTTCAGCCCCCATACGAATCGTTTTCCAATAATCTCCCCGCTCCATTTTTACGATCATATCGATCGTTAGCGGCTTATCATTACTCTGTATGTTTCCGGTGGGAGTACAAGCTGTAAGGGCAGAAAAACCAAGTACAACCATCAATCCTCTCAGCAAGCAATTTCTAAGATTCATTTACGCTCCCTCCAGTCTTGTGATCGTCTGAGCGCTGTACCGGTAGCGTAATCGTGACGATCGTCCCTTCTTCAGGCTCGCTCTCATAATGCAATCCATATGACTTCCCGTAATAGAGCTGAATTCGTGTCTGCACATTGAACACGCCCACGCCTGAACCGCTCTCGCTTCGAATATCACCACTTAATAGCTTCGCCAGCTGCTCCTTCGTCATCCCAATCCCATTATCGCGGATCGTAAATATTAGCTTCTCATCCTGTAAATGCGCGTGGATGAAGATCATTCCTTCTTCCACTGAATTTTCGATGCCATGATGGATCGAATTTTCAATGAGCGGCTGCAAAATCAGCTTCAAGGTTTGGCAATCCAGGACCGCCTCATCTGCCTTGATTTCATAATGGAATTTGTTCTTGAAGCGAATGGATTGAATAATCAAATAATGCCGAATATGCTCTAATTCATCCTTTACTGTGATGATCGGTTTTCCCTTGCTCAAGCTAAGCCGGAAAAATCGTGATAATGAAGTGATCGTCGTTACGACTTCTTTATTACGTCCCATTTCAGCCATTCTCGTAATTGAATTCAGCGTATTGTAGAGAAAATGAGGGTTAATCTGCGATTGTAATACGTCGAATTCACTCTTGCGCTTGGCTTCCTGCTCTTGAATAATTTGATCCATCAACTCACGAATCCTCCGCAGCATCAGATTGAAACGTTTGGATAACTGCTCAACCTCATAGGCGCCTCCAACAGAAATATGTGTAGAAAAGTCACCTTTCTCCACCTGCTTGACTGATTGCTCCAAGCGCCGTAGCGGGTTGGATATTTTCGCCGAAACATAAATATTGATAATCAAGATAATCATGATCGACATGAGCAAAAACTGATACAAAAAGTCCGCCAATTCCTTCTTCGTACTCAAAAATTCATCCGCGTAGGCGACACCGATAATTTTCCATCCCACCGTCTTCACCGTTTGAATTGTAATGATCCTCTGCTCGCCGTTCTGATCATCCAGATAGCTTCCATATGTATAGTTAAGCACAGGTTCTAGATTTTCATATTTCAGGCCAGCGTAAATCAATTGCTGCTGCGGATGGTATACGATATTGCCGATTCCGTCGATGATGTACACATAACCGTTCTTGCCTAAGCTGACGCGCTGGCTCAATTGATCGATCGTACGGAAGTTAAAGTCGATGACGAGAACCCCTTCTCTCATTCCAGTCTCATCCCTATAGTCGATCATTTTACTCATCGAGACGACCCAGCGATAATCACTCTTGAACAGGTTCTGAATATGCGGAGGCGTAAATTGTAGCGTCCCAGGCATCAGCAGAGCCGCATCGAACCAGTTCTGTTCCGTAAGCTTCGTATTTTTACGCATCGGTTGTGCAGGGACGCTATTCACCAATTGCCCGTCATTCGTAAAAAGTGCGATAGAGACTAGATCCTCCCGGGTGCTCAGTATCGTATCCATTTGTTCACCAAGCAGCTCGTTATGCGATACATTCGAGGCTTGACCAATCTTATCCTGGGTTACATTAAAGATGTCCTCCATCCCGCTGACGTACAGCTCCAGATTGGAATTAACCTGTTCAACGATCTGCTTCAGGTTCAAATAAGCATTCTCTTCGGCAACCTTGGAGAATCTTCCGTACAGCATCAGACTTGCCAGTACAACGACAAGCACAGTAATCGTAATCGAAGAGCTAGAAATCAGCACCTGAATATTTCGAAAATGGAAGCCTTTAATAAAGCGTGTCAATACACGCCACCATGACCTCATACGGTCTGTGCCCCATTCCGATAATCTTTCGGAGATAAGCCGTATTTCTTACGAAAGCAGAAGCTAAAATAATTCGGGTCAGAGAATCCTACCCGCTCAGCGATCTCAAACGATTTCATATCCGTTGTCGCCAATAAATTCTTTGCTTCCTCCATTCGTATATTCTGCAAATAGTTCACGAAAGTAAGCTTCGTTTCCTTTTTGAAAATATTGCTGAAGTAGCCTGTGCTGATATGCAGATGGGCGCACACTTTATTAATCGAGATATCCTGTTCGGAATATTTATCCATGATATAATCTTTAGCTTGCTGTACCAGCTGGTGGTAACTCGTCTGCCGCCGACTTGATATCATTTGCTTCAGCTTCAGGCATAGCTCGGTAAACCAGGCGCGGGCTTCGTCCACATGCGTAAATCTGAATATTTGCCCGATAAATCCTCCGCCCTCACCCAATAATTTTTCAAAATCGATATGTATATCATTGGCGGCCTTGATAACCGCGGTTAGCATGACCAGTAGACGCAGCTGGAAATCGTGAAGCGATTTGCGACAGTCAATTAGACTGCCGAACATTTGCTCTAGCAGCAACCTTAACTCATCATCACTTCCCACCTTCAGGCAGCGGATTAGTTCCTGCTCCTTCAATTCATCAAACACAAACACGCTATCTCCGGGAGATTCTACATCGCCTATGTATATTAGTTTGTTGCCGCCGAGAACAAGGCGATAGTCCAGTGCATGCATCGCTTCTTTATAAGAATAATAGCTATCTGACAACGACGAGCGAGCTGTTCCCACACCAACTGTGACACTTAGCTTGAGAAACCGCTCCACACTGAATCTGATCTCCTCCAGCCATTTAAGCGTCGAATTTACTGCCTGCTCTGCCCCCGGATCGTCATACACGCTGAGCAGAACAACATCATCATGATGAATGAATGCCTGATCCCTAGAATGCTCGCGAATCATCTCGGTCACGATGTTGAGCACGGCAAATAATTGCAGCTGCTGATCATCCGTTTCACGCAATGAGAGCTTGTTCACCAGCTTCTGATTGCTTCCTGGCCCTATTCCCTCCGCCAGACGGATCGCTCGGTCAATCCTGATAATCGAGGTCACATATGCTTCACCTTGCAGTTGTAAATTATAGCCGCGGCATTTCTCGACGATTTCTTGCTGCGAGAGCGGCCTGGATACTAGAGATGATAGAAACAAGCGCTGCAGCACAGGTAGATTACGCTTATAGTGCTCCGTTAACAACTGCACGTTTTTGCGAGCCTCCAGCTCACCATCAATTTGGAGTTTAACTTTACGCAGCACCTCGGCCAGTTCCTCTGAAGAGAACGGCTTAAGCACATATTCGTTAACATCCAGCTGAATCGCCCGCTGCGCGTACTCAAACTGCTCATAACCTGTCAGAATAATAACCTTGGTCGCAGGATGCGTCTGACGAATCCATTCTGTTAACTTCAGACCATCCATGAAGGGCATCTGTATATCGGTTACAACAACATCTGGCACATGCTTTTCTATAAGATCGACGGCCTCTCTACCATTTTCGGCAGTATCGACGATCTGATAGCCAATACTCTCCCAATCTATCAGGTCGAGCAGTCCCTCTCTAACGTCTTCCTCATCGTCAGCTAGGATTAATTTGTACACGTCATCTCCCGCCTTCTTATAGAGGTAGTTCAAAAAGTTCAACCTTCTCGGTGCTGAAAACCGCCCTTTTTGAACTCTCACTTATTTGATTAATCCTCTAATCGCCAAAGATTTTATCGTACTCTACAATAAAAGTAAATTAAGGAAATCAGTCCCCGATCTCGACTTTGGTCTAGTATTAATTCGGTCTTCGGACCATTTCGGTATTCCAAGGAAACGATTACCATGGTAATATCAAATGGATACATCATTTGTAAATACCTAACTAATTTTATGGAAAATGGCGGTTGAAAAATGATGAATAACTCGAAGCAAATCTACATCTTACTAAGCAACCCGAGAACAATTGTTACGAAAATGATCGGTATATATACGAAAGCCCCCTATAATCACGCTTCAATAGCTTTTGATTCCGAATTAAGAGAAATGTATAGTTTCGGAAGGAAGCATCCCTTGATTCCGCTCATTGGCGGATTCGTTAAAGAAGATATTTATTCAGGGATATTTGAACGGGCAACATGTGCGGTATATAGCTGCACAGTAAGCGAAACGACTTACTCCAAAATGAGGAACTTCGTCCGCCAATTCGAGGAGAATAGTGAGCTGTACAGCTACAATTTCCTTGGTATTCTAGGTGTCGTATTGAACATGGAGTTTGGCGGTAGGAACTCCTATTTCTGCTCGCAATTCGTCAGCGCAGTTTTCGAGAGAGCGGGGCTCCAGTTATGCAATAAATCGGCTGCGCTAACAACGCCGGACGATCTATCTGCTTGCTCCATGCTAGAGCTCATTTTCCGAGGTACCCTGGTAACCTACAGGAATAACTGCTATGAGTGCCCCGATGAGTCGGCCTTGGAAGCATCGCATTTATACCTTGCTAACTAACAGCACTTATAAGAAAATACATGACAAATAACCCGGCTCACATGAGAGCCGGGTTTAGTATTTCATAATATTCATGGATTTCTAGGATAGTGTTTTGCTAAATCTACGGTGTCCTGTACATGTGAAGCCCATACTCTCGTAGAATGATTTGGCTATCAAGCTGTTCTCATTCGTAACAGACAAGAACAATTGCGAACTCCCGCGATCCTTGCACCAGGATTCCGCTTCAGACATAAGCCGTTTACCGATTCCACTGCTTCGATGATCCTCATCTACGATCATAGCGATGATCTGAGTAATAGGTTGATTCATATCATGCGTCTGATATTGCTTCAAGAAGATAGTACCGCGTACCACTCCATCCACCTCAGCAACCAAGCTATGATGCAGTTGATTGTCCTCCAACATACGAAGGCGCTCTTTGAGCACACTGTGCGTTGTTGGATAACGAAGTTGTCGCATCAAAGGAAGCAAATGATGGACATCGTCACTGCAACCCTTCCGAATGATTAACGCAGGAGCATACACCTGACTACTCAATTTGACCATACCACCTTTAATAGACTTGCCGCTTGTTTGGCGCGGCTGCGGGCCGTTTCAACATCCTCTGCTGTGCTCAGAGCTACAGCCATCCGTCTTCCCGGCTTGCTGAGCGGTTTACCGAACACGCGAATCTGGGTTCTCGGTAATGCTAATGCTTCTTCCATACCTGCGACTTTGAATTCTTCACCCTCTCGGTCAGCCTTTAAGGTTGCTGATGCACCAGGTGTCAGCAGCTGAACCGAAGGAATAGGAAAACCAAGAATCGCACGTACATGAAGCGCGAATTCTGACAAATCCTGCGTAACCATCGTCACCATTCCCGTATCATGTGGTCTTGGCGACACTTCGCTAAAGATTATGCCATGATCCGTCACAAATAATTCTACACCAAATAGTCCATATCCGCCAAGCGCATCTGTAATCTTTTGTGCAATCTCATGAGCTTCTCGTAGCTGCTCCTCATTCAGGAAATGAGGCTGCCATGATTCGACGTAGTCCCCATCCTTCTGAATATGCCCAATGGGCGGACAAAATATCGTCCCGGTTACCGAACGGACAGTTAACAGCGTAATCTCACTTGTAAAAGGTACAAAAGCTTCCACGATGACGCGCATCTTCCTAGCTCGAGCGCCTTCGAGAGCCGCATTCCAGCATTTCTCGACATCCTCCACCCTTCGGCATACGCTCTGTCCTTTGCCGGATGAACTCATTAACGGCTTGATCACACATGGCACACCGATCTCAGCTACAGCGGTCTGTAACTGCTCCAGATTGTCTGCGAACAGGTATTTTGCTGTAGGCAATCCGAGTTCCTCAGCCGCTAATCTACGGATTCCTTCGCGATCCATCGTTAATAGAGCAGCCTTGGCAGTCGGGATAACCTTATATCCTTGCTGCTCCAGTTCAACCAGCACGGGTGTTGCGATCGCTTCAATCTCCGGAACAATCAGATCCGGTGCAACTTGAACGATCAATGATTTAAGCGCTTCTCCATCCAACATATCAAGCACATAAGATTCATGAGCAACACCCATGGCTGGTGCGTGGTCATACCTGTCAACGACAATCGTTCGAACGCCCAAACGCTGCGCCTCAATGACTACTTCCTTGCCCAATTCTCCTCCGCCAAGAAGCATGATACTCCTGGCATGTTTAGATACTGGCGCACCCCACATGAGTCCAGAATCCCCCTGAAAATATGAAAATAAAATAACTAACTCTATTTTCAGGTTTTCCACTCTAGATTGCAATAGTCAGAGCGGCAGTCTAGATCTCATTTTCGAATAAGTTCGACAAATTTCTACATATAGCGGAATTGCGCCTCAACCAAACCACAATAAATTCCCTTATGTTCCATTAATTGCTCATGGTTCCCGGTCTCCTTAATCTCACCATGATCAAGCACGACGATCTTATCTGCACTACGAATTGTCGAGAGACGGTGAGCAACCATAAAGGAAGTCCTACCTTTCAGCAGTACCTTCAGTGCATTTTGAATCTTCACTTCAGTCTCTGTATCGATACTTGCCGTTGCTTCATCGAGAATTAGGATGCGCGGATCAGCCAAGAGTGCCCGAGCGAAGGACAGAAGCTGCCGCTGTCCCATCGACAGCGCGTTGCCTCGCTCTTCAACCTCCGTATTGTAGCCCTTAGGCAACTTCATAATGAAATCGTGAGCGTCCACCGCCTTGGCTGCCGCTTCAACCTCTTCATCCGTTGCATCCAGTCGACCAAAGCGAATATTGTCGCGGATCGTACCGGAGAAGATGAACGTATCCTGAAGCACAATCCCGATCTGCTTCCGCAAACTTTCCACTTTAACATCGCGGATATCATAGCCGTCAATCAGGATCTCACCTTGATTGATATCATAGAATCGGCTAAGCAGATTTATAATCGTACTCTTACCAGAACCAGTGTGTCCAACCAATGCGATCGATTGGCCTGGTTCAACATTCAGATCTATTCCTTTTAGTGCTTGGCGCCCCTTCTCATATTCGAACACGACATGCTTGAAGCGAATGTCGCCCTGAATCGTAGGAAGCTCTACCGATTCAGGTTTGTCGGCAATGTCAGGCTCCTCATCCATAAATTCAAAGATCCGTTCCGAGGAAGCCATCGCAACGAGCAGCTGATTATACATCTGCCCCATACGGTTAATTGGCTCCCAGAAGTTACCCACATAGTTGCTGAACGCGACCAGCAGACCGATGGTCAGTTGACCGTGCTGAATCAAGTAGGCACCTAAGATAAACAGAATAAATGTACCGACCCCGCCGGTAATGTCAATGAGCGGACCAAACATCTGGTTCATAGCCGAAGCCTTATCCCATGATTTCTTACTATCGGCATTCATCACATCAAAATAATGAATATTCTCATGCTCTTGTGTATAAGCCTGTGTTACCCTAATCCCTTGAATGGATTCATTCAAATGGGAATTGATCCGCGAGTTCTTCATCCGCACTTCCTGCCAGGCAATACGGATCTTTTGCCGCAGCTTGGTAGATATCAAGAACATAATCGGAACGGTTACCATTACAGCAAGGCCCAATTTCCAGTTGATGAGCAGCAAGATGACAACGATCCCAGCCAGCTGAACGCAGTCTATCATCAGATTGACGACCCCGTTCGTGAAAAGATCTTGCAAGGAGTTGACGTCATTCGTCACGCGAACCAGTACAGAACCAGCCGGACGTTTGTCATAGAAATTGAACGACAACTTCTGGATATGACGAAACAAATCCGAACGGAGATCATAAATGACACGTTGTCCAATCACATTTGTATATTTAATGCGGTAGACCCCTGTAGCCCATTGAATAATGTACAAAACCACCACTAGAGCAGATAAAATATATAATAGCGTCAAGCTCGGCGAGCCTTTTTCCGGAGCAATCGCTTTGTCGATTGCGATACTCGTCAGGAATGGTACGGTTAGCTTTGTAATCGTCCCGAGAACCGTCATCAGAATGACTGGGGGCAACATTTTCCTCGCATATGGTCTCATATAACCAAACAGACGGCGGAACTGCTGCCAATCAAATGCTTTATCGATAATATCATCGTCTTGATATACAAACCGATCCTCTATCTTCGTCTTAACCTTGCCCTTCTGCGGGGGCTTCTGCTGCAAAGTTTGTGCCTCTGTATTCATGGGTTATGCCTCCCCCTATTTGCACGTACTTCTTCTTTGGCCAAATGATCGGCATATTGAATACGATATACATCCTGATACGGTCCTGGAATCTGAGTCAGCTCATCATGCGTTCCTCGTTGAACAACACGGCTTTCGTCCAATACAAGAATCTCATCGGCATGTCTGAGTGAAGAGATACGGTGAGCGATAATGAAGGTTGTACGCCCGCGCATGACCTCTTGGAAGCCAGCCTGAATCTCCTGTTCCGTCTCCATATCAACCGCACTGGTCGCATCATCAAGAATAAGAATTTTCGGGTTCTTCAGCAGCGCTCGCGCAATCGCAATCCGCTGTTTCTGGCCGCCCGACAGCCCCATACCTCTCTCACCAACAACCGTATCATAGCCGTCAGGTAATTCCATAATGAATTCATGCGCCTTGGCCAACTCAGCTACGCGAATCACTTCCTCCATGGAGACCTCATTCATCCCGTAGCAAATATTGTTGCGAATGCTGGATGAGAACAGGAACGTCTCCTGAAATACTGTGGCGATTTGACGGCGTAGACTTTGCACACTCACTGTGCGGATATCCTGCCCATCTAGCTTAATGCTTCCCTCATTCACATCATAAGCACGCATCAATAGCTGTATGATCGTTGATTTACCGGACCCTGTTCCACCAAGGAAGCCAATCACCTTGCCAGGAGAGGCCTCGAAGCTTATATCTTCGACAGCCGATAATTTATTGCCGTAGGCGAACGTCACATTCTCAAATGTAACCTCGCCCTTCACATCAGTGGCTGACAGATCGGTAGCATTCTCGATATCCTTTACATCGATTTTTTGATTCAGAATTTCAAGCACCCGCTCTCCGGATGCCTTGGACTGAGTATAGTTGTTAATATGGAACCCTAGTCCCCACATCGGACCGATAATGAACCAAATCAGACTGAAGAAAGCTACCAAATCGCCCAGAGTCAACTGGCCCTTAACAACTAGTGTTCCACCTACAGCCAGCAGAACAGCTACACTAATCGATGCGAGCAACTCCATCACTGGAAAGAATTTACTCCACAGTGTCGCCGCAAAGATCTGATTGTTCTTATAGCGCTCATTCCGGTGCGAGAATTTCTCTACTTCATGTGACTCACGTGCGAATGCTTTAACGGTACGTACCCCGGTAATGTTCTCTTGCACCGCTGTCGTCAATGAACTAAGAGCCTGACGCATCTCTTGAAATGCCGGGTGAATCTTCGATTCGAATTTCAGGGCCACTCCGGCCAGGAACGGAACCGTAATCATAGTAATTAGCGTAAGCTGCCAATGGATCGACATCATCACTGCCATCCCAAAAGTCACCATCAGCACGAGATTCAGTATCTGAGCGAAACCAAAGCCAACGAAGTTACGAATCGCTTCCAGGTCCCCGGTAAGCCGTGACATTAGATCCCCGTCTTCGCGCGGTCATAATAACGGAAGGATAGAAATTGCAGCTTTTCATAGCAAGCATTACGTAGTCGATAAGCCAGATAGTTGCCCAGCCTGCCGCCGAAGAAGCCGTGCAGAAACTGCATGAATGCTTTGATTACAACTACCGATAGTGCGGTTAGGGCTAAGCCCATAACCAGATTATATTGTTGCTTCCTGATTACATCGTCAATCAGCTTCCTTAACAGAAGCGGATATACTAGGCCCAGCCCTGTTGTAGCCGCTAAACATAGTATAGATAATATTAAATAGTATCGCCGCTCACGATAATAAATCGAGAGTTGCTTCAGAACCTCCATGTCATTACCTCCAGCAACTTAGGACTATCTTGAATTAAGATTACTGAAAATTCGCCTAAGTCTTTAGCCCATTTGAAATTTTTTTGTAAATAAGAATGTACTGTTAATTTTGTTTGAGTTCCTCAGTCAAGACGCGCAGCTCGGCTGTAATCTGTAGCCAGTTCTCCGCTTTCTCGCCATCTCCCTCAGACAGATTCACCAGTCCTTGCTCCCATTCTTCCCATTGCAAATTAAATCGCGCTGTTAATTCACCAAACCTACGCACCATTTCTAGACAGTAATAATCGCTTAACCTTACCTCGATTCTGTCTACAGCCTCCTTTAATATGCCTGACAAAGGTTCCTCGACCGCTTCACGCAGCCGCTTTCTTCCGCCACCCTCAAAGAAGGATTTCGGATTTTTAAAATAAGGCCAATATTCGGCCGTATTTAACTGAAGTTCAAGCTCTGCCTGAAGTATCTCAGGCATACTCCATGCGGACAATTCTCCTCCGGTCAATGCAGGACTTAACGTCAACTGCTGATGCAATTGCTGGATCCAGCGTTCGCCTGCCTCATTCAGCCAAGCACCGCAGCGGTTCTCCGTACGTAAGCAAGTCACCTGAAGCTCCCGCTGGAGCTCAATTGCCAGCGAAGACAGCCATTCATGCATCGATGCTGAGAATTTCCGTTTCATATCACCGCCATCGTCCTGTAACAGCACCGGGTGGAAGTATTCCGTGAATAAATCTCCGGCGAGGAGGCGCAATCTTTGCCGCACATGATAGAGCAGCTCCGACACTTCCTGACGAATTTCGGCCGACTTATCCTCAGCTGCAAGTTCTTCCGTTTGCTTCTGGAAGATCTGCTTATCCAGCTGCAAATTAATCTGCTGAAGTTGTCTTGCCTCCTGACCTTGAGCTAGAGCCTCCGCCCATTGATCGGCCTGGCGGATGATCTGCTTCAGCTCACGTACGGCGCTCTGAACAGCCAAGCCCGCCAGATCATTTCCTAGAAAATGAAAGAATGTACTCTCAAATTCTACAAATCCCGATGCAGCCAATTGCTCTGTATCTCCCAAGCCCTTTGCGTTTAAGGCCTGCAAGCTGGATACCGGATAAATCTGTGGCGCCTCTACCCCAGCGCTACGCAGTCCGTCATTAACATGCTCCACTACCGAAGCAAGTTCTGAGGACGTCGCCGCCAAATCAGCGGCATTGACGATAAAATACATTTTATCTAGCGCGAAGCTGCCTTTAACCCGACCCAAATGCGCCAGGAACTGTCGGTCAGCCCGCGAGAATGCATGATTGTAATAAGTTACATAGATCAAGGCATCGCAGTTTTTCATATATTGAAAGGTTACGCCTGTATGACGAGCATGAATGGAATCCGCGCCAGGCGTATCTACAATGACGATCCCCTGCTCGGTCAGCGGGCAGGAATAATAGAGATCCATACGATCCACGAAGCAAGCTTTGCTCTCCACCGAGACGTAGGAAGTGAACTGCGTAAGATCCGTGATCTCAGACGCACCTAGCTTCGAATAGCTGTCTTCCCAGCCTGCGGCAGCCGCCTTTAGGAAGCTGTAGTGGGCCCGCCCTGTAGCGGGAACATCAATCGCACGCAGCTTACCGACCTCTGAAATCCAGGTCCGCTCTTTCCACGCCCCCATTTGCAGTGCCTCGAAGGAGTCCGCCAGATCCTGCTGCATTGCCTCGGTCGTTTTGAACTTGATCTTGGCTGTTCCGTGCTCCATCCCGGCCTCAGGCGCGAGGATGCGATTGATCGCCGCGGTCGTCGGATGCGGCGATACGGGTAGCACGGAGGCGCCGAGCAAGGCGTTGGCGAACGATGATTTGCCGGCGCTGAACGCTCCGAACAGCGCTACCGTGAATCGGCCGTGCGCGAGCCCTGCCGCGCGGCTGCGCAGCTCCCGTACCCTCGAGCCGAAGGCCGGGTACGAGGAGAGCTTGGCAGCGGCGGCTTCCAGCACTGCCGCTGCCTGCGTCAACCGCTGCAGGCCCACGGCCGCAGCGGGAGCCACCGCCGGCGCGACCGCTGTTGCGCCAGGCGGTGCCGGCGGCACCGCCGCAAGCTGCCCCGCTAGCGCGGGCAGCTCCTCGTCCCTCACCTCCGGCAGAATGCCCGGAGGGAGGGACGGAGCCGCACCGCACAGCGCCATGAGATGTGCGGTGCGCTCGCCTGCGGCGCTGCGCTGCGCCTCAAGCTGCGCAGCGGCCGCGGTCCGCGCCAGCAGCGTCTCGCGCTGCGCGGCTGACTTTGCCGCGCCTCAGCTAATCGCGGCGCCAGCTCCTTCAGCAGCCCATCGGCAATGCCCAGGGCTGCCCTCTTGTAGCGACCTGGCAATTCCGGTCGCCACCTCGGTAGCGTAGCGCAGCGTGTACTCGCCAGAGAGCATCGCGCCTTCCTTAACCGGGTCCGTGATCCATGACTCTTCCGGTTGAGGCAGCCGCTCATCAAGTTGCTGCTCCCACCTTGCATCCCAGGCATCGAACCCGCGGCCTAGTTTGCGGATCAAATCGCGCACATGCCAGTCTATTTGCGCTGCTGTCTGCTCCGTGAGCTTCTCCATGAAAAGTCTCTGCGCCGTTCCTGCTCACGGTGTGTCTTGCCGCGCTGGAACAAGAATCCTGTCTTGAATTCTGGTCGGCGGCTCTCCAGATAATCCTCCGCCGCAGCGCGTAAGGATGGATTCATAAGATAAGAATTGTTCAGCAGCGAATCAAGCTCCGCCACCCACTTCATATGGACTGCCTGTTCATCATAGCGGACCGACTCTTCTTCAAATGCAGATAGTTCATCCGCGATAGACTGCATTCCATCCTCTCCACCGACAAGCTCCAGCAGATCTTGCTCCTGCTCTTCCCCCTCGGCTTTAGCACGCGCGAGGAATTGCTCTGCTCCATAGCGGATCGAACAATTGATACTATACTCAAGCAGTTCCGTGTGACTATCCTGCAAGTGGATAATCGTCTCCTGAAGCGTCTCAAACATGTTCAGCGGATGATCCAACTCCTTAAGCGAAATATGGAACACCCGGCCGGTACAATGCCCCATAACTCAAAGGCCTGCTCAACAGACCTGCGGTAATCTGCAAAGGATAATTCATTCTCCCGATGCTTGTCGATCTGGTTCACCACCAAATAGAGCGGCTTTCCCCAATCGGCTAGTCGTCTAGCAAAAGAAAGATTGCTCTCAGAGAGCACATGATTGTAGTCCATGACATAAAATACGACATCCGCTAAATGCAGCGCGGAATTCGTAGCTACCATATGTGCAGCTTCCCCTGAATCAACGCCAGGAGTATCAAGCAGTACTCCGCCATTCTCCAGCAACTTGATCTCATCCCAAATTTCAATCATTGCATATGTATTTCCGTCACGGCAGTATTCGTCCAACTCGGCTGTTGAGAGCGTAATCAATTCCTTGCTAATACCAGCTTCACTCGCGACCTTCGTAAGCCTGACCTTTGGAGCTCCATTTCGAAGTGCAGCGATATTCGCCGTCGTCGGGATCGGCCCCGATGACAGCACCTGCTTGCCGCAGAGCATATTGATCAAGCTCGATTTGCCAGCAGAGAAATGGCCGCAGAAGGCCAACGTCACTTCATCAGCTGCCAGCTTATGCAGGAGATCTTCGATTTCTCCGGAGGCTACTCCATCAGCTTGGCTCCGATACCACTCACCAAGTCGGACAAGGCGTTCATGCAGGTTGCTGCCTTGTCTATCTGTAATCGTTTCCATTGAAAATTCTCCTTATGATAGGTAGTTCAATTTTTTAATTGAGATAGTTTATTTTGACTCTATCCCTTTTGAAATATATACATTTTACCCTACATGCTCCTCACATGGAAGCCTTCATTTGCAATCGATCGAATTTATGTATGATTTCCTTCTTTTATCTATATAAATTGTAATAATCGTATCCTTCGTCCAAGTTATCTCTTCGTTTTTGTCCCCAACTGATCTACCTGTTATGAGAACAAAAAAGGCTGACGGGGAGTACATCGCCCGTTCAGCCTATTAATCATTACTATTATACAGTTGTGCTCTCAGCAGCATTCTCTGCCAAATCTGAGTCGGTCGGGATCAAGATCTCGAACACTTTACCATGCTGCAAGATCATAACTCCTTTATGACGGTCCTTCATCACAACGACTTCAGGCTTCACAGCCATACGTTCGAGATAATGTGCTGGAACTTCACCGGAATCGCTAACAGTAAGACCCTCTAGTTCCAATTCATCATTTTCCTTTAACTCCATTTCCATCACTTGTTCAAACACATCGGAAAATTGCTCAAAATTGTCGGTATAGACAGAAATACACTTCATCTTGTTTCTCATCCTCACTATCTTAATCTTGTTTAAGTCACTTATCTCTATCCTTGCTAAGTTGTGACTATTTCATACGTTTTTTTCCTTCGCGGCATACATCCAGCAGCGGGCAATCTGCACATCCCGGATTCTGAGCTTTACAATGATATCTGCCAAAAAGATCAGACGATGATGAGTCAAGGTCCATTCATCCTTCGGAACCTGCTTCATCAATTTCTTCTCCACCTCAAGCACGGAATCATTCCAGCCCACAAGTCC
This sequence comes from Paenibacillus sp. D2_2, assembly GCF_031199965.1. GTDB lineage: Bacteria > Bacillota > Bacilli > Paenibacillales > Paenibacillaceae > Fontibacillus. Next base: position 2,181,050 of record NZ_CP133605.1, on the reverse strand, counting down.
CAGCCTCTTGCTAACGCGCTCCACATGCGTGTCCACCGCTATGGCAGGTACGCCAAAAGCATTCGATATGACAACATTCGCCGTCTTTCTGCCAACACCTGGCAATTTAACTAGCTCATTATGGTCATTCGGTACTTTGCTATTGTACTGCTCAATCAATAATTTGCACAAGCTCTGAATATGCTTGGCCTTACTGCGGAACAGACCGATCCGCCGGATGTCCTGCTCCAGCTCCTCAGGCGGGACAGAGACATAGTCTTCGGGCGTCTTATATTTCTGAAACAGATCAGCCGTTACTTTATTGACGGTAGCATCCGTGCATTGCGCGGATAATAAAACGGCGATCGTCAGTTCGAATGGATTGCTATGATTCAGCTCGCAATGAGCATCCGGGAACATAACGGCGATAGTATCCAAAATATGCCGAACAGCCTCAGCTTTCATCTCTTCACCTGCTTTCCTAAGGTCATTCATCCTCATTAACGGTTAAAAACCGTCTTGATCCGGGAAACATCCCGCATCAAGACGGTTATTCTCACGAAAACGATTATTGTTTTTCGATCTCAATCAGCTTGTCGCCATTGAAATACAGAACAATTTTATCATTTTCCTTCAATGATTGCACGGACAAAGTCGTGTCACCTTGGTGAATATATATATCATCTGTAATAGAGAAGCGATAATTGTTATCCGCTACGCTTGATCTGAGTACCGACAATTCACTAGTCAACGTGTTGTAACGTGACACTTGACGCTCCATCGAGGACAATACTTTGACCAGGAGTGAGCCATCTGTGTCCTTACGTACCTCAACATGATCCGAAGTATTCAGGCTGGAGCTCGAGCTTACAACTCCGTTACGAACAACCTTCACACCGCTTCCAAGTGGGAAAGTCTCACTTGTTCCGTCGAATTTCTTCAACTTCAGCACCGAACCATCAACTTGATCCACCTTGCCCAGTGATAATTTAACGACCTGCAGAGACGTTGCCGTACGTCCGCTGAAGCTAACATTAATGGTCTGGCCTACCTTCAGATCATTAATTTTAATCGCGATACCGTTATCTCCGAACAATGTCGCTTGATCTACATAGAATTCATCGGAAATACCATTCGCAACCGCTCTAATGCGACTGTTGCTTGTTGTGACATTTGTAATCTCAAATTGAACGGTCTTCTTGACTGCTAGCGTCTGCAATGCATCCTGATTGGCACTCAGGATCACTGTAACTGGATCACCAGCCTTCAGATCCGACAAACCAGGATTACTCTTCCCGTACATAGAAATCGACGGCGCAGTTCCTTGATACGGTACATCAATCTTAGTTCCGTCAGCTTGCAGAATCGTTACTTGCTTCTTGCTTGTATCCGTAGAAACATAGGTTCCATCATATTTATAAATAACTTGCAAGGAAAGAACCCGATCCCCGATATAAGTCAAATTGATCTTTCTACCTTCAGTCAGCAGAGCTTCCGCTCCAGCAAGCGTAGGTGTAGCGGAATTATATTCGACTTTCGTCTTCTCATCCAGCGTGAATGCATGTACCTTCTTTGCCGAATCCACAACCATCAGAGCTTTTAATTTAGGCTCATATTTAACGACCGATACGGCGCTGACCGATTCGGATTGACGCCCGGTAACTTCGATCTTCGTCACCTGCTCCTCCGGATTGATCGTCAGCTTGACCTTGTCTCCACCTTTGACATCAGCGATCAGATCATCCAGCGTCGCATCAGCAATTCCATTGATCACGATGAGCGGCTTCTCAACAAGACGTTTGATCTCGTCTTTGCCGTTCGTATTCATGAAGCTGATCAGCGACTTCCCTTCGATGCTCAGCAACGTTCCCGTTACCGTCCGCTCGATGCCTTGTGTTACTTCGATCTTCGTCAGCACATTATTCTTCACCGTGAATTCAACTGCAGCGCCCTTTTGCAATTCGCCAGGGTTGTTCAGCAGCTGATCCTGGTAAAGAACAATCGTATTGTCATCATATTTGAAGGTCTCTTCCAAGCCAGAGGCTTCTTTGATCTTAATCGTCTTCTTTGTTAGATCGAAATCCTCAACGACACCGCTACCGCTCTTGTTCACGATAGCCGATTTCACCTGAACAATTATTGGCTTCTTCTCTGCAGTAAACGTCTCGCGCTGAATTTCTACGGTACTGTCTGGAGTCAGATTATCTGCACCTATATTATTTCCGTTTTGATCAAGGAACATCGTATTATTATCATAAGTATAGGTTACTGAATCATTATTCACTAACAATAGCAACCGGTTGCCGCTAAGGACTCTAAGTAAGGTTCCTTCCGTCTTCTCAAGCTGCTGGCTAGCGTCCCGCACCTCAACATATGCAGCCGATCCGATTTTATCCACAACAAGCACCTTCGTATATAGCTGAAGAGCAGCCTTGGAGACGCTCGTCTCCGAATCCTTCGTGAAGTATACAGAACGATTATCCAGCTTGAAGGTTCGCGTTGTACCATTCACAAACAATGTCAGGCTGTCATCCTTCAGTGAAGTTACGATTCCTTCATATACATTGTCATAACCCGGATTCACATGATCGCCACCGCGACTAAAGAAGGTAGCGAGTTGTGCACGCGTCACATTGCCCCGTGGATCGAATTTATTGCCTTCTACACCTTTTGTTAGGTCCAGTTGTACGGCAACATTAACATATCCACGAGCAGATGCTGAGATGCTACTCTCATCGGCGAACCCGGTGGACGTACCCGCCGCTGCTTTGGCTTCCGCTTCCTTGTCCAATGCGCGCACTAGAATCTTGGCAATCCACTCACGGGAAGCTGGCTTCTTGCCCCACTCTTCCTTCTCTTTGGTGCTGGTGATTTCCTCCGTCTTATCAATCAGTTTCTGCTGCAGAGCAAGCTCGACATACGGTTTGAAGTAATTGCCGACTACCAATTCCTTAGGCGTATTCTCACCGCTACCCAGCTTAGAATCTAAATTCATGAAGCGGATTGCCATTGTAATTGCTTCTTGCTGAGTCACACTGTCTCCTGGACGGAATTTCCCAGCATCACCAAGAATAATTCCTTCGGAAGCCAGTTTATAGATATGCTTTTCAGCCCAGAAGCCGCTTTTCACATCACTGAATAATTGGAATGAGGACGTATTCTGCGTTTGCGATTGGGAAGCTTCTCCCTGCACACCATCTGCGAAGGCAGCCGCGCCTCCACCTAGACATAATGCTGTTACCAGCATAGTAGATACCGCTTTGTTCATATTCCGTTGAAACTTGCGTTTATATGATGACATTAAATTCTCCCTTTCTACAAAATAATCTCCTAGAGGCAGTTCAAAAAGTCCGCTTGAATCCCGAAATAAATCAGGTGGTAGTTCGGCATTGAATCTTGAATTCAGGCGGGTCTGAGGGGATGCTTACGAAGTAATGTTCCTTCGGAAACATCTCAAGTGCTCACGTACCGAACACGTACGCTCCCCAGTCCCTGACTTCATCCAACGAATGCGTTTTGAGAAATCGCACAAAAAGAAGCATAAGCTTCAGTGCTAAAAAACCGACCTTTTTGAACTTGCACTTCTATGTCTTATTCGACAGAAGTTACCTAAGTCCTCCAATTTCGGCTAATTTCTAGTCAAAGGTTGTTCTAATTCCACATGGCCCATCAGGGTATCCACTTCTTGACCATCGACTAGCAATTGAATCGATTTAACCTCAGAGAATTGAAAGAGAGTTTGTTTAAGCGCGTCAAGAGCCATCGCTTCGCCACCAGCGCCAAGTCTTGCTTCGTTTGGCAGAGACAGATTCACTACAACTTCACCATTTTGTATTTGAGCAGAGTTGAACACAGCTTTTCCCCACAACGGAAACAATTTTTGATCCGAAGTACTTTGCAGAGCCTTTAAGGCCGCTAAATACTTGTCGTCGTCACTTGAATAGGTGATTTCTTGCTCCACTTTTTGCAATTCAAGCATCTGGTCATCGCTGAAATAAGTTTCGATCTTTGCAGTCTTCTTCTCATTCAGCGAACTGTTCCCTTCAGTCTCCTGGTTAGCTCCATTTTCTGATTGCCCTAAATTACCGGTATTACCTTCTTGTTCGGCATTGCTTCCCTGCTCATTTTCTGAGCTGAGCGAATCGCTTTTTCCGTCTGCTCCCACCTGTTCCTGAGTAACTCCATTAGATGGGGAAACCTGCGGCTTTTGTCCGCAACTGGTACTCAGGACGAGCAGAAGAACCAGCATTCCTGATACAATTAGTTTTCTGTTCATCATCGTAACCTCCTATACAAAGTAGTTCAAAAAGTCCGCTTTTGAACGGACTTTTGAACTCGGACTTTGAGTAAACTATATGATTACATTCCAAAATACTCTTTAATTCCTTTTACAATCCCGTTAGCTACACTATCCTGAAATTGCTCCGTGAACATCTTGGATTCATCACTACTATTGCTAAGGAACCCACATTCCAAAAGTACAGCCGGCATCTTTGTTTCGCGGGTTACATGCAGGCTTTGCGTTTTAACTTTACGATCAGCGAGCCCCGTAGACTGCACAAGATACTTATGCATAACATTAGCAAGCTGAGCGCTATCCGAGCGAGTATAGAACGTCTCCACTCCTGTCGCTGTTGACGGTCCCGAGTTGCCATGAATAGATACAAAGATATCCGCATTCAACTTATTCGCCAAATTGGAGCGATCACTCAATGTCGGATATGTATCGCTCTCCCGAGTCATGACGACTTCAATTTGTGATTCCTTCTGAAGCAATGCCTGAACCTTTAGCGCAACAGCTAGGGTAAAGTCCTTCTCATTCTTCTTGGTGACACTGATCGCTCCAGGATCGCTTCCCCCATGACCAGCATCGATGACAACCAGCTTCTTGCCATTACCGCCACCCCCCGGAGTAGTTCCTGGAGATGTAGAGTCCTCAACATTAAGATCAATAATGACTAGTCCGTCATTGTTGTTCACTAGTTTATATTTCTTGGCACTGTCCATATCCATTACAACCCGTACGGTCGAAGGATTGTCGCTGAACAATGCATAGCGAATCTGTGAAATCCCTGGATAATCACTTACTTGCAGTGATCCGTTCTTGTTGCTGTCCAAGTTCTGTCCGGCTGCAAAGCTGTCACCGAAGCGAGCATTCGGAATATCGATGACGATCCGATCTGGTCCGGACATTGTGAACACACTCGGCTTCACATTTTTATCTACCGCAATCATAAGCTGGTTGTTGTTGAAGCTGATTCCACTTACATTGGCCAAATTCTCTACCGGTCCGGGATTGGGTGTTTGGTTGCCATTGCCGGCATTTCCTCCGCTGCCTGAACCCGATCCAGAGTTTGGCGATACAAGATAAGCAGTCTTCGCCTGATTATCCCAGCTTACTTGAAGTCCCATCTGCTCCCCTACAAATCGGAGCGGGACAATCACCGTATCGCTCACTAATTTAGGAGCCATCGGCAGTTTTACGCTATCACCATTGACGATAGCCGTGCTCTGATCCACGACCAGTTTCAATACAGTGTCTGATTGCTGTATAGTTACCGTGCGCGTCTTTTTCTCCCAATTGACGTCAAAACCAAGTTCCTCCGAGACGACACGAATTGGAATCATTACATTGCCCTTCAGATTCTGAACCTGTCCGTTCGCAGGCAAGTTCAGCGTTTTTCCATCCAAGACGATGCTCGTACCACCCGAGGCAGCATGACCGATCTGTGGAAGGACTAACATAAACATTACAAAAAACATCAACACACCAAAGCCAAGTTTTTTCATCCTTCACCCCTACCATTCAAGTATTTTGACTCATGATGTCAGGTAACTGACAATAGCCCGGCCATCATCAGACGAACTATTAGACGTCCAAAACTCACAAAAGTTGCGATAATATGCCAATTTTCTTATTTTGCAAACCGAAAAAAAATAGTTTCCGAGATTCTCGGAAACTATTCCTATCAGAATTTGAGTCTATCATCTAGTAATTGGATGTTCCAAATCGACATGACCCATTAACGATTCAAGCTGTTTGCCATCCACGGTCACTTCGATGCTGTCCACCTCGTCAAATTGGAACATCGTCTTCTTCAAAGCCTCGATCGCAAGCGATTCTCCTCCAGCACCGAGCCTAGCTTCTGGCGGAATTGTAATATCGATCACGAGCTGACCCTTTGAGAAATCTAACGTGTTCAGTTCGACCTTGTCCCACAGTGAGATCAATCCCTCATCTGCCATCTGCAGAGCTTTAAAGGCTGTCTCATATTTGTCGTTAGCGTCAGTGTATGTAATCTCACGCTGGACTTGCTTCAAATCCATAATATCCTCATCGGTAAAATATACCGTGATGTCAGCCTTCAATTCTTCCGAGGTAGCCGGATCGGTAATTCCGCTCTGTCCCTCATTGTCTCCACCGCCATTCGTATCCGGTGCCGCTGCTACCGGATCCTGGATCGAAGAAGAGCTATCATTTCCCTGCGGTGAAGCTTCCGGTTTTTGGCCGCATCCGACAGAAGCAATGATTAATATCGCCAACAATCCTGAGAGCCATAATTTCTTCATATTTCATTCCCCCTTGGGACTTACGCATTTCAAGCGTGTAATTGATGATTACAGTCCTAAATATTCCTTAATACCAGCAACAATCCCTTCGGCCACTCTTTGCTGGAATTCCTCAGTATACATCAAGGCGTCATCCTTATCATTACTCAAATACCCAACCTCAAGCAGCACCGCTGGCATCTTCGTCTCTCTTGTAACATGAAGGCTACTATAACGCACCTTACGATCAGTAAGTCCTGTCGCCGCTACCAGATGCTTATGCATTACATTCGCCAATGGAATGCTCTCTCTCTCGTATAATACGTCTCGGAACCACTAGGATTAGCAGGTGGATCGATACTATTGCCATGAATCGAAATAAATAGGTCAGCTTTCAAATCATTCGCCAACTTGGCTCTGTCTTGCAGGCTTACCGTGACATCGGTCGTTCTTGTAAGAACGAAATCGATATCTGGTTCCTGTTCCAACAAGGCTTGTACTTTCAAGCCAACTGCTAGTGTGAAATCCTTCTCTACCTTTTTGCTCTTACTTGAAGCGCCTGGCTGTGTCCCACCATGTCCTGGGTCGATAACAACTATCTTCTTCCCGCTGCCACCGGAAGGAAACGGTGTAACCGCCGTAGATTCTGTCAGATCTATTGTAATCAGGCCTAGACCATCTCTAGTAACAGTGTACGGACTTGGTGCTTTGAGATCAAGTACGATACGAACCGTATCGGGATTGCTAGTAAATAGAGCATAGCGGACTTGAGATACGCTAGGATGGTCCGCTACCGCAAATTGCCCCCGCATGGAGTCATCCAGTAGCAGGGCACTTGCAAATTGTTCAGAGAAAGACGTCTGCGGCAGATCAATAACAATCCGGTCTGGTGCATCCATCTTGAACACGCTCGGTTCGATATCGTTAGATGCCGAGATTTGCAGACGATTATCACTGAAGCTAATACCATTGAGCATAGCTTGCGAAGCTGAAGGAACAGTGCTTCCTCCACCATTTGAATCACCTTGCTGTGGGACACTCTCCGGCTTCCCGTCCTCCTCATCTGGCTTCGAAGCGGACTTGCCTCCCCCAGCCCCGAGCCCGATCCACCATCCGGACTATAAAGGTAAGCGGATTTTGTCTTATTATCCCAGCTTACTTGAAGACCCATCTCCTCGCCTACGAAGCGAAGTGGAATAAGTGTATTGTTATTCTGCAGAAACGGTGCTGCTCGAAGCTCAATCTTACGGTCCCGGACAGGGCCGTCTTTTCACCAATTACAAATTTCAAGGTAGTATCAGCCTGTGAGACTGTCACACTTCCCGTCTTCTTCTCCCAATTGACTTCATAACCAAGGCCTTCAAGCACAACACGTAGAGGGACCATCACATTCCCGTTAACTATCCCGGCCTGTGCTTTCTCCGGCTGTGCTAATTCAGAACCGTCAAGATAAATATGGGTACTGACCGAGGAAGCCGCCTGGCTGATTCCCGGAATAGCGAACAAACAGAGCATGAACAGTACTATGAACCTCAATTTCTTCATCATCTTATCCCTACCATTCTCGTAATTTACCGCGAGATTGCAGCAGTGCGAGCAGCACCAACAACTTCTGCAGCAAGATCTGACAAAGCAAATTCCGGCATCCGACATATCTCCGACAACCATCTAACAGATTAAAAACTAATCAACCGCACAGTTTGCTAATAACTTCCATGATATCAGATAATAGCGTTTTCTGATAGACTCATATTTCAGAGAGTGACAGATACATACAAATTTCATAACGGATTTTTAATGAAGAAAGTTTCATATTCGAGAGAAATTCTACCAATCTATATAAATTGAAATAAAGGAGGTTAAATAACTTATCCATTATCCACAAACAAAAAGAAGCCGACTCCCTTTGCTTCCAAGTAGGAAAGAACAAGGGGAATCGACTATTGATTAAGTAATAATTAATTTAAGCGAATTTGCGCTTCTCGTAGGCAGTTATCAGTTCTTCATGCTGCAATGTCAGACCAATGTCGTCTAAGCCCTGCAGTAGGAATTGGCGACGGTGCTCATCGAGATCGAAGGAGATGCTAAGTCCGAAGTCATCAACAATCGTCTTATTCTCCAGATCGACGGTCAGCTTGTAGCCTTCATGCTGTTCTGTACGCTGGAACAATTCTTCAACTTGCTCCTCTGACAATTTAATCGGCAGAATTCCGTTCTTGAAGCAGTTGTTATAGAAAATGTCGGCAAAAGATGGTGCGATTACGCAGCGGAACCCATAATCAAGGATCGACCATGGTGCATGCTCACGGGAGGAGCCGCAGCCAAAGTTGGCGCGAGAGATCAGAACCGATGCATCGCTATAGCGCGGTTTATTCAGTTCGAATTCCGGATTCACATTGCCTTCTGTATCGAAGCGCCATTCATAGAACAGAAATTGTCCGAACCCCGTACGCTCAATACGCTTTAGAAATTGCTTCGGAATAATAGCATCCGTATCCACATTAACCCGGTCTACAGGACCGACGATACCCGTTAGTTTATTAAATGCTTCCATGATAATGCTCCTCCTCTTCCCTTAGCTTACGATCTCGCTCATGACATTCCACTCACGTACATCTACGAAACGCCCATTGATTGCAGCTGCTGCAGCCATCGCCGGAGAGACGAGGTGAGTTCTGCCGCCGCGACCTTGACGACCCTCGAAGTTACGGTTCGAAGTAGAAGCACAGCGCTGCCCTGGCTGTAGTACGTCCGGGTTCATCGCTAGACACATACTGCATCCAGCTTCGCGCCATTCAAATCCTGCTTCGGTGAAGATCTTATCAAGCCCTTCCTGCTCGGCTTGCAACTTCACACGTCCAGAGCCCGGTACGACGATTGCCGTTACTTTATCGGACACTTTATAACCACGAGCGATTTCTGCAGCCGCACGCAAGTCCTCGATCCGGCCATTCGTGCAAGAGCCGATAAATACATAATCAATCTCAATCTCCGTCATCGGTGTGCCTGGAGTAAGTCCCATATATTCAATCGCCTTCTCGGCTGCTTTGCGTTCATTCTCTGTCGTGAAATCAGCTGGATTAGGTACGCTTGCATTCACATTCGTTCCCATACCCGGGCTTGTTCCCCAGGTTACTTGTGGAACCAGCGAGTCGACGTCAAATTCAACAACGCGATCGTATGAAGCTCCTTCATCGGTCTTCAAATCAGACCATTCAGCTACAGCGCGGTCAAAATCCGCTCCTTGCGGTACATGCTCACGTCCGCGCAAATAGTTAAAAGTCGTCTCGTCAGGTGCGATTAATCCCGCTCTTGCTCCAGCTTCAATGGACATATTGCAGACAGTCATCCGCTCTTCCATCGTCAGCTCACGGATCGCTTCACCCGTATACTCGATAACATAACCTGTCGCGAAATCCGTTCCGTATTGGGCAATGACGCCAAGAATCAAGTCTTTAGCTGTAACGCCTGGCTTACGCTTGCCGACGAAGCGTACTTCCAGAGTCTTTGCCTTCGCCTGCTGGAGACATTGCGTCGCCATTACATGCTCAACCTCACTTGTACCAATCCCGAAAGCTAACGCACCGAAAGCGCCGTGCGTCGAAGTGTGGCTGTCGCCGCACACGATCGTCTTACCCGGATGCGTCAGGCCGAGTTCAGGCCCCATAACGTGAACGACACCTTGGTCGATCGTATCCAGATCATACAGCGTAACGCCAAAATCCTTACAGTTCTGCGACAGTGTGTCGATCTGCTGCTTGGAGATGGGATCCGAAATATTGTAACGGTCCTTCGTCGGTACATTGTGATCCATCGTTGCAAACGTCAGATCCGGACGGCGCACCTTACGCCCATTCAATCGGAGGCCTTCGAACGCTTGCGGTGACGTTACTTCGTGAACGAGATGTAGATCGATGTACAAAATGCTAGGCTTACCTTCCTCTTGATAAATCACGTGATTTTCCCAAATTTTCTCATACAACGTTTTGTTTTGGTTGCTCATTTAAATTCACCCCACACAAGGATTCGAACATTGAACAAGTCAGGCGTAGCATTTCTTGCTGCTAACCATTGACTCGTATATTGAAATCAATATATCATTTAACTCTTCATTGTTCCAAGATATAAAAACTATAAAAGTGATAGGTTTGGCCTATAAGAAATCCATTTAAAAAGGCACCCTAACGGATGCCTGATACAGTTCAATATTCAAGTCTACTTAAAATCAATTCCCATCACATGATCCAACGGAACGGGACCAATGCTGCGGCTATCATTGCTATGATTGCGATTATCACCCATTACAAATATATCCCCTTGCGGAACCTCCCATGATTCAGCCGGTCCGAGGTCCATCTGTTCTTTTATGTAGGGCTCGCTCAACTCTGCTCCATTGCGGTACACATGGCCGTCCTTAACCTCTATCGTATCACCCGGCAAGCCGATCACTCTCTTAACATAAAAAATTTCATTATCTGCTTTGCCAGATACTAAATTAATGATAGGATGCTCCAATAAATCATCCAGGAAAGTACGGCTCCGGTTCACGCGGCTATCCACGATAACGATATCCCCGTATTTAGGCAGCTTATCCAGTGTATGCTTGATCTTCCACGCGTAGATTCGTTGAGTATCCTTCAGTGTCGGTTCCATAGAGTGTCCATCCACTTTATAAGGTTGAATCACGAATATACCGATCAATATACTAAGTACAAATCCAATGATGATTGCTATGCCCCAGCCTTGAACCTCTTTCCATATTTTTCGCACACAAATACCTCCCATGAGTTCTACTATCCCTATTATACATAGAATGAATCTCCTTTAACAAACATGTTCGACATTTATTACCGGAACAGGATATTCTATCTGACTAATCTTGCCTATATATCATATAATAGTTATAGGTAAAACATATAAGCAACGTGAATATGCGTCGTAATAAATCTATCTATCAAAAGAGGTGCACTTATGGAACTAAGACAGCTGCAATATACACTTCAAATAGCCGAGGAAAAGAACTTCTCACGCGCTGCCGACAAACTGCATATTGCCCAACCTTCACTAAGCCAGCAATTGTCCAAGCTGGAGCAGGAGCTCGGTGTCAAGTTGTTTCAGCGCAACACCAGCGCGGTTGAGCTGACCTATGCAGGCGAGAGCTTCATCGAGCATGCCCGTAAGATTATGGATGCCGTTAAGGAATTGCGCCAAGAAATGGATGACATCTCCCAGCTTCGCGCTGGACGCGTCGTAATTGGAAGTATGCCAATAACAGGCTCACATTTACTCCCGTATGTACTGCCTGCCTTCAAAGCCGCTTATCCAGACATTGATATTATACTGCGAGAAGATACCTCGTTAAATCTAGAGAAGCTGACCGCTGGAGGCGGCACAGATCTGAGCCTGCTCTCTTTACCGCTACAGGAGCCGACGCTTACCTACGAGCCAATTGGCGAAGAACCGATCGAACTGGCCGTTCCACCCCAGCATCCCCTGGCAAGCCAGTCCGCAAATCGAAGCGGAGTCTCCTTGAAACAGTTGAAGGACGAGCCATTCATCGTACTGAAGAAAGGACAAGGCTTCCGGAAAATAACGATCGATCTGTGTCATCAGGCTGGCTTCGAACCGAACGTTGTATTTGAGAGTAATAACATAGAGACTGTCCAGTCCCTGGTTGCGGCCGGGATGGGTATTACGCTAGTTCCTCACTTCATCGCGAGAGCCAAACGTAGTGAGTTGATTCCGGTCTATCTACCGCTCAGCAATCCTGCTCCCAGTCGCACACTCGTTATCGCCTACCGTAAAGGGCGTTATTTATCGAAGGCAGCGGAGGCATTCATTGAGACGTTCAAGAGGATCCTGGCAGAACGCTACAACTCATAAGCCTCCGGACGACGGTCCTTAAAGACGGGAATCCGTTGGCGCACCGTGTTGACTAGAGTGAGGTCGATACTACCAGTCACGATCTCCTCTGTCTCCCCACCCTCGGCAATCCATTCTCCCCATGGATCAATAATTGCTGAATGACCGAAGAAATGATCATCGCCTTTTATGCCAACCGTATTGCATGCAATCACATACATCTGATTTTCAATGGCCCGTGCGGTTAGAAGTGTACGCCAGTGCTGCAAGCGTGGATGCGGCCACTGGGCAGGCAAGAACAACATCTGTGCACCATTTAGAGATAATGACCGCGCAAGCTCCGGGAAGCGAATGTCATAACAGATCGACGCACCCGCCGTTATCCCGTCAAGCTTGAACGTAACGGCTCTATCCCCTGCCACCAAATACTTATCCTCATTCATTAACCCGAACAGATGTATTTTGGAATAAGCTGCTACCTCGGTCCCGTCCGGTCAAACACCAGCATGGTGTTGTACACCAGGCCCTCTCTTTTCTCAGCAATCGATCCAGCGACGACATGAACCTGATACTTCCGAGCAAACTCTGAAATCCAGGTCCGGCTCGTCAACCCATCTAGATCAGCTAGTTCATTGATTTGCTCAAGTGCATAACCTGAATTCCACATTTCAGGCAATACAATAACATCCGGCTTCACTACCGCTTCTGCAGCCTGCCTCATTTTGTGCTCCAGCATTACTCGATTGCGATCCGGATCGCCCGCCGCTATCTGCGTCTGGATTAGAGCAATTTTCCAATCGGTCCTCTCATTAACCATGAATTTATCCTCCTTATAAATACGATATGCTTTATCTTCGTAACCCCATGCTTAAGGGGAATCTCAATCACTAGCCACTGGGCGAATGCATAGAATACCACATCAATTTTAATCGAAAGGATGGAGAGTACAGCATATGTCTATCTCCTACATGGATTATACCTCGCCCAATGTCAATTTCACTTACGATTTAAAGAACAACCTATTCTTCAAGAAAGACAATCAAAATTATATTAATTCCCTGTCAATCAATCAATTGAATACACTGGGAAACTTCTCATTGCTCGATATTTTCCTTAGCACCGGTGGAACGATTGAACCTCATTATCATCAAAATGCTTCCGAATTAGTGTATTGTATCACCGGCTCGGCCGTCGTCACCCTAATCAATCCTTTTACCAATCAATTGCTTAACTTGCCAATCACGCCAGGCCAAGTTGCCAATGTTCCGCAGGGCTGGTGGCATTATGAGATCGCAACGACGGATAATACACATCTGCTGGCCGTTTTTGATGCCCCAATTCCAGAGGTGATCTTCGGTTCGGACATTCTGAGACTGACTCCTGCCAGTGTACTCGCTAATACGTACTGCCTAAATGAGGCCGAGGTCAGACAGACGCTCGCCCCTATCACATCAACAGTTATTCTTGGCCCGCCAAAAAATTGCAAGCAATCTGGTCCCTATAACAATGAGAAACGTACCCCTCAGCAGGCACAGATTCAGCAGATGCCGGGAGCAGTCCAACAAGTACGGCCTGAACAAGCATCAACGCAGCGATTACAGCCAAGCCAAACTTATGGGAACCAAGCGGCTCCACAGCCTACTGGCCTTCAGTCCATACCCCAGATGCAAGCATATTCAATGCCAGTAAGGCCACATTGGGCAGCGATGACGAACACTTACCCAACATATGGGGGTCCTCAAGCATCTCCACTGCCATACCCAGCTTATCCAGGCTACCCGGTGCAGTCGTACTCACGCTAATCTCTAATAAAAATCACAAACTTCGCTTGCGACAGAACATAGAAAATAGCTGCGAAATCGCAGCTACTTTCTATGTTCTAGGATTGGAATCTGGTTACTACAAGATCAACTTAGCAAACTTTTCCTTCAACATTAATTCTACGTCGAAGCAGATACTGAGACAGAGTCCGAGCGTACAGACGACGCAAACCAAGATGTATCTACTTGTTCCACGGTAGGAAGTCTTCGGGTGGCAGGATCAAATAGCCAAAATACACCTACACAGATCACAGCAATCCCGCAGCCTGCAATCACTGTAGAACTTGCCACGATAACCCCCAAACTACCGCCGATCAAACTGCCGAGTGGGCTTACAATGCCACTGATTGCCGTAGCGGCTGCAAAGACGGTCCCAGGTTCTTCTCTGGCACACCTTTCTGAAGAACTGTGTTGACGATAACGTTGGTGACCCCTCCTGGAAACCAAACCAAGCCGTAGACCAGAATGACAAGCCAAATATAATGGCCAAATATGCTAAGAAACCAAGCAATTCCCGCGAGACAAAAAGCAATAGCAAACAGATAACCCAAACGTACTCGTTCCAGTCTCAAATAAGGAGCTAGGATGGCACCCAGCAAACTTCCACAAGCTTGCGCCATCAACAGAAATCCATATATCTGCGCTCCACCTAGACTTTTTGCAAAAGCGGGCATGACAGTAAAGGTAGCTCCCCCGGCTGCATTTATCAAGATAATGCCGAATAGAATACGCGCTAAGGGTGTAGCCACAATCAGTCTAATTCCTTCTTTCATGTCTGACATGTAGTTATTAAAATGATTACGAGCTGATTTGGAGCTTTTTACTCCGTTTTTTTCAAGAGGTGTTATGTCGTTGTTAGATATATTTTTGTCGGAAGGCCTAATTCTGAGTTGAGTGAATAGCAGCGCTCCAATAAAGAATCCAAGCGAATTCCAAAGATAGAGCGAAACCGCGCCGAGGATGATAATCAAAGCACCGGAAGCCGCATGGCAGGCCACTTCGATCCCTTGATATGCAATAGTGAATAAGGAGTTCCCTTGTGATAGATGCTTCTTATCGAGAATTTTCGGTAGAGCCGAAAGCTGCGCAGGAAAGAACCACATATTCAGTGTCGTTAGAATAGGTGTAATTGTAAGGACTAAGCCAACAGACAAAAAGTCAAAATAATACGCTAGCGGTACAATAAGCAACAGTAATGCCTGAAACAACTGTGTATATACTAGCAGCCCCCGTAGCGGAACACGGTCAATCATCGGACCGGAGAACAGTTGAATAATACGGGGGAGGATCGATAGGAAACCGGCAAGCCCAGTATACAATGTAGAACCTCCCAAATTATATACCAGCCACATGGCTGCCACCGCATATAAGTTATCGCCGATATTCGTCAGAATGCGGCCTACAAAGAGCACCGCGAAATTACGATTTTTAAATATTTCCACAGAATACACCGCCTTCAGCAAATGAATTACTTTTTGAGCTGTTCTGCCGAAACCACGTTGATGCCAATTGCATATTCCTCACTGTCTTCCGCCTTCGAAGCCGAGGAAACCGCAACCCATTTTTCAAGCAAAGACCTGAATTCCGCCAACATCTCTTCCCTCTGTTCGGGCGAAAGCTGCATACGCAAGCTGACTTTTGTCGCAGATGCTGCTTCGTAACCGTCAGCCAGCACTGGATCGATCATATTAGCCCCCTTGGTATTGAACCACTTAGCCTTCGATTGATAGTATTTCTCCACGATTCCCCCTACGGTCCGGGTGTTTACTAGATCGATCAGTCCACCCTCATGAAGCTTTTGAATATGGTAGTGAATACTGCCAGGAGATTCTCCCAATTCATCTGCCACTTGCTTGGATGTTTTAGCAGTATCAACAAGTGCTGTGATAATTTTAACTCGCTGCGCGCTGCCCAGTAGCTTAGCCTGTTCTATGGAGATATCGAGAAACTGAGATTGTTCATTGTTCATGTAAATGCCTCCTCTATTTGGATACAGAAATCATTCTACATTTCTAATTCGAACTGTTATTTTAGATCGATCTAATTTTTTAGATCGGATTTGAATTGATAATAATCCACCTTTTACCAACTGTCAATAGGTAAAATAAAAAAATCTCGGACAGGTACTATAGGGTGTCTTAAGAACAGTTTGACTTGAACTTCTTTTCAAGCTAAGCGACACATGGTATTCTAGCAATAACAAATAATCTCTTCATGAACATAAACGTTATGACGGGACCAAGTACAAGAGCGATGCGACCACAGAGAGCAGATTCCTCGGCTGCAAGAATTTGCACTTCGCACCTCTTCGAAACCTACCCCTGAGCGGCCGCTCACCAAGAGCGGACAGTACCCCTGTTACCGGGTAATCAAGTTGGATGAGTTAATCATCAATTAAGGTGGTACCGCGGAAGTAAAACTTTCGTCCTTTGCGAGCAAAGGCGAAAGTTTTTTTGTTTATAAACCTATTACTAGGAGTGAACTCCATGTTAAGACGCATCGTTGTTAAAATAGGCAGCAGCTCATTAACCTCACCGGAGGGAGGATTAAACCGTGAGGCGATCGACTTTTTCTCCTCCGAACTAGCTGCCCTGAAGGCTGAAAATTACCAGATCCTACTCGTCACTTCCGGAGCGGTTGCAGCAGGATTCCGTGAGATCGGATATGCCGAGCGACCGAAGCTGCTGCATGAGAAGCAGGCCGCCGCAGCTGTTGGCCAGGCACTATTGATGCAGAACTATCGCGAAGCGCTAACTGTACATGGCATATCGGCGGCGCAAGTGCTGCTTACACGCTCCGATTTCCAGAACCGCAAGCGGATGGGCAACGCAAGTATGACGTTGGAAGAATTGCTCGGTCGAGGCATCCTTCCGATTATCAATGAGAACGACACCGTCTCTATTGATGAATTGAAATTCGGCGATAATGACACATTATCCGCCCTTGTGGCCAATCTGATCAAAGCAGATCAATTAATCATCCTGACGGATATGGATGGATTATATACGAAGGACCCACGCATCGATCCGTTAGCCCGGCGCCTAGACCGCATTCGGGAGATTGATGATGAAATTTATAAGATTGCTGGCGGATCCGGCTCCTCCGTTGGAACCGGAGGCATGCGCTCCAAGATAGACGCAGCCAAGATCGCCTCTCGCGGCGGAGTTCCTGTATTCATCGGTAAGCTCAAACAACCGGGGCAGCTTACGCAAGTAGTGAACGGACAAGGACAAGGTACTTACTTCGAAGCAAATGACTCGGCTCTGCCTCGTAAGAAACAATGGCTAGGCTTCCTATCGATTCCGATCGGTACATTGACGGTCGATGCTGGCGCTGAAGAAGCGCTGATTCATGGGGACGCAGCTTGCTTCCAGTCGGGGTGCGTGAATCGACAGGACATTTCCAAGCCGGGGATGTTGTTGAGGTCATTAACTCGGACGGCGAGATACTTGGTCGCGGCCTCGTGAACTATGATGCGGAGCAGATACAAGATATCATGGGACTGCCAAGCTCCGAGGTTGTGAAGACGATGAACAGCGTCCACCGTCTGGAAGTCATTCATCGTGACGAATGGATATCATTGAAAGCTTGATCATCTAGGCACTACATATAAATTTTAAGGAGGTATTTGAAATGAGTGAAGTAAGACAGAAAGCACAACTTGCAGGTATCGCCTGCTCCGCCCTTGGTGGACTTACTACCGAACAAAAGAACGAAGCGTTGCTTGCCGCGGCCAATGCGCTGGTAGAGCATAACGAAGAGATCATCGCCGCTAATCAGGAGGATCTTGCTCGTGGACGCAGCAATGGAACAAGCGAATCCCTACTCGATCGACTCGCCCTGAATGAACATCGTATTCTTGACATCGCAGAAGGTTTGAGACAGATCGTCTCGCTGCCGGACCCCATCGGAGAAGTGCTGGAGACCTTCGAACGGCCGAACGGACTTCACATCGTGAAGCGCCGCGTTCCACTCGGCGTTATCGGCATGATCTATGAAGCGCGTCCGAATGTTACGGTCGATGCTATTGGCCTCTGCCTGAAGACAGGTAACGCTGTTGTTCTTAGAGGTGGCTCTGCTGCTATTGACTCCAACCGCAAGATCGTCGAGATTATCCATGAAGCGTTAGATTCGACTTCCATACCACGCGATGCGGTGCAATTGATCGAGGATTCCAACCGTTCTTCGGTTGACGAAATGTTGAAGCTGAACGGATTGCTCGACGTCGTAATTCCGCGCGGCGGCAGCTCGCTTATTCAGAACGTTGTCAATAATGCCACCGTTCCGGTCATTGAGACAGGGGCAGGCATTTGCCACACTTATCTCGATGCCACCGCAGATGTAGCAATGGCGGCAGATATTGCGCTAAATGCCAAAGTGCAGCGCCCTTCTGTCTGTAACTCGATGGAGACGTTGTTGGTTCATCAGAATTTTGCTTCCACACACCTAGCTACTCTGGCGCAGCAGTTCAAAGAAGCGAACGTAGAGATTAGAGGCTGCGACCAGACGAGAACACTGGTAGACTGGGCTGTTCCGGCAACAGAAGAGGATTATGCTACCGAGTACAATGACTATATTCTTAACGTCAAAGTCGTCAAGGATCTGGATGAAGCACTGGCTCATATTGCCCGCTTCAGCACGAAGCATTCCGAGTGTATTGTGACAGCGGATCAACCAAATGCCGAGCGTTTCCTTCAAGAAGTGGATGCAGCTGCAGTCTATCATAATGCCTCCACCCGCTTCACTGATGGCTTCGAATTCGGCTTTGGTGCAGAGATTGGCATTAGCACACAGAAGCTGCATGCCCGTGGACCGATGGGGCTACCAGCCTTGACATCAACTAAATATATCATTCACGGCAACGGTCAAGTCCGCGGTTAATCACACGAATTATAGTGCAGAACCTATTTCCGTTACATTTCCGAAGTGTTTATAATTTGCAAAATAGCTTAGACATAACAAAACTAATTATCAACATTAGGGGTCCTATCATGGTCACTAACGAGAACATTAACGAATCACATTCAGGCAAGATCTGCTTCTACGGTGCCGGCTCCATGGCGGAAGCGATCGTCCGTGGACTTATTCATAAACAGGTCGCCGAGCCTACCTCGATATCGATGCTGAATCGCAGTAATCAGGAGCGTCTGACATATCTGACGAATCAATACGGTGTAGTTACTAGCAATCAGGAGGAGCAAAAGAATAAGCTGTTGGATGAGGCTTCAATCATCGTGCTGGCGATGAAACCGAAAGATGCCAAGGAGGCCATCACTGCGATCGCTCCTCATCTCTCGGAGAAGCAATTGCTCGTCTCCGTTATCGCCGGCTTGTCCATCGACACGATCCAGAAGTTACTTGGCTTCGAAGCACCGATCGCCAGAACGATGCCGAACACTTCAAGCTCCATTGGATACGGTGCAACTGGGATCTCCTTCTCTGACGAAGTCAGTGAAGAACAAAAACAACAGGTACTGACGATGTTCGAGGCCGTCGGGACTGTCTCAGTCATTCCTGAAGAGAAGATGGAGATTCTGACGGGTGTATCAGGTAGCGGCCCGGCTTATGTCTACCTCATGATGGAGGCGATGATCGCCGCCGGCATTGAAGGTGGGCTATCCCCAGAGCAGGCGCGGGAATTAACAATTCAGACCGTACTTGGAGCAGCAGTGATGATGCGCGAGACTGGCGAAGAGCGGCCAAGCTGCGTGCCGATATTACATCACCGAACGGCTCAACCCTCGCGGCATTGGATAAGCTGCGCGAGGGCAATTTCACAGAGACTGTCAAAGCCGCCGTCCGCAGAGCGGAGGAGCGTTCCCGTGAGATGGGGCAAGCCGTAAAGGAAGCGTTAAAATAAGTTGTCCTAGACAACTTACCGAATCTGCAAGGCTAGTCCCAATAATGTACGAAACTCCATAAACTAACCATGAAATTGGCCCGATGATCCCTACTTCATCGGGCCAATTTTACTGACAAGCATTATAATTTGTCCTTAGCAATCATACGATTACTTCAAATCATTTGGATATGTGGTGTTCAAGCAAATAGGAATTAGAGGAGATTTGTATCCTTAAGGAGGGACAGTAGTCAATGATGGCCTATGCACAAATCACCTTGGAAGAGAAGCAAGCCGTGCTTACCGAGCTTAAGGAAATGAAGGAGCAGTTAGCAGCCAGGGGCTGGTCCCCCAGCACAAGCGGCGATTTATCCGCTCGTGTCGGCGGGTATACTCCTGATGAATTTTATTTTGCGATCACTTCTAGCGGTAAAGACAAAGCGGTGCATACACCCAGGATTTCCTGTTTGTCGATGCTACAGGCGAAGCATGCGAGATAACCTCGCTCAAGCCAAGTACGGAGACCCTGATTCACGCTAAAATCTACCGAATGACCGGCTGTAGCGCTATTTTTCATGTACATACCGTATTTAATAACTTGATTAGTGATTATTACGGGGACCACGGCTTCATCCCAGCACAAAGTAACGAGTTGATCAAGCAGCTTGGGATTTGGGAAGAAAATGCGAATATCGCGATTCCCGTACTGCCTAACAACATAGATATTCCTTCCATCGCCAGACTCGTACCCGGAGCCATTCATTCCGATATTCCCGGTTTCGTATTGCGCAATCATGGCATTTATGCCTGGGGCAACAGCATCTGGGAAGCCAAACGGCACCTGGAAGCCTTTGAATTTATTTTTGAACTGGAGTATCGGCGCCTCGCCCTGCTTCGATAATCTGCTTTCAATTATCAGTCTTATTCTCCCTGCTACTGTAAATAGCAAAGGGAACAGCCCCGATGGATTTTCCCAACGAGGACTGTTCCCTTTGCAATTGTTTCGACATTCACTGGAATAAGACAAATCTCCCCAAAGTCAGTTCGTATTATTTCATTGCCTTCGCCAGTTCCGTGAAAATAACACCGAGCGCATACGCACCTGCGTCCGGGTATCCGATGCTTCGTTCGCCTACTGTGCCAGCTCGGCCCATCCTGGCTACGATTTCCGCTGTCTTCTGCGCACCTTGGACCGCTGCTTCAGCCGCCTTAGCTGCCGCCTGCTTCAGATCGTCACCCTGCTCTGCGCTCTTCGTCCATTGGTCTGCAAATGGTACAAGCGCATCGATCAATGTCTTGTCGCCAACGACGGCTCCTCTGCCGAATGATCTCTCACCGGTATCTTGAATACCTTTGACAACAGCCTGCATCATACTAGCAACCTCACTTGCGGTCAGCTCCTGCTTCTGCTGAACATGCTTGCTTGCTGCCCGGAAGCCTGATCCCCAGATCGGTCCAGAGGCCCCGCCACAGTGCTCCATAATGACAAGTGAGCAGGCATCCAGGAAATCACCGATATTCTGCCCATGGTGAGCAAGAATCTCCCCCCACTCCACTTTTAACTGCTTGAAGCCTTTGGCTACACTCATTCCAAAGTCGCCGTCTCCCGCGTGGGCGTCGAGCTCACAGAACGGAACCTCATTTTCGATAATGACCTCACTCATTTGATCGAGCAAATAGACGATATTTTGCAACGATAGTCGATCGTTCTTAATGACTGCTGCCGCAGGATCGGTCTCGTTCTTATACGATACGTCGCCTACCGTTTTTTCCTCATGGATAACCTCGGAATAACTTACTGGCTCAAATGGACCTTTTACCGCAAGTGCCGGTGTATCACAAGGCGCAGACAACCATTTCTTTAACGTATCATCGAGCTTCATAATCGTCACGGAAGCGCCGGCCATATCGATACTTGTCATGTAGTTGCCGACAAACGTCTTGAACACTCTCTTGTTCTTCGCATTTAATTCCCGAATGACCGAATTGTTCAACAGATACAGCTCCTGAAGCGGTGTGGCACCAAACCCGTTAATTAATACGGCGACCTCCTGCTCCGTCTGATCGTTGATTTGCAGATTATCCAACAATGATGTGACCATGCGCTCTGCCAACTCATCAGCAGTCACCAGCTTCTCCCTGCGGATCCCTGGCTCACCATGGATTCCAACGCCGTATTCCATCTCATGATCCTCGATCTGGAATGTTGGCGTACCCTTGGCCGGCACTGTGCAGGAGGTAAAAGCGAAGCCAAGGCTGCGGACATTGTCTATTGCGTGCTGAGCTGCTTCTTTCACTTCTGGCAATGACAGGCCTGCTTCAGCAGCCGCTCCAGCAACCTTATGGACGAGCACTGTGCCCGCTACGCCCCTTCTCCCTACCGTATAAAGACTATCCTCGACAGCGATATCGTCATCCACCTTGACATAATCCACCTCAATGCCATCTTCACCGGCAAGATGAGCGGCATTTTTGAAATTCATAATATCGCCGCTATAATTTTTGATGATCAGCAGGGTTCCCTTGCTACCCGCCGTATTACGAATCGCTTGATACACCTGGATTTGCGATGGAGAAGCGAATACGTCGCCACATACAGCCGCATCCAGCATCCCGTTACCTACAAATCCGGCATGAGCGCTCATGCCCACTCCCGCCGCCGCTAATCAGCGTTACTTTATCAGAATTGATCTCTTTTTTGGATATAACTTTAAATTTATAATTGAAATCTAGCTCAGGATGCGCCAGCACTAGTCCGTTGCACATTTCCCGAACCAAGGTTTCAGGCTTGTTCATAATTTTCTTCATTTTAAACCTCCTTGGTCAATTTATATTGACGTCCCAATTGGTCAGCAGCCATAATCGCCGACGCAACCGCTTCTTCGGAAATTGGGAATGGCATCGAATGGATGGACTCTTCAGCGATACATGCTTTCTTAGCCACTTCCAGCAATTCCTCATAGTTCACATGCTCAACACCGATATCTGCCAGACATACCGGGAGCCCGATGGAAAGGGAGAAATCAAGAACTTCTTTCATTTCTGCCCGGTCGGCATTTTCAAGCACTAATTGGGCAATCGTGCTGAAGGCTACTTTCTCGCCATGGTAATAATGATGCGTCCCTTCCAGGGCAGTCAGGCCATTATGAATCGCATGAATCGCCGCCAGTCCGCCGCTTTCAAAGCCTAGTCCTGATAATAGAATATTTGTCTCGACGATATTCTCCAAAGCCGGGGTTACAATATTTTGATCACAGGCCAGCTTGGCCTTATATCCGTTCTCCAGCAGTGTCTCATAACATAGCTTGGCAAGTCCCAGTGCTGTAATCGTCCCTTTGGCATCGCCGCACACACCTTCGCGAACTCCACACGGCAATCCGGCGTTCACATTAGAATACGAATTGGCTGTAGCTCTGGCCTCAAAATAAGTCGAGAGCGCATCGCCCATCCCGGCAACGAGAAATCTCGTCGGCGCTTGAGCAATGACTGTCGTATCGATCATGACAACACTTGGACTTTGCTTAAAATACGCATAATCATCGAATTCTCCCTCTGGAGTATAGAGAACCGCGGAATGGCTTGTCGGCGCATCGGTGGCCGCGATCGTTGGTACGATGATCAGAGCTTCGCCTTCAGCTACACATTTTGCCGTATCAATCGCTTTGCCACCGCCAAGACCAACCGTACATGCACAGTTATGCTCCTTCGCCAACGCCTGCAATCTAGCTACTTCCTGTCGCGAGCACTCCCCATGGAATCCACTTTCTACAAATGTAATATTGAATTTATGTTTAGTTGCCTCAAGCTTGTTCTTTACACGTGCTACATCATCAGGATGTGCAATCAACAGCGCAGAATCACCAAATGTCTTCACAAAATAACCTAGGTTCAACAGCTCATTTTCCCCTTGCACATATTTCGTTGGACTAATAAACGCTCTTCTCATCTTACATCCTCCTCAAATAGATTATATTTTAATTATAGGATGCTCTATTCCGAGAAGCATGAAACAAAGAGCTTAATTTAAAGCGTTTTCTTATCGTGTTTTCTTGTCATCATTCTATGTAATTGTATTTTCTTGTCCTCTTGTAGAACAATTCGATATAATAGATTTAGTGTAAATTTTACTTAATTGGAGACTACCAACATGTCCAAATCACGATTTGAGTTAGAGGAGATAATAGATCTGGAGAAATGGGAAAAGCTGCAGGATGCTCTATCGCTTGTGACGAAAATGGCCATTCTGACGGTCGATTATAAGGGGATTCCCGTGACCAAGCACAGTTACTGTCAGCCTTTCTGCCAAGGGGTACGTCAGGATTCTCATCTCTCCCAATATTGTCAAAAATGCGATGCCCGCGGCGGACTTGAAGCCGTCCGGCAGAATAAACCTTATATCTATTTATGCCATTTCAATATTATCGATATCGCCATACCGATCATTATCGACAATCAATATCTTGGCGCCATTATGGCCGGTCAGCTTAAGCTCCGTGAACCAGATATGCCGCTGATGGAACAGGTCGTATCTCGGCCTGCCAATGTCGAGACCCATCGCAAATTCCAAGCGCTGGAGGAGCATTACAATGATTTGCCAGTCCTAACTTATGATGAAGTGACGAAATGCGTGGATCTGCTGCTGCAGTTAAGCACCTATATCGTGGAAGAAGCGATTCAGAAGCATACCACCGTCGATTTGTACAAAGGAATGTTGACCTCAAATTTAGACGCTTCTGGCCCCACTTCTAGTCGGGAACTTGATCCGGCCGACCGTGCATATCGCAGAATTCAATCGATCCAGCAAGAATTGTCAGGAGCGCTGATCAACACGAAATTAAAAAACGGAGCCGGTAAATTCATCTCCTCGAATTCTGCACTCCAGCCCGCCTTTGATTATATTTATACGCATAAGAATGAGAATTTCATCTTGAAAGAGATGGCCAAGCTCTGCCATATTAGCCCTAGCTACTTCAGCCGTATCTTCACCAAGGAGACGGGAGAGAATTTCTCTGTCTTTATCGCCAGACTGAAGATTGAATGGGCCAAACGGTTATTAGAATCTACTGATTTGTTGGTCAATCAGGTGAGCGATGATCTAGGCTTCTGCGACGCAGGGTATTTCATTAAGACGTTCAAGAAGTTCGAGAGTCTTACCCCGGTTGCGTACCGAAACATGTATAAGGGATTGTCTAAAGAATAACCCTCCGTCATTTATTTTAAATCAACGAAGGGTTATTCTAATGGATTGTTCTACATAGCCGAGGCCTGAATGACAAGATTCTCCAGTTGTTCCGAGTCATAGGCTTGCCCTTGTCGTAGCTTTATCGTTTTTCGCTCTGATGGACCCTCGAACATTCCTTCCGGGAATTCAATCCCCGCCGGATTAAAGATCGTAAAGCTAACCGCATCCTTCGAGGTTGAGATGACAGCGGCATACTCGTTTTTTTAGATTGAAACCTACCCGCTCCAACTGCTTGGAAGCCGTTCCTATCTTTATAACGAATGGGAAATCACAGAATCGACATCATCTAAATTTTTTTAAAAAAAATCTGGCACTGTTCAATCTCATCTACGCATTCCAAAATCCCCCTTCGTTATTGAAATAAACAAAGGGGGATTCTAGTTGTTCGCGTATGTTTTAGTTCTATTGCACTGATTTATTCCTCGTGCCGACTGACACTAGCTTCACACCGCCGCCGATTAATAGACTGGCAATCAACACCGGACGTAGATATTCACGAACAAAGTAACTAATTTTTAGCTCTGGGAAATACTTCTCGATCGCTGGCACCAATAGATCCATAGATACATAATAAGCGCCAAGTAGAATCAGAACGATACCGAGCCAATTCTGATAATTTCTTTTGCCATCGATTAAAGGCCGATCTTCTAGCGGCAGAATGCCATAACGGCTAATTTGCTGCAGACCGTCGAATAGACTGAAGAACCAAATAATCGGAATCACGAACAGAAATACTTTTAAACGCAATACATCGATTATATAGAAGCTTCCGAGGAACAGCACCATTAACTGCAAACCTCGCTTCTGAAGACCGAGATACATTTGACCCGCACCTGGAAATGCCGATAACAGCGTGGCAAGAATCTTGCTGCGTCTTCCATCGATCCGGCCGGATTCCCATTCATCGAACAAGTTGCGGTCTTGAATAATCTCCCCGGCCTGCTTGCGATGAACGAGACCAACTGCATCGAACATGGAATAGAGCCAGATGATCGGCAGTAGTCCAAGGAACAGAAGAAACATCGACTCATGTGTAATTCCCGTTACGAACAGCAACATTGTGAACAATCCGAAGAACGAGATTAGGAAGGACAGCCCTCTCTGCATCAGTCCCAATTGGAAATGTCCGAGGCCGGGCACGAACGAGAGCAGAATAATGAAGAAGCGCTCGGTATCCTTATCCTTTTGACTCATCGGTGGTGGAATAATTCCCAGCGGATCAAGCGGATCCGATACTACCGGTTGTTGAACGGCAGCAGGCTCCCGTAATAGTACGATAATAAGATCGAGCATCGAGATGCACCAGAGAATGAACGCCGCAACAGCGGTTATAGCGACGAAAGCTCCCTCTCTTGAAGCTAGTGCTAATAGTACTCCGAACAAGATCCCCGAAGAAAAATACCGGGTATAGCACCCTCTTACCTTCTTCCCCAATAAAGATGACCTAGGCCGGGAATCAGGTTTAATATGAGCGCAAGCAAGCGATTGCGATAATGTGTCAATGTCATTCCTTCCTTTCTGTATCTTGTATTCAACAAGCTATCTTAGCTACTTATTCCATTTATCGAACCAGCCGGTGGTTGCCTTCATAAGCCTATCGCTAACCGAGATATCCTGCTGCGGATGGTTGATCACTTCATTAGCCCTTGAGAATAAATGATCGAAGAACCCTCCTGTCATCAGCAGCAAAGTAATCGACGCAGCAATCACGTATTGCAGCCAAGCTTGATTGAACCATCTGCCGATTGGACCTTGCTCCTTCGCAGGGTCTGTGGCCACCGGTAATGAGTCCATCAGTCCTTCAAGCCACCGCTCTTCCTCTCTCATTTCCGGTATTGTACTCTCCAAGCATGAGAGAGCTTCGGAATAGAGAAGCACCGCTTCCTCATCTTCAAGCAGCCTGTTCTCCAACTGCTGTTCTTCTTCCCGAGTCAGCTCTCCCTGAATATACGCCTTCCAGACCTGCAGGGAAACTTGACTATCTGCTCTCATTGCCATTCCTCCTCCTTCCAATGCTCTCTCATCCATATTCGTGCGCGATACAGCTTCGATTCCACCGTCTTCTCGGTGACTTCAAGCTCAGCAGCAATCTGACCATAGCTTTTGCCTTCCAAATAGAAGGCTGTAATAATCATCTGATGTCCGTCCGGAAGCTGTCTGATTTTCTGCCTTAGCTCATCCCTCTGTTCCTCTTCAAGTAGACCTTGTAATATATGCTCCGATTGGACTGGCATACGTGAAGCCAACTCAATAACATTCCCTTGCTGTTCTCTGCGG
Source organism: Paenibacillus sp. D2_2 (assembly GCF_031199965.1). GTDB lineage: Bacteria > Bacillota > Bacilli > Paenibacillales > Paenibacillaceae > Fontibacillus. Next base: position 2,153,482 of record NZ_CP133605.1, on the reverse strand, counting down.
CGCTCTCGCTTACGCTTCATATCTATCGCTTTATGTAGGGCTATTCGGGTTAACCAGGTCTTGAAGCCTTGCTCACGGTATTCGGAGAGAGAGTTATAGATTTGCAGAAAAGTTTCCTGCGCGGTGTCCTCGGCTTCCTGTTCATCATGCAGCACAGAGTAAGCTATACGATAGACATGATTCCGGTAAGTCTGCACAAGCTCACGGAAAGCCTCTCGGTCCCCTTGCCTGAGCTTCTGAATAAAGCGCAACTCATCCTTTTCGCCAATCTTTCTCCCCTCCTTCCATATAATAGACGTCGGCAACCTGGGCAACCCCTGCATCATTTGAAAAATATTTTTATTTAAATTTGTCGCCTAGATTTCCTCTGAAAGTTTGTTCCCTGTACTATGTAACGGATAAAGAGTAACTTAGTTAGCATCTCGGATCAGAATTTCATAGAAAAGAATCATTTGTAGAATTATGCAGCTATAAACGCGCTACCAAATAACATATAAATAAAAATATATCTTTTTTTGTAAAGTAATTGACATTTCTAGTAATTTGGAATAATATATAACAAATTTAACAATTAAAATTTTTAATATTCTGCACTTTGAAATATAAGATTGATTATCTCAAGTCTATTTGATGCTTCTTACAGGACTAGTATCATTCCTGAAGAATCTTGGCTTCATTCAAGGTTTAGATAGGTATACAGCCTTAGCTTCGGGATTTGATCATAATTGCTATTTGTGAAAGGAGGAGGGCGGTTACTGCTGCGAATATACTTCTGAGATTTGCAGGACCCAAGAATTCAGTCATATGTAATCGCTAACTTTGTATTAACTAGAATAAAGTGGTTTTTTATTTTGTTTAAACGAAGGAGGAGTTAATATGACGGTTCAAGCTTTTTCTGGCAATCATTTCTCTAGACTGAAGATGCTCTACTTTACAGCAGGTACCTTATTTCTAATATTGGCATGCTCTCTGATCTTCGCGAATAGCGCATCTGCGCATGGCTATGAGGTAAATAGCCGCGCTAATTTATGTTATACAGGACAGAATACGAACTGCGGAGCCGTACAATATGAGCCATGGAGTGTTGAGGGACGCGGTGACTTCCCAGAAATCGGTGTGCCTGATGGAAAAATTGCTAGCGGTAACAAATTCTTTGAGCTTGATGCACAGTCATCAACTCGCTGGACAAAAGTGAACATGACCGGTGGGGAGCATACTTTCCATTGGAAAATCGTCGCTAATCATAGTACAAATACCTGGGATTATTATATTACCAAGAAAGGCTGGGATCCGAATTCGCCGTTGAAACGGTCGGATCTGGAGCTGTTCTGCAGATATGTGGATGACGGCGCAATCCCGCCAAATGACGTATACAACGACTGCTTTATTCCTAACGACCGCCAAGGATATTATGTCATCGTAGCTGTTTGGGATATTGCCGATACAGTTAATGCGTTCTATCAAGTCATTGATGTCAACCTTTCCATTAATCCATCGGCACCTACAAATCCGGCGCCCGGCTTCCCAGGTGATCCAAACCGTTTCGGTGAATACCTCGTCTGGAATAACATCCGAGTATATACAGAGGGCGAAATTGTCCTGCACAACGGACAGTTGTGGGAAGCGCTCTGGTGGACACAGAACCAAGAGCCAGGTACGACTGGACAATATGGACCGTGGAAACTAATAGGCCCTGCACCTAATCAATGACGGCTATATAACAAAGAGCCAGGCTCCTTTACGGAGGCCTGGCTCTTCATATATCTATTCAATTCGCTACATCCTGTCGGCTTAACGCGACCCGGTACGGAACTTCTGAATATGAGCCTTCGCATCCTCTACTGTCTTGACGCGATTGCGGCTCCATTCCAGTAGAATTCGGTCGATGTACCGAAAATGTACCTTACCAGCGAATACAGCTTCCTTCAGAGCAAGCAGTATCAAATCCTCAGGATAGCCATCCTGATCCACCCAACCGGAGATCGTCTCACATTCCATCGGGGACAGCGGACGAGCAAATTCCTTCTCGAAAACAACGAATAAGTTCCTCTGCTCTTCCTCTTTCGGTGCGGGAGCTGTGACCTGTGCTTCAGCCTGCCGCCCAGCGGCACGTTGCTCAGCAAGACACTTCCCTAGCTTCTCATACATCCCCGATAGATTGTAACACTCCGATTGTATCCCGGTGGCTTCGTCCATGAAGTCATCGATACTAAGCCAGCCTTCCTTCATCAGCCGTCTGATGACAGGGGAGAGCCCTCCGGGCGCCGTGCCCATCCGTAGCTCCAATTGATCGATAGAAGGAAAATCATTATGCTCCACCTGCTTGAATGAAAGCAGCTGAACAAGCAGCATGACTTCCATTTCATCTAAATGCAGCTGCCGGTAATGGACGAACAGAACATGAGGAATATTCACCATTGCCGCCTCAAGTCCGAAGGAAATCCCTTTGGACCATACTTTCCAGCTATCGTTCATCGTCATCTTAACCACCCTGCTTATGGATATAAGCGGTACAGCATCCGCGGGAATGGAATCGTCTCACGGACATGCTCGAGTCCGCAAATCCAGGAAACCGTACGTTCCAAGCCAAGGCCGAAGCCGGAATGCGGTACAGAGCCATATTTACGCAAATCCAAATACCATTGATAAGTTTCCTGAGACAGATTATGCTCCTTGAAGCGTTCTTCCATCAATTCAGGATCATCGATCCGCTGCGATCCACCGATAATCTCGCCATAGCCTTCAGGTGCGATCATATCAGCACACAATACAACTTCAGGCCGGTTAGGATCAGGCTTCATATAGAACGCTTTGATGCCTGCCGGATAGTTCGTAATGAACACCGGTTTATCATAGCGTTCCGCGATTGAGGTCTCGTGTGGCGCTCCGAAATCCTCACCCCATGGAATATCAAAGCCTTGCGTATGCAAGTATTCGATCGCATCATCATACGAAATACGAGGGAACGGTGCCTTGATATTCTCCAGCTTGGAGATGTCACGGCCTAGCGTCTCCAGTTCTGCACGGCAGTTCTTCAATACGGACTGCACGACATGGGTAACGAAGTTCTCTTGCACAACGAGACTCTCTTCATGATCCGTGAACGCCATCTCTGGTTCAATCATCCAGAACTCGATCAAGTGGCGACGAGTTTTCGATTTTTCAGCCGGAATGTCGGCCCGAAGGAATATACTTTGCCAAGCGCCATCGCTGCAGCTTCCATATAGAGCTGACCACTCTGTGTCAGATAAGCATCCTCATCGAAATATTTCGTATGGAACAGATTGGTTGTTCCTTCCGCTGAGGTTGGAGTCAAAATTGGAGGGTCCATTTTTGTAAATCCGTTCGTATTGAAGAACTCCTGAATCGCACGGATAATCTCAGCACGGACAACCATAACCGCCCGTTGCTTAGGACTGCGCAGCCACAAATGACGATGATCCATCAGGAAGTCTACCCCATGCTCCTTCGGCGTAATCGGGTAATCTTCTGTCAAATGAATAATTTCAATGTCAGTAACCGTCATTTCATAGCCGGATTGGCTACGAGGCTCCTCGCGGATCACACCGGTCACATACATTGAGGATTCCTGGGTCAGACTCTTCGCCTTATCCCATACCTCTTCGCTAACTTCGCTCTTTACGACAACGCCTTGGATATATCCGGTACCGTCGCGAAGCTGCAAGAACTGAATTTTGCCGCTGGAACGCTTGTTGTTGAGCCAGCTGCCAATGACGACAGTCTCGCCGACATGCTCGCCCACTTGACGAATAACGCTTTTGTTCGCCATGTCCTTATCTCTCCTCTTAATTACTACTAGTTATTCTCTTGAACGATACGGTACGTATCGCGCGCAATCATCAATTCCTCATTGGTTGGGATAACCAATACTTCTACCTTGGAATTCGGTGTAGAAATACGGCGAGGATCACCGGAACGTACCTTGTTCAATTCTGGATCAATCTCAACACCAAGGTAAGTCAGGTTCTCACAAACCTTCTCTCTTACAATGACAGAGTTCTCCCCTACACCTGCTGTAAATACAATTACATCAACGCCGTTCATCGCAGCTGCATAAGACCCGATATACTTGCGCAGACGGTATTCATACATTTCAAACGCCAATGTTGCATTTGGCTCACCCTCAGCCATTCCATCTGTAACATCGCGCATATCGCTACTATTTCCCGAAATCGCAAGCAGACCACTATGCTTGTTCAGCATCGAGTTAACTTCGCTAATCGAGAGCTCTTCTTTGTTCATAACAAACGTAACAACAGCTGGATCGAGATCGCCACTGCGAGTTCCCATCATGAGGCCTTCAAGTGGAGTCAAGCCCATAGAAGTGTCCATAGACTTACCGTCTTTGACAGCTGTTAAGCTAGCGCCGTTGCCGATATGGCAAGTGATGATCTTCAGATCTTCGAGCGGACGGTTCAAATACTCTGCCGCTACCTTGCTCACATAGTCATGAGATGTACCGTGGGCGCCATAACGACGAACCCGGTGCTTCTTATATAATACTTTCGGGATCGGGTACAAATATACCTTCTCGTCCATTGTCTGATGGAAGGCAGTATCAAAAGCAACAACCTGAGGTACGCCAGGCATATTTTTCTCCGCTGCATTGATCCCCAGAATAGCTGGCGGATTGTGGAGCGGAGCCAGGTCGAACAGACGACGAATTTCCGATTTAACCTCGCTTGTAACGAGCGCAGAACCTTTAAACGCTTCCCCGCCATGAACAACGCGATGTCCAACCGCTTGAATCTCTTCAACAGAGTTCAGTACGCCATGCTCTTTATCAGTCAATTTATCAAGCACCTTGCGGATAGCCGTCGTATGCTCGAGAATTTCACTTACTTCAGTAACTTCCTCTTTGCCAGTTGGCTTATGATTTAGGATCGAAGAATCCATACCAATCCGTTCAACCAGGCCTTTAGCTAATACTGATTCATCGGTCATATCATATAATTGATATTTCAATGATGAGCTTCCTGCATTAATTACGAGCAATTTCACACCCGGTCACCATCCTTATCGTATTTGAAAAATCCTTCACCAGTCTTCACACCAAGTGATCCGGCGCGAACCATTTTCTTCAACACGAAGGAAGGGCGATATTTCAATTCGCCGAATTCACGGAACATGCGTTCCAGAGCGGCAAGTACCGAATCAAGACCGAAGCGGTCAGCCATTTCCAGCGGTCCATATTGGAATTGATAACCGATGCGCATTGCATCATCGATATCCTCAGCAGTAGCAACGCCTTCGCCAAGTACATGCAGCGCCTCATTAATCATCAAGCAAATGATACGAGAAGTCACAAAGCCTGGGGATTCATAGACCATAATCCCGTGCTTATCTACAACTTCTTCCACGAAGCCTTTCGTTTCCTCGAAGGTTGAGTCCGAAGTTCTCAATCCACGAATGATTTCAACAAGGTTAATTTTAGCTACTGGATAAATAAAGTGCATACCAATAACGCGCTCCGGATATTTGGTAGAGCCGGCAATTTCAGTCAAGCTGAGCGTGGAAGTATTGCTAGCCAGAATAATGTTGCTTGGGCATACTTGATCCAATTGCTTGAATACCTGTTTCTTGGCATCCAAATCCTCCGAAATGGTCTCGATGACCATATCACAGGTACCGAGTTCGGCAAAATGAGTCACTTTATGAATTTTGGATAAGATCAACTTCTTCTCGGCCTTTGTAATCGCCCATTTCTCGAGTTGCTTATCAAGGCTCGTCTCAATCATGCTATATGCATGGTTCAGTTTGTCAGTCGTTTCTTCAACAAGCAGTACATCAAGTCCTTTAGCTGCGAGCATCTCGGCAATACCTTGCCCCATCGTGCCGCCACCAATGACACCTATCTTTTTGAAATTCATGGTTCTCTCGCTCCATCCTTTCATCTTCTTACGTAATATTGTACCCAAATGTCGAATAATACATCTTTTTATACCCAACATATAATAATATCTTAGCACGAAGAAAAAGTAAAAAAAAATAACCGGCATCATGTTTTATGCCAGGTAAAAGACTGATTTCACTAAATTGACATTGGAATTGTTCGCCGGATAGTCTTTCTTCCTTTAAAAGGATATCCAGTGATTGGTCGAATATCGCCGAATGATCGATTAAGATTTGCTTCGACTTGGCAGCAAGCTCATCCAGTATTCTGGAATTCTCTCTCATCAACACTTCCTTCGTCATCATATCCATATTCATAATTCCTAAAGAAGTAAGACCAGATGTCATCATCGTCTGAACGATGTTCAAGGCTTGCTCGAAGTCATTGCTTGATCCGGTGCTTCGTCCTCCATAGTAAATTTCCTCCGCCGCCGCTCCTGCTAGTGCGACGATAATCTGTCCTTCAAGATACTCCTTGGTATATAAATATTTCTCATCCTGCGGGTTGTGACGAACATAGCCAAGCGCCCGTCCACGCGGACTTAAGACGACCTGGTTCACGCTACCTGGCGAGACAATCTCGGCAGCAACAGCATGACCAAGCTCATGCACAGCAACCCGCCGCTTCTCATCCACCGTCGATTCGCGGTCTGTCTTCTCTCCGAGCATGACCTTATCGATCGCCAAGGACAGATGAAGCTGTGTGATCAATTCTTCAGAATCACGCATCGCATAGATTGCTGCTTCGTTCATCACGCTCTCCAGCTGTGCACCGGAGAATCCAAATGTCTCCTCGGCCACCTTCTCCAGATCCACATGCTCAGCTATTGGTTTATTTTGAGCATGGAGCTGCAGAATATGAATCCGACCTCTTTGTCGGGAAGATCAACTTGAATATGACGATCAAATCGGCCCGGACGCACCAGGGCATTGTCGAGCATCTCCTTACGGTTGGTCGCCGCGACTAACAAAATACGAGGCGTATCCGAAGTATAGATCCCATCCATCTCCGTCAACAACTGATTTAGCGTCTGATCATATTCACGCTGTTGTCCACCCTCACGCTTGCCGCCAATCACATCGATCTCATCGATGAAGATAACGGCACTTTCTTTATTCTCCTTCGCAGCTCGGGTTCTTGCTTCCTTGAATAAATCGCGGATGCGGCTCGCACCGACACCAACGTACATTTCTACAAATTCGCTGCCTGAAGCGGCCACGAATACAGAATTCGTATATTGGGCAGCGGCTTTGGCCAATAGCGTCTTCCCGGTTCCCGGCGGCCCTGTCAGTAGGATACCTTTGATCGGTCGGATGCCAAATTTCGTAATTTCCTCATAACGGACCATGAAATCCAGCGCCTCGATGAGCTCTTGCTTGGCACTCTCCTGACCTCCGATCTCCGCGAACGTCAGCTTCGCTGGCCCGTTCTTTCTTCGTTTGCGGTCCTGTGTTGCACCTATTGCAATGCCACCACGCATCTTGGCAAGCATGAATAATCCGCCTATTAGGAGACTTATGAATACCACCGGCAATATATTTACACCGATATAAGCTAGAAAAATGAGCAGTACAGGCACTACACCAATAGAAATCTCTGCTATTCTCTTACGCATTAGGCCATGCCCCCATTCGTTCTGGAACGCGAGGTAGAATTATAAATTTACTGGCTTTACCATCTGTTAGAGTAATATACACATTCTTCTCATCCATTTCAGCCTTGGCAGTAATAGATTCATTTTGTTGCTGCAGTTGATCAAGCGCAGTAGTAATATTCGTATACTGCTTATTCTCCATCGCCTGGGCAATCGGGAACAGGACCTTGTTCCATGCTCTGTTCAAATCACTATTTGATTGATCCTTGATCTCAAACGACAACTCCCGCTGACCAACCCACTTCTTGCCATCCTCTTTAATATACTTAACCAGTTCACCAAGGTTAGTACCGGGTTTCAGATCTAGCTTCAAATCGACTTGCTTTTTGTTTATATCAGATTCGACGCTATTTACACCGTCAAATTGCTTCACTGTCTTCTCGAACGGGCTCTCTACCACCCAATGTTGATAAGCATACCAGCCGCCAAACAGTAGCAGTGCAGAAACCGCAACACTAGCAGCGATCGTTCCAATTCGCAGTTTCACGAGATGTCCCCCTTTAATATTGATATATTAATAGTATATACTTTTATCTATCAAAACAACTGGATTAAGTATATCATATCTTATACAAAAGAAGAAACCGAAGTGTGAACACTATTTTAATTTTTAGACATTTAAAAGTTTCCATCCTTGGATATACTCATCTTTATGCAAAAAACAAGCCTTGTTCGAATGAGAATCATCGCGCTTATTCGCATATTAATGCTGCGATTAAGCGCTCATCTCATGAACAAAGCTTGTTATCTGAATCAATCTCTAACGATTCGGCAATGTGAACACTTCCGATAATGGCTCACCATTGCTAAAGCTGAAGAAACGGTAATAATGATGAGATTTATCTTTATAGAACAATTGCCAAACATATTGATTGTTATAAATACCCGGCGTCAATCTAACAATATTGATTCCAGGTAACTGATCTTGTATAATTTTACGAATTTGCTGCTCGGAGACCCCTTCAGACAGCGGTTTCTCCACTGCGGCTTTCCCTTCCGCCATCCAGACCATGATCTCTACACCGTCCGCATTTTTACCTAGAACGACCCAGCACACATCATCCCAGACCGACTTCCATACCTTTTCCGATTCAACAAGTCCGGTCTCTTGTCTAGCCAGCGTTACTGCAGCATTCTCTCCCTGCCAAATATCCTCTTGTATATACAAATAGAAGCGGTAAAGGCCAAAGAAGACGATCAGCAGGATCACAATGGAGAGCAGAATCCATTTGGTTCTATTCTTCAACCTTCTCTTTCCTTCCCAATTAGAGTTCTAATTCTCACCTTAACGGCCGAGAAGGCCCTCAAAGGACGCTTGCGCCTCATAGCGAATGCGCTCTTCGTCCAACGTTAGACATTCACCATGGCGGACAATCTGCTTACCGTCGACCCATACATGCTCTACGTCCTTTGGACCTGCTGAATAGACGATATGAGAGATATAATCCGTCCGCGGCAGGAAGTGAGCTTGATCCGTATTTACGGCGATCATATCAGCCTTCATACCTGCAGCCAATTTACCTGTATTCTCCAAGTAGAGCGATTTCGCCCCATACTCCGTCCCCATACGAAGTGCTTCAAGCGCAGGAACAGCTGTCGGATCACCGGATACCCCTTTATGAATAAGTGCGGCTAGCCTGATCTCTTCAAACATGTCGAGATTGTTATTGCTTGCAGGACCATCGGTACCAAGCGACACCGTTACTCCAGCTTTCAGCAACTCCGGTACTCGTGCTACCCCGCTGGCAAGCTTAAGGTTGCTTCCTGGGTTATGAGAGATAGCTACCTTATGAGCAGCAAGAATCTCAATCTCTTCATCAGTCAGATGTACCGCATGAGCAACAAGGGAAGGACGAGAGAAGAAGCCCAGATTAAGTAGATGTTGAACTGGACGAACGCCATATTGGTCCACATTTTGCTGAACCTCGGCTTTTGTCTCAGACATATGTGTGTGTAATGGCAAATCGAGATCATGCGCTGCTTGCACAAACTTCTCAATATAATCTGGCGGACATGTGTACGGAGCATGCGGCGACATCATTGTTGTTATCCGTCCATCCGCCTTACCGTGCCAATCACGTGAAATGCGAATCGCTTCGGCCAGCTTCTGTTCCTGTACTTCAGGCGGGCAGAGACCAATAACACCGCGTGTCAGAACGCCGCGGATTCCAGCGGTCTCCACAACTTTGCCCACTTGATCCATATGATCATACATGTCTAGGAAGGTTGTAGTACCACCCTTGACCATCTCCAAGACGGACAAAGATGAACCCCAAAATACATCCTCTGGAGTAAACTTTGCCTCCATCGGCCACATTTTCTGCTCAAGCCATTCCTGCAGTACCATATCATCACCGTACCCACGCAGTAATGACATCGCTGTATGTCCGTGTGAATTGACGAGGCCCGGCATAAAGAGCTGGCCTTTACCATCATAGGTCTCTGCTCCTTCTACGCCTTCTGGACGCTCCTCGCCGATATAAGAGATTGTATCTCCTTCGATCAACATATAACCATGGACGATCGGATTCTTCTCATCCAGCACTGCAAACGTACCATTTTGAATCAACCATTTACGACTCATCTTTCGGTAATTCCTTTCCACTTTGCAAATAATAAGCAAGACTAATTAGATCTGTTGTGAAATCTGCCGCATGGATCCGCACGTCAGATGGAACCTTGATAATCGTAGGCGCAAAGTTCAGAATCGCTCCGATTCCAGCAGCAACAAGCTGATCGGCAACGCGCTGCGCTTCCACATCAGGTACTGTAATAATTCCAATTTGAATATGTTTGTCTCTTACCGTCTGCTCCAATTCCTCGATCGGTTGGATCGTAATATCATTGACCTTCTTACCGATCTTATTTGGAGATGCGTCAAAGACTGCAATAATCCGCATATTATCCTTCACATAAGTATTATAATTGGACAAGGCTTGTCCCAGATTACCTGCACCGACAAGTGCCACATTAATCTGCTGGTCCAAATTCAGAATTTGCCGTATTTTCTCGATCAAGTATGAGACGTCATACCCAATCCCCTTACGGCCAAAATCACCGAAATATGCGAGGTCCTTACGGATTTGAGCTGGATTTAAATCCAGCTTTTGTCCGAGCTCCTGGGAAGAAACCGTTAAGACCTCACGATGGCTTAATTCGTTAAGAAAACGCAAGTATACAGGCAATCTGCGTACAACCGCATCTGAAATTTTTTCTGATTTCATATTATTTCCCCCTACAGGTGCAATTTTAAGATATTACGACTCTTCATCATCGTTTAGCCATTCTGAGATCCGTGGAACCATCTGAGAAAGTGTCATATGTTCCATTTTCGGTCCCGGCAAAGAATAAAGAAAGTACTTGCCATAATAAGATTCTAGAATGCGAGTATCATAGACAATGACAATTCCACGATCCGCGGATGAACGCACTAAACGCCGAACCCTTGCTTGAAGCGAATTACTGCCTGAGGCACCGACAACTTCATGAAGGGGTTCTTCTTCTCTCTGCAGCCGCTCGCTCTTGGCTTCGACAAGCGGATGATTCGGCGGCTGGAACGGAAGGCGAACAATTGCAAGGCTCGTTAAAGCTTCGCCAGGAATATCTACTCCTTCCCAGAAACTGCTAGTCCCGAGCAGCACCGAGGCTTGCTGACCTTGAAAACGGCGGGTCAGCTTCGTTCGGCTGCCGCTATCCATTCCCTGTCCAATAACAGTTATGCCTTCATCAGATAAAAGCTCTTTTAACGGATCATACACTTGGCGCAGCATTCGATAGGAGGTGAATAGAACAAGCATCCTACCCTTGGTAGCAATTGCTGAGTCCGCCAAAGACCGTACCAGGGTCTGTACAAAATAATCATCGCCAACACTACCCTTAACGCTTGGAAAATCCCGCGGTATGAGTACTAACGCCTGCTCCCTGTAATTAAACGGAGAAGGTAGCATCGCAGACATCAATCTGTCCTCATTAGCTGCTTCCTGCAAACCAAGCTGCTCAATCACATATTCGAATGATTTATCAACTGTCAATGTAGCCGAAGTCATGACTACACTTTTCTTCTTATCGAAGAAATATGCCTTTAATTGAGCACTAACATCAATCGGCACCGCAAAGATTTGCAATGAACGATTGCGGTAGTTCCCATTAGCCTCGAGCCAATATACCGTATTCTCATCTTCCAGCTTCATGAAGAAGCGAAGCGTCTCACGTTCATTGGCCAAATCTTTAAGTAGTCCACTGATGTCTGTAATCAGGCTCTCTGAACCATAATCATCCTGTTCCTCGCGGATTTCGGCCACCATCCGCTCCCCTTTGCGGAGGATGTCCCCTAAGGTAATATATATCGAGTTCTCTAATGTAGTTAGCGCATCCCAGGCCTTGGGCTTCTTATCCGGCAGAAGTCTAGTTACGAACTGTCCCGGATCTCCAGGAGCCGCATCAGAACGCTCAGGTATCAATGCGAATAACAATTCGCTCAGCTTGTCCCAAGTCTCCTTCACTTCGATCAGCGATGGATACATCCCGTCAATGACTGTTATCCATTTCATTGCTGCTTCCGTTCCCGCTTGCTGAAGCATGGAGTGCAAGGAGGGAAGCTGCCCTGTCTTGCTATCCTTGAACAATCGGGTTAGCGTATGAACAACTGTAAAATATTTGAGTTGCAAGCCGAGATGCTTGCCAGCAACATCCTCAAGATGATGAGCCTCGTCGATGACCAAACGATCATAGCTCGGCAGAAGCTGATGTCCAGCCTGTATATCGGTGAATAGCTTAGAATGATTCGTTATAACAACATCGGCTACGCCCGCTTCATGCTTAGCACGATGGTAGAAGCATTTCCGGAACCAAGGGCAAGAGCGCCCAAGGCAGGACTCAGATTCACTGGCCACCGTCTCCCAGAAATCACCGCCGCGATTTCCAAGATTAAGCTCTTCATCATCCCCGGTTTCCGTCTGAGCGAGCCACACGATCATTTGTGCGGCCGTCATCACCTCTTCTTTTGGGGTTGTGAAATCTCTTCTATTTATTTTATGTTCAAATTTGCGCAAACACAAATAATGTTGCCTTCCCTTGAAAATTGCGGCCTGAAACGGAAATGGAACTACCTCCGTCAAAAGCGGAAGATCCCGTTCCCTTAGCTGCTCCTGCAAATTAATCGTATGGGTGCTGATCATAACCTTTTCATCCTGCTTCACGCTATGGTAGATCGCAGGAAGAAGATATCCAAGCGACTTCCCGGTACCCGTACCAGCTTCAATCAAGAGATGCTTATCTTCATCAAAAACCTGCATCACTTGTTCCAGCATCATGGTCTGGGCTTCGCGTTCTTCATATTCAGGCAGCTTCAGCTGTAACTGTTCTCGGACCTGCTCCATGAACTGTTCAAAGGATACGTCCTTCAGTGGATTTACGAGCATATGATCCCGGGCTGGTTCAATATCCATCCAGTCATTGACCTGGAGGGCAAATTGTCGGTAGTATGTGAACCCATCCGGGTTAACACCAAATTCCTTCTGCTGCTTCTCTTGTAGCATTGCATCAAAGAACCAGGCCAGATCACTGTCTTCATTGTTGAACAGATCTGACAGCCTCTGAAGCGTAAGCAAAGGCAACTGCTCTATCTCTTCCAGACACTTAAGGAAGATCAGAGCCGTGGCTAGAGCATCGCTATCTGCCTGATGGGGCCGATCATGCTGCACATTGAATTCCTGTGACACCAATCCGAGCTGATAAGTGGACAGCGAAGGAAAGAATATTTTCAGAAAGTCCATCGTATCGAGAATGCGTCCAGAAAAGGGCATGTATCCCGTCTTATCGAGAGCGCTCTGTAAATAATTGAAGTCAAAAGCTACATTATGTCCTACCAGAACTGCATCATCGAGTAATGGAACCATCTCCATCATGACCTCGTCCAATCCAGGCGCATCTTTGACATCCTCTTCAGTAATTCCGGTCAACCCTGTTATAAATGGAGGAATAGGGATTCCCGGGTTTACATAAGAGCGATAAACTTGTGAAATTGTCAAATCATGATCTATAATGGCAAGTCCTGCCTGAATAATCTCATCAGAGGATTGATTGCCTGTAGTTTCAAAATCAAGTACCGCGTATTTCATTTCTCGTTCCTAAGTCCCTTCAATCCAGTCTCATAAACAGCATAACAGAATATAGCCAATTTGAAAATTAACTAACATTTTAAGAAGTTGCCTTTGAACACGCATTTTTAAAAAAAGAACAAAGCGATGCCCCGGCATATGACGAGTGCATCGCTTGCAGTTAAGTCGCTGTTTAGCTCGGCTCGATTCATTCTGTTCGTTACATTAATGGAGACAGTTCATCTCCAAATTTCAGCTTCCCTGAACTGTTGTCACAGGCCTGCAGATTCATCAGAGGTTCAGGTAGCGTTGGGTCGCTTCGATGGGCTAATGCGAAGTATTCCTTCGCTCGCAGACGTTTCCCATTCTGGGCTTCGATACAGCCCAGCGCATTGTAAATAATGGAACGAAGCCTATTGCTGGTCGCCTTATCCAGCACAGCGATGAAGTGAGAGGAAGCTTCGGATAATTGCTGCAAATGTAGATGACACATCGCTAAATAAGTCCGGCCAACAGGACTATCCGGGTAATCATGCACAACGAGCTGGAACTGTTCGAGTGCTTTTGAGAACATCAGGAGCTTATAGTAACCTTCCCCTTTCTCATAGGCATCACATTTCATCTCAGGAAGTACATAATCGACGGCTTCAGCCTCACTCCAATTTTGCCTGACCGCTCCCATCTTCTCTTCAAAGCTCAGCCATTCTTCAATAATTTCGTCACTCATGTGCTTAAGAAGGTTCCATTTTTGCGTGAGCTCCTGCTTCTGCGTTCCTTGGGCAATCGGATAAAATTTAGATATCTCATCCAACATCTCATTCATTTCCGCAAACATATGTTGAAAAATCATCCGCATCCCACCCCTTAAAAATGAAATCAGTGCGAGCAATCAGTGCGAGCCTTAAGTTCATTTTTTGTTTCGGGGGACTTTTCATTCCCGCAGGCATTAATTGCATAACCCAACTGTGGAACCTTCGCTGAGCGCTGCCTCTGGGGTCGCCCTTTGACATTAACGAATGGTCGAATGTAACTCCTTGGAAGCCATCTCGACTGGTTTATTATCTTCTCCGACAAACACGACTGTCGGCTTGTAGTTTCTGATCTCTTCATTAGACATTTGAGCGTATGAGATAATGATGACTGTATCCCCAGGCTGTACCAAACGTGCTGCTGCTCCATTCAGACAAATCACACCGCTACCTCTAGGACCAGGAATTACATATGTCTCCAGCCTCGCTCCATTATTGTTGTTGACGATTTGCACCTTCTCATTCTCTAGAAGGTCGGCAGTTTCCATCAAATCTTCATCGATCGTGATACTCCCAATATAATTCAGATTTGCCTCTGTAACTGTTGCACGGTGAATTTTGGATTTCATCATTGTTCTATACATGGATAGCCTCCCCCTTTCCTGTTAACAATACATTATCAATCAGTCTTGTCGTACCAAATTTAACGGCCACAGCGACTAGAATCGCTCCAAATACCTCCAGCTCACTGTTGAAGGAATTTGTCAGCTGAAGCGCGGTTAAGCTTGGAAAAGCGGCTATCTCCACATAATCGATCTCTGCCAATGGTTCGCTCTCAATCTTCTGAGTAAGCTGTTGGCGTGCTTCCAGAACCGTTACCTCTTTACCGCCATATACATCTGCTTCCAACTGCTTCAAGCTACGTGACAGAATCAGCGCCGCTTGGCGTTCCTCAGCACTTAGGTATACATTTCGCGAGCTCAGAGCCAGGCCATCGTTCTCACGAACGATCGGGCAAGGAATTATTTCTAGATCGAAATTAAGATCTTTGACCATTTGTGCGACAACAGCAACCTGCTGAGCGTCCTTTTGACCGAAATAAGCTCGGTTTGGTGCAACGATATGAAATAGCTTGCTGACCACTGTAGTTACTCCATCAAAATGACCAGGACGGGAAGCTCCGCATAACTTCGAGGTTAGCTCTTCTACAGCTACTTTCGTCTTAATTGGCTGTGGGTACATTTCTTCTACACTTGGCATAAATACGGCATCAACACCTTCGTGTTCTGCCAATGCCAAATCACGTTCCGCATCTCGCGGATAACGGTCCAAATCTTCATTTGGTCCGAATTGAATCGGATTGACGAAAATGCTCAGTACAACCAGATCATTCTGTGCTCTTGCTTTTCTCAACAAACTGGCATGGCCCTCATGCAAATATCCCATTGTAGGAACCAGTCCAACCTGCAGTTCCTTGCCTTCCTTCATAGCGGCGATACGCCCGGATTTCAGAAATTCTTTTAGCTCAGATGTCGTAGTAAATACTTTCATGAATGAGTTTCCGCCTTTCCTTTACCATACAGATTATCCAGAACTCCATCTTCGGCGGCAAATACATGCTCCTCAGCAGGGAACTGCTTAGCCTTAACCTCTTGCACATAAGCAGAGATACCGCTGCGAATTTGCTCCCCTATATCTCCATAGGTCTTAACGAACCTTTTATTGCGGTAATTCGAAGTATATTTAAGTACATCATGATATACAAGCACCTGCCCGTCACATCCACGACCAGCACCAATTCCAATGGTAGGAATACTCAGCTCAGATGAGATATAGGCTGCTACCTCTTCTGTCACAAGCTCCAGCACGATGCCAAATGCACCTGCTTGTTCCAATGCTCTGGCGTCCTCAAGCAGCCGCTTCGCATCGGCTTCATCCTTGCCTTGAATCCGGTAGCCGCCAATTTGATTGACAGATTGCGGTGTAAGTCCGATATGGCCCAGTACCGGAACTCCGGACTGAACAATTCTCTTCACGGTATCAGCGATCTCCGCTCCACCTTCCATCTTGACGGCTTGGGCATGCCCTTCTTGCATAATCCGGCTTACTCCTCGTAGCGTCTCGTCGATGCTTCCGTGATATGTCATAAACGGCATGTCAGTCACGATGAACGTATTCTTGGCGCCTCTGGCTACCGACCGGGAATGATAGACCATATCATCCAGTGTGACAGGTATCGTCGTATCATAGCCCAGCACGACATTTCCAAGTGAGTCTCCAACTAGAATAATATCGACCCAGCCTCTTCGGCAAGTGTAGCCGATGGATAATCATAAGCTGTAATCATGGAGATCGGGTCGCCATCCTGCTTCATCCGTTTCATTTTCACAATGTTTAACATTTGTTTTCCAGCCATAATCATGTCTCCTCTTACGTGTCGTTTTCGATGCGGTATCTCGAACACAACAAAAAAACCTTTTAGTTACGCACTAAAAAGGTCCGAATCCAAAGAAGAGTCACTTTCGATCGTCCCTTCTGTCTCGGTCCTCTTCGGCTCTGAGCAGAATCCAACGCATACTACTTGACGTTATATTTACTTGTAGCTATACGCGTCTATAGCTTGTGTAACAAGCTATTCCTTGATGAATACTTAAATCTGCTAAATCGTCATGCAATACCGCTCGACAAGAGTGCAGTTCGATATCTCGATACCGCCTCCTGCGAACAGTATAACAAATTTATTTTTATCAATAAAGGGGTTGGATCAACTATGTAAGTTGAACTAATGATTGTACGGATGAAAGCAGCCGTGTGAAATGTTCTTCCGATCGCTGTTGTTCATAGTTCAACCCAGCTGGATTTCGCCGGAGTAAATCGTCCGTTCCTGCCCCTGCTGATCGGAAATCAATAAGGCGCCTGACGGATCCAGGCCAGTTGCAATCCCGCTGCTCTCTCCCTGCGGTGTTTTGATCTGTACCTGACGTCCTATCGTTACGGATAAGGCTTCCCATAGGTTACCGATCGGAGCAAAGCCCTCTTCATTGTATAGATTGTACAGTTGCTCCAGCTCGTACATTATTTCTGCAATCAGCTGCACCCGATCTTGCTTGCAGTCGCTCTCGATCCGAAGCGAGGTCGCAACGGAGCGAAGCTCTTCAGGAATATCCTCCAGCAGCAGATTCACATCAATGCCAATGCCAACGATGCAATATTTGATCAGCTCGTCCTCACTAATCGATTCAACCAGAATCCACATAGCTTCCGGCCCTGAATGAGCAGATCATTAGGCCACTTGATGCCGACATCAACCCCGCTTACCTTGCGCAGGGCACGACAGACTGCCACCGCTGTCAACAGTGTAAGCTGAGCTGCAAAGGCGATCGGTTGGCGCGGCCTCAGTAGCATGCTCATCCAAATCCCTTTGCCGGGTGGAGAGTGCCATTTCCGTCCTTGCCTACCACGTCCCACCGTCTGCTCTTCAGCAATCATTAATGTTCCCTCAGTTGCACCTTGCTCGGCCAATGTCCTGACTTCATCTTGAGTCGACTTAACAACTTCCTGAACGAGGATCTGACGGCCGAATGTTGTGGTCTGTAGTCTCGATAGCAAATCTTCTCGATGGATTCGTTCTGGTGAATGAATCAGTCTATAACCCTTACGTGAAACCGCCTCAAATTCATAGCCATCCTGTCGAAGCTTATTAATCTGCTTCCAGACCGCCGTCCTACTGATCGACAGCCGCCGACTTAATTCTTCGCCTGAGATATACTGACCGGGATTATCCAGTAGCATCTGCAATAAATGATTAGATTCCATCTCGATTCACCACGTCCTTCGCATGCTCCAACAACGCTTCACGGTCGTTGATCAAATCGCCCATAGCTACGGACTCCAGCAATTGCTTCATTAGCTGCCCGAGCCATGGTCCTCCCTTCTTGCCGGTACACTCTATTACATCACTGCCAGCTATAGCTAGATCCCGCAGTTCATATACCGTTAGCCCCTCATGCCACGCCTCGGCTTGATTGAGGAGACTGTTCAAGAAGCCCCACTCAGCCAACTGCTCCCATACGGGAACGGGAGAGTTGGCTTGAGTGAGCTCTTGTAGCAGCGCTTGATGACATCCAAGCCAATCAGTTACCGTCTCCCGGCCACAAGCAAGCTCTAAGGAGATCCAGGCGCGTCGCAAATTCTGTTCTTCCTTACGATCTTCTATAGGAAGGGAGGTTATATGGGTCATCCACTGCTCATCGAATCTAATCAGTTTAATAGTCCGCTCCACAAGCGAATTGGAGAACGTCCACTGACGCATCAAACTATCGGCTTGATCTGCGCTAATATTCAGCCCTCTCAGCAGCAAATATAGACGCTTCACTAGACCAGTTACTAACGGATGCTCCATTGTTCTTAAATAGTTTTCTCGCAGCGGTCCAGGATAAGAGACGGGATATTTCACCTCATCGATCATACCGCTACGCTGAATCAGGGCAAGTCCACGCAGTGGGCGGGGCCCTTCAATAACTCGTTCAAGTTCCGCCCGAATTCGTTCCATGGCAATGAAGGATAGCATCTTCTTCCCGGATAATAGAGCTCTCCACAAGCTCTTCACCGGTCTAAAACCAAAGACGGAAGCAAACCGGATTGCCCTCATCATCCGTAAGGCATCCTCTTCAAAGCGTTCCCCTGCCTGTCCGACACAGCGAATCAAACCGGCAGCGATGTCCCCTCGTCCAGCGAACGGATCGATCAGTCGTCCGTCCATACCGAGCGCCATCGCATTCATCGTAAAATCACGACGCTGTAAATCTTCTATAATCGCATCGACAAATTCAACCCGAGATGGCCTGCGATGATCCTCATAATCCGATTCTTTACGAAATGTCGTCACTTCGAACGAATATTCGCCCATGAGTACCATCACTGTTCCATGTTGAATCCCCGTAGGAACAGTACGATCAAAAAGAGCAATAACCTGCTCAGGTCTAGCCGAGGTAGCGATATCCATATCATGGACCTCTCGGCCCATAATTTCATCTCGCACACATCCCCGACAAATAAGCTTCATAGTCATGAGCGATCAGTGTATATAACACCGCTTCCCCCTGACGATACATCAGGGGGTCTACCTGTTTCCATGAATTCATTACAATGCAAGCCTCCATGCTAATATACGATTCCTCTCCCTACGCTTCACTCGCCTATATCCAATGGGACGAAGCAACCAGAGGAGATTAGCTTACCGATGTGAGGCCAGGCACTTCGCGATTCAGCACACGGTAATAGATCGCTTCATAGATAGAGGTAATCCGGTCGCTGCTGAAATCATTTCTCGCGCGATCCAGACAAGCCATCTTCACACGCTCCGCCAGCTGGGTGTCAGAGAACAGTGAGATACAATACTCAGCCATTTGATCTGTATCACCAATAGGAGCAAGGAAACCGGTATCTCCGTGGGTGACGAGCTCCGGAATACCGCCTGCTATCGATCCAACTGTCGGTACACCGCAGGCCATCGCCTCCAAGGCAACAAGACCAAAGCTCTCCTTCTCCGAAGGTAGTAGCAGAACGTCTGCCATCGAGATGACATGAGCAATATCGTCTTGTTTGCCAAGGAAGTGTACCTTATCACTAAGACCCATCTCCTTGATCTTACATTGAATCTTAGGCAAGTCGGGACCTTCGCCGACGAGCAGCAATTTGGAAGGAATCTTGGTAGTTACTTTTCCGAAGATATCGATTACATCGCTAACTCGTTTGACGGGACGGAAATTAGAGATATGCATAAGCACCTTCTCCCCGGGAGCAGCAAAATCATCACGGCACTCCAGACAAGGTCTAGGATAGTACACACGCTCATCCACGAAATTGTATGCCAAATCGATATCCCTCGATATATCAAGGACTTCACGAGTCTCTCTGATTAAATCCCGCGATACGGAAGTAACTGCATCGCTTTCGTTAATAGCCAGTCGGATCAGATCCTTAAGCGATTCATCTTGAGCAAGCACGGTAATATCCGTTCCATGTAGCGTCGTAACCACTTTTAACCGGTCACCGACCATCTGTTTGGCCAGAAAGGCACATACCGCATGTGGCATTGCATAGTGTACATGCAATATATCGAGATTCTCCGTCTTGGCAACCTGAGCCATCTTCGTAGCCAGAGATAGATCGTAAGGCGGATAGCGGAACACATAATAGTCGCTGACCTCAACCTCGTGATAAATTATGTTCTTATGGAAACTTCCTAATCTGAAAGGTACTCCATGACAAATGAAATGAACTTCATGGCCCTTCTCTGCTAGAAGTTTACCAAGTTCGGTCGCAACAACCCCCGAACCTCCCAGTGAAGGATAACATGTTATGCCAATTTTTAAATGCTGGTTCATTGGCGGGGGCCTCCTTATAATGTAGTGGTCGATATGTTCCTATATAACTTATGAACGCCGAGTTCCAAATAGATTAACAATATATGGGGTCTTGACCGCGAACCCCTCGGCATAAGGAATAAGCTTACGCTGACCAATCAATGAATCCCGGGCCTTAACCCTTTCTACATATCCTTGATTCAGCGGCGTAAGTGCTACTTCTTCCTCCTTCGGCTCTGTTCCAAACTGCGAGCGGTAGCAACCCAGGGCTTGCTCCTTCATCGCATAATTGTCCGTTACATCCACGAGCAAGTCAGGAGTTCTCCAATCGTTAATGAAATAGAAGTAAAGCTCTGGCGCAGCCACTGCAGGCTTGTCCGGCATATAACGGCGCAATTTGCTATTGAATGCAGCATCCTCAACCAGCTTACTGCAAGCAATATGATCTGGATGACGATCTTCCCAATAAGGCGCAAAAATAATCGCCGGTTGATATTCACGGATTACCGCAGTAACCGCAGCGATCTGCTCTGCAGAACCGTTCAAGCCGCGATCTGGCAATCCGAGGTTCAGGCGCAGTGTGACCCCAAGCAGCTCAGCAGCTGCAACGGCCTCCTGCTTGCGGAGTTCAACATTGCCGTTAGAGGATAACTCAGCTTCCGTCAGATCGCAAAGGCCGACTCTATACCCGGCAGCAACCTGCTTGGCAATTGTACCGGCCATTCCAATCTCGGCATCATCCGCATGTGCGCCAAAAATTAAAATATCAAGCGGTTCGCTCATTACTTCAACTCCGGTTTCATCAATTCAACCAGTTCGCGCCAAGCAAAATCTCCACGATCCAGGGCACGAACGAGAATTTCCGCCGTAGCCATATTCGTAGCAACTGGAATACCATGCACATCGCAGAGACGAAGCAGCGCGGTAATGTCAGGTTCATGCGGCTGAGCCATCAGCGGATCGCGTAAGAAAATAACAAGATCCATTTCATTCTGGGCAATCAGCGCCCCGATTTGTTGATCACCGCCCAAAGGACCGGATAAGAAACGATGAATTTTCAGACTGGTAGCTTCCATAATTCTCTGTCCAGTCGTCCCCGTTGAATATAAATTTTTCCCTTGAAATACATGTTCATAAGCAACTACAAAATTGACGATATCTTCTTTCTTTCTGTCGTGGGCAATAAATGCAACGTTAAGCATTCTGTCTCATCTCCTACTCTTCCATAAAATGTTCGAAACCGTAAACCATTCCTTTACAGTTCAGAACCTTCTTCACTGCTATATTAACACCAGGCATGTATCCTGCGCGATCATAAGAATCATGGCGAATTTTCAAAGTCTGGCCAAAATCCCCGAATACGACCTCTTCTTGAGCAAAGATCCCCGGAAGACGAACGCTATGTATCCGGAAGCCATTGTAATAACCCCCACGCGCCCCTTCAATGGTCTCCTCTTCATTTGGATTGCCTTGTCTATGTTCCTTACGGTTGTTCGAGATTAATTCGGCCGTCTTGATCGCAGTTCCGGAAGGCGCGTCAAGCTTCTGATCCCCATGATATTCGATAATCTCCACATTTGGAAAGTATTTAGCCGCTTCGGCCGCAAATTTCATCAGCAGAATAGCGCCGACGGAAAAATTGGGAGCGATGAGCCCGCCTATTCCTTTGTCCTGGCACAGCTTGTCCAGATGCTCGATCTGCTCCGGCGTAAAGCCGGTCGTACCGGTCACCGGAGATACTCCAAGTCTGATCGCCAATTCAGTATTGGCATATGCAGTTTTAGGTGTTGTAAAATCAACCATAACTTGCGGCTTACTCTCAAGCAAAGCAAGTTCCAGATCAGATGTAATCGCGATTCCGCATTGCGACTTACCAACCAATGTTCCAGCGTCCAATCCTTCTTCTGATGGACTTACTGCCGCTACCAATTGAAGCTCTGAATCCTTAAGCACCATCTTAACGACTTCTTTGCCCATTTTGCCGGTTGCACCGACAACGGCTACTCTAATTTGTTCCCCCATTTTTAATCCCCCTTCACTTGAACTAAGTTGATGACTGATTCAATTTGTTTTCCAGTTGTTGTTCCAATTCAGCGAGTTGCCTCGTAACCACTTCGTCCTGAGGCAATGAGTAAGCCTCGCGTAGAGCAGACAGGGCGGCATCATATCTCCCCATCTCACCATATGCAATTGCTAACCATGCCTGTACCTCGACGGATAAAGGGTCCAGCTCACCCGCCCGTGCAAGCAAACGGACGGCCCGTTCAGATCGGTTAATCGTATCATCTGCTGCCCCCTCTAGATGCCTTCTGGCAATCCCGAGCAGCTCTTTTGCCCTTAAACAATCAAAGTGCAGCACATATTCTTTATGATTTGGCGCAAGCGTCGTCGCAATGCTAGCATGTACTAGTGCTTTGTCGAGGCAATTGCTGCGGGCGCTAGTGATCGAATGGCGATAATGAAGATCAGCATTATCCGGTTCAATACTTAGTGCCTGTTCAAACCAATAGAGTGCCTTCTCAAAATCATTCTCATAAATGCTGCGATACGCTTCGCTTAAATACTGTTTCACCTTCATCTGCTGCCCCCTAACCAAAATGGGCTGATTCATTAATACAGCATATGAAGGTGCTCCTTATTCGGTGTCCTTTTTCGTCCATCGATCCGCATCACGGGTCGAGAATTTTCGCATCACTTTATCATGAGCCTCCGTTAGATCAATTCCGAGTGAGTTGGCGAAGCAAATCGTAATAAAGAGAATGTCTCCTAATTCCAGCTCAATCGAGCCCTCCGGCTCGTCCGGCTTCTTGGGCTTCTCTCCATATGTATGATTGACCTCTCGGGCAAGCTCGCCGAGCTCCTCACTCATCCGCGCGATTAATGCCAGTGGACTGAAATACCCTTCCTTGAATTGCGAAATATACTTGTCCACTTCGCGCTGCATCTCAGCTAGAGATTTCTCATTCATCCTATCACCCCAACTTGTTGTCTAAATTAATTCTTATGTTATCGTAACAGGAAATTGAAAACAAATTCTTTTTAGAGATATACTATGAGTGCGTGCTCAAAAAGGACTCTAGAACAACCTCTATGAAAGAGTTGCGTAAATTGATTATACTACTCACCAGTAAAGGAAGAAATGAGTAATATGAAAAATATCACAAATTATGCGCGATCCGTTGTTCCGATTATTATTGGAACAGCCATTTATGCTTTTGGCCTACTATATTTTATAATACCGAATCAGCTTATGGAGGGCGGAGTTACCGGTATTACAATTCTGCTGAAGTACGCCTTCGGTTTCTCTCCGTCTGTTTCGAACTTAATTATTAACATCCCCCTATTCCTGCTGGGTTGGAAAATTCTCGGCGGGCGGCAGATGATTCTGACCGGTATTGGGATCTGCTCCCTCTCTTTCTTCTTATGGGTATTCGAACATATTCTCAGCCAAGGCTGGATCGAAATGTTAGAGACCGATTATATTCTCGCTACGATGTATGCAGGTGTAACGCTTGGCGTTGGTCTTGGCATTGTCTTCCGCTTTGGTGGAACGACTGGCGGCTCCGATATAATTGCTCGGATTCTTGGCCGCAGATTTGGTTTCAGCATGGGACAGGTCATCCTCAGCATCGATGTAATCATCATTGGCTTATCTCTCTTTTATGTACGTAAGGAAAATATTCTATACACGCTCGTTGCCGTATTTATCGCCTCCAGAGTGATCGATTTTATTCAAGAGGGCGCCTATTCAGCCAAAGCATTCATGATCATCAGTGACCATGCTGAGGCGATTGCAGATATCATCACGAATGACTTAGAGCGAGGCGTCACACTGATTCCCGCCAAAGGAGCCTATTCTAAGCAGGATAAACCAATGGCTTACTGTGTCGTATCACGACAGGAGATCAGACGTCTTCAGAGCATCGCTAAATCGGTGGATCCCAGAGCTTTTATTATCATAAGCGATGTTCGCGATGTTCACGGAGAGGGCTTTCGCGAAGAATAATGAAAGAGGTGCCCATCTTTGATGGGCACCTCTCTTAAATTGATTAGAAGCGGAAGCGATCATTCTTTTCTTTATTACCAGGAATCGTGATCACCGTCTGGTTCGCCCGGTATTTTCGGTAAGCCGTATAGAACAAGGCTAGCAGTATCCAACCACCGATGAGCAGACTCCAGTTCCACGGATTTCCATATCCGGCGATTGGGAGAAAGACCTGTTCATCCCCCTTTTTGCCGAACAGCTCCTTAACCAACGCTTCTCCTTGCAACAGAGTACGAGTTAGTACAGATGTATCTGCTTTTGTATCATTCGTTAAGCTGTCAACATAATACAACCAGGAATCAAAGCGGTTGATCTCTGTAATATCCTTACGGATCACGACTGCCGGACGAATCAATTCGTAATGTGATTTCAAGCTAAGATAGGCCTGTCTTAATGCCTCTCCGCTCCCTGTGTTATGAGCCTGGTTCATTCGCTGTAAATCCTCACCCAACACTTTATAATACTGATGCCACATTGCCTGCTTCGGGTGAGTAAGACTGTTCACAGCTAGCCTAAGCCGCGCAGATGAACTAATCCATTCCTCTTGCCCATCTACGGCCTTGGCCAAAGTCTCCTTAACATCCATAATGCTCTCAGCCAGAGCATGAATTCCCTCTACCGAAGTCAACCCTTTGAAGGACAGGCGCTCCAGCGCTTCAATGACTTGTTCCATATCCTGATTCGCTCTCTGTGTATTGCCCTGCTGCATGTCTTGATATAACAACTCCGTTGCCTCTTCCAGTTGCCGTAGCTTGTCTGCTCTTTCCTGCTCCGTTATTTTGACATCCGCAGTCGATGCGACCGGTAGCTCGTCAGCATAAACCTGGGATCCTTGCAGGAGCAGCAGGATAATAGACAAAGCGGCTAATAGACTAGATCCTTTCCATTTCACGGACATCCCTCCCTACCATCATGTTATGGTAGGCTGTCCACGCTTAGAACCTGATCTGTAGAGGTAGTTCAAAAAGTCCGCTTTTGATCACGAAATAACACTGAGAGTTATTCGACATTGAATCTTGAATTCAGTCGGGCCTTCCGGTGCTCACGTACAAAACACGTACGCTACGCTCCTCATGCCCTAGCTTCATCCAACCTTCTCGGTGCTGAAAACCGAACTTTTTGAACACGTACTATAAGCTTACTACCATCGTTTTGCCGCCTTGAGCGCCATCCAACCAGCAAGTGCACTGGCGCAGGTTAGGGCAAAGGTAAAGATCATCACCGTGTTCACATCATTCCATAGTACTTCTGGCAACCACGGGTAAACCCCGAAGCTGTAATCAATCAGGTCATTCAATAGCGCCCAACACCACGCAGCTATCAGCATCAATGTGCCGAATTTAAACAGGCGAACATATAATAAAGCTTCGACCGCCATAGCCAGATGGGATGCGACCAACATCCAATCCTGCCACCCCAGTGCATTTCCCTGGGCTGCTCCTGCAAAAATAATCGTGACCGCCCAAACTCCGTATTTGATACTCGTTACGACAGCTAATCCTTCAATTATCGTACGGATGAAATAGAATTTGCCTAACTTCTTAGGGAATAATAAAAATAATAGAGCTGCAGTAAAGAACAAACTAGCTGTAGGACTGTCTGGAACAAATACAATCAACCAATGCGGCTGAGTCTCCCACGTCATCCGCAGCTGATCATCGTACCAAATATATCCGTAGATCGTTCCGAGCAGATTCACAATAAATAGACACCATAATATGTATTTATTCCCGAGCAATGACTTGCTCCACAAAATCGACAGCCTCAAGCCTTATTCTCCTCTCCATTAGGCGGGACTAGCCCGATAGATATGTAAAAACCTGATCGTATTCACGATCAGGTTCATCCAGCTATTACTATTTTACAGTTTCAGCCTTCTGCTTCGCAAGCCAATCCGCTAGATGATCGATATCATCATCGCTTAAGCCATTCGCTTTCGCAGTATCATACATTGGTTGCATTCTACCATTAAAGCCTTCTTTAATAATGGTCAGAATCTCATCTTTATTATGTTTATCACCTATACCGCGTAGCGATGGCCCACCTCCACCTTTCAAATCTCCGCCATGACAACTGATACAGGTCGCCTTCTTAAAGGATTCCATCGCTGGATCATCCTTGTCAACGATAGCAATCTCTTTATTCTGAACGGCATTCGTTGTCGGTAGACCCTTCTCCCGATTCTCACGCGCCTTCTCTTCACGCTGGATATGCTCCGGCTTAAGGCCTGAAGCCTTCAGCTCGTGTTGATAGTGCGTCCAGGCGAAATTGGTCAAATAGACCAACGATGCTATCGACAGAAGCATCAACGACGACGCAATCGGCCGCTTATAGAATCTGCGCTCCTTGCCACGATCGAGAAATGGAGCCAACAATAGAGAACCAAAGGCAACACCTGGAATCCCAAGCGTTCCGAGAACTACAAAATCTCCAGAAGCATATGGATATTTCAAGTATTGGTACAGGAACAGAAAGTACCAGTCTGGCATTGGAATGACCTGAGCACTAGGGTTAGCCGGAAATCCGAGCGGTGCCGGTTCGGAAATCGTGAGCACGAGGAACCCGACAAGCACGACAACACCAACCATCCATTCCTTCAGCAGAAAGTTCGGAATGAACGCTTCTGATTTTCCGGGATAAGCCGTGTAGTCGGGAGGTGTAACAAAGCCATCGCCTTTACGAACACGAGAATCACCGACATATACGACTTTTTCTTTCGATTTGTCTCCGTGAGCCATGTAAATGCCTCCCTTCATTCATTAATATTTAAATAGAGGTTGTTCATGAACTCACACTTATAGAGGTCCGGAGATCCCTTGTCTGCGGATCATGATAAAATGTCCTACCAGTAAGAGCAGCAGTACTGCCGGAAGGAAGAAGACATGGATCGCGAAGAAGCGGGTCAGCGTTTCGGCACCGACAATAGTTCCACCTTGCAGCAATTCCTTAATGATCGGTCCCAGTACCGGAACTGAATTAGCAATCTCCAGCGTAACCTTGGTTGCGAAATAGGATTTGTTATCCCATGGCAACAAATAACCAGTCAGACCGAGCCCGATCATGACGAAGAAGATCAGCATCCCAACAACCCAGTTCATTTCACGTGGTGCTTTGTAAGAACCAGTAAAGAATACGCGCAACGTATGTAGGAACATCATTACGATAACAAGACTTGCTCCCCAGTGATGCATCCCGCGAACGATCTGCCCAAAGGCAACCTGGGTCTGCAAATATTCAACACTGGCATAAGCATTCACAATATCAGGTACATAATACATCGTCAGGAACATTCCCGACAAAATCTGGATAACAGTAATAAAAAACGTCAATCCACCGAAGCAATACACAAAGGCGGAGAAATGATGCGCCGGGTTAACATGTTCTGGTACTTCATGATCAGCAACATCTCTCCAGATCGGCGTGATATCGAGACGTTCGTCAATCCAGTTATACATATTCTTAAACATCCGAATCTACGCCTCCTTACTTCACTCTTGTATTGGCAACAATGTCGCCGAGATAGACCCAATCATCCTTGAGCATAACCTTATACTCATCAAGCGGTTTCGGTGCAACTGCAAGTTGCTTACCGTCCTTCGTATAGTGCGCTCCGTGACAAGGACAGTGGTATTCGTTAGGAAAACTCTTGTCATTGTTCCAACCGACCGTACATCCTAAATGTTTACATATCGGTGAAAGCGCATAAATTTTGCCGCTCTCGTCTTTACGAATCCACGCCGTGAGCGAGGCGACACTGGAATACCAGCCATCCTGCTGTGGAAGTTCAAAATTGAACTCTTGCGGCTCATTCGTTATTTTGCTGGCTTCGACCACTTTAATGAAAGCGCCCTCGCCCTTTTTATGCAAAATCGGATCTACGGCAAAGCGAACCATCGGAAGCGTCACTCCACCTACCATAAATGCAGTAGCGCCTCCCAAGGTATATGTAAGAAACTGCCGCCGGGACATTTCCTTACGGATGGGCGGTTTATGCGACGATTCATGCTCGTCATGCGGATTGCTCATAATGTCTTCAACCCCCTTTTTTCGCCAATTGATCTTTAATGATCTTCCCTTTTCAATGACAATAATCACATGAATATGTAAGACAGTTTAATAATATATTAGCGTTTTGAGAGCGTCAAGAATTTGACACATATTTTCCAAGGATAAACAGTAGGTTTGCTTCCAAAATGTCGATAATTTGTCACAATTAATCCGACTCAGAACTTTGCCATAGTGCTTGAACTGCTTGTCTAATCTGTTCTACTCCTTCGGGCGTCTTATAGTTCGGATAATCTAGTGCCGTAAGGATAAGATCCGCATCATTCAACGCTTCTGTCTTCAACTCTGCTTGAGCTGATATTACAATGGCGTACTTGAATCCAGATAATTTGATATTACGACATACGTCATTGATAAGCTCCGCGATCTCTGTACTACCATATTGAAAAGCTGGATAAGTAACGACCCTCCCTTTGAACGGAATCTCGACGCAATCCATAATATCCCTCAGCCGTTCTAATTTGTCCGTCACTTCAAACGGTTGCTCTAACCCCGTTAGTGCGGTGACCGGAAGTAGGCAAGTGTCCAGATAAGGACGGAGTTCCTCCCAGGCTGTTGACTCTATCTCACTAAATTTCATGCAACATTCCTCCCCTAGTATCACTCTTATTATAGTCACAGAGATGTCACATTTGAAGGGCAAATTTACCAACCGATAAAGAAATAGTCCCCCGTCCACGCCCTATTACAAAAAAAGAAATGCCGAACGGCATTTCTCTAATGTTTCAATGTCTTCAGTTCATCCGTAAGAAGTCGGAAGGCCACCTCATCGCCTTTTGCCAGGGCAGAATCAATCTCGCTATATATTTGCTCTGACCTGTGCTTGCGCAGCGCCTCATCCCAGACCATCTCCGCCGCTAAACTGAGCATCGCTTCATAAGTAACCTTCATTTGATCCATAGGATGCACCTCCATGCATTGTCAAGAGATCCTATATTCTTGGCCTTTCACTACATAACTTTCCATCGTCCGTTTCATCCTAAGCAAATCATCTTCTGTTAAGTCACGTACGACTCTTGCAGGAGTGCCTAGTGAAAGAGTATAGGGTGGAATTTTCGTATTTTCTGTTACTAAAGATCCTGCTCCTACTAAAGCATATTCACCGATGTCAGCGCCGTTTAAGACGATAGCCCCCATCCCGATTAATGTACCTTGGCCTATCGTTGCGCCATGAATAATTGCACCGTGACCCACAGATACCTCACTCTGAACAATTAGCGGCTGAGCGGTGTTAACATGCCCAATGACGCCATCTTGAATATTGCAGCGCTCACCTATTATGATAGGCGCTAGATCTCCCCGGAGCACCGCGTTGTACCATATTGTCGAATCCTTACCAACTGTTAGCTCGCCAATAACCTTCGCCCCCTCGGCCACAAATACCGACGGATCCAGGTTTGGTCTTCTTCCTAGGTATTCAATCAGCACTACGAATCACTCTCCCGCCATTTAGTTGGGAGTGATTGTAGCAATACGATACACTGTTGTCAACGAGGATAAGTATTACCTTGCCTAATCCTTATGCAACTGCCCAGTTGCCATCTTGCCAAATCCGGTAGTCTGAACATACCGTTCCCCATCTCCATTCTCTCCGATACGGATCATACCCAGATGCAGCATCATTCGAAGAATCCGCTCTTCGAATATTGATTTGGGAGTATCATAGAAGAATGCAGCTATTAGGGACTCTAATTTCTGATACAATGATGCTACACTTACCCAGTCCGCAGAAGATCTTTCGATCCAATAAATAATCGAGAGCAGATTCGGTATCGGTATTTTGTATAGCCTTAACCAGAAGACTACGAACTGTAGCATCGTATCACCATGTTCCTCCTTGAGGTAGGACAAGCCGCTCGAGGTGAGCCTCAAGCTGTCTCCTTCCTCTTTAATTAGGCGGATATGATAGGCGTAGTCATATAGCAGTGAGAAACGACTTGGATAATCCTTGAAGCGGCGGCCATAACCAAATCTCCAGCCTTTGCCAACTAGCGGCTCGCTCACATGCAGCATCTCCATGATCTGTAATTGGCTGCGCCGATACATGACCCCTTCCGCATTAAGAGCGACACTATGGTTCAGAACATATTCCAGGAACAAGTGTAAATCGGTCGACATAAGGTCAGACTCTTCCCGGTATATAACCGGTTCTTGCTCTGCCAGTACAACCTCTGATCTCATGCGTTTCACCATTACCTCACGGAATCTACGCCGCAGATCATCAGGAACCTCGAATAAGTAACGAGTTGTAGGTGTTGCTCCCTGGAATAGCCAGGCGCGCTGTCTGAACCGCGAGATAACCTCACGGGGATTCTCACGCTCTTGCTCTTGTTCCTTCTCCTGATTGCGCTCGATCTTTGCCGCTCGCGACTGCTTGGCACAAGCCAGTAAATCCTCAAGACTGAATTGCTTCCGGCCATCGAACAGAAGGGCGTTCAAAAAACGTAAGTCTTCCATGCTCATTTCATCCAGATGATGCTCGATGAAGCCGCGCCGCCCTACTGTCTGCAGGATGGATTGAATCAGTTCATGCTTGGAGTTTCCGTTGCAATCGCACTGATAATGGTTCGCTATTCTGCTGAGTTGTGCAATATCAGCATAAGTTAGCATATCCGCCAGATTCATAGGTTACCGCCTCGCCGTTTTAATACCATTATGGGAAATTTGACGGTAATTATTCCTTCATACTAAAAAAACCAGCCCTTATGGCGGTTCTACATGAAATAGGTCATTCAATAAAATCTCGCTTATCCTCAAGATGGCGCGTACAATTATAGAGGCGCATATCCCAATTGTGATCATTTTTCTCTAATATGGTCAAGGACAGATTGCCGATTCGCTCCGTACACTTATTTTGATATAAAGCTGTAAATAGTTGAGCAAGCAAGCCACCGTGGGAGATCACAAGCACATTATTGTCGCTATATTTCTCACCGATCTCTTTCATAAATGATAAAGCCCTCTCTTGAATCGCTTCATCGCTCTCTTGACCGAGTTCTAACTGCCTCCAATCCACACCCCAGAGCGTCTCCCGCTCCTGAGCTGTTAACCCCTCTACTTGACCAAAGGCTTTCTCAATCAATCTTGAATCAGGATCATATAACGGAATATTCAAAGCTTTAGCAATAATCTCTCCCGTCTCTTGAGCCCGAGATAAACCGCTCGTAATGACGAAATCCCATTGATACTCTTGTTCCGTAAGCAGTCGATCCGCTAATTTTCTCGCTTGACTGCGCCCTTCTTCATTCAGAGGAATATCACTCTGCCCTTGAATTCTTCCGATCTTATTCCAGTCTGTTAATCCATGACGTATCAAGCCAACTAGCATAATCAACCTCCCAAAAATGAAAGACTATAAAAAAATTATATTTGTTCAAAAAGATCAGTTTTCAGCACCGAGAAGGTTGGATGAAGCCCCTCTACAAAGATAAACACTTCTTCCGGAGAAGAAGCGTCTCTATACTAAGCAGATATCACGTTATCTCTTGGAGCGGCGGATACCCTTCCAGGATACGATGGCAAGAACCATGCCCCCCATCGATAAGTACATCCAATACTGAGGATAGGTCGGGCCCATTTGCACTACAAACGGATCAACAAAGCCACGGACTTCGGTCGGCAGGCTAAAGGAGACATTGCTAATCTTCTCACTATCGGTTGCTGCTACCGCGGTCGGCAGAACACCCGTCAAAGATTCATACTTCGAGTCGTTCTCCAATTTTCCACCCATCACGAACAGTAATGCGCTGCACAGAAATACCACCAGGAAGCATGCCGCCCATAATGAGACGCGCCTGCTGATTCGTTTATGGTACCCAGGGTCCCGCACATCTGGAGCAAGCCAGGGGGATTCCGAGTATATCCTGTCCATCACCCTACGGTTAACGGTTTCGGCTTGTTCATCAGTTATCTCGAACGGCAGATCATGAACTACCTCCAGACTTTCCTGCCAGAAACGATATTCTACCGCGCAAGTTTCACAACCCAAGACATGCCATTCCAACCTTTGTCTAAGTGGATCATCCTGCGGAAGATCCGGAAGTAGTGGAAATAATTGCTCCGCCTCACTACAATTCATCTGCTTTTCATCCCTTCATAATGCTCGAAGCTCGGCTCATAGAAATAGGGTTCAAGCTGACTTTTTACGCTGCTGCGTGCTCGAAACAACAAGGATTTCACAGCACTAACGCTTTGACCGAGAATGCTTGCGATTTCCTGGTAGTCCAGCTGGTCGTACTCACGTAATATAAGCGCCGATCGCTGTTTTTCCGGAAGGTTGTTAATCGCTTCGCGCACGAGGACAACGCGTTCATTTCGCAGAACTGCCTGCTCAGGAACAAGCTCGTGCGGAGCAACCGGTATGTATCCACTCTCTTCTAACGGCACATTGCCGCTTCGCTGCTTACGCAATTCACTTAAAACTGTATTTCTTGCAATCGTATAAAGCCAGGTAGAGAAGGAAGCATCAACTTCACGGAATGAGTGCAAACTTCGAAATGCTTTATAAAAAGTCTCAGAACAAATATCCTCTGCCAACAATTCCAATTGAGCGCTTTTTAACATGTGATATACAAATGCCAAAATTTTGCGTTGATACCTTCGCATCAACTCCGAGTACAACTCGGTATTGCCTTCTTTTATTTCACGAATCATCTGGGAATCCGTCATTTAAGTGCGAACCTCCTCGCCCATCCATGC
Source organism: Paenibacillus sp. D2_2 (assembly GCF_031199965.1). Lineage (GTDB taxonomy): Bacteria > Bacillota > Bacilli > Paenibacillales > Paenibacillaceae > Fontibacillus. Next base: position 2,119,891 of record NZ_CP133605.1, on the reverse strand, counting down.
GCTTATTCCCCGTTCGATTCTTATACATTATTACCGAACAGGATTAAAAAAGTTGCGGTTTGCTTATGTAATATATTTAAAAAACATCCATATGATGACGTCATTATCAATTCATATTGCAATCCTTCAATATTATACCATAGAAGGAGGAAGTATAAAAATATGTCTAGGCTAAGACAACTTCATCTAGCCGAATAGGATAACATTAACCTTCATTACGGCATAAATTATATTTATAGGAAGTTCAAAAAGTGGCCCGTCCCTAACTTCATCTACCTTCTCGCTAAAAAAATTCGAACTTTTTGAACAAGCACTTTAAGTGCGTATCCACAATTTCACAAACGGAAGAAGGTAATAGCATGTCTTCTCCCGGCAAAGGCAGCAAAGCCAGAAATGGCAGCTCTAAAAATGGCAATTCAAACAGTAATTCTAACAGTAAATCTTCCAAATCAAAACAACAAAAGCCCGGGAGCATTGAAGCCGCTGTTGCCGCCCTGCTGTTAACTGGCAAATTAAAAGTGGACTCGGTCGAATTGTTCAGAGAAGCTTCTGTCGTCATCAGCTTGATTGGCCAATACAAAACACTCGGCTCCGGCAACGGATCGAACATAGATACGCTTGTTTCATTTTTTCAGAACAATGGCGATCTCACAATAAATGATGTATTTGCCGCAATGAAGAAAATGACAGATTAAATGGCTCATATTTTAATCGTAAGGAGGCCTCAAAATTGGAAGAGTTTGATGGCGTAGGATTTGCTGAGCTTGTTATTTTGATAGTCGTTTTTGGCTTAATATTCTTCGGATCGACGGAGATTGCCGATTACACTTCTGGACCAACTCCGCTTTAAGCTGTTTGTATTACGCGTCTTAGGGTTTCATTTCTTTATTGTTCAGCACCTGTACTTCTGGAGATAAGGTATCGCCTGCTCGGGTCGTTGCCTCAACCAACTGTATTATATTTTTATATGTTTGCTGAGCCCCCAGCACCAGTAGTGCCCGGCCAATAGTCGTTAGTCTGAGCTGTCTTGAACAGAAGCCCCCCATTGTCATCACCCAAGGAACTGTTGGTGAAGTGTTGGAAATTACAACCTTCTCCGGCAGTTCTTCTTATCCGCCAACAGCTGGAACGAGCCGGAGATAGCCGGAATAACCGCTTTGGAATTCCCCCTCCCTACACTATAAACTTCATTACCTTGATCATCCCGCCCATGGTGAATCAATCTGCCCTGTTCCTGCGGAAGTAGCTTATCGAACAAATACGAATTCAATATCTCCTCCTTCGTTGGTTTGCGATCTCGCGGCAATCGGTTTAAGTGATAAGCTGCAGCTAGAACAGATGTATGTGTTCCCCCATAACAGTTGTAAATGTAAATCATGCATCCTGTTCCCTTCATAAGTATTTATTAAAGTTCAATGTATCCTGTTATCTCTCAAGATATTCTTTGATGTCTTAATTCAAGATGTGGAGACACCGTATTTTCCCATATATATAAAAGATATTTTGGGGGACGATAATTCGCGGGGAATAAAATATGTATTGGAGGAAACGCCAATGAAAAAACTGTCAGCTGTCCTGCTGTCCGCTACTCTTCTGCTTTCATTCGCATCAGCTGCTTCTGCCGCTCCTGCCCATCAGACTAAGGCGCATGAGCACAAAGCACATGAGCACAAAATGCACATGCATAAGGAAAAAGCAGCAAAGCATAAAGTACATGCGAAGAGTATCAAGGCAAAGAGCATCAAGACAAAGGCTACTGAAATGCCTCGTACAGGCTTCGGTGGCGCAAGCGAACAAACAGAATAGAGGAGCTGAGAGAGGGAACTCCCCCTCTTTCTATTATTTACCAAGATGAAAATGCTACGATGGAAGCTCACGATAATTACGATGCTTATTGCCTTTACTTGCTCAAGCTGTTCAGCCCCAGACTCTGCACAAATACAGAAGGCTCCAACCGATTTTCCTCAGGCTTCGTCCAAGGTGGCGACTGATAGTAATTTAATACAGACTGACGATTCACATAAGGCTTCCGAATACTCAGTACATACTCCCCCTACTGAGCCATTCTTGCCTAATCATCTATATATCCCAAGTATTAATGTCTTTGCACGAATCATGCCAGTTGGCGTTACAGAAAATGGACAAATGGATGTACCTGAGGATACTAATATCGCAGGCATTCTTCAGCCTGGGGTCCTTCCCGGAGCCAAGGGTAATGTCAATATGGACGGGCATGTGGACAGCTATACCTGCCAGCCATCTTTTTTAATCTGAAGAAGCTCCTTCCAGGTGACGTCATCATCGTCTCAAATAACACAGGTCAACGTCTGACTTATGTTGTTGATAGCGTCGAAACCTTCATTACGGCTGAAGCACCACTGGAAAGAATCTTCGGTGATACGGACGAGCACAGACTCAATCTGATTACTTGCACAGGAAGATACAGTCGTAAGAAAAAGAGCATGAGATGCGTCTCGTCGTGTTCGCCCAATTGCTGAAATAATTTTAGCGGACGAGCAGTACTACTAACCAAAATAAAAAAAAAACGTCACTTCGTAATTGAAGTGACGCATGCTCACTAGCGAGCAACAGATATTGGATAGGAGTGGAGAGAAACCATACTGTGCTTTTATTATAATGTATCCGTTTTCATTCTGTCAACACATTTTTTTAGCGCTTACATTGTAGGTAAACTACAAATTTTCCATATGATGTATTTGGGTTTTGAAATCAAAAAGCAGGGTCACACAGACCCCGCTTTTCGTTATGTTTATAAGAATAGTAATCAGACATATACGGTGTAGCCCATCGATTGCAAATGCTCTTTGGCTCGCTCCATAGCGCTCTCTTGACGGAAGGACAAATGTAGCAGTCCAGGCACATCTTCTCGGCTCTCAACAATCTGAATATTGCTCAGGTTAATGTTCTGATCACCAAGCTCCGTCGTAATAAGTCCGATAATCCCCGGATGGTCTGGGACATTGATATACAAATCGAACAGCGATGAGATCATGCCTTTACGACGCTCAGGAAGCTCGCTACGGAATCGGTTTGCTTTGACGAAGGAATCGACGATTCCCTCCCCATTCCTGTCCTCCAGCATGGAGATAAAGCCACCGATCTCTTCATTCCAATCCTTAAGCAGCGACAGTACCACGTCGCGATTGCTTAGCAGAATATCACGCCAAATGATCGGATCGCTGGAAGCAATCCGCGTAATATCGCGAAATCCACCTGCAGCAAGGGTCCGATACAAGCCGTTGGAAGCATTATAATTACACACCTGATTCACAAGCGCTACCGCAATGATATGCGGCAAATGACTAATCGCACCAACGATCTCATCATGCTGAACAGGATTAACCCGTACGACCTGCGCCCTTGTATATTGTAGAAGTTGCTCCAGTTTGACAAAAGCCTCATCTGGAACACCGGTTGCTGGCGTTAGAACATAGTAAGCATTCTCGAACAGCAGTGTCGAGGCCGCCTCCACACCAGATCTCTCTGAGCCAGCCATTGGATGGCCACCGATGAAATACACGTCCGGCCGTGACAGTTTCTCTGCCGCAGCAGCGATCGAGGCCTTCGTGCTACCTACATCTGTAATAATGCAGCCTGGCTTAAGCGGCAGTTCATACAGCTGCTCAAGGTACTCTTCCAGATTACCTACTGGGACACACAGAAAGATAAAATCGGCGTCACGCACCGCTTCTTCCATAGAAAGGGTCGCGGCATCTACGACACCGCGATCCAGCATCACTTCAAGCGATCCGGAACGGGGACTGTGGCCAACAACCTCAATCCCTGGCTTGCCGCGGAAACAAAGGGCAAGCGACCCACCGATCAACCCTACACCAAATATTGCAATTTTTGTAGTCATAAATTTTCACTCAATTTCTACTAAGATTATTTACTTCATATTTAACTGGATACTGGTCAAAGCTCATTGAGGTCATTTATGGCTAGATGTATGCATTCGCTAGACTCGTACCTTGCGCTGCTGAAGCACCTGCTCCAGAGCCGCAATAAACTTCTGATTCTGGTTCTCTGAACCAACCGTTACCCGAATGTAATTCGGATATTTAGAGAAGCCACCACGTATAATGACTCCTAGCTTAAGCAGTTCCTGGAACATCTCTTGTGCGGGAGTCTCCACGTCAACCATAATGAAATTGCCATGAGCCGGGAAATATGACAGCTTCAGACGATCGAATTCACCATATAAGTATTCAATTCCTTTGGCATTCTTCTCGCGGCATTCTACTACGAACTGATGATCTGCAATTGATGCTCTCGCTGCAGCCTGACCGATTCGGGAGGTGTTGAATGGCTCACGCACCTGATTGATTAGTTTGATAACGGCAGGCTGGCCCACACCATAACCTATGCGCAAGGAGGCCAGACCGTAGATTTTAGAGAATGTGCGCAGCACAACCAAGTTCGGATATTTATCCAACAACTGGATACCATTTGCATAAGACGGATCAGTAACAAACTCGGCATATGCTTCATCCAAAACGACGAGCACTTGGCCAGGAATACGGTCCAGAAAAGCGATCAAATCCGCCTTAGGTACGATAGTCCCCGTCGGATTGTTAGGATTACAGATCCATACAACCTTGGTTCGATCATTAACCGCCTGAAGCATCGCCTCCAGATCATGCGTTCCCTCTAGCAGAGGAACCTCGATGCTGACTGCGCCCTCGATATCGGCATTGCTCTTATAGACGGAGAAAGTCTGATCCGCCATGATAGTCTCGTCTCCCGGAAGGAAGAAAGCTCTGGTAATAAGGGCAATTATCTCATCCGAACCACAGCCGAAAATAATTTGATTAGAATTTACCCCAAGATGACTCGCTAAGTCTTCGGTTAATTCCACCGCACTTCCGTCAGGATAAATGCTGATATTAGCAAGCTCCGCTTCGATCGCTGCACGAACGCGAGGGGAGCAGCCATATGGATTCTCATTAGATGCGAGCTTGATAACTTCAGTAAGACCAAGCTCCCGCTTGACTGCCTCGATCGGCTTACCAGGTTGGTAGACCGGAAGGTTCACAATTTGCGGTTTTGGCAACATGTATATCTCTCCCTTCGTTCTAAATGAAATTACACTCTTAATTTTGCCACAAAGTCACGAATTTGCAACAAGCCCTGCTCCTTCGTCGCTTCACTCTGTAATAATGGTAATGCTTCCTCGATAGTACGCACAATAGCACTACCGACTACGACCCCATCACAGAACTCAGCAAAATGCTGAGCCTGCTCTCGACTTGAAATGCCGAAGCCAACGGCGACAGGAAGATCGGTGTCGTCCTTCACGGTCTTGATGAAATCATCCACTCCTTGGGCAAAAAAAGCCCTTTCTCCTGTAACGCCGAGCGAGGATACGCAATATATGAATCCACGTGCCCGGGACACTATGCGATGAATCCGTTCATTCGAGGTCGGAGCGACAAGAGGCACGAGATGAACATTCGCCTCATCAGCCAGTTGTAAGACCTCTTCCGATTCCTCATACGGCAAATCGGGAATGATGAGCCCGCTAATTCCCGCTTCCTTAACGAGCTGGAAGAAGCGTTCAAGCCCTGTCTGCAGAACCGGATTGAAGTAAGTAAATAGCACAATCGGCATTTTAATGCCGTTCTCTAGCTTGGCGGGCTACATCGATGCAGGTCTCGATCGTTACATGATAGGCAAGTGCACGCTCAGAAGCACGCTGAATAACGGGACCATCAGCTAATGGATCGGAATAAGGGACGCCTAGCTCAACGATGTTCGCACCTGCCTGCTCAACTGCTTGTAATATATCCAGTGTTGTCTCTACATCAGGATCGCCAACCGTAATGAACGGAATCAGTGCTGTTCTGCCTTCCTTGCGAAGCCGGGCAAAGGTCTGATCCATCAGATTCATTTCCGCAGTCTTCATAGCGCAGCTCCCCCTTCAGTGTAAGCCATGATCGACTCTACATCTTTGTCACCGCGCCCTGACAGACAAATAACAATGATCTGTTCGTTGTTCATCTCCGGCGCCATCTTCATAACTTGAGCTACAGCATGTGCCGACTCCAGCGCAGGGATAATTCCTTCTGTTCTGCTTAGCAACTGCAGAGCCTCAAGCGCCTCCTTGTCGGTAATCGGATAGTAACGCGCTCGTTCTATATCTTTTAAGTAAGAGTGCTCAGGTCCGATACCCGGATAGTCGAGACCGGCTGAAATCGAATGCGCCGGCTTAACCTGTCCATATTCATCCTGCAGCAAATAACTAAGCGAGCCTTGGAATACTCCCTTGCTTCCCATCGTCATAGTTGCTGCATGATACTCCGTATCAATGCCTCTGCCAGCTGCCTCTGCACCAATCAATTGCACCATCGAATCCTCGATAAATGGATAGAACATACCGATTGCATTGCTGCCACCGCCAACCGCTGCGACGAGCATATCCGGCAGTCTACCTTCAGCATCCAGGATCTGGCGGCGGGTCTCATCGCCGATGATCCGCTGGAAATTGCGAACCATCATCGGATACGGATGTGGTCCAGTAGCCGAGCCAAGAATATAGAAGGTGTCCTCGACATGACTGACCCAATAGCGCAAAGCCTCGTTACAAGCGTCCTTCAGGGTGCGTGTTCCGGACACGACAGGTACTACCTCTGCCCCGAGCAGCTTCATGCGGAATACATTAAGCTGTTGACGCTTCGTATCTTCTTCTCCCATGAACACTTTGCACTCCAGACCGAGCAGTGCTGCGACCGTAGCCGTAGCCACGCCGTGCTGGCCTGCTCCTGTCTCAGCTATGACTTTTTTCTTACCCATACGTTTTGCCAGAATTCCCTGACCGATCGCATTGTTGATTTTATGGGCTCCGGTATGGTTCAAATCCTCACGCTTCAAGTAGATCTTCGCCCCGCCCAAACTCTCCGTCAACCGCTCCGCATAATATAATGGGGTCTCCCTACCAGAATACTGTTTCAGTAAATAAGCAATTTCCGATTGAAAATCGAGATCATCTTTGTATTTATTGTAGGATTCCTCAAGCTCAATTAACGCGTTCATTAACGTCTCCGGGACATAGCGGCCACCAAATGGACCGAACCGCCCGTTCTCATCAGGAACTTGTGCCATCTTTCCCTTCACCCTCTCCACGAATGCTGTTATTTTATCTATATCCTTGCTTCCATTTATCTCTACACCACTCGAGACATTTACGCCTTCCGGTTGTATCTTCCTCATCAGTTCAGTTACGTTATCGGGATTAAGCCCACCAGCGATCCAGCAAGGAATGCCTTGTGCCTTGGCCCAAGCTTGATAAGGTATAGCCCTCTCCCAGGCAAAAGAGATCCCCGAACCGCCGCCATAAATCGGGTCATATGTGTCCAACAGAATGCCGTCTATAGCACCTGCATAATCTTCGATCTTCAGTTCTCCGCTCAATGACCCGCTCTCCTGTACGGAGAAGGCCTTGATCACCTGAACACCCAGTCGTTCCCGTATCCCCAAGCAAAACTCTGGACTCTCACTGCCATGCAGTTGAACGACATCCAGCCCGGCTGTCTTTACAATATCGGAAAGTTCCGTTAATTCGGGATTTACAAATACGCCAACGCTCTTTGGGATTTCTGATGTCTTCCATTCCTTGAGCTGCGCCGTTAGCTCAGCCGCTTGGGCTGCACTCACTTGTCGCTTACTCTTGGCAAAGACAAATCCAACATAATCCACGGGTAAATGTATCATCGATTTTAGCACTTCAACGGATTGAAGTCCACATATTTTTATTGTAGTTTCATTCATTTTCATGAACGCCCTTTCCGAAAACAGCTCGAACGCCATCTTGCTCTAGCGCGCCCATCAACTCATTCACCGCTTGATCAACACGAGCCTGTCTCATAAAAGTCTCGCCAATGAGGAGTCCCTTCGCACCTGCCTGAGCCAAATACCGAACATCCTCAGGAGTACGAATTCCGCTCTCGCTAATTAATGTCACCTCTGCAGGTACCATCGAGGACAATTCAGCCGTTGTCTCAAGCCGCGTCTCAAAGGTATGCAGGTTACGATTATTAATCCCGATTAATGGCGCATCTCCTAGCGATAAAGCCCGTTCCATTTCATTCCGATCATGAACCTCAAGTAAAACGTCCAGATCTAGAGAGGCGGCCGTCCGCATAAATCTACGAAGCTGCCCGTCATCCAGGATCGCTGCAATCAACAGAATCGCATCCGCGCCAAGGAGCCTTGCCTCATAAATCTGAATTTCATCGATGATGAAGTCCTTACGCAGCAGCGGAAGCTTAACATGATCACGGATTTGCTGCAAATAGGAGCTGCTTCCTTGGAAGTAGATCTCATCGGTCAAGACCGAAATACAATCCGCTGCTGCAGTCTCATAGCTGCGCGCGATCTCCACTGGATTGAAATCGGAACGGATCAACCCTTTGGACGGTGATGCCTTCTTCACCTCGGCGATCAGCCCTAATTCCCGCTTGTTTCTTACGGAGAGTGCCCGATGAAATCCACGTGTTGGCGGAAGCAGAGCGATTTGACGCTCTGCTTCCATTCGTGTTAACCGGTCGGTCAGCTTCTGAACTTCCAGTCTCTTCGTCTCCACAATTTTATCAAGATACATAACTAAATTCCTCCGTTGTATGAATAAGCTGTTCCAACTTACTGGAAGCTTTTCCTGAATCGATCGACTCGGCGGCAATGACGACTCCCTCACGAATGCTGTCAGCCAGACCGGACACATAAATGCAAGCCCCTGCATTCGCCAGCACCACATCACGATATGCCCCCTTCTCACCCTGAAGCACTCGCGAGATGATCTCAGCGTTCGTAGCAGGATCTCCTCCCATCATCTCGCTAAGCGGATAACTCTTTAAACCGATATCCTCCGGTTGGATCTCGTAAGTTTTTACTTCTCCGTCCTTAAGTTCGGAGATTCGGGTTGGCGATGAGATACTGATCTCATCAAGCCCTTCCTGACTCGTTACGACGAGCGCACGCTTGGAACCTAGCTCACGAAGCACGCTAGCAATCGTCTGAGTCTTGTCGGCATCATATATTCCCAACACTTGCCGATCAGCACCGGCAGGATTCGTCAACGGACCGAGCATATTGAATACGGTCCGTACTCCCAATTCCTTGCGCGGTCCTGCCGCGTATTTCATAGACGGATGATAAATCTGCGCGAACAGGAAGCAGATTCCGATCTGGTCCAGGCAACGCTTCGCCTGATCTGGATCCAGGTGGATGTTCACTCCTAGCGCTTCTAACACATCCGCGCTGCCAGCACGACCAGAAGCAGAGCGGTTGCCGTGCTTAGCTACCCGAACAGACACCGAGGAGGCAACAATCGCCGATGTCGTTGAAATATTGAATTTATGAATTCCAGAGCCACCGGTGCCGCAAGTATCCAACAGCCGTGTTGTCTCTGTGTGCATCCGGTTCCCCTGTAAGCGCATGGCCTCGGCAAATCCGGTAATCTCCTCAATCGTCTCACCCTTAATTCTAAGTGCCGTCAGAAGACCGCCAATTTGCGCCGGAGTTGATTCACCGCTCATAATGACTTCCATAACGTCCTTCGCTTCTTGTCTCGCCAAATGCTGGCCGGCAATGACTCGCTGTAACCCGGATTGCACAATTTGCTGTCCGTTCATATTCTCTACTCCCTTCTTAGCCCTGCAGGCGTATATTCATATAAATAATCCTGATTGATTACCGCTTCATCCTTCTCCGGTACCGGGAACATCTGCTCAGCAATCCGTATCGCCGTTAACAAAGCCTTCGCCTTATTGACTGATTCCTCATATTCATTCTCCGGTATAGAATCCCATACGATCCCGCCCCCAGCTTGCACATAAGCCTTGCCGTTCTTGAATACGATCGTTCGGATTGTAATACAAGAATCCATATTCCCCGAAAAACCGAGATAGCCGATCGCTCCTGCGTAAGTTCCTCTAGCTTGATGCTCCAGCTCGGCGATAATCTCCATCGCTCTCAACTTCGGCGCGCCTGATACGGTTCCCGCTGGCATGCAGGACAGAAAAGCATCGAAGAAATCCTTGTCGCTCCGCATTTTACCGGATACCTTGGAGACCATATGCATGATGTGCGAATAGCGTTCGATATTCATATACGAGTCACATTTTACACTGCCGAACTCTGATACTCTGCCGAGATCATTGCGTCCCAAGTCAACTAGCATCAGATGTTCCGCCCGTTCCTTCTCATCCTGCAGTAGCTCGGTTTCGAGCGCTAGATCCTCTGCAGGGGTAGCGCCGCGCGGTCTGGAACCAGCAATCGGTCTTGTCTCAACGCGATCTCCCTCCACTTTCACTAGCACTTCAGGCGAAGTACCAACAATAATCTCGTCGTCCATTTTGAGATAATACATATATGGTGAGGGATTCAGTGTCCTCAGTACTCTATATACATGAAGTGGATCGACATCTGTCTCTATATGGAACCGCTGCGATAATACAACCTGGAATATATCACCTGCCCGAATATACTCTCTACCTTTCTCAACGTTCGCGATGAACTGCTCCTTTGTCAGATTGGAACGTACATCTCCGAGTTCTACTTGCGAAGGAATCGGCTTGCGGTTGAACTTCTCGGCCGGATCCTCCTCTTGTAGAAAAGCAGCTGCTTCATCAAGCTTTAGCTCTGCCTCACGATAAGCCATGCGGATATCTTCCTCGTGATCGCCATCCTTGACATGCACATTGGCAATCAGCAGAATACGCTGCTTCACGTGATCGAATACGATAATCTGATCGCAGAACATGAACTGCAGGTCATTCATATTAAGATCATCAATCCGGTGCTCCGGCAGCTTCTCATAGTATTGCAGCAGATCATATCCGAAGAAACCAATCGCTCCTCCGGTGAATGGTGGCAATTCAGGAAGCATCGGGCTTCGAAATCCCCTTAGGATGGAGCGAAGCTCCTCTACAGGCTTTTGCGACTGTTTCTTCTCCTTGACACCGCCGCGCTCTACAACTAGCTGGCCTTTCTTAGCGGTAATCATCATGAATGGATCTTTGCCGATGAAGGAATAGCGCGCCCAGTTCACGCCACCCTCTACACTTTCCAGCAAAAATGCCCGTTCCCGCTCAGCGATTCGCCGAAAAATACGAATAGGCGACTCCATATCCGCCAGTAATGTGCGCACAATCGGAATCAAGTTATATTCTTTCGCCAGTGCAATTACCTGCTCAACCTGTGGGGTTGTCATGCTCGATCACTTCCTTCTTCTCAATATTTATAAACGGTTTGAACTTCCTCTTATAGGAAAACAAAAAAACCTCTACCGAAGTAGAGGTTACTTAGATTCGCAGTATGAAGTGATGTCTGATCCTGTACTAAACCGTCAGGCATACGGAATGAGGGTCACAGAAATTACAAGTCCCTAAACAAACGTGGTCTTATAACTTCCCATGGAACAGAAAATACACCTGTCCCGCACATAAGTTACCCATAGATTCATTCTTCTGTATATCCTAACTATTCAGACATACTATCTGAACCAGACTATTCTCTCAGCTAAACTCTGCTCTGCTCATCTCAACTCTACTCAGCTCAAAAACCATTCTTAACCAAAATCTTAAAATTAATATACATGATTCTTTGCCAGTTGGCAACTTTCTTTTTTTACCTAATCCAAACAACATTCGGGTATTAAGCTTGCCCGCTGATATCTGGACGAAGGCTTCTAGCCTCATTCATATAGATATGCTTCATTTCCCGTTGTGTCTTATTCGTATTTACATGAATCAACAATCGGATGCACTTCGGAAGCGCGTTCTTTACCGGAATCTCGGTCGAACACATCAGCGGAACCATATCCCAGCCCTGCAGCACACGAATTGCCTTAGCAGGAAAAACAGCATCAAGATCCGGCGTAACAGTAATCCAAACGCTGCAAATATCCTCAGGCAAAATCTCGTTGGCAGCGACGACTTTTTTCAATAGCTCTGCAGTAGCGTCCAGTATTTCTTGTTCTTCGTTATGAGCTACCGTCGTTGCTCCGCGGATGCCGCGATTATACATTCTGTCTTTCCCCTTTCAATTCCTTGATAACCCGGCGCACCTCATCTAGTGTCACATCGGAGACGATTTCCACTTTTCCAATTTGAACCGGGAGTACGAATACTATTTTGTTCTCTGTAAACTTCTTGTCATGCATCATGGCCGAGATCAGTTGCTCTTCGTCCAAATGCTCTGGCATGGCTATTGGAAGTCCAAAGCCTTGCAGAAGCTCTATTGTCTTCTCATAAAGTGCTTCCTCTTTGCCGCGATGAACGGCAATCAAGGCTGAAGCGGCCATACCAATGGAGATGGCCTCACCATGCAAATACTCACCATAGCCTCCGGTTGCCTCAATCGCATGGCCAAGCGTATGGCCGAGATTGAGGATCGCGCGAAGTCCTTGCTCCCGCTCATCGGCTGCTACAACCTTCGCTTTAATTCCACAGCCCTGAATCAATCCATATTCCAAAGCTTCCGGGTCCAGCGACAGCAATTTATCAGTATTGTCCTCACACCAGACTGCGAACTGTTCGTCCCAGATCAAGCCATGCTTCACCATCTCAGCCAAGCCAGCACGAATTTCGCGATCCGGCAGAGTCTGCAAAGAACTAACATCATAGAGAACCATCTCAGGCTGATAGAAAGCACCGATCATATTTTTAGCTAAGCGATGGTTGACCGCTACCTTTCCTCCAACGCTGCTGTCATGAGCTAGAATCGTCGTCGGCATCTGCACGAAATTGACACCTCGCATGTAAGAGGCGGCAACGAAGCCTGCCAAATCACCGACTACTCCACCACCGAGGGCAATGACAGTCGATTTACGGTCTAGTCCGTTCTCGATCGCCGTCGTCATCACTTCCTCGAATACAACAAGTGACTTTGAGGGTTCTCCGGCCTGGACAATATGATGAACGGCTCGGTAGCCGCAGGACTGTAGCGAGACTTCAACCTTCGCCAAATGAAGAGGCGCCACATTATCATCTGTAACGATTAGCACCGGACTCTTCTTCGATAGCCCATGCCGTTCAAAATAATCGCCCGCTTGTTCCAACAAGCCTCCGCCAATATAGATCGGGTAGGATCGATCTCCCAAATCTACTTCCAGCGTTCTCATTAGTAGGCCTCCAGCTGAGCCAGGTAGCCCTTATAATTGCGTTCAATCTCCTCGATGGAATCGCCACCGAATTTCTCCAAGAACGCCTTCGCAACTTCCCAGGCTACAACATGCTCAAGCACCACGCTTGCAGCAGGAACAGCACAAGCATCAGAACGCTCTACCTGAGCCGTGAAGGGCTCTTTCGTATCGATATCCACGCTTTGCAGCGGTTTATATAGCGTCGGGATTGGCTTCATTACGCCACGTACAACAACGGGCATGCCGTTCGTCATACCGCCTTCGAAGCCGCCGAGACGGTTGCTCGCCCGGTAGTATCCATGTTCTTCACTGTATAGAATTTCATCATGTACCTTAGAACCAGGTATCGTGCCTGCCTCAAAGCCAATCCCAATCTCTACACCTTTGAAAGCATTAATCGACATAACCGCTTGAGCGATTCGTCCATCCAGCTTGCGGTCGTATTGCACATGACTACCGAGTCCAACTGGCACGCCTTCCACGATACATTCAACGATTCCGCCGATTGAATCGCCTTCAGCCTTAATTTTATCGATATATTCCTCCATCTTCTTCTCTGTAGCCTTATCCGCTACACGCACAGAGGACTGTTCAGTAATCTCTATCAGCTCATCCAGCGACAATTGATGAGGAGGCGCTTCGATCTCACCGATTCTCTTCACCTGACCGCCGATCTTAATGCCAAAGTGACCGAGGAACTGTTTGGCAATTGCGCCAACAGCGACACGGACAGCGGTCTCGCGTGCACTGGAGCGTTCTAGCACATTACGCAGATCCTTCAGATCATATTTCAGTCCGCCATTCAAGTCAGCGTGACCAGGACAAGGCCGGTGAACCCGGCGTTTCTCTTCGTCAGTGCCTTCAATAGGCTCAATATTCATAATGTTGCGCCAATGCGTCCAGTCATTATTCTCAACTACAATAGCGACGGGTGCACCGGTCGTATATCCATGGCGAACGCCACCCACAATATTGGCGGTATCCTTCTCGATTTGCATCCGTCTGCCACGGCCATAGCCCTTCTGACGGCGTGCGAGTTCATAATTAAGCGCCTCGAAATCCAGCTGCAGATTGCTAGGCAATCCCTCGATAATAGCAGTCAACTGAGGACCATGTGTCTCCCCAGCCGTTAAATAACGCAATGTCATGCTGCGTTCCCCCTTTAAACTGTTAAACTGTAAAGAACTAAAATCCGATAATTACTCATTATAGTATATGATCTTTCTGTTTGACAAGAAAACCGTTAGGCTACAAAGAGCAACCTGATCGAAGTTAGATTCTATTCTAGCATCTCCATCGAAATGTGACTATATAGGAGATCGATCTTTTGATTTCACTATAACAAAACGCACCCCCTTCAATTTACAGAAGGATGGTGCGTTTTTCGTTTATTTCGTTGCCGACTTTCTATGCCCAGCGGTAGCAGAAGAATGCCCATACAAATCTTCTGCGCCGTTCGCAAGCAAATCGTCGAGCTGTTTCCTCTCAATCCCTAGTACCTGAGCGCATTCCTGCGGGGTAAGGAACCCACGTCGATATGCGTTAATCACCTTTCTCTTGTCCATAAGCTGACCTCCACGTGATACCTAATCGTGCTACCTCTGATACTCTCATTATCGGATAAGAGAGTCAGGAATATACTGCGTGGAATCAAGCTTTTTTGCGGTAGAAGAAAGTCTCCGACGTCTCCAGGTCATATTGACCAGGCGAGAAGATCTGCTCTGTACTACCAACGAAGAGAACACCACCCGGCCTTAATGAACGGGCAAATTTATGGTACAGCTCATGCTTTGCCTCTTCCGTAAAATAGATCATCACATTGCGGCATACGATCAGATCAAAGCCTTCCTCAAAAGAATCGGCAAGCATGTTCTGCTTCTTAAAGGTTACATGCTTCTTGAGACCTTCGTCGAATCGATACATCATGCCATCCTGAGTGAAGTACCGCTTACTTACGTCAGCCGGAACATCCTTGAGAGAGCGTTCCAGATATAAGCCTTGCGCCGCCTTGGATAACGCCCCTTCATCAATGTCCGTTGCCAGCAAATATGTACTCTGCAGCAGCCCTTTATCAGCGAGGATCATCGCCAGCGTGTAAGGTTCCTCTCCGGTTGAACAAGCAGCGCTCCATATCCTGAGTCGCGATCTTCCATCGCCGAGCACAGGCAGCACCTTGTCACGCAGAACCTCCCAGCGGTTCGGGTTACGCCAGAATTCGGACACATTGATCGTCATCTTGTCCAGGAACTCATAGAACAGAGCCTTATTCTCCATCATCGCCTTAAAGAAAGCAGTGAACGTTGAATATCCGTTCTTATTGCGCAGCGTCGTTAGACGCCGTTTCATTTGCGCTTCTTTGTATTGTGCCAAATCGATACCAGTGCTTTTCTTTACATTTTGAATGAAACCCGCATAATCGGCAGCATCATGATCTGTTGGTTCTGTCTGAAGTGCGCCAAATCCGAGTTGATTCATATCCATGAGGCAATTGTCTTCTGATAACCGAGAAGTTCTTCCGGTTCGAAGAAGTTAGCGATCTCCCGCTCTGCGCTCTCAAGGCCATCAGAACCATGAATCAAATTAAACGGCGTGTGAGCCGCAAAGTCACCTCGAATCGTACCTGGAAGCGCCTCTGTTACCTTCGTCTTACCGATAACGAGCCTTGACAGAGCGATGACATCATCACCCTCCCAGACCATGGCAAATACAGGACCGGACGTAATAAAGTCAACCAATTCACCGAAGAAGTTCTTGCTTTCATGCTCGGCGTAGTGACGTTTGGCTTGCTCTTCAGTAACTTGAACCAGCTTACCGGATACCAACTTGAAACCTTTGTCTTCAAATCTGCTAATAATTCTACCAATGAGTCCGCGTTGTACTCCATCCGGTTTTACCATTAAAAAAGTACGTTCCAAGGCAATCTCCCCCGATTTTACAATGTCATTTGTTCATGATCAAAGATATAGATAGCGGTTTCATTCGTATTTTATCAGAAAAGTGGCATTCCGTTAAGGGGTATCAATAGGTACGTCTGTTAATAAATAAAGCTATTTCTTTCAGATGGTTTCTTGGCTTTATTTCCGGTAACCCTGCCAAAGCATCCATCGCCTTATCTATAAAGCGATCTGCTAGCTGTTCGGCACGGGTAATCCCATTGCTTGAGACGATCATCTCGATTGCCTTGGACACATCTCCGCTTCCGTCGGCGGCATGAATTCCGCGAATTTCCGCGAGCAGCGGTTCCCGTAGCTTCTCCTCCTGTAGCGCATAGATGACCGGTAATGTAATATTACCCTGCCGCATATCACTGCCGGGTGGTTTGCCAATCGTCTTCTCGGTGCCACACAGATCAAGCAGATCGTCGCGAATTTGAAAGGCCATTCCGACATTGTATCCGTATTGATACAGCAGCGAGTGCACCTCTTTAGGGGCCTCTGCAGCAAGGGCTCCCAGTTGACAGCTGATAGCGATAAGAAGCGCCGTCTTGCGGCGGATTCTTAGTAAGTAATGGCGTACCGATTGATCCGTATTGAAAAAGTCACGGATCTGCTCCATTTCGCCTATCGACATCTGAACCATCGCTTTAGCGAGAATCCGATGAATCTCCGGATTTTTCAATTCAGTAGCAATCATCAAAGCTCTTGCATATATGTAATCGCCTGTATACATTGCGATTTTATTATCCCATTTCGCCTTGACTGTAGGCTTGCCTCTACGTGTCCCCGCATCATCAATGACATCGTCATGGACGAGAGAAGCGGAATGGATTAGTTCCAGTGGTACAGCCACATGCTGCAACTTCTCCAGATCATATTGTCCGAACTTCCCGCCGAGCAAAACAAATACAGGGCGAAGTCGCTTACCACCCGCCTTTAGCAAATGAAGGCTCGTCTCACTCAGTAGCTTGTCGCCGCCTTCGATACTGTTGTACAGCTGCTTTTCAATAAAATCCATATCCTTTTTCAGCGTGCCGAAAATGTCTATTAGCTTCATTCTTTCACCCGTGTCAGCATATTCTCATTCCATACATTCATTTGAACCTTGTGCTTCAAGAGCCCCAACTCATAAGCATATGAGAAGTACATGGCTAATCCTTTTTGCATTGGCTCATTAAAATCATAGCTTAAGTTATTAAAATAATGTCGCCAGTATTCCCGCGTGCCCCCGATTTCACTGCACGCCTCTTCAACCAGTGGTGACAAATCTCTAAGGCTTTGATGCTTACTCTCCTGAAAAGCACGGCTTACTTCAGTAAGCAGCTCTGGTTGGTCTTCTGCGAATGATCTCTGAACCGCCCATACGGCAAAGGTCATCCCATAACCTGTCCACTGTTTCCAGACTTCCCCTAGATCCGTGACGATAAACTCCTCATTTGACCAGGAGGCCGAAATGGCGTTATCTCCGATCAGCAAGGCGGCATCGCTATTTGCCATCATAAGATCCAGATCAGGCTCGCTGTCCCAATAGGTTGGGCTCCCTCCATACGCTTTCTCCATGATGATCTTCAATAGGTTTACCGATGTAGCCGAAGTATTCGTCAACGCGATAACTCCGTTCCGGATTTGTTCCGGCGGCTTGCGCGAGAAGAGCAAAATGGAATTAACCTGTCCGTTAGAGCTAACCGACAGGTCCGGCAGCAGAACGAACTGTTCCGCACCATATCCAAAAGCAAAGGAAAAGACCGGTGAAATATCCAGCGATCCCTCAAGCATCCTACGATTCAATATTGACGGCACTTCCGTAACGAGCCTTGACTTCTGTGATAGAGCATCCGGTTTAAAGTGATGGAACATCGGCCAACAGTTTGTATATTTTATTTTACCAATGAGGATATCTTCATTCTCCCGGTTGTTCATTGTGATCCCCCATCTCGTAAACAGAGTGTGTTCAATTCTTAAATTGTCTAGAACTTTCCCCACCAGGAAGGATACTAAATCATCAATACTGGTAGGGCCAAAATAAAACGCAGGCATAGCAGGAATCATTCTTACTCCTAGCCTGGCCAGCTTCAACATATTCTCTAGATGGATGGCATGGAGCGGTGTCTCCCGTGGAACAAGCACGAGCGGACGAGCTTCCTTCAGCATAACATCAGCTGCCCGGGCCATCAGGTTATCAGATGCGCCACAGGCGATCGACGACAAGGTGCCCATTGAGCAAGGCATGATGATCATCCCTTCCACCAGAAAAGACCCGCTAGCAATTGAAGCTCCGATATCACTAACCGGGTGGTAAATACAATCTCCCGTATAACCGGCAAAGTGTTCTTCAACAACCCGATTGCGATCTGACACATCCCAACCGAGTTCTTCCTTAATCACCCGCCAGCCGGCATTCGAAACGACCAGATGAACATCATAACCGATCCCGAGCAAGGTCTGGATCAGCTTCACCCCATAGATCGATCCGCTTGCTCCTGTGATGCCCACAACCATTGCTTTGCGTCTAATCTGATTCATTAGCGGCTCTGCACCACCAAATCGATCAGCGTAAAGGTGAAGACAACAATGCTCAGGACGCCATTCATATTGAAGAACGCAGTCTGCAGACGGCTGAGATCCGTAGGTGACACGATATGATGCTCGTAGAACAGAATCAGATAAGCGATAACCATACCAGCGATGTACCACCAGCCTAGATTGGCCATGAACAAGAGCAATACAAAACCGATTGCGGTAGCAATATGGAAGGCCTTAGCGATTTTGAGTGCACCCGCTACTCCGAATTTCACTGGAATCGAATAAAGCCCTTCCTTTGCATCGAATTCTACATCCTGACAAGCATAAATAATATCAAATCCGGCGATCCAGAAGGAAATCGTCAGATAAAGGATGATAGCTGAAGCATCGACCTTGCCAGTTACCGCTGCCCAGCCACCTAGAGGGGCTAAAGCAACCGTAAGCCCAAGCACAACATGGCAGAGCCATGTGAAGCGCTTAGTATAGGAATACAACACTAGCATCACGACTGCGATCGGTAACAATTTGAAAGAGAGAGGCTCCAGCTCCGCTGCCGCCCAGAATAAGAGTGCAAATGAGAAAATAATAAATGCAATAACCTCACCAATCTTTAACAGCCCAGCTGGGATTGCGCGCCCCTTTGTCCGTGGATTCTTGGCATCGCTGACCCTGTCGATCAGGCGGTTTAGCCCCATCGCTGCGCTCCGCGCTCCGAACATGGCCATGAGCACCCATCCGATTTGTGCCCAGGTAGGTAGCACATGGTTGATGGCGACCGAGCCAAGCAGAGCCCCCATAAAAGCGAAAGGTAATGCGAATACAGTATGTTCAAATTTGATCATCTGCAGAAATGTGATCGTTTTTTTTAGCATTATGGTGACTCCTTGATTCCAATGTGTAGAGCAGCTATACCACCGGTAAGTGGATATGCCTCAACCCGTTCCAATCCCGTCTCGCGGAAAGCTTCCTTAAGCTCCTCCGCCCCGGGAACGATGCCAACGAGTCTGGCAACCACTTGTACTGCTCATATCTCTTAGCAACTAGCTTGCCTAGCATAGGAAGCATCTTCTGAAAATAAAAATAATAAATACCCTTGAACGGCTGCCAGGTCGGCTTGGACAATTCAAGGCATACGACCATACCCCCAGGCTTCACGACACGGCGCATTTCGCGCAGCACTTGATACAGATCAGGCACGTTTCTAAGCCCAAAGCCGATCGTTGCGTAGTCGAAGCTGTTATCTTCGAATGGTAGGGCCATCGCATTGCCCTGTACGAGCGAGATTCGTTCGTCTAGACCGCGATCGTTCACCTTCCTGCGACCGAATTCCAGCATATTCTCGCTGAAGTCAAGCCCGGTAATCTGACCTCCACTTGCTTCTGCCATACTAATGGACCAATCACAGGTGCCGCAGCACAGATCGATCGCCGTATTTCCCGGCTGCATATCCATCTTCTTCATCGTAAATTTACGCCAAGCCTTATGACGCCGGAAGCTTAGAAGATCGTTCATCATATCGTATTTCGGAGCGATGCTCTCGAATACGGAGTGAACGAATTGTTCCTTCGGTTTGGAAGTTACGTTACTCATGTTCTGGTAATCACCTCAACCTTCCTGCGCCGTTCGGCGCTGTGTCGAAAGTGCAGTCTGAAACGGCTCCAGAACTGAAGCGATCTCAGCGCGGAGCTTGTCCCCTCTGCACTCTTGAATCAACATCTGAACCCGTTCAACGGATTGCTGCAGTAGCCCAGTCAATTGTTCCTTCATGTTGTATTTAATAAGCATAGCGCCCCATTCACGTTCCCGACGGTGTAGCGCCGCAGCATTTCTTTATCCTCTGACGTCCCAGTCTCAAGAATATGTAAGTAGGCGTAACCAAGGCGCTGCTCCGGTATGCTCAAGCTGTGCTTCATTTCTTCCATCACAACCTCGCAACGGCTTAACTCCGTAAGTAGCAATCGCCATACATTCTGTTTGGACTTCTCCAGCAATCCGGAGAAAGACAAGAACAGGCTCATCTTCACCTGAGTACTCTCTTTCAGGTAATCCTCGGCTGACAACAGCACCTGCTTCAGCTTCGTATAGAGCTTAACCTTGAGCGAGTTAACCTCACAAATCGCCGAGCTCATCGCCGATATCATATCGATCTCTCCGACCCCTGCCAACAGCGCAAAGAATACACTGCTGAAGTAGTCTCCGGCCAGCACTTTCATCTGTCTGGAGCGCATCTTGCTCTCCTGTTGCTCCCCACCGTCAAGATCGATCAGATCGTGCGTATCCATTCCTGACTGTACGAGAAAAGCCGCCAGTGCACAGTTCTCTGCTGATTTCTGTGTAGCGCACTCCCTGTCCATGAGAAAGGTATAAAGCAAACGAACACGGGTACCGGAAACTCCGGAAGCTCCGTGTGAGTTGAAATCATGTCATATTCAACATACTTTCTTGCCAGTTCCGTTATGCGATCAAATCTCATCCTCTGCCTCCGAGCACCTAATACTGGCATCCAAATCGTTTAAAATAGCGATGCCATAATCTTGTATATTATATCATATGTTATTTCCCAGCGCACGAAAGACCTGTCTCAATTTACAGACTACCGCCATAAATTTGTCTTCGTAATATGGAACCATTGCAGCAAATCATCAGACAACTCCTGTTCCCCAGTATTTCGCAGCATTTCCAACGCACCTTGTGGTAGGTCATCTCTATGGACGTCCGAAGCGAGCAGCAAATACTTTGTACCTAACCAGCGATCTTCAGCAACTAAGCGCAGCAACAGCTGATCAACGTTAGTTGTACGTTCGAACGCGAATGAGATGAGCTCCGCCATTCCCGTATACAGTTTACTCTTGTCGAATTGATCCTCTGTGACCTTTAAATCCACAGATAGGATCCCTCCGTTTAGATCCACCTTTGAAATCGACACTGGAAGGTGGAGGGCAGTTAACCCATCGACCAGATTCTCATCATTAAGTTCTCCTGGCTGGCCAGCAGCAAAGACCGTATGGACCGCCGTATTGTTCAGCAGTAGACCATCCAGTTTGGATAGTCCCACCAAAAGGACAACACTCAAAATTGATATTATGATCAGTTGAAACAGCCATTTTCGTCTCACAAGGCTATCCCCCTTCTTCTGTATCAAGGAATTCACAGTCTAATATAGGTTGTTTAAACACATATTTATACTGTCCCTATTCCCATTGTACAAAGAAAAAAGCAGGCTATGCCTGCAATCACAAAATCACTCTTCCGTATCGATGATGCCATGCTTGGTATATACAACCGCCTTGCCTCTTACCTTAACAGCAGAGGTGTGGTCGGTAAACTGCGCTATCAGTACTTCACCCTTGTCCAGCTTCTCCGTATGGTGAAACCGTGTGTCTTTGCCACGAGTTAAGCCGATGACCGTTACGCCTTGGTCCTTGGCCTTGACGACGAAGTAATCCCCGCCATTTACATCTGGGACTTCATCAGCTTGATGCCGCTGCTCCATGATCAACCGCTCCTTTTCAATACCTCTCATTAAAAGAAAAGGCCGTGAACTAACGCCCACGGTCTTTCGCAAAAGAAGATATGTAGAAATCTTATTTAATTCCGTCTTTGAGCGCTTTACCTGGTTTGAAAGCAGGGATCTTGCTCGCAGGGATTTCGATTTCCTCTCCGGTTTGCGGATTGCGTCCTTTACGTGCGGAACGCTCACGAACTTCAAAGTTACCGAAGCCAACCAATTGTACTTTGTCTCCGCTTTGAAGTGCTTCAGAAATGGCCTCGAATACAGCGTCAACCGCTTTGGTTGCATCCTTCTTGGACAATTCTGTACTCTCAGCTACCTTGGATACCAAATCAGATTTATTCATTTCGATTCACCTCCCTAACTAATACTTACTCTGATATTCTGTGTTTCCGTTTTGCCGCAGAATATACGTTAAACCGCGTTATTGCCCTGTTAATACCTGATAAAAGTTGATTTTTTCACCCTTTTCAGTGACGCGGAACAAATTTATAGTAATACAGGAAATCAATATTTTCAAGCTCTTTAAGTTCTAAAAGCCATGAATAGGTAAAAAGTAACCGCATGCAGCGCATTGGCGGCACACGGTTACTTAGAGGAGGAAACCAGATATTCAATTGGATTTACAGTAGATGTAGTTCAAAAAGTTCACTTTTGATCATCTCATTAGAACATATGATTACAAGATAATTGCGATCAAACCACCGGAGCCTTCGTTGATAATGCGGCCGAGTGTCTCCTGAAGCTTGTAACGAGCGTTATCCGGCATCATGGCAATCTTGCCCTGAATTCCTTCTCTTACGATCGAATGTAATGAGCGACCAAAAATATCGGATTCCCAAATCTTAATCGGATCATTCTCAAAGTCCTGCATCAAATAACGAACCAGTTCTTCACTCTGCTTCTCTGTACCGATAATCGGTGCAAATTCTGATTCCACATCGACCCGAATCATATGAATCGATGGGGCAGTTGCTTTTAGGCGCACACCGAATCTTGAACCTTGACGAATCAACTCCGGCTCATCGAGAGCCATCTCGGCGAGCGAAGGAGCGGCAATACCATAGCCCGTTGTCTTGACCATCTCCAGCGCCTCTGCAAAGCGGTCATACTCTCTCTTCGCATGAGAAAATTCCTGCATTAGCTGAAGGAGATGATCCTTGCCGCGAATCTCAACACCAACGACCTCCATCAAGATACGGTCATACAAGTCATCCGGTGCATAGAGATCAATCTCCGCCACGCCTTGCCCCATATTGAGACCGCTGAGCCCGGCCTTATCGATGAAGTCGTATTCCATAAAATTACTGACGACACGATCCACATCCCGCAGACGCCGGATATCCTTGACCGTATCCCGTACAGAATTCTCGTAATTGCTACGCAGCCAGTGATTCTCGTTCAGCACCATAACCCAGCTCGGCAGATTGACGTTAACTTCATGAACCGGGAATTCGTATAGCACCTCACGCAGAACGCCTGTAACGTCCTCCTCAGTCATCGTAGCTGCACTGAGTGTAATGACCGGAATATCATATTTAGCGGCGAGTTCTCCTCGAAGCTGTTGGGCTTCTTCGCTATTCGGTTTTGTAGAGTTGATCACCAGTACGAACGGTTTGCCAACTTCCTTCAATTCCGCGATTACCCGTTCCTCCGAGTCCACATAGGAATAACGCGGAATGTCAGCAATTGTCCCGTCTGTTGTAACAACAACGCCTAGCGTGGAATGCTCTTGAATGACTTTGCGCGTGCCGATTTCCGCCGCTTCCTGGAACGGAATTGGTTCTTCGAACCAAGGCGTAGAAATCATGCGCGGACCATTCTCATCCTCATAGCCTTTAGCACCTTCTACCGCGTATCCGACGCAGTCTACCAATCTTACATTCACTTCGAGACCTTCAGAGACCTTGATCTTTACCGCATTATTAGGTACAAATTTAGGCTCTGTTGTCATAATCGTCTTCCCAGCCGCGCTCTGCGGAAGTTCATCTACAGCGCGGACTCGATCCGCTTCGTTGGTGATGTTCGGAAGTACGACAGTCTCCATGAAACGCTTGATAAATGTTGATTTCCCTGTGCGGACAGCTCCTACAACACCGAGATAAATGTCGCCTCCAGTTCGTTCGGCAATGTCCTTATAAATGTCTACTTTCTCCAATACCAATGATATCCCCTCCTCAAATTTTGCCGAAGGAAAAATGCCTTGAGAGCATCCGCTTCGTCATTCTCGTTCCTTAACGCCTACTGCTATAATAGGAGCGGCAGCTCCTCTTGCCCGTGCCCGCCGCCGCGAACCGCTGCGGAGTGAGTCTGAACGAAAGCGGCGTTAACTCGTACATGCATTTGGACTAGTACCATAATATGTACCAGACGCGGATTTATGACGGAATTATCAAGAGAAACCATTTTTTTAACTTGAAGCGCGCTAGATACCATGGAGGCATGATTCCGCCACATAAAATCCATATGATTATATGAGTTTAGTTATGACGAATAAAAAAGAAGACTGCCAAAAAAATATCTGGCAATCTTCCTAAAATCCTATATTTGGTTTTCATCATATGAATACAGAGTAACCACTAAACCCCATTTGCAACAGCTACAGGGGCACCATTCTGCCAAATATATGGCAATGATTTGACGGGAACATAATAGGAATGATCAGTCAAAAATGTTCGAAGATCTTCCACCTGATCCGCCTCTGGATCAAGCTTCGATGTATCGATCACCTGCATAATATCAAACGCATAATCAAGATAGACATTACCCGCATCATTAATGAGAAATGGTTGTTCCTGTCCCGAGAAGACACTGCTCACCTTATAATTCTGCGCACCAGCAAGCTTCAAATCAACCACGGACAGACCAGGATAAGCTTCTGGCCCATCTTGCACGGGCAAGCCCCCGTCATGCTTGCTGCGATAGCTGTCGACCAGCCGTTGAACATCGTTGACCTTCTGCACCGTTAACAGATCCATGACCTTGACTGTCGGGTCTATTTCCTCATTTAAGACAAGAAAATATACATTTCCCCCCTGCTCAAATGCAG
Source organism: Paenibacillus sp. D2_2 (assembly GCF_031199965.1). Taxonomy (GTDB): domain Bacteria; phylum Bacillota; class Bacilli; order Paenibacillales; family Paenibacillaceae; genus Fontibacillus. The sequence goes on along the minus strand of NZ_CP133605.1, from coordinate 2,094,710 downwards.
AGTTTGGAATCTCCTCCATATAACCCTTATCATGCAGTTGAATCATATTAATTCGGTATTTCTCATACCTCGGTGTCTCTGGACAGGCGGTAATGATCGGCAGTATGCCCGTATCGGCCTGGAATTGATCAAGCGCTCGTTGAACACGATCGACGCTCTCCCTATAAGATCTTGTATTGGCCTGCCCTTGATCACCAGGATACATACATCCTGATAATACGATTAGCAGACTTGCAAGCATAACCAGGACCAGAAAGGGCCTGAATCGTATGCTCACAATTTGATGTATCAAGCGTCTCAACGAGCATCCCCCTTTATTTATATATCATCCAGCTTCTGCTGTTCCAGTTGCTTTCTAATGGCCGCCTTCAGAGGGTCCTCGGGCAGCTCGACCTCGGCGCTGCCGCAGATGATCGCTTGACAAGCCAAACGGTATCCTTCGTCAAGCAGTGAGCCAAGCTTGCGTCTCTCAGCTTCCGTAGGAGGCCGTAGCGCATTTGCATGCTCGGGATCAACCTTGACCTTACACATCAGGCAGGCCGCCTTACCGTCGCAGCGTGTCGTGATATGAACTCTGGCTTCCCGGGCGGCGCGTAGTACGCTTGTTCCGGGACGTACTTTTACTACTTTTTGCGGTGGATTAAATTTTATCTGTGTCTGTCCCATCACCGCTTCGCCTCCTATCGTGATGTACTATATAAGTTGAACTAATGATTTATCTTAGTTGAACTTATCTAGGCTTGATGTCAGATTCTTGCCATGGCCACGATAACAATGGCTGATCCAATAGCTCAGCCATCCTTACTACCTGTTCCCGGGACCATAGATTTCGTTGCAGAATTACAGCTAGCAGCGGCATATGCTTCTGTGGTTCCTTGCGCATCACGGCTGCAATATTAACGTAGCGGTCAGGACGGCCCCTCAGTACATTGAAGACGAATTCATGGGCAAGAGGCATGAGTTGAAGCGACTGACCTTGTACTTTTGTCTGAACGGCATATGAGGCAAGTACCTCAGCGATCTCCGTCTTATAGAGGCCCCCTTCCGACCTTACCTCAAACCCTCCCACTAGCTCTATCGAAATCGAATCCAGAGCATAATGGCTCAACACAGAGACATACCGCTCGGTACGATCGTAATGGGGTTCATCTACCGCAATATCCCGCAGTAATTCATGGATTTGACTCGCATCATATAAATCTGCATACACATCAATGTCCCGTGGTGCCTCGGTGATCCCTACTCCTTGCAACATCAAGCTACAGCTACCCCCCAGCATCCAAGCGCCTTCCGCTTCGTGCAATCTGATAGCTAACTCTGTTAATGCGGGGATCATCCCGGATACTTAATAGTGTCAGACTTGATCCCATCCGTCATGTTATTCCCTCTTTCCTTAATCTGCCTGAACCCGTCGATTTATGTAATTGATATAAGTCCCGTCAGGAAGCCCGCCAACATAATCACAAAAGCGACCAGCGAGAGAATTCCCTTCAGTAACCCCTTTGTCTTGGTCCTTGCAAACGTAATCAGAAATACGGACAAGCCCATGACAAGAATCGCTGCGATCGATAGCCACATCTTGGTCATTGCATCCAGAACCATATTCATACACTCCTATAAGAGGTTGTTCAAAAAGTCCACTTTTGATAAGAAAACCGACCTTTTTGAATACGCACTATAAATTTCCATCAATTTCATATGATGAATATTATAGCATTTCAACTGGAAACAGGCTACGCGATTGAATAAATATAAATAACAAAAAAGCCCTACAGGATTTTACTCTCCTGCAGGACTATTCCCGACATAGCAATGTTAAATGACTATATGAACGGATTACTTCTTCATCATCATTTTCATCAGAGCTTGCATATTGTTCGAATTCATGCCGCTCTTCTTCACTGCGCTGACGATATCATTAATTGTACTTTCCGTAACAGGCACCTTGGCAGCCGCTGATACCTGCTTGATCAACTTGCGCAGCTCATCTTCATTCTGCATCGTAGACGGCTTCACATTGCTAGCCAACTTCTTGACCGTGCCTTCTGTTATATTTTTACCACTTTTTTTGTTGATGGCATTCAGAGCATCCTTGGAAAAATTGTTCATACGTTCGCCTCCTCCGTTGTCCTCTTCCCCATAGTATGAGAACGGAACGGAAAAGGTGAGTAGGCTTCCAGCTAAGTTATTATGCCATATTATCACTTCATTACTTATGCCAGGTCTCCCATGTCTCGATGGACATCAGTTCCATCTCTGTCTTCTTATTGCGGCCCATCAGTGCCTCTACCGCTGTCCTCGGATCCAGATCCTCAAACAAAACTTGATAGATCTGTTGGGTAATCGGCATCTGTACCTTGTACTTACCAGAGAGCGTATGAGCAGCCTTCGTCGTGCGAATTCCTTCTACAACCATACCCATAGAGCTTAGCACTGTCTCCAGCTTCTTGCCTTCGCCAAGCATATAACCAGCACGCCAGTTGCGGCTATGACGGCTCGTCGCCGTTACGACAAGATCACCAACTCCAGCTAGACCGGCAAAAGTAAGTGGATTTGCTCCCATCTCCGCGCCAATCCGTGTAATCTCAGCAAGCCCGCGGGTTAACAAAGCCGCTTTGGCATTGTCTCCAAAGCCAAGACCATCCGACATACCCGCTCCAAGCGCGATTATGTTCTTCAATGCACCGGCCAGTTCAACGCCAACCATATCACGATTCGTATAGACGCGGAAATAAGGATTCATGAACAGATCCTGAGCACGAACAGCCTGTGTATCGTCCTGTGCGGCAACGACAACCGTCGTTGGGCAGCGCTTCACGACTTCCTCGGCATGGCTTGGTCCGGAGAGGACGACAATACGTCCTTCTTCACATCCGAGCTCCTCCGCAATTACCGTGGAGATCCGCTTGAGCGATTCGATTTCAAAGCCTTTCGTAGCATGTACCACCAGCATCTCTTCCGTCCAATAAGGACGCATTTGCCGGGTAACATCTCGAATCGCAGCCGAAGGAGCGACGATAACAACAGCTTCAGCCCCGTTCATCGCCTCATGCATGTCCGTCGTAGCGCTCAGATTTGGGGATAGAGTAACTCCCGGCAGAAACCGCTCATTGCTATGGAGATTGTTGATTTCGTCCTTTTGCGACTCATTGCGAGTCCAGACGACAACATTCATTTTCTTATCCGCCAGCACGCTTGCGAGCGCTGTCCCCAACTTCCCGCTACCAGTACAGCAACCTTCCTAGCCAACTTTGCTTCCTCCTTTTGAACCTAGCTTATTCTCTCTGCCCTCTACAAGCTTGACGATATTCGTCCAATGTCTCCATACAGCAAAGAGGCATATGAGCAGACTAACCCAAAAATAAGGACCAACGCCTTCGAAAATCACGAGAAAGATAGGCGTCAACAATACGAATATCAGCGAGCCGAGCGACACATATCTCGTGAATACGATCGATAGAATTGCAATAATTCCGGCATAAAAAGCCGGAAAGAAGAACAGGGTCGCCATGACTCCGATCGTCGTAGCAATCCCCTTCCCTCCACGAAAACGGAAATAGACCGGCCAATTATGACCGATGATTGCCGCAATACCGCAAAGAGCAGGCACCCATACAGAGCCGTCTCCAAGCCAGCGGCCTATCCAAACTGCGGCAATCCCTTTTAGCACATCAAGCGCTAATACGAGGATCGCTGGACCTTTACCGAGCACTCTAAGCGTATTCGTGGCGCCCGCATTGCCACTGCCATGTTGACGGATATCAATCCCCTTGATCGCCCTGGTAAGCACAACACTGAAGCTGACCGAACCTAGTAAATAAGAAGTAAGAACTGCAATGACGGATAAAATCAACTTATCGTCCTCTCCTAACCCTCATCAGACTTACGCCGTGTGAACAGACGGATCGGCGTACCTTCAAAATCAAAAGCGGCGCGGATCTTATTCTCCAGATAACGCTCATAGGAGAAGTGCATCAGCTCTGGATCGTTGACGAATACAACGACTGTCGGAGGCTTAACAGCAACCTGAGTTACATAATTAATCCGCAGCCTTCTGCCTTTATCCGTAGGTGGCGGGTTAATCGCCACTGCATCCGAGACAACATCGTTAAGCAAATGGGTTTGAATCCGCTTCGTATGCTGATCGGCAACATGCTGTACAACCGGAAGCAGCTTGTGAAGTCTTTGCTTCGTCTTGGCCGACAGGAAGACTACCGGCGCATAGGTCATAAACAAGAAGTGATCACGAATCTTCTGTTCGAACTGCTGCATCGTCTTATCGTCCTTCTCGACGATATCCCACTTGTTAACGACAAATGCAGAAGCTTTACCAGCCTCATATGCGTAGCCAGCAATATGCTTGTCCTGTTCAATAATTCCTTCTTCCCCATTAATCAGCACCAGCACAACATCGGCCCGCTCGATCGCCTTCATAGCGCGCATAACGCTATATTTCTCGGTCGTCTCATACACCTTGCCGCGCTTACGCATACCTGCGGTATCGATCAATACATACTTCTGGCCATCTCTCTCGAACGGAGTATCGACAGCATCGCGGGTTGTTCCAGCAATATCGCTGACAATAACGCGCTCCTCGCCTAATATAGCGTTGACAAGCGAGGATTTACCCACGTTCGGACGCCCTATTAAGGCTACTCGGATTACATCATCGTCGTACTCATCGTCCGTCTGCTCCGGCAGATTCTCAACAATGGCATCCAGAAGATCGCCGATTCCCGTACCATGACTGCCCGATACGCCAATGGGCTCGCCGAATCCGAGGTTGTAAAATTCATAAATAAAATCCTGACGACCAAGGTTATCAACCTTGTTAACAGCGACGATGACAGGTTTTCCGCTCCGATAGAGCATAGTGGCTACCTCTTCATCCGCGCCGGTCACCCCGGTCTTGGCATCACACATAAACACGATCACATCGGCTTCCTCAATCGCAAGCTCAGCCTGCATCCGAATCAATTTCAGAATCGGTTCTTCATCGCTAAGCTCGATACCTCCTGTGTCGATCACACTGAACGGTACCCCATTCCATTCTGCTGTACCGTAGATTCGGTCCCGAGTAATCCCCGGCTTGTCTTCAACAATAGCCAGACGATCGCCAATCAAGCGGTTAAAGATTGTAGATTTACCTACATTCGGCCTACCGACAATGGCCACTACGGGTCTTGCCATACGCATTCCTCCTAAAATTACTTAAAATCTATATTCACTTACGTTTTTTTATCGTGTAAAAAATACGCCTAAATAATCATAGCAAAAAAACACTGAATTGGCTAACTATAGTATTACCAAAAAAAACAGCGAACCCGCATAAGGGGTCCGCCGATAATGATGTCTAAAGCTTATATCCGCTTATTTCAATTTGCTCAGCTTGTCTCCGAAACGCTCGGCCAGAGTAAAGCTAAGTCCTTGGTTACTAAGGGAAACATTAGGGTTATCGCCCAGATCTTCTTTCTCACGCTGCTACCCTTCGAAGGCTTCTCGCTCTTAGGTGCTTGAGCTGGTGCTTCTTCTGTTTCCTTGATGCTCAGGCTCGCACGTTTTTCAGCTGCGCTCAGGTCCAAAATTTTAACTTGAACCGTTTGGCCTTCCTTCAACACTTCATGCGGAGTGCCGATATGTTTATGAGAAATTTGCGAGATATGAACAAGTCCTTCAACGCCTGGAGCGATTTCTACAAAAGCTCCGAAATTAACAAGACGTCTTACTTCACCGCTCACGATATCGCCAATATGGAATTGCTCGTTCGCTGAATCCCAAGGTCCTGGCAAAGCAGCTTTGATACTCAGGCTGATTTTACCTTTTTCAGGATCAACCTTCAGAACTTTAACTTTAACTTTGTCTCCTTCAGAGAGAGCATCAGCCAGGTTTGTCTACATGGCTCCAAGAGATTTCCGACACGTGTACAAGTCCGTCCACGCCACCCACATCAACAAATGCGCCGAATTGGGTCAAACGCTGTACCGTACCTTCGATTACTTGACCTTCCTGAAGGCCAGCCATAACCTTGATCTTGTTTGCTTCGAACTCTTCATCAAGAACGTCCTTTTGGGACAAGATAACTTTATTGTTCTCTTTATCCATTTCTTTCACTTTTACGCGAAGCGTACGGCCTTTGTAATCGCTGAAATCTTCAACGAAATGGCGTTCTACCATGGAAGCCGGAATGAAACCGCGCAGACCTACGTCTACTACAAGGCCACCCTTAACCACGTCGGCAACAGTAACTTCGAAGGTTTCTTGGCTGTCCAAGCGAGCTTGCAATTCATCCCAAGCGTTCTCGCTGTCGATGGCACGTTTGGAGAGTACAAGACGCTCCTTCTCATCGTCGATGCTGACAACCTTGGTCTCAACTTCTTGACCAACCTGTACGGCGTCCGCAATGCTGTCCAGGTGAACGGAGGACAATTCACGAATAGGAATAACGCCGTCATATTTATATCCAATGCTGACATAAGCTTGGTTATCCTCGATCTTGACGATCGTCCCTTTTACGGTGTCCCCTTTTTCAAGGATACGATTTGCTCCATTTCTTCTTGGCTTGCCTCTACGGCTTCCAAGCCATTCTTTGTTTCTTCCGACATGTCAATAACCTCCTCAATTCAAAAAAACCATTTATTTAAACTCGCTATTAGCGTAGTTCAAAACAATTCACGAATATAGCTTACCAATTATCCCCTATCTTCATGCATTCGCGATAAAATAGGTTTTACAGCTATATCGATTGTTTCAATTCAGCAATCCGGGACATGATGGCATCTGTTGCCAAATCGGCAGCTTCAGTCTTCGGCGCTTCCTTGAATGGAGCCATATCGATTGGCTCGCCATATACCACTCTCGTTTTACGAAAAAGCTTATAATTACCGATGATAGCAGCAGGAACAACAACCGCATCGCCACGGAGCGCAAAGGTTGCCGCCCCTTTCTGGCCTATTCCCATGTCTTCCCCTTTAGCTCGATGACCTTCAGGGAAAATACCCATTACATGTCCTTCGCGAAGCAGGGTCAGAGAAGTCTTGATCGATTCCTTGCTCACGCTACCGCGTTTGACAGGGAACGCTCCTAGCTCTTTAATTAGCCAGCCAAAGCCGATAATATCGAATAATTCCTTCTTGGCCATAAAATGTACCTTGCGATCTAGCAAAATGCCGATCGTTGGAGGATCGAGCAGACTGATATGATTCGCGCACAGCAGCACTCCTCCCTCTTGAGGAATGTTCTCAAGTCCCTTCGCTTCCAAGCGGAACAGCGCCTTGTAGATTATCCGAAGCACTGCGCGACAAAATCTATAAATCATCTAAACTTCTCCCTCTCTCCTTGAATGCTCTCTCGCATGGGATACGATAAATTCAGCAACTTCATCAATCGACATATGTGTCGTATCCAGAAGAATCGCATCCTCAGCCTGGCGAAGCGGAGATATCGTCCGTTCCTGGTCGAGGCGATCACGCTCTGCGATATCAAGTTCAAGCTGCTTCAGAGTAATGTCGCTTTGTTCCTTCATTTCCTTGTATCTGCGAAGAGCTCTCTCTTCAATGCTGGCGGTCATGAAAATTTTCACCTCGGCATCAGGCAGCACCGTAGTTCCTATGTCACGACCATCCATAACAACACCTTTACGCGAAGCCATTTGCTGCTGAAGTGAGACAAGCCTGCTCCGCAGCCCTTCAATTGCTGCATATTTGGATACTTTGGCGTTAACGGCAAGCGAACGAATCTCCTCGGTGACATGTAAGCCACAGGCCAGCACCTGCTGTCCGTTCTCTCCAGGAACCAGCTCAATTTCCAGTTTATTTACCGCTTGCAACACTTGATCCACATCTTCCGAAGATATCCCATGCTGGAGCATAAACCAGGTGGCAGCCCGGTACATCGCACCGGTATCTACATAAACATAGGATAACTTGCCTGCTACTCTACGGGCGATGGTACTCTTACCTGCCCGGCCGGCCCGTCAATCGCGATGTTGATTCTGCCGTTAGCCTTAGACGCTGCACTTGCCAATGGGGTATTCCTCCTCAAAAACGGGTCTCAAGAAAAAAGCAGGCTTTGCCTGCGACGTGAAAATTATACCACACATAACTTAGGGATGCAAAAGCGAATAGCGCGAAAAGCGCAATATTATCGCCTATTTTCCCACTGAATTGGCACACCCTCGAACTTATCTGCGGATGACAACATATGCCTAATTTCAGGTATACGGAGAGCCGCCTGCACCAAACACAAACTTACCACCAGTAGCAGAACGAGCCTCTTCATCCACCGCTCGACCAGGTCTGCAAAGTTGCAGAAATAGCTCAGTATATTCGTGTGCCTTTTCTTTGTCATTCATTCTAATTCGCCCCCTTACACTCATTATTAGGTATTTCCTAATTTGAGCTAGGGGAATCATTTCACTATTAGTGCGTGTTCAAACCTCTATTAACGGTTCTTGAAATCAAACTGTCGTTCAAAACAGTAACGTATAACCTTCTGACGCTCCATATCGGAAATACTGACCAGTTTCAACATGACGATTACTTTGTCCGTCTCCAGCTTCTTAATCCGAACAACCTCGGCCTCAAAAGGTACGTGATCGATGGAACCATTTTATACGGGATCAGCAGCCAACAATACAACTGATCACCTTGCGCGATCTTATACTTACTTTCGCATTTGAATGAGACGCCGCCGCCACCGACATCCTCGGTATATGCAATAAAACGGGTATTGTCCTTCGTTTTTACAGCGATCTCAAGATCAGCCACAACCCGAAGGAAATCCCGGCGTTGAATCTTGGTAATCGTCTCTGGCTCTGGTTTGCGAATTCGCACCATCTGTACCTTATCATCTGCAAATCCGGTTACATATGTATTAAAAAAGTTCTTAATCCCGCCCTCGGTCAGAAAATATACAGAAAGCTCATCCCCAACAACAAGCCGCTTGAGTCTTCCTGTTCCGCTCTCGATCGGAACTTCAATCAAAAATGAATCTTCGTTATCGTCGGCGATTCGCGATTTATACTCTTTGTCCTGCACCTTCTTGTCGACAGAAGCGACATGGATGTAGACAAGATCATTTACTTTCGGATACAAGCTTTCACCTCCTATGTCAACATACACAGTAAATTATATCATGCTTGTCCCCATACTGGAGATACATTATTTTGAATCATTACGTTGGACAAAAAATAGAGCTAGATCAGGCCGTGATAATTAGGCCTTCTGATCCAGCTCTTGTTAATACTATAAGATGTTATCTATGCTTCTGATGCTTTTGGTTCTTTTGCTGCTTTGGTTGGTTTTGCTGCTTCTCCGTTTTGTTCGTTGGTTTATTACTTCTAATTTCTTCAATATTCTCCTCGGTTCCATTCTCGGCATTAATATAGATGCGATAATCTGAACCGTTGATCGAACCACCGAACTCATAAGTAAGTACTTTGTCAGACAGATCATTCTTAATGAGCGAAAGTCGGTTGTATTTCTCCTTAAAATCAGAATTCAGGTGCTTCCGTGCTTGCTCAACTGTCAGCTTCGGCTTAGGGATTTTCTGTTTTATATCACGCTCATATACGTAATCGCTCGCCTGAAAGCCAGTTACCTGTCCATTATCTAGACCTACACGAACAGTGACTTTCTCGGGATAAATCAGGACATCCCCTTGTTTACTTACAAAGTTTAGGCTGCCAATATTATCGTACTGATCATAGGATACCGCGGTCATGTCAGGGTACCCTTTCTCCTTCAGGAATTTCTGTGCCTCAGCTCTCGCTTCTTTATAGCCTAGAGACCTTGAGCCAACTGTCCGATCACAGGAATAGGATATCAGATGCCCACCGTTACGAGTATAATCCAGCGTATAGGTCTCATCCCTCTTACCTTTGGACTTGGCTGTGAAGGAAGCCCATTCCGTGCCACGCCCATTCTCTATAACCTTGATATTTCCGCTTTGATGCCCAATAAACTTAGCTGTTTTCTGCTTGATATTTTCAGTAGTAATCGGAGTTCCACCAAGCTTCTTCACCGATCTTTTCGTATACATGCTAGAGACGGAAGGTCCCCAGTCAAGCTCAGGATATTCTCCCACCTTCTTATCCACTGTCTTGAAGCCATCAATAATTGTATTGTCTTTCGCTTCTTTATTCGTGGCCAATGCGGTCTCTACATCCATCCAGCGCAGACGATTGGAGATTACTTTGTCTTGAACGCCTTGTAGATCCTTCGATATTTGTTCAGAGTTCTTATATAGCTCCTTCAAATTTTTCATCTCATTATCTGTTAACGGCTGCTTGGTTAAGTCACGAACTGCAGTCTGATATGAGAAGTTAGAGATTCTCGACAACAATTCCTCAGTCTTGCTGAAGGGCAACATCGTCAGTGGAAGTTGGTTGATCTCATTTTGCGCTTCACTTGTAATTCTCCAAACATTGACCAGTCCCTTGCGCTGGGAGCCGGACGATGCCGAATGAACCGCCAGCGTATTGCCAAGCTGACTATGAAGCCTATCGACATGATACGACAAGTCGTGGAAAGCGCGCTGATACTGGTTCTCGGCTTTAATCAAGATCGCGTTCTTCTCCTGATTCTCCTGATATCCCCATACCAATGCGCCGATTAATAAAAGAGTGGCAATAGGAAATAAAATCGCACTCAAACGTTTATACATTGGCTAAAGCTCCTTTCTTCATCTAAGCTGAGCTTATTTTGAGTTGAAAAAAGAAGCTTTATTCATACTGTCTGGAAAATTAGGATATCCGCACCGAACTATAGTGCTTCTTCAATGACAAATTCATCGCGATTGTCGCATAGGCACTGCTTAAAACCCGTCTCGATCAAATCTTTATCCTTATCTTTTCGTCCCCGCAAAACAAAACGTTCTCCGCATGTTTTGCAGGTTATACAAACTTTGATCCGCACAGTAAAAAGGCACCCCCCAGTTAACGGATTATAAATCCATAGTACCTGGAATTAGGATGCCCTATTTGAGACTTTATTAATCTTGTCCTCCCGCCTCGGTAAGACGGAAAGGGGAACGTTTCGTTGCCCGATATATTTTGCCTAAGCCGCCATACCAGAAGAAAGCCATTAGCGGAACGATATACCATATCCAATATTGCGATAAGTTATCTAGTATCCAATCATATACCCCATGCCAGAACAGCGGCAGTAAAAGCGAGAAGAGTAAATACTTACGGTTGCTCCACCCAGACGAGAATTTCGCACGGCCCAAGTAATATCCCATCATGACGCCGAACATCGCATGTCCTGACACTGGAAGCAAAGCTCGGACCATCATCGTTCCCATCGTCGCGTGACTAGCAAAGGCGTAAATCACATTCTCAACAGTTGCAAAGCCGAGCGAGATCGCTGTCGCATAAAGAATACCGTCATAAGGCTCATCGAACTCGGTATGGTGATATATATAATAGAATAGAACGAACCACTTTAACGCTTCTTCAACACCAGCAGAGACGACAAAAGCTTGAACTAGTGGACCGTCTCCCAGCCATATCGTTAGACCGCGTTGCAATACCATAACCGGTAAGATGATCAGAAATCCGATCAGAAACACTTTGAGAACCATCTGCAACGGCTCAGCATCGTACTTGTCCCTCAGATAAAAATAAGTAAGCAGGGCGATACCAGGAGCGACCGCTGCAGTTAAAATTGAGAAAAAAAGCAAACGGGATTCCTCCTTACTATCGTCCCTTATCTCAAAATAGCAGACCTCTAACTGTCATGCTTAATTTTGTAATTTGAAATGACTGCTAATTACTTCCACAGCATTCTCTGCTATGACCAAGCTTCCGTATTCTTCAAGCACAGCCGAAGTTACTGGAGTAGCATTTCCGAATTCCGCCATCACAGCGATGATAGCCTGAATCTTAGCTTCCTCAAGAGGTTCGGGATCTACTTGCAGAATCCACTTATTATTATATTTATACAATCTGCCGATATCTTGAAGCATATGCTTAAGAACATGAGCCGCATCGATCAATGTTTCAAAGTCATCGAAAGAATACAGAATAGTGTCACTGCTCTCTAAGGTAACTTCCATTTCATACACTTCATCCGGCAATTCATCCTCATAAGGCGATCCAAACCCAGGGTGGTGATGGTCATATTTCCCGCGTGTTACTATCACAACCATCCCTTGAGCAGGTAAGGCGATCACTTCAACAGCCAAAGGACCAGTAGCATCGAATCCAACTTCCTTGTATGCCTGATCCATCATTTCAGTAAACAAGTCATGAACTTTGGGAATCTCTTGCCACATATCCTCTTTCTGAATGCCGCGTTCACTTAGATCGTCAAAAGTAAGGAAAATCCGTATCTTATCCTGGCCAAGTCTTTCTATCCTCATACAGGATCCTCCTCTCATGCCGTTGTTATTACAAATTATGAAACGTGCTTTAATATGTGATGGAAATGGTTCTTTGTATGTATGTTATCATTTATTTTAAGTAAATGCACGTAATAATCTAGGCAAAAAAGAATCATTTTTCGCTGAACATAACATTCTGCGAAAAATGATCCCATTAGAAATATCATTCTACTTGTTCATCTATTCACTGTTACAATCCCGGAATTTTTGTGTTGCTCTCCTTGAGGATGGCTTCTACTTCCAGCCGCACCTCAGGATTCCCTTTAATAAAATCTTTGATCTGATTTACAGTGTATTCCTTCGAATGATTCGCTGTGGACGATGAACTCTGACTGGGAAACACCTGGGCACTTAGCGTGCTCCCACGGCTACTTGTTGACCTAGCCTGCCCATTATGACATTCCTTCCCCGTCTTCATACCCGCCAGACTCAAGGCTGAGCCTGCTTCACTCATCATGGCCATCCAATTCATTTTACGCTTAGATGCCATGACTCCGGCGGCAGCGCCGAGGATAACTCCGCATAAGAATGTGGAAGATCTCACCTGAACAACCTCCTAAGTTATGATAAAATCACACTTATTGTTTGCCCTTTAAAACAAACTCATGCGGCATAAATACAGGAAAGCATTCCTTGGCAAACTGATTAGGCTTACCCCTGCGGGATCAGCTCTGCGCGACCGCCCAAATATTTGCGTAGCGCAGGTGGAACATAAATCGAGCCGTCCTCACGTTGATGATTCTCCAACAGCGGAATTAATATTCTGGGCGAAGCAACAGCCGTATTATTAAGCGTATAGCAATACTGCAGCTTCCCTTGCTCATCCCGATATCGGATATTCGACCTTCTCGCCTGGAAGCTATGGAGATCCGATGCGGAATGTGTCTCACCATAATCACCACGACTTGGCATCCATGTCTCAATGTCATACTGCTTGTAGGTCTTCTGCGACATATCTCCTGCACATACAGCCATTACCCGATACGGAAGCTCCAAGATCTGAAGCAATTGCTCGGAATGGGATGTGATCTCTTGAAGTAATTGTTCCGATATCGCAGGATCCGACTTACAAATAATGACCATCTCCACTTTGGCGAATTGATGAACTCGGTATAATCCACGTACATCTCTTCCCGCTGATCCGACTTCACTCCGGAAACAATTCGAGACGCCAGCTAGCTTTATCGGCCTTTCCACGTCAACGATCTCTCCCCGTAATATGATACAAGCGGTACCTCGGACGTCCCAACCATCCATAACGATTCATCTTGTACTGCGTAAGCCTGATCCCGTCCAGTCGGAAGAAGCCGGTGTTAACCATAGTTTCTTCCCTTACCATCAGAGGAACATCAAACGGGGTAAATCCGTGTTCTAAGAGCAGATCCAGCGCAAGCTGCTGAACAGCTCGATGAAGTAGCAGCCCTATTCCCTTCAAATAATAGCTACGGCTCCCACCGACCTTGACTCCACGTGGTATATCAATCATATCGTGGCGGATGCCCAAATCTACATGATCCAATGGCTCAAACTGCCACTCTGGCTGTGCTCCCCATCTTCGAATCTCGATATTGTCCGCATCCGAACTTCCTTCCGGCGTATCAGGTGAAGGAACATTCGGAATGAGCATCATGAGACGTTCAAGTTCGTTGTTCACTTGATCCAGCTTCTGCGAAATATCAGCGATCTTCCCGTTAAGTAGCTTAAGCTCGGTTTTGCTTTGCTCCGCTTCTTCAACCTTTCCTGCTTGTAGTAGCCCTGCTACCTGAGAAGATCCTTCATTTCTCAAATTCCGCATACCTTCAACTTCCCGCAGTAGTTCTTTTCTGTGATCGTCCTTCCGCAAGCATTCTTCTACAGATACATCGATCCCTTTCTTCTTTGCAGCCTCTTGCACTTCGGCAGCATGGTCACGAATCCAACGAATATCCAGCATATACAACCACTCCTTTGGCTCTGATAAAAATACAAAGAGCGCCCTCATCCGTTGGGACGAGGAGCGCTCTGCTCGCGGTGCCACCCAATTTACTGAAGCATATTAAGCCAGCTTCAATCACTTGGTTCCGCGATAACGGGCGGTCCGTTTAACTTAGGATAGACATCTCTATCTTGACGAGAACGCCTCTGAGTTGGATTCTCTTCATCGGCATTTTTTCCGGTTATGTTCTTGTGTTCAACATAATATATGCAGCTCACTCAAAAAGTCAAGCCATGTTTAAATAACTGTTTAATAAGTCCGGTTTTCAGCACCGAAGCTTCTGCTTCCGATGTGCGTTTTTCCAAAACGCTTCAGTTGGATGAAGCTAGGGACTGAGGAGCGGAGCGTACGTAAGTTGGTACGTGAGCACCGGAGGTCCCGGGTGAATTCAAGATTCGATGCCGAGTTCACTTCCTGAGTTACTTCGTGTTAGATATAGAATTTATTCGTTATCAGCGGAGCTGATGAAATTCTATATCGCAAGGAAACCTACCGTTGAATCGTGGTCGCTCATCCATGAATTACTTCGATCGGTTTTCTTATCAAAAGTGGACTTTTTGAACTTCCCCTACAGTCCGTATTTTTGGCCCCAGGGGGATTTACTGATACCCCACCACAACAAAAAGACGAGCAGTCCAATAAAGATATACAATAGCGAGTTGAGGAACCACTTCTGCAGTTTCAACCGCTGAGATGGAAACATCTGCTTCCGTGTTGGCAAGTCCTTCAAGTTAGTTCCATCTGCTTCGTCCTGTTCCTTGAATGTTTCATCCTGAGCTTCGGTCGCAAACAGAATTTCATTCTGGGATATATCCTCATGAACTTCTTCCTGGTATTCCGCCAAGAAATCCGGTCTTGTTCTACTGGCTCTAGTTGCTGATGAACGGCGGTGTCTGGTCTTGGTGTCTTTAGGCTCACGGCTTCGATCATACCGTTCAACCCTGCTCAAACGCTCACTCATGATTCCCTCCGATATTTAATGACTAGCCCAGATACAAGGTCGATAATGAAATGGCATAAAATAGGCGCCCAAAGTGTCCCTGTCAGTACATAAATGTAACCTAGGCCATAACTGCTCAAAAATACCCATCCAGTCGGAATCCAATGCTTCAAATAACGGACATGAATCACTGCAAAAAGAATACTTGTCCAATAGATGCCAAATCCATGCTGGATAGCTCCCGGAACAACAGTTCTTCACATACCGCCACAACTAGGCAGATCACAATAATATGCCATATAGGCCGGCTCCGGAACAGCATGTTGTTAATTCCACCATCGTCCATGCTGTCCTCTCCGACAAATCTGGAAATGAGCATATCTACACAGAACATAACACCAGCTAATCCGATGCTATAGTATGTAAATTCAGGATGTTCAGGAAATGTTAACACAGTTAGTGGGTTTCGCTTCTGAAATAATAGAATGATTAGACCGATAAATAAGGTAAGTCCTTGAGTAAGATACAAATTGATCAACAAGATTCGCTCATTTAGTTGACCGGGATCGACCTTTTGTATCTTGATTTTGCCGAATTTGAACTTTTTCATATAATTTGTCAAACCCTGTCCTTTAAAATGAAATTGAGATAAGTACATATTTGTTGCTCATGGACTGAAAAATATATTGTAAGGAGCGGTACTCATGAATCGCAAATCGAAATCCTCCCGCAGTGAAATGATGTTTACAATGGGCTTTCTCTTCACCTTGATCGCTGCCTTCGGAACATTCTTTCTAGGCCTTCAAATCGGTGTCACCAAGACGGAGGCGAAATACTCCAGCCTCGCCAGTTACGACTATGTGCTTGAATCCGACGGTTCCTATCAGCAGCAGGATTTGGTTACTTTTTATTTCACTGTCTTTCAGCCGTATCAGAATTTCAAAAACAGCTACGTGTCTACCATGGATGAATTCCACAGAGGCGCACACGATGACGGGAATCTGATCTCCAATCAAACATTAAAGGATTTGCGTAAATCCGCCCAAGATCAATATAAGGAAATTTCATCCTACCAGGTGTCCAGCAACTCTCCGCTTCTGCTTGAAGCCCAGGCCGACATCCTTAAGAGTCTTCGGCTCTTTGAAGAGTCGATCGACCGTTCGGTGAAACAAACTAGCAGGATCACATTAGCCAAGTTGTCAGAAAACTCGGATAATCAGGATGAATTTCTGGATAGCGCTGTGAACTTCGGTCTTCAGTCTCAAAATAAATTTTATGCTTCTATTCTGAAATGGAGTTCCAAATACGATAAATCCATTCCTGACTCGTTCAACTTCAAAGCAAACACTTCAATCAAAGAATGGAAGAAGTATTCCTTTGCCACAAAGAATAAAGCCGTTGCTGATATAATGCTTAAGGACAAAATGTATGTTAATTATCTGCCTCAAGATATGACAGCGAAGATCGATCAGATGATTACTAGCGGAAAGGCATCATCACTCAACCTTAATTCTGTGCTCTCTGTTGTGAAAATTCTCACAGAAACAGAAGCTATCCAGGAAAATGAATTTCTAAAATGGAAACCTGCTTTTTATAAATCCGAGTCCCTTCCTGAGTTGCCTTTTTTCTTCGAAGACTAAAGGATCGGACAAAAAAACTGTGTTTATTCGACATTAACAAAATCATAACTAAAAAAACGAGTAGATTCAAGAGCGCCCCACCACCCGGGTATATTGTATCATTCACAGTATTGACACCTTTCTCGGACCATGGTACATTATGAAAAATCATACTCGTGAAAAACAATGAAGGAACAAAGTTGCTATGAGGGCTTCCAGAGAGCCGGTGGTGCTGCGAACCGGTAGTGTACGTAACAGCTTTAGCGATCCTGAGTCATTGCGTTGAACTTCTAGTAGGCGCAGTCGGAGAACTCCGTTATCAGTTTTGTCTTAACGACAAATGAGGCTGCCTCTGTGAAGAGGCGGTGAACTAGGGTGGTACCACGAACAACTCTCGTCCCTTACTACGGTAGTAGTGTGCGGATTGAGAGTTTTTTTGTTGCCCTGATACACACCTAGCTACCTTGGAGCACACCGTGCGCCTTTGTCGCAGTATAACGGGAATCCGCTGAGACAATGTGTAATGCTTCTACAACGCGAGTGAACAAGCAATTTTATAGAAGTTGAACTGAAGACTAGAACAACGTATTGCCAAAGACACATTTCACCCGGCGGCATCCGTGTATTCTTAGGTTCAACTTATATATACAAAAAAAAGACCATATTTAGGAGGAAAAGAAATCATGTTTAAAGTTCTTGTATCGGATCCTATTAGTGACCTGGGGATTCAACAGCTTATGGAAGCAAGTGACGTCGTAGTAGACAAAAAGACAGGACTTAGCGAAGATGAACTGGTTCAAATTATTCCTGAATACGACGGATTGCTTGTTCGCAGCCAGACGAAGGTCACCGACAAGATTATGGAAGCTGGTAAAAATCTCAAGGTAATCGGTCGCGCAGGTGTTGGCGTTGATAACATCAACCTCGAAGCAGCAACGAAACGAGGAATTATCGTCATCAATGCACCGGACGGTAACACAATTACGACCTGCGAGCATGCTTTCGCCATGATGATGGCCCTTGCTCGCCACATCCCACAAGCTTACGCCAAGACCATCTCCGGTACTTGGGATCGTAAATTCCTGGGCGTAGAGCTTCGCAACAAGAAGCTCGGCGTACTCGGTATGGGTCGGATCGGTTCGGAAGTCGCCAAGCGGGCCAAGGCATTTGGGATGGATATCCTCGGTTATGATCCATTCCTGACCGAAGACCGCGCCGAGAAGCTTGGGGTCAAGCTGTCCAGTGTCGACGATATCGTCCGCAATGCTGATTTCATTACCGTTCATACTCCGCTTACTCCTGAGACGAAGCATATGATCTCTCGTGCACAGTTTGAGGTCATGAAGAAAGGTATGCGGATCGTCAACTGCGCCCGTGGCGGAGTTGTAGATGAATTGGCCCTTGTAGAAGCTATCGATCAAGGAATCGTTGCCGGAGCTGCTTTCGACGTATTTGAGAAGGAACCGCCAGAAGCGGATCATCCATTCCTGAACAACCCGAAGATTATCGTTACTCCGCATCTTGGCGCTTCTACGGTTGAAGCACAAGAGAATGTAGCGATCGACGTATCCGAGCAAGTTCTGCACATTCTGCGTAACGAACCGTTCAAGAATGCCGTTAACATGCCGCCGGTAGCGCCTAGTGTAATGAACAAGTTGACCCCTTATTTCGAACTTGGCGAGAAGATCGGTATGCTTGCTGCTCAATTGAATCAGCAAGCAGTACAAGAGATCCACGTAGACTATGCAGGGGATCTTGCTGAAGTTGATACACAGCCACTAACCCGCTACATTATCAAAGGCGTACTGTCCCGTCATTTCGGAGACGACGTCAATATCGTCAACTCGATCCATCTGGCTAAGGTTCGCGATATCAAGGTAGCTGTAACCCAAGCTTCGGCTACAAAAGGTTTCACGAATTTAATCAGTGTAACGCTGAAAGCACCGGACGGCACAGAGCACTGCATCGCTGGAACCTTGCTTAACGGCTACGGTGCAAGAATCGTACAAATTGACAAGTATCCAGTGGATATCGCTCCAGAAGGCCACCTAATCTTCGTATCCCACAATGACAAACCAGGGATGGTCGGTCATGTCGGAACCCTGCTTGGTAGCAATGAAGTCAATATCGCTTCGATGCAGGTTGGACGTAAGATCGTTGGCGGCGCTGCCATCATGGTACTTACGGTGGATAAGGCTGCTCCAGCCGAAGTCATCAACAAATTGACTCAATTACCTGAGATAAACAAAGCACAGCAAATCGCATTCATCTAATTATTGTATAATCTCAAAAGGGGCTGTCTCCTAGTTGAACTGCACCCCAATTGTTAGACACAACTAACAATTGGAGGTGCAGTTTTTTATGTGGAAATTTTCTGTAAAAGAGAAGCTCGAAATTGTATTAAGATATTTGGAAGGTAACGAAGTTGCGCCATCCATTGGAAGAAAATATGGTGTATCCAAAACTCAAATTTACTCTTGGGCAAAGCTGTACAGCGAGTGGGGGATTGAAGGTTTTCGAATAAAAGACTATGCTTCATATTCACCAGAGTTTAAACTAGAGGTACTTGAATATCGGTTAAAAACGAAGGCCTCATATGTAGATATCGCTGCGCATTTTGGTATTCCCTCACCTTCACCTATCAAAAGATGGGTTAAAGAGTTTGAAAGAAAGGGATTTGACGCCTTCAAAGCAAAGAAAAAGGGGCGTACATCCATGAACAAAGAAACAAAGAAACCAACAAAACAAGATGAAGGGTCACTTGAGAAACTACAGGCAGAAAACGAACGTTTACGTATGGAAAATGCCTATTTAAAAAAGTTGAATGCCTTAGTTCAAAACAAGGAAAAATCACCAAACAAGACAAAGCGCAAGTAGTCTATGAATTAAGGCGTGAATTTCCGGTGATAGCACTTCTGCAGCTTGCAGGTATTCCGCGCAGCACCTATTATTACGTGATTAAAAGCTTCGGACGTCCCGATCCAGATGGCGAGCTAAAGGTACTCATTCAATCCATTTATGACGAGCATGAAGGCCGCTATGGTTATCGTCGTATTCGTGATGAATTAAGGAATCGTGAGCATCAGGTGAACCATAAAAAGGTCCAACGTATTATGAAAGAGCTAGGATTAATATCAATAGTCCGTGTGAAAAAGTACCGCTCGTACAAAGGTAAGGTCGGTCAGATTGCACCGAACTTATTAGACCGTAATTTTAAAGCAGAGAGACCAAATCAGAAATGGGTGACAGACATTACAGAATTTAAATTACTGGGAGAAAAACTGTATCTGTCACCTGTTCTGGATTTATATAACGGTGAAATCATTTCGTATACGATAGGATTTAGACCTACCTACTCTCTTGTATCAGATATGCTAGAGCAAGCTTTTGAAAGGCTAACGATAGAAGGCAAGCTTCTCATGCATTCAGATCAAGGATGGCACTATCAGATGAAGCAATACCGTCAGGCATTACAAAGAAAACAAATCACGCAGAGTATGTCGCGAAAGGGCAACTGTTATGATAATTCTGTGATGGAGAACTTCTTCGGTATTCTCAAATCAGAATTCCTTTATATAAAGGAATTTAAAAGTATTGAACATTTTAAAGAGGAATTATCCAAGTATATTAACTACTATAATTACAAGCGGATTAAATCAAAATTAAAAGGCATGAGTCCGGTACAATACCGGACTCATGCCCAACAAACTGCTTAATGAAAATAAACTGTCTAACTTTTCGGGTCACTTCAAGTAGTTATTCACTGCTAAGAGACAGCCCCTTTTATTTGGTCTAACAGAACTTGTTCCACGTTGAACAAGATTTCTCTTGTTTGTTCAACAAAAAAACCATCCTTTCTGCAAACAGGATGGTCATAACTACAATTTATTGATGCCCTTCGACAGGCAGTATCATATGAAATATCGTACCCTTGCCTAGTTCGCTCTCTGCTTGAATTGTTCCTTGATGCGAATCCACGATATTCTTCACAATCGACAGCCCCAATCCGGTTCCTACGGTTTCGCCCCGGACACGAGCCTTGTCAGCCTTGTAGAACCTCTCGAAGATGAACGAAAGATCATCTGAAGGGATGCCTGCCCCACTGTCCTTGATCGAGGCGTGTAGCTCCTTACCGAGCTTGCTATCGCGGATGTGGGCGCTGATTCCAATCTCTCCCCCATCCGGCGTATGCCTGAATGCATTGTCAAGCAAGTTCGTGAGTACCTGTTCCAGTCGATCTTCATTGGCCTGCTCCAAGTACATCGGCGATTCATCAACATCAAGTGTTAGTGTAATGTCATGCTCCTTGGCTCGTACCAGGAATTTGCGATGCATCCGCTCGGCTAGCTCTTGGAAGTCCATCTGTGCCATCGGCATATCGATATATCCCGCCTCCATGCGGGCCAGATCAAGCAAATCACGGACGAGCCTGGTCATACGAAGTGACTCATCATGAATGACTTGTACAAGCTCTGCTTGTTCTTCAGGCGTTGCCGCCATACCATCAAGGAGCGCTTCACTATATCCTTGCATCATTGAGAGCGGTGTACGGATCTCATGGGAGACGTTAGCGACAAAGTCACTGCGCATCTTCTCCAGCTTAACTTGCTCCGTCACATCTCGTACAACAGCTACTGCACCACGAACCTCCCCATCCGAAGCGAGAGGAGTCATATGTACGGACCATACGCCTTTCTTCACATGGATATTCATGCTCTGGTCGCCTTCCTGATCAAGTACACGGTGGAACATGGGAATAAGCGGCTTCGGAATTCCGCTCCAATAGTCATCCTCCGTCAATTCCTCCATCTCAGAGGCAGAATCTGGCAGATCACCCAGAGCTCAAGTACCTTCTCACCTGGAGGATTCGTCAGAATAATCGCACCGCTACGGTCTAGTGTAATAACCGCATCATGCATACTTCTTAGAACGCTGGACAGATGTTCCTTCTCATGCCTCAAGCTTCTGATCGTACTCTCCAGCTCTTCAGCCATATGATTAAAGGTAACCGATAAAGTCCCGATCTCATCGCTTGTGCGAAGTGACAGCCTTGTATCATACTTTCCTTTGCGAATCGAGTCTGTCGCGCGGATCAGTTGCTGCATCGGCTGTGTAATTTTCGTGAATAGGAATAGCGCAAAGAAGGTTGTAAGCGAAAACCCAATCACGCATACGATTACAAACATCTTCTTAATCGCGGCAGAATTCGTAAAATTCGTATCGATATATGGCAGCAGGAACAAACCTAATATGAGTAATACGCAAGCAACCAGGCCAATGATCGTTATCCACAACTTGCCGACCAGCGATCTCCAGAAGCTCACTTACTTAGCAACCTCCAGCTTATAACCTACGCCCCATACCGTTGTAATCATTGCCGCTGATTCCGGAGATACTTTATTCAGTTTTTCGCGCAGGCGCTTCACATGCGTATCTACCGTACGAAGATCGCCGAAAAATTCATAATTCCATACATCCTTGAGCAGTTCCTCGCGTGAGAATACTTTATCCGGCGATACAGCTAAATAATGTAGCAACTCATATTCCTTAGGTGTTAAGCTGACTTCCTGCCCATTCGCCGTAACACGGTGAGCGTCATGTTCAATAATAAGATGAGGGAACACAATGTTGTTGCTGGTTCCACTTTCTTTGGTTAAATAGGCTGTCGCAGAAGCGCGGCGCATAATCGCCTTGACGCGATAAATGACTTCACGCGGGCTAAAAGGCTTAACGACATAATCATCAGCCCCGACTTCAAAGCCTTGAACCCGGTTCATTTCTTCACCCTTCGCTGTCAACATAAGCACCGGTGTGGCTTTTACCTGTCTCAATCGATTACATACCTCAATACCATCGATTCCCGGCAGCATCACATCAAGTAGAATTAAGCCATAATCGTTGGACGTCGCTTTTCTCAGAGCGATCTCTCCGTCTTCAGCTTCATCGATCTCATAACCCTCTTTTTCCAAATACATTTTAAGCAATCGACGAATACGCTCCTCATCATCAACTACCAAAATGCGATTCTCTTCTGACATCAACAACAACCCCTTCATCATCTTACCCATTCACCAGAGCGAATTATAGGATTAATAATATTGTTAGTCTGTGCCCGCGTAAGAATGTAAACCCGCAATAATAAGATTAACACCCACGAGCGTAAACATTACCACAAGGAAACCAATTACGGCGATCCAAGAAGCTTTACGCCCCTGAAAGCCACGGGACAAGCGCAAATGCAGATAAGCGCTATAGTAGAGCCACGTAATGAGTGCCCAAACCTCTTTTGGATCCCAACCCCAAAAACGGCCCCATGCTTGCTGAGCCCAGATCATAGCAAATACAAGTGCCCCAAGTGTAAAGATGGGAAATCCGATAGCTATCGCCCGATAGCTAATCTCATCCGCATCATTCGGATCAATTCCTTTCACAGCTGGTGCTATGATTTTGCATAATGGACGGCGAAGAATAAGCCTTAGTAATAAATATAGCACAATCCCGGTAATTACGGCCCATATCACCGTATTCAATTTACGAGCCGAACTGGTTCCACTGATCCAAGACGGTGCTTCGAACCAAGGACGATCCATTCCAAGGAAGGACGGAATTGACTTGACCTTGCTCTGATAAGGCGCCACGATAGGTGGCATCTGGTAAACCCCCGGTTGTTCTATTGTACTATTTTGTTGTACTTGGCTGTCAATCGTTGTCTCATTTTGCGTGAACACAGCTTCATATCCGACTGCTCGGAAGGCAAAGACCGACACAATAAAGCCCACTACTATAATAATAGAAAATAGCGTAAATTCAATCCACCATTTTTGGCGACGTGCAGATTTCTCATTACTGTCGAATTCGATCGTGCGCAGCAGGTAGATCAATGCGGCCACAAACCCTACTCCAAAGAAGGCTTCGCTCGTCGCTGCCAACGTCACATGTATATATAGCCAGATGGAGCGCAGCGAAGGAATCAGTGGCTGGACATCCTGCGGGAATACAGCAGCGTATGCCATAATAATAATAGCAATCGGCAGTGCGAACATACCAAGTAATATTTTACGATAGATCAAGAAGATTACGGTGAAAGCTATCATCACCATCATAGACAGGAATGTCATAAACTCATACATATTGCTAACCGGAACGTGTCCGCTATAAGCCCAGCGGAATGCGCAATAAATAAGATGCGATAATAATCCCAGTGAAGAGGTCACAAAGGAGATTTTTCCCCATTTACGTTCATGACGCTGCGGATCTCTGTTCTTCCACGTCTTCCCCGTTACGGCAACTACATAAAAAATAAAAGAAGCACAGTACAGAAAAAAGCTACCATAAATCCATATCGGCTAATTTCCAAAAAATCCATACCTATTCTCCCCCATTTTCCAATGACTTTTCATCCGCTTCTATATCCATCGTGCTTAAGAAGGATAACACCTCACGCCGCAAACCGAACCAATTCTTGGTGGTGTGCGCGCCAAGCGTCAATATTCCATCATCTATGCGGAGCCATATCCGCCGATGCTGCCAATAGAAACTCAAGATCAAACCGAGCATTACGATCCCAAGTCCAAGCCAGACAAATGGCATGGCCCGATCAATGCGAATATTCATATAGCTCGATGAAGCGATAATATCAACGTCTTTCATCGACTCTACAACAAATTCCAGTTTGTTCTCTACACCGCCAAGTTTCTCATTAATGGCATCCTGCTGGAATCGTTCTTTATCGATTTGCTTCGGAAAATAGATGAACTGGCTGCCTTCCTCAGGGAAATCCGGTCCCTTCACCACAAAAAGAAATGCCGGTGCATTCGGATCCTTGGACTTCGATATCGGCTGCCCTTGTTCATTTAAGGAGAAATCCATAAATTTATTTTTCAATTCCAATGTATACGGACCAAGCTTGAATTCCTGCTGCGGATTCTTCATTTCAAGCTTGAACTTTCCATATTGCTCCCCAGTTACTTTATTCACCAATATAGGCTGAACCGAACGCAGCTTAGGGGTTAAGTCGAAATCAAATTGATAGGCACGAAGCCCTTTATAAGTTAGAGGATCATTCACTTGAATCGCGTGTCGTTGCACTTCTTTGAGCTGAGGCTCCTTGGAAGGATCATCGCAATTCGCGGTGCATTCATACAGAACCGCCTTCGTCTCGAACAGCTTTGCTACTACTTTACCTGTCTTACGGAAGCCTTCGGACATTTCATCTTCCGAATAATATTCCACTCTAAACTTCTCATTCTCCAGATATAGGTTCGTCCCGGGAATCTTCGTCTTCTCCCCTTCGGGGAACCAATAATGCTGATCATAATGCAATCCAGGCAAGCCCCTGAACAATACGGCCAATAGGAACACGATCAGTCCGATATGTATAATATAGGGACCCCAGCGGCTAAAACGCTGCTTCTCGGCGAGAATTGCATTCTTCTCTTTATGAACCCGATAACCTTTCTGTCTGAGAGGCTTGACGGCACGTTCAACCCAGTCATCTTCCTCCACTTGGATAGGTCCCTGATAGACAACCTTCTGACGTGTAAGGAACTGCAGATGCTTCGGGATACGCTGCTTTGAAAGCGCTTTGTAAAGTGGCAACACTCGGTCCAGGCTACAAATGACGAGGGACGCACCGATCATCACTAGCAGTAGTACAAACCACCAAGATTCATAAGTGTGAGAGAGTCCTAATTTATAGTATATCTCACCGAGTTGCCCATATTTGTTCTTATAGAAGGTAGTCGGATCAAAATTAATGAAGCTACTCTCCTGCTCAAAAATAGTGCCCAACATCGCGCCCAGCAGGGTAAAGATAATCAAATAAACCGCAACCTTCACGGACGAGAAAAAGTTCCAGATCCTATCAATGAAATTGGGGTTTACACGTTGGGAACGCCTTGCTACACCATCATAACGCATTTCCAGTAATTCCTTGGAGTCACCGCGATCGTCCAGCGGTTTTCCACAGGACTCACACAGCACCGTACCGACCCGGTTCTGATGACCACATTCGCATTTGGTATTCTCAATCAATGCCATCGTCTTTACCCCTCAGTCTGAACAAGCTTCTTAATCTGTTCATTCAAAGTGTTCAGATTCAGCTCACCTTCAAGAATGGAAGCGATCTTACCTTTTTTATCAACAAAAAGGTAGTCGGCATCGGTACGACTCCATATTCGCGAACAGCTTCGTTATCAGAATCAAATAGAATCGGAAAATCCGTCCCTATTTGCTGCGTAAAATTGGCTACCGTCATCTTATCTTCACCGGTGTTGATTCCAAGCACAACCACTCCGGAATCACGCCACTTCTCCCACTGCTGCTGCAAAGCTGGCATCTCATTTACACAATAAGTACACCAAGTAGCCCAGAAATTGATAACTATAGCCTTGCCTTTATATTCTTCCAGGGTATGTACTTTGCCATCAAGTCCAAGCAGCTTGACAGCTGGAGGCTTGCCGCCCACCACAGGCTTATCGCTACCTCTGCTGAACACTGCTGAATTGATGGCATATGCTCCTAACACTACGATACAGAGCAATACAAAAATTTGTACAGGACGTCTCGCCTTCCCCATATCAATTCTCCTCACTATGACAATTTTCATACATCAATGAACAAATAGTGAACATCCTATGAACATTATAACGAAAATTGCCATATTTTTCGCAAGGGGAATTATGAATATTATGTGTCTGAATAGGCTAAACTTTTTTCCGCGGTTTGAAATTTCCTCTCTTTTTGAAAGGCTTGTCCAACTTATCTGTCTTGTCCGTCTTGTCCGTCTTGTCCATTTTGTCCGAGCCTTCTCTTTTAAAAGGTTTGCTCGTTTTACCAGCTGCTTCAGCCAGCTTATACAGTCCTTCTACTTCTTCCTTCGTTAAGTGGCGATAGAGCCCTCTCTTCAAATTACCGAGAAATAGATCACCGAAGGAGATCCGCTTCAGCTTGAGAACCGGGTGTGATATCGCATCGAACATACGTCGCACCTGACGGTTTCTTCCTTCATGGATTGTAATCGAAATCGTCGATTGCTTACCTTCTGGATCGATATCGTGGTACTCCGCTTCTGCTGGGGCCGTCATTCCATCTTCGAGCATAATACCTTGCTTAAGCTTCTCTAACTCAGTACCATGAGGTACACCCTTCACCGTTGCCAAATAAGTCTTGGAGACGTGATGCTTAGGATGAGTCAGCAGATGGGCAAAATCCCCGTCATTTGTTAAAATAAGCAGGCCTTCAGTATCGTAATCGAGACGTCCAACTGGATATAATCTCTCTTTAATACCTTTCAGGTAGTCGGTGACTATTTTTCTTCCTTGCGGATCTGAAGCGCTCGTAATAACGCCCTTCGGTTTATTGATTACGATATATACTTTCTTCTCTGCACCGATTGTTTTGCCGTTCACGATAATGACGTCTACATTCGGATCAGCTTTCGTTCCAAGCGTGGTCACGACTTCATCGTTCACCATCACTTTACCGTTCAAAATCAATTCCTCACATTTTCGGCGTGAAGCTACGCCAGCATTTGCTAGTATTTTCTGTAATCTTTCCATCTTTTCTTTAGTCACCTCAATACACATGATACCTATAGGAGATGAAATTCACAATAGGCCGCAATTAAGCTATTCACATTCCAAAAAATATAACCGCCAAAGTAGGAATACTCCCTCATTAAGGCGGTTAAACAATATGTATCCACTATATCATAATTTAGCCGAATAAAATTAGGCAAATAAAGACCGCAGCGAAGAATCCGACAATATCTGAGAACAAACCAACTTTAAGCGCATAACGCCCATTGCGAATCCCTACAGCCCCGAAGTATACGGTCAACACGTACAGGGTGGTATCTGTACTCCCCTGAATGGTCGAAGCAATCCTTCCGATCAGAGAGTCCGGACCATAGGTTTTGATAAGATCTGTTGTGAAAGCTAGAGATCCTGTGCCTGTTAGCGGACGCAGTAGGCCTAGTGGGAGCACTTCAGCAGGAATACGGAAGGATTCGAATAAGGGCGATATTAGTCCGACAAAGAACTCTAGCGCTCCCGAGGCTCGAAAGACGCTGATAGCCACCATCATGCCTACCAAATTGGGAATAATCCCGATCGCTGTGTTGAAGCCGTCTTTCGCTCCATCGACGAAGGATTCGTATACAGGCACTTTCTTAAAATAGGCATATAAGGGAATAAATGCGATCATGACAGGAACAGCCCAGGACGACAGTAGATTAACCCACTCCAACAAAGAAGCTCACCCCTTTCTACCTTTTCAAAGTAATGGTCTTTGAGGGGCTTAGCGGCGGTGTCTTCCTTGTGTAGCGTCTGCGGTAGAAACGATCGGCAACAATCGCAGCGGTCGTCGCGATCATGGTCGCAATGAGCGTAGAGCCTACGATCTCTGCCGCGTTCGCCGAGTTATAATTAAGTCTGATTGCGATTAATGTCGTAGGAATAAGTGTAATGCTCGCTGTGTTTAGCGCAAGCAGCGTACACATCGCTGGAGATGCTGTATCCTTATCCGGATTCAGCTCCTGGAGCTGCTGCATTGCTTTAATCCCCATCGGCGTAGCGGCATTTCCAAGACCCAGCAAATTCGCGCTCATATTGGTAAGAATAAAACCCATCGCAGGATGATTCTTAGGTACATCGGGGAACAGATAAGACACAACAGGTCCAAGTAGTCTGGAGATCGTCTTAATCAGACCTGCATCTTCCGCAATGCGCATCATTCCTAGCCAAAAGACGAGCACGCTAATCAGACCGAAGCATACCGTTACACCGGTTGCAGCGCCATCGAAGGCCGCTTGAGTCACCGTATTGATATCGCCCTTGACCGCAGCGAATAAAAAGCCGATGATGATGAGTCCCAGCCATATTTTATTTACCATATCCCTCTTCCCCTATCTTTCAGCCAAACCTGGACCTTCCCCTAATCCCCGAAAATAACAATGATCTTAGTGCTTGCTGAAATGATGTGAACCAATCCGGCTGCAAGCCGCCAGTGCTATATACCTGCTGATACTGCTTTGAGAGCGGTGGAATGCTGCCGCGCTTATACACCGGAATTTTGCCGATTGGATGCTGGTCTATCAATATGTGAAGCTCCCCTCGCTTGCCGAAGCTAACCTCGTTTTCATCTTGCAATACAAGATTTTTCCCGATCTGTTTGGATTCTTCCGGGGTCAGTGCATATTTAAAGCCTGTACCTGCGACGATTCCGCTTTGTAAGGTTTGTCCCCTCTTAATGATCTCCACCAGCGGAAAATGGGCAAAGCCATAATCAAGCAATTTACGGTGATCATTCCAATCGTCCCCATCATTTATCGTTACAACGACGAGTTGTTGGCCGTTTCGGGTGGCTGAGCTTACCAGGCAGCGCCTAGCTATTTTCGTAAAGCCTGTTTTAACCCCATCTGCCCCTTCATAAAAGCGAAGCATTTTATTTTTGTTAATCCATTTATAATCCCAAGGATCATTCGGGTTTGGAGCTTGCTTGACCGGTGTCTTAACAATCTCCTTAAAATTAGGATTATGCATCGCATAAGCTGTTAGCTTGGCCAGATCAATCGCAGAGGAGTAATGATTTTTGGCGTCAAGCCCGTGAGGATTTTGAAATTGAGAATGGGCAAGTCCAAGCAGAGACGCTTTCTCATTCATTAGTCGGACGAATCCGTCCTCAGATCCACCTACATGCTCGGCAATCGCTGAAGCCGCATCATTCCCTGAGCGCAGCATTAATCCGTATAACATGTTTTCAAGCGTCATCTCTTCGCCCAAATGAAGATAAATCGATGAGCCTTCTTTACCGTACGAGGCCCGGCCAACTTTGACCTTATCAGATAACTTTCCTTGTTCAATGGCGACAATAGCCGTCATGATCTTTGTCAGACTGGCAATCGGAAGCTCTTCATTTCCATGATGCTCATATAGAATCCTGCCGGAAGTCACATCGATCAAGGCTATCGCCTGGGCATGGTTCACCGGGGGCTGCGGACTCTTCTGATTATCCTGTTCTTGAGCTTGTACTGCTAACGGACATAATAATAGTAAGCAGCCCATCAACAAAGATATAAAGCGTATCTTGGATGTCATTCTCATCGTCGTTTTCCTTTCGGCTAATTGCTTGGTGAGCTTGTAACATTATATGCATTTCACCAAAATAGTATGTCCCAGTTAGAGGTTGTCAATAAGACCACTTTTGATTCCGATGTAACACTGAACGCTTATTCAGCATCGAATCTTGCATTCAGCAGGGCCACGACTAAAGGTTCGTTATCTACAAAAAAGAACCCTCCCGGAGCTTCCGGAAAGGATCGTTTATTGCCCCTTTGATGAAGCTAGGCCTCTAATGCCGAGTTTACTTCTTGATTCACTTCTTTAATCGCGGTCGCTCATCCTTGAATTACATCGATCGGTCTTCTTATCAAAAGCGAATTTTTAAAGATCGGTATGCACTTCAATGTGAGGCTCATCATCCTTGCGATTTGGAATCATCGCCTGGATTCTGTCGATGACGTTAGGCAACGCATCAAT
Organism: Paenibacillus sp. D2_2; assembly: GCF_031199965.1. Classification (GTDB taxonomy): domain Bacteria; phylum Bacillota; class Bacilli; order Paenibacillales; family Paenibacillaceae; genus Fontibacillus. The sequence continues at coordinate 2,064,257 of NZ_CP133605.1, read as the reverse complement.
CATCTTCTCAGCTAAATGAGTCTGATTATCGAGTGGAACAATATGCACGCCTTGAGTGCCAACAACGAGAAAAGCGATTGGATTAATCGAGACACCGCCCCCGCTACCACCGCCGAACGGTCTTATTTTACCGTCTTTAGCGGAACTGTCGGAATGGCTTTTCTCATTATCATTATCAATACAGAAATCACTGCCTCCAGCGGCAAAGCCAAAGCCTACGCGGCTGATTGGTAAGATCACACTGCCATCAGGTGTTTGTACTGGTTCACCAACGATGGTATTCACATCAACCATATCTTTGATGTTCTCCATCGCCGTTTGCATTAATCCTTGAATTGGATGTTCAGCCATTGTTCTTCCTCCTTAAGAAATGGGTTAAATAAGGACTTCTTACGCTTATCATAGTCTGCTCATCCCGGAACTGTTGTATGTATGGGATTTAAGCCCTTGAAGTATCATGACTGTCTGGCGGCGATTTCTTCGATTTGGCGGATTTCGATTTGGCTAATATCTTTAGCCATTTGCGCAACCCTTTATTTTCCCGTAATATCCGGAAGACAAATATGAACAATGCATATACCGCATATCCCAAGCGAATCCGTGCCGTGCATTGCAGTTCGCTAACGAATGCAGGAGAAGCGCCGAATTTAGGAACTACGAATAACTTGGGACGCTGCCGAAGTGAAATATGATACGACAAAAAGCCGATGATGGTCGATTTGAGTGCCCATGCAAAACCGGTCAATGTGGCAGTATGAGCAGCATTTGAAAGGGAAATATTGGTAGACCAATCCAGTTGTGTTACCTTAACATGCTTCAGCGTAGTTTTCATCCATCTACGTAGTCCTAGAGTAGCTTCCAGCATCATTTTGAAATTATCAAACCATTGCTCAATCTTCTGTTTATTAATTGCCTGCTCGTGATTTGCCGTCTGTCCCTCGTTCAAATTATTGCTATTCTCTCCCGGATTATTAATCCATCTTGCAAATTCTTCAGTTCAATCTCCGGTATATTATAGTGAAGCGAGATCATGCCAAAAAGAAAAGTGACATTTATTCTGACCAAGTCATTCTTGTTCCTCTTCTTGGCTAAGAACCGAAGCTTGATATGCGATGATAGGAGTAACACAATGATGAGAAACAGCAGGAACAGGCTGCTTCCGAGCCAAATCCACACGAGAACGCCCTCCATGCTATTCAGATAACAAGCTCCTAATAGTATGTCTGTTCACTATGAGAAACATTCGCTACGATTTAGAGGTTGTGCAAGGTCCACTTTGGATCATGAAATGAAACAGGAGAACTCGCGCTAAATAGCAATAAACGCAAAAAACCTTTACCCGCTTACGGTAAAGGTTTTTTAGTCAATTATGGGCTTATTCAAGTTTCATTTCGTCGCTATTCACATTAACTTTGTCACGCGCTACATCATCAAATGTCAGCTGCTGTTCCTCTAGCTTCTTGAATAATAGCTGAGTCTCCTCTTCAAGCTGATCCGATGGTTGGACATCCTCCATTACTGGCAGGTCCTTCAAGCTAGCAAGCCCAAAATAACCGAGAAATGCCTTGGTTGTTCCATACAGAATCGGTCGTCCGATCGCTTCAGCCCGTCCAACTTCCTCAATCAAATCTTTATTCACCAAGGTATGAATGGCTCGTTCTGATTTGACTCCACGGATCTCCTCTACTTCAATCCGAGTAATTGGCTGACGATAGGCGATAATCGATAATGTCTCAAGCGCAGCTTGAGAGAGAAGTCCTGGAAGGGGAATAAGCCAGTCTTTCAAAATAAGGTGCATGTTGTGGTAATGTCGCTAATTGATAATTACCAGCAATTTGCACAACCTGTATACCTCGTCCCGCCCGTTCAAAGGAGTTCTTCAAATCCAAGAGAGCATCATTAATGATCTCCTTACGCTGCTCGGTTACTTCCGCCAGCTGCGTTACGCTGATTCCTTCCTCCCGGCAAGAAATAGCAGACCTTCAATAATCGATTTCAATTCCTGAAAATTCATCGGCCGTAACTTCACCTCTCCACTCTATCACTATATCATCAAATAGTTTGTTCTGATAACAAACGATTTGCTTCATCTTCATTAATTCCAAGATAGCCAGAAACGTAACGACAATCTCATGACGATACATCTCCTCATGCAGTAACTTGGAGAATAGCAGTCTGCCTCCCTTTCCACTATCTTCGAGGATAGAGACTACTTCCTTGATCCGGTCCTTCACCGAAATCTCATCCCGATGAATGCGGGCCACCACGCTGCGCTTGGCTGCTTTGCGGATCGCTTTCTGAAAGGCTTCAATTAAATCCTGGGTATGCAGCCCCTTCACCGGGTTCTCCTGAATTTCTGGCATAAATGGAGTTAAGTCTTCGGGTTCCTTCGTAAAAATCAAGCTTCGCTCCCACTCCATTTCATGCAGCTGCTCTGCAATCCCCTTGTACTTTCGGTATTCGATCAGTTGGCGGATCAGTTCTTCACGCGGATCCTCTTCCTCTTCATAATAGCCGTAATCTTCATCAAGCTCGATCACAGGCGGTTTGGGAAGCAACTGTTTGCTCTTGATCGACAACAGTGTGGCCGCCATGACGAGAAATTCACTGGTAACCTCCAGCTCTAGCTCTTGCATGTTATGTAAATATTCAAGATACTGGTCGGTTATCTCGCTAATCGAGACCTGATTAATGTCGATCTCCGCTTTATCGATCAAATGCAAGAGGAGATCAAGTGGTCCCTCGAACGCATCCAGTTTATATAATACAGTCGTCAATGAACTTCCTCCACCCATAAAATGCCTACGTAACATAAACATCCCGAATAAAATGAAAATGCAGTACCCTAAAAAGGGTACTACATTAAATAAGCACTATTTTAGCTGTTTCGTCAAGTTCGCCATTTCAATTGCCGCCATTGCCGAATCCCAGCCTTTGTTGCCCGCCTTCGTCCCGGCACGTTCAATGGCCTGCTCAATGTTCTCTGTTGTTACAACCCCGAAGATGGTTGGTACACCTGTCTTCAGGCCGATTGCTGCCACACCCTTAGCAACTTCATTGCAGACATAATCATAATGCGTCGTTGAACCCCGGATGACGGTTCCCAGCGTAATTACTGCATCGTATTTGCCGCTCTCTGCCAATTTTTGGGCAATGAATGGAATTTCGAATGCTCCCGGAACCCAAGCTACGTTAATCTCCTCTTCTTTGACCCGTGTCGCTTCAATGCATCTAGCGCACCACCTAGCAGTTTACTTGTAATGAATTCATTAAACCGTCCAACTACGATCGCGTATTTTAATCCTTCAGATACTAAATGTCCTTCGAATACATGTGCCATATATATCCATTCCCTTCAATTGTATGTTTTTTTGATCTCTCTGCATTTTCTTTATCAACCATTCTTACTGCTGTGAGGACTCATCCTGCTCAATGTCATCAAATTTCAGCAAATGTCCCATTCTTGCCTGTTTTGTATGCAAGTATTTGGCATTGTCCTCATTGGCTTCCATTTGGATTGGTACGCGCTCGACCACTTTCAAGCCATATCCCTCAAGGCCAGTAATTTTGCGCGGATTATTGGTCATGAGACGAATTTCACGGATACCTAAGTCCTTTAGAATTTGAGCACCAATCCCGTAATCTCGCAGATCCGGTGGGAATCCCAGCTTCAGATTAGCATCCACGGTATCCAAGCCCTGCTCTTGAAGCTTGTAAGCTTTCAATTTATTGATAAGGCCAATACCGCGACCTTCTTGACGCATATAGAGCAATACACCTCTGCCTTCCTTCTCTATCTGACGCAGTGCTGCTGCCAATTGCGGTCCGCAGTCACAACGGTGTGAATGAAATACATCACCGGTAAGACATTCTGAATGTACACGCACCAGAGTTGGTTCTTCGCCGCCGATATCGCCTTTTACCAGAGCAACATGCTCTTTGGAATCAACCTCATTCGTAAAGGCGACGGCTCTAAATTCACCGAAATCCGTGGGCATATGCACTTCTACCTCGCGATTGACCAGCTTCTCCTTCTCATTGCGATAATGGATTAGATCCTTGACACTGATCAGCTTTAGATCGAAGGTTCTAGCGATTTCAACCAAGTCAGGCAATCTCGCCATCGTGCCGTCTTCTTTGACCACTTCGCAAATGACTCCCGCAGGGTAAGCCCCACACATACGGGCGAGATCAACAGCAGCCTCCGTATGTCCAGCACGGCGCAATACGCCACCTTTCTTAGCGATCAACGGGAACATATGCCCCGGGCGGCGAAAATCGTTCGGCTTGGCCGCAGGGTCCATCAGCTTCTGAATTGTTAGAGAACGTTCATGGGCGGATATACCTGTTGTAGTATCCTGATGATCTATTGACACTGTAAAGGCGGTCCCGTGATTATCCGTATTTTGTGCCACCATTGGCTGCAGATCTAACTCTTCCGCCCGCTCTTGTGTTATCGGCAGGCAGACAAGACCGCGTCCTTCTTTAATCATAAAATTAATCACTTCGGGAGTCGCTTTCTCAGCCAGCACTATAAAATCTCCCTCATTCTCCCGATCCTCGTCATCGACCACGATAACGACTTTACCGCGCATTAGATCATATATCGCATCTTCAATCCGATCTAATTGAATATCTTCCATTTGAATCCCCTCCTGCTATAGCTGCAAATTTCAAATGACTCTCAGGAAACATAACTTCAAATGCTTGTTCAATCTGCTACCTAAATTGACCTAACGATCTCAAGCGAATCCATTCTCAACTAGAAATGATAAATCTACATTTGAAGGATTGCCGTTCTGCGGTTTACCCGCTGGGCTATGATTGAATCTCAACAGGTGCTCTACATACTTGCCTAACACGTCGGTCTCCAGATTGACCGTATCTCCCGCTCGTTTCAAAGCCAGCACCGTCTCACTCCAGGTATGTGGAATGATCGATACCATAAACCTACCTCCATCAACGCTGGCGACCGTTAGACTGATTCCATCGATCGTTATGGAGCCTTGAGGAATAATGTATTTAAAAAGAGCTGGCTCCTCAGGTTCGATCTCGACAAAGACTGCATTCTGATCCTGACGCATGCTTGTGATCGTTCCGGTTCCATCCACATGTCCTTGTACGATATGTCCTCCGAATCTTCCTCCTGCTGCCATAGCCCGCTCTAAATTCACCTTACTGCCAGGCTTCAGATTACTTAGATTCGTATGGCGATAAGTTTGTGGCATGACATCTACCGTGAAACCGGAAGTTTCCAGGGAAGTGGCGGTTAAGCATACGCCATTCACAGAGATGCTATCTCCTAACTTCACATCGTCCATAATGCGATTAGCCAGAATGCCGAGCACCATCGCTTCTCCTTTTCGGCTGATCGATTTCATCGTACCGATTTCTTCAACAATTCCAGTGAACATGATCTTGCCTCCTTGATACCTTACGACTGGTTATACGGAATACATTGGCTGTCCTTTGACGCAAATATTATCACCAATGAGCTCTACTTCCATATTATTTAGCACAATGCTATCCCGCATTCTTTCATAACCATCAAAGACGAAGCTCCCTGGCGACTCGAAGCCTCCAATAAGCTTAGGTGCAATGAATACCATCAATTCATCGACCAGATGATGCTGCAGCATCGATCCGTTGATCCTGCCTCCGCCTTCAACTAGAATTGAAGCAATCTCACGCTCGCCAAGAAGACGCATTGCAAGTTCCAGATCAACCCCAGGGCCGTCTCCGCTTATTATGATTTCAATGCCTTGCTCACGTAGCCCGTCAATTCTGCTTTGATCCGCTCGGCTTGTCGTCAAAATAATCGTTGGCGCCATGCCATCAGTTAGCACTTGGCTATTCCCGGGAATCCTTAAGGATGAATCAACGATAATTCGAATAGGTGATAATCCCGGAACCGATAACCTTGTTGTAAGCTGCGGATCATCGGCAATAATCGTCCCAACACCTACCAGGATAGCCTGATGCTGATGTCGCAAGGTGTGTACAAGCTCGCGGGCAGCATCATTCGAGATCCATTTACTATCGCCGCTCTTGGAAGCGATCTTGCCATCCAAAGTACTGGCTGTCTTAAGCGTGATATAAGGCAGTCTCGTCGTAATATACTTGTTGAACTTCTTATTGAGCTTAATGGCTCGCTCGCGCAGTACACCGACCTCCACCTCAATGCCGCTCCTCCGCAGCCTCTCGATCCCTTGGCCCGCTACACTTGGATTCGGATCTTCACAAGCTACAACGACACGCTTCACTTTCTCCTGAATTAGCCGCTGCGAGCATGGAGGAGTCATTCCGAAATGACTACAGGGCTCCAATGAGACATAGACTGTACTATTCTCAGACTCAGCACCTGCCATATCCAATGCATGTACCTCCGCATGAGCTGTTCCTCTCCTCAAATGCGTGCCAATACCAACAACAGCACCATTCTTTACGACGACCGCTCCGACCACCGGATTGATTCCTGTCTGCCCCAGTGCCCTCTCAGCCATATCCAAAGCAAGACCCATGTAAAATTCATCGTTCATCAGTTGCATATCCCCACCTCCTTCGCTGTCTAGCTGTGATGAATCCAAAAAAATAAACCCCGACGGAATCTAATCCATCAGGGTTATTATGAGAGTGAGTACGCTTAAAAATCACATCACTGAACAGACAAAGCCAATATGGCTATGCTGAAACAGAAGCTATGTACATAGATGCACATCAACTTTGTGAAAATTAGAACTTATCGACTGCAAATATGCGATATTAACTAATTATGTCCATACGCATAATATTAGTCAAAAGCTCTGCTGCGTTCTTCCTTCTCCCATCCAGACTATACTGTCGGTCCCGGAATCTCACCGGCTCAGCCATATATCTCATAATTAGACATGTGATATACAGGTCACGGACTCGTGCATGCTCTCTTATAAGTCTAAGAAGCTAATCAAATAGTGCATGCCATCACCGTCGGTCGGGAATTACACCCCACCCCGAAGGAAAGTATTCAATTGTGTAAAACAGTTCTTGCAATTCGAATGTTAACACTATCATCCCTAAAAATCAAGAAACGAGCAAATACAGTGAATAATATTTCTTGCTGAGCAGATGATAAGCATTGACGAGCAACGTCAATGTCATCAATGAATTCTAGAGGAGGATATTCCATGGCTAAGCCCGACGATCGTTCGGACAACGTGCAAAAATTAAGCAAACACATAGACAACACAATCAAAAACTTTCGTGAAGGCCAGGATTACTTAAGTGAGCATGCTGATGAAATCTCAAGCTCCGAGAAGCAGCAAATCGAGGCAAAGAACGAAAAGCGATTAAGAAGCATTGAAGGATTCCGTGAAGAAATCAAGGATGAAAAGTCTGATCAACAATGAGCTACAAACATGACATAAAGTAGCTAGAGGATAACCCTTATCTTTATGCCGCAAGAAAGCCAATCGTCTGAATAGCAATTATAGCAAAAAAGCCTGCGACGATGTCGCAGGCTTTACTTATACTAAATTCTATTCGTCCCAGACAGTTACTTCTTTCATTTTGTCACCTGGACGTACTTGATCCACAAGATCCATACCGGAGGTTACTTTGCCGAATACGGTATGTACTCCGTTGAGATGTGGTTGCGGTTCGTATACGATAAAGAATTGGCTACCGCCAGTATCTTTACCCGCATGAGCCATAGACAAAACACCGCGCTCATGCTTTGTCACGTTCGTAGCAGTCTCACATTTGATTGTGTAGCCAGGGCCGCCTGTGCCATTTCCAGTTGGGCATCCACCTTGTGCTACAAAGCCTGGAATTACGCGATGAAACGTTAGTCCGTTATAGAAACCAGAATTAGCCAGTTTCTCAAAGTTTGCTACTGTACCTGGTGCTTCTTCAGGCAGAAATTGAATTTCAACAACTCCACCGTTCTCCAATACGATCTTACCTTTTTTCATATCGGTCACTTCCTTTTATTTAATCTGTTAGACAAACCTATTCCAGTGTACTATGAAATCTCCGACAGAGCAAAGAGAAAGCCAGCATGCAAAATGAAAAACCGTGAAGAATACGCAAATGATGCGTTCTCCTCACGGTCTTACTCATTATTTACAAAAGTTCAGCTCTTAATCCTCTGAGACATTATTTGTAGGAGGGCTGCTTCGAGATCCGCTCAGGAATCATATCATAAGCAACGATATCATTAAGTGTCTCCCGTCTCACTACAATATCACTGTGTCCATCCTTAACGAATACGACAGCTGGACGTGGAATCCGATTGTAATTGCTCGCCATCGCATAATTATAAGCTCCCGTACAAGCCACAGCTAATAGGTCACCAGTCTCGACGGTTGGCAGTTCAATATCCCATATCAACATATCGCCAGTTTCACAGCATTTCCCTGCAATCGATACCGTCTCTTCATTGGAATCAAAAGCACGGTTAGCCAACATTGCCTCGTATTTGGATTCATAAAGGGCCGGACGTGGATTGTCAGTCATCCCTCCATCGACAGCAACATATTTGCGTACGCCAGGAATGTCCTTATTCGTTCCGACTGTATATAGGGTAGTACCAGCATCGCCTACGATGCTGCGGCCTGGCTCCACCCAGATCTCCGGAAGTTCAGGATAGCTAAGGCTAAAGTGCTGTTTAACCGCGTCTGTAATCGCCTTGACATAATCAGCGACTTTTAGCGGTGTATCTTCCTGCGTATAGCGAATACCGAAGCCACCGCCAAGATTGACGACTTTAAACAGAATTCCAAGCTGTTCCTTGACTTTAGCAGCAAAATCAGCGACTCGCTCCACCGCTAACTGGAACCCTTCTACCTCAAAAATCTGCGAACCGATATGTGAGTGTACCCCCAGCAGGTTCAAATTGTTGCACAAGCTTGCTGCCTCAACCGCTGCGAAAGCAGCTCCATTCCCAATATCAAACCCAAATTTGGAATCGATCTGTCCGGTAGAAATATACTCATGAGTATGCGCTTCGACACCCGGTGTCACGCGAAGCAAAATGTTCACCGTAGCCTTCTTCTCAGCCGCAATGGCCTGGAGTAAATGCATCTCTACCAAATTGTCGACTACAAAACATCCGATACCCGCTTCAATAGCCATCTCAAGCTCAAATGGAGTCTTATTATTGCCATGGAAATGAATTCTCTGTGCAGGGAAGCCTGCTTGCAGCGCGGTATACAATTCACCCTCGGAGACAACGTCCAGGGATAGGCCCTCTTCTTCAGCCAACCGGCACATAGCCATAACACAAAAGGCTTTGCTTGCATATGCAACCTGGAAGGACAAACCGGATGCCCTAAAGGCATCCATATATTCACGGCTCCGTTGCCGTATAAGGTCTTCATCTACAATATAGAGCGGTGTGCCGTAGGTCTCTTTGAGTTCTACCGTGTCACAACCGCCGATTTCCAGATGGCCTTTCGTATTAATTTTGCTTGTACCGTGTAAATACATCTATGCAATCCTCCACTGTTTTCAATTTTACACCAGTATAGCAAACAAACGGTGAACTGAAAAATGGATTATTATGAAGATGATTTGTATTATTTGGTAGACACGCCCACCATCTATTCGTTTTGCGGCATGCGTGTACGGTCACGCGGCTTGTTGAAAGACGGTCTCTGCTTAGATGACATGACCGGAACACGGAACAATATCGCAGCCATCGCCTTGGCGTTAAATGGAATTAACGGCCACAAATAAGGCGAGTTATAGGAGCGTTGAAAAGTCAGAAACAGAATATACAAGGTCGTTCCAACGATCAGACCCGGTCCGCCAAAAATAGCCACTGCAACTAGAAGGAACAATCGGACCATTCGATTGGCTAGCCCCAATTCATAGCTTGGTGTTGCGAACATTCCGATCGCTGCAATCGCCATATACAGAATAACCTCGTTGACGAACAAGCCCGTCTTCACGGCAATATCGCCAATCATAATCGCTGCGATCAAGCCCATAGCTGAAGCCAAGGGCGTCGGGGTATGTACCGCAGCCATACGCATCAGATCAACCCCGAACTCAACGAGCAGAAATTGAGCGATTAATGGAATTTTTGCATTTTCATGTGGTCCAATAAAAGACAGCATCGCCGGTTTGAATTCCGGATGCAACACGATCAACAGCCAGATTGGCAATAGAAACAGCGAAGCAAAGATACCAGCAAAGCGCACCCATCTTAAATACGTGCCCATGAACGCGGTTTGTCTATTCTCCTCAGCATGTTGACATAAATCAAAGAAAGTCGTAGGCAAAATAATGACACTAGGCGAGGTATCAACGAACAGAATAAGCCTGCCTTCGAGCAAATGTGAAGCGACGACATCAGGACGCTCGGAATAACGGACACTAGGATACGGGCTCCAGCCTTTATGCAAAATAGCTTCTTCAAGCTGCTTATCGGCGAGCGGAATTCCATCCATATTTATACCCTCAATTTTCTTGCGCACCGCTTCAATCTCCAACTTGTCGGCAATATCATCGATATATGCCAAGCATACATCTGTCTTCGTCCTCCTACCTACCTGAAAGGCATCGAACTTCAGACCGGGGTCACGAAGGCGCCGCCGCACCAGGGTCACATTTGTCAACATCGTCTCTGTGAAGCCATCTCTGGCTCCGCGAACTACCCGCTCAAGCGAAGGCTCTTCCGGACTACGCACCGGATACTGGCGTGTATCCATAATAATCGCCGTCTGTTCGCCCTCAATGAAGAAAGCACTCATCCCGATCAAGACGTTATTTATCACAACACTTAATTCTTCCGCCTTCTCCACTTGAATATGTGGTATATACATTTCAAAAAAAGAACGCATCGCCCCAGCAGACAAATTATCCGGCGTTAAATAGGTGAGCCGCTTAATAATTTCCAGCATTATCTCACTTTCTGCAAAGCCATTAATGAATAGCATCCCCGTCTTCTTACCGGCAAAGCTCATTTCGCGGAATATGACATCGAAGCTCTTTCCAAGACCCATGACTTCTTCGAGTGTCCGTTTCGTCGTAGCTAGACTCCTGCTGATTCTATCGCTCTGCTGCCAATATATGATGGAATCCTCCAGGGAGTCAGACTTTTCTGCGTCTCTTTTTTGCTGAACCGCTTTTTTGGTCCATACGCCTATATGAGGCTCTGCCGGACGAGTCTTTGGATCTGTATCCTGCCTGGACTGTTCAGACTCTTGAATAAAGCCTGGCATGTTCTCGTTATTCTCACGCTCCTGGATATGATCATTTTCTTGGTCCATTGGTTCTAGCCCCCTTAGAAAATATGTCTGAGCTCTTCATGCCGAATAATAATTGTTACACGATCAAAAGCGGATTTTTGAATTACCTCTTTCAATCAAGATTCAAAAATCCGGTTTTTAGTACCGAGAAGGTTGAATAAAGCTAGGGTTTGAGGAGCGGAGCGTACGTTTTGGGTACGTGAGCACCGGAGGACCCGGCTGAATTCAAGATTCGATGTCGAAACAGCTTCTTCGGTTTACTTCGTAATCAAAAGTGGATTTTTGAATTACCTCTACGGATTGTAAATGAACCATTCGAATAGCGAGCCGGCCACCTTCCCAAACACCATCGCCAACAGCAATCCGAATAAATATCGCTGCATATGAAGCCTTTTGGCGATGATCGGCAGAACATTCAGCACCTCAGTTAAAGCTGCCGCAAGCATTCCAACGAAGATGCCGTTAAACAAACCGACAACTCCACTGAATAACCATGGCCCAGCGATTTTCCAATTCCAGAAATCAGCGATTGTACCGATAAATGAGCCACTGACCATCGCCCCCTCATACCAATGAACCTTATCAAAAGATCGTGTAATCTGAGCGAGGCGCGGAATGATATCGAGCACGATAAATAAAGCGATAACCCCGGCACCTACGGCGATTCCCCCGGCGAATCCGAGAAATAAAAGACCACCATATATGACTAGGCTGCTCAAAAGGGCTTCTCCCCCTTCTCCTTGTCCACTTGTTCGCCCATCCGTTTGTACTCCTCGGCAACAACGTATTGATTCAGATTTTCCTGGTACAGGAACATCTCAACTTCAAGGGGAGTAGGCTCCTCATTCCATTTCTTCTTGAATAAATGATTGAAGAAGATAATCATACCGAATCCGATGCCAATAGAGTACGCGCCCTGAAAAAGATAAGGATGCTCATCTCGCTGACCGGTAATCATCTCTACAATCCGCACCTGAACAGCTGGCATACTCACATCGGCATGAAAATTCATGATCGTCAGTCCGGCCCCAAAGAACAACAGGAGCCACACGACCGCGAATAGCAGAAGCGACGGCTTCCTCTCCTTCACGATCATCTCAACCAGAACATGCGGCTCGCCAATCACTTCAACCTGGGCCATAGGAAATCGCTGCTTAATAACAGAAATCACTTGCAGGGTATCGATAACGATCAAATTACCATCGTTCCTCTCCGGACGCTCTAGCTCCAAATTAAGCAGAATTTCTTCCTGATGAGGATCAGCGAGCACACGAGCAATGTCTCGGAGCCGAATAGATGAGCCGAGTGGAAGCCTTACTTGCTTGCGCAGACGTACATAAATGCAGGGATGAGGTATTTGGTTCATGATAGCCACCCCTTTTTTCATAATGTCCATAGTATGCCAATGTAGACTTACATTTACTCGACGGGTATGACATTTGCGGCTTATGGCACTATAGAGGCGGTCAAAAATGTCCGTTAGAGCAAGAAAAAAACAATCCCGTATTCCTAACGGACACTTTTGACCATTAGAAGCTCAAATTACGGTTTCCCGCGATCTTTCCCCTTGTACTGGACAAAATTGTCCGTTACAAGGGCCGCGTACTAAAGATTGGGCGCTAACGGCCAAAAGTGTCCGAGTACTCCGGCCAAAGCATGAGGATCGTCGCATTTTTGGGCATACAAAAGGGGCGTCTCCGGGTCGAAAAATCAACCTTTGAGACAGCCCCTGTCTTTCAATGCATCAAGATCATATTAAGCCTTATATCTTAGAGCAATGATCTCCCTGCATCCTCTGGAACAATTACTGAGCGATCTGATCGCGAATGCTCTGCAATATTTTCTTCTCCAATCTGGACACCTGGACCTGGGAGATTCCAAGCCTAGCCGCCACCTCAGATTGCGTCTGATCACGGTAATACCGTAAGTACACAATCAGTCGCTCCCGTTCTGACAAACCGTCGATCGCTTCATGCAGGGCCAGCTTATCGAACCAGCGTTCTTGAGACTCATCTGCGATCTGATCCATTAGTGTGATCGGATCTCCATCATTCTCAAACACCGTCTCATGAATAGAGGCTGGCGGCTTGTTCGCCTCCTGGGCAAATACGACATCTTCCGGCGTCACCCCAAGCTCATCGGCTACTTCCTTCACTGTCGGAAGACGGTTCAACACCTTGGACAGCTCATCCTTCTTCTTACGTACCTTATTCGCCATTTCCTTCAACGAGCGGCTGACCTTCAACGTTCCGTCGTCACGAAGGAATCGCTGAATTTCTCCTATAATCATCGGAACCGCATAGGTTGAGAATTTAACGTCATAGCTTAGATCGAATTTATCCACCGACTTTAACAGACCGATGCAGCCGATTTGGAACAAATCCTCCGGCTCGTAGCCGCGGTTCATGAACCGCTGTACGACCGACCAGACCAGCCTTGTGTTGCAGCTTACGAGCCGATCCCTGGCTACATTATCTCCGGCCTGGCTTAAGGCGATCAGCCTTTTCACTTCCGCATCGTCCAAATACTCTCTCGAGGCTTGCTTCACTTCGGCATCCATGGCTCCAACCCCTAATTGTATAAAGCTTTCTTCGATACGATCCTCTTCTTCATCCGAATCGAAGTGCCGCCGCCAACCTCGCTTGCGACGTCAAACTCATCCATAAAATTCTCCATGATCGTAAAGCCCATTCCGGACCGTTCCAGTTCCGGCTTGGAAGTGAATAACGGCTGCTTAGCCAACTCCAAATCTTCAATCCCACGGCCTTTGTCCTCGATGAGCAAGGTAACTGTATCCTCCTCAATCCAGGCAGAGATCGTTACGATACCTTCAGAATTCTCCTCATAACCGTGGATGATTGAATTGGTTACCGCTTCAGATACAACGGTCTTCAAATCCGTAATCTCATCCATCGTAGGGTCTAGTTGAGAGACAAATGCGGCTACCGTTACTCTGGCGAAAGACTCATTTTCCGATTTTGCCGCGAATTGCAAGGTCATAAAGTTACGGTTATTTTCATTCATAGAGCGACCTCCAACTCAGAGAGCGCACTGCTCTCATTTTCATAAATAGACATAATCTTGAACAAGCCTGACATTTCCAGCAAGCGGAATACCGGTGGATTAACGTCGCTGACAACCATCTTCCCGCCCTTTTGCTTAATCAGCTTATAGCGTCCGAGTATAACCCCAAGCCCTGAGCTGTCCATAAACTGCAGCGATTTGAGACTGAGCAGCAGATTGCGGCAGCCCTCTCGCCCAATCTCCTCATCCATGCGCATGCGCACCATATCCGCCGTATGGTGGTCTAGCTCACCGGATAAACGTACAATAAGCGTCTCACGATGCCTAGCGGTTTCCATATGCAAATTCACGTTGTTCACTCTCCTCCCTGACATGAACACAACAATTCTACATATCCTCGGACGAATCCTGCTCTATGACAAAACTAGAAGAAAAAACCTAAGAATCTACAAAAAACATATGCGCGGCTGTACGTTTGAACAAGGTCCACCAACGGGCTTTCTTGATCGTTGAAGCTGCGTTTAAATCGAACTCTGCCAAGGTCCGTCCATCCTGAATGATTATTAGTTGACCGATCATTTGTCCTTCCTTGACAGGAGCAGCAATCTTCTCAGGAATAACCAGCTTCTGTGTAATATTCTCTAGCTTGGAGCCCTTCTTGACCAGAACACTCATCGTCCTGGAAGCAGTCAACTCTAACTGTGCAGCTTCCCCTTCTGCACCTTCACTTTACCGATCACCTCACCAGCTTTATAGATCGGCTGCAGTGCATATTGCGAGAACGCATAATCGAACATTGCAGATACTTCATTGTTGCGTGTCTTCGTATTCGGCTCCCCGAGCACAACGGCAATCAATCGCATTCCATCACGCTTCGCGGTTGCAGCCAGACAGAATTTCGCCTCTGCAGTGTACCCCGTCTTAAGGCCGTCCGCGCCGCTGTAGAAGCGGACAAGCTTGTTCGTATTGACGAGCCAGAACGGCTTAGCGGAGTCCTTGCGCAGGTAGTCCTGATAGGACCCTGTATACTTCGTAATCCCATCATGCTTTAGGAGTTCACGACTCATCATGGCGATATCATGAGCGGAACTGTAATGATCAGCTATCGGCAGTCCATTGCAATTGGCAAAGTGTGTGTCCGAAAGTCCAAGTTCCTTGGCTCGATCATTCATTAACTTGACAAAACCCTGCTCCGAACCAGCGATCTTCTCTGCTAGTGCGACCGAGGCGTCGTTCCCTGAAGCCATTGCTACCCCTTTCAGCAGTTCATCGACCGTCATTTCTTCCCCAACCTCGAGGAAGATTTGTGACCCGCCCATCGATGAAGCATGCTCACTGGCCGTTACTTTATCTGTCAGCTTCAAGCGACCTTGATCGATAGCTTCCATCGTCAGCAGCATCGTCATGATTTTTGTTATACTGGCAGGTGGCAGCTTCTCATGACTCTGTTTGTCATAAATAACCGTGCCGGTGTCTGCATCGATCAGAATCGCGGAGCGTGCATTCTCCGCTAGCGACAACACCTCTGTGTTATTACGTGCCCCACCGTCCTCTGCTAGGGCTGCAATAGGCCATGCAGATACTGTCATTATAAGAGCCATTAGCCCGCTGATTAGCATCTTCTTCAAACTATGTTCCCCCTTTATACTAAAAGTGTGGATTCTGCTAACCTAGTATGCTCCATTTCATGGCATTATATTCCTGCACGGCCGCTTGCCAATAAAAAGCGGCGTTCCTCACGAGGCTTATGCCTCGCGTAAGAACGCCGCGTTGATCATAGTATTTATAGTACATGTCCAAAAAGGTCAGTTTTAACTTATAGTTCGTGTTTAAAAAGTCAGACCTTTCAGCACCGAGAAGGTTTGATGAAGCTAGGGCCTGAGGAGCGGAGCGTACGTAGTTTGTACTTGAGCACCGGAAGGCCCGGCTGAATTCAAGA
This sequence comes from Paenibacillus sp. D2_2, assembly GCF_031199965.1. Classification (GTDB taxonomy): domain Bacteria; phylum Bacillota; class Bacilli; order Paenibacillales; family Paenibacillaceae; genus Fontibacillus. The sequence continues at coordinate 2,048,063 of NZ_CP133605.1, read as the reverse complement.
TTCGATGCCTTGATAGCTTCATAATTTACTTCGTGATCAAAGGGGACTTTTTAAACTACCTCTTATATTATTTCTCGTAATTATAGTTGCGGAATAATAGTCTGCACCAAACCTAGAAATTGCTCGCGTACACGATCCGTCGTCTCCATAACTTCAGCATGGGATAATGGCTGATCCAAAATACCAGCGGCCATATTGCTGATACAGGAAATACCCAACACCTCAAGCCCAGCATGGCTGGCCACAATGACTTCCGAGACGGTAGACATGCCAACGGCGTCCGCGCCCAGTGTACGCAGCATTCGGATCTCTGCCGGTGTCTCATAGGACGGTCCAAGCAGTCCAGCATACACGCCTTCCTGTAGCGAGACACCCAGCTTGTCCCCTACATTCCGCGCCAGCTCACGCAATCTACGACTATAAGCCTGCGACATATCCGGGAAGCGTGGTCCAAGCTCTTCATCGTTAGCACCGATCAACGGGTTCTTCCCGTCATATTAAGGTGATCAGATATCAGCATCAGATCACCTGGGTTGAAGGAGGTATTGACACCACCGGCCGCATTAGTAACAAGCAGAGTTTTCACACCCAGCTCTTTCATAACCCGTACAGGGAATGCTGTCAATTCAGGCCCGTATCCCTCATACATATGGAAGCGTCCTTTCATCATAACAACCGGCTTACCCTGCACATAACCAATTAATAGTTCACCAGCATGTCCTTCTACAGTGGACTGCGGGAAATGAGGAATATCTTTATAGGAAATGCTGATCGCCTGTTCAATGTGGTCAGCAAGAATACCTAGTCCTGAGCCGAGAATAAGGCCAACCTCCGGCTTCATTTTGGCTACGGTCGAAATATACCCGGCCGCCTCTGTGATCATCTCTTTGGTAAGTGTCATTGTCACTTCTCCTTCATGTTTTTAAACTGGTCAGGAAACACAACTTCTTTAATCTGTGCTGCTGGCTGACTGATTTTCTATTTTCCGTTTTGCCCGGGGATGAAAAGACTCATACACCGACTTTAGATTTCCACCTGATTTGTTCAAGTAGAGCTGAATGGTCGAAGCACTCTGATTGCCAAGCATCTCCTGCACAGCACGTACATCCGCACCGCCCTGGAGTAAGTGTACTGCGAACGAATGACGCAAAGTGTGGGGTGTAATCTGCTTGCTGATTCCAGCTTCTGCACCGTATTTCTTAACGATTTTCCAAAATCCTTGCCGACTCAGAGTCTCTCCCTGTCGATTAGGAAATAACGGTCCCTGTCCCGCTTCCTTCGCCCACCGTGGACGGCACTCCTGCAGATAACGGTCAAGCCATTCTGTCGTTAATGTCCCGAATGGAATGATCCTTTCTTTACCATGCTCACCTGCACAGCGCAGAAAACGAAACTGCAAATCAACATCGCTCACGTTCAGCGAGATCAGTTCGCTTACTCGTATCCCCGTAGCGTATAACAACTCCAGCATCGTCTTGTCTCTAAGCCCCAAAGGAGTGCCTGGGTCAGGCATGTCCAGCAAAGCTTCCGTCTCTTCAATGGTCAACGTCTCGGGTGGAATTTTATCTATTCTCGGCGATTCAATCGTTAGGAACGGATCATGATCGATGAACCGCTCCTGTAACAAATAATGTATAAAAGACCGAAGCGTCACAGAGACCCTTGCTATCGTCGCTGGTGCCTTGCCCATATCCTTCAGCGCAGAGAAATAAAGCAATATCCCTGCCCTCGTGATCTCATTGAAATCATCAATTCCTTTGCTCTGCAAATAAGTAATAAACTGCTGTAAATCGCGGGCATACGCTTCCTGTGTCCGCTGGCTTAGACCTTTACGATCCGTTAAATGCGAAATAAAAGAGACAATAACCTGCTCCAATTCATCGCCCCCTCTCATCCTAATCTATAATAACTGAATGGATGCCGGAACTAATTACTCCCCATACCAAAAAAACAGCTTCAACCTCTGTAGTGGGGTCTCCGGATCTACCACTTCCATACTATCGGCATGGAATGCTTTCACCGCTGAACCCTCGGGAGTTCGATATTTATCCATCGGAAGCAAAGCGACATCCAAATAACCAAGTACTTTGTACAAGGAATAAGCAAGCATGATAAATACGATTAAATACTTCATCAGACGCAGACTCTTGCGCAAAGAAATAACCATCGTTCTCCCCTACCTTTTGATCATGGATTGCCGAAGCGCCATAGAATCGCAAACAGCATTTGTACAAGTATATATCCATTCCGCCAGGTTTATGAGAGCTTCTACTCCTATTATTGTACATGCAAAAGCATCCAATTAACAGATTCAACAATCGTACAACATGAGGCAAAAAAATAAGATAGAGCAGTAAAACTCGCTCTACCTTATTGAAATTCCTTAAGTATTTTGACCATTCCCCGGCTGATCTCCATTCTTATCCGTCTTGTCTTTGCAACGATGACAGATGCCCTGGAAGTCAAGACGGTGATCAAGTACCGTGAAATTGAATTCTTTCTCCAGACGTTCCTCTAATGGTCCAAGCCAATCCTCACGTATCTCATCCATTGCACCGCATTGAACGCAGATCAAATGATGATGGTGATGCTTATTCGTATCGGTTCGTAAATCATATCTGGCAACACCGTCGCCAAAGTTGATCTTCTCTACGACATGAAGTTCACTAAGTAACTCCAGGGTCCGGTACACGGTGGCCAAACCTATCTCGGGAGCTTTATCTTTAACGAGCATGAATACATCCTCAGCACTAAGATGATCCTCTTCATTCTCGAGCAGTACGCGAACCGTGGCTTCCCGCTGGGGCGTCAATTTGTAGCCATGGGATTGTAATTGTTGTTTGATTTTCTCGACTTTCACTTCCACATTCTCCCTCCCCAAGCATCGCCGACATTAAGCTGCTTTAATAATTCGCTTCTTTCATTATAGGGGGAGTTAAACTACAAAGTCAAACATTTTACTAGAGTGAGAACCTATATTAACAGCGGGGTTACCCAGCTCATAATCTCCGGGGATACCCATGTCTCAAAGGTGGAAATAATGAGCAATACCGCTGCCATCGCCAGTGTCAACGAGGTATAAGAGAAGAATGGCCTTGCCGCGCTTCCATTCCGATGCAGAAGTACCCGATTGCGGATAATTCCGAGTGAGAAACCAACTGCCGCTACGCTCGCAATCAACAGTGCAGGAATAACGATCAAATTATGTGGAGCAACGGAAACAATTGCAAACAGCAGCCCTTTCCAAGTAAATTGCCCCACTAGACAACCTACAGAGAACCCAATCAGGACACCCTTGAGAAAATCGAGAATGAGAATTCCTGGTAATCCGATGACCGAAAGACCCAGTAGCCAGATCAGACCGAGCCACTTCAAATGTAAACTTGCTACAGCCCAAAATGATAATGTCTGAAATGCAGCTCCCCCATCATTCACGGATACGAAGAAATCTCCTAAATAGCGTGACAAATCCTGCTGCTGCTCAAATGTTAAGGCATTAACCATCAATGCGCCAAACACGACCCCCATCAAAAACAACACACTGACAAATACATAGAGCGGCGTCTGATCCCGTAACGAATGACGAATTGGTTGTAGCATAGGGAGCCTCCTTCTAGTCCAGCTTGAAAACCTCAGGATTCAAGATATTGCTTTGATTATCCTGATAATACAAGCTATGAAGATGTCCACTCCCTTATGCGTATGTTACTGCATGTCTTACTATCCTTTCACAACTTTACCGTATATTCCGCCGCCACCTGCTTGAAGCTGAAGCGTTCCAGCCCGGGCAGCACATATTTTATCAGCTAATTCCTCGCCAACTACCTCAGACAACTGCACCTGTGATACATGATGCAAAATATTCATCTCTGTACCGAACAACGCTAACAACTGATTTAGCTTCGACGGACCCAAGCCCGGGATAAATTCCAGCGGAACCTGATAATGATAGGGCGGTCGACACGCTGGAATACTCGGCTCTCCGCGGTCGGCGATCGATAGAATCCGATCTAGAACGCCGCGAACAAGTTTGGTACTACCGCAATATGGACATGTATCCACTGATACTTCCGCCTCATCAATGATATAGCTGCAATTGCCACAGTACGTCCGGTGATACTTACCTAACCGCGGATTAAGGCCGTAATTGCCAGCAACTCTCCTGCCGTCCTTGCCGCTAATTGCCTGTATGAACTCACGGTATGTTGGGGCCTGCATGATTAATTCATTATACTCCCTGCCGATCTTGCCCAAGGAATGTGCATCTGAATTGGTCAGAATGGTGTAGTTATCCAGCTCGCTAATTAGTCCAGCCATCTCTGAATCCGCGCTCAGGCCTAGCTCAACCGCACTGATCAACTGAGGATCAAGTACATCAGCGAGCCTCGGCGCACAGCTTCCATATATGCTCCTATGTGGAGTGAAGATATGCGCAGGAATCACAATTCCACCCCGACGATACACTTCCTCTTGCAGCTCACGTGCAGGTACATACACGCGCTGGGAGCTAAGCTGAACATTCTTCATTCTCGGCTTTAGCCATTCCGTGAACGAACGCATCGTATCGAAATACGGGAAGAACACGAGCAGGTGTGCCGGACCCATACCTGGCTCTCTTATTTCTAGTTCGCTGCCAAGCAGCAGTGTCGTTCCTTGATAGGCGATTCCTCCGTCTTCAAGCTCCCGCATCTGCCCTTGCTCTAGACTGGTAATAATGTCTGTCTGAACGCCTGGAGAATGGCAGTCGGTAATACCAACAAGCTGAATGCCCTTACGCTCAGCAGCTTCTTTGGCAATATTGGCAAACGTCAAGTTACGACTGCCACTAATTTTTACCGGAGCCCCCGCTTCGGTTCTTCCGATATGAATATGCAAATCAGCAAAATACGAGGAGAGATCCCGGGTTTCTGCTTCATATGAACTGTCCATTCTATTTTAATTCCCTACTGGCTGGCTCAGTCTTCGCTGCTGCCAGATATAAAATGCGACCAATGTCTTGGCATCAGCAATTCGTCCCTCGGCGATATATTGCTGTGCATCCTCAAAACTTACCTCGTACACCTCAAGGAACTCATCCTCATCCGGAGACATCTCCCACCCGTCAAGTCTTCGGCCAAATACAGGTGAATAATCTCATCTGAGAAGCCTGGGGCAGTGAAGAAGGAATGTATATGTGTCATACGTTCGCAGCGATAACCCGTCTCTTCTTCAAGCTCACGAGCGGCAGCATCCATTGGATCTTCGCCTTTCTCCAGTTTGCCAGCCGGAATCTCCAGCTCACAGCGCCCCATAGCTTGGCGGAACTGATCGACCATCAACAGACGATCATTGTGAAAAGCGAGCACAGCCACTGCCCCGGGATGCTTCACGATCTCCCGCGTTGCTGTGCTTCCATCTGGCAGCTCTACTGTGTCTACTTGCAGTGAAATCACCTTGCCCGTAAAAATTGGGTCGGTCGTAATTGTTTTCTCCGTCAGCTTATTTGTCATATGATACATGATCCTCCTCATGAAATAATCGATCATTTATTAAGTCATTCATAACTTGTCCACTTCGGACATATGGTGTTATTATACCAAACCTCCAGTAAAGGAGCGCGCTTATGAAAAGCTATTTTTCGGAAAAATCGTTTCATCTTCAAGGCAAAGCCTGGCAGGTACGCATCATGCTTAACCAATTGCAAAAAGAAGTAGGTAAATCAACCAAGGTCATAGATCTGATTCGAACACGGACTAGTAAGTAGGAAAATGATTGAAAAGGACTAAAACTTGTGAGCGAGGTGAACGGATGATGGTGGAAAGTGAGGAGCTAATATCACTGCTTAATCATCTGGAAGCAGATGGAGAACCTGTGGAGGCACTACAATACACTTATTATGACCGATCCGAGTTAATCCAACACTCAGTCTCGTCGGGGATGCTGAATGCAGCAATCAAGCTGGTCGAAGATAAAGACCCTGCACTGCGATGTATGCTGATTTACAGTCTCTATAAAGAAGGTTATACAGAACTAGCGGAGCGGAATATCTTGGAAATAGCGTCTGAACTAATTCCCCTCAAGCCCCCATATCAAGAAGTTGCTAAAATATACGGAGAAATCCTATATGATCAAGCACGATTTGAAGAAGCATCTTCTATTTTTACTTCTCTGGCAGAGTCCTGCCCGTCTATGGTCCATATACGTTATGCCGTAGCGGCCTGCCAACTTCAGGAGAAAATTCAACGGCTAACAAGAAGGATGGAATTGTATCACCCGGATCAAGATGAACGGCTTAAAATCGAGAAATATATTCAGGGATTCCTGGATCTGCTGTCACTCATCGGGCGAACAAAGTGGCATACGACATGGAATGACAAGCAGCGCCTTCATCTGCCGCAGCATTTGGAAGCCAACTTAAAACAAAACCGTTCATAAGCCATAGGCTATTGAACGGTTTTGTTTGTTATTTACTTAAGGGTCTGCGCAATAATCTCAAGAGCCATTTCTGAAGTTTTCACGATATCCTCAGCCTTAATCCGCTCGCGTGTCGTATGAATATCTTCATAACCGACAGCCAGATTTACAGTCGGAATCCCAGCCCATTAAATATATTTGCGTCGCTGCCGCCACCTGACATGAATGTAGTGCCCGACAGACCAAGCTTACCTGCTGCCTTCTGTGCAAGCGTAACAACGGGCTCCTCCTCAGAGAGATGGAAAGACGGGTATACAATCATGCTGTTAAACACGCCCTGTGTATGATAGTCCTGGCAGGTGGATTCCACCGCTTCCTTCATTCCAGCAAGCTGCTGATCGAGCTTCTCCTGCGAAGTGCTACGAGCTTCTGCGTACAGCTTCACATGATCGGGGACAATATTCGTCTCTCCCCCACCTTCGAACTTGCCGATATTCGCTGTAGTCTCTTCGTCAATCCGCCGAGCTTCATGCGAGCAATTGTCTTGCCTGCCACCTGAATCGCGCTAATACCATCCTCAGGATTTACCCCAGCATGGGCCGATTTGCCGTAAATCTCGATCGTGATCAACGCACGGGAAGGTGAAGCAACACAGATCGTACCCACATCTCCGTTCGAATCAAAAGCAAAGCCGAATTTGGCATCTAGCAAGCTAGCATCCAGCGCTCTGGAACCCATCATGCCCATTTCCTCGCCTACGGTAATGACGAACTGAATTTTCCCATGAGGCAAATTCTGCTCACGTAGCACCTGGATGACCTCCAGTAGTGCAGCTACACCTGCTTTATCATCAGAACCGAGAATTGTCGTTCCATCGCTACGGATCCAGCCATCTTCTCCTACGATAGGCTTAATTCCCACACCAGGAGCCACTGTATCCATGTGGCTAGTGAACAAGAAAGGCTCCGCATCCGTCTGGACACTCGGCTTCAAGGTCGCAATCAGATTCCCGGCACCGTGTCCCGTTTTGGTCATGGAATCATCCTCAACAACCTCAAGACCTAGCTCTGTAAATTTCTTAATCAGATAATCGGCAATTTGCCGCTCGTGTTTTGTCTCGCTATCTATACGAACCAATTCCAGGAAACTTTGAATCAATCTTTCCTTATTGATCATTGGACTTTCCTCTCTTTCGCTTTTACGATATTATAGAGGTTGTTCATAAAGTCCACTTTTGATCACGAAGTGAATCAAGAAGTATCTCGGCATCGAATCTTGAATTCAGCCGGGCCTTCCGGTGCTCACGTAGGTTTTGCCTACGCTCCGCTCCTCAGCCCCTAGCTTCATCCAACCTTCTCGGTGCTGAAAACCAGACTTTTTGAACATACACTTATAGAAGATAAACCAACCTAACAAATCTATATTTAAAAGGAGTTAAGGTATGTCTAAAAAATGGTTGAAAATCGTAGTCTATCTGATGTTGTTTGCCATGGTAGGTTCTACCTTATTTGCGTTACTTGAACCTTTACTTATGCGTTAACATCTTCCCATATCGACTCATAACCAAAGACTTCATTGAAATAAGGAATGATGTCATGGGCCACCTGTTCTACTGTAAATGTCTTACCCGTGACATCTTCCAGCGAAGTTACCCCGTACTCCTCAATACCGCACGGAATAATCCCGCGGAACCCCTCATTCTGTATGCCTGATTTGATATTAAAAGCGAAACCGTGGCTTGTTACGAACCCTCGGCGATGACGGCATTTATTAAACTTCACACCGATCGCTGTAATCTTGACATCTCCTACCCATACTCCGGTATATTCCGGCTTCCTTGAGCCTTCAATTCCAAACTGAGCCAAATAATTGATAATCACCTGTTCGAGATTTCGTAAATAACCGTGTAGATCAAGGCCATGCTCGCCATCCAGCAGTAATAGAGGGTATCCAACAAGTTGTCCTGGCCCGTGAAATGTAATATCCCCACCACGGTCAATTTTGACTAGAGAGATTCCTTGCTCCTTAAGCTGCTCAGGACTGAGCAGTAAGTGCTCCGGATGTTGCTGAGAGCCGATCGTATATGTCGGCGGATGCTGAAGAAGCAGCAGGTGCTCCTGCTGCTGTCCGTCGCTGATCGCTTTTACTAATTCTTTTTGCTTATCCCAAGCTTCCTCATATTCAATCAATGGAGTATAGCTTACTAATAAAGATCTGTTCATGATGATGTCCCCCAGAAGAATCAATAAACTTGCGTATCAAGCGTAAAGCCTTCGATATTATCCTTCACACGCTGCATAAATCGTCCACAGATCACACCGTCCAATATCCGATGATCTAGTGATAGACACAGATTCGCCATCGAACGAACCGCAATCATATCATTGATAACAACTGGACGTTTCACAATCGATTCGAAGGTCAAGATTGCCGCTTGAGGATAATTAATAATTGGCTGTGTCAAGATCGAACCGAAAGAACCTGTATTGTTAACGGTAAAGGTTCCACCTTGCATATCATCCAATTTCAATTTGCCTGCGCGTACCTTGGAAGCCAGATCGTCGATGTCCCGGGCCAATCCAGCGATACTCTTCTGGTCAGCGTTTTTGATAACCGGAGTTAGCACAGAATCCTCGGTGCCGACGGCGAGGGACAAATTGATGTCCCGTTTGACGATAATTTTATCGACCGCCCAGACGGAATTCATGATTGGGTAATCCTTAATCGCCCCCACAACGGCTTTAAGAACAAAAGCCAAATAAGTCAGATTGATGCCTTCTTTTTGTTTGAATTCGTTCTTGAGCTTATTGCGAAGCTGTACGAGATTAGTTACATCGACCTCGATCATCATCCAGCCATGTGGAATTTCCGACACACTCTGACGCATCCGAGTGGCAATCGTATTGCGGATTGGAGTTACGTCAATTAAGTATTCTGAGCGTCCGCCCTCAACCTCAATTGTCGGAATACGCGGTGTTTCGGTCAAGTGCAAGCCCGAATGACGCACCGGTTCCGATACTGGAGCAGTAGGAATAACTCCTGGCACAGTTACAGCTTGAACAGGTGCAACCTGTGGCTGAACCGCTGGGGTTGCTTGAACTGCAGCAGAGGCTGAAGCTTTGGAGCCTTGGTTCTCGATGTAATGCAATACATCCTTACGTGTCACTCGGCCGCCTAATCCTGTGCCAGGAACTGCTTGCAGGTTAATACCGTGCTCGGCCGCTAATGTCTGAACAGCAGGTGAATATCTAGCACGATGTGCATCTCCGCTATCTACAGAAGTGACCGAGGTTGTTTGTACAGATTCAGCCGCTTGTGACACACTCTCCGAAGAAGCCACTGCTTCCTCGGTCTCGATCCGGCAGATTACCGTCCCTACGGCAATCTCCTCACCTTCCTGAACGAGAAGCTCACCCATAACTCCGTCCAGTGTCGATGGAATCTCAGCATTTACTTTATCGGTAATGACTTCGCAGATCGGTTCATACTGCTCTACAGGATCGCCCGGCTGTTTGAGCCATTTGCCAACCGTAGCCGATACGAGCGATTCAGCCAACTGTGGCATCACAATATCATTTAGTACTTTCTTAGATAACATGCTCTCACTCCCATTTAGAGGTTGCTCAAAAGTCCGCTCGCTCCTCAGACCTTAGCTTTTGAAAAAACAAATCGGAAGCTTATGCTCTGGTGCTGAAAATCGGACTTTTTGAACACGCACTTTTAATATAGCGCTAATTGAAGCATGGCTTCTTTTAACTTGTCTTTGTTCAGCATGAAGAACTTCTCCATCGGTGGATTTATCGGCATCGCCAGGTACGTCCGGTCCGCACAACCGCTGGATTGGAGCATCAAGATCATACAAGCATTCCTCAGCAATAATCGCCGATACCTCAGCGCCGATGCCTCCGGTCTTGTTGTCCTCGTGAACGATTAGCACTTTACCGGTCTTCTTAACCGCAGCGATAATCGCTTCTCGGTCTAATGGCTGAAGGGTACGCAAATCCAGAATATGCGATGTGATGCCTTGCTCAGCTTCTAGTTCCTCTGCAGCCTGCATAGCGAAATGCAGCGGCAAGCTGTAGCTAATCACTGTAATGTCCTCGCCCTCACGTAGCAGATTGGCTTTGCCGAGCGGAACGGTATAATCTTCTTCCGGAACATCGCCCTTGATAAGCTTGTAGCACTTCTTATTCTCGAAGAACAGTACTGGATCAGGATCGCGGATCGCGGCCTTTAACAGCCCCTTCGCATCATACGCCGAATAAGGAGCAACGATCTTAAGTCCCGGCGTACCAAAGAAGATCGATTCAGGACATTGAGAGTGATACAATCCGCCGAAAATACCTCCGCCGATAGGCGCACGTACGACGATCGGACAATCCCAGTCATTGTTGGAGCGGTAACGTATTTTAGCTGCCTCACTAATAATCTGGTTTGTAGCCGGCAACATGAAGTCAGAATATTGCATCTCGGCAATCGGTCTCATTCCGTACATCGCCGCGCCGATGGCTACCCCAGCAATCGCAGATTCGGCCAACGGCGTATCGATAACACGCTCTTCGCCAAACTGCTCCTGCAGCCCCTTCGTGGTCGTGAATACGCCGCCTTTGACGCCAACGTCTTCTCCCAATACAAATACCCGTTCATCACGCTCCATCTCTTCCTTCATGGCTAGGCGAAGCGCATCAACATATTCCATTACCGGCATATCACTGTCCCTCCCCATCATTCGCATATACATGCAGCAGCGTATCCTCAGGGTTCGGGAACGGAGCACGCTCGGCTTCATCAATAGCAATCTTCAGTTCTTGCTTGATTTCTTCCAGGAATGCTGCTTCCTGCTCTTCACTCCATAAACCACATTCCAAGAGATAAGCCTTCATTCTTGGAAGGCCATCCTTCTCCCAATTCTCATCAACTTCCTCTTTGGTACGATAAGCCAGATCGTTATCCGATGTGGAGTGCGGAGAGAGTCTGTACATCATCGATTCAATCAAGGTTGGTCCCTCGCCACGAACTGCGCGCTCCCGGGCTTCCTTCACGACCCGGTATACTTCAAGGGCATCATTGCCATCGACCCGAACTCCTGGGAACCCGTAGCCGAGAGCACGATCACTCACTTTGCCACCGAGCTGCTTCTTGACCGGCACTGAGATCGCATACTGGTTATTCTCACACAGAAAAATAACCGGCAGCTTCTGCACGCCAGCGAAGTTAAGCCCTTCGTGAAAATCTCCTTGATTGCTGGAGCCTTCACCAAAAGTGACGTAAGAGACAATATCTTTCTTCTGCATTTTTGCCGACAATGCTATACCAACCGCATGCGGAACCTGAGTCGTTACTGGGCTTGAGCCCGTTACGATACGCAGACGCTTGCTGCCGAAATGGCCCGGCATTTGCCGACCACCGCTGTTCGGGTCATCCGCCTTAGCAAAGGCCGACAGCATTAATTCCTTCAAGGTCATTCCAACCGAAAGCACGAAACCGTAGTCCCGATAATACGGAAGAAAATAGTCGCGCTCGCGATCAAGCGCAAACGCCGCCGCGATCTGGGTTGTCTCCTGACCGATGCCAGAAACGTGAAAATTGATCTTGCCTGCCCGCTGCAATAACAAACAGCGTTCATCGAATTTACGAGCAAGCAGCATATATTTGTACATGTCCACTACTACGGTATCTGATAATCCGAGCTGCTCATGTCTTGGCTTCATTTGTACTGAACTTTTTGCGTTCATGGAGTTACCTCCTTCATTTGTTACCCACATCTTAAAACGTTCTATATTGCCTAATCTTAAAACCTGGTACTAAGACTTGGGTTAACCTTATTATAAACCTTTTCCCTGTAAAAAGAAAACATTTAAAAGAACGTGTTCCAAAAGGTTGGTTTACCACTTAAAGTGCGTGTTTAAAAAGTCAGACTTTCAGCACCGAGAAGGTTGAATGAAGCTTGGGCCTGAGGAGCGGAGCGTACGTTTTGGGTACGTGAGCACCTGAGATGTTTCCGGAGGAAACATGACTTCGTAAGCATTCGCTTAGGCCCGGCTGAATTCAAAATTCGATGCCGATTAAGCTACCATAACTACTTCGTGATCAAAAGGGACTTTTTAAACAACCTCTTAAAAGTTAATGTTCCGACCGTCAACTGCCAGCGCTGCTTCCCCAATGATTTCGGAAAGTGAAGGATGAGCAAAGGCCACCTGACCTAATTCCCAAGGTGTAGCATCCAGCACCGCTGCCAACGCAGTTTGGTTAATTAGCTCGGTAACATGATTGCCGATCATTTGCACACCAAGAATATCTTTGCTCTTCGCATCGGTCACAATTTTTACAAAGCCCTCTTTATCACCATGTACGAGTGCTTTGCCGATAACCGAGAACGGAGCTTTGCCAATCTTAACCTCATGTCCCTTTGCTCTCGCTTCCTTCTCGCTCAGGCCAACAGATGCCACTTCTGGCCGGCTATAGACACAGCGTGGAACCTGGTTCTCGTCATAATGTAACTCCTCTTCGGCGATATGATGCACGGCAACCAAGCCTTCATGACTTGCTGCATGAGCCAATTGCAACCCGCCAATGCAATCGCCGATCGCGTAAATGTGCGGCTCTGTCGTCTGCATATGCTCATTGACACGGATAAACCCGTTGCTCAGCGCGATATCCGTATTTTCCAGGCCGATATTCTCCACATTGGCTTGTCTACCGATAGAGATGAGTAGCTTGTCACCTTGTAATTCAATCGTCTGATCCCCTTGCTGAGCCGAAATATGTACCTGGCCGTCCATAACAGCATAGGTATCTGGCAGTACCTTCACACCCGTCAGCACTTTGATTCCACGCTTCTGCAAATGTTTCTGCAACTCGCGGGCTACCTCTTCGTCTTCAGCTGGCAGCAATTGCCCCGCCGCTTCAACTACCGTCACCTTGACGCCAAAATCTTGAAGCAAAGAAGCCCACTCAACGCCAATAACGCCACCACCCACGATGATCATAGATTCAGGCAAATCCTCCAACAGGAGTGCCTCATCGCTGCTAAGAATATGTTCTCCATCAGGAACAAGCCCTGGCAGGCTGCGCGGCCGTGATCCGGTGGCAATAATCAGATTCGTTGGAACGACCGTCTCCATCTCTCCGTCACTTAACTCAACTGCAACAGCACCGCTCTTTGGTGAGAAAATGGAAGGACCGGTTACCCGCCCTTTTCCTTGGATGACGGTAATCTTGTTCTTTTCATCAAATACTGAACGCCCTTGTACAGTTGATCGACAATCGCTTGCTTCCGCTCCTGTACCTTCGGGAACACCAGCGACAAACCGCTCGTCTCGATACCATAGCTTGCGCTATCTTTCATTTGTGCATACAGCTCTGCACTGCGCAGTAGCGCTTTGCTCGGGATACAGCCGCGGTGAAGACATGTTCCCCCAGCTTGTCCTGCTCAATAATTACAACCTCCTTGCCCAGTTGTGCAGCACGGATCGCAGCAATATAACCACCCGTTCCTCCACCAAGTACAGCTACATCGCAATTTATCGCCATGAATATATCTCCACCATTCTATTTCGAATAATTTAATTTACTATATTCTTCATTTTACCTCGTTTTTGAATGATTACAAATGAGGCTTGCAAATAGACAGAATCTTAAGAAGAAGGTATGATTAGAATAATTCCAAATCATTACTGTTCGCGAAAGGAAAGGGATATATATATTATGAAGCTGATGATTTCCCGTTTTATTGCGATTGTTATTCTGGTCATCCCCGGCATCGCAGCTATGATCGGCTTTTTGAAAATCAAGGACGCCGTTTTCCTTTACTATTCCCAGCATGGCGATGACACCTTGACTACCCTTACCTTTGACTGGCTTAATTTTATTATTGGACTATTGCTGTTTCTGGCTGGCATCAGCTTCTTGGCGGGCTGGATTTATTTTCGCGACCGCAAACGCGGCTACGGCAAGAGCCACAAGAAGAAAACCGTTACGGAGTAATCAAAGACTTAACAAAAAACTCTCTCCCTGCCGTATTATATACATACTGGGAAAGAGTTTTTTCTATGGACAAATCACTCATATAGAGCATCCTTCAATTTCGTAGACATCCTAGGGTTATGCTTCGCGGAGATGCGGAGAATCGTCTTCTTTAATCTCTTATTCTCCTCTTCCAGCAGTTGCAACTGATCAATCAGTTCTCCAATCCATCGCCTGTTGCAGTCGTTCTCATCCATTTGCCCCAGCATATCTCTAAAATGTTCAAGTTTCGAATGAATCTCCTTTGTCTCTTCCAACTTCCTTCGCCCTCTCCATTACACAATTATAGCTATTCATAAGCTGCCGATGAGATCTGACTTACTTCGTATTGACTCATTTATTGTAACATAAGTAATCAATCGAGGCTGCCATATAGATAACTGTCTCTAATGCCTACAAGCATCCCAATGACTATGGACGAAACAATCAACACAATCCCGAATACGATCTCCTTCTCGTTATTACTCACATGATTCCTATACCTTACATAATATGCCACCCGCATATCACCTGTTTAATATTTCCATTTATCATAACATGCGTATCTTAAATAAGTCACTGGATCTCTGCAAACAAAAAACGCCAAGTTCCATCTCCGGTAATCTTGACGTTATGTATTACGGATCGATTTGCGGACTCATCAGTTAGTAGTGCTACTCCCAAGTCCTCTTCTCGTTAATCTCAAGCTTCTTCTTGAAGGCTTGCTCCAGGTCGATGCCAAGCTTATTAGCCAAATCGAATATATTCCAGACGACATCATACATCTCGAAGCCAAGATTCTCTTTTTTTTCTGCTGCCGGATCGAAGGATACCTCAAGAACTTCTTTTGACAGCTCACCCACTTCGGACATCAAGTAGAGCATCCTCTGTTCAATAGTGCTCGTATCGAAGCCTTTATCCTTACTAAATTCTCTGACATATTGCTGAAACTGGGCTGTGTTCATTTCAAATACCCCTACCTTTAATTTTAAAACAATGCATTATATAAGTACAAGACACAGTATAGAACGGTAGGGGGAGAATGGCAATACGGATGCTTAGACTGTTCCTCTTAAGTGTTCATGGATGTTTCAATCTTACCAATGTACAACGGTATATGATTAGGAACCTTTCCACCGCCTGGCACCGAAACAGGGCCGTACAATTGACCAGCCTCAATGCAGCCACCAGTAAGTAAGCAAGTAACGTTATGCCAATCATCATCATTCTCCCGAGCCTTCTGTGTTTTACCTGTCGTAGGAATGAACTCATGAACGATAGAGCCGCTCTCGATGCTTCTTGTACAGCGGCTTCAATTAATACACCTGCAACAGCATGTAGAAGCTGATACCTAATATGTCCAATATTCATATTATCGAAGATTGCGGCAGAGAGTTGACTTACTCGGTCAGGAACTTTACTCCTTGGGTTTGAGGCAATCCTTGATGATACATATTTTGAGATTAGTTCACCGAACGATTCATCTACCTTTGCTTCAATTGAGACTAGCATATTTTGTTCAGCGACCTTCCCCAGATTATCATATCATGGTTTCGACCATTCCCCCTGAAGTCATCCAATTTCGTTACAACCTCGGGTGTGGCTTGTTCCCAAGTAAACCCTTTTGTATCATGATGTGAATTCAATAAATCCTGTAATTCATCGGGTATAGAAGGCTTACCCGTACGAAGCCATGCTTTTGCCAATTCCTTTGCACTTCGTCCATCTTTCCAATGCAATTCACCTTTAGCAGGAGGAGAATAGGCTAACCAATCATCTAAAGATTCAATTGACATCCCTTTATACGAGATTACATTCATCTAATTCCTACTTTCATAAATAAATATTGATTAATCTATTGAAAACATAAATAGTTGCAACAGAAAAAGCGCCACTTGGGCGCCTTCGCATCTGTTTTAAGAAATACCACTACATTTAACGGTTGAAACAGCATAATCAAAGTTGTATCAATTGATTCTTTTTTCGATATTTATAGCCTTAATAGCAATTGAAAGATTCTCAAAGCGCTTTGTCCTTACTTTCACGACACCTTATGCTCAATCCGCAGCTTGTCAGCAACCATCGCGATGAACTCCGAATTAGTTGGCTTGGACTTGCTGATGTTTACGGTATAGCCAAACAAGTGGCTAATCGAATCAAGGTTGCCGCGGGTCCAGGCGACTTCGATCGCGTGGCGGATGGCACGTTCAACGCGGGACGGCGTCGTCTTGAATTTCTCAGCGATAGCTGGATAGAGGGTCTTCGTAATTGCCCCTAAGATTTCGATGTTATTATAAACCATCGTAATCGCTTCGCGAAGATACTGATATCCTTTAATATGTGCGGGTACCCCAATCTCATGTATGATAGACGTTATATTCGCGTCCAAGTTTTTGCCTTTGCCGATTGGAACAACATTCGACTTGCTAAAAGATGGTGATAGCGTAGACCCCGTCGTTACCGTCGATACACCCACCAATTGACGAATCCGGTTGACGAGAACCTCCATATCGAAGGGCTTAAGGATATAATACGATGCTCCAAGCTGTACTGCACGCTGCGTAATGTTCTCCTGACCAAAAGCGGTCAACATAATGATTTTGGGCTGAGGGGTCAAATTCATTTCGCGTAAACGCTCCAATACGCCCAGACCATCCAAATGCGGCATGATAATATCCAGAATTAAAACGTCAGGAATTTTAGAAGCGTTGTCGATCATCTCCAGCACTTCTTCGCCATTATAAGCAATTCCCGAGACGGTCATATCGTCCTGCTCCGAAATATACTCCGCGAGCAAATTCGTAAATTCCCGATTATCATCCGCCAACAACACTTCAATTTTCTGCACTGACGACGTCCTCCTTAAGTACTTGAATAAATAATAACTACTCACTCTTTCCAGAATAAGGATTCGACATCCAAAAGTAAATTCCTTCTGTCGAAAAATTTTTTTCTTTAATTTTTTATCTGTTTAAGATATAATAATTTATTTATTTACAGATTGCGATACCTTTCCGTTAATTCCGACAAACCTAAACATAATTCTTATCCGGTCGGCGACAAAATATTTATTGACTCAAGTTACTTTTTTCCTTAGCGTAATCCATTGAATTCTGCTTAAACAAAAGATCCTAAGGCTAGCTAGCCTTAAGATCCTGGAGAGTCTGCTTATGTTTGAGAACTCCTGCGTCCTGCAACATCCATTCTATAAAGCAGCCATAGCCCGAACGAGGATCGTTCACAAAGACATGGGTCACTGCACCGATCAGCTTGCCATTCTGGATAATGGGGCTGCCGCTCATCCCCTGTACAATTCCCCCGGTCTTCTCAATCAGGCGTGAATCTGTAATGCGGATCACTAAGCCTTTGGTCTCTGGAGCATTCTGTCTAGATACATGAATGATTTCGACTTTAAACCTCTCCACCTTTTGCCCTTCAACAACCGTTAAAATTTCAGCAGGACCTTCCTTCACCTCTTCGGCAAATGCAACAGGAATTCCATTTTTATACACACTATGTTCTGGATTTTCATCCATTTTACCGAAGATGCCAAATGGAGTGTTCCGTTCAATTGTTCCCAGAGTTCTTCCTTCTTTGATAAAATGAGCTCTCTTCTCCCCAGGCTCTCCACTCTCGCTCTTGGAAATTGATGTTACACTGGATTGCAAAATTTGCCCGCTGCCTACGACAATCGGTGTCTGGGTATTCATATCCGTAATTACATGCCCCAAAGCTCCATATACCCCATGCTTAGGTGCATAGAAAGTTAATGTTCCGACACCTGCTGCAGAATCACGAATATACAGCCCTATTCTCCAGGAGCGATCCTGATTGTCAAAAGCGGGAGTTAACAATGTTGTATAAGTTCTTCCGTCACGCTTGTATGAGACTTTGATCGGTTGATTATTCTTACCCGCTTGATCTGCAATAATGGCAACATCTTTGACATCCTTTAATTCGATACCATTCAAATGGGTGATTAAATCTCCTGTCTTCAATCCAGCCACTTCTCCGGGAGATAGCTTCTCATTGTTAGTCGTCACCTGATGATGACCTACGACGAGAATACCTGCGGATTTCACTTTTACTCCGATCGTCTGCCCTCCTGGAATGACCTTCAAGTCTGGAATGACGTTGACTTTTACAGTCTTAAGAGGAATCTGTCCGAATAATTTCATGCGGATGTTCGCTTCACCACTACCCACAGAATTTAGCTTGAGCGGTTCGCCAAGGGACACTGTCATGGTTGGAACAGCTTGCCCATTCAGCGTAAGTACATCAGGCCGATCAACGCTAACAGACGCTTGTACAGGCAAAGCTAAATGCAGCTGTGTGCCCTGCCCCTGGAACAATCGCAGCTCATCCGGTAAATTGAAGGATTGTCCATTCACCGCGGTAGAACCGAGAAAACATAAGAAAAAAGCAAATAAAAGACCGAGTAATCTCTTGATTAGGTTCGGGTTCAATGGCTGTCACACTCCCTTTAGCTTCTTCGCTTGACGAAAAGGTGGTCGCCAATTGCGTACCTATAAGATACCCGGGCAGGTCTTTTATTACTGTCAATCATTGTTCCGGCCTCAAATTGAATCCTTTTGGACCGCCGCCAACTTCAGCATTTCCTGAGCATGATGCTGCGTCTTCTCAGTAATCTCCACGCCTCCAAGCATACGGGCCAACTCGTCCACACGCCCTTCTTCGCTGAGCTCCTCGATCTGGGTCATCGTTCGTCCATCCGCTACGATCTTTTCAATTAAGTATTGTTGATCTGCCATACATGCCACTTGCGGAAGATGGGTAATGGAGAAGACCTGACAAGTTCTCGATAAGCGGAACAGCTTCTCGGCGATCGATTGTGCTGCTCGCCCGCTAACCCCTGTATCCACTTCATCAAATATAAGTACCGGTACATTGTCATGACGCGCAAAGATGCTCTTCATCGCTAGCATAATCCGTGACAATTCCCCACCAGAAGCAATCTTGCTCAGTGGCCGAAGTGGCTCGCCCGGATTAGGCGATATGAGAAACTCCGCAGTATCGATACCATGACGACCAGGACAGATCTTCTACCCATCCAATCCACGCCTTGAGGATCCTCGTTCCAAGCTAAACTCACCTTAAATGAAGTCCGCCCCATCTGCAGCTCCTTAAGCTCAATCTCAATTAGAGCTGCAAGCTCTTCTGCCTTCTGACGGCGTACGCTGCTCAGTTGCTCGGCCTCTTCAAGCAGCTGCTGAAGCAGCTCTTCACGCTTGGCCTCAAGCTTATCGAGCAATTCATCCTTATTCTCCAGCGTCTCGGTCTCACGGAGAATTTTATTATAATAAGCTAGAATATCCTCAGCATTGTCACCATACTTGCGCTTCAGGGAAGACAACAGATCAAGTCGTTCTTCCACTTCCTCAAGACGCTCCGGATTAAACTCAACATTGTCCCTGTAACTGCGCAGACCAAAGGAGGCATCCTCAAGCTGATAGTACGCGCTCTGTAGTTGCTCTAACATGGGCCAATTCCGCGCTGATCGAAGCCAGCAACGTCATTCAGTTTGGCTAGCGCTTTCGCGATAGCTTCCAATCCTTGCGACCCATAGAGCAAATCATAAGCCATTGATACGGAGTCCATCATTTTCTCACTATGGGATAGCTTGTTCTTTTCCTCCAGTAATAATTCATCTTCACCAGCTTTTAATCCAGCAGCAGCAATCTCTTCAATTTGAAAACGATATAAATCAAGCATCTGTAGTGCTTGTTGGCTGGTATTACGAAGTTCATTGTATTCCTTGTCCACCTTGGCGTAGGCAGAATATGTATCCTGGTATTTCGCCTTAACGGGACGGATTGTATCAGCGCCGTAAGCATCTAATAGTCCGAGATGCCGTTCCGGCCTTAGTAGTGTTCCATGCTCATGCTGTCCATGCAAATTGATTAATTGCTCACCGACTTCGCGCAGCATGGACAAGTTGACAAGTTGACCATTAATTCGTGCTGTGCTCTTGCCCTGAGAGCTGATCTCACGACGGATGATCAACATCTCCTCGGGACTTGCACTAATGCCGAAATCCGCAAGTGTCGTCCATACTGAATGCGCTGGCGGCAGGTCGAAAGAAGCCTCCATCTCTGCACGCTCACAGCCATAACGAATTAAATCCGCAGAGCCGCGGCCTCCAGCTATAAGACCAAGGGCATCGATAATAATCGATTTACCCGCCCCTGTCTCACCAGTAAGAACATGAAATCCGCAATGAAACTTGACGTCTACCGCTTCCACAACCGCCAAATTTCGGATCGATAAATGGACTAACAACGCACGACAACCCCTTTCCCAATTAAAGCAATATCACGAAATCAGGAAATGAAACCCATAATTTGATCGATGACAAAATGGCTATACGCTTCATCCCGGCAGATCATCAGAATCGTATCGTCTCCGCAGATCGTTCCAAGAAGATCGGGCCATTCCATATTATCGAGCAGAACCGCAACAGAATTGGCCGTACCCGGCAAACATTTGATAACAACCAGATTCCCTGTATGATCAATGCTAACGAAGCTGTCAACAAGCGCACGCTGCAGCTTCTGAATCGGATTATAGCGCTGGGCGGTCGGCAACGAATATTTATATCGTCCGTCATCCGTAGGAACTTTGATCAGCATCAATTCTTTGATATCACGCGATACCGTAGCCTGTGTGACCTGAAAGCCGGATTCCCTTAGTGCCTCGACCAATTCATCTTGTGTTTCAACTTCCCGATTTGAAATAATTTCTCTTATTTTAATATGTCGTTGACCTTTCATAACATCCTCCATGTTCATTCGTTAGCTACTTCATCCTCTTCGGATTCTCCTGCTGTCAAGACGATCTTCCGGATGGTTCCCTGCTCTAAATCAATATAAAGTAATCCGGAGCAATCTGGGTACAACAGCAGAAAATTAAGAAAATCCTTGCGCATGCCACTGCCTGTCCATTCTACAGGCAAACGCTCACGGGATGTTCTAACAATATAGAATTCCCTATTCTTGACGACAATATAGTCGATAAACAGACGGCTGTGAAAAACTTGATCATCCACCTTGAAGGTTAATGGAACCTTCAGCTTATCACTGACCACCTCATAGCCTTCCTGTTCCAGCATATAAACCGCCGGATGCTCCAGAATCTCTTCGTTCATCTCGAATCCAATGCCTGACCTCAGTGTGAAAGGCTTACGTACCCAGGAACGAAAAGTCCGGTAAATCAAGAACAGAATGATTCCCGTAATCAACAGCATTAGCAAACCGTCAGAGTAATCTCCCATCCGAAATCACCTCAGAGATTAATTCGACGAATGAAGGCCAGCTCCTGTCATGAAGGCAACATTTTATTCACCTTCTATTATAGGGAACATTTGTTCTATTTTCAATATTAGTAATTGCTAAATCACAAAAAAAATTAAAAACCCGTCATTTCGACGGGTTCACACTGAACACTGCTCCAGCTTCATCTACAACCTGACGGGCAAGTTTGGAAATCGCCGCTGAATCTGCCTCTACAGGCAAACCCTCGTTCAGGCGTAAATGTGCCAAAAATTCAACATTACCCTCTCCGCCTGTAATTGGCGAATAAGTAAGCCCCTGAAGCATATATCCAAGACCAAGTGCTTCTTCTAGTACTTGCTCCAGCACTTCAATATGGACCTTCGGATCCCGAACGACCCGGATTTGCCCACCTTCTCGCGCCCAGCCTCGAACTGTGGCTTAATCAGTGCTACAACATCAGCAGGACGCTGCAGCAATTCACGAAGTGGCGGCAAAATTATTTTGAGCGAAATAAAAGATACGTCGATGCTAGCAAAGTTCGGGCTTGGACCGTCCAAATCCTCAGGTGTCATATATCTGAAGTTAGTACGTTCCTTTACGTTAACCCTCTCATCATTACGTAGCGACCAATCGAGTTGATTATAACCAACATCAATGGCATAAACATAGCTGGCTCCATGCTGCAATGCGCAGTCCGTGAACCCACCTGTCGAAGAGCCGATATCGAGCATAACGCGTTCATTCATATCGATCTGGAACCATTTCAACGCCTTCTCAAGCTTGAGACCGCCACGGCCCACGTAAGGATGAACCGCTCCCTTTACAGATAAAGCTGTATCCGGGGAATCTTCGTTCCCGCCTTTTCCAACTGTTCCGTCCCGCTATATACTAGACCAGCCATGATGGCCGCCTTTGCTTTTTCCCTACTGTCAAAATACCCCTGCTCCACAAGCAGGACATGTAATCTTTCTTTGGTAACAGACATGTAATTCTCCTGACTGAAACGAAATCATCTCTCGCGAAATTAATGGAAAGAACTCTGTCAGCTATTGATTCGCCTTTTGAGTGACGGCAAATTTCTGCCCTGCCCTATAGCTGCGAACCTTCTCGATCAGCTTATCAGAAGTTAGACCGACCTCTTGAAGTTGATCCTTCACACTGCCATGTTCGATGAACCGATCAGGAATGCCCATCAGGCTGATATCCAGTCCGGAAATTCCCTGCTTGGCGTAGAACTCCAGAACAGCACCGCCCAGGCTTCCCGCATCGCAGGCCTCTTCCATTACGATCATCTGTCTATTGTACTTCGCTAATTGCAACAGCATGGTCTCATCCAATGGCTTAATGAAGCGCGCATTGACAATATTCAAGTAAATGCCGTCTCGCTTCAACGTATTGGCCGCTTCCTCGGCGACCTGAATCATCGGGCCTACCGCGATTACGATCGGTCCATCCCCTTCGCGTACCGTCTCCCATGAGCCGATTGGAATCGGCGACAATACTTCATCAAGCTCCACACCAGGGACACTGCTTCGCGGATAACGGTAAGCGATTGGTCCATCATTATATTCAAGCGCCGTCTTCATCATATGACGCAGTTCATTCTCATCCTTTGGCATCATCAATACCATATTCGGAATATGCCGCAAAAATGCAATATCGAATACGCCTTGATGCGTCTCACCATCTGCACCGACAAAGCCTGCCCGATCGATCGCGAACATTACATTAGCGTTCTGGCGGCAAATATCGTGGACAATTTGGTCATAAGCACGCTGCATAAAAGTCGAATAGACAGCATATACCGGCTTCATGCCTTCCATCGCCAGGGCTGCACACATAGTAGCCGCATGCTGTTCGGCTATACCAACATCAATCATTCGGTCTGGGAACCGCTCGGCAAATTTGACTAATCCTGACCCACCTGGCATCGCTGGAGTGACGGCTACAATCCGCTCGTCCTGCTCGCCCAGTTCAATTAGGGTCTGACCGAATACATCGGTGTAATTCGGATTTCCTACCGCTTTTAGAACCTGACCTGACTCCATCTTATATGGACTAATTCCATGCCATTTGAAGGAGTCTTTTCCGCTGGCTGATATCCTTTGCCCTTTGTCGTTAAGACATGCACAAGCACAGGGCCTTTTACATTATTAGCCTGAGTAAATGCATCGATTAAACCCTCAACGTCATGACCGTCTACCGGCCCAAGTATTTAAATCCGAGTTCCTCGAAAAGGACGCCTGATACCATCAAGTATTTTAGACTGTCCTTAAGTCTCTCCGCTGTCTTAGCTAACTTGCCGCCAATAGCAGGGATCTTCTTAAGCAACTGCTCAACTTCATCCTTAGCTCGCAAGTAATTGCGATCAGAACGAATTTTCGTTAAATAATTATGAACCGCACCGACATTCGGAGCGATCGACATTCTCATTGTCATTTAAAATAACCATCATGTCTTTCTTCTCATGACCGATATGATTCAAGGCTTCAAAAGCCATCCCTCCGGTCAGAGCGCCGTCGCCGATAATGGCCACGACTTTGTTGTCCTCGCCTTTGAGATCACGTGCGAGAGCCATGCCCATAGCAGCAGATAACGAAGTACTACTATGCCCTGCTTCCCATACGTCATGCTCGCTCTCGTTGCGCTTCACGAAGCCACATAAGCCATTATGCTGACGCAGACTATCGAATCGATCCATCCGGCCAGTTAATATTTTATGCACATATGCCTGATGACCTACGTCAAACAAAAATTTATCTTGTGGACTGTTATAGCAATAATGAAGAGCAATCGTCAACTCAACCACACCCAAATTGGATGCCAAATGTCCGCCGGTCACCGACAATTTCTCGATCAGAAATTGCCGTACCTCTTCGGCGAGAATCGGCAGCTGATCGACAGATAATTTCTTCAGATCGCACGGATCATTTATTTGCGAAAGCAGCATTATTTTTCCCCGCTTCCTAAACTGGATTTCTCATTGTTGATAATAGTCTACATTATACCATATGAATTATGGATTCATGTAATTATACTGCAAATTAATGATCTCTTCGCAGCAAATAATCAGCAATCTGCAGCAATCTGCTTGGCTCGCTGATCAAGCCTGTCGACACGACTTGCTTAGCTTCCTCCGTCAACTTCTCCATTTCAGCTCTAGAAGCATCCAGCCCTATAAAATAAGGATAGGTCACCTTCTCCTGCTTAACATCACTCTGTGTCTTCTTACCCAGCTTGCTCTCATCCCCAACCAGATCAAGGATATCATCCTGGATTTGAAAAGCCATTCCGATGTTCCGTCCATAGGTTTCGAGTGCTTCCAACTGCGCAGCCGTGGCTCCAGCGATCCAACCGCCGGCCTTGAGACAGAATACGATCAAATCCCCGGTCTTATGCTTATGAATATATTGAAGTTGCTCCAAATTGGTCAGTCCTTGCTCGCCTTCCATATCGGCAGCTTGTCCACCAACCATACCAGACGGACCTGCGAATTGCGACAGTTCCTCCACGATGGAGAGCACGGCTTCTGCCGGAACTCCATGCTTACGATTAGCTTCAACAACGCTGTAGAAAGCATGTGTCAGTAGTCCGTCTCCGCCAAGAATCGCCATCGCTTCGCCGAATACTTTATGATTCGTCGGCTTGCCACGCCGGAAATCATCATCATCCATCGCCGGTAAATCATCATGGATGAGTGAGTAGGTATGTACCATTTCCACGGCACAAGCAACAGGCAAGGCCGCTTCGCGGCTGCCGCCCAGCGATTCCGCTGCAGCGATCACAAGTAAAGGGCGTAGTCGCTTGCCTCCCGCCATTAAGGAATACTGCATTGATTCTTGCAGATTGACGGGAATTTCCCATTCAACCGGAAAGATGGTGCGAAGACGAGTAGAAACTAATCCGGAAATCTCTTCGATATAATGTGCAATCAATGTATCACCCAAGCGTCTCGCTCTCCTCTGTCTGCGGAATGAACGGCTGTTTTCTAACCTCGCCGTCCTCCTCTACAATCATCTCGATCTTACGCTCCACCTGAGCCAGCTTCTGACCGCATAATTGCGACAACTGCATCCCTTGCTGGAACAGGTCGATTGCTTTCTCCAACGGAACATCACCATGCTCTAACTGATTCACGATCGTCTCTAATTGATTCATCGCATCCTCGAAGCTCATTTCCTGTTTATCTGCCATGATTGTTCTCATCTCCTTCCCGTCTCATACCCCAAACCTGACAATCCAACTCGCCATCCGTGACTTTGATCTTGACCATATCCCCTGGTTCAACATCATTCAATGACTTGATTAACGATTTATGCTGTTCATCATAGACGAGGCTGTAGCCCCTGGCCATGACCTTAAGCGGACTGAGCGCATCCAGCTGACGTATGCTGGTATGCAGTCGCTGTGTGTTCTCCTTGAGCATTCCTGTCATTGCCTGCTTCATCTGCCGCTCAATCTCACTCTGTCTGCGCATGGCATAGAGCAGTGTCTCCTGCGGGTGATACCGCAGGAGGCGAGCGCTCAGGCGGTCATGCGCGCTGACCGCCAGCTCCTTGCGTGCCGACGCGCGCCCCTTGAGGCGCGTCGTGAGCATGTCCAGCCGCTCCGCGTGCTGGAACAGATTGCGGCGCGGCTGCAGCAGCGCCGACGAATTGGCCAGGCGGCGTAAGCTCTCGCGCGCCTGGGCCAGTTGGTGCTGCAAGCTGCGCTGCAGCACGCGTTCGCATTGGCCCAGCTGAGACTGCAGCTCGGCCCGATGTGGCACGGCGAGCTCTGCCGCCGCGGTAGGCGTAGCCGCTCGCAGGTCGCTAACGAAGTCGGCGATCGTGAAATCCGTCTCATGGCCTACGGCCGATATGACCGGAATTTCCGACTGATAGATCGCCCGCGCGACCTGCTCTTCGTTGAACGCCCATAGCTCCTCAAGCGAGCCACCGCCCCGGCCGACGATCAAGACATCGGCCTCACCCATCTGGTTCAGCGTGCGAATCGCTTTCACAATCGAAGGCGCCGCTGCCTTACCCTGCACAAGCACCGGATACAAGACAATCGCTGCCTGCGGATAGCGGCGTGCCAGCGTCGTCATAATATCTCGCACCGCCGCTCCCGTCGGTGAAGTAATAACCCCGATTACACGTGGATAACGTGGAATCGGCCGCTTGCGTTCAGGTGCAAACAACCCCTCCGCCTCTAGCTTACCTTTCAGTTGCTCAAAAGCCAGATACAGACTACCGATTCCATCAGGCTGCATATGCGTCGCATAGAACTGATATTGCCCGTCCCGTTCATAGACAGATACGTTGCCGCGGGCGATGACGCGCGCGCCCTCCTTCGGAATAAAGGGCAAACGCTGATTATGGGAAGCGAACATAATCGTCTTAATCCGACTGTCCTTATCCTTCAGAGTAAAATACATATGTCCGCTGGAATGATGGGTAAAATTCGATATTTCTCCGCGAATCCACACGTCCTGCATTAAGGAGTCCGATTCCAGCTTCATACGAATATAACGATTCAATTCCTTAATCGATAAAATACGTTGCTCCATGGGGCTCCCCCTTTCCAGCCTTCCCATAAGCTAATATATATAGAAATCCACTCATCCCTTAAGCTAGCAGAACTAACGAAACGTGGTATCGCTATTTAATCAAAAAGGGCTGCCAAAAATTATATAACGAAACAGAGTATCGTTATTGAAGAGAATTTGGGCTTTACGCCTGATTTTCTTTCAAATAACGATATGATGTTTCGTTAGAAATGAATCTATACCATCGCTTAGGCCAGACCACCTAACCGCTTAGCGGCAATGAGTGTATTGTTCATCAACATCGTGATTGTCATAGGGCCAACTCCGCCAGGAACCGGAGTAATTGGTCCGGAAACTTCCTTCACACTCTCGAAATCAACATCTCCAGCAAGCTTGCCGTTATCGAGGCGATTCATACCTACGTCAATCACAACGGCACCTGGTTTAATAAAAGAAGCATCAACAAAATTAGCTTTGCCGATCGCTACAACAAGGATATCCGCTTGCTCCGTCAATTCCTTCATATTCACAGTCCGTGAATGACACATTGTAACCGTGGCATTCTCACGCTGCAATAGTAAGGATACCGGTTTGCCGACAATATTGCTGCGTCCTATCACTACCGCATGTTTGCCTGACATCTCGATCCCCGTGCGCTTGATAAGCTCGATGACGCCGGCAGGTGTACAAGGAAGCAGACTATCATCGCCGATAACAAGATTGCCTACATTGACTGGGTGAAAACCATCCACATCCTTCTCAACAGCAATCGCATCGATCACAGATTTTTCATCAATATGCTTCGGCAATGGAAGTTGCACGAGAATCCCGTGAATATTCTCTTGTCGATTCAATTTATTGACCAGTGCTAACAGATCTTCCTGGGAAGTAGAAGCAGGTAGGCGATGGACTTCAGAATAATAGCCCAGATCATGGCACGCCTTCTCTTTATTGCGGACATACACTTGTGAAGCCGGGTCCTCACCGACAAGAATAACGGCCAGGCCTGGTGTCAAGCCTTGCTCCACCAGAGCTTCTACCTCCGCACGCAAACCCGCGCGAATTTCCTCAGACACTTGTTTACCGCTAATTATAGGTGCTGTCATCCATCTATCTCCTTTTCCCATTAAAGAGGTTGTTTAAAAGTTGTCCTAATTACAATAACTTCTCTTTGACTTGATCGATCTCATGGACCATCTTACCGAGCACACCATTAACAAACTTACCGGATTCACCAGTACCAAAATGCTTAGCCACCTCAATAGCTTCATTTACAGCTACCTTACCCGGTACATCTTCACGGTACACCATTTCATATACAGCAAGACGAAGCACCTGACGATCTACCTTGGACAGACGGCTGATTTGCCAGCCCTTCAAATAGTCAGACAGTACACGGTCGATCTCTACCTTATGGCTCCACGTGCCATTCACTAGCTCTAGAACGAACTCTTCAGCCTGATCGACATTCTTAATTTCCACTTCACTCTCGTTCTCTCCGGTAGCTTCAGTAATCAACATACGCACCGCTTCTACAGCCTCAACCTCGTTCATTTCCATTTGATACAGACTTTGCACCGCTATTTCTCTTGCTAACCGCCGTTTCATGTATTTCCTCCTTGATTAAATGGTTCGGCCCCTTCTTGCCAATAAGATTCGCCCAAAAAATTCACTTTTGATCACGAAGTGAATCAGGAAGTATCTCGGCATCGAATCTTGAATTCAACCGGGTCTTCCGGTGCTCACGTACAAACTACGTACGCTCCGCTCCTCAGACCCTAGCTTCATCCAACCTTCTCGGTGCTGAAAACTGAACTTTTTGAACTCCATAATATGACAGAAAACCGTCCAACCTCATATCGTTAAATATCCATATATTTATTATGAACTAAAATACGACCGATTCTCATTATATTTCTTATGATCCTTGCATTCAAACAAAAAAAACCTGTAAAATGTTTTCTCCACAAAAATGACAAACCAAACTCTTTTCCGGAGAAAACATATCACAGGAATCATTTAAAAGGGCGCCAACGCGTAGCCAGCCATTCTCTTAGCTCTTTCCACGGAACGAGTGGACCTTGATCCAGATCGCTATTCTTGCCTACCGTATAACCTACAAACAGCAGCAGGGCGCAAAACATCATATTCCAAAATCCGAAAAACAGATAGATCGGACACAGAAACACAGCCGAAGCCACGCCCAGCAGCCGTCCCTTATGACTCTCCCATAATTGCTTCCAGAACACAGCCACTCCCCCTATTCAACCCGACTTTTAATAACAGGCGAATGGACGAGGTTAGCTATATATACTGAAACATAGGCTACCGGAATACCCGTGATCTCCTCCACGTAATCGTGGACTTGCTTCTGTACTTCCTCAGTCATCACAGGAATCGAAGATTCACCATCAACGACAGCACGAATCATAATCTCCAGACCCGACTCTGCAATCTTAATTCTCGTCTTAACTTCTTTCACCCCGCGAACACGAGATGCTGCCTTATAGGACAAGTTCTCGATTGTATCAACGGAGATCTGAATATCGCCATATTCGGTACGTTGATCAATTGATGACTGCGTATGACGTTCACGACGTACAGAAATGTAGAAGAATCGGATGCTAAGCAGGACAAGTACGGATGCTACCACGATAGAAGAAATCAACAGGGTATGCCCCTGCTCTTTATTAAGGGTAAGCGTGTACGATCCCGTCATTAGTAGAATAGCTAGAATAGATAATACACCAACACACAAGCTGTATATAAGCAGCAAGATTCTGTCCAAAATTTTGGCCACGACAGGGATAGCCTCCTTCTCGGGTGGTAGTTCTAGTATGTAGAGAGAGTTCAGAAAGTACACTTGTAAGCTCTCTCTACATATAAAAATTATAGTAAACCCCTGACGCAAACGGTCGGGGGTTCGTTACTTGATATTATTTCACCCTATGGTTAAGTTCCACTTCTTCAATCTTCTCAGCAGCTTTGAAAATAACGTCGTGAATTTGCACGTTCACTTCGATCACCTTAAGGCCGGTCATCGTCTCGATTGAACGCTTCACATTACGCTGAATTTCGGTAGCTACCTCAGGCAGGCGGTTGCCATATTCCACAATAACGGATACGTCAACAGCAGCTTCACGCTGACCAACTTCCACCTTAACGCCTTTAGATAAATTCTTTCTACCAAGTAATTCGGCTATACCTCCAGCAAATCCACCGCTCATGCCGGCAACGCCTTTTACTTCTACTGTAGCAAGTCCCGCAATAACCTCAAGGACCTCTGGTGCAATTTGGATCTCGCCAATCTCAGTCCGTTCGAACTCTGTAGGCAATGCACTCATTCTATTCATCCACCTCTCAATAAGTCTTACGCTACTCTCTAAGTCTTAGAAACCGCGCACTTATTATACATACTATATCATTTCAAGCACATTATGACAAACTGGCCGTCCAACATTAAACCTCATGTTCTTCCAGAAATTTAATATCGAAGTCACCACGAATGAATACTGGATGCTCCAACAGCTTCTGATGGAATGGAATCGTTGTATGGATTCCTTCAATCACAAATTCGGACAACGCCCGCTTCATCTTAGCAATGGCTTCCTCACGTGTAGGGGCCCAGACGATCAGCTTGGCGATCATGGAGTCATAATGTGGTGAGATCATATAGCCGGGATATGCAGCACTATCAATCCGGACTCCGGGACCACCCGGTGGAAGATAGAAGCCGATTTTACCCGGAGATGGCATAAAATTACGCGATGGGTCCTCCGCATTAATCCGGCATTCCATCGCCCAGCCATTCAATTTAATATCATCCTGGGTGAAAGAGAGTGGATTCCCCTCTGCGACAGAGATCATCTCCTGAATTAGGTCGACGCCAGTAATCATTTCAGTTACTGGGTGCTCTACCTGAATCCGTGTATTCATCTCCATGAAATAGAACTGTCCATCAGGACTTAGCAGAAACTCCAATGTCCCCGCCCCGGAATAGTCTACAGCGAGCGCTGCTCTTACTGCAGCCTCTCCCATTTCTTGACGCTTCTCAGGTGATAACACCGGACAAGGTGCTTCCTCAACCAATTTCTGACGGCGACGTTGCACGGAGCAGTCACGTTCTCCTAAATATACGGCATTGCCATGCTTGTCGGCCATGATTTGGATCTCAACATGCTTCATGCCGGTCGAATATTTCTCAAGATATACACCTGCATTGCCAAAAGCCTTCTCCGCTTCCTGCTGTGCAGTCGTAATTTGCTGGATCAGAGATGACTCGTCCTCAGCGATGCGAATTCCCTTGCCGCCACCGCCGGCGGTCGCTTTGATGATTACTGGGTAGCCGATATCGCGAGCAATCATAACGGCTTCCTCCACGTCCTCAATCAGACCGTCTGATCCGGGGATGACCGGAACGTTGGCATTTTTCATCGTCTGTTTGGCCACCGCTTTATCGCCCATTTTCGTGATCGCTTCTGGAGAAGGACCGATAAAGGATAAGTTGCACGAGCTGCAGATTTCAGCAAAATCGGCGTTTTCCGCCAGAAACCCATAGCCTGGGTGAATGGCGTCGCATTCAGTAAGCGTTGCTACGCTCATCAGATTAGTTAGATTTAAATAACTGTCCTTCGAAGCCGTCGGACCAATGCAGTAGGCCTCATCCGCCATACGAACATGTAGAGACTCCTTATCTGCCTCTGAGTATACGGCTACCGATGAAATACCCAGCTCGCGACATGCGCGAATAATTCGAACCGCAATTTCACCACGGTTAGCAATTAATATTTTGTTAAATTTCACAGTCTTCCATCCTCCTTGGAAAAGCTAGATGATACAGCCATAATTACTCAGGCTTCACCAAAAAGAGAGGCTGTCCATATTCCACCAATTGGCCATTCTCAACCAACACATCGATGATTTGGCCTTTGACTTCGGCCTCCAGTTCATTCATCAGCTTCATTGCTTCGATAATGCAGACGACTGTCTTCTCTCCAACCCGGTCGCCAATGTTGACAAAAGAATTAGCATCCGGGGATGAGGAGCGATAGAACGTTCCAACCATAGGAGATACGATAGTATGTAGATTCGAATCTTGTTCGGCTGGTTGGACAGGCGCAGGCTCGGCAGCAGCGGCTGGAATGCCTGCTGCAGCATTGATGGATACAGCTCCTGCAGGTTGAATCATCGCAGATTCAACAACTGGCTGAACATGTACCACTTCACTCTTACCCGGTTTACGGATACAAAGTCTGGAGCCTTCATTTTCAAGCTCTAATTCATGTACGGACGTCTTGTCCACCAATTCAATCAACTCTTTGATTTCATCCAAATTAAACATCATCTTCATAATCACTCCTTCAGCTTCGCAAAGCCTTGGCCTTATTCAGCAATATAACTTTATGTATTATATCACAATCAATCAAAATGGAAAGAGTCCAAGCATTCTTGGACTCTTCATCTTATTTCCCGTAATTTCAGCTTTTTTAGCGCATTTTCACTTATTTTGCAAACTCAAGAATTGGTTTCTAGTGTCGAGTGATTCTTCATTATTGAGTAACATATTGAACGCTAACTTTATCCTGGGATACGCCAAGTTCCTTAATGACCAAGTCCATAATACTTACGGCGTCTTTGGCCTCCAGCTTCTCGCTGACGACGAGAACTTGATAATTATCTCCGTTCTCTTTAACAATCGCATTGGAATATTGCTGCTGAAGTTTCTCCTCAATGTCGTAAATTCTATCTTCTTTCTCCTCCAGAGCGCTTAGTTCTTTCTGAGCCATCGTTGCTTCTTCCAATGTCTTGGATTCATCATTGATGGTTCTCATCAGTTCATCGTACTTCTTATTGTTGTTATTGGCGCGTTGAGCTTGATAGGACGTCATATTGTCTAAGCCTGAAACTCCTTGCGACTCAAGCTGCTTCAGCACATCTTCATCACTTGTATTTTCTGTGGCCGAGCTATCCTTCGACTTGTCTGCATTTTCCGGCTGCTTGCCTTTGTCGTCCTTGCTCTTGTCATCCTTACCTTTTTGCGCTGGTTCCTTCCCATCATCAGCAGCGCCACCCTTGGTTCCTTCATCTGTGCTCGCTACAGCATTGTCATCAGTTGCAAGACTACCATCCTGCGACTTTCCTGGATCTACTTCTGTAATAACCATGTCATCCTGATTATCCAAGGTGTTAAGTCCATTTTGTGTTCCACCTTTTTGATCCATCGACGCTACCTGACCATCCGTATTCTTTCCTTTGGTTGAGCTGTCCTCCGTGAACAAGTAATAGGCCGACAAGATTACCATCAAGCTAAGCATAGATACGAGCCATATCGTCTGTCTTTTCGATTTCATTGTGTAATTCCTCCTAATCATTTTTTAAAATTTATTGATTTAAGATTTGATGCCGGGTGAATTCAAGATTCGATGCCGAGTATGCTTCCTGAGTTACTTCGTAATCAAAAGGGGACTTTTTGAACTTCCCTATCATTGTGATTGCTTGCGGGGTACGACTGAGATCCGATAAGCCGGCACATTCAGCCCTTTCTCCACGGCATCTACAATTAATCCTTTGACCGTCTTGTTCTCGGCTCCCTTCGCTACAACTAGGACACCCCGAACCGTAGGCTTGATCTTCTTCGTAATAATCGGCTGTTCATTGCCAGAGGATTCATAAGTAACGATCTGACCGTCACGGGTATATTGCGTAACATGGCGCTTGCCACCGTCTTTATCCGTCTCGTCTGTTAGTTCCTGTGTATCCTTAATATTGCGCTGTACAACAACTTCTTCCGTTGAGTCCACACTAACCATCACATCAACCGCACCTACCCCGACGATATTCTCTAACATTTCTTTTGTCTTACTCTCCAGAGAATACTCGATCTCAGCGAAAGGGCCATCACCTTCCGTTCCAGGAGTAGCGGGAGCGGATACGTTCTGCAATACCGGCGGCTCTCTCCATCCCCACCAGAATCGATCTTTTTCACATTCACGAAGGAATATATGATCATCAGCGCCAGACCAACAAGTCCAAGAATTAGTACTAGTCGGAAGGACTGTGCTCTCTTGCCGTCCCCTCCCTTACCAATCCATTGCTCCAGCTTCTTAAACCACCCAGGCATCTCTTCACCCCCAGAAAAAAATGATAATCATTGCATCGATATCGTCACTGATTCGCGGGGAACCCCCACCTATCGCCAAGCAAGTCTTCGATCTGCTTCTCCAGCCCGGAACTTGTCTTCTTCAGAGTCTCAGCAGCCGCTTCAGAATCATCTGAGACGGAATTATCTTTGCCTGCCATTACGGCCTTCGACTGTTCGTCCGGAAGGTTGCTCTTCGAAGGATCAGCCAAGGTTCTGGATTTCAAGTCGACATCAATTTTCACCTGATCGACCGACTGTACCGCTATTTTCTCTGTTGCCCGATTCTCTTCACCGTTCTCTGCGGCTTGCCCCTCCGAAGCCATGACTACTTCGACCGCAGTGTAAACCAACTGTTTGGGCTGTGCAGGGAGGTTTGAAGAACTGCGTGTGTGAGAATCCTGATCCTCATTGACAAGTTTGACGGTGACGCGGCTAACGGGGCGACCTGTCTCCTGCTCAATCGACTGCTTCATCTGCCTAGCCGCCTCCTCCGCTGTCCACTGCAGAGCTTCGGCTTCCTGCTTCTGCCTCAGTAACTCGCCTTGGCGTAAAATCGCTTGTGTACTCTGCTTCGTATCCCGACTGTCCTGATTGGTCAGGTTATCCGTGAGCGCGATCTCCAGCTTCTGCTTGGCTTCCGGTGTAAAGATGCGAACAACAGGAGTGATTAGCGTTAACAGTATCAATAGACTGACAACAAAGCGGACATAACGTTCCATCGCCCGATTAGGCAATAGCAGGTCAATAAAGACCGCGAACAGAACGATAATAATTATTTGCTTCAGCCAATCTCCTAAGAAGCTCATGCTTGCCTCACCGCCTTACCGCAATTCCTCACCTCATCATCACCGTTACATTTCCCGCCGTCAGCATAATTGTGATCGCCAGGAAGAACATCAGACCTACTGCAGCCAAGGCTGCGAATACATATACCATGCTCTTGCCGATCGTATCGAGACAGGTCACAATCGGCGTATCTCCAAGCGGCTGCATCACCGCTGCAGATAGATTGAAGATTAACGCTAGAACCAATATTTTAATGGCCGGAAAGGCACATAAGAATAACAGGATAATGACCCCAACCAGACCGATTGAATTTTTAACAAGTAGCGAAGCCGATATGACGGTGTCGGTGGCATCAGCGAACACCTTTCCGACGACCGGGACGAAATTACCGGTTAAGTACTTTGCTGTCCGCAACGTTACACCATCAACGACGGAACCAGCGATTCCCTTGATCGATATAACGCCGAGGAATACAGTCAGCAGGATGCCTAGCAAGCTCATACTGATCGTCCGAAGCAGATTACCGAGCTGAGTCAGCTTATACTTGTCTGATAAAGTGCTGACGATATGCAGAACGGCCGAGAAGAACAATAATGGAAATATTACTGTATGAACGAGAGTACCTACGGTATGGACCATAAAGACGACTAGCGGATGAGTGACTGACACCGTCGCTACATTTCCCATAGAAGCGAGCAAGGTGAACAGCAGTGGAACCATCGCCATCATGAAGTCTATCATCCCGGTAATCGCCTCGGTGGCGTAACTAATCGCCACATGGAAGCTGTTGATCGCCAGTACTAGAATGACCATGAAGCAGATCGAGTAAGCAACCTTGCTCACTTGCTTGCGCTCAAATGCCGATTGCAGCGTCTCCAGTATCATGCTGAAGATCGACAGAAGTACGATGGTGACGAGAATATGACCGTTGTACAGCACTTCATGCCACATATATCGCATCAGACCTAGGAAGCCTGTCTTCAAAGAGAATCCCTGATCCCCCTGAACCAACATGTCCATAAAAGAGGGAACTTTCTGATCCGGGAAAAATCCGCCATAGTCCTTCATCAGCTTCTGCCAGTACGATTCTACTTCATCCGTTGGCAATTGCTCGGCCTGCCTTTCGATCCAGCCATTGTCTGGCCCTTCAGCCATCACGCGGATCGGCCACAGGATTACAAAGCTTAGAACGAGAAGGATCATCGTCCTATATGCAAAGCTCAATTGTATTGGTCTCATCTCGTGTCCCACCTTAGCTATGTCGGCAGCAGCTTGATGACGGTCTCGATAATAATGCTGATAATCGGAATGGCCAGAACCATAATCATGACTTTGCCAGCCAGTTCTATCTTTGAAGCAATGCCCTCCTGCCGGCATCTCTAACGATTTGTGCTCCGAATTCAGCGATGTAGGCGATGCCGATAATCTTGAGAATCGTCTTCAGATAGATCATTTGCACGCCAGAGGAAGCCGCTAGTTGCTCTAGCACATCAATAATTCCGCCAATTTTGCCAATCAGATACAAGAAGATATATATACCCGTGCTTGCCCCAATCAGGAAGGCAAACATTGGTTTTTGCTCTTTAATAACGAGGATCAGCACCGTTGCTAATAATCCGATTCCTACGATCTGAATCATTTCCACAGCCGTTCACCTACTGGAACAAGAAGATCGATTTGATCTCTTGGAACAAATTATCAAGCAGGCGGATGACCATGAACAGCACGACAACAAATCCGATCAGAGTCACCCAATGGGCCATGTCTTCTTTTCCCATCTGCTTCAGTACCGTATGAATCATGGCGATAATGATTCCGATGCCTGCAATTTGAAAGATTGCGTTCACTTCTATGTTCATTGATATGGCACCTCACAATTAGTTTCACCGGTGACAATTGGATAAGATGGCCTGCTCTCAGTACATCACAATGACGATAAATACGCCGAACAGCAGTCCTAGACTTCTGAACATCTTCTCGTAACGGTTCTGCTCTTCACGCGCCTCATGCTCCTCACTCTCCAACTGACGGACCGCTGTGGCTATATGTCCAAGCTGGTCCTTGCGATCGCTAGTCCCGAGCGTATAACTGAACTGCCTCATAATGTCCTGTTCCGCCTTCTTCATTGCCGTCGTGTTCCAGCCGGACTCGATCGCTAGCTGCAGTGCATCCTGCGCTGTTCTATTATCAGGAGGCTTCATATTCTCCGCTGCTGAATGAAAGATCGAGCCTACCGCGCCACCACTCTGTTCGCCAATTCTGACAAGCGCCTCAGGCAACGGTGTGAAGCCATACATAATTTCGGTCTCCAGCCTTTTTAGCGCAAGGATCAGACGACGAATTTGCCTCGGCCGGCTTGCATATTGCTTTGCTTGTACCCATCCGGCCAATGTTGTGGCGGCTATCACCAGCACAGCACCCAGCATTTTAAGCATCCGCTTCCCTACCCTTCATTCCCGGATTATAGAGCGGAACGCCTCTTCGCTTCCCATCCCAGAGCCGAAATGACAAGCCTTGATCACTACGTCTCAATACGACATACATTTGGAAGAATCCTGATTGGAGCAGTTTGGAGAGCGCCGGTCGGGAGCTTAAGTCATCGAGGCTTGACCCATGCGCCGTAGCGATCACGCGTACTCCTGCGTGTAGTGCCTCTGCCAGAGCCTCGGCATCCTCTAACCTTCCAATCTCATCGACCACCAGCACCTCAGGCGACATGGAGCGTATCATCATCATCATCCCTTCCGCCTTCGGGCATCCGTCCATCACATCGGTCCGTGGACCAACATCATAGCTTGGCACCCCATTCCTGCTTCCGGCAATCTCTGATCTTTCATCGACGATTCCTACCTTCAGTCCAGGCCATCTCGCTTCTGGATGTCCCCATGTTCCGCTGCTGATCTGCCGGGCAAGATCGCGGATCAAGGTTGTCTTCCCATGCTGGGGCGGGGATAGAATCAATGTGTGAAGCACACTGTTCTGCTTGAAATCCAGAAGTTGAGGTAATACCGGGTCAGCAGCTCCACACACCTCGCGAGCGATGCGGATGTTAAATCCACTAATATCACGGATGTGTTCCACTTTACCGCCACTAAGCACCGTCCTCCCGGCCAGTCCAATTCGATGGCCGCCTGCAATCGTAATGAAGCCTCGCCGTAGTTCTTCTTCCATCGTGTACATGGAGTGGTTAGTAATTTGATCCAGCAGACGTAAGCTATCCTGCTTGTCTGGTCGGAATGCAGCTCCAGTATCACGCGTCATTCCTCCGTCCGCAGTAAGGAAGTAGTATCGCCCTCCCGTGTTGACTTCTAGCGGACGCCCTTCCCGGATACGAATTTCCTCAAGTCTTGCAAAGATAGAGGGAGGTAGCTTAAGTAGCAGGTGCCGAAGTTTGTCGGGAAATACCATTAACCAGTTTGGGTCCATTCTCGTACCCCCAAAGCCTTTTCTCTTTCTTATTGCTGTGCAAAATTCCTTACATTGAAGAACCTCTATTATCTATTTGTGTTTTGTCATATCTCATGTGTATGCCTGTACTTGGTGATTATGACCGGAAATCTATCATTTTTTTAAAATACCGATTAAGAGACAACCGACACCTATAGCAATCCATAGCATCTTCCCCCATGACAGCTTATCCGCCATTCCCGCAAGCCCTATGGAAGTCGTCACAATCAGCACAGTTGGCCCGACGAGTGCCAGGGCTGAATTGACGGCCAGCGCCTTATCCACGCGCCCCAGCCTTAGCATAAGCAGAGCCGCCATGATTTCAATCGTTCCTGATAGAATCCGAATCAACGACATACTAGTTACGAATTTATCAAGCAAGCATATGAACCTCCTCTCGCACCATCGCACTCTCTTATCCATATGCCCGAATATCTCTATTTATTAGAGGTTGTTCAAAAATCACGAAGTGAAGCTAGAAGTATCTCGACATCGAATCTTGAATTCAACCTGGCCATCCGGTGCTCACGTAGGTTTTGCCTACGCTCCGCTCCTCAGTCCCTAGCTTTATCCAACTGAAGCGTTTCGAAGAAACGCACCTCGGAAGCATAAGCTTCGGTGCTGAAAACCGAACTTTTTGAACATATACTATTAAAAAAGAAAGAAGCCGCATAACCGATTGCTCGGTCATACGACTTCTACTTTATTTTCACCTTAATATATTGAATAACCTCTATTAGAGCTTAGCGGCGATCTTGTGGACCTCCGACGAATACTTGGCTTTCTGTATCCAATCCGTAAGCTGTATGCAATGCCTTAATGACCTCATTCACCTTGGCTCCTTCAATCACGCAGGATACCTTGATTTCGGAAGTGCTAACCATCTTGATATTCACGTCCTGCTTCGAGATGACATCGAACATCTCCGCGGCCACTCCTGGATGGCTAACCATACCAGCTCCAACAATAGAAATTTTGACTAGTTCCTCTTCTGAGGTTACGTCATCAAAAGGAATTTCTGGACGAATGCCGCTAAGCACTTCTAGTGCTTTCTCACGATCATCAAGTCCTACCGTAAAGGAGAAATCAGCCTTGCCGTCCTGGACACCGCTCTGTACAATAATATCTACATTAATCTTCGCATCGGCTAGAGAACCGAATACTTTAGCTAGAACTCCTGGAACATGGGATACACCCAGAATACTAATTCTTGCCACATTCTTATCATAAGCGATCCCGCTAACCACTACACCTTGCTCCATTGTAGCTTCCTCCTTCACAACTGTGCCTTCATTATGATTAAAGCTCGAACGAACAACGAGACGGACCTGGAACTGCTTGGCGTATTCAACAGCGCGCGGATGTAGTACCGCTGCACCTAAGTTAGCCAGTTCTAGCATCTCATCATAAGAGATTTCATTTAATTTGCGAGCATTCTTCACGATTCTCGGGTCTGTCGAATAAATGCCATCAACATCTGTATATATTTCGCAATAATCCGCAGCCGTCGCAGCTGCTAGAGCTACTGCCGTAGTGTCGGAGCCGCCGCGACCAAAGGTAGTAATTTCTCCTTCTTCGGTCATCCCTTGAAAACCAGCCACAATGACGATATTGCCATCATTCAGAGCCTGTTGAACGCGCTCCGGTTTAATATCCGTAATACGCGCCTTGCCATGCTCCGCTTCTGTTCGGAATCCGGCTTG
Source organism: Paenibacillus sp. D2_2 (assembly GCF_031199965.1). GTDB lineage: Bacteria > Bacillota > Bacilli > Paenibacillales > Paenibacillaceae > Fontibacillus. The sequence continues at coordinate 2,007,767 of NZ_CP133605.1, read as the reverse complement.
CCATCCGGTAAAGGATACCGCCTTGCGGCCTAGCTCATGGATAGCGATCGACAGCAGTGCAATAGAAATTTGCTCCCCTGTCGTCAGCAACATATCCATCTCACGCTGCGGCGGATTATGGCTGAGCATATTCGCCTGATCAATCAATTCATCGGTTGTATCCCCCATCGCCGATACGACAACCATCACCTGATGGCCTTCGTCCTGCTTCTCGACTACCCGCCGGGCGACACGTTTCATACGCTCCGTATCTCCTACCGAGCTGCCCCGAATTTCATAACATATACAGCCAAACTAACTCCCTCCCTGATATCCAACACTCTTTAATTTCGTTGTCTCATTCATTTCTAATTTCTATTGCTTCAGTAATGCTTTAACACAGTATAATACGGGAAACCCGAATGAAGTCAATGTTTTTTATAGACATATTTAAGAAATAGCTTATAAAAGGCCAACCATAGCTTCGAAATATTCGATTCTTATCGTTGTTTTAGGCCGTATTTATATATGTACAAAAAAACTCTCCACCTATTTATAGATGGAGAGGTAATAATTGATACATAGCATATCACCGTTCTTGCAGACAGCAAAACTACGCGCGGGAAATGTATTTACCTTCGCGAGTATCGATAAGCAGAACGTCGTCCTCATTGATAAACAGAGGTACTTGAACGTTAAGGCCAGTCTCAACCTTCGCATTCTTAGTTGCACCAGTTGCTGTATTGCCCTTGATTCCAGGCTCGGTCTCAACGACTTTCAGTTCAACGTTGTTAGGCAAGTTAATCCCAAGAATTTCACCTTGATAGCTAACGATCTTAACGTTCATATTTTCTCTTAGGAAGTTAAGTTCCCATTTAAGCTGCTCTTCCGTCAAGCTGAATTGATCGTAAGTTTCGTTATCCATAAATACATGATCTTGGCCGCTCGCATACAAATATTGTACGTCGCGGTTCTCAATCAAAGCTCGTCCAATCGTCTCACCAGCACGGAATGTTTTCTCCACGGTGTTACCGTTACGGAGGTTTTTCAATTTGGAGCGAACAAATGCTGCGCCCTTACCCGGTTTAACGTGCTGGAAATCAAGCACCGTATAAATATCGCCGTCCACCTCGACGGTCAAGCCTGTTTTAAAATCGTTTACTGAAATCACTAGAAGAACCTCCTCAAATAGGTTAAAGAATTAATCTACGAAATAATCGTAAAGTCTTTGCTCGATTCCGTCAAACGTCGGTTGCCATTTTCCGTCATGACAACGTCATCTTCAATTCGCACTCCGCCGAATCCTGGAATATAAATTCCCGGTTCAACAGTCACAACCATGCCTGGTTGAAGAACGGTATCGCTTCTCATGGACAGATTAGGAGCTTCGTGAACTTCCATTCCCAATCCATGTCCTGTACTATGGCCGAATTGTTCACCATAGCCATAGCGAGTGATAATATCGCGGGCAAGAGCGTCAGCTTCACGCCCAGTCATGCCCGGCCGCAAATGTTCAAGCGTATGTAGCTGAGCTTCAAGAACAATGTCATATATTTCACGTTGCTTATCATCAGGTGTACCTACCATTACTGTGCGGGTAATATCCGAACAATATCCACCTAGTAGAGCCCCGAAATCCAAAGTCACCAAGTCTCCGCTCTCAATCATCTTGCCACTAGCAACACCATGAGGAAGAGACGAACGTACTCCAGATGCAACGATCGTATCAAATGAGCTTGAAGTCGCACCATTCTTGCGCATGAACATTTCCATCTCCAGCGCCATGTCTTGCTCGGTAACCCCCGGCTTGATTACATCCAGCATATGCACGAATGTGCGATCAGCCAAGTCCGCTGCTTGCTTCATGATCGCCAGCTCATCAGCATCCTTGAACGTCCGCAGTCCTTCAACTAGACCCTTGACAGGAACCAACTCGCAAGGAGCGAGTCCGCTCTCATAGCTGCGGTATGTCGAGAAGACCACGTTGTCCTCCTCGAATCCAAGCCGGCTGATCTGTTCTGCCGCAAGCAGTTCCTTAATCGTATCAATAACGACCGGAGCATGCTTCACGATCTCGAACCCTTTGGCCTGCTCTGCCGCTTGCGTAGTGTAACGGAAGTCCGTTAACAAATAAGCCTTCTGCTGCGTAACTAAGACATAACCAGAGGTTCCGGTAAAGCCCGTCAAATAGCGGCGGTTCACATCACCGGTAACTAAAACGGCTTCCACTTGATGGCTTACCATTGCTTCGCGGAACCGAGTAACACGTGTGCTCACCATAATTAACTCTCCTTAATATCAGCTTTCTCTTGCAAATCCATGCGTATCCCGCATTCACTACTTGCTTAAATGACGCTTCAAAGCCAACAGACCCATCTCGTATCCGTACGATCCAAAGCCGGAAATCTGTCCAATTGCAATTGGAGCAATAACAGAGTGATGGCGAAATGCTTCGCGTGCGTGAATGTTGGATAGATGCACTTCGACCACTGGAAGCTTCACCGTAGTCAGCGCATCACGCAGCGCATAACTGTAGTGGGTAAGTGCCCCCGGGTTAATCAAAATACCGTCGCATGATCCGTAAGCCGCATGAATCTTATCGATGAGTTCACCCTCATGATTCGATTGAAAGAACGAGAGGGACAAATCTTCCGTTTCTGCCAGCTTACTCAGCTTGACCTCGATATCGCTTAAACTTTCAGAGCCGTAAATACCCGGCTCACGAACACCAAGCATATTCAGGTTAGGCCCGTTCAGCACCAGAATGTTTAACATTGCTGATCACCCTTCCTTTGATATAACCAGTAACGATACCGTTCAAAAAGAGATTACCCGTACTTTTCGAACATGAACCAAAAGTAATTTTAACATAGGAAGGAGTCAATTGAGAAGCATTTTGTCCCTAATGCTGAGGATTCTCCGTCGGCCTCTTCATGGAATTCTTTCCGGTCTTATCCGACATTTCCTCAGGCTCACGTTTTCTCTCATCTGTATACTCATGTGCTACGGAATAACCGATAAACATACCCCATAACAGATATAGGCAAAATTCGCTGATGATCGTATTCATTGACAACTTACGAAGTGGCTCCATCAGATGCAGGGATGGGCCTGCCCATACGAACAGAATTACCCACCAAACAATGCCATAGAGAATCCCGGGCAACGGGCCTCTAAGCTTGCGGAAGAGAAGAATGTACACTAGCGTGGCCAGAAGCGAGAAGAGGATGAAGAAGCCCCACCCAGCATAATACCCGGCTGACTCTTCAAGAACTGGCTCTTGAAAAAGGGCTCCCCCATATATCCGGGCACGACCGTCGTTAAGCGCATAAAATAAAAAATTCCTTTGATTCCTCCCCATAGCAATCCGGCGAAAAATCCAACCTCCAATGTAAACATCCAAATACTTGTCCCGTTCTTGGGGTTATGGCCTTTTGGATCCACACTTCATCTTCCTTTCTCTCACAAGAAGTAATTCAAAAAGTCCGCTACTGATCACGGTATTATAACTGACCTTTTTGAACACTTATTAATAGTTTGTGGGTTAGTATGCGCAATTTAAAAGGCACTAATCTAAACTAACTAGAATTTGACCGCGAATTTCGTTACAATGGAATCATTCCAGTTAGACCTATACTTTTTTCGTCCGCCGGAATCGAGAGACTAGCTAAACTTGCATAACACCAATTACTACTTTAGGGAAGGTGAAATATTTGCCTGAGGAATCAAAACCCGCGATTTACGGCGGTCAAGCCGTCATTGAAGGAGTCATGTTCGGCGGTAAACACGTTAATGTTACGGCAGTACGCCGTAAGGATGGAGAAATTACATTTCTGGAAGTACCAAAGCAAGATAAGAACTGGGTGAAGAAGCTTCGTAAAATCCCACTCATTCGTGGTCTGGTCAGCATTGTCGATTCCAGTGCCAAGGGCTCAAAGCACTTGAATTATTCGGCCGAGGCGATGGCAGAAGACGAGATGGAACCGGAAGAACGCGCCAAGCAGAAGGAGAAGAAGAATCCGGACTCTCTATGGGCATGATATTTGGCGTTGCTGTCGCCGGAGTACTGTCCTTTATCGTCGGAAAAGTTATTTTTACGCTTGTCCCTGCGGTTGTCGAGCAATTTTTGTTCCAGCACGCATTTAATAATCAAACATTGCATACGCTCGTTGAAGGAGTTATCAAGATCGCCCTTCTACTCGCTTATTTATGGATCATGTCACAGACCCCTGTGATCAAGAGACTGTTCCAATATCATGGTGCTGAACATAAAGTTATTACAGCTTATGAGGCCGGCGAAGAGCTTATCCCTGAGAAAGTACAGAAATACAGCCGCTTGCACTATCGCTGTGGCAGTAGCTTCATTATCTTGACGGTTATTATCGGAGTCGTTATCTACTCCTTGCCTATCTTCAGTTGGGATACGCTATGGGAGCGGATTTACATTCGTCTTCTGCTGCTCCCTGTAGTTATCGGTGTATCCTTTGAAATGCTGCGAATCACAAATGCGATGAGAGATATTCCCATCCTTCGTTATCTTGGATATCCCGGACTATGGTTGCAGATGTTAACGACCAAGGAACCGAATCTGGAGCAGCTTGAAGTATCGATCGCTTCCTTCAACCGGATGCGCGAGCTGGATGCGCAGGTTGAACGTGAAGGAGCTCTCGATTCAACTCCGAGTCACTCCGCTCTAGATCCCGTGAAAGGATGATGAAGATATGAAGAAACAGGCCATCGTATTTTGGGCTCTGATCGCGCTAGCAGCTTTTGGAATTATTGATGGACTGTTTGGCAGAGGGACGACGGACTGGATGGGAATACTCATTCCTGCCCTTATCGTAGGGATCGTATTTCTACTCTACAAGTATCCTCCACGCAAATATAGAAGACAGAATCCTAAAGTGAAGCCTTCCGCCCGGACAATGTCCAAATTAGCAGCAGAGCGCCGCTCGGCATCTTCCGGACAGAAACGCAAAGCTTATCCTTTTCAAGTCATCGAGGGTCAAAAAGGGAAAAATGATGATGACTTGCCGAAATACCATTAAGGGATAGGTTTAAATTAAGAATAAGTATTAAAAAGTTCGATTTTCAGCACCGAGAAGGTTGGATGAAACTAGGGACTGAGGAGTGGAGCGTACGTTTTTGGTACGTGAGCACCGGAGGGCCCGGTTGAATTCAAGATTCGATGTCGAGATTATTCCTTGAATAACTTCGTGATCAAAATTGAACTTTTTAATCTCATTTCGCCTGCTGATACTTTTTGAATTGTGCTTCATAATACTGGGTATTCCAGTCTTTGAAGAAGCGCTCCCCGGATCTGAGTCCGGATTCATAAAGCAGCAGGCTTTCTTCTTGTGTGATGTTAAACTGGGTTGTACCAACACCAAGTGTAGGGATCTTTATTGTCCGGTAACGATTGGTCTGCTCAATATACCGTTCGTCATGGGCCGACAGCATCGTTGCTACCATAGCTTCCAGCATGGAGAACGGGCCTCGGATAATATGGGGCTGGTTGCTGTTCTTGCCAACCATCTGGAAGCCGACAGTCGGAATTCTCTTCTCCCCAGCCCTAAGGCTCTCGCGATCGAACAACCATAATGGAAAATTACTCAATAGACCGCCATCGACAATATGGAGAAACTGGTCTGCAAACGTCTTGCCCTTCGCTTCCATAGGAGGCAGCCTTAATAAGACAGGATCGAAGAAATAGGGAATACTACAGCTCATCCTCACAGCACGTGCCACTTCAAATTCGCTCGGGTTAATGCCGATTTTCTCTAGATCATCCGGCAATACAAGAATTTTACCGCTGGTAATATCCGAAGCGATAATCCTCAGCCGCCCCTTCTCCAGATCGCTGAAGGTCCGTACCTTTTTCCTAAGCAATATTTGCCTGATCCAATTCTCTAGTGCCTCGCCTGAGTATAAGCCCTCCTTCAATAGCACCCTCAATGCCGGTCCGATGATCGCTATATTAAAAATAGGAGCCCGCTTCAGAAATTTGTTGAACGACGTCGTTATGATAATCTCTTTCATCTCTTCAGCGTCATAACCCGCCGCGATCAAGGAAGCTACAATAGAACCTGCCGACGTTCCTGCAACTTTATGAAACTCCTTACCATGGAGCTCTGCAGCCCGAACTGCGCCTGCGAGCGAAATGCCCCTAACGCCTCCTCCTTCAAATACACCGTTGATCAGCATATAAAAAAGCCCCCATTCCATACATAAGTCTACTGCTTATGTATGTTAATGAGGGCTGTTTCTATGACTAGAATTATAAACCGTAATATGATTGCAGAAGAGGTATAAGTCCTAACGGATTCTTTCTAAGTTCCTTGGCGCTGAAGAAGATGCTTCCGCGAACTTCTGGTACGCCGCTGTTGTATTTCAATTGATTGATGATTTCCTGGGCACTGTTCCAGCCTGCTTCGGAGGTCCCCAGCTTATATGGAGCGTGACCGATATACAATTTCACGGAGCTACCTGCAACCTCCTTCGCCCACCAGTCAACTAATGTATCGTATTTAGCAACATTGAAGCTCAGACTCCAATAAATTTGCGGTGCTACATAATCAATCCAGCCGTTCTGTATCCAGGCTCTTACATCCGCATAAGTACTGTCATAAGCGGTCATGCCAGCTTTCGTATCCGAGCCGGTTGGATCCGTGCTCTTGTTGCGCCAGACCCCGAAAGGACTAATGCCGAAGGATACATTTGGTTTCACCTGATGAACACTTCTGCCTAAGTCCTTCACGAACTCGTTGATATTGTCACGCCGCCAGTCTCCCTTATCGCTCAAACTCTTAGGATTATACTGTTTAAAAGTGCTGTCATCAGCGAACTGGCTCGTCTTCGTCTCCCCTGAGGGGTAGAAATAATCATCCAGATGAACTCCGTCAATATCATAGCGGTTCACTACTTCCATAATCGCATCGATAACATGTTCACGCGCTTCCGGTATCCCTGGGTTGATATACAGCTTATTAGCAAACTTCACGGTCCATTCCGGATGACTGTTAGCCACATGATTGTTCGCTAGCTTGGATGTATTGGTATCCGTGCTTGCCCTGAACGGGTTAAACCAAGCATGAAATTCCATACCGCGGCGATGAGTCTCGTCAATCATGAACTGCAGTGGATCATAGCCAGGGTCCTTGCCTGAAACACCTGTTAGGTAAGAGCTCCATGGTACGAGATCTGAAGGATAGAACGCATCTCCTGACGGTCGTACCTGTACGAATACAGCATTGATCCCCATCCCTTGCAGATCATCGAGCAGCTTTACATAATCCTGTTTCTGCGCTTCTGCCTTTCCAGTTGAGGTACTGCTTGGCCAATCCAGGTTATACACCGTAGAGACCCAGGCACCGCGAAGCTCATCACTTGCCTGCGGTGGAGTCACAGGCGGTTGCGGCTTCGGATCCTGCCCTTCCTCTCCCGGCTGGACGCCTCCCTCATTGGAAGTAAGCGATATTGTCTTCAATGACTGATTCCAGACTACATCGAGTCCGAGTTGCTCACTGACGAAGCGAAGCGGCACCATGGTGCGTCCCTGTATGTTCTCAACGGATACGTCGAGCCCAACCGGTTCTCCGTTCACCTCTGCTACACTGTGTCCAGTGATTAGCACCAACTTGTTACCGTCCTTCTGAATCGTTGCTGTCTTCGTAGCCTGTGACCAAAGTACGCTCGCTCCCAAGCTTTCGCTTATGACACGAAGCGGGACCATAGTGACATTCTCTTTTGGCTTTAAGTAAGGAGCAGTGTCGCTAGGGAGCAGATCACCGTTCAGATAGATCTGAATAGCGCTGGCTGATGCTGCCTCCGTCCGTGCCACCCCAGCAAAAGGGCAGGCGATTAATAGAATAAGTAGCGGTATAAACCATGTTCGTAATAATTTCATCTGTTACCTCCGATTGATATGATAGTCGTTCGCGAAGAACCGCTCTTAATTCTAACGCGTATCATATGGCCGGAGTTGCGGTCAGACGAAAAAATGGTACTAAAGAAACAAAAGACATTTGCCTAAATGAGACAGATGCTAAGGTTACGATTCGGTCAGAAGCTCCTGGTGAACTTCACGCAGTTCACGGATCTTGGACTCATCTCGTTTGAAATATTCTACCAGTGATGCGATACAGGTGATCGAGTCCCAACTAAGATGATGCTCAATTCCTTCAACATCCTTATAGATGTTGCTGTCATCAACCCCGATCAATTCCAAGAACTCTTCAAGCAGTTGGTGACGATCGACAAGGCGTTTTCCTACTTTCTTGCCCTTATTCGTCAATACCAGACCACGATATTTCTCATAAATTAAATATTCGTCTTTATCCAGTTTCTGAATCATCTTCGTAACGGAAGAAGGATGGACCTCCAAACCTTCCGCGATATCGGAAACCCGTGCATATCCCTTCTCATCAATGAGCTTATAGATACGCTCCAAATAATCCTCCATACTCGGCGTTGGCATCTGACTACCTCTTTTCCATGAGTTCACACGGGCAGAACCTCTGCCCGTTACTCTGTTAATGATACATGTTATGCTTGTCTATTGGCAAGTGCATACCTCTTGATAGCGTCTTTTCAAGTCTATTGCAGCCATCAGCCCGTTTGAAGCCGATGCAAAAGCCGGGAAGATTGTAAACCTCCCCGGCTAATCTAAAAATATGCCTTTAACTTAGAAAACCTTCGTGGTCCAGGCTTCACAATTCCAAACCTCAGTTGCGATATCGCTATAGAATTCCGGTTCGTGCGAGATCATTAAAATGCTACCTTTGTATTCTTTGAGCGCCCGCTTGAGCTCGTCCTTCGCATCCACATCCAAGTGGTTCGTCGGCTCGTCAAGAACTAGTAAATTTGTCTCGTTGTTGATCAGCTTGCATAGGCGAACTTTCGCCTTCTCTCCACCACTAAGCACAGTGATCTTGCTCTCGATATGTTTAGTTGTCAGTCCGCATTTAGCCAATGCGGCGCGCACCTCGAACTGCGTAAACGAAGGGAAGGCTTCCCAAATCTCCTCAATACATGTGTTGTAATTACTATCTTTCATTTCCTGCTCAAAATAACCGATTTCCAGATGGTAGCCACGCTCGACGGAACCAGACAGCGCAGGAATTTCACCTAGAATGCTACGCAGTAGTGTCGTTTTACCGATACCATTTGCGCCGACGAGCGCAATTTTTTGTCCCCGCTCCATCTGCAGATCAAGTGGTCTGGACAATGGGCTGTCGTAACCGATAACGAGTCCCTTCGTTTCGAAAATCATTTTGCCGGAGGTCTTGCCACTTTTGAAATTAAACTGCGGTTTTGGCTTTTCCTTCGCCAACTCGATGACGTCCATCTTATCAAGCTTCTTCTGTCTCGACATCGCCATATTACGCGTAGCTACGCTGGCTTTATTGCGGGCAACGAAATCCTTCAGATCAGCAATCTCCTGCTGCTGCCGGGTATATGCCGCTTCCAGTTGCTGCTTCTTCATTTCGTGAACTTGCTGGAACTGGTCGTAATCACCGACATACCGCGTCAGCTTCTGGTTCTCCATATGATAGATCAAATTGATAACGCTGTTCAGGAACGGAATGTCGTGTGAAATGAGGATGAACGCATTTTCGTACTCCTGTAAATAGCGTTTCAGCCATTCAATATGCTGCTCGTCCAAATAGTTGGTCGGCTCGTCCAACAGTAAGATGTCCGGTTTCTCCAGCAGTAACTTAGCCAGCAAAATCTTCGTCCGCTGACCCCCACTCAAATCGTTGACATCCCGATCCAGACCAATATCAGTAATCCCCAATCCGCGGGCCGTTTCCTGCACCTTAGCATCAATCATGTAAAAATCCTGACTCGTCAGGGTATCCTGGATAGTACCGACTTCTTCCAGAAGTTTCTCCAATTCTTCCGGGCTGACTTCGCCCATTTTACCGTACATATCGTTCATTTCCTGCTCTAGATCGAACAAATATTGGAACGCGCTACGCAGCACATCCTGAATCGTCATGCCCTTCGTCAGAACTGCATGCTGGTCAAGGTAACCAACGCGTACCCGCTTGGACCACTCTACCTTACCTTCATCAGGCTGTAGCTGGTTCGTAATGATGTTCATAAAGGTCGATTTACCTTCGCCGTTAGCGCCGATCAACCCGATATGCTCACCTTTTAAAAGTCGGAAAGATACATCTTTAAAAATCGCACGATCACCAAAACCGTGACTTAAATTTTCAACATTTAGTATGCTCATCGATAGACACCTTTTTCTTAAATATAATCGATCTATTATAAACTTGTTGAAGTCATAATTTCAACACATATCTGCTAACTTATTCTTGGAAACCATCTTGTATTGTTACGTTAAAATTTGAGCCAATCCGGAGTGATTGACTGCAACCAAATCGTAATTTGCGTCATCTTATTCGTGAATAGAAGTACGCCCATCAACAACATGAGAGCCCCGCCAACCTTCATCACAATCCCAGAATAGCGGACGATCCAACGTGTCTGCCCGATGAAGAAGGCCAATATGAAGAACGGTAGGGCAAATCCCAGTGTGTATGCGGTGATCAAACCTAGCCAGGCCCCCGGTTCACTGACAGCCATGGCGATAATCGCCGCAAGGATCGGGCCAACGCAAGGCGACCAGCCTGCCGAGAAGCCGATGCCAAAAATAAAAGAACCTATGTATCCCGCCTTATTTAACTTCAAATCCATCTTGCGCTCTTTTAATAGAAACTGCGGTTGGAAAATCCCGACTAGAAATAAACCCATTGCGATAATCAACACAGCGGAAAGCTGACGGATCAAATCGCGATATTGATTGAAAAATTCGCCGAACATCCCGGCTCCGAAGCCAAGGGTATAGAACACAACTGAAAAACCGAGGATAAAGGCCAGTGTATGCGTTAATGTCCGAAACCGGACATCTCTTCGTTTCTGTTCCGTCTTCAACGTCTGCACTGACATGCCCGTAATATAGGACAGATAAGACGGGTATAGTGGTAAGCAACAAGGGGATATAAAAGAGGCCACCCCTGCCGCGAAGGCGACCCCTAAATGAATATCAGTCATAACAGCCTCCCAATTCAATCTTCTCTATTCTCGGTCTCTATCCATATCTCTTTTCTATTTAGAACTCTATTTACTTTACTATAAGTTGAACTATCAATTGTACGGATGGGGCAGCCGGGTGAAATGTTCTTCCGATCGCTGTCCATAGCTTAGGCAGATAAGCCGCGCTTGCCCATGATCGTTAGGATCAGCATAGCAATCAGGAATAATACGATCGTCGCACCTGGGGCCAGATTCCAGATTCCAGCGATGACAAGACCAACCACAACGGCAATCTCTGAGATAATCACGGAGAACACGACCGACTGCTTGAAGCTTCTCGCAATCAATAGACTCGTCGCAGCTGGGATCGTAAGCAATGCGGAGACGAGCAACGCTCCAACAATCTTGATCGCAGTGCTGATGACAAGGGCGGTAAGTATGGTAAGAAGCATATTCAGGACTTTGACTGGCAATCCGCTAACAGCAGCCGCATCTTCTTCGAACGTCAGTAGGAAGTATTCTTTAAATAGAAGGAAAATAGTGATGATGACGATCACAGTAACCGCACCGACGACATATAAATCAACTTGATCAAGCGTATAGATACTCCCGAACAGATAACTGTTAACATCTGTATTGTAACCCATTCCAAGGGTAAAGAACAATGATGCCAGAGCTACACCCCCAGACATGATGATAGCAATGGATAACTCCGCATAGCCTTTATAAGCTTTGCGCAATTTTTCAATGGCAAACGAAGCGACCACGGCAAAGAGAAGACCAACCCCGATCGGATAGACCTCGATCAGGAATCCGAGCGCAACACCCGCTATCGTCACATGGGCAAGGGTATCGCCGATCATGGACAATCTCCGCAAGACAAGAAAAATGCCGATCAGGGGGGCGGTAAGACCGATCAGCAGCCCGCCTGTCAGCGCTCTTAGAAAGAAATCAGCAGTTAATATTTCCAAGTAGATACATCTCCTCATTTACATTTCATACAGCAGCATTCAAACACAATTATAGTAGAGAATGCTGCAAGTCAGGAATCGCACATTCAGGATCATGGGAATGACGTACGAAGAGATTAATAGCTCCACAATAACCCTTAGGTTCCACACCCATGTATCCATGTATAAAATCAAGATCGTGAGACACCATCAGAAAAGTCATCTGGTGGTGTGCATGCAAATGGCAAATCAATTCAAAGAAATCGGCTTGTGTCTGGGCATCGATACCGACTGTAGGCTCATCCAGCACGAGCAGATCGGGATGATTGATCATCGCTCTGGCCAGGAAAACACGCTGCTGTTGTCCGCCGGATAACTGGCCGATCCGCTTATTGGCAAGATTGCTAATCTTCATGACCTCAAGCGCGTCATTACATTTCTGCTGCTCCACCGCTCCGATCCGGCGGAACAATTTCTTATTGTTATATAACCCCGATAGCACAACCTCGCGTACCGTTGCCGGGAACAATGGGTTAAATGAGTTCTTTTGCGGTACATATCCAACCCGCTCCCAATCCCGGAAACGACGAATCGGTTGACCGAACAGCTTGATCTCGCCCGATGTAGGCTGCAGAAGTCCTACCATCATGCGCATCAATGTTGTCTTACCCGCTCCGTTGGAGCCAATTACGCCGACAAAGTCCCGTTCTTTGACAATAAAGCTGAAATCGGAAATAACCTGCTGATCCTGATAGGCAAATGAGATATGATCGAGTTCAATGATATTATCATGACAATACTCTTTGGGCATTGATAATTCTGGTTTCATAAATAATTTCCTTTCCGCTCTGTGCTAACCTTCTGACTATCCTTATTGTAGAGCGAGAAGCAGATTTTGCAAGTTCTTCTCCATCAGGGTAAAATAGTTCTCCCCGTTCTTCTCCTGCTCCTTCGTCAATCCTTCGACCGGATTCAGTACTAGTGTCTTAACACCAGCCTCACCAGCCAATGTCTTCGCTAATCTGTCGGAGACCAGCTCTTCAAAGAAAATATATTGAATCCCTTCGTCCTTCACCAGCTTTGATAAAGCAACAATGTCCTGCGCCCTTGGCTCAGCATCCGGTGATAATCCCATAATAGAATGCTGTGTCAGGCCATAGTCGCGGCATAGATAACCGAAAGCCTGATGGGATACGACGATTTCTTTCTTACTTGTATTAGCAAGCTCAGTGGTGAATTTCGCATCAAGCTCATCCAATTTCTTCGCCAGCTCCGTATACCTGCTCTCGTAGTCAGCTTGGTGATCCGGGTCGACTTGTATGAAGCTACTTTTAATATTCTCAGCAATAATTTTGGCCGATTTTGGACTAACCCAGGTATGAGGATCGATATGATGGCTATCTGTCGCTTCTGCTCCATGATCATGTCCGTCATCGCCTTCTGCGGTGATTAAGGAGACGCCTTGACTGACCTCAACCGGCTTCACAACGGCATCGCTACCGAGGCCCTTCAGGAAATTTGGTACCCAGCCTTCCAAACCTGCACCATGATACAAAAATAGCTGCGCCTTAGACGTGTTCAAAATTTCTTTACTGCGTGGTGTCCAATCATGCGGCTCGACCCCTGTCGGCAGCAAATTGGTCACATTCGCTTCATCCCCGCCAATTGTCTTAGCAAATTCGTAAATAGGATAGAAACTCGTAACTACATTTACCTTACCTGGGACGATTTCTGCATTGCTCTTCTTGCCGCAGCCCGATAAGATAAGCGTAAATATGAAAATAAATAGGATTATTCCTGTGGCTCCTAGCTTTCTTCTGTTCAAAACCATTTAATTATAACCTCCACACTTAATCGTAATAATTACTATTAGGATTATATGTGCAAATTTGAAGTTTTGTCAACTATATTATCTAGAAAATAAGCTTCTTTTAATAAAATAGCAGCCAAAACTATGCAAGTCTTGACTGCTTCTACTCCTAAAATCTATGTTCCGCTAGCGGCAGAAGCCCGCCTGATTGGACTTGTAATATCAGTATTTGTTGACAATTTACACTCTTTTTATTCGAAGAACCGAACCAAACCAAATCGACCAAGAGAATAAACGTATGAAAAAACCGCCGGAGTATTGACTCCAGCGGTTTAATATTTGAACTGGTTCTCGGGTTCTTACTTCACGACGGCTCCGTTCGGCATCGAATCAGGTACCGTCGCCAGCGTCAGCTGGTCGTCTTGCGAAGCTGCAAGAATCATGCCCTGTGACAGCTCGCCACGCAATTTCACCGGCTTCAGGTTCGTCACACAAATCACCTTGCGTCCTACAAGTTCTTCTGGTTTATAGAACTTGGCAATCCCGGATACGACCTGACGTTGTTCAAAGCCGAGATCAAGCTGTAACTTCAGCAGTTTATCCGCTTTTGGCACTGGCTGACAGGCAAGCACCTCAGCCACTCTCAGCTCAACCTTGGCAAAATCGTCGATTCCGATCTCTTCCTTCAATTCCGGGTTCTCGATCACCGGCTTGCTGTTAGCGGTTGGAGTAGCTTCTGCTTCGGCAGTTGCGCCGCCAGTCATTGAGCTATCGATATACTCAATTTCCTTCTCCACTTCGAGGCGCGGGAAGATTGGTTCGCCCTTACCCAGCTTTGTACCTGCCGGAGTGAGGCCGAAGCTCTTTGCACTATCCCATGCAGTTAACTCGCCAGGCTCGATGCCTAACTGCTCCCATATCTTCGCTGGAGCCTTCGTCAAGAACGGCTGTAGCAGAATCGAACTGATCCGCAATGATTCCACTAGATTGACCATTACAGAAGCTAGCTCATCGCGCTTGGCTTCATCCTTGGCAAGTGCCCATGGTTGCGTCTCATCAATATATTTGTTCGTACGGCTAATAAATGCACTGATCGCCGTCAAAGCAACAGAGAATTCCAGATTCTCCATAACTTCTTCTACCTTCTCTACCGTTCGCAACGCCATGTCGGCCAGATCCGCATCATAAGCTGTTACATTTGGACGATATGCTGGTACCACGCCCTCGAAATATTTGCCAACCATCGCTACAGTACGGTTCAGCAAGTTGCCCAGATCGTTGGCCAGATCGGAGTTCACCCGTTGTACAAAACTCTCAGGAGTAAAAGAGCCATCAGAGCCAAATGGTACCTCGCGCAACAAATAGTAACGGGTTGCATCAAGACCATAGCGATCAATCAGCACATTCGGATCGACAACATTGCCTTTGGACTTGGACATTTTGCCGCCTTTCATCAGCAGCCAGCCGTGACCAAAAACCTTCTTCGGAAGCGGCAAATCAAGCGCCATCAGCATAATCGGCCAATAAATCGTATGGAAGCGAACGATCTCCTTACCTACCAGATGAACATCCGCAGGCCAGAAGCGATTGAATAGTTCCTCATTATCCGATCCGTAGCCAAGAGCAGTGATGTAATTGGACAAAGCGTCAATCCATACATACACAACATGCTTCGGATCGCCCTTTACTTTGACTCCCCAATCGAAAGTCGTCCGTGACACTGCCAGATCCTCAAGACCCGGTTTGATGAAGTTATTAATCATTTCATTCTTGCGAGATTCTGGTTGGATAAAGTCAGGATGGTCCTCATAATACTTCAACAAACGATCGGCATATTTACTCATGCGGAAGAAGTAAGACTCTTCCTTCACCAGCTCTACCGGATGACCGCTATCCGGGCTTTTGCCACCGATAACTTCACCCTTCTCATTTTTCTCAACATCGACTAATTGCGTCTCCGTATAGAAAGTTTCATCAGGGATACTGTACCAGCCCTCGTACTCCCCTTTGTATATATCTCCCTGCTTCAGCAGGCGATCAAAAATCTCGGTTACAACCTCTTTATGACGCGGTTCTGTCGTTCGAATGAAATCGTCATTGGAAATCTCGAGTTTATTCCATAATTCCTTTATGCCGACTACGATATCATCGACGAACTGCTGTGGCGTTTTACCGCTTTCCTGAGCTTTTTGCTCGATTTTCTGTCCATGTTCATCCGTCCCTGTCAAATAGCGAACATCATAACCACGCAACCGTTTGTAGCGCGCTATAGCGTCGCCGGCTGACAGTCGTATAAGCATGGCCGATATGCAGTTTAGCGCTCGGATAATAAATTGGTGTCGTGATGTAGAAGGTTTTCTTGTCAGACATACTATCATCTCCTTAATTTAGAGGTAGTTCAAAAAGTCCGATTTTGATCCCGAAGTGAATCAGGAAGTGGGCTCGGCATCGAATCTTGAATTCACCCGGGCCTTCCGGTACTCACGTACCAACACGTACGCTCCGCTCCTCATACCCTAGCTTCATCCAACCTTCTTGGTGCTGAAAACCTCTTTTGAACACCACTTTTAAATAAAAATAAAAAACTCCCGCCCCACAATGGGACGAGAGATCTCTCACGTGTTACCACCCAAATTCCCCGTGCCTTTGCAGGCAGACGGGCTCAGTTGGTTGCTGTCGCAACCCTCCATTAACGCCGGATTCGCGCCGCTCCCTTATCGACCTAACTAGCTCGACTCGAAAGCAGTTCCTCCAGGACCATATTCCAAAGCTGTTCCAGACCGGTTCTCAGCTTCCCCGGCTCTCTGCTGCTGGATGCAACGCTTCGTACTCATCCCTTCTCAGGACATATATAGGTTGATGTTCAAAACGTCTGGCATTTATGAACACATACATATAGCACTATATTAGAAAAGAACATATCTGTTGTCAAGTTATACCCGCCCTGCCTTATCTTTATACTTGACATGAGTCTTCTTGGGCGGTACTAGGTCCACACCACCCGGATGAAAAGGATGGCATTTCACAATCCGCTTAGCAGCCAGCCAGGAGCCCTTTAAGGGCCCGTGCACTTCAATCGCTTCTAGCGCATATGCCGAGCAAGTCGGATAGAAGCGGCAGGTTGGAGGCTTCAGTGGAGAAATGAACTTACGGTATACATGGATTGGCGCCTGAAATGTCTTGCGAGCAATGCCCATATTATGCGCCTCCGCCCGGTTCCTTACCCGATTTAGCAGCTGGGTCCGAGCACTTATCAGGGCGGCAGTTTTTACAATAACCGAACACTTCGAATTTATGCTTCACGATTTGAAACTCTTCTGGAGCATCCGTCATCGGCATCGGGCAGAAATGAATGGGGTATGTCTTCTCGCACTGTAAGCAAATCATATGGTGATGGTGGTGACCTTCCTTGCTGCAACCTACTCTGAATTTCAGTCCATCCTCAAATACAACTTGCTCAAGCACTCCAAGCTCTTCCATGACCCTTAGATTTCTATATACCGTATCGAAGCTAAGGCCTGCATATTGCTTACCCATATACTCATATACATCTTTTGGCGTTAAATAACCTTCCCGTTCTGCGAACAGTTTGGCCAAGCTTTTGCGCTGGTCGGTGATTCGCAAGCCCTGGGCAGACATCACACCGATAATATCCTCTGTCGACAGCATGTGACATTCCTCCCGTCTGAACTACCCTTCCATGCGTCTTTCACACAACATCTCTATTAATAATGCCGCAAAAAGTGAGCCTAGTCAACGTAACATGGCCCATTTTCAAAGCTAGCCCTAAATCGCACACGCTTGATAGCCTTTTATGGCCTTTAAAGCACATGCTTGTAATGGTTCCTATAGAGATGATCGTACTTATTAGCCTCAACAATAGCTTTTTGAGAATGCTCACACTTTAGAGCGTAAATTAGCCCTTTGAGAAGATGGCAACTATTGTAACGGACACCAGCGACGCTTATATACAAAAAACAGTCGTTTTCGTATTTTAACGGTCACTACCTATTTAGCCCCCTAATCCGATTGGACACTCTAATCCACCTCAGATACACTAAAATAAGTGAGGAGTTAGTCCATGAAAAGACGATTTAGGTGCCCCAATGAGACGAAGAAGGAGCTTGTGGTAGAGGTACTTTCCGGGTATCGAACGGAGATGGTAGCCCGGAAGTATGGAATGTCTCCTAGAACGTTAAGCCAATGGGTTCGCCAGTATCAGGATGAGGTGGGTGATCTTATGACAAAGAAGCAAAACGATGCGGAAAAAATGAAACAGGATGCAGCTAATTACAAGGAACTGCAGAAGAAATACGACGGTGCTATGAAACTGCTAGGAGAAAAAGAGCTTGAGAACAGCATTCTGCGGGACTTGGTAAAAAAAAAGTATCCCGATTGGAAGTAGCTATCCACTGGATTCAGCAAGGGTATCCTGTTCAAAAGGTTCTCCTTCTATGTAGAGTTCCGCGTTCAAGTTATTACTATCGGTTAAAGCATCCTGAGCGCCAGCAGCCTATTAGCAGCGGTCGACCTATACCAGGCTTCTCCTATGACAAAGATGGAAAGAAAGTAGGAGATGCTCGCATTAAGGAGAGCCTCAGACGTTTGATTCAAGGCCCTAACGCCGCCTTCGGCTACCGGAAACTAACGACGTTGTTACGGCGAAAATACAGGCTAATTATTAACAAAAAGAAGACCTACCGCCTCTGTAAAGAAATGGGGATTCTCCATCCACAACGAGAGTTGAGGAATCCCGTACCCAGAAAACTTGCCAATAACCGTATTGTGAATGGACCAAACCAGCTGTGGCAAATGGACATTAAGTATGGTTACGTCAGCCTGGCAAGCGCCGACATTTTTACCTGGCCAGTATCATTGACGTGTTTGACCGGAGCATTGTCGCTCATCACCGCGGAAAGGTTTGTAGCACAGGAGACATTTTACGTACAGTCCAGAAAGCGCTGTTTAAGCGTAGAATCCATGAACAAGAGCACAAGCTAGTGATTCGAACGGATAATGGGCCGCAATTCATTAGCAAAGCGTTCCATGCCTTTTGTGAGCAAGTAGGCGTAGAGCACGAAAGGATCCCCAACCAAACGCCAAACAAGAATGCTTTTATTGAGTCTTACCACAGTATTGTAGAGCAAGAATGTTACCAGCGGAATTGCTTTGAAACCTACGAAGAGGCTTTTGTAGAGGTCGACCGGTTTATTCGTTACTACAATACAGAACGCATCCACGGTAGTCTTTACGATTGGTCGCCCAAGGAATATTTGCGTTTAGTGACCACAGGCCTGATTAACCCAAAGAATATTGCATTATGATGTGATTTCCTAAGCATGATGTGGAAAGTGTCCAAACTTAGGGGGTTGAACCGCTACGAACGCTTAAACGCTGTGACCCATGTTAAAAGGGTCTTTTTTATCTTTTTACATGCATCCATGTCCGTTAAAATTTATGATGTTCAGAAGTTCTATCCTAAGAGGCTGCTATGTCCGTTATTTTCACGATGTTCGCAACGTTCACTATGTCCGCTAGAGTTTTCAAACATTCTGTCAGACTACTAGCCTCTAGTCACTCTGAGACAAGCTGATAGGTCCGATAACGCTGTTTTCTATTGGTTACCATCATCAAATTACGTTCAACTAATCCATGCAAGATGCGTCTAGTGTGACGGTCAGAGAGTCGAAGGTGATCGGCCAGTTCTGCCGTTGAAAAAGAATGTGGCAATCGGCGGGCGAATCGAAGCGTTTCTGCCTCAGCCCAATCCAAGCCAGATGAAAATGAAGTCGATACAAATTTTCCAATAAAGGCCAGTATGAGTTGTCTGCAAACCTTGGGTTCTTCCACAATGGAAAGATATGCAATGGAGAGTATTGTCCAGTCGTCAAGAGCAAGCATCGAATGCTTCATACATAAATCCTTGAATCGGGTAACGCCAATATCTCTAGCGTGGGATCGGTAATCTTGGATTTCAATACATCCTTTTGCACCTTTCGGCATATACGCCAGATCAAGATAACGTACTGCATTATTCATATCCCTCACTTCTCATTCAGGATATAGATGATCTAAATTCCCCACCGTTGGATACCAACATAATCGAAGGAACTCAAGAGTACTGTGAGTCAGTCCTTTCTCAAGGAATTCACGTCTTCTCGGATTTTTCTCTTTCTCAATATTACTTTGCAACCATTCCTCATACGTTTGCATGAATAAGCTCATGAGTGAATTCTCCCTCTTCATTTACATGTCATTAATCTAGTGATCGCTATACAGATCATCAGCACACAAAAAGCCGCTCCAATATGGCAACCGTTAACGGATGCTCATATTAAAGCGGCATGTTCTTCACACCAGCTAGATTATAATTTTAGTATACTACATAGTCCCTGTAATAATATACCTGCATATTCTCAGGAACTCCTATTTCGGGCATGATTATTCAGTAAGAATATCAACTATAAAGAGGCGTCCCAATTCATCATAGATGACTTGGGACAGCCCCTTAATAGCTACAATTTATTTTTTCTCTGGCAACGGCTGGAACAGCAGGTTGACGGACAAGTTACTGCCCGGTGCAGCTGTGAATACAAATTCTACTGTCTGCTCGCGATCGCCTGTGCGGAACAGTACGTTCGCATCATTCGGTGCGCTAAGCGAACTACCTGTAGACAATTGTACGATATCACCGTTCACCATAATCGAACCGGAATATCTTCCGCCACGAGGGTTAAAAGTGATCAACGTATTCGGAGCAACACGGTACAGTTTAATCTTGTATAGTACTCCAAAGTTCCCAGCATTCAGTTTATAATCATTCGTTATACCATCATGTCCGACTTGGAACGGATCATTTGAATTATCTCCGATAAGCAGTCTTTGCTTAGTAGTTCCAATGAGTTCATTATATTGTAAATACCGAGTTGAATCCTCGTAAGTTCCACGATTGTGAACATCTTGCTCCAAGTTAGGAAGTGACAATGACTGTGCTAGAGTGAGCGGATCTTTATTAGGATCAATCATGATCACATTAAATTCCAATGCTTGATCGCTGTACATATCAGCAAACAGAGATATTACGTCCCCTTGCTTCATCGTTGTAGCATTAAGCTCAGTCATAATAATCTTGCTGTCACCTGGTGCAATCCATACATCTTTATACTGAGACCCGCTTTGCAAAGATTTATAATAACGTTCAACCGAACTCTTACCTGCAGCGGTTGCAATAGGTGTAGGTCCGGCAAAACCGAGGCTGGTCTGTGTCAGACGAGTCGTCGTATCATTCTTATTCGTTGCGACGACATACATCTTCATGTTCTTGCCTGTGGAATTCACATGGTGAACCATGAAACGAATCGCTCCGCTTGCCGTTTCCCTATATACTCTACCTTCGGAATATACCGTCTCTGGACTATTACTACGAATTAAAGTTACAGGATCGGAAGAAATCGAGTAGTTCACTCTCTCCCAGGATGGTACAGACGTGCCATCAAATGCGTATTTCTCACCAACAGGTGTAAATAATTTATTGAAATCGTCGCGGCTATACAACAACTCGTTCGTAATCGTGATCGTACGCTCCACCGTTGAAGTCAAGCCGAATTGGTTGACTACCTTCAGACGGATCGTCATCTTTCCTGGCGTAAAGAAGGCACGCTCATTGTTCTCCCATACCCGCTCCTTGATGCCTACTTCATCTGTACTAAGATCCGTATAAGTGATCATTTCGCCCATCTTATACGTATCTTTGTCGGTCATGAAATTGGCGAGAGGTGGTGTATGCGGCTTACCAACATTAATCTTCAAGGAAAACGGTTCGCTCCACTGCCCGTTGGAATCCTGAACACGATAGGTCACCGTGTAAGTCCCTGGGTCCGTGAACATATCTTGACGTCCGGTCCACTCCTCGTTCACAATATCAAGCCCGCTCGGAGAATAGGAATTGGTCAAATATTGAACGTCAGTCTCACCGGCGATTACTTCCTTATTGCCAATCGAGAAGGAAGCTACTGGCTTCGTCGATAGATTCAGAATAACTCGCTTACCGACATTATCAACTGAATATGGAATACCAAGTGCCTTCGTAATGGCCGTCAATGGCACCATGAAATTATTCTTCGCAGAATAAGACGTGCCCTTCATCGGCGTAACGACACCGTTCACACGGTAATTTGCTGTGTTCAGCTTGAAACGAAGCTCATCATTGCCTCGCGAAATAATCGTTTCTTTGGTCTTATTATCAAAAGAAAGCTGCAAACCGGCACGCTCTACGATGGCACGGATAGAAACGTAAGAAACACCATTCTTCACTTCCATCGGATATCCGGCTATGTATTCTTTGCCGCCTTGATACATCTTGTTACTGTTCATCATCAGAATAAGTTGACCAGCGCCAGCGCCGGTTGCATTTACATTGCTGTCCGGTGTCGTAGTTGGGTCAGTCGTTGATGGATTCGATCCATTAACATCACTGCCATCCTCAGTACCCGTTGGTTGCTCTGTTTGGCCTTCCTCTGTGCTGTTGCCAGTCTCCTCTGTCTTGCCGTCCTCACCTGTCAGAGACGTGTCCTGATCGTTATTCACTTGGCCTTCTTGCTCAGGATTAGTCACATTGTTATTCTGAGCGGTAGCACTGTTAGCTCCCAAATTATTCGATGTAACAGCAGTTTGCTGCTCAATGGCGCTAACTGTATCTTGCTTCCCCGCTTCCGCAGCACTTACAGGAAGAACCATCGCTAATTGCGATGCAATAATAATCGTAGTGATAATTAGTCTTTTAAGATTCATTTCTAGCTCCTTCTACTCCCATTTTGTCTCTAGACAATCACATTATGTTAAACGCATGTAAACGAAAAAAGTTGCTTCTTGTCTAAAAAATAAAAACAGCAACGAAATTATTGTATCTGACATTCCAGTAATTTTCCAGCTTTAATTTCCTGATGCTGATATATTTAGGTGATATCTGTGTGTCGCCAAATGCAAACTCTTCTGCGTCAATCAAAAATAGGCCGGCAAAGAATGATCTCTGCCAAGCCTATACTCTATTATAATTTAGTTAGTGATTTCCTCT
The DNA here is from genome assembly GCF_031199965.1 of Paenibacillus sp. D2_2. Lineage (GTDB taxonomy): Bacteria > Bacillota > Bacilli > Paenibacillales > Paenibacillaceae > Fontibacillus. The sequence goes on along the minus strand of NZ_CP133605.1, from coordinate 1,984,909 downwards.
AGCTTCAGGCTAACCGGAAGCTTTCCATTCGGCGTAAGCTCACCCATTAATACCTTGGCTACGGCATCGAGAGAGACTGACGATTCTCGTATAAGCATATATACGTGCCAACATCCTTGAAAGACTTGATATCATACGGATTTCGGGTCGATATGACGACGACATTTGCGCCATGCATCCGAATCAGCGCATTCACCAAATGGCTCTGCCCCTCTGGAATTTCTCCTTCCGCCGTATAAGTAACCACCACGATCTGCTCATAATCAGTGCTGCGCTTTAGTACCTCTAGGATTTCCTCTTCATCCGGGCGTGTTCCAATCACCGCTAAGCTGACATTATCGCTATAAGGCTGCAATGCATTGAGCAGGGTATATTGATGTACTGAAGGCTCATCAACTTCAGTGCGATGCCTTAGCTCCGGCCAGATCACAAGCAGCGGTTCCTGCTTCCTTAGAGGTAGATTACCAGAATCACATACTAGCGTAACGCTGCGCTCGGCAACATCCCGTAGTAAGGCCTCGCTAACCGCTTGTGGTGTAAGTGGCATAGGTACGCTCACATAGTCAACCTCCAAGGAAGATGAGATCCGCTGCGCCTTCAATTCCAATATCCTCTGTAGCGATTGATTAATTCTGTCCTCGCTAATTCGGCCGCTTACCACCGCTTCCCGTACAGCTTCGATAGCGGCGATCTGGTCACTCAGTGTGTGACTCACCAGAACAAGGTCAGCGCCGGCTTCGATCGCCCGTACTGCTCCTTCAGCAATGCCAAAGCTCTTGGAAATGGCATGCATCTCAAGGCAATCCGTTACGATTACACCTTCAAAGCCCATCTCTTCGCGCAAAAGCTCTGTCAGCACACGATGCGATAAGGTGGCCGGAATCTCCTCCGTCTCAAATGCCGGGAAGATGACATGTGCCGTCATAACTGCATCGGCACCAGCTTCAATCGCCTTGCGGAACGGAAGCAATTCGACTTGATACAATCGTTCTTTGTCGTGAGGTACGATAGCTAAGCCAAGATGTGAATCGACAGCCGTATCTCCATGCCCTGGGAAATGCTTGATCGCCGCAATAACGCCCTGCTCTTGATAACCACGAGTGGCTGCCACGCCCTGCTCAGCTACCTTCGCAGGGTCTTCGCCAAAGGATCTGACCCCGATGACTGGGTTAGCTGGATTGTTATTCACATCGATACATGGTGCAAAGTTCATGTTGATGCCGAGCGCCAACATCTCCTCCGCAGCCAGTTTGGCTACATCATAGGTCAATTGCAGGTCATCTACGGCTCCAAGTGTCATATTCCCAGGAATACGACTGATTCCGTCATGATCAAGGCGGGCGACCATACCGCCCTCCTGATCGATCGATATAATGAGCGGAATATCGGAATGGCTGCGTGGAAGCTTCTGTAGATTGTGCGACAGCGATGCAAGCTGCTGAACCGTTTCAACATTGCGGCGGAAATAGCAGACACCGCCGACATGGTATTTTCCCGTCAATGTAGTTATTTGCTCATCAGGCGTCAAGCTATGAAACCCACAAATAAACAATTGGCCAATCTTCTGCTCCAAAGTCCACTGAGTCAAATCCAACATTATTCACCTTCCCATTTTAGATGTTATTTAAAAAGTCCCCCGGTACTCATCCATGAAGTGGCCTCGATTGGTTTTCTTATGAAGTCTGACTTTTTAAACACGCAGTTTTAGATATATAGGTTCAAAAAGTTTAGATGCTAAGATCCTCTCTTTTTGAACCCATACTTTTAAGATGCCGGCGAGTCCTTCAAGCGATATTCCGAAGGGGTCATACCGGTATATTTTTGGAACACTTTCGTAAAGTAACGACGTTCCTGATAGCCTACTTCAGCACCAATCTGTGTGATCGATTTCTCACTGCGGCTTAACATATGCTTCGCCGTCTCAATCCGTTGTCTCGTCAAATATTCCACAAAAGTTTCCCCGAAATGATTTTTGAACAGCAAGCAGAAGTAACTGCAGCTAATACCAAGAAAGTCGGAAATCTCTTCGATGCCGAAGTCAGATCCCAGATTCTGCTGAATAAAGTTCTGTGCCGACATCATCAGTACCTCCGATGATTTCTTGGTTGAGAGAGAATCCTTAAATCGCTCGATCATTGAGACGATCAGCGATAACAATTCCTTCACACTGAGCGACTCCTGTAATCTCAACCATACGGCCTCCTCTTGTTCCCCAGGAAGCATCTGTATCTCACGCATTTCACGAAGTAGATGAATAAGCAAATAATACAGTAATTTCTCAGCCCTACCGACCGAAGTCTCGTTCAGACGGCCTACATAAGCTTTCAGATCGCTGATTATCTGTGTCATTGCTTCATAATTGCCATTTCGCAGGCCGCTTCCGAATTGCTCGACCCAGTGCCATTGGGCATCTACCACGCTGAGTTCATCGCCAGGTACAGGCTCGAACAGATCGGCTCTCACATTCTGAATATCGGTGAACCATCCCTGTGGTGGGTCCAGAATAAGTATCTGATGCATGCGCTGGTAGACGGTGAACAGCTCACTCAATGAGAGAGGTCCCTGCTCCAGGCAAATGCGTATGAGCATATGCTTGTCTGTAACCATCGCTAGCAATTTCTCATGTACCAAACTCAGAGCTTCCTCCGTCAACGTCTGATTAATGACCATGTCGTAGACGATGCACCATTCCCCTTCACGTACCTGCAGCACCGTATAATCTCTGAGCAGTGGCAGGAACAGCTCCTTCAATTTCAGCTTAATTTCCAGATTCCATGCCTTCCGTTCAGGTGAAGACCAAGAAATAGATTCGTTCGCGTAACCTTCCATATCGAGCAATAAGACAGCATATCCATTCTGATGGTCTGCTCCATCCTCATCAAGCCACAATTCATCTTCCTTGACCGTCTCTTGTCCTAGTAAGGAATGTAGCAGATTATTCTCGTTCGCCAGGGATTCCACCCTGCTTAATAACTGCTCCTTATTCTTCTGCTTCTTCTTCTCAATAATCTGCTTCGCCAGCTTCCTTACCATATCTTCCAGCTCGAAATAATTGATCGGTTTGCAAATATAATCGCGAACTCCATAGCGAATCGCAGTACGTGCATATTCGAATTCCTGATAGCCCGTCAGAAGAAGGATTTCCCCGGTTAACCCCTGTTCTCTAACCTTCTGGATCAATGTCAAACCATCCATAACCGGCATACGGATATCGCATAAAATTAAATCAGGATGATGAAGGGTGGCCACCTCCAAAGCGTCCACACCGTTCTTAGCCAAGCCGACAATCTCAAAGCCCAGATCCTCCCAAGGCAGCACTTTCGATAAATTGTTCAGGATATGAACCTCATCATCAACCAATAACGCCTTCAGTCTCATTTTTATCACCCAATTCATATTTAGGAATCACACATTGAATTACCGTACCGTATCCAGGCCGCGAACAGATAAACAAGCCGTATCTTACCCCATATTTAAGCCGGAGACGATCATACACACTTCTCAGCCCCAAGCCTCTTCTCTCATGATTCGGATATGAAGTGGATTCATGATAGGCAGGATCGTCCCAATCCATATATTGAATCTTCGACAACGCTTCGTTCGTTAACCCAATTCCATTATCTTCAACCCGAAGCGTGATCCGATCCGCCTCCATCCGCCCGATCACTTTGATCATTCCTTGATATTCAATTCCTTCAAAACCGTGCTGAATGCTATTCTCTACAAGTGGCTGAAGCGTAAGCTTCAGTAGCTGACAACCCAGCATCTCATCCGGAATATCGATCTCATAATCGAACAGATCATCGAATCTGAACTTCTGAATCTCTAAATAACTTCTCAAATGCTCGATTTCCAGGCTTAGACTGATCTCCTCCTTATCCTGAATACTGATCCGAAGGATGTTAGCTAACCGCAGCACCATCTCGCTGACCTTGCGACCTTCGTTCTGAACAGCCAGAACATTAATCGATTCCAGCGTGTTGAACAGAAAATGCGGCTTGATCTGAGCCTGCAGCACTCTCAGCTCCGCATTAGCCTTCTGGAACTGCTCTTTCTTGACCTGCTCGAACAATTCATTAATCTTGACCATCTGATTGTTAAAGCCTTGCTGGAGCAGCAATAGTTCATCATCGCCTTTTTCATCCACGCGTGCGTTCAGGTCCCCGTCCTCAACCTTACGCATGAACCTGACGATTACTCCAATCGTGCCTGTAATTCGATTCATGAACAGGAGATTGAATAACAGAGCGGTTAACACACATACAAAAAAAATAGCGGTAAACCACTTGGCGAACGTCGAAACCTCTCGAGATAAATAGCTCCAGGATGTTATGGATACGAGTTTCCAAGAATATTCCTTCAGATCATAAACTGAAATTACGCTCTGATCACCATCAAACTTGGCTTTAAAGCTTTGATAATTCTTATTAATATCAACTTGCTCCATAATGCTCGGTTCCAATGATTGTCCAACCAGCTCGGATTGAAAATCGTACAGCACCTGTCCCTTGTTATTAATCAGCATAAAGCGAGTATCCTTCATACTGGTGCCCAATCTTAAGTTCTGGAATATTTTCTCAAACTCCCAGTTCTTAATCTGAACGACCAAGATACCAACGCTGCGCAAATTGTTCAAGTCTTTAATTAAGCGGATCTGCGTGAATACATTGTCCGAACCTGTTAATTCCGGATATTCATGAGGAGCAATCCACAACGGCACGCCTCTAAGCGATACAACCTCATTGTATAAAGGATGCTCCTTGAACTGTTCATAGGGTAAAGTCTGAAAATTTTCTTTATTAAAAAGCGTTATCACATTCGATCCTTCACGCCCGTGTACATTGTACAAGAACGCATAGTCGATTGCTGGATGATTGTATAGCAGTGACCGGAAGTTCTTCTGGTTGGCATTAAGCTCAAGCTGCTGGCTCGATGCTGTCAAATCCTGCGAGTTCGGGTCCTTGGCGATTAGCGCCTGCTGAAACACCCCTTTGGCGATCCCATTATCCGTTACATTATCTATCTCATAGAATACATTTTTGATGCTGTAACCGATCGATTTCAGTGAATATTCGGACTGCTGACTATACTTCGTCTCGATCGAATTAAAGGTTACGAGAAAAGTAATAATGCCAAGGATAAATAGAGGGATGATAACCAATCCCAGAAATGCGGTAAACAATTTAATTCGCAGATTCATACGCATGAGCTCCGATCACCCTAGTAATTAGCCCTTGACGCTGCCCGCCGTGACTCCTTCAATAATTTGCTCTTGCAAAATAGCATAAACAATCATGACTGGCAGAACGCTAAAGACAATCCCAGCGGACATTTGTGCGTAGTTCGTGTTGTAAGCGTCCCTGAAACCTACCATACCTACCGGAAGCGTTTTCAGTGCATCATTAGACAGGAAATAGTTCGCAAGCAAGAACTCGTTCCAGTTACCCAGGAAATTGATGATGAAAACGGTAACGATCGCCGGTATAGTTAGTGGTACTATTATTCTAGCAAACAGTCCGGCAGAGCTCAATCCATCAATGACAGCGGCTTCTTCAATTTCTCCCGGAAGTGAACGCATAAAAGCGGCTAGAATGACGACCGAGAATGGAATTGCATTAGCGACATAAGGCAAAATTAGTGCCATGTGCGTATCAAGGATATTCAACTTTCTCATAATTCCATAGATTGGAAGAAGCAAGGAGTTGTTCGGAATCAGCATCCCCAGCAGAATTAATTGAAATACAATCGCACTGACCTTATTATAGCGCATACGTGTGACTGCAAAGGACAACATCGCTGCAAATAGGATTGATACACAGGCAGCGAGCACCCCGATATACAAACTGTTAAAGAAATAAGTGCTGATCTTTGCATTGACCCAAGCATTTACATAATTATCAAATGAGATCGAGCCTGGAAGTCCGAACGGATTAGAAGCAATATCCTGATTGTTTGTCTTAAATGATGAGAAGATGACAAACAGGAACGGATACAGGATGATCAGCAAATAGCCCATTAGAAATATATGCGGAATAGTCTTCTTAATTGCTCTCATCAGTATTCAATCCTTTCCGTCCGTTTTGCTATCAAGACTTGATATAACACTGTGATGATAATCGTAAATACGAAGATCAATACAGCGATGGAATTACCGAAGCCGTGCCTAAAGCTTGTAATTGCATAACGGATCATGTAGGTTGCCATGACATCCGTCGAGCCTGCAGGACCCCCCTTAGTCATAACGAGCACGATATCTGCAGCCTTCATCGCACCAGCGATGGACAACATAATAACGACTGATACAATTGGCATGATGAGCGGAAGCGTAATTTTCGTAGCTCTTTGGATCCCGGTTGCACCATCAATCGCCGCCGCCTCATCCAGTTCTTTAGGAATGGAGAGAATGGCTGCAAGTACCATGACAATGTAGAAGCCTGTCCATTGCCAAGCATTCGTAATCAGAATCGATATCATAGCCCAGTTCTTATCAGACAGCCAGTAAATTGGCGATACGCCGAAGAGTCCGAGGATTTCATTAGCCAGCCCGAAATCCGGGTTATAGATGAAGCCCCACAAAATCCCGATAACAGCCGTCGACATAATGGAAGGCATAAATACCGCCGTCTTGTATAGCCCCTTGAAGCGCTTAACATTGGCTATTAACAATGAGAAAATAATAATGAGTGGAACCTGAATCAGACAGGAGAACAAAATAAAATAGACGTTATTTCTTACTGACTTCCAGAATGCAACATCATGAAATGCCTGCACATAGTTATCAAATCCGATATAATGAACGTTCTTGGATATCCCGTTCCAGCTTGTGAAACTATTATTAATCGCTGTAAATACCGGATAGATAAAAAAGGCCAGAAACAGGATGAAGGCAGGAAGTATGAACAAGACATATATCAGCGGATTTCTTAGTGCTTTATTCATGGTAACCTCCGTTGTAATCTTTGATATTCGTTTCTTCTGCTCCTAAGTTCTATCTATCATTCCAGTGAGAAGAAAAGGCGCCCCCACAAAATCGAGGCGGGTGGCGCCCTTTTCTAGCTAATAAAGTAGTTCAAAAAGTAATTACTCGCCTGCTGCATTAGCTGCATCTTGAGCGGCTTGCACATTCTCCAGCATCTTCTCAGGAGTAATTTCTCCTCCGATAATTTGCTGGATACCCATGCCGAGCGCCGTGTTAACTTCTGCTTGAACTAGAGCATCAAAGGCAGGGAACGATGTTCCGATTTCACTAACAGCTTTGAAAATATCTTGCATCAAAGGATCATCAGACGTTGTCTTCATTTGATCCAGATCCATCTTCATAGCAGGAAGTACGCCGTCTTCCTTCAGGCCGCGAAGCTGCATTTCATCTGTCCACATGTTCTTGATGAATTCCTTAACCGCTGCCAATTTGCGAGGATCTTCGCCAACAGCGCTGGAGAAACCATAACCGTTGTTAGCATCCTGCATGACGACGTATGGGTCACCTTCTTTAACAGGTGGCATGCTGAAGTAACCGATCTTACCTACCAGGTCACCAGCTTGTGCTGGATCTCTAAATACCGAGTTCGCCCATGATCCATCCATCATCATGATCGCTTCGCCGGTAATGACTTGGTTTCTCATATCTGCATATTCAAAACCGAGTTCGCCTTTCTTGAAGTAGCCTTTTTGTACCCACTCTTGATGTTTGGCAACTGCTTTAACCATGTTCTCGTCAGTCCATTTGGTTGCACCGGTCTTGAATCCATAAGTAATGTCCGGACCAGCGTAGTAGGACCACAGGTTATTCGTTGTCATCAGTGGAATCCAAGCATCTTTGGATGACTGAGCAAAAGGAATCTTGCCGTCTGCCTTAATTTTCTCAGCAATCGCTTCCAATTCATCAAGTGTCTTAGGAACTGCTAAGCCTTTTTGTGTGAAGTAATCTTTATTATAGAAAATACCTTCGATTGAGCCGCCAATTGGCAGGCCATAAACCTTACCATCATTAGTAAATGGAGTTAAAGTGTTGAATTTGTCCTTGATTCCGAGTTCATCGAGAATCGGAGTAAGGTCAAGCATCAAACCTTCCTTAGCATACAACTGTGCATCCGGGCTGCCGAATACGTCGAATACTTCTGGCGGTTTGCCCGCAGCCATCTCGCCTCTCAGCTTTTCCTTACGGTTAACTTCCGAATCAACACCATCAAGCTTAATCGTTAAACCAGGAACTGCAGCTTCTGTCTTCTTAACGACATCTTCCAGAATAGCCAAGCGGAACTTCTTCGCTTCCCCGATTTGCGTGTGGCGAATCGTGATTTCAAATGGATCGTTGTTAGTCTTTGCTTCATTAGCAGGTTTGTCATTCGTTCCTGCACTACCTTTGTCCGCCGTGTTCTTGTCATTGGAACTACCGCAACCAGCAAGCAATGCCGAAGCTACGAAGAACAGGGATAGTAACAGCGTCAAACTTTTCTTCATATTTCTTTTGACCCTCCTCAAGATCGGTTTGTATGTTACATCTTCATTATAGAAAGCGATTCCATTTTTGATAAGGAGGACATTTTTCTATAATGGGGATAATATTATCTAGTCGTTATGTAAAGAAAAACGGTTAAATCTGACAAGTCATGTCAAATTCAACCGTTTTTGTGGGTTAGTAATATAGTTTAAGTCATGTTAACTGACATAATGATTACTTCGCTGTAACTACCTGCTGCCGCCCGTCTTCGATCAAGCGATTTGCCCATTCAATCTCCTCCGCAGTTGGAGAAGGAACGCCTTCCAGAGGGTAATCCCAACCAAGCTCCTGCCATTTATAGATCCCCATGGTGTGATAAGGAAGCATCTCAAACTTCTCAACACCTTGAAGGCCGCCGATAAACTTACCAAGATTGATTAAATCCTGTTCATCGTCATGGATTCCCGGTACAAATACGTGACGAATCCACATTTTATGGTTATGCTCAGACAGCCAATGCGCCATATTTAACATACGTTCATTTGGCTTACCAGTCAATTTGATGTGCTTCTCATTATCGATATGCTTCAAATCAAGCATGACCAGATCCGTTACATCCAACAAATCGCGGATTTTATCGCCTTCATTGTATCCGTTCGTATCCAAGCAAGTATGCAGATTCCAGCGCTTCTTCACTTCGCGGAACAATTCAGTGACAAATGGAGCCTGTAATGTGGCTTCCCCACCGGATACGGTTAAACCGCCACCTGACGAACGATAGTAGTTCAGATAAGGCTCGATCTCAGCCAGCACCTCTTCTACCGTCATTTCTTTGCCTTCCGTAAGGCTCCAAGTATCGGGGTTATGGCAATACTGGCATTGCAGCAGGCAGCCTTGCATGAAGAGTACGAAGCGTATACCCGGTCCATCTACCGTTCCGAATGTTTCTAATGAATGAATACGACCTTTAAGCATATTATTCGTCACCCTTTCTCATTGAGGCTGCCTGATGTATAGCCACAATCCTTAAGACTATTTAAATCTCGTTATTACATCGAACCATGGAAGGTACGGTTAATAACGTCAAGTTGTTGTTCACGAGTCAGCTTGATGAAGTTAACAGCATAGCCCGATACGCGAATCGTCAATTGTGGATAGTTCTCTGGATGATCCATAGCATCCATCAATTGTTCACGATCGAATACGTTAACGTTCAAGTGGTGAGCGTCGCTACCGAAGTATCCATCCATCATCGATACAAGGTTGGATTTCCGTGTCTCAGCATCTTTACCAAGTGCCTTAGGAACGATCGAGAATGTATTCGAGATACCATCCAAGCTGTGTTCGTAAGGAAGCTTAGCAACCGAGCTCAAGGAAGCAAGAGCACCCTTCTTGTCGCGGCCATGCATTGGGTTAGCACCTGGTGCAAATGGTTCGCCAGCTTTACGTCCGTCTGGAGTGCTACCTGTTTTCTTACCATAAACCACGTTGGAAGTAATCGTCAAGATCGATTGTGTTGGCAACGAATTACGGTAAGTTTTATGCTTGCGGATCATGCCCATGAAGGTCTCAACGAGCTTAACAGCGATGTCGTCAACTTTGTTATCGTTGTTACCATAGCAAGGATATTCGCCTTCGATTTCGAAGTCAACGGCGATGCCATTTTCGTTGCGAATCGGTTTAACCTTAGCGTATTTAATAGCACTCAAGGAGTCAGTAGCTACTGACAAACCTGCGATACCGCAAGCCATCGTACGCAGAATGTCACGGTCATGCAATGCCATTTCAATACGTTCGTAGCAGTATTTATCATGCATATAGTGAATAACATTCAAGGAGTTAACATAAGTCTTAGCCAGCCATTCCATCATAGGAATGAAGCGTTTCATAACTTCGTCATAATCCAGATACTCCGAAGTAATCGGTTGATATTCTGGACCTACTTGCGCGCCGGATTTCTCGTCTTTACCACCGTTGATCGCATACAGCAATACTTTAGCCAAGTTAGCGCGAGCGCCGAAGAATTGCATTTGTTTACCGATTCTCATTGCGGATACGCAGCAAGCAATACCGTAGTCATCGCCGTAGATCGGACGCATCAAATCGTCGTTCTCGTATTGGATCGAACTTGTCTCGATCGATACTTTTGCAGCGAATTTCTTAAATGCTTCAGGCAACTTCTCGGACCAGAGGACAGTCAAGTTTGGCTCTGGAGCTGGTCCCAAGTTGTACAACGTATGAAGGAAGCGGAAGCTGTTCTTCGTTACGAGTGTTCTGCCGTTCTCGGCCATACCACCGATTGATTCAGTTACCCAAGTTGGGTCACCGCTGAACAGATCGTTGTATTCAGGAGTACGCAAGAACTTAACAATACGCAATTTCATAATGAAATGGTCAACTAATTCTTGAGCTGTCTCTTCAGTCAGTGTACCTTCAGCCAAATCACGTTCAATATAAGTATCGAGGAACGAAGATACGCGGCCGAGCGACATTGCTGCACCATCTTGCTCCTTAACAGCTGCAAGATAACCGAAGTACACCCATTGAATCGCTTCTTTTGCATTTTCAGCTGGTCTGGAAATGTCGAAGCCGTACATTTGGCCCAGTTCTTTCAACTCTTGCAGAGCACGGATTTGCTCAGAGATCTCTTCGCGAAGACGGATCACATCTTCATCAATCACATCGACTTCAAGACTGTTCAATTCTTGCTTCTTCTGTTTGATCAAGAAGTCAATACCGTAAAGAGCCACACGGCGATAGTCGCCGATAATGCGGCCACGACCGTAAGCATCTGGAAGACCAGTGATGATACCCGCTTTGCGGCATGCTCTCATTTCAGATGTATAAGCATCGAAAACACCTTGGTTATGGGTTTTACGAATCTTTGTAAACAGTTCTACGATTTCGCCTGGTAGATCAAATCCGTAAGCTTTACAGGAATTGAGAACCATGTTGATACCACCGAACGGATGGATCGTACGTTTAAATGGCTCGTCTGCTTGCAAGCCGACGATTTGTTCCTTATCTTTATCCAAATAACCAGCAGCATGTGAAGTAATGCCTGAAGGAGTGTTAACATCAACATCAAGTACGCCGCCAGCATCGCGTTCTTTCTTGGTCAGATCAGAAATGATCTCCCAGAGCGCTTTAGTGTTAGCAGTTGCTCCTTGAAGGAAGGTTTCATCCCCTTCATAAGAAGCGACATTGTTCTGAATGAAATCACGAACGTTAACTTCTCTCATCCACTTACTTGCTTTAAAACCTCTCCATGCAGACTGAACTTCTTGAGCACCTTTTACTTCTCTTTCAATCACCGACATCTTTATTCCCTCCATATATATAGTTTGGAGAACACGGTTGAAGGATTACCCGCGCCTCGTGATCCCTTAAATTTGTGATAATTTTCACATCTTAGTCACTAATAAGACATGTAGTATTATCATCTTTACTATAATTATGCGGGATCGTTTATGACATAATCATACCTCAATCCCGCATAAATGATTGTGACAAATATCACAATCGAAGTGATATTTGTCACGATTTTCCTTGCGTTTGTTCAATTATTCGTCAAATCTTCCGTAGAAAGAATCACGGTATACTTCAGCCAATTCAGTTACAAGTGGCAGCTTAGGGTTCGCTGTCGTACATTGGTCTTCAAATGCCCGGTCAGCCAAGTAATCTACCTTCGACTCGAAATCCTTCGGATCGAATCCGAGCTCTTGGAAAGTCTCAGGAATGCCAAGCTTTCGGTTCAAATCGCGAATCGCATTGATCAAGCTCTTGACGCCTTCTTCCGTCGTACGAGCTGGTAAGCCGAGAATACGGGCGATTTCTGCATAACGTTCGTCAGCAACGAAATGTGTGTATTTAGGCCATGCTGCGAATTTAGTCGGTTTCTTGGCATTATAGCGAATAACATGTGGCATCAGAATCGCATTCGTACGACCGTGTGCTGTATGATATTGTCCGCCCCATTTATGCGCCAAGCTATGGTTAATACCCAGGAAAGCGTTGGCAAAGGCCATACCTGCCAATGTCGATGCATTGTGCATTTTCTCGCGGGCTAGCTTGTCGCCAGTAAGCGCCGATTTCTCAAGGTATTGGAACACAAGTTGAATCGCTTTGATCGCGAGTCCATCTGTGTAATCACTAGCCATTACCGAGACATAAGCCTCGATCGCATGAGTCAATACGTCCATCCCGGTATCAGCAACAGCGGTCTTTGGCAGTGTATATACGAATTCAGGATCGATGATAGCTACATCTGGAGTTAGCTCATAATCTGCCAAAGGATATTTTGTATTGCCGTTAACTTTATCAGTAATAACTGCGAACGAAGTTACTTCCGAACCTGTTCCCGAAGTCGTCGGAATGGCAACGAATTTAGCCTTTTGTCCGAGACGAGGGTATTTATAGATCCGCTTGCGGATATCCATGAATTTTTGCTTGAGGCTGTGGAAGCTTGTATCCGGATATTCGTAGAACAACCACATTCCCTTCGCAGCGTCCATTGGCGAACCACCACCAAGTGCGATGATGCAGTCCGGCTGGAATTTGTTCATCAGCTCAGTTCCGCGTTCAACCGTTGTTGTCGATGGATCCGGCTCTACGTCCGAGAAGACTTCAATCGCAACCGGAGTTTGACGTTGACGGAGATAATGCTCCACTCTTTCCACATATCCCAATTTAACCATCATAGGGTCAGTAACGATGAGCACACGGCTGATGTCAGGCATTTTTGCAAGATATTGAGTTGAGCCTTTTTCAAAATAAATCTTGTCAGGTACTTTGAACCATTGCATATTCACGGTACGGTGATTCACCCTTTTCACGTTGATCAGATTGACAGCTGTTACGTTCGACGAAGTCGAGTTACGTCCATACGATCCGCAGCCTAGTGTCAACGATGGCAGGTTTGTATTATAGATATCGCCGATACCACCTTGCGAAGATGGTTGGTTCACCAAAATCCGGCAAGTAGGCATGCGGTCGGAGAACTTCTTAATAACTTCTTCATTATTCGAATGGATAACCGAGGAGTGACCCATTCCGCCGAACGATACAACTTCAAGGGCAAGGTTGATGCCTTGTTCAGCATTTTTCACTTTGTAGCAAGCCAGTACTGGGCTAAGTTTCTCAGCAGACAATGGGAATTTAGGACCTACGCCGTCAATCTCTGCCACTAGAATTTTAGTGCCCGCTGGTACATCAATGCCACACATTTCAGCAATCTTGACAGCAGGTTGACCTACAATCGCCGGGTTCACTGCACATTTATCTACATTAATAGCTCCCTTGGTCAATTTGCCTGCTTCCTCTTTATTTACAAAATAGCATCCGTTAGCTATCATTTTCTTCTTCACTTGATCGAAGATCGGTTCCTCGATAATAACCGCTTGTTCAGAAGCACAAATCATGCCGTTGTCAAAAGTCTTAGAAAGGATCAAGTCATTTACCGCTTGGTCAATGTCCGCGCTCTTCTCGATGAAGCAAGGAACGTTACCTGGTCCTACGCCCAGAGCCGGTTTGCCACAGCTGTATGCTGCCTTAACCATTGCAGAACCGCCTGTTGCCAGAATGCAAGCAATGTCTTTATGATTCATCAGTTCATTTGTACGGTCCATAGATGGATTCTCGATCCATTGAATGCAATCGGCAGGTGCGCCATGTTTGATTGCTGCATCAAGCAGGATTTGAGCTGCTTCTGCACTACAGCGTTGAGCGGATGGATGGAATCCGAAAATAATTGGGTTGCGAGTCTTGATCGCGATAAGGGCTTTAAAGATCGTCGTAGATGTCGGATTCGTTACCGGAGTAATCCCCATGATAGTGCCGACAGGCTCAGCGATTTTCTGGAAGTTGTCATATGCATTGTCTTCAATGACACCAACCGTCTTATCATACTTGATGCTGTGGTAGATGTATTCCGTAGCGAACATGTTCTTAATGATCTTATCCTCGTACACGCCACGACCGGTTTCTTCTACGGCCATCTTCGCCAAGTACATATGTTTGTCCAGACCAGCAAGCGCCATTGCCTGTACGATGGAATCGATTTGCTCTTGATTCATGCTCATGAAAGCTTCTTGTGCTTTGTTAGCTTTGTCGATTAACGTTTGAACATACTCTTGTGCAGTTGGCTGTTGAACCTTAGTCACAACTTCATTTTTTACGGCCATCTCTCTCATCCTCCTAAGGTTAGTGGACCTATCTGAATTAGTTCGTGAAATATTTCACTTACAGATATATCCGCTGGAAGCTTTGTGCTTCTCTTTATGGTTTGATCATAACATATCGATTTTTGTTTGTATAGTGAATTTTTTCACATAGTTTAAAATAGTTGAAAACTTTCATCTTTTGTTGTATATTTTCATCGTGTTCTTACATCTATATGTTCTATTTTTCATCGATTCTAAATTGTAAGCAACCTAATAAATTGAGTTTTGTCTCATTAACTTCTTACAATATATCAGCAGTTGGATAACGCTTCCAAAGTGAAATTAGTCACAATGTTAAAAATTAGACACTTTTAGACGTATTAGAGGCGACCCAAAATCAAATAATCGTTATATAATTAATTTAAAATAATTTAAAATTTTCAGAAAATTTAGAACAAATTCGTATAAAAGGGGAAATCGATGATGAGTGAAAGTGTAAATACCACCATGCCCCGCGGCAATACAAGTTGTTTCTCCGAGCAAAACTTCAACAGACTTCTTGTTACGATGAAGGATAAATCTTATCCTGAGGGGACACATCTTTTCTGGGAAGGCGATCTTTCCGATAAGCTATTCTACATTAAGCGCGGGCGTGTAAAATTAACCAAATCAACCGATGAAGGCAAAGAACTCATTCTATATATGTACGGTCGCGGCGATATGGTCGGACAGGCAGATCCATTCTTTAGCATGAAGCACAGCTTCACGGCTGAAGTGATTGAGGACAGTGAAGTCGGCGTCATTGAGCAAAAAGATTTGGAAATCATGATTTGCCAACATTGCGATTTTTCAATCGATTTCATGAAATGGATGGGTATCCATCATCGTCTGACGCAGACTAAATTCCGCGACTTGATGATGTATGGCAAACCCGGAGCTCTTACCTCTACTCTGATCCGTCTTAGCAACACTTACGGTGAGCCATATGGCGATTCGATTCTTATTAACAAGAAAATCACGCATACCGACCTGTCCAACATGATCGGCGCAACTCGTGAGAGCGTCAACCGTATGCTGAGCGACCTGCGCAAGAAGGACGCGCTTGAATATGTGAACGGCATGATCGTCATTAAGGATCTGGTTATGCTGCAAGACATGTGCCATTGTGAGCTCTGTCCGAATGAAATTTGCCGGATCTGACTTTCAGTCCGGCACACCATCCCCTTAGCCTTCGTCCTCCCCACCAGGAAGATGAAGGTTTTTTGTGTTAATCCGTTCAGTCTGTCCAGCCTAGGGCATTCTTCTGCACCTGTTGGGACAGGAAATCCAACCACTGCGCATGATCGTTCAGACAGGGTGCTGCATTGAACTGCTGTGCATCTCCGCCTCCGTCAGCAAATTGTTCTCTTCCTTCTATAGCCAACTCATGCAGTGTCTCCAAGCAATCCGTAACCAATCCAGGTGAGAAAATAAGCGGTTTCTTGATCCCCCGCTCAGCTAACTGACCGAGCACCTGATCAGTAGCAGGCCCTACCCACTCCTCCGGTCCGAAGCGAGATTGGAAAGTTACTTCATAACGGTCTGAATCCCATCCCATCGCTTCAGCAAGCAGCTTGGCCGTCTCCATACATTGCTGTGGATAAGGATCACCGGTATCAATATATCGCTTCGGTATGCCATGGAAGCTAAGTACGTAATAATCCGGTGTGGCATTCATGCTTTCCAGGTAACAATACAGATGAGACTGCATCGCTGATATGTAACCAGGCTCACGATAATACGCGTCCATGAAGCGCAGCGCCGGAATATAACGCTTGGACACTGGGCCAGATATGCTCCTCCTCCCGAGTGCCGCGAAGCAGGCTTGATCATATACCGACGCACTCGTTGTCGATGAATACTGCGGAAATAAAGGGACTATAATAATTCGTGTGATCCCCGCGGATTCCAGACTAGTCATTGCCTGCTCCATGCTTGGTTCACTATAAGCCAGTGCCAATTCGACCTGGAACTCTGCTCCGAGCCGTGATTGTAGCCCCGATTGCTGAGCCAGCGAATGGATCAGTAGCGGCGATCCCTCCTTCTGCCAGATTTCACGGTACAGCTTCGCCGATTTGCGTGGTCTTGTGCGCAGAATGATTCCCCGTAGCAGAGGTTGCCAGAGCCACGGAGAGTAATCGATGATCCGTCTGTCCGACAGAAATTTACGTAAATAAGGACGTACAGATTGGGCAGTTGGCTCCAAGGGGGTGCCGATTTGCGATAATATAACTCCGACAGAAGACATCTCTAAAATCTCCTTCTATTCTTGACATAATCCTAACGTAGCATATGCTCTCTTTTAATACAGTACATGAGATCACAATCGCATGTAAGACAAAAAAGAAAAGACCCTCCTGTAAAGGAAGGCCTCTCTCTTATAAAATATTTTATTTTAAATGTCGTGGTCAACGTAACGTTCACCGTTCAATTCACTAATAATCTCAATCGCAACTTTAGCGCCATCGCCAGCTGTAATAATGGTATGCACGCTGACGCCAGCTACTGTACCCGCTGCCCAAATCCGCGGCTTACTGGTTCGTCCATTGCCGTCCGTATCAATGACGGTCTTAATGCGAGGCTCTCTTCCATCCTTAAGTGTAAGGCCAATCGTCTTAGCTAAATCCGTAAGCGCACCAGTCGCCAGAATAACATGAGAAGCTTCATAGCTACGTCCCGATTCCGTCTTAACGGTTACTCTGGTTTCACCATTCGTATCTACGGCTATTACTTTCTCTTCGATGAACTTGGCGCCGAATTTCTCGGCTTGTTCACGACCTGTCTGCAATAAGTCGGGTCCTGTCGCCTCTTTAACGCCATAATGATTCTCAATCCAGGCTCTCTTCGTCATGCTTGCATTGCCGTCTAGAACAAGCGTCTCTTTACCTGCCTTAGCCAGAAACAAAGCTGCACTTGCCCCTGCAGGTCCTGCTCCGATTACTATTACCTCAGCCAAAATTACACCTACTCTCTGAAATATTAGAGGTTGTTCAAAAAGTCCACTCCGCTCCTTACAACCCTAGCTTAATCCAACTGAAGCATTTTGAAAAAGCACATCGGAAGCATGGGATCGCGTTGAAAACCTGCCTTTTGAACTCGCAATATTCGTGCCGCCCCCGTCACAGGTAGCGGCACGGCTTAGCAACGTTAATCAATCCATTCTTCCGCCCAGCATTGAACCTGATCCATAACAGGACGCAGAGCACGTCCTTTATCCGTCAACTCGTATTCGATCCGAACAGGCGTCTCCGGGTATACATGTCGCACAAGAATGCCTTCGTTCTCAAGATCCTTCATTCGTTCAGACAGCATTTTATCACTCATCGACGGGATGCCATTTGAAATATCTTTGAATCTCCTGGGTCCGTTCATTAAAGTTCGAATAATTAATCCGTTCCAACGTTTTCCCAGCAAAGTAAATGCCGATTCAAAGCGTGGACACATCGGACACATGGATGTACCATTATCATCCATTACATTTCACCTCTTACTTAATTAAAAACATTACTTTATAAGAAACATTGTCGTTAAAAACTTACAATAAGTTAGTTTGTTTCAGTTTATCATATTTTTAAATAAATTAACACCGAGTTTATAGTTTGCCCTAACATTTTTACATATTCGGTATTATTAACATAGACTTTAATCATATACAAAAATAACGGCTCCGATTAACGGCAGCCGTTATTTCTAATTCTATTCTAATCTGTGTTATCTACACCCACCACATCTCTGCAGCAGAGTCCTCCATAATAACTTGTTGCAAATTGCGAACGGCTTTGGTGAAGCCTTCTTCAATCGACATCAATCCATCTTCATGCTCGATACTTACTGCATAGTCATAACCATACAAGCGCAGCGCACTGATAATATCAGCCCATGTCTTCATATCATGCCCATATCCCACTGTACGGAATTGCCAAGCGCGATCCTGCATCAGCGAGTATGACTGCATGTCAGTAATCCCGTGCATATTAACATTGATTGGATCGATTGTCGTATCCTTCGCATGGAAGTGATGAATTGCGCCAGCTTTACCTAGAATAGCAACCGCCTGCACCGGATCGATGCCTTGCCACCACATATGGCTAGGGTCGAGGTTCGCGCCAATCACTTCACCTGCTGCTTCGCGGAGACGAAGCAATGTTCCCGGGGTATGAACTGAGAAGCCTCCATGAAGTTCAAGGCCGATCTTAACGTTATGCTGCGCAGCGTAAGCGCCCCATTCTTTCCAGTAAGGAATGACCTTGTTCTCCCATTGCCAGTTCAATATTTCCTGATAATCATTTGGCCAAGGAGCAACCGGCCAGTTCGGATACATTGCATTCTCATGATCACCTGGACATCCAGAGAAAGTGTTAACAACCGGTACTTCGAGCAATTCTGCAAGCTGAACCGTCTTGACGAAATCGTCATGGTCCTTCTGTGCAAGAGCTTTCTGTGGATGTAGCGGGTTACCGTGGCAACTCAAGGCACTGATCATCAGACCGCGGGATTCCACCGCCTTCTTGAACTGCTCACGAGCCGTTTTATTTTCTAGCAACAGCTCCGGATTGCAGTGAGCATTGCCGGGATTGCCTCCTGTGCCGATCTCAACGGCTTTTAAGCCTTGAGATGCAGCCATATCCAGTGCTTCTTCAAACGAACGATCTCCGAACAGAACCATAAAAACGCCTAATTTCATTGTAATTCCTCCTACCTATATTTCTTGAAATTATCGTACCTAGGGCTGTGAGCCCTTATTCTTGATGTATTAATTAATCAAAATATACTGCCTTGCCTGTCTTCGCCGATTCATAAATCGCCTCAAGAATTTCAGTAACTACGAGAGCCTGCTCAGGCTTTACAACCGGCTCTTTGTCTTCAATAACCGCTTCAATCCAAGTTCTCGCCTCACGGACAGCTTCATTCTCTACTTTGCCGTCATAGAACGCTACACCGCCAGCGCCAAGGTCGATCTTCGTGTCATACAAGCGACTGTTCTTCTCGCCATTAATACGCAGACCGTTAGTCATGTCCGCTCCGCCTTCAGTACCGCACAGCATCGTTCTTGCTTCGCCGATATCAACCATGTTGATTGCCCAGCTCGACTCAAGAATAATGGTCGCACCATTCTTCATCGTAATGAATCCGAATGCAGAATCTTCAACTTTGAACTCTTCCGGATTCCATGGACCAAATGCATTTGCCGCATTCTCACGATCACCTAGCTTGTGGAACACTTGTCCAGTTACACTCTTCGGCTCGTAGTTATCCATCAACCACAGCGTCAAGTCTAGTGCGTGAGTTCCGATATCGATGAGTGGGCCTCCACCTTGCTTCTCTTCATCAAGGAATACACCCCAAGTAGGAACTGCACGACGACGAAGCGCCAGTGCCTTACCCAGATAAATATCGCCCAATTCGCCTTCTTCGCACAATTGCTTCAAATACAAGCTGTCATCACGGAAGCGGTTCTGATATGCGATGCTCAACTTCTTGCCGGTACGCTTCGCTGCATCCAGCATTTGACGAGCTTGCTCAGCCGTCTTAGCCATCGGCTTCTCACACATAACATGGCGTCCGGATTCCAGGGAAGCTACCGTGATCTCCGCGTGAGAATCGTTAGGCGTACATACGTGAATAACCTCTACATCAGTTTCTGCCAATAGCTTGCGGAAATCCGTGAATACTTTGGCGCCTTCTACGCCATATTCAGCAGCCGCTTTAGTTGCGCGTTCTTCAATAATATCGCAAAAAGCGACCAATTCAACTTGCTCTACCTGCGAAAGACTTGGCAAATGCTTGCCGTTAGCGATCCCGCCACACCCAATTACAGCTACTTTTATTTTTTTAGACATTTAGTTTTCCTCCTTGTGCATAAGCGCGTATAAACTCCATACTTGTCTCAATACTCTTCAATGAATCATTAGCGCAATAATCCTGTTCTACGACCAACCATTCGGCACCAGCCTGAATAGCAGCGTCGGCAATATCACGCACATTCACTTCTCCCTTACCCAGTTCCACCGTCTCCGGTGACCCATCTGCCTTCTTAACGAGGTCCTTCCAATGCAGCAGCGGCAAGCGACCGCTGTATTTAGCGATATATTCAAGCGGGTCAAATCCCGCGAAGTACACCCAGCATGAATCCAGTTCGACTTTGAGTAATTCTTCGGATACTTCGGAGAATATCGCATCAAGAACTGGCTTGTCCCCAGCTTCTGTGTCAATTCGAAGTCATGGTTATGATAGAACAGCACCATTCCCTCTTCAGCGCAACGCTGACCAATCACTTTCAAATCTTCTATCACTTCACCCCAGCGCCCACGATCCTCTTCGGCCAAATAAGGCATGGCCAAGTAACGATTACCAATGGCTTTGTTGAAAGCGATCTCTTCATCCAGCGCATGAAGCAAACGTTCATATGGTGTATGCGCACCTAAAGCGACAAGTCCTGTCTCATCAAGGATAGCCTTGACTTGCTCCGGAGTACGGCCATAGAAACCGGCGAATTCCACGCCTTGGTATCCAAGCTCAGCCACCTTCCGTAGCGTACCTTCAAAATCACGTTCCAAATAATCCCGTACTGTATAAAGCTGTAATCCTACCTTCACCAAATGATTCACCTCATTACGAATGATTGTGGCGATTCCTGAATACCGAAAATGTGTACTTTATAACTTGTAACACCCTCGAGTATGCCGAATTCATAGGTCTTACTTATCTAGCGCCTATCTCAGCATTCGGCCAACGATACCGCTCCTGAAAAGGATTTTTTTATATTAGCATTACAATTCCAATGGTATTTCAAATCGCTTTCATTTAAAATGAATAATATGATTCAAACATGAACAATCTGGTCATTATTTTATTTATATATTAAGGAGAATCATCGATGGATTGCCAAAACTTTCAACTACCAGCTACCAACCGCCCCTCTCAGCACATCGTCGAGGGAGCGCCGTCAGAGCGCTTGGACTTGCAAATACTAACTGCTAACTATTCCTCTCACCGCAAGCCCTTTCATATGGTTAATCCCGAAGGATTGCATAGTTATCTCATCCGCCTGCAATCATTCGGACGCTGCCGAGCCCGCTTGGATGGCAAGCTAGAGCTGCTTGAACCCGGTGACCTACTGCTGTTCAAGCCAAATGAGCCATATGAACTTAGGATCGAGGCGGAGCAGAATCAGCTCGGTGAGACGATTGTCTCCAGCGCTGATTATCATATTTTCCTATCCGGAAAGTGGGTCGAAGAATGGTGGGAGAAGTACGACCGACCACAGAAGATGAAGGTTCCCCTGTCCGAAGGTATCATTGGCGCCTTCCGTCAAATTATGCTCGAGCAGCGGCGGATTTCTAATCCTACGCCTGAAATAGCAGAGTACTACTTAAGAATATTGTGCCTGGATATCGATCGAAACTTCCTGCAGCAGCCGCTGCCCACTTATCCGACTTATCTTGCCCATCGCATCAAGAACTATATTGAAGAGAATGCCGCCTCTCCTTTTAAGCTGGAGGATGCAGCGGCCCATGTTGACATCAGCGTATCACGCGCCGTTCACTTGTTCAAAGAGACATTCGGAACCAGTATCATTCAATATGCTCTAGAGGTTCGATTAAATATGGCGCGGGAGCGGATCACCTTCAGCCCTATGTCTCTGGAACATGTCGCCGAGAGCTCCGGGTTTCCGAACTATAACTATTTCCATAAAGTATTCCGCAAAAAATTCGGCATGTCACCCAAGCAATATAGGCAGGCATCACGCAACCATGGGATGTAATTGACGATTCCGTTAACTCGCCCTTTACAAGAAACGCTGCTAGAAGTCATAGACGACTTCAGCAGCGTTTTATTGTCTCTGCGGGGATGAATTGTGCTGTGCCCCTAGGTTATTTATCCATTCACCTTGCTAGTCTGATTCTCTTCAAGCTTCTTGCTCGACAGGAACCAACCACAGACTGCAATCAGCACCAACACGACGTAGAATGTGATCTTCCAGGCAGTACTCTCGGCAAAAGCTTCAGGAATTACGTGAAGCGACGGATGCGCTAAGGTGTGAACTGCCAGCTTAATTCCAACCCAGCCAACGATAATGAATGCCGCTATTTCTAGGCCTGGACGGGAGTGCAGTAACTTCACGAAGAAATTGGCTGCGAAGCGCATAATGATCAATCCGATGAAGCCTCCGAGCAGAATTACGATAAATTTGCCTCCGTCCATGCCGCCGATATTCGGCAGACCACTAGGCGGCAAGGCGACCGCCAGAGCAACAGCGGCTAGAATTGAATCGACGGCGAATGCAATATCCGCAAGTTCCACTTTTAATACAGTTCCCCAGAAGCCTGTAGGCTTCTTCTTCTAGAGCTGTTCTCTTTATTCCGCTCGCTCTCATCTCCGTTCCGATGTACGACCAGCTTACGGATAATATGATTAATTGCCATATATAGCAAATAGAGTGCCCCGATCGCTTGAACCTCCCACACGTCGACCAGGTAGGAAATAATAAATAATGATGCAAATCGGAATACAAATGCGCCTGCCAATCCATAGAACAAAGCCTTCTTCCGAACATCCTCATCCAGATGCTTCACCATAATTGCCAAGACCAGCGCATTATCTGCGGCTAGAAGTCCCTCCAGCACTATCAGAACAATGAGCACCCAACCATACTCCATAAGCAAGCTGATATCCATCTTTTTTTCCCCCAATTAGTTAGTGTAGTTGTTGTAATCTTGCTTAAATTAATAAAAAAAGACCTTTACCGATTGCGGTAAAGGTCTTTATAAATAAGCCTCTACCCTGCAATGGTAAAGGTCTCGCTAACAACGTGAAGTTGCCAATAAAGCCGGAGATGGTTCATCTCGTAATGACGACTTTACTGAAGCAGCTACTCCCCTTTAATCATTCATATAAGTATTCATATACTTTACGTCATAATATTATAAAATATAAATTTATCTGTCAATATATAAGTTAACTTCGGTATAAAACCATAACGGAAATTATTTCGAATTTTACTTAAAAACAGGTATAATAAATACCGTTACACCCTATGATCTTACTACCATCGAAACGGAGGGAAAAACATGAACCAAGCACCATTGCCTAATCTGGAATTAGCTACTTTTGCCGGCGGCTGCTTCTGGTGTATGGTATCCCCATTTGAAGAGCTTCCGGGCATACACGGATCGTCTCGGGCTATATCGGTGGCCATAAAGAGAATCCAACCTATGAAGAAGTATGCGCCGGGGATACAGGTCATTATGAAGCTGTGCAGATCACGTTTGATCCAGCTGTTTTTCCGTACCGAAAGCTGCTTACTCTATTCTGGCAGCAAATTGATCCGACCGATGCAGGCGGACAATTCCATGACCGCGGGAATCCTACTTTACAGCTATCTTCTATCATAGTGAGCACCAACGTGAAGAAGCAGAAGCCTCAAAGGTCGAGCTTGAACAAAGCGGACGATTCGATAAACCGATTGTAACGCAAATTTTGCCGGCCTTGGTCTTTTATCCTGCCGAAGATTATCATCAGGATTACCACAAGAAGAATCCACTCCACTACAAGCGTTACCGGATCGGCTCCGGCCGGGAGGATTTCATTGAACAACATTGGTCCGGCCCTGCCAACCAAGAGCAATTGAAGCAGGTTCTGACGCCGATTCAGATGAAGTCACTCAGAACAGTGCCACGGAAAGGCCGTTCACCGGCGTGTATTGGGATTATACAGCAGATGGCATCTACGTAGATGTCGTATCTGGCGAGCCTCTGTTCAGTTCACTCGATAAATATGACGCTGGCTGCGGCTGGCCAAGCTTCACCCGTCCACTGCAGTCCTACAATGTTAAGGAGAAGTTGGACAAAAGTCATTTCATGATCCGCACAGAAGTCAGAAGCCGGCAAGGCGACTCTCATCTGGGACATGTATTCGATGACGGTCCCGGCCCGAATGGACTCCGCTACTGCATCAACTCCGCTGCACTCCGCTTCATACCGAAGGAGGAACTGGAGAAAGAAGGTTATGGAGAGTATTTGCAACTATTCGAGTAGCAGAGTTAAATAATGAAACGGCGTGGCCTTAGGGGCAAACGCCGTTTTTTTATGTGATAAATTTAATTGCTAAAATTTTAAGTTCACATTTCGTAAACAATTGAGGTGACGCCAATCACAATTATCCATATTTCTATGCACCTATACTTATAAGTGTAAGATTTATCACAAAGAAAGAAGGTGCCCCATATGCTTGATGCGAAAACCATTGAAATCATCAAATCAACGGTTCCCGTACTAGAGGTCCATGGGCAAACAATTACCAGAAAATTTTATGAAACGATGTTTAAAAATCATCCCGAATTACTCAATGTCTTCAATCACGCAAATCAGCGTCAAGGCAAACAGCCTACGGCTCTAGCCAATACTGTCTATGCTGCCGCTGCACATATTGATCGTCTGGAAGAAATCCTCCCTGTCGTCAAAGGAATTGCCCAAAAGCACCGGGCACTCGGCATTTTGCCTGAGCAATATCCTATCGTTGGCGAGAATCTACTCGCAGCTATTAAAATGGTGCTTGGCGATGCCGCGACCGATGAAATCATCGAGGCCTGGGGCAAAGCATATGGTGTCATCGCCGACGTATTCATCAGCGTCGAAGCTGAGATGTACCAAGCTTCCGAACAGCAGCCCGGCGGCTGGCGCGGATTCCGCCGCTTCATCGTGGATCGCAAGATTAAAGAGAGTAATGTCATTACCTCTTTCTACTTGAAACCAGAAGATGGCAAAGAAATCGCAAGTTATTTTCCTGGACAATACATCACAGTACGTGTTAAACCGGAGGGGCAGTCCTTCACCCATCTTCGTCATTATAGCCTATCCACCTCACCTGGTCATGATTATTACCGCATTTCCATCAAACGTGAGGAAGCAGAGGCTGACAAACCAGCCGGAATCGTATCCTCTTATTTGCATAACGATGTTCTTGAAGGAGATATCCTAGAGGTTAGCGCACCTGCTGGCGAATTCACGTTGGATCAATCCAAGGAGATTCCCGTTGTTCTAATTAGCGGTGGTGTAGGCCTAACTCCAATGGTCAGCATGCTCGAAACACTGCTGGAGCAACAACCTGCACGTGAGGTCGTGTATATCCACGCCGCTCGCAACGGAAGCCATCATGCCATGAAAGAGCATATTAGCCAGTTGACTCAAGATCATCCGGCCTTAAGTTCTTATCTTGTCTACGAAGCTCCAACTGCTGGCGAAAGCTGCGACAAGATCGGTTTCATCGATCTCCCTTGGCTGCAGACCGTGACGGATTCCAATGCTGATTTCTATTTCTGCGGACCTACACCGTTCATGCAGGCTGTTAACCGCGCTCTTAAGCAATGGGACGTTCCTGAAGAGCGAGTTCATTTCGAATTCTTCGGACCGCAGACAGTTTAAATTAATCGTTTATCTATCGCTATATATAAACAAAACCCTCGCGGCTCTGGAGTGTTCGCACGTCAGATCCACGGGGGTTTATTTTTAATTCTAACCTTTGTTCATTTCACGTAACAAGCGATTCACCGTCTCGCGCCTGATCCCGATCAATTGACCAATCTCCTCTTGGGTTAGATAATCCGTTAACGGAATACCATTCGCGTGTTGATTTAACCATTTGTTCAACAGTTCCAATCTCTCGGCCGGCGTTCCTACCGTCAAATGATCCAACCGTTCCTGCATAAACCTGATCTTCTCCTGCAACAGCTTAGCAATCTCAAGCGCCTTATGCGGATCTTCCTCCAACTCGCGATACCATTTCTGCGCAGGAATGACCTCCACTTCACTTCGTACAAGCGCAATTGCCGTTCCATGCGTCTCCTTCGCTGATATCAAGGAATGATGCGGAACCATCTCACCCGGGTAGAGAATATTAAATAACACCACATTCCCGTTCTCATGCAGTCTGGTCACCTTGAACAATCCGCTCTTAATATGGTATAAATTCACTCCTTCATCTCCTTGATGAAACAGCGTCTCACCTTTATGTAAAATCATATTGATCTCTCCATTCTCGTAAAAATACATTCCATATTATAGCAGATTACCAGCACCTATATAAAAAGAAAACGACGCTGTAGCCCGAGGGCTCACGCCGTTTTCTGTTTCATGCCGTAAGAAACTTTGCGCGATGGCACTTCTTTACGACCATACTGAACAGTCCAAGTAATCATTTTACCGGCAATCAGTACCGCCATAATGGTGAACATCGTCTCTTTAAATGGCAAGTAGAACAAAGATAACATCAGTACAACCGCATCCAGCAGGATGAACATCGTACCGATCTTGATGCCTGAGCACTGACTTAACATCAATGCTAGAATATCGTCTCCACCTGAAGCTCCGCCTGCACGTAGAACAAGCCCAGCGCCAAGCCCTGTCAATAGACCTGACAACAATGCCGCTAGCGGCAAATTGTCCGTTAAGTTCATTGAAAGCGGTGAAAATCGCTCGAACAGTTCATAAAATGCCGAGAACAGTACCGAGGAGAATATTGTATTTGCAATGAATTTCCAGCCTTTAAAAAATATAGCCACAATCATAACAAGAGCGTCAAGCGCAAGCATTGACAATGCCGGAGGCAAATTGAATGAATATTTACCTAACAGCGCCAAGCCAACAAAGCCGCCCTCTGACAGACCATTCTGAAAATTGATATGATAATACGTAAACGCTAATAAAAATGTACCAAACATCAAAACTAATAACTGCTTACCGTCATATTGCCATCTTGTTGTTTTCTTCCTCATTAAGAATCCCTCTTATCGCAGATTGGTTGACCTCACGCCAACACCCTACGAAAAAGATCCTCGAGGACTTCATACTTCGCATCATCACTCGCTTCTTTCTTAAGGGTATTGTCGCAAACCGACGTTCCACGTAAGAAGCTAAGTGTAAGAGAGATCACAACGTTTCCAAATCGTCCTTTGGGGATTCGTCCTTAAGGGACACATGGTATCCTGATCCTTTCTGTTTTTGATTCTATTTTATTATAGCACAAATCGGTTCATGACAAAAACTTCAGGACACCCCAGCTACACAGGCATACCATCATTATTGCTCATATTAATCGCCGCATATCATGCGGAGAGAATCATCCTTCAATTCTCAGCGTTATAATACTGAATTCATTAAAGTGGACTTTTTGAACTACCTCTTAGAAGCAGATTAGCCCAACGCCTTGAGCAGACGATTCACCGTCTCGCGCCTCACTCCGATCAGTTGCCCGATCTCCTCCTGAGTCAGGTAATCGGTTAGATGCGTGCCTGGGACATGCTGGTTTAGCCAATCGCCCAATAGCTCCAGCCGTTCGGCCGGAGTACCAATCGACAGATGATCCAGCCGTTCCTGCATAAATCTTAGCTTCTCCTGCAGCTGCATGGCAACTTCCATCGCCTTGTCCGGATTATTCTGTAGATCCCGGTACCACTGCTGTGCGGGAATAACCTCTACCTCACTTTGGACCAGCGCAATCGCTGTTCCCAGCACTTCTTTGGGTGAGACCAGAGAATGATGCGGTACAATTTCATCGGGATATAAAATATTAAACAATACCACATTTCCATTCTCATGCAGTCGTATTACCTTAAACAAGCCACTCTTAATGCGATACAAGTTCTCACATTCATCTCCCTGGTGAAATAAAGCATCACCTTTGTACAAGATCATTAACTATCTCCCCATTCAGTCCAAAATGCTGTAACCCATATTATAGCATAATATGCATCCAAGACCATGGGGCGGCCTTACCATACTTTCTTAATCACCCTGATATTCTGCTGCGAATTCGGCGCTAACAATATCACGCCATAACACCCACTCCATTCCATAATCTGTCTGTAGACAAACCCGCCGCCCGCCAGGTCCAGGCGAGTGACGGTTCCATAAAGTCCCCGATCCTCATATTCACCAAATAGCCGAAGTGCTATCTCCCTTCCTTCATGCAGCGATTCCATTAAAATTCGTGAGACTCTCTCGAGCTCCTGTTCATCCAGTTGTACCCGCGTCCTCTTCTGTAAATGACGATTGCTTCTCAAAATTGCCTCCTTATGCTCCGGCAGCATCATCCGCGAAGACTCCCACATCCCGTTGCCTTGCAATTTTCCTGTCATCGATAATGTCCTCCAATCTTGCCTGCCCGGTCTCTGGCTTGGCCTGAAGGCGTTAGTGATACCGCTCTGAGAATAGCTGAGTCTCCGTACTTTCGCTTAATCTCATCCGTCGCTCTTTCCAGTGCCTGATATTTGGGCCGCTCATCAAATAAGGTCAGTTGATACGCATCATCCTCTACTAATCCTGACAAGGTAACGCCCACCTTGCGCACAGGGAGATCGTTCCAATGCTTGCGGAACAGCGCCATCACCGCTTCGTAGATCTGGTTGGTGACATTTGTCGGGTCAGCCAGCTTCATTTGCCGTGAAAATCCGGCTGGTTGGTCGAAATCCGCTCCCCGGCAGCTAACGCTGACCACACTACCCATGAACCCTTTATCCCGGCATCGTCGGCAGACGAGTTCCGTCAGCTCTAAGAGCGGAACGGCAATCGTCTCCAGGGAGTAGTAATCACGCGGCAATGTCATCTCATGACCGATTGATTTGACGCCTTGATGGCTATAGGGATTCACTGGCGAAGGATCGATGCCATTGGCCAGACGCCACAACAATTCCCCATTTACTCCGAAGCGAGCTCTGAGCCTCTGCATCGGGGCATTCGCCAAATGGCCAATTGTCGGCATTCCCATTTTGATAAGATGCCCTTCCATTCGCGAGCCGACCATCAACAATTTCCGAATTGGCAACGGCCAGAGCACCTTCTGAAGCTTCTCCTGGGGAAGAAGATAGATACCATCCGCATTCTTCTTAGCGAAAATATCGCAGGCCATCTTGCTGACCGCCTTGTTATAGCTAATCCCAAATCGGCAGCGCACTCCCGTCTTATTCTGGATGTCGGCCTGAATTATACGCGCCAGAGTATCCGGGTCTCCGAACAAGGATAGGCTCCCGGTTACATCCAAATGCTGTTCATCAATGCTATAGGGCTCTACCAGATCAGTAAATTGCCTCATAATATCCGTAATCTGCAGCGATACCTGGATATATTTCTCCATTCTTGGCCTCATTACAACGAGCTCGGGGCATTTTGCCAGCGCGGTCCCTACATTCTCCGCAGTCGTTACCCCGTAACGCTTGGCGATCGGACAAGCCGCCAGCACAATGCCGGAACGGCGTTTGGGATCGCCGGCAACGATCAACGGACGATCTTTATATTGCGGATAGTCTGCCTTCTCGACACTGGCATAGAACGACTGGCAGTCTCCCATCATAATGACGCGGTCCCGCTGCTTCATGAGCCATCCCCTTCTTTTGCATTGTAGACTTCTAGGGAGCCACCTGGAGAGATGCTCAGATAGCTGCGAATCCGCTGCAGGATTTCCGCCTTGACGAGCCCCCACAACATAGAAAATTCATAATGATACCCACGGCATAAATAATCCGCCTCGATGCCAAGCACCGTTCGGCGCTCCTTATAGATCTTCATTCCATGTTGGCGCAAGCCTTGCCGAGCCCGGGTTAACTCCATCGTAGCTGCCTTTTGTAGCAAATCGATTAGTTCGCCATATATCTCCGGCAGCTTCAATCCCGCCCGAACTACCGCTGTACGGTCTCTCTAGCACATCCAGGATGATCGGCAGCAGAATCGATTCCTTCACGAACTCCGCCTCTTCTGGCGTCTGCCAAGGAATTGGGCTCATCTTAGCCCACTTCGCAAGCTATAAATCATAAACTCACCTTCCGTAAGAACGTTTGTTCCTATTATACTCATAATACGAACAAATATTCCCCTTGGCAATAGGTTATTGCTGGTTATTTCTACAAATAAAAAACTGGCCAAGCAATTAAGCTTAACCGGTTCTGAATGAGTGACTATCTGATTGAGGATCTTATTTATTAATGCGCGGTCAGAACAAGCGGACCATCCTGAGTAAGCGCCACAGTATGCTCGAATTGAGCAGAGAGTTTGCCATCAGCCGTTCTTGCTGTCCATTTATCATCGTCGATCGTAATCCGGAACGTGCCTTGATTAATCATCGGTTCAATAGTTAATACCATGCCTTCCCTTAGACGCAGCCCCTTCCCTGCAACACCAATATGCTCGAAGCTAGGATCTTCATGCAAGCTGCGCCCGATCCCGTGTGCTAGCAAGTCGCGAACAACTGAGAAGCCGTTCGATTCAGCATGTTGCTGAATTGCTGATGTAACGTCGCCGAGACGATTACCCGGTAGAGCTTTACTTATCCCGATATCGAGGCATTCTTTCGTCACCTTCATCAACTGCTCAGCCTGAGGACTAATCTGGCCGACAGCATAGCACCAGCAGGAATCGCCGAACCATCCGTCATATTCAGCAACGATATCCAGTTTAAGCAAGTCGCCTTCTTCTAGAGGTCGATTACCGGGAAAGCCATGTGCCACTACATCATTCACCGAGGCACAGGTCTCAGCAGGGAAGCCGTGGTATCCTTTCGTAAACTGCTTACCGCCAAGCTTGGTAATATGTCTAGCCACGAAGTCGTTGATCTCCTGGGTAGTAATCCCCGGCTTGATCAGCTTAGCAACCTCGCGGTGGCAATCGGCCACAATTTGGCTAGCTGGTTTCATGTCTTCAATCTCTCGCGGTGATTTTAAAATAATCATCTTTCTCTTCCACTCCTTCATTTTCGGGCATTTGCATACCCTTTAACCTCCATACGGCGGACAGTAATATCCCATCAACAAACGCGACTTAAGGGTCTGGTCTACAAAGTTACCCATCGACCAATCCTCAAGTCAGTCCCGCACACAGGAAGCTAGCAATTCCCTCCGCTTCGGTGTATAGCGTCCCTCGCCGAAGCGGCAGCAACGTGCAGCCTGTCATCGCCGACAACAGCATCCGTATTTTGGCCTCCGTATCTAGGGCAGACATGCCTGGGGTAGCTTCTACCACCCCTTGTTCAATCAGCTGAGATAGTGGAATCACTATATGCTCCCGATACGCCTTGCTTAGAGGCAAAGCCTGTTCCTCGGGAAGCTGGCGGTAATCCTCATTACCAAGCTGGTACACCAAATACGCTGCATGATCCTCTGACCAGGTCCTCAAGAGGCCTGCGACAAGAACATGCCAGACCTTAGGTTCCGTTTCTTTAGTCCTAGCCAAGGCTGTGCCCCCCGATATTTCTACTGTATAAGGAAGTGTGCCACCGGGGAGCGTCCGCGATTCATCGATTAACCGATCAACAACCGCTGCGGTTCTCTCCAGAGCTTGCCACAGCAAGTCATGCAATAAGTCTATTTTGTTCTTATAGTAATGATATACCGTTCCATAACCGAGGCCGGCCAAGCGGGCAACATCACGAATCTCCAGCAGCATACCCTTATCTAAATAAACATCAGCCGCAGCTTGGATAATTTCAGCAATCCGCCGATTTCGAATTTCTTCATTTTGTTCTTTTGTACGCGGAGTCATGTCTGCCTCCTTTTTTTGACCTACTAACATGTCAATATAAAAATACATCAATCCCTGGCAAAAAACAAGACAGATATGTAAATAGTATTTTTCTATACTCAAGGAGAAACAATGGTATAAAAAATGAGGTCGGCCTGTTGAAGAGGCTAACCTCATTTGTTTATTGCCTTCTACCCTTTCGAATCGCGTCCGTTTGCCGGTTAACCCGTTTGCGCAGCAGATTTAATAATAATTTTTTCACAGCGCCTTTGACATTGTTGTACTTGGCGAAAAAATCATCAGGATGGTCGAAATACCCTAAGTCTTCGGTAATCGAGAAGCTCTGAATATAGGTGCTCTCCCCGCGCCAGCAGAGATTAATCCCCGCCTTATCTTTGATCGAAATCCCGTATCCGATATAACCTCCGTTATAGCTGCAAAGTCTATCCTGCACCTGCTTGAGATAAGGATCATCGATAATAACTCCCTCCAAAGCTACCCATTTTCCCTCAAACCATACTTCTGTCCACGCATGAACGATATTCGCAGGTGCAAAGGTATAAATGATGCCAGTAAGCGCGCCCTTTTGCATTTTTTTATCGATATAAAAGCCATGAATTCGGCACGCAATCCCTGCGCCCCGCAGCAGTGCCATCAATAGAATACTCTTGGTATTGCATTGCCCATATCCATCAGCAAGCACCTCCGAAGCAGGAATGTCATCGCCGCGGTTGTAGCCAAATTTGATCTGATTTCTTACATAATCGTAGATTTGACGGATTTTTTCGTATTCGGTAAGCTCGTCCCGGCTCCAGCCCTTCGTCCTAATGAGCTGCTCAATCGATGGATGTTTATAGTCTACTAATACTGTAGCTTGTAGGAATGCTTCCACGATCATCCCCCCTTTTGCTATAAGTATAAGGAAGATGACGATCGTTACACTTTCAAAAATCTGCTATTCTGCACGATCGAGCGTGCGGTCATGCCCAGCTTGTTTCTAACGGTTCTAGAGAAATGAGAGGAACTACTGAAGCCGGCCTCTATCGCAGCTTCTGTCATCGACACGCCATTAAAAATCGCCTGGAATGCCGTTCTTAATTTATGATGTACAATGTAGCTTGCCAGTGATATACCTACCTTTTCTTTGAAAAAATGCGATAATCGGCTCTCGGAAATATACATGTGTTTGCTAAGCGCTCTAACCGTCAGTTCATGACCCGGAAATGTCTCGACAGTGAGCAATATGTCCCCGATACGGTCATCCAGATCAGACTTATGTTCATAATCCTCCTGTCCCTGCAGCCGCAAAATTTGCATAAAATTCCTCATACTCTGATTGTAATCATTCTGGCTAGTTATCGAAGATAATTGCCTAGTAGCAAGCTGCCGCAGTTGATCGACCTGATCTTGTTCTAATACACAGACATTAGAATCCTGTAAATACACCCGCTTTACTAGCTCTCCCAAGGTTGATTCAGGATTGATCAGCATGTACCACTGCCACTGTTGATAGCCCTGTAATTGATGAATCACACTGGATCGGAGAAAGAGTCCCGAAGCCTGTATCTGCTGACCTTCCACCGTAATAGATACGGGCTGTTCGAGTCCTATCGTAAGTTGTATGTAATGATGGCTGTGATCGTCGGCGTCTACTTTGTTTGTAAGAAAAGAGATATGATCCTGACTAAAATACAATATAAGCTCATAGGGGAAACCAAACATCTGCAATTCTAGCTTCTCCTTCCCATCCATTGGTCGAGTGATGTGTACACATTCATTGGTTCGGATTATACCGATCGGCAACTATGAAGTAAAGAGGGAACGATACACTTCGTTTATAAAAAAAAGTGAAGGCTCTTTATACAAGAACCTTCACCTTTGGTTTAACTACTATCGGAACATTCCCCACAGCTTAATCAGGTGAAATGTATTGCGTGGATCAATTTTCTGAGCAACTACAAATGAGACAATCTGTTCTTCCTGTACACCCGTCAAACGCTCGTTCAATATACCTGCTGCCGATTTCACCATTCGGCGCACCTTCACGCGATCCTGCAAATCCGATTTCGTTAAACCATCCACCAGCATCTTCATACGATCCTTTGTGGCCGGATTCTTCATTTTAAGCTTCACCCGCTCTACTAACTGCGAACTAATGCCAAATTGTTGGTAACTCAAAAGCTCATTGCACCTCCCTCATTCACACCTACTTTCTAGATATATGACGGGAGGCCTGTACATAGTGTCTTGAAAATGAATTTAGGGATGCTAGTATGGTTAATAAAAATGTACCCAGGGCCGACGGAAATTAAAAAAACTGCAAAAATGCAGCTTTTCTTCCATAAACTCACCAGATTTGAGAAAAAAACTGCAATTATGCAGTTTTTTTCTCAAAATCATCCTAATTCTTCGCATTTCGCATCAAAAAGATGCATATTTGCAGCAATTTCACTTAGGTGGTCCGTTTTATTTAAAAAAAGAAGTATTTTTGCAGTTTTGTAGAGAGCAGGCAACAGATTTGGGGCACTTTGAGCTAATCGACTAGCCCAAAGTGTCCCATCAATCGATCACTTCGCCCTGCAGCACCTGCTCCCGCTGCAGGTAGCCGCGCAGCGGCTCATACTCGGGCGACGTCCAGAAGGACGCGTCCGCCACCAGCCGGGCGGCGTCATCACGCGCCGCCTCGAGCACTGCGAAATCGCTGACCATGTCCGCGATTCGGAATTCCGGCACGCCGCTCTGCTTCGTGCCGAAGAAATCCCCAGGGCCGCGTAGCTCCAGGTCCCGGCGTGACACTTCGAAGCCGTCGTCCGTATCGGTCATGACCTTCATTCGTTCCTGACCTACCTCCGTCTTCGGATCGGCGATGAGCACGCAGTAAGACGCGTGCTCCCCCGTCCTACACGGCCGCGCAGCTGATGCAGCTGCGACAAGCCGAAGCGGTCGGCATCCATGATGATCATCAGCGTAGCATTAGGCACGTCCACGCCGACCTCTACAACTGTAGTTGATACGAGCAGTTGCACCTCGTTCGCATAGAACGCCCGCATGACCTCGTCCTTCTCGCTCGGGGTCATTCTCCCATGCAGCAGTCCAACACGGATGTCCGGGAATGCCTGCTGCATCGACACGTACAGATCAATCGCATTCTGGACATCCAACTTTTCCGATTCCTCAATCAGCGGTGTAATCAAGTAAGCTTGTCTTCCCTGCGATATTTCACGGGAAATAAAACCGAGCACACGATCCATCATGTCATGCTTCACCCAATAGGTTGAAATCGGCTTTCGTCCCTTTGGTCGCTCCGACAGTGTGGAGACGTCCATATCTCCGAAGGCGGTAATCGCCAGCGTCCTGGGTATCGGAGTAGCAGTCATCGTCAGCACATCGGGGTTGAACCCCTTGCGCCGCAAAATGCTGCGCTGATTCACGCCGAAGCGGTGCTGCTCATCCGTAACGACCAAACTCATCGAACGGAAGAAGACATCCTCCTGAATCAAAGCATGGGTACCGATAAGGACGTCCGTCAGCCCCATCTGCAAGGAAGCGAGCAAATCTTTGCGCTTACGACCTGATACACTCCCCGTCAGCAGCCCTACTGAGATACCAAAGGGCTCGAACATCTTCGCAAGCGAACGGGCATGCTGCTCCGCCAAAATTTCCGTAGGAACCATAAAGGCTCCCTGATGGCCCGATTTCACCGCGGCAAACAGCGCAATCGCGGCGATAACGGTCTTCCCGGAACCCACATCGCCTTGCAGTAGCCGATTCATGCAATAAGGAGAGCGCATATCCTGCAAGATCTCCAGCTCAACTTGCTTCTGCGCATCGGTTAGCTCGAACGGGAGGCTGTGCACGAATTCCCGAATCGCCCGGTTCTCAAAGATATGGGTAACGCCATCCATTCGCTCATGGTTAATCGCGCGATATGCTTGCAGCTTAAGTTGGAACAGGAACAGCTCCTCATAGACCATACGGCGGCGAGCCTGCTGCCCCTCAGTCTGATCCTCAGGCAGATGGATCCGCTGAATAGCCCGTTTTCTCGACATAAGATCATAGCGCTTCAGCAGCCCCTCAGGCAGGATTTCAGGAACCAGCTCCCCATACTGCTGCATCGCCTGATGAATCGCCTTGCGCATCCAGCTCTGTGTAATTTTCCCGCCAACTGAATAGACTGGCTGAACGGTGCCACTTCGCTGTACGCCTTTATCCGGGAATTCCGAATCTGATACTGTAAGCTGATTACGCTTTAGATCCCATTTCCCGGTTAATATGATCTCTCTTCCGGCAACCAATTGATCGCGCAGGAAGTGGCGATTGAACCATGTCGACGTGAACATCCAATCCTCGGCCACCATTTTACAGGTCATTCTTGATTTGCGCCCATAGCGCTGCAGAACAGGAATCCCCATAATTTTGGCCTGAACCGTAATCTTGTCTCCGTCCTTGACTTCTGTCAAAGATTTAAGTCGGTAATCTTCGTAACGAAACGGATAGTATTCAATTAGATCATTTACCGTAAAGATGCCAAAGGCGTGAAGCTCTCCTGCTTTGAGAGCACTCACGCCGCTGACTTGCTTTACGGGGATTTCATGCAAATCCATCGTTCAAATCCCTCGCTTTAAATACAAGTCCAAAAAGCTTAACTTTTTGAACAACTTCTTTAAGCCGGCCATACGAAGATAGCCACAGTACCAGGACCTACATGAGTACCTACAACAGAACCAATGCTGTTGCGTACGATCTCATGCAGGGTAAAATGCTCTGACAACAGCTGAATGATCTCTTCCGCTCCTTCAGGGTTCACACAATCGCACACAGCAACGTTCAAATCCTTGTGGTTCGGGAAATCATTCCTGAATAACTCAATTACACGAGATACCGCCTTCTTGCGGCCCCTTACCTTATCTACCGAATAGATAATGCCTTCATGGTCTACAGAAAGAATCGGCTTAATATTCAGCAATGTGCCAAGAATGGCCGCCGCCTTGCCGATCCGACCACCTTTTTGCAAATACTCTAGTGTATCAACCAGAAAATAAAGCCTGCGCTCTTGTCCAAGACGCTCTAACTCGGTGCAAATCTGCTCAACGGAAACCCCTTGCTTCGCCAATCTTGCTGCATGCACTACCATCATGCCGAAGCCATAGCTAGCACAGAGCGAGTCGACCACCGTAATATTTACCGGCTCTGTAGAATCTTCCTCTATCATCGACTTTGCCAGCTGAGCGGATTGATAGGTGCCGCTCATCCCAGAAGATAAATGTATCGAGAGGATAGGAGAATCAGGATACTGCTTCATTAAATTCTGATACACCTCTACATACTGAGCAGGCGAGGTCTGCGAAGTCGTCGGGAGATCCTTGGACTTCGCCAGCTTGTCATAAAACTCTTCAACCGTGATGTCGATTCCTTCCAGGTAAGACTCATCCCCGAAGGCTAGCCGCATTGGCACGATATGAATACCATACTCAGCAGCCAGCGAAGCAGGAACGTCAGCCGTACTGTCAGCTACAATAACGATCTGACTCATAGGTATCTTCACCCTTTCATCATTCCCCCTTTTGCAAGAGGTTGTTCAAAAAGTTCACTTTTGATTACGAAGTGAATCAAGGAGTAACTCGGCTTCGAATCTTGAATTCACCCTGGCCTAAGCAGATGCTTACGAAGTCATGTTACCTACGGTAACATTTCAGGTACTCACGTACAAACTACGTACGCTCCACTCCTCAGACCCTAGCTTCATCCAACCTTCTCGGTACTGAAAACCGATCTTTTTGAACTTATATTATTAGGACGATCAGGATTCAACCGAGAATAAATAATAATAGATCGGTTGTCCGCCATCATGAGTCTCTACTTCGACATCAGGATAAGTTTCATTCAGCCAACTCACTAACGACGCTGTAGTCTCCTCTGTCGCCTCTTCTCCAATCAGGACAGTGACGATCTCATCCCCATTGGACAGCATTTTAGTAAGCAATGCTTGGCTTGTCTCAAGCAATTGTTCTTCGGTTGCAACGATCTTGGAGTTCTCAATACCGATATAATGACCAGCCTTGATCTCCAGATCGTCGAACATCGTATCACGGATCGCGTAGGTAACTTGTCCTGTCTTGACATGAGATACGGCACTCATCATATGATCCGTATTAACGTCAGCACTCTCCTCTTCCTGGAACGCGAAGGCAGCAGCGATTCCTTGCGGAATGCTCTTGCACGGAATAACTGTGACACTACGCTCATCTTCCAGCAAATCTCGGGCCTGTTGAGCGGCAAGAACGATATTCGAATTGTTCGGCAACACGAATACATGCTGCGCAGAGATCGAATGAATCGCCTTAACGAAATCCTCCGTACTTGGATTCATCGTCTGTCCGCCAGATAGAACAACGTCAATGCCAAGACTCTTGAAGATATCTGAGATTCCTTGTCCGGACGCTACAGCAATAAATCCGTAAGGAGCCAATTCGTCCGCAGGAACCTCAGCCGGGTCTACAGAACGGGCAGGTTCAGCCGGGATGTCAGCGAACAACTCTGGCATTGGAGCGGCATCAAGCCCGGTTGACAACAGCTCACGATGCTGTTCACGCATATTTAGAATATGAATCTGAGTAATTTCCCCATAGTTCAGAGCGAGATTCAGAACCTCGCCGGGCGCTTTGGAGTGTACATGAACTTTGACTACTTCATCATCGGCAATCACGATAATAGAGTCACCGTTCAGTGATAACGTTTTCCGAAATTGATCTTCGTCAAAATTCGAATGCGGTACTCCACCTAGGGTACGACTTATGAAAAATTCCATATCATAGAGAAATTCAATATCCTCTGTAACAAGCTTCGCTTGAGCAGTGGCATCATGATGTTCGGCCGGATGTACGGCTGCAACGGCAGAGATAGACCCTGCTTTAGATTGTGCGGGCATTGAATCGATAGGCTTTGCTTTGCCTGTTAATTGCTCCATAAAGCCTTCGTAAATATATACAAGACCTTGTCCGCCGGAATCAACAACTCCGACCTGCTTCAGTACAGGCAATTGCTCTGGCGTATTCGCTAGAGCTTCCTTAGCCTTCGCTAGCACATCAGCCATCAAATCTACGATATCGGTAGTACGTCTAGCCTGGTGAACCGCATGCTTGGCAGCTTCTTTCGCTACCGTAAGGATTGTTCCCTCTACCGGTTTTACTACGGCCTTATAGGCTGTATCCACCCCGCTTTGTAAAGCTGAGGCAAATTGAATAGCATCTAGCTCTTCATAAGAAGATGCATAACGGGCAAAGCCGCGGAACAACTGGGATAGAATAACGCCAGAGTTTCCTCTAGCCCCCATCAGCAATCCCTTGGACAACGTATTTGCCCGGCTACCAAGTCCGCCTGATCCGTTATTATTCAATTCGGCCACTCCGGCCGTCATCGTGAGATTCATATTTGTTCCGGTGTCTCCATCAGGAACTGGAAAGACATTTAGAGAGTTGACATGCTCAGCATGATCCCCAACCGCTTCGCCCCGGCTAGTACCATGGCGGTGAAATCTGTTCCGTTAATAGAACGCTTACTCAATGAGAATTCCCCTTCCTAGCTTGATACACGAACGCCTTGAACTGCAACATTGACTTGAGCCACTTCGAGTCCAACGACTTCATTTAACACATATTTTACTTTTCGCTGTATGTTGTAGGCAACCTCGGAAATTTTCGTACCATAACTGACTATGATATAAAGATGAATTGCCAATCGCTTATTATCGAGCTTTACTTCCACACCCCGGGCTAAATTCACGCCCCAGCAATTCAGCAATGCCGTCCTTGAATTGTTTCCGGCTTGCCATTCCTACGAGTCCATAACATTCCATGGCGGCCGACCCGGCGATCACAGCTACTGCTTCCTCCGAAATATCTACACGTCCATATTCGGTCTCAAGTTGTATTGCCACGCCTACGCTCACTCCTCCCTTGAAATTATTATGGGCTAAACCATATTGTACTATAAGAACAAAGATAAATAAATAAACAAAGCGCGACAAGCGTCTATAGAAATAAAGTTTGTCGATCGGTTGACGGACGTTTTTTTACTGTGATATTATATGTAAGTATTGTTTTATGCGGTTTCCTATGCATTTATAGGCTTAATGAGGGAAATCAACCGGCTAAAGCCGGCTTGAACAATAACTGTTAACTTCAATAATAAACTGTTATTTTCAAGACAGGTGTATCGGAACAGGAGGTGTAATGAATGTCTCGCAAATGCTATGTAACAGGCAAGAAACCAAGCAGCGGTAACCATGTATCCCACGCAAACAACCGTAATCGTCGTTCTTGGGGCGTTAACGTACAGAAAGTCCGGATCTTGGTAGACGGTAAGCCACAACGCGTATACGTCAGCACTCGGGCTTTAAAATCCGGTAAACTGACTCGCGTATAATGGTGAGAATAAGTATATAGACAAAAAGCACCTTTTCTTAATAGAGGTGCTTTTTTCGTATTCTCCTGCCACTTCAGCAACCGGAAAACAGTATCGCCACAAACCGCGTGATGGAAGGCGGGATTTGCGCCGCCCGAATTCCATGATAGCGGCAGTTGTTGCTGCCTAGTTCTTGTGAAACGTATTCAACACCGCTTTGACGAAACCTCCCAAAAACTTAGGCAGCTTGAATGTGTAAAATTTCATCGTTCACCCTCCCCATCATTCTCATGCCCTCATCATAGTGTATGTTCCGCGCCCTCTCTCTGTGTATTTTCACCGACAAAAAAGGGCTGCATGAGAACCCGCTCATGTAACCCATTGTATGCGTCAGGTCGAATCACTATGCCAACCGGACAAAGTGAAACCTGCCAAATATGAAGATAATATAGCTTCGATCAGAAATATTACAAGAACTATCAGAAGTGCTATTCTTGTATACTGCTGCGAATCTCTTGAATAGCCGCACTGCGGTCGCTGCGGCCGAACACTGCATTACCCGCGACCAGTACATCTGCCCCTGCTTCTACAACAAGCGGCGCTGTAACGGCCGTGATTCCTCCATCAACCTCAATACGGAGATCCTTCAGCCCCAGTTCCTCCCTGAGTTCCTTCAGTTCCTTGATCTTACGAAGGGTCGACGGAATAAAAGCTTGGCCGCCAAAGCCTGGATTTACAGTCATCACGAGCACCAAATCCACATCCTCAAGTACTTCTCGAATCGAAGATACAGGTGTTGCCGGATTGATAGCTACACCCGCCTTAACACCATGCTCCTTAATCAAATGCAGGACGCGATGCAAATGTACGCAAGCTTCCTGGTGAACTGTTATCAGGTGAGCCCCTGCCTTTGCAAAATCCGGAATATATTGCTCAGGATTCTCGATCATCAGATGAACATCAAGCGGCAGCTTGGTTAGTGGAGCAATTGCTCTCATCACAAGCGCCCCGAATGTAATGTTAGGTACGAAATGTCCGTCCATGACATCGACGTGAAGCCAATCGGCTCCGCTGTGTTCTACCTCGACCACTTCTTGACCCAGCTTGGCAAAATCAGCCGACAATATCGACGGTGCAATATAGATGTCGTTCATGAAGTCAATACCTCCGTTTTTTGTCTTTCATTTCCTCATAAAACTGCACATAATGCTCGTAGCGTCCCGCTGCAATAGTCCCATCATCAACCGCCTGCCTCACTTTACAGTTAGGCTCATGCAGATGTGTACAGCCGCGGAATTTACAGCCCTCTGCGAGCTCGCGGAATTCGCGGAAGCAGGTAGAGAGCTGCTCCACTCCAAGCTCAAGGAAATCAAGCTGGCTAAATCCAGGAGTATCCGCCACATATCCGCCATTTTCAAGCTCAATCAGCTCTACATGACGGGTCGTATGTCTGCCCGGCCAAGCTTCATGCTTATTTCACTCGTCTCCAGCGACAATCCAGGGAACATCGCATTCAGCAGCGTTGATTTGCCTACCCCGGACTGACCGGAAAAGACGCTAATCTCTCCAGCGAGACGTGATTTCACGGCTTCCGTCCCTTTGCCGGTCAGAGAACTTGTAATGAATACTTCATATCCTATTTGCTCATAGAGACGCGCCACCTGCTCTGTGGTGCTAGCCGCATCCTCTTCTCCGCATCAAGCAGATCCTCTTTGGTCAAACAGATCAGCGCTTGCAGCCCCGCATGTTCAATATGTACCAAGAACTTGTCCAGAAGCTGCAAATTCAGATCAGGCTCTTTCAGTGAGAACAGCAGTACTGCAAGTCTGGCGTTAGCGATCGGCGGACGAATCAGCTCCGAAATGCGTGGTAAAATTTCATCTACCATCCCTTCACCGTTCTCCGTCGGACTATACATGACCCGATCTCCAACAAGAGGTGTTATGCCTTTTTCTTAAAAATGCCGCGTCCCCGGCACTGGACAATTTCGTCCAACACCGGGTCTGCAGGCTTCACATAGTAATATCCGCTTAGTGCTTTAACGATTAAGCCTTCAGGCATTCTTGCAGGCCTCGCTTTCATGTCTGTCTGTATAACGATTAAAGCTCATTTAAGCTTTACTTCAATTGTGGTGTTTGGATCCCTTCATATCAGCCTTTGCTAACCGTCCAGTTATCTTGGATTTGTTGACCATTCCTGTATCAGGAGGGTTCTGATCATTGTTCCCGCTATTATTGTCACCATTGTTGCCATTAGGATCATTATTTGATTCATCCGGTGTAGGATTCGTTACAGGCAATGATGGCTGCGGCACAGTCCCCTGCTTAGCATCAATATACGAGACCTTGTAGGTATCCGTTAATGCACCATCACGGTTCACATAGACATAACCGTCTTTGTTAGGCGCCAGAACAAGATCCACCGAGATATATTGCGGCTTGGTAATCGTCCTTGTACCCCAGTCTTGATTCTCGCCGCGAGCATCCCCATAGATAATATGGATTTTACTCTTCTGACCATCTGTGGACGGGACGACAGGAACCTCGAATGTATACTCGATCGCTTCGGAAGGGTAGCCGGAGCTGACGAATATCGTTACCTCCGAGCCCGGTGCTACATCTCCACCTGGCGCATATGGCCACTGCTCCATAACTTCACCTGATGGTTTATCATAGCTCGATTTCTGCTTAATTCCGTCCTTCGCCAGCTTCAGCCCTGCATCCTCAATCGCCTTCACAGCAGCAGCCTGAGTTAACCCTTCCAGCTTAGGCATCTTGATATTTGCTGGGCCTTTACTCACTTTCAAGATAATCTGATCGGTATCCGGATTAAATGTTGCATTGGCATCCGGGGTTTGCCCAATGACCTCACCAGTATCCTTATCGGAATTTTCCTCATCCTTGCGAATCCTGTCTTTCGACACTCCGAGCTGCTCTAGCTGTGCAACAGCTTCCTCATAGGTATAGGTTCCACCCATCAGCATCGGCATCTGCGGTAGCTCCTTCGCCGTACTTACCGTCAAATCAATCGACGAACCTTCCTTCACAGCGGTTCCCTCTGACTTGCTCTGTTCATAGACAATTCCCTCATCTACGCCCTCTTTATATACCTGAGCGACATTCCCAACCACAATGCCAACCTTGGAGAGCTCCTCAGTAGCTTGTTCAATGGACATATTAAGCACATTCGGTACCTTTACTTCTTCCACCGTGACGAGCTTGTTCACATACCAAGCAATACCAAGCATCGCAACGATCACAATCAGCGTAATACCGACCCATAATTTAGTCTTGTTGCCTGTTGGTTTCTTGTTCGATTTCTGCTTTTGTCTTTCATCAGATCCCTGATCATCGCGAGACAGCTTCGAACCTCCACTATTCTGCCTATTCTGAGGTTTGATAGCTGGAACTACACGGGTGCTATCCTCATCCTCGTCCTCGACAAAAGTAAGCTTGTTCTCGGTTCTACGCTCCGGTAGCAGACTAGTCTCCAGATCACGGAGCATTTCCTTAGCAGATTCATATCTCTCGCCGGGATTCTTGCGCATCGACTTCAATATAATATTCTCCACACTCTGCGGAATCATTGGATTCACCGAGCGTGGTTCGTCAAAATGCTCCTGTAAATGTTTCAGTGCCACACTGATCGGGCTCTCCCCAAGGAACGGAAGACGTCCAGTCAGCATCTGATAGAGTACAATACCGAGTGAATAAAGGTCCGATTTCTCGCCAGTTGTTACCCCTTTGGCATGTTCAGGTGAGAAATAATGAACGGAACCGATGACGGAGCCCGTCTGCGTAATCGTCGTTGAGGATACAGCACGTGCGATCCCGAAGTCAGTCACTTTTACCCAGCCGTTGCGACCGATTAATATATTATGAGGTTTAATATCACGATGAATAATATGATTCGTATGCGCATGATCCAAGGCATCAGCGATCTGCGAAGCGATACGAACTGCCTCATCTACCTGTAGTGGAGCACGCTCTTTGATAATTTCATTCAAGTTGCGACCTTCAATATATTCCATAACAATGTAATGCACATCGCCCTCTTGTCCAACATCATAGACGCTAACGATGTTCGGATGTGACAGTGAAGCAGCTGATTGTGCCTCACGACGGAAGCGGCGGATGAATTCCTCATCGTTCACAAATTGTTGACGCAAAACTTTAATAGCTACATTACGATTTAATAGAATATCCTGAGCACGATATACGAGGGCCATTCCTCCCCCGCCAATTCGTTCAATAATTTGGTAACGACCACCTAACTCGTGACCGATCATAAATTCCACCCCTTTGCGCTTGACACGGACTCATCATGATACTCCAATAACGCGACTGTAATATTATCGTCGCCCCTGCATCCAGGGCATATTGAAGTAATTGATGAGCACGCTGATCC
Organism: Paenibacillus sp. D2_2; assembly: GCF_031199965.1. Lineage (GTDB taxonomy): Bacteria > Bacillota > Bacilli > Paenibacillales > Paenibacillaceae > Fontibacillus. Next base: position 1,939,955 of record NZ_CP133605.1, on the reverse strand, counting down.
AGTGGAAGCTGGTCAACTCCAAGCGTATGAATCATTTGATCCGGGGTTACATAATTGCTGAGACCGTCACTGCAGAGCAGCAGTATATCCCCTTCTTCTAACATCACCGAATACATGTCGGCAACAACCTGTTCATCGGTTCCGAGTGCCCGGGTTACGACATTCCGATGTGGATGCACGTTCGCTTCCTGCTCGCTAATCTGCTTATTCTTAACTAACTCATTAACGAGAGAATGATCTTCAGTAATTTGAGTCAGCACGCTATTTCGGAATTGGTAGACCCTGCTGTCCCCAATATGGCCGATGATGCCCTCACGTTCATTGAGAAGGACGGCAACAACCGTGGTCCCCATATTGTAGTACTCCACATGCTCTTTCGCTTCACGATACACGATTTCATTGGCATGCAGAATTGCCCGCTGCAGCTCATCTCCGAACTCTTGAGGAGACAAGTGTGAAGGCAATGCCTGTAAATCTTGCACAATTGTCTCGACGGTCAGGCGGCTGGCCGTATCCCCAGCCTGATGTCCGCCCATACCATCAGCTACAATCGCAAGCGTATACCCTTGTTCCAGGCCTGGCAACCCATGTGCTGTCCTCGTTTATAGAGCGAACTTTTCCTACATCACTTACATAAGCCGTTTTTATCAATCCTTATCACCTCGTACCAGACTCCATATGTTTGGCCCGCAGTTGTCCGCAAGCCGCTGCAATATCATGTCCTTGCTCCCGACGAATCGTTACGTTAATGCCCTTATCCGCCAATATGCGTTGAAACTGAAAAATATCGTTTCTTGAGGTTCTGACATATTTCCGCTCCGGAACATGGTTGACCGGGATCAGATTCACGTGGCAGAGCATATCTTTAAGTACCTCCGCCAACTCCTCAGCATGCTCCGCTTGATCGTTGACGCCGCCAATCAGCGCATACTCGAATGTTACTCTACGCCCGGTCTTAGCGATGTAATAACGCAGCGCCTCGATGACATCATCGAACGGGAAACGCTGGTTACAGGCATCAGCTTAGAGCGAAGCGCATCGTTCGGCGCATGAATCGAAATCGCCAGGTTGATCTGGGTATCCTCATCAGCAAATTTATATATATTAGGAACGATACCACTCGTTGATACAGTAATATGCCGTTGTCCAATGTTCAAGCCCTTCTCATGAATCATAATCCGTAAAAATTTCATCGTCGCTTCATAATTTTCGAATGGTTCACCTGTTCCCATGATGACAATGCTGCTTACTCGTTCGCCGCGTGTGTCAAGAATCTTCTGAGCCTGTACAACCTGAGCCACGATTTCCCCAGGATTGAGATTCCGCTTAAGTCCACCCAAAGTAGAGGCACAGAACGTACAACCCACTTTACAGCCGACTTGAGTGGTAACACAGACGCTATTTCCATAGTTATGCTTCATGATAACCGTCTCAATGGCGTGATCATCATGTAGCCCGAACAGGAACTTGACCGTACCGTCCTTGGATTCATACTTCGCAATTTCATTCAAGGTTACGAACGAGAACTGTTCGTCCATTTTTTGCCGAAGCGTCTTGGATAAATTCGTCATCTCATCAAAAGAGTTTACGCGCTTTACATAAAGCCAGTCAAATATCTGTGCGCCGCGGAAGGCTGACTCTCCTTGCTGTACTGCCCATTCCTGAAGTTCTTCCAAACTCAAATCATATATAAAAGGATTCATCTTCACACACCTATTCTTATAGTATCAAGTATATAACCATACTCATTCCACCTATTTTAGCATAAAATATAATAACACTAAAGAGGAAGCCCTTGACAGGGGTTTAGCGTAACAAAAAGATAGGACCGGGCTCCCCTGTTTTATTAGGCAAACCCGGTCTTAATTCCTTACTTATATCCACTCAATGTGTCACCATCGATCGAAAATCATCACGGCTAGATTGATCCGCTTGGTAGAATACTACATCTCCATCCAAAAGTGTATAGGCACGGCCATACGGTCCGTAATCTGACGCTTGAAGCCTTCCATCTGCTGCCATTGATTCATCAGTGGGGCGTGGATATATTGCAAATATGGCTTGTCCGTCTGCCCGTCACGCACCGTCTCAATGTTAAAATTCACAACAATATACCCATCTCTTAGAAAAATCGGAGATTTATCCGTTAACCCTTGATGAGTACGTCCATATTCAGCCACATTCGTCCCTGCTTTAACCGCAAACAATTCTGCAGGCAGGCTGTACTCCCCATACCATCGCTGAATCGAAGCATTGGCCCGTGCTACGTCCACGCCTTCAGGCAAGCCATTCTTGGGTCCAAGCAAAGTTCGGACATTTGCAGGAAGCTGCAACAGACTGAGACTGCCGACCATCGTTTTCTGCTTTGTCATCTTTTCTTTATAGTATTGAACGTATTGAGCACGCCCTATGTTAGCAACCTGTCCAAACGTATATTCATGATCATATTTATATAGCGCCGTATCTGTAAGTTCCTCGTCTGGTACATTTCGCAGCCGCTCATTCAAGACGACATAGCGCTCTACCTCATCCAGCGGCGAACCGATCTTCACGTAACTGCTGCTCCCTGTATGATAATACAAGTCCACCAAAGTCCGATTTCCATCCTGGGCACTAATAAAATAAAAGCTTGGCGTGATGCGAATCTGATCCTGTGTACCGAATAGGTATAGGTAAGGTTTTGACTGGAGTCGCCACCTTTTCCCCACCTCCGCACCGTGCATGCGACTTTCACCGCACACGGCGCTCCATCTTGCTATTATGTTTTAAACAACTATTTCCAAGTTACTCATTTTGCGGTATTGGTTAACTTTTTGCAACATAGGTTCTGTTAAACCAAGCATACGCTTGAGTCCAATAATCGTCTGTTCATTCGTAGCATGAATTAGTGTATGGACATCTCGATGAAGGATGCGTAAGTTATTATATTTGTCATCTCCACCGAGATACGTTGGTACATAATGATGACAGTGTACATCATTCGCAAATAGGAACATGCCTGTAATTTCACATTTCCCCATCACCATACTGTACCGACTAATCCGATTATCCAGAAATTCAGCGCTTCGTTGTGGATTGTCAGATTTCATCATTTTGATGATTTCTGTTTGTACATGCCCACTAAGCTTTTTGATAATGAGGCTCCGTCCCTCCACAGTGAATGGTGTCATCTCTTGACTGAAGTTCAGGTTTTTGGAGGTTCTTACATCCACTATTGGATACAGGTATATCCCATCAACATTAAATGTTCGATAACTTGTTGAATAGAATTTCCTATATGTAGGAGGTGGATTATTCGGATGCTCGTATTTACCAATCTGCTTTAAACGATTATAGGTGAACTTTTTCAGGTCATAGGCAAGTCGTGAGAACTCGATAAATACATGCGTTGCTTTCTTAAAGTAATTGTGAATCCCAAGAACAAAACTGTTGAAGCGGTGTGCATTACCAGCCGAAGGTGATTTTTTAATATCTTGAATGAGTTTTTTGTATTGCAGTTTTATTTGTTGTTTTTTCTTATCAATCACACCGGTATGCGCAACTGCCTTTTTCCCCTTTATCGTAGCCTTAATAGTAAATCCAAGAAACTCGGATTTCTTCTTTCGAAGATTTAAGATTTTCGATTTATCTGGGGAGATATCCAAGTTTAGACGATCTTTCAAGTATAGTCTTACGGCATGAAACCACTTTTGGGCTGTTTTCCAGTCACGACAGAGGATCTTGAAGTCATCAGCGTATCTAACGATGAATCCTTCTTTAAGCTTTGATTTCTTCAAAGCGTTGTATTTATTCCTCTTTGTATATGCATGATTGGGTTGGAAGTTCTCCCATTGCCCAGCTACCCATACATCCAGGTCGTGCAATGCAATATTGGAAAGCAAAGGGGATAGTATCCCACCTTGGGGGGTTCCCTTTTCAGGAATGCCTTCGCCTTCAACCTCAGCTTTCAGCATTCGACTGATGATGCGCAAGACTTTACGGTCATGTATCCCTAGATTCCATAGCTGCTTTAATAAGGTTGAGTGATTAATGTTGTCGAAGAATCCTTTTATATCAATGTCTACGATGTAATGGAGTCCTCCATTATTAATCAAAAATTGCACTCTGGCCAATGCGTTGTGGGTAGATCGTAGCGGTCTGAACCCATAACTATGTTTATAAAAATGTGCCTCGGCAATTGGTTCAAGCACTTGCTTAAAGCATTGTTGTATTAATCGGTCTAGGATGCATGGAATCCCCAATGGTCTCATTTTTCCATTGGCTTTAGGAATATAGACTCGTCTAACTTTCTTAGGATGATAATTTTCCAGTTTTGTTTTAATGAGATTTACAAGGTCGCTATCAGTTATTACTTTAAGGTTCTCAATTGTCTTGCCGTCTGTTCCTGCTGTCTTCGATCCCTTATTTGACTTAATTGTGCGGTAGGCAAGAAGAATAGTTTCCTTTGATGTGATTAATTCATACAGACGGTTAAATGCCCCTTTTTGCTTAGCACGTTCATGTAAATCAGTAAAGGTATCCGTTAAGTTGTAGTAATCCCAATAACGTAGAGCCTGTATTGTGGCAACCTCCTTGTAGAGATTGTCCCCACTTTCATACCCGACCGATACAGTTCACTTTTGGAAGTTGTTTATCATAATAGCAAGACTCAGGGCTGTTCCTCCACTCCCGTTACAGAAGCTTCATTGGTAGTGCCCTTACTCTCGCAAGGATAAATGCATTTCGGAATTAACCTTATAGCAACCGTCTTGGATAGCAGTCCATTGTTGCGACGTCCCTTGGTTTCCTTGTTCCTTCTATCTTAGCTATGCATATTGTCCTTAGGTGACTCCTTTGAACCTGCAAGTGTGATACCGCCATTGTTCGGTATAGCGTATTTCCTAACATGTAATCGTACTTTACGCCGCTTGCCCCAACATTCGTTGGTCAACATGTTTCCATGAGGTAGGCATTTAGATTCGTAAATTCGGAGTTTCGTCGGTTCCCATATGAACATTCTCACCATAGACAATTTTTTCAGCCGTCCGGCATATCGGTTGGCATACCTTCCTTAATAGGTGGCTGTAGCCTTCTTTCTGCCGACTTCACCTAGCTTCATACCTCTTATTTCTGCTGAACAGGAGGCATGTAGGAGTCTCAACGGAACAGTTTCGGAAAACTTGGATTCCTCATTCCTGTCCTCAGATAGAAAGTTAGACTTTTGAAAGTCCTTGCATTTCCTGATTTTACTCAGTTATAGCAAAACAAGTCGCACACATATTGCCCTTTGTCTTTAAATCAAACTTAAAATGATAGCCAGGTTTGAGTACCGCGTTTTTATATTGAGGATGACTTCCAGAGCGAATCGGGAGGGTGTATCTCTCTGTATTGCCCCGCGGCGCCCCATCGATTCCACCAGTCCGACCCAGTAAGATGCGCTTGTGGGCTCCGCACTTCCGATCTCCTTACGAAATACGCTCTCCCAGTTGTAGTCAGCAATATCTGTTACATGAAAATCGTACACACGGCCGATAACATCTACGGGAACAGTGCCATAGGCGATATGATGCGTTAGATTCAAGTTTGCATTCGTCTCATGAGTCGCACCGACAGGCGCGTTATGAGCAATCGTTCTGAACTCTACATCGTAGAAGCCTTCATCTACCCATACCGGTAAATAAAAGGTAAAGGATTCCTGTGACTTCTCCACCTCAATCCAAGTGTTCTTCGGATAAAAGATCGTCTTCGCCTCATTGTACACATCAAATGGAAAGCGAATTTGCTTACTTCCTATGTATTTTAAATAATTACGATTTCCATACCCTACATAATTGGTATGCTGTCCGCTATTCGGCATCTGTACGGTAAAGGGACGCTCCAGAATAATCGCCGAACGGCTTAATGCCGGATTCGTCTTCTGGTTATGAGCCTTATCGTCGGATACTCCCGGATAAATAACGACTGGTGTATGTACGGTAACCGGATTAATACCATCGATTGTAAAGTCCATCGTACCCGATCCGTTGACTTGTCCATAAAAAATGGTTCCTGAACTTGGTTCGTTAGGTTTATTCGTTTTACTCATTGGAATCATGTTATTAGGACTATAAAGGACATTGTCCCTGTCATAGGAGCGATTGGAATCGCTCTCGGTGTCGATCCATGATTGCTTGTGGTTGATCCATTCATCAAAGTCTGATTATTAAAAGTGAATGTATCATTGCTGACATTAACATATACGGCCGATTCTGCAGCAGCCTGTGGATCTGCATCGAAATTGACTGTAATGTCCTCAGGAACCGAAGATGCTTCATAACCGGCAGTCTGGGATGTTGAATAATACGGAGCGTTGTACCCGCTCGGCTGAATCCGAATGCCTCCACCATCAAAGGCATAGTTCCACAGTGCTGCTTCCTTAATTTGATAAACATCAACGTTCAGAATCGTCCAATAAGAATATTCTTTCTCTATGATGACCTGAACCGTAGTCCCTGATTCTTCCCCACTCTCTCCAGGATCTGGACCAGGGGCTGGGGCAGGGTCATTTGGAACTGGTGGCGGCATTACGGTAACATTAACATTAAACGTACATTTACCTTTCATTTCCTGATACTGATATTTACTTAGGTAATCTTTCGACCACACATTTCCGTATAAACTCTCTGTTGTCGGTATTCCATCAAGAACATTAAACCGCTCATTTCCGCGACTATCTGCTTTAATTACCGCACTGACATTAGGTGTGAAATCTTGCCCAGACATAGTTTGTCCTAGATCAGGTGACGAGCAATCAACACTTCCTCCGTCACCACCATCACCACCACCACCACCGCACTCAGGAGCAGTCGGGTCTAATAAACAACCGTTTTCCGTGTTTTCACCTACTGTAATAAGAGCTGTTGTCTTAAGCTCATAAGGGAATTTTTTCCATGCCGCGCTAATCGTTGTCTTTCCCTCTTTTTTGCAGTAACTTTACCGTTAGCATCAATGGTTGCCACACTTGGATCACTAGACTGCCACTCAGTTGCCGTGGTCACGGTTGTCCATTTATCATTCCAATCGGACATACTATATTCTAAGGTTCTTACCTGAGCGATCATATCCTTCGTATCATTAATATTTAAGGCTGCAGATTCTAGTACACGAATTTGCTTCTTTTCCACGATAGTTCCCTGAAATGTTACATCCATGGGAATCCAATAATGGGCATTAAACTTAGGGTCTCCATTTGGTTGAGTCGAATATTGTGGTTTACTGTTATATTCTTGTAAGTTTCCTGTTATAACCTTAATATTTGCGGTAATTTCTCCAACTTTGAAGTCAGGCTTTGCATCAACTTTCGAGTACGAGTCGGCTCGTATCCAATTCATATCTGCTATACCAAGATTTCGGATATATTCTCTCTTATATTTGTTATCTGCAGTGTCTCGCATTGAATCAGGTACATATACGGTCATATCTATTTTTTCTGCAGTTTCTTTCGATTTTGGTAATGCGTCCCATCCCTTACCGACATTAGGTGTTTCTACAACGCCATCAGCGAAAGTTGCAGTCCAGATCTGTTTATCTGTTTGAGTCCAAACCACTTTAGGAGTAGCATCAGTCCTACCTGATACATTCACTTCCAAGGTTTGCATATATGAAGGAGCACTTATTTTATATCCAGAGGTAGGATAACCTTCATTAAAAGCAGCATTGGAAAAAATCGGGATTTCATTTAATAGGAGTATGAGTGTAACAAAGCTACAAATCCACTTTTTTATCATAATGAATACTCCATTTAATTTTTAGTCTTGATACTAAGAAATGAATTATCATCCGTTACTAGTTGGTCTCCAATATTATTGGAATCCAAATATCTTTGAACCCAAACTGTGATTCCCCCATCCTGATCTTTTTGATCTATAAAGAACTGTTTTGTGTCCGTATTAGGTAAAGTAAGGTAGCCGTACTTCCCCGCTATATTTCCATTATTTATTCTACTTCCGTGTACAACTCCAGCACGTACACCACCCATATAATGATCAAGATCAAATTCCTTAGATTTAGGGTAAATTGTTATTTGAATATACGCTCTGTATATTCCTTTCTCATCAAGACGACTATTATAACTCTTATCATCAATAAATAACGGAGCATAAATACTCTCAATATTTTTGAAATTCTCAGAATCCACTACAATATAATTATGCAGTTTCAAGCTTCCAGCATTATTACGAAACGTATAGCTCTTTTCTACTACATTATTAAAAGACGACGGTTTAGTAGTAAACGGACTGATCGTTTCCATATTCGTACGCTCTGTTCCAACTTGGCGTAGCTCCGTTAACCCCAGGAATTCATCTGCTTTCTTGCCGCTAACAGATTCATATCTTAATAGAATCGTAGAAGCTTCTGCACGGGTTGCATTGCTGTTAAGCCCAAATGTCCCATCCGGATAACCCCCAAGCAGCTTCGTGCCCATAGCCACCGCTACATAAGGAGCTTTTGATTCAGGAATGCCTGGTGTAAAGTACTCTTTAACTGGAATAACTGTCGTCTTTGTATCTTCCAGCGCTTGCTTATAATCCTCATCAACAGCAGCCAGACCGGAGGTCATCCATTTGGCAATCTCAAATCGAGTCACCGGTGTATTCGGTTTAAATCCATTTGGATAATCTTTAGGATCGATAAATCCTAATGATACCGCGCGGTTTACCTCAGCTTCGCTCCAATGCCCAGATAGATCAGCAAAGACATGGTCAGGATTCTCCACACCATCAACCTTGGAAAGCCGTGCTAATGTTGCAGCAAATTCGGCGCGAGTCAGAGTAGCGTTCGGTTTAAATGTACCATCAGCATATCCTTTGAAATATCCTTTGCTGGCTGCAGATTCGATCGCACTTTTTGCCCAATGATCTGCTTTAACATCCTTGAAGCCATCAGCCGCGTTCACCGACACAGGCATACTTACTGCTCCTAAACCAATTGCTCCACTCAACAGAAGGGGTAACCATTTCTTCATTAAAATCAACTCTCCTAATCTCTTATAGATGAATTCACAAACTCATATGAATTACTACCCAAGCCTAATAAGCCCAATTAGGGCCTATTTATGTACAAAAAACACACTCCTATTATCGTTCTTAACAATAAGTAGAAGTGTGCTTCACTGATTCCAGTATATAACAATTGTGGGTATTTCGTAAAGGATTAAGTATTAACTAACATTTGAATCCCTTTATTTTACAGGCGAAGTTTTCACGAGACGCGCGATGTAAAATCCGTCAGAATGATAGTCCTGCGGTAGGATCTGCAGTCCTGTCTTCTCTCTGGTATTCGCTTCCTGTAAGGCTTGCCAGTCCTCCGGCATATCCTCCGCAAGTGAAAATTCCGGATGACGCTGTAGAAAAGCTTCCACCATGCCCGCATTTTCACTCCGTTCAATCGTACAGGTGCTGTAAACCAGAATTCCGCCCGGCTTCAGCAGTCTACACACGGCGTCCAATACAGTATGCTGAATCGCGTTAATCTCCGTAATATCGCCGGGTGTTTTGTCCATTTCATATCTGGCTTCCGGCGAATTACACCTAGCCCTGAACATGGAGCATCTAGTAAAATACGGTCGAATGACTCTGCTGCAAAGCGCTCGGATAGCTTGGCTGCATCGTTCGTCATCGTCTCGATGTTGGTAAGCCCAAGCCGCTCTGCCTGATCGGCGATCAACTGCGCCTTATGCGTATGGATGTCATTGGCGATTACTTGACCGCGACCTTCCATCCGTTCAGCGATATGACATGTCTTACCTCCGGGAGCGGCGCAGCAATCAAGCACCTTCATACCTGGCATTGCCTGAACAGCCGCGCCAACGAGCATCGAGCTCTCATCCTGGATTGATATAAGCCCATCCTTATACCATTTAGTCAGTGCCATGTTACCGCCGCTTAATACTAAAATACCATCCGGTGATATAGGCGACGGAGCAACCTCCATCCCCTGTTCCTTCATAATAGCGATCATCTCTTCTCGGCTCGTCCGCGAACGATTCACACGAACGCTGACGGAAGGAGGTTCATTATTGGCGATACAAATCGCTTCCGCAACAGCTTCCCCGTACTGCTCAATCCAACGTGAGACGAGCCATTCCGGATGGGAGTGAGCAAGTGAGATCCGTGCCGCCGAAGGGAGATCACTAGGCAGGGACAACTCTTCTTTGCGACGTAACACATTACGCAGCACCCCATTCACCATACCGGAGATCCCTTGATGGCCGCGCCGTTTTGCGATATTTACAGCCTCGTTCACCGCAGCATGGGCGGTATACGATCCAAATAATACAATTGATAGAAACTCAGCCGTAATAGATTTCTGACCCATGGCTGCAGCTTGGCCACCCCTTTGCTAACAAAGGACTCCAAAAAATAATCAATCGTATTTAGGTGCGATATCGTACCGTACACAAGCTCTGTAGCGAGACCTGCATCCGGACCATTTAGTCCGGATTTCTGCAATGCTCCATTTAGCAGCAAGTTGCTGTATGCCCCTTCCTGCTCAACAGAGGTCAGCACATCCAGAGCGGTATCCCGTGCAGTAGGTTGCGCCTTCTTGTTTCTATTGCCAGCATTCGAGCCCATGCCAGCTCCAGCGTGATTCCCCTGTCTTCTCTTGTTGCCGCCCGCCTTGCCGGAATGGCCTTTCATGTCGCTCATGACAATACCATACCTTTCTTCATAACACCGCCGCGAATAAATTCAGCAGCCTCCATTGCTTTCTTCCCAGCAGGCTGAACACGGGTCAGCCAGACCGAACCATCGCCAGTCTTCACTTCGATTCCCTGCTCGGACAGTTCAAGCACAGTCCCGGGAACTGTCTCGGAAGCCGATGCTGATCCTGTTCCTGTCGGCTTGGCTACCGACCATATTTTGAATACTTCATCATTCCATGTCGCAAAAGCACCCGAAAATGGTACTAAGCCTCTAACTCGATTGAAAATATCGCGTGAAGATGCCGTCCAATCGATCCGCTCATCCTCGCGCGACAAGTTAGAAGCATACGAAGCCTCTTCATTGTTCTGCGGGATCCGCTTGGCGGTACCGTTCAAAATAAGCGGCAACTGCTCCATCAGCAGCTTCGCCCCAGCAAGACTTAATTTCTCGAACATCGTGCCCGAGTTATCCTCATCCTCGATCGGAACGACAACCTTCTCGATCATATCGCCCGTATCCAGACCCTCTGCCATATACATCAGCGTAACTCCGGTCTCCTTCTCACCGTTGATGATCGAGCGTTGGATCGGCGCCCCTCCACGGTAAGCGGGCAAGAGTGATCCATGCACATTCAGACAGCCATACTTGGGCAACTCCAACACAGCCTTAGGCAGAATCTGTCCGTAGGCTGCCGTAACAATAAGATCAGGACGCAGTGCAGCCAGTTCTTCAACAGCTTCCGGTGCGCGCATTTTCTGCGGTTGAAGCACAGGAAGCCCGTGGCGCAAAGCCGCTTCTTTTACCGGAGTCGGAGTCAATACCTTCTTCCGCCCCTGTGGGCGATCCGGCTGAGTCACGACACCAACTACGTTATAGCCTTCTGCAATCAGAGACTCCAGAGACGGAACCGCAAAAGCAGGTGTCCCCATAAATACGATATTCATCCTATCCTTCACACCTTTTCTTCACCCTCAGGGGTAATTTCAGTAATTTCAGTAATTTCATATACTCTCTCCGCAACATCCGTATATAGAACACCGTTCAGATGGTCAATTTCATGCTGGAAAGCTCTCGCGAGCAAATCAGATCCTGTATAAGTTACTTCATTACCATTACGGTCGAGGCCTTTTACCGTTACTGTTTGTGCCCGGCGCACATCCCCACGTAAACCCTGGATGCTCAAGCAGCCCTCAGGTCCAAACTGCTCTCCTTCTTTGCTGACAATCTCGGGATTAATCAATTCAATCAACCCATGCTCATCGCCTACATCCACGACAATGACTCGCTTCAGAATGCCAACCTGCGGTGCCGCAAGCCCAACGCCCTCGGCATCATACATTGTCTCCGCCATATCGGTCAGTAATTTCTGTACGTTCGGAGTAATTTTCTTAACTTCTTTAGCTAACTGATGTAGCACTTCGTCCGGTTCTTGGACAATAATCCGCAATGCCATATAAACACACCATCCTTTTATAAGTCGTTAAAAAGTCCTCTTTGATTAATAGAATTATCGCGAATACTTAATTGCAAAAATTCAACTAAATAAATGTCCAGTTACATCAACATCTGCGGGTCCACATCAATACTGATCTGAAATGATGAGTCGCGCATATCATTCAGCATGGTCTCAGCTACACTGCGTACCAGTTCTGCCGCATCCAGTGAACCGCGGTACTTTACCATGCATTGGAATCTGTAGCGGTTCTTGATCCGCGGGATTGGTGAGGCGACAGGACCGAGAATATCCAAGACGTCTCTCGTAAAACGATCCATATTGCCGAACCATCCCAACTGCTGGGCCTTGCCGCGCAAGTTCGCTGTGAAGTTCTCGGCCATCCGTAGTAATAACGGTAGCTTCTCATGGGACAGCGTTACAAGAATCAAGCGGCTATATGGCGGATAATGAAGAGCTTTACGGTGCAGCAGCTCCTCGCGTACAAACGAGTTATAATCATGTGAGCTGGCGTGTACGATCGAATAGTGATCTGGTATATACGTCTGGATCACAACCTCGCCCGGGAGCTGGTGACGTCCCGCCCTGCCGGCCACCTGCGTCAGCAACTGAAAAGTCTTCTCCGCAGACCGGAAATCCGGGAAATTAAGCGCAGTATCCGCAGCAATAACGCCCACTAACGTAACATCCGGAAAGTCCAGTCCCTTGGCTACCATCTGCGTTCCCAACAGCACATCGCCTTTCTTCTCTCGGAAAGCCTGTAGCAACTTCTCGTGTGAGCCCTTTTCAGTCGTCGTATCTACGTCCATACGAATAACCCGAATCCCAGGAAACAGCTTGGACAGTTCAGTCTCAACTCGCTGGGTACCAGTTCCAAAATATCGGATATGCTCACTCCCGCACTCCGGACATACCGAAGGTGCAGGGATGGCATAGCCGCAATAATGACAACGTAAATTGTTCGACTTCTGATGATAGGTCAGTGATATATCACAATCCGGACAGCCGGCCACATATCCGCAAGTACGGCACATGACAAATGTCGAGAATCCGCGGCGGTTCAGGAACAACACACTTTGTTCACCGCGTTCAAGTCTAGCCTCTAATCCAGCATGAAGCTGTCGGCTGAACATGGAGCGGTTCCCTTCTCGCAATTCTTCCCGCATATCCACAATCTGTATACCTGGCAGCTTGCTGCCTGAAGCACGTGCATTCATTTCCAGCAGCATAGGCGTATAGTGCTCATTATCGAGTGATCTGGCTGCGTGGTAGCTCTCCAGTGACGGTGTAGCCGAACCAAGGATAACAGCAGCATGATGATGCTTGGCTCGCCGGATTGCCACGTCCCGAGCATGATATTTAGGAGTCTCTTCCTGCTTATAGGAGGTCTCATGCTCCTCATCCATAACTATTAATCCGAGATCGGAAAAAGGGGCGAAGACTGCGGATCGGGCACCGATTGCAACCTGCACACGTCCCTCTCTAATTTTCCGCCACTCATCATAGCGCTCGCCGGTTGACAGGCGGCTGTGCATAACAGCAACCTTATTACCGAATCGTCCCTTAAAACGCTCTACCATCTGCGGAGTCAATGAGATTTCCGGCACGAGTACAATGGCCTGTCGGCCATATGATATGCAGCGTTCAATCGTCTGCATATAAACCTCAGTCTTACCGCTTCCGGTTATCCCATGCAACAAAAAAGCGCCATAGGATCTATTATCCAGCACTTCGCTTACTTTTCTGTAGACAGACTCTTGCTCCGGCGTACGCGGCAACGGTTCTGTCCGTTTGAAGTGCCTATCCTGATACGGATCACGGAATACCTCAGCGTCCTCTATAACCGCGAAGCCTTTCTCTGCAAGCTTCTTGACCGTTCCAGCCGTAACGCCTAGCGTCGTTAGCAGTTCCTGGAGAGATATGGTAATCCCTACCTCAAGCAAAAACTGCAGAACCTCCTTCTGCCTGCGCGCTTGAGCGCTGAAGGAGGCGAGTACAGCTTCCGCCTGCTCCCCGCTTACCGTTGCTGTTACCGTCTTGACGGTCTTTTTACGGACTTTATCCTTGATCATTTGAGTCTCTGTCAGTACACCGGCCCGCAATAAGCCTTTGATCGTCTCCCCTTGACCAGGAAACTGAGCATTCAGATGAGTCATCGTCATCAGAACCGATCCATTCGCTCTAATGTAAGCGACGATCTGCTCTTCCTCACCAGTCAGCAGTGGCGGTGCCGCATATAAAGCTTCGTCCTCATGATCAGCATCCGTATGATCTAAATCTTCATGGAGTTGAATGTATCTCTCCGCTTTACCTTTAAGGGCTGTAGGAATCATAGCCTGAAGCGCAGAGATCATACTACAAGCATACCTATGGCTCATCCACTCGGCCAGCTTGACTAGATCAAGTGGGAGTGGTGGCATTAGATCTAGCAGTTCCTGAATCGGCTTCATACGCGCGAAATTCAACTCGGAATCAGGCCGGAGATCAATAACGAAGCCCTGTACCGTCCGGTGTCCGAATGGAACGCCAACTCGGCTACCGATTTCGATCCAATCCTTCATCGTATCTGGAATAATATAATCGAAGGGACGATCCGTACCACGGCTCGGAACGTCAACAATTACTCTGGCGATTTTGCAATTCATTTGCTGGCTCCCGCCAGTCGTTCCGCAGCCAGTTCCATAATTCGGAGCCCAGCTTCCTCTTTTGTCATCATAGGCAAAGATTCCACCAGACCTTGCGCATCATAGATATTCACGATATTCGTATCGATTCCAAAGCCCGCCCCTGCTTGAGTTACATCATTAGCTATCAGCAAATCACAGTTTTTACGTTGCAGCTTATCCATGGCGTACTGCTCCAGATTGTCGGTCTCGGCTGCAAATCCGATCAGGAACTGTGACGTCTTCTGCTGACCCATTGTCTGCAAAATATCAATATTTTTAATGAGTTCCAATTGCAAATCGTCACCCGATTTTTTTATTTTATGCTGCGCTGGATTCTTCGGCCTATAATCTGCTACGGCAGCCGCCTTCACTAAAATATCCGTGTCCTGCCACACAGCAGCAACAGCTTCATACATCTCCATAGCTGACTCTACATGTACGGTATTGATATTAACTGGAGGAGCTACCTGTGTGCGGGCAACGATAAGAGTAACATTAGCACCAAGCTCCTGAGCAGCCTTAGCTACGGCAAATCCCATCTTACCTGAGGAGTCATTCGTAATATATCGAACCGGATCAATGCGCTCGATCGTTCCCCCTGCGGTTACGACAACCTGCTTGCCGGCAAGTGGAAGTTCAGCCCGTGTAGCCTGACGCGAAAAGAATTGATTCACCGCATCTACAATCGCTTCAGGCTCCTCCATTCTCCCTTTGCCGGTATATCCACAGGCCAGCAAGCCGACACCCGGCTCAATCATATGAACCCCGCGTGATTGCAGCTCTGCCATATTTCTAGCGACAGCTGGATGGGTGTACATATGTACATTCATTGCTGGGGCCAGCATAATCGGTGCTGTAACAGCAAGTAGAGTCGTCGATAACATATCGTCTCCGATACCCGCAGCCATTTTACCGATCATATTGGCCGTAGCCGGGGCGACAAGAACTAGATCTGCCCAATCAGCCAGTTCTATATGTGCAATTGCCTCCGGCTTCTTCTCATCAAAGGTGTCGGTATATACCACATTCTTGGACAAGGCTTGCAATGTCAGCTCGCTAATGAATTTCGTTGCCGATTCGGTCATGATGACGCGAACCTCCGCCCCCTCCTTCACAAGCTTGCTGCATAGCGAAGCTGCTTTAAACGCAGCGATCCCCCCTGTAACGCCAAGCAATATTTTTTTGCCGATTAACATCGTCCAATCCCCCGCTTTCACATTATCACGAAGTCAATTCCCTGCCTTTACAACAGATCCGTGAAATCAGCCTTTACCAAAACGAGCAGAAAAAAATAACAACCTCGCGGTTGTATCTAAAGAGGTTGTTCAAAGTCAACATGACCACGAGGTCGATCTATTCTATTTCTCGATTGTTTCCGGTTGTACAACTTCCGGTTTAAGCTTGACGTAACCGCCGTAAATTTCCTCTAAAGCCAAACCGACTTGTTTATGGGATCTTGGATGCTCCAGATCACTCTTGGAGCCCTCTCTGAGCTGTCTAGCTCTACGAGAAGCAGCTACAACTAGGGAATACTTACTACCAACGATGCCTAGCATCTTATCTATGGATGGATATAGCATGAAACAACACACCTCTTCTATTTAGAGTCATTTACCAAAAGTTAAACATTGGCAGTTTTTCTTATTTTGCAATGCTCCGCCGCAATGATGGCCTCAATTCTTCTGCAGGCATGATCAATCTCATCATTGACTACGGCGTAATCATATTGTTCAAGCAGTCCAATCTCATCAGCCGCAACCGACATCCGATGGTCGATCGTCGCCTGAGTCTCTGTACCCGTCCCTGAATGCGGTCCTTCAATTCATCCAAGGAAGGAGGAAGAAGAAATACGAACACGCCCTGTGGGAACTTTTCCTTCACCTTAAGCGCACCCTGCACCTCGATTTCAAGAATGATATCACGGCCGCTCTCGAGCGTCTCCTCGACGAAATCACGTGGAGTACCGTAATAATTTCCTACATATTCTGCATATTCAAGCAACTGATCCTTCTCGATCATCTCTATAAATTGCTCACGAGACTTAAAAAAATAATTAACCCCGTTCTCTTCACCCAGGCGCGGTTGCCGTGTCGTCGCAGATACGGAATAAATAAGTTCAGGCATACGTGCCCGCAACTCATTGCAGACCGTCCCTTTGCCTACACCGGACGGCCCTGATAATACGATTAATAACCCTTTAGCCATAGTTCTCTCCATTTTACTCGTCGTTGTCATCATCTTTGGTGGATAAGCGATGAGCAACCGTCTCCGGCTGCACTGCTGACAATATGACATGATCGCTGTCGGTAATAATTACCGCACGCGTGCGACGTCCATAGGTCGCATCGATCAGCATGTGGCGGTCTCTTGCCTCCTGAATAATCCGCTTGATCGGCGCAGATTCAGGACTCACGATTGAAATGATTCGGTTGGCTGATACGATGTTACCAAAGCCAATGTTAATAAGTTTAATTGCCATATCCAGGTTTTTCCCCCTAATTTACTTGACTCTTAGTCTCGCTATTCGAGATTGGCCGCTTGTTCACGAATTTTCTCTAGTTCTGCTTTCATCTCGACTACATGGTTGACCAGAGCCAGGTGATTAGCCTTTGAACCAATCGTATTCGTCTCCCGGTTCATTTCCTGTATCAAAAAATCCAGCTTCCGTCCAACCGGCCTTTCCGATTGCAATAATCCGCGGCACTGCTCGAAGTGACTCTTCAGTCTAATTAGTTCTTCGTCGATATTGGAACGATCCGCAAATACGGCGACCTCCATCGCGAATCTCTGTTCATCAAAAGCCCCCTCCAACAGTTCGGCGAGTCGCCCTTTGAGCCGATTACGGTAGTCCATTACTACTTCTGGCGCCAACCTGACGATGTCCGCGTGGATCTCCTGCAACCTGGATAGACGCTGTTCCAAATCAAAGACCAAGTGAAGCCCTTCTTGCTCACGCATAGCGATAAGCCCTTCCAGTGCTTCTTCAAGGCCTTCGATTAGAACCGTCTCCCACTGTTCGTCCGTCACAGTTCCGTCCATTAATGGATCCGGAGTAATAACGGCATCCGGCAGTGTGAGCAAATCCTTGGCGGTAAGCGAAGAGTCAAGACCATAATGCTGCCTTAGCTCTTCATTCGCCCGTATATAAGCCTCAAC
This sequence comes from Paenibacillus sp. D2_2, assembly GCF_031199965.1. Classification (GTDB taxonomy): domain Bacteria; phylum Bacillota; class Bacilli; order Paenibacillales; family Paenibacillaceae; genus Fontibacillus. The sequence continues at coordinate 1,922,016 of NZ_CP133605.1, read as the reverse complement.
AACCGGACGGTTCAGTACAAAAGGCAAGGAACTGTCATCATCCCGTTCCTTGCTTATGAACACGTCAATTCTGCCGCGTTTCACATGCTCCTGTACTATCCGCCGCAGCTTATCCTCGTAGCAAGTCCACTCTCGGGGCATCCGAAGTACAACCTCAGAATACCGATGATTGACAGATTTTATTTCAAATTGAAGGTTATAACCGCCATAATGTCTGACGGAACCACCGTACCCAGTCATACTGTGAGACATGAACATCACATCCGTTACCCTATTGTAATTGATAATTATGAACGAGACAAGTGGGAAGCCCCATGCATCGACTTCTCATGGACATAATTTGTCAAAGCTACTGTCATTTCATAGAACATAAAAGGAGTCATTAAATAAATACCATTAAAATGCTGCATTGCTGTATCAAGTAGTTCCTTGGCAATCTCTACGCCCATAGCACGGCCTTCTGCTCCCTGAAGCCCCTCCATCCGCTTGCGGACGGTCTCAGACAATGTGATGCCCGGGACCTCATTATGAAGGTATTCGGCGTTCTTACCACTTGCCAGAGGCATAATGCCGAGGAAGATCGGAATATCAAGATGCGCGGTAGCTTCCCGGATTGCCACGATCAGTTCAGGATCATAGACCGGCTGGGTCATGATGTAATCCGCACCAGAAGCAATTTTCTTCTCAAGCCGCTCTACGGCTTTGTTCAGATGCTTCACATTCGGGTTAAAAGCAGCACCGATCACGAAGTTGGCGCGATGCTTAAGCGGTTTGCCCGAGAATGCGATCCCTTCATTTAATTGCTTGATCATACGAATAATCTCAAACGAGGTGAGATCGTAAACTGAGCTGGCTCCCGGTAAGTCCCCGAAGCGGGCCGGATCACCAGTCACGGCTAGAACATGATCGATACCAAGGGCATCGAATCCCATCATATGCGACTGTGTGCCGATCAGATTACGATCGCGGCAGGCGATATGAATGAGTGGTCTTAGGCCGAGCTCAGATTGTACTCGCAAACCGAGCGCCATATTACTCATCCTTGTTACGGCCAGGGAATTGTCCGCCAATGTTAAAGCATCAATCCCTGCTTTTTTAAGAGCGGCTGCGCCCTCCATGAACTTGCTTGTATCCAGATCGCGAGGGGGATCTAGCTCCACGATAACCGTATGCCGTTCTTTAACCAACTCAACGATATTTGGATTATTGCCCGTCAGACGGTAGCCTCCGTTATCCTGTTCACGCTCAAGCACCTGAATCGATTCACGTACAGCTGGAAGTGAGCGTCCTTCTGTAAGTGAGGCAGGGACATATTCAGCCAGCGCCCTAGCAGTAGCAGCTATATGCTCCGGCGTCGTACCGCAACATCCGCCAATCAATCGTGATCCCAAATCAGCAAATGTTACCGCACATTCTCCAAAATATGCGGGAGTGGCCCCATATACATATTCTCCATCTACGTAATCCGCCAAACCTGCGTTCGGAAATACGGACATTGGTATATCCAGAGGTCCGTCCAGTCTCTCCATGACACTCATAATGCCTTTTGGTCCGGAATGACAGTTGAAGCCAAGCACATCGGCCCCTTCCCCTGAAGAATACCAAAGGCTTCCTCAATGGTGTAGCCATCTAATGTTCTGCCTAATTGATCAACCGCGAACTGGCAAATGACCGGCAAGCTCGTCAGATGACGGGCTCGTCCGAGCGCTATACGCATCTCTTTTAAATCGTAGAAAGTCTCCAAGATAAGCGCGTCTACATCCTCAGCCAGTAGAGCGGACATCTGCTCTTCGAAGTACTTGACCAATTCCTGGTCAGTCACATTTATTCGCTTGCCGCCTCGAATTGTGCCAACACCACCGGCAACAAAAACATTTGGGCCTGCAGCCTGTCTAGCAATGCGTGCGGCAGCACGGTTAATGTCAGCTACTTGACCTTCCAAACCGAACTTGGACAATTTATAGAAATTCGCGGAGAACGTATTTGTCTCTATTAATCTCGCACCTGCATCAATATAACGGCGGTGTACATCTTGAATCACCTCAGGCCGAGTTATATTCATCTCTTCATAAGATATGCCGACGGAAAAGCCCAATTGGTGCAAGTAGGTACCCATAGCTCCATCGCCGATAAGAACTTCATTTTGCCACGTTTGACGTAGATCAGGCCTCATATGAGCCCCTCCTTAATATATGATCATAGTACGAATTGAACGGTATAGAGACTACCTTTTCGCCTTAGTTTCATATTAATTTATCATAATTTCCGCCAATTGATAAGGAATTGATAGAACTTTCTATCGTTATATTTCTCTTATAGCAATAAAGCGAGAGATAGATCTACTGCTAAAATACTTTAAATAGAAAAAGGCCCTTAGGCCTTTTTGCACATATTATCATTCAATTACACCCTGATATACGATCACCGCCGGACCAGTCATATACACATGGTTGTCGCTAGGGTTCCATTCAATATAGAGATCGCCGCCCTTCAAACCGACCCAGGCCTTACGCTGCGTGTACCCGTTCAATACGGAGGATACTAAAGTGGCACATGCGCCGCTTCCGCAGGCTAGTGTTGGACCCGCTCCACGCTCCCATACTCTCATCTCAATCCGTTCAGGCGAGGTAACGGTCGCGAATTCCACATTCGTCTTCCTTGGAAAGTAAGGATGTACTTCAAACTGCGGCCCCCACTTCTCCAGTTCAAAATGCGGCGCATCATCCACATAAATAATGCAATGGGGATTACCCATCGATACCGCTGTGAAGCTGAATCGCTGCCCATCACTTTCAATCGGATAGGCTACAATAGGTTCACTTTCCAGCGTTGTGGGGATTCTTACTCCCTCCAGAATCGGTTCACCCATATCGACCCGGACGTTTTTCACAGCTCCATTCTCCACCTGAAGATGGACTTCCTGGACGCCGGCGCCAAGCGTCTCAAACGTCATCCGCTGCTTTTCTGTATGCCCTGCTTCATAGACGTATTTAGAAACGCAGCGGATCGCATTCCCACATTGTTCAGCCTCTGTACCGTCGGAGTTAATAATTCTCATCTTAAAGTCAGCTCGATCAGATGGCAAAATAAACACCAGACCGTCCGCTCCCACACCGAAATACCGATTGCACCATTTTATAGCCAAATCCGAGACATTCTGCGGTAATTCCTTCTCACCATAGAACACCAGAAAATCGTTACCAAGGCCATGCATTTTCGTAAATTCCATTTGAACCCCACTCCCTAGAGCCCTGTCTTTGTGATCAGAGCAATACTTTATGGGGTTAGTCTATATTTTACTTCAGAGGAAAGGTATTGATTTTATGCACGAATATTTGTACTTTTCGCTGGAATCATCTGTCTCGGACCGTTATACTTGCGACGACGACCCGACCAGACACTACCCGCCCCAAGCAGGAATGTCGGTATGCCTGCGGCAACGAAGCTGAGCGCCCATTCCCGGAAACCAAGTGGTACCGTCTTGAAGATCGGCTGCAGGCTCTCAATATACATTACCCCGAGCAGCAGAAGGACCGATGATAGCACAGCTATGACCAGATAACGATTCTGAAGGATGTTGCGATGGAAAATCGAACGCGAACTCCGGCAGTCGAACACATGGATGAGCTGGGCCATGACCAGTGTTACAAAGGCAACCGATTGGGCCTTGGCTAGTTGAGCCGGATCATTCGGCGCGGTGTGCAACGTAAGCCAGAAGGCTCCGAGTGTACAGAAGCCGATCAGCAATCCGCGGCTAATAATTTTCCAACCCAGTCTTCGTGCAAAAATATTTTCATTCGCTCCGCGCGGCCTGTGCTCCATCAAATCTTTCTCCGGCTGGTCTACGCCAAGCGCCATCGCTGGTAGACCGTCTGTGACGAGATTGACCCATAGGATCTGAATCGGCAGCAGTGGTAGTGGTAACCCAGCCAACATGGCGAAGAACATCGTTAATATCTCACCGACATTGGAAGCAAGCAAGTAGCGGATAAACTTACGGATGTTCTCATAAATATTCCGTCCCTCCTCAATCGCTGCCACGATGGAGGAGAAATTGTCATCACTGAGTATTAAGGAAGAGGCCTCCTTGGATACATCAGTACCAGTAATGCCCATTGCGATCCCGATATCCGCCGCCTTAATCGCCGGTGCGTCATTGACCCCATCACCGGTCATTGCCACGACATGCCCTTTGCGCTGCAGCGACTTCACAATTCGCAGCTTATGTTCCGGAGCAACCCGGGAATAAACATAGATCTGATCGATTTGATGATCCAACTCTTCGTCGCTTAGTGTAGCCAGCTGATTACCGGACATGGAACGTCCGCCCCTTGGAATGATACCGAGATCGGCGGCGATCGCTTCGGCCGTCAGACCATGGTCGCCTGTAATCATTACCGTCTTGATACCAGCACGGCGGCAGACAGATATCGCCTCGCGCGCTTCTCGGCGTGGCGGATCAATCATTCCTGCCAGTCCGATGAATATTAATTGAGACTCAACATCCGCTTCAGAATCCGCGGGATCCGTTGGCCGCAAATCGCGGTAGGCCATTCCAAGCACCCGCAGTGCGTTCCGTGCCATCTCCTCATTGGCAGCCTGTACCTTCTGACGGAAAGTTCCCGTGAAAGGAACCACCTTGCCATCCCATAATATATAGGAGCATTTCTCCAGAAGCATATCCGGAGCTCCCTTGACAAGCGCCATTTTGCCACCTTGATGAGATACGATAACGGACATCCGCTTGCGATCGGAATCGAATGGCAATTCCTTATCGCGTGTATACATGCTGCTGAGCGCGCTTGGAGATAAGCCCATCTTCGCTGCCAGTGTAATGAGCGCTCCTTCAGTCGGATCCCCTTTTAGCTTCCATCTCGAAGCAGCAGTCTCATCCAGTTCCTTTCCCTTGCGCTTCGCCTGCTGCTCGCCATCTTCCTCATAGATCACGGCATTTCCGCACAACGAGCTGACCTGCAACAGCCTTCGCAAGCTCTGATCCTTCTTGAGATCAACCGATCGCCCATGCTCCAATATCTGACCTACTGGCTCATAGCCGTCACCTGTCACTTCCAGTGCGCGTCCTTCAACCCACACATGGGTTACTGTCATTTTGTTCTGAGTTAACGTCCCCGTCTTATCGGAGCAAATAACCGAAGCACAGCCCAATGTCTCTACGGAAGGAAGCTTGCGGACAATCGCTTTACGCTTGATCATACGCTGCACGCCAAGCGCCAATGCAATGGTGACGATCGCCGGAAGACCTTCGGGAATCGCCGCTACTGCCAAGCTCACCCCAGCTAAGAACATCGCCCAGGCGGTTGTCCATGCAAAATGCCAACGAGGACAACTAATACCGTAAGTCCCAACGAGAGATATATCAATATTTTGCCCAACTGTTCAAGACGACGCTGCAGTGGAGTCTCCTGGGAATCGGTATTTTGGATCAGATCCGCTATTTTACCCATCTCTGTATCCATGCCAGTACGAACGACGATCCCTCTGCCACTGCCACGGGTTGCCATCGTACCCATGAAGCCTAGGTTCTTCTGGTCGCCCAAAGACACCTCGGACTCGCGGAGCACCCCGGCGTGCTTGCCAACCGGATGGGACTCCCCGGTCAATGCAGACTCCTCCACATCCAAGCTGCTCACAGACAGCCAGCGCACGTCTGCTGGAACCCGGTCTCCGCTCTCAACGATGACGATATCGCCAGGAACGAGCTCCTTGGCCGGAATATGCTCGATAGACCCATCACGCAATACCTTCGCGCTCGGAGCAGACAACTGCTTCAAAGCTCGCAATGAGCGTTCAGCCCGGAATTCCTGAATAAACCCGAGCACACCGTTCAGGATCACAATGGCAATAATCGTAATGGCGTCCAAATATTCGCCTAGAATTCCCGATATGAGCGTAGCTCCCATCAATACGAGCATCATAAAATCCTTAAACTGGTTCAGGAACAGTAGTAGCGGGGATACACGCTTGCCTTCCGACAATTCGTTCCAGCCGTTCTCTTCCCGTCTCCTCTGCGCCTCATCCCGGGTCAGGCCCTGTTCGCGCTTCACGTTCAACAGCTCCAGAAGCTCTTCCCCATTCCACTGGTGCCAGTTTTTTTGTTCCATTCTCCTTTTTCCCCTCCCGTATTTAGTACGATAACAGCGTGAGGCTTATCCACCTAGGGTAAATGTATTCCGGCCAGTCCCAAATTATCACAGAAGAAGCTCTTAAGTTTTGCCCCAGTTATGGCATCATAGAGGAGAGTATAAAAAGACAGGAGATTATATGGTATGGCACTTGACGGAATAGTAACGCGCTCCATCGTTCACGAACTGCAGATTTGCGTCGGTGGACGCATCAATAAAATACATCAACCTACGGATAACGACATCATTATTCAATTGCGCTCCAGAGGAGGTAACCGGCGTCTGCTGCTTTCAGCCAACCCGACATATCCTCGGGTACAAATGACTGAACAATCCTTCCCCAACCCGCTGGAAGCCCCGATGTTCTGCATGCTGCTTCGCAAGCACTGTGAAAGCGGTGTGATTGAAGCGGTCACCCAGCAAGAGATGGAACGAATTATCCATATTGACATACGGCAGCGCGACGAGCTTGGGGATGAATCCTTGAAGCGCATCATCATTGAATTAATGGGGCGGCACAGCAACATTATTCTGTTCGATCCCGCGTCGGGAACGCAGCTGGACGGAATTCACCATGTAACCCCGTCAATCAGCAGTTACCGGATCGTCATGCCCGGCTTCACTTATACAGAGCCCCCACAGCAGCATAAACTGCATCCGCTTGAAGTTGCCCAGGAACAGTTCATGGAGGCCTATCGGCAGGCTGAGATCGGAACTACGGACAAGAGCTGGCTTGTATCCACCTTTAGTGGACTTAGCCCACTCATCGCTGAAGAGATATGTCTGAGGGCAAGCCAGGCAGAGGAAGCCATAGCGGGAGTAGCCACAGATAACAATGTCTCTCATGAGATGACAACGGGTAAAGTAACTTCGCTCTGGAGCTCTTTTGCCGACCTGATGACGCAAATTCGCGAGCATCGCTATGAACCGGTTACGGCGAGAATGCCAAAGGAAAGAGTATATTCTCTGCCGTGAAGCTCACGCTGATCCAGAGGGATCTGCACACATATGATTCGATTAGCGATTGCATGGAAGAATACTACGGCGACAAGGCTTTAAGAGACACCGTTAAGCAGAAGACAAGCGATCTACTACGGTTCCTGCACAATGAACTGAGTAAAAATGTTAAGAAAATGTCTAAACTAGAAGAGGACTTGGCTGAAGCCGGGGATGCCGAGCAATACCGCATCCGGGGTGAACTACTGTTCTCCTCCCTGCACCTGATGCATAAGGGAGATAAATCCGTAGAATTAATCAACTACTACGATGAGAACCAGGGAACAGAGAAGATTGAGCTTGATCCGCTATTGACGCCATCAGAGAATGCCCAGCGTTATTTTAAGAAATACAATAAGTACAAGAACAGCCTGACAGTCATCGATGAACAAATGAAGATTACCCGCGAAGAGATCAGCTATATGGAGCAGCTATTGCAGCAGCTCTCTCATGCTACGCTTGACGATATCGATGAAATCCGCGAAGAATTAATCCAGCAAGGGTATCTGCGCGATCGGAGCAAAAAGGTGAAAAAGAAGAAGAAAAACGACAAGCCGACGCTCCATGTCTACACTTCTTCAGAAGGGATCGAGATCTATGTAGGCAAGAACAATCTGCAGAATGACTATGTCACTAACCGAATCGGCAATGTGAACGATACGTGGCTGCATACAAAGGATATACCAGGCTCACACGTGCTGATTCGCAGTAACTCCTTCGGTGATGCGACCCTCGACGAAGCGGCACAGTTAGCTGCATATCACAGTCAGGCTAAGCAATCCAGCAGTGTTCCGGTCGACTACACATTGATCCGCCATGTCCGCAAGCCAAGCGGGGCTAAGCCAGGTTTCGTGATCTATGATCATCAGAAGACTCTGTTTGTTACTCCGAATGAACAGATGATCAAGAACATGCCTAATGTGGTGAAAAATTAATAGCGATAGAAATTACAATCACACTGTGGAGTACACAAGAAGAGGACTCTCGATATCGAGAGTCCTCTTCTTGTATTTTATGGAGACTAGTCCAATCTCTTCGCATTAGCCTCGATTTGTTTGTTTCTCTCTTCTACCAATTTGCCATAGCCATTATCCTGGCGATACTTAATGAACTCGTTCATCGCTTGATCGACTTCACTATCCGATTTGGCATCCAAAATCTTGGCGATCGTCTGTGACCAGTTCTGGTTGATTTTCTCTGCATTTCTGGATGATTCTTTCGTTAAATAGACATCCAGACCCGCTAGTTCGAATTGTGGCACTACATAATCTACTGTCCACTCTTTTGCTTGCTGCAATGCTTTCGGGAATTGATCAAGTCCCATTTGACGGGAGAGCAAAGCGCTATCCTGCACCCATAAGTGAGTTGTCAATCCGATTTCCTTCTCGAAGCCAGCAGGATCGGTTTGCTTAAATTTAAGAAGATCAGCATTCAACACAGGTTTTCCGTCCACCATCGTGTAGGTTTCACCTTCACGTCCGTAGTTCATTACGGTGTCACCATACTCACTAACTAAATAGGTCAAGAACTCCATAGCTTTTTGCGGGTTCTTACAGTCCTTAGTAATGAAAGTCTGCGTCCAGCCTTCTATGGAAGTACCCGGCAATGCTGTCTTTCTGCCTACTGTAGAAGATGGTCCGTTAACGGCAATATACTCTTTATCCGGGTTCTCATTTGCCCATACAGTCAACGTATCTGTCTCACTATTCAAGTCTGAAACGAAGTAGACGAAGTAGCTGCCATTCGTTACCCGCGCGTCCTTGTCATCCTTGGTCATCGTAATCATGTCGCGGTCTGTCAGCCCTTTCTGGCGGGCATCGACGATTACTTTCAACCATTTCTGGAAATCCGCATCTGTATAACGGTCATAATATTTGCCATCTTCCGTTAACATAGGAACTCCGATAAAATCCGCCAACGTTCTATTGAATATTCCGTTTAGCTCCGAGCCCTCATTAAAATCAGACATCCCGATCGGAATGACCGATTTCCCCAGTTCATCCTTCACTCCCAGCTTCTGTGCTGCTTCCAGTGCCGAGATGAAGCCTTCCGGTGTGGTCATATCAGGCTTACCAAGCTGTTCATAAATATCCTTCCGCACCAGGAACCCCTGGTTCGCATAAATACCACCCTTCTCATAATCCGATTTCGTATTTGAGAAGTTCGGATACCCGTAAATATGGCCGTCGTCTCTTGTGAAAAACTTAAGCGTTTCCGGCTTGGCCGCTTTTTCTAGAAAATAAGGATCATATTTCTCAGCCAGAACATCCAGTGGTATCGCAAATTTTTCAGCTTCCTTAACAAAAGGGTTGCTTCCATCTACAGTAATAATGTCTGGAAGCGATCCGGAAGCCATCATCGTATTCAGCTTATCATCGCTGCCACCTAAGTAAGTAATGTTCACCCCGGTATCCTCCGAAATATATTTGGAAGATACATCTTTACCCCAGGTTTGGGCGAACCAATCGAAATTGATATACCAGTCAAGATCAGCCGTTGCCTTGTCATTTTTCCAGCTTGGTGTATCCTTGTCCACTTCAATCGTTGAATCCGGTAATTCCGCGCTTGACTTCTTGCCCCCGCAGGCAGTCAATGAAACTACTAAGGCGACCAAAGTCAGAAGTAAGATTGATTTCTTCATAATGTTATCCCTCGCTTTTATTATTCTTTAACTCCTCCGACAAGCATGCCGCTAATAAAGTATTTCTGAAGGAAAGGATAGATCAGCATAATTGGTAAAGTTGTAACGATCATCGTCGCCTGCTGCAAAGACTGGGTCGTAAACGCCTTGGAGATATATACTCCCGCTTTGGCCGAGCTCGCAGCGGCAGTGCTCGTTAAGAGCTGATACAAATAATATTGAATCGGGTAAAGCGTCTTATCTGTCACATAGAGCTTGGCCACGAAAAAATCATTCCATTGATACACCCCGTGGAACAAGGCGATCGTCGCCAACACCGGAAAAGATAACGGGATAATAATCTTGAAGAAAACCTGAAATACGTTAGCTCCGTCAATCTTGGCCGATTCTTCAATAGAGTCCGGTAAACTTCTGAAGAAATTCATCAATATAATCATGTCGTAAAAGCTGAATAACACAGGAATGATGTACACCCAGAAGCTATTCAATAGACCTACCGACTTAATGACTAGAAATGTCGGAATCATTCCACCGTAGAAAAACATCGTGATAACGCCCATACGGATGAATATCTTCTTCCCAATAAATAAGGCTTGCTCATCGCATAGGCTGCAGCCCCTGTGATAACCAAGTGTCCGATGACACCGATTACAGTCTTAGCCGCCGTAACTCCAAACGCCCGGTAAATGGTCGTATCCTTCAATATGGTCTCATAGTTTACTAGCGTAAACTTTCTTGGAAATAGATAAATGCCACCTTTCATTGCGTCATACCCATCGTTGAATGAAAGGGCAATGATGTTGATCAATGGAAATACGATGATGCAGATGAAGAACAGCATGAATATCGCGTTGAACACATTAAATATTTTCTCGCCTCTATCTAGCCGCATATAGCTCCCTCCCTTCTAAAAAATTGAACTATCGCTAAGCTTCCTAGTTAAGAAATTAGCAATCAGCAGCAGTATGACGGATACGACAGACGAGAAGATCCCGACCGCAGTCGCGAAGGAAAAGTCTCCTTGCGTCAGACCCAAATGATATACATAGGAATCGATGACTTCACTGCGCAGCATATTCGTAGAATTTTGCAATACGAGGGTCTGCTCCAGATTCGCTCCCAGGACAGAACCTACACGAAGTACAAACATTAGGACGATAATATTTTTGATACCGGGAAGCGTGATATACCATATTCTCTTTAAGATTTTCGCTCCATCAACCCTGGCCGCCTCATATAATGAAGGATCAATTCCCGCGATGGCCGCAAGATAGAGAATCGTTCCCCAGCCAACCTCTTTCCATATATCCGACAGCGTCGCTACCCACCAATAAGCATCAGCATTAGACAGGAAGGAGATCGGTTCAGATATGAGATGCGTCGATAGCAGGAAGCTGTTTACCAGCCCCGTCGAGCCGAGCCACGATATAATCATGCCGCCCAGAATAACCCATGACAGAAAGTGCGGCAAATAAGATATCGTCTGCGTAAATTTCTTGAAGAAGCTTAATCTAATTTGATTAATTAATATAGCTAGGATGATCTCAAGCGGGAAGCCGATTAACAATTTCATCAGACTGATGGCCAGTGTATTCGTCAGTACATTATAGAAATCTTGGTCCCCCAAAAAGGCTTTGAAATTGTCCAGACCTACAAATTCCGAGCCCGTAAAACTGGATAACGGAGAATAATCCTGAAAAGCAATGATCAATCCGAACATCGGCACGAACGAGAAAATAATCATTAAGATAATGCTCGGCCAGATCATAGCTTGAAGCTCCCACTGGGACAGAAACTTGTCTTTAAACTTGGATTTCATCCGTATGCCTCCTCTCTCTTCAGGTACTGCATGGTCAGTTCTATCTGACCTTGTAAGCGTTATCCCAAAATCTTCTAGGCTCCCTCAAATATTTTGGATTTGTGGTTGGATAAATTTTACACAATTAATTAATTTAATTTAATAATTGAGCGAGCCTAGTGATCATTTCATAAAATATGTTGTGAGTACGACATTCTTATCGGTATTCAATCGTGAACACGGGACGTTCAAGACTGTTGATGTAAATATTGAATTTTCCCGGTTCAATCGTATGCTGCAAATTGGCATTCAAATATTGAAGATCCGCCGAAGATAGCGTCATCTGTACGGTAACGGTCTGATCAGCCGGTACGTCCACGAGCTGATATTTATTCATCTCACGCACAGGACGGACGGCCTTGGAGACAAGATCTTCGATGTACAGAATAGCGATTTCAGAATAATGATACCCGCTTGGATTGCTCACCTGAAAAGAGATTGTCAATTCCTGATCACTTGACAGATCATGACTCGAAATTTCAAAATCAGAATATTGCGTACCGGTATAAGTCAGCCCGTGCCCGAACGGGAATAGTGGCCCAACTTCACAATCCTGATACCTACTGCTATAGCTCGTTTCATTAGCCGGACGGCCTGAACTGTACTCATTATAATAAATCGGCGTCTGCGCTGAATGACGCGGGAACGACATCGTTAATTTCCCTGATGGGGTGTCTTGACCCGTAAGCAGTTCCGCAATCGCACTCCCGGCTTGTGTTCCCGGATACCAGCACCACAGAAGAGCAGGGATATCATCGATAATGCTCTGAAGTACTAATGGACGACCCGAGAAGAAGACACATGCATACGGTTTGTTCGTCTGTTTCACATCACGAATCAAATGCTGCTGATCGCCAGCAAGCTCAATGTTCACGCTGCTGTGCCCTTCGCCGCTCAATTGCCAATCCTCACCGACTGCTACGACAATATAATCGCATTGCTCCAGCGTGTCTTGAGGACAATCCTCTAAAGATTCGTAAACATGCAGATCGAATGAATCGTCTACCCGCTTCATCCCTTCCGCTAAGGTAACTACGTCCTCAAAGCTACCTTTACACTGCCAATTGCCCAGTAATTGATTACTCCCGGCAAATGGGCCGACGATGATGATCTTTTTGTAATCCTTGCGTATTGGCAACATTTGTTCATTTTTCAGCAGCACGCAGCTTCTCTTGGCAGCTTCCTTAGCATGTTCTTGAAACCGTGCATTAAGGATGATTTCATTCTCAGCCGCTTCGTCAACATAAGGATTCTCGAATAAACCCATCTCATTTTTCAGCTGCAAAATTTTCAGTACCGCCGCATCGATATCTTGAATCAGCTCTGGATTCTCTTGTAGAATCTGCTCATAATGTTCAAGGTACAACGTCGAGACCATTTCGATATCGATGCCTGCTTTCAAGGCCAATTCAGCGGCTTCTTTGCCATCGCCGGCAACACGGTGATTCTGCAGTTCAGCAACAGCCCCCCAATCTGATATGACTATGTCTTCAAATTGATAGGTGCCTCTTAGAATATCCTTCATCATTTGCTCACTCGCGCTTACGGGAACCCCGTTGAAAGTGTTGAAGGAGCTCATCACGAATTTAGGCTTCTCCTGAAGTGCGATTTCATAAGGCTTGCCATAATAGGCGTAAAATTCTCTCCAGGACATATCCACCGTGTTGTAGTCCTTGCCGCCAATACCTGCTCCATACGCAGCAAAGTGCTTCAAACAAGCTGCTACTCCTGATTCGGAAATCTCTCCGTTCTCGCCTTTCTGATAGCCTCGGATCATCGCCCGGCCAAGATTACCGGACAGCAGATGATCCTCACCGAAGGACTCCATCACTCTTCCCCATCTAGAGTCGCGCACTAGATCAACCATCGGCGAGAAATTAACATGGATGCCCGCAGCGCGCAATTCTGATGCCGTATCCTCCGCTGCCTGCTGCACAATCCTCTCATCCCAAGTAGAAGAGAGTCCCAATGGGATCGGGAAAATCGTTCTATATCCGTGTATCGCATCATGCATGAAAAGAAGAGGTATCTTAAGCCGTGACTTCTGTAAGTACTCACTTTGAATCAGGTTCGTGATCTTAGCGCTCGACACGCCAATAATACTACCCATCGTGTACAGCGTATTTCCCTCTAACATATGATCTGGGAAGCCGGGCCGGTCTCGACCATTTCGTTATCAATTTTGCCGACATAATGTTCCCCGGTCGTCTGTGAGAGCTGTCCGATCTTCTCGGCAAGAGTCATCTCCTGAAGCAACTCAATGATCTTTGTATTATTCATATGGTCCCCTTTACTTCCACTCCAGCTTAGGTAAAATATCTTTCTGCATCTCACACATCTCGTCGATCATTGCACAAGCCTGGTAATACGTTGGCGACTGCGGATCTAACAGAATCGCTTGCAGCAGCTTCGTTTTGGACTGTTCTACAAAAGCTTCGAGCAGCAACTTATGGATCGAGCCTTGAATATGAATCGTACCGATAACCGCAGTCGGTAGTTCCACCGTCATCGGCTTCAACGTAATTCCGCTGCCGTTAACGATCGCTTGCGTCTCAACAACCATATCGTCAGGAAGTCTTTTGATCGCGCCGTGGTTCGGCAAGTTGACCGCATTCAGCTCAATTTCATCGTCAAAGAAGATGGCCTCAATAATTGGAATCGCATATTCATTACTTCTATTAACTTTCTCTTTATCGAAAATATAAGCCTCTTCCACCCACAGTTCTTGTGTCTGAATCTTTGAGAATAAGCCTTGATCCAGATTGTTGCCGCTTGCACAATATACGAAATCAGGAGTTCTTGAGTCCTTCTCCACAGCTTCTCGCGAATCGGGTCATAACGGTATTGCAAAGACAAGCCAGCATAGAAATCCTCGGCATAAGAAACATATTCACCGCAATGGTTGGTTCCAGGGTAAGGATAATAGCCATAAGTACGGTACATCGTTCTGGATAGTGCGACATGATCGAATTGCGCCAGACGATTGGCCTGCTTCTCCTTCTCATCAAACAACGGATACAGATCTTCTCCCGTCTTCTTGTTCCAGATCTTGGTGAAGAAGCCGAAGTGATTCAAGCCACCGCCTTCCATTCCGATATCGGCGATATCCATCTCCAGGAATTGGGACAGTTGTTCGATCCCCATATCGAGTCCATGGCATAGACCGACAATTTTGATCGAAGTAAGCTTCGAGATAGCCTCAACCAATTTCGCTTCAGGATTCGTATAGTTAATGAACCAAGCATCTGGGCAGACACGCTCCATCGTACGGGCGATTTCAAGCATCGGGCCAAGATTTCGAAGGGTATGGAACATCGACCCAGGGCCGCCATTCTCCCCGTAAATTTGCTTGCTTCCGAAGCGGCGTGGAATATGGAAATCCTGCGACCAGTAGAAATAACGATTTACTTCGATCGCCACGATGACGAAATCCGCTGCTCTCAGCGCATCTTCCAAGTTTGTTGTCTGCCAGATGTTCGCCGGATGTGAGAAAGCGGTAAACATATCTGTAGCGTACTTATAGGTTCTAGCTACATTTTCTTCTTCAATGTCCATCAAGGCGATTTCAAGCTGGACCTGAGTTTTCAAACGCTCGGACAATACCATATCTTGCAATGCCCCTAAAGCAAAGGAGACGCTTCCCGCTCCGACTAACGCTACTTTCATTTTCATCATGCTGTTCTGACTCCTTTATCGTTTTTTAACGCCATGTAACCCGCTCCAATGACACCTGCATCAGGGCCAAATTTAGATAGGACTACATTGACTTTGTCGCTTAAGTGCTCAAACACCTTGGTTTTAGCGCTTTCAACAATTTTATCTATCAACCATTGGTTGTTATAAATGACCGCTCCTCCAATGACAAATATATCCGGATCGATCGTCTGCATTAATGAAGCAATTGCATTTGAGAAGTACTCAATCCAGGTATTCACCACACCTATCGCCTTCTCGTCATGCTGCTGATACTTCTCAAACAACAGATGCACCGTAGCCTCGTTACCGTATAGATTCCTACTCTCTTGCTCCAGTGCTCTACCACTGCATAGAGCTTCGAGCGTGCCCGGATATAATGTCGAATGGGTCCTGCCGTTATCGGATATCACCATACTTCCAATCTCGCCGGCATAACCATGTGCCCCATGATGAACCTCATTATTCAAAATGATACCGCTGCCAATTCCCGTGCTTACTGTAATATAGATCGATTGTTCATATGCCTGGGAAGCGCCATGCTCTGATTCGAGCAAAGTCACGACATTTACATCATTCTCGAAATGAACTTCATAGCCAGTAAAGAAACGCTTAATATATGAAATTTCAATCCCTTCTAGGCAAGGAATATTGGTCGCATCATATATAGTCTTGGTCCGCTGTTTCCATGGTACGGGTAAAGCAATCCCTATCTTGTCGGCTGACTTATGGTCATCTACTCGTTCGATCATTTGCTTGATAGCCATAAACATCTCATTGGCAGTTCGAAAATCACTAGTCAATGTTGTCTCTTTGCAGACCAATTCAAGCTTCTCATTCACTAACCCGACTCGTATGTTCGTACCTCCAATATCTACTCCAATGACGCTGTTACTCATGATTTGAACTCCTCAGTTTTTATCGCTGTTTTATATATTTCGCTGCCTCCGCATCCAGGAAGAAATCGATATGTTCATAACCAAGCAGCTCCTGAGCAGGTAGCTTTGCTTCTGGATTTGTAAATATTTCTCTAACGATCCCGGCTTTGCGTTCACCGGTAATCGCTACAATCACCCTTTTGCTACCCGCCACCTGATTTAAACCTAAGGTGATTCCTTTATCCAATTCCGTAGGTTGTAGGAAGTATTTCTGAGCCACCGTCTTGGTCGTCTCCGAAAGATCAACGACACTGCTATGATCCAGCAACGAGCAGCCTGGCTCATTCAGACCAATATGACCATTCATTCCAACTCCCATGAGACTGAAAGTAATGGGATGCTCAGCAATAAACTGGTCGATTCTCAGACATTCCTGTTCCAGGTCCGGTGCCGTCCCATCAAAGAATTCGATTTGGTCTGAGTCTAAATGTACAAGTGAGAATAAATCCTGATTCAGCATTTGATAGCAGCTTCCCTCAGACTCTCTGCTTATTCCTACCCACTCATCCAAACTGACGATTCTAAGCTGTTGAATCCTGGAATGGAGATCTGCGTCACCCGCAAATTTCAGGTAACTCTTCTGCGGTGTGCTGCCTGATGCCAAGCAGAACACTGGATGCTCATACGATAGATGCTCCTTCATCTCTTTGGCAATGGCATCTGCCACTTCCTCTTCCGTCGCAAAAATCTTAATCATCATGTTCACTTCCTATCCGGATATTACTTTGATCATCTCATGCTGAAGAGAGAGGATGGCCGCTCCAACAGCTGTCGAATGATGCGAATCACTATAAGTGATCGTTGGAGTCCACTCCACATACTGTCCAACATAATATCTTGTTCTCTCTAGAATCCGATCAGGGAACAGAGCTACCGTCTTACCGCTAATAATAATCTGGTCGATGTCCAGCACGCTGATGATATTAATCATCGTTAGAGCTATATGCTTGGCTACGTAATCTGCGCAGGCTTCCTTATCTGATTCGGAGCTTAGATCATAATGGCTAAGCAAATGCTGAATCCCCAGCTTGCTCTCCAGCCAGCCAACAGAGGAAGGTGATCTTCTGTAATCGGGATCGAAACACATATACTCGAGCTCACCCGCGCTTGCGTTGAAGCCTCTATGCAGCTCCTTATTGATGATCAAACCTCCACCGATCCCATCGCCTACTGCAATATGAACCAGATCAGCCAGCGCTTTTCCGGAGTTCTCCAGATTTCGGAATTCAGCAACGGTAGAAGCGTTTACATCGTTCTCAAGGAAAATAGGCAAATCAACCCGATTGATCAGATTTTCAATAATTGGCTCATAATTGTAGTCCTGCTCCTTATTGTCCTGAATCCTCATTCTGATCGTTTTCTTTCTTGTGTTTATCGCACCATCGATCCCAATACCGATACCTAGGACGACGCTGTTCGTTTTCTCCGCTACACTCTTCATGCGCGAAATGATATCTTCAAAAATCGAGATAAACTCTTCGCTATAGAACGGAATATCTGTCTCGATCGAATATGAATCAATAATCTTGCTATATAGATTGATGAGTAGCGCAGTAATTCTGCTGCCTATAATTTGAATTCCGACGGTTACATAGCTGTTCTCATTAAATCGGTATACCGTTCTTTTTCTCCCTAAGCCGCCAGAGCCTTCCCGGCTTTCTCCAGTCGCGGTCAACAGTCCAATCTCTTCGAAGAAATTGACGACTTTACTCACCGTTACAAAGCTCATCGCTGTCTTCTCTGTGATTTCGACTTTCGCTAACTCCGGATTCTGCATCACAATATCAAAAATAATCTTTCGATTCTCATCCTTAATGTCATTTGGCAAAAACGACTTCATTCAGTCACCCCTTTCAATTTATTCAATGTAATTAATTAATGTTCTTAAATAATTAAGGAAAAATATAAAGGCCGTATTGGACCTTTACAAAACATTATATACTTACTAGACCTTATGTCAATAGATTTTCGCTCTGGGAAGCCGAGATTACATCTGCTGGTCTTCGATAATCTCAACGAATTTCTTGGCAGCGATTGATAAGGGCACACCTTTTAACGAGCATACTCCGATGCTTCTTCGCGGAATTGCTTCGCTTAATGGAACCTCATGCAAGATCCCTTTCTTCAAGTAGTCCTGAGAGAACTCCTTCGTTACACAAGCGATTCCCAGGTTAATCTTGGCGAATTCAAGCAGCAGATCATGCGAGCCGAGTTCAAATTCCGGCGAAAGCTGAATTCCCTTGGACCGGATATACTCCTCCACATATCGTCTGGAATTGGAGTTCTTCTCCAGCAATATCAACGGCTGCTTCACGACTTCATTCAGGCTCACAGGACCGGACAGAAGCTGTCGGTACTTCTCCCCGCAGACAAATATATCATGGATATCGAGGCAGGGCCGGAGCAACAGTGTTGAATCCGCAAGTGGGAAGTTGCAGACCGCGATATCGACCTCGCCTGATTTTAAGATCGAGCATAGCTCCTGGGTTGTCCCGTTCACGATCTTGAATTTAATATAGGGATATTTATTATGAAAAGCCTCTAGTTTGGGAAGCAGAAAATAACGAGAAATCGTGTCCCCGACACCGACCTTCAATTCTCCTACCGTCATATCCTTGAATCCTTGGATCTTCTCTTCCCCAGCCTGAATCAAATTGATCGCCGAATTCACGTATTCAAAAAGCAGACTACCTTCATCGGTTAAAGATACCCCTTTGGGCGTTCTGTTGAACAGGCGGATGTCCAATTCACCCTCCAGTTGCATAATCGCTTGGCTAACCGCTGGCTGAGTCAGGTATAGATCCCTGGCTGCTTTGGAGAAGCTCTCGCTCTTTCCGACCTTGCAAAATATTTTGTATAAATCCAGTTTGCCTGACATATAACCATTCCTTATACCCGACATTCAATATATTAATTTTACTTATATCATTAATCCAATGTATATTACAAGGGTAGGTTCAAAAAGAATGCGAATTTTTGAACAAACTCTATTTGAACAACCTCATAAAAATAGAGACTTCACAATATGAGTTGAATATTCGTTCAACTCATCATTGTGTGAGTTCAAAAGTACGGTTTTCAGCACCAAGAAGGTTGGAAGGCCCGGCTGAATTCAAGATTCGATGCCGAGTCAGCTTCCTGATTCAAAATCGGACTTTTTGAACTACCTCTAATATAGCTTACAAGGAGCGATAATATTGGAAAGAGTAGTTGGAACTGTGGTAAGAGGCTTGCGCTGCCCGATCATCAATCAGGGAGACAGCATTGAGACAATCGTCGTGGACAGTGTACTGAAAGCATCCGAAGTCGAAGGATTTGAAATTGGCGATAAGGATATCGTAACGGTCACTGAATCGATCGTAGCGCGCGCCCAAGGCAATTATGCGACAATCGATCAGATCGCGAAGGACGTTAACGCTAAATTCGGTGATGATACCATCGGAGTCATCTTCCCCATTCTGAGCCGCAATCGCTTTGCAATCTGTCTCCGGGGCATTGCCAAAGGCGCTAAGAAGATCGTATTAATGCTAAGCTATCCGTCTGACGAAGTAGGTAATCACTTGGTCGATCTGGACCTGCTCGATGAAAAAGGAGTCAATCCATGGACGGATGTACTGACTGAACAGCAATTCCGCGACCATTTCGGATATAACAAGCATACATTTACTGGTGTGGATTACATCGACTATTATAAATCACTAATTGAAGAATACGGCGTTGAATGTGAAGTTATCTTCTCGAACAATCCGAAGACGATCCTGAATTATACGAAGAGCGTTCTGACTTGCGACATTCATACGAGATTCAGAACAAAACGCATCTTAACAGCAAATGGTGCTGAGAAAGTCTTCAGCCTTGACAATATCCTGTCGGAGTCTGTGGACGGTGGCGGATTTAATGAGTCATACGGTCTGCTTGGCTCCAATAAATCCACTGAGAGCAGCGTGAAGCTCTTCCCACGCAACTGTCAGCCTATTGTAGATAAAATTCAATCCGCGCTCAAAGAGAAGACCGGAAAACAGGTTGAAGTTATGATCTATGGAGACGGTGCTTTTAAAGATCCAGTGGGTAAAATCTGGGAGCTCGCCGATCCGGTTGTATCCCCAGCTTACACCGCAGGCCTGGACGGCACGCCTAACGAGGTTAAATTAAAGTATTTGGCCGATAACAACTTTGCCCATCTGAGAGGCGAAGAACTGCAGCAAGCGGTCGCTGAGTACATTAACAATAAGGAATCCGATCTTACAGGAGCTATGGAAGCGCAAGGCACCACGCCAAGAAAGCTTACCGATCTGATCGGTTCCCTATCCGACCTGACCTCAGGAAGCGGCGACAAAGGTACGCCTGTCATCTATATTCAAGGCTACTTCGACAATTACACGAAATAATAAATAGAACCGTCCGGCGCTGTATGCCGGACGGTCTTTTTATGCAATAGATCGTTCGAAGAGCTTCACTAGTCATGCCGATATGGAGTTAAGCTACACTCCAGTAACTCCTTCACAAGCTCCCGTATTTGCTTCGGCTGGATAACCTCCGCTTCAGGACCGTAAGCGAGTAACCTGCGGGCCATGAATGGGAATTCCTCCGGCGGAACCATTCCCCTCCATTCAAGATCCTTCACCGACTTGAAATGAAGATCCGATTGAGCAAGTCTAGCGCCGAAATCGGTAAACCGCACCGTCACTTCTGTCTTCTCCCTATCATCTGTTGAGGCTAACCATTCCTTCAGCGTGGGAACGGAATCATCCGTGCAGTGAAGAATTTCCACCTGTCGCATCCGATCAAGCCGATACAACAGTACCCGCTCACGCTTCTGGGCTGGCATATACCAGTAGCCATGCTCATAATAGATGCCAATCGGGTAAGCCTCTACATCCTTCAGCCCACTGCGTGAAGCATAAGTGAATTTGATCTGTCTTTTCTCCATGGCAGCATTGATGATTTGCGTAGTTAGGGCTTCCGGCTGCATAGAGTGATCCTGTATAAATGCAATATGCTGAGCCATCCGGGTAATCCTATCCTGGACATCGTTCGGCAAGCTAGAGAAATAGTGATCAGACAGCTGACTACGAATGGAGCCGTAAGGAAAGTCGGGAACCTGCTGTAAATACTCCATCATCATGAACAAACCGAATGCCTCATGCTCGGTAAGCTGCAGAGGAGGCAAAATCCGGTTTGGTAGAACCCGATAGCCACCATTGACACCAACCTCGGTATATAAGGGGAAACCCAGTTGCTGTAAGTAGTCGAGATCCCGCTGAATCGTTCGTATCGATACGTCAAAACGTTCAGCCAGTTCACGAGCCGTAAATTTCTTTCTGGCGTCCAATAGACGCATAATCATCAGTCTGCGTTGATTCAATCTCTTCACCTAATTACGTCAAGTATTGTCATAATTCAAATGTAACATAATCTATAGAAGGGAGCGATAAAAAATGAAAAACAATAAAATCGTGTTATACGTCGCGATGAGTCTGGATGGCTATATTGCCAGAACTGACGGTTCTGTCGATTGGCTCTTTGATGTGGAAGGAGACGGAGGAGATAACGGGTATGGTGAATTTTACAGTACCGTGGGCACGGTGGTGATGGGGCGGCTTACGTATGACGAAATACTTAAGCTATCCGAGGAGTTCCCATATGCAGATAAGCCATGTTATGTCCTGTCCAGGAAGGAGCATCCTCCAGCCCCACACGTTACATTTACGAATGAGGCTCTGGACACTCTAATCCCACGCTTAAAAGCCGATTCTGATGGTGATGTCTGGCTTGTCGGCGGCGGACAGCTTGTAGCGGGCTTCCTGGAAGCACGTTTACTGGACGAACTCTATATTACCGTTACCCCAAAGATCCTCGGAGAGGGTATTCCACTGTTTCCACAGGGAACAGTCCCAAGTGCTTTTCGCTTAAAGCATATAGAACAAATGGGGCAATTCGTCTCATTAGTCTATACAGTTTAGACGGATCATAACTGAATCAAGATTGGGCTTGGGATTGGCGGTAAAGCTCACGGGTCTTGTAACCAGCCTGAAGAATCATCTTCATCTCCTCGCGGCGCTTCGCCACCGTCTCCTCCTGCTTTGCGCTGTAGACATAACGCGCCCAATCCTTACGGTATCCCGGAGTAAGCGAGCTGTAGAAGGTCAGTAACTCCGGGGTGTCTTCCAAATCCTTCTCAATGTTAGGGATGAAAGCGATATAGTCCCCTACGCGCTGACTCGGTTTTGCGGAGGTGCTGCCTATGCTCTTATTTTTACCTTTGGTATCTTCTTTGAACCCGATGACAGTAAAGACGTCATCCAGACCGACCATACGAGCGAATTTTATCGTGCTTGTTCCGATAAAACCATCCTCATCACTGCCA
This sequence comes from Paenibacillus sp. D2_2, assembly GCF_031199965.1. Lineage (GTDB taxonomy): Bacteria > Bacillota > Bacilli > Paenibacillales > Paenibacillaceae > Fontibacillus. Next base: position 1,899,380 of record NZ_CP133605.1, on the reverse strand, counting down.
AGGCCCGGAAACAGATCATCGCGATGAATGTAGGTCGGATACACCTTATTGCCCTTCTTAGGATAAGCAACAAAGAGATAGCCCCCGCTTTGGAGGTTCTGGTGCTTGATGATGTGATCAACCAGTTCCTGCAGTGATTTCATATCTAATACAAATGCGAATATGAGATCATACGCTTGATCCTCAAGCACCGCATCATAACCACTTAACTCCTCAAGATAATCCGAGCCATCCGGTTTATTCAATACCGCAACTCGGTCGTACTTATGCAAATTCAGCTTCTCAACAATTGATTTCGCCATTATATAATTCCTCACTTCCTCCAATTAAGTTTGGCAATTAAAAGCTTATCCTAAAATGAATGCTCCCCATACCGGGGAGCACTTGCGTATGCACATATATGTGTTATGTCGTTGGAATCAGGTCTTTCAGAATAAATGACTCCACGACCTGAGCTACGCCATCATTCATATTCGTATCTGTGACATAATCGGCCAACGCTTTGATCTCCTCGGGAGCATTGCCCATTGCAACCCCTAGACCAGCAAATTCAAGCATCGCTACATCGTTGTACCCATCGCCCATCGCAATCACTTCAGAACGTTCAATCCCCAACTTTTTAATTAAGTGATGCAGGCTGGTTCCTTTATTGACGCCATTCTCCGTAAACTCTAGGAAAAATGGCTTGGAGCGCATAACGTTCAATTTTCCGGCTAACTTCACTTTTAACTTCTCTTCAACCCTTACAAGCTTGTCCGGGTCTTCAACCATCAGCACCTTCACAACCGGAACTTGAACCGCCTCGATGAAGCTAGGTACTTCAGCAATCTTCATTCCGGTAATTTGTGCTTCTATATGAGTGTACTCGTTCGCCTGCTCCGTCACAATATCGTCGCCGACATACGTCAACGCTGATACGCCCTCCTCAATACTCATCTCATAAAGAGCGTGGGCTGTCTCCGGGGTCAATGTGCTGCTGAACGGTTCCTCCCGCGTCTTCCAATTAATAATCTTCGCTCCGTTGAACGATAGAATATAACTTCCGAACCGCTCAAGCTCCAGCTCATCAGCCAGTGATTTCATCGCATACGTAGGTCTTCCAGATGCCAGCACAACTTTTACGCCGGCTTCCTGTGCAGACATCAGCGCTTGTTTATTACGGGGCGAGATCGTCCCATCATCACGGAGTAAAGTATCATCTAAATCTAGTACTATCATTTTATAAGTCATCATGCAGCCATCCTTTTTAAGAGGTAGTTCAAAAAGTCCGCTTTTGATAAGAAAACCAATCGAGGCCAATTCATGGATGAGCGACCGCGATTCAAAGGTAGGTTTTCTTGCGATATAGAATTACATCAGCTACGCTGATAACTTATTAATTCTATATCTAACACGAAGTGAATCAGGAAGTATCTACGACATCACCCAGGCCTTCCGATGCTCACGTACAAACTACGTACGCTCCGCTTCTCAGACCCTAGCTTCATCCAACTGAAGCGTTTTGAAAAAACGCACATCGGAAGCATAAGCTTCGGTGCTGAAAACCGGACTTTTTGAACTTTTATTTAATCTCTAACGAAACGTGGTATCGCTATTTGAGCCAAAATCGACTACAAAAAAATTTAACGAAACTCGGTATCGTTATTCAAGCCAATTAAGGGCTCAAAAGCTGATTTTCTTCTAAATAACGATATGGTGTTTCGTTAGATTTCCTTTGCCTTTGTTTTTGAGTAAATAGCGATCTGTTGTTTCGTTAGAAACATAACGTTATAGTAATTCACTCGAAGCCACGCATACTGTTCTGATAGAGTAATAATCTCTACTATATCAGATATCGCCGCCCTTTACCCTCTCAATTGTTGGGCGATTGGGCGGCTTGCCTCAGCCGTTCCACGGTCTCTCCTGTAACGAAGCGACTGCCAAGGTCGCCATGAAACACAACGCCCTGCCTGACGCCATGATAATCGGATCCCCCCGTTGGAATCAAATGATACTCACTAGCGATCGTCAAATATCTATGTTCCTCGGCAGGCCCGTGGTCCGAGTGATATACCTCGATTCCGGCAGGCCGGCCTGCTTCAATAATCGTACGGACCAACTCGTCATCCCCGTATAAGCCAGGATGGGCGATCACCGGAGCACCGCCTGCTTCGCGAATCCACTCTATCGCTTGCTGCGGTGATATTCTCGGCTGAGCTGCATAGCCGGGCTTCCCTTCAGCCAAATATCGATCAAAGGCATCGCGCATATCACGGACATAGCCTTTTCGCACCAGCGCATCAGCAATATGCGGTCGTCCTAAGCTCTCATCCGGGCGCAAAATGCGGCCTAATCCATCGATAACCTCTTGCAGGGTAATCGACAGGCCCAAACCTTGAAGATTGCTAATAATCTGCTCATTACGGGCATCACGTGTTGCACGGAGCCCAGACAGCCGCTCTAGCAGAACGGGATCCTTATAATTCAAAAAATATCCAAGCACATGAATATCCTTACCTCCTGCTTGGGTACTTATCTCTACACCTGGAATAACATCAACACCGATCCGTTCACCTTCTGCCAGAGCCAAAGCGATTCCGGCCACGGTATCATGATCGGTCACGGCAAGTCCGGTCAGCCCATTCTCCTTCGCCAAGATCACATTTTCCTCTGGAGTATTCATCCCGTCAGAAGCACGACTATGGGTATGTAAATCATACATCGATTCTCTGGTCTCCTTCATTAATCTTCACATCCTCATAATTGTAATATATATAAATAAATTCCGATCCGAGAGTTGCTAAGCCACTACCATAATTAGCATCTACAGAGACTGTCCATATTCTCTCAAAAAAGTAAGAAAAGTAACCGCAGGGACTGGCAGCAAGGTCGACTTCAAATGAACCGCGTAAAATTTTCGCTTAAACTCGGCATCCTCAATATCAATAACTTTCAGTAATCCGAGCGCTTGTTCATGCTTCACCGAAGAAGGTGAGATGATTGTAATGCCAATCCCCGATTCCACTGCTGACTTGACCGCTCCCGTACTTCCCAGCTCCATCACAGACTCGATTCGATCTGGCTCAAACCCTCTATGCGTCAGCTCCGATTCCATCACTTGGCGCGTTCCAGAGCCCTTCTCCCTTAACACGAAAGGATAGCTGACTACTTCTTGGAGTGTCACCCGCTCCCGCTCCGCCAATGGGTGCTCGGCAGGTACAATTAGCTTCAGTTCATCCTCCATCACTGGCTCAAAGCTCAGATCTGGATGATGAACCGGAGCTTCTACTAACCCGAAATTCAATTGATGACTAACGATCTCGTCGATAATTTGCGTCGTGTTCATCACTTTGAGGGATATAGAAATATGTGGACATTGACTAGCGAAAGGTCCCAACAGCCTCGGAAGTACATACTCGCCGATAGTCAGGCTGGCCCCAAGCTGCAGTCTGCCCTCCAACATATAAGTATGTCGAGACATTGCCTTCTCGGCATCCCGCATCAGCTCGATGCTTCGCTTCGCATACGGATACAGAGTCTGGCCCGCTTCCGTAAGCTCAACCCTCTTCGTAGAGCGTACCAACAGCTTACTACCGAAGTAATCCTCCAGCGATTGAATCTGCATCGTAACCGCAGGCTGTGTCATATGAAGTGCCTGAGCTGCCGCTGAGAAGCTCCCCCGCTCGGCCACGGTATAAAAAATATGTAATTGATGAAAATTTAAAGCCAACTCTGATCCCCCCTTTTCTTACAATAGCATGGTGGACATGACAAAAAAAGAGGCCGTCCCTAAGTAGTTATACTACCAAGGGAAGGCTCCTAAAAATTGCTCCATTATCGTATGTAGTTGACAGTCACTTGCACTCCTGACACTTCCGCCTCGCACGTTCCGATCTTATTTTCGTTTACGGCTATTCTTCATCAAGGTCATACGCCGCGAATGGCGAAGCCAGGAATAATACGATTTCAAATCACGGAGCTCAATTGTCTCCGACATCAAGCCAAGGAAGGTCACGATGATCATACGATGCAGCGGTCGTCCCGCTAGATCGAATTCTCCGGGTAACTCGTTAAACTCAGCAACCATCACGATGTCATCATCCACTAAATATACGTCTTCTTCTTTTCTATAATAAGGGGTTATCCGACCTTGTTTTAGGCGTTCCCACAGCCAAAGAGCGATATCTTCATACCGGGCCTTGGTATCCTTAATACGATCCTCGTACCTGACCTTGGCATGATTGGTTATCACGATATCAGCGATTCTTTTATCGCCCAGAGGAACATGGAAAGCTTCATAGGTTCCCCATCGTTCTGTAGCCTTGTCTCTCATGCCGCACCTCGCATCGATAGGACTTTGTAACTATGTATATTTGCCTATTATATTACATTATAACCTATAATTCTACAAGATCAGCATCCGGTTAAATTGGGCTAATAAGATAAAAAGATATAGATCTTTCATACTATTATTAGCTTTTTCGGAATTATTGACAAAACAAAAAAACAGCGGCAAGAATCTGCCGCTGCTTCTAAAATCCCCACTCAGAAACATATTTCAGATCGCATTCCAAGGCTATAAGCCGTAGTATTGCGTCTTATCCGGAACGTCTTTACTGTATTCCGTCTTAATCTCGTTGCGATACGAGCGCTCAATTTTGCGCACATAAGGAAGACGGCGAATATTCTTCATCGTATCCTCGGCACGCTCCGCGCTTACATACATAACAACATAATGCATCCGCCGGGATAAGTAGTGCACGCTCCCGTATTTCTCCAAATTTCTAGCCGCTTTCAAATCGCTTACCCAAATAATGTAGCCTGTACGCTCCGGAAACATGCTTCCTCTCCTTTCGACTATCTCTATGCAGCCTGCCATAGCCTCTTCAAGTATGGCAACCTTCAGTCATTGCTTGTACAGTTCGTTATCCGCAGCTGCATGACCCGCCGCTCCGCAACCACATCCAGATGAGGGATTCGGATCATTGCTGGGTACCTTAATCGTATCGGAGACCGAATAGGCAATGATCTCAGACATTTGATGCAGGATACCATCCAGCTCCGCTTCGGCCGCCTTGAATTTACTTACTGCCTCGAACTGTTCCAGTTCAAGCTCCACCGCCGTGACCCGATCCTTTGCTTCGTGATAGTTGGGGTGGAAATGTCCGAACCGCTGAGTCTCCTCGAACAGTTCTTTTTGTGCGTCCAATTTCCGGATTAGATTCTGAATTTCCGCACTTTCCTCCACACGCTGCTTCCAAAATAAATAATCAGAGACAGCAGTAGAATTATTTATCATATCACCCAATTCATAGGCGTATGTCAGTACTTCGGCCATATCAACCGTAACTCGCTCTGTTACGCTCATGAATGATCAACTCGATTCTATGCAATTATTTGCGACGACAAGTCATTCCATCCGCCGTTTGCGACTTACTTCATTGACTACAGTCGACGAAGTAATCATATCATACTCTCTACCTGAGCGAAAAGAGGTCTTATAGAGGTTGTTAAAAAGTCCCCCGCTGAAAACTTAATAAATTCTATATCTAACACGGTGCTGAAAATCTGACTTTTTAAACTCGTACTTATAATTCTGGCAGAAGAATTCGCATCTCATCCCACTGCTCCGGCGTAAGAGAAGCTTGGCGTAGTGCCTGTCCCGTATCCTTCCCATCCATGCCTAAATTCATGAGCAGACCATGAATATGCCAACTTTCTTCACCCTCCATCCGCTCGGGAATAAATTCCGCCAACTGCTCGTCCATTTTCAATATCATTTTTGCCTTCCACTCTAAGGCCTGCTGGGCGATCTTACGTGCTGTAGAAGGATGGTATTTCCTTAATTCTCTCAACCATACTCCAGGAATGTCCTGCATTCCAGGGAACAGTTGATCACCCTTAGGAATCGATATATCTCGCTCATAAAACTGATAATCGCGCCCGTTGTATATCCAGGCTTGTTGATCAGTTATATCTCGATTATGAGTAGCTTCTTGTTCCACAATCTCCGCATCGGTCTCCAGCTGAATATATTTCAACTCCAATGATTGTCCCAAGCCCGGTCTGGGCGGTGATAGACTCAGTTCCTCCAGAACTTTCTCCACCTTGTTCAGACGATCCTGATCAACGATGAAGACGAGTGGTCCAATCTGCTCCAGCATGCCCCCCAGTTCAGGATGAGCGGCAATCCTGCTAGCCGCCTCTTCATCCTTGCAGCGAAGCAGTTGGACCTCAGCAAGAGAAGTCCGGCCCATCTCCTTGGCCCATTGCTTCAGGGACAGCAGGACATTATCTGGAATGCCAGCCGAACCATTTTGCAGGAAATCAATAGCTTCCTCTACTGTTCTCCCCTGCTGCGTGGCGGCAGCTATACTGGTCCGACTAAGTCGATAAATGGACATGACATCCATCGTTACGTTCTCGCAATATAGCTCAAGCTCCCAGCGTACCCGGTAGGAAACCTCCGGCGGTACGATAATTTCAAAATCCGGCTGAATATAGAAGCACTCCTCTGCTATAAGAAGGGACATGGCATCCTGCTCGGTAAATAAAGGCTTCATACTCCAACGAAATACAAGCTCTCCTTCCTGGGTCTCGCCAAGATCCAACCAACCCAGTCCGCATAGAGCCTCCAGCCAGCTTCTCATCCATAATAGCTTATCCTGTGGTAGCTCTTCATGGAGCATTCTTTGCTTCGTCAGAGAAGCGTGGACCTCATGTAAGGAGTACCACTGTCCTTCTACCAGATCGGCTGCGATCAGCCTGAAGGTAAAATGCGTCAGAGCGACATCATCAGGTACATAGCGAAGCATTACCTCACGAAACAGCAGATCATTCATCTGTTGTACTGGCCTACTTAACCATTGAGACAGCTCATGAGCATTCAAGCTCCAAGAGCCTCGTTCCTTACGAATTACCCCTAGCGCAAGCAGCATATCGAGCATGACGGCAGCATGGGCCGGATAGACCTCCTGATGCGGGTAGCGTAAATTAAGACCCACTACATCCTGCTCTGTAAGCTCGACTTGCTCTAGCCATTTATGGAGTGATTTCTGGTGAATCGTCCCTTTCGCTGTGAGCGGTAGCCCGTGATGAGCAATCCAGGTTAATCCACGAAATAAATCAACCACAAGCCCTTGCTTAGCAGCCTGTCGTAAAGTGACGCCAGCGGGTGGTAAGCAATCAAGCCCGATGTGAGGCCAGTTGATCCAGTACTCATAGAGCACATCCCCTGGAATGTAATACAACCTATCCCCCAAGACTTCTTGACGGCTGCGACTTGCCCTTTATGAAGCAAATCAGGCATTGCCGCGCGTAGCTCAGCACCGCTTAGTCTGTCCGCAGCTGCCGTATTCAATTTGCTCAATGTGAACGGAGAACCAGCAAATTTACGAATCATCGCCTCCATCATGCTTCCGATACCCCCTCAATGCGTTCGGAACCTATCCAGTTGATATGACTGTCCGCCTGTTCCAACATGATCTCATATTCATATCCCTGTTCAATTAAAAATAACTGTCTGCGCACGGCAAATTCCTGTTCACGAGTTCCTTCCGAGACGAGAGTATAGAAATACGCAATCTCCCCGTCCTCCTTCGGACGCAGAATTCTGCCGAGCCGCTGCGCTTCCTCCTGTCTGGAACCGAAGCTACCTGAGATTTGAATTGCCACTGCAGCATCCGGTAGATCGATCGCAAAATTGGCTACCTTCGATACAACCAGTACAGGGATCTGCTTGCTGCGGAAAGCTTGAAAATGCTGCTCACGTTCATCCTGCGGCATCCTTCCGGTTATCAAAGGGATACCCAGTTCATCTGCAACCTGGCGCAGCTGCTGCAAATATTGGCCGATGATTAAAATTTGCCGCCCGGCATGACGCTTTAACAATCCCTTTAACACTGCAATCTTATGTGGATTCTCCGCTGCGATTCTGAACTTGTCCCGTGCTCCGGCAAGATTATAGCGTTCCTGAAGAGCTGACGGCATCGCTGCCCTGATCTCCCGACATAGTACTGTAGCGATGTATCCGCGCTCCTCCATTTCCTTCCATGGTACCTCATAGCGTTTTGGTCCGATCAAGGAGAACACATCGCGCTCTTGACCATCCTCACGCACTAAGGTTGCCGTCAACCCCAGACGCCGGGTAGCCTGAATATCCGCTGTGGCACGGAATACCGGCGCAGGCAGCAGATGTACCTCATCATAGATAATCAGGCCCCAATCCCGTTCATTGAACAGTCCCATATGCTTGAAACCGTCTTCCTTCTTACTGCGATGCGTTAATATTTGATAGGTAGACACAGTAACTGCTCTAACCTGCTTCTTCTCTCCGGAATATTCACCGATCATATCCGATGTGAGCGTCGTCTTGTCCAACAGCTCAGCGATCCATTGCCGTACCGAAGTTACACTTGAGGTTAGAATCAAGGTCTCGCATTGAAAACGTTCCATAGAGGCAAGACCAATTACCGTCTTGCCCGCCCCGCAAGGTAGCACAAGCACGCCATTACCTCCGGAGCCCTGCTCCTGATCCCTGGCAAACGCGGCGACACTTTGCTCCTGATACGGCCTTAGCCTGAACTCCGTCCCATTCGAGGAAACATTTCGCAAGGTAAAATAAAGCGATTGGCCTTCGTGATACCCGACCCTATCAAGTACAGGGTACCCTAAACGAGCTAATTCCTGCTTAATACTGCCGCGATAGGTAGCCGAAAGCCTCATTCGCAGATTATCGATGTGAACTAATCCGAAGGACGACAAGCTGGGTTCAAGTTCCAACTGACGCATGATGTCGGCATCCTCACCTCCCAGCCATAGCATCCCTTCCTCGTCTTCGGCAGGGAGCAACTTTAATCTTCCATACCTCGACACCGTCACCTGAATATCTGAGATAACGGCTGGAGGGAGCGCCCACCGCGATATCGACTCCAGAGAATCCACAATCTCTGCCGCAGACTTCCCCAGCAGCTGCATTCCACAGCGATAATGGAGTAATGCGGTATGTATGGTAATTTGCCGGGCTCTTCACCAGCTCAGCAATCTGTATCAATTGTGCCCGCGCTTCTTCAAAGCCTGGGTGATTCTTCTCCAGCAATACCGTACCATCCCTCTGTACAATACATGCTCCAGCCGCATTCAAGCGCAGCACCTTCCTTCATTAATTAGTTCAATTAGCACACTAATCATTTATACTCAACACAGAGAACTTATCCCTCTGCCGGGTGAATTTCTCCTACGTTATAGCATCTCCAAACCCGCTTAAATAAGACGGGACCATCAATAACAACTATTATCATAACAAGAGATGAACTAACCTCCAAACGGTTTGTCATATATTGTATGTCTACGATTGTGAATAAAATCACTATCTCCGACTCCATCCTATTTTACAATAAGGTTGATCTTAAAGAAGCCAAATACCAATTAAGGAGGGGATAACCGAAATGGAGTGATGCTGGGAAGAACTATCTTCCGCTTCTCACTTCAAGTTACACTCTCCTTTTCATGAGCATCTTTAAGTTCAACTATAAATAGAAAAATGGAGGGGTTAAAACCATGCAGAAAAAAGCTGCAGCAATGCTAATTCTCATGCTTTCTTTCGTGCTCGTCATCGCGGGCTGTGGAAGCGGGAATGAGAACAAGAAAAACAACCAACCACAGAACGACACGAAAAAAGAAGAGGCCGCAGGTAATGAAGCTGTCTCAGGAGCATCGAAAATGACTTACACACCACTGGATCAACTCCAGGACAAATATGATATCATCATTGTCGGTGCGGGCGGCGCAGGCATGTCTGCCGCACTTGAAGCCAAGAGCAAAGGCTTGAACCCTGTTATTTTCGAGAAAATGCCGGTTGCCGGCGGGAATACGCTTAAGGCGTCTTCGGGAATGAACGCTTCCGAGACCAAGTTCCAGAAGGAACAAGGCATCAAGGACAGCAACGATTTGTTTTATGAGGAAACTTTAAAAGGCGGTCATGGTACCAACGACAAAGAATTGCTTCGGTTCTTCGTGGACAATTCAGCCAGTGCAATCGATTGGCTCGATTCCATCGGAATTCGATTGAATAATATTACGATTACTGGCGGCATGGGTGAGAAACGCACACACCGTCCTGAAGATGGATCAGCAGTTGGTCAATATGTTGCCAACGGATTGCTGAAGAATGTTCAAGAACAAGAAATTCCGCTTTTCGTTAATGCTAACGTGAAGGAAATTACTGAAAAAGACGGCAAAGTAAATGGCGTTAAAGTTCTCTTTGACGAAAAAGATGAGAAGGCAATTACTGCAGACGCTGTCGTTGTAACGACCGGTGGCTACGGCTCCAATATGGATATGATCTCCAAAGTTCGTCCCGACTTGAAAGGCCTGGTCACTACGAACCAAGAAGGTAGCACTGGCGATGGTATTCAAATGATTGAAAAGCTAGGCGGCATAACGGTGGATATGGATCAAATCCAGGTTCACCCAACTGTACAGCAAGATAAATCGTATCTGATCGGGGAAGTAGTGCGTGGTGAAGGCTCGATCCTCGTCTCGAACGAAGGCAAGCGCTTTGTTAATGAACTGGATACTCGCGATAAAGTAACAGCAGCCATTAACAAACTAGCTGATAAATCGGCTTATCTTGTATTCGACTCCGGCGTGAAATCTCGTGCCAAGGCGATTGATCAATATGAAAAGATGGGCTTCGTCATTAGTGGCGATTCGATTGAAGCTCTGGCTAAAGAAATGGGCGTACCCGCAGATCAATTGAAAACTACACTCGATACATGGAACGACGCAGTGAAGAACAAAAAGGATGCTGAATTTGACAGAACAACCGGTATGGATAACGACTTGTCCAAGGGTCCTTTCTATGCGATCAAAATCGGCCCTGGGATTCACTACACCATGGGTGGTATAAAGATCAACACCAACACAGAAGTTGTTAATAAAGACGGTCAACCTATCCCAGGTCTGTTCGCAGCAGGTGAAGTGGTTGGCGGCCTTCATGGCGAGAACCGAATCGGCGGCAACTCTGTAGCCGAGATCATTATTTTCGGCCGTCAAGCAGGTATCAAATCGGCTGAATTCGTTCAAGCACAATAAGATTTGATCTCAATAGAGCAAACGGGCTCGATAATCAGAAATGATTGTCGGACCCGTTTTTTTATTTTGTGTGAATTCACATATAGCGTACTTTCGTGCTTCATGATAATATTATATATCAAGATATTTGAATATGTTAATACTTAAAGTGGTGTGTTCAAAAAATCCAGTTTTCAGCACCGAGAAGGTTGAATGAAGCTAGGGACTGAGGAGCGGAGCGTAGGCAAAACCTACGTGAGCACCGGAAGGCCCGGCTGAATTCAAGATTCGACGTCGAATAGCTTCTTGATTTACTTCGTGATCAAAAGTGATTTTTTGAACTACCTCTTGAAGATTTGAAAGGTGGGGGAATTCTATGAATACCCAATTGCAAGCGTTCAAGGCTGAATTCTTCAAAGCGTTAGCCCATCCGCTTCGCATTCGTATTCTGGAGCTGCTATGTGAAGGAGAAAGAAGCGTCACTGAAATACAGACCTTGCTAGAAAGCGAAGGCTCTGCGGTATCCCAGCAGCTTAGTATTCTACGGGCCAAAAATATTGTGGTCGGAATCAAGCAAGGTAAGCAAGTGATGTATTCTCTAGTCGACCCTATGGTCGCCGATTTATTAGCTATTACCAAAGATATTTTCAACAATCATCTGATCCACATTATTTCCATGTACGAAGACCAGGATTGAACAAATTAAGAGGTAGTTCAAACGATCTATAAGAAAGAAGGCTCGATTGTGAATACTCTGTTTACGGGTATTTTCAAGAAATACTCACTCAAGCAACTTCAAAAAGACTTAATCGCCGGCATTGTTGTCGGCGTTATTGCGATTCCGCTTGCCATGTCCTTCGCGATCGCATCTGGTGTAAAGCCGGAGTACGGGATTTACACCGCATGTATCGCCGGAATACTCATCTCTATATTCGGCGGTTCCAAATTTCAGATCGGAGGGCCGACAGGCGCCTTTGTGCCGATCCTGCTCGGGATCGTCCTCACCTACGGTTATCAGAACCTACTGATCGCCGGAATCATGGCCGGAATCATCCTTTGTCTGATGGGCATATTCAAATTTGGAGCATTAATCAAATTTGTCCCCCGTCCTGTAACGGTCGGTTTTACCTCCGGAATCGCGGTTACTATCTTCACAGGCCAAATTGCCAACTTCCTCGGACTTACCGATATTGAGAAGCATGAGACCTTCATCGCGAACATGAAAGAAATTGCTATCCATATCGGCACGATTAATATATACAGCGTGATTACAGCATTGATCTGCCTGGCGATTCTGATCATCATGCCGCGCATAATACCTAAAGTACCGGCGCCGCTCGTTGGAATCGTCGTATCCAGTCTAATCGCAGGTTGGCTATTCTCTGGCCATATCCCGACTATTGGAACGACATTCGGAGTTATACCAAGCACGCCGCCCAAATTCCAAATACCATCCTTTAATTGGGATACACTTCAGCTACTGATCGGTCCGGCCTTTGCAATTGCTATGCTTGGCGCTATTGAATCATTATTATCTGCTGTAGTCGCTGACGGTTTAACCAATACGAAGCATAACAGCAATCGCGAGCTAATCGGTCAAGGGATCGCCAATATCATTACTCCGCTGTTCGGCGGGATACCTGCTACAGGAGCGATCGCCCGTACCGCAGCAAATGTCAAGAGTGGAGCGACCTCGAAAGTATCCGGTGTCATCCATGGGGTGTTTGTGCTACTAACCCTCCTGCTCTTGGCCCCGCTTGCTTCGCGAATTCCGTTAGCAAGTATGGCGCCAATTCTGATGATCGTAGCTTGGAACATGAGTGAGCGAGCCCATTTCAAGCATATTCTCAAGATGAAGTCGGGCGACTCGCTGATTCTCGTCATCACCTTCCTGCTCACCGTATTTACGAGTTTGACCATTGCCGTCGAAGTTGGCCTCGGACTTGCACTACTTCTGTTCACCAAGAAAATGAGTGAGAGTGTGACGGTCAAAAAATCATTGCCGAACCATCTCCGTGAAAAACGTGAGAAGATCGCCCAACTGCGGAATGAGTCCAGCAGTGACTCGACCATCAGCATATATACTGTGGAAGGCCCTTTATTCTTCGGGGCAGCTCAAGATTTCCACGAGACGGTTGCTAGCTATATCAAGCAACAGCCGAGATTCCTCATTTTGCGAATGGGCAATGTCCCCTTCATTGATACAACAGGTGAGGCGTATTTCCGTAGTATCATCCATCAATTCAGAGCTCAAGGGGCAGGCTGTTGATTGCCGGACTACCACCTCATGTTAAGGAGACACTGATCCATAACGGGCTATATTATACAATCGGCGGAGAGCATTTCTTCGAGCATGTGAATGAAGCGATCACCTTCTCACTTGAGAAATTACAGCAGGACAAATTCGATAATCTGCAATCCTTACGCCTCTCTTGAGCACGGGGTCAATAAAGCAATCATAATCTCTTGGTACTAAAAAAATCGTCCGATAGCCCCCGTCAGGGGCCTCGGGCGATTTTTTTGATCCAACGACATTTTTCATCTGGTGATTGTCAGCCATGATTGATATACTGTTTACGCTTTCACTAAATATACATATCTAATAGAGGAAGTTTAAAAAGTTCACTTTTGATCTCGCACTAACGATCTGGAGGTATTGAAATGCTCAAAAGAACGCTGGCTGTACTCATTCTCATCATGGGGCTGGTCTACATCTTCGTAAGCTCTGCGCTTATTTTTAAACTGATTCCAATGTGGCTGATCCTGTTGTATGCTTATTTGCACAGATCCCGGGTCGACAAACGATATGTCTTGCTCATTATTATCGGGCTGTTCTTCTGCATGCTGGGGGACGGTCTGCTCAGCCATTTTGTCATCGGACTATCAGCCTTCCTGATCGGGCATCTGTTCTACACCGCCGCTTTCATCACGAAATGGAAATTTTCATGGATCCGATTATGTACGATCATCCCGATTCTGATCTATGCAGGAATCATGGCGAACCAGCTATTCCAAGCGATGCATAACACCGACAACGAGGAGCTCATTATTCCCGTCATGATCTATTTGCTAATCATCCTGTCAATGGGTTGGTTCTCCATTATGAGCGGAAATGTATGGTCTATGATTGGCGGCACCCTCTTCATTATTTCAGATTCAATTCTAGCTTGGAACAAATTCATATCCGATGTTTATTACTCCGGAGTGCTTATTATGTTGACTTATTACGCTGCGCAATTCTTGATTGCGAACAGTGTAGGTCACAAGAATCCGAGATCAGATGCTTCCAGTACAAACAGCCTCGCCCATTAAGGGCGAGGCTGCATTCGCAACATGATTTGTTGCGACAAATTAATGTTCGTCCTGATAAGTCTCCGCCAAGGAGACCATCAGAGTTGCGGCATGTAGCATAGCTTCTTCGTCAATATCGAACCGCGGATGATGATGCGGATAAATAATACCCTTCTCTTCATTCCCTGCACCGACGAGCACAAAGCAGCCTGGAATCTGCTGCAAGTAATAGGCAAAATCCTCTGCCGGCATGATTTGCGCTGCAGTCTCCCCCTTCAGTCCAGGCACCTTGCTGGCTGCCCGGTTGAAGCGTTCAAATTCCTCTTTATCATTGACTACGCTAGGATAGCCATTAATATAGTGAATGTGAGCCTCCGCACCATAAGATTGGGTAACCCCCTCTACCAGAGCATAGATTCGCTCACGGATCACTTGCCTTGTTGACTCATCGAAGCATCTGGCTGTCCCGGATAGCCTACAACGATCCGCAATAACGTTCTGTATCGTACCGCCCTGAATTGAACCGATGGTTACGACCGCAGGATGCAGCGGATCTACTGAACGGCTCACAACGCTTTGTAGCTGCATGACTAACGCCGAGCCAGCGACCACGCTGTCCACCGCTTTATGCGGCATTCCTCCATGACCTCCGCGCCCTTGGATATCGATGAAGAAATCGTCCACCGAAGCCATCATTGGACCAGCTAAGCTTGCCGCCGTACCGAGTGGCAGCGGAGTCCAGAGATGCATGCCATAGATCACGTCGACACCTTCTAGCGCACCAGCTTCGATCATACCAACCGCGCCACCAGGGCAGGTCTCCTCGGCTGGTTGGAAGAGAAAGCGGATCTCCCCGCGAAGCTCCTGCCGCCGCTGACTATAATATTCAGCTACAGCTAGCAACACCGAGGTGTGCCCGTCATGTCCGCAGGCATGCATCACCCCGGAAACTTGCGAGGCATACTCACACAGCTTCTCATCCTGGATTGGCAGAGCGTCCATATCGGCACGAAGGGCAACCGTCTTACCTGGCAGAGCGCCGCGCAGCCGGCCTATAAGTCCGTAACCTTCGCCTATTTCCGAAACCTCTACTCCAAGTTCCTTCAAAATGCCTGCCACATAAGTGGAAGTCTCCTTCTCTTTGAACGACAACTCTGGATGGCGATGCAGGTGTCTTCTTCGTTCTACCATTTTCCCAAACAGCTTCTCTAAATCTCCCAGCTCCACCAGATCACTTCCTTATTGTAAGGTATCAAAAGTTATCCGTTAAAAACCTTGCAAAAAATGATTAAGTTATATTGTAGCAGAAAACCCGTTTATTCGGATACTAGGTAGGTAGGAAAACTGCGGCAGTTCCGATGGACAGCCATGAACAAACCTTGCGCAAGTAGTAGAAACATAATATCATGAGAGAAGAACTTTTAAGGGGGCAAATTGGACGATGATTGTTGAAAATACGGGTTTAGACGGATTAAAAAGCGATTTGGCTTACTTGGACGAATCCGCAGAGAAAGTCGGCTTCATCCGCTGGCAATGGGAATACTACCGTGCTACATACGATTACAAAATTGAATTCAACAATGATGACTACTACCTCCGAATTAATACGCGTGCCGTTGAAGGCAAACTGGAGCGTCCTGACGCGGTTCTGGCTATCGAAGCCGTTTATATGGGGCGGGCTACTTTCCCGCACGGCCTCGAATACGAATCGGAAATTCCGGCACAAGTAATTAAGACAGCAAATAGCAAACTAACCGAGCTAAAGGAATTGCTCGAGGCTTGAGCGAACATAGATGAAAGACAGCCAAGAAAGACCTAGACGCGGAACACCCGATTTCCAGCTGCTTATTCTAACTTTATTGCTCGTTGGATTCGGGATTGTCATGGTGTTTAGCTCCAGCTCCAGTGTGACTCAGTTTAGTGAGAAATTTAACTACAATCCATTTTATTTTACGAAGAAGCAAATCATTTTTGCAGGGGTCGGCATCTTCGGAATGTTCATTACGATGAATATTCCTTATGAAAAATTCCGCAAGCTCTTCGCACAGGTATTCATCCTAGCTATTATTCTGCTGATGATCGTGCCATTTATGAATAAAATCAACGGGGCCAGTAGTTGGCTCCAGATTGGTTCATTCGGTATCCAACCGACTGAGTTGGCTAAGATTACAACGATTATGTATTTGGCAGCTCTGATATCGAAAAAGGGAGAACGATTCCGGGATCTCAGAACTGGTTATATTCCAGTCATGGTCATTGTTGGTTTCGTTGCCGGGCTAATTATGTTACAGCCGGATTTAGGTTCCTGTATGATCCTTGTAGCCACGGCCGGATTAATTATACTGGCTGGCGGCGCCAACATGAAACATATCCTTGGATCGATTGCACTCCTGATATTCGGTGCCAGCATCGTCATGGGGATCGGAGCGCTATGGAATAAAATCAGCCCTCCTACTGTTACCGCTGAATCTGGTAGTCAATATCAGCTCGCCCGTATCAAAGCATATATTGATCCATGGGAGGATCCTCAGCATACAAGTTACAACCTCATTCAATCCTTGACCGCGATGGGTCATGGAGGAGTAACTGGGACTGGATTCGGACAAGGTATTCAGAAGCTGCATTATTTGCCGAATGCATACAATGACTTTATCTTTTCCGTTATTGGTGAAGAATTCGGATTTATCGGTACATTATTATTCCTGCTCTTCTATCTATACTTTATCTGGAGGGGCCTGCTCGTCTCTTTACGATGCTCCAGCGCATTTGGCACATTAATGGGTGTCGGTATTATGGGACTCATTGCCATTCAGTCCTTCATTAACATCGGCGGGGTGACCCGTACGATTCCGATTACCGGTATCACTTTACCGTTTATTAGTTATGGTGGCTCTTCACTGATCGTCATGTTGGTAGCAATGGGGATCGTACTCAGCATATCAAGAGAATCCTCGCTTCCGGCAAAGCAGGAGAGAACGAAATCAGTGGTCGTAAAGGAAGAGAGCGTATTCGAACGGAACAATCGCAGAAATCGCCATATGTAATAAATAAATGAATCATTGTATGCCCTGAAGTAATCTATTCCGTTCAAAAAAGACTGCTGGATCGAAATCCGCAGTCTTTTTCTAATTCAATTCTGAAAGCTTGATAGCGTCAAAAACTATGTAATCCATAAATCTGACCATTTGTCAGTTATGCCTCATCGTCTTTAAAAGCTACACCTTCAACCTTCACATTTACTTCAACAATCTTAAGCCCGGTCATACTCTCAACAGCTTCCCGCACATTCTGTTGTAACATACGGCAAACTTCATGGATTGGAGTCTCATAGAGAACGATAATTCGCAAATCGATCGCCGCTTCCAATTGACCTACTTCTACGGTAACCCCTTTTTGTACGTTCTTACCGCTTAGTCGCTTAGCCCAACCTTCAGACAATCCTCCGGACATTGCAGCAATGCCTGGTGTTTCCAAGGCAGCCATACCCGCGACTTTAGATACAACATCATCTGAAATTTTAATCATACCCATATCTAACTGTAGTTGCTCGGTCATGGTATCCCTCCTTCAACCTACTATCTATATTTTATATGGTAAGACCGAGTAAAGCAAATATAGACTGCATTACAATGTATGAATTATAATCATCAGTTGTTGGTATATTAATTTGAAAACGAATTGATTATGCCATTATTACATTCTGGTTAACCGAGGTGTACTTTCATGAAAAAATTTATATCGCCCGGGTTGCTAATTCTAAGCTTCTTGCTTAGCGCAATCGGACACTATGCCCATTGGTCGGATACGCTTCAGTTCATTATCTCGGCCATATCCGTCATTTTCGTTGCTGGATTTCTTGGTAAAGCGACCGAGAGCGTAGCGCATTACGCCGGACAGCGGCTTGGTGGATTCCTTAACGCAACCTTCGGAAATGCCGCAGAACTAATTATCGGTATCCTACTCGTTCGTGAAGGGATGTTCGAGACCGTCAAGGCGAGCATCACGGGATCGATCATCGGCAACCTGCTGCTTGTGCTCGGCCTTAGTCTATTCGCTGGCGGGTTGAAATACAAAGTTCAGCGCTTCAATGTTCCACTCGCCAATATGAACGGATCGCTGATGATCGTTGCGGTTATCGCTCTATTTATACCCGCTATCTTCCTGCAAACTCATGTACTTCATGATGAAGATCGCACCATCTTAAGCCTTATCGTAGGCGGTATTCTTATTGTTTCTTATATTCTCTGGCTCGTTTTCTCAATGATCACGCACAAGACATACTTGAGCGATGTTGCAGATGAGCATAGGCCAGAGGGCGAAGAACCGGAGGAAGAACATAGCCCTGCCTGGTCCAAAAAAGATCCATTCTCTACCTCGTTCTCGCTACAGTTATGGTCGCTTTCGTTAGTGAATGGCTAGTACATACACTGGATACATTTACGCATAAGTTCGGGCTCAGCGAAATATTCGTCGGTGCGTTCGTCGTCGCAATTATCGGAAATGCTGCAGAACATAGCGCTGCGGTCATGCTCGCCATGAAGAACAAAATAGGCGCCGCCGTAGAGATCGCTGTCGGAAGCAGCCTACAGATCGCCCTGTTCGTCGCCCCTGTCTTAATCTTCGTTAGCCATCTTTTCGGAAAACCGATGGATATCGTCTTCACGATCATCGAGCTTGCCGCCATCGGTGTATCTGTCTTTATCGCCAAATCAATTATTCAGGACGGTCAGACGAACTGGTATGAAGGATTACTGCTGCTTGCCGTTTATGCAATCCTCGGTGTCTCTTTCTACCTTGTATAAATGCTAATTTACCGTATCCAAAAAATAAAGCGCAGACTTCGGTTACTCCGAATCTGCGCTTTATACATTATATCACTCAACGGATGCAAAGACATTAAGCTTCTCTGTTATTCATCGCTTCATACAAGGATGCCAGATTCCGCTCAAGTCTGCTTATGATCTGTTTGCCCTCCTGCTCTTGTACGAGGCCAACGCGTACTGCATAATCAACCTGTCTTGAGAAGCCGTACATCTGGGTATCCAGAACTTCCTCATAGAGAGGGCAATAACGAGTAGCGAGATTCTCCATCTGTACTTCGATCAGTTTCTCTATTTTATCTGCATCTTCCTTCAGAAGATTAAGTGCTTTGAGATTTATTTGCTCCTGTATATCAGATGAAGTCATGTTTTTCCCCCTATGTCCTTATCACTCATCAACTCTATTCTTAATATTAGACGAAATTCAAGGCCAATACAAGAACCTCTCCAAATAATAAGTCTCTTAAAAAATTATATGTAAAAAACTTATATATATACAAAAAAACACCTCCGTCCATAGGACAGAAGTGCTTTCATGTTAATTACTTATTCAGCCACAACTTGAACATTCAAGCCGTGTTTTGCGAACACTTCCGATACCGCCTTCTTGGCTTCGTCCGCATCTGGACCATGGACGTGCAGTTGATAGTCCTGTGTATTTACGAGTGTAGTAAAAAGGCCGAGAATACTCTTAACATCGATATACTTGCTGTCAGCTTGCAACACGATGGAAGAAGTGAATTTGCCTGCTGTTTGTGCAATTTCAACAATCGCTTGATTATTATTGTTTGCCATAGGGATCCCTCCGCGTCGTTACTGTAATTTATACAATTTCATGATACCTTGAATCCGCTTTCCAGGCAAGGAATTTTCACATTATTTGAGGTTTTCTGGATTCAAGCCTACAAGTTCAGGAATGATGAAAATACCGTCCTTGCGGATCAATACATCGTCGAAATAGATTTCACCGCCGCCGTATTCAGGGCGCTGTATAAGTACCAGATCCCAATGGATCGAGGAGCGATTGCCGTTATCTGTCACATCATAAGCTTGCCCTGGAGTAAAGTGCAGGCTGCCAGCAATCTTCTCATCGAACAAAATGTCCTTCATTGGATGAAGAATGTACGGGTTAAAGCCGATGGCAAATTCACCGATATATCTAGCTCCCTCATCAGAGTTGAGGATTTCATTCAGACGAGCTGTATCATTGCTGGTTGCCTCGACAATTTTACCATTCTCAAAGCGGAATTTAATATTCTCAAAGGTGATGCCGTTGTACAGAGTAGCAGCATTATAGCTGATTGTACCGTTAACAGAATCACGTACTGGAGCGCTGTAGACCTCTCCATCAGGAATATTCTTCTGACCAGAGCATTTCTCAGCGCCGATGCCTTTGATCGAGAAGCTCAGATCAGTACCTGGGCTTACGATGCGAACCTTGTCGGTACGCTGCATCAGATCGGCAAGTGCGTCTTGAGCGAGGTCCATCTTAGCATAATCGAGATTGCATACATCAAAGTAGAAATCCTCGAATGCCTCTGTGCTTACATTAGCAAGCTGAGCCATACTTGCATTTGGATAGCGAAGCACTACCCATTTTGTATGCTTGACACGCTGCTCACTATGAACCGGATGCTGATAATGGGCATTGTACAATTTCATCTTGTCTTCCGGAACATCGGACATATCGTTCACGTTCGATCCAGCCCGGATCCCAATATAGCAGTCCATCATCTGCATTCTGTGCAGGTCATATTCGGCCCATGCCTTAATACCTTCCTCAGTCGCATACTTCAATTGTGCGCTTTGCAGCGCCTTGTCCGTTAATTCTACGAAGGCATGTCCGCCCTTCTTACCTACTTCTTCAACAATCGCTTTAATTAGATCACGTTCATCGCCGATCATCTCAATAAGCACATTCTCGCCAGGCTGAACATCAACGGAATAGCCCACGAGATTTTCTGCTAACTTTTGAATTCTAGGGTCTCTCATAATTCTTCCTGCGCCTCCTCATCACATAATGGGCAGTAATAAATCGTTGCCCATAACCAAACAGATCATTAGTTGAACAATGGTTAATTCTTCATTATTGTACCACTAAGACCCATTAAGTCAGCCCGCTCAAGGGCTGACTTAATGGGTTTTTCAAAAAATTCCGTATTAGATCCCGAAGGAAATTGAACACATACATATACAGATTTTAAACACTTACTTAATCTTCGAAAACTGATTATCTGTATAGAGCACTTCATATTCGTCAAATCCAAGCGGATTCGGATAAGATAACCTAGTCTCGGATATTAGCCTGGTCGGAAGACCCGTCTTACGATTCACGGTCAAATAATAGATAACCTTGGCATCCGCTCGCTCCAGCATTTGTTCCAGCTGCTTATTCCCATTCACCCATAGATTTTTCACCTCTGTCTCGATCTCAGACGAATGCTTCGAGCTGACCTGATTCAGCTTACCGCTCCAGTCTGATCGAATCCCCTCCATCTCACCGTCCAGCTTAGCCTTCAGCTGCTGCTTGGCCTCCTGAGGATCGAGCTCAATCCGTAGCACCTTTGTCCCCCTTGCAGCGCCCTTCTCCAACGAGACATTCTTCTTACTAACCCTACGAATATCCTCTAACTGGTCTAATGGATTCAACCTGGCTATACCACGGGTTAAAGCGGTGGCATTAGAAGATGCGATCTTCCAAGTCCCTCCCTGCCAGCGTAGCTTCGCTTCAAGGCCTTGCTTGGTCTGGACTTCTGCAGTCTGCAGTTTATTCCCCTGTCCATTAGGGAGAACCGTACGCATACTTAATTCATGATGATCATTCAACTCACCGACATAAGCGAACGAATCCTCAATCTTCTCCTGCTTCCCACGAGCGAGAACTGCATTGCCTTGGAAAGTCAGCTGTTCATGACCTGCAAGGCCCGCATAGCTGAGATCGAACCAATCCTTCGCTGTCCTCGTCTCCCCAATTTGACAAGCCGCCACGGAGAGAACAAGACCAAATACAATAGCTAACTTAATAACAGATAACAGCATTCTCATATGGCGATCAGACTCCTCTACTACACTTATCCGTTTTATAGAACTCATGCAGTAGTAGGCTGTCCCCCATTAGGAAACTATTCATCAGGCCATAATTAGAAAAGGGACGCCCCTCTGGACGTCCCTAATGAATTGCTATAATTCTGGATTTAGACCGATATGCGTCTGATTTCTACCATTGTTCTTCGCTTTGTACAGAGCCATATCAGCATAATAGAACAAGGATTCAACACTGATCTTCTCGCTATCCCTTGTCCATTCGGCTATGCCGCAAGATACGCTAACCTTCGGATCGGTCTCAGCGGCGACCCGGTAGCGGATCGTTTCAGCGATTTGATATCCGCTCTCGACATCGGCACCCGGCAAATAAATTGCTAGTTCCTCGCCTCCCCAACGAGCCGCGATATCCGTCTTGCGAATCGTGCTTCTGATAATAGAACTAACCTGTCGCAATATTTTATCGCCGATCTGATGGCCGTAAGTGTCGTTGATCCCTTTGAATTGATCTATATCGACAACAATCAGCGACCCACCCTCATCTTTGCGTTGATGCTTCTGCACCGACTCGTCCAAATAATGTCGCGCGTACAGCTCGGTCAACATATCGCGATTCGCCATTCTGCGTACTTCGGCATGCAGTGAAGCGTTAGCGATCGCAAGTCCAATATGCTGCGAAAGAATCTGCAACAGCTTGTAATTATCGTAGGAGAAGAAGCGTTCCTCCCGGTGAGCAATCATGATCGCCCCACTTACCTCACCGCGCACAATGATCGGCGCTGCAATTAGCGAACGTGACAGGGTCTCCTCCATGAATTTGGAAGATATTTTCCCATAAGCCTGGTAATCGGACAGAATGATCGGTTCACGCGTGGAGTAGACCAGTCCGTTGAATCCATAATCTTTAGGAAAGAACTCTTTGTATATTCTAGGAAAATTGGATGACATGATTTCGAAGCAATCTGTCTCTTTATCCAATTGTGAGATACAGCAATATTCCGCTTTGAAGATTGACAACAGCTCTTCTGTTGCAAATTTGAAAACTTCCTTCAGGCGTAAACTCTGATTCAGCCGTTTGACCAACTCGTTAATCAGACGGAGCTCGCTAATCAACAGATTCGACTGCTCATACAGCTTGGCGTTCTCAAAGGCAGTGCCTGCCGTATCCCCAGTATACCGATTAGCTGCAAATCTGCCTCTTCGATCTCATCGTGGAGGAATAAATGCAGCACCCCATAGGCGCCCTGCTTGCCGATTAACGGAACGGCAATCTCGGTATAGCTGCTTCCGTCGTCATCCTGCTTGTCCCCCACAGCATGACTCCATCCATAAATGCCCGTACGCACATACTGTCATGCTCACCTTGAAGTTGCAGCGTTCTAATTCGAGGATCACGACTTGGATGGTCTTGGACATTAACAATTCTACCCTTGCGTTAGGATACATACCCGCAATCCGTTCGAACACTTCCTTCAGAACGGAATCAACATCAATCTTATCAGAGAGGCGCTGGATCACTTGAAACAGCATGGCCCGACGCTGCTCTTCACGCTTCGCCTGATTCTGGGCATCCAGTAGGTCTTCTACGAACAAAGCCTCGAACCTTTTATAGAAGCAGGCTATGAGATGCTGAGCAGCCGTGTTGACAATCATTTCTGCAAATGGGAACTGACTCTCATTCACATCATTAATATGGCAACCTAATACAGCAAAGACCTCATGGTTATGGCGTGTCTTGATCGGTGACAGAACATAGGCGCCTTTCTGATCTTTGACAGACAGAGTGCCTTTTTGTTCAAGTACCTCTCTTAAGTTGTTAGAAATCATAAGTTGATTTGAGATATCAAGCTGTGTCAGCGGCTGAGAGATAAGAATTTCTCCGAGGTAATTGGCGAGAAACCACCCTGCTTGATGTGAGTCAGGAAAAGAGGGCTGCTGCGGGAGCCAATCCGAATACGACGCCATCAAAAGCGTGTCCAGATACGGAAAATCAAAAACATTAATATCTAGTTGCTCCAGCCAATTCTTCTGTTCCGTATGATCTTCCTCTTTTATTCTCAGCGGCATAGGCAAATCTGAATTTGCTCTGAACGTCATCGTCACGCCTATTCGTGATTGTTCTGCCATAGTAAAAGCTCCTTTTCACTGCCATCCAGCAGCGACTTAATATACAGCGAAGCTAAAATGACTCTGCCCGGAGTATAAAAATATCACATATTTCCTTAATTATAATAGTTGTTTCAAAAAATTAATTTTTTAAAGTTTGCTATCAGTGATCATTTTACTATCAATTTTACTATTTTGCATCAAAAATCCTTCATTTTGTCCCATATTTTTAGGACTAATGCCCTATCGACAATTTTCGAGCTTTATAAACAAAAACACATACTTGACATTGTACATCAATTTCATATAATATTTATTGTTGATTAAGACTGGATAGAGTCTTTCTTAGGGCATAACCATTGCGAGCACCCTCTCGGATTTTGTTGCTGACAGGACAGCGGCTGAACTTTCTTGTCAGAGAGCGGTATTATTTCTATCCACCGCACAACCAAACAAAATCCGCGCAAAATAGAACCCTACAATAAATAAACGTAAAAAAGGAGTCTATTATACAATGGCACGTTACACTGGTCCTAAATTTAAACTCAGCCGCCGCCTTGGCATTTCTTTGAGCGGTACTGGCAAAGATTTGAAACGCCCTTTCCCTCCGGGACAACATGGTGCTAACCAACGGAGAAAAATCAGCAACTATGGTATGCAGTTGATGGAGAAACAAAAACTGCGTCATATGTATGGTTTGGGTGAAAAACAATTCCGTACATTGTTTGAAAAAGCACAAAAAATGCAAGGTATTGCCGGTGAGAACTTCATGATCTTGCTTGAAAGCCGCCTGGACAACCTTGTATATCGTCTTGGTTTTGCTAATTCCCGTGCAGGCGCACGTCAATTGGTATCCCATGGACACATCACTGTTAACGGCAAAAAAGTAAACATCCCTTCTGCTCGCGTAAGCTTGGGCGATGTTATCAGCCTTCGTGAAAGAAGCCGCGGCCAATCTTCTGTTAAAGAAGCTTTGGAAAACCGTTCGCATCTTCCTGCATATCTTGAGTACAACGACAACGCTATGGAAGGCAAATTCATTCGTTTGCCAGAACGCGCTGAATTGTCCCAAGATATCGACGAAAAACAAATCGTCGAATTCTACAACCGTTAATATCTGTTCGCTAATCAAGCTGCTCCAAGGTCTTCAGGGCCCTGGAGCAGCTTTTTTCATAATAGAATTTCCTTTTCCAAGCCCTTCCTTTATTCCCCTTTTGTATCTCATTCTCCCGTTTTATTTAGAGGTTGTTCAAAAAGTCCACTTTTGATCACGATGTAGATCAGGAAGCTATTCGACATCAAATCTTGAATTCAGCCGGGCCAAGCAAATGCTTACGAAGTCATGTTTCCTACGAAACATTTTAGGTGCTCACGTAGGTTTTGCCTACGCTCCGCTCCTTTCGTCCCTAGCTTCATCCAACTGAAGCGTTTCGAAGAAACGCACCTCGGAAGCATAAGCTTCGGTGCTGAAAAACGGCCTTTTTGAACACACACATTTTGTAAATAAGCGTAATGATCCGAAATCGGCAATAAATGCGAAAAAACAGTCATATTCCTCATTTTTATGCTATAATGTTGCTTGTTATAAAGGAGGATACTGCATGGCTCATGAGAACGATAAAAGCTCCGGACGGGCGCAAGGCCAAGGAATCTCCCGGAGCAACAGAAGCGAGAAGAGCGATAAGAGCGCGAAAAGCAAGAAACCTCCCCGTAAACGCAGCAAATGGCGTTGGGTATGGACGACGTTCAGCGTCCTCATAGTGCTTATTATTGCTGGAGTTCTCTTTGCAGGAGGGGCTGTCTTCGGATATGTAACCTCTATCGTTAAAGATGACCCTGTACGTTCACGGGAAGATATTGAGCAGAAAATCGCATATAACGAAATCACTGGATTTGCGTACTTCCGCAACGGTGATCCAATCGGCCAGCTTCGTACTGAAGAAGATCGGCGGCCAATAAGTACCGAGGAGATCCCTACTTCTGTAATCGATGCGTTACTCGCTATCGAGGACAATCATTTCTATGATCATAAGGGTATCGATTTCAAAGGTACGATGCGTGCCGTCAAAGAGAAATTACTTAAAGAAGATGTGCAGACCGGAGGCAGTACGCTGACTCAACAGCTGGCACGCCGCGTCTTCCTGAATCTGGATCGTACAAGCGACCGCAAAATTAAAGAAATGCTGCTCGCATTGCGGCTGGAACGTTTTCTGTCTAAACCAGAAATTTTAACCGCTTATCTAAATAAGGTACCGTTCGGTAACGGTTCTAATGGCTATCAGGTTTATGGCATTAAAGCAGCGGCAAAAGGCATCTTCAATATTTCTAATCTAAATGATCTGAATATCGCGGAGTCAGCCTATCTGGCTGGATTGCCGCAGCTTCCATCCGCTTACTCCGCATATAACGGCAAAGGCGAATTCAATGAAGATGCATTCAATCGCGCACTGAAGAGACAGCGTCTCGTGCTACAGAGAATGCTAGAAGAGAACAAAATAACAAATGAGCAATATCAGACGGCACTTGCCTTCGATATCAAGGGTGCACTCGCGCCGCAGACGAAGAAAGCCTATGAGACTTTCCCTTATCTCATGTTGGAGACTGAACGACAAGCAGCCATCGTCATTGCGATGTTGAACAACCCGAACATGACCAAAGAGGAAGTTTCCAAAAATCCGCAAATGATTGAGGAAGCACGTCAAGAATTGTTAACCGGAGGCTATCGAGTATACACAACGATTGACAAGAAAGTATACAACTCGATGCATAAGGTATCCGACAACGCCGATAACTTCTCTCCTTACAGCGAGACCAAAGGACTTGAGCAAGTTGCTGGAATGATGTTGGATAATCATACCGGAGCCATACTTGGCATGATTGAAGGCCGGGATTTCTACACCGAGCAGATGAACTACGCAACACAGATGGTTAGGCAGCCTGGTTCAACGATGAAACCGATCGCCGCCTATTTACCAGCTATGGAGGCCGGGCTAGTCCAACCGGCCAGTATTATTGATGATTCGCCGATCATTCTGCGCGACTACCAGAAGGGGTACCATATACCGGTCAACTCTAGTGGTGGCTATAAAGGTCTGGTTACAGCTCGTACCGCCTTGAATGAGTCCAGGAATATACCGGCGCTGAGAGTGTTCAACGATATCGTCGGCATTGAGAAGGCCTGGGACTTCGCTAGAAAGCTCGGAATTACCACATTGGATGAAAAGGATAACGGAGCAACGACAGGCGTGCTAGGTGGTCTTACGCGTGGGGTGTCCGTTGAGGAACTGACAAATGCTTATAGTTCCATCGCCAACGGTGGGAATTTCACAGATGCCTATATGATTGAGAAGATCACCGATTCCAAAGGTAAGGTCGTCTACAAGCACAAGGTCGAACCGGAGCGGGTATTCTCAGAGCAGACTGCTTATCTAATGACCGACATGCTGCGTACCGTTATTACAGACGAACCGGTAAATCGATCAAATCAGCTTTCAATAATTATGGCAAAATCCCAGTTGTCGGCAAGACTGGTACGACGCAAAATTATGCCAATGTCTGGTTCATGGGGTATTCTCCAGACGTAACGCTCGGAATATGGATCGGTTACAAAGAACCTGCCAACACACTATCCGATGCCG
The DNA here is from genome assembly GCF_031199965.1 of Paenibacillus sp. D2_2. Classification (GTDB taxonomy): domain Bacteria; phylum Bacillota; class Bacilli; order Paenibacillales; family Paenibacillaceae; genus Fontibacillus. The sequence continues at coordinate 1,871,431 of NZ_CP133605.1, read as the reverse complement.
GCAAATCCCGAGCGCGCTCGATCTGGGCTTTGGTCATGAACGAAGTGACCGAGAACGAGAAAGAATTGTTCGTTACACCACAATTTACGAAGCCTGACGGCATCGTCTCCAAAACTGTCTCTGGCTATAGCGGCAAGCTGCCAACAGATTTGACGAGAGAGGCTGGTAAGCTCGTTACCGATATTTTCAATGTTAAATATGTGCCTACTGAACCTGATGACGTATTGGTGAGAATGAAATATATCACTTATGATGGCGTCAACTATATTCCACAGGAAGCAACTCCTTCTGATATGGTTCGGGATAAAGTAGTCGTAAAGCGAGCAAAGCCAATTAAAGATTTAATTGAAGAGCTGCAGCACGCTTTCTCTGTCATGAAAGGCGGCCATAAGTCATTGGACTACTATATGCCAAATGATGCTGGAGAAGACGCTCCGAACAAAATCGATCCACGGGTCGATGACGGTGCAGCTCCTGCGGCACCGATTAATGTCAGACTGAAGAGTGAGAACGGATCAGCCAGTATTACCTTCAATAAGAATAATGAGAGCGATGTTGTAGGTTATCGCTTGTATCGTTCTACAGACGGTGTTACTTACCAGAACACCGGAAAGGTAGCACTTGCGGGTGAAGCTACTCAGATCACCGATTCAGGTGAATCAGCGCTCGCATATTATGTAACTGCGGTTGATGTCGCCGGCAAGGAATCCGTGCCGAGCGCGATCGTCAGCAACGCCTGGATTCCGGAACAGACTAATCCGGATGAAGAACTGCCATGGCCGCTTGATCCTGAAGATCCTTCGAATGGTCAAGCGTTGCCAGCGGCTCCCGGTCAAGTGAGTATCCACGGAGAGAATGGGCAGTACACGGTCAGTTGGGCTGCAAATGCAACCGATGATCATGTAACAAGCTACAGCATCTATATTTCCGATTCCTCGGACGGATCCTACTCCAATATTGGCTCTACGCCAAGAACGCAGTACAGCTTCCAGAGTGAAGCTGAAGGCGGCTGGATCAAGGTTACCGCATATAGCAGCAAAGGGGAATCAATCCCATCATCACCAGTTAAATTCGGAAACTAAAGTTTAAGCCAATACAACACAAACAGAGGGTTCCAGGAAGATATCTTCCTGGAACCCTCTGTATTTATAATTCAGATTACTAGTGAACTCCCTCTAGTCCTCAATTGTAGATAGATCCCCGGTCGGTAGATTCAACTCCCAAGCCTTCAGAACTCGGCGCATGATTTTGCCGGAGCGAGTCTTAGGCAACTTATCCTTGAACTCAATCTCGCGAGGAGCTGCGTGTGCCGACAATCCCTCTTTTACGAAACGGGAAATTTCAGCCTTAAGCTCATCTGTTGCTACATATCCTTCTCGCAGAGAGATAAAAGCCTTGATAATCTCACCGCGAACCGGATCGGGCTTGCCGATGACTCCTGCCTCGGCTACAGCAGGGTGTTCAACCAGCTTGCTCTCAACTTCGAAAGGCCCTATACGTTCGCCTGAGGAGTTGATCACGTCATCGATCCGGCCCTGGAACCAGAAATAGCCGTCTTCATCCATATAAGCCGTATCACCGGAAATGTACCATCCCGGAATACGGAAATATTCCTCATACTTTGGCGCATTGTTCCAGATGAGGCGCATCATCGACGGCCATGGTGTACGAATTGCCAAATTGCCCATCCGGTTAGGTGGTAGCTCCTTCCCGTTATCATCGATAATCGCAGCTTCGATACCTGGTACCGGCTTGCCCATGGAACCTGGCTTAATCGGCATTGACGGATAGTTACAGATCAGTTGCCCGCCTGTCTCCGTCATCCACCATGTATCGTGAATCCTTTGACCATATACTTTATATCCCCAACGTACGACCTCCGGATTAAGCGGCTCTCCTACAGAGAGTACATGCCTTAATGAGGAGAGATCGTGCTGTTTAACGATATCATCTCCTGCTCCCATGAACATACGGAAGGCGGTAGGAGCACTGTACCATACAGTTACCTTATTGCGTTCTATATTAGAATACCAATCTCCAGGACTAAATCTTCCTCCACGGACTACATTCGTTACCCCATGAAGCCATGGAGCAAATATCCCGTACGATGTTCCCGTTACCCAGCCTGGATCGGCGGTGCACCAATATACGTCTCCTTCATGAAGATCAAGAACAACACTGCCCGTATGATAATGCTGAAGCATAGCATTGTGAACGTGATATACACCCTTCGGTCTTCCTGTTGAACCAGAGGTATAATGGAGAATCATTCCATCCTCTCGGTTCACCCACTCTATCTCCGCTTCAGGTGATTCCAACTTCATTTCCGAATGATAATCAACGATGCCTTCACCAGCCTCAACTTCCTCGCCTACGACAAATATTGTCTTCAGCAGAGGTAGTTCATCACGCTTCACGCGTGACAGTAAAGCCGGGGTTGTAACGAGCGCAGCTGCTCCACTGTCCTCCAGCCTGTCTTTAACTGCAGTCTCCATAAAAGCTTCAAACAAAGGACCAACGACTGCACCAACCTTCAGCGTACCCAGGAGAGCAATATAGAGCTCAGGGCTGCGTGGCATAAAAATAAACACACGGTCTCCCTTCACTACTCCACGGCTGCGCAGCAGATTGGCAAACCGGTTTGTCTGCTCCTTCAGTTCCTTAAAGGTATAGGATTCATTACGATTAGCGTCACTAAATTGCAAAGCAATACGATCCCCATTGCCTGCATCGACATGGCGATCTATTGCCTCATAGGCCATATTCACCTTGCCAGTCTCATACCATGAGAATTGCTTCTCAACATCCTCCCAATTAAAATTCTCATATGCTTCTTCATAGCTGCCTAGATGGGATGAAGTGGCTTGCGCCCAAATAATTTCTCCTTGCAGTTGACTCATTGTTCCATCCTCCTTGAATCACTAAGATTGAAATAAATGAAAATATAAGATGAAGATATGAAAACGGATACAAAAATGGGATGAATAGAAAGGCTAAATTGGTTCGTCAATGAGTGGGATGGTATCCGTTCTATGAAGAAGCAAAAAGGGGAGAAAAGTTTGTAAACAATATCACATTGTCAATGTATATTTGTGATCTTTTTGTGTCGGATATCATTATAGCACACGTTATTACGACACGGCTATACTTTTCAAATTTTCATTTTTCTGTTATAAGTGAGAGGAAAGAGCTAAGGAGGCGGTCCATGGAACACCGTAAAACGTATATCCGCCATACGATACCCTACCAGGATAATGAGATCGTCATCGAAGGTCCTGTCTCGCCTTCCCACCTGAAGACGCTACAGATGCATCCTGAGCTGGATGCCTTCCGCAGGCCAAAGGAGCAGCATGAAGCCCTGATCGAAATTGCCGGATTGCCGGAAGGGCGAATCATTCTGGCTAGAGAGAACGAAATGATTATCGGCTATGTGACCTTCCACTATGCGGACGAAATGGAGCGCTGGTCACAGGGGCGAATGCCCGATTTGATCGAGCTTGGTGCAATTGAAGTTGCCAACGCCTATCGATCGATGAAGCTGGGGTCAAGAATGATCAATACCGCATTTGAAGACAGTCAGATGGAGAAATATATTGTGTTCACAACTGAGTACTATTGGCACTGGGACTTAAAGAGCAGTGGACTCAGCGTCTGGGACTACCGCAAAATGATGGAGCGGCTGATGCAAACCGTGGATATGGTCTGGTATGCGACCGATGATCCGGAGATTTGCTCTCATCCGCCAACTGCTTGATGGTACGTATCGGCAAAGAGGTGCCTATTGAATCGGAGGAGCAATTTGATCGTATCCGTTTCCAGCAACGCTTCATGTATTAGTGGAGTCCACTTTTGATCACGAAGTGAATCAGAGAAGCAACTCAGCATCGAGTCTTGAATTCAGCCGGGCCAAGCGTATGCTTACGAAGTATGTTTCCTCCGGAAACATCTCAGGTGCTCACGTAGGTTTTGCCTACGCTCCGCTCCTTTCGTCCCTAGCTTCATCCAACCTTCTCGGTGTTGAAAACCGGACGTTTTGAACGAACATTATTAATAAATGACACAAGCTGCAACTAAGAGCCTAAAGGAAGGAAAGTGGGGCTATGTCTGGTAGCGCTTTATTTGTGCATCATGATGAGCTATTTAATTATTGTTTTCATAACAATCATCCCTTTCATCCGATCCGTCTGCAATCGACACTGGATCTATTAAAGGAGATTCATGCCCTATCGCCCGAGCACATGCTGCAATCACGCCCCGCCGTCATCGGTGAGCTAGAATGGGTCCACCAGCCGGCCTATGTGGAGGCTGTTCAGCAATTAAGCAAAAATCCGCCAGATCCCCTCTGGATGGAACGCGCGGAACAGTATGGATTGATGGACGAGGATACACCTTTCTTTAGCGGAATGCATGATGCGGCAACTTATGTTGTCGGCGGTTCCATTACAGCGGTTGAAGCCGTCCTCTCCGGACAGACGACGCATGCCCTTCACCTCGGAGGCGGATTGCACCATGCACTCTCGGGCAAAGCTGCCGGATTTTGCGTATACAATGATGCTGCGGTCGCAATTGAATATGCAAGGCGCCAGTATGGGGCCCGTGTGCTCTATATTGATACAGACGTTCATCACGGAGATGGAGTACAATGGAGCTTCTATTCAGAACCCGAGGTATGCACCTATTCTATCCATGAGACCTGGTAAATATTTGTTCCCTGGTACAGGCTTCGTCCACGAACGTGGAGAGCATCACGGATATGGAGCATGCATGAATATCCCGCTACAGCCTTATACAGAGGATGATTCCTGGATGGAATGCTTCGAAGCATCGGTCCGCAGACTAATCGCTTACTACAAGCCAGATATGATCTTGAGTCTGCATGGCTGTGATGCTCACGCCCTCGATCCGTTATCTCATATGCAATGCAGTATGAGGATCTATCATGAGATGCCTGCGATTCTGCACCAGTTAGCCCATATGTACTGCGAGGGACGCTGGGTTGCTGTCGGGGGTGGCGGTTATGATCTATGGCGTGTCGTTCCTCGGGCATGGAGTATGCTCTGGTTAGAGATGAGCGATCATCCGCTGAAGCGGCAGCTTGATGCTGATCCTTCCCTCCATCTCCCGCAAGCTTGGATTGAACGCTGGCAGGATCAGGCCGAAGTTCGGCTGCCTACCACCTGGCTTGATGATATGTCACATTGGGAAGGAATCCCGCGGCGAGAAGAGATTACAGCAAAAAACCGCGAGATTCTCGCGGTTGCCTTGCAGGATTATCCTGAAATTTAAGTTCAGATGATCCTCTGTAGCATATCATACACGATCTCAAACGAGCGACTGGCTGCCTTAACAGTAAACTCAGCATAATTCACATCCGCTGTTCCATCCGCCTTATCAGACATCGAACGAAGCACTACATAAGGAATCTTATTCATATAACAAACCTGGGCAACAGCGGAGCCTTCCATTTCTACGCAGGCCCCATTCATGGTCTCATGAAGCTTGCTGACGAGTCCATAATCAGCGACGAACTGATCCCCTGAGAGCACTCTGCCTACGATGAAGCTGTGCTCTGTACATAATTTCGAACAAGCTTCCTGGGCTAGCTGGATCAGGTCCTGATCCGCCGGAAAATCGGAAACCTCCTGATAAGGTATGATCCCACGCTCATATCCGAGTGGCGTTACATCCATATCGTGCTGCTGGCAGGACGAAGAAATAACGATATCGCCAATATTAAGCTCCGGATTAACTGCTCCAGCTACACCAGTGAACCAGATCATATCTACTTGGAAATAATCGATCAGCACCTGTGTTGTCATAGCAGCATTGACTTTACCGACTCCCGATTTGCACACGACAACGTTCTTGCCATGGAGCAGACCTTGAACGAAAGAAATACCAGACCGCTTTACTTCCTTCTTGTCATACATCCCTTGCAGAAGCAAGGCGATTTCTTCATCCATCGCTCCGATAAGACCAATTCTACTCATAAGATCTGCGACTCCTCCAGTTCATTATTTTGCGTTACATATTCATTAACCTAAAAAAGCTCCTTCAAGAGAAGGAGCTTTTTTCCCGATAACCTTTTTCATATATTTGTGTCTACTTCTATCTAATGGCCCAGCACAGCGAAGGCCCAGTTAAGCATTACACATGACTGACAGAGAGACGCAGAATCGTCTCATGAGGCAAAATCACATGTGGATTATCGACCGCTTCCTTCTTCATCAGCTTCGTTAACAGACGCATAGCGACCGCACCAAGGTCATACATCGGCTGAGCAACCGTCGTCAATTGCGGACGCACCATCGATGCCATGCGAATATTGTCTACGCTAATAATAGAAAAGTCGTCAGGGACTTTAAGCCCTTCATCCTGAATGCTGTGAATAGCTCCAATAGCCATCTCGTCGGTAGCTGAGAATATAGCCGTCGGCCGTTTCTTGAGACCGAGGAAATACTTCATAGCTTCGACACCGGATTCGTAACGATAGTTGCCAATTCGTACTAAATCCTCTTGATACTCAATTCCAGCCGTCTCGAGAGCGCGTTTATAGCCTTGAAAACGTGCATAACCGTTCGCCGGATCTTGCAAAGTACCACTGATCATAGCGATATTGCGATGACCATGACGGATCAGTGTACTAACTGCATCAAATGCAGCAGCCTCGTGGTCAATATCCACAGATGGGAACATGCCCTTCTCATCGCTCGTCGCACAAAGTACGATCGGAACAGATGATGTCTGGAATGCCTGAACATGTTCTTCTGTTACAACTCCGCCCATGAAAAGAAGTCCGTCAACCTGCTTCTCAAGCAAGGTATTCACGACGCGAATCTCCTTCTCCTTCTTCTTATCTGCATTACATAAGATAATGTTATAGTGGTACATGTTGGCAATGTCTTCGATACCTCTCGCAATCTCTGCAAAGATTGAATTCGAGATGTCTGGGATGACCACTCCGACCGTGGTCGTCTTCTTGCTGGCAAGACCTCTTGCCACAGCATTTGGACGATATCCCAAACGTTCAATCGCTTCGTATACTTTCTTCCTGGTCTGCGGCTTGACATTCGGATTGTTGTTTACAACCCGAGAAACCGTCGCCATCGAAACGCCCGCTTCACGTGCCACATCGTAAATGGTAACCGTCACATTCTTCTCTCCATTGCCAATAGATTTTCACTCGTTCAACAGGTAAGGTCCAGTACCCCAATTAGTTTAATGATACGACAAAATATTACTTTGTGCAATGATAACGCTTCACTTATCCCAGAATTCCTTGTAGAGCTTCTGAAGTAATTCGTGAATGGGAAGTATTCCATACTGCTTGCCCATTCTTGACGAGTAGTGCTTGAGGGGATTCATGCTTCACGCCAAGTAGTTCGGCAGCAGCATTCGATACCTCTCGATCTTCAATCACATAAATCAAACCATATATAACTCCCTCATTGGGAGCCGAATTCAAATATGCTGTAAACTCTCGATGCGCCCCGGCGCTGATTGGGCAACGAGTGCTGTGTTTGAACAACAGTAGCGGTTGACTATTAGATTGCTGCAAAGCGCTATGAAGGTCTTCTATGGATGTTATTCTTAGCAAATTATACATGACATATCCATCCCTTCTCCATTAAGTATCTGTACCTTGCCATATGTTATATTAACAAAATGCACCCATCAAAAACAACTTTATTCGTCAATATCTTCAAATTCTTTTAATTCATTTCTAGATATTGGTATTCTTTCACAAATGACGATAAACTGGACAGACGAAATGAAATTTCCTTCATCCAAGTAGAGTCCCGGCTTTCCTCGCATATCCGTATAAATCCAGCAGTAAATTAATGCGTTCCTCACATTTCTCCATCAAGTATGCTTCGAATGAGGACACCTCTAATTGTTCTTGCCCAGACTTATAAATGTCATACAAAACCGCAGCAAGCTCATTCACATTTGTGAAAATAACTCTTCCTTCCCGACGCTGGTCCTTCATCTCAGCCACCAGCCTAGTTATATCCTGCTTCAATGACGAGATTAATTCATAAGAATTACAGTCCTCGCATTCCAGAATAGGAACTAAGTCGACTTGATACATATTTTCAAAAACAAGCATTCGAAAGCTAAGAGTCATTGCCTGGCCGCAATTGCAGAATAAAAGCACGGTATCACCTCATAATCGTATCTATGCTGTATGTAGTCATTAATCCATATTTGATACAATTAAAATATCGAAATCGATTTTCGTCAAGACTCATTTCAGACAGGTGGATACTATATTGAGACTAACTGGAAATAAGCTGATCACTCTTTTAGATAAGGAGTACGACGATTTGGAGCAATGGTATCCGACATACCGCGTTCGCGAAGAGGTGCTTGAAGTCCATCTGGTCGCCCTTTGAAAGGCAAAAAATACATCGTCCGCCGATGTGCCACCTCACGGCCAATGCATTCGCAGCCAGATAGCTTGAGAGGAAACAAACAGCGCCGTAGAGAATTTCCTCCGGCGCTGTTACTTTCATGCTTTTTTTGAATAATGAACCTTTTTGCCTTTGCTTCAGCGCACCTCAGTTCCCATGTAACGAACCAGCTCCGCCTCCACTTCGCTGCTTGTCGATAAACGGAAGCAATGAGCACCCAATTCTCGGCTTTCACTAGCGTAAATATTCAATATCCTGTGCTTAACGCGAAGAAGGGATTGCGACGACATACTCAGATCGCTCACTCCGAGATATAGCCAGATCGGGAGTGCCCTCTCATCGCTGGCCAACTCGCCACATACGCTGATTGGAATTCCAGCTTCTTTCGCTGCCATAACTGTCTGCCGAAGCATGCGAAGCACGGCAGGATGAAAAGGATGATACATATGTGCGATCTTCTCGTTCATCCGGTCTACAGCAAGCACATACTGGACGAGATCATTCGTCCCAATACTGAAGAAATCCACTTCCTGGGCCAGAAGATCCGCAATGGCAACCGCTGCTGGAACCTCGATCATCGCTCCGACCTGGTACATCGTCCTTGTAGGCGATTCCTCTAGCGGTAAGTTCTTGCTTGGCTTCCTGCAAAATCACATTTGCTTTGCGTACTTCATCCAGCGAGGATATCATCGGATAGAGAATTTTAACATTGCCGTAAGCACTGGCTCGCAGAATAGCTAGCAATTGCGTCTTGAATATATCTTTATTATCTAGGCTTATTCGAATGGCACGGAATCCCAGCACAGGGTTCTCTTCATCGGGAATGTTGAAGTACTCTAACTGTTTATCCCCGCCAATGTCCAGTGTACGGATTACGACCGAATTCTCTCCCATCCTCTCGGCAATCTGACGGTAGACCTCGAACTGCTCTTCTTCGCTCGGGAAGCCCAGCCAGGTCCATATATAGAAATTCTGTCCGGAAGAGTCCCACTCCCTCAGCTCCATATTTGAACGTAAGCTCCAAATCCTTCACCGAACTGATATTGCCAGCGAGCTTCATCCGTACATTATCCTTTGTTACAGGATCCACTGAAGCGAGTAGCTGCAACTGTTCTTTCCTCTGCCGCTGCCTCTCAGCGATGGTTGTATATTGATCGATAATGACATGATCCGGGTTGAGGAAGATGGTCCCTTCATCCCCATCAATGACCAACAGATCACCTGTCTTGAACATCTCTGTCAAGGAATCCTCAAGGCCTGAGACGAGTGGAATTCCAAGCGCCCGGGCCATAATCGCCGAATGAGACGTCTTGCCTCCGGCTATCGTGACCATTCCGAGCACATAATGTGGGTTCAGATGTACAAGCTGTGAGGGAGATAACTCCCTAGCTACCAAGATATAAGGCTGTGTGTCAGAAGGCAGTGTAATGTCCGGAGTTCCAAGCAAATGCTTAAGTAACCGATTGCCGACATCCTTGATGTCAAGTGCTCTCTCCTTCATGTATTCATCATCCAACAGATCAAACATCGTAACAAAATGATCAATTGCTTCCTTAACAGCCACTTCGGCCGCTTTGTATTGACGCTCTATAATCCCGCGAATTTCACTCATAAAAACAGGATCTTCCAGGATGGCGATATGTGCATCAAAAATATTAGATTCCGCAACCCGACCGTCTCTTTAATCTCATTCTTCATGAACTCGATTTCAGTCTTGGAGGTTTTGATACCTTCATACAGCCTTTCAAATTCCTTGGCTAAATCTACACTTTCCATTCGCCGATCTGGAACATCCCATTCCCAGGTGGGCAGCACAAAAGCTTTGCCGATAGCAACGCCAGCAGCTGCACCAATACCTTGTATCATGTTTCGACCCCCTAAACCTATTTAAACCCTTACCTGAGGTAGTTCAAAATGTCGGTGTTTAAAGCCTGACTTTTGAACACGCATTTATAGGATAGTCTCTCTCTATTTCTTAATGGTAAGCCCAGCCTCATTCTTTTGTCAAAGGAAATAGAACAAAAAAATACTTACTTCATAACCTCCCCTTAGTTTCTCTAATGGGATCGATTTGCATCCCGGAAATGAGCTTATTCTTGGGCAAGCGAAAATCGCCCGGTATGCCGTATACCGGACGAAATTCAAAGATTGAATGATACTTTTAGTACGAATTCAAAAAGGTCGGTTTTCAGCACCGAGAAGGTTGGATGAAGCTAGGGTCTGAGGAGCGGAGCGTACGTAGTTGGTACGTGAGCACCGGAAGACCCGGCTGAATTCAAGATTCGATGCTCAGTTACTTCTTGATTCACTTCGTGATCAAAAGCGACCTTTAGTTGCGCTTACCGATTAGGAGACTGTCTTCAACCTTGATACAGCGATCCATAATGACCATGAGCCCGCCTTCAGCGGCAATGTCAGCCGCCTCCTGGTTGATGACACCTTGTTGTAGCCAAAGTACTTTTGCACCGATCTCAACCGTCTCCCTGGCGATCTCAGGTGTAAACTCGCTACGGCGGAAGACGTCAACAATATCTACCGGTTCGGGAATATCCTTGAGAGTGGGATACACGGTCTCACCGAGAATTTTACCCGAAACTACAGGATTGACCGGGATAATCCGGTATCCATTATTCTGCATTGCCTCAGCAATCATATGAGAAGTGCGATCCGGTTTATCGGACAAGCCCACGATAGCAATATTTCCTGCGTTCATCAGAATTTCTTTGATTGTTTCTCTGCTTGGATTTTCAAAAGCCATTTTACTTGCTCCTCTCTAAAAAGTTTAAACTTCTTCTATAAGTTCGTGTTCAAAAAGTACGGTTTTCAGCACCGAGAAGGTTGAATGAAGTAGGGACTGAGGAGCGGAGCGTACGTAGTTGGTACGTGAGCACCGGAAGGCCCGGCTGAATTCAAGATTCGATGTCGAATAAGCTCTCAGTGCTACTTCGTGATCAAAAGCGGACTTTTGAATAACCTTTATAGATGTTATTTACGCTTCCTTGACCCACTCCACGTTACCACCAAGTGCGGTAATATGGTCGAAGAATCCCGGATACGACTTGGCCACATGATGCGCATCCTTGATGACAAGTGGCTGCTGACAGCGAAGCCCAACAACCGTTAGAGCCATAATAACGCGATGATCGTAATGCGCATTGATCGTGACGCCGCCTGGCAATTCACCTGGACGACCATGGACGATAATCTCTGCCTGACGCTCTTCGACGTCAGCACCGGCTTTTCTGAGCTCATTCAAGTAATCGGTAATGCGGTCGCACTCCTTGTACCTTAGATTCTCCACATTATAAAAACGAGATGTACCATCGGCAAATACCGCAGCAGCTACCATAGCGAGCACAGCATCCGTCGCTGCGTCACCATCAAATTCAAGCGGCTGCAGGCGACCATTGCCGCGAACATGGACGATTCCATCCTCATGAGTCAGAGGAACCTCCATCATGCGCAGAACGTCAACGATAGCCCGCTCTCCTTGCTTACTATGTTCCATAAGACGATGTACTTTCACATCCGAGTTCGTCACCGCAGCTGCGGCCAGAATCGCCGCTGAGCCTGGATAGTCTCCCTGCACCGTATAATCCCTCGCTTGGTAGGATTGACGGCCAGGCACTGTATAATTCATTAAATCCTCGCTGGCATGAATGACGATTCCCGCCTGCTCCAACACCTCAAGCGTTTGTCCGATGACAACCTTCGATTTCAGATCATTGACAACCTCAATCTCACTATCTTCCTCAAGCAGTGGTGTTAGGAACAGCAATGCGCTAAGGAACTGTGAGCTGACCGCACCAGATACCTTAATCTTGCCACCCTTCGCCGCACCACCATGGACTGTAATCGGCAGCTTGCCATCCCGATGCTCAATCTCTACCCCCATATTCTGCAGAGATTCGATCAAGTCATCATGCGGGCGCTTACCTAGCGAGTCTGGATACGTATTCACAAAGGTAACATCCGGACACAGAGCTGCAATCGCTAATAGGAAGCGCAGTACGGCACCAGCATTGCCTACGTTCAATTCCTTAATATCCTTCGGATGCCTCCCAAAGCCTGTGATGACAATCTTCTCCTCATCTTCCTCCAACACAGCACCGAGATCGGAGATACAACGACGCATCGCATCGCTGTCCTCACTATGAGCCGGATAATAGATCGTGCTCTTTCCTTCGGCCAGTGCAGCAACCAGCAAATAACGTGTTGTATAGTTTTTTGATGATAATGCCCCGATCTCTCCTTTTAACTCAGGAGTTGGTCTAACGATAAGATCCATATTATGAGTTCTCCTTTTTGAATTGATGGTTAACCGCGGCAACGCATTAAAATCTCATCCGAGACTTGTTCAACACTCTTACCTGTCGTATTCACATGATGATGTGCGAACAGATAAGCGTTCTTACGTTCTTCTAGCAGAGCCTCTATCCGCTGCTTTGCGCCTCCAGCCAGTAAAGGACGATTCTTATCTTCGCCTACACGACTTAAAATCTCCTCTACCGTAGCCGCAAGGGCCACAACTTGTCCATGATCGAGCATGCACTTGCAATTGCTCTCCCGCAACACAGCCCCTCCGCCGGTTGCTAACACGATACTGGCCTCTTGCAGGATTCGGTCAAGTACATCCGCTTCTAGATCACGGAAATAAGCCTCACCCTTCTCGGCGAAGATTTGCGGGATTGAGCAGCCGGCCTGCTGTACGATCTGCTGATCAAGATCAACCAGTCGGTAACCGAGCTTATCTGCCAAATGTGCTCCTACTGTTGACTTACCAGTCCCCATCATGCCGACAAGGATGATATTGTCTTTGTGACTGCTCAACATTTCACCTACTTTAAGAAGTTGTTCAAAAAGTCCGCTTTTGATAAGAAAACAGACCTTTTTGAAACTCATTTTTAACTCAGGCTTGCAAACTTTTTTTCATATCATAACACAGAGCGCGCAGTTGTGGCACTGCCTATCCGCCGGCCCCTCAGGAAATGAGCCAACGATTCCAAAAGACGCCGCAACAAGCGGTATTCCGCTGGGTGCGACGTCTTATTCTCACTCTATGAGATTGGTACCCACTTAGAGATGGGCTTGTCTGTCCATCTCAGGCTTAGAACCACTGATGATGGAACACGCCTTCTTTGTCTACACGCTTGTAGGTGTGAGCACCGAAGTAATCGCGCTGTGCTTGAAGCAGGTTCGCTGGCAAGCGCTCAGTACGATAGCTGTCATAGTAAGCCAGAGCACTTGAGAAGCCTGGTACTGGAATACCGTTCTCAACTGCTGCAGCAATTACTTTACGCCAAGCATCCTGATAGCTCTCGACAATATTCTTGAAGTAAGGATCAAGCAGCAAGTTCTTCAGCGCAGCATCGCGATCATAAGCATCCTTGATATTTTGCAGGAACTGCGAACGGATAATGCAGCCGCCGCGGAAAATCATAGCGATATTTCCATATTTCAAATCCCAGCCATATTCATCGGAAGCCGCACGCATTTGCGCAAAGCCTTGAGCATAAGATACGATCTTGCTCGCAAACAACGCCTTACGTACATTTTCAATGAATTCTTGCTTGTCGCCTTTGAATTCTTTCTTCGCTGGTCCGTTCAAAATCTTGCTTGCTGCCACACGCTCTTCCTTCATCGCAGACAAGAAGCGGGAAAACACGGATTCAGTAATCATGGACAATGGCACTCCCAGATCGAGCGCGCTTTGGCTTGTCCATTTACCAGTACCCTTTTGACCAGCCGCATCAAGAATGACGTCAACCATTGGTTTGCCTGTCTCTTCATCATATTGGGAGAAGATGTCAGCTGTAATTTCGATCAGGTAGCTGTCAAGCTCGCCTTTATTCCAGTCACTGAAAATTTCATGCAATTCCTTGGCATCGGTGCCGAGGACATGTTTCAGCAAATGATAAGCTTCGCCGATCAGCTGCATATCTCCGTACTCGATACCGTTATGCACCATTTTTACATAGTGTCCGGCACCGTCTGGTCCAATATATGTACAGCAAGGATCGCCGTTCACTTTGGCAGAAATTGCAGTCAGAATAGGTTCTACAAGTTTATAAGCACTTTCCGGTCCACCTGGCATGATAGCAGGACCCTTAAGCGCGCCCTCTTCTCCGCCGGATACACCGGTACCGATGAAGCGGAAGCCTTTAGCCTCGAGCTCTGTACTGCGACGCTGAGTATCAGGGAAGTATGCATTACCGCCATCGATGATAATATCACCTTGGTCCAAGTGTGGAAGCAAGCTCTCAATTGTAGCATCGGTAGCTGCACCAGCTTGTACCATAATTAAAACTTTGCGTGGAGTCTCAAGAGACTGAACAAACTCTTCAATGGAGAAGGTACCGACAAGATTTTTGCCTTTCCCTTCGTTTTCGAGCAAATCATGAGTTTTTTGCGGAGAACGGTTAAATACCGATACAGTAAAACCTCTGCTTTCAATATTCAGGGCTAAGTTTTTGCCCATCACGGCAAGGCCAATTACGCCAATTTGTTGTTTTGACATGGTCTCCATCCTTTACTCACTGTTTATTTATTTTTTTAATACTATCATTTTAACTCTTTTGTGAGGAGAAGTGAATACCTTCATCATATCCTCATAAAACAAGCCCCAAGTTCATCGGGGGCCTGCAATTATATTTTGCGTAAATCGCAAAATTATTTAGTTCAATACCTGTTCTTATCATTACCACTCGAGGAGGATTAAATCATGCCTGATCTTGCGCAGCTTCTCCTTACAAACCTCGGCGCCCTCCTGATCTCCCTCTCGTAACGCTGCATACAGCTTCTCAAGTTCTGCATCAAGCTCTTTCTGAAGCTGTTCTAACTGCTTCTCCGCGAGCTGAGCCATGTATAATTCAGCCATTTTCTTCACGTCAACCACTGGCCCTTTTTGATATATAACCTTGTGTTCTACTCCATTAATTTCTACCTGTCTGATCACTTCTCCAAACAGGATGTTCTCGACCACGATCTGCCGATCTCTGAACCGTTTAACGACAGCATGCCCGCGTAGATCGCCGATCAATTTCTCCAGCCACTCGGCCAGCTTGGCATCCTTAATGATATAATCGCCAACCAGCTTGTATCCATTCGCAATACGCTGAAAACGCAGCTTTGTCAGCTTGCGGCCTGTACGGACGGAGATAATGAAGATCGTCTCATTCTCGCTCCAATATAAAGAGTACCCATCTTGGATCAAATCACGGATCAATTGCTGAATGTGCCGACGGTCGAATCGGAGTTCCAGGTTGCAATATTCCACTTCATAACTTTTATTCACGGCACTCCCTCCTCATTATTTGTGAGAGTGCTAAACAGCCGATAATGCTTGCATTTAGCTCTCACCTTCATCTCCCGATTGCGGCTTACTTTATCTTATACTCCATAGTATGTAACGGAACTTGGATTATTGATTATTTTTCCCCTTCTATAAGCCCGATCTGCTACAAAAAGGCAGAGAGACACCAATCGGCAATATCGCGGAATCTGATGAACAAGCTAGATATAACGATGTTTATGATATACTAAAAACAGCTGAATTGTGACATAATGTGCTGATTTTATAGCACTGAATATGGAGGTTAATTCATTATGACGAATTTCAACGGCTTCACCGCGCAGGATTTTGATGTCTTCACAGTGCCAGGCCTTGAGGGTAGGATGGAAGCCATAATTGGCCAGGTTAGACCGAAGCTGGAGTATTTAGGCCAGACGCTAGCCACTTATCTGTCCGCGCTTTGCGGGGAAGAGATGTATCCCCATGTTGCCAAGCACGCCAGACGTACCGTCAACCCGCCGATCGACACCTGGGTTGCTATGGCAAGTAGCAAACGTGGATACAAGGCATTGCCTCATTTCGAGGTGGGGCTATTCTCCACACATCTGTTCATTATTTTTGCCGTTATTTACGAAAGTCCAAATAAGCTTGTATTCGCCGATTTCCTGGACAAGCACGCCAACCATGTAAAGAAGACAATGCCAGAAAACTTCTTCTGGTCCATGGATCACTTTAACCCGAATGGAACGCTGCATGCTGAATTGAAGCCCGCTGAATTTAAGAAAATGGCTGAGCGGCTCAAGAATGTTAAAAAGGCAGAAATGATGTGCGGACTGCGAATTGAGCGGGATGACCCTATTTTGCTGAGTGGAGACAAATTATTAGCCAAGATAGAGGAAACCTTCTCTACATTACATCCTTTATATAAAGCTTCTTTTTAATCCGCTACGACAGTGAAGTTGATATTTCAATCTATATGGAAAATAAAGTAATGGAGCTGTCCGGAATGCCGGATAGCTCCTTTTTAGCAGGATCGGCCATACTGTGTTTCTTGCCCCCCTGTCCCTGGTAACCTGATCGTCGTTAACTTGCGCTTTGATACCGAGGCCGGGAGAGGATAAGGTGTACGAAGAACAGCAAGCCCATAGAGCAGGCACTGGCCAGGAATGGAGCTGATGGGCCAAGTAAGTCCCATAATTTCCCGGAGACGATCGGGCCGATAATCATACCAAAACCCTGGATCGTCAGGAAGAATCCCCATACCGTTCCCTTCTCCCTCTCCGGTATCAAATGTGACAGCATCGTATCCCATGTTGGCAGAATGCAGGAATAACTGAGGCCAATCAAGCTAACTAGAATCCAAACAATTGGAATCGAGCGGGTAAGTGCAAATAGGAAGATCGATATAGCGGCAGAAGCGAAGCCAATGTTCAGAAACAGGCTCGTCCCGTAACGATCTACTAATTTGCCGACCGGAATCAAACCAGCAACAGCAATTCCCCCGCCAACAATCAACATTGCGCTGTAGGCTTCAGGTGACAGTCCCAGCTCTGTCCTCACATATAGAGTAATAACCGGTGTTAATAACCCGATCGCGAAGGTCTGCAGAAAGAGCGCTGGATACAGAAATGGGCTCACCTTTAAATTATGTCGGATGTGGTGCAGTGTTTGACGGATGTTCTGTAGCAGCGTACGCAGTCTTCCCTGCCTTCCTTCACTTTTAGATGCGACGTACACCTGCTTGTTACCCGATTTACCAGGCAGGAACAGTGAGATGATCACGACAACGACCATACAGGCTAGTAGGAACCAAAATACCAGGGTATAAGACTTACTGACGAGAAAGTTGATGATAATCGGCCCAAGTCCTGTTCCGCCAAGACTGGAAATCTGGATTACTCCCATCGCTGTTCCAAAATTTTTCTTCTCCTCGGTTACTGCAGATATTCCCATCATGACGCAGGGCCATAAAGGTGCCGTCCCGATGCCAAGCAGGGCGCAGCCAAGCACGATAAAGCCTACGGTCTTAATGAAGCTGAGAATCAATACTGCTCCCAGTGTAATCAATAGTCCGGCCGCCATCGTCATGCGGAATCCAAGCCGTTCTACAAGCCAGCCCGCTGGGCTACGGAATAGGTTGTCCCCAATATATTGGAGTGAGAAGGATAGTCCTATCAGGAACGCACTAACCTTCAGCACATCCCCCATATAGACAGGCAGCACGGATACCAGTAAAGATCCTTTTACGAACTCAACCAAAAACATAATGATCCATAGACAAACAAAGGTCGGAGTTAACAACGACTTGTTAACAAGCTTCGATGTCAGTTTCATCTGCTCACCCCTCCCTGGGAAGAATGCCTCTCCCCTTATTCATAGATATCAGTTTGCCCAATTTATTGCCTCCTTTTACCTGCTAAAACACAGAATTAGTCGGGCAACTGAATCTTTTCTTGCATTCCGGTCACTTTTTGCTATACTCAAATTTGTTAATTTTTCACGAAAGGCGGAAGACGACTACATGGATCATCAAACTACGCCGTTATTTACTGCACTCAAGCAGCATGCGGCAGGTAACCCCGTGCAATTCCATATTCCCGGGCATAAAAAGGCCACGGTATGGATAAAGAATTTCATGATTTTATTGGCGATAATGCTCTGTCTATTGACTTGATTAATATCGCCCCGCTTGATGACCTCCATCAGCCGTCGGGCGTAATTGAACAAGCCCAAAAACTTGCAGCCGATGCCTTTGGGGCGGACTATACCTTTTTCTCGGTGCAAGGGACCAGTGGAGCCATCATGACAATGATTTTGTCGGTATGCTCACCTGGTGATAAGATTATCGTACCAAGGAACATCCACAAATCGGTAATGTCGGCGATTATTTTCTCCGGTGCGAAGCCTGTCTTCGTATCCCCGGCGCAGGATGCCAATCTCGGGATCGATCACGGAATTACGACCTCTTCGGTACGAAGAGCGCTACAGCGGCACCCGGATGCTAAGGCGGTATTGGTCATTAACCCGACCTACTATGGGGTATGTGCCCATCTAGAGGAAATTGTTGAACTGGCTCATAGCTATCACGTTCCTGTTCTTGTAGATGAAGCTCATGGTGTTCATATTCATTTTCATGAAGATCTGCCGATGTCTGCAATGGAGGCTGGAGCCGATATGGCTGCGACCAGTGTGCACAAGCTTGGCGGTTCTATGACCCAGAGCTCTGTACTTAATCTGAACACGAAAAATGGCTATGTGAATCCGCAGCGTGTCCAAACCATTATGAGCATGCTGACAACGACATCAACCTCTTACATTCTGCTAGCGTCACTAGACACTTCGCGGAGAACTCTGGCTCTTCATGGTCATGAGCTCGCTGAGGAATCAATGCGATTAGCCGATTATGTGCGCCGTAGTGTGAACGATATTGAAGGCCTGGAGAGCTTCGGTCGGGAAATTCTCGGCAGCGAAGCCACTTACGATCTCGATCCTACCAAGGTAACCATTCATGTCCGTCATTTGGGCATCACGGGTTACGAGACAGAGAACTGGCTCAGAGAGCATTACAATATCGAAGTTGAGCTCAGTGATATGTACAATATCCTGTGTCTGATTACCCCAGGGGATAATCAAGAGACTGTAGATATCTTGCTGACTGCACTGCGCGAGCTGTCCAATTTGTATTATAAAGAAGGAAATGCTAACGAACTGATCGTAAAAATACCGGAGATTCCGCAATTATCGCTCATTCCTCGTGACGCCTTCTATGCAGATACCGAAGTGATTCCGTTCGCCGAATCAGCCTGCCGGATCATCGCCGAATTCATATATGTCTATCCTCCTGGCATACCGATTCTTTTGCCTGGCGAGGTTATCTCCCAGGACAATATCGATTATATCCAGGATCATGTCACGGTTGGATTGCCTGTAAAAGGACCTGAAGACCGTTACATTAAGAATGTAAAGGTTATCGTAGAAGCTGATCCAATCTTCTAGAGGTAGTTCAAAAAGTTTTGATCACGAAGTGAATCAAGATGACAGGACTTGCGGGAAATACAGAGCCGCAAGTCCTGTTTTTAAAATACGGATGATTCTAAAATTCATGCAAACCCGCTTTCTGGTTACTTCGTGATCAGAGCGAACTAAAAAAGAGCCGCCACCAGGCACAATTTATGCCTGAGACAACTCTTATTGATCTAAAATTTATGCTTCGTCCAATTCGGATACAAGCTGGTTGTAAGCTTCTTCTACTTGAGCCCACTCATCTTCATCCTCGATATTGTAAAGCACCATTTCTTCATTCTCTTCTTCCATACGTAGAATGATGCCATCGGCTCCCGGATTGTTGCGCTCAAGCAGCAGTGCATATAGCTTCTCACCTACGTCAAATGTCTCAACGAGAACCATTTCCACGTCAGTTCCATTTTCATCGGTTAGGGTCAATACGAACTCTTCATGCTCATGGTCATGATCATGTCCGCAGCCGCATGCTTCGCCGTGCTCGTGATTATGCTCGCTCATTCAAATACCTCACTTCTAGTTTAAAGTTATCAACCTTGTGGTATCGTAACACTTTACAGCGGACAGGTCAATTTAGAATACTCGCGCTAGTTATTTGAGCACATTAATACTTTTCTCAGAGACTAAGGTGAAATCTCCTCCGCTGGACGCTTTCATGTAGAAACCAATTTTATATTTCCCAGCATTCTTGAAATCATAAGTAAAATCTTCGGTCCGGAACCAGAAATTCTCCTTCTGATCTTTCGGAATATCACTCGTCTGAATTACAGTTGTGTTGCCATCTGGAGATGAAATGGATACCCGAACCGCCGATATATCAGTCTTCAAATTGTCGATCTGCGAGAATACATTGAACTTCAGCTTCCCTGTCTTATTGATATCACCGAAGACTGAGCCATCGGAAGACTGAAACAAAGAGATATGTACATTCGGTTTATAATAATATACCGTCTTCGTAGACTCGTCATACTGAATCAAGCCTGGTAGTTCACGAAGAGGGATATAAGTTTTACCGTCAATGATATAACTTCCATCATCAAGCTCGCGTCCATTCATAAGTAGACGGACTTTCTGGGAAGCCGAATCAGCGAACAGCAGCGAACCTCCCATCAGGGAGAATATGGTAGCGAGTATTGCAACTCTTCTCCATTTCATAAGTAAATAACCTCCATAAGATTCATGTTGATGTAAATTTATACTCCAAATGAAGAATCAAGTTGCGCTTTTTTCATGAAAGGTTTTTTATTTTTTTAAGATATTTTGGGGCTTAGTGAAGAAATGATATATTATACGTAATGTAACATCGAAATGGAGAGGTGAATAAATATGTCATTAAGTCTTCAAATGCTAGGTACAGGCGGTGCCTTCGCCAAGCAATATTTCAACAATAATGCTCTTCTCAGTACAGAAGATTTCACACTGCTAATCGATTGCGGAATTACCGCCCCACTGTCTCTACATCAAATAGATAAGTCACCTGACGAGATCGATGCGATTCTGATCACCCACATCCATGGGGATCATGTCGGTGGACTTGAGGAAATCGCCTTTCGGGGGAAATTTCAGTACGGGCGTAAGCCGGTCCTATATATAAGTAAGAAGTTAGTTCAGCCTCTATGGGAAAATACACTCAAAGGTGGATTAACGCAAGAAGGGATCTCTTCACTAGAGGATGCCTTTGAGGTCCATACACTAGAAGAAGGAATTTCAAATTCTTTGTCGCCAAAACTATCGGTTGAATTGATTCAAACTCCGCATATTCCTGGAAAAGACAGCTACTCATTATATATCAATCATGAGATTTTCTATAGTGCGGATATGACTTTCCAACCTGAATTATTAATGAAGCTTGTCCGCGAGCGAGACTGTCGTAGAATGCTGCATGAGGTTCAATTCATCTCACCTGGTGCGGTGCATACGACGCTGGATGAACTGCTTAGCCTGCCTGAAGAAATTCAGCAAATGATCTATCTGATGCATTATGCGGATGATATGGAGAGCTTCATTGGCAGAACCGGCCCTATGCAATTTCTGCGTCAACACGAAATTTATTCACTATAAAAATGCAACAGCCGCAGGTTATATACCTGCGGCTGTTGTCATTCCATCATTGAAATTCATTTATTCAAACCTCGGCAATGCATCCAAATTATTAGTCGGGTCGCCATCTGCATCTCCGCGGATGTGCATTTCCCCGTCCCGTCCTTTGAACACATTGACTCCTGCAATAGCTCCGGCCTTTACCTCCTGCAGCGCCTGCTCATAATCAAGGACCCGGCCGCTGGAAGTTTTAAATGCGGTGAGATCACCGTCTCCGTTCTTCTGAACCGCAATGAATGACTCGCGTGTGTTCATTTCCATTTTACCATCACATCTCCTCTTCATTGTTTCCCTTCACAGGGTCTCCCTGAGAGGGATGTGTATAGTTTGTCCCAAATAACGGAATGTATGAGGATTAGAGCTCCAGTGGCTTCTCCATTCTGACATGAGGAATATTGGCATCAAGGAACGTCTCCGTAGAGGTCGTCACATAGCCTAGCTTCTGATAAAAAGCTTCTGCCTGACACTGCGCATCCAGTACGGACTTCGTTAATCCAAGCTCACGTGCCAACTCCTCCATCGCAATCAGCAATACTCTGCCGATCCCTTGCGAACGGAAGTCTTTACGAACTGCAATCCGCTGCATTTTCGCCGCGTTATCCTTGTAGTATATTAACCGACCTGTGGCAGCATATACTCCATCAATCTCGATAAGAATGTGATGGGCGTCCGGTCCAATTACATCATACTCATCGATTTCGAGTTCCTCCGGAACCTTCTGCTCCTGCACGAATACCTCTTTTCGAATGTTGCACGATTCTTCCAATTGTTCTTCTGTCTTTACGGGTATAATTACAGCAGCCATTCCTATCCCTCCCATAGTTCTTTATAGTGCACACTTAATAAGGTTGTTCAAATAGGCCCCTTTTGATCACGAAGTGAATCAGAAAGCGAACTCGGCATCGAATCTTGAATTCAGCCGGGCCCTCCGGTGCTCACGTACCTACTACGTACGCTCCGCTCCTCACGCCCTAGCTTCATCCAACCTTCTCGGTGCTGAAAACTGGCATATTTGAACTCGCACTACAAATTAAAAACTTGCATCATTATACAAAAAATTTATTTTAATGTATAGTTGGGATAATACTTCGGAAGGAGCTGTTAATCCGTTGGTTGGACTTACGATTGTTGCCGCAATTATTATTTCCGTTCTTTTGATTGTCCCGATGTTCTATGTCACGAAGAAGGGGTACTCCCGCAAATGGGAAGATGAGTAATCCGTACAATCAGGGTTCCGTGGAATACACCTTTTTCTGGACAGCTGGAGCGTAGACACCTTTAGATATGGAAGGGCTGGACCACCATGGAACCTTAGCTTGTCTATCCATCGTCTTCTGGCTAAGCGCTAGACCGCAGCCCGTCATGGACAGCAGCAATGCTACAATCATTATGCTCATCATAAGTACTTTGCTCCAACGAAACTTAAACCACGTTTTATAGGACTTCATCCTTACTGATACCTCCGTTCGGATTATAGTTACATCTCTATCATATCCAATAAATGGGTATTATAATATTATTAAACCTCTTACATGACCCTATCCTATGAAGCACAGCACTCCTGCTTAAATAAAAAATCCGGCGCGTTAGCACCGGATGGATTCACTTGATTCTTTTCAGTTCAGCTTCCTGCTGGATCGAGCGCGCAGAGAGCAATTCAATGATACTATGCTGATTTTCCAAGACAGACTCTATTTTCATAACGCGTTCATTCGTGTCCAGTACCGCACGTTTAATTAAATGCTGATCTTCTTTAATTTCATGTACATCCTGTTTGATGCCGTTTATGTCTAACTTCAAGAGGGTCTGGTCATCTTTTATATCCTGTATGTCTTGTTTCATGAGGGTCTGGTCTTCTTCAATGCCCGTTAGTCGCTGATCGATACCATCGAGTCTTTGATCGACAGAATCAAATCGCTTCTCAAACTGATTCATAAAAGCCTGCAGCCATTCCTTCAAATCATGATCCAAAAGCCTTAGCCCCCTCTAACTTATAATTAGCTCATATTTTATCAAATCCTAGTAGCTTATTCTAGTTGGAAAATGTAGAACCATGATACTATAACCGGATAAAAAAGGTTTGACATCTGCAGATCTTCTTGATAAGATAAATTTTGTCTTCACTTATTATTCGATCTGTTAGCTCAGCTGGGAGAGCACTATCTTGACAGGGTAGGGGTCAGTGGTTCGAGCCCACTACAGATCATAGAGAAAGAACCCTTACAGTGTAAGGGTTCTTTGCATGTTCTAGGAGATTTGGTTGTATATAGCGTGCTACAATCTCGGCCTTATAGTCAAGATTTGGTCAAGAATACATTCTGATAGTTAATTAACCAGAAAAATCTTTGTAGTTTTTATGCTTATTCTTTCGTTAATCCGTTAACTATATTCAGCTATTTTCTCAGCATTTGGCTTGGCTACACTAAATAGACGTGGTGACATCTCTAGGCTGAACTGTCTTCAACAAATTAACAATAACTTCAAGGTGATTCCTTATAATCAAAGTGGAGAACTACCTAATCGAATTATTTTATTAAAACTAATTAACGAGGATCAGGGGATTGTCGTGGATTTCGGTGATATTAAGAGGAAAAATCATGTGGAGAATTTGACGAATGAATTTACATTAGCCCCAGAATCTTTAAGATTTTACATGGGATTTGTTGTTGAGACACTTACTGAAATTAATGCTTGGATAGATAATAATCATGGAGATTTTTTTATTGATGAATCAAGGTTAGAGGTATATAAATCTCCTAAACAAATGGACGTTAATCTTTCCATTAACACTGAGATAAAATAAAGAATGTTAGCAAATAAACCCTCTGTTAACAATAAGCGACTTTGAGATCTCAATCAATGGTCGCATTTTTGGTCACACTTAATTAATTTTGAATGCTTCGGTTTGCTCAAGTGTAGAAAAGCAAAACTCAAAAAGGCCTTGTCGCAGGAATTCTCCCGCTATTCCCCTATCGTACAAAACGTCATCTCTCCACTGGCAGCGATGAGGTCAATAGTAAGAAATTTGGTCAAGATTCTAGTCAAGAATTTTCAATTTTCACGTTACGGATTCCTTGAACGGATTTTCAGAAAGTGCCTTTAACCCTTGATATGAATGAGTCTTCATTCGATAAAACCATAATGCTCATTCCCCACTTCTTATCTTGATTAGATGAGACCATGCTGTTTTTACCAATCCTCAGCAGGACAGGCAATTACCTCTTCAGTATCATTTGATGTTTCCTTCAGGCAGCATGCCGTCACTTTGGGTTGATACTCCTCCCTCGGTATTGAACTTCGAAACAGCTTATTGAAACAACAAGATGACCTCATAAACGCAACCCGAGGTAGGTTAGAAGAAAACCTAGTTGAACCGTTTCTCCACACGAATACAATTGGAGAGATTGTACTGTTTCAACTAACTCATGAAGCATTACACGCGGGAATGATAACAAGTATTAGACGTTGTTTTACATGAATAGGCCAAGCAACGTTCAGTGACATGATTACTATACCGATCTCATTCAATGCGCCTGCATAGCGATACATCCAGTAAGTAGAACCGTTCGCGGTAACGGTGCTTTCTAAACCAACAATCTAACCAATCTTTTTTATCTAACCCTATTCCAAATTAACTAGTACTTATACCTACTATCGCTTGTCCCATTGTTGGCTAGAAGTTCGGACAAACGAAAACAAGCACACCTTCACAGTTAAGAATAGGTGTGCTTGTCAAAGCTTATATTAGTCTAATCTATAAGTCAGTACAATTTACTTAATCATAATATTGTAAAGTATCTGAGCAAATTCCGCTCTGGTTGCTTGATCTACTGGTAAGATGTTACCGTTAGAACCAGATATAACTCCGACATTTACAAAGAATGTCATAGCATCCATTGCATAAGCAGAAACTGTACCTGCATCTTTAAAGTCTTTCAGTTCCTTTACAGCAGTTCCGGCCGGCAATTCATTAATGCTCTTAAGCGTATTGTATGTCAATACAAACATTTCCTGCCGTGTAACTTCTTTTTCAGGTGTAAACATGTTATTCCCCACACCATCTGTTATACCCAACCGTTTTGCCGCTGCTAGATAACCAGTATAGTATGCGTTTCCTGCGTCACTGAAATTGTTTTCAGAGCTTTCATCTGGCTCGATACCAAAAGCTTTCATGATCATAACTAGACTTTGTGCTCGGGACACTTTGGTTTCAGGACCAAAGTGTCCATTACCTAATCCATTTGTTATGTCTCTTGCTGCTAAAAAGCTTACGGCATCACTGTACCAAGCACTTGCTGCAACATCGGTAAATTCAATATTGTTGTACCCTACAGCATATTGCGATAAAAAAGGTGCCCTGAAAGTTATTGTTTTGGTTGTCACATCATACTTACCATTTCTTACTACTTCAAGCTGACCTGCAGTATTGATATCATATGCTACAATTGCATTTGGTTTCTCATCGGACTTAAGTGTATAAGGTATGGTTACTATTACGCTTCCAATAAACTTCGATATAGTCTTGTCTCCGCTGTTAATATCGAAATTCACAACAGGTCTGTCTCCAACTTTGTGCCGGTCATCTGCATCTAATGTTGATGTTCCAAGCTTTGTAACAGTAATGGTAACAGTTCCTGTTGCTTGCTTGGAAATACTCGATACCATGTTTCGATCAAATGTCATTGTTCCGATTGGCGTAGATACTGTCAAAGTATCCGCCATACTAGCTACAAATTTCATCAATGAATCATTTGACAGCGTAACTTTGATTGTTCTAGCATCCGATGGAGCGTCAGCATCCAGTTTGATGGCTACATCTGAATTTGTACCTTGCTCAGCAGCTTTGGCTACAGCTGTTGCGAGAGCCTCATCAAACTGCTGTTCAGATACAGTAGTGACCGATGTAGCTTCACTGCCACCTGTTGGAGGTGTAACCGGAGGTGTTGTCGTACCTGCACTACCACCGTTGTTGCTACCACCATTACCACCAATGTTTCCATTGCCATTGTTGCTACCGCCGTTATTGTTTCCGCCTTGGTTGCCACCATCTACTGGTTCCTTTGCTACGGTAACTTCGATGCTTACGTTCAACGGAATATGATTGGTATTTACCACGTCACCGGGCAATGTTACTACACCACTTACTGTAAATGTTTGTTCCTTCTTTAATGAAGGATCATAATTTGCAGAATCTACATCCCAATCTACAATTGCGTCCATAGTCCCGTTATCAGTTACGATTTCAACGGTAGCAGGCAGTTTCAGATCAGCGACTGTTTTTGCAGTTCCATTTGTTAACCCGCTGATTGCTGCAAGATCCACGATACTCAAGAGTTCCTTGGGTGTTACAACTTCTGCGTCTACTGCCACTTCAATACTTACGGTCAATGGGATATTATTGGGGTTTAGTACCCCGTTAGGAAGTGTTACAGTTCCCTCTACGGTAAATACTTGATCCGACTTTGAGGCAGGTTCGTAACTTGATGCATCAACGTCCCAAGTGACATTTGCAAGTATACTATCTGTATACGTAACCAACGTTACACTAGCTGGTAGTTTAAGCGCATCTGCTGTCTTTGCGGTTCCGTTAGGCAACCCCGTCACTGCCGATGGTGCGTCGATACTTACGAGTTCTCTCGTAGTGTCCTGCTCAAATTCAGCAGTGATTGTTACAGGTTTAGCTGGCATTGTAAACGTGTCCGCGAAGATTGCTTCACCGTTTACTTTCAAAGAACCCGGTTTAAGCTGATATCCAACATCAGGTGTTACTGTCAACGTAACAGTCTCACCTGCTTTTGCAGTTGCCATATCCGCTGTTACAGTACCGTTAAGCATATCATCAATTGTAATATCGCGTTGTTTGTCTAAATCTTGCGCTACTTTAACCGTTTTAGTGGCGTATTTTGTAGGATCTACTACAGATGTTGCTTTAATTGTAAGTTGATCCGCTGTTTCATCTTCATTCACCATCAACAAACCATTGTTAACGATAGTAGTACCTACGTTTGTAGCACCTTCAACTTCCCAAGTAACTGACGTGTCCGCATTATTTTTCACTACAACATTTGCAGTAAATTGCTGATTAGTACCCGCATTAACGGAGTCAACTTGGTCAGGAATTTCAACACTAATTATTTTTGGAACAAGTTCACTTACCACCAGTACTTTCGCTGTTCCTGACTTTGTTGGGTCAAAAGTAGAAGTTGCAGTAACTGTCAGTGTACCATCGACTTCTTCGTCATCTGCAATGTTCAATACCCCATTACTAATGGTAGTCTTAGCACTTGTGTTACCGGACACTTCCCAAGTAACTTTATCAGGTCCAGTACCTCTAACCTCCGCTTCAAATGTTAGTGAAGTTCCAATTAAACCATCCACATCGTTAGGCGTTATGGTTACAGACTCAACCTTTCCAAACTGAATGTATACGGTCTCGGAGATGTTCCCAGAGTAATCTTGAATAGTTACACCCAGTGTGCCGCTTGTTGTTGGAACTTTAACCGCATTTAGGCGAGCCACACCGCGGATGCCGTCGCTCACTTTGTTGTTGTTTGGATACTTGTTCGGGATGCTCAACACCTCCCCGTTCCAGGTTAAGCGCATCTTCCACCAATCGGTTGCCTTGGGCGGATGGATGAGGAGAGTGCTGCCGCTGATTTCTACCTTGGAATCAAACGGAGCGCAATAGGTATCCTTCAAATATCCAGTATACCAGACAGGTATTCCGTCTATACCACCATTAACAGGGGTTATCTTCAAGGAATACTGGTTGCCTTCATTGACTGGTACCAAGACGCTTCCGCTCAGAGATTGGGTTGTGGCAGAATACACCGTCTTATCCAAACTATTGTTCAATGTGACGTCTAACTTGTAGCTGTCGGCGTCGAACCGCTTTGGAGCGTTCCACGAGGCCCGAACCTCCTCTGCTACTGCGCTTTGTGTAAAGAAACCAGTGGAGGTCTGTGCTTCCTCGACGGAAACGTTAGATACTGTGTTATCGTAGGAATAGAAGACCTTGGTTCCCTCGCTCTCGGAGCCATCCGCACCGGTGGCGCGTACTTCAACACTAGTAAGGCCATTATCCACCGACTTCACATAGTATTTACTGCCATAGATACCGCCGAGGAACTCACTGTGCCCATCGGCATAGTTCGCGTATACATGGTATTCCTTAACCAAGTTGTAATTCGCGATTTCCCAGGAGACAATCATTTCCTTTGTGTTGAATGCTTTTTCAATCTTCACATTCTGTGGTGCAGCAGGAGTATAGTTCTCATTGTCGGAAACGGACAGACGCCCTAGGTTAACTTGGAACTCATTAATGGGAGAGCCGGCATAGTTAACCTTCAGGGTGATAGCTGCAATGTTCTTGTTTGCGAACTGACTAATTGAGATATCTTGTGTGACCCAGCCATCTGTTGCCTTGTCCGAATTGGGGATATCAATATACTGGGTTCTGTCGGGCGAATCCTTGAAAATTAGGCCGATGCTCAAGGGAGCCAGATTATCGTTGGGCTTATTATAGGTCAACGAGAGGGACGTTTCCTCCTTGACTGCGATATCAGTCTTATATAAGCGCATCTCGTTATCGGCGTCTAACTGGCCGTAAATCGCAAGAGAGCTGCCGCCTTCATAAGGGTCGATCTGTTGGTAAGGAATCACCATAGGTTTGCCATCTACGCTGTATTTCTCTTCCTTAGTGCCATAGTCATAGGTAGCCTGAAGCTTGGTCCCGCTTGTATCCATCCACCACTCCCAAGTGGGAAGAATGGATTGGAGGTTCATGTTGGACCATTCTTCATCGTTTACAGACTTGCCGTTCATCCGGTATTCCAGGCCATGACCGGTGTTGAAAGTGGTCGTGAACATGTTGCCACCCGCAACGGAGCGCTCGGACATGTAATCCGCTACACCAACCCAACCGCCGATATCAGAAAGACCGAGATCCTTCCTTGATACACCGGGCGCCACACCGGTCTTGGTAGGATCACCCATCGGACCAGAGAAATAAAGGTGTTCTCGCTCCGATACCATCCACTGGTATTCATTCTTTGCCCGATTATTTTCCTGTCCGTTGCTAATTGCATCTTCAATATTGTCATGGATAAAACTATCGGGGGTAAACAGAGCGATGCTGCCCACTGGATTTTTCGTCCCAGCGAGGCGTAAAACAGGGAAGTTATAAGTGGAATTATGACCATCTTTGGACATTTTTCCTTGGTCGGCCTCAACGCCGAAGAATACCTTTTCGTACATATCCGCTTGGCTCATCTTCTGCTGCGCGGCGGTCTGGAGAGTTGCTGCCAGCTTGCCATTTGCAGACCAGTCGTAACTAATAAAGACGGAGTTGAGCACCTTACCCAGTGTAGGGTCCTCCAAAAAACTGTAGGCATCGTTGTCAAGGGTGCTCGTCCAGGCGTTAATGCTACCTGTGTTCTTCAAGGAATCGTACATTTGGGTATACATACCGGCTTCACGTACCTGCTGCATTAGCGATTTGAGCATCGGCACATATTTGGCATTCATATTCTCTTCATAGTTGAAGAAATAACCGTCAAAACCGTACCATTTTGCAAACTCAACCAGCTTATCAACTAAGATGTAGCGTCCGTTTTCATCCTTATCAAGCATCAACTCCACAGGCTGACCTGGTCGGTTGTTAGGGTCGAAGTAGATGCAACCCATAGAGAGAACACCATTCTTATGTGCGGCGTTGGTATAGGCAGGGTTGGGCATATTGATAGAGCCGAATTCAAAGTTGCGCTGTGTTGCCCAACCGCTCCCTGTGGGGTCGTCCTTTTCATTGACGCCAGTCCAGATGTTCAGCGGAGTTCCTGCTACGGCAGCTCCATGCCATGAATAGTACTGGTCGATATACTGCCAGCTTTGCAGGTTGTTTTCACTGAACTTATTATTGTAAGCAGTACCACGATTAAAGGAGTTACCATAGTCGCCAGCCATGTAAAGAGTCTGCACCCGAGGGTCAAGCTCCGGGTTTGCCTGTGTAGGTTGATAAGAAGCAATCCTCGTTTGAAGTGGAACCTCCGCACGCATTAAATCCGCATAGGGATCGGTTTCAGGGCTCCATGTTTCTATATCATAGGCACGATGGCCCAGCATCAGCGGCTGGTTATCACCGACTTTGCCCTCGTCAGTGTAGGGCCAGGTGTCGGCTGCGACACTTCCCATGCCACCGAATAGTGTCGTTGCGGTAATTACTGACGCCAGGATGATAGATTGGATTTTCCCCGTATGTTTTGTCCTCATTCCAATTCTCCCCTTTCATGTTCATATTTTGAACAACCTTGTGTATTTTTTGAAGAATTTGTGTTGCTTTTCACCCCTATTAGGGGTTGAGAGACACCATTAAATTCTCTTACCTGGTACTTCCTTGAAGCATTTGTTTTAAATTTTCGTCTTTCAAAACATGTTCCAGCCCTTTGTAGGTTTTCCACTTGAATCTCATTGTTCGTGATTCAATGTTCTAGAATAGAGGTTATATGATATATATATCCTAACTACTTTAACATCCAGCCATCCAGGTTTAGATGAGTGACTACAGCAAGAAATATATCATTGATAGCATCTTCATTTGCTGCTAAATAGGTGACTCAAATGTGAAAAAAATTACTTACATTGATATTCTGCCACCATCGGTCCTGCCCATCAGCACCATGAACCTTCCTGTTTGGGCATTGAGTACATTAAACCAGAGCATTTAAACCTCGCAACTATAAGCGCTTTCAAAACTCTTCTACGTTCTTCGTTTTTTTCTGATTCTAGAAACATGCATCAACTACCTACATCTGTTGATATTTGTTATCCTCCTCGTTTTAGTGATTACCCCTGTGACGTATTTGCTGATATTGTCCGATATCACATCCCTCGTGAGAATCTAATGTCTACAGCTTTATTCTAGTCGATGCTTTAATATGATATCTACTAGACAAATAATAGAAAGCAGTCAACAAACTATAGATTAGCTAATGTTTTTTGTTAGCGATTTCACTCATGCTTTTAAGTGATCATTTTGCATAATTCCAATTTTATATCCAAGGCAATATAAATTGACATTGTTTTAGTCTGTTAAACGGTTTGTTTTCAAAAAATGGACAGACCTACAGAATTTTTGTAAGTTAAGTTTTTAAGCTGTTTTTCGACTTTGCTTCGTGGCGAGTGAAAGAGCCGATACAAGGAATAAAATCGCATTGAGATACTGGTGTGTTGTAACTTTCTGTATGCCCCGAATATGTAATTCGTTCGCTGTAAGGTAGGTCTTCAACCTAGAATTGCATCGTTCTACGCTCGTACGGTCGTTATAGAGTTCTTTCCATCGCCTTGTGTTTCGATGTGGATGACTGTATCGTCGAAGGTCTTCCTTCACATTTACTTTTACAACCATTCCGTAATTGGATGATGAACAAGCGGGCATTCCTTAGGGGCAGTCGACTTTACCCGTTGCATGGGGACAACGGAATTTACGTGATCCGTTCCCCAGTAAGTCATGGTGTACCTCATCGAACAGCAAGGTTTGCCATGGGTTGTCATCCCAGCAGGAGGCTCTTTTTCTCCTCTTGGGTTGAGTGGAATAATCGCTTGTGCTTTCACGTGTCGAGCAGCTTCATACACCTTCATTTGGTCATACCCTGCAACCAGCATGAAGAATATGGTGCTGGTTTTTTCAGCTACTTCTTCGATCAATTCGGGGGCTTTCTCTCCATCATTAACCTGTGCAGGTGTAACCTCTAATGCCAGTGGCAACTCGCTTTTTGTATCTACAGCAGCTCCACGAAGTGCTGCATAGAAACTCTTCCGCAAAAAGAAGCGATCGGGCTACCTTTTCCCCGTCAGGCTAGGGTGGTATGCGCCGGATACGAGCAGATCCGGGGTGTGAAGCCCACCCGACAACGTACCTGTGAGGGGAATCCACCTTCCCAAGAAGCAAGGCCAGCCTCAATGATCTGCTACGGCCAGTGCAAACGAAGTCACAGCAGAAGCGCGGTAAAGCAAAACATCCGAAATCGATGGACGAAACGGATTCAATGGCAGAAGCGGCAGACTCTTGCTGGTAGTCTGCCGACCCGAAGGAATCGGTGGCTGCGCCTTACAGAGGTAAAAGGGATGTAGATTCCCGGCGTATAGTAACGGCCTAAGGCAGCGAGATTCGATGCAGTGAACGTGGGAACCTGAATGTTCGGCCCTCCGGGCTGGACCGCTTCGTTGACGTGAACATTCAGGGACGGAGGAACCGTAGTAGTCCGAGATGGGGAAAGCCCATTACATGGCGAAGGGTCCCAGTCTAAAGTGAGGCGTATTTGCAAAAGTAGAGCCCCTGTCCATCATGACAAAGGGGTGATTGCGATTTCCACCTTCGCTCCGACCTTCTACAAAGGAAAGAGATTCGAAACGCAAACACGTTTGGCGCGACGAGCCATTCAGAACTGTACTTTTTCCAAACTGCACCAGCTTCTTCGATGGAATGTCTTCATTGACCTATCCATCGAGAAAGTACTCGGCAACACTGGTTCCAAGACCCCCGGGATCGATGGGAAAACCAGAAAGGATTACACGTCTGACGAGCAAAAACAGGGTCTGCGACAACAGGTTAAGGAAATGTTTCGACACCTGACGTCATCGCCGGTACGGCGCATCTTCATTCCGAAGCCGCAAAAACCGCAAGAGCAGAGGCCAAAGAACAGGCCAATCCAGAGCCCGCGTTGCCCGAACCTACTTGTTTCCGTACAACATGGATCGAAATCACCACCAATACCGAAAATATTCTGGTCGTAATTTTTGCTTCAAAGACGAAGTGAACGGGGGTGCGCGCATTCTAGATCAGTTGCAATACTACAAAAACCCAAAAACACCCGTATATAAAAGAAGACCGAGAGCAGCTAGGCCACGACAGAAAACTGAATAACCTTCTGAATATTCATAAGAAACGGTTTCTCCAACGCCTATTCGGACGAGACAACTGGTTTTCATTTCGAGCAGACGTGGTAAAGCGACAAAAGGACCGCTGTTCCGGGTGCAAGCGCAAGTTGACGAAAGGACACACGCACGTTTACTTTCAAGACACAAATTCACATCTGAAACATCCCGAGGGAGAATGGAACGAGTACTTGGTCACACTATGCATTTCCTGTTACAAAAGAAAGCTTCGTAAAGCACAGGGCTAAACGTAAATCGCGCAGCATCAAGCCACTTTAGATGTAGAGCCAGATGCGTCGAAAGGCGCACGTCCGGTTCGGAGAAGGGCGTGACCGTCAAACTATCCTTTCATGGATGGGTCGGGTTGCGCCTATTCTACAGATGAAGCTTGTACCCAAACCAAGTAAGCTTATTTCCGAAGGAGTCAAATTTCTCTCCCAGTTTGCATCCCCCGTCTGCTGGCTTCTGCGTTTCGGTTGCTTCTTTTCGTAACCATAAATGGCTGCACTGTCGATCGCAACGTGACTGCCGTCGATAATACCGTCTTATAGACATTGCTTCACTAAGTCTTTGAAAAGCAACTTCGTTATATATGACAGAAACCCCATGCTCATAATTTGTAAAGATCGTGTCACTTTGTACATCACCGATAATTTTTTCAGCATCCGATCGCGACATCCCATAACACACCTTAGATTTACTAGTGCATTATTTATGTTGAATATGCTGAATACTTGATTTTTCCATCCCCCATCATATACTTACAATAATTATGTTTATGAAGGAGGTGGGAGAGTGGATCGCAAATTTGCGTGGAATCAATTGAGCCTGCTGCCAATGGCAGTTTTTGGCATTACTCATGAGACATTTCGCAACGGGATACGTCTGTCCATTTTTAGAAACTCGATATCCATTACAAATTGCGAAATGCCGCTCCTCCCTTAACCTCACGGACTGAAATACGTGTGTGTTTTAAAGAAGGCTGCAGGTTTTTCCTGCAGCCTTCTTTTGTCTTTAGTTAGACGTCTTCGACGGGCAGCAGCGGCATAGGTCGAAGGAGAACTTAATCATGATGATTCAAAGCCAACATATTCAAAAATATTATGGTGCCGAATTGGTACTGAGCGATGTAACATTTGAGATCAAAGAAGGCGAGAAAGTCGGCTTGATCGGCCGCAACGGAAGCGGTAAAACGACGCTGATGAAGATGATCTCCGGCAGTGATATGCCGGATCAAGGAACGCTATCCATTCGCAAAAATGCTCGAATTGGTACTTTGGCACAAATCCCGGATTACGGGAATGGCGAGACGGTCTACCATGTACTTCAATCGGCTTTTCAAAACCTGTTAGATATAAAAGAAGAAATGCAGCAGCTAGAAGCCGAAATGTCTTCCACCGATACAGCTGCGAATCCCTCAACGCTGGAGGCGCTATTAAGGCAATATGGTCATATGCAGGAAGAATTTGAAAGCAGCGGCGGTTATGAGATTGAAGCTTCTATTGATCGTGTTGCCAGTGGCCTTGGCATTCCGGTGGAGCAATATCACCGCCCCTTCTCTACCTTATCAGGAGGTGAGAAGACAAAGGTTGGCCTAGCCGTAATCCTGCTACAGAATCCGGATATTCTGCTGCTCGATGAGCCTACCAACCATCTGGATATGGAAGCAATCGAATGGCTAGAAATATACCTTGGCGCATATAGCGGCACAGCTATCATTACTTCGCATGACCGCTATTTTCTCGATGCGGTGGTCGCCAAAATCATCGAGATTGAAGATGGCGAAGCTTTCACCTATCATTGCAACTATAGCAAGTATAAAGAAGAGAAAGAAGCAAGACTACTTCAGCAGTTCGCCGAGTATCAGGAGCAGCAGAAGAAAATCCAGAAGATGAAAGAATCGATTAAGCAGCTAATTGAGTGGGGAACCGGTCCAACCCGCCAAATCCTGGCTTCCATCGTCGGGCTGCCTCGATGCAGAAGGCGTTGGACCGGATGATCAAGCTGAAAAAGCCAATACTGGAACGCAAGCGCATTGATCTGCAACTGCAGCAATCCGATCGTTCCGGCAAGGATGCACTCGTATTAACCAGGGTTGGTAAATCCATCGGTGATCGGCGGTTGTACAACGAAATAACGCATACGCTGCATTATGGAGAGACAGCAGCACTCATCGGCGGAAATGGTTCAGGCAAGAGTACTTTGCTTAAGTGTATTCTCGGCATGGCTTCAGCTGATACTGGAGAGATCCGCCTCGGTTCAAGAACGGAGACAGGTTATTTAGCTCAGGAGTCCGCTCCGTCAGATCTGAATCTGACCGTGCTTGAGTATTTCCGCTCCGAAATCGGGATGGAGACTGGTGAAGCTAGGAATCAGCTGGCTCGCTTCCTCTTCTATGGAGCCGATGTATTCAAGAAAGTTTGTAATCTCTCCGGTGGCGAGTGGACACGGTTGCGATTGACCATTTTGATGTATCGTAAGCCTAATCTACTGCTGCTCGATGAACCGACAAACTATCTGGATATCGATTCTAGGGAAGCATTAGAGGATGCTCTGGACGAATTCCCTGGCACTGTTCTGGCCGTATCTCATGACCGATATTTTATTAATAAGATCGCTAGACAAGTATGGGCGCTTGATAACGGACAGATGACGGTGACGTATGGTAAGTTTGAGGACTATCGAATCGAGCTGGAAAAAGAAAATCTGTGGCCATTGACTTTCCTCCTAAAATGGAAAATGATGAAGCGAAGGTCATCAGCTCAATTCCGAGTTCAGCACCAAAACCACAGCAATCGAAGCGTCCGACCAAACCATCGCAAGCTGCATCAACACCTAATCCGGCCACCATCCAGAAGCTGGAGCGAGATATCGCTGAATTAGAGCAGACACTCAAATCGATCCATGCGGCGATGTTGGAGCCGGAAGCAACTTATGATGCAGGTCGATTATCTGAGTTGCAGACTCAACAGAATCAAGTTCAGGTACAGCTTGACAGTTTGATTGAGAAATATATTCAGATGCTTGAAGACAATGACCAATAGATCGGAGCAATAAAACATTGAGAGGGTGTTCTAAGAATGAACTCTATCGCATTTCATCTACATGCTGATGACCCGCGAGTCAAATCGCTATCAGTAGCTGATTCCCGCATGGGAACATTAATAACCCTAATTGGTGAGTTAAAAACAAACACCCAGGAACCGCATTTTGCCTCAATAGCCCGATCGATCATTAGCCAGCAAATTTCCGTCAAAGCAGCCACAACGATCCGAGGCCGGGTGATCGATTTGGCCGGGAACTATCCCGGCCGCCCTCTCAGCACAGAGCGATGAGGATCTTCGCGCCGCCGGACTATCTACCGCCAAGGTCGCATATATCCGAGATCTATGTAATAAGACTCTATCTGGAGAAGTCAATCTGGAGCGACTTCAGGATCTAAGTGATGAAGATGCCGTGACCCAGTTAGTCTCGATCAAAGGGATAGGCAAATGGACGGCAGAAATGTTCCTAATCTTCGGCCTGGGCCGTGAGAATATTATCTCCACCGGAGATGCCGGACTGCAACGTGCCGCTAGATGGCTGCACAACATGGAGGATCGGTCAGACCGCAAATACTTGCAGCAGGTCTCACATATATGGGAGCCTTATGGCTCTATCGCCTCGATCTATTTGTGGGAAGCGATCAATACAGGGCATGTAGATTCGGGTCAGACGCTGGAAGAACGAGTCAGCCAAGCATCTCAGCTGTAGTTGTGTCCTCAAGCCCCAAGTACATTTTGATATATAGGCACACCCTATCATTTCTACAAGAGCTTTTGATAAGGTGTGCTTTTTATTTATCTTATATATTAGTGTCTTCCCAAACTGCACGTTCCACTTCAACTACCGCATCAGCCACACTGCATACATGGACCCGATATTTCTCATCTCCTCCATTCCCTGCTCATAAACCTGTGACATGGCGTCGGCAATCATGACTGTCCGGAAATCTCGTTCACTAGCTTCATAAATCGAGGTTCTCGGGCAATTGGGGAAATTGCAGCCTATAAAAAGAATTGTATCGATTCCCCGTTCCCTGAGAAATTGCTCAAGCGAAGTGTTATAAAAAGCTCCCCAACGTGGTTTGTACATGATCCATTCCTGGTCACCAACCAACTGAAACTCTCCGTTAAGCAGCCTCTTTGAATCCATGCCATTATAATTATGCGAGCGAATCAGAGGTACGAGTTCTGCTCCCTCTGTATCCGGAGCAACGATTTGATGCCCCTTCTCGATCGCCTCCCTCCGGCATAGATCAACATTGGACCTGTCCTCTGGATACAGCCGTACGACATGAATAATCGGCATTGCTTGCGCCCGGTATACGGTAAGAAGCTGCTCCATCCTCGGCAATACTTCGAAAGTTCCTGGAACCTCTGCTACAGCTAGAGGTAGAGAGAAATCATTTTGCGTATCAATCGTAACCAAAACTGATCGACTCCAATTTGGAGAGGTATAACTCATCATTCATCCTCCTTTAGCGAACTTCGCTCAGATCAGGGATATTTTTTCATGAAATCATCCACAATAATTGAATGCCACACTTGGCCCTATATGACAAGATCCTGTGAAAAAATGTAGAGGGAGGAACTTTACGATCATGCTTAAGCCCAAACTGCTCTTGCTGCTCATCTTATCCGCGGCATTAGTCCATCTTCCCGGATCAGCGGAAGCCCACTCTGTTCCCAAAGACAGAGCTTATTATGAGTCGCGAGGTGACATTGTATGGGAGGTCCCTACCCAAGACAAATTCATTGCTCTGACTTTCGACGACGGCCCGGACGCGAAGCTGACACCCAAAATTCTCGAGTTGTTAGAGAAATATGATGCGAAGGCGACCTTCTTCGTTGTTGGCGAACGCATCAAACGTTATCCAGAACTGATCAAGAAAGAGCTGGCCGCTGGACATGAAATCGGCAATCACTCATTCCGACACCCAGCCTTTGAGACTTTGTCATATAATACCATTAAAAGTGAAATGGACCAGACCCAAGAAATTATTTATCAGACTACCGGACATAAAGCTGTGTTGTTCCGCCCTCCCGGTGGCGTCTATAACGAGAATATCATTAAATTAGCTAAGCAGAACAATATGCAATTAATTCTATGGTCCTGGCATCAGGATACGAAAGATTGGGCTTCTCCCGGCGTGAACAAAATTGTACGCAAAGTGCTGGATAATGCCCGCAATGGGGATATTGTGCTCATGCATGATTTTGTTTACCACGGCTCACAGACCCCTGAAGCGCTAAAAGTGATTTTACCTGAGTTGAAAAAGAGAGGCTTCTCCTTCGTTACTGTCTCTGAGCTGCTCACTCACAAGGCTTCTCCCAAACAGCATATTCAAGTGAATCATTAAGTTATTGACTGAACCATAGCAGGCCCGATGATGGATGATGAACCTCCAAGCATCGGGCTTTTTAATCTCCTTCATTTTATTTCAAATTTTAATTACCATAATTTAATTATTTGTGATTTAAATCACAAGTATTGTGAAAAATATCACTTATAATAAAATCATCAAAGATGATCATCCAAACATTAACAAATCCAATTGAGGAGTGATTAATATGTTTAACAATTTCCTAAGAACGAACAAAGTGGCAATGTGGTTATTAACCGTGATCCGTGTTTACCTCGGCTACCAATGGATTACGGCCGGTTGGCATAAACTCACAGGCGGCTTCGACGCAGCTGGCTTCCTGAATGGGGCGATCGCGAACAGTACAGGTGATCACCCCGCCGTTCAAGCTTGGTGGGCGACCTTCCTGCAGCATGTGGCTCTTCCAGGAGTTAACGCCTTCAACATTATCGTTCCTTTAGGCGAATTCTTAGTCGGACTTGGACTTATTCTCGGTACATTCACTACCTTCGCAGCCCTAATGGGGCTCGTGATGAACGCAGCCTTCCTCTTCTCGGGAACCGTGAGCACTAACGCACAGATGCTCCTGCTTGAAGTACTGGTCGTCGTTGCAGCCGCAAATGCAGGCAAAATCGGACTCGACTACTACCTGCTCCCTTACCTCCGCGGCTTGTTCCACAAGAAGAACCATGACAAGACGATCAATGACACAACAAACAATAAGATGAAAGTGAAACATTTAGCCCATTAATTGAAGCTCTTGCATCATACAGCACGAAGGCCAGCCTCCTGAATTCGGAGGCTGGCCTTCTTCATCCCACTTATACTAAATCATCAAAGATCGATTTTTCTTGTTTGTTCGGATTATATACTCCGCGTTCCCAGACGAGCAGGAAACATTCTTCGTCAAAAGACTCTGGACCTACTTGCTGCAGATCTCCGAATACTCGTTCAATCGACCAGATTTGCGATTCATGCGCAGCGAGCGCATCCCGCTTGACTTGCC
Organism: Paenibacillus sp. D2_2; assembly: GCF_031199965.1. Classification (GTDB taxonomy): domain Bacteria; phylum Bacillota; class Bacilli; order Paenibacillales; family Paenibacillaceae; genus Fontibacillus. The sequence continues at coordinate 1,831,265 of NZ_CP133605.1, read as the reverse complement.
AGTTCTCACCTGCGCTGATGCTCAACAAACTTGCTGCGCTGTCCACATCTATTTTCGAGCGCAGACAATTATAATACAACTTCTGCACAGAAGGAGCCTGGCCTCCGAATACAACTTTATTAACCGCTTGATGTATAGCGATATGATCCGCATGCCCGGAGATACCATCCTCAGGGAAAGTAATGACCACCTCGATTTGATGACTACGCAGAAAGTCCGCTACATAGGCAGCTAGAACATCCTGATCCACTTCCTTCAGTTTTCCATCCCCCATATCTAGGTGAACAATCTCAGTAATACCAAGAATATCAGCGGCCTGCTGCAACTCGATTCTACGCTTCTCCGCTAGCTCCTCCTGTGTCATCGCTCCAAGACGTCCCGTCTTGCCTGCATTACCGGGAGTAGCTGTAAGCAGTACAGGATTCCCTCCCTCATCGGCAATTTGTCGGATCAGAAAGGAACAACCAAAAGTTTCATCATCCGGATGTGCGTATACGAAACCAACGTTTCTTTTCATCCTCATTTCTCCTCCACATCGATCGTTCTCTTAACATACTTACTATACTTTAATATTGACTAAGTCGGCAAAATTCTCTACAATGCAGAAGAATCTTAAAATTATTATAACTTAAACAGGGGATGTACTTTTATATGTGTCAAACAACAAACTATCGCATCTTACTATATTATAAATTTACACCGATCGCTTCGCCTGAAACTTTTACAGCAGAGCATCTGCAATATTGCAAAGAGCTTGGCTTGAAAGGCCGCATTCTGATCGCGAGCGAGGGTATCAACGGTACTGTATCTGGCACCGTCGAACAGACCGAGAAATATATGAATGATTTTCGTGCGATCCCTGGATTTGAGGACACTGTCTTCAAGATCGATGAATCCGATCATCACGCCTTCAAGAAAATGTTCGTCCGTCATAAAAATGAACTGGTTACCTTCCGTTACGAGCATGAGCTTGATCCTAACAAGCTTAGCGGCAAGCGCCTGTCTCCTGCCGAATTCTACGAGAAGCTGCAGAGCGATGATGTCTTGGTCATCGATGGACGCAACGATTACGAATATGACATCGGACACTTCCGTGGCGCGATCCGTCCCGAGGTCGGTTCCTTCCGTGAGTTCCCTGAGTGGATTCGCGATAATCTAAGCGACTATAAGGACAAGACCATTCTTACCTATTGTACTGGTGGAATACGCTGCGAGAAGTTAACTGGCTTCCTGCTGAATGAAGGCTTCAAGGACGTCTCCCAACTGGAAGGCGGCATCGTCACATATGGCAAGGACCCCGAGGTTCAAGGCCGGCTATGGGATGGCAAATGCTATGTATTTGACGAACGGATCTCCGTTCCGATCAACCGGACTGATGAGGACATTGTCATCGGCAAATGCTACCACTGCGGAACCACCCAAGATCGTTATATCAATTGCCCGGTATGTAATTTACAACATATTTGTTGTGAGGATTGTGAAGAGATACATCACGGTTTCTGTTCTGATGCCTGCAAAGACGCCGTGGAAGTTCTATAACAAGGCGACTACGCACCCAAGGGAGGGCCTGTTATGAGTCAGGAACAACATTTATCCACCCGAGAGCGGATTCTGCATATGATGAAAACAGCAGGTCCCCTCAGCGCCAAAGAAATTACCAATGAGCTGCAAATTACGGAAATGGCCGTTCGTAGACATCTTAGCTCTATGGAACGCGACGGATTAATTGAATCGAAAATGATCCGTCAGACGATGGGCCGCCCTACCGCGGTCTATGGCTTAACGGATACGGCGGAAGGCATGTTTCCCAAGAGCTACCATACTCTGACACTCGATCTACTAAATGCCTTGGCTGAAGAGACTGGTGATGAGATGGTAAATCAGCTATTTGAACGCCGCAAGGAGAAGCTGACCGGCAGATATGAGTCCGAAATGCAAGGGAAGGATTTCAACGATAAGGTTCGACGTTTAGCCGAAATTCAAAATGAGAACGGATATATGACGGAGTGCACGGTTCTCGAAGACGGCAGTTTCGAATTAAAAGAGCATAATTGTCCAATCTCGCAAATCGCCGATCAGTACAATCATGCCTGTGAATGCGAACTGAAGCTGTTCGAGACTCTGCTCGATACGAAGGTTGAAAGAACGGAATGCCTCGTGCAACAGGGCAAACGCTGTGTCTACGTCATCCATAAACAGCAATAACGATAAGTTGTTATTCAAAAACAGACTTCGGAAGCAGATGCTTCCGAAGTCTGTTTTTCATATATGCAAAGTTCATCCTCGTCATACATAAGCTTATATTTCATAGAACTCTTTAAGTTCCGCTTCTATCGCCTGTTTGATTAGCAGGAGGCATTCCTCCAATGTCTTGGCGAATATCTTGTTCCCGTTGACCATTGCATAGGGTCTCGCCCGGCACATCCCGCAGAAATTCAGACAATCCGTCCGCATAACGGCGATTTCCGGATACTCTTCCTCCAACTGCTCCAGATCAAGCATACTAATCAGATTATTGGTGCATACCTCTACGACAACGATGCCCATCCCCACTTTTTTTCACCCCTGCTTATAAGATAATCTCGTTCGAAGCATAATACATGGATGAGCGACCCCAAATGCCCATTCGACAAATCATTATGATGAACGAATCACTCTTTGTCAATGGAAGACCATGAATTAATATACTTACCATACATATATGTTGACTAAGTGTCTGAGGAGCTATATAATAATAACTGTCGGAAATGACGCTACATAATAACTAGAGAGGATGATTTACCCATGGCACATCAATTACCTGCACTTCCTTATGCGAACAATGCACTCGAACCTCATATCGATGAACAAACAATGATGATTCACCATGATCGTCACCACAATACGTATGTAACTAACCTGAACGCTGCTCTGGAATCTGCTCCTGAGCTTCAATCCAAATCCGTTGAAGAATTGATCTCTGATTTGGACAGCGTACCTGAGAGCATCCGCACTGCAGTTCGTAATAACGGCGGCGGCCATGCTAACCATTCCCTGTTCTGGGAAGTAATCGGTCCGAACGGCGGCGGCCAACCTTCTGGTAAGATCGCTGACGCAATCAACAACGAATTGGGTGGCTTTGACAAATTCAAGGAAGACTTCTCCAAAGCAGCTACGACTCGTTTCGGTAGCGGCTGGGCTTTCCTTGCAGTAGATGCTAACGGCAAATTGTCCGTATACAGCTTGCCTAACCAAGATTCACCTATCATGGAAGGCAAAACTCCAATTCTCGGACTTGATGTATGGGAGCATGCTTACTATTTGAAATATCAGAACAAACGTCCTGATTACATCGCTGCTTTCTTCAACGTAGTCAACTGGGCAGAAGTTGAGAAACGCTACGAAGCTGCGCTGAACAAATAATTAATTTTTCTTTCTTAACTCAATAGTTACCAATGGGGTGTCCAAAAGTCATGAAAATGACTAAGGGCACCCTTTCTTCTTCCTTCTCCCCCATCTCGATGTATACTCTCCCACGATCACGGGTATCCTTGGAACACATTACCGGGTGAAAACAACATAATTCATATTATTGTCGATTAGTTACTCCCAAAAAAAGTTTATAATATACAGTACAACTTCAATCGCTTTTAAGCAATTGACATCATAGAGGAGAGTTGTTATGTCGAATATGGATAAGGAGAAGATTGTGCAGAGTGTCCCTCAAAAAGGATTTTTCGGACATCCTAAAGGCCTCTTCACCCTTTTCTTCACTGAATTTTGGGAGCGTTTCTCGTATTATGGTATGAAAGCCATCCTTGTGTATTTTATGTACTATGAAGTCACTAAGGGAGGACTCGGGCTTCCCCAGGACATTGCACTTGCGATTGTGTCCATCTACGGATCACTTGTCTATATGTCCGGGATTATCGGAGGCTGGCTTGCCGACAAGGTTCTTGGCACCTCCAAATCCGTATTCTATGGCGGAGTACTCATCATGCTGGGTCATATCTTTCTGGCTATACCGGGAAATATAGCACTATTCTTTATTTCCATGGTCTTAATCGTATTAGGCACAGGTTTATTAAAGCCTAATGTATCAAGTCAGGTCGGGGAAATTTATAGCGAGAAGGATAACCGCCGCGATGCAGGCTTTAGTATTTTCTATATGGGGATCAACCTCGGGAGCTTCCTGGCTCCACTCATTATAGGTACAGTTGGGATGTACAATTTCCATCTTGGCTTCGGTCTTGCGGGTGCCGGTATGTTCATCGGTTTGATCGTCTATGTGACAACACACAAGAAGAACCTGGGTCTTGTTGGTAAGAGCATTGTTAACCCTATGTTACCTGAAGAAAAAAAGAAAGTATTCACCAGAATAGGTATAGGCATCGTGGTTGTTGGAATATTGATTGCCGTAGCAATCCCTCTTGGCATTCTAACATTTAATACCTTTATCAAACTGATCGGGATCTTAGGTATTCTCATTCCCACCCTTTACTTTGTATTTATGTATCGCAGTCCGAAGACTACATCCGTTGAGCGTTCGCGGCTCATTGCCTATATTCCATTGTTTATTGCTTCGATTATGTTCTGGGCGATTCAGGAACAAGGGTCGACGATTCTCGCGAATTATGCGGACAAGCGTACTCAGCTGGATTTTGCAGGCATCCATATCTCACCTGCTTGGTTCCAATCCCTGAATCCGCTCTTTATCATTACATTGGCTCCGGTATTCGCTTGGATCTGGGTGAAACTCGGCCATCGACAACCTACGATTCCACAAAAGTTCTCTCTTGGATTGCTGTTCGCCGGTTTGTCATTTTTGGTCATCTTACTGCCAGCTTACTTTGGTGGAGTCGATTCTTTGGTAAACCCGTTATGGCTCGTGCTTAGCTACTTCGTCGTCGTCATCGGCGAATTGTGCTTGTCGCCAGTTGGACTGTCCGCAACAACGAAGCTAGCACCTGCAGCCTTCTCGGCTCAAACGATGAGCTTATGGTTCCTCTCCAATGCAGCTGCACAAGCGATCAACGCTCAGATCGTCAAATTCTATACACCTGAGACTGAAATGCTGTATTTTGGTATCATTGGCGGTACAGCGCTTGTACTGAGTCTCTTATTGTTCATGCTGACCCCTAAGATTCAAAGCTATATGAAAGGTATAAAATAGCAGGACGCTCAACAATTAGATCTATGCATAAAAAAAAACCGTCAGGAAGAGTACTGTCCTGGCGGTTTTTGCTATTTCAATTCAAATCTCTAATGGATTCCCGAATAACAAGTGTCGACGGTACGAAGACTCGCATCATCTCCCGATTCTGTCCAGAGATGGATAAGAGGAGTTCAGCCGCCGCTTGGCACATCTTCTCTTCTCCACGTGAACTGTCGTCACCTGCAGATCCGGCATAGCCCCGTATTGCAGATCATCATATCCAACGATAGAGACCTGCTCAGGGACAGAGATTCCCTGTTCCTTCATAAGCCCCGCTAGTATATATGCGATCCGGTCATTACCACAGAAGAAGCTGCTAGGCAGCTTGTCCAGTCCTTCTAGCCATTCTGCGATTTCGCACTTTGTCTCATCATACCCCTTCGACTCTGTCAGACAATATCGGCTATCCACTGATAGCCCATGATCTCGCATTGCTTTCCAATATCCGAACCACCGTTCCTCATGACTGGTTGTTAGATTCGTCGGACCAATGAAGCCGATCTCACGATGGCCTGCGGTAATCAGCACAGAGGTTGCCTCATACGCGCCCTCAATATTAGCTGACGTCACTGCCGGACAAGGCAAATCCCGGTAATAGGAATCGAGCATGACTAATGGAACCTGCATTTCCCATACCAGACGTGCATATTCCTTATCCACGACTCCAAATAAAATTATGCCTCGATACGAAATCTCCGATACGAGCCGTGGCAGCTTCAGTCCGGACTCCATCTCACGGTCGATCGGTGCCACAATCGCATTATAGCCTCTGCCGCGAATGCTCTTCTCCAATCCCCAGATCATATCATGAAAGAACTGAAAATGATCGTTATCCTGGTAGCTCATAATCCGTTCGGGAACAAGCACTAAGATGTTGTTGCCCGTTTCTTCAGCTGCATACTGTCCGTATCCAAGTTCTTTAGCCGCTTGTAGCACTTTATAGCGCGTCGCTTCGCTGATTCCCTTCTTATTCATCAAGGCCAGCGATACCGCATTTTTGGATATATTAAGCTTGTCCGCAATATCCTGCATAGATATTTTCTTTTTTCTGGCCAATTGTTTTCATTCCTTTCGAAACATGATACACTAAACCTAAATATACTTTACAAAATTATAATTTGTCAAGTTTGTCAAGTTATCAATTCATCAAATGGAGGAATAGCTTTGAATTACGCAATAGGTATTGACATCGGTGGAACTAAGACGGCTCTTGGACTCATAGATCCGTCAGGCCAGGTTCTAGCAAAGACTTCTCTTCCTACCGATCACACGGTATCTCCTCATGTCATGGTTGACAGAATGGCAGCGGCCATCAAGCAGATGTTGGCGGAGCATCAAGTGGACGAGTCGAATATTCTTGGAATTGGCATAGGCGCCCGGGCCCTTTAAATACGCAAAAAGGTGAAATTACCGCTCCACCTAATTTGAAGGGCTGGTGGAACTTTCCGATCGTTGAATCTTTACAGCGTCATTTTGATTACAAGATGGCTTTTGAGAACGATGCGACCGCTGCAGCTCTGGCGGAGAAATGGCTCGGTGCGGCTAAGGATGCCGAACATTTCGTCTTCATCACGATCAGCACAGGGATCGGTGCAGGGATCTTCAGTCACGGTAAGCTGATCACCGGGGCTACTGGAAACGCTGGTGATGTCGGCCACTTCGTCATCGATCCGTCGGCAGGAACATGTGTATGCGGTCAACAAGGCTGCTGGGAATATGTCGCCTCCGGTACAGCTATTGCCAGACAAGCCTCTGAACTGCTGGAACGTGAAGTAACGTCCAAAGAGGTGTTTGCTCTCGCTGCTGATGGGCATCAAGAGATGAAGGCGCTAGTCGATAAAGTATTCCGTTATATCGGAGTCGGCTGTGTCACCCTGATCAATACACTTGATCCTGAGAAACTCGTTATCGGCGGAGGTGTCTCCCAAATCGGCGAGCCGCTCTTTGAAACCGTCAGAGAATATGTGTCCAAGTACGCGCTGAACCCATCAGGACGTAGTACTCCAATCGTCCCTGCCGCCTTGTTGCAGGATGCCGGATTGATCGGAGCCGCAGCACTGATTCATGTCGATTATAAATAAAATGATCGCTTAGCAAAACTAATCCCAACTACAGATAAAAAGGAGAACATACTACGATGAATAAACCTATTTTTCTACAATCGGTATTTCAGGAACGCATTTGGGGAGGACAAAAGCTGAAGCAATTGTTCGGCTATGAGATCCCTTATGAACGCACAGGCGAATGCTGGGCAGTCTCTGCCCACCCTAATGGCCAAAGTATCGTTAAGAGCGGACCATATCAAGGAATGAAGCTGGGAGAATTGTGGAGCTCTCATCCAGAGCTGTTCAACTCCTCTTCCTCCGTCTTCCCACTGCTCACGAAACTGTTGGATGCATCCGATGATTTGTCCGTTCAGGTTCACCCTGACGATGCCTATGCAGGCGTTCACGAGAATGGAGAGCTAGGCAAGACAGAATGCTGGTATATCGTCGCTGCCGAGCCAGGTGCCTGCATTATTTATGGCCATGAAGCGCAGACGAAACAGGAATTGGAATCGATGATTGCAGCAGGGAACTGGGATACTCTCTTAACCAAGGTTCCAGTAAAAGCCGGTGACTTCTTCTATGTACCTAGCGGTACGATTCACGCACTAGGTAAAGGTATCGTCGTACTGGAGACGCAACAAAGCTCGGATACGACCTATCGTGTCTATGACTATGACCGTAAGGATAAGGACGGCAATACACGCGAACTTCATCTAGAGAAGGCGATCGACGTAACTACCATCCCACAAGCTTATCAAGCCGTGTCTTATGATACGAAGGAAATGGATAATGCCGTTATTACGACTTTCGTCTCCAATTCATTCTTCACGGTTGAGAAATGGAATATTGACGGCAAAGCCAGCTTCCCAGAAGCTAAGCACTATACGATCTGCAGTGTACTTGACGGCAATGGCGAGCTGTCGATCAATGGGCAAAGTTATCCACTGGCCAAAGGAGATCATTTCATTCTTCCTGTCTCCTCTGGTGACTTCCAATTGAATGGCAAGCTAGAACTGATTATCTCTCATGAGTAATTAGATTGATACCTCATCTTCTATCCAAGTAATCAAACAACAAACGGCCAAGCTATCCGTAAGTCCCGGATATGCTTGGCCGTTGTTCTATTTGCATTTGAAATATAAATCTCTATGCAAGATAACGTTCATTGATGATGTTCATATGGTGGATCGTATGACAGGCAATAATATAACCAAGCGAGCTACGGAGTAGTCGGTAGCTCATAATACGTTCTGTATCTGTCATATGCCCAATGACTTCCTTCAGACTCCATTTGCCTTCAGCGTAGCGGTAAGCTTCCTGCTCCTCAGTTACGGATGAAAGCCGATCTACGATTTGCGTGGTCTGTTCCTTCAACATTTCCAACAGATTACCTTCCGGTACCAGATTCACATACTCCTGAAAATGCGGTAAAAATTCCTCAACTTTTGGTCGTGACAACATACATTGATCCTCCCTTGGGTTCATTCTTCAATCTTCCCAGACTTCATCCATTAACTTCTTGATTTCCTTGCCTCTAGCCTCAGTCTTCTGCCGATTAACCAACCATATGCCGTCCTTCAATTCCACAACATCTCCTGGTCTAACTCCATTGCCAACTCGGCTTCGCGGAACATCCATAATTCTGCCGTTAACTTCGATTCTACATAGTTCCCCTTCAAAGCCTTCAACGATCCCAACCATAACCGCGTCACCTTTCCGTCGTAACATAATACTTACTGCCATCGGAGGCAATCTCGATATTCCCTTGTAAATCGTTGCGATACACCTTCACTTGTTGCTTAGCGAGACGATCCAATATCACTTGCTTCGGATGACCATATTTGTTATCCTTTCCAACTTGAATGACAGCGTACTTCGGATTCACTTGTTTCAAAAATGCTGGTGAAGTAGAAGATTTGGAGCCATGATGGCCGACCAGCATTACATCAGCTTGCAGTTCTCTTCCGGATGACAACATAGCCTGTTCACTCTCTCGCTCAGCATCTCCGGTAAGCAGATATGAGCTGTCTCCGTATGCAATTCGAACCACGGCACTCATGTTGTTCGTATCATCACTAACCATTACCGGAGCTACCATCTCGGCACTAACTTCTTCGTCCCAGTCGAGGCGAACCCCGGCCTGAGCTGTCTTCACCTTCAAACCCTTATTCTTGATCGATCTAAGAAGCGATTCATAGGTTTTCGTATTAGACTGAATCTTTGGCATATAGACCGCTCCGACCGGGAAGTCGTCGATCACCCGATCTAGACCGCCAATATGGTCCGCATCAGGATGCGTTCCAATCACGATATCAAGATGATCAATCCCGTAAGCATGCAAGTCATCGACCACTTGCTGCTCGCGGTCATTATTACCTGCATCAATCAGCATGGTCTTGCCAGAAGGACTGATCAGCAGTTGCGAAGCTCCTTGCCCAACATCTAAGAATATGACCCGCAGACGCCCTTCATTCCCCCAGCCTGCGTTGTCACGGAAGGCGAATCCTTCGGTCCGAGCCAATCCTGCCAGCCGCCCTCAAGTAAATAGAAACCTATAAAGACAGCTAATAAAACAACAATAATACTGTTTCTTGGTGTATTTCGTTTAGAACTTTTATTCGTTTTGCGTTTAGCCATTGTTGAGTAATTTCCTTTCATTCATTAGACCATATGTACAGAACATTTGTTCTTTAATTATAAGTCAAGGCTTTGGTGGAATCAACCAAATAGTACAATGCAAAGAGCCACCTCCGTATGAACGGAAGTGACTCTTCATTTATTACTTATCTTATTTTACTGTGACGCGAATCGACACCGTCTTTGTATCAAGCTTCGCTTTAATGGTTGCTGTTCCTTTGCCAACCACTTCAATTTTTCCGTTCGTTACTTTAGCTACAGTTGCTTTAGAAGTCGTCCACACTGCGCTATCGTTAACGGAAGCAGTAGCACCGGTATCATATTCTGCGGTAAGCTTTACCGTTTTTACGTCACCTGGTTTTAATGCCAGACTCTTCTCATCAACCGTAAGCTTAGTCAGTTTTGGAACAACTTTAACTATTACACTTGCGGATTGCCCTTGATAAGAACCAGTTAACGTCGCCGTTCCTTCTCCTACAGCTTTGACCGAGTTTGAAGGAATGGTGGCCACCTCATCATTGGAAGATTTCCAGCCCATCTTACTGGAAAGATTGACAGTCTTACCGTCAACATAGTAACCAGTAACCTTGATAGCCTTTGTCTTCTTAATGTTCAGTTCAATGCTTTTCGGTTCAACGACAATTTTCGTAATTTTCGGCTCAATCGTCACAGGCATGCTAATCATTTTATTGGAATAAGTGCCTTTTAAAGTTGCTGATCCTTTGTTCAAGCCTTTAATTACTTTACCAGAGCTTGTCGTTTTCACTACTGCATTCGCACCAGTAACCGTCCATTCAATATCATTGGATACGTCAGCTTCTCCGCCATCTTCAAATACAGCCGTAACTGAAGGAAGCGGATTCTCCTCACCAATCACAAGGCTCATTCTGTCGTCAGGAATGATAAAGGTAAGTACTTTTTCCTTCACAGTAAGTTCAACACTTATGATCTTTCCACGAATGCTCAGCGGTGAACTTACTTCTGAATCAGGGAGCTTCGCTGTGAGCGTAACTTTACCCGCATCCTTGGATACAATTTTGCCATCTTCAATCTTGGCGATATCTTCATTATCGGAAGTCCACTTCATATTGCTGCTGAAATCGATCTTAACATCGTCCAGCTTAGTTGCCGTTACTTTAGGAAGACTTAGCTTATCATTCTTATACATCTCCAGCTCTGTCTTCTCTACAGACAGATCCGTAATTGTCGGGGCTACAGTCACATTAATACTCTTGTTGACTCCAAGATGACTTACCTTGATTGTTGATGACCCAGCAGTCATCCCGCTGACCAAGCCCTTAGATACTGTAGCATACAATGGATTCGATGAAGACCAATCTGCATCCGCAGTTACTTGTTCAGATGAATTAGCGCGATCTCTCATTTCTGCTTTCAGTTCCAGCTTCTCGCCAATAAACATCAATTGGTCTTCAGAAGGATCCAGCATAATGACTTCGAATGGAGCGCGTACATATACATCAACTTTAGCCTTGACTCCTAGATATTCGGCAGTAATTGTCGTTTTACCAACTGCCTTGACCTTTAGCTTACCCTCCTCAATCGTTGCAACACTGCTGTCTGAAGATGTCCATTCTGCCTTCGCAGTAACGTCTAAGGTTGATTTATCGCTGGTCAACGTTGATTCTGCCGTCAGTACTACATCTTCGTCGCCGACCACCATCTCCAAATCTTGATCCGTTAAGCTTGCTCCACCACGAAGTATGTTCAATTCGGAATACGGTGAAGTTACCGTCGCTTTAAATGAAGCCGTCAGCCCTTTGTATTTGGCTGTAATCGTTGCGTCCCCTGCGCCGACCAGAGTAATTTTCCCTTTCTCAATCGTCAGCACCATGGAGTTCGAAGTGGACCAATCCGCATCAGCAGTAACGTCCTTCTTCTCCCGCTTCCATCAACGACGGCCTTTGCTTTCACCGTCAAGTTCTCACTGTCTCCCAGTTTGTATTTACCGTCTTGTGGATCATTCAGTGTTAACTTCGTATATGTGTCTACTGCCTTTACTTCGATCGTAGACTGGGAACCATTATACTCTGCTGTAATAGTTGCAGTACCACTTTTCAACGCAGTTAGAACACCACCATCGCTTACTTTAATGATCTCATCGTTGTCGGAGGACCATTCTACTCCTGACAATTTTGTCACATCCGTTGTTCCAGAGATGCCTTCTTTTTTTGCATTCAATCTCAATTGTTTCGTTTTCCCTACTGTCAGTTCAAGGACTGTACCAGATCCTTCAATTTCAACCGATGTTACATCTCCCGTGGCCGCAAAGGCGCCAGTAGGAAATACGACAGCCAGGAGCAGCGCCACTGTAAGGAGCCATCCTGTCAGTTTCCTGTTTCCAGTCATTCATTTCTCTCCTTTGGTTGTCAAGTCTGCCGGAATCCATATCCAGGCCTATAGGTACTATATCGACATGCAGGAATAATTTCATTACCCCGGCCCAGAAAATAATACCTTTGTCCTATAAACGAGACATTCTCCGGTAATGCCAAAATTAGATCATATCTTTTGTCCACTCGATCGGCTGATCGCCGATTGATTGCAAATGATGATTGATTTGGGAGAAGGGTCTACTCCCAAAAAAGCCTCTACTTGCTGCAAGCGGACTAGGATGTACAGAAGCGATTACCTTGTGCTTGCTTTGATCTATCATCGCTCCCTTTTTCTGCGCGTGATTCCCCACAACACAAACACGACCGGACGCTCACGCTCGTTTAACTTCGCCACAATCGCATCCGTGAATGCTTCCCAACCTTTGCGTTGGTGCGAGCCAGCCGCTCCCTCACGAACGGTTAGCACATTGTTTAGCAGCAGCACCCCCTGCTCGGCCCAAGGCGTCAAAGTACCACCCTGTGGAGAGGCTACACCAAGGTCGCTAGTCATCTCCTTATAAATATTGCGCAGGGATGGCGGAATCTGAACTCCCGGTTGAACCGAGAAGCTTAATCCATGCGCTTGTCCCGCACCATGATATGGGTCCTGTCCTAATATAACTACCTTCGTGTCAGCGAAGCTTGTCAGCTTGAGCGCCTGGAATAACATCTGCTTCGGCGGATATATCGTATAGTTATCGTATTCCTGAGCCAACCAATCGATAAGATTCTGAAAATTCGGTTGCTGTATTTCATCATTCAGTACTTCATCCCAGTCATTATGAAACCAGTTCATATGTACACCCCCATGTTTGACTAATACATTATAACAGATAATCATTTCAGGATTAGGGCCAAGATGTATGTATTTTAATGAACAAAAATAAGAGGTGTACAGGTAATCAATCCTGATTACCTGTACACCTCTTATTAACAACAAAGAAACGGCATCTCTGCCGTTTCTGAAGGATGGATCGTCAGGGACTCGAACCCTGGACCACATGATTAAGAGTCACGTGCTCTACCAACTGAGCTAACGATCCAAATTATTAACAACATCACCAACTCTTATATAGTAACATATTAATTCGAGTATTGCAATGTTTTTTTTGAAGCTTCGTCCAACTTTCCAAGGATTGGGGAAGATCGTAAGTCCCTTATCAGTCATGAGAGCCATGCGATCTTCCTTGAACCTTGTAAGCACGAATGCCGAGAGCGGGACTTGAACCCGCACGGTGGTCACCCACCCAGGATTTTAAGTCCTGTGCGTCTGCCGATTCCGCCATCCCGGCTTACTATCGACGCAGGATTGGCAAATCCTATATACAATGCGTCTATAAGCAGCTTTTCTATGTAGAAGAAAAATCCTGCGTTTGTTATTATAGCACGGTAGTTCCGAAATAATCAAGTTTTATCATAAACAATTTCATTCATGGGCAAACTTTGAACCAATCAACCTTATCTTATAGACATAGACATTGGAGGATACCATGATGAATAATTCGGATGATCATTACAAAATAGCTTCACTCGATGATACCACCAAAGCAATCACAATTATTAAAGAGGCCGAAGATCGGTTAACCCAGATTACTGGACATGAAGTTACCCTAATCGCTTATGAGAAGAATGAGGAGATATAACTTTGTTCTTATGGCATACCTGGTTGAACTACTATCTCGACTAGGTATGCTGTATCTCATTAGTATCCAATAGCAGATCATCTGGAAGGTTCCACAACCCAAGTCTCCCCGTTGCGGACAGCGGTCTCTCCAAGGACCTCATCTTGTCCAATTTCCAGACATAGCGCCCCTCCGTATAATCCCCAAAGACATATTCCGTTCCCTCCACTCGATAATCGTCTTCGCTAAGGATTGCAAAAGTTCCCCAGTTCACTTCTACACTGAGGCATCGTTCCAGCCTACCTACCGCGATGATCGCCCCTGTTGGCAATTGATCGATGGCATATCCATGCTGCTGAAGAATGGAGCGATACGGCTCCAGTAAACAGATAGTCTTATCTACCGCTTTTCCTGCATGAATCGCCAGTTCACCCCTGTAATCCGTTCTCCAGCTACGTGTCTCGAATTGCTTCTCCCCCAGAGCTACTAAGGTCGCCCAAGGCTGCCTGATCGTTATTACCTTCATGAGAAACTCCTCCTCTAGGCTTACGGATTATTATGGACTCCTTCAATGGTACAGATAGACAAACATACAGTCATTCAGTAGTTACATGCGTATAATGAGGTGAACCTATAACAAAGGAGCTGAAGAAAAATGTCAGATTGCCATAACAAATGTCCAGAACAAACCGTATTTGATCCACCAACTGCAGTATATCAAGATTATTATCATCCACAAGTTGTTAACGTAATTCACCCAGTTGAAATCATCAGACGACATCATTGTGTACCCATGCCATGCCATCAATACACTTACTCTGTCAAAGACGTATATTGCGGCGGACCTGAACTGAGAGGCAAAAAGGGCCGTTAATCACACCTTCATTCCGCAAATTCTAATATCATAGCTACCCTAAATACGCAATTCCCCTATAAAATAGCTACTTTTATTCCTATCATGTAAGTAATCCAGGTCTCCGAATGGAAACCTGGATTTCATTCATTTAAGACCAGGAAGAGAATCTCCGTTCTCCCCATTCCTCGATTAGCGCATGATAAAACCGATACACATATGAACTGAGGGAATTGAACTATAATCTACGTTATAGAAATCCATTAAAAAATAAAAGCCATTGAAATGATTACAAGCAATATGAAGAGAACCAAAATGGCCCCAGTTGAACCCCATAATCCACCACCAAGTACTTCACCCATGTGTGCATACCTCCTTGCATTTAGAGTACACACCATCCTATTCTATTTTCTGCGAAAAGATTGGACATCTTCCCTATTAATTAGTCTATTTATGAGAAGTTTGTCTACAATTATCAAATCTATCAAATAAATATAAACAGCAAAAAACCCTTGCATGGCAAGGGTTTCTCGCAAGTATGGGCCCTGAGGGACTCGAACCCCCGACCAATCGGTTATGAGCCGACCGCTCTAACCAACTGAGCTAAGGGCCCTTGCGACAAGTTACTAAAAATAGAATTGCGGGGCAGGATTTGAACCTACGACCTTCGGGTTATGAGCCCGACGAGCTACCGAACTGCTCCACCCCGCGACAATAAATAGCGACAAGTAATACTATACATTAAGATGCCTTAGTATGTCAAGTGTTACTTTAAACCTTTTTAACTCGTCATTTAAGGAATGAATCTAACCCCATATTTCCCGCGTCTTGAGCGGAAGATTTCAATTTCATTCATACGGTCAAAGCCGTAAATCCAACCATCCTGTTCTAATCTCTTCGCCAGGCAGCCTGCTTGAAATTTAGTACGATACAATTTATTGAAGTATACCCAGTTCATCATAGCGATCTCCTCCTTGCCAGTAATGGTTCGTCGATATATAGATTGCCCAGAATTGCAAAAAAAAAGCCACCGAAAAAATTTCCAGTGACTTTTTTTTACTTATAGAGCTATTTAATTGTTCAAAAAGAACGGTTTTCAGCACCGAGAAACTTTGAACTACCTATCCTTTTACATCAACGGAAGAAGCGCTCGTTCCACTCTCTTCAGGTACATAAGGCGTTCCATCGTCCTGGAACTGCGTTTTAGGATTAAGCTTGATCTCCTGCAGCATTTTATCTCCTTTATCCGACCATTCCTTTAGAGCATCTGCTACAGACTTTTTATTATCCAATACCTCCTGGAAGGAATTGCGCCCTATATTATCCACCGAATATAATCCTGGCTTTTCTTGCTTCATTTTATCATCCTTCGGATTTGTAGGTGGAACTGGTTTTAGATCATAGAAAGCACTGATATTATAAGACAGACCTTGCTTCGGCTGGATATACGATTTACGAGCTACCATCTCATACGTATTGCTACGCGACTTCAGCTTAGCCCAATCTTCACCGGCAATAAATTTAATATAATCCCAAGCAGAATCCGGGTTAGCCGCATTACTGTTAATGGCAAACGTATTATTCAGATATATACTACTTCCGATATCCGGCTTCTCCGGATGAACCGGAACAGTAACAACGTCCCAATCGATTGGCGTATAATTTTTGATTTTGGCCGCATTCTTATTTGCATCGGCAATGTCGTTAATATAATTACTCTCACCAATGATCATGGCTACTTTGCCAGATAAGAACAGATCGCTCGAGAGCGCAGTCCATGGTTCGTTATAGTCGACATTACTGTTATTCGGCATAATTTCTTCCTTAACGAGCTTGCTGATCGTTTCCCAAGATTTTGTCCATTGCGGCGAATTGACAGTCATCGTCTCGGCTTTCTCATCATACGTTCGGAGCTGCAATGGCGCCATATAAGTGTACTGCATATCCCAGAACGGATCATTTCCCTTATAGCGGTTAAAGGAAAATCCATAGGTACGATCCTTACCTGTGCCCTTTGCGACCCTGCGTGCAAGGTTGAATATATCGTCCCAGCTCATTTTATTGCTAGGAGGCTCAACGCCCGCATCAGTGAACAGCTTCTTATTATAGAACAAGGCTGATGAAGAGAATGTAGGGGTCAAGGCATATAAGCTTCCATCTCCTAAATCCTTAATACCATCAATAACCGCAGGGACAAAATCGCTCGTATCAAATTTATCTTCTTGAACCAATGGATCAAGCTGCTTCAGCATATTTTCCTGAATCAATTGCTTCAAGGTACCCGAATCCGCTACAACTACATCGACCGGATTACTTCCGGTCATCAGCTTCTTTATACTCTCCATGTTATCTGGCTGCTGGTATGGCTCCGTTCCGTCGTTATAGCGCCAATCCCCATAATCGATGGCAGGAACAATTTCAATTTTCACATTTTTTCTGTCATATTCATATATGTCTGTGTATTGCTGACGAAAATAAGAATCGTCGGTACTTCCATACAGAACACCGATGCGAAGCACCTTTTCCTGTTTACTGTCCTGTGCTTTCCCCCTGTACAACCAGCGAGCAGCCCAAGCGCCATTGTGGCCGCAAGAGACACGGTCATCATTTTACGCATTTTTCCGTTCTTTAAATTCATGCGTTCTCCTCCTCTAATGATTTCGGTGCCGTAATCACGATCTTATCACCATCAAACTCCATACTCGCTCGCCCTTGGATACCCACAGCTTCTAGATATTCCTTAGGTACCTGCAATCTCCCAACCCGGTCGACGACGACAAAGGCTTCGTGTACTTCCTGGAGTCCGCCCTGATGGAAACCACCATTCTCCATCGTTGCCAGATCCAAATTCGGATTACGCTTCAGGAACTCCGTACTCGTCAATCCATCTCGAATCGCGACAACGCGGTCAACTTTACCAGCCAGTGTCAAATCATGTGTTACGATAACAATCGTAATTCCAAGCTCACGATTCACATTGCGGAATATGCCCATGATCTGATCAGAGGTTGCCGTATCGACCGAGCCTGTCGGCTCATCCGCTAATAGCAGCTTGGGACGATTCGATAGCGAGATGGCGATGGCCACGCGTTGCTGCTCCCCACCAGAGAGCTGATGCAACTTGCTATGCATGCGATCTTTCAGGCCAACCCATTCAAGCAATTGCTTCGCATAGGCCCGATCCAGCTTGCCGCTTAACAACATCGGCATCTCAACATTCTCCAAAGCGGACAGGTATGGAAGCAGGTTGCGTCCATTGTTCTGCCATACGAAGCCGACGGTATTCCGCTTGTATTCTACCAACTGGTCATCACGAATCTTCAGCAAATCCCAGCCGCCCACATTCACCTGTCCAGCAGAAGGGCGGTCAAGACCGCCCAAAATATTCAGTAGAGTAGATTTGCCGCTCCCGCTATTTCCGATGATCGCCATCATTTCGCCTTGATTGACAGTCAAGTTCAAGCCCTGTAGAGCTACAACTTCAATATCTTCTGATTTAAAAATTTTAACGAGTCCTTCGCAATAGATCATTTCGCTCATATTACCGCTCCTCTCCCATCTTGACAGCCTGATGTACACGTAAGCGACGGATCTGCCATAGCAAAAGTCCGGCACCGAGCAGTAGCATAACTAGAACGACGACGTATAATTGCATCGTATCCGAAGAGTTGAAAATGATTCTAAACGGAGGAACCTGTGAGGTTACATTGTCCGCTGTTTGTAGGAACGGCAGATACAATTTGCCTGCTACTTTACCAATGACAATACCAAGCACAATCGATAGCCCTGCAGTCAGCAGCTGCTCCGCCAGCAGCATCAGCGTCAGCTGCCTGCGCGATAAGCCCATCGCCCGCAAAATACCAAACTGCACAACGCGGCTCGACAAATTGAAGAACCAGTACATCACGTATCCGATCAATGATACGACCACCGAGACGAGGAAGCCCATACTCAAGATCCCGAATACTCCGCCGCGAGTAGGATGCTTCTTCTGCGTCGCCAGCTCACTGCGTACATCCTTGACTGAATACAGATCGATATTCTCGCTGGCCAGCTTCGTGACAATCGGTGCAACCTTGGCTTCCGGCTTCATCTTTAGCCACACTTCATAAGGAAGAATCTTAGCCTGATCATAAATATAATCCAGATTGGCAATGATGAACGGAGCTTCGTCCGGATACATGCTAGGCCAGTATGGTAGAATCCCGTACACAATGAAATCTACAGATTGCTCTCCTAAAGATACCGTAATAATGTCGCCGGCCTTGAGCTGATACTTCTCGGCCAGATTAGACGGTACAAGCGCAGCACTCTCATTCATCCCCAGTAAATTCAAATATTGATGAGGAGCCGTCGGGAACAGGTCATCACGGAACCAGGCAACTTGATAGAAATCAACGTTATCAATCCCCATAATGTTCCCCTGACCTGCCGAACGTCCGGAGATGATAAGATTGCCCTTGGTCTGTAGCACCCGTGCCGCATGCTCCACACCTTCCAACTTGCGAAATACTTCAAATGGTGGTTCAACATAGTTCATCTTGGTCGGTTTATTACCTTGACCATTTCCAGTTCCTCCACCCGGACCACCAGTTCCAGGATTGCCTCCTCCTGGATTACCTCCACCAGGGTTGCCTCCACCACCGGAGCCTCCCTGGCCTTGACCAGAGCCTGTTGGTGGCTTAGTTGGCGTTTCAGGAGTCTCTTCCCACACGGTCTGCATAACAACGTCCGCCCCATATTTATACAGCGTACGCTCGGTTGAGTTCAGATCAATCGTACGGGCGGCAGAAGCATTATATACCCCTAACCCCAATGTTAGAACCAACAGAATCATCAGCGGGTAATAGGACGAAGCTGAACGGGATAACTGGGTAAGACTCAAATAATAAGGAACCGGTAGCCACTTCTTGCCGATCCAACCGATCAGCTTGAGAATCCACGGGAAAATCCGTAGGAAGAATAACCCGATCGAGAAAATAGCCAATGCTGGAACAAAGAACAAGAACGGTTGTACCTGTAGCTCATCCGTTGTCATCCCCGTCTGGAACGTTAACATCTGGCGTTCATAGAACAGATAATAGCCGTATCCAGCAACTCCCATCAGTACAATGTCCAAGCACCAACGTTGCCAGGTTGGCATACGATCGTTCCGGGCCTGCTTACGCTTCGCATTCACGATGGAGGCACGTGCATAAGAGACGGCCGGAAGCACTGTAGCCAGAATCGCAATGACAACGGCTAAAGCGCCGAGAAGAAGCGCATCCATATTGAAGCCAACAGGGATCGATTTGCGATTGACAAAGGTCAGGAAGCCATCAGCGGAACCGATGCTCTTCGACATAAACCAGCCGAGCAAAGGTCCAAATACCATGGCAGCTGCACCTAAAATAATCCCTTCCAGCAAATAAATGAAAATAATCTGTTTGGTAGAAGCTCCCCGGCTGCGCAGCACAGCAATGTCACTCTGCTGCTTATCCAATGATTGTCTAGCATTCATGACAATATAGTAGAACACCATTGCAATCATCGGGGCTGCAAGCGTGAAGAGCAATGTCTGCATTTGCAGACTCTGCTTGCGGAAATCATTCAACAGTTCTCCAAAAGAGAGATCCACCTTTGTATCCTTCAACTTCTGATACAGTTCAACATTCAATCGATCAAGCGTGCTCGATAAAGGAGCTAATTGACTCGTCTTGATCTCACGTAGATCAAACGCATAATACCAGCTAGACCCATGAATCGGAATCGATAATTGCTTAAGAAGAGCATCATTAAATACCTTCTCATTTACGAAGAAACTGTTCATCATGCCTTCGAAACCTTGATACCAATAAGGATCCGTCTCATCTATCGGCTGGAATGAACCGACGATCTTAACCTTCAGAACGACACCCGATCCACCAGCGACAGGGTATTCTATCACATCACCAACATGAAGATCTTGTCGATACATCGCTTCTTCCATCATCAGCGCTTCTAGAACATTTCCATCATATTTATCCGAGGTAATATTGTTCCCCGTCACCGAGATATGATCTTGAAGACCACTCATTGAATTGATCGACATTGTCCGCGTACGGCTCGCATCGACCTTGGTCGGGTCCTGCGGATAAACCTCCGCACTTCTTAGCGAACGGGCATTAACATAAGCCTGGAACGGAAAATTAATCTCTCCCGGGATATCCTCAGCGATATACTTATTAACGGCTTCAAGCCCGGCCAAGTCTGTCTTCGCCCCTCCAGCTGCCTGGTAACTCATAATCAGAGAGCCGGCTGGGAGCCCCTCGCTTTGCTCTTTCAGAGTATTAGAAACAACGCGCTTAAGCGCTCCGTCAGAATACATCGGTATACTAACCGTAAAAGAGACCGCCACGATCAAACCGACTAAGGTGCTCAGCGTTAACCATTTCGTGTTCCACATTTTACGGAATAGCAAACGTAACATCGGCACTCCCATTAACGACCCACTACTTTCTGTCCAGGTGTGAGGCCTTTAAGGATTTCAATATCCGTAGATGTCTGCATGCCTACTTCTACATCGACTTCACGCTTAGATCCATCCGCTTCAACGACCTGAACATAGGTACGCGATCCGATGGTACGCAGAGCAGATATCGGAATTAATATCGCTTTTTCCTTACGGTTAGTCACGACTTTGACGCTTAACTGACGCCCTCTTTCCAGATCCTTCGGCCATTTATCCAATTCGACGATTAGATACTTGTCAATCGAATCCTTTTCAGGAGTGCCGTTATTGCCATTGTTTCCGTTGTTCCCGTTATTCGACGAATCCACAGGAGCCGGCATAGCCTTAATTTTTCCAGTCACAACACCTATCGCGTTAATATCCACTTCAGCTTTCATGCCAACGGCTAGCTTCTGAAGCTCCTCTTTGCCGAAGGAAGCCGCAACAACAAGGGAAGAGGTATCAGAAATAGTACCTAGAGAATCATAGGCTTTGATAACTCCGCCCTTCTGAGCGTTAATCGAGACGATCGTACCTGAGAAAGGAGCTGTTAATGTCCCATCAGCAATTTTCTGCTCCAGGTCAGTCAGTTCCTGACGTTGTTCTTCAAATACAATGGAGGCCTTTTCGAACTCAACCTCATCCATTTCATCCTTCGTCCGCAGCGTTTCCTTCATTGTTAATTCCTGCTGACGGAAATCAAGGCGCTTCTTACGCAGATCCTTCTCCAGATCTTTAACATCAAGCTCGACCAGGGCATCACCCTTTTTGACTTTATCCCCGGCCTTAACCAGAACATTTTTAATATGAAGTCCATCTTCTGTAAAATACAGTGGCTCCTCACGTTGACTCATGATTTTGCCTACTGCGCTTACAGACTGCTCAATTGTCTCCGAACGAACCGCATATTCCGGTTTCTTCGAGATCGTCGGCGGGGTAATGACCGGAAGCACTTCTTCCTCATCTTCATTAGGAAGCAATGAGCAACCTGTTGATAGAAGAAGCGCCGTGCAAATGGACAAGAGCCCCAGTGATCTCATTACCCTCCCCTTTCTTCTAGTTAATGAATCTTCCATCCACCATTTCATAGACATGGTCTGCTACCTCCAAAATTGTTGGGTCGTGTGTTGTCATGCATATTGTCACTTCTTCTGTATGTATTATATTTTTGAACACGGCCATGACCTGAGCACCCATCTGTGTATCCAGGTTCGCTGTCGGTTCATCGGCCAGTAACAGCTTAGGACGGTGTGCTATCGCCTTGGCGATCGCCACACGTTGTTGCTCCCCGCCAGACATTTCAAACGGTCTATGGAACATCCGTTTACCGAGTCCTACTAACTCCAGACAATGAGTCACGCGCGATTTCCACTCGCTGGAAGGTACATTCGCCATCCGCAGTGATAATTCGACATTCTCCCAAGCTGATAGAAGCGGAAGCAAGGCATAGGCCTGAAAAATAAAGCCAATTTGGTCTCGGCGCAGCTTCGTGCGCTGATTGTCGCCCAACGAATGCAAAGGATGATCCTGGAAGTAAATTTCGCCCGTAGAAGGCTGATCCAGACCACCTAACATATTGAGCAGCGTTGTTTTACCTGAACCAGATCGTCCTTTAAGCATAACGAGCTGACCACTGCGAACCTCCATATTGATCCCTTTGAGCACATGAAGCTCACCCCCTCCTACAGGAAAAGAGCGGTGAACGTCCTTAACAGTCAGAATCGGCCCCTTTGGCTCTTCCACCTGTTCTTGTTCAGGAGAAGGCGGTTCTTCTGCAGCTTGCTCCTGCCCGGATTCAGCAACCGCATTTACATCTTCTTCCAACTCATCACCATCTGCAGGAATGTCATGTTCAACTACCTGAGACTCGTGAGAGGGTTGCTCTTCCGTATGATCCGATACCACAGCGTCTACGACATCTTCATCGCTGGGTTCAGAGGATTTTACTGGTTTGCGAAGCCATCGCATCATCTTGTATCGGTCTCCTATATTGATCTATTTTTGTGATTAACGTTAGTGGATAACTAGAGCATTACGCCGCTTGGCCCACATATCCCATACGCTATGCATTATAAACGAAAATACATGGCAAAAAGTTACAACAATTTTTACGAAAATGAGATTATATAATTGCTACCTTTATTTCCAAAATTTTAATACTGATAGATCACTTCTTTTCTGATAGTATAGCAGGGGTTTCTATTAATGCACCTCTACTATATACCGGAAAAGAGGACCCACAACATGAAGATCACTAGAATCACTCTTCTCCTGCTTGCTTGTCTGTTCATGATAGAACCTCTTACCTTTGCGAAGAACAGCGAGCTCCCATTCCAAGATATCGGACAGAGCTACGCTAAGGATGCAATTATCTATCTGCACGAGAAAAATATAATGAATGGCACAAGCAATCAACTCTTCTCACCGCGACAAGCAATGACCCGCGCAGAATTTGCCACCACACTTGTTCGTCTGCTACATATGGAGCCAGTCACGCCGGCTGTCCCTACGTATACCGATGTGAAGAAGCAAGCTTGGTATTATGAGACCATTCAGGCTGCTAGTGAGCTTGGTCTCGTTACCGGGAACGGAAATGGCACGTTCTCTCCAGCACAATCTATCACCAGACAGGAAGCGGCAGCCCTGCTTATCCGCGCCTTGAAAGAACAGACTGGAACTTATGGGCTTAGCGGTTTCAATGATCGGGCCTCTATTGCCGAATGGGCACGGCCCTATGTCGCCGCTGCAGCTGGCCTAGGCCTCATGGAAGGAAGCGATGGCGCATTCCATCCTAATCAAGCCCTAACCAGACAGGAAGCAGCTATGCTACTGTACAGAGTGCTACAGAATGAAAAATGGCAGCAAAAAATCAATCCGAAAGTGCCAGATTCCATTCAAATCGGCTGGCAATACGGACAAACTACGGAAGAATATGAACGCTCGATTAGCAAATCCAATATCAATGTTCTATCACCGCGCTGGTTCTTCCTTAATCAAGACGGTTCGATGGCCAATTATGTTGACACCTCTTTGATCAGCTGGGCCAAGCAGAATAACAAAAAGATATGGGCGATGGTCGGCAACCGTTCTTCGCAAGAAAACACGCATGCCATGCTGAGCTCGAAGCAAGAAGCGACAAGTTTCATTGCCCAGCTTAAAGCGGCAGTCGTGAAGTACGGCTTACAGGGCCTTAATCTCGATTTCGAAAATGTAGCCCCGAAGGACCGCGAAGCAATGACCGCTTTTACGGCCGAGCTAGCGGCACAATTGCATACAGTTGGTGCCAGCTGTCCGTCAACGTCTCTCCGGATTGGAATACGGATTGGACGGAAGCTTTTGATTATGCTAGCCTTGGTAGAAGCGCCGATTACATCGTTCTGATGGGCTACGACGAGCATTGGTCGGGATCTCCCAACCCTGGCTCCGTGTCCTCCATTCCTTGGTTGGAGCACGGACTTGATACCTTGCTGAAGAAGGTTCCTGCTTCCAAGGTCATCCTGGCACTGCCGTTGTACAACCAGGATTGGACTGTTAACAACAAGACCGGGGCAGTCTCATCCGAGGATGTCTCGTTATCTGAGCAGAATGCACGAATTCAAAAGTTCGGGGCCGGACTAAATTGGAAAGAAGATTTGGGTCAGTATAAGGCTAGTTATCAGGCTAATGGAGTTACCCATCAGCTATGGCTAGAGGAGACCCGTTCACTCTCTCAGAAATACAAAATGGCTTCTGAGCGGGGCATTGCCGGATTCGCCTATTGGCATATAGGCGGAGATTTCCCAGGCATATGGCCGAGCCTACGCAATATGGCTAAATATATGGCGCAATAGATGACCTTAGTTGGTAAAGTAAAAACAGTGTGATCCGCGGGTAGACCGCTATATCACACTGTTTTTTTATGAAGGCTGTGCTGCCTCCGTTGTCTAATAATGATAGGTCATTACAGTCCCTTGATCTGATAATTGGATCACGGGCCGTTGTCCATTCCTGGAAACTTCCTTCACTTCATTTAGCGAAAATTGTTCGCTTACATTCTTAGCCTTACCATCCACCGTATATTCTATAGTTACTTCCAAGCTATCTACATTGCCGATCTTAACACGCTTGATCAAATTGTTGGTCGGCATCATAATTCGTCCACCTGCCGCATCTGGTAAGGTGAAAGGATCATCCGCCTGACTCACTGATGCTACCATATGACCTCCAAGTTTCAAGCCATAACTGATGCCATCGAAGGTTTTCTCGTCCCCATTCCGATCCAAATATTGTTCCCCAACATAAATCGAATCCGGATATACGACCATCTCAATATTTCTGATATAGAAATCATCTGTTGCCAAATCAAAACTATAAAGCTCAGGGTCCTGATCAAGCTGAGTAAGTCGATAAGACAGAAATGCAATCATAATGACAAATACCGCATTTAGTACGATTGAGCTAATGAACAACGCTCGTCTCCGATTTGACAAAATTAATCACCCTTATCTCTGATAAATATACCATAGCATAGGTAACTTAATTTGTCGTAAAAAAGAGTCATAACCCGTACCTCGATCCTCATGTGTTGGCAAAGCAACCATTTCGGATGGAAAGCTGGATATGACTCTATAACTATGTTCTTCGTAGATTATTTGCCAAAGAAGATGGGTCTTGTCTCCAGGATTTCAGCAAGTCCAGATCCTCTGTTTTGATGACACCGCGTTCTACAGCGACCTCGATCAGTGCAGAATAATTGGACAGGGTCTGCAGCGGTATTCCTGCATCTGCGAAGGCATTGACTGCCTTGTCCAATTGATAGCTGAAAATGGCCAGCACAACTAGCGGCTCTGCGCCAACGGCACGAACTGCTTCTGCAGCTTTGATCGAGCTGCCACCTGTTGAGATTAGATCCTCGATGACGATGACCTTCTGTCCCGGCTTAATCAAACCTTCGATTTGATTCTCCTTGCCATGGCCCTTGGCCTTGTCGCGAATGTAAGCCATCGGTAAGCCCAGCTTCTGCGATACGAATGCGGCATGGGGAATTCCCGCCGTTGCTGTCCCGGCAATAACCTCGGCCTCTGGATAAGACTCACGGATTACAGCTGCAAAGGATTCAGCGATCAGATCGCGGATTTCCGGATAAGACATTGTTAAGCGATTGTCACAATAGATTGGAGATTTGATCCCTGAAGTCCAAGTGAAAGGATCACGAGGGCGGAGCGCAACTGCCTCAATATCAAGCAGACGACCTGCAATTTGATTAGCCATAGAATTTGTATTTACCATGCTTGTTTCATCTCCTCAATAATTTGTAGCGCTGCCTCTCTTGGGCTTGGGGCAGATATAATCGGCTGGCCTACAACGATGTAGTCCGTTCCCTGTTGTATTGCTTCCAGCGGAGTTAATGTACGTGACTGGTCACCTGCAGCACTTCCTGCTGGGCGAATTCCTGGTGTAACTGTCTTGAAGTCTGTACCGCAAGTACTCTTAATCGCCTGCACTTCTAGCGGCGAAGCAACAACTCCATCTAATCCTGCTTCCTTCGTAAGCTGAGCATAAGAGACAACCGATTGTTCAACCGTACCCGGAATCCCGAGCTCTTCATTGAGCATGGTCTGATCCGTGCTCGTGAGCTGTGTTACTCCGATCAGAATCGGCTGCTTCAGTGATGGAGATGCTGCCATCGCTTCCAGTACACCTTCCTTGGCAGCCTTCATCATCTTCAATCCTCCAGCGGCATGAACATTGAACATATCTACACCGAGCGAAGTGATGCTAATTGCACCATTCTTGACTGTGTTAGGGATATCATGCATTTTCAAATCAAGGAAAACAGAATATCCGCGATCCTTCAATTCACGGACAAAGTCCGGTCCCTCGCTGTAATAGAGCTGCATCCCTACCTTCATATAACAAGGGATCCCCTCCAGTGTGTCGATGAGTTGTCTAGCTTGCTCCACTGTTGGGCAATCCAGAGCAACCATTAATCTTCCTGCGGCTTGTTCGAATATATTCATGTTTCTTGCCTTCCTCCTGTCATACTCACGGCCCCGAAGCTTAAGCCTCCGGAGCCGCATTGAATATCAATTGTTTATTATCTATTAATTAAGTCCGTGGCATAGCCTGTGAAGAGAAGTTGAGTGTCTCTAACATTTCCAGTAGTGCGCGAACTGTATCCAGCGAAGTCATGCACACCACGCCGTTCTCCACCGCTTCACGGCGAATCCGGAATCCGTCACGCTCAGGCTCTTTACCTTTCGTCAGCGTATTGATAACGAAGTGAGCTTGGCCGTTGCGAATCAGATCGAGAATATTCGGTTCCCCATCCTTCAGCTTATTCACTGTAGTTACGCGGATGTCCGCCTCTTCCAGCGCCGAAGCTGTGCCCGAGGTTGCGATAATTTTATAACCAAGGTTATAGAAGCCGCGCAGCAATTCTACCGCTTCTTCCTTATCTTTGTCAGATACCGTAGCAATGATCGCTCCGCTTACCGGTATTTTCATTCCTGCTCCCACCAAGCCTTTGTACAGGGCCTTGGCATACCGTGGATCACGGCCCATAACTTCACCCGTGGACTTCATTTCTGGACCTAGGGTCGGCTCAACGCGGCGCAGCTTGGCGAAGGAGAACACGGGCACCTTCACAGATACCTGATCGCTTTCCGGCCACATACCTTCTTCATAACCGAGGTCCTTCAGCTTCTCACCAAGAATACATTTTGTCGCTACATTCGCCATCGGAATGTTCGTTACTTTGCTAAGGAACGGTACAGTACGGGAGGAGCGAGGGTTAACCTCGATCACGTATACCTCGTTCTGGAAGATGACGAACTGGATGTTAACCAGACCAATCGTCTTCAGTTCTTTGGCAATCCTGATCGTGATGTCGACGATCTTCTCCTTCAGCTCCGCAGACAGATGCTGCGGTGGATATACCGCGATCGAGTCACCGGAGTGAACACCTGCCCGTTCGATATGCTCCATAATGCCTGGAATCAATACGGTCTCACCGTCACAGATCGCATCGACCTCTACCTCTTTGCCGAGCATGTAGCGGTCAATCAGTACTGGATGCTGCGGATTGATCTTCACCGCTTCCTCCATGTAGCGTAGCAGGTCCTCATCAGAGTAGACAATCTCCATCGCCCGTCCGCCCAGTACATAGGATGGACGCACTAGAACCGGATAACCGAGTGAGCGTGCAGTTCCAACCGCTTCATCCACGGAAGTCACAGTGTTTCCCTTAGGCTGAGCAATGTTCAGTTTGGATAAGAGAGCTTCGAACCGCTTGCGATCCTCCGCCTCATCAATGCTTTCTAACGAAGTGCCGATAATCCGCACGCCAGCCGCTTCTAACGGGGCTGCTAGATTAATCGCCGTTTGTCCACCGAATTGAACAATTACTCCTATCGGATTCTCCTGCTCGATGACATGCATAACATCCTCGAAGAAGAGTGGCTCGAAGTACAAGCGGTCAGATGTATTGAAGTCTGTCGATACCGTCTCCGGATTATTATTGATAATAACCGCCTCATAGCCGGCATTCTGAATCGCCCATACAGCGTGTACTGTGGAGTAGTCGAACTCTATCCCTTGGCCAATTCGGATCGGCCCCGAACCAAGCACGATGATCTTCTCTTTATCCGTGTGGATGACTTCGTTCTCTGTCTCATAGGTTGAGTAGTAGTATGGAGTTGAAGCTTCGAACTCTGCCGCACAAGTATCGACCATCTTGTAGACTGGACGGATACCCTGCTCCTTACGGAAAGCCGTTACGCTAGCTTCCGTCACAAGCGAGGCCCCGGGGTGTCCGGCTGAGCGTAGTTCAGCAATCGCGCGGTCGGTGAAACCCAATCTTTTTGCTTCATATAGAGTTGCTTTACTTAATTCTGTCTCACCGGAGATCCGGCTCTCGAACTGTACCAATCTCTCAATCTTATCGAGGAACCACCAATCGATACTTGTCAGGTCCTGAATCTCCTGCAGCTCATAGCCGCGGCGGAACGCTTCAGCAACCAGGAACAGCCGCTCGTCATCAGCCTTGGCAAGGCGCTTGTTCAACGTATCTTTATCTAACTCATCCGATCCTTTCAGATACAAGCGATGAGTACCAATCTCCAGGGAACGAACTGCTTTTTGGATTGACTCCTCAAACGTCCGGCCGATCGCCATTACTTCTCCAGTCGCTTTCATTTGCGTTCCAAGTTTACGATTGGCATGCACAAATTTATCGAAAGGCCAGCGCGGAATTTTACTAACGATATAATCCAGTGTTGGCTCGAAGCAGGCATAAGTCTGACCTGTCACGGGATTGACAATTTCATCAAGCGTATAACCAAGAGCGATCTTGGCTGCCATCTTGGCAATTGGATAGCCGGTTGCTTTCGAGGCAAGTGCCGATGAACGGCTGACCCGTGGATTCACTTCAATGACATAGTATTGATAGCTTTGTGGATCAAGTGCGAACTGTACGTTACAGCCACCCTCAATCTCCAATGCGCGGATAATCTTCAGTGAAGCCGAGCGAAGCATTTGATACTCACGGTCGGACAGCGTCTGACTTGGTGCTACTACGATACTGTCACCGGTGTGAACGCCAACCGGGTCGAAGTTCTCCATATTACAGACAACGATACAGTTGTCATTAGCATCGCGCATAACTTCATATTCGATTTCCTTCATTCCAGCGATCGATTTCTCAATCAGACATTGCCCGATAGGACTATAGCGGATACCCGAGGCAACGATTTCTTTCAATTCTTCTACGTTCATACAGATCCCGCCGCCAGTACCGCCCAGCGTATAAGCCGGACGAACAATCACCGGATAACCTATTTCGTCTGCGAAGCCTAGCGCTTCTCCTACCGTCGTAATAATGATGCTCTCCGGTACCGGCTGCTCCAGCTCACGCATCAATTCGCGGAACAAATCGCGATCTTCCGCTTTTTCAATTGAAGTTAACTGCGTTCCTAGCAGCTTCACATTCTCGCGTTCTAGCACACCCGCGCGGGCTAATCTACCGCCATATTCAGGCCGGTTTGTCCGCCAAGCGTCGGCAGTAATCCATCAGGACGTTCCTGGCGAATAATCTGCGTTACAAAATCAAGTGTAATCGGCTCAATATATACTTTATCAGCCATATTCGTATCTGTCATAATCGTGGCCGGGTTGCTATTAATGAGGACAACTTCTACGCCTTCTTCTCTCAATGCTTGGCAAGCCTGGGTTCCGGCATAATCAAACTCAGCGGCTTGCCCGATGACAATCGGGCCGGAACCGATGACAAGAATCTTCTTCATCTCTTTATTAATCGGCATAGTTATTATTCCCCTTTCGTAGCAGCCATCAGTTCAATCTGACGCGGTTTTCTCGGATGTTGTTTCTTATGCTCACGGATCATTTCTATGAAGCGGTCAAACAGATAGCTGTTATCAAGCGGCCCTGGAGATGCCTCAGGATGATACTGAACAGAGAAGGCTGGATATTTCTTATGTCTAACTCCTTCAACCGTCTTATCATTATTGTTGATGTGGGTAATTTCCAGGTCCGTGCCCTCGATCGAGGCTTCGTTAACGGTATAGCCGTGATTCTGCGAAGTGATATGACAACGTCCCGTTGCCAGCTCTTTAACCGGATGATTGCCGCCGCGATGCCCGAACTTCAATTTCTCTGTATCGGCGCCACAAGCCAGCGATAATAGCTGATGTCCCAAGCAAATTCCGAAGATCGGATATTCACCGAGGAGCTCAGAGATCATTTTAGCGGCATATGGTACATCTTTGGGGTCACCAGGGCCGTTGGACAATTGAATCCCATCTGGATTGAGGCGACGAATTTCTTCGGCTGTCGTATCATGCGGCACGATGACGACATCACAATCCCGTTGGTTAAGCTCTCGTAAGATACCACTCTTGGCACCGAAATCAACAAGGACGATGCGCTCCTTCGTGCCCGGGCTGCTGTAGATATGCTGTGTTGAGGTCCGCGCTACTTGGTTACGAAGCTCCTCAATGCTAGCTGCCGCTACCATCTCTTGCAGTTCTTCGACCGATTTCGAAGAGGTTGTGAGAATCCCCTTCATCGTGCCATGATGACGAATAATCCGAGTCAACATCCGTGTATCAATATCTGTAATCCCAGGAATGCCATACTCCTTAAGTAGATCTCCCAGACTGCATTCCGCTCTCCAGTTACTTGGTCTTGGCTCATACCTGCGCACAATGAAGCCATGAATCGAAGGCGCGATTGATTCGAAATCATCGCGAGAAATTCCGTAGTTGCCAATCAGCGGGTGTGTCATGGTTACGATCTGACCACAGTAGGAAGGATCAGACAATACCTCTTGATACCCCGTAATCCCGGTATTAAAAACGACTTCGCCGCTTTTTCCACTTCCGCTCCGAACGATTTGCCCGTGAACAGCGTGCCGTCTTCCAATAACAATCTTGCCTGCATCCTCTTTGCACTCCTTTTTATACACTTCTATATTCTCTAGATCATCCTTCATTAACTTCCTTTTACAAAGTCTCGCTCCAGACCAGCTTCCCGGCAACAATCGTATCTGTCGGCCAACCCTTCAACTTCCAGCCAGTAAATGGTGTGTTGCGTCCCTTCGAGGCGAACGTCTGTGGATCAACACTGCGTTCTTGCTCGAGATCGATGATGGTCAAATCGGCAGTAGCACCAGGCGCAAGCTTTCCGACCGACAGTCCGAATACCCGAGCTGGGTCAGATGTCATCCGTTTGACTAGCATTTCAAGGCTCCAGCGACCTGTTACAACGAACTTCGTATATAGCAGTGGGAAGGCTGTCTCGAATCCGACGATCCCAAATGGTGCTTGGAGCATGCCCTTGGCCTTCTCCTCTTCACTATGCGGAGCATGATCTGTAACGATGATATCGATCGTGCCATCCTCAAGTGCTGCAATGCATGCTTCAACATCCCGCTTGGATCTTAGTGGCGGATTCATCTTCCAATTAGCGTCCAGACCAGGGATGTCCTCTTCGGACAGAACTAAATGATGTGGACAGATTTCCGTGGTCACGTTGATGCCGATCTCCTTTGCCTGGCGAATTAGGCGGATCGACTGCTCTGTACTGACATGGCATACATGATAGTGCACTCCTGTTGCTTCAGCGAGCAGAATATCACGGCCGACATGAATTGCTTCCGATTCATTTGGTATTCCCTTGAACCCATGCTTTCTGGCAAATTCACCTTCGGCAACCGGTGCTCCTTCCACCAAGGAGTCATCTTCACAGTGCGCGATTACCGGCATTCCCATGGAAGCGGCTTTGCTCATCGCGTCCTTCATCATTTGAGCGTTCTGTACACCTACTCCGTCATCTGTAAATCCGATCGCACCGGCTTCCTTAAGAGCTGCGAAGTCGGTCAACTCCCGGCCTAGCTCACTCTTCGTGATCGCCGCATAAGGCAGCACATTCACTAGTCCGGCCTCTTTCGCTTTCTCTTGAACAAGCTTTACCGTATCTGGATTATCCGTAACCGGTCTTGTATTCGGCATACAAGCGATTGTCGTAAATCCGCCTTTTGCCGCAGATCGAGAACCTGTCTCGATCGTCTCTTTATGTTCAAAGCCCGGTTCGCGCAGATGAACATGCATATCGATGAACCCTGGTGTCACAAGCTTGCCATTAGCCTCAATGACTTTGACATCCTTATCGAGATTTATATCCGCTTCTGCGCCATCCTCCACTTTATCGATTACACCGTTCTGCACATAGATTGTTTTTAGTTCCAGCTGTCCGTTCTCGTTCAATACCTTTGCATTACGAATAATGAGTTGCATGGAAGATACACCGTCCTTATAGTCGTTAATATGTCTGAAGTTAATTTAGTAGAAAATTGATATTGTTCGGTCGCAATCTGCAACCTACTTCATCGCCCGTTCCATGACGGCCATCCGAATGGGTACGCCGTTCGCCATTTGTTTGAAAATCCTTGACTGCGCATGCTCGACCACCGCGTCATCAATCTCCACATTTCGGTTAACCGGTGCAGGATGCATGATGATCGTGTGCGGAGCAAGATTGTTCGCTCTTTCCAAGGTTAAACCGTACTGCTGGTGGTAATCTTCCTTAGATTTGAATATTCCTTCCGTATGCCGCTCCAGCTGTACACGCAGCATCATTACAACATCGGCGCAGAGCGCCTCTTCCATCGAAACATAAGGAGCGTATTCAGCCAACTCCGGAGCTCGCATAGTTACCTGGCGCGCAGAACTTCACTTCTGCTCCGAACTTCTGCAATGCCCACAGATTAGAGCGCGCTACCCGGCTATGCTCAATATCGCCGATAATCGATACCTTAAGGCCTCTCAAATCACCAAAATGCTGCTTCATTGTATATAAGTCAAGTAACGCCTGTGTAGGATGCTCATTTCTACCATCCCCCGCATTGATCAGCGGAATAGAAAGCCGTTCCGCAAGTTCCTCCAACACACCTGAAGGCTCGAGGCGAATGACTCCTGCATCGATTCCCATAGATTCTAGCGTTCGAACCGTATCGTAGATAGTTTCTCCCTTCTCCACACTAGAAGAGGTCGCTGAGAAGTTAAGAACCTCCGCGCCCAGCCTTTTCTGTGCCATTTCAAAAGAGAAGCGAGTACGTGTACTACTCTCAAAGAACATGTTAGCCACGAATTTATCCTTTAGCACTGGAACCACTTTATCTGTCTGACTGTCCCAGAACGCTGCCCGTTCCAGGATCGAATTAATTTCAGCTGCGCTTAAATCTTTTAATCCGAGTAAGCTATGTTCCTTAAGAGCCGATACGGTCGTTATCATCTTAGCGTCCTCCCCGTTGCTGCAAAATTCTGACTTCGTCGCTTCCATCGTTCTCCTGCAAGAGCACTTCAATCTCTTCGGCTCTCGAGGTCGGCACGTTCTTACCGATATAATCCGGACGAATTGGGAGCTCACGATGCCCACGGTCAGCTAGAACTGCTAATTGAATTGCTTCAGGTCTTCCGCAATCCATAATCGCGTCCATTGCTGCTCGTATCGTACGTCCCGTGTACAGAACATCATCAACCAGGATGACAACCTTGCTATGAATGGAAACTGGGAAACTCGCTTTCTCTGTTCCTCTCTCTTCGCTGGAACGATCGTCCCGGTAAGAGGTCACATCCAGCTCAACCCAAGGGATCGAGGCGCCTTCAATATTCTCCAGCCGCTCAGCCAGACGCTTTGCTAGGAATACCCCTCGAGTCTTGATCCCAGCTAATACACAATTCTCAATTCCTTTATTTCGTTCGATAATCTCATGTGCGATTCTTGTCAGCGCCCGTCTGATTGCTGTTTCATCCATAATGACATGGTTTTCTACTTCCATCTCAAATGCCTCCTCGGGATTGATTTATTCCGGTTCCGTGAAAGGCGCATAAAAAAACTCCTTGCCTGATCAGGCAAGGAGTCTCTTGGTCACAGTAAATAACTATGACTGTCATAAGGATCCCGGACATAATCACTAAACATAGTGTGCCCAGTTATCCCCTTCACGTTACCTTGCCAGTCTCACGGGACTGAATTAAAGGTGCTATTTCATTTATGTGAATTATGACAGATTGCAACTTCTGTGTCAAGATAATCCGCCTGGAAATACGAGACATTAGGCCAGGAATTTCTCAGATCAATCCCTGCTAGAGTGAGATGGAATTTCGTTAGTTATAAATATACATTATTATTAATAATTATTCAATCTTATTTTTTGTAACAGTTCCATTTACGTTAACTCTAATCACATTCCCTAGCAATTTATCGCCCCTTCGAAAATCCGAGAAATAATGTAACTAGAAAATTAATTGACAAATTTCATAAATGAGATTACTTTATTTATTGATCAATAAATAATAAAGGTGCTGATTCAACATGTCATCCAAAGATGTATCGCCATCACGCAAGGATCAAATCATTGATGCTGCCGTCACCTCCTTTGCCGAATATGGTTATTACAAGACAACGACGGCCAATATAGCGAAAGAAGCAGGTGTGACACAGCCATATGTCTTTCATTTCTTCAAATCAAAAGAAGAACTATTTATTGCCGTCCTAGAACGTGCCAAAGGTAAAATTGAAGAAACGTTTGTCCGTGTAGAAGCTCCACCTGAACAACTTGTAGAAGTGATGGGCCGTGCTTTTGGCGACTTGGTCAAAACCCACCGAGATGAGATGCTCGTTACGATGCAAGCATTTACGACTTCCGAACCCGGTATCCGTGCGATTGTACGCGATCATTTCACCTCCATTCACCAGACAGTTGCTCAGCGTTTCGAAAAGCGGGAATACCCAACGCCAAATTTGCAGCGAGCATGTTTATCGGCTCAGGACTCATTATCACGATGTCCGAAGTGCTCGAAGCTCCTGAACTTTCCCCATGGTCTAACAAATAGTTTTCATCTATATGGTTGTACATTGCTGCCTCTTACCGGAGGTTGCATTTTTTTGAAATCTCATTTATTGATTGATAAATAAAAAAGAGGAGTGTTGTTTGATGAAATCTATCAAATCTGCTTTTAGGGCTTTACTGAAATCTCCATTGGTTATCATAGGGACAATTACAGCGCTTATTTTTCAAATTTTATTCAGTTTGATTTGGCTCACGGGTTACGATCATATTACGAACAATGTGAACCGATTTGCGATTGCGATCGTGAATGATGATCAGGAGATTGGAACAACAGCCGTGCAGACCATGATGACGAAGCTGCCATTTGTAATGAAGCAAGAAAATAATCTTGACCATGCGATGTCTGAACTGGATGAACGCAAACTACAAATGGTCGTTCATATTCCGAACAATTTTACACAGTCCATAAAAAACCCCTCCCAAAAAGCTGTTATTACGTACTCCATGAACGAGTCCAATCCAACAATGGTCAAAAGTGTCATGCAAACAGTAGTTCATCAAATTTCAGCTTCCCTCAACGAACAGGCGGTACAATCCGGGATCACATCTGTTCTGGAGCAAGCACATATTCCTAATTCCCAGGCGCTCCAACTTTCACAATCCATGTCTTCACGGATCGATGCTGATTTGAACTATATTCATCCCATCGCCAATTTTTCACATACCATGGTACCTATGATGCTTGTACTCGCTTCCTTCACGGGATGCATGTTGTTTGTTATGGAAGTCAATAAAGCCGCTAAACTGATCAGACAATTATATAACCGTTGGACATTGTTTGCGGCCCGATCACTACTGAACATCGCAACATCTTTATTGATTACAACCGTTAGCACCGTCATGGTTACTCTAATGGGCGTTCATTCCAAGCAGGGATTCGCTATCATGTGGATGTTCCAGCTTGTATATGTCATTACGTTCTTATTTGTCGCTCAACTCTCATTCTATATCTTCAGTGATGCGGGCGGATGGATCAATATTGCGCTATTGTCCATGCAGCTCATTACATCTGGAGCTATGGTTCCACGCGAATTGCTACCGACCTTTTACCAATTCATTAGCGATTATTTCCCTGCTACCTTTGCAGTTGTCGGCATTATGAACTTAGTAAATGGCGGGCCAGCTTCGTCAAGCGCAACCCTCTCTCTCTTGCTCATATTGCTGTCCGTCCTGGTTATAACGACACTGATTGTTGGAGGAACGCAACTACTGCAGCGCAAGCCTAAGGAGACAATTCAAATGGCTTCTTAGGAAACAAGAAAAGCGCCAACCCCCGGAAAATTAGGGCGATCTGGCGCTTTTCATTATATTTCTCTATAATTCCTCAAAACTGGAAGTTGACTTGACTTAAACGTCGCTTAATTTCAGCAATGACAGATTGTTCCTCATGGGTCCCGCTGGCTTCAAATGTAACTGAGAACCGGACATAATGTCCGGCATCGTCCCATGGGACCGTGGAGATTAACATTTCCCGGATCAAATACTGTGAGAAATCCTCTGCTGATTCGAATCTTGGACCGCCATCAACTCCTTTGGGAATCGCAACATAGAGGAAGAAGGAACCTTTTGGCTTTACTGCGCTAAACCCAAGTTCATTTAGTGTGGTCACCAAAAGATTATGGCGCCTTGAATATTTAGCCGCGATCGCTTCTGTAATTTC
This sequence comes from Paenibacillus sp. D2_2, assembly GCF_031199965.1. Taxonomy (GTDB): domain Bacteria; phylum Bacillota; class Bacilli; order Paenibacillales; family Paenibacillaceae; genus Fontibacillus. Next base: position 1,793,979 of record NZ_CP133605.1, on the reverse strand, counting down.
TGGGTGAGCCAAACCGTGAATGGCAGCCTTCTGGATTGCAATAAATTGGCCAGAGTCGTTGTTATCCTTAACGTCGCTGAACGCTTTAACGATCAATGGATTACCTGCAACAAAGCCGATCCTCCAACCAGTCATATTATATGATTTTGAGAGAGAATGAAGCTCAACCCCAACATCCTTCGCTCCAGGTACAGACAGGAAGCTGAGTGGCCGGACTCCATCATAAGTTAACGCTGCATAGGGCGCATCATGAATGACAATCACATTATATTTGCGAGCCCAGGCTACAACCTCAGTGAAGAATTCCACTGTAGCACATGCTCCTGTTGGATTGTTAGGATAATTCAAATATAGTAGCTTTGCCTTTAACGCAATATCCTCCGGGATAGAATCTAGATCCGGTAGAAAATGATTTTCCACTGTAAGGGGTACGGTATATACACTTCCGCCCAAATACTGAGTATGAGTTCCGAGAATCGGATACCCCGGTACCGTCATAATCGTAATATCTCCGGGATTGATGAAGCATGTAGGCAGCATAGCTAATGCCGGCTGAGAACCAATGGAATGGACAATCTCCGTCGCTGGATCAATTCCATCAACCTGAAATACCTCTTGCAAATACCGAGCGGCTGCGATTTTAAATTCTGCGATCCCGTTATCGGCATAGCCGCGGTTTTCCGGTTTTGCTGCCTCCTCCGCCAGTTTGGCTACAATTCCTTCATCCGCCATCTCATCCGGCTCGCCTACACCCATATCGATTAACTCCAGCTCAGGGCGTTCTTTCTTTGCAGCAGCCTTGGCTCGTTTGATTTTCTCAAATTTATAAATAGCCGTATCTTTACCGTAATTCGCCCCGCCAATGCGCTCTGCGAACTGCATCTGAATATATGTCTTTTGATACATCTCTACGCTCATGATTTCTCCATCTCCTTATGAACAACCTTTTGCAGTCTATATTCACAATCAGTTGCACAGCATTTCACTGACTAACCTACATTAATACTATAACTATGCTGTAAAAATGATCTTTAGAGAATGGATTAATCGCCGCATCGTTTGTACTTTTTTGCAATAAATTTCTGATCGCCTTATGTCTTTAAATAAAAAAACAGCACCTCCAGCATAGGATTATAACAATCCCATTACCAAAGATGCTATTAAGTATACATTTAACATTAGCTCAACTTAGCGGCTGCGAAGCGATTGTAGCACCATTTCCATATCGTCAGGGATCGGTGCTGCGAACTCAATATATTCTCCGCTGGAAGGATGAATGAAACCAAGTACGGCGGCGTGAAGCGCCTGCCCATCCATTTTAACCCCTTTACTACGTCCATACATAGGGTCACCGACTAAAGGATGGCCGATAAATTTCATATGTACCCGGATTTGATGGGTCCGCCCAGTCTCCAACTTAAGTTCAACCAGCGTGTAGTCGCCAAAACGTTCCACCACATGAAAATGTGTTACTGCTTGCTTGCTGTTCTTCTCGATCACCGTGTACATTTTGCGATCATGAGGATCACGTCCAATCGGTGCATCGATCGTACCTTGATCATGGCTCAGATTACCGTGGACCAAAGCAAAGTACTTGCGCGTCACTGAATGTTCCTTTAATTGAGCTGCTAATGAGGCATGCGCTTTATCATTCTTAGCTGCCATTATCAGACCAGAAGTGTCCTTGTCGATTCGATGGACAATCCCTGGTCGAAGCTCACCATTGATACCTGACAAGTCCTTGCAATGGAACATCAAGGCATTGACTAGCGTACCTGAGGCATGTCCTGGTGCTGGATGCACGACCATGCCACGCGGTTTATTCACGACAATGACATCCGCGTCCTCATAATATACATCGAGCAATATATCCTCGGAAATGATCTCTGCTGCTTCCGCTTCCGGAATGGTCAGCGTCACCTGATCCCCTGGATTTACTTTATAATTTGCTTTAACAGATTCGCCATTCACAAGGATATGCCCATCCTCAATCCACAACTGGATCGTACTGCGTGAATACTCGTCCCCAAGCTGATCTTTGACAAACTTATCGATCCTGTTCTTCTCATTTGCTTCCCATTCATACGACGGAAGTTCAGACTCGATCATTTCATGCTGTTCCAAATTCATAGCTGCTCCTCTTGCTCCTGACCTGTACTTGATGTTTGCTTCTCTTTGCGGATATCAAGCAAGGAATCAAGCACAATGAGAATAACACCGATCACAATGCAAGAATCCGCGACATTAAAGATCGGAAACGTATACGAACCGAAATTCAACTGCAGGAAATCTACAACTTCGCCATTTACAGCACGGTCCAGGAAATTCCCGACTGCGCCGCCAAGCACCAGCGAGAGCGCGATAGGCAACAGTCTCTTGCCTGTGCGTCTGATTCTCTGCAAATACCAAATGATACCTACTACCACAACCACTGTAATCACAATAAAGAACCAACGCTGCTCCTGCAGAATACCGAATGCTGCGCCGCGATTACGGCTTGATGTAATGAGGAAGAAGTTGCCGATTACCGGAATCTGCTCACCAATCATTAATTGAGTGGCGATTAAATACTTCGTACCTTGGTCAATTAGAAACGCAACCAATGCGATCAAAAAATAAATCACGCGGGAATTCACCTCATTCTTTCATTTCCCTGCTGAATTTACCGGCAGGATTCACCACATGCAAGACCTGTCTATTGTAGCATAGCAAGAGGAAACACGTCCATGCGCGAAAGGATTTTCCTTAGGTAAAACGTCACGGTTTTGCGCAAAATATCGCTATAACAAATTCCCTAATGGTCTTTCCTGAGAAAGGAGTTCTCGATATGCCCCATTTATCCGAGCATCAGCTTGCTGAGCTAAGAACCAAATTGAACAACTCCCTACACGACATCAAGGAGCGGCTGACTAATAATGATCATTACGGGCTGCAGGATTCACTCCGCGACACCACAAATGAGCTATCTACCCTAGATAATCATCCAGGGGATCTCGGTTCCGAGGTGTATGAGCGCGGCAAGGATTTGGCACTTATTGAGCATAATGAGCTGCAATTAACCCGTATTGAAGCCGCATTGCAGAAAATGGACAATGGAACCTACGGAATCTGTTCCACCTGTGGCAAGCCGATTAGCTTCGAACGGCTAAGCGCTATTCCCGAGACCACTTATTGTAAAGAGCATAGTCCGCAAACCTTTCACTCTGTAGCTCGTCCTGTCGAAGAACAATTCCTGTATCCCCCATTTGGACGAAGTAGTCTGGATGAACACGAATACAACGGGTTCGACGGTGAAGACGCCTGGCAGATTGTCGAGAGCTTTGGGAGCTCTAATACACCAGCTATGGCAGAAGGTCGGGATATATCGGATTATAACGATATGGAGATCGAAGCATCGGCTGAGCTGGACGGATTTGTTGAACCATTGGAGAGCTTCATCGCTACCGATATATATGGTGAAAATGTTTGCTTTTATCGTAGCAAAAGCTGGAAGCAATCCATGGATGCCGGCGATTATGTAGATGATGATGATCTGGAAGGTGGTCCTAATACGTATTAAGCTCAAGCTGGCGTTGAACGATCCGTACAATATCGGCGATATAATCACCAATAATCGGCAAATTCAATGCCCCTAACACCTGTAAAACATAAATAATAGTTGCCGCAAAAAAAGTAAAACCCACGGCAATTCCAACGCCGCGTGCTGTACCTGATAATATATTGAGCCAAATGAGACGCCATGGACGGTTCAGCAGCTCGGTGTATTGAGCAATCCGTGATCTTTCAAGCTGCTGCGTCCACTTTAGGGTTAGATTATACATGTCTCTGATTTGCTCTTCGCATGTCTCCGGCATTGCTGTATGCTGAGTTGGATCTTCAGCTTCTGTTGTTTTCTCCGGGCTGACATTTGGCTTTCCTTTACGCCGAATCATTCCGGGCACCTCCGTTACACATAAAGAAACGAGCTTGGGACTGCTTTGAGCACCCCAAGCTCGTTCTTTGGGTTATTTGTTATTATAGCCTAAGTGGAAGTTCAAAATTCCGCTTTTGATCACGAAGTGAATCGAGAAGTTGATTCGGCTTCGAATCTTGAATTCAACCGGGGTCTCCGGTGCTCTCGTACCTACTACGTACGCTCCGCTCCTCAACCCCTAGCTTCATTCAACTGAGGCGTTTTGAAAAAACGCACATCGTAAGCATAAGCTTTGGTGCTGAAAACCGAAATGTTTGAACCTATATTGGAACTTGGAAGTTCAAAATTCCGCTTTTGATGTTTAGGCTTCGATATGAACTCCGATCGTTTTCGAACCAAGCTCAATCGTCTCCGAACCAGCAGGTTTACCGAATGAGACATTGGTAATGAGCACATTCTCACGAAGCACATGTTCAAAAGCGACGATCGCTGCCTTCAGCTCATCATCCACATCAAGCGTCAGATGAACTCTCTTCTCAATCGGCAGATCGAGCTTCTTCCGCGTATCCTGTACCGCACGTACCACCTCACGAACCCATCCTTCTTGCTCGAGTTCTGCAGTAATATCTGTATTGAGTGCCACAGTCAAGCCATAGCCTGAAGCGGAGGCGAAACCTGTTTTTGCTTGCTTCTCAACTAGCAATTCCTCTGAAGTAATCTGAAGCTCTTCACCTTCAGGTGATGTAATGTTCATATATCCATCTGTAACAATCTGACGCGTCTGGTCAGCTGCTAGGTTCTTGAGATGATTCTGCAGGAAGCCAATGTTCTTGCCATATTTCTTACCAGCAACGCGGAGATTCATCTTAAGCGTAAAGTCAACAAATCCACTATCGCTGTGTTCGACTTCAATTTGCTTCACATTGATCTCATCCTTGATGATCTCTTCGTATTCTGCAAGCGCAAAGTCACGATCCATAGAGACAATCAGGCTGGAGAGAGGCTGGCGTGTCTTGATACTCGTCTCATTGCGGACATTACGTGCCAACTCAACGATCTGCCGCGCTGTCTCCATATCCTGTTCCAATGCCTCGTCGATCATCGCTTCGTCGCAAACTGGATAATCGGTAAGATGTACGCTCTCTCCACCACCTAGATTCGTGAAGATGTCCTCGGCTAGCATCGGTGTGAACGGAGCCATCAGCTTAGACAAGGTCAGTAGTACATTAGTCAATGTCTGATATGCCGACAGTTTGTCTTCACCAAGTCCACTGCCCCAGAAACGGTCACGCGAACGGCGGATGTACCAATTGCTCAACTCATCGATGAAGTTCTCAATTGCTTTGGACGTATTCACGAAGTCGTTAACAGCAACGCCTTTGTCTACGAGACGGATCAGGCTGTTCAATCTGGATAGAATCCAGCGGTCCAGCTTGTTGCTGGAAGGACGGTAAGGATGCTCTTCCGGCTTGTAGCCGTCGATGCCAGCATAGAGAGTCAGGAACGCATGAGTGTTAACAAGCGTATCAACCACTTTAGATTTGGCTTCAGCTACAATTCCCTTGGAGAAGCGCTTATTATTCCATGGTGCGCTATCGGACAGCAGTGACCAACGGAAAGCATCTGTACCAAGCTCATTGATGATCTCCCATGGGTTGATGACATTACCCTTGGATTTCGACATCTTCAAGCCGTTCTCATCCAGAACAAGCCCTGTTGCGATGACCGATTTGTATGGCGCCTTTCCAGTAAACAGGGTCGACACAGCGAGCAAACTATAGAACCAGCCTCTTGTCTGGTCGATACCTTCACAGATCATGTCTGCCGGGAATTGGCTTGCAAATGTCTCTTCGTTCTCAAACGGATAATGATGTTGGGCAAATGGCATGGAGCCACTGTCGAACCAGACGTCGATCACTTCCGATGTCCGCTCCATAACTCCGCCTTCACAATGTGGGCAGCTTACCTTCACTTCATCCACAAATGGTTTATGGAGTTCTAAATTCTCGCTAACCTCTCCAATTGCATGAGCACGCAAATCAGCTAGACTGTGTGGAGCAAATTGACCACCGCAGTCCGAGCAGACCCAGACATTAAGCGGCGTTCCCCAATAACGGTTACGGCTAATATTCCAGTCAACCAATTCCTCAAGGAATTTACCGAAGCGTCCGTCACGAATATGCTCAGGATACCATTGCACCGTGTTGTTATTAGCAATCAGTTGGTCTTTGACCGCAGTCGTCTCAATGAACCAGCTCTCCATGGCATAATAGAGCAGCGGTGACTTACAACGCCAGCAGAACGGATAGCTATGCTCGTACTTCTCCTTGCTGTAGAGCAGACCTTTCTCGGACAGAGTCTTAACAATGTCCAGATCGCAATCCTTAACGAAGCGTCCAGCGAAGTCGCTAACTGTATCTGTGTATCGGCCTTGGCCGTTCACTACACTAATGAAGCTAATGCCGTTCTCACGGCAGGTCCGGTAGTCATCTTCCCCGTGAGCAGGGGCCATGTGAACGATCCCTGTACCGCTTGTGTCGGTAACATAAGAGGCACCAACAATGACATTAATCTTATCAGCCTGAATATAAGAAAATGGTGGCGTATAGGTTTTTCCGACCAGATCGCTTCCCTTAAGGCTGGATACAACGCTGTAGTCACCCTTCATGACCTTCTCGACAAGGTTTTTAGCGACGATGTATACTCCATCCTCCTGCTTCACCCGTACATATTCCATCTCAGGATTAACCGCTAGAGCGACGTGCGCCGGCAGAGTCCATGGCGTTGTAGTCCAAGCAAGCACATATTCACCGCTGTCATCCAGCTTGAATTTGGCTGTGGCACTCAGATCCTTCACATCCTCATAACCCTGAGCTACTTCATGAGAGCTGAGTGTCGTCTGACAGCACGGGCAGTAAGGGCTAACGCGATGACCACGGTAGAGCAATCCTTTATCGTGAATCGTAGCTAGAATATTCCACACGCTCTCGATATAGTTATTTTCCAGCGTAATGTATGGATGATCTAGATCGGTCCAATAAGCGATAGCTTCGGTAAATTCCCGCCACTGCTTCTCATAGCCGAATACGCTGTCCTTACATTTTTTAACGAATTCCTCGACACCGTAGTTCTCGATTTCCTGTTTGCCCGAAATACCCAATTCCTTCTCAACGCCGAGTTCAACCGGTAATCCATGCGTATCCCAACCCGCTTTACGAACGACGCGATATCCCTTCATCGTCTGGTATCTGCCGATAAAGTCCTTGATTACCCGACCCAATACATGGCCGATATGCGGTAGACCATTCGCAGTTGGAGGTCCTTCGAACAATACATAGTTCGGACGGTCTGCACGATTCTCGATACTCCGCTTGAACGTGTCCTCCTTCGACCACTTGTTCAAGATACGCAAATCACGATTGCGCGCCCCTTCTTTAACATCCACTTTTTGCATCTTAATACTTCTTCCCTTCTTCATGGAAAATAAAAAAAGCCCCATCCCTAAAAAGGGACGAGACTCTAACTCGCGTTACCACCCTTGTTCCATATCGCTATCGTACGCACGAAATGAATTCATGCGCTTAAGCCATATGACACTCAGCTCCATACATACATATGGGTTCGGTATAACGGCCGACCGCCGGCAAAGGCTTACTTCTTCTTCAGAATTTAACTTCAGCCCTGCTTCTCCGGGAGGATATTCCGTTTGCGACCTGAACATTGGCTCTCACCATTCGCCAACTCTCTGCAGATCAAATACGCAACGTACTTGTTCCCATCATCAAATATCTAATTCAGTTGTGTGCAGCACCTGCACAATATGATATTATATATAACTTATTGTCATCCTGATGTCAACCCGCAACAGTCAAGGATGCATAGATCTTGTTGAAACCTCTAGTAGAGGCTGTTCAAAAAGTCCAATTTTGATCACGAAACACTGAAAACTTATTCGACATCGAATCTTTGAATTCAGCCGGCCCTTCCGCGCTCACGTACCCAAAACGTACGCTCTGCTCCTCAGTCACTAGCTTCATCCAATCTTCTCGGTGCTGAAAACCGGCCTTTTGAACTCGCACTAGTAGATTTCCTTCGCTTCGCGTTCGCGCTCACTATCATACGAACGTTCCGGCTCACGATTCTCTAACGTATCCCAACCGTCCACACTTAGCAGATCGAGCTGTGCTTCCACTAACGTACGGAACCGAGCTCGATAGATGGAGGCCTGCTTCTTCAGCTCCTCCACTTCCATCGCGATCTTGCGCGACTTCACCAGCGCTTCATTCACGATCCGGTCGGCATTCTTCTCCGCTTCCTTCACGATGAGCTGTGATTCCTTCTTGGCATTGTTCTTCACTTCATCGGCAGCTTCCTGAGCTACAATAATCGTCTTACTAAGCGTGTCCTCAATGTTAGCAAAATGATCAAGTTTCTCCTGCAATGAGAGCATTTGGTTGTGAAGCTCTTTATTCTCTCTGATTACAATTTCATAATCTTTAATGACTTGATCCAGAAATTCATTAACTTCATCCTCATCATAACCGCGAATTCGTCTGGAAAACTCCTTGTTATGTATATCCAGCGGTGTTAATGGCATTACCGCACCTCCTATAAAATTCAATCTCTCCCTATGTCGGAAGGATATTTGTTTTTATATAATCACAACATTACAATTTACAATCAGACAATTATTTACTGGTTAGATAATTTCGACAGCAATCCACGATCTCCTGCAATACACTCAGACAAATTTACCGATTTTCACGCGAAGTCTGCCTTTTTTTGTCATACCGTCCGTCTCCAGTACTTTGAAGCGACCAAATCCTTGCAATGCGACAATATCCCCGGCCTTTAACGGAGCCGAAGGATCCTCCTCTGTCTTCCAGTTCACCCTACAGCGGCCTGCCTTGATCGGTGCAAGAATTTTGCTACGGCTTAAGCGGAACACATCACTTACGATTCCATCAAGCCGCAAGGAAGCTACTGTCAATTCCAAAGATTGCAGTTCAGTATGGACCGGCCGAAGCGCTGATAACTCCACAATTTCGGTCATGACTCCGATACGGTGAACCTGGCGCAAATGTAGATCAAGATAGGCAGCGATATCTTCCGTAACAATCACGTGACACCCATCTTCATGTACATGAATATCGCCAATTTTGTCCCGCTTGAGCCCCAGACCGAGAATAGCCCCTAGATAATCGCCATGCTGTAATGTTATAAATTTCTGATCTCCCGAAGTGATGTTTAGCACCTTCATCTTCATTGGCTCATGGTCCAACTCCCTGTAATCAGGAGCGATGAATGCTCGACACCTCTCCGCCCCTTCATACCCGCCATCTATTCGCACAGCAACATCAGGATGGCGATTGACCAATGACTCCAATATAAAACATTGCCGCGGATCCAGAAAGTCAGTCAGCCTGACTTCATGGTATTCCCCGGCATTAACGACCCACTCGGAGGCACGGTCAACAAACTGGCGCTCCTCTGGCTTGAAATGCTCATAAATCTCCATCTTCATTGGCCGCTTCTACCCCGCGAGCACATAGTTGAGCACGCTGGTCAGCCCTACAGCAGCCAGACGGAGCACGAACAATGCGACAATCGGCGAAATGTCGATCATCCCCATAATCGGGGAATGAATTTCCGGAATGGCGCCAGGAACGGCTCGACTAATTTCCCAAGCAGTTCACCTATGAAACTGTCCCGAGCATTCGGAAGCCACGACATCAAAATGTACACGAAAATCATATAGAAATAAATATTATACGCTATCCAGACGATAGAATTAATTGTTGCTGAATCCAAGATGTCATCACCTCATTATTCTGTTATAGTCTATTTCCTCAGATAATAACTCAGAAATCGCTCCCTGAATCTCAACGGTATCTGGCGTGCATAAGAATATATTGCCCCCGATCTTCGAAATACCACCGCTTAGAGCGTAGATCGTTCCGCTGAGAAAGTCGATGATCCGCAAAGCCTGATCGTTACGGACGCGTTGCAAATTAACAACAACAGAGCGATGTGACCGCAAATGATCGGCAATCTCCTGAGCCTCTTCATAGGATTTTGGTTCGTATAGCACCATTTTTACATTTTTTTGCGAATGAATGCTAACCACATTATTTCCCCTCTGATTCTTACGGGTTTCAAAGTTTGGAGTTTCATACTCAGGCTCTTCCAGATTAGTAATTCCTTCGCGTTCCACAATTTCTTCCTCTTCCTGGAGGCCTAAGAAATTCATGAATTTGTTCATTACTCCCATTAATCTTCCTCCCCTTTCCCCACTAAAATAGTACCGAGGCGTACCCAGGTTGCTCCTTCTTCAATCGCAATTTCAAAATCACCTGACATTCCCATGGATAGCTCCGTCAGCGGCACACTAGTAACCGCCTTTGCATTGAGCTCATCTCGTAATTCACGAAGCCTGCGGAATACAGGCCGTGTCAGCTCCGGTTCTTCCTCAATGGGAGCCATCGTCATTAGTCCGATGACCTTAATATGACTATAGCTGTCCATTTCCTTTAGAAACGCCTCGACCTCTCCGGGCTCAAGCCCCTGCTTGGTAGACTCTCCTGATACATTGACCTGTACAAATGCGAGCACTTCTATGCCGCTTGTAGCCGCTCGCTTGTCCAATTCCTCTGCCAGCGAGATTCGGTCCAAGGAATGGATATATTTAAATTTACCTACGACATCCTTAACCTTTCTGCTTTGCAGATGGCCGAGAAAATGCCATGTTCCCCGCCCTTGTAGTGTCTCCCATTTGGGAACCGCACTCTGCGGACGATTCTCTCCTATATTGAGAACTCCCTGGTCAAGCACTGTTCGCGTCATTTCAACCGACACGTATTTTGTTACGGCGACGATATTCACATCATCCCGGTTGCGTCCACTGCGGTCGCAGGCCGCCTGAATGCGTTCTTCCACATGCTGTATCCGATCTTGAAGTGACAAGAAAGGATCACCTCTCTTTCATGCCAATCCAACTCGCCATTCTTCCTGTTACCCCATTATCTTTGCGGTAAGAAAAGAATTTATCATGGTGACAACTCGTACACCATGATGTACATTCGATATGAGTCGGCAATATTCCTGCTTTTATCATAATAATTCGATTCAATTCTTTCAAGTTCAGCATGAACTTTCCTTCATTTTGGGACGTTTGGGCTACATCCGCAGCTAAATCAGATGCCCCAATCTCTCTCAGCGTCTGGTGGACTCGCGTCATCACCACGTCATCAACCTCGTAACAGCATTCCCCTATGCTAGGTCCGATAGCCGTATGAATATGATCCGGATCAGAGCCGAACTCACTCTTCATCGTCCCAATCACTTCTTCAGCTATGCGTAGTACGGTTCCCTTCCAGCCAGCATGAGCTAGAGCCACAATCCGCTTGATCGGATCGAGAAAATATAACGGAACACAGTCTGCATAGAATGATGTTAACAGAATTCCGGGAACATTCGTCACGAGTCCGTCACAATCCTGCAACGCATCTGCCATGTCCAGGTATCCCTTTCCACGAGCCTCAGCAACCACCACTACAACTCGATTTCCATGCACCTGCTGCCCACAGGTCCATGCGTCTGGCTGGAATCCGAGCGATTCGGCTAGTAATCTTCGGTTCTGTAGAACTGCCTCTGGATCATCGTTCACGTGATAAGCTAAATTAAGACTATCATAAGGGGCTATACTTACCCCACCGTGTCTACCGCTAAAGCCCGCGCTTAAATCAGGCATCATAAGCTGCCAAGTGTTCAACTCGTATCGCTCTGGCTGCTGTCCATTATCGTTCCTAATATATGGTTCCATCATTCATCCCCTCACTCATACACATATTAGACTATTACGATTGTGTTTCTACCTCTAACAGTGTACCATAAGTCGACACTGGCATAACAATAAAGCCGCAGCTGTTAGCTGCGGCGTTCGGCTCTCCCGTCCCGTTCAATATAGACGGTAGTCTCATACTGCTGCTGAATCCTGGGTTCTCGCAGCTCATCCATCTTCACCAGCACGACATCCGCGCCGATCTTCACAATGTTCTTCCATGGAATCACGAGATCAGATCCTCCTCCGAATATGCCCATGAATTTCGTGTTAACGGGTATTACAATCGCCTCTATGATTCCCTGACGCAGATCAATCTCCAGGTCGCTAATATGACCGAGTCTCTTCCCATCAACCACATTGATAACTTCCTTCGTCTGAAAGTCCGATATTTTCATATTCGCCCTAACTACATTCTCCATACTGCCTGCGCCCCCTCGCCACAGCCTCTCGCTCCTATATCATATGACCGGGACGTGCAGAAAATCACCGCCCGTAGCGATATACAAGCCCAAAATAGAAAAGACCCCTTGTTTACACAGGGGTCTCTTAGATATGTTGAACTAAGACTTTACATGCTTCTGCATTTGTAAGATGGCAGATTTCTCAAGCCTCGACACCTGGGCCTGCGAGATCCCAATCTCATCAGCTACCTCCATCTGCGTCTTGCCTTCAAAGAAGCGCATCGATAATATCATCTTCTCGCGATTGCCAAGCCGTTGCATCGCTTCGCGCAGTGCAATCTCCTCGATCCACGACACATCCTTGTTCCGGTCGTCGCTAATCTGATCCATGACATAGATCGGATCACCTCCGTCATGATAGATCGGCTCGAACAAAGAGACGGGGTCCTGGATCGCATCGAGCGCGAATACAACATCTTCTTTAGGTAATCCGAGCGCCTCGGATATTTCAAATATCGTCGGTTCACGGGAGTTCTGGTTCGTAAGGCTGTCCCGCATCTGCAACGCCTTGTAGGCGATGTCACGCAGGCTACGCGACACACGAATCGGATTATTATCACGTAAATAGCGGCGTATCTCTCCGATGATCATCGGCACAGCATAGGTTGAGAATTTAACGTTCTGCGATAAATCAAAATTATCGATGGCTTTCATAAGTCCGATGCAGCCGACTTGAAACAGATCGTCTACATACTCCCCCGATTGTTGAAACGCTGGATGACACTCAGTACGAGCCTGAGGTTGCCATTCACTAACTTTTCTCTGGCTGATCTTACGTGATCCTGCTGTAAAGAATGGAACAATTCACGCATTTCCGCGTTGGTTAGAACGGGCAATTTTGCAGTATCCACACCGCAAATCTCGACTTTGTTACGGGTCATCGTGTCTTACCTCCCAAGGAGAAACATTAATGATAAGTATCTCCTTGGACTGTATTTTTATTCCTCCCGGGAGAGGACAAGCTGTGCTTGATTTGTCTCTTACGGCCTATACCATTTTGTTGAATTCCTTACGTAGCCGCTTAATAATGCGCTTCTCTAATCTTGAAATATAGGACTGAGAGATGCCCAGAAGATCAGCTACATCCTTCTGTGTCTTCTCATCTCCATCTACAAGACCGAAGCGTAGCTCCATGATCATTCTCTCCCGATCACTTAATTTATCAAGTGCTTTATGCAGTAACTTGCGATCAACCTGTTCTTCAATATTCCGATAGATCGTGTCGTTCTCTGTACCTAGCACATCCGACAGGAGCAATTCATTACCGTCCCAATCGATATTCAGTGGTTCATCAAAAGACACCTCAGTACGGATCTTGCTATTACGGCGTAAATACATCAATATTTCATTCTCAATGCAACGTGAGGCATAGGTAGCTAGCTTAATCTTTTTCTCCGGATCAAACGTATTTACTGCTTTTATTAATCCAATCGCCCCGATCGAGACGAGATCTTCAATGTTAATACCAGTATTCTCGAACTTCCTGGCAATATAGACAACGAGCCTTAAATTACGTTCGATCAGCATCGATCTAATCGCCGAGTCTCCTGATGGGAGACGTTCCAATAAATACTCCTCTTCCTCACGCGTCAATGGAGGCGGCAGAGCTTCGCTTCCGCCAATATAATAGATTTCTTCACTCTTGAGTCCTAAAATAAATAGCATCCGATAGTACTGCAGCTGCAAGATCAATTTCCACTTTACACGCATGCTCCTGATCCTCCCATGTACCGTTCCTATTATTGACTTTAGCCAGGCGGAACCTGTCGCCATTTCATCCGGCCCTCTCGTCTTCACCGGATTATCTCCATTCTCCTTGCCTTCCGTTAGTGCCGGATGAATAATCGCCCGGTACACACCCTCTGAAGACAGGACTCCTCCGTCAAGACCAATAAGAACCCGGGTCGTTATGACCTCGTTCCCATCTGTCATCACACATACTTCATCCGGCTTTAGTGCAATCATGAACTGCGTTCCTTTACCGACTGCTCGATAAGGAATGAGACGCAACCGATCGCGCCATTGGAACGCTTCATCATCACTCCATGTCAGAATGAGGTTGTCCGCATTCTCCATACTCCATCTGTTGCTGGGTGTATTCGGCAAATATTGTTCCCAGAGCGAAGCTTCCATCACCATGACCGGCAGACGACTAAAGGGGTCATTAAGCTGGTTGCCGGTGTTGATTAATCCTGTACAGTGAATCGTAGCATCTTCAATTCGTACAGATACTTCCGCCAGACAGGTATCGATCCGTTCCAATCTTCGGCGTGCAGACATCACCGCTCGGAACCACAGTAACACCACAATGAAGACGATCATCATGAATAACGTTCCTACCTTTAGCGAGAAGCTAAGCCCCCTGAGGTGGAATACCAGATCCCATTAAACACCTCGCTGTAGCTTTGCAGTAAATAGTGAATTCCCAATATTCCCCGGCTGCTACAAAGTTGATCACATAGAAAGCTCCCAAATTTCGCAAATAGGATTGCAAACTTTTGAAACCAAAAGCGATCCATAGCATAACGACCGAGAATAGAAATTTCACCAGGAAGGTATAGAGAAATGATAGTTCCGGCAAGAACATCATAACGACATAAGCAGCCCCAAATGCAGCCGAAGCCAAGAGCCGCCAGAACACGAATTTTTGTTTTCTCATCCAGGCAGTAACGAGAAGTAGGCTCGCATCGATCAGCAGATTGAGCAAAAATATTAAATCGATGTATACTACCAGTCCCATTCACCTGCCCGTTCCCTCTGCTATTAGAGGTAATTCAAAAAGTCCGATTTTGATCCGATCGAAGTCATTCAAAGATGAGCGACCGCGATCCAGATGTAGGTTTTCTAGCGATGAAGTCATGTTCCCTCCGGAAACATCTCAGGTGCTCAGGTAGGTTTTGCCTACGCTACGCTCCTTTCGTCCCTAGCTTCATCCAACTGAAGCGTTTGAAAAAACGCACATCGGAAGCATAAGCATCGGTGCTGAAAACCGACCTTTTTGAACTCGCACTACTAGAAAGAGATTAATCAAAACACAACTTATGAATATGTGGTCAGTCAGGAAGTGCGCAAATACGCAACTTTAGAAGCTGCTAGGAGCACCTCCGACACGTAGATGGTTATCAGTATATAGGCATCTATCTGTGAAGTCTGTCTAAAATTGAATGAAAGTTCGCACTAATTTTGTCGAGCCCATCAATCCGCTAGATTTTGCCACGACACAGCAATAAAAGAGGTTGTCTATAGAAGTTGAACTAATAATAGTATGTAGAAGGTAGCCGCGAAGTAGCTTTCTTTCAGAAAGCTCTCAGCTTCTTCAGAATCATTTCACCAAGGTTCGATATTCAAAGCTTCTCTTCTTTTGAATATCGAACCCTCTCGCCTATTTCCTACACTCTATAGTTCAACATCTATAGAATTGAAAAGAAAAAAGACCTTATCCACTTTAAAAAGGGATAAGGTCTTTGGGGAAGACTTATTGTCTAGGTGAGCTACTCCTTGCGGGAGCGATTGCGGAGAAAAGTAGGAATATCCAATTGATCCGATGAACTGTTCTGATGTCCAAATGGACGGAGCGTAGCGTTCGAACGACTATCCTGTATCTCAGAGACACCGCCAGCCGGATTCACACGCCCAGGATGCACAGCAGGTTTGCTATCAAAACCTGTTGCGATAACCGTTACTTTAATCTCTTCCTTCAAGTTCTCATCGATGATAGCACCAAAGATCAAATTCACTTCGGGATCTGAAACAGCGTACACGATCTCGGCCGCTTCATTGACTTCATACAGAGACAGGTTTGAACCGCCTGTAATATTCATAATTACGCCGCGGGCACCTTCGATAGAAGTTTCCAACAGCGGGCTCATAATCGCCTTACGTGCAGCTTCAGAAGCACGGTTCTCGCCAGTAGCCAGACCGATACCCATAAGTGCTGATCCGCGCTCGGTCATAATCGTCTTCACGTCAGCGAAGTCAAGGTTGATCAAGCCTGGTACTGCGATCAAGTCAGAGATGCCTTGCACCGCTTGGCGAAGTACATTATCGGCCTCGCGGAATGCTTCCAGCATTGGAGTCTTCTTATCAACTATCTCGAGGAGGCGATCGTTCGGAATCACGATCAGCGTATCTACCTTCTCTTTCAAAGCTTCAATCCCCGCTTCAGCATGCGAAAGACGCTTACGTCCTTCAAAAGTGAACGGACGGGTCACAACGCCAACTGTCAGTGCGCCGCACTCCTTGGCAATCTCAGCGATAACAGGAGCAGCACCAGTACCGGTACCGCCACCCATACCAGCCGTAACGAACACCAAATCGGCACCCTTCAAAGTATTAGCGATTAAATCACGGGATTCTTCAGCAGCCTTCTTGCCCACTTCCGGATTGGCGCCAGCACCAAGACCGCGTGTCAACTTATCACCAATTTGCAGTTTATGTTCGGATTTGGCCAAGTGCAAAGCCTGGGCATCCGTATTCACTGTAATAAATTCTACGCCCTGCACACCATTCTCGATCATCCGGTTCACGGCGTTACTTCCGCCACCGCCTACACCGATGACTTTAATTTGAGCCAAGCTCTCCATATCAAAATCAAATTCTAACATACTCTTCCATCTCCCCCTCATTATGCATGGATGGCTCGTCCATTCCTCAAGAACCAATTATATAAATTCACTAAATAAGTTTTTCAAACGTTCCATAATCCCTGTCTTCCGCGTCGTTTCCTGAGCGGATACAGGCTTAGTACGGTTTGTAGTTTTCTTAGGACCTACATTGCTACGGATGCGAACATTCTTGATAACTTTATAGAGAATCCCGACACCACCCGTAAATCCTGGATCACGCACACCGATATAATCGGGTACAGCAATTCGCACAGAGGTCGACAATTCGTCCTGAGCAACCTTTAATAAGCCTGGCATCGATGACGTGCCACCCGTAAGAATGTATCCTCCGGGCATATCGCTATATCCGAGTCGCCTTACTTCATCGCGGATTAACTGAAAAATCTCTTGTACCCTAGGCTCTGCAATCGCGGCAAGATCCTCCTGTGTGAATTCCTTATCCACATTGCTGCCGATCCTCGTTACTTTAAAGTTGATGTCCGGTGCCGAATCTACAATTGAGGCACAACCGTACTTCAGCTTAACCTTCTCCGCTTGATCTGTTAGAGTGCGGAGTCCGTAAGCAATATCATTCGTTATAAATTCTCCCCCAATCGGAAGCGTGGATGTCGCAACGATCGTGCCGCCTTCAAACACTGCGATCGTTGTGGACCCGGCACCGATATCTACCAGCACAGAGCCCATCGTTTTCTCGTCTTTGGATAAAGCAAGCTGACCGGCTCCCAGGGATAATAGTACCAGATCGTGAACTTTCAGTCCCGCCTTCTCGACACAGCGAAGCAGGTTATGTATCGCTGTCTTGCTCCCAGTGATGATCGTAGCTTCTACCTCGAGGCGGACACCAATCATTCCACGTGGATCTTTAATCCCTTCCAGACCGTCAACTACATATTGCTTGGCGACTACATCGATAATCTCCCGTTCAGGCGGCAAAGCAATCACTTCCGCAGCCTTAAGAACACGTTCAATATCTTCCTCACCGATTTCCCGGTCTTCATTTTGTACGGCTACCACTCCATGGCTCGTTTGGAGTCCGATATGATTACCCGAAATGCCGACGTATACTTCTGATATTTGAATACCTACCATCCGTTCCGCATGATCCACTGCACTGCGAATCGATTGTACGGTTTGGTCAATATCTACAATCGCACCTTTGCGAATACCTTCCGAGTCGGCAGATCCAACCCCAATAATATTAAAGGATCCATTATTAATTTCCCCTATAATAGCACGAACTTTGGATGTACCGATGTCCAAACTAACAATGATGTCATTGTTGCTCAAGCCCTTGGCACCTCCTATTTCCAAATAAAAATAATAGCATTAAAAATATACTCTCTAAAATAATTCAACGTCAGTTAACCTTTCCCTCTTTTTCTACAAATTTTTTAATCTACAACTTTTACATGCAGGACGATAAGCATTTCCGTCTATACAAATACTATACACGGGACTAAACGCAATCGCCAATTATGCAAAAAACAAGGAGAAAAAAGAAGGAGAAAGGAAACTTGTCCATAAAATGTATTTTACCATTGATTGTCACTAATGAGTAGTATCATTTTCACTACCGTCCTTGCTTTCATCCTGACTGTATGGCACATAGGAATCGGCCTCTAGCATCGTTAATGTCCCTGGGTCCTGTACTTCGAGAATCATGTTCATATACTCCACCTTAGCAGGCAGCAGTGAAATCGCAGATATCACCTCAAAATGAGATCTGGTATAGATCTTGACTCGGTCAGGATAAGACAACGTAGGCGAAGGAGTAATCTCGGAAATGTCCGAAGTCAGTGAATCAGGGATTTGCGCTAATGCCGTGCACAGCTTACCCAGATTAGGATCATCAGACTTCCATCCAGTCAAAATCGGTTTCTCCATCGGCATAGTCCCGTTCTTCAGATCGATAACCGTGCCATTCGCTAAAAACCCCTTGAGTGAGCCATCGGAAGTCATTTGATAGGCCGCTAGAGGGTATTCTTTGATCGTGATAGTTACCGATCCGGGAAAGACTTCTTTACCGTTGCTGTCTCGACCGATGGAAGCTTAGCTAGCCTTGCTTCAACCTTATCAGAGCTTGTCCCGAAGAAGGGGGCTCCAATCTCAAGACCGCTGATACTCAGCATCTCTTTCTCGCTCGCAAATATGTTTCCTTGAAACTTAATGTCCGAGATTTTACTTAATGAGGAGCGAAAAAAAAGAACGCATAGTATGGCAATAAATAACAAAATGAGGATCACCATAATTTTACGACTGCTTTTCTTTTTCGGACTTGGCTCCTTAAGAATAGGCACATTTACTTTTAATATCATATTTTCTTTCCCCGCAAAATACTATTCTTAATATAAACGTGATTTCGATACTACCATAAATATGTTCCAAAATGCTGATTTTCAGCATCAAAGCCTTATATCCCCTCCTCAGGAGGGGACAGGCACCAAATCTATTAAGCTAGGTCCAATTGTTTCAGCGTGGAATTCTCCCGCCGCATAACGCCGCCTAGCCGTCCGAACATATGTTCAATGTGTTCGTAACCACGATCGATATGATGAATCTGTTCCACCACCGTCTTCCCCTGTGCGGCAAGACCAGCAATGACCAATGCGGCACCTGCCCGCAAATCGGTCGCTTCTACTGTCGCTCCATATAATCGGGGTACACCGCGTATGAATGCCGTATTTAAATCAACCGAAATATCGGCCCCCATCCGCACTAATTCATCGACATGCCTGAACCTACCTTCGAAGACCGTCTCTTTCATTAAGCTAAGCCCATCCGCAAGAGACAGCAGCACCATCACCTGAGACTGAAGATCAGTAGGAAAAGAAGGGTAGGGAGAAGTGATGATCTTCTCAACCGCTTTGGGCCTTCCATTGCTGCTCACGGATATTATATCATTGTAAGCACCTATTTGAACACCAGAGCGGCGCAGCACATGAATCAAAGACGTCAGATGAGCAGGATTGCTATGCGTCACCGTTATGCTTCCCCGTGTTGCCGCCGCCGCGATCAACGCAGTTCCCGCAACTATTCGGTCGGGGATAATCTCATACTCGCATGGTTCGAGAAGCAACCCCCTGAATCGTTATCGTGTCTGTTCCGGCGCCAATAATGTTAGCCCCCATCGCATTCAAGAAATGCTGCAAATCCTGAATCTCAGGTTCACGCGCAGCATTTGTAATGACGGTCGTTCCTTCAGCTAGTGCAGCTGCCATCATAATATTCTCCGTCGCCCCGACGCTAGGAAAATCCAGATGAATATCATTGCCTACCAACCTGACGGCTCTGCACCAAATTTGATGATCGTTCTCTTCGATTTTTGCACCAAGCGCCGCAAGTCCTCTTAAATGCAAATCTATCTTTCTTTCCCCGATCGCACAGCCGCCAGGCTGATAGATGCAAACCTCTCCGAACCGAGCCAGCAAAGGACCCATAAGGAAAATAGACGATCTCATTTGCTTCATCAAGTCTTCCGGCACATGGCTAGAATTGGCGCCACTAGCGTCAAGGATGACGGTATCATCTTGCTGGACTGCTACACCTCCCAGTCTGCTCAATATGCCGAGCATCACGTCAATATCGAGCAGACGAGGGACATTGCGAAGCTGCACCTGGCCCTCACACATCAGGCTGGCAGCCATAATAGGCAGTGCGGCATTTTTCGCTCCATGGATACGTATGGATCCCGACAAGGGCCTCCCGCCTTCGATCACCAATTTGTCCAATGTATCACCTCCGAGTTTACCGTTCGCCCACGAAGAATACCTCAGGCACCAAATGAACCCCATATTTCGAAGCGATGGTGTCTTTAATCTGCTCCATGAGCGAAAGAACGTCCTCTGCTGTAGCTTGCCCGGTATTGATGATGAAATTGGCATGCAGCCCGGATACTTCGGCCCCGCCCACACGCAGTCCTTTTAATCCTGCCTCTTCAATCAGCCTGGCGGAATAATCACCCGGCGGATTGCGGAACACGCTCCCTGCACACGGTTGCTGCAACGGCTGGGTCTTACGGCGACGGTCCTTGTACGCAGCCATCGCGGCCGCTATTTCAAGGCGGTCCCCCTCCTTCAGCTCAAGACAGACACGTGTGACAATACCAGGTTGCTCGTGCAATATGGAATGGCGGTAAGAGAACCTCATATCCTCCGCATAGCAGGTAACCAATTCACCTGTCTCCAGAACAATTTCAGCGGATTTGAATATGCGTGACAAATCAGACCCGTGAGCGCCAGCGTTCATGTAGACAGCTCCCCCGACCGTACCAGGGATACCTCCAGCAAATTCCAGACCGGTCAATCCCTGCTTACCCGCCATAATGCTTAATCTGACGAAGGAAGCACCGCCTCCTGACCAGGCTTCATGGCCGTTAAACCGGATCTCCTCGAATTCCTTCCCGAGCTTGATCACCACGCCACGGATGCCCTTGTCAGAGACAAGCAAATTGGAGCCCTTACCGATCATCATCCAGGGAATCTGCTTCTGATGCAGTACCGAAACGAGACGTGCCAATTGTTCTGCATTTTCTGGAACGATAAGAGCATCCGCAGGCCCCCCAATCTTCCATGTCGTGTATCTGGACATTGGTTCGTCTGGCAGGATCTCTCCGACCTCAAGCTGCGATAACTCCGTGAGCCATTGCTGCATCATGTAATCCCCCTTTGATCCTGCCCATGGGCAACCCTTCGTTCCAGACATATGAATTGCATGGAAACTAGACTCTGCCTGCTGGCGGGCTGAACTTGCCAAGAACGCTCCCTCCTGTACGGTCGTATTAAGTAAGTGTTCTAAAAGTCCGGTTTTCAGCACCGAGAAGGTTGATAACGCAGTGGACTTTTTGAACTTCCTTCTAACGATTGTCACGATTTATAGGGTATCTTATGCCTTCCTACCCTAGAGTGTGACAATCGCCCAGACCGTCGCCAGCAGATCGTCTTGGTGCACCTCTTCTTTCCATGCCAGGATCTTGTTCTAGTGCGTGTTCAAAAGCGGACTTTTTCAACTTCCTCTTCTAGGCTTATGGTCGCTTGCTGGACAGCCTCTTCATCTCTTCCACGATCAACTGTGCTGAATCCGGCTTGCCGAGACCACGCGAAGCGGAAGACATGGCCGCATGTAGATCGGCGTTCTTCATAATTCGAAGGATACCGTCAAACAGCCCCTGGCCAGTAAGATCAGGCTCTAGGATCACTTCAGCCGCTCCAGCTTTCTCTAGAGACCTGGCATTCTTCTCCTGATGATTATTCGTCACATTAGGTGAAGGGATCAGGATTGACGGTATGCCAAGCGAAGTAATCTCAGCCAAGAAAGAGGCTCCTGCTCGGTTAACGATCAAAGAAGTTGCCGCGAGTACTTCAGGCATATTATGAACATAAGGAAGAATCATTAAGTTGCCGGGCAGATGGCCCAGCTTGCTCTCAATCGCTTTAAGTGTCGGTTCGTAGTAATTGTTGCCTGTTACATAGACAAAGGTGATATCTGGCAACTTCCCTAGCTCCGCAGCCATATTCACCATCGCTTCATTAATCGCTCTCGCCCCCTGGCTTCCACCTACGAGCAGCACAATTGGACGGTCCTTGGACACGCCCAGTGATTCATAACCCTTATTCCTATTCGCTGACACGACCGTGGTCGCACGCGGGTTACCTGTAAAGATCACATGCTTGCTTCCCGGGAACAGTGACATAGATTCCTCGAAGCTTACAGCGACGGTATCTACGTATTTACTCAAGAAGCGATTCGTTAATCCAGGAACCGCATTCTGTTCGTGGATGATCGAAGGAATACCCAACTTCGCAGCCGCATATACGACCGGACCACATACATATCCACCAGTACCGATCACGACATCCGGCTTGAATTCGCGCAGCATCTGCTTGGATTGTTGAACCCCTTTTAAGAAACGCATGACCGTCTTCACATTTTCAAAAGATAATTTACGGCGAAAGCCCGTGATCTCAATCGACTTAAAAGCGATATCCGCCTTAGGTACAATCGAGCTCTCCAGACCTTTCTGTCCACCGATATATAGAAATTCAGAATTAGGCTCTTCTAGAGCACATTGACTGGCAACGGCAAGTGCCGGGTAGATATGTCCTCCCGTACCACCGCCGCTTAATACGACACGCATACCTTCACCTCGCAAAACGGGATAAATTAAGTAAAATGCCTAGAGCTGTAAGCATCAAGGTCAACGATGAACCTCCGTAGCTTATCAGCGGCAAAGTGATGCCTGTAACCGGCATAAGGCCGATGACGACACCGATATTAATAACAACCTGCACTCCTACCATACCAACGATACCGACCGCTAGCAAACTTCCAAATGTATCATCGATCGTCATCGCCACTCTCATGCCGCGCCAGATCAGAATCAAGAATAGCGTCAGAACAAGCAGTCCGCCGATAAAACCAAGCTCTTCCGCCAAGATCGAAAATATAAAGTCTGTCTGCGGTTCTGGCACATAGCTGTATTTCTGCCTGCTCATCCCCAGCCCTAAGCCAGCTAGACCACCTGGACCTATTGCGTACAGGGATTGAATAATCTGATAGCCAGCGCCGAGTGGATCGGACCATGGGTCAAGAAATGCCGTAATTCTCGCCAAACGGTAAGGAGCAGCAAGAATAAGGCCAACAAAGCCGATAGCACCTACTGCTGCAAGTCCAGCCAGGTGCTTGATTCTCGCCCCAGCCGTAAAAACGATCAGCATCGAGGCTCCGAGCATTACCGTGCCGGTACCTAGATCCGGCTGCAGCATGATCATACCGAAGGCTAGACCTATGATGCCGAGTGGAGGAAGCAGTCCTCTCGTAAAATGAGTAATTCTATAATCCTCTTTACTTAACCAGTAGGACAGAAAGAGAATCATGCCGAGCTTCATAAATTCAGAGGGCTGAATACCAAATGAGCTGATGCCAAGCCAGCTTCTCGCTCCGCCTCTGACCACGCCGATTCCTGGAATCAATACGATGACCAGCAGGGCGAAGCAGACAATAAGTCCAAGCTTCGCATATTTCTTCAGCAAGCGATAATCAAGGTTCATCGTAAAGAACATGGCCACAAGGCCAAGAACAGCAAACAAAGCCTGACGTTTCACAAAATAAAAGGAATCGCCGTAATCATGAAAACCGAGCACAGAGCCCGCGCTATATACCATAACAATTCCGATCGTCAGCAAAGCTAAAATACTGGCCAATAGCCAGAAATCTGGCGCCTTTCGGCTCTTATTCATCGTGGCAGCCACCTTTTGAGAAAGTAGGGGCTTATCCACCCCCCTACTTAAAGGGTATGCACCGCCTCTTTAAAAATGCGTCCACGCTCTTCATAGGAACTAAACATGTCCCAGCTGGCGCAGGCCGGAGATAATAAGACAATATCTCCAGGACTAGCGAGCCCTGCAGCCTGCGAGATTGCCTTCCTTAGCGTGGAGGCGGCACTGTCAACATTATCGACAATGACGATGTCTGATAGACCTGCAAGCTGTGCGACCTTGGCGATTTTCTCCTTCGTCTGTCCGAGCGCAACTACAGCTTTCACTTTCTTCTCGAAGGCCGGCAGCAGCTCCATGTAATCAGAGCCACGATCTAGCCCTCCTGCGATCAATACGATTGGTTTGTTCAGCGCCCCAAGCGCATTGATCGTTGCTTTGCCATTCGTCGCTTTGGAGTTGTTGTAATAGGCTACCTCATGCTTCACTTCCACAAATTCGAGCCGATGCTCCACCCCTTTGAATGTACGCAAAGGCTCAGTAAGCCGATCGGACTCCGCACCTGCCGCTATGGAAGCGGCGATCGCAGCCATTGCGTTCCCCACATTGAAGCGGCCGATCAGGCCGATTTCTTCCACTGTAATGATCGGCTTGATATGTCCGTCCTTATCGCGATATACAACAGTTCGCTCCAATTCATCCTCGACTCCAGTAATATAAGAAGGCGTAACGAATACCCCCTCCGTTCTTAATTCCTCTGTCATCGAGAAGGGAATTAATCTCGCCTTCAAGTGAGGGACCAACTCGCGGCAGACTGGATCATCCCAGTTTACGACAGCAATGTCGTCTTCTGTCTGATTGGCGAACAGCTTCGCCTTGGAGGCGATATAATCGTCCATTGAGCCATGATAATCAAGATGCGTCTCGGCGACATTAAGCAGCACGGCCACTTTAGGCCGGAAGTCCTCGGTTCCTTTTAGTTGGAAGCTACTGAGCTCTACTACAAGCCAGTTCTCTTCCACAGCCTGCCCAGCTGCTTCGCAGAGCGGAGTGCCGATATTCCCCGCTACAATCGGATGAAGTCCGGCAGCATCCAGCATCTTGCCGACCCAGGTCGTCGTCGTCGTCTTTCCATTCGAACCGGGTAATGCCGATGATCGGCGCTTGACTAAGATGATAGGCCACCTCTACCTCAGTTACTACATCAATACCGAGCTCCAGCGCCTTAACAACAGGCGGAGCGCTGTATGGAATACCCGGGTTCTTCACCACAAGTTCCACAGACGGAGAAATAAGTCCGTCTGCATGTCCTCCGCAAACAATAGAAATTCCCAAAGCCTCTAGTTCAGATGCTTCGGGACTCTCTTCTCGTGTCTTTCTATCATTTACTGTAACTATAGCTCCATAATGATGGAGGGTCTTGGCAACCTGTACACCGCTTTTTGCTAAACCGAGGACGACAACTTGTCGTCCCCGATACTGTTCTGGATGATTCATCTCTACAACCCCTTGTTCAAATAAAGTCCAACGACAGCTAGCACGAGGCCAACCGCCCAAAATGTTGTAACAACGCGCCATTCCGACCAGCCTGACAGTTCGAAGTGGTGATGAATCGGACTCATTTTAAAAATTCTTTTGCCACGTGTCTTGAAAGAGATTACCTGAAGTACGACCGACAGCATTTCAATAACGAAAACGCCGCCTATCACTAAAAATAGCAATTCACTCTTCGTCACGATTGCGATTCCGGCGATCGCCCCGCCAATGCCGAGCGAACCTGTGTCACCCATAAATACCTTGGCCGGGTGCGCGTTGAATACTAGAAATCCAATCACCGCCCCAATCATAGCCGCTGCACAAACTGCTGCTACCATAGAAGTAGCCTGCATGGCAATAATCGCATACGCACCGAAAGCAATGCCGCTGACTCCGGACAGAAGTCCATCAAGGCCATCTGTGAAGTTGACCGCGTTGCTAATTGCCAGCATCATAATAATAATAAAAGGATAGTAGAACCATGGTCCTAAATCAAAGGCGAAGTCCGTTCCCGGAATGCCAATCGCTGTGCTATGTCCTTCCGATATAAGCAATGCTGTAATAATACCGGCGAATAGTAGTTGACCAAATAATTTTTGCTTAGGTGTCAGTCCCAGGGATCGTTTGAATACAATTTTAATGTAGTCATCAAGAAACCCTACCAGCCCAAAGCCGAGTGTAGCAACCAGCAGAACGTAGAAGTCTGTGTTCACTACTGAGAATTTCAAATATGCAATCGTGAAAGCTAATATAATGACAACTCCGCCCATAGTAGGCGTGCCCGCTTTCTTCTGATGGCTCTGTGGCCCTTCTACGCGAATTTGCTGTCCGAATTTCATTCGACGCAGTAAAGGTATTAATAGAGGGGCTGAAATGACAGCCAAAATGAAAGATACTCCAATCGTTAATAAGATAAGTCCGTAATCCATGGGATCACCCTCCTCTCGCCGGTATTATTGATGTAATTTGCTATGTTTGACCGCTTCAACGACTTCTTCAAGCTTCATTCCGCGTGAGGCCTTCACTAGTACAACATCCTTCGGATGAAGTAAGCTGATTAGCTTATGAATAAGCTCACTTTTATCATCGTATGCATAAATATTGTTCGGAGCGAGATGTTTCTTCGCCCCTGTAGCGATTTCCTTGCCCAAGCGACCGTACGTAAACAGCAAATCTGTATTCTCCGCCGTTAAATACTCTCCAACTTCTTGATGGAACCTTACTTCATCCTCTCCGAGCTCAAGCATATCCCCGAGTACGGCGATTTTGTTCCAATGTCCCTTCATCTTCTTCAGCACATTAACTGCAGCTCTAACAGAAGTAGGGCTCGCGTTATAAGCGTCATTCAGAATGGTAACCCCGTTCGCCCCTTCAACGATCTCGATCCGCATTCCAGTTAGCTCCGCATGCTTAAGGCCTTCCCTCATATCGGCCTCGGTCACGCCATAATGCCTAGCAACAGCAAGTGCCGCAAGACAATTTACGACATTATGCTCACCGAGTAGTGGCAATTCAAGCGGCGCCTCTCCACCATTCGGGGTGAACATCGTGCCATGCTCCAGGAACATGATTCCGCTCGGATAAATATCATGATTTCCATTAACACCAAAAGTTATTGTATGCAGTTGCTCCGGCTTCGGTGTATTTGGATCGGTCAGTACCTCGGTTATCAAAGGTTCGTCCCCATTGTATACGAACAAGCCACCTGTCTTCATTCCTGACAGAATCTCAAGCTTGGCGCGAGCAATCTCTAAGCGGGAACCGAGCTGCTCCAAATGCGATTCACCGATATTCGTGACAATGGCCGTCTCCGGTTCTGCCAGCTTTGAAAGAAACTCAATTTCATAACGGGCACTCATACCCATTTCAAGCACAGCAATCTCGGTATCCTCTGGCATCGCCAGAATGGTTAGCGGCATTCCAATATGATTGTTAAAATTGCCACTCGTCTTATGCACTTTATAAGTCGTAGCCAGCAAGGCGTACAACAGATCCTTTGTGGTCGTCTTTCCATTACTTCCGGTAATACCGACTACCTTAGCACCCACAGCGGCGAGATAGCTCTTAGCGAGGCGTTGCATCGCTTCAAGGGCGTTGTCGACCAGAACTGCCAGGTCCTGGCGGGTTGCCCTTAGCCCGTTCCCATAGTGATGCGCCAGCCCCGCTCGTTAGACTGTCAGCGACGAAGGCGTGTCCGTCAAACCTCTCACCAGATAGAGGTACGAATAAGCAGCCCTGCTGGATATGCCTGGAGTCGGTAATCACTCCATGAATCATTAAGTTGTTATCATCGGCATTAGCCACCTGTCCACCGCACATGGCGGCAATGTCCGCTAATTTTCTTTTTATCACTTTACTAAACCCCTTATCGCTTCTTTGGCCACGAGACGATCATCAAAATCATGTACTTCCTTACCAATGATCTGATATGTCTCATGTCCTTTCCCCGCAATCAATACTACATCGTCATGGCTTGCCATTTCAATAGCCTTTTGAATCGCTGCATGGCGGTCCACGATCAGTTCATAACGCTCAAGTGGAATATTATCCTCGATAAGTCCTGCCTCGATATCCTTCAATATCAATGCTGGGTCCTCCGTCCGCGGATTATCCGATGTGATAATCACATGATCTCCGTACTTTGCTGCAATCTTGCCCATAATCGGACGCTTCTTGCGGTCCCGGTCTCCACCACAACCGAACACGCAAATCACTCTGCCCTTGGCGAATTCATTAACCGTTCGTAGTACATTCTCCAAACCATCAGGTGTATGAGCATAATCTACAATAACCGCAAAGGATTGGCCCTCATCTACAGCTTCAACCCGGCCTTCAACTCCCTTGATCGATTCCAGACTTTCCTTAATGCTCTCAAGCGAAATGCCTTCCAATAAAGTTGTTGCGATTGCAGCCAAGGCATTATATACATTGAACTTGCCGACCATGCGTAATGTAATGTCTGCGCTGCCGCGGAAAGTCTCCACATGGAAGGTGGTTCCCCGTGCTGTCACAGAGATATTCGAGGCCCTAACGTCTGCTTGACGGTCCACCCGTACGTAATCGCCTCCGCTGATGTTAACTTCGCAAAATATTCGGAAGCCTCATCATCTGCATTCAGCACCGCATAACTCCGTTCAGCCGGATCTTGCGGATACTCATTACCGAGCCTGGAGAAGAACAATCCCTTCGCTGCTCTGTAAGCTTCCATAGTCTCATGGTAATCCAGATGATCCTGGGTCAGGTTCGTGAACACAGCTGTGCGGAAATGAGTGCCTTTTACCCGACCTTGTTCAAGCGCATGTGAGGATACCTCCATCACACAATGAGAAGCGCCCCCTTGTACCATTTCGTGCAAGTAGCGCTGCAAATCCAGCGCTTCCGGAGTCGTGCGTGGCATCGGAACTGCTTTACCGTCAAAGCGGCGCTCGATCGTACCGATCAGTCCCGGCTTCTTGCCTTGATCCAATAAGATGCGCTCAATTAAATAAGTTGTTGTTGTCTTCCCGTTTGTTCCAGTAATCCCAATTGCTCTCAGATAATTGCTGGGATAATCGAAAAATACATTGCCGAGTAGTGCCATAGCGAGCCGACTATCCTTCACTTTGAGTTGCGGCAGTGAAACTTCTTCCAGGAACCGCTCTACGACAAGTGCACTAGCCCCCTGCTCAGCGGCTTGCTTGGCATATTGATGACCGTCAACGATATGCCCTGGCAGACAAAGGAACAAATCTCCAGGCTTCAACTGTCTGGAATCGAAGCAGATTCCTTTACAATCTGTGTTTTCATCTCCCGATATTTCCGAAGCTATTAAGTAGGTTGCTAAATCTTTAAGCAGCATATATTACCCCTCCGTCAAAATCTTACCGATATTATATTATCGCCAAAACAAATTCAATTCAGGATATTATTTCACTGAAAATGATAATAGATAGTACATTGTTACTCTACACCAAATCTCTCACTTACTTAAGGTTGCTTTGGCTAGTGCTCATGCCCCGCTTCCGCCTCAGCCTCACTGCCCATATAAATGCGGATCGTTGATCCTTTATCAACTCTTGCCCCCGCCTTGGGAGCCTGATTAATAACAACTGAGCCCGTTCCTGATTTCACTAGATTAAAATTCATATTCATATCCTCATAAATATCCTGCGCCGTGTAACCGATCAAGTCAGGAACGGTAACGACTGGTGTCTCACCGTATTTATACTTCTTTGCAACTTGATCCTTACGTGGAGGGATTTTCATATAGTCGAGCGCATCAGCTAAAATGTTACGAACGATCGGCGCGGCAACTACGCCACCAAATTGAATTCCCTGTGGATTATCCACCGCGGTGTATACGACGATTTGTGGATCATCCGCTGGAGCAAATCCAATGAATGAAACGATATGCTCATTCGCTGAATAGCGTCCGTTCACAACCTTCTGGGCTGTTCCTGTCTTACCACCGACACGATATCCGTCAATGAATGCATTCCCCCCGTACCGTTCGCTACGACACTCTCAAGTGCTTCCCTCACCTGTTTCGACGTTTCCTCGGAAATAACCTGGCGGACGAGCTCCGGTTCAATAGATTCGACGATTTGACCCGTCTCTGGATTCGTCCATGATTTGGCCACGTGAGGCTTGTATAACTTGCCGCCGTTAATGGCGGCCGATACGGCGGTAATTTGTTGGATCGGCGTCACCGAGACACCTTGACCAAATGAAGTAGTTGCCAGTTCTACTGGCCCGACCTTAGACAATTTGAACAGGATCCCGTTCTCCTCGCCATTTAAATCGATCCCCGTCTTAGTGCCGAAACCGAAATCTTTAATATACTTGAACAATGACTCTTTGCCAAGACGCTGACCTAACGCCACAAAGCCAGGATTGCAAGAGTTCTCAACAACCTGCAAGAATGACTGACTGCCATGTCCGCCTCTCTTCCAACAGCGCAGTGTAGCTCCACCTACCTTCGCATAACCCGGATCGAAAAATTGATCATGCTTCAGATCAACCTTCTTCTCCTCCAGGGCAGCTGCCAGTGTAATTATCTTGAACGTCGAGCCCGGTTCATAGGTCATCCAGATCGGAAGATTTCGGTTATATATCTGCGGGTCAACGTCTTGATAGTTAGATGGATCATATCCGGGTCTAGACACCATCCCTAATATTTCACCTGTCTTCGGGTCCATTGCGATCGCCAGAGCCGAATTAGCCTGAAGTCTAGCCATAGCCTGATCTAGTTCACGCTCCATAATGCTCTGAATCGACTTATCGATCGTGAGTTGTAAGTTCAGGCCATCCTTAGGTTCTACATAAACTTCTGAAGAACCCGGCATTAATCGTCCTCCAGCATCCGACAAATAGGAGACGCTACCGTTCATCCCACTCAGCTCACTATCATACTTGCTTTCAAGCCCAGTCAACCCCTGATTGTATCCACCGGTGAAGCCCAGTATATGTGCGGCAAGTTCTCCATAAGGATAATATCTTTTATTATCTTCAGCGACAACAATACCCGGTAGATCCAAATCACGAATTTGCTGTGCTTTTTCCATCGTAATTTTGCGACCCCCGGGTTGTAGCCTGACTATGGATTCTTTCTTAGTGATTACTTTAAGCACCGCTTCCTCGCTCATCCCGAGTAAAGGTGCCAGACTATGTGCCGTGGTCTGCGGCGATTTCACCTGTACAGGAATCGCCATAACCGTTGGAGTCGTTACATTATAAGCGAGTACATTCCCATTGCGGTCACTAATCTCGCCGCGCTTCGCGGAATAAGGAATGTTACGCCGCCAGGAATCCTCTGCCTTTGCCGACAACTCCGCTCCCTTACCCAGTTGTACATAAGCAAGCCGGGCAACCAGAGCCATAAACAGCACACATAGCATAAACAGCAGCAAGAACAATCTTCTTCTTATCGTAAGCCTGGAGATCTTCATAGAAATGGCCCCCCTGTTTCATCCTGAGCATAATTGGTTTCATATCATCAATATTCAGGACAAACAGGGGTTAGAACAAGCTATGGGGAAGAACCCGAGGCCTCACTGGCATTATCCCCCGGAACAGCCTCATCATTCTGCTCATCTTGACCCGATTCCTCGCCTTCCTTGATCATAGGCTCTAGAACAAGATCAATACGTCTCTTACCATTCTCCTTGGTCAGAGTCTGAGAGACAACATAGCCTTCTCCTTCTATTTTCACTTCTACACCTATTGCAGAGAGTAGCTCCATCGCATCGCGCAGGGACTGGCCCTTAAGGCTAGGGATATTAACTTTATCCCCTTCTTCCGACAGCAGATACATATGCTGTCCAGTCTTCAATATGGCGCCCGCTTTAGGGAATTGAGAGACGACATTAGTCCCCTTGCCAAGCGTTGCATAGTTAATGCCAAGTCCTGCAAGCTTGTTCTTAGCTTCCTGGACTGTCAGTCCTTTCAAATCAGGAGCCTTAACACCGTTATTAGCAATATCTGTCGTTGTCTTGTTATCAAACTTCTTAGGCACTCCAAGATATTGCAGTGTTTGATTCATAATCTTCTTAAAGATTGGCGCAGCCGCCGTTCCTCCGCCCAGATCGGAATCCTGAGGCTCGTCGATAAGCACCAGCATAGCAACTTTTGGGTCATCAACAGGGGCATATCCGATAAAGGATACAACCTGCTTCCTTTTATCATATTTTCCGTTGATAACCTTTATAGCAGTACCGGTCTTACCTGCAACCCGATACCCATCGATGTAAGCGTGACGTCCGCTCCCGATCTTCAAATCAGAGACGACCTGCTCTAGATACTCGCCTGTCTGCTTCGCACTTTCCTGGGAAATAACTTGTCTTATGACCTCAGGCTGTGTAACTGTCTTCTCACCAGTAAGGGGATCAGTTATAGACTTGACGATATGCGGCGTCATCAGCTTTCCTCCGTTGGCAATAGCCGCTACTGCAGCAACCTGCTGCAAAGGAGTTACCAGCAATTTACCGTGCCCGTAGGTCATTGCTGCAAAGTCCGCTTGCTGTTCAGGAGACACCACACCCTTAGCCTCACCCGGAAGCTCTATCCCTGTAGCTTGTCCGAAGCCAAAGTTATCAACATACTGTTTCAATCGATCAGGTCCCAGCATTTCATAACCAAGTTTGACGAAGGCTACGTTACTAGAACGCTTAACCCCTTCCAAGTATGAGATACTGCCCCAACCTGAGCGTTTGACGTCATGGATCGTCTGTCCAGGGACACGAATGCTACCTGACATATAGTAGGCGTTCGGATTGAACAGACCCTCCTGTACCGTAGCAGCCAAAGTGACAATCTTAAAGGTTGAACCTGGTTCGTAGATCGACTTGATAGCATGATTATAGAAATTCTTCTGTTCTACATCCACCCAGTATTCATTAGGATTATAGCTAGGCAGGTTGGCCATTCCTAAAATCTCCATCGTCTTCGGATCTGCAGCTATCACCGTCATACTGATTGGCTTCAGTTGGTTGAATGCCTCATTCATCGCATCCTGAATATAATACTGTATTGTATCATCAATTGTTAACTGGATTTCATTACCATCTTTTGCTGGGGTATACACTTCGCTAGCTTTAGGAATCTCAATCCCGCGGCCATCGCTTTTATATTCAATCGCCCCATCAGTACCAGTTAGTTCTTTATCATAGTAAGCTTCAATCCCGGAGATAGCATTTCCTTCACGATCCGTATAGCCAAGTACATGTGCTGCTAAAGTATTTTTAGGATAATAGCGTTTGCTCTCCTTCAGCAGCAGAATACCTGAATCCGGAATTTTATGCTTTTCTTTCAATTCATCTGAGAACTTCTCTACCCGGTCCCTAAGCTCCTGATCAATCTTCCATCCCTCATTTCTTACTTCACGTTGTGGATAGAAGCTACCATTGTCTCGCTTCGCATTTACAAGTGTTCTTAATTCACCCTCATCCTTGTTAAGCAGTTGATGTAAACCTTGTACAATCTCCTCCTGCAATCCGTATTTATTGATAATTTGTGGATTTACTGCGACAGTGTAAGCTGGAGCATCAACAGCCAGCACATCACCCTTCCGGTCCGTAATCGTTCCCCGGGTTGCAGTAAGCACTTTTTTCTTAGACCATTGAGTCTCGGCATAACCCTGCCAGAAATTCTCCTCAACAACCTGAACCCAGAACACTCTGAGCATCAAGACAGCAAAAAGAGGGTAATGATTCCCCCTATTAGCAGTGTACGAAGCTTTATTCGTTTGATCATAATAAGAACCTCTTAATACTTTTTTATCGTACCCAAATTGACATTTAGTGTCTGAGTTACAGTTGCTTACGATGCCGGAACCTGAACGTGAACACCTTCATCTTGCGGTTCTACATATCCCAGCTTAGCTGCTTCATCTGGAATCCGTTCCTCCAGCTTCTCTTTCTGGATCGACAGCTCCTTCACTTGAACGCCAATATTTTGAATATCCGTGTTAAGATTGAAGACTTGCCGTTTGATACCATACAATTGCGAATTTTGCCATAGCAAGCCACCCATAATTCCGACACAGAACAGTATCGTCACCATATACAGTAGCTTCTCGCGAATGGGAAGCGATGACCTGCGTGTGACAACCTTAGTCGTTTCACGGTAGCGCGGATTCTGCCCACGTGCCGTCGCCTTCTCTTTAACTGCTAAATTTCCGCGTGTATACGCCATCTCACTTTCCCTCCGCTGTTTCCGCTATAGTTTTCAATTTCTCCGCCACGCGCAACTTCGCCGAACGCGCCCGGGAATTATGTTCCAATTCTTCCTCTGAAGGAACGATTGGTTTCCGGTTCACTAATTTCAATTGTCCTTTACCCCCGCAAACACACATTGGAAAATCCGGCGGACAAGTACATTTCTCAACATAACTAGCAAAAATCTGCTTACAAATCCGATCCTCCAGGGAGTGGAATGTAATAACCGATACCCTGCCTCCTGGAGCCAGGCAACGAACTGCCGCATGCAATCCTTCTTCAAATGCTCCCAGCTCATCATTTACTGCAATACGCAGCGCCTGAAAGCTTCGCTTGGCTGGATGTCCTCCGGTTCTTCTCGCTGCCGCAGGAATACCTGCCTTAATTAGTTCGACCAGCTCACCTGTCGTCTCGATCGGAGATGTTTTTCGCTGATCTACAATGACCTTGGCAATTCTTCGCGAGAATTTCTCCTCACCATATTGGAACAAAATCCGGGCGATCTCACGCTCAGGCCATTCGTTGATGATATCTCTGGCCGTAAGTTCGGCTGATTGATCCATCCTCATATCCAGGGGTGCATCAGCATTATAGCTAAACCCCCGCTCCCCTTCATCAAACTGTGGGGAAGACACACCTAAATCGAACAATATACCGTCTACCTGAGGCAGACCATCTTGTATTGGAACGAAATCAAGCTCTAACAATTTATCTTGTATATGGCGGAAATTACTTTTCACCAAAGTCAGACGATCTCGATAGGGAGCAAGCACCTCATTGGCGTTCTCATGCGCCCAATCATCCTGATCGAATGCGATCAACCTGCCGCTATCACCTAGCTTCGACAATATGACTGAGCTGTGGCCACCGCCACCCAGCGTACAATCTACATATATACCGCCTGGCTTAATGCTCAGCCCTTCTGTCGCTTCTGCCTTTAATACCGTGATGTGATGGAACAAGACTGCAGCCCTCCAGACTGTTTTTTTGAGGTAATTCAAAAAATCCACTTTTGATCACGAATCAGCACTGAAAGTCTATTCGACATCGAATCTTGAATTCACCCGGGCTTTCCGATGCTCACGTACCCAAACGTACGCTCTGCTTCTCAATCCCTAGCTTCATCCAACCTTCTCGGTGCTGAAAACTGGACTTTTTGAACACTCATTAGTAGATTAAATACTTTAATTTCTTAAAACACTGTTTGAATTTCCTTTTACAGGTCGATATCGAAGTCGACCAGTTTCTCTGCGATCTCATTGAAAGATTCTTCTGATTGCTCAAAGTACTGCTCCCATGTCGAACGGCTCCAGATCTCAACACGATTCGACACGCCCAACACAACGCATTCCTTTTCCAGCTTCGCATACTGCCGTAAATTGCCGGGTATGTTTACCCTTCCCTGTTTATCCCATTCACATTCGGTAGCTCCAGAGAAGAAGAAGCGAGTAAAAGCGCGAGCATCGGATTTCATTAATGGCAAAGTCTTGAGCTTCTGCTCCAGCAGTTCCCATTCTGTTACGGGATACACAAAGAGACACTGATCAAGACCGCGGGTAACGACAAAAGAGGTTCCCAAAAGATCACGAAACTTAGCCGGAATGATAATACGGCCCTTCTCATCAATGCTATGTTGGAATTCCCCCATAAACATCGGCTTCGCTCACCCCTAACCTCTTTCCCCCACATTACACCACTTTACACCACAATGATGGTTATATTCAACATATTAAGGAAAATTCCTGCTAAAAGCAAAAAAAATATTTGGAAATTCAATTTAAGTGTGTGTTCAAAAAAGACAGTTTTCAGCACCGAGAAGGTTGGATGAAGATAGGAGCTGAGGAGCGAAGCGTAAGTAGTTAGTACGTCAGCACCAGAAGACCCGGGTGAATTCAAGATTCGATGTCGAGTTACTTCTTGATTCACTTCGTGGTCAAAAGCGGACTTTTTGAACAACCACTTTTAAGAAAATAACCAAAAAAAGAGCAAGCCTCAAGGTTATCCAACCTCGAAGCCTGCTTTCATTGGGAAAACTAGATATTTTTCGGCATATTTCTTAGCGACATCTCATAACAAGTAGATCGCCCCAGATAGCTCAGATAACTTAATGTTCCTGCCAGCTATCCAGATAAGTACGCTGCTCTTCCGTCAAGGAATCGATGTTAACACCAAGGCTCTCCAGCTTAAAGCGGGCAACCTGTTCATCCAACTCATACGGAACATTAACGACTGTCTTACCAATTTGCTCGTATTGATCATTAACATACTTAAGCGATAGGGCTTGTAGAGCAAAGGTCATATCCATAATTTCCGCCGGATGTCCATCTCCTGCCGCGAGGTTGACTAACCGTCCCTCTGCAAGCACGTAAACTTTGCGTCCATCCTTCAATTGATATTCCTCAATGTTGCGACGCACGGTTCTGATCGAACTGGAACGATCTGCAAGCTCCGGCTTGTTCACTTCCACATCAAAATGTCCAGCATTGGACAGGATCGCTCCGTCTTTCATTACATCGTAATGCTCGCCGCGAATCACATCACGGTTGCCCGTTACAGTTACAAAGAAGTCGCCAATCTTGGCCGCTTCTGTCATCGGCATCAATCGGAATCCATCCATATGGGCTTCTACCGCTCTGATCGCATTCACTTCAGTAACGATAACGTTAGCTCCTAGTCCTTTAGCACGCATCGCTACACCTTTGCCGCACCAGCCATAGCCAACGACGACAACTGTCTTGCCAGCTACGACTAAATTGGTAGTCCGATTGATGCCATCCCATACAGATTGGCCTGTTCCGTAGCGGTTATCGAACAAGTATTTGCAATAAGCGTCATTGACAGCGATCATTGGAAATTTCAAACGACCTTCTTTATCCATCGCTTTCAGACGTAAAATACCCGTCGTTGTCTCCTCTGCACCACCACGTATGTTCTCAAGCAGGTCGGGACGTTCCGAATGGAGGATGGTCACCAGGTCACCACCGTCATCGATGATTAAGTCCGGTTTTGTCTCTAGAGCTCGAATCAGCAATTGTTTGTATTCCTCTGGTTCCGGATTGTATTTAGCATACACCGTAATACCATCCTCTACGAGAGCAGCACACACATCGTCCTGCGTAGAAAGCGGGTTACTTCCGGTAATCGTTACTTCTGCTCCACCAGCCTGCACGACTTTAGCCAAATAAGCTGTCTTCGCCTCAAGATGAAGAGAAATTGCCACCTTCAGTCCCTTGAATGGCAGTTCTGCTTCAAACTGCTTGCGAATCCGTGAAAGAACAGGCATATGCGCCTCTACCCAATCGATCTTCAAATGACCTTCAGGAGCAAGCTGCAAATCTTTAATTATGCTGTTCTCAATGACTGCTTTATCCATCCCATTTCCTCCTCGGCTTTATAGTCCTTCAAACAAATCTCTCAATGAACTCACACTATAGGTAAATGATTCGATGCTTTCCGGAGATATCATATGGAATCTCCAACAGGTGGTCAATCCAATCATTCCCGTAACGGTTCAAATAGTAGAAAATATTATATACCCGCTCCTGCGGTTTGTGTTGTGGGAAGAGTGATAATTCGATCCGATCGAAATGCCGCAGTCCTGCGGAGTTGGCCTTACCAAGCGCATCCTTGGCACGACCGCGCAAGTATTCCATTTGCTCTACAATCTTCTCACGGTTAGCGGCGCCCAGCTTGAGCAATCCTGCTTGAATTCCACCGAGCTGTTCGATCAGAGGATCATACATCTCAGTAAATGCAGCCTTGATTTGTTCAAAGCGATCATCCAGATGCAATGAATCCTGCTCAGCCAACCAGCTCTCTCTCTTCTGCGCAAATACATGATGATCGCTTACATCAGCCCAACTCAGATTGTATTTATCCATATGCTTATGAAGCGTTCCTTCTATTACAGTATAAGATTCCCGGTTTAGCAGCAGAGGCATCCTTAATCCAAATGCCTTAAAAGCCGATCCGGTCAGAGCCCAATAAGCGATCTCGCCGATTCCTAATACTGCGCCAAGCACCGGCAGTAAGCTGTCCTGCATCAAAGGTCTTGTCAGCACATTGTTACTGAAGCGCTCGGGGTGACGATTCAATTCTGCCTTAAGCTCATCTGCTGTAAAATGAACTTTTCCTTTACGGTCACTAAAGTTCCCATCATGCTTGAACAGCAGGAGACGTTCTCCTTCATGAATATAGAACAGATTCGCCCCATCTGCGGCCACATCAGCCTGTGCCTGATAGCCGAGAGACTGACAGAGATCCGCTGCAGCACGATACGCCGCCCCTAATTGATCATTGTTGTCGATCATTCTCTCAAATACTGGCGTTTCAAGCCGCCTGAGGGCCGGATCTGCCGAATCGAGCAGTACCAAACCGTATTTACCGAACCAGGCTCCCAGGAGCTTGGCAAAAGCATCGCTCAACGTAGATGACCCTTCCGACACTTGGCTTAGCAAATCTAGCAGTCCAGGTCTGAATTCCGTATCGGGCAGAAGTTGCTCCAGTTCAGAGATCGCCTGCTCCCATTCTTCTCTGGCAACTGCATTCATGCTCACGGGTAGACGTTGCTCCGTCTCCCGCGCAACTCTGATCCGCGAAACGGATAAGTCCTGAGACAAGACATAGGTATGGTTCACTTCATCCCAGTCATGATCTTCGCCAGCGATCCAGAAGACTGGGATAACTGGATGATTTAGTTGCTTGGAAGCTTGCTGAGCTGCTTTAATAATTGTCGCTGCTTTATAGATCACGAGCAGCGGTCCTGTAAACAGGCCACTCTGCTGCCCGCCAACAATCACCGCGGCATCCGGTTTCTCCAAGTTATCCAAAGACAGAGATACGGCTTCGTGCGGATTGTATATACTATTATATTCACGCAACCTCTCAACGACTTGCATGCGCGGAATTCGTAAATGTTCCGACTCATGCAGCCATTCCAGCCTTTCCTGCCAGCTTGCCTTATTCATCGCATCATATTGATATAATTGTTGTACGCTCGTAAAATGATTCAGATAATCCTCTGAAAGCGGTTTATTCAACGTCATCGGCTCTTGCACAATATTCATCAGGTTATATCCCCCGTTCTATGCTACTCTATCCTTGATCCTTTAAAAATATATCATAAGCCATCGATAAAGTGCACTCTTCGACCTAAAATAAAACTCCCACCTTGAAAATATCAGGTGAGAGTTTCATTCAATTCATGTTTGATGTTCAATTAGCCCTTTTTCGGCATGGAA
The DNA here is from genome assembly GCF_031199965.1 of Paenibacillus sp. D2_2. Taxonomy (GTDB): domain Bacteria; phylum Bacillota; class Bacilli; order Paenibacillales; family Paenibacillaceae; genus Fontibacillus. The sequence goes on along the minus strand of NZ_CP133605.1, from coordinate 1,754,457 downwards.
ACGAAATGGCCCTTCGAAACTTCCACAAGCTCGGAGTTCTCCAGATCATACATTCCGCCCCCGGCAGAGCCGCCCTTGGCGGAATGAATCGGGCCGTTATCGCCGTCTTCTTGGATGATCCGCTTCTTATTCGCTTCAACCTCAGGGTCCGGAATCGGAATAGCCGATAACAGCATCTTCGTGTAAGGATGCATCGGATTGGCATACAGCTCTTCACTTTCGGCCAACTCTACGATTCGTCCGAGATACATAACGGCAACACGATCACTAATATGCTTAACCATAGACAGGTCATGGGCAATGAACAGATATGTGAGTCCGAGACGGTCTTGAAGATCTTCCAGCAGGTTAACAACCTGAGCCTGGATCGATACGTCAAGCGCCGAAATCGGCTCATCACAAATAATAAACTTCGGATTTACAGCAAGCGCACGGGCAATCCCGATCCGCTGGCGCTGACCACCGGAAAATTCATGCGGATAACGAGTAGCATGGTCAGGGTTAAGCCCAACCATATCGAGCAGTTCTTCTACCCGCTTCTTCCGTTCTTTACGCGATCCAGCCAGATTATGAATATCCAGCGCTTCACCGATAATATCGGTGACTGTAAAGCGCGGATTCAAGGATGCATACGGATCTTGGAAGATCATTTGCATATCGCGGCGCATCGCTTTCATTTTACTTGGAGAGAGTGTGTTGATATCAACACCGTTGAATTTTACACTGCCCCCTGTCGGTTCATACAGACGCAGTATCGTACGTCCTGCTGTGGATTTACCACAGCCTGATTCACCAACAAGCCCAAGCGTCTCTCCCTCCGCAATAGAGAAGCTGATATCATTAACGGCTTTGAGAACATTTCCTCCGCCGACATGGAAGTACTTCTTAAGTCCTTCTACTTCAATCAGGGTTTTCCCCTTACTCATTCGAATGCACCTCCTTAGCCATTGGATGCAGATCCCAGCATCGTGCTTGATGCGTATCGCTAAACAAAGTCGCTTCCGGATCGATTCGCTCACAGATCTTCATGGCTTTGTCGCAGCGGGCTGCAAAAGGACAACCAATCGGAGGCTTAATCAAATCCGGCGGCGTGCCGATAATTGGAATAAGCGGCTCGCCTTTCTTCTGGTCAAGACGCGGCATCGATCTGAGCAAGCCCTTGGTGTAAGGATGCTGAGGATTTTTGAAAATCTCCCATTTCGTTCCGGTCTCTACTACTTCGCCAGCATACATAACGATGACACGATCGCACATCCCGGCAACGACACCAAGATCATGCGTAATCAGAATGATTGAGGTTCCAAGGTGCTGCTGCATTTCCTTCATAACGTCCATAATCTGTGCCTGAATAGTAACGTCAAGCGCTGTTGTCGGTTCGTCGGCAATCAACAGGGACGGACGACAAGCCAGGGCGATGGCAATCATCGCACGTTGGCGCATACCGCCGGAAAATTCATGAGGATATTGGTTAAAACGGGCTTCAGCATTTTTAATACCGACCAGCTTAAGCATCTCTATAGCACTCTGCTTAGCCTCACCCGCTGACATTTTCTGATGTTTGATGAGTACTTCAGTAATTTGCTTCCCTATCCGAATCGTAGGATTTAAAGAGGTCATCGGGTCTTGGAATATCATGCCAATATCTTTACCACGAATAGCTTCCATTTGCTTATTACTTTTCTTCAAGATATCTTGTCCTTGGAACAAGATCTCACCTTGCTTAATGATTGACGGAGGGGACGGAATCAGGCGCATGATCGTTTGGGCTGTTACGCTCTTACCACTTCCGGATTCACCGACAATCGCAACCGTTTCCCCTTTACCCACTTCAAAGTTCATACCGCGGACAGCTTTTACTTCGCCGCTCTTAACTGAGAAGGAGACATGCAAATCTTTAACTTGTAAAATCGGCTCCATCATTCCACCTCCTATTTCTTCAGATTTGGATCCAGCGCGTCACGAAGGCCGTCGCCAAGAATATTAAACGCCAGCATGATCAAACTGATCAGAATTGCCGGGAACAGCATGCGCCAAGGATAGTACAACCAACCGGTCAATGCGTCGTTGATCATCGAACCAAGCGAAGCAACCGGCGACTGAACACCTAGACCAAGGAAGCTCAGGAAGGCTTCCGCAAAGATCGCGTTTGGTACAGATAGAGTAACTGTAACAATAATTGGACCGAGTGCATTCGGTAATAAGTGACGGAACAATAAACGTCCTGATCCTGCACCCATTGAACGAGATGCAAGTACGAATTCACGATTTTTAAGCTGCATAATTTCGCCCGTACAATCCAGGACATGTTAATCCAGCCAGTGATGGTCAATGCTACGATAATCGTACCTAGACTTGGCTCCATCACAACCAGCAACAGGATAGTTACGAGCAGGTAAGGAATCGCGTACAAGATTTCGGAGAACTTGTTCATAATGGTATCTACACGTCCACCGTAGAAGCCCATAACCCCCCCGTATACAACACCGACACAAAGGTCAATCAGAGCCGCTACTAAACCGACGATCAATGAGATACGTGCTCCGTACCAGGTACGTACGAACATGTCCCGACCGTAATCATCAGTGCCGAACCAATGCTCTCCACTAGGCTTCGCATTTGTATTAAGCAGGTCATTTGAGAAGTAGTTAAACTTCGACATCAATGGACCGATAATCGACATAACTATAATAATGATAAGTACGGCCAAAGCAGTCATGGCCAACTTATTAGCAACCAATCTTTGCCAAGCATCCTTCAGCGCGGACACGCTCTCCCGCTGAATCACTTCAGCTTGTTTCTCATCCGTACCAATCCTTGCGAAATCATTCGCGGTCAGATCTGCGGGTGCTGGCATCACTTTGATTTGTTGATTAGCATCCAATGATTAGCCCTCCTTCCTAGCGTTAAGCTTGATTCGCGGATCGATAAATCCGTATGCAACATCAGTAATCAACCGGGCAATCATCAACAATGCACCATAGAAAATTGTGATACCCATAATGAGCGGATAGTCACGACTTGTAATTGCCATAACGAATTGTTTACCGATACCTCCAATACCGAAGACCTGTTCGATAACAACCGAACCAGTAACGATATTCGCGGTCATTGGCCCCATATAAGTAACAACCGGCATAATCCCGTTGCGAACTACATGGCGAATCAAAATAGCAAACCAACTTAAGCCTTTAGCCTTAGCTGTCTTAATGTAGTCCGCATGCAGAACTTCGAGCATACTTGACCTCGTCAGACGGGCTATAAAGGCTATAGGCTGCGCTGAAAGTGCTGCTACAGGCATGACATAGTACAATGGTCCTTTGAATCCCATCGTAGGGAGCCAATGCAGCTTGGATGCAAACACAAATTGCAACAATGATGCGAGTACGAAGCTTGGGACCGCAATCCCGAGAACCGCCAACACCATCGTCACATTATCTATGACTCTTCTGTGATAGAGTGCTGCTAAGAGTCCGAGCACCACCCCGATAATAACGGATACAACAATCGCGACAAGTCCCAGCTTGAGTGAAGCGGAGAAAGTTTGTCCAATGATATGCGATACCTCTTGGTTAACCTTTTTCATTGAAATCCCCAAGTCACCTTGAGCGATATCTCCGAGATACTTAATGTACTGTTGGAAAACGGGTTTGTCCAAACCATATTGTTCCATGAGACGCTGTCTGATCTCCTCAGGAACTTTCTTTTCCGACATGAAAGGATCACCCGGTATTGCTTTCATAAGAAAGAAGGTGGCGGAGATTAAGATGAACAGCGAAACCAATGTGTAGAATAGTTTGTTAGCAATGTAGCGCACCATACCCGTTAACACCTCCTCTTATAATTTTCGACAAAAAACGATATAAATCGATTTTAGGGCAAACCTTTTCATTTGTCTATTCGATAAATTTGCATATGACCACATAATATTTGCATATGCGCACACAACTTGGAAAAAAGTCGCAAAAAAAAGGGGATATATATGGAATACCACATATATATCCCAAACTTGCTATTCAATTATCGACATTTGTGTATTTTTACCGACAATTATTCTGCTGTCAGGTATGCACGAGTGTAGTCGATTGCACCGCTGTAGTCAACAACTACGCCTTTAAGGTTCGGCTTTTCAAGTGCTACGTTCGTGTAGTAGTAGATAGGCATATAAGCCATATCTTGTTTAATGAAGATTTCTTCCGCTTTTGCAAAGTCAGCGTCACGCTTCTTCAAGTCTGGCTCAGACTTAGCTTGCTTAAGCAGAGTGTCATACTCAGGGTTGGAGTAGCCCAAATCGTTGTTACCCGCGCCTGTCATCCACAGATCCATAAATGTCATCGGATCGTTGTAGTCAGCAGACCAGCCACTACGAGCGATTTGATAGTCAAGATTTTGACGATTCTTCAAGAATACGCCCCACTCTTGGTTTTGAATCTTAACGTCTACGCCAAGATTTTTCTTCCACATATCAACAATAGCAGTAGCAACTTTCTTGTGTCCTTCACCGTTGTTGTGGATTAAAGTGATATCAGGCAGCTTGGTGTAGCCTTCTTCCTTCATCCCTTCTTCCAACAACTTCTTAGCTTCATCAACGTTCTCTTGGAAATACTCTTTGTCGCTGTGTTCAGCGCGGAATTCACCTTCAGCACCCGCGATACCTTCTGGTACTGCACCGTATGCAGGGATTTGTCCGCCCTGTGTTATTTTGTCTACAATCGCTTGACGGTCGATAGCCATAGAGAATGCTTTACGAATCTTAGCGTTCTGGAATGGTTCTGCTTTAGAGTTAAATTGATAGTAGTAGGTACCAGCGATACCTTTTACTTTATATTCATCCGGCATTTCTTTTTGTACGATTGGAATTTGGTCGGATGGGATTTCACCGTTAGGTGCACCCGCACGATCAAGTTCGCCGTTACGGTAGGATTCGAGCTCAGTAGCACCGCTCTCTACCAAAGACATTGTGATTTTGTTCAACTTAATATCATCTTTATTCCAATATTGATCATTCTTCGTTACTTCGATAGTTTCACCGGTTGTCCAAGTGGTCAACGTAAACGGTCCGTTAACGATCATTTTCTTAGGATCTGTAGCCCATGCAGCATCATCCTTAACGGATTGATGAACCGGGTAGAAAGTATAGAATGAAGTCAGACCAAGGAAATATGGAGTTGGGTCATTCAATTCCACTTCCAAAGTATAGTCGTCAGTAGCTTTAATGCCAACTTCGTTGAAATCCTTAATTTTACCGTTGTTGAAATCTTCAGCATTCTTGATGTAGTACAATTGGTAAGCATAAGGTGCAGCTGGTTGTGTATCAGGGCTAAGCACGCGTTCCCAAGCAAATACGAAATCGTTTGCTGTTACAGGGTCGCCATTGCTCCACTTAGCATCTTTGCGAAGATGGAAAGTATATTTAGTTCCGTCAATGTCCCAAGACTCTGCAGCACCTGGAAGTTCCTTGCCATCAGCGTCCATGCGTACAAGACCTTCATACATCATCTTGAGCACTGTATTCGCTTGGCTATCCTGTGCTTGAGCTGGGTCAAATGTTGGAGGTTCTGCACTCAAATTGATTCTAAGCGTTTGATCAGAAGCCAACTTCACATCACCATTTGCAGCATTGTTAGCTGCATTGTTGTTTCCTTTTGAAGCACTGTTCTTCTCGCTGTTCGATCCGCAAGCAGATAATAGCGTACCGACCGCAAGAACGAGCGTCAAAAGAAGCAATAGACTTTTACTCTTCTTCATCCTTGCTGAGTCCCCCTTAATTAATATGTTTTGTGGTATATGTTTTTAGATTATACAACCAGCGGTCAAAAAAATCCAACATAAATTTTCTGAAATAGAACACCTGTTAATAAAAATGAAACGCATTATTAACAAAATGGTCAAATCTACATTATTGACATTTTCCGCTCTTTGTTCTACAGGTTTTCATTATTCTTTTCAATATGTAGTACCTTTTCTTTCCTCACTTAGCCTGAACTAAATAGCAGAAATATATGTAAAGAAGCTAATGAGAAATAAAACAATATATACGATTCCCGCTCCGGCAAAGGCAAGACGCCATACAGCGCGCAACATTCTGTTGACATCAACCTTCCCCTTCAGCCTGTTCTGGGCTCCGCCGATCAGACCCACGACAATCAGCAGGATAAGTAGTATTAAATAGAAACCAAACTTGGAATTAAATACGTTATTGAACAGAACAGAAACTGACAAAATAAGGAAGAATGTCGTCACGTCCATAGCCAAGAGCAACGAAGCTTTTCTCTCCTTCTTCAAGAAAACGCAGACAAAATAAACCAAGAAAAATGGAATAATAGGCATTATCGTAAAAATAAAAACCGGTCCCAATAGTACATTCAAAGACGAACCCTCCCCATAAAACGTAATTTTCAGACCTAAAACAAAATTTTATGTCCTCAGTCGCCCGCAGCCTCTAGTCCTCTAACCAAATTCAACAAAATCTCATGTCCAGGAGCAGATATGCCAGCAGCTTGAGCCATCTCTGTCAGTCGTCCATTTATGGAATCAATCTCGGTTGGCGCTCCTTTAAGTACATCGCTTAACATGGATGAGATGTTCCCGGCTGTCGACTGGCAGACAGATATAATCTGTTCATACATATTAGAAGGAATAGAGATTTGATGCGCCTCATAGATTCGCATTCCTTCCTCACATAGCTGCTTAAGCATCGCCACGCGCAACTTCGTATCGAGCAATTCTCCGTTCGGTATACGCCAAATTGCGGTTAACGGATTAATCACTGCATTTATAAGCAATTTCCTATAAATTTCCCTATCGATTTCTTTCGACAAAAAGGCTTCAAATCCTGCCGATTCAAGCATTTTGAGCAAATCTTCTCCATTGAACTGATCCTTCTTCTTATCTATAGAATCATTATATAGAAGAGATTGACTTGCTTGAGGGATACCGATTTGGGTACTCCCAACACCAGCGCGGATGACGTAATGTGAGTCTCTACGTTTGGCACCTTCTGTCGTTATAGCTACATAGATACTCCTGTTCTTGAAAGCGCTGCGGAATATCTCGATATGACCGATTCCATTCTGAAAACAGATGATTCCCGTCTTAGGACAGGCGATCTGTCCGATGATATCAAGCAGATCATGATCCACGCTCCGCTGTTTTGTCGTGACAAATATCCAATCAGGAACTTCCTCCTCAGAATTATTCATCGAACCATCAACTATATCATTTACGGAATGAGCCAGAATCATAGACGGAGCAATGTGTAGAAGAGCGGAATTCGGTTCCTCAATATGAACTCCTTCTTCCCTCAACAATCGAGCTTGTTCAGTCGTTCTTGTCCAGAAACGAACCCGTACTCCCCCCGCAGCTAACTTACCGCCAAATAACAATCCAAGAGCTCCCGCTCCAATAATGTCTACCTTCATCCGAATCCTTCCTTCCTAACCATCTACTATGTTTATACCAGACCTGTCCTTAGAAATACATAATAAGTACATTCTCTACAAAAACAAAGTCCCGCCGCGATTGCGATGGGACTTTGTTTATTCTATCGATTTTTCTATTCGATTCGTTCTAAATTGCCGTTAGCATCCATCTTGAATCTTGTTTTACTCTCGTCTTCCTCTTCATTAAGAAAGGCAAGTCGTCTAGCCCGGTCCATAATTTGAATCAAAGCTTTATAATCGTCGTTCACGACTCGATAATCGCTCTGAACCTCATTCACCTGCGAGAACAAACGTTTATTCTCCTCGCGCAAATTCAGCAGTTCTTCATCCTTCATGCGCAATTCTTTCTCCAGCATCTTCACGTGACGGTTGCTCTCTTGAACCGTATTCTTCCACCCGCGCAGAAAACGGATGACCGCATCGATCGAGATTGTCTCTTCAGTTACCCCGTCATTTTTGTAGATTCCCTCTTCCAATTCAACAACCGAAGTCAGTGAAGCTACAGCTGGGCTTCCCACCAGCGATCCCTGCTTCTTCATATAGTTTCTTTTTTGCCGTTGTGCTTTTGCGATACCTATCGCTGCCTCATATCTCTTACGGACACAACTGTTCCATCGGAAACCACAAGCAGCTGCAGTTCTACCGATCTTCTCCCCTACTTCTTCAAAGGCAGTCAATTGCGTGCTGCCCTCACGAATATGACGCAAAGTCACTTCAGCCAGAATCAGATCATCTTCCGCGCTCCACGCATCTTGTCTCACTGCTGTCATGCAATATAAACCTCCTAACGACATCCTAAATATACCGTCTCCAGCCTTTATCCCGGCAGGCGAATGGGTAAAATTACTTCTTACTCCATTTCTATGCCTCTCATAGAGTTCATAGAATCTATTTGGTATTAAAATGTATTTCCATTTTTAACCTCGTCCATACATGTCTTTGCAAAATACCAGTCAGATAAGGCGTCGTCTAATCAAATGACAATAATAAAAATCACAATTTATCAGGGAAGCAATTCTTTTTATTGACTTTTCGTTTACACTTGTTAAGGTTGCGGGTATAATAATTGTAGAATTTGGATGAAGCGTATACATAGGAAAGGGGGATTCACGCTTGGCACGAATGTTCCGTGTCCTCGGCTTTTTCACACTCTCCATCGGACTTATGGCTTTTGCCGGGAACCTCATTGAGATGGCTTTGTTATTTTTTATGCAGACTGCATTCTTCATGCTGTTTGGTTATTTGAAATTCACTGAGAAGACTTATATCATGCTGTTCTGGGGATATATGATTGTAGCCTTCACAGGATTCAGCTATTGGACGGTTTTCCAGATGGGGCTGCCGCTATAATCTCCGGCTTGCTTCATCATTACGACAAAGAAGACGATTCGATTTTATCGGATCGTCTTCTTTGTTTTTCATTTCGTGTAATTCGAAAGCGGACTTTTTGAACTACCTCATATATTTGCCGTGCTTGTATCATATACATCCTAGGTAAAGAGGTCCGGCCACCATAACATGATGCTGCAAAGGAGGAGGGATGTGTTGAACCTGAAGAACTGCTTACGTAAAACCATTGCTTCGCTATGTATGTTCATCGCTCTTGCAGTGGGTCCTTTGCTGCAAGGGGCTGCATATGCTGCTCCAATCTCAGAGGAAGACCTGAAGATTATGGAACAGAGTCTGTCCATCGTTGAAATTGATCGAGATATTAGCAAGATTACACTTCAGCAACAAGATACCGAACGAAGTGTGGATAAATTGACCAAGCAGCTAGCTGATAAGAGCAGTCAAATCAAAAGCAGCCGCGAACAAGCCGGAAAAGTGATCGCCGCCTACTATATGGGAGAACGCGAAACTCTACTCACTGCACTATTGTCAGTTAACAGCCTTAGTGACTTCTTTACCGTATTAGACTACTATCAGCTTATTTCAGAACGAAACCAAGATATCCTCAATACATATTTGCAAGAATACACCACTCTAAGAGCAACAAGAGAAGAACTGAATCAAACCAGTCAAGAACTGGAGAGCATGAAGCAACGATTGCTGCAGCAACGGGAACGATTGGTTGCACTTCAGCAGAGTGTGGAGAGTTCCATAAGCTCTAGCGCCGACCCAGAAAAGCTGCGACAAATGATCCAGGAATTAACTAGCTATTGGCAGAACGTAGGACTCTATGAAGTAAGGCGTTATTTCAAGGTGTTGTCTGAGGCCATGGCTAATTTTCCTGATTACTTAAAAGATTACAAGGACAGCCTCACTTCGTTTAAAGGAGGTTATATCCTGACCATCCGGGAAAAGAGCTCAACGAGTTCCTTAGAAGCAAAAATAAACTGCTTAGCGATATGTCGTTCCGATTCTCAAATCAACGCATGATCGTGCAAGGCAGCAAAGAGGGTCTTGAAATATCTGTAGAAGGGCATTATACCATTGAAAATCAACCGCAGAACGCCCTAGTTTTTCATATTGATAAGCTTGTCTTTAATGGCTTAGAATTACCGGACACCACAAGAACTGAGTTGGAAGATGAATTTGATCTTGGATTTTATCCAAAAGAGATCGTTCCCTTCATCGAAGCGACAGAAGCAGTAATTGACGAGGGTCAGTTAACTGTAAAATTAAAACTATCATTGAAATCAAACAGCTAACCATGAATTTATGGATTCAGCTCATCCAATTGCTTCAAATACTGTTTAGCATTTATATCATTATAAAGAAAAGAACGGGACGTCTCTTGTAATTGCTGCATCAACTCGGGAAGATTGGTTGTTACCGGCTGAGTAATTCCCTGTCCTTTTACGAACGAAGCCGTTACCCAATCTGGCAGTCCAGATCTCATCGCTTGATAGTACAAAGTTTTAAGTGCAGGCAAATGGCCCGTCTTCTCATGCCATTGACGTTGCTGGATTTGGGCAGTCATTGCCGAAATCCACAATCCAGCTGTATCCCGATGCTTGGATCTCGCTGTTACAACAAAGCTTCTGCCGGAAATCCACATTTTATTGCCTGATTCCAAAGGTTCTGGAAAGAAGATTTTCTTTCCACGATAAGGATACTTCCTCGCCTCTGTAGAAGGAATAAGCGTAATAACTGCATCTTGCCGATTACCACCAATCCAACGGTCGCTACTCTCATCGTCGCTGGTATCTATCATATAAGGCTGCAGCTGCTCCAAGAGCGGAACTGCTTCATTTAAGCTTTTCTTATTAAAAATAGATTCGGCCCCTTCCTGCTTGCCTTGACCTTTGGCACCCAATTGCCATAATAACGACATCATAGCATAAGGATCATTATAATCAAGCCCCAGCAAATACGCTGGAGAATTAAATTCATTCCAGGCTTCGATTAGCGCATGCCATTCCTCCAATGTCGATGGGAAAGAATGACCGATTTCTCTTAATACCTCAGAATCATATACCCAAACATAGGGATCGGCATCAAGCGGCACACCCCACACATAGCCGTTCCATTCATCCTGCGCCAAGGAAGCGCTTAACACTTCACCGGTCAAAGAACCGGAATAGTAACTCTCCGTCGGCAGCAAGAATCCGCCCGCTGCATAGCGACGAACCCAGACATTGTCGAGCAATACGACGTCGGGAGACGCACCAAGCTCGAACTGCTGTTGCAAAGAAGTGTAATCTTCCCCGGTAGGTAGATTCACCAGTTCAACTTCAGTGGAATGCTCCTGCATAAACGAATCGTTCATCGCCTTCAGTTCATTGAATTCCGACTCAGGTAGCCGTACGGCTACTTTTATCCGTCCATTGTCCCGAACCTTCTCCTGGCTTGGAGGTTTTACCGGCTCTGTTGTTCTCTCCTGATCTTTGGAACCTACCATCGTTGACTTCTCCGTCGGTGACAAATTAATCAAGGCGAGCAGTAAGAGTGCAAAAAGTACCCAATGGTTTCTTCGCTTCATACCCGTTCTTCCCCTCCAACGTTTCAAACCATCAAAACACAGGAATCCAATTCATATCAACTAATCTCTATTGTATCAAACTCCCTAGTACCTTGTCCCTAAATTCTTATAGAGGTAGTTTGAAAATTCTCCCTTTGATAAGAAAACCGATCGAAGAAATTCAAGGATGAGCGAGCGAAGTGAATCAAGAAGTAATCGACATCGACCTTCTCGGTGCTGAAAGTCAGATTTTTTAAACGCGTAAAAAAACACCGGGGGTAATCCGGTGTCAAATGAGCGAGACTTCCCAGCTTTCTCTCAAAGAAAAGGTAACTTCTACAATAAATCTGCCGCCAATTGGGCCAGCTTGGAGCGCTCGCCTTTCTCAAGCATGATATGTCCGCTTAACCCTTGCTCTCTAAAGTGTTCAACCAGGTAAGTAAGTCCGTTGCTGGCCGAATCCAGATAAGGGTGATCGATCTGTTCTGGATCGCCTACGAGGACGATTTTACTCCCTTCGCCGACTCTTGAGACGATCGTCTTCACTTCATGCTGCGATAGATTCTGCGCTTCATCAATAATAATAAACTGACCAGGGATGGAGCGTCCGCGGATATACGTAAGCGCCTCAACCTGAATGCTTCCGAGCCCCATCAGAATTTTATCGATATCGCCAGATTTCTTTGTATTGAATAAATATTCTAAATTATCATAAATCGGCTGCATCCAGGGACGGAGCTTCTCTTCCTTCTCCCCAGGCAGGTAACCGATATCTTTTCCCATCGGAACAACCGGACGGGCAATCAGCAGTTTCTTGTACTTATGCTCATCTTCTACCTTCAATAGCCCTGCCGCCAGAGCGAGCAAGGTTTTCCCTGTTCCGGCCTTGCCTGTAATCGTAACCAGTGGAATTTCATCATTAAGCAGCAATTCCAGAGCCATCCGCTGCTGTGCATTGCGGGCACTGATTCCCCATACAGGATCATTGCTAAGATACAACGGTTCAAGTCGGCTGGCATCGTCATTTACTTTTAGAAGTGCTGACTTCCCTCTCCCCATCTCATCTTTCATAATAATAAATTCATGCGGATATAGCGGATAGGATAATCCAAGCGATTTCACAGACAATGAACGGAATGTATAAAATTCATCAATGACGGACGGATGAACCTGTATAGACAAATAACCCGGATACATTTCGCTTGGATCTGCAGTACGGCCCGTCAGATAATCTTCCGCAATCAAACCGAGAACGTCAGCCTTGATTCTCACTAGTACATCCTTACTGACGATGATAACTGAACTTGGCTCGGGCTTCTCTAATTCTTCAAGGTGATAATTCAGAGCGACCGCTAAAATGCGATTATCATTGCTGATCTCGCCGAACATCTCCTGTACTTTGGCAAAGCTACGGTGATTCATTTCCACTTTAATGACGCCGCCATGTTCGAGTATGACCCCATCATGTAAATGTCCTTGCTCCCGTAGGCCATCGAGCAGCCTGGATACTCCGCGTGCATTACGTCCGATCTCATCTGCATTGCGCTTCTTCGAATCAATTTCCTCTAGCACGACCGCCGGAATCACTACTTCATGCTCCTCAAAAGCAAAAATGGCATTCGGATCGTGCAGCAATACATTCGTATCCAATACAAAGATCTTCTTCACGGATATCCCCTCCACCGCAGTCATTACAGCTTCAAATTCGCATTGTAATTCAAAAGGTCTTTGTTCAAAAAGTTCGATTTTCAGCACCGAGAAGATTGGATGAGGCCAGGAACTGAGGAGCGGAGCGTAGGCAAAACCTACGTGAGCACCTAAGATGTTTCCGTAGGAAACATGACTTCGTAAGCAATTGCTTAAGCCCGGCTGAATTCAAGATTCGATGTCAAATAGACTTCTCAGTGTTACTTCGTAATCAAAAGCAGACTTTTTGAACTACCTCTCTAATACATATTTTTTATTGTCCGGGAAATGTTATAGATACCAAGCTGGATTCATATCTGGCAAGAACTCATCTCCGAAAGGACGGATCAAATCATGCGAATTTGGCTGTGTTTATTATTAACGGCCTCACTGCTAACTAGCTGCCAAACAGCTTCTAAAAAGGCATCACCCTCTCCAAAGAATCAATCTGAAAACACTACCCGGACGCAAAGTGTACAGAGGCATGGTCCCAAGGGTCTGAGCAATACAACGGGTAAGGCAGCGCAGAATAACAAGAGTAATACAGGCAAAGCAACCGGCAAAAATCAGCAGAAGAATCGACAAGCTCATCTGGAATCACTTGCTAAGCAGGTTCCTGGCGTCAAAGGCGCCCACTGCGTCATTATGGGAAAGACGGCTGTTGTCGGTATTGATGTTGATGGGAACCTTGAGCGCGCACGCGTCGGAGGAATCAAGTATACCGTTGCCGAAGCGTTGCGTAAGGATCCTCAAGGCACCGGAGCTATCGTCACAGCCGACATGGACCTCAGCCATCGTATCGCTGAAATCGGCAAGAAGACTTCCGCAGGACATCCGATCTCCGGCTTTGCGACAGAAATGGCCGATATCATCGGACGAATCGTTCCACAAATGTCGAGCGACACGCATCCGCGCACTAAGAGCGTTCCGGCCAAGCATGGAAAACATCAACCTACGAAGCAAGAAAAAAGCAAAGTAAAGTCGAAAAGCCACACTTCCGGTACCTCTGGAAGTAAATACTAGGTCTGTCCTAGATGAAAAAAAGCCCAGCGAATGGAATTCGCTAGGCTTTTTTCATTGCATTAAAAACTTGATTGTCCAAATTCTCCATAGCACGCTGATCGTACACCTTGGTATAGGTTGGTGCGGATGCAAGATGAGCGCCGTAGAATAAAGCATTCCTTACGGCGTCGATCTTCATGTCGAAGCAGCACATTTTGAATGGAACCCCGTCGAGTGGGTCCTGCACTACCTCGGCCACACCATTAATCGCATAGATGGTCTCCGCGCCAAACACAGTTACTGTAATTCGCGGATGAGTCTTCATATTGTTGACAAGCCTCGATCTGTGGTCCACAGCAAAGCGAAGAGTCGAGGGATTCAGCGCATACACCCAGGAGATCGCACTTGAGGTCGGCCCCCCGTCTCCACATCCACCGTGCTGAGCAGAACGAACGTTTCGGACTGGAATGCATTGAACAATGGTTCAGATAATTGTGTAACGAGTTCGGACATTAACGCCAGCCCCCCTGATCATACTTAAAGTAAGGAACCCTCATCCCACTATCTAATTGTATTATACCACGACACAAAACTTGCCTTCAATCGATCACTTGCCCGATTGATTTCCTTGTCCTTCGGATTGAGGCTTTGTTCCGGCAAGCTCGTCCTTCAACGCCTGCTTCGCCTTATTCAGCTCGCTGTCATTGATATAGACATAAGGGCTCTTCCAATCGCCCGTGACGGGAATAAAGGATACATTCTCTTTGGAAATGTTCCAGTAAGCGGCAATTATATTTTTGACTTGTTCTGCTTCCAGGTCTGTCGTCATATTATCACCAATTGATGCAATCGCCTTACCTGCACCAATCACACCATTCAAAGACTTAGTCTGATCAATCATTGCATGAAGCACTTCATTTTGCCTCTGGTTGCGCTCAAAATCGTTCGAAGGCTTCGTCTTAGGATCGCAGTTCGATTTCCGGTAGCGAACATAATCGAGTGCCTTTTCGCCGTTCAAATGTTGGTCGCCCTTCTTCAGATTGATATTGGTACCGTCTGCCTTGTCCACATAGCACATATTGGCATCAACGGTTACATCAACTCCGCCGAGAGCATCAACAACATCGCGGAAGCCCTGAAAATTGAGCACGGTCGTATAATCAAGCGGAAGATCCATATACTTGCTTAACATCGTCTTCATTTCTTCCTTGGCCGATATACCTGATTTCTTCTCAGCGACCAGGAACTTAGGGTAGAACGAATTAAGCTTGTTCGCTTTATAGCCCTTCATTTCAAACCTCGTATCCCGAGGTAAAGACACAATCGTAGCCGACTTCGTCTTCGGGTTCATGGCGATCACCATAATGACGTCGGTGAGATGGGTTCCGGTCTCTGGACGGTAATCCGTACCCAATAGCAGCATGGCAATTGGTTTAACTTTAGCGGAATTCTCCGCAGCCACTTTGCCTGAAGTGCCTGTCTTGTTGATCGTATCATTAAGGGTAAAGATCAAATACCCTGCGATCCCACCCACTCCAAGCACTGCAACAATAAGAAGCGTCAATAATACCTTGAAAAATCTTTTCCCACCAGACTGCTTTCTGGACTTCTTTGATCCTTTGGCGGAAGACCGATTAGAACGGTCATCACGAGGTGGTAGACCTTTGTTGTAAGAACTCATAGAATCAAACACCTTTTCATCTGGATTATGTCGTCACATAGAGTATACGAATGAGAAGGCAATAAAGTTTCCACGTAAATCTCACACACTAACGTATACTACTCGCTCTGCTCACCAGCTGCAGGCATAGATTTTTGCTTTTTGTTACGTCGACCTTCCACAAAATAACGGATACGTACCATTAGCATTAGGACGACGGCAACGAGCAGACATTGAATAATCGGCAACTTGTCGATCTGAAAAATGAGCAGGAGGAACGAGCCGATTGCCATTAAAATATATAAAATGATCTCCTTTAGAAGCGGCAGCTTCTGCTGGCTACGAAACACCTTGTTGTATACAAAGATGATAAGCACATAAATCAAAATATACGAAATGACCGGGTTTTGCGCGAACCAAGCCTGCAAGGCCAGCCCCTCCTTCGCTTCACATCAAAATGAATATATTACCATTATAGATTAGCTTCGGACATTTTGCGATGTTTTTCAGCTCTCTCACGCTCGCCTTTATTCAGAACCTTCTTACGTAGACGAATCGATTTCGGCGTAACTTCGCAATATTCATCATCATTCAGATATTCCAACGCTTGCTCCAAGGAGAACAGACGCGGTGTCTTCATTTTAACGGTGTCATCTTTCGTTGCTGAACGGATGTTGTTCAATTGTTTTTCTCTACAAATATTTACAACAATATCGTTATCGCGGTTATGTTCACCGACGATCATACCTTCATAAATCTCCGCACCAGGCTCTACAAATAGGATACCCCTGTCCTCGATTCCTAGAATACCGTACATGGTCGAAACACCATTCTCACTGGATACAAGCACTCCTTCATGGCGTCCACCAACTTGGCCGCCAACGACTGGGCCATAGCTATCATAGGCATGGTTCATCACGCCATAACCACGGGTCAAGGTCATGAAATTGGTAGTATATCCAATCAGGCCGCGAGCTGGAATCAAGAATTCAAGGCGGACTTGACCGTTGCCACTATTGATCATGTTCACCATTTCCGCTTTACGGGAACCTAAGCTTTCCATAACAGCACCCATGCTCTCCTCAGGAATATCAATCAAGAGACGTTCGATCGGCTCCATTCTAACGCCATCGATTACCTTGACGATAACTTCCGGCTTCGATACTTGCAATTCATAGCCTTCTCTACGCATATTCTCAATCAAAATACCGAGGTGAAGCTCACCACGTCCAGAGACGATAAAGGCATCAGGGCTATCTGTCTCGTCCACGCGAAGTGATACATCGGTCTCCAATTCCTTTAACAGACGCTCGCGAAGCTTACGGGAAGTGACCCATTTTCCTTCACGTCCAGCGAATGGACTATTATTAACAAGGAAAGTCATTTGCAGTGTAGGCTCGTCAATCTTGAGTACCGGAAGCGCCTCTGGTTGGTTCGGATCTGCAATCGTCTCACCGATATTGATGTCTTTAATGCCGGCAATCGCTACGATATCACCCGCTCCAGCTTCTTCGATTTCTACACGGCGCAAGCCTTGGAAGCCGAAGAGCTTCTCGATGCGAGCCATTTTCTTGCTACCATCGCGCATCATCACGGCTACAGATTGGCCTTGACGGATAACCCCGCGGTTCACACGGCCGATCGCAATACGTCCGAGATATTCGTTATAGTCCATCAGTGTTACAAGAAATTGAAGAGGTTCGTCAACTTTTTCAGTTGGGGCTGGGATATGATCGATGATCGTCTCATAAAGGGCAAGCATATTATCATCCTGCTTCTCAGGATCCGAACTGGATGTACCGTTCAGAGCGGATGCATAAACAACGGGGAATTCCAACTGCTCATCCGAAGCCTCGAGTTCGATGAACAAATCCAATACTTCATCGATAACTTCGGCCGGACGGGCTGCCGGGCGGTCGATTTTATTCACAACAACAATGGGGGTCAAATCATGCTCAAGCGCTTTGCGAAGTACGAATTTCGTCTGTGGCATGCAGCCTTCATAAGCATCAACGACAAGCAGAACACCATCAACCATCTTCATGATCCGTTCTACTTCTCCGCCGAAGTCGGCATGCCCTGGAGTGTCCACGATATTGATTAAATAATCCTTATACGTAATGGCTGTATTCTTAGCCAAAATCGTAATCCCGCGTTCCCGCTCAATATCATTGGAGTCCATCGCGCGTTCCTGTACTGCCTCATGTTCTCTAAAAATACCGGACTGCTGCAGCAGTTTATCTACAAGCGTCGTCTTGCCATGGTCTACGTGAGCAATAATCGCAATGTTGCGGATGTTATTTCTTTCATGCATAATTTTTCTCCATATCCTTTCGTTTCTATATCTGATTAAATTGTCCATCAGATCGTTATGTGATTTATAACGACTGTGCAGGCAATCAATTCCTGGAACTAAGCTGAAAACAGAACCACAAAACAAGCGTCGGGCAAATTAAAGACCGACGCTTGACCATCCCTTATATTATACGCTAAAAAGTCAGAAAATCAACACCCTGACTTTACCATCCGCGCCGTGTTTTCCCGCGCGTAAAGATCATGACGATGCCAGCAATGATAAGGATAATCGCCAGAATGTATATGACCGACCAGGTAAACAGAGTCCAGCCGAGCAGAACCAAAGATAAGATACCGACAATCAGTGCTGCAAGTAATACCCCTTGCTGTCGCTGAGATGAACAATAATCATACTCGAACAGTCCAACTGCGATACCAAGCAGAAATGCCGGCCAAGTATATTTCAAAGTCTGCCAGCCTCCAAAATTGCCGATGAAGAAAATAATACTGTAAACTACCAGAATTCCACCAGGAACGAGCAGCTCTACAGGTCCTCTTCTCCAGAAATACCACAAATGCAGTAGGATGCCCGGTATCAAGAGAAGTAAAGGCCAGAGCGCCTTGCCCAGAAAGCTGAATACGCCGAGCTTTCCTAGCAGGATAATGATTCCAGCAGCCAGAATCACAATACCAGTCGTCAGCTTGTTATTATCGGACATTAGATCACACACCTTCCAGATGACAATGAGGAACATACCGCAACAAAGTACGACACCTCTATATTTCAATTTTATATGAATTCGGCATAAAAAACCACTCTTCGCAATTTCAAGAGTGGTTAAATTTACATTTTAATTATTGATTCGTGGTCAAAAGATAACTTTTTGAACTTCCTCTATTGGCGTTGCGCTCTCGATTTGAAAAACCAGCCAAACATAATAACAAGTCCTGCCAGCATGATCGGCAATATTCCAGAGAGGTTCGGTATGAGAGTCTCCAGTAGGATACCGAACTTAGGATCATGGATGAGCATACCGCCCGCTGTATATCCTAAAATGCCGGCCCTTAAATAAATAAGAAACGGCAATTTATGAAGCAAAACAGAGATGATATTACTGCCCCAGACGACAATGGGAATGCTGATAGCGATACCAATCACCAATATAGCTAAATCTCCGTTAGCCAGTGCAGCGATTGCAAGTACATTATCAAGACTCATTACAACATCTGCGATCAGAATTGTCTGAACCGCCTTCCATAATGTAGATGCCTTTTCTGAACGGTCAGATTCTTCATGTGGCATTAATAGTTTGAAGGCAATTCCAATAAGTAAAAGCCCACCAACTGCTTGAATAAAAGGAATTTTCAATAATATTACTGCCACCCATGTCATGATGCAACGCAGCACCACCGCTCCGATAGCTCCCCACCAAATCGCCTGCTTGCGTTGCTTCTTCCGTAAATCTTTGCTGGCCAAAGCAATAATAACCGCATTGTCACCGCTGAGGACAAGATTTATAATTAATATTTCTGACAGCAAAATGATCTGTTCCACACTCACCCCTCCCTTACAACTTGTATGAGAGAATGAGTCAAGCTATGCCTGTTTCAAAAATCCAACTGAATAATTGAATCTTTTATATGAGTTATTACGTATATACATCTTTAGAGGAAGTGACAATTGTGGAATGGTTAAGTACATCTTTTTTTCTATCACTCATTAACATTGTATTCATCGATTTAATTCTTGCCGGTGATAATGCAATTGTTATCGGTATGGCAGCCAGGAAGCTGCCTCATAACGTACAAAAGAAAGCCATCATCTTTGGTACCGGCGGTGCCTTGATTCTTCGAATTATCGCCACACTGCTTGTCGTGTGGCTGCTTAGAATACCTTGGTTATTAGCAATTGGTGGTGCCCTTCTACTCTTTATCGCGTATAAGGTACTAAGCGATAATGGTTCACATGATTCGATCGAAGCGAAAGATTCATTATGGGCGGCAGTGCGGACGATTATTATCGCCGATGCGGCCATGGGGCTCGATAATGTCATTGCCGTAGCCGGAGCAGCCGGGCAGCATATGATCCTTGTCGTTATTGGACTATTGATCAGCGTTCCGATTGTTGTCTGGGGAAGCACGCTCTTCATCAAGCTATTAGACCATTTCCCTTGGATCGTATACCTGGGAGCAGCCGTGCTCGCTTTTACCGCTGCCAAGATGATAACGGAGGAGCCTCATTTTCTTCCCTTCTTCGAGGACAAGCCTTTCTTACGATATTTGTTGATTGCCATCGCTATCATCGTCATTCTTTACGCGGGCTATCGCAAGAAATCTACGGAAGACAAGAGCAGAAGGCAAAAACCGAGAGAACAAATGTAACAAAAAGAAAACGGAATCCTTATCCGCAGGTTAGCGGCTGGATTCCGTTTTTATTATTCTTAATGATTATTAATGAGTGTTCAAAATGGGCGGTTTCGGACTTTTTGAACTTCCGCTCTTAGAACCATTGCTCTTGAACAACTTCTGGCTCATCCTTTTGATTCTTGCGGATAATGACATGAGGCTTAACGATAACCGACTCCGTATTCTCTACAGCCGTTTCAATCATCTGATCAAGCTCGGTCAATTCTTTTTCGACATGTTCAACAATCCGTAGGTTCGGGTTCGTTGCCGGTGATTTAGGAACGAATAGTGTACAGCAATCCTCGTAAGGAAGAATTGATAAATCATAGGTCCCGATCTTCTTTGCCATTGAAATAATATCTTCTTTGTCCATCATGACAAGCGGACGCAGCAGTGGCAGATCCGTCACTTTGCCGATTACATTCATACTAGCCAGTGTCTGGCTTGCTACCTGACCGAGACTGTCACCCGTAACTAGAGCCAGTGCCCCGTTCTTCTCAGCAAGCTTAGTAGCGATGCGCAGCATGGATCTTCTCATCAGTGTGATGATTAAATTGTCCTGACCCGACTTCGCCAAGGCAGTCTGAATGTCAGTGAATGGAACGAGATGTACTTTGATTCTACCCGAAAAGCCAGATAGCACCTGAGCGAGATCAAGCACCTTCTCCTCCGCTTTCTTGCTCGTGAACGGATAACTGTGGAAATGCACGCATTCGATCTCCAGACCGCGACGCATAGCAGAATAGCCAGCGACCGGGCTATCGATTCCACCGGAAAGGAGCATCATCGCTTTACCGTTCGTTCCTAGTGGGAATCCGCCTGCGGCTGGAATCACTTCGCAGAACAGGTAGGTTACATGCTCACGGACTTCCACTCGTAGCTCAAAATCCGGATGATGAACATCAACACTCAAATGTGGGCATGCACTAAGTATAGGACCTCCCACCAGGTGATTCAGCTCTAGTGAAGCATGAGGAAAGCCTTTGAAGACCCGGCGTCCATGCACTTTGAATGTTTTATACTTGTCCTGCGGTATCGATTTTACAAAATCAACAGCGATAGCAATAATATCTTCAAGCTTGGATGGCGATACCTTCACCGGGCTAATCGAGGTTAGGCCAAAAATATTTTTTAACGATGAGACGACTGGATCAGCAGCCTGACCATTTAATCTCACATAGATCCTTCCATATTCATAAATCGCTTCCGTTCCCGGAAAAGCGCGAAGTAACGCTTTAACATGGGACAAAGCCGCCCGTTCGAACTTAGAGCGATTTTTCCCCTTGACCGTAATCTCTCCGAACCGGAGCAACAGCATTTCATAATCTAAATTCATTAGCCTCTCCCCTTCAAATCTTCCTGACGCGCTACCGCTCTTTGAAGAGCGACCAGAAATTGTTGTATATCCTGTTCCGAATGCTCCTCACCAAGACTTACACGGATGCCTGAGGAAGCTTCTTCAACACTTTTGCCCATAGCCAGAAGGATGCGGCTTGGCTCACTCTTCTTAGAGGAACAAGCCGAACGAGTCGATACGAGGAATCCATCCTCCTCCAGCATATGGAGCATAGCCTCTGCCTTCATTCCTGGACAAGAAAAATGAATGATATGCGGTGCACCATCTGACGGTGAATTAAGCACGAGCTTCGGTATAGACTTAATACCATCCATCAGGACATTTCTGAGATGTCGTAAATGCTCAGCAGCTTGGACTTGCTCCTCTTTTGCCATTCTAATAGCCTTGGCCATCCCTACGATGTAAGGAATATTCTCTGTGCCAGCCCTTCTTCCACCCTCCTGACCGCCCCCAATAAGTAGAGGCTGGAGCTTAATTCCCTCGCGGATGTATAACAGGCCAATTCCTTTGGGGCCTCTGAATTTATGAGCAGACAAACTGTACATATCAATATACGAAGCTTGAAGTGACAAAGGAAGTCTTCCGAATGCTTGTACGCCATCCACATGAAATAGCACACGTGGATATAGTTCCTTAAGCTGCTTGCCGATCTCCTGAACAGGATTAATGCTTCCCGTCTCATTATTCACATGCATAATCGAGACAAGCACCGTATCGTCCTTGATGGCAGCACATACCTGCTCCGGAGTTACAGTTCCTTCATGGTTAACCGGCAGATAAGTTACATCCCAACCAAAACTTTCTAGCTGCTTGCAGCATTCATAGACTGAAGGATGCTCTATTGCAGTCGTTATAAGGTGCTTACCCCGATTCATAAATTGCAGGGCGGCACCTTTAATGGCCGCATTATTGCTCTCGGAAGCTCCTGATGTAATGATAATCTCAGATGGTTTTACCTGGAGAGCTCCAGCGCAAACCTCACGAGCCTTTTTAAGCAATTGTTCACTCTGTTCCCCAAAATATGCAATGATGAGGGGTTACCATAATGCAGGCTCATGACTTCAGCAATCGTACGAGCAACCTCGGGATGAGGCGGCGTCGTTGCTGCATAATCCATATATTTCATAATTTCACCTAGTTCCTTTTAGAGGTAGTTCACACATACTCGATCATAATCCAAGCTGAAAAAAGACCAAAAGAAAAAACGCAGATTTCCGGGAGTGGCCGGTGCGTTTTCCCTTTGATCTTAATATATCAGCCCTGCAATCAGGCGTCTAATTGAAAAACATTCTACAGCCACATTTTGGATGCTACACTTCATATTTGCTGCGAGCACTCGTTACTTTAAATACATAATTCTGCGTCTCACGCGGCAATAAATGAAGCTTGTCCATCAGCTCCTGATCGTTACTTATACCAACTCTCTGTACGCGGCCCGGACCAGCATTATAAGCAGCAAGCGCGGTTCGCTCATTGCCTCCGAAACGTCGGATCAGATTAGCCAGATAGCGTGTTCCGCCATCTATATTTTGGGCAGGGTCGAATGAATCCGTAACTCCTAACCCACGAGCTGTTCCATCCATTAATTGCATTAGGCCCTTCGCTCCCGCAGAAGATACAACCTTCGGATTGAAGGAGGATTCCGTCTCAATAACAGCCTGAATCAAGCTCGGATCTACCCCATAACGCTGAGCAGCATCTGTAATCAATTGCTGAATGTCCCCAGCAATCTCGTGCTTGGAGGAAGAAGTGACATGTTGTCCAGAAGAGACCGGAGTATTCGGAATAACAGAACCTATATTATAACTGTCCGAGCTGTCAGTGACTAGCCCATTCATACTGTTCAAATAATCGTTCAACTGGGCGGAGATATTCGAAATCTGATCTTCATAATCCTCCGGCGTAATGCTGCCATCAGCCATCATCATTTCCTGAAGCAAAATATCGAACAAAGAACCATCTATACCACTTGATGCATCTCCTGCTTTGTTCCCTTGCAGATCAACATTATTCTTCACCTGGAGCGAAATTAGCTGTTCCATCGTCCGCGGATCAATTTGCATGTCGGCCAGCTCCTCTACTTGTACAAAAAGATATATGTATATATTTTACACGGCATTGGCAATCATGACCACCTCTTTTTATAGAAGTAGTTCATAAAGACCTCTGTTGAACATGAAGTAGCACCAAAATAAAAGGCTGACATCAGAAGGATGTCAGCCTTTTACAAAAATTAACGAGTAAATGGAATCAGAAAGAAATAACTTAGAGTCGCTACAATACCCAGACCAATCGCCCAGCCACCAGACGTCTTAGCTCCTTGACTGTATGCATAGAAGCCTAATACTGCGGCGAGTGGTCCAAGAACAATGCTCCAGAGAAACAACGAGGCGATCCCGATTCCAACTCCAACATAACCAACAGTACGTCCTATGCTACTATCGGCAACCCCCGTATCTGATCGTTCAACTTCATCATTACTCTCCGAACGAATCTCACGGCGCTCCGTAGTATCCCAACTTGCCCCGCCCACTGGGGCCGTTGGAGAAATTTCCGAAGCGTATTCTTCTTTGTCTGAATTATTATTTGTATTTACTGGATGTTCTGAATGATCTTTACGTGGAAAATCTAGACGTTTTCTTCCTCCATAAAAATCATGTTGGTTGTCATTGTTATCATTCATCTACAGCACCTCCTATGGTTGTAAAATTGGGAAATTCACTTTGACTTGGGCTTGAAGGTATGACAGCAAGTAGCAGATGATGTTGTTGCTTTGGTCTGATTCTCAGAATCGAATGATTCGCCGGCAAATTCCGCATGATACTGGCGAGTAGCGTTCTGGTCGATATCGATCATAATGCTTTCAGCCTGACAAATATTTTTCTCTCCCCAATGAACACAATCGGCCACGCTACATTTTACAATGGGTTTACTCCCGCTTGTCATTGATTAATCACCTCGAGAACAGTGTTCCCTCTGTATTGCTCGTTATGCCTTCAAAATGGTTGACAAAGCAAGACAAAAGATGGGGATGATACCAGACTATTGCTAGCTCTTCAGATTCCGGTCTTGGAATAAAAAAACAGGCTCCATAGCAACCTAATTCATATCTTCAATCAGCCATATAAGTTGAATGGAATCGTTCAACTTATACAGTTAAGGAGGCAATAACATGAAATGGTTCAGATGGGCCTTAGTCGGTGTTGTGGGAATCACTGCCGCTGCCATGATTGGCTTGTATCCCTTCAATGAGAAGGCTCCACGCCAAGCAGCAGAACGTACGAGTCCGGCTCCTGGTCCGAAGGAGGAGCAGCACTTGAAGCAAATGATGCTGCATCGTGATATGACAGCAACAGAACGATTAATAAGAATGGATACCAAAGGGCATCTTCGGGCATTAGCTACACACAAGGTTAATCCGGATAAGATGACCTCCTCTGCTGCAGAATTGCAAAAGGGGCACCAGCAGTTCAAATCCATTCTTTGGTTTGATGGCACAAGCGGCAGAACGAAGGAAGTTCGTGCTGCTCAATACAAGCCGAGTAGTGAGGAACAGAAACAAATTGCAAGCTATATCGTCTACGCCAAGAAGTCGCTACAGAAAGGAAAGGCATATGAATCCCCGGCTTTTCCACAAAAAAATCCAAAATTTTATATTACAGCGGAACCTGCGAAGCAGGGCGGAGACGGGGTAATCGCTGTTATGGACTTAGGTATTCTCGGTAAGGTAAAGGATCATCAGCATAAAAATCTCCGGCTGATCCCCTATCCGAAGGAAGGTAAATACAAGGTAGAATCCGTTGAGACCGACACCTTACGCGATATCACAGTCAAAACAGGTCATGATAATGAAAAAGCGAGCCATTTCTATGAAAATGAAATCGTGGTCACCTTTAAGCGCGGACTAACGACACAAGACAGAAAAAAAATAATGAACGATCTACATTGCAGACCGCCGCAAAAAATAGTGAACACCTATATTTTCCGTTCCGATACGATGACCATGAATGAATTGAAAGATTATTTCCTTAAAAATTGGCAGCCTGATTATGTGGAGCCACATTACCTATATATGACCAATGAGACAAGTCTGGACGACACCCCCATTATACCCAATGACATGCTGTTCTCAGAATATCAATGGAATCTGCCGATTATCGATACGACACGTGGCTGGAAGTTAAGTAAAGGAGCCAATGATGTCATTGTCGGTATTGTTGATACGGGAGTCGATCTGCAACATCCAGATTTAAAAGGACGGCTGCTGAAAGGCTACAATGTCGTTGATCCTGATAAAGAACCGCTTGACGATGTCGGTCACGGCACCCACGTTGCCGGAATTATCGCGGCAAATACCAACAATAACGAAGGCATTGCCGGTATGATGTGGAATGGCAAGATTCTTCCGGTTAAAGCGTTGGACAAGTCGGGGCAGGTACGACCTATTCTGTCGCACAAGGAATAATCTGGGCCACTGATAACGGCGCAAAAGTGATCAATATGAGTCTAGGCAATTACGCTGATGCACAGTTCCTCCACGAGGCAGTAAAGTACGCTTACGATCATGATGTTGTGCTTATCGCAGCCACAGGCAATGACAATACAGAGCGCCCGGGCTATCCGGCTGCCTATCCAGAAGTCCTGTCCGTCTCAGCCACCGACTATAATTTGAAGAAGGCTTCCTTCTCGAATTACGGCGATTATGTGGATGTGATGGCTCCGGGTGAGAGCATTGCCAGCACCTATCCAGACAACCAGTACGCAGCCTTGTCGGGCACCTCGATGGCATGCCCGCATGTAACCGCTCTAGCTGCATTGATCCGCTCGATCAATCCGGATCTGAAGAATACAGAAGTGATGGACCTTATCCGCAAAAATGTAATTGATCTTGGCGAAGTAGGACATGACAAATATTACGGTTACGGGCAAATCAATGTCTATGCAGCGCTTGAGGCTGCAGGTGGAGGCGAAGCATCACTGCAATTCTGGCCACAGTCCATCGAACGCAAGATGGATAGGGTCATCGATAGATTGAAATAAGTACAAAAAAAGACGGCTGAGACAGCCGTCTTTTTGCTCTGTTAATTTATTATTTGAGGCGGATGACCGCAGTAGAGATACTTGCGGCAACCAGTTAGATAAAAATGTTGCGAGTGATGAAAGTTTGCCATAAGCCGGGTTCTGTACTCGTAGCGGTAAAACGGGAACTACCCTCCCGCTGTAAGTGACAATCATCTATCTAGACCGCATATTACTATGTGGTTCCAGCGACCAACCCAGACGCGCCTCGGGCTAAGGCTACTTCAATGAAGAAGCTGCGTCCCATTAGGTCTTGCTCCAGATGGGGTTTACCAGGAACGAAGTCACCAGCGTTCCTCGGGGTCTCTTACACCTCGGTTCCATCCTTGCCTGTGCACGCCTTGCGGCGGCCATCGGCGGTCCATTTCTGTGGCACTATCCTTCGGCTCGCGCCGACTGGACGTTATCCAGCATCCTGCCCTATGGAGCCCGGACTTTCCTCTCGCGGCCGAAGCCGCCAGCGATTGTCTGTCAAACTTTCGAAAAGCAACACTAGTTAGTATACAGGGTAAATCAAGTTATCTCAAGTCCAATTTATAGGTAATTCAAAAAACACTAATAATAAATTTACATAAACATAAATGGCTCGGTATTGATTTTGGATGCAACAACCTTCGTCTCATATTTATGTTCAGTCAGTTTCTCAGTTAACCATTCAGATACTTTCGCTTTCATAATCTTCTCCGCATTATGGCCTGGGTCAATAATGGTGATTCCGGCCATGAATGCATCCTGTGCCGTATGATAATCTACGTCTCCCGTCACGAGCACATCTGCTCCCTGGAACAGCGCATGCTTCCAATAACGCCCCCCTGAACCGCCTAGCACAGCAGCCTTCTTAATGGTCCGATTCATATCGCCAACAACCCTGACAGCAGGAACATCAAGCTTCACTTTGACACGATCCACAAATTCCTTTAAGGTTACCGGCTCTGCGAGTTTGCCTACCCGCCCTAATCCCAAAGTGCGTCCTTTCAGATCCATCGGATATAGATCATAGGCTACCTCTTCATACGGATGATTTCTCAGCATTACCTGAATCACCTGATTACGAATGCTAGCCGGAACGATCGTCTCGATGCGAATTTCCTCAACTTTCTCCAACTTGCCCTGCGAACCAATATAAGGATCCGTGCCTTCCCCAGGTTTGAACGTGCCATAGCCTTCAATATTGAAGCTGCAATGACTGTAATTGCCGATCGCCCCTGCTCCAGCGTTAAGCATAGCGTCAAGCACACGCTGATGATGATCCTTCGGAACGAATACAACCAGTTTGTACAGGTTGTCTGTATGAATATCTTCCAGAGAGGCGCTAGGCTCGAATCCAAGCGCTTCAGCCATCCAATCATTCATACCGCCTTCCGTAATATCTAGATTCGTGTGAGCTATATAGACAGCGATATCATGCTTGATTAGCTTCTCATAGACTTTCCCCATCGGGGTATCCACCTGTATAGATGGAAGCGGTCTGAAGATTATCGCATGATGCGCTATGATCAAATTGGCTCCGAGAGAAATGGCTTCGTCGACAACTTCCTCATTGACATCAAGTGCAACGAGAATGCCTGTGATCTCCTTGCTTAGGCTGCCAAGCTGTAGACCAATCTTATCTCCTTCCATAGCAACATGCTTAGGAGCAAGCTGCTCCATATACTGAATTACGGTCTGTCCTTTTGCCAGCATGTCAATACCTCCTTAAGCTGATCTATCTCCTGCCTGAATTCGTTCTCCCGTTCACGGGATGTCTCCAGACTGGACAATGCTACCTGGCGGCAAATTTTCTCCAGCTTCGCTATTTCTCCCTGCCACTTCTTCAGCAGCACAGGCGAAGGATTCATGATTAATCTAGGTCCTATTCTTAGTTGCAACGGTTTGGAAATGATGATACTGCCACTCATCGTCTTATCACGGTACAATTGTTCGTTCAGCGCTTCTGCTTGTGGATCGAGTACAGCAGTCAGGATCTCGTAGATCTTCCCGTCTTCCTCCAATATTTGCTCTTTCACCAGATACCATCCGTTATCGATCAACCAGGTTCGTACGAATTCTTCCCCGACATTGGGTTGAAGTACGAGCTGCTTCACTCCGACTAGCTTATCAATCCCGCTTGTAAGAATGGATACAATCAATGCCCCGCCCATTCCGGCGATCGTGATCGTATCAACTTCCCCAGTGCTGATGACAGCCAAACCGTCACCTTTGCGTACAGAAATACGACTCTGTTCCCCAGCCTCGGCAACTTGTCTCCGAGCAGCTTCACAAGGGCCATCATTCACTTCCCCGGCCACAGCATAAGAGGACTTGCCATTCTTTACTGCATAGACCGGTAATAACGCGTGATCCGATCCAATATCGGCCAGTCTGCACCCGAGCGGAAGCTCTTCTGCAATAGCCTGCAATCTTGCTGATAGTTTCATTAAGAAAATTACACCACCCGTTTTATTTAATGCCATAACCTGGAAAGTCACAGCAATTTGCATTGACTTGGAAAAAAAGTTAAAATAAAGACCAATAACATTGAAAAACAAGGAAGCACTTCCATAAATGAGGAATGGTGTCTACTTCCTTGATGAATAAGATACAACAAAGCGGCTCAGGTCATGATGAAAAAAATAGACCTTGCTGCCTGGCCGCAGAAGGTCTATTCAACGCTATTCCAGGAAATCCTTAAGCCGTTTGCTGCGGCTTGGATGGCGAAGCTTGCGGAGCGCCTTCGCTTCAATCTGGCGAATTCTCTCCCTAGTTACGCCGAATACCTTGCCGACTTCTTCCAAGGTTCTGGTCCGGCCATCGTCAAGACCAAAACGTAGACGAAGCACATTCTCTTCCCTCTCGGTAAGAGTGTCAAGGACATCCTCAAGCTGTTCTTTGAGAAGCTCGTAAGCCGCGGCATCCGCAGGTGCTAAGGCCTCCTGATCTTCAATGAAATCGCCCAGATGGGAATCATCTTCCTCACCGATCGGCGTTTCCAGAGATACCGGTTCCTGCGCGATCTTCATGATCTCACGGACCTTCTCCACGCTCAGATCCATCTCTGCGGCAATTTCTTCCGGAGCTGGTTCACGGCCTAGCTCCTGTAATAGCTGCCTAGATACTCTGATCAGCTTATTAATCGTCTCAACCATATGAACTGGGATCCGAATCGTTCTTGCTTGGTCGGCAATCGCACGGGTAATAGCCTGACGAATCCACCATGTCGCATAAGTACTGAATTTGAAGCCTTTTGTGTGGTCGAACTTCTCAACCGCTTTGATGAGTCCCATATTACCTTCTTGAATCAAATCAAGGAACAGCATCCCGCGTCCCACATAACGCTTGGCAATGCTGACAACGAGACGCAGATTCGCCTCAGCTAGACGGCGCTTCGCTTCCTCATCGCCATTCTCGATCCGCTTGGCAAGCTCCATCTCATCTTCAGCTTTCAACAGAGGAACGCGACCAATCTCCTTCAAATACATCCTTACGGGGTCATTAATCTTGATACCCGGTGGAAGCGATAGATCATCGTCATAATTGAATTCATCATTGTTCTCATTATTCTCATTATCTTCGTCATCGCTTCGTTTAGTTAGTTCTTCATCGCTATCACCGTTCACATCAATTCCAAGATCTCCAAGCTGCTCGAAAAATTCATCCATCTGCTCAGGATCCTGATCGAAGGGAGACAGCTTCTCCATAATTTCTTTGTAGGTCAGAGAAGACTTCTTCTTTCCTTGTTCAATCAAGCGCTCTTTCACTTGATCTAACGTCAAATCCGTTTCTAGTTCAGTATGTTGATCATTCGCCATATCGGGCTCCCTCCTCCCTAGAAACATCCAAAGATCCAAACCTCTTACTGTCTCTCTAGGGCAATAATCTCACTTGCAATTTGTGCCGCGCGTAAAAAGTCACCGGCTCGTTCGGACGAGACCATTTCTTCTTTTTTGCGCTTAATTTGTTCCATCAAAGGATAACGCTTGATTTCCCGGATGCAATCATCCAACTCCAGAAAGCTCCAATCTCTCGGAATGTCCATCATAGCGATCGCTACTACGGTCTTCTCAAGACGATCATCCTCAAGCGAAGATACAACCGGCTTGCATCCGGTTCTTTCCCCTGCGCATAGTAGGCGTATAGATAAGCAGCAATTGCCGCATGATCATCGATGTTAAAATCATCTCCAAGATGCTTGCTCACATACTGGGCAACCTCTTCATCTTGAAGCATATAGAAAAGCAATCTTCGCTCTGCGACCTGATAAGCAGGCAGCAACGTCGGCATAGACGCCTGCCCCGTTTTATGCCTACCATTATTCCACCTTTTGGCCTTATTATCCCCTACAGGGGCCTTTTTTTGCATAGCCTGTCGCAATTCATTACATTCCTGCTTCAGACTGTCAAATGATACCTGCAGATCAGCAGATAAATCCTTCAAATAGATCTCGCGTTCTGTAGGTGAAGGCAAGGGGGCTATAATTTCCAGAGCATCTTTGATATAAGCAATCTTTCCGTCTTCCTCTAGCAGTATATGGTTTTTTTTCAGATATATAAGCTTAAATTTGACGGATGTAACAGCTCCATCCAACACTTGCGATTTGAAACGCTCGGGTCCATATTTCTGAATAAACTCATCTGGATCGAGCCCATCGCTAAGCAGGGCAATTTTCGTATTGAAGCCGACTCCTTCCAGAATCGGTATACTCTTCAGGGCAGCGGCCTGTCCGGCGTTATCGCCGTCATAACAGACGATCACCTCATCCGCCAGACTTTTCATAATATTAGCATGACTCTCGGTTAACGCTGTACCCATCGTGGCAACGCCATTATGAACCCCTGCATCCCATGCACTGATTACATCGCCATATCCTTCGAAGAGGACAAATTGCCTTGTTTTACGAATATCAGTCTTAGCCTGATGCAGGTTATACAACGTCCGACTCTTGCTAAATAATCTACTCTCTGATGAATTCAAGTACTTCGGCTGTCCTTCACCAAGAATTCTGCCAGCAAAAGCAATAACCTTCCCTGTTCGATTATGGAGGGGAAAGATAACTCGATCACGGAAGCGATCCACAAAACCAGTTCCATCCTGCTTGGAGGAGATCAAACCGCCCTTCTCCATCATATTTAGATCGAAAGAGCGCTTGTCCAAAAACTGAACGAGTGTATCCCATCTCGCAGGTGCATAACCAATTTGAAAAGTATCGATCGCTTTGTCATTGAAGCCTCTTGACCTCAAATATTCCAAGGCCGGTTTGCCATGCTCCGTATTCTTCAATAAATAATGATACAGCTTGGAGGTCCATTCATGAGCTTGCAGCAACTGCTCAAGTTCCTGATCCCGCGGTGACCCGCCCTGGCCTCCCATTCCGTCTTCAAACGGAATATGTGCCTCTTCCGCCATGACTTTTACGGCCTCGGGAAAGTTAATCCTTCGATTTCCATCCTGAATTTGATGGCATTTCCGCCTTTACCACAGCCATAACAATGGAAGATCTGCCGTTCGGGTGTGACCGTAAAAGAGGGTGTCTTCTCTGAATGGAATGGACATAGCCCTTTCATATACTTACCCTGTTTCGTCAGATGAACGTGTTTGCCAACCGTGTCGACGATATCATGTTGCCGCAAGACTGCCTCGATGACTTCCTCCGGAATTCCTCTTCCGGTACTCATCTAAACCACCTTCATCTTTCAATAGGTCGTTCAAAAATTGAACTTTTTGAACCCACACCTAAAGTTAGAATATTTTACAGCCGAACTAAAGCCGCTAAATGACTTCTAACACGTAATAAATTCGCTAAAATTAGTTATTCTCCTGCAAATCTTGCAAAAGTTTTGACAATATATATTGGAAGTGCTCACGGTCTGCATCGGTAAAAGGTTTAGGGCCCTTGGCATAACGCCCGCCGCGCCGTGCTTTGGCATGATAATGCCTGCGTTCAAGCAAATAATCAATATTCCCGGGTGAAATAATTCGCCCCGGGAGACAATGTTCTACAATGTTTGGCTATCGTCAGAGCAGCGAGTCCATAATCCTGGGTCACCACGATATCATCCTTGACGATATGATTGGCAATATACATATCTGCACTCTGGGAGCTCCGGTCGACATGGATAATTTGCACTCCCTGTTCTGCCCGAAGCTCGTGATCATAAGAAGAAACCATCAGCACATGCGCATCAAAAGCATGGGCTGTCTCAACAATTTCCCGTTTTACCGGACAGGAATCCGCATCCACGACAATTCGAGCCATTTGCCGAGTTCCTCCATCATTTTTATGCCCAGACCAGTTTGCCAAAATCAGCAAACACTTTAAGGTCTTCGTCGATAGCAGCCAGCAGCGCCAAACGGTTGGTACGGATCTCTTCGTCATCCGCCATAACCATGACTTTTTCGAAGAAATTCGTAATAGCCGCTTGTAATCCACCAAGCAGATTCAAAGCTTCCGCTTCGTGTCTTTCCGCCAACTTACTGCGATAATCTTCCGTTATCGACCGCCATGCATCATAGAGTTGTTGCTCGGCAGGATCGCTGAGCAAGTCAAAGCGAACCTTCATCGCTGATGCTTTGGCAGCCAAATTGCTTACACGACCGAACGATTCAACCGTCACTTTGAAGTCTGCCTGATTCGTTACCGCATCCATCAAAGCAGCGCCGCGCTGTACAACAGAGACGACATCATCATATCCAGCTGCGATAACCGCATCGACAACATCATATCGTAAGCTATCGGAGAGTGTCTTTTTCACACGCAGACCGAAGAATTCCAACAAGTCGCGCATGATTTCTTCCTCAGTACGCTTCAAGCCGCGGAAGCTCGCATGGGTCTCCAGCGAAATTTTGAAAATATCGTTCAGGCTAACAGACAATTTATGTTCCAAAATAATCTGTACAATACCTGCCGCTTGACGGCGTAATCCATATGGGTCCTGTGATCCTGTCGGAATAATACCGATCGAGAAACAGCCGGTAATAGTATCTATTTTATCCGCAATGCTAACAATTGAACCAATCTCCGATGCCGGAACTTGATCCCCGGAAAAACGAGGCTGATAATGTTCAAATACAGCTCGAGCCACAGCTTCAGGCTCTCCAGCTTTACGGGCATAATCCTCACCCATAACGCCTTGCAGCTCTGGGAATTCACCCACCATTTGCGTCACCAGGTCGAATTTGCAAATTTCTGCTGTACGGCTGATCATTTCAGCTGCACCAGATTCAACATTAAGCAAATGTGAGAGCTTCTCAGCATTGCGACGGATGCGACGCACTTTATCCCCTACAGTTCCGAGTTCTTCATGGAAAACGATGCTCTCCAGCTTGGACAATGCGTCCTTGATCTGCAGCTTTTGATCCTCTTCATAGAAGAACTTAGCATCGGACAGACGTGCGCGCAGTACCTTCTCATTACCACGTGAGATGATGTCGAGATTCTCGGCGTTTCCGTTACGTACCGTAACAAAATAAGGAAGCAGGCCTCCTTCATTGTTCAATACCGGGAAGTAGCGCTGATGCTCACGCATGGAAGTGATGAGTACTTCCTTCGGAATATTCAAGAAAGACTCCTCGAACTTACCATATAGAGCGGTAGGTGTCTCTACAAGGAACAAGACTTCTTCCAGCAAATCATCTTTAACTGCGATATTCCAACCTTTCTCGGAAGCCAATGCAGCGATTTGTTCCTCGATTAGCTTCTGACGTTCATTGACATCAACAATTACATGTTGAGCGCGCAATGCTTCTACGTAATTGGCTGGTTCTGAGATGACCGTATCCTGACCAAGGAAACGATGTCCTCTTGTCATGTTCCCGGATTTAACACCGGCGATTTCCAGATCGATTACTTGTTGTCCATACAGAGCAACGATCCAGCGGATCGGACGCACGAATTTAAAATCGTGGTTGCCCCAGCGCATATTTTTTGGGAAATTCATTGCGTGAATAATGCCCATCAGACCTTCGGCTACGATAGAAGCTGTCTCCACTCCTGTGCTACTCTTGCTGACATAGACATATTCGGTTCCTCCCAGATCCTTGAAGGTGAATTGATCTGGTGTCGCTCCTTGGCTACGAGCAAATCCAAGTGCGGCTTTACTCCACTCGCCATTCTCGTCCAAAGCGATTTTCCGGGAAGGTCCTTTGACCTCTTCATGAACATCTTCCTGCTTCTCAGCTACATCCTTAACAAGTACAGCCAGACGACGTGGTGAAGCGTAACTCTCAACAACACCATGGGTAATCACTGAATCATCCAACCATTTGCTCATCCGTTCCGACAACTGCTCCATCGCCGCGCGAATAAAACGGGCTGGCATCTCCTCCAAACCGATCTCAAACAATAAATCTTTAGACATGTGCAGCGCCCCCTTTCTCAAGCATCGGGAATCCAAGTTTCTCGCGTTCCTCCAAATATGTCGCTGCTACTTGACGGGCCAGATTACGAATCCGGGTAATGTAGCCGGTACGCTCCGTAACACTGATCGCCCCTCTAGCATCGAGCAAGTTGAATGCATGCGAGCATTTCAGCACATAATCATAAGCTGGGAATACAAGATGCTGGTCCATCGCTTTGTTCGCTTCCTGCTCATACATGTTGAACAAGGTGAACAGCATTTTTACGTCCGACAACTCAAACGTATATTTCGAATGCTCAAATTCTGCTTGGTGGAACACATCGCCATAGCTTGTCCCCTCAACCCATTCCAGATCGAACACATTCTCTTTATCCTGAATGTAAGAAGCAAGACGCTCCATACCATAAGTAATCTCTACTGCAACAGGATTTGCCTCGATGCCACCAACCTGTTGGAAGTAAGTAAATTGTGTAATCTCCATGCCGTCGAGCCAAACTTCCCAACCAAGACCCCAAGCGCCAAGACCCGGATGCTCCCAGTTATCCTCTACGAAGCGAATATCATGCTCCAATGGATTGATTCCAAGACGCTTCAGACTCTCCAAATAAATCTCCTGAATATTGTCAGGGGAAGGCTTGATGATGACTTGGAACTGGTGATGCTGATACAAACGGTTAGGATTCTCGCCGTAGCGTCCGTCTGCAGGACGACGGGAAGGCTCCACATAAGCAACTCTCCATGGCTCTGGTCCAATCGAGCGGAGGAAAGTCATCGGATTAAGTGTTCCTGCTCCCTTCTCCACATCATACGGTTGCACGATAATACAATTTTGCTCCGACCAGAATTGCTGCAGGGTCAGAATCATTTGTTGGAAATTCATGAACCACAACTCCTTTGTTTATTTATGCGAAAATATAGGCTGAACAGAAATCATTCAGCTTAACTTCCGGCGTCCGGAAGAGTACGCAAAAAAGCTCCCTTCCTCCACGCCTGTAAACAGACGTAGGGACGAGAGCTGTAGCTTTCCCGCGGTTCCACCCTACTTGATTTGCTAATCCTCAAGGAAGTTCAAAAAGTCCGCTTTTGATCACGAAGTATTTCAGGATAGTGATCTCGGCATCGAATCTTGAATTCACCCGGGCCTAAGCAAATGCTTACGAAGTTATGTTTCCTACGGAAACATCTCAGGTGCTCACGTACCAACTACGCACGCTCCGCTCCTCATGCCCTAGCTTCATCCAACCTTCTCGGTGCTGAAAACCGACCTTTTTGAACATTTATCTAAAAGAAAATTCAGCAAATCCGCTTTTCACGAACAATTCTTCATGCTCCCGGGCTGCCATTTCATGGGCCAATCCGACCGGGCTTGCACCTCCCCCGGCTCGCTACTTACGGACGTTAACTCCATTACTTGTCCCGCTCAACACATGAATCTCCATATAAGGGATGCTCAAAAAAACCGACCTTGTTGAACACACACTAAACGGAGAAATTCTTATAAATTATAAATAATTATAAGTAGTTTGTCAAATATTATACTTGTTCAGTTGATCCAGTACCTGAAGCGATTTCAGCTTAAGCCCCAGTTGAATATCCATAAAAGAACGCATCAATTCCTTCAGTTCTTGTCTGGTACTATCCTTCACAGTGATATTACCTAGCCTTCTCATATCCATCTTCTCAAACAGCGTCAACAATTTATAAGTTCCCGCTGTAATTTCTCGCGCTGCGGGATCATGGTGCCGGCATCTACGGCATAATTTACCCCCAGCCGAGGGCTCATGAATGTGGAATCATCCTCAGTTCCGCAGTTTACACAAGCGCTAAAGGAAGGCCCATACCCCGCTGCCTGAAGCACTTTGATCTCATATAGATGCAGAACGATCTGCGGATCTTTGCCGGATGAAAGCGCATCGAGACAGGCCTTCAATTGCGTGAACCAGAAGCGTCCGATTTCTTCATCCTGCAGAGTACGATCCAGCAACTCGCAAGCATAGGAGGCATAGGCCGCTAGGAATAAATCCTCACGCAAAGAAAAGTGAGATTCAATGATCTCACCTTGATTCAGCGTTCCTAAACCGCCGTTCTGACGGAAGAACACATATTCACCATAAGTAAAAGGCTGCACCATGGCTGCCAACCGGCTCTTCACTTTCTTAGCACCGCGTGCCATAACGCCAATTTTCCCATTATTCTCGGTGCATAGCGTGACGATTTTATTGCCTTCGCCATAATCCACACTGCGGATGACGATTCCTTCTACTCTATATAACATACCTGTTCCCCCAACCTCGCTGACGCCATATCAAGCGATTATTCAGCCGCCGCTTCTTCCTCCTCAAAGCTCAGTTCCTCAACCGTACTGGCTTCTTCACCTAAACTTCCGCCAGTCTCTTTATATAATAAATAAGCATCGACATCTCCCGTCATTGCAAAATACTTCCACGAAAAATCTCGCATTCGTATTCATCCTCTCTTCGGAAATGACGTCTGCATCTACAAAGATAGGATGTGCTAGATGACATGATCTATGCGTTGCAATTCCTCCCAGCTTTAAAGGTAGTTAAAAAGTCAGCTTTTGATCACGAAGTATCACTGTTAGGCTATTCGACTTCGAATCTTGAATTCACCCGGGTCTTACGGTACTCACGTACCAACTACGTACGCTCCGTTCCTCAGCCCCTAGCTTCATTCAACCTTCTCGGTGCTGAAAACCTGCCTTTTTAACGGTTCAACCCCCTAAGTTTGGACACTTTCCACATCATGCTTAGGAAAACACATCATAATGCAATATTCTTTGGGTTAATCAGGCCTGTGGTCACTAAACGCAAATATTCCTTGGGCGACCAATCGTAAAGACTACCGTGGATGCGTTCTGTATTGTAGTAACGAATAAACCGGTCGACCTCTACAAAAGCCTCTTCGTAGGTTTCAAAGCAATTCCGCTGGTAACATTCTTGCTCTACAATACTGTGGTAAGACTCAATAAAAGCATTCTTATTTGGCGTTTGGTTGGGGATCCTTTTCGTGCTCTACGCCTACTTGCTCACAAAAGGCATGGAACGCTTTGCTAATGAATTGCGGCCCATTATCCGTTCGAATCACTAGCTTGTGCTCTTGTTCATGGATTCTACGCTTAAACAGCGCTTTCTGGACTGTACGTAAAATGTCTCCTGTGCTACAAACCTTTCCGCGGTGATGAGCGACAATGCTCCGGTCAAACACGTCAATGATACTGGCCAGGTAAAAATGTCGGCGCTTGCCGGCTACGTAACCATACTTAATGTCCATTTGCCACAGCTGGTTTGGTCCATTCACAATACGGTTATTGGCAAGTTTTCTGGGTACGGGATTCCTCAACTCTCGTTGTGGATGGAGAATCCCCATTTCTTTACAGAGGCGGTAGGTCTTCTTTTTGTTAATAATTAGCCTGTATTTTCGCCGTAACAACGTCGTTAGTTTCCGGTAGCCGAAGGCGGCGTTAGGGCCTTGAATCAAACGTCTGAGGCTCTCCTTAATGCGAGCATCTCCTACTTTCTTTCCATCTTTGTCATAGGAGAAGCCTGGTATAGGTCGACCGCTGCTAATAGGCTGCTGGCGCTCAGGATGCTTTAACCGATAGTAATAACTTGAACGCGGAACTCTACATAGAAGGAGAACCTTTTGAACAGGATACCCTTGCTGAATCCAGTGGATAGCTACTTCCAATCGGGATACTTTTTTTTTACCAAGTCCCGCAGAATGCTGTTCTCAAGCTCTTTTTCTCCTAGTAGTTTCATAGCACCGTCGTATTTCTTCTGCAGTTCCTTGTAATTAGCTGCATCCTGTTTCATTTTTTCTGCATCGTTTTGCTTCTTTGTCATAAGATCACCCACCTCATCCTGATACTGGCGAACCCATTGGCTTAACGTTCTAGGAGACATTCCATACTTCCGGGCTACCATCTCCGTTCGATACCCGGAAAGCACCTCTACCACAAGCTCCTTCTTCGTCTCATTGGGGCACCTAAATCGTCTTTTCATGGACTAACTCCTCACTTATTTTAGTGTATCTGAGGTGGATTAGAGTGTCCAATCGGATTAGGGGGCTAAATAGTTAACACTCATTGAAACGGTAGTTAAAAAGTCAGCTTTTGATCACGATCACGATGTATCACCGTTAGCTACTCGACTTCGAATCTTGAATTCAGCCGGGTCTTCCGGTACTCACGTACCCACTACGTACGCTCCGTTCCTCAACCCCTAGCTTCATTCAACCTTCTCGGTGCTGAAAACCTGCCTTTTTAACACTCATTTGAAACGGTAGTTAAAAAGTCAGCTTTTGATCACGAAGTAATACTCTTAGATTATTCGACTTCCAATCTTGAAAACTGCATAAATGCAGGCTTTATCGCCCAAAACCACCTGGTCTTAGTAAATTCCTGCAAATGTGCAGGCTTTCGTCCCTGTCTCCAGTATTTAAGCGAATACGGAGAAAATAAC
The DNA here is from genome assembly GCF_031199965.1 of Paenibacillus sp. D2_2. Lineage (GTDB taxonomy): Bacteria > Bacillota > Bacilli > Paenibacillales > Paenibacillaceae > Fontibacillus. The sequence continues at coordinate 1,714,815 of NZ_CP133605.1, read as the reverse complement.
TGCATTTTCGCAGGAATTTACCAACTCAGGTCAAGATACTAGCTAAATCCCTGCAAATGTGCAGGTTTTTCTAGTGCAAAGACGTATAAGGCAACCGACCAATGCCCCAAGAACCTTAAGCGTCTCTATGAAAGCCCAGATCTTTCAGAACTCTGTCTTGGTTACGCCAGTCCTTCTTCACTTTGACCCAGAGTTCGAGGAAAATCTTCGAGCCAAGCAGCCTTTCGATATCCATTCTCGCCCGTTTGCCAACTTCCTTCAACATTGCGCCTTGTTTACCGATAATGATCCCTTTCTGTGAATCGCGCTCTACGAAGATCACAGCACCCACATAGACAACCCCATTATCTTGAACACGCATATCTTCTATCGTCACCGCGATGGAATGTGGAACTTCCTCACGTGTCATATGAAGAATTTTCTCACGAATCAGTTCGGCACATACAAATTGCTCCGGGTGGTCCGTAATTTGATCTTCAGGATAATACTGAGGGCCCTCCGGCAAGTACTTACCGAGTTGCTCAAGCAACGTATTCACATTATTGCCCAGCATCGCCGAAATTGGAACGATTTCAGCGAAGTCGTGTAGCTTGCTATACTCCTCAATCAACGGAAGCAGAGCCTCTGGCTCTACACGATCGATCTTGTTCAGCACAAGTATAACTGGTGTTGACAAACCCTTAAGTTTCTCGATAATAAAACGGTCGCCTCCACCAAAGCCTTCTGCAGCATCAACGAGGAATAATACAGCCTCAACTTCTCCAAGCGTGTTCAACGCGGTCGTGTTCATAAAGTCTCCAAGCTTTGATTGACGCTTATGAATACCTGGCGTGTCCAGAAATACAATCTGCATTTCATTGGTCGTATAGACTCCGTGAATTTTATTCCGCGTCGTCTGTGGTTTGTCGGACATAATAGCGATTTTCTGACCAATAACTTGGTTCATCAATGTTGATTTACCGACGTTTGGACGGCCGACGATAGCTACAAACCCCGATTTAAATTTAGATTTAGATTTAGTCATATATGCAATCCTTTCATTATTCGTTAATCGTGATTACTACTCCATAACCTTCAATCATAAGTTGCCTCATTCCTCAAGCTACAATGCAGAGGATACTGAGTGTATACGAGGATTATAGAGCACTTTAATCAATTCCACCTCTAGTCAGGCATTTACTGGCATTAATTCATACCAAGCCAATTCATTACAGGCTGATAGAATAATAGCACAGCTACGAGAACTGAGAATATCGCTGCTACAAAAACCGCTGCGGCTGCCGCATCCTTGGCGATCTTAGCCAACTTGTGCCAATCCGGACTGATCAGATCAACCGCCTTCTCAATCGCCGTATTCATCAACTCCATGCAGATCACTAGTGCAACCATAACAAGTAGTAGAGCCATGTCCCTTAATGAGAGTTGAAAAAACAACGCAGCCAGCATCACTAAGATGCCGGCCAGTACATGAATACGCAGATTGCGTTCTGTTCGTAAAGAATGGATGATCCCCTCAATTGCACAGCTGAACACATCGCTCCATTTACGCTTCGATTTCATTAGCGGAGCAGTCCTACCTGTGCAAGAACCGCTTCCTGCTTGCCCATCATTTCTGCTTCGCTAGCTTCATCCTGATGGTCGTAACCGAGCAAATGCAAGAAGCCATGCACGAATAGAAAGCCGATTTCCCGATTAAGAGAATGACCGTAGTCTTCGCTCTGTAATTGAGCACGCTCGACAGAGATAATAATATCGCCAAGAACGTCAGTCATAGCATCCAGTTGATCCGCTTCCTCTTCATCATCCACCTCATATACGATTTCCAGTTCATCATCAAGTGACTCCTGCATCGCAAAGGACAATACATCTGTTGGCCGATCAATTCCGCGATATGTCCGATTCAGTTCATGAATATTCTCGTCATCGACGAAGGTTAGGGCTACCTCACCTTCCGTAACCCCTTCAGCTTCGCCTGCCTTTTGCAATAATGTATCTAATAACGCGATCAAATCATCGCTGATTTCTAGCTTGTCCTGCTCATTGCTCCACTCTAATTTAAGCGCCATTTCCTTCCTGCCCCTGTCATTCTCTTCTTCCGCCGCTTTTGTCTTCTTCATCTGCTCCGGATATTCAATCCGGGAATGGAAGATCCCCATCACAGTCTCCTTCAACGTCTTAGCGATGACATCAAGCTCACGCATCGTCAAATCGCATTCGTTGAATTGGTGATCGTCCAAACGGCTCTTAATAATCTTCTCAATCATCGTCTCAACCTGTTCCACCGTCGGCTTGCGCAGCGAGCGTACAGCCGCCTCCACACTGTCGGCAATCCCAACTACGGCCGCCTCTTTGGATTGAGCCTTAGGACCGTGATAGCGGAAGTCCTCCTCCGTGAATTCAGGCTTGACTCCCTGCTCCTCAGCCAAAGTCAGCGCCTTATGGTAGAAATAGTGCAAGCATGTCGTCCCATGATGCTGTTCGGCAATGTCCCGAATTGGCTTGGGAAGTTTGTATTCCCTCAACATTTCAACACCATCCGTCGTATGAGCAATAATGATCGACTTGCTCAACTTCGGATCGATGAAGTCATGCGGATTCTCCATATTGTTCTGATTCTCGATAAAATAGCTTGGCCGCTTCGTCTTGCCAATATCATGATAGTACGAGCCCACTCGGCATAATAGTCCGTTCGCACCAATCGCCTCAGCTGCCGCTTCCGATAGATTGCCGACCATTACGCTATGATGGTAGGTCCCCGGTGTCTCGATCAGCAGCTTGCGCAGCAGAGGATGGTTCGGGTTCGACAATTCTACCAGCTTAAGCGCAGATAGAATTCCAAAGGTAACTTCGAAGAACGGCATTAGACCAATGACAAGAATCGTCGTCAGTAAGCCTCCGGCAACAGCAAAGCCGATCGTATACAACGTGCTGGATTCTGTCCAACCGTTATTGTCAAGCAGGATCAGTGTAAAAGCCGAGAATGACCCGAACAGACAAATCATAATACCCGCCTTTAACAACGTTGAGCGCTGGCTGGCCCGATGGATCGCGAAGATCGCGGCAAAGGAAATCACGATCGTAAAGAAACCAAAGTTGAAATCAAAAATCTGTCCTTTGTGCACATTCAGGATTACACTCGCCAGGATACTGAACAAAAAGGTACAAATATAAGCAAGCTGCAAATCAAGCAGCAATGTAATCAGCATAGTCCCAACAGCAACCGGCGCAAGGAAGCCGACATATATTCGCTGTTCATTCTGCAGAATAGAGGCTAGATGCATCGAGATAATCGTTATCACAATGATCATTAACAGCATAACAAACTGCGAATTATTATATTTGAAGCGGCTGACGCCCTCCGATTGACGGATATACATTATCAGTCCTAAAGCGAGCAGGGCGGAGAGCATGACAAGGGCAAATTGCGGCCAATAGTTGACCTCATTCTTAAGCAAGCCATTCTTGTCAAGCAAGCTGTACATCTCTTCAGTGATTTTCTGCCCCTTGGCAACAAGTACATCTCCTTGCTTAATAAAGACGGTAGGAGTATTCTCCCGGGCATCTACCTTTGCGGCCTTGGTCGCTTCTTCATCATAGAACTTGTTCGGAGTAATCACCAGACGAACTAGCTCCTGCACAACCTCACGGGATACCCGCTTGCTTAAGGAACTAGTACTTACCATCTCAGCTACCTTCGACCTAGCTGTCTGTGCATCAACGATCTGGTCCGTCATAAGCCGTGAGACGATCTCCGCAGCTACCGGCTTCATCTCATTGATATCCTCAAGCGTCAAGCGCGGTATCTTAATAAAGGTCTCTTCGGAAATATGATACTGTTGTTCATTAATACGATCCGAAGCTTCTTGAAACAGCGTAGGCGAATAGTCGTTCGAATTCCGATTATTCTTGATAAAGTTCTGTATGTAATCCTTAACTCGCTGTGGCAATTCTTCACGATAAATCTTCGTCTTATCTTCGGTGGACACTTGATCATCCTGATTCAACCGGGTGATCCGATCAAGGATTTGCCCAATAAGAATCTCATTACGCATTGGAATGATCGTATAGGCTTGTCCTATCTTCTCGGCCGCTTCCTCCTGGGCCTTCAGTGTCGCTTTGGTGTCCGGAATATCCATCGGAGCTAGAATCTCTTTATCACTAGGCAAGCCAACCGCAATATCATAGGTTTCAGGCAATAGCTTGGACGCCATGCTCACATACAGGATTACAATCAAGAGTACATACAAAATATAGCGCACCGTCGCGCTATATCTCCATCCTGCAGCCTTCGATTGAAACTTGCTCTTTTTTTGCATTTCATTTGAGGTCATAGAGATAGCCCTCCTATACTAGGCCTGATTTTCAGCGGCACGATCATAGGCAACAATGATCTTTTGAACAAGTGAGTGGCGTACCACATCCGACTCGTCAAAATCAACAAACCCGATTTCATCAATATTTTTCAAAATGGTTCTAGCCTCGATAAGCCCGGATTTCTTACCTCTTGGAAGGTCAATCTGAGTCACATCACCTGTAATGACCATCTTCGAACCAAAACCGAGTCGGGTTAGGAACATCTTCATCTGTTCCGGCGTGGTATTCTGAGCCTCGTCCAATATGATAAAAGAATCATCCAGCGTACGGCCACGCATATAGGCGAGCGGAGCAATCTCAATCAGCCCCCGTTCCAATGCCTTGGCTGTCTGATCTGGTCCCATGACGTCGTATAGGGCATCATACAACGGGCGCAAATAAGGGTCTACCTTCTCCTGCAAATCCCCTGGTAAGAAGCCTAGATTCTCCCCAGCTTCGACCGCGGGACGGGTCAGGATAATACGTTTAACCGAACCTTCCTTCAACGCAGCGATAGCCAACACGACAGCAAGATATGTTTTGCCTGTCCCTGCAGGGCCAATACCGAATACAATATCGTTCTTCTTGATCATCGTAACGTAATGCTTCTGTCCGATCGTCTTGACCCGGATCGGCTTGCCCGGAAAGTTACGGCGATCTCTCCCTTATATAAATCAAGCAATTGATCTGCTCTGAAATCCTGCGCCAGATCAATCGCATAGAGCACATCTCTTTCGGTCAATATATATCCATTGCGGACAAGTTCAAGCAGCACCTCGAATAGCTGTTCAAGTCGTTCAACATCACCTTGCTGTCCGCGGATAGAAATTTCTGACTCTCTCAGGACGATGCCTGCCTGGAATCTCTTCTCGATCAACTTCAGGAATACATCTTGGGGACCGAATAATGATAATCCTTCAGACGCACTTTGAAGCGTTATTTTGACACTGACAAGTTGTTCTGACAAATTAGCCTCAATCTCCTTGCTATTGTACGATTGGTAGTTCTTTTGCTATATCCTGATCTACTTCAAAATGCACTTTCATATAAACTTTACCATTCTCAGTCTTCTCATGCAAAATTTTTTGCGTTAAAACTACACTATTTATCCCGTACTTGCTCATAATATCTCGTTTTGCCGCTTCTATCCCTTCATTTTTTGCCTTTTCCTCAGAAATCGCCAATTCGATGAAGGTCGTCTCAAGAATTTTCTCGCTCATCCAGCCGATTGGTAGCTTGAAGCTTCGCCATGTTAGCGGGTCCAGCTTCGTCATGGTGTTGGACTTCTCGAAATCGACTTTCCCATATCCAGTAAGCTGAATCGCCGTATTACCAAAAAATAAATACCCGCGTTCCTTTTTCTCCCGGTATATACCTTCTGCTTGCGCACCAACGGAATCTCGATATTATATTCATGCCAGACCACACCTCTAACCTCTCCCTTAGCAACGATTCTCTCGCCGCCCTGTTCACCGGAGATTAGTAGTTGCCCCTTACGGACACGGTCATTCTTTTTCACTTCTGGTTGGCCCCTTTCCACATAAATACGTGAAATGACCGCATCTGACGTACTAACAAAACTACGAGGAGTCATTAGCTCTTGCTCTTTCGGTTTTGATGCCTCCACGATCTGGATCGTGATCTTCGTCCCCGTGCGCGAGACGCCAACCCAAGAGATGCCCGGCAGCTTGCGGGCCAGATCCTTAGACAGCTCGTCCTGTCTAGGCAGCCGATAAATCCATTGGAAAGGATACACTCCCTCGCTACGAGCAGCAATTAAGACATCCTCCTTAGCAATTTTATCATTGCCCTCCACTTCAATATCCCATACCAGAGAAGACAAAGCTAGTACAACCCCGATAAAGAGAGTAAATCCGACGAAGAACCATTTTCGTTTCCATAATCTAACCATCATAAAAGGGATACCTGAGCGCCGCTTCACACTAAGACGGCAGCCTGTCCGCTTTAAAAGCGGACGCAGCTTAAAGAAATCCGCTAGCTGGATATTCATCTCCATTTTCCCATCCGGGAGCGGTCTAAGGTCCCATATCTGCATCTCTTTCTTTGTCAGCTCATTCACTAGAAGTTCAATCGATTTACCGCGGACGACAATTGTAACTACGCCGCGCAATTTAGCAAAGACGGGTGATTTCACAGCTTACTCCTCCGTTCCGCGATATTTAATACCTTCGATTTTCCCTTCGATGACGATCTCCTGCGGCAATATTTCTTTTATAACAAGTCCGCTCCCCTCGACCTCAAGAGAACCGTGGCTTAACTCCAATTGAAGTTGTTCCGGAGAGAAGAACTTTACCCCGCGGTGATTCTCTATGTACAACTGCTTACCTCCGATCAAGGTGAGCCTTGGCAAATTAAATACAAGATCTCCTGGCAAGTCGAGTGCATCGACCGTCCATTTGCGAAATTTGCGGACAAACCGGCTCATATGAGGCAATCCTCCTTCCCCTACTGTACAAAATATGCGGGGAGGTGGTGAAATATGAAAACACAAGAAAAAACACCTTCTACGAAGTAGAAGGTGTTTACCTCTATCAGCTATTGCAGAGCTTGTTGCACTACCTGATTAACGAGCTTACCGTCCGCCAGGCCTTTGACCTTAGGCATGAGTGCGCCCATCAATTTCCCCATATCAGCTTTTGAAGAAGCACCGGTTTCCTGGATGGTCTGCTGTACAATGACTTTAATTTCTTCTTCAGTTAACTGCTTAGGAAGGTATACGGCAATGATCTCAACTTCAGCTCTGGCACTCGTGGCAAGGTCTTCACGACCTGCTTTTTCAAATTCTTGGAGGGCATCTTTGCGCTGTTTGATCTCACGACTTAGGATATCAAGCACTTCATTATCGTCCAAAGTTCTTTTCAAATCTATCTCAAGATTTTTAATCGTAGAACGTACCATTCTTATGGTGGAGAGTTTGAACTTGTCTTGACTCTTCATCGCTTGCTTCATATCTTCGTTCAATCGCTCGCTAAGATTCATGGTAGCTATTTCCTCCTAAAACTTTCTCTTACGAGCAGCCTCGGACTTTTTCTTGCGCTTTACGCTTGGCTTTTCATAATGCTTGCGTTTCTTCACCTCAGCCAATACGCCATCTTTAGCAATGGAACGTTTAAAGCGACGAAGTGCAGCATCAATTGTCTCGTTTTTGCGAACTTTAGTTTCAGACACCAGTTTTCCCTCCCTCCGACCAGACCGTCCAAGAGCATAACAACACGGTTCATCAAGCTACATTATAGGGGAAAAATAAAGAAGGTGTCAACCTGACACCCTGTTTTATTACTTAATATTTATTCCTCTATTACCAGCGAACACCGATCGGCATGCGCTAAAAACGCTGATACGCCTTAGTTTTCCCACTATTTCAGGCGTTTAGCCGCTCACAAAATTCGTCAATTTGCATGAGAATCCGAAGTTTGTGCGAGCGCCCCTAACTTCGCTCCTCCGAGCAAATGATAATGAATATGATATACGGCTTGTCCGCTGTCAGGACCGCAATTGTTAATCAATCTGTAGCCTGTTTCAGTAACACCTAGCTCTTTGGCCACTTGCTGCGCAACACGATGCAATTCGCCAATCATAGCATAATCCTCTGAGCCAACATCGTTCATCGTAGCGATATGTTTCTTCGGAATGATTAGAACATGAACAGGAGCTGCAGGCTGGATGTCATGGAATACGAGGAATTTATCGTCTTCATACACTTTTTTCGAAGGGATCTTCCCCTCTACAATACTGCAAAACAAACAATTTTCCATTTTACATAATCCTCCTAACAAGGTAGTGTTGCGAATTCAAACATGCCGTGCTCTATCCCTTAATGATACCGAAAAAAAACAAAAAAAGAAGCACCCTGCTTCCTCTTAGCAAGAAAGCGAATCTACGGACGTATTGGAATCAAAAATGAGCATTTCTGCCACCAATACGTCCGCCGGGGTGCATCTATAACATGTCGGCTAACTGTAGTATAACAGCCACTTGATACTGTATCTGTGATTTATATCACGTTATATTTCCCTCTCATAAATTATACGAAGTTCCTAGTGTCATTCATCCGTTTGAACTTATACGAGGCGAGTAGGAAGAACACGACGATAAACCCACACAATACCAGTAGATTGAACCATATGCCTGTGAAGCTATCACCCTCCTGCAGCTGCTTGATCGTCTGTAATATCCAATGCTGGGCAGAAAATCAGCGATACGCCGTAAGAACGATGGCATAATATCGATCGGGAAGAAGCAGCCGGCAAGCAGACAGGTTGGGGTTACAATAAGATTTTGCAAAGCCCCAGGACATCCCACTACTCTTGGAGAAGGCAACGATGGACAATGAGATACCTACCGAAATAAGTGCGAATAAGGCAAGTAAGCCGACCAGCTGAAGCAGCGGTATTCCCGTATCAAATTTGAATACATACCTGATGCAAATGACGGTGAATCCGATCTGTACCAGCATGACAATAAAATTGACGATAATATTGGAAATTACATAGGTTCTAGGAGTAATCGGTGAAGACATAACCCGGAAATAGGTGCGGTCTTCCCGTCCCTTCAGAATCAACTCTGATAAGTTGACGGCCGACATCATCATGAACATAATCAGAAATCCGATCGATTGAGAGGACATTGCCACCATAACTGAGGTGTCGGTCACTGTACCAGTCGTAAGATGGAAATCTTGACCCTGATAGTCCTCATACAGTTGCTTGAACTTACTGGAATCACCGGTAGATATTTTTCCTACTGCTACCAGATTATCAATATAGTTATACAGCATCGCCTTCATATATGCCGTCACCTGAGCGCCTTTCAACGACTGAATGACGATATGTCCAGGTTCTCCGGCCAGCACACTATCTGAATAGCCCTTCTGCAATACAAGACCGCTATCGAGCTTACCCGCAGCTAACTGTTTCTTCATCTGTTCCTCTGTGACATCCTCAACCTTAACCTTATCCAGACTCTGTAAAAAAGATACCGTGTTGGCAGCGATTTCCGAACCATCTTCATTGACTACACCGACACGTAAACCACCTTGACCATTCCCTGAGTATATAAACAAGGAGAACAGAATGCCAGCCAAAGGCAAGCCAAGATAAAGAATCAGATTACTGCGTTTGCGAAATGTTGTACGTAATGATGTTGCCACAAGCCAGAAAATATCTTTTAGCATATTATAGCCCCTCCCTACGCCGCATCAGAAGCGCAGCAATCGTCAGCATCACAGCGGCAATTCCGATATTAAGAGCAAATACCGGCCAGATCTCAACAATCTCGTTCCTATAGACGACACCTGTCAGAGCAGAATTCGTCCAGCGAATCGGGGATAACCGGATTATGAATGACATCAGCTTAGTCATCTCAAGCCCAGCTTCATCGAACGGAAAGTAAGCTCCTCCAAAGACAGCAGCGAGTTGTGTAACCAACATGAGTATGGAACGACTTGCCGCTTCCTTAAACATATAACTCACCGCCAACCCCAAACTCACCGCCATAATAACCAACGATAATAACAGAAGAATTACGACGAGTAAGTGATCGCCCCAGTATGCGCCAAAGGCATATTTACTGAAGAAGATAAGGACCAGTACACAGAGCATATTTACAACGAGATTACCGAGCACCTTACCAACGAAAATTTCAACTTTATTGACCGGGGCAGCCACAAGCCTGAACGCAGTCCCCTCCTTAACTTCCTTACTGATCAATTGACTCGCTGACATTGCTCCCCACAAGGCAACCATCGCAGTCATCGCCAAGGCATAGTAGTCCAGTGCTCCAGGCTTGCGGTCAGGAACGAGCGAGGTCTCCTGGATATAATTGGGCGCGGTAGTGCCGTCGCTTACGATTCCTATTTTGTCAGGCTCCAGCTTGACGACCGTACTTATCATTTTGTATTTCTCTGTGAAGGCGGTCAGTGTTCCCTGCAAAATCTGATGTTCCACCGTGATGAAGCTGCTGCTGTACAATTCAATCCCATTCTTCGTAAGCTCCACATAATCGGCATAATGCCCCTTCTTTACCTCTTCCTTGCCATCCATGCCCGCCTTCAAATCCTCGAACTGGATACCTGATTTGGCAGTCTCAGCGGAAAATGCTGTGAAGCTGCGTGTCAGAGCTTCGTTCTCGCCCGTATCCTTAACCAGCACATGGATTTTATCGATCTCCGATCCACTGTCGAAGGCATTGCTCAGCGCAAATCCCAAAACCATCATCAGCACAATCGGAAATGCCAGCATAAAAATAAGCGTCCAACGGTCGCGAATATCCTGCAAAACTTCTTTTCTCGCAATGCGTAAAATGTTCATTGATTTCCCTTCCCCCGTTCATTAGCATCGCCTTTCACGCCAATTAGTCCCGAAGTGTCCGTCCGGTCAGCGTCAGAAACACGGTCTCCAGATTTGGCTCCTGCTCCTCAACTGAGCGAATATCCGCATCATGATCGATCAGCTTCTTAAGAATCAAGCCAAGATTATCCACTTCCAGATCGCAGAAGACCCGCACAGTCTGCTCTAGCATATCTACACTTCTCACACCTGGAATTCCGCGCAGAATTTCGGCCAGTTTCCCATTACCCTTCTTAAGTTCAATCCGAATCTCCTTAACATCGGTAATGGTCGCTACCAACTGCTCCTTCGTCCCCTCAGCGATGATCTTTCCATGGTCAACAATGGCAACCCGGGTGCAGATCTCTTCTACTTCCTCCATATAATGGCTGGTGTAGATGATCGTACAGCCCATCTCATTCAGCTTGCGTACCGAATTCAGAATATAATTTCGCGAATGTGGATCAATCCCGACCGTTGGCTCATCCATGATGATCAGCTTCGGGCGATGGGCGATAGCACAAGCAATATTGAGGCGCCGCTTCATCCGCCAGAGAAGTTCTTCGGATGGCTCTTGATCTTGTCTTCCAGACCTACGAACTTAAGCGCTTCAATCGTCCTCTCCTTAAGCTCCGCTCCCCGTAATCCATACAATCCAGCGAAGAAGCTGACATTCTCATAAGCCGTCATATCTTTGTAAATTGCCAAATCCTGCGGCACGATTCCTAGATTCATCTTTGCGAAGCGGCTATGCTTCGTAATGTCCCGATCCAAGATCCGAATCTCTCCGCTGCTCGGGCGCAGCAGGGAGGACACAAGATTGATCGTGGTGCTCTTTCCCGCTCCATTCGCTCCGAGGAACCCGAATATCTCGCCTTCTCGAACCGCCAGCGACATATTATCAACAGCTATGAACTCACCGAACTTCTTGGTTAATTCACGAATTTCCAGTACATTCATCCCAGACACTCTCCGTTTCACATCAAGATTCAAATCCGCTTTATGAATCCTATTGTAGAAAAAAAGGATGAACTTATGTCAGTGCATAAGTTCATCCTTTGCATATTAGAAATTTCATGTTTTTAATCATCCATCTGAGGCGTTATGAAACACACATCAGAAGCATAAGCTCCGATGCTGAATGTCTGACTTTTTGAACTTGTACTTATATGAATTACATAACCAGAGTGGGGTGAATATTCTCATGTGCAAACTCTAACGAAACTACAGATCGTTATTTCACCTTAAAGAGCGGCAAATTAAATCTAACGAAACACCATATCGTTATTCGGGAGAAATTCGTTCTTTTAGCCGTGAATTCACACAAATAGCGATACCCAGTTTCGTTACAATTTCCATTAACCCTTTCCGGCCTATATAGCGATATCCAGTTTCGTTAGAGCCTGGAGAGCAGCTGTATTTGACTTTATAAGCCGTCGGTTTATCAACAATCCGCCACATTACGGTTGGTTTGCGTATTGTTGCTGCGGAAACTTACCGATATGAGAAACTTCACCCTAGCTGTTCTCAGTAAGCGGAATGAGCGTAGTGACGCTAAACCCTTTGGTTCCGTCGGCTATGATTGTCCCACCCACCGACGCGGTCCGCTCTTCCATACCGACCAGTCCTAAGCCTTTCACTATTTTATCTTTACCGCGCCCATTGTCGTTCACTACTACTTTAATCATTTTACCTAATACCCTGACCTCTACATGAACCGTTGTAGCATTGGCGTACTTGGCCGTATTCGTCAATGCTTCTGTCACATTCTCATGAATGATCTTCCAGTGAAGGGGTGTAATCAGCTCAAGATCGCCCCCATGAACCACAGTAGTAACTAGACCAGAATGGCCCCCGAACGCCTCTACTAACGTCTTTAACCGCTGGATCCCAAGTTGCTGCAGCGCAGGCTTCATGTTCTTCAACGTATGCCGAATCTGCTCGATTGCCTCTTTGGAGATACCGATAGCATTTTGCAACAGATTCTCAGCGGATACCTGATCAGTCTGCAAAATACGCTTGGCTGCTTCCATCTGAATAAGCGCACCTGTCATCGAATGGCCTACCCGTCATGGATTTCCTGCGACAAGCGGTTACGCTCCTCCAGCTTATATGTATACTCCGATACACGCATAAACTCCTCATTCTCATGCAGCTTCCTACGAAGCTGATCCTGGGAGTGCCGGATCTTATCCAACTGTTCCTCCTGCTTCTGGGCCTTGTCACGAGATTTGCTGATTAGTAGGAAGTTCATCATGCTAAGAACGGCAACAAGAATATACAGCATAAGTAAAGGGCCGCTGATAAGCCATAGAGGTACGAGCAGCAAGAGATAGTACCCATTCTGTCTATGACCGTCATACGAAGCCAATTCAAAAATGCTAAACGGGTACAGCAGCATGAAATACGGATCAATATAGACCGAACAAGCTAGTATATAAGCCAATCCGATCCAGATCACAGCCAGTGCGGCATAGCGATTTCGAATGATCTGAGCTGACAGATTGATCGCAATATAAACCAGAAAATAGAATACCAGCCATCTCGAAGGCCGATCATTCATAAAGTACGCCCCAGAGACAACGAATAATAAGACGATCAGCTTATTACCCATATTCCATAGTTCCATCTCTCTAACGAATCCTTCCCGTTAAATAATAGATAGCAATTTGAGTACGATGTTCAAGCCCGGTCTTGTTCAATATTGAAGTGATATAATTGGCGACCGTTCCTTCAGAAATGAACAATTCCTTGGAAATCTCTTTGTTGGATAGCCCTTTGGCGATGCTGGACATGACCTCCAGCTCACGCTCTGTGAATAGACTGATATCTATCGGCGGTTCAACCGCACTGGACGTATGATCGCCAAGACTTAGCTTCAGCTTGTCAAGCACAACACTTTGCAATACGTTATGACCATGATGGATGCTACGGATAGCATCGCGAATCCGCTCAGGGTCATTATTTTTCAGCAAATAACCCTTAGCGCCGAATCGAATTGCATCCGTAATATATTCATCGTCGTCAAAGGTGGTCAGAATGAGAGGTCTCGTCTCCGTCGTCTCCGTGAGCAGCCGTGTAGCCTCGACACCGTTCATAATTGGCATGCGCACATCCAGCAGCGCTACGTCCACCGTGTTGGCTTGGCAGAATTCCACTGCTTCGCGACCATCCTCCACTGTAGCTACTACTTCAAATTCTTCGAATGAATTAAGAATAATGCGCATGCCCTCTCTTATAAATGAATTATCGTCTGCGATCAACACCCTGATTTTCATACACCGACCCCTTCCAATCCTTCATCTTCCTTCGCTATCCCCGTAATAATCTATGTCTATAATCTCTCCATGACGACCTTAGATCCATCGCCGCCGTTCTCCGCTGGAATAACAACCAGTTTGCGTACCAGTCTTGACCGTAGCTCGGCGACATGTGTAATAATCCCGACGGAGAGGTGATCATGATGAAGATGCTCCAGAGAAGTAATTACCGTATCCAGTAATTCAGGGTCGAGTGTACCAAATCCTTCATCTAGGAAGAAGAATTGCAACGGATATTTGCCGCGAAGCTGAATTTGAGCAGACAATGCCAGTGCAAGTGCCAGTGAGGTCAGGAACGTCTCGCCACCGGATAACGTCCCAACCTGCCGCTTCACACCTCCATTTGCATCATCGCAAATGATGAAGCCTCCGCCGGAATCCGTCTCCAAGGAATAGCGCTGCTTCGTTAGAGAGCGAAGGCGCTGGGATGCTGCATGACTAACATTCATCAGCTGCTCTTCAGCCACATATTCGACGAAAGTATTACCGCGAAGCGTTGTTTGCAGCTTGGCCATTAATCCGGCCTGATGCTCAAGCTCAAGACGTCTCGACTCAAGCTCTTTCCAGCGCACATGCCTAGTAGCCAAATCCTCCAGATCACGCTCCGCACGTGCCTTACCCTGTAGAGCCGCTTCGTCCTGCTGCTTAGCCAGCGACAACGCAAGCTGACAAGCTTCCCATTCGGCCTGATCCACCAATCGGCTATTCAGTTTAGCATCCAGTTCTTTCAGGCGTATCTCATGTTCATGCTGCTTGTCCCTATGTTCCTTGATCCGCTGTATACTAGCTTCCGACTGCTCCGCGCTCATTAACGCTTCCGCAGCCTCTTCTTCTGTGGCAAATGGCGACGCAGCCAATTGCTCTGAGCAGCGCGCTGCCCAGTATTGTTCCTGCTCCTGAGCGGACACAGCCGCCTGGCTAGCAGAAGCTGCAATCGTACTCGCTTCATTGCTACGAACAGACGTCTCCGCCTGCAGCTTACGAGTATTTTCAGCAGATTGACGCAGTGACTTGAGTGAAGTCTCCGCCTCAACCAGCAGTGCATCAACCTGTTCTGAACCGATCCATACATTTAGACGCTCCTGCTTCTCCTGTAACAGCGCCTTTTTCCCTTGCTCCTGCGTCTCCCATTGCAGCAGCTGTTTATCTAGTTCCACACCGTCTTGGATGAAGACTGCAATATGGGCCGACTTTTCCTCGATATATGGGACACTTTTGGCAAGCCTTTGCTTGATATCTTCTAGCTGGCGGTCCTTCGCCTGTATTTGCTCTTGCAGTTGTCCGACAGAGTCGAGGGACAGTTCAGGATAGGCTTGCTGCCATGACGACAGCTTCACGGTAAGTTCCTCGAGAAGAGACGCGTTGCGTGCACTAGATTGATCCAACAATCCGATGGCTGCCGCTGACTCCGATTGCGCGGTACTGTGCTGCGGCATAAGAGAGGATAGATCAGCCTTCGCCTTACGGGCGTCACGCTGCAACTGCTGCAGTTGAGTACGGAGTAGTCCATGCTTCTCTCTCATTTCAGCGATGGACAGTTGTATCTCGCTTAGCGGCAACAGAATATCTGGATGATCTATCTGCTCTTCTCCATCCTGTGCAGATTGTATTACAGAGACGGCTGTTTCCAGACGAGCTGTACCAAGCAATTCTGATAGCCCTAGTTCTCCGGTGGCCATGTTCATTATTGCACTGTTATCCGCTCCAAGTAGTTCAAGCAGACGATTCCCCGCGTCTAAGTCACGAGACAGTTCATATTGCAGTTCTTTGACTCGCCCTAACAGTTCGCTAACCTGCGTCAGTTCCGTCTCCTGGTCTGTGGATTGTCCTCCCGTTAGAACCATCCCCGGATGATGCTCTGAGCCGCATACAGGACATGGCGATCCTTGCTGCAACTGCTCCGCCAGGCGAAGAGACCAAATATGCAATTCACGTTCTTTCAGCGAAGCCTTAAGCTTAGCCTCCAGTTTAGTCAGAAGTTGCTGACAGGAGACCACATCATCGATTAACTCCCGCAATTGTTGTAGCCGCTCCAGTGCCTCACGCGCCAGATCATGACACCCAGTCTCGATCTGCTGCTGCGCATGGACCAAATCTTGCAGACGAAGCGTGGCTTGCTCCGCTTTGGAACGGTATGCCACCTCTTCCTCGACAGCGGCAGCTTGTTGTTGCTGTAATCTCACGATTTCCTGCCCGCTGTGATATGCTGCCTGAGTACGCTCCCGCTCCGCCGGGGTGATCTCATAGCCCGTTCGCAGCAGCTCCAGCTCGCGCTGGAGCTGCTGCGCCTTAGCCAGTAGCTGTTCCTCCTTCGCCTGCTCCAATCCCATTTGCTCTCGCTTATGTGCCGCTTCTTCGCGCGACGCGTGCAACTGCCTCAACTCGTCAAGCAGTGTATCGCATTCCGTTTGCAGACGCTTAGCCTGCTCCAGCTCACTTAGTCGTAGCAATAGCGCCGGCTCCTTGGCGGCAAGCTCCAGCCTCGTCGCCTCCGCCGCTTCTGCTGCCTGGCTCGCCGCCACTGACGCCTCAGATGCCGTCTGATTAGCGCTGATAGCGCTCTGCTCACGAGCGGCTGCAGTCTGCTGTGCTTCCCTTCTAGCCGCCAGTGTTGGCCTGAGCGACTCAGCCGCTGTCGCCCTGGTCAGATCGGTTTCCAGCTTCGCGATGTCCGCCTCCTGCGCGCGCAGCTCAGCCAGCTTCGCCGCCCGTAGGCCGCGCTCCTCGCTAAGCTCGCGCAGCTTCGCGAGCTCCTCAGCTTGTCGTTCCGCCTTGCCAAGCTCCTCCCTTCGTAGCTTGGCAAGCTCAGCTACCTCCTTCAGGGTGCTCTCTGCCTGCTTCAAAGCCTCCTCTGAGGCGTTACCTAAGCCTTGCTGCTCCGCCTCCAACTCCTTTAAAGTCTGGTCGGTCTCTTTGACCTTGCGGCTGAGCTTCTGTACAAGCAGGTCCCCGTACTGCTCAAGATGGAACAAACGCTGCAGCATCTGGCGCCGATCAGCACCTTTTAGTGACAGGAACTCGGCGAACTTTCCTTGAGGAAGTACGACAGCGCGCGTGAAATCATCCATTTTCAGACCGATCTTCTCTTCGACAGCGCGTGTAACATCGGCCAATTTATCAGCGATTACCCTGTCGCCCTCATCACGGATTTCCACAAAGCGGCTTAACGTATTACTGATGGATAGTTCATTTTGCCGCTTAAAGCGTCGTTCTACCCTGTACCGTTCTACCCCTTCGGCAGACGCCAGTTCAAAGGTGAACGAGACGAATAGGTTGTCCTCAGCCTGGTTCATAATTCCTTGCGTTCCACCCGAAGCTCGGCCGACTTTGCCGTACATCGCCAATGTAATAGCATCAAGAAGTGTCGACTTACCGCTGCCAGTCGGACCAAATATACCGAACAAGCCCGTATCGCACAGTTCGGTAAAATCAATTTCTTGGATATCACGGTAGCTCTGTAATCCAGCTAATTTTAAAGTGATCGGCTTCATCCTTGCTCCACCTCCTCGCTATCCTGCTGCTCATCTTCAACGATGAGCGACATGAACAGATCGACCAGCTCCGCTTCAGGCTCAGCTCCGCCGCTCTGCCGCTGATAGAAACGACGGAACAACTCATCCACCGGCATTCCTGCACGTGAGAAGACCTGTTCTTCCCTATCTCGTCCTGGATATACCGGACGGATATGAACAATTCCTTCGCGCGCTTTGCGAAGCGCCTGTATATCGCCTAGTGACATTGCTTCCGTTAAGCTGATCTCAAGATCGATGAATGCATTGGCGTCCCTGCCTTCTTCCAGCCAGCGCTGCACCTCGTCCAGGCCACCCCGGCATCCCCAACGAACAAGCGGTCTGCCGCTCGTTAAATATAACTCTCTTGTTATCGGCTGCTCTCCTGGAGCAATATCTAGTAGCATCACCGATTTAGCTTGTCCAGCTTCCGAGAAGCTGTACGCCAGCGGCGAACCGCTATAGCGCATCATACCACCCGCCTTGACCGCCTGAGGGCGATGTAGGTGTCCAAGCGCCGTGTACTGCGCTCCGATATCCAACGCAGAAGGGTCCACGGTATAAGCTCCGCCAACCTGGATCGGTCTTTCTGAATCACTCTCCAAGCCGCCTAGAACGTAAATATGACTCATAGCTAAATTGACCGTGTCCGGACGATAGGCTCCTGCTAACTGCCTCATCAATCTCCCGACCTTCGCACTATAAGCGAGGCGTAGCTCAGTCTCATCGCTCTCTCCAGCCAGCAGTTCGGACAGACGCGATTCTGAAGGATACGGCAAGGCCGCGATCGTAGCGATTTCTCCCGTACGTGGCACCTGAACTTTGACCGCATCAATGGCTGGCAAGCCCACAAGCTGAATTCCTCGCCGAGATACTAAGGGCGAGGCAGCGGCGACCCGCTCCGGTTGATCATGATTACCTGCGATTACAATGAGTTGCCTTCCATTCTCCGCAAGCCGCGCGGCAGCATCATAGAACAGTGACTCCGCCGCCGCAGGTGGATTAACACTGTCGTAGACATCCCTGCCATCAGTATGACATCGACCTGCTCCGCCTCCGAGATCGCCACCAGTTCATCTAGGAACTGCTCCTGCTCCGGCAAGCGGCTTCTCCCCTCAAGCGTACGTCCCAAATGCCAATCACCCGTATGCAAAATACGCACTAACCCATCTCCCCTTTCAACTCTATTACTCTAACGAAACTGGGACACGCTATTGACGCAAAAAGAGGTAATTCTCAGTCTAACGAAACTCCATATCGCTATTTGGACAAAATCATCGTTCTTCAGTACTTTTTTCACCCAATAGCGATACCCTGTTTCGTTAGAAAGTTTTGGATCCTATTTAGGTTCAAATAACGATACTAGGTTTCGTTAAAATTGGCCTCCTGTTGCTACAGCTTAATCACATCGCCACTATCGATAAAATACAGCCACTTCTCATCAACCGGCACACCTGTAATATCTTCAATCGCCTTGGCGTACAAATCTAACTGGAATCGATAGGATTCGGCCAGCGCTTCTACCCCGCCGCGGTGCTCCAGCACCTTGTCGCTCTTATAATCCAGTAAATATTGCTTGCCATCCGCGAAAAATAAACAGTCAACAACCCCTTGAATCAGGACCGTCTCGCCATCCAGTCCTGGAAGAACACATAGCCTTTCGGGTTCGCTCACCCTATCGTCCACTCTATCAACAACCAAACTATCAGAAGCTATATCCCCACGTCGCCATAGACTCCAGTCATCGCCGCTGGCGTAGCAAATTGCTCAGCTAGAGGTGCTAGAGTCGGATATGCCTCCGTAGCTGACAATCCGTAGCTAAAAGGCAGCTCGCGTCTGATCCAGTCCGCGCGGTCCATCATTTCTCCTACCGGGCTATTCCAGAATTCAGCGATACGAGCTGTATCAATCTCCGAAGCTTGCTCTACAGTCATAATCTTCTTCTCGATTAGTGTCTGTAGCAATTCTACTACTACAGCTTCATCTCTGCCTTGATCAAAAGGTAAATGCTGCATGACCGTATGATAAGCTGTTCCGCGTTCTGTTGGCGTCAATTTGGCCTGCTCCATGAAGCGAGGCCTGCGCAGATGCAATTTGAAATCCACCTGCTCTGCATTTTGAGCCATTTCTTGCTTCATTTCAGCAGTGGTGAACATATTGGTTGCACTTTCTTCTACATGATGCATCGTCTTCATCTCAGTCACCAATGTCTTAGCAGATATCCGAGTGGCCGCAGTATGAGGATATACCCAACTCAATCGGGACTCAATCAGTCGGTCAAGCTCATCCTGACCGGATTCCGCCGGTACGTCCTCATCTTCACCAGCCCCCTGTATATTCCAGCCGGGTTCCTCAACAGCTCCGTCCATTCCTGCTGCCGCTGCTTCAATCTGCGCCGCCGGTACTGCGACCTCTTGCGCGTTTACCAGCTCAATCGCCCACGACGCATGGTTGTCAGCAAGCGCTGAGCTTGTTATCTCCGGCAATCCACCGAGTCTGCGTAAATCAACAGCCCCAGCATGACGAATCAGTGCCGGACCAATCCAGTCAAGGTAACAACGTCCTCGTACGAGCACATAGTCCGGCAGCCGCTCATCCTGAACCTCGAGTACTCCACCCCAATTTTGTACGGACTTGGCCAGATCTTTGACTGACGAGACAAGAATCAGCTTTTCCTTCGGCCGTGTTAAAGCTACATAGAGCACCCGCATTTCCTCGGCCAACAGCTCCATTTGCGCCCGCCTACGGATTGCCAGATTAGGCAGGGTCGGATAACTGACTCTGAGTTCGCTGTCGATAAATTTCGGACCAAAGCCCATCTCTTTATGGATCAGAAAAGGCGCGTTCAAATCCTGCCGATTGAACATTCTAGAGAGTCCGGCAACGAATACAACCGGGAACTCTAGCCCTTTACTTTTATGAATTGTCATGATGCTAACCGCATCCTCTTGACCTTCGGCCGATGCAGCGGCGCCCAAGTCCCCTCCATTGTCCTTAAGACGCTGGATATAGCGAAGGAAACGGAACAAGCCCCTGGATGAAGCCGCCGATTCATATTGTGTAGCTCGATCATATAGCGCACGCAGGTTGGACTGTCTCTGCGAACCTCCCGGCAAACCACCGACCCATTCCAAATAACCAGTATCGCGATAAATCCCCCAGATTAAATCGCTAAGTTCACCTTCGCGGGCACGGCCACGCCACTTACTAAGCTGATTAAGAAAACGCCGCAGCTTAACGACCAGCTCCGTCGAATCACTATCCTCTGCAATTGACCAACTGCTCTGCGAACCGGTATCAGCCAGATCCACTACCCCTACATTCCTGTCTTCACCCTGAGCAGCATTCATAACAGCTTCATAGAAATGACCGCGCTCAGCTGCGAGGCGTATCTCCGCCAATTCTTCCTCCGAGAAACCATATAGTGGGGAACGGAGAACAGCAGCTAGCGGGATATCCTGAAGTGGGTTGTCGATCACTTGGAGCAGCGACAGCATTGTATCTACTTCCGAGGCCTGAAAATATCCCTGGCTCAGCTCAGCCGCAGCCGGTATCCCCTCTCGCCGCAGCTCTTCGATCATCACGGGTGCCCATGACAATGTAGATCTCAGCAAAATCGTCATATCCCGATAGCCTACCGGACGCATGGTTTTTAATTGCTTATCATAGATTTGCATCGGCGGACGTCCGCCTTCTCCCAGTAGCTTACGGATTCGCTCCGCTATCGCCCGTGCCTCCAGCTGTACAGCCTCAAGCTCAATAGATTCCTCCATCTCGCCTCCGCCATCCGCTCCGTCAGCGTTATCTGCTTCAGTCACAGAAGTCGAACTGTCCTTGCTGCGATCGATCAAGAGCAGCTCGGGGCGATATTCATCACCGCTACGTTCGATGTCAGGGAAGCCCTCGCCATACACGAGTTCAGCTCGCTTGTCGTAATCGATCTCCATAACGCTCTCGTTCATCATCTGTCTAAACAGCATATTGACCGCGTTAACAACTTCTTGGCGGCTGCGAAAGTTCCGGGCCAGGTCGATTCTAAGGCCCTGCTCGCCGATCTCATCTCCGTAACTGCGGTACTTCTGCAGGAATAACCCGGCTCCGCAAGTCGGAACCGATAAATACTCTGCTTCACATCGCCAACCATGAAGCGATTTCCAGGAGCAGTCCGAGCAATCAGGGAGATAATATCCTCCTGAACGGTATTCGTATCCTGATATTCATCGAGAAGCACTTCATCATATTGAGCTTGATACTCGACAGCAGCTGCAGATGGCTGCAAATCTCCCGGACTCGAATCAGGATGCCTCAGAATTTGCAGGCAATAATGCTCCAAATCAGCAAAATCAAGCCAGCCTCTAGCTGTCTTGTCCGCACGATAGCGAGCCCCAAACTCAGTAATCAGCTCGGCAAGCTCCTTCATCAACGGCGCAGATTGCTGCAGCTCGCCTAAATAGGCCTCTGCCGTGCGTCCGAATAGCTGGGTCTGCAGTTCACTGACCAGCTTCTTCGCTTCCTCGCGCAACGCCTTAGCTCTCTCCTGTAGCAATGGGTCAGTCTGATCCTTCTTGCATGGCTTCAGCTTGCCAAAGCTTGCGGATTGAAAAACATCATAAAGTTCGGACCATGGACGCCCCTGGACCGCAGCCAATAAATTCCCGATCACTTGTAAATCATCCTCAAATGTAATCGTGTATGGCTGGGGACCTCCCGGAGACTCAGCAATCGTACGAGCCTGCCTTAGCAAATCTACAGCCCCGATCAACGCGAGCTCCGTATCACGGATAATGCTTTGAACCCACAGGCTGTTCTCAAGCGTAGCGGCATCCGGAGCAGCAAATGCTTCAGCCGCTTCATTCAGCCATTGTTCTGGCCAAGAATGGCTCTGTGCGAAATCATACAGCTTCAACACGAGGGAGAATACCGCATCGTCACTACGCTCGCCGCCAAACCAGTCAACCAGACTTAAGAAACGATTTCCCTCCTCAGCCGAAGCATATTTGTCCTCAAACAACTGCTCTAGAACCTCTTGCCTGAGCAGTGCCGTCTCGCTCTCTGAAGCAATCCGAAAGCCTGGATCAAGCGGGATCAGAGTATAGTAGCGCTGGATCACTTCCATACAGAAGGAGTGCAGCGTCGTAATCGAAGCGCGGCCAAGCATGGCCAGCTGTCGTGTTAGATGCTCATTGTTAGGATCCTGCGTCAGCTCTTTCTCCAGCGCTTCGCGAATCCGCCCCCTCATCTCCGATGCAGCCGCCTTGGTGAACGTAGCGACAAGTAGACGATCGACATCAAGCGGATGTTCCCGCGAAGACAGCTTGCGGATGATTCTCTCAACCAGCACCGCCGTCTTACCTGAACCAGCTGCCGCCGCGACGAGAATATCCCCGCCCGTCAGCGTAATAGCACGCCATTGATCATCGCTCCAGAAGCTTCCTTGCGGCTTCGGTATACTCATTCTCGTTCATCCTTTCTGCCCAGCTCATCAAACAGCTGCCAAATTTCATTCTTACCCGGCTTACTCAGCACTTGATAGCCGTTATCCTCCTGACTGCCTTCAAATCGGCACACCGACCGGTAAGAACAGTAAGTACACGCAGTCTCGCTGCCTAGCCGATAAGGAGCGATATCTACGTTGCCATCGGTAATACTCGTGCCGATATCCGCAATAATAGTGCGTACAGAACCAAGCAGTGATTGCCACTGCTCTAACGTAGCTACGGCCGCACTACTGTAGAAACCACCATCCGCCTTAACCGCGACCGGTAGGATATCCGAGTACCCTTTTTCCAGTTCATTGTCCATTTTGGAGATCACTTCCCGATCAGCTAGCAATAGACCCTTCAGTTTAAACCTCTTCAGCATCTCCGATTGCGCCTGTTCGGCGCTCATACCATTACTGCTCTGCAGCAGCGGATTATGCACATGGAAATAGAGCGTGCCTGCAGGCAGCGCAGGTTCTCCAAGCCAGGCCTCGGCAGAGGATAATAGTACGTCTAAGTACGTAAGCATCTGCAAGGATAGGCCGTAATACACTTCATGCAACCTCAGATCTGTCTGGCTCGATTTATAGTCAATGACGCGCAGCAGCAAGCCTTGATCGCCCTCTGCCACATCTACGCGGTCGATTCTACCTACGATCTCCATAACACATCCATTAGGCAATTCAAAAGTGAGCGGCGGCAATGTACGTCCTGGACCGAAGTCCAACTCTAGACCAATCGGCTCGAAGCTACCGCGGCGTGACTGCTCACCTAGGATAATAGATGCGCGACCGACGATATTTTTCAGTTTGCGTGTAATATAGCCATAGCGATGCGAGCTGAGCAGAATTTCCCCTTGCAGCTTAGGAGCCAGCTTGTCTACCGTAGACTCAGCCTCCTGTAAGCACTCCTCGGCTGTTAAGCTACCCCAGCTCCGGTTCTGATCTTTAAAATTGAGCGCCATCATGCTCAGTGCAGCATGAAATAGTTGGCCAATGTCCGGTGCCTGCAGTCGGTAAATTTGTCGTTCCTTCAATTTCAAACCGTAAGCTGCAAAATGTGAGAACGGGCAAGCCGAAAATTTCTCCATTCTGGATACGCTTGTCCGTAGTCTTTTACCGTATAGCTTGTGACTAGTTGCAGGGGTAAGTCCGTTAGCACGATTGCGATAGTTCAAGGAGCCGAGCAGAAACTTCGTCGTATCCTGCCACTCTTCCTTAGATCTGTACCATTCAAGTACATGCCACCATACCGGAGATACCTCTATGCCTGACCTCCAATTCCGCAGCTGCGCAATTAAGTTCGTTAAAGTAGGAAGAGGTCGGTGTATATACTCTAACGGGTTGTCTAGTGGTTCGCTTCCGCTAGTCCCCCGCTCAGATAACCCTCCCGCAAATCCGGGAAAATCCTCTTAATCTGGCGTATGACCTCGGATGGAATCAGCAGCTTGCCCTCCTCATCCGCGATGGGGTAACTAAGCCATAATGAATGGCTGGCCGCGGTAATAGCCCCGTAGATCAGAAATCTCTCATCGAGTA
Organism: Paenibacillus sp. D2_2; assembly: GCF_031199965.1. Lineage (GTDB taxonomy): Bacteria > Bacillota > Bacilli > Paenibacillales > Paenibacillaceae > Fontibacillus. The sequence continues at coordinate 1,690,268 of NZ_CP133605.1, read as the reverse complement.
GCCTACGCGTCATTCCCGGCGCCAGTTCAAGTCCGACTTCATTTAGACGCACACGCTCCTGGTCACTAAGCACCCCTTCCTCCTGAAGATTCGAAGGCATAATTCCTTCATTAATCCCGAGCAGGAAGGCATGTCTGACATGGCTAGTCTGCGTCCGGTCCGTACTCCCTACCAACACCTGATCCAAGGCAGGCGGAACCAGGCCTAGCTTTAGATCCTTCAGCCCTGTCTCCAATATGCCAGAGAACATCTCAAGCTCTAGCGTCTCATCGCCCATCATCTCTACGATTTGATCAAGTAATCCCAGCACAGCGTCCCAAAGTTGCCGATGCTCCAGCGCAAGCTGCGGTTGGCCTTGTACAAGCGCGGCATGAGCCATCGTATCAAGCCGCTGCGGCGCCTCGATCTGCTCCAGCAAATGATAGACAGCTGCACACATCTCACGCACATTCCCTGAGCGTTTAAGCCGTTTCTCAAAGGCAGACAGAGGTGTACTAACCAAGCTCCTGCACTGTTCTAGGCGACGGAGCTGTCTGTTAGCGGCCATCCCCTCGCCGTTCGCATCCTGCGTCAGTTCCAGCGACAGACTCGGGGCACTCTTCCACGGCCGTCCATCATACCAGCGATAGCCCTGAATACCACTGGCGAGCACATAGTTCTCTAATACGTCCATATCCTCACGTGTGAGGCTGCCATCCAGAGGAAGAAGGAACTCGCTCTTCACGCAGCGGAACACATCCTCATAACGCCAGAACCTAAGTACCACATCAAGCGCGCCACGAATGAACTCCATGAATGGATGATGGAGAATGCTTGCTTTTTTATCCATAAAGAACGGAATTTCATAATCGGCGAACACGGGACGAATCACATGCTCATAATCCTGCAAATTCCGCACAAAAATAGCCATATCTCGCCACCGAGCACCCTCATCCCGAGCCAGTCTCACCATCTCACGCGCCGCTCCCTCTACCTCGGCCAATCTATTTACGGAACCATACATGAGAAGCGATCTGGACATATCTCCGGGCGCAGTACCTCCCGCCATGGAATACGACGTTCATAGGCGTACTCAAGATAAGAGAGCGTGTCGCTATGCTTGAATCTAGGGTAAGGTCTGTTATCCAGCAACACAGTATCCTTAACCTCTATACCTGCTGCCAGCGCCAACTCGCGAAGCTTCATATATGTAACCGCCGTTGGATAGAACAGATTAAGCTCATGTGGCGACATTCCGTCATCATAAGCGCGATCCAAGGTCAGGGCTACCGTAACACTGGAGGCTATCTTCATAAGCGCCTTAAGCGCTAAATATTCCTGCGGGGTGAAGGTTTGGAAACCATCTATCCAAATATTCGCACCGCGTAAGTAGGACGATTCTCCCGCCCCTTCCGCAAGCTTGAACACATGGTCCTCTGCATCAATATAAAATTTAGACAGCTCCGTATCGAACTCATGGAAGACAATACTCAGATCGCTCATCTTATCTTTTAACAATGATGAGGTTCTTGAGGTGCTATCCAATAGATCGATATGCTCCTCCAAGCGTGAGAAATCGGCATTATGCTTCTTCAATTCAGTATATAAATCATTCATGCGCTCAATCAGACCGAGCTGATCGGCTGACTTCCCGAACAGCTTCAATTCATCTTGATGGCGTCTGACGATTTTGTAGAGCAACATTTTCTTGCCTTCCTCACTGATCGGTACAAGCGCAGAACCTCCCGTCTCCTGCATCACCCGCAGGGCAAGACGACGGAAACCCAGAACCTGAGCCCGTACCGTCCCCTGCAATCCAGGAGTATTTAGAATAGCTTGTTCGATCTGGAAGGTCCCTGTTCAGGAGCAAGTAAAATCAGCGGCGCCCCCATCGGATTTGATCTCAGCTCATCGGTGATTGCATCCAGTATCATACTGCTCTTGCCGCTGCCCGAACGGCCGATTATGAATTGAAGTGACATAAAATTCCTCCTAACGCAACTTGGAGTCCGTTCCTTTAATTTATTGTATGATTCAGTATATCACAGAAAATAAGAATGTACGTTCCTAGAAGTGGTCAAAAAGTCCCCTTTTGATCACGTAGTAACTCAGGAAGCGATCTCGACATTGAATCTTGAATTCAGCCGGGCTTTCCGGTACTCACGTACAAACTACGTACGCTCCGCTCCTCAATCCCTAGCTTCATACAACCTTCTCGGTGCTGAAAATCGGATTTTTTGACTCTCATTAATAGCTAATTCAATAATTGCCTTCTAGTCAATAGAAGATATCGCCAAAAAAAACGATGGCCCCCGATTTAGAACAGGGAAACCATCGTCAATACAGGCTTTATATGAAATTATTTATAAATCTCTTATTCTGCTTTAACGAGAATCTTCACTTGATTCTTCTCTTTTAGAAGGGCTTCAAAGCCTTCCTCGATAACATCATCGAGTTTGATCCGCTTAGTTACCAGCTTATCAGCCGAGAAGTATCCTTGACCCATTAAGCTGATTACGGCTGGGAACACATTGCGGTAGCCGATGATACCTTTGATACTGCGTTCCTTCATAACGACATTGTTAGGATGGAGAGCCGCTTCTTCTCGAAGATGCTGACGATCATCAATTCGCCACCAATTCTTGTCGAGTTCAGTGCTTGAGTAAACACTGGAGGAACACCTGTAACTTCGAAAGCAACGTCTACGCCACCATTTGTACGTTTATGAAGTTCTTCGACTACATCATATTCTTTCGGATCGATGACGATCGCACCAAGCTCCGTTGCTTTTTGTTTACGTTCAGGAGAAAGCTCTACTGCATAGATTTCTGATGCGCCGGAAGCTTTAAGAGCCTCGATAACGAGCAAACCGATTGGGCCAGCGCCGAATACAACCGCTTTGTCACCGACTTTAAGCTTGCTTTGACGGACAGCATGAAGTGCAACAGCGGAAGGCTCCACCAATGCACCTTGCTCATAAGAAACATTGTCCGGAATTTTATGAACCATAACTTCATCAGCAGCTACATATTCGGAAAAACCTCCACCGCCACCTGCCAGGCCGAGGAATCCCATTGTGGAGCACAAGTTATAAAAACCAGCTTTACAAGCCTCACAATGACCACATGCGTAAATTGGCTCGACAGTAACACGATCGCCAGCCTTAAACTTAGTTACTCCCTCACCTACTTCAACAACTTGTCCGGAAAATTCATGTCCCATTACGATTGGAGCTTTTTCCCGGTGATTGGATGTGGTGTACCTTCAGGAATAAAGATTGGTCCTGCCGTATATTCATGTAAGTCGCTGCCGCAAATACCGCACCATTCGACCTTAATTTTCACTTTACCCGGTTTAGCAGTCGGTTCTTCAATATTTTCTAAGCGCAAGTCTCTTTGGCCATGCCATCTTAGTGCTTTCATCTATTCCATCCCCTTAGATGTATTAAAAATAAATAAATTCAGCATATATTCGGAAATCTATATTTTTTTCGGAAACGTTTCCTAAAACAAATCTATCACTTTGCTTATGAGGTGTCAACGGATTCGTTAGATTTAGCAGTGATTTAAATCACAAAGCATATATATAAATCGGCTTATAATATAATACTTTTGTGAATTTGTGTTATAATTATGGAAATGATTTCGATGTGATAAGGATGGGATCCTATTTGAATAAAAGTAAAGTTACGATAGAGGATGTAGCCGCCAAAGCTGGCGTGGGGATTGCAACTGTCTCTAGAGCTATTAATAATCTGGGTGGAATCAGCCCGAAGACAAAAGCAAAGGTGATGCAGGCGGTTGAGGAGCTTGGTTTTGTCCCTAATTCCAATGCACAGAACCTGAAACTTCGCCAAACAAAACAAATCGCTCTGGCTGTACCTGATATCCGCAACGCTTTTATTCCAGAAATCGCTTATTCCGTCGAACAGGTAGCGAAATATTACGGTTATCGTGTCGTTCAAATCAATACCCTGGGAAATGTACGATCGGAATTAGAAGTGCTGCGCGATATTAAGAAGCTTCATGTGGATGGACTCATTATTTTGCCGCTGGCTTATCCTAAAACGCTCAAGGATCTAATTAATCAAACCAAGCTGCCTATCTCTATCATCAATTATGGCAAGAAATTAGATCCGGATACTAAAGCAGACATTGTTAGTCTCTCCACCCAAGAAGGCAAGCTGGTTATGGAACATTTGATCAGCATTGGAAGGACAAGAATTGCTTACGCGGGTGCGCAGAAGGAAATTATCGAGGAGAGATTTTTCACGTATGAGGACGCGCTTGATCATGTAGATCCTTCGCTCGTCTATTTCGGTGAGGATTTCTCGCTTCAGACTGGAGCAAGAGCTGCCGATCATTTCGTGAACCTGACCCATATGCCGGACGCCATCTACGCAGGTAACGATATGGTCGCGATCGGACTACTGAACCGATTCAAGGAACTCGGCATCCGCGTACCTGAAGATATCGCTATTGTCGGGATTGACAACAATATATTGTGCACGATAACTACGCCCAAGCTAAGCTCCGTGTCAATTATGGGCTCTGAAGTAGCCAAGGTAGCGACCGAGCTGCTGCTGCAGCGTATTCAAGAACAGAAAATAGGTCTATATGAGCGTGTACAGTTCGAACCAAGACTATTCGTTCGAGAATCCAGTCTGGCTCGCACACATACAACCGAGTATATTGATTAAATATAGATATCGGCAAAATAACGATGGCAGGTCATTCTAATGACCTGCCATTTGTATGTCTGGCCCCATTCCTATTACTCCATGGAAATTAGATAGGGTGTCTTAAGTCGGAGTTGTTGGAATCTCCTTGGTTGTCGGCGTATTGCTTCGATTCATTCTTTTACCAACCCGCCCAAATATATATTCTCCGCCTGGAATACGATTCGCTATTTCCATTACAATAGCTGAACCCACTACACACCCAACAAATTGCAGTAGAACGCTTAACAGTCCTAAATTTTGCAACCCAAATGAGGAAGGTATCTTAACAAAAATAGCTAGTAGCAAAGGATGGAGCAAATATATGCCGAAGGAGTATCTGCTGCACCATTCCAGCACACGAGGTACTTTCCGCATCGAAGCAGCTATTGTGAAGAGGAACAGGATCATACTCGAAGCGAATAGAAGCATATCGATTCTTTTAGAGGAATGTGCCGTAATCCAGCCTTGTTCGTTCACGAATAATACAAGCGCCCCAGTAAGAACTGGTAGCACATACACAACTATGCGGAACTTTTTCAACTTTTCTCGGAACCATGCCTCATTTCGCCCCAAGTAGTACGCAACTGTAAAGTAAAAAATCCATCCTGGTGAGAATATCCAGTACATTTTATCCCAAATGTAATGAGCGACTGCCGTATCTGCAGGTTGGGTAAGGTTGAAGAAACCTAAGTATGCTACGTTTATTACGAATGATGCAATCAGTACGTTGCGGGGAGTGAATCGCTTCGCGTAAGTAAGAAACAAAGAGTACAATGCATAAAACTGAAAGATAACAAGGATAAAATAGCCATGAAAGTCGCCAAGCAGTAGATGCCGCCATAAATAATACCAAAAGGATTGAAGAAGTGGAATCCCTGACTACTCGCCATATCCACCCCCTTTAAACCTGCATACAAAGTACCAAAAAAAATGTAGGGCAAAAGAATATACTTAACCCGCTTCCTCCAGAATCCCTCAGGAACCCGATCTGGGTAAGCATAAGACAATACAAATTGAGAGATAAATACGAATACTGGCGTCCCGAAAGTGAGCAACAGACCAACCAACTCCACCCAAGGTGTATCCGCATCGTAGACCCGGTACAAGGCATGCAGCAATGCTATGCTCAAGCAGGCTATACTGCGCAGAACAAACATTTCAGCATTCATTTTACGTTCCATAATGAATCCCCTTCCATTCTTACGATTAGTTACAAACTACTACCTTCACAAAATCAGGCTTATAGAGTGTAGTTTTGTACCTTACACCCTCTACTAGACTGGCATAATCTAGAGAATCATAGAATGAAGGAGAGGACACTTATGGCAACTTCCCCTATCCCAGACGGTTCGGTGACAACGTCCACCATTGCTAATGAAGCAGTCACATCTAGTAAATTGGATCCTGAAACAAATGGGTATGTGAACATACGATCGTTTGGTGCCAAAGGTAACGGTGTCGTGGACGACACCATAGCTATTCAAAATGCGATCAATGCTGGAAACAGCGGCGGTAAGGTTGTCGTCTTCCCACCTGGCGTGTATAAAGTCTCTTCCGGCCATATGCGTAATTCTTCAAATTTGGAATGGTGGTGCATTCGAATTCCATCCGAAGCCAATCTACACTTTGAACCTGGAGCCAAGCTAGTACTGGACTCGAACCCACCATCGGACACTCGAGTTCTTGTCATCTTCAACGCTTCTAACATAATAATATCTGGAAGTATCGAAATAGACGGAAGCGCTTCTACTGTGAAGTCAGCAGTCAATGACCAGCTTCATGGCTTATTCATTTCCTCTTCGCAGAATGTATGGATTGAATCGGTATATTCTCATGATTGCTACGGTGACAATATTTTTGTTGGTGGGACGGAAGAAGTCCCCTCCGTCAATATACAGATTGGCTATGCACGCTGCGAGACCGCAGGACGCAAAAACTTCGTTATCCATTATGTCGATCAGCTCCATGTTAACTCAGCGGTACTAAACAACAGCCGTGGCGGAGCACCTAACTTTACTGGTTCCGACTCGCTTCATCTGGAGCCAGACGAATTCAAGGGAACTCGCAGTTTTTATCAACGCTTCGACTCCGTAACCACAACGGGTTGTGGGAATAGTCTATCGACCGGAATCACGGATGAGTTGGCGAGGTTATGGACACTTGATATCGGTTCTCTCGACATGCGCGTAGGAGGGACCGATAACCCTGCACTTTTGTCTTACGGGGTAACATTGAAGATCAACCACTTGTCCATTAAGTCTATGGACCATAAAGCCAGCTACGGACTGCAGACGATCTATTCGCAATTTATCGACATCGGAAGTGCCCGAATCCACGGGATCGGAGGTCCTGCGATCTATGCAGCGTTCAGCTCCGGTTGTAAACCGAGGCTGCATATCGGATCGCTTGAAGTGTATAGCTCTAGTTCCCCTTTAGCAAGCGGCGTGAGAATCGACGGCGGGGATCTTTATATTGGAACGCTCGATGCGCAAGACTTAAACGGCAATGCCTTACAATTATTCACAACAGAGAACGATACGATGGTTACTATCGATAACATGATCGTCCGCAACAGTGGATCCAATCAGGTTGTACTATTATCTTCCTATGGAGCGAATAAGCCCTTCGTGCACCTTAACAACGTGGCAGTATTCGATACCCGAACAACCAAAGTGAAACGTATACTAGAATTCGAGACCTTGGTTGCTATGCAAGGTACAACCCTTGGCACCCTGTACAATCCGTATTCAATTACAGAATGGTTCTCTACCTACGGCAATTTCAAAAGGGCTCTTCGACTCACTGGAGGTACACTGCTCCCTGCGGTATTCATCGTAGAGGGTTCTCCTGAGGGGATCTTATTCGCTCCGATCGGAAGTCTGGCTATGCGATTAGATGGTACGGGACAATCCACTCTGTATGTGAAGGAGAGTGGAACAGGAACGATCGGTTGGAAGGCCAAATAATCAATGAAAGTAGTTACTACTCTCACCTTAAGATGCACTTTATCTGTTCTCGATACATGTCTTAATTGTATTGATCACCCTTGCCAGTTCCTCGTCCGTTATAGAACTTCCCGAGGGTAGGCATATACCAGTTGTGAACAATTTATCGGATACGCTATATTCCTCTGAGTGCGGATAATATGCGGAGCTAGCGAATAAAGGTTGGAGATGTAGTGGTTTCCACACCGATCTAGCTTCGATATTGTTATATTCAAGGCAAGCTAGAACTTGTTTCGCTGAGACTCCAGCAAGCTCTTCATCAATCGTTAGCGCACTCAACCAGTGAGTGCTGCGGCAATTCGGCGCTTCCGGCATAAAATCAATGCCAGGATAGGATGCCAAGTGGTTCATGTACGTCTGGTAAATCTGCCGACGTCGTTCGACTCGCTCCTCGAGCAGCTCAAGCTGTCCACGTCCAATAGCCGCCAATAGATTACTGAGCCGATAGTTGTAACCCATCTCAGAGTGTTGATAGTGTGGTGCAGCGTCACGGGCTTGTGTAGCCCAGAAACGTGCCTGTTCCAAGGCGTCAGTATCGTCCGATACGAGCATCCCCCGCCCGAGGTCGTAATGATCTTATTGCCGTTAAAAGAATAGACGCCAAACCGTCCCCAGGTACCGCTAGCCTTTCCATGATAGGAAGCACCTAATGATTCGGCCGCATCCTCTATCAAGGTGATCCCATATCTTGTACTGATCTCAGCAATAGGCTCCATATCTGCACTCTGTCCATATAAATTGACAACAACGGCAGCTTTAGGCAAAGCCCCCTCGTCAGCCATATATTGGCAGGCGCGTTCGAAGGCCAATGGGCACATATTCCATGTCCTTGGCTCTGAATCTACGAATACAGGTATAGCCCCTAGATATAGAATTGGATTAGCGCTTGCTACGAACGTAAGCGTCGAGCAGATTACGTAATCTCCTTGTGAGACGCCAGCAAGACGCAGCGCAAGATGAATTGCCGCCGTTCCAGAGCTTAAGGCAAGCGCGCCTTTGGAACCGGTATAAGCAGCAATCTCATTCTCGAAGGCGTCGACCTGAGGCCCAAGTGGTGCAATCCAATTGGATTGAAATGCTTCCTCAACGTAGGACTGCTCCCGTCCGCTTAGATGCGGTGGAGATAACAGAATTCGCGACTGAACGCTCGTTTGCTGGATACTCGTTTGCCTAACACTCATGAGAGCCCCCTCTCCATCCGGATAACTCTTTCCGGATGGAATACATATCGAGTTATTTTGCAGCTTGATCCATTAGACTCCGCTCCAAAATGGCGGGTTGCCTATATATCGGAAAGTAATTCTCCCGAATCTGTTTCCGTAGATGGACAAAATGCGATCATACATTTCGGGAAAGAAAATCCGCTTACCCAAGTAATAATTTAGGGGTTCGAGCTGGGTTGCGAACCCCTGTTTGAACTGAAACAGATTATCGTTCCCCGTATAACCCCCACCTAGATGAAACTGTTGGAATCCGTTTTCCATCCCCCACATAGCTGCTGCGTGAATGAGCAGCTTGGTTGGAGCCCATTTCAGATATGCCCGATCCCAGCCGCACAGGTGATAATGCATCCATGGATGCTCATGCATCACCAGACATGCAGCCACCGTTTTTTCCCCGTCCATGACCTCAAATAACTCTAGTCGTCCCTTCAGTAAGCGAAATGTCTCATCAATAAAACTCTTTGGGAAATAGTAGAAGTCATCAGCCTGTAAATCTTCAAGCGTTCCATAATATAACTTGCTGAAAGACTCGCTCTTATCCCTCAAATTTGACCTTCGAATCTTGAGAGGAGATGACTTAAAATTACGAATATTTCTTTTATGATTGCTACAATAATGCTTGATCAACTCTATCTCCGAACCAACCGTCAAATCAATATAGGCTGTATTCCGAATCAACTCAGTCGTTAATCCTGCCTGGTATTCTGAGGCGTTGCCTATCAATGGGTGGAATCGGACAAACTCGGTCATGATCCGCTTCTCCCGACAATAGTCTGTGAATACTTCGCCAAATTGTCGGTATAGTTCACTCCGTTCAGCTCCAGGAGGTACATTCGATATCGGTCCCCCATACCCGTATGGGGTGCTGATATCGAACCAGTCTCCTTCTAGCCCTAATCCGACTATAGTAGGAAGGTGATGAATAGAGCGAAGTAAGTATGGATACATAATGAGCTTATCTTCCTGCTTATATAGGAATAGCTCAGCCCGTTGATTCTCCTCATCTTCAAACAGCTGAAAATATTCAGAGGAGAAATAGATATCCTTTTCGTACATCTGACTTAAATAGGCGTTCCATTCCGCAGGGTGCGAGTTATCCAGCACCATGTAACTACTCATACGTCACATCCTGACTCTCTAGTATTTTGATCATGCGTATACTTTCATCGCTCAAGGTTAACCTGGGTCTCTTTCCCGCAAGAAAGCATCCGGAGAAAGTAATAGCAGCTTCCTTTCCGGGTCAAGATCGATTAACACATCAGTCAGGTGGTTGCCTCCATCCCATTCCCCACTTTGTAATTGAATCCGAAAGTATTGTTGACCGAGTCGACCTACTACCGATGCATGTTGCTTTGTTCTAATTCTGAAAGAAGAGAAACCGTATTTTATATGATGCGCTTCTGCCATGGGATAATCATCAATAACATAAGCCAGCTCATCTTTGTCGTCGTTATGAGATAAAGCTTCAGTAACATCTTCTGAGACAGCTTGTGATTGAACCAAATCCCCTTCGTACCAATAAGTCCGCCCCATCTCCGAAAAACCCAGCCGCAGGTACCATGCATGAGCATGTTCATTCCACGAGAACACATCCAGTGCTAGCTTCCCAATGCCTTCCTTTCGTGCCAGCTCCTCGCCGTAAGCCATAAGTTGCCTGCCAATACCATCTTTACGGTAGACGATATCCACATTCAGGTTATTTAGAACCAACATTCCCTCCAATCTTCTCCATTCTGCAAATCCAATAAGAAGATCTCCAGAATAGGCTCCGATCAGAAGTGTTGATGAATGGGCCCCGCATTTGCATGCTGCTTGTAAATACGCTGGATAACCAGTGCAGGCAAATATAGTTTGTTTGAACACCTGTTCCGGCATGTAGCTTCGTAAGAGCTGGCATGCATATTTAATATCGTTCTCATGTAGTGGCCGAAGCTGGAATTTCACGCAGATTCCTCCCTATTATTCAACCTGTAGGCATCCAAGGGAAGGTTATGCTGACCAGGATTAGCTATAACGTCCTCTTGTCGAATCACTTTCAATACTGTCTTGCATAATATTAAAGTATCTAATCGAAAACTTAGATTCTCAACATAAGTGATATCATACGAAAGTCTCTCATTCCACGATATTAGATTGCGTCCAGACACCTGGGCCAGCCCTGTAATACCAGGCCTTACGGTGAATCTTATCCTTTCACGCTCCGAGTAGTATGGACTATAATCCACGAGCAGAGGGCGCGGTCCAATCAAGCTCATCTCGCCCTTTAACACATTCACCAATTGCGGCAGCTCATCCAGACTCAATTTTCGGATTAAGTTACCGAATTGGACATAACGTCGATCATCAGGCAACAGTTGGCCCTGCGCATCGTAAATTTCGGCCATGGTTCGGAACTTGTAGATGGAGAAGGACTTCTCCCCTCGTCCTGGACGCTGTTGCTTGAACATGATAGGACTTCCCAGCTTCATACGAATTAGCAGCGCTACCACTCCCATGACTGGTGCAAGCAAACATAACATGATGGCCGCTCCTACAATATCAAACCCTCTTTTTACATAGCGATACATTAGTCCTCCTCCCTTCAGCGGTCATATTCCCGCATGAACTTCGGCTTGAATTCGTTCGGGCTCATGATTACCCGCCTCTAGTTCTTCCTGATATCCTGAGTAACTCGGAATAAGCTGCTTTAATAGCTTTTTGATCTGATGACTGTTGGGTACATATTCAGATCTCTTACATAAGTTCTCCAGAACGCCAAGAACCAGATTCAGATCTGACCTAGACACACTTGAGGGGCGAGAGATCATAATGCGAGAATTCTTTGTGACGATTAACCCTTCTTCCTCCGTTAGAAGCTCCTCATAGAGCTTCTCTCCCGGACGGATACCAGTAAACACTATGGGAATGTCCTTCTCGGGTTCCAAGCCTGATAAACGGATTAAGTCCTTAGCCAAATCATATATTCGAACCGGATTACCCATATCCAACACGAATACCTCACCGCCTTGTGCCAACACACTCGCCTGAATAACTAGTTGTACAGCCTCCGGGATCGTCATGAAATAACGCACCATATCCATATGTGTGACTGTAACCGGTCCTCCATTCTCAATTTGTCTTTTAAATAATGGAATGACACTCCCCCACTACCCAATACATTGCCAAAGCGTACAGCTGCGAATGCCGTCTTGCTAAGTGTATTCTGATCATGAATGATCATTTCCGCCACTCGCTTTGTAGCCCCCATTACACTGGTCGGGTTAACCGCTTTGTCAGAGGAAATAAGAATGAACCGCTTGACTCCGTATTTGTCACTCGCTTCCGCTAAGTTTCTCGTCCCAATCACATTATTTTTAATCGCCTCCGCCGGATTCATTTCCATGAGTGGAACATGCTTGTGTGCGGCTGCGTGATAGACGATTGTAGGACGGTAATTGTGAAAGACACTTTCAATCCGAGATATATCCTGAATGTCAGCAATGATCGGATGGATCACCTGCTCGGGATATAGCCGCCGTAGCTCTTGTTCAATAAGATAGATACTATTCTCACCATGGCCTAGCAGTAGCATCTCCTTTGGACGATATACAGCCAACTGTCGACACAACTCCGAACCAATTGAGCCCCCTGCCCCCGTAATAAGAACCGTCTCACTTCTTAAATTCTCACGAATCTCCTCGGAATCGTTCTCTACAGGAGCTCTACCAAGTAAATCATTCACGGACACCTCACGGATCATATTGACTGCCATTTTCCCATTCAAAATATCCGTCATACTTGGCATGATCTTAATCTGTGCTTTGGTAGATTTGCAGATCTCGATGATTTCCTGTGTGGCACTGCTTGAAGCAGTTGGGAGTGCAATAATAATAAAAGCAATATCTAACTGCTTGACGGCTTCGGGTATATAGCTACGGTCACCCACAATGGGAAGACCCATAACCTCCCGCTTTTGCTTGGCTGGATCATCATCGATGAAGGCGACTGGGTTCATAAACTTGAATCGAGAGTGCTTAATATCTTTGGTAACAAGGATCCCTGCCTTCCCTGCGCCCACGATTAGAAGGTTACCTTCAGATTCAACGGGTACCTCTGTTGACTCGAATCTATCATTCATGAGACGACTGATCATCCGTATTCCGGCAATGCCTAGAAATACGTATCCCACTGAAGAATATATGGAAATCGGAAGACGGTAGGAATGGACAAATAAATGCGTTGTCATATTAACAACGACTACTCCGGCGAACGTAAGGGCACTCGCTTTAAGAAGCAGCAATATTTCACCCATGCCGGTATATCTCCACAAGCTGTTATATACTTTGAATCCGAAAAAGCAGGCAGCATGGACAACGATATGAATTAATAGTGCATACGGAAGCATCCGCATGTACTGCTGAGGGATTGCAAAATCAAATCGAAGCAGAAATACAAGCCATACCGAAGCGGCTATAATCCCCGCATCCAACATTAACAAACGAACGACCCGCATCTTCATCATCACTTTCCACCCTTATAACTGAATGTTATATCCACAACAAAAATCTGTTTATGAATTATCGTTCTCCCGACACCGCTGTATGCACAGTAGTTGGAAGCACCTGACTCGCTGACCCTTTCAAAGCTTCCGTGTAAATTGTATCCATTTCTTGTAACACCGCAGGTAAACTATAGCTTATGATTCGCTCCTTACCGGCTTTCCCCATCGCTTCTACCAAAGCCGGATCATCCCGCAATAGATATAATGCCTTCGATGTGACGGCAACATCGTCGACCGGAATCAGAATACCTGTTGTACCATCCGCAATCAAATCACGTATTCCGCGAATATTCGTACCGATGACCGGTTTACCTGCGGCCATTGCCTCCATAATCGCGCGGGGCAGTCCCTCACGATAAGACACGAGTGCAACAGCATCACATTTATTCAGTAATTCTGGTATATCTCGTCTATACCCAAGCATATGCACCCGATCTTGAACCCCCAGCCGATCAGCCAGTTCCAGAAGCGCTCGCACAGATGGACCTGTACCGGCTAACGCCAGATGGATATTCCCTGCACGATCCCCCAACTGACTAAGAGCTTCAATCAGCTGCTTCTGGTTCTTGTTCGCGTTCAGCTCGGCAACACACAATACCACGAATATAGACTCTTCACCCTTGCTCTCCGGTAGATTGAACAACTGGTTACGAGTAATATTCTTCTCCGTCGTATTTACAGGATTCTTCTCCCTGCTTCCGTACAATTCCAAATCGATTCCAACACCTGGTACATAGGTAACTTTACTCCGTACGGGGAATTTGAGGGCACGTTGAAAGTCTTCATCATTTATGGTGATCAATATATCCGTAAAGCGTGCCATCAAGCGCTCGATTGGATAATAAAGCAGCCAATTTAAGAGTGGGGCTCCTGTGAAGAAATGGAATCCATGGGCCGTATATAATGTTTTAGGAACGCCTGCCCTACGAGCTGCTATCCTACCAAGGATCGAAGCAACTGGCGTATGTACATGGACCAGCCTGAACCCTTCCGTACGAAAGCTTCTTGTCAAAGCCTGAAGAGCCTTGAAGTTCTGAATCTGTAAGGGGCTGCGTTGAATAGGCACATCGTGGCACACGACCCCCTTCTGTTCCAACCATTTTCTTTCTTCTCCAGGCTGCGCGTAAGCATGCACTTCACATCCTTTCTTCTGCAACAAATTCATGTATGGTAGATGGAAGTCAACAAAATGCCTATATATCGAGGCGACGAAGGCAACTTTTACGGGGATGTTCGCTTCAGGGGATATAATCCTGCTACTCTTTGTCTTGATACTATATCTCTCCTTTCTTTTTAGTGTTTGTTCAAGTAGATCGGTTTTTTTGAACTATCGCTTTATTGTCCGTCAATCGTATACAAGCCGCGTTCATTGCCATCATGAACCACCAGTAGCGCTGAAATAGCGCTTCGATCCCCATCGAAAGTCCAATCATCGCCGTATGAGATAGCAGTAAAGCCAAAATAACTGGTCGGTGAACCGCATCCGCCGCACGGTAAGAGCGGATTCCGACAATAAAGAACCAGACCATGAAGCCGCCATACACTATCAACCCCAGCAATCCGAATTCAGTCATAAACCAAATTGGCGTATTGTGGATGATAATACGAAGCTCGTAGCTGTATGAACCGAGTCCAATCCCGAACAACGGACTTTGTGAGATATAATGGAGCGCATCACCAATAATGTCGAGGCGTGACTGAATCTGCGAAGGACGACTGGACATTGACTCGATAACATCTAAATAAGCAGTACCTTTATACAACAACAATGCTACAAAAGCCGTTATGAATCCCATGACGATCTTGAATAATCTGGAAGGATTCGTCAGTAAGAGCGTAAACAGAACCAGCATCAGACCAATCCATGCCGAACGTGAGAAGGTCATCACGATACCACCGGACAAGGTGAGTGTGGCCAATAGGCTGGACCATCCTCGAAGTACCGGAGCTGTCCCCCGCTCGTCAAGATATGAATGGCAAATGCGGTTACCAATAGCCCACCGTATGCGTTCGGATCAATCAGCATGCCGGACAACCGCCCATCTTGCACCATAAATGGGATATTCACTCCACTAAAGAAAGCGAACAGGGCCACAATATTCAGCCATAGTACACTCAACAAAAAAACTCTTAGCATCAGATATAATCTATCCCAGCTGTCTACTGCCTGAATGAGAATGATGTATGTCAGCAGAAGGAGAAAAAATCCAATATCCTTTTGCAACAAGGCGTATTGAGTAATGAACCCATTGCGCCAGATAGACACGAATGAAGCAAAGACAAAGATAAACAGCATCCCCCAATGCCACGAACTGAACTGCCGTCGGCCGAGCTTAAGGTGCATACCTCCAGCGAACAAACCTAGCATTAAGAAGAGGTCCGACGGTGCGAGTCGGAATGCCCCACCAAAGTCAAATTGAACAGGGAGAAAAAGGATATATCCTAGGACCGCAAACATAAAAAGCTTGCTCATGTTGTAGGGCGTACGAAATGTCCCCCCTCCCGAGTAGTTCCCCTGTTGCTGACAACAACGACATACAAACTCCTACTTTCTTAATAGAGGTTGTTTAAAAAGTCCCCCTTTGATCACGAAGTGTTACTGGTATAGCCTAATCGACATTGAATCTTGAATTCAGCCGGGTCTTCCGGTGCTCACGTACCAATTACGTACGCTCCGCTCCTCAGACCCTAGCTTCATCCAACCTTCTCGGTGCTGAAAGTCTGACTTTTTAAACTCGCACTATAAATACATGTTCAAAATCCGGTTTTCAGCTCTGTGTGACTACTTCCCGTTGTACCTGTTTCCTTGCTTTTCCTATTACACGAATTAAGACGATCACACTACCAATCATCTGAACGAATAATGCCAAAATGACTCCCATCGCGGCACCGAGAACCCCGTAATGGGGAACTAGTAAAAAACAAGCCAACGCATTAGTCATCGCTGTACATACAAACAATGGAATCTGCGCCGTATACTTTCCCGTTGCCGTAATGGCATACCAAAGAAAAGATGATACAAATACGAGTATGGTAGACACTAGCAACCACCGAAACAGTACAATTTCTCGGGCCAGTTCAGGGCTATATAACAAGGTCAGAAGCTGACGACCAAACATCCATCCGATCACACACGCGAACGCACTTATTCCTATGCCTATAAGCACCATTCGACCTATCAAATGTATAAATTCGTGGTGTCTTCCACCAGTATGCCAACGGGCAAGACGTGGAGTGATCGCTTCTCCAAGGGCAGTTACGACAACATTACAAGCAACGATCATGTAGGAGAGCGAAGCGTATACACCCACGTCATACTCCCCTCTGAAGAAAGCAATCGCGTATTGCGGTATATTCGTATTCAGTGACATCAACGCTAGTACGATGCCAAGCGGCGAACTGACGATTAGCAGTTGCTTCAGTTGACTCCTGTTAAAGACGGGTCTAAGGGAAGCCAAAGCTCTTGCTTTGCGAGCATCATACCCGATCGTAATCACGAGCCACCCTACGTTCATGATGAATAAGGCTAGAAGAAGACTATGTGTAGGGATGAATACAAGAATGAAGGTGAGTATGGAAAACAAACCCTTGGCCATTCTTGAGATCGAGATTTGATCTAGCTTTTCCTGCTTCTGAATGATTCCTAGTAATATATCGCTGAGCGATTCAACAATCCTATACAAACTAATGAAGAAAATAACCAGTACGGTATTCCAATTGAAACCACTTAGGGTGATGAAACCTGCTGTGATCGTGAACGCAACCGCAGTCGTCACGATCCGGAGGCCTATAAAATCACCAAAGGAGTATTTCCCTGATGAGTCTACGATTAAGACCGATCGAAGATGTAGATAAGACAGCATGAAGATGGGCGCAGTCACTGCTAACCCAAGTGCATATTGACCGACAATTTCCGGCGAACCAAATTTATTGAGCAACACCACAATCACAAACTGAGCACCTGCGTAAGTGATGTTCCCCAGTAAATAACGAAGAGAAGCAAATGACATGAGACTCAACCTATCCCTGAGGATGAAGCCCACTCGGCAAAATCTTCGCCTCGGATCTTGTGCCGTCTCATTTTCTTATGTTGATTTAGTACTGCTCCAAGTAAATGTGCCCCATTCTGCTCAAGCAGTTGTTTAGCAGATAGTGCATGTTTCTGTAGTACTTTTCCAGACTCCACTACAAGTAGTACACCTTCTGTCATCCTTGCCAAAGACAATGCGTCCGAAAACGGCATTAACACGGAAGAAGAGTCGATGATGATCGTATCCCATCGCCTGCTCAACTCGGCAAATAAATCCTTCATTCCTTCTGAACCGAGTAATTCGGTTGGGTTCGGTGAGACAGGCCCCGACGGCAGTACAGACAAACCCTCCACCTCATTTATGGAATAAATGCAATCATCCAGCCTTGTTTGATCTACTAGAATACTCGTTAATCCCACCCAATTTGGCAGATTGAATGCATGATGTACGCTTGGTGTACGCAAGTCGCCATCCAGTAGTAGCACGGACCTACCGGTTTCCGCCATAACGATGGCCAAGTTCATGGCTACTGTCGACTTTCCTTCCTCAGGAAGGGAACTCGTAACCAGTAAGGATGTGATTTCTCCACCTACTCTGGTATAACGGATATTACTTCGAATAGCGCGGAACAAGTTCGCGTTAGTTGATTTCGGTTGTTCCAGGCAATACAATTTTGGCACTCTCTTCTTCATATCTGCTAGCTCCTTCAACGGATTTGGATTTCGTCTTGGCTCGATGTTTATTTATCTTCAACTTACCGACCGTTCCCAGAAGAGGAAGCTGCAAATCAAGCTGAATGTCTTTAGCACTGTTGACGGATTTGTCTTTCAGTTCCCCTAAAATAGAGATTGCGATACCAATAATAAGGGATAGTCCAAAGGCAACGATTATGTTTAGAACTGGCTTAGGCGAGATCGGCTCGGTAGGCTCTTTGGCCCGGTCAAGAAACAGAACATTCTCCACTCCCATGATCGATTGGATATTCTCGATAAATGCCTCCCCAAATGTGTTCGCGATATCAGTGGCCCGTACAGCATTCGAATCCGTCACAATCACTGTTGTTAACAGTGACTCACTGCTAGTCCGTGTCTTGACATGTTCAAGTAACTTCTCTGGTGTCGTCTTCAGATCTAACCGTCTCACGACCTCTTCCGCGATCCTATTGCTTCGGATAATCTCCCCATAGGTTGTAACCAGCTTTTGCCCTGCCATAATGTCATTGATGGCATTCTGCTGCTTATCCCCTTGAATAAGAATAGAGGCTGTCGCCTCGTATTTCGGCTTCATAACATAGTAGCTAATGAAACTGGCCAGCCCCATCACAGTGATACACAACACAATGATGAACAACAATCTGCGTTTCATTAGTTTCATAATGCTGCCAAGTTCGAATTCCATCACCATATCTCCTTAATTTATGATCTATTGCCATCCACCTAATAAAATCTCGTTTTATTCATATTCTTTTTCTTTCAAAATATGCCGGATAATGTTGATATTTTTTAAGAAGCACAAAAAAAACAGAGGGCTTCCGCCCTCTGTTAATACATTCAATATGAGTAAAAAATTAGTCGAAACGATACGTCCAGAAATGCTCCGTTCCAAATCGCTCAATGAGTTCTTTATCCGCCAACGTTTTGTCACCAAGTAGTTCTGGTGCTTGGAATTGAGAACGATGCGCTTGAATAGAAGCCAACTTAATCTGCAAAAAGTCTTTTATATCAATTGCGACATTTGGTTTTCCAATAGATTGCTCAAGATTTTTGGCGAAAGCCATGCAGTGAACTACAGGTCTCTGCTCCTTGGGTAATCTACTAATTGTTCGGATCACAGCAGCCCCACATGCATCATGATCGGGATGAACGCTATAACCAGGATAGAAGGTAACGACCAGTGAAGGGTCGAGCTCTTTAGGAGAGCATCTATCTCTGCATCCAATCGATCTTGATCCTCAAATTCGATCGTCTTATCGTGAAAGCCTAACATTCTTAAATCCTGTATTCCAATGGCCCGGCAGGACTCTTCTAATTCCTTCTTGCGTATTTTAGGGAGCGTTACCCGATTTGCAAAAGGCGGGTTACCCATATTTCGGCCCATTTCTCCTAATGTCAGACAGGCATAGGTTACTCGCGCTCCATTCTGTATTTCCTTAGCTAGTGTGCCTGATAAACCGAACGCCTCGTCATCAGGGTGCGGTAACACAACAAGAATTTGTCTTTCCATCGAATCTCTCATCTCCTCTATCATTAGAAGTGTGTGTTCAAAAAGGGCGGTGTTCAGCACCGAGAAGGTTGGATAATGCAGGAGCTTTTTGAACAACCTCTAGAAAGGCGACGGGCTTAGCTGTAAAGATACAACTAGTTTCCCCTGACTGTCATGGCCCGCCAAGATCAATCTTTCCGGTTCACTCTCTTCATAGTGAGTTAACCCTTCGGAGTATATCCATCCCTGCTCCATTTTCAAGCCGACTCGATATGGACCACTTCCGGAAATCGACCCATGAGAATATCGAATGATAGCATTTGTTATGAAAGTAGCGGCCGGATGTTTAGAACTATCAAAATGCGCCGCGTATGCTCCCGTTGTCATCTCAAGATGAACATATAGATCTTGGTCTTTAAGCATATCGAGTTTAGTTTGTATTTCTATTTCATTAATTAGCTTCATCTTCATTCCTCCCCGTCTGACACATTAAGAAAAAATCCACCCATATGAGGAGCGGATTATTGAAATACAAGTAATTTCTTATAAATTATATCCTGCGAATTAATGAAATTCAATTGGAAGGCATAGGTGGTTTCCTAAAATAAGACTCTTAAAACGTCTTACTTCGTACCTCGAAAATGGCAAATTTCAAATAGTGTCCTTCATCGACCCGAGAATTTGCGGGTGGTCTTTGCCTGGCCGCACGCCATTCTACGAGACGAAGTATTTTCCCTGCATCTTCCGCAGCCTCTTGGATCGTCTGAAGGAACAAATCCGGACGCATATGGTAGGAGCAACTGGCCGTAACAAGATAACCTCCCTCATTCACCAGCTTCAATCCGTGCAGGTTGATATCTTTATACCCGCGGCAGGCTCCCTTCACCGCAGATTTGGTCTTGGCAAACGCCGGCGGATCCAGAATGACGACGTCCCAGGTCCGACCACCATTCGCAGTCATTGGAACAGACGTATCCACCTTGCCTTCTTTCGCCGCACGGCGGTTCCTTTCATCAATCCCCTTCACCTGTTCACGCAGATAATCAAATGCATCCGCAACTACAAATTCAACGCGATCCGTAAATCCGTTCAATTCCACATTAGTTCTTGCACTTTCAATCGCATGCTCAGAAATATCGAGACAGGTCACTTTTTTAGCACCGTACTTACAAGCATGAAGCGTGAAGCTGCCGGTATGAGAGAAACATTCCAGCACCGTCGCACCATCCCAGTATGGGAACGTTACTACTTTGCCATTAGAGTTCACTGGCATTAACTCGGCCGTTTGTCCAGGCCTAGCTACTTCCTTCAGCTCAATCCCGCTTCTTCTACCCAGCCTGTCATCAACGGTTCAATAGAAGCGCGATTCTCACGCTGATCGAAGAAATAACCTGTTTTTTGCCCTTGTTCAATATCTACCTTAATCTTCAACCCGTTCTCTAGGATCGTGACATATCGCGGTGATTCACCATATAAAGATCCTTTGACCTGCTCAAGACCTTCCATTTCTCGCACGGGCACATCGCTGCGCTCATAGATGGCAGATGGCTGAAGCACTTTCACAAGCGCCTCTACGATCGCCTCACGGCACTTGTCCATACCTAGCGTCAGAAGTTGGACTACAAGTACATCCGCAAAGCGATCCACGATCAGTCCAGGGAGAAAATCTGCCTCACCATATACGAGACGGTAAGCATCTCCTCCCACGAATCTTTCCCGATGATCTAAACATTCTTTAAACCGCTCCGTGAAAAATTCTACATCCATCATCTCAAGCTGACGGTAGGATACTACCCGAACTGTAATTTGTGAAGCCGGATTGTAATAGCCTGTGGCGAGAAACTTACGGCGATGATCAAAAATTTGTACCAGGTTCCCGGGCTCTACTTCACCTTCCACACTATCAATCTCATTATGGTATACCCATGGGTGTGCCTGCTCTAGGCGTTTTTTTCGGGTTTTGTTTAAAATAACGGATGCCAATCTATCCACTCCTAAATTAATTATTATGATTTATATCAACTATACGAGTTGTACTCCTGATTGAGAAATCCCCCGGTATGGATACCCAGACAATGGCATATAAGTAACTTGTACACCATTTCCAAGGGGGACGTAAAGATGTTTCATGATCTCATACTCCCAGTGATTTTGGGACTCGCCCTCTTCCTGTTCGGAATGAAGCTCATGGAAACTGCCCTTCATGCCTGGGCCGGTCCAAGACTGATCAAGCTACTACATACATCAACGAAGACGCCGTTGACCGGACTTATTTCAAGCACCTTCATTACCGCCGTTCTCCAAAGCAGCACAGCCATGACTGTTATGACGATCGGGCTGGTTAATGCCGGACTGCTATCGTATGCCCGAACTCTCGGCATCATCCTTGGCGGCAATATTGGTACTTGTCTTACCACCGAGCTGATCGCACTGGACATTTCCAGCTATGGGCTTCCGCTCTTGACGATATCCTTGCTGCTATGGGCCACTGCGGTAACAGGCGAGGAATATAGTACAGGTAAATACTTCAGTCACAGGCTACATTACCTGCGTCCGCTACAGTATGGATCACTGGCCCTAGCAGGCTTTAGCCTGATCATGATCGCTATCCGCTGGATGCAATCGATCGGCCCGCAGCTTGAAGCTTACGGCATTATCGACCGTCTACTGGTCCATGCCGGAGACAGCCTATTATGGGGAGCCCTCGCAGGAGCTGCGGTAACCGCCCTGATCCATAGCAGCGCAGCCGCGATCGCCATGACGATGGGACTGGTCTCTAGCGGCGCCCTGCCTGTTCCGCTCGGAATTGCCATGGTGATCGGCTCGAATGTGGGAACCTGTGTAACCGCCCTGATTGCTTCCATCGGTGGTACCAAATCAGGCAAGTTCGTGGCCTTGTCCCACGTTATCCTTAACTTGGTTGGAGCTTTATTATTCTTACCCTTTGTATCTCTACTGCAAACAGTAGTCTCCTGGATTACTAATGATGCCGCCGTTCAAATCGCCCATTCACAGACCCTGTTTAATGTAATCAGTTCTCTACTGGCCCTTCCATTCTGTTATTTACCGCTATGGAGTAGGCTGGACCATAGTACTAAATAGCTTAAACCATCATAACTAAACCCCTGTGATACCAAGTAACTTTAATGCCTTTTCCAATATAAAATCATTGTTGTCGTAGCCCTGTTTTTGCTGCTTCTCCCAAGCTTCCAGCGGCTCATACCATGCTACATCACGAATCTCCTCGACCTGAGGACGAAGCTCGCCACCCTTGCTCTCGACCAGATAATAATGAACCTCTTTGTCCACGGGCCCATGTGCGGGGTGGGAATAAGTATATGCGATAATATCGATTAATTGATCGATCTGACCAACAATACCAGTCTCCTCGTGAATCTCACGGAGTGCGGTCTGTTCCACAGTCTCGCCCTTCTCACGTTTGCCTTTGGCGAACGATAACTTGCCGTATCGGTCAGTGATAAGCTGAATCTGCAAATGTCCGCCTTCTCTTCTGTATACGACTCCTCCAGCGGATATCTGTTTATATGGCATCTATGAACCTCCTTCACAGTTCCACAAGACAACGAACAAGTTCTATTATTAAGAACCCGCTCTAAATTCACAACAAGGATTTCTCCCCTTCCAAATTAGAGAGAAATCCTTGTCTTCATTTACTATAAGTGGGCCTAATAAAAATACAGATTAAGCCAAAGCTTGAACTGAATCATCCAGAACACGTACCAGTGTACCTTCGCAGGTGTTGGCATCTGCTTTTGTTAACTTAACCCGGCATATCTTACCGATCATATCCTGTGAACCCGGGAAACGGATTTGCAAATAATTATCGGCGAATCCAGTCAGATGGCCATCCACAGCCAAAGCTTCTATATTCCGTTCAGGAATGACATTAAGAACTTGACCGACAAATTTCTCTGCATAGGCTAACTGCATCGTCTCCGACAATTCGATCAGCTCCTGTACGCGGGCATGCTTGATCTCCTCATCGATTTGATCCTCCATCCGTGCAGCCGGAGTACCTGTCCGGGTGGAATACGGGAATACGTGCATTTCCGAGAAACCGATCCGTTTCAATGTCTCGTAGCCATCACGGAACATTTCCTCTGTCTCTCCAGGAAAACCGACGATCACATCTGTCGTAATCGCTACATCCGGCATAAATTCACGGATTCGCTTAATCTTCTGTTCGAATTCCGCCACTGTATATTTACGGCGCATCCGCTTCAATACATCATCGTTCCCGGCCTGGATCGGAATATGGAAATGGCGGCACATCTTCGAGGAACCCTCTAGCACTTCCAGCATCCGGTCATCAATCTGGCTCGCTTCGATCGAACTGATGCGAATCCGGCCAAGTCCTTCGATCTTATCCAGATCCCACAGCAAATCAGGCAGCTTGTAATCTTCTATATCATCGCCATATCCGCCGGTATGGATCCCGGTTAATACAATCTCATTATATCCAGCAGCAACTAGCTGACGCGCTTGATTGATAACGCTCTGCGGGTCACGACTGCGCGATAGTCCGCGCGCCCAAGGGATAATACAGAAGGTACAGAAATTGTTACAGCCCTCCTGAATCTTCAGAAAAGCCCGGGTATGATCTGCGAAGCTCGGAACATCAAGCTCTTCAAAGTCACGGGTCTTCATAATATTACGAACCGCATTAATCGGTTCCCGCTGCCCTCTGATCTGGTTCACATAAGGAATAATCTTTTCCCGATCCTGATTACCGATCACGAGATCGACGCCAGGAATATCCATAATCTCTGCAGGAGAAGTTTGGGCATAACATCCGGTAACCGCGATGATCGCGTTCGGATTGCGCCGTACGGCACGCCGAATAATCTGCCTACTTTTCTTATCACCCGTATTCGTTACAGTACAGGTATTAATGAGATACACGTCCGCAGTTTGTTCGAAATCAACTTGCTCGTAACCCTCATTTTTGAACATTTGCCAGATCGCTTCTGTATCATAAAAATTCACTTTGCAACCCAAAGTATAAAATGCAACGGATGGCATTCTCAAGCTCCTCCCATTTCTCCAGATTCATACATGATGCAAGTTAGGGCGGCCATCGCCGCCGTCTCCGTCCGCAGTATGCGTCTCCCCAGGCCGATAGATACCGCACCTGCTTCAACAGCCGCCGTCACTTCAGTCTCCGAGAAGCCGCCTTCCGGCCCGACTACAACCGCTATTCTATAAGGTCTCTCCGTATCAAGCCCGGCGACAAAAGGCCGCAAGGCATCGCGTAGCCCTTGACCATTCTCTTGCTCATAGCATAAGCATACCAGGTCAAAATCTGCGACAGCAGCTAGTAATTCCCGCCAGGAGACAGGTGACTCAACAGTCGGGATTTTACTGCGATGGGCCTGTTCTGCGGCCTCCTTCGCGATTTTGCGCCAACGCTGAGTACGCTTTTCTTCCTTTTTCATATCATACTGGACTACCGTGCGCTCCGAAATAAACGGCAGGAAAGCTGCCGCTCCGATCTCGGTGCATTTCTGAATCACGGTCTCCATCTTATCGCCCTTCGGCAAACTCTGTGCAATCGTAACTTGAAGCCAAGGCTCTCCAGCCTGTTCAAGCTGACTAACGATCTCAGCTACAACTTCGCCAGGTTCGATCGAGACGATCTTAACCAGCGCTTCCCGGGTTACACCATCGCTAACGATGAATTCATCCCCAGGCTTGGAGCGCATCACCTTCCCGATATGACGGGCATCGTCGCCAGTAATAACGACCTGCTGTTCTCCGAATTGCTCAGACTCAATGAAATAACGCTGCATTTCTAATCATTCCTCAGCTTAAAATGCGTGTACAAATACCTCTAAATTAACCATTGTCCATCATACAACTTTTAATACCAGGTTTCCAGTCCATATTAGAACTCAGCCCGTGCTCTATTAGTACACGCTCAAAAAGGCCAGTTTTCAGCACCGAGAAGGTTGGATAAAGCAGGGACTGAGGAGCGGAGCTAAACGTTTTCGGAGAAAACGACTTCGTAAGCATATGCTTAGGCCCGGCTGAATTCAAGATTCGATGCCGAATCCATTTCCTGTTTAACTTTGTGTTAGATATAGAATTTATAAGTTATCAGCGGAGCTGATGAAATTCTATATCGCAAGAAAACCTACCTTTGAATCGCGGTCGCTCATCCTTGGACTTACCTCGATTAGGTATTCTTATCTAAAGTGGACATTACCGATAGAAGAGCATATTGAAGAAAGATATAATATTGCCCGACCACGAATACGCCAAATTATAGAGAGGCGCGATCGTATATCGCTGCATAAAAGGCACAACAAGAATAACTAAAAAGATAATAATAGACCAGCTCTCAAACTGCTGGAGCTTACCAAGCATCCGACGTGGTACGATATCCTCCAGGATACGATAGCCATCAAGCGGAGGCAACGGAATCAGATTAAACAAGAACAGGAAGAAGTTCATATAGATGAACATTCCGAAGAAAGTATGAAGGGCTATCGAATATTTACTGTTCCCGTCCATAAACAGATGAGGGATAACTCCAAATCGAATCAGTACGACGTAAATAAAAGCACCGAGAATCCCGAGCAGCAGATTGCTGAGTGGCCCGGCGATCGAGACGACGACTCCCATCGTACGCGGCTTGCTGAAATTGTCCCGATTGACAGGAACCGGCCTAGCCCAGCCGAATCCGGCGATCAGAAGCAGAATAATACCCAACAAGTCGAAATGTACTGCAGGGTTCAAGGTGACCCTCCCCAGCAATTTTGCCGTAGGATCACCGAACTTATTAGCAAAATAAGCATGTGAAAATTCATGTACCGTAAACGCGATTAATAAAGTAATCAGAAAAAAAGGAAGCTGGTCTAGCGGGACACGTAAAATTTGATTCAAAAAATCCATAAATCTACCTCTTTCTGGCGACAAATGCGACCCAATCTTCTTCCCGCGCTGTGTTCGCAATTTCGAATCCAGCCGATACTAGCGCCTCCTGTACAATTTGTTCCTTATTCTTGTAAATTCCCGATGCAATATAATATCCGCCTGGCTGTAGTGCTTCATATACGTCCTCGATAAAGAGCAGTATAATCTCAGCTAAAATATTCGCAACCACGACACGGACAGGCAGCGTAACGTCCAACTCGAACTGTTCCCCTTGCTTCAGAACAGAGAGCAGATCACTTTCGACGACTTGAATGCGGTCCTCAAGCTGATTCAGCTTCGTGTTCTCCATCGCACTTGTTACTGCAATGGGATCAAGGTCTAATGCCAGCACTCGGGAAGCCCCTAATTGGCAGGCACCAATCGCTAGAATACCAGAGCCTGTTCCGACATCAATAACCTCGTCTCCTTCTTGGATGACCCCCTCCAAGGTACGCAAACAAAGCGAAGTGGTTGGATGTGCGCCTGTTCCAAAGGCCATTCCTGGATCAAGCTCAATAATCTTCTCATCTGCTGATTGCGGTTCGTATACTTCCCAGGTCGGTTTAATCGTCAGCTTCTCCGACACACGTAGCGGCTTGAAATACTGCTTCCAGTTATTCGCCCAATCATCCTCATGCACATCTCTGACTGATATTTCAGCTTTGCCCGGATCAATGTTGAAATCGCGAAGCTCTTCCGTACGTTCCTTCACTTGCTTGATAACCTCATCCATATCGGAACCCTGCGCGAAGTATCCACTAACCTTGGCTTCACCTTCAGGAATATCATTCGGCGGAATCTCGAACCATTGCCCGAGAGATGTATCTCTTGGCTTGCTGTTGTCAACATGCTCTTCAATCGTCACGCCACCAGCCCCAGCTTCGTGCAGAAAGTTAGAGACCATTTCCACAGCTTCCTCAGTAGTATGTATAGTAAGTTCTTTCCAGATCATCGTATGATTTCCTCCTTAGCATTCATGCATAAGATTTATTGTACTATAGAATATAGCGAGTTGACAAAAAAGCCGCATACGCGGCTTTTTCGAACAATGGTCTATGGACGTTTTGGATTCAACTTCGTACGATGCTGCATTCGGGCGTCTGCCCGCTCACTACGCTCCAACGCTTCCCAATCTTCCTGATCGGCCTGCTCATCCGAGAATTCAACATCTTCATAGCGACCATCAGTTCCTGCGTTAACAGATTTCTTCCTATGATCATAACCCGATTGCGAGTGATTCAAATTCAATCTCTCCTTCTCGTTATTTTTTCAGTAATTTTCTAGGCTATTCCTGGATTGTCTTAAGACTTATCAGGTCAATCCTCCAGCTTCCTCTACAATACGAAGTGCTTGATGGTGCACACTCTCATCCACAACGGCCGTGAGTAGAATATCATGACCAGGTAGGACCGCCCTGCCCACCGTGACTCATCCCGCTATTTGAGGGATCAGCAGCGTACAATACCCCGCTAGAGTGGACCAGATCAGAGCCATGCATCATCTCCGGTACCCCCGTACGGCCCGCAAGCGATTGAAATAGGCCCGAGTTCTGTGCCGAGTTGCGAGTGAACCGATCGATCGATACATCAAGCACTCTTAATGCATTCAACTTACGAACAACACCCTCTGCCTCTTCTGGACTTTTGAAATAGGCTAATATATTTTTCTCACCCATAGCATAACCTGCCTCTCCTTCCGGCTTATCCGGCTACTCAGGAGTCCTGCATAAATACAGTTTCCTTGAAGTTTTATCATGTATTTCGTGAATCTTTTTTATACAAATATTAATTAAAATTTGAAACCCATGTCCATGTGCTGCGTATTACTTAGATAACTAAAACAATTCGACATTCACAGGAGGGTATTTACTAACAATGCTGAAGAAAATGATGATGATTGTGATGGCATTTACTTTATTAATTGCCTTCACCAGTCCTGACTCGGTCGATGCTAGACGCGGTGGAGGATTCAAATCAGGACCAAGAACCTACACACCAACACCGAAGAAGACGACTACCAATAATTATAAGAAATCGGACACAACGACGAATAATAAAATGTCCGGCACTACAACAGGCACAAATGGCAAACGCGGATTTTTCAGCGGCGGCAGCTTCATGAAAGGCATGATGGTTGGCGGATTGGCTGGAATGCTATTCGGCGGAGTCTTCGGCAATATGGGCTTCCTCGGCAACATGCTCGGAATGGCAGTTAACCTGTTGGCTATCTACTTCATTATTATGATCGTAGTCTCCCTATTCCAGCGCTTCAGGAAAAAACCTCAGCACCCAGATGGACCTCATGATTACGATCGCGGAGGAAGGTATTAATCAGATGGTCCTTAGCATGGATGAAATTATTAATGCTATTTGCCTCCATACGGCAGAAAGAACCGGAGTCCGTCCAACGGATGTTCAGGTCGAACTGAGCTGGGATGAGGAGTACGGCTATGCCGGGAATTATGGGTGAACGGCCGCAGCCGATATATCGTTGAGTTGAATATTATTGAAGCGATTATGCAATATGTAAATAGAGAATACGGAATTCGCGCTTTCCGTGATGATATTAAGCTAGATCTCGATGAAGAGATAACTGCTATTGTCCAGGAACCAACGTACTCAGGCTAACTCAGAATAAAGCACTAAGGTCGACTTAGTGCTTTTTTTATGGCTTATATCTAAAAAGAGGACTCTCCCTAGACCATTCGGATATGGCCTAATGGAAAGTCCTCTTATAATTTAAAGGAAAATATCAGTCTCCACGGAACGCCTTTTTCATACGATCAAAAAAGGACTGCTCATTCTCTTGCGTATGCTCTCCGCTAAGCGACGCGAACTGACGTAGTAGATCCTTCTGTTCTTCGCTTAGATTCTTCGGAGTGACGATCCGCACTTTTACATGCATATCCCCTTGACCAACGCCACGCAATTTAGGAACACCTTTGCCTTTCAGACGGAAGAAATGCTCGGTCTGCGTTCCCGCAGGGATCTTCAATCTAACCTTATCGTGCAAGGTTGGAATTTCAATATCGTCACCCAGCGCAGCCTGGGTAAAAGTAATCGGCAATTCTAGATAAATATCATCGCCCTCGCGTTCAAAATATTCATGCGGTTTAACGCGAATGTTAATATACAAATCCCCTGCTGGGCCGCCGCGCAGTCCACCTTCTCCCTCGCCGGACATCCGCATTTGTGCACCATCATACGCGCCAGCTGGAACATGGACATTAATGGTACGTTGCTTCTTCACCTGGCCACTGCCGTTGCAGGTAGAACATTTGTCCTTAATAATTTTACCCTTACCACCGCAATTGCTGCAGGCACGGCGATTAACCATACGCCCAAACGGAGTATTCTGCACTACCTCCTGCTGCCCACTGCCATGACATACCGAACATGTCTCGGGCTTGGTGCCCGGCTTGGCTCCAGAGCCGAAGCAGGTATCGCAGCTCTCTGTCCTAGGAATCTTGATCTCGATCTCTTTACCGAAGACGGCTTCCTCGAATTCAATCGTTAAATTATACTGCAAATCATTTCCACGCTGTGGCGCATTTGGATCACGACGTCCGCCACCACCAAAGAACATATCGAAAATATCGCCGAAGCCTCCGAAGTCTCCTCCTTGGAAGCCTCCGCCCATTCCTTGGTTCGGATCGATATGCCCAAATTGGTCGTATTGCGAACGTTTACCGCTATCGCTCAGAACATCGTAAGCTTCTTTGACCTCTTTAAACTTATCCTCTGCATCGCTCGCCTTGTTCACGTCCGGATGATATTGGCGTGCCATCTTGCGATATGCTTTCTTGATCTCATCATCATTGGCGCTCTTAGAGACACCTAGCACTTCATAATAATCTCGCTTCTCAGCCATCCTTCCACCCCCGTTATCGCTTGATTGCTGTACCGAAAGTAAATCATTCCCTTAATCCGGCAAAAGGAAAGTCAAAGCGCGTCAAATGCCCGACACTTTGACCTTCCCATTTCACCGAAGCCTATTTCAAATCAAAATTGACGTATGAGCAGGCATTACTCTTATTTCTTATCGTCATCTACTACTTCATATTCTGCATCAACGACATTATCATTCTGCGCACCGCTAGCTTGACCTGCATCAGCATCAGCACCCGCTTGCGCCTGTGCTTGCTCATACAGCTTCACAGAGAGCTGTTGAACGATTTCTGTCAATTTCTCAGTAGCAGCTTTGATCGTATCTACATCGTCACTTTCTACTGCTTTCTTCAGCTCTTCCTTAGCAGCTTCCGCTTTATCTTTCTCACTGGCATCTACCTTATCGCCAAGCTCTTTAATGGTCTTGTCAACGCTGTAGATCAATTGGTCAGCCGCATTCTTCGCCTCTACCAATTCTTTACGTTTCTTGTCTTCTTCCGCATGCAGCTCGGCATCCTTCATCATACGATCGATTTCTTCATCATTCAAACCGCCGGAAGAAGTGATCGTAATCTTCTGGCTCTTGCCAGTACCTTTATCTGTTGCCGATACATTAACGATACCGTTGGCATCGATATCGAAGGAAACTTCGATTTGTGGTACACCGCGTGGAGCGAGAGGAATGTCGCCCAATTGGAAGCGTCCCAATGTCTTGTTACCGGCTGCCATCTCACGCTCACCTTGCAGAACGTGGATCTCAACGCTTGGCTGGTTATCTGCATAAGTAGAGAATACTTGCGATTTACTAGTTGGGATCGTCGTATTACGCTCGATCATCTTCGTAAATACGCCGCCAGCTGTCTCAATACCAAGTGAGAGTGGAGTAACGTCGAGCAATACAACGTCCTTCACGTCACCAGTCAATACGCCGGCTTGAACCGCGGCACCAAGGGCAACTACTTCGTCCGGGTTAACGCCTTTATGAGGATCTTTGCCCGTTACTTTCTTGATTGCTTCTTGTACGGCAGGAATACGAGTCGATCCACCGACAAGAACAATCTTATCCATGTCGGCAGGAGTTAAGCCTGCATCGCTAAGTGCACGACGAGTTGGGCCCATCGTACGTTCAACGAGATCTTCAGTCAATTCTTCAAACTTAGCACGAGTCAGATTCAACTCTAAGTGCTGAGGCACGCCATCAACAACAGTGATGAACGGCAAGGAGATCGTTGTCGTAAGCACGCCGGACAATTCCTTCTTCGCTTTCTCTGCAGCATCTTTCAAACGTTGTACTGCAGCCTTATCCTTACTCAAATCGATGCCTTGATCTTTCTTGAATTCAGCAACCAAATAGTTGATGATTGCTTGGTCAAAGTCATCGCCACCAAGGTTGTTGTCACCACTTGTCGCTTTAACTTCGAAGAAACCGTCGCCTAGCTCAAGGATAGATACGTCGAACGTACCGCCACCAAGGTCATAGACGAGGATCGTGTGATCTTCCGATTTTTCCATACCATAAGCAAGTGCAGCTGCTGTAGGCTCGTTGACGATACGGAGTACTTCAAGACCAGCAATTTTACCGGCATCCTTAGTTGCTTGACGCTGGCTATCGTTAAAATATGCCGGAACCGTGATAACGGCTTGGGTTACCGTTTGTCCAAGATATGCTTCAGCATCGGATTTCAATTTTTGCAAGATGATCGCGGAAATTTCTTGTGCGGTGAAATCTTTGCCGTCAATCGTCTCTTTATGATTCGAACCCATATGTCTTTTGATCGACATAATCGTGCGATCCGGATTCGTGATTGCTTGACGTTTTGCAGTCTCGCCGACGATCCGTTCACCGTCTTTCTTGAAGCCGACTACCGAAGGGGTAGTGCGCGCACCTTCAGGGTTAGGAATGACAACAGCTTCGCCGCCTTCCATTACTGCAACGCAAGAGTTTGTTGTACCAAGGTCAATACCAATAACTTTACTCATGGGGATATCCTCCTTAAATAATTCGTATCGTAATTACAATTTTTTATAATTTAGCAGCCCAGTTTAGCCGCTAACTTTAACCATAGCTGGACGCAGCACTTTATCCTT
Source organism: Paenibacillus sp. D2_2 (assembly GCF_031199965.1). GTDB lineage: Bacteria > Bacillota > Bacilli > Paenibacillales > Paenibacillaceae > Fontibacillus. The sequence goes on along the minus strand of NZ_CP133605.1, from coordinate 1,657,657 downwards.
AAGAAGATATCCGCTCTGCAATTCCTCAACGACGATGCCTTCTTCATATTCATCCGATTCCACCTGCATGATAGCCTGATGGTACTCAGGATTGAACGCTTCACCGACAGACACCATCTTCTTCAAGCCCTCGGCCTGCAGTACGTTCTCGAATTGACGAATAATCATCTCAACGCCTTTGGAGTATGCGGCAACTTCCTCGTTGTCACCTACTGTTCCCAAGGCTCTCTCGAAGTTATCGATAACAGGGATAAGCTCGGAGATCAGCTTGGATGAAGCATATTTCGCAAGATCTTCCTTTTCCTTCACCGTACGGCGACGGAAATTATCATAATCGGCTTGAACACGCAAGAGCCGCTGTTGATGCTCCTCTAGTTCAGCCCGAAGGTTATCGAGCTCTTCGTTAGCCTTCTCATTCACAGCATCATTCGATGCCGCTTCGGCCTCTGGAGCTGTGTGCTCCTCTGCCTCATGACTTTGATCTTGATTCACATCCACGCCATTCAATTCTTCCTCTTGATTAATCGTATCTTGAACAGGCTGTTGTTCCTTCAAGATGTCACCTCCTTGACTTCCGATAAGCTAATAGTTACTTCTCATGCTTTTTAATAAAAAACTGGGTCAAATTCTTGGACAATATATCCAAAATCGGTATCACCCGAGCGTAATCCATCCGGGTGGGTCCCAAGATACCAATTGTTCCAACGGATTCTCCTTCAATCGCGTAGGTTGCAGTAATCAAGCTGCAATTCGCGAAGGCATCATGATTAATCTCGGAACCGATACGCACTTGAATTCCCGTACCTGCTGAAGCGGAAGCCAACATCTTCATTAATGTCGGTGTCTCCTCGAACAGATCAAGGATGCCTTTGATTTTATCGACATCACGGAATTCCGGTTGTGTCAGCATGTTCGTTGCTCCGCTAAGAAAGAGGCGTTGGCCATCTTGCCCATTGTCGAAGGCTTCATCAAGCACATTCATCAATTCTTCGAAATGCGTAACATAGCGCTGCATCTCTTGGCCAAGCTCATTGTACAGAGCGGATTTCAACTTATAGATCGGAACCCCCGCTAACTTGTAGTTCAACAAATTGACGACCTTCTCCATCTCGGAAATCGAGATGCCTGCCGGCATAGTTACCGTCTTGTTCTCCACTTGTCCGGTGCTCGTCACAATGATCGCCACCGCCGTATTATCGGTCAACGGGAGTAATTGGAAATGCCGCAAAGAAGTATGAAAAACTTCCGGCCCAAGCAGGATGGAAGTATAATTCGTCATATTGGATAGGATCGTTCCGGCATGCTGGATAACCTGTTCAAGTGCACTTAGTTTTTCCGCAAAGAACATTTTCATTGTAGCTAGTTCTTCAGGAGCAAGCAAATTTAATGGAGATAAGTGATCCACATAATACCGATACCCTTTATGGGACGGAATACGTCCGGCCGAGGTATGCGGTTGCTCAAGAAAACCAAGCTCCTCAAGATCTGCCATCTCGTTACGGATCGTAGCGGGACTGTACCCGACATCACCACGTTTGGAGATGCTTCGGGACCCCACTGGCTCCGCCGAGCGAACATAGTCATCCACTATAGCGTTCAAAATCATTCTCTGGCGTTCCGTCAACATGGAAATCCCTCCTAGATCCAAGATTTGATTAGGTCGTTAGCACTCGATGGAGATGAGTGCTAAACCCTACTACAAAAATACCAAACCAACCTGACGATTGTCAAGTCAGTCCAGTATCTTGAGCACTGCTATTTCATCGCAAGCATGCTGCTTGGAACAGTTAACGCAATCAGTCCATACTTTCTCTGGAAAAATCTCTTTCTCTACAACATTGAAGTCATTTTTCAAAAAGAAGGAAACCTCATAAGTCAAAGCCATAACCTTCGGGATCCCCTGTGCTCTCGCTTCTTCTACCAATTGTTTGACAAGCATCGATCCAAGCCCCTGGCCCTTATAGCCTTCTGCAATACCGAGCGAACGAATCTCCACCAGCTCCTCGCCCAATTTACAGAGCGATCCGCAGCCAACGACTAGTCCATCCACCTCGGTAACGACGAAATCATCAATCAGCCGTTCCAGCACTTTACGGGAGCGCGGCAGCATAATTCCTTTGCGTGCATAATCATCAATCAGTAAGTATAACTGCTCTACATCTTCAAGTGTTGCTCTTCTGCTTACCGCTACGGCTGGCATAGGTTCTCCCCTTAAATCCCAATTTCCAATATTTAATACGAATAAATATACATCAGGACGTATAAAACTTCAAGAGAGAAAATTCGTTCTATTCAGCAGGATCGATGTATTAGACCTATATATAATGAAAGAACAAAGGAAAATCGCTTTTTAGACGACACCTTTGTTCTTTAACTGAGCTAATATTTATTTAGATTCAGTGATCGTGTCGATAAATTCAGCGAATACCTCATTACCGAACAGGATTCCTTTTTCACTAAGTCGATAACCGCCCTTATCCTCATGTTGCTCAAGCAATCCCGAATCCACCATCTTGCGTAAATGGCTACCGAACATATCCTCAAGCTTTACAGCGAATTGGGCTTCAAAGTCTGCATTACGTATCCCATCGAGCACACGAAGACCGACCATCATGAAATCCTCCATCGCTTCCTCGCGTGGTACCGTAAATTGCTCCAGACGCGGAAGCCGTGTAGTCGCCGCTTCTACGTATGGATTAACTCCCTTGATATTGATATGGCGCTGATGCCCTACATATCCATGTGCTCCGGCACCAAAGCCGTAATAATCCTCATTGCGCCAATACGTGATATTGTGGCGGCTCTCAAAGCCCGGCTTGGCAAAATTGCTGATCTCATACTGCTTATATCCCGCTTCCTTCATCCGTTCCATCAGCAATAAATACATCTTCAGCTCATCCTCTTCGTCCGGAAGCGGAAGCTGATTCTTCCTATACAGCGTATGGAACAGTGTATTCTCTTCTACCTTCAAGCTGTAGATCGAATAATGCGGCAATCCCAGTTCAAGTGCCCGTTGCACACTATAATCGAGCATTTCCACGGTCTGATTCGGCAGGCCGAACATCAGATCGATCGAGAGATTATTCAAACCCGCTTTATGAGCATTCTCCAGGCTGCGGTACACATCATCGGTATTATGAATTCGACCAATTCCTGATAATAGTTCATTCTGGAACGCCTGCACCCCGAAGCTGACCCGATTCACGCCGCCTTCTCGCATCACCTTCAGTTTCTCTAGATCGGTCGTCCCCGGGTTAGCTTCCATCGAGAACTCAATATCCGATGCAAAGTTAGGAAAATGCTTGCGTACTGAAGCAAGGAAGAACTCCATCTCCTGCGGGTTCAATACGGTAGGTGTACCTCCGCCAACAAAGATGCTGCGAATTTCCCCCGGAGGTGTATCTCTAACCGTAAGCTCCATTTCATAGTCCAACGCCCGTAAGTAGTCCATCACTGGCTGGTCCTTCAACACATAGGAATTGAAATCACAGTAGAAGCATTTATTCGTACAGAAGGGAATATGGATATAGACCGCCTTCGGAGCGGACGATCTCGTCTCTCGTTCAGGCATTCCCTGTCCTTTATTATTTATCATATGGTTCATGGCAATGCCTCCTTTAATAGGTAGTTCAAAAAATCCGCTTTTGATCACGAAGCAAATCAAGAAGCAATTCGGCATCGAATCTTGAATTCAGCCGGGTCCTCCGGTGCTCACGTACAAACTACGTACGCTCCGCTCCTCAGACCCTAGCTTCATCCAACCTTCTCGGTGCTGAAAACCGCACTTTTTGAACCCTCTCTTAATACTCACTAATAATCAAAAGGAAAGCCCGAAGGCTTCCCTTATTGAAGATATCTCTTCTATTTATCATCAATCTTGAGTACAGCCATAAACGCTTCTTGCGGTACTTCAACACTGCCGACCTGCTTCATCCGCTTCTTGCCTTCCTTCTGCTTCTCAAGCAGCTTCCGCTTCCGCGAGATGTCACCGCCGTAACATTTGGCAAGTACGTTCTTACGCATCGCTTTAACTGTCTCGCGCGAGATGATCTTCGTACCGATCGAAGCCTGAATCGGCACCTCGAACATTTGCCGCGGAATCAGTTCACGCAGCTTCTCACAAATAATCCGGCCGCGATGATAAGCCTTGTCGCGGTGAACGATGAAGGAGAGTGCATCGACCTGTTCGCCATTAAGCAGGATATCCATCTTAACCAGATTGGATTTGCGGTAGCCGGAAATTTCGTAATCGAAGGAGGCATAGCCTTTCGTGCTCGATTTCAGTTGATCGAAGAAATCATAGACGATCTCCGAGAGCGGGATCTGATACGTAATCGTCACACGGGTTGTATCGAGATACTCCATATTGACGAATTCGCCGCGCTTGGTCTGGCAAAGCTCCATCACGGTACCCACGAAATCATTTGGTACGATGATCGCCGCTTTAACATAAGGCTCTTCTACATATTCAATCTTGCCGACTTCTGGATAGTTGGACGGGTTATCGATCGTAATCATCTCGCCATTGGTCAGCGTGATATGATAAATAACGCTTGGTGCCGTCGTAATGAGCGGAATGTTGAACTCCCGTTCAATCCGTTCCTGGATAACGTCCATATGAAGGAGACCGAGGAATCCACAACGGAAGCCAAAGCCTAGAGCACTAAATGTCTCCGGCTCGAAGCTAAGTGATGCATCGTTCAATTGCAGCTTCTCCAGTGCCTCACGAAGGTCGTTATAATCCGAAGATTCGATCGGATAGAGACCACAGAACACCATTGGATTGATCTTACGATAACCAGGTAACGGCTCCAAAGTAGGATTCTTAGCCTCTGTTACGGTATCCCCGACCCGAGTATCCCCGACATTCTTGATCCCGGCAACGATAAATCCAACATCGCCTACATTTAATTCATCAACAATGGTCATACGCGGTTTGAAGGCACCTACTTCAATAACCTCAAACACTTTGTCGGTAGCCATCATTTTGATTTTGGAACCTGCTTTAATATGACCGTCCACGACACGCACATAGACGATAACGCCTTTGTATGGATCATAGTGCGAGTCAAAAATCAGCGCCTTAAGCGGCTGATCCGGGTCACCTGTCGGCGCCGGTACCTTCTGCACAACCTGCTCCAGAATTTCCTTGATCCCGATGCCAGCTTTTGCAGAGGCATGAACAGCCTCGCTAGCATCGAGTCCGATCACTTCTTCAATTTCTTCCTTCACACGATCCGGGTCTGCACTTGGCAAGTCAATCTTATTGATGACCGGCAAAATCTCCAGATCATTATCGAGGGCCAAATACACGTTAGCCAGCGTCTGCGCTTCAATCCCCTGTGCCGCATCCACGACAAGCAGAGCGCCTTCACAAGCCGCGAGACTGCGTGAAACTTCATACGTAAAGTCCACATGTCCCGGGGTGTCAATCAGGTTAAGGATATACTCCTCACCATCATCGGCCTTATAAGCCAAACGAACGGCCTGCAGCTTAATCGTAATGCCGCGCTCCCGTTCCAGATCCATATTATCGAGCACCTGCTCCTGCATTTCGCGAGAAGAGAGCGCACCGGTAAATTCGAGAATCCGGTCAGCTAATGTCGATTTCCCATGGTCTATATGTGCAATGATACTGAAATTACGAATTTTTTGTTGTCGAAGCTTAATATCTGTCATCCTTACCCCCACCACAAAATCCTTTTGAGTACAATCAATTCATTATATCAGTTGCAAGGTCAGACAGCAATTAGGCAATTGTAAAAGCTGCTTAGCTACCACAAACCTCCAAGATCATTAAATAACCGCCGTAATTTCGCAGGCAGATTTTCGAGATACCAATGGTTTTGCATATAGACATTCCTAACGAAACTGTGTATCGCTATTTAGGCCAAAAAGCTGGCTAATTGTTTCTAGCTATGATGAACAAAACAGCCCCCGTATTTGCTTCGAATCGTAGGTTAAAATGGATACTGTAGAAAACCCATTTCAGAGCTACAAAGCAAAAGGAGGCTGTCATTAATGCAGTTTACCACAAAATACGTCGGTTTAGATGTATCAAAAGAAAAAATTTCCGTTGCCATTGCAGATGAGGGACGAGAATTGCCACGTTACTACGGAACTATAGCACATACACCTGCCGCTCTTCGGAAACTTATCAAGGAATTAGGTCCTGCAAATTCCTTAGCATTCTGTTACGAAGCTGGTCCGACTGGATACGAAACACACCGCTGGATCGAATCTATGGGAGCAAGTTGTACCGTGATTGCCCCTTCCCTTATGCCCAAACGGCCTGGCGACCATGTAAAAACGGACCGCCGGGATGCGGAGCAACTCGCTCGTCTTTTCCGAGCAGGTGAGTTGACCGCGGTTCATATACCATCGCGAGATGACGAAGCATTGCGGGATTTAGTTCGTTCCCGTGAAGCAGCCAAGGAAGATGCGCACCGCGCTCGTCAACGGATCCTTAAGTTTCTCCTGCGCCATCAAGTTCATCCACCGGATACCATCAAACGTCGTTGGACAAAGAAATATCGCGCTTGGCTGGCTTCATTGTCATTCGAACATGAAGCGATGCAGGTCGTGTTTACCGAAATGATTCATGCGCTCGAGGAAGTTGAACAACGCATGGGCCGTTTAGAAGATGCGCTTCTTAGGCAAGCCACAACGGGGGCAAAGGCGGTTGTGATTCAGACCCTTCAATCCTTGCGCGGTGTTGCGCGTCTTACGGCGATTACCATTGCTGCGGAGATTGGCACGTTCGCGCGGTTTCGCTCGCCTGCTCAGCTCATGGCCTACTTAGGTCTAGTTCCTCGTGAGCATTCGTCAGGTCAAAGTACACGACGAGGTTCTATGACCAAGGCCGGTAACAGCCATTTGCGTCGAACGTTAGTGGAGTCAGCATGGAGCTACCGTCATCGACCTGCTGTAAAAGGTGAACTAGCGAACCGCCTAGAAGGATTGCCTCCAGACGTACAACTTTTGTCTTGGAAGGCACAAGAAAGATTGCATACGAAATATCGACATCTTGTTTTTGGAAAAAGCAAACCTAAAAACGTAGCTATTGGTGCCGTGGCCAGAGAATTAGTCGGGTTTATTTGGGCGGTTGCTCGGATTGCAGAACAACCTCAAAATTCTTATTTGTAAAAAGGGGAAAGGGTATAACCCGGTTCTCTCCACAGAAGTCGTTCATGAGAAAAGAAAAACGGGTATAAGTAACTGCTTTAAACCTATGAAGGATTAACCACCGGAGCATTAGACCCGGGCAAACGAAGGTTTAGGAGAGAATTTGCGAGTTTCGTTTGCACTAGGTGACAAACTGAACGTGCGTTTCTAGCTGGCAATCGCTCTCCTTGACGAAGGCATTGAATGTGGTAACCAACCCACGGATAGCAGCGTGCCGACCGTCGCTCGCTTATTTGCTCCCGCGCCTAGTGCTTCGATGGAAATACGATGGTTGACAAAAATGTTCATAGCAACGAAACTGAGTATCGTTATTTGGACGAATGAAGGGCCTAAAACCGAGTTTTCCCCATATAACGATCTGGAGTTTCGTTAGATTTATTTGGCCGCTGTTTTTGAGGAAATAGCGATCTGTAGTTTCGTTAGAGAGACTAGAATAGCTTCGCATATGTTTTTCAAGCTGCTTGACTACCATAATTTCGACGGTTTTACGTATCTCCAGGAATACTAACAAATATCTGCAACCGGAAGCGATAATAACTATTGAAATAAGTAGGTAGTCGTTTTATATTAGTTGTGAGATATTTATTTTGTTATATTATTATATAACAAATGATAACAAACGCTATTTAAGGAGCAATTTATGCAACAAAATGATTCTACTTTATTTACCGAAACTCCCTAAAGATCGTGAATCCAACAAAGGAGGTGCAAAATACGATGAGTATAGAACAATGGGACTTAGAATTACAGCAGGAACTACAAGACAACATCCTGAAGTTCTGGAGCGAGCATAGTATCGATCACGTTAATGAGGGCTTCTATGGTGCTATTGAACAGCCGATGAAGCTGATTCCCCACGCTCATAAAGGGCTTGTCCTGAACACTCGTATTCTGTGGACATTCGCTGCAGCATACCGCGCTTTACAGGTCCCCTTGTACCTTGAAATTGCGGACCGGGCCTATCAATATTTGACTGAATACTTCTTAGATCAGACCTACGGCGGTTTCTTTTGGATGGTTGATTATCAAGGCCGTCCCAGTAACGATAAGAAGCAGATCTACGGGCAAGCCTTCGCCATATACGCTTTGTCCGAATATTATCTGGCAACGAAGCACCAAGCCGCTCTGGACTTATCTATTACCACCTATCATCTCTTAGAGAAGCACAGTTATGACAGCGTATACAAGGGTTATGTAGAAGCTCTGTCCCGTGACTGGAAAGAGACGGATCATCTAAGTCTCAGCCGCAAAGATCTGAATGAGAAGAAGTCAATGAATACCCATCTTCACATCCTTGAAGCTTACACCAATCTGTACAGAGTATGGTCATCACCTATACTAACCACAAGCTTGACTGAACTGATACAGGTCACTATGAAGCATATTATCGATTCACATCAGGCCTGTTTCAATCTATTCTTCGATGAAGCCTGGAATGTAAAGGGCGAGCACATCTCCTATGGCCATGATATCGAGGGAAGCTGGCTCCTTGTCGAAGCAGCGGAAGTGCTGGGAGATCATGAATTGCTAATTGAGGTCAAGCAGACAGCTGTCGCCATGGCGGCTGCAGTATTGGAGACAGGGGTGGACAATGATGGAGGGATATGGAACGAGGCTAATCCGAACGGTGTTACCGACACCAACAAAGATTGGTGGCCACAGGCTGAAGCGGTAGTCGGATTCTTCAATGCTTACCAATTGACTGGCGAGCAGAAATTCAAACAAGCGGCGTGGCGCTCGTGGGAATTCATTCAGAAATATCTTATAGATCGCACCTATGGTGAGTGGTATTGGGGTGTCAGTTCAGACGGAACACCTCTCCCCCATGGACCGAAGGTTAGCGCATGGAAATGTCCCTACCATAATAGCAGGGCATGTCTTGAAATGCTGGAGCGCCTAAAACATCTAACTTTGGTGGATTCTCCGCAAACATCTCATTAGCTCCATCTGATCAAAAAACTATTTATTACCCATTCCCATACCCTGGAGGAATAAATATGAACCTGTTCGAAGATAGACAGCGAGCGATTACTGAGCACTATGAAGATCTAATCACCCGTACCAATGAGAAGCTCCCTTACGGAAACGGAATCTATGATCGCTATAAATATCCGGTATTAACTGCAGAGCACGCTCCGCTTATCTGGAAATATGATTTCAACCCGACCACTAACCCCTTCTTCGCGGAAGACTAGGGATTAATGCGGTTCTCAACCCGGGTGCCATCTATCTGAATGATAAATACTATCTAGTGGCACGCGTGGAAGGCTATGACCGCAAATCCTTCTTCGCCGTAGCCGAAAGTGAAAACGGGATCGACAGCTTCCGTTTCTGGGATCACCCGGTCGTCATGCCAGAGACCAAAGATCCTGATACAAACGTCTATGATATGCGTCTAGTTCAACATGAGGATGGTTGGATTTATGGCCTGTTCTGTACCGAGCGCAAGGATCCTGACGCCCCTGCCGGAGATCTATCTAGTGCTGTCGCACAATGCGGAATCGCCCGGACCAAGGATCTGATCAACTGGGAACGTCTGGCCGATCTTAGATCCAAATCTCCGCAACAAAGAAATGTCGTGCTCCATCCGGAATTCATCGATGGCAAATACGCCTTCTATACCCGGCCGCAGGACGGCTTCATCAGCGCTGGATCAGGCGGGGGCATCGGTTGGGGATTATCTGAATCTATAGAGAACGCCAACATCGATGAGGAATTGATCATTGATGAACGCTGTTATCATACGATCAAAGAGGTCAAGAACGGCCAAGGCCCAGCCCCGATCAAGACAGACAAAGGTTGGCTACACATTGCACACGGCGTCCGCGGCACCGCAGCCGGGCTAAGATATGTTCTCTATGCGTTCCTCACAGATCTAGAGGAACCTTATAAAGTTACTCATCACCCAGGTGGGCACTTTATCGCTCCACAAGGCGAGGAACGAGTTGGAGACGTCTCCAATGTTGTATTCTGCAACGGTGTCATCGCCAGAGAGAATGGAGATGTATTTATTTACTATGCTTCCTCTGATACCCGGATTCATGTAGCGACAACTTCAGTAGAACAATTGCTCGATTACTGCATGAATACCCCTGAAGATCCGCTCCGCTCTTACGCTTGCGTGCAGCAAAGAGCTCAACTAGTCGATCGTAATCTGGAATACATGAGAGTACACTCATAAACTCATAATGAACAAGAAGAAGTGCCTGGGTTCGAATTCCCCAGGCACTTCTTCTGTAATTTCATGAAACTTCTAAGCTTTAAACTCTAGCTCCGCCTCAAATAATATCCGGTCATCCGCCGTCCTGCTGCTGATCCAGCCATACTGGTCGTTATTCGTTCCGGCCAATATCGTGATTGTCTCACCAAGCATCGCTTCCTGATGGTAAGTAATACGGAAATGAGCAATATCTCTAGCAAATTGTTCCGCTGATAATGCATCCATGCCCATACTCGCGAATTGTGCATTATTGACATGTCCGTTCATATCAATGCTGCTCTGACGCACCGTGTGGTCATATACAAGCCGCAAGTCAATATCTGACGGAATCTGTACCTTCTGTGGTACATCCCCTACTGAATCATCACTGTTAGCGGGTATCTCCTGCGGCAAAGCGGAGGGCCGTAAAATCCGACGCTTCTCAAGGTCAACCAATACCCAAGTCGATCTGGCTTGTCCGATCACCTCGCCCTGCTCCCCGTAAATTCGGAAATCACGCAGCCATTGAACCCCTTTGTGTCCCTTATGCCAGGACTCTAGTGTAATTTTTTCGCCGTATAACGGCATTCTTAGAAACTCGACATCCATCGTCGTGAGCATCCAGGCCATTCCCTGCTGCATCATTTCCTCGATCGGCAGCCCAAAGTGAGCTACATCCTCATCGGCAATCCGCTGTAACCAGCTCAGTAAAGTTGAAATCTGACAACGCTTCATGCTGTCGCAATGATCCGATAATATATCGTGAGACTCTCTTTTATGTTGTGTCAATGCCCTCGCTCCTTCGCTCCTTCGCTCCTTCACGCCTTCTGCCATACAGTTATTATGTATAAGTTCAGGAAAGAAATCGTTCGATCCTAATGATTAATCCTTCCAATTGCAGTATCATAGAATCAGACTGACAAATTCATACAGATTCTCAATGGAAACAATATCATCATTGGTCACTCTATTGAGCAATCTTCAACAGGAGTGATGAACCGTGGAAACTTGGAAGAAAAATTTATGGGTATTATGGGTCGGTTCTTTTATTGTATCATCCAGCTTCTCCATGGTCATTCCATTCTTGCCGCTCTTCCTGATCGATCTAGGAGTTAGCAAACATATTGAGCTGTGGTCAGGCATGCTGTTCAGCAGTGCTTTTCTGGCCGGAGCCATCTCATCCCCATTCTGGGGAGCCGTAGGCGACAAATATGGCCGCAAACCGATGATTATCCGTGCCGGCTTCGTCCTGTGCGTGATCTATTTGCTTACCGCCTTCGTAACGAATGAGTACCAATTGCTTGGCCTGCGAATCCTGCAAGGCCTTCTGTCGGGATTTATCCCCGGGTCGATTGCCTTGGTAGGAACGAATACGCCTGAGAAAAAAGTTGGCTACGCCCTCTCCATGATGTCTACGGCGACCGCAACAGGCAATATTATGGGACCGATGCTTGGCGGCATTCTATCCAAGATTTTCGATAACCGTATCGCCTTTGGCAGTGCCGGTGTCCTCTGCTTCCTTGCTACGATCCTGATTATTTTCATGGTCAGAGAAGATTCGTTCGTTCCGAGCAAAGACTCCGGATCAATTGTACATACTTTTAAGCTAGCGGCAAATAACCGTCCTCTGATCATCATTCTCATTCTGACAATGCTCACGCAATTCTCAGTCATGACGATCGAGCCGGTACTGTCCTTATATATCATAGATCTGGGTCATAACGCCAAGGATGCCTCACTCGTATCAGGAATCGTATTTTCTCTAGTCGGTATTGCCAGCATTCTCTTCGCACCACGCTGGGGTAAATACGCCGATAAAGTTGGTTTTCACAAAATATTGCTGATTGGCTTGTTTGCTGGTGGAATAGGCACACTTATGCAGCTTCCGTTCCATAATATCTACTGGTTCTCTTCGATTCGATTCCTATATGGCTGCTTCTTCTGCGCTGTATTTCCTGCGCTAAACGGCCTGGTCGTCCGTACGACAAAACCGGACTTCCGTGGACGCGCCTTCAGCTTGAATCAGACGGCTAACCAGATAGGTGGGATGCTCGGGCCGCTCGTCGGTGGTGTAATCAGTGGTGTCTGGAGCATCCATTCCGTATTTTGGATCACCGGAATCCTGCTAATCGGCACAATGGGGCTCGGCTATTGGTCACAGCGGTTCGCTAAGCAAGAGCAGCCTTCATCTCCCCATTAATTGCTGACAGGACCTCCGGTTGATTCACGGAGAACTAGCTCCGTCGACATCAGTATTTTCTCGATGGTCATCTCCGGTTGCTCGATCCGTTCCATCAGCTTTTTCACTGCACGGCGACCGATTGCCTCTTTTGGGACATTTACCGTGGTTATCGAAATCGGATTTTTGGCAGCATCATCAATATTATCAAAGCCGGTAACCGAGACTTGTTCGGGAACGGATACGCCAATTCCCTGTAGAATGGAGATCACTCTCAGCGCAATCGAATCATTGGCACAGACAAGTGCCGTCGGCAGAGTGTTCTCTTTCTGCCTGGTCTCTAGTATGGCAGTCAATTCATCGGCATATTCGCCGGTCTCTACCCCTTGGAGCCAGAGCATTGGATCATTCGCTAGCTGTACCTCTAGACCGCTTCGTTCCAGTGCGTCCCGAAAGCCTAGCCAGCGGTCACGGAAGCTGCGCGAGAAGGATAGATCGCCAAGGAAGCAGAGCTTCTTATGGCCCAAACCTATCAGATGGTTGCAGAGCCTAGAGAGGCTGTCCACATTGTTAGCAAATACCGTATCGGTTGGAATCAGCGCGTCTTCATGATCAACCAATACGGTAGGAATGCCGAGACGGTGTACTTCGAGCAGAAGCGATGAATCAATTTGTCCAACGCCGACCATCCCGAGAATTCCTCCCGGGTTCAGAACGTGAATGATGTTGTCCACACGGGACTCTGATATAATTACCGCTCCCAGCCCGCGTCGTTCAAGCTCCGCATGGATTCCTTCCAGAATCCTCCCCAATAGAGGGACTCCCTAGTCTGAAAACGAATGTTAGGCATCAGCACGATGACAGATTGCTTACCACTTGCCTCAGAAAAAAACTCAGAGCCTACCTGATTTTTAATATAAGCATTCTTCTGGGCAAAATAACCGAGCTGCGACGCCGCTTCAATGACCCGGTTCTTCGTAGCCTCGTTTACACCGGATTTGCCGGACAATGCCTTGGAGACAACAAATTTAGACACGCCCAAATGATCGGCAATCTGCTGCATCGTAATCTTCTTCAATTTTATAAACCCCCGCTACAAATAACAGTTTGAACTACCTATAAAAATTAGTATAACAAAGCTGTGTGCAGGGATAAACCTTCGTTATTGTACTTCTGGATTGAACCAAGAGGCGACCCAGTGAATTCCTTTTTTAGAGATTTGCTGCAACAGGTTAGCTGTTTTGTCAGCTATCTGGTCCACCCCAGGAGCATCTGCAGGTGGCATCAACAGCTCTGACGGAGTTTTCGATACCTCTGTTCCCGGAGTTGTCTGGTATCCTGGCTGACCGGGCCCTGGCGTCACAACATAATAACCGTTAGGCACGGCTCCTGTGCCGGTATTTCCAGCATAGCCGCCATTCCCGTTGTAGCTAGGAGCACCCCCTTGATATCCATTATTCCCATTGCCATTCACCCATACGGGTTGGGCTCCTGCCGCACTGTAATAATAACCGTTCTGCCAAAATCCATTAGATGGAACGTTAGCCTCGGCATACTGCGGATTATTAGTGCTCGATAAGCCTCCATCACCCATTTGCATTCCCAGAGTTACCCCAGCTGCGAGTAATATTAAATAGAACACTGCTCTCCTCATCTTCTTGGCCATTCGACTAACGCTCCTTTCTGGTCTCGGTATATTGATAGGTAGTTCAAAAAGTAGGGGTGTAGCGGAAAACTCATTTCTTATTTCCAGTATTGGTCTTATTCGTATTTTTATTTGCGCTTGCTACAGTTTGATTTGTGCTCTTCCCAGCCTTAGCGAGCGTCCCAGCCTTTTCCGTATCCTGACTCTCCCAATATACATCTGCGATAATACCAGCCAACACCTTAGCTGTGTTATTAAGCTCTTCCTCTGTACTATCTATACCACCGATCTCGATAAGAATACTGTTGGGTGACAGGGATTGATTATATTCTCCGTTGCCTTGGGCTGTAGTTTTCCCCATACTCCACGGGATAGGCCCGGGTAGCTCTTCTCCATCCGATTATGGATCAAGCCAGCAAACTCCTCATTCTGCTGCCAATTATCATTCTTATGGCCAATAATGAAGTAAACCTGTGCGTAACTGACGCCATCAATAGTTGCTGTCGTCTTATCATGACGCGTGGAATCGCGATGAATATCGAAGTAGTATTGCAGCTTACCATTCTCCGTCATTGCCTGTTTAACCGTCTCTCTTGAATATTTATATGAATTATAGTAGTTGTAATCACTCACAGTCGCCTGATAATTAACAAAAGAATGCAGTGTGGCTACTCCCTTCTTCTCCAGCGCACTGGCCAGCATCTTGCCAACAAGACTAACATTCTTATCCTCATCCGAAGAGCTCGGATTGTTCACATTGGAACCAAGCAACGGATTATATGATTCCTGAGGGTGTGAATGATAGATCATCACGACGTTCTTATTACCCGGCTTGATAGGCGGCTCATTATTCTTGGAGTCTTGACCTCCAGACTTATCGGGGGCAGGCCGCCGTCCTCCTCCTGTGGCGGATCAGGAACAGCTTGATTCTCGTCCCCTTCCTCATGATTTGGCCCGCTGCCATCCGCACCCGGACCTGGCCTATAATCCTCCGGAGCCGAAGCGATATTATTACCTGAGCCGCTGCGCAGCAGAATCGGGCTATCTGCTCCAAGCCCAGGCACTTCCCGGGCGAGCAGGCTCTTTGGATCGGCTGGATTCACATCGGTCAGCAATTGAAATACGAAATTCGTCATTTTCTTGCTATCAAATACGAGCGACTGCTTCTCACTAACCGAATGCGGCAGCTCCATGCCAACCATATTAATAAAAAAGCGGCTCGACAGCGATGCGGCAAGGCCCTTCATCGAGGACACTGGTGAAGTGTTCAAGCTCTTCTCGGCGATCCCAAGGGTGCCTAACAATACAAAAAATACGGCCGCCATCACCGACAACAACAAAAAGGTACGTCCCATCGCCAACATATACATCATGCTTCGTTTTATTTTGCCAATATTCCATGCTCTAAATTTCATATTTTCTCCGTCCTCCCTAGCCAGTTGTTCTATCAGAATCATTCCTTGTACTCCAAATCTATGAATCTATTCAAATGAATAGAACCTAGAATTCTAACAACAAAGAAGAAATCCACTAGATTCGTTGAACTATAGGCTTGAGGAGAATAACAAAGATCCAATACCCCAAAATGGAAAGTTCCACCTTGGAATATTGGACCCTATTAGTCATGAAGACGCTATATTGAATTTACGGAGACCTTTCCGTTGGTTAATGGGTATAACTTGCGACATTATCAGGAGTTACAGCCTCATGCAAAGACAGGTTAAGACCGCTAGCGATGACATTCGCAATGTCCTCAATAAATTCATCGATTTCCTTCGGCGTAACGATCAGATCATGCCCTAACGGCTCGAGTACTTCTTTGACGAGTCCTAGACGTTCGCCTTCGTTTAGATCATGGAGTAGACCCATAATCTGCTTCGTCTCCGCCCCCTGGCCATTACTGCTCTCGTCATTGAAATGCGTCTTCATGAGATCAAGCACATTATTCACGATCGTAGAAGCGTAGCATACTGTAGGAACCCCGATAGCTATGCAAGGGATACCGAGAATTTCTTTGGTTAACCCACGGCGTTTGTTGCCGATTCCTGACCCAGGGTGAATCCCGATATCCGCGATTTGAATCGTCGTGTTCACTCTCTCCAGTGAACGGGATGCCAGCGCATCGATGGCAATGATCAAATCCGGCTTCGTTCGGTCCACAATGCCCTGAACCACCTCGCTCGACTCGATACCAGTGATTCCAAGTACACCTGGAGCAATGGCGCTAACCTCCCTGTAGCCGGGAGCTACCTGATCCCGGACTAATTCAAAGAAATGGCGGGTCACGAGCACATTCTCCACAACGAGAGGTCCAAGTGCATCCGGTGTCACATTCCAGTTGCCGAGCCCAACGATCAGCACTTTAGCACCGGGATTGATGCCTATTTTATTGAGGAATGCCGTAAACTCCTCCGCAAAAGCCGCCGACACCTTCTCCTGCAAATCAGTATCCTGACTTCTCAGGCCAGGCACCTCTAAAGTAATATAATGGCCCATCACTCTTCCAAGCTGACGCGATGCGTTCTCGTCCGTCACATCAAGCCGGGTAATCTTGATCCCGTCGTGCTCGTCCACCTGTTCCTGCACACCGGATAACGGACTACCATGTACCGTCTCGGCCATTTCCTTCGACTCAACTGCTAAATCTGTTCTTATTGCATAGTCACGCAAATCCAGATTCATCTGATTCGGACCTCCTTTTCCTCTCTTGCCTATACCTGTTATTGTGCAGGAAAGGAAAACCGATTATGCAAGTAAAGTTCATCAAATTCACTTTTGTTTCATTCTCTTTTGATGAATTCATTGCAATTTGACGGGACGCGTGATAAAATATTTTAAGTTGTGAATCATCTGGCTTGATATATGCTTTACAGGAGGTGAATGCAATGCCAAACATTAAATCCGCAATCAAACGTGTTAAAACTAACGACAAGCGTCGCCAACTTAACGCTTCGCAAAAGTCTGCACTGCGTACTGTAGTTAAAACTGCTGATACTGCATTGACAGCTAACGATGTGGAAGCAGCTAAAGCCGCTTTCGCCGCTGCTACTAAGAAATTGGACAAAGCTGTTACTAAAGGTTTGATCCACAAAAATGCAGCATCCCGCAAGAAATCCCGCTTGGCTAAAAAATTGAACGCCCTTACGACTCAAGCGTAATAGGCGACATTTTAATAAACTGAAGCCTGAAGAGACCTGAACGAATTCGTTCAGGTCTTTTTGGATGCATTTTTATGAGGGGAAGAAGAGGAGTGCCCCTCCTCTATGCCCCAAGCTTAAGCAGGAACATTTCCAGTCCAAGCACCTTATCGACACGTCCGCTCTTCATACGGTAATCCAGCTCAGCTAGCTCTGACAATATGCCGCGTAATGCAGCAGGTTCGAATTTACGGGCTTGCTCACCAGCAATCTTCACTGCGTATGGATGCAGACTTAACTGGGAAGCGATCTGCTGCTGGGAATAACTCTGCCTGCCCAAATCCTTAACCTGCAGCATAATGCGGAACTGACGGGCAATCAGAGCTGCGATCTTTATAGGCTCTTCGCGCTGCTTAAGAAGCTCATAAAATATATCGAGCGCTTTATCCAATTTTAAATTGGCGATATTCTCCACCATCACGAATACATTCTGCTCCGTGCTTCTCGCCACCAGCTGCTCCACTGTCGCCGGATCAATTTTACCTCCTGGTCCGGCATAGAGACATAGCTTGTCTACCTCAACCGACAAGGCGGACATCTGTACCCCTGCTGAAGCGATGAGTGCCTCCGCACCATCCGTTCCAATTCGGCAGCCACGATTCTCCACCTCACGAACGACCCACTGAATAAGCTCGGCTCCGCTCAGCGGCAGGAAGGATAGGACGACTCCCTCACTTTTCATTGTCTTAACGATCTTTTTCCTCTCATCGAGCTTCTCACTATTAGCCACAAAGACAATGACACTATATTCAGCAGGATTGGCACTATAGGCGAGGAGCGTCTCAAGCTTATGCTCGATTTTGCTGCTATCCCTGCCAGCCGTAAATACAGACGAATCCTTGGCAATAATCAGCTTGCGCTCAGCCAGAAAGGGTGGTGTCTCCGCTTCTTCAATAACAACCTCCACAGGGGTCTCTGTTAAATCAAAATGCGCTAGCGCAAAGTCCCGTTGATCCGGGTCCACAATTTGTTCCTGCAATAAGGCGATGAACTGCTGCATCTGATATTTCTCTGTACCGTAACACAAATATAAAGGGGAAACTTTCCCTTGTTTTATCTCTTTGATAGCTGTTTTCACATCCACCATTTTCCCCTCCTCATCCATTTAAGATGTAGTAGCTTCATCAAATCTTCTCGGCGCTGAAAACCGATCATTTTGAACACTCATTTTATGATGCAGTCCAAAAACTGTTTGAACACTCGCTTTATTATCATATCTCGAAAAGTGTTGTTCGTCCAAGCGACAATTTTAACACGGACCGAGAATTCCTATCACAACGCAACAAAGGGACCCCGCCACTCGAGCATAAGGTCCCTTTGTCCCAGAACATCTATATAAACGCGGGCTGAAAAGCTCTAGAAACTTTTCCGCCGACGGTCATACGACGATCAGGGTCTCTATTTCTCACTAATCTATATAACCTATTCCATATCTCACAAAAAGGTGACTCATTTGGTTGTATTTTTTTGAGATTGGTCATTATTAACAGATGGGTCTGTTACATCAGTCTCAGTTTGCAAAGTGTAAGTCGAGGTCACATTGTCTTTATCTATCTCATACTGATACGATTTGCTATCCTCGGACCAGGAACCTTGCACCCATACACCATCAAATGGTTTATCTGCAATCAGTTTGCGGCCATTAATACTATCTGCATTGTTCTGATACAAATAGAGATGTCCGTCATTAATTTCGACGGTAAAGCCTCCGTCCGGCGAAGTCCATAGATCCTTAGCTAATATACCCATGATGTTCCCACCAATAGAATAACGAGTGCTCTCGGGTTCTTCTGTCCCATCAACAGTTTGGCCATCATTGTCGCTGCTGCGATCGTTCTTAGTGACTTTACTGGTTGTAGCTCCTGAGGCTGCAGTATTTCCAGAAACTGATGGACTCGTCTTGGACTGCCGCTTATCGCTCTGTCCACTCGAAGCCTTATCACTAGCAGACATATCACTCTTATTTAAGTCTTTGGTGTCCGCAGAACCCTGCTTGCTTGTTGTGGCTGGACTTCCACTGTTCTCCCCAGCATCTGAATTTCCTGTAAGAGCACGAGCTGCAGCGGGGTCTTCTTTCCCGGCAGTATCGTTCTGCTGCCCTGCCTGCTGCAATACGCTATCATTGGAATCTCCGGCTGGATTGTTGCCTTCCTGCGGTAATTGGCTCTGTGCATCCCTACTCGCGTCAGAGCTGGAACTGTTGGTAGTATCCGAACGCGTCGCATTGTCAGCCATGTCACTGCTAGACAATGATTGCACTGATATCTCAGCGTCAGACGCGGTACGCGGCTCATAATTGTATATGAATATGCCAAGGACCAGCGCTGCCGTTACACCGAGCGCACCTGCGCGAAAAGCGCGGTTTCGCCACGGACTCTGTCTGCGACTACGGCTTGCTGCTGGTTCCTCTGACTTAGCAACCAGCGGCTTCATCCCTGGCAGCACCTCCGAAGCACTGCCTTCCTCACGGCGTGCCCTGTCGATCTCATCCAGCTGAGGAAGAATCGAATCAACCAAATTGATCTTCGGCATCACCTTTGGAAGCTGTTCCAATTTAGAATTCAGCATTTTTAATATGTCAAATTCTTCGGCGCAATCTCGGCAATTACGAATATGCTCGAATAATTGGGCGCTTTCTTCATCGTTCAAATCATGATCTAAATAACGATGCATCCATTCCACCGCCTCCGAACATTTCATCCTGACACACCACCTTTCTGATAATCTTGGAGTAAATGCTGAAGCTGTTGTCTCGCCCTAAATAAATAGGATTTCACGGTATTGAGCGGTAAATTCATACAGTCAGCAATTTCGTTGTACGAGAAGTCCTGCAAATATCTCAGAACAACAACAGAACGGTGATGTTCCGGAAGCTGATCGATTGCTTCGCGAATGTCTTCTGCTATGTAGCCAGACATCACTTCCCTCTCGACACTCTCTTTCCCTTGAAAAACAAGCTCATGCTCTTCAATAGAAACCGTAGGCTTATTCCTTCGGAACTTATCTATACAAATATTGGTTACTATACGCTGAACCCATGTCTTGAATTGCGCTTTCTCCTCGTAGGACCCAATCTTCGTATAGATCCTAATTAGCGCCTCCTGGGCTGCATCCAGCGCGTCCTGTTCGTTATTCAAAATATAATAGGCCGTCCGGTAAACATGTGTTTCTATCTCACGCAATAGGGTGATTAGAGCGTCGCGATCGCCCTGCTGAGCGGCTCTGATGAGTCCCTGCTCTACCACTAAGGCTCCCCCTTCCTTGCAACATTACAGACGATATCGGCTAGCGATATGTTGCAATGTTGTTACTCTATTTTTTTAAGAAAATAATGTTAGGTTTGCTAAGAAGATTTCATATAAGTTCTCAATCTCACCTAAGAATACCAAAAAAAAGAGAACGCGTCATCCAACGGGCATAGTACGTAAACTAATAAAAAGTCAATAGTCGCCTAAAAAAAGACCAGTCGTTCTATGAGACGCAAGAATTAGGGATTAGTTTCTATGGACTCCGCCTACTCCGTTGGATTATTTTTGTATCTTGCCTGGATCGCTCCCTTCCGCACCACGACCTGAATTTCCCCCTGCAAGTCCGTCCGAAAAATATTGCTACCTGACTGAGCAAGCCGCTCCATTACCCCGGCATTTGGATGTCCATAGGTATTGTTAACCCCCGCTGAAATTACTGACGCGGTGGGCCTATAACGCCTAACCCATAAGGCAGATGTGGAGGTCTTGCTACCGTGATGCGATACTTTCAGCATATCAACTGGGTGCATGTCCCCTCCCTCAGGAGATTCTTGATGCTCCAAGGCCAGCATCTTACGCTCGGTCGCTTCATCCGTGTCACCTGTGAACAGAAAGCTTGCTCCATCCATTTCCAGCCTGAATACTACTGACTCAGGGTTCTGTTCCTTGATATAGGGTATGGATGAATTAGACATACCTCCTTCAAGATCATGTATTAGTGGAGCTATGAATTCAAGGCTCGTTGAGGAATCAGGCTTTAGGATCATGCCTCGAGAGACCGCATAAATTGGCGTCTTCTTCTTCACTGCCGTCTGCATCAGCTTATCTAGAGTTTTCGATTCTGAGAAGCTACCATTGAACAGCAGAGCACCTATCGGAAATTGTTCTATGACAGCCTGTAATCCCCCGATATGATCCTGATCCCCGTGTGTGGCAATTACTATGTCCAGACGATGAATTCCTCGCTTCTTAAGCAGCGGAACAACCGTCTTCGCTCCGACCTCGAATGGCTCACGCCGATCGCGCCAACTTTCTCCCGGCTTGCGAAAAGATACAGTGCCTCCGCCATCCACCAGGATATTAACCCTGACGGCGTCGTGATCAGCGTGCAGTCCCCCTGTCCAACATCAATATATTGAACGTGACCAACGCCGCGGGAATTAAGAGGACGATACCCATAGATAAGCATTGCAATTAAGCTAATTGACATTGAGATCATCATTGCGTAATGCTTGATGTTATTTCCCCAAAAGCTATAGTAACTCTTACTGGGAGGACGAACCGGACGATCCGGCAGCGGAACCGTATCGTCCGTAGCTGATTGAATAGAGCGTTGTGTCAAAGACCTCTTACTTAGAAGCAGCAAACCGTAAATGACCAAGTAGTAGCCGGCGATCCATAACAATCCCGGTGATTGCCAATAAGTCATGAAGCCACTATGGCTGGTAAGCCATTCCGTAGCCAGAAAAGTAACTTTATTCACGAGGATCACCGGATATGCAATCCAAGTGCCTAACTTAAGCCAAACCAAACTGGATAATAAAGCACCCATACCGAGTGGCAGTGCGATAAGCCCGATTACCGGAACAATTAGCAAATTGGCAACCAGAGAGAGCAACGAGAGCTGGTTGAAATAATAGATCGTCAATGGAAAAGAAACAATCTCTGCCGCTACAGTAATTGCTACGGTGCTACGTATTTTGGGCGGCAACCAGCCAAGCAAAGGAAGTATTAGTGGTACGAAAATAATCAAGCCTGCTGTAACAGCAAACGACAGCTGAAAGCTGACATTTAGCAAATAGTTCGGTTCCCATAAAAGCATGAGCAGAGCCGCAGCCGACAACACATTCAGTCCATCCTTCATCCTGCGCTGACGGAGCAAATATAGACCAAGTATCGTCATGATGCCGGCGCGGATTACTGAAGGAGAGAATCCCGTCAGTAGTACGTAGATAGGTACGAAGCAGAGCACAATCAAGATCGAGGTCTCGCGTGTGACTCTGCAAAGTCGAAGCAAGCCAAATAGCAGACCGACATTAATCGCGACATGGCTGCCGGAAATCGCCAGGATATGCGTTAAACCAAGTTGCGTGAACTGTATGTATTTATCGGGTTCCATATCGTCAGCAAGCCCGATTAGTAACCCCTTCATATAACCGGCTTGCCATCCAGGGAATAACTGTTCAACCTGGCTTCCAATGCGCTGTCGCAGCTTATCCACTTCGCCCAGAAGAACCGATCCACTGATACCGCCAGATTTCACCTCAATGGAGGTTGCGCCAGTCGCTTTAAAAATCCAGTGAATACGCTGTGTTCGCAAATATTTACTATAGTCAAATCCGCCGAAGTTCCGCGCCGCTGCTGGCTGCTCAATGCTTCCTTGCAACGTAATTTTCTGACCTCTGATCCATGCTCCTGCAACAGCCTGCTCTTCCTGCTTGGCCAGCTTAACCTGCACGGCTACCCTTTCACCAGCTGTATCAAACCTCTCTGTGCTTGAAACTGCACTCTCATCTGACACCCGCGAATATTCAATGCTCTGTAGGGCTGCCGTAAACGCCGCACGATCACCATCGATCGTCACAGTTGAGACAATCGTTCCACTTGCTCTGACCGTAATGGCTCCCACAGCAATATCATCAGCATCAAGCACGGCGCTAATCTTGCTGATGTTCCTCCCATCATTGATTGACCAGTAAGCAGCCCCGAGTGAAAAAGCGAGCCATAATAGAATCGTCTGTCGGGTCGATATTTTAATACAATTCCGAGCAGCGGTATAAGCAAGGTCAGCCCGCCCCATAACAACCAGAATGAGCTTCCACTCCATAAGACGGCGCTCCCGCTCCCGGCAACCCAGCAGAATACTACCATCGCCAATGGTCTGCTATTCATATTTTGTCCCCTCCCATCATCATATTGGCGTCATAAACCTGTATCACTTGCAACTATGAACACACGCTATTAACGACAAAGAACCCCATCTGCCTAAGCAGATGAGGTCTTCCTACATCTTGTTAAATATATTGAACTAATTGTCGATCTACTAATTCTCTACTGAGGTAGCCGTCTCTTGTGGCGGCTGGTAAGAGTCGAGCCTACGGAACTTGATGCCCACCTGTTCTAACATCATTCTAACTTTGTCGGTATCCTTCGGGTAAGGACGATGGAAGACGATCTCCGTAATCCCGCTGTTAGCGAGCATGTTCGCACAGGTCCAGCACGGCTCATCCGTTACGTATACGCTCGAACCCTCGCGATCAATCCGATCGGTGAACAAGAGCAGATTCTGCTCCGCGTGGATGGTGCGAACACAACGCTGCTTCTTCACCATTGTTTCATTACCGTCCTGAATAACCAACTCGTATTCCTCAGAGATCATGCAGCCTGCTTCCGAACAATCGGGAACACCAGATGGCGCTCCGTTATACGCTGTTCCGAGCAGCTTCTTTCCTTGCACGAGTACAGCTCCAACATGGCGGCGATCGCAACGGGAACGCGTTGACACCATATAGGCGATATCCATAAAATACGTATCCCAATCTTTCCGCTGTTCATGGCTCATCATTCGTTAACCTCCTATCTCAGTCCTATATATGGCTTCATTTTTTCAAGCATTTTTGCGCCAATCCCTTTTACCTTGGTCAGATCCTCCACCGATTTAAAAGGACCGTTCTCATTCCGATAATTCATAATAGCCTGCGCCTTCTTCTCGCCAATTCCAGGGATCTCCTGAAGTTCTTTCGCCCCAGCTGTATTAATATTAATCAAGCCACTCTGGCTTTGGGCTTCTGCAGGCGGTGTACCCTCATTCTCGGGCTGTGCATGAGAAGGACCTGTGCCCTTAGCGTTCGCCTCAGCCTTCCCCATATTATCGGTCTGCTCAACCGTATCTGCACCAAGTGAAGCCTGATCTGTCTGTCCCTGAACCAATGTCTCTGTTGTTTGCGGTGCGATTACATTCACAGCCGGTTGATCAGAGGAGGATCCATTCTTATTCCCCTCCTGCTCTTGCAGAGTCAGTTGTACCTCCCGATTCACTGGTGTCCACCCCTGAATGCCCGAGGCATGTCCGCCACCTAGAGCTAGAAGCATTAATACAGCCCCAACAAATGCAGAGCAAATGGAGGTAATTACATAGCCTTTATTCATCAATACAACACTCCAATCTCAAAAGAATCTGTACCATTTAGGTCATGAAGATCCAATCAAGATGCATACATATATAAAAATACTGCATATTTGCAACGAAAGGAGGAAACGGGATGAAAGTGGCTTTCATCGGAACAGGGTCTATGGGCAGCCTGCTAATCGACGCATTTCTACGCTCCGGTGCGCTGCATCAAAGCTTTATTTGCATCAGTAATCGCTCCCGCATAAAGCGGAGCGGATTGCAGGACGCCATCCCGGAATAAGCATCGTAGACAGCAATGTCGAAGCCGCGCGTGAGAGCCAAATTATATTCCTATGTGTGAAGCCGCTGGATTTCCCGAGCGTCCTATCGGAGATTAAGGATGTGCTAACAGAACGACAAATTATCGTATCCATTACGAGTCCCGTTCAGATTGAAATGCTGGAGCGGGCCGTTCCATCGCGTATAGCTAAGATCATTCCAAGCATTACACATTCGGTGCAAAGCGGAGCCTCGCTCTGCATTTATGGTTCGCGCATAGAGCCGGAGGACCGTCTCTTACTGGAGCAGCTCTTGTCATCGATTAGTACTCCGTTAATCATCAAGGAAGAACAAACCCGGATCGCCTCTGACATTTCTAGCTGCGGACCGGCCTTTATCGCGTTCATCCTGCAGCGTTGGGCCGAGACTGCGGTTGAGATGACCGGAATCGACAGAGCCGATGCCTTGTATCTAGGGTCGCAAATGCTGCTCGGTACCGGTAAGCTTCTTACGGAAGGTGGACTATCCCCGGAAGAGCTTCAGCGACGAGTCGCCGTACCGGGCGGAATCACCGCCGAAGGCATTGCCATTCTCGATTCAGGACTACAGGACGTGTTCTCCAAGCTCATCAACGCTACACATCAGAAATATAATGAGGATCTAGACAAATTAGATAAATTGTTTAGTGAAATCCAAAATGAACAGTGACTCTACTATATAACTACATACAATTTTAATAATGAGTGTTCAAAAAGGTCGGTTTTCAGCACCGAGAAGGTTGAATGAAGCTAGGGTCTGAGGAGCAAAGCGTACGTTTTGGGTACGTGAGCACCAGAAGACCCGGCTGAATTCAAGATTCGATGCCGAATTTACTTCTTGAATCACTTCGTGATCAAAAGCGGACTTTTTGAACTACCTCTAAAGTGTATAAAAAGAGGGAAGACCGCCGGGTTCGGCCGGCCTTCCCAGTCCTTTATCTGTCTGCAGTATTGAATTATCCGACTACGATATTGACAAGCTTGCCGGAACGGCAATCACTTTACGGATCGTTTTGCCTTCAACAGCCTGCTTAACATTAGGCAGGTTCATGCTGTGTTCTTGCATAGCTGCTTGGTCAAGGTCTTTGGAAATCTTCGTGCGTTCCACGATTTTTCCGTTCACTTGAATAACGATCTCTACTTCAGCATCTACAGTCCAAGCTTCATCATATGTTGGCCATGATACATAGCTGATGCCATCGGAATGGCCAAGACGCTCCCACAATTCCTCTGCAATATGCGGTGCCAGCGGAGACAGCATTTGTACAAAATTCTCTGCTGCTTCCTGAGGTATGCTATCCGCTTTATAAGCTTCGTTAACAAAGATCATCAACTGGCTGATCGCCGTATTGAAGCGCATACCCTCCAAATCCTCTGTTACCTTCTTCACCGTCTTATGCCAAGTACGCTTGAATTCGTCGCTGCCTTCGCCGCCGATCTTGGCGTTCAGGCTTCCATCCTCAGTAACGAACAGACGCCAGATCCTGCACAAGAACCGGTGAGCTCCTTCAACCCCATTCTCGCTCCATGGTTTGGTTATTTCGAGTGGTCCCATGAACATTTCATACATACGGAGTGTATCCGCTCCATAATTGTTCACGATGTCATCTGGATTAATGACGTTGCCACGGGATTTACTCATCTTCTCATTGTTTGTCCCCAGAATCATCCCTTGGTTAACCAACTTTTGGAATGGTTCTTTCGTTGACACAACGCCAAGATCATACAGCACCTTATGCCAGAAACGTGCATATAGCAAATGAAGTACCGCATGCTCTACACCACCGATATACAGGTCAACCGGAAGCCATTCCTTCTGCTTCTCTTGGGAGCAAAGTTCCTTATTATTATGCGGATCGATATAGCGCAGGTAGTACCAGGAGCTTCCCGCCCATTGCGGCATCGTATTTGTCTCGCGACGAGCTTTAAGTCCTGTCTCAGGATCTACCGTATTTACCCATTCCGTAACATTCGCCAGCGGAGATTCCCCTGTACCGGACGGCTTGATATGTTCGACTTCCGGGAGAACAAGCGGCAGTTGGTCCTCAGGAACCGGCTTCATCGTTCCATCTTCGAGATGAAGAATCGGAATCGGCTCGCCCCAATAACGCTGACGGCTGAACAACCAGTCGCGCAGACGGTAAGTGATTTTCCCTTGGCCTTTGTCGTTCTCTTCAAGCCAGGAGATCATCTTCTTAATTCCTGCTTCTTTGTCCATACCATCCAGGAATCCGGAATTGACATGAGGACCGTCTCCTGTATAGGCTTCCTTGGACACGTCGCCACCGGACAGCACTTCAATGATAGGAAGATCGAATTGCTTGGCAAATTCGTAGTCGCGTTCGTCATGACCAGGTACAGCCATAATAGCCCCTGTACCATAACCAGCAAGTACATAGTCAGCAATCCAGATCGGCAGCTTCGCACCGTTAACCGGGTTGATCGCATAAGCACCTGTGAATACACCTGTCTTCTCTTTTGCCAAATCTGTACGCTCCAGATCACTCTTATGAGCAGCCTGTTCTTGATAACCCGCTACCGCATCACGTTGTGCGTCAGTCGTGATCTTGGCTACCAGTTCATGTTCAGGAGCAAGCACAGCGTAAGTGGAGCCGAACAATGTATCCGGACGAGTCGTAAATACGACCAGCTTATCCTCATGTCCATCGATATCAAACACGACTTCCGCACCTTCGGATTTGCCGATCCAGTTACGCTGCATATCCTTAATACTCTCGGACCAGTCAAGCTCCTCGAGATCTTCCAATAAGCGTTCCGCATACTCGGTAATCTTCAGCACCCATTGACGCATCGGCTTACGGATAACCGGATGGCCGCCGCGCTCACTCTTACCGTCAATGACTTCTTCATTGGCAAGTACAGTGCCGAGTGCTGGACACCAGTTCACCGGAATCTCTGCTACATAAGCAAGTCCTCTCTTGTAGAGCTGGATAAAGATCCATTGTGTCCATTTATAGTATTCCGGATCGGTCGTGCTAATTTCACGTTCCCAATCATAGGAGAAACCAAGCGATTTAATCTGACGCCGGAAGTTGTTTACATTCTTGACCGTAAAGTCACGAGGATGCTTCCCTGTATCCATCGCGTACTGCTCAGCTGGTAGACCAAAGGCGTCCCAGCCCATTGGATGGAGCACGTTATAGCCGCGCATCCGCTTGTAGCGAGATACGATATCCGTCGCTGTGTAGCCTTCAGGATGGCCTACATGAAGCCCCGCGCCCGAAGGATAAGGGAACATATCTAGTGCATAAAACTTGGGTTTTCCCGCGTCTTCGCGAGTCTTGAAAGTGTGATTTTCTTCCCAATACGCTTGCCATTTCGGCTCAATCGACTGGGCTTGGTAAACGTCATGAGGTACGTTCTTGTCCGCCATGATTCTCGAATCCTCCTCAAAAATATCTCCTGAAATGTAAAAAAAACCTCTTCATCCATAGCGTTTAATCGCTAGGGACGAGAGGAAATTTCCCGTGGTACCACCCTAGTTAGCTTCGGACATGCTTTGTCCTTCACTCACTTTGTACCCAATAACGCGGGTAAGACGATGATGTTAATGGGCTTCGCCTTGTTGTTATCGGCGATATAGCTGAATCCAAACCCTTTGCATCATGACTCAGAGGTGAGTTCATTTGTTGCTCCAACCGACTTCCACCAGCCGTCGGCTCTCTGTATGGCGCAGAAACCAAATTAATAATCCTCATCAAAGTCGCAAATATCCAATGAATCACCCTATATTATATAGAAAGATTCTTTTTAACGCAACATACCTGTCTATATTTCGAGATGATATCCTTATACACGTTTTTTGGACTAGAGTAAGCTTCATATCCTGCCATCTCGATTTTCTTTACTATAATATATAAGACTACTGTACATTAGTGATCACTTCCTCCATTCCGTTATTTGGGTTCCTCATCCTTCTATCCTATTCCTGTATTTTATTGACCAACATTCAAAAAATGGATACTATAGAAATATTAGAGATCCGACGGTGGGGGTGGCTAGTTTGAACCATACAACCACGATAAGTACAGCACTGAACGATTTTATGAATCAAGAAGGATTAAATCTACGAAGATTTGCAGAGAAAATTGATATGAATGTAGGATCCCTTAGTTACATTCTCAATGGAAATAGAACCTTGAGTTTTGATCAGCTAGACCAAATCACATCAGTTATGGGATTACCAAAAGGCTCTTTATATGATCAATACTATGATGAAGTTATAGCTGGGTCTTCCCCTAACTGGCGTAAAATCAAGCCCTTCTTATACGGTTGCGCTGAGGTTGGCAAATTAGATACCTTTCTTAAAGCAGTTCATCAATTACTAGACAACCTGATATATTCCCCACACCTGTTTGAAGTAGCCGAAGATTTCAATAATAATGGAAAAAAGAAGCAGCTATTATCTTATATGAAAATGTGGCACTCAGTGAGAAAAACCAACATTCTGAACGATTGGCTCTTTGTCAATATCGTTTATTTATGTGCAAACTTGATAATAACCAAGAGAGAAATTATCAAAGGGCTATTCAGTTTGAACTTTTCGTTGATCGTTTAGATGAATATGACCAACTTGATGCATTGAAGGATCTGGCGAATACATATCGAGCATTACTCCGGTGGAATAAAGTAGAGGAAATTGTCGAGAAACTTAAGCAAAAAGCTGAATTTCAGTATAAAAAAATCTTAAATAATGATATGGTTCATAAACTTTCTCGTCCACCTTTTACTTATATCGCTTACTCCTATTTACTCCTAGGAAGTGTTCATAAACACAATGGGGACTATGAAAAAGCCATACAGTATATTCAGATGTATGCAGATTTAGACTGGGTAAAGGATAAGGATGAAGATACACTAACATGGAAGGAAAACTTTGAAAAATGGGCCAAAATGAACGTATTGGTGACTAAATTATCCGCAGGTGATCCAAGCGTACTAGCAGATTATGTAGCTTATATTGAATCAAATAAAGAAGAAGTACTGTTGTCTCTAATAAACATCATTGAATTCGCTAATCGCTACCATTTTAACATCGATGATATTCTTCAGCGTTTTGAGGTTTCCTCATTGATAACAAACCCTAAGTATTCCAACAGATTATATTCTCAACAGATGATAGAAGAACTTCAAGCTCGTTTTAATTATGAATTGGCCCATTATTATCTAAATAAGGGTCAAAACGGGGTAGGATTCTGGCATCTTATAAAAAGTTTGGAAAAATCAGTATCCATTAATGAGAAACATTGTATAATAAAATGTATAGGCTTATTTGAAAGTTTCAGAGAGATATCTGATTCTGGAACTAAACTAGCCTATAAAAAATTCATATCAGAGGTGTATACAAATGAAAAGAAAATTGGCAGCACTCCTGTTGGCTAGCTTCTCAGTAATTGTTACTTCTTCTTCAATCATAACTATGTTATCTGACTATCATGGATGGTTGTAGGTAGTATTAACTAGTTTCAAATATAAGACAAAGACCAGTTCTATGAACTGGTCTTTGTCTATTAATGAATGATTTCTTTGCTTCAGTATTCCCGTTCTACCGCCTCTGTCTCTAATATCCATATTCGGCTGTTCTTTATAGTTTTGCAGACTTACATTAAAAGTAGTCTAACTTAATCGGCTAGCAGCAAAAGTATCCCCGACACCACATTATCCGCAAAAGACCGTTCCGGACGGGACTTCATCATTACGGTCAGTCCGATCAACGAGACTATCAATGTCTGTGCCAGAGCCTTTGCGTTCAGACGGGGTTTAAGTTCACCTGATTGTATTCCCCGTTCAATGGCATCCTGAAAAATAACCGTCAGGTACATCTGGTGCTCCCTCGTAAGAATTTCAAATTTCTCGTCATGAGGCGCAAGCTCCACCATCGTATTTAGACAAAAACAACCACGGTTGAACTCCCCCATATATTCCTGCTCCACCATTCCTTCAAAAAAGGCGCGAAACGCTTCTCTAATAGAAGAACTGTTATGGAACTGATTTCTAATATTAGAGGCATGAATCTGTGTATATTTACGCAGCGCGGCTTCAAACAGCTGCTTTTTATCCCCAAATGCCGCATATATACTAGGACGTTGTATTCCCATCCTAGATGTTAGATCACTTAAAGAAGTGGCTTCAAATCCCTTCTCCCAAAAAATCTGCATCGCCGCATCCAAAGCTTGAACCTCATCGAACTCACGAAGCCTGGCCATTTCATTACCTCCAACCCTTTTTATATCGATCGGTATAAATAATTTTATTCTGTAATAGTTATAATGTCAAATATATCTTGACAACAATTAATACCACAATATATATTTACGTATAAATTATATACCGATTGGTATTAAATTATTTCTGCGAGGTGTTAATCATGCAAAACATTGGCTCAGATTCTTCTGTTATCGATAGCGACCAAAGCAGCATAGACATAACACAAAAAGTAACTACTACTGCTAATACTGCCCCAACCTTAATGACGCGACGTATAGCAATATTATTCGCCATCGCTTGTGGGCTAGCCGTATCAAATGTTTATTACGCTCAACCGCTACTGGACTCTCTAGCATATGAATTTGGTATCTCTCATTCTTCCCTTGGAATTGTCATCACTGTGACTCAAGTTTGTTATGCATTGGGGCTATTTCTGCTCGTTCCACTTGGCGACTTGTTGAATCAACGGCGATTGATTATCGTTATGATGCTTATATCGATTGCCGCTCTAATCGTCATTGGAACCGCCCCTGCCTTACCAGTGCTTTTCATTGGCTTAGCTATTATGGGGCTGCTTGCCGTTGTAACCCAAGTGTTGGTATCATTCGCTTCAACTCTAGCAGCCCCGTCCGAGCGAGGGAGTATAGTCGGTTTTGTAACAAGCGGAGTGGTCATTGGAATCCTGTTAGCAAGAACCGTTGCGGGAACATTAACTGACCTTGCTGGGTGGCGTTCAGTCTATCTTACCTCTGCAGCATTGATGCTTATTATTGTTGGCGCTATATATCGAGTAATGCCACAGCATTATAAAGTGGAAAAAAACATACTCTCCTATCCGCAGTTACTTCATTCGGTACTAAAACTATTCGTGGAAGAACGTATCCTACGGAATCGCGCCATTCTTGCTATGCTAATCTTTACAGCTTTTAGTACATTGTGGACTTCTTTAGTACTGCCGCTTAGTTCACCCCCATATTCTCTTTCACATACAGCTATTGGTGCCTTTGGTCTCGCTGGCGTAGCGGGAGCATTGGCTGCGGCCCGAGCGGGACAGTTCACCGATCGTGGATGGGGCAGAAGACCACGGGCACCGCCTTATTCTTGCTAATGGTATCCTGGCTGCCTATTCACTATCTTAGACATTCACTGATCTTTTTGATTATTGGTGTTGTCCTTCTTGACGCAGCCGTGCAGGCCGTACATGTCACGAACCAGAGCTTGATCTTCAATGTGCGCCCCGAGGCTAGAAGCCGGCTGACCGCAGCCTACATGATTTTCTATTCCATCGGAAGCGCCACCGGATCGATTGCTTCAACCAAACTTTACGCCTATGCAGGCTGGAATGCCGTCTGCTTGTTCGGCGCCGCTATTAGCACAATAGCCCTTATCTTCTGGGCATTAACCCGCCGTTTGTCATAAATACAACATGAAAAAGCAAGGCCTTTGGTTAGGCCTTGCTTTCACTCGTCTACATAGTAAATGTGCCATTAATCAGGAATTTCTGAATCCATAAGCTGTACTCTATATTTACCTGGCTTCATAACATGAAGTTTTAATAATTGGCTAGAAGTAAAATAATAAAATTGACTTTTATTTTTCTTTGATGGATTTCCTAATAAAATCATACTTTGCTCAAGAATCTCCTGGCTGAACTCACCCAAATCCATATAGGAAATTGTATCTGTATAATATTCAGCAGATAGTACTAAATTTTTGTCCAGATACCACTTCACAACTTTTGAATTAACTTCAAATGACTCGTCTGGTTCACCCAGTTTTTCAATGGCTTCATTTATTTTCATACCATAGGTAATTCCGTGAATATAATATGTATCGCCTTGTTTTGTAATCTGTAACGGATTATCCACTTCAAGTGTTTCGAATTTTTTTTGAATTTCTTTCTGATCTTTATCAGGGATGAATTTCCCGTTAATCAAATCTGATGCTGCTTGAATAACAACAGAAAAAGCCTGCTTCTCATCATAATCGTTGCTTAAATTACTAAGTCCTTTTATTGATGGAATGTAGTATTTTTCGTAATATTCGGGATACTTGCTACTTACGAATACTAAATCCTCAGTCTCAATATCAAACTCATATATATCATCCCAGATAACTATTTGGGCATTATCTAGTTTTGAAGTGATTATTTCTTTCGAAACTAATATTTCTTCGGTGCCATCATTATCTATGTCTATTAAACGTGGTCTTGAAATGTCTCGGATTACTTTTTCTTTTAGAGCGCCATTACTATAGTATCTAATTGTAAAATCCCCATCCTTATTGTTCCCTTCATATATCTCAAAGGAAGTATCAATCACTCCATCTTTTACTGACTCCAATGCGACTGAGTTTTCATTAATCTCAATTGGTCGTTGATTATCCACTGTTGAAAACTTGAACCTATCCGCTAATGCCCAAAGTGAACATCCAGTTACTAATAACAAAAAAGTAATATAAAAAACAATTTTATATCTTTTTTTATTTTTTTGTTTTTCGATATCTTGTTGTAGTCTTAATCCTTCTTGAATTTGTTTCTTTTCCTCTGCTTTTTGCTCTAAAAACTTATTAAAGTTATGTATAATAGTATCTTCATTACTATACTCGGTTAGTACATAGTCCTGGAATCTACCGCATCTTTTACATTCGAAATGATTTAATAGATTTAATCTTCCACAAACACATACCCATTTATCATCAATTTCCCTAGATAAATTTCTTGCTTCTTTCCCGTCCCGAGTTTGAATAAACTCTAAAAGTTGTTTATTTTTAATCTGACTTAGTTCAACTCTTTCAGATTCTGAAGTTCCCTTGGACCATAATGAATTATCTTCATACAAAATTTTTAGAATATCGACCTCGATCTTCCGAGTATTACTAAGATTCGTTAAACTTATCTTTTTATCAGTAGTTTGTTTTTCTAAAAACTTTAATCCATCCTTAAATTCTATTTTACACACGAATCCATTCTTCTCTTCACTAATAAGATCACCAAATTGATCATAACTGTAAATCATTAATTTTAGCCCCTTAACAACTTTATGAGATAAATTATTAAAGGCTAATTCACAGTATATCTGTCCATTAGTCTTACTTTCATACAATTTATAATCAATCATTTCTACTGGACAAAAGAGATTAACTAACATTTTATCCCTCATTCAATTTAATAATTCCAGATCATCTTGATCCGGATCTTTGCTTAAATTCAAATTGATCTTATGTAATTGTTCTATAATTTCAGCAAGAGCAATAAAGAACATTCCTGATAAAAAACCCGAAACCCAATAAATAATTGTTAATAGAAAAGTTTCACTATCTTCTCCCATTACTAAACCTGAAATTAAACCAATTACTATAATTGAAACTCCAACCCAAAGAAGGACATTAGCAATTTTATTTTTCTTACTAAACATATGAATCGCCACCTTCGAAATTATATTATCCTATCATTTTCCATTCTAACCTTATCTTTAATTAAGGGTAAAGTAAAAATTATACCCTGCTTCTCCTAATCAAAATAGAGCAGTTCAATCTCAATCCATTAGACAAAAATTGCCCAACTCGATATGATGAATTAAAGCCAACATACTACAGAATAAACGAAAGATAACGGAGATATATATGAAATCGGTCTACCAAAATTGGAACATGGATGCCGAGCTTCCGCTCGAAATCCATCGGATTAGCAATCTATCCTTTTATCCACACTTTCATAATGAGCTGGAAATCGTCTATGTGGAGAGAGGCAATATTATCGTCGGGGTAAATGAAGAGAAACGTCTTCTTCAGGCCGGGAACATGGTCATTTGCTGCAGCAATGATATTCACTACTATGAGAGTAAGAACCTGGAGTCTGAGGTATTCATGCTGATCTTCAAGCCGGAGCTGATTGGAGCGACCAAAACCTGGCCTGTTGACTTTAGCTTCGAGTCTCCGTATATCGATTCAACTCAGCCAGAATTCTCACGAATTGGTGATTTACTACGTCTAATTCTTCAGGAGAAAGACATCGCCCGGACTGGCTACCCTATGTACATCAAGAGCTATCTGCTCGAACTGTTCGGAACCTTGTGCAGATATCTCCCTACTGTTCCCTTTGACCGAGGCTCCAGCCAGAGGATTGAGAGTAAGCGGGCCAAAATTCATCGGATTATTTCTTTTATCGAGGCGAATTATGCGATGGACTTGTCCGTGGAGATGATGTCAGAGCGGTTTGAGATGAATCCTTCCCACTTCTGTCGTTCCTTTAAAAAAGCGATCGGTATGAATTTCAAGACTTATCTCAATACGATCCGGGTGCTTATGGCAGAGCATCAGCTTGTAAATACGGATTCTAGCATCACGGATATCGCTCTGGAATGTGGCTTTGGTAGCATCCGTACCTTCAATCGAGTGTACAAAGAGCTGAAAGGATGCTCTCCTTCGGACACGCGCAGCGATTTTCAATAGAAGAGTGTATGTTGGATAAGGAGGTAAATCTTCATGTCTGTCATGGATAAGCTCAGCTACACAAAACGGTCCCGTATCAAGTCCATTAGAAAATGGCTTATTGCCGTTCTTGTATTCTGGGGAATGTTCAAAATTTTGTTTTATCTACTAATTAAAATTTTTGATTTTATAAATATACCTAGGCCTTACGACATCATCCAATTGATTGCTATAGGTCTCGTAATTCTATTATCTCTCATCCTCACCAGTCTGCTTGTCAATGAGCGTAACAGTTACAACGATCTAAAAAAATAATGCAAATAGGGCCGCCCCAGTCATCTGTCGGTGACAATTGGGACAGCCCTAAAATTCCCCTAGTAACTTACTCTAACCCGTAATATCCGCACACCACTTCGCCCACTGCCTTGGCAGCGACAAGTAAGGATCTTCATCGATATCGAATTTCGGGTGGTGGTTGAAATAGATTTCATCTGTATTTTTAGGCATGCAGCCAATATAGAAGAAGCAGCCCGGATTTTCTCCAAATAGTAAGCGAAATCCTCCGAGCCGGACATCATAGGTGCCTCTGCAACTACAGACAGATAATCACCCTTTCCTTTATCCAGATACTTGACTACATTCGCAGTAATCTCAGGATCATTATAGACAGGAGGTAGATCCGCTGTATATGTAAGCTCAACAGTTACACCGAACATGCTCTCGATCCCATTCACGATCCGGTGAATTTCTTGGCCAATCAGTTGCTGCGACTCCTTGGTCATATAACGAGCATCGCCTTCAAGCGTAACCGAATCCTTGATGACATTAAAGCTCCCTTTTCCGTCAAAAGAGCCAATCGTCACCACCCCGGTATCGAACGGATTCAATCGGCGGCTCACAATCGTCTGGGCAGCAATTACGAAATGGCTAGCAGCAACAATAGCGTCGTTCGCCACATGCGGGGATGATCCATGGCCACCTCTACCTTGAATAATCAGTTTGAAATAGCTTCTTCCCGCCATTGAATAACCGCTGCGATAGTTAACTACGCCCGCCGGCGCGGTCGGAAAGAGATGAATGCCGAAGATTTGATCTACATCATCCAGTAGGCCTGATTCAACAATCCCCTTTGCACCTCCAGGAGGAGTCTCTTCCGCATGCTGGTGAACGATTTTAATAGTACCCGGGATTTCTTCCTTCAATTGAATCAGACAATCCGCAAGCACCATTAAGTAGGCAGTATGTCCGTCATGACCACAGGCATGCATCACACCCAGATTTTTGGAGGCAAACGGTAGACCTGTCTCCTCTGTAATCGGCAATGCGTCAAAATCGGCACGGAGTGCGATCGTCTTGCCAGGCTTGCCACCGTGAATCGTCACGATCAGACCGTGGCCACCCCCCACTTCTCGCAGAATCTCCACATCTTTACCTTGATAGAAATCAGCGATATATTGTGAAGTTGCTTCTTCATGGAAAGATAGCTCGGGATGGGCATGCAAATGCCTCCGGATCTCAACCATTTCTTCACTCCGAGCATGCTTAACAATTGATCATGGATATATAATTTCTCCTAAGTTGAATTAATAGTTTATTTACTTCACTTCTAATTTTACACTTCATCATTAATTGGTGCATCTCTTCATAAATTTCGCGCAAGCGCATTTTTTGACTACATTACTGCATAAACTGGCGAGTCCTAAGCAGCTCCTATTTTCTATAATGTTCTTATGCAGCATCTATTATTGACTCATGGAGGGATGATATGAACCAGCTTCGTGTCGGAATGATCGGCTACAAATTTATGGGCAAGGCCCATAGTAATGCCTACCGTGCTCTGCCTATGTTCTTTCCGGAGGCGCTCAAGCCGGAAATGGCCGTGCTTTGCGGTAGAAATGAACAAGCGGTCACGGAAGCGGCTTCCCGATTAGGTTGGTCGGAGATTACGACCGATTGGAAGCAGCTCATCGCCCGGGATGACATTGATTTAATTGATATTAATGCACCAAGCAATGCTCATAAAGAGATTGCCCTTGCCGCTGCGAAGGCTGGAAAACATATTTTCTGCGAGAAACCGTTAGCGCTTTCATTGGTAGACTCCAGAGAGATGCTCCGAGCGGCAGAAGAAGCTGGTATCGCCCACATGATCGGCTTCAATTACCGCTTCTCTCCTGCTGTTCAGCTCGCCAAGAAGCTAGTGGAGAGCGGCAGATTGGGTAAAATCTATCATTTCCGGGCCTGGTTCCTGCAGGATTGGGTCATGGACCCTGATTTCCCGCTGGTATGGAGACTGCAGAAGGACATTGCCGGCTCAGGTTCGCTTGGTGATCTGGGCGCTCACTTAATCGATTTATCACATTATCTTGTCGGAGATATCAATGAAGTCATCGGAATGAGCGAGACCTTTATTAAGGAGCGTCCGCTTGCCGAAGAAATGACCGGGCTTAGTGCTACAGGTAGTGCCGATCCAAATGCACCTAGAGGCCAAGTGACAGTAGACGATGCTACCCTCTTCATGGCCAGATTTGCTAACGGTGCACTGGGCAGCTTCGAGGCAACGCGATTTGCCGCAGGCCATCGTTCTACCAATTCTTTTGAGATCAACGGCAGTCTGGGCAGCGTCAAATTCGATTTTGAACGCATGAATGAGCTGGAAGTCTATTTCACGTCGGACGATGTGGATGTACAAGGCGTAAGGCGTGTTCTCGCTACCGATCCGGCCCATGCCTATTCAGAAGCTTGGTGGCCACCAGGCCACACGATTGGCTTCGAGCATACGTTCATTCACGAAATGCTAGAGCTTACGAATGCGATCCGCGAAGGCAGACAACCAGCTCCAAATTTCCAGGACGGTGTAAAATGCCAGGCTGTACTCGAGGCTGTTGAGCGCTCGATCGAGCAGCGGCGCTGGGTAGAAATCGCTGAAATGTAAGAAAAACAGACTTTCAGCACCAAGAAGGTTTTTTATACAACCTCTATAAGGAGATAGATGATATGAAAAAGGCATTAATCGTTTGGGGCGGCTGGGATGGACATAAACCGGAACAGGTTGCAACGATCTGTAAGAACATACTGTTAGATCATCAATTTGAGGTCGAGGTTGCAGATACGCTCGATGCTTATGCTGACGCTCAGAAATTGCTCGGACTTGATCTAATCGTACCTATATGGACGATGGATGAAATCTCCCAAGAGCTCGTTAACAATGTATCGGCAGCGGTTCAAGCCGGAACCGGACTGGCTGGATGCCATGGCGGTATGTGCGATTCCTTTCGCAATAATGTGGATTGGCAATTTATGACCGGTGGGCAATGGGTTGCCCATCCAGGCAACGATGGTGTGGAATACAAGGTAGAGATTAAATCCTCCTCTAGCCCACTCGTCGAAGGTATATCCGATTTTATGGTAAGTACGGAGCAATATTATTTACATGTTGATCCCGCCGTAGAAGTACTGGCTACGACTCGTTTCCCTGTAGTCGACGGTCCACATCGCCTGAACAAAGCGGTGGATATGCCTGTCGTATGGACGAAGCGCTGGGGCCTGGGAAGGGTATATTATAACTCCCTTGGACACCATGCCGACATCGTCGACCTCCCTCCGGTCAAGGAACTGATGACCCGCGGATTGCTCTGGGCCGCTGAAGGCAAACAGCAATTACTGAGGGATGGAGTAGTCTTAAGTGGCAATGCATACACGGGCATGGGTGACAATCAGTACAACAACGCATAAGAAGGGGACATTCATATGAACAGCGTGAAAGTTGGCATTATTGGATGCGGTAAAATCAGCGACATATACATGGAGAATTGCGCCAAGTTCGACATACTTGAGCTTAGCGCCTGTGCTGACCTCGATTTGGATAGAGCCAAGACACAAGCTGAAAAATATTTCATTCCCCATGTCTGTACTACCGAGGAACTACTAAGCGACCCGGATATTTCAATTATTATAAATCTGACCATTCCAGCGGTTCATGCGGAAATATGCCTTCGAGCACTTGAAGCAGGCAAGCACGTATATGTAGAGAAGCCGCTGGCAGTTACACGTGAAGAAGGACAGCGGATATTACAGGTCGCAGCGGAGAAGGGACTACTCGTAGGCAGTGCGCCGGAAACTTTCCTTGGCGCAGGTATTCAGACGGCGCTGAAGCTGATCGAAGACGGAACGATTGGGCGTCCAGTATCGGCAACAGCCTTCATGATGAGCCGAGGACATGAGCACTGGCATCCCGACCCTGAATTCTACTATGCTCATGGCGGAGGCCCAATGTTTGATATGGGACCCTATTACTTAACAGCTCTGGTTCAATTGCTCGGCCCGATCTCTAGCATTGCTGGAATTACCGGGATGGCTCTTCAGGAACGGACGATCTCAAGCGAGAAGAAGCAAGGTAAGAAGATTCCCGTAGAAATACCAACCCATGTTGCTGGCACCCTTGAATTCCATAGCGGAGCGATTGCAACGATGATCATGAGCTTTGATATCTTCGGCGGCAGCAGTCTACCACCAATAGAAATTCACGGGACGGCCGGGACCATGCTCGTTCCCGATCCGAACACATTCGGCGGTCCGGTCAAGTATCGCAAGCTTGGGGAGGCCGAGTGGACTGATGTACCGCTACTACCAGGATATAGCGAGAATACTCGCGGGATAGGCGTTGCCGACATGGCCTACTCCTTGCAATCCGGTCGACCGCACCGTGCTAATGGAGAGATGGCTTACCATGTGCTTGAAGCGATGTGGGGCTTCCATGATTCATCGGACTCGGGTCGGTATTATCAAATGCAGAGCAGTTGCTCACGCCCGGCGCCGTTACCGCTGGAACTTCAACCTACACTTTAAATTATCGTAATATACACGTTGCTAGTCCGAAAAAAAAGAGCGAGACTCTCGGCCAAAAATGGCCTTGAGACTCGCTCTTTCGTATTAATCTAACTTCTTAATTAAAGGCCCTTCGCCTTGCGGTAAGCATCTACATAAGCTGCAGCCTTCTTGCGGATCAATGAGAAGTCGTTGTTCTTCACGGCTTCGTTCGTCAGGTCGGAGCCGATTCCTACAGCTACAGCACCGGCTTTGATCCACTCGCCCAGATTATCCAACGATACTCCACCGGTTGGCATAATATTGGCCTGCGGCAACGGACCTTTGATCGCTTTGATTACAGATGGCTCGTACAGGTTGCCCGGGAACAACTTCACGATATCAGCTCCAAGCTCGAGCGCCTCGTTAATCTCCTTAACAGTCATCGTTCCTGGCATTACCGGAACACGGTATCTGTTGCACAATGTAACCGTCTCAGGGCTCAGGAACGGTGATACTACGAATTCCGCGCCACTAAGAATTGCCGCACGTGCTGTCTCGGCATCCAATACCGTCCCTACACCGATAATCGCATAAGTGGATTCATCCGTTGAATTCGATCTATATTTGCGGGACAATTCCTCAATCGCTTTCAATGCAAAAGGAACCGTCATCGTAATCTCAATCACTTTAATTCCGCCAGCGATGGCTTCCTCGGCCATAGCGACTACTTCTTCTGCTGTCTCGCCACGAAGTACGGCAACGACACCTTCCTGAACAATCTTCTGAATAAGCTGAATTTTCTTCATAATCGTTTCTCCTCACCCTCATGTATCTGTTGTGTAATTTTGATAGATGCCTAAAGGAAAAAACATATCTCTCTCAAAAAACAAACTTTTCGATAATGAGTTTCTCCTTCTCGGCAGTTACTTTCGAACCCAAAACGGGGTTCATTTACGTTCATAAATCCACAATACTCCATTTCGGGCCTTATATCCATAGTTATTTCTGGCTTACGAAACTACGAGTCGTTATTTGGGAGAAATTCCGGCTTCGCCAGGTCTTCACCACATTGAAAAATACGAACATAACAAATATAATCATTTATAATTAACATATATATTAATCAAATCTGGAGGCTTGACATGAAACTGGATCTTACTGAACGATCATTGCCTGTTTATGAAGCTCTATCCAGCTCCGTTCGTCTGAAGATGTTGACTCTGCTGGCCGAGAAGCCGATGAATATCAAGGAACTCGCAGAGGCACTGAATTTAAGCAGCGCGATTATGACGATGCATGTCCGCAAGCTGGAGAATGCTAAACTTATCAGTAGTCATATGGCCCCAGGACGAAGCGGTCTGCAGAAAATATGCACCCTGTCCGCAGACGGGATCGAGATTATTTTCCCAAATAAAGAGCAGTCCGAACGCAAAAGCTACCGTGCGGAAATTCCGGTGGGTCATTATTCAGACTTTCAAATCGAGCCGACCTGTGGCCTTGCTACGACCGAGCATATGATCGGCGGCTTCGATGACCCCCGTTTCTTCTGGGATCATGAACGGATGAATGCTGGCATCCTATGGTTCGGAAAAGGTTATGTTGAATATAAAATCCCTAATTTTCTGTTGGCAAGCCAGAACCCTGAAGAACTGGTCATCTCGATGGAACTCGCTTCAGAGGCTCCTGAGACGAACAATGATTGGCCTTCGGATATTACATTTACCCTGAATGGGGTCAAGCTTGGCTCTTGGACAAGCCCCGGAGATTTCGGAGATAAGCGCGGAAAATATACACCGAACTGGTGGGCTAATCATATCAACCAGTATGGCCTGCTCAAGCAGCTTCGCGTTACAGGAAAAGGTACTTTTATCGATAGCCTACAGATTTCAGAAATCACCTTAAATGATGTGAATATTCGCGGAAAGCAATGGACCTTCAGGCTCTCTGTAGAAGAAGATGCCCATCATATTGGCGGCCTTACGCTATTTGGCAAAGGCTTCGGTAATTATAACGAGCATCTCATATCAGAACTTTATTATACGTAAGCGCGGCGCCACCTACACTGCATAAAGTGATGACGTTTCTTGGGTTATTACAGTAGTTACCACAGTGCGCCGCCCAGCAATGGACAGCTCTTCTGCTTCAGCTTGGCGGCAACTGGAATAATGCAACCGCAGACGGTACAGTTTATCCCATCCTGCAGCTTAATGCAGCTACTACAAATTCGTAGCCGCTCATTATATACCTCATCGTCTACACATTGATCGGAGGTGAACATCGGAGAGGCCAACATATGCCGAATGCTCTCCTCTGTCACCTTATACTCTTCCCGGCAGCCTTTGCATTCGTTATTTCCCGTCTTCATCCTGTGCCTATACTCCTAGCTCTTGATCTCCAGCACCGTCACCGACATAGGCGGTAATTGAACGGTCAGCCTACTGCCCTCTAGTACAAAAGCATAAAAAGGCTGTGGAACAACATGATCCGGCTGCTCAAACGTATTGTGTGCATCGATCTCGGTAGCAGCTAATATCGTACCAGATACGGCGAGTCCCTTGCTCCCCACATCTAGGCCGCGCAGATCAATAGTCAATACACTGTCATCCGCATGGTTCAGATTACACAGACTTATATGGATAGCACCTTCCTGATCCACGGATGCTGAAGCCGATACGGCGGGGATTTCCCGGCCATTATGACGATAAGCTTCACTCTCGTAAGTGAGTTCGATTCTCTCAGCATCTTGATGCACCTTGAACATATCAAACACATGATAGGTTGGCGTTAGGAGCATTTGCTCTCCTTCCGTTAGAATCAACGCTTGCAACACATTGACCATTTGCGCGATATTCGCCATTCTTACCCGATCATTATGCTGATGAAAAATATTAAAAGTGACACCGGCAACGAGCGCATCGCGAATGGAGTTCTGTTGATACAGGTAACCCGGCATCGATCCTGGCTCAGGATTGTACCAGGTTCCCCATTCATCCACGATCAGTCCGACACGCTTACTAGGATCATACTGATCCATAATCGCACTATGCCGGGTAATCAGTTCGTCCATATACAGTGCCTGTTCTAGTGTGGTGAACCATTCATCTGCATTAAAACCGGTAGCGTCTCCTTTATTCTCCCAATTCGGGCCAAGGATCGTATAGTAATGCAATGTGATCGAATCCATAAATAAAGATGCTTCGCGCATAAGTACTTCCATCCAGCCATAATCGTTACCATTAGGTCCACAGGCGATCCGATGGATCTTATTATCGTCGTAATTACGGACATAGGTCTGATACTGACGATATAAATCCGCATAATACTCCGGACGCATATTACCGCCGCAGCCCCAATTCTCGTTACC
This sequence comes from Paenibacillus sp. D2_2, assembly GCF_031199965.1. Lineage (GTDB taxonomy): Bacteria > Bacillota > Bacilli > Paenibacillales > Paenibacillaceae > Fontibacillus. The sequence goes on along the minus strand of NZ_CP133605.1, from coordinate 1,613,747 downwards.
GACACCCCAATATTTCACCTTCCATGGCTCTGTCTGTCCGTTCACAGCGCGCATAGTAGACACCGGAGACTCTCCGCCGAACGTTAGATACTCTACCCATTCGGACATTTCTCGGACTGTCCCGCTGCCAACATTTCCATTAATATAAGCTTCACAGCCAAGCAACTCACACAACATCATAAATTCATGGGTCCCGAAATGATTATTCTCGACAGCTCCTCCCCATAACTTATTAATCATTTTCTTGCGTGTGTCTCTCGGACCAATCCCGTCCTCCCAATGATAATCATCGGCAAAGCAGCCACCAGGCCAACGCAAGACGGGTATCTTTATGCGCTGTAGCGCTTTCAAAACATCGTTTCTAATCCCATTGGTATTCGGAATTGGTGAATCCTCGCCCACCCAGATGCCTTCATAAATCCCTCTGCCTAAATGCTCGGAGAAATGTCCGTAAACCTCTTTATGGATAAGTCCTTTTCGCAAGTCTGCATTTAACACAGCACTAGAAGCCATTGTCTTTCTACCGCCTTTCCATTTAATTAATGAATATATTAATTAATAAATATATTCATTAATATTATAGTGAACCCCCTACAAATCCGTCAATGTAGTCCATTCTTATGTACATCGAATCTCAACAATTTTTTATATATTATTAAATAAACTTATAAACAAACCAAAATGAACTTGATAAATGAACGCAAATGGAGTAAATTGAACATTATAGAACTTATTATTTCGTAAAGGGGACTATTCACATGGAAAGACGTTATGCTTCTCACCCAAATGAGGTTAAGCAATTCGATACGGATCGCCTGCGCAAGGAATTCCATATTCCAACATTATTTACTCCTGACAAATTGGAACTGACTTTAACTCATGAAGACCGCATGATCATCGGCGGAGCACATCCGGTTAATCAAGCGGTTAAATTGGAAACTGATTTGAAAGAACTTGGTGTATCCTTCTTCCTCGAGCGCCGTGAGCTTGGCATCATCAATATCGGCGGAGCAGGAAGTGTTACTGTAGACGGAACCGTATACGAGTTGGATAATAAAGAGTGTTTGTTCGTAGGCGTGGGCAACAAAGAAGTTATTTTCAACAGCAAAGACGCTGCGAAGCCAGCTAAGTTCTATTTGAACTCTGCACCGGCTCATAAAGAATACCCTACAGCTAAAGCTACTCTTGCTGATGCAGAATCTGCTGAACTGGGTTCAATCACGAATTCAAATGAACGTAGAATCTATCGTTTCATTCATGAGAATGGAATTCAAAGCTCACAGCTGGTTATGGGTTTGACTATTCTAAAACCGGGCAATATGTGGAATACGATGCCAGCTCACGTACACCCTCGCCGGATGGAAGCTTATGTATACTTCGACCTTCCTGAGGATGCTGTAGTCGTTCACATGATGGGTGAGCCTACTGAGACTAGACATATCATGATGAGAAATGATGAAGCTGTCATTTCCCCTAGCTGGTCCGTGCATAGCGGTGTTGGCACAAGCAACTACGCCTTCATCTGGAGCATGGCTGGAGACAACAAAATCTACTCCGATATGGACCCAGTAGATATGAAAGAGTTAAAATAAAGGTTCAAATGTACGAAAAGAAATGAGGCTAGTTATGAACCCGATCCGACGCTATGAGAAGATTATGGAAGTTTTGTTGATGAATAAAGAGGTTACGGTAGCAGAATTGAGCGAGCGACTGCAGGTAACAGGGAAGACGATTCGTGAGGATCTGTCTAAGTTGGAGGAACAGGGACTGATTCGCCGCATCCATGGGGGAGCGATTCTTGCCCAGGACGATCAATTTGGTATTCTACCTTCCAAAGAACCGATTGCCAAAAATGCAGAAGCCAAGGTTGAGATTGCCCTTGAAGCGATCCGCCATATCGCCAAAAATGATATTATCGCCCTTGACGGTGGCAGCACGACACTTGAAATTGCCCGCCGTCTAGATAATCAGCCGCTTACGGTAGTTACCAATGATGTCTATATCATCAGTGAACTTGCGACTAAAGATCAGATCCTTCTCGTCGTTCCCGGAGGATATCGGGTTCGGAATATGCTCGCCGGGTCGGAGGCAAACTCTTACGTCCGGCAGCTCAATATTCAGAAAGCATTCATATCGACGACAGGCGTTCATCCAGAACATGGCCTATCCATATATACCTGTGATTTAATTGATTTCAAACGTGCTTTAATCGATACTGCCCGTGAGACGTATGTCGTCATCGATCATCATAAGTTCGGACAATCTGCTCTACGGACCTTCGCATCACTCGACGAGATCAGCGCGATCATTACAGACCGCGGACTTACAACAGAGAATGCCAAACCGTACAGAGATATGGGAATCCGAATTTTGACCAGCGGCTACGAGCACGGCGATTCTAATTCATAAAGGAGCGTTACATCTAATGAACTTATTCGATCTATCCGGCAAAACTGCACTCGTAACCGGCGCAGCCGGCGGACTGGGCCAAGGCATTGCACTAGGACTCGCAGAAGCAGGAGCAGACATTGTCTGTGCTTCCTACAGCACCAGCGAAGAGACTGTAAAGGCCGTTCAAGCATTAGGCCGGAAAGCCTCCGATATTACTGTTGATTTGAGCGATCATTCAATTTTGCAACAAACTTTCGACAAGGCTCTTGAACTGACCGGACATATAGATATTCTCGTGAACAATGCCGGGATTATTCGTCGTACTCCAGCCAAGGATCACAGCGAAAAGGACTGGTTTGACGTTATCGACATCAACCTCAGCACTGTATTCCTTCTATCACAAATCGTCGGCAGACACATGATTGAGAGAGGCAGCGGCAAAATGATTAACATTTGCTCCATGCTCTCCTACCAAGGTGGAATTAATGTGCCTGGGTACACAGCTTCCAAGCACGGCGTAGCTGGCTTGACGAAAGCATTTGCCAATGAGTGGGCAGCAAGTGGTTTGCAAATCAATGGCATCGCTCCTGGCTATATGGCTACCAACAATACGGCGCCAATCCTCGCGAACGAAGAGAGAACGGCTTCGATCACCGAGAGAATTCCTGCAGGACGTTGGGGAACTCCTGACGACGTGAAGGGTCCTGCCGTATTCCTGGCTTCCTCAGCCTCCAATTACCTGAACGGTCACGTTCTGTGTGTCGATGGCGGATGGATGGCAAGATAATCCTCCTGATAAATCAAAGAGCTGCCTGCAAGTCATCATGACTGCGGCAGCTCTTTTTTATTTTATATGAAGAGACGGTTTAACCATTGAATGCAAAGATCCATCCAGGTTGCCACATGAGGATCAATCTGACCTTCATCCGTAGCCGTAAGCTTAGTGGCCAACGATAATCCGTGCGGTCCTTCTGGATAGATATGCAGCTCAAACGGAATACCGTGTCTGCGCATCGCTTGAGCGAACAACAGACTGTTCTCCACTGGAACCGCCGTATCCTCGAAAGTATGCCAAATGAACGCCGGCGGCGTCTCCTCACTCACCTGCTCCTCCAGAGACATCTCAGTAAGCAGTGCCTCCTCTGGCTCCAAACCAAGCAGATTGTTAAAAGAGCCCCGATGCGCATGCTCCCTGCCCGAAATAACCGGATAGCTCAGAATTAACGCATTCGGCCGGTAAATGTCTGCGCCTTTGTCCTGTTCATCCTGAAGCAGCGGGTTATTCCAGTGGACTCCGAGGCTTGCTGCCAAATGGCCACCAGCAGAAAATCCACAGACCGCGATCTTATCGGCAATAATATTCCATTCTTCCGCATTCTCCCGAAGCATACGAATCGCCCTAGACACGTCCAACAATGGCTGCGGGTGCTTCCTTGGAGCCACGCTGTAATATAATACGAAGGCATGGAACCCTGCTGCATTGAACTCCAGTGCGATCGGTTCAGCTTCACGCTCAGAGGTGAACTCGTATCCGCCACCGGGACAGATTAGAACCGCTCCTCTTTTTTGCTCGCCCTTCAAGATATAGGTCTCCATCTTAGGTGTAAAACCGTCCTCTAGTTGGCCAGCATATGTATCCTGATCCCATACTTCAACGATTTTCTCGATCATCTTGTCCTCTCCCTCTAACCATATATCCTTCATTATACTGCAAAATCCTCACTTGGGAGCATAAAGGATAGAGTATTTTGACAGAGAACTTAATTGTTTACATAGGGAGAGGACGGGAGTTACCGCCGCCCCCTCCGTATGATCGGTATTAAGGCTGAACACTCCATAAAGCAGGCACATTCGCAGGTTCCCAACCTGCGAGCGATGTATGTGGTTGCAGACATTTATACACTTTTCCGTTATAGATAACCAAATCGTCTTTGGCATATGCCTTATTAGCTACCCATGCGTCAACTGTTGGCGTAGCAGCATTGGTTGTGACCGTCACTGCATTGCTGGGTGCTGACACGTTGCCCGCGGCATCTTTGGCTTTGACTGTAAAGGTATAGGCAGTATTGGCTGTTAGATTGTTAATGACGGCTGTAAGCGTTGTCCCGTTCACGGAAGCAGCAAGTGTGGAGCCATTATAGACATCATAACCTGTTACACCTACGTTATCTGTGGAAGCCCCCATACAAGCGTTACGCTCGTTTGAGTTTTTGCCGTGGAAGTCAGATTTGTAGGTGCTGTTGGAGGATCGGTATCCACTGGAGATGTTGCATCGGTCGTGACCGTCACTGCATTGCTGGCCGCAGAGACGTTACCCGCGGCATCTTTGGCTTTGACTGTAAAGGTATAGGCAGTATTGGCTGTTAGATTGTTAATGACGGCCGTAAGCGTCGTCCCGTTCACGGAAGCAGCAAGTGTGGAACCGTTATAGATATCATAGTTTGTTACACCTACGTTATCTGTGGAAGCCCCCATGCAAGCGATACGCTCGTTTGAGTTTTTGCTGTGAAAGCTAGATTTGTAGGTGCTGTTGGAGGAATCGTATCTGGTACAGTTGGTGTCGTCGTCACGACGTTGCTGGCAGCTGATACATTCCCTGCGGCGTCTTTCGCTTTCACGTAGAAGGATACGCTCCCTCCTGCAAGACCTGTTACGGTATAAGTTGTTGTTGTGGAGCTGCCAATCAAATTCGATCCTTGATAAATGTCATATCCTGTTACGCCGATGTTATCGGTAGACGCTGTCCATGTCAGAGTAGCGGACGCTCCTGTTTGTGCAGAAATAGTGAGATTTGTAGGTGCGCTTGGTGGTTGGGTATCTGAAGGTGGAGCGGATTGAAGCTGCCATAGTGTTGGAGCGCTTGGAGGCTCCCAGCCTTGAATGGAAGTATGAGCATACGTACATTTGTAGAGGTTGCCGTTATAAGTAACATAAGCTCCAACTGCATATGAGGTATTGGTCTGCCAAGCAGGGAAGACAGGATCGGTAGGGGTTGTGACATAGATGGAGTCACTAGGTGCGGAAGGATTACCAGACAGATCTCTGGCAATAACATAGAAGTTGTAAGTTGTTCCTGGCGATAGTCCAGTGATGGTTTCTGTTGTGTTTTCGGTAGATTTAACGAGTGTGCCGTTCTGATAGATATCGTAGCCAGCGATATCATCGTTGTCGGTTGAAGCCCCCCAGCTTAGTTTTACTGTCGTTTTTGTTTTGGCTGAGGCAGTGAGATTAGTCGGAGTGGTCGGAGGTTGATTATCGATGATTGGCGGTGCAGTGGTGACCGATAGGGCATTGCTGGCTGCAGAGGAGTTGCCCGCTGCATCTCTGGCTTTGACCGTAAAGATATACGTTGTGCTGCCTGTTAATCCTTTGATGAGTGCGGTTGTTGTTGCTCCGTCAACGGACAGAACCAGCGTACCATTTTTATAAATATCATAAGCCATGACTCCTACATTATCTGTAGAAGGGCCCCAGCTTAATGTGACTTTCTTATCGCCATGCCCTGCATCAACTAAATTCGTTGGAGCTGTTGGTGGCTGCGTATCCACCGGTGGCGTGGCTTGACTCAAGTCAGTAGCAACTTTATCGAGCAGCTTTGGTCCTGTACAATTGAATTTTGGACTTGTGCGACAATCGGAGCTGAATTCCCAGAACATGGCGCCGCCGAGGCTATTGTTCTTGATGTAGTCGGTTTTATAACCGATGGACTCCGTATCATCATAAGAGATAAAGATTTTTGTCGCTGGATTGTATAGGTAAGGAACTTTAGCAATGCTGTTGAAATAACGAGTATACCCGTTTTTATTCACATAATTAGCGGCGAGATCCCCGTAATCAAACACCCCCGTATTTCCGGAGTTGGAATCATCCCAAGTTCCGTTTGGAGCCCATTTGAACACAGAACCGTTATCTGCCTCGCAAGTCTGGTATTGACCGTCGTTATTCGGCCCTGGAGGACAGTTCTTCCAGCTGCGAGCCATGAACTCTAACCCAACAACGAGTTTATTCAAAGGTACGCCAGCATTTTTATAAGCTTGGATTGCACCGTCCACGAAGAAACCGTTGCTGTAGTATGGATCGCTAGGATCACCATAAAGACCGGTGTTATGGCTAGTCGTAGCTTCAAAAGAACCGCCATGGAAGTCATAAGTCATAATATTGATCCAATCGACGATTTGAGCAATTTTGCCCAGCTCTGTGTTATCAACGAATTCTTGACTAGCTCCGGAAGCAATGGTAAGCAGGTAGTGTTTGCCATCTTCAGCTCCTGCTGCATCCAATTGATTGCGTATCTCTTGCAACAACAGGGTATAGTTTTGTTTATCCTCGGGTCGATAGCTATTGCCTTTGATGGCTTCAACATTCGGATATTCCCAGTCGAGGTCAACCCCATCAAACCCGTAGGCTCGAAGTGCATCGACGGCAGATTTAGCGAAGTTCTTCCGAGTTTGATCAGATGCGGCGGTATCCGAGAAGCGATTGGACCACGTCCATCCTCCAACAGATAGAATGGTTTTCAATTGAGGGTTTTTGGCTTTCAAACTTCGTAAGGCTCCAAAGTTTCCGCAAGCCGCATCGGCCCAGCAACCGGTTGTTGGACCGCCAGGAGTCGGACGCAAGGCGTCGGCATCAGGATCACCAAGGACGATACTACCGTTTGGAACGCTACCGGATTGAAGTGGAATACCGGATACCGTACAAGGCCACGTTTGTTTGTTCGGGTTATCAATCGCTGTAGAACCATTACCATGTTTACCATCCCAACAAATATCAGCGAACGCATAGTTGATGTGTGTGATTTTGGAAACGTCGATATCCGTAACGTTATAGCTACGGCCGTATATCCCCCAGGATGGGAAATATCCAACGATTTTGTAGTTCCCATTAGGAGTGGCTGCGCTTGCCGTTTGTACACCAATCCCGGACACAAACGACCCGATGATCAGTAATAAGCAGACCCAGGCTAATCCAGCTTTTTTTAATACATTGCTGTAAACCATGAATTCTCCTCCTTTTTTGTTACAACAAGTAAACATATCTGCGCTCGTTGTTCTGAAGGCTGAGTAGACAAGCTTTCGTCCAGTGATACTACAAATCACAAATCAAGGCCTCACCTCCTTTCAAGTGGGAAGCAGTATATCATTAGGGAAATACAGAAAAATCTCGGGTTGGTGTCGATACTTACGTGTGGGGGTAATTAGAGTGAAATTCCAAACGGATACAACAGGGGGTATTAAACGTTTTCATATCGCAGAATTAAAATCGGGTAGTTACGAATGACCATGGCTAAGCTTCGATTTGATACGAAGTATTTATATGGCATAGGGGATAAATTATTACTTAAAAGACAAAAAATAGAGGAATCAGTTGATTCCCCTATTATTGCAAGATCTATTTCCACCATTCATCATAAGGAGCTACAGGCATCTGACGCTTATGCTCGCTCCGCAAATAACGTTCTTCGATGTTGGCCTCAGTCTCTGAGTCTACTGTCCCTCCGGTTAAATAAGTGTCCAGCGCTGTATAGGCAATACCCAGCTCCGTCTCATCCGATTGCTGCGGCTTGTCGTCTAGCAGGTCAGCGGTAGGGACTTTCAAATACAGACGCTCAGAAGCGTTCAATTCTTTGAGCAGCTCACGCCCCTGCTCCTTCGTAAGCCCAGCCAATGGTACAAGGTCTGCCCCACCATCGCCAAACTTCGTATAAAATCCGGTTACAGCCTCAGCTGCATGATCCGTACCGATCACAAGGCAGCCTGTCTCCCCGCCGATCGCATATTGCACCATCATCCGCATGCGCGCCTTGGCATTTCCTTTGTTGAAGTCAGACATTGGATGGCCGATAGACTGCTTGATCTGCTCTGCAAAAGCGACCACCGACTCCTGGATGTTGACAACCAAAGATTGGTCTGGCTTGATAAAAGCCAACGCCTCGACCGCATCCGCCTCATCCTGCTGTATTCCGTAGGGCAAACGGACCGCGTAGAATGTCGCTTCATAGCCTTCTGCCCGCAGCTCTTCGACCGCAAGCTGGGCTAACCGACCAGCCAGTGTAGAATCCTGGCCCCCGCTGATCCCGAGTACAAAGCCCTTGGCTCTCGTCTTACGGCAGTAAGCCTTCAGAAAATCAATCCGCTGTCTGATTTCCTCCTTGGGTTGAATAACCGGCTTTACATGCAGCGCTTTGATGACTTGTTGTTGTATGCTCATTTTACTGGTGACTCCTCTCTATTTGTGCGTGTTCAAAAAGGACGATTTTCAGCATCGAGAAGGTTGGATGAAGCCAACTACCTCTATTGATAAAGCTCGTGCTTTTTAATATAGGAATAGCAGCTCTCTGGCATTAGATATCGTGGCTCCCCACCTAATCTGAACTCATCGCGAATATAGGTGGAGCTAATCTCCATCGCCAACCCTTTATCGATAAGATGGAACGTCTGTCCGTCATCGGCATTGCGTAGGATAGGTGACTTGCTGATCGCCGAGAGCATGTTGATCCCCTCCCTAGCCATAACGATGAACTTGTTCTCACGGATAAGCTCCTCGGACTTTTTCCATTTCCCCTCACCGATATCAAGCAGCAAATCTGCTCCCATTATAAAATAAATCTCATCTTCTGGATATTTCGCCTTAAAGTGCTTCAGCGTTAAATACGTAGCGATCTCCCAGCCCGGCTGCTTCATTTCATAAGCATCGGCAACAAATCTATCATTCTCCTGAATCGCCATCACAATCATGTTCCAACGATGCTCGTCGCTCACATTCATCGTCTTGTCAGGACGCTTGCTTGAGCAGGGGAGAAAAATAACCTTATCCAGCTTACAGCGATGCATCACCGTACTCGCCGTCCACAAATGTACATTCGTAATCGGATCAAAAGACGATCCATAGATTCCTATCTTGGCCATCGCCGATTCCTCCCCCATAGCGGTTATTTAAAAAGTCCCCAAGTCGGACTATTTAAATAAAACCTAAGCCTACACTCTTCGGCTTACCTGCTGCTGGATCTCAGCAATCAGCCGCATTTTGTTATCCCAGCATACCTGACTTAAATCCACAGGATACTCCGCCGGATTCAGCATCCGCTTGTATTCATCCCATAGCAGCTCCAGGTTCTGAGCCGCAAATTGCTGAATCTCCATCAGCTCTGGAAGTCTATATATCAATTTGCCCGCCTCGAAAATCGTATGATGTAGCTCACGGGCTTCGAAATTAGTAACGAACTTGGCAACATGGATATGCACCGGATGGAACATCTTCAGCGGATCCTCTTGCTGTGGATTCTCATGCTCCAACGCGATGTAGTCCCCTTCCGATTTCTGATTGCTCTTATTGATGATGCGGAACACTTTCTTACGGCCGGGCGTCGTTACTTTCTCCGGATTCGAACTGATCTTGATCGTATCCTGCATTTGACCATTCTCATCCTCGATGGCGATCAATTTATATACCGCGCCCAGGGCAGGCTGATCATATGCAGTGATCAACTTAGTTCCGACACCCCATACATTGATCTTTGCGCCCTGCGCCTTCAAGTTCATAATCGTATGTTCATCCAGATCATTAGTCGCGTAGATTTTAGCTTCCTTGAAGCCAGCCGCATCGAGCATCTTGCGTGCTTCCTTCGACAGGTATGCCAAGTCCCCGCTATCAAGGCGGATACCAAGGAAATTAATCTTCGGACCAAGCTCCTTGGCTACACGAATTGCCGTAGGTACCCCCGATCTTAGCGTATCATAGGTATCCACCAAGAACACGCAATCCTTATGGGCTTCCGCATATTTATGAAAAGCCGTGTACTCATCGCGGTAAGCTTGAACCATCGCATGAGCATGTGTGCCTACTGTCGGAATACCGAACAGTTTGCCGGCTCTGACGTTCGAGGTTGCTTCGAAGCCGCCGATATAAGCGGCCCTTGCTCCCCAGATTGCTGCGTCCAGTTCTTGAGCACGGCGAGTTCCGAACTCCATGCTGATCTCATGACCAATCACCTGCTTGATCCGCGATGCCTTCGTTGCAATTAAAGTCTGGAAGTTGACCATGTTCAGCAGGGCTGTCTCGATCAGTTGGGCCTCTGCTAGTGGTGCCTCAATCTGTATCATTGGCTCATTAGCAAATACGAGCTCTCCTTCCTGTATCGAACGAACGGTTCCCGTGAAACGTAGCTGTTCCAAATAGGCCAGGAACTCCTCACCATAACCATCTTCCCGCAAATAATCCAGATCGCTCTTCGTAAAGCGGAATTGCTCAAGATATCGGATGACCCGCTCCAGTCCTGCAAAGACAGCATAACCGTTCTCAAAAGGAATTTTGCGGAAATATACCTCAAATACGGCTTTACGCTCATGGATCTGATCCTGCCAGTAGGCCTGGGTCATATTGATTTGATATTTATCGGTGTGAAGAGCATAGCTATCATCCGCATAAGCGTCATGTACTAGCTGCTTCTCTTGGTCAAGACCGTTCTTCATGGCTCATTCCTCCTCTTATTGAATCTCGGCTCCCAGCGATCCTTTGAAATGGCGCAGCGCCCATACATGGCCTTCTTGATCAAAGCTGGCTACGGCTGCTTCATGAATGATAATCTGAAAGCCTCTATTATAAGCATCAACAGCCGTATGCAGCACGCATATATCCGTGCATACCCCTACTAAATGAAGCACGGTTATTCCTCTGGCGCGAAGCTGTAATTCAAGATCCGTACCTGCAAACGCGCTGTATCTAGTCTTATCCATCCAGTACACATTTTCGTATCCCTTATGCTGCTGATAGACCTCCTCTAATGCGCCGTACAGCTCGCGTCCCTTCGTACCCTCAAGATTATGTGGCGGGAACAATTTGGTCTCGGGATGAAGCTGATCCCCCTGCCTATGCAGATCTATCGCGAACACAACATAATCATTATTGCCAATAAACTCTTTGGTAATGTCGACCATTGCCTGCTCGATCTCCTGCCCTGGCTTTCCACAAGTCAGCGCCCCATCATCGGCCACGAAGTCATTCGTGTAATCAATATTGATTAATGCTCTCTTCTTCACTTCTGTCATCCTGAATCCCTCCCTGGATTTACTTACTAGTATGGTAAAGCGAATGATTCACATTTGAAGGCGTCTCTACAAAACGATATAGCTGCGTCGGCTTCTTGGAGGTTCGTGTTGTCTTCTTGCCGGGAAGCTCTTGAATGAACGACAAAGATTTTATTTTACGGGCAAAAGATGCGTCCAGAGCAATCGCTGAATCATCGGTAACAGTAAGCAACACCGCCTGCAGCTCAGAGTATGTGAACTCCTCGAGCAGGAACTCCTTCGCTGCAGTCGTCTCAAGCAACTTGCGGCGGATCACATCGATCGCATCACGGATGATCTGTTCGTGATCAAAAGCCAGATCCAGCTTCAGAACATCCTCAACCGGGAATAGCTCAACCTCACTAGCGTCATCTCCACTCTGACGATGCTTCAGAAGATGCTCTGGCACGATGGCATAATGTGCGTTGGAGATAATCCAGCCCCGTGGATCACGCCCCGGAGTGTCGTACACGCCATAATGCTCCAGATGGATACTGTCTACCCCTGTCTCCTCCTTCAATTCTCTTGCAGCCGACTGGAATGCCGTCTCATCTGGGTTCACGAAGCCACCAGGCAGAGCCCACTTGCCAGCCTCAATATTCGGACGCCCTTCACTATCTGTCATGCTTCGCTGGATGAGCATAATATACAGCTTCATGACTGGAGGTTTAAAGGGCTCTGGCTGGCCTGATAGAATCGTAAACACCGCGATATCAGACGTATATCCATCCGGTGTCCGGTATTTCTTGACGTCATAGTGCTGCAATGCCTGTTCATTAGATTCCACGTCTTCACTCCACCTTTTAACATTTAACAAATTGTTAATTGTGATTATATTGGTCCTATACGACAATGTCAACCATATTTATGCAATTTAGACTCTTACGGCATAAAGAAAAGAAACCGCCAGGGATGTTTGTCCCGACGGTTTATTCCTTTCACATCGCTATATCCACATATTCATCGGGCTTAATTCCTTCATACCGGGCAAATGCGCGTTTGAATGAATAGACATTTTCATAGCCCACACGATGGGCGATATCATCGATGCCGCATTTTCTTTCCCGTAGCAGCTCCTTGGCCATTTCCATGCGGAGTCGACATAAATAATCGTAGAAATTGATTCCGGTCACCTCCTTGAAGATTTTCGATACCTTGGAGACGGACATTTGGAAAATTTCAGCAAGCTGCTTCAATGAGACGTCGGCGCTGGTGTAATTTTCGTTGACATATTGCAGCAGTTGGTTGCCGACTTCAATCGTCGTTAGCGAGTTCGAGTAGCGGTTGCGTTCACAGATCACTGTGACGACTTCATATACGTAGCCCCACATTTCCCCGACATCCGCCCCTTCGGCTTTATTGGCGAACTGCTTCATGTAAATGCCTGTATCAAGATTCAATTCATATAGCACTCGCAGCATCGTCTCCATCAGCAATGAGACCAGCCTAATGATACTTGCTTCGGACAAGCAGCGCCTTCCATTTTCCGCACTAATTTCATGCAGGATTTGCATGGATGTATCCAGATTTCCGATCTTCAGATTATTGATCAACTGTACTTCCCAATCTGTCGGATAGTAGTATTCAACGATGGTTTGAGCCATTTCCTCCTGGATGTCGGGTAGATGGTCGCGCGAGAACAGAATATACTGCAGGCTTTCGTTGGCTGTATAATACGATTTACTGATGCCAACTAATCCCTTCTCTACCGTTCCGGGCAAGACATAGGGATGAAAACCACAGGCCTGTTCGATCTCTTCTGTAATGCTGAGGGCGATTTGATCCATCATCCCCTCCTGTCCAAAGAAGCCTTCCGAGGACAAAATCAGTGCTTTATCCGCATGGGTCACTTCGAACAGTTCATAATCCAAGCCATAACGCTCCATCACCTTCTCGACAATCATGATTGTCATCATTTCGATTTTGCGGATCTGGCCGAAGTCAGAGACGTCACGGATCGCATGGAAGCTGATCAGTACCGTACAGTAATGCATCTCATCGGTATAACCGATACCGATTTTTTTCAGTCCATTCATCTGCTGATCATCGGTAAAATATCCTTTGAGCAGCCGCTGGAACAAATTCGACTTGGCGGCTTTCTCGTAGTCCTGCATTGATCGCTGAAGTTTTTCATTTTCATGCAGCAGCCGATCAAAGGATTTTTCAATAAAATTATATTCAGAACCAGAGACCATACTGCTCTTGACGTCATCGTAACGAAATGCGGCAGAAAGCTTGCTCAGCAAGGCACCCAAAGGATGGTAACTGATCTTGGCCAGCAAGAAGGCGGTTAAGGTGCCCACAGCAGTAGAAATTAAAATTGCCAGCAACGAACTGAACAGATTGTTAATACCAATCACACTGCTATCGAGATAAGAAATTTTATATTTCAGATCACTCTCTAGCGAGGGTACAACAAGCTCATAGCTGTGTTCGTTCCCCTGCTCCTCTCTATTGGGCCCTGCCTGGATCTGCTTGTAAATCGGCTGTCCTTGGGTCGTTATTAAAATATCCTTGGATTCAATACTACCGAACCGGTGCATATAATCCGCAAAGTAAGCGCTATCAATAAATAATACAAGCACTCCACGCGGTTGATTCACCACCTCTAGGCTTTGAAAGACAGGGACGACACGTTTGCTGTTTCCCCATAGCTCCATCGTCTCCGGCGGCAGCACCTTGAAATACTGTTGTTCAAGAACGATACTTTCGATCCGATGCCGCGTCTTATCATCGAATACAGCCACACCGGAAAAAAAGTCATCCTCCGTATAAGTTCCCCAAGGTGAAAAAATCTGCTGTTTCTCTGGAAAAACAATCATACCAAAGGAGACAATATTCAAAGAGTTAGTAGAATTCTCGAAATTTCGGCGAATTTCAAGCATCTTCAGAAAATCAAATTCGTTCTCATACACATCTGTATTCTGCATCATTTTCCGGACCCAAGACTCTTCGCTCAGCAGCTTGCCTAAGTTTTTGAGCTCCTGCAGTTTATCATCGACGACGACCGCAATCCGATTGGCATCCGAGATGTGCTTCTCATGCAGCCGCTGCCTCTCCTCCATGATGTTCCGCTGTACATTCAAAGTACTGAACACAATGATGGGAATAATCAAGATCACGGTATAGGACAAAAAGATCTTTCGAAACGTTACGCTTCCAAAGCTACCATGCCTCAAAGTCCGTCCCCTCCTCCGGTTATAATCATGAAGCAGAAGGAGGAAAACGGCGAACTCCCCTTGATGGCGGAGAGAACGCCCGTTTTCCCAGTTGTATATTCGCTATTCGATACTGTTATATCTATCAAGCAGCTGCTGATCGATTTCAATCAATTGATCAAGACCCAGCTTTTTCAGCTCAGAAATATATTCATCCCAATTATCGAGAGATTTCTGGCCCAGAGCCAGCTTGGTGGCAAGCTCTTCCGAATAAGTTCTCAGATTCGTTAAGATTTTCGTCTTGGTCTCAAGCTGCTGATCATCTGGAATCGCCAGGTAGTTGACGTTCATGTTGACGAAATACGGCTTGTATTTCAGTATATTCAACTCATGGTCGGCTTTGTCCTTAGACACGCCGGATAGCTCGAATTCTAGATTGGCAAATTGAACGCGAGGGAATATAGTATCCCCAAATAGCGGACGCCCGGTGACCTGACCCGATTTCGCCAATTCTTCATCCGATCCATTGTTAATATATACTTTCGCCCCATTGTCGTCTCTCTTATAGGTCTGCCCTTCGATGCCCCAGTACAGAAGGTCCGCGTATTTATCCGAATAAATCATATCGAAAAATCGGATAGCTGCTGCTACGTCTTTGCAGTCTTTGGTGATCGCATATTTTTGCCATACCAGAAATGGTGGCTCCAATTGTGCCGCCGGGGTAATATGGTCAGCAGCTTGGAGTGGCATCAACGGCAGGAACTCTCCACCACCATTGATTGTCGGCTCCAGATAGGTTTCCAGATTGTAGTCGCTGATGGATGCAACCTTGTTCTCTGTCATTTTTTGCTGTTTCTGCTCTCCTGTAGCCCCGATTAAACTTGTATCGAGCACTCCTTCCTTGACAAGCTGCTGCAGATAGCGGAAATAGTCCTTGATGCCTTCCTGATACCATGGGGATACGACTTTTTATTCTCTACATCCACCGCCGTAATATCGGTACCCAGTCCGAACCATTGAGCGATAGCACCCTCAAATTTACTTGTATCGTAGACGAGAACCTCATCTGGCTTACCGTTGCCGTTGGCATCCTTGTCTCTGATCGTCTTTAATGTGTTCAAATATTCTTGAGCATTGGTCGGAACTGGTAGATTCAGCTTATCCAGCCAGTCTTTACGGATCAGCATGCTCAAAGCTACCGGAGCTGGGTCCTTCTCCTGATACGTTTTTTTGTGCAGATCGCTGAACCAGTACATTTTACCGTCAGGTGATGTCGTTGTCTTTTTCGCATATGGGAATTCCTGATCATACATCTTCTTAATATTGCCGTTGCTGTATTTCTCAATCAGCGGATTCAAATCAAGCAAAACACCTTGCTTGGCGAGATTCAGAACCGTTGTGTTATCTAACTGTGAAATGTTCACAATATCCGGAAGAGAAGAGCCTGAGGCCATTCTGGTCTGAATGACCACTTTATATTGCTCGTTCGGAACCATCTCATATTCCAGCTCCAGTCCAGCGTCCTGAATCAATTTATCGACTTCGGTCCATACCGGATATTTATCTCTCTCCTCGAACTTAATATACTTATTGGAGCCGGTTGGACCCAGCAATTTGAGTTTACTAACGGTCTTCTCCCCGGATGAAGAACTGCCTCCCTCCCCCTTTTTCACCTCACCGCTGCCGCCACCGCAAGCCGTAATACTCCCTAACACGAGAACTGCCGCTACCAAAGACATTAATGATCTTTTCCAACGTTTCATGTTCTACATTCCCCTAGAAAATGTTGATAACGAAAGTGTTAAGAAATCGCTTACATAATAGTTTAAAGATTCTAGTCATTTCTACAAATCTGAGAATAAAACCAATATCTGATCCTTTCCAAAAAGCTGATTAAGGCTACTCCTTTAAGGAACCAAGCAGCGCTCCTTTGATGAAATACTTCTGGAAAAATGGGTAGGTAAACATTACTGGCAGAGTAGTAAACACAATTATCGCGTACTTCAATTGAATATTGGACAGCATCGTAGCCACGGCATTCTTGGCATCGTCCAGTGAAAGCAGCTTCAAATCGACCGATTGCTGAACGACAACACGATATAGATACATCTGCAGCGGGTGAAGCTTCTCATTCGGCAAATACACTAGCGCATCAAACCAACTGTTCCAGATGCCGACAATGGAATATATAGCGATAACCGCCAGGATCGGTTTGGAGATCGGAATGATAATTTTGAACAGAAGCTGCAGATGAGAAGCGCCGTCGATAAAGGCGGATTCCTTCAGCCCATCCGGAATGGTCGTAAAGAAGGTCCGAACCAGGATAATGTTCCAGATGCTGACCATACCTGGGATAATGACCGCAAACATGGTGTTGTACAATCCGAGCTTATTCACGAGCAAGTAAGAGGGAATGAGTCCGCCCCCGAAATACATCGGGATCAGCAGATACGCGACCACCCATTTTCTCCCCTTCAGATTTCTCACCGTTAACGGGTAAGCTCCCAGCACGGCCATTAGGCAATTCAATAAGGTACCAACACTAACATAAATCAGTGTGTTGGAGTATGCCCACCACATTTTTGCATCTTTTACTATAAGCTCATAAGAGCCGAGGTTGAAGCCTTTCGGATACCAGAAGACATTCATAGCCGCAACTTCTTGTGGCGAGCTAATAGACATGATGATGACAAAGTAAAATGGATACAGTGTAATTAAACAGAGAATGAGTGCGATCGCATAAAGGATGATGTCGACAACGACAGAGCCTTCTCTGATCTTGTTAGGATTTCTACGAACCGAGGCCATCTTACTCCTCCTTACCACAAGGCATAGTCTGAATATTTACGGCTTAGCGAGTTAGCGATGAACAACAGCGTGAAATTAATTAATGATATGAACAATCCTACCGCGGTCCCCATGCTGAAATTTCCGCCAAGCAGGCCATCGCGATACAGATAGGTACCAATGACATCCGCCGTTTCATAAACCATCGGATTGTAAATCAACAAAATAAATTCGCTGTTCGCCGAAAGCAGACTGCCGATCGCGAAAATAAGCAAAATAAAGATGGTCGGGCGAATGGATGGAAGCGAAATATGAAGCATTTGTTTAAATCGGTTGGCGCCGTCCATTTTGGCTGCTTCGTACAAACTCGGGTCTACAGAGGACATAGCTGCCAAATACAAAATACTGCTCCAGCCAAATGACTTCCAAATACTCGTGATGGTATAAATCGCCGGGAAATAAGCTGGTTCGGTATTTAATGCAATTGGCGTTCCGCCGAACATCTGGATGATGACATTAATAATCCCGTCCACATTGATGAAGGACAATACCATACCCGCCACAACTACGTTGGAAATAAAATGCGGCAGATAACTGGCCGTCTGCACGAACTTCTTAAAGACGCCATTCTTCAGTTCATTTAGCAATAGAGAGAATACAATTGGTACCCAGAAGCCAAATACAAGATAATAGAAACTAAGCAAAAACGTGTTGCGCATCAATCTTCCAAAGTAAGGTCCATTAAAAAAATTGATAAAATGCTTGAGTCCTACCCAGTTCGCATCTGTAAATGATAAGAAAGATTTTCCCGGGTAATAATCCTGAAATGCGATCACAATTCCATACATCGGAATATAGCTGAAAATAAAAAGATGAACTAGAACGGGAAGCATTATCAGGTAAAGCTGAGCATTGTCACGAAGGTGAAACGATCGGCGCTTTCCCGGTTGACTGATAGCTTTCATGATCTTCCCCTTTCACTTACGATTGCGGTCATTTTTGGGCCTGGTCCGCATTTCCAATATAGTCACGCCCTGATTTGAAAGGCAAGCAACATAATTTTCTCGAGTTCGCAATATTTTCGCAGATAAGCTCCCATTGCCTGGAAAGTTCGTAAATTAACTGCATTTAAGACTGTTAAAATAAAATAAACGTTAATAATTAATCAAAATCCGAACAATAGCTTGCATTATCCTTATTTTTTATGTATTATAATTGTGCGTGAACTTCTCATCACCAAAATCATCAAAGTTTGAGGTGACCAATGGTTCATTACGACTCCAATGAATTTAAGCAAAAGTTGAGCCAGGTATATAATGAGGTGTCCAAGGAGTTGTTTGGCTTCGGTACTTCATTATTGAAGACAAGCGTACATCCCGAAGGAATCGTATTATATGCCAGACATCGTCGTTCCCCTCGCTCCACGGCTCTGGAGGGCGAGATTCCGGCTTTGAAATATGAAGTCGACTTCTATATGTCGATGATTTACAAGAAGAAGCTGAAATCCCGGCTCGAAGAGGAGCTTGGACTTCAAATCGAAGTGCTGCTACGGGATTATGATCCCGCCACGCAGTGGGCTGTCACGAACATTATTTTGCAAGACGAAGTTCAATAAGTAGATTACCCTCGCGGCGCTTTTCTTTTGATTACATCTTAAGGACTGTCCGCACCCGATACACAAGCAGATGCGGTTATTCTTTGTTTACAATGAATAAGTGCTCTAGTTAGAGATTTTCTTCTACCTAGAGTGCTTTTCTTTTTTTCATAACAAATAGATAAAAAAACTTTAATAGGAGTGAATCATTGTGAAAAAAACATGGATTAAGGGTCTTCTAGCTTGCAGTCTTGCTACGGTTGTACTGGCCGGCTGCGGAAGCAATAACGGTGACGGAAACGGCGCCAGCGGAAATACTTCAGGTGGCAAACAGCAGAAGCTAGTTATCTCGACCTGGGGCTTCGCAGAAGACTTCTATAATAAAGAAGTATACGAGCCGTTTGAAAAAGCGCATAATGTCAAAATCGTGCTTGAGACAGGCAATAACGCAGACCGCCTAAGCAAAATCATGCAAGGAAGTTCTGATGTCGATGTGATCTATTTGTCGGATTATTACGCACAGCAAGGCATTGAAGCAGGTGCTTTCGAGAAAATTGATCGCAGCAATTTTAAGAATCTGAACCAACTTTATGATATCGCTAAAGCTCCAAACGGCGAGAACTACGGCCCTGCTTATACCATCGGCCAATTGGGTATTGCTTATGATCCAAAAGCTGCAGGAACAACTATTGAATCCTGGAGTGACCTGTGGAAGCCAGAGCTGAAAGGCAAATTGACGATGCCAAGCATCACCTCGACCAGTGGCCCAATGATGGTCGATGCCGCATCTAAAATCTCGGGAAGCACAGAATTTAACGAAGACAAAGCTTTTGAGCAATTGGCCGCACTGAATCCAAGTGTTGTGAAATATTACAGTAAAACTTCTGAATTCGTGAACATGTTCACTCAAGGCGAAGCAGCAGCCGGACCGATCATGCAAATGTATATGGGCGATCTACAAAAGGCGGTTCCTGGTATTGAATTCGTAACGCCAAAAGAAGGCGCTTATGCCATCATCAATACGTTAAATGTGGTGAAAGGCAGCAAGAATAAAGAGCTAGCCGAGGAATTTATTGATTGGCAGCTTAGCCAAGAGGTTCAAGAGAAAGCAGCAAAAGCCAAAGTAGACTCCCCTGCGAACAAAGATGTAAAACTGACGGATGAAGAAGCCGCTGGTGTCACTTACGGAGCGGATGTCGTCGAGAACCTGCATAAGCTTGACATGGCGTTTGTTAATAGCAACCTGAAAGCTTGGACAGACCGCTTCAACCGGGAAGTTACCCGCTAAGCGTTATTAAAATACTTGAGGCATATTAGGCAGCCTTGTATGCCTTCACTCATGCAGGGGCTGTCTGGCCCCTGCCTTTATTCTTTTAGAAGGAAACTTAGGTACGGGTGGTCCTATAACCTTGAAAGGGGATTTAACGTGAGGAAAGCCATTTTGGATGTAGACACAGGCATCGACGATGCGCTGGGCATTATGCTGGCAATTCGCAGCGGTGAGCTCGATGTGCTCGGAATAACGACTGTAAACGGCAATGTATCGCTTGAGACAGCCACAAAGAATACATGTAAAATACTCGATTTGATCCATGCCGATCCTTCCATTTCCGTATACCCGGGAGCATCGCACCCGTTACTGCGTAATCCCGTGTTTGAACACCGGGTTCATGGACAGGACGGACTCGGCGGGGCCTTGGCTGACATGCATCCCTCAGGCCGCGCAGACTTAAGTGGGTTCGGCCCCGACTTTATCATTGAGCAGGCCAGACTGTATCCGGGAGAAGTGACACTGATTGCTACGGGGCCATTAACTAATGTCGCGTTGGCGCTAGCCAAACGTCCTTCACTTGTCCATGAACTGAAAGAGATCGTCATTATGGGCGGCGCTGTACAAACCTACGGCAATATCACACCAGTGGCCGAATACAACATGTATGTCGATCCGGAGGCGGCACAGCTCGTTCTGCAGGCCGGATTCCCACGACTGACCTTGATCGGCCTGGACGTGACCCGCAGAGCTCTGCTGACTAGCGAGCATATCGATACTCTTGGTGAATCGGAAATTGCCAATTACGTTCGCCAAAGCACATCAGATTACATGCAGCGCTATTTCGAACGCAACGGAGTTCAGGCCTGTGCCATGCATGATCCGCTCGCTGTCGCCACCGCCATCTGGCCTGAGCTTGTAGAGACCACCCGGTACTACGTCGACGTGGAGACCCGAAGTGAGCTATGCGACGGACAGACGGTATGCGATTTTCAAAACCGCCTTCAGCGTAAACCCAATGTAGAGGTCGGCCTGAAGGTCGACGCGGAGGAATTTATAAGCCGATTTATCTATGTGCTGCGTGGCACCAATTAAGTGGAACCAACCCTTTTGAAGTTTCAAATTATTAAGGAGATTGCCATTCATGAAAAAGCGATACTTGTACCTGCTTCTTGCACCCGGTTTTCTGTTCCTGACATTGTTCATGATCATCCCGCTGATCCTCACGGTCGGCTCGACTGTATTCAAGGACGGCGGTTTCTCGATCGGGATTTACACGCAATTTTTCAAAGACGCGTACTTCCTTGATATTCTGGGCACAACCCTGCTTGTCAGCGTCGTGACAACCTTGCTGTGCATTTTGATCGGTTTTCCGGTCGCCTATTATTTATCCAAGCAACCAGCGCGTAGGAAGGGTATTTTGCTCGCACTGGCGATATTCCCACTATTAACGAGCTCTGTCGTTCGCTCCTTCAGTTGGATGATCATTCTCGGCAAGAACGGCTTGATCAATAATCTGCTGACGTCCCTCGGACTCATCAAGGAACCAATCAGCATTTTATATACGCCTACAGCTATGATTATCGGACTTGTGCATCTGTTCCTGCCTTTGATTCTGATTACACTGGTTGGCGTAATGGAGTCAATCGATCATGATCTAGTGCAGGCGGCGCAAAGCCTCGGAGCTTCCAAGCTGACCGCTTTCCGCAAGATCATCTTCCCGCTTAGCATACCGGGACTGATCGTCGGCAGTATTCTTGTCTTTGTCGGTAGCTTAACTGCTTACACGACACCAGCCCTTCTCGGCGGCAAAAAGCGCGTCGTCGCTACATTCCTGTACCAGAATGCCATCACGCTGAACGATTGGCAGGCAGCATCGGCCATCGCCACTATCATGATGATCATTACCTTTATCGTCATCGGGCTGATGAACAAAGCTGCGGCCAAATTCAAACCGAAGGAGTAGCACCATGAAGAACAAAAATCCTGGGCTTGCCCTGTTTACCTTTATCGTATATTTGTTTCTGCTCGGGCCGCTATTGATTATCGCAGTGACCTCCTTTGAGCCTGGAACCGTACTGAAATTCCCACCAACCGGATTCTCGCTACGCTGGTATAAAAATATTTTTGAAGTCGATATGTTTATGAGCACCTTCACAACTTCAATTCTTGTCTCGCTGCTCGGCAATCTGATCGCTATTCTTCTAGGGATCCCTGCGGCTTACGCACTGAATCGTGCATCCTTCAAGGGCAAGGAGACACTGAACGCACTGTTCCTGTCTCCCCTGCTGATTCCAGGGATCGTACTTGGTTTTACTTTATTGAAATATGTAGTTATTGCTTTCCACATTCCGGTCTATGCGGCGCTATTAATCGGACATACCGTCATTATGCTGCCATTTATTATCCGCGTGATTGGTTCGAGCTTCGCCGGCTTTGATTTTGCGGTCGAAGAAGCGGCACTTAGCCTCGGCTCCAGCCGCCTGTCTACCTTCTTCAAGGTCGTGTTGCCGAACATCAAATCCGGCATTATCGCCTCAGTACTGCTGGCCTTCCTAGAGTCGTTTAACAACGTGGATATCTCATTATTTATGACGGGTCCTGGCGTTAGTACTCTACCAATTCAAATGCTGACTTACGTGGAGAACTATTTTGACCCGACCATCGCGGCTATCTCAGTACTGCTGATGATCATTACCGCAGGATTTATGTTCTTAATCGAAAGACTGCTCGGACTCACCTACTTCACCAAACAATAAATGGAGGCATACACTGATGGATTTATTGCAACTAGAAAACATATCGGTCGCCTATGATCAGCAATATATTTTGAAAGACCTCAACCTTTCCATCGAGAAAGGCCACCTGATCTCCCTGCTGGGTCCCAGCGGCTGTGGGAAAACAACTACACTCCGGCTAATCGCAGGCTTTCTAGAGGCAACAGACGGCAAGTTTTCATTTGGCGGTCAAGATTATACCCGCGTTCCTATCAATAAACGCAACTTCGGCTTCGTGTTCCAGAGCTACGCCTTATTCCCGCATATGTCCGTGTTCGACAATATTGCCTTTGGCCTGCGGCAGCGTAAGGTCAAGGAAGATGAGATCAAGAAACGGGTCATGAACATGCTGGATGTCGTCAATCTCAGCGGATTTGAGAAACGCTTCCCTCAAGCGCTATCGGGTGGACAAGACAGCGTGTTGCAATTGCGCGCGCGCTGGTGATCGAACCGGACCTGCTCTTGTTCGACGAGCCTCTGTCCAATCTGGACGCCAATTTGAGAGTTAACATGCGCGTGGAAATCCGTCGTATTCAGCAAGAACTTGGGATCACCACCGTGTACGTGTCGCATGACCAGGAAGAATGCTTTTCTATCTCAGATCGGGTTGCTGTCATGAACAAGGGGATCATCGAACAACTCGATAAACCTTCGGTCATCTTCCAATACCCAAAATCAGAGTTCGTAGCCCGCTTTATCGGCTTCAACAACTTCATCGACTTCCAGCAGCGTGAAGACGGTGGTTCATTCTATAGCCTGCGCAGCGGCGACTACCAATTCCATGCTGCCAAAGCACCAGGAATGCCCGAGTCTATGAAAGGTGCTATCCGTCCGGACGACATCATCGCTGGAACGTTCCAGGAGATTCAGCCTGGTGATAATGTATTGACCGGCACCGTTAAGGTCAGCACATACCTTGGCCGCAGCTATCAATATGTCGTGGTCACCCCACTGGGAGAATTTACGGTAAATAAGGAAATGCAGCAGCCTTATCTGAGCGGGCAGGAGATCCGTCTGTTATTTCCATCGGAGAAACTCGTACTTGTCGACTAACAAAGGGGGAACAGACATGCAAGCAGATTTGCTATTATTACAACCTAATGTATATAACAGTTATTTTAAGCAATGGACTCGGCAGAATGTGGCTATTAAGGATGGAAGATTTCTATATGTCGGCCCGCGCGGAGAAGATACGTTTCAAGCGGAAAAAGTAGTCGATGCCAGCGGAATGTACATGCTTCCCGGCTTTGTAGATATCCATCTTCATATTGAGAGCACCATGATTACACCCGAATCTTTCTCGCAAGGCTTGCTTCGAAATGGCGTAACCACGATTGTACCGGAGCCTCATGAAATGGCCAATGTGTTTGGCCTTGAAGGGGTTCTCGAGATGATCAAAGCGAGCCGGAGCTGTACCGTAGATATGTTCTACGCCATTCCAAGCTCCGTACCAGCTACTTCATTGGAGACAACTGGCGGTTCGATTGAGATCGAAGATATGGATGCCCTGCTAGCCACCGGCGATGTGATCTGTTTAGGCGAAATCATGAACTACGTAGACATTATCCGCGATCCGGCATGCAAGACCAATCAAATTCTGAAGCATATGCGGGAGCGTTATCCCGATCTGGTCATCGAAGGCCATGTGCCGAAGCTGCTTAATCTGGATCTGGCCCAGGTCATCTATGCAGGAGTTGATTCCGACCATACGCATCAAACCGTCGAAGGATTGCAGGCACGTATCAGCGCAGGCATGTTCATAGAGATCCAAGAGAAATCCATGACTCCTGAGGTAATGGATTATCTGATTCAGCATGACGTATCCGAGCATTTCTGCTTCGTTACGGATGATGTCATGGCCGACTCCTTCCGGGACCGCGGACATTTGAATCAGATTGTACGCAAAGCAATCCAGATGGGCATGGCACCGGAGAAAGCAATCTATGCGGCAACCCTCTCCCCTTCCCGCCGGATGAAGCTGCACGACCGGGGAGCGATCGCACCAGGTAAAATCGCTGACTTCCAGCTTGTATCCGATCTGGGCGAGCTAGCGCTCGAGTCCGTGTACAAGAAAGGTTCGGAAGCTTATTCCGCCTCGGAATCAGTTACCTCCTTGCAAGCAGCCCCAGCATACCGTTTCCCGGATCACTTTTACCAAAGTGTGAAGCTCCCTGAGCTTACTGAGGCGGACTTCGCGGCTGCCGTTGACGTGGAGGACGGAACATATCGCTGCCGAGTGATGACTGTTGCCGACGGCTCAACATTCACTAAGGAGAGCTTGGTTGCACTAACAGCTGAAGGAGGTCTTCTCCAATGGGAAAATAGCGACTGCGGAATGATCGCTACCTTTGAGCGGTACGGGAAACATGGCGGCAAAGCTTTTGGCCTCATTACAGGCGATACGATCAAAAGAGGAGCCGTCGCTACAACCTACTCGCATGACAATCACAATCTACTTGTGGTCGGCCATAACGTACAGGATATGCTATTGGCTGCGAATACTGCCATCAAGCAGCAGGGCGGCTTCTGCGTCGCTCTGGATGGAGAGATCAAAGCCAACATGCATCTGCCAGTTGGCGGCATTCTGACAGAAGATCCGCTGGATACAGCGGCTGAATCGGTCAAACAGCTGCGTGAAGCGATGCATTCGATTGGCTATGAACATTACAACCCGATCATGTCCATATCAACCCACTCGCTACCAGTCAGCCCTTATTTGAAGATCACCGATTATGGCCTGATAGACGTAAACAGCGGCAAAGTAGTGCCATTGATTGTGGAGAAGATTTAAGTTCAGATACCTCTAACTTCTAACGAAACGTGGTATCGCTATTTAGGCTAAAAAGGACCTCTAAAAATTGTAACGAAACTGGGGAACGCTATTTGTGTGGAATTGCAGCTCAAAGTCCCAATTTCACCCGAATAACGATATGGTGTTTCGTTAGAATTTATTTGCCGCGGTTTTGGAGCAAATAACGATATGGAGTTTCGTTAGAAGATTACTAGACTTCGCATAAGGTTGGTCAACAAAAGGAGCTGTCCCTAGAGTAGTATTTACTCTTGGGATAGCTCCTTTTTATTTCATGCCACATGTAATGGACGTTTACTGTTCCGATCGTCCCTTTTAACGCTCGACATGCGCTTTCCCGGCAAGCAGCCGCTCGATTTCCGCCGCACTCGGCAGGCCCTCCCAATCTCCAATCGCCTGGATTACCTGAGAACCTATCAGATTTCCAAGACGAACCGCTTCCTCAAGACTGTATTCCTTCAAGAGGCCGGCCATAAATCCAGCGCAGAAGCCGTCTCCCGCCCCTACAGTATCGATCACATTCTCTACCTTATAGTATGGAACTGCAGATAGCTTACCGTTCTCGAGAATATAGGTCTCATCATCGCCGCCCTTAATAATGCTTACTGCGGACAGTTCACTGAGCTTGGAGATAATCTCATCCATCGATTCAGTCTCATAGAGCAGCTTTAATTCATCCAACCCAGGCAAGAAATAATCCGCTTTCATCGCCAGCGGTAGTAGGACCTTTCTAGCCTCTTCCACACTCCATAGCTTCAAGCGCAAATTCGGATCGAAGCTTACTTTAACTCCGTGGCGTCTTGCAATATCCATCGCTGCTGCAGCGGTCTCCGCACAGGATGGGCTTAATGCAGGAGTAATACCGGTAATATGTAGAATCTTCGCCCCGGCGATATATTCCTCATCCAAATGCTCAGGAGTCATCTTGCTGGCCGCCGATAACTTACGATAATAGTAAACGGAACTTCTACCGGCAACATTCTCCCGTACCATCAGCCCAGTCGGAGCTTCTTCTGTGAACGAGGCGCGTGATACGTCAACGCCTTCCCCACGTACCATTTTATAGATACGATGTCCAAATGGATCATCGCCAAGCCGTCCACACCAGCCTACGGAATGTCCGAGCCGGGACAAGCCAATCGCTACATTCGTCTCGGCTCCACCAAATGAAGGCGTTAGATTAGAAGTGTATTCAAGACCTTTGCCTCCTTCAGCGATCAACAGAGCCATGCTCTCTCCAAAGGTGATCACTTCCGGATGTGAATTGCGGTTATGCATTCGTCTTCACCATCTCTTTCGATCTGTCATATTACGCTGCTAATGCTATATAAGTTGAACTATTGATTATACCAATCAGGGCAGCCATGTGAAATGTTCTTACGATCGCTGTTGCTCCCAGATTTCTTGATTTAATAAATTCATAATAGGAAGAAATCCGGTCACAAAGGCGAACGCTTCGCTTCTTCAGAATCATTTCACACTCTTGCCTATCTCTGCTCTTTTCTTTAGTTCAGCTTACATTAGACAATTGCTTGCCTACATTATCTCATTCCGTAGCAGATTAGACTATGCAAATATTTAACTTTTTCGAGAAAAATGAACCTAAATACACCTAAAGCGCCAAAAGGGAACTGAAATACACTCCCTTGGCGCTTTATTAGTTTAAAAGGTTGTTTGTTTAAGACTTACTTATACCTCTAAAATTGAAGGCATAATATGCGGAGCTCGTCCTACCTCTCTCATGAAGAATCTCCGTAGTACCCGATTGGTCGTCTTCACCCAAGCATTACTATCATATGGACCTTGTTCTCCCAGCTTCTTCAAGCTTCGCCGCAGTGCCATCTCCGCCCGTCTGAGTAAAGGTCTGGCATCCTGCATGTATACAAAGCCCCTCGTTACAATATCTGGCCCAGCGAGAATTTGACCTGTTGCCACATCCACCGTCATTACGACGATGACAATTCCCTCTTGAGCAAGCTCTTCTCTTTCTTCTACTAATTCTTCTTCAAATGTTCTGATCTCCCCATTGCTAACGATTACCTCTCCCGCAGGAATGTTGCGCCCGCGTTTGGCGCGATTGCGGTACACCGATAACGTATCTCCGAGATTCATCAGGAACACTTGCTCTTCGTTCATCCCCGTTTGCATTGCTAATTTTTTATGTGCTAACAGCATCCGGTATTCCCCATGAATCGGAATAAAATATTTCGGCTGAATGAATCTTAGCATCAGCTTCAAATCTTCTCGGCATCCATGTCCTGAAGCATGGATACCAAATGCGGAACCATAAATGACATTAGCACCAGCCCGCATCAGCAAATCGATACAACGATTGATATTCGGGCCATTGCCCGGAATCGGCGACGATGAGAACACAACCGAGTCTCCCGGATAGATGGAAACTGAACGGTGCGCCCCAGAAGCGATCCGGCTGAGTGCCGCGTTCGGTTCACCTTGACTGCCCGTACAAATGATCAATATCCGATTGTCTTCATATCTATCAATTTGCTTAATATCGATTAACATTCCGTCAGGAATACGGATATATCCTAAATCCTGACCGATCGCAAATACGCGCTCCATGCTTCGCCCTAGGACGGCGATTTTACGGTTGCTCATAATAGCTGCATCTACAACCTGCTGTAGACGGTTCACATTGGATGCAAACATAGCGAACAAAATTCGGCCTTGGCAGCCATGAAAGGTCTCTAGAATCGCATTGCCAACACGATGCTCCGAAAGGGTAAAGCCATCCTTCTCACTATTCGTGCTATCCGCAAGCAGAGCGAGTACTCCCTTACTACCAACGCTAGCCATCTTGGCGATATTAGCTGGATGATCTTCCGGCGTGAAATCGAATTTGAAGTCGCCTGTATGGACGACCGCTCCGTAAGGCGTATCAACTACAATCCCGAACGCATCCGGAATACTGTGTGTAGTGCGGAAGAAATGAACTGCGAGATGCTTGTAGGCAAATCTGTCATTTTCCTGAAAAACATGTAGCTCTGTCTGTTCGAGCATGCGATATTCCTCAAGCTTCGCTCGCACTAGTCCGATCGTTAATGGTCCACCATACACAGGAACCTTTAACTGGCGGAGCACAAATGGTAGAGCCCCAATATGATCTTCATGTCCATGCGTCAGGAACAAACCCTTGATTTTATGCTGATTTTTAATTAAATAACTGACATCTGGAATAATATAATCGATTCCCGACAGCTTGGAATCGGGGAATTTCAGCCCAGCGTCGATAATAATAATCTCATTTCTAAATTCTATACCGTACATGTTCTTTCCGATTTCCCCGAGCCCGCCAAGCGAATATATACGTACAGGCGGTTGGGAAGGCTTAAACGCCGGTAATTCTTCACCGGTTTTGGGACAACTTCATTCATTATGTGATTAATCCTCTCTAGAAAAATGCAGACGGGGCTAATTTAATTATACTGAAATATAGCCGTAATAAAAAGGCATTTCTACAATAGTGTAGAGGAACCGAGTTAAACCCGCATGGGATAAGAGATTAGACCATTTCTGAACTTAGGGATGTCCTGTTCCATTAAAAAAGCCCACCCACCAATCAAAGGCAAGCGGGAATTCTCTTTTAGATTATTAAGTAATGTCAATTGCGACGAGCCGTTCGCTCTATGCCATCAGCGGTTACTTTGTACAATTGGTGCGGTAAGTCGTGTCCCATGCCGTCAACCAACATTAGCTCGGCGCCCGGGATGGCAGAAGCCGTGTCCTCGCCACACGCCGGGACAAACATAGGATCGTCCACCCCATGAATGACAAGTGCTGGTACTTTTATGGTTGCCAGCCGAGGACGACGGTCACCGGAGACAGCGATCGCAGCGATTTGTCGTCCGACACTGCCTGGATCGTAGGCTCGCTGGACTTCCTCCAGAATGAGCGCACGATAAGCGTCCTCTTCAAACGGATAGCCGATGCCGGCGATGCGTTTGGCAAAGGAGAGACTGTCCGCCAAAAATCCTGCTTCATCCTCGAGTGGGTTCGGTGCCGGTTTAGTCATCATCGCCATGACATCCGGGGAAGTTTGCGGAAGGGCGGGATTACCGGAACTGGACATAATGGAGGTGAGTGATAAAACCCGTTCAGGGTAATCACTGGCTGCAATCTGGGCGATCATTCCGCCCATCGACCTGCCAACGAAATGTGCTTGGTCAATTGAAAGAGCATCGAGCAGTCCGATAGCGTCTTTGGACATGTCATCGAGAGTGTATGGGATGTCTGGTCGCTGTCCCGACATAAGCGCAGTTGCCAGTGCATCAAAATCCAGCGCCTGATACTGGCTAAAGTGTGCCGAGCAACCTGCGTCGCGATTGTCAAAGCGGATCACGCGAAAGCCCCGATCTGCTAATATCCGACAAAACGGAACCGTCCATCGGATCATCTGGGTTCCAAGCCCGGCGATTAGGATAATAGCCTCGTCATTTTCGTTACCGAAACTATCATAGGCCAATTCAACGCCATTAACTTTCAGAATGTTCATGATCATGTTCCCCTTTCATAAGTTCCCTTCAGGGAATGCATTAGCTGCTAATCTTTTGATATGGTTTCTGATATCAGGTGCCCAGTCATCGATGAAGTGGTCAAATCGATCCAAATCACCAGCATACAGTGCCCGCAGTGCTTCTTCGTATTGATGGGAGTTCCCGGCCATAGCTGTCATAAAGTGATGTGTTGCTTCTTGTGACTCTCGTATCTTGTTCTGTTCTCCTCCAGCACGGCGAGCCTCATCAACGAGTTTTCGTAAAGTTACTGACGCCCCTCCAGGTTGACTCTTGAGCCACTCCCAATGCCGGGGCAATAACGTAACCTCACCGGATACAACCCCCAGCTTGGGTCGACCAACACCCCGTGTAGGCAGGTGATTCACTTCCGTACCGGACAAGTCACTAAACTGTTCTCCTAATCGTTGGAGCACGTTATCTGTCTTGCCACGAAGATCAACATCTATTTGTTTCCCGTGGTATCGTCAAATATAAGCAACTGTGTGAGGTCTCTGTCATCCAGAGCATCCTTCACTGTAGAAACAACGTGCTGTAACGAACCACTGGCAATAACTCCCACACCCAAAAATGCCGTGCAGTAAATGTGCGTTTCGGTCATTTCTAAAGCTATACCTCCTCCTCTGAATGCCCCACTAATTATACCCGGGTAAAAATAGAAATTCAATATCACCCGGGTAAAATACATTTTATCGTGTTTTGTCACAAATTTGACTTATTTGAATAATATCCTGCGTTATTTGACCCCAGATTTCAAAATAACATCTGAACTAGCATGAAACAGATATCAAAGATTGTGTAAATGGGATATTATATGATCATAGAAATATAAATATATATTTGGGGAGGAACAGAAAGAATGAGCACAAGTAAGATTGGTATTCCTCTAGAAGGATTTGCCGAGTACAGCAGAATTGCTGCCGCAGAAGGAGGAGTACTGCTCAAGAATGAGGACAAAATGCTTCCGATCAAAGAGAAGGAAGTCGTGTCCGTGTTTGGCAGATGCCAGATAGATTATTATCGTAGTGGCACTGGATCAGGCGGAGCCGTGAATGTGGAATATGTCATTAATATATTGGATGGGCTTCGTAGCAATCCTAAGGTAACTATTAATGAACATCTGGCAGAAGAATATCAGAACTGGATCGCTCTGAACCCGTTCGACAACGGCGGAGGCGGCTGGGCTGCTGAACCATGGTGTCAGAAGGAAATGCCGTTATCCGATAAGTTGGTATCCGAAGCAAAGCAAGCTTCCGACAAGGCGATCTTCATAATCGGGCGCACCGCTGGAGAAGATCAAGACAATGCAGATGCGGAAGGCAGCTACCGCTTGACGGCTGAAGAACAGCAAGCGCTTAAGATGGTCTGCAAACATTTTGACAAGGTAGCCGTCGTACTGAATGTACCCAACATTGTCGATATAAGCTGGATTGAGGCTAGTGAATACCAGGATCACATTAAATCCGTCATCTACGTATGGCAAGGCGGAATGATCGGAGGACATGCCGTCGCTGATCTGCTCTCCGGAGACGTCTCTCCAAGCGGTAAATTAACGGATACGATTGCCTATAGCATCGATGATTACCCTTCAACCAAGAACTTTGGTAACGAGATCAAGAACCTGTACCAGGAAGATATCTATGTCGGATACCGATATTTCGAAACCTTCTGTCCTGAGAAAGTTCAGTACGCATTTGGTTATGGTCTCTCCTACACCGAGTTTGACATGAATGTGACAGGAGCAACACAGATCGAATCAGGCTTGGATACGGAACTACAATTGGACGTTGCTGTGAAGAATATCGGCGATACATATGCTGGTAAAGAAGTAGTCCAACTATACTATGAAGCACCTCAAGGCGTGCTTGGCAAGCCAGTCAAAGCCTTAGGCGCTTTTGCTAAGACCAACACTCTACAGCCTGGTGAGACAGAGACGCTTACAATCACTCTTCCCGTACGTTCCATGGCCTCTTATGATGATGGCGGGGCAACCGGGCATAAATCCTGTTATGTGCTTGAAGCTGGTGCTTATGAGCTATATGTAGGTAATAGCGTAAGAAATGTGGAGAAAGTACTTATCCATGACCAAGCTGCATTCATTACCGAAGAACTCATCGTAGTCGAACAATTAGAGGAAGCGATGGCTCCCATTGAGAGCTTCACTCGTATCAAGCCTGGAAAAGTTAAAAATGATGGCACTTATGAAATCGATTTCTGTGAAGTTCCAAAGCGCACAATCTCGATGAAAGACAGAATAGAAACGCGCTTGCCACATACCTATCCGCAGACTGGTAACCAAGGGATCGTCCTGAAGGATGTACAGGCCGGCAAAGCCAGCCTTGAGCAATTCGTAGCCCAGTTGACGAATGAGGAACTGGCTACGATCGTTAGAGGCGAAGGAATGAGCAGCCCTAAGGTTACTCCAGGAACAGCTGCCGCTTTCGGTGGAGTAGGCGATAGTCTGCTTGATTACGGCATTCCGGTAGCCTGCGCAGCCGACGGACCTTCAGGTATCCGTATGGACAGCGGTCATAAGGCAACCCAACTGCCAATCGGAACTCTGCTCGCATCTAGCTGGAATGTGGAGTTAGTAGAATCGTTGTATGTCATGGAAGGTCAAGAACTACTGCAAAATGAAATCGATACCTTACTTGGCCCAGGCATTAACATTCACCGCAATCCGATGAACGGGCGGAATTTTGAATATTTCTCTGAAGACCCTTATATCACAGGATGCTTCGCCTCTGCCGTAACGCGCGGTATCAAAAAAGGCGGCTCCAGCGCTACAGTGAAACACTTTGCTGGTAACAATCAGGAGAAGGCTCGTTCCAAGGTAGACTCCATAGTTTCAGAGAGAGCGCTGAGAGAAATCTACCTGAAAGGCTTCGAAATGACTGTCAAAATGGGAGAAGCAACTTCCATCATGACTTCATACAATCCGGTCAATGGGCACTGGGCTGCCTCCAACTATGATCTGAATACGACCATCCTCAGAAATGAATGGGGTTATGACGGCATTGTCATGACAGACTGGTGGGCGGTCATGAATGATGTAGTAGACGGCGGTGAACCAAGCTGGAAATATACGTCGTTCATGGTGCGGGCACAAAATGACCTGTACATGGTCGTGAATAACAATGGCGCGGAGATCAACTCTAGAGAAGATAATACAATTGAAGCCCTACAGAATGGAACTTTGACAGTCGGAGAACTGCAAAGATGCGCTATCAACATTTGCAAGTTCATTTTGAATGCGCCAGTAATTGCAAGAGATCCTAAACCAATTGATGAAATCATTCTGTTCAAGGCACAAGCCAACACTCCTGAGGCCGGCGTAGCTGTCCATGAGTTGTCAAAAGCAGCCAATACGAGAATCGTCACGACGACAAATGAAGCAGTTTATATCAAAGTTAACGAAGCTGGCATGTACGGCATAGTCGCTAATATGCGCTATGAAGCACATAACCTGTATCAGTCCGCTTGTAATCTCGTGTTAAATGGCGAGATTCTGACGACCGTACAGACGAACGGTACCGACGGAAATTCGATCACTCAGAAGCTGTCCAGATTTGAGCTTGAAGAAGGCTTCTACGAGTTCAAAATTGACTTTGTCAAACCAGGCATGGAAATCGGCTGGGTAGAGTTCATTAGTTAACAACAAAAGACGCTGCCACGTTGCTTCAAGCAACGTAGGACAGCGTCTTATTTTTTATTATCATTCTATGATTACTATCGCGATTATTTCACGGCTACGTAGAAGAGTCTTGCCGCATTCTCATCCGCCTCGGCCCACTTGAAATCGGCATAACACCGTACTTCACGGAAGCCGCATTGCAGCAGCTCTCGTTCCATCCAGGTCGGATCATAGGCCCGCTGAGTATGATACTCCTCGAAGCGACGGTATAGATCCCCTCTGGCCCAGCTTCACTCGCAAATATCGTTAAGTGATGCTCGATCTCGCATCTCTCATCATCGAACTCACAAGTCCATATATAAGAGATGGAAGACTCCTCTAATATGAACGGTTGCTCCTCGTCATACTGACGCAGCGTATTCGGATGATGAACATCGAACAGGAATGTCCCGCCCGGCTTTAACCCTTCATAGGTTCTGCGGAAGGTCTGAACGACCTCGTCTTCCTCTAGCAAATAATTAATGCAATCACAGAAGGAGATCACAGAATCTACCGGCTCCGGAAGTTCCCATTCCGTCATATTCTGCTGCACCCAATTCACTCTGCCATCTTGATAGAGGCGAGCACCTTGTGGGGTTATGTCCATGCGCTGTCTAGCGACTGACAGCATGTCCGAAGACAGATCAATGCCTGTCACAGTCAGACCCGAATTCACCAGCGGAATCGTCATGCTCCCCGTCCCGCAGCCCAGATCGACGACCGTCTCAGGCTTGCCAAGATGCTCCCAAGCCGTATGCGCGAACGAGAGCCAATCAGAGTAAGGCATATCTGCCATCAATTCATCGTATACGTATGCAAATTTTCGATATGAAGCCATACTTCCCACCTGACTCTCTTAGAGGTTGTTCAAAAAGTCCGCTTTAATCGGCCTTTTTGAACAATTCCTCCTATTCTTGATCGGCTTGTTCTTGCTCCGCAGACTTCAGATAAGTCCAGTTCTCTTTCTGGGTTACCTTGCCTTCCTTCATAAGCTTACCAAGCGCGCGCTTGAATGCAGCCTTGCT
Source organism: Paenibacillus sp. D2_2 (assembly GCF_031199965.1). Classification (GTDB taxonomy): domain Bacteria; phylum Bacillota; class Bacilli; order Paenibacillales; family Paenibacillaceae; genus Fontibacillus. The sequence continues at coordinate 1,578,666 of NZ_CP133605.1, read as the reverse complement.
GATACCGAATCTCTCCTTGATCAAATCAGGTGGAGTCGAATCAGAATAAGGCATGCCTCCAGTCGACCGGCTTTCCAAGTAGGCTAGAATTTTCTCCGAGTCTTCATTACGACCAATCTCTTTGCGTTCTGACATGGACAGATTGACCCGTCCGTCCTCACGTACATGCGTTACGCGAACTTTAACTCGTTCCCCAAGACGAAGCAGCCGGGCTCTTTCCGAGGAATGGATCATTCCGATCGCCCCGAAGCCGAGCACTCCACCGTCCACGATGACGAAGGTACCCATTTGCAGCGGCTTATAGACGATAGCCTCCTGCCATTGATTGTTCCAGGTTGTAGGAGCATGGAATGCATGCGGAGCAAGCTCCTGCTCACCAGCAAGCTTCGCCTTCAGTCTGCCCTGCTTGTCATGTTCCATGATGACGTAGACATGATCTCCCACCTTCGGATGCAGTTCACGCATCTCCGGTAGCTCACGGATTGGTAGCAACAATTGACGCCCAAGCCCCATCTCCAGGAAGCAACCGAGTCGCGGGTGGACATCGGCCACTTCAAGAAGAGCCAGCTCGCCTAGCGTCAGCATCGGACGTTTCATCGTCGCTGCTAGCCGATCCTCCGTATCAAAGAACAGAAATACATCAACAATATCTCCCGGGTTTACCGGATGCGTGATTTCCGAATAATGGAGCAGCACATCCCGATCCCCGACCTTTAGAAAATAGCCAAAAGGAGACACTTCCCGATCAATCGGATGCGTTAAGATCGTACCTGCAATCAGACTCATAGGTTCTCCACGACCTTGGCATCGGACCAAAGACGTTCGATATTGTAATATTCCCGCTCATCGCGATGGAAGACATGTACGACGACGTCGCCAAGATCCATGAGAACCCAGCGTGCCGAATCCATTCCTTCTATCCCCGAATATTAGCTCCGAGTTCCTGAGCACGTTTACGTACCTCAGTCGCAATTGCCTGTACCTGAGTGTCCGAGTTACCATGACAAATAATGAAATAGTCGGCGATCAAGGATATCTCATTCAGATCCAGTACGACGATGTTCATTGCTTTTTTATCATCCGCCGCCTCATAGGCTGCGTTCATCAATTCCATAGGTGTTACTGCCATTCAATCTACCTCCTGCATATATTTATTCCCAACTTCTACTTATCATCATAACCAAGTTGTCTAACTAAATCATTGCGCGCCAGCACCGTTAACGGAAAAATGATCTTCTGCTTCTCGATTAAGAAAGAGATCGTTGAATCGAATCCGGCCACCAGCGCCTGCTCCAGATTGTGCTCGGCCAGCTCGCGAATACGCTCAACACCGGGAAAATTGCGTCCAGGCTCCATATAATCCGCAAGGCAGACAATCTTATCTAAGAGCGTCATACCGACTCTTCCCGAAGTATGATAGCGAATTGCGTCCAGCACCTCCGGATCATCGATCCCATATTCATGTTCCGCTACAAAAGCCGCTACTTCGGAGTGCAATAGCTGCTTATCGTATTCCAGCAATTCTGGATTCAGTTCGTGCTCACGCATAACGGCTTCCTGCCGCTCAATCGGCCAGAACTTGGCCAGATCATGAAGTAACGCAGCTAAATCCGCCTTAACCGGATCAGCCCCATAGCGCTCCGCTAGGCACACGGAGGTTGCCATTACGCCTTCCACATGCGTCCAGCGCCTTGCTGGCATTTGCGCGGATACAATGTCTAACAGCTCATCTCGAGTGTACCGCATACAAACCGCTCCTTACGATAAATTCATACACCTCTTCCGTTACCATGTAACGGATCGAATGTCCGGCGGCTCTCCGTTTGCGGATCATACTTGACGATATATCCACCAAAGGCATATCCGCAAGCAGCACCGCATCCTGTATGAAGGAAGGCATAAGGTCCAGCTCTAAGAAGCTGCCCGGCCTTTGTAAACCGATAAAATGCAGCATCGTAGCCAGTTCCTCGATCCCCTCCCATTTCGGCAAATAATTCACCATATCAGCACCGATAATGAAATAGAAATCCAGTTCAGGATGAAGTTGCTTCAGCTCTCTGATCGTGTCTATCGTGTAGGATACGCCGCCGCGCTTAAGCTCGATATCCAGCGTCTTGAAATCAGCATGACCGCGAATTGCCGCCGCCACCATCTCAAGCCGTTCCTCACCGCTAACACCGGATTTGCTCTTATGCGGGGAATATGGGAAGGCATAAACCAAACCTCGTCCAGAGCATACTGCTCCCGGGCAGCCTCAGCCGCCAATAAATGTCCAAGGTGAATCGGGTCAAATGCCCCTCCCATGATACCAACTTTTCTCATCAGGTCTTCCTCCTGTAGCTCTACGGCAGCTCGATCTGCTTGTACTCGGTCGATTCCTTATACAGAATAATCGTACGTCCAATTAGTTGTACAAGCTCTGCCCCTGCGCCAGCCGCCAATTCCTCAGCGATCTCCCGCGGATCGTCCAGATTGTTATTCAGGATCGATACCTTGATCAGCTCACGGCGCTCTAGTGCCTCTGAGATATGACGGATCAGCTGATCATTAGTTCCCCCTTTGCCGACTTGAAAAATAGGCTGAAGGCTATGAGCCAATGCTCGTAAATGACGCTTTTGTTTTCCACTTAACATCTAAAATCAAAACCCCTTATCGTGAGTGAACTACCTCTTATATTTATTGAAAATCTAATAATACTGCCGACCTCATCGCTTCGATCGGAGCAGGTCGGCCTGTCCAATATTCAAAGGCATATGCGCCTTGATATACAAACATGCCAAGTCCGTTGTGAATTGTACAGTTCTTCTGCTGTGCCTGCCGCAACAGTTCTGTCTGCAGCGGATTATAGATCAGATCGCTTACAACGATCCCTCCCGGGATCATCTCAGGATCCATCGGAATATCGCTAATCTTCGGATACATCCCTACAGAGGTCGTATTAATCAGAGTATCGATGCCAGAAATATACTGGCCGACCTGATCCAGCGCGCAGCCTGTTATATTGCCAAGATGAGCCCATTCCGCTGCCAACTGCTTCGCAGTCTCTTCCGTCCGGTTGGCGACGATCACCTGAGCCGGTCGTTCCAGAAGCAGGGCATAAATAATTCCCCGAGCAGCTCCGCCCGCACCAATGACAAGCACGTTACGACCGGACAGATCGGAGACAGCTTCTTCCTTTAGCGAACGGATATAACCGATCCCATCCGTATTATATCCTTTCAGCAGTCCTCCATCATTAACAATGGTATTGACCGCTCCAATATAACGCGCTCCTTCATCAATCTCATCGAGATAATCCATAACCTCTACTTTGTGTGGGACGGTCACATTGACACCGCGGAAGCCAAGCGCCCTGATTCCCTGGATAGCATGGCGCAGGTCCCCCGTTTCACATGAAACGGCAGATAGGAGCCTTGCAGACCGGTTGCCTGCAAAGCCGCCATATGCATCGCTGGGGATTTGGAATGGAGTATAGGATCACCCATCACACCTAGCAATAGCGGTAAACCGTTATTTTCCCGTGCCAGATTTGTCTCCTCCATGATGTCCCCTCCTCAATGAATTTAACCAGACGTGCGAAAAAGAACCGAGTACAGCTATATGCAGCTATATACTGATTACACGGATGAAGGCAGCCGGGTGAAATGTTCTTCCGATCGCTGTTGTTCACGGATTTCTTGATCTTATAGTATCCAACAAGGTAGAAATCCGTTCACAAAGGCGAACGCTAGCGCTTCTCCAGAATCATTTCACCCTTTTGCCTAGTCCTTTAGTCATTTTAAATCAGCGATGGTCGCAGCATGACCTTGATTCCTTTCGGAACATGCACAGCGATGACCGCACCCATGTCATTATTTACCTTAACCCAGCCTAGACCGGAGATGAAGACATTAACCTTCTGGCCTCTGGCAATCTTGAACTCATGTCTCGTCCATTCAGGCAGCTTCTCTAGATTATCGCGGCTTGGCGGTGCAAGCAATTCGCCGGCATGATCCGCGAACAGTTCATCCGCCCGCTCCAGCTTCGTCCGGTGCAGCTTGATCCGTGCACTGTTGAAGAAGGTGAAGGACTGGCGCTCCCCTTGAACAAAGTCAAAACGGCCGAACCCGCTGAAGAAGATCGTCTGGCCTTCATTCAGTTGATATACAGCTGGTTTAAGCGACTTGTCCGGCATAATGACACCGAGATCCTGCGGACTGACCAGTTCGCTGTATCTCGAAGAGTATACGATCCCCGGTGTATCGATGATCGCCCCACCATCATCAAGCGGAATCTGCACCATATCAAGCGTTGTTCCCGGATAACGGGATACTGTCAGTTCCTGATCCAGATCACTGTAGTCACGAATCAGGCGGTTAATCAACGTTGATTTACCAACATTCGTCGCCCCAACGACATATACGTCACGATTGCCACGGTGCTGAACCACGGCATCCAGAAGACGATCAAAGCCGCTGTTCTGCTTAGCACTGCAGAGGATAACGTCCTCTATTTTCAGCCCCATATCCTTGGCTTCCTTCTGCACCCAGTTACGAATCTTGTTCCAATTCGACACCTTTGGAAGCAGGTCGGTCTTGTTCACTGCTAGCAGCACCGGGTTATTGCCGATAAACCGCTGCAAGCCGGAGATCACACTGCCCTGAAAATCAAATAGATCTACAATATGAACAACGAGCGCCTTCTTCTCGGCGATTTGACCGAGCAATCTCAGGAATTCGCTCTGTTCTACCGTAACGGATGATGCTTCATTATAGTTCTTAATCCGAAAACAGCGCTGGCATATGATCGGCTCTCTTTCCAGCGCTTGTGTCGGAAGATATCCCGGTTTGGACGCATCTTCACCCTGCAGTTGCACTCCGCAACCGCTACAATGAAGAGCCCCTTCTCTTACCTGGGTTTCTGTCATTTTTTCTTTTCCTCCTCTAGCCATAATCCCGTCTTACCCAGACGTCCTCTTACGATGCGTTCCAGCCTGCGGTTAATCCGGGTACCAAGACCTTCATCGGCTATAGAGATCGGCAGCACCAGAACGGTATATAAACCCTGTCGGTTCCCTCCGAACACATCCGTCATCAGCTGGTCGCCGACCACGATCGTCTGCTTCGGAGCAAGACCCATCATCTGCATCGCTCTTCGGAATGGTGTTCCGAACGGTTTTCTTGCCTTATGAACGAATTCAATATTTAAAGGGGATGCGAATACAGATACCCTGTCAAAATTGTTGTTCGACACAATCACCAGCTTCAATCCGGCCTGCTTTACCTTCTCAAACCACTCGGTCAACTCCGGAGTAGCTGAAGGTACCTTCGCTCCCACGAGCGTATTATCCAGATCGGTAATAATCCCGCGGTACCCGTCGGCATATAGCTTATCCAAATCAATGTCAAACACGCTGTCTACCCGCAAATCAGGCAAAAACTTCTCAAACAATTAGTTCACCTCAGTTTCATACGACACACTATACCATAATCTTTCCCCAACTTCCTTATATTTTAAAAAAGAAAATGCCCCCGGCGCAAGCCTCCGGGACAAGTCTGATGCAAATGAATAACGAATGTTTATTTTTTGTCATGATTAGAGCTCAACAGCCTGTGACACAGCCGTTGAACGCTAAGCCAATCAGCCTCTGACGCCGTCTTTGGACTATAGAGCGCCATCTCATACTTCTGTAACAAATGATCGAGAATCACCGATAGATCCGACTGCTCCACTTTGATCCGTTCGAACACCTCGCGGACGGTCTCATGCTCATGACGTTCAAACCCTTGTCGTTGCAACCTCTTTACGGTACGCAAGGTCTCATGAGCGATTTTATCTCCATAAGTGAGTGCCCTACCGAGGCGCATGCGAACGAATCCATAATAGATCCGCTCTCGGAACTGATATAGAAGCCAGGCAAGCATAGCCAGTATAACACTTAAGGATGTAGAGCGTATCGCTTTGTAATTGGCTAATATCCAAGTGGTCTTCGCCTCCACTGCGCTGTCTTGAACAGGTTCCTCTAGCTCTGGTTCATCCACTGCAACTTCCTCCGGAGTCTCATCCTTATACAGCAATGGAGCAACAAATCCCGGCGTTGCTTCGAACGGAATCCAGCCGTATTCACCAAAGTACAATTCAGCCCAGGAATGCGCATCAGAATTGTTTACTTGGTACGCCAAATTCGCACCACCCGGCCTTCCCATCATCTCTTCGGGATCTGGCTGTCTTCCCGGACCATACCCTTTCACCCAGCGTGCCGGAATTCCTTGCGAGCGTGCCATCATTACCATAGCTGTCGAGAAATAGTCGCAGTAGCCTTCCTTCACTTCAAATAAGAAGCTGTCAACGAAATCCTTGCTCTCGCGAAGGGAAATGTCCGGTTTGTTCGTATACGTGAAGTTAACGCGTAAATAATTCTGTATCAACTCCATTTTCTTAAACGGAGTATCGGCTTCAGCAGTAATCTCTTCAACTAAATCCTTAACCCGCTGCGGTAAAAAAACGGAAATTGCAAGTACTCCTCATCGATCGGCACCGAATAAAGCTGCTCATAGCTAGCATTGCGCAGGTCGCTTAAAGGGATGACAGGTATCTCCAATGTCACCTTATATTTAACTGGATAGTCCGGCTGAGTGCCACGGAAGCCCCCGCCCCAGCGAAGTTCCCCCTCCTGTGCGGCCCAACTTAGCTTGGGATTGCCTTTGCGTCCCTCGTCAAGTATAGATACCGCGGTGATGAAATAACCGCCGAACAGAACTGGATAGGCTTCACTTGACTCCATCGTGATCGTTTGCTCTACTTGTCTCATTTCTATACTTCCAGCTTGTCCATGTTCCAAGCTCTTAGCGGTGTTCAATCCATGAAATACTTCATAATCCCGCTTTTCCTTATCGAACAGGGCCCAACCATTCCCTGTATAGATCCGTCTCGTCTCCCCGCGCCAATAAGTGCGTAGCGGCGAGTCTATCGACATCACCGGACTGTAGCTGAATTCGAAGCCTCCACCAAGCTCGGTATCATTCCGACTGTAGCCAGAAAGAACCTCCTGGCCAGATTGATCCTTCTCTTTATCGCACTCGAGATAGCAGACTTCGCCTCGCCACCCCCGGTTTGCCCACTGCCCCGTCCCATCCAAGCCGTGTAGGGGTCAGTCAATATAGGAGACACTGGAGGTACGCTCGTTCCGATCAGCAGTACACCGGCGAAGATCAGAAGAATGTTGGAGAAAATCTTAAACGGCTCCTTTCGAAGCCTACGCCAGCCGTACGGGTAAGATAATTGATAATCACGCAGATGAAGACAGACAAGCCAGCCGAGACCTGGCAAAGACTGTCCAGGCTACATTTTTCCATAAATGATAAGGAGTAAAAGAGTCCAGAATGGCAAAAGCGATCAAATCCGCTGCCAAAAACAATAGCACATGTCTTCGCGTACGCAGCATTCTGAGTATAAGTTCCATAACAAGCCAGGTTATTAGGGCGAACCAGATATATGGGACAAACTCAGTGAGCATTTGTATGATCTGATCCGGAAAGAGCCGTCCGTACGGCATGTAGATTCCATACTTGATCAGCATAACCCGGCAAATAATAACAATAGAGATCAACTTACCGATATGTCGTATTAGGGAAGCTAATGGTAGAAGATCGATCGCCGCCACGATGATTAGTGTCCAGGTTACGATATCGGTTGTCTCTTGGAACCAAATCGGATCTGTAAAGCTAACCCATTGCATCCCCAGTATTACAACCCATATCATCATCAAGATGCGATACCAATAAACCGATCCATTCGAATGCTTCAACCCTAGCCACCCCCTAACAATACGGGAAGATCAGTTAGAGCTGATATTTTGATGCCGGCAACGCCCTGAGGATTATATAAGGTTCCGGAATGTGCTCGTGAATCCGCGATCCTAATAGACCTGCCGATATGAATATGGTAAGGCGTCATTTGATGACCCTTGGCCCAGCGAAGCATTTCGAACAGAGGCTCGTCCGCAAGTGGAGTAACTATAATAAAGAACGCCCCAACAGGGAACAGTCCCTTACGCTGTTCTAACCTCGCCTTATAATTGCCGGCACCTTCCGGACTAATATCCACTAATTGATGCAGCATTTGCTGACGCTCGAACTGGCTTTCTGTCGGAGCACTGCCCCATACCTCTTTGCCAAGAATACACAGTCCCATATTGATTCTCTCCCGGCCTCCATACTCCAGTAGTGAGGCAACAGTTGATACGGCAAGCTCGAACTGCTCCTGATTTATATAATTGGCAGCATGGGCATCCAGTACGATCATGGACTTCGGAATCGATTCACGCTCAAATTCTTTTGATTTCCATGAACCCGTCTTCGCAGTAGCATTCCAATGGATTCTTGAAATCCGGTCCCCGTATATATAATCCCTTACCCCATTAATTTGCGTTGTCTCGCGGCGTGACTGTAGAATCGTGGTCTCAGGGCCTGAATAGCGGGAGTTGTGGCTGAATAATTGCCAGCGAGGGATGAAGATCGTACGAGGAAGCACGTAGAACTCCCCCTCTGTTTGAAAAGATCCTTCATGCTCCAACAGACCGAAAATATCCTTGGAACGGCATTCGGTTGCTCGGAAGCTGTATTTGCCTCGTTCCAGTTGCGGCGTCTGATAGATTAGCTCCGAATGACCACCCAAACGTGGCACTATACTATCCTCATACTTCCAGGAATCGCCGTTATGCCGGTACAATTTCTCACTTACAATTAAATAAGGAAGCATGATGAAAATAGGTAATTGAAGTTTCAATTTTACCTCAACCTGGCTCCCGGCTTGAATAGCCTGCTTCCCTGTTGATTCACCGTTCAGCGATAGACTGCGTTGTCCTCTAACCCGCTTCACGCCAGCGATACTGCAAATGATCCAATAGAGCGCAAGCACGTTAATCATTGTGAACAGCATGAACGACGTCTTACCACCCTGAAACAATACATATAACAGACAAATGAACCAAATTGAAGACGCTTTCCAAACGTTGCGGGACGATAGACCCGATCTTACTGCATTCAACATCACCCGCATCGTTATCTCCCCACTGCTACAGGCACCTGAGTCTGCCGCAGGATCTGGAGAAGTACTTGGCTTCCGCTCATATTACCAAATCTGGACTCCGGACGCAGTAAGATCCGATGGCCTAGGACATAAGGAGCTAAGATTTTGATGTCGTCTGGCAAGACAAAATCGCGGCCCTGCAGGTAAGCAAATGACTTAACCGCAGTCAGGAAAGCAATCGAGGCCCGAGGCGAAGCGCCGAGCAGAACATCCGCATGCTCTCTCGTACGCCGTACGATCTCAAGCAGATAATCCGTCACAATATCGCTCGCATGAACGCCGCGAATATGCTGCTGCATTTGCCCGATCTCTTCCATCGTGGTCACTGGTCTCAATTGATCAACAGGCTGACCATGCTCATGTGAATACAGCATATTCTTCTCTGTCACAGCATCGGGATAACCGAGTTGAATCCTCATCATGAAGCGGTCAAGCTGAGCTTCCGGAAGATGGTATGTTCCTTCAAAATCGATCGGATTCTGGGTGGCACACAGCATAAAAGGATGGGGAAGATCATAGGTTACGCCGTCTGCGGTAACGCTGCGTTCTTCCATGACTTCTAGCAATGCCGATTGGGTCTTCGTTGTCGCCCGGTTAATCTCGTCCACCAGCAGTATGTTGGTCATGATCGGACCTGGTCGGAACACAAAGCGCTCCTCATGTGGATGGAATACGGAAACGCCCGTTATATCACTTGGCAGAATATCGGGATTACACTGTATCCTACGATAATCTCCATTGATTGATTTGCTCAGAGCCTTAATTAGTTGGGTCTTTCCGGTTCCGGGAACATCCTCTATAAGTACATGCCCGCCGGCTAGCAATGTCGTTAACAGAAGCTCGATCTCAAATGATTTGCCAAGTATACAAGTCTGTAGATTATCACGGATGGCAGATAACGCTCTCATAAATGGTTCATTTACAGGCATAAGCTTGTTCCCCTCCCAATCACTGGATATCCTATATCTACCTATTTTACATGATTTCACTAGACAAAGTATACATAAGAAAAAAGAGCGATACTCCGCCGAAATGGCTTCGAGTTCGCTCTTTGCATCGTTTGAATGGTATATGACAGCCTTATCCCTTCGGTCGAACGACAAGTGCAGCAAGGAAGGAGAAAATAATCGCTGCCGAAATACCGGCGCTGGTAACCTCGAAAATCCCGGTAATAACACCAATCCAGCCATCCCGCTGCAGTTCTGTGAGTGCACCATGAACTAGTGCGTTACCGAAGCTTGTGATCGGAACCGAAGCTCCTGCCCCAGCAAATTTAATGAGCGGATCATATAGCCCGAATGCATCCATCAATGCCCCGACCACAACAAGAGTACTCATCGTATGTGCGGAGTTAATTTAAATACATCGAACATGATTTGCCCAACTACACAGAACAGCCCTCCAACGATAAAAGCCCACAGAAAAATCATGCTGACCCTACCTCCCTTTCTAGAGCTACCGCATGGGCAATACACGGAATACTCTCCCCTTGCTGAAAGGTTAATGGGGATTGAAGTGCACCCGTCGCGACAACCAACACGCGGTCCAGCTCTTTTTGTTTCATTTTCTTCAGAATATGCCCATAAGTAACCACAGCAGAGCATCCGCAGCCGCTACCTCCAGCCATCGCAAATTTCTGCCTGTCCCGATCAAAGACCATCAGTCCGCAATCATTGAATTCCGTCTTATCCATGGATAGTCCGTCTTTGCTAAGAACATCCTTAACGATAGCATGTCCAACTGATGCCAAATCTCCAGTTACGATTAAGTCGTAGTCCTCTGGCCCCGCCCTGTATCACGAAAATGTGCAGTGATCGTATCAGCCGCTGCCGGAGCCATTGCCGCTCCCATATTGAAAGGGTCCTTGATCCCCATATCCTGAATCCGTCCTATCGTTGCATGAGTAATGCGAGGTCCAACACCTGATGAGGAGACTACGGCACAGCCAGATCCGGTAATTGTATATTGGGCTGTCGCAGGCTTCTGTGATCCGTATTCCGTCGGATAGCGGAACTGCTTCTCCACCGAACAGTTATGACTGGTCGTTCCAGCCATTGCATATTTGGCTCCCCCAGCATCTACGATCATGGCCGCTATAGCAAGGCTCTCCATCGAAGTTGAGCAGGCACCGAAGACTCCGAGATATGGAGCGGCAATATCACGCGCAGCGAAGGTCGCACTAATAATCTGATTCATCAAATCTCCGCCGATAAAGAATTGGAGCTGCTCCTTAGTAATGCCTGCGTGTACAAGTGCCAGCGAAGAAGCGTGTTGAAGCAACTTGCGCTCTGCTTTCTCCCAGGTCTTCTCATCGATCTCCAGATTATCGTAAATAAAATCGAAGCTTGACATGAGTGGCCCGTCCCCTCTTCTGGGCCAACTACGGTCGCTGCTCCAATAATCACCGGTTTGCTGCGGAACTCCCAGGTTTGTGAGCCAATCAGCATCTTAATGCGTCCCCCTAGGCCGAGAATCACATGTACGATCCCGACGATGAAAGCTGCTACCACACCGAATACGATGACAGAGCCGGCTAATTTAAACATATTGGCACCTACGCCAAGTACCAGCCCCTCTGCCCGTGATTCAATCGCCGAGGAACACATCGAGTTGGCAAATCCGGTAACCGGAACAGCTGATCCAGCGCCTGCCCACTGTGCGATCTTGTCGTATACGCCAAGCGATGTCAGAATAACAGCTATAATGATTAATACCGCAACAGTCGGACTGCTCGCTTCCTTTGAGGACATCCCGGCAAAGGTCATGAATAGCTGCTGGATACACTGTCCAATGAAGCAAATGAAGCCCCGACCAAAAAGGCCTTCAGGCAGTTCTTGAAGATATTCGTCTTCGGCTTATGGGAATCAGCAATCTGCTTATAGTCCTGTTCTGTCAAAGTAATAGAGTTCAACCTGAACCGGGCACCTGACTTTGTCTTGGTTGGCACTAATGACCCTCCTTGCTTACAAATTAATTCCTCTCCTGACGCTGCATATTCATTATTTGCCACATCGCGGCTTGTTATGTTTGGTAAATCATCCATATCCGTCTGAACAGTAAAAAAACAGTGCCCCCAGTTGCCTGAGGAACACTGTCTTTCTAAGGTATTCTCGATAAATCCGTGTATCCAACAACCTCAATAAATATGTGTTTAAAAAGTTAAACTTTCAGCACCGAGAAGGTTGGATGAAGCTAGGGCCTGAGGAGCGGAGCGTACGTAGTTGGTACGTGAGCACCGGAAGGCCCGGCTGAATTCAAGATTCGATGTCGAATAGCTTCATGATTTACTTCGTGATCAAAGGGGAACTTTTTAAACAACCTCTATAAACACTGCAGTAAAATGATGAGTAATATAAACAGCAGGCAGATCACGATCCAGTCTTTGGAGTAACGCCCCATCTTCGTTTGCCTCCCAATTTATCCTTAACTTACCCGCAGTATATGCTCTGGGTACTACCAATGTTCGTTATTTGCCTAGACTTGGGCTTATCCCATCACATCAAGAGACAATCGATCTCCATCTCACTCTAACGGTTGCTAACGAGGTTAAATCGTTGTTTTTGTAATGTTTATACTTTTAACGGTTACTACAGAGGTTATTTCGGGATTTTACCAGAAATACTACTGATACTTCTTGATTAGCGCGTATGACAACCGTTAGATGTATAAAACTATCATTTTGTGATGATTAGCCGTTATGGCAACCGTTACAATCTAAATCGCGTCATCATTCAGCACCAAAGCTTTTTAAACAACCTCTAACAGTCACAAATAGACAATATAAGCAAGATGGTACATACTTAAAGAGGTTGTTCAAAAAAGACTGCTTCTGACCTAAGAAGTAAATCAGGAAGCGGACTCGTACTTAAATTAACCGCAAGGAGAGATACAAAATGGATAATAAAACGCTGGAGCTATTCAAGCAACTCACCGAATTTCCTGCGGCACCTGGCTTTGAACGTGAACTGCGTGCCCTTGTGAAAGAAAGATGTCGGCCTATACTTCAGAATTTCCACAGGATAATCTAGGCAGTATCTTCGGGGTTTTGCGTGGAGACGACAACGGACCTAAAGTTATGGTAGCCGGTCATTTGGACGAAGTTGGCTTCATGACCACGGGTATTAGCGATCATGGGATGGTGTCCTTCCAACCGCTTGGCGGCTGGTGGAGCCAGGCTGTATTGGCACAGCGCCTACAAATTATTACACCGCAAGGCAGAATCATCGGTGTCGTAGGCTCAACGCCGACTCACCTGCTAAGTGAAGCAGATCGCAGCAACGGGTAGACCTGAAGACGATGTATCTGGATATCGGTGCTGATAGTCGTGAGCAGGCGGAAGCGGCAGGCGTTCGCCCAGGACAGCAAATCGTGCCAATCTGCGAATTTACACCAATGGTTAATCCGAAGAAAATCATGGCTAAAGCGTGGGATAACCGTTACGGTGTAGGCTTGGCCATCGAGCTAATGGAAGCACTCCACAAAGAGAAGTTGCCGAATACACTATACTGCGGAACTACCGTTCAAGAGGAGTTGGGTCTACGCGGAGCACGGACTTCCGCCAACATGATCCAACCTGACATCTTCTTCGGTCTTGACGCCAGTGCGGCTAACGACACGACCGGAGACAAGAAAGCATTCGGACAGCTAGGCGGAGGTGCCTTGCTACGGATTTACGATCCTACGATGCTCACCCATCGCGGCATGGTTGAATATATTCAGGACACGGCAGATACGAATAAGATCAAGTATCAATATTTCGTCTCCCCAGGCGGAACGGATGCTGGTCAAGTTCATCTGAGTGGTAGCGGCGTGCCTTCAACAGTCATCGGTATTTGCTCCCGTTACATCCATACCTCGTCATCCATCATCCACACGGATGATTACGCTGCGGCTAAAGAATTGTTGACTAAGCTCGTCAAGGGTCTTGACCGTACGACGCTGAACACGATTCTGGAGAATAGTTAATATACAAAATCTCTCTTTCAACGAGATACAACAGGCTTAATAGCCACTCTTTCCCCATTCAGCAAGAGGACTTGATTGCTCCTTATTAGTGCTGGATGGGGGATTTTTATATGTTAATTTTGATACAAAGGATGGTGTGAAGATATGAATCCATTATTCGATGCATTTATGTTGAATGTCTCCATGACCGGAGATATTGAAACTGACTTCTATCATTTTCTAATAGTAAATGGGCATCAAAAGACTGCAGAGCACTGTTTGAAAGTGGGGAGAAAAGCAGAGCAACTGGCTAAAATTTACGGCGTCGATCCCTACAAAGCAAAAGTTGCTGGATATCTTCATGATGTCAGCGCTATTTTTCCAAACTCTGAACGAGTTATTGTAGCAAAAACCTTGGGATTAGAAGTATTGAAAGAAGAAGAGATTTTCCCTATGATTATTCACCAAAAAATATCCGGAGTAATGGCTACGGATATTTTTGAAGTACATGATAAAGAGATCATAAGCGCTATAGCTTGCCATACAACGCTAAAATCGAATGCTTCAATGATAGACAAGGTACTATTTGTAGCAGATAAAATCGAGTGGGATCAAGATGGTTGTCCACCATATATAAATCAAATTGAACATTCCTTACAGGAATCAATAGACGCTGCTTCATACGCCTACATCAAATACTTATTTGACAACAAAAATTATCTTAAAGTTGTACATCCTTTTTTAGAGTCTGCGTATAAGGAACTCAAGGAACAATTCAAAGAGGGATAACAATGTTTTTACATAACAGATTACTCCATTTAATAATTACGGAATAATGTTGATATATAATTCACAGGAGCAACACATGAAATTCCATAATCTTGAGATGAGGTCGAGAATTAGAGATGACCATACAAACAAAGGGAACTTCGCAATCTAAACCTCCAATAGGAAAGCAGAGAAAAGGTGCGATTCTCGAAATACTCGGTGCATCTACGAAGCTCGGGCTAACATCCTTTGGCGGGCCTATCGCCCATTTAGGGTATTTTCGCGAAGAGTATGTGAAACGGAGAAAATGGCTGGATGAAAAAGCTATGCCGATCTAGTTGCCCTATGCCAGTTCCTCCCGGGACCTGCGAGCAGCCAAGTAGGAATTTCTATCGGCATGATGCGTGGTGGGTTGCTTGGTGGGATAGCCTCCTGGATCGGATTTACTTTGCCTTCAGCACTGGCGCTAGCGTTCTTTGCCTACGCAATAATGAATTACGATGTTGGAAGCGCTGGTTGGTTGCACGGATTAATGATCGCAGCTGTTGCCATCGTCGCACAGGCAGTTTGGGGAATGGCGCGGAACCTCGCCCCGATCGTACTCGAGGTACCATTGCCATACTAGTTGCTATCATCACCTTATTAATGCCTTCTGCTTATACACAGCTAATACTTATCGCTGTTGCCGGGCTGTTCGGCGATTATTTCTGGCGAAGTCGGAAATTACAGAAACTCCCCATCATCACATAAATACCGCGATTAGCCGTCGAACTGCCGTTATCGCCTGGATCTTATTTTTTGGACTATTGATCGGATTGCCGTTATTGCGAACAGTCGTTCAATCTCGTTGGCTAGCGTTGTTTGATACCTTTTATCGCGCAGGCTCGCTAGTATTTGGCGGAGGTCATGTCGTACTTCCTATACTCCAGGCAGAGATGGTCCCCTCAGGTTGGTTGACAGATGCCCAATTTCTAGCGGGATACGGGGCAGCACAAGCCGTACCGGGTCCTCTATTCACCTTCTCAGCTTACTTAGGAACCGTAATGAACGGATGGGCAGGTGCTGTAGTTGCTTTATTTGCGATGTTTCTCCCTTTTTTTCTATTAGTTATCGGCACTTTGCCATACTGGGACACGATTCGCCGCCGCCCCAATTTCCAGTCGGTCTTCGAAGGCATTAACGCTGCCGTTGTCGGTATCCTGCTTGCCGCTCTGTATAATCCAGTGTGGATTAAAGCCATTCACACCCCTTACGACTTCTGTCTGGCACTTGCTGCTTTCGCGCTTCTTATGCTGTGGAAGATTCCTCCGTGGATGGTTGTATTATTCTCGGTGGCTGGGGGTGCGTTGACTTTTCTATTATCGTAATAGGAACAAAAATAATCCCACCTACCGATTAAGGTAAGTGGGATTTTTCGTACCGATGCATTAATAGCCAGAGTAATTAAAATACAAAGGCCATTGAAATGATTACGAGCAGGATGAACAGAACCAGAATCGCTGCAGTTGAAGTCCCTAATCCACCGCCACAGCTATAACCTACACCGCCTACACCGCCAAATACTTCACCCAAGTGTGTATCCCTCCTTGTTTTTAAAACACACACCATCCTATTCCATTTTCAGTAAAACAGTTTGGGCACTTCCCCTATAACTGCGACCTTAATATTTGATCATTGACAAAAGCTTTTAAGAAGAACAGTTCATCTTCATTTGGTTTCCGTTTATGATCTGCTTCAAAAGATTCTAAAGCCCTCTCTAATGATGTAGAATCTGCGGCTTTGCTAGCTGAAATGAGGTCATTCCAATATGAATTCATCTCAGCTAAGTCACAAATTGATTCATGACCTAGTAAGAAATGAACCGCATCATATTTCTGAATATCCTCAATCATAGTTAATAGCTTAGATTGTTTAAAATGAAATAAAGAATTCGTAGTTGTGCAATAGACGCTATCTCCTAGAAAAATGGTCTTCTCATCCGGTATATAAACAACTGTTGAGTCATCCGTATGAGTGCTTCTTATTCTCTCTAGGATACATACCTTATTCCCCAAATCCAGCTTAAGAGAATCTTCAAAAATAATATCTGGATAGTTTAATTGAAATGAGTCTCTGTTTGGTATTTCATTCTTAATGATGTCTACACACAACGAATCCATCATCTTGGAATTCTTATACTCTTCGAGAGAATGATCATCATAAGAATAGCCCCGCCATTTATTCATAATTTCATACGTTAGACTATTAACAATGATCGTAGCGTTATATTCATTCATCCCCAAAAAGTGATCCCAATGTGCATGTGTTACGACCAAATATTTTATCGGTGGTACATTTAAACTCTCAATCTCACGCAAAAAATCATTCGCATGTTGAACTGAATTCCCACCGTCGATTACTAGACTATATTTATCCCCGCAGACTAACCCTAATGTCGGTCTTTCTTTATCATTTTGGTTAGATAAATAATAGATAGATTCGCTTAATTTATTTAGCATGTCCATTCTCCTCTATAATTTAATTTCATTTTGAAGAGAACATCTACATGCCTATTTTTAGTTTTCATATAGATATTCTCATTTTATTTTTTTACCATTGGATTCACCTCATTAGATCGATGTATCTGCATATTTTTCCAATTTAAGATATCATAATTAGCAGGCATTTGGGTATGGATAGAATAAATAAAACGGATCTTCCCCTAAGGGAAAATCCGTTCGCTTCTAGACTCGATATTGATACTTTCTCCCTATGCATCTATTTTCATGGCATAAGAACGTAGGAATTGCGACGCGATGTTTATAATGTAATATCGTCGAAATTCTGCAAAAGGCGAAGCTCCAGCCCTTTTTCGTTTGTTGTTAGTTCCTGCATGATCGGAATACTCATATCGGTATTTGGATTGTATTTCAGGCCCCAATGCATAATGGCAAACACGACCGGAAACAGGTCAAGTGCCTTTTGCGTTGGTCGATACATGGTTTGTGCGCGGTTTGAATCTCCTTCTATCTTGACGAGCAGACCTGCTTCAACGAGTGATACGAGCCGTGCGCTCAAAATATTAGTTGAGATGTGCTCGCGTGAAGCAAGAAACTCGCGGTAATACCGCTTGTTATAGATAAGGACGTCACGAAGTATGACTAGGCTCCAGGGATCACCCCATATGTCGAGCGCATATACGATTGGACAAACTGTGGAAGGTCGCTTTTTCATGAGATGATTATACAATTCGTGCTTGCATTTTGCAAGTTTATACTTGTATTTTGCAAGTACAGGATTTATACTCTGTGTGTGGTCAATAATTAACGAGGGGAGATAACTTGCATGAATCAAAGTTACAGTACTTTTTTTACGGTGGACCAAAGCCCCGAAGAAGTCTTCACCGCCATCAATAACGTCCGCGGATGGTGGTCAGAGGATATTGAGGGCACTACCGACGAACTCGGCGAATTTAAGCACCACTACCAAGATATTCACCGCTGCACCATCCAAATCACCGAACTTATTCCAGGTAAAAAGGTTGTTTGGCACATTACAGACAACTACTTTAACTTCGTAAAGGATAAGAACGAGTGGAAGGATACCGACATTGTCTTTAAAATCGCCAAGAAGGAAGGTAAAACAGAAGTTCGATTTACCCACGTAGGCCTCGTTCCCGAGTATGAGTACTACGACGTCTGCACAGACTCCTGGGGCATCTACATAAGCGGCAGCCTTCGCGACTTGATCACCAAGGGTAAGGGCCAGCCCAACCAAAGTGAGCAAATTACAAACAAACACGGCATAAGCAACTCTTAGAAACCCACCGCAATGTCTGTAACGTCAAGTTATTGGAAAAGGGGCTACCCTGACGGATAGCCCCCAAAAATTAGGTTGCGTTTGCTTGAATTAAATAGTAGAACCCTGTCGTCTTTATTCCCTTTTCACTTGAGTGTTTTTCAAATTGTGAAACGATCCGATTGTAACATTCGTCTCTAACATATTTTCTAAATCCGTCACTTTGCCCAAAGCAAACCATTTCAACCACATCTTCAGGAGTTGGGATCCAAACGATTTCTTTCAAGGTAGACATTTTCAATGTTAGTTAGACCACTCGTTTCAAATCTCTCTTGAATCTTATCAAGTATCGGGGTACCTACTGAAGGCGGACCGAATAGTCCCGGAAAGTATGTCTCAAGCTCTCCTCCTTCGCCGTTGTCGTCACCGGGATGAAACAACAGAATCGTTCTACCTGGTTGAACAACTCTGTTTCCCTCTTCATACCAGCTAGTCGGCCCCTTCTTCGTGTAGGCTATGTAATTTCGCTCGAAGTGAACTCTAAAACAAGTTTTTTCAGAGTAAGCAGTCCTTCCCCAACCCATGCACAACAAAGCCTCTTTCAACGAACTACGGGATTTTCCGAAAAAACTTGCCGTTACTTGTGATACGGTTCAGCGTATCACTCTAACGGCGAATTATTAGCTAGAATAATTGACACCCTCTTAATGAAAAATACACTCTTAAAATTTGTCGGATAACCCAGGTGGTTTCTCCAATGTGTATACAAAGAGTAGCACATTAAAACTACTAATTAGTTATTTCGAATTGCATTTTTGATATCTAAAATCAAGTTATCAAAAAACGATTGCCCTGCTCCTGGTTTTAACATAGAAAGTAAAATATTTTTATCTAACACCAAACTGTATTTTTTTATATTTGATGATTCGACAAAGTATAAAGCAGCATAGTTTACATCGAATAGCAGAAACTCGCCTCCTGTTATTTCCTCCCTAAAACGTTCTTTATCGCTAAGGTTAATACGAACTATCTTATCAATCAGTTCAGCTCCAGCGAGTAAAGAAATGCGCTCCAATAGCAGGTGGGAAATTCTCTCTTTTTATGTATATCCCAGGTGCAGTCGAAGTTATAGCTAACTATCAATGTAACCACTTCCTTATAAGAATCTATACAAGAAAGTATATTGATTTATCTGCACAATTATACCTATCGGTTCATATCTATATCTGCTCTTCTAATAATGCAATACCATTATCGCAAAGTTTAATAATATATTCAGGTATAGTAGGAAACTCCGTGGGATTTAATTGAAATAAACTATCGCTTTCAATGTGGTATGCTTCATCAACAAACTTCTTGAAAATAGTATCTGATATCTGTCCGTGATTTATCAACCGATACAACTGTATTTTTTCATAGCCACTAGTAACAGAATTATACAAAGTTATCATCTGCACCTTATCATGTGCCCTACAGTAAACTCTGTTATATTCAAATTCGGGTATTTCTTTTTTTATAGTTTCAGTAGCTTCAGCAATCTCAACTTCTGCCATTTGACGATTTCCATCTGTACTTTGCAATAATGGAATTGTTCTATCCGGATGAAATACATTTGAAAGCAATTGCCAAGCTAGTCCCTTTTCGCCACATGCTTCTAAACGCCTACGCAAATATATAAGCTTATTAATTTCATCAATATCACCAGCTATATTAATGTTAGCTATCTCAAAGAAAGATAAAATATCTGATGGACTAATCTCTTTTTCATGTAAAGTTCCCTCTTTATTATAGAGAAACGCTGCAACTGGAATGGGATTGAATCTACAACGGATGCTAGAAGTATTAATTAAGTCTACAATTGGATCAAAGTCATGTGTAAGCATCAATACCGTTTTACCTTGAAGGGTCCCAGCACCTTGAAATAGCATTTCCATAATTGCATACTTTTTGTTCTTATCAAATGAAGATATTGGGTCATCCAAAATAACCAGGTCGGGGTTTTCCTTAATAGCCCTGTACATAAATAATACTAAAGCAAAAGCATTTCTTTCTCCGTAACTCAAATGTAGTTTTACATTATTGACTTGTGTAGTGTTTTCTTTACTTAAAAGAACCATACGATAGGTACTCTTATCTTGGTTTTCGATTATTGATATTTGATAATTGTATCCCGCACTTTCTAAGAAACCATTTATTTCTTTATGGTACTTCTCTATTGTTTTTCGAATAAGATTCTTTTGTTGGTTGATCTCACCTTGAAGTTGCCCAGCCTGGGTAATGACATTAGCTAGTGCACTATTCACAACAGAAATGCGTTCGTTTGAGTAAGTTGAGTTGATATGACCTAACATAGCCAAATCAATTCTTTTATCGTTCAGAGAAACAACAACAGCATCAACATCTTTTAAAGTTTCAAAGTTAAGGTTTTTTATTTCAAACAGTTTATTGTAAAGAATAACCACCTGACTCTTGATTTCTTTTAAAAAATTTATTTCTTCTGGACTAAAAGATATGCTACTATTTGAAAGTTTGTTAATTTTCTCTTTAACGGTTTCGGTAAAGTATTTTTCAAGTGCTTTAAATACACCTAACATTTTTTGAAGCTCTGCTATATATTTCGAATCGTATTCCACTGCCACTTGTTGAACGACTTGCTTTTTTTCAGCTTCTAAATTTTCAGCACAATAGGGGCATTTATTTGCAACCTCTAGATATGGAGATCCTTTGCTTTGCCATGCTAACCAGCTAGCATTCATTTCACTCTGGATATAAGGAGCATACTGTACCAATTCCGCTGGTACATTGGCGACTTTATTTCCTTTAGCTAAGCCCTTACCAATAGAGCCGGTTTTAGAATACCCATTCTGTGCATTCCCGAATCCAGAAATAAAAGTGCTGAGTTCAGCAATAAGTTGATCCAGATCAGGATTGTCTTTAAAAGCATCTTGGATTTCCTTAATTAATATTTGAATCTTCCTCATCCGAATTTCATAGTCTTCTGTCTTAATAAGTATCTCAAAACTATTTGCTAATAAATCGTCTGGTAAAAATGTATATTGGTTTATTGTTTCCTCATTAAAAATAGATACTTTATTAATACTCGGAGTGATTCCCACGACTGGTTGATGATCTGCCAAAACTGGATTTTCCATTAAATACTTGTACGGAACTAAATTTTTTAATTGTTCCGGCGATTCACGTAGTTCTATTGATTTTGCTAATGTTGATTTGCCTGTTCCATTTATGGCATATTTAATATTAAGGCGACCTTCTACTAAGTTAACTGAACCATTATCAATATTGTTACAGTTAGTTATCTGAATGTTCATACTGTTTTTCCTCCTCAATTCATGCGATATGATAATTCCCCTTTATTCGACAACCCATCTGTAAAATCCTGTTTTTTGAATTAATGTAAAAAACCTCTATTTACTAGAGGTTCGTTACGATCAATTAGAAAGCCATAGATTAGTTTCATTAAATGGTATATCTACTATTTCGCGTCATTTGTGATACGGTTCAGCATATCACAAGTAGGCGATTTTTGAGGGCGTCCCGGCTGCACCCATTTCCCCAGCGGAACAACAAATCCAACGGATTCGTCTCCTGGTTCTTTCTTCTAGTTATGCAGCTCTCCGAAATAGTTGCGGTAGGGCTCAAACTTCTTGAGCACTTCGTCTACCTTAAGCATGCGTTCCGCAAGTGTTCCTCTTAACGTGATGAATGGAATTCGCCGCTCTTTTAAATCCGCGATAATTTGCTTGTGGAAAATATGCCGTTTCTGATCCCCGCTGCGATCCCATGTATCGTCGTAAGGAATATCATCATCACACAGAAAAAATAAATCATACCGCTGTGCGTTTTCCAGCGCGGTCCGAGTAAGGAGTTCCGGAGCACGTCCATGGTAATCCAAGGCAAACATATAAGTCGTAATCGCGTTCGTATCGACGAAAAGATACCGATTTGCTTCCAGCAATGCCTGCTCTTCCCGCTCAATATGGCCCACTGCGATTTCATTAAACGCATCCAAGCCGATGCGGCGATCCACCTGGTGCTCGGTCCAATAATCTCGTCCGTACTCGCTAGCAAAAGTTGTCCGGTACTGCCGGGCTAACGCTTCGGTGATCGTTGACTTGCCAGTCGACATCGCACCTACAAAAACCACTTTCGTGATTAAATCCCTGTACACGATATCACTGACAAATTCCCGATATTTGTGAGGGTCGGAACGGACCATTGTGGCCGAAATCTGCACACGCTGGCGGGCTTCATCCACCCGCAGGTCCACCGCGCCCAAAGCGATGCTCATATGCCTGCCATAAAACTCGCTCGAATAAAAATGGGTCACTTGCTCGCCCTTCAATAGCCCCAGAATATACTGCTCTTCCCGAATCTCATACTCCCTGTCGCTTGAGTATCCTTCCGGCCCATCCCAAGCTTCGATGACCCGAACAGAAGGATAGAGTTTGCGAATCCAGTTTGCCCGAATGGGAAGCGGAATCGGGGTAACTGTCGTATCGTAAATCACGACGATCAATTCGTCGACCTCTTGCAGCGCCGTCTCGATCATGAACTGATGCCCTTTATGCAGCGGGGCGAACTTCCCAAGTGTTAATCCAAGCTTCTTCATGCCAACGCCTCCTTTGCCCCTTTGTTCCAGTTATAGTAGCCGTAACCCGCATTAACCAGATATGCACTCCACATCACGATCATCATCAGGCCCTCACCACTGCCATCCAGCATCCGGATCACCCATAGCAACACCGTGAACATATTAAGCACGATATAGACGAGCCATTGTTCCTTGAATCTTCTCACCATCAGAATCGTAGCCACAACGGATAACACCGTCGTTATAGCATCGATGTAAGGCGAATTTTGCCCGGAATAAACGACAAGCTAAACCCCAGCAGTAGGGAACCTGCTATACAGATCACCCCCACGAGGAGTATGCCTTTAAGCCCCATCTGGCGCATAGACAGCTTGCCGCCCTGAAGATTCTTCCTCCACATGTAGAAGCCAACGACATTCATAGGGACAAAGAAAAGCATATTCAGCATAACCTCTCCAAATAAACCGTTGATATAAGCCAAATAGGCATAACCGATGGTATTATACATGCCATAGACATAACTCATCAGCTTCCCCTTCGCCGCGAGCACCACGCATAGCACCCCAGTGATAAAGACCGTGAAACCAAAAAAGAATCCTTGGAAAGGACCGTAAACCCAACAGCAATCAAAGTAAACAAAACAAACCAGACGATTTCGAACAAATTCCAACTGCCTGCATACTTCTTCACTTGTATCCCCTTCGCTTTCTCCACGTACCAATTCCACCATCTATTACTAGACTCAGCTATATGCCCCAAGTATCAAGTGCTTTCGTCGCAAGAAAATCGGCTCTACCTTGAATAGCAGTTTCATCCCAAACATTGCTATCTAGAAAAGCAGAGAACGTTTCTATGCCTTCAGCATATTTCTTCAAACCGCCCTTGTTGTTCTGTCCTGCTTTTTTTGTCGTCCAGTCAGCGTCACGAATAGAAGCGTTCAGCGACTGAGTAATAATCGTTAAATTTCCAAGGGTCTGCAGCTTATGGTCGCGGAAGTCAGCGGCGGCCTTGTCACCAGTAATGGCCCAGTGATTTCTCCACTTTTTGGGCATTATATGCTCAAGGCTGTATTTGCTGATACCCAGTAGCTGCGTTGAATGAAGATTGCGATTGCGAATCTTGGACTCAATCAGGTAAAGAACGCCTGCGGCGTACTTGTTGGTGAGGTATGCATCGTAGAATGCTTTTTTAACATCATCGTCAGAAGGCATACGATTGACTTTGTCACCCTGACCTCCAAGGTAATTAATTAACCCATCCTTTGACAGCACCCGATTTAATATCAGGCGGTCAGCAAATAACTGATTGTAGTTCTTTGTCGTAGCACGGGTAACGAGGCGACGCATAATGTACGACTCCAGATAAGCGTACAAATCATTCCGCTCCGATGTATCCTGCACATTGCGCTCGACAAAGAGAAGATATGGAATCAGCGTGGTGGTATCCAATGCAAACATCACAGCGTTAAGACGCTCAATTCCAGCCGCCGCTGGAAGTTCGGCATCAATAATAGCGGAATCAATCGCTTTCTTGAACACTGCTGCATAATCACGGATTTCCTTAAGAATAGAATGCTTGTCACCACCCAAGTAATCCTTGATGAACTTTTTGTACGATTCAAACAGCTTCTCGACCTTGGAAAAAGCCAGTTTATCTTCGGTATTTACATTGAGTGCATGGTCCTGTATTTTTATCTGCAAGTACGAGAAGAAGAATAGGTCAATGAAAGTCCTCTTCATTCTACCGGTTGTGATCTCCCTGTCCCAATATTCCTTTGTTTCCTCATCTTTCTCAAATACATCGCGCCAATATTTGTTATAGTCGGCAATATCATTGCGACCGAAGAAGTAATTCTTCAAGAGTTCGGCGGTGGTTAAGCGAATGCCAAGTGAGTTGATAGTATCGAAAATCTGTTGTTCGTCTTCCTCAATATTAAGGTCAATGCCTACGAATAGGATGGCGTGGCATATCGTATCAAAGTCTACCTTGCTAGAGTCAAGATTATTCACGAAATACTGATAGGCACGGGAAATATTGTCCTTGCGGGTCGTCGGCTTGATATCATTCAACTCCATTACTTCGTTGTAAGCCTCAATGTCGTTATGGTTATGCTTAAGGACGGTGCTGTCGTCATCGAGCCGAAATCGCTTATCAAATTTCCGTAAGCTATTATTTTTCAGACACAACACTTTCAACATGATACTCAGCGTAGTGAGCCGTTGTTGACCGTCGATAACAGTTCGAACATCGCCGACGGTACTTGATGTATCCGTCAGTTGCTGTTTTAAGATGACAGACCCCATAAAATACGGAGTGCGCGTCCGGCTTACATTTTCGACATCCTCAAGAATTCGTCCCCATTGGGCCTCGCCCCAGACATAAGCGCGTTGGAAAAACGGAATTTCAAGTATGCGGCTTCCATTGAAAATCTCGTTTATTGTGCGTTTTCCTGCGTCCATAATTAAACCCTCCTAATTATTAAATAACGCATTATTTTATCTGCTTTGTTATTCTTCGGTTACTACTTATGTACTTCTTATGACCTTTTATGACACTGAAAATTGATTGTTACCTCACATCAGAAGATATCAAAAGCCCTCCCACCCCCAACGGCCCCCATCTCTAGAACCTGCATCCTTTTCCAATTAGATCTATATTACCACTAAATTATGGATGTATCTGCTATTTTCGACAGCGACTTAATAAATTAGCTATTAAAAAAGCAGTCCAGGAGATAATCCCTGGACTGCTTTTTATAATCTATAGAATCCTTCTATATTTTCGATTCCAATGTCTCTAGATACTCGGAAATCTGGCTTGGCATTTTGGCATATTTACTATGAAGATGAGCAATCTTCTCCCGTTTTTATACACCAGAAGGCTTGGGATTCCGCGTACTTCATTTTTGCTCGTAATCTCTTCAAGCTGTTCCACGTCGAGCGCATAAAATTCTTTGTCCTGATGTTTAGCCATAATATCTGGCATAAATTTATCCAGCGTCTTACAGTCTGGACACCATGTGGCATCGTATTTAATGACAGTCAATTGATCACGATTAATCAGTTCCTCGTACTGTTTCTCTGTTTGAATGCGTTCCATAATAAGACTTCCCCCTACCTCGTTTTACATAATCAAGATGCACTTAATATGTAATTTTAACTATTTTCGCAATAGTATGCAAAACGAATCACCAGAAATCTATAAAAAGATATAAAAAGAGCGCTGGCGAAACATCCACTCAACGCTCAATAGCTTAATATTCATTTTAACTTAAGCAAAGATAGAACTTCCTCCTGATCGACACATTGTAAAGCGGAAGCGGCCAGTCGTTCGCATTCCTTGCTATCCAGCGACGCCGCTGTTTCCCGTATGGCGAGGATGGAAGAAGCCGACATGCTGATGGAGTCAAGACCCATTCCAATCAGCAACGGAAGCGCTGAAGCCTCACTACCCAGCTCTCCACAAAGGGAAACGGTTATGTCATTGCGGTGCGCTTGCTCAATAATATAATGAATTTGGCGAAGAACCGCTGGATGATAGGGTTGATAGAGATGCGACACCGATTCATTCATTCGGTCGCAAGCCATCGTATATTGCACCAGATCGTTCGTCCCGATGCTAACAAAATCGACCATAGCCCCCAGCCGATCCATCAGCAAAGCAGCGGCCGGTGTTTCCACCATGATCCCAACTTTCATATGTGGATCGTACGGAATTCCCTCCTGCGTCAGCTCCATCCTTGCCTGCTCTATCAGGCGATGCGTCTGCCGGATTTCTTCGGCCGCGCATATCATCGGTAGCATAAGACGGACTTGACCGTAATTGCTGGCGCGCATAATGGCCCTAAGTTGCTGCAGGAACAAATGAGGCCGGTCCAGACAAAGCCGTATCGCCCGATAACCGAGAAACGGATTGAGTTCTCGAGGCATTTGAAGATACGGAAGTTCCTTGTCGCCGCCGATATCTAAAGTACGGATCGTGACAGGCTTCCCTCCCATCGTCTCGATGGCTTGCTTATATGCGGCAAATTGCTCCTCTTCGGATGGCAAATCGTTGCGATGCATGAATAGAAACTCAGAACGGAACAGTCCGATCCCCTCAGCTCCCTGCCGCAGCGCAGCCTCTGCCTCCTCTGCATGGCCGATATTAGCTTGAAGAACGATTCTCTTCCCGTCGGCCGTTACAGTCGGCTCATCTTTCCAACGTGCTAATTGGCTATCTTTTGCCGCCAATACGCGCCGCTTTTCTTCGTATTCGTCCAGCAGTTCCGGATCGGGATCCGTATAGACAAGACCGGCGCCGCCGTCCACGATCAGCGTCTGTCCCGTTCGAATCTGCTCTCCCAGATCACCGGCCCCCACAACCGCGGGAACACCCAATGTTCGGGCAAGAATGGACGAGTGAGACGTACGTCCGCCCGTTTCCGTCACCCATGCCATAACTTTAGTCGCATCGATTCCGACGGTAAGCGAAGGAGGCAAATCATTGGCCACCCAAATGACGGGTCCGCTTATCCCTTCAACTTCTTCGCGAACTTCTCCTTGCAGCCGCAGCAACAACCTGCTGCCGAGGTCCCGTACGTCGCTCGCTCTCTCTCGCATATAGGCATTGTCCGTCGATTCAAACAGGCGAAGCAGTTCGTCTACTTTCGTCTGTACCGCGCTTGTTGCAGACATTCCTTGTTCGTCGATTAAGCGCGTCATCCCTTCAATCCAAGAGCGATCCTTCGCCATCAGAATCTGACCTTTTACGATTTTGGCGCTCTCTTCTCCAAGTTTGACCTGCGCCTGGGCATACAACGCTTCCAGCTCTTGCTGAACCTCTTCGAACGTTTGAAGCAATTTCGATACTTCCCGTTCTGGGTTTTCCACCGCTTTGGTAGGCGCCCCTGAATCGTCTCCCCAACTAAATCGGGGAGTACCAGGGCCGTACCGATCGCAATCCCTTCCGCCGCCGCAATGCCGCGAATCGCGTTCATTCCTCTTCCCTCATTTCTTCAAGAACCCGCTCCAGAGCGGCGAGCGCCTCTACCTCATCCGGGCCCTCCGCCGCGATCACGATTTCTTCACCGCATGCGACTGCCAGTGAAATAACGCCTATCATACTTTTGCCATCGACTTCGAGGCCGTCTTTCGCCAGTGAGATTTTGCTGGCAAAAGTGGATGCGCAATCGACAAACTCCGTTGCAGGCCGCATATGCAAGCCGTTTGCGTTTCGGATCGCTGTTCGTTTCTCTACCATATGTCTCCCACCTTTATGTCTCAATATCTTCGTTTTATTAGACTGACTCTGTCTTTGATTTGCCTTGCTTTTGGCTCTTACGAATCACACCCAAAGCGATTAAGGCTACAATTATCACTGGAACGACAATCGGCAGGATATGGAGCGAATCAAGCAGCTTCACTCCTGAAAGCACGATCAACGCATCGGACAAGAGAAGAGCAATCCCCGTAACGCCATACGTTTCGAGGCCATACATCGGGAAGAACAAGGCCACCGGTATCGTTAACACAAGGCCGTAAATCACCCCGGAAACAATCGCCCCCCGTCTTCCTCCTAACGCATTGCCGAATATGCCCGCGATCCCGCCAGTGAAAAACCCGCCTATAATGGAAGGTAACGGAACGACCTCGCCGAATGTACGTGAAACGAGCATGCCGATCACCATGCCGACAATACTGCTCAAGAAGCCGATAATCAATGCGTTCGGTGCAAAGGCGAATACGACTGGACAATCTAGCGCAGGCGTTGCACCAGGAACGAGCTTTTGCGCAATACCGCGGAACGCTGGGACAATTTCCCCTAGGAACATCCTAACTCCCTGCAGCAAAATGAGTACGCCAGCAGCAAAGCCCAAGCCTTGAACGATCGCAAACACGATCCAGTTCTGGCCGTCGCTGATCGTCTTCACAAATTCAGGGCCGGCCATCAATACTGAAATAAGATAGATGAGCACCATGACGCAAGATATGGAAACTGCGGTATCCTTGAAAAATTCCAAGCTTTTCGGCATTTTCATATCTTCCGTGCTCTTCTTCGGATTGCCGACCAATTTGCCGACACCCGCGGACAATACTACACCGGCTGTTGTAAAATGGCCGTATCCGATATCGCTAGAGCCCGTTATTTTGCGCATGATCGGCTGAGCGAGCGCCGGAAACAGCACACAGGCTATGCCTTGAATCATTGATCCCCATAGCACAGCTTGAACGGTCGAGTAACCCAGGTCGTAAAAAGCCCAAGCCAAGGCTCCCGACATGATCCACAACATATGACCCGTAAGAAAGATATATTTGTAAGGCGAGAAGCGGGCTAGTATAATATTGGTAACAAAGCCTAGTGCCAATATCAATGAACCGTTGCGGGCAATTTCGGGTACCTTTTCTGACAACGCCCCGATGACAGCTTCATCGAACGGAACGACTCCAGTCAAATGGAATCCTTCGGTAAAAATCGTGGCGAACGGTGACAAGTATTGAACGATAACACCTGCCCCTGCTGATAAGATCAATACGCCCAGTATGGTCTTCAGGGTCCCTTTCGTGACGTCTGCGGCGTTTTTGCGCTGGATTAGAAGGCCTACCAAAGCGACTAATCCGAGCATGACTGCAGGCGTCGTTATTAATTGAATCAGGAAATCAAGCATCGCTCACTTACCCCTCTCATAAGGTTATCGGTTTAAAAATGGAATGACCTTCTCCTTGATCTCCGCTTTATTCGTCATGTTGTCCAGATAAATCACCGGCGCGTCTACTTCCGGAAAAGTGCTTTCCATCTCTTTGGAAGTGACGAACAAGTCGGCATCAAGACCCTTTACCGATCCCATATCCATCGCTTGTGTATCGGCTTGCTTGCCGAGTTCCTTCAAAATATCATCGATGCTCATCTTCACCATTAGACTTGTGCCGAACCCCATACCGCAAACGGTTACAATTTTCATTGTGTTCCACGCTCCCATTCGGAATTTTGCATTTCATCGCCTTACCGACTTCAGTTATTTGTTTCGATCACAAACATTTAATGCGGTCTTTGTAGCGGCGAATGTACTCCGCGTTGATTGCATCGCCCTTATCCAGATTGGAACTGACCCAGATCGGTGGTTGCACGCCGCGTTCGCATAGTTCTTCAACGGTCTGTACGATCAGCGATTGCAACAGAGTGAAACCGAGAACAGATGATGTAGGACCGAATTTAGCTGGCAGATCGTCCCGCTCCATAATCGCGTCGCCGCTTACCCCGCAGTTGTCCAACACCACATCAGTCACATCGATTAATTTCTTCCCGGAAGGATGGCGCGACGTTACATCGTTGGTGAATTGCAGCGAAGTCAAAGCGATAACGTGCATGCCACGTTTTTTGGCCTCCATCGCCATCTCCACTGGTACCGCATTCCGTCCGGAAGTAGAGGCGATAAAGATCACATCTCCCTCGGATATCTTTTCATGCTCCAGTACGATTTCCGCATACCCTTCGATTCGCTCGAACCAGGTGCTCTTTGGTGCTTCCGGACGCAAAGACAATGCCGGCTCCAGAATAGCGTTTACAGGTACCAATCCCCAGCCCGGTAAAACACTTCTTCTGCATACATCTGTGAGTGACCGCACCCGAATACATGCAATACCCCGTCTTGTTGAACAGCATCGGCCACCAGTTTAGCCCCTTGCCGAACCGCTTCCATCTGAGTTTCTTTCGCTGTCTGCATCAGTTCCATAATTCGTTTGACATAAGTTTCTGCTAACATGTTGATCCTGTCTCCTCTCGCATGAATATTAGCTGTAAAGTTAAGTTGAACTCAGTCATGCAATAAAGTGAGCGCATCATCCACGCTCGATGCCTTCATTAAAGCGGATAGCCGCTCTTCATCGTTGAACAACGACATTAGCCGGGACAAAGCCTGTAAATGCGATTGGGAATCGGTCGTACCAAAAGCGAAGACCAGTCGAACCGGATCTCTGCTCGGATGCCCGAAAGCCACACCATCGGGTACGATCTGTAAACTCATTCCCACTTCTTTGACTCCGTCTTGCGGTCTGGCGTGCAACAGTGCGACTCCAGGAGCCACCACCATGTAAGGTCCATGTTTGCGCAACCCATTCATCATTGCCTCGGTATA
The DNA here is from genome assembly GCF_031199965.1 of Paenibacillus sp. D2_2. Lineage (GTDB taxonomy): Bacteria > Bacillota > Bacilli > Paenibacillales > Paenibacillaceae > Fontibacillus. The sequence continues at coordinate 1,547,383 of NZ_CP133605.1, read as the reverse complement.
TTGCGCATCCACTGCTCCGGTTTTTTCCATAAGCTGTCCCGCCATATTCACCGCATCTTCCCAGTTTGAGCACTCGGGATGGCAGAGAACAGTTTGTTTTGTTAGTAAATCGTCCAGCATTTTTCCTTGATCGCTCCTTTTCCAATTATGTGTCATCGTTTTTTCGCTATTGGCGAAATAGGACGCGATAGTCCGGCTCACCTCCTTAGAGAATCGAGGATGGCGTAAACCCAATTGTGCCGCCGCGGCGACGATTTCCTCAGTCAGTTTATCTCTCAAGTTAGCGAAAGAGGCACTCCCCCCGGCCAGCCAAGCGCGAATGGCGAATACGTCTTTAGAATCGAGGAAAGGGCTGCATTCGATGACCGTCGCCCCATCCAAATGAAATGGTACCGTCGCAAGAAACAAATCCGTGTTCCCGTCGAGCCACTTCTCTACGGCAAATACGGAACATGTGGCCCGAATGCGGATTTCCGGAAATTCTTGCATTAAACGAACTTCAAGCATTTGTGAGGTGCCGACCCCGCTCCCGCACACGATGACGGCCCGAACCCCACCGGAGGAAGCGCTTCCTTTTTCCGTTCGACAGCCGCCCCAATGTAAAGAGAAAGATGAGCTACTTCGGAATCGGGAACAGAGAGGTCAAACAGTTCTTCTACCACTTTTGTTGCAGAACGTGCGGCGTAGAAAATCCACTGATAAGCGTGTTTGACGTCTATTTCCACCGGAGTGGCAGCTGGCTTCGCCACGATTCCGTAACGTAAGCGATGTATCATCGGCGCCAAATGATTCGCGAGCCCCGATACAACTCCCCGTCCCCTTGAAAGGACAAACCGAGGAACCGTTCCGCGATTTCGACTATATTGTGCACCGCCGCCGCCAGCAAGGAAGTCTCTCCTTCAGAAAGCGCCTGTGAGTTCTCCAACCATTCGCTCATGCTCGAAGCCGCCAAATGCACGGCCATATTCAGCACTTCTTCCTCCGGCCAAGACGGAGCTTGGGACGGCAGCATTCGCTCTAGTAAGGAAACCAGCCATGGATGAAAATTTTGACGGCGAATGTGTTCCTTCTGCTTGTCAGTGAGCGAGATCTTCTCTCCCAGTCGAATCCGGTAAGCGGCAATCGCAATATGCAGCGCATAAGTGGCTAAAGCTTCATCAGTGAGACGCATTTCATGCCGTTCTAGTTCCTTGCGCAAACCGAGCCATACGTTGAGCGTTCGATTCACCGATTCCGGTGTACTGGATTGCTCGCCGTCCGCTTTCAGGCAACGATAGACGGCATCTTTGTACTTCTGTGCAACCGGAATTTTCATCAAGGGCTCGTCGGTCAACAATCGGAACAACGCATTGCGGATATCCCGCTCTTCCCCTACTGCCAAAACTCCGAAATTGGGCCGTTTCACCAGTTGAAGCGGCGTATTGTTCCACATTCGCTCCAATGTCTCCAAATCCCGCAACGCTGTCGATTTGCTAATCCCTAGCATGAATTCGAATTCTTTGACTAGAACAGCTTCGTTGCGAAACAGTAATTCAAACGCCATCAATTTCTGACGATCGTCGGGACTGTAGACAATTTGCCGATGGAAATCCTGAGACGAAAGAGGCGGTTCGGGATGGATGTCGCGTCCTTTCGTTTCGAGCCAAACGCCCACATTTGGTTTGCGGCAAAGCTGCACCCCTTGCTTCCTGCACCACGCATCCAACCCTTGAAGATCGTTACGGATCGTTCGCTCATTCACATCAAACGAACTGGCCAGAAAGGAAACCGTTAACGGGTGCTGACTTTCCTGCAACTTCTGAAGTACCAAATATTCGCGCATAGTAAGCATCGCCATCTCTGTCCTTTCCCTGCAAGCTGTCTTTTGGAATGCCGATTATCTAATGAGTACCAAGCAAGATAAACTCGCTATACTTGTATTGTAGCGGCACACACCATCCCGATTCAATGAAGCAATCTTGTGAACCCTTCCGCGGCAAATGCGGCAATATGACATCAATTCGTTTTTGCATTAAAAAACCGCCGCTCCCCGGTTTATAGAATTCGGGGGCGACGGTATTGTAACTTCACGTGGCCGTAGGCAAACAGCTTGTGTAAAAAGGGCGGCTGTGCGGCGTTATTGATTTTGAAACTATGGACGTCGGTTATCCTTCAAGCGATATTGTAATGATATGGAGTTTTTTGGTGATATAAGTCGCGGCATATTCCTAAGTCGCATGAACTTTGACTAGTATACTGTTTATCGTACACGCGGTTTACTTTGTAGAAAGCACTTGTCACCTACGCTTGGATGAACCAAGCTCGGAAGCCTCGAATTGGGAAATGCATGTAATCGATGTTTATTATTTGGGACTACAAGTCGCTATGAGCATATGAATCGGCCCAGATAGGTACTTCTCTTGTTCAAAATAAATCCTCTAATCGTATCCGAACTGCGATACCATAGCTTTTCGTCACTTGTGATGCGATTCACTGTAACGGGGGTAACGGCTATTCTTGATCCAATCAAAATAAGAGGTGTCTATCTGTCATGATTCTGACACCTCTTTCTTTACCAAATTATTACGCTCCCCACTTAACTAAAATAGCCTGCAAATCAGTCGCACACTTTCTGGAAAAGCGGCTTAATCCTCCTGTTAGCGAAATACCTTTAATTTCAATTTGCACACCAATTACCGTGACATCACCAATTTTTTGCCTCTCGAAAATCTCCGTTTGCCCAAGTTCAGATTGGGCAGAAGACAATGCCGGGTACGCTAGTAAAATGTTTTTACAGCCAGTGCCTTCGGAAAAAGCTAATGATTCATAAAGGTCCTGTTCCGAAATTGCGACATGTCCATCTTTTATATTCCCTTTGTACTTTGCATCTAGCAAAAAATAAGGTGTGTTAGATTGCACATTATTAATTATCAAATCAGGTCTCACATTCGACTGATTCGTTTGAATTATATTTCCACCTAAGAACCTTTCCTTTGTTCCAAGTACACGTGATACTTGAGACTGAACCCGGTCTGAACCGAAACACAGCCGCATGGATATCTTCAGAAAATCCTGCCAAACTCTCCATGTGTCAAGTACATACCCTGGTGCCCAGAGTTTTCCTGAGTTAAGTGTAAGTCCAAATCCGTTTAATACATCCATTGATAGTTCAAATAACGGTTGCCAACGAACTGACCTACTTGGTAATGTTCGGTTTCTGATAAAACCATTAGTTTGTCGCTGAGGTGAAAGAGCAAAAACCATCCGCTCTAATTGAGATATGGTTCCAGGATCTCTGATCTGTGATAATAGCTGTTTAGCCGCTGTAAGTATTACAGCGTTATATTTGTTATCTCTATTGTACAATATCCCAAATTGTTCGAATCCTTCTGGACTCGGCTGTAAGAGGCATTCAGGATCTACTTCTCCGTCGATCTCAAAACTTGTAAATGATCTATTAGTATACATGCGTAATGGACGTCTATGATTACTCCAGTACATATCGGTCATGGTACGAGCAACTAGGGTATGAAGATCCCCATTTCACCTGTCTCCGCTTTGAGACGGTCATTATTTAATAGACGACCATGTTTTGAAAGGGTGGCTAAAAAGAAAAAATCTTCACGCCACCTCTTATTAGATGAATCTAATCCAAGGAATTTGGGAGCAATCTCCAATTCGAATCTAGGACTTACACTAACAAGACCAGCAATATCAGAAATTCTTACTGATCGATCGTTAATTTCAAACGGATTTGAAGATAGTTTCAATGATCTGCTAATGCGTTGACCCGACTTTAAAATAAGCTTTCCCAGTTCGTCGTCACTCAGGCCAGTGGAAGGATTGTTAACCTGACATAAATGAACAGGCGAACCATACTCAATCAATGAAATACGTGTCATAATTATAGCCCTACCCTACTACAGCTCTTAAAATATCGTAAATGTTTCCAACGTTAACAACTGCTGGGCCAACAAGTTCTAACCGCGGCTCATCAGCAAAAGTAGACTCCACTAGCTTATAAGGATGATATGTTGGGCCTCCTATTACATTTATCGCTGAGGCAATACCCCTTAGATCTCCAAAGAATACCTCTTCAACATGCGTTTTAAGCGTTTCCCAGATATGTACCATCTCTAACAAAGCCTCGTCAATGGTGTTTGGAATAGAGCCACTTGATAAAAATATGCCGTGGCCAAGCTGAAACTCTGGACCTCTACCAAGTCTAATTTGCTTATTTATCTCCTCCCAAGCTCGAATTCCTAAATCCATGACTTGCTTTTCATCGAGTGGGGTTGTTGGTATTGGGTTAGTAGTAGATACAGAGTAATATTTCCTAAGAACAGTACTATTCGGTACCAACCTATAAGGAGCCCACCGGCGAAGGAAAGCAACATCAAGTGGTTCAACCGAAGCATCCGCTTGATTCATTGCAGCTAGTATGTAAAGGTGTTCTGGAAGGGCGTATTCGATAATATCGCCTGATACAGGATCAATGATTTCAAAGCTTTGTGTTTGAGTCCGGATACTATTGTCTTCTGCAAGGCGTTTTTCTGGTTCAATAGAAACAATACTCCCACCAAACACTTGAACAGCAGGGCCCCGGTTAATTTCATCTATGATTAATAGAGATGCCCCATTGGGAAGCTTCGCATATTCGCTTGCTCTATATAGTGATCCTTTAACTACCCTGAACCCTGACTGACCATTAGTAAGCGGCATTAAACCAGTAATAAATTCCCTGTTTTTGGAATTTTGGTGAAATGCTGTTCTATAAACTTTACGGTCATTTCTATTTGTTCCAGGCCAAACTGACTGAAGTGCAGTATCAACCTCTTCTTCTATCTCACGTGGGATAGCAATCACCGAACTAGGATCATGAATCGGTAAGGAAGTGGGAGCAAAGACAATTGGGTTTGTCACAAAGGCTTCCGCAACCTCGCCTAACAATCTCGACTTTCCAGTTCCAGGGGCACCAGATAACAATACATTTCGGCGCCTCTTTAATAGATCCAATATCTCCAGACACTCTGTGGAATAGCTATTGGCCATTGCAGAAAGATCCCCCTGTCTCAAAGTCGACATATCCTGCCGCAGATACATTTTGTCGACGTCTTGCACATAGGCACCCGAGAATAGTTTGACTTACTTGGGGATTCCATCGACTATCATTTTTCAATGAATTTTCTGTTGTAAACGAAATCCATACAGTGTCGTCATCTCTTTGGATAATCAATAGTATAGCAATCCCCTCTCTTGCATCAGGCAACATGTTACCCGGTAAATATTTATCAATATTCGATATCCTTCCCTCGTTGGGCCGAGAATTTGTAGGTGGGTGGTAATAGGCTTCTCTAGATATGTGCCTATCACCTTCTATCCAATTAAACTGACCTTCTAAAATTCCGTGATTATTATGAGGCAGCATTCTTTCAAAGGCCAGTCTGAATTGATCATAGGGCCTAAAACGCAAATCGCGTGCACCTCCACCTGCTGATGCATCATGATTGGACATAGCCTCAAATTTTAGACGATCACCTTCGACAATTTCTTTATAGACAATACGTTTAATTCCTCTTGGCCCATTCGTTTGTCCTGTAGTCATATTTCTCTTCCCCGCATTGTTCATTTCTACGGTCGCCATTTCAGAAGGGATATAAGGAACTGCCCCAACAGATTTAGCCTCATCTACCCGTGCTTGTAGATCCTCATCAATGTTTTTACCGAAATGCTTAGCAGCCACGAGTAACAAATAATCACATGTTATAGTGGAAACCTTCTCGTTTCGGATAGAGGGTTGGCCGCGATCTAATAATGGGAAGTCATCAAGCATTACTACTAAATCCTCATACCTAAGACCATAGGCAGTAAGTACTGCAATATCAATGTTAACACGCAATTCTGCATTTTTCCATCCATTAAATTCCTGTCTACCTGAAATCATATTATTCAGTACCTCAACAGCCTTAATGATGTGTCTACTATTGAATTCGTTTAAATCTAAGTGTGGTAAAGGGAGACTTAGAAGTAAAAAATAATTAACCGTAGTTGTTAGAACCCTTCTGAGCATCCAATCAAAAGGAAAGCTGTTTACTATGCCAATCCATAAGAGCAACCTATTTAGTGATGGATCATTGGGAAATGTAATTGTAGGTACCTTATTGCCGCATACAGTTCTTGGAGGTATCAACGCAGCCATCATTGACCGTTCATTTGTTTGTCCAGCTATATCACAAAAGCCGGCCCTGGCCATTTTGCTTCTCTCTGCTACTTTCTTGTTAATACTAGTTTCTTTAATCCAGAATTGCGGCACTATCATAAATCTACCTTTTGCAACCGGGACCCAAACAGCAGTTCTTCCAGTCCCCGAAATATAAATTTTTGCCCCAAAATGGTGGGATTGAACCATTCTGCCCTCAATAATTGGCAAGCAAGAGTCTACGGGATTTCTTGAAAATTTCTTTCGATCTCTCGTCATATCGACTTCCCTAACAATATCAGGATACCATTTCGATTCTTTTTCGACCAATCCTCCCCGTTTTCGACCATTCGGGCAAAAATTTCCCACTCCCTATTATTTCTAACCTCAGGAATAGAAAGATCAGGCCTAAGTTTTGCTAGCTCTTTACAGTTTAAACTCGCCGATCCGGTTATTTCTACCCCCGAAGTAGTTCCAACAGCATGATTAAGATGTAAAGTATCATCACCTCCTGCAACACTATCATTTTTATTATAAGAAAGAGAAATAAACTTAAATCTTGTATCAATAGCGAAATAGCGCGCTCTATTCTCAATAATAGTAATGGATATATCGCGGCCTGCTTCAAATAAAAACCTACGAAGTGATTCCGTTCCTTGTGAACGTATTAATCCAGCTGGTAATAATATCGACACTTTTCCTCCTTGCCTTACCAACTGACAGGAGAGTTGATTAAATGCCATGTAAAGATCAGGTTCACCATTCCCTAATAAGTTATATCGTTCCCTTAGTCTAATTACATAGTCAGCTACTTGATTTTTTTGTTCTAAATAGTCATTTTCATCTAAATCAAACTCATTGTACTCTTGCCCATAATGACGTTCATCACCATTAGCGTTTAAATACTCGTGTCGAGTTAACCTGACCTTTTCCCAAGGAGGATTGCCAATAACTAAATCAAACAAATCAGGTGACATCTGCTGCCATGTGTCAAACGGGGCTAATAAACTATCCTGGACTCTCCAGTTACTCCACATTCTCTTTATTGCTTTTATATCACTTGTCAAAGAAGATAATGATAGTCTTGCGCCTCGCAAAGCTACCGGTGAAAGGTCCGCAGCAAATACGCTATTTGCTAGCCAATGACTTGTCTCTTTTTATCTTTACCACATTTTTTTACGGAAACGGCAACCAAGAGTATTCCTGTTCCACAAGCTGGGTCAATCACTTTGTTTACCTCTTTTAAACCCGTCAGTCCTAAGTCTGCCAAATGAGCTGCAAGTCTAAAATCTGTGTAATAAGCACCAATTGTTCGTTGCTGGGACAAAGTCAATGGTTCACGAGCTAAAGCACTCAAAGCCATCGCTGGATGTATAGGGATTTTATAAAGTTGGGTTGCAATATCATTCCCCTTTAAGATGAGGGTTGAATTTGGTGCAACCGGGTTTATATTAAATTCATCAAAATATTGGTCTAAAGAAAACCCCCAAGCACACTTGCAGTGGCTTCCAATAATTGCAAACGAACTTCAAAAAGATTTCCACAAATTTCTGTCGAGTGTTTCGAAAGTAATTTCTCAATTGGTTGCAACAACTGGGTTTCCAAAGCTGTAGATGAGCTCATATCACTTCCTCCCTTACAGACGATAATTTATCTTTTTCGATCACAATAAGATATTCACTGACTGTAGACCTAGCCATACTTGCTGTTTTATTAGGTCTATACCGACCGACCTTCATTAACTTAAATGGTGTTGCTGAACCTATTTGCGAAAGATTATCCATAAGTTGATTTATTGGTACATGTCCCTCTTCACTGTAAGAAAGTAGTATTCTGTTTGAGTTTAATTTTTTGATTAGATTTGTTAAAGCATCTAAAGCACGCTTTTTGTAGCAAAAATCTGATGCCTTCATTTGCCAAGGCCGCAGTCCCGATACACCTTGCACTTCGGGCTCGTCATTAATTACTATCGTCTCAAGTATATGATAGTACGCAGCATATTGACGTTTAGTATACGGAGGGTCTAAATAAACTAGGTCATTCGGATTAACCTGAAGGTTAGAAACGTCTTCACAGGTTATTCGAACAGTTGTTGGTTGGGGATTCAATTCCCTTTGTAACAATTCAAGATTATTAAAAGCTTGACTCTGCCACTTAGATAAGAAGCAACCATAAGTACCTGCTATATTGGCTACACGATTAGTTGCGCTGAGAAGGTCCGCTATTAATAATTGTTCTTCTTGTCTATTTAATTGCCCGTCTTTCTTCCATAAAGAAATCTGCGAACGGATAGCATCTATACGGCCAGCATTCTCTTCCGTAAAGTACCGTCGTTCTACCCCAGCAGTTAAGGCTGAAGCAGGACTGTACTCACGCCAGATGAATCCATGTAGTGGCTCTAATCCATTTAGGATCTTTAATGCCTCACTATACCCACCAAAACACTTAAAGTTTGCCTCATTTTTACTTATCAACCTGGCTGCAGAGATAATTCCCGCACTCACCATATGGTCATTTAACCAAACTGGCCAGCCAAGTTTCATTGCTGTCTCAGCGACAGCACCTGTCCCACAAAAAGCATCTACAAACATCCCCCCTGTTTGATTGGGTGAACCAATATGTTTAGCTAATTCCTCCACTAATCTTGCTTTTGATCCTATATATCGAAAAGTCATCATATCACCTCATTAAAATAAAGAACATTTACTCGAAATTTTTAACGAATGATTACTATTGTATGTCATGATTAATTAATTCGCTAGTTTCAGTGCCACTTACTATCAGATCATTGAAGGCACCTTAATTATACCAAACATTCGTTCCTATTTGTAGTTCCCTAAAAAGATTATGCGGAGTCTCCAAGATCAGTGGCTGGAAAATGTAGAATTCGTAGAGATTGATAACCTGTTATAAGTATCATTATCGGCATTATGCCAGACAAAGACTGCTATATCATGCTCTACGTCGTCAAGGGCACCCTCGACCCTGAAACTGAGGAATGGCTCACTGTAACAAATCATTTTTAAAGCCCCTATTCCATTTTATCGAAATAAGGGCTTACAAATTGCATATTAAAGGGGCGATTATAAATGATCAATCCAGCACAGTAGCTCGACCCGTTCAGATGTCAACTTGTTCTATACTATGTATGATTCAAAGATCAAATATGAAATTCTCTATGCCCACCAAAAGGAAGAGCTCCCGCCTAGCTGGTAGGTATACTTAGCCTGAATATTCGAAGTTAATTTGACTCAATAGCAGAATCAATAGGATACTATTAGAGCGATGCTTGATCGGACACCAATCATCCCGATCATAGGGAGCATACAAAGTATCGACATACTTATGCAGGATTGTCTATCTTCAATCTAGAAATATTTTTTAGATATTTAAAACAAGGGTGTGCTCTACAGGGAGCTATAGGAATTTACGATAAGATAGTGGAAAAAATTCAACATGATTATTCTTAGCAAATCTACCTTAATGAAGGGCAGCGTTTTGTAGCTTGGTATTTGCGAAACATTCATTTGCGCGACAGAAATGAAACTAAGGATGATATCACAGAGGGTTCGGATGATAAACAAATTGATGCCGTTGTAATTGATGATAAAAAAGTGTCATTTCTAAATCACGGACTTTCGCCAGTTCATCCACTAGCGTTGCTCTCCAAATCTCTGCCTTTTGTCGGTCAAACGACCGCTCCTGCCCGTCTTTTTTATCCATCAAAATTTGATCCTATTGCAGCAGATCATTAATAAAATCGAGTTGCCTGGAAAAATCTTTTACTTCATCTCCAATTGCACTAACTGTATCGTCGAACATACTTAATATCCTATCCTCCTGCACTTCGTCTTCAGCCTATCAATCAACCAAAACTAGTCATTTCGACCTACACCCATAACTTTCCTGCTAGGAATTTTCTATTGTATCGTATTTGAGGGTTACAGCGGTCCCTCCGTCTTCTTTAGGCAGTTTCATTTCAACCTAGTATATTACGACAGGAAGCAATCAGCTGTCACTGAATATACGTTTTGCAAGGGGAAATAACCAATTCAAGATTATGATTTCAATATTGATTTTAACTCTTGTAGTGCGAGCCTCTCATCTTCATAATTAATAGAGTGAACTAGCAATCTTTTATCCGGTTGACCCTCTACATACCAGGATTCCAATGGTACTCCATCTGACCGATCGATTTCATCATGATAAGGATATAGTAAAATAACAGTTCCTACACTCTTATATCGAGTCAGATATGCATACATCTGATAAAAGTCTTCCCGCTTCACACCATGTCGTCTATATGAGCTATCAATTATTTTCCACTTTGTATCTATAATCATAGACTGACCATTGCTACCTTGAATCAATAAATCAGGCTCCAATTGAAATACACTGCGATCATTACTCTCTTTGATTAGGAGTTTATACGAACGATCTTTCACAACTACATGAGATGTAATCTTTTGGACCAGATAAGCTATATAACTTTCAAATAGGTCATTCATCTTAAATAAAATGGAACTTGACGTTTTATTGCCTTTTTGTGGTGTTGGAGCAGATTGTGACAAGAGGAGCATGGCAAGTCGATAGCATTCTTCGTATCTGCGATTGCTACGATCAAAATATATAGCCTTACGCAAAATCCTCTGATCAATGGAATCTGCCGCTTCATCTAGATATATAATCGCATGACTAGCCCGTTTACGAGTGTTCATTTGTTTCGAATGGTTCATTATTCTTCTTAAGGTAGCTTTAAAGATCCTATTTATTGCATGGTTGGAATGGAATTCATCGTAAATACAGCTCACCGTTGTCGACTTAAGATGATCTCGCCTCATCTGTAAGGTCGTATCAATTCTACCTCGCACCGTATTCAGTTCATCTATCTGAGTAATGTAAGTCCGGAGAACCCCGCGTGATAGCTCTCTAAGAACCTTCTCTGTAAACAGAAAGGCAAGAATTTCGAACAAGTTCATTTTCTCATAATCAATTTGCCCAAACTGACTCTCGTGAATATCTAGGTACCTGTCCGTTCTAACATACGTAAGAGTACCCGTCGTGAAATAGAAGGTTCATTGCTAGATACTTTCGGAAGTATTTCTATAGTGCAAGATGATAATTGAATGAAGCCCACATAATTAATGAAAACAACACTCTTCCTTGATATTCTAATCAGATTTTGATCCAATCGATTCATAGATATATAGTTTGATAGTTCATCTACCTGTAATGTAGATAAAGCACCGCTCTCATCATCGGATATGGGAATTGAGCCATAGCACTCCGTCACAACAAAACGTTTCATATAAATACATCCTGCCTATCAGCATTTCCACGTTGTTTATAGATACGAGTCAATGCCTTAATTGTTGCATTAGCTTGTATGGTATAACGAGTTTTCTCGTACTCAGGCAGTCCAGAAGTATCAGCAAACAATTGGTTAGCAGCGGCAGTGTTCTTTATAATCAGAAAATCCTTATCCTCTTCGTTCTTTCCCGCCCCACCCAACACAAGCTCTATAGATTCCCAGTTATCATAAAAATACTCCTGTAGCAATGGAATGATTCTGTATTGCATTACTTCTATATAGTAGTCTAATGTCGGTTCCTCAGTTATAAAGTAAGCATGCCCAACAATATGATCTCGATCAAATAAGTACTCGATACGGGCGTTTATTGTTTGAAGTAGAAGTCGTACATCTAAACCTTCAACGTCAGATGGTAGCACACCATAATCAGGCATCATTTCAATAAAATCGAACCGTCTGCGAAGTGCGGTATCAAGCAATGCGATGGAACGATCGGCTGTATTCATGGTACCAAGAATATGGACATTACAAGGCACATTAAATTTATTCCCTGAATATGGCAAGGTAAGCGATATTTCATTTTTCTGTCCTAATCTTTTATCAGGCTCTATCAAAGTAATTAGCTCTCCAAAAATTTTGGAAATATTACCGCGATTTATCTCATCAATGACGATAACAAATTGAGATTCACCAGTCCCCTTCTCATTTCTGCCAGCGGTTAACTCGCGAAGGCTCTCAATATTCAAGTTTTCTTTGTCCAGCATGTAAATGGCCTGCTGCATAAATACTTTATCAATCAAAATTCGCTCTACTGGCACGATATCTGCATCGTCTTTACTAACCCACAGCCACTCTACATTGCGAAAGTGATGGTACTCAATTACTCCTGCATCGTCATATTCATATTTACCAGTAACCTTGCCGATTGCTCTAGCTTTATAGTTACCGTGTGAAACAATGATGATATCGTCAATATTTATTCCGTGTTTGAATCGATCAACCGCATCTACTCCAAATTTTCTATCATCTTTAGCTTCATCTAAATATTTCCTACGGATTGTCTCCTTATTGTTACATTGACTATAATCGACTTGATTCCCCCATCCTAAAGCAATCTTATTCTTCTGTATGCAATAATCATATATGTCGTCATTAGAATCTTTCGAATTGCCCAACGATAATTTATAGAAATTCGTAGTACTTAGATCAAAATCATAGGTATGCCTTCTATTAGTGACTACAGCTCTGGCTGCATTACAGATACGCTTGAACACACCATCCCTGACCTCATATCCTTCGGATTCCTTCACAAATCGAAACCCTTCAACAAAGTCCTCATAGCTGTACGACTGATGGAATGTACAAAACACGACTTGATTGCTCTCAATATACCGGTTATACAATTTAACAGCCTCATGACGTCTTGCTGGATTAGTAAGTAAATCAGGATCTACATCTGGATTAAGAATTTTTAGCGCATGATTAATAACATTATAGGTTTTTCCTGTACCCGGAGGGCCATAAAGGATTATATTTTTTGCTACGGGTTTGTGCATATTCACTAATTCCCCTTCAAATTTTTTAGCTTCTAAATAGCTATCCGTTGTTGAAGAATTTATCTCAGCGAAGAGTTCGAGCAAAACTTCGTTACTATCTTTTTGCCAAGGGACACCGTTGGGACGATCATCTTTATAATGAACCATTGTAGTATCAGAGATAGATGCGAAGGGATACCTTCGTCGAAGCATTTTCATACCATCTTTCTTAGCGACATCCAGTCTGCCATTAATATCGATTAAATCAGTCTCCTCATGATTATCTAGAAGCTTAACCCCATAATGGTTATCATCATATTTCACAGTTAAAATATAAAAACGAGTTTCATCTCCCTTTCGATACTCACGATTGGCAATACTCTTCTGAACTTTTTGATTAATCTCTGTGTTTAACATTATTCACCTTCTCCTCCACAATTAAGATAAATCTGAACATTTCTATTCCAATGGAAGAAATAATCATTTTTCTTCAGAAATAGTCGTTGTATCATATTTTCCAAATCTCCAACTGAACAAAATACAATCCAGCTTCTTTTACCTTGAAGCCAAAGGACCGTTCCCACTCCACCGCATAAGCCTCAACCTGCTGTCGATAGAAGTCAATAAATTTCTGCAAATTCTCTTCAGATACACTATCCGTCTTGAAATCGACGATAACCCAACCGTCCTCTTCCTCGAACAGGAAGTCAATGACTCCACGAACATAGACATACTCCATTGAAACTGTTCCTTCTGATGCAGCCGCAACCTCTTGATCTGCATCTCCAATATCACTAAACATACTAACTTCATCAGCCCGTTTACGAACCATCAACGGCACTTCGAACAATCGACGACGTGCACGCAAGCTGCGCTGCCATAGATCGCTGGCCAACAAATTCCGTATAAGCTCAGTTGCAGCTTGTATATGTTCATTTGCCAAGCCTTCTTCTGAGGATAACAAGGAAACTGCATCCTCAAGCTCCGCTTCCGGGAGGCCTTTTCCTAGCATTTCAATTGCTCTATGAACGACACTTCCAAAGGCCATGCCTCTGCCTTCTGAGGACCACTCCGGCTTAACGCCGATGGCTTTGGCCTGACCCGTAACTGACAATACGGCATAGGTTGGCTTACTAATCTTATCCAGGATTTGTTGCCGGGCTTCGGCCTCTCTTGACAGATCCGGCCCCGTGGTCAACTCGTCCCTCTTCTCTGGCTGAATCTCAGGCACTTCTAGTTCGCGTACGGATTCCATTCCCTCTACAAGCGATGTCCATGGGCACTTTGCTGGCTGCTCAGGATACAGGCTGATCACCAGCATTTGCTTCGGACGGGTCGCGGCGACATATAGCAACCGATCCTTCTCCGCGTTGGAGAAAGCACGCTCTCGCTCATTCATCACACTCCAACCGACAGGTTGGGCAATCATCTCTCTGCTGTACTCTCCTGTTGCCTTACTGATCGTAAAGTAACCTGCAGCCGGATCCGAGGAGCGATCAATATACTGCGTTGCATCATGATCAGCTTCCCCGCAAGGACAAGCTAGGAATACAATCGGCGCTTCCAATCCTTTAGCCTTGTGCAGGTTCATAATACGTACAGCTTGATTACCTCCAGCATACAGACTTGATGTTTCCATACCTCGATCCACAAGCATTCGCTCAATAGATCGGCATAATTCCGACCAATTTGAACTTGCTATTGGATCTGAATGTAATAGCTGCAACATTCTCACTAGCGTCCCTGCACGAACAGACCCAGCTGACAGTGTTGACACATACGGCAATATGCCGAGATCCTCCACAATCCTACCGAATGCAGCTGCCGCGCTTAGTGTGCGAACCCACATTTTATATTTCTTAAGCCTTTGCAGTACCACGACAACTGACTTAGCCTCATCACTACAGTCGTCCAACGATGGCAAGTCAAATAATGAGAACCGGAATCCCTCTTGCTTATAGGCCCACAACTGGCGGTCGCTCAAGCCAAACAGCATTCCTCTCATAACTGCAAGCAAAGCCGGTTTATCCGCAGAGTCTTCCAAGCAGCGTGCTAACTGCAATAACGCCAGCTGTTCTTCATAGACAGTCGTGCTTCCTGAAGTATCTGCAGGAACACCATAGAGGTCCAACTGCTCCGCATATAGATGAATGAATTCACGTGTCTTCGTCAAGATCAGAAAATCGCCCGGAACCGCGTCTCGAGTCCCACCGTCACGCTCTGCAATTTTCAAGTTTCCCTGTTGACACGCCCAAGAGATATATCTGGCAATCTGCTCGGCATCCGCTTGTGCGACTACAGACTTGCCTCCCGGCATTTTAGGATAATTAAGCTTGAAGATACCATGTGGCGTATGAATGGATTCCGTGGGATTATGTCTACGTGTCTCCATCATCACGAATGCAGCCTGAACCTCCGTCTCTGTTGGCGGCAGTTTACCGATAAACTGATCATTGATGAAATCACCGATAGAGTGCACTGAGCGGAAATTAGCTATTAATTGCAGCACTGCGCCGCATGATTGAATCCGGGTCTTCACTTCGTTATAGATTGAAATATCTGCTCGCCTGAAGCGATAAATCGACTGCTTAGGGTCACCCACCACGAACAAGGAGCCTGGTCTAGGCGTAAGCTGGCGCCAATCTCTCTGATAACCCCCATCCTCTGAATCACCTGTGAGCAGGAACATCAATTCAGCCTGAATCGGATCGGTATCCTGGAATTCATCGACAAGCAGCTTCTGATACCGTTCAGCAAAATAGCCTCTTACTTCAGCATTTTCTCGTACTAGTCTGGTGGCCTGCATAAGCAGATCCTGGAAACTCAGCATTCCCTCAGCATGCCGCCGCTCTTCATAAAAGGCAAGCGCAGGCTGTACGAACCGTATCAGCTTCGGGTACATGTATTCATACCACTCTTGAAGGAAAGGGATAAGCACGTTAATCTGCCATTCAGGGAAACGCTTCTTCATCTCACTGGCCTGTTCTTTGGATGTCCATCTATTAAGCGTAACATCAAGTTTGCGATTAAAATCCTTGGCTATCTCGAGAATTCGCATATCATCCGACAGATCTATATAGTGCATCTTCTGATGCGTCTGTCGGACAAGCCGTTGTACTGTATCCCATCCTTTTTCCGGTTCAGTCGACGGTATATACGGGGCAGCAATATCTAGTAGAGGGAGCAGAGTTTCACGAATTCGGTCAAAATTAGGCCACCCGCGCTCTTCGCAAGGAAGATCGACATCCGTGAACAAAGACACTCGATCATATACACCTCGAAGAGTATTAACATCTACACCAAACGACATTAGATGTTCGAATTGCAGCCGTGTTTCTTCGCTCATCTCAGCCATATACTGATCCCAGCAATTGGCCCGGACCATTGCATCAGTCTCTTCATCAATTTCTTCAAATGAAGGATCAAGCCCTGCCTCGATCGGACGCTCGCGCAAAATTGAACCGCAGAACGAGTGGATTGTCCCAATGAACATCAGATCAAGATTGCTCAGCGCCAAAGAGAGCCGATCGCTTATCAACGAATCTGATGATTTCCGACAAGCCTCTTCTAATGCTAGTTGAAAACGTCCCTTCATCTCATCCGCTGCTTTATTCGTGAATGTTATAGCAGCAATCTGATCAACCCTAGCACCGGATTCAATCAGCGCAAGAAGCCTCCCTACCAAGCTAGTCGTCTTTCCAGATCCTGCCCCTGCCTCAATGAGTAACGTCGTATCCAAATCCGAAAGTATCCGATCGCGCTCCGCCTGATCTGTAGGCACCGTCAACACTTCATATTCACTCAATTCCCTCCACCTCCAGCAACTTACTTAGAATAGGAGCATTATCCGGTAACTTCCGTTTTCCAGTCATCGATTCCGGGTGAGACCCGCACACCGCTTGATAATCACACCACTGACAGAGCTTCGAATCTTTGGTCGGAATATAGATGCCACGATCCCGGGACTCAAGCAGTTGTACAACAATGCCGGCCAGTTCTCCCCTGCGATCCTGAACCCGCTTCACAGACTCCCCTCGACCTCGTTCCGTTGGGAAATAATACACAGCCTCAACTACTCTAGCTTCAGAGTCTATTCCTGTCTCGCGAAGCCATTGTTCTACCGCAACAGAATACAGAGCATGTTGAAGTTGTGTTCCTCCACTGAAATACTCCAAGGCCTTGTATTTTCTCGTACTCCCCGTCTTGTAATCAATAATTCGGTACTCATGGGGGCCAATCCGATCAACTCTATCAACGAATCCTTTCAATCTTATACGCATACCACCAGGTAAATCGACATCCATTGGTTCTCCATTAGCTAAAGTCAGCTCTAATTCGAAATAGCACGGCTGGTCCATATTGAGGCTTTCATTGTGATAGAAGATTTCCACATCGCGTCTGATCTCTTCACATTCCTTTTCAAAGACATGTACATTAGGGGCAGGAATAAATGTCGCGTTCTCTTTGATCACTGTCTCCGTAATTTCAAGCAATCGCTCTCTGTTATGTTCTGCTAGCTTCTTACCCTGATTAGTAACTTCCTCTAGATACCTTTTGAAAATATCATGCAGCAAAGAACCTCGTTCACTTGCTTGCAACCAGCGTGTAGGATCGAACCTTACAATATCCTTCTGCTGAAGCTTCAAGACATAATAGAAATAGTAATGCATTCCACAACTCGCATATTTCTCTAACTGACTTGCACTAATAAAATGCTTGTTCATATCCACACTTGAATCATTAGAATGTAAAGAGATATCGACGTCGAGCCAACCATCGTAAGCAGAGAGCCAATCTTCCAAACGAAGCTTCTGAGCTTGGTAGCCCTGAGCAAGGGTAGGATAAGTTTGAAGCATCGCTCGCCATCCATCTCTACGTTTACCGTTTGTATCCTGCAGCAACCGAGACCACGTATCGACCCCATCAAGCGGAACAGGTTGCTTGACTTTATGCATGACATCCATAACGCTGAAGGGCTCACCCAATGAATGCTCCAAATCTCCAAAATCCAGGCCCAAATCCTCTGTCTGTAACCACAGGACTTGAAGCATCTCATAAGCTGGACTTTGGTTTTTCTGCTCCCCTATATCGTAAGAAGAATAGCTAAGCCACAATTCTCCCTTCATTTGCGACAATCGGGATTCCCGTTCACTTCTTACCCTCTTTGCACGTTCGAAGGCCGGCTCCAAATGCTCTGATAATGCATATCGTTCCGTATCCAGTAGAAGCGGGTCTTGCACCACAGGTATGCTCCAAGCCCTCTCGTCCACACCTGCAATCCAGGTTCGATTTCTCCCGCTCCATCCCCCATTCTGCATTGAACTAATATGAACTGCACCTGGTCTCGGTGTTGCAGAGACGCCTATCCGTACTTCATTGATCATCTCTTGCACATACCGAATAGCTAATTCAAGGGACATTGGTTCAGACAGGCTAGTCTCATATCGGTTCGCCATCTCTTGCAGCGTAGTCTTGACATTTGCATCATCTAGTGACCGTATTGGTACATACTTCTGAAGAAAATCCGACAACCAGCCCAACAGGAATAATGGATTCCATTCATTGCTGTCGGGCAACTCCTTAAACCATTCATTTATATATGTAAATAAAATAGCACCCTGCTCTCGCATTTCCTCGCTTAGCCTCTCTGGACTAAGGGCGGCGTAATACCTCTCCTTGCCCCAACCAATACCAGACTTATCCAAGATTTGGACCCATTCTGTCCGTGACCAGCGATCGACTGGGAACTCCAAATAACCATGTCGATACATTTCAGAAAGCCTACTCACCGGGAAGTCCTCTGCCAGCCAGTCAAGCATGCCCATAACTACTTTTCCCGCAACAGAGAAAGTCAGTGGCAGCCCGTTTGAGAGCGTACAATCGATTCCAAGTGTCTCAGTAAGTGAAAACACAACAGGGGCATAGCGCTCATAATCGGATAGAATAATCTCTGTTCTGTCCAGAGATTCAGGTTCCGACAGGATTCTACGAAATCCCTCCCGAACTTCTGCAAAACTCCCGGTAGCACGGAACATATTGAACTGGTTATCCCGAAAATGTTCACTCAAATTGAAAGGCGAGTCTAAATCAAGTAAAACCACACGACCACCTGATAGCTTTTGAACCATTTGAGATTCTATATATGTCCACCCTGTTGGATTTGATGCCAAATAAACTATATCCCCAACGCCAGGGTTCAAATATTCTATAACCCCAGCAAAGTCCGTCCTGTGATGTTCAAGAAGATATGCTTCATATCGTGCGAGCAATTGCTTCAAATATTCTCCTTTATCGGAATTCATGAAGCTCTCCTTGGTCATATCCTCAGAACGAATGCCCGCCATCCGCAGTTCTGAAATTACACGATATACATGATTCACGATGCCGGGCTTCAACATGGATTCCGTGATGTAACCCGCTGGCTCTTCTACAGTCAATTGCTTCATCAACCAACGGATAACCCAAAATTTCTCTCCTTCTTCGAGCAGACTTATTTTTTTGCGGAATAACTCCAGTTTGATTTTGTCAGCAACAATGCCTTGAAGGGTTTGAACATTTACATTAAAAATAGCTCCGTGTCGTTCGCAGACTCGTTCAAGTAACTGATGCCCCTGTGCATACGAACTTACCAACAAAACCACTTGGGACCATCTGTCTTCGTTGATCTTCTGATACAGCCGATCTATCAAATCCATATCTGTTCCCCCTATGATTAACATAGTCTTATGTTACAGCTTCCTATTGGCAGTAACATGTCAGCGAATGTACGTTCTAGAAGGAGCTGTGCTCAAGACGAACACCCATTCTCTGACAACCCTCTTACACTCCTCTTTGTTAAGCTGTCCTTAATAAATCATGAGAGGAGTATTCTATATGTCAACGTACATCATTTTCGATTTAGAATTTACGGTCGTACGCAAGCATTATCATCTCGCGGATATTATTGAAATCGGTGCGATTAAATGTAGAGAACAAGACGGCACCCCCGTTATAATCGATAGATTTCAATCTTATGTAAAGCCATCCCGGCAATATAAGTTAACACAGGAGACCACACCGTTTACAGGAATTACTCAGGAGCAAGTGAATCAAGCCCCCTCTTTTCCCGAAATGTTAGAAGTCTTTCTGGAATGGATCGGGGATGAATGCTATTATCTCTGTGCATGGGGGCCAGATGATAAATACCAGCTCATCCAGCATTGTCGTTATCACAATATTCCCTTGGATTGTCTACAAAATTATAACGACATACAGCTCGCATTCACTCGGCTCCACAGTCCAGACCATCGACAAAGGTTCGGACTGAAGAGAGCTCTGGATCTATTGCAACTTCCATTTGTCGGAGAACCACAACGGGCATTGAATGATGCCTTTAATACAGCCGTCATCTTCACTTCAATCTTTCCAAATATCAATATGGTTGAGAACAATGCTGCGGAAGATCAATTGTACGTCTCGGAACTGGTGTATTCAACGGGCAGGAGGAGAACCTTCCATTCAGTCAACTGGCTAAGCTGCTAGGAATGGCGTGATAGCGCTATTCCTTATTCTCGCTCATATAACTTACTCCATTGACTCAACCGTTCCTTCATAAACTTCCTGTAAGACGTTGGCGCCAATATCTCAGCATCTGGGCCGTACTGGCTGACCCAATTGATAAACTCGCGGTCATGGTTCAGGGTCACCTCGAACAAAAGGCTACCATCCGGCAAATCCGTCATTCTTGGTCGTACGAACATTTCCTCTTCTTTAATGTAACGCGCTACATTCGGTGAGAATTTTACTTTGAATTGGATATTCTGATCCCTACGTTCAATCGACCAAGTATTCTTCAGATAACTCTTAATGTTGAAATCTCCACGATTAAATTTGCGGCTGGTGATCTCCATCGAACGAAATCTGCTTAATCGAAATGTACGAATATCCTCCGCCTGATGACAATACCCTATTAAATAGAAGCGCTGTTCTCTTGGAACAAGATAGTATGGATCAATTTCGCGTTCTGTTCGCTCATTCCTGCTCTGCGTATGGTATATAGCCGTAATGGTCTTCTCTTCAACAATCACTTGGATCACTTGAAACAAGTAATTGGGTGCATCTTCCCGGTATGCTGGAGAACCCATCTGAATAATATCTATAACTTGCTGTAAAATTTCCCGGTCTCTACTCTTCTGTCGAAAATGAGCTGCCATCACCTTGTCATAAGCTGTATCGAATCCAGGTGGCATATTACTCTGATCAACAAAGGAAGGCAGCATGGAAAACACCATCGCCTCCTGCTGTGTCCAGTTAAACGGAAATAAAGCGAAATCCCCCGCCCTTTCCATATCCGTTATTCGTAATTGGGGCTAGAACATCGAGTGAACGTAGATCCCGATAGATTGTTCTCTCATCCGTCTCACATCTGTCCGCTAGTTCCTTGGCATTAATTCCAGGCCTTGCTTGAATAGCGTAAATTATCTTAAACCATCTAAACAATTTGTCTGACATAGTTCAAATCTCCTACTTCGGGTTTTATTATTATACATACTTCGACGATTACCACATATGTCCTTCCATAGAACTGGGGATCATTAGTCAATAATAGATTTATATTCAGATTATGAAATAAAAAAAGAGCGCTGACGGAACATCCCCAACGCTCAACAGCTCAGTATTCATAAAAATCTAATTTCAAAGATAGATCCGTTAGACCAAAGATGAACCTATTCGTAAGGATTAGATCTAAGACTCATTCCTGGATTCACAAGTGACAACATGTATTGATATTCTTCGAACGTGTCCGATAGTCTAGTTAATAACTCATCATCCAACTCAATCGGAAATGCCTCACCCTCCTTAAAAATGCAAGAGGGAACGGCTCCTTCTAGTAGAGGAACGGCAGATTCCGTTCTGAGATATCCTTTATGCTGCCACATCGACTCCACAATCGGGTTTACATCTCTACCTACAACCTTTTGAAACAGAGGTGTAACAATTAATGAAAATCCGTCAACCCATTGATTGTTATTGCTTAAGAGCTTTTTCTGACTAATCCAAAGGTAAAAGGGGCCTTTCAATATTTTTTGAGATCTCTGCTTGGACAGTGTATCGATCGCTGATAGATACACATTCCGCATATGCTCATTGATCGAATCCTCACGCCTGTCAGCTAATATAGACAAATCAAATTGGTATGCCCACCCTTGGGATTTCAGCACTTTATCGGTTAATTTAGCGGTCTGCATTAAACACATCTCCTTCATTAAATTAATCTGAACTTCTAAATTTGACCTTCGATCTCTTAAGTAAATCTAACCTTTACTGCAACAAAATTTATTCTTTGTAATTAATCATTATCAGAATCTTCTGATTTGTATTTTGTGCCTTTACAGCTGAATCCCTTATTTGATATGCGGCAGCCGACCTGATTTGATCATCGTCAGAGTTGTTTTGGATAATTTGCCATTGGTAAACATCAAGTACCGTTTCAACAAATTCAGTTATCAATTGTGCGAGCATCTTGTCTTTACTAGACCAATAATTAGATGCGAATTCTAAATCAAGTTCAACTTGGTTAAAATCAATATCCGAAAAAATAGAATCTATTTTTTCGCTATTAGAAGAATCGTGACTTATGACCTCAAGCAAGGTTTTATAACGGTTAAAAAAATCATTTTTTAACGCAATCAGTTCATCACGGGTAGTATATTTCATTGTTTCTTTTTGGGCACATTTGAGTTGGTTCGTGGTGTATTGTTATTTATAGTTTCAATATAATTGCTATAATAGTTGCTAATTTCCTCTGGCTCGTAGATTGTTGGACTTCCTGTAAGTTGCATTGCAATACCTTGAACTATATTATCTTTTGTGAAAATGATAATGTCATAAAAATCAAAAGAATATGTATAACCTAAGTAACCATCCTTTACACTTTCCTTTTTTACAGTTTCTCCAAGAACATTTTCAATCTTCTGCTCTTCATCTCCAACATGTAAGTTTACATTCAGCCCTATACCCGGCTCATCGGTGACAATATAGTCCAGAATACCTCCCCCTGTAAAATATAAATCAAGGGACTTCGATTTGAACCTATATCGCATATAACTATCATCGATTTCTGAATCTTTCGGTAGTTTTCCAACAACCTCAGAGAATGGTACACCCACCTTCCACCCTTCAATTAATAAATCTTTGGGCAACTTAAAATTTTTCTGATCATTTTCTTCAGTGACAACAGTAGAGGCAACATTTGTTGGCTCAGAATCTAATGGCTTGAAGTTGTCCTCATTTAATTGTGATTGTTGAATTTGATCAGAATCCGAGATCGTATTCTCGAATTTATTATCAGCCCCGCATCCTGTTAAAATAATTGAAATAATCCACGTTCCAATAAGCCACTTAAGCTTCATGCATTTCAACTCCCCTTTTATTCTGATTCCTCGACGAAAAACCTTTTATGCAACTTTTTCCTACTTCAGATTTACTATACACAGGCATTTCGTAGAAATCTAAAGGGACCTTTAAGTAAAAAATTCACGTTATATCACTATACAACGTGATATAACGTGAATTTTTGTTCCATAACAAAAAACGTGAACTAATTTGACTTTATACATTATCAAATCAATTCACGTCGTATAGGAACAAAACCATAACTCGCCCTAAAAATATCTGATTTACATTAATCTTTCTAATTCCCCAGTCCCATAATATTTTTCATACTCATGCATTGCAAATTGATCCATCATACCTGATATAAAGTCAATAATATTACGTCTGCGCTCAGTATCGTCCTCAAAAATACGGTACTCTGGTGGTAGTAACTTCAGGTCTTCGTTTAAGTGTTCATCCTTATATACCTCGTAGAGCCCACGGAGTACTTTCTCCCCTTTTTCTCATACAATTGAATGGACGGACGCCGCATAATAAGAGAGAACACGAGCATTTTCAAGCCTTCTGCCAATTTATTGTGTTCTCTGTAGAATAATCTGTCTTTCTCTTGGTCGTAAAATATATCACGGATTAATCGATTGACAATCTTTGATGTTAGTTCCTTCCGAAAGAGGAACGAATACTCCTCCGAAGATTGGAAATAAACCCCCTTCTTCGCAAAATCCCTACATTGATTCACAATTGCATTAAGTTCGTCATATGCCTCTCTATATTTCTCACTAATTTGAAACTCATACAGCAAATCGTCTATAGTGAACAAGTGTTGACTGAGGCAATCTTCCAAATCATGAGCGGCATAAGCGATTTCATCCGCTAAATCCATAATTTGCATGTCAATGGTAGCTACTTCCGGCAAGTCAATTTTGTGCTCCTCAAGTACACTACAAATTTCTTGATAGTCCTCGTCGTAAATAAACTTTTTGTTTTTACCATTTTCATACTTCCGAAAATATTTTATTACTCCGAGTTGTGTACGAAACGTTAAATTCAATCCACGGAAGGCGTGGTGCTTTTTCTCAATACCGATATCCTGTACGAGTTCGTTCAATATCATTTCACCATGATGACCGATTGGTGGATTACCCAAATCGTGTGCTAGGGCGCAAGCCTCTACAACAAAGGTATGATCTACTTCCATATCAGAAGCAATGCCGCGAGCGATTTGCGCAACCTCCATACTATGAGTCAAGCGGTTTCGTATAAAGTTATATCGTTCTATACCAAGTAGTTGCATCTTACCTTGAAGACGACGAAAAGAAGATGAGTACAAAATACGAGCATAATCCCTTGCATAGGCATCGCGTCCACGATCGTCTCCATCCACCTCATTCAGCCGAAAATCCATTCCATCTAATTTCTCGTTCCACTGCTTAACAAAATCAATAGTTAATTCATCATAATGTGCCATGTTGTTTCTCCAACCCTTCTTTGAGATATTGAACAACTTGATCAATCTTTTCCTTATTCCAATATGTATTGTTTAAAACGAGATCACAGTGCGACAACGCATCGATTTCTAATTCAAATGTTTCGAGACGTGCATTTATATCCGAGGTACTATGGCCACGAGCTTCAAGACGCTGCGCACATTCATGTCGTTCTGCCTTTACTCCTATAATCAGTATTTTGTCATTGAAAAACTGTTTAATCTTTTTAGCTCCGGCCTCATCCAAAATAACTGATCTTCGCTCCGACTTGTGGAAAATATCTTCAAGCAACTGTATTGGAGTACCGTAAAAATTCCCATGATATTGTGTCATTTCTATCATCTGACCTTGTTCATACAGTCGCTGCATTTCTTCTTTTGTTCTAATAAAATAATCAACTCCGTCAATCTCACCTTCGCGCGGCAGACGTGAAGTCCAAGTCACAACGCGGGGAAGTCCCAATTTAATCTGAATTGTACTTTTCCCTGACGCACTTGGCCCTTGAAGAACGACTAACAATATTGACATAATATCCTTCACCTCACAATTCCAGTGATGCAACATTCTTGAAATTACTATAATGTAATCTATCGCGCTTCTGCACTTTTTCACTACACAACTGATTCAGTTCTTGCTCTGTAGCTCCATGAACTGTTGCCAAAGCATAAATAACCTCAAGCATATCTGCTAGTTCCTTGGAAGCCTCCTGATCCGTTTCCGCTGTTATGTATTCCTGATGCTCTTCCTGCAGTTTTTTTCGAAGTTCTATAATATATTTCTCCATGTCCAACGTCTTCATGGTATACTGCTTCCCTGTGCTCCGATAATTTCCGGGATTAGATCCCGGACAAGCTTATTATAAACTGGCATGATGTCGTTACTCCCCTCTCTAATCATAGAAGTAAGCTAATAGTTTCTAAGCAACATCGCTTGAAAATGGGGATTTCCTTCCCCCATATCTCTTATATGAAAGTCTTCGATTTGAAAATGACGCTTGATGATCTGTTGAATCTCCAAATCTGGGTACATAGCAAAGTACCTCTTAGGCTTATAAGGATCCTGCATCCAAATACCATCGGTGGAAATCCCCCCATAGAGCCCTAAGTAGAATAAGGAGTTTGGCTTCAAAATGCGCTTAATCTCCGCAAGGACACCAGGAAGCTGAGCTTTCGGTACATGCAACAAGCAATTCATGGCATAGACCGCATCATAGGATCGATCTGCAAAATCCAGCTGGTAAAAATCCATTACCCTAGCATCCAATCCCTTTTGTAAGCACAAATGGACCATTTCTTCCGACAAATCCACAGCTGTAACATCAAATCCCTGCTCTTTAAAAAATAAGCTATCCCGTCCGGGACCCGCTCCAATTTCTAGAATACTTTGTACCTCATTCGATCGGAATGCACCTAACACTTTATCTCTTTCCTCAGTCTTCCAATCTTCCAATTGTGCTGAATCCCGGAGATCGGCATGATTGTCATATGCCTCCCGAAGAGACAATTTGATGCTTAAATTATCTTCACTCATTAATATGGAACCTCCCCAGATATAAGCCAGCGAATTCCGGATCATCTTCTTTACTTTAAGATCTATCCTAGCACATTTTTTAATGGCTACCCTTATTTATGTCATCGCTAGAGGACTTACGACGAGTCTCTCGTTTTCCGTAACGAACTCATCCGTGTTAAGATACGAATAGATTGGATTTCTGTTTTATGCTTTATAAGGGGGTCGTAGAATTGGCAGAATGTAAGACTTCATTTCATTCGGATGGACTAGACAATATCCTACTGCTAGATCGCACGCAACACCTAGAGGAGTCTGACATTCTGTATCCTTTTGCATTGGATGAGCTGTTGTGCAGACATACAGGCAAGGGAGGTCCCGCTGTATGTCATCTATGGCGCCATCCGAGAGGCTTCGTAATGGGACTGCGTGACAGCAGACTGCCGCATGCAGCAGAGGCGCAGAAATGGCTGGAATCGCTTGGCTACTCGACGGCTGTCCGGAGCACAGGCGGGGCTGCCGTGCCACTCGATTTGGGTGTTGTGAATATTTCCCTAATCCTTCCGAAGGAAGGTCTTGGCGATAAATGCTTCCGCTCCGATTATGAGCGTATGTATCAGCTAATCAAGCTTGCCCTGCAGAATACGGGCTACACGGTCGACAAAGGTGAAATTGATGGTGCATACTGCCCTGGCGATTATGACCTCAGCATAGGCGGTATCAAATTTTGCGGCATTGCGCAGCGTCGTCAAGCTCATGCCTTTGTCGTACAGGCATTCGTCATATGCGAGGGTTCGGGTAAGGAGAGCGCAGGGCTCGTCCGCGCCTTCTATGAGCGTGCTGCATTAGGGGTGGCGCATGTGGATCATCCTATCGTCACCGAAGATAAGACGGGCAGTCTGGAAGAACTAGCTTCGCTCAGCAGCAGTGTTGGCAGCGGTGCGGCGCAGGTATTCATAGAGTCTATTAAACAAGTGATCCGGGAACGCCAATCCAAACTTAGTCTCGAACAAGCTGCCTTAGGATTATGGCTTCCAGAGCCAGAACAAGTGCATGCCGTCATCCATACGCTGCGTGAACGTTACGGAATCAAAACGTGAGAGTGAATAGGTGAGAATACTGACTATTTGTCCTATCCCTTATACTGTACAAGATCAAACCGATTTCCATACAAGTCTTGAAAAACAACTTCAACTCCCCAAGGAACATCACTCGGTTCACCAAGGAAATGAACACCTTTTGATTTCATTTCCTTGTAATCACGGCGGTAATCATCCATATGAATCATCAGGAACAAATGGTTGACAGATTGAGTTTCTAAACGCTCCAGCCTTTCGTGCGTATCAGCCAATTTATCTGCAATTTTAACTTGCTTCAAATTCGGTTCAGCCGTGGCTCTGCTTCGTTAAGTTAATTGTAGTCTTTTATCATACGTCAGCCTTTATTTATATTTTGGATATTCTGATTTTAGGATGGAAAAGGCTTATAATTCGCCCTTCTCCAATTTCTCAATCGAGGTGGAAAGATCGATACCAAGCAGGGCTGTTTCTTCTGGTTCACGAAGAACAGGCAGTATTTTGCACGTCGGGAAGTTTTCTTCCAGTACGTAATCATCGATCCGTCGCTGATACTTAGGCTTCCGTTGTTTTGCAAGCCCCTCTGTAAAGAGTATTTTGGCTCTCAGGGCTTCAAATGAATAGCTCCTGCCTATAAGCGGTTAATGACACGGATAAGGTTATTCAGAGACTCCGTAAAATCGTTGGTGGTGCGGTGGTCGAAGTAGGTGAATATTTCAGCTTCCCCGTGCGCTGACCCGGCGTAATTTTTGTTCCATATAAAAAACGAGGATTATTTCGACTTTCCACATTGTCAAAATAATCCTCGTTTTTAGTCACCCCCGCCTCACAATCCCCGTCACCTTACTCCGCGGTACGGTCGGATCATGATGGACGATATACGCTTTGTAGAAGCGTTCCAGGTAAGAGGGTTCGTGGGATTTCGGGGTGAGAATAATGAGCTTGCGTTCGAGCTCATGTACGTAAAGATCGAATACTTTGAGCTTACGCTGTTCGTCAAGAGCACTGTCGAATTCGTCTAGTACGATGAAGCCTGGGGCTGTCTGCAAATTTTGCAACAGAGCCAGCGCGAACAATAATGAGCTTAAGGATTCTTCCCCGCCGGATACGCCTTTGCCGACTTTCCCGCCTCTGGCTTTGACGCTGACATCCTCAAGCGCTCCACGATGCCCTTCCTTGCGGGCTTTGATGAATAGATTGAAATGAGTGCGCTGCTTACGATCCTCATAAGACTCCCAATCAATCTCACCTTCAAATTGAAATAGGCTCATATAAGAACTGAACCGCTGCCGAATCTCAAGCACCCGCATGTTAATGGTCGTCTCAAGCGCATTTTTTAGCTCATCCGTACGAATCTGGTCCTCTTCGAACAATACCTTCGTCCGGTTGTACTCATTCTGTAATCGCTCATATTCCTCCTGGACGACCCTATAATTCTCAGGTGCAGCTGGATCAATCCCCTGTTCTTGTCTAGCATAATCGAACTCAATCTTCCCCTTCTCCCTACCTTGCCGCAACTCAGAAATAGTACGCTTGCTAAGAGATGATTCCGCGAGATTAGACGTATGCGTAGCCACAACCTCGTTATATATGTCCGGAATAAGCTGCTTCACCTCTTCAATCTCTTGAATGCTGCTGATTCGTTCTTGCTGAGCCACGTTCCGGTTATCTATGGTATTCTCCAATTGCTTACTCATCTGATTCAGATTCCGTTCTTGCTGCTCCTTCAGATCCCGAACATCCCCCAGCTCCCGTTCTTTCTTCTTCCTCTCACGTCCCAGCCGATTCAACCGCTCCTCCGCTTGCTCCAATTGAATCTCCAGCTTCTCCAGCTGCGCCTTCAGATCGTTCAAATGTCGTTTACTTTCATTCAGTGCTTCATATTTATCCTTCAACTGTCCAAGCTGTACGTAGAAATCCGACTCCACTTGAAGCTCTTGCTCCAGACGACTCAAGCGTACTTCCTCTTCGTTATACCGGATACGCTCTTGTTCCAGTTGCTGAATACGGTCCTTAAGCTCAAGAACCCGTACATTCTCATCATCGAACTTCCTGATCCGCTCCGTCCGCTCATACTCCTTCGTCATGAAGGCTTCCGATTCACGCACCCGCTGGATCATACTGCTTAGAGTCTGATATTCTTGCGTACTCTGCCCAATCCGTTCCCTAAGCTCTTCGCTCCGCCGCTTCAGATCATCAATCTGCTGTGTGAGCTTCTCTTTACGAAGCCTTAGCGCCCGTTCACTTAGGATATAACGCCCCTTCTCCTGCGAACCACGAATCCCCATCGGATCTATCAGTACCCCGTGCCGAGTCTGGAACATTCCATCTATGAAAAATTGCTCAATCCACCACAATGCCTTCATCGCATAAGGAACCCATTCTTCTTCCAGCCCCTCCTTGACCTTCACATGTAGATCTGGCAACTCTGTAATAGAACGGTCTGGCACCACTTTGCGCAACGGAACATGGTACAGATCATTAGGCGGTTCCGTCATCATTCCATCGAAGAAAATCGTATACTTTATCGCATCAAATCGTTCTTCCCACTTCAAATGAGCTGACGCATCCAATTCAACCAACTCGCTTAGAGTGAATGCCTGTACCCCTTTTACGCGAAAAAAATCCAGCGACTCCATCTGCCGCACCGACCAGTCTTGTGCTTGTTCCAGACGAACGAGTTCTTCCTCTAATTGACCCATCTCTTGCCGTTGACCATGCAATTGATCCTTTTCCCTCTGGATAGAGCTATCAAGCTGATTCAACCGTTCCTGAACAAAGTGGCTACTCTTATATTGGGCAAGCCGCTCCTTATGCTCCAGCTCCATCTTCTTATCCCGATCTATCTCAACCTTTAATTCGGAAATTAACATGATGCGTTGATCTTTCGAACCATTACATTTTCTCTGTTCCTGCTCTCGCAACTCTTTCTCACGAATGGCTTCGCTTAATTGTTGCTTCGTCTCCGCCAGTTGTTCCTTCACTTCATCCTCCGTACGACGGATACGTTCCTTCTCCTTACTTACATGCTGCAGCTCAGTTTCCAGCCCCTTACAGCTGCCGCCGTCTCCTTCATCTCATCCCTTAGGTGCTGCAATGTCTCCTCAGTTCGATCCAGCTCTTGCTGAGCCAGCTCCATTTGCTCTCCCTGCGCATTCAGCTGCTCTAATACCACTGCCTCACGTGTTCCCAACTCATTCATACCGTCCCGCTGCACATCGATATCCAGCTCCAACTGCTCCATCTGACCGCTCAGTTGCTCTTCTTCCGCCGATAATAATCCTCCAGCTGAAGCAATGATCGCGAGTATAATTGTCCGCCTTCCAAGAGACGTCTGCGGTTCTCCTCATAACGCTGCAACGCAGTGCTCTGAATATTCAGTATTTGCTTCTTGTACTGAACATTTGTCTCAGAAGTACGCAACGTTTCCTGCGTCTCCTTCAGCTTCTCGATGCTCTCTTCCCAGCTCTGCTGCGCCCGATCAATGCCGTGCATTTCAGCAAAAATCCGGAATCGCTCCTGCGGGTCCATAACGGCGAATTGGTTCACTTCCTGCTGGTACCAGATTAAGTAGAACATGTCCGGATCAATTTTGTATTTATACTGCAAATCCTTCTTATAGGCCGTAAAATTATATTGGCGATCTCCAGATGTATAACGAACGGTGTTCTCCCACTGATCAGGATCATCCCCGGAGGCAATGAAGAATTCTTTCTTAACCGGTTGTCCCGGGTCCTGATAGATACGCAGCGTAAATTCAATATAGTCGGGGGCATCCAGCCGATCAAGACCTTCATTTCTGAACAAAAGGCGAATATGCGCCTTCCACGGCTCGTCCGCTTGCAGATTACGAGATTTGAGCCCCTCAATATCTACCTTGGACGAATACAGCACCGCACCCATACAATAGGTAATTGTTGATTTTCCCGCCCCGTTAGGGCCTGTAATCAGAACATGCTCCATCTGACCCGCTAGATCCATCACGGTCGGCGAATAATCGCGGATCCCACTGAACCACATTTTCCAAGGTATCATTGTGTCTCCTCATCTCCTTCCCGATATAAGTTGTATCGCTTGAAGAACTTCAGCACTTCTTCCTTGCTCAACTGGTTGGATTGACTGAATTCTACCGTTCTACGAAGAAAAGAATCAGAGAACATATTCACACCAATCGCCGTTAATTGGTATGCCTTCTCCAATGAATTCGTGTCATATTCCTCAACCGCCCCAATCTTCTTCAAAGGATCTATATTAAGCAGTAATCGCTGATTTGCCTTTGTGGTCTCATGTCCAAAAGCGCTTAGCAATTGATCGAACAGCGTGAATTCATGCTGCAGCACCTCTTGTTGATAGAACATGAACAGCAGGACCGCCAGACTTTCCTTCGACAGTGTACTACGTGCAGCCCTAGCAGAGACACGCATCATCGCTATAACCTGGTCTCTTTTCTCATCGTAGATTACTTGGAAATACCGACCTACAGCCTGATTGATCCGCGTTATGAAGGAATAAAAGGCTTCATCCTGATCTGTGATCCGTAGCTGCTTCTCAACTTCTTTTCTCGATAGTCCAAAGTTACCTGCACGCAGCGTGGCTGATGATGAGAATAAAATATTCATGAATGCCAGTTCCTCGTCTTGCGCAAGTATGCCTTTCAGAGATTGCAGCACATTCAAGGAATACGGGAGGACTCATCCGTTATAAAATCAATATCCTTAGACTCGCCACTCTCTCCTGCCTCTATTTCAGAATTAAAAGTACTTATCTCATCGCTATTCATGCGCTCCATCCCCTTCCTCTGTCGTATCTTTCTCTGTTGAGCTCACTCGACCAGTACCTCTTTGCTTCGCCATTTGTCTCCGATCCTCTTGCAGCATCCAGTCCCACATTTTATTATCGAACTGCTTATTCTGAAGCTCATCTTCTGTAGCAGGCTCCACCGAAATGCGCTTACTGCCTATTAGAGCGGCGACGGCAGTTAATGCATTAATCGCATCCCCCATGCCGGAGAAGTCGACTCTATCACCACTTGTTCAATCGGTGCTTCATGCACCTGATCCATATATACCTCGATCTCCTCGGTGCGAATCATTGATTTCGTCAGCAGCCATTCTGATTGTCCGATCAAATCTCCGACTTCGTCAGCGGTAACTTCCTCTGCTACATACTCTTCTTCCTCATCCTGTACGGAGACAGGGTCAACTATAGGCTCGTAAGTCTCCAGATAGTGAACCGCCTCGTCAATCGCTGCCGCCGATAGAGGTGAAGCAAACTTTACAGGAACCCACATTCCATCTTCCGCTTCTCCCGGGTACTGATCTTGTTCCATAAAGCTCATCAGCTGATGGCTGTTCGGAATATCGGACTCTATCGGAGGGTCATACATCTTCATGATGAATTCTCGGACCTTCTCGGGATGGATCGTCGAGGAGAGCATCGTCTGCTGCATCGTTGTGAATTTCAAGTACTTATGAATCATCCCGAGACTCAGATTCGTTCCTTCGGCCAGGGCAGTCGTTCCTTGCTGCATCAAATCGCTCAAGACCAGACTATCCTCCAACGTCTGAAATTGACGAAAACGCTCATTCAACTTGACATCTAACTCCTGCATGAGCTGATGAATCAACTCAAGCTGTGGCAGAGCCCCACGATCGGCCAGCATCTCTAGCTCCCGCTCTCTCATCAGTTCGATCGCATTCTCCAGATTTCGAATCATACTGGCGATCCGATTGCCTCCCGAGATGCCATGATCATCATAGGCTTCACTCAGTTCCGCATCACGCCTAGCCTGGAACAGGGATCTGCCAATATCATCATGCATGTAGTAGGCTAGCGAATCATTGGCGAGACGGATCAAGGCGTCCATCATTCTTTTGCCGACATCGCGCATTTTCAATTGCCTGGATTGCTTGGAGATCCAATTATATTTAACCAGCACATTAATAATCTGCTCAACACGTTTACGGCTTGGGGGTTCGGGTCCTTATAGCGATTCCGGTACCTGTAGAATAATGTGTCTGAATTCTCAATAGGCTCATCAAGTCCTAATGCTTCTTCATTGATCAGTTGAATAATGCGCAAGAATCGCAATATCTCCGCAGGTGTCTGAAAAGCATTTTGCGATCCCAGATCGCTTAACACGCCTGAGAGATACGCAATATCCCGCATCGACTGATGTATTTCCGCAGAGGTCTCTTCTGTTTCAAATATAGATATCAGTGGTCGATCCATCGATTCCACTCCTTGTATCCTCCCAGCACTTGCTCCTGCTCTAAGGAACTCTCCTGCAGCAGCTTCTTCATATAGGTTTGGTAATCCATCCAATTCGTTATGATCTGATGATCATGACAAATCCACTTTAACATAAGCCTACTGGCCGAGACCGCCTCCATCATTTCCCTGGCAATGCCAAGACCATCTTCATCATAGTCACTCCACATCAACACCTGTTTAATCGAGCTATTAGCAACCAATTGGTGAATCAGTATTTTGTGTGAGCTACGGATATGCCCATCCACACACATAATCAAGCAATCTGATTTCTTAGCAAAATGTTGGTCTGCGGCGATTCGGGTCAGAATCCGCGGTTCTCTACCAACCAAAGGGTTGATGCCGTGGTATGGTAATCATCCTGTGCAACAGCTAGATCCGTCAATGCATGAACTGGACCTGAACGATGGACAGACCATTGTCCCTCTAAATGGCCCGAAAAATAAATAGGGGTAATCTGACCGGGACTGATCAAACCGAGGCTGGTTGTCAGTTGTCCTGCCCATAGTTCCAGCGTTCTGATGAATTCATCTTTGTGTGTATCAAAAACTTTAGAGCCTCCGATTTCCCCATAATACTGCGCGCCAATCTCTTTCCAATCAAAAACAACTTGCTTGGCCGATATCAGAATAAACGCCAGTACAAAATGCAGATATTGAATTCTCTTCAAATTACTCCATTTAGCTGGAAAAGGCTCTGCCACCTCTAGATCATCAATGGTTAGTCTGCTATGCGAAATGAGACGGCTTTGCAAAAGAGATAGTAGATCCTTCTTATCACTCTGTATCTCCTGATCCCCTTGTCTCTGTAATCGTTCCGCTCTCAACCGACAGCATTCGAGCTGTTCCATTAGCTCTGCTCTCTCTTGCTCTTGTCTCTGCTGCTGCAAAGCGAACAAACGATACCCCATACGATAGCAAAGCTTGTCGATCGTTCTTCCATCCCGTTTCAACCGCATCTCCTTCATAATCCAACCCGAAGAGAGCCACTCGAATGCTTTCGTCTCATCTATTAGAGCAACCCGGCGTCCAGGTGTCCACTTGAGCAAGTCAGGATCCGGGACAGATATATCGTTCCCATGGTGTATATCCGTTGCTAACGTTAATACGCCTACTTGTCGATATGTGCGAGCCGTCCGTTTAACAATTGAGATATCTATGATTGAATTCACAGGTCTCTCAAGATTTTCTGGAGATAACTCTTCTCCGCTTCGTAAAATATGTTGTTGCAAATATCTCAATAATGGCTCTTGTCCATCCACTTTCTCTCAACTCCCTACTGAGGAAGTAATCTTGATCGCATATTTGTACGACCATACTCACGTTCATTCTAGCAAAAATACGATGCTCACGCAGTGGGACATTCTAGAAGGCGATTTTATATGTTTGTTACACTAACGGGATAATTACTTTCTCTATAAAAAACGTGAATTAATTTGACTTTTCACATTATCAAATCGATTCACGTCTATTAATCACTCAAATATTCTCATTGCCAAGCCTATCAACCATCAACCCAATTAATTTATCTACCAACTCTTGTCCATTCTCCCCCGGTCTCAAGCAGTAAGCCCCCATTTGATATTTCTGATGATATTCATCAGCATACAGGCCTGAATTTTCCTTACCTGGTGCCGGTGTAACAATATACACTTCTTTGACGGCTCTACTGCCATCTACTTCTCTTACGATTCCGTCGCGATACTTATGCATCTCACCAAGCGCCATGGGGAGGTTGTGGTCAAGTCGATATTTTGGATCAAAAACATATAATTCCCCTTATGTTCGAAATTCCCAATCTTAACATTAGATGCTCTTAGTTCCTCAGATTGATCTGATAAGTAAAGGCTTCACCTAAATCACTCTCAAATATATCCTTAATATCTTCATTAAGCTTATCTTGTTCCTTTTGTAACAATTGCTCGAATCTTTCAGAAGCTTCATTCACAAGTCTTTCAATAGCAGCTTCAATCCGCCTTTTCCAATAATGTCTCTGTGCTCAGCGTAAAGCCCTCAATGGTGGCATCTTCGTCAACCTCAATCATAATGCAGCGTTTGCCTTGAAAGCTTACCTGCTTAATATACCTTAAATCCTGTGGGCTGATGGTAATCGTGGCTACCTTGGTATCGATCTTGATCGATTTTGACGTGAATTTAGGGATCACGCTGTTCGCCTTCAGTTCATAGTTCTTATCGTCAACGATGGTCTCAAACGCCCGTTCCACGGCTTCCTTTGTGACATTATCTATGCCGCTTGCTGTCAGCACGCGTTCCACATCAGTATAATCCAGCTTCGCAGGTTCTTCCTCATCCTGATGGGATTCAATCACATGATGAATCTCCTCGTATACGTGTGCGATCGTGGCTGAGTCCAGCTGTTCACCCGCCACTTCCTTCACAATGTCTTCAAAGATCCCTCTCTCTTCAAGTGCCGTCACAGACCGTTCCGCATTCAAGACCCAGAGATGAAACGCTCATTCGGATCATTGGATTTCCCCGTACAATAGAGAAGCCGGTTTACGTCGGAATAATTGTCCGTCACACTAGGATAAAAGAATCCTTGCTCCGGTGTGCTGAGCTTGATAATCGGGTCTACAATGATATTGTACTTAAACTCTCTCTCTACATAGTCGAACAAGAGAGCCTTCCGCTGCTTCTCCGTAGAGTTCACGCTGCATAGAATGAACGGATGCCCGAACACTTCGTCATTCCCTGTCTCCTCGGCCTCATCATTCCTCGCCTTGGTCGGTCGGTAGTATTGTCCGCGCACGAACGTAATGACCGTATCCCGTTCATACATCGTGTCCGCCATCATTTTGTCCACGAGCAGCAGCATCAGATCCTGCCACTCGTCCGGATCCCCAGTCTGGATAGCTTGGTGAAGCAGCACCCGCGAAGGGTCTTTCTGATCTTCCGCTTCCTCCTGAAACTTGAGCTCGAACAGCTTATGATCCAATTCGCCGGTCAGCAGTTTTTTGAAATTGCCCATATACAGCTCCTGCTTCTCCCGATCCACTAACCCAAAGGGATTCCGCTCCCAGTGATAGATTTCGTTCGTTTCCTTCATAATGTACACGTTAAGAATATCGTAAATATTCATTAAATGATTATCCAGCTTAAACTGCTTGCGTATGTGCGCGACTTCTTTCTTGTTCATAGTTCGTTAGACAACTCCTAGAATGTAAATTGGCTTTTCCAGTATAAACAAAACAAGAACCCTTCGCTAGAAGAGTTCTCATCATTACTTTTTTTATTCTAACATGTACTACGCCGTAGTTCATAAAAATACTGCACAATGGGATGCTTTAACTTCATCTTCTCGGACATGTTTAAAATTCGTTTTTTCCCAATTCGT
Source organism: Paenibacillus sp. D2_2 (assembly GCF_031199965.1). Lineage (GTDB taxonomy): Bacteria > Bacillota > Bacilli > Paenibacillales > Paenibacillaceae > Fontibacillus. The sequence continues at coordinate 1,510,289 of NZ_CP133605.1, read as the reverse complement.
CTGTCCACCAAAGCCAAAATATTCAACAAGATATCATTGCTCTCGATGTTTTCTTCTATAGAAGTAGATAAAAATTGATTAGCTACAACGACAAAATTAGATTTACTTAATGAAGCCTGTGCCGATAAAAGCTCTTTTGCATATTCTGTTATTTTTCTGTTTCTTGCAATGACTTTTAGACGATCCTCTGGAACGGTCCCTTGGTATCCTTTCTGACCGCTTCCATTTCTTCATCGCTGATCGGAATTTGGACATCTGGGTTATTTTTAATTTCCATCTCTGTCTGATACCATCGGATCGAACTCGTTCTATCACTCATTCGGAGTACGTCTTTTTTATCTACAGAAATATAACAAAGCCCTGCTTTATCAGGTAAATAACGATAACCCGTTGCACGGTATTCAACCCTTCCATCTAACGCAGGACAGAGAAAACTCTCCAGTTGTTGCTTCAATTTACTCCAGGACATGGTTCCTCCTCTATATTCTCAAACCCTGCATATCCGTATTTGCGGCTATCAGGCTTTCTTTTTAAATCCCTTATCCCATTAAGCTGAATATCCTTTTCACTATATAGTTTTCCACTATAACGAGTTTCTTCAATAAAATCCACTCCAGCCTTTGGCGTCCCCCGCGCTCCTGAGATCCTGCTGCTTCTGATACTCAATAAACTGCCGCTGAATATCATTTCTTGGGAAGCTCTGGTGTATCAATGTACCGGTCAGGAATCCCAAATCTAGCTCCATTCTCAGTAACCGCCAACGCCCACTCACAATTACTCCATATTTTCTGGATTCACATGATGTAAAAGAAAGTAGGTTAAAGGTGATGGCTATACGAGGATTAAAAGAAGTTATATTACATCTATTCTATAATAATAAAAATACTGACAGACCTACGTCAGAAAACGAATGTTCTCAAAAAAACAGGTCAATCATGGTAGTACCTGACCATAATCGACCTGCTTGCTGTTCATTTTGTCCCACCCATCAAGAATTAACAGACAACACTTCATCCAGCTTCTCCCACCAGCTATAGTCTTCCAGATGGCTCACATCGAACAACATGACACCGTGCGTACGTTCTTGGCACATCCGAACAGCTTTTTCAAATTGATCAATGTTTCCTTCATAATCCTTCAAATATAAGCTCGCGATGACTGGAATTTGCCCGTTAATTGCCTCTAGGCTCATTTGGATCGCGCCTTCTACGCTGTACCATTCCGCAGGCCTGCCATTATGTACGGCTTCTTCAATTCGCACTTCAGGATAATAACAACCTGTCATAATGAAATCCAATTCATCGGCATATGCGGAAATATGATATTCTTCAGATGCCCAAGGTAAATTCGAACGATACGTTTCACTGGCCCAATTGACACCTTCGTTGTAATATAACGGATACCACGATCCGACATAAATGCTGAAGGACAGACTTGGATTTGTGGATTGAACAACTTGCTTAGCAGATTGCACGAAATGTTTTATGTTCAGCGCACGCCATTCCGTCCATTTCGCGAACCAGTGCCCATACTCGATTTGTTTCGTACCTTCTTCTAAGGTAAATATGTCCTGTGGCCATTGTACTACCGGCTGCCCAATATATTGTTCGAATGCTCTCCTGCTTAATTCGCTAAAATCACCATAGACATTCGGATAGCGGCAGCGGTCTAGCACAATACCACTAATTTTATAGTTCGAGGCAATCTCCTTCAGAATCCCAAGCTCATGCTGTTGAACTTCTTCATGAATCGGATTCACAAAGATCGTATCATCATCCGCATTTTCAGCGGCTACCGGTTCTGAAGAAAGACTCGGCTGATACAGCATGACCTGCCAATCCTTTTTGTCGTAAGCAATACCATCTCTTGAACGAGTCGTCCCTTCTGCGAATACATCTACGTTAGCAATGACTTGAAGCCCTACAACACTTGCTTCCTCTATCATTTCTGCAAGAAAGTCTCTTCCTTCCCATACCTGATATCGTCCGTCCGACCAGCGGCTTACATGATAGGCATAAGAACTTGGGAAGGTCGTATGTCCATAGGGGATTTTAGCATCCACCACCAGGTAGGTTACCCCAGCTTGCTTCGCACTGTTCACAAGGCGCTGCATCTCCGCACGATCCGCTAATCGAACCCCATTCGCGATAAAATCAACCCACAATACATTTGCACCTTTTTCGATAGATAGACTCATATTGGAATCACCTCAAACTATATAAATTTAAAAATTCGGGGTGCCAAATTGATATCTGGCACCCGTGAATTCATTAGGAATTGATAAAGCCTAAATATTGCAGCATACGCTTCACAGCCACGGCTGCTTGTGCACGTGATGTATGAATATTCGGTTCAAACGTCGTACTTGTTACCCCTTTCAAAATACCTGCATCAAGTGCCTCCGCAACTGCTGATTGCGCCCAGACGCTAATCGATCCCTCGTCATGATAGACGGTCACGTCAAGCGGAGTAGGGGCTTGCACTGATTTGCCGGCAAAAGATAGTGCTCTGCTAATCATGACTGCCATCTGCTCTCTCGTAATGGAATCATGAGGCCTGAAGGAACCATCCTCATTGCCTTTTGCGATACCCGCATTTACCGCAGCACCTACGGCGCCAGCGAACCAATCTGAGTTAGACACATCATGAAACTTCGTGATGCTAGTGTCCGAATTCAAGCCTAACGAACGAACCAGTAGGCTTACGAATTCAGCACGTGTAACCTTTTGATCTGGAGCAAATTGGTCCACGCTCAATCCTTCGATAATACGCTTGGATGCAAGCAACTCAATATCAGATTTTGCCCAATGATTCTTCAAATCCTTGAATGTACTAGAAGATTGAATCACGGCGTATTTACTGTTACCATTCCGTTTCATCATCACGACCGTCTGACCGCCTTGTGTCGTAAATATGGAAGGTACGAAGGAGAACCTACCTGTACTCGGATCGATATAAATCGCTGTTGCCGTATCCGACGGTATAGATTGATCCAGAATGATATTGCGCTTCAAATACTCACTTCCAAAATTCGAGAAGGTTCTCATTTTCCCATTCGCCTCGACTCGAACAGAGAAATCAATCACCCGATCATCTACAAGTGTGGCGTTTTCCCGTTCAGCTTGACTTCGTATTTGTTCTAATTCTTTACCTTTCACTTGTTCAATCGTGACATAAAGAAACGCATCCTTGGCATCCGCCCCAAGCTCTTTGATGTACGCGGACAAATTAGTTAATGATACCGGCAATTCAAAGACGGCGTGATTTCCCTGGATTACTATGGTTGCGTTAGGTACGATCGTCAACGCATCGATGAGCGATTGTGCTGGAATGGCAACTTGTTGGATATCATCTTCACCCAGCAATTCAATCGTGACAGAACCGGACGACTCTTTGCTTCCCTTTAACCTTTGGAAAGCTTTATTCAATTCATCCGCGCTCACTACTGCAGTCAGCATCGTTTGTCCGTTTGGTTTCTTTTCCGACTTAAGCGTTAACGCACTGCTGTCGAGCTTCACATTCGTCGAAGGTTCCTCTTTTTCTTGAGGAGGTGTTGTGATATTACCACCGCCACTGTCACCGCCTCCATTGCTATTTCCACTGCTACCCCCTGGTTCTCCCTTAGAGGCACGGTATATCGACAGATTATAATTTATCGTCAAACCGTCTTCAGACATCACCTGAAGGATCACCGAATTCAATCCAACCTTGAGCTGCACAGGAATCGCCGAGTCATTCGCGTAGTTCTTACCGTCAACAAACATCTTTGCTGTCTTGTTGCTTGCACTCGCCATAATGTTCAATGTAGTAACAGTATTATCTACATCAACCTGATAGGTATAGATCGACGGGTTGAAGGAAGGGTTCAGCTTCCCCTTGTTTACCGTCAGTGTGCTCAATTGCGCTTTCGATGCAGCTTTGGAGAAATAGATGTTGACCATTTTGAGCCCATAATCCAGGTCAAGTGTCATTCGGTTCTTCACTTCGGGATTAATCGAGCTGTTGGCCTTAAGTTCGCTTCTTAGGGCTTCGATCTGTTGCTTAGCGATTGTTGCTGTATCGGCTCTCATATCTGCATTCGTATTCAACGCTTGCACTACCGGTTGAATTTTGTGGATAAGAGTATCACCTTCTTGTCTGCTCATCCCTTGGAAAGGAACGTAAATCTCATTAATTTTACGGATCATTTCTTCCATCACGGTCGCTAGAGGCTTGGTCGTATCATATTCAGGCAAAATGGCTTGATTACGATACACCCCGATCTTCAGCACCTTGTCATACTTATAATTAAATAGTCCTTCGAATTCAAATAATGCGGCTCCAGCTCCATCATTCTTTGTTGCTTCGGTAATTTGATCCACAACAGTCGATGTAGGATTGCCTTGGAACGTGTCTAGACCCGATGAGACGAATGCATTGTCCCCTGCTAATGCCATCGAGTTTTTCAAGTCAGCTACCGTTAATTCCGAACCCGGTGCATATGACATATGGAACAAGTGATCTATTAAATTATGATCTAACCAATATTTTGCTTCTTGCGCGTGCGATTTCGGTGCTTCCTCATAATTCGGCCATACCGCAGTTGTGATTTGTAGCTTTGGTTTGATTTGATGCGCTTCGTCAACTACCCGAACGACCCAGGAATTGATAATGTCCGCACGGAATTGTAGCCATTCATCCCAGTGGCTATCTCCTGGATGAAGGTCAAGCGGGTCAACGCCATATTTCTCGCTGAACAAATTGCGGGTATACGTGTCGTAACCAAAGTCATTCGTGTAATCTCCAGACCCTGGATACCTCGCATAATCCAAATGCAGTGAAGCAATGTCATACTTCGTGACGAGTTCGTTGTATACAGATGAAACGAAATCTCTAGCTTGCGGGAGCGCTGGATTAAGCCAATACCACTTGGCATTGTTACTGCCCTCTTCATAATCAATACCTTTTCTGCTGATCATACGCCAATCGGGATGATTCGCCACAACCGGACCTCCGGCAAAGAAGTTCTCCACCCAGGCATGAATTTCAATCCCCTGTTTCTTGCCTTCATCAATGAATGCTCCAAGTACATCAAAGCCTTCATACAAAGGATTTAATTCAGTATCTGGCAAAGACGTTGGCCAAGTCGTATATCCATTCCACCACGTTTCCAGATAGATGGCATTGATACCGGTCTCTTTGATTTTCTTCAAATGATCTCGAACCTGCTCCAGGTTCTTTTCCTTCGGCCTCATCCAGAGACCTCGAGTCTGTACTTTCGGAGACTCAAAATTCATGTAACTTGCTTCCGTCACTTTCTGATCCAAATCATTCAGTAAATCCATCAACCCATTGGTACCGCTTTCATTTAAGCGTTGTTTAGCCAGCTCATAAACGCCCTTCGCTTCTATAATCTTCTGTTCAATATCGGCATAAGGCACATCCAAAAATTGATTCTTGGATAACTGGAGCCCCTTCTCTGCACTATTGATACTTATCGATGCTTTATCTAAGTAAGATTCCGGCGTAAAAATAACCAACACTTCTTTTTAGCAAAATCCAGACTCAATTTGGCTCCGACCAGTGCGTTGTTCTTTAACCATGCGTTTTTAACCCCATGACCGGATAATACATAGCCACCTTCAGGAATTTTACTGTTGTTCCCGCCATTGTTCGTCACATATCCGTCCGCATTAACAATGACTTCATTGCCCCATGGGTTTGTGCCAGTCTCCTCGCCATAATTACGATCATAGACGATCAACTGATCCGATCCACGAAAGCCTGGATAAGGCACATTGCCGACATTGTCCCAGCCTCCGGGATTATCTTCTTTTACTTTCGGATTAAATGCATCAAATGAGGTTCTAGCCGCTTGGTAAATTAAACTATCCGTCACGAGCTCAACCTCTGTACCGATACTCACTTTGCCCGCTAGTTGACCATAGTATGGACTTGACGCTTGAATCGACAGCACATATCCATCCGCTGGAATGGAGGAATTGTTATCAAGATAGCCCCCTGTGTTGGGGTCGTTTGCAATTGCCACAATGTTGGTCACCTTATTTCCAACAACTGTAAGCTCCATTCCCCAAGCATTCTGATTAGTGGTTGCGCCATAAGTAGGCTGGTACAACACCACTTCTCCCGTTCCACGCGGTCCATTTATTTTATCGATACCTACCGCGTTACCATTCACTTTCAAATACTTGCTAGGTAGAATAGGAATATCTACGTTAATCGCTTGTACGGACTGCCCCACCACCAAATTCAAGGATGACGCAGCGTTGCCAGAAGCCGAAATGACATAACCGTTCCCAGGAATGTAGGTTCCACTTTGGCCATGATTATCATAGGTACTTTTCACAACCACTACATCATTAGTGATGATATATTGAACGGTATCTTCAGAGAACGGCCTTGTCATCTCACCATAATGGCGTGTATAGACCGCGATGGTGTTGATCGGTTGATCCTCATCTACAACGTCGATCGGTATGATGCCCTGCTCTGTGATGAGCTGTGGACCTCCGACCAGCGGTTCGGGTAGCGTGTAGCCAACAATCTCAACCGGGTCCCCCGGACTCATATTGTCTTTAATCCACTGTTCACTCGATCCGTGACCAAACAGTACAAAGCCATTCGTCGGTATTTGTACAGCACCTTCACGATAAGTAACGTCCGTAACACTGTAAGTACCTTCATGATAGTCCACCACTGCTGCAGCCGCGTAAGCGTTCGAATCTGTGAACTTACTACTGTTTTCCCTTGTAAACAAAATCATTTCATCTGCAGCTCCGATGGCTCGATTCACTGCTGTAATGCTGATGGTGTTGCCATTTGCAGCTTTTGCTGTGATGGCTTCATTGGCCGACACACCACCCAACGTCATTCCTGAAAAGATGAGAGCAAAACATAAGATGAAAGATAGCGTATTCTTTAATCTCATTTCGTACCTCCCCATATTGTTCATGAAAAAACAGCTTCCCAAGCACTCCCTCTTATATAACTTATCTCGTCTACAATTCTCATTTTTGCTGAATATTTCTTACAAGCATCACCTCCCATAATAATTGCGGAATATTCCTCTTTATATTCTATTTTAGGCGGAATATTCCTCCTTTACGAAATATCATAAATTATATGCCATAATCTAACAAGGTTTTTTAGACCTAGAATAAGGAGAACTCCCCAAATTTCAAATAGGTTAAGCGATGCGCAACAGCTGTACTTCCAACCAAATCCTGCATCACTTTCACCGCCGCTGTCTTTGCATCTTTAAGTTCTAGCTGCAAAAAAAGAGCTCGTTCCTACTCATAAAATGAGTGGAACGAGCTTTGAAAGTTTATTGAGTGTTTGAAATGTTTCATGTTTGGTTCGTTGGTTGTACTGTACGATCTTGTTGTTGGAGTTGTAAAGCAGCATCTCAGAAATACTACCCAATAAAAATTACTAATCCATCTCGATGAGTAAAAGCGATGGGCACTTCTGTCTCAATCAATTCGATTCTTTCAATAATTTTTATCCTCTTTTCCTCAGGTAAGTTCTCCTTCGCCCATTCTTTTATTTTTGATAATTCTTCTAAAACAAATGGAAAATCTTCTTCAATTAAATCGATCCCGACAGAAAATACTTTAGTCCATTTTAACCCTAATTCTTCAATTGCTGGCTCCCAACATTCTTGAAAGAAAGACTCAGCAGAAACAGGAATGAAAAACTTCTTTTCAAATTCATCCTTTGCCTCTAAAACCATAGCACTAATTGACATTACTTTCCCCCCAAACAATGCCTCAAAAGTGTAATCAGGAAATTCTTTTCTTAATTGTTCCAAGACACTCAGGATGACGCGGGGGATGGTGTTGTCTTCCCTTATAGGTTAGATACTCTTCAGGCAGGAACCACACCAGACATACAGAAGCATAGGGCAATTCTTGAATCTTGAATTTGTCACATCGGAATATCCATGAATAACAAGACATATTAACGGTAACTCCCGAATGGATTTGACTATATCCCCGCATTCCGACGCACTATTTGGATGCCATTCTCGATTTAGGACACTATCTATGCAGGGGCAATAATAGTTTTAATTTGCTTGGCTTCGATATCTCCCTCCCGCATATTGGACGGTGCGTGATGCGTGACGGTGGCAAATTAAGCTTGATAGAAATGAATGAAAGTATGCCTATTATGAACGATATTCAACCAATAACCTTAGCATTCTGCATCTCTGTTTTCAGTGAATCGATACGCAAACCCAAATCCTTAGCATCATCTAACCCTAGCTCATCAACAAAGTTATCAACATCAAAAGTTTTAATAATATTTCCCACTTCTTCATATATTCGGACGGATAGTACCCCGTTGTTTATTTGAAGACGAGCTAAACTAATATAAAATATAGTCTTTTCGGTCGCTCCCTCTTCTATTACATTCGCAAACTCATACATGCATCTTCCTCCAGCTTGCAGTGCATCCAATCCATCATTAATTGAATTACTGAATACCTCATCGACATATTCAATTAGCTCGTTATATTCCCATTCTTGCATAATGTTCCCCCCTGCCTATTTTACTACCTTCCCATCGTTTGTAAGTACGTTTACTGTAATGTTTGGGAATTCTCTTCTAAAAGCCATTATTACATCAGAGCAACTTTGACAAGTAAGACGTTCAGTAAACAGATTAATTGTACCTTTTGCATTTTTGTTGCCTGCAAGTTGAGATGCAATATCATTTAGAATTTTGTATTCAGTGTCATAGTCTCTTAAATATGCTTCAGGTGTATCAATTCTTGCGTTATCAGGGTCAACCTTTTTAGCATTAAATATTGGCTCCCCCTGAGGCTTCAAAGAAATATCCGGCAGTCCACCCTTATCCGTAGCTTCATTTACAGAACTATGAGCGAAAAACTCCTTCTTATTAATCCCTTGAACATCAACTTCTGCGTAGCCAAAGTTTCCTGATTTTTTCAACTTACTAGGCAACTGAGACCGTAGCTCTTTAACGCGGTCTAGAATGCCAGACAAGTCTCTAAGTTGACCCGTCCCCTCAATTTTCCTAAGCTCCTGCTCCTTCTGGAACTCAATAAAATTCCGCTGAATGTCATTCTTGGGTAGCTCAGGTGAATCGGTGTAGTACCGATCAGGAATCCGAAGTCTAGCTCCATTCTCAGTAACCGCCAACGCTCCACCATTCAGCTTAGGCAGAAGCTCAGAGAGTTGCTTGCTCAGTTTTCCAGATATCTTAACACCTGACTTAACTGCGCCTTCTACTAGTGTCAGCGCCAGAAAAGCTTTCACCAAGGCACGTCCATACCGCTGGCTCTCTTCATAACTTGCTTTTCCACTAAGTACTTTCCCCTGTAAATCCCAGATATCCTGGAATGGAACGACGAACTCTTCTGCGGCTCCTTCCTTCAGCACTTCCTTAATATCTTCCAGGGTAATATCCCCATTTGTGATCGCCTTGGCTAAATCATAATATCCCGGTAGTGTCTCTGTCCAGAACTTCGGATTGGTCGGATTTACGGACCAGACCTGCTTCAGAAGCTCGCTTCCCTCATCCCAAATCTGACTGATGATACCATCGCCGACACCGACAGATGTCATCGCCACGCCTAATCCACTGGATTTTACATTAGGATCATTCCAGTATCCCAACCCTCTTTCCGAATTCGCCAGTTCCAGCAACTCTTTTGTAATCAATCCATCTACTTCAAATTCCTTACCATCATGATACCTGCTTAATTCGCGCCATACGGCGAACATCGTACTGTAGTTATTCGCGATATACTGATATCCTGCTACAGCAACTAGCAACTCTTGATCATACTTCCCGGTAATTTCTCCGTGATACAAATTCATATCCTTCAGAAGTTGCTGCATCTTTCGGATGTCTTCCTCAGCAACTAATTGATTATATTCGTTAATCTGCTGCTCAAGCTGTAAGCGGCGAAGTACCTTTGCCTCCAGTTCGTCATATTTCTGACGGAGCTCAGCCAGATTCTTCGCTCCCCACATACCTTCCTCCAGAAGGGCCCTTATCTCTCCATCATCTAGTAATAGTGATCGATCATTCTTTAAGGGATTGTACCTACAAGCCTCCAGAAATCCACCTTGATAAAAATCCGCCAGGTCGATTCCTTCCCTATACCAATCGTCCGAGACGCCCATTTCTTCGAGCTTTTTCCGCTGGGCTTCGGCGTATTGATGTGCCGCTTCCATATATTCACCCTGACCATATGCCTTATAAACAACGTAAGCCTTCTGACTGCGGGCGATTTCTGTAAATGCCTCAGCGATTTTAGTTAATTCTGATTGGGCCAGTTTCTGGGCAAAGGCATCTTGGTTCTGCATTGTTTGCAGAAGAGCAGCAATTCGTGGATCTTCTTGAAAGGGAGATAAACGATCAATAATTCCTTGGCGCTGAAATGCTTGAAGTTGTTCGAATATATTGGGGAATGCAGGCGGCTCTGAAGTAGTGGACTTCGCAGGACCATACAAACGATTTCCTGTAATATCAGCCCACTGCTCGGAAAGAAGCGGGGATTTATGATCGAACATGAACGAGGACGGCTGAGTTTGAGCTAATTTTTCCACTTGATTGTCAGTATCTGCGTATTGGTTCGCAGCATATTTCAGACCGCTTACCTTCTCTCTCAACTGCTCATCAAGTTGCCTAGCCAGGATTTCGATCTCGCGAACCCGGCTTGCGGCTTCTTGAGTGGCGGTGCGCACATAATACTCGGAATAATTCGCTTCTGTATTTTGGAGCAGACGATTCACATCTTTGGTCATTCCGCTAATTTCCTGCTCTATGGTCTGTCGCAGATGCTCCACTACTCTAGCCAAATTGTCGAGTCGATCAAGATCTATCTTTTGAATAGAAAGACACCTCCCGTACACTCACTAATTACTCCATATGTTCTGGTTTCACATGCTGCAAAGGAAAGTAGGTTGAAACGTGATGGTTATACGAGGATTAAAAGGATTTATATTACATTAATTCTATCAATAAGTATTTAATTATACAATATTTGCCTTATAGGATATCAATTACAAAAACTCTGCATGGTCTAAACAAACTATCATGAGCAGTTTTTTTGCAGCAAAGAGGGTTTCCATCCTTCCAACTTTTACTGCTATATCCACACTATTTTCAGAACATTTCCAAAATTCCATGATTATTTTCGATTTTTTATAAACCTTCAAGCTTCTATTCCGTTAACAATAATGAGAATACTACCATACAGGTACTCATGCCCTGTCTGCGTATGTACTCAAATTACATAATTCCATTACTTCCAGGAGGAGAAAACGTGAAAAAACTTGCAGCAGTACTACTATCTTCATCCATTTTATTAAGCACACTTCCAGCCGGACTAGCCCAAGCGGCAGAGCCTAATGTAACACGGGAGAAGTTGTGAATTATCTATTGAATGCCGCCGATGATTACAACCCTGGTGTCAAGAAGGAAGATATTCTGAAAGGCTACGGCAAAGGAAATGCGAAGGAAAATCAGGACGTATCCAGAATCGAAGCCTTAATTATGCTAAGTCGTGCGTTCTCAGAACTGCCAGAGCCAAAAGGGAATGATCTGCGTATTTCCAACAACTCTGCTGAGTTCACCGACATCCCAAAATGGGCAGAGGATGAAATCGCCAAACTAACAGCAACGGGCATCATTAATGGTTATCCGGGCGGAAAGCTTGGAGCCTCCGACCACATCACTATGGAGCAATTAAGCACTTTAACAAAACGATTGATGGCCCTCAAAGGATCGAATCCACGCGATGATTATTATGAATTCGTGAATAAATCCTGGCTTAATAAATCCACGATCCCGTCTGGGGAAATGACCAACGGCGTATTTAATGAACTGGCAAGCGTGAACGAGGAGCGAGTCAAAGCAATCATTGATGAAATCGTGAAGAAACCGCAGCAACCTGGATCCATGGAGCAGAAAATCGCCGATTTCTACAAAACCACTCTCGATGTAGAGCATCGTAACCAACAGGGAATCAAGCCGATCGCTCCTTATTTGGCTGCCATTGATAAAGCTTCTTCCATTCAACAATTACTCGATACAACTTTAGAAATGGAAAGTGCTATGTCGAACGGTTCCCTGCTTTCTTTTGCCGTTATGGGAGATGCCAAGGACAGCAATGTCAACACTTTATATTTCTCGGGCCTAGGCACCGTTCTCGATAAGAACAGCTATGTCTCCGGAGATGAACGAACCAAGAACGTATATACTACGTATTTAACGAAATTGTTCAAGTTGTCCGGTGTAGATGAGAAATCCGCAAAAACGCAGGCTGAAGCAATGTACTCCTTCGAAAAAGAGTTGGCTGCAGCGACCATGGACATTCAGGATCAAGGAAACGTAACTAACTTTTACAATCCTTATTCCAAAGACAAATTTGTGGCACTGTTCAAGTCATTTGATATGGCTAAAATGATGAAGGAGCTTCACCTCGACAACACGGATAAAGTAATTGTAACCGACATTGGATTGGTTAATAAAACAGCTGAAATTTTAAACGACAAGAATCTGGACACGCTCAAAACCTATACCAAAGCATTATTATTAATCAGTGCAGGAAGCATGTTATCAGACGACTTCATTAAAATCAGCCAAGAGTTCCAGTCTGAAATGTTTGGTGTCGAAGGTGAGAAAACAAATGACGAAATCGCCCTGATGATCACCCAAGGGGTCATGAGCGATTATCTCAGCCAGGAGTTCGCAGAACGTTACTTCAGCAAAGAAGCCAAACAAGATGTCGAGCAAATGGTCAAGCAGTTTATTGAGGTTTATAAAGAACGGATTCAGGCCCTGGACTGGATGTCCGAGACAACCAAAGCCAAAGCCATCAAGAAGCTAGATAAAATGACAATCAAAATCGGTTATCCGGATAAATGGGACGACTCGCTGAATAACGTAACGATTAAATCCTATGAGGATGGCGGATCGTTGTTCGAAAATATAGTTGCTATCTCCAAAGCTAATAAAGCACGTGCAGTTGCTTCACTCGGCAAGCCTGTTGACAAGAATAGCTGGATGATGAGCGTCTACGACGTAAATGCTTATTACAACCCTTTGAACAACGAAATTGTGTTCCCGGCAGGAATTTTGCAGGCTCCATTCTATGACTTAAAGGCCAAGCATGAGACAAATCTGGGTGCGATCGGCATGGTTATTGCGCATGAGATCAGCCATGCTTTTGATAATCTTGGCTCTGCCTATGATGAGAACGGAAATGCAGTCAATTGGTGGACGCCAGAAGATTATAAGAAATTCCAAGAAAAATGCGAGCAAGTCATCGCCTACTACGATGGAGTTGAAGTCGTTCCCGGCGTTTATAATAACGGCAAACTGACCGTAAGTGAAAATATCGCCGACCTTGGCGGTATGGCAGCTTCGCTTCAAGTGTTGTCCAAAATGGAGAATCCGGATTACAAAGCTTATTTCGAAGGCTATGCAACAATCTGGCGTACTACAATGAACAAAGAAATCGCTGCTTATATGTCTACCGTCGACACACATTCTGCCAACAAAGTACGTGTGAACCGCACGGTCTCAAACTTCCCAGAATTCTACAAAGCCTATGAAGTAACCGAGAAAGATGCGATGTACGTCGCTCCTAAGAATCGCGTGAGTATCTGGTAATCCTATAAAATTGGCTAAATGTAATATACAAAAAGCTGGCGTCACGAAATTGCTGACGTCAGCTTTTTTTTGTATTTGAACTGTCGTGGAAATAATGATATATCGCGGCGGCTCGAGTGTGCCTACTTGTCTTCGCTCCTATCCAATCCATCCCATGTCTTCTGCAAAAGATTTGCAACCCACTCGATATGCCTCTTATCATCGTATTTCCGGTAAGCACATTCAATATGTAGAATGAGGACTAAATACAACTCATAAATTTGATTCCGAGTCTTCTCGGATGGGGTCAATTGCTCTATGCCATAGCCACGTAAGAAATCTGCAGATTGGCCCGACACTGCTCGAAAATTATATTCCAGCAAATAATCGCCCCAGAGTGCACGCTCACAATCGATCAAGCCTGTAATACGTCCGTCCTGGACAAAAACATTACCATCCCACAAGTCCCAATGTACCAGACAAGGCGTCTTAACTTCTGCTAAACTGTCCTGCGCTTGATCAAGCAATGACCAGATCTCTTCCTCTGTCATGGGCAAGACCACTCCGGCATCACGGGCGTCCGCTAGAATTCCATCGAACATGGCTCTATCACAACCTGCCAGTTCATTCCTTGCTGCTCTTGTAGAGCATAGTAGCCGAATCGTTCACCCTCAATGTCGTTAATCAAACGATTTAGACGGCCCAGTTCAGCTTCGATCGCCTCTCTCTTCCTGAGGCAGTGATTTCTTCACTTTAACGTAAGGCTCACCGGACATATACTCCATAACAAAATATTCCAGATTGGTCTGATCTCCGGTATAGTAATACACTTCTGGAACCGGAATACCGCCTTGGTCCCTTAAAAGACGGAGCACCTCTACCTCACTCCGCATCATTCCTTTTTCATAGCGCATCGACTTGATCGAAGGATCGGGAGCAACTTTAAGAACAACCTTCATTCCATCACTCAAGGTTAAAGTATAGGCAGTATTATACATTCCATCTGTCAATTCTTCTGTATGGACGATGCTTTTGGCGCCTGCGAATGTTGTATTTATGGCTTGTTCAAGTTCAGTTTGTGCCAGAGTTCTTCTTATTGCATTCTGCAACTCTATTCCTCCCCATATAGATTAAGCCACTCGCAGGATGTCGAGTGGCTTATCGGTGTATACGGATAATACTGCTTTCTTATGGATTTTTCAATATGTTTTGTTCATAACGATTGGATTAAGTAATAAAGTTATCAACGGTGCTCCAAGATCTTGACCCCTCGGCCTGGAACGACAATCTTGCCACTCACACGCTCTGTCGTAAGAAGATCAACAGCTTCTATTGATCCAAGATCAACCTCAACATCAGATGCATTGTGATTCAATAAGAATAGATAGGAGTTACCATCCTTCACACGTCGGGTAGTCTCAACTCCAGCCGGTGCATTCAGAAGTGGCTCAATTCCCTTCTCCGCGCACAGATTAGCTAGGAACCCATCAAGAAAAGCTGCTTCCGGACTGCTGGCTACATAATAAGCCTTGCCCTTGCCATAACGGTTTACGGTCAGAACCGGCATACCTTGGTAGAAATCCGAACCATATTCGGCTAGCACCTCGGCCCCCTCCGAATGGATCAAATCGCAGAGCAAGCCGCATTCATACTCTCCCTGCAGCTCACCCCAAGCCTGCTTCATCACGATCTGATTGTGCTGATCTGGGAACAAGGCATCGATCTCCTCTGCCCAAATGCCAAGCACGGAACGCAATTCTCCCGGATAACCACCAAGCGTAACCAGATCATTCTCGTTAACGATCCCACTGAAGAAGGTTGTTACGAAAGTGCCTCCGGCAGCTACGTAATCCTCCATTTTCTTCGCAAAGCCATCCTTCACCATATACATCACTGGGGCAATCACGATATCATACTTGCTCAGATCCTCATGAACACCAGCCATGTCTACTTCAATATTCATCTTGAAAAGAGCATCATAATACTTATGGACTTCCTTCACGTAATCTAGAGCGACCGTCGGCCCACTAGACAACCCGACAGCCCAGCGGTTCTCCCAATCGAACAGAATCGCTACCTTGGCATGAGCCCTTGAATCAAGCAGCTTATCAGATAATACCTGCAATTCCTGACCAAGCTCAGCACACTCACGGAAGACGCGGGTATGCTCATGACCGACATGCTCGATGACTGCTCCATGGTATTTCTCGCAGGCTCCAATCGAGCGGCGCAACTGGAAGAACATGACGGTATCAGCACCATGTGCAACAGCCTGGTAGCTCCATAGACGCATTACGCCCGGTCGCTTCAACGAGTTGTACGCCTGCCAGTTCTGCTGACTCGGTGTCTGCTCCATCAGCATGAAAGGCTGGCCACTCTTCAGTCCACGCATCAAGTCATGCGTCATCGCCGTGTAACTAACTGGAGTATCAAGAGCAGGATAGTTATCCCAAGAGACGACATTGAGGTACTCGGCCCATTTAAAATAATCGAGTTCAGGATACAATCCCATCAGGTTCGTAGTTACAGGAACGTCCGGTGTATATTTCTTGATTTCCTCATACTCTAACTTATAGGCTTCCAGCAGGCTATCCGATTGGAAACGGCGGTAATCCAGTGAAATTCCTTGGAAGTTCGTCCGATTTCCATCCCACTCCTCGCTCAGCTCATTCGGAGGCACAACTTCATCCCAATCATAGAAAGTGTGTCCCCAGAAGCGCGTGTTCCAAGCACGGTTCAAATTATCAATTGTACTATAGCGCTCCTTAAGCCAGACACGGAAAGCTTTTGCACAGTTATCACAATAGCAGTAACCGCCGTATTCATTGGATACATGCCAAACTAACAGCGCCGGATGATCTTTATAGCGCTCGGCCAACTTTCCGGCCATGAGTGCCGCATATTTACGATAAGTAGGCGAATTCGGACAAGAGTTATGGCGTCCTCCGAATCTGCGCTTTCTCCCATGTGCATCGACTCTTGTTACATCCGAATATTTTTTGGCCATCCATGCCGGGTGAGCTGCGGTACTCGTTGCCAGACAAGCATATCCTCCGCTCTTGTACAAGCGGTCCATCGTTGCATCCAGAACTGAGAAATCATAGGTCACTTCGTCCGGTTGAAGCATCGCCCAGGAGAACACGTTGATCGTAGCCACATCGATCCCCGCGAGCTTGAACATACGCTCGTCCTCTTTCCAGGTCTCCGGGTCCCACTGTTCAGGATTATAATCTCCGCCATACCATATCTTCGGAAGCTTATTATTGATCACTGCAAGCCACATCCTTTATCCAGAAATATAATTATATTTCAATTGTAACGTCATTACTTTCCGCATTATATATAATATAATTGAAACTAAATATAATAATATGGAACTATCATAGGTAGTTTAAAAAGTCCACTTTTGATCACGAAGTAAATCATGAAGCTATTCGACATTGAATCTTGAACTCAGCCGGGTCTTCCGGTGCTCACGTACCAACTACAAGCATATGCTTTCGAAGTCGTTTTCTACGAAAACGTGTAGCTCCGCTCCTCAGACCCTAGCTTCATTCAACTGAAGCGTTTCGAAGAAACGCACATCGAAAGCATAAGCTTCGGTGCTGAAAACTGGTCTTTTTAAACACAAACTATAAGTGAGGTGTCAAATGGATAGAACCGCGTTGCCTACAGAAGCCCCGGGCTGGCGGAGATTCGTCTTCTCCCCATCTGGAAATCCGCAGCTTCCACTTCAGGTCGAGAGCGTAGGATGCAATCCGAATCAAGAGAAAATCAATCGACCGGAAGGGTACCCTTGCTACCACTGGCTGCAGACAGATGAGGGCGAGGGCGTACTATCTTATGGTCAAGGCAGCTTCACGCTGACTCGCGGTAGCGGCGTGCTGCTTCCGCCCGGGATGCCTCATGCCTATGAATCTATTAGCGATACAAAATGGTCTACCTTCTATTTAACTTTCGGCGGGGAAGCGGCCGGAGCGATTCTATCTGCCTTCGGCATTCGTGAATCTAACTTTTTTCGTTGGGAAAAGGATTCTCCTCTTGCCTACTTCCTGAGTGAAATGATCGAGAGTATAGGAAAAGGCCCAGATTTGTTCGGACTTGAAGCATCCGCGAACGCATATCGCTTCCTCGGCCTACTCAGTAAATTTGGGCAGGTTAGCAATTCGTCAGTGACACGTAATATGGAGAAGCTCGCCCCTCTGCTCAGATGGATGGAGAGTAATTATTACAACGCCGATATCGGGCTGGATAATCTGGCTGATGTGCTCAATGTGTCAGGACGTCATCTAAGTCAGCTGTTCCAAAATACATTCGATCTCTCACCCTACGCCTATTTGGTGCAAATGAGAATTCATAAAGCTAAGGAGAAGCTAGCTGCAGATTCCACACAAACCGTTGCAGTCATCGCCCAAGAAACCGGATTTCGCGATACAAGTCACTTCATCGCTACATTCCGTAAGCATACCGGCATGACGCCACAGCAATTTCGCAAGCTGCATTAGTTTCCACCGAGGCAAAAGGCAGGATAGAGCATGAGCTACCCTGCCTTTGCTCTATTTTGTGTTCATATAAACTTGATCTAACCGTTTTCGACTAGAAGGAGAACGCTTTGGTAACGTTAGTTGTATTTCCTACAGTTAAATTTCAACTTACCTAGCAATATCAGTAATTAATTGCATTTTGAACAGTTAATTTTGCCGTTTTTGAGTGCAGGGATTAAATCAGCAGATTTAATTGTAGGTTTTACAGTTATTTCCCCCTGATCGAAATGGACCAGCGGATTAGCTGTAGTATTTCCACTTAATGTCCACACTTCACAGAATAGCGCGTACCCGCTTCAAGCCAAACACGATTTCCGTCTGCCTTCACATCTCCAGCCGGGCTTGAAATGCTCAAAGGCTCAGCATAACTTACACTGCACCAGCCCGATTCGGCCGCAAGGATGGATGCCGAGCTTAGACGTCCATTCTCCCAAGCGATATCCACCGTGAAGTTCCCTCTCGCTTTCAGTCCCGTCACACGCCCTGAAGACCAAGCTACTGGTAGTGCCGGCAACAGATCAATTCTCCCCTGATGACTCTGCATCAGCATCTCGGCGATGCCAGCCGTTCCTCCAAAATTGCCATCGATCTGAAATGGAGGGTGGGCATCAAATAAATTAGGATAGGTTGAGCGCGATAGCAACGTCCTGACATAATGATAGGCGCTATCCCCATCCCTCAGCCTAGCGTATAGGTTAATCAACCAGGCGCAGCTCCAGCCGGTATGGCCTCCCCCATTCGCAATCCGATAATCGAGCGACTGTCTGGCGGCTTCCGCCAACTCAGGTGTCTTTTCCAACGTTATGGCATCTCCAGGATATAGACCACACAGATGAGATACATGACGATGCCCCGGTTCATTCTCTGCAAAAGGATGGACCCATTCCAGCAATCGCCCGTCAGCCCCGATCTGCGGCATCGCCATTCTCTCCATCGTACTTCTAAGAAGCTCCGTCCACTCTTCGTCCTTTTCAAGAACTCGAGCAGCCTCGATACAATGACCTAACAACTCACGGATTAAGAACAAATCCATCGTTGACGCGTACGAGACACTACAAGGCTCCCCACTCTCTGTCCGGAAAATATTCTCTGGAGATGTCGAAGGGGCCGTAACCAATACACCATCCGGTCCCGGAACGAGCCAATCAAGACAGAACTCGGCAGCTCCTTTCAGTAAAGGATAAGCCGTCTCTTCAAGATAAACTTTATCTAGTGTATAAGCATAATGCTCCCATAGATGGCGGCTCAGCCATACCCCGCCCATTGGCCAGAAGGCCCAGCTTGCACTTCCATCCGAAGGTGTAGATATCCGCCAAAGATCTACATTATGATGAGCTGTCCAGCCATTGCAACCGTAGTGTATTCTCGCGGTTCGCGCTCCGGCTACACTAATCTCTTGCACCATATTGATCAACGGTTCATGACATTCGCTTAAATTGCATACTTCAGCGAGCCAATAGTTCATCTCCGTATTAATATTCGTCGTATAATTGCTGTTCCAAGGTGGCTGCAAGTGAGGATTCCAGATACCCTGCAGATTAGTCGCCTGCGTCCCCGGTCTAGAGCTGGCCATTAATAGATATCGTCCATAATGAAAATATAATGCCTCAAGTTCTGGGTCACTTCCTCCCGCTTGGTAGGCAATCAGCCGTTCATCCGTTGACTTTAATATCGCAGTCCTCTTAACCTCAGTCTTTTCCTCGCCCAATTCCAGTTCCACCCGACGGAACAAAGCTCTGTGGTCCTCAATATGTCTGCTGCGAAGTTCAACATCACTGATACTCAGAACCGATTGCAACACTGAGCTGCAAGACGCTTCCGGCATGGAGCACGATTCATCCTCCTGCCCAGGCATCACATTATAGCCTTTAAAATCAGTAGCAGCCGTCAATAGAAGCGTAATGCTCCGCGCATCCTCTATTCGCAGTTTATTATCGTCTGTAGCAATGATCCTTCCTGCTTCATGCCGGACACTTACTTGTGTCGCGAAGCTTAATCCACGGCCATCTTCATATAGAACGGACTGGGGATGGTCTCCCCTATAATTGTCCGCAATATGGCTCGGACATGATCCGCGCATAACTAGACATCCGTCCTGTGCCCTTGCTTCAGTTAAACTCTTCAACGGCGAGTCCAAGGATATGGTAATCGAGAGTGGAGAGCGATCTTCGGAGTCTATATGGACAACCAATACCTGATCAACAGCACTGACATAAACTTCGCGTGTGATCGTTGTTCCCCCACTTTGGAAGCGAACTGTGGCCATTCCCGTATCCAGATTCAATTCACGTTCATAGTCCGCCATTTCCCCAATACTATGATGATCGATCCTCAAATTTCCGAGTGGTAAATAGGCTTCCGACCGCGGACCAAGCATACTTCTCTCCACTATTGCTTCAGCCTCTTTATATTTCCCGGAAAATATAAGATCCCTGACCGACTGCAAATGCCGCAGCGCTTCGTAATTTTGCGGATCACGCGGAAATCCAGACCATAGTGTGTCCTCATTCAATGAAATAAGCTCGCTTGTCCCCCACCGTGAACCATCCCGCCGATCCGTCCGTTTCCAACTGGCAAGGCTTCTTCCCAACAGGAAGCGGGCTGCTTATACCATAATTTCCATGAAGCCTCTCTATCATCGTTTACCGTCATTCTTGTCACCGCCTTCTTTCCTTTTCACCTCAACAGCTTATGTGTATTTAATTCTTCATCCCATATGAATCCCCTGTAGAAAAGACCTCATCCTCCACAAAAATATGGATTCGAGGTCCTTTCTCAATCTTTATATTTCGGTTTTCAGCACCGAGAAGGTTGGATGAAGCTAGGGTCTGAGGAGCGGAGCGTACGTATTTTGTACGTGAGCACCGGAAGACCCGGCTGAATTCAAGATTCGATGCCGAATACGCTCTCAGTGTTACTTCGTGATCAAAAGCGAACTCATTATTTAACTTCTTTTCCTGTGAATAGGGACACACGTTGTTTAACGAGCTCGGTATATTCAGATTCCATTTTTTCAGCGCCCGCTTTGTTCAGATCTTCGATGAAGCCATCATAGATACCGTCGAAATCGGCAGGTTTAGCTAAAATAGCTTCAGGAATTTTCTTGCGGATAATATCTTGTGTTTTTTGGAAGATCACTTGATAGTCACCATCAGTTGGAACCTGGCATGTTGTACAATGCGCCCCATTCTTTAGGTGGGAATGCACTTTCACTTGGGAACAGGTCCTTCCATGTTGTTGCACCGTAAGCAGCCAATGTTTCCTTCTCAGCATTTGTATAATCTGCAACAATTTGCTCTGGGAAGCTAGTTGTATAGTAGCTTCCGGATGGATCCTTAACACCATCGCCGTAACGAGCACCGAAGATCAGATATAGACCGATACCCGATTCTTTAGTGAAGTTCGTATTATCTGTAACTTTGCGTTGTTGAACATCTGCAGGAATAACGCGAACTCCATTTTCAACGTTATATTGTTTACCCTCAACACCCCAATTTCTGAGCACTTGGCCTTCATCGGAAGACATCCAGTCAAGGAACTGGATCGCACGAACCGGATCTTTACAAGCCGTTGTAATTGCAATACCGTAACCGTCAACCCCAGCGGATTGGAAGGAATGATCTTCATACTCATCAGTTAGAGTAACTGGGAAATGCCCGTAAGTATATTCATCATGACCTGCTGTCTTGACCGCGTTCTCAGCATCTTGGTAACCCCATTTTTGGTCAATCAAGCCAAGCACGCGACCGCTAGCAATTTTTGCTTTATATTGGTCATCCTTTTGTACGAAGGTATCTCTATCTAGCAATCCTTCATTGTACATATGGTTCAACCAACGAAAATATTCCTTTTCTTCAGGACGTTTGTAGTGAAGCATAGCCTCATAAGTTTGAGGGTTAACATAGTATTCACCATCGTCCGGTGCGCCAGTAGACAAGAATGCCGGGTTCGTAACGCTGATCATAATTCTCCAGTCGTCAGCATTCAATGTAAGTGGAATTGTTGGCTGGCCATCCGTAGTAGGATGCTTCGCTACATACTCCTTCAACACATTCTCGAAATCTTGAACAGTACGAATCTTCGGATAACCGAGCTCCTTCAGAACACGCTGTTGAACTTCGAAACCGCCGCCAGCTTCAAAATACTGCTGATCAACACCTACGTTTGTAGGAAGTTGATAGATCGCTTGATCCTCATTGCTGTATTTCAGACGGTTCATATTTGCACTGTACACTTTCTTAATGTTAGGAGCATATTTATCAATCAGTTCGGTCAAATCGATAACGAGACCTGCATCAACTAATTTAGACAAGCTGCCTTTTGCAAAAATGATATCAGGAACTTCGCCGCTCGCCGCCATCATACCGATTTTTTGCTCTCCGCCGCCGCTGCCTACATCATACTCAGCGTTAATCGTTACACCGGTCTTTTCCGTAATCACCTTACCAACATCATCCTGCATGTTGTTCCAGTTCGGGCTGGAATCGGCACCGAAGAAAGTGAATGTAATCGGGCTTGTATCCATTACATTTTCATCAGCATTTTGTGACACATTGGTTCCCGAGTTGTTGCTGCCGCTGTTTCCTGCATTGCTAGCCGTTTTATCATTGTTTCCGGAGTTGCCGCATCCGCTAACGAGTACCGTAGTCGCTAACAGAAGTGCTGCGAACATTTTAGGACTTTTCCATCTCATATCTGCTTTCCCCCTCATTAAAAATTAAAAGCTATATTGTATAACAGGTTAGACCTGAAAATACCACCCATATAAGTTAAAATTTTCTATCATAACTAAAGTTTTAGCATCCTCCCCTACCGCTTACATCAAGCAGGAGAGGGGCTAATAAATGCATGTTTAAACTACCTCTTTTAGGCCTTTACAGCGCCGAGCGTCATCCCATCCACAAAATAACGCTGCAGGAACGGATATACGACCAGAATTGGAACAGTAACTACGATTGTGATCGCCATCTTGATAGACTCCGGCGAAACCTGGGCCATCTGGTTAGCGAGATCATTCGCATTAACCATGTTTGCCCCTTGGTTAGTACTCTGCAAAATCTTCATCAATTCATATTGCAATGTCGTTAATTGTGGCTTGTTCCCGTTGTACAGATAAGTATCAAACCATGAGTTCCATTGACCTACGGCTAGGAATAGTGAAATGGTCGCGAGTACCGGCTTACATAACGGAAGTATGACTTTGTAATAGATCTTAAAGTCATTGGCACCATCTAACTTCGCGGACTCTTGCAATGCATACGGCAATCCATCTATAAAGGAACGGATAATGAATACGTTAAATGCGCTAACGATCCCTGGCAAAATATAAATCCAGAAAGTTCCGATCAGATGTAGGTGACGCATCAGCATATACGTTGGAACCATGCCGCCGGAGAAATACATCGTCAATGCCAGGAATACAGAGACGAATCTTCTTGCCTTGAAATCAGGTCTGCTTAGCGTATAAGCCAACATCGAAGCGCTGACCAAACCAAGCAGCGTACCGGATAAAGTTCTAAGAATCGTAATCAGGAAGCCCTGTTTTAGACTGGAGTAACTGAATATCGTCTTATAATTCTCTAACGTGAACTCTCGTGGCCACAAGTAGATTCCACCGCGAACTGTGTCTGTTGAATTATTTAATGATATCGCGAGCACGTTCAAGAAAGGATATAACGTAATAACCAATATGACGATTAAAATAAACACATTTACGACATTGAATATTTTATCTGTTTTCGTTGAATTAAATGATTTCGTCGCAGCCATTTTGCTCCCCCTACATGATGCTTTCTTTCGTAGTTTTCTTCATGATTCCGTTAGCTGTGAGCAATAGAATGATACTCACAACCGAAGTAAACATACTGATTGCTGTACCGTAGGAGAACCGGCTGAATTTGAATACCATATTTCAAAGCATATAAATCAAGCACTTCAGAATAATCAGTTAGCAATGAGTTACTTAGCTGGAACTGCTTCTCGAATCCGATACCGATCAGATGGCCGATCGACATGATCAGCAGCACAGAAATTGTTGTACGGATTCCCGGAAGTGTAATGTTCCAGATCTGTATAACCGGCCTGCGCCATCCACACGAGCAGCCTCATACAGCTCTCTATCGATCCCCGTGATGGCTGCTAAGTAAATAATCGCGTTCCAGCCCGTTTCCTTCCACACATCGGAAGCGGTTACAATACTCCAAAAGTATTTACCTTGTGCCATAAATTGAATAGGAGCGTCTATGATATGAAGATGCACTAACAGCTCATTAATAGCTCCGTCCATCGACAACATTTTCGTAATAATCCCGGCCACAACGACCCAGGATACGAAGTGAGGCAGATAAGACACGGTCTGTACCGTTCTTTTGAAATATTTTCCTTTCAGTTCATTAAGCAAAACCGCAAATGTAATCGGAATAATAAACCCGGCTACCAAGCCCATAAGACTCATTGCGAGCGTATTCCTTAATACAAGATAGAACCTCTCGTCATGGAACAGATCGACGAAATTTTTGAAGCCCACCCACTTTTGCTCCGTAAAGGACTTCGAAGGCTTATAGTTCTGAAAGGCCATCGTCCATCCCCAAACAGGCAAGTAGCTAAATACAAATACCCAGATTATAAATGGCATTGACATCAAGTATAAATATTTCTGTTGCAGTACACTTTGCCATACACCTTTCATCCGCTTCTTTGGCGGCTTAGGGGATACGCTTGCATTTACAGTATCCACTCTCTCTGATAGCGTTTCCATCTATCCATCCCCCCCTCCTCTGTATATCCTTATGTTAATATACTGCGAGAGAAGGGAATACCCGATAGATTTTAGAGAAAACCATATAACAATTAGACATTCACATTAAAATCTCATATTTTCTTGCTCATAAGCTCGTGTTTAAATAGTCAGTCTTTTTAAACAACCTCTATAAGTGGCACCGTAAAAGTAATCTTTGTCCCTTCTTCATATGTGCTGGAAATAATGAGGCCATGCTCCTCACCGTACGACAAGACGAGCCGTTGGTGCACGTTCCTTAAACCGATCCTTTGCCGCGCAGGCTCCTCGGAGTTTACGGTCGCTTGAATTACTTCCGCCAACCGTTCTTCGGTCATCCCTACTCCATCATCCTGAACGGTAACCTGAAGCTCGGTCCCGATGATTTCAACGGACAGCTTCACATTAACTCCTTCAATTTTCCCCTCCACTCCATGGACCACGGCGTTCTCCACAAGTGGTTGAATGACCAGCGGAGGAATCAATACACTCTCAACCAGTGGCTCTACGTTCAATTCAAAGTTCAATCGATCCTCATATCTGAACTTTTGTATTTCCAAATAAGAGCGGACCATTTCGATCTCTTCCTTGAGTTGTGTCTTTTCTCGGCCGACCTCCATATTTTTACGCATTAGCTTCCCTAACAAGCGAACAACATTGGCGATTTCTTTGTCCCCTTTCATATGGGCGTTCATGCGGATCGATTCAAGTGCATTGAACAGAAAATGCGGATTAATCTGGCTGGCCATCATCTTCAGCTTGATCTCTCTCTGCGCAATCTCCAGTGCATTGTTCTGCTCGGTCTTCTCTACAATTTGCGCCATCAACTGTTTGATACTGTCTACCATATAGTTGAATTGACGGGACAATTGGCCGATTTCATCATTTCCGTCGATTCTAGACATAGTACTCATATTGCCTAAGGCAACGCGATTGAACTGACGACTAAGCTGCAGCAGTCGATTCGTCGTCCAGAAGGATACGATATAGACAAAGAATAAGGCGATAATAAGAACGAGAATAATGATCAGCAGGCCGAAGAAGCTGACTTTGTTGGCATCCTCCATAATCGATGCTGTATCGAAGATCGAGACAATTTTAAGTATGCTCGTACCCGCTTCAGGCATAAGCTGATCCACGATCATATATGAGGACTCGCCATGAATGTCGAGCTTATGGGCACCCTTACCCTGTTCATTCAGATTCACCCCATAATCCAGATCATTCAGGGTCGAGCCTACCAGAGCTGGGTTTTTAGCGGCAACAATATATCCTCGCTCATCGGCGATAAGTGTCTCGAACGGCTCCTGACGCAGCATCCTATTCAATTCCTCTTGATCCAACGCGACAACCAGTACTCCACTTGTATGCGTCTCAGGAAAGTTCACCTGCCGTACCAGGCTAAGCTTACGTATCGGAAACTCCTCATCATCGTTAATATACTGCCAAATCGCTCTCCTGCTCTCCATCGCCTCCTTGTACCAATAAGAGGATTCAATCTGTGCATCGACGGGAACGATCTCTAGATTGTTGATTAAAGTAGGGTTGTTGTAATAGATGCGAATCTCAGCGATCTCACGATACATATTAATATAGCGATGGAAGCTGTCAAAAGAGAGGTAAGACTTCGTCAATTCCAGCACGCTTGGGTAATGCGTGGAGGCGACCTTCTCCAGCGCTTTGTCCATAAGCAGTGTATTCGATACATCATTAGGCATGCGCATGATATTGCTAAGCTGAGTCTTGATCTTCTGGACATTGTTGGTCGTCTGGGAGATCGCTCGTTCCATCGCCTGGGCCCTAAAATAAGCAACCATCCCACCGCCCACCAGCAACACGGGAATCATAACAACGACTATATATGAGATGATCAGCTTGTGCTTCAGCTTTAAATTGTTGGTCATACGAACTGCTTTGTTTAACAAATGATCGCCTCCAAAAAGCCGAATTCATAAATAAGTGCTTATATACAACTAAGTGTAGCCCCTATGAACTCAAAATGATATATTACTGTTTTTATACACTTATTGAGTAGGAATTCCTTCATTTCGAAGCTGAAATTAGAAAGATAGCTGCGTAAACGCAGCTATCTTCTAAGTTCAATAGTATGTCTGTTAAATAGGTGCATTTCTGCAACTATTTCATTATTTTAATAGAATAGATACTTCGGTTTTCTCGGAATAAGCAGGAACCTCAATGACACCTTGCCCATTCCATTGTCCGCCCTGAACTTCCTTAACTTCACCCATTCCGTGCAAGGACACCTTGAAGCCTTTGCCAACTCCTTCAGCACGTAGTGTTACCACATTACCTTGGCGGATAGCAGTCACTGTCAGTTCGGTTGTGCCTTCTATGCCCCGTACGGTTCGTGATACGGACATTTGATCCTCAAGCTGGTAAATTCCGAGCTCTACTCCATCTGCGAAGTCATAATCCGGACGAACATCATTAGCACCTGTTGGCAGGATCGAATTCGGGCGAACGAACAACGGTAGACTGAAGAAATCGTAAGTTTCCTTGCGCCACTTGCCGCCCTCTACGGTTTCACCACTCAGGAAATGAGTCCATTTACCTTGTGGCAAGTAGTAAGACGCTTCGCCTTCTTCGTTGAATACAGGAGCGACTAGCAGAGAATCACCCAGCATATACTGACGGTCCAATGTTTCGCTGGCCGGATCATTCGGGAATTCCAGAAGCATGGCACGCATCGATGGAATACCTTGTTCAGTAGCTTGAACGGCAGTATCGAACAGATACGGCATCAAGCGGCATTTCAATTTCGTGAAATGTCTAGTTACATTGACCGCTTCCTCATCGTATGCCCAAGGCACGCGGTAAGAACTGCTACCGTGCAGACGACTGTGACTGGACAGAAGACCGAACGCAAGCCAACGCTTAAATACATGTACTGGAGCTGTGTTCTCGAACCCGCCGATGTCATGGCTCCAGAAGCCGAAACCGGATAAGCCTAGGGACAAACCGCCGCGAAGGCTTTCAGCCATCGACTCATAATCGGCATAACAGTCGCCACCCCAGTGAACCGGGAACTTCTGTCCGCCAGCTGTTGCCGAGCGTGCGAAGAGAGCCGCCTCGTTCTTACCAAGCTTCTCCTCCAATACCTCAAATACAACTTTGTTGTATAGATAAGTGTAGTAGTTATGCATTTTGACCGGATCAGATCCATCAAAGTAGACGACATCTGTCGGAATCCGCTCACCAAAATCAGTCTTGAAGCTGTCCACACCCATGTCGATCAATTCACGCAGATACCCTTTATACCATTCACAAGCATCCGGGTTCGTAAAATCTACCAAGGCCATTCCCGGCTGCCATAAATTCCATTGCCATACATCGCCGTTGGCTTTCTTAACCAGATAACCGCGTTCCTTGCCCTCCTCGAACAAACGAGAACGTTGAGCGATATAAGAGTTGATCCACACGCAAATTTTGAGGCCCTTCTCTTTAAGGCGCTTCAGCATACCTTCCGGATCTGGGAATACCTCTTCATCCCATTTGAAATCAGTCCAGTGGAAGCCGCGCATCCAGAAGCAGTCAAAATGAAATACATGCAGAGGCAAGTCTCTTTCCGCCATTCCGTCCACAAAGGAATTTACGGTCGCTTCATCATAATTTGTCGTAAAAGAAGTCGTGAGCCAGAGCCCAAATGTCCATGCTGGCGGAAGTGCTGGTTTGCCAGTCAAATCTGTATATTTGCTCAGTACGCCTTTAGGGTCCGGTCCATCGATGACGAAATATTCGATCGATTGGCCAGGAACGCTGAATTGCACTTTTTTCACTTTTTCCGAGGCTACTTCAAACGATACGGCACCTGGATCATTTACAAACACGCCATAGCCCTTATTTGTAACATAGAAAGGAATGTTCTTATAAGCCTGCTCCGAGCTTGTGCCTCCGTCTTTGTTCCAAATGTCCACGATCTGCCCGTTCTTCACGAAAGCCGTAAAGCGTTCACCAAGACCGTAGACCAATTCGCCTACCGACAAATCAAGCTCATCGCGCATGTAAGACTGTCCGCCAGTTTCCGTAACATGAGCCATTGACTTGAAGTTGCTGCCCGTAACCCGCTTCGATCCACGGTAAAAATCAACAGACCACGCTCCCCCTTTAGAAATCCGAACGCTCAGGTTCCCGCTCTTTAATTCGGCATATTCATCCGTCTCCGTAATGATGGCATGATCTCCACTCTTGGTCAGTTCAAAATTTGGCCCATGATCCACGGTTCCGGCAAAATGTACCAGCTTAACGCCAATCACTCCCGGTTGCGGGGAATGAAAATGTACTGTCAGCAATGTAGTATTAATCATATCGCCTCTACCCCGAATCGGTGTTGTCGAGGCATATGCTGTCAATGTATTATCTTTAATCATGAAATCATGAGCTTGTACTGCTGTATCAAGGGAATATCCTTCACGAGTTAGCCAGTTACCGTCTGTAAATTTCATAATTTAAACCGCCTTTCGTATTTAGCATAGTTTGATACTTCAAATATAACTATACTTGCATTATACTGATATAACAGGAAAGAAACTAACATAATTCGGCGATAATATAACACTATATTGACGAGGTGAGTGAAGTATGGACCAAGCTCTGCGCCGTTCCCTTAAAGAAATCAAAATGCATGGCAGTGAGCTCATCCCCTTTGGCACTTACTGGTATAGTTACGGGCCTGGCGAGCATGTTATAGACTGCCATTGGCATGATGAAGCTGAAATTTTCTATTGCGCACAAGGTAGTACCCTGTTCCAGGTCGATACCGATTATTTTCTGGTCGAGGCAGGGGAAGCCGTCTATATCGACGGCGGCGATATCCATGCCGCGCACGCATATGGCGACGAAGGCTGTAGCTTCTTCTCCTTTGTATTTAATACGAACCTGCTTGCCAGTGCTAATTATGATGCAGTCCAGGAAAATCTGATCATCCCTCTGCAGGAAAGAAGAGCAACGCTGCCAAGGCTGATCAAACAGCAGGAAGACTACGAGCTTAAGCTACTGAGTCATATTACGGCTATTAAGAACAGCTGCCAGGACCGGCTGCCCGGTTATGAAGGAGCTGTCAAAGGGCATCTCTATCTAATGCTGTCTGAATTGTTAAGCCAGGATCGAGCATGCAATCGGACAACTAGCAATCGCAGCGAATCTTCGAAAATTGAGCGATTGAAGACGGTCATCCAATACATCCAGCACAATTACGAACGTCCGATCCGGCTATCTGAATTAGCGGCGTTGATCCCGATGAGCGAGGGACAATTTTGCCGTTTCTTCAAATCTATGACCCGGCAAACTCCGATGGATTATATTAATTCCTACCGGATTCGCCAGGCCGTCGAATTACTCAGGCAAATGGATCGGAAAATATCCGATATTGCACTCGAAGTTGGCTATGATAATATCAGTTATTTCATCCGTGTCTTCCGAAAGTCGATGAACTGCTCGCCTTCGGAATTTCGTAAGAAGCTGCAGGAGTCGATGGAGGGATGATCTCGCTTAACTAATGATAGTTCAAGGCAGCCGGGTGAAATGTTCTTCCGATCGCTGTTGTTCGCGGATTTCTTTGATTTAATAAAATCAAATAAGGTAGAAATCCGCTCACAAAGGCGAACGCAGCATATGCTTCCGAAGCAGCTTTCTTTCAGAAAGCTCTCAGCTTCTCCACATTTCACCACGGTTCAATATTCTGTACGGTTTCGTCTTTAGAATATTGAACCCTCTTGCCTATTCCAGCTCTTTTCCTAGTTAACTATCCGGAAGCGGCTTACCTGTACTTCGCCCTTCAGCGTTAGATACACATCGTGCCTACCAGTGCATTGTTCTAGTGGAACCCTTACTGTCGTCCAAGCCTGGTGTCCGCCTGTAGCGAGAACTTTGCAGCTACTTACTGCTGGGCCGTCAGGACGATCCAAAGTCACAATAATCTCTCCACCCTTGATATTTCCGGAGACTCTAGCTTCTAGCAGTGAGTTATCTTCTCCCAAATCTACGTCATGAAAAGCAATCCAGCCCTCTTCTTGGCGAAGTGCAATGCTCTCTCCGCCTTCACGGCACTCATCGATGTAAACGCCGCTGTAATCATCGTAATTCACTGCCTTAACCAATTCGTGAAGCGAACGAGGCGGAACAATCTCACCTTCAACCTTAAGCACCGTAGACAGCTTTACAATTTCCGAAGATGGACCTACCCAGATCGTATACTCACCGCTCTCTACGCAATAACGTTCACGGGTGACATCCCAAATAGCAAGCTCCGATGCCTTCAATTCAAAGCTGACGATCTGTGACACTCCCGCTTCAAGATGAATTCGCTGAAATCCTTTCAACGTCTTGAGTGGACGAACTACGCGTGAAGAATTCGCTCTAACATAGAGCTGTACCACTTCATCTCCACCCATTTTTCCAATGTTGCTCACCTTTACGGATACCGTAACGGAACCGTCCGCATCGACTGTCGAGTTGCTCAGCGAGAGATCATCATAAGCAAATTGGGTGTAGCTCAGCCCATGTCCAAATGGATACAATACCTCTCCATCAAAATATTGATAGGTCCGTCTTCCCTTGATGATGTCATAATCCATCAGCTCTGGCAGCTGGGATACTGATTTATACCAGGTCGTATTAAGTCGTCCCGCCGGATTATAATTTCCGTACAAAACATCTGCAACCGCATGTCCTAATTCCTGTCCAGCATGAGAAGTGAAGAGCATCGCAGGGACGTGTTCCTTCTCCCAATTCACGGCGAACGGGTAACTGCCCACAATAACGACGACGATGTTAGGATTTGCGGCATGAACGGCCGAATCAATGCCTGCTGTGCCGGAGGTAATACAATATCCGGGCGATCGATCGTCTCCTTACCGTTGATAAACGGACTATTGCCGACGACAACAATCGCCGTATCCGCTTGACTGGCGGCATTTACCGCTTCCTGGATGCCATCGGATAAAACTTCCACAATAAATTCATCCGCGCTTGCTGAGGTCGAACCTACTACGATAGTTCCTGCCGCTGTCGCGCCTGTTCCGACATCACCCACGACCAGATAGCCATGCTCATCCTGAACAATCGGCTTGCCTTCCCATGATTTCATCAGTAAGCCACCGCCCGCAGTTGGTTCGAAATCGAAGGCCTCCTTCACGAACCAGCCCTTAGCTTCGTCGGCAAACGCAGCCAGACCTGTATCTGTCTCCGTAACATACTTACCGCAGCTCTGTGCTCTTAACGTTACATTGCCCCAGCCCCAGTCATTGCGTTCGAACACTTCGGCCTGCTCTGCATCTGTACAGGTAGCCTCCAGCCTGTTGTCATCCACCTTGGATAGGACAACATACTTGCCTGTTACAGCTGAGCGGATCCGTACGCGGTCAAACCCGTTATGGAACCGGACGGAACGGCCCGTCATTTTTTCCTCGATTCCTTGCAGCGGAGTCACCCGGTACTTCGGAGTTCCGCTGTACCAATCCGTAAATGCCTCATCCGCCAACGGGCCGATCACCGCAACGGAATCCATATCAGGCTTCAATGGAAGCAAGCCATCATTTTTCAATAAGACGATTGACTCCCGAGCCGCTCTTAACGACAAGGCCGAATGCTCAGGAGCGCAAAGCTTCGATTCCGGTACATGACTGTACGGATTTCGTTCAGCCGGATCGAATTCACCTAGACGGACGCGGACACGGAATGTGTTACGAAGCGCACGATCAAGATCCTTTTCAGTGAGCAAGCCCTGGTCCAGAGCATCATGCAGCGCCTGAAAAGAAATATCCTGCTCATCCGTCATACTGTCTATGCCAGCCATCACCGAACCGGCTACCGCTTCGGCGTAAGAATCCACATAATGGTGATCCATTACCGTGCCGAGTACATCCCCCGCATCGCCTACGACGAAGCCATTCATTCCCCATTCGCCCTTCACGATCTCATTCACTTCATTATTGAAATTGCACGGCCTTCCATTAATTCCGTTATAGGCGGTCATCATCGAACCTGCCTTGCCTTCTCGGAATGGCATCTCAAATGCCTTCAAATAATATTCTCTTTTATTTCGTGGGTCGATGCTCACAGAAGCACTGCCCCGATCCACTTCGTTATTGTTGCCGTAGAAGTGCTTTAGCGTTGCTACCGTCTTATAATAGAATGGATGATCTCCCTGCATACCCTTCACAAGCCCTGTAGATAGAACACCGGTCAAGTGAGGATCCTCCCCATAGGCTTCCTCATTACGCCCCCAACGAGGATCACGTTCCATATCGACAGTGGGCGCCCATATCGTCAACCCATTTATCGCCGGATCGCGCTGATAGTAAACGCGAGCTTCGTCGCCAACTACACTACCGATCTTGTTCATCAAATCCGCATCCCAGGTACAGGCTAGGCCGATATTTTGCGGAAATACCGTCGCTTCGCCTAGCCAGGCAACACCATGTGCTCCTTCCGTACCATGTTTGTATTTATGCACGCCAAGATGCGGAATCTCCGCTTGGTATTGGCACATCAATTGAACCTTCTCTTCTAAAGTAAATCTCGATATTAAATCATTCACGCGCTCTTCCAGCGGCAAATCAGGATTCTGAAAAGGATAACATTCTTCCGTATTCATAGGATTCCAACCTCGTCTCTACAGATTAGTAATGAAAGCGTTTTTAAGAATAGTGGGGATTATACCTCACTGAGGTCTATCATAACTTGCATCCATTCTGGTTCATACACAGATAATTAGATGCATTTTCATATAGAAATTTAACTTGCCCAAGTCTGACCCACACTAAAAAAGAGCACAGTACCCCTTATCGGACTACCGAGCTCCTATATAATTACGGATCATTCATTACCTACCTTCTTGCGGTAAGCAGATGGGGATGTGCCTACATATTTTCGAAATTTGGCGTGAAAATAGTCGACATTCGTATACCCTACCTTCTCGGCCACCTGATAAACCTTCAGGCCATCCTCCAAATAACCCTTAGCATTCTCAATTCTCACTTTATCCAGATAAGTATTGAAATACTCGCCTGTCTCATTCTTGAACAATTTCCCCAAATACGCACTATTATAATTGAAAACTCCTGATAAAGTCTCCAGTTTCAAATTGTCGCGGAAATTGCGGTGAATAAGATCAAGCATGATTCTGACCTCGCGATGCTTACCGGTATCCTCACCCGATGATGGGGCTATCGATTGCAGCAATGATTCGGCATGTTTGAACATTTCCCCAATTGTACGAACACGATAGATATCTGCGACTTGATCGCAGTATCCCTTGCACTGGTTCTGCAGCTCAGGTCTCTGCTTCAATTCCCTTCCATATATCAAGGTCAGTAGCTCAACAAATCTCTGCTTGATCTCTGCTTCGTTTAAGCGCAGTCTTATCAGCGTATGTCCAAACTCGACTATCCATTGCTTGACAGCATCAAGATTCCCGGATTCCATGGCATAATATAGGTGCTCTTCTACACTATCGCTGCTCTTCTCTTGAACCCCTAATTCAGCCACAGCCGCATGACTCCGAATCTTGCTTAACAGCTCTCCTGACAACAGTCTGCCTCGATCGAAGAAAAATTGCAGCTTGATCAATTCAAGCGCAGAAGTATAAGAATGGGGAATATCACTTAGTTCCTGAACCCGATCTCCTAATACGATTGTGATCTCCGCTCCGCCACTCCCCTGCAGCTCTTGATACACATCATCATATTCCACTTCAAGTAGTGGTTCCTTTAACAATACGCCAACATAACCATGATGGCTAAATACATAGCCGCGGCCGCACTCTTCAAAGCGGGTATTCAGCTTCCGACGCAGCACAATAAGCTCATTTTTGTCATTCTTCTCATTCTGCGCAGAGACGACGAGCAAGACTTGATACTTTTTCCAGAGTAGCTCGAGTCGATCTGCCTGCTCGTGAAGCGTAAATTCATCATGATCCATCGCTCCGGACAAGATGGATTGAATGAACGCTTCACGTGTCCACTCCTTTGAGACATCCTGCCATAGCGATGCCTTCTTCGCCTCATCCATGACCTTCTTGATGCTATGCAAATATTGAATTAGCTCGTCCTCATCAACTGGCTTGAGCAAGTATCCGTCTGTTCGGTTCGCAATCGCTATCTTGGCATACTCAAAATCTGCATAACCGCTCAAGATCAAAATATGTAGCTGCGGATCTTCCTCACGCAGCCTTTGGATCAATTGCAAACCGTCCATTCCTGGCATGCGGATGTCCGCGATCACCAGTTCAGGCGAATGAATCCGATACTTCTCCAGCGCTTCTTCTCCATTGGATGCCGTATCAGCTACGGAGAATCCGTAGAGCTCCCAGTCAATAAACATCCTGAGCCCTTCTCTTTGCTTCGGCTCATCATCGACAATCAGCACCTTATACATCCCACAACCCCCTACCGGAATATGATATCCAGTATAAAAGCGTTTACATCTTTGATTATATTACTTTATACACGAGCTACTCCTGCATAATTATGCCTACTTGTTGCACTATTTTGATCTTTACCGACCAAACTCTACGAGCTTTAACTATCCCCTTCCCGCCACTTAGCAAGCAATTGCTCACGATGCTCCGCAGCCGTATCGAATCGGTACGTTGGCAAGAGATGATCCAGATTGACGGTAGTTAACAAGGGGTGAACCTGAATATTGGGAAGCACGGGAAAGGAAAAGGCCGAATTCATATAATCCGTCTGCGCGCTACGTGACAGGACGAAATCTGCAAGCTTCTTTGCCGCTGCTTTATTATCTCCCCCTTAAGGATCGACACAGCTCCGATCTCCCAGCCGGCTTGAGGAGGAACCACAGACTGAATGGCATAGCCTGAATTCCTAAATCGTAGCTGATCGCCCATAAAGCTCACGACGGCAGCGACCTCACCTTGAGCCAGCCGCTGTGCCGAGCTGATTCCTGAGAAAGTGGTCGATGCACATTGCTGTTTCAGCGCATGTACCAGAGCGGTTGCCTGATCCTCACCACGCTCTTGGGCCAGCGAAGCAAGCAGTGTATACCCTGTTCCAGACGTCTCCGGGTCAGGAATCTCGATTTTGCCCTTCAGTTCGGGACGTAGCAGGTCCTCATAGCGCTCCGGTAACGGCAAGTCAGCCAGCTGAGGATCCTGTTTCCATACCTGCTCATTGACTCCAATCGCCAGTGGCCCCATATACATGCCCGTCCAATAGCCCTGCCTGTCCTTATACTTATCGGGGATCAGATCGCTAGAGCGTGGTGAATAACGAATCAGCTTGCCGCCGTTCTTCAATTGCTCATGCAAATCCGCCGGGCCGCCCAGGACGACATCAATACCCGTCTTATTCATCGATAACAGATGGTAGCTCGCCTCGCCGCCAGACATCCGAATGACCTCATAAGATATGCCGTCTCTTTTTGAACTTCTCTAGCAGAATACGCGACTCATCCTCCTGAAAAATAACATATACTTTAAGCGGCTGATTGTTTTTCTGTCCGGGATAAACCAACGTTGCAACAATTACGGCAACGACAAGCAGTCCAAAAATAACGCCTTTCTTCTTCAAATGAAATCCCCCCGTTAGACAAGCCCGAAAGTCTGACCTTTTGAACAGCTTATTCGGCATCGAATCTTGAATTCAGCCGGGCCTTCCGGTGCTCACGTACCCACTACGTACGCTACGCTCCGCAGTCCCTTGCTTCATCCAACCTTCTCGGTGCTGAAAACTGGCCTTTTTGAACACACACTTTAATGAACGCCAAAAAAAGGAAAACAATTGTCTTCCTTTTTCTGGATTATTCCCCTCTGTATCAATTACTCTTTTTAATAATATGAATTTTATCAGCAG
Organism: Paenibacillus sp. D2_2; assembly: GCF_031199965.1. GTDB lineage: Bacteria > Bacillota > Bacilli > Paenibacillales > Paenibacillaceae > Fontibacillus. Next base: position 1,473,510 of record NZ_CP133605.1, on the reverse strand, counting down.
CCGCACTCATTTGGACGACACCTTCAAAGTGTGTCTTTCCAATGTCATAGGCATCAACGATCCACTCACTGCCGACTTCATCGACTAAGAAATATCGTTCCTTCTCACCAAGGAACATCGATGATTTGATAATTCCCGTCATTTTGAATTCACCGGCTTCTGGCTGTTTAATACGTAAGGACTCCGGCCGAACGCACAAGTGAACTGTCTCGCCGACGATAAGTCTTTCTTTGCTGGTTACAGTTACAGTATCTCCAGCCTGGCCATATCGAACCGTGACCATTTCTCCCTCGCTTTTCTCAACAACCGCATCAATGAAGTTTGTTGTACCGATAAAGTCAGCTACGTATTGAGTACGAGGCTCATAATAAATTTCATGCGGCGTACCGTACTGATCAATAGCGCCTTTGTTAAATACCACGATATAGTCGGACATCGACAACGCTTCAAGCTGATCATGCGTTACATATATAACGGTTAGTCCCAACTCCTGTTGAAGGGTCCTCAGCTCAACACGTACCTCTTCACGCAATTTAGCATCAAGGTTACTGAGCGGTTCATCCAGCAGGATAATCGGTGAGTTCATCACCAAAGCGCGGGCCATTGCAACGCGCTGCTGCTGACCACCTGACATTTCATGCGGATACCGCTCTTCAAGTCCGGTTAATTTGACCTGGGCCATAGCCCCCTCGACCCGTTGCTGAACTTCCCCTTCAGGTCTCTTCTGAATATCAAGCCCATAAGCGATATTATCAAAAACTGTCATATGAGGAAATAGTGCATATTCCTGGAATACCATCGGGGTGCCCCGTTTATATGGAGGCAGGTCGTTGACTAGTTTGTCGTCAATCCAGACCTCGCCCTTATCAACGGTGTAGAAGCCTGCGATGGACCGAAGTAATGTTGTCTTACCGCAACCACTCGGACCGAGGAAGGTAATGAACTTGCCCCGTTCTATTTGTAGGTTTATATCTTTCAGGACATGGTTATTGCCGAACACCTTATTTACGTTTTTTAAATCTAGCAGGATATTGGATTCCATCATGCCCACTCCCTTCTATTTAACTACCTCTTCTTCTAACGATGTTCAAACCTCTAGAAATCAAATATTTTTACTTTCGACCGGAAGATCAACTTGATAATTCCAAGCGTGCCCAGCGTCGCGCCCATCAGTCCGACTGCTACGGCAGCCGCCCAATAATAGGTTCCCGTCTCGGCATAGTTGAAGATCGATACCGCAGCAACAACCCATTTAGGGGTGATTAAGAAGATAATCGTACTTAACGTATTCATATTTTTCATAAACGCATAGACAAAATTGGCTACGACGGTCTTTTGCAGCATTGGGAATACGACTGTTGTCAACGTCTTACGGCTGTTCGCACCAAGGTTGGTAGCAGCTTCCTCGATCGATTTATCCACTTGCTTGAAAGCGGCGGTTAACCCGCGATACCCGACAGGCATCTGTTTCAATAGCATTGCGATAACAATTAGCACCGCAGAACCTTGCAAGATGATCGGCCCTTTGCTAAAAGTAACAATCAAGGCAAGTCCGACAAAGGTTCCCGGAAGAGCGATTGGTAGAACCGCGCTGAAATCAAGTAATTTTTTACCCGGAAAAGGCTTGCGAACAATGATATAAGCTAGAACAAGAGCAAACGCAACCGCCAGCACAGCACTAACCAGCGACAATACTAAACTGTTCATAACTGCTGGACTTGATGAACTGAATACTACTTTTCTGATATGATCCAATGTAAACGCGTTATCACGGCCAAAGTTCTTCGTAAAGGCAAACAGAATCGTAATACCGAACATCATGATAATGAACAACGAAATTAAACTGTTAAAAGTAAAGAGCATTGCATCTGTTTTTTTGGATGTAGTGATCCGTTTCAGACCAGATACTGGTTTACCCGAAACCGTTTGGTAGGAGCCTTTTGACAGCACCTTGTTCTGCAACCAGAATACGAGCAGTGCAGGAATAACAAGGATAATCCCCATTACAGAAGCCAATCCTGGCTCATTATTAATGATCTCACCGTAAATTTCAACAGCGAGCAGTGAATAGTTACCGCCAATCAGCTTCGGATTTCCGAAATCGGCGAAACAGTTAATTGCTACAAGCAGGAAGGCGTTAATTACACCTGGAAGTGCAAGCTTAAACGTAATCGTGCGGAACAATTTGAAACCTCGTGCTCCGAGATTTTGCGCTGCAATCTCCAGATTTGGTGAGATGGCACGAAGTACGCCGGTTATGGTCATATAGGCCAGTGGAAAATAGGATATCGTCTGAACGATCCATAATCCCGGTAATCCGTACAAATCGAGTTCGAAATTAAAGTTGCTATACAGCCATTGCGAGATCATGCCGCCGCGGCCAAATAGAAGCAGGAATGCCAGACCGCTCATGACCGAAGGAGCTAGTAACGGAATGAACGCGATGAAGCGGAAGAACTTCTTCCCCTTAATGTTGCTGTAATTAATAGCATAGGCATATATAAAACCAACAGTCGTTGCTGTAATCGCTGAAAGCGATGAACTGACAATCGTATTCATTAATGCCTTGGAATAACGTGGCTTGCTAAAGAATGTCCCCCAGCTGTCGAATCCGGATGAGAAGACGACGACAATTAACGGGTAAATGACAAACAGTCCAAGGAAAATAAAGCTGGTCAGGACGAGCACGAGCGATGAAGGATCCTTGAAGAGCCTTTTGATCGACTCCCCAATGCCTTTTTTTTCTTTCATCATAGGGGCGACTCCCACCTTTCTACTGTCTATTAGGCGTGTTCAAAAAGGTCGGTTTTCAGCACCGAGAAGGTTGGATGAAGCTAGGCCTGAGGAGCGGAGCGTACGTAGTTTGTACGTGAGCACCGGAAGGCCCGGCTGAATTCAAGATTCGATGTCGAATAAGCTTTCAGTGTTACTTCGTGATCAAAAGCGGACTTTTTGAATTACCTCTATTAGGGGCACGAACTCATCAGTTACTTCGAAGGTCCGGCGCCCCTTCTATGCTAAGTGGCTCTCTTATTTCAAATCTTTCAACGCGCTCTGTAATTCCTTGCGCTGCTCAGCAGCCTTCAGAAGATCATAGGAGCTGTTATAATTCGTCGATTTGATATCGATACCGCCTTCTGGAATCGGCACGGAAGCCTTAACAGACACCGCATAGGCGGATTGTGTATAAATTTCTCCTGGTTCATTCGTAAGCATGTAATCCATCAATTTCTTCGCTGCTTCCGTATTCGGACCATTCTTCACGATCGACAGCGCGCCTACTTCATAACCAGCAGCTTCAGGCACAATACTCGTAATCGGATTACCTTGATATTTAATTTTCAATTGGTCGCCAAGGAACGTAATCCCGATGGTGTATTCGCCTTTGGCTGCTTTTTGGATCGGCTCAATACCGGACTTTGGTCTTTCTTTCAAATTAGGCAGGAGCTCCTTCATATAATTCAGCATTTCATCATCGCCCCATACTTGGGCAAGGGAAGCTACAGCTGTATATGCAGTACCCGAGGTTGCCGGGTCGGACATGCCAATTTCGCCTTTGAATTTAGGATCTGTCAGTTCTTTGAATGATTGAGGATATGGAGCATCGCCAAATTTCTCTTTCCAGCGATTCTCGTTAATTCCGATAGCTACAGGGTTCAGGTAGAAACCGTGTCCAGTAGCCGTCCTTATCTTTCATATTGTCAGCAATATCGGACGCATTCGGTGATGCATAGGCTTCCAACGAGCCAGCTTCCTTCAATACCTGGTGGGAATCGGCCGGGCCGCCCATCAGGAAGTCGGCTTGCGGATTCGACATTTCATTCTGGATCCGCGATACAGCCTCACCACTAGGCAGACGCAGAATATCATAATCAATTCCGGTCTCCGCTTTAAATTTGTCTAGAATTTTACGTGCTTCTTCCTCCTGGAAGATGGAATAGACGGTAATTTTCTGTTTTTCTTTCCCGCCGAACACTCCGGATTTGTACATAAAGAACCCCGCTACTAATACGATAACAATGACCGATAGAATAATGACCGAGCCGCTATTTTTTTTATTTCTCGCCATTTCGGTAAACCACCCTTCATGTTCAATATGAGGTATCGTTTAACTTGAAATAGGCTCTTTGATTCGTCTCATCCAACAGGTCGTATACGACGATGTAAGCGTTGTTATATCGATCCAGATGAATCCAGTGCTTCTTCGTCTGCTCGCCGCCGCTAAGCTGGATTACAAAATGCGCATCCGGCGGTTGCTGCAGATCTGTAAAATGACTGAAATCGATAATGCGCGTGGACGCAGTAATCTGTTCAGCAAGCTCCTTCCTCTCATCTTGTGAGAGAATCGTAAGCTTGCCCACATCAAGCGTGAACACATCGTTCTTCCCGTTCTCTACCGCAGAACCAATCATCGCGGCGGTCAGGATCTTATCGATTAGCGTGCTCTGTAGCTTGCGAATACCCGCGCTTACATCCAGCGAGTTGACCAGCTCGTTACCAAATTGGAACGCGCCCGTCTCCACCTGAAATGGAACATCCTCCTGATCCAGATATGTCATTCTTCCTGTAAGCAGCAGTCTAGGTGTCTGTTTTTGTGCCTGCTGCTTACCAGCCGACAGAAGCCCGGAGAATGAGGATTTCAATTTCAGTAATTCCTTCGGATCTTCAATAGAAACTGTGCCAAGGCCCGGATAGGTAATATCAACACGCATCGGTACGCCGGATATACGTTCAAGCTGATCTTGCTGAGGCGGCACGATTTGTACAACGTCGACGGGAATCCGGAAGGAATAGGCACAGATACCAATGAGCAAGCATCCGATAATGACCTGAAGCAGGATGAGGCGAAACCATGAAAGCCCTTTCTTGTCCTCTGCCATTAACTTTACCCTCCACTTATATCAAAAGAATTTTAGATTTGTATCAGTTTTGTAACAGCGCTTACATTTGGTGGGTGGATCGAAAATTGAAGTCTGACCTCCGTTCCTTGCCCTTCTTCACTAATCATAGAGATGCTCCCGTCCTGAAGCTCCATGAACTGCTTGCAGATCGGCAGTCCAAGGCCATGAGAATTCTCAGAGATCACGCGCCCTTGCTTCTCTTCCGCCGGCAGGAACAGCATCTCTTTCTCCTGCTCGGATATGCCTTTGCCATTATCCACAATCCTGACGATACCTGAGCACTCATCATGAAGAAGCTCGATATGAAGCAACGTGCAGTCGCTATGCTTAATGGCGTTATCGATCACGTTGAACAGCACCTGCTGCGTACGCTTAGGATCGAGATAGACCGTGCAGGGTAGGACTTTCACCGAGGTGAGTATATTCGATTTCTGAAGCGTCGGCTGAAGAACACGTAGGGTATCCGTAATAATATTGCCTAGTTCAGCCTGCTCCAGCGCAATATGCCAAGCTTCTTCCCCTTTTAGCGAGGTCTGCAGCAGATCCTCGACCATGTTCAATAAGCGTGTGCTCTCCTTGCGGATATAGAAATTACAATCTTGAATATCCTCCATCCGGTCTATCCTGGCCATCAGATCCGAGAAGCCGATAATGGAGGTGAGAGGTGTCTTTAGTTCATGGGTAATGTTATCGTAAAAAGCTTTCTGCTTACCCTGTTCATAGTGGAGCATATCGATATGATGCCGCAGTGCATCCGACATATGGTTGAAATCTCGCGCCAATTCGCCAACCTCATCGTGGGTGTTCACCACGATCTTACGGCTGAAATCGCGAGCAGATACCAATTTGAGTGCTTGCTGCAGCGCATGCAGAGGCCTCATCAGAAATGAGGAAAAAGAATAGCTTGCCAGAAGTGAGAGCGCAAGACAGCCCAGCGCTGCCCCGATAAACCAGTTACGCATCTGATTCATCGTCTCTATATTCTCATGAAGATCCAGCAGATAACGGAATCCGCCTACGATCCTCCCCTCATACCAGAAGGGAACGGAATAGATTAAATATCTCGTCCCCTCTCCCTCGGCAATAACCGTTGCCGTATCGCCTGATAGCGCGGACTTGATATCGTCCCGCTTCAGCAAATTCTCCTTGTCGCTGCTGCTACCTACAATCGTCTCATCGGGCGCGAACAACTGCACTTGAAAGTTAATGCTGGACCCGAGGTGAGAAGCGATGAAGGGAGCGTACTTGCCCGAGAACAACTGCTCGATATCGATCTTCTGGTCATTCACAATTTTCAGTGCTTCGATCCGGTGCAGTGCGGAATATTGGCTTAATGTCTGGGTATCGCTCTCTATCATGCTCTTGTTAAGTGTATAAGTAACGGTGAAGTACATCGCTGTAAGCAACATAACGATCGTAACTGCATGCTGAATGAACATTTTATTGCGCAGCCCCATATCCGCTATACCTCCAGTTTATAGCCTGTCCCATGCACGGTGGCTACCAGGTTCTCATGAGGCTTAAGCTTCTCACGCAGCCGCTTTACCATCATATCAACGGAGCGTGTATGGCCGTAATACTCGTAGCCCCAGACCTGGTCCAGCAATTCCTCGCGAGTGAACACTTTCTTGGGATTGCTACACAGCAGCCACAGGAAATCGAACTCCTTGCAGGTCATCTTGAGTGGTTGTCCAGCTATTGTACAGGAACGCTCATCCTTATCGATCTCTATGATCCCGATCTGAATCACCTCAGAAGAGGTTGTAACCGCTTTCCGGGTTCGCCGTATAACAGCCTTGATTCGTTCAATGAGTTCCCGGGTCTCAAAGGGCTTCGTCAAATAATCATCCGCTCCGAGCTGGAAGCCAAGTATTTTGTCATTCATTTCATTCTTGGCGGTAAGCACGATTACGGGTACTGTCTTATATTTCTGCTGCAGTACCTGAAGCAATTCAAAGCCGGAGCAATCCGGCAGCATCAGATCAAGCAGGATCAAATCTGTATCCCCGGCCTCAAGCTCCTTCAAACCAGCCGCGACCGTGCCAGCAACAACAGGATGAAACCCTTCAACCTTCAGACTCAATTTCAACAGCATCTGAATACTAGGATCATCCTCGATAATTAAGATGTTCATCTGTATCCCCCATTTTTTATCTCTATTTGTGGTTCTGGTTCTACTGCAGGTTAGGCGATCCACCCTCACGAACCCCCAAGCTCTAACAGAAATGTAGGACCTAATTAAGCGCTTTCAGTTCCGTTAGAACATAAAACACTTTTTTTCCATGCCAATAAGAGCATACAGTTCCGTTAGCCCCGACTTCTCATTCGATGACCTCTCTACACCCTAATTTAATAACATATTAACTTTAGTTTCTTCTACCTTTATCATAACGGATATTTACCTTCAGTACATTAGTATCCATAAATTGTCAAATATCTTAGTTTAACAAACCAAAGCCGTTTAATTATTTCAGCTTCACCTAATACTTGTGAAATATAAGCATGACCATCGTAAGCAAGTTATGCTATGATTTGACCAAAATAGTTCGTTCAATTGCACAATGTATATTCCTAATATTCACATTTCACTTTGATCAATTTACATCATAGAGGAGGAGCTCGTAATGTTCCAGCTTTCTAGAGAGCAAGCTCAGGAAATTGTCGATAAAATGATGAAGGACATCCCATACAATATCAATATTATGAACCATGAAGGGATCATTATCGGAAGCGGAAATCCGTCAAGGGTCGGTTCCGTTCACCAAGGTGCGGTTCAGGCGTTAACGAGCGGGAAAATGGTGAAAATCTGGAAGGACGGACACTATGAAAAACAGGGAACCAACGAGCCGATCGTCATCAATCATAAACGCGTTGGCGTGATCGGAATCAGTGGTAATCCCGAGGAAGTCAGCCCTTTCTGCCGGATCGTGAAGACGACAGTCTCCCTTCTCATCGAACAAGGAATCGCCCTGAAGAGCCTGGAGGATGAGGCTAACCGTAAAAAGGTTTTCTTGGAAAGTCTGCTAAGCCATGCCGGGGCTTATTCTCAGAGGCTGCAAAAGGAAGCCGCGCAATACAAGATCGACCTCCTGCTGAAAACGACAGCAGTACTCGTCAAAAATTGTATACTAACCGAAGAATACTCTAAATTACTGCTACTCATCCCCTCTTTTATGATCGATAAAAGTACCCGGCTACTGCTGATTCAAGACAAAAACTCTGTGGACAGCTTCATTGAGCGGATACTTGCCGGGCAGCCGAATATTCTGGTTGCCGTTGGCGATCATGAAGCGAGTATTGCCACTAGCTGCACCCAGGCGAAGAGCGCGATGAATGTAAGACAAGCACTTGACCTCCCAAAGCAAGTCGTTCATTACGAAGAAGTAAAATTCCTCGTCAAGCTAAGTAATGCATACCTACATGAAAATGGGAATATCGTTAGCAAGCTCGAAGATACAGTCGACCTGTTGGAGACGCTGCGCGCCTTTATCAACCAGGATGGAAGCATCTCGGGCACTGCCGAGCAACTGAACATTCACCGAAACACGTTGCAATACCGGCTCAAGCGAATCAAGGCTATTACAGGGAAAGATCCAAGAAATATACTCGAGCTGTTCGAATTAACCCAAAGCCTACTTGCCTTGTACAATTAAAGTATGACTGAATAATGTCCAACACAATGCACATGCCTTCATCAGAATGCAAAAGAACCTTCAAGTCCAATCCTTGCGGAAATGAAGGTTCTTATTTTGTTACGTAATTGCGTTATTGAGTTATTTTAAGCTTAATGCAATCAATCTGCCGATATTCTCACAGGTCCGCTCCACATTCTGCGCACCTTCCGCTAGCACCTTATCCAAATTCGCAGCACCTGGTACGATGCCGAATACCGCATCGATCCCTTCATCGTAGAGGGTATCGATACCTTCGCCGATATATCCGGCCACAGCAATGACTTTCTTACCAAGCTCTTTGGTTGCCTGAGCTACACCGTAAGGCGTCTTGCCGAACTTCGTCTGGAAGTCGATGCCGCCTTCGCCGGTAAATACATAGTCCGCCTCAGCCAGCTTCTTCTTCAAATCGGTATGCTCAATCACGATTTCAATACCTTTACGCATCGTAGCACGGGTGAAGGTGAGCAGGCCCGCTCCAAGCCCTCCCGCTGCACCTGCGCCGGGATAATCACGTACGTCCTTACCAAGCTGCTGCTTAATCACCTCGGCATAATGAGCAAGGTTATTGTCAAGCTGCAGCACCATTTCCGGCGTAGCTCCCTTCTGCGGGCCGAACACCCGAGATGCACCATGCTCGCCGCATAGTGGATTTGTGACGTCGCTGGCCACAATTAAGCTTACTTCCTGCAGGCGAGGATCCAGCTCGGATACGTCGATCGTGGCCAGCTTGTCCAGACCCCCGCCGCCGCGCGGAATACGGTTCCCCTCCGAATCAAGGAATTTCGCCCGAGCGCTTCGGCCATCCCTGCGCCACCGTCATTGGTGGCGCTCCCACCGATCCCGATAATGATCCGCTCAACCCCGCGATCAAGACATTCCGCGATAAGCTCCCCCGTCCCATAAGTCGTTGTAATTAGAGGATTTTTGGTCTCTTTGGTTACTAGATGGATACCGCTAGCCGATGCCATTTCAATAGCTGCGGTTACTCCATCACCAAGTATCCCGAATTGAGCCTTCACCGGCTGACCCAGCGGACGGGTAACTTCCTTCTCATATAGTTGTCCACCGCTGGCATCAACTAACGACTGAACCGTTCCTTCACCGCCATCGGCCATTGGAACATGAATATAGTTCGCCTGAGGATATACCTTCCGCAGCCCTCTCTCCATCGCGATACACACTTCTTTGGCCGTCATGCTCTCTTTAAATGAATCCGGCGCCAATACAAATGTTTTCTCCATTTCTCCCACCCCATCCAGCATTTTTAGAAGTTGTTCAAAAAGTCTGCTTTTGATCACGAAGAGAAGCAAGAAGCAGTTCGGCATCGAATCTTGAATTCAGCCGGGCCTTCCGGTGCTCACGTACCCAAAACGTACGCTCCGCTCCTCAGTCCCTAGCTTCATCCAACCTTCTCGGTGCTGAAAACCAGACTTTTGAACTCCTATTTAAAGCAAGAATCCATACATCAATGTAGCTACAATCGTCATCGTACCGCCGACGATAGCTTCATAAGGGATCAATCCCATCCGTTGCTTAATGCTCATATTCATACTGCCTGCAGTAACATGGAAGTAGTTACCTTGCGGCAAGGAATCGATCACGGTTGCCCCGGTATGCACCATAACAGCTGCAGCCATCGGCGCAGTGCCCATATCCAAAATCGCTTGTCCGAATGAACCGGTAGCAAGGATAACCCCAGTGGAAGTCGAAGCCGTTGCTGCGGCCATCAGAATACCAGAGATTGGAGCAAGGAATGTGCCGAGATACCAGAAGCCTGAATCAATGATACAACCTGTGAAGACAAGTCAGAAGCAGAGATGAGTCCAGCGATACCGCCAGCACCGATCAAAATCAATACCGTCGCTGTCATCTTATTCAGCCCTGATGCCGTATATTTCAAAATATGTTTGCCTTGTCCCATCGCCAGCATACCGATGACCCCAGCGATCGGAAGAATATACATGGCGTCAATCTTGAAGTTAGCCAGTGCATCAATCCCAGCGATTGAACCGATCGGGTTAATCATCAACAGTATTACAGCAACGAGCGGCGCTACAATAGCTTTCTTTAATGGAGGATACTTCGATGTATCAACCTCTGTATCCTGCACAGCCTCTTCATCGCTGACCATGACACCTTTGCGCTTCAAGAGCGAAGCAATGACAACGGTTACAGCAAGTCCAAAAAGTGCTGGAACAAAGCCCGCGATCATGACATCACTTAAGTCTAATCCAAAGCCGCGAGCAGCCGCAATCGTATTGGGGTTCGGAGAAATGATGTTACCCGCTTTACCACCGCCAGAAAGAGCGAGTAAAAGAGCTATCTTAGAGATACCCATCTTATTGCCGACAGATAGTGCGATAGGTGCCACGATCAATACCGCAACTGGAATAAATACGCCGACAGCTGTAATAATCATGGTAGCAAGAGCAAGCGCCAGAATTGCCTTTCCCCCGCCAAATTTCTTTACAATCGCCTGAGCGATTGTCTCTGCCGCCCCGGATTCCATCATGACGCCGGCAAGTACACCTGCTGCCAATACACGTAGGACAGTCCCCATAACGCTCTGTGTTCCGCTAACTAGTACGCTTATCGTCTGCTCTAAATTGGCCCCGCCGATCAAAGCCCCAACGATCGCCCCTAGAAATAAAGCGTATACAGGATTAAGCTTTCTCAAGATCAATATGATTGCAATTGCAAGGCCTACCAGCGCTCCAATCCAACTGATCGTAAATCCGTCCATCTGCTGTTCCTCCTAAGTTGTATTTTCTATCTCTTTTTTGGATACGCTTTCATTATAGGTCTTAATTCGCTAAATTAATATTGATTAAAAGACGAAATTCATTGTGCAAATGAACAATGAAATCTACAATCTATGTTCTCAAATAATAAGGTGGAATTTTGATGTAATCACTTATCACATTACTATTGCCAATTCTGGATCAATCCACTATGATGATGTTATCAAAAAGCAGTAAAGTTATAGCGCTTTAACTTTGATTTGTAGAACTAGCTCGAAATATCTGCACTATTTCAATATTGTTCTAACCAAAAGTTAAAGCGCTTATACTTTAAACAAAAGAAAGGCTGGTGCTGCTGTGACCTTTAAAGAAAGCCGGCGACAAACCTTCTATATGTATCTTTTTATCTCTCCCTGGTTAATCGGCTTCTTAGTATTTGCGTTGTATCCTATTTTGGCATCGCTTTATTACAGCTTCACAGATTACGACATCATCCATCCACCCCAATTTATTGGCCTAGCTAACTACACCGAGATGTTCCACAACGAGTTGTTCTGGAAATCTGTCGTCGTCACGCTGAAATATACCTTTATAGGCGTGCCTGTACAATTACTGTTGGCGCTCGGATTTGCCCTGCTGCTGAATCAAGCGATTCCCTTCCGTGGCTTTTTCCGAACCGCTATGTATTTTCCGAGTATGGTCTCTGGGGTAGCGATGTCGCTGCTATGGTATTGGATCTTCAACCCGCAGATCGGATTATTCAACTACATACTCTCCTGGTTCGGAATCCATGGACCTGCCTGGCTAATGAACCCTGATACTGCGCTGTACGCTTTGATTATTATGACTTTATGGACCGCGGGTACTGGAATGATACTGTTCCTCGCCGGATTGCAAGGTGTTCCTGCCAGTCTGATCGAAGCGGCAAAACTTGACGGAGCCGGCCGTTTCAAAACCTTCCTCCATGTTACACTTCCTATGCTCTCACCTGTACTGCTCTTTCAACTCATCATGAGTATCATTGACTCCTTCCAAGTATTTACCCAAGCTTATGTTATGACGCAAGGTGGGCCCAATTATTCTACCTGGTTCTATGTCTACAACTTATATACAAGCGCTTTCAAAGAATATCGCGCTGGCTACTCCTCGGCTCTGGCCTGGGTACTTCTAATCGTCGTTATGATCTGTACCGCACTCATCATGAAAGCATCCGATCGCTACGTTCACTATGAGGGAGGAGGTCGCAAATGAACACCGCACCGATACCCAAACGCCGCCTTGTATTTTCAAACTCAGGCTCCAAACGCAAAACAAGTCTAACGCAAATCGTTAGTTTCATCGCTCTGATCATTACAACCTTTATCATGCTGCTTCCTTTGTTCTTTATGGTCTCCACTTCGCTGAAATCGAAGCGGGAAATGCTCAAATTTCCTCCGACCTTTCTGCCGGAGAGCTGGCAATGGAGCAATTACAGCGAAATCTTCGACACACTGCAATTCGGAACATTGTATAAGAACAGTCTAATTATTGGTATCGTCACTGTAATCGGAACGTTAATCTCCTCCGCTCTGGCCGCGTACGGGTTCTCCCGTTATAAGGGTAAAGGGAATCAACTATGGTTCATGCTACTGTTAGCAACGATGATGCTGCCATATCCGGCGATTATGATTCCACAATTTATTTTCTTCTCCAAACTGAACTGGATCGACACTTTTCTACCGTTAATTGTTCCAGCATTCTTCGGATCGGCCTATAACATCTTTTTGCTGCGGCAATTCTTCTCGACCCTGCCTGAGGAATTGTTCGACGCTGGGAGGATTGATGGCTGTGGGGAGCTGCGAATGTGGTACAAAATCGCCCTGCCGTTGTCTGGCCCTGCCCTCGCCACCGTGGCGATCTTCGCCTTCATCTACAGTTGGAATGATCTTCTGGCACCGGTGCTGTACCTCAGTTCTACGGAACACTTCACATTGCCGGTAGGTATGGCTTCCTTGACTTCTTCCAGATTCCGCATCCCACCGTGGCATTTGCTCATGGTCGCTTCCGTGCTAGCGATGGTCCCGATCGTCACCCTGTTCGCTGTCGCCCAGAAGCAATTTGTTGAGGGAATCGTGCTTACAGGCATTAAATAATGCCAAGCACACGTGCTTGTCTGCTTATTTAAGGAAGGTACTTATATTACGTTAATTGGAGGGTTCGTTTATAATGATGAATAAGCTGCGACTTAGTTCTATTTTCTTATTAACCCTGATATTGGTGACCATTACGGCTTTGTCAGGTTGCACTGGCGGCAAATCTGCTGCTGACGTTGCCCCAGGCAAAGACAGTGATTCAACTAAATCAGGCGGAAGCAAGGATCAGCAAGTAACGATCACATACTACACCATCGATTCGGAGGACCGCACCTTCGTTGAGAAATTGGTGCCTGACTTTGAGAAAGAGCATCCGAACATCAAAGTAAAAGTAGATAAAGCACCCTATGAGCAGTTCGACAGCAAGCTACAAACGCTGATTGCCGCAGGTAAATCTCCGGATGTGACAAGCCACTACGGATATGGCGGATTCGCGGAGTATTATAATAAAGGGATGCTGCTCGATTTGACGGACCTGATCAAGGAAGACGGGTTTAGCGCCGAGGCAAACAATATTCCTGATAATTTAATGAATATTTATACGATCAATGATCATGTATACGGCATTCCGTTGAACATGTATGTTACGCTCTTACTATATAATAAGGACATGTTTGACGCGGCCAAGCTGCCTTATCCTACCAGTGATTATGAGGACAAGGACTGGACCTTCGATAAAATGGTCGATTATGCACGGCCGATGACGGTCATCTCCGATGATATTGCTAAGACACAGTATGGGCTGGACTTCTTCTGGTCCGAACGCGATAATCGCCCGCTCTATTTCGGGGCCGATCCTTATTCTGCAGATACGTGGACAAATGGTGGAGTACCTTCGGAAACTTATTTTGACACGCCAAAAGTAATGGCGGCCTATAACAAATTGTTCGATCTGATCTTCAAGGACAAAGTGTCCCCAACTTCAGAATGGAGCAAAAGTGTAGCCGGACAGAACGGAGATCCGTTCGTTGCCGGAAAAATCGGCATGTCTGTTGGCGGTTCATGGAACTTGGCCGGAGCGAATGATTTTCCATTCAATATTGGTGTAGCTGCAGTACCTTGGGGTGGAAATGATAAGGTCCGCAGTACCTTATACGTCGATCCACTGTTCATTTTGAAGGATTCCAAGCATCCAAAGGAAGCGTTCGAATGGATCAAATATCTGATCCGCGAGGACATTCAAGAGAAATCGATCGACCTGAGCGGAGGCAATCCGCCAGTGAACACAAAAGCTGCTGAGGCCTATTATAAGCATTTTGATGGAATCGATCCGCAGGATATTAAAAATGTGTACGAGGGAGCTGTGAAATACGGCTTTGAATCTTTCAACCACCTGATTACGAACTACTCACAAATCAATGATATGTTCATCAACGAGATGCAGCCAATTGAGACCGGACATAAGACCGTAGAAGAGGTTATGCCGGTGATTCAGAAGAAAGTGACTGAAATTATTAAGAGATAAGTAAAGTTGATGGAATAACACACATTAGGAGAATATCAGATGAAGGTAAGCATTTTTGATGTTGCCAAAAAATCCGGTCTGTCCGTTGTAACTGTATCGCGTGTATTAAACGGAGCGGAAACTGTACGGGAGAAAAATCGCCAAAAAGTACTGGAAGCGATCAAAGATCTCGATTATCAGCCTAGTGCGGCAGCGCGCAGTCTGGCCCGGGGAAAGACGGGAATCATCGGCTTAATCGTTACGACGCTTCAAGATTCTTTTTTGACGCCATCGTCAAGGAACTTAATGAAATTCTGGCCCTGCAGGGGTATTTCCTAGCCGTCTCTGTATCAACTGGCATGGAGTCGGACGAGAGCCATTATCTGTTCCAGGAGGATCGGGTCGACGGCCTGATTCTCCTCTCTCCGATGGAAGAGAGCAAGTATATCCTGGAATTGAAGCGCCGTGGCATCCCTTACGTGTTGATCGATAACCAGCAACCGGAGAACGACGCATACTCGGTGACGATCGACAATTATAAGGGAGGTTACGCAGCAACGACCCACTTGCTGGAGCTTGGACATACTTCGATTGCCCATATTTGCGGACAGGAAATGTTCCGTAGCACACGAGAGCGGCGCAGCGGATTTCTCCGGGCACTTCAAGATAACGGGCTTACCCCATTTGAAATTGTGCACGGAGAATTCGAGATCGCCTCTGGGTACGAAACATGCAAGCGCTGGCTCGTGGAAAACAAGCTGCCCTCCGCGATCTTCGCTGGTGACGATCATATCGCTCTCGGTGCGATCAACGCCTTGCAGGAGAGCGGCGTTTCTGTTCCCGGGCGAGTCTCGATCGTCGGATATGACGATCATTATATCGCCTCCAAGCTACGCCCGCATCTCACGACCGTCCGCCAGCCGGCAGACCGGATCGCTCGGGCCGCCGCCGACATGCTGCTGGGCCGCATTTCCGCCAAAATGAAGCGCGCCGCCGGCATGCACATCGACCCCGAGCTGATCGTCCGGGAATCGACCGTCGCCGTAGGTGGGAGCTAGACGTTTGAACCGAGGGTTAGTTAGGGTAATTAGGGGCCCGAGTAAACGCGCTCTCAGAAGTTGGACGGGGTTTAGGCGAAAGTAGTTAGAGGTTAGAATAGGTTGGAGAGTAGACGACAAGACTAGTTCCTCCGAGCAGCCATATGGCACTCCGCTCCCCTATATCGTCGGTCACAAAAAAAGAAAACCTGCAAAATGGTATTATCCCCTTCAAGTAGACACTCAAAAAAACCTCCATGTTAAGATGGAGGTTGGAGTGACACTTGGAGGGGATATTTTATGGCTAGAAAGGGACAAACATTCAACACATATACTGAAGAATTCAAATTAAAGGCAGTCCAAGCTTATTTGAAAGGCTCTGCAAGTTACAAGGTAGTGGCCGAACGAGAGGGAATTCGTAATTGTTCGCAGCTAAAGGTTTGGGTGAAGAAGTGGAAAAACGGTGAGTCACTTGGTAAGAGTAAAGGTGAAGTAAATCCACTGAAGGGACGTCCACGTACGTCGTTTGGAAGTGTCGAAGAAGAGCGAGATTACCTGAAAGCACAGGTAGATTATTTAAAAAAGCGGTATCCAAATCTAGTAAAGGAGAAGCCCCAGCCAGCAAGAGAACTATAAAATAGTGGAAGAACTACGCGGCTCTCACGGCATTACACGTTTGCTAACCATTGCAGGAATACCAAGAGCCAGTTATTACAAATGGCGAGCCACAAACCCTGAGCGTGAGGCAAGGCGAGACAAGGATCATGGAATTAAAGAACATATGATGGCTATCCATTTTGCACACCCAGAGTTTGGCTACCCGCGCATGATGACCGCCTTATGGGAAGCCGGTTACAAGGTGAATCATAAAAAGTATCGAGGATCATGAGTGAATTATCGATCCAATCGGTGATACGGAGAAAGCGAAAACAGTCCAATTATACGCCTTCTGTTGTCTATCCCAATCGCTTAAAGCGCCAATTCCATGCTACAGCACCGCAGCAAAAAATGGTCACTGACATTACCTATATTTCCGACGGAAAGAAATTTTATTATTTATCCGTCATCCAAGATTTATTTAACAACGAGATTGTCGCCTGGAATTTGTCAGAACGTAACGATGTTGAACTCGTACTAGATACAGTAAAAGAATGGGCAAAGAAAAGAGACGTTTCGGAAGCCGTGCTCCATTCGGATCAGGGCTTCCAATACACGTCTCAGGCATACAACACGCAATTAGAAGCACTCGGCGTTAAAGGCAGCCACTCTCGCAAAGCAACCTGCCTGGATAACGCATGCATCGAATCCTTCTTTTCGCATCTCAAAACAGAGAAGCTGTATATTAAACAGTGTAGATCAGGAGCAGAAATTCAGCAAGCAGTAGAAGATTATATTTATTTCTACAACTATCACCGTTTTCAAGCCAAATTGAAACAACGCGCACCGATTGAGTACCGGTGCGCGCTAGCAGCTTAGCTTTTTTTATATGTCTACTTGACAGGGGTATGACCAAAAATGCAGGTTTTTCGTCATATAACACCTCATCGGACTAGAAAAACTGCAGATTTGCAGTTTTTTCTGTTTGCAGTCGGCTGGGCGAACGGTACTTTTAATCTCGTATTTACCTTACCAAGCATAAGCCTGCGGCGCGGAGCCGCCAGGGCCCGGGAAGATCTCATCGAGACGCTTCAGCACAGCTTCATCAAGTTCGATGTCACATACGCGGAGCGCTCCTTCCAGTTGTTCCAGCGTCCGCGGACCGATAATCGGAGCTGTCATAGCTGGATGGGCCAGCGTCCAAGCCAATGCAACATTGGCTTCGCTCTCTCCAAGCTCTCGGCATAACGCCGCGAACTCGTCGAGCTGCTCCTCATGTTGCTCGTAACGCGAGTTTTTCTCCGTTCTTGAACCAGGAACCTTCTTCGAGGCATTCCCGCCAAGCAGTCCGCCCTCTAACGGGCTCCAGGCAACAACGCCGATGCCAAGCTCTTCAGCTGCTGGAAGCACCTCAAGCTCCGGCAAGCGGCAGAGTAAATTATATTTATGCTGCTCTGATACTAAACCGAGCATATGGTGATTTTTCGCTTCATATTGAGCTTTGACTAAGTCACGTCCAGCAAAGTTACTTGAGCCGACATAGCCAATCTTGCCCTGCATCTGATGGATATGGAACGCTTCCCACAGCTCATCCCATGATACGTTACGGTCCACGTGATGCATTTGATAAAGCTCGATATGATCTGTCTGCAAACGGCGTAGCGAGCCTTCCAGATGACGGCGGATTTTGTAGGCGGACAAACCAACTTCTCCATTTGGGCCATCAAGCGGATCGCTCATACTCCCATACACTTTTGTCGCCAGTACGACCTTCTCGCGGCGGTTTCCGCCCTGTGCGAACCATTTTCCAATAATCTCTTCGGTCCGTCCAGCATTCTCGCCCCAACCATAAATGTTAGCGGTATCAAAAAAATTAATGCCAGCATCTAGAGCTGCATCCATAATGTGAAATGATTCTTTCTCATCTGTCGATACTCCGAAATTCATCGTACCTAGGCACAATCTACTTACCTTCAATCCTGAGCGTCCTAGAGCAGTATATTTCATATAAACACATCTCCTTATCAAAATAGTAAACTCTGACCTGACACAGTGGCACCCTATTTACTACCTTCTAGTGCGTATTCAAAAAGTACGGTTTTCAGCACCGAGAAGGTTGGATAAAGCTAGGGACTGAGGAGCGGAACGTACGTAGTTGGTACGTGAGCACCGGAAGGCCCGGCTGAATTCAAGATTCGATGTCGAATAAGCTCTCAGTGTTACTTCGTGATCAAAAGCGGGCTTTTTGAATTTCCTCTACTACTCACCATCACTATTCTCTACCATGGCCAACTATTCCCATCTACATCGACAAAGTCCAGCCTCTGCTCGGCCACTACAACTGTTGGGTCAGTGAACCGCTCGCGGATCAGCCTCAGAATTCCGTTAGCCGACTCAGCCGGCGTCAAAGCTGCTTCTGCATCAAGTGCTCCGCGCATATAGGTCTGCACCCACCCAGGATGCACAACCAGCATGCGTACACCATCCGATTTCATACTGTTGAACACTTGCTTGGACTGCATATTCTGAGCTGCTTTTGACATGCCATAGGCAAACCAGCGGTCCCGGCTGCACTGTTCGATGCTTCCCGCCTCAGAGGAGATATTAACGATCAGCTTATGTACGCTGTTCACAATCATCTCATGCAGCGCATTCGTCATTCGTTGCGCCCCGAGTGCATTGACATTGTACACCTGAAGCATGTCCGCAAAATCGAGCTCATCGCCTACACCAGACTGAATATCGCCGAGAATCGCCGCGTTGTTGATCAGCAGATCCACCGTCTCACAGCCTTGCTCCTTTACGGTCCGTACCGCTGCCTTCACGCTCTCGTCGCTGCCTACATCCAGATCAACGAGAATAAGCCGCTCCCCGTAAGCTGTACCCAGCTCGGAAAGCGACTTCTCCTGCTTGTTATATCTGCCAGCAATCACACGATATCCTTCGTGCAGCAATCCACGGACCATTTCAAACCCAACGCCACGATCGGCACCTGTCACCAAAGCGGTAAACATCATGAGATAGAAGCTCCTTTGGAAAGAAGATTGTTGGTTCTCCTTCCATTATAGGGTTATCACGGCTCGGACACTATGCCCTTTTTAAGAATAATATTGGCATAAAGCGCTAGTTCTCCAGTCGATACGACCGCATAAGCCCGTTTGGCACGCTCATAAAACGCAAATCTCTCTATCTCTTCAAAAGTTTCCGGTCTCGCATCATGCTTCGCAACGATACTCTTGTAGCGATCCCAAACTGGAGTCTCTACCGGATCTCCAGGAGTTACAGCCATAAGGGCTGCAGGATGATCCACATAGATATCCAGCGGAAAAAGCGGCAGGATCGCCTCTAACAACTCCGGTATGCTGTGCCCGTCGCAGCGAACGAGCCGCTGGGCATGACTCGCCGCCGGGAAGTTCGCATCAGCGAATACGATCTCATCGGAGTGGCCCATTTCCATCAATATTTTAATCAGATCAGGCGAAATTAAGCTGGAAATTCCTTTTAACATGGCTTTACCTCCATCAGCTGCTGATACCGTGCATATGCATTTTCCCATTCGGTCTGCTGTTCAGATTCATACGTGCTTATTGGAAAAGAAGCCTTCACCAGTTCTACGCCCTCCTGCATATCGGTTAGATAGCCTCCGGTCTGCAGTTGTACAAGCATATTGCCGATTGCGCTAGCTTCAACCGGGCAGGTCCAGACTGGACGTCCAATTGCTCCCGCCGTGAAGCGGCACAGCAATTCATTCTGAATACCACCGCCGACCATATGCAACCCATCAAACTTCGCCTCGGTCAGCTTCTCGGCCTGCTCCAGCACCATACGATACTTGAGCGCCAGACTCTCCAGAGTACAGCGCACCGTCTCGCCAATCGTCCGCGGCTCAGGCTGCCCGCTCTCGCGACAAAAGTCAGCTATTTCCTCCGGCATAGAATCCGGATTCATAAATCGCAGATCATCAGGATCAATCAAACTGCGGAACGGTTCCGCTATCTCAGCCAGGGCAACAAGTTGCGAAAAAGTGAGCGACTCGCCCCGTTGTTCCCAGATCCGTTTGCACTCCTGCAGAATCCATAGGCCCATAATATTTTTCAGCAAATGGTACGTTCCACCTGCTCCCCCTTCGTTGGAAAATTCCAACTTCAATACATCAGGATGCAGGAGCGGTTCTTGCATTTGCGTTCCAAGCAAGGACCATGTCCCGCTGACGAGATAGGCAAAGCTCTGCGAAGACGCAGGCACGGCAGCGGCTGCTGATTCCGTATCATGCGATACAGCAGCAATCACCTTGAGCCGTGGTACGCCCAGCTCTGCACAGATCTCCTCTGTTAGCTGACCGATTTCCGTTCCCGGCTGCACTGGCTCCAAGAACAGGAAATCGGATAGTCCCAGCTCACTCATCAGTTGCTTATTCCAAGCTCGATTCGCCGGATCGTAGAGCTGAGTCGTCGTCGCCATCGTAAATTCACATGCTTTACGCCCCGTTAGAAAATAGTTCAGCAGATCAGGTGTCAGTAGTAGCGTCTCAGCCACATCCAGCTTCGGAGAGTTGGCTTTCTTCATCGCATAGAGCTGATACAGTGTATTAAAAGGCATGAATTGCAGGCCGCTCTCAGCGAACAACCGCTCCGCACCCAGCTTCGCAGACAACTCCTCGACCAATCCCTCGGTCTGATGATCACGATAATGATACGGAATGCCGAGTAGTTCTCCATTAGCATCAAGCAGGCCGAAATCTACGCCCCAGGTGTCGATCGCACAGCTCTCCGGCTTATAGCCGAGCTGGAACGCTTTGCTGATGCCCGTCTTGATCTCGTGAAGCAATCCGAGCGTGTTCCAATGCAGATGCTCGCCGATGCGGACGGGCGTATTGGAGAATCGGTGAATCTCAGTTATCTGCAATCGCTTGGAGCCGCCCGGCGCAGCTTCCATCATTTCTCCAATAAGAGCTCTCCCGCTGCCGGCGCCCAGATCAAACGCCAGAACTGTTGGTGTATGAGTCATTCGTGGCACCGCCTTGTTTATTTCATTTTCTGCAGTAATTGAATCCGGTAGTCTTCACTTTCAAGCGCAGCAATGGCATCCACTTCTTCATCCGTAAGCACGGACGGCGTTCCGGCTGCCTTCGCGGCCAAATAGATTTTGGCGCTTTCCTCAACGACCTGCGTACGGTAGAAAGCTTCGCGTAGATTTCTGCCTGTAGTCACCAGACCATGGTTGCCCAATAAAATCGAGCTAGCCTCGTTCACCTTAGCGGCCACTGCATCAGCAAGCAGATCGGTTGTCGGAATCACATAAGGAATAAAGGCGGTACGTCCGACCAGAGCCGCTTGATCCGGGAACATGATCGGCAGTTCCTCCGCGATTAACGTAAACGCAATGCAATGCGACGGGTGCGTATGCACCATCGCTGAAATGTCCGGATTGCTGCGATAGCCATATAGATGCATCAGTACCTCGGAGGATGGACGATAGCCGCTGTCGGTTATTTCTCCACTCGGAATATCGACTTCGACCCACTCTTCAGCCTTGATCTCTTCCAGAGCGAAGCCGCTTGGCGACAAGTACATTTTGTCTCCGGCGCGGGCACTGATGTTACCGCCAGGGCCTACAACAAGGCCCTGGGCAACTATTTTTTGTGCGTATTTGCACAATTCGTTACGGATATCTATGTTTTGCATCGTAGTTATTTCCCCTCTCATAGGTATAAAGCCATAATCCACGCTGTGTTTCGAGTTATTTATACAACGGTCCAAAGTTCTCGCAAGCCCGGAAATCCGCGCTTTCGCTTTGCTCCGTACCAAACAGGCCCCAGGCCCGCGGACGGAATAATTTCTCTTTCGGTACATTGTGCATGCTAACTGGAATCCGAAGCATGGAGGCGAGTGTGATGAGATCCGCACCGATATGCCCATAGCTAATCACGCCATGGTTCGCTCCCCAATTGTCCATAACATCATAGACGCTAGTGAAAGCACCACTTCCTGTTAAGTTCGGCGCAAACCAAGTAGTCGGCCAGGTCGGATCAGTACGCTTATCGAGCGTATCATGCACGTCCTGTGGCAAATCAACCGAATAGCCTTCGGCGATTTGCAATACCGGGCCAAGACCCTTCACAAGATTCAGACGAGTCATCGTCATTGGCATTTCACCACGAGTCAGATAGTCCGTCGAGAATCCGCCGCCGCGGAAATACTCTACCGAAGCTGGGCGCCACTGTGTAGCTTCTAAAGTCGATTGAACCTCTTTATCGGTAATCTCCCAGAACGGCTTCATCGCTGGTTTGCCGTCAATCTGCTGCTCACCTGTACCATCCAAAGCCGCAGAACCCGAATTGATCAGATGAAGGATACCATCTGCAGCACGGCCTTCCAGCTTGTAACCAGCAACACGCTCTACAGAAGCTGGACTCCAGTACGTTCTAACGTCGGCAAAGATTTGCGCAGTATTCGTAAGCAGGTTGCCAAACAGCATGCCGACTCCGTTCAAACTGTCATTTTCTGTAGCAACGGTAAATGGCGCTCTCAACCCGTTCCAGTCAAAAGAAGAGTTCAGCATCGTCTCCATGAAGTCGCCGTTCGGGAAATGGTCCGTCCATTGCCGTTGGCCTTGGAAACCAGAAGCAATCGCATGGTGGCCGTTCGCTTCCTCACCGAAGCCAAGCTCAGCCAGACGCGGATTGCCGATCATCAGGTCGCGGGCGATCAGCGTCATTTTCACAACAGTCTCCCATTCCTGATCCTTGCGCTCGCGGGAGGTTTGCAAATGCTCTGGGTTATTGTCAGGACCCTCTGCACAGTTCTCCTTCACCCAAGCCAGCGCCATTTTATATTCCTCAGGATCATAGATTTCCTCATCGATCCTTCTCGTAAATTCACTCATATCGATATATTCGTTACGCATACCAAGATACTCTTGGAAGAAGCTATCATTCACGATCGAACCGGCGATCCCCATCGATACAGAGCCCATCGACAAATATGCTTTATCGCGCATCAACGCTACAGCGAGGCCGCTGCGGGCAAAACGGAGCAGCTTCTCCTGCACGTCGCCAGGAATCTTGTCATCGCCCTCGTCCTGCACATCTTCGCCGTAAATACCAAACGCCGGAATTCCTTTTTGCGCATGTGCAGACAACACAGCTGCCAAATACACTGCGCCTGGACGTCCGGTTCCATTAAAGCCCCAGATCGCCTTTGGCGTGCTCGCGTCCGTGTCCATCGTCTCCGTACCATAACACCAACAAGGCGTTACTGTGATTGTCAGGCCAACCTCAGATTGCTTGAATTTCTTTGCTGCCGCAGCCGCTTCGGCCACACCACCAATACAGGTATCCGCAATCACACACTCTACCGGATCGCCATTCGGGTATCTAAGCTCTGACGTTAACAGCTTAGCGACCGCCTTCGCCAGATTCATCGTTTGATCTTCGAGAGATTCCCGAACCCCTCTTCTTCTACCATCTATCGTTGGACGAATCCCAATCTTCGGAAAACCGTCTTTCCATCTGTAATCGCTTGCAGTCATGAAACATCCTCCTCTAGCTTTGTTATGTCTTCATTCTAGTTGGAGGCTGAAAGGGCGATAACCCACTATGCTGTCTTTTAACTGGAGGGGGTGGTCAATATAGTGTACCTGGGGGAGGGAAGCTAATGTATAATACCAATTATAGGAAGGTGTTTTGAATAAACAAACAACGAAACTAGTCACCTCAGGCGTTCTCAGTACTTAGCTTCTTTAATAAGATGGTTACATCATTAAAATTCATTTTAGGGGCATACATTGAAGAAGCCGATTCCCAGATCAAAAATGCGCTTAATCTTGGGTGCTTTTTATTTTCGCTGGAGAAGATACTTGAAATGGTATTTAGGTCGAACCAAATATGCCGCAAAGACAAGCCCCTCCTTACTCCCCGCGGAGATTATCAGGCATCAGACGCCGCTAATCCGGCAACTTAAAAACGTTGACATGTGGATGCAGACGAATAAAATCATAAACCTGAAGCTGGCCTTACAAAGAGTAAACGGTATTGTAATCCAGCCTGGCGAGACATTCTCTTATTGGAAATTAATCGGCCGTCCTTCGCGCAGAAAGGGGTATGTTGAGGGAATGGTCCTATTCTACGGTAGCTTCCGGGCGGGCGTCGGTGGTGGACTATGTCAGCTATCCAACTTGATCTACTGGATTACGCTGCATACTCCCTTGGAAGTTACGGAGAGACACCGCCATAGTTACGACGTATTCCCTGATTCGAATCGAAATCAGCCTTTTGGCAGCGGAGCTACCTGCGCTTACAACTACCTTGACTTGCAAATTTACAACCCGACAGATCAGCCTTATCAGCTGTATGTCTATCTGACCAACGACCATCTGGTCGGAAGCTGGAATACTACCTCGGCAAGCAAACTCAGATACGAGATCTATGAAAAAGAACATAGCATGACACAGCAATCATGGGGCGGGTATGTCAGACATAATCTTATTTTCAGGCGGGTGAGCAATGTGGAGGGCGAGCTGGTAGACGATCAATATGTGACAGAAAATCATGCATTGATGATGTATCCGCCTTTTTTGAAGCAGGAGAATGCTTAGCATTTGGTGGGAATCTGTTCTCTTAAATGATCCAGTCAGAGTAAATTAACCCTTTTTCAGATGGCCCAAGGTTATGGCATAATGAAGTTAGATTGTTATCGGGAGGGAACCGTTGTGCCTAAAATCGAAATCACCCATCAAAAAAGCGATACCTTCCGCTTCAAAAGAGTCCCAGAGCTACTCTTCGCCGGCAAGGTTGAGGATGAGAGCTTCTTCTACGCGCCACCGCAGATTCATGATTTTTGCGAGATCATCTACATTGTGGAAGGGACCGGAGAGTTCTCGATCGGTGGAAAAAACTACACTCTGCAGCAAGGGGATGTAGCCATCTATAACCCCGGAGTTCCCCATGAGGAGCGTTCTTCGAGCGAGGTGCCTTTCAAGGTATTCTATTGCGGCGTAGATAATCTACATATTGAGGGTGTCCCTTACGGAATGCTGCTCCCCCATATGTAGACCCAGTCATTTCTTGCGAGAAGTACGCTTATCGGGTAGAGAGCTATCTGTCCGAGATGCTGCAGGAATGTGACTCCCAGGTTCTGGGCTATGAGACGCTCAGTAATAACCTGTTAATGTCGCTGATTACACTTATTTATCGCATTGTTGATGTGAAGCATCAGTTCCAGGAGCTAAAGGGCAAGAACGAAATATCCCTGCGGACGAAGGAATTTATCGATAAGAACTACACTCAGAGCATCACGCTCAAGGATATCGCCGACACGCTCTATGTTAGCCAGCACTACCTATCCCACCGTTTCAAAAAGATCTTGGCGACTCTCCCGTTAATTACCTGATTAATCGGAGAATTGAGGGAGCTAAGCGACTGCTGGCGGACAGCGACATTCCGGTTCACGAAATCGCCGCCCGTGTCGGCTATAGTAACGACAAGTATTTCTCCATGCTATTCAAGAAGGTCACCGGCCAGACACCATCGGCATTTCGGGATGGGAAGCGGGAACGCTAAGGAAACTAGAGAAATCAGATCATTATGACTCGGTAGAGGCACTCATTTCCGTTAGAATTTCAAAAGGCCTTTATTCCTATGAATAAAGGCCTCTATTTCTGTTAGAGCTAGGCGACCGAGCTAGTTGACCAACGATTCCCCTCCGCCACCATAACTTATGCGGCTTTACCCGAGTGTGTATCCGTCCGCTTGCGCCGAAAGAACGGTTTACCCTTCGACCAATTGATGAACGGCTGCTCTATGACATAATAAGAGATCGTCGCCACCGCATACGAGATTGCAACGACGGATACACTGATGCCTAACCATCGCCACACGTCCACGATCCCGAAATAGTGATAATCCTTTATGCCGTACATTTCGATTAAGGTTATGAACAGATAGTGCCAAATATACAAGCCGAACGAAATTTTCGCGGTAAATCGAAAAAAGCGGTTTTCAAGCAACCGCCCTAACATCAGGCTGAACGGTGCCGACAACAGCACGACTCCGAACAAAGTGGCATAAGCCGGGAAGTAGTACGGCTGGTGCTGGAAGCTGAAGTCAAATTCGCCTAGATGGCGCATGCGCCAGATCAGCAAGCCGGCAAGCACCAAAGCGACTCCCCCGACTACGTCGAACAGCCCAAGTTTTCGAAACCGCTCGATTGCGGTGCCGCGCTGCATGATCGCGGTTGTTACGCCCGCCGCCAGGATGCCGATGGTGAAGTGGCCGAAGAATCCGATTGGATTGTAATTCGGCATCCAGTATTTTGCACCGCCGAGCTGACCAAATTCCCAACCTCGGCCATCTTCGCTTGGCGTAAACCACCGATGTATGAGCGAGTTGGCGACAAGCACCAATCCAAATGCGACGACCCAGAACAAAATCGCCTTTCCGAACGAACGCCGCTTGCTGAGCATAAACAATAAAGCCATAAATAAAGGCATAAGCATGTAGCAAAACACCTCGAAGCTGATCGACCAGAATGGCCCATTCAAGTCGGACGGAAAAAACGTTGTATAGTGGAAGCCAGACGTAAACGTGAAACCCGTTATGATTCGCCGCCACAAAAACTCGGTATGAATGTCCAGCCTCCATACAAGCAACAGACAAACCAAGAACGAAACATAGAAGCCGGGCATAATTCTTGCAGCGCGACGCACTGCATACGTTCGGATACTCGGATACGCCTCATTTTCCAAATAAGCGCTCCAAAAAGGGAACGACAACAAAAATCCGCTTAACACGAAAAACAAGCTGACCCCGCTGTTCCCAAGCAGAAAAACCGACTGCACTTCTTGAAGCCAATGCTTTTGTGCGGGCATCGCTAGACGTTGTGACAAATGATGTAGGATGACGGACAGGCAAGCGATCGCACGAATGCCATTCGCTCCTGTTAATTGGGTACTGCCTAACCGAATCTTTGACATCAGCTCAATTTCCTCTTTTCCGAATAGACTTCCCGAACGGATGATTGCCCGCGTAAACAACGAAATGGCCGTCGAGCTGAACAGGATAATCTTACCCTAGAACACCGCATCCGGTTGCCCATTACTCCCATTCCCAATGGCGCCGTACATCGATTTCAGGTACTCCTATCTTTCAATAAACTATGGGAAAATCCTCCAACGATTTGTTTATTCAGCAAAAAAAATACCACGATCCGAAATTCGCCAAGATGCTGGGCATCTTGAGAGTCGGTGTGGATAAAACCGCTAATATAAAACGCCGATAATCGCGTTGTCTATCTTATCCTTATTCCTGTTACTCACTAAAGGCAAGTTTCTCTCACAGTTACGACGACATTCCCCTTCTTATGTTTTTGTTCTACATAACGATGGGCATCGGGAATTTGTTCCAACGAATAGCGTCTATCGATGACTGGTTTAATTTTACCAGCCCCGAGTAGCTCTTGGAGGAAGATGAGGTCTTGGGTGCGAGGCTTTTGTGTCATATGCACACTCACATATTTTCCGTTCGTACGCAGTGCTTTTTGGAATATCGATTTTTTGATTTTCGATATCGGTTTCCCGACGGCATCAAAGATTAAATCATAGCTTTCTCCAAGCGCCATGAAATCCTGTTTCGTATAATCTATGACTCGATCAGCTCCTATAGATCTTACCATCTCAAGATTGGTGGTACTGCATACTCCTGTTACATCTGCCCCGTAATATTTGGCAAGCTGCACCGCAAAAGTACCAACACTCCCAGAGGCTCCATAAATAAGAACCTTCATTCCGCTCGCGATATTCCCCTCCCTAAGAAAGTTCAACGCGGTTATTCCCCAATGGGAACAGCGGCAGCCTCCTCATAGCTCACTTTCACCGGTTTGATGGCCACCAATCCATCTTCAGGCAAGCATTTGTACTCGGCATATGCGCCGAAGCCAAAACCACAAGACGCAAATACTTGATCACCGATTTTAAATCGTGTTACATCTTTGCCTACAGATTCAACTTCCCCAGCTAACTCAAACCCCAATATCGTTACCTTTTTGGGCCTTAATAGACCATTGTACAGTCTTGCGAGGAATGGGTCGGCCTTTCGCATGCGCCAGTCCCCCGCTGTTACCGTTGTCGCATATATTCTGACCAGTATTTCATTATCCTTAGGTGTGGGTTTCTCTAGCTCCTTCAGATGAAGAACATCGGGCGATCCGTATTTGTCATACACAACCGCTCTCATCCTTGCTCCTCCTTGATTGTACTATTTTCCAATCTAATGTTTGCTTGAATGAACTGCCGATCCATTAAACCCTTTCGAGATGAGCCACACCGCAAGAGTCATTTCATTGGCGAATATCGGAAGCGCCAAGATCGCTCCCCATGTAGAGACTTGATCGATAACCCCAAACATTTCCAATAAGGCAGCAAGAAGGATCAATAATGACCCTGTCAAACCCAATATGGGGATGAACTTAGGTACAAGTTTGGACTTATAAAAAATATAGCTATACATCATCGTATTAATGCCTAGAAAGAAATTAGGTCCAAGCAAAAACGTCCAGTCATGCACTGCTTTTAGCAAAGTACCCGACACTTGATAAGAAGCAAGGTCCGGAGTTCCCGAAGCTATATAGTCCTGGCTTAAGGTTAGCAGAGACAATACGCTGATAACCCCAACCGTAATAACAACCGCCTCCATAAACCGGAAGCAAACATGCCAAAGGGCAATCGTTCTATTATATTTTTTCAAGAATGGGAACATCACGGTTGCAGTACCGACCGCTGAAACGACAAGAATTAACTCCATAAGCGCTCCCAGGACAACCTGATTAGCATGTGCTGAACCTTGAACCAGATAATCTGAGTCGTTCAGAATCGGTTTATAAAATAGAGCACCTAATATGGCTGTAATGGCAGCTATAATAAAGAGAACACCTGTGATTCTTGATGCTGTCTTCGTTGAAAAATCCAATTTCCTCATCTCTCCTCTGAGTTTTCTCCGTAAAAGAATACCTCTTCCAACGACAAATTAAAGGCGTGAGCAATACGAAATGCCAACTCCAATGACGGGGAGTAGTTTCCTTTTTCAAGAGCTACGATCGTTTGTCTGGTTACACCCACCTTGTCGGCCAGCTGCTGCTGGGTCATTTCATTATGATTAAATCGTAATTTTCTGATGTGATTGCCAACAAGAACTTTACCCATCTTAGACTCCTCTCCTGTAGTGATATAGTCTCGATATTGAGCCGATTACGTCTGAAAGAAATCCAGAGACGATTAGGACGATGAACATCACCTTCAAGGGCTGGTCTATAACCAAAGAACCCATAGCCAGAAGGAAACCAATGATAAACACAGCAAATGAATTTCGAAAGGCCAACAAGTCGATGCGCTTATCCAGTTCATCCGCGAATGAAGGTTCCTTTTCACCCGTCGTCATTCGGAAGGCGATGTTAAAAATAATACTAATCACGATATGTGCTGCGATGGAAACCAAGGTCAATACAAGAACGAAGGAGCCCCAGTAATGAAAGGTTACTTTTGAATCCAGAACTTCTTTGGGATACTCTGGATACTTGTACAGGCAGTACACTATAAAAATGAGTATGGTGCTGATTAGCGATACGATGCTCTTCTTTTCTTGATAGGTCATATACGACACCACCTTCATCAAAGTCAAACCTGCTTAACATAATGTATGATGAACTTTACATAAAGTGAACTTTGTTATACAAAAAAAGCCGAATCACCACCTAAATAGGTCGTGATCCGGCTATGGCGATAACAAAGCTTGACGTTAATTGTGGTACGATTCTCCGCGTACTCGGTGTCAATATTGAATATAGGGACGTCGATCCGAGGTTCCTCGTAAGGGCTCACGTTCAATTCAATTCCTTTTCTGGCCATGTCGGCCTTAAGGCCATCCTTAACGGATGGCCCTTTCTCTAAAATCTATCAACCTATGAATTTTTCTATATCACAATCCAAAATGTTCACGAACTAATCTAAATTGCTCTTCAACACTCAAACTAGGTGTTCTTTCAATGGTTTTGATACCATTTTTAACACATGCATCTCTAATGTCATGAGAAAACTTTTTCATGTTTTTGTTACCGTTCTTGATTGTGGCCGCTGGATCAGCTGTAAGATTAATAACATCCAAAATCATCTTATGGTCTTCCCTAAAAAAATATAGTCTTTCTATTTCTTCATCAGTCGTATAGAGACATATCATTCTTTCTTTAGGGATAAAGGGTAGTATCCGTTCAGGCATTATTCCTAGATCTATTATAATGGGTTTATCAGTAGGCAATCTCAACAAATCAATAACAAAAAACTCCATCATTTCTTTGACAATTTGAAAAAGCCATTCACCATGTTCATCATTGGGTTTATTAAACCATTTATCCCAGTCCAGATCAGGATGAGGATATTGAAGGGCAGGGTATTCAGCAGGACTAGTGAATGGTCTATATTTTAAGACATTATCCTCAAGCGTTTGAAATCCTAACTCCTCAATAAATTTTCGCGTCATTGTGGTCTTGCCTGCGCAACAACCACCATTTAACCAATAAACATGCTTTAATTGTTCTTTCAAATAATTATTATTAACTTTCATATTTACCCTCCTCAAATTTTAATTTTGAGGAAGTTGGCGGATTCTTATCGGCTTTCTATAACAGTGAAAGTACATATTAAATCCTCCTTTCCGAAGCATAATGGTATTATTCCATCAACTGCACGTAAATCCCTCTCTACTCTACAATAAAAATTCAATAAGTAATCTTAAACTAATCTGCCCGTTAGATTAATGGATGAAAGATAACAGCCCCTTAGAACTTATCATCGTTCTGAGGGGCTGTTAATTGTGTCACAGCATATCTGATACTGTATAATAAAAAACCTGTTAACTCGCTATTTTCGTGCAACATAGTTACATTTCATAATTCACTACATAATTCTGCAGCGCTGTATTGTAGTACCCAACGCTATATTCGACGATTCTCCTTGACATATCGCACGAGTAGCGCAACCGCTTCAAGGCGGGTATCCCAGCCGTTAGCTGCAAGGCACGCAGCACCGGCTCCGGCGGCATTGCAACTCCGAACTCATCGTGAAGCTTGTCTAAAGACAGCTCCCGTTCCTCCAAAAGTTCATATAAAGACTGAGCGTTGAGATCCTCCAGACTGATTGGCCCCGCCTCCAAAGTCAAGTAATGCGTATAGTGGATATAAGGGCTGCCGTCCAGATAATAGATCCGCTCCAAGCATAGACACTGCTCTCCGAATAGGCGAAAGGACTCACTATCCGTAGCATTTTGGACGATCTCAGAACGTAGCCATTTTTTCTCGATCCGATGCCCCTGCTCCACCAGAATCTCCGTAAAATGCTTCCACTTAGATAGCTTGGACGCATTCGAATTACGGATTACCTTCGTTCCCCGCCCGCTGCCCTTCTCGACATAGCCCTCCTGGGCCAGCTCCTGGATGGCATTTCGAACCGTAATTTTGCTGACGGCAAACTCCTGCTCCAACTGCGGCTCAGAAGGGATATTCTCCCCAAAGGATACACACCGTGCAGAATCCGTTCCTTGATTATATTTTTAATTTGTAAATAGAGTGGTTTATCTTTACGGGACAAGCTCACTTGTCGTTCAACTACCTTTCTACGTCACCTGCAGATGCCGTCATCGCCCGAAGCACCTCCGGCTCGGAAGCCATCGGCGTATCCCCGGATACCGTATGAGCCAGCATGGCAGCGGCTGCGGAAAAACTTACCGTCTTCTCCGCCGCGAAGCCCTCCAACTCGCCATGGATAATTCCGCTGGCATAGGCATCTCCAGCCCCTATTCTATCATATACGGAAAAGGTCAGCATATCCGAATAAGCAAAGCATCCACCGCGCAAAAGAAATCCGCGCAAAGAATGCTCATTACTGCTATGAATGGATCGATGAGTCCCGGCGATTACGGAAATCTTATATTGCTCCGCTACCTGCGGCAGCAGCTCCTCTAGCTGGTCTTCACGCCGCTCCTTGGTCGTGCTCATACCCAGTGTATACAGCGCATCCTGCTCATTCATCATCACGATGTCCGACAGCTCGAGCATATTTTCATAATGTGGCTTGGCTTTGGCATAGCCGTCTTCTCCCCACAACGATGGCCTGTAGTTGCAATCAAAAATCACGGTCCCACCGCGCTGCTTAACAGCCTTAGCCAGAGCCTTCATATGCTGCCGTACACCATCATTCATTGCCAATGCAATTCCGCAAAAATGCAGCGCATCGATCTCCGAAGCGATCACCTCATAATCATAGGCATCCGCCGGAGCTGTATTGAAGCTGCTCTCCAACCGATTCGTATAAGTCACCCTGCTTGACCTTGCGCCGAATCCATTTTCGAGGAAGTACAGGCCCATGTATTTTCCATAACGTTGAACTAAGGAAGTATCAATCCACAGCTTGCGCAAATAGGCCTCGGCGGCATCTCCAAGTGCGTTCTCTGGCAATCTTGTAATCAGGTTCCCCTGATGCCCGTAACGGGCCAGCGCTGATACCACATTGACTCCCGTCCCGGAAAAAGAATACTTGAGCGTATTTCCCTGTGACAGCAGATCATAACCTGGCACCTGCAGCCGCATCATCACTTCGCCAAAAGCTGCGATCCGCTTAGGCATATTGATCCGCCAGCCTCTTCATAATTGCGGTCAGCTCGCGAACTTGCTCAATATTGGTGTTGCCAGTCTCTTTATCGATAATTGAAGAGTATACATGCGGAATGACCTGCTTGACTCCAGCTTCCAGCGCAATCGACAGAATCGCTTCAAAATTATCCATATCAATCCCGCCCGTCGGCTCCAGTGCGAAACCCTCTTTGGCACAAGCTTCCGCGATTGCGCGATATTCATCCTCACGGCTCAGGCCCTGCATCGGGAAGTATTTCAACGCATTACCGCCCATGTCCTTAACAAGAGCAATCGCAGATTTGACAGGTACAATCGCCTGATCGTCTCCGGCCGCACTAATTGGGCCTGTAGAAATATTGACGAAGCCTGGGCGTCCACAAGGTGAGACAAGACTGTTAATCCAGCTGTCCTTATCGCCAAGGTTCGCGCGCGTAGCTCCTACAGCCGGGAACACTTGATTGATGTGGCTACCCGGGTATTGCTTCGCTATTTTCGCCACAACAGCAGCCTGACGGTTATCCCCGGCTCCCAGACCGATCGACACGGCTTCCTCAATCTCGCTACCGTATTGTGTCATCGCCTGAACGGCGTCTTCTACGGAAGAATAGTTCTTGGAGAGAACGCCGACCAGCACATAGCCTTCCGCAGCTTCGAAAATTTCCTTCGCATTCGCAATATCCTTCGCCAACACGTTCAGGGCCACACGCCCTCTATAGAAACGCTTATCAATTAGAGCCATCTTATTTACCTCCTGCTAATTCACGGATTCTAGATTCAATAACGTGGATGTCGTCCCCTAACAACGGGCGCGGATCGATATCAAAATAACCTTGCCTTACCCCGTAATCCCGCGTATATACTGCAATGTTTCCATTTTGTAAACCTGTTACTACGTCCTTGGCTGTTACGCCAGCTTGCTGCGAATCTATCTGAACCCTTGCCCGGAAAATAGCCCGTCCTGCCTCATCCTGTACAATCGATACCTTTACTCCGGCCAGTTCGTTAAGTGGCATTAGAGCTTGCAAGGTTTCTTTTTCCTGCTCACTGCGATCTTCCTTCACCATATATTCATCGAGCGCCTGCAGTAAACCAAAGGACGTCTCCTTCCCGACCTTCATGCTGCGACCAATCCCAGACAATTGCACCTTTACCCATTCGATATAAGTACGTCTACCGGCAACGATGCCTGAGGTCGGGCCTTCGATCGCTTTGGATCCACTGTAAATGGCCAGATCAGAGCATTTCACGTATTTCTGCAAATCCTCTTCAGCAGCCGCATCAACAATAAGCGGAACTCCGTTGCGCTGGGCCACCACCCACGCCTCTTCCACTGAGATCATGTTCTTCTGAACAGCGTGGTGTGATTTTACATATAAAATAGCTGCTGTCTTCTCGGAGATGGCGTCCTCAATATGCTCGGCTCGGCCTTCATTGGCATAACCGACCTCAACCAGCTTGCCTCCGCCCAGATAGACCATCGTCTCTACCGGAGCACCGTACTGTACATTATGGCCTTTGAGAATAATGATCTCATTCTGGAAGATCGGGTCTTGATGGAGTCGCTCGCTCTGGCGGCGTTCCCCCTCGTGACGATCCGGCAACGGAGAGAGCGATGCCGCTGGAAGCTGAATTTACGACAACCGCCGCTTCTGAGCCCAGAATCCCAGCGATGCGGTCGCCTGCTTTGTTCACTAGGTCGGCGATTTCCACATAGCTCTGCCCGCCCTGCCTCATCGCCTCCATTACAGTATCGCTCGGCGCAGATACGCCAAGAATACTCATGCGGCCGCTAGCATTGATGACGCGCTTAAGCCCGTACTTCGCATTTAATGAATGTCCCATTCGTATACACTCCTTTGGCTTTTATGAGCTGATTCGTCGTCCGTTGCTCACCTTCCGAATCGGTCAGTATTGCGGATTCCTGATCAAGACTAAATAGAGTTAAGTTAGCTGCATCTCCTATGTGGATACGTCCAAGATCCGGACGGCCCAGCCATTCGGCAGCATTCGTCGTAACCGCTGCGATGATTTGTTCTAGTGGATAGCCGAGCAGCAGGAATTTAGACAGCACATTGGCCATGCTGTACACCGGACCGTTCAACCGGTTACCACGATAAATGTCTGTGCTGATCGTATTTGGCGTGATGCCATATTGTTTGGCCGCTTCAGCAACCTTGAACGAGAAGCTCGCCGTCCCATGACCCACATCCAGATGCACGCCCCGGGCTATCGCATCCTGCAGTACCTTAAGAGGCTGACCATGCTCATCAAACAGATTGTTCTTCTTACCATTTAAATAGTGCGTAATAATATCTTTTCGCTCTAACAACGGAATTACCTCCGTAATGTCTGGAGGGGCCGAGCCGATATGTACCATTAACGGCAACTCTGTCTCACTAGATAGACTCCGAGCCTTCTGCAGCGGCTTAATCCCGTTCTCACCGACCACACTGCTGCTAATCCGCGCCTTAAGGCCGACAATTACATCACTGAACGTATCAACTGAAGCCAGTACCTTGCCGCGGTCAATCCATTCGAGATTGGAGAGCTCGTCGATTCTTTTTAGGCCGATTCGTGAAATGTTCAGAAATGCGAACAAGTTAGTCATCGCTTCCTGACTGCTCTCGACCAAGTCTTTGATTCTGTCTGCTCCGCAGCTTCCAGCATCGACAATCGTCGTTACACCCTGCCTCACGCCAATTTCATCGATTACGTCGCCGTAAGGATCGAATTCCGGAAAAGCATGCACATGCATGTCAATCCAACCGCTGGAGACATAGTCCCCTGCCCGTCGCATACGGTAGTTCCGTCTACGGATTGACTCAGACTGGGAGTTTCCAGTCTATCGTAAGCGGTAGAGCCGCTATCCGGTTGACTCTGTGCGGAGATACCCTGACCGACCGGAGTGATCCCAACAATCCTGCCTTCCTCAATAATGATGTCGATTTCCTCTCCATCCACGCGCTTCACGTTGTGGAGAATAAATCTATCATCCATCCCTCTCACCACATTTCGATATAAGGTAGTTCAAAAAGTCCACTAAAAGTAGCCTTTTTAAATCTTCAACGTAACATTATAATGTTTACGATAGCACGGAATTTGTGATTAGTAAATATAACGTTATAATGTTTAAGAAGAAACTTTTTAAAGTAACATCCCTCTATAAGTGCGTATTCAAAAAGGGCGGTTAATCAAAAGCGGACTTTCTGAACAACCTCTATAAATATGTTATGAAATGAGCTATACTAAGGTAAAATAGTAAGGAGCCGTGCGCGAACACGACTCCACGTACAATAACTGCATAAAGAGCAGTCGGCCGCTAAAGTTGAGGTCGAGATAGACCGTTTCCTTGGCGAGGGCGGTCTATTTCTTTTTCATGTAAGTAAGAAGCGCCAAAATGAACATACCGAACATGAACATTAAGGAAAGTGCATCCTTGACTTCCATGGGCATCACCTCCCTTCCGGGAGATTAGCCGACCACCCTTATAGCCGTATATTGTACTCTCAAAATTATATCATAATAGAATCCAATAAAGACAAAATATTGAATACAAATATAGAATTTCGGAAGCTTATTCATAACTCACAAGCAACAAAAAAAACGCCCCTCCGATCACTAGACCGAACGGGCGATTTCTTAATCGTGTATTCAATTATTTCAGTCCTCTCAGATTGTTATAGAACTAATAGAGGGATTATAGATTGTATCCGCCGCTATTGGGCTTGGTCGGGTTAGAAATAATGCCTAGCGTAGCAAGTAGACCTAGGATTACATCCGTAATAGCCAAAATATCCTGCTTCAACACATCGGTTAAGTCGAACAGTCCTGTCAAATGTCCGAGAAGTTGAACGAGGAGCAGGACTTGAGATACGATACTAACCCATAACGCATAGTTTCGCCATCTTTTCTTATTCATATCATTGACCCCCTTGCTCAATCCGTTTCAGTCTTTCTTCCAGATCACTAATTCTAGCTATGTTACCTGAGATCAGCTTGAGGAAGTTCGATCTTAATCGATTAATCACGATCGCTGTCTCTTCTCTCGTTATCGTCGCCCCTGGTCTTGTCCCATCGAAGTAACCATTCGCCTTGGCCTCCGCCCAGTCTTTTGCAGCCCAATCGCTGACTTGATTCACATCGCGCTCACTCACTTTTGGCTCCTCCTTCTTAGGTCCATATTTATTTCTCAGCTCAACCTCGGTACCGTCGAATTCATTCAGATCCACCGATCCATTAATCCCGCCGACGATTCTCGAACCATTAGGCAGTGTGCCTCCGCTTTGCCCGTCGCTATATTGCCAGAACGTCCAGCGAGTCCAACCGGATGCGTCAACAGGTGTCTGAGTACTATACCTTGCAATCCAGAGCGGATATTGGCTCAATCCACTGAAGTTGCCAATGAACGCTGGATAGGTATAGAGCATTGGTGTAGCACCGGTTAATTGCCCGATTTCATTTAGAAAAGCCTTTGCAACCGCAGTAACTCCCGCCGCACTTAAACTACCTGATTTCGATTCGTAATCTAGTACAGGAGGAAGATCGAATTTTACTCCCGCTGACTGGATCGCATTGTAGAATACTTGCGCTGCCGATTTCGCCGCCGCTTCGGTCATCACGGAATTATCCAAATAATGATAGGCGCCGATCATCAACCCCGCCGCCTTTGCGCCCGGGCATTTTCAATAAACCTCTCATCTACGCCGTTCTGAGTGGCTTTGATAAAAGCGAATGAAATCCCGTTAGCTGCTACCTTCGCCCAATCGATCTTGCCCTGCCAATGGGAAACGTCAATCCCTTGGGCATTGCCTGATTTCCTTGTCTGCATAACCATCACTTCCTTTACTGTAAAATATGCTAGATTACAGACAGTCGGCTTGTACGCACGCCCCACCTTGTAATTTAATTACCGTTAAAATAGCCCCGACGACAATCGTAATGATCGACGCCGCAATGGTGCGCCAGAGCCACTTCTGAGCATCTTCAATCTTGTCCAACCGATGGTGAGCCGACCGCGCCGAGCCTCCACCACACACCGTGGCAGGCTACAAAATTGTTTCGTACCTTCGAGCCGCCCCCATATACAGCTGATACACAGCTCGGGCTGCTTCCACTCGATTTCAGTAACTGGCGCTGCAGGCGGATTCTTGTTGTTGTTGCACGTTGGCATTGGCTACCCTCCCAAAAGAAAAGCCGCTGAATCAATTTCAGCGACTTTCCTGTTCTATCCGGCGATGGAGGGCCTCACTGGCCCGTTCGCCTGATTCTCACAATACAAATTTAACACGCCTAAAGGGAAATGGACGGACATCCGGAGGACAATGAGCGGACGTATGTTCGTATTTTTATTGCATGGTAAATATTTCAATCTATCCTTATAATTGATAGTAATATAAATAGACACTCTCTAAAGAAAGAAGGGGATGTATTGAAAAAAATAGGGTGCTTAATTACAGGCCTCGCTCTAGGATTAACCATTTCCGTTGCAAGTCCTGCCCTTGCCCAAACCGTAAAATCCATAACAGCCAAGCTTAATACCACGGTTAGCGTACTCGTCAATGGTGAAAAAGTTAATCTTAATGCTCAACCGATTAATTACAATAATCTAAACTATCTGCCAGGTTGGGGAGATTGGAAGAGTGTTAGGGTTGGACGTTAGTTATGATAAGAAAAAGGATGAGATACTGATCACTAATCCTAATACACAGGTCCCCCCTCCTCCAGAACAGCCCTCAAAATCCCCAGAACCAATTGTGTATAAGGAAGAATTGAAATTAGGTGATCCTGTTGAATTTGGTAATATTAAGCTGACTGTGAATGGGCTGTTTAGTAAACCCGATTTTAAGAATTATGTATATTATGGAATAGACTATCAAGTTGAATCATTAGCTAATAGCACTGATGGCATTTATATAGAATCGCAAATTGAATTTCAGAGCGGAAGAATATACTATCTAGACTTTGTAAACCCGGATAAAATTTATCAAAACTCTCCAATAAGAAACACTAACGAATATTATGAGGGAATGTCATTTCCTCAAGAAGATTTACCCGTTAAAATAAAAATCAAGCTGCTTTCTTACACAAAAAATATGGATGTCCTTGGTTACGCTACGTGGTCTCTTTGAGATCACGTTTTTTAGTCCTAGGACCAACACCCTATTTTCCTGTTAAACCCAAATTTTTTGCAACTATTTCTATCTATTTTACGTTTAATATATTAACGCTTATATCATTATTAGAGATACGGA
This sequence comes from Paenibacillus sp. D2_2, assembly GCF_031199965.1. Classification (GTDB taxonomy): domain Bacteria; phylum Bacillota; class Bacilli; order Paenibacillales; family Paenibacillaceae; genus Fontibacillus. The sequence goes on along the minus strand of NZ_CP133605.1, from coordinate 1,434,060 downwards.
GGTTCGCATGTTTAAAAAATTGACGTTATCCTTACTGGCCTCTGCCATGCTGGCTATTCCTATATTATCCACCTCCAGCTTTGCGAGTCCTGCCGCTGTGGAACTGGATAATGGGAAACTGCAGAACAATCGTGTACTTATTCCTCTTCGGGATGTATCTCAGCATTTAGGTGCTCAAGTTGAATGGGATAAGCGTAGTCAGCTTATTACTATTGTCAAAGACGACAATACCATACAGCTAGTTCTGGGCTCGAAGAAGGTTCAAGTCAATCAATCCGAGGTTACTTTAGACGTTCCTGCACAGATCATAAATGGAGGAACTACCTATGTTCCCCTCCGTTTTGTAAGTCAGACATTAGGTGCGGACGTGACGTGGGATCAAAGAGTCAGACAAGCTACAATTACATTGAATGATCTGCAAATCGTAGTGAATATGAATCCCGGACAACCCTCTGCCGGACAGAAAGTTACCATGGATCGTTTACGTCAATTATCCGACATGTTAAACAAAGCGAACGATATATCTGCTATCGAACAGGTTCGTTCTTACTTCGCACCGTACTTCACGGATCGGTTCATTAATTCGATTATTCAGGACAAGGGGCTTAACAGTAAATACGTATTTAAAGATCTTACATCCCCGGCTTATTATACAAGCGCTACGACGGGGAGGTTCTCACAGTCTATTGATCTTGGACAGAATGAATCTGGGAATTTGGTTACGATGACCAGGCAAGCTCAATTCGTCTATAGCGAAGGGATCTGGAAAGTGGATAGTATCAGTTTCAAGAAGAACGAAATTCCTATTACAGGGGCATAGTGACCACCTAATTTAAATAAGGACCTCACCTCCGCATATCGCGGTTGATGAGGTCCTTTTGCTTGAAGTCTTCTATTACCTTGTCTAACTAAAGAAAGAGTAGGGAATAAGGCGGGTTACTTCAACTTGACTTCAGGAGCCAGCGTAATCTCAAAGGCACGGCCCCATAGGAAATCAGGATTTTCATAAGGTAAAATAACACTACTGTAACCTGTAAGCCTCCAGGAAGATCCGCAGATTTGTTTCACATTACGCGCACTATCGGAGTTGCCGATCAGGAAGGCCGGCTTATCTCCCAAGGTCGTTACTAGAGTTTGCATTCGATCCCGCAGCAAAGTAAGCATATATTCATAATCTTCCGGCGGGTTGAAGACAAGCATATTCTGATCCGCCATCGTTTGCGGAAAATTGCTATACTTACCATGGCTTCTTGAGTAGGTCCGGATTTCACCAATGGCCACTGCTTTGTAGTAGTAGTCCTTCAGGAAGCGTTTGAACAGCAAAGATCCGTGCGCATTGACAGCTGCTTCGAGCACTGGCCCCTTCTTCTCCGAGACCAGGAAGCTGTAGCGAGCCTGACTCATCCCTAAGGAGAGTCCGATTTTATTACCGGCTGTATTCCATGCGCTGTAGCCAAGCAGCCGTCCGGTATATTGGCTTCCCAATAATGCATCTGTTACTGCGGCATTGGCTGCCCCTGAGCGACAAAATCAATTACTACGGTTGCCCGGTTACCCGCACCATTAGCCTCAATCCCCGCCATAGCACTAGATACCTGGGTGACGTCCGTAATGGCGATAATCTCGATATCCGGCGAGTTGGTGACAAATTGCCCTCCGACAATATCGATATGACGAAGAATATTATCATGTACGCTCATATATTCATACGGGTTAATAATCGTGGAACCGTGCGGCCCATAATATTGAAGCGCAAATTTTGTTCTACCTTTTTTCCCTCTATTTAAATGATTAGCCATACGTGCTACTAAAGAGTGTCCAAGACCGTCGGCATCGGGTAAAATAATCGCCAGGTTCGGATTTTGTCCACCACGACCTCCAAGCGAACGGTTAATAAAGTTCTCCACAAAGCGGATCTCGTTGATCTGCACACCTTCCGTCTTCGCATCATCAACTCCAACCGCTAGAAAATCGATATAACCACGGCGAGCCAATTGGTCCAGCACATAATAGTTCGTCTTGAACTTATGCTGACGGGCGTTATAATACTGCTCTTTATTAAACTCCGTGGTGTCGCCGTATTGAGTATCCGTATCAGAAGTGTTGTATCCGTTCAGAATATCGCTGAAAGCCGTATAGGCTTGGCGAGGCTGGCCCATGAAATTACGAGATTCTACGTAGGCATCGTAGGTAAGCCCTTCTGTAAAGGACGTTGTCGCTAGCCGCATAATCGTATCCAGCACATAGACCGGTTTATGGGGATAACGCTTTTTAATCTGACAGATAACATCGAGCAAATGGGCTGTGGCGGAATCATAGTTCGGATAAACTCCGCCCCGTTCTCCCGGAGTCGTCTGGCGCCGATCAGCCCGCCGTAAGCGAGCATATCAATCGAAATAATGAAGCCATCAACTTTAGCCGCATGGTCAATAATGAATTGACGAATGTTCGCTGTATTGCCAAACGTTGGCGAGCAGGTTCGTATCAACTGATCTCCCAAAGCTTCTGCCTCAGCATCGATACGGTTCCGAATGTCCATAGGGTCAGGCGTAATCAGCTGCAATCCGGCGGAGCGTCCTAACGTAATCACATCATCCAGGTTTACGGGACGATCATCGAGCGGTACGTACAATACTTTTTTCATAAATAATCACCTCTAATAAATTTTTGTGGCATAAATAAGAAAAGCCGCTGAAATTAAGTTCAGCGACTTTTCCGGTTTCTTCGACGATACAAGGCTTCTTGTCCTTCTCGCCTCATTGCCACAATACAAATTTAACACGGCAAAAAGAAAGTAGTGGGACATCCACAGGACACAATACGGACATATGTTCGGTTATTTAAGTGCGAGTTCAAAAAGGTCGATTTTCAGCACCGAGAAGGTTGGATAAAGCTAGGGCCTGAGGAGCGGAGCGTACGTAGTTGGTACGTGAACACCGGAAGGCCCGGCTGAATTCAAGATTTGATGTCGAATAAGCTCTCTGTGTTACTTCGTGATCAAAATCGAACTTTTTGAACTACCTCTAAAAAGAAAAGCGGCAATCTGCCGACTGATACCAAATACTAAGTATTACTGCATTTCGCATATTCCCTTACTCTCCCAGGCTCCTCATCCTCAAATACTTCCAACTTCATAGCGACCGCTAGGATGCGAAGCGCACTAGCCTTGATTCGCCGATAGGTTCTATCACTGATGCCCATCTCACCGCAGCTGATAAAATCGTACTCTTCCTCCCTGCTTAGATAGCTTCGTTCAATAACCTCGCGCTGTACCGCAGATAGACAGCACATCGCCTTGTCCAACAATTCTGATTTGCGGATTAATTCCGCCTCGCGATCCACATTCGATATAGCCAGATGTTCGGACGGTTTGCTGACAAGATTCGTATTACCGTGATATCTTGGCTGATAACTGGCCGTAATTCCAGCCTCGCGACGGATAAAACCAATTTTCCGGTAATGACGGATCTCTTCAAGGCGCTGTTCCACAGCCACTCTTGTTGCAGTCTGATTGATCGGCAGATTCTCAAATACGGTCAAATAAATGTTAGTGTTGCGTCTTGCCATAACAATCCCTCCCCAAATTCACCAATAAAATATATGATCATAAGATAATTGAATTATTAATGCCATTTTGGTAACTTATAAGTATATGAACCTTACAATTCTTCTGGATTATACGATCCGTTTTTGTCGTTTCCCCTCCTTTTCACCGAGTTTCTTACCAATTCGGTAACCTTAATTGCATTATATGTTACCGTTACGGTAATGTCAATCTATGTAATTCATAAATAAATATATAAATCATCTTACCAATATGGTAACTATATGATATAATAATCCAAACGATGAAAGAGGAATTATTATGCAAACCCTTGGTGATCGTATCAAGTACCTTAGAGAATTGAAGCAATTTACGCAGAAAGATTTAGCCACCAAAGCGGAGCTCACGATCGTCCAATTGTCGCGTTATGAGACGAATGATCGCAAGCCCGATCCAGAATCGCTGCGTCGAATCGTCGATGCGCTCGACACAAGTGGGGATTATTTGCTAGGAAGAACCCAGGACCCGTCTCCTATGAAGGAAGCGGTGACGAACTTGTCTTTTTACGGTGGGCCTGAAGCCTATACCGCTGACGAAATTGCCATGATGGAGGCCGCGCTAAAGGCCTATCGTGAGCAGAAGAAGAAATTGCTTCATAAGGACAGCGAAAAAACAGATAAAAACAATCCATAAAATAGAGGATTCAGCATCTATGACGACGAATCTATTTAATATCAAGTTGATTTTAAACGGGCCCTTACCAAAGGGCCATTATTTTCCAACACATAGCGAACATACATTCTTATTTGAGGTGGATTTATGTTATTCTCCTATTACCAGGAAACTCCTTTGGAGCAATGGATCAGTACAGAATATATGAGTCACGGAATTATGCTTCCTGACCAGCTCGACATCGATCATATTGCTGAAGCCTTCGGCGTTGAGCTGATCTATGAGGCTTGCCCATCCTTCTCTGATAATGAGGATAAAGTTATTTTTATTAATAAACAGACGCAGGAACTGAGCGCTAGGTTGGTCTTCTTCCATGAGCTTTGCCATGTGCTGCGACATGCCAGGTGATCAGCGTCGAATGCCACTGCTCTTCAAGAATGCACAGGAGACAGAAGCCGAACAGTTCGTCCTTTATGCTGCGATGCCGTTCTACATGCTGGACAGATTAAATATCCCGACCAACATTACGATGCGATTCCGTTCATCGCGGAGCATTTCCACGTCACTTTGGAATTGGCGGAACGAAGACTCGATCAAGTCCAGCGCAGAGTACTCCAGGGAACATTGATCGCCGCGGCCCGCGAAGCGGACCGGAAGCAGCAGCTAGCCGATTCTTGGTCTCCCGAGACGATGCGAATTCTGAACCAATTGGAGCGACAGATGACTGAAGGCAAAGGAGGAGCCGAGCTATGAGGTTAGCTGTATATTGTGACTTCATATCGGAAGGAATACACCCGCTTCAGCTCATTGTTCAGCCCGAGTCGGGCGAATTGGATTGGAGTGAGGTGCTCTACTTGCCCTTATCCGGCCCATTTGAACCATTCGAGGCTGAGCAGTTCGGTGACCTAACCGGAGTCTCCGTCCTGCTTGAAGATCTTATTGTCAATCGTAAAGACCCGGAGAAAATCGGCATACGACTTTCCCAGATATCCGCACGCCATCCCGAAGCTGACATCGCTCTCTTCATCTTGCAGATTGCCGATGTTGAAGAAGTGCTAGGATACCGCTGGGAGCAAGTCAATTTATCTAATTGACTTGCACTCCCTCTTAGACATAAAATGAACACGTTATCATCTATTAAAGGTAACCCTAGCTTCATCCAACTGAGGCGTTTTGATAAAACGCACATCGGAAGAATACGCTTCGATGCTGAAAACCGTACTTTTTGAACACACATTAATAAAAATTAAGAGGTATACATGATCACGATTAAAGATATTGCTAGAGTCGCCGGCGTCTCCCATACGACCGTATCTAGGGCTCTCAACGGTAATCCGCTGATTAAGAAGGAAACTCGGGACAAAATTGAAAAAATCGCTGCGGAACTAAACTATGTACCGAACTTCAGCGCCAAGAGCCTGGTTACGAGAAAATCCTATACCATCGGCCTGTTCTTCTCCTCGATCGATCAAGGTACATCGGAGAGCTTCCTCGTTGACGTGATCAAGGGCATCAAACATGTGCTTGATGAGAACTATAACCTGACGGTTAGTGGCATTGACAGCATCCAGCACCTTGACAGTATCTCCCGCCAGCGCTTCGACGGTATTCTCGTCATCAGCCAGAGCGATGCAGACAATGCCTTTATTTATCATGTCAAAAAGGCCAATATCCCTCTAGTCGTGCTCAATCGCCAACTGGAAGATACAAGCATTATGAATGTAATCGCGGGTGACCGTACAGGCGTCAAGGAAGCGATCGAATATGCGATTTCCCAAGGTCATCGCAGGCTGGCCATGATTGAGGGTAGACCTGATTTCAAATCAGCGTCCGAGCGTAAGCAAGGCTTTATCGAGAGCATGCTGGCAAAGCAAATTCCTGTTAGACCCGAATATTTCGCATCAGGTGACTATACGGTGGAGAGCGGATTCAGTGCGATGAACGTACTGTTATCTTTACCTAAACCGCCGTCCATGGTGCTCTGCTCCAACGATAATATGGCAATCGGCGCAATGAATGCCTGCTATGCCAGAGGGGTGTCAATTCCAGATCAAATATCATTAATTGGTTTTGATGATATCGTCTTTGCCCAATACACCAATCCCGCCCTTACAACCATTCATAGACCTATCGCCGATATAAGCAGGCTGGGAACACTGAAATTGATCGAACTGATGAATGATCCTGATAATACGGCGATTGAACAATTATTCGTCAAGACCCGATTGATCATCCGTCATACAGTCACTAGCATAGGTGAAAATAAATCGTATTCGTAAAGCCTGAGATGACAGCCAACTCCGTTCATCGCAGGCTTTTTTCCAAAGCAAGGTGCTTGCTCTATCTAAATTTATAAATATTGACTTAAGTACGAAGTAAACATAAAATGAACACGTGAACAATCAAATATATGGGGGATTTTTCCGTGACAATCTTCTCTCTAAATTTCTTGTTAATGAGTTTCATATATTTCAATTCGTCTAAAGTACTGATCCATACTTAATTTCTTTTTTTACAACACCAATTGTTAACGTGTGCATTTGTAAGTAAAAGGAGATTGAAGTCTGATGGTAAAAACACTGACAAGAGCAAATTTCCCGGATCTCCCCTCCTATCCGGAGCGGATGATTCAGTTTGGTGAAGGGAACTTCATGCGAGCGTTTGTCGACTGGCAATTGCAGCAGATGAATAAGCAAGGGCTATTTAATGGCAGCGCCGTACTGATTCAACCGCGTAACCCAGGCATAGGCTTGAGATTGGATCAGCAGGATTACCTCTATACGGTACTCTTAAATGGAATCAGTCAGCAGCAAACGGTAAACGATCGGGAGATCATCACAAGTGTCAGTCGACTGATCAATCCTTATAGAGAATATGAGACTTTTCTTAAATTAGCTGAAGATGATGAGCTCGAGTTCATCAGTTCCAATACGACGGAAGCTGGGATCGCCTACGATCCAAATGACTGTCTTGATAGTCCGCAGAAGAGTTTTCCAGGCAAGCTGACCGCTCTTCTATATAGACGCTTTGAACTTGGCAAGAAAGGCTTCACCATTATCCCTTGCGAGTTAGTCGACCGTAATGGCGAGATATTGAAAGAGATCGTATGCCGTTACGCCCAGGAATGGAACCTCGGAGATGCGTTCATGAATTGGCTGGATGAGGATAACACCTTCTGCTGCAGCTTGGTAGACCGGATCGTATCCGGCTACCCACACGACAAGGCTGCCGAGCTTGAACAAGAACTTGGCTATGAGGATAAATTCATGGTTATGTCTGAACCGTTCATGTTCTGGGTCATCGAAGGCCCTGAATGGCTCAAGGAGAAGCTCCCACTTGCCAAAGCCGGGCTCAATGTCGTCGTAACCAAAGACATGACGCCGTACCGTGAACGCAAGGTTCGCCTATTAAATGGCCCTCATACGGCTATGGTTCCGCTTGGTTTACTAGCGGGACTTGAGACGGTTGAAGCTGTCATGAACGATCCGAGCTTCTCCAGATTCATGAATTTATTAATTGAGAACGAACTGATCCCGATGCTCGACCTTCCCAGCGAAGAACTGCATTCTTATGCCACCGCCGTGCAGGAGAGATTCAGAAATCCGTCCATCCATCATGAATTAACATCTATTTTCCTGAATAGCATTTCTAAGTTCAAGACCCGTCTGCTACCGGTAATACAGCGTTACCTACGGGAAAAGGGACAACTACCAGAACTTATAACTCTCTCCTTCGCAGCGTTATTGCTATGTTATCGCGGGGATCGCCTGCAACGTCAGGACAGCCCCGAGGTGTTAGCTATTTTTGATGAAGCATGGAGTAATCGAGACACCTTGGTTCCGACTATTCTGAGTAATAGCAAATTATGGGGCGAGGATCTGACGCAGCTTCCAGGGCTTAAGGAGAGCCTCGAAGCAAACTTATGTCAGCTCGAAGTGGCGGGAAGCCGTGCAGTCCTTGAACATAGGATAGGGGTGAAGTAATGTGCTGCGACTCATGAAGATGAATCCGCGTGATACAGTCGCCGTAGTTCTGCAACCGATTCAAGCTGGAGAGGAATTAAATCTTGAGGGACAGATATTCAAGGTGCAGCAAGTTATCCCGCAAGGACATAAAATGGCGCTTATCAATTTCAAACAAGGCGATACGATCACCAAATACGGCTACCCTATTGGCCAGGCTAATGAGGCAATATCTACTGGTGATTGGGTGCATACCCATAACCTTAAAACCGGCCTCTCTGGCGAAGAGGAATATGAATATCAACCCGATCTTCACCCGGTTACCTATCCAAAGCGTAACATGACCTTCGATGGTTATGTCCGCAATAACGGCAAGGTCGGCATTCGCAACGATCTCTACATTGTACCAACCGTCGGCTGTGTTAATGGCATTGCCGAGCAATTGCTGAGCGAATTCAAGCAGCTTCATCCGGACTTAGGTAGCTTCGACAACATTACGATTCTCAAGCATCCTTACGGCTGCTCGCAACTAGGAGATGATCACCGCATGACGCGCAGGATCCTGATGGATGCCGTTAATCATCCAAATGCAGGCGGCGTACTCGTCTTCGGCCTCGGCTGCGAGAATAATATCGTCTCTGAATTCCGTAGTCTCTTAGGCGACTATGATGAAGAACGGGTCAAATTCCTGGTCGCCCAGGAGGTTGGCGATGAAGTTGCCGCAGGGCTCACCCTGCTTGAAGAAATATACGAAGCAGCCATGGATGATCACCGCCAGCCTGTTCCGATGAGCGAGCTGAATGTTGGCCTCAAATGTGGCGGATCAGATGGATTCTCAGGTATTACTGCAAATCCTCTGCTCGGCGCCTTCTCCGACTTCCTGATCTCTCAAGGTGGGACTTCGGTGCTGACCGAGGTACCCGAAATGTTCGGAGCTGAGAAGATGTTAATGGCGCGTGCAGAGAACCGCGAGGTATTCGAACAGATTGTCTCGCTCATCAATAATTTCAAGCAATATTTTCTCTCTTACGGTGAGCCGGTATATGAGAATCCATCACCAGGGAATAAGGCCGGAGGCATCAGTACACTGGAAGATAAATCATTAGGTTGCACGCAAAAAGCCGGAACCTCCCCAGTGGTCGACGTGCTGCAATATGGAGAGAAGCTTCGTAAGAAGGGGCTAAGCTTGCTGCAAGCGCCTGGCAATGATCTTGTCGCTTCCTCTGCCCTCGCTGCTGCAGATTGCCAACTCGTGTTGTTCACGACTGGACGCGGCACACCGTTCGGTAGCTTCGTGCCAACTGTAAAGATCGCAACGAATAATGAACTGTACGCAAAAAAGGGCCATTGGATGGATTTCAATGCCGGTCCGCTGTTGGAGACACCAATGGAAGACGTGCTTGAAGACTTCATTCAATATATTATTGCCGTAGCCAGCGGCCAAAAAACGCGCAATGAACAAAATGATGTGCGAGAACTGGCTATATTCAAAACGGGTGTAACTTTGTAAACCGAACTTATCTTAATTTAAAGGAGCCAGCATTATGTTCTTAAATGACGATTTTATGTTAACCACCCCTATGGCCAAGACATTGTTTCATAATCATGCCAGCAAAATGCCGATTATCGATTATCATTGCCATCTCGATCCGCAGGAAATTTACGAGAACAAGCCATTTGTGAATCTGACTGAAGCCTGGTTATCTGGAGATCACTATAAATGGAGATTAATGCGCGCTAACGGAGTACCTGAATCTCATATTACAGGTAATGCTTCCGATTATGACAAGTTCCTGGCTTGGTCCAGAACGCTACCGAAGACGATTGGCAATCCGTTGTACAGCTGGACGCACCTTGAGCTTCGTCGCTTCTTCGGCATTGACGAGCTCCTGAATGAGGAATCTGCACCGCGTATTTGGGAAGAAGTGAACCGTAAGTTGGCAACAGAGCCATTTAAACGCCGAAATATCATCAAGAATACCAATGTTAAAATCATAGGTACAACCGACGACCCCGTGGATTCTAAGCTATCACCAACGCTTGGCTGAAGAAGAGCAGGACTTCAAGGTACTGCCTACCTTCCGTCCCGATAAAGCGCTGAACATCGATGCACCAGGCTTTAAGGAGTGGCTCAATCGTCTAGAGAAAGCTAGTGGACTGCAAGTTGCATCTTATAAGGAATTAGTTGCTGCGCTCAAGAATCGGGTCGAATTCTTCCATGACAACGGCTGCCGGCTGTCCGACCATGCACTGGACGTACTTCGCTATAAAGCTGGAAATGCTGAAACATTGGAGAACATATTCCGTAAAAGACTGGCCGAAGAAGAGCTGTCAGCGGATGAAATCACCGTTTACCGTACAGAGCTATTAGTCCAGTTAATCGCCTTCTATCGTGAAAAGAATTGGACGATGCAACTACATATGCATGCTTACCGTAACAATAATACTTCACAGTTGAAATTGTTGGGGCCAGATACGGGATTTGACGCTCTGAACGACCAGCCGATCACTGAAGCGCTAGCGAAGCTGCTCGATCGCGCTGAGAGTGATCAAGGCTTACCAAAGACGATTCTGTATTCTCTTAATCCGAAGGATTACCTTGTGATACTAACGCTGATGGGCTGCTTCCAGCAGGAAACTCCAGGCAAAATACAGCTCGGCTCCGGTTGGTGGTTCAATGACACTCGCGGCGGGATGCGTCAACAGTTGTCCTTATTCGCCGAGCAAAGCTTGCTCGCCAACTTTGTCGGCATGCTCACTGACTCTCGTAGCTTCCTATCCTACACGCGTCATGAGTATTTCCGCCGCGTCCTATGCGAGCTGATCGGCGAATGGGTAGAACGTGGCGAAGCGCCGGATGATCCTGTCTTGCTTGGACAAATGGTCGAAGATATCTCGTACAATAATGCTGCCGGATATTTCGGCTTCTAGCGGAAGAAGCATCTCCCCGCTGTTTTTAACAAGGCAGCAAATCGTTCAACTTATACGAATAGCCCATGAGTTCAATCGATTTGAATTCATTGGGCTATTTTTATTGGGAGCTTATATAGGGATAAATTTCATATTTTCCTAAAATTTTTTACTAACTTTTCGAAAGGTACTTGATTTAATAAATGTGGTGTGTTATATTCATTTCGTGATATAAAGATTCTCAAAATTAAATTAATTATTAGGAATTAAAACAGTTGATTTGTGGACAATATGCAAGTAAAGTTCGATCGACATCCACAGAGCGCTATTAATTCTTAAGCAAGTTTTTGTTAAATTATTACACTTTCAGAGGAGGATTTCTCAATGTCTAAATTAAACATCGGTATTATCTTAGGTAGCACACGTGAAGGTCGCTTGAGCCCACAAGTCGGTGAATGGGTGAAGAAAATCGCTGACGAGCGCGGAGACGCAAACTATGAGATCGTTGATATCGCTGACTTCAAGCTTCCACTACTCGGTGAAGCTGATGCTACAGAACAAGCAACTGCTTGGAATAGCAAGCTGGACAGCCTAGATGGATTTATCTTCATCGTTCAAGAATATAACCACAGTATCTCGGCTGCTCTGAAGAATGCACTCGATTATGCCCGTGAAGCTTGGAACAACAAAGCTGCTGGTATCGTGAGCTATGGTTCTGTTGGCGGCGCTCGTGCGGCTGAGCATCTTCGTGGGATTTTGGGCGAATTGTCCGTTGCTGACGTTCGTATTCACCCTGCATTGTCCCTATTCACAGATTTCGAGAACTTCTCAGTATTCAAGCCAGCTGATCTTCACCTGACTAACCTTAACGGTATGCTTGACCAAGTTCTTGCATGGAGCGGCGCTTTGAAAACTTTGCGCTAAAATTTAGTCTTCCCTTCAAAGCCAAAATCCCTCACTCTCTTCATGAAGAGAGTGAGGGATTTTTTAATAAGCCGGCTTAATGATGAATTGAGAACTTCTCTTTGTACATTTGCGGCAAATGGTTAATTTTGTATTCAATAGTCTCCAGATTGCGCTGGGTATCTCTGATCTGTTGCTCCACATTATGCTTATGCTGAATCAGAATCTCCAGGCCCTTATCCACGACAGCATCATTATCCATGCAGTACTGGATGAAAGTACGAATATCCTTGATGGGCATTCCCGTATGCTTCAAGCAGCAAATCAAGTCGATCCATTCAATATCTTGATCATGAAATACGCGTACGCCGTTCTCACGATCTACGAATGGTAAAAGGCCCTCTTTATCATAATATCTGATCGTGTACACAGATAGGTTTGTCTTCTCGGCAACTTGCGAAATCGTATAAGTCAAAGTGGTCTCTCCTTCATTACAGCGTTCCATATTTGGATCAAAAGCCATGACAATGTACATCCTAAATTTGATAAAAACCGATCCAATTTATTTATTTGACATAGAGTGAACTCTAGCACTTATCCTATTATTGTAGAGAATATGAAGGGAGAATGTAAAGTATGAAATACATTAACATCGCTGGAACTGATATGAAAGCGTCAAATATAGTTATGGGCAATATGCGCCTGAAGCAGCTCTCTTTGTCCGAGGCAGAGAAACTGATTCGTACTGCACTGGACAATGAGATCAATTTCTTCGACCACGCAGATATTTACGGACCATCCTATGGGGAGTGCGAATCCTATTTCGCCGAAGCCATCCAAATGAATCCTGAAATCCGGGAAAAAATGATTCTGCAAAGTAAATGTGGCATTCGTCCAGGTTACTTCGATTTCTCCAAAGAACACATTATCGAAGCAACAGACGGCATCCTGAAGCGTCTAAATACTGAGTATCTGGATGTACTGCTGCTCCACCGTCCCGATACTTTAATGGAACCAGAAGAAGTTGCAGAGGCATTTGATCAATTGCACCGCAGCGGTAAAGTTCGTTATTTCGGCGTATCCAATCAGACTCCGAATCAAATGGAACTGTTACAGAAATACATGTCTCATAAAATCGTAGCTAACCAGCTGCAGCTTAGCATCACGCATACACCGATGTTCGATTCGTCCCTCGCCTTCAATATGGATGTCGATCAATCTGTGAATCGCGACAGCGGCGTTCTCGAATATTGCCGTTTGAAGGATATTACGATTCAAGCATGGTCTCCATTCCAGAAAGGCTTCTTCAATGGTCCTTTCCTTGGCGACCTAGAGAATTATCCAGAACTCAACAAAATTCTTGATGAGCTTGCCGAGAAATACGGAGTGACGAATACAACCATCGCCGTAGCCTGGATTACACGCCATCCAGCTAACATGCAGGTCGTACTTGGCACGACAAATGAACAAAGACTCATCGATTCCTGCAAAGGCTCGGACATTCCGCTCACCAGAGAAGAATGGTACAGCATCTACAAAGCAGGCGGTAAGATCTTACCGTAAACAAAACTAAGGGGCTGTCCTATAAGTGAACTGCACCCCAATTGTTAGACACAACTAACAATTGGAGGTGCAGTTTTTTATGTGGAAATTTTCTGTAAAAGAGAAGCTCGAAATTGTATTAAGATATTTGGAAGGTAACGAAGTTGCGCCATCCATTGGAAGAAAATATGGTGTATCCAAAACTCAAATTTACTCTTGGGCAAAGCTGTACAGCGAGTGGGGGATTGAAGGTTTTCGAATAAAAGACTATGCTTCATATTCACCAGAGTTTAAACTAGAGGTACTTGAATATCGGTTAAAAACGAAGGCCTCATATGTAGATATCGCTGCGCATTTTGGTATTCCCTCACCTTCACCTATCAAAAGATGGGTTAAAGAGTTTGAAAGAAAGGGATTTGACGCCTTCAAAGCAAAGAAAAAGGGGCGTACATCCATGAACAAAGAAACAAAGAAACCAACAAAACAAGATGAAGGGTCACTTGAGAAACTACAGGCAGAAAACGAACGTTTACGTATGGAAAATGCCTATTTAAAAAAGTTGAATGCCTTAGTTCAAAACAAGGAAAAATCACCAAACAAGACAAAGCGCAAGTAGTCTATGAATTAAGGCGTGAATTTCCGGTGATAGCACTTCTGCAGCTTGCAGGTATTCCGCGCAGCACCTATTATTACGTGATTAAAAGCTTCGGACGTCCCGATCCAGATGGCGAGCTAAAGGTACTCATTCAATCCATTTATGACGAGCATGAAGGCCGCTATGGTTATCGTCGTATTCGTGATGAATTAAGGAATCGTGAGCATCAGGTGAACCATAAAAAGGTCCAACGTATTATGAAAGAGCTAGGATTAATATCAATAGTCCGTGTGAAAAAGTACCGCTCGTACAAAGGTAAGGTCGGTCAGATTGCACCGAACTTATTAGACCGTAATTTTAAAGCAGAGAGACCAAATCAGAAATGGGTGACAGACATTACAGAATTTAAATTACTGGGAGAAAAACTGTATCTGTCACCTGTTCTGGATTTATATAACGGTGAAATCATTTCGTATACGATAGGATTTAGACCTACCTACTCTCTTGTATCAGATATGCTAGAGCAAGCTTTTGAAAGGCTAACGATAGAAGGCAAGCTTCTCATGCATTCAGATCAAGGATGGCACTATCAGATGAAGCAATACCGTCAGGCATTACAAAGAAAACAAATCACGCAGAGTATGTCGCGAAAGGGCAACTGTTATGATAATTCTGTGATGGAGAACTTCTTCGGTATTCTCAAATCAGAATTCCTTTATATAAAGGAATTTAAAAGTATTGAACATTTTAAAGAGGAATTATCCAAGTATATTAACTACTATAATTACAAGCGGATTAAATCAAAATTAAAAGGCATGAGTCCGGTACAATACCGGACTCATGCCCAACAAACTGCTTAATGAAAATAAACTGTCTAACTTTTGGGGTCACTTCAAAGTCGTCAAAGACTACGCGGGACAGCTCCTTTTTTGTTCTTCCGAACTAATATTACACAAGCCCTAACTCATAGACATATTCTGAATGGGCGAAAATGATGCCCATATTCAAGGAGGGATATCATTTAATGGCGAAATCAGAGCAAAGCAACTGTGAACCTCCCCGCATCCCCCAGCCGATACGTAGCGATGGTGCGGGCGGACCCGATTATGGACCGCGGGATGTGATGAGAGACCGAGAGAACCCTGATATGCTGGTGCCCCCGGCTACCGATGCCGGGCTGCTGCCGAATCTGGTTATGTCTTTCTCCGACACCCACATGCAGCTTAATGAGGGCGGATGGTCAAGAGAAATTACCGTACGCGATCTACCGATCGCCAAGACCCTGGCAGGCGTTAACATGAGTTTGGTACCGGGCGGGGTACGCGAGCTCCATTGGCATCAGCAAGCGGAATGGGCCTATATGCTGCTCGGCAGCGCTAGAATTACCGCGGTGGATCAGAATGGACGGAATTTTATCGCCGATATTGAAGCGGGAGATCTGTGGTATTTTCCAGCGGGTATCCCCCACTCTATTCAAGCGCTTGAGAACGGATGTGAATTTTTGCTCGTCTTTGATGACGGCAATTTCTCAGATCTGAATACACTATCCATTTCAGACTGGTTCGCCCATACACCCAAAGAAATCCTCTCCGCCAACTTCGGAGTAGATGAGGCTGCTTTTGATGGAATACCCGATAAGCAGCTATATATATTTCCTGACAAGGTCCCAGGATCGCTAGCTAGTCAGGAGGTTCAGTCTCCCTACGGTACGGTTCCCCTTAGCTTCAAGCATAAGCTGCTAGCACAGACTCCACTTAAGACACCGGGCGGGAGCGTCCGCATCGCTGATTCCTCCAACTTTCCGATCTCCAAGACAGTTGCGGCTGCACTGGTCGAGATTAAGCCGGGTGCTATGCGCGAATTGCACTGGCATCCCAACAATGATGAATGGCAATATTACCTGACTGGTCAAGGCCGGATGACCGTATTCGGCAGTAATGGAGTCGCGCGTACCTTCAACGTCCGGGCAGGTGATGTCGGTTATGTTCCTTTCGCCTTCGGACACTACATTCAGAACACCGGGGACGATACCCTCTGGTTTCTGGAAATGTTCAAGAGCGACCACTTCGCGGATATCTCACTGAATCAATGGATGGCCCTTACGCCGCGTGACCTAGTGCAAGCCAATCTGAATGCGACTCCAGAATTGCTGGACGCTCTTCGCAAAGAGAAATGGCCTGTTGTCAAATACGATCATCTAAAATAAGACCTTCCCTCTGAATTTCGTTATCTTGCTATTACAGCTTAAAAAGCGTACGATGATCCCAATTAAAGAGTATATTAGTATACGAAGCCGATATGAAACCAGGGGGATTATACTTGAAGCACACATCCATGCATCATCATCCTATAGAGCTGACCCATCAGCGGTGGAACGCTATTGTCTACAATGACCCCACCTATGACGGGAAATTCTTCTATGCTGTCAAGACCACGGGGATCTTCTGCAGACCATCCTGCAAATCGAGGCCGCCGAAAATGGAGAATATCCGCCTGTTCGAAACTGCTGAGCAGGCCTTATCCGAGAATTTTAGGCCCTGCAAGCGCTGCAGGCCAACTGGTCAGCGTCTGCCTGATGATGAATGGATTCAGGTTGTCACGGACTACATCGACAACAATTACGATGCATCTCTTACCCTCCAGACCCTCGCCGACGCCAGTCATGGAAGCCCCTACCACCTTCATCGGACTTTCAAAAAAATAAAGGGTGTAACGCCGGTCGAATATATCCAGCAGGTACGAATTACAAAAGCCAAGCTGCTGCTGCTTCATTCCGGGCTGGAGGTCGCCAAAGTTGGCGCCAGCGTAGGGATGGCGAATACGGCTTATTTTATAACCCTGTTCAAGAAACGGACCGGAATCACGCCAGCACAATATCGCAAAGAACACGCAAGCATTCCGTACGAAGGAGACGACTTATTATGAAGCAAAATTCGCATATGATGGTGTACTGGTCTCAATTATCACAAGAGGACTGGAGCATTTACCTGGCTGCTACCCAACAAGGGCTCTGCTACGTAGGATCTCAGAATAAGGATTTCGAAGAGCTAAGTCAGTGGGTAGAGAAGCACTATAAGGAATACCATCTGATTCATAATGATGAAATCCTCCGTCCTTATATTGTTGAGCTGACCGAATATTTGCATGGACATAGGCAACAGTTCTCCCTTCCGATCGAACTTGCGGGAACCCCATTTCAAAAAGAAGTGTGGGACGCTTTAGTTGCAATCCCTTATGGGCAGACATGTTCTTATTCCGACATTGCCAATCATATACAGAGGCCATCGGCAGTTCGTGCGGTAGGTACCGCAATCGGTGCGAATCCCGTTCTGATTACCGTTCCATGTCATCGGGTAATAGGCAAGAACGGTGCCTTAACCGGCTATCGTGGTGGACTTGAGATGAAGACGAAACTGCTGGAGCTGGAGCAAAGCGGATCGAACGTGCAATAGGCGGGAATTTATCATAAAAGGCATGGTCCCCGAGGTTTATCCTAGGGTTCCATGCCTTTTTATTGGAAAGTGCTATTATCACTGCTGTTTATACGCTTTATTCAACAACAACATATACCAGACCAATGCGATGCCGATAATCGAATGAGACATCCCTGCCATATGACTCAGCCCCGCCATATCGTTACCGTTCACCTGTAGTATTCCGCGCACCGTCATAGAGCCAATCGTCAGAACTAGACCGATATTATAGACGATGAACCAGGCATTGAAAGATTTGATCTGATGAACCGAGAAGAGCTTCGACAGAATCAGACTGATCAGGAAGAACATAAAGCCAAGAATAAGAACGTGGGTATGTAGAACATTTAATACCGTATACCCATCAAAGCCTTGCGCCTTCGTATATTCCCTCGCAAATACTCCAAAACCTAACCCAATCAATAAATAGATAAAAGCGGCTATATATGATTTTCTCATCAATGACCCTCCATCATTTACTTACTTCAGTCTATTGTAAATAACTTAGGCCAAGATTGTAATCATTATCAACTGTTGTTTGAAGATTGTTCACATTTTCAAAACGAGAAAGATTGGGTTCTATGTTAAAGTGTCCTTGAACTAAATGTCACAATGTACAAAGAAAGGAATAACATCATGAACAAGACAACCACGAAAGTAGTTGCTGGTATTGCTGTGGTAGCTATAGCGGGAGCCCTGATCCTGATACCAAACCTAAACAACTCCAAGCCAAGTCCGTTAGAATCTACGAATGCTGCACCTTCCGAGACAAATTCCAATGCGACAAGAAATGCCAACGAAAAAAATACTGCCACTACGCCAGCAGAGGATACTGTTCTGCCTTCTGTTTCGGAGGAGAATACTACCGATAATACCGATAATACCGATACTGCGATGACCACAATATACAAGGACAGTTACAAGACGGTCGTCCTATTCAATCAAGCTCAGATCGAAGCGTTAACCGGAAATTCACTTGACGCTGATTCTATCAAAGATATACAAGACAAGCTCGAGCAAGAGGATACTTGGACCGCAAAGAACTTCCCGTCCTCAGAAGCCAAATTGATCGCCGATGCGGCTAACGAGGAATCACATAAGCTGCAATCCATCCTCATGAAAATCACACAAAATAATGTGTCCGATTTGAAACTAATCATCGTACACAATAAGCATCATAGCAGTGCTCATTTTGGCTCCGATAATCGTGAGCAGACACATTAACCAAGTCGGAGAGAAGATAATCTCCAACTTAAAACCCACCGCTAGGTTATCAACCTGAAGCGGTGGGTTTCTCATTACTTGCGTTTTATGAACTGCATTTTACTCTGTATGCATTACGCTTTACGCTTCATACTGCGAATGACCTGCTTGGTGGCTTGATCTACTCGGTAGGATTCCGTGATCTTCTGCAAGGCCTTATTATACGTAAACAGATCCTGCGTGCTATGTTGTAAATATTCCATCGTCGGTTCAGGAAGCTTAATATAACAGATCGAGATTGCCCAGGCTACGGCCATTTTGACATAGTAGCCTTCATGTCTAATACCGTCCAAAATTTGCAGCACCCGGTCGATATATTCCTCCAGCACATAATATTCAAGCAGCATGACTACCCCGAAGCGGATCTCATACTCCTGATCGGACTCTAGATAAGGTTGCAAGAAGTCCCATACCTTGTCCAGATGCGATTTCGTAAGCTTTAACCCGCCACAGAAGCTGTCACACACGGACCAATTATTGATTTTGGGCACAAATTGTGCCGTATATTTTAGCATTTCATCGATATCCTTCGCCGCATAGCCGATGACCATACCCTGCAGCATCGTCTCTTCGAAATACTCATCCTCCGCCTCAGCCAAATAGGAGCGCCAATCGGAACGTACTATTCTCTGGGCGATTTTTCGCAGAGCAGGCAGCCGTACTCCAGCGACATTATCGATACTCGGAATCAGCTTCGAGCTAAATTTGCGATATTCCTCCTCAGCCAGTTCCAAAATTTGTTCCTTAATCGTCTTCTCCACAACACAACCTCCGAACCCGAATTCAATGACAATATCAGATAGAAAAAGCCCAACGGTCTCAGTGTCTCCACCTATTACCGTCAGGCTTATCTTACACTATTATTTGCCCGCAGGCTCGTACGTATCAAAATCCTTCACAACTTCATTGGTCTCGCCAGCCTGGAATATCGCTTCGATCAGATTCAATACGCGCAATACTTCAGGATTCTTGACGATCGGTTCTGCTTTACCCTCAAGCACATCCGCAAAATTATCGTAAAAGCTGCTCGGACGTTGGAACGGTTCAGGCAAAGTGCCAGTAATCGTAGCTTCTTCGGATGGCGGAGCCATCGTTTTCGTTAATCCAACGCCAGCCCGAATTGGCTTAGGCTCTATTTTGCCCACTGCATTATTTCGCGTTACAGTTCTTCCAGTCAAAGACCAGTCTTCAATAATCGCGGTGCCCTCAGTACCCTTCACATACCATCTTGGCAAAGTGATATAGTTGGTCGTTCCTACCTCAACAGTGGCAGTAACTCCATTCTCAAATTGCAGAAAAGCCTCGAAACCATCGTCAACTTCATCGCCAAGAATGAAGCTAAGCCGGCTTCTAACGCTAACAATTTTGCTATCTATCATATCTACCATCTGGTCCAGCAAATGAACGCCCAATCCAGTAGCATTCCGCCGCCATATTGTTTGATATGACGCCAGTCGCCTGGAATTCCATTCGCTCCATGCACCCTGGATTCAAGTTGGAACAAGTCACCAATGGTTCTCTCGTTATACATTTTCTTAATGATCAAGTAATCTTCATCCCAACGACGATTCTGGTGAACCATCAGAACTTTACCTACCTCATCGGCCACCGCAACCATATCTTGAAAATCGCTTACGGACATTGTAACTGGCTTCTCGCAAATGACATGCTTGCCAGCCTGCAAAGCTTGAATAGCCAGCTCCTTATGAACGTCATTTGGCGTAGCGATTAATACTACCTCTACCGAAGAATCGTTCAACACTGCTTCAAAGCTGTCATAAGCATGGTAGCCTGCTTGCTTCGAAGCTTCGCGACGCTCCTCAAGCAAATCATAAGTACCTTTGACCTCTACTCTGCCATTCTCAGTAATCAAGTGGCCGTGATAGCTTCCCATTCCCCGTAGCCAACAATAACTACGGTATGCTTAGTATTGCTCATGAATGTTGTCTCCCTTCCCTTGTGCAACACAGTATGATTATTTATCCCTCAGAGTGAAGCCATAAAGGTATCGGCGCTAAAACCGACCTATGTGAGCATACGCTATAAGGGGGATTTCTTACACTTTTCAAGTTTATTCTCTAACAACAGAGATGTAATTGCAAGCGTATTCAGCCAATTCGACGTAATTCTTACTTTTCTATTCTACATTCTGATTGGATCCTTCTGACACGCTTCATTCTATCAGCAATAACCTCATCTAGCTATTATAAAATTGCGACATTCTTATGTTAGTCTTGCCGGTTGATCCGATTTCAGGACTAATAGCAATCCTAAACGTACAGCGCCAATGTCCAGAATAGAGCGGACTAACAAATCCACTAGATCTGCTTGGAAGAAGATCGGCAGAAAGAAATTAAACAGGAGAAGATTTAGGCCAAATAATGCACCTCCTAGCAACAAAAGCTTTCTTTTGGCACACTTGTCAGTTATATGCGCCTCAAACCACCTCATGATCAGTCCAATACATATGCCTGTCACAACTACCCACAGAAGGGTCTGAACAGGTTCATAAAAGAAAGAGGAATATATGTCAAACAGCAGGTATTGAATTAGTCTGCCCACAAAAAAACAGCCAGCCACGCTAATTATCATTTTAATATGGAAAGAAGTCGGCCTCAATTGGACTGTCCTCTTAGGCTTGAAACTGCGTTCCGTTAATAACAAGCTAAGCGCGATCCCCATCACAAGAAAGGCGAAGCCATTCGCAAGCGGGTACTGTATCCGCTCCAGTGGCTTTACATGTGGCAGTGGCTCCAGCAGATATATGATCCAGATGGTGCTGCAGGCTGCGCCATATTTCATACCTCTAACCCATCTGTTCCCGGATAATTGGTCCCTCACGATCAGATACAGCGAGGCGATAATCGTATAAGTGAAAATGCCGTAAATGCTAAGAATCATAGGCATCGTTCCGTTGTCACAAAATTTACTCGGACTTAAAATGTCCTGGTTGCAAGCGGGAATTAACATTTGAGCGATAAATCTACTGCAAGTTGTAATCGCTCCGACCGCCAGCAGCTTCAAGATTTGCTTCACTAGGCACTCCTCCTCGTACGGATATAAATCCATATTAAGTTTGAACTCTAGTATTAATAAATGACTTTTATCTCGGAAAATCTTCCACAATATAGGCATCTCTCCATGATCCCCCTAATATATTGTAGGAGAAAGGCGGAGATACTCGTGAGGACAATCGTTGAACAAGAACAACGGGCCATCTTTCTGGCCGCCGTCTGCGGACAGACCTATGAGCAGTTCTCTAACACGGACGGCTCATTTATCGTCCCATTAAATTATTCGATCACGGATACGATCGAAGCAAAATCAATTATCGATATATGGGAGCCCTTCGGGTTTATTCTAGAGTCCCCACACGAGATTATCGTAGCCTTTCGCGGAACCAGTTCAACGACCAATTGGATATCCGACATCATTGCTTCCCAGAAAAAATTCAAATATGTCAAAGAAAACTGTCTCACGCACCGCGGCTTTACCGATATATATTCATCTGCCCGCAGCCAGATCATGTCCACGCTAGCCAAGCTATCTTCTAACAAGGCATTGTATGTTACCGGGCATAGCCTTGGCGCTGCATTAGCAACACTATGTGCGATAGATATCGCCGCCAATACCGATTTTGACTCACCGTACTTATTTACATATGGAGCACCTCGTGTAGGCGATCCATCCTTTTCAAAAGCTTTTACAAAATATGTACGAAGCAGCTATCGCATTGCTAATGGATTTGACGTTGTCACCCATGCTCCTCCAACGATCTATAAGCTGCCTAAACGCGAGAAGAAATACTATTACAGTCATGTTCCGACCCTCTCTCCCAGAACTTCCAAAATGGATCCTTCAGCGGTAACCACATCATAAGCAGCTATTTCACCGAACTCTCCAAGCTTCAACCGCGATATGCCCAGCTGCTCTGTTCAACGAACCCGGGATTCTGTCCGGTTGCTGAAACGAAGGATGAAGCGTAAATTGTATGGTTCCAGAGCTTGTCCAAGATCTTTTCAATCTCTAACGAAACTACAAATCGTTATTTCCTCAAAAACAGCGGAAAATTAAATCTAACGAAACTACAGATCGTTATTTGGGAGAAATCGAGACTTTAAGCCACTAATTTGCTTCAATAGCGATACTCAGTTTCGTTAGAGATGGATAATAAGGTCATCTCCAATTTATGCACCTCATAATGAGGTGCTTTTTCTACAATATACAAGGAGGATGTATGTACAATCTGAAGACAAAAGCTATGGTATTCGGTAAATAGACGGAGCATTAGTGGGCTTTGAACTACTTCTACAGCAAGTTGTTCAAAAAACTCTGAGTACGCCAAAAAATACAGGCGCCCGTTCTCCGGTACGCCTGTTTTCTTCTTATATTCACCGCTTCGCCTTATAAAACTCATGATACAGCTTCATGAGCGCTCTTTCTCAATCCGTGACACATAGCTGCGGCTAATCCCAAGCTCCCTGGCAATTTCACGCTGAGTCCGTTCCTCGCCTCCGTGCTCAAGGCCGAACCTTCCTTTGATAACTTCCTGTTCTCTGGAATCCAATATATCGAGATTTTGATAAATTTTACTCTTCTCCATCTTAAGCTGAACCCGGTCGACCACGTCATCCTCTTCTGTTCCAAGGATATCGATCAGCGTAATTTCGTTTCCTTCCTTGTCAGTTCCTATTGGATCATGTAGGGAAACGTCTTTGCGGGTCTTCTTCAAGGACCGTAAGTGCATCAGGATTTCGTTCTCAATACAACGTGCAGCGAAAGTAGCCAGCTTCGTGCCTTTATTCGGCCGGAAGCTCTCGATCGCCTTGATAAGCCCAATCGTTCCAATCGAGATCAGGTCTTCCAGGTCCTCACCTGTGTTATCGAATTTCTTCACGATATGTGCCACAAGCCGCAGATTATGCTCAATCAGCAAATTGCGAGATATCGCGTCGCCTTCAGCCATCCGCTGAAGGTGCTTCGTTTCCTCTTCTTCCGTCAGCGGCTGAGGAAAGGCGTTGTTTTTCACATACGAGACTAGCAAGGTCAACTGTTTAATGAACAGCGCAATTGCAGATACCAACTCCATGAACAGCACCTCCACGTCGATTAGCTGAAGAGGCATGCACATCTTAGTACACCGCTTCAGCACACATTGAAGTTCAGTTGTACATTGTATGTGGGCGGCGGCCCAGATGTGCCTGTTCAGGAAATTGAATCTAGATAATAAATATGTGACTTGCAACGTTCAAGGGGAAGAACTCTTAAAGACTCGCCAGTGCCCTACCAGCTTCTCTTCCAGTGAAAAGGCAACCGCCGAGAAACGTTCCTTCCAGTGCGCGGTAACCGTGGACCCCTCCGCCACCAAATCCAGCCACTTCTCCTACCGCATAAAGTCCAGGAACCGGACTGCCTAATGAATTTAGTACTCGTCCAGATAAATCCGTTTGCAGTCCTCCAAGCGTTTTCCGACTAACGATACGCAAACGTACCGCAATCAGCGGGCCATTGTGAGGGTCGAGAAATTTGTGAGGTGCTGCTACCCTGATGAGCCGATCACCTAAGTAGTTCCTTGCCCCCGAAGTGCTGTAATTTGTAGATCCTTAGTGAATTTATTATCCATCTCACGGTCCCTGGCAATCAGTTGTCGCTCGATCTCTGCCAGTTTTATTAAATTATCGCTTGTTAGCTTATTCATCCCAGCTACGAGTTCCGGCAGTGTATGTGCTATTACGAAATCTTCCCCATGATCCAGAAAAGCTTGTACCGGAGCTGGAATGCCACCGAGTGCTCTGGATAAGACCATACGAATGCTTTTACCAGTTAGATCCGGATTTTGTTCGGATCCAGAAAGGGCAAATTCTTTTTCAATCACCTTTTTAGTTAAAATAAACCACGAATAATCATACCCGGTATCTTGAATCGTCTTTAAAGTGCCCAAAGTATCAAATCCAGGAAAATTGGGAGCTGGAAAACGTTGCCCTTTTGCATCCAACCAAAGGGACGAAGGGCCAGGAAGAATACGAATACCATGCTTTGGCCAAATGGGATTCCAATTCTTAATGCCCTCCGTATAGTGCCACATTCGATCTCTGTTGACGATACGCCCGCCTGCTTGCTCGGTAATGCCTAACATTCGACCGTCGACATGAGCAGGAACTCCGGAGAGCATTGTTTTCGGTGCCTTTCCAAGCCCCGGCGGCCAATTTTGTCTAACCAGTTCGTGATTTCCTCCAATACCTCCACTGGAAATTACAACGGCTTGCGCATGAAATTCAAAGTCACCCAGCACCTCACGAGAACTTTCTTCACCACGTTCGGCAGAACTCGAAATAAGAATTGAACCTCGAACACCTATAACAGCACCTTCATGAGTAATAAGTTCATCCACCCGATGACGCGGGCGATAATCAACAACTCCTGAGCTCATTGCACTCCGAACCATCTGCTCAAATGGTTTCACAATTCCCGGACCTGTTCCCCATACAACGTGAAAACGAGGTACAGAGTTGCCATGACCCTCAGCAAGATATCCACCACGTTCTGCCCATCCGACTACAGGAAAAAACCGAATTCCTAATGAGTGCAACCATGCACGCTTTTCACCGGCAGCGAAGTCAATATAAGCCTCCGCCCACTTTCTACCCCAATAATCTTCGTCTTCTTCCCGATCAAATCCGGCAGAGCCTAACCAATCTTGCCAAGCGAGTTCACGAGAATCTTTAATTCCCATCCAGCGTTGCTCAGGTGAATTGACTAGGAAAAGTCCACCAAACGACCACCAAGCCTGCCCGCCAAGTGAGGATTCCGGCTCTTGATCTAATAGCAGCACTTTTTTACCTGACTTCACGATCTCTGAGGTTGCCACTAGACCTGATAAACCGGCACCAACAACAATAACGTCATATTCCATGGTTGCCTCCCATTAATTTGGTTTTGCTACTTTCTTTCTCCGTTCACAATTGTAATCGCTTTCAAATACCGTGATGATATACCATATGCGGGGTGAAATAGCCGCCCCGCCCTGTTCCTCCGAACAGCAGCAAGAGCGGCTTTTTGCGCGCTTTATCAAGCTCAAGTTAAGTATGATTGCAACTCCAATATCGAGGGACTAATTATTCATTAGTACTCTCCTACAGATACAATTATGCACTTTTTCACTTATTTGCTTATTCACAACACAACTTACTTACAACGCTCAAGGAACTCCACCATACGTCGATAAGCAATCTTCTCGTTCGCCTTCTTCGTGATCCCGTGGCCCTCGTCGTCGAACACAATGTATTCGATATCACGCCCTTTGGCACGAAGTGCTTCAACGATCTGATCGGATTCTTCTTTCACCACTCGAGGGTCATTGGCCCCCTGAATGATGAGCATAGGATTCACCATCGTATCGAGGTACGTAATTGGCGAATCTTTAATGAAGCGCTCGCGGTCACGTTCCGGATTGCCGATCCAAAGCTCCATCATTGATTTCCAATGCTCAGGCACAGAGTTGTAGAAGGTGAACAGATTGCTCACGCCTACGATATCGATAGCTGCGCGGAAGTACTCTGGATTGCGTCCCGCAAGCAACAGTGTCATATAACCGCCGTAGCTACCTCCCATAACGAATAGCTTCTCACGACTTGAAATGCCCTGCTCAAATAGCCATTCCATTCCCGCTAGACAATCCTTGCGCGGTCCTTCGCCCCAATCCTGCTCCACAAGCTTTTCAAAAGTGCTCCCATAGCCCGAACTGCCGCGGAAGTTAGGACAGAAAATGTTATATCCCTGAGCAATGATATATTGGAACATCGCCGGAACTGCTTACGCTCCGCTGCTTGCGGACCGCCATGCGGCCAGAAAACCGTGTAGCCATTCGCTACTGCTTCGTTCGCACGGTACAGCAGCGCTTCAATCTCCATATCGTCAAAAGATGCATACGTAATCACCTCAGGTGAGCAAAGGTCGTCTACGGACAAGCCCACCATCACATTCTTCGTCATCATCGTCCACGTACCATCTTTGTACCGGTAGATGTTATGTGGCTGCGCTGCCCCCGACCTAGCAAATACACTTGCCGTGAACGAGCAACGATAAGCTGATCCACAATATCCGTGGGCAGCGGAATTTGCGTTAATTCACCGCTATCTATTGAATAAGTATACATCCTATCTTCAACACCCAACTCTGTCAAAATGTACAGAGTGCGAGAATCCTTATGCCAGCTCAGATTCTTAACACTTTCATGCTCGATTTGACACACAGGCTGGAAGCTACCATTGGTTATATCGTACTGTGCGATATACGTATATTCTGATTCATAGTTCGTTGCGAACAGTAATACATGATCCTCAATATAATGTACATCCCCTGCAATATGAGTAACTTCCTCATTCGGAGTCAAGCAACGATCCTCTACACCCTCTTGATGCACATAGCTAAGCGCATGAGTATTCGAATATATCTTGGTATAGACGTAGGATTTCTCGTCTGGACTTACGGCTGCAAGCTCGGTAGCTGCGTCCTTGCCTTCAAGAAGGAGATGATCATCCATCGTCTCCAGATTCAATACTCGTGCATTCATAAACATTGGGTTGTCTTTAGTGGTGCAGTAATATACACGCTTACCATCTTCAGATATGTGTATAAAAAAGTGCTTATCCTCTGGTGCCGCTTCGAACAGTGCTACCGGCTCACCACCATTCCAGCGTAGCGCATGGAATTGATAGTTCTCGTTCCCATCACGATCGAAAGAGGTTAATATATGACGTCCCTCCGGATCAAGCTTAATAAAGCCACAAGCCTGATCATTGTAAGTCAACGGGTATGGATAAGCGGTCTCACCCTCCAAATCCATCGCCCACAAATTAAATTTGCCATTCATCGTGCTGCTGAATACAAGTCTGGACTCATCTTTGCTTACACCAAATTGACGAATGATATAAGTTTGAAAAAACTGCTCCACTTCTGGCTTAGGAAATGAAATCATATACCACGCTTCCTCCTCAGTTCTCCATCTATTATCCGCAGGTCGATAAGATTAAGTTCTTGCTCTGGATTAGATACAATTATAATCGATATCAATTGGAAAATATATCAATCTACGAGATGGTCTTGCATCCGTCGCGAGACTGATGAACTGAGTAGACAACGCCTAATGCTAAAAACGCGTGTAGGGCCGGTTTCTTCTGTGACGGTGATGAATGATGGCTCCCACTATGACATAGCAGAGCACCACTAAAACAATTCCGATGCTATCAATCCCCACATCAATAGCCTGACCTGTGCGATTCACCACAAATGTCTGATGCCACTCATCGGACATTGCATACAACAGCGTGATGGTAGCTCCTCCTGCAATAGCTGAAGCACGCCCCCACTTCAGGGCAAGCAGGGTTTGAATGGACAGTAACGTTAGTACAGCGAAGATACTAACATGTGCACCCTTGCGAATAAAGAACTCGATAAAGTCATAAGGCTGCTTCGAAGTTACAAGCTGATCCCCATAATAAAAGTCCACATCAGGTAGAATTTGCACCAGCTTATCGGGAAGATGAGCCGATAATGAGGGACGGAGATCCTGCTCATAGTAGGGCTGAGAAGATTTATAGAAAATAAATGCCATACAAATTATTGTTAAAAGAAGCCAGATCAGAAACTTTTTACGCTGATAAATCATGTTCGTGAGAACCTCCTGCTGTTTTTTCCTTATTCTATCATTGTACGTCTAAAAGAAAGAGACCGAAGCCTTACGGCTCGGTCTCTACAGACTAACAAGAAAAGCCTTCTCTAACGGACATCAGCTACGCTTACAAGTGAAAAGTAGCCGTTTTTAAATCTCAACGGTCACCACAGACGCTTAAACGCCATAAACCACATCAAAAGGGGCTTTTTAATATTTAAGATGCAGCTATGTCCGTTAGACATGATAATGATCGAAATTATCCTATTAAGAGGCCGCTATGTCCGTTAGATGTTAACCTCTGTTATGACTATTCCATTTTTCGTTAATTCCCCACTGTTTTGAGCGAATAACGATCTGTATTTTTAATTTCTTGCCGTAGTTATGGTTGTCTATGAAGTATTCGTCTTCTGATCTATGTTATACCTTGCGATTCATTCTTGCGAGTAGGGGCAGGATCAGGCCAAGCCCTAACAGGATGAACGGAGTCGCGATGTTTAAGATTAACTGAAAGTACCATTCGCCCGTGAATGGTTCTATCTTAGGAAACATCCCCATTACACAGGCGAAGGCTGTAAATAGGAAGCACCATAGGCCAATGCTAAAGCCAAACGTATTATTCTTCACAAATTGGTAGGACGATTCGAACTTGTGTGACAAACGCATTAATGCCATAAAGGCAGCAAATACCCATAGATAGCGAAGTGGCATCACGATCGAGTTTAGATCGAGCAGCCAGTTAAACAGAGTATTCATGTTACCAATGCCTAGCGCTGGCACAATGATCAAGATGCCCACCAGGATGGCGGTCATAATATAGCCATTGACCGGCGTGCCGCGCTCATTGATTCTGAGCAGTGACTTAGGTACGTAGGTTGCATCGGAGTCCGACAGCAGCACACGGAGCGGCGCGTCGATGGAGAAAGCTAGAGCAGATATTTGTGCCAGTACGTTGGCGAGCGCATAGATGATCATGATCCAGTTGCCGAGTCCATAATATTCCCCAGAATCTGAAAGGCATAATATTGCCCGTTCATCTTCAAATCTGCAGGGATCTCATTGGAATTGAACATGAGCCCCATGGCATAGGAGCCAAGCAGCGCACAGATTGCAACCATAATCGCTAGTGCAATCATGCCGCGCGGGAATTCTTTTGACGGATTGTATGTGTTATTTACGTACGGCGATATCTTCTCCGCACCACCTACGGCAAATACGAGCATCGATATCGTCGTAAAATAGGCAAAGTTAAAGTCTGGAATAAATGTGCTGAGCGTAATGTTAGGCGTTGCCACCTCAATTCCACGAAGCGCAGGAGCCGTAATCGCAAGTACAATATAGAGAATGGACATCACAAAGATAGATATGCCTGCGATTGTACCGATTCGCTTCAAGGAGGTAATCCCGCGAGAAGCCATCCATAGAAAGATCAAGAATATTACAAGGCATAATGATTGAACTAGAAGGGTGGACAGTTCTTTGACAAGCGTACCATTTTGTTTCACCGCCCATCCAAGTGCGATCAATATCGCCTGAGGCTTCTGCGCCAAATAAGGAACATGAACGACCCAATAGGTCCATGCCGCTAAATAGGCAATCTTGCCGCCCATCGTTTCTTTAATCCAACTGCTTACCCCGCCTTTGCCATGACGGAATGTCGAACCTAATTGTCCCACCATCAAGGAGTACGGCACAAAATAAAGAGCGATGATGAGAATCCATGAGGTGATTACGGTTAGCCCTTGGTTGGCATAGTTGTTGACTACATTTCCGAAGCCCCAGACGGATACAAATGCCATCAGCGCGACGTTATACCATCGCAGCTTCTTAATATCGTTGTCATCCATAATTCTCAATCTCCCCTTCTGTCTCACGCATGGGCGCAGTAAGTTATAGCTTCAGCTGCTACCCGTTGTTTACTGGTATATTCTAGGCTACATGTTAGATTTAACTTTGCCTGTAATTCACCACTTCATGCATGAGGGTTGAGATTGAGCAAGAGGCCTGCTTCACCTACTTGGATGTAGGTGAAGCAGGCCTCTTAGTTCAAATTCTATTTACTCCCTATTCTGCCTCCACCTGCGGTACAACAGCCTGATACAAGGCGGTATCCAGTTCCTCTGTGTATTGATCGCGCTGTTCTGGTGTCCAGCCAAAGACAGAAGCCATAAATTCAATCACTGGCGCTTTCCAATCCCGCACCCACTGGATATTGAAGAAGAGCGATCCGGTGCGGCGGATGAAGAAGTCAATCGGCTTCACCGTCATTTCTTCCTCGATGGCATAGACGAGCGGGACAAGCACTTCGATCGGCAATCTGCTTGCCTCTAAGTCCCCACGATGACGGTCTGTCAGCTCGAAGATTCGGTCTACATTGGAGCCGTAATGACGCGCCCAGAACTTAGCACATGCAGCATCTAGGCCGCGGCGTACTCCCTCTTCCGTCTTTGTCTGAACGAAGTCCGAGAAGGCGGTCGAGCCGCCAACATGCCCGCCGGAGATAGGCAGTTTCTTCGTCATCGTTGGAACGAATACCTGGCCTTCCTCCTGACCCAGCAATTGCATAACCAGATCAACAATCATCTCGGCCATCTTACGATAGCCTGTTAGCTTGCCGCCCGCAATCGTAATCAGTCCCGAAGGAGATTGCCAGATCTCGTCGCGGCGGGAAATTTCCGATGCGCTCTTACCTTCCTCATAGATAAGTGGTCGTACGCCCGCCCAGCTGGATTCGATATCCTCCTCACTAAGCTGGACTGTCGGGAACATGTATCCTATCGCGGCAATAATGTAATCACGATCCTCCTTTGTCATAACAGGCCGGATCGGGTCACCTCGGTAGAACGTATCTGTAGTTCCTACATAGGTCTTGCCATCCCGCGGGATTGCGAACACCATCCGGCCGTCTGGCGTGTCGAAGTAGATCGCTTGCTTAAGCGGAAATTTAGATTGATCTATAACAAGATGAACGCCCTTCGACAATTGTAGATGCTTGCCAGTCTTGGAATGGTCCTTGATGCGAAGCTCATCGACCCATGGTCCTGCCGCGTTAATGATTTTCTTTGCCCGATACTCGTAGCTCTCCCCATCCAATTGATCAACGACTCGCACACCAACAATCCTGTCATTCTCATAGATGAAGGAATCCACCTTCATATAATTGATGGCCATCGCCCCATTATGGACGGCTTCCTTCATTACCTCAATCGTCAGGCGTGCGTCATCCGTACGATATTCTACATAATAACCACCGCCCAGAAGCCCTTCCCGCTTAAGTAGCGGTTCACGGGTCTTCGTCTCTTGCTCCGACAGCATTCGCCGCCGTTCACTATGCTTGACCCCGGCCAGGAAGTCATAGACGCGTAGCCCGATACCTGTGCTGAATTTACCAAATGTCCCGCCACGATGAAGCGGTAGTAGCATCCATTCAGGTGTCGTGACATGCGGGCCGTTCTCGTAAACGATGGCCCGCTCCTTACCTACCTCGGACACCGTCTTAATATCGAATTGCTTCAAATACCGAAGCCCGCCATGCACCAGTTTGGTCGAACGACTAGAAGTGCCTGCGGCAAAATCCTGCATTTCGAACACGGCAGTACTAAGTCCTCGCGTCACTGCATCAAGGGCAATTCCCGCCCCTGTAATTCCTCCGCCTACTACAATTAAATCAAGTGGCTCCTGTCCCATTGCTTCTGTCATCGCTTTACGTCCCGTCGCGGAAAATGCTACTGTCATCCTATTAACCTCCCTCGTCATATAGACGGATATTGAAGTAGGTCATTGTACAAAAAAGCCGCAATAACACTAAAGTCACGGACTCAAGTGCAATTGCGGCTTCTCTATTCTCCAACCGAATTTAAATATTAACTTATTAAAAATTGTAGCATATTCATGTAATTATTTAAATACTTTTGTCGCCTCAATCGCTTTGCCCCAGCCTGCATAGAGTTCATTTCGACGCTCTTCCGACATTGACGGCGTGAAGGTGCGACCAATACTCCATTGCGCCTCAATCTCATCCCGGCTCTCCCAATACCCAACAGCCAGGCCAGCGAGGTAAGCTGCGCCGAGAGCCGTCGTCTCGAACACTTGTGGACATTCCACAGGCACGCCAAGCATATCGCTCTGAAACTGCATCAGGAAGTTGTTCTGAACCGCCCCGCCATCCACGCGCAGTGTCGTAAGACCAATCGAGGAATCGGCCTCCATGGCGTTCAATACATCCTTGCTCTGGTATGCTAACGATTCAAGGGTGGCACGGATGAAATGCTCTTTACTGGTGCCCCGAGTTAGGCCAAATATAGCCCCCTTCACCTCGCTGTCCCAATATGGTGTTCCCAGTCCAACGAAGGCAGGCACCACATACACACCGTCCGTGGACTCCACTCTACTTGCATATTGCTCACTATCCTTCGATTCCTTGATCATACGGAGGCCGTCACGAAGCCATTGAACGGCGAAGCCGGCAACAAAGACGCTTCCTTCCAGGGCATATTCCACCTTGCCGTCGATTCCCCAAGCGATCGTGGTGAGCAGGCCATGTGAGGAATGAACGGCCTGTTCGCCGGTATTCATCAACATGAAGCAACCTGTGCCATAGGTGTTCTTCGCCATGCCTTCCTTGAAGCAAGCCTGCCCGAACAGAGCTGCCTGCTGGTCTCCAGCAACGCCGGCAATTGGAATTTCTTCACCGAAGAAATGATAATCGACCGTAGTACCATAAATCTCAGAGGAAGAGCGGACTTCCGGAAGCATTTGCTTCGGAATTGACAGTAGCTCCAGCAGTTCGTCGTCCCATTTCAAATCATAAATATTGTACATAAGTGTTCGCGAAGCGTTGCTATAATCAGTCACATGCACCTTGCCGCCGCTAAGCTTCCAGATCAGCCATGTGTCGATCGTACCGAATAGCAATTCACCTTGTTCCGCCCTTTCCCGAGCTCCGGGAACATGGTCTAGAATCCATTTGACCTTCGTACCTGAGAAATAAGAATCGATCAGTAGTCCTGTCTTAGAGCGGATTAATTCCTCGTAGCCTCCTGCCTTCAGTTCATCACAGATAGACTTCGTCTGTCTCGATTGCCATACGATCGCATTGTAGATCGGACGCCCGGATGCCTTATCCCATACGACAGCTGTCTCACGCTGGTTCGTAATTCCGATCCCGGCAATTTGATGCGGCTTCACACCGGATTCAATCAGACAGGTAGCAATAACGGCAAGAATCGATCCCCAGATTTCCTGGGCATTATGCTCCACCCACCCCGGCTCCGGGAAAATTTGAGTGAACTCCTTCTGAGAGACGTGCACAATCTGACCTGCTTTATCAAATAAAATAGCTCTAGAGCTTGTTGTCCCTTGATCAAGAGATAAGATATATTTTTCCATGTGAATTTCCTCCATTAAATATTATTTACAGCCTGCTGCTTACATCGATACACTCCGATTTGCCTTTTTACTGAAGAGGATCAGCGCAAGGAGAAGAATAACGACCGCTATTCCTAACACAATCCAAATGGCGGCATCCATATTGCCTAGGAACACATTTTTGTAAAATAGTGCTCCTAGCGAACCACCAAGCAATGGTCCGACGACGGGAATCCAAGCGTATCTCCAATTTGAGCTTCCTTTCCCGGGGATTGGAAGCAGCATATGGGCGATTCTCGGCCCCAGGTCACGTGCCGGATTGATCGCATATCCCGTCGCTCCGCCTAGCGAGAGTCCGATGCTGACAATCAAGAAGCCGACGATGAGCGGATTGAGTCCATCCGTGAACTTGTTAGCTCCAATGGCGAGAATGCCAAGAACTAAGACGAATGTTCCAATCATCTCACTCATCAGATTGGAGAATGGGTGATACACGGCAGGACTTGTTGAGAATACACTTAATTTCGCTCCAGGATCATCAGTTACCTTCCAATGTGGCAAATAATGCAGATACACGATCACTGCACCAGCAATAGCGCCCAGCATCTGAGCAGCTATGTACATGGGGACGTCGGACCAAGGGAAGTTACCGATAAGCGCAAGCCCTAAAGTGAGGGCGGGGTTTAGATGAGCTCCGCTTATCGTACCTACGGAATAGGCCGCTATAGCTACCGCTAAGCCCCATCCCATTGTAATGACGATCCAGCCTGAATTTGCCGCATAAGATCTCTTCAATGATACTCCTGCACATACACCACCACCTAGTGCAACCAGTATCATGGTCCCGATAAACTCTCCCCAAAATGCCGACATAATTAACCCCTCCCATGAGTTATGACTGTTAAGAACACAAAGAGACCTACATCAAATGTACCACCGTCTCCATTATGCAGAGAAGGCAGTGCGTTGATTGTAGATCTCCAAGTCTCCGTAACATTATTAACTTGATTCAAATTTTATTTAAAATTGTAAACGGTGTCAATCCCTTTTTTTTCAAGGTCTGTCCATAATTGTTTATTGGAAGTGGTCACCGCTTCCGCACCTGCTTGCAGAGCAAGCTTCACATCTTCACTCGTGGAGATAAATCCTCCTGCTAGGATCGGAAGACTCGTTCTTTCCTTGACCTTGCGAATAATGCTCGGCATACCTCCAGGCAGTACCTCAATGATGTCCGGCTGAGTATTCTCAAGTAGCTTACAGCTCTTCTCTAGAGCACTGTTGTCGATCAAGAAGATCCGCTGAACGGCAATGACGCCTTTTTGCTTCGCCTTATGAATGACACTGGACTTCGTAGAGATTATCCCATATGGCCGATACTCCTGGCACAGATATTCGGTCGCTTGCGCATCGCTCTGCAGCCCCTGGATCAGGTCGATGTGCAGGAACAGCTTCTTATTCGCTTGCTGTACCATACTGCAGGCATGCTTCAACTGGGCAACATGAACATCGAGCAGCACAAGATATTCATAGGATGATGCCACTGCCTTCTCCAGATCCTTCATCTGCCTTGATGCAGGTAGAATCCGTTGTTCATAAAAATTCATAGCCTCAGACCCCTTTGGTCAGATCATACATAAAGTCTATAATATTTTATTCGGCGAAAAGTCGGCAAATGACAAGCATTTATGATCGTTGCCAGGTAAGATATCGCTGGTTCTCACATACTATAGATGCTCAAGCGCATACGCCGTTGTCATTGTAATTTTATCAGGCATGTTGTTGACTGGGAACCACTGCACATCTCCCAGAGCATGAGGCTCTAGATTCTCTACAATCCCGGAAGCAATTCGAGCCAGAAAGGTTGGCGCTACATAATGTGTGTTCTCCGCCGGAAGAATGTGATTCGTGACACAGAGCAGCCCATCAAGCGTGATTTCGACACCTAATTCCTCTCTTATCTCGCGGATAACCGCATCTTCAATGGTCTCCATGTATTCGACCTTGCCCCTGGCAGACTCCAATAACCCGCTTCAGGTGCTTTCTTCCGAAGCACGAGCAGTATACAATCCTGATCGTCTTTAATTACAGCACCGACGCCAACTCTTGGTGATTCCTCGCTATTCATGGTTCCTCTTCCCTTCTCGAACGCTCTTCGATCCCATAAATACAGGGCCGATTCTTAATAGAAACGGCCCTGTATTGCTAGACTACTTTATGAAAATAATAATATCTATCTACTTAGCCGCTTCGCGGCCATACACTTCGATTTGGCTCAGTGCCGGGAATGGAGACGGATCATCCGACTTGATCAGCTCTTTCAGTGTAACCCATTCCACCTTGCGCGGCGTAAGCTCGAACGTTTGCTTCAGATGAGTTTTACTAGATCCAAAGTTTCCTGGCTTCCATCCGAGAACGCTAATGTAACACGCTCCCAATGACTGTCATGCGGGAAGTCTGCACGAATCGTTAAGGCAACCTTATCAACTTCCACAGTACGGCCAAAATCTACAGTCATCTCTGCATCAGGATTCTGATTAATCCCCCAGGATTCAAATGGCCATTTGCCATGCGAGTAGTTCACATAGTTGCCATTGATCGCATTCCGTGCCGCAAACACGGATTCCCCGCGAGTCTCCACGTTAGCATACGCATGGGGATAGCTGGTGCTATTCTCATGTTGGTCATATACATTTAGTGCTAAATTGCGATAAGAATTGATCTCTTCCTCCGTAGCCAAGCGAGCGGTAAGTGTATGTAAATCACCTACAAATGTCTTCGGGGAATACGAGATCTTCTTCTCGTCAAAAGGAATGATGAAGCGCAGATCTTGACCTGTTAAATATATGAATGCTGGATCCATCGCATCTTCGAGTTGAATGACCAGATATACGTTTTGTTTTTCACTTGTCAGAACTATTTGATCCCCAGGTTCATAGCTTTTATCATAAACCAGATGAGCCTGGCCAAGGTCCGCAGCGGACGCCAAAACAGCACCATTCGAGCTTTGTATCTCAAGTTTAAGTTGTGTCATGTCGATTCTCCTATTCTAGTATTGAATTTGGACGATATCTACATCTTATCTTATTGACTCAGGACAGACCAGTCTAGAAGCCAAAAGGTATAGAAAGTGCACATCTCATGCAAAAAAGGTCAAACATTGACACAAATCTATGATTTATCTATAAGAAATAACATTACATCACTTCATTACTTTAACAATCATTTTCTCACTAGATGTCACTCCGGCATCATTAAGAAGCTCGCATCGATATTCGTACGTACCGACGGACTTGTCATAAATGTCTGTAGTGGTAGTTTGTGCATTTGGCGTACGATCATTAAGCACTTGCGTATCGATCAGAATCCCATTCTCGTATAAACGGTAAGTAGTACCGTTTGTGCCCCACCACATATTCATACTGACTTTAAAGTTCCCATCACCATCCCAGTTATCATGAGAAAGAACCGGTATAGCCGGAGCTGCGTCCGTAACGGTTATCGTATGAACATCGCTTCTCGTCGTGCCTGATGCATTAGTAAGCTCAGCATAGTAGCGGTAGGTTCCATTTTTACGTTTCGAAATGGACGTGACGGTAGTCTGCGCATTCGGTGAATGATCTGTAAGAACTTGCGTATCAATCAGTACGTCATTTTCGTACAGCTTATATGTTGTACCGTTATGCCCCCACCACATATTCATCGTGATCGAATACGTTCCACCTTTAATTCCCGTATCATGTCCGTGATTGTCCAAGAGAACAGGTTTGCCCGGACCCCTTCCGGATCAGGGTTTGACGTCGACTTTACCGTCAACTTCCCACTGGCCTCGCTACTTAGGAAATATGTCTTATCATTTTGAGTATACGAGACTTTGAATGGATATGTTTTCTCCTTATCCGAGTCATTCTGGAATTGAATTTTGTAGCTCAGCTCCGCAATCCCATTCGTATCCGTTACTGCCGCTCCCATCGGTTCGTCATCGTTTATGAAGAAGGATACATTTTCCCGGAGATCGCTTGACCGTTCTTATCATGCAGCTTAGCCTGCAGTAGAATAGTGTCATTGACCCCTCCCTCAACGTCTGACGTTTCCAGTATCGTGCTATGGTATAGCTTGAACGTCAATTTCTGCACGGTCATCATTCCTGCTGGATCACCCGCTTGCACGACCAAGGTGTGCTCCCCTTTAGCGGTGATTGGTATACTAAATGTCCATGATTCCCCATCCAACAGAATCCGAGGTTCTAGCACTTGACCATCCTCCGTTTCTGCCTTCACAACCGGAATGACCTCATCTGCATAGCTTTCTCCTTCTTTAACACCTTGAATCGTGATGATTGGAGAAGCTGAATCATGGATCCATTGAGCAGTTCTGAATTTCTTAGAATCCTTGACCTCCCCAATTCCAGAGCCCCATTCGATATACCCTTTCCTCCCCGCCCCGTCATTGTCGTTCACAAGGAAGGAGATACTTAGGGCTTCATTCACACCCGGTTTGACCTGTGGGATCTCTGACCAAGGAAGCGCCATCTCGTAGACGGTAAGCTTCTGCACTTCATCTCTTTTCACTTGCAAGGAACCATTCGCAACAAGACCCTTGGGTCTGGAATCCGCTGACAACCAACGAAAGATTTGCGGCCCCTGCGGAGTATCGGAGATCCCCAGCTCATAATAGCCCCTATTCTCTCCGGGAATCCCAGCCATCATAGCAAACTGGATGCTATCGTTCTTCCAGATTTCTTCCCCGCTTGCTGAAGCGGAATGAACATCATCCTTGATTTGCGCCGTCAAATAGAAATTATCCTGATCCCAGTTCGCCCATATGCTACCGTCCAAATGGGCCGGACAGGTATAGTTCTTCATTTTAACCGTTCCCTTCGATAGTTCGACGATCGGGGGGGTTACTGCTATTTCGGAATCAACTACGCCATCCACCTGAACCGTACCGCGTTTGATCGGATTGAAATCGAGCTTTCCTTCATAAACAAAAGGCTCTTTTCCTTCAAAATATACGGTGACCTGGGCCGGGTAGCTGACACCAAAGTCAAAGCCTTGAAGCGGGATCTCTATCGTCTCCACAGCGTTAGGGGAGATGACCACGGTTCCTTCCTGACTGCCTTTTTGAGAATTGAAATTCCAATCTGCTTTCTTAATGGTGAGTCCTTCTACCTTCGATTGGTTGCGGATTTGAACCC
The DNA here is from genome assembly GCF_031199965.1 of Paenibacillus sp. D2_2. GTDB lineage: Bacteria > Bacillota > Bacilli > Paenibacillales > Paenibacillaceae > Fontibacillus. The sequence goes on along the minus strand of NZ_CP133605.1, from coordinate 1,394,965 downwards.
GCAGTGCTTCACTTTTCTTATTCGTATCAAGGATTATTGGCAGCAACTTGGCTTCGTAAGGTGGGGCAGTCTGAACGGTTTGTTCAAGTCTGCCAACAGTGCTTCCGTTCGCGATTAAATACCCTGTAATATAACGTTTACCGGCCTGACTTAATCCTGGTACTGAAATGGATAGAGACGTCTTCTGACCGGATGCTGCGTACAACGGATATTTAGAGCCTTCCATCGATAATGAAATATCGATAGTTGCTGCTGTTGTATTATTCGTTTCCACGGTCAGATTAACGGGTTCCTCGGCTACCGCTTCTTCTGTCGCAAGAGTAAACGTGGAATCAACAGCGATTCCGTCAATGTCACTTTCCAAATAAAATGGCTCTCCGGTTAGTGTCATATACACTTTGCCGTTCAGCGGCGTGTAGGTTTCACTATTCCCCATCATATCGGTGATTCGTATCGGATGATCCGTTCGAATCGCAGCCTGAACGGGAGTATTGGCCCAAACCACCCGCAAGTCCTGACCATCCTTATTAAATCGGTAGCTGGAAATCCCCACATCATATGAATCCTGTTCTACGAACTGAGCACCCGTGAGTTCCCTGGTCATCGCAGCATATGCCGCAAATGCGGGTTTCGGCGTATGTTGGCCTTTAGGATCATTCTGATGTCGGATCAGGCCGAAATTATCCTCTCCATAGTCCGCTTTGAGGCCATCATTCATCAAATCATACCAGAATATTTTTTCGATACCGGCTCCAAGCGATAGTACATGAGCACGCACCAAATAATCCGCTTGCGTTTTTCGTCCACCCCTGGTATAGTTGGCCAGCCGACTTCCGTACTCCAAAGAGGTTTGTCTTGTCCATGATTATATTTCCGGATTAAGCTTTGCGTATCGCGCAAGTATTTAATCATGCCATCCGGTGTCACGTTGTACGGATGAACGGAAACGACGTCCATGTACTGGAGCCCGCCCAGTTTCATAACCTCCTCCATCCAACTGAGCGCCGATGCATCCGTTACCATTCCGACAACCGTGACGTCCGGTCTTGCGGATTTTACCGTCTCATAGGTTTTCTTCAGCAGCTTGTAGTAATAGTCCGGACGAGAGGCTGCGATGCCGTTCCCTCTACTTCCAAATCCTCCGTTAAACTCATTGTATACTTCCACCCATTCCATCTGATTACCGTACAAATCCAGCAAACCCTTGCCGTAATTAGCAAACCCTTGCCGCCCCTCGTCCGTATAAGGGGTGCTATCCTCATCGTAGAAAGGATTCGTAAAGTCGAGCGTGATGAGTGGCTTTAGACCTTCTTTCTGTGTACTACGCATAAAGGCATCGCGGTTCGTCGGTTTCCGGTATTGCCCTTTTTCGGTTTCGACATCTACCCAAGTGATTTCGTCACGAAAGTTTTTAGCCCCAGCACGCCGAAGTAGCGTACTTAATTCAGGGCTCCATCCCGTGTTTGTTCTTGCAAGGTGGGTCGATATCCCGAATGGAGAGTTGTCCGTCATGGTCGGGTCATCTTCGGATAGGCGAGCAAAAGAAACTTCCGCACTTTTAATCGTTTGACCATCCTTCTCCGCAGCAAGCGTTAGCTTATAATAGCCGAGTTGCTGCAAAGGAATCGTCAAATTGAGCTTCCCGTTCTGTACCCATCCCTTCCTTCCAATACTTTATGATCCAAATGATCATATACGCTCCAGCTCACGGCATCTCCTCTGGTCACAAGCGGGAAGGCTGTAGACTCGTTTGCCAGGAAGACATTACCCATTTGAGACTGCTGGATCGACAAGTCCGGCAAGAAGATGTGGCCACAACATTGTCGAAGTAAATATCTCCACTCGTTTTGCCTCCGATCAAACCGGATTTCTCTACCATAAAGGCGAGCTCCTGAGCAGGGCCATGCCATATCCCATCGTTTGCACCATTGTAATGCAGATAACTTGTGCCCGCGTTAAATTGAAAAACTTCGATCTTTTGCCAATCATTTGTCGGTGACAAAAAGAGTTTCTGCTGATGCACCTGTCCCGTCGAATCCTTCACCAGAAGCAGAATAACAGAGGCATCGGCTGTTTTAACCCAAAATTCAAGCTTCTGCATATCCATAGCAGGAGAAAAGCTCCTACCTAACGTGACATTATTGCCACCAGCGCTAAAATCCGCGCTTAATTTACCAGAATAAGCTCCAGACTTGAACTCGGTCGTATCTCGAACGTAATCGCCCTTGACTCCTGTTCCGGAGCCACCCAATACCCATATATCAAAGGCATTCTCGAAATTACCGATTTCAGCCTCCCATAAAGGTTGCTGCTGTGGAATCGTCACAGTTACATCATCAAACCACACGTCACCGATTACTTTGCTATTGTTCAAACCAGACTTCTCAAGCAAAAAAGCGAATTCCTGAGCGACCCATGCCATATCCCATCGTTAGCCCCACCAAAATGAAGATAACTTGTGCCACCGTTAAATTTGGTGATCTCCACCTTCTGCCAATTCGGGTTTGACGTTAAAGCGATCTTCTGCTGATGCACCTGTCCGGTCGCATCCTTCATCCGTAACACAATCGCAGTGGCATCGGCTGTTTTGACCCAAAATTCAAGTTTTTGTATATCCATAGGAGATATTTTTTTGCCTAGTGAGACATATTTTCCGCCGGAGCTGAAATCCCCGTGCAGCTTGCCCGAATAGGCTCCTGACTTAGAATCGGATGCCTCCCGTACATATTCGCCTTTGGCTCCGGGAAACTCGGTGCCGAGGCCAAAATACCAAATCTCTTCATCGCTTTCAAAACCACCAATGGTTATATTTTGTGAAGTTTCTGCTGCATATGCTATCGTATTTCCACTCGATAGGAGTCCGTTCATAGGCCAGGTACATAAAAGTTGAACTAACATTAAGCTTATCATCCACTTTTTTATTCCCAAATCCATACACTCCCTTATATATCATCTCAAAATGAAACCGCTTACCATTTTATGTTTGAAAAGCGTTTTTCTCAGCATCCACTAGTTCTGAACTATCCCCAATATGCCTACATGATCTTTAATCATGTAGGCATATTCCCCCTGCTTTGATCGATATCGGTATGACGTATCGGCCACCTTTATCAGGCTATTTACAATCTCTTATATCTATAATCCCAACCCAGAGCACGCCTTCCTCATCGGAGAATGTAAATGTGATCTTACGACTGTCTGGACTAAATGATGGATGCGGGTGTCCGGGATGAATCCCGCGGCACGGCAGCTCACACAGCAGTTTAGATTGTTTCGTAGCCGTATCAATCAGCACAATCTTGGAAATGCCCGGCTCTTGTGTATCCGCTACCGCATACCGGCCATCTGGACTGATACCAACATGCCAATACTTGTAGTCGCCATTGATGAATTCACGCCGCTCCCCTTGCTTATCCACGAATAGTACGCCTGTCGGCCGATCCGGACTTTGCGGATACTTCACGAAGTATAATCCGCTGCCGTCGAACGCCCAGATTTCGTGCCCCACGTATTCCACATGCTGACCGTGCTCGTCTTTTTTTTGCGAAAAGATATTACGGGTTACTCCGGTACGCGTATTTACGGTCCATAATCGATCTGGGATGTGTTCCGTTGCGCCCTCGTGAGAGTAGAACAGCAGCTCCGGATCCACCGGATTGATCATGGCGTGATTGGCTATGGGGTAGGGGTCTGCAAAGCTCGGTCGAACGGCCTCGCGAATTTCCCCGCTTTCGGTATTCACCGTGCCGATCACCCAGCTCGTTTCTCGTAATACAGGTTCAGAGGATGTAAGTTGCTGATGCTCCTGCCAATAAACACCTAACATCTTGCCGTCATTCGTAATCGATAATGGTCCCAGAAAAGTGCAATTGGACTCGAGCAGACAAATCGTTCGCCGTTCGCCGCTCCAAGCATCAATAGCATACAGCTCATTTTTATCGAACAAATACAAGACATCATCGCAAGAAACGACACCGCGTCCCCAAGTCAGGCCTTCTTCCAGCACCTGTGCGTCGCCCGTTTCCGAATTGACACGCACAACGTTACCCGTCCAGGTTTCCAGACCGATATCTGCGTGCACGATCCCCGGATCGATATCCGTGTGCACGATCAGGTGCCGACTGTCCGAGAGCCAGGTCATTGCCGTCATATAATGATGCGCCGTATCGCGTCCTTCACAGCCGATAGCGAGGATCGGCAGCCCCGTCGTCCGGTCTGTGAATGATATCCTCTTAAGCATGAAGCTCCCTCCTCTTCTTGTACGCCCCGCCCCTCTCTTCAGCCTTCGCGAACAAAGGAATACGAATAAGAGTAGCGAGGCTATTTATAATCGTGACAGCTATTTAACAACGACCTTAGAGAGCACTTCCTGATCAAATTTCTTTGCAGCCGCATCGAGTAGTGCTTTCACATCCGCATCTTTGTTTGAAAATACCTCTTGTAGAACGTTGGTTAATGCTGCATAACACTCCTGGCCATTATACGAGGGTTCCGGGACGCCTACCATTAACTTGCTGACTTCAGGATCGTATCTAAAAACGTTATCCGGATATTGATTGACAAGTGCTTCGAACTTCTTGCCATATTCCGAATCCGCTTTATAATAAGCTGGTGCTCCGTACAGGTATACTTGACCTTTGGCTTTCCTATCTTCTAGAACCAGCTTCATTGCATCGAGCTCACTATCTTTAAACAAATCGAACGTTACGTAGTTAAATGCCATTTGCTGTACCTCAGGCGTTTCTTGTGGATTAATTACATCATAATTGCCGCCGAGCACACAGGTATGATCGCCGCCCTTTTCCATCGACGGTATTGGCAGAATAATCAGGTCTTCTTTCTTCATGCCGCCGTTATTGATCGCGTCTTCGATGCGATCGCCCAGCACCATTGCTGCCCGGCCTTGCTTAAACAAATTGTATACGTCGCCAAAGTTTAAAGCCCAGTTTTGTGGAAGCGCATCGCCCTCCCATCTTAATTTCTTCATGAACTCCATCGCTTTCACGCCCTCTTCAGAGTTGAAGGCTGAAGTCACCTTACCGTCAGTTGCATTTTGTGTGGTTCCACCCGCGCCGTACAAGAAATTCGTCCAGTTCCACCCGCCCTCATTTCCTTTGGCCATCATGGCAAACCCGGCAATTCCTTTAGCAGGATCGGCCGTCGCTTTTGCCGCCGCATAGAAATCATCCCAAGTCCAGTCCGGCGTTGGCAGTGGTACATTCTTCTCATCGAATAATTTCTTGTTGATCATAACCGCCATGATATAACCGTTAGCCGGAATAGCGTACATTTTGCCATCGATCATAAACGGACTTACTAATTTTTCGTTGAAGTCATTGGCATGCTCATACTTTTCCATAAACGGCGTTAAATCCGTCAGCCATTGATGTTCCAATAACACTTTCCCTTCCGTTGCTGGGACTCGGATAAAGGAAGGGGCTTGATGAGCCGCCATTTTGATGCCAATTTCATTCGGCGAATATTGCCAATCATTTTTTTTCACCGTAACGTTAGGATATTGCTCTTGAAATCGTGCCACTTTTTTGTCAGTAAACTCAATTCCTGCGAGATTATCCGACTTCGGGTATTGGACAGTCATCGTGATGGGAGCAGCCTTTGCTGGCTCATTTGTGCTAGCTGTCGGTTCACTCGTTGCTGTATTTTTTTTGCTACTGCTATTACTTGTACTACTACCGCAAGCGCTTACGACCACCATTAAAGCAAGAAACGTCAGGAGGAGGAGATTCTTTCTTTTTCTTATCACTTTTTTTGCCCCTTTCTAAATGGGTATTAGTTAGGTTACACGTTCATCATACTTGGACATCATTTTCGAATCGATGATGAATTCATGGATTGTGATGACGGATTCAATTCAAGCCTATTATCCTTTAACGCCCGACAGATTCAGACCGTGCATAATGTTTTTCTGGAAGAACAAAAAGAATAGGAGCGGCGGAAGCATGATCACCGTCAACACGCTAAACTTCACATTCCAGGTCATAACGAAGGATTGAATAACATCTCGATACACAACGGCTGCAAGTGGATATTTCTCAGGTGAGGTCAAGACAAGCGACGGCCAAAACCAATCATTCCATACCGCTGTGAATGAAAAGATAAGCAAAGTCGAGAACACCGGAACAGACATCGGTATGGCAAGTCGGAAGAAACAGAGAAGTTCGGATGCCCCGTCCAGGCGCCCTGCTTCAAATAACTCCTTATTGATGCCATCGAAAAAGCTTCTTAGCAGCATAATGTTAAATGCGCTCGCACCTGCCGGCAACCAGAATGCCCAGTAGGAGTCGATTAATCCAAGACTTTGTAAGTTTAAGAAGTTAGGAATCATATATGTCGCACTCGGTATCATGAGCGAGCTCATAATAAAGATCGTGATTCCCTTGCGAAACGGAAGCTTCATCTGAGAGAGACTAAACGCCGCGAGACTAACTATCATTAAAGAAATAACGGCAATTCCGCCAAAAAGAAGTAGCGTATTCATAAAAGGCCGGATTAAATCCACATATTTGAATCCCTCGACATAATTGCTCCATTGAAATTGATGTGGGAATAGGCTTGGCGGAAACGTAAATATTTCCTGATTAGTTTTAAATGAAGAGAAAACGGTCGTTGCAAAAGGATATAGCATGGTCACGGCAAGTGCAAGCAGCGCAAGCAGCATAAGCGCATACCCGATCAGGACCGTTCTTTTCTTGAAATCAAACGAAGACATGATACTGCGTTCCCGATTGCTCATGCTTCTTTGCTCCTTCCTTGAAAGTAATAAAGTACCATTGAGAGCGAGGTAAGCACCAGAAACATCAGCACTCCCATCGCCGATGCCCTACCGTAATTCAAATTCGTAAATGCTTCATTAATGATCAGGTACATATACGTAAGCGTTGAGTTGTTCGGACCACCACCGGTGAGTGCCATATGGGTCATAAAACCTTGTGACGTGCTGATCAACTGCATGATGAACATTAAGACATAAATGTGGCGAATGCCAGGAATCGTAATATGGCGGATTCGTTGCAGGACTCCCGCTCCGTCGATTTCGGCTGCCTCGTACAAATCTTTGGGGATGCCTACAATAGCTGCCAAATAGATCAGCGTCGTTCCACCAAATCCTTGCCACGTTTCCGCGATCACGATGGAGAGCATAGCTATACTTTTATCGGTCAACCACATAAATTGATGATTGCCAAGCCAAGATGCGATCTGATTCGCCGGTCCTAGTGGGTCGTACAACCATTGCCACATGCCATAAAGCACGACAGCTGGAACGATATGTGGCAAATATACAATTAATCGCATCGCCCCTTGAAACCGCCGCAGCTCAGAGATCGCCATGGCGACGACACTGGGTATCCAGAAGCCGATCAGCACGCACAGTAGCATATAATAAAGCGTATTTCGAATCGAGATTAGAAGGGTACTATTCGCCAAGACCTCACGGTAATTGTTCAGGCCAATGAATTCATTGCCGCCAACGAAGTCTACCCGCATAAAGCTGTATATTACCCCTTTAAAAATTGGCGTCCAAAGAAACAAACAAAAGACGATGAGTGCCGGCAGCAGGAATAGAATCCCCACATGTAATCCTTGCTTTTTTTAATAAGCGGGTGCACCAAGTTTCTTTTCTCAACCCTATTGATTTGCGCGAACACCCCCTCACATCCTTTCTATGTTGGTATATCATTTATTCTATAGAAAGGCGGATACGCTTCCCATGACGGCTCCTCTCAACTCCATGACGGATTCTATCAAAAAAACCGCCCTTCGCAGGGCGGCTCTAAATTATGCGATATATTCGGTGAGTTCTTGCTCGGACTGGATCACGGGAAGCTTGATCAATGCTCTTGTTCCGCCCTCTTCCCGTGCGAAATAAGTCAGTCCATATTCCTCTCCGAACCTTAACTGAATTCGTTTATGTACATTGCGGATACCAAAGCCTTTATCCGGATCAGCCGTGCCTGACAGAATCTCTTTAACCTTCTCCAAATCAAGGGGCCGAAAACCGTTATCATCAACGGATATAAGTAGAAAACCCTCCGAAAGCCGGATATCGATGTGAACCTCCCCCTCCCCATCCATCTTGCCGATACCATGGAGAATGCTATTTTCGACGAGGGGTTGGATGACAACTTTAGGCAGCAAACAGTCCTCCGTTCCTTTTTCCGTGTGGATGTAGAAGTGGAAGGAATGATTATAACGTTTTTCCTGCAAATGCAAATATGCCTCGACATGGCTCAGCTCTTCCCGAATCGTAATGATTTCCTTGCCCCGACTGAGCCCAATCCGCAGCATCGTTGATAGATCTCTGACCATGTCCGCAACCTCCGGTACACCCCCGCGAAGCCCATACCAATAGACGGAATCCAGTGTATTGTACAGCAAATGCGGCGTGATTTGGGAATGCATCAAGTTCAGTTCAGACTCTTTTTGCTTGATTTCCATCACGTATTTTTCTTTGACCAGTTGGTTCAATCGTTCTGTCATTAAATAAAAAGATCGATATGAAGTACCAATTTCATCTTTGCGGTCTTCTTCCGCATATCTTTTCATTTCTTTACCTGGTTCATAGGAACGGGAGAGACTGGCCAATCTCGCTAGCGGTCTTAGAACGGATTTTCCTAAATAGAACAAGAAAAACAAAAGAACGATGAAATAACATACCGCGATGATCCGTATAATCCCTTGTACCTCATTATAGGAACCTAACAACGAGCGGAGCGGAATCTCATAAATGAGCCGATTGGCATACGAGACACTGTCATGATAGACGTACATATGGCTATCCGTAACCCATACGCTCGGCAACAGTTCTTTTCCATTCTTCGGTATGGTGATGGTTGATCCCACAGCACCCGATCCTACAAGTACTGTTCCTTTCATATCCGTTAGATATACTTTTGCATCCTCCGGGAGAGTAATAGAGTTTATTTCCTTAATCAGTAATTTTTCGATTTCTGTAGCTGCTATAACACTGATAGGTTTCCCGCCGTGAGAAAGATCTATAACAGCCCTTATTAAGGCTATCGTTTTGTGCGAATCCTGATTGAAGCCAAATTGGTCAATTTGCTCGATCAGGACTTCTCCATCCAGCTCTGCCGCTTTTCGGATCCAGGCTTTCTCATCCAGACTTTCGATAAAAAAGACACCCGAACCGGATACATGGGGAGAAGGAGCAAAATCATAGTTTGCGGGGTGTTTCGTCAACACGAATAAGGAATAATTCGCATTAGTCGAATAGCTGCTGAGTACATTCTCAGTTGCAATGTATTTGTGCAAGCTTCGGTCAGCGTTGGATTGGCTGTCATCTCTCCATTGTTGGATCGTATCGGAGCTCATGATGGTTACCAGCTTCTGGTCTACGGAATCCATGACGCGATCCATCGTCGCATGATTTTGTTTATTCAGTTCGGACAGAGCTTCCCCACCTGCATTTTGATCGAAAGTGAGGCACGATTGGAAGCAAACCAGAAAATAAGAATCATGGGAATGAAAATAAATACGATGACAAAAAGTATAGCCTTCTTCGTTAATCGTTGTGATTTCATGCTTCTAAACAATGTAGTTTCACTCCGATCGGACAGAATTAGGGCTCTCCCCATAATATCTTTTGAACACACGGCTAAAATGTTCCGGTGATTCATAACCGACTTCATCCGCAATCTCATAGCGCTTTTTGGGCGTGTTAATAAGCAGGTGTCTAGCTTCCTCCAGTCGCAACCTTGTCACGAATTCCCATACCGTTTCACCGACAATTTGTTTGAATAAATAACTCAAATAATTAGGGCTTAAATGCACATGATCGGCGATATCCTGTATTTTCAGCCCTTTGTTCCGATAATTTCGGCGGATATATACAATCGATTGCTGAATGATCGCCTGATCTTGATCGGCCATGGATGCATGGACGAGCTCGGCAGCCTCCAATAAAAAGGCATGAAGGCGATGTTTGATTTGGGTACCCGATAACGGAAAAAGAAAATACACGATAGGATCAAGCTCTTTATATTTGTCTCCTATCGTCTCTTTCATTTCCAATAATACAGTGTAAATCCGGTAAGCGATGCTTAACGGAATACCCGCAGTCGAGTCATCACTATCAAAAACAGGAGATATATCCGAGATAAAACGTTGAATATCCTCCTGTATGCTCTCAAGACTTTTTCCAGTTCTCATCTTTTGCGCCAATTGCTCCGTTTTTTCCTGCCAATTTACCTGAATTGACGCTTCCTTCATTGAGAAATCTTCGGCATAAAAAACACGATGATTATCATATAACGCATGCCATTTGACAGCTTTTGCCGAATCGCGATAGCTTTCAGGAAGATTTTGCAGTCCAAGCCTTAAAGAGCTAATGCCAACGACCGCCTCTAAATGCAGGTAGGTTTGAATATGCGCGACGATCTTTTTCCCAATCAAATTCATCTTCGCTACATTTTCCTGATCTCGCCCCGTATAATCCGCCTCGCTAAACTGTAGAATGGTGATAATTTGATTGCCTTGACCATAAAAAGCTACCGCATTCCAGTCCGCCAATGTCTCCTCGATAATATTAACTGTCGCATACTTCAGCAAATTGCGGTCCCTAAGCTTCTGGATAGTCTTCCCCTCTGCTCCAGAGCGCCCCCATGAGAGCTCGGTAACAAGCAGCAGATAATAAGGGCCTTCAAACTTTAGACCAATTTGTTCAAAAATGAACAGATAATCATCGGCTTTATCCAATGATCCGGCAATCACTTCATTTAAAATATAGGATCGCAAAGATAACATTCCCGTCATCGAGAATTTAAGCTTTAATGATTCTTCCAATAGCCGTTTATATTTTTTATGGCGGTTTGACAGTTCTGCACCAACCACCTCGGTCAATTGGGACAACTGAACAGGTTTGATTAAATAATCCCTTGCCCCTAGCCGTATGCATTGCTGCGCATATTCAAATTCATCATGTGCCGATATGACAACAACGGGAATATCCGGTTTTTCGGATAAAATGGATTCCATCAGTTCAATTCCGTTCATCCCATCCATCTGGATATCTGTAAGCACCAGATCAATCGACTCGATCCGCAAATAATCCAAGGCCTCATAACCGTTCGAAGCAGTCAATACTTGAGTTATACTTAAATCGGACAACTCCAGATATTCCTTTATGCCTTGGCATACTATCGCTTCATCATCCACTACTAATATAGTGTACATACCTTGTCAGTCCCTCCCAGACGCGATGGAACAATTCTTCTATGAACTATGTGTGATTGGTTACTATTTTTCATTATGCAATCCGCATTCTGGTTTTGTCGATGATCAATTCTTTGGGGAGTATGATGTTTTCCATGCTATAGCGAGAGCTCCCGGAGGGGAGACTATGTAGCATTACGGCCAAGATTTCCAATCATTGTGATTCATTTCATAGTTTTGTACCTTGATAAAAAACATAATTTAGTGTGATAATAATAATCTATCGACAATTTCACCAAGAAAAGAAGGCTCTAAAAATGAATTTGGGCAAATACCCTGCATTTATTGAAAAACCAATCAAAGCTTCAATTAAACCAATCCATGAAGTATTTATCACTCTGGTGTCCGCATTTCTGGTCGCCGCCGGGACGAATCTGTTCCTTGTCCCACATCATCTTCTATCCGGTGGGGTTACCGGCGTTGCTTCCATTATCGGCTATATGACAGGTTGGAACATCTCACTGCTATATTTCGTTCTAAATTTGCCGTTAATTGCATGGGGCTGGAGAGCGGTTGGCAGACGTTATATTCTTCTTAGCTGCCTGTCTGTTGTCAGCACAACCTGGTTCATGGCCATTATTCCACAGTATCAGGTGACAAAGGATCCGATTCTCGGTGCCATCTTCGGCGGGATTGTATCTGCCATCGGCATCGGCTTATCATTACGAGTTGGCGGATCTACCGGAGGTTTTGATATCGTCGGCTCCATAGTTACATACAAGCATGACTTCGCTATGGGGAATATCCTGTTAATATTGAACGGGATCGTCATTCTAGTCCTAGGCTTCTATAAGAGCTGGGATTTGGCGCTCTACTCCATGCTATCCACTTACATTAAGGGGAAAGTCGTCGATATGATCCACGTGGACCATATTAAGGTCACCTGCTTCATCGTAACGAAGAAGAAGGATGAGATGCTCTGCCAGCTACGCAAGCTGCATCACGGGATTACCTGTATGCATTCCGAAGGCGGCTACAGCGAGGAAGACAACTATATGCTGATGACCGTGACTACCCGATATGAAGTGCCAGCCGTTCGTAAGACAGTCATGGCAACAGATCCAAAAGCGTTTATGAATGTCGTGCAATCGACAGAGATCCTTGGACGCTTCAAACGACCGAGAAGATCATAAGTGCTGACATTGTCCATTTACAATCAAGCCAGTTCGGCAGCCATCTGATGATGGAGCTGGACTGGCTTTTTCGTACCCAAATCTAATGATTCACCTTCTATTGTGCCCGGCACGCCATTCATCAAGCTGCTTCTGAACCTCAACTCGTACTTCATCAATACCAGCCTGTTTGAGCTCATCATTGAACTTTGGCAGCTCAGCGTCCACATCCAAGCTTCCCGTCATTAGGCTGGGATAATATTTCTCCCAGACCATTTCAATATTTTTCAACTGAATGGGCATAGAGGATAGGTTCGGCGTAAACCCTAGAATGTTTGACTTGAGGGCATGGTTGTTCGAATCGCGATATTGATCCCATTTATTCATAGGATCCGGGGTATTTCCACCCATGGTCTTCAGGATAAACCAGTTACCCTGGGTATACTGTACTCCCGCATAGTCTGGTGGTGCATCCGAGATGGGATCACCATGGCTATCCTTCGGCCTTATAAGAACGACTTGACCATTTGAATCCAGCGTATAATGTACGCCTTCAATACCATAATTGAATAGGTTACGAACCTCGGGATCCGTATTCAATAGATTTAAGAACTTCATACACTCTACAGGATGCTTCGTATCTGCACTAACCGCCATGATTCCTCCTCGAACAGACACTGTCGTGACTAGTAGAGGGGTAACAGGATGGGCCACCACTTTATAGCCACGATCCTTACTCCAGCTGTTCTCTGAGAGTGGACCACCTTCTGCAGCCTTCCAGAAGACACGTTCACTTCTTTTGAGTCCCTGGCTCTCCCGCAAAGCGGCGTCTTCGTTGATATAACCTGCCATATAATAACGCCTGAGAGTATCCAGCACCTCCTTAGCTTCCTTCGTCTCGAAGATATTCACGACCGGAGAATTGGGATCTTGAGACAGAACCATGAGGGGGAGTTTCTTGTCAATGATATATTCATAGCCATCCAATGCAAAAAAGTTCTGGGAGTCCTTGTCGAGCTCCATCGGCTGATAAGAAGGCTCCTTCTCTTTGATCATTTTAAGTAGTGGTTCAAGTGATTCCAAGGTATTGTACTGGGAAATATCAATATTGTACTTTCTTACGAGTTCATCCGGATACATCCACTGTTCTCGCGTGGCCAGCTCCTTGTTGGTCGGTACACCGTAAATGCTACCATCATGCATTCGTACCCCTTCCCAAAAGATCGGATCGATCACGTCATACATTTCTTTGCTAACGCTTGAGAGATAGTCATCCAGTCGCAGCCAGGCCCCCCGTTGGATGTAGGTTGCATATTCCGGCGCAAAAGCGATATCAAAAGGTGTCCCTGCGGATACCATTGTGTTCAGTCGGTCTGCATATTCTTGCCAACCTACCTTAATGTAAGTAATCGTAACGCCGATTTTTCTAGCCAAAACCTCGTTGATTTTATCATTCACTATCTTAAGATCCTTATCCGGCTCCCCAATTGTGTAATAGATAAGATTCACTGTATCTTCGTCTGAGGTACTCTCCTCCCGACTGCCAGGGAACAAGGAACAACTTGATAAAGACAAGATAATGCCTATGGTGATTATAAAAATTGTGACCCGACGACTGATACCAAAGGTATGTTGTAGCCGCAGCATAACATGTCTCCTTCCCACTCTGCTCGGCACATTTCCTATTTTCTCAAATCCGATGGCGACTTGCCAAAGAAATTGTGAAAATGCGTGTAAAAATAACCCGGATTCGGATACCCTACCGAGAGAGCAATGCTGGCTATCTTCTCGTCAGTAGATAAAATTCGTTCACGTGCTTGAAGCATACGATAGGCCATGATGTATTCTGAAAATTTCATCTGCGTCTCTTTTAGAAATAGCTGCCCCAAATAGGTTCCATTCATACGAAACTGTTCAGCCACCATTTTTAACGTGATGTTCTGTGCATATTCCGTCTTCACCATCAGCAGGATCCGGTTGGTAAGTTTGGACAGACTATCATAACGAACGCCCAGCACAGGATCTATGTTCACATCATCATGATCCGCCCCTTCAAGTGAACCATTTAGATCTTCTACAATGATCTTCTCAACAACCTGCTGCAGTTTGGCACGATTCACAGGCTTGAGCAGATAATCCTTGACCCCGCACCTAATGGCTTCCCTGGCGTATTCGAATTCACTGTAGCCGCTCATGATAATATATTTGGCTGGGAGTCCCATCTTATTAAGCCTTTGTATGGCATCATATCCCCGGTCCTTGCCAATACATACATCGAAGATCGCTAGGTCAGGATAGATCTCCACTGCCTTTGATATAGCATCCTCTACCGTTTCGCTCGTCTCGATACAGCCAAAACCATACTTCTCCCAATCCAAGGTTCGTTTCATTCCCTCTAAGATCTGAGGTTCATCATCCACAATTAGAAGTTTGTACATGTAAATCGACCCCCTTTGGAATGATCACAGAAATCTTGACACCAGCTTCTTCATTATTTTCTATTCTCATGGCAAAACCCTCACCATAGAAAAAATGCAGTCGGGTGTACACGTTATGCAGCCCAATACTCTCCACAGGAGCTTCATCTGTGTGAAATAAGGTGTTACGGATCTGATTCAAGCGTTCCTCGCTAATCCACTTGCCATTATCTACAATTTCCAGTACGAAATGCTTCTCCACTTCCCATCCATTGATCACTAACAAATTAAACTCATTACTTGGGTTGAAACCGTGACCAAAAAAGTTCTCTGCGAGGGGCTGCATCCAGAATTTTACGGTCGGTAACGATAATAGTGTCTTATCTACATTAAATTGATAATAGAACCGATCAGGATATTTAAATTCCATGATTTTTAGGTACTCTTGCAGCAAAGACATCTCCTTGCCGATGGTAATAATATTCTCATGTTTCACCATGTCGCGGTATAGGGCACCCAGCGTCGCAATTGCATCGGCGGTGTCAACATCGTAATTCACTAAAGCAGAAGAGCGAATGGCCTCTAACGTATTGTAGAGGAAGTGAGGATTAATTTGATTCTGAAGCGCTTTCATTTCGGTTTCTTGCTGCTTCAATTTTAACAGATATTCGGTACGAATATATTTATCCAGCTGCCTGACCATATCTTCTAATTCTCTGGCAATCATTCCGTATTCGTTACGTCGATAGCGGGCAGGAGTTTCTGGAGTAAAATCTGCCGTCTTCACTCGCCCCATGGAATGAATAATGTGATGAAGAAACTTGGCGTCATCTCTTAGATTATGAACGATCAGCATTAGAACACTGATCATCGCTGATAGAACAATAAGAAAAACGGTAAGAAGTACACCCGATTTATCGCGAATGATTGCACCTAAATCCACCAAGCTAACGAACTTATAATCGAATTTGGTAGAGGAAAACGTGATAAAAAAAACACCGTTTACTCCCCCTCTAGAAAGATAGCCTTGGCTGCGTCCATCCGCCACTGCCTGACGAGCTAACTCTTCGATATGGCGGTTTGCCCCAACGACGGGATATATATCACCAGAAGTGCTGACAATTGCAGCTTGATCTACACGATAATTTTTGACATTCTTGAATATTCGATCACTGCTGACCAAAAATCGAAATTCGCCGAGCTGACGTGAAATCTGATTCGGATCCGACAATTTTTTACGGTAGACAAATCCCTTTTGAATCGAGTCATGGAAGGCTTCATCCGTATTAGGAAGCTGAAACTTGAAACTTGCATTGCCGTTGTTATCGAAGCGGATCACATTTCCTTGCTGCTCGGTATGTAAGCTTACTTGGATGATATCTCCTTGCCCCCGCTATTCAAAAAGACTTCATATCATCCGGAAAAGAAATGAGCGGCTGGTTGAATCGACTCTCCTGAAGCCTGCTAGTAAGGTATCCCTCGGCGCTATTACCTAGAAAACAACGAACATCAACCATTAAATCACTGTTGGAGTATACCCGCTGCATGTACGCCTCAATCCGATCGGCATTATACTGGAAGGCATTCTCCACTCGGATAAAGGCGCTAGAGGCCTCGTTGCGGGCGTTATCCACCCACTGATACAAAAGTACAGCGCAGGTAAGCAAGCCAATGGCCAGACCGATAGACACTACAAATACCGTATAAGCAATGAATTTGCCGCGATATATTTTAATCTGTAAAAAGGACACCATGCGACGACTCCTTTGCCCTAGGCTTATGTTGTTATGTATCTATACCAAAATAAATTGTTATCCTGAAAAAATCAATTAGATTTATAGTACGTGTTTAAAAAGTCAGACTTTCAGCACCGAGAAGGTTGGATGAAGCTAGGGACAGGGGAGCGGAGCGTACGTAGTGGGTACGTGAGCACCGGAAGGCCCGGCTGAATTCAAGATTCGATGCCGATTAAGCTACCAGTGTTGCTTCGTGATCAAAGGGGGACTTTTTAAACAACCTCTATAAGAAAACTCGAACAGGGTCTGATCCCTGTTCGAGTTCCCGAAACAACATCGTCATTTCATGATTATTTGAAGTAAGCGTCGATCTGCTCCTGAGCAGCCTTCATGATGGTCTCCATACCCGCTGACTTCATCTCAGCAACGATCTTTGGAACCATGACTTCCGGATCGGAAGCACCAGTCATCAGCTCATAGCGATATTTGTCCCAGACAGCCTTGGTGTTGGCTACTTCGGTAGAAAGATTGCTAATATCCAAGGCAAAGCCCAAGACGGATGAAGAGGATGCTTGCTCATTTAGCTTGCGAACTTGCTCCCACTGATCTTCAGGGGCCCCCTTCGTCACAGCTAAGTCAAAGAATGTACCTTGTGTATAAGCAGCAAGCGGCCATGTATCGGTCTTCCGCTCGATAACCTTCTCACCATTCACATTGTCATAGTCCACACCGAGTTCACCAAAAGCAAGCATATTACGCAGTTTTGGATCTGTGTTAACTAGCTCAAGATATTTCAAAGCTTCTTTCTTATATTTAGAGTTGGCGGAAACTGCATTCAAGGAACCTTGAATCGTACTGGTTGTGAACAGTGGACCAAAGGTCTGCACCATGTCGTACTTTTCTACACCCTCAGTAATCTGCCAGTTTGCTTCTGCGCCAGGGAACGCTTGAGCACTAAAGAACGCGCGGCCTTTATCCGGCTCACCCTTAGTAGGAGCATCCGGATTAATGATGCCGTCTTTATACCACTGATGCAGGAGTTTAAGGTTTTCCATGACATCAGGTTGTTCCAATGTCGATACGACTTTGCGGGATGCATCATCCACCTTTACACCAATCGGAGCGAGGCCAAGTGTAAGGTCATCATAATTGTTCATGAAGCCGTTAAATCCATCGCTTTGAGTCAAAGGCAATGGATAGAAGCTTTTTCCTTCTCCAGCCTTCATGTCTCGCAAAGGTTTGTCAAGATCCTGCAACGTCTTGATATTGTTCAGATCAATTCCATATTTCTGTACGAATTTATCATCAAATACCCAATACTGAGTCACTGACGAGTCTTTATACGTTGGAACAGAGTAAATTTTGCCTTCGATCTTCGTTCCATCCCAGACTTTTTCAGGAATAAGTTTGTATAAGTCAGGTGTATCGCTTTGAACCATGTCTGAGATATCGGCAAAGGCCCCCATCGATACCTGTTGATTGTATTTCGTATTGTTCGTGAACATAATGTCAAAAGGCTCACCGGTATTCACAATCGTGTTGATCTTGGTATCCCAATCGCCCCAACTTGCAACCTTGATATCGATTTTCACACCGATCTTCTCTGCCGTATATTCGTTCATTGCAGCGATCGCTTTGTCAAAGTTATTAGGAACCTGCCCACCGATCGTCCACCATACCAAAGTTGGGATATCAGCCGAATCTTTAGTCTTACCCGTGTCCGTCTGCGCTGTGGAATTCGTATTCGTATCTCCTCCAGATCCTTCAGACTTGGAATTAGATCCGCCGCATGCTGCAAGAGAAGACATCAACAGCATAGCAATACAGAGTGTGGATAGAAGCTTCCATGATCTTTTCATAAAAATTTTCCCCCTTCTAAGAATGTTCTACCGCGTGTGCATTTTCTGAGATGATATGATAAACCAGAAAATCTGGTTTATTTCAGGTCAACCTTTGATAGCACCTACCGTCAAACCGGAAATAAAGTATTTCTGGAAGAACGGATACGCAAAAGCTACAGGCAACACGATCAGAATAGCTACTGCCATACGTGCAGTCTCTTTTGGCATAGTAGCGACTAGCATAGAATAGCTAACGCCCATGCTGGATGCGTTCTTGGCAAGCGCATCTACGTTACTCATCAAGTTATTAAGCAAGGCTTGTAACGAAAAGAGATTCTGATTGTTGATATACAGCATGGATTGGAACCAATCATTCCAATAAGCAAAGCACAGAAACAGACCGATGGTTGCCAAGACCGGCAACGATATAGGTAAAATGATCGAGAAAAAGATACGGAATTGGCTTGCGCCGTCTATTTCTGCGGATTCAATGAGTCCATCCGGAATTGTGCTTTTGAAGAATGTTTTGCAAATAATTACGTTAAAAGACGAGACCGCAAGTGGTAAAATAAGCGCCCAAACCGTGTCCTTAAGTCCAAGCAAGTTGGAATTAATATAGTAGCTGGATACCAATCCACCGTTAAATACCATCGGGATAAAGACGACCCAGGTTAGCAGTCCTTTCAATTTGTAATTCGACTGTGAGAGTACGTAACCCATAGATGTAGTTAACAGTACCCCAGAACAGTCCCCACCCCGGTAACTAATACCGATACTCCAAGCGCACGGAGAATCATCGTTCCCTGCTTAATGACAAAGCTATAAGCCTCGGTAGAAAAGGTCATTGGGATCATATGATATCCTGTCTGCCTGATGGAGTCTTCACTCGAGAGTGAGATCGACAGAATGACTAACAAAGGGACCACGCATACTAGAGCTATCAGAATAAACACTATATGAAAGAGAATATCCGTTCCTTTACCAATCCGGTTAAACTTCTCAAGACCCGACATTCCTTCAGCCTTCGATGCCATAGGCTCGCCTCCTTTACATCATCGCGCTGTCCGGATCTATTCTGCGAACGATCCAGTTAGCGAGTAGAATGGTCAGACAACCCATAACGGATTGTACAAATGCGGCAGCAGAAGCCATGCCTACGGTAGCGGTCTTGAGCTGTTTATACACTAACACGTCTATAGTGGTGGTTACGTTAAATAGCGAGTTGGAATCTCTTGGAACTTGGAAGAACAAACCGAAATCCGTGTAGAAGATCCGGCCTACTGCCAAAATGAACATCATCACGATAACCAGCTTCATCATCGGCAGTGTTATATACTTAGTCTGCTGCCAAATGGAAGCTCCATCTATGACAGCCGCCTCATAGTAAGTACTATCTATACCAGTAATGGTCGCCAGGTAAACTACCATGCCGTAACCTAAACCCTTCCATGTATTCATGAAAATCAAGAAGAACGGCCAATACTTGGGCTCCATATACCAGTTCACAGGCTCGCTGCCCATCTGAATCAGCATCTGATTCGCAATCCCCTTGTCGAAGCTCAAGAAAGCCCAAATGACTGCAGAGACGACTACATAAGATAGGAAATAAGGCAAGAACATCATCGTTTGATAGACTTTGCCCGCTCTGCGGTTGCGCAGCTGACTAATCATCAACGCTAATGTCACGGGAATTACAATGCCTAGGATAATGAATAAGAAGTTGTAGCCTAGTGTGTTCCGGATAATGATCCATGCATCGTTGGATTTAAAGAGAAATTCAAAATTTTTAAATCCGGACCATGAGCTGTTAAAGACATTGCTCAAGAATCCTCCCGATATCTTGAAATTCTTAAAAGCGATAATGATGCCGAACATCGGCAAGAAACAAAACAATATATACCATACGGTAGTTGGTAACGCTAAGAGCGTCAGTTCTGTATCCTGTTTGCGCCAGCGCGTTCTCAGGCGTTTTCGTTCAGTCTTTTTCACGTTCATGCTCACTCCGTCACCCCCCATTGATGTATTTGATTTGATAAATTAATTGTAAAAGAAACCGCTTACAATATTCTAGATCACAAACGTTATAACACAGTTCAAAAACGTTATATTTCTGGAAAAAGTGCATCAATCGCGTTCAGACACAAATAGAGACACCCAGCCCAGATCAGGGTTAGAGTGCCTCTGTGCCACATCCATAGCGATCGTAACATCGTAACTGACATCACTGCCGCTTAGAAAGATGATTTCGAACATTATGATTTCTAACGGACATAGCAACAAGTTAGATACTAAAAACACCCCTTTTAGCTGTGTTCTTAACATTTAAGCGCTCGTGGTATCCGTTAAAATTTGAAAACGGCTGTTTTTCGCTTATAAGCGTCACTGGTGACCGTTACACCTGGCATGAGGTGATTTTCGTTTCTGTTTCGCCTATTAGTGTGTGTTCAAAAAGGCCAGTTTTTGAACTACCTCCATTAGACTCCCCGCCCACGCCGCCTTGAAAGCACTTCTGTCGCAAGAAACAGCACTCCTCCTAACAGCGAAGCGATGGAAGCAAACAAGTACATGCTCGCTCCCCGAACAAGTCGGACAGTCTCCCCCACTATGCCGCCGGTCATACCGGACAAACCCAGGTACACCATGCTTAGTAATGAGAAACCTGTCGCTCCTAGCTGTGGAGGAAGAATCCGTGCAACATAATGCATAGAAGTAATCCAGAACACGGCGAAGGTAATGGCGGCCCCAGCTTGCAGCGCCAACAGTACCCACGGATCATCCGATACATAATACATGAACCAGCGAAGGGTATATATGATCCCGACAATACCAATGAGCACATATTCATGAATCCGGTGCAAATACTTGCCCAGTAAGGCGAATATGGGAATTTCGACGGCTGCAGCCAGAGCCCAAGCCCATCCAACCATAGAGTCAGAGGCCCCCAACTCCTTCATATACAAACCGAGCATCACATCATTCATACGGTGAGGTACCGAAATAATGAACACTAGAAATAAGAACCACAGGAATGACTTGTTCGTGAACAATTCCTTTAAGGTTGCTAGCGTCATGCCTTCCCCTTCAGCCGGTTCGTCACGCAGGAATAGCAACAACAGGAACGGTACCACCCAGACGGCCCAAAGCAAATAAGGTAACTTGGTAATACCACCCAGAGCGACCAGCAGTAGGCCCCCAGACAACGAAATCACTGTATAGCCTATAGAGCCAAATAGTCGCAACGAGCCGTAAGAACTTCCTCTACGCGAAGCTGACTGGACAGAAATACTGTCTAGCAATGGCATGGTAGGCTGATAGAAGAAGTATAAAGCTAATACGAAACAGAGTGTAAGTGTATAGCTGCCCCAGAGTTAAACAATAATACACTGCCTATAATCGCTAGAATCCATAGCCAAAAGATAATTTTCTTCACGGTCTGCAGACGGTCGCTCAAATATCCCCAGAACGGTTGAATCATGCTTGCTACAAACGGACCGATCATCATAAGAAAGCCAATCTGAGAAGAAGAATATCCTAAGTTTGCAAAATACAATGGTAAGAATGGTGCAAGCACAGCTAGAATAGCATACTGCCAAAAATTCATTCCACGAAGGATCAACATCTGTCTATCTTTTCGTGTCGCATGTGTTGGATCTATTTTTTTCGTTGTCAAAATTGATCTCTCCGCTCCAATATGTATTACAACATTAGCTATCCAACGATTTCTATCTATAAGTCAAACTAGTGATTATGATATATCAGTTACTTACCTGCTACAAGATATCTTTGACTGATTTTCGCTACGATTATGAATAATTGAGCACACTTTAGATGACTGTATTACGAAGAACCATCGGATCAATTCCGATGGTCCTTTGTAACGACATGATCCCAAAGTTTCGCCAGCATGACATATGCCTGTTCTTTCGTCAGGTTGTCCTTCGGACGGAACTGATTCTTACCCATTCCTTGAATCAATCCAAGGTTATATGCGGTATACGCATCTTCTTAGCCCAGGCAGCGATGTCAGCGTCATCGGTAAAGGTAGAGTTTGCACTCGCCAATGTAGCGGTGTCACCACCTAGCTTCTTGTATAGATTCATCAGCACGACAACCGCTTCCTGACGGGTCAACTTCTTATTGGGAGAGAATTGACCCGCCGAGGTCCCTTGGATAATACCAAGCTTCGCGGCATGAGAGATTCTCGCTTGATCGATATCGTTGAACGGACTCTTGATGTCCTCCATTTCATAGTCAGCCAGAAGCTTGTACAAGTTAAAGGCTATATTTGTGAACTCCAATCGGCTTATCTGGCTCGAATGGTCGCTGTCGGCAACACCATCCAGCAGAGCGCTTGTTTTAAGCTTCAAATAGTATTCCTCGGCCCAGGCACTGACCTGTCCGGTAGCAGCCAGAGAATCGGCCTGCTCTGAATGCTGCTCCGCATTGAAAAACTGTGTATCATAGGCAAGACTTTGAGGCTGACCGCTGCCCTTGCTATAAAGCCCTGTCACTTCAATATGAAACTGCTCCTCAGGCTTATAATCTAATGAAGAATCTGGTCGGAAAATAATGCAGAAAGGAACCGCATAATTCGCTGTATCAACGGTGAAGTATTTGCCGCCTTTATCCTGATCTACAGACCCGAAGCTCCATACGCGTCCATCCGATTTCCGGGTCATCGTCACTTTGATGCTGCTTGTCCGTTTATTATCATAAACGTCAGGGTTTAACATAATCGACCACGGATCCTTCGCATGCCATACCTCAAGCGGGAATGATCCAGCCGACGGCCAGCCAATATACTCATAGGCCACTTCGCCGGACGCGCGAGACTTATCGAAAGAGTACATATTAGAATACGGCACTTCGTATGCTCCGGAATGGCCTATTGCGGCGCCGAACATCGTCTTCTTCATCGTCGGATTAAGAATCCAGCGGCGATGTCCAACCCTATCAATGTTGCCTTCACTCGAATCAGCCATATAAAGATCGATGACGGCTTCCATGAAATTATCCGCGCCGTAAGCGATGTTGCTACTCTTCGCCCCATTCGCCCCTAGATTGAATAAATCATTGCTCATTCCCTGTGGCTGGGAAGGATAGTGGCTCAGTTCTCCATTCACGGCATTGAGCAGCGCCGCAGCCTGCTGTTGATTCCCAAGCATAAAATCCGGCTCAACATCATCTGGAAGCCCGGCCAGATAACGTACCAAATTCACCGCCTTAATGCCTTCCCATATGTATGCTTCCTTCAATTTGCCCGAAGAATAAGGAGAATTTATGTTGGGCTTCTCTTCATAGGCTTCATCCCATAAGTACTCTCCATCGGAACGCTCCGGTGCGTACTCCTCCATCTTCTGCACAATTTCCGTACGCGTATGCTGTAGTACGTGTTCATTCACGTCATACTTGGCATAAGCAGCGTTAACTGGTAGTATCATCGCCATAAATGCGGCCACAACTGCAGCAATCGTCAATATCCCCCTTTGTTTCTAAATAGCTTCTCCCCTTGTGGACGAGATGTTGTCCTCTCTTTGTCCATCTCTAATAATCCCTCCTTGAATTGATCCTATGTCTTTCATTTATGTCGGTTGGAAGGGATAAAATTTGAAGTAAAAAAAGCATAGCCCCTCTCCCAAATTGCAAGAAATAGGGCTATGCCTTACGTTAATCCGTCTCAATATCGTTACCAAATCCATCCGGTCGTTGTTCGGCATTTCTGTATTGCCTAGGGGTCATACCGGTGAATTTTTTGAACACTTTAATGAAATAGCTCTGATCGTGAAAATTAAGCCAGGAGCAAATATCCGATATTGGATATTGGGTAAGTGTCAGTAGCTTCATCGCTTCATGAATTCTCTCCCGTTGAATATATTCACTTATGGAGACGCCTACCTTTTTCTTGAACATGCTGGATAAATAATTGGGACTTAGAAAGCTTAACCCAGCCAATTGTTCCAACGTAATATCCTCGTAAAGATGGTCGCTGATATAATGTTGGCACGCCTGAATCGGAGCAGAGTAACGTTGTTCATTCAGATTCGCTACACGATGGGTAAATTCGGACACAGCCTCTTCGATGACAGTATTGATCCCCGAGATCTGCTCCTCTTCCTCCAATTGCTGAATGTAGTAATCATTTAGCGTTAACGCTGCCTCCTCGTTCAAGCCTCCTTCAATCGCTGCCCGACAGATCAGGGCTATACCAATGATCATGATGTTCTTCTCACTTCTGAGCTGGCTTCGTCTCGATAATGTACCAAGCTCCTTTCGCCAATGATCGTAGAATTCGATAGATCCTTGATTTTATCTAGCCTTCCCTTCTTGACGTAATCGAGTAGCACTCTTTCGTAATATAGATTGGAATGGAAGATCAGATTCCTTCTTCCATTTAATATCTCAAGCTCAGGCTTAGCCTTAGGCTCTGTATCTGGGATTACGTCAGAACTCATCCTTACGACGAAGGAGGGATCAAGCTGTGTCTGATACAGCATATAGTAAGACAGTAGGCTCACGGAGAGCAGATGTTCATATCCCATGGTTGGAAATGAATGATAGAACTCGATCAGATGTCGGATATTAGAGAAGCCCTGCTGCGAAAGTTCATTGATGATATCAACATTCGTACTATCCAACTCACTATTTAAACAGGGACCAACTACGATCTTCCCCACTGCCTGCCCGTGATTCTCCAGATTAATATAGAAGAAATGCAAATAGCTCAGTGAGAAAAAAATTGGACAATCGCTTCGGCTCTGGGACAAGTAACCCTTGATCCGTTCTTTCAGTGGTAAATAATACGGACTATTATGCACGCTGCCTACGGCATACTCAGCTTCGAATTGCCCTTCGCTGACATAAAAGACCGATAACCCATGAGCTTGATGAAGGTGCTGACAAATATATTTAATTTCTTCAATGGATAGCTGCATATTCTTCTCCTAGATTCTTGTGAAATAAAGCGCTTTTATAGATGTGAAAATAATACTATTAATCGTAGAAAAGAGCAATAATTATACTTAAATATTAAATATAATCAAATTGAATTAAAGTTATTCTAATTTAGGAGGAACCCATGATGGAACTTGAAAATAAAATTGTGATCGTTACCGGAGCAGGAAGCGGTATCGGAAGAGCCAGCAGCTTGAAAATGGCTCGCGAAGGGGCCAAATTGGTACTCGTTGATTTCAATACAGCAACAGGAGAAGAAACATTAAAGATGATTCAGGAGCAAGGCGGCGAAGGGATCTTTGTCCAAGCTGACGTATCCAAGAGCGAGGATGTACAGCGCTATGTCAATACAGCAGTTGAAACTTATGGCCGCATCGATGCATTCTTTAACAATGCCGGTGTAATTCAGAAGTTTTCTCTCTTGACCGATATAGAGGAAGCTGAATTCGATCGCGTCGTTGCGATCAATTTGAAAGGCGTGTTCCTTGGTCTGAAATATGTATTGAAGGTCATGGAGAAACAAGGAAACGGTTCGATCATCAATACAGCTTCTACGGCCGGAGTCCGCAGCGAGCACAGTGTGGCCGCTTATTCCGCAACGAAGCATGCGGTAATTGGTCTTACCCAAGGTGCAGCCCTGGAATATGTAAAAAAAGGAATTCGCGTCAACGCGATCTGCCCCGGTGGTGTAGAAACCACTTTGACCAAGAGCGTTGGAGAGCAGTTCATGACAGGCGGTTACGTCCCTGAGGAAGTTGGCAACATGCGTATCGGCCGTTATGCACAGCCTGAGGAAATGGCCGAGATGGTCTCCTTCCTCGCCTCCGATCGTTCCAGCTACATGGTTGGCTCCGTAGTCCTCGTTGATGGCGGCTTGACTCTGTAATTAACGTGAGGGGCAAGCAACATAGGAATAGACAAAAACCGGGCTATCGGCGGAAGCTGATAGTCCGGTTTTTATATAGATCTTTAAATTCCAAATTCCTTTGCATAAGTTACGGCTCCACTTACAGGCTTAGCGTTGTCCTGTAACTTGATTGCCATAAAGTTAACAGAGGGCATACCGTCTGGAACTTCAATACCAAACTGCTCAGCAGGAAGAGAACCGTAACGCGGATAATATGTTTCACTTCCTAGAACTAGAGAATATTGATAACCTAGTTCCCTGGCGATTTTGTGACCTTCTTTGATTAAGGCAGAACCTATACCCCGCTTTTGAAATTCTGGCAGCACAGACAACGGCGCTAAGACAAGCACTATGTCATTTCCCACCTTTGCTTCCGTGAACAGAATATGCCCTGCGATTATTCCGTCAATCTCTGCAATTAGGGAAAGTTCCGGTACAAATGCCGCCCCATTTCTTAAAGCAGCAACTAAATCCTGCTCGTTCCCATCACTGTGTTCTGCGGATGCAAATGCCTCTTTTACAAGGTTATAAACCGCATTGTAATCTTTGCTTGTTTCTTGTCTGATTAACATGCCTTTTCTTCCTTTCTCCATGGTATAAAGCACAGGATTAGGGATGTCCTGACAATGTGATTGCTCTCTTTTATCGATGCTGCTCATAACGATTCGCTTGGCTAATCTGTCTAATCACTGCTATCTCTTCCTGTGTCAGATGGGGAGTATTAGCTGCTGCAATATTCGCCAGCAATTGCTCCCGCGAGCTTGCACCCGGAATCACTGTCGCAACTGCAGGATGACTAAGCGAATAACGAATCGCAAGTTCGGTCATCGTTCTATTACATTCTTGAGCCACTGTACTTAACTTTGTACGAAGTTCAACAATTTCTTCTGGCGTGTAGTTCAAATAACCTTTAGTTATCTCACGTTCAGCAGCAAGCGCCCCGCTAGCTAGCGGTCCTCTAGCAATAACACTGATCCCTTTCTCGTGCAGCAGCGGTAATACCTCTTCCTCGGAACGTCGATCAAGAATACTATATTGATTCATCACGCTTACCATCGATGATCGAGCTGCAAACTGCCGTATCACATTCGGCCTAATGGAAGAGATCCCATAGTAGCGAATTAAGCCTTCTTGCTTGAGTTCCTCAAATGCCTCGATCGTCTCATCGATAGGATCCTCGATCGTTCCACCATGCAGCTGATACAAATCCAAATAATCGGTCTGCAATCTACGCAGGCTTTCCTTAATAGCTGATTTGATGTAAGCTTTGCTAGGGTCCCAGACTAAGCCTTCCCTACCCTCAATCCGCCGATTCCCAGCCTTGCTGGCAAGTACTACTCGATCGCGCTTTCCCTTAATCGCCTTGCCTACCAACTCTTCATTACGTCCATAATCGTATATATCCGCCGTATCCAGAAAATTAACACCTTGATCTAACGCTTCATGGACAATCCCAATGGCTTTACGCTCTTCTGTTCCGAGAGACATGCAGCCAAGTCCGATCTCGCTAATGAATAGATCAGAGGAGCCAAGTTGATTTAGTCTCATCAATTATCTAGTCCTTTCCATACATATTGTAATAATTAATTATAGCTTAATTAGCCTAACGGCGTTGACAAAAGAAGCTTCTCATTAATTTGTGCAATTAACGAGAAGCTTCTGTTACAATCTAATTCTCCAAAGTATGTTTCTTAACTCATATTACCTACAACTTTGACTCTTAATCGAGTTGCATTTTCCGGGTGATAGGCAAGCGGTGTCTCTTCAACTTCAACCAGTTTGATCGTAGTAGGATCAGCCCCTGCGATGACCGCTTGTTTCACTGCTTTGTCCTCCGCATCCTTAAGCGACTGCTCACGCGGTTCACGAGAATAAATGTAGATCTGTTCGTACTGTCCGCTAATTTGAGAGATCGATGCTCCGATGGCATTCGCCACCCCGCCGTTCTCCACTTTAACGATATCGGATACTCCAGGAATCTCATCTGGGATAATCACGCTGCCTCCGCCTACGAGTACGATCTGTACATCTTCGGAAGAAGTTTTCATCTTATCGATTGCTTTTGCTATGATCGAAGAAATTACGGATTGGACTTGCTTCGCAAATCCTTCATCGATATGACTGACTAAACTCTTGTCCCCCATATCAGCCAGTCCAAGACGAACCGCGATGTCCGTCGCAGTCATGGTGTTTCCACCAAATACAAGCGCTTCTTCTCCGATCTTGTAGCCCACACTATCTGGGCCAACCGTTATTTTGCCACCCTCTGCACGCACAATGCTTCCGCCGCCGAGCCCTACTGAGATGATATCTGGCATTCTAAAATTAGTGCGAATATCGCCTATTTCCACCGCTACAGAGGACTCTCTTGGGAATCCATCCTGCAAAACACCGATATCTGATGTCGTACCCCTACGTCGATGACCATCGTATCTTTAATGTTCGCTAAATAGGAAGCTCCCCGAATACTATTCGTTGGTCCGCAAGCAATCGTAAGAATTGGGAACTGCTTGGCATATTCAATCGACATGAGCGTACCGTCATTCTGACATAGGTACACTTCAACATCTTTAATCCCTTCCGCTTCTAAAGCATTAGCAAAACCTGTGGTGGTGGTTTCGATGACATGGCATAAAGCCGCGTTCAGAATCGTTGCATTCTCTCTTTCAATCAGACCAACAGATCCGATCAAGGACGAACAGGAAACCTTATAGTCTTCCCCGTATGCTTCCCAGATTAAGTCTCGCACCTTGAGTTCCTGATCATTTTTGATAGAGGAGAATACACCAATGATTGCAATAGCTTCTACTTTATCACGCCACTTCGCTAGTAGATCGTTAATCTCCTGCTCGTCGACTTCGCTAAGCAATTGACCATCATAT
Source organism: Paenibacillus sp. D2_2 (assembly GCF_031199965.1). Lineage (GTDB taxonomy): Bacteria > Bacillota > Bacilli > Paenibacillales > Paenibacillaceae > Fontibacillus. The sequence goes on along the minus strand of NZ_CP133605.1, from coordinate 1,365,869 downwards.
TCGTAGCCACCTTGAACTAGAGCATAGTTACCTGTTAGTTTTTCCACCATATCTTGAGGCCAAGCCGTATATGGAAGAACAGAAGCGGTAGCAGGATATCCCAAGCGGATCACACCGACTTTGGCTAACTTCTTCCGTTCAACGATCGCATTGGTGCACTGCGTTGTCCCCAGCATCGCATGCGTGATTTTCGTCTTATCTATATTTGCTTCCTTCAATACTTTTTGCAGCGATGTCACAATCCCGGTCTTGATATCCAGTGTCGTTGGGGATTTCACACTATGGATTAACTGGTTATGCTCGTCTAAAATAATAGCATCTGTATTCGTGCCGCCTACATCTATTCCAATTCTAAACATGGCTAGCCACCGCCTTACTTATCAATTCTTCAATCGGAGCATAATCGTAATCATACCCAAAGTATCTCGGTCCTACCGTCTTGATTCCCATTTCGGTTCTCCACTTGGGATGCGCTGGCAACCCGAGGACGCGTACGCGTTTGCCATATTTCAAGCTCTCCGTTGTCACAGGAATCAAGGTTTCATAGTCGACCAAGCATATTAAATCCGGCGTCATCGCTACAACCTGACCGTTCTTCTCGGCAAGCAAGTTCTCATTTTGAAAATGAACCTTCATCTGCTCGTCTTTGCTCATCTCGATACCTTCTAGGTTCATTTTCCCGAAATTAAAGCCGCCCTTCGTTTCCCGGATGACATTTGTTATTTTTCCCTGGAACAATTCATATCCGGATGTCAGACTTAATAGCTGTTCAAGCTTGTCTTTTGCGTCTCTATTCTTGGAAGAAATGATCTCTCCAATCTGCTCCGATAGAGTCACGATGTTATGGACACCACTTTTCTTGATTTGAGCTCCCGTCGTCGAATACAGGCTTACTAAAGCACTAGCCCCCATCTCCACCGTTGCTGTCCGTGCCAACCGCTCCGTCCATTTATTGTCAATCGTCTCGAAGATACCGATATTCCCTTTCTCATCTGCAATAGCGATCGGTGTAGCCGAAATGCCGTCGAGGTTGAACGTTACCATTTGCAACTCAGGAAATGCCCTTCCCATGCCATCACAATCAATAAGCGGTAAATTCAACTGTGCTGCAACGACAATGGGAATCATGGAATTGACTCCACCCGCTTCCATCGGAAATGTGCCCGTAATTTTCTCTCTGCCCAAATACTTGGCCAGCTTCTGAAACACCTTAACAAACTCATCTCCGTTCGGGAATTTCTCCACCATTACGGAAGGCGCGCCCATCATAGCAGAAGGGATTAAGAAGTCTTCATCTTCAATTTCATCCACAGAGTATAGTTTTACAGGTCCGTTCTTTTCAATGGCTGATAGAGCCATGAGTTTACCGATGTAAGGATCTCCTCCTCCTCCTGTTCCTAAAAATGCAGCGCCTACGGCAATATTTTCAATCGCTTGTTTATCTAAATATCTCATTTAATTCCCCTCCAATAGGACTGACTTTCTGTCCATGATTCGATAGCAAACCACATACATGACAAAAGAAATAATGATACCGATCAATGGCTGATTCGAGACTTGGGGTAAGCTTGGGAAGAAGGACAGAACAACTGGTATACAGGCAATAATTGAACCGATCAACCAAGAAATCACGCCCAGACGATTAACCCCCTCTGTTTCCTTCCAACGGGTCTTATCACCTTTGTTAATAACCCAATAAGAAGCGACCATAACCCCTGCTACCTGGCGGAACCATTGCTGACAAGAGCGACATGACTGGTGTAAAGTAATTCAAAATTCCGATCACCGCAAGCACAGTCCCAATGAGTCCTGCAACCCCTACTGCCCATTTCTCTTTATCCTTAGAAATATTCAATACGTTAATGAGAGCAAATCCACCTGAGATTGCGTTAACCATATTCGTCTTCCATGCAGCCAGAATTAGAACAGTACCTCCAATAAAAGGCGTTGTAATATTTATAAAGACAGCTGCAACATCACTAGTTTGATAAGCGAAAGATAGAATCGCACCTACACTAATCATCAATACGCCAGAAGGTACAATTCCGATTAGTGCTGCTTTCAACACATCGGAACGCTTTTTCGAAAACTGCGAATAATCGCCTGCAATAACGGCCCCTAAGGCAAATGATCCTATGGTTACAGCTAATCCATCCATGAAGTTCATTTGCTTCTCAGGCTGGTAGCTCCAAATATTCTGAATGGAATCCATCGTGAATACATGAATTAATCCATATGCGCATATCACAATGAGTAGAGGCACGGCTATATAACTAAGTACTCGCAGCACTTTAATACCATACATCGCTGAAATGACCATCACCAAACCACTAATCATTGAAGCAAGGGGAACTGGAACTGTCATTCCGTACTCCGCGAGCAGATTAGCCAGCGCTGCCCCGCATACATTAGCCTGAATCCCGAACCACCCGAGGCAAGCAATGGCGAGAATAATGGATAAAATCGTGCGCGAGCCCTTTTTGCCAAATACCTGAGCTGCGACTTGGACGGTTGATTTTCCTAGATCTGTGTTCTGAATGCCCTGAAGAATCATCAGAGCAACGATAATGGAATACCCTAAAAAAGCGATCAATAATGTCTTCGATAAGCTCATACCCGAGATCAGCGTATTCCCAACCAGAAGACCTGGTATACTGATCACCGCTCCGGCCCAAACCATCCCCAGGGTGAACCAAGACTGATGCTCTCCATCCTTTCTCATGTCATTTCTCCTCCTCGTAAAGTAAATTTTTCTTATTATAGAAGGATTCATGGCCTTACGTCTTTTTCAAAAACCCAAAAAAAATCCGTAATTTTTGTCTTTTTGACAAAAGTTACGGATTAGACTAGCTGTGTATAAGCCGATAAATCATACAGGCTATGCAAACATCATAAAATTCGGAATTAACCGTTACATCATAACCAATTAATTCGCTGATCTTTTTAATGCGATATTTCACTGTGTTTTTATGCACGAACAGCATTTTTCCACACTCATCATAATTTCCTTTGGCATCTAATAAAAAGGTCATGAGTGTCTTAAGCAAATCTGGATCATCCAGAAGGGGATCAATAACAGCCATCCATTCCTCAAGGACTTCTTCTCCTTGTGCACTCATATCGATCGCTTGTTTCATCGTACGCATCTCAGCTGCCGTATATAATTTACGATGCTCATAAATCAGATGGACTTTCCTTCCCACACTGTTCACCAGTCGGTACATACGCCGTACATCTTGCGTATTTCTCATTCTGGGAGCATAGACCATTTCGAATATAAGCGAGGAAGAATTCGTTGTGTCGATATACTCGGCTGCAATCTCATACTCATTGTACTTGTAAGAGCAATTTCCCATGAGGGCAATGATACAATGATCAATCGTTTGAATGACCGCTGTTTTGTAATATTTGAACAAATACTCTTCCAACTCTTCGCGAATCTGCTTTTCTTCCGACAAATCATGAATAAATACTAACCACATCATCTGAATGGAAGCAACATCAATATGGAGAAGATGAGCCAGTCTTCGCATTTTATCGCTCTCATCATTAATAATCGCTTTTACCAGGGCATATTCGCTGACCTCGTTATGCTTATTCCCCACAAATTGATCGCCACCTGTACAACCTCACTGATTTTATCGATGGTCTTCGCAGGTAATTTTGAATTCTCTTTAATTAGAAATAGATAGAGTACTTCTCCGTTTTTTTGATGAACACTCTTGTATTCCACATAGCAATCGGAATTAGACTCTGTTTGCCCCTTCGCCCCATTCAATAAATAGGGAGCATAGCCATCTATAAGATGAGCTACATCTAACGATGAATTACGAGGCCACATCACTTGATTCACAATCTCCATATGCGTGTTCGTCAGGATGATGTTTGCTTTCAGCCGATCAGATAGAAATTTAAGTGTAATTTCTACGCTTCGTGAGTGCTCTGGCAGCAAAGACACTTTCTCTAACGCTTCATTTACAAAATTATCATTAAACGTCTGATTATTCAGAACGATCGCTTCCATCACTTCATATATCACTTCATTATAGCGAAGTGAAAAATCATTTTCAGGCATGCATATGATGATGAAATTTTTGGACTCTGCTAATTGCAGCACCTCTTCGGCTACTTCCGGAATAATGATTCCCACATAATATAGAATCAGTCCAACTTCACCGAGCTCATACAAATACTCAATCGCTTCACACTGCTTCTCTATACTATCTTTAATGGAGTAAAAAGAACTGATAACCATCTCTTCCGCATACCACTCTTCTTGAACCGAGTTGACTATACGGGAGGAATAATCCACGTTTGAAACCTCTAGTACAGATAAAGAGGATACGGTACGTTGAAGATTATTTTTTCCGGTCAGTACCTTTGCTCCTCGAAAGGAAGGCAATTGCAGCATATCTTTTACAGTTATCCCATGTTCCTCACCACTTCTTCTATGTTATCTAAGGTAATTTCGCGAAATGAGTTACCCACCAATATATCAAATTAAAAGTAGTATGTAAATTCAGATTCTTACAACCTGTTAGATAACTCCTATTCAGCAACTTAAAAACTATTATGTTCCTTTTATTAATCCAATATACATCCAACTCTAGTAAATTAGACTCACGTAATTACCAGTAAATGTATTGACTTAATAGGTATATTAACTTATACTCGCAACTAGTCACTAGACTTTATACTTAATAACAGATGAATGGGAGACGTGAAATATTGATTAAGTCACCAGTTCCAAAGACTACTCCATTAAAAAGAGTTCTATTCTTCTTCCTATGTTTGTTTCTAGTAGCCTCTTTTTTGAAGCACCACAATCCGCAAAGGCATCTACATCTATCGTAAATCCTAATCAAATCTATTCTTATTCAATCATGCAGAGAGACATGAAGAAACTCGCAGATGCCTATCCTGATCTCATATCTTATGAAACAATAGGACAGACGAAATATGGCCGGGAGTTATGGGCTATCAAATTAGGCCGGGTGAATCCGTACTATTTCTTAATGGATCACATCACGCCAGAGAATGGATAACTACGCCTCTTCTCATGAAAATGATCGATACATATGCTGTTGCCTATTATAACAATACAAAAATCTCGAAATATAATGTACGCGAATTACTAGACCACGTAAGCATCTGGTTTGTTCCTATGGTTAATCCGGATGGTGTAACCCTACAACAGCAAGGAACTACAGGTCTATCAGCAAATCTGGCGAAGACCTTAAAACAATACAATGGTAATAGCACTAACTTTAATCGCTGGAAAGCCAATATGCAGGGAATCGATCTGAATCGCCAATACCCAGCCCAATGGAACAATATTAGAAATTCCAAAGCGTATCCTTGGTATCATGATTATAAAGGTACTCAGGCGGCTCAAGCTCTAGAAGTACAAAGTATGATGGACTTTACATACAAGATCGACCCTGAACTTACGATTTCTTATCATAGCTCGGGACAGATCCTGTTCTGGCACTTCAACACGCTAAGCAAAAACCTATCTAGAGATAAAGCTATAGCTACGGAGATAAGCAAGCTTACAGGATATTCTCTTGTTAAGCCTGAGAAAAACCCATCTGGCGGAGGCTATAAAGACTGGTTCATCCAAGAATTTGGCCGCCCTGGCTTTACCATCGAGGTTGCAAATTACGCCGGAGAAGGAAGCGTGCCATTAAGTGCTTTTAATGGAATCTGGTCCGAAAATAAAGAGGTTCCGTTATTTACAGCGCAAAAATCTTATACTCTTTGGCTGGAGAAACAAAAGGTTCAATATCTCCAAAAGTCTATGAGCCTATTAGCAGAAACCAAATTGTATAGCACAATTGGAGCTGCAGACAGCATCTCTAACCTGAAGCCACAACAGGTTGAAGTTACAGCTGAGAAGGGCGACTGGTATAAGGTCGTTAGCAACCAGGGGACTGGTTGGATTCAACCATCACCAGGAAAGCTGGTTGTTGTTGAGGATATGAATGCCACCGCCGATCTTAAGGATAAGACTTATACCTATCAATATCCGGATGCTTTTTCCCCTAAAGTATCTACTCTGAGTCCACAAACCGTTCAGGTAATTGGGCGTTGGTCCGACTGGCTCCTTATCAATACTAACAATGGCAACTGGTGGATTGACGGTCGCCACATAGAACTAAATCCGGCTGCTGAGGAAGCTGTTCCTGAAGCAGCCATGCCAGCTGCCTGATGCTGAGGTTCAATTAGTTATTTTACATTTAATGAAGCCCCTCATCAGTCCAAATGAACTGGTGAGAGGCTTCTTTTTTAAGCGAGCATAGTCACCCATTCCCTATCGAATGTGCGGTAGTTTCCCGTGTATGTAGTATGTCCTTTCATCATACACAAATGAAAATGGTTTTCCGTTCAGGTATAATAAAATCAAAACAACTTGTGGAGGCTTCATGGACATGGAAGAAGAACAAAAACAACAGGCCATCCCGGCTGAAGATGAACAAGGTAATTTCAAGTTGCTCGACGTAGAGTGTATCCTTTCGATCAAGTCAGAAATCGAAGGCGATGAAGACAGCGCCGCAATTTTTCATTACAAGGATGGTAAAACGTATAAATACGTTCACAGTGAAAAAGCAATGAAGCAGTTTGGTGAATGGATTCAAAAAGGAGAAAGCTAATTGTAAAAAGTTACGCCCATTACGGGACATTTGTCTAGCCTTGTCGTTGTCCCGCAGCTTGATATCTAGATGATGAAGAATAAATTAGAGCAGTTTCATCATAGCACCCGTCAGCTGCTAATTCGAAAAAAAATCCGCCATTCACTAGGAATGGCGGACCTCTAAAGCCTCTCAGATATTGCTCCTGAGAGGCATTTATTAAATGATGTGCTCAAACGGCGTTTCCCTTCCAAGAAACCCTTAATGCATAAGGCTTTGTGAGCCTTATTACATCATACCGCCCATTCCACCCATGCCGCCCATGTCAGGCATAGCTGGTGCAGCTGGTTCTGGCTTATCAGCAACTACTGCTTCAGTAGTCAAGAACAGACCTGCTACGGAAGCTGCATATTGCAGTGCGGAACGTGTTACCTTCGCAGGGTCAACGATACCAGCGTCGAACATGTTCACCCATTCGCCAGTTGCTGCGTTGTAGCCCACGCCAACCTCTTCTTCTTCAGACGTTCTACGATAACGGAGCCTTCTTCACCCGCATTAGCTGCAATTGTGCGAACTGGCTCTTCTAGAGCTCGAAGCACGATGCTTGCGCCTGTCTTCTCGTCGCCGCTCAGTTCAAGTGCAGCTACTGCATTGTATACGTTCACGAGCGCTACGCCGCCGCCCGATACGATCCCTTCTTCAACCGCTGCGCGAGTTGCGTTCAGGGCATCTTCGATGCGAAGCTTGCGTTCTTTCAATTCGGTTTCTGTAGCTGCACCAACTTTGATAACCGCCACGCCGCCAGCCAGTTTAGCCAGACGCTCTTGCAATTTCTCCTTGTCGAACTCGGAAGTGGTTTCTTCCAGTTGCGCACGGATTTGGTTCACGCGAGCATCGATATCGGCTTTGTCGCCGCTGCCGTCCACGATTGTGGTGTTTTCTTTCGTTACGATAACTTGGCGTGCATTACCCAGTTGTTCGATTGTTGTGCTCTTCAGATCCAAACCAAGTTTCTCGGTGATCACTTGGCCGCCAGTCAAGGCTGCGATATCTTGCAACATCGCTTCACGACGGTCGCCGAAGCCAGGTGCCTTAACAGCTACTGCATTAAACGTACCACGCAGTTTGTTCAAGATCAGCACCGTTTGTGCTTCGCCTTCGAGGTCTTCTGCGATTATAAGCAGCGGTCTGGATTGTTGTACGATCTTCTCAAGGATCGGCAGAATTTCTTGCGTGCTGCTAATCTTCTTGTCTGTGATCAAGATGTATGGATTGTCGAGGACAGCTTCCATTTTATCGGTATCTGTGATCATGTATGGAGATACATAGCCACGGTCGAATTGCATACCTTCTACTACTTCAAGCTCAGTCAGGAAACCACGGGATTCTTCAACAGTGATAACACCGTCTTTACCCACTTTTTCCATCGCTTCTGCGATTTGTTCGCCGATTTCTTCGTCTGCTGCGGAGATCGCTGCTACTTGAGCAATCGATTGCTTGCCTTCGATCGACTTGGAGATTTTTTGCAGTTCTTCAACCGCTACTTTAACCGCTTTGTCGATCCCTTTGCGAAGACCGATTGGGCTAGCGCCAGCAGTAACGTTCTTCAATCCTTCACGAATCAACGCTTGTGCAAGGACCGTTGCTGTAGTTGTACCATCACCGGCAACGTCGTTTGTCTTCGTCGCTACTTCTTTCACGAGCTGAGCGCCCATGTTCTCGAACGCGTCTTCCAATTCAATTTCCTTCGCGATCGTTACACCATCATTGGTGATCAGCGGGCTACCGAATTTCTTCTCCAATACCACGTTGCGGCCTTTTGGTCCAAGTGTTACTTTTACCGCATCAGCCAAAGTATCTACACCACGAAGCATTGCGCGACGTGCTTCTTCACTGAATTTAATTACTTTTGCCATGAATAATTACCTCCTTAAATTATGAATCCTGCTGTTCAGTCGTTATATTCAAGCCCAAGTTGCTTATTATTCAATAATCGCGTGAATGTCGCTTTCCTTCATAATCAAATATTCCTTGCCGTCATACTTCACTTCAGTACCAGCATATTTAGAGAACAATACACGGTCGCCTTCCTTCACTTCCAGAGGAACACGAACGCCATCCTTCAATGTGCCGCTTCCAACTGCGACGATATTGCCTTCTTGTGGCTTCTCTTTGGACGCATCCGGGAGTACGATGCCAAATGCTGTAGTCTCCTCTTGCTTGATTGCTTCTACCAGTACGCGTTCACCTAATGGTTTGATCATGAAAAAAGAGCCTCCTTTAGTAATGGTGATTCATTGATAAGCTTCCGCTTCAATAATTAGCACTCGATACGTCACAGTGCTAACAACATCTATAATGATAATAAAATCATACGTAAATTTCAAGTTTTCCCATCATCTTTTTTTGCGCGGAATAAAGAAATAGAGTAGGAACCCGCACAGCGCTTAATCAGCTAGAGCGAGTTAGACAAGACTGCCCTCAAGCAATACCCTCGTCCCTTGTGATCCATTAGTATCCTGCCAATAAGTAGTGTAAAACCAAAAAAACTGAAAAAGTGCAGGTTTTCAACATACAAACCAGCCTTGTTTAACAAAAGCCTGCAAAAATGCAGGCTTTTTCATCATAACTCATAGAAATAAGCCAATTCCAAGAAAAAAACTGCATTTCTGCAGCTATTCTCTTCATTTCGCTTACATCGGGGGCAAAAAGATGCGTTTTTGCAGGAATTGTACTCGAAGTAGCCGCTCTACATCGATACTCCGCAAATATGAGCAAATACGGCGCTACTGCACTACACTCATTTACCCATTAGCTATACTCTTCTGCACGCTTGGCGTCCGCAGCTACCTGCTTCTTATGTACTCGGCTGGATATCAGCACACTAATCTCATACAGAATAATAAGCGGGATCAACACCAGGAAGGCCGAGAACAAGTCCGCAGGCGTGACCATCACTGAGATAACTACCAATATAAAATAAGCGACACGGCGCATTTTCCGCAGTAATCCCGGGTTCAGGATGCGCAGTTGCGTCAGGAACAAAATAACGAGTGGCAGTTCAAACAACAGCGAAATCGGGAATACAAGATTCATCAAAAACTTGAAATAGTCTGCCATCCCATAGGTCTCAATCAAACCAAGCTCCTTGTTCAGTCCTCCGGTAAATTTCATTGCCAGTGGAAATACAACGAAATAACCGAACGCAATCCCGATTAAGAAACAGAGGAAAACGTAAGGAATATACCTTAGCGTCGCCTTACGCTCTTTGGGTCTCAGCCCAGGACTAACGAACGCCCATATTTGATACAGCGTAAAGGGTAGGGTTATACCAAAGGCAACAACCATCGATATTTTCATATACACGCCGACACCGTCCCAGAATGAGAAAGCGTTCAGCTTGATCTCCACGCCTGTAATCGAATTGATCGTCAAATATTGATAAATCGGACGAACGACAAAAAAAGCGGCGACGAGAACGAATGTAAACACGAGAGCCACATAAATTAATCTCCGTCTTAATTCCGCTAAATGTTCCACAATCGTCTCTGAATTCTGTTCATCAGCCATACTTGTCCTCCTTAGGCCGATCTGTCCGGCTCACTTATCCCATCACTAGTGCGGCAAAATACAAACAAAATCCCTCCCTATTAACAGGAAGGGATTCATCATCCAATATGTATCTTCTATTCTGGTAGACGCCGGTCCTCTTGCTTCGGAGCTTCATTCACAGGAGCCGCTTCTACTTTCTCAGCTTCGGGACGGTCCTCTATAATATCGCGAGTCGCTTTCTTGAACTCATTAATTGTGCGTCCAACGGCGCGGCCGAGCTCCGGCAGCTTCTTCGGACCAAACAACACGAGAGCCGCTACAATAATTAACAGAAAAGCACCTGCACTCATGCTCATTCTCCCCCGTTAGCATAAAATAATTAACTCATGATGGGCGCCATCATGATACGCCCACATCATACCATAACATAGATCACAGTTACAGCCTGTTCAGAAAAATTATTTGCTATTATGGGTTCTTCAAGAAGTCCGCCTTGATAAGAAAACCGATCGAAGTCATTCAAAGATGAACGACCGCGATCTAGAGGTAGGTTTTCTTGCGATATAGAATTTCATCAGCTACGCTGATAACTTATAAATTCTATATCTAACACAAAGTAACACTGAGAGCATATTCGACATCCGTATCTATTCCATAGAAGCAATCCGCATGGTGAAAATTAAAGACGGAATTGACCTGTGACCATAAGCAGCGCTTCCGGAAGCTGATCCATAATCGCTGCTAGGTTCTCATGCACCCCTTTTGGAGTTCCCGGCAAATTGACGATCAAAGTCCGGCCGCGAATTCCGACAATGCCTCGAAACAGCATGCCTGCTGGATTTTTCTGCGCCACCCTGTACCGCATCGCTTCGGCCATTCCCGGTACCTCGCGTTCGATGACACGGCGGGTCGCCTCTGGCGTCACATCCCGAATAGCTAGCTCCGTGCCGCCAGTAGTCAAGACAAGATCGGCTTGAAAATAATCGGTCATTTCAATCAGTGCAGCGATGATCTCATCAGGTTCATCAGGCACGATGCGATATTCGATGATTTCGCCTCCCAATTCTTCCTCGACTAGTTCCCTAATCACCTGTGCGCTCGTATCTTCACGTTCGCCTCTGGCTCCTTTGTCGCTTGCCGTAAGAATCGCTGTTCTCCAAACCATGAAGCCATCCTCCTCACCCTAATAGGAACTTCTATTTAAAGTTGTAATCATCACTTCATCATGCGCAACTGTGCGCTAGGACATCAGATTTGGGAATAATCCCCGCTGACACCACCACTTTTGGCCTGTAGCATCGTAGGACCGATGACGATATCCTTCTGTAAGGCCTTGCACATATCATACACCGTTAGCGCTGCCGCCGATGCGGCCGTAAGTGCTTCCATTTCTACTCCTGTTCTTCCTTCAGTCCTGACCGTAACTTCTATATATAACTCATCTTGATCGTTATCCGTAAATACGATGTTCACTCCAGTAAGCATCAGCGGATGGCACATCGGAATCCAATCAGACGTGCGTTTGGCTCCTTGAATTCCTGCCACTTGAGCAACAGCAAGCACATCCCCCTTGCCGATCTTCCCTTGCTTGATTGCAGCTAGAGTTGTAGGTTGCATCTGCACCGTCGTCTGTGCAACGGCTACCCGGACTGTAGACTCCTTAGTCGAAATATCGACCATCCGCGCCCGACCCTGTTCGTTAAAATGCGTCATGGCTTGTCCTGATTCCGTTTCCATAAGTGCGCTCACTACTCTCCTTCATATATATATCATACCTGATGCTGTAAACAGCATATCCAGTCTAAAATCATGCTCTTCCATAGGAATCCGCTTCTGGACGATCTGTTCCTCAAGCGCCAGCGAAGCTCTGATTGGGACATGTCCACGGTTCTTATCTGCCAATATTTGTTCCATGAAGCGGTCATAATACCCGCCCCCGAAACCAATTCTCCCGCCATGGCGATCATAGGCAAGACCCGGGACAATGATGATGTCGATCTCCGCATAACGCGCTGTTGGCCACTGCGGTATAGGATCTCCAGGCTCGGGAATGCCCCATACTCCCGGAATCAGATCATTTACATCATTCATTTCATAAAGCGCCAGCTTCCGTTCTTCGCTCATCACTTTGGGGACCAATACCCGATCACCCTGCCCAAGGCAAGTTTGAATCAAATGTATCGTCTCAGGCTCATCTCGAAATGACACATAGCAGAACACATTCAGTCTTCCACCGCGTTTTTTTCTTAGAGGGGATAGCACTTCGTTCTCTGCCAAAAGACTGGCAGTGATCGACTGTTCCCTGCGGGAATCTGCAGAGACGTGGGAACGGATCACAGTCATCGTGTGACGCAGTTCTTTCTTTTGTGCGGATATATTTTGTGCTGAAGTATCCTTCACGACGTATCTTCCCCTTTCCGTCAAGAAGGATATATTTTGTGTTTTGTCAAAAATATATTCTTCCCTCTAGTGTATCATTGTTGACGTAAAATGAAAACCAAGCTTCTTTTTGCAAATAGTATGACAGCAGTCATTAAAGTGCGGTGCATTTGCAAGGCTTTTCATGTACACTACAATATATAGAAGGCCTCAGAACATACTTAGTAAATTCGTTGGAGGATTAAATTCATTATGTTGCTTCAAGCTGCTAATATTACAAAATTATATGGCGTCACTCCGGTACTGGAGGGCATCAACCTACAGATCCTGGAAAGAGAACGGATCGGGCTGGTAGGTGTCAACGGCGCAGGGAAATCTACATTGCTGCAAATCCTCGCCGAGGAAATATCTCATGACGGGGGCAGATCTTCAAAGCCAAAGAGACGCGCATCGGCTATCTGGCCCAGAACAGCGGATTGCAGTCCGACCGGACGATTTGGGAAGAAATGCTGAATGTATTCGCACCTCTCTTAGAGACTGAGCGTGAGCTAAGAGAAATGGAGGCTCAAATAGCTGATCCAGCCGCGGCTGCTGATGAGAAGACGTATCAGGATCTGCTTAACCGCTATGCGCTCAAATCGGACTGGTTCAAGGATAACGGCGGTTACGAGATCGAGACGCGCATTCGTAGCGTACTGTATGGAATGGGCTTCGGTAATTTCCCGTCCGATACAGTTGTCTCAACCTTGAGCGGTGGACAGAAGACCCGGCTTGCACTGGCACGGATCCTACTTCAGGCTCCAGACCTGCTTATGCTGGACGAACCTACGAACCATTTGGACATTCAGACCTTAACCTGGCTCGAGGATTATCTCCGTAATTATTCCGGGGCATTACTGGTCGTCTCACACGACCGCTATTTCCTGGATCGTCTCGTTACGACCATTGTCGAAATCGAACGGCATCAGTCAACCCGATATACCGGCAATTACAGCCGTTATATCGAGCTAAAAGCGGCTGAATATGAGAGCCGTATGAAACAGTATGAGAAGCAGCAGGACGAAATAGCCCGGATGGAGGATTTCATCCAACGTAATCTTGTCCGCGCTTCAACGACCAAACGGGCACAAAGCCGGCGCAAAGCGCTGGAGAAAATGGAGCGCATTGACCGCCCACTCGGCGATTTAAAGCGAGCCAGCTTCTCCTTCGAAGCGGAGATTCAGACAGGCAAGGACGTCCTGCACGTGGATCATTTGTCCTATGGTTATGATGACTCCAAAGCTCCACTATTTCAGAATGTATCTTTTAATCTACTGCGTGGAGAGACGGTAGCACTAATCGGGCCAAATGGTATCGGCAAATCGACCTTGTTAAAAATACTAACTGGCGATTTCAAGCCTCGTTCAGGCTCACTAACCTGGGGCGCCAAAGTAAAGATCGGCTACTATGATCAGGAGCAGACGCACCTTAATCGCGACAACACTGTGCTGGAAGAGGTATGGAGTGCATTCCCTCATATAGAGGAAGCTCGTATCCGCAGTGTGCTTGGGAACTTCCTGTTCAGTGGAGAGGACGTTCTGAAGAAAGTCGCGGCCTTAAGCGGTGGGGAGAAAGCCCGCGTCGCTTTGGCCAAACTGATGTTGGAGAAAGCTAATGTTCTTATTCTTGACGAGCCGACGAACCACTTGGATCTATTTAGCAAAGAGGTGCTGGAATCCGCCCTGCTTGATTATGACGGCACACTGCTATTCATTTCCCATGACCGCTATTTCTTGAATAAGATGGCTGAACGGATCGTCGAGCTACATCCGAACGGCGCCGGACATTTCCTGGGTAATTATGATGATTATCAGGAAAAGAAGCTGGAGCTGGAAGAAATGGCCGCAGAGAAGGCTGCTCAAGAAGCTACCAAGCAAAAGCCTGCGGAGCGTTCGAGCATACAAGAGGATGACAGCGCCGCTAAAGGAAAATCAGGTGCCGCATCCTATGAAGCGGACAAACAAGCGAAGCGCGAGGAACGCAACCGTCAGCGCCGTCTTGAACAGTTGGAGGAACTCATTTCTAAGCTGGAAGAGGACATTGCTTCGCTCGAGCACGAGCTTACCCTGCCGGAAGTATACCAGGATTATGCGGCTGTCCAAGAACGGCAAGCCTCGATTGATGAGTATAAGGAGCAATTGTCTGCCATCTATGAAGAGTGGGAGCAACTGATGGATAATTAAGATAAGATTTTCATAAAATCGTAAAAAAATGTTGATCATAGCTTTATCCACAAACCAATTGATAATAATTGTAAAAAAACGACCTCTGAGGTCGTTTTTTTACGGCTTATAATAGGCTTTATTCGCAATTTCCCAAATTATCCACTAAGTTATGCACATTATCCACATTTTTTCTGAAAAAATTATCCTACTTCCAACAATTAAATCCAAACCGTTGGGGCATAAGACTTTTCGCGATTTTCATTACAAAATCCCCGCAATTAACGCACTCTTTGTCCACATCTTGACACCAGACCCAAGGACATGCTTTCCTTTGAATCGACCTGCCAATGGACGAATGGACGTAGGCACCACTTCACATGCATCCAGCATATTACTCCTAAATATCCTCCCAGGTCTCTATTGCATCCTCTTCTGGCTCCTTTAGATACGCTTCATTAACGATCGGAAGCACCGTCACAATCTGAATAGCGAGCCCAAGTGCGATATAGAAAAGATGAACTATAGCAACTGCATTCAGAATATAAGTCTCTACCGAGATCCAAATAATTAGAATGATGGAAATATACAACGAGTATGCCCAGGACCAATGCGATTTCTTAAATACATTTAGACGTTCCGCCCATTTGCATTCCCTCCTCGTTAACAATCCCCAGGCCACGATTAACGGACAGATCCCCATGAACACTAAGAGAATGATTCCGGGAATAAGATAATTAGGAAATAGCTTAATTTGCATAATGTCGGAAGGCATTCCAAGCAAATCCCCGCTCGGATCCATAACCAGTACTGCACCGCCGAATACTGCACCTATCCCCAAAAATAAATGAAGTCCGATCAACAGCCAGTTAGCAAAAGAACGCCGTGGTGTAGTTTTCACATAAATCATCCCTTCAAATAGAGTTTTTAGAAATCTTCATCCAACCTTCTCGATGCAGAAAAGCCATCTTTTGAACACACACTTTTAGTTGTGAGCTTTTCAACTATCAATGAATTTGTGATATTTTTCACTTATCAAGCTATTCTGTAAGGAGTACGCGGAATGTCGTAACCTTATCACTGATGATGTTTATATCAATTTATCATATGCTGAGCATACTGGGAATTGAATTTAAAGCTCTATATAGATATGATAGAAAATTGAATGCAGTCCCCGCGAAATGATGAGGTTGCAAAAATATAAATCAGAAATGAGGAAAATCAAGTGAGTGAAATTATCGGTGGAATTTCGCATATCGATTGCGATGAACTACAGCATATACTTCAAAATTCAAATAATAAAACTTTAGTTATCGATGTTCGTGAACCAGAGGAATACATAGCGGGGCATATCCCTGGCATCCCACTTATTCCGATGAATGATATCCCGTATTATCTCGGAGACTTCGATATGGACAGAGAGTATGTATTCGTATGCCGGAGTGGAGGAAGAAGCTATCAAGTAGCCCGATACTTCAAGCATAATGGCTTTGACAAAGTCCATAACTATAGTGGTGGAATGCTGGAATGGTGCTATGACATTGCGGAAGGACCGGAGAACATTATAAAGGAATTCAATCCAGCTCTACTTGAGCGAAAATAATTTATTTAAAAGAATGAACTCCTAAAGTCTCAAGACCTCGCCAAATGCGAGGTCTTGAACATATAACTTTATGACTTTTTGCGATGTGCAGGCAACCACAATGCCCCGTAATCGATAAGCTCCTTCTGCGGAATCAGCAACGCCTCTGCACCGCCGATCTTACCACGCTGAACCAAGCCGGTTTCCCGTTCGAAATCGTCGCCAATAGCCGAAAAATCAGATGAATCATAATCAATGTCCTTAAACTGTGCCCAGTGTCTGATCCCATCAATCTTGATCGGTGCCTGATTCATAATCTCTCGCTTGGTCTCATATTCTGCCGAATCTCCGATAAATGCAGCGAAGTATTGCTGCCATTCCCCACACCAAGTAGCAGAACATGCCCTTCCAGCTCATAAATCCGCGCCAGAGGAGATTGCTCTCCCAAACTGTATTCCAGGGCATGATTTCCTGCAATAAACTCGGCTTTAGGCCCCCATGCGGCAAAGGATAGCTGCGGGTGGTTACTGCGGATGACAGAATCCTGCTTACGGAACATATCCGGTATAATCCCCATCCCCCATAACGGCGCTAAATCTGGATCATAGGCAGGCATCTGTTCACGAATCGTCTCCACCATTCCTTCGGAACCGGTGGATTTTCCCATCCGGCAGGATCGCTCAAATCCCCGGAATGCGTAGGCATCACCACATTCCCCTCCGGGCCAACCACCGCTTCCAGAGCAAGAATTACCGCAGGCGGCCCTCCGACTACAAATTGACCTATCGCTTTATAAGACGAATGCATAATAACCGTCATTCCCGGACGAACCCCTAGACGGATAAAATCCGCCTTCAACGTCTCAACCGTGATTAAGATCCCCTTTATTTCTTCCATATGTACCAACCTCTTTTCTATACTATATAAGTTGAATTAAACTACGCTGGAGAAGCGAAGCGCTCGCCTTTGTGAACAGATTTCTACCTTGTTTAAATCCATAGATATTGAACTTAAGAAAGGATAGGGAATAGGCAAAAGGGTGAAATGGCTCTGGAGAAGCGGAGCGCTCGCCTTTGTGAACAGATTTCTACCTTGTTAGATTCTATATAATCAAGAAATCTGTGAGCAACAGCGATCGGAAGAACATTTCACCCGGCTGCCTTCATCCGTACAATCATAAGTTCAACTTATTTATTAAATCATAGAAATCCGCGAACAACAGCGATCGAAAGAACACTTCACCCAGCTGTCTTCATCCGTACAATCATTAATTCAACTTATATAGCCGTATTCTACTCTCCTATTACATCACAAAATAACTGACAAAATAAGCCCTGCCTTAGACATTGCGAATAATATGACGAGAACCAACAAATGATAACGGGAAACTCTGACAATTTTCGTACAGAGCAGGGATTTGGAAAGTTTTGACGAATCATAACTATTAGCTTGTCGTCAAGAAACTTAAGTCCCATAGAATGATTTCGTTCAGGAGGATTTCATGAAATTCAGATTCAAACCGACCAACAAGCGATTTACCGTTCTGATCGTGCCGGAAGGTACCAGTCCGGTATTCCGCTTCAAATTAAAATTTTCCCTACTGCTGTCCATGGCCATAGCAGTTGGAGCCATGGCTGTACTGCTCCTCGTTTTGTTCATCGTGAACCGTTCTAACTCCAGCCAGATCGCCTCTTTGCAAGCAGAACTCACCTTATCTAACGATCAGCTTCAAAACACGATAGACAACAAAGAACAGACTGTCGATAAGCTGCTATCGGAATTGCTTGAATTGTCGGAGAAATCCAAAGATATCGAGAGTAAGATCAACGAACTGGAGAAGATAGAGTCCGAGTTGAAGTCCCTGAACGGTATTTCCGGACTATCTTCAGACCTGACAGCCTTGATGCCCCTATCTGATGGAGGTATCGGCGGTGAAGATATCCCGCTGTCCGAGGACGAGATCGTATCATTAGCCGCAGAAGCGAAGGACAACCTGTCAGCCACCCTTGATAAGATGCCAAGTCTGCAAGCCAAGCTGGATCAGACCAAGATCAACCTGCAGAAATATAAGCAGTTGCTGAAGATTCTGCCGACTTATTGGCCAACGATCTCCGTACGAACAACATCGGATTTTGGCAAAAGAGTTGACCCTTTTAATGGCAAGATGACCTTACATAATGGTCTGGATATCGGTGGAGATGTAGGGGATCCGATCTACGCGGCTGCGGACGGCGAGGTGACTGATACCGGCTACAGCCCAGCGCGTGGGAATTATGTAACCCTATCTCATCCGTCAGGGGTAGAATCTATCTATATGCATCTGAAGAGATCACTCAAAGACAAGGGCGATGCTGTGAAGCAAGGCGATGTCATTGGTGAACTGGGCAACACAGGCCGAAGCACTGGGCCGCATCTTCATTTTCAAGTGATGAAGAATGGGGCTGCCGTCGACCCACTGCTCTACTTAAAAATCCCTGGAAAGGATGATAGAAATTAATGTTGCGGAATAAAGTCACCAAAATAGACCCTAATTCAACAGATACACTGATCGGAGAAGGTAGTGTATTCGAAGGAAAACTCAAATCAAGCGCCAGTGTGCGTATTGAAGGACAGATGATCGGTGATATAGAATGCGGCGGCGACGTGACCATCGGAGAGAAGGGCAGCGTTGAATCCAGCATTATCAACGCCAGGAACGTTACGATCGCCGGGCAAGTCAATGGCAACGTACAGGCAAGTAACAAACTCACGATAACGTCCAAGGGCAAGCTATACGGTAACATCGCTGCTGCCTCACTTGCCATCGAAGAAGGAAGCATCTTCGAAGGTACCAGCCGAATGGGTAACTCATCGGATATCGCACTGGCGATGAAAGAAGCCGCAGTTTCTTCCGAATAGAGCTTATGGCCTTAACTTACTGTAAATGAAAAAATGGCTGCAGCCTGATAATCCCGGGCATGCAGCCATTTCTATTATGCTTCCAGCAACCAGTCCTCTAGAGACAAGGATGGATCAGCTTTTAATTCAAGGCCTGTGAACTTGCCTTCCTTCCACTTCAGATAAGCAGCAGCGCCTATCATAGCCGCATTATCTGTACAATATTTAAACGGCGGGATAATTAGTGATATATTCTCACTCTCACATCGTTCGGAGAGGCTTGCTCGCAGACCTCGGTTTGCCGCAACTCCGCCGCAAAGCAGAAGCTGCTTCGCTCCCGTAGAACGAACCGCGCGGATCGCTTTTTCTACCAGCACCTCGATGACAGACTCCTGAAAACCGCGGGCAATTGCTGCTTGATAGCCCTCTTCGCCCTTCATCTTATGTTGATTCACCGCATTAAGCACGGCTGACTTCAACCCACTAAAGCTGAAATCATAGGAATCTGGCTCCAGCCAGGCTCTTGGAAGAACCTCACTCTGCTCGGCCTCGAGTGCTAGCTTATCTACATGCGGACCGCCTGGATAAGGAAAGCCCAGTGCCCGTGCTACTTTGTCATACGCTTCGCCAACGGCATCGTCACGCGTCTGGCCAATTCGCTTGAAGCTGCCCTCCTGCTCCATCACCACAATCTCCGTATGCCCACCCGATACGACTAGAGCAATGCAAGGATATTCAATCGGCTGGACCAATCGGTTGGCATAAATATGTCCAGCAATATGATGTGTGCCGATCAATGGCTTGTCCAGAGCAAAGGCCAGACTTTTTGCAGCCATGATCCCTACAAGCAGAGCACCCACCAGTCCGGGGCCTTCAGTTACCGCAATCGCGCTAAGTTCACCCGGTTCGATACCCGCTTGGTTAATCGCCTCTTCCAGCATGAGCGTAATATTCTCTACATGCTTGCGTGAAGCAACTTCAGGCACGACGCCTCCGAACGCCTTATGCGTCTCAATCTGACTAGCGATTAAATTCGACAGCACTTCCGTTCCATTTTTGACAACCGCGGCAGAAGTCTCATCACAGCTCGTCTCTACCGCTAATATATAGCAATCTTGATTTACCAATGTTTCTCTCTTCCTCTCTGTTCCTCGGTTCAGCCCTGCTGTACCCGTACCGGCAAGTCACACCACATAATCAGCGCGTCCTCATGGTTGTCCGAGTAGTAATCCTTACGTTTCCCCGCAGGTTCGAATCCCATTTTGCTGTAAAGCGACTGTGCCACATGATTCGAGACCCTAACTTCCAGTGTCATACGAACCATTCCCAGTTCAATGGCCCAATCCATCATTGCCCGCAATAGACGCTCGCCAAGATGTTGGCCACGCATAGCCGTTCTTACAGCGATATTTGTAATATGCGCCTCATCGACGATCGTCCACATGCCGCAATATCCAGCCGCCTTGCCATCTACCTCCATGATGAGATACCTAGCAAAATGATTCATCGTCATCTCATTGCGGAATGCCACCTCGCTCCAAGGCAGGGTAAAGGACTCATGCTCAATAACCATTATGTCCGGTATGTCATTCAACGTCATTGGGCGAAATACGATATTGCCAAGTTCTGCATCTTTTATAGACAGCATAAATGGTTTCCTCCTCTATGCATTACGAAGCCGCTTTGCTTCCGCTTCCGCAAGCTGGGTATAGTTCGGTTCAAGCGCGTGAACATCATCGCCTGCACTGCTCCGGCTCCGGGCTGTCCCGGCAAGCCCCATCCAGATCCCTTCCAATTCATAGGAAACGATGTGAAGACGATCCCCCACAAGAGGACGCAAAGCTTCGGCAGCAGTTTCATGCAGAGCAACATCACCGACGATCCAGATCCCTTCCGGTCTATCCTCTGGTGCGTAGGATTGCAGCAACTCAGCAATCTGCTCTACCCAACGGTCCATGAGCCGAATGCCATCCTGCTCTAGACGGTGAGTTAACGTGTTATCCTGAGCAGAAAATAATGCCGTAAATACTTGTCCACGCCGCGCATCAACGAGTGGTATAATCCAATGTTCTCTCGCGCCTGCAGCAGTTCCTGGATCAACACTCGATTCAGTAGCAGCGTCTGCCTCCACTGAACGATTCCCCATCGCGTATACTCCTAGCGCTTCTGTATCTTGTCCCGTCTCTTTAGCCCAAGCTCCCAGCGCCGTCGCCTCCAGACTGGAAATGCCAAACACCGGGATGTTCAGAGCCCAAGCCAGCGTCTTGGCCGTCGTCACCGCAATCCGGATTCCCGTATAAGAACCAGGACCAACACCAACAACAATGCCGTCAAGCTCCTGCTTCGTTAAGCTCGCCAATTCAAGGGCCTTCTCAATCGCTGTTACCAAATACGCCGAATGATTGCGTTCGGCATGTATATTTTGCTCCGCTAGCAATTTGCCATTCGCCATCACAGCTACGGCTAGCGAAGAAGTGGAAGTGTCAAACGCCAATAGCCGCTGCTGCGGCCGATTACCGTCTATATTCATCGTTCAAGGACTCCATTCTCTGTCAAAGTGTTAATCCAATCGTCGTAAGGTTGACCCTGGGCCTGCAGATAAATTCTCCGCTCTGTTCCAGATAAGGTCTCCAGATAAATGTGCAACAAATTTTGCGGCAGAATATCCGTAATGAGACTTGCCCATTCCACCAAAGTGACGCCCGGCCCATAAAAATATTCATCCAAACCAAGTTCCTCAGCTTCGTCCAACGACAACCGATATACGTCCATATGATAAAAAGGCAACCGTCCCTTATATTCCTTGATCAAGGTAAATGTTGGGCTGTTCACTGTACCTTTAACACCCAAATGTTTTGCGAACAATTGCGAAAAGGCCGTCTTCCCAGCACCAAGATCCCCGTCGAGGGCGATAACTGTTCCCGCCAAGGCTTGTCCCGCCAGAAAAGCAGCAAGCTTCTCTGTTCCGGCAAGGTCTTTTATCTCATATACGACGTTTGCCGACAATTTATCAAATTCCATATGTTGACCACCTTCATCTGCAGCATTCGCCAGCAAGATTCTTCAATACATCATTCAAGCTTCCTCTTTTACTGCAAAAAACTATAAAATCGGACTTTCTTGGCTATCCTAAAAGAAAAACGTCAGTTCCTGTCAAACTAATTGCATTCTAAATCATTATATAGGTCTGTTAAGACAGCCGCAACACGGAAGCGAGGGTGATCACATAATTGCCCAAGTCGCCTTAACATAAGAGCTCAAAAGAAAGTGAAAAGAAAGGGAGTGCTCTCCATGCATACCGTTTGGAAAGGTGCGATCAGCTTCGGTCTGGTCCATGTACCAGTGAAGATGTTCTCGGCTACAGAAGACAAGGATATATCCATGAAATACATCCATAAAGTGTGCGGCAGCCCGATTTCCTATGTTCGCCGTTGTCCTGCCTGTGATGTAGATGTGACTTGGGATGATATCTCTAAAGGCTATGAATATGAGAAAGGCAAATACGTGCTATTCTCCAAGGAAGAGCTCGAGCAGCTATCTGCGCAAACGGAGAAGACGATCACAATTCTTGATTTCGTCGATTTAACAGAGATCGATCCGATCTATTTCCAGAAGACCTATTATTTATCGCCTGACCAAGCCGGGGGTAATGCCTATCGGTTGCTACTAGAGGCGATGCGGGATTCCGGCAAGATCGGAATCGCCAAGATCGCTATTCGCTCCAAGGGAAGCCTAGCTGCCATCCGGGTGATGGAGGATTGTCTTGTCATCGAGACGATTTTCTACCCTGATGAAATACGTCCTGTATCGCAAGTACCCAACCTTCCGCAGGGAGCTAATGTGAATGACAAGGAACTGACGATGGCAAAACTGTTGATCGAGCAATTGTCTACACCATTTGAGCCGGAGAAGTATACCGATGATTACAGAGAGAATCTGCTGACTCTCATTCAGCACAAAATTGCCGGTGAAGAGATTAGCCTGGCTCCAGCCAAGCCAGAGACCAATGTGATCGACTTGATGGCTGCGCTGCAAGCGAGTATAGAGGCGGTCGAGGGGCAGGCTGTTACCGATCCCGGAGAGGCCAAGGCCAAGACGAAGCGGACCTCAACCAGGAAGAAGAAGGAAGCCGCAGCAGAGACAGATACAGTGGCAGATACTAATGAAGTGAAGCCCGAAGTAGTAACTAAACCAAAGCATAAGGCCACAAGCAAAACGACAAAGAAGACCATTTCATAATGAAATGTGTGCAACCTTGCAATGTCTTGCATGTAGGTATGTGAAATTAAGCTATATTAGTCAAATCTGCTGGGTGAAGACACAGGCCTCTGGAGGAACGTCAGCCCATCCCTGTAAGACAGGATGACGTAACGTACCACCGGGGGTCCACTCAGCGAATTGCATTTTGACCGTAAGCTGCGGCTGCATCCATACGGCTCCCTTCACTCTCCCCGGTGGTGCTTCAAAAGGAGCTACAAAAGGACGATCCGGTACCGCCAATCTACGTGATGCTTCTGTAATGCGGGAGAGATCATCACCTTTCCATTTTCCGGGCCGGCATTTCCAATATATTTCAGACTTCCTTGCTCATCAAATAGACCAAGCAGCACCGAATTGACGATCTCATCGCGATACGTTACTCCGCCAATCACGGCGTATAGATCATGCGTTAGCTTCATCTTGCGCCAGCGGCCATCCTTGCCACCAATTGCATAACTGCTGTCGAGCTGTTTGCACACAATGCCTTCCCATTGACGCTCTCTCATCACGGCATAGAGGCCCTCAGCATGATCAACATTGGGGACAAGCTGTACGCGTGTACTTGGTAGTACATATTCCTGAAGTAGCTTCTGACGCTGCACAAGTGGTTGATCCGTAACCCATCTTCCGTTGCAATACAAAATATCAAATATCATATACACTACGGGAATCCTTGGTACTGCAAAAGTAATTTCTTGCTGCCGGCGGAGACTGTCCCGCTTCATAATTTCATGAAATGACGGCTTGCCTTCAGAAATGGCGATCATCTCTCCATCCAAAATAGCGGATTCTGCTCGGCAAAATTCTGATGGGTTCATGAACTCGGGATATTGCAGAGTACGTTCATTGCCGCGACGATTTATAAGGCGTACCCGCTCTTTCTCGATATAGGCCAACATCCGAACTCCATCCCATTTGACCTGAGCAATCCATTGCTCTCCTTGCGGAAATTCAAAGGTGCGAATCGGCTCAAACGGTTCAACTGGCGTAAAATTCATAATTAATCTCCTATTCATAGGCCTGCCTCTCACAAGGCTTTGGCAAGATCTATAGTTAATTAAACTCTCCTATACCTTCATTCCTTGAAAGGAGTATTCTAATGGCACAATCGATCAAAGGTACGATCCGGATTGAGGGCGAGGAAGTGACCATTTCCAATCCAGACAAGCTGCTTTGGCCGGAAGCGGGCATTACCAAGCTGCAATATTTACAGCGGCTGGCCGAGTTGTCTCCTTATCTACTCCGCTATTGTCGCAACCGATTTCTAACGACAATCAGATATCCGGGCGGCATCCATAACAAATTTTTCTATCAAAAGAATGCTCCGAACCATTACCGGAGTTCGTCAGGACCGCTCCTCACGAGGATATCAACTATATTGTGCTCGATAATCTACCGACTTTACTCTGGCTCGGCAATTTAGCGGCGATCGAATTTCATCCCTCATTGCATTATGTAGGAGACAGATTGCCCTGTGAATGGATGATTGATCTTGATCCAAGTCAGGATGATGAGCCGCGGATTATGGAGGCTGCCACTTACGTTGGCGATATTCTTACTTCTCTTGGTATCTCTTCCGTCCCTAAGACGTCGGGTGCTACCGGCGTGCAGATCATCGTTCCGGTTGAATACGGCGTAACATTTGATCAACTGCGCTCTATCGGTCAATTCGTAGCCCGTTACGCTACGGAGAAGTATCCCTCCCTCTTCACTATTGAGCGGCTGAAGAAGGATCGTGAGGGCAAAATTTATTTCGATTATCTGCAGCACTATAGCGGGAAGACTTTGGCTGCTCCCTACACTCCACGCGCCCGGAAAGCCGCCAGCGTATCAACACCTTTAACCTGGGATGAGGTGCGCAAAAATCCCCATCCTTCCGAATTCAATTTGCTGAATATAGGTGAGCGACTGCGGCAAAGAGGAGATTTACTGCAAGAAGTAAGGCCGCAATCACTGGGGTTGATCCTGCAGCATTTACAATCCAAGGCTTAGAAGGTCTGCGGATCAAATATTTTTCTTGAATAACAATGCCTATCTTCCACTCAGCCTTTTCCACTTTGGACAACGTTTATTCATAGCACGATAGACATTTCTAAAGCCAAAACTACATTTACGATATATTAGACAAGGCAGTTTTTTGACATGATTTGAGAGATAAAGGAATAGATAAGATATATAGAGCGTGTTTTGAATTACCTCTATAAGTTCTACATCTAATGCGAGAGGAAAGGAGTTGCTATGAGAAGTGCCACCTTACCGAATCCAAATCGGATGACGCTGCTCGTTCTGCGAGAGGCGGGGCAGCCAGCAAGGCAAATGCATATGTCCAAGCCGCTAATGATTGCCGTCCCCTGGTTGCCATTCTATCGATATCGGGTCTAATCATTAGCCTGCAACTGCAATCCACGCAGACGATTGCAAGACTCGAGGATCAATTGCAATCTCAGAGCCTCAGGTTCGAGGCCGTCGTCTCCGATAAGAATGCGGCGATTGAGAGACTACAGAATGAAGTGATTTCACTATCTAGCCAATCGCAGGACATGATGAACCGCATGGAGCGAGTATCCGAGCTGGAGGATCAACTGCAGAAATTTATTGAGAAATATGGAGAGTCGGACACAAATGGACTAAGTAATTTATCCTCTCTGTCGCTGGAAGGTCTTGATGCCGACAACCTCGATGAGCCACTGGGTGTGGGGGAGAGTTTATCGCAGTCCATGAGAATGAAATCGAACAATTGGCCGAGCAGACGAAGGATCAATTTCGGGAAATGAATGCCATGCTGGATGAGATGGAGAAGAATGTACCACTAACTTTAAAAAAAGCGAAGCAAACCGAGTACTCTATATCAGGAACTCCTTCGGAATGGCCGACTTTATCGAAACGGCTTACCTCTAATTTCGGCTATCGTACCGACCCGTTTACAGGGCGTGCCTCCTTCCATGCTGGAATCGATATCGGTGCCAAGGAAGGTGATCCGGTATACGCCGCAGCAGCGGGTGAGATCATTACGGTAGCACAGGATAATTCGCACGGTAAATATATCGTTATCCAGCATCCCGAAGGACTGCAGAGCTGGTACCTTCATCTAAGCAAGATTAGCGTCTCAGAGGGAGATTTCATCAAGAAGGGACAGACAATTGGCAAAGTCGGCAACACCGGGCGCAGCACGGGATCTCATTTGCATTTTGAGATTGTTAAGAACGGGAAGACGATAGATCCACTACCTTATCTACAATAGCTCGCTTTTGATAAGAAAACCGATCGAAGTAATTCAAGGATGAGCGACCGCGATTCAGAGGTAGGTTTTCTTGCGATATAGAATTTCATCAGCTCCGCTGATAACGAATAAATTCTATATCTAACACGAAGTGAAGCAGGAATATTTCGACATTGAATCTTGAATTCAGCCGGGCCTTCCGGTGCTCACGTACAAACTACGTACGCTCCGCTCCTCAGTCCCTAGCTTCATCCAACCTTCTCGGTGCTAAAAAGCGAACTTTTACAACACACACAATAATGAACGGAGGAACAAATTTGCTGAAGAAAAATTCACGGGCACACAGCCTGACCGACACACTGATTGGCCAAGGTAGTGTTGCCGAGGGGAAGGTACAATGCGAATCCAATCTACGCATCGATGGAGCCTTTCACGGTGAGATCGATTGCAAAGGTCAGGTGATTGTCGGAGAGTCGGGCGAAGCTAGATCGAACATCAGAGGGGCGAATATTATCGTAGCCGGCCATGTTATCGGAGATATATCTACCAAGGGTAAACTGACGATTACAAGCAACGGCCAAGTGGACGGAAATGTCAGCGTCTCTAATCTGATCATTCTAGAGGGTGGCCTTCTTAACGGCGTTAGCACAATGGAGAAAATTAAAGCTGTAGCCCCTCTCAAGGAAAAGACACAAAAGACGCCGCAGCCCGAAGTGGGGTAATTTAAATTGAAGATCCAAAAGTAGTTCCGCCTGCACAGCAAGCGGGAACTTGTTTTTTTGTTAGGCGGCTACGTCTCGCTTCTTGAACATAAACCAAGATATCAATAGAAATAACAGCACGTAGCTGATTAGCACGGTAACAGAGAAGCCCAGTGTCATTCCTGCCACTCCCTCCTGTCCACCCCGATACTGACTTAAATCCATATTGATGAACAACGTATATTTGGCCCATGGATAACGGACTGGATTAAAGAGCATCGTGAAGATGCCACCCGTGAATAGAATGAACATGGATAAACCTATTGCGATTCCATTCGAGCGAAATACCGTGGATATCATGAACGAGAACAAAGTAATGACTAACAAATCTATATATCTGTACAACAGATCCTCCAGTAAATACGCAAATGGACTGGCATGATCCGAGAACATCATCAATGTCTTAACTGGATACATGGCAAAAGAGACCAGTAGCGTACTAGCAAAGAACAGGGTTGTAATGATCAAGGTGAACAAGAGTAGCGCAAGCAGCTTCGAGGCAAGTACCTTCGTTCGTGTCCATGGACGAACCAACAGCAGCTTGATTGTCCCCCATGTGAATTCTCCAGCTACAATATCAGCAGCTACAATCGAAGCAAAGATCGTGACCATATAGAACAGGAAAGAAAGTTGTCCGGCTGCATCCCATGCAGTTGTAGTCGAACCACCCCCACCCAGAAGGAACAAAATACTGAAGAACAGAACCATCAGGATAAGGATTCCGAACATGATCCAGGTACGGATACGCCGATATATTTTCATATTCTCATTCTGAACCAGCTTCATGAAATTACTCAATGGCTCCGCCTCCCGTCATCTCAATGAATTGATCCTCCAGTGTTCTCGTCACGACGCGAATGCGATATACCAAGATTCCCGCACGTACCAATTGCTCATTTATCGCAGCAGCGGTATTCCGGTCCACTTCAATCAACAGGTTACCATCTACAATCTGTCCCAGCCCGATCAATTCCCGGGCCCGCTGCGGATCGCTAACCTCGAACACCGTCTGCTTCCGTTCATTCTCCAGCTTGGCCTGATCATGTAATTGCCTTACATCGATCAGCCGTCCCTGCTGTATAACAGCAACGGTATCGCACATCAGCTCCATCTCGGACAACAAATGACTCGAGACGAATACCGTCGTCCCTTCCTCCTCGGCCAACCGGCGCAAATAACTACGCAACTCGCGAATCCCTTGCGGATCAAGCCCATTCGTTGGCTCGTCCAGAACGAGCAGCTTTGGCCGGTGTAGAACCGCCTGTGCAACGCCGAGGCGCTGCCGCATCCCAAGTGAGTAAGTCTTCACTTTGTCATGAATTCTCTGCTGCAGGCCTACCAGTTCTACAATCTCAGCAATTCTCTGTTTAGTTACACCAGGTGACATTCTCGCATAATGCAACAGATTGTGATAACCGCTCAGAAACTTATACATTTCCGGATTCTCCACAATGGCTCCCACGTGAGAGATTGCCTGCTCGAATTGCCTTGATACACTGGCGCCCTGAATTTCAATATCGCCTTCAGTGATTGACATCAAACCAACCATCATTCGAATTGTCGTTGTCTTCCCGCACCGTTCGGTCCGAGAAATCCGTATACCTGACCACGAGGGATATCAAGTGTTAATTGATCGATAATCGTCTTACCGCCAATCCGCTTGCTGACTTGCTTCAGCCGAACAACAGGCTCCAAATCCAACAAAGTTCTAACCTCCCAACACACTTCACTCGTTCACATTCACTTTTGTGAAGTCAAAGATTTCCCTCATTTTACCACAAAATGCATTTTTCAAAAAATAAAGGTACTACCTCTAAAAGCAAAAGAGGCCCGCCCTCCAGTACAATGACCGGAGAACGAGCCTCTTTATGATGCATTCAGCTTGATGTCTTAAGCTTGCAAACTAGCTTCTGCGTCTACATCAGCACCTGCATTCTCTCTATGAGTAAGGAAATAAGCGAGCGTGAGTGCCAAGAATACAATAGCTACGGCAATCAGAATACCCGTTTGATGCCAAGCAACGCTCATATCTCCCGAAGAGATTACCGCTTTATAGCCTTTGACGCTGTAAGTCATTGGCATGAACGGATTAAATGACTTCATCCAGGAAGGAAGTAATTCCAGAGGGAATGTTCCTGCAGATGTTGTCAATTGGAAGATCAAGAGCAGGATCGCCAGGAAGCGGCCTGGATTTTCGAACCAAGTGACAAGCGCCTGAATGATGAACATGAAGCACAAACTTGTAACAAAGGTGAATAGATAGAACAAAGGAACACTTTGAACGTCAAGCTTCAGTCCATACAGGACAACTACTACTGCAAATAACGACTGGAATAAACTCATGATTGTAAACGTAAGCGCGCGGCTTACGAAGCGATTCCATCCGCTAGCTTCCGGTACGGAAGATCCGCGGAGCGGAATAATAATCGTCGAAATCAGAGCACCGACGAACAGACCAAGGGACAAGAAGTATGGTGAGAACCCTGTACCATAGTTCGGTACTGCGTTCATCTTCTGCTCTTCAATATCAACTGGCTGTGCGAACATGCTGACAAGAGCATCTGTCTTCTTCACCGAAGAAGTTTCGTCCGCTGCTTCGTTCAGCTTGCTAGCCAATTCTCCCGAGCCTTCGCTAAGCTTGCTTGTGCCGTCCTTGAGTTCTCCGGCACCTTCATCCAATTGCTTCGAACCATCAGCGAGTGTAGCGACACCGCTAGACAGTTGACCCATACCGCCTTCGATTTGCTTAGCTCCTTCACTAAGTGCACCAGCACCGGCTGCAAGCTTACTTCCGCCGGCAGCAGCTTCATTCAACTTCGCGCCGAATTGCTTCAGGCCACCTACAAGTTGACCTTGACCATCTGTCAGTTTCGCTGCACCTTGTGCCAGTTGCCCTTGACCCTGTACAAGCTGTTCACTGCCTTGTACAAGCTGTTGCTGAGCGCCGTGCAAATCCTTGCTACCCTTCAATAATTGCTGTTGTCCTTGTGATACCTGCTCACTGCCTGTAGCAACCGCTTGACTCGCCGCCAATAGCTGCTTCACTGCAGGATTCTCAGCCAGCTCTGGGCTGACTTTGGTCAATTGCTCAAGACCTTGAGCAACAGCCTTCGCACCTTCAGCCACTTTCGCGCTGCCTTGTGCAGAGGATTCCAAACCAGCTACAAGCGATGCGCTGCCTTGCTCAGATTGCTTCAAGCCTTGATTCAACTTATTTGCTCCATCAAGCGAAGCGCCAAGTCCTGCTTTCAGCTGCGTGCCACCTTCATTTGCAGCAACAGCACCGTTTAGCAATTGTTTATTAGCATCCGACAATTGCTGCAGACCTGAAGCGAGGCCAGTAGCACCTGTCTTCAAATCGCTAGCCCCTTTATTCAAAGAGCCAGCACCCTCAGCTAACGGGCTAATACCATCTTTCAGCTTGACTGAACCATCTACCATTTTAGCTAGATTCTCTTTTAGCTTCTGAGCACCTTCATCTAGCTTAATAGCCCCGTCATTGATCTCTGTCGCGCCATCTCCAGCTTCGCCCAGACCACTGGAAATTTTCTCAACTTGATCAAACAATGTTTCTGTGTAGGCCTCTGTGACTTTAGCCGACACCTTGCTCTTGATTTCTTTTACTGCTGTTCCGCCGATTTGTCCGGCTAGGAAGTTGAAAGCTTCATTGGGTTCATAGATAATCTCAGCAGGCTGTGGATGTTCATCCATCAAGGTTGTAGCCTGTTCCGAGAAATTGCTTGGGATTACGATAGTCATATAGTACTCGTTGTCTTTCATCCCTGCGTCCGCTTCTTCACGGGAGACGAATTTCCAACCAAAATCATCGCTCTTCTTCAGTTCATCAACCAAATCATTACCTGCCTGTAATGAAGTTCCTTCATATTCCGCTCCACGGTCCTCATTGACAACCGCAACCGGAAGCTCATTCATTTTCCCGTACGGATCCCAAAACGCCTTCAGGAACATTCCACTATATAATACGGGAATGAACATGATGACAATCATTGGGATAAATACTTTTGGTTTTTTAAAGGCTGCTGCAAGATCTTTAAAAAATACCGACATTGAATTCATAGTATTTCTCTCCTTATATCCCTAAATCTCATCTTTCATCTCTTTCTCTCATTACCGTACGAGCCCTTTCCCGACTTCGCTTATGTCTTGGATAACCCGCCTGATAAAAAAACTTGAGAAAATTCTCTGATTTGCTCTTTGCTTAGTGGTTCGTGAATTTTGTTCCAATCAGAAGTGAGCGCAATGTACAGCTTCACAAGCACAAATGCAATAACTTTAGGATCATACTCGCGAATTTCTCCATGCTTGGCCGCACGATCAATTTGACGCTCCAAGTAATCAAGGATTGCCAGCTCGATCTTCTCCAGACCTTCACGCGCTTGCGGCGTTCCAAAATCTCTTACCTCCTGGAACAGCTTCACAAGCAATTCATGTTCCCTTCTGAATTCCAAAAGCTTATCCATGCTCTGATACAGATTCTCGAAGAAAGGTCTGTCTTCCTGAACTTCTTGCTCCGTAATTTTCTTCATTTCTATAATGACGGAACGTAGAATTTCATCAAACAGTTCCTCCTTATTCGCAAAAAACGTGTAAATCGTGCCTTTGGCAACATTTGCAATTTTAGCTACATGATCCATCGTTGTAGCTTTGTAACCAAACAATGCAAATGATTTTTCCGCCGCCTCAACGATTAGTCCTCTGCGATCCACTACAGCCAAAAGAAGCACCTCCTTATCTTAGACTTAACTTTTTCCTCGAAAATGACTAAAAGTCTGTTTCAGTCATTCGGTCAATAAACACTTTAGCACGATCTGAAATGCATTGCAAGCTATATTTTTCATTTATTTTCACTATTTTTCAGTTCTCATTTTCTACGTCTGTATGAAATATCACATTATCTGTATAAAAATAAGAAATTTAAACTCCAAAAGGAATATCGGCGACCTTCTCATACATCGGTTGATGATGCATATTCGTGCGATAGATAACCAATGCATCCGCTGTCCATGAACCAAACTGAGGATTGGTCATCGTAATGTCCGTTGCTAGCTTGCAACCTTCACGGTACTTACGAGCCAACGTAATATGCGGACGGTAAGGACGATCCTCAGGAACATAACCCAGCTTCCTATTCTCCTCTGCGACATTGTTCTGTAGCAGCTTCAATAGCTCCATCTCGCCACCAACTCCTGCCCAGAGTACCCTTGGCTGATCCACTCGTCCGAATGTTCCGCACCCCTTAGCTTCCATTTGTATAGGCCGTATACTTGAGACAGCCCTCATGACGGCTAAGCGAATCTCACTCAATCGTTCCGGGATGTATCGCCAAGGAATTGCACGGTTATATGATAATCCTCCTGATGTACCCATTTTCGAAAAGACAACTGATCACGCTGCTCCTCACACCAGTCCGCAATCACTTGCTTAACAGCAGACGGAATTGGAATAGCGATAAATAGACGCCAATTTTCAGAAAATTTAGACAAGAAACCTCACTCCTTGTGAATTTTTGCTCAAATTTCATTTTTCCGACACAAAGCGACGATATTCCTTATTATTCCGCAAACAATTCCTCATTATAATGTTGATTAGATGTGCTTTCATTTCCAACATCAACTTACATAAGACAGGAGATTTCTATGGGATTTGCAAAAAAAATAACGATCACCATTATCACCCTTCTTGGCCTTGTCGGCGGCATTATTGGAATATTCGGCTATCAGACAACCTACCGTCAGGTGGAGAAATCCGTCGGTGTCGAAACCGTAGGTTGCGCTAATATTACGACTGGCTTGGTCGATCCTGCTGTCATCGAACATCTTACGAATGGAGACACGTCCAAATTAACTGAAGTGGAGCAGCAGTTGAATTGGACCGTGGACCATAAACCACTGTTCAAGGAAGTATTCATTCTCACACTAGATGGTCATATTCTCGCAGCCGACCAACACTTGAAGCAGCGCGGCTATAATGCTGGCGATTCCTTCTATTTCGACCCAGCTGATCGAGATATGATTATGAATATGAAGCATTCCGTATACACGAAGGTCTATACATATGATGGCACGGAACTACTGACAGGATACGGTCCAATCTTCCAGGACAATGATCCTGGCAAACCCATTGTTGGTTTAATGGCCATCAACTTCGATGCATCAATTATCCATGACAGAACATGGGAGATCATCACCTTACCATTTGCGATCAGCGCTGCCGTCTTCCTGCTCGCCGCTCTGATTGTCTATTTCTTCATTCACCGCATGATTCGTCCGCTCGAGCATTTATCAAGCCAGGTGAATCAAATTGCGCAAGGAGATCTGACGATTACACCAATGGTGTTGAAGAGTAATGATGAAGTTGGCAAGCTATCACGCGACTTCAGTAATATGGTAACTAATCTGCGGGGTTTGATCACTGAGGTGAGCTCCACCTCCCTTCAGGTAGCTTCATCCTCTCAACAGTTATCCGCAAGCGCAGAGCAGACGGGCAAAGCCTGCGAGCAGACCGTCTACATCACTCAGGAACTGGCAGAAGGAGCAGAGCAGCAATTGCATGATCTGGAGCAAAGCTCGCGTACGCTGCGCAGCATGTCAGCTTCTACGAAGCAAATTGCACATATTATGGGCGATGTGTTGGATGCCGCCCAAAATTCCTCTGCTGCATCCGGACAAGGTGTAGCGTCCATTAAGCAGAGCATTCAGCAAATGAACAAGATGGAAAGTAAAATAAATGAGCTATCCGCCAATATTACTGAGCTTGCCGGTCATTCCAAGGAAATTCAAAGCATTCTGGAGATCATTACCGCGATTGCCGAGGAATCCAATCTACTGGCGATCAACGCGGCGATCGAAGCCGCTCGGCCGGCGAGTACGGTAGCGGTTTTGCTGTAGTCGCCAAGTCGGTAGGAAAAATGGCAGACCGTTCAGCGGAATCGGTGAAACAGATTGCCGCACTCGTGAACTTCATCGTATCGCAGATGGAAGTGACCGGCACAACGATGGTCGAGACCGCCCGGGAGGTTGAGTTAAGCACATCATTGGTATACAGTGCCGGCGAATCCTTCGGCGAGATCGAGAACCAGTCTAGAGCGACCGCTACAGCGATCAGTGATATAAGCGGAGCTGTTCAGGAGCTCTCGAGCCAGTCCGAGCTACTGGTATTATCGCTCGAAAGTATCGTGGAAATCGCCAACAACAACGTCGATGGTTCCCAGTCCATGTCCGCTGCATCCCAAGAGCAACTTGCAACAATGCAGGAGGTAGATGCTTCGGCCGGCTTCCTGGCCAATCTATCGGATAAGCTGCACTCATTGATCGAGAAATTTAAAATATAAGATTCGATGTCGACTAAGCTACCGGGACTTTTTAAACTACCTTTATAGATAGACAAAAGGGACCTGCCGCGCAGCCTTTAGACTGTACACGGCAGGTCCCTCTGTTATCAAACCTGAGACAACAGTGATTAGTTATTTAGAAATGCACCTAGCATCCAGCGATGTTTCTCAAGGGTAGAGACAACGCCAAGTAGCAGGTCACTTGTTGCTTCATCCCCAGCTTCTTCAGCGATGGACATACCTTCGCGAAGTTCCTTATCAAACTTTTCAAAGTCAGCTAGGATAGCAGCTACCATTTGTTCAGGGGATTCATTACCCGTAGCTTCCTTAATGGTTGCAAGCTCCAGGGATTCACGCAGTGTTGCAACCGGCTTGCCGCCGATGGAGAGCAGACGCTCTGCAAAGTCATCGATATAGCCAGCAGCTTCGTCGTAAAATTCTTCAAATTTGACATGCAATGTGAAGAAGTTATGTCCTTTAACATACCAGTGAAAGTTATGCAACTTCGTATACATGGTTGTCCAGTTCGCGATCAGGAGATTCATTTGTTTTTCTAATGCTTGATTTGCCATTTCTCGTTCCTCCATTCATAGTAAAAAACTGTTTAGATTAACGGTGAAATGTTCGTGTTGTGAAACATTTCTTTAAATTTAGACTAAATCTAAATCTTGTTTATATATTACCACTTCCTTCACCTAGATGCAATAATTAAAACATGAATATCACATGAATTTGCAGAAAACTGCAACAAACAGGATCAATCTAGTTCAAGTTTGTGTTGGAACATCTACTCTTATTCACAAAAAGAAGCCGGCATCTTCATTGCCAGCTCCTTCATCTCACTTCAATCCACCATTAACAAATTGCTTGAAATGCTCCAGACTGCGTTCCAATTGACGAATTCCGTCATCTACAAGACGGCGATCAATCGCGTCCTCCATATCTACTTGCGGCTTACGGGTGACCATGGCCATCATCTTCTTCTCTTCTTCCCAGTGAGCCTGTCTGCGCTGAATCTCTTTATATTTGTCCAGCAGATCCGTAATAATATCGTAGAACCGCTCGTAATCCATGATGATATCGTCGAGAAAACGGTCTACCTCTTCTTTCTCATAACCCCTCATTTTTACATCAAAATCTTTCTCATGAATGGTTAGCGCATCCAATTTAATACCAAGCTGCTTGAACAGACTCTTCTGATCATCCAACTTGCGTGCGTAATCATCCTGCATCAGTATCCCTCCATACCACAGGCTTGCTTGTAGCTGACAATTTCTTTTCTTAAGATACCATAATTACGATCATTTATCGACTTTCCCAATCATACACTTCTCATACACTCCTGGCACTTCCCAAAATTCATAGTATGAATGAGAAGTAGGGCAGCCGGAGTCACATCTATTGTATTGATTATATTTGAAAAAAGAACACCCTCAATTAGGTGCTCCAATGAAATCTACAATTTATTCGATTCTTGAGCAGGCTTGGCTTCTTGCGGAGTTTCCTCTATAAAGTCACCACGTGCCCCTTTTCTGAACTCCTTAAGCATTGTACCGAAGCTACGCCCAAGTTCCGGAAGCTTGCTCGGACCAAACAGTAGCAGTGCTGCAATTACCAACAAGAGCAGATGAGACGGACGCAACATACTTTCTATCACATTTATCACTCCCCCGGTATATCTTATTGAAGATTATACTACTATATTCTCCAAAATGGGAACAAATATTGCAAAAAAGTGAAGATTTATTCACACCCTCATTCTATAGCGGTACAAGAAACCAATAAGGACTCCTGGGCATATGCTGTGGCATCAAGCGAATTAAAAGGAGCGAATATCATGGACTCATATAGTCTAGCTGCTATCGTGGTCATCGGCCTGGCCTCCAACCTGGACAATGCCGGTGTGGGGATTGCCTACGGTGTCAGGAAAATCCGCATCCCCTGGTATTCCAATCTGACGATTTCCTTCATCTCATTTCTGGCTACCTTACTATCAGGTCTGTTCGGAAGTTGGATGTCCGCGTGGATTCAGCCTTGGATTGGACAGATGATCGGAACGGTCGTCATCGTCGGGGTAGGCATCTGGGTACTGCTACAGCCTTATTTTGAGAAGAAGCCCGCGCAGCAAGACAATGATGCAGGCGCGCTTACCCGCCTACTTCGTAACCCGGAGGAAGCCGATAAGGATAGCTCCCAGTCGATCAGTCTAGGCGAATCGATTCTGCTCGGGATTGCTCTGGCCATGAATGCATTGGCCGGCGGATTCAATGCCGGAATTACCCGCCTAAGCATATGGGGTACCTCTCTGTCCGTAGGCTTATTCAGCTTCATACTATTAGCCTTCTGTGCAGGCTTCGGTAAGAAATTCGCCGCCGAGAAGTTCGGCAACCGCGCAACGATAATCTCCGGAGTATTGTTAATCCTCATCGGTCTGCATCAACTCTTCTAAATATACGTGCTCCATCTTATAATACATGCCTGCTGCTGAGCCTAATCCTAACAAATCATTTCTGGATTAGGCCCAGCAGCGATTCCTGCACAACAAAACTATTTAAGTTCACAATTATCTAGTAAAATGGTTATATGTATGTACTCGCAAAGTTCATGTAAGGAGTGGATAAATTGGACTGGCTAACTCGTTATGAAGAAGATCTGGGCTTCATTTTCTCGCGGGCGGAATCGATTCTTGCCACGTTCCCGAGGAGTTCAGGAGCCCTGCCCTTAATTATCTGGACAAATTCCATGCGCTGAAGGAACAACGTTCCAAGAATTATATTTGCTATCTTCTGCCTTTCTGGCTCCATGAGGAAGTACCTAGCAGCTTGGACAATGTGCATCAGATTTCTATCGCTAATATTATGGGGATGCTGTATTACCACCTGATTGATGAGACGATGGACAACCCTATCCTAGTGTCGCGGCGACAACTTCCCTTAGCTCAGCTTATCCATTCGGAATTTATTAAGATCTACAGCGCACTCTTCCCCAGCCCTTCACCATTCTGGACATATTACGATAAGTACATAGGAGAATGGGCCATCGCGGTGACATACGAGAATGAACAACATTTCTTCCAGGAGAATCCTGTGCGCATAGGCCACAAAGCAGCACCCGTGAAATTATCTATTGCTGCAATGATGCTGCTATCGAACCAGGAGAATCTAATCCCTCAATTGGAGGAGGCTGTAGATCTAATACTTATTACTCTACAGATGATCGATGATTGGCAGGATTGGGAGAAGGATCTACTTGAGGGTAGCTCTAATTGCCTCGTGTCCATGATTCAATCGGATCTACATTTATCGGATCGAAGACCTAACGTGGAGGAGATCAAACAGGCCGTATATGTCGAGGGGTGCCTGATACGATATACTGACAAGGCTGATGCACTTCATAACACCCTGTCTAATATTATTCCTAACTTCCATCTTCTCTATGAATTCCACGCTTATCTCCGCAATCAATTGGAAGAAATAGCACGGAAAATTGAACAGGATCGCAGCATATTGCAGCGTGGCGGTCTGGAATACTTACTCTCTCAACAGTTGACTAAAGGCAAGTAATAGTCTGATTGATAGATTTACCGAATAATCCATGCTATACTGATAAGGAAAATTTAACTATTCTTTGAAAGGGTGATATCTATGACATCAGGATCCGTTCTTCAAAATCAGGTTATCCAAAGAGCGTGGGAAGACCCCGACTTCAAGGCACAACTTCTCAAAAATCCAAAGGCGGCTATTCAAGAAGTACTTGGTGTGATTCTTCCGGATCATATTAAAGTAACAACGGTTGAAGAGAATTCGAATGAGCTTTTTCTAGTACTGCCACCTAAGCCAACGGATGTCATAAAAGCCGAAGATATCCAACCTCAAGTTATGTGGGGTGAATAGCACCTCGCCTTTCGAGGAGTTGGGATTTGAGGTGTTGTTTTCTATCAGCTTTTGATAGCTGTTGGAAAGCAAACACGCACCTCAGTCCCAACTCCTTTTGTACTTGTAAATGAAATTTCCCCTTTCATAACCTCAATAATCCGGAAAGTTACCATAAGTCCAAGTCCAGTGCCCTTTGTCTTATTCGAGAAGTAAGGTTCGCCTAAGCGGGCCAGCACCTCAGGGTCCATACCTTCCCCGTTATCTTTAATATAGATATTCACCTGTTCCATATCCCCATGCGCCCAAATTTCGATTTCTCCTTCACCGTGAAGCGCCTCGATACTATTCTTGATAATATTAATAAATGCCTGCTTAAATTTAGATGAGCTTCCCTTAATATACAATTCACTTGGAATATGCACCGTTACCTTCCCACCCTGCAAATTCACAAGTGGTATGAGAATTCCTTCAATATGAATGAACTCTTCCAATACATTAAGCGTTGTAATCTTCCCGGCTTCCGGTTTGGCAAAGGTTAGAAAATCAGTAATAATTGAAGCTGCCCGATCCAGTTCATCAAGGGCCATGTTCAAATATAACTGATTCGACGACGTATTCTTCTCAGATAAGAGCTGCAAAAATCCACGCGTTACTTGGAGTGGATTACGAACCTCATGCGCAACAGAAGCTGCAAGTTCGCTAATAATCTCCATCTTTTCCGATCGTTGAAGCTCATTATTAAACATTTCTAACTGCTTAGAGTACTCTACGATTTGTTCATGATTACGAGCAAAACGTTTCCCCATTATCACAATAAGAGATAAGAGAAAGCTGACCACTCCCCACTTCCATAGGAACAAGTCATAGTACCCTTCCTTCAAATAAAACCAAATCAATTCAATAAGACTTAATCCAGCGAAAATGGCAAAACCGATGGAGAAAATTTGCGCTTCCTTGTTCCCCTTAACCGCATAGGTTATAGCTACGGCAATTAATAGAATAAATTGGAATATCATAATCAATCCTAGAGGAGTGGATGACATATACCTATATAGACCATAAATTTGATTATGTGTAAGTAAATTAATAACTAACAAAACGATACAGATTAATGAATAATAAAATTGGAACATCCGAAATTTCACAACAACTGACTTATAGCCATTACCAATCACTTTCTCAAAGAAATATGTAAATGCAGGTAGCAAAATATATAATGACAAATCGAATAAGGTTACATATACTTTTCCATACTCACCATACGTCGAATATAAGAATGAAGAATACGTGATCATAATGAAACCACAGGATAATATCACCAGGCAAAGAGCTACCCAAGTTGAGGCATACTCCGCATTAAGAAACACCGCACAAATAAGCATAGTAAATGCAATAAACATAAGACTGCTACCAATAATAAAATCACTTAAACTGCTTTTGACATACATATTATGTAAATTATAAAAATCGCCAACATATACCCCACTCTGAATACCGATTCTATTTGGTGTCTGAATACCAAGATATACCGTCTCTCCCTTATCAAGACGATCAGAAGGCAGTAGTACAACATTAACTGCATATTTATATTTCCTATGGGATTCATAGATTTTATGGTCTCCCTGTTTAACGATAATATCGTAACCATATATCTTTTTAAACAGCAATGAACTTTCTTTAGAGATAGCAGGGATCTTTATCTTAACCCATTGAGCTACTGCACCCTCAGGCCTTTTCAGCGTCTTGTCATCCGCCCTTACATGAATCCAGCCCTTCTCATTCTCCAACTGCTCAGTAGTCATTTCCGGATCGAAATGATCCATCCATAGAACCTGCCATTCATCAATTGTCTGATCCACACTCTTTTTATTATTTGTACTTTCTATGAAGAAGACACTGAAAACGGCAATTACCACTATAAAAATAGTAGCTAAAACTTTTACAAAACCTTTCATCCTAGCACCTCTAACCCTAAATTAGCAAGCTACGCAGTCACAATAAATAATTCGATACTTTCCACGCTAAACCTTCAATTATATGGAAGAAATACATAATAAAATCAGTTCATATCCAATATGTAACAAACAAAATCTATTTTAACGTGATTGCCGCATTTAATCTATGAATACTTTTGGGCAAGTTGTACCCTATTCCGCAATATTGTTGGAGCGTTGTTGTCCCTATACACAACATCGTATCTGTTTCACCGTAAGACGGCAACAAGTAAAAAAGATAGCCTCTGACCATGTCAGAAGCTATCAGAAACTACCAATGGCTATTTGATCAATATAGCCTCTAACCGAGTTCGATCCGAATCGCAGCAAATTCACCTGTCCGGATCTCTTCTGCTAACCTACCGCTGATTACGGGAGCATCTACTAGAATGCTATTGCCGTCTTTACGCCGTAGGGCAATGGATTGAATCAATACCCGGTCCGGGCCATACGTATTTCTTCTACTCGGATTATGATAAGTCACATCTGTTGTTCCCAAGAACTTGAACGAGACTTCTCCCTGTTCATCGAACAACCAGCCCGGTAATGACGGAGCAAAAGCCAATTGCAGTTCATCTTCCTCTATTCGGAATACATGTGGCCCTGCCATCATCATCATCCATATGCTGATAAATTCAGCCGTAGAGCCACTAAGTCTGGCCACAAAGCCCCGACCATGCACCTTAGGGTCTGGATTGACACTGGTAGCGATAAAGGACGAATTCTCCAGTGTGCTGCGGCCATATACCGCCGGATCAAGGAACGGAATCAATGAGGTTCTCATCTCATTATAGAACTGTTCCTGTAACCCACTCTTCAGCAGAGCAAGCAGATATTTATAGCTCATATGCAGGAATACGGATTCCCGCTCCAGCCAGCCTGCAGTAAAAGCGCGGATACGTCCGATCTCATGGCCCTCTCCTTCAAGACTCACCGAAGTTTTATACATTTGAATCTTGTCGTCGAACAGATCACTGCGGCGAATTTGCTCATAGGCTCTTCTTGCTTCTTCCGGATCATTCAGCGTCTTCATCCAACGTGCCGGACCCTCAAGAAAATGCGGAAGCGGTCTTGGATCAAATCGTTTGACCTTAGCCTTCGGCAGGCCGTAACCGCTAATGACAGGTTTACCCTGTTCATCAACAACAGCTTCATATTTTACCGCCTCAAATACAAAATAAGTTGGCGTTAATCCGTTTCCGAACTGAATCGCCAGCTTAATGCCTTGATCAAGC
Organism: Paenibacillus sp. D2_2; assembly: GCF_031199965.1. GTDB lineage: Bacteria > Bacillota > Bacilli > Paenibacillales > Paenibacillaceae > Fontibacillus. The sequence continues at coordinate 1,323,950 of NZ_CP133605.1, read as the reverse complement.
TTCTGTTCTATCTGGCGATAAGTTGACAGTAATTCACCTGCCTTCAGTATGACTTCCTCTCCGCTAATACCGAATCGGATCTCGTCGCGATATTGCTCACGGGCCGAGGCCACCTGATCCCAATAATCAAAATCCGTCAATTCACCGGACAAGTTCTGCGTTAAATATCCGGCTACTTTCTGAAGAAGAGTGGCCATTTCCTTAGGCAATCCGACCCGTTGATCTGGCGATTCCGCAGCCGCCTCCAACACGAACTTCACGATTCGCGTCAATTCGAAAGTCTCGCTCATGCCTGAGCCGAACAAACCTGGAATGCCGTTCATCGCATCGTTCCAGCCGGGTTTATTACCCTCCATCTCGATCCCCATCCCATAAGGATCCAGTGTGGCAAACTTCACCAGGGAGAGAGACAACAGCTTAACGAATAGATTCGTACGATAAACCTCTCCGCTGCCATACCCGGTTTTCAGCCAGTTCGTACGCTTCAAAGACAACCCAAGCTTCTGCATTTTCTCCTCATCATGGATCGTTGCCCCATACTGGCGAACCTGGTCGCCATTCAGCACATACTTCTCGCTGCGTGGTAGAACTCGAACCGGGCTATCAAAGTAAGTGTAATCCTTCTCCTCGAAGAGCATTCCCGCTTTGTGATCCGGGAAAATATCCAGATAGCTATCGATCAGATCCATATTATACGTCCAGTGATCCGACCAGTAGCCTTCTCCGAAGGAAGCCTCAATATTCTGAACAGCCAACTTCAAAATCCCGGTAAGCAGTTCTTCTTCGCTAACATTCAGTTTCACACAGCGGCTAGCCACATAAGTGATTATCTGGCCTGGAGTAAACTTGCCAAGACAGATCTTCTCAATCTCCTGCCGGTGAGAATGAAGTGCAGTTTCGAGCCATTCCTTCAGCTGCAACGCCTTATCAGAAGGTACCTGGAAGCTTGTGCCCTCCACACTCAATGGGTTGTACCCGTCAGCCTGAATTAGGCTAAAGAAGGTTCTGATATTGAACGTCCCGACCCTTGGATTGAAGTAAATATCGCTACGCCGGTTCTGATTCGCATCGCGGAAATTCCCGTTGCCCTGTGAATAGAATTCTGGAGCGATCGAGAAGAAATTGTAATCCCGTTCAGGATCGCCATGCTTGCGTGAATATAAATGTATGACGAAGCCGTTCTCTCCATTGTCGAATATAAACGGGTAGCCTCCGCGTAAGAAGTTATCAAGATAGCTCTGTCTGCTATACGCATCAAAGAGCGGCTCGGCAGTTCTTGTCGCGATATCATCGGTTAATTCCTCCGTCAGTGTGCCCGCTTCCGTATACTTCTCTTCTACATAAGCCGGGGATGTGATCGAGGATACCTTCTGATTCAATCGATCCAAACTGTCGAAATGCCCAATTAATGTATAGATAATTTTGCTCTGTCCTGGTTCCAGGGATACTTCCGTTCCGCTAAAGCCACACGGTACTTTATTGGTACAGTACTGGGCCTCCCCCTTGAGCTCAGTAATCGAATGGTCGGCAAAGCGGTCGGGATAACCGAGCGATGTATTATCACCAAAGATAATCTCAAAATCAGCAATCGGTTGGATAAGCTGCCCTTCATCGTTAAAAGATAAATAGAAGTGCCCACTCTTCACCTCGCTGACTTCAGCCTCGTCACCTGTACTGGAACGTACGCGGTAGTATGGAACGCCTCTGTCCAGATTCTCAACCTCCATCCAGCTGCGTAACAGGTTACCTATCTCCTTATACCCTGAATTCTCCACTCCGTACGGGAGTATTTCTGGCATCCCATCAAGAACTTCCATATGAATCGGCTGACCAGTAATATTCGTCAGCTCAACCTTACGAACAAGCGCAGCAAAATCATCATTTGGAATATGAAAATAAGTCACCTTGATCTGCAAGCCTTTGGATGCATGAACCTCTGTAATACTAATCTCATTTGGGCGAATTTCCATTCTACGCACGGCGTCACAATCTGGAGCCGCGCTCTGAAACGGTTCATATATGGAATCCGCCCCGTCTATTTTAATGAACGTTCGGAACCCCTTCATCGATACCGATTGATAGGAGATGCTGGCAGGGGAAAATTCCATAATCGGACTGTTCTTGTCGCGAATCCCGAAGCTGCAAATGGCCTGGCCCCGATTCGCATAGAAAGTCCACATCGGAATCCCCTTCAGCCCAGCAATTCCTGGGAGGAAGCTGGAAAACGGCCTTGCTTTATCAAACTGCTCAATTACAAATGCGTGGTCTTTAAATGCATACTTAGGCATTGATAATTGCACTCCAATCTATTTAGGTTTCGTTTTTAATTACGAAAATCGAAACCGGTTTCGATTTTCGCTAAAAAAAAGAGAACCGGAACATCACCGCGAACGGCATGAATCCCGGATTACCAACTCGACCGGAATAACGGCCGTTTGTACCTCTGTTCCGCCTTCTATGGAATAGATTAACATGTCGGCAGCTCGCTTGCCAAGTACATATGTATCCTGTCGGACCGTAGTTAAGGCCGGTGTTAAATATTTCGCCATTTCTATGTCATCGAAACCAATCACTGAAATATCCTCCGGTACCGATAGACCATGAGCTTTAATCGCACCAATCGCACCAACTGCGAGATTGTCCCCAGCTACAAAGACCGCCGTAGGTAGCGTATCCGACTTCAGCAGCTCCTCCATCGCAATTCGTCCGGATTCCACTGTATAGTCATAGCTTCCTTGTACAACCCTCTGTGCTTGAATGGGTAAGCCCAATTTCTGCATCGCCTGTATGTAGCCCTGCATCCGCTTCTCTCCTGCAAAGGTCTGACCACCGTTAATATAGGCAATATCCCGATGACCAAGCGAATATAAATATTCAATCGCCTCAATGCTTCCCGCGACATTATCCGAATAGACTGTACTCTTGCTGTCGGATTCTTGATCAAGCAGTACACAAGGGATGTCGGATTCCAACAGTTCAATGAAATACGGGTCCGTATAATCCGGGAGTACAATGACAACGCCGTCTACACCGCGGATTTTGCAATGCTCAAGATAGCCACTCTTCTTGCCGCCAATATCTTTGGAGACAAACATCAGGTCATATCCTTTAGAGGTGGCTACCTTCTTGAAGCCCTCGATTACCCCACCGAAGTACGGGTGCAAAATCCCGGCTCCAGAGGATTCAATGAACAAGATGCCAATCGTCCATGAACGCTTCGTCGTCAAAGACCGGGCATGAGCATTAGGCAAATACCCAAGTTCCTTAGCAGTATCCATAATGATCCTTCTAGTCTTCTGGCTGACATCTGAATAACCGTTGAAAACCTTGGAGACCGTTGTCGGGGAGAACCCTGTTTTTTTTGCGATATCGTATATGGTAACTATAACTTCTCACCTCCTGCATCGTCGCACGATTCATGGAAATTGTAGTCGTCCTCCAATTTGAAGTCAATAGTTAGATCGGAATATCGGCATACAGGCAAGTGTTCAAATTCACGGTTGAATCCGAGAAATCCGGGCAAACTTCCCATAAGACAACTCAATATCCTTAGAAACTATACTGGAGGAACTTCATCATGAACGATAACGATAACCAGAAGACGACCGGTGATCTTGCTTACGAACAATATAAGCTGCTTGCAGAATATCGCTTCGAGAACGATATCCCGAAGAGCGATGCACTCCCCTTTGATACCCGAATTACTCAAGGCATAAGCGAACCCGGCCCTAAAGACAATAGCAATGACGATCGCGAAGGATCTTTCCCGGATATTCCCGATGCAGATGAGCTACAGTCGGATACCCCTGTCGATCCTGCTATGCCCGACATTGATACGACGATGCACGGTATAGATCTCTTGAATGGCTACAACGGAGAGGAAGTGGAGGCAGATCGCCACTAACACTTCTATTCCCTGTCCACCCCTACCTGATTCCTCCCGCCTTCTTTAGCAGAATACAGCCGCTTGTCAGCTACCTCCAGTAATAGTTCCCTGCCGGTATCGGGATAAGTCGAACAGCCGATAGATACCGTAACATGCAGCCTCGTCCCATCCTTTAACGTGAATACTGTGTTCTCCACTGTTCTTCTGACCCTCTCGGCGATTGCTCTTGCCTGAGACGAATCGCCGTCCTCCACAATAGCCACGAATTCTTCCCCTCCCCAACGGGAGATCTGATCTCGCTGCCGGAAAGCGCTCCTTAACACCTCGGCGAACTGCGACAGCACCGCATCCCCAGCTTCATGTCCGTAGGTGTCATTAACCTTCTTGAAATAATCAATATCCATAATCATCAAAGAGAAAGGTCTTTGATAGCGATCAGAAGAAGCGATCTTCTGGTCCAGAGTGACTTCGAATGCTCTTGAATTATAGAAGCCGGTGAGAAAGTCCCGATTCGCTGCTTCATGCATGATACGCAAGGATTCCGCGGAATTTTGCAAATATTTCAGCATGATGTAAATGAACATCCCCACTATGCTATAGCAAATAACAAACCTACTTAGTGTAATGAAGTTCTGATTATTAAACATAAGATGATAAATAGCGGAGGACATAAGTAGTGTTAACCCCAGTGTCCAGAGCCATCTGCTCAGTGAGAGTTCATTGCGCCGGATAATCAGGCATGACAGTATGAAAGCAACAGCATCAGCAAGTCCACCGACCCATAGCGGATAGTTTGCAATATTATTTTGAAAAAAGATAAATTCAGAAATGATGATCAACAGCACAGTGACGAGACCAGATACCCATCCTCCTATAAAAACGGAGATCATGATGGCAAACTCCCGGAAATCGACAGATACCGTCTCTTCTACAGGGAAGTTATAGAACATCAGCATAATGCCTAGCCCGCCAAGAACAAGCCCTGTCATCAAATCCTTCAGCGGATTACGAATCCAGTCCCTGCTTGCAAATTTACTCCAAAGTATATTTCCAAAGAACAAAAAGGCTGTCAAAAGTGTGAAGTTGTTAACTATGCTCTTAATCATGGTTGGGCAGATCACTCCAAGGAGACACGATCCAGGGCACCTGTAATGCTGCCTGGATTCCAGAATAATAGTAAGCATATCATAAAAAGAAATGAAATTAATGGTAAAGAAAGAGTAAAATTTTCTGTTTTTCGACAATTGTCTACAATACCCCCCACTTTCATTAATGAATCAATATTTTAATTCAAGGGAGGATATTTTATGCCTAATTATCGCATCATTGTGGATGTATCGGATCGTCAACTCTACTTGTTAGATGGTGATACGGTGGTCAAAGGCTATCCGATTGGTGTCGGCAAAATGCTCACTCCAACTCCAGTTGGAGACTATGTCATTATTAACAAGCAACCAAATCCAGGTGGCCCCTTCGGTGCTTTCTGGATGGGATTATCTAAGCCACATTACGGCATTCACGGGACGAATGATCCCTCGTCTATCGGCCATATCGTCTCGCATGGTTGTATTCGCATGTATAACAGTGATGTACTGGAGCTTGCCTCGCTTGTGTCTGTCGGAACCCGAGTAACGATACGTGATTAACGGAGGAATAAGTAGGTATTACGCATTAGGGAACACTCATGTTATAATGACTGCAGTTATTTTGAAAGGACGGGAGCAGGTTTGGACAGCAAGGCTGCAGCTACATATGATCCTATCGATATTTGTCTTCTTGCAGGGCGAATCATGCTGCAAAGCGGGGCAGAGACATACCGGGTGGAGGATACGATGATTCGGATCGCCGACGCATTAAATCTGACCCCTTCGCAAAGCTACGTTACTCCTACTGGCATCATCTTTCAGTGCGGAGAAGAGCAGCAAGCGAAGCTGATTCGGGTACAGGACAGGACAACGGACCTGCAGAAGGTGTCTAGGGTGAACGATATCTCCAGGAAATTGTGCAGTCATGCACTATCAGTAGATGATGCCTACAAGCTATTGACTGAGGTTGATACCGTGAACCAGGCTTATCCCGTATGGGTACAAATTGCAGCCGCAGCTCTATCGAGTGGTTGCTTCACTTATATGTTCAAAGCGGGTTTATCCGATTTCATCCCCGGAGTACTATGTGGCGGACTAGGATTCACGGCATTTATCTTACTGCATCGTTGGGTGAAGGTAAGATTTTTTGCCGAATTTGTTGCCTCTTTACTGATCGGACTGCTCGCGTTCCTGCTCGTCTCTATTGGAGTCGGTTCGCAGATGGACAAGATTATTATTGGCTCAGTGATGCCGCTTGTACCTGGTCTGCTGATTACAAATGCGGTCAGGGATTTGATGGCTGGCCATTTGGTCTCAGGATTGTCTCGCGGGGCGGAAGCTTTTCTGACCGCCTTTGCGATCGGTTCAGGTGTTGCTGTGCTATTCACAATATTCTAATTTATCGGAAAGGGAAGGCTTAATTCGCATATGACGCTTATTCTGCAGCTTATTACCAGCTTCCTCGCCAGCGCCGCTTTCGTCGTCATCTTCAATGCACCTCGACGCTCCTTACTACAGTGCGGTCTGTCCGGGATGTTAGGCTGGGCCGCTTACTATTTGCTGACCCCCCGCATCGATACGATATTTGCCACCGTCACGGCGACCTTCATCGTTGGGGTGATCAGCCAGTTCTTCGCCCGTATCTACAAGAAGCCTGTTATTATTTTCAGCGTTGCGGGAATTATACCCCTCGTTCCTGGTGGACTAGCTTATGACGCGATGCGAAGATTCGTAGAAAATGATTACAATGCGGCTGTTCAGCTCGCCGCCCAGGCATTTCTCATCTCCGGCTCCATTGCCATCGGACTTGTAATATCCGAGGTTCTAAATCAGCTGATCCGCAAAATCCCAATTCGTATACCTCATAAGATTCGCAACAAATAGACCCTCAGTTCGATTTATCAGAACTGAGGGGTTTGTTTTTTTGCTCTCATCGTCATACAATTTGATTCCGATATGTCTAGGATGTCATCTTGTATATGCAATAAAGATATTAGAGGCGCAATCTCGCCACAAATATTAAATATAATAAAACAGGTAATCCTATTGCTGATAGTATTGTGATTGCAGTACGTACTTTTTTCTCATCTGGTAATATAAACAATAAAAACTTATACCCTAAAATACCAACTAATCCACCCAAACAATTTAAAATTAGGTCATCAATGTCTGATGCTCCAATGCCTAAAAGCCCCTGAATGATTTCAATAAATAAACTCACTATAAATATAAATAGCAGATTGGTTATTACTCTTTTTATCCTTTTTAAATAATGAAACATATGTGCCAAGAAGAATAAAGATAACTATAAGCCAACCCTACGGTAAAACCATTCTACTATATCTTTATTTATATGGGATAATGAAATGAATCTTAGAAAAATATCGAACTTAAGACATATGGTATAGGAAGAGGATGAACTCCAAGATGATTATTGATATATTGCTAAATGTCGTGCTACCCATTTTCGTACTAATCGGAATCGGGGCCCTGATGCACCGCGTCTTTCAGCTTGATCTATACACATTAGCCAAGATCAATTTCTACTACATTACTCCGGCTGTCGTATTCCTTAGCATGTACCAGTCTGAGATGTCGGCGGAACTGCTCGGAAGCGTAACCTTATTCTATGTACTATATATTGCTTTGCTTTATGGAGTCAGCTCCCTTGTCAGCCGCAGAATGAAATTCACTCAAGGCATGAAGGCTGCTTTTACGAACAGCCTGCTGCTCGACAATTCGGGGAACTACGGACTGCCGGTGAATCAGCTTGCCTTCAAGGGTGATCCTCTGGCAATGTCCCTACAGGCTCTTATCATGACTTTCCAAAGTCTCGTCACCTTCACCTATGGCGTGATGTCTATTCAGAAAGCCAAGAGCGGCGGCAACCTAAAGGCGGCTCTAACCGGATTCTTGAAAATGCCGGTACCTTACGCACTCGTACTGGGACTGATCTTCCATGTGCTGAACCTGCCGCTGCCAAACTTCGTCTCGAAGCCTTTAGGCTATATGGCCGACTCGATGGTCAGCATCGCGCTCTTAACACTGGGGGCACAGATCATTAAATATCCGCTGCGGCTGGATCGACTGGACGTATATATCAGTGTATTTCTTCGTCTGCTCATAGGTCCTGTAATCGGCTTCGCACTGGTTATGCTGCTCGGCATGCGGGGCATTCCCGCTCAAGCATTGCTGATCGCTTCCGGTATGCCAACCGGAGTCAACAGCACGATTCTGGCTGAGGAATACAATAATGAGCCTGATTTCGCTTCACAGACGGTACTTATCTCCACCCTGCTGAACATTGTAACGATTACCGCTCTCATCTCCATCGCGAAGCATATCTTATAGAGGTTTCACGCAATACAACAAAAAAATCAGGGATTATCCACAGAATCAACGTACCAGCGGATATCCCTGATTTTTATTTTTCATGATTTGTCTAGGCTTGTGCTTTTCCGTTCAGCTCAAACGCTGTTTGGTGCAGTTCTCTGATCGACATGTGCAGAAAGTGACTTTCTTGTCTTCCTAATCCGTATTGGTTCTCCTTGGCGATCAATTCACCAATTCGTCGTTTTAGCATTTCACTTCGGCGCTCCAACATCTCATGATTACGCAAGCAAAGTCATCTCCTCTAAGTTATGGTCACGATTAATAAACACAATTTCTAGTATAGGACTTTAACCATCTCAGGGAAAATCCTATACATCGCCTTCAAGTTAAAAATATAACAATTCAAGGCGCCCTGATTCGTCTCATGAATAAGATCCTTAGACATCCTCTCTCATCCTCTCGCATAGTACCAATCTCTCTTGCAAGTTTTACTCCCTTTCTGAAAATACAGTTATTTTCATCAAGTTATGAAACTATGTACTGTCTTGATCGTAAAAATGAATAGTTCGAGAACTAGTCCCATACAGTACTAAGAGGTTTAGTTTTCGAGAATAGGGTACAGGTTATATACTATATAAGCCATTTTTGGCGCAACTTATATAGTAACAAATGAGAAGGAGAGAAAATAATGAATTCAAGAAGAAGAGGCTGGGTAATACCAGTGGTCATTATCGTTGCTGTTATCGTCATCTTCATCGGCATGTTCGCAGGTAAATATAATAAGTATGTCACTGCAGAAGAGACGGTGGACCAGCAATGGAGCAAAATTGACGTTCAGTTGCAACGCAGATATGATCTGATTCCGAACCTGGTCAATACAGTGAAAGGCTACGCGGAACATGAGAAGGAAGTCATTAAGTCTGTATCCGATGCACGTGCGGCTTTGGGAGGAGCAGAACACCGGCAGAAATGGCCGATGCCGACTCTCAGCTCTCAAGTGCACTCAGCCGCTTACTCGTCGTAGTCGAGAACTATCCTACACTTAAGGCAGATACGCAATTTACTCAACTGATGGACGAATTATCAGGTACGGAGAACCGTATCGCGGTTGCCCGGAACGACTATAACAATGCAGTTGCTGATTACAATAAGCTGATCAAGCGTTTCCCTGGCAATATGTTGGCCGGCATGATGGGCTTCGAGAAAAGAACTTATTTCGAGACGACGACGGAATCGAGAACTAACCCAGAGGTTGATTTCGGCACAGGAAATACGTCGCTTCGCTTCGATGACAAAGCTGTTCCTGCGAACGGTGTATTCGCATCAGCAGTCGTACCGATGGCCGGTGCAAGCGCATGACCAGCAACTCGAAGCGGCTTCTGCGGAATCTGTTCCGGCCTGGTCTGCTTCTGCTGGCAATCATCTCCCTGCTCTTTCCTTACAGTCTAGTCGCTAATGCAGCCCCGAAAATCCCCACTCCTCGCGGAGATATCTATGTACAGGATTTCGAGAAATTGCTGTCCAGAGACCAGATTAATGAGCTGAACAGACTGGGACGGGCGCTCGAAGATAAGACGAAAGCGCAAATCGCCATCTTAACAGTGACTTCACTAGATGGCTATTCCGTGGAGGATTATGCATTGCAAGCCTTCCGACAGTATCGTCTGGGCGATCAGAAATTGAACAACGGGGTACTGCTACTCCTATCGATGGAGGATGGAGAACCCGGTAATCGCCCACTTCGAATTGAGGTTGGATACGGTCTGGAAGGGGCTCTACCTGACGGGAAAGTCGGGAGAATTCTCGATCAGGTAACGATTCCATATCTCGTCCAGAACAAGCCTGGCGATGCCATCGTAGAGACCTACAAGGTACTCTATAATGAAGTCGCCAAAGAATACGGTGTAGAAGATCAATTAACCCCGCAAAATGTAGTCGTTCCGGAATCTTCAGGCGGTGAGAGCGGTGATCTGCCTCTCGGCTGGATCATCTTGATTGTCGTCTTCCTAGCGATCGACTTCATCTTCTTTGGTGGCCGGTTTACCTTTCTCCTGTTGGCCATGCTTAGTCGTGGTGGCGGCCGAGGAGGCGGAGGCGGATTCGGCGGCGGGGGCTTCAAAGGTGGCGGTGGAGGCTCTTCAGGTGGCGGAGGCGCAAGCCGAAGATTCTAAACTTACGGTTCCAAAGTGTGTGTTCAAAAAGGTCAGTTTTCAGCACCGAAGCTTATGCTTCCGATGTGCGTTTTTTCAAAACGCTTCAGTTGGATGAAGCTAGAGACTGAGGAGCGGAGCTACACGTTTTCGTAGAAAACGACTTCGAGAGCATAGACTTGTAGTTTGTACGTGAGCACCGGAAGGCCCCTTGAACTACCTCTAATTAGCGAGCAGCTTGTCCCTTTATCCGGTATAATGTCATGTAGAACATACTTGAAGGAGAGAGTCTCTAGAACATGAACATACCATCATCACAAGCTGCTCTATCCCCGCGGGCCGTATTCTTCGATGTAGATGACACATTGTATGATCATCTCATCCCGTTTCGCCAAGCACTGCAAAATGTACTTCATACGAATGATCAATTCCCCTATGCGGCAGCTTATCATCGGATGAGATATTATAGCGATTACTTATCAGCACAAGCAGGGGGTACGCCAACTCATGGTAACGTACTTCTGGAAATGCGGCGTAACCGATTCAAATTTTCCTTAGAGGAATTCGGTCTGCACCTCACAGATTCACAAGCAGACATGGTGCAGGAAGAGTACTTGCAGCATCAATTCACAATCCAATTATTCGACGGAGCCAAGGAGCTAATCGAGCAATTAAAAGATAGAGATGTTACTGTCGGACTGATTACGAACGGACCGCCACAGCATCAAATGCAGAAGATCACCGCTCTAGGAATTCGGGATATGATCCCCGCCGATCTCATTTTCATCTCCGGGGCGGTCGGAATCACCAAGCCGGACCGCGGATTGTTCGATCACGTCGCTGGGAAGCTCGGACTACCTACCGACGCCTGCTGCTACATTGGCGACTCCTGGCGTAATGATGTCATCGGCGCCTTGAACGGCGGCTGGAATGTGATCTGGTTCAATCATCGCGGGGTCAATCCAGAATCCGAGCATCGTCCTCATTATGAGGCTGCAAGCTATGATGAACTAGCCGCCCTTCTACTATAGAAGGGAATCATATATGAAGACGGGGTACGCCCCTCATAGAAAAAAAAGCGCTGCAGGATGAAATTCATCCTTGCAGCGCTTTTCTTACGCTAAGTATATATTTGGCCTGATCCAGCGGATTAACCCCCGGCGCTGCCTTACTGCCTTCACTTCTGGCGGACAAGGCTCATAGCCGTCGAAGAAGGAAGCGAATGTACTGCGTCCCTTCGTATAGGAACTAAGTTCCACTGGATAATTCAGCGATGTCGCAAGTGGCACTCTTCCCTCAATCAACATCCGGTCTCCTTGTAGTACCGGTGGATCGAAGATACCGCGCATCTGCACCAGATCGTTCATAACCCGGCCCCCATTCTCCTCCGGGACGATGATGCGCACGCGAAGCATCGGCTCGAGCAATGTTGTTCCTGTATTCGCCAAGCCATCCATCATCCCCATCGGCGTCGCCACAGCGAAATCGAGCGGATGCGTATGCCATACATGATGCTGACCATATACCAAGGTCACCTTCAGATCTGTCACTTCCCAGCCATAGAGTCCTTGCATAAGTGCTTCCGGAACCCGTCGCTGTACCTCGTTCTGGTACTGTGCCAGCAAATCCTCGCTTTTGACCTGTGATTCGTAGACCAGCCCGCTCCCCCGAGGTCCCGGCTCTATCTTGAAACGCAATATTGCCCAGCAAGGCTTAGGCATCGTATAGGCGATGAAGCCTTCACCGCTCTGCACCGGCGTCTCCTTATAGATGACCGAAGGCTGTCCGAAGGTCACGGCAAGTCCATATCGCGTCTCTAAAATACTACTTAGAATTTCGAGCTGAATCGGTCCCATTACCTTGACATGCAGCTCACGTTCATCCTGCAGCCACTGTACATCAAGCAGTGGGTCCTCATCGGAAAGTTCCTGCAGAGCCTGAACGACTTGCGGATATTGTTCTTCATTCGCCCAATGGACACGGACCGTCAGCAATGGTACTGCGAGATGGGCCTCCGGCGGAATCGCCTCCGGTCCCCCCAGCACATCCCCGATTCGGACCTGCGTCAGACCGCAGACGGCGGCAATATCCCCCGCTTCAAGCAGCCCAAGATCTTCGGTGCGCCCTCCTTCGACCTTACGGATTTGCGTTACCTTCTCCTGAATACCTTGCGTATGATTGTATACAACATCCCGGTTACGCATACTTCCTTCATATACACGGACATAAGCCATGCGCCCCATCGTCTTGTCCCGTTCTATCTTGAAGACAATACCGGATAGGTTCCCTTCCGGATCACCGCCCGTAGCCGGCAAATATTCCACAATTGCGTCAAGCAGAGCCGAGATGCCAAGACCGCGCGAGGCTGCGCCATACATGACTGGGAAAATACGCGCCTTCCTGATCAGTTCACAGATAGTGCTCATCCATCGTTCAGCTGGGATCAGATCATTTTCATTTTCCAAATATGCTTCAAATAGGTCCTCATCCCGTTCCGCGAGAAAATCGTATAACCGGGTACGCGCCTCTGCAAGAGATCGTTCTTCCTCTTTACTCATATCGAGACCATTTATAGAAATCCCATCTATCAGCTGTGCCGCACCGCGGAATTTCTGCTCACTTCCCAATGGCATCTGTAGAGGGATAATGTCGGGAGAGAGATGCTTACGAATTTGCTCCAATACCGCCCCCGGATCAGCTCCGACCCGATCCATCTTATTCACAAATAGCAAAGTCGGGATACCAAGCCTCCGCAATCCATTCCAGATTATCTCCGTCTGTGCCTGTACTCCTTCCACTGCCGACACGATGAGTACAGCGCTATCCATCACGCGCAATGAGCGTTCCACCTCAGACAGAAAATCGACATGCCCCGGTGTATCTACTAAATTAATCTGAGCCCCATTCCAGTAAAATGTGGTAAGCGCAGATCGTACGGAGATGCCACGCTGCCGCTCCACGTCCATAGAATCAGTCAGAGCCGTTCCCTCATCAACACTTCCCAGTTCCCGGGTCCGGCCACTCTCAAATAATATATGCTCAGTCGTCGTCGTTTTTCCCGCATCCACATGCGCAAATATCCCGACGTTCAGCCGTTTCATTCTGGTTTGTGCCATACTGTGTTCTCCTTACTAGGGGTGTTCAATTGTCTACAAATAATAAGTGTTCAAAAAGTTCGGTTTTCAGCACCAAGAAGATTGGATGAAGCTAGGGACTGAGGAGCGGAGCGTACGTTTTGAGTACGTGAGCACCGGAAGGACCGGCTGAATTCAAGATTCGATGTCCAATATGCTCTCAGTGTTACTTCGTGATCAAAAGCGGGCTTTTTGAACTACCTTATAATGATTAATCATTATAACCGACATGGTCATCCCTTGATATAAGAAATTCAAATCCTCCCCACAGAAAAAAAACGAAGCACCCCGCGGCGCCCCGTTGTATGATTTTACCCAAACAGCCAATTTGCACATCTTATCCCTATATTACTCTAGTTAAAAAAGCCTTTGTCCGCTCATGCTGCGGATGATCGAATATTTGCTCCGGCGTTCCTGCTTCAATGAACTCACCGTCTGCCATGAACATAACCCGATCCGCTACTTCGCGCGCAAATCCCATCTCATGGGTAACCACGATCATCGTCATATGCTCCTCAGCTAGCTGCTTCATTACTTCGAGCACCTCACCAGTCAACTCCGGATCAAGTGCCGATGTCGGCTCGTCGAAGAGCAGTATCTCTGGACTCATCATCAGTGCCCGAGCAATCGCCACCCTCTGCTTCTGCCCGCCAGATAGATTGGCTGGATAGACATTAGCCTTATCAAGCAGTCCGACCTTCTCCAGCAATCCCGAAGCTTTATCACGCAGCTCTGCCGCGGGAAGCTTCTTCACTAGCCGTGGTGCAAGCTCCAGATTATCACGTACCGTCAAGTGAGGGAACAGATTAAAATGCTGGAACACCATTCCCATGCGTGACGTAATCTCCTTCACCTTGGGAGCGGCAGAGTAATTTCCATCCTTGACCAGAAACTCCCCACCAATTTGAATGCTGCCGCCATTGATCTTCTCCAGATACGCTAAGCTGCGCAGCATCGTACTTTTTCCTGAACCAGAAGGACCGATGACGGCGACCACTTCCTGCGCATTGACCGATAAGGATACATCCTTCAGCACATCTACGGCACCGAACGATTTTCTAAGATTCATAACCTCTATGATTGCCATACGATTCTACGTCCTTTTATTCGAATTTGAGCTTCCGCTCAAGTACTTTGAACAGCAAGGTCAACACTAGCGTCATCAACAGATATATAACCCCCGCTACAAAGAAAGGCACAATCGTAAAGTCGCGGTTCACCGCAGTCTGGGCGAAATGCAGCAGCTCCGGCACCGCAACAGCATAGAGCAGAGCAGTGTCCTTCACAAGGGTAATCGATTCATTGGCTACCGCCGGCAGAGCGATTCGGAACATCTGCGGAAGCACAACCCGCGTCGTTGTATGCCATTTGCTTAGGCCTAATACTTGAGCCGCTTCATACTGTCCTCGATCAATCGCCAGCAAGCCGCCGCGGAAGGTCTCGGCAAAATAAGCGCCATAGTTCAAAGTAAAGGCTAGACAAGCAGCGACGAAGCGATCCATCACCAAATATTGTCCAATCCCCGGGATGACAGGCAGTCCGAAGCAAATGACGAGCATTTGCAGCAACAGAGGTGTACCCCGCATGACGTAAATATAAGTATGCGCCAGCCATGCCAGCGGCTTCATTTGGCTCTTCACCATTAAGGTGACGAGGAATCCGAGCGGGATGGACGTAATTATGGCCAGAAAGAACAGCAATACGGTCATTTTCACGCCTTCCAGCATAGGTCCAATGATCTCTAAGATGTAGTCCAAGCTCATATTAAGCGTCTCCTCACGATCTATTTCAGCACTTTATCCTCGCCGAACCATTTTTTAGAAATCTCAGCTGCAGTCCCATTGCTGTTCAGATCATCAAGTGCCTGCTGTAGCTTGTTCAGTAGCTCTTCATTGCCTTGCTTCACACCTATACCATAGAGTTCAGGAGCCAACGATTCATCCAGAATCTTGAACGTCCCTTCCTCTTGCGACAAATAGTAGCGCGCTACCACTTCATCAATAATAACCGCATCAAGACGCTTCGTCTTGAGGTCGCTTAATGCTAGAACATTATCTGAAAATTCCGATACGGTCTTGATCTTGTCTTTGATCGGATTGGCATCCAGCGCATCGGCAGCCGACGACTGAGCCTGTAGACCAACAACCCTACCTGCCAGATCATCCACCCCAGCAATCTCCGAGTTCGCCAACGTCACGATAACCTGGCTATTCTCCAGATAAGGCTTCGTGAACAGCACCATAGCTTTGCGTTCATCTGTAATCGTATATCCGTTCCAGATTAAGTCGATCCGGCCACTCTTCAGCTCGGATTCCTTCGCCTTCCAATCGATTGGCTGGAACACAGCTTCCTTGCCCATCTTCTCTGCGGCAGCTCTAGCATAATCTATATCGAAGCCTACGATATTATTATCTTTATCCCGGAAGCCAAGCGGAGCAAATTGATCATCAATACCGATCACCAGCTTGTTCTCATTCTTACCTGACCCTGATGCACCACATCCGGCTAAGGCCACAAACATCGCCAACACAATTAAACTAATTAATCCCGTCTTCTTCATCATTCTCTCTCCCCCATAAATACTCAATAATCCGAACAAACGTTGTATTCTGAAAGTAATATTGCCTATAGTTCGGTTGCTTTTATATGATTACTGTACTCCAAACGCTTTAGTTCGTTACCACGTTATCAGGACTCTATAATAGCACACTACTGTAAAATAGTCGATAGAAAGAAGTCATTTCCAACTAACCTAATCTACTAAATAAAAAAGATGGAATAATGCAGGTTTTTAGAAATGAATCGGCCTGTTTTGAGAAAAAACTGCGATAACGCATCTTTTTTACCTCCGCCCATGAACATTAAAGATAAACTTTGAGCGGAAGCGATTGCGCGGCTGTTCCCGACTTGGCACAATGTGTGCGACGCGGTAACTCTCCCTACAAACAGCAAGGGCTGCCCCATGATCATAGATATGACCATGAGGCAGCCCATCCCGCAAATTTTGACCCCGATTATGCGTTAATCATTCTAGCAATCAGCTGAGCAGCTTCCGCACGGGTAGCCTGGCTCTGTGGTGCAAATTGTCCGTTAGCCCGCCCCATAATGAGGCCAAGCGCATGCGCTTCTGCTACAGCCTCCCGAGCCCAAGAACTGACGCTCGCTTGATCTGCAAACTCCGCAACAGCCTCTCCAGAATTCCCCTTGCCCCTGCTGTATTCATAGGCACGTAACAGAATTGCAGCCATTTCCTCACGGGTAATCGTTGCCCTAGGGTCGAAGCTCGAAGCGCTACGCCCATTTACGATCCCCACTTCACTAATAGCCATAATTGCTTCCGCATACCAGTCTGCAGCCTCTACATCAGTAAAAGTTGTCTCCGTATGACCTGTTGCTTCGATCCGTAGCGATCTGGCGATCATTGCAGCAAATTCCGCACGGGTAATCGGCTTATCAGGTGCAAATTGCGCTGCGCCCGTCCCCTCGATAATATGCTTCGCAGCCAATAGCTTCAGTACCGGTACCGCCCAATGCGTTCCAGCAACGTCACTAAAGGACATATCATAGCTTAATGGTCCATATACACCGTTCGTAGTCAGATCTGCCACCAGCTTGTCGTCTTGCGTCGTACCGCCAATATACTTAATAAGCCCGTCGGAAGAGATGAGGTACATACCGATCAAATCCTTATTCACAGCCGCATCTACATTTAAAGTCATGATGAGTGGTTGCTTAAATCGATCCAGCTTCAGGACAGGATTATCCTTCCCAGCGGTGATAGATAGGGAGAAATTTATAATTACTCCCGCTGCACGTACATCTACTTCTTCGCGACTATTGATCCGATCCAACAGAAGAGAACGGTCTCCATCCGTCATCCTGTTGAATTGAACCGTAATGACCGCATTCTTTAATTGTTCCTCTGTTAACAGGGCCTGCAATTGTTTAAAGACCGTCCCGGTAACTGAAGTATGAAATCTTCACCCTTCAGTACAATAACCGTCCTATCACTAATCCCTGTTGCATTCGCAGCAAAAACTGCTTGCTCCGCCCCTTTGGCGATTTCTACAGTAATCTTGCCGTCTTGATCCGGCTCAGGAAGGACGATAATCTCACTGCCCGAATTTCCCGAAGAGGCACTGCCACTATTACCGCCACTACTGCTATTACCAGATGTACTTCCAGGATTGCCGCCATTATTACTTCCACCGCTATTCGACTTATAAGGAGTAGCCTGCTTCTCCACAGAGTTCGCACTTTCTCCCACTTCGTTGACAGCGGACACTACATAATAATAGGTGGTTCCATTACTTAATCCGGTATCCTTATAGCTCGTTGCTTGAACGTGAGCTGCCACTGTCGTATAAGGCCCGCCCGATTGAACAGCACGCTTCACAATATAATATTGGGCACCGACAGCTACCTCCCAGTTCAGTGCTACGAATCCGTCACCTGCTTTTGCCTCTAGGCCACCAGGAGCTGCGGGCACTGCTACATCCGATTCTCCCGCAAATCTGACATTATCGATATACAATCTTCCTACGAAATCACTGTTCACATCTGCAAATATAAGAATCATATTCCGCAGCTCCGTATCGTCTGCGATACCGCTGATTTCACGCATATTTATACTCACCGGATAGTGGTACACGGAGTCGGTTACCGCTGCACCTACCGTCTGATCGAACTCTATATTATAGCTCGTTGGAGCTTGCTGCCAGTAACCTGCGCTAGGCGGTTGGAATACAAGATTAATCGCCATCGCTCCCGCACTTGCCCGTTCAGGCTCAATATACAGATCGAACTTAACATAATCATAATCTTTACGAACGAGTCCATCCTTATATAACTCCAGCCTAGGCGCAGATGCCCAGCCGTCTGAAGGCTTAACATCTGGATAAGCGAGCTCCCAAGAGAGAGCCTTCGAGCCTTGGACCTCCTCTATCGTAAGCGGACCCTTAACTGCTGATTCCGGATTCCAGTCCCAGCCTTGCCGTGTACCGTCTTCGAAATCAGAAGGGAGTGCGGCCGTTCCTTTCGGTGCATGAATGACAGGCAGCTCTACTTTGGTACCTGACACTGTAATGTTGTCTAGCGAGATTTCGTTCGTATCCTTCGCCCCAATGAACAGAATCAGATTATTCATCACATTATTTACCGTACTTGTGGCAATCGTCTCGAGTGCAGGTGAATCCTCTGTAGTGATGTAGAGAACTGCCTTGTATTTATCACCATACGGTACAAAATCCTCTTCACCTACTCGTACAGCTCGTTCCGGGTTTGCCCATCCTGATGAAGGTCCTTGCGGAATCGCCGCGATGGATACCGTCGTCTTCTCGTCTACGATGACATCCATAGATAATTGTTCTGCGCCTAGGATATTAGCGGTCTTCCCCAACCATCCGCAGATAAGCGAATATTAGCCCAATAATTCCCCTCGCTTGTATCCGTGCTCACGTTCAACCCAGTAATCTGCAGAGCATCATCCACGTTGCTTAATGTAATACTCCCTGGATTCGGACTATCTTGATTTACCCCAAATCCTTGAGTCGTTCCATCATCAAAATCCCACAGTACTTGAGAATATTTATTCCGGTCGATCGGCTCATATGTTATCCCCTTGATTCTTGCCCTCACATATTCGCCGGACACGGTCAACTCCGGAATCGACCAGACCTGGTCACTGCCGGGATCAAGGCTGGTTGCCGGCTGCTTGCCGAGTTCCAGTGGCATAAAAGCCGCCGAAGTCTCGTTCTTGTTCGTTAGCGACCAGTTCACCCAGCTGATGTTGTTCTCATTCAAGAAGCTAAGCCACTGATCGGTTTCCTGCAGATATGGTCCGCCGTCCCCGCTCGCTTGACTCGTACCCCATTCAGTCACAAAGATCGGGACACCGTGCTCCAGCGCATATCTGGCATTGCTCATTACATTCGTTCTATCCGAGCTATCCGCAGCAGGCATATGTGTCCCTGTGTAGAAATGCACCGTGTACATGATGTTATCCGCTTGAATCGGATTATCTGCAGCCAGATCCGGACGCTGACTCCAGTTCGGTGTACCCACAATGATAATATTGTTCTGGGCATTTTCTTCACGCAACATCTCTACAATCGGTTCGGCATAATCCTTAACAGCCTGCCATCCCGCAGCATCATTTGTTATTCCAGGACCGTCAGTATTGTTCGAACTAGGTTCATTGGCCAATTCATAGATGATATGCTCATCATTTGGGTAAAGCGCAGAAATATCTCTGAAGAATTCCATAGCTCCGCTATATATGTCCGCCCTCGGATCCCCAGGTGCATGCACATGCCAATCTACGATTACGTACAGGTCATTGGCGATCGCATATTCAATTCCCTGGATCACGCTCTGCTTGATCTTCTCTTTATTTGCCGGTGTACCATATCCGTTCTCACCAACATACATCGCCAGCCTGATCACATTGGCCCCCCAATCATTAGCCAAAGCCGCAAATGCATTATCGTTAATGATCTCCGGGAACCACTGCAATCCATGTGTACTCATTCCCCGTAATTGGATCGGATTCCCGTTCTGGTCGGCAAGTGTCTTCTGTCCGTCAATTTCGACAATCTGCAAAGCGCCCCCTAACGATGGCTTCACCGCTGGAGACACAATCAAGCTTGAGTTATCGCCTGTTTCACTACCTTCCGGCTCCGCAGCAGCCATCATTGGTACAAGCGAGCTTAATAGCACAATCGTCATCATCATCGCTATCATCCGCTTCCTGAGCTTCATTCTCACAATCAGCCCTCCCATAACTACATATCGTTTTGATAATGTCTACACCATGATGGAGACCAGTCGGAAAACGTTTTCCGAAAAGATCAAAACAAGCTATGGACTTTCTTCCACCCTATTCTTTTACCTGTTCTATTGCCAATTTCTCCTCCCTTCTGCTAGAACTTATTTATTCCGATTCCCCTGATAAAAGCGGTTACAATAAAATGGACGCGCGTTTATCGAAGTGTATGTGTATTTAGTTCTGGATTATAGCATACATGTAATAATTTGTATAGAAAACGTTTTTCGATAATAGATTGCAAATTTCGCGAGGAACAGATATCCTTGTGTTATTATTCTAGTAAATTATGACAGGAAGAATCTAGGTGGCATTTAATGGCGAAAAATATTCATGATATTGCGAGAGCAGCAGGCGTGTCAATAACGACCGTGTCCAAAGTCATCAATAACCGTCCCCATGTCAGTCCTAAGACGAGAGCACGAGTACAGCAGGTGATCCGTGATGAACAATTCATTCCCAATCATACAGCTCGTGGACTTGTACAGGGCAAATCCAAGACGATCGGGATGTTCCTAACGACTGGATTAACTCACCCCTTCTTTTCCAGAGTTATCGTAGGGCTTGAGAAGGCGCTGAAGGAGACTGGTTATGATCTACTCTATCTTGTCCAGTTCGATATGGGCTCGGAATATAGTATTGTGCAGCACTGTCTGAGCCGCAATGTGGATGGCATCTTGATCTTTGGATTTCAGAGCCATGATCTGAATTTCGAGGACATACTCCAATCCGGCATCCCTACTATGTTTATCGATATGGACTTCACCGGACCACGTGCCGGATATATTACTTCTGAGAACATTAACAGCATCAAGACGGCTGTACGCTACCTGCATCAACTGCAGCACCAACGGATTGCCTTTATCAACGGCCATCTCGATTCCTACGTCGGGAAGCAGCGGTTCGAAGGCTACCGGCTGGCCATGCAGGAGCTTGATTTGCCTTATTATCCGGAATACATATCTATCGGAGATTTTAGTAAAGAATCAGGTTATGCCGCGATGAAGGATTTTCTGAAGCTGCATCACCGTCCGACTGCCGTCGTATGCTGCTCTGATATGATCGCGCTTGGTGTCATGGAGGCCGCCGCTGAGGCGGGGCTATCCATTCCAGAT
This sequence comes from Paenibacillus sp. D2_2, assembly GCF_031199965.1. Classification (GTDB taxonomy): domain Bacteria; phylum Bacillota; class Bacilli; order Paenibacillales; family Paenibacillaceae; genus Fontibacillus. The sequence goes on along the minus strand of NZ_CP133605.1, from coordinate 1,302,424 downwards.
GATCTGTCCGTCATCGGCTTTGATGGTATCGAGATGTCTCAGCATACCCAGCCTGCGTTGACGACGATTCAACAGGACTTTCTCACTCTGGGAGAACAAGCACTCCGTTCCCTGAATGAGATGATTCATTCGCCTAACCTGCCTCCTCCATCCATCATCGTCCCCACCAGTCTGGTCATTCGTGATTCATGCGCATCTGTGCCTATGAATCCCTAACTTCTAGTACGTGTTCGGACAACCTTTTATAAATTGATATGATCTCCCCCATCGGCATACGCACTAACCCGCTGGAGGATGGGGCTACGAACTCCCGCACATCCTGGATTACTGGCTCCTCCTGAAATCCCCATTCCACCTGGGAGCGACGGCTGAATTCAGTATAGACCCCTTTTCCGACAAAGCAAGCCACTTGTGGACGGTACAGTTCAAGCTTCTCACGTAGAATTTGCCTGCCTTGCGCATATTCCTCACGGGTTATATCCTCCGCGGCGCGCGTTGGCCTGGATACAATATTGGTGAAGCCATATCCCAGCTCCAACAGTTCATGATCCTCTGCCGCCGTATACAAACGAGGTGTAAGACCAGAACGGTACAGAATACGCCAGAAGTTATTGCGCGGATTGGCATAATGATGGCCGAGTTCCCCGATTTCGGGCTTGGGTTGAAACCTATGAACACGACAGATAGTCCGGTTCGCAAATGATCAGGTATTTCCTTCATGATGATGATCGAGCTCCTTTCCTAATGCGGTTACGCTGCGCTATTTTATCGGGAAGTAAGAAGAAGACGACATATAAAATGATGAACATCAGCAGTGCGATTCCTTCCTCCACGAGCAAATAATACGGATAGGGGCCGAGTAGATCGAGCAAAGACGCTGTATCTGGCTTATGAGCCAGGAACATATAGTTAGCCCCGATAGCATGGTCCACTCCCCAAATGGCCGCCGCCGATATATTCAGCATAAGTATTGCCCAGACGATGGACCTCCAGCCCAGCCTATAGTTTTCGATCCAGGTCATGTATAACGAAGCCAATATAATCGCCGCATGAGAGATGAAAAATTGTAAATAGCGGAAATGTGGAAATCCATACAGCAAATTAGGCGTAAGCAGCGCTTGAAGCGCACCCGCGATCCCAGCGAAGAACAGAAAAGGATAAAGCCAGCGGCTACCTGTCAGCAGCATGATGATTGAGAGCAACAGCGTAAGACTACATAGCTCAAGTGGCAGCGTGTACCGAGCATCCCAGAGGTTCTGCTCCAAATACCAGATATTTAGGCTAGCCTCGGACAGAAATAAGAGCATCGCCAAGCCGTAGCGGACGGTTCTCCTTAACCATGGATGATTGCGTATCGTAATTCTCGCATAATATAGCCCTAGAATAAGTATCAGTACGGCACCAAGCGCCAGTATATGAGGAAGCGATAGAAGGACAAATCCGGACATCGCCCCGGCGGAAAAGAATGCATCCATGTTCCCTTCACTCCTTCAAGGATCTAATAGTTCTGTTTGGGGGTCTCCCCCAATTATATGCAATAGTACCATGCTCTAACTAAATATGAACAGTACTCTTACCAAGGCGTGATTCATAATAATGAAGGTATGTGATTTAATAAGCAGTCTTGCCAATCTATCCAGAACATGTGAGGATATGAATGATGTTAACAGAAATCGGCTTCGTATATTTGAAAACGATTACATATCTGGAGGGTGAGCAAAGATGAACGGACAAGGGCAACGCAATATTACCGTGAATCAAATCGGCTATCCTATGAACTCTGGCAAAATCGCCGTTATTGCTAACGATAGCGGAGCTTTCTATCTCGTTGACGATAGGCTTGGAGAGATTGTGCTTGAAGGGAATACCACCGATCCGGTCATGGATCGTGTGGCTGGAGTGACGATATCTCAGGCCGACTTCTCCAGTTGGACTACACCCGGAACATATCATATCGAGTTGAATGACAACAAATCAGCTTCTTTCTCCATTTCAGAGCAACCCTACGAACAGGTTCACCGCGGGCTATTACGAGCGTTCTATTTGTTCCGTTGTGGAATGAAACTTGAGGAAAAGTATGCTGGGGCGTGGACGCATCAAGCCTGCCATACCCAAGAAGGAATCGTATACGACGAACCATCACGTAAACTAGACAGCTGTGGTGGCTGGCATGATGCTGGGGATTATGGCAAATATACCGGTCCTGGAGCTAAGGCCGTCGCCGATCTTCTTCTCGCCTACGAGCTTCATTCAGAAGCCTTTTACCAGGCTACTCCAATTCCAGAGACGGATGGGAAGACCCCCGATATTCTGCATGAATGCCGTTATGAGCTGGAATGGCTATTCAAAATGCAGGATGAGCGAAATGGTGGGGTGTTCCATAAGCTCACGACCAAATATTTCCCTGCACTTCACGTAATGCCGGAAAATGACCATGATGAGCTATACTTCCTTCCTGTCTCAGCAACGGCAACCGGATGCTTTGCCGGAGTCATGGCCATGGCATGCCGAATTTACATGCCCTTTGATCCTGAATTTGCCCAGCACTGCCTCCAGGCAGCAAGACGAGCATGGTCTTGGCTTGAAGAACATCCAGACGTCCGAGGCTTCAGAAACCCTATGGATGTGTACACTGGCGAATATGGGGATCATCTGGATCTGGATGAACGCTACTGGGCCGCGGCCGAGCTGTACCGTACAACTGGAGAATCCACTTACCACGAGGACTTTCTTGAACTGGCAAAGAAATCTTTTCCTAAGTATGAGCTCGGATGGGCAGATATGGGGGATATGGAACGATCGCCTATCTACTGAATGATAACTTTGAGATAGAGCCTGAGTTACACTCCTCTCTGTCAAACGGACTGATGGATGAAGCAGACCAACTACTCCGCCGCAGCGCTACGGACGGTTATTTGATCTCCCTCGCAGAGACGAACTATATTTGGGGCAGCAATATGATTCTGATGAATCAGGCCATGCTGCTATTGCTTGCCCATCACTTTAGCGGAAGAAAGAAATACGAAGTTTGTGCGCTGGAGCATATACATTATTTGTTGGGACGTAATGTGCTGGATATAAGCTATGTTACCGGCTGATGGGGATCGTTCCGTCATACATCCGCACCATCGTCCTTCTGTCGGAGATAAGATTGATGAACCAGTGCCCGGCCTTGTCGCTGGCGGTCCAAATCATGGCCTAAATGACGATTACATGATAGAGCATCTACAGGGCAAAGCACCGGCACAATGCTATATCGACCATCAGGACAGCTATGCCGGCAATGAAGTCACGATTTACTGGAACTCCCCAGCCGTATTCGTCATATCTCATTTTCATAAAATAAACTAATTGGAAATTACTGCAACTTTTAGGGCGAGCCAGCGTTATTATTACCAAAAGGCATCTCATCTAAGGAGGAATAATGTATTGCGTAAGAGGATGATGAGGATAACGCTGGCCCTAGCAACGGTATTGGCACTTGCGGCATGCAGTGATAAGCAGATAGACAAGGAACCAAATATAGATCCCCGAACAATAATAGTGCGAATGAACAGAACGGCCCATCAAATGAACAGAATAATCCCTCTACAAATCAAGAAGATCAAGCGAGAGCGGATCAAGCTGCGAAGGTAAGCGCCGAGTATAACGCATTATTACAGAACGATGGTAAGCTGTCAGAAGCGATTAGCTATCTTCAGGAGCACATCGATGAGGTGCCTAGAGAGCAGGCAACGCAAATGGTTCTCTCTCTAGAGGACGCGCAGTTACAAGTAAAACCGACCCTTCAAGAACGCTATAACGAACAAGGCATCCAGCAGGAACTGATGAATACCGATCCTTACACACACAGCTTGGACGAGATCATTTCCCAATTGTCGGATGGCAAGCTGAAGAATCTACTAGCTGATACACAAGACAACGGTTATTTTCTCTATTCCATTGAGGGGACATTCTTCCCTATCATCGATTATGAAGCCTATGCAAAATACGAAGATAAGACCACGGAAGATATCTCGGATTATATCAGGCTAATGGTCCAGGAAACTAAGGAACCATCTCTACGTGATGCTTCGATTGCCATCAGCCTTGAAGAACTACTTAATCGGGCGCTTGATACCGAGTCCTTCATGACGAATTATCCGGCTTCCCTTCGTAATAATGAAATTAAGAATTTGTTCCGGCAGTACAAGGGGGCTATTTTCTTTGGAAGTGATAATAGTCAGTTATTCGACTATACCACGCGCATCATGAACGATGATGCCCAGAAAACTTACAAATCTTATGTTAGCAAATCGGAGGCCTGCCAAAGCCAGCTTCTTACCGAGCTCAAGCAATATATGGATACCGCGGCCAAGAACGACTATAAGGATTCTGATGAATTGAAGCAGATGCGTGAGAAGTTTTTGGGGATAGAGTCTTGAGCAGTAGTAAATGAGGAAAACCCGAAAGATAGCCGCCTTTTAAAGGATGCTTTCTTTCGGGTTTGTTTTTATGCTAGGCCAGCAAACGTAGCAGCAAAATACCAATCAGTGCGGTCGACAATCCTATGATTTCCCGCCGCGCCATCGTCTCCTTCAGATAGAACCGGGCATATAGCAGCACGAACACAACGTTCATGGCGCTGATCGCTGAGACGATTCCGGTTACTCCCCCACGAAAAGCAGGAATCAGGAAGATCATGCCGGCGATATTCGATATCCCGACAAATAGACCCCAGCCGAGCGTCTTGCCGCGACTCCATTGCACGGGCGCCGAAGCTGCTTGCTCATTCGATACAGAGCCTTCTGTCTCTACGATAGCTTTCTTAGAGGTTCTGTATTGGCTTATCGTCCACTGTGTTCCAAATAGTACCGCTCCCGTCCCATACATCACGGATAACAACGGAAGCGTAGAAGCGCCGGAAAGTGTAGCCTGCTTGGAGGTTAAATCCGTCATACCGAAGAACAGCATGGTCAGAAGCCCCCATTGAATCCCTTTAAATTGTCCGAGCTTCAAATCCTGAGAGTACTTGATCAGCAATAGACCGATAATAACCACGACAAAGGAAATGATCTGCCATGGATTCAACGTCTCTCCCCACAACAGATAAGCTGCGATCACCACGACCACGGGCGGTAGTCCTGTGAACAAAGCGATCAACGATGCTTTGCCAACCGCATAACCTTTGTACATAGAAGCATTGGCGATAAAGGAGAATACCCCCATCAATAGACCGATCAACGCTCCATTATTCCACGCTTGACCCGCAAACACATTGCTTGCTAGAGCAATCATCGTTCCCGATAAATAAACGCCAAATAACAATAAATTCCGATCAAGCGGACGCTGGGACGTCCACTGATACAAGATTCCCCGCATCCCAAAGCATGTTGCCGCAGCCACAGCAAAGACAAACCACATTTCTCTCTTCCTCCTACTCCATGTTTCTCTCTATTTATGTATTTTTTCTTTGATACCGTAAGAAGCTCATAGAAAAAAGCTGACACCTCCGCGTCAACTCTGTTCCTTGACATGATTATGTATGAGAAGTCATCTTCAGATGCTGAATATTAAACTTTTAAACTTTAATTATATACTAGAAATGAGGGGAGGGGTAGAGGGGTAACAATTAATATCCACATGTGATACCCATAACTAAACTGTACATCATTGAACACTCGTCAGGATATGCATGCAAAAGGCAAGCCGGGATACGCCAGCTTGCCTTATCTTCAAGAAAGTCTTCCATTAATGTGTCACTCGGGATTGAAAATCGTCCCGGCTCGATTTGTTAGCGTGGTACAGGACCACATCCCCATCCTTCAGTTCGAATATATTGCCGTAGGCATCCTGAACCTTGGACTGGAACCCTTCCATCTCCCACTGATTCTGGCGCTTCATACCCCCGATTACCTTGTTCATCTCCGGAGCGTGAATATACTGCAAATGCGGCTCATTCAGCTTGCCATCCCGGATACTCTCAATATCAAAGTTCACCAGGATATATCCATTCTTATAGCGGTTCTGCAGGAACACCTGCGATTTATCATCCAGCTTCCCATTCTTCTGGTGATATTCCTGCAGCGACTCCCCGGCCTTCACGATATACGGGGCGGCTGTTAGACTATATTCTCCATACCACTGCTGGATCGAGGCATTCGCACGCTGTGCATCTACAACCTGCGGCATCGCTAATCCCTGATATTCCTTCTTCGGTCCAAGATTCCGCATTTTTTATTTCCTGCAAGGAGTACCAGGGACCACTTCTTTTGTTATCGTTCCCATCAATCGATATCATGACAGCACTTAAGTACAGTTTCCCCCTTGCTTGATGTCCCCCATCCCATTATCTAACAAACCTTTCGTAACTTTAGCCTCTGGAACCTCGAAGAAGGTTGTCACCGGTTTTCCGGGGATAGACGGGTTCGGATCTTGTCCTGTTTGCTTTACATCCTTTGTACCCTCGAAAGTAACAAATTTCCCACTAGCCGTAGGTTTGCAATCATCTTTGTTTTTTCCTTTCCACGTACAAACCTCATCGGTTCTAACCGTCCATCCTATCGTTTTATAACGGATGGAAGAACTAGCGGCGGTGGAGGTGATGCTGAATTTGAGGGCTCCGTTTTCTATGTTTACAATTGGCGCTGCTCTGGCCTGATATATTGATAAATTAGTAAATAACAATACAAAAACTGTGAAAACAATAAACTTCTTATAGTAACTCTTCATAATTGCCAACTACTCTTTAGTTATTTGCGATTTATTTAGAATACTTGCGTTAACACTTACCTTTAAAGTGGGGCCCCAATATCCTCCTACATTTGTTGTAATTGGGAAATCTACGTATCCGGAATACCACACGTCTTTTTTGAAATTAAACCCGTCTTGGTACGCTCCCTTGGACGTATCAAATATTAAATATTTTGATTCTTTAAAGTAATTAAATTTAAATTTTACTGTTGAACGCACATAATAACTTCCAAATCCATCCTTATAAATCATTGACGGTTCTGGAGTTAGCGTCCCTTCTATTTGTATCTTATTTTTCTTTGCCCAATCCTTATAATGATCTAAATATTTATAGGCTGCGCTTTTTTTAAGTTCAGATGCATAGATGATCATATGAGAACCCATATCTTCAATCCATTTGTCATCAATCGTTCTGTAGTCCAAATTTAACAAGAGATTCCCGTACTCCTTAATATGGGACATCCAAATGTCGATATTCTCTTGGGTGAATTCCGGTAATTGATATAACTTTGAAGACACCATAGAATCAGTTTTGTGGGAATACGGATACTTCATCTCATACATACTGTTCGGAATGTCAGCTAAAATATACGGGTAGTCCTTATAGTTTTTCGGAAGGTTGGTTGTACGGATTTTCCGTCCATATGGGTCGACCTCTCCAATCTCCTTCCCCGGCGTTTTTATAATGACTGTATTTCTCTCTTCATCCCACTCTACTTCCTCTTTCAATACTTCACTAACAATCTGCAACGGAACCATCACTGTCCCGTCCTTTTGCAGTACCTTGGCTGGCAGGTTGATTGTGTTTCCAGTAACTAAAGCCGTAGACGATCCTATCGTTAAGGTCAGATCGATTTCATCCTTTTGGATTTGCAGAGATTTAGATGCGTTATTCCAGCCTACCTTGGCTCCTAATTTATCCGTTACGAAGCGAATCGGAACCATCGTTACTCCATTTTCCTGATACGGAATCGCTCCCTTCATTCCCTTAACATATAAGTACTTTTCTCCATCCATCATTAGTTCAACCGGTTTCCCTGCCGCCAATGCCACATTTGCAATCATTAAACTTGCTATGAATAAGCTTGCTAGAACTGTCAATTTCTTCATCTTCGCGCTCCTTCCTTTTATTAGTTGAATCACTATTATCCTGCTTTCCACATAACAGTTAAATAGTACCATATCAATATTGAAAATGTTGTCGTTTATTGTCGGTATTAGATTGTTTCTGTAGCCAAGACCCTATTATTACTTGCATTGCTAGTTCAATTTGTCTATATCTGTAGATCCATCAGGTGTAATTTATGGAATCTATTGGACTTTATTGGATATCTCGTCAAAAAAACCTTGAAAGGCTTGAAGCCAATCAAGGTTGACAATTAATTGAGTTTATTCATGTTCAATAAGAATTTCAAACCACTTCTACATTATAATTCTCTTTAAAATACTCAACAGCAACCGCCTTCGCTTTGTTTTCTATCTCTTTTTTCTCTGATATGCTCATACCGCTGCCGTCAACCAATATTTGATATAAACCAATTGAGAAAAAAACAACGCCTGGTCGTTTTCGAATATTAATAAACTTGATTCAAACTAAAGTTTAAAAATGAATTCTGAGAACCTTAGAGTGAACTGCCCTGGTAGACCCTCTACTAAAGAACTTTCGGTGATCTCTCACTTGTTGAGTATACGTTAGATAAGCTCATAGACCGATAGTTAAACATGCGCAGTTCAATGGATGGGGGTCTTGATGGAACTAGACGAAACCGGGCAATTGAAGGCATACTATATCTATGGACTGGGATTAATTGGGCTCGAAGATGCTAATGGACAGTAATTGGGAATTTAAATTAGTCCTCCTAGAGTGGAAGGGCAACTTCATCGAAAACATTCCAGAATACCCATAATCTTACGAAAGTAATGTGCTATAGGAATAATTTTTATCTCCTCGGAGTATTAATCCACTTTTTCAACATGATTTATTCACCATTTAATTCTTTCTTTTGACTATAGCATATGAATCAGCGTCTGTTGTCAGTTGTTGATACACATCACCCTTCAGGAATTTTTTAACCCAGATAGTAACCCCACCATCTTTATCTTGATGATCCCGAAAGAATTGTTCTGTATTCATATTAGGTAATGTAAGATAATCGTATTTCTTCACAATATTATCATTTTGTATTCTACTCCCATGAACTACTCCTTCAGATACACCACTCATATAATGATCTATTCCGAATTGGTTGGATTTGGGGTAGATTGTTATTTGAACAAATGCTCTAAAGGTTTCTTTCTCATCAAGGCGACTATCATAATCTGTTTTATCGATAAATAGAGGAGCATAAATACTTTCGATATTTTTAAAGTCTTTAGAATCTACTACAATATAGTTTCGCAATTTCAAACTTCCAGCTTTGTTTCTAAGCGTATAACTCTTTCCTACTACATCATTTAGAGAAGTATTTCCTGTAGTAAACGGACTGATCGTTTCCATATTCGTTCGGTCAGTTCCAACTTGTCGTAACTCCTTCAACCCAAGAAAATCATCAGCCTTCTTACCGCTAATAGATTCATATCTTAGTAGAATCGTAGAAGCTTCTGCACGGGTAGCATTACTATTTAGTCCAAATGTCCCGTCCGGGTAACCTCCGAGCAGCTTCGTACCCATAGCCACCGCTACATAAGGAGCCTTTGATTCCGGAATGCCTGGAGTAAAATATTCTCTTACAGGAATAACCGTTGTCTTCGTATCCTCTAATGCCTGCTTATAATCCTCATCAACAATAGCCAGACCTGAGGTCATCCATTTGGCAATCTCAAATCGAGTCACTGGTGTATTCGGTTTAAATCCATTTGGATAATCTTTAGGATCGATAAATCCTAAGGCTACTGCACGATTAACCTCAGCTTCACTCCAATGTCCTGATAGATCAGCAAAGGCTTTCTCCGCTGTGTCCGTGGCCTCGGTCTTTGAAATCCGTGCTAATGTCGCGGCAAATTCGGCACGGGTCAGTGTCGCGTTCGGTTTAAATGTTCCATCTGCATACCCTTTGAAATCCCCCTTCTCCACCGCTGTATCGATGGAATTTTTAGCCCAATGCTCCGCTTTTACATCCTCAAATCCTTGCTGCGCAGATACCGGAGAACTTCCCATCTAACCAAACTGCTATTAATAGAATGCAACTAATTCCTGTTAACCACGATTTCTTCATTATGATTTCAACTCCAATCTTTATATAACCACCACACATCAGCGGTTAACCTCTCAAATCTATTCAACCTAGTCCGCACCTTCTTTGCATTTGTCAATTTTCAGGAGGGTAAATCGTCATTATATTTTGATTTTTATATCCTGAATTTGACGGTGTTTCGAGGGAGATACTAATTCTATTTAATTTATCGATTGTCCAGCCTTTTTTGGGTAAAATCCGGGCTGGTAAATCAAATACTTTATGATAATAGACAAATGCCTGCCCATTTAATTCTCCAGAGTAATACTTGTCTATATCTGGAGATTCAATACCCGAAATAGACAACATAACATCGCCCATATATTTACTTGTATCCTCGTTATAAATTACCTTACTTGGATAAAATAGCAAATAACTTTGTGGCCATTTCGAAATTTTTAAATCTGTTTTTTCATAATCTCCGCTAAACCATTTCAACTCCTCCATCGGCGGGAGTAGCTTCCAGTTCGGATCATTCGGATCCTCCATATCGATGGCGATCAGCGCTTCTAATTGAGCTTTGTACTTCCCGTCTTTGGAGGTAATGGTCATCATTTCTTCATTCCACAGCTCTTCCACAGTTCTTCCCTTGAGCTTGCTCTCATCGGATACGAATATCTCTGGCATGACCGTAAATATGTTCGTACCATGCCATGCAAGCTCGGCATTAGACACTGCGTATTTATCAACCGGCAAAGTCTCACCAGCATTTACCTTTAAGATCCGCTCAATAATCGTGACCGATTGTGCTCGTGTCGTTGTCTTGTCCTCCCCGAGAACTCCTTTTCCGAGCCCAGTGATCAGTCCAGACTTCGTCGCTAAATACATCCATTTGTCATTTTCGCTAGTCGCTTGTCCAATAGCCCGTACAGCAATCCGCGCCATCTCTTGTCTCGTAATATCCTTGTTCCACTGATCCTCGTTATTTGCGAAATCCACCGCTGCATACAGCGATTTGTTCTAGCCAGCCATCACATAAGGCTCATACCATTTTCCCTCTGCAGCTTCCGTTGGCAGCCCCAACGCTGTCACGACCATCTTCATAAACTCACCGCGAGTGATAGCCTGCTCTGGCTTGAACTTTCCTCCCGGATACCCACTAACATAGCCTTTGCTAACTGCGGTCTGTATCGCCGTCTTCGCCCAGTGACCTGCTCCTACATCGCTGAACTGAACGCTTCCGCTCGAAGGCAAGGTTTGTCCAGCCTCTACGGTAACCTCATTCGTTTCCACGGATTCTGGATCTGCCGCTGACGCTACCACTGTGCCTAGCAATAACGACAATAATGCTGCTCCCCCTACACCTCTTGATACCCATTTGTTCACTTTGAAATATACCTACCTTCCTTTTAAAATATGTAAATCTATTCACCCTAGTCCGCACCTTCTTTGCATGAATCAATTTTTAGGAGGGTAAATTTTCAGAATATTTTGGTTCATATAATTAGAAGTAGATGGTGTCTGAAGGGAAATTTCAAGCCCATTACTACCAAGTACCCAGCCTTTTTTAGGAATAATTGTTACTGTCAGATCTATAGGCTTATGATGATAAACATCTGATGCCGAATCCAATACAATTGGATCAAACTTCCTCTTACTAGATTTAGGAGACTCGAAACCTGATGTACCAAAATTCAGGCTGTCATTATATCTTTTTTTATCATTGTTAAAGATCACTCTACCCTTCCTTACTAGTAAATAACTTTCCGGCCAATCCGTTATTTTTAAATCTGTATGTTCATAAAAGCCATCAAACCATTTCAACTCCTCCACCGGCGGAGTAGCTTCCAGTTCGGATCGTTCGGATCCTCCATATCGATGGCGATCAGCGCTTCTAATTGAGCTTTGTACTTCCCGTCCTTAGAGGTAATGGTCATCATTTCTTCATTCCAAAGTTCTTCCACAGTTCTTCCCTTGAGCTTGCTCTCATCGGATACGAAAACCTCCGGCATGATCGTAAATATATTCGTCCCATGCCATGCAAGCTCGGCATTAGACACTGCGTATTTATCAACCGGCAAAGTCTCACCAGCATTTACCTTTAAGATCCGCTCAATAATCGTGACCGATTGTGCTCGTGTTGTTGTCTTGTCCTTCCCGAGGACTCCTTTCCAAGCCCGGTTATTAATCCAGACTTCGTCGCTAAATACATCCATTTGTCATTTTCGCTAGTCGATTGTCCGATGGCCCGCACAGCAATCCGCGCCATTTCCTGACGCGTAATATCCTTGTTCCACTGCTCCTCGTTATTTGCAAAATCCACCGCTACATACAGCGATTGGTTTTGCGCAGCCTTCACATAAGGCTCATACCATGTCCCCTCTTCAGCTTCAGTTGGTAGCTCAAGTGCTGTTACAACCATCTTCATAAACTCACCGCGAGTGATCGCCTGCTCCGGTTTAAACTTTCCTCCCGGATACCCACTAACATAACCTTTGCTAACTGCGGTCTGTATCGCCGTCTTCGCCCAGTGACCTGCTCCTACATCGCTGAACTGAACGCTTCCGCTCGAAGGCAAGGTTTGTCCAGCCTCTACGGTAACCTCATTCGTTTCCACGGATTCTGGATCTGCCGCTGACGCTACCACTGTGCCTAGCAATAACGACAATAATGCTGCTCCCCCTACACCTCTTGATACCCATTTGTTCACTTTGAAATATACCTACCTTCCTTTTAAAATATGTAAATCTATAAATCTATTCACCCTATTCTGCACCTTCTTTGCATGAATCAATTCTCAGGAGGAGAAATCTCCAAAATATATTGGCTCATATAATTAGAATTTGATGGCGTCTGAAGAGAAATGCTGATTCCATGTCTATTGATCACCCAGCCTTTTTTAGGAACAATCAAAACTGGTATATCATAAAGCTCATGATGATAAACCATAGCAGAATAATCTAACACAATTGGATCAAACCTCCCCTTACTTAGTCTAGGAGAATCAAAACCAGATACAGCAAAATTAACTTCACTATTATATTTTGTTTTATCATTGTTAAAAATCACTTTGCTTTTCGTAACTAATAAGTAGCTCTGCGGCCAATCAGTTACTTTTAAATCTGTATGTTCATAAAAGCCATCAAACCATTTCAACTCCTCCACCGGCGGAGTAGCTTCCAGTTCGGATCGTTCGGATCCTCCATATCGATGGCGATCAGCGCTTCTAATTGAGCTTTGTACTTCCCGTCCTTAGAGGTAATGGTCATCATTTCTTCATTCCAAAGTTCTTCCACAGTTCTTCCCTTGAGCTTGCTCTCATCGGATACGAAAACCTCCGGCATGATCGTAAATATATTCGTCCCATGCCATGCAAGCTCGGCATTAGACACTGCGTATTTATCAACCGGCAAAGTCTCACCAGCATTTACCTTTAAGATCCGCTCAATAATCGTGACCGATTGTGCTCGTGTTGTTGTCTTGTCCTTCCCGAGGACTCCTTTTCCAAGCCCGGTTATTAATCCAGACTTCGTCGCTAAATACATCCATTTGTCATTTTCGCTAGTCGATTGTCCGATGGCCCGCACAGCAATCCGCGCCATTTCCTGACGCGTAATATCCTTGTTCCACTGCTCCTCGTTATTTGCAAAATCCACCGCTACATACAGCGATTGGTTTTGCGCAGCCTTCACATAAGGCTCATACCATGTCCCCTCTTCAGCTTCAGTTGGTAGCTCAAGTGCTGTTACAACCATCTTCATAAACTCACCGCGAGTGATCGCCTGCTCCGGTTTAAACTTTCCTCCCGGATACCCACTAACATAACCTTTGCTAACTGCGGTCTGTATCGCCGTCTTCGCCCAGTGACCTGCTCCTACATCGCTGAACTGAACGCTTCCGCTCGAAGGCAAGGTTTGTCCAGCCTCTACGGTAACCTCATTCGTTTCCACGGATTCTGGATCTGCCGCTGACGCTACCACTGTGCCTAGCAATAACGACAATAATGCTGCTCCCCCTACACCTCTTGATACCCATTTGTTCACTTTGAAATATACCTACCTTCCTTTTAAAATATGTAAATCTATAAATCTATTCACCCTATTCTGCACCTTCTTTGCATGAATCAATTCTCAGGAGGAGAAATCTCCAAAATATATTGGCTCATATAATTAGAATTTGATGGCGTCTGAAGAGAAATGCTGATTCCATGTCTATTGATCACCCAGCCTTTTTTAGGAACAATCAAAACTGGTATATCATAAAGCTCATGATGATAAACCATAGCAGAATAATCTAACACAATTGGATCAAACCTCCCCTTACTTAGTCTAGGAGAATCAAAACCAGATACAGCAAAATTAACTTCACTATTATATTTTGTTTTATCATTGTTAAAAATCACTTTGCTTTTCGTAACTAATAAGTAGCTCTGCGGCCAATCAGTTACTTTTAAATCTGTATGTTCATAAAAGCCATCAAACCATTTCAACTCCTCCACCGGCGGAGTAGCTTCCAGTTCGGATCGTTCGGATCCTCCATATCGATGGCGATCAGCGCTTCTAATTGAGCTTTGTACTTCCCGTCCTTAGAGGTAATGGTCATCATTTCTTCATTCCAAAGTTCTTCCACAGTTCTTCCCTTGAGCTTGCTCTCATCGGATACGAAAACCTCCGGCATGATCGTAAATATATTCGTCCATGCCATGCAAGCTCGGCATTAGACACTGCGTATTTATCAACCGGCAAAGTCTCACCAGCATTTACCTTTAAGATCCGCTCAATAATCGTGACCGATTGTGCTCGTGTCGTTGTCTTGTCCTCCCCGAGAACTCCTTTTCCGAGCCCAGTGATCAGTCCGGACTTCGTCGCCAAATACATCCACTTATCATCTTCGCTGGTCGCTTGTCCAATGGCCCGTACAGCAATTCGCGCCATCTCTTGTCGCGTAATATCCTTGTTCCACTGCTCCTCGTTATTTGCGAAATCCACCGCTGCATACAGCGATTTGTTTTGCGCAGCCTTCACATAAGGCTCATACCATGTCCCCTCTACAGCTTCGGTTGGCAGACCAAGCGCCGTCACGACCATTTTCATAAACTCACCGCGAGTGATCGCCTGCTCCGGTTTAAACTTTCCTCCCGGATACCCACTAACATAGCCTTTGCTAACTGCGGTCTGTATCGCCGTCTTCGCCCAGTGACCTGCTCCTACATCGCTGAACTGAACGCTTCCGCTCGAAGGCAAGGTTTGTCCAGCCTCTACGGTAACCTCATTCGTTTCCACGGATTCTGGATCTGCCGCTGACGCTACCACTGTACCCAACAATAACGACAATAATGCTGCTCCGCCTATACCTCTTGATACCCATTTGTTCACTATGAAATATACCTACCTTCCTTTTAAAATATGTAAATCTATAAATCTATTCACCCTATTCTGCACCTTCTTTGCATGAATCAATTTTTAGGAGGGTAAATTTTCAGAATATTTTGGTTCTTATATCCTGAGTTTGACGGTGTCTGAAGGGAAATTTCAAGCCCGTGTAATTCATCGGGTGTCCAGCCTTTCTTTGGGAGAATTCTAATTGACGAGTCAAACGGCTTATTCTGATAGACATCCGCTACTTTATTTAATACTCCAAAATCATAAAACTTGTTTCTATCCAATGATACAAAGCCAGTCATAGTAAAACTAACATCCCCAACATATTTTCTTGTATCCTCGTTATAAATCACTTTACTTTTATAAATTAGTAGATAACTTTGTGGCCAGTCCATTACTTTTAAATTCATTTCATAATCACCATTAAACCATTTCAACTTCTCCACCGATGGGAACATCTTCCAGTTAGGATCGTTCGTATCCTCCATATCGATGGCAATGAGCGCTTCTAATTGAGCTTTATACTTCCCGTCCTTGGAGGTAATAGTCATCATTTCTTCATTCCAAAGTTCTTCCACAGTTCTTCCCTTGAGCTCGCTCTCATCGGATACGAAAACCTCCGGCATGACCGTAAATATATTCGTCCCATGCCATGCAAGCTCGGCATTAGACACTGCGTATTTATCAACCTGGCAAAGTCTCACCAGCATTTACCTTTAAGATCCGCTCAATAATCGTGACCGATTGTGCTCGTGTCGTTGTCTTGTCCTCCCCGAGAACTCCTTTTCCGAGCCCAGTGATCAGTCCAGACTTCGTCGCTAAATACATCCATTTGTCATTTTCGCTAGTCGCTTGTCCAATAGCGCGCACAGCAATCCGCGCCATCTCTTGACGCGTAATATCCTTGTTCCACTGCTCCTCATTATTTGCGAAATCCACCGCTGCATACAGCGATTGGTTCTGCGCAGCCTTCACATAAGGCTCATACCATGTTCCCTCTGCAGCTTCAGTTGGCAACCCAAGTGCTGTCACGACCATCTTCATAAACTCACCGCGAGTAATCGCCTGCTCCGGTTTAAACTTTCCTCCCGGATACCCACTAACATAGCCTTTGCTAACTGCCGTCTGTATCGCTGCCTTCGCCCAGTGGCTGGCTCCTACATCGCTGAACTGAACGCTTCCGCTCGAAGGCAAGTTTTGTTCAGCCTCTACGGTAACCTCATTCGTCTCTGCGGATTCTGGATCTGCCGCTGACGCTATCACTGTACCCAGCAATAACGACAATAATGCTGCTCCGCCTATACCTCTTGCTATCCATTTGTTCATCCTAAAACCCTCACCTTCTGATATTCTCTTTTCGTTAATCCAGGGACACTCGCTTATCTTAAGCTCATAGTGCCGATGAACCACATTGAATAAACGCTATCAATCCCAATTACCCACTTAGGATGTAAAGACTAGGAAAATTATAGCATGCTCGAATTGAAAATATTGTCGTTTTATGTTGAAATAACTTTTTTCTTGTTTGATTCTGCAAATACTCCACACAATAAAACTACTAAAATCATTAGTCCGGACTGACTATATCTATGGAACGACTCTACATATAACTAGCCATCACCTCGCTATAACTACAAAAAGCAAGCCGGTATCCCCCAGTTTGCCTTACATCTAAGAAAGTCACCCATTAATGCGTCACCCGAGATTAAAAATCCTCCTTCTTACTTCCTCCACTATCGTTCCATATTCTGCTTGTGCCTGAGCAATTAAACCCATGTTTCCTCTACTATCTGTTTACGTTTTGCTATTCGTTTTGTCTTCCTTTGATTTTGGGCATGCAAAAAAGCTCATTCCTACTCATGGTTCAAGTGGGAAAGAGCTTTTGAAAGTTTATTAAGTGTTTGAATTGTTTAGTGTTTAGTTTGTTGGTTGTATTGTACGAACTACCCTCTACTGTAGCAAAGGGGCTACTTATCTAACATTTCTTTCTTAAATTCTACTCATTACTCAAACTGTTATCTTGTAACCATTTTCTAGCTTCTTCACCTACTAGAATATTTGGTTGTTCTGGCGTCCCAATATTTATACTTTTTATAAAAGCCTCTTCTAGCCCCGAACCCCAGTTAATTTAGCTCCTTCTAACAATACTCTTTCAAACGTAGCTAACCGTACATCAACATTAAATAATATTGCATTGCGAAAATCGGTCTCATCAAAAAGACCAGCTACTAAATTAGCATCTGATAAATCAGCTTTAATAAACACCGTCTCAATACATTCACTATCAGCAAGTCTAGCAGCTTTAACATTGGCATTTGTGAAGTCCACATACGAGACATTAGATTTACAAAAGTCTGCCCCTTCTAAATTTGTAGATATAAAAGATGATGAACTTAGTAAGGATGAAGAGAAATCTTTGTGATTTAAGTTCATTCCATCAAAGATACAAGCTGTAATATATGCTTGATCTAATGGATATTGTGACAAATCTACATTTCGCAAATCAATTTCATCTATACCTAGTTTTTCGCCTTGTTCTCCAATAGTTTCAATCCAAAGACGGTGTGATTCTAATCGAATCATAATTTCTTTGATATCAGTTGTCATACCTAACCCTCCTATGGATACCAAATAATCCTATCTGATATTCCAGCTTTCTCTATTGCCTCTTTTAACTGTTCAACATGTTCAGGAATCATGTCTCTTTTATCCACAATTACATTGTAATTTTTATCCAGTTCTTTATTAATTGCTTTCATCCCATTATTTACTGTGAATGCACCTTTTTTGGGTGAAGTATGACCATTTGGATAAGATACGAAACTTTTAACGTCCCATTTAACGTTATTTGCTGTATCAATAAATTCTGCTCCTCCGTTTCCTTGTGGGTCACGTACTATATTCCCTAGTTTTCCTTGTCGTTCCAAATCCAGTCCTATCTCTCTTTCTTTCAAACCTTGCTCCCTAATTTTACCACCATGTGAAGGGTCGCCTGCTAAATCGTTCAGTTCCTTTTGAGTTCTTCCTCCAGTGTAACCAGTCTGAGCTTTTGGCGCCCCCTCAATACCATCCTCAACCTTCTTTCTATCTAACTCATATTGCTTCCTCTGAATATTTGGATTCTCCGGAGTCTCGATACGATAATTATTCGGAAGCTGAATTTTCATTCCACCCTCAGTAACTACCACTGCTCCGCCATTCAGTTTAGGCAGAAGCTCAGAGAGCTGCTTGCTCAGTTTGCCAGATATCTTAACTCCTGACTTGACTGCTCCTTCTACCAGCGTCAGAGCCAAAAAGGCCTTGACCAAGGCGCGTCCATATCGATTGCTCTCTTCATAGCTGGCTTTTCCACTCAATACCTTTCCCTGTAAATCCCAGATATCCTGGAACGGCACTACGAACTCTTCTGCCGCCCCTTCTTTCAATACTTCCTTGATATCTTCCAGGGAAATATCTCCACTTGTGATTGCCTTGGCTAAATCATAATATCCCGGCACCGTCTCTGTCCAGAACTTCGGATTCGTCGGATTTACGGAGAAAACCTGTTTCAAAAGCCCGCTTCCTTCATCCCATATCTGACTAACGATTCCATCCCCGACCCCTACCAATGTCATCGCTACACCGAATCCACCAGCTTTCACATTGGGGTCATTCCAATATCCTAGCCCTCTCTCCGCATTTGCTAGCTCCAGCAGTTCTTTCGTGATCAATCCATCTACTTCAAATTCCTTGCCATCATGATACTTGCTTAGTTCACGCCATACCGCAAACATTGTACTGTAATTATTGGCAATATACTGATATCCTGCTACAGCAATTAGCAGCTCTTGATCATACTTCCCAGTGATCTCTCCGTGATACAGATTCATATCCTTAAGAAGCTGTTGCATTTTCCGAATATCTTCCTCGGCGACGAATTGATTGTATTCGTTGATCTGCTGCTCCAACTGTAAGCGACGAAGCACCTTCGTCTCCAGTTCATCATATCTCTGACGAAGCTCTTCCAGCTTCTTTTCTCCCCACAATCCTTCCTCCAGCAGAGCCCTAATCTCTTCATCATCCAGCAAGATTGATTGATCATTTTTTAACGGATTGTACCTACAGGCCTCCAAAAATCCACCTTGATAAAAATTACTCAGATCAATGCCTTCTTTATACCATTCGTCCGAGACGCCCATTTCTTCGAGCTTCTTCCGCTGTGTTTCAGCATATTGATGAGCCGACTCCATGTATTCACGCTGGCCATAAGCCTGATAGACGACATAGGCCTTCTGACTACGCGCAATTTCCGTAAACGCCTCGGCGATTTTAGTTAGTTCTGCTTGAGCCAGTTTCTGAGCGAAGGCATTTTGGTTCTGCATCGTTTGCAGAAGAGTAGCAATCCGCGGATCTTCTTGAAAGGGAGATAAACGATCGATAATTCCTTGGCGCTGAAAGGCTTGAAGTTGTTCGAAAATATTGGGGAACATGGGCGGCTTTGAAGTAGTGGACTTCGAGGTCCATACACGCTATTTTCTGTGATATCTGACCACTGTGCGGCAAGAAACGGTGATTTATGATCGAACAGGAACGAAGAAGGCTGGGCTTGAGCCAATTTTTCCACTTGCTTGTCTGTCTGCGCATATTGGCTCACGGCATATTTCAAGCCGCTTACCTTGTCACGCATTTGTTCATCCAATCGTCGAGCCAGGACTACAATCTCTCGAAGCAGGCTTGCCGCTTCTTGAGTAGCCGTGCGCACATAATACTCCGAGTAGTTCGCTTCTGTATTTTGAAGCAGACGATTCACATCCTTGGACATACCGGTGATTTCCTGCTCCATCGTCTGTCGCAAATGCTCCACTACTCTAGCCAAATTGTCGAGTCGGTTTAAGTCTGTCTTTTGAATTGGAGACGCCTCCTTTACGGCCTACAATAATTAACTCCTCTGCTAACCAATACTTTTAGAGCGTCGTCCACCAAACCATCACTCTCACCTTTCCCGTATCAAGTTCTAAAAAGAAACATGGCGACAAAAATTTAAATTTTGTCGCCATGTCTAGTCTAATTATTCAAATCGTCAAACATTGAACCTACTACAGTTACATTAATCGAATCCATGTCTGCAATGCCTTTTAGGAGATCTAGATTGCTGTACATATGCTTCATTCCAGTTAACTTCGTGTCATCAAACCAAACCTTGATACTATAATTTCCATTTGGCATATTGGCATGAGTATACAACGGGATATTGAAAGGATTCACATTAATTGTTACCTCTGTTGTTTCCGTAATTTTGTAAATATGCTGTCCTACTTTTACATATTCACGGTAATTATATTTTGTATTACTGCTCCCCGTGCCAGAATCGCTATAACCTTCCATCATCATTTTCCAGAATTTATCGGAGTCCCCACCTCTTTTATCTGTGGACTTAACTTCTTCTACTTTTTGTGTATATTTGGATGGATCTTTAGTTCCATCAACCACTTGAAGGAGTTCTACTTCATTAACACCCTTATTATC
The DNA here is from genome assembly GCF_031199965.1 of Paenibacillus sp. D2_2. Classification (GTDB taxonomy): domain Bacteria; phylum Bacillota; class Bacilli; order Paenibacillales; family Paenibacillaceae; genus Fontibacillus. Next base: position 1,281,633 of record NZ_CP133605.1, on the reverse strand, counting down.
TTGTACCGATAAGACTCCTTTTTGCCTAACAAAACCTCCTCCTTTAGGAGTCAGCTGTTCATTATGAATATTCACCGCATCTTTGTTGTTGTTGATAAACATCAAATCAGTTTCATATCGGAAGGAGTCAATTAAAGCATTTACTAAATCCCGGTGATCGTCTGTTACCTTTCCTCCAGGGTCCTTATCTTTAAAAACTACTGTCTTTACAGTAAATGTATAGCTCCCAGCAGGATTGAAATAGTAACCTGATTTAATAGGATAATCATACTTCTGAAGATCCCTATCTGTAGCAAATACCGCTTTATCATATTGAGGCTTAACATTCTTCTTCTTAGCTGCTGCATCTCTTGCCTGACCGTATTCGTTATCCATTGAACTAGCAACGTTATAATTAATTTTCGCACTTTCCTGTTGAATAAATTCTCTTGGGTACTGACCTGGAACCTGTGCCCAATTTCCTTTATTCCCTTGTTCGTCCTGATGATGCATCCAACGGATAACTTCAAAAGGGATCGGTTTATTCACCCAATACATCGTCTTCGAACGAGAATTTCCCGAATTATTTTCGATCATTTTCTTAAAATCTTGCTTAGGAAGCTCCTTCATCCCATTGTAAACGTACATATCATAAGGATTAAATACAGAATCAGAGTTAAATTTGGCTGTAGCCGTTCCACTTAAGGTTTCAGAATGTGTTGTACAGACCTCTTTCCCCTCAACAATAGGACACTCCTGCCAATAACGCTTATACTCATAAGGTCGACTTACCGATCCCATATAGAAGATTTCCCCTGTTCTCGATAAAGGTTCATCAGGATTTTTTAGATTTAGCCAATTCTTATTCAGTGGATCATCTCCAAAGTCTTCTCTTTTAATCGTATATGTGACTATTGGAGAACGGGTAATCGATTCACTTTCTTCATTAACCTTCGGATTATTAAGGACCTCAAAATCCCTTAATAAATCTTCAGTCCTGTTATAAACCTCTAAAGAGCCAGTTGCGGGTCCAGTCCATTTAGCATCTGGCAAACCAGGCAAGCTCAAAGTTGCAGTATTACTTGGCAATTTAACTCTAACCTTCTTCGATAACATATCATAAGGTAAAGATTGAGGAGTTACCAATTTGACAGCCAGCGGATCAGAATCAAGTACATTATTATAGAGCTGTTTCTCCTCCGGATATTTTCCATCTGCATTGATCTTGAACTTGATTCGGACATCACTTTCCGGCATTGTGAAGGAAACTGCTAATCGTCGCTTACTCGTCTTCTCCACACTTAACGATCCCGTTGCCGAAGTAATAGCACCACCAAACTGCAGATTATCCTTCTCCTTCGTCAGAGCTCTCCCCTCATTCTTGTTGATCACTTCCAAAGAATAACTAGGGGTTACCTTCGAGGGAAACGTAGATCTAACAATAATTGAAACGGTAACTTCATCTCCTACAACTGCTCCCGACGGAAGATCCTCGAACTCAGCTGATATATCACTCCCTGGAGAATTTATAAAGGGAGCGATTGGAATATCCAAGTAAGTCGAGCTCATATACACTCTGCCAAACCCTTGAGACAAATACGTCGGTGGCTGAATAACATGGACATAGTTTATCCATCCACCTGGGGGGCCTTACCTTCCTCATACACCTTCCAATTTGCATACTCACTATTCTTATTTTCGTACATAAATTTAGAGTAAGTAATTTTAGCATACTCAGCATTGAGAGCTGTAATAATTTGTTCTTCAAAGTTTCTACACGGAATATATTCCCATAATTTATCTGGAAGTTGTTGATCATTGAAGTTTTTAGGGAATAGGTCGAAATCTCCCTCTACCACTTTTCCCTTTGCCCAAGGGTTATTTATCATTGGGAGATCATTTATCTTACGTCCACTCCAACCTGCATCCCATGGAAACCCTCTCGTTGAAACATCATCGCCGTCTCTGTTATAACCAGAATATCTGTGCATTTGCTTGCCGTTATAGGTAATCAATGTTCCGTGACTTGTCCCATATACTATATCGAAACCTTTAAATTCTTCAGGTTTCTGAATTGCTTCATTGATTTGCTCTTGAATAAGTTCAACATTGAGTGATCCCTTTTTCGTTGAAGTAGGATAATAGTTATCCAGACCGTATAAATTTTTCATATCTTCATTGGCTTTTTTAAATACTTCCTTCGGTGTAAGGTCCTTAAAATCTATTTTATCCAATTCTTTATTACTTTCAGAATACGTTCTATTTTCAGGGATAAATGTACAAAATAAAATTACTGTTAGAAAAACCGCAATAATCCTTTTCATAATATCCCTACTTGTACCAAATTTCTATAACGATATTATTCCAGTATTTTGATTCAACAACAATTTTATAAGTATCATCTTTAAATAACTTTTCCGGAAGTTCATCTTCCCGATTTTTCTTTTGCCTTACATATTTCATAACTGCATCTGCAGTTTTACTATCCACCTTTTGTCTTAAAATCCCCTCAGCATCATTAGCTTTTTCCTCAAGATTGTCTCCTTCGACCCTACCAACAGTAAGTAATAAATTCATTATTGTTTGAGTATTCCCATATTCCTTCTTGTACCTGCTATCACTTACAATTAGCCCTGATTCATATTCTTCATAATAACTATACCCTTCACTTGTCTTTTTTTCTGTCTTCCCTTCGATAGACCTCGCTGCTCTGAAGGCCTCGTAATCAAATGAATTCGAAGCTGGGTTAGTTGGGTCATTATCATCCCCGCTAGAAGCCGCCGTTGCTCCATCTCCCGTTGTAATCTCAACGGTATAATTAGCTGAATCCCACTTCACCTTTGCTCCCAAGGCTTCACTTACGAATCGCAACGGAACGAAGGTTCTATTCGATTTTGTTAGAGCAGCTGTGTCCATTAGTTTAGTAGACTCGTTGACTTTATATGCTTTCTTATTGATCGTAAGGATCACTTTCGTTCCGCTATGTTCAATCGTAACTTCCTGTGTCTTGTTCTTCCAACCTACCTTGGCTCCCAGCGCTTCACTTACAAAACGAACCGGAACCTGTACCCGATTATTCTTATCTACATAAGGCTGTGCATCAGGGAAAAGAATTCTCTCCCCATTCAGTTCTACTCTTAACGATAGCTTTGCCGCAGACGACATACCCGGCACCATAACAAAGACTAGGATTATAGACATTAGGAATAAACCCATTTTCTTCAATTTCATTACTTTTCCCCTCTCCCTTTAACAATCTATTAAATACCCTTCATTTATGTAATCCCTGATGTCTATTGAATATATCCTTCATAGCAGGCCCTACTTGTACCAAACATCTATATTGATATCAAGCCATTCCTTTGATTGCACAACTATTCTATATGTACCATCTTTAAATTCTTTTCTTGGAAGTACATCTTCCTCATTTTTCTTCTGCCTTACATATTTCATAACTTCATCTACCGTTTTACCATCTACCTTTTGACGTAACAGTTCATCAAGATCTTTAGCCTGTGCATCAAGGTCATCCCCTCCGACAAAGCCTACAGTCATGAGTATATTTAAGATTGTTCTAGTATTTCCGTACTCTTTTTTATAATGGGTTGTACCCGGTACTAATCCTGATTTATAAATACTATAATAACTAAACCCTTCCGTTGTTTTTTTGTCAGTCTTCCCTTCTACAGATCTGGAGGCTTCCCATGTTTCCTGATCAACAGGCTTTAAAGCTGGATTTTCGTAGGTCTCCCCCGCAGAAGCTGTCGCGCCATCTCCCGTTGTAATCTCAACAGTATAATTGGCTGAATCCCACTTCACCTTTGCTCCCAAAGCTTCACTTACAAAGCGCAATGGAACGAAGGTTCTGTTCGATTTTGTTAGAGCAGCTGTGTCCATTATTTTAGTAGACTCGTTGACTTTATATGCTTTCTTATTGATCGTAAGGATCACTTTCGTTCCGCCATGTTCAATCGTGACTTCCTGTGTCTTACTCGCCCAACCTACCTTGGCCCCCAGCGCTTCACTTACAAACCGAACCGGAACTTGTACCCGATTATTCTTATCTACATAAGGCTGTGCATCCGGGAAAATAATTCGCTCCCCATTCAGTTCTACCCTTAACGATAGCTTTGCTGCAGACGACAGACCCGGTAGCATTACAAAGACTAGGATCATAGACATCAGAACTAGACTGACTCTCTTATTCTCATTACCTCTTCTCCTTTTAATAGACTAGTCTTCCTATTAATCTTCTTGCTCCCTTGATCTATGTGAAATAGTTATTTTCCAACCTATAACGCTAGACAAGGCGGCGACTATCGCCGCCACCACGTCCGCACTTACCAGATTATATTCTGAGTTGATTCGCAAGATCTGCATCGCTTTGTTGTTTGATTTCAGCAATTTTCTGGATCAGCCTCTTGTAATCATCTGCCCAAGCGTTCAGACTTTTTACTACTTCACCTTTAGTCGTTTGGAAATTACTAATAAATGCTTCTTCCGAGCCGCCAGACCACCAAGATCTAACGCCTTCAACCATAGTCGCCATCTTTTTAAGATCAGCTTCGATCTTACTGATTTCGGATTGCAGTTTGGACTCCAAGTTTTTAGCTTGATCAAAATCAAATTTTTGTTGGTTCGCTGCCATTTTATATATCACCTCCTTTCAAAGCTATACGTATCTAGTACTGTATAATCTTAGATGCATTCTTCTGCGCCTCAGCTCTGGCCGCAGCCTCAGCAGCTAATCTTTTCTCCTCATCTGCCCGTTGGACTTTACTGCTTAAACTGTTCAGATTAGAAGACAGGCTTGTCATTTTATTGATCAGAGATTTGATATCTGTCTGCAATTCTTTGTACCCGGTCCGGAAAGCCTTGGCTGCGTCCCCCTGCCACCAGGAACTCGAATCATTGACCTGCCCATAGCAGCTTGAAGCCTCGCTATTGATATCACTTTTTACTTCTGTTACCCTGTTAGCCTTACTCTTGATTTCTGATACTGTCGACATATCCATTTCTCCTCAGAAATTTAGGATTTCGGCACCAAGTAATGTCAATTAGCAAGCACTAAAGATGGTGTAGCATCTTTGGCTGGAATGGTTGCACATCTCATGCCTACAAATTTGCTCTTATGAATGAAATATCCATCGAATTGGTCCATTTCTTTCTCCGTCATGCCATAAGGCAATCTTGCCGAGTAGAGCCCTTGCTCTTTGATACTGCCAAGCAAAATCCCTGTCTGCTCTTCCTTAACCGCCTTACCAAGGCTATCCCAGTTGCCGTTAAAATCAGAGATCACATCAGCAGCAATAACAGCTACCTTCATTCCTCGCTCCTGCTTCACAATCCGTTCGAGCAGCTCTTTGAGCGCATAACTATCTCCGTCTGTGAACTCGCTCAGCTTATCGAATACGAAGACAATTTGCTTCCATGACCTCATCAATTGTTTGATGTCTCCGCCTCCTCGCCTGCATTCCGCCATTTGGCAGCGGCGTTCATCCAGCAGTTCCTTCATTTCATCGATAAAAGCTTCCTCAGTCTCTGCCAAATCCGTAACATATGGAAGACTCATGATCTCGAATAATCCCATGCCATTAGAATCAAGCACGTAAACATCCACTTCACTCAACATGCTGATCCAGGAACGAAGCAACGTACTCTTTCCGGACATCGCCTCACCGGCAACCATGATGACCGGAGTAGCATAGAGGTCAATATTGACAGGTTGAAGATCATTATTAGCTAAGCCAATCGCGAGCTTACCTGCTTCTTTATTGATCTGCTCCATATCAATACTGGCTGGCATAATCGGTATAGGCTTAGCCTGGTCCGTCTCAAGATCTGCATAACAATCCAGAAGCTGCTCGCATGTCATCCCTTCATATCCTGGCAGCGAAGCCTGGAATTCCAACGGAGGTTTGCCACGTACCAATCCCCTGCCGGGAACCTTCATAGGCTCTAACCCTTCCGTCCTACCGACCACCCCGGCATAATCCGCTTTGTCCGTCATCTGGAAAGTAACGGCAAGCTTGAAATTGACGCTGAACTTATATCTTACGAACGCAGCGTTAGAAGCTGTTGCCACCAGATAAATACCATATTTTGTTCCTTCTCGTGCTAGCAGCATCATATGTGCATCCAGATCCTCATACGACTCTGATAGAGCGAAATAATTATCAATCATCAGTACAATCGACGGCAGCTTCCTTCCATTATGCCGATAAGCATTAAATCCGTTGCTACCGATCTGCTCGAACAGTACCTTCCTCTCATCGATCTCTCGGAATAGAAACATCACGAACTGATCGATCTTGGTCTTCTCCTCAATGGTCATAACCCCGCCTACATGAGGAAGCTTCTCGAAAATGCGAAGCGAGTTACCCCCAAAATCCATGATGTAAATATTCACATCTTCAGCAGAATAGTCATGAGCCATTGACATACAGAGCGTCTTTAGAAATTCTGTCTTCCCCGTACCAGAAGCACCGTATACAAATAAATTCCCTTCATTCGCAAAATCAATCTCCAGCATATCCTGGCTTTGACTTCTTGGATCATCCATTCTTCCCACAGGTACTTTTAATAGGTTCTCCTGCTTCGTCCAATGCCCGAACTCCTGTTTATTTTCTAAAATACTATCAAGATATACTAATTCTGGAAGTGGTGGCAGCCACGGTCCCTTCAACGGCTCAATATTAGCCCGTTCAGCGGTTCTCACTATATGCTCTACCATTGCACCAAGCTGCGAAGGCAGTTCATGCTTAACAATCTTTTCTTCGAAACGGGGGTAAATCTGTTCAATTCTTCCGTTTAATGAAACTTCGTAAATTCTTTTTGTTTTATTTTCATTTTTTTGCAGCTCGCCATCAGGATCATAATCAGCTCCTGAATAAGTCGATTGGAATAATTCGAATATTTCATCATTCCCTACCTGAATAAATGCCCGGCCTGGCTCCTTGATCATCGCGGCATCCGAACGTTTGATTACGTCCCGGCTGTCCCGCTCATCCTGTACCTTGAGACAGATCTTGAATTTGGAGTTGCTCCAGATCTGGTCATCCACTACCCCGGCTGGCTTCTGCGTCGCTAATATCAGGTGGACTCCCAAGCTGCGGCCAACGCGGGCGGCACTAACTAATTCCTTCATGAAATCAGGCTGGTCCTGCTTCAATTCAGCGAACTCGTCGGCAATCATAATCAAATGAGGGATGGCTGGCATTTGGCCTTCTGCATTACGGCTATAATATAGCTTCTGATACTTATCGATGTTGTTCACGCCAAACTCGGAGAACAGACGTTGCCTTCTCATCAACTCACTCTTAATTGACAGGAGCGCCCTAGTTGTCTGGTTGCCGCCCAAATTCGTAATCGTTCCTACAAGATGCGGCATTCCCTGGAAAATATCAGCCATTCCGCCGCCTTTATAATCGATCAGAACAAATACGACATCATGTGGATGGTAGTTAATGGCCAGAGAAATAATAATGCTCTGAAGCAACTCACTTTTCCCCATCCGGTCGTTCCGGCAACCAGTCCATGCGGACCATGCCCGGTCTCATGCATATCAAGATGGAATAATGTCCCCCCTGCCTTAGCTCCAATCGGAACACTCATCCCTTGATAAGGCTTATTCATATTCCACCGCGACAATAAATTAATTTCCCAAGTCTTCTTCGCTTGCAGCATATCCAGCAATGTTAATGAAGTTGGTAGCGAGAAATTCCCTCCCGAATTCTTAATTCGCAGCGGTGCCAATTTCCGTACTGACTCTATCAACTGCTGTCTATTGACTGTATCCGGATTAAAAGTCGTCTTCTCTCCGGTTTCACGATCAGCCAATTCCCCGGTCTTCCCTTGAACCAATATGACCTGCTTGCAGTTCATCGGAAGGTATGCCTGATTCTTAGCCATATATACGGAGGAGATTCCAAGCGAAGCACATTTGTTGTACAGGTATTTATTAATCGGCTCCTCTTCAAGAAGAGACGGCTCTTCGATAACAAATACATAATGAGGCAGTGAAATACCTCCGAGCTTCTTCATTTCCCGTTCTTTAAAAACCTCGTTCAATTCTCCAAATACAGCATGTGCTATCGCTTTGCCACACAACAGAAATCTGACGCCATAACCATCACTCCACAGATGCGGCAAATGTTTAATCCAATCCCATTTCTCCAGCCCCTCTTCCGAGGCTAAAATCACAACTCGTACGTCGTCATTACCATGATGGGTTACTAGCTGGAGCAGCATTTGTGTAACCACCTCAAAGGCTTTGTCTTCTTCACCGGCGATTCCACATATTTCTGATGCGAGCAAGTTAATAGAAACCGGAACACCATGCACCCGATCAAATTCTAGCGCCAATCGCTGCGGCTCCATCAGTAGCGGATCGGTCTCCATAATGATCGCTTGCTTGGTATAATTAATTCGTAAAGCAGCAGGGACACTCCCCACACCGAGACGAAGCGATAAAAAATCTGGCGATGACGTCGTTCTTTCCCAGAGACGGTTGTCTAATTCCTGTATTCTCTGCAAGCAGGCAATAGGATCGGGATTCATCTCATTCATCGCTTTGATCTGCTGCTCTCTGGCAAGCTGCAGTTCACTCCGGCTATCCGCGATAAACTGCAAATATTTCTGCTCTCGTTCCTTCTTCTTGCGTTTATACTTCTTGATCTGTGATGCGGCGCTGGTCAAAGAGACGATAAGAGTCATTACAGTCATTGAAATGGACAACAGCATATACATAGAGTGGGATGTCATCGCAAGCAACATCGAAATAACGAGCATAACTGCTGGTGGAGCTAATAAGGCGAACCAGGATATTTCCGGTTTGTCATAGGCATTGGGCGGATTCGGAATTTCAAGCTCGCCTCTCGGCATTTCCGACAAGAATCGGGGCTGACGGCTAAATTCATATTTTTCATTAATCATAATGACCTCTCAATAGAATCTATTTTTACAGCTTGACCGCCTGTTAGTGACATTCTGAACCAATTCCTTCGACTACAGAAATACAACATATCCTCTACAATATGAAGATAATCCGCACTTTCCCCGCAAATACGGATTTTGTGTCCTGTGTCCGGATCAATCCGGTAAATTGTTCTCTCATTGCTGCGGTTCGCACAGTATAAATAACGACCGTCGCTATTCAGACTATTGGGAGAAATCTCTTCTTCCTGTCTAGTCATTCCCGTATGTATGTCATGTAAGGTCAACAAATAACGATTAGTTCTATTAGCATAGACCAGTTTATTATCGACTTTCAGCAAAAAGACCGCAGCGTCTTCCGAGACGAGTTCCCTATCCTTACCGCTTAGACTACAACTTCTGATCCCTTGCTGCGAAGCGTAATAGATCCGATCCTCGTCCATTAGAAAGGATTCCACTCTATCGTCGGCAATTCGGGATTTGTCTTTGCCATTCAAGGTACACCGATAGATCGCATGGTCGGATTCATTGATATAGTAGATCCAGTCTCCGTGAACAATGACCCCGTACGCAGGTTGATCAACAAGTACTTGAGAGGCTTGCGACCTAATATTCATACAGCACAGACGATTCCCACGCGCCTGATCACTGTAGACGATCATGTCATCCGCCTTGTTCATGAACCAGAATACGCCATCCAGCAGCTTTCCTTCTTCAGTTTCGTCATAACGTATAAATGTACCTGAATAGTTCTTCAAATCCGTCAGAAGCAGGCTGCCGTCTATTTTCAAAGCTAATCCGCCGTTACAAATATTACCTATCATCCTATTCAGCCCCTTCTATATGAGAGTAAGCAGCGCTCCATCCGCTACGCCCTCCTCATCAAGTGTCCGGGTATGCTCCAGAATTCGCCCCAAAGGCTCGGCCTGAATCCGATGCTCAGGTCTGATCGGCAGCCCCAGTGCTTCTGACAGCATAGCAAGAAGTTCCTCAGGAGTTACAAATACAGGAATCTTCAGCTCCTTCTTCATTTGCGGCCCCGCCTGAAAAGTGACTATAATATAGTCCATGCCGTCACATCCCTATGATTAGTTCTTAATGGAGAGAATCAGGGTGCGTTCAGAAATTAACTGAGTAGCAACATCCTCGCTCGCATCCTCTGCCATTTTCAAATACTTTGTTTTGAATTTGTATTCCGATTCGGCTTTCATCTCAACCTTCGTGACAACTTGTTCAGTATACAAGTCTTCCTTCTCCTTATATTCCAGGGTCACAATGAAATCATTGTACTTTCCATCGTTAGATTTGAATTTGAGATAACCATAACTTTCTTTCTTATTAGTACAGGTAAGATTCAATGCATCTTCAAATGCATCAGCAAAATATCCAGCAAACTTCTCCTGATCCACCTGGGCATCCAAATTTTTCTGAGAATCATATTCCAGACTTCGATCCTTAGCTGAACGCGCTGCGTTCGTTATTGCGGTACCGAGTTTGATTTTCTCAACCGTCAAGTTCAACATTTCCCTCATGGGCTCAAGAATGATAGAGAGCAGAATGATCAATAGTATCCCCATCGCGATATTCCTCATGGCTCCTCATAATCCTTCAAATATTGATCGTACGGGAGGTCCTTATAATGCTTCAGCCCAGTCGTCTTCAGGGTAAAGAGACCGGAACCTCCCGTTCCAGTTCTTTCCCCCATAATTTAATGGAAAGTGGATAAACGGCACTAATCTTCACAGTAACGGGCTCTCCGCGCTGTCTGTAAGGTTTGTCTTGGTCTGGAACATCCTCATATAGAGATACTTTCCCGCCTTCTGCGGAATGCTCATCTGTATCGCTATCCTTCTTTTTTACAGAAATCTTGATCTGGTCAGCCTTCTTGCGATAGATTGGTCTATCCTGCAATTTCTCAAGTACATCTTCCTTAAGATCATCTCTTAAATAGTTATCACTTGCGACGATCTGTGTAACATTAAAGGTTTCTACAATCAGCGTCGTGTACCACGGGAAGAAATATATGAAGTTCGTAAAGATCATAAAAGATACCGTCACTATGATAGTAATTAAGATTGCCTTCGCGAATGCGCGCATTTAGATCACCTATGTCCAAAAAATAATTATCCAGTCATCCCCTGTATGAGGGTCTCATAGATATAAGTCCATATTTTATCTACCATCCCTGTAAGCACCCCTCCTTTTAAGTAACTTACTACTAAGGCAATCAGAATAATAACCCCAATCGTAGCTGCAAGCTGCTTCACTCCAAAATCTCCTCTCTCATCCTTCCAAAACGACCATTTCTCTACTTTTTCAACCTGTTTGTTTTCCATACATTTTTCCTCCTCGTTATTGAAACATTTTGATTGCATCCAAAACTGTGAATAAGTAATAAACCACGATATACAACCCCAACACCCCGATCAGCACCAGCTGAATCCTTGAATTGGTCCGCTGCCGGCGCTCCAGTTCGTCCTCCAATGCACGAATCCGGTAGCTGTCTACCTCGTTCTTGAGGTAGACCATTTGTGAGATGTTGTCATAACCCTTTAGCCGGGTCTCCATTAAATCGCAAAACTTGATGATGTAATGAATCGGCACACGCTTCTTCAGCTGCTTCAGAGCATATTCCTCACCATACTCGATATTATCGAGCATGACGCCAAGCTCCTCAGCCATATCCACCTGGGCATTAGGCAAATAATCTCGGATGACGTCAGCCATATAAATATTGACCGATTTGGAGTACTGGTAGTAGATCATGCTGTAGAATGCTGGAAAATCGAGCGCAATATTCTTGTTCTTCTTCTCGATTTTCTTCTCCATTTCCGATACCGGGTACAGCCAACCCAGAATAATAAAGATGGCCGTCACATAACCAAGCAGCTGATTCGCCGTCATCATCACTATCGTTGCAACAAGTCCGCAGGTCACATAGAATAACTGTTCTGTCCGCAGCTCTTCCGGACGAATCGAAAGATCGAGCCGATCGATCATTTTTTGAAATCTAATACGTTCGGCATTGCTGAGCAAACGGGTTACATATTTTTTGGAGAAGCTGCGCTTAAAGCTGCTGAATTTCTCATTGAATTGCTGGTTCTTACGTTCTTTCAAATATTTGCGGTTTCGCTTCTTCTGTTTGCTATGAACAGGTCTGAAATAGGGATAAATAAACACTTTAATCAGGTAAATGATTGATGCCAGAGCCCCAAGCTTCACCAGCATGCTCATTTGGCATCACTTCCAGGTCCCAAATTTCCTTGAAGCGCCTGCGTACGGGCAAAACTAAGACAAATGATGCAGATCATAGCCGTATTGATCACTTTGCCGAAGGTAGTAAATAACATGAACTCGCGAAAATCCTTGACTGATAAAGCGTATAAGAAGAACAGCACTATAATGACTGTTTTGAGCAGAAAATCGCGATTCATTTTGCGGAATATCCGATCCTTCCTTGCATTGATCTCCCGCAGGACCGCATTCTCATCAACAATATCGAGGAAGATATCGGCCATTCCTTTACGCTCGTTGTATTCGAACACAATGGCTTTCTTTGTGAAGTTATCGAATTTGCGGCCGAGCTGTCGGTTAAGCAGCGTAATCGCCTGCTTGAACGAGTAGCCGTTATTTTCACAATTGTCGATGAACTGCTGGAAGTATGGTCTGATGCCAGGCCTAATGTACTCGTCGCTCTCCATCACCTTCTTAATCGCCACCAATACCCCTTCTCTAGCAAGAGGACAAATGATATCTTCTGCGTCCATAATGCTCTCTAGCCTCTCTGCTTTGATCGCCTTGGACTGCATAACGAAGTAAGTGAGCAGCCCGATAAAGATAGCAACCGTAACGACTACCGCCAAAGTCACGTTCTGCATGAAAATTACGACGACCAGCACAACGATCGCAAAACATATGCAGAGCAAGGACGTAAAGCTCTCCAGCGTCAGCGGTAAATTGAAGTCAATGATCAGCCCCTCGACGAGCCGGTTATACTTCGCATACACATTCTCTTTTTGCTTAACGATCCGTTCCTTCTTCATCCGCTCTACATAACGTTTCGTGTTGTATTTCCCCAAGTACTCCGCAAAAGTGTCCAACAAGTTCAAGAAGAAGCGGCCAGTTCCCTCGAAGAAACGAATCTCAAACATAGCGTTCAGGACGACAAATGCAGCTATGCCAAAAAACAGGCTAATGATTAAAGTCGTATCCATCGAACCCATACTCCTCTATTTCGTCTTCGGCAGGCTCTGTCGTCAAGAATTCAAATCTGCTGCGCTTGATTCCCGCTTTGATCATCGTCTGCTGTACCTTCTCGGACAGCATGCCGACCCGTTTATGCTTTCCAACGATCTTAAGCACCGATGCGTATCTTCTTCTTCCACCACATCCTCGGATATAAATTTATAAATCGGATTGATGATTGGCTCCAGCCCTTCGGAGCCGATCACCTCGGAAATTGAGGTCACTTTGCGTGTTCCATCTGCGAGCTTCTCCTGAAAGATCACAAACTTGACGGCACTGCAAATGTTGCGCAGAGCAAGCTCGGCGGGCTCATTGGAAGCCATTAGGTACGCAGTAAGAAAGCGGAAGATTGCTTCCCTGTCACCCTCGGCATGCAAGGTTGTAAGAAGAAATGCCCTGTTTGGGCTGCGCGAAGCGCAGTGGCGAATTCACCGGGAGTTCTGAGCTCCCCTGGACCAATCCAGTGCGGAGACTGACGCATCGCGTTGATCAGCAAATTCTCCATCGTTGCCGGGCTGGCATCATCATCGTCCGGAACAGATTCATATTGCAGTACATCATTAATGATTCTGCCGTGCTCCTGATTCCCTTCTCTTCTAAGCAAGCGCATTTCCGAAGGATTCTCTATCGTTATAATCCGGGATAGCGGATTGATCTCCTTGACCATCATTTCGTTCAGTGTTGTTTTCCCGCTACCGGTCGGTCCGACCGTAATCCACGACAGGTCAGCCTTCGGGAACAGAGACAACAGCTTGAACATGTTCACAGAGAAGGATTCATTCTTGATCATCATTTCCGGCGTTATGCTCTTCTTGCTGAATTTACGGATGACGACCGCAGGCATGTCGTATGGAGATATGTCCGCATGGGTGGCATTAACCCGATATCCTTCAATCGTCCTGGCATTTACCATTGGAATTTTGGGGGTTAGTCTGACTTTGGAAACACCAAGTAGCTTCGAGATAATCCTCTCCAAATGCTCCCGATCCAGAAAATGATATTCCCATGGCAGTGTCTTACCGCCTGTCTCCACAAAAATTTGCTCTATCCCGTTAATGCGAATCTCATCGATCGCCGGGTCCTCCATCGCCTTCGTAATCGGACCATAGTGAGTAATCTCGTCAATGAGCGCTCTTTTTAGATCAACCAATTCGTAATAGCCTTCAACGAGCAGGTTTCTGTGAATCTACAAATTCGTTAATATATGACTTGGTCATTTCGCGTTTTCGCGCGGGATCATGTTCCCGTCTAAAAGCATGCGTCGCCACCTTGGTAATATATTTCTGACAATGTTCTAACGCCTCTTCGAACTGTATCGTCGTATATTTGTTCTTCAGGTCCTCCATATCTTCTTTTTTGCTGACCTGATAACTAACTTTCTGCTGCATATCACTAATCTTGGCGCGAGTAAGCATTCGTCTCTCCCTCCTTACTGGTTACAGAGGATATCCGTTAGGCGCCTCATTTGCTTGAGAAAGTACCTATTAATCAGAGGATTATCCCTTACATACAGCTTGCCTTCGAGAGAATAGGCGTAAGCAGCTTTTACAAAAGGTAGCGCAGCGACAATATTTAGACCGAATTCTTTAATCGCCTTATGATCATAGTTAATATCCTGGATGTTCATGAGGATAACGCTCGTGAACTTGGCTGTGCTAATTCCAATCGATGAAGCAAAGTCAAGCAAGCGGATCATATTGCTAGTTGCTTCTATCCTCTCTGTGGAAGTAAAGAACCCGATATGGGAAAACTTCATCGCTCCAAGGCAGAACTCCAGAGGCGGGTTGTTCGGAATATCCACCAGCACGATATCGAACATGCTCTTCAGCGTGTTAATAACCTGTTCCAAATGATCAAATTCAAAATCCAGATATTCCTCAATCAGATCATGCGGACTAGGGGATAGTAGGTATAACCTTTCGTACTTGGTCGCCTGAATCTCTTCCCGGAAATCCACCTTATCGCTCTTCAATACTCGAATCAGGCCGCTACCTTTCTTATTTGGCTTTGCATCCAGATAGTGATACAGATTAGGATTGAAGACCTTCAGATCCAGAATGCAGGTATTTAAGCCCTTCTGAGCGAGCATATAACCCAAATTACTTATAACGAGCGCATTATCGACCATATCACAAGCCGGTATAAATCCGATCACGCTATAAATGAGCTTGCTTTCCTGGAATTCGGAACCCATATATTCTTTCGGAGATATTTTATCCAGTACATGATCAAGGCTTAGTTTTTCGGTTTGATCCATGACTCTACCTCCCTTTGCAAGGTAGGCAATTGATCGAGAATCACCTGACTGTTCTTGCGGCTAAGTATTGTGATCAGATACTTCTTGCCCTCATATCCGTTGTACTTGGCAAAGTTATCGATCTGCTCCTTGGTTCCTTCAAGCAACAATGATTTTGGTTGAATGCTCTTAAGAAAATCATTGCTTTTCATCACTTCTTGTCGTTTATCTTCACTAAGCTTAAGTACCTCTTTGTAAACTTCATAAATCGAATGGCTACTTGAATTGAGCATGTCGCGAATCTCGATACTACCAAACAAAATCTCGGTTCTCATCTTAGATCCTCGGGACGAGTATCCTACATTGGGATTACCGGATGAGGCATCCTCTTGCTGCTCATAGGAAACACGGATTCTGACCCGATCTCCAGGCATGAGGATATCTCCACCTGCTTCGAGGAAGTTATAAGGCAAAGTGAGCACCTCATGCTCATCCTCCATTTCATACAGCCATTCATTCTGCTGCGGCTTCTCATCCATGAATTGATCTTTGTACAGAATACTGTCATTCCGTAAGTAGTATTTCGTGAACTTGTCTACTATGGAGTCTTTATCCTCTGCAAGAATCATGTCTTCGGAATATTCCTTCCGAATGATAGAGTACTTCTTGATTTGCTTCTCAGTTATGGCAACATAAGCGGGAATCCCGCCAGATTGATCTATCCTGAGAACCTCCACCGTGTCTTTTGCCGCTTGGTTGGCATTGTTTAGCGCAACAAAAGAGACGATGATGATTAGGATGCTGAGTGATAACGCCAAAATTTTCTTGAACAATTTTCTGTTCGGGGATACGCTCTTTACCGTCTTTAAATCCATAGTGTTATGCACCCTCCATTAATCTAAGAAGCATCTGACCGAATGCTCTCTCAAATTCAGCGCCTGTATTGGTCAATGGAACATCCGTCTCAATCTGGGAGTCGAATCCGGAATTGTAAGGGACAGCGCCCGCCATCCTCATGTCATAGCGGAAGTACTCGCTCAATCCGGAAGTTAACACCTCACTCACTTTATCAGGTGTAAATAATTGATCCTGAAATCTGGAACGATCATTATACTGAGTAACAATCACCTTCGCCTTGGCATTTAGATAGGTAGCCTTTTCTTGATCGAGCACTACTTCCACATTACGAATTGTGCTCAATACGGCATGCAAATTGTTAGGCACGCATAAACCGAACACGTCGATATGGATCATCGTCTCTTTAAAATGGCGGAACAAATCGAGCGGTATATCCAATAAGACGAGATTGAATCTACTTCGCAGTACTGAGATTAAGCCTATTAACTTCTCATTATTGTAAAATTGCTCTATTAGTTTGCGATCATGAAAGGAGTAGCCTAGAGAGGTAAGCCATAAGTTGTCTTTGATATTAAAAGCGGTTGTCATATAATCCTGAGGTCTGGCAAGTGTGTGGATGAGCGAAGCGCTCATTTGTTCTTCTTTATTGGTTCTTTCGTGGAAACGGTCAAAGTACATATTCATACTTCTATACTCAGTATCCATGTCGATGATGATCGTGCTTAGCCCTCGCTTGGCAGCTTCATGAGCCAAATTCACAATCGTACTGGTCACCCCGCTTCCGCGGTGTCCGGTGACGGCGATAATCCGACTAATTCCTCGGCTAATGTTGGCCAAGTCTTTGCTTAATCGATCTGTACCCTCAAGCTTAGTTTCGCTTTCCGGCTTCGACCGAAAACGGTCAAAGAAAGATCTTCTTACGTTAGTTTCGGAATCAGCTTGTACCGGGGTCTGATTCTTACTTACAGGTTTTGAATCGTTATGTATTTGCGAGGATTGTTTCTTGCTGGTTGCTTCTAATTCAAACTGAATAACGTTCCATGGGATTCGAATTTTGTCGATAGTTACGATTCTTAGATTGGTATACCGGGAGGATAGCGAGGCGAGATCATTCACTTTCATACGATCCCTTGTAATGACGATTACCGGAATTTCCGAACGTGGACCGTCCTTCACCCATTCCAAAAAATAAGCCAAATGCTCTCGATCTTGCCCAAGCCTATACGAGAAGGCTTCGTCAGTGATCAACACTGAATCCACCTTAGGCATCTCTTCAAGAACAAATTCCTTCAGATCACCCAGCTCTAAACCTTCTGAATTGAAAAAATCAATTTTCTTCGGAAAATTGTCCCGTACCATCCTATGAAATCCACCGGCCACCACTAGTAATTTCATATTTCCACCTGCCAATGAATTATTTTCTATTAACTAGTAAATTTTACCTTACTGTTTGTCTGCTATTATACAATTAACACTATATTCAGACAATACCTTATATGGGTAAATTACCCTTATTTAGGACTATAAAACTAATAATTTTCTGAAAACTTATGAAAAAAGACTCGTTATTGTACGGAATATGATACTTTTCGATTAGTAGATTAATATTATTTTCTATGTGTCGTCTCACAAAAAAATACAACATGGGCGGGTAGCTCGCGTTGTATTTTGTCGATTAACAGACACCTTTGGAAAAAACCATTTATGAATGATTCACTAAATTAATATTTCTATATCTTCATTAGTTATTAAAGATTGAGAACTCTTTGCATGAGGTATTTATTACTTTTTTGCATATTGAGATAACGGCTTTAATATTTGTATTATTTCATCAATTTCCTTTATATCGACATAGAGATAATACTCATCCTTATTATAAGTTTTCACTTCATAAGTATACCTTGCTTCAATCTCTGTGATACCACATGCATCTTAGAATTTCATAGAATAAGAGTAGACTAACATGCACTCATCCTTTTATAATCCTTCATTTATTTGTTGAAGCAATATTTTTAATTCTTCTTCATCAAATAAATCTTGATTCTCGGGTACTTTTATCAATAGTTCGGGAAAACGTCTAATAAACGCTTTTCTTTTTTCCATCTGTTCGTCTTTTTCTAAAGGCCAATTTCCCGTCTCTGCATAAACCATTACTTTATAAGCATCCTGGTCTGACTTTAGTGCTTTCTCCATATTTTCTTTTGAAATATCGTAAAAAACAGGGTGCCCATATGGGCCTTGCGGCCACGTAATTTGAATTTTATCACCCTTCTCGATAATGGCAAAACCATTTCCCTGGTGTATTCTCTCCATAAATAATTCCTTCCTTCAAATTTACTGTTTAGGATAAACATCAGATATTGTATATCCTCCTGATGGAATCTGATCGACCACAGCCTCTGGAACACCACCACTCGTGTATCCACCTGGAATCCAGTATTCAGGCCATGCACCTACTTCATTTCCTGATGGAATCCTAATATTAGATGGATTATTTATCTCCAATATGATTGGATGTTTTCCTAAATAACTCGGATCTAAACCTAAAAGATCCTCCAAAATTCGTGGATTACCATTAGATGCCTCTACAGCCTTATTAACGACACTTTAGAATCCTCCTAAACTTAGAACAAAATTTTGAGCATACCTAAATCTACCTTTATCAAATGCACACCCGATTACGAGCGATACATCTGATATTTTCAAGTGCCATAGTGTATTCGTCCATATTTAGAATCAGGTTCTCCTACTTCACTTCTCATGAATAGAGTTTTGGGGTTGTAAACGTAATTAAACATAACTAATAACAGGTCAATCACAGTAGTATCTGACTGACCATGATTGACCTGCTCGTAGTAACGGCAAAAAAATATTAAGTTATAAAATTTTAGGAATGTTGAATCTATGAACTATTCGGTATACAGAAACATAGGGCGAGTCAATTTAAGCAGGAGGCTATAACAGTTGGATTTACTTGGCTTAATTATTCCTCAAACATTATTTTCTCCAGTTCTTAATCTTTTAATAAAATTGACTAAAGTATAATTTTTAGTAGTAAATTTTGTCTCAAAACCAGTAACTATACTAGCCCTTTCTTATCCATTCTTTATCAATTATTCCCTTTGCTTCCTGCCATGTCATCTCTCCAGCCTCTTTTATATAAACAATCATTTTTCACGGGCGGCTAGCTGGCAAAATCATTTATGAATTGATTCACTTAATAAATAATTCTATATCATTATCCGTAAATCTTTCTGTCAGAATGTTACTTTGGATATACTTCCTTTCTATTATCTTTAGTAAATGTAAGGAATATGTCAGTCTGTATATTACAAAAATTCCTCTCTCTATATCTAGTGGCAATGTCGTAAATCTCTTTTGTTTTTTTGTATCGATGTAACTCACCATTATTTTATCATCAACAATTTCTGCATATACCTCTTGTGGCTTAATCACACTAAAACTATAACAATCATCTTCGATACCTAGACTCTGAAAGTAACCCTTAATGTCGTCGATCGAATGAGTATTATTAATTGGATTGTGCGGTGTATGATTTTTTTTGAAATAAAACTTCCTTAGAATTTTAAGAAAAAAATATTTGATGGCGTCCTTTTCATCTATAAACTTTTTTATGTCTTCTTTTTCTGGTAGTGGCCTTTTTTCAAAGTTCATTTCAGAATAATACCAACTTAATTCATCATATTCTATTAGGCTATAATTTTCATAATACCCTTTCTCTTCTTGTATAACTTTTTCATTAATGCTAATTTCCATACCCAATTCTTTACAAATATGCTGCAATTGATACCTATCCATTAAAATCACCCTTCTACTTTATTCAATAAATATCTTGATGTAACCAAGATCGAGCAGATTCTGTACGGTAGCTTTTACCGAAGTGCCATAATCATCTACTATCTCTATTTGGGAATAATACTGAACACCTTCACCAACTTCATCAAACCATGGAGCGATCTTACCAGATCTGACTTGAAACGGCTTTACTATGATATATTTAGTGTATGGCTGCAACTTCATGTGTGGAGGTAAAGCTCTACTTCCATAGCTTGAACCTGCAGGAGAAAAATATTGCCCGCTTGCATTGCTTCCATATCTATCTATTATAGTCCCTGATTGAAGTGTTTCGATTTTAAACTCTCCATTTACAAAACCATCTATGTTAGGGTCACCTTTTGTACCAGGCCAATTAATATCACCAGTTTCCTGATTATAGTATCTTGGGTTATCGTATACTTCTTTGTATTCCAAATACAACTCATCACTTGGAGGGTACTTCCAACTAGATAGTTTAGCTCTGTCTACCTCACTTATGATCTTAGCCGTAACTTCTCCCGTCCCTCTAGTCTCCCAAGTAACTTTCCCATCCCCATATTTATCTTTGAAGTACGCTTCCCAGTCTTTCCCGGACGGGTTCTCTATAACATCTGTTTTCTTCGGCTTAATAAACTCAAGAATTTTTTGGGCGCCTGAACTTTTCAGCATGCCGGATATTGTCTTGAACGCGTAAGTAAATGCCACATCACCAACGCCCGCTGCTGAAGAGTTGAATGCAATATTGAATAATCGCTCTCCCAGGCTCTGGTCGCCATCTTTTCGGAAATCTGTTACGGAATCAGACACTTCAGTCACTCCGCTAAATATAGCTTCAGCCGTAATTGAGCGTAGCAAGGTTGGTGACAGTTTTGCTAAAACAGCCGGTGTCTTGACCGCCTTTAAATACTTAAATGGTAGGAAGAAGCCGACTATATTGCCTGTAATTTCTCCGGCCTTTTTGCCGTATGGATCATCTAACGGGTCGACATATCCTTCTGGCATCGGTCCCATTATCCATTCGGTAATCAACTCCGGTAATCCTGCCGAAGCGGTATCAATAGTATTAACAACGATATTTGAGGTGCCTGTAAACAGATTAGCGAAGAATGGGTTTCCGATTCCGCTCTGAGCTTGACGCATTTTATCTGCCCATTTCTTATCGATCGCATCCATTTCCGCTTTGATCTCTCGGTACCGCCGATCCTGCTCTTCCTTCGATAACGTGCCCCAATACGTCTGTTCGAGCCTTTTTTGCGCTTCCGGATCATCACGGTTTAATACGTCTGCGTGACTATAATTTTTAGGATCAGCTGGCATTAACATATACTGTGGCTCACTACTTACTTGTGCTACCTCGATATTAAATAGTGCATTCCACGTCTGTACCCCGATGACTCCGTCTGCCTCGGTCAGATCCTTCCCGTAGATCTCCAGGAATCCGTCCATCGCCCGCTGAGTTTGTTCATCATAGTAGCCTGTTGCCTCAATATCAAAGCCTAGTTCCTTGAGACGGTTCTGCACCATCTTAACTGGATCTGAATAAACTCCTGAGTCCATTGTCAGGATCCCATTCAAACTTCCGAACAAATAACGCCACATCTGATCGTCTACAACGCCTGCTACACTTCTTTGGTTCTCTAGTCCATAATTATCTTTGAACTGATTGACCGCCTTTAGCGTCTGTTCATCGAAGTATCCATGAGCCTCTACTTCATAGCCTAGCTCCTTCAATCGCTGCTGCAGCCTCAGCACTTCTTCGCTATACTTCTCTGGACTTAAGCTTAATTCTCCCGACAAAGGTGAAATATATACCGGTAGTGAAATTGAAGCAGCTAATACGAATGGATATACGGGAAAAGCCCCAAACGGAGATAAACTATGATTCTTCTCTTGGAATAGAGCTTCTCGATTCAGAACAAGTGGAATTTTCTTCTGCTGCATTTCCTCAATTTGCCGAATCGCTTCCTTCTCACGTTCAATATATTCACCCGCCGCCCATCTCAGGGTCTTCTCCTTGATTCGCAACTTATCATCAATCGCTAGCGCCAGCTTCTGAATCTCTTGAATCAAGTACTCTACTTCTGCTGCGGCTCTACCAACATAATCTTCCGAATACTGGGAACGTGTGTCACCCACAACTCTGGATACATCCTTGCACATATTCGTAACCTGATCTTCTATCATCCGGTTTAATCGTCCAAGTCTATCTGCTAATCCTTCCACTTGATTGGGATTTACCTTCTGCGCCATGCGCGCTCTCCTTTCTACGTCCCATGAAATTGAATGATTTGCTTCAAAGCCACCTCCGGCCGCTGGCGAAATAACCTGACCTGCTCCCGGTCCTGTCTCATACAAGTAATCCAGGTTCCCTGCTCCGTCCTCACACAATGAAAAAGAGCCTCAATAGGCTGATCACGATTAAATCGATAGCCGGCAACGACCCGGCATAAGGTTCCATCATGTACTGCCCTTGAAAGCTCCTCAGCTAATTCATAATTCAATCCATACGGCTCCAGCATAATAGCAGAGCTCTTCACGGCTCCTGTTCCAGCTAAAGCAAACGCATAGTTCAAAATTTCAGCTGGTATATCAAACTGTAGTTCCTCAATACAATCACTAAGCAGCAACTGTTCCTTAAGCAGTTCAGAACAATCCCTCTCCGGAAGAAGCTCTATCTCGCAACTTTCTTCCCCTCTTAACCTTGTATATTTTCCATGGCGAGAATGAATGAACTCCAAGCTTATTTCCCCATCATCCTCTATCAAACATGCGAATGCTTGCTCTGGAAAAGCCAACACTGACACCAATTCAGCATAATCAGAATCTATAAAAAGCTCGGAATCACCCTCATATGATAAAATTCCCTTATGTATCAATCGCTCTGTAACCGCTATCCAATTATTACGAGGTTCATCTGAATCCAGATTACCTCGCAAATCTTCAATTCCAAGCAGAGACTCAGCGCCTACCAGCATGCATAAGTAGAACAGCTCTTCCTTGGGTAAGGTACATTTCACCATTTGGCATAATTCACACCCTTTTCTTTATATTATAAAATACAGCCATATTATACCAATCAATTATTCTAGCAACAATCCCCTTTTAATCCAGTAATAAGGAACTATTTCTATATAAAATAAAAAAACACACCCGCATAGCTAGAAAACAGCTATTGTATGGTGTGTTCAAATTTTTTAAACCAGATACCAACATGAACCATTTAATACAATATTATGATACAATTTTTGAAAGCTTGTTTGTTAATAAAATGGATGGTGTTCACCGTGACATTTCTTTTCACTATAATTTTATGCATCTTATTGTGTTTATCAAGTATCAGCGATATTAGAAACAGAACTATTCCAAACGTTATCGTTGTAATGATTCTAGTGTTTGGGATTTTCTACAGCTTTCTGCATCATTCACTTTATAATGCTTTGTTAGGAGTAATCATTCCGTCAATTCCTCTACTCGTGGCCAAATACAAATTCAACTTCTTCATTGGAGCTGGTGATATTAAGCTACTCTCTGCCATCGGTGCATGGCTCAGCTGGTTTCTGAATCTCTATGTGCTCTTATTAAGCTGTGTGATTGTGTTGATATTTGTATTAATAATGAGACTATTGTTTCGCACGAGAGTACTCTCTGTTCCCTTTGCTCCCTTCCTATCTATAGCGTCATTGATCATTTACATCGTCTCAGTCAACTCTATATAAGGATGAACCCTCACACATGAAACCTGGCTCGAAACTTCCCAGGGGACTCTCCGGTCCAGCGCTTGAATTGTCGGCTGAAGTGGGCAATGTCCTTGTAGCCGAGACGGGTGGAGACGGCCTCTACGGAAAGCTCCGGCTCCATGAGAAGAAGCTTAGCCTTCTTGAGCTTCAGGCCGGATAAATACTGACGCGGCGATATGCCATATACGCGTTGGAAGATGCGGTTGCATGACGATGCACTGTACCCTAGATCCGCGGTGGCGGCCGCTACCGCATCCCTCGAGTGCTGCTCCTCCTTCTCATCATCTGACAGGATCTCTCCCTGGATATCGCTATCCTCGACATTTTTCTCCAGCCTCGCCGCAATCTCAAAGGCTACCCTGCCCATCTTGCTGCTAGCTAGTTCCTCTTCGCCCTGTTCGGATAGCACCTCACTTAGCCCGGCAAGCAGGTCGAATACGGCGGACATAGCACGCATCTTATTGGCCAGCTTAAGCGGCACCTCATTAGCCGAGGTCAGCGAGATCAGCTTGTCCAGGCTGGGCGAATCGTCCTGGTTAGAGGGCTGGTCGACTCATACAGGTCAAAGTTTCTGCGGCTCAGCAGGGCATGCAGAATAGGATCATCTGCATTAAAATGCAGACAATAATAAGTCATTGGCTCTTCACCAATCGCCCGGCTCTCATGAACATCTTCAGGCCTAAGCAATAGTAAATCACCGGGCTGTTGGATATAACGCTGACTGTTGACAATCATCTCCTGTCCTCCGGCGAGCAGTAAATTGACTTCAAATAAAGGATGAGTATGCCGCGGGTATGACCAATCCTTGGTTACGGTACGGACATGGGATGCAAATATCCGGAACGTTGAATCCATATCCGGCAGCATAAATTCGGCGATATAACGATTATTAGCTACTTCCATGGCAGCAGCCTCCTAGACGAGTTTGAGAATTCGTGGTCAATTTGGGTAAATTGATTCTTGGTTTGGATATAATATATCCTTTTACACCTTGTTATAATTAACATATCACAGATTCATCTCTATATACAGGAGGTAGTTAAATTGGATAAGAAGATGCTATTTAACGCACACCATTCTCCAATGGGAGCGTTCGCAAGCTTTACACTAGGATATCCTGGCAAGAAAGGCGGATTAGACCTTGAACTAGCTAGCCCACCGAATCAAAATATATATATTGGACTACAAGAGGATGGAAAGAATCGTTATCAGGCGCTGCCTTTCTTCGGAGAAGGGGCGGATGAGCGCGATCGTTATACTTCTGAACAGGATGGCGAGAAGAAGTCGTTGAAGATAAGCTTATCATTCCTTTTGCTCAAGAGAGCATTACCCGTAACTTCAATGCAGCAACCGATGAATGGCAAGCCGGAGATCTGACCTTCCGCATCTATTCACCATTTGACGGTGTACCTGATCCAGCAACCGCTAAAGATGAAGAACTCAAATTTGCCATTATGCCAGCCGTTCTGGCCGAGATCGTCGTCGACAATACGCACGGAACAAGCAGTCGTAAAGCCTTCTTCGGTTTGCAGAACAGTGACCCTTACAGATCCATTCGCCGCCTTGAAGAGGTAACGAACGGTGAGATTATCGGGATCGGACAAGGCAGACATACCGCGATCGCGACAAGTGACAATCGAGTAAAAAGTGCGGGCTTCTTCACAATGGAGGCAATTCTCGAGCCTAAGGTCGAAGAAAATCTGCGTTTTGGCCTCGGTGCAGTTGGCGCCCTACTGATGGATACGCCTGCAGGTGAGAAAGCGACTTACCGCTTCGCGATCTGCTTCTACCGTGAGGGATATGTTACAACGGGTCTCGATACTACTTACTATTACACGCGCTATTTTGCAAATATCGAAGAGGTTGCCGCTTATGCGATGAATAGCTTCGATAAGAAGGTAGAGCTTGCACAGCAGGCTGATCGTATTACAGATGCACCTCACTTGAACGAAGATCAGCGCTTCATGCTGAGACATGCGATTCGCAGCTACTATGGTTCTACACAATTGCTCGATAACAAGGGAGAAGCGCTCTGGGTCGTGAATGAAGGCGAATATCGGATGATGAATACGTTCGACTTGACTGTAGACCAACTGTTCTTTGAAATGAAAATGAACCCTTGGACCGTGAAAAATGAGCTCGATCTGTTCGTGAATCGTTACAGCTATAAAGATCAGGTTCACTTCCCGGGAGATCCAACACCGTATCCGGGCGGGATCAGCTTCACCCATGATATGGGCGTTGCCAATGCATTCTCTAAGCCTGAATATTCCTCCTATGAGCTTCATGCGATCGATGATTGCTTCTCGCACATGACGCATGAGCAGCTTGTGAACTGGGTACTGTGCGCTACTGTATACGTACAGCAAACAGACGATAACAAGTGGATCAATGATAATCTGAGCATCATGGAGCAATGTCTGGAAAGTATGGTGAACCGTGACCATCCGGATCCAGCCAAACGCACCGGTATTATGGGTCTCGATAGCTCCCGCACAATGGGCGGAGCTGAAATTACAACCTATGACAGCCTTGACGTATCGCTCGGACAGGCACGGAACAACATCTACTTAGCTGGCAAGAGCTGGGCTGCTTATGTAGCGATGGAGAAATTGTTCACGAAGCTTGGCCGCACAGAACAAGCAAGCCTAGCTGCAGAACAAGCCGATCGCTGCGCAGCGACTATTGTGTCGCAAATGCTGCCAGAAGGCTACGTTCCTGCCGTCATTTCAGAGAATAACGATTCCAGAATTATTCCTGCTATCGAAGGGCTGATCTTCCCGCTCTTCACTGGCTGCAAAGATGCGCTTGATCCAAACGGACGTTTCGGTGCATATATCCAGACGCTGAGCAAGCACCTGAATACCGTGCTTCAGCCAGGCGTGTGCCTGTTCGCTGACGGCGGTTGGAAGCTCTCCTCCACCAGCGATAATTCCTGGCTCAGCAAGATCTACCTGTGCCAATTCATCGCGCGGGAAATTCTCGGCCTAGAATGGAACGAGCAAGGTAAAGCTGCGGACGCAGCCCATGTCGGCTGGCTGACTTCTACTGCGAATGCTTACTGGAGCTGGAGCGACCAGATGCTCGCTGGAGTGATCTGCGGCAGCCGCTACTATCCGCGCGGAGTTACAGCAATTCTGTGGCTGGATGAGCAACCGTCTGCGTAATACACCATTGTAGTTTAGCGATTCCTGAAGTGGACCATCAATTGTACTGCTAGGAACATCAACGCCAACATATCAAATAAAGCCTTACACGACCTTCCTTCCCCTGTTTATAGGGCGAGGAAAGGGTGTAAGGCTTTTTCTTACTTATAATTTATCGATGGTGGGGGCGCTCGTATTTCGTGCCTAATCTGGACGGCCAGTTCCTTATACCCGCATGCCCCCTTCCCAGCGCGCTCTCTCATAGAGTAATGCCGCTTACACCGATGAAACGCATATCGGTAAGGCTAAAGGTTAACCGAAATAGTGTCCTCGGACTGTCGAGAACCAATGAGTTTATTAACCCGTTCTCTAGCTATGATGAACAAAACAGCCCCCGTATTTGCTTCGAATCGTAGGTTAAAATGGATACTGTAGAAAACCCATTTCAGAGCTACAAAGCAAAAGGAGGCTGTCATTAATGCAGTTTACCACAAAATACGTCGGTTTAGATGTATCAAAAGAAAAAATTTCCGTTGCCATTGCAGATGAGGACGAGAATTGCCACGTTACTACGGAACTATAGCGCATACCCCTGCCGCTCTTCGGAAACTTATCAAGGAATTAGGTCCTGCAAATTCCTTAGCATTCTGTTACGAAGCTGGTCCGACTGGATACGAAACACACCGCTGGATCGAATCTATGGGAGCAAGTTGTACCGTGATTGCCCCTTCCCTTATGCCCAAACGGCCTGGCGACCATGTAAAAACGGACCGCCGGGATGCGGAGCAACTCGCTCGTCTTTTCCGAGCAGGTGAGTTGACCGCGGTTCATATACCATCGCGAGATGACGAAGCATTGCGGGATTTAGTTCGTTCCCGTGAAGCAGCCAAGGAAGATGCGCACCGCGCTCGTCAACGGATCCTTAAGTTTCTCCTGCGCCATCAAGTTCATCCACCGGATACCATCAAACGTCGTTGGACAAAGAAATATCGCGCTTGGCTGGCTTCATTGTCATTCGAACATGAAGCGATGCAGGTCGTGTTTACCGAAATGATTCATGCGCTCGAGGAAGTTGAACAACGCATGGGCCGTTTAGAAGATGCGCTTCTTAGGCAAGCCACAACGGGGGCAAAGGCGGTTGTGATTCAGACCCTTCAATCCTTGCGCGGTGTTGCGCGTCTTACGGCGATTACCATTGCTGCGGAGATTGGCACGTTCGCGCGGTTTCGCTCGCCTGCTCAGCTCATGGCCTACTTAGGTCTAGTTCCTCGTGAGCATTCGTCAGGTCAAAGTACACGACGAGGTTCTATGACCAAGGCCGGTAACAGCCATTTGCGTCGAACGTTAGTGGAGTCAGCATGGAGCTACCGTCATCGACCTACTGTAAAAGGTGAACTAGCGAACCGCCTAGAAGGATTGCCTCCAGACGTACAACTTTTGTCTTGGAAGGCACAAGAAAGATTGCATACGAAATATCGACATCTTGTTTTTGGAAAAAGCAAACCTAAAAACGTAGCTATTGGTGCCGTGGCCAGAGAATTAGTCGGGTTTATTTGGGCGGTTGCTCGGATTGCAGAACAACCTCAAAATTCTTATTTGTAAAAAGGGGAAAGGGTATAACCCGGTTCTCTCCACAGAAGTCGTTCATGAGAAAAGAAAAACGGGTATAAGTAACTGCTTTAAACCTATGAAGGATTAACCACCGGAGCATTAGACCCGGGGCAAACGAAGGTTTAGGAGAGAATTTGCGAGTTTCGTTTGCACTAGGTGACAAACTGAACGTGCGTTTCTAGCTGGCAATCGCTCTCCTTGACGAAGGCATTGAATGTGGTAACCAACCCACGGATAGCAGCGTGCCGACCGTCGCTCGCTTATTTGCTCCCGCGCCTAGTGCTTCGATGGAAATACGATGGTTGACAAAAATGTTCATAGCAGCGAAACTGAGTATCGTTATTTAGATCAAAATGGGCAGTTAAAAATTCTAGCTATGATGAACAAAACAGCCCCCGTATTTGCTTCGAATCGTAGGTTAAAATGGATACTGTAGAAAACCCATTTCAGAGCTACAAAGCAAAAGGAGGCTGTCATTAATGCAGTTTACCACAAAATACGTCGGTTTAGATGTATCAAAAGAAAAAATTTCCGTTGCCATTGCAGATGAGGACGAGAATTGCCACGTTACTACGGAACTATAGCGCATACCCCTGCCGCTCTTCGGAAACTTATCAAGGAATTAGGTCCTGCAAATTCCTTAGCATTCTGTTACGAAGCTGGTCCGACTGGATACGAAACACACCGCTGGATCGAATCTATGGGAGCAAGTTGTACCGTGATTGCCCCTTCCCTTATGCCCAAACGGCCTGGCGACCATGTAAAAACGGACCGCCGGGATGCGGAGCAACTCGCTCGTCTTTTCCGAGCAGGTGAGTTGACCGCGGTTCATATACCATCGCGAGATGACGAAGCATTGCGGGATTTAGTTCGTTCCCGTGAAGCAGCCAAGGAAGATGCGCACCGCGCTCGTCAACGGATCCTTAAGTTTCTCCTGCGCCATCAAGTTCATCCACCGGATACCATCAAACGTCGTTGGACAAAGAAATATC
Organism: Paenibacillus sp. D2_2; assembly: GCF_031199965.1. GTDB lineage: Bacteria > Bacillota > Bacilli > Paenibacillales > Paenibacillaceae > Fontibacillus. Next base: position 1,252,058 of record NZ_CP133605.1, on the reverse strand, counting down.
GCGCTTGGCTGGCTTCATTGTCATTCGAACATGAAGCGATGCAGGTCGTGTTTACCGAAATGATTCATGCGCTCGAGGAAGTTGAACAACGCATGGGCCGTTTAGAAGATGCGCTTCTTAGGCAAGCCACAACGGGGGCAAAGGCGGTTGTGATTCAGACCCTTCAATCCTTGCGCGGTGTTGCGCGTCTTACGGCGATTACCATTGCTGCGGAGATTGGCACGTTCGCGCGGTTTCGCTCGCCTGCTCAGCTCATGGCCTACTTAGGTCTAGTTCCTCGTGAGCATTCGTCAGGTCAAAGTACACGACGAGGTTCTATGACCAAGGCCGGTAACAGCCATTTGCGTCGAACGTTAGTGGAGTCAGCATGGAGCTACCGTCATCGACCTACTGTAAAAGGTGAACTAGCGAACCGCCTAGAAGGATTGCCTCCAGACGTACAACTTTTGTCTTGGAAGGCACAAGAAAGATTGCATACGAAATATCGACATCTTGTTTTTGGAAAAAGCAAACCTAAAAACGTAGCTATTGGTGCCGTGGCCAGAGAATTAGTCGGGTTTATTTGGGCGGTTGCTCGGATTGCAGAACAACCTCAAAATTCTTATTTGTAAAAAGGGGAAAGGGTATAACCCGGTTCTCTCCACAGAAGTCGTTCATGAGAAAAGAAAAACGGGTATAAGTAACTGCTTTAAACCTATGAAGGATTAACCACCGGAGCATTAGACCCGGGGGCAAACGAAGGTTTAGGAGAGAATTTGCGAGTTTCGTTTGCACTAGGTGACAAACTGAACGTGCGTTTCTAGCTGGCAATCGCTCTCCTTGACGAAGGCATTGAATGTGGTAACCAACCCACGGATAGCAGCGTGCCGACCGTCGCTCGCTTATTTGCTCCCGCGCCTAGTGCTTCGATGGAAATACGATGGTTGACAAAAATGTTCATAGCAACGAAACTGAGTATCGCTATTAGAGCAATTTCGTGGTATAAGGTCCAATTTTCTCCCGATTAACGATCTGTAGTTTCGTTAGAATTAATTTGCGGCTGTTTTTGAGGAAATAACGATCCGTAGTTTCGTTAGAAAATTAAAAGAATACCCCAAGACCGTTGGTCAAGCCCCTATTTTGTAGACATTGAAAAAGCCCTTAGGCCACGAGCTGGCGTCGGTACTGTACTGGCGTCAGCTTGTTTAGTTTTCTTTGTGGTCGATTATGGTTATAAAACTGGATATATGTCTCAATTCTCCTTTGTACCTCATCCAAAGTTCGGATATCATAGGGATAGAGTCCTTCCGTCTTTAGATGTGAGAAGAAGCTCTCCATCGAGGCATTGTCATAACAATTGCCTCTGCGAGACATGCTGATTTGGGCGCCAACCTGTGGCAGCATGTCGTGGTAAGCATAGGACGTGTACTGGAACCCTTGGTCGCTGTGAACGATCAATCCAGACACGTCCTTAGTCTTTTCAAAGGCATTTCTGAATGTCTGTAAGACCAGCTCGTTATCATTTCGCAAACTCATATGGTAGGCTACAATTTCGTTATTAAACAAGTCTTTGATTGCCGAAAGGTAAACCCAGGTGTCCAAAACTCGGAATTGGGTCACATCTGTTACCCATTTTTGATTGGGCTCATCCGCCTTGAAATTACGACTCAAGAGGTTATCTGCAAAGCGTCCACCAACAGAGGAGGAATAGTTATAACGCCGCTTACGACGTATTTTAGCTTGTAATTCCAAGGCTTGCATAAGACGCAATACTTTCTTGTGATTCCACCACACCTGATGGTCTTGGAGCAGAAATAATTGGATCTGCCGGTATCCGTACTTGCCTTCATATCGATCATATACGGCTTGGATCAAGGCTTTGCAAGACTCATCCCGATCTGTTTCTCCTCGCTTCAGATAGGCATAATATCCACTTCTTGAGACTTTCAATAACTTACATAGTGCATAAACATTTGATCCATCGGCTAATTCTTTGATTATAGAAAACTTCTCTTTCGTACCTCCCGCATCCAGATTTTCAAACACTTTTTTAGCATAAGATTCTCCCGTTCTAATTGTTGAACATACCGATTCTGATCCACATATTCTTTGCGTCTTCCTCGTTGATCCAGCAGACCAAACTCCCCTTGCTCACGGTATTTCCTCATCCACCTTTTCACTCTGTCTTTATCTTGAATTTCAAGATGCTCGGTTATCTGTCGATAGGTCCATTTCTCCTCAACATGTAATCGAATCGCTTCTATTTTGGTTTCTTCAGAATATGATTTAAACTTTTTCCCTTTGTTTGACACAAAAATACACCCCTAGAATTCATCGGTTTACCCAGGGGGTTTTTCCAATGTCTATTCTAAAGGGTGCACGTCACCGTCCGTCTCAGGGTATTCTGTAAAATCGTCTTATATTATTAAGCCGCTGAAGCATTATTCTGTCTTGAGATCGTGAATAATACGACCCAGATCAGTAGGAAGCCGATCGCTTGAGCGACGGTTACGATCTGCTGGAAAGCGATCCAATTGATCAGGACGCCGACCATCGGGAAACTGAGCTCCGCCAGTGTGGCCACTGACGCCTTCGTAGTAGTTAGACCTTTATAGTAGACTAGGATACTGAGCAGTCCTGGCAGCAGCGCCTGACCGAGCAGGTTAAGTCCTACCAAGGATAGCTCGGATGAGCCTGATGGAAGATTCCACGCAGCGCCTTCATTCCAGGTTACCGCGAACAACAGTGGAAGCGCGAGAACGAATCGCAGTGAGGTCACCGTCTCATATTTCATTTGACCGACCATCAATCTGCCCATTACGGTTGAACCACCCCATAGAGCTGCAGCACCCAAGGATAACAGACTTCCGACTTGCACAAATTCATTCCAGTGCCCGAACGGGATTGCAAAGCCGAAGGTTAGGAAATAGGTTCCGGCCAGCGCAACCAAGAGCAGAATTGAGAAATGACGCGGCAGCTTCTCTTTAAGTAGAAATCTTGCTAAAATGATGGCGAATAACGGCTGCAGCTTCTGCAGTAGCAGTACTGCGTTGGCATTGCCGTTAGCGAGCCCCATCGTGAACAGGATCGTCGCTATGGCCGAGCCGCCCCAGGAAATAAAGAGCAGTGCGCCGAAATGCTTCATGCTAATGCCTTTCAATTCCCCGCGATTCTTCCATAACACAGGAATAGCGATAAGTGCGATAATCACATGCTCCAACAGAACGATTTGCGCCGAAGTGAGCGCGCGGAGCAGAATAATCCGGAATAATGGATCGACACCCCATAGGGCCGCTCCCAATACTACTAGCCAAAATCCACTTTTTGATTTGGCAGGCCGCACTGAAGCGGGCTCCTGCACCTTGTAGCCTGTACTTACGTTTTCCATCTTGCTGTCTCTCCCTCTCCTTGAATACAGAGTCTTGCCAGCAGAAAGCCCCCGTGAATCGACAACAGTCGACATTTACGGGGGCTGATGAAATAAGCATGCGCAAAGACAGACTTATCGCCTTATCTGCACAAACTTACGTTTGATCTTCTCCCATCCGGACTTTACCGTCGGCTCTGGATTTGCACCAGATCAGTCGCTAATCGTCCAACAAGACGACGAATAACGAGTCGCGGGCTGTGATCCAATCGCCATGATTTATGACAATTGGACCATTCACCGCCAGTCAGGAATTTCACCTTACCCCGAAGATCCATATTCAAATTTTAATTGTTTGATTTTGTTGTATCGGCTGAACTCATAATACTATCATTACTTTGGATACACTGTAATGAATATCACATTATATTTAGTATATGACTTGTTTCATGTAATTTCAATGAGAATAATTTCATTATTTCATTCTATTTAATATTTGTATGCAGCAAAGCAGGTTCGTGCAACTCAAAAAATTTCACATGTATGCTAATAGTAAGCGTTCAAAAAGTCCGGTTTTCAGCACCGAGAAGGTTGGATAAAGCTAAGGTCTGAGGAGCGGAGCGTACGTTTTGGGTACGTGAGCACCGGAGGGCCCGGCTGAATTCAAGATTCGATGCCGGGCAGCTTCCTGGTTTACTTCGTGATCAAAAGCGGACGGTCTAATATACCTTATGGATGATCTCCTCAAAATCCGGCTCTTTCATCTCGAAATCGTCAATGTCACCCCAGGTTTCCAGCTCACGCAAAATATCGACTGTACTCCACTCCTGACGGTTGGCCTCAATCGTCACGACGTCATCTTCCCGATCGGTTACACGAATCGCGGGGTTAATGGTATCCGGCAGCTGGTAATTGCCCCGGAATGTGACACGAATCTCAGTCGGCAGGCCGATCGTCTCACGAAGCGAGCGAGCGGTACCATCAAAGGTGAGTACACCGTGATTGATAACCATGACACGTCCGCAGAGCTGCTCAATATCATCCATGTCATGCGTTGTCAGGAGTATCGTCTTCCCGAAATCCTCATTTAACTGCTTGAGAAATTTCCGTATATTTCGCTTGGCATTCACATCAAGCCCAATTGTCGGTTCGTCCAGGAATAGGACATTGGGATCATGCAGCAGTGATGCGGCCAGATCGGCCCGCATTCGTTGACCGAGCGACAGCTTACGGACAGGCGTATCCCAGAACTCATATAAGTCTAGAAGCTCTGCCAATTGGTCGATGCGCTTTCGCTTATCGATATCTGTCACATTGTACATTTTTGCCAATATGTCATAGGAGGCCTTGACCGGTAAATCCCACCACAGCTGACTTCGCTGTCCAAATACGACGCCGAGGCGACGCACCGCCTTCCGCCGCTCCTGATGAGGATTATAGCCGCCAACGACCACCTCGCCTGAGCTTGGATGAAGGATGCCAGTTAGCATCTTGATGGTCGTCGATTTACCAGCTCCATTCGGTCCAATATATCCGACAAATTCGCCCTGCTCAACCTGGAAGCTGATGCCGCCAACCGCTTCTTTCCTAGTATATTCTCGCGCGAATAACGTCCGAATGCCGGAGAATCTTCCCTCACGGACCATCGGGGTCTTGAATTCTTTATATAAATTTTTAGCTTCGATCATTAGCGTACCCTCCCTTAACTTCCTGTACTCTGGTATTTCGTAATTCCGAACCGCCAGAACCGCATACTTGCTCCAAGACAAATTATTGCCACTACGGCCACAGCCGCTAGCACCCAGGCTCCAAGTTCACCGCGAATAATATACAACGCCGGAACATAATTCACGAAACCGACGGGAATAACGATCAGCAGCATGGAAGACATCCATTTCGGATATAACGTAAGTGGATATTGCCCTGCCGTTCTTGCCGCATCCTCGGTAAAGGTCTGCAATTCATCGATCCGCGTCGTCCAGAAGCCAATCGTGGCTGTAGCCAGCCCGATTGAGAATAGAATCACCGCACCTGTTACAATAATGAAAAGTGTAAATACAATGGAGGTCCAATCAATCTGACCATTGTGCCATAATCCACTCATCGACCAGCATAGGATGAAGCCTCCCTGCAGCACCTCTCCAAGCATAATACGGAAATTCCGCGGCATGATGGCGAGCAGCACGGGTACAGGCCTGGTCAGAATCTGATCCAGTTCCCCGGCCACCAGATATTTTTCTAAATGATGAACCTCATCGGCAAACGTACGATACAACGTCTTCGACAACGTAATGACCGAGAATAGATAACCGATTTCATACATAGACCAGCCCTGGATCGCCCCGAATTTGTATAACACAATCGCGATCATCAGAAATTCTGAAATTTGAATCAGTGCCGCGAGAACAGAGCCAAGCATAAAATTAAAGCGGTATTGCATCCGACTGCGAACACTTGTCTTGATCAATAGAACGTATAGCTCTAGCCAGGACTTTAGCCTGCTGCGCAGGTTCGGCTTTGGTTCCAAGTCAGGATTGTTATTTTGATTCGGCCTTTTATGCAAATTTGGCTCGCCGATTACTACCAGTTGTTCACCCAAAGTACTGCTCGAGTTCAATTTTTCACTCATCCGCCCTGCACCTCCACTTTATGCCGCAGCACCTTAGTCGCCAGTAGGCAGATCAATGTCAAGAAGACACACCAAAGCAGCGTCCCCCATAAGTGAGAGCCGTGTTCATAACCAAGATAGATCCGCGTAGGGATGTAGAGAAGGTACGGGTAAGGCGTTAGCCACGCTAATTGAGACAACCAGGACGGTAGCCATTCCAGCGGAATGAAGAAGCTGGCCAGCAAATTCACGAGTGCGTGATTCGCCCAATAGAACCAGGAGGATTCTGTCGTCCACAAAGCAGTTACACCGATGAGATAATTCATGCAGATCGATATATAGGCTGCACCTACTATACTGACGGCAACAAGTAGAACTGTGAATATACTCTTGGGAATGTAGAGCGGAAAAATGATGAGATACAGGATGAAGATTGGGAGTGATTTGTACACAAACTGGTAGGCAATTTGCCCCCATTCGCGAGCCGCCATATGGCTAAACAAATGGATGGGTCGCATCAGATCCAGTGAGATTTACCTGGTCCGCACAGCTTGCGGTATGCCGAGTCCGTTCGAAATGAAGCTGGTAATCCACAGCAGACTCTGCGTGAAGCAGATGTAACTGATCATGCCGGGGGTTCCATAAGTGCCGAGGGGATTGTCCCTGCCGAGTCCGATCCAAATACTGGCGTAGATGAATCCGAACATCGCACTGGCGAGGTTGTGCACCATATGTGCACCACGGTACTGCAAATTGCGTGAATAGGCCTTTGAAGCCAACGTAAAATAAAGCATGAAGCACCTCCGATAAGCATTTGTGACGGCTTGTTCCGTCCACTTCAGACAAGGGCATTTTGCAGCAGTAGGGACAATCATCATACCTTAATATTCCAGGAGTGGCAACTGTTATTTATGTTTTGTGGGACCGTGGATAAGATGAGTGATGATAAAGGAATGATGAATAATGAATAATAATGATGAAGTGAGTTATGCTTAGCTAATTCAATTAGGTAACTGGTGCGAGTTGGGTTGGGAGTTGAGCTTGGGGTTGAACGTGTGAACTGTGCTGTGCAAGTGAGTTTGGTGAGTTGATTTATTCGAGAGTCAGAATGGTTTGCGAGCATCAGATAGAGAATTGATGCAATAATGCAGTTTTTTTGATGGAATAGTAGTCGAAAATAGAAAATTCCTGCAATAACCTCACGGCCCCCTAATAAAAGTGGAGTCTTACCCTCCAATAAATTAGACTATTTATAAAGGGGAGATTCGAAATGAAACGAAAGAATAAAGCGTATGAAGAAGTTCGTTTACAGGTGGTCCGTGAGGCACTAGCAGGGATTAAGGTAGCCGTATTGTCCCGTAAGTATGGAGTTCATCCTGAGACTATTCGTAGTTGGATCAGGGAGTATCGAGATCAAATCGAAGAGCATGAGATACCCGCTGCAGATGAACAGCTACAGGAATTAAAAAGATTGCAGGAAGTCGAAGAGAAATACCAAACCGCTGTAAAGATCCTAGGCGAAAAGGAATTAGAAATCGAAATCCTGCGTGAACTCTTAAAAAGAAGAACCCTGCTTATCTGAAAGATTCGAAATAGCAGACCAGTTTATTAAGCAGGGATATTATGCAGCACTGGTACTGCGAATCTTAGGGTTGGCTGAGTCAAGCTATTATGCACGAAAAAAAAGAATAGGCCAACATGATGAGCCTGTAACACGCATTCGTAAAGGGCGTCCATGCCCAGGTTATTCCCTAACGGAAAACGGTACCAGAGTAAGCGACGAACAGATTAAAGAGTGGTTCGTAGAGCTTACAGAAGGCGAAGAGAACGAGTATGGGTATAAATTGCTTGCTGAGTGCCTCCGTAAGGATCACCGTCTCATTTTGAATAATAAGAAAGCTTACCGTTTGTGTCGTGAATTGGGGATTCTCCAAAAGTATCGAGAGAGAAGAACGAAGCATCCTCGTCGATTGCCTAGAAATCGTCTAGTCACCGGTCCGAATCAGTTATGGCAAATGGATATTAAATATGGTTACGTAGCAGGACGTGACCGCTTCTTTTTCCTGCTCAGTATCATTGATGTATTCGACCGCGCTATTGTGAGCTATTACCGAGGCTCTGAATGTAAGGCTACTCATGCAATTCAAGTTCTGGGAAAGGCACTAGAGTCCCGGATCCAGCCAGGAGAATCGCTACCCACGATCCGAACAGATAATGGACCTCAATTTATCAGTGCTTTATTTGGAGATACGTGTGAAAATTGGGGCATTTCACACGAAAGAATCCCTCCTAAAACTCCAAATATGAACGCATATATTGAGTCGTTTCACAGTATTGTGGAGAAAAATCTATTCAGCAAAATGGAATACAAGACGATGGAGGCCGCCTATGAATCGATAGATAACTATATCGATTTCTACAACAACCGAAGAATGCATGGCAGTCTGAAACGGATGTCTCCACTCCAATTTTCTAGTTGGATTATGCAGTTCGAAGATCGGTCTCAGTTCTATAGATCTTTGTAAAACTTTAAAATATAGCGTTAGACTACGAATACAGTATTTTACTCGGGTCAGACTCCAGATTTAGGGGGCCGAACCGATAATGCAGTTTTTTTATCTGGATTGGCCCGATTTCAAGCAAATAGCCGCAAAAAACTGCAGATTGGCAGGCTTTAATAAATGTAGGGGATTTTGTATGCTAAAAACTGCATTTTTGCAGTTTTTTTATAACTTCGGCCGTCGTCTAGTTACTCACATCACCTCGCCACACTTGATTCTGGAACGATACTTTAACTGGGACACATCCTACTTTACCTATCTAGCTAATATCATCCGCATATCTATCAAAAAATAGAGGACGCCAATGAGCGCCCTCTATTCCTAAGTTGAACCCTTTTTCCTATTCCCTACTCATTCACCCGTTTAAAATCTCATTTAAGGATTGAGCAGTTTCACCGCTGTAAGCAGCCGAGACAGGATGACCGCTGCTTCCGCTCTTGTCGTGCGGCTGGCTGGAGCGAATTTATCTTTGCTCTGTCCCTGCATAATACCTGCCTGGAGCATTAGTTCCACTTCTTCTTGGGACCATGAATGAAGCTGAGAACCGTCGGCATAGCCTGACACCAGATTCGTGCTTTCCCCGGTCGCAAGGATCACTTCCGTCCCCGTTCCCTGCTTCACCCCGTTCTGGAGCAATCTCAGCGCCCGCGCTCCCATCACGGACATTTCTTCCCGGGTAATTTGCGTGTTCGGATGGAAGCTGTGATCAGCATAGCCTTGCACTAGTCCGTAATGGACGGCCGTAGCGACAGCATCTCCATACCATGCATCGGGCTTCACATCGTAATACAAGGCATCTCCACTGCTTCCAGCTTGAAGACCAAGCGCTCTGACGAGCATCGCAGCAAATTCAGCTCGGCTGACGGGCTGCCCCGGTGCAAAGAGATCCGCACCAACACCATTCAGGATTTGCCTTATAGCCAGCTTCTCAATATCCGCTTGAGCCCAGTGGCCTTCGATATCCGCAAAGGTTACCAGATGGTGAGCTGCAACAAAGATTCCGTTCGCCGCGCTCTTCACAATAACCGTAGTCGTACCATCAGCATTCGTCTCCAGCCAGGCCGGAACGTAGCTAAACTTACCTGATGCCGGATCATACAACAGAACGACCGTGGTTGACGGATCCAGCTTGCTGTCTACCTTCCATTGGCGCAGAACATAGATAGCTCCTTCATAACGGTCTATCTGGACCGTCTTGCTTCCTTCCGAGACTTGAACCATAAATTGCATGGCATTTCCCATCAGCTCTAAACCATGCTGCTTGGCCTTGTCACTGAACCCTGCCTTCTCCTGAGGAGAAATTTGAATCATCACAACAGCTAGTTGTCTGTCAACAACACCTGCTTGCTCTATCACCTGATCGGTCAGACTGAGCGGGAATCGGTATACCGATCCGCCTTCTCCCGTTACCTCAATCACCGCCTCCGGATGTTCGGCCGCGGCTGCCGCTAATACAGCTGCTGTCAAGTTCACCCTACCCTCGTCATCGGTCTTCAGCTCAATCGTCGTCTTACCTTGGCGCAAAGCTTCCTGCAAGACAGAGTCAGATAAGGATCCCGCAGACTGGCCAGCACCTGCTCCTCCACTTGACCCACCAGTGCCTCCAGAATTGCCCGTGCCTGGATTACTTGGTTCACCCGGATCGACCGGAGGCTTCTTACCCGAAGCAAAGCCTTCGTTAATCTCTTTGAAGTTGAAGGTAATCGAAGGGTTGGATACCATCTTCATCCGATCTCCGCGAATAATCACATTGTCGACGGTTGCTGAGCCTTTAAGGCCCGACGTAACATCGACTCCATTCGTACCTGTTCCATCGATAACGATATTTTTCAGCAATACATCCTGTATCGTAAAATCACCATGGGCAATCAGCCCGGCATACGTGCTGTCCTTCACCACATTATCCTGAACCACAATCTTCCCCTTCATATCGCTCTCCCCGGCAAACAACCAGAGCGCTCCCAGACTCACACCGAATCCCGTATCATAACTACCAGGTACGAAGCAATGTATTCCGCTCCACAACAGTCGTTCCTGCAAAAGGTTCGGCATTGAAACGAGTAGATACAGCAATCCCCGCACCATTCGCTACCGTATCCATGACCACATTATCTTGGATCTTATTGTCTTTGCCACCAAATACGACGATGTTGTCAGCCAGCCAAGGCAGGGCGACTGTGTTGAAGCGGGCTGTATTGTTCACACTAGGCGTTCTCTCCGAACCGTTCACATCAGTCAGCTTGCCATCGGTAAATGACCACATCGCGATGCCGTCATCCCCCGTATAGCGAATATCGCTCTGCTCCATCATACTGTTCGTCGTTCCGACGGCGAAGTTAATGCCATCGGCCATCAAATTGCGGATTCTGAGTCCCATCATGTACAGCTCATTGGTCCGCGCCTTTTCCCCGATCGGCTGTGTCAGCCATAGGCCAGCTTTGGTGTGCTCAATCCAGACCGACTGAATGATCGATCCCGGACCAAATGCTCCATGAAAAGCATTCGTGAACGCTTCATCATCCCGTTCATTAGTGCCTCCATCGATGAGCAGATCATATACTTCAACTGTTCCGCCATGTCCGTAGAACTTAGCTCCGTTCAAGGTCGTATACCACATTCCCGCACCGCGGATGACCGCTGAATCCAGATCCAGCAGTTGATCGCCAAAGTCGAAGCTCCCTGCCGGGAACCACACGCCGGTTCCCCGATCTTGGCCACGGCCAGAGCATCTCTCAAGGCCATCGTATCGTCCTGACCATCATTCGGAACCGCTCCATAATCCGTAACCGATACAAAGCCCTCCGGCATCTCATAAGCAGGAGCCACCTGCTCCATATCAACTAGATCGATGACATAGAAGTCGGCATGATCCCCGCATCCTTCTGCAACCGGATCACTGCCCCTTGCGGCACATCGCCGATTAGCGCATGAATCTCATCGAAGAAGCGATGCCCGCTACCCTGGCGAGGGTCGTTCGACCACGGATAGCTCCCGTACTCCCATGCATATTTCGAGGTCAATCGAAGTGACTGCTTGAATTGCCCATTTACATACAGCGACAAGGTTTGCTCATCGCCCTTTCCATCTTTACTATCTGGAATCGAGTAGCGAACAACGAGTGAATTCGCCGCTTCAGTTAATGGAAATTCTATATAGTCTCCTGTCTTCTTCAACTGAACTGCCTGGCGCCCGACGCTTCCGAAGCGATGCTGCGGTACTTCCGTGACGGCCCTATTAGAACTCCGTTCGTCTTCGCATCCTCTGCTTCATAGTTCACATAAGGAACCGTTGCTCCGCGATACGCCTTATTCACACTATGCTTGACCATTAGACTATCAATTTGCAGGGCTGATATATTCCCGCTTACACCGCTCAGCGACACCGTATTCATGCCTGCACGCAAGTTCAGCTTCACTTCGGCAGTGCTCAAGCCGCCCGAACGCTGCAACAGTACCGCCCCTTCCCCGAGACCATTTACCGTCAGACTCGCTTGCTGCTCGGAGCCAGAGTTATTTTTATAACGGATTTCCCCGGTGTATTCTCCTGCCTCCTGTGCATGAACAGCAAACCTTATCACCTTATCTGTCTTAAAAGCGTCCGCCGCCGCATACACAACATCCGACGCTACAGGAGTAAAGCTCCACAATGACGATTCCGATGAACCTCCTGCTCCATAAATGACACCCGCCATGCTGTATTGCAACAGCCCGCCTGCATCCACCGCATTAGACAAAGTGCGATATCCTAATCGATCTTCCAAAATCCACTGCGAGCCCAGCGGTTTCATGGATGTCGACACGATTGGCTTCTTGCTGCTGTCCAGCGCTAGGTAATGGCCTGTAGTCGTGTTCTTGATCAGATGCCGGCCATTAAAATCCTGCAAAATCCATTTGGAAACTGCACTCGCATCATCACCGCTGACCAGCTTAATTGTCCCGCTTTGTTCTGCAAGCACCTTGCCGCCAGCCCCTTGTGGTGCAATCCGTACGACATTCGTATCATTCTGTACAGGTGTAGCTGTACTCAGATTGCGCTCTTCGTCCATATTAGGCGTATTGAACTGCGGTGGCGCTGACTCCAGCTCCCATTGCACCGATCCCCAGGAGTCAGGGTATAGACCTCGTTCGGCATACCCCGTATTGTTCTGGACGTGAATGAACTCATCGTCGTAATCCCCATACTGACTGCGAATCAGAACTTGATCCCCACCTGCGACGCGATTTACCGCCCAAGAGGATGAGGCGCTATCCCCAGAAGACAGTTCCTTGCTCTCTACAAAAGGATAATCCTCGTTCAGCGTCAGATAATGACCTGTAGCCCGGTTCTGAACGCGCTGCCGTCCATCGGCAGATTGCTCAATCACCCAATGCGAATAACCATTATCTGCAGCTAGATCGCCATATAATACAACACCAGAACTGTTCTCATACAAATAGGAATGATTCGTTACACTCTTGATCCGTACAGGTCCATCTGGCAAAGGTTTCTCGGCGATTTGTGCTGGTTCGGCAATGAAAATAGACTCCGCGCGGTCCGCCGCTCCTTCGGCTCTGCTTACTTTAAAGACAGGTTTACCTTGTTCATTTAGCGTGGCGTATAGATAATGCCCTGTCCAACCGCTCCTAATATTTACTTCATCCTGATCCCGCTGCTCTATTTTCCATTTGATGCTGCCCCATGTATCGTAAACTTCTGATCTGGCCTCTACGGTCAGCTCCGGTTCATCCTGACTCTCAACTTGCGCATCCGCTAAATTCTGAATAGACAGGTAACGGCCGCTGCCCATATTCTTCATCATCACCGGACCGTTCGCACCATTCTTCTCATCCAGGAACCATATAGAATATTCATCATCCGCTGGCCCGTAAGTCACCTCGGTCACCGAATCCGCCGTCCACACATCCTGCAAATATTGGCCCTCAGTTCCCGGAATTCGGAAGCGATACAGTTGATTGTGCTTCTCCCTACAGGGAGGAACTTCCACTGCGGACTGCCCCAATTCGGATTAATGACGCTGTATTCGGCGTATTTGCTCAAATTCTGGATCGATATAAACTTGGTAAAAGGCTCGCCAGGCACTTTATCCGTAACATTACTAAGTAGATACGTGCCTCCGCCGATATTTTTTCCACTCCAAATATAGGTCTCATCGACATTAGACAAGTCGCTTAGCGGCGTCGCCTGGATATGCCCGTCAGGCATGTCAGCGATATTCATGTAATGGCCCGTCTCCCGGTTCTTCAGGAGCTTGCGACCATCATGCTTGACCACTAGCCACTGGTCACGCTGATCATCTGTGCGTAAATTTCCATATTTGATTGTGCCATCCGCATTCTCGTATATATAAAAAGGCTGCCAAACATTCTGAATGCGAATATATTGATCCGATCCGTCCAGAACCAGCGCAGGGTCCACAAGTTCCCATTGCGAGCCGAGACCGTCCGCGTCTGCCGTTACTGTCATACTTCCACCTGATCCAGTGGAAATATAAAGCTCAGGACGTCCGACATTACGGATCGTATTGTAGTCGTCATAACTATCGGAAGGTGTGAACGACCATTCATAGTTCGCGTTAGTCACACTGGCTTCTCCAGTAGACAACTGGTTCCCATCGATGTTCAAATAGCGGTTGCTTGCTGCATTGCGGATTCGTTTGCTCAGATCATAGTCCTCTACAATCCACAAATAGCGCGGGTCCGAGCTTGAAGCCGAATCTATCGCACCATAACGAACTTCTCCTCCGTCCTCGTACAGGAAGTCTGTCGGGACCATTGCATCGGTATATGCCGCTATTCTGACAGACGGTAGGTCTGATGCTGGAACGACTCTCCATAAGGCGTTAACACCGTCAGGGCCTCCGGCCCAATCGTTCGAACGCACATTGTTATCGTCCGGAAATTGCGGGTTCATCCAATTCCCCGGTAGCCCTGCATTTTCGAACACAACATACCCTGGCTGATTAACCGCATTCTCCTGCTTCCATCGGCTGAGCCCAGGCTGTGCTGGATCTTCGTCTATAGCGAATATTCCTGCCCAGGTCGTCTCATTCTGGGCAATGAGATGCCCGGTGGCTCGATTGCGGATCGTGATCTGATCCCCGTCGCTGCTCTCTATATACCAATGAGACATCAGATCATCTGCAGGCCTTACGCCATGCTTGACCAGCCCATCTTCCTCATAGATGACACTACCTGGATGCATATAACTCTCAATGCGGATTGGGGTGCCCTCTACCGCGATGAACGCCCACTGCGGACTCTCAAAAGTAATGTTGATATCCGAGCTTGCTTCCGCGAAGCCCATCTGGTCCTCCTCGTGAATAACCAGATTGCCCTCCGACACTGTGGCACTGCGGACAACCATATACCCAGCCCGATTCGACTTGTCGATGATCCACTTCTCCGCGTTCGAATCCGCCGTCTCATTCGTCGTCAACGCTTGATAGCGCTGCGTCGTCTTGGCCACGGTGATGTAATGTCCTGTCTTCACATTCTTAATCAAGGACTGTCCGCGATCCGTAGCTACGACCCACTGCGCCGACTCGTCTGCTGGATTCGTCATACCATATCTGACTGTACCGTCCGAAGCTTCGTACAAATAATTGCTCTTCCATTTGTTCTTGATCATGACTTTACCGGAGGGAATGTCCGCGGCCCCACTTCCTTCCGCTGCGGCCTTCGCCTGACCGGTAAATGCCGGAAAAGCCGAAATAATCAGCAGCAAGGACATCAGCGCGGCCAAGATCGGCTTCAATCGTCTCATTGTGGCAACCCCCTTATTCAAATTGGGACTTCCCTCTCATCATAGAATAACAGCGCTTACATTCTGATGTGTGTTTGTATTGGAAAAAGGTGTATTTTTACGCAACTGCCCTGACATCATTTTCTGGACAGAAAAATACAACTGTGATTATGGCATTGGTTAGAAATCCGGGGGATAGTCAGAAGACAATTGATCAGATAGATGAAAGAAGAATACTACGCAGCAAAGCCGCTATATCACTGCTTATCGCAGTATAGCGGCTTTGTATTGCCTTGCTATGAACATTCCACATCCTATTACAAACAGGAAAATGGCTATAAATTGCGAGGTCGATAGAACACCGACACTTCCACGTATGATATCCCCTCTGAAAAACTCAAGTATGAATCTGCCTCCGCTATATAAGATCAAATAAAGTGCTGCTACCTGACCGTCGGTTTTTTCCGCTTCGCATAGAGAATCAGTACCGCAAACAGAAGGAAATCCAAGCCGCTTGAAATTAACTGTGTGGGGATCAGCCGTACGCCACCTGGGGCAAGCGAGGAAGATGGAAACACCACTCCAAATGCACTATCTGTCTCACTACCGTAACAGCAGCCCGCCATAAAGCAACCAATTCGACCAAAGCCTTGTGCCAGCGCTACAGACGGGATAATCAAATCAAAATACTTCAAGAACCCTATCTGCTTCTTTCGACAATAGAGATATCCGGCTAACACGCCGCCTATAATCCCTCCGTATACCACAAAACCGTCTGTGATCGTCAGCAGCAAGAAGCTAGGATTTTGCAAAATATTCTCCATCTGAGTGAGCCAAAACAAACCCTTGGCGCCTATTGCCCCGCCTACTAGAGCCCAAACTGTTAGCGAATCAATATGACTACTATCGATATTGAGCCGCTTGGCTCGCTTCATCATAACCATGTAAGCAGCCAGGACACCAATGGCGATCATCACTCCGTATCCATGAACCGTAAAGGGTCCTATTGAAAATAAATCATTGTACACGCTATCCCTCCTCTGCAAAATTAAAAATATTCTCACCAGCATCTAGCATCGCCGCTATTCGTTTGGATACCTCAGCAAAAATTTGTAGGGCGTTATCATTACTGCCGATGCGGCTTCTCTCTTCATTCAGCAATCCGAAAGTTCCATAAACTATAAATATAGCAGAGCTATGGCTATCATCTGTCTTTATAAATCCCTGCTCGATTCCCTCGTCCAAATAACTCCTCACTGGCTCAATAGCACCGCTCAGCATTTTGCCGGACATTGTTCGGAACACCTCAACATCATGCCTGGTCCCCCGCACTTTGTCGCGACCGTTCATTAATCCCATCCAATGAATAAGAACACGCTTGTATCGCTCCGGGTAGGGAATCCTCTTATCTTGTAAAATCTCAGAAATGCCGGACACGAACAGATCAGTATACTTGGCCATAGTGGCTTCAAATATTTCTTCCTTCGAAGCAAAGTGGTGATAGAACATACCAAACGAACCGTTGGCCTGTGTGTAAATATCTTTGACCGAAGTATTGATGTAGCCCTTCTCCATAAACAGCTTGATTGCAATATCCAGTAATTCTTCTTTTCTCACTTCCGGCTTCTTAACAACCCTAGCCATATAACACTCTCCTAACAGAGTATCGCTCTGTTAATATTCTGCTTTACAGAGTGGTGCTCTGTCAAGCGTTGAAATAAGACCGTATTATCAACCTTTAGAAGCAAAAAAGCCGCCCCGTATTTATACGGAACAGCTCTTATCGCATTATATGCAATATTATTTTCGTCCATAATTATGTTTAACCTTTGACCGAGCCACCCATCAAGCCCCTGACGAAATACTTCTGCAGCAAGAAGAAAATGGTGAGCGGCATCAGCATGGAGATGAAGGCAGCCGAGGTTAAGAGATGCCAATCGCTGCCGCGGGAGCCGACCAGATCGGCGATCTTCATGGACATTACCTGTACACTTGGCTGATTGCCGATGAAGATAAGCGAGACGAGATAGTCATTCCATACCCATAGGAATTGGAAGATTCCGATCGAAGCCAGCGCCGGCACCGATAGTGGAAGAATCAAACGACTAAAGATCGTAAAATGACTAGCCCCATCGATAAAAGCCGATTCGAACAAATCCCGTGGCAGTTGACTAATAAAATTGTACATAAAATAAGTCACGAGCGGCAGACCGAATGCCGTATGGGCGAGCCAGATTCCCAAATAGCTCCCGTTCAGGCCGAGCGACGTGTAGTCCTTCAGCACAGGGATCAATGCAACCTGCAGTGGGATCACAAGCAGAGCAATAATGGTAACGAACAGTGTCTTCCTACCGGGAAATCTCAGCCAGGCGAAGGCATATGCGGCAAAAGAAGCGATCAACACAGGGATCACTGTCGCTGGAACAGCAATCGTCAATGTATTCCAGAAGGCTTGAGACAGACCAGTTCCCTTCTGAATTGTCTCGCTGCCATCCGCCTGCTTGAGCTTATATTCCTTGCCGGACAACACATTCTTGTAATTGTCCAGTGTGAACTTCGGCAGCGCCTCCCAATCGCGCTCCTGCACATTCAATGTTCTCGCCCGGCGATTTTCCCATTGTAGCCGCTTGCCGTCAACGACAACGCCCGCCTTCAACTGGTCGTCGCTGAAGGTCTCACCTTCCACCTGAATCGGATCTCGCAGGTCCGTATCTTTCGATAGAGTGAGCGTATCCTTCGTCTGCCAGCCTTGATGAGGAAATACCTTCCACCATCCACTCTGCAATATATCCGCCGCTGGACGGAAGGAAGAAATGAATAGACCCAATGTAGGAATAAGCCAGATTAGACAGATTATACCGAGTACAATATTTACGACAGCTTTGCTGCCTCTTCGCTTGCGATTCGCAGCCATTTACCATCCCCCTGTCTGCGAAATTGACGTAGATTAATAACAATGACAGGAATAATCGCAATTAATAGGACGATGGCCAGCGTCGATCCGTACCCGAAATTGCGGTACATGAAGAATTGGCGGTAAAACTGTGTAGCCACCACCTCGGTATCATACTGTCCTCCGGTCATAACCATGACGACATCGAATATTTTGAGCGTAAATACGACAATCGTCGTCGTCACCGTCAAAATGGTCGCTGAAATATACGGAATAATAATCCGGCGGAATATTCGGATCTCACCGGCGCCATCGACGCGAGCCGCCTCAAGGATATCATCAGGAACACCCTTGATCGCCGCCGAGAAGATCACCATGGCGAACCCGGTCTGCATCCAGATCAGGATCACGATCAAGAATAGATTGTTCCAGGGCTGGATCATACTCGTCCACGCCTGTGGCTCACCGCCGAAGAAGATGACAATCGCATTAAGCAGACCAATCTGCTGATCGCCCGGTTGATAATAGTAGATAAACTTCCAAATGACCCGGCGGCGACGAAAGAGATAGCCATCGGCATGAAGATGATCGCTTTGGCGATTCGCTCATAACTGCTTCGATCCGCCAATATGGCGATGAGCAATCCCAGCGATACACAAGCCAACGTGCCGATGAATACCCAGAGCAGATTGTTGCGCAGCGCGACACCCATCAGTCTGTCGCTAAAAATGGCCGCATAGTTCCCGAAACCCACGAATTTATCAGAGGAGGCGTTGAAGAAACTTAAGTAGAAGGTACGTAGCGCCGGAACAATCAACAGCCAGCCGAGTAGTATAGCCGCGGGGCCGATAAAGATGTAGGGTAATATTTTGCTGCGAAGATGATCGGGATACTTCTCCACCGCCAAGTTAAACGAATAGTAGAGGAAATAAACACCCAGCACTCCCCATAAGACTGCAAGAACGGCCGTAATAAGCGGATTTAGTGCGGAATGACGAAAAAAGATAAAGATTGCCCCATGACCTGCTATGTTCAACACCAGCACAAGAAGCGATAGCAGAACCGCCCCTAAGCTGATTTTGGATTTGTTCACTGCCCGCATACGGCCGCCTCCTTTTTATACTATTTGCACGTATTTTAATCCGGTTTTCAGCACCGAGAAGGTTGGATAAAGCTAGGGACTGAGGAGCGGAGCGTACGTAGTTGGTACGTGAGCACCGGAGGTCCCGGCTGAATTCAAGATTCGATGCCGAGTTACTTCCTGATTCACTTCGTGATCAAAAGCGGATTATTTGTTGTCCCAGCCTGCCTGGATCTGCTTCAAAGCATCATCCAGATTCGCCGCACCGCTGACATAGTCGGTCATTCCTTTCCAGAACGTGCCCGCCCCAACGCGTCCAGGCATCAAATCGGAGCCGTCAAAGCGCAGCGTAGAAGCGTCTTGAACGAGCTTAGCCATACGGCGATCGGATTCCGTCGTATACCAATCGAGCGATGCATCATTCATCGGAGCGATGACGCCGCCGGACTGTACCCAAGTCTTGATCGATTCGCCTGTCGAGAAGAATTCCATAACAGCGCGAACCTCTGGACGGTCGTTGAACATCGAATAAATATCCCTGCTACCAGCACCGGCTTACCGTATTTCTCATCGATTGGTGGGAAATAGAACCAGGCTACATCCTCATCAATTTTGGCCGTCTCTGGGAAGAAGCTCGTGATGAAGTTTGCCTGTCGGTGCAGCCATGCCTTCGGCGGGTTCTCGAACATCGGCGCAGTGGCATCGCCGAATGAGGTCGTAACGATTGATTTTGTGCCACCGTATACATAATCCTTATTCATCCAGATTTGCGACATGAGTTCCACCGCATGCTTCACTTCCGGCGAGGTGAACGGCAGCTCACCCTTTACCCACTTATCGTAATTCTCTGGAGTAGTCGTGCGCAGCATAATATCCTCGACCCAGTCTGTCGCTGGCCAGCCTGTCGCTGCTCCGCTCTCAATCCCGATCGTCCATGGCGTGTCGCCATCCTTCGCGATCTGCTCCGTTAACGCCATCAGCTCATCCCAGGTCTCTGGAATTTTATATCCGGCCTCCTCGAATTGCTTCTTCGGATACCAGACCAGACTCTTCACATTACTGCGGTTCCACACCCCAGCCATAATGTTGTTGCCGTCTTTACTTGGCATGGTCGCCATATCAATCCAGCTCTGATTGTAGTTTGATTTCAATTTATTGGTATCTAGAACCTGATTCAAATCAATAACCTTACCTGTCTTAGCAATAGCAGCGAGTAGACCTGGCTGCGGGAAGTCAGCAATATCGGGTGCATTCCCGCCATCAACACGGATATTAATCGTCGCCTCGAATTCCTTGGTGCCTTCATATTGAATATCGATTCCTGTTTTCTCCTCGAAATCCTTAACGGCGTTCTCGAATTTGACCTGGTCAGCGTCGACGAAAGGCCCCATCATCGTTACTTTGGTACCCTTATACTTACCCTGCAGAGCCAGTTCGAGTGGTGAACCTTCCGTACCTGAACCTTTATCGCTATTCGTATTCGCATTCGTATTGTCGGTCGATTTCCCCTGATTCCCGTCACTCTGCTGATTGCTTCCTTTCTGGTCTGCCTCCTTCCCCGTATTACTGCTTCCCCGCAAGCACTCAGCAGCATCGCAAAGGAAAGACATAAGATCAGCAATAGCGAGACTTTCTGTGTAAGAGCTCTACTCATATTTTCATACATCCCCTCTAACCGTAATTAAGCATCGAGATAACTGATTGTCAGCCTAAGGCTGCACGGATCACCCCCTTGCAAAGCTTTTCAGAAATAACCAGAAAAATTCATATCGATTGGTTTATTCATCTTTGTATGCCCTATTAACCAGTTATATGCCTGAACATGGGAATAAAACGATCCTGCCTCACTACCTCTCCCGCGTAGATTCGCGGATCATCAGTTGATGCTCTAGAACCTCCCTACGAAGCTGTACTCTTCCAGTCGAAATCAACTCATGTAGCTTCTCAGCCGCACGATAGCCCAGTTGATAGATTGGTTGTGCAACTGTCGTTAGCTTGGGGATGAACATACCAGCCATTCGCACATTATCGAACCCTATCACGGAGACCTGCCCGGGAACGAGAATATCCCGATCCTTCAGATAGGAGATCGCCCCCATGGCGAACTCATCGGAGACGCAGAAGATCGCAGTTAATTCAGGGTAACTTGTAAGCAGATGGTGAGTCGCAGCATAAGCATGGTTGAAGCGATAATACGCGTAGCTCACTTTGTTTTTATTTTCTGGAAGACCGAACTCCGTTATCGCACGAATGAACCCGCTGTACCTTGGCGGTCCGGATATGGAATTGTCATGGTTGAAACCGATCATACCGATATCCCGGTGGCCCAGTGCAATCAGAAATTTAACGGCGTCATAGGCCGCCGCTTCATCATCAATCTCGATGCAAGGAAGGTTATATTCCTCTGAATGGGTGGAGACGAGTACTGTGGGGATTTTGCAGTCTGTTAATTTGCGATAATATTCCGGCAGCATGGCGTCACTAGCGAAGACGATCCCGTCAACCTGCTTCTCATGAAAGGTATCAATGTATGCCAACAGACGTTCCTTGTTCCTGTCCGTGTTACAGATCATGAGGCTATAGCCAAGCTTAATGCAGGCATCCTGCATGCCGCGGATCAACCCTGCATAGTACATGCTCTCAATGTCAGGAATAAGCAAGCCGAGAGTGAACGACTTCTTGTAGATTAATCCCCTGGCAAAAGCGTTCGGCTGGTACTTCAACGCCTCGATTGCCTCCAGTACACGCAGCCGCTTACCCTCCCCCACCATTTGCGGCGTATTCATCACCCGGGATACGGTGCTGATCGAAACCCCCGCCCTCCTGGCAACATCATGAATTGTAGGCTTCAATGGTCACGACCTCTTTCCGAAAAGCTTTTCAGTTACATGTGTATGCAACATACGAGGTGATTCATTCGTCATGAGGAATATAGCTTATATGTTCGAGGTGAAGTCGCTTTATGCGAGAGAGGAGAGCTATGAGAAGAACGTTCGTTAAGAAAGGGAGTTACTGTACACTAGCCATCTGCTTGATGACTATTATTCTGATGGGGGCATGTTAACGGCATGTTCCGTGCTTGGAGGTGGTTCTGGTGAGAACCAAGTGCAGGTGAGTACGACTCACAATCCCACTGGTGAGGAGATGCTAAACCTCAATCCTGAGGCTGATATCTTCATGTTCGGGGATCTAATCTATGAAAATGCAGATACATTGGATTGGGTTCAGCAATTCAAGTTCGAGGGTCAGAGCAAAGTAGGAGAGATTACAGCTATATATCGTGATCAGGAGAACTTCACGAACGGCATGTCTACGAAGTTGCCTGTCGGGACTGAGATTTTCAGACCTTCACCCCATCAGTTCTCATCATTGAGTTGGACGGTGAGCAACACCGCTATTTGGGGCTTATTGAAGGGTAGGTCGAGTCGAGTTGCGTTGGGTGATTCCCGATCCCTCCGATTCACGTCATTAAAAGCAAATAGAGCCGCTGCACCACTACTTATCGTAGTTGGGCAAGCGGCTCTATTTAGGTTATCGATGGCACAAA
Organism: Paenibacillus sp. D2_2; assembly: GCF_031199965.1. Taxonomy (GTDB): domain Bacteria; phylum Bacillota; class Bacilli; order Paenibacillales; family Paenibacillaceae; genus Fontibacillus. Next base: position 1,229,281 of record NZ_CP133605.1, on the reverse strand, counting down.
GTAAGGCGTTTCCCGAGATCAACTATAAAATTCCTGCAAAAATGCAGGCTTTTAGCTACAAATCGACCGTTTTTTATAAAATTACTGCATATATGCAGGTTTTTACGCCCATATCCCACGAATCTGAACATTTTAGAGAAAAAAACTGCATCTTTGCAGCAATTTCCTCTTACAGCTTCTTATCCCGTAAAAAAGCTGCATTTTTGCAGGAATAACTGTCTTGGAATACTGCTCGCATCGCATTTAAACTCCTACATTACTCTACAATGCTATGTGTTACTTTACATCCCTTCACACACTTGCTACCGCAGTGTTGAACTATCATTGAGGCTCACTCACTACTAGCCCCTCTATCCATTCACAGCTGCAAACTGGCTGTTGTACAGCCCGGCGTAGTACCCGCCGCGCTCCAGCAGTTGCTCATGGCTGCCGCTCTCGACGACATCCCCGTCCTTCATGTAGAGGATCATATCGGCCTCGCGGATCGTGGACAGGCGGTGGGCGATGACGAAACTCGTTCTGCCTTCCATCATCTTCAGGAACGCCGCCTGGATACGGATCTCGGTCAGCGTATCGATGCTGCTTGTCGCTTCATCGAGAATCAGCATCGGCGGATCGACCAGCATGACCCGGGCGATCGTCAACAGCTGCTTCTGTCCTTGTGACAGGCTATCGCCGGAACCGCTAATCACCGTATCATAGCCCTGCGGCAGCCGCTTGATGAAGCTGTGGGCGTTAGCCGCTTTAGCGGCAGCAATAACTTCGTTCAGGCTAACATCCGGCTTCCCGTAAGCGATATTGTCACGGATCGTCCCACCGAACAGCCATGTATCCTGCAGCACCATGCCGAAGGTACGACGCAGGCTGTCTCGGGTCATATTATTAATGTTAATGCCATTGATAGCAATCTCACCGGCATCAACATCATAGAATCGCATTAACAAATTCACCAGTGTCGTCTTGCCAGCTCCAGTCTGCCCTACAATTGCAACCTTCGTCCCTGGCTCAACAACCAGATTCAAATCGGTGATAAGAGGTCGATCTGCACGGTATGCGAACTTCACATGGCGGAAAGTAATAGTCCCCTGCGCCGCTGGGAAATGAACTGCATCGTCAGCATCCTTCGGCTCCGCTGGCTCATCAAGTACCTGGAAGACGCGCTGTGCCGAGGCTGTCGCCGACTGCAGCTGCGTAATTACGCCGGTAATCTCATTGAATGGCTTGGCAAACAGATTGGCGTAGATTAGGAAGCTGGACAGCCCTCCGACCGATATTCTGGACAAAATGACCATAATACTGCCGATTAAAGCAATGATCGAGAAAGTGATATTGTTCACCAGCCGAGTGGATGGATTCGACAGAGAGCTGACAAATTGCGATTTGACTCCTGTCTGATACAGCTCATCATTTCGTGCCGTAAATGCTGCAAAAGAATGATCTTCATAACGGAAGGCCTGAACAACCTTCTGCCCACCAATCATCTCCTCTACATATCCATTCAGACCGCCCAATATGCGGGCTTGATCACGAAATAACTGCTGGGATCGCATCGTTATATAGCGCGCTACAAAGAAGGACGCTGGTGCAGATAACAGCACGACAATAGTCATGACTGGATTCGTATACAGCATGAGCGCAATCGCCCCAATGATCGTAACAACACCGGTCAATAACGTGGAGAACCCCTGCAGCAGCCCGTCCGATATGGCGTCCATATCGTTAACGAATCTGCTGATGCTGTCCCCTTGCGGGTGATTATCATGATATTTAAGCGGAAGGACGTTCAGTCTATCGAACAGCTCACTGCGTAGATCATTAACCGTTTGATAAGCGAGCCGTTCGTCAGATAGGTCAACAACCAGCCAAACATGCTTCCTACTAGATACACTAGGCCAAGCAGCGTAAGCAATCTGAATACGTCAGCGAACTGGACAGCGCCCTTGCCAATCATCTTGTCGATCGTAACCCCGATCATATACGGGCCAATCAAGCTGGAAGCCACACTGATCATCGCACTGATAAAGGACCAAATTACATAACTCTTATATTTTCCCGTATAAGTCAGCAGTCTTCCCCATGTTTGCTTCATGTTCATTGTTGTCCTGCCTCCTCATTAGTGACCTGTGAGCGACAAATCTCCTGATAAACACTAGAGTCCCGCTTGAGCTCAGCATCGGTGCCAATTCCGGCGATCCGTCCGTCCTCGAAAACGATGATCTTATCAGCCTGTTGCACGGTGCTGACCCGCTGCGAGACGAGGAATACAGTCATCCCCTGGCTGTTCTCCCGGATCGATCTTCGTAATGCGGCGTCCGTAGCATAATCGAGTGCGCTCGAAGAATCATCAAGGATGAGAATATCGGGATTTGCAACGATTGCCCGAGCGATTGTTAAGCGCTGCTTCTGTCCACCCGACAGATTGAGGCCGCCCCTGGACACCGGGGTCTGGTAACCTTCCGGCATTTTCGATATGAATTCATCCGCCTGCGCAATGACAGCTGCCCGCTTGATCTCTTCATCAGAAGCCAGCTCATTACCCCAGCGAATGTTGTCGGCAATCGTCCCAGTGAAGAGTAGCGCCTTCTGCGGAACAATCCCGATCTTGCCGCGCAGCTCATGCAGCCTGTAATCCTGTACGTTCATTCCATTGATTAAGATTCGCCCGGATGTAGCATCATAAAATCTCGGAATCAGGTTCACAAATGTAGATTTTCCTGAACCCGTACCACCGATAATCCCCACGGTCTGACCACGCATGATCTTGAGCGATACATCTGTCAGAGCTGGATCACCTGTTGGACTGTATCCGAAGGTGACATGGTCGAATTCGACCACTGGGCAATCATTCCCCTCTTCCACTTTCGCTACAGCCGATTGCTTTCTCTTCTCTGACTCAGGATCCGCAATGGATGGAACGGTGTCCAGCACTTCATTGATCCGCCCCGCTGAGGAAGCAGCCTTCGTAAATAAAATGATCAAGTTCGACACAACAATCAGAGCGAGCAAAATTTGCGTCACATAGTTAATGAAGGCGATAATCTCGCCGGAAGATAAGGTGCCTGCATTAATATGGATACCGCCAACCCACAGAATGGCGATAATCGCCCCGTTGACTACAACCGTCGTTACTGGGCTGAGTAGCGCCGACACCCTCCCGACTCTGATCGCTGTTGCCGTGATATCATCGGAGGCCTCCCGGAATCTTTCCTTCTCGGCCCGTCTCTTTGCGAACGCCCGAATGACGCGAACCCCCGACAAGTTCTCACTTAATACTACTGCGATCTTGTCCAGCTTCTTCTGATATAACCGGTACACGGGCGCAGTCTTGGTAATAATCAAATAGAGAATAATAGCAAACAGCGGCGTCGCAGCCAGCAGAATAAGCGACAGTCTAAAATCTAGTAGCATTGACATGATGATCGCGCCAATACAAATGAACGGGGCACGAATCACGAGACGGATTAGCATCGCCACCGCGACCTGCATCTGATTAACATCATTCGTAATACGGTTGATCAGAGACGGCGTCCCGAAGCGATCAATCTCCGCATAAGACAGCGTCGAGACATGCCGGAACAGCGTATTACGAAGCGTTGTCCCGAAGCCCTGAGATGCTCGGGCCGCGTAATATTGGCAGATCAACGAGCTGCCGAAGCCAAGTATAGACATGGCGACCATTAAGCCGCCCATTTTCCATACATAAGTGATATCATTGCCGCCAATACCATGATTTACGATCAAGGCTACAATCGTCGGCAGGAACAGCTCCAGAATCGCCTCCACCAGCTTGAATAAAGGCCCCAGGATACTCTCCTTCTTATAAGGTTTTAAGAATACTGCAAGTCTAAACAAAGTACCATCCCCATCATGACTGTTATTAAAGAGGTTGTTTAAAAAGTCCCCCTTTGATCACGAAGTAACTCAGGAGGCAGATTCGGCATCGAATCTTGAATTCACCCGGCCTTCCGGTGCTCACGTACTAACTACGTACGCTCCGCTCCTCAGTCCCTAGCTTCATCCAACCTTCTCGGTGCTGAAAGTCTGACTTTTTAAACTCGCACTTAAAGTTCCGCATTTGATAAGAAAACTAATTACCGGATATGATTATGACATAACATCTTCCATATTAATAATATTTGATTTATATCTATGGTATATGAAATAAGTATATCATTCTATGAGGAGGCACTTATGGACATCAGGCAGTTGAAATATTTCCTGACGATCGCGGAGGAAGGCCAGATCACCTCAGCCGCCAAGAAACTGCAAATGGCCCAGCCCCCGCTCAGCCAGCAGCTCAAGCTGTTGGAGGAGGAGCTTGGCGTGAAGCTAGTAGAGCGAGGTCCGCGCAGCATTCGGCTCACAGACGCTGGGGAAATTTTACGTCGCAGGGCGCAGCAGATTGTAGATTTGACGGACTCGACCTCGAGAGAGGTCAGCGATTTTGCCAAAGGATTAAAAGGAACATTAACGATTGGTACGGTATCCTCCTCAGGATCGACATTGTTAAAGGATAGATTATCCGAATTTCACAAAACCTACACCGGGATCAAATTTGAAATCCATGAAGGCAACACGTTCCGAGTTATTGAATTGCTGCAGAGTGGGGTCATTGAAGTGGGGATCGTCAGAACGCCGTTTCATAACGCGGGAATGGGGTATAAGTATGCCGAAGCGGAGCCGATGATCGCCGTGATGACTCCGGAACTAGATTGGAGTAGCGGGCGGGACACCCTCGACATCCAAGAGTTGCGTAAGCGGCCTCTGATTATTTACCGCCGGTTTGAGCAATTGATTCGTGAGACTTGTCAGAAGGCAGGCTTCGAGCCGAACCTATTCTGTAAAAATGATGATGCCAGAACCACTCTGTTATGGGCCAATGCCGGGCTCGGTATCGGAATTATTCCGAAGTCCGCATTCGAGCTGGCGAACCATAGCAATCTGATCTACAAAGAAATCGACAATCCCTCCTTAGAGACCCGAATCGCGGCGATTTGGATCAAGGACCGTTATATGTCTTCGCTAGCCAGTAAGTTCTTGGAGAGCTTTAGTAAGGAATAGGGACATGAAAGAAAGGAGTGAGCGGCTGTTCACCGTTTCACTCCTTTTTACTATGATGACCATAGGGGATTCTGTTGTTTTTCCTCAAACAAGGCTTTAATTTCATTGAACCATTTCTTACTACTGCCACCAAAAATCAACGTATTTGATGTTTTATCAATACCCTTTCTTACTTCAACATGCCCAAAGGAATTAATTTTGTATTCTAATGTTCGATTATTATCTGTTATTAACTGAATCCACAATTCATAAAAATGACTCGTATAACTGCGAACAGGCCCTATGTCAGGAAATGTTTTAATGACAGTCCTGTCTTTTAAGAGTCGAACTACGGCGGCAATCTCTTCCTCATCCGTTGTCCGAATTTGTTGAAAAGTTGCCCCTATACCAGGCTTGTTATCAAATAGTACTATAACTGCTCCCTTAATATGCTCATGTTTATAGTAACTATTTATATACATGTACCCGTCATATAAAACATAACTCAACAGTCCGAAAACGATTAAACATATCAAAAATATGCTCCTTCTCCTATTCATTCGTGGGGAATATTACACCTCCTAGCCCTGGTTATCAAATAATTCAGCCAATCTTTGCTCTATCTCCCGAATACTAAATTGCACTATAGCCCCGTTCGCCGTGCCAACATAGAGCTCATCTCCAGAGATATTGATTGTCCCGTTACGCGACTCCAGCTCTCGCAGCTCCGCGTAGCCCATCAGCATATTTTGAATTCGGCCTAACATCTCCCCGCTCTGTCGATCGATAACGAGCAGGTCCCGGCCATAAGGGATTAGCAAGTAATGGCTCAACACAATATATCCGCCTCCGGCAAAGTAGGACATATTATCCGTCTCGGTTGCAGTATGATTCATCTGCCACACCGCTTTGCCATCCTCTAGCCTTACTGCTGTAGGGATTCCATCATCTAAGAGATATAATATATCCCCAGCGATAGTTCCCTTGGAGGCTCTGCCCGCCAACGCCCAAAGCTCTTGCCCCCGCTCCACATCATACAACGCGGATTCATAATGCTCTTCGCTCCGACTAACACCGGTATTAGCGGTGGTCTCCTTCTTGCGCTGCACAAGTAAATAACGCTCATTGATCATCTTGATCCGCTCATTCGCGGTTAAGGGATACTCTGCCAAGCTGTCCCCCGTTCGCAAATCCAGTAGCATCCAACGGTCGCCAAGCAACATCCAGCGTCTGGATGCAGGTGGCTCGAAGGGATTTACTCTTGGCCCAGCCGGATAGTAAGCATCATAACTGACATAGTCTGGACGCTGTCCTTGAAGCTTTACTGTCCATTTCATCTGCCCGGAACTCGGATCATATCCTTTCAAGGCTTCATGATCCTGTACCAGTACATAAGGATCTTGGCCTCCTTCATTGAGTACGTGAGCCTCAGCGGCAACCTCCTGCTTCCATATCAGCTTGCCTGTGGTATTGTTGAAGACAGATAATTGCGCAGCATGATTCTTCTCTTCTGTGCTTGGAGCCTCCAGCATGATTACGCTATTTTGCGCCAGCCCCATTTCAACGTTGTTTCCTTGATCCTCCGATTTCATTTCCCATAGGATCTTGCCATCTGATAAGCGGATTTGGCGCAGTCTGATCTCGTACCGCTTCGCCTCCGGGCTATAGTTGGTCAAGACTGTCACCATATCGCCAGAATCCGCGGCTTCCGCCTGCAAAATTCCAAAGCCGGCCTCCACCTGCCACAGCTTCTTTCCGTCAGACGGAGTGACTGCATATAGATTAGAGCTCTGATGCATTCCGCTAAACCCACCGTCATCTCCCTTGATCAACAATATATCCGGAGTAGCGGCAAGCAAGTAGGCAAAATCCAAATCCCCCTGCTGTCTCCACATCGGGTTGAGCTGCAAAGTTTCCGGTAAGGGTGAATTTATAAAATGATAAGAATAGCGATATTCCACCCCGGTAAAGATGCTCCTGCTCCCGCCTGCACCAGGAATAATCCAACTCGTCCTCTCCAGCTTACCTTCTTTAGAAAAGGTTACTAAAAAGTGCCCGTCAAGCCGTTCATAACGCCAGGTCTTACCCAGTTGCATTGGCTGGCCGTTTTCCATCTGCAAGTTCGCACATGTCTCCATAAATTGCGGTGCTCCTAACAGCTTCTCCACATAGGAACTATCCACGCCAGGAACCAGCATCCAACTCGCGATATTCCTGATCAGATCAGTAGATATTTTGGAGCTCTGAGCGAAGATTCCCTGCGGAAGCGCTGTTTCAGCCGCTATATCCTGCTTCTGAACCCACAGCAGAACTGGTTGATAGATTTCTCCGTCCTTCTGCCACGGCTCTGGATTCGCAAGTACCCCACCCAGTTGTTCCACCGAGCTACTGCGACCCAGTTAGAATCACCCGCCACCTTGTTGTTCCATGTTATAGAGCTGTTCGGAGCTAACGCCAGCTTAGCCTTACTGGTCAGATTAACCAGCTCGGCATCTTTGAGTTGGACGATTTGACCCGCTTCCTTCTTCCAATACCATAGCGGAGTCCAGACATCGCCCAGATTAAAAGAATGAACCTGAATCAGCTCGCCCTTCACTTCACGAACGGTGAACATATCTCCCTGCTGCCCTTGAAATGGAGCATTAAATTGATGAATGTCACTTTTACTGCTAATTTGCTTCGGAAACAGAGGTACACGCTGCTGAGCCACAAGGGAATCCCCTTTTTTCGGAAGGATATTACTAGAGACATTGGTCGCGGCAGACGTTGTATTATCAGCCCCCAGAGCTGCCTCTGACGAAGGCAGCAATAACAGGACACAAACCCCTAACCCTAGAGCTATTTTGCTTAACGGTATCATCGCCTCATCTCCCACATGAACTTCTAATCAAATTATGCGCTTATAATGGATAATTATCTCAATTATTACATTAGACGTAGGACATTCCGAAAAGTTCTGGAGCGATAGTGTGCGATTCTGTCACTATAAAAATGAGAATACAAAAAGCCTTCGAATTCCTACATTCAGGAAACCGAAGGCTTTATTGCATACAACTTTACAAATTAACCCTTCTTGAGTGCGATGGAGAATACCACCGTCTTGGCTGTGTTATCAACTAGAACATTAACGGTATAGTCACCTACATCGGCCTGCTTAGATGCAAGCGGTCTGCCTGCTTCCACCTCAGCACAAATCGAATCGAACCAGCGATTGAAGGCAATCGCATCATAGGAGAATAGCTGGTTAGCAAAGAGCTGAATTGGCTCCTTGTTCCGTGCCAATGTGCCTTCACGTAGGCGTACGGTTATTCCATACGTATTGTAAGACGGATCGAGCCAGATCGCCGCCTCTTCGGTTGCGGCCTTCGAGATTGTCGTACCTAGAACCGTGCTCTCCTGCACCGCCTTCTTCTCCTTCTCATCCTTGAACAGACGAAGCGTCGTATCGTACAGATCGTAATTGGTTCCACGCAGTTGTCCGGCCTGCTTCAATGTATCGTAGGCATCCCACATTTTCTTGTCCGGGAAGGCAACGATCTTCTGTCCGCCACCATTCGTAGGCACAAGCCTCTGTAGCTTCTCTTCCTGCGGGAGAACCGGAATACGCTTCGTTTTATCGGTCAGACGATTCAAGATAACGAGCGACTCGGCCCGGGTAACATAACGGCCAACGCCAAATTTGCCATCCGGATACCCTTCCATAATTCCTTTGATTAAGGACTCAGCAATGAACTTCTGCTCTCTGTCGCTGGCGCTCGTTAAATCCCCGTAGCCTTGTGCAATAGAGCGACTGAACTGTTCATCCTCCAGATACTCGGTCTCCTGTATCGTGTAGAACAGCACTTCCGCCACATTTTCACGGGTCATATTTGCCTGGAAATCACTGTACCGATTTTTATTTAGAAAATTCAGGTCACTGGCAACATCTATGTAAGGTTTGGCCCAATACCCTGTCATCGCAGGCTTGAAATTGAAATACCGGTAATCCTGCTTCAGGATCGTCCGGTTCTCCTCAGAGAGGGAATCCAGGAAAGAGCTCTTCCAGCTTCGCTCCAGATTCGGGTGCTGCTCACTGTAAGACAGAATCAGCATCTTAATGAACTGATCGACCTTCACGGGTTCATTCGGTCGGAAGCTTCCATCCGGATAACCGTCTAGAATGCCTTGTTCCACCATGGCCTCAATCGCAGGTCTCGCCCAGTGTCCTTTAATGTCTTTAAACACCGGCTCCTTCGCCTGTACGGGTGCCGCTCCAGCCTCAGCTTGGGATACCCCTGCGAATAGTCCGGTGATCAAGCACAGAGATAGGAGAATACGCATACTGCCAACTCCTATGGGCTTGATTGTTTCTATTTTCATAAAAAATGCCTCCTGAATAATATAATAACAAGCTGCATTGCAGCCAATCATGCGCTATTATTCAGAAAACCATAATTTCCGACGATTGTGAATAGGCCTTACGAGCCGCGCGAAAACCGTTACAAATGTTCGAAAAATGGCGCTTTATAGACAGTGCTGACGTCCGATTTTGCAACTTTATACCGAGGATATAAGGTATTTGGGATTATAACTTAGTACCTAGATCATATCTGGCGTTTAATTTTTATGACCAAGACGCTATAATGTAATGTAATCCTATTTATTTACTAGTATATATTAGAGAGGAAGAGAGACATGAATCATATAACTATTAAATTGTCGCAGAGTACCGCTATTTTGCTAGAGCACGCCCGTAGAGCAGGAATGTCTGACCAAGCGATCCTTGCTGCGGTGGAAGCTAAAGATTCTGGCGCGTTTAAGCAGATTGAGGACGAACGCTACAACTATGAGAACTTTATCAGCTACGCCAATGAACATGGAGAGAGACTGGCCGAGGCTATCAAGGAAGGCTACCGCCTGACTTTCAATACCCGTAATGGGCTAAAAAGCTGGCTTGAGCAGGCGTTTGACCTGCAAGGTGGACAAGATTTCGAAGTCGGTGAGGGGATCATCGAGAAATTGCACCTCACTGAGCAGCAAGCCGAACTGGTTCAAGAACGCCTCGCAGTAAACTGGGTTATAGCCGAAGCGAAGGAAGTTTCCGGTGGCAAGGAATTGACTCTGAAGCTACGTGCGCCGGAGGTTAGTATTTGAGGTCAACCTAAAGCTTCCGTTATGAGGTGCAAAGATTTAATATGTTAGGCGTTAGAATTGATTATAAAAAGTGCCGAAAAGACAGTCTATTAGACGATCCTTTCGGCATTTTGCTTAATTATTGTGGGTTTGGAAGATAAGCTACTCCATCAATCATCATCAGGCAATCCGAATCAATAAACTCCGTCGTTGAGGTCATTCTGGCTGGAAATCGATCTGTTTCAAAGTAGTCACAAAATACCTTTTCCATTTCGGGTAAATCCTTTATGTTCTTTAGATACACATTAACCTTCACGACACTATCTAATGATGCATTGCATTGTAGTAGTGTCTCCTTCAAATGTTCAAAGGTGTCATGAATCTGCTGAGTGAACGTCTCACCGAACCCTCTATGTAACCCTAAAAATATGTACTCCCCGGCCACTACTGCGGATGAATAACTGTAAGGTGTGGAAATTCGATTTATCAAAGCTAACATCCCCTTATTCCATAATTCTCAAATCACATATAAATTATAGAACATATGTTCCGTGTTATCAAGCCGCCTTTGCCAATATAATCTAAAGATATGGTTTCACGTTGGCTCTTCTATTTTCAGGAGAGGAAGATGAGCATATGCCGATACGTCCGCCAATATTACAGAGGGGCGATACCGTGGGGATCGTTACCTTAGGCAGTCCGTTAGCCGCAAACATCATCGATGAACGGATCGAATATTTGAAGGCAATGGGGCTTAATGTCCTATTGGGTCAATTTGTATACGCGCAAGATGGGTTTCTAGCTGGTACAGACGAGCAGCGAGCCTCCGATTTGATGATGATGTTTCAGAACGAGCAAGTCAAAATGATACTGCCCACCAGAGGCGGTACAGGAGTGGCCGGAATTCTTCCGTACCTGGATTATAATGTGATACAGAACAATCCTAAAATCATTACAGGTTATAGTGACATAACGGTATTGTTAAATGTACTGTATGAACTTGTAGACTTAATAACATTCCATAGTCTGCTGCTCATTGACTTCAAATCCAATACACCTGACTATAATTTCGACCAATTTTTCTCTACGACGTCTCTTTACTCATTAACCAGACCGATCTTAAATCCGCCGGGAGTTCCGCTGATTAGCCGGGTACCGGGAAACGTTACAGGGCCGCTAGTCGGCGGAAATCTAACATCTTTTGTGGATACATTGGGCACCCCCTTCGAAATCGATACACGGGATAAAATTATCGTCCTTGAAGAAACTCATGAACCTACCAATAAAGTCTACAGATACTTGAATCATTTGAACTTGGCCGGAAAATTAAATGATTGCATCGGCATTATTATGGGAGAATGCACGGGCTGCCAGGCGGCTTACGGTAAATCCTATGAGGATATAATTAACGAATTCATTGTCCCTCTCGGTAAGCCACTAATAACCAATCTAGCCACAGGACATGGTGTTTATAAAGCGGCATTGCCAATTGGAGCAACGGTTAATCTCGATTCATTCAATAGTTTAATAACTGTGGTTGAGCCTACCGTCAGCGTATAAAGTTGCGTAAGCAATAGTGGGAGGAAATTATATGAGAAGAGTTCATTTTGGTCGAATGGTATTGGCGTTGCTTATTTCTACAATTGTTATTTCTGTGGTTACATTCACGCAGACCAGAGACGCCAAAGCGGAAAGCATTGTTTCGGGTACGACCGGAATTACCTACACGAATAGCATGATGGGTTATACATTAACATTACCTGTAAGCTGGAAAGGACAGTACAGGGTACACAGCAATTATTCTGATGACTCTCATCTAGTTACTTCTTTTACAAATAAAAAGGCTGAGGATGGGGCAGGAGTAGGTGTATTATTCACCATAATCAGGTATTCCGGCAATAAGGCTCCGCAGGGGGATTTCGATACCCCCACCGATGGGCGATTAGTATTACGAAGTGACGCTTACGTCTACGCTATAAAGCTCCCAACTGACGATCAGTCCACAAAAGCTACGAAATCCGATTATCAAATCATGCAGGCGAATATTGACTCTATCGTAAAAACGATAAAAGTTGTACCCATTATAAATGTCTCTGATCCTACGTATCAGGCAAGAGCAATGACAGATAACAATGGTCTTACCAATAATATGGCATATTCGTTCGCGAACGGAGAAAAAGATGCTGTTTCAGGTGAAAGCCTACTTATGATAAACGGTGAGTTTACTGACACGAAGGTGATTATAAGAAATAAACGTTCGCTTGTACCCATTCGTGCTGCTGCGGAAGCTTTTGGAGCGGATGTTCGATGGAATGGCGCAACACAAACGATTAGAATTAAGGATGTAAACAAAGAAATCATAATGAAAATAGGTCTTACCGAAGCAACTGTAAACGGCAAAACCGTATCACTTGATGTAGCTCCTATGATGGATCATGGACATACTTATGTACCGCTAAGTTTTATTAGTGCTAGCCTAAATAAAGCCGTAGGGTATCTGCCCGCCGAAACGCAAACTACCGACAAATATCTTAATGCTATTGCCGACAATAACGCTGCTAAGGGTTTAGCTTATAACCCTATTGTTTGGATTGATGATCCTACCAAAATGAATAATAGTACATCTGTCAATGAAACACTGATATGGCTAAAATCTCAAATGAAGCAAGGAATGGACTCCTTGAAAGACAATATAGACACTGCGGATAGAGGAAACTTAAAAGGAACAAGTCTGAACGACCCTACCTTTGCACAAATAGATAACGCAATAAATAACACATACTATATAGGAAATGTTGGACGTTATGAAATGTTTCAAGGCCCTTATTTAACCCTTGTCGACCCAAAAGCAAAAATCATTTATTTCTATACGGTTGCTCACTCAATAGGGGCTATTTGGAAAGCGGATATGAACAGCTCAGATACATTTGTTCCGATGTATTTTGCTGACTGAACCAACACTTATCAATAGCGTATTTTTCCAGTGTTATCAAAACAAAAAAGCCTGCCATAGGCAGACTCTTGAATTGGTTATCGTTCTAGCATATCATTCCTGCATGATGCTTTCCGCAATCGATACGAGATCTTCTTTCGTCAGAGGACTTTTCTTATAGGTGGAAATCGTGTACTCCAGATTGTTTTCCGCATCCTCCCATGTCAGATTAGTTGAATAAACAGCGTTGGAGTTCGTAAGGTATAAAGCTTCGATGCCGCCTATGCTCACCTTTTCAAGCTTCTCGCCCTTACCTGCTACTCGTGTGACTTCAGTAATAAGCGGATGTATTCTTTTGGCACTAATGCGAATCACGTCAGAGTCTTTGGAGAAGACAAGCGCCGCTTCCCCTGCTTCGCTCCAATTTAGCTTTTTAGTGTAATATGTTTTTCCTTTCGCTTCCACTTTGAGTTCCTTTAGCATCTTTTGATATGGCTGACTAAAGGAAAAATAGTATGGAGGCACGATTTCACCTGACTTAAAGGCATACCCTTCCGGAAGCCATCCCGGCTGAGTTAACTTCGGCGCTTTGTGTTTATTCAACAGCTTTGTATATTCGTCATAATCTGAACTGGTTATAGAGAGGTAATTAAAAGACAGCGAATTGTCAGTCCCATTATATAATACAGTTAAATCGCCTGGCTTCTTCTCTTTGGACTGGATGCCCATAGCCTCTTTTTTCTGACGTTCTAGATTGCTCTTGCTTGATATCGCCTGTGTCTTCGTCTCTTTCTGTGGTGCAGCGCCTGCCTCTGCGGCAAATCCGCTTGCTGATCCTAGCACTAGCAGAATGCTTGTAGTAGCAATGATCATTTTCTTCGTAAGGTTCATGGATGAATCTCCTTTCGCCAAGTAGGCATGTGGTTTTGTTTACTTATATAACCCCCTAGCCTCTAGAAAAGGGACATATAAGAGGTTGTTTAAAAAGTCCCCCTTTGATCACGAAGCAATACTGCTAGCTTAATCGGCATCGAATCTTGAATTCAGCCGGGCCTTCCGGTGTTCACGTACCCACTACGTACGCTCCACTCCTCAGTCCCTAGCTTCATCCAACCTTCTCGGTGCTGAAAGTCAGACTTTTTAAACTTGCATTATAAAGTGAAGTTATTTCACCATGCTGCCCGCAAAGCGAATAAATTCGGACTTGGACAGAGTACTATCCGGGTTATCGAATATGGAATAATAAATCCCCGCCTCTTCATCAAGCCACTCCAATTTGTGTTTGTAGTAAACAGTATCTGCCTCGGCTGTTTCTACCTCCATAAGAACCATCTCCTGACCGCCTGCCGTCAGCTTCTCGATCGATACGCCCTTGGGATGCTGCGTTACTACCGGGGACGGATCTTCTTCCGTTCATAAGCAATGACATTGATCGTATCTTTCCCATTGCTATAGACCGCCTTTGCACTTCCCGCTTTACTCCAGGACAACGGCTTGATGAATAATTTAGCACCACTAGTTGAGGATTCAGCCATTTGGATAAACTCCGGTTCTAACTTATGCAGATTTGCCAAGCTAGCCTCGCCTTCCGTCACACTAACAAATACATTCCCTTCTGTAAAAGAGTACCCTTTAGGCAAATACTTGGGCTCATCCAGCATTGGTCCAGATGTGATTTCAAGCTGCTTCTTCAATTCCGCAAAACTGCTGTACACCACCGGTTTAAACTCAGTTTTAACCTTATTAGCTCGGTTGTAGGCATTAATTGTATCGTCATGGACGTAGTAAGCCACCAGTTCCCCGGGTTTAAGTTGGGCCTGGACACGCTCTCTGTATGCAGACAGCAGCTTATCGAGTGTTTTGGCATGTGGAGTATACTTATCTTCTATAATTTCCTTCGTTTCCACGATGACCTGACCTTTTGAATTCAAAATTTGCACGTACCTAGAAGCCGCATAGCCTGTTATGGAGGACAATACCAGAATGAGACAGGCAATCGTAACAATGACACCGGTCCGGTGTCGAACCCTTTTCCGCTACTGCCCCGCTCGTGAATTTCCCGAACCCGGTTCATCACGCTCAATCGCACATCAATGTCATCCAGCTCCTTATTAATGAGAAGCTCCCTGATCTGATCATCTTGAAGTGTAGCTTTGGCTTTTCGCATAACCTGCTCCCTCCTTCTGATCCATTAGTTTCTGCAGCTTCAGCTTGAGGCGCCCGTACTTCTTCTTCACCGCTTCCGTACTTTTTCCGGAAATTTCTCCAATCTCGGCAAAAGACTTCTCTTCAAGCACACGTAATATTAACAAACTTCGCTCGTCCGCGCTTATCGCTGTAATGGCAGATGCCAATGGCTCTCCAAATAATCGGTTTGTCATCGTCTGCTCCGCACTTTCCGCCATCGCCTCTTGGTGGAACCAGCTCTGGAATTTACGCTGTATGCTGCGTTTACGAAGCAGATTCAGACAATGGTAGTGCGCAATCTTGTATAGCCAGGATGAGAAGCTGCCCGTCGGATCGTACTTATCTATTTTTTCATAGGCTTTAACTAGAATGTCCTGTACGGCATCCTCCGCCTCCTGCCGGTTCCCTAACATACGACTACAATACCGGTAAATCGGAGCCTGGAACGCCTCGACAATATGTACATACTTGTTCACTTCGCCCGCTTTGACTTGCTTCACGCATTCCTCAACAAACTCCATCAAGCCTTCCTCCTCTCTACCTACGTATAACACTTCAGGAGCAGTAAAAGGGACAGTTTTTTGCGATTGATTTGGGTACGTGCAGAAAAGCCATGATCGCAATCGATCTAAAATGTCTCCCCTTTCGGTCTTTTGTTTTACGTAGTCTAGTCCCCCAACACTATATCCATCCGGCCAATTATTTAAGAAGTTGTGTCTATTTATAAAAAAACTAAGAAAACACGAAATAACAAAAACAGGTCAATAATGGTGGTATCTGACCATAATCGACCTGCTCAACATCGATGTGCGTACGAATAAAATGGGGAAATCTTTATATGGGTATTACAATTGGTACTATGTGCCCCTTAAGGTTTGGGGTACTATAAGTTCTACGGCACTCTCTAATTCAACTGCTTCCTGACCAATTTCCACTAGACAAGTGTCATCGTCAGATGCAGGCTCAAAACCGATTCTGATTTTTGGAATATCGAATTTCTCTTTTAGACCTACTAGAGATTCTAATATTTTTTTGGCTTTCAGCCTTACATCAGAACTTTTGCCCTCGTATAGCTCATTCTCTGAAAAATTAAATGTGATATCCCCAAATTCTTTATCAAAGGAAAATATCATCATCACATCTTTTAAGCTACATCCTATTTCCATATGGTTCAGAAACACATTTCCCGTTCCAATCGGTGAAAGCACATCCTTGAAACTTTTGATTTGATGAAATTCAATATCTGCTCCACTATTGTTGTCAAAGAAATGGGAGGACTTAACTTCTGATGAGTTAATTTTAAGTTCATCAGAAATTAACTTGTCTAGCTCATCTTTTCGGAAGTCCTCTAGTATAATTTCAAATTTTTCCAAACCATCCCCACCTTTTATTTGTCAATAAAGCCCTTAAATGTTCCGTCTTGATTAAGCCTTACTCCCCGACCATCAGGTAATTTCTTTTCTAGGAATGTAATTCCCCTATCGTTTGTAACTTTAACGAAATCTCCCGGGGCATCAATAATTTCCTCCAAATGCTTTTGTGCTGTCTGATTAACTTGCTCTGATCCGCCCTTGACTTTACCCCAAATATCAGGATTTCTTCCTGCATGTTTTTGTAGAGCATGTCCTACAACAGTCTCTCCGCCTTTTTTAACCCCTGTTGCTGAGTTAATAATGGTATCACGACTAACACCATTTCCCATCCCCTTAGCCCCGGCTTTAATGCCTCCGAAGGTTTACCTACTGAAATTTCTCCCTTAGGTGACACAAGTTTTCCTTCACCGAAATCTATCTTTCCTATATTCGGTACCCTTGTCCATGTTCCTTCTGAGGTCTTCGTAAAATAAAAGGGCATCGTTCCGGATGGTAGTCGGCCTATATTTTTCGGATAATCCAGCTTATTTGCTGCTTTGGCCATTGCACCTATCGCGCCGACTTCTCCAGCTTAGTAACCTTCATCCCTGGTACAAAAAGGAGGAGACAATTCCTAGCATTTCTGCTTTATGTTCCGGTGACCCCTGGTTAAAATCCTTATAGAGCTTTTTCACTGCTTCCCATACTACTTCTGGATTTTGAATCAGATAATTAGCCGCATTCACAACTTCCTGTGTTGTATTCTCTGGATCCATCGCAAATCGGAACACAAACTGCATCGTGCCTACCACATCCATAACCACCTCTTTGATCACCAATGTCCCGAAGCCACGTACTACCGAATCTGCCATCTCGACGTTTTTACGCCATTCCGTCTTGCCGTAAGTATTTTGTGTCCAAACCATATATTCCAGCGTTGGATTTACCATTTGGTCATTCTGGATATGCTCCTGAAAGTATTTCAATGTTGTGTCATTCTGGCAGTTATACGGATCAATGGGTGTTCCGTCTGGTAATTGTATTGGCGGGCTGTTTGCTTCAATTTGTGCTTGAATCTCCATAATAATCGCTATGATCTGATCATCACTCGCCATCGACCAAGCCTGGTACCGCTCATCTCCCATCATTGTAGATAAACGATCAATAATTCCTTGGCGCTGAAACGCCTCAAGTTGTTCGAAAATATTGGGGAACACACGTGACTCTGAAGCTGTGGACTTCGTAGGTCCATACAAGCTATTTCCTGTGATATCTGACCACTGTGCGACAAGAAACGGAGATTTATGATCGAACAAAGACGAAGAAGTCTGGAGCCAATTTTTCCACTTGCTTGTCTATCAGCGCATATTGACTCACAGCATATTTCAGGCCGCTTACTTTTTCATACATTTGATCATCCAATCGACGAGCTAGCATTTCAATCTCCCCGAGCAGGCTTACCGCTTCTTGAATAGCCGTGCGCACATAATATTCCGAGTAATTCGCTTCTGTATTTTGGAGCAGACGATTCACATCCTTGGATATGCCGGTAATTTCCTGCTCCATCGTCTGTCGCAAATGCTCCACTACTCTAGCCAAATTGTCGAGTCGATCCAGATCTATCTTTTGAATGGAAGGACACCTCCTGTACGCCTTTAATTACTCCATATTTTGCTGGATTCATAAGATGTAAAGGAAAGTAGATTTAAAGGTGATGGTTATACGCAGATTAAATCTAATTTCAAGAAATAGACCCGGGATGTTGAATCCCAGGTCTTGTTGTTCTTCTAGTTATTCAAATCATCAAACATGGAGCCCACCACGGTTACCTTGATGGAATCCAGATCTTCGATGCCTTGCAGAGTCTTGAGATCTTTGTAAGCATGGCCCCCCTTAGTCATATCCACTTTATCGAACCACACTTTGATATAGTAGTTTCCGTTCGGCATATTGGCATGGGTATACAACGGTACATTACCCGAATTGACGACGATTGTAATCGTTGACGTTTCCGTGATTTTATACATATGCTGTCCGGCTTCAACATACTCCCGGTAGTTATAGTCCGTGTATTTACCCTGCGTATACGATTCAGTATAGCCTTCAAGTACCATCTTCCAGAACTTATGTGAATCTCCGCCGAGCTTGTCCGTGTATTTGATTTCCTCGACTTTTTTCGTATACCTGGTTGAATCATCACTTCGATCCAACACACTGATCAGAGGAGTGGCGTTAACCGACTTGTTATCCTTAACAGACAAAACGCCCGCTTTTCGCTCAAAGCCTCCACCTTTTCTCGTAAGTTCATCGTTGTTGATATTGACAGCAATCTTTTTATTGTTGATAAACATCAGATCGGTTTCATAGCGGAATGAATCAATCAGACTGTTCAGCAGATCTTTATGGTCTCCCGTCATGTCTTCAGGTTTCTCTTTCTTAAATACCTCGGTTGTGACGGTGAAAGTGTAACTCCCCGCAGGATTAAAATAGTATCCCGATTTAATTGGATAATCGTACTTCTGAAGATCCTTATCAGTTGCGAATACAGCTTTATCGTAAAGATTTTTGTTGTTCTTTCGCTTGGCTGCAGCATCTCTAGCCTGGGCGTACTCATCGTTCATGGAGCTTTCAACATCCCACTCTACACTTCCGCTTGCTTGCTGGATGAATTCACGCTTATATTGACCCGGCGCTTGTGTCCAGTCGTACTTCTTCCCCTCTACATCCTGATGGTGCATCCAGCGGATCACATCGTAGGGATAGGGTTCATTCGTCCAAAATAGATTCTTCACAAGGGAATCCGTTTGATTATCTTCGATTTCGTTACGGTACTCGCGCTTTGGAACATCCTTCATCCCATTGTAAACATACATATCATAGGTATTGGAAACTGTGTTTGGCAAGAATTGTGCGGTTGCGGTTCCCGTCAGGGTTTCCGATTTCTCCTCACATTTTCTATTCTCGCCTTCACCTGTGCAAACCGTATAATAATGCTTATATTCATAGGGTCTGCTTACTGAACCTTCAGTGTGCACTTCCCCTGTTTTAGACAACGGAATTCCGGGTTTATCCAGATTGAGCCACTTTTCTCCCATTGGATCGTCCCCAAATCCACCCTCCTTATCGTATAAGTTACTATCGGGGTTCGGGTAATCACGCTGCTTTCCTCGTTAATTTCTGGATTGTAATGGACCTCAAAATCCCTCAGCAATTCCGGCGTCAGGTTTGTTACTGTAAGTGCCCCTGTTGCATTTCCCGTCCACTTGGCATCGGTCAAATTGGGAAGCTGTAAGGTAGCCGTACTGCTTGGCAAGTATATTTTTTCTTTTTAGTCAGCATATCATAAGGAAGCTTGAGCTCACGGGGAACGATCAATCTCACCGCGCCCAGAACATCAGAGTCTAGAACGTTATTATCTAGTAACACCTCTTCCGGCTGTTTGCCGTCCTCGTTGATCTTGAACTGAATCCGTACGTCACTTTCCGGCATGACAAATGAGACAGTGAGACGTCTCTTCTCGGTTTTGGAAATGCTAATTTCACCGGATTCGGCCGCCACGCCGCCGCTGAACTTCAATTGATTCTCCACTGCTGTCAGAGGCAATCCATCGCTCTTGCGGGTAACATTCCACGAAAACTTGGTAGTTTCCCTTTTGGGGAACGTCGATCTCAACCATACGGAAACCTGAACTTCCTCCCGGCCCTCGCTCCCGATGGCAAATCAACAAACTCCGCAGAAATATCATCCGGTTTCGTATTTATAAACGCAGCGATCGGCACATCCATATAAGTACCGCTCTTTAGATACACTCTTCCAAATCCCTGAGACAGATACGTTGGCGGTTGGATGACGTGAACGTATTTAATCCAGCCGCCTGTGGGGGCGGTATTCTTACTGTAAACAATTCTATTCTCGTATTGTTTGTTTTGATTGTTATACATGAGGTTTGTGCCATAAAGTTCATCGCCGTATTCTGCATTAAGAGCTTCTATGATTTTTCCTTCGAAAGTTTCGCCGCCTAGGTATTCGGTGAGTTTTTCTAGAACTTCTCCATCGAAGTTATTTGGGAAGTCGTCAAATAATTTCTTAAACTTCTTGGGTATCCAAGGGGTGGGTATCAATTGAAAGTTCTGAATCTTTGTACCACTCCAACCTGCATCCCAAGGAAATCCATCCGTGGACACAGGATCTCCAAATACATTGTATCCAGAATATCTGGTCATGACTTTTCCTTTATGGGTAATCTCTGTACCGTGACTAGTACCATATACAATATCAAAACCTGTAAATTTCTCAGGGGCTTTAATCGCCTCATTAATTTGCTGTTGCAACAGGGCAGTATTAAGCGCTCTCCATATGCCTTTTGTGGAAAAAAGTTCTTTAGTCCATACAATTCCTCTATATCCTGATTAGCTATTTCTAACACCGCTTCAGGAGTAAGGGTCTTTAAGTCCTCAACAGTTATCTTTTTCTCGCTATCTTCTTTTTTCTCAGCGGCTATATTGTTTTGTGGTACAAGACCACAGATAAGCACAGCCAAAAGAAATATAACAAATCGCCTCTTCATTAAAATTCCACCTACTTATACCAGATCGATATATAGATATTATCCCAGTAACTTGACTCCACTTGAATTCCGTATGTTTTGTCACTGAATTCCTTCGCTTCCAAGATGTCTTCCCTTTTCGTTTTTTGTTTTACGTATTTCATAATCTTATCCATAGCTTCAGAATCAATCTTTTGACGCAGCAATTCATCCAAATCCTTGACCTGCTGGTTATAATCCACGCCATCTCTGTCAAAATGAATAGTTGATTGTAAGAACATCAGATCTTTTCCATTTACTGATTCGTAACTTACACCTAATCCCGATTTATAGGAATTGTAGAAGCTGAATCCTTCAGCAGTCCGTTTCTGAGTCTCCCCTTCTATTCTTCTCTTACGTCCCAATGAATCCACAATATATTCGGGGGGTTCAGTTGAGGATGTTTCCTCCTTATCTTCTCCTTACTGTCCTCCTGCACCGCCGCAAGCCCCGTTAAAATCTCTACACTATAAAGATCCTTATGCCAGATTACTTTAGCTCCGAGCGCCTCGCTGACAAATCGTAAAGGAACGAAAGTCCGGTTCTGTTTCTGCTGAGCTACCGTATCCATTTGTTTCGTTTGGCCATTAACGGTATACGCCTTTTTCCCCATCGTCAAAACAGTAGTGTCTTCTCCCATTTGTACAGTTACTTGTTTGCTCTTGCTGTTCCAGCCTACTTCCGCCCCAAGCGCTTCACTTACAAATCGGACAGGCACCTGCACCCGGTTGCTCTATCCATAAACGGCTTCGCATCTGGAAATGATACTAGATTCCCGTTCACCTCAACCAAGATTGACAGCTTGGATGCAGCGGATGTCATGGCAGGAATCATTGTAAGTATGAGGAGTAATGACATAAGTACAAATCCTATTTTCTTTAGTTTCATAGATTAATGGCTCCTTTTTTGTTTTTTTATAGCCTATATGTATATTTCATAGATGTATGGGAATATTTCCCTTATGCAATCCTTCATATTATACTACAGCCTATACCACAAACAACAGAAACTAGAGAATTAACTCCTTTTCAGGTGTTTTTACGGAATTTTCACTCGTCAAATACATTACCTTATGAATATGACAGCTAACACCCTACACTATATCCGTGCTTGACCTAGCTTACTATAAGGCTAGCTGATAATTAGCATTACTTAGTGAATCGCAAAAAAGGACAGTTCTCTATCGGAGAACTGTCCTTTTCTAGCATATATACCAGTTATGTATTAACCCTGTTCACTAATATAGACCATCATCCAAAGATAGCTAACAAAGCCATACCAATTAGAATCATACCAATTCCATAGACAATACCCCAACCAGACGTTCCACCTTTTTGGTAAATAAAGCTACGACGTAGCTCATGATCCGCATGTAAAGATAGGATATGATCAATATCTTTTTGAGCTTTGTTAAAATATAGTTTATTTCCTAATGTTCCGCATAAGATATACATTCCGATACGGGCAAACGGAAGCGAAAAGTCTAATAATTGTTCAATGAAGGCCATCCCGACAAAGATTGCTACATATATCGCGCTCTCAGCATACATTTTCCGATACCCCGCCCAGAACGGAAAGAAAAGAAAAGACGCCCAGTTCCAATTTGATTTTTTAATCCACTTTTCAACATATTGATCACTATGGGAATATAACCATAACCATTCTGCTTCAGGTGTATTATAAGGGTTGGATTGTTGATTTTGCCATGTTGGTGTTTGATACGCTTGTTGTTGGTAGGCTTGTTGCTGATATCCCTGTTGTTGATATGCTTGCTGTTGCTGTTGATACCCTGGTTGCTGATAGGCTTGTTGTTGATACAACTGCTCTTGATATGTTTGCACTTGTGGTAGATTTGCTTGCTGCTGATATGCTTGTTGTTGCTGCTGCTGTTGCTGTTGTTGTGCCTGCTGCTGATACACTTGCTGTTGAGAATCTTGCTCCTGATATGCCTCTTGCTCTATGGGGTTCCCACAACTAGTACAAAAGCGAGCGTTCGCACTTATACTCTGTCCGCATGAAGAACAATATCTTACTTCCAAACAACTATCCCCTTCCTCTACCAATATTACCATTCGTCAATTCACGTTCTTAGACAGACATGATAGTCTATATGAACTATATTCATATTCTACTACAATATTGGAATAATTTGACGAACAATAATTTGTCTTAAGCAGAAACACTATTTGAGCAATAAGAAGGCAAGCAATCCTCCGATGATCACCAAAGTCGTTATGATTTTAGTTAAGAAGCTCCCTTTTGTCAGAGCTCCTAAATCACGGTCTTCGAGCGGTTCACCGAATCAGCCAAATTGATTGTTGGATTCTTCCTATACTCTTCAAATTGCTGTTTTTCTTGTTCATCTCTGTGGTTCATCGCTTTGCCTCCAATCAGGATACTCACCTATATACGAATATTTTACAACGCATTTACACTTATAGTCATTGACAAAATATAAATGAGACCTCTATAATACAAAACATCGTAGCTACGTCATATAATAACAAATTGTGCATTGAAGGGAATTTAAGTAGTGCTTATCTCACTGTTTTAGAGAGCTGATGGTTGGTGTGAATCAGTACAAAGATAAGTACGAATTTCGATCCTGGAGCATCTTTTTCGAAGTAAAGGGCAGCCTTTATGAGGAAAAGACGGTCAATTACGAGATCGTTAACAAAGTCGAGAGGCAGATTAAGTCTGCAATTAGGGTGGTACCGCGATATATTCGTCCCTACTGATACAATCAGTAGGGGCTTTTTTATTTTATAGAAAACATAATAGAGGAAATGCAGTGAAAGGAATACAGTAATACTTATTTCCCTGTTTAAGAGAGCTGATGGTAGGTGTGAATCAGTACATAAATAAGTGTGAATTTCGATCCTGGAGCATCTTTTCGAAGTAAAGGGCGATCTTTACCTGAGGAAAAGACGGTCAACCGATCGTTAACAATATGAAGAGGCAGACTAAGTCTGCAATTAGGGTGGTACCGCGGTATAAATCGTCCCTGTCGTATAAGACAGAGGCGATTTTTTTATTGTAAGAACAACTTTGTTAAGCAAAAAAACTTTATTTTAAATGAGGATGGATGAGTTATGGAATTACAGAAAAGGTTATTGCCACGGCATATACGTATGATGGCGCTCGGAGGAGCAATTGGTACAGGTATATTTAAGGGGACTTCTGAAACAGTATCCATAGCAGGGCCAGCAGTTATTTTTTCTTATCTATTTGCTGGATTATTGCTTCTTGTTGTAATGAGTGCCATTGCAGAGATGGCTATCGCTTATCCTGGGTTGAATATGAAAGGGTTCATTCGTAAAGCATTTGGTACGAGAGTGTCGTTTGTGATTGGCTGGCTATACTGTTTCATGTGGTTAACTGTATGTGTCATTGAAGTCATAGCTGCAGGAAGCTTTTTGCAATATTGGTTTCCTTCCATGTCTTTATGGTCTTTAAGCTTTATTAGCGCGATTTTCATTGTTGTTGTTAATTTTATGAATGTGAAGAATTACGGAGAGTTTGAATTTTGGTTTGCCGGAATTAAGATTACGATGATTGGTTTATTTATTATTTTAGGCGCGGGTATTTTATTCGGAATTATTCCAAGTCATGAAACTCATTATATGCAAAACTATGTACAACATCAGGGATTCTTCCCACATGGCTGGTCAGGAGTATTATCCGCACTGTTAATCGTAATTTTCTCTTACGGTGGTTCTGAACTTATCGGATTAACTCTTACAGAAACAAAGGATGCAGAGAAAGTATTACCTAAAGTGATTAAAGGAGTCATTTGGAGAATCGTAATCTTCTATGCCCTTCCGATCCTTGTCATTTGCGGATTGATTCCATGGGATGAAATTGGCAACCAAGCAAGCCCGTTTGTACAAGTGTTATCTGCAGTCGGATTTAAAGGAGCGGCTCATATTATGAACCTCGTCCTTATTACAGCTGTATTGTCCGCGGCAAACTCCGGTATTTATGGCTGCACACGTATGCTGCATTCCTTAGCTGCAGAAGGAGAAGCGCCAAAACAATTTTCATATGTTACGAAGAACGGTGTTCCAGTATATAACGTTGTCTTAAGCTCTATCATTCTTATTGGAGGGACATTTGTAGCATACTTCTCACCTGGTCGTGTGTTCGGATATTTAATGGCCATTCCAGGATTTACAGTATCCGTGGTCTGGATCAGCATATGTCTAGCACAACTGAAGCTTCGCAAA
This sequence comes from Paenibacillus sp. D2_2, assembly GCF_031199965.1. Taxonomy (GTDB): domain Bacteria; phylum Bacillota; class Bacilli; order Paenibacillales; family Paenibacillaceae; genus Fontibacillus. The sequence goes on along the minus strand of NZ_CP133605.1, from coordinate 1,203,847 downwards.
ACATATACAGAAATGCCGCACTTTAAAGTATGGGGATTTCCATATGCAACTTCATTTACAGCCATCACACTCATTATTTGCTGCGTGGCATTTGCATTTAGCGATCAAAACCGAGCGAGTATCTTTGTTTGTATAGGCATTCTAATTATTTTGATTCTATGTTCTCTTTTAATAAAGAAAAAAAATGTTGATACTACACTTCCAGGTGAATATGAGAACCGCAATATATAAATGATGCAAAAATGAACCCATCTGTAGCGCTAGGGGCTGACCCCTTAACCTAAGGTGGGTTCATTTTTTGAAATGTATGATAATTATGTATTCACCGATAAGTCCCGCTACTCTCTCTTGTCACCCGTCAATCGTTCCTTGGTATCCGTCGCGTTACCTTCCAATCGCTTCACAAAAGTTTTTCTCCAGCTCTCCGAGAGCTCGTCCACTTCAAGGATCTTCTTAATCCCATCAATATCATTCTTATCCCGGTGCATGATCTGGTTAGCATAAAAAACGGTAATTCCCTTCGGATGGCGGCTCGTTCTAATCAGACTATCCGACTTCGATACAAGCCCTTCTTGTAACACGCGAAAATAAAAGCCAGTATAACCGGTTTCCTGCACTTTTAACGGCATATCGGGCGCCCCATATTTTACAGACAATTTAAAACAGGGCTGCCTAGGCTGACTCACCTGCACAACCGCTTCTCCAAGCTGAAAAATATCACCGATACAAACCTCCGTCTCCAGCAATCCTTGAGTCGTTAAATTCTCACCAAACGCGCTGTATCCTAACTCCCGCCCAATTCCTTCTCCCAATAGGGATAATGTTCATAGGGATACACACAGACAGCCTTCTCCCTACCGCCGTGATGGACAACATCCGCCTGCCCGTCCCCTTCGAAATTAACTGAGGTCAAGAACAGCGGTTCATCGCTGGGCGTTTTGAAAATACTTGTGGAGAGTTCTCTGTTGTTGAATTGCATTTGTACGGGTTTACCGATGTTGATGGATATGATTTCAACATTCTCCATTTAGGGGCCACCTCAACTTCCGTCTTTGAAATGAAATAGCAATTGTGTATGTAAATGTGGAGCTTCTAGTTATGAGTTTTAAACATTCTGTAGTAAATGTAATCCGTTAGTTTCTATTCTCTTGTTCATTACATTACATTCAATTATTGGAACATTAAACTTAAAGTTTTCATGAGTAGCCAATAAAACAATAGAATTTGCCGAAATCTCTTCAATTATTCTTAATACGTCTTCAATATTTTTTGATCAATAGCTGAAGTAATTTCATCAAATAAATATACATCGGGATTACTTACAATTGCTCTCGCAAAGCATACCCGCTGTATTTGTCCCCGGAGAAGTTTAAACCTCTTCATTAATCACAGTATCGTATTGATTTGGCAAACTTATGATTAATTCATGTAAATTTAGGCGTTTGCATATATTTTCTATCATCTCCAACGGTACATCTCTGTATAAGGATATGTTTTCTCGAATTGAAATTGAAAACATGTAGTTCTCTTGTGTGACATAGCTCACTTTATTTCTCAAATTTTCTTCACTATAACCTTTTAATTCTATACCATTCATTAATATTTCCCCAGAATAATCGTCAAATAACTTTGATAATAAATTTAATAAGGATGTTTTTCCCGAACCACTTGCACCTTTTATAAGATATATATTATTTTTATAGAAATTAATATTTAGATCTTTGAAAACTTCTATGCTGCTTTGTGTAGTGTGACTTAGATTTTTAATTTCTATTTTTTCAATCTTGTTATATCTTTCTTTGTCATTGACATTCTCAATTTCCCCTATACTTTCATAATCTACTATCTCACCTACCCTACGTAACGAAACAGATACCTGCTGTATTTTAGAGTTAAGTCTTGACAATAGTAATAGGACACCTTTAAATCTTTCTGAATATTCATTGAATGCTGTCATCATTCCCAAACTAAGCCTTCCGTTAAATATCAAATATATTGCTAAAATTATATTCAAATTGTTTATCAAAAACGTTACAACACCAATGATAACTTGAGTTACTAATTGAACATTAAACTTCTCTATATTCTTTTCATTAATATCAATAACATTCTTTTTAAACATCTCATTCCACTTATTTTCAGCCTTAAAAATTTTTATTGATTTCAATCCTGATAGAGACTCATATAAAAAAGACATAAAAGAATCATGCATTTTTGTATACTCAATCTCTTTTGATTTCATCATTCTCCCGGAATATATATAAATCATGAATGTAATAGGAAATGTTACTATGGTAACAAGTGTTAGTATTGGACTTATATATACCATAAATATTAAAGAAATTAGCATACTTATAGTCTGTACGACTAAGTTCATATTATCAAAAAGAATTGAGGAAAAAATGGTCGAATCACTCTCAATGTTATTGACTAATCTCCCTTTGTCAATTTTATAAACCCTAGAATAAGGCATTTCTAAAATTGAGTTAAACAAATCTTCTTTGATATTGAGTTCGACTGAATAACTAAGCTTATTAATCATTTTTTGATTTTTGTAATCTAATACAGTAGAAACTACAAAACATAAGAACATGTAAATTAAATTCATTTTTATTGAATAAAATGATTTGCTTACTATACCATTAATTATGTTCCCGAAGAATAGAGGGAATGCTAATGATAAAACATTCGATATTATCATGATAGATAATATTAACAATATTGATCTTTTAGGTATATTCAACTTTTTTATAGTATTAAAAAATAGCACAAAATCTTTTTTATAGTCTTTCATTGTGCTACTTCCCTCCATCTTACACAGTATTCAACTAAAGTTTATTGGGCTAGATTGATTAAATAAACTAGTTTACTACTTAGTTGTCTCCATTAATTTCATTTCATCTACAGCTTGATCAAGCACCGCTTGCGCTTCGGACTTTACTGTTACTATTGCTTCATCAAGGGATTTTTGTCCTTTTTCCACAAGTTCTAGTTCTCGACTTAGTATCGTAGCAAAATCGTTGAAGAATTGATCAGGCAGCTTGTACCAATCGTCACTACGCCTTAGCAATTTGGATCTTAATTGATAGAACGGCTCTAAACTGGTTCCTTCATAGTCAGTCATAAATCCTGATCGACTTAATAACAGTTGCTGACCTAACAACAATTCATTAGATTTGGAGCTAGCACGAGCATAATCTTCACCGCACACATACTTAATAAATTCCCATGCTGCATCTTGATTGACTGATGCTATATTAATGGCGAATATATCACCTGGAGTTACATAAGTTGATGTAGGATCAAGGGGATCTACGGGTCCAGCGGCAATACCAAGTTCAAAGGGTACATAATCGTTCATATCATTCTTGAAATGATCCATAAGTCCTAGCGACGTTACAGATCCAATATGCATAGCAGAACGCCCCATGAGAAATTGTTGGCTATCATAAAACTCCTCATTCGTTCCACTAGTGAATAATTCATCCATAGAATTAAAAATAGCTCCCGATTGGTCTGCCTTGATAGCGGTCTGAATCACTTTCTTCCACGCATCTGTATCTATGGTCACCTGCATCTTATCTGTATTCACGATCGCCAATCCTTCAGCCTGGCTCATCTTATCAATCAGTGTAACTAGATCCATAGGGGCTTCATATACTTCTCCACCGCTATATCCGTAAACTCGTGTCTGTTTATCCCCTTCAGTAGGAAAACTACGGGCAAGATCAATGATGTCGTACCAACTCATTCCATCAGATGGTAGCTCTATGTTATTTTTCTTGAACAGGTCTTTGTTATAAAATATCGCCTTGCTTGAGAATGACGGAGTAAGCCCATACAATCCACCACCGCCTAGTTCACGAAACTGATCAACTAAACCAGGAACGAACCCATCCAGATTATAGTTATCTCTAGTACTAAGCGAATCAAGTTCAGTCAGTATTCCATCGTTAATTTGATTTTTAAACTGGTGAGCATCCAGAATCAAGATATCCGGCTGTTCTTCACGGATAAACTCTGCATACACCTCTTCCTTCGTCTTATCCCCCATATCCTTGTAAATGTCTGCATCACTTATTAATTCAAATTGAATTTGATTATTGAGCGTGGTGAACAAATCACCATATTGCTTGTAGAATAATTCCGAATCATGATAGATGACCTTAAGCGTAGTCGTCTCTTGATTCTCCTTTGGTCCAATCGGACCCTTAGATTCACTTTTACAACCTACTACTAACAGGCAACTAACAACAAGCACCGTAAGAACTTGCAACCATCTGTTCATCATCGACTCCTATCTCTGCTCAACATGCAGCATAGTCATTTAAAAGGTACTGTCTTAAAATCATCCCAATCGATTGTCATCTCTGTTGTCATGCCATTGTCCGGCTCTCCCCCCATTTTCTCCATTAACTTTCTTAGCAAGGGATGCTTCATCAAGGGCAGCTTGTGCATCTCGTTGAATCGTCTGAAGCGCTTCATCAAGGGATTTTTGAGACTTCTCTACTTTAGTCAATTCACGATACGTAATCTCCTCATATTTTTCTTTGAATTTATCTGGAATAATATTATTATCAGAATCATCATAGTAATTACTTGGCTGCACGGAGGTTAAGTGATAGAATCCATCTAGGTTAATTCCATAATAACCGCTTGTTTGACCCATTCGTGAAGGTATTCCATTATCAGGTCTTCTCGCCAATTTGCTTGCAACCTCATCACCCTGCATAAACTTCAACAACTCCCATGCAGCATCTACATTGGAGGAATTGGCACGAATCGCATATACATAGTTATTATTCAAGTTCAGATCTCTTGTTATTTCTCGGTTAGACGGATCCACTGGACCAACCACCATACCCACCCTAAATGGCTTAATCCCTGACTTACCACTTTTTATATAATCGAGCACACTATATACATAGTTGGGATCATCTAACAACATTGCTTGCCGTCCCTTAGCAAAAAGTTGCTGTTCATTGAAGTCTTCATCCGTGTTAAATCCTCCCTTGTGGAGGGCATTCGTTGATAGTGCCGCTTGAGCTTGTTCGTACGCTTGCTTCCAGTTTTCTGTATCCATTGTAACTTGCATTGTATCAAGGTTAACTGCCTTTAATCCCATAGATAAACCGATCCGCACACCTAACTCTCTTAGAGGGCTTTCTTTGTCTAACCCGAAACACGTGAATCCGCCGTATATCCTAGATTGCTCATCTCCATCGGTAGGAAATCGTCCTGCTAAGTCGATAAGTTCTTGCCAAGTCATCCCATCGTGTGGCGGCTCAATCCCATATTGATCGAACAGGTCAATATTGTAAAAGATGACTTGTCGCTGGAATGTAGGCGCAAAACCATACAACTTTCCACCGCCTTGCTCCCTCAGAAAGCTGGTGATTGAAGGATAAATCGTGTCGATATTGTAGTGATCCCGCACCACTAGCGGTTCAAGATCTAACAAGAGCCCTGCTGCTGACAACTGGTTATATTCATTAATACTTAGGTAAAGAACATCGAGTTGTTCTTGTTCGATAGATTGTTGGAGAGCTTCCACATAGTTCGAAGCAGTCTTATCAAGTTTCATACTTTTGGGTCTAACAAGCTCAATCTTAATCGAACCGTTCTGGGCATGGAACATGTCACCGTATGTATCATTAAAGTATCTTTTTTCATTGTCGCGATTCATCACTTTCAACTTTGAAACATTAGCCCCCGGCAAGCTTGTACAACCTAGTAATCCGAGCATGAATGAAGCTATAAGCAGCATAGATGTTAACTTGAACTTGCTCAAACTAATTCCCCCCTTTTGAAAAAATGATTCGACTTTCCCAAAAAGCTCTAAAGTATAATCACATGCGAATGTGCGAAGAGTGAGCAGCTTCATAATGAAAGCTTAATTTATCATATCTTCCAACTTATGGGAAAGTCAATCAATATTAACTAATATACCATAGCACTTGTAACCATGGAACTAGAGTCACTGGTCAAATCCAAAATCTGAAATAATTCCTTTCCCCTCAATAAAAAACTTCTACTGATATTATCAGTAGAAGCTCTCATAACTTTCACTGCAGTTATATTCTAAACTCCCTCAACCTCACTCCCTAACCATCTTCCCCTCCCCAAAATGTCGCAATTTCAGACCTGAAAAATACGCTTTCCTTTGCTTCTTCTATCAGTTTAGTAACTTTTCTATTAAGCGGACGATATTCGGGATCTGTGGGAACAATACGCTCTTCGGGGTGCAAGCGTAATATAGTTCTTCTATAATATTCTTCATAGGCTCGTCCTCTATGATCAAAGTAAAGAGTTAACATATGACTAAACTCTCCCTTAAACAAGTTTACCCTGAACGAATACAGTAAGTTAAAATTTATGCGATATTCGCATAATACTTCTAAGAAATAAAAAGGCCGATTCTTTATACGCAAAAGGACTGGACAACATCATCCAGCCCTTTCTACATTCTCCCTTTGAACTCCCCACTCAAAGCAACAAATAAAGCCTATACAACATCCGCGCAGCTTCCCCGCGCGTGACAGCCTCGCGAGCGTTAATCCGTTTATTAGCAGGGACATTGATCAAGTGCTGCTTCACAGCCAAGGACATGGTTGGCTTGGCCCAATTGGAGATGGTCTCTTTGTCTACGAATTGTTTCAGATAATCCTCTGGATTGGCAGGGTAGTAATAATGTTTCTTCTCGTGAAGGTATCTTGCGCCGATGGCAGTCATTTCTTCCCGGGATATCGTCTTATCCGGCTTGAACGTGCCGTCAGGGTAACCTTCAACGATATGTTTCTTCTCCGATGATGCGATATAGGGATGATGCCATTGCGGCGGATGCACGTCGGAGAAGCTCTCCGTCGCCGTCTCATCCAATGCGTAAAAGGCTCTTACAAGCATAGCCGTGAACTCTGCACGGGTGAGCAGGGAATCGGGTTCAAAATTGCCATTGTCTTTTCCGGTTACAATTCCTTTGGAGGCCAGAAACTGAACCGCCTGCTGTAGCTCTGGATCTCGATCGTCAACATCAGGGAACGACTTGGGATTTTCGCCCACGAAATACGTCCCGGAACGGTTGATTTCCGCTTCCATGCCGTTTTGGGACGGATTGAACTTTCCGCCGATCGGCTGCGCCTTTTTTCCATTTGAATAGAATACGCTGGTATGTGTCGCATTCGTCTGGTTTGCAGGTAGAATGAGCATGATGTTACTTGATACGTTCGGCAGCTCCTGACCTTGTGCATCTAAGAATTGCACGTGAAATCCGCCGTTATTTGCTTTGACCAGACGAATCACAATCACCGTGCGTGAATCGAACAGGCGATCTGCGGTCGCAACATTCAGCACCAGCTTCGCATCCCCCGCATGAATGGTAATATAGTCAATATCCTTCCGACCCACTAAGCTATCCTTGTATAGCTTGAAAATATATTCATTTTGTCCGGACGAGGGCAAAATTTCCCCATTCACGATCAACTCTCTCGCAAGCGCAATCCTGTTCTCCGACAGCGCCTGCTTTACCGCTAACTTCGTCTTTGACGCATTGCCTGCTAAGCGTTCAATCAACTCGGGCGTTATAACGAGCTGACCGTTAACAGGAGTCGGCTTTTCGCTGCTTGCAGCTGTGATCACAAGCTCTCCCGCTTGTGTTAGTCCCTCTACGATAACGGGGTTCTGTCTGTCAGCGTCAGGAATCGACCCGATGGCCGTGAGATACGTATTAGACAGCATGCTGCCATCCACGACATACAACAAGAAGTAGGCGGTCTCGTCTGGAAAGCCGGCTCTGGTTGCGGTTGCCCGTACAACAGTTTGTCCGGATTTTTTCGCGGTGATGACGGGTATGCCATTCACATTCGATACAGTTCCTATGCTCGGATCGTCAATGGTATACGTAACTTGGGTACCAGAAAGCACATTGCTAGCGGTAATGATCTGTTGTCCGCCCGGCTGCAGCATCGTGATAAACGGAAAAAGGCTAATTTCCGGAATAGTCCGTATAACAGGTTTAACTTTAGCCCCGGAACCATCTCCAGTTGCTTGGTCTCCCGTGGCAGGAAGACTACCCGTCGGTTGGGTTGTTTTTTCAGTTTGACCGCTGACGGGTGTGCCTGTTGTCCCATTCCGATTACCCGTTGGTTGGGTTGCTGTCCCGAGTGATCACCAGTTGGCGTGCCTGTTACTCTAGTTTGATCACCAGTAGGTTGTCCTAGCGTCCCAGAACGATAACCAGCTGCCATTCCTTTCGTAAACACAACCAGCTTCGGCAAGGAATACAAATTATCTTCCCACGCCCACAAGGTCTGATCCTTCTTCAAGGCATAATACCATTTAGAATACCTGTCCTTGACCTTATTGTGTACGGAGGCGATATCCATAAGCCCGGGGAACAATTTATCGTCGTTGTACACGGACCAGAGCTGATCATCCGTTCGCAAAGCATAAATGGAATCAATAAATTGATCTTGCAGCATCGTGCTAAATTCAACAATACTTCGCGCGCCAGGTTGCCCATGTAATTGTTCGGGAACACTTGCAGAGTTATATGCCGACCAGGATCAGACCGTACCATCTTTCTTGTAAGCATAGTTTGGATAAGCGCCCGTCTCGATCTTGACGATATCGCTAAGACCCTTGACCTGTTCTGGCCCTTTGTCTTTAGAGATATAATCCGGAAGGTAGTCACTTGTGCTCCATCTCCAAAGCGAGCCATCCTTTTTAACCGCATATGCGAAACCGTTCGCCGAGCTTATGGATACGACATCATCAAGCAGCTTGGATTGAATCGGAATCGACGAGGCGCCGCATATTTCGCTTCCCCAGCTCCAGACTGAACCGTTTGATTTTAATACGAACAAAGTTTTGAAGTTAGAATTGTCGTAAAAAAAATCAGCGACGAGTGAAGTGACTTGATTCAACTCTGTGATGGGCGATGGAGTACCCATAGGACTATGTATAATAGCAGCGTCGGTTTTCGGTGATTTTGGAGTCCCAATACCATACGGTCCCATCCTTTTTAACGCAACGTAGTTAATAATAGCTCTACTGTTCTCCTCAGGCGATTTGTACCTAAATTGCTTCACATCCTGCAAGCCCGGAATTTGGAACATTTCAGCTATATAGCAATCTGAAGTTTTTAAAGAATCTTTATTTATGACCCAAGTCCATACGGATCCAACGTTTTTCGCCAGTAGTACGTTATCGTCAAGAATGTCGTAATCCTCGCCGATACGTGTATATTCCTGTTCGCTAACAACACTTATGTCATTTCCCTTGACTTACACCGTACCTGAATGAGCCGTGAGGATGAACATAAGGCATAGCACCGCTGAAATTAATCGTTTCATGTTGACCTCCATTAAATATTACTGTCTTCTACCATTCCTCATAATGTTTCATCGGCAAAATGGAGTTTCGATTTCACTTTCACTAAGTTATTCGTCATATTATTGCTGCCGCCCACTCTTAAAAAATGATCGTCTTCGACTGGGATAGTGGTCTAGACGATCCTCACAAAATCCGCCTTACAAAAGCAAAAATGCCGGCAATTCTGCCAGCATTTAGCGTTAATTCTTATCTATTACGTTTTCGATGCAGCAGCTCCATTTGGAGGCTAATCACAATCGGGGATTGCGGGAAGTGTCCTAACAAGGTTTCCTTGCCTCTCTATGGTTTACTACTTTTAGATAGTGAATGATCCCTCTTTTGCGATTTTATGTTGCATGCTCTAGCTTCAACAATTCATCCGTACGCACGCACTTCAATCCTCTTCGTTCGGTCTCGGACAGGATGTCCCGAAGCACTGTCAGCATTTGTCCGGGAGCTTCTCTGTCAGCCCCAAAAGTATCGCCGCTATCATGCAATACGATGACAGCCCCGGGACGGATATGATCGGACAGCAGATTGCGCAAATGATGTTCACCCGTATTCAGCTTCCAATCGCGCGCGATAACCGACCATAACACGAGCCTATATGCCTTACGCAGCAAGAACAGGTCCATAATATTCAAAATCCCCAAGGAGGACGATAGTAGGTCGGACGTTCTCCCGTAATTCGTTGGATAATATCTGCAGAACGCTCAACGTGTTTTCGAAGTATGTTTCTTGGAGACATGATCCAATTCAACATATGCGTATAATTATGAATGCCGATCTGATGTCCCTCCTCGTGCATGCGCTTCACTAATTCCGGATATTTCTCCGCCTTGCTGCCGAGAACAAAGAAGGTTGCCTTCACGCCTCGGTCCCGAAGAAGATCAAGCAGCTTGGGCGTATAGCGAGGATCGGGTCCATCATCGAATGTAAAGGCAATATGGCGCTCTGCCCGCTTACGACTGGCCTTGCGAAAGACCCCCCAACCGAATATTCGAGTCAGCAGGAAAGGCAGCCCCATATAAAGCGCGATCAAGAAAATGAGCAAACGTGGAATGAGATTGTCCATAATTACGCCTTTACCCCGCTTGCATATCGATTTACTAAAGACGCTCGGGACATCATGAGCATTTTCGGAATAAGCTTCGATCTCTGCTGCTTTAAGCGTTTGGCCCCTTCTGGATTGAGCATGCGAAGCAGCAAGCGAAGATATACAGTCGATATCCGCTCCATCCACTTCGTCTCCAGCGGATGCAGCTCGAATCCCAATCCATGAATAATGCCACGATGCAGCAGGGTAATGCCGGTCAAGGCCTTAGCCTTTGCCAATTTCGGATCTGTATCGACCGCTCGGCCAATATCCTTCAATGCTTCGCGCAGCCTGCGTGCCGTCACAATCGCAGCCCGATCTGCCCGACCGCCCGTGATAACTGCAGAACTTCCCGATTATCAAGGTGAATTTCACAGACTTGATCACCCGCATGTACGTATGTCCCATCCTCGAAGCGGATAGAACTACCGCGGTGGGCGCGAACGACAATTTTGCAAATACCGAATTTCGACTGGTACACACTCCGAAGCGGCATAATACGTTCAAATACAGTCTCCCATGCCATCCACAGCGACTGTAGCATTTTGTTGTATAAGGCGTAACTCACGAAAACATCAATTCCTTCCCAATTAAAAATATATCATAGTAGAATTTCTGTTCGTCTGCCGTTAATCACGAAGTGAATGAAGAAGCCGATTCTGTCGAACACCTACTTGGCACTTTCATAGTACAAGGCGGACTTCTCTTTTTTCTTTCTCAATTCTTACAAGTTTCTTAAGCCTTCGCAGCCCAAGTCGAATTCCGACTCGTTCCATAAGAAGCAAAAACAGTGCAGCACTTCATCCGTACCGCACTGCTTAGTAAATAGATTAGCTCTTTATTTTATCAATCCGTACATCTACAACTCAACCACCATATGAATATCCTTCGGCTCCTTTTTGAACAACTCAGGATCTACATCCTTCGTCAATTGGCTGCCGTTGCTCTTATAAAAGGATACCGCTGAGCGCGTCTCTGTAGACGAAATATAGAGGTACTTCGCGCCTCTTCGCTTAGCTTCCTCTGTCAGTGTCTGCATGATCCGCGTTCCGATACCTTGTCTTCGATAGTTCCGAGATACGTACATGAGATCTAGCTGAAGACGATCCTGTTGTTCTCCTCGCCATTGATGGGACAATACACCGAATCCAACTAAGATATCTACATCGAACGCACCGATCGCCATTCCCCCATTGCGCAATTCTAGCAAATATCTTCCCTCCATCTCATGCAGCAAATCTTCATCCCAGCTCGGACATTCGTGATCCTTCTGTAATGCTATCATCTCACCGTTCTGCATCTCATAGATCAGTTCAATATGCTCGGAACGATCAATTTCCTTTAGCTTTTCTACTTGCTCTTCCGTCATCACTTGATAGGTTATCATTGTAAATCCTCCCATTCTGCGTGAATGAATCATTTCAATCGGTATTAAAAAGCAGGTCTACCACTCTACGATTTCATGATGCAGCATTCAAGCAAAATGAAGGATTCGAGCCCCTAAGAATTCTAGTTCTACAAATACAAATTTGAATTACCCTTTCACCTCCTTGTCTAAATTACCTTATAATGTATATGATGCTAATTGCGCGTATGGATGTCAACGAAAATCAATACCGCCCGACGTAGAAGTTTTTTTACTCCTCCATATCTTCATCCAGTCGTTTTACTCGTAATTTATATGTATATATCACCGGAACAAGAGCACAACTCAATAATATTCCTCCGATGATTACGCTATTGATTATAGTAAAGCCTTCAGATCGTGATACTAAAAATCCGACAACGATTGAAATTAAGGATATCACGACCAGTGAGATCTTTAGACTTTTCTTCGGGTTAACCTTCTCGCTTTCATGATCTACACTATTACTCATTGATAAGTATCCCAGAGCAACTGCGGTTATCATAAACACAAGCCATAGGGGATTATCAGTCATTCCCTCTAGTCCTTTTTTAACTGCGTCGTATCCTAAAATTCCTAACACACCAATGGTTTGAATGATAAATGCAATGCGAATGTTTTTAAGATTAAGCAATATTAAGCGTTCATCTGTAATTTTCTTCATGTCTAGTCGTTCTCCTTTTCTATCCAAAATACTTCATCTAACGTTTTATTAACTGCGTAACAAATATCCAGACACAACTTTAGCGTTGGATTATATTTGCCCTTCTCAATCAAACTAATGGTTTGGCGAGTGACACCTATTTCTTCTGCCAGTTGTTGTTGCGTCAAGTTTACTTGAGTACGAGCAATCTTAACTTTATTCTCCAAGTTTAGTATCCCTCCTCAAACCAAATGTAACATATATATTACATCAATGCAATATATATGTTACATCGCCAGCAGGACTGGACAATATCCTACGAACAAGACACTACCAAAATTCATTCATATTTTTTCGACTACCAGGAAATATATTCCTTACTTTTAAATCCATATGCTATATTTAATAGAGTCCTATGATTTTCATATCACATACATAAAAGGAGACATTATGAAAAAGTATACTTATCTCACTCTTATGGGATGCCTGGCCGTCCTGATCGGTCTATTCTCGTTCACTACTCCTACTTCTGCCGCTGCTGCTGTGTCTTATACGCTTTATATAGACGGCAAGGTTTCATCAGCGAAAACTCCAGTAGTTGTAGAGAAGAATGTTACACTCATTCCGATGAAAGCTGTTCTTACTGATCTGAAGTATGTCACAAGTGTCGATAAAAAGACGAAGGCCATTACAGCCAAAAACTCAGCAGGCTCCTTCATCACCGTAAATCTAGGCAGCAAAAATGCGAAAATTAACGGAGCTAATGCCAACCTTGCTGCACCAGCCAAGACATTGAACGGAACCACTTACATTCCTTTGTCAGCAGTGAAGCAGTTAACCGGAAAGGCGATTGGATTGGATGCTTCGAAGGGTATCGCTTGGATCGGGGAAAAGCCGACAGAAAACGGTATTATACCAATATGGGGAGGATCCCCAGCCCAAATCAAAAAAGAACTCAGTGATAAGGTCCTTATCGATGAAGGCGGACGGGTGATATTTATATGCTGTTGTACCAAGATTCCGCCGAAGACCCTGAAGAGCTATACGTGTTCTATAAGAATAAATTAGCTAAGATAGTCTATAGCCCGGATATTTACGGCTATGACGAAGATGGCTTAGTCGGCATATATGACGGGATGTTCGATCAGCTAGTTAAAAGTTACGGACAACCGATAACAAATGTCTTTGGTGCTTATGAGGATACACTAGAACAGATCCCTTTTGTAGACGGGGGCTATTATATGAGCAAATGGAAAAAGGGCGACACGTTGATTACTCTTTTGTTGCAAGGATTTGAAGATGGGTATTCGCTGAGCATGCAATATGTGAAAGCGTCGATCGAAGATCAAGTCGAGGCTGCATTGGATGCCATTCAATAAATAGAATTATCCTCACTCTATCAGAAGACTTCCCTCTCGGAAGTCTTCTTCTTTACATTTTCTCCTCAAAAATGCTCCAAAACATCAAATCCCCAAAATTCAGCAAACAATTTTCAACATTTCCGGATATTTAGAAAATTATTTTCTAAAAGCGTTTACAAATTATTTTTTATTTGTTAGCCTAATAGCAACACAAGCTATTAACATGCGAGAAAAGGAGCGAAGAATCTATGAAGCAGTATGACGTAGTTGTAATGGGCGGAGGCATCTCCGGGGCCATGGCTGCCATTGCGGCATCCAGAACCGGGGCGAAGACGCTGATCGTCGAGTCCCATGGTTTCCTCGGTGGTACTCTTACCGCCAACGGCGTCGGACCGATGATGACCTTCCATGCTGGTGAGAAGCAGGTCATTCAAGGCTTCACCGGGGAATTGATCGAACGCTTGAAGCGGTTGGGCAAATCTCCAGGGCATATTTTTGACACAGTCGGATTTACATACTCTGTTACCCCATTTGATGCCGAAGCGATGAAGCATGAGCTCGAATTGATGGTGACGGAAGCCGGCGGAGATATTTTATATCATACGATGCTGGCTGGCGTTTATACCGAAAACGGACGCATAACGGGCATACAAGTCTGCAACAAATCAGGACTCAGCGAAATTCATGCCTCCGTATTCATTGATGCTACAGGTGACGGCGACCTCTCGGCCCAAGCCGGAGTCGAGTACACCAAAGGACGTGAATCCGACGGAGCAACACAACCGATGACCCTGAAAATGAAAATGTACAACGTCGATATTCCAAGGGTCAAGGAATATATTCACGGCCATCCGGATGACTTCCCTCTCTACAATGGGGACACCTCCATTATTGAGAAGTCCCCTCGCCTTTCAGTCGGCGGCTTTGATAGCCTGTTCAAGAAGGCCAAGGAGCTAGGTGAAATCTCCATTCCGCGTGAAAATATTCTGTTCTTCGAGACCAATAACCCGGGCGAGGTAATCCTCAATACAACGCGAATTATCGGCTATGATGCCACTGATGCCCAAAGTCTGAGCCAAGCGGAAATGGAAGGCCGCAAGCAGTGCCGTGAGCTGGAGCTTTTTGTCCGCAAGTACATACCAGGCTTCGAAGATGCGGTGGTCGAGTCCACTGGACCAAGCATCGGCGTACGCGGCTCGCGCCAAATCAAAGGCATCTACACGCTGACGGCTGAGGATATTTTGCAACAGCACCTGTTCGACGATACGATCGCTCACTCGGGCTATCCAATCGACATCCACAGTCCGGACGGCGAAGGCACCAAGCATGAGAAATTGGAATGGGGCGGCGTATACAGCATTCCGTATTCCTGCATGATCACTGCCTCCGTGCTCAACCTGATCGTCATCGGCCGTTGCATCTCGGCAACCTTCGAAGCGCAAGCAGCGATGAGAACCACCCCGACGACAGGCGCCATCGGTCATGGTGGCGGCGTGGCAGCAGCGCTCGCGGCACTGGAGAACAAGCACGTAAAAGACGTAGACATCAAGCAAGTACAATCGATTCTCAAAGAGCAAGGCGCTTACCTAGAAGTTTAAAGAGGTAGTTCAAAAAGTCCGCTTTTGATCACGAAGTCAATCAAGAAGCTGTCCGGCATCGAATCTTGAATTCAGCCGGGTCCTCCGGTGCTCACGTACAAACTACGTACGCTCCGCTCCTCAGACCCTAGCTTTATCCAACCTTCTCGGTGCTGAAAACCGGCCTTTTTGAACACTTATTTATATTAACAAGTTGAACTAAGGATATCGAACGGTCCTGGCAAAAGGGTCCAAAATTCTAATGAATAGAACATTTTAGAATTTTGAACCTAGCTGAAATGATTCTGAAGAAACTAAGAGCTTCCTGTAAGGAAGCTGCTACGGAAGCATATGCTGTGGTCGCCTTTGTGAACAGATTTCTACCTTGTTGGATTCTACTCAATCATAGAAATCTGTGAACAACAGCGATCGTAAGAACATTTCAGCCGACTGCCTGCATCCGTGAGTCATTAGTTCAACTTGTAGATCACCCATTATGAGAGGGGAAATAATTTAGATGACAACGACAATGTGGTTCCAAGCCATCGGTATTTTGCTCGTATTTCTGGTGTTTGTCGGGCTGATGATGACGCGCAAGCTACCGACTATCCTGGCACTGCCCTTAATGGCGATTGTGTTCGCCATCATCGCAGGCGTACCACTGTTATCTAGTGATCCAGATACAGTGAGCATCGCCAAGACCATTCTGGCTGGAGGCTCCATGAAGCTATCCGGTGCGATCGCCGGACTTATCTTCGGTGCCTGGTTCGGTCAGATTCTGAACAAAGTAGGTATCACCAAATCCATTATTCGTAAGGCGGCCGAACTGGCCGGAGATAAACCTGTACTTATAGCTATTCTATTTTTCATAACCGCATCCATTATTTTTTCCGCGGCAGGAGGACTGGGCATGGTTATCCTCGTCGGCACAATCGTTATTCCGATTATGCTGACGGCAGGAATTTCCCAATTCGTCGCTTCTATCGTTGTTCTGTTGGCCGTTGGTGTCGGCTCCCTGTTCAACGTGTCCAACTGGGCTGTATATGTCGATGTGCTCGGGCTTTCCGTTGACCAGATCGCCAACTACACATTGGTTGTAGCTTCTCCGTTGATCGTTATTGCCCTGGCAATGATCGTATTCTATATCCGAAAAGACGGCAAAGGCCGCAAAGCATGGGCGATGCCAGCAGCAACACCTGGTGGTGGCGACAAAAAGGTGCCTGCGATTGCCCTAATTAGCCCGCTCGTTCCTGTGCTGCTCGTCTTTATCTTCAAGATCGATATCGTTCCGGCAGTTATCGCTGGCGCGATCGTTACGATCCTGCTCACCTGGCCGAAGCGTCCAGTTCATATCCTCTCCAGTGCATTAGTGGAAGGAATTCAGGACGTTGCTGGCGCGATGGGACTCATGATTGGTATCGGCATCTTGCTCAGCTCCGTTATGTCGCCGCAAGTATCGGCAGTCATCTCGCCGTTGATCGAGTCCGTATTGCCGAATACACCACTGATGTTCATCCTGTTCTTCACGATTCTGTCGCCGCTTGCTATCTACCGCGGACCATTGAACGTATGGGGACTTGGCAGTGGTATTGCCGCCCTCTTCGTATCCGCCGGTATGACTCCGGTAGCTGCGATGCTCGCCCTGCGCGCAGTCAGCAACGTGCAATCCGTCTCCGACCCTACGAACTCGCATAACGTATGGGTAGCTGACTTCACGAAGAGCGACATTAACGAGATTCTGAAGAAGACACTGCCATGGACGATGGCTTCCGTCTTGATCGCCGTGATCATTGGTTCGTTTATGGTATTTTAAAGCTTCATTATAGTTTCCTAATTATAGATAAAATCGGGTACAAGGGCCCTGCTCTAGCTTCCATAGAAGCTAGAGCAGAAGGTCCTTGACCCGTCATCAGGAGGAGAACATTATGGGGAGAACAAAAGTACGGGTCGGCATTGACGTCGGTGGTACGTTTACCGATGCGGCACTGATCGATAATGAGACATTTGAAGTCATTGAGAAAATGAAAATCCCGACCACTCACCATGACCCAGATGGTGTGGCTAAAGGGATTGTGCAAATACTAGAGCGAATTCTAAGCAGCAGAGGCATCGAGCCCGAAGACGTGACCTTCATCGCCCACGGGACAACGCAGGCCACCAACGCCCTGCTCGAAGGAGACGTGGCCCGCATCGGCATCATCGGCATGGGCTCCGGCATCGACGGGCTTAGCGCTCGCTCCGAATCCAATCCGGGTGATATAGAGCTGGCTCCGGGTAAGTTCCTGCATACTTTCCATACGTATCTGGACTCCAAGAACATGACAGATGAGCAGATCAACAGTGCGATCGACGAATTGGCAGCCCAAGGCGCAGAGGTAATCGTCGCCTCCGAAGCGTACAGCGTGGATGATCCTACCAACGAGCTTCGCGTGGTGGAGCTTGCGAACCGCAAGGGCTTGTATGCTACAGGCGGGCATGAGATCAGCCAGCTCTACGGGCTGAAGACACGGACACGTACGGCAGTCGTTAACGCCTCCCTCATCCCCAAAATGATGGAAACCGCCAATATGACCGAGAAGTCCGTTAAAGACGCCAACATCCAATCCCAACTCATGATTATGCGCTGCGATGGCGGCGTTATGAGCATCGACGAGGTGCGCAAGCGCCCGATTCTGACGATGCTATCCGGTCTGGCTGCAGGCGTTGCCGGAGCATTGATGTACGAGAAAATCTCCGACGGCATCTTCTTCGAGGTTGGCGGAACGAGTGTCGACATCTCCGTGATCAAGAACGGTAAGGTAATGATCAAGAATGCCGAGGTCGGTGGCCACCGCACCTACCTGCAATCTCTGGATGTACGTACCCTAGGTATCGCAGGCGGTAGCATGATCAAGGTAGCTGGAGGAAAAATCACCGACGTCGGACCACGAAGCGCGCATATCGCAGGTAAAGAATATGAAGCCTTCGCTCCAAGCGAGAACATCGTCGATCCAAAGGTGAAATTCATCAGCCCGCGTGAGGGCGACCCTGCTGAATACGTTATCTGCGAATGCGCTGGAGGCAAGGAATATTCCTATACGCTAGCAGGAGCAGCCAATATTCTGAACTACATTCCTGAAGGCGATTATGCCCGGGGAAATACAGAAGCAGCGCTGAAATCCTGGAAGGCACTGGCCGATCATGTTGGACTGAGCGTAGAGGAAACCGCCAGACAAGTCATGAATATCGCCATCGATAAGACGATGAAGACCGTCAACGAGATGATCGCGGACTATGAGCTGGACCGCAGCTTTGTCACCCTGGTAGGCGGTGGCGGTAGCGGTGCGGTACTCATCCCGGCGATGGCGGAGCGCGAGGGCTTCAAATCGCAAATCGCCAACAACGCTCCTTACGTCTCCACGATCGGCGTTGCGCTAGCGATGGTTAAGGAGCAGCTGGAGCGTACAGTCGTCAATCCGACCGAAGAAGATATCAAGCGCATCCGCGCTGACATCATCGAGCGTATCGTGCAGTCCGGCGCTTCTGAGGAAACCGTCGAAGTTAGTATCGAGATCGACAGCCAGAAGAACATTCTCCGCGCTATGGCGACCGGCTCCACCGAGCTGCGTTCTAAGGATCTGGCACAGGAAGCTATGTCCGTGGAAGAGATGAAGGCCATCGCCGCCAGCTCGATCGACCAGCCGCTGGAATCGACAGTGCTTGCTGCCCAGACCGGACGCTGGAACCTGTTCGTGAGCGAGAATGTGAAGAAGTCATTCTTCGGTCTATTAAAAAAGAAATCCAGCTCTGTCAGCGTTCTCGACCGCGAAGGCGTCGTCCGCTTCAAGAAGAGTAACGTCCATTATGCGAAGCTGAGTAAATCCGCATCGGAATCACTAAACTCGTTCCTGGACGATAACACCATTTATTCTGATGCCAATGCCACGATCCCGAAGGTGTTCGTCTTTTATAAGGAAAAAATGCTCGATCTGACCGGTATGCAGACCAAAGAACAGCTTCTGTCCATCTTAGAGATTGAGACCGAAATGCTTAAGCCCCAAGATGAAATGCTGGTTATTGCTTATCAATAGGAATGTGATCACTCATCTGAATTTGTGAGGAGGACATTGATGAATGCCGGTGCAAACTCTTTTACCCGATATGCTGTCCGGTCTGTCCGATGAAGTTCTAGGCTGTATGGAACTGAGACAAGACCCTCTATTTCATAAAATACCGCCAGAGAAAATTTCCTATTACGTGCATGAATCGCTTCAGGCTGGACGCTCGGCGGCGGCAGCATACAAAGACCTCGGTATTCGTGACATGTGCAGGGACGCCGGACTTCGTTATGAGATTACCGAGGCTTCCGGCAAATTTCATAAAGTCTCCTTCCGGGCCCAGATCGATTTCTCCAAGACTCCACCGGAGATTATTCTGTACGCCTCCTCGCTCAAGGAAATGCAGATGGTATGCCAAGAGATCCTGGGCGAACAGTCCAGCGGCGCCGAGACAGATATCGACCTTCTGGTTGATATTCATCTGGCGCATGAGTTCTACCACTGGTTGGAATACAAGGAGCAATCTTTTACAAATGAACGGCTCGAAGAGATCGAGGTCTTTAAGCTTGGGCCATGGACTAGACGATCCAGCGTAGTGCAGTGCTGTGAGATTGCCGCGCATGCCTTTTGTAAAGAGCTGCTTGGTCTTCCCTATATGCCCAATTTGCTGGACTACGCCTATTTGATCGAAGAGAAACAGCTTTCGGCTGAGGATTTTATGCAGCAAATCACAACTTGTAAATTATGGATATGATGTACTCTCAATACCTCACTCAGTATGATATAATGGGAAAAGCTATTGCCAGACGCCGGAGTAGTCATTTCCAGCGTTAGATCAGGAGGAGGTATCATGTCTTCACAGGTTCCGGCCGTCATCGCCAAGATCGTATCCCAGACGCAAAAATTAACATACGGTGAAAATCAGATCGCCAATTTTGTCATACACAATCCAGATTTTATTACGCGCAACACGATCACGGCTATTGCTAATGAAATCGGCGTATCGGAGACAAGTATCAACCGCTTCTGTAAAAAGGTCGGGTTCAAGGGCTTCAACGATTTTAAAATCGCTTTTGCCCAGGACGCTTTCTATCGGGATATGCAGGCCAAGAAAAAGAGAGACGGGAGATCAATCCCATCGACGCGCTTGCGCTCGATTATAATGAACTGATCGTGAACACATCTGCGCTGGTTACGGAGGAACAGCTCCGCCAGGTGGTGGATATACTGAAGGGAGCCCGGCGCATATTCATTATTGGTATGTTCGATTCTTATCTGGCCGCCATTGCCTTGAAGAATCGTCTGTCCATTATCGGCATTATGGCTGAAGCCATCAACGACAGCCGTGCTATGAAGATCGCCGCCGCCCAATGCGGTAAAGAAGATGCCTTTGTGGCCTTCTCCCGCTCCGGTTCAACCAAGGAGATCGTGGAGACCGCCGCAATTGCGCAGGTCCGTCAGGTCAAGACGATTGCAATCACCTGTTATGATTCATCACCAATTACAGAGAATTCGGACGTGAACATTATCGTACCGGATAAAATATCGGTTAATAACAGCGCGCTGATGTCCAATCACATCACGTTCCTGTTCGTTGTCGATCTGATCATGAGCATCTTCATCTCTTCGGACAAGACTTACCTCAAGAAGAAGCTCGACAGCGAGGCCGTTCTGGCCAGCGATCAAACGATGACTAACTATTATTTATGAAGTTAAATGGGTTCAAAGAAGAGCGCCCTTTCCATTACGGAAAGGGCGCTTCTTTATAGGTATATTTATGGATACATCATCCAAACCACTAACGGACCGACACATGAACCTACAATCGCACAGACCGTCATCGCCACCGAGCTCATAGAGACGGATTGTTCACCATACTCCAAGGCCTTTGCAGTTCCTAGAGCATGAGAAGCGGTCCCTAAGCCAATCCCGATTCCAACTTCACTTCGAATTCGGAACAGCTTTATGATCAAAGGCCCGCCGATTGCGCCCGTAAATCCGGCGATCATGACAAATACCGAGGTTAAGGATGAATCTCCACCTAAACTGCTTGAAATCTGAATAGCCACAGGTGTAGTGATCGATTTAGGCAAAATAGATAGAATATATAATTTTGAGAACCCTAATCCTGACGCTAGAAGGAGTCCACTAAACATCCCTACAAGCAAACCTACAACCGTTCCCCCCAGGATTGCCGGGAGATTCTGGACGAGCACATGACGTTGTTTATATAGCGGGTAAGCAAGAGACACTACAGCAGGTCCGAGCAGCTTATTAATCCACTGACCGCCTATCATATAGGTATCATACGGAATATGAAAATATATTAGTAACCCTACAATAATAACTGTTGCCGTAAGTGCGGGAATAAGTACAGGATTGCGAAATCGTCTATAAACCCACGACATCATTAAATAAATAGCTACATTTAGTAGGACAATACCTGTTGCGATAAAAAACATTATACTTCCTTCCCCTTTTCGCTTAATCTCTTGCCGCTCCATCCTGCTGCTTTCCACTTGTTGATTAGACTAGAAAGCCAGTGGCTAGAGTGTGCAGCTGCGGCAATCGTGAGTACACTGCTAACGATAAGGATCAGGATTAACAATAAACCTCTTCCACTAAAAATATCCATATGGTTCACAATCCCAGCCGTTGCCGGTATAAAAAATAACGGAAGATAAGCTAATATCGTTGTGGCACCATCTTCAATCCACTTCAAGGGTATGATCTTGAGAAGCAATAGAACAAAGAGCAACAGTAAGCCTACGATACTTCCAGACACAGGGAGATGCAGTAGCTTTTGCAGATAGTCCCCAACGAAGTAGAACAGATATAGCAGGAACACTTGGATAATAATACGAATGATTTTCATGATGTAGATCCCTTCATTATTAAACGACCACCTGCGAAAAACAGATGGATGTAACTCCAACTAATACTCATTCCAATTGGGTCACCTTAATAAGAGTATCAGAGTTTTCTTGAAATTTTAAATGATATTCCGAATCTTATATGAAAAAATCGAATTACTTTTATTTATTCTCCCTAATTTTGGTTAAGTCACTGCTGCATAACACTTCAAGATTGTTAAAGATTTTCTCCGCATCCCAATCCCACCACTTTAGTGCTTCGAGATATTCGATCATTTCATCATCAAAACGTTGTCGAATCACTTTACAAGGATTTCCCCAGCTATACTATACGCCGGTATATCCTTCACTACCGTTGAATTCGCAGCAATGATTGCACCATTGCCAATATGCACACCCGGCATAACCGTAACATTCTGTCCAATCCACACATCATTGCCAATTACGGTATCCCCTTTTAGAGGAAGATCTTTTAGATCCGGAACTGCCCGCTCCCAGCCATGAGCCATGATATTAAAAGGATAGGTCGTCACCGAATTCATTCGATGGTTGGCACCATTCATCACAAATTCAATCCCTTTAGCTATCGCGCAGAACTTTCCTATGATCAGCTTGTCACCAATAAATTCATAGTGATGTGTCACATGCTCCTCAAACTTCTCCGCCCCATTAATATCATCATAATACGTATAATCACCGACTATAATATTGTCTCTTGTAATGGCATTTTTAATATAGCAGATACTTTTGATATGTTCATTAGGATAAAGCTCATTCGGACTCGGTCCACGTGATTCCATAGTGTACGCCTCACTCTCTTTTTGGTTAAAACATAGCAAAGATCAGATTTCTTTACAAATGCTGCTAATAGTCAGGCATTACAGACTGTTAACATTCTCTTGATTCCAGGCTAACATTCGCCGTCTAGAATAGAATCATGTCATCTAAGGAGAGAGGATCTATCATAATGAACCAATCAGACAAATCCCGCCTCCCTGTCATCGCCTCCATCACTAAGCCCGAACAGATCACGGCAGCTCTGACCAGTCAGGTGGAGCGCGTCATCTTAATGACCGGCGACATTTTGCAGATGGGCGATATGATGGATAAGCTGCATCAGGCAGGCAAGCAAGTATACATACATGTTGAGATGGTTGGCGGCATCGGCCGAGATCATTCTGCAATTCAATATTTAGCAGATACCTTCCATATCGACGGTATTGTATCGACGAAGAGCAACGCGATTACAGCAGCCCGAAATGCAGGTATTTCTTCTATTCAACGTATCTTCGCCATCGATACCGCTGCAGTAGAGACAGCGATTAAAGTAATTTCCAGCGCACAGCCCAATGAAGTCGAGCTGATGCCAGGCTTGATGCCGAGAATAATCGGCGAACTCAAGGCGCGAATTCATCGTCCCCTGATCGTCGGCGGCCTAATCCGTCACGAGGAAGAGATCCGAATAGCGCTCGATAGCGGCGCAGACTTTGTATCGATCGGCGACCAACGCTTCTGGTAAGCAGGCCGACAGAGAAATACTCTCTGCCCCGATTTTTAACGAAACTGGGTATCGTTATTGGTGCCAATGAGGGGTTAAAAGGCGACATTTCATCAAAATAGCGATATGACGTTTCGTTAGATTCGATTTACCCTCGTTTTTGCGGAAATAACGATATGGAGTTTCGTTAGAGGTTTCAGTAATTCAATTTCATATATTTCTTTTGGGTGGAGACGATGAGATAACCCAAGGGCACATGACATGCAATTCCTAACTACAGGAGGTGGTATGCGCTTTTGGCTGTTTATTCAATCGTCTCTTTTTAGTGTTGTCTTTCATTTTGAACTCGCATTTAAATTCCAGATTTCGATAAGAAGAAGGAGTTTTCATATCCATGAAAACAATGAAATGGCTAAACCCGGTACTCGCCATCATCCTCACTCTGACGCTGGCGGCGTGTGGTAGCAATTCGAATACGGCTGGTAGCGCTGATGCTGCTGGCAAGGGAAATAACTCTTCTGCAGCAGTGGCTGATTCCGGCCTCAAAGACGACACTACACCAATTACGATTCAATACTGGCACGCTCATGGTGACGCTCAGATCGAAGGCTTGAATAAAATGATCGAGGCTTTTCACGCTAAATACCCGCACATTACAGTAGAACCCGTATTCCAAGGCGGTTATGACGATCTGCACAAAAAACTTCAGGCAGCTGTAGCCGCAGGCGATGTCCCTGCCGTAACGAATGTCGAAGTCGCTTCCCTGCCGAATTTCGCGGACAGCGGCGTGTTCGCCGATCTCACGCCTTGGATCAATCGCGATGGCGTGGATACGAACGATTTTGCCAAAGGAATGCTCCAAGCCTATGCCTACAATGGCAAGCAATTCGGCTTCCCGTTGATCGTTAGCACGAGCGTGTTCGTGTACAACAAGACCTTGCTCGACCAGCTTGGCATACAACCGCCGCAAACCTGGGATGAGATTGAAGCTTTTAACGAGAAAGTAACCGAGCGCAAGGACGGCAAGACGACTCGTTATGCTTTCGCTGTTCCCGGCTGGGACACTTGGTACTATGATCCATGGTTGATCAACGGCGGTGGCCAGATTCTGAATACGGAAGGCAAAGCAGCTGTAGACACGCCGGAATCGCTGCGCTACGTACAGAACTTCCAAAAGTGGATCAAGGAAGGCTCGATGCAGATGGGCTACGGCAAGGGTGCTTCAGACAACATGCGTCAAATGTTCCTCGACGGCCAAATTGCGATGGTTGAGCATACTTCCGCCATGTTGAAGACTTACCGTGAGAATGCCAGCTTCGAGGTTGGTGTATCCTTCCTGCCTGGTGACAAGACTCGTACCTCCAATATTGGTGGAGCAGGAATCGTCATTATGGACGGAGCCAGTGATCTGGAGAAAGAAGCAGCTTGGAAGTTCGTGGAATTCATGACCGCTGCAGAAAACAATATTGGCTGGGCGGAATCGGTAGGCTACCTGCCAACTCGCAAATCGGCGCTTGAGACAGAAGAAGGAAAAGCCTACTTCCAGCGCTGGCCGCAATACAAGGCTGTATTCGACAACTTCGATAATGTTACTCCACGTCTGCAGCACCCGGCTTATCCGGAATTCAGCTCCGAGTACAAGGAAGTGATCGGCGAAATGGTTCTGAACCAAGCCGACCCTGCACAGCTAATGCCGGAAGCGGCCAAAAAAATGAATCAAATTCTTGAGGATTATGAATGATGATGAACAGCAATTCACAATCTGCTCAATTGATCAGGGAGACGACCGCTAAAGCGGACGTCTCTCCTTACACTAGTAAAAAGTATCTTCGATGGATAGAGAAAGCCAAAGACTTCATGTTCGCCGTCCCGGCACTGATTTTCCTTGGTCTATTCTTATATTATCCGCTGCTGAATTCGGTCTACATCAGCTTCACGAACTGGAATATGACCAAGCTGGTAAAGAAATTCGTCGGCACGGACAACTATGTCAAGCTATTCAAGAATGAGGATCTGTACCAATCGCTCAAGGTTACCCTGCATTACACGCTCCTTGATGTTGTGCTAACTTTAACGATCGGCCTTTTGCTGGCGATTCTGTTCAACGTCTTTCGTTCCAAAATGTATGCGGTCATGCGCGGAATTATTTTCATGCCGCATTATATCTCCATGGTCATTGCAGCGATGGTATTCACGTGGATTTACAACGGGAAATACGGTTTGCTCAATCGTGTCACCGAGCTTATGGGATTCGAACCGATCCAATGGCTAACCAACCCATCCACGGCGCTGCCGGCACTGGTCGCAGTCTCGGTCTGGAAAGGCGTCGGCTTCGCCATGATGCTGTTCATCTCCGGCATGCGCGGCATCCCGAATGAATACTATGAGGCTGCCGCAATCGACGGAGCCTCCGGGCTGAGCCGCTTCAAGTACATTACGCTGCCGCTCTTGTCGCCAATGACACTGTTCCTTGTCATCACGACGTTTATCTCATCTATGCAGGTGTTCCAGTCCATCGACATCATGACTAACGGCGGACCGCTGCAGGCAACGAATGCCATTGTCTATTGGATCTATACGATGGCCTTCACCGAATTCAAGACTGGCAGAGCTTCTGCACTAGTCATGATCTTATTCGTCATCATCCTTGTACTGACGATCATCCAATGGCTCGTCAGCAGAAAGCAGGTGCACTATGAGGGATAGCCGAATGGCTGGAGATAAGCAGCACCGTCTGCGTTTCTCGATGCGTACCGCGATAGGCGTCGTAATAACTGCCTTGATCTTTTTCCCGATCTATTGGCTCCTGATCAGCTCATTCAAGACGCAAGCGGAGATGCGGCTCGCGGTGCCGACGTTATGGCCTAAGTCATTCCATTGGAGCAATTATACCGAAGCATTCCGGGTCATCCCCTATGCCCGCTTTTTCATGAATACTTTAGTAATGTCGATCGGTATCGTCATTCTCCAGCTCAATGTTGCGCTGATGGCGGCCTTCGCCTTTGCCAAGGGAAGATTTTGGGGCAAGGGAGTGCTGTTCTTCCTCGTCCTGGCCGCGCTCATCGTACCCGATCAGGTTACCTTCGTACCGGTTTATGTCATGATGTCGAAGGTGCACTGGCTCGATACGTTCTGGGCGCTCATCGTACCGAGCGGAGCCTCGGCCTACGGGATCTTCTTGCTGCGGCAGGCGTTCAAGTCGCTTAACAATGATGTGCTAGAAGCAGCCCGTGTCGACGGAGCCTGGTTCACGATGCTCTATCGCATCCTACTTCCGATGGCGAAGCCTACGGTTGTTACGCTCGGGGTGCTGACCTTCATCTCGTCTTGGAACTCTTACTTCTGGCCACTGATCATGACCAACACGAACAATATGCGCGTACTGTCGGTCGGCATCGCCATGCTCCGCGACTCAATCGCCGGAGATGAAGCGATGTACTTCCACATCATCATGGCCGCAAGCGTCATGGCGATCATCCCGATCGTGCTCGTATTTATGGTCATGCAGAAACATATCGTCTCGGCCATGGCCAATTCGACTTTTAAATGATTGAAGTGTGGATGCCTATCGTCGCTCATTTAGTTGCACTTTTTACAATTAGGTAAGTTAGTAGTTTGATATGTACAGAAGTTCAATTGGCTCATGCCTCTTAAGCCGCACAAGTTACGGTGGAGAATAGAGACAACCTTCTAACTGACGCGGAAGACCTATAACAGAAGGGATGTTGTTCGTGAATCCAATTCGACTTATTGTTAGCGATTTGGACGGTACATTGCTCTCCGCCGATCATACCTTACCAAGCTCTACCGCAACTGCCATTCGTGAGTACATCAATCAAGGTGGCTACTTTACACTGGCGACCGGACGGCCTTTTATTACAGCTCGCCCGATTATTCAGCAGTTGAAGCTCAATCTGCCGATCATTCTTTGCAACGGCGCGGTGTTGACCGCGGCTAACGGAATGCCGCTTGAACGCTACGGGATTTCCCTCAACAGCCTATATGACCTGCTAACCACAGCGGATCAATCCGGGCTGGATGTCCTGCTTTTTTGCGGGGACGAGGTACAAACCTTGGCCAGGAATATAAATATCGCTGCTTATGAACGAAAAGAAGGTGTTACCTGCTCGCTCATCAGTCTGCATGAAATTCAGGAATGCGGCACGGAAATTGAGAAAGCAATCCTGCTCGGCCCAGTGGAACACAGCCGCCGCTTGTTCGCCGAGTTCGCAGAACGTTCTCCGGTGCTTCACTCCATGATCACTGCTTTTCAATCGGAGGACAATTATCTAGAGCTGGTTCCGGGTCAAGTTAGCAAAGGCACAGCACTGCATCGATTGGCAGCAATGCTTGATATTCCCTTGGATCAGGTGATGACGATCGGGAATCAGCTCAATGACCTGCCAATGCTGGAAGCCGCGGGTATAGGGGTAGCTGTTGCTAACAGCCCGGATGAATTAAAACAGGCCGCCGATTATGTATGTGAGGCTAGCTATAGCGAGGGAGTATTAGAAGCAATGGAACGTTATATAGAAGCTGTTGATCCAAAATTTTCGGAATTATATAGAGAAATTGGAGGAATAAGAAATGTCTAAAATACATGGAATCGCTCACCGGGGTTACCCACTCAAGTATCCAGAAAATACACTTCGTGGCTTCCGCGCCGCTCTCGAAATGGGCTTCGATCATCTGGAGCTGGACGTGCAGTTAACAAGCGATGGCATACCTGTGGTCATTCATGACGCGACCTTGGACAGGACTACGAATGGGCAAGGATTGGTCCGCTCTCATACATTGCAAGAATTGAAGCAGCTTGATGCGGGAGAAGGAGAGCAAATTCCGACTCTGGAGGAAGCGCTTCTGCTCTTGAAGGATCAGTTGATCGTCGATATCGAGCTAAAGCAGACCGGGGATGCTATGCCGGGTCTGGAGTCGGCTACGCTAGAAGTCATTATTCGTCTGGGTATGAAGGAGCAGGTGATCCTCTCCTCCTTCGATCATTATTCCATCGAAAGAGTAAGAGAGCTCGACTCCGAGATCGCCATAGGCCTGATCTCTTATGGAGCTTCGGCTTCCCTCTTTCCTTATCTTGCACAGTTGCGTGGCAAGTATCTGTCCGTCAAGCATATATATGTTACTCCGTCCTTCATCGAACGCTGCCGGGAAGAAGACGTCCGCTTGATGGTCTGGACTCCCGATGATGAAGCCTCCCTCCAAGCATGGGCAGAATATCCCGACCTACTCGTCTGCACGAACAATTTGGAGGGCTGGATCTCCGTTTCAGAAGTAAGACAAGCGCAACTTTCTTAAGATCCTATGGTTTTAAAACAGTAACTGGCATTCTTTCAGAGTTGGACAGATCATATGACCAACGCCAAGAATGCCAGTTGTTTTCTATTTCTTATGTTTTTCAATCAATATTCCTGTTAGCAGCGACAATTGTTCGGTATCTCCCCCGAATTCAAAAAATGCACATAATCAAATTCATCCAAATACCTTTTGGCACTGAACCAATTTTTATATGACAGTATTTTGCCGTAAAAATACTTCTCATCGTAAAATGTCATCGGAAAGGATGAGCGAACTTTATCAAGCATGCCATTCGTAAGAATAACTTTGTTGGAGTACGTTAACTGATCGAACTGTTCCAATATTTCGCTAGGGCAATCAATTCCAGCATCCATGATAATATATGTATTGTCATAGTCTATACGGCGTGTACGTTCCTCCCACTTTTCTTTAGCCACTTGAAAGGATTTATAGTGCATGAAATGAATCCTGACTTCTCCAAATCTGTTATGTAAAACGCCAATAGGATAGGATATTGTCGGATCCATTTCTTCAACCAATTCTGAGTTTGAATAGTCTGCTAAATGACTAATATATCTTATGAAGTCTTCTGGAGAAAAACACAAATTAATCGTCGGAGATTTATACCTGATGTTCAAATCGTAGTACATAATGCCTGCAATACAGTTGTTGGATATGATCGTGGGGCTTTTATTTATCAATCTCTCTTGTTTCTTCCTGCGCTCGATATTTCGACTCCAATGTAATCGTATCGCCATTATAATCTCCTTCAGCCTTGGAATGTACATAACAAGCCTAAACTAATAGAAGTTTATTCAATCCAAAGATTCTTCACTATCACTATTCTTCCGATAATAGTAATTTAACTTCCTCACCTCCACTCCTCCGGCAACAACCCCGCATAATGAGTCTGAAGATAGCGATCATCGATCAGCAGCAGTCTTCCTTGATCTGTCTCGGTGCGTATGAGGCGGCCTCCGGCCTGCAGCACTTTGTTCATCCCTGGATAGACGTAGGCATAGTCGAACCCATTCTTGCCTCCAGCATTAAAATAATCGCGGATAATGTTCCGTTCCAAACCGAGCTGCGGTAATCCTACCCCAATAATCGCTACGCCAATCAGGCGGTCGCCGACCAGATCAATCCCCTCGGAGAAAATGCCACCCATTACTGCAAAGCCGGCCAATGTTCCTTCATTGTCAGCATCGAACGCCGCCAGGAAGCCCTCCCGTTCTTCTTCCGTCAAATCCCCCCGCTGCAGCAGAACGCGCAAACCAGTCTCATCCGCAAAGTCAGAGATAAACGCTTCATAGACGAGATTCATATAAGCATAGGAAGGAAAAAAGAACAGATAATTGCCCGGACGCCCAGCCATCATTCGTCTAAGCATCTCTGCCACTTGTAGCTTCGTTCCCTCACGGTCATGATAACGTGTGGACAACGGCTTGATCTGTACTTCAAGCTGCTCGCGATGGAAGGGAGAAGGTAACGACAATGTATAGTCCTCTTCCCTCGCCCCCAGCATATCTCGATAATATGACATTGGTGTTAACGTTGCCGAGAAGTAAATATGCGAACAGTAGCCTTTTCCCATCTCCCGCAGCAAGTGGGACGGATCGAGACAGAACAACTTCATAGATACCTCCCTTGAGGAGATCTCCGCATAGGTTACGTATCTTTCATCATACAGCTTGCTGATCCTGACGAAGCTCTGCGCGGCGAAATAGGTCTGCAGCAGCAATTGCCCCTGTTCCCCATTCTGACGAGAACTCAGCTCCTGCTCCGCGGCAAGAATAAAATGCTCGACCTGTTCAACCAACTGTGTCGGAACCTGCTGAGATATTTGCTCCTTCCTGCCCGAATCTACCGCATCTTTGCGTAATTGAATGAAGAAGCCATTCACGGTCTTCGCCGCCTGATGCACCTCAGTATTAAGGCCTTTATACTCCCGTTGCAGACTAAGGAAATCCCCTTTATTCAGGGATGCGGAGTACATCTCACGGGCCCGGTCCACCAGGTTATGAGCCTCATCGATCAACAGCGTAGTGCGGCTCTTGGACTCCGCAAACATTCTTTTCAGAGATACTCTCGGATCGAAAATATAGTTATAATCACAAATCACTACATCCGCCGCATAGGCAAGATCAAGCGAGAATTCAAAGGGACATACCCGGTGCTTGTGCGCATACTCTTCAATCTTCTTCCGCCCGATAAGCGTCTCATTCGCCAATATATCAAGAACAGCCCCGTTAATCCGATCATAATATCCGTCCGCGAAGGGGCAATCCTCCTTGCGGCAGCTTACCCGGTCCTGAGGGCAGATTTTCTCCTTGGCAGTGATCGTAACTACATGCAGATGCAAGCCTTTGGCTTGCAGCAAAAAGAATGTATCCTCCGCAGCTGTACGGGTAATCGTCTTGGCCGTTAAATAGAAAATACGCTCCAGCCGTCCCTCTCCCATCGCCTTCACTGCTGGAAAAGTCGTCGAGATCGTCTTGCCGATCCCCGTCGGGGCCTTGGCGAATAAATGCACTCCCTCACCGATCACTTTATAGACAGCCCCCACCAATTTACGCTGTCCATCCCGGTATGATGTGAATGGGAAGTTCAGCTCGCTAATGCTCTTGTTCCTTGCTATCCGGTGATCCCGAAGCATTTGTGCATAAGGCGCATACTGCTCAACGATCTCATTTACAAAAGCCTCCAGCTCGGCAAAATCCGCCTCCTGCTGGAACCGCCGTTGCTCTCCCGTAATGATCTGCACATAAGTCAGCTGAATCTTCATTCGCTGAGCCCCATGCTCTCTTGCGTACATATAGGCGTAGCATTTTGCCTGTGCCCAATGTACCGGATAGGTCTCGTCCATCGCCACCGGGATGTCGCCGGAGCTCGATTTGATCTCATCGATCATCACCGAGCCGTTCTCCAGAACCAACAATCCATCGCATCTTCCCTCTATGACAAACAGCAGATCTCCATAGGGAATCTCCGCTGCTAGATATACTTCCTTCTGATCTGCCTCACCGTAGCTTCGCTGTACCTGCTGATGCGCCTTCGTCCCTTCGCTCAACGCGGTTCCTGTCCTGAACCCGCTATCCAGACTCCCGCTACGGAACACATACTCGACAAGTGGCCTTACGGCGATCTTCACTTGATCCTTCATTGTTTCACCTGCCAATTCCTATTATGGAACATTTGTTCTATATTATAACATAAAATAGTAGATTCCCATTACCCCGAAATTTTTCCTTCATATCTCCCCAACTTTAAATAACGTATTTTTACAAAAAGTATTGCATTTTTATTCACCTGGATGTATATTACTTTTTAATTAACGTTAATTAAGTACGGAGTGTGAGAATATTCATGACCAAAAATAAGTTGAGAGAAGCAGCAATGAAGCTATTCGGAGAGAAAGGGTACGACGGTACAGCGCTCTCTGAAATTGCTAAGGAAGTAGGCGTAAAGACACCTGCGATCTATGCATTTTACGAGAACAAAGAGGATCTATTCATGGCCGTCTTTCGTGAAGCGATGCAGCTGTACAATACGTTCATTCAGGAGCTCCTCAAGGACCAGAAATCACTTGGTGCGAAGGAGAGCCTCAACCGGGTTCTGACTAGACAGTATGAATTCTATCAGCAAAATCCAGAGGCGAGCTTGATCGTACTGCGGTATATCATCTTCCCGCCTGTATTTTTGAAAGAGACAATCGAGGAAGCCTTTCTGCAATCGGACGAGCTACTGACGCAGATCATTGAGCAGTTAATCATGCAAGGTATCGAAGAAGGTGTGATTCGCGAACAACCTGTGCAGCTACTCGTTGATGCTTTTCTCAACTTGATGGATGGATTAAGTATGCAATATTTCTATTACACCTCCAGGGAAGTTTATGAGCGCAAGCTGAACCATGCATTTGATATGTATTGGAACGGAGCGGGCTCATAACTACTACTAGAGGTTGTTCAAAAAGTCCACTTTTGATCACGAAGTGAATCAGGAAGCAAATTCGACATCGAATCTTGAATTCAGCCGGGCCTTCCGGTGCTCACGTAGACACTACGTACGCTCCGCTCCTCATGCCCTAGCTTCTTTCAACCTTCTCGGTGCTGAAAACTGGCCTTTTTGAACACACACTACTAGATGAACATCAAGGGGATGGGACAATGTCAGAGGCAGAAGTAACTCAAGTACACAGTAATGATTCGAAAACGCAAGATTTTGAAAGAGAGCCTGTTCCGCGCATCTGCGGAAAAGATGGCTGTCCATGTCTCTAGTATGGATTGCGATTGGAATTGACTTATCAGCGATGTTCCTAGGGGCGGAGTTAGGCAACGGCATGAATCTCGCCGACTCGCTTACGGCCACGATGGTCGGTTCATTGATTCTGGGACTTATCGGCGCACTCTGTGCGTATGTCGGAGCCAAGACGGGATTATCTACGGCGATGATCAGCCGCTTCTTATTCGGTAACATGGGAGCACGAATCGTATCGATAGTTCTAGGTATTTTCTCGCTCGGGTGGTTCGGTGTGCAGGCAGGATTCTTCGCCTCGAATATGCAGACGGCTTTTCATAAATTATGGGGAATCGATTTGTCCTTAGGCTTGCTCTCGTTTATTGGCGGAATGCTGATGATGTCGACGGCCATTTGGGGATATCGTTCAATTGAAAGATTAAGTACTTGGTCGGTACCGCTGCTTGTGATTTTTATTGGTATTGCCATTTTTACAGCCTTCCATCTAAAAGGAACTTCTGCCATCTGGGAACCGATCAGTGGATCGCCAATTCCGATGGGGACAGCAATCTCCTTAGTTATCGGAATCTTTATTGTCGGTACGGTGCTAT
The DNA here is from genome assembly GCF_031199965.1 of Paenibacillus sp. D2_2. Lineage (GTDB taxonomy): Bacteria > Bacillota > Bacilli > Paenibacillales > Paenibacillaceae > Fontibacillus. The sequence goes on along the minus strand of NZ_CP133605.1, from coordinate 1,169,831 downwards.
CACCGGATATTGCCCGCTGGGCGCGCACACCGAAGCATGCGGTCACCGCAGCTTTTATCGGCTTTTTCGTTGGCAACAGCTTCATGACTGTTATCGCGATCTTCTTGTCCCGCCTCATGGACACAGATGATCTGACAAATATCTTCATTATGTTAGGGCTGGGGCTTCCCGCTATTATCGTCTTAACGCTAGCGCAATGGACCACAAATACGAACAATTTATATTCGGCATCGCTCGGATTCTCCGTTGTGTTCAACCGGATTCCTAAAAAGCTAATTACAATCATTGCCGGTCTTATTGCTACACTACTCGCTGTGTTCGGTATCTACGATAAATTTTTGTCTTTCCTGAATGTAATTACTAGCTTTGTCTCGCCAATCGGCGGGATCTACACGGCAGAGTATTTGCTCGTGAATTCCAAGAAATTCACCTTTGAAGGGATTGACCGTAACAAGAACTGGGTTATTCGTTCCCTGGTAGTATGGGTTGCGGCTACGCTCTTTGCTTATATGACAACGGCTGCTCCAGACGGATTTGGCTGGTTCCAGCTGACGAGAGTTCCGGCATTAGACGCATTTATCTTTGCATTTATTGTGCAATGGATCGTTGGTAAAATCATGACGAAGAAAGGATAACATCATGACAAACTTCAAGCTTACTAAGTTAAATGAACAAGCGGTTAAATATATTGCCGTAGGTGCGGCAGTGCTCGGTACCGGCGGGGTGGCGACCCCCATATCGGTAAATTGATGGCGCTAGAGGCCATTCATAAATATGGTCCTGTGCGTGTACTCAACCCTGAGGATCTGGAGGACGACGCTCTCGTCGTTCCTCTGTCCATGATCGGAGCGCCTACGGTAATGAACGAGAAGATTCCTTCAACGGAGCAAATGACCAAGCCTCTCGATCTGATCGAAAAAGAACTCGGTCGCAAGGTAACTGCCATTATGCCGATTGAGGTCGGTGGCGGAAATTCACTAGTTCCTGTCATCGCAGCTGCGGAACGTGGTATCCCCCTGCTGGATGCGGATGCGATGGGACGTGCTTTTCCCGAATCGCAAATGGTCACTTTCTATCTGGACGGCATTGACTGCAGTCCGATTACGATGGCAGATGAACGTGGTAACGCCGTGCTGATGCATGCGATCGACGGTGTCTGGGAAGAGCGAATGGCGCGTGCGATTACGATTCAGATGGGCGGATCCGCATCGATCTGCGATTATCCAGTCACAGGCGCACAAGTGAAGCAGAGTGCCGTTCACCATACGTTAACGCTCGCTTATGAGATTGGCAAAATACTATTTGAATCCAAGGATGTACGTCAGAATCCGATCGAAGCCCTGTTGAAGCATTTGCATGGATATGCATTGTTCCATGGTAAAGCAGTAGACATTCGCCGTCGGACAGAAGGTGGATTTACGCGTGGCGAAGCCGTATTTGAAGGAACGGATGAACTGAAGGGCCGCACGATGCGGTTGTTCTTCCAGAATGAGTTCCTCTTGGCCACAGAGGATGGCCAGTCGCTCGCTGTGACTCCAGATTTGATCTCCCTGCTAGACCAGGATACAGGCATGCCAATTACGACAGAGAACTTGAAATACGGATCCCGGGTAACCGCTGTTGGTTTCCCTTGTGATCCGAAATGGCGCACAGCGAAGGGGCTTGATACGGTCGGACCGCAGTATTTTGGCTATGATGTGCCATATGTACCGATTGAGAAGCTGACATCACAGAAAGGGGATGCACGGTAATGTCACATACGAACATGGATAACAACGAAGAAATTTACCGCATCGGAGTGGATGTCGGCGGAACAAATACGGATGCAGCCTTGCTCGATTCGAAGTTGAACACGATTCATACGGTAAAAGTACACACGACACGCGATGTTAATGAAGGAATTATCGAGTCGATTCGTCGTCTTCTCTCCGAGAGCAATGTTAATCCGGTACAGGTCCGTTATGCGATGCTGGGGACTACGCATTGTACGAATGCCATTGTGGAGCGCAAGCATCTCGGCAAAGTTGGCTTGATCCGCATCGGAGCACCGGCGACAACCTCGGTTCCACCGCTAGCCGACTGGGATGACACATTACGCGCAGCGGTTGGACGACACGCTTATGTCGTTCACGGCGGTTATGAATATGACGGTCGAACGATTGTAGATTTGGATGAGCAAGAGATCACGGACTGCTTCATGAAGATGAAAGGCCAAGTCGAAGCGATCGCTGTATGCGGCGTATTCTCGCCAGTGAACACCTCTCAGGAGAAACGTGTTGAACAGCTTGCCAAGTCAGTATTTGGTGCGGATATGCCAGTAACCCTGTCACATGAGATCGGGAGTATCGGACTGCTTGAGCGGGAGAACGCCTCTCTACTCAACGGCACATTACTGAACGTAATCGCAGGAGTGGTCAAGGGATTTGAAGATGCGCTGCAAGGCTTTGGCATTGATGCTGGCGTATATATTTGTCAAAATGACGGGACGCTGATGCGTAGTGAATATGCGCTGCGCTACCCGATTCTGACGATCGCCTGCGGACCAACGAACTCGATTCGCGGTGCGGCTCACCTGTCAGGCTTGAACAACGCCCTTGTTGTAGATATTGGCGGTACAACGACGGATATCGGCGTTCTCTGGCAAGGCTTCCCGCGTCAGTCATCGGCGGCTGTGGAGATCGGAGGAGTTCGCACGAATTTCCGCATGCCGGATATTCTATCGATTGGCATCGGTGGCGGTACGATTGTCCGTGCAGATGCGGGGCAGGATCAAGTCACGGTTGGCCCGGACAGTGTCGGGTATGAGCTATTGAAGCGCGCCCGTATCTTTGGCGGGGATACACTACAGCCACAGACGTAGCGGTCAAGCTAGGACGCTATCATTGGGAAGGTGTGCAGACGAATGATCTTGATGAATCGATCTGTCGCAGAGCCGATGAGATCATCACGCAGGATATCGAGGATGCGATTGATCGAATGAAGACAAGTGCAGATGCCGTCGATGTTATTCTCGTAGGTGGCGGAAGCATTCTCGTTGCCGACAAGCTTGAGGGTGTGGCTAAAATCGTGAGGCCTGATCATTACGATGCGGCGAATGCAATTGGTGCCGCCCTGGGTGAGGTAAGTGGCGAGACCGAGCGGATCTACTCGCTGGATGAGATGACATACGACCAAGCTATGGAGGATGCGCGTAACCACGCTATTAACCAAGCCGTTCTGGCTGGTGCAAATCGCGATACGGTGCAGATCGTAGTATCCGAGGATATTCCGATTGCGTATCTACCAGGTAACGCTCTGCTGGTGAAGGTGAAAGCTGCAGGACGATTGTAATTTCTGCAGCTTCGTTTAAGAAGGTTAAAAAAAGCGTCCCTCATTTGTCTTCAAATGTAGGGACGCTTTTACTATTATGTATTTACAATGAAGTATAGAAACTCTTACTCCACCGGTGTAGCAGGAGCTTCGTTAGCATCGTTTGCCGCCTCTTTACGCTTGGACATTTTTGCTGGTAATTGCCATGCCGTCACAACAGCCAACACGATGAAGACAATATCCATCGGTTGAGCTATCTCCATAATATTATCCGTAAAGAACGTAATTGAATAACTGCTGAACATTCCGTCCATTCCCTGATTCCATCCGTAGGATAGCGCAAAGAACTTCCCAAGTACAATACCTACCAAACTGGCAATAACCGCAATAATCTGCTGCATAGGAGTGATTCTCGGCGAGAAAAATCTAACAGCGAAAGCGGTTAGTAATCCAATCCCCATGCAATGATTCCGAGCTCATAATCTGTTAATACGATGATAAGAGCCCATACGACTGCGCCAATAATCGCCGCAAGCAGCGCGGCAATCGCCGGCATAAACACCTTGCCTTTCTCCATTCACTAAATCCTCCCTCAATCTTTTATGTGAGTCATTTATTTCCATTAAACTCACATATAAGAATGTATTCTACAAAATATAAATATTCTCCTTTTTGCAACAATATTTCCCTGTTCATATGTTGATTCTGTCGATTGAGGTCCACACCGGAAAGGAGGATTCCAAAGCCTACAGAGCTAAAGCCGACTTGATAACAAGCCGCTTTAAACGTACTTTTCTGGCTTTTCTGCACAGTCCTATTACTGTTTCACTAACAGTGAGAATCTCACTCCGCCGTGATCCAGAATTCAAACTGCATCTCGCGGCTAGATGGAATTCGGAATTCTTCATGAACTGGAGCTCCCCAACTGTCATCCCCGCCTACGCCCATTTGTTGGCCGGCTACCGTAATTACCGTATAGTGAACGGGAGGCAGCTCATAACGGAGCATAGCGTGCTCAAGCTCAAAAGCAGTATAAGGCGATATGCTGCATTCTACGGGTTGACGCGGATCCGCTGATATCGCAATTCCTGTCCGTTCGGCATCAAGTATCCTTACGCGGCGCACGCCCGTTCGATTTCCGGATTCCTGCGGAACTAGGTATTCAGATATGTTGTCCTCAGCGGTATTCTCAAAGTAGCAAAGTCTTGCCCGAGGCAACGATCCTGATAATTCTCCTCCGGCCCCATGGCATACCATTCTAATTTATGATAGGCTGCTGGCATCTTGAAGCTAAGTGCAAAGATCGGAAGATCGGGCAGTCCTGGAGTCCCGTGATAGGTTGACCGCACTCGAATACTTCCATCGGAATAGACCGTATAACCTACGAATGTCTTCACTTCAGGACTGATACTCAGCGCATAATCAAAAATGATACTAACTCCTTCTTCTTCCTCCTTGATCTCAACTTTGACACATTTGGGTCCAAAACTGGCTGCATACCAACCTGCAGCATGGTAATCCATAGCCGTACCACGGTCATTGTCCGTTGAGGCCCGCCAGAACAGAGGTTTCACAGGTGTAGCGATCATTTCACGCCCCGCATAGTTCAGCGAGACAAGACTACCGACCTGCTTGGAGAACAGAATAGAGAAATTCCTTCCATGAACCCCAATATTCACATCTCCATGAACTACACTCAACGCCGGAGCAAGCTCATTGGCTCCCACTGAAGCCGCACCATTTATGATATCCTCCTCTATTTGAAACACATATTGACCAAAGGATATTTCATGCCCCTCATCTGCCCAGCTTTTGCTCTCTTTAAGCTTAAGGGAAGCATCGAACCAGTATTCGCCCGGTGACAACTTGCCCGCACCATACTCGAGCGGCAGCCATTGTTGACTCTGCGGAGCAACATCAAGATCAAGAACATAACGCTCGATCGCATTACCTTCCTTATACAAAATACATTCCAGTTCGTACTCTTTCGTATTCGTAAACAAATTCTCATTAATAATGGTCACACCACTACGGTCTGCCTTCAGCTTTACATTCTGATATAAATATTTGACCTCCTGCATCTTGGGAGACCATTTCCGGTCCGCATATACAATACCATTGCCACAGAAATAATAATCGGTTGCCCGATCGCCAAAATCTCCTCCATAGGCGAGATACTCCTTGCCATATCGATCATTTCTCACAATGGCCTGATCTATAAAGTCCCATATGAATCCACCCTGATACATCGAATATTTCTGCTCGAGCTCAGTGTATTTGTACATGCCGCCAAGAGAATTCCCCATCGCATGCATATATTCACAAGAAATATAAGGCTTAATAGGATCATCGTCTAGATAAGCTTCTATATCGACTACCTTGGCGTACATACGACTCTCCATATCGCTGGTCTCATGATAACGACGATCATGAACTATCCCCTCATAATGCACTAATCTTCCCGGATCGGATGAACGGAAATACTGTGATACCTGATAAATGACTTCTCCCCCATATGACTCGTTCCCACAGGACCAAATCAGTATGGAAGGATGATTTTTGTCCCTTTCGTACATAGATATGGCTCTATCCATAACAATGTCTTTCCATTCCGCCCGATCTCCGGGAATAACCCATGATGGTTCAATGCTCCCCATTTTCTGCCAGGATCCATGGGTTTCCAAATTCATCTCATCAATAACATAGATTCCATACTGATCGCATAATTCGTACCACAAACTCTGATTCGGATAATGGGATGTGCGAACCGCATTTATATTGTTCTGTTTAAACGTCCTGATATCAAACAGCATATCCTCTTTCGTAATCGCCCGCCCACGTCTGCAATTGAATTCATGCCGGTTTACCCCTTTGAACACGATCCGCTTCCCGTTCAGATGCATAACCTTGTCAATCATTTCAAATTTGCGGAAGCCAATCTGCTGCGGCACAACCTCGATCAACTGACCTTGCTGATCATAGACGGACACCAGCATAAGATACAATTCAGGTGCTTCGGCACTCCAAAGTCTGGCCTTCGGTACTTCGACCACGATTGCAGCCTCGCCACTGTCTGACATTTTGGCCGAACCTGATCCTACATCATTCCTGTCTGAATCAATCAATTCAACTTTGATATGTCCATTAGTAGCACCTTGCATTTGTAGCTTGGCGTGAAGCTGCCCGACTCATAATTCGCATCCAAATCCGTCCGAACCGATAAATCGCGAATATGAATCCGCGGAACGGTGTAGAGATACACCTCGCGAAAAATACCGGAAAATCTCCAGAAATCCTGATCCTCCAACCAACTTCCCGTGCTGCGCTGATAGACCTCAACGGCGAGCTTATTAACTCCATCCCGGATCGATGCAGATAGATCAAATTCGGCAGGGGTAAAGCTATCTTCGCTGTAGCCAATGAACTGACCGTTCAGCCAGACATAAAAAGCCGATTCCACTCCCTGAAAAGAAATAAAGACAGGCTGCCCGGCAAATGATGGTGGAAGCTCAAATTCCTTCACATAACTGCCTACCGGATTACGCTTTTTCGGCAGCTGCGGCGGGCGAATCTCCTCAATACCATCCCATGGATATTGAGTATTCACATACTGCGGATAGTCGTAACCCTGAAGCTGAATATGCCCAGGGACCTCGATATATTGCCAACCGCTGCAGTTATGATCAAGCTGGTAGAAATCTGCCGGACGAGAATCGGGATGAACCGAATAAGCGAATCTCCATTTTCCGTTCAATTCGTATTTCATCTCCATGGAAGCTCCCCGAAGGGCTTCTTCCTTGGTCCGATAATAGCGATGATCCGAATGGGCTGGCAGCAGGTTAACTGCATATACGTTAACATCGCTTAGCCAATCCAAGCTGGGTGTGTTGATCTTCATTTTCTATCTCTCCTATTTTAAAAATATAAGTTGGACTAAAGAAAAGAGCTAGGAAAAGGCAAAAGGATGAAATGATTCTGAAGAAGCGTAGCGTTCGCCTTTGAGAGTGGATTTCTACCATGCTTGAATTTATTAAATCAGAGAAATCCGCGAACAACAGCGATCGTAAGAACATTTCACCCGGCGCCTACACCCCTACTATCATTAGTTCAACTTACTTCACCGAGCCCATCATGCCTGCTACAAAATGCTTCTGTAGCAAGAAAAATACGAGTGCAGTCGGCAAGGTCGCAATAACAATCGCCAGCATGATCAGGCCGTAATCGGGTGCGTATCCCGAACCGAGATTCGATATAAGAAGCGGTATCGTCCTTTGCTCAGGCGACTGTAGAACAATGAGTGGCCAGAGATAGCTGTTCCAACTCGACATGAACGTGATGATGCCTGCAGCTGCATAAGTCGTCTTCATCGTTGGCATGAAAATTTTAAAGAATATGCCAAGCTCTCTCAGCCCGTCGATTCGGCCTGCCTCGATCATATCCTTCGAGAACATCTTCGAACTCTGTCTAAAGAAGAAAATAAGAAATGCAGTCGTCACCGTAGGCAGTATTACTGCAGCCACTGTATCGATCCCGATAGCCGGCGCCGTATTGGATATGTCGGCAAACATCCGGTATAGCGGGACCATTAGCGCCGCGAATGGAATCATCATCGATAGCAATAAAATACTGAATACAATGTCCTTCGCCTTGCTGCGGAAAATCTCAAATCCATAACCCGCCAGGGAGGCAATCAGAATCGCAAGGATCGTGATGAGTACAGATATTTTCGCTGAATTCCACAATGCCGTGCCAAGCTCCGTCGTATCCAGTAGCTTCTTGAAATTTTCAAGCAAATAGCCACCCGGAAGCAGCCTGCCTTTCGTAATTTCCACCGATTTATTCGTTGCGCTTACGACCATCCACAAAAAAGGAAAGATAGATACAAAAGCTGCGATACTCAGAAAAGTGTACGTAAATATGCGCTTTAGCTTCTTCATTTCTGATCACCTGCCACTTTGAATTGAAGGATCGAGAGCACAATAATAATAATTACGATAGAATAGGACACCGTCGCCGCGTATCCGAAATCAGCCGTATATTTGAACGATAGATTATAGATGTACTGCGAAATTGAGAGGGTCGCATTCCCGGGTCTGCCCTTTGTAATATTAACGACTTCATCAAATAGCTGAAGCGTGCCGATTGTCGATGTAATCGAAGTAAACAGAATGATTGGCTTAAGCATCGGAATCGTTATTTTGAAAAATTGGTTGGTAGACGAAGCACCATCAATCCGGGCTGCTTCATAAATCGAGCTATCAATATTTTGTAGCGCCGACAAATAGAAGATCATATTGTAACCCGTCCACCGCCATGTAATCGCCAATATAATAGTGATCTTGGCCCAGAACGGATCGGTAATCCAGCCAATCGGAGCGTTTATGATCGATAGCTTCATCAGCATAAGATTCACAAGCCCATCGTTCCCGAACAAATACTTGAACACAACAGAATAGGCTACAAGCGATGTAACGCATGGCAGGAAGATTGCTGTCCGGAAGAAGCCTCTGAATTTAAGCTGGCTGTCGTTAAGCAGCACGGAAATAAATAAAGCCAGAATAATCATAATCGGAACCTGAACAATCAAGTAGATCAACGTATTCTTGAGCGCTGTCAAGAACATTTTATCCGTGAGCAGTCTCTCGTAATTGGACCATCCCGTGAAGCTTAGCTGAGAGCCAGTACCGCTCTTGAATGATAAAATCAGCGCCTGGATCATCGGATAGAAGTAGAAGGTTATGATCATTAACACGGCAATCAGGATGAAGCTCCATCCTGTCAATTCGTTCTTAGTACGGATACTGACGCTTGGTTTGTGCGCTCTCATAGCTACTCTTGCCCCTTTCTGCTGCAAAGTAAAACCCCAGGCGCTGCAATATCAGCCAGCTTAACGCACCCTGGGGGTTATAATTATTACTTAATCTGTGCTTCTGCCTGGGACTGCGCGTCACTAAGTACTTGATCGATATTTTTGCCGTTCAAATAATTCTGAACCTCAACTACCAGAATGTCTTCAATCGCATAAGTCGAAGTACCATAGTTCACTTTTGGAATTTCTGCCGTCCATTTCGCGAAATCATTAACAGTCTGCTGCCCACCGAAGAATTCATCCGGTTTCGAATAAGCCTCGCCTTGAGCTGCCGCCTTAAGTGTTCCGATCGCTCCAACTTTGGTTAACAAGGTTTGATACATATCCACATTTGAACCGAAGGTTTCCGCCATGAAGTTTGCCGCTGTCTCCGAGCCTGGAACATTCATTACATACCAGGAGCTTCCGCCGAGATTCGTCGCATATACGGAGTTTGGCGTATCCGGTAGCTTAGGCATCGGCAGAATCGCCCATTTGCCGGATTGGGACGCTTCCGCTTTGACCGAAGGCGTAATCCAGTTCCCGGTAGGCACGGTCGCTACATCGCCATTGTTAATCGACGCGATAAATTGGCTCCAATCCGCATTCACTTTGACGATATTAGCTTCCATCATTTTCTTGTACAGCTCCATCGCTTTCTTCAACGCAGCATTGCCGCCAAGATCCGGCGTTTTCCCGTCTTCCTTCAGATACCATGATCCTGCGGACTGAATCATCATGCGCAGAATGCCAAGATCATTCGGATCAAGTGAGATCATATCCTTACCTGTGACCGCTTTAATTTTCTTACCGATTTCAATGTATTGGCCCCAGTCCAAATCCATTAAATCATCTACCTTGTATCCTGCTTGCTCTACATAGTCCTTACGAATATATAGACCTGGCAACGCCCGAATCGAATGGAACACCATACTGCTTGCCATTTAAACTCGTTGGCCCAATCTTATAATCAGCGAAATCCTCCGCCTTGATCTTGCCGCTTAAATCCACAAATGAATCAGGGTAAGATTGCAGGAAGCCCTGCGCCCGATAATCTTCAATCAGAACGATATTCGGTAGACCTTTGGTCGTCCCAGAGTTCAGTCCTGTATTCATCTTCTGAATGATGTCCGCTTGCGCATATTCAACGATATTCACTTTCACATCTGGATGCTTCGCATTATAAGCTTCCTTCGCAATATTCAAGGCTGCGATATTAAATGCGGGATCCCAAGCCCAAATCGTGATTTCCTTCGCTTCTCCTCCCCGCCGGAAGCCGTTGTACCTTTATCTTTGCTTCCGGAGGAACAAGCTGTTAGAAGCAGCATACAGGTCATCAATAAAACCAATGCCTTCTTCATTGTTTCAGCCCCTTCTCATTGTTTATTTATGTTGATCTTATGGCTGCACTCTTTGATTGCAAGCGCTTTCTGTAAGATCTGTATTTATCGTAGCATCGGGCTGCAGGCTATCGTTAGCCATTTCTTTGTACAGATTTGTTGTTTTATTGCCTGTTGAATGCGCTTTCTCCATTTGAACATTTTTTCGGTAGTAATTTGTTTGGATTCTGGTAAGTTTATTGGATTTCAACGAGTGGCAGCGTAATGCGCACCTTGGTTCCCTCGCCAATCTCACTCTGAATCGTTAATCCATACTCTCCTCCATACAACAGCCTGATCCGGTCATGGACATTGGCTATGCCGACGCCCGAGAACAACTGTCTGGAGCCTTTGTTCTGCTTAGACTTTGCATCAGCAAGCTGCTGTATGTCCATGCCGTCTCCGTTATCAAGTACTTCACAGATCAACTTCTGTGATTCCTTGGAGACAAGGACTCGAATGACTCCTTCCCCTTTTACATTAAATGCATGGAAGAAGGCATTTTCGATAAAAGGCTGGATAATCAGCTTCGGCACATGATAGGTCAGGCAATCTGGAGCAACGAAGTAAGTGACCCGGATTCGTTCTCCATAACGGACATGATTTATAAATACGTAATGTTTCAGGTTCACAAGCTCCTGTTCCACCGTAATCGTCTCGCTGACATTGCTTATCGTATTCTGCAAAAGGGAGATCAGGGCATGAATCGTCTCTTCAGCCTTCTCCTTGTTACCTTGTTGGACCAAAAATTTGACGGAAGCGAGTGTATTATAGAGAAAGTGCGGATTGATCTGCTGCTGCAGGGCGGCAAGCTCCGCGATCCGTTGCTCTTTCTCCGTCTCGACCAGCTGCTTCACGTAGTCATTCATCTCGTTCAACATGTAATTGTAAGCATGACTAAGCTGGCGTATTTCATAGCTGCCCGATACATTCACATAGTTATGGAAATTCCTGAGATGCACCTTGGACATCTGCCTTGCCAGCAGCGTTAGTGAACGGGTCATTTTGCGGGAAATCAGAAAGACGACGATGAGTGCGGCAAGCACGATCAATAAACATATAAGAATAATCGATTTGGTATTTACCATTTGCCCTAAGACATACTTCTGATCGATCATGTTCACAAGATAGAAATCGTAAGAAGGTAGGTACTCAGCCAATACGAGCTTGTCCTTGCCCATTACATTCACCTTTTTCAAATCAAGGTTGCCCTGCTGAATCTCCTCTGCATAGGACAACAGTTCGGCATTTTTCTGCCCGATCGTCTCCGAACGGTTGCTGGATATTACAAGTCCATCTTTATCTATGATCATGACGTCATTACCGTCGCTCGTAAATCTACTGTAGAAGGGTTTAAAATCATTTTCATCAATCGTAATATAGAGCATTCCGTATTGCTGCCCCGTTGTTTGCTCCCTAAGCACCTTTGTAGCGACGATAATTGGCTTGCCGCTGACTGTGCCGTTGGAATCCATATAGAGCTGATACATCAGCTTCTTCGGTTCCGCCTCCGCTCTCCGCGTTAGGGGACTTTGCTTCAGTTCCTGTGCTGTCGGTTTGGCGAAATTGTAGTTCCCTGAATAATTCCGCCCATTAATGCCTACGATGGCGACGCCAACGGAATAAGCATCGACGTTCGATTGAATCCTTTTCATTTGCTGTGTCATGTTATAGTAAGCTGAGAAATTTTTGATCGATTGGTTTGTATCTTTTTCCGTCAAAAAAGTTTTAAGTGTCCCGCTCTGTTGCGCATTACTTACGGCCAACACGATAGAATAGTGAAAAGACTCGAAATTGCTGCGAATTTGCTCAATGACCTTATAATTCGTAATGCTGAATGTCTTCAGGAACAGCTGCTCAGACATTCGTAAATTGACCCATACGACGGACACTGTAATCGAAATGATGCAGATAACCATAACAACGAACAACTTAATAAACAGTCCGTGAAATTTAAGACGCTCCAATATCACTCTCATGGCTCTCTTGTCCCTTGTGATTGATGATAATGTCTCCGGTAATGGCTCGGTGATATACCCGTACTTCTCTTGAACACTTTACAGAAATAGCTGTGATCTCCATACCCAACCATGCAGCCGATTTCTGAAATCGGCGTATCTCCGTATCGCAGCAAATCAGCTGCTTTATTTATCCGTACCCGATTGAGATGATCCTTGAATCCTTCGTGATGATGCGCCGCAAAGAAGCTGGATAAATAGGACGGATTAAAATGAAAATGCTTAGCCATCTCCGTCAGTGTAATCGGATCCGCATAATGCTCTTCGATATAATCAAGCAGCAGCTTCATGCTTGGATTACCATCAGATTCATCCCCATTGCATAGATACACTCCTGGATCTTCAGTTGGAACTCATTCAACAGCTCCGCGATCTCATCCAAATGCCGCGCTTTATCGATACGCTTGAAATAAGAGTACTTGGCTTCATCGAGCGGTTTCACCTCATAATTCATGCTTCCAAGAAGATAGATCACATTAAAGATGATGTTGCTGATCGAAGACTTGAATTCAAATACATCGACTGTATAGTCAAGCTCCTGTTCGCGAACATATTTCTGCAGTTCCTGAAATGCCTCCTGTAGTTGAAGTCTGCGAACCAGATCCATAAAAGAACTTAGCTGAAAGCTTTTGCCCTTCTCATAAACCTTCGGAAGCTCGTTTGGTGTCAGCGCTGCGTTGTATGGTAGAAAAAAACGGTATTCCAGCAACTTGAGCAAGCTGTCCTGATATACGGTTTTCAATTGTTCCAGCTGCGTGAAGGCTTTGCTTAACATCCACTCGATCTCCCCGTTCACCGAGAAGGAGCTGGGATGTAGCATTTTCAGCTTCACCGGAACAGTGCGGCTCTCCTCCTCTCTTACATTAAGCAGATACACCGCCATATCAGGATAGCCTGGAACCTTCTGGTCTTTCAGTTTAGCAACGACCATCTCTGGAAAAAGCGCTTTCAAAGAATCGATTAGAGAATGTACTGCAGATCCAGCTTCCTCGCCTTTTCCGGCTTGATGACCAACCTCTGTACCGAGTAAATAGAGAAAGGGATGCGGCAACCAAGCTTTTAAGACCTGGGGGTCTAATTCAACTTCATAACCAGAAATGATTTTATCCAATATCGTATGTATGGATGATACCTGCTCTATTTGACCGCTTCCGGTACGAGAGGGAATTTTGAAAGCGGCTTTGCGGAGAACCTCAATCAGCATTCCTGTCTCTAAATGCGGCTTCAAAATATAATCTGATACCCCGCTTTGAAAGGATGAACGTACATATTCAAATTCACTGAAGCTACTCAGTACGATCACCTCGATCTGCGGCCATCTAATTTTGATCATTCGCGTCAGTTCTTCTCCGTCTATGACGGGCATGACAATGTCTGTCAACACAATCTGCGGCTGCAGTTCTTCAATCAGGGCCAACGCCTCTTTCCCATTCGACGCTTCGCCGACAATTTGAAACCCGTTCTGCTCCCAGTTCAATATATGCTTAATGCCCTGTCGAACCAGCATTTCATCATCAACAATCAGAACTTTAATTAGCTCACTCAAAACGGAGTCCCCCTCAAGAAAAAGTGTCCCATATTATAGGTTATTAGTTCCTATTATACTTATCTGAAAATTCCAAAAAAGATCCCCTGGTAGTAATTAATATGCTCCCTTCATATTAGACAGTAGAAAAACAGAAACTTCTACTTCTAAAGCGATACCTTCTAATTAGGATAAACTACTTGTTTGCTATCTCTTACTTCATCAGGAGTGAAAACACGCCTATCAAGATAAAGGGCATCTATATAGCGGATTCGGTCGATTTGGTGGCCTCCGGCCTTATTACATCACATTTATGAGATAAGAAATTTTTCCTGAGCAAATAAAAAAGCCGCCTATTGGCGACTAATCTGAAATAATAAAACTAACATGTGTAGGATTTATATAAGCGTCTCTAATTTTTATAAACTCGTTTCGCATCACACCAAGTTCATCAGTTGCTACTGAAATGAATTTTTCAGGACTAACAGTAATCATAATAGTCTGACCATTATCCATAACTAATTTACATCTGTCCATCTATTCCACCTCCCTGTCATCATATTTCGACATTAGGGAGAATTTCCCTGCAATAAAAAAGCCCGATTGAATCAGCATCGTATATGAGATGTAACCGATTACAATATCGGTAATCAAGACAAGTAACAAATATGGGACGAGCATTTTGTATGTAAACGGAATATATTTCTTCATCATTGGTGATCCTTCTCCCCTGAGTTCGATCATATAATCAATCATATCGATTTTGAGGAAAAAGAAAATACTATTTTCAATTGGATCAGGCTATTTTTCCTAATCACTCCAAAAAAGATCCCCTGGCAGTCAGGGGATCTTCTATATCATTCCTTCTTCTCTTTGATCATTTCCAGAAACTCTAGAATAATATCAGAAACGGCGTCTTCCTCCGAAGTGTAAATGTACTTGCTTACCCGCAATATATCCCCTTTGAACAAATCGATTAGTTGTAAAATGGCTTCTTCGTCATTCTGTTTCGCTAGCTGTAGCAATCTCAGGAACTCATCATCCGGGACATCTCTGGAGCATTTTGCGCTTCCATTTGCTCACCCCTTGCTGAGTCATGTTTAACTCACGGGCTACTTCTCCTTCCGTCTTGTCCTGCATAAAGAGCTTGAAAATAATCGTCCTTCCAGTACTGGAGGGAAGATCATTGATCAACTGCTGCACTACAATTTTATCATCAGAAGATGTAGCAAAACTGGTTATGGCTGGCTCGTATACGCCTAATGAACATTCCCGTCTTTTCACAACTTTTGCCCGATATTGCACCCTCCAAGCGATTCTGTACACTTCTTTGCGATATTGCTCATAAGCGGTTTTTTGTTCTTTCAAAACTACCTCCCCCTTCCACTTTCATCTTCTACCTGTAGGGTAATTTCGAGGGTAGTCATACAACCATAAATATGTCGGATGCTAATCATTATAACATTTTTTCAAATTTATGGTTGTACTTTAGGGCTATTATTTTCTCTATATAGTAAGAGCGATAATTTCAAAGATCAGAAAATGGTTTTTGAACAGCTCTATGAAAGGGAACTTCAATGAGAGGAGGGCGTGAATATGCAAGTCGCTGATATCATTTCCCTGGTCGCTAATGTTGGATTCCCCGTCACTCTGTGCTTCATCCTGATTAAATATGTGCTGCAGAATGTGAATGACAAGCTCAACAACATGAACAACGTACTGCAGGTTCTCTCCCAGGAGATCAAAAGCCTGGATGAGAAGGTTCATGAAGTGAAAGCCGTGGAACAAGCCGACTCCAAAAAAGGATGAACCTGATTCCCATCTGCACCACAATACCGGTAGTGTCCCACTTATCGCTTAGGAGCCAAAATAAGGTGTCGAAGAGGAAGTAATCCGTCAGCCTTTACTCACTGCCCGTGGATTACTTCCTCATTTCATGGAAAAGTACACTAATGTTCATCATTTCGTATATATTTAGCCTATGAGCCAATCAATAATTTTAGAAGTGCCGCATATACTGGTTATTTCTTTGTTTTTACTGTTACAAAAGGTCCGTCTTCAATAAATAGGACTACGCTATTATTGTCATATTATGTCGATAAAAGGTATAATAATTTCAAATTTGAATGAATAGGCAGGTCGGAATATGAACCAATTGGACATCCTTATTGCAGCGGTACCTTATATCAAGAAGCTCGTCAAGGAAGATATTATGATCGGCATAACAGACTTGGATAAATTTCTATTCTATATGCCCTCGCAAAAAATAGATTTTGGCATTACCCCAGGTACCCCTATTCCTGAGGAAGATGAGAATCTGCGCAAGGCACTGAACGGGGAGAACTCCTTAACACATATTCCAGAACACATCTATGGATTTCCTATTATAGCTACAGCATCTCCGATCTACGATGAGCAAGGTGCTATTATCGGTGCACTCGCAACTGCAGAGTCTTATGAGAATAGACAAAGGCTAGAAGAAGGTATGCAAGTCATGAATGAGATCACCCAGCAGCTGGTTGACATGGTACAGACCGTTGCGGCACATGCCGAAGAGCTTACTGCTACGAGTGAAAATATTATGACGAACACCCGGCAAGCTGTAGATAATTCATCGGAGATTAACGAGACGGTTGGTTTCATTCAGGAGATCTCAAATCAGACCAATCTGCTCGGATTGAATGCCGCGATCGAGGCAGCACGAGTCGGTGAAGCAGGAGCTGGATTTGGAGTTGTAGCTAAAGAGGTAAGGAAGCTGTCTGTGAGCACCAAAGACGCTAGCGCGAATATCGCTGCTACACTGAGAAGTGTTCAGGAGTCTATTCTGCAATTGGAGAGAGATTTCGAACAAATCGCCCACTCCTCTCAGGAGCAGGCCGAGCTCGTGACCGACTTTATGAATGTCATCGAACAGTTAAATGAGTCCAACAACAACATGAAGAGTTTCATTGAAGGGCTAATCCACTTCTCTCAAGAGTAGATTAGCTTAGCCACAGTACCTGTCCATAACATAAAAGAGAAGCCGCCTGCTCGCTATCCTCTTAAGGGATGATTCGAACAGGCGGCTCTTGCTTGAAAATAGTAATAATTCCGTTCACTCAAATGGATATTTCAGCTTCCATTGATCTCTGATTTGATCTAGTAAGCCCATAATATCCAGGACTCTTCTAACGAAATATGTGAGCTCTCCTTATCACCCCGAAGTAGACATTCGCCTACTTCTTGCGCTTCAAAGGCATAGCCAATCGAGGTCCGATCATCCGCAAATACTTCCTTCTCAGCCCCTTCTACCTGCAGCGATGCTGTTCTAGCATTCAGGAATGATGGCACATGAATCATGCCTTCCGTTCCATAGATATACGCCTCGTTAGTCATACTTAGGCGGATTGCTCCATGTAGAGATGCGCTTCGTCCAACGCCATAATCCAGCAGAAGCGAGAACTGCTCATCCACGCCAGTCTTACCCATTTGCACTGCACTATGAATACGTACGGGATGAGTTCCGAAGATCATCGAAGCGAAAGAGACAGGATATATGCCAGCATCCAGCAGAGCTCCCCGCCAAGCTGTGGATTTAGTAGTCTGCCTTCAGGATTCCAATCGGTGCGGAATCCGAACTCCGCCTTCACTAACTTGATCTCACCGATTCGCCCTTCCTTAATCCATTCTCTCGTCTTCACAATCGCCGGCAAGAAGCGAGTCCACATCGCTTCCATGAGGAACAAGCCCTTCTTCTTAGCCAGCTTGATCATCTCTTCCAACTCAGAGCTGTTCACAGTAAATGGCTTCTCGCATAATACAGCTTTACCTGCTCGTAGGACTGCCATGACATTGTCATGATGCTGCGGATGTGGTGTCGCTACGTAGACCACGTCGATCTCCGGGTCCTGTAATAACTGTTCATAACTACCGTATGCACGAGGTAGCCCGTGTCTTTTAGCAAATGCATCCGCATTCTCTTGAGTGCGAGAGCCCACGGCGAACCCTTCACCGTTCGTTACATGAAGCAAATCCTTCGTGAACTGCTCAGCGATCCAGCCTGTACCTAAAATTCCCCACTTCAATCTCTTTCCTGCGAACTCTCCCATAACCCTTTACCCTTCTTCCATAGAATAATTTCCTGTTAGAGGTTGTTCTATCATGTATATTCTTAGCTGCCTTACAGAGCTTTAACGGCACGAAGCCACGCCTCAGCCATTAAGGCATGACCTGCTGCAGACGGATGCACACCATCCGGTGCCCAATAAGCTGGTTCCGCCTGTGATACAGCGCCTGCAAACAAACCATCGAGCGGTACGAGTAGCGCATCATATTCCTTCGCCAATTTACGTACAACCTGAATTTTTGGATCAAGATCGCAGCGCCAGGTCATACGATCTTCCGGCGTAGGCAATACGAAAGGCTCCATCAGGATCAGCTTCGCACCGAGCCGCTCCTTAGTACGCTCCAAAATTTCCCGATAACTTGCTTCATACTTCTCAACCGAGGTTTCATCGTCATTGTCAAATCGCCGCCAAGTATCATTGATGCCGATTAGGATGGATACCCAGGTTGGTCTCAGAGCGAGACAATCCTCTTCCCAGCGACTCTGCAAATTTACTACGCGATTGCCGCTAATCCCTCGATTGTAGAAGGTTAGCTTCTTCTCCGGATACAGATAACCTAGACGGGAAGCGATCAGATTTGCGTAACCGTTTCCAAGTGAAGCCGGGTCAGTGTAAGCTCTCCCACAATCCGTAACACTGTCTCCCTGAAAGAGCACGATTTCATTGTCATTCAACAGCATTGTCTTCGTCTCCTTTATATTCAGATGATTCTATTCAACCAAATTGAAATAAGAAGCACAAGAAGTATGTGCATTCAGGCACAAGAAAAAATATTTTAAAAAAGTTCAAAAAAATGTTTGAAATTAGACACAAAATGTTCAATAATTAGATAAGACACAAAATGTTCACAATTACATCAACAGCGACAAAGGAGCTGAGTATGATGATGTGGGAACCTGGAAGCAGCAAAGCTAAGAGCAATGTCTTCGGATTAATTATTGGTCTGGGCATTTTCTATGCTGCATTTTATATCGCGTTTACCCTAATGTCAGTCCATCACTAATGTAAACGGGATATGTAACCGTTGTCAAAATATTTTAAGAGGAAGTTCAAAAAGTCCGCTTTTGATAAGAAAACCAAATCGAGGACAATTCAAGGATGAGCGACCGCGATCCAATGGTAAGTTTTCTTGCGATATAGAATTTCATCAGCTCCGCTGATAACTTATAAATTCTATATCTAACACGAAGTGAATCAAGAAGTAACTCGGCATCGAATCTTGAATTCACCCGGGTCTTCCGGTGCTCACGTACCCATTACGTACGCTCCGCTCCTCAGACCCTAGCTTCATCCAACCTTCTCGGTGCTGAAAACCGTACTTTTTGAACACGCATTTTAAGTATTGCACAGTTCAAATTTCAGAATAAACCTGAGGCGTGGCGCCTCAGGTTTATATTGTTTACTTACCACAGCACTTCTTGTATTTCAGACCGCTTCCACACGGGCAAGGATCATTACGTCCAATTTTCTTGGAAATGACCTGACTCTTGACCTGCGCCCTAAATGGAGGCGTCGCTGCCCGGTACCCTGATTCCAGATCCTTCGATATCGCACGTCTCTCTATAGGTGTGTAACCGCCATTCGAAGCCAGACGTGTATGGTTGTATGCTTCGGTCACGAGATAGACGACCATTTGCACCTGCTCCATACTGTCAAATTCAAGCTCTCTTCGCTCAAATTCATGCATGATCTCCTGAATAGGAGCTTCCATGGAGCAAGCCAGCTGAATGTCATCGATCAAATCATCCACAAATTCAGGATCAGGGCGTAATTCCTTAATAATGTAACTTCTCAATGCCGTAAGCTGAGGAGTCATCTCATAATAAAGACCATTCGAATATTTCAACAGTTCGTCCTTCTCAGGCACATGATAGCTCTTGCCCTTCATCTTCTCCAGAAGCTGCTTAAATTCCGTAGCTTCATCCGAGTAGACCAGATCCTCTACAATTAGATATCCCTTGTACATACGGAATAACTGATCTCTACCGCTGAACTCTTCATACAATGCTTTGAGTTCCTGGGTAGTGAGCTTGTCATCGTTCTGTTCATTGAAGATCTCTACCAGCTTATCTGGCTTAATCGCACCATATAAATTCGTAGCTGCCGAGATATAGCGGAATACGAGCTGATATCTATTCAGAACCGTACCGAACGAGCTTGCTTCCAACTCTGCATAAGCAGCTTTGACTTCATCCGGTATAAGTAAATACAGCTTGTTGTCCGCAAAGTAACTGATGACCAACCCGCGCTCCAGCCAGTAAGCATAATAACCGTAAGGGACATAGTTGTCCTGTAATACGGAATCTTCCGCTATCGCTTTGAACACTTTCCATTCTTCGGCTCTAGCCAGAAGCAGCGTTGTCTTCAGAACCTCTCGATCTGTAATGTACTCCAGCAATTTGTCGGCAAGCTCGCCCTTTTTCAATTTAGAACGCCCAGGCACTTTATACTCCGACGCTAATGCAGCAAGTCTTGTCTTAGTAAGACTATGGAGAATTTCTTTCAGACTGCTCATTACTTCGCCAATGATAGCATTCTGTATGTTCGTTGCTTCCAATTGGGCTTTGTTGTCTAACATGTATACACCTCATCCAATCCAATCCTTATGCGCAGCCCAAACATCCCAACAGAAATCAGTCAGGCTGCACTCTATTTATCTATTATACACGATAGGCGCAAGTCCAGGCTGTAAATCGCCCATAATTCCAATTATTTTAAAAAAGAGACTAACTGCTATCAGATCGACTAATGATCTCTGAGCATACTAGCCTCGGTTCTATAACACGTAAAATAATCTGCATTCTTACTCTAGATAAGCCGAATCGATCCCTTCCTGTGGTACGTGAATCGGTTTAATCTCTCCAAATTGGGAGAAGGTCGAATCCATCATCATCTGCATGGAGAAGCTCTGCCCATCCTCATCCATTCCCACGGATAGAACCATAGATACCTTAGTAGGTAAATATGTATTTTTATCGACGGTATACGACAGTTTGACGTGTTGGATCTCCATATTATTGAGCATCGTGGATATATCTTGATTTCCGCTTGCCATTTGGTTAATCAATGCACTACGGAAATTGTCGAGCACCTCGCCGCTAAATTCTGCATGAAGTTGATAAGCCCTATCTTGTACAGATATTTTCATATCCTTGGAGAACAGCTCGTACTGCTCCAATTGCTTATCTGCCATTGCTTCCTTCATCGCCGATATGAGTTCCGCGCTCGTATCCTCAGAATGCTTGGTCCACAGTCTGTCGACATAAGAATATACTCCCTCTTCCGTCGCATACACTGTCGAATCCTGGTTCACTCCATCCATAGAGATTCTTATTGACTGGAATAGCTGCAACGGCTCACGGATTAAATCCATTGTAGTTCTGAGCTCATAAGCCTGTTCCTCACTCTGTCCATCGTACGTCCCTGTCATTTTCATTCGAAGGATCCCCGTAGAGGAATAACTAGACAAGGACTCCATTGCTTCACTTGTCCGCTGAAATATTTCATCTACCGTAGGAATGTCACTAACGGCCAGCGAAGTCTCTTTCTCGTCTTGCTGATCATTGGAAACCTCCCGTTCCTCGGCCCTCGTTCCATTCTCCTCGTTCTGCTCGTTCTCGGAAGTCTGATGATTGATCGCGGAGTTATTGCCCCCGGCTTGTTCCTTGTCTCCTCCCAACGCTCCGCAGCCTGCCAGGCTTAAAGCGAGTATGACTGTTCCAAATCCCCGTAACCATCTATTCATCTAAATCCTCCTAACAATAAGCGTACCTCCTAATAATTAATCATATTTCCAAATCCAGAGACAGGGACTTTATACCTATGTCATTAAGTTAAGAGCGTTTATTGAAATTTTTTAGCGAATAAAAAACGCATCATTCACGGCAAAGTTCTGCCAAATGAATGATGCGTCTCCCGCTTTTAATTCTTATTGAACAATTGCATTATCTAACGCTTCTTGTGGAACTTCAATCGCATCGATCTCATTGAACTTGGAGAAAGACGAATCCATCTTTGTCTCCATTGTTACATGCTGTCCTTCTTCCTCCACAACCATTGTCATTTCAACGATCATCTTAGACGGCAGATAGGTCTCCTTGTTGATGTTATATACAATCTTGATATTATCGATATTCATTTGATCAAGAGCTGCCGTAGCTGCTTCATTCTCACCACTTTGGCTTAACAAGGACTTAGCTAGATCCTTCATGTTGTCACCGGACAGATTAGCTGACAGCACGAAGTCGCTGCCTTCTTCACTTACCTTCATTTCGCTGGCGATCGATTTGAACTGCTCGATCTGTTTGCTTGGATCACCCGATTGCTTTGCAGCGTCCTTAAGGGTGGCGATCATAGTCTCATCCGTCAGCTTCACCCATGTTCCACCTGTTTGCATGTAGATGCCATCTGCAGTTACATACTGTGTAACGTCCTGATTTCCTAAGTCTCCCATCGACATATGCAACTCCTGCATCATAGCCAGCGGATCCTGGATAATGTCAGACTTGATTTTCATCTCGATATTTTGCTCCTGAGTATCTTCGCCCGCCTTAATAACGATATGCTGCTTGGAATTGGCAGTCATCGAGAGGCTCTTAAGATCCTTCGTTGCCTCCGTTAACTTTGTTAACAGCTCATCCGCCGTTGGTACAGTCAGATCTTCTTTTGTCTCCACACCTGCCGGCGCATTTGATCCGCACCGGAACTCACATTGTTGTCCGCCTTCTTGTCCTGACCGCATCCAGTAACTCCCAGCGCTAGAACTGCACCCAATAATAGTACTACCATCTTCTTCATGTTTTTTCTCTCCCTCTCTTCTCTTTCTAGAACATAAACCCTATATTACCCATAAAAGTATAGATAATAAAAGGGGCTTTCCTCCTAAATATACCCAAATGTTTCATGAAAGGCATAGGACCATGCTCTTCATGAATCGCCTTCCTGGGCCAAGATCTATATAATAGTGTGTGATCAAAAAGATCTGTTTTTAGCACGGAAAGGAAGTATTATTTTGAAAAATCTCCTAGTCACGGGTTACCGCGCACATGAACTCGGAATATATAACAATAAACATGAAGGAATTCCGTACATCCGCCAGGCCATTATCTCGCGCTTGATACCACTCCTCGAGGAAGGATTGGAATGGGTCATTACACCAGGACAATATGGCGTAGACCTATGGGCCTGCGAGGCAGCGATTGAACTCAGACGGCAGTATCCCGCACTCAAATGCTCGATCATCACTGCCTTTAGTAATCCTGAAGAGCAATGGAAAGAGGATAAGAAGGCTTATTATCATGAACTGATCTCCAAGGTGGACTTCTATGCCTCCGTCAGTAAAGAGCCCTATAGCGGCCCATGGCAATTCGTCGCTAGGGATGAACTGCTATTCCGTAAGACTGATGGAATTCTGCTCGTCTATGACGAAGAGATGGGTGAAGCGAGCCCCAAATATATCAAGCAGCGGGCCTTGAAGAAGCAGGCCATGGAGGACTACACCGTGATTACAATCGGTGCGGAGGAAATCCAGGCCATCGCTGAAGATAATCGTCAGTTTACAGAAGGGGAGAATACGATTCAGGATGATATTCTCTGGTAACGCCCGGATGTCGGCCTCATATCATGGGATATAAGGAGGCGATTGGCAATGACTCAACAGCACTTGCCGACTGTAGCATATTTCAGCATGGAGTTCGGACTCGAATCCAGCTTCAAAATATATGCGGGAGGTCTCGGAATTCTCGCCGGCGATTATATCAAGGGCGCCAGGGATATCGGTGCCCCGATCATAGGCATCGGTATCAAATGGAAGCAGGGATATACCGATCAGCGTATTGATCCCGATGGCAAGCCTTACGATACGTTTCATAACTACATGTATGAATTCCTCGAGGATACGGGAGTACAAGTATGCGTAAAGATCCGCAACATTGATGTTCACTGTAAAGTGTGGAGAACCGAGCATTTCGGCAACAACCCGCTATATTTACTTGATACTGATATTCCACAGAATAGTGACAGCTGGATTACTGGACAATTGTACGGCTGGTTCGGTGAGGAGCGGATCGCTCAGGAAATCGTGCTTGGTATCGGGGAGTCAAGGCGCTGCGGGCGCTACAAATCCCGGTCGATGTGTATCATTTCAATGAGGGACACGCGGCGTTAGCAGCAATCGAAATGATCCGTGAGAAAATGTGGGCAGGCCGTACCTTCGAAGAAGCTTGGCAGGCCACTCGGAACGAGGTCGTATTTACAACCCATACACCGATCAGAGAAGGTAATGAGACCCATCCGCTGGACCGGCTTGAATACATGTCCGCATTTAACGGTCTGACCCGTGAGCAAATGGAACGTATCGGTGGCAATCCGTTCAACATGACCGTTGCCGGATTACGGCTGTCGCGCATTTCTAACGGCGTCGCCAAGTTACACGGCATCACCGCCAATAAAATGTGGCAGGATGTATCCGACCGCTCGGGTATCGTCAGCATCACGAACGCCATTCACACACCAACCTGGGTCGATTCACGAATTACCGAGGCCTATGAGACCAATGGCGATCTATGGGGCGCGCATATGGAGATCAAGCGCGAGCTGATCCGCTTCATCGAGGAGCGTTCTGGCATAAAATTGAATGCCGATCACCTATTGATTGGATTCTCACGAAGAGCAGCTTCTTACAAGCGAAGCGACCTGATCTTCTCCAATCCGGAGCTGATCGCACCTTATCTCGAATCCGGTAAAATCCAGATCGTCTTCTCGGGCAAGGCCCATCCGCTCGATGACTCTGGCAAGAGGATCGTCAGCAATCTCGTCGCGATGATGAGAAAATATCCGGGAAGTGTCGTCTTCTTGGAGAATTACGATATGACGATCGGGGCGTGGTTGACCCGCGGCTCAGATATCTGGCTCAACAATCCACGCCGACCGCTGGAAGCGTGCGGAACATCGGGGATGAAGGCGGCGATGAACGGAGTCCTCAATTGTTCCATCCTTGACGGTTGGTGGCCGGAGGCCTGTCTTGACGGAGAGAACGGCTGGCAGATCGGCGATGGCTTCGAGACGGGCGATACCGCGGCACTTGATCGCCATGATAGCGCAGCACTATATGATACCTTGCTACAGCGAGTGCTGCCTATGTACTACGAGAATCGCTCGAAATGGGTGCAGATGATGCGAAAAAGCATCGAGACGACACGCGAGCAATTCGCAACCAAGCGGATGATTGAGGAATATTACAATAAAATGTATATCAAGGCTTAGAAGTGAAGATTAATGGAATCCAATCGGTTATTCAAAGGAAGAAGAAACTAAACGGCCTCAGTCCAATCGAACTCAGGACTAAGGCCGTTTAACTGACTTTTACTTTTGTACCGTCTACAATTTTATTCGGAAGCTAAATATTGCAACATCCGAAGAAGCAAGGTGACTGCTTCCGCTCTTGTCACGGTATCGTTCGGAGCAAACTTGTTATTACCTTTGCCTCTAACCAGACCTGCTTCATAAGCTGCTGCAGCATATTTCTGCCCCCATGCAGGGATTTGATCAGTATCAGCAAAAGGAAGGGATTCATTCGTAGTTGTCTTCAAATCAAGTACTCTTGCGACCATGGCTACAAATTCCATCCGGGTCACCTTGCTGTTAGGACGGAAGGTATTATCTTCATATCCGTTAACAAGTCCAGATTTAACCGCAATGGCAACATAGGACTTCGCCCATTCCTGAATGCTGGAGGTATCCTTAAATAAAAGAGCTGGTACATTTTCTTCAGGAATCTTCAATGCGCGTCCAAACATAACCACTAGCTCACTGCGACTTACCTCGGCGTTCGGACGGAAAGTTCCGTCTGTATAGCCATTGACAATTCCACGTTCTACTGCTGTAATAATAGCTTCGGTCGCCCAATGATCAGTGATGTCCTTGAACTTAGGCTTGCTGCTATTGTTCCCATTGTTACCGTTGCTTCCATTATTACCGTTATTGCTGTTGTTGCCGCTGTTTCCATTGTTACCACTGTTTCCATTGTTACCATTATTACCGTTATTGCCATTGTTACCGTTATTGCTGTTGCCCCCGCCATTTCCAGGGTTTCCTTGATCATCTGCCTTGATCACCATTAACAAGAAGCTCTTCTGTACCACTTTGCCGTCTTTGGTCAATGTAGCTGTCAGCGTAACTTGAGTGGTGCTTGATGGACGAATTACTTTACCTGTTTCCGAAATAATTTTCGGATTGCTGGAAGACCAGGTAATCACGCTACCACTCTGTCCTTGTTTCGGCAAGATTACATTTTGGGTGACGGATGCACTGGAATCGCCTGTAGCAAATCCAATTTCCAGGGCTTCTTTATCCAATTCAACATCCGGAGGTTTTGGCAGATCGCTTAGCGTGATTGTGACCGATTTCATGCTGAGCGGAACGGTGACGATTCCCTTGGAATTGTCGATTTCGCCCACGGAAGCCGCTAGAATGTTGTTGACCATGCTAGGCAATTGAATGCTAAAGACTGCATTGCTTGTGTCTGCCTGAGCTTTGGAGAGATCCGTTGTAAAAGTGAAATTAAGCTGGTTGTGTTTTCTTTCTACATCGTACCCGACTCTACCACCTTGGAATGCCGGATAGTTATGAACTTTAGCCACTACATTGTTATTATTATCCCCATCAGTAACCCACTCTTTCGGAATACCACGGCCTACGATAATTTCATATTTCTTATTCTGATCGTAAATACGCTCTGAGATCAAGGAATCGACCAATATTTTAGAATTAACGGACTGACCCCAGATATGCTGGGCTGAACCGCCGCCACCCGGAGTATTTTGAACACCAAGCTTCTCGTTGGTTGCTGCCCAAGGGCTTGATTCCTTAGGGTAATCAACACCCTCCCACCAACTGAATGGTCCACTCATGGAGTTCTCAAGCATGAACTCATAAGCTTTAATACCCATGTCTCTATACTGCTCTCCGCGAAGCGCAGCACTGCCATATCCGGCATTATAAGAACTGGAATAATAACCGTGAGGGTAACCGCCAAAGTTATACGGTGAATCGGTTACGCCCGCTGCGGTACGTCTTTCAATACCATAAGTATACGTATCGTCCAGCTTCTGCAGGTTGATATTGTCCTCAGGCTGGTTCGCCCCATACAAGTATCCATCCCATAGCCATCTTCCTCCCATGAACATGGAAGCCCAGTTAGCATCTTTAGGTTGCTTCATCCGGTTCTGATCATTGGTCTGTATCACAGAAGCCGGGATATAGTTCAGGCTATTGTCTGTAATTGTTTTTTGTAATCTAGCTGAGAACGCCGTCAATAGATCATCGTATTCTTGCTTAGCCCAATCCGCTTCCTCTAGATAACTTTGATCTCCTTCAACTTTATACAACTCGCGTGTAATATATTCATACGCAGCAAGACCTGTCAGTGCAGCATAGTTGTCAACCGTCCAATAGCCTGGGTCGTCGATCGCATACGTTTCCTTCATAATGCCGTCATCGCCTAAACGATCATCATGGATACTTCTTGCACTGTATTTGACTCTCTTATCGAACACGGTACCTTCCGTTCCATCATCTGCAGTCATGTGGTCTTTGAATATAGATGTGTCGCCCGTCTTGCTTAAATATACAGCATATGCCCAAGGAAGCTTCCAGTTGGCATCCCAATACAGGTTGCCGTCCACTTCACCTGGTCTCGATATTGATTCCCCCGGTTAATGGAACGCTTCTCAAATAATCCTTGGCATGAGTAAAATCTCCGCTTTGAATCAGTTGAATCAAAATCCCGATCGTATCGTGGGAATACAATCTCGCATACCCATTCTCCCCGACATGCAGATAGTTACCATCTTTAATGATCATCGTATAGATGTATCCTGCTTTAAAAGCATTCACCAGCTCTTTATTCGGCAAATCGATATTAACCACTTTCGACAGCCGATCGTCCCAGTACGATTTCATTGAGGTGTAATTCTGGTCAAAATCACCCTGGCTGGCTACTTGCTCTACCGTTAATGAAGTGAACGTGGTTTTGCCCTCATCAAAGTATTCATACTTATCCGCTTCAATAACATAGTCTCTGAGAATCGTCTCGCCAGGTTCAATCGTATACTTCTGATTTGCTGCTATATTGAGTGGAATCAAGTTTTTGGACACAACAGGCAGCAAACGTGTTTCATTCGAATGGTTCGTAACGGTCATTCTCGAATAGTCGATGACATAATCTTTGCCTTCTACTGTATGCTTGTTGCCGAACGATTCGATTTTGTAATCCATACTGTCCTTGGAATACTCGTGGATAAATACCGGTAAATAACCTTCGGCATTATACCATTTAACGTCGGTTGCGTCCGTGACACCAAAGGTCACCATCTGCTTTGGAGCGACAGGCCCATGCTTTTCCGGACGGGTACCGCCGATTTGGTACGATCCGTCAAGGAATGCGATAGTAGCATTCTTATCGCCTTCAAAGCCAAAAGCTGCTGTCATTTTCGGATGGGATTCATACGTATATTTCCCCTCCGGTTTCAATCCGTCCAAGGCATTCAACACTTTGGAATACGCTTTAATCCGGTCTTTATCTGACGCTGTATTTCCTAAGTTTTTTGCGTCCTGAATGGCTTGTTCCAAAGCATCTTTCGATTCGCTCATATATCCATTCAAGTTCACACTGCTGATGGCTCCAATGATGCCCGCTACCTTATCTAACCCTGAGCCCGGCTGTAGGCTTTCAAATGCGTTTTTCAACTTGTCTTTGGCCGAGTCAATGTCTTCCTGTTTTGCATCTAAATCACTCAAGCGTTCTTTAGCCTCTTTCAGGACGCTATCCAATTGAGACCATGTTGCTACGGTGAACAGCTTCCAATTATATTGCTCAATGTCATTTACCAGTTCTTGAAGAGGACTACGATCTACGTTACTCTTCCGAATAATCCGCATCAACCCTGTTCCAAGACTAGCTTCCGATTGGAAATTGCCCGATACTGATTTGCCATAAAACTCACTGTTCGATTCCGAGTTTGGCCGCATGATATACCAACGGTATTCTCCAGTGCCAAGAG
Source organism: Paenibacillus sp. D2_2 (assembly GCF_031199965.1). GTDB lineage: Bacteria > Bacillota > Bacilli > Paenibacillales > Paenibacillaceae > Fontibacillus. The sequence continues at coordinate 1,140,586 of NZ_CP133605.1, read as the reverse complement.
TTTCTTGAGTTAATACGATTGCGTAACGCTTGCCTTCTTGAAGAGAGTAAGTCAATGGAACAGTTATAATTTCGTTGCTTATAACCTGATCCGCTCTCACCTTTTCTTTTACTAATTCCGATCCTGTCGGCAATCCTTGTTCATTTGTTTCGTACAGCCTCACAACCAGATCACTAACCGGCTCATGTTCTTTAACTACCTTTACTTGAACAAATTCCATTTCAAAGCTTTCTTTTGGGGTAAATGTTTGATATCTGTCCTGCTGGTCCCCTTTAGAACCAAACGTATATCCGCCAGATATATTCCCCATGAAGTCTATCTGAATATTTGTATCTTTCTTCTCTAGATTTTGTTGTGCTGTTGATAATTCAATGAGAGCGCTATCAACAATGCCTTGTGTTGCAAGATGTTGAGCAAGAACACTCTTAGCCTTGTCCCTAGCATCTGCAAAAGGCTTCCAGGTGGCATCTGTATACAGTCCCTGGGTTATATCCTTAATTTCATTGTATAAGTTCTGCAATTCAAGCCTGTCAGCTATGTCCTGACTGCTTACAGCCAAGCCGGAGAATGACATATTACCATAACCAGAAAATGTCTTCGTTTGCCTTGCCTCTATTGTCACCTTCTTGTTTGCTGGCACTTTGAATTGATATTTGAATACCTTGGCAGGCCCTCTTGCACTAATTGGCTGGGAATACTGAAGGTCTTTATCATAATAAATTTTGACATCCATCTCAGCCTCCCACATGCCAACGCCAAATATAATAGTTGAATCCTTTGGCTGTGGAGCGACCTCGGCATTCCAACCTACATTCTCATAAGATCCAGGATCACGGCTCTTCTCTGGATAAAACACGGTGAATCCGGTGTCATTTGCTGAAGCTTCATATCCCTTCATTCCGTTCGTCCAGGAATAAGACATGTAATTCGTATCACTACCCTTATTCAATTTCCCTTCGGTTCCCGTAGTGTTATCTCCATATACGTCGAAGGTAACCGATGATTGTCCCGCCTTTTTGATCTGAATGAAATTGCCTTCGCCTGCTTTCAGATGAAGCCAATCCACGTCCCCTACTTGGGTGAAATTCAGCGGGAATTCCCCGTTGACTTCCCCATGGATTTTGCTCTCCATAAATTGAAGATCGTCTGTTGCCTGAAGATCATCCGCTGCCAGAGCAGGGTATATCGGGCCGATCGTTGTGATCAGCAAGCACATGAGCAAAATCTTGGATATGCCCGTGGTAAGTGATTTCTTCATAATTCTTCTCCTCTCTTGCATTTTTTTAAAAAAGGCTGGACCTTGATGATCCAAAGTCCAGCCTTTTTAAATTAGTTCTCTCCGTACTTGCTTTGGAGATCGTTCAGCAACTGTTCAACAGTCAATCCATCTTTCTTAAAGATAATTTCCTCTACCCCTTTAAGAAGATCTGCATGGAACGCCTTGGTTTGCTCAGGATATGCAAATGGCATTCCCACTTTCTCCATGTTGTCGAATACAGGCTTCAGCTCAGGGTTCTTCTCCAGGTAATTAGGAAGCAAGGAAGATACTGCAGGAGAATATCCAACCGCCTCAATCGCGTTCAACTGTGCCTCGTCACGTAGTGCATATTTGATAACTTGCATAGCTTCTTCTTTATGCTTGCTGCCTGCCAGAACGGACAATCCGTGCGAATAAGCGCTTTGTGCTTCTACTGTGCCTTTAGGCATTGGCAGAGCGATCATTTGCATATTTGGATTCGCTTCTTTCAAGTGGCCTACATACCATGGGCCTGCCGTAGACATTGCACCTTTCTCCTGGCTAAATACTTCACCGTCCCAAGGAGCGCCTACCTCAATCGGAGCGATAGCCACGCCGTGTTTCAGGAACAGGTCAACAAAGAACTGAACGCCGGCAATGTTCTCTTTGGAGTTAATCGTCTTTCCAAAGCCCCAATCTCCGCCGAAAGCGTGTACATATTGGGTAATGTGGAATGGATCGATACTACCGATAATCCCTTTAACATCCTTCGTCGTCATAGCTTTGGCCAGTTCAACAACTTCATCCATCGTTTCCGGGAGCTTTGTGATTCCCGATTTCTCATACATTGCTTTGTTGATGGCGAGCATGGAAGTCGATGAATCATAAGGAATACCGTACAGCTTGTTATCATCCGTCCAGCCTTTATACAGCGATGATGTAATTCGCTCTTTATCAAATCCTACCGTAGTGATCAGCTCATCCAGCGGAGCCAGAACACCTTTTTTGATATATTCATAGTTACCTTCATCTGACATAGCAATGATATCCGGACCTACTCCGGCAGCAATCGCCGATGGAATCGCTTTCCAGAATTCATCGCTGGTCGGGTACATTTGCATTTTAACTTTTATGTTTGGATACTCTTTCTCTAGACCATTGATCATAAATTCAAAGTTCTTTTGTTCTGAAGCATTGGCCCAATAAGCCATCGTCACCTCAACGGTCTCTTTCTTCTCAACGTTTGTTTCTTTAGCGCCGTTTGAAGTGCTGTTCGTACCGCCATTAGTGGATGTGGATTTGGACCCACATGCTGCCGTCGTCAGCACTAGCATTAGGGCGCACAGTAACAGGAATGCCTTCTTTCTCATTTGTCACTACCCCTTTATTTTCAGTAGATTCACCTTGAGAGGTGTTACTCTCATCTTAGCTAGCACGGATAACGAGGCAAACAGAAGATATTTACATATCCCCGTGATTTTTTACTTTCCCATGTAGTTTTTTCGGTATTCATTCGGCGGAAGCCCGTACATCTTCTTGAAGCTGATATAGTAGTTGTCCGTGCTGTTAAAACCAACCTTCTCTGCAATTTCATACGTCTTCAGCTTTCCATCCTTCAGCAGCTCCAGAGACTTCTTCACTCGATAACGATTAATATAGGGAACTAACATAGAACCGGTTTGTTCTTTAAAAATTCTGCTGAGATAGCTGTTGTTCAATCCAACATAACTAGCCAATTCGTCAAGTGTCAAATCATGGTCATAATGCTGATGAATATAGTCGAGTACCCGCTTGATCTTGTAATTGGAGGCTGTGGCATCCTCCGCTTGACTTTGCGAGATTTGCTCCAGTTCCTCTATAAGCAGCTGGTGCAGCCGCTCAACCCGTTCTGCGGACATCAACTCCTGTACGCCGGCAGACTTTCCTCCTGTACTCTCTTCTTTCAGATGGGATTGAATTAAATAATACAAATTGACGCATAAGTCCAATATTTCATGACGCCCTGCCGGACGCCGCTCTTTGATCGTTGCGAATAACTCATGGATCATGGCCATCGCTTCCGCTATTTCCTTTTCCGTGATCGCCTTCCTGATCCGCTGCTCGTATGAGACCAGCATTGCCATAGATTTATCATCCCGGATACAAGCCGTTCATAGAATACAACATTGCTGCGGTCCTCAAAAAACAGCGTTTCTGCTGCCTCCTGCGCTTCATGATAAGCCTTAGGGATATCTAGGAGTCGGGAATGCAATCCGCTAATACTGAAGCTGACATGAACATTCAAAAATTTCTTCAACGTCTTTTCAATCTTGTGGACCAATCTCCAGCGTTCCTCCAGTATTTCATGCATACTTCTCACGCTAGAAAAGGATTGGAGAATTACGAGCTCCTTCGGACTCATCTGAAACAATTCCAACTCATCATACCGGCTTAATACCTCATGCAAAATATTCAGGATCGAGAATCCGAGCAAATGCTCCATTCCCCTTTTATACCGCTTCGTCACCTTTTCATAGTCATCGATATACATCACAATACAACATACATTAGGCTGCTTAAGCCCCAACTGATACAGCTCCGTCTTCTGGTCGATCTCCCATTTATGACGAATTACACCGATAACCAAATCACGTAAAAAGAGTGTTTTCAGATCGTTACGATTCTTCTCCTGCTGCACAGGAAGCTGATCCTCAACATGATGCCTGAGTTGTATCCTAACCCGGTCCAATGCTTCAAACACCGCAGCTCGTGTCAAATTAGGCTTATGAATGTAGTCGCAGGCTCCCAGTCTGAGCGCTTCCCTGGCATAGTCAAACTCGTTGTGACTGCTAAGAATAATTACTTTACAGGGAGCATTCCTCTGCTTCAGCTGCCGAAGCACGCCAAGTCCGTCGAGTACCGGCATCCGAATGTCGAGAAATACGACATGAGGTTGAAGTTCTTCGATCTTTTTAGAGCTTCTTCCCCATTAGCCGCTTCACCCACGAGATCGTAGCCTTCTTGCTTCCAGTCCAGAAATGTCTTGAAATTCACTCTGATAAAAGTCTCATCGTCTACAATCATGATTCTCATATCAATCCCTCTTTCCTTGGCTGAATGGATACAGGATCCTGCTCCATCGCTGGAATGCGAATGCACACCGATGTTCCTTCGCCTACCGTGCTTTCCATGGTTACCCCGTACTTTTCTCCATAATGCAGCTTCAGTCTTCGTGAAACGTTGCCAATGCCAATCGAGTTCATTGTTTCCTTGTCAGACCATTCCTGTTGCAGCAGCTGATGGAGCTGCTCTTGCCGGATTCCGATCCCGTTATCACGGATGATGAATTGAACATCATCGCCATCCGTTTTTCCTACACAAATGTACAATTTATAAGGGCGGTCATGGCTGACAAAAGCGTGAAAAACCGCATTTTCCACAAAAGGCTGGACCATAAATTTCAGCGTTCTATAGTGCATCACATCCGGCGCAACATCAATCTTACAGTCAAATACGCTATAATAACGAAGCTGCAGCAATTCGACATAGTTGCGGATAAACTCCATTTCCTCTTTAATGGAAACAAACTCCTGCGTACTTCGAGTAGAGAAAGACAAAACCTTGATCATATCATCAATCGCTTCCGTAATGTTGTCGGCCATTTGCGCCTGAGCCATCCATTTAATAACCGAAAGCGTGTTATAGATAAAATGGGGATTGATTTGATTCTGCAGGGCGTTCAGCTCGGCGCTCCGCTTCTTCTTCTCCTCCAGCTTGATTTGCTCGATCAGTTCTTTGATTTCCCCTGTCATCCTGTTAAAGGTACGGGATAAGTGACCGACTTCATCTAGGCTATCCTGTTGGGCAACTACATTAAAATTCCCCTTCTCCACCTTGCGCATCAACCAGTTGAGTCTTCGAATCGGATTCGAGATGCTTCCGGATACTAGAAATGCGATGAAAAATCCAATCGCTACGAGCAGAACGAACAGTAGTACTGTAAAATCACGGAGCTTATTGATCTCGGCAAACAGCTGATTGCGGTGAATGACACTGTAAAATTGCCACCCGGATACTTTAGATTCGTGGCGAACTATATAGTAGTCCTTACTATCCGGCTGAATTTGCGCAAGAGGCTGCGTGATATTTTCCCGATCATCCCCGGCGTCGTGCTGAAGATCACCGTTCCTTGCTCATCCACTATGAACTGATTGACATCCCGCTTGTTATCCAGTCCGCTAAACAATTTCTCCAGCTGATCCACGCGGAAATTAACAAGCAGTACACCCACCTTCTGATACGAGTCCGCATCTACCAGGACCCGACCTACGGACAGCACCTTTCTGGGCTTGGTATACATCTGCTTTTCCTCGTGCAGGCCGATCAATACCGGCTTCTCCATATTGTCAATAATCTGCTGGTACCACAGTTCATGTACTGGAGTGTACTTATAATTAAAGGTCGTGTTATACCCTCTACGGTAAATCAACGAACTGTTCTCTGGATAAATCAGGATCGAATCGATGCTTGGATTGAATGTCATTAAATTTTTGAAGACGTTGTCGCTGATATAGCGGAAATCCATGCTCTTCTCAAACGTCTCATAGGCGGATTTGGAATAATCCTTCGCTAAAATTGTCATCAGATTCTCATCATAAAATGGCTGCTCCGATGATTTGATCATACTGCCCACGAAAGCATCGGCAGTCGAAATCATTTGCAGGTTCGTCTCCTCAAACGACTTTACAATACGAGTCTCGAAGATGGACATGGCATATGTATAAAAAGAAATACTGATTAGCAAAAGTGGAACTATCATTAGCAGCGCATAGGTCATAAACATTTTCTGCCGGATGCTGCGATCTCGAAAACGCTTCCATTTCAGCATATTCCATCCCCCGTTGTGTTACATTAATGCAAAACCTGAACCGATTCACTCGATTCGGTTCAGGTTGATACTTATGCGTTATTGTCTAAAATGACGTTCTATTTCAGACAAGGAGAGTAGAGCTGTCTCTGAGACGAGATAATCTGCTTCGGCCAATGTCTGCTTATCGCCTACACCTATAGCAAACATCCCTGCTCCTTTGATCGCCCGGATTCCTGCCTCTGCATCCTCTACGCCGACACAGTATTTAGACACGATGCCCAGCGTTTCGGCAGCTTTGAGGAAAATATCTGGCGCCGGCTTCCCATGAGCGACAGAGGCCGGGTCGACAATCACATCAAAGTAAGAATCCACTTTCAATTGCCGTACCAGCGTACCAGCATTGCGGCTGGCGGAAGCAAGTCCAATGGCAATCCCCCGCTGTTTGAGTTCACGAAATAGATCAAGTATACCAGGTAGAATCTCCGTTTCGTCAACCGCTTCTATCAAACGCTGATAGTTTTTATTTTTTTCAGTGGCCCACTGTACCCTTTTCTCCATCGTAATTGAAGCGCCACCATCTGGCATTTGACTCAATATTTTCTCCAGGGAAGCCATTCGGTCGATCCCTTTAAGCTGTTCATTGAACGCCCGGTCAAACGGAAGACCCAGCTCATCCGCTAGCAGCTTCCAGGCCTCATAGTGATATTTCGCTGTGTCCGTAATGACCCCGTCCAGATCAAAGATCATAGCCTCAATCTCTCTTCTAGAATCACTCAACAGGGATGCCCTCCTTCAAATCGATGATAAGATGATCCGTCAGCGAGCATGGACGTCCATGAATAACGATGTTCATATCCTGCAACTTGCTTCCCGCGCTTGCTTCTGCTTCGGAAGGTACGCGTTCCACCTCAAGCTTATCGCGAGATACCGTCACCTGCAGCCGTGCGCCCTGCCAGTGCAGAGGGAAGGACAGCCGATCCCAGGTACTTGGCAGCATTGGATTCAGCCGAAGCGTTCCTTCCCAGGAGCGAACGCCGCCAAAGCCCATAATAGCAGCCTTCCAGATTCCTCCGATCGAAGCGGAGTGAATCCCTTCATCACAGCTGTGCATGTTGGTACCCAGATCAATTCGCGCTGCCTTAGCAAACATTTCGTAAGCCAGGTCCAGATCATGGACATCACAAGCCAGCAAACTGTGCGTAGACAGGCTGAGTGATGAGTCATGCAGCGTTTTCGGCTCATAATAGTGCCAGTTCGCTGCCTTGACCTCCTTGGAGAACCAGTCCTCCAGCAAGTAGAACAGAACAAGAATATCTGCCTGCTTGGAAACCTGGATGTCGCTGAGCTGAGTCATACTGTAATCAGCAAGAATCGAAGCTACTTGCTCCTGATTTCTATATTCCGCCAAATCTATGACCTCGAGCTGCAAATAGGTGTCATCCTGGGGAATCAGGAGCGAATGCGAATCCGGCTGCGGCAAATAAATGAGCTGAGCCTTTTCTTCCCATTCCTTCAAGCGCTCGGTCATAGATAGTTTTCTCTCCAGACGCGTATATACCTCATTTTGCGCTTGCATCAGATTATGGGCACATTCGATCGCCTTCTTAATATTCCAATATGCCATGTAGTTGGTATACGCATTATTGCTTACATGCTCTTTATATTCATCCGGTCCGATTACATCCGTGATATGGTACTGCTGCTTCTCTTCATTCCACTCCAATCGGCTGGCCCAGAAGGTAGCAGTCTCCATTATGATTTCATAACCGCAGCTGTCCATGTAATCCTAATCGCCGGTCGCCTGGTAATAGTGCCAAGCGCCGTAAGCGACGTCTGCGGTGATATGCTGCTCTATTTTTCCCGTCCAAATATAGGTCGGTGTGCCAGTCACTACATCAACGGGTCCCCATTCCGGTGTTTCCTCTTCACCTGTGACAGCCGATTCCCAAGGAAACATTGCACCGCGGTACCTACGGTCAAGCGCATTTTTTCTGGCACCTTTCAAGGTATGGTAGCGATATTCCGTCAGCTTGCGTGCCGTTTCTGGCTCGGTATACAGGAAATAAGGCAGAATGAAAATTTCTGTATCCCAGAATACATGCCCTTTATACCCTTCACCTGTCAGTCCCTTGGCCCCGATCGAGAAGCGGCTGTCATGAGCGGGTGTCATCATTGTGAGATGGTACTGAGCAAAGCGGATGGACAACTGATCAAAAGGATCTATGCTGCTGATTTCAATGTTGATCTGCTTCCAGCGCTGCTGCCATGCCTGTTCATGCTCATTATACACCTGATCAAACCCTTTGTTAGCAGCTGCAAGCAGGTGTTCTCTGGCGAACTCCATCAATGAGTGACTACCGGATGATTGTTCCTGCCAGTCCAAATCGATGCTTGTGTGTACCGAAGCGATTTTATCGAACCTGATCGTCTCACCGACCTTAGCATCGGTCCGATACGTCAGCATAACCTTTCGACGTTCCATACTTGGTACCGGAGCCGTCTGAAGGCGGCTTTCACCCCTGTACAGCTGGTGTGAAATAGTATGTACAAACTCAATGTTCGACTGCGAGGTAGTGGCTGTCAACTGGAGCAGCTCCTTGTCGAATACCCGCCGGTCTCCCCAAGAAAATGCTGCACGCCCGAGTTCGTCATTTGCCCGTTGATGCCGGAACGAATGGCAATGTCTGCAGGGTGTGTGAGCGGCGTAATTTCTACTCTTATGCCCAGCAAGTGCAGATTTTGCAGCGACACAAAGCGTCTGAATCGCAGCTTGAACCGAGCGCCCTGCTCATCCTCCCAGACGATGTCACGCCGCAGCTCGCCTTGCCGCAGATCCAGCTCCCGGCGGTAGCTGTGAATCATTCCCTTTTCCAAATGAAAAGGGATCCCGTTTATCCGAATATCAAGCTGGAGCATATCCGCGGCATTCGGCAGCTCGGTTACCTCCTGATTTGCAAAACGGTTGAAGGTTCCCGCGATAAACAAATTACGCCGTTCTCCGGCATAGCATTCTTCCGTTGTGGCCCGGAGTCCCAAATAACCGTTCCCCTGACTGAAAATCGTCTCAAACTTAGCCAAATGTTTGGCATAAAAAGCAGTCTCCGAAATGATCCATCCGTCATGTTGCGTGTCTTGCGCTTTATATTCGATCAAAGTTCTTCCTCCGTTCTATAACTAGCTTCATCCAACTCAAGCGTCTTGAAAAAACGCACATCGGAAGCATAAGCTTCGGTGCTGAAAACCGGATTTTTGAACTCGCACTTAAAATGAATTATCCTTTCAAGCCTGTTGTAGCGATCCCTTGCTCCATTTGACGTTGGAAAATCAAAAATACGATAATGATCGGTACGGTCAACAGGACAACACCTGTCATGGTCAGGTTCGGCCATTCAAAATAACGGTTCTTCAGCGTATTCAGACCGACCGTCATCACATACCAGCGGCTGTCATTCACAAGTGTCACCGGCCATACGAAGGAGTTCCAAGTCCCGGTAAAGCTGAAAATAATCTGGGTTCCAATCGCTCCCTTAGATAAGGGCAACATGATCCGGTAGAAAATGCTAATCTTGTTCAATCCGTCGACCTCCGCCGCTTCTTCCAGCTCTTTTGGAATCGTCAGGAAGAACTGCCGCATTAGAAAGACGAGGAATCCCTGGAACAGGAACGGAATAATCAAGCCTTTATAGCTGTTCAACCAATGCAAGTCTACGATCATCGAGAAAATAGGAATAATCATAACCTGGTAAGGCACCATCATCATCCCAATAATCAAGAAGAACACCACGCCTCTACCCCGGTAGTTCAGCCGGGCTAAGGAATATGCAGCCATCGTGTTCACAATCAAGTTCCCGATCAAGATACCAAACGTTACGATAATGGAATTCTTATACCAGATCAGCAAATCCGAATTGAAGAAAATGTCCTTGTAGTTCTCAAGTGTCCAGCTGGTCGGCATAACCAATTTGCCGATATCGGCTTTGGACAAGAGCGACGTATAGATCGCATAGCCGAACGGTACGATGAAAAATACCGAAAAAACGATCAGCAGCAAGTAACGGAAAAACTGACTCTTTCTACTATCCATGATTAGATCTCCTCCCGAACAAATCGTTTTTGCAGCATGGACAGTGTAATGATAATGGCAAAGATGATAAATGCGGCCGCACTACCATAACCGGCACGGTTATAGCTGAACGCCTGGCTATAGAAGTAAGTAACTATGGTACTGGTTGCGCCAGCAGGACTGCCCAGTGATCCATTTCTCGCCAAGGCATACGGCTGGTCGAACAGCTGCATGACATTGATGATCCCGGACATGATGACCAGGAAGGTTACAGGCTTCAGCATCGGTACGGTAAGCTTCCAGAATTGCTGCCAGCCGTTGGCGCCATCGACACGGCCTGCTTCATATAGATCGCTCGGAATGGTTTGGAGGCCACCGAGATATACCACCATATAAAAACCTACATAGGTCCAAATCGTTAAAATCATAAGGAACGGCAAAGCTAATTTCACGTCTGCATACCATGAAACATCTCGAAATCCGAGCCAGGTCAATGCTTTGGTTGCAATCCCGCTATGCTGCATGAACAAATACATAAATACGGTCGTTACGGCAATCGTCGAAGTTATGTAAGGCATGTAGTACAACGTACGGAATACACCCTTCATCCGTCGTACCTTGTTCAAGTTAACCGCAATCACGAGCGCGATGAGCGCTTGTAGCGGCACAGCTACCACTGTCAGGAGCGCAGAATGGCTTAGAGCTGTCCAGAAATCTTTATCCTTGACAATCTCGACATAGTTGTCGATTCCAATAAATTTAGCCGCATCCGGGTTTAGAAAGCTGATGTCCTGGAAGCTGTAAATAAACGATTGCAGCAAAGGATAATAAAACCAGATTCCCATGAGAATCAAGATTGGGGCTACAAACAGGTAGCCTACAAACGTCGATGAGCTACCTAAACTGCTCAGTCTTGAACGTAAGCTCCGTTTCGGCTGATTCATGGGACGGCTCGTTTCTAATTTCGGCGTCATGTTGTTACTCCTTCCGCTTTACGAACCCTTAGTTCGTAAGATATTCTGACTTTCGGATCCTCGCTTTGGAGAAGCCGAAGACTATATCTTTATCATAGAAAGAACGTAACTAGCCTGAAACAGAGAATATTTACAAGACTACGAGGATTTTTACATTTCCTTTTTATTTCGGTTGCGAAATTATAAATCATAAGCCGGAATACAGTGTGGGAATCGGTGCCGAGAACCATTATTGCTGACACTGGATACAGCGGAGAAGAAAGCCACGCGTATCTGGAAAAGGAAGAGATCGAGGCGCTAATGCATCATTTCAAAAAAATTATTAAATACACTTATTCTCTGACATGTCTCTTTTAAAAGATGATATATTTGCAGATATCAGACTGTTGAAATACGTTGTTTATCCAGCTACTTTCAAGTAATAAAACCGGTGATTCGAAAGAAATACGGAGAAAACGGGTATGCGCGAAAATATCGAAAACTGCACTATAAGGAAACCTCTATCGAGGCTAATTCATGGATGAGGGACGCGGTTCAAATGTTGGTTAAAAAGGCCGCCCCAAGCTACAGGGAACTGTAGCCAGGGCAGCCTTCTGCCTTGTAACAATCAGATTATAAATTATAAATTCGGTAAATCAGTACAGCTGTCTCTGCACGAGTTGCGTGGCTGTGCGGATGAATCATGTTGCCGCTGCCTTGAATCAAGCCTTGCGATATTAAGCCCGCAACGCTGCTCACGGCATAATCAGCCACTTTCCCTGCATCTTGATATCCGGCAAGGTCTTGTTTTGTTCCTTGGATCTCCTTCTTCCCGGACACCTCTAATGCTCGAGCTACCATTACCATCATATCCTGTCTTGTAATCTTCGCTTTCGGTTCAAACCGATCGCCGCCGATTCCGGTAACGATGCCTAATTTCTTGGCAATGCCTACGGCTTCATAGTAATAATCGTTTGTCTTAACATCCGCAAAGTTATCTTTTACGTCAGCCTGTAAATCCAAAGCTCTGACGAGCATCAGAATGAAATCCGCTCTTGTCACTTGATTGGCTGGGCTGAATGTTGTCGCTGATGTTCCTTTTACGATTCCTTTCGCAGCCAGTTCCTTAACCGCTTGCTGCGCCCATGGATATTTACCGAGATCCTCAAACCGTGAATTCGAGCCTGTTCCCGTATATATGACCGCGTAAATTCCTGTATGGCCCGTCTGGAATTGCACGAATTGATCGGCTTTGACATAAGCAGCCTGCGGCACCGCTTTCGCTTTGCCTTGTTCACTTAAATCAAGTACGCCGATTCGCGCCGTCTCTTCAGTGACGGTAGGTAAGTAAGGAATCATTACGGTAACAGGAGTGAGTTCATTCACCCAACGGATCGCTTTTCCATCGACCTCAGCCAGCAATTCAATGACCGGCCTAGAACCGATTTGTTCTATTACCTTTTTATCTACGCCATCGGCCTTTGCTTCACCGATAATGAAACGGATATTCTTCCCTTTAATCCCCGTTTCGTGCAGCATATGTCCCGACAGGATTACCGTTCCCTTAGGTGTTCTGACTTCAATGATCAATTCTGAATGATCGGATAGGTACGATAGAGGAAGATCAAGGGCATATTTCTTCGCTCCTTTTGTTCTTTAGGCTCAATAATCACTCTCTTCTTGCCCTCTTGATCTGCTTTCGCCTTAGCTACCCCTTTTTGCAAGTCCTGCTCGCTAATTACTCCAACTGCAGTTACTCCGTCTTGATCGAGCTTCGTCTCGATCATCGCTTTGACGGAACCGTCCGCTTGTAATTGAAGCATGTCGTGACTAGCTGGCGGATTCGAGTTGACGCTGCTTCCTCCACCGCCACCTCCGCCATCGCCTCCGCTAGTGCTACCATCTTTGTATTCAAAGGTTACCTTCTCAGGCTCAATCAGATTCTCCGCCCCAACATATACTGTATATGTTCCTCTCTGTGAGCTTGAAAGCGTAAAGGCAAAGCTGAATTTCCCATCCTCTGCGCTCTTTATTTGATCCACGTAATCAATTTCGCCTTTAGGATCAACCACTTTCAGTGTCACATTGACAGCCGAAATACCCATAACTGCCCCTTCAACCGTCACCTTTTTCGTTGTTTTGTCAAACATCGCCTTGAGTCCTTTGACCGCTGTCGCTTCCTCGGCTCCTGCGCTTAACGGCAACATAAGGAATAAGGCGGTCAACATCGCTATCATAAACACGCTACGTTTATTCATGTCACCATCTCCCTCTTATTGGAAAGCTAGTTCATTAGATAAAAGCTTGAGCGGTTCCGCATCGAGTCGATCTCCGTCCCTGATGAATATTTTGACCTGATGCCCTTGGATTTGGCTTGGAAGCTTGAAGCCTGCCGTTACAACTTCCGTTGCCCCTTCTCCTATCGTTACCGGTACACTTGAAACATTGATCATTTTCCCCGCTTGGTCGTACAATGCAGCTACAATCAATACGGTCTCTGTGTAATTTCCATTGTTCTTCACGGTGATGTCCGCATTTAAGACTTTACCAGCTTCCAATTTGTTCAAATTAAATGAAGAAGCTACAGTAAACGGATTCTCGTTGGCTGTCTCGCCCGACAACTCAATGACGGTCTCTTTGGCGTGGTCTGAAATTTTCACATAAGTGACCAACGATTGCTTATCTGTGAACCAACCGGATTTCGCCTTTTCCAATTCATTGAGCGATCCATATTGAGGAAGAACAATGCCGTCTTGGCGTACGGTCATATCATTTCTAATCGTTTGATGAAACTGTAGCATATAGCTTCGTGCATCCGGCTCAAATCCGCCTTTCCCTTGCTGTCTTGCATGAATTTTGAACGTATTTGTCGTTCCGTCCGTACCCAAACTTACCGTATTCTCAAATTTCGTTGTGCTATATTTACCCTGCTCATATCCCAAGCTTTCGCCGTCATCCTCATATAAAACAAATGAAGAGGTTCCGTTCTCCCGTTGCGGATAGATATCCATCGTCATGACATCAATCTTCTTCTCGCCAATATATTGCATGGCAGGAGTCATCGGAATAATCGCACCCGCTTTGACGAATACCGGAAGTTTATCGAGCGGTGCTGAGTAACTGATCGTCTGGTTCCCTTCGTACAAGGTCTTCCCATCCGAATAGTCATACCAGTCTCCTGCCGGGAAATATACTTCTTTCTTCGTACTGTCTTCCGTTACAGGTGCTATTAGAAAACTTTGACCGTTCATGAACTGAGAGTCCATGTTATACGTGGCGTTATCATTCGGATATTCCAGCATCATTGCCCGCATCAACGGAAGTCCTGATCCGCTGCTTGCCTCCGATTCCATACCAGTCCCGATGACGCTGTCAGCCATATAAGAATAGAAATAAGGAATCAGACGTTGACGCTGCGAAATGTATTTTCTAGCAACGTTCTCGGCACCATTCTCCCACGCTTCCTGAGGGCTGCCCCACTTGGCGTAGTGGAATCTGTGAACAGGCATAAAGGCTGCCAGTTCAATCCAACGTTTGAATTGGTCCGATGTAGGATTGCCTGAGAATCCGCCGATGTCAAAGCCCCACATATTATATCCGGACAGAGTAATTCCGGTTCCCAAACGAATCTGTTGACTCATGCTATTCCAATCGGATTCAATATCGCCCGACCAAGGAGCAGCATAACGCTGAGAACCTGTAAAGAATGAACGAGTCAGTATAAATGGTCTTTTCTGCGTATACTCCTTATACCACTCATAAATAGACTTTTGGTGCATCGTAGCGTATGCATTATGCATTTCACCGATATCGCCCTGCTCTTTACCTGCTTCGTTCCAGAAGCGCCAGTCCGTACTGTATCTCGCCGGCTCATTCATATCGGTCCAGAAAGCATTGACGCCCATATCAGCCAAATAATTGTGCAAATCTCCCCACCACTTACGCACTTCGGGATTAAAGAAGTCCATAACTCCGGACTCATCACCCCAAGGCCAGGAAACGTTCCTTGTTTTGCCGGTCGAGTCCTGAATAAAATATCCTTTCTGATCTGCGAGTGGGTAATCTTTCGCAAATATGATGATATTCGGGTCGTCGATCAGCGATACTTTCATACCCATATCATGTAATCTCTTGATCATTCCAGCAGGATCAGGGAAATTCTCATTGTTCCACTCGGTTGGCGTACAATATTTGGCATACCATTCGATATCCGAGTACATTACATCTAGTGGAATCTGCCGTTTTCTGTACTCCTCGGCCACTCGTTCGATATCTGCTTGCGTATATCCCCAATGACTCTGCATATTGCCAAACGCCCACATCGGAGGCATAAAGTGTTTTCCCGTTAAATCGGTAAGTTTGCTAATCATCTGTTTCGGGGTAGGACCGTAAATGAAATAGTATAACAATTCTCCCCCAGCAGCCGGGTCCAGGGAACTGAACGAATATGTGCCGGGTTCGCTTTTCCCCATGTCAAAGCACGTTCTGCTCGTGTTGTCAAAATAGATCGAATATCCTTTCGAGCTCATAAAATGAGGATCCGCACCATACCATCTTCCTTCGCCGTTGGACGGAGCCATTGAATCCCAGCTCGCACCTCCTAAATCGACGCCCCACTGATAAATTTTCTGACCACTGCGGTCAAAGGATTCGGTCTTCTCTCCTAAGCCCCAGAAATGTTCATCGCTTTGGATTTCATTCCAGACGCCTACCTCGCCCTTTCCATTCCAGCCCAGGCTTTTTCCTTCCTTGCCTTTGCTCAGAAGATTGCCTTCCAGATCGTAATACTCCAGACGGAGAGGCGCTTTGAATACTTTCATCAGCAATTCAGAAGTACGGATCTCGTAGTAGTCTCCCTTCTCTGCTAGCGTCAAGCTGCCTCCGAGATCATCATTCACAATCGCGATGGATTCATATTTCCTGTCGAATTTTCCTGTAGGCTCAGCCCATACTTTAATCACTTCCGGGGATACCGCCTTGATCCTCACTTGTACAGGCGAGGCGTCAAAAAGAATCGTATTGTCTCCTTCCCGCTTATAAGAAACGATATCACCTATGGAATAAAAACGTGTTGTGGCTACAGTCAAGGAAGGTCCATTTATGCTCAACTCCCCCGTCTTGTTCGCCGCTTCAACATTGAATTGATAAGTATGACCCGCCTCTAGTCCCAATACTTTGTACGAATATACAGCACCCGTTACCGACGCAATTTCGACGTTGCCTTGGTAAATCTTATAGGCTTCTACTTCATTTTTCGGATCTTCAGCAGGATTCCAGCTTAAAACCGCACTACTCTCGGTTATGTCGGTGGCTGTAAGGGTACTGCTTTGCGGCCAAACCGGTGCGCTTGGGCTTACCGGAGCCGATAATCCTGCTGCCGCCAGTGAAATATTACCCCAATCATGGTATTTACCTTCGACGGTTCCTTTTATGATCAACGACTGTTTGGACCCGTTGCCTTTGAATGATATGGTGTAAACCTTACGTATAGGTGATTCTCCCTTGGTATCATAGGCGTCTTCAAATACGGGAATGCTGTTGTCGGTAAAATATGCCTCGATTTTTCCTTTGGAGGCCCAAGCGCCCGCATACACCTTAAATTGCATTTCACGCGCAGAAACTGGAACGGTTAACTGCCAACCTCCATTTATATCGCGTACAAACGTACCATATTGTTCGTTGTCACCTTTTTCTGTCGGCTTACCATCATTCCACGTAAATCTGGCGATATAATCGGTAAATCTATTCATTCCGCCATTAAATACGCCAAACTGGATTTTCTCTGCCCCTATGTTTTTTCTGGCCTTGATTCCTTTTTCTTCGTCTCCCAGACGGATCCAATCGACGTTTCCTTCATCTGTCAGGTTGACTTGAATTTCTTTATCCAGGATCTCAGCCTTCCCGTTCATATAACTGCCCTGTTCGGAGGCTGTGGAAACATCCTCTGCCCGAAGTTCGCCTGGAACTTCAGAAAGGGCTTCCGTTATGATCCCATCCCCCTCGTTAACAACTGGTTCCATTATTTCCGCTGCTTCAACAGCTCCCGGGTCGGAATTTGCAGAAGCTTGATGACTTACTGGAACCACCGAAGTGAACAACAGCATGACAATACAGATCCAGGCCATGATCAATTTGCGATACCTATTGAAATGGAACATATAACTCCTCCCTATTTCTTCATACTAAAGTCCGCAAGCGGCTGCATCGTTGTGATGTTCAGGTTCTCCCCTTCCCAAACCATCACTTTGGCCATGTGACCGTTTAGTACTTCCGGCAGCCTGATTCCAGGTATTAATCGTTCTTCACTTCCTCCATTAAGCGTTCGAGAAACGTAGGAGATGCCTTCCATCTTGCCTTCTCCGTCATAAAGCGCCATCATGACCAGGACTTGCTGTGGACTTTTCTGGTGGTTCGCAATTTTAACCTCTGCGGTCAACAGCTTGCCCGCCTCCAGCGATTCCATGTTCCAGGTGGCTGAAATCGATATTGGCTCCTGCGGCTGCGAATCGAAGTCACCCGCGCTCTTCATTTCAGTTACGATCGTCGGGGCAAGCGAAATGTCCGTTTGCGATTCTTGGACTTGCACAAATTCATCGGTTGTCATAGTCGGAAACGGATCGCCAGACGTCCAGAGCGATGTCGCTGCAATCGAAATATTGCCATATGGATTGCGCTTCTCCTCCAGCGTGCTCTTGATGATCAAGGAGCGTTCTTTGTTATCTCCTTGAACGTCGAATGTATAGAGCTCCCTTATCCCAATCGCTGATACTGTATCGAATTCATCCACATATTCCGGTTCAGTACCATCGCTGAAATAGGCTTCGACCTTTCCTTTCGCACCCCAGGCTCCTGCGTACACTTTCACCTTCATTGGGGTGTACGAAATAGGAATTGTGAGCTGCCAGCCCCCATTGATGTCACCGATGAAGTTACCGTATCTTAACTCGTCACCGACCGATTTGGGCGTACTATCGTTCCAGGTGAATTTGGCAATGTAATCATCAAAGGTGTTCAAATTTCTCGCATTAAAGGTTTGAAACTGGATCGATTCTTTCCAGACCGCCTTTCTCGCCTTGATCCCATAGCCGTCTCCTAATCGAATCCAGTCCTGATTCCCTTCCTCTGAAAGATTAACTGTGAATTCGCTGTCTAGCACTTTTGCTTCTGCGCTTAACGAAGGAGACTCGGAACTGGCCTGCGTGGATACCGGTTGCTGAGCATAGACATGTGCTTGTGGATTTATTAAACCAAAAGAGGTTAACATTAGAGCGATCAGGCAAACCCATGTTACTGCTTTAACTTTTTGTAAATTGAGCATAAGCACCCTCCTTTCAAGATTCGTCCTTCCCTTCCCACGCCGTATCGTCTTTGATGTGTGGGCTCCAGATGATATTCCTGGGGCAGTCATACCCTATCGACGACCATACCCCTCCTCTCCGCTTGAAATCACCATTCGTATGAAACCGCATACAAGAATAAAGACCGATACTGCATACCTTGATCATAAGAAAGGAACTAAAGCCAAGGAACAGAGGATCTTTACATGATTCCGAAGATTTTTACCACACTTGCAAAAAGCGCAGCATCTTGCAATAAGACGCTGCGCTCTCACATTTACTTTAGAATGACTTGATTGGATAACGGCTTCATCGGTGAGTTCTCAATCGTTTCCCCTTTCCATACAAATATCTTCACCTGATGCCCTTGAATACGGTTTGGAAGCTTGAATCCTGCTTCAAATGTTTCTGTTGTACCAACTTCGATTTTTTTCGAGTAACTCGATCTTTATTCGGAAGTACTGGCTTTTTGCCAGGGGTAGTAAATACATCTGTAGGTTGGATCTCCTTCACCTCTGCTTGCTTATCAGGTATTGTTTGTACAGATACGGATGGTCCGGTCAAGCTCCAATCCCCGAGGCATTTCCTGCTTCGACTTTAAAATTGTAAGTAGCACCAGGTCCCAATTCACTGTATAGCTCTTAACATTACTTCCAACTATGCTGATCAGTTGATTGTCCTGATAGATTTTATATTTGGTGGTCGAACTAACGGCGCCGTTCCATGTTAATACAACACTGCTGTTCGTAATGTTCGAAGCTGTCAGTTTACTGCCTTCTGGCCATTTAGGGCATTCTCGCTCACCGAGTTGGACATTACGGCTGCCGTGTCGAATACCCGCCTGGTCTCCCTCAAGAAAATGCTGAATGCCCGAATTCGTCATTTGCCCGTTGATGCCTGTTCCTTTACAGGTACATTAATTCCCGGAAAAGGGATGCCGTTTATGCGAAAGCCCCCCGCCATATGGCTACATATCCAGTTTGGACAGTTTCGCGACAAACCCGCCGCCGCTTGCTGCCCTGCCTTATCGCCGAATATTTATGTATTTTTTCATGTAGCATAGCGGCTTGAAGCTGGTCTTCTCTCCTGAAATGGTGTGAGTCCCTTCCCCGGTATCACATACCGAAAAGCTTCTGATATGTTTTCCCGCCTACACGCAGTGAATTTCTTATAGTACTGGTTGCGCCAGCAGGACTGCCCAGCGATCCTTCTCGTGATAAATCAACCGAGATTTCACTCGGTATTTTTCATCGTACCGTTCGGATATGCGATCTATAAGTCGCTCTTGGTGGTCAGTTGAATCCGATTTTCAGTCCAGTATTCTATATGAAACTAGCGAAAAGTCGACAAATCTTCCCTTTTCTCGCAATTTTCAGGTACAATATACTAATACATAATACCTACAAAGGAGATTTCAGCTTCATGAAAAAAGCAATACTACTTGCGGCGCTGATGTTCATCAGCCTGATCCCAGCCAGCTATGCTGCGCCTCCTGCCAAGTACTTCGTGCTCATGGACGACAAGAGTAACCATTCCTTCGTCCCACTGCGAACCTTGAACGGATTAGACGGCATCAAGACTGTATGGACCGCTGCCGAGAAACGGATCGACATCATCCGGGACGAGACTCAGCTTACGATGTACTTGGGCAAGACACAAGCTATCCGCAACGACGAAGCAATTAAACTGCCTGACGCACCGTTCACCGAAAACGGTATAACCTTCGTGCCTCTGCAGGCGATTAATGATTCTTTTCCATTATCATTGGAATGGTCGAAGAATACTTCTTCTCTCACCATACATAGCAAAGTAACAACCGATTCTTCCAAAGCAGACATAAATACGAACTCCCTACCTTACATCACTAAATCTGCCTACGAAAAAATGGACAAGCCGATCATCAGCGAACGAAAAACGTTCAAAGTTGGCGGTAAATCCTATAGCACACAAATGGTCACGATATCGCTCCTGCATCCTAAAGTCTCACTTGATGTAGTCCTCGCCGGTGATAAAGCGGGTAAAGTTGAGGATCTCAGTAGCATCGCAAAGCGCAGCAAGGCTACCGTTGCAATCAATGGAACCTTCTTCGACGCTTATACGACAGGAGATTATAAAGGTCCCTATGGTTATATTATTAGTGGGGGAGACATTGCTCACAAGAGCTCCGGAGACCTGCGTACGGTATTTACCTTCAGCAACAATATGTTAGCTGAGTTAATACCCGGCGCGGACTTCCCGTCCAGATTTGCCGAAGGGAGCATCCAAGGCGGACTGCAGGCCGGGCCACGTCTAGTCGTTAATGGAAAAGTTGCTCTCAATATTGCCGAGGAGGGGTTCAAGGATCCGAAGATTCTGACTGGAGGCGGCGCCCGCAGCGCCCTGGGTGTGACCCGCGACCACAAGCTAATCCTGCTTACTACAGGTGGAGCTACGATTCCACAGCTTGCAGAAATCATGAGGCAGGCCGGCGCCTATCAGGCGATGAATCTAGACGGCGGTGCGTCCAGCGGTCTCTATTATAACGGCAAATATCTAACTACCCCAGGACGAAAAATCAGCAACGCAATTGTGGTTAAAACTCAATAGTAACCTGATCATGTTCTTAGAAAGGGAGTTTTCCTTGGTGGTCAGTTACAACTCAAGAAAAGCCCTTTATTTCTTACGAAATAAAGGGCTTCTTACGTCACTCCACATCTAACACTTAAAATCTAATTAATCTTCCCAACTCATATTCACTTTTCCGTTAGCTGCATCCCCATATAGATGTATTACGATTCGACTGTTTTCTGGATAACTACTCAAATCCCAAACATAGGTCGAATCTATATTACCTAGCGAAATGCGTTTTTCTTCTTTGCCATCCACGGTAATACCCATTTCCAATGTACCCTTCTTAACTTCGGCACTAATGTTCAGAGCACTAGGAGTCCCATTTTTAATATTTATGGCCCGGCTTTCTCTCCATCAAAGTACCAGAAAGACGACTTCCACGTACCAGGTAGCCTCGTTTCGAATTGACCGATAGAAATATTGTTGGATCTAAACATTTCTGGCTGTGCATACGCGCTAGCAACAAAAATGGAAATCATTAAAACAAAGGTCATTACGACACATGCAAGCGCAATAATCAGGGGCTTCTTGTTATTATTTTTTGATGGGGTCATTGACATCCCTCCCTGTGTCATGGCAACACCACAATTTGAGCAAAAGGGTTTCCCTTGTTGCGTCTTATACCCACATGATGGACATAAAATCTGTTGCTGCTTGCGTCCAATCAGAAAATACAGCAACAGTCCGATAAAGTTTGGGATCAGCATCACAATTAAAGCCCACATACCTGCTTCAAGTCCGTGTGATTTTGCATCACGATATGTCCAAATCCCCAAACCGACCATAGCCAACAAAACGAACAACACCACTCCAGCCAATCCAATTATGATCCACATGAATAATCAACATCCTTTCTCGTCCATGCTTTACGGACCATCCCTGACAACACGCTGGCACATAGAATCAAGCCACCTCCAAGAATCATGGCCAAATACGAAATCAATGAGCCGGGCAGGAAAAAATAAATCACTGCAACAATAGCCACTGTTTGCATTCCACCAATCGTAGCGGGTAACCACCATGGTATGTTATAACTTGGTTCCTGACTGTGTATCTTTTGAATAAGCGCAGCCTGAACAGCCGGATGAGGTATTTCTTCCTTTAATAACGAACTCCGTATCAGATCGTCCAGCTCATCTTCCATAAAAAGTTTATCCGCCATAATGGATCCCCCCAATTTTTTTCTTAGTTTCTGGCGCGCTTGATGTAATCGACTTTTTACCGTGCCTTCTGGAACTCGAAGAGCTGTTGCAATCTCAATTACTGACAAATCACTCATGTAATACAATAAAATAGGTACACGCAATTTTTCCGGCAAATCCTGTACAGCCATTCTAACTTCCGTGTTACGCTGCCTTTCTTCGAACTCAAGATCCGTAAATATTGAACTAGATATATTGCTTAATTCACCGACACCATCATCATGAATGGGGGCAATTCTTTGTCTTCGGGCATATTTTTTACGTTCATCGTGCCAGATTCTCGCCGCCACTGCCATTAAGAAACCTGCCGGATTATTCTCCTCATCTATTTGTAGCGTCATATGGAGTACACGCAGAAAAGTCTGCTGATATAAGTCATCCGCATCGGTCTGGCTCAATGTCAGCTTTCGGCAGAAAGTATAGACACGGCTACCGTACGCATATACCAATCGTTCTACTTCATGCCCATCAATGGCCATGCTATCTCCCCCTTCACTTATATATCTGCATAACTTCAGAAATGGTTCAATAAAAAAAGAACCCTCCAGATTTGGAGAGTTCATATTACGAGTTTCAACTATTTCAAATCTGCCGGGAACTTAATTCCAATCTGCCGTCTTGCTTCCTCCATAATCTCTGCAACAAGCAATGAGTTATGAAGTGTGTTTACACTGCTCTCACGTAATCCCGCCTCAATCAGATCAATGAACTCACGAGCCTCATAGAACATTGATTCCTGCATCTGTGGCTGACGTAAATCCTCAATCGTGCCATCTCGGTAAATAATCTTCACGTCATACGGCTGGTTGATTCGTCCAATCACTAACGTACCGTTCTCACCCTGAATTTCCGCTGGCAAATAGGAGTCGGAAATTTTGGAATAAATGACCGTCGCGTCCATCTCATCATAATTCATGATGATGCTGCCCTCACCATCCGCACCGGATGACAATAGGATTCCGTTAGCCTTGATTTCCTTTGGCTTTCCGAACAAGGTTACCATCGGGTATATACAATAAGTCCCAAGATCCATTAAAGCTCCGTTCGAGAATTCAGGATTAAAGGCATTCAATACCGTTCCTTGCTTATATGCATCATAACGCGAGGAGTATTGACAGTAGCTCGCAAAATATCTGCGTACTTGTCCAAGCTTATATAAATTGTTCTGTACTACTCGAAAATTAGGCATCAGCGTTGATTTCATCGCTTCCATTAATATCACATTGTTGCGCTTAGCAGCTTCGATCATCTTCCTGGTCTCGGCCGCATTCGAAGCCATCGGCTTCTCACACAATACATGCTTACCCTGATCCATACATAGGATGGCTTGTTCCATATGTAGAGAATTCGGACTGGCAATATATACAGCATCAATCTCCGGACTAGACGCCAATGCTGACACATCTGAATATACGGCTGGATTTCCGTATTTGGCGGCGAAAGCTCTGCCCTTCTCTTCTGTACGGGAATACACCGCTGCTAATTCGAAGCGTTCCGTTTCCATTGCCGCATCAATAAAGCGCTCCGTAATCCAGTTCGTTCCGATAATTCCGAATCGCACCATAATACTCAACCCCTTTTTTTCTCTAGTATTAATAAAATATCCGATTTTGAACACGCTATCAACATTCTCTCATGAGAAACATCACATGTCTACCTTTCACAGACCCTTCATCAAAAATAGACTGAATCAGTAACCTACGCACTTGCGTTTTATTTGGGCACTAATCTACAATAGAACTAGGATCATTTAGGATAAAAATGAGGTGAGTATGATGGATAAGCACGATATTGACTTGATGAGCGGGGATACAAAATATATGATTTCCGGCGATTCGATTTCCAAAGGGGTCATTTATGATGAAGAACGCAATAAATACGTCATCCTGGAAGACAACTATATCTCACTCCTACAGCAAAAAATGAAGGGCGCAGTCCGGAACACGGCTAGATTCGGCAATACCCTGATGAAGGGATTCAGTAATCTGAAGCGAGATGTAGATAAAGATAAGCCGAATGTCGTCTTGATCGAATATGGTGGGAATGACTGCGACTTCAACTGGAACGAGATCGCCGATAATCCCGACGCGGATCATAGTCCCAAGACGGATTTCAATACATTTGAGAAGATGCTTACAGAAGCAATTGAATATTTGAAGAAGCAGCAGATTACTCCGATTCTGATGAACCTGCCTCCTTTAAATGCAGATAAATATTTCAAATGGGTCAGCAGAAATAACCCGGATGCGGAGAAGAATATACTTAAATGGCTAGGCAGCGTCACCAAAATATACTGGTGGCAGGAGAGATACAATTCTTCCATCCTGAAAGTATCCGAGTTGACGAAGACCAAGTATATTGACGTGCGCGGTGCATTTCTGCAGTACCCTGATTTCACCAAGTTCCTATGCTCGGATGGAATTCACCCTAATCAGGAAGGCCATCGCATCATCAGCGAGAAGGTACTTGAGTTCGTGAAGAAAAATTACCAATACCTTCTGTTGGACTCCCACAGCAACCTGGCCTTGGAATAATAAGCACCGGATCTCTCGTTAAGTCCGGCAGTTTTAGCATAATACGAACTATTAAGAGACCCTGGAGAGGGTCTCTTTTGCATTAATGATAGGCGATTAGTAGAAATCCGTTGTGTCTGTTGTTCATGGTGATGTTACTTATAGAGATGTTACACATGACCTTCGTAGTCCGTTAGTCCGTTTCCCATCGTGTCGTTACTTACTTGCTATTGGCCGTTACTCTAACAAGTAGCGCTTCGCAAAAAAACTGCATTTCTGCAGTTTTGTAGCCCGGCTTATTCCGAAAGAGATGCGTTATGTTCAACTCCACCCGTAACACTCTGGTTCCAAGCGTCATCTTACCCTAGTCGCCAAAGTTACTTGGAAAACACAGTCACCTTTACGCTACATTAATAAACAGTCACCTATTACAAGATCGGGACGGCTATTAATCACGCTGCGTTTGCAGTTCTCTCCATACTTTCTTGTTGCTATATTTTTTCTCCGTACTAATATCAGGACCGAACCAGTCCGGGGCTAAAAAACGAAGCGCTTCTTCCTCAGAAGTAAATTCGACCTCCAGCACCTTCATTTGAATTTGATCATATTCATCAATTTCTACGATATGATCATTCCATTGCGCGGTGGTCCGTTTCTTAATCAGCGGGATCGTCCCGTGTGCCTCGATCATTTGCTCGTACAAGCCCTCGGAGATCGAATATTCCACTTCCTCACGCGTCAGGCCGAAGCCCCGCTTAAAGGTATGAGTGAACGTTACTTCACCAGAAGCCAGATCCTTGATTTTTCTAACTCTCAGCTCCTGATCTTCATGCAGCGCCAAATACGTCTGATCAATCATCTGCTCCTTCACAATCACTAGAGCACCTTCCTGAATCAATTCAGCCGGATATTTTGGCAGTAGAAATTTGCGTTCGATTTCAAGTGACATCACGAATTCTCCTTCGATTTTAACTGGATTTAGATCTGTTGTTGCTCTAGTATAACATGGTTCCAAATACAAATATCCTGCCCCACATTCAACGTGAGACAGGATATTATAGGATCGAAATCCCTCTTCAAAGCTTACTGCATGATTTTGCAAATATTGTTAGTGAAGTCAACCGGATCTTCGATCGGAAGACCTTCAATCAACAGCGCCTGGTTGTACAGCAAGTTCGTGTAAAGATTCAATTTTTCTTTGTTATCTACAGTAAAGGCATCCTTCATCGCTTGGAACACTTCATGATTCACGTTGATTTCCAGTACTTTGTCAGCCTTCACTTCTTGACCGCTCGGCATTGCATTCAGCACTTTCTCCATTTCGATCGATACTTCACCCTCAGAGGAGAGGCAGACCGGATGGGATTTAAGGCGCTTGGATGCTTTTACTTTCTTCACTTTACCGCCGAGGAAGCCGTTCATATATTCGAACAGATCTTTATTTTCCGATTCATCCGCCTTGATTTCTTCATCATTCGCATCCGATTCGATGCCAAGATCGCCGCTGGATACGGATTTGAATTCCTTATCTTTATAATTCATGATCACTTTAAGCGCAAATTCATCGATATCATCGGTGAGATACAGAATTTCATAGCCCTTATCGGCTACCATTTCCGTCTGCGGCAGCTTCTCAAGACGCTCCACCGACTCGCCAGCAGCATAATAGATATACTTCTGATCCTCTGGCATTCTCGATACGTATTCGTCCAGAGTAACCAGCTTCTTCTCCATAGAGGACGTGAACAGGAGTAGATCCTGCAGCACTTCCTTATTCATGCCATAATCATTGTACACGCCAAATTTCAATTGACGGCCAAAGGACTCATAAAATTTCTCATACTTATCGCGATCGTCCTTGAGCAAAGTCTGAAGCTGGCTCTTGATTTTGCTTTGAATATTTTTGGCGATCATTTTCAGCTGACGGTCATGCTGTAGCAATTCCCGAGAAATGTTCAGTGACAGATCCTCGGAATCAACCATCCCTTTCACGAAGCTAAAATAATCCGGCAGCAAGTCGCTGCATTTATCCATGATCAGTACGCCATTAGAATAGAGCTCTAGACCTTTCTCATATTCCTTCGTGTAATAATCGAATGGAGTCTTCTCAGGAATGAACAGGATTGCATTATAGACAACAGCGCCATCCGCCTTGATGTGGATATGTGAGATAGGCTTGTCGAACCCGTAGCGCTTCTCCATATAGAAGTTCTCGTAATCCTCATCGTTCAGCTCGCTCTTGTTCTTACGCCAGATCGGCACCATACTGTTAACCGTCTGTTCCTCGACGAAATTCTCGAATTCGTTCTCGCTGCCTTCTTTAGGACGGCTTGATTGGATGTCCATCTTGATCGGATATCTAATGAAGTCGGAATACTTCTTCACGATCGATCTCAGGCGATATTCTTCCAGATACTCATCATATTGATCATCTTCCGTATTCTGTTTGATCTTAAGAATAATATCCGTACCCACGGTGTCTTTCTCACAAGTGTCAATCGTATAGCCGTCTGCCCCTGCAGAATGCCACTTATATGCTTCAGCATTACCCAGAGCGCGGCTGATCACAGTAACATCATCCGCCACCATAAATGCTGAATAGAAACCAACACCGAACTGACCGATAATGTTATGCCCGTCTTTGGCCTCATTCTCATTTTTGAAAGCGAACGAACCGCTATTAGCGATGATACCCAGATTGTTCTCCAGATCTTCCTTCGTCATCCCAATCCCTGTATCGGAAATCGTCAAAGTGCGGTTCTCTTTATCCACCGCGAGCTTAATATAGTAATCGTCTTTGTTAAAGACCAGATTGTCATCGGTCAAGGCTTTGTAGTAGATCTTATCTATTGCGTCGCTTGAATTGGAGATCAGTTCCCTCAGGAAAATTTCCTTTTGCGTGTAGATGGAATTGATCATCATTTCCAGCAATCTTTTGGATTCTGCTTTGAACTCTTTCTTAGCCATGAATGAATAATCTCCCTTCAATAATATCGTTAGGATCAAACTGTAAAAATACCATATTACTCCTCTTAGCACTCATGACTCCAGAGTGCTAACACATAACCTTATATTAAATATCCTATTTTCCAATGTCAATATTTCATAATGATATTCGTACTTTTCTATCAGGATTCTCCGATCTCAAGTCTGTGTGGAGTATGCCAGTTTAGATGCTAAAATCCTAAAATCTACGTGATCGCACCGATAAGCGGTCAAATAACCTGGATATATCATATCCACATTTTACGGCACACAAAAGGGGCGTCTCCAAGTCGGAATATCGACTTTGAACTGCACCCCAATTGTTAGACACAACTAACAATTGGAGGTGCAGTTTTTTATGTGGAAATTTTCTGTAAAAGAGAAGCTCGAAATTGTATTAAGATATTTGGAAGGTAACGAAGTTGCGCCATCCATTGGAAGAAAATATGGTGTATCCAAAACTCAAATTTACTCTTGGGCAAAGCTGTACAGCGAGTGGGGGATTGAAGGTTTTCGAATAAAAGACTATGCTTCATATTCACCAGAGTTTAAACTAGAGGTACTTGAATATCGGTTAAAAACGAAGGCCTCATATGTAGATATCGCTGCGCATTTTGGTATTCCCTCACCTTCACCTATCAAAAGATGGGTTAAAGAGTTTGAAAGAAAGGGATTTGACGCCTTCAAAGCAAAGAAAAAGGGGCGTACATCCATGAACAAAGAAACAAAGAAACCAACAAAACAAGATGAAGGGTCACTTGAGAAACTACAGGCAGAAAACGAACGTTTACGTATGGAAAATGCCTATTTAAAAAAGTTGAATGCCTTAGTTCAAAACAAGGAAAAATCACCAAACAAGACAAAGCGCAAGTAATCTATGAATTAAGGCGTGAATTTCCGGTGATAGCACTTCTGCAGCTTGCAGGTATTCCGCGCAGCACCTATTATTACGTGATTAAAAGCTTCGGACGTCCCGATCCAGATGGCGAGCTAAAGGTACTCATTCAATCCATTTATGACGAGCATGAAGGCCGCTATGGTTATCGTCGTATTCGTGATGAATTAAGGAATCGTGAGCATCAGGTGAACCATAAAAAGGTCCAACGTATTATGAAAGAGCTAGGATTAATATCAATAGTCCGTGTGAAAAAGTACCGCTCGTACAAAGGTAAGGTCGGTCAGATTGCACCGAACTTATTAGACCGTAATTTTAAAGCAGAGAGACCAAATCAGAAATGGGTGACAGACATTACAGAATTTAAATTACTGGGAGAAAAACTGTATCTGTCACCTGTTCTGGATTTATATAACGGTGAAATCATTTCGTATACGATAGGATTTAGACCTACCTACTCTCTTGTATCAGATATGCTAGAGCAAGCTTTTGAAAGGCTAACGATAGAAGGCAAGCTTCTCATGCATTCAGATCAAGGATGGCACTATCAGATGAAGCAATACCGTCAGGCATTACAAAGAAAACAAATCACGCAGAGTATGTCGCGAAAGGGCAACTGTTATGATAATTCTGTGATGGAGAACTTCTTCGGTATTCTCAAATCAGAATTCCTTTATATAAAGGAATTTAAAAGTATTGAACATTTTAAAGAGGAATTATCCAAGTATATTAACTACTATAATTACAAGCGGATTAAATCAAAATTAAAAGGCATGAGTCCGGTACAATACCGGACTCATGCCCAACAAACTGCTTAATGAAAATAAACTGTCTAACTTTTCGGGTCACTTCACTTTTGAGACAGCCCCTAGAAGCCATGTACAGACTAGCCAGAGCCCCGAGTGAATACCGTTACAGTTCTCTCTCCGACAGCTTGCCGTCTTCTATATATACGATACGATCACACAGATCGAGCATACGATGGTCGTGTGTGACCATGACAGCAGCTTTGCCGCGCTGCTTAACTTCATCCGCCAGCATCTCTACAACGGATCTGCCTCTCTCCGAATCTAGACTCGCCGTCGGCTCATCCGCGAGAATAATCTCCGGGTCATTCATCCATGCCCGAGCGATGGATACCCGCTGTCGTTCACCGCCAGACAAACTGTCTGGATAATGATGCAGACGATGTCCTAGACCAAGCTCACGCAGCAACTTCTCTGCCTTGTCTCTCGATTCCTTACGTGGTTTGCCGGATAATTCACCAATCAGAATCAATTGATCGATTACAGTGAGATAAGGGATCAGATTCGCGGATTGAAAGACAAAGCCAATCTTATCGAGCCGAATTTGATTCAATTTCTTCTCAGGCAGCTTACTGATTTCCTGATCACCGATCCAGATTTGCCCGCTACTTGGTGACAACAATGCTCCGGCAATCGAGAGGAAGGTACTCTTCCCGCACCCGAAGGTCCTACGACGGCCACAAATTCGCCCGCCTTGACCTCCAGCGTAATTTGATCCAACACCTTGACAGAGGTGTCTCCGTCACCATACACCTTGCTGATATTTTGTAACAGCAGCTTGGTATTCGCAGTGGCGCCTCGTACACCTGCAATCTTGGTGGCACTATTTTTACTATTGTCGATTTGCTTATTCAAGTGATCTGTCGTTCTATTCATTACAGTACTCATTTACATCGCCCTCCCAATCGCTTCAATCGCATCTACCTTGACGACACGGTACAAAGACAACAGCGAACCCAGTAAGGACACCACGATGAACAATACCGCACATCCAGCAACAACCGTTGTATTCAATTGGAACGGCATGCTGCTCGGAAGCACCATCGAGACACCATAGGTTAGTAGAATACTAATGGCAAGACAGACCACCGATAAAGTCAATACCTGCAGAATCAGACTACGGGCAAGATAACCATTCTTAGCACCAATCGCTTTGAGCACGCCGAACTGATTCATCTTCTGAATTGTAATGACATAGAAGAAGACAGCGAGCACGAATGCAGCGATAATGAACAGGAACGCAATCATCATGAGCAGAGAGCCTTGTTCCTCCTGGTACCCAGGGATTCCTTTCAGCGCCGTATCTTTACTTACAACTTCAATGCCTTGCACCTTACTTGTGATGTGATCCGCGATTGTCTTACTACCGCTCAGGGCAACAGCATTATATGCTGCGTTCTCCATCGAGGTTGGCTTACCGACCTGAGTCGCCTCAAGTGCCTTGAAGCTCATTAGGATCACCGGAGTATGGCTGTAGGATTGGCCCTCCGTAAAGCCTACAAGCGTAAATTGCTGTCCTGATGCCTGATCTTCGATCATGTCACCAAGCTTAAGACCCTTATCGGCAAAAGTCTTGTCAGCGACCGCTTCATTCTCTGCTCCAGTAGCCATCAACCGCCCTTCCGTGATGACTGGGGCCAACGATCCCTCCGGGTCAATGCCGAAGAAGGTTGCGTCGATCTTCTTAGTATCATCCACCTTGGCGATCGAGGTCATTTTAACGCTTAGAGGGCTTAATGTGACCCCTTTCTGATCGCTAGATGCTTGCTGGATTTGCTTCCAGGTATCTTCCGTGAGCACCGAACGGTTTAAGCGGTGATCCGCATCCTGCTGCAGAATTAAATAGTCAGCCTTCATATTTTGAATAGAAGACGCATTCGCGTAAGATAACCCCTGCGCCAGCCCAGTTACAAACAGAACGAGCCAAGCAATGAGAACCATAATGAGTGATATAAGCAAATAGCGCGTCTTCGCGTGCTTCATTTCTCGTATTGCCAGAAACATGGTGTTCATCTCCTAATCCCTAGTAAGTTTAAAGTTCAAAAATCTCTTTCTGGACTTCACTATAGGTTAGGAATATGAACGCAATATGAACAACTATTACATCATAGGCAAAATAACGCGAAATACAGATCCCTTGTCAAGCTCACTCTCCACTTCAATTCTTCCACCGTGCATGGCAATGATCCTGTTTGTGATCGCGAGCCCTAGGCCGCTGCTGCCTTCCTGACGGCTTCTCGTCTTATCAGCACGGTAGAACCTTTGGAAAATATTTGGGATATCCTCCTCGGCGATGCCGATCCCCGTATCTTCTACCTCAACGACACACAGATTCTCTTGCTGCTTCAGTCGAACAAAGATCGTACCGCCTTCATCTGTATATTTGATACTGTTCGTCAGCAAATTAATCCACACTTGCTGCATAAGCCTGCTATCGGCAAATATCATCAGTGAAGGAATATCCATATCAATGGCCAATTCCTTCTCGCGCCAGCTCCATTCAGTCATGAACAAGACTTGGCGGATCTGATCGCCTACATCGAAGCTGCTCTTCTCCAGGATCGCCTCCTCCTTATCCAGAGAGGCCAGCATGAGTAGTTGCTTGCTTAATTGCGACATCCGCTTGCTCTCATCCTCAATAATGGACAAATAGTGGCGCCGCTGTTCTTCGGGTAAATCTGCTTGCAGCAGCGTATGTGAGAAGCCCTGAATGGAGGCAAGCGGCGATTGCATCTCATGCGAGACGTTGGACACAAACTCCTGCCGCATCTCCTCCAACTGTTCGAGACTTCGAGTCATATGAGTGAAGTGACCGGCCAGCTTGCCGATCTCATCTTTTCTTTTCAAATCGAGCTTGATGTTGTACTTCCCCGGGCCAGCATTTTGGTTGCTTCCGTCAGCTTTATGATCGGATGAACGACCCAGCGTGTATTAAATACAAACAGAATGATGCTCATGCCAATGGTGAGAATTAGAATGATCGCGAAGAAATTCCGTAATTCCCCGAACTGAACTTCTACATTAGGACGGATAAATAATGCGAAGGTATCCTCATCATTCTTCAGTGAGACGCCGATCGTATTTTTTAGATCATTGTCGAAGAACCCGGTAATGAACAA
This sequence comes from Paenibacillus sp. D2_2, assembly GCF_031199965.1. GTDB lineage: Bacteria > Bacillota > Bacilli > Paenibacillales > Paenibacillaceae > Fontibacillus. The sequence continues at coordinate 1,108,017 of NZ_CP133605.1, read as the reverse complement.
TCCCGGCGGAAAATTCGCAATCCCATGGTAGACTTGTCCGTCAATAACACTCTTGATCACCTGCTGATCTATTCCTGTTTTACGGAATGAACCTCCATAGAAATAGCCGTTCCCTTGTTCGTTCACAAGGTATAATTGGTAGCCAAGATCTCCGACATGCTCCAGATAGGTATTCAGATTAACCTCACGATTCATCTCGTAGAAGTCTTGAATCTGTTCGGCCATCCTACTGATCTTTTGATCGTTATAAGGCTTCAGATTGTGCTGATAATAAATATTCGAAGCGATAAAGGCCGTTACGCTACTGACGAGGATAACGAGAATCGACGTAAACAAAATACGGATATACAGTGATTTCATGAACTGGCCGCCTCTAGCTTGTAGCCAACACCCCGTACTGTTGTAAACGTGATGTCGTTATTGTCTTTGAAGCGGTCGCGTAATCTTTTGATATGAACATCAACTGTACGGTCGTCCCCATTGAAATCGATGCCCCAGATCAGCTCAATCAGCTCCTCACGCGTAAATATTCGTCCCGGGTAACTGGCCAACTGGAACAGCAGCTCGAATTCTTTCAAAGGCAGCATAAGCTGCTTGCCCTTGCAATGCACTTCATAACCTTTACGGTTCATGATCGTGTCTCCAAGCTTGATCGATTCCGCACTTACCATCTGATAGCGTCTAAGTAGCGCCTTAATCCGGAATAACAGCTCCTGCGGTTCAAATGGCTTCGTCATATAATCGTCGGTCCCCACTGAGAACCCGCGCTCCTTATCCACCAGCTGATCCTTAGCCGTCAACAGAATAACCGGAAAATCGTAATAGCGCCTGATTTCTTCGCATAATTGAAACCCGTCTTTACCGGGCATCATGACATCTACGATCGCAAGATCGATATGCCGAGATAAGAGTAGCTCCGAAGCCTCGTTGCCATCAGCAGCCTCAATCACATGATACCCTTCGTTCTGCAAATAGTAACCAACCAGCTCGCGAATATGCCGGTCATCATCAGCAATTAATATGTCTATCATGATTGGTAGCATCCCCCTGTACAGATCATCCGTGAATACAGTCAATATATCGCACTCTATGCGATATCTCAAATACTCCATTGATGCTGCATCACATGGTGATAGTCCAGTAACATTGCTACCGATCCTAAGCATAACGACAGAGTTAGAAATCCCGAACCAGCATAAAAAGGGCCCTCTCGGAGTAGTGTTTACCGGAGAAGACCCTATAATGTGCATCACTGTGAGCGTATGAAGCTTTGCCCCTCTCTAACGAAACGTGGTATCGCTATTGAGACAAAAAGTGCTACTGCAAATTGTAACGAAACTGGGGGCTGTTTGACCTCACAATGTCCGAAACTTTGCCTCTAAGGGACGCCATGTCCGTTCGATGCTTCGTATGTCCGTTCTACTGTGAGCTTCACCAATCATCGTACTTGTAACGGACATCCGTGACCCTTAGAAGTGAAAGTTCGCCGTCATCCAATTTTAACGGACACCTGTGTCTCTTAAAAGTCGCCAACCAGCACCAATAAGGTATTTTTATCATGTAACGGTCAGCTATGTCCGTTAGAGATCAGAATATCCGAAATTTCACCCCTAAGGGACAACTATGTCCGTTAGGGTGTACGAAATAGCGTTCCTCACCTGTGTTAGCAAAATGCCTCTACACCTCTGGGCCCTGCGAGGCTGTGCTTGAGCTTGCTAAGGCGCGAAGCACCTTGCTCTTGAGAGCGGCCGCGGCGTTGCGGGCGTTGTCCGCCTGGGTGATCGCCGAGATAACGGCAACACCATCCGCTCCGGCGGACACAACCTCTGCCGCTCGCTCCGCGGTAATCCCGCCGATGCCTACAAGCGGCAGGGTAATGCCCTGGGTCCGCAGCTTCTTCAGCACCTGCGGACCCTGCACGGCACGAGCATCCTCCTTGGAGCTCGTGGGATAGATCGGGCCGATGCCAAGGTAATCGGCCCCCTGCCGGATGGCGGACCTTGCCTCCTCGGTAGTAATCGCGGATACACCAAGTATCCGCTCGCCGATACGGGCACGCACGCGGTCCGCCGCCTCATCTTCTTGGCCGATGTGAACCCCATCGGCATCCACCGCCAGCGCCAGCTCCACATCGTCATTGACGATGAACAAAGCTCCCGCGCTGTGGCAAAGGGCCCGCAATCGTTCAGCCAATTCAAGCTTGGCTGCACCTGTCAGACTGCCAGGTCCTTTCTCCCGGAATTGAACGAGCGTAACTCCGCCCTCCAATGCCTCACGCACCACCTTGACGGGATCTTCCTTACAGTTCACAGAACCAACAACCAAGTAGAGCTGTAAATACTCTCGAATCTGTTCGGAAGAAACTCTTCCATGTTCTTCAAAATGATCTCTATTTTCCTCAAGACCGCCGTCTAGTGAGCTCTGATTCACTGAATTGAACTTGACTTCCTTCCGGTTGCGGTTGTTACTCTGCCCAATTCCATCAAGCCCCCAGGTTCCTCCCTGTTCGACTTCCGGATGGATTTCTCGGGTAAATGTCTCATAAGTCTTTGTCTCTCGTGACGTCCTATTCTCGTTCATCAGAGCCGCTCCTTTCTACGGCGATATGCCCAATGATTCGTTGGTCCATGACCCTGGCCCAACTCCAGTGAGTCCTCTATCGCCGCTTGAATGAAGGCGCGTGCCTCCTCAACGGCCCGCTCTACCGTCAGCCCCTTGGCTAGGCCTGCTGCGATTGCGGCCGAGAATGTGCAGCCAGTTCCGTGTGTATGCTTGGTCTCGATGCGTCTACCAGCAAGTCCTGTAAATACACTGCCATCGTACAACAGATCTATCACTCTCTCCCCTTGATCATGACCACCCTTAATGACCACAGTTCGTGCTCCATGTTCGGCGATACGCTTCGCGGCTTCACGACGGTCCTCCATCGTGTGAATCTGGATCCCGGATAATACTTCCGCTTCTGGAATATTCGGCGTAACGATCAGGGCAAGCGGGAGCAAATGCTCCTTCATCGCTTGGATCGCTTCGGTGAGCAGCAGCGATGCCCCGCCTTTGGCGATCATCACCGGATCAACGACGACATTTCGCCAGCCGAAGCTGGCGATCTGGTCCGCAACCTGTTCAATAATCTCCGCATTGAAGAGCATTCCTGTCTTGAGCGCGTCGACGCCAATATCCGAGCCAACCGCCTTGATCTGCTCCGCCGATGCTTCAGGTGGCAGTGGATACACCTTCTCCACACCGAGTGTATTCTGAACCGTGATCGCGGTAATCGCCGACATTCCGAACACGTCCAGCTCCTGAAAAGTTTTGAGATCGGCCTGGATTCCAGCACCGCCGCCGCTATCTGAACCGGCAATCGTCAGAGCTCTAGGAATACTCACTTTGATTCACCTCCGGCAGCCATGCTACCCGCCTCAGCAATAGCCGCATACCCCTTAACTGAATGAGGATGAAGCTTGGCCAGCTCATCCAGGAAGGCAATCTGGAAGCTGCCCGGACCTAACGGAGCTGTCCGTTCCGCTGCACGAGCTGCAGCCGCACCGTAATAAGCCAGCCCCGCCGTGCCAGCGAGCATCATGTCCCTTTCAACCGCCGCGAAGGCACCAAGCACAGACGTCAGCAAACATCCTGCTCCGGTCACCTGTGTCAGTAGCACATCTCCGCCGCTGATAATCCGGTAGTAATCTCCATCGGCTATGATATCTTCCTTACCAGTAATAGCTACCACTGCATTGAATTGACGAGCTGCCTGGAGTGCGATTTTCGCATTCGCTCCCGCGCTACTCTCAGCCGCGTCCACCCCTTTAATGTCTGAGTCTTCACCGACTAGATTAGCGATCTCCGCGGCGTTCCCGCGAATCAAAGCAATCTTCACCTCACGTAAAATCCGCTGCGCTGACTCCGTTCTGAGGCGAGTTGCTCCAGCACCGACAGGGTCCAGCAATACGGGAACACCATGAAGGTTAGCCGATTTACCTGCGATGATCATCGCATCCACCTGCTCTGTGGATAGGGTGCCGATATTCAGTACCAGCGCGCCGGCCACCTTGGCCATATCTGCCACTTCTTCCTGGGCATAAGCCATAACCGGAGATGCGCCAAGAGCTAGCAGACCATTCGCTGTGAAATTGGTGACGACCACGTTCGTCATATTATGTACGAGCGGCCGCGTCTTTTGTACCTTAGTTAAGAGAGCTGCAATATCCTGTTCGAGCGTACTCATTTCTAGATCAACCCCATTCTCAGATTTCAATTTCTGCACCCCATCCCATCTGGGATCTAATGCTACAACAATTTCGTAGCTCCGTTCCACCTATCAGCAGATTAGGCCAAGCCAGCAATTTCTGGCTCGCATACCGTAGTTCCGATCACTTTATAGCAGTTCCAACCTGCCATGCTCGTACAAATTCCAGCTTACATACATACCTAATTCCAGTTCTTGCGACCGTTCAGTTTCGACTCACAGTCCGCTACCTAAATCCATGGCAACCGGCCATTCTTCCTGACGAAATGCCATATCCCAGAACATATACTCCAGTTGGCAGCTCTGCAGAAAATACTCCTTCATCCGCAGCCGTTCAGCTTCTGTCACACGCTCAGACCAGTCGTCCACATAACGGCAGAATCGCTCGGTTAAGTCCGACATCCCTCCACCATAGAAATAAATCCAATCATAGAACGGATGCGATTCATCCGGTTTGACTTCCTCAAGCAGGCGTTGGCCGATCTCAATATACGTCCATGGACAAGGCAGTAGCGCGGCCACAATCTCACCAAGGCTACCTTCATGCGCAACGGTCAGCATATGTCGGATATAATGATGTGCCGAAGGCGAAAGAGGAAAGCCCTGAAGTTCTTCATAAGTGACGCCCGCCACGCTGCAAAAATTGTTATGCGGGTGTACTTCACTATAGAGCACGAAGTTGATCTGCTCGTTGAACATCGCAATTTCCTCACGCGTACTGCTCTTAGATATGGCGATGCCATAAATCCGCATAAAAGCGTTCAAATACTCAAAATCCTGCTTTACATAATGAATTAGCTGCTCTTTCTGCAACTTTCCACTAGCGATCCCGCGTATAAACGGATGTTCATAAATAGCTTGAAAAATAGGATCTGCCTGCTGACGAAGCTGTCTCGTAAAACTCATGGTCTACACCTCCAAATTTTTTCGAAACCGTTAAGTTGAACTGCTGCTCCTATTCCTTGAGCTTTCATTCGTTCAACTTGTACACCTTTTGAATAAGGAAATCCCCTGCAAGAGCGGATGGAGTCCTGGATTCACAAATATATCGAATATAACTGCAAATCTCGGTCTATTTACACAACAAAAAGGCCACTCCGGATATGGAGTGGCCTGTACTTTAGCAAATATAGCTATAGCAATTTAGTCCGACTCCACTTTCCTACGCTAGTGCTAACTAGATCAGGTTCAAAGGGTCCAAGATTTATCTTGTCTCAGTCGTTACCACGACTCCCCTAGTGGATTTCCTATTCAATTACCTATTAGAGGTTGTTTAAAAAGTCCCACTTTGATCACGAAGTGGCATAGGAAGTTTAATCGACATCGAATCTTGAATTCACCCGGGCCTTCCGGTGCTCACGTACCAACTACGTACGCTCCGCTCCTCATGCCCTAGCCTCATCCAACCTTCTCGATGCTGAAAGTCTGACTTTTTAAACGCTCACTATTATTTAACTATGACAAAGGATGTATGTCAAATAGTGACATTCCCGCTGCCTGTCTTATTGCTCCTCTACGAACAAAGGAACCTTCACGAAGCCTTGTTCCGTCATCTTGAACAAGCCGATATCCGAGATACGCAGTTCAGGAATAACGACCAACGCCAGCAGAGACAAGGTCATGAACGCATAGTTCATCGTGCAACCTGCCTGATACAGTGCCTGGCTTACCGCACGAGATTGCTCGGCAACCTGTTCAAACGGCGCATTCGACATCAGTCCAGCCACTGGCAACGGTAGCTTGACAATCTTGTCTTCAGTTACGACAGCAATGCCGCCCTGCATTTCTGCAACGGTGTTCGCAGCCTTGGCCATCAGAGCATCGGAATTCCCGATGATCATCACATTATGACAGTCATGAGCTACGGTTGTAGCAATTGCTGCCGGTACTTTGAAGTCAACATGCGACACCAGACCAACCGATTTGTTGCCCGTCCCTTTGTGACGCTCGATAACCGCCAGCTTGGACAGGCCATCCTCGACTCGGAGCGCAACCCTGCCATTCTCGATCCGCACAGGCACAAGTTCTTCCTTCGTATCCACATGATTCTCACGTACACCGATAGCTCTCGCCGTTAACTCACCGGATTCGATTGGAGCTTCAATGACAAAGTCCTGCTCCATCACCGCGCGAGTGAGATGCACCGAGTTAATAGCTTCGTGTGGATATTCGAAATCAGGCAATTCCACGGTCATCTTGCCATTCTTAGCGACAACTTGTCCAGCCGCAATCGTCATCACGACGTTAACGTCGGCCAAATTACCGTCAAGAATGATCATGTCGGCGAAGGAAGCTGGAGTAATGGTACCTACATCACGGGCAACACCGAAGCGTTCAGCGGTATTGATCGTTGCCATTTGGAAGGCCGTTACCGGACGTACGCCTTGCGAGATCGCATGACGAACTACGAAGTCCATATGTCCTTCATCAACAAGAGATTCCGGACTACGGTCGTCTGTTACGAGCATCATACGACGCGTATCAATGCCATAGTCCGTATGAGCCTTAATGGATTCGGCCACATCATGCCAGGCCGAACCGCGTCTCATTTTGGCGTACATGCCTCTTCTTACACGTTCAATAACATCCTCGGCATTTACACACTCGTGGTCTCCGGTAATTCCACCAGCCGCATAAGCAGAAATTCTCCAATCATCCACCGGCCACGTAAAGTGTCCGTCAGCAACTCGTCCAGCCCGCAAGGTTGCCTGGATCTCTCCGATCATTTTCTCGTCTCCGTACACAACACCCGGAAAGTTCATAACCTCGCCCAAGGCGATCATATCAGGACCCCAAGTGAAGGCTTCGGCGACCTCTGCAGGGCCGATCTCGGCACCCGCCGTCTCCATATCCGGACCTGTAGACGGAACGCATGAAGCAACCTGCATATAAGCTGCAAGCGGGGTTTGTCTGGCTTCGTCCAGCATCAGTCTCAGACCAGGCAGCCCCAATACGTTCGTAATCTCATGAGCATCAAAAAATCCGCCCGTCGTACCCTTCGAAAGCACGGCTCTGGCGAATTGGGTTGGTGTGATCTGACTACTCTCAATATGGCAATGCCCATCAAGTAAGCCAGGAGCAACATAACGGCCGGCAGCATCGATGATCTTCGTATCTGCACCGATCATATGGCTGGCATCCGCCCCTACAAAAGCAATTCGGCTGCCCTGCACACCGATCGATATACCGTCCTGAATTTCTCCCGAGCATACATTAACCAGCTTCGCATTCTGTATTACCAATGTAGCCTTCTTATCTCCACGTGCCGTAGCAACCAGATCAGGCACACAATCGGCAAGATGAGGTCTAGCAAAAAACTGTGACGTACTCATGATTATGAAATCCTCCTACTCAATAGTTGTCCTGCTCTAATGTCGCATATTCCATTGGAGCCAATGTTACTTAGTTTAATCAAGCATATACAATACGATTTCGATTTGCAATTCTATATCACCCTTTAGAAGTTGTTCAAAAAGTCCGCTTTTGATCACGAAGTAACACTGAGAACTTATTCGACATCGAATCTTGAATTCAGCCGGGCCTAAGCGGATGCATACGAAGTCATGTTTCCTCCGGAAACATCTCAGGTGCTCACGTACCCACTACGTACGCTCCGCTCCTCAGTCCCTAGCTTCATTCAACTGAAGCGTTTTGAAAAAACGCACATCGGAAGCATAAGCTTCGGTGCTGAAAACCGTACTTTTTGAACACGTACCATTAGTACTTCGTCCAATAATCCGTGTTACTTGATATCACCGGCTTAGGTTTAGGCATAGAAGTATCCCGTTCCCATCCCTCCAGAATTACAATGGTATCGAGCAGAGGATTATCCGGCCAGAAAATATACCGCTGCTGCACTAACACATCTAGGGCGGACTTGATATCCGTGAATTGTCGGCCAGTAGTACGTTCCAATTCAGGTTTGGTTGGCATTCGACGCCGCTGCGTTGAGAAGTTATACAGAATTCGAAGCACTTTACGTTCCAGATCATTTAACATCCCTATCACCTCATATGAGAACATATGTTTGTATTATATGCCTATTCCATACAAATAATCAATATACGAGATCAATAATAGAGGTTGTTCACAGGCATTTTTTGACACACAATAATATGCAAAAAAAAGCCCACCAACCATTAAGGTTAGTAGGCTTCTCTTATTCCGGATCTTTCCAGATGAGATTACAGTAGAGCCTGTTTATTGTCTAATAGATAAGTCGATGATTAATTAAAAGCAAAAGCTTCTTGTAATAATCACCAGCAAAATAAACAGAACTAAGATCGCCCCAGTGGAAGTCCATAATCCGCCAACTCCAGGACCGTAACCTAAACCGCCGACTCCAGGTCCACAACCTAAACCGCCAACTTCACCCATCGTGTATCCCTCCTTGATTAAGAGTACACAGCATCATATTCGTCTATGCCAAAGAGTGATTAGGCATCTGTCTCAGTACCCTTCGCCCAATTATCGGATATCTGTCATGGTTGGGTTCTCCGCTTAAAATGTATCCAGTTCTCTATCTAGCCCAACGCTGACGCTGGGTCTCGACAATCTCGCCCGATAAAATCGCCTTCTCGATCATCATACCCAGATAATGATCCTGTGAAGCCTCCGCGACACTGTAGAACTCGGGCCCTCCAGCTATATAATCAGCCATCTTCTGTAGGCATTCTGCGATGGCAATCTCATCATCATATAATCTGGCCGGAGCGAAAGGGTTCTCGTACAACCAACTCTCCCCACACAGAATCCCTTGCAGGAAGTAACCCTCCTGATTCTCCATTTCCCCTTTATTGATCCGCTTCAATTCCATTTGGAGCGGAACCGTTGACTCCTGTTGAATTAAAACGCGACTGTCGAAAATCTCTCCCCTCTCCCCTCTAACTGACAGATGGTTCGAGCGGGTCCAGGAGCGGTGTTGATCCTTGGTGAAATCGTATATTCCGAGACGATCCCCGAAATCCAGCCAGGCCAGATCTCTCTGCAGAGGAATCATTCTATCTTCCGTCGGATTCCCGTCGCGTGTCGGTCCCAAGGCCCATTGAGATTGGAAACGCATCCCCCTGATTTTCACATTTTCAAATGATATCCCCAGCATTTTACGAATAAGACTGACGCCGTGATATAGGTGAGAGATCGATACTGTTGCCTCGGTAATTCTCCCTAATCTCCCTGAACGAATTAGGGCCAAGCGAGCTTCCTGGATCGGATGGAACTGGTACTGCTCAGCCACCTGAATACGGGCCCCAGTTACACTTGTTTTATCATGCAACAGTTCAAGACCCTCTAGATCGGGAGCTGGTGGTGTCTCCGCTAATACGGGAACCCCTTCTTCTGCCAGTCTATACAAATAATTCAGACCTTCATTGCCGCTTACGGAGACGACGATAAAATCCGGGCTTTCATTTTGCAGCAACTGATCCAATGTCCGATATGTAGATACACCCCATTTTTTCTCCATGTCTAGCGCCTTGGCCTCATTCCTGACAACCATACCACTGACCTGGAACCGTTCGGGCATCGCTTGAGCAATTCTGAGATAATACTGCGAGCGGTAGCCAGCGCCGCCGATAATGCTGAATTTCACCGGAACCATAGTTTTCCTCCTAACATAAGCATCCTACTAACCTTACTGTTACTTATCCACGCGATAGACACTTGAACTCTCCTTCTAATGGAAGCGCGGTGCGGTCGCTAGTAAACCTTCACGTGTATAAAATAAACTATCTTCACTCAGCGGCAAATTAACCGATCTTCTCGTTGTCCCCGCTTCATAGATCGCTGTAATTAGTTCAATGACTTTCCGACCCTCATATCCATCGATCAGTACCTTCAGCGAATTATGCTCAATCGCTCTCAAAATATCATCAATCTGTCCAGCATGGCCACTGTACTGCAGTGACTTATAACTACGTCCGTATTCTTCGATCTCCTGCTCCAGTGCCTGATTCCGCTCCGGAAATCCGTCCGGCCTTGAAGTGGAAGCATACACCTTCCATGGCGTTGATATTCGGGCTCTCTCCCCTGAAGGATAATCTGCCGTTCCTCGCCATGATGCACAACCGAGCTTGTAACTTGTGCCACTCCACCTTGCTCATAGCTGAAGATAGCTATCGAGATGTCCTCCACTTCCGAGTTGCTATGCGAGGCATTACTGATGACTGCCTGTACGGTCTGCGGCATCCCCATCATCCATTGCAGCAGATCGATATGATGGACACCATGATTCAGCGTACAACCGCCCCCTTCCTGCTCCCATGTTCCTCTCCACCACTTATCGTAGTAGCTAGCGCCTCTCCACCAATGAGCCTCTACCTGGGCATGGACGATTCGGCCTGCCAAACCGGAACCGAGCATGTATTTGAGCTTCATCATGGAATCATCGAAGCGGCTCTGTCCAATGACAGACAGGATGCGTCCCGCTTGTTCGGCGGCTTCCAACATCCGATCACATTCTTCCAGAGACATCGCCATCGGCTTCTCCACCAGGACATGCTTACCCGCAAGCAGACAATTGGCTGCAATCTCGGCATGAGTACGGGGAGGGGTGCAGATCGAGATTAAATCTATATCCTCATTGTGAAGTAGCTCATGATAGTCCTCAGTAATTGTGCAATCGAGCTGAAATTCTTCCTTCAGTCTGTATGCTTTCTCCACATGGCTATTTGCGAGCGCGATGACTTTACAGCGCTGCGGAAACAGAGCATAAGCCTGAAGATGAGCCCTGGAAATAGAGCCTGTTCCTATTATTGCAACGCGAATCATAAGCGCCCCCCTTTAAGCAGTTGTTCAAAAAGTCCACTATAACCTCTTTATTTGATGAGTTCCGTTGGATTCATTCCGGTAACCTTCTTGAATAATGTGCTAAAGTAAGGAACATTCTTATAGCCGACCTGCTCCGCCACCTCATAGACGAGCAGATTGCGTTCCAGTAATAGCTCACGTGCTTTCTCCATCCGCACTCGGGTCAAATAGTTGTTGAATGTCTCACCCGTAATATTCTTGAAAATGATCGATAAATGATTCCGGGAAATGTACACTTTGTCCGACAGATCGGCAAGCGTTAAGTCTTCAGCATAATGCTCATGAATATACTGGGTCATGAAGTCGACAACCTGTCTGTGCTTGCTGCTTCCTTTCATCTGCCGGCTGTTGCAGATTATTGAGATCTTTGCCAACAGCCACTCCGCCAGTTGCTCTGGTCGGCATAACGTGAGCAGTTCCTTGGCAATCTGGTCATTCGTGAATAGATCATCGAGGAAAAGACCCGCTTCATACAAACTGTAGGTCATGATGCCCCATAATTCGCTGCCTAGCATCTGTACATAATCCTTGGAGATTCCGCCCTGCTTCTTGAGCTCTTCTATATACTCTGCGACGATTTGTTGTGCCTCAGTCTCCTGGGCCGTCTTCATGGCACTAGCCAGTTTGAACGAGAACTTGACCGGGAACAACGCGACCGTCTCCGAATCTTCTCTCGTCTGTCCTTTATATATGTACAAATCGTAGGAAGGGACCATCCTCTGCTCGCGGCGATCAATCGCTCGAAAGGCTTCCTCTGTCGATTCCGGCAGCTTCGCCCATTCCCCGCGAATCCTTCCGATTCCAACACAAATCGCAAGCCTTAAGTAGCTTTTGACGTTGTCGATCAGCTTGACACCAAGCTCCTTTAGCGTATCCTCCAATTGTTCGCAGGAACTACCACGCTCGGGATGGATGATCAATACAGCTCTTGTACTATGAAGTTCTGTATACTCGATGACAGGGAATACCTTCCGAGCAACTTCGCAGACGATATTGCTAATAGCGAAGCGGAATAAATTCCAGTCGGACACGGACAGCTCATCCGCCCGGCCATCGCGAACCAAATCAATACCAATCGCCGCATGACTACATTCAGCCCAATATTGATAAGGCTCCGGCAGGTGATCGCCATCTTGATAATACTGGTTAAGCGTGCCTACTGCGGCAGATCTTACCCACTCCTTTTCGATAAAAGGCTCATAGATCATCAGTTTATGTTTAAGCTCCACCTGGATATTGAGCTTCTCTTCCTCTTCAACAAGCTCTTGAATAACTTTATATAATACAGTCTTTAAAGTAGGTACACTGATCGGCTTGGACACATAATCGCTGACATTAAAGCGCAGTGCCTGCCTTGCATGCTCAAAGTCAGAATACCCGCTAAGAATGATAATTTTCCCACCAAATCCGTCTTTTCTTAAATGCTCGATCATATCCAACCCGTTCATCACCGGCATATATATATCCGTAATGACGATATCAGGCTGTGTCTCCCGGATCATATCCAATCCATCCTCGCCGTTCAGCGCTTCCCCGGCCCATTCCGCATCCAGCTCTCCCCAAGGAATAACCCGCTTCATCCCTTGCAGTACCTGGCGTTCATCATCAATAATGGCGATCTTCCGCACGATACTTACCTCCTTAAGCCTTGCAAAGATTAAAAGATTCATCGTATTAGGGATATAAAGGTTTTGAACACGTACATATAGTAAAATTCAGTATCAGACTGAAAGATTCGTATAACAAGACCAGCGGCTCTAATAAACCGCTTTCAATTACTATAATACTTATCGGCATCTCCCCTGGATATACGAGAGATGCACGATTTGTTTAAAAATAAACCGAAGTGTTCATTCTCTTACTAAGCTGGCGGCTTTGTTAATAGAGGGAGGGTAATCTCGACTCTAGTTCCGCCTTCTTCCCGTTCACTGAGAGTGATTCCGTATTGCTCTCCGAAATAACCTGAGATCCGTTCTCTGACATTACGGATACCATAACCTCCAGTACGACGCTTCTGCTTCTCATCAACTACTTTTGTTAAGCCACTGCCATCATCATCAATGATAATGAATAACGAATCCTCATTCGCTGTCAGCTTGATATACACATAGCCGTGCAGTCTTTTGTTAAATCCATGAACGATGGAATTTTCTACGAATGGCTGGAGTGTCAGCTTCGGAATGAAGAACTGCCTAAGCTCTGCCGATGCATCTATCGCATATTGCAATCCTCCGCCCAGCGCAATTGCTGGATCTCCAGATAACTCTTGATATGCTCCACCTCGTCGCCAATCGTAATGAAGGTGTCTCCGTTGGACAAGCCGATACGGAACATACGACCCATCAGCTCTAATATTCGGCTGAGTTCATCCTGCCCGGCTTCAATCGCCATCCAATTCAGCTGATCCAGCATATTATAGAGGAAATGAGGGTTGATATTGGCCTGCAGCGCCTCAATCTCTGCCTTCCGTTGCTGCTCATAACGAAGCTGCACAGACTGGTACAGCTCCTCGATCCGTTCATTCTGTTTGCGGTAACCCGCGAACAGATAACCGAATTCGTTCTCATAATCAGCAGACAGTTCCACATTGTTACCTTCTACCGAATACATCCGCATCGCTACCACCAATTCATTGATTGGTTTCGTAAACTGTCTACTAATATATAACGTCAGAAGTAAGACAAGCAGTACGGCAGCGATACCAATCAGCGCGATGACCTCGGCTAATCTAAAACTGTCCTCCGTAATCTGTTTCCATGACGTCATCTCGATTAGAGTCCAATTGGAATTGTCCAGCTTCGAATACACTAATAGAGAGTCGCCCACATTCGAGTTGCCGCGAATATGGACATAACCAGACTGTTGATCTTTCAGGTCAATCCACTTGGACAGCTCATTCTGATTCAGCACGTGACCGATCTTCACAATCTGCTCCCCAGCCATATTCGTCATCATTCGGTTCGGATCGGTACTATTTCCTGACAAAAGGGAACGAATCTGTTCGGCTTTGATATGTATGACGAGAACACCCAGATAGTTATCGTTGTACATGATTTTACGGGCGAAGCTAAGAACTGAAACATCACCCTGGAAACCATCCACTTTATGTTCACTGCTCCAAGCGAAATCATTCTTATCCAGCATATGGGACCATTCCTGCTTACTCATATCGTTAAGATCCCGAAATTGAATATAGTACTTGGATTCTCCCAGAAAAGGACGGTTCATATAGAGATCAATCCCCTGTATCAGAGGGATCGAGTAAGTTAAATTAGCGAGTGCATTTTGTACACCGACATATCTCCGGTATCGGTCATATTCATCGTCTCTATTCGTGAGAAGATGAATTAGCTCGCTGTCACGGGAGGTTGATAACGAGATTTGCTCGATCGTAACAAGTCGCGTCGTAATCTCGTTATTCAATTCATCTAACAGTTGTTGCTGGTAGTGGGAGGTTGTCCGTACCAGCGCTTTCGATGAGATGCTATAGCTGGCCCAGGCAATCAGAGCGATGACGATCACGATTACAGCTGAGAACAGATAGAAGAAGAGCCGATCGATCCTGAATTTCTTGAAAGGGTTTGTCATGCTAGTCTACTTCCTCCAATCGTGAAATGAGAAAGAGCGGTAAAGCAGTGAACAGAACTGTTCATCGCTTTACCGCATATAAGCATAGGGATGATGCCCTTCATTTTATCCTTTAATTCCTGTTGTAGCAATACCTTCTACAAAGTGCTTCTGCAGGAACATGAACACGAGTGTAGCAGGCATGATAGAGACGAGCGACATGGCCAGCAATTGTCCCCATTCCTGAGCAGATTGGGAATCATTAATCATCCGTAGAGCCAAACCTACTGTATATTTATCAACAGAGTTGATATAGAGCAAGTGCCCTAAGAAGTCATCCCAGTTCCACAGGAAGCAGAAGATCATAACGGTCACGATCGCTGGCTTGGTCAGCGGCATAACGATCCGCCAGTAGATACCGAACCAGGTGCAGCCGTCTATTTTGGCCGATTCATCCAGCTCCCTCGGAATCCCTCTTACGAACTGGATTAGCAGGAAGACGAAGAAGGTTCCGCCGGCACCCGTCGCTAGCAAGTGAGGCACGATGAACGGAAGATACGTATTCACCCAGCCAAGTTTATAGAACAAGGAGTATTGCGGGATAATCAATACTTGCCCAGGCATCATAATTGTTAGCATCAGCAGAGAGAACCAGAAGTTCTTAAGCGGAAAGTCCAATCTACCGAATCCGAATGCCACGAGCGTACAAGATACTAACGTAACGATTAACACTGCAATTTCAAGCCCAAAGGTGTTGATATAGAAATCGGTAAAGGAATGACCTGGTACCGAATTCCACCCTTTTGTAAAATTGCTCCACATCGGCACGGTAGGAAATATATTCGGCGAGCCCATCTCTGTGTTGCTCTTCAAGGCCGCTCCAATCCACCAAAGAATCGGATATACCATTAAAAGACTGAACAGGATCATGAAAGTATGACGGATGGCTGATTTCCATTGTTTTGTCATTTTCTCTTCTTACCTCCTGTCTCTTCGTAGAATACCCAGTATTTCGAGGTACCTGCGATAATAAGTGTAGCCGCGACGATCATCACGAGCATGATCCAGGCCAGAGCAGAAGAGTAACCTAATTGATAACGGCTAAATGCACGTTCGTACAAGTAGAGAGCGTAGACATACGTCGAGTTCATCGGTCCTCCGTTCGTAATAACAAATGCGGAGGTAAACATTTGGAACGAGTTGATGACAGCCATAATCAAGTTGAAATACATAATTGGCGAGAGCATCGGTAAGGTGATCTTGAAAAATTGCACGAACTTGTTCGCACCATCTACTCCGGATGCCTCATACAGATCGGATGGTATCTGCTTCAATCCAGCCAGGAAAATAACCATCGTCGAGCCGAACTGCCATACGCTAAGCAGGACCAATGTCCCGAGCGCTGTATCCGGATTGGTAATCCAACCCTTCCCTGCGATGCCGAACACCGCAATAATCTTGTTGAACACACCATCTACGCCGAAGATATTCCGCCACAAGAGCGAAACTGCAATACTGCCGCCGATCAACGAAGGGAAATAAATCGCGGTACGATAGAAAGTAATCCCCTTAATAGCCCGGTTAAGTATCATCGCCACCAATAAGGCGAAGATTAGTTTCAACGGTACGGAAGCCAGCACATACATGAAGGTAACTTTAACGGATTGAACAAATTTCGGATCGGAGTTGAAAATTAGATCGTAATTCTTAAGTCCAATCCAGTTGATTGGCTCCATTAAAGTATAGTTTGTAAAGGAATAATACAAGGACAGAAATAACGGATATGCCGTAAGACAGAAAAATCCGATTAGCCAAGGCGAAATGAATAAATAGCCTGCTATGGGGGCGTTCCATCTACTTAGAAAAGGACGGCGTCTCTTAGGATTCTTTACCGCACTAGTAGCAACGGCCGTAGAACTTTTCATATGTACTCACCTCTTGTAGTCAATTTATATCTTAAGTATAAAGGCGCCCCTATAGGGACTAAAGGAGAGGAATCCTCGAAATCTTTCAAAATATAACGAAAAAAAGAAGAAGCATTCACGCTTCTCCTTCTTATTGGAAACTATGCAAAATTAATAAATCTCTCTACCTAGCTCATCAGCAATGCCACATCTGCGATAGAAATACGTATTGATCCGGTCGCGCCACTCCTTGGCGTGCTCAGCCTGCTCGGCCAGACGATCCGCCACCTGCTGATGCAGCTGTACATCCATCCGATCCGCAAGCTGTGCCCATCTGTCCTTAAGCTCTGCAGCCCGCTTTGCACCTTCGAAATGTGTATCATAGATATGCTGAATGACAGTCTTGCCAGAGTGCAGCACATGCGTATAAGGCACATGATGGAAGAAGAGCAGCAGATTGTCTGGACAAGTCTTCAGCGACTCATAAATGTCGAAGTTTGCTCCGGTATATTGCGTCGTATAGCCAGTACCCGTCGCCTGAGTTCGATCTACACCGACCCCTTGCCAATCCGCAAAATGATAGGTTCCCCACATCGAATATTCATACCCCTCGACGTCTGGGCCATAATGATGATTCGGACTCACCATAAAGCCTACACCAAGCGGAGCCGTATACGCCTCATAAATACCCAGGAATCCATCAATAATCGCAGGATCGCATCGACCAGGTCCGCATCACCGCCAAAGGTCATACGAATCCATTCCTCTGCGATTTGTTCCGAAGACAGCTCTGGATTCCAGGCCAGGCGGCCATAGCCATACAGATTGGCCTGCGCCAGTAGATGACCGGTCCAGTTGGCATCATTACCGATATTGGAGACGGCGGCAAAGCCACTGTAGCGGTTGCCATGCAGACTGCCGTCGACAATACGCTTCACTGTCGAGCCTTCACCTTTGAGATGAGTATCGAAGTCAAGCACTTCTTTCCACTGCGGAACAAGATAGCATACATGGCGCTGCTGTCCTGTATATTCCTGAGTGATCTGGAATTCAATCACCTGGTTGGTCGCAGGCATCGCCCCAAGCAGCGGAGATATAGGCTCGCGTACTTGGAAATCAATCGGACCATTCTTCACCTGTAGAATTACATTCTCCTTGAACTGTCCATCTAGCGGATTGAAATGATCGTAAGCGGCCCGCGCCCGATCTGTCTTCCGATCGCGCCAATCCTGCTTACAATTGTAGACGAAGCAGCGCCAGATCACGATGCCGTCATGCGGTTCAAGCGCTTCGGCTAGCATATTCGCTCCTTCGGCATGATTGCGGCCGTAAGTGAATGGTCCTGGACGATTCTCGGAGTCAGCCTTCACTAAGAAGCCACCGAAATCAGGGATCGCCGTATATACCTCGGACGCCGCATTACGCCACCATTGACGGACGGACGGATCAAGCGGATCCGCTGTAGCGATACCTCCAATTTCCAATGGGCTAGCATAATTGACGCTCAGGAACAGCTTGATCCCGTAGGCACGGAAAATATCGGCCAGTCTGGCCACATCAGGCAAATATTCTGGCGTAATAAGCATGGTCTCATACTTATGAACATTGACGTTGTTAATGGAGATCGCATTAATTCCAGAAGAGGCAAGCAGCCTTGCATAATCGCGAATGCGCTCCAGATCGCTCGTAATTTTATTGTCCTCATAGAAGATCGATTTACCCGCGTAGCCTCGCTCGATGCTGCCGTCGATATTGTCCCATTGATTGACCATCCGCAATTGATTGGCCGGATTCTCTAGTATATTCAGACCGTCAACAGCGGCGCCAGCACCAAAGAGACGCAATAGATGGAAGACTCCATATAGAATACCGACGGAGGATACCGCACCGATCATGATGCATTCCGCCGAGCTGTCTGTTCGAATGACGTAGCCTTCCTCGTGAACCCTCGAGGAAATCCCATCTTGAAATGCGCCATCAATTACAGCGTTGCTGCCAAAAATCCCTAACGCAATGCATGAAGATGGTTCCCGCTGCCAGTTACAACTGGGGCTTGACCAAGCATTCCTTCAAGACCCCGGGATAACTCAGCGATGGCAGCTTGAATGATCACGTTACGCTCCGCATGTTCCGCTATCACGATGCGATTATATGGCAAGTACCGCTCGCGTAGATCGCCAGATGGTATTCTGCGATATCCGAGCCAGGCTTGATAGCCGTCCCCTGTATTAGGAAATGCACGTGTATTCATATGGTAGTCCTCCCAATGCTAAGACCCGGAACGGACTCGTCCCGGGCTCCAGCTTTAAAATTATTTTTCGTATCCCTTAGAAGCGTCTTTCAATTGATCAAAGGCTTGCTCCGGAGTAATCTTATTGAAGCTAAGTTGATCGCGAACAAGCTGCCAGTCTTTATCAATAAAGTTCGTCCAGCCGCCAGCACCAGCAGACCAAGTTTGGCCATCCGGCTCAGTTGCACGCAGCAATTCCATACCGACTTTATCAACATCGCTCATGTTTTCTTCAAGTGCTTTAGCATTGTCTTTGTTTACAGGCAATCCACGTTGTGTTCCCAAGATTTTTGCCGCCTCAGGATCGTTCAGGAACCAGTTAACGAATTCTTTCGCTTCTTTCTCATGCTTCGTGCCTTCGGTTACTGCCAAATACATGGAAGGCTTCAACCATCCGCCTGCTTCTTCCGAACGAGGCATTGTTACCAATGCGTAAGCCCCTGGATGCAAGCTGTCCCAAGAACCATAGTTGTTGGAGAAGCTCAGACGCATCAAGATTTTGCCTGAAGCCATCAAGTCCATTTGTGGGTCAAATTGAACGTCGGAAGAATTCACATCAGCCGGAGGTACGATTCCATCTTTGCGCAATTCTTCGAATCTTCTTGTCCAATCCAGGAAAACGTCTTGATCAACGTTGAATTTGCCGTCATCCGTGATAACTTGACCTTTGCCTTTACTGTATTGGTATGCAGAATAAGCAAAGTAGTCGCCGGCAAGGTCTTGCGAGAAGTATTGTCCACTCGGAAGCTTAGACTTGGATTCCTTAGCAAGGGCGAAGAAATCTTCCCAAGTCCATCCATTTTGTGGATTACTAAGGCCTAGCTTGTCCATAGCGGCTTTGTCATAGATCATTCCATAAGCTACGGAGCCAAGTGGAACTGCATATTGCTTGCCATCGAATTGCCCGCCAGCCAGCACTTTTGCATCAACCTTACTCACATCAACTTCTGGAGCCAGATCGACCAATTGACCGCGTGCGGCCCAATCTGGAGTCCAGCCCGGATCTAATTGAACTACGTCCGGTGCGTTCTTAGCCGCTGCCTGTGTAGACAACTTGTCCAAGTAACCGTCCATACCGGAATATTCAGGTTCAAAAGTAATGTTAGGATGATTCTTTGTGTATAAGTCTAATGCTGCCAATGTCGCTTCATGACGAGGTTGCGAACCCCACCACATAATACGAAGTTTTACTTGCTGATCCCCTGCTGCTGCTGTTGAATTACCAGCTTTGTCCGATGACGAGTTATTCTTTGCTTCTCCTCCGCCACCGCAAGCAACCAGCGACCCCAACAGAGTTGTTGCTGCCAATACTGTCAGGAAACGCTTCCATTTAAACATCTTTAACCCCTCCTGTATTGAATCAATAATTTCTTGCTGCGTTTTTATATTATCAATTCAAGATGAAGGTTCATATAAGAATGATCCACGATTTATTTTAAAATAGTCCGAAAATAAGTCTGAATAACGCGAGAATATGACATTATAAGACTTAAAAATACAATATATCCCAAAATCTCCCGACAAATTCTGACTAAATCACTTCGATCAGATTCTGCCGGGAGACGAATGAGACGAATAACAAATGATTCGAATTACCGATTCTTCTCTCGCTCCAGAGAATCCCACACACCCCATAAATACATAATGCCTAGTGCGCGATCATATAGCCCGTACCCCGGGCGACACTTCTCTCCCCACAAATGACGGCCGTGGTCAGGGCGAGCATAACCAGTGAATCCATTCTCATGATAAGCCTTAACAACATCGGTGATGTCAACGGAGCCATCCTTAGCCCGATGCGAAGTCTCGATGAAGTCTCCATTATCGTATACACGTACATTACGGATATGAGCAAAAGGAATGCGATCTGCATAGGTACGAATAATATCCGCAACATCATTATCACGGCTTGAGCCCAAGGAACCGGTACACATTGTTAGTCCGTTGGATGGGCTGTCGACGAGGTTCAGCATTCTACCGATATTCTCTTTATTCGTAATAATACGCGGCAGGCCAAAGATCGAGTATGGAGGATCATCGGGATGAATCGCCATTTTAATGCCACTAGCTTCAGCCACCGGAACAATCTCCTGCAGGAAATATTTCAAGTTCGCCCACAGATCCTCTTCTGACACCTGCTTGTAAGCTTCAAACAGTTCACCTAAATGCTCCAAGCGCTCTGGCTCCCAGCCTGGCATAGTTATTTCCGAAGTGTAGCTCTCCATCCTGCGTACCAGCTCGAACGGGTCAATGTTGTCTACAATCGCTTTCTCGAAAAAGAGTGCGGTTGAGCCATCCTCCAATTCCTTAAACATATCTGTACGTGTCCAGTCGAATACCGGCATAAAGTTGTAGCAAATTACCTTAACGCCAGCCTGCCCCAGTTTCTCAATCGTGCGCTTATAATTTTCTATATATTTGTCGCGCGACGGCAGCCCTAGCTTGATATTCTCATGTACATTCACGCTCTCTACGACATTGATGTGAAAGCCATGCTTCTCAATATAAGCTTTCTCAGCCATGATTCGCTCCATCGGCCATTCTTCGCCTGCAGCCAAATCATGCAGAGACCACACGATACCCTCCACCCCCGGGATTTGCCGTACCTGATCCAGCGTCACCGAGTCATTGCCTTGCCCATACCACCGGAATGTCATCTTCAAGATTATTTCCTCCTCAACAATGTTCACGTGTGCAAAAATGATAATAAAGTGTTGCTTAAAACCTATTATTGTCCCCCGAAGCGTGTAAGTCAACAGGATTTACAACAAGACAGGGACCATCCTTAAGCCGATTGGAAGGCTCTTCGAGATGGTCCCTGTTCTAAGGCGACATATATAATGTCTCTGCCTTAACGATACTATTTCCCTTTGTACATTTGAACGTAGTCGAGCTGTTTATATCCTTTGTTCTTATAGATATTGATGGCGCGCTCGTTCCCTTCCTCAACCTCAAGGCGGATTCTGGCCGCTTTCCCTTTATAAGCCTCTTCGATAAAATCCATATATTCCTTGCCAATGCCTCTGCCCTGGAACTTCGGAAGAATGTAAATCTCCTCCACCCATACAACTAGGCCACCGGCTTCGTTCGAATAAGTGATCGAGAGCAGAGAATATCCCGCTTTCTCCCCATCGCATTCAAAGATATAACCGTCAATATAAGGGCTACCGGCCATTAGCTCATCGAAGGTCTTCCGTATGAAGCTCTCTGGAATGCTGTGCAGCACCGCTTCTGAGTGATAGAACTCATTGGACATTTCAACGAAAGCTTCTCTGTCTTTTTGTTCCATTTTTCTAATCATCGTTCTGTACCTCTTCGCTAGTATTTGGTAAACATACCCGTCCATCTATTATATTCGACGTATATGTTGGAATCAAATGGATGCTTCTCCGTTTTACCGTAGAACACAAATGCTCCCTATATCGGAAACAGTTCCTCCTTGTCGCCGATTTCTTTCCTGCACTGTTTGCACAGGCCTCTGACAACCCCAAAGTTGTTGGCATAGAATATCAGCTTCTTCGCCTGCTTACAACGGGAGCATTTCTGAGCTTGCTTGTTCTCCTTATTCTTGGCGAACCAGTTCCTCATTCAAGGGCCCTCCTTCATTCCGGGAATCCCCATCCATAATAACATGAATTTGCCTTGACTATATTCCTAGCATGCGCACTGTTATATAATAGGTTAAGTATTTCTAATAGGGCATGATTGTCCTCTACATCATATTTAGCAGGCGGGATGAGGCTTTGAAACTTAATATCAAAAAAGGGATTACTCTCCGGTTTACTATTTCGCTACTAGTTATCGGGGCGATTTTGCTTACGATGCTAACCAGCATTACATCTGCTTTACAGGTTAATCGTACTTCCTTGATCGACAATTATTTAGATAAAAATGAATCCTATTCTAAGAAGCTGGCTTCCAACACAGATGAGCTATTGAAGACGATGCAGGAGAACATCGAAGCAATTGCCTCCATTTCAGCGCGCGACAGCGAGGTGGATCCTCAAATGCTTGATGATCTCTATCAGGCCAATAGCGAATATTTTAACTCTATTATCATTGCGGATGCTAACCGAGTAGTGGAGGGTTATAGCCCGCAGAACATTGGCTTATTGGTTGGGACAAGCTCACCTCTCAGCAGAGCCAACAAGCGGTAGATACGAAAAAGCCTTTTATTTCTGAACCTTATCGAACAACGAAAACGGACCGGATGATTATCCTCGTATCTGCTCCGATTGTAGACAAATCAGGAACATATAAAGGATACGTGGGAGGAACGATCTATCTGGAGGAAAAAAATGTGCTGAGTACGATGCTCAGAGAACATTTTTTTGGAGACGGTTCTTATGTGTATGTTGTAGACAAAAAAGGAGATTTGATCTTTCATTCGGAACAAGAGCGGGTAGGGCAGCATGTTATTAAGAATGAAGCGGTAGAGAAGGTAGTCTTGGGTCAAAGCGGTTCCCAGAAGGTCACGAATTCTCTAGGTAAAGATTTCTTAGTAGGCTATGCATATGAACCTAACAGTTCCTGGGGAATCATTTCACAGACGCCATATGAGGTGATAAACCAACCGCTACAACAATTAGTCAAAAGAATGCTGGTATATGCAATGCCGTTCCTGTTGTTGATTCTGGTCATTGGCTGGTGGGTCGCAAGTCGGATCGCCAAGCCGCTGAATACACTAGCGCAAATCTCGGATGAAGCGATTCTGAATCCCGTGCCTGCCCGAACATTCCAGACATCCATTCCTACTACTATGAGGTCAGCCTTTTGTCAAAAAGCGTTAAGATAGCGCTACAGAGTATGAATCGAGATCTAACGAATTTGAGACACGAAGTCAACATTGACGAACTGACCGGCCTGGTCAACCGGAGAGGATTCGACAGCCTGATGACCGACTGGATAGAGAGCAAGAACTCCTTTGCTCTGGTTCTGTTTGATATCGACCACTTCAAGAAAGTGAACGATACATACGGACATGTCGTTGGCGATGCAGTACTGCGCTATTTAGCGCAGCAGATGCAGCAGCTCTCCTCCAATGAAGACGTAGCTTTCCGCTACGGAGGCGAGGAGTTTGGCATCTTGATCAGGCATTACGACCTTGGTAGAGCCAAAGCTCTGGCAGACCGACTGCGCGAACAGCTTGCCACAACGATAAGCCCGACCGGCCAATCGATTACAGTCTCTGCAGGTATCTCGACGTTCCCAGTACATGGCCAAACCGCCGAGCAGTTGATCATGCGGCGGACGAAGCGCTGTACTATTCCAAAGAGAACGGCAGAAACCAGACTACCGTATTTACGATTAAGGAATTGCAAGAATCTAGCCGCTAGCGTAATTGAGATATTCGAGCCTAAAAAATACAGGTGCAGCGCAAAGTTTGCGCTGCACCTGCTGTTTTATATCTAAGCCATCACCAATTGTTCCCAGATACTCTGTTCACCGTGAAGTTCGGACTCTTATCCTCGCCGTAAATCGCTCGAACGCCTGGATTATTCACCTTCACATTCGTAAAGCTAGCTTGGCCGTAGACTGGACCCTGCCCTTGTTCCGCACTGACCACGAGCTTGATTCCGTAGCGGGTCGGGTTGTTGATGTTAACATTTTCAATGCGGACATTCTGCATCGGCAGATTCTCTGGCGATTTCGTCTGGAACATCAGACCGAAGTATACGGGATTGTTAATATCAACGTTCTTGACCAGTATGTTCTTAAAGGCCCTGTCTGCGCCAAAGAACCATATAGCCCCAAAGTTCTGGTATTCGTTAATTTTGTCGTCTGCGCCGACACTGGTCCAGAAATCTCCACCTGTTCTGTCCAAAGTTACGCCGTCAATCACTGTATCCTTGTCGCCGAAGCCTAAGGTGTTGTATCCGAAGCTCAAGCTGCTGATCGTAATTCCCGGATAAGTCAGTGTATCCGCACCATAGAGGTTCTGGAACAGGTTGTCAGAACCGCCGTATACCGCGAATGCCGCTGCACGTCTGACACAGGTTGCCGTCAAGTTGGTGTACTTGTTGCCGATATTATAAGAACCGCCGGCATCAATTGCACTGAACAAGGCAAAGGAATCGTCCCCGGTTCCCCGGGCATAGTTGTTGTCGATGACATTATAGGAGGAACCATTCGTCATGTTGATTCCATCTGCGAACAAATTTTTGATTCGATTATTCTTAAATGTGTTATTGGAAGAGTTAACGCCCCAATACAAGCAGATGAAATGCTCGACCCAAAGATTCTGAAGGGTTACATTCTTCATTCCGTTGCCATCGATAAACTTACCAGGACCATCCACTCTGTAGACATAGTTCCCCATGCCGACAAATCACGAATCGTTGATCCATCCGCCGTAGAGCTAATATTGAAGCCGACATTGGTATTCGTTTGATTCTTCGGAGCTACCAGCTTCGTATGCCACGGACCTGCGCCAATAATCTCCGTTGCTCTTCCGTATAAAAATATCTTGCTATTAATCGTCCATTCGCCTGCAGGAATGAATATCCCCTTCTTGGTCTGATCCTGTCTAAATTCGTTCAAAGCCTGCTCGATGGATTTACTCGCTGAGACCTCGACATACTTGCTAGGATCAGGGTTAGACGCTGGTGGAGCAACATTTTCTGTCTCCAGTAGATCGACATAGATCCAAGGTACGTCTCCGGTATCCTTTTGGATCTTGATCTTCGTTCCAGCTGGGTACACTTCATTCAGCAGCAGCTGGGAATCTTCATAGAGCCAGTAAGCAGTTAAGCCAGATCCTGGCTGATTGTCATATCCCAACTGGCCCAGTGTGCTTGGAGTCGCATATACATGAGAATACTTGGAGGTCACCGTAAAGCTGCCTTTCTTCACATCATTCGCATAAATGCTAACGGTTCCCGTTGTATTCTCGGCCACGGAGCTGCGTAGCACAAATGCGTTGGCCGGGGAAGTCAGCGTGAACTCCACATATTTTCCCGTTCCATCCAGGTAGACGGCCGATCGGCCAGAGGCCTCGCCCGCATAGTCTCCAGGCTTGAAGTTCGGAGCTAGAATAGTTCCATTCGTCTTGTTCGCAGGAGATTCCGCCTCAATGATCGTAAACGGCATATTTGCGCCGCGTCCGATGTAGAAGCCTGTTGTAACGCTATTATTGTTCTGCTTTGCTGGAATTTCATTGGCATCTGCGGCAACCGTAGCTGTCACAGAATAATTACCGTTTGCAGCAGTCCATGTACCCAGCGATACGTTAGCCGAGCCCCCTGCCGAAATGCTGCCGTTATAGTTGCCGTTCAAGGAACGTATTGTATTCCCTTGGCTATCCTTAAGCAGAAGTGTAACGGCGTGCGTTCCACTGGAGCTAGCGATATTCCCCTGATTCTTCAAATTTACAGAGAAGGTCACCGTATCTCCAGCGCTAGGGTTGCCTGGCGACCAGACTGCAGCTGGAACGAGATCGGAGCTTGGAACCTCACTTACAACGAGAGGAGTCGGATTTGTAAAGCTGTTGTTCGTCTTGTCCCACTCCACAACCGTGTTGCTTTCATCAACGACAGCCTTGACTGTATAGGAAGCGGCCGTCTTAGCGCCAATGTTCACCGATACATTCTGGGAGGCACCTTGAGCTAATGCGCCAACGGTGGCAGTTCCCGCCAAAGCGTTATTTAAATAGAAGTTAACCGTTGTTGCTGGTGAAGATGCTGTTCCGACATTCTTGACAGCTGCCGTTAAAGTAATTGTTGCAGTCTCGTTCGGCGAAGTAGGACTCCACGATAAACCGGAAACCGTAAGATCTGGACTTGCGGCTGGCGTACCCAGGATCTGAAATTCTGCCACCTGGCCAGCTGAAGAGCCCGTGTTGCTAGTGAAAACGAGACGTATATCCGCAGTGGTTGCCGTAACCGGAATCGTCACCGTATTACCTGTAGCCGGATTGAACGTATACGCTGTAGCAGAGACCAGATTGACGAAGCTGGAAGCACTCTGCTCCCGCCCAAGCACTTGAATCGTCTGTGTCCGTGTACCCCACTCAGAGGATGGATTCAGCTTAAGCACTATAGAGCTAATATTTGCATTCGCTCCCAAACTAACGGTTAACTGATTCGGATATGCGTTAGGAGCTCCCTCCCAATAGGTCGTGATGTCGCCATCGTTAGCATTGGTTGCAACGTAGGTATGAACTGTAGAGGAAGCCGTGATTGGCTTGTTCAAGGCCAGATTGCTGCCTCCGGTAACTTCTCCAACACGTGTAACGGAGTTGCTTCGTGGGGAAGCATTACCCGCGGCATCCTTAGCAATGACATAATATGTGACGGTAGCCGTGGAAGGTTGATTGTCCGTAAAAGTAAGAGTTGAACCATTCACCGTACCTCGAAGCTGATCGTTAGCGTAAATCTCATAGCTCTGGACACCCGTACTTCCTGTAGATGCATTCCAGGTTAACAGAATGGTTCCAGACACCGGCTGTGAATATGCCAAATTACTAGGTGCAGTCAGCGGCTGAGTGCCCGTATCACCTAATTTGAAATTAATCCAATTGATATTAAAACTAGGACCTCCCGCATACACTCGAAGCGTCTGTAGGCCTTGGGTTAACGTTACCGTTGCCGTAACGGTCTGCCAATTTTGCCAGCCTCCAGTGTTAGGAACTGTGGTTGTCGCTAGTGTTGTCTGCCCGGAACGAAGCTGAATTTGACCTGTATTCGTGTTACTAGCGATCCGATATTCAACGGTGTAGGTTCCCGACTCCGCCACATTAACGGAGTAATCCAGCCAATCGCCTGCATCGATCCAACCGACATTCAAGCCACCGCCAGTATCGGAGGTGGGCTCCGTCTGTACGCCTGACATGGCATCCCAATCTTCAGCTTCAATTTTGCCGGGATCGGTTTGGCCGTCGGCGCAGAAGCACCATACACCTCAAGTTCAGACAATTGAGCCGCGGGCCAGCCTGTATTAGCTGTAAAAAGAACTCTTACATATTGCGTATTCGTTGTAGGGAAATCAATTGAGACTGAATTGCCTGTAGAGGGATTAAATGTGTAAGCTGCAGAATTGACGATATTGAAGAAGTCCGTGCCGTTCGCACTACCTTGAATGGACAAGGTTTGTGTTCTTGTCTCCCAGCTTGCCGGAAGCTTGAGCACGACTTGTGCAACATTCACTGAGCTACCAAGAGAAATCTGGATCCATTGCGGAAATGCATTGTTCGTACTCTCCCAATAGGTTCCTTGATTCTGGTCCACAACATTACTAGCCACGTATACATCCGCATAACCACTGGCGGTTACACTTTTGCCCGCCGCAAGGTTTGGACCTGTTGCAGCAGAAGCTTCGATATTAAGTCCGAGACTGGAAAAGAAGGCCGAGAAAATAATAGACGCCATCAACAACCAAGCGACAAACCTATTTCGCATCTTGTTCCTTCCTCCTAACCGAGTAATAATGTAAATCACTCCCTCCGGACACTACGACAAATCTAATCCGATTGTTAGCGCTTTCGATACTGTGATTAATTATTTGGTCATCCCTCCATTTTCTGTAATAATAATTGGTGCAATTTAATTTTAATTCTACATTTTGGAAATCATAAGGTCCGATTCAACACTTGTTATGTCCATTTCTATGGACTTGCTCAACTCGTCATATAAACATAATCTAGCTTAAGAGATTTCGTCTCTCAGCATTTCAACGAAATTCTGTGCCGCCTTGGACAGGTAATGATGCTTGTTCCAGATCAACCCAACAGAAGTGGACAAACCATTGCCGATGATCTCATAAGCTTGTATCGGATAACCCGGATGGCGCCGTAGTACAGTCTCGGGAACAATCGAAGCCGCGAACTCGGAAGTCACCAGATCAAGCAGCAGGGGAATATCCGAGCATTCTCCAATGAGATTCGGCTGCAATTGATGCCGAGAGAAGGCCTCAATAATCGAATAATGTACACCCAGACCTTCTGTGCTGGGAAGAATAAGCGGATAGCTATGGATATCGGCGAGTGAAACCTCTTCCCGGTCATGCAGTGGCTGCTGCGCGGAAGTGATGAAATAGAACGGCTCAGTATGAAGATGCAGAACAGAGAAATGCTCCAGCTCTAGCGGCAAGCGGATAATCGCCAGCTCTACGATGCGCTCCTCTACTAATTTGCATAAATGAGACGACTCATTTTGCTGGATTCTATAAGTGACCTTGGGGTACAGTTCTTTAAACCGTTGCAAAATATCCGGTAAGCCATCGACCGAGAAAGTATTAATACCGATCGTCAGCCTCCCATTCACTCCATTGCCCACCTCCTTCACTTCCAGCTTGGCCTCTTCCAAAAGCTGTGTCATTTGCAGGGCATATTTATATAGCGCCTTGCCCGCCTCTGTCATCTCCAGGGACTTCCCACCCCTCTCCACTAACCTTGAGCCAAGCTCCTCCTCCATCGCTTTCAATTGCTGGCTTAACGGTGGCTGAGACATATGGAGCCGATCCGCTGCCGCAGAGATTTTTCCTTCTTCTACAATCGCAATAAAATAGCGCAACTGTCTGATATCCATTCTTCGACATCTCTCTTCTGTGAAATTTGGTATATGATAAACCTTCAGAAAACTAATTTTATTAATATTATTCATATAATTATCTCTATGTTAGCATATCGGTATACAAAAACAGAGGAGGCTGAGAGAATGACCGATCATGCCTATTGGCTGATGAATGTACGGTTGGAAACCGGATATCACTATGAAGGCGGCACAGTTATAGGGACTGAGACCGATATTTTTCATATTCAAATTCGCGGTGGGCTTATATCGGCCATTGTTCCGGCCGACACTCCGGTGGAAACTAAGTTACCTAAGCGGGAAGCACATCAGCATCTGTTACTCCCTGCATTCAGGGATATGCATATCCATCTAGATAAGACTTATTATGGCGGACCCTGGAAAGCACCAACAATTCCTGCAAGAGGCATCCTGACCAGGCTAGAGGAGGAAAAGGAACTGCTCCCACGCTTGCTGCCAGTGACAGAGGAACGGGCGGGCAAGCTACTGGACTTGCTGCTTCAAGCGGGTACAACCCATATCCGTTCGCATTGCAATGTAGATCCTATCATCGGCCTGAAAAACCTGGAGGCGATGCTTAAAATAACAGAGGCTTACAAAGATAAAGCTTCCATCGAAATTGTCGCTTTTCCCCAGCATGGATTGCTGCGTAGCGGCTCTGTTCCGCTCGTAAGAGAAGCGCTTCGTAATGGAGCCTCCCTCGTAGGCGGCGTGGATCCCGCGACGCTGGATGAGAATATAGAGAAATCGCTGCAGACGATCATGGAACTGGCCGTTGAAGCCGATGCGGATATCGATCTGCATCTGCATGATCCAGGGCATCTGGCCATTTTCACCTATAAACGTCTGGCCGCGCTGACCGAAGAAGCTGGTTGGCAGGGAAGAGTGACGCTCAGCCACGCTTTGGCTCTTGCCCACATCCCACATCAAGAAGCCGCAGAGGTTGCGGAACTGCTTGCGTATCAAGGGATATCCATCACTTCTTCAGTTCCATTAGGAAGAACAATCCCGATTCCCCTTTTGCATGAAAAGGGCGTAACTGTCTCGCTTGGCGATGACAGCATAACCGATCACTGGTCCCCGTTCGGGAAAGGTGATGTGCTGGAGAAGGCCGGTATATTGGCTGAACGCTTCAATCTGAGCGATGAACGATCGCTAGGACAAGCTCTGAAGTTTATTACCGGGGGCATTACCCCTCTTAATGAGACAGGACAGCAGGTATGGCCGCAAGTTGGCGATACTGCCAATATCGTTCTCGTAGATGCAAGCTGTTCCGCAGAAGCAGTTGCACGGCGGGCGAGAAGAGTAGCCGTGATCCATCAAGGAAATCCGGTAACCGTTCTTTATAAATAAATCCGTATATTCAGATGAATTTGAATGACTACGAGAGGATGAACAAAGATGAGTTCAACATTTTGGCTGACGAATGCCCGGCTGGAGAGCGGCTTTGAGACGGAGCAGGGTGTTGTCACGGGTACACGGACAGAGCTATTCCACTTGTTAATTCAAGACGGGATCATCGCGAAGATTATACCTTCCAGCGAGGTCATCCATGATGGGCTGCCGCAAAAAGATGCTAAGCAGATGCTGATTCTACCTTCTTTCATCGAAAAGCACTGCCATTTGGACAAGACGCTGCTGGGTGATCGGTGGAGAGCTGTTACTCCGGTAAGAAGTATATTCGAACGACTTGAAATCGAAAAGAAAACCCTCCCTGCCGTGGAGACGCCTACAAAACAACGCGCAGAGAAGCTGCTTGATATTTATCAGAGATCCGGCGTTACTCATGTGCGCACCCATGTCGATATTTATCCGGAAATGGGCCTGAAGAATTTGGAGACGGTGAAGGAAGCGCTGCATACCTTCGAAGGCAAACTATCGCATGAGATCGTCGCCTTCCCGCAGCATGGATTATTTGCATCCAAAGATTTGCTCAGAGAGGCGCTGCGCCAAGGGGCAAGCTTCATCGGCGGGGTGGATCCGGCAACGGTAGACGGAGATATCGAATCCTCACTGCAGCTCATGGTTGAGTTGGCCGTTGAGGGCAATGCCGGAATTGATTTGCATCTGCATGATCCTGATCACTTGGGTGTGTTTACGATGAAGAGACTAGCTCAGTTAACGAAGGAAGCGGGCTTGCAAGGCAAAGTTTCCGTTAGCCATGCCTACGCGCTCGGAGATATCACCCTTGCCCAAGCCGAAGCAATGGCTGAAATTCTAGCGGACGCAGGAATCTCGATTATAACAAGTGTACCGATCGACCGGAAATTCCCGCCTGTCGGCCTATTGGATCAGAAGGGTGTGTCGGTCTCTGTCGCTTGCGATAATATCTTTGATGTCTGGTCGCCTTTCGGTAATGGAGACATTCTAGAACGGGCTGGTCGTTTGGCTGAGGTGTCCGGTTGGGTGGATGAGCGCGCATTGGCAAAGACGCTCTCGTATATTACAGGAGGACGGACCCCGCTTAACTACCAAGGGGAACAGGTCTGGCCGCGAGTTGGGGATGAAGCGAGCCTCGTCGTAGTTGAAGCTTCCTGCTCCGCCGAAGCAGTAGCTAGAAGATCGAAGCGGATCGCTACGATGTTCCGGGAGAAGTTGTAGCTGGTGAGCTGTAAATATAGAAAAGGAACTGCCGGAGGCTTGCACCCCTGGCAGTTCCTTTTGTTTTTGCACGATTTTATTTCGTGTATCCTTTGAAAATACGATATACGACTACTGCGGCTTCAGCACGGGTTGTATTCTCCTGTGCAGCGAAGTGAGTCTCGCCTCGGCCTTGCATTATACCGAGTGTAGCTACCTGCGCGACAGCATCCTTCGCCCAGGATTGAATCTGTGCCTGATCAGCATAGCCTGGGAGAGAAGCTCCCTTGCCTTCAGTTATGCCCAAATGCTGCAGAACTCTGGACAAGATGACCGCCATCTCTGCACGGGTAATGTTCTGGTTCGGCGCAAATGTATTGTTGGCGTAGCCATTAATTAATCCAGCCGATACTGCGGCCTGAACCGCATCATAGTACCAGTTTTCGGACTGGACATTGCTGAACTGAGTTTCGCTATTTTCACTCTTACCAAGCTCCAGGGCCCTCACTAATAAGGAGATGAATTCAGCCCGTGTCACTTGCTTGCCTGGCGTGTACTGATCTGCACTCGTTCCCGTAATGATATCCTTGGAAGCGAGCACTTCAATTTCATTAACCGCCCATGGATATTTCGCCTTTGTTACGTCTGTAAAGGCGATGTTCTTAGCCATGAACATATAGCGGCTGAAGCTGTTCAGATGGGCGACCACTTTGCCGTCGACCAGGCGGGCTGTACGTCCGCTTAATTGACCGTTCTCACCGATCTTGAACAGATTGATCTTCTCACCGTTGAAGTCACCAGCATTCAATGCTTCCAATGGTATGGATACTTCTGCTGGCTTGCTGAAGACGATATTTTCGAGTACTTTTCCATCCTTGTCCAGGATCGCGAAGTCATAGTATACTCCGAAAGCCTTAATCGTAGATCCTAATTGTAGTCCCTTCAATAAAGCTTCGGTATCCTCCTTGGAAGCAACACTTCCTTGAACAAATGCAGCATCAGCCGAGCTGATTGCACCTGCCGGAATTGTTACAGTCAAGCCGCCCGGAAGCTTCAGAACCGTAGGTTCGCCTGCTTTGATTGCTTCTTTGACAACTCCTTCAGCTGTAGGAGTTGTTGGTTTTGTTGGCGTTGTTGGCGTTCCACCACTGCCGCTACTACCACCGTCGCCTCCGCTGCTGCCCGAGCTCGACTCGGTTACATTAACATTAACAGTTACCTTCAAACCATCATACGTAATATCAATATTCGTGCTGCCTTTTTGCTTGCCTGTTACTTCACCTTTTTGCACCGTAACAATATTAGCATCGCTTACAGCATATGTCGCATTCTCGGTTACGTCTGTCACCGAACCGTCTAAATCTTTATAAGTGACAGCTAATTTCTTACTATCACCCTTCTTCAGGGATAGGGTTTCTGGAGTAACCTGAAGTATTCTGTTGAAGTGCTCCAAAACAACAACAGCAACAGTTACCGACAGACCTTCATACGCAACATGAATAGTAGTGAAGCCTTTCTGTTTGCCTGTTACAATGCCTTTCTGCACCTCGACAATATCGGGATTGTTTACTGTGTATGTCGCATTCTCGGTAACGTCTGTCACCGTACCGTCTGAAGCTTTATAGGAAACCGTTAATTTATCCGTATCACCCACCTCCAAGCCTAACGAAAGAGGGGTTACAGAAAGCTCAGCCTGTTGAACTGTTTCAACCGTTAGCTCAACTGTATCGTTCACATCAACAGGAATTTCATAGCCATCTCGGTCCAGCAGAACTAAATTCTTAATTACAAAGGTATAATGGCCTGCTGGAATTTGTTTGATGGTAAAGTTAGCTAATGAACCTTTGCCAGTATAGCCATTAACTTCATTTAAACTTGTAAAGAACTCATATCTGTTCAAATCTCCACTATGATCATAAACTACGGCCGTAACAGTGAGCTCTTCATCCGGGTTATTCTTCACCTGATGCTCCTTCAATTCCGCGCTTTCAGATACACTAATATCAGCTAACTCCTTGCTGTATAGTAAATCAAATTTTGCTGAGTAAACTGCAGATGTAACTGAGAAGTTAATACTGAGATTAGCATCGCCATTCTCCTGCACCTGTGAAGGCGTCAGAACAGGTGTCACATTATTATCTAATGTATAATTCACGATATGCGCCGGATGTATCATCCCGTTGCCAGCAATATCATACACATAAATCTCAAAGGAGTTATCCCCTGGTATCACCTGGTACATTGATAGAAAAAGTTCCATCATCATTCAATTGACCGTCTATCTCCTGATCTTCACCGTTACTATCTAAATAAACCGCAGCAACACCAATCAAATCGCTTAATGGGCTATTAAACAACCCCTTTAAATCCATTAACAGACTGCTAGTAACTCGTCCAGAGATCGTTCCTACATTTTTGCTAACAACAATTGCTGGGTTGTTCAATTTAGATACTGGAGCTTTTGTATCAATAACGAAAGGAATAATTTGGGATTCTACGGGTTCGGGGTCATCCACTAAGCTACCTGCAAATGGCACTAATAAATATCCGTTATCTGGTAGTTTGATTGTCTTGCCAGATGGTGAGACTACTAATCCATTCCAGCCTCGGACTATATAATTACCTGGGTCAACACCTTGATCTTCTTCAAGGATCGTCCCTGCCATTTACCCTGTAACGAAAATACATCTAACGAAAAATATTCAGTGTACTCATTAATAGCAAATTTAATATCGCTCGTATCGTAAATTCCATCTCCATTTGGCGAGAATACATCTGGATCCAACTCCAAATCAGTTACTACATCGATTTGGGAGCTTCACCAACATATACCGCGATCGGCAGTTGAATGACATGACCGTCTGCTTCTTCCAAGATCAGTTCACCTTCGTAACGTTTGTCATCAGCTGAAGCCGGAGCAGTAGCTGTAACCGTAAAGGACTCCTCCCCACCTGCGGATACATTAACTGTATCCTTCGATACCGTTAATGTAACTGGTGAACTGCCATACCACTTCGTGTTGATCGTATAAGACGAGTCGACGCCTACAATATCCTTAACAATTACCGTACGATCTGCGCTCTCTCCATAATCGATATATCCGTAGGAAAGGCTGCCTGTATAGTGAGTCGTTTCTGCACTCCCATTAACAGCATTTGTCTTGGCTTCAACTTCGGCTACAGCCTTTGCTTCCAGCACTTGATTCAAAGCAACCCGGCCCGCGCCTTGATCCATATGGGTATACCAGTTGCCGTCACGGTCGATCATCTTCACGGTGTTATTCATAAGCAACGATTTAATGTCATAAACGGACAAATCAGGGTACTTCGCTCTCAGCAACGCTGCCGATCCAGCGATATGCGGAGCTGCCATACTAGTTCCATTCTCAGCCTCATACCAGCCTTCATAATCGGTAACACTGGAGCGAATACCAATGCCCGGTGCAGAAATATCCGGTTTCACGGCATAAGATGGTCTGGAAGGACCACGTGAGCTAAAGCCTGCGACAGTATCCTGTTCAAACCCAATCTTGAAATTCACCTGCAAACTAGGATCTTCATCAAGCTTGGACTTAATTTTTTCACCATATGTGCCTGAGAGAGTATAAACTGGAATTGTGATATTAGAGTTTCCTAATGTTACGCTCTCCAGCGCCTCTGGCGAATTGTTATAAACAATTGCACCTGCAGCACCTGCTTTAATTGCATTTACTGCTTTTTCTTCAAAACTAAAACTACCGCGTTTAATAAAAGCTATTTTTCCTGTTAAGTCTTTTCCAGTATAATCTCCTTCTGCTCCTAACCCGACAAAGACCAGTTGATAATTATTTGTTAAAGTTTCAATATCCTTCGATTTATCGAAGGAATCTAGCTTATACTCGTCGCTCTCTCCGAGGATCGTCATAATCGGGGTCACTAGCGGCGGTTTCGATGCTCCAACGGAAATGGCCAGTTCTGCCGTACCCGGGTCGGTTACTGTAGCTTCAGCTGGACCGCTGTTACCGTTAGATACAACAGTAATTGTTCCTGCAACCATCGCGTTGTTGACGGCTACGGAATCTGCCGATCGCTCGTTGTTACTCTCTGAGCCAAGCGACATGTTAATTACATCCATCTTTTCAGCTACCGCTCTCTCAATCCCTGCAATAACATCCTCTGTTGAACCACTGCCGTAAGGTCCCAGTACCTTATATGCATGAATTTCAGCTCCCGGAGCTACACCCATAATACCTGGTTGGTCATCTGTTCCCACACCACGACCTGCAATAATTCCAGAAACATGGGATCCATGTGAAGTCCAATACGGCTTGCCCGTTTTGGATCGGTTTCAGGTATAGTAGGATCATTGGCATGTGCTTTTACATATTCATCGTGCGTCGTTTCATACGGATCGTTATCATTATTAACGAAATCAAATCCAATATTATCTGGATCTACTGTGCCTTTAAGATCAGGATGATCGTAGGCAATACCGGTGTCAATAACCCCTACCTTGATTCCCTGACCTTTGATGCCATCATTCCAGAAGGCTTCGCTTCCAATAAACGGGACGCTTCCTACCGGAGCAGAAGCAGCTGCACTTCCTCCTGAATCCTCCGTAGCATATACGGTATTGTTCGGATAGATTGCTTTTACACCAGGGATGTTCAGCAAATCTTCCACTTGATCCGCAGCAATTTTCAGCGAGAATCCATTGAATACATTGGAGTACTCACGATTAATATCAACGTGCAGTTTACTTTTCGCTGATTTTCTGAAGTTTTGCTGCTCTGTCTTCACTTGCAATTGATGTGAAATAACAGACGTGCCAATCTTCAAGTTTTTTTGACTGGCTTCAAAAACTTTCACTGGCTCGGATTGTAATTCTACGATGACGGAAACAAGCTCTGTACTGTCTGAGAGGGGAACATAGTTGTGTGGTTGAATCGCTGCCTTGTCGAGGGTGTCTATCTTTTCAATTTGCAGTCCATTGGCCTGCCGGTTCGCTGATTTCAGTGCACCCGTCTTAGACGGCTTCTCCAGCGTTACGTTCTGATCCAATTTGCTCATATCAAGCGATATAGCCGACGGATCTAACTTCGAAATGATCTTCTGGACTCCGCCCGTATCTGGCGAATTGCCTTCCTGCGCTCCCACTGCTGGCAATATTAGCGTGAAGGCTAATAAGAAGCTCAGTAAACTACCAATAATTCTCCTCTTCAAGCGCTCTCATCTCCCTCAAAAAGTTTTGTATGCGCTAACAAAGTTGTATTTTATAGTAACTTCTATATTTCCTACAATTCCCCTCTTTTTATTACAACTAAATTTATCGGGATAATATACTAAAATCCGACTGCACTCTGCTTATCTAGCTATTAAATGAGCTTGATCCTTGTCTAAATTTGCAAATCGAGATTTTACTAGACATATTCAGACAAAAAAAGCCCAAGTAAGATAGGAGATTTGATCCCTAACTTACTTGGGTTATTGATAATGATGTCAATTATTAATTAATACTGAAACCGCTGAGAATATAAGTTCCATCTGACAAGGTAACAAATTTGAAAGAAACCTTGATTAGTCCAGTATAATTAAATCCTTCCGGGTTGAAGGAATAGGTAAAGCTTGCTGAAGTATCCGACTTATCAGTTTCTGGGTCCTGGATATTAGACACAGTTAGGTTCTTTAAAGCACTGCTATAATCACTAAGTGTTGACTTGTCATTAGCATCACGACTTCCATCAACCTTTTGTTTTAAGAGATCCTTTGAAAATTGTTTCCCTGGAGCGTTGCTCTTTGTATAATCCTTCTCAGTTACATGCGCGTCAACATAAGCGTTCAATTCACTCATGTTTCCTGTTTTTAAAGCATCTGCATATAATTTAATGACCTTAATAGATTCCTTTGCCAGTTCATCCTTCGCTGTATTCACATTAAAATCTTTCTTATATGTAAATACGCCAGATCCCATGCTGCTAGAAGAGGAACTGCTCGAGCTGGAACTGCTGCTGGAACCCGGGTTAGCAGATCCGGTATTGCTGCTAGTATTATTCGAGCTACTGCTTCCATTATTCTGTCCATCTTTATATGGAATGCCCTCATTTCCACCATTGCTATTAATAGTGATCTTCTGAGCACTTCCATTCCAGTTCACTTCAGCGCCAAGCGCTTCGGAAACGGCACGCAGAGGAACATATGTAGAGCCATCATAGACGAGAGCCGACAGCTTCTTGCCATCTGGATCACGTGGTGTCCAGGAGGACCCATCCAATTCAAACGTAATATTATGGTTCAGAGCAGCCTGAATCTTCTGAATCCCCGTTGCCGCTCCTACTGTGATAGCTGAAGATAACAAGCCACATGCGACCAATGATGCGACGAAAACCTTCTTTTTAATCCTCATAATTCTCCTCCATTTGATAATATTGTAAATCAACATACAAAAATATACCATGAACCCTTCTATTTCCCAAGACATTTTTTGCTACTTTCATCCTATTTTCGACATTAACATGAGAGTGTTATGTCGGAATCGAACACTCATCATAGATCAAGAAACCTATCAAACTTAAAGATGTACTCTATCATTTCATTACTAAGTTCCCATGACTCTAATATTATATATGTAAAAAAAGTCCAAGCTATTAGGGGCAAGCGCCCCTCGCTTGGACTTCCATTATTTCTTGTCTACTTGTAGCAACGTTATATTTTTCAGTGAAAAAGTATCTCTTATGCTCTCCTCGGAAATAACCTTCAGCTTGATTAAGCTTGTTACTTTAGACGGATCTGCCTTAGATAGCATACGCCACACTTCCGGATCCGGCAGCGCCTCATACAGCCTCAGATCATCGAACTCTTTGCGTTCTTGCTGCACCAGCTTCACTTTATAGTTCCCGATCTCCAGTGAAGTTGCGCCCTGCTCATTGCAGTGGTTGATAATCTCCCCCGCAATCCAGCTAATTGCTGCTCGATCTCCTTCTGCTGCTGTTTGAGCTGGTAGTATTGCTTCACTACTTTATCCATTCGCCTCACTCTCCTCCACACATATATATGTAGAGACAGCGAAATTAGGACGAACATAAATTCTACACCTTATGTTATTTAACCGTTTGAAGGTATTTCATTATTTGTTCTTCATGATGCTTGTCATGACCAATAAACATTTCTTGTAAAAAAGTTTCCAACGTATACGTACTATTATGAAATTGTCTGATAAATGCTGATTCAGAAACCATATTGAGTTTTAATATCAATTGTTCACGTTGGGTAATTGCTTCTTTTAGCAAATCATGTGGTTTCATTTTTCTACCGAAAATAACGGATCCTTCGTTAAATGCCTGTACATCGTGATGTTCTTCAAGCTTTACTTCATCATTGTTAATAATCTGATCAAGTGTCTTAATAAAGTTTTTGTCCCAACCCATAATATGACTGATAATGTCCTGAATCGACCAATTACCGACTATTTGTTTGCTAAGAACATCATCAGAGTAAGGGGTCAAGTTAGAAATAAAAACTGTCAATCTTTCTAAGTCCTTAGAAACATCAGTAATCGTTGCCATAACAAATTCCTCCAAATTAATAGTTTTGAAATCGATGCAAAGCACATTGAGTCAGATAAATGAACACCAATCGACTCATCCAATTTTGATTTCCGGATACGCTCGATTCATCCTAAATATAGAACAAGTGTTCGTGAAATTCAAATATCAATACTAAGGTTGAACTTCTAATTAAACGAGGCAAAATTAAGTCGTTCGTGTATTCCTTACGTTCCTCTAACATACTTTAATACTCTTCAAATACTGAAGGGAAATAATAAAGTACTAGAATTCAACAGAATAGAGGGACTTATTTGATGAAAGTATCGACTCGTATTTGTACGTTAACTATGCTCGCTCTTGTGATAACTTCAGGTGCTGTGCTTCAGGAAGTACAGGCTAAGTCTAGTCCAAATAAGGCGACAGTTCAAAAGTCTATTCATACTTCTACTACACAAACCCAGGGTAAATTTACTCAGGCTTCGGTAGAGTATACGAAGGATAGAAAATATATTATTCGTTGGAAAACCGATCGCGATCTTGGCGCGGCAAAAGTATATTGGAGCACATCGCCAGATGACATTCTGAAGAATGGAAAGGTACTTGCCCATACTTATACACAATTTAACGGATATGTTACATCAGATCCAGCACCCGGCCAGCGGGTTTATTTTGCCGTTAAAGGTGGCAATGGTGCTGTGATCACAGTTGCTGAACGTGAGGTCAGACTCGAAGGGGTAATTAACTTCCGCGACCTGGGCGGATATGTAACCTCGGATGGACGTCACGTGAAATGGGGCAAATTATTCCGTTCTGGAGAGTTGGAAGGATTAACAGCTACAGGGAAGAAACAAGCCGAACAACTGGGACTTCACACGATTGTAGATTACCGAACCAATAGTGAGGTTGAAGCGAAGCCTGATCCTGATATTTCCAAGGCACGGTATGTTCGCCTGCCTGCGGTGAAGGAACAAGAGGGTAGTAATGGCACTGACCTGAATAAACTGATTGCATCAGGTGACTACAGCTCTCTAGGAAAACCTGGGGAAATGCTTGTCCAAGCCAATAAGGATCTCGTTGATGCACCGGATGCTTACGTAAAATTACTGGAGATAATGAATGATCCAGCTAACATAGGGCTTGTGCAGCATTGTACGGCAGGCAAGGACAGAACGGGTCTGGGATCAGCTATTATTCTGCTAACATTAGGTGTTTCCAAAGAGACTGTGATGCAGGACTATTTATTAAGTAACGTGTATCGGGCAGAGGCGAATCAACGGACAGTAGATGCAATGCGTAAAGTGATTCAAGATAAGGATGCGTTGGAATCCTTTAAAGCTCTTCTGGATGTACGCAAGGAATATTTGCAAGCAGCATTCGATATGATGGAGAAGAATTACGGTTCTATAGATGCATTCATTGAGAAAGGTCTTGGAGTATCTCCACAAGAGAGAGCCAAGCTGCAATCTATGTATCTGGAATAGAAGCTGTGAAGCCAAACGTTCAGCGAGACCTGCCGATGACCGGTCTTTTGGTATTCTCTC
This sequence comes from Paenibacillus sp. D2_2, assembly GCF_031199965.1. Taxonomy (GTDB): domain Bacteria; phylum Bacillota; class Bacilli; order Paenibacillales; family Paenibacillaceae; genus Fontibacillus. Next base: position 1,067,031 of record NZ_CP133605.1, on the reverse strand, counting down.
ATTTGACCCATTGAACTTTGAAAATAGATGCTCATCCAACATCCCATACGTTCTGCAAATACTTCCGATACAGCCCGTCCAGAAGCTCTGTTGGATCTTCAAGTTCGGCTTGTACCGATTTGGCATACTCGGTTATATGCTCAATCTCCCGTTCAACAAATTCGTTGATAACATCAACCCGCTGCTCAAGATTTAGTTCTTCTCCAGCTAGTTTTCTGCTCAGTAAATCCTCAATGGCTTCCCGCAGCTGTGGCTCCGTCACCAGATCCCGAACCAGCTCCTGAAACAAAATCGGCGGACTCGTATTGTATTTCTCAATCCATTGGCAAGCAAGAATCGGCCTAAGCACGTAGAAGTATTTTTTGATCTTTACCTGCTCGCCCTGTAGATATTCCCGGAAATTCCCCTTCGCCATATGTAGATAGTGATAGACCGAAGCTTGGGGAGAGAAGACATGATCTCTTAGCGCAAGCAACTCTTCTTGAACCCATAGGCCTGATAGTACTGGATATCCGACACGAGCCACTCCATAAGAGCCGGATTCGATTTACGGAATAGCTTCAACGCTTTTCTGATGTCCCAGCCATTGATATCTAGCAGTTCATTAATCGGAAGCTCAATCACATCCCGTTTCTCATCAATAGACAAGTACCATTCTGGCCGATGAATATAGACGAACCGCACATCATAGTCACTATCTTGCGACGGAAATCCCCAAGCCCGGCTGCCCGATTCCACGGCAAACAAAACCTTGACTTGGTGCTCCTGCTCGATTTTCAAAATTTCGTCCACAATAATCTGTTTCATAATAAACCGCCGCCTCCGATCTCCTGCAAATAAGACGTTCCAGTTCCATCAAGCTATGAATCACCAGCGATTCAGATGCTTCTTACACTCTGGCTTAATACTCGATTTCATCCATCAGACTCAAATTCCGGTTCGACTCGCGCAGCAAATCTGTAAAGGAACCGGCAACATAATAGACAAAATCCGGGTCATGCACATAACTGATAATCTGCCCATATGTGCCTTGGTCGGAAGGATCAAGGTCAAGCATTAAATATAGAGAGCCACCAGCCATCGTCGCAAACGGAAACCATTTTCTATAAAACAAATAAGGCTTAATCTCCGGGGCTAGCTCCTGAATCTCTTCTTCGGAATAATACTGTGCCAACAGCTCATCCCGTTCGCAGAAATAGCCCTTGGTCTTTTCCATTTCATCCAGGGACATTAAGTAATAAGGAACACACTCTTCCGTTTCGGCATCCCCCGGATATAAAATGTGAAACGCATATCCACTGCCGTCCTTGCGGCGATAGAAGCTGCGGAAATCCTCAGGCAGTAGCACATCGAATTTCCTCTCAAACGCGGCCAGTCTCTCTTCATCCGCTCCTACCCGCTCCTTGTACTCGCCATGCAGCTCCTGGATTTCAGCCTCTACTACTTTCTCCTGAAGCAAATCATCAAGCTCTGCCATCAGCGGTTCAAGCTGCTCTGAGACATATTCGTGATAGCCCCAAAATGCTTCTTCCTCGCCGCCGTTATCTAGCAAAGTCATAACGGCATAGGAGATCAAATCAAGCCAATTCTCCATACGTTCTACTTGCTCATCGGTAATCAAACCGTTCGAACGCAGCATCCCTTCTGGTTCCACCGCCCAGGCACGTCCAAGCTTACAAATAGTCCACAAGCAAGATATAATCTCACGATCTAGCGCAGGCTCCCCAAGCTTAGCGGCAAGCGCGCGAATAACAACCATCATTTCATGCAGATTTGCTTCCTTTAGCTCACCCTGGAACGGCCGGAGACAGCCCAGGAACCCATTTTCTGCTTTTGGCAAATCCACATCATCATGCGCAAAAGCGTGGCATTTCAACAGGCGAACAGCATTTGAAATATCCATGTTCATCCCCTCCCCAGTCTCATACACAGGATTTAATTCACAGCATAATTCACAATAACTGCTTCACGCTTATGCTCATCATAGGCGATCCATAGCTCATCCCCAATTTCAACCCCATACACGGGTTCGATCGACTGTTCGATCAGATATTCGTCGTCTCCTCGCTGGACAGTAATACGGGCTAACGGGCGGTCTCCGGTCGTACCGGTAAATTCTACGGATGTCACCTTCCCGCCTCCATGTCTTCCTTGAAGCAGACGCACTTCTCTATCAAGCTCCTCTTTCTCACAGATACTTGGATGATAGAGCCAGCCTGCACATTAAGCCCCGAGGTACGAACTCACTGTTCACCTTGCGGATCCGCTCCTGTCCATGACTGATCAGCACCTCAAGCACCATTAACTGTCGATCTTGAATCGTAACCCCGCACGGCTGAATTCGTGTAATCTCCCCCTGAAGTGTAAGTCTCTCCGCCGTACTCCGGGCTCGTGTCGATACACTTCCATATTCGAGCAGACGAGTAAGCCCTCCAATCTGGATTAGCGATGCCCTCTCCCCTATTCGGTATTCGAACCCTGCCGCCTGTGTGACAGGAACAGAATATGCATTGCCAGCATCTTCAAAATGAAGCATCAGTGCACTTCCCCGCTGCGCTTTTCCAATAAAATCAATCTTAGTCAGCACTGCATTCTCAATGGTATTCGGCTTCTCATCTTCCACCACATCCGCTGTATTAAGAATTATAGCTTTGTTCTTGTTGCGGTTATAACTAATGAGAATCTGACCCCCAACTTGTATACGGTCTATATGAGAAATGACCTTCTTAATCGCGACTTCCTTCGTCTGGCCTTCATCCTGGAAACGTACAATGAAACGAATCTGTGGCTGGTTGTTGATATACGTTCCTGTCTCGGACATCTGCGTGATCGTTCCTGTGAGGGTAATCCCCTGTTCTAATCCTCGTCTATGCTTCACCCGCAATATCGGCGGTAAAATGGCCAATGCACCGAACAGAACGAGCGGAATGATGATCCAGATTACCCAGTTGATAATTAGGCCGTCTCCTTGCTTGAAGTAATTCAGAAAGGTTTGGAAGGATCTATGGTTTTCTTCCCTATGATGCTGCCATTGCTGGACTTTCTCTTGGTAGAGAAGTCCGAACGCTCCCTCACGCACATTCATCCATGCGGTAGAAGCTGACGCGTTGGAGTAATACAATATGTCGTCTCCGGCATCCTTATAGAAATGCAGCTTCGAATCACTCAGATTGTCGTAAGAAAGTATTGACACGATCGCCGATACATCCATAAATTGCTTCGTCTTTTCATTGTACAGATATCCAAGAACGTGCCCTTCTGCCTCATCCTTCGTGTTGGAGCCAGCAATCAGGGTCTCCTCATCGTTCAGCAGATACAGCTTCGCCTGGTACACTGGCATCGGAGTTGGCAGTACAGTGCCCCATTTCTTTGCTGCCGCATCATAATATCGGACCTGCTCGGGATATTCGGAATCCACTTTAAGCAGACTAGTCTGGTCCCAGTTATACTGTTTTGCAAATTGGTAAGCAGCACGGTGTTCTGCATCGAACGAGTTCTCTTCATCCTTTTGGACATATGTTAGTGGAAGCCCTTGATCGTTCAGCACCCCGCTCACATATGCCGTCCTGCCATCATGAAGATCTACTTCGAACATCGGCATAGCCGCACTGCTCTCGAAGCTCCCCTGAACCGGCCGCATATATGTTGGTCTAGATGGTAGCAGGTTCTCATCCTTCAGATCAACCTTCTGTAGTCTCCCCTGATTGACCTCTGCAATATAGGGAGTTTTATCCCCCTCTTCCCCATGGCTATCACTTTCCCCCGCCAGGAGAACACATTATTATTTACAAATCCAGAGAACTCCAGGTTTCCTTGAGCCAGTTCTTGCACGCCGCCTTCAGAATCGATCATATTCATCTCAAGCTGGTCTTCAGCATTATTCGTCACCAGAATCAAGCGACCATTTTGATATGCTGATACGATCTGGCTATGTATATTAGAATAGAGGGGCATCTCCTTAATAAGCTTCTCTGTTTTAACATCGTAAAGCTCACCCTTCAGTCCGCTATCATCATCATGCGTGATCCCAAGAACTTTATTGCCACGGTCCAGAAAGAACAGTTCTCGTTCGGATGTAAGCTCCCTATTCAAGTTAGCATCAAGTTGATCCGTGTAATCCACCCAAACCATAATACTTAAAATAATGGTCGGAATAAAAAACACCAGATTAAACAGCAGGGGAATTCTTCTCTTCATCCGATCCTCTCCCTATCTCTCTATGTAGAAACCTTCCTTTTATAGGTATATTTATTATATCATAGCAGAATAGCCTTACCTCCGTTATGGGGCGCAGGTCGTATAATACAACAGGGGGTGTCATCATTGGACAAGACATATTCCATCGGAGAAGCCGCAAAAATGACCGGAACTACCATCAAAACCGTCCGTTACTATGACACGGTCGGACTGCTTCGGCCCACAGAATATACGGAGGGCGGACATCGGTTGTACACATCTTCCGATCTATGGCGCTTAGAGCTAATTACAACCCTGCGTTACCTGGATTTCGGGATCGATGAGATTAAACAGATGCTCTCTGGCGAGATACCGCTGGACAACGCACTCGACTGGCAGATTGAATCTATAGAGACACAAATGAGCACACTCGCGAATATGTTATCCATTCTGCGGCAAGCGAAGGAGCAGGAAGAGACTTCCTTGCAATATATTTATGATCTGGTGACCACGCGAGCCGTCAACACAGAGAAACGCCAGCAATTTATCCTTGAAAAAGTAGAAGAGTCCCAATTGTTAGAGGGCATTCCGGTGGAATGGAGAAACCCATTTCTGTACAACTTTAACAAACATATTATCAATCAAACGAAAATATCGGCCAAACAAACGATTGCTTGGCATGAATTGCAGGAGCTCCTGAACGATCCTCAGTTTATAGCCGACCTTAAAAACCATGAATTTCTATTCTTCAACATGGTCCAGCGTCCTCATTATGATGCAGCAAGATGGGTCAAGAAGCTTGAAGAAATTCACAATCGGTTAAATACGGCGTTGATGCAAAAGCAATCTGCCGAAAGTCCTTACGTTCAAAAGATTGTCGAGGACACGGCCATGCTATATGCGAGCTCTGGACAATCCGTGATCCAGGAGGATTTTTTTCGCTACTTTGCCGAATATTCGCAGCATCCGAGAACAGAACGAATCGAACGGTTCAGCACACTATGTTCTACTTTGAGTCCCAAATTCCGCTTGTTCGCAAAAGGAAACGAGTTATTGCTGCAAGGTATACAATGGAAACTTAAGCAGCTGTAATCAACAAAAAAAGCCGAGGGCAAACAGCCCTCAGCCTTTCTGCAATGAAAACTCCGGATGGTCACCGATATTCTGATCCAGTAATTTAAGCGGCTGTTGCTTCAAATAATGGTCAAAGAAATCCAGCGTGTAATCGTTAATCAACTGATGTACGCTTCTTACATCGACGCCCTCCATCTTCTTATATAATGGTGACATCAAATACATATCTGTAAAACCCATATGCTTCATGTTTTTGATGGTCATCCAATAGTTGCCGCCTATGGTTACGGACGCTTGCCGAGCAAATGTATCCGCAAAAAACTTGTCCAGTTCCTTCCGTGTTCTGCCTTCAGAAGCGATTTCCTCGTCGCTCATATGCGTAGTGCCAGCCAGAGAACCGTCCGCACTCATCAACAGGAACGGCTTCTTCAATCCATCGGCCGGAATCCGAAGCTTGCCATATAGCCCACCATCCATATTGATCGCTGCTTTGATTCGTGAATCCGTCATAAGCATTTGCGTGGTGGTTGCCCCTCCGAAGGAATGACCAAACATACCGATGCGCTCCAAATCCATCCGATCTGTAAATCGATGGTCTGGATCACTCTTGGCGAGTTTCTCGACTTGATCGAGCACAAACTTTGCATCCTCCACCCATTCCTCGTTGATTTTATCGAGATAGTCTATGGTATTGCTCTCTTGAGGAACAAAAGGCACAACACGGCCATCAGGGAACACCGATATCGTACTCCGGTACGTATGATCAATGCCCACCACGATATAACCATGGCTAACTAATTGCTCAATTTCGAATGTGTTTTGATTCTTCATCCCGTTTAAAGAATGCGAAAAAATAAGTACCGGATAAGCTTGTTCCTGATCCGATAATTCTGCCGCTTCAATCGCATGCGTTTTGACGTAGCCCATGCTCGTAAACAGTAGTTTTGGCATATGCAAAGCTGCGCTGTATTCCCCTGCAAAAATATCCGGGTGAGGAACGTGAGGTGCCTTTTTTCCCCTCGCGCCTTCACTCGCTGGATACCAAATCTGTATCATCAACTCTCGTTTATCGCCTGGTTCGGGTGTATGGAGCTCCTCCCGCCCCTCATCTTTCCAAGCATAGGATACGGTTCCTATTTTGTATGGACCTGTCGGTTTCTCAAAGGAAAATACCGGAAGCAAGAGCGGCAAAGCCACGGCAATGCAGGAGTAAAGTACAGCCAACGCCGTTATCAGAGTTAATCGGATTCGGGATGTTTTCTTTTCTGCTTTTTTTGATTTGCTAAAATGCCTTACGGTCAGGAGCACGATCGGAATAAGCGTAATCCCATAGACCGGAATCATTTGCCACCGCATGCCTTCAATAAGCCCATGCAGCAGTACGAATAGCGCTGAAATGCCGGCGCTTAGGATTAATCCTCGCTGTGATCTGTTCCTGGCGAATATCAACCAACCCAGCAATAAAATATTCAAGATTGCGGACAACATTTCAAAAGTCCTCATAACAAATAAAACCTCCTCTTTTCTGTTCCATCTGCTTGCTGAATCCAAGCATAAAACCTCCCCTAAGGGGACATTCAACACTCATTTTTCAAACCGCAAGGACAGGTGTATACTGGAACGAATCAAGGATAATAACGTAGAAGACTGGAGGCCTTTGAATCGACGTACATAATCTGATTTAAACAGGGGGTATCATGTGGGCAAGAAATATCTTATCGGCGAAGTTGCAAAAATGACTGGGTCTAGCGTCAAAACGATCCGTTACTACGACGAAATCGGACTGCTCAAACCTACTGAATATACGGAAGGCGGGCATCGACTGTATTCGGTAGATGATATATGGCGTTTAGAACTCATTACCACATTGCGTTACTTAGATTTTGGTATCGACGAGATTCATCAGTTAATTGCGGGAGAACTAACCGTGGAGAAAGCGCTGGCGTGGCAGATCGAGTCCCTGGAGACACAGGCGAACACAATCGCGAATATGATATCCATCTTGCGTCAAGCAGAGGCGCATGGTGACGATTCACTCCATTACATCCACGATTTAGTGAACGCTCGGACCATCAATATCGAGAATCGTAAACAGTTTATCGCGGATAAAGTTGAGGAGGCGAATCTATTTGAGGGCATCCCGAGCGAGTGGAGAGACCCTCTTTATATCATTTCAACAAGTTCGTCGTCCATCATCCCAAGACTTCGGCCAAGCAGGCAGCCGCCTGGCAGGAACTGCAAGATCTCATGAACGATCCTCAATTTATCGCGGATCTCAAGCAAGTCGAGCTGGGTTTCTCACAGATTGTGCAACAGCCTCGCTATAATGCTGCTACCTGGAGAAATAAACTGGAGCATATTCATGATCGGTTGAATCATGCATGGAAGAATAAATGTACTGCGGGCAGCAAGGTTGTACAGTCCATTGTGGAAGATATGGCCATGCTCTACACGAATTCAGATCAGATTGACCCTGATGAAGACTTCTTCCAACATTATGTCGAATATTTCGAGAGCACCCAGACCAAGCATCTGGAACGGTGCAATACGTTATGCGCCATCATCAGTCCACAGTACCACCAGCTGTATAAAGGGAACCTCCTTTTGTATCAGGGCATCCAATGGAGGCTTCGGCAGAACTAAGCGAACCATCGAGGGCCAAGCGCCCTCAATGATTCCAATGTCCAATGTGACTTAACCTTTTTGCAGAGTGAAATCCGGATGTTCACCGATGTTCTGCTCTAGCAGCTGCAATGGCTGGTGCTTCAAATAATGGTTGAAAAAATCCAGGGAGTACGCGTTAATAAGTCGGTGAGCCTGCCGTACATCCACGCCCTCCATCTCCTCAAACAGTGGCGAGAGCAGGTACAAATCCGTAAAGCCCATATGCGTCATATGATTGAGCTTCATCCAGTAGTTGCCGCCTTCGTCTACATGCTCGTACCGTGCAATCAGTTCCTCCATCATCTGTCTGAGTTCGGGTTCTTCAATTAGCTGCACGCTATTGAGCGATCCATCCGCACTCATCATGAGGAACGGCTTCTCTAACCCTCCTGCCGGAATCCGCTGCTTGCCGTACAAGATGCCATCCAGATTCACGGCTGCTTTGATCCTCTCATCCTCCATGAGCATCTGCGTACTCGTTGCTCCGCCAAAGGAATGACCGAACATCCCCACATTCTGCAGATCCATTCGTCCTGTAACCGGTTATCGGGATCGTTCTTCGCCAGCTTCTCCACTTGATCGAGCACAAACTTCGCGTCTTCTACCCATCCAGGATTGGCTTGATCCAGGTAGGTGCCTGAGTTCAAATCCTGCTGCACATAAGGAGCCACCCGACCATCTGCAAAGACAGATGCTGTGCTGCTGTATGTGTGGTCGATCCCAACCACGATATAACCATGACTTGCTAACTGCTCGACCTGGAAGGTGTTCTGATTCTTGTGTCCACTAAATCCATGGGAGAACAAGAGTACTGGATAGGTCGATTCCTCCTGAGACAGTTCAGCAGACTCGATAGCATGCGTCTTCACATAGCCGAACGTTGTGAACAAAGCCTTCGGTAGATTCAGAATCGTACTGAATCCCTCGGCGAAAACATCCGCGTTTGAAATGTAAGGTGCTGTACGGCCTTTTGCCTGTGAATCGGCAGGGTACCAGATCTGCACCATCAACTCACGTTTATCACCAGGATCCGATGTAAAGGTCTCTTCCCGTTGTTCATCCTTCCAATCATAAGTAACCGTACCAACCTTATACGGGCCTGTAGGCTGCTCGAATGTGAAGACCTGGCAATAATATTGGCAGCGCGATGGCGATAGCTGAATATAGTACGGCCAGAACCATCGTGAATATCCATCGAATACGTGATCTTTTCTTATTGCCATCCTTCTCTTTCAACGGTTTGAATAACCGCCTGCATGCCAACACCAGAATTGGGAGCAAAGTCAAGGCATAGACCGGGATCATCTGCCAACGCATGCCTTCAACGATCCCATGCACCAGTACGACAATAGCAGAAGCACCAAATCCAATGAGCAGTCCTCGCTGTGTCTTGGTTCTCGCAAATATGATCCAACCGAGCAATAAAACATTTAAGATCGTTAATACCATTTCAATAGATCTCATAAATATAAAACCTCCTTGTATACTGTTCTTGCTGCTTGCTCGAACCAAGCATACAACCTCCAGTAGCTGGAGGTTCAACCCCTAGAAATCAAAAAAATCGCCGATGCCCTTAATCCGAGCATCAGCGACTTTGCAATTATGAGAGAATAAAATATTACAGATGACCTCAATCCATAACAGGCGTTCCGATTAAATCAACTTACGGCTGTACCACTTCTCGCCTTTGAAACGCCACATAAACATCGAGCCCCGAACGACCCATTCCGTAACCATGGCGATCCATACCCCCATGATTCCGAAGCCAAATGTAATTCCGAGCAAATACCCTAGTATGACACGAAGCAGCCACATCGAGAGCAGCGAGGAGATCGAGGTGAAATTGGAATCACCAGCAGCCCGCAGCGCCGATGGCGTAATGAAACTAAACGACCAGAACAATGGCTGTGCAATAGCAATTAGAACGGTTAACTGGAAGATCGTCGGTATGATCTCCGCAGGTGGGGAGAACAGTCTGACGATTAACGGGAACAACGGCAATAGAATGATATCTGCAATTATGAAGAAAACAGTAGACAATCCGAGGAATGACTTAACATACTTCCTGGCGTCAGCGATATTCCTTCGTCCGATGCATTGACCAACTACGGTAACAACAGCGATACTCAAAGCGTTGGCCCCAATCTGGAAAAGTAGCGAAATGGAGCCGCTAATCGCATTCACTGTAATAGCCAATGTTCCTAGCTGTACGATAAAGGTCTGCGTTAACAGCTTACCCCCGTTAAAGAACATCTGCTCCGCTGCAAACGGAACCCCAATGATCATAATTTTCTTCAAAATGGACCAATTCAACCGAATAGCATTCTGGATACGGAAACGCAGTGTCTGGTTGTATTTCAGCAAATAGATCAGCGAAGTAACCATACCCAATATCCGAGCCGTTAGCATTGAAATAATCAGCCCCATTACCCCCATGTCTAGAACCGTGATAAACAACACGTTCAGAACCAGGAAAGTAATGTTCATGATCAACGACAGACCGAGACATGCCTTGGTCTCTGCTACGCCACGAAGTGCTCCGTTAACCGCTTGAAATATAGCTATGAACGGGTAAGAGATACAGCTGCCGATCAAGTAAATCTTCGCGCTCTGAAGCACGTCCGCATCCGCTCGACCAAACAGCAAATTTATAGTTGGTACATGAAAAATAACGACAAATGCACTGATGAATACTGATATAATCGCTACCGCAGATATAGCTTGAGCGGCAGATTTAGAGACCATCTCATTGTCCCCTCTGCCCTTATATTGCGCCACTATGACCGTTCCGCCGGTAGCCACAGCGACGAACACGTTAATGAGGAAAATATTCAGCGAATCGACCATGCTCACGGCACTAACCGCAGCGACCCCGGAGGAGCTGATCATTGCTGTATTCAATAAGCTCATCAAAATAATAAAAGCCTGGTCAACCAGGATTGGAATAATGATCGCTATAATTTGTTTATAATCGAGGACTTCCCCCGTAAAATACTTATTCAGCAGAAATACCGATTTCCGCTTGAAGCTAGACATGGTACTGGCACTATTCATCGCATTATCACTTCTTTGGCATTATTTCTGTCCAATTGCTTCTTCTCTTAAAAAAGGGTTATGCCGTCCTATTATACCACTCTTGTTGAAAGAATGAAGTGATATACATGAACTATCATGAAAACAACATTTTCGCGTAGAAAAGAGGCCAAAAAGGCCTCTTATTCGTGAAATAAGTCATAGGGATTCCGGCGGTCCGAAGACAGTGGCTCCGCTTGGATAAAATACTCAGATGCCCCAAAACGGGCCAGCGCCTCATGATCTGGCTGCCATACCCATTCGTCGATCTCTGACTGACAGCGATGCGCACGGAATGCAGCCAACTTCGCTTCTAAATGAGCGGACACATCGATTTTTACAATATCGTTCCGGGTATATCCATAGCGCTCTGGCCGCTCCATTCTATTACCAAACGATATATAGTATAAAGAGTCCTGCTTACCAGCTCGACGGCATGCCGCTGTAGTCACCTTGCCGATCGCGCAATGATCCGGGTGGCCTCCTAGCGTCTCATGGAAAGTGAGTACGACGTCAGGAGTGGTATCGTGTATAATCCCCTCAATCCGGGAAATTAATTGCTCCTCATCGATGAACTCCACCGTCTTATCGCGAATGTCCAGAAATTGCAGCTGCTGAATACCAAGACAGTCACAGGCATTACGTAGCTCCCGCTCACGCGCTGCGGCAATCGTCTCCCGATTTAGATAAGGGGGATTCCCCATGCGCCGTCCCATCTCACCTCTCGTTGCACTGACAAGTGTAATCTGAACTCCCTCACTTGCGTATTTAGCAAGAGTTCCTCCGCAGATGAAAGTCTCATCATCCGGGTGCGCGAGTACCAGCAGCAGCTTGCGGGACTCTTCTTGATCATGACTGCTCATTCTGGGAAAGCCTCCCTTCCCAAATGGAGAGCGACATCCATTCTTCCCTTGTCATCAAAACCGGCCAACAGCAACCGCCCCTGATCATCCACCTCGTAATCGGTAAGTGCCTCCATTCGAAGCCAGCCATCTCCGTTGAATCGCAGTGCCACACGATACGTCCCTTCCCCGGCAATATGAGCCTCCGTCAACTGTACCGAAAAATTGCGAACGAACATATACGATGTCGCCTCACTATGCACATAAACCTTCGCCCCAACCAACCTGCGAAGTTCCTTCTCGACCTCTAATCTGTCGATTTTCATCATGCTGAATTACCTTCTTTGTATTTTTACTAGTAGCTTTATATATTATAGCAGGCTTTAAATCTATGTATCTATAGAGGAATACGACAAATCATATACAAACCATTTGCAACATAGCCAGGCTTCTATATGCTGAATGTACGCTCTGAAATACAATATTCTCTCCGTATAGATGGATGATCGACATTCTATGAAGAACCCCTGCACTCTAACGGAACTCTAACGAAACTGACAATCGCTATTCAGGCAAAATTGGATGCTAAAAAATTCTAACGAAACAGGATATCGTTATTTCACAAATTTGCAGGGTTTTGGCCTGTTTTGGAGCCGAATAACGTTATGGAGTTTCGTTAGACTTATAATTGCCTCGATTTCGCGGCAATAGCGTGTCACAGTTTCGTTAGCGTTTCTAGCGATAAGCCAGCTAGCGACCGACCTCCGTCATGCAGCGAACACCACGCCTCGCCTAGGAACAATGCGCAATAATAGCAAAGTAAAGAAAAAGCGAGCAGAATGCCAGGCTAACTGCCTGTATTCTGCTCGCTTTTCGCGCTTGCGTGTCTTTGTATCCCATTGGGAGCCTAGAGGTTACTAATAAACGTTTCCCCGCTGTTACTCCGTCACAATCTCATGCACCAGCACCGGTGCATCAGCATGATTAGCGACGCGGATGTTAGCGTAGATCTTCTCGATAACATCGTCTACTTTCTCGCGGTTCGCATGGATCGTTACCAGCGATTCGCCCGCCTTCACGGCGTCACCGATCTTCTTGTTCAGCATCAGACCAACAGCAAGGTCAATCTCAGATTCCTTGGTTGCACGGCCTGCGCCAAGTAGCATAGCTGCCGTTCCGATCTCGTCGGCAACGATCTCGGCTACAATGCCGTCTTCACGTGCAGGAACCTCGATCCGGTAAGCGGCCTGAGGCAATTTCTCCGGATGATCTACAACCTCCGGATCACCGCCTTGGTTCGCGATAAATTCCTTGAACTTATCCAATGCTTTACCGTTGTGGATGACTTCCTTCAGTTGCTCCTCTGCATCCTCTAACGAAGAAGCTCTACCGGCGAGGTACACCATTTGTCTACCAAGAGCAAAGCACAGTTCCTCGAGATCTTCCGGTCCATGACCGCGCAGTGTATCGATCGCTTCCTGTACCTCCAGGGAGTTACCGATCGCACGGCCAAGCGGCTGGCTCATATCCGAGATAACAGCCATCGTCTTGCGTCCGACATTGTTACCGATGCTAACCATCGCATGCGCTAATTCTTTCGCATCCTCCGGTGTCTTCATGAAGGCGCCTGCGCCTGTCTTCACATCAAGTACGATAGCATCCGATCCGGCTGCAATCTTCTTACTCATAATGGAGCTAGCGATCAACGGAATCGAGTTAACGGTTGCCGTAACATCACGCAATGCATACAGCTTTTTGTCTGCCGGGGTAAGGTTGCCCGTCTGGCCGATTACTGCGATCTTGTGATTGTTGACCAAGCTCACAAATTCGTCTTTACTGATCTCAACATGGAAGCCTTCGATCGATTCCAGCTTGTCGATTGTACCACCTGTATGTCCAAGTCCACGTCCAGACATCTTCGCTACCGGAATATCCAATGCAGCAACGAGTGGCGCCAGAACCAGGGTCGTTGTGTCGCCCACGCCGCCGGTAGAGTGCTTATCCACCTTAATGCCTTCGATCGCCGACAGATCAATTGTATCCCCGGAATTCACCATAGCCATCGTCAGATCGGCCCGCTCCCGCTCCGTCATGTCGCGGAAAAATATAGCCATCGCGAAGGCACTCATCTGATAGTCCGGAATGCTCCCGTTCGTGTAACCTTCAATAATAAAGTTGATCTCCTCTGTCGTCAGCTCTTTGCCGTCCCGTTTCTTCGCAATCAAATCAACCATTCTCATTATCGATTTCCTCGCTCTCCAAGAGTATTGTTGTATGTCCTGATGTATGTCCCAAGCTCTTACTAATGTTGAACTAATGATTGTACGGAAGAAGGCAGCCGGGTGTAATGTTCTTCCGATCGCTGTTGCTCACAGATTTCTTTGATTTACTAGAATCCAACAAGGTAGAAATCCGTTCACAAAGGCGAACGCTACGCTTCTCCAGAATCATTTCACCCTCTTGCCTAATCCCTGCTCTTTCTTTAGTTCAACATTTAAAGTTGTATTGACGATATCTTATAGAGAAATAGCTGTCTCCAAAGCAACCTCCATCATATCGTTGAAGGTCGTCTGACGCTCTTCCGACGTTGTCTCTTCCCCAGTCAGCAAATGGTCACTAACGGTCAGAATCGTTAATGCATTAACACCGTATTTGGCAGCCAGAGAATACAGAGCAGTAGTCTCCATCTCCACTGCAAGCACGCCATAATCCATTAGTTTCTGTACAATGGATTTATCATCGCGATAGAACATATCCGAGCTGAAGATGTTACCAACATGCTGCGTTAACCCTTTGGCAGCGCCATTGTCATAAGCTGCCTTCAGCAGCGGGAAGCTAGCGATCGGGGAGAAGTCATATCCGCCGAATACGTGACGGTTCATGCTGGAGTCTGTACAGGATGCCTGTGCAAGCACAACATCGCGTACATGTACATGCTCCTGCATCGCGCCGCAGGTTCCTACCCGGAACAAATTTTTCACGCCATATTCACTGATAAGTTCATTGACATAAATGCTCGTAGTCGGAATCCCCATGCCTGTACCTTGCACCGAGATGCGTTTGCCTTTGTAGGTTCCGGTAAATCCCAGCATTCCTCGCACTTCGTTGTAGCAGGAAATGTCCTCGAAATAGGTCTCAGCGATGAATTTCGCTCGTAGCGGGTCCCTGGAAGTAATATCGTCTCTGCAATTTCGCCTTGCTTCGCACCAATGTGTACACTCATTTCTCGTTCCTCCAATGATCATTTATTTCAAATCAGCCAAAAAGCTCTCGCCGTATTTCGGAAGTGTAACATCAAAATTATCCGCAACAGTAGCGCCGATATCAGCAAAAGTACGACGCAGCGACAGCTCGCGTCCGCCGTCTTTGAATCGCGGCGAGTAAGCCAATAACGGTACATATTCCCGCGTATGGTCCGTTCCTTTGTAAGTCGGATCGTTACCATGGTCCGCTGTAATCAGGAGCAAGTCGTCCTCACCTAGCTTAGCGAATACCTCTGGCAGGCGAGCATCGTATTCCTCCAGCGCTTGGCCATAGCCTTGCGGATCGCGGCGATGTCCGAACAAAGCATCGAAGTCAACCAGATTAATGAAGCTAAGTCCATTAAATGGCTCATCCAATGTAGCGACCAATTTATCCATACCGTCCATATTAGACTTGGTTCTGATCGCCTTCGTAATACCTTCACCGTCATAAATATCGGAAATTTTGCCCAGAGCAATAACATCATAACCTTGATCCTTCAACTCATTCATCGTCGTGCGGCCAAAAGGCTTGAGCGCATAATCATGGCGATTTGACGTACGCGTGAAGTTTCCAGGCTCACCCACGAACGGACGGGCGATAATTCTTCCCAGCATATAAGGATCATCTCTTGTGATCTCACGGCAAAATTCGCAAATCTCATACAATTCCTTAAGTGGAACGATCTCTTCATGAGCAGCAATTTGTAGAACAGAATCAGCAGACGTATATACAATTAACGCTCCGGTCTTCACATGCTCTTCCCGAGCTCTTTAATAATCTCTGTACCGCTGGCTGGCTTATTTCCAATAACCTTGCGGCCAGGTCTTCTCTTCAATCCGTTTGATCAGTTCATCAGGGAAACCGTCCGGAAACACGCGAAACGGAGTATCGATATAAAGGCCCATAATCTCCCAGTGACCTGTCATTGTATCCTTACCGCGGGAAGTCTCCTGCATTTTACAATAATAAGCCATCGGCTTGTCCGCCACCTCTACCCCCTGTATCTGGCGGATATTAGACAATCCTAGCTTCGCCATATTAGGCATATTCAGTCCACCACATTGCTCAGCGATGTGCCCGTACGTATCCGCCCCTACATCGTCAAATTGCGCAGCGTCTGGAGCTTCTCCTATACCTACCGAGTCCATCACAATTAGGTGAATTCGTTTGAATGGTTTCATGTTGTTAATCCCCTTCCATGGATATTCATCTTTAAAGAGGTCGTTCAAAAAGTAAACGAACGGTTCACAGGAGTCCGCACCACACCACCTCGGTGCAGACACGCTGGAACCTCCCTTTACATTTAAAGGTAAACTAATTTGTTCGTTAATACAAACATCCTGAAAATTTGCTTACAGGAAGATACCAGCTACGATAGCGGACAATACGCTTACCATCGTCGCGCCATACAATAGACGCAGACCAAAACGCGCTACAACGTTGCCCTGCTTCTCATGTAGACCTTTCACAGCTCCGGCAATAATACCGATCGATGAGAAGTTTGCGAAGGAGACCAGGAAGATCGAGACAATCCCGATACTCTTCGGAGATAACGTCGTCATATTGCCCAGATCCAGCATAGCTACAAATTCATTTGCTACCATCTTCGTAGCCATAATACTTCCCGCATCAACGGCTTCCTTCCAAGGTACACCCATGAGGAAGGCGAATGGCGCGAATACATATCCTAGCAGCTGCTGGAAGGTAATTCCGAATATGCTGCCAAAAATGCCATTAACGAGAGCAATCAACGCGACGAAGCCAATCAGCATGGCGGCAACGACGATCGCCACTTTGAATCCATCCATAATATACTCGCCGAGCATTTCGAAGAAGGATTGCTTCTCCTCTTCCTGCACCTCGAGAATATCCTCTTCCTTGGACACTCTGTATGGATTCAGAATCGAGGCGATAATAAATCCGCCAAACAGGTTCAATACCAGCGCTGTAACGACATATCTTGGTTCAATCATCGTCATATAAGCGCCAACAATAGACATAGATACCGTTGACATCGCGGATGCGCATAGCGTATACAAGCGACGCTCCGGTAATAAACCGATCTGCTTCTTCACGGATATGAATACCTCGGATTGTCCCAGAATCGCAGAGGCAACCGCGTTATAGGATTCCAATTTACCCATACCGTTGATTTTACTTAACACTAGACCAATATACTTGATAATGAACGGCAATATCCTCGTATATTGTAAAATTCCGATTAACGCGGAAATAACTACGATGGGTAGCAGTACTGTCAAGAAGAACGGTGCTTGTCCTTCATTAGCAAGACCACCAAACACAAAGTTGACGCCTTCCGCGGCATAAGCGAGCAAGGATTCGAATATCGAGGCAAAGCCTCTAATCAGAAACTCGCCGACACTGGTATTGAGTAAAAGAAAGGCAAGAATGACCTGTAAAACGATCAGTTGCGCAAGCGGCCGATAGCGAATGTTACGCCGATCTTTACTCGTGATGTAAGTGAGGCCAAAGACTGCAAGCAGACCGATTATCGCAATAACATATTTCATGATGTTCCTCCCGCGCTTGTGCATGTTTGATTTATTAAATTAGTGTTTTCCTGTTACCGCTTACAAAATGCATAAAGGAGATGAAATTCATATCTCCTTATCCATGTCCGCAGCAGAGAATGCTCCAGGTAGTAAGCGGGACATCGACCATTCCTCCGTATGACCATGAAGATTCGTCAAATAAATTTTGGTATCGCTATCACAAAACTCTGCAAGTACCTGACGGCAGGCTCCACATGGCGATACCGGCCTTTCCGTATCTGCAACAACTGCGACAGCTTCAATCTTCTTCTTGCCTTCCGATACAGCCTTGAACACGGCAGTTCGCTCAGCACAATTAGTCAGACCGTAAGATGCATTCTCAATATTGCACCCGCGATAAATAACGCCGTCTGCCAATACCGCTGCTCCGACTTGAAAATGTGAGTACGGTGTATATGCTTGCTTACGTGCTTCCAATGCCTCTTGAATCAACTTATCCTTCATGGCGGATCCTCCTCATTAAGGCGTGCTAGAATGGAGTGTTGAGCATCCAGTGAAGCACGCCGTTATTTAAATAGAAGTAGTTCAAACTGAAAATCGATCTTTTTGAACTCTTATTAATAAGAAGATGTAGAAGTTATTCCGTTCATGATACTAACGCCCGAGCTGGCACCAATCCGAGTCGCACCCGCTTCGATCATCTTGTTCACATCTTCGAGACTGCGAACACCACCAGATGCTTTTACTCCCACATTCGGGCCTACTGTTTTCCGCATTAATGCAATATCTTCAGGTGTCGCGCCGCCTGTGGAGAATCCGGTCGAAGTCTTCACGAAATCAGCACCTGCTTTAACCGACAATTCACAAGCTCGTACCTTCTCTTCGTCCGTCAACAAGCAGGTCTCAATGATAACCTTCACAAGTGCTTTGCCCGAAGCCGCTTTTACAACAGCCTCAATATCTTGCTGTACGAATGCATCATTGCCGTCCTTCAATTGACCGATGTTAATCACCATGTCCACTTCGTTTGCTCCACGCTCGATCGCATTCTTCGTCTCGAACGCTTTCACATCGGAGGTCGTTGCACCAAGTGGGAACCCGATAACCGTGCATACCTTCACTTCTGTACCGGCAAGCTGCTCAGCGCTATAAGATACCCATGTTGGATTCACACACACAGAAGCAAATTGATACTGCTTCGCTTCATCCACCAATTTAGAAATCTCTGCTTGAGTTGCATCTGCACGCAATAACGTATGGTCGATCATACGTGCTATGTTCATACCGTACACCCTCTCTATTCTTCATTTATATATTTACTACTGAATTACATGATTTACTACATGAGTATCATAACATGCGCCTTGAACAAATGTAAATACAACCTTGAAATTTTGTTCACACACATTATAAACACATTCTGCTCCAGTATTTTGTACAAAAACCATACAAAAAATCCCCATTAGACACGGCCGAAGCGATAGCCCCAACTCCATAATCTAACGAGGATCCAGAGGAAGTTCAAAAAGTCCGCTTTTGATCACGAAGTCAATCAAGAAGTAATTCGGCATCGAATCTTGAATTTAGCCGGGTTTCCGGTGCTCACGTACAAACTACGTACGCTCCGCTCCTCAAACCCTAGCTTCATCCAACCTTCTCGGTGCTGAACCGCTCTTTTTGAACCAATTACAACAAAGCTTGCGCTGTGAATTGATCAGTCACCAGAATATTGGCGTATTTACCAATAAGCGCAGCACGAATTGCGTCAATCTTACGCTGCCCCCCAGCAACGAGAATTGATTTTTCCTTGTTCTGCAGATCCGACAAATCAATGCCAACTGTCCGATTGTTAATCTCTTCGCTGCACAGCTTGCCTTCGGCATCGAAGAAACGCGAGCAAATATCGCCGATCCCCTTCGTTTGTAACAACTGCTTCTCTTCCTCACTGAAATAACCTAGCTGGAACAAGAGCGCATCATCATTCACTGTGCCGACCGTAAATACTGCGATATTCGCCTGTCTGCCCAGCTCGATGATTCGATGAATATGGCGGTCCTTTTCCACCATTTCTTTCAGCGCCACACTATCGAATATAACAGGGAGCGGCAAATATCGTGCAATCGTATGGTAAGCGGTAGCGAATAGGTTCACCGTCTCCGCCGCATACGTATTGACGTGTGAATGGCTAATTCCTCCCTTAAGCTGAACAACTTCGACTCCTCGAACCTGTTTCTGCTGAAGCTTAAGCGCAACAGCATGCATCGTTCTGCCCAGGTAACTCCAATAATATCCGTATCCTGGACCGTCTCATGCAAATAATCGGCCGCGACCTTACTGATACTCCTCTGGATCTCCTTGTACTCGTTAACTGGTGAGTAGCACACTAGCGCCGTTTCCAAATCATATTTCTGTTTGAGCCTAACGCCAAGCGCATTCAAATCCTCCAACGGATCAGAGATATCAATACGCACATAGCCTTGCTCCTTCGCATATTGCAGCAATCGGGAGACCGTCGGACGGGAGACCCTAGCTTAGCCGCTATATCGATCTGGCTATAGTCCGATAAATAATATAATTTTGCTGCTTCAATACTCAATCTTTGTTTATCTCGATCCATGTGAATGACCTACTTTTTATCAATTATAATTTCTAGGAATATGAACTTAATGTCGCACTCTCTCCATATATCATAACAATTATTCATAAGATGGTGTACCTGGAGTGGAAAATAGAAGATATTCTCCTGTTAGAATAAGATTTTATCCCACGTCCTAATTTCCTATAGAAGTCCTCACCAGCATAATATCGAGGGCTTAGTCCCCTGGAATGACAATACATTGCTTCGACACGAATGGCGATTCCATTCTACAATAACTTCCCTGCTGATAGTCATTCTCCCTCTTCATTTATACTCGCCGACTGGTTCATACGATGGTCTCTATGGGCAAGTTCGCCTATGTACAAAAAAAATGCCTATTGCTACCATGTAAGCGTTATCCAAATAAAATAAAAAAAGGAGAATGCGCATGTCCATTCGGAAGTATCCGCTGATCCACAAGGCATTGCGTCCTGCAATCACTCTCGCTCTAGGTACTTCACTGCTGATTGTTCCACTCTCGGCATACGCCTCAGATTCGATTTCTCTAACTACCAAGATGGCGGCAGGCAACCCGGCCTCCTCCTCGCCCCTTATCCACCCAGTTCAGTACGAAGGAAGCCCCCTATCAGTTGGTGAGAACCATCTGTTAAGCCGTAAAGATATTGCCCAGGAATGGGATGACCTTGATCCTGACTATTTGCCGGACAAAGCGATTGAAGCGGTAAAAGCTCTCCTCACTAAGCAAGATTTCGAAGATCTATTCCCCTATCGGCTCGGCTCCAAGGAATGGTTCAAAGTAGCTGAAGGCAAAGAATACTACAAAGCCGACCAAAGTGACTATTTCTCCTATGATAATCTAATAAGTGCAGTTGCGGAAGTCTCAAATATTAAGATAAAAATCAGCACCCGTACAGGGACCTCCGCTCAAGAAATTTACAGGCTGGATAAAGAGGCCAAGGTCGAGACGCTTGTACTGCGCTCAGACGACTTCAATTCAGTAGCGAACAAGATCAAGCCGATCGATACGGTCATCGTCGATTGTGGGACCTTCCTTAAGGAAGGTTTCAAGAAAGACCGCAAGCGTGAATTGGCTGCATTCCTTGCCAACCTGTCACATGAGACCGGCGGTGGATGGGCGACCGCACCTGGCGGTCCACTTAAATGGGACTATTCTGGAATGAGAATATCGCCGGGAGAACCGGTGCCGATATGGATGCTTTCGTCGATCCAGCCAGCGCCAAACTGTTCCCAGGAACATCAGGCAAGCGTTATTATGGCCGCGGCCCGATCATGTTAAGCTGGAACTTCAATTACGGTCTGTTCAGCTCAATTATTTATGGGGATAAGAGCGTCCTGCTCGATAATCCGGAGATTGTGGCCGCCGACGGTAAAATCGGCTATATGACCGCAATTCTGTTCTGGATGACACCGCAAGTACCGAAGCCGTCTGCACATGACGTCATGGTCGGCAGATGGAAGCCGAATGCACAGGAGAGGTCGCTCGGCCTAGACAGTCCGGGGTTTGGTATCACAATTATGGTGTTGAACGGATTGGAAGCTAACCTCGGAGAGACCGAGGGAAGTCCGGTGCAACGCCGTGCCGGCCACTATCGTGATATTACGAAGCGGATGGGCATCGATATTACCGGCGAGAAAGTCGATACGCTTAATATGAAGCCGTTTGAGAGCTGATTCAGAAGTGTCTATCCTCATAAATTAAGGAAGCAAAGAGGCTGTCTCAAAAGTCGATTTTCCGACTTAGAGACGCCTCTTTTGCTGCCCAAAGTCGCGAAAAACCACAATTGTTGCTTCTAATGTTCAAACGTATCCGTTAAAAGAGTGAAAATTTATGAAACAACTATCCCCTACCCACGTAATAACTGACACAGGCCCCTGAATGCACCTCCATTAGAAAGATTTAGGAGCCATCGAACTTATTATCTGCTAAAATTAATAAAAAGCTCTGCGACATAGCCCTTCATGGGTCGCAATAATCTAGGTATTAGCAAAGGAAGTGAGAATTTGAACAACTCAAAGCTCCCCAAATTGTTAGGGCTTATTATCGGAGTTGTACTCCTGAATGTTGCCGTGCTGTCCCCGGGCCTAATAGGTCTGCGGATAGGCGGAGACAGTGTTCTTCAGACGGCCCTGGGCGTAACGCTGCTGGTCATCAGTTTCCTCGTCCTGCTGAACGGAAGCTATAGCCTACTGTTTAAACCTCCTGCATCAACACCAGTTAAAGACATAATTATACATGAGGATTACATAGAGGCACTGAATCGCTACAGAAGCATCACTGCTCTGAAGACCGATATCGTACTGTCCCTTGACCAACTGGAGCGCATCGAAAAGAAGAAAAAACTCTGATGGAGGTTCTTGGACAACGGTTTGATCAGACCGAATTGAGCTATAAGAAATTTAATTCCGTGATCAATGAAGTTGAGAAGCTATTTTATCTCAATGTAAGAGGACTGCTTAACAAATTAAGCGTATTTGATGCTTCGGAATTCTCTACCCTGGCTAATCAACAAGTCTCTTCACGCTTCTCGGGTAAGCTGATTCAGGAGAAGAAGCTCTTATACGATGAATATATATCATCAATCCGAGGCTACATTGGCGCGAATGAAGAGATTCTTCTTAAGCTCGATAAGCTTCTACTGGAGATCACACAGTTAGGCAGCACAGATTATAAGGATGTCGAAGATATGCCTTGCATGAAGGAGATTGATGCACTAATTAACCAGACTAAATTCTATAAGCAATGAAGGGGAGATGAGAATGGCGAGAAAAGGAAAATCATTTGTAGTTCTAGCAATTATAGCTGTAGTTGTATTTGCTCTAGTCTATTTCGGGATCAATTTGACCTCCAATATCGGAAAATCCGAGACACAAATCACTACGGAAGATGCCTCCAAGCGGCTGGATAAACTTTATAGCAAAATTAAAGTAACGAACGCAGGTCCAGTAAAGGGGCAGATAGATCTTGATCCGGTCGATATCGCTGATTCGTTGCCCGATATTTCGAAGTTCCCGATTACTGTGAACAATACAACGGATAGCTTCGTAGAGATCTTCTCTTCCCCGAGAAATCTGGGACAGGGTCCGATGACTGGCTGAATGAAGTTGCGGATCAATTCAACAAAGCCAATATATCACTTAACGGCCAAACCGTATCTGTGAAAATCCGCAATATTGCCTCAGGTACCGCTACAGATTACATCAGATCCGGTAAATATATACCAGATGCCTTCACTCCTTCCAATGAACTATGGGGTGAGATGGTCAAGGCACAAGGGATTAAGGCCGATTTGGTGACGGAGCGACTTGTCGGTAATGTCGCCGGAATTGTGACCAGTAAGGCGAAGTACGATAAGCTTGTGGAAAAGTACGGCTCCGTCAACGTAAAGACAATTACGGATGCGATAGCGGATAATGAGCTGTCTATGGGATATACGGACCCTTTTGCCAGCTCTACAGGACTTAATTTCCTGATCACTGCGCTTTCGACGTTTGACAGTTCCGATCTGCTAGGAGACACAGCTGTCCAGGGATTCGAGAGATTCCAGGCCAATGTTCCCTTCATCGCTTCCACGACATTGCAAATGCGCGATGCAGCCAAGACAGGAGCGTTGGATTCATTCGTACTTGAGTATCAGCTCTATGCGAATGCGGCTGATATGAAGGGCGGTTATGTGTTCACTCCTTTTGGTGTAAGACACGACAGTCCGCTCTATGCACTCGGCGATTTGCCACAGGAAAAGCTAGATATTATTAAGGAATTCGCCAAGTTTGCCAAGCAGGATAAATATCAAAATCTGGGCAAGGACAAAGGCTTCAACATTTTAGAAGATTACCATTCAGAGCTTAACCGGTTGACGGTAACATCCTATCAGCCGCTCAGAAGCTATGGAAGGAGAAGAAGAACGGCAACAAGCCGATTGCCGCAGTCTTCGTAGCCGATGTATCTGGTAGCATGGACGGAGAATCGTTAAATAAATTGAAGGAATCGCTGTTGCAAGGTCAGAAATTTTTAGGCAGAGATAACAGCATCGGCCTCATCTCTTACTCTGACAATGTAACGATCAATTTACCTATCGGCGTCTATGATACGAATCAGCAATCGATGTTCGTCGGTGCCGTCAACAGTCTACAGGCTGGCGGTGGAACAGCCACCTTCGATGCAATCGTAATCGCAATGAAGATGCTGCAGGATCAAGTCGCTGCTAACCCAGATGTGAAGCCGCTTATCTTCGTGCTTAGCGACGGAGAGACCAATGAAGGCCATTCTCTCAAAGATATCCGTGGACTCATCGAGACCTATAAAATCCCTATATACACCATTGGATATAATGCGAACATTCAAGCGCTTCAGAACATTTCTAGCATCAACGAAGCTGCCAGCATTAATGCAGATACAGATGACGTTGTGTATAAAATAGGAAATTTACTAAATGTGCAAATGTAAATTCTAGTATAAGGGAGAGGTTGAAATGGCATTTTCCATGGAAGTAATTAGCCCGGAGGAAATAAAAACCGCAATCGAAGAACAGGTAAAGCCGGAGCCTGAAGAAGTAACTGAGCTTAAAGTGTTGGCAACGAATAACGTCTCGGCAATTCTCGATCTCGATTTAGATTCGATTGAGAAGAGGAAGGAGATTCTACAATCGATCGATAGCTTTGGCATGGGTACAATGCGATCATCTTCAGAGAAGAACTCCCTGCTGCACGTATCCGTAGGCAATCTGTCAAAGACCGGCGATGACGGTGGCCAAGTAGCGAAGGGCTTAACCGAGTTGCAGCTTCAGCTTAAGGATTTGGACCCGAGTGCGATCGATTTTGCCAAGAGTGGCATCTTGGGTATGTTCTTTAACCCGCTGCGGGCTTATTTTACCAAATTTCAGAGAGCCGACTCCGTCATCTCCGATATTATTGTCTCCTTGGAAAAGGGTAAGACCATTTTGAAAAATGACAATACGACACTCGAATTCGAACAACAGACGCTAAGGGATCTCACCAAGAAACTGCAAAAGGAAATTCAACTTGGCTCATTCATGGACCAGGAGATCGAAACCCAGCTCGAAGCAGCGAAATTACGTATGGAATCCGAGGATAAAATCCGTTTCATTACGGAAGAGGTCTTGTTCCCTCTACGTCAGCGCGTGATGGATCTGCAACAGATGTTGGTCGTTAACCAGCAAGGAATTATGGCGATCGAGGTCGTAATCAGGAATAACAAGGAACTGATAAGAGGGGTAGACAGAGCGAGAAATGTTACTGTATCGGCGTTGAGAATTTCTGTTATTGTAGCAAGCGCCCTCTATAACCAGAAGATCGTGCTCAAGAAGATCGAATTGCTCAATGAGACTACAAACAATCTGATCAGCAGCACCTCCAAGATGTTGAAGGATCAAGGTGCGGCAATCCAGAAGCAGGCGATGGAATCTACGATTTCCGCCGACACGCTCAAGCAAGCCTTCACGGATGTACTCGAGGCCTTCGACTCCATCAGCAAATACAAGCAGGATGCACTTCCAAAAATGCGCGACACGATCAACCAATTCAGAGAGTTGGCTGAGACTGGCGAGCAACAGATCCAGCGTCTAGAGAAAGGAAAAGCGCTGGGGCTATAGTTAGTTTGGTCAAAGTGTCAACTTTATAGAAAGAAGCTGCACCATATGAGTGCAGCTTCTTTCTTTTCATCCGATTAAATAGGTAATTATTAGTTCTGCTCAGCAACAGCCTTGTACGCCTTCAAATCGCTATATACTTCCACCTTGAGCGGGTTGCGCTTATGCTTCGTAATTTTATAGACATGATAGACGAATACTGCGATATTTGCTGCCAGGGACAAGCTACTGACTACCCATAATGCCGTCTCGCTATGCGAAGACTGTACCGCGAACTTGGATTCACCTACGAATGCCGGGAAGGACATCGTGAACATCATCCATATCGCCAGTGTCTGCGCACGATGCTGCAGCCATGCTCCTTTCTTGATAAAGAATGCTGGAATCGTACAAGAGATAAGCAGAGCAGCACCAGCATAGTAAGAGTGGTCAGATACGCAATTGTACACATAAGCGAAATTCCAGATATCATAGGCGATAATCCAGAACCAAAGCTGATCCGGCCAGACCATGTCGCGGGAGCGGCCTTTGCTGACCACAATTCCCATCCATCCGGAGATCGTAATAATGTTCAGCAGGCCTGCGATGCCATTCATGATATTCCAAGGACCGCCAATCATCATAACACCATCCACCATACCATTCAGGCTATATACCTGAAAATCACGAATGACGGCTTCAAGAATATTAATGGCTAGAATAATCGCTGGGAACATTAGCATGTATTTATTCTTATCCATTCCCTTAATGAATCTCAGTGCCATGAAGCCCAGACAACCAGCTAGTGCAGAATAGACCTTGACCCAGTGAAACCAAGTACCTACGCTAGAGCCTTCCCCGCCGTATTCGGCCATACCGCAATCGTCAGTACGATTGGCAGTACCAGAAAGAGAGCCAGAGACACCCATTTACTCATTCGCGCCAGTTCATTCACCAGCATTAAGCCTGCAAGCACAACAAACCACATCACGATAGAATACCAAGGCATTGCCTCGAATAGGAACATTGAATTAGCCTCCTCTTTGATCGATGTAATCGCTTCTTGCTTTGAATATATCGATTCATGACCAAGCTATCAAATCCCGAGAAGGCCCGCCCTTACAGGCTTCGCAGACATTTCTTTAGAGATAGGTTTACACTATGCTTATCGTGTCTTTCTCAATCTAAAATCCATATACGGCGCGGAAAATTCATGATATATCTGTAAACACAACTTTAAAGTAAAATTTCGCATAATTCGACAATTACCGACTAGTTCAAAAATAACGGTTCACTAGTGCTTTAGCATAACGGATACAATTCTCAAGCGTCGGAAAGTTCATAATTTCACCAGCAAAATAAATACCATTCTTCCCTTGCAGATTTTCAAGCCGCTCATAGAACCCACTCTCTAGTGCTGCTGTATCCACATGCGGAAAGTGATTCCACCGCTTCATCATATATAGCCGGATATTCTCTCCGCCAAGCGAGGCAAGTGTGGATTCAATATTCTCTCGTATTTCTGCATCGCTCATGTGATCATTCTCAGCTACATAGACCGTGATCAGATCTGTCTGCGCCAGATCCGCCCATCTGTAATACCACGCCATCATGTTTCCTCTGGACGCAATCCCCATATTGTCGGGTATGTATCCCGAGAGCTTAGGCATATTTTCGACTCTGTAGGCATAGACACGAAACTTCTCATCAATGATACTCTTGAACAGCTCCTCTTCATCCCGAATAAGCTCGACCTTTTGTGCAAAGCCCTGTAGCGGCGCGGTATAGATCACTTTATCAAAATATAACGGTCCCTGATTCGTCTCCACTCTGACTCCGCCCGTATTTTCCTGGTAGATTCGCTGTACCTCACAGGTTAATCTCAGATCAGAGACCCGGTCTGCCATTCTTCGCGGTAGCTCAGTAACACCGCTCGGCCAGGAGATCATATGCGTAATCTCAATAAATGACATCAGATTATCGTAATTAAGCAGCTTCATGACATATACCGTTGGTACATCATCTATGTTGCCAAAGCCAAAGGCGCAGAAATAATGCATGAATACCTGTCTCAGCACAGTCAGCTCATTCTCGTCACACCAGGTGGAAAATGGTTTGCACAGTTCCGGCGGCACCTGCCTGAACCCAGGCTCCCTTACAGATTCATAGCGTCTCATCAGCGATGGCAGGCGCTTGAATTCACGAGCGAAGTCAGGCATCTGCTCTAGCGGAATCTGCGAGATTCTGCTCCCTTGCGGGTGGAAAAAGCCTCTGTCCAACAAAGGCCCCTTCTCCAGCAGATCAAATCTCTCCATATACTCCATCGTCAACTTGTATGATGGCAGGCCAATCAAGGCGCCCATCTCATAGGTCCGCCCTTTATATTCAATCGAGCAGCATTTGCCTCCGACCCGGTCAGCCTGTTCCATAACGGTCACGGAGGGATAACCCTTGAGTTCTAACTCATGAGCTAACGACAGCCCGGAAATTCCCGCCCGACAATCCCTATATGCTCTTCTCTACCGACCAAGATACTCATCTCCTCGTATACAACCATAATGGCAGCGGCTCTTGGATCCCCCTGGAATCTAGCACGATATCGGAGGGAATTTTCCCGCTGTTGCTCCCCTCCTCCAGAGGACGCATGAAATTATAGTATTTCATATACTGATCAAGACGTTGTTCAAGCGCTTCGAAGGAATCTGTCCCCCTCATGCCAGACAGGCTGGTAGAACCGGTTCATCAATACACTCGTAAATTCATGTAAGGGCTGGAACACTTCAGGATGGTCGGCGCTGTAAACTATGGAATTAATGTTTTGCTTATGTAAATAGTCCGTATACTTATGATTCCCCCGCTCCCAGGCGGTTGAGAATTCCTGACTCTTATTCGTTACAATATGATCTATCTTCAGATGAAAGGTTCGAAGCAGTGGCATGATCTTGAAGCGCATGAAATCGATCAAGTGAATCGACGACTTCTGATTGTAGAGCTTAACGAGAGCCAGTCTGGAATATGAATCAAGAATAATATATTGATATACTCTCCCACCTCCGGGAACTTCCCCAAATATTGAATAGTCTGCAAGCAAATATATCCGGGATAAGCATGATCAGGATCATCCATCCGGTAATCCAGCTGAGGGTGCTTAACTCCCTTGGTCTGGACGGAACGAGCCTGCCTTTTATCCGCGCTTTGTGCGGAATTGGATCGGTGACCACGGCTTCCCTTCCGGCTCCTTATCTCTTCAGCAAATTTCTCCCGTTCTTCCCTTCGGCTTAACCCATGTCTGCGGAGCACATTATATATTCCTGATTCTCCCGTACGAATGCCTTCATCCTGCAGTTCATACAAAATTCGTCTCGGTCCATCCTCCGGGCAGCGCACCACATATTGCAGGATCATTCGCTCCGTTCTACGATCAACCTGATTCGGCATCACTGGCTGGCGCGGCTTCTCGCTCAAACCGGCTACTCCCTGCCGGATGTAAGCATTGTACCAGCGGTAGTATAACGTCCGTGAAATACCAAATTCCTTACAGGTTTCCGCCACATTGCCGCTGCGTATTCCCTGCATAATAATCCGGTACTTCTGTTGCTCATTCATTCCCCTTCCCTCCTTACCGTTCCAATCCCTTCCTTCTCTTCCTTGAGTATATTAAATAAAGGGCTTACATACCGTGAAATGAATTACAGCCGCTGCATGCAGGAAAACTGCAGAGCGGCTGTAAGTTCAAAATCTATCCATGCCAATCCTCTCTATTTATCAAGTCGAAATCCGCCCTGCAGCGTATCACAGCTATTCGGCCCGACGAATATTTCGAACCTTCCCGTATCGCTGCTGAATGACAGATCACTATGATAGTAGCGAAGCTGTTCCTCGCCAAGCTCGAACACGACCTGCGCTGCTTCTCCCGGTGCCAGTTCAATTCTGCGAAAGTCCTTGAGCTCTCTCATTGGACGTACCACTTCACCGGAAATATCACGGACATAGAGTTGAACAGTCTCAATCCCTTTAACTTCACCGGTATTGCAGACTTGTACAGTCACTTTGATGGATTTCGCAACTGTCATCACCTCAGAGGATAATTCAAGCGAGCTATAGGTAAATGTCGTATAGCTTAATCCATAGCCAAAAGGCAGCAGCGGCGCATTAGGGATATCTAAATATTTGGAGACATACTGCTCATCCGTATCCTCCGCTGGCTTCGGACGCCCGGTATTAAAGTGATTATAGTAAACCGGAATTTGTCCTACCGCATAAGGGAATGACATCGTCAGCTTCCCGGAAGGATTGACCACACCATACAATAGATCGGCGATGGCTGCGCCCCCTTCACTCCCCGGGAACCAAGCTTCGAGCACAGCATCGACTTGATCAATGACCCATGCAAGTCAAGCGGTCTGCCGTTAAACAACACGACAGCCAACGGCTTACCAAGACGCTTCATCGCTTGAATCAACTTAAGCTGAGCTTCAGGAAGCTGGATATTGCTGCGGCTGCTCGCTTCACCGCTCATTGCTGCGGCTTCTCCCAGGGCGAGAACAATCACATCGGCCTCTTGCGCTGTGGCCTCAGCATGTTGCAACTGCTGCTCGCTTATAGTCATGATATCGCTGCCCTCCGCGAGGATGATCTGATCCGCTCCGGCCAGCTTCTCCATGGCAACACCCAATTGTACCGCAGTCTCCTTCGATCCGGCCCAAGACCAAGAGCCGAGGATATCTCCACTCTGAGCAAATGGCCCAATGACAGCCACCTTCTGCTCACGCTGGAGAGGAAGCACGCCTTCGTTCTTGAGCAGAACACTGGACTTCGCAGCCAACTCCTGTGCGATCCGGCGGTGCTCATTGCAATACACAACTTCCCGCTCTGCCTTAGGATCGGCGCCGCGCAACGGGTTGTCGAACAGGCCTAGCTTCTCCTTCAGCTCCAGAATCCGGGTTACCGCTTCATCCACCAGCGCTTCATCGACGAGTCCCTCTGCCACCAATTGCGGAATATGGTGCACATAGGCCGCCGTCATCATTTCAATATCGACCCCTGCGGTAATTGCCTTGAGCGCCGCTTCGCGCTCATCTTCCGCTACACCATGGGGAATCAGCTCCCCGATCGCTGCCCAGTCCGATATAAGCACACCATCAAAGCCCCACTCACCGCGCAGCAAGTCACGCATTAATTTACGGTTGCCGCTCGCCGGAATGCTATCGATCGTGTTGAACGAGGTCATCACCATCTCACAGCCTTCCTCCAGCGCAGCCTTGTAGGCCAGGCAAATAATATTCGCGCAAGCTTCGTTCTGATAGATCAACGGTATTATAATCCCGGCCGCCCTCGGCCAGACCGTAAGCGGCGAAATGCTTCACACAAGCAGCGACATGATCGGTATCATGAGTCAAATCCTCTCCTTGGAACCCGCGAACCATCGCTCTAGCGAAGAGAGCATTCAAATAAGGGTCCTCGCCCGTCGACTCCATCACCCTACCCCATCGTGGATCACGGACGAGATCTGCCATCGGGGCGAACGTCACATGTAGACCTGACACCGCTGCCTCCTTGGCAGCTACCTCGGCGCTTCTCTCCGCCAGTTCCAAATCCCAGGAGCATCCCATCGCCAGTGGAATCGGAAAGATCGTCTTGAACCCATGGATAATATCTGCCATAAACAACAGCGGAATCCCGAGTCGGCTCTTGGCTAAATAAGCTTGCTGGATCTGAATAATCTTCTCTGCTTCAGCGATCCCCAACACCGATCCTGCATCATTAACTTCTGTCTCGCTAATGCCGAGCGACTCCATCGGCCCGGTAATCTGTCCATCCCCAGCTTCATAGAAAGGAGCAGCTAGCTGTAATAGCTGGGCCGCCTTCTCCTTAAGCGTCATCTCCTTCACTAATTGGCTAATACGTTGACTTGTCACGGATAAATTCCTCCACTCATTCACGAATCGTTTTGATTCAACGAAATCTTTATAAAATCATATTCTATATTAATAAAGTACCATTAAAATCGAAACGTTTCGAGTAAAAAGTTCAATTCACCGTAAATAAGTATCATTCGGCCTGCTACGGCCGAAATGTCACTTAGGCCAGCCGCGATTCAAAGGTACGCTCTCAATGAGCAGCGGCCACCTCACAACCCTAGGCTTATCGGCATTTCGGCAACGAAAATCCAATCCAACTATTCTCTTTTCACAAGGAATACTAGCTCTTCGCTGGTTCAGAGACAGATTGACGCTCGATGATTTGAACATTCAGTTTATAGGACTCATTCACTCTCTCACCGTTCAGCATTTGAAACAGCAAATGTCCAGCTAGTGAACCGGACTCATACATCGGCTGACGTATTGTTGTAAGCGGTGGATGAATGAATTCGGTCAATTCGATATCGTCAAATCCGATAATAGATATATCTTCCGGTACCCTTATTCCGCCTTCTTCGAAAGCCTTGAGTCCGCCAATCGCCATTTCATCATTTCCATAGAATACAGCTGTTGGTAGTTCCCCTGCATCAGCATCATCTTCGTTGCCTTATATCCACCATCCCGAATAAATCCCCCGCTAAGCCGCCACTTGGCCTGCTCCTCCAGCCCGGCTTCCTTCATTGCTCGCAGGAAACCCTGGTACCGAAGTGAATTCGCGAAAGAATTCGACGGGCCACTAATATAAGCAACCTTGCGATGCCCCTTATCAATTAAGTAACGGGTAGCCTCATAGCCTCCCGACTCTCCATCCACAATAATACTAACCAAGCCTTCACCTGAAATCACCCGGTCCATGGCAATAATGGGGAAGTTAGCTCCAGCCGAAGCATGCAATATTTCATCAGTCATGTTATAAGCCAGCACGACGGCTCCATCAACCCTTTTCTCACGTAAAAAACGAACTGCCGTTGAGTCTCTTTCTCCCATTGAACTGCAAGCGATCAGATCATAACCATTAGACAAGGCTACCTCCTGAACACTCCGAATCAGTTCCGAGTAGAAAGGCCCCGACAAGTCCGCCAGAATTAGAGCTATTGTATTCGTGCGGCTACGCTTTAAATCCATGGCAAAACCATTTTTGTGATAATTCAGCTGCCTTGCGGCTTCAAGTACTTTCTCCCGGGTCTTAGCGCTAACTCTATGATCCCCACTTAACGCATAAGAAGCGGTTGACAATGCAACCCCCGCTAATTTCGCCACATCCTTAATTGTAGCCATTCTATTCAATCCATCCCTTTCATTTACTATAAATGCAGTTCATAAAGAGTTCGGTTTTCTATAAACTCCATTATAATAATTTCATCTCTGGGTTCATATATCCTTCAATGATAAACTATAAAGCAAAAATAAAGATAATGACCGGCAATTCAATCGCATAACATACCGCAGAATTAGAATCATAGAACACATTATCATATTCGAAGTCATAATGGACCAATCCAAAGTTTGCCTTAGTCACAGGAACATCAGCAAAATAATCCCGCAGCAACCGAGTCTCGGCCAATGCAGCCCCGTGTTCAAGATAGCTTAATAATTACTCCTCCATCCAGTCAAGACAATCGAGATACGACACTCACACATAAAAAGCCATAGACCGCTTGCCGTCCATGGCTTTTTTCAGCTTAATAATAATAGATGAACACCTTAACATATACAATAGAAAAATTAGCCCGGCGTTTCATACCGATCACTCCCTCCCGATCAAGCTAATTCCATCTTAGTCCTGACAGCATACGGAGGGCGATTCCCAGATTGATTAAAAATATTTTATACCGCCGTCTTCAAAACCCATGACATGCTCCATATTGAGAGTTGTGCCTTTACATAAAGAAATCACTAACTGGTCAAAATTTCCTGCATACAAATGTCTTGGACTGCCACATCCATAGTTGTTACGAATAGTACTATCTCCGCAAATATTGCAGCTTCTCTGGATTTCTGATGAAGTATATGCTGCTGATTGAGTTCCCTTCAATATGAATAAGCGCTGCGGTATCGATGATGTTGCTGCCGCCAGACCGGGCTACAAGCCCGGTCTGGCCATTGATCTCCCGTAATTCAAGCTGTAGTGCTTCCTCCAATTTCACTGCCTTCTCTAGTTTTCCTGCGTCTTTCGTTCCTTCCGCTCCCTCTCTTCTCTCTGCGTATGTTGCTCCATCTGCTTCCGTGGATGGTTCAAATTTACGAATAAGTCCAATCAGGAAACGCGCAACCAGTTCACGTGAACGAATGGGATTCACAGCTGCCAACGCCTTGCCTCCACCATCCGAGATAACGACAGCATCTTCGGCCAGCATGGAGATCACAGCGTCCATATCTCCTTTTTGCAGGGCCACCAGGAACCGACCAATCCACTCTTCCTTAATAGCTTCATGGCGAACGTCCTGCCTGTCCCTGATCCCCAGCTTGCTTCGCGCACGGCTGATCAGCTTGCGACAGTTCGCTTCACTCTTACCGATTACCTCCGCAATATCGGCATATTCGAATCCTAACGCTTCGCGGAGCACGAACACCGTTTTCTCCACAGGTGAAAGTCGCTCAAGTAATACGAGCATCGCATAGGACAGCAGCTCTCCGCGCACCACCGATTCGAACAGCTCATCCCCCGAAGTTGGAATCGGTTCAGGTAGCCAAGGACCAAAGTATTGTTCCCGCCGTTTTCGCGCCGATTTAAGCACATCGAGACAGCGATTCGTCACCATTTTGCATAAATAGGCCTTCGGTTCAGCGAGACGCTGTAGATCTATGTCATGTACCTTCAAAAATACGTCTTGCACCGCATCTTCCGCATCGGAAGCTGACCCGGTCAACTGGTAGGCAAGCGTAAACAGCAGTCCCTTATATTCGGTATAAAGCTCCTTTATCTGCATCTAACTTCTTCCCTCCAAGTACCCAAACTAGTTAAAAGAACACTGTATATTAATCGTCTGTAACAAGCCGTACTACTACCTTATTTCAACAAACTTGCCGACTTCCAGGTAAACTCCCTGAGACGCCAACCCAGCTTGCCTGTAAAGATCATATCGATTCCCCATGCCCGTGTCCATGCAATTCCACGCTGCGGCCCAAGACCAAAGCAGAAAAAATCCATGAATCTCTTATGTGTAGGAGCCGGGCGCCCCATCAGGTCCGCTGCTATAACTTGAGCCAGTCGGGACGCTTGGGCTGTCGCTTCCTTGCATGTCTTACCGTCTGCAAGTCCGCTGGCCGGATCAATAATCTCCGCACAATCACCTATAGCGTATATGCCCGGGGCCCTCTGCACACGGTAGCTGGCATCTACGGCAATGTACCCATCAGCAGTAAGTGGTACGCCCAAGCTGCTCAGCATGGGATTCGGCAAAAGCCCTAACGTCCACACACATAAGCCAGAAGGGATTATACTGCCATCCGACAGTGTCAGCACCCGTCCTTCTCCTGCAACACTTTACGGTTATGCAGCACCGTAACTCCACCCGCTTCAAGCATTCGCTCCAGCTTGGTTCCTACTTTGACGGGACCGTCCGGGAACAACCTGTTATTTGCATTAATAAGCTTCACAACTACCGCATTCGGCTCCAAGCCCAGTGCATTCACATCCTCACGAACCGCATAAGCCAGTTCTGCGGAGGTTTCAATACCGCTTATTCCCGCACCGGCTACGGTAATAGTCATGAGTCGTTCACGTTCTGCCTGATCCTCCATCATTGTGGCCTTTCTTAGATTAGCCCTCCATGTCTCACGAATGCTCTGCGCAGCAGCCAGACCTGTCAAGGCGATTCCCCCTTGTTCTGAATCAGGCTGACGTATGACACTTCCTGCAGCCAGTACGAGAACGTCGAATTCCATCACTTGCTCATTGCCCTGATTATTCACATAATGAACTCTTTTAACCTCGGAATCGATTCCTGTCACCGTGGCCTGAATAAAATCCACATCTTGCGGCAGCAGTCTCGCTAGCGGAACCGTAATCTCCTCATTCTCCACCGCCGCCGGCTTGAAGAGCAGCACCTTCCGCAGATGATAAGGATGCTTATCCATCAGAATGATCCGCAGTGTAGGGAGCCCCTCCCGACTGCCAAAAGCTTTTTCTATGGCCTTTACAGCGTTAATTCCTGCGTATCCCCGCCAACGACAATACATCTTGTCTCCTTCATATTCATCACTACTCCCTATTCTTCGTTATGTACATAACACGAGATAAGGGATTGTTTTGTGACAAGAGATACAAACCTTCTGATGCCTGCATTTAGTGCTATTGTTGAAACTCAGCCATATAAATAAATACAAACGGCCAATCGAAGATATGTTGAGAAATCAGCAACAATATACAAATTCAAGAAACAAGAATATGAACAAGGCCGTACTTTCTTCATATATTGATCTAAGTAGAAGGATGATGCTCAGAGAGGAGGAGGATTCGCGAGTGGAATCAAATTTTGGCGTCATACTCAAATCACTGCTGCAGAAGAACTCATTATCCATGCGGAAGCTGAGTATATTGACGGGGATCGATACAGCGACAATATCCCGTATCGTAAATGGAAAGCAACCTGCCAAGCCAAACCACCTAAAGCTATTTGCGGAACATCTGCATGTACCGCTAGGAATGCTCGTCGAAGCAGCCATGCTGGATGGCAGTGAGTTCGAAAGGGAACAGCTCACCGAGCTTCATCACTCCATTAATACGATTCAAGACATTCTTGCCTCCTCATCAAACTTCGACCCGCAGTATACAAAAGAACGCGTTCAGCAGGAATTAGAGAAGTACGAGCAATATGCCCGGACTACCGAAGGCAAACAAATGATTCACGATGACTTTCATTCCAAGGTAGAGCAGGTGAACGGTGCCGGACCCTTCATCGAGAAGCTAAATCGGATGTTCGAGCAGTATTGTCATGAAGATATATCTGCTGAGGAGCAGGCGGTACTTGGTAGCGGACTATTGTATTTCATCTCTGCCGTTGATATCATTCCTGATTATTTATTCCCGATCGGCTACGTTGATGATGCGATTGCTGTCCAGCTCGTCATGGAACGTCTCTCCCGAATTGATGATTCTGCTTCATAGCTGCGTTATGAGAATAGTTGAAAGCTCAACATTGCTGCTCAGACTGCAACATAAACAACAAAGAAGATAAACAAAGTGAAGATTGAACAGCGTTTATGCTGAAAATACAAACAGCGCGTACCGACATCGCTACGCGCTGTTTTAATAGTTGGAATTGTGAACCTACAGTGCCATATCATCCACTTGATCGAGCCAGTTCTCGATGCTGCCGATGACCGAAGTAACGCAACCATCCTCGAATGGGGAGATCAGACCGGCCACCTTCACCAATTCGGTAAAGGACAGGCTACCGCCTTGACGACATAGGCGCAAATAATCCGACCAAGCTGCCCCACGGTCCTCGTGCATCTTCTTCCAGAACTGAAATGCGCAAATTTGCGCAAGCGTATAGTCGATATAATAGAACGGCGTCGAGAAAATATGCCCTTGCTTCTGCCAGAAGCCGCCGCGTTCCAAATATTCGTTATCCTCATAATTACGA
Organism: Paenibacillus sp. D2_2; assembly: GCF_031199965.1. Taxonomy (GTDB): domain Bacteria; phylum Bacillota; class Bacilli; order Paenibacillales; family Paenibacillaceae; genus Fontibacillus. Next base: position 1,029,727 of record NZ_CP133605.1, on the reverse strand, counting down.
TGCGGCAAATATTTACGCTCAATATCACGCCATGCCTGCTTACGTTCAGCTGGAGTAGCATCTGGATTCTCATAGACGAAGTGCTGGAATTCATCGACCGTAACGCCGTATGGAATAAAGATCAGGCCGCTTGCCAAATGGTCAAAGCGATATTTATCCGCTTCTTCTTCGAAGAAGCGGTCCATCCACGGCCAAGTGAAAAATTCCATACTCATGGAATGAATTTCACAAGCCTCATACGTTGGGAAGCTGTACTCCGGCACCAAGAATTGTCTGCTCTCGTATACTTGGAACGCATGACCTGCTTCATGGGTTAGAACATCAATATCGCCAGAAGTACCATTGAAATTGGAGAAAATATATGGTGCTCCGTAATCGCCAATATAGGTGCAATAGCCACCACTTTGTTTGCCTTTTTTACTGACGAGATCCATCAGTTCATTATTCTGCATGAAGGAGAAGAACTCATCAGTCTCCGGCGACAGCTCGGCGTACATTGTCTTCCCATGGTTCACAATCCAATCGGGATCGCCTTTCGGCGTTGCATTCCCCGACTTGAAGCTGATATTCTCATCATAGTAGAGCAGTTGCTCCACGCCGATGCGATTACGCTGGCGTTCCTTCAGCTTCGTCGTAACAGGAACAATATATTCTAGGACTTGAGCACGGAAATTAGCGACCATCTCGGCATTATAATCGGTCCGGTTCATTCTAGCATAAGCAAGCTCAACAAAATTGTTATAGCCTAGCTTCTTCGCTATTTTCGTCCGTACCTTCACCATATCATCATAGATTCGATCTAGCTTCTCCTCATTCTCGGCCATGAAGCCAGAGCGTGCTTCCTCAGCTCTCTTCCGCAGGTCACGATCCGTGGACTGCATGAAAGGAACCAATTGCGATAGTGTACGTTCCTCACCCTCGAACAAAATCTTTGCAGAAGCAATCAACTGAGTATACTCCGTCTGAAGCTTATTCTCCAGCTGTAAATCCTCAATAATCTCGGGGCTAAATGTCTTAAGCGACAGCTCAGCCAGTTGAAATAGCTGCTTACCCCACTTCTTCTCCAGTTCAGCTCTAAATTTCGATCCCACTAGTGCTCGATAATAGTCGTTGATAAATTCTAGAACGATAGGGTCAACCTCGTCATAATAATCATTTTCCGCCTTATAGAATTCATCATTCGTATTGATCGAATGACGGATACTAGCGATAGTATGTATCGAATCATACTCGGTGCGAAGCTTGTTAATCGCGGACATGGCGAGATCCTGCTCTTCGTAGCTATCCGCGGAATTGAAGGAATTCAAAAGTTCCTTGAACTTCAATTCGAAATCTTTGACGTCCGGGCGTTCATAAGGATATTCGCTAAATTTCATCGTACAATTCTACCTTCTTTCTTATCGTTAAATATTTCTTATTTATATTCCACAACTATCCATTATTTCCTTCCGTTCAGCCCTGATATTCCGGGTTTCTGGAAATCAGGTTTGGGACTACGTTATAATATATATAGCAAGCTATCATTATATATGAAAAGGAAGACAGATATGATAGATAATCCATTAGAACAAATGAAGACGATGCAAAAGAAGATAACTCGATTTCTAATGATGTATAAATTTGCTCTACAGGAAGTGGAGACGAAGATTGATATTCTGCAGGAAGAATTTCAGCTATTGCATGACTATAATCCGATCGAACACACCAAGTCCAGATTGAAAACTCCAGAGAGCATTATGAAGAAGCTGTACCGCAAGGGTGGAATAAACTCGCTAGACGACATTAAGCACACCATTAAAGATATTGCCGGTATTCGCATTACCTGTTCTTTCATATCGGACATTTACCGGATCAGTGAAATGCTGCAGAGCCAACAGGACCTGACAACAATCTCCGTCAAAGATTATATTAAAAATCCGAAACCGAACGGCTATAAGAGCTTGCATCTGCTAGTAGAGGTCCCTGTATTTATGTCCGACCGCGTTGAGCCAGTCTGTGTTGAGATTCAGATCCGCACAATCGCCATGGATTTCTGGGCCAGCCTGGAGCATAAAATCTTCTATAAATGCAATGAGACGGTACCGGGTGAGCTGTTAAAAGACTTGAAACTAGCCGCCGATACCGCCTATGAACTTGATCTGAAGATGGAGCAGCTTCAACATGAAGTCAACGAAATCAAGCTGTCCCACCATTCAGAGTCGAATTTCCTTAATGAACTGCTGATTGATAACGAGAAGTTCAAGATTCCTGATCACCTCTTGAAGCTGGCGCTGGAGGAAAGCCGAAAAGATGAGGATTCACAGCCAGATTCCGACTTGTAACGAATGGTAACTTACGATACCGCTTTGCGGTAAACCAGGAGCCACTTCGGACCAATAGACAATGGTAAAAGTCCCCCGCCAACAAAAATGATCGGCAGCGGCAGTCTCGTTACGATAGCTACCAAGCTGCCGATCATTTTTTTATATTAATCCAAGGTTGCTCGAGGTAACTGATATGATCGCAGTTAACAGCGATAGGCCGGGTTCATCATTGAGATGGATTATACAGATTGCTTCTTTCTCCTTGCAGCGAAGTAAGCCTCGATTAACAGTTGGCAGCCTACGGCGACAACAAATGTGATCCAGGAGTACTTCCAGCTCCACATGAATCCGACTAAGAAGAAGGCGCCGATACAAAATATCCATAATGCACCGGAAATACTTCCACTAACAGCGTAGGATTGCGGGTCGCTATAATAACTGATCCATTGCTTCGCCCATTCGGAATCCATCTTTGTTCTGCTCTTCTCTGTAAGTCCTAGATAGACAAACATAATGGCAGCCACGATGACAAAGGGCATAAAGGTTATTAAAATAAACGGTAGTGTTCTATCCTGAAAATACAGCATTCCCGAAAAGGCAGCACCTAGCAGAATAATTTCAGATGCGATACTGTAAGATAAGGCACGTCTCTTGTTCATGCCATAATCATGTACGGTCTCCTGTGTGAGACCGAAATAGATAAAGATCGGAGCGGCCACCAAAATAAAAGGAACAGCAAACAATAATGTTCTATATAGATCTTCATATTGTAAATATGCAATTCCGCCAAGCATTAAGCCTAACAATGTACACACAGAAGCAATCGTATATCCGATGACATGCTTCTTATCTAATGGAACCTGTTTGAACATAGCTTCATTGAATTTCGTCTCGGAGGCTTTTTTCAGGCTATCTACCAGCTCGCTCATATCCCCCAGGTCGGAAACCGCCTTTTCAAAGGCTGCATTTGCATTGTCGCCTTTAGCGATTAAATCATTTATTTTCTCCAGTAAATTTCCACGAATCTCTTCCTTCAATTCACTTAGTTGTTTCGTCTCATAAATATCAGCGAATAAGTGGTCTACATGTTTCTTTATTCTATCTTTCATTTCCATCGATCCTCCCCTTAATTAATTTATCAATGATTTCTTTAGTGAATTCCCAGTCCTCTTTATTTTGTCGATATATATTTTTGCCCGTGTCGGTAATGCTATAGTATTTCCTTCTTCCACCCTGGGTCTCGTCCCCCAATAGGAAGAATATTTCCGTCCTGCTCCAGCCTTCTGAAGCTCGAATAGAGCGTAGCCTCCTTCAATTCGTACAGGCCTTCGCTCATCTCTATAATCCTCTTGTAGATCTCATACCCATAACTATCCCCATCCATCAGAATCCCAAGGACAATCGTATCGGTATGACCCCTTAGCAAGTCGGATGAAATTTTTCCGCTCAAGTAAGCCACCCCCTGGATACAATATATATAATAGTACTATGACTGTCAAGGTAATATTGCAGACGTAGATATATATCTGAAAAAAAAGCGTGCACCGGCTCATACCGGTACACGCTGTATAATAGCTTGCTTTGATTGTCTAAGATATCTGATCTAGCTTAAAGGAATCGTATAGAAGACACGCTTTCCCTTCTTATCTGTGAACCAAATCAACTGATTGTCAGTGACAATAGGTTCACATTCGGACAGAAGAAATTTTGGAAAAGATTGCACTTCACCGACCACATTCCCACTTCCGTCGACTTGTACATATTTAACTCCAAACGGCGTGCGCTGTTGGTCAAACTCTTGCCATAATACGATAAAATGATCATTATCGATTTTTACGAGTTTTGGAACAGATCCAATTTTATCAGAGCCAGTAGTATATTGCGCTAATGTAATATTTTTAACTGCTCCCGTACTCAGATTCGTCCTTGGCACGGTTGCGATCATAATATCACGGACATCCTGTTCAAGCCCCTCCAACTCGTAAGAGGTATACTTCTTGACCTTGGAATGATCGACCGTATTATATGCTGTCAGATAATGTGTCGAAGATATCTCCAAACCCCCTACAGAAACTCCTGTTGCATTCGCTCCGATACTTCCTGGGATCGGTACCAAGTCCACCTCGCTATACTGTGTCCCATTTCCCTTATGAAGTACGATGGAACGAGGGTAGGCATCTCCATGGTCCACCAACACATGATCCTTGCCATCATACTTGACATATTGATCAAAGGAATGACTGACGTGGTTCTTCTGGAACCGACCCGTATCATTGGTTACGCGCATCGTTGATGTATTGATGATAAGGGTTAACTGAGATTGATGGTTCAGTCCATCCGGGGTCGTATATCTCAGACGAGACGTATGAAATACCAGTTCATCCCCATTCTCATCCATCTTCCCAGATCCAGAACGGAACGGCTGAATCGTGTAACTCTGTCCGCCCGTGACTGAGGCACTGTCGATTCGATTGAAGCTCTTGTCATAGCGCACGACCCGAATCACTTCTTTATTGTCGTTCTCTTCCTTGTTGTCCTGACCATAGGCGATATAGTTATATTGCTTACCGCTATAGAACGCGCCATAGTACTCCAGCTCAAGCGGAAGCTTCTGGCTAGCCGTTACTTTATAATTACGGTCATACGACTCGATATGTACATTATTCTCATCTACAGTAATACTGCTGAAGGTTCCATCACTATTATGGATCAAGTGAGAGCTAATTGGACTACTCCATCTTGAGAAATAAGAAACGACAGCATTGTTTTCCCGGCATCTACGCCATCGGTCTGGTAGGCATGTTCAGGAAGCTGTGGCTCAACAATAATCTGATTCTTTTGCGGATTGAAGGAGACATCCAATTTTAATAGACCAGCCAAATCTCTTAATTGAAAATAATTGCTTCCTCCAATATTGTACGCTTGGATAGCGTGTATTTCCCCGTTAATCATAATCTTGGATGCCACCGGCATCGCTTTATAGGTCTTATTCGGACTGTAATAAGGAGCTCTAGGCGCATCGTCAGGCACATAAGTAGCACCTAGCAATAGTTCAATTGCATTCAGACGATTATCCAAAGATATGTTGAATTGACTGTCCGTCCCCGACAAGGAACTCGCCAAATCGCGCAGCCGGAAATAATTGTTGTTCTGAATTTTGAACCCCGTACTCCATACCTGTTCACCATCAATGATAACGACACTGTCGCTCACCTTGGCATTTACCGAGTTATCAGCATAACTCGAAGTTACGTTTACTGATAAAGCTAAACATAAAACCACTAACAACATCCCAAATCTTTTCATCACGACCTCCATATTGTAGTAAATTCCCTGAAAAAACAGGTGCTTCTTTTTAATATATCGACTGTGGCTGCAGAATTTTTTATGAAAATTGTACTATGTATTTTGTGAACACAATTCCAAAGTACCAGTATCTATTAATTTTACAAAATAAAAAGAGCAGCGATAATCGCTGCTCTCTATCTTACTCAGCTGCCGACATAGACCGATTGAAGCTGCTGAACCAGCAGATCGGTAAAATGCGCGGCATGTGTAGCGACATCATCGAGATTATCATCGAAGCTGCTGGCCGTCACATTACCATGTCCGGCGATATCCGATACCGCCTTCACGGCTAATACCGGGATTCCATACTGAGCAGCGGCTTGCACAATGCCCAGTCCTTCCATATCTGATACTTTGACAGCAGGGAAGGTTGCTTTGATCCCTTCCACCCGCTCCGCCTCACTCATGAATGAATCCAGCGTCAAGACTAATCCGAAATCAAGGGAATACGGGAGTTCTGATGTTGCCGCCACTTCCTTCGCCTGTTCCAGCCAAGCGGCATCCAAATCGTACCTCGCCGGCATCTGCGGAACTTGACCGGGTTCATAACCAAAGCAAGTAGCATCGACATCACCATAAATATACTGCGTAGCAACAACTACATCACCGACGTTCAAGCCTGCGCCAAATGCGCCTGCCGAACCGGAATTGAGGATCAAGTCAGGCTTATACCGTTCGATCAACAACGTAGTCGCGACGGCTGCATTGACCTTGCCAATGCCACTCTCTACGAGAATCAAAGTTTGGCCCCGGTAGGTAGCTTCTTCTATGATAACCTTACCCACTTGTGTCTTCGATGTGATGAGTGCCTGGCTGCGAAAAGGAGCCATCTCCTCCTCCATCGCTGTAATGATAGCAATCCGCATAGGGCCCTCTATTCTTGCAGGTATGAGATCGGCTTATCTACAGGCACCTTTGTGCCGCCGAACTCCTGCTCAATATATTTCTGCGTATCCTCGTTGTGATACAATTCGCCTAATTTTAAAATACCAGGGTCATTCTGCTTATCAGCGGTAGTCGCAAGCACGTTAATGCTATTTTTCGTGTCTACGGAGATTTCCTCATGGTACAAGGAATCCTTCAGTACATTCAATCCGCCTTCCAGAGCGACCGTATTACTAATCAGTACCAGATCTACGTCTTGAATGACACGCGGGCCTGTGGTATCGTCAATCATCTTGAATTTCAGGTTTTTAGGATTGTCGACGATATCGCTTTCCGTACCCGTTCCAAGATTGAAATCATCCTTCAATTTGATCAGTCCGGCAGCCTGCAGCAGACTTAATCCTCTGGCTGTGTTGGCTGGATTGTCCGCTAGAGCGACGAGAGCTCCGTCCGGAACCTCTTTAATATCCTTAACCTTCTGAGAATAGATACCCATCGGCTCAAGATAAGTAGTCGATACCGCTACAAGATTGGCATTGCTGTCTTTATTGTAGCTGACGAGATAAGCCCAGGATTGAAAAGCATTCACATCTACTTCGCCCTCTTTGGTGGCGTTATTCATCTCAACACCGCCATTGATCTCCTTGACGACAATATTCAGCTTGGCGTCCTTAGCCGCCTGGGACTCTGCGATATGCTTCCATATCTGAGCGTCAGATCCCATCGAACCTACGACGATTTTCTCGCTGTCACCCGAGGATTTGCTTCCGCAGCCCGCAACCACCAGCATCAACGCCAAACCTACCGCTAATCCGCCCCACAGTTTTCTTTTTTTCATATAATTTTCTCCTCTCCTCTATATATGAGTTGAGCTATACATTAGATTTGGTAGCAGGCAAGAGGGTTCAATATTCAAAAAGAAGTGACACTTTAGAATATTGAACCTAGGTGAAATGATTCTGGAGAAGCATAGTGTTCGCCTTTGTGAGTGGATTTCTACCATATTTGAATTTGGTAAATCAAAGAAATCCACGAACAACAGCGATCGGAAGAACATTTCACCCGGCTGCCTTCATCCACACAACCTATAGCTCAACTCGTATAAACTTCTAATCCTAGTGCATTGTCATGCCACCGGTTACGTTGATGGCTTGCCCTGTCATATAGGAAGACAATGGACTGGCCAAGAACAGTACGACGTTAGCAACATCCTGAACCTCAGCGGTTCTCCCTAGAGGAACCTGGGAACAGTCCTCTGCATATATCTCTTCGGCGGTCATGCCGCGGACGATCCCGCCTTCGATGCGCTCCCGATGTTTCATCGGTGTCTCGACGATGCCCGGGCATACTGCATTGACGAGGATGTTATGACGCGCTAGTTCAATGGCCATCACCTTAGTCAAGCCAAGAACCGCATGCTTGGACGCGCAATATCCACCCATGGCCCGGTAGCCATTCTTACCAGCCTGCGAAGCGATCTGGATGATCCGGCCGGGCTTTTCAGCATCAACCATGGCCTTTGCGAATATTTTGGATACCAGATACAGCCCTGTAGAATTAATAGAAAATACCTTCTCCCAATCCTCCAGCTTGCTGTCAATTACGTAATCCATCGTGGAAGTGCCGGCACAGTTCACGATAATATCCGGAACACCAGCCTGCTCTAAGACAATCTTAGACCAGCGCTCTATATCCTCCGATTTGGACAAATCCAATCGGGACTCGAATAACTGTCCGTCTACTCCCTTATAGTCCTCTTCATAGGCAAGATCAGCAGAGATGACTCTGGCCCCGCTTTGCAGCAGAATTTGCACGATGCCTCGTCCAATCCCCGAATTGCCGCCAGTGACAACCGCCGTCTGATATGATAAATCCAGCGTAATCATAGGTTTTACAGAACTCTCTCAAATGGATCTCTACTAATTCCGGCTTCCAGTACAATCTTCGCGTACTCCTGTGCGGAGAAGGAGAATGATCCTTGTAATTGCCGCATTCCAGTGCGGATACAGCTGGAACCACCGTCGTCTCCAATACACGTTTCAACGTTCTTTCCAATGCGGAAGCAATCTCTTCCGGATCATGCTCATTCCAGAGAATCAGATAATAGCCCGTTCTGCACCCCATTGGAGAAATATCGATAATTCCTTGAATCTCATCTCTCATATAAGTAGCGAGCAGGTGCTCAAGGGTATGGAGCGCTGCGGTCGGAATTGCGTCTTTATTCGGCTGCAGGAAGCGCAAATCATATTTTTGCACAGTGCTGCCCTTTTCATCATGCTCAACCCCTGCTGCTCTAACATAAGGTGCCTTTACGATCGTGTGGTCTAATTGGAAGCTTTCTACTTTTGCCATTGTTCTTCAGTCCTTTTTTTATAGTGTTATATATTTCATTCAGTACCCCGCCTAAAGGCGGCATACTGTGTAAACCCTAGTAAATACACATGTTAATGCGTCGACTTCTTAGTAAAATAATCCCCGATGAATTGGCATACAAACACTAGAATCAAGATCAGAATTGTAGCTACGAGTGTAATATCTGACTGGAATCGGTTGTACCCCTTATTGATTGCTAGGCTGCCCAAGCCACCCGAACCAATCGCCCCCGCCATTGTCGTCAGTCCGATCAGGTTAATGATCGTCACTGAGGAAGCGCGGATAATCCCGGTCAAGCCTTCTTTCAAATAAACGCGGAAAATAATCTCGATCGGTCCTGAGCCCATGGATTGTGCTGCTTCAATGATTCCAGGATCAACCTCAACCAGCGCATTTTGTATTTGCCGGGCATAGAAAGGAACGATACCTATGACCAAGGGTACGATTGCGGCATTCATGCCGATCGATGTGCCTGTAATGAGACGGGTGAGCGGCACGACAACCGCAATAAGGATGATGAACGGAATGGATCTGAACAGGTTAATGATTTTCTCCAGGACACTGTAGACAAGTCTGTTCTCCAGAATCCCTCCCTTGTCTACTACAACGAGGGTGACGCCAAGCAATATCCCGAATAACACGGATAATAACGAAGTAACGACCACCATATAAATCGTCTCATAGGTGCTTATCAGTATATCCTCTCTTAAATTCCAGACGTTAGGGAAATACTTCGTAAAAAACTCACTCATACCGGATCACCTACCTTACTATTCTGAAGAAGCCCCGAATCGATAATTTCAACGTCTACCTGAGCTACCTGCAAATAATGCAGAGCCTCCTCCAGATCGCTGGCCGAGCCTGACATAACAACGATCAGATTACCAATCGGCGTCTGCTGTAAAATCTCCACATTAGCGAATAAAATATTCGTCTTCACACGGTAACGAGCGGTAAGCTCAGAAATCACCGGTTACTTGTGCTATCGCCGATATAGAGATCTTGCACAGCATATCGTTATCCTTCAGATGAACGAGTGATGGATGCAACGTGAGCTTCTCCAGCGTCTGCTCGATGTGAGTAGCCGTGTTAATGAAATCGCGGGCCAGCGTGGTTTGTGGACGGCTGAAGATCGAGACGATATCACCTTGCTCGATAATTTGCCCGGCTTCCATCACGGCAACCTTGTTGCAGATCTCTTTTACGACTTGCATTTCATGTGTAATGATGACGATGGTCAGCCCCAATGTTTGGTTCAATTTCTTCAGCAATTCCAGAATGGATAGCGTCGTCTTCGGATCCAGGGCGCTTGTTGCTTCATCACATAGCAATATTTCCGGATCATTAGCCAGCGCTCTGGCTATAGCTACCCGTTGCTTCTGCCCGCCTGACAATTGCGAGGGATAAGCATCCAGCTTATCCGATAAGCCTACTAACTCTAGCAATTGCCTAACCTTCTGGTCTCTCTCTCGCTTGGGGAGCTTGGAACTCTTCAAGGGATAGTCCACATTGTCATAGATCGTTCTGGAGTTCATCAGATTAAAATGCTGGAAGATCATCCCGATCTTCTTCCTGGCCAAGCGCAATTCCTTAGGCTGTAGAGCCAGCAAATCCTGGCCACTCACCTTTACACTTCCCGCCGTAGGCCGCTGCAGCAAATTAATCACACGAACCAGTGTGCTCTTCCCGGCCCCACTGTAGCCGACAATGCCGTATACGTCTCCCGCATCAACATGCAGGCTAACATCCTGAACGGCTGTAACCGATTGTGACGCAGTTTCAAAGGTAACTTGGATATTGGATAAAGTAATCATGATGCCCAACCCTTCCTAGACTTCTATGCACTACGGCATCTCCGAAATTTTTATTTCTGTCATTTTACATCAGATTACTCGGAATTACTACTATAATTTTCTATCCCTCTGAAATTTACTTTAAATACACGCAATAAAAAGACAATAGACCGCGCCTTTACAAGGATACGGTCTATTGGCTATCGCTATTCTGTTTGCATGAGTTCGATGATCATTTTTACAGCTTCTGCCCGTGTAACCGATGCATCAGGAGTAAGCTGATTACCGCTAAGTTCTGGCATCAAGCCTAATCTGCGTAAAGCTTCTACTGATCCCTTGGCCCACTGAGGAATGTCAGCATCATCGGTTTTAACATCTAAATCAATTGGTAGCTCGAGTGCTCTGGCAATCATGACGATCATCTCCATACGGGAAATCGCCGCATTTGGCCGAAAATGACCATCCGAGTAGCCAGAGACAATCTTCGCTTTCACCGCATAAGCAATTTCTTTTTTCGCCCAAGAGCCGATCCTAGACTCATCAACGAAGGAAAGTTCCGCCCCTTGTCCTTCCGGCTTTAACATTCTCATCAGCATGACCGTAAATTCTGCACGAGTTATGGCAGCATCCGGTTTGAACGTTCCATCCATATTTCCGTTAATTATACCGGATAAAACAGCTTTCTTAATGTAGCTTTCCGCCCAGTGCCCTAAGATATCGGTAAATGGAATGACTTCTGCAACTGGTTCCTCAGAATTCTCTCCCTCTTCAATCGTTTGGTCGGGCTTTTCCGGAGGGTTTGGCGTGGGCCTCAATTCTATAGTAGGAGAGTCAGGTTCTGTAACGACTGGCGCTTCCATAAATAGTGTGATCGTGGCCGAAGCTCTCCCGATATTACCTGCCTCATCCCGTAGTTCCAGTAACACCTTTTCGGGCCGTTTCCATTAGGCAACGTCCATGTAAGTGCCGGGTATACGCCTGCCAGTTACTCCATGCATCATTTTCATTAGCTATCCGCATCTGGATTTGACTCAGGTTGTCAGTAGCCGTGATGGACAGATTAACCTGCTTAGAGCTGGTGGTAGCTGCTCCATTATTGATTGTAAAGCTGCCGCTGGGGCCGTTTTATCGATGATGAAATTGACTTCAGTCTTGGAACCCGCGATATCCGTCACGATAAGCTTGTGAGAACCTTCTTGCGAGACAATCGTGTTGTTTGCAAATGCTACGTTATTCAGTGTAGCTGTTCCTCTATCGAAGGAAATCACGACATCACTACTGTATATGCCTCCATCTACCACACCTATAACGATCGGTACAAGTGAATTAAGCGTAATCGTTTTTGAAATTGCAGCGAGGTTCCCCGCCGGATCACGCGCCTCCAGCTTGACGGTTTTTACCCCATACCCTGCTGTCAGTTCCCAATAAAATGGTAAAGTCGTGAACGGCCCCCAGCTCGTCCAATCATCATCTTCATTAGCTAGGCGATACTCCAGAGGAAAGTTTGCATCGCTTCCAACTATACTTAAACCCACCTGACGCGAAGTTGTATACGCGTCTCCGTTATTGATGGAAAGTTGAAGAATAGGCGCTATCGTATCCAAATGGATTGTAGCGTTGCCCACGGCTTGTTCATTGCCTGCCAAATCCCGCAATTTCATGTAAATGGTTTTCACACCATCCCCTACAGGAAGCGTTACCGCTAATTTGCTTTGTGCCGGTTACCAATTCGTCCAAATAAGGTTGTCGAATGAAATACTCATCTCTACAGGACTGAGGTTATCGGAGTATATCGTATCCAGTTCAACGGTTCTCGAGTTGGTGAATGCGGCTCCATTGTTGATTTGGAAAGTTCCAGAAGGCTTCGTTTGATCCAAAACAACGTTGGCTGTTTGAATAGTCACGTTGTCCTCATCATCCAAGAACTTTACATACACCGTCCTGTTGCCTTCACCACTGCTTAGCGCCCACTGCATAGTCGCTAAAAATGGTTCCAATGACGACCAGGTTATGCCATCATTGGAAAAGGCCATTCTTGCACCGTTCAATTCCGTAACGGTCAAATTCAGCGTTACGTTGGTATCGTTCGTATATCCGGAGCCTTGATTGATCTGAATCGTTCCTGCAAACGGTGTTTTATCGATGGTAAACTGGAAAGTGTTCGTGTTACCGGCTGCATCTGTGACGGTTAATGTATAGTGACCATCCTGGGTAATCGTCGTACCGTTGGCAAAGGGGCTTCCATTCAATATAGCCGTTGTTGGCGATGCGTCCACAAATATTGGAGTTACATTGACCTTGTACTTCTCGCCATTCAACACACCTGCGATCACAGGAGGGGTTGTATCAAGTGTGATACTGGCAGATTTCGGGATTATATCTCCTGCTGTATCACGGAACTCGGCGTACACGGTTTTGAATCCGTCTTCCGCAGATAATGTCCACCCTATCGGAAAATCGGCAGGCTCCCAGCCCGACCAACTGATTGCATCATTGCTGAATCGGATTTCGATGGGGTCTGCGCCGGGACCGTGATGATCGTGCCAGTAAGGGTCACGTAACTATAATTGGTGTATGGTGCTCCGCCATTGATTTGGAACGATTGGATGACAGGCGGTTTATTGACTTTGTTAACCATAATGGTGAAAATTTGTGAATATGTATTATTGGATGAATCTGTAGCTGTAACCGTGATGGTGTAGGAATTCTTGGTGTTATAGTCCAAATTCCCGCTTACCAGCAGCCTGTTTCCTGATATGGAGAATGTTCCTGCATCAAATCCGCTCAACGTGTAAACGTGCGTATCGCCGACATCCGGGTCTATGGTAGAAAACGTTCCGATTTCCGTGCCTATCGGGCTATTTTCATCGATAGTGTCATTGGTAAGCCTTATGTCTTCTGGCGGAGAGTTGTAGATGACTTCCATGGACGTGTCATATGTCGGCAGATCAGTGGCCGCATGAGTCTCCTGCAAAAATACCACTTGCGGGAACCATGTAAACAGTAAAACAAATACGAGTAAACGAGCGATATTCTTTTTCATAAAGCTCTCTTTCTTTCTTGCAAACTTCCTTTTCAAAATACCTATCCCCCCTCTAATAAACAAAAACGTGGTTTACAAAATATTAGTATACTAGAATGATTCCAAAAAGCGCCCATGAAGCAAATATACTTAATTTTTCCTATGAGCAGTAGTGTTAGTTGTCACTATTTTGTCATATGACAATTGGAAGAACTTTATAGATTTATATAGGAAGAGCAATGTTACCACATACGGTAATGTGGAGAGTGTCATTAAGAAATACAAAAAGGTCCCCCTTTTCAGAGGAACCTTTTCCGACCGTGATCCACATATATTATGTGAGCAGTTTAGCAAATATCCAAAGATGGTATATACAAAGGCAGTGGCAACCATCCCGAAGGAAGGCTCAATTGCCGTGTTGCGAGCTTCCAGTTCGTATATTCGCTAAGAGGAGAGAATAATAGAGTCGTTGCTTCTCGTTTCGTAAGGATCACTTGCGCCTGAATGTCCGTATCATTAGGATCATGTTTGTTTACGACGACCTGATTATTTTGCACAACGATTTCTACAATCTCGGAATCTTCAATCCCTAGCACAACACGACCATCCTCAAGCACCATATTCTTCGTTTTACATTTCAAAAAGGCCTCGATCACAGAAGAATAATCCATAATATGATAATTATATTCATAGCTCGTACTATACCAGTCACATACATCACCTAATAAGGCGATCTTCTCTAGATCGTAAGGAGGAATCGTAAAACGAAGCTCATTAAGACCCTTCTCGGTAGCCAAAGCCTTGCTCACTACGGAAAGTAGAGCTGGATCAATCATCTCGATTTCATTTACAGCACCGCCGGCCTGAGATAGGGCCACATATCCTATAAACTTGCTGTTTTCAAGGATGACAAGAGGCTGTGTATTCCAAGTTCTCAATATAGTTGCAAACTGTTCCTTGCTCCGGGCACCGTTTATGATGCTTCGCTGATACAATTGGTAAGCATCATCAAGCCACGGGCTGTCACTTAACAAAGGTTGAAAGCTAATTCCACTTGAGTCCAGTCCTTTATATTTGTGGCGAATATTATCTGAGGTTAGCGTAAATTCAAACTTTATGCCCGCAGGTTCATAACCAAAAAATTCATACCGCTGACGTTGACCACCAAGAACGCTCATAGAAAAACCTTGCGACTTCATGTCTTCCACTGCCATGTTCATCAGCTTCTGCATATAGCCTTTACCACGAGAACGAGGATGCACGGATACGGTACCGACGCAGCCAACTTTTAGTTCTACGCCTGCCACGTTACAAGTAACCGGAAGTACGCAGACCATAGCTTTGATCTTCCCATCTTCTTTAACCATATAGTGATACTGCTGGGTTTCTGCCCCATCACCATAGAGTTTTGGAATCAGCCCCGCAAAATCATGTGGTCCGAAATTTTTACTAAACACCATATCCGCAAAGTCTATGATATCCTGAGCATCCTCTGCAGTACCTTTAACGTAGATCTCCATCTTATCCCTCCTATTTATCTCTAATCATTAGTGGGCTGACATCTTGGCAGCATAGGCCCGATCGATTTCACACTTCATAGGCTTATTCTGCAAGAAAAGCTTGATATCCCCAATCACTGAGCGAGTTACAATCATACGTCGGTCAATCGTAGGTCCACCCATATGAGGCATTAATATAGCATTCTTCATCTCAAGCAGATTATGATCAGCTGGTAGCGGTTCTACTTCATACACATCAAGCACCGCATGAATCTTCTCCTTGGCAAGCACTCTGCACAAAGCCTCTTCATCAATTACAGCTCCACGTGCCGTGTTAATGAGAAGAGCTCCCTCAGGCATCATATTCAGCAGTTCTTCCGTAATTAGATGAAAATTCTCTTGTGTCATACCGCTATGAATCGAGACAATGTCACAAGTTGAGAATATTTCAGCGAGATCCGCCTTCTCCATATCATGCTTCGTTAATTCCTCCTGCGAAATATGACGAGAGAATACCTTGATCTTGGCGTGGAACGGCTTAAGCATCTCGACAACCATCTTCGCGATCATACCATAGCCTACTAAGCCTATCGTTTTGTCTAATAGCCCTTTATTATAGAAACTCGAAGGCCAGATTCCATTCTTCAAGTCCCGGAATAACGCGGTATATCACGTAAGGATGCCAATGCATAAGCAATTACACTCTCTGCTACCGACTCAGCGAACACTTCATTACCACTAACTACGCGAATTCCGCGATCGTATACAGCATCCGTAACGTAAGGTCTAACTGATCCGCCTGTATGCGCAATTAGACGAAGCTTATTAGCGTAACTTAAGACTTCTTCGTCAAAAGTCGGAGTTCCCCAGCCTGTCACGCAGATATCAATATCTTTGATTTTCTCACATAATTGAGACTTCGTATATTGTGCAGTGCTATCATTCCATATAACCTCGCCAATCTCTTGAAGCTTCGATTTCAGTTCGTCATTGAAGAATGTATTAAAGATTTCGCCGTTCGGCATCGTGACAAGAATTTTCAATGCTTCCATGTTGAAACGCCGCCTTTCTACAGTTCATCAAATTATTTATTATTGTGGTGACAGCAAACTCATTACTGTGAACCAGATATATAACAAAATCATTTCAAAAATTTGTATAAACCAGATTAAACCTCCTTATATTATTATAAATAAACACCAACCCATTGTTTATACACATAATTATGTTGCTTATCTGGTTTACAACAGATTATAATCTAAGGTAGAAAACGCTGTCAATTGCAATTCGAACACAAGAACCATATTAGTGCATGTTACATTTGATAATGAGGTATTTATTGGAATAGAGGTGTATTGAAATGACGGATGGACCGAAGCGCTCTACATTTAGAAGACGTTATGAGGAAATGCTGGTTACGTTAAGAAATGAAATCATTACTGGAATCTCGGCAGAAGGGAGCTTCCTGCCCTCCGAGAATGATATAGCCGAACGATTCCAATTAAGCAAGAACTCCGTTCGCAAAGGACTCGAACTGCTTGTCGATGAAGGGTTCATTGAGAAAATACCGCGAGTTGGCAACCGTATTCAGAAGTCCCCTATGGGAGTGACGATTAAATTCGGATATTATCCATCACTCATCGAGGAAGCTGACCTCAAGGCATTGGTGGGCGAATTTCATAAGCAGCATCCGCTGATCCGCGTCAATATAATCCCGATGCCCTCAAGCCACCTTAAGCCGACGATGAAAGATTTTATGGAGTCCGATGATATCGATGTGATGGCCATCAATAACCAAAACTTCGAGCTTTTCGCAGAGTCTGATGAAGCGCCTGACCTGCTAGAACCGTTACAACCCGTGGAAGGTGTCTATCCGGTCTTAACGGAACCCTTTATGCGCGATGGGAGTTTATATGTTCAACCTTTTTTATTTTCGCCAATCATTCTTTGCTACAACAAGCAGCATTTCTCAGAGAAGAGCATTCCGGAGCCGGATAGCAGTTGGACGTGGGATACCGTCAAAAAAGTAGCGAATCAGCTTTCCGATGGTACGAAGCATCACGGGCTGTTCTTCCATTTCTTATCCGATAACCGCTGGCCAATCTTCTTACTGCAGAATAATATTCGCTTTAATCGCCACAATGATTGTGACAAGAAGCTGGAGCTTGATGAAACGGCACTCCAAGAGAGCCTCCAAGTATCGATGGAATTGCTCGATGAAGTCTTTCCACCATTCAGATCGGAAAAAGATGACGACGCCGAGATGCTGTTTTGTGGACAAAAGGTCTCTATGATCTTGACGTCTTATTTCTGTCTGAACAAGATCAAAGATGTCGATTTCGCTTATGATATTTCTCCGCTACCTTATCTTGGTACACCCAAAACTCTGGTTATAGCAATCGGTCTCGCTATCCATAGAAACTCTAAGAATAAGCAGGCGGCGCAAACTTTTATTAATTTCATAATGTCTTACGAGACACAACTTAAAATTCGGCAAAACACGCTAAGTATCCCTAGTCTTAAAAGTGCTGCTGAATGGGACGAGCAAGGAAATGTTAAGCTGCCCTCTCGATATTTTGTATACCGGGAGATCTTCCCTAGCTTCAGTTACCACACTGCGCTTAACGTAACGTATTCGGAGCTTGGGGACATCCGCCAGAGGGTTAAGCTGTATCTGTCCAGGATGGAAGGGTTGGATGTGTTCTCTTAGGATCATAGTACGGCGATATTCGTTCAATAAAATCTTAAAACCCCACCAGACATGGTGGGGTTTGTTCTGTATAAATTGAACTAATAATTGAAAGGATCAAGGCAGCCGGGTGAAATGTTCTTTCTTTATTTCAACTTAAAGAAATTTGGCAAATGGATCTTGAATGGTTATTCGATGAGCTTCTGCATCGCTAATTCCACAATAAAGAGTTGCAGTCCCATCCAAATGACGTACAACGCCACCACTAAACACGACATTTACTAAATCAGAACGCTTCGATGCTCCTGCCGGAAACTCACTACGTGTAGCAATAAGCTCTATCTCGCTATGAGCTCTTGTCTCTGGATCAAATGAGAATGCCATTGGATAGTAGTGGCGATCACCCTGCTCATCAAAGCACGCGATATGACCAAGTACACCAAGAGTTCCATTAGTTAGGAGATGAATCTCATTACATCCACCCCACTCCTCATCAACAAATTGACCTTCCAACAATGGAGCTTCGTTAATTTGATCGATGGACAGTAACTCTAGACTTGCGACACGTGTAAAGCCAATCTTACCTCGTCCGCCCTTCTCACCTTGCGGTCTGGTAAATACACCGATACTTCCATCCTGTAATTCAACCAAACGTAAATCCTTCATGCCATCAGGACCTGTAAAGCACAGCTCCAGCTCATGGATGGAAGCACCTTTATAGAACACAGTTCTCCACATCAAAGCATTCGGGACGGTTGGATGCGGATAGATTTGAACTCCACCAATGACCAATTCCCCATGAATACGAGTATAGAAAGGATCTTGAAGTTGATATGTTTGCGCACCTTCAATCGGAGTCCACACACCATCATGTTCTTCAAAAAAATAAACTTCCGAGTGCTCACTGTCACGAGCTTCTACCCGTCCTGCGATTACAAGCTTGCCTTGATCCTCAAATGTTGCGGAGATGTTATAAACATCCTTGTCTCCTACACCTGTAAAGTTTAATTTCTCTGCATGCTTCTCTGTACGCTTCTCCATATATTGCTTAAGCAATGTCTTACATGTCTGATTTTCTTTATGCTCACCCATAATATAAAGCCTCCTAAATATTGCTCAGTATGGATAAAGCACCACCGATTAAGGCTGGTGCTTTATCTATGATCGAACTTATTTTAAAATCTCGTTAAATTTCGCGATGGTTGAATCAACCGTCTTCTGAAGGTCTTCGCCTTTTTCAAGAGGCTGAACCAACTTGTCCCACATCGCAGCATCAAGTTCGGACTGTTTCGGTTGGTTGCTAAAACCGCGTGCTACCTCAGAAGCCTTTCTGATCGTATCGACAGCATATTCTTTCTCAGGTCTAATCTTCGTAATCTCATCAAAACCAGTTTTAGTTGGGGAGACTACTTTCCATTGATGAATTGCATTGGTCATATCGTTTAACGCCTTAGCAGCAATTTCAGGGTTCTTCGTTGTTTTGGACATGGCTGTTACACCAATCCAGCTAAAAGTAACCTCTTGGCTTCCTTTCGAAGGAAGACTCATACCCACTTTGAAATTGGCAGTCTTCTCAAAGTCATCCCCTGCACCGCCAACGAACATAGCAACTTTCCCGGTTTTGAACATATCGGCTCCACCCATAGAATCCGCTTGGGTTCTTGCAGGGACAACACCGGATTTTGCGATTTTTTGATACATTTCCAGACCTTTCATCGATTCTGGCGAGTTTAATGTGATATTTCCATCCTTATCGAATACATCTCCGCCATATGACCACAGGAACATAGGAAGAGGCATATTGTTAATAAGTGCACCCCATTGACCATCTGTCGTCAACTTCTTACCTGCTTCAATAAAGTCATCCCAAGTCCATGTACCATCTGGTGCGTTCACGCCCGCTTTATCAAACATATCTTGGTTGTAGTAAAGTACATAAGGTTGAGAAATCCAAGGAAGAGCATACAGTTGGTTATCACGCTTACCTACATCCAATGCACCTGGGAAATAATCGTCTTGATTAAAATCCGTCTTCGCCAATGGCTCATCCAATGGTGCTAATACGCCCATGCTTTCATACTGAGGAACGTACTCTTGTGATAACCACATAAAGTCTGGCGCTTGTTTGCCGGCAATCATCGTCTGCAGCTTCTGATAGTAATCAGAAGGGATGCTCTGAACTTCAATAGAGTATTCGTTAGAATCCGCATTTAATTTATTCACTAGATCTTCAAATTCTTTAAGTTCATCGGCACCTGCCCAAGTCGTAACTTTAAGCTTTACTTTCTCAGTAGTAGCCGTATTGGTCCCACTAGTATCTTTATTCTTGCTTTCATTAGAATTGCTACCACATGCACTCATAAGCATAGCGGACAGTGATAAAATCATGACCAAAGATAATGTGCTTTTCCAAAATTTCATGTTCATAACCCTCCATTGTATGTTTCTAACCCTAATGCACGTATGAACTAACCTTTGATACCGCTGAGCTTCACCCCCTCAACAAAGTGCCTTTGAGCTATAAAGAACACAACTAGTACTGGTAACAGAGCCATAATTGATCCAGCCATCAATGGCCCCCATTCAACCTTCATCATCCCTTTAAACATCGAGAGACCCAGTGTTAGCGTGAATTTATCGGTACTGTTCAAATAAATCAATGGTCCGAGCAAATCATTCCAGCTACCTTGGAACGAGAAAATACCAATCGTAATGAGTGCTGGAATAGATAGCGGCAAAAAGATTCGATAGAAAATTTTAAAACTATTCGCTCCATCAATGACTGCTGACTCTTCTAATTCCTTCGGCATAGATAAGAAGAATTGCCTTAACAAGAAAATGAATACCGGCGATCCGCCAAGAAATCCAGGGATAACTAGAGGCTTGATTGAGTCAATCCATCCGATTTTACTGAAGGCGATAAACACAGGAATCATGGTTACTTCACCTGGTATCATGATTGTAGAGAGCATTAACATGAACCAGAAGGTTTTCCAGCGGAAATCAAAACGAGCAAAACCATACGCTACTAATGCAGAAATAAATACATTACTCAACATTTGGAGCAAAGTAATAATCGTCGTATTTTTAAAGAGTACGAAAAAGTTTATCTCCTCTATAGCTCTGCTGTAGTTGTTCCAATTGAATCCATCCGGGAGAAAACGAGGTGGCATTTCAAAGATTACATCCCCCGATTTGAGTGACGTAGATATCATCCAGATCAAAGGTAGCAAAGTAGCAACTGAAAACAATGTTAAGAAAAAATAGAGAAAGATATTGCGCCATTTTCTCCTCGACTTCATATTGCTAGCAAACATGGCATTCACTTTCCTTTCTTCGATTTCTTCTTAACTTCCGACTCATAATACACCCAAGCAGAAGAAGATCTGAATACGATCAATGTTAACGCAAGAATAATAACGAATAAGACCCAGCCCATTGCTGTGGCATAGCCCATTTTGAAGTACTTAAATGCGTTCTCATATAGATAGACCATAAAGAAACGTCCTTCGTTATCAGCACCGCCTATAATGTAAGCATCGCTAAATTTCCTCATTGCCCCAACGATACCCATAACTAAATTGTAGAAAATGACCGGAGTTAATATAGGCAAAGTAATATTTTTAAATTTATGAAACAGGTTTGCGCCATCAATATCTGCTGCTTCATACAAATGCGATGGAATATCCTGCAGTCCAGCCAGATAGGTAAGCATCCCGCCGCCGGCTCCCCAGACAACAATCATAAGGTAAGAAGGTAATACAAGATCCGGATTGGTTAACCATCCAAACGGCCCAATACCAAATTTGGACAGAATCATGTTGATCAGACCAAAATCCTGGTCCAAGATCCATTTCCATAGCAAGGAGATGGATACCCCAGATACTACTGCTGGCAAATACAATGCCGTTCGAAAGAAATTAACTCCCTTAATCTTTGTATTGACTACGCATGCAATTAACAGTGAAGTTGCTATACCGAGCGGTACAGATATTAATCCAAAACGTATAGTAACCCACAAAGCTTTCAGAAAGTCTTCATCTTTAAAAAGTGAAACATAATTGCCAAGACCAACAAATTTAGGTGTGTTGAATGTATCCCATTCTGTCAAACCGATATAAAACGCAAAACCTAAAGGTATTACTGTAAACACAAAAAAGCCAATAATCCATGGCATTATGTACAGATAACCTGTTTGATTTTTCTGTCTCATAACAATCCCCCTGCCTTCTTTTAATCGCTTACACTTATGATTTAGATCAACCTTCAAAATAGGTTGTTAACCAAGCTCACCATTACTACACGGTTTATTATACATTATAAAACTATTAAATCAAGTTATTAATCCTAATTTTGTAACGTTAATTTACATTATTATATTTAGAGTCATGTTAAAAACCATGACATTTTCATTCATGTTTACAGCTTTTAACATCTATATTTTAAACAAGAACTGTATAAAACACCTTTGTTCATCGTTGGTAGTTACAAAATACATTACAGTAAATTATCAAAGATTACAAAAGTCCAAAGAGAACAAATAGCAACAGAACTATGAAAAATAAAAAGTCACAAGAATATGATTCCTGTGACTCTCTCAAATTATTACAGTAAAGCATCATATTCTTGGTCCTGCGGTCGATTCCCTAGTAATCAGCTTGGTCGGCAGCAGCATTTCAACAAATGGCTCTTGCTTATGATCCATTCTCCAGAATAATTGTTCTACAGCCTTACGTCCGAATAGCTTCAAATCAATTTCCATTGTAGTTGTGAGTGGTGTAGATAATTGAGACAGTTGTCCGTTATCAAAGCTGCAAATCGATATCTCTTTTGGGATTTGAAAGCCTAATTGCTGTAAAGTTGAATTAAGTATGAAGCCAAGTCCGTCATTTACACAGAACCAAGCCGTTGGCTGAACAGGGATTGATCTCATCGCGTTCATCATATACTCGGTTTGCTCTACTGCATTCAACAAGAGCCACTCCTCGTGTATCTCCAGTCCAACGTCCCTCATTGCCAATCGGAATCCTTCATATCGTTCATAATAACTTGGAGAAAACTGTATGTTCCCTACAAAACCGATATTCCGATGACCGAGTTCAGTTAGATAATGGATTGCCTCATAAGCGCCAAACCGATTGTTCGTTAATATACAATCTGCCTTAACAGCCGGATAATGATGGTCGATCAGCACAGTCGGTAGACCTTTGGAGATAACCATATTCATATAAGAGGTCTGTAGATGAGAAAGGATGAGTATTCCTTCCACACCCTGATTTTCTAATACTGGCGGCAGGATCAGTTCTTGCTCTGATTCCTGGTCAACGGATTGGATTAGCAAGTGTTTACCGCGCTGTCTCGTCTCTTGTTCTACACTCAAGTAGATCTCGCCAAAGAAGCCCTTCTGGGCAAAAGCAAAATCAGATGCTATCAAGGCAATATAACCAGAAGTTTCGGCCTGGCTCTTTTTACGTCCCGCCTGATAGATATAACCCATTTGATCCGCTGTATCAAGAATGAGCTTCCTAGTCTCTTCGCTAACACCATCTTTGCCGGATATAGCCTGAGATACAGAATTTTTGGACAGATTAAGCCGATCTGCAATATCTTGCATCGTTACTTTAGATTTCATCTGAGAGTCCCCCTTTCTAAATTCGAATTAACACATTACAAAAATATTATAACGTTACAAAAAAATAGGGTCAACATAAGCTGTATATGTACTGTAAAAAAATACACTACTTTGTGTCACAATTCAATTGACAATTATTTAAGGCTGATCGATAATGTTGTAGTAATTAATTACTAGCCGTTTGTAATCTTGTTTCATGTAATATATAATGTTTTGTAATGTAATTACTAGAATGAGGAGTTTTTATATGAACATCTATCGCTACGAAGAAAATCCACTCATTACTCCGGCCGATGTCAAACCGCATCGTGATGATTTTGAAGTCATCGGAGCATTCAATGCAGGGGTTGCAACATATAACAGTGAAACTCTCCTGCTGCTGCGCGTTGCAGAACGGCCAATCAGCACTGACCCGAATATCGTTAAAGCACCGATATTCAATCCAGAAACAAAGCAGCTTGATATTATCGATCTGCACAGAGACGATGAACGCTATGACTTCTCTGATCCGCGCGTAATTCGTAATCGGACACAAGGCAGTTCATCGTTCGAGTATTTGACATCCATTTCTTATGTTCGAATCGCACGCAGTAAGGATGGACATCACTTTACCATTGACGACAAACCGTTCATTTATCCATCCACTTCACTGGAGACCTTTGGGATCGAGGATCCGCGTGTTACGCAAATCGATGACACTTACTACATCTATTTTTCGGGTGTATCTCCTGTAGGCATTGGTGAATGTATGGTATCAACGAAAGATTTTGTTACCGTAGAGCACCATGGCATGATTTTTCACCCAGATAATAAGGACGTACTTATTTTTCCTGAGAAGATCAATGGGAAATATTATGCACTTCATCGTCCATCACCTAAGAGCATCGGTGACCCGGAAATCTGGATTGCAGAATCCGATAACCTGCTCTATTGGGGAAACCATAAGCATCTACTAGGTTTACGCGAAGGCAAGTGGGACAGCGGTCGCATCGGCGGCGGTGCAGTCCCGTTCAAGACGGAGAAGGGATGGCTCGAGTTATACCACGGTGCAACAAAAGATCATCGCTACTGTATGGGTGCCGTTCTGCTTGATCTGAACGATCCAACGAAAATTATCGCTCGCTCCGAGCAGCCTGTGATGGAACCCGAAGCAGACTACGAGAAAAAAGGCTTCTTTGGTGATGTAGTATTCTCTTGCGGTGTATCCGTAGAAGGTGACGTTGTTAAGATGTACTATGGTGTGGCCGACACGTCAATGGGATGTGCAGAGCTTAGCGTTAAAGAGATCTTAGACAGTTTGGTTTACGTATAAAATAGAGAAATTGGAAATACGCCACAGCCTGTTGGTTGTGGCGTATTTCAGATTGGGGATAAGATGAAACTACAAGAGAACTGGAAGCTGCGGGATTTCAATGTAGGCGAAGCGCGGGACTTAGAGGTTGCTTCTCCCGACTATATTGACTATTTCTGGATGACTACCAAAGTACCTGGGGATGTGCATACCACGTTAATCGAGCGAGGTATCATTGCAGACCCTTTCTATGGACATAACGATCAACAGTCTCACTGGGTAGAGAATAAGGTATGGTGGTATCGCAACACATTTGATTGGGATGACGAGCAAGATGACCAAGAACGCATTGAATTGATCTTCGAAGGATTAGATACTTTTGCAACCGTGTACTTGAACGGGGTAGAGCTTGGATCAACTGACAATATGTTTATTGCCCACTCATTTGAAGTAACACGTGAATTGAAGAAAGGCAAGAATGTACTTGCAGTCAAGATTGACCCTGTACATCTGCATGCTCAAGCTAAAATGCAATATTACTGGTCCGGTTTCAGCAAGAAGCGGATCTGGACACGCAAGGCTCAATATCATTACGGATGGGACTGGGGCCCACGGCTTGTATGCTCAGGTATTTGGAAGGGTGTACATCTTATCAAACGCCGCAATGCTTATGTGGAGAGTATATTCGCGCGTACGACTACAATAACGGACCAATCAGCAACTGTAGATGTAACAGTAGACGTCCGAGCATTTAACAAAAACAAACCATGCTCCGCTATTGTGGAATTAATGGATGCAGAAAATAATCCAGTTGCCTCAGAAACAATCCAACTCGATCGTTATAATGGACTGATCCAAGACGGTGCAATTTGTGCATATAACTTAAGCGGCGAAGTACGTCTAAACGTCTCGAACCCATCATTGTGGTGGACGCACGACCTAGGTGAACCATATCTTTATCATTTGAAAGTAACGCTTCTGTGTAATGAGGAGTCTGTTGACGTACATGAACAGCGATTTGGCATCCGTACGCTTGAACTCATGCAACGGGATGAACATGGACAGCACGCCTTCACCTTCGTATTAAATGGTGTAAAGCTGTTCGCCAAAGGAGCCAATTGGATTCCTATCGACAGCTTCATTGCTGCTGTGCCAGATACGAGGTACCAGCATCTCATTCAAATGTCCAAGGATGCCAATATGAACATGCTACGTGTCTGGGGAGGCGGCATCTATGAGCGCGATATATTTTACGATGAATGTGATCGGCTCGGCTTGCTCGTGTGGCAGGACTTTATGTTTGCCTGTGCCCTCTATCCGGACTATAACCGCAACTTCATGGATAATGTGCGGCGTGAGATCGAACAGGTCGTGAGACGACTGCGCAGCCGGACATGCCTCGCTTTGTGGTGCGGCAATAACGAGAATGATTGGCTGTACGAGGCACTCAGTTCAAGCGGAGAGATTCCACATCCGTTCTATGGGGAGAAAATTTACCACGAGCTGATGCCTGCTCTGCTGGAGACGCTCGATCCTACACGAACCTTCTGGCCTAGTTCACCTTTTGGGGGTAACGACCACAACTCGCGTGAGGAAGGTGACACTCATAACTGGCAAGTGTGGCATGGCAATATCGAACCACGCGAGTTCGGTCAGCCGCAGTTGCAGGACTATAGCGTTGAAGGTTTATCCTTCAAGAAATTCAAAGGCGACATGACCAAGTTCGCGAGCGAATTCGGTATGCATGCATCATCCAATCGTTACACTCTGCAGCGCAACATACCAGAGAACCAATTCTTCTGGCGCAGTGATGAAATGATGTACCGCAATAAGGATATTCACCATCCGAAGGGCATTCTTCTCATGGAAGGATATACAGGTGCCCCAGGTAATATAGAGGAATATTTGAACTACTCCATGCTGACCCAAGCCGAAGGATTAAAATATGGCATCGAGCATTACCGCCGCAACAAACCAGATACGAGCGGGGCGCTGTTCTGGCAATTGAACGATTGCTGGCCAGGAACGAGTTGGTCGGTAATTGACTATTATGGACTCCCGAAGGCAGCGTATCACTATGCGCGCAAGTTTTTTGCACCTGTACTGATCACCGCTGATCATGATCCAGGGAAGGACCTGAAATTGTGGGTACTGAACGACCGCCTTGAAGATTATAACGATACGGTACGACTAACTGTGTATCGAATGGACGGATCTGTATTGTCCACACACGAGTTCGATGTATTGGTTCCTGCAAATAGTAAGCTGCAGGTTGCTACGTTGACTGAACTGGATCTGACAGCTGGAGCCGATGCAGCTGATGTTGTATGTGTCGTGAGTTCCGCAAGCTCTATTACCGAGGACAACTTCATCTACTTACGCGATTACAAGGACATGCGATTCAATCCTGCGCAATTGCAGGTGAGTGTTGATAAGTCAGCTGGTCTTGTCCGAATATCGACAGATCAGGTAGCGCGCATGGTTAAGCTTGAACTGGACGAAGAATGGCTTGTCATGAATGACAACTTCTTCGATCTGCTTCCAAGCCAAACCAAAGTGATTCAAGTCAAGCAATCTTATGGCAAGGCGATCCCTTGGGAGACACTTCGAGTATCCACCTTAAATACTGATGGCAATAATATCACACTACTATAACATTATAAGGAAAAGAGATGAGCATCATGAAGGCTGCAGTTCTTCACGGAGCATTAAATATGAAAGTCGAAAAGTGGACTGAGCAAGCGCCTGGCAACAATGAAGTTCTTCTTCAAGTTGCTTGCTGCGGCATATGCGGCACAGACCAGCATATTTATCATGGTCACCCAGGTTCAGCCGAGGTAAATCCTCCGATTGTGCTCGGCCATGAGCTTTCGGGAGTTGTCGTGGCCGTAGGTGAAGGTGTATCCACTTTACAGCAGGGAGATCGTGTATCCGTTGATCCGAATATCTATTGCGGATCATGCGAGTATTGCCGTAATGGTCGTGCTCACCTGTGTGATAAGTTAAATGCTGTTGGCGTAACACGGGACGGCGGAATGGCTGAACGATGCGTTGTTCCAGCTGCCAACTGTTACAAATTACCGGAACATGTGAGTATGATCGAAGGAGCCATGGTCGAGCCACTTGGATGTGTGCTGCATGGCAATAAGAAATTGGATCTGCGGGCGAATCATCATGTATTGATCTCTGGCGGTGGCTTTATTGGACAGTTGTTCCTCCAGCTTGTCAAAGCGGCAGGCGTTACGCAAATCACCGTGAGCGAGCCAAACCTGAACAAGCACGAGCTTCTGCGGAATCTTGGCGCACACAATATCGTGTCACCGTTTGATCCAAATGAGGCCGCGGGGCTGCAGAACTCTGCCGATATCGTCATCGAATGTGTCGGTCGACCTGAATCTGTTGAGTTAGCCATTAAAGCAGCGCGCAAAGGTGCACAGATCCTAATCTTTGGCGTTGCCTCGCCAGATGCGCAAGCCTGCTTCTCTCCATTTGATGTATTCAGTAAAGAGCTACGGATTATGGGCTCTTTTATCAATCCGTATACTCATGAGGAAGCAATTGCACTCATTGCTCAGAACATTATACAAATTGAGCCGCTCATCAGCCACCGTATCCAGTTAGATGAACTGCCAGAATTCATGGCTTCATATCCAAAGCTAAATGTAACTAAAGCGATTGTAGTACCTTCTTAGATTGATATTGTTTAACCTACATTAATCCCCAGATTATTTATCTGGGGATTGTTTATTTATATATTGAAAAGTAATAACGAATTCCTCAGAATAACTGAGCAAGTTATCACCTATATTCGCCTTTTCGATATAGACTAATCGTTTTTATCCGATTATAATAGCTTTTATACATTTAAAATACGAACATTAAGGCGGTAACTATGGATAAATATATGCAATTATTTCAAGGAACTGCTTTTTCCAGTCAATCTCCAAAAGAAATTCAAATATTAAAAGACTATCTGTTTGCGATCAATGAAGAGGGAATGATTGCGAAGGTCATCTCGCCAGAAGATGCGGATTATCAACCTTTACTAGAGGCTTATCGAGGCAAGAGCAACTTTCATCGATTGGCAGAAGGGCAATATTTACTGCCCGGATTCATCGACCTGCATGTGCACGCGCCACAATGGGCGCAGTCGGGAACAGCCCTAGACATTCCTTTATATGACTGGCTGAATACTTACACTTTCCCGTTAGAATCCAAGTTCGCGGATCTGGATTTTGCCAAAAAGGTCTATGATGATCTAGTCAGTACCCTGCTCGCTAACGGGACAACGACAGTACTATATTTTGCTACGGTGCATAAAGAAGCCAGTCTTCTACTAGCTGAGATCTGCGCAGAGAAGGGACAGCGTGGGCTCGTCGGTAAGGTAGTTATGGATGATCCCGCACAAAACCCAGAATATTACCGCGACGCTGACACGAATTCGGCTCTAGTGGATACGGAAGAGTTCATTCTTGCCGTTCGAGAATTAGCCAAGACTGTGAAGCAAGGCGTCTATCCGGTTGTAACCCCCCGTTTCATTCCGAGTTGCACAAATGAAGCATTAGAAGGTCTCGGCAAGCTGGCTGCCAAATACGATGCCTATGTCCAGTCGCATTGCAGCGAGAGTGATTGGGCTCATGGTTATGTTCGAGATCGCTTTGATAAAAATGATGCTTTCGCGTTGCAAGATTTCGGTTTGCTGCGTGAAAAGTCGATTATGGCGCACTGCAATTTCCTAGACGAGCCTGATGCGGATTTATTTGCGGAGACCGGAACGGCAATTGCACATTGTCCAGTATCGAACGCGTATTTTGCCAATAGTGTCATTCCGGTTGCCCACTTCCATGCCAAAGGTATCGATATTGGACTGGGTACAGACATTTCCGGCGGCTTCTCCCCTAGTCTGTTCGATAATGTGAGACAAGCCGTTATCTCTTCTAGAATGCTAGAAGATGGCGTGAATCCTTCTCTGCCAGCGCATGAACGTGGCGTGCCAGAGTCGCGAATTACGATTGACGAAGCATTCTACCTGGCTACAGCCGGGGGCGGTGAAAGCCTAAGCCTACCGATCGGTCGCATTCAACAGAATTATGCATGGGATGTTCAGATCATCGATACGAAATTGCCTTCCGCCAAGCTACCCATCTTTGATGAGAATGAAGATTTACATGGGATTTTCGAGAAGATCATGTATCTGGCCAGACCTGAAAACATCCGTGAAGTGTGGGTGCAAGGTGAGAAAGTTCATTCCCGCTAAACTATAAAAATACTATATTCGAGGTGCACATCTCAGTGAAAACAGAAACAGTCAACCCAGATCAAACTCAGGCGAATTCACAACAGCTAACGGTTCTACCCGACCAGAAGATATCCTTCGGCAAGTCCGCCCTTCTAGGCTTACAGCATGTATTAGCGATGGACGTCTATGTAGTTCCTTTCTTGATCGCCATGCTAATTGGTTTACAATCCAATCAGTCAAGCGCACTGATTCAATCTACTTTCATCGCTGCGGGTCTGGCTACGATTGTGCAGAGCTATTTCTGCATGAAGCTGCCGATCGCCCAAGGTCCTTCGTATGTTCCACTTGGAGCGATTGTCAGTATCTATGCCGCTAGCGGAGGCGGGCAGTTAGGCTGGAATTCCGTACTGGGCGCGAGTTTAGTCGGCGCGGTTCTCGTTATTATTTTGGGCATGACCAGTGTCTTTAATAAAATCGTCAAATCCTTCATCCCGCCAATTGTAGGCGGTACGATCATATTTATCGTAGGTCTATCTTTATTGCCTGTGGGGATCAGGGATAATATTTATGAAGCCGCTGACGCGACGATCAATCAGAACGTTATGCTGGCTCTGATCTCAGGAGCAGTGCTACTAATCTTTGTGGTCCTCGGTTCTCTATTAGGTACAAAAGGATCTTTATTCCGGATTATGTCCGTTATGTTCGCGTTAATCGGCGGATGTATCGCTGCGAATTTTATGGGAGTATTGAATTTCTCAGCGGTTAGTAATGCCAAATGGTTCAGTATGCCGCAGATTCCTTTTGCCGACTTCGGCTTCTCCTTCAACTTCTCAGCCATTATTACGATGGTCATTATCTATCTCGTGCTGCTAGCTGAGACTACAGGAACTTGGTTTGCCGTCAGCAACGTTATCGACAAACCGCTTACGGACAAAAATATTAACCGAGGAGTTATCGGTGAGGGGATCAGTTGCCTGATTGCTTCGCTAGTCGGCTCTACTCCGGTTACAGGTTATTCCACCAATGCCGGCATTATCTCCATCACCGGGATTGCCAGCCGTCGGGTCTTCCTTGCCGTTGGTGGTTGGTTCGTTATCTTTGGCTGTTCCGGTAAGCTGGCTGCTCTAATCTCATCCATCCCGACGGCTGTCATCGGCGGCGTATTCTGCATTGTCTGCGGTATTATCGCCATTAACGGCATACAGGTCATGAAGAACGAGCGAATCGGCGAGAAAGAAATGTACATCGTAGCCATTCCGATGATTATAACTTTGGCATTAGTGCTTATTCCGAAGGATTACTTGTATTCCTTACCTACCTTCGTGCAATATTTGCTGGGTTCACCAATCCTAGCTGCTTCCATTGCGGCTATATTATTGAACAAGTTCCTGCCTGGCGCGAAGAAAGTTCAGTCGTAAGTTGTAATAATCACTAAGTTTAACAATATAAAAGGGGCTGATCTCCGAAGGATACACTGGATGTATACTTGGAGGTTCAGTCCCTATTTTTTAAGGTGGACTCAAGCGCTCTATTTCATTACTTTTTCAGCAAAATAATCGACAACATGCATCACCTTCAGACGGTCCTGTGCCTGCTCACGCTCGACGCCAATCTTCATCTGTAAGAGACAGCCGGGATTGCTCGTCAGAACGACTGATGCGCCGGTCTCATTCACTTTGTCCATTTTGCGATCAAGTATATCATTAGCCATCTTCGGCTGAACTAGATTATAAATGCCAGCTGAACCGCAGCAGCCCTCTGCTCCCTCAAGCTCAACGTAATTCAAATCGGGTAGGAGATGTAACAGTTGCCTTGGCCCTCGGCCGCCCTTCATTACATTGCGTAGGTGACAGGAATCTTGATAGGTCACCGTATCCTGAGGTATAGGCTCTGCGGATTCGCTGTATCCGTGTTCATGATCGGTAGTTATTAGCGATTTCCATCGTTCTGAACGAAGCAATAGCTCACTAATATCCTTGATCTTCTCCGAGAAACGTTCCGCTTGCTCTGACCACTCCGTATTATCCTTCAGTAGATGATCATATTCAATCAGCATGGCTCCACAGCCACCAGCATTGGATGCAATATAATCGACTTTGGCCTCAGCGAAAGCCTGGATATTCTTCTTCGCGAACTCTCGCGCTGTACTCAGGTCGCCGCTGTGGGAGAACAGCGCTCCGCAGCACCCCTGCGCTTCAGGAATAACGACATCATAGCCTGATTCTCTAAGCAGGTTCACCGTATTCACATTCGTCTCCGTGAAGAGCACATCCATAATGCAGCCACGAAACATACCTACTGTTCCAATCCGCTTTCCCTTTGCTGGCAGGAGGCTGGTATTCATCCGTCTTACTACACCTTGACTGTCAGCCTGCGGCAGGATGCGCTCCAATGTCTGCATATGAACTGGCAGAAATCGAAGCAGCCTCTTCTTCGCAGCATAGCGCTGCAATCCGGAGCGCTGATATTTCTCAAGTAGAACACTAAGCGACAGCATGCGGCTATGACTCTTAAAGGCTGGCTTCACCAGCTTATGCAGCCGCTTCATGTTGGGGGCCGATTTGACTCAGGCTTAGAACCGGATCGAGACGAAGCTTCGGACTGATCACTCTTCTTCCTAGCAGAGCGAAGCGGGCGTTCGAACAGTACCAACTTGGTCTGCTCCAGAAGCTGACCATACTTCACATCGGATGGACATACAGGTTCACATGCCCGACAGCCTAAGCATAGGTTGATCTGTTGGCGAAATGACTCATCCGGCTGCATTACACCGTCAGCTACTGCCTTCATGAGTGCAATTCTCCCCGGGGCGAAGCTGCCTCTATGCCAGTCTCTTGATATGTCGGACAAGAAGGCTGGCAGAAGCCGCAGCGCATACAGTTCATCAGCTCATTGTAGTCCAACTGCTTACTAAGCTCCTGCTGCAGCGTTAATAAGGATGGATCCCGCTCTACTTTAGGATTAGGACTACTCATTTCGAGATCACCAGCCTTTTGCGGGACGACTTGGCGAAGATCTTACCAGGATTCATAATACCGTTCGGGTCAAACACCTGCTTGATACCCTTCATCACATCAATACCCGCACTACCAACCTTCCATTCCAGATAAGGAGCCTTAACGGTTCCAACGCCATGTTCACCTGTGATCGTTCCGCCAAGTGATATTGCCTCATCAAAGATTTCTGCAAAAGCTTCCTCAACACGGTGAATCTCCTCTTCATTGCGGGCATCTGTTGTACATGTAGGATGCAAATTACCATCCCCCGCATGTCCGAAGGTGCATATATTAACGCGATATTTATCAGCAATCCGATTAATAGCCAGGATCATATCGGCGATGGCAGAACGCGGTACAGTCGCATCCTCCAAGATCGTCGTTGGTGAGATCCGAGCAAGCGTAGAAGAGCACTCCGGCGCGCCATCATCAGTTGCCCTGCTTCAAACTCATTCTGGGCAATCCGGATGTCTGTCGCTCCCTCCGTGGCACAAATATTTTTAATCGCGGCGATGTCCTTCCCAACACTCTCCATCTCTTGCCCGTCCTGCTCGATTAGCAATATGGCCTGCACATCCGTAGGAAGACCGATATGATTATAGTCCTCTACCACACGTATCGTAAGCTGATCCATAATTTCCAGAGTGGCAGGTATAATTCGCGCGCCAACAATGCGTGAGACAGAGCGAGCTGCGCCATAAATATCTGCAAAAGCAACCAGCATTGTCTGACGTACGACCGGAGCAGGCAAAAGCTTCAAGGTGGCCTCCGTAATAAGCGCCAGAGTTCCCTCGGAACCAACAAGCAGCTTCGTCAGATCATAACCGGCTACATCCTTGTACAGCTTGCCGCCTGTGCGGATGATCTCCCCTGAGGGAAGTACCGCTTCAAGACCGATCACATAATCCTTCGTCGTGCCGTACTTGAGTCCCCTCAAACCTCCTGCACCTTCCATAATGTTGCCGCCTAATGTCGAGATCACCATGCTGCTAGGATCTGGCGGATAGAACAATCCCCGCTTCTCCACTTCCAGATGGAACTTCTTCGTGTTCAAGCCAGGCTGCACGGTAGCCGTCAAGTTGTCGGTATCCAGTTCAAGTAGCCTATTCATCCGCGACATAGCTACCACGATGCCTCCTTGTACAGGAACAGTGCCGCCGCATAGATTACTTGCAGCACCTCGAGGTACGATCGGAATGCGATGCTCATTGGCAAGCTTCAGTATAGATTGCACCTCGGCAGTCGTCTCCGGGTAGACAACCGCTTCAGGCAGTGATTGTAGCATCGGGGTAGCATCATAAGAATGGGTGACCAAGGTCTCCTGATCATCCCGGAACCGCTCTGGACCAAGCAACTGAAGCAATGACTGTCTTACCTCAGAATCTAGCATCTCATTTGCACCTCTCCTCTTCCTGTCTTCATCGTGGATGAAGCCGAATCCATACAAATTAATAATTGCAATGAATTTGAGCCGGTAAGCAATACGCGATATATTCTGGACAAAAACAGCTTAGATTCAAATAACTGTTCAGGTCATCTGATGACTTTTGGGATATTATACCTTATAATGAAAGCGCATGTATAGTCTTAATTTAAAATTTGAAGGAATATAGACTTGGGGATTATACTGCCTCTCAAACATAAATAAGTAGGGGACTCTATGATGTACCATATACAAATGAAAAAAGGAGCGGAGCTGGTCGCAGAACATCTGCTCCAACAATTGAAGGACGGTAGCTATGCCGAAGGAGAGCGGCTTCCCTCTGTTGAAGCGCTAGCCAAGCAATATCAAGTAGGCCGATCAACGATTCGCGAAGCTCAAAGTGCCCTGAAAGCGATGGGTTGGCTGGATATCCGTCATGGCGGAGGTACCTTCGCACGTAGACCGGAGCACAATTCTGTCGAGCAATTGCTCAGTTCACTTGCAGATATGGATTCGCTACGCTCCTTGATCGAAGCCCGCAAGCTGGTCGAGATCGGCTCCGCCGCGCTCGCAGCACGAAGAAGAACGGAGCAGGATCTCGCTCGAATGTCTTCTTGTCTGAAGCGGATGGAACAACACTTGGAGGACGAGGAGAAAAGCCAGCAAGATGACCTGCAATTCCATGTCTATCTGGCCGAAGCCAGCCACAATCCGATCCTCGTCCCCATGCTCGCCATGTTCCACCAGGAATGCGCGAAGCATATGGGCAGTACACGGCGCATGTGGCTGTTTGGCGAGAGTGATTCAACTTTGCAGCTATTAAAGGAACATCAACTTATCTATGAAGCAATCTCCCTTCAAGATGAAGCCCTCGCCTCCCTGCGGATGGATGAACATCTCACGAAGGTAGAGATGATGTTGAACGCTAGGTGATAAAGAACATTTCAAACATTCTTTTTATTTTTTAGTAACATATTTAAATCTTTAGCATCTTTTTTTGCGTTTAAAAAGGATATTAGCCATGCAAGTGCATAAAACAAAACTACACTTTCGAAAAAATCAGCAGTTGGGAAGGTTTCTACCCAATGGTTACATATTGAAATAAGAAAAACAACTAGAATCATCATGAAGAAATGAATAACTAAAGCGAACAAATAGCTAATTCTTTCAATATCAAAAATGAATGTGAAGATACCTGCACAAGCAGAAATTAAAAGAACACTTATGATTTCAGCTTTTGTAATAGGTGCATTATTGTTTCTCGAAAGTAGAACTATCATATATATAAATGATCCAGTCCCTAAACCTGTAAATAATCGATTTTTTATTTTCAATTACGTCTTTCCTTTCGTATTATTTATGATCTTAAGAAAACATTATTCAATTTTGATTGTATATACAATGTATAGAGGATTCCTCCAAAAAATAAACCTACAGATAGTCCACATACGGCAGAATAAATTATATTAAATGAAATATCATCATAAAAAAATGGCGAAATTCCTAAAGCTACATTTAGGAGATATTTTACAAAGAAATTAATCAAAATAATGATTAATGGAAGATAACATTTCTTTCTGAAAATAACCGTCCCCTGTTTGAAGAAATTCTGATATTTTTTATACAACAAATAACCGATCAAAATACCTGGAAGAATGAAAATAACATAGCTTATCAAACAATATCCTAGGTGAGTAAATTCAGTGGTAATTTTATCAAGCCCCCATATCATAAAAATCACGGGAACAAGGAACATCTTAGACAAATTAACCGGTCTTTCTTGAGAAATAGCAATACCTCTTTTGATTAAAATGAATAATAATATCCATACCCAAAATGGAGTTCTTATAAATACTTCTTTAATCATTGTATACATTGTGATTCCTCCTTTGTTTTTATTAATATTTACATCAAAGGAGGCTTAAAGAAATACTTGCAAACATAAGTGGTAAAAATCAATACGTAAGTGGAGAATTGGAGTATTTTGTTAACCTATTTTTTAAAGAAGACACATATTTTCTTGACACAATCACCTTTTCTCCGTTTGATAGCAATGCTTCAAGATTTCCGTTTGGTTTAACAGAAAACTTATTTAAGAAATGAATATTGATAATTACCGTTTTTGAAATTCTAATAAAATGATCTGGAAGATCATATTCTAATTTGTATAAGGGGATTTTTGTTTCAAATATATTTTCTTTTGTATAAATAAATATTTTTCTTTCAAGATACTCCAGATAAAAAATAGTTGAACAAGAAATTTTTTCTTGTTCATTTTTGCGTATAGACTTTGCCATTAAATAGTTATCAGTACTATTCTCTAATGTGGATACCATGTCTTGGATAAAAGATGTTATTTTGTGAATGTAAAAAGTACAAGATTCTTCTTTAAGTTTTTCAATAATTTTAATGTTTACTTTCATTTACTACTTGTTTTCCTTTCTTAAATATAGATTCTATTGTTATTTGAAATAAAGTTAATTAAAGTCAATGCAGTATTTTATATGAATATGATTCAAAAGTCTATCGAGGATATTAGAGAACAGATTACTAGTCAACAAAAAAACACGGCTGATTGGTCAATCAGCCGCGCCTTCAATTTCTCTAACGAAACTACAGATCGTTATTTGAGCTAAAAATAGGATTTATGGCATTATTTTTGTTAAATAGCGATACTACGTTTCGTTAGAATTTGCAGATGCCATTTTTAGTGCGTATAGCGCGATACCATGTTTCGTTAGAATCACAGCAGATCCGCTTCCTCAGCTCCTGTAATGACGGATACAATGCTCTTCCGAAGCTGATCCGCATTAGCTGCCTAGTATGGATCGGTACCGAGAATAATGGCATCAGCTATATGAAGATTGCTGCCGAGGTTGCTTATCGAAGATCTCCTGCCTCCCAGACATGGCGGACGACCTGGACTGCGGCATCTTCGTCCCGCTCCAGTAACTTACCGATCACCTCAATTGCTTCCTCCACACTTTGCCGACAAGCATTAGCACCAAAATGGTTAATCCTCAGAAGCTGACCGAACAATTCACCATCTCCAGGAGCCACAATGCCAATAGGACGCTCGATAAGCAAACGCTGCTCATCAGCAATCCGCACCGTCGTTGTCAGCTTGGAATAATTTCTGCCGCCGTCCTTCTGCCAAGGTTCTAGCCCCAAAGCTTTAATACCAGCAACGGCGGAAGATGAGGCCAGCTCGTGGCGCCGAATAACTTGTGCCAAGCCCTCTTCCTCAACAAATGTTAAGGCCTCCATTAGGGCTCTGGCCTCCAGCGTTGGAATGTTAGCAGGAACACGTACCGGCGCTGCACCATCATTATCAATCGGCTTCAAATCGAGCAAGGATAAGATCGAATTGCGCGGAGCATTTGCATTGGACTCCATAAATTCCCAGCCCCGTGGTGAAACGGCCACCGCACTGACGCCGTTAGGTCCGGCCAGAGCCTTCTGCGCGCCTACTGCCACAAAGTCGACTCCCCAATCATCCACTCGTAATGCCTCTCCCCAACTGCCGAGACGGAATCCATTACCGTAATTAGATTGTTGTCGCGTGCAACCTTTAAGATTTCTTTGGCAGGATTCGCCCCGCCTGTAACCACTTCCGCCTGGACAAAAGAAAGCGCACAAGGCTTATACCGTTCAATCGCCGCAGCAATCTCCTCCACCGTAACCACTTGATCAAAAGGAACCTTTACCTCGGCAACGGTTGCACCGCCACGCTCTAGCCACCCTCCAAATAAACTTCCATAAGGGCAGGTCACTATATTTAAAATCGTTCTGCCAGGCGCAGCGATTCCCGCCGCCATCGCCTCAATTCCCAAGATCGCTTCCCCGGGATAATGACAGGCGGATGCTGCGTATACAACAGCTTGG
Source organism: Paenibacillus sp. D2_2 (assembly GCF_031199965.1). Taxonomy (GTDB): domain Bacteria; phylum Bacillota; class Bacilli; order Paenibacillales; family Paenibacillaceae; genus Fontibacillus. The sequence goes on along the minus strand of NZ_CP133605.1, from coordinate 991,349 downwards.
AGAACAGCTCGGTAATTGTATTGAACTCGAGTGATGAAAGCGGCACATAGCTTTTAATTTTTCTAGTCATATGAACCTCCTGTTGTATTTGGTCCCGGTATTCGTGGCACTGCGGACAACAGCTCACGGCTGTAATCCGTCTCAGGCCGGGTAAAGAATTGATCCTTGGGATTGACCTCTACCAGTCTTCCCTGCCTCATAACTGCTACAGTATCGCTAATCGCATGAATAACCCCCAGATCATGGGAGATGAACAGCATGGTGAGATTGAGCTCCTCTTTGAGTGTATGAAACAGTTCAAGCACACTTAATTGAACAGACACATCCAGCGCACTTGTCGGTTCATCGGCAATCAGCAGGCTTGGCTCCACGCTTAATGCGCGCGCAATCGCAATCCGCTGCCGCTGGCCCCCGGAAAATTCATGAGGATATCTGTCCAAAGCTCCCTCTTCGATATGAACACGAGCCAGGAGTTCTTTACATCTCTGTTCGATCTGACGCCGCTCTACGATTCTATGAAATAACAGCGCTTCAGATAAAATCTGCCGGATCGAATGCTTCGGATTCAGCGATGCGTCCGGGTTCTGAAAGATCATCTGCACATTTTTGCGCTGCTCGCGACTTCTCTTCTTCTTCAATGGCTGCGATCCTAGCCAGATCTCCCCCTCATCGGGAGCGATCAAGCCGGCAATGACGCGGGCCAAGGTGGATTTCCCCGAGCCGGATTCTCCGACAAGGCCAAGGGTCGTATGCCGCTCTATATTCAGATCAACATGGTCCAGCGCGGTAAACCCGCCATATTGAACCGTTATATTTTTCACCTGTAAAGCTGGCTCCATCACTGTTCACTCCCTTCAAGCTCCGGTAAAGGAAGCACCGAATCAAGCAGCATCCGCGTGTAAGAATGGGTAGGATTTTGCAAAAGACTGAGCATATTGCCATGCTCAACAATCTGTCCCTCTTTCATCACACACAGCTCGGAGCATAGGGCCGCGGCAATCGCAAGATTATGGGTGACAAACACCATGGCAAACCCTAGTTCACGCTGCAGGCTTGTGATCGTCTCGATAATTTGCCGCTGTACAGTCACATCCAGCGCCGTTGTCGGCTCATCGCAGAGTAAAATGCCGGGCTTGCATGCCAAGGCCATAGCGATGACGATCCGTTGGCATTGACCGCCCGAGAGCTGGCTCGGATAACGGTCCGATCTTTTCAAAGAATCGGGGAGGCCCAGCATTTCGAGCAATTCAAGCGCTTGAATGCGGGAAGCCTTCCGGCTTACTTTCTGCCGATAATAAATGACCTCCGCCACCTGCGCCACAACCGGGCAGAGCGGGTCCAGAGCACCTCTCGGGTCTTGAAATACCATGGCGCTACTCACATCGCTCTTGATGACTCCTCCCGTCTGCTCAATACCGCGGGGAAGCAATCCGAGAATCGCACGCAGCGTAAGTGATTTGCCCGAGCCCGATTCGCCAACTAGGCCGAGACTCTCTCCTTTACCTAACGAGAAGCTGACATTATCGACTAGTTTCTTAGATTTAGAGGCCAATGATAAGGCCTCAACCTGTAACACCGTGTTAGCAGCCATTATTTTTTCCTCCATAAGTCTGCCAAGCCGTCACCCACCAGAGACAAAGCAATCCCTGTATATACCACGGCTAGACCCGGAACTGCCGAGAGCCACCAGGCTGTCGTAATGAAGGAACGCCCGTCTGCAATCATGGTCCCCCAATCCGGGGTTGGCGGTGTAATGCCGATACCCAGATAACCGAGCGTAACGATCGCCACAAGCAGGCCGATCATATCCGTCATGAGGACCACAATCGCTTGCGGCAGCACATTGGGGAGCAGATGGCGCAGGATGATTCTTACTCCAGGCAGCCCTAAAGTCTGTGCGGATGCGACCCATTCCTGTTCGCGGAACGAAGCACTGAGACCTTTTACCACACGGGCAAATACGATCCAGCCTACCAGCATAAAGGTGATATAAATGCCTCGTTCTCCCGCTCCGCTGGCAAAGGCTACGATAATAACGATTAAATAAAAAGGAAACGCGATCAGCGTATCCGTCAGCAGCGAAATCATGGTATTAAGCCATTTCCCGTAATAACCTGCCAGCATACCTAGAAATACTCCCGTACAGAACGGGATGATCTCCGCCAGAACCATGATTTTCAGGTCATTTCGCGCAGCATAGATCAATCTTGTAAACAAGTCGCGCCCAAGTTGATCCGTCCCAGCCAATGCTCGGCTGACGGAGGCTGCAAAAAGGCGCTTAAATTTTGCTCCGAAGGCTGATAAGGACTAATGAAAGGAATGAACACCGCCAGCCCGATAAGTACGGCAAACATGAGGCCTCCGACCAGAAGAGAGGGAGTGTTCCATACCCGGCTGGCTAGGCTTATTTTCCTTCCGCCCATAGGCCTTGGAGAGTCTATTTGGATAGGATTCATTGTTTTCCCCTCGTTCTGGGATCAAGCCACCAGGATATAATTTCAATCAGCAGACTGATGATCACGACAGATATCGCGCAATATAGCGCTATTCCTTGAATAACCGGGAAATCCCGTTTCGCGATGGAGCTGAACAGCAAGCTGCCAATCCCCTTAATGCCAAATACCTGTTCAACGACCAGCGTGCCGCCGATCAAATAAGAGATATTCACGCCCAACAGCATCAACGTCGGAAGAGCCGAGTTGCGCAACACATGCTTAAACAGAACTACCCGGCTCGGTATTCCCGCAGCTTTTAAGGTAACTACAAAATCGGACTCCAGCACCTCAAGCATCTGCGCTCTTAATGAACGAACCAGTGTAGGGATCTGAGAAAAAGCGACGGTAATTGCCGGTAGCGTAAGACTGTATAAAGTTCCGGTCCAGCCTTCCCCGATCCCGCCAACGGGAAACCAGTGAAGACGGACGCTAAAGAGCAGGATCAATAGCAAGCCAACCCAGAAAACGGGCATGCCCAACGTTATTGTAGGGATAACACGTATTAGATGATCCGCAAGCCGATCCTTGTGTGTAGCAGCAAACACAGCTAATAGAAGCGCAACCACCACTGCCAGAACACAAGCCATTCCAATCAGAAGCAGGGTAACGGGAGCCCGTTCGGCGATTAACGCTCTGGTTGAGGTCCCGGAAATAATTGAATTCCCCGTATCTCCTTGGGTGAACAGCGTCTTTACGAATCGGAAGAATTGCTCCCATAGAGGAAGATCCAGCCCGAGCGTATGACGCATATTCTGAATAGCCTCAGGCGTGCTGTATTCTCCCAGAATCATCTTAGCAGGGTCCCCCGGAACAATACGGATGATGAAAAATACGGCTGTCATCACACATAGGATCACGACCAACGCCCTGACAACAGCCAATATGAGCCAACTGCCGGATACATTGCCTCCCGGCGATTTATTTAATGTCTTGCTTACTTTCATCATTGTTTAATATGAACTTCTTCAAAACGAACACTACCGTTAGGCAGAACAACAAAGCTATCGACAGAAGAACGAACACCTTTCAGGATCTCAGGATAATAAAGCGGGATATACGGCACTTCATCCGCAACAATTTGCAGCAGATCTGAATAGACCTTCGCACGGCCATCCCCATCCGGTGTCTTCTGCCCCTCATGCAGAAGCCTGGTTACTTCATCATTCGTATAATGCGTCCAGTACGATTTGCTGAATCCTTCCGGATCGGTCTGGAAGGCAATAATCGAGTTCGCATCAGGAGAATCCGCTTGCCCACTGTTAAGCATAGCCGAGAAATCGTAAGCGAAGAAACGTTCCCGGAAAGTGGCTAATTCGATCGATTCAATCTCAATATTAATCCCAATCTCCTTGCCCGCTGCCTGGATAATTTGCGCTTCTTGGGCCCTTGTACTGTTGCCAGAGGCCACAAGCAACTTGGTGGTGAATCCATCAGGGAAGGCTGACTTGGCCAGTTCCTCCTTGGCAGCATTCAAATCAAAGTTCAACGCTTTGATCGTATCATTTGAATGATATGGAATTGCCGTTGGTAGCAATGAATTTGCCGTTTGTGCATAACCGAAGGTTAGCGCCTTGGTCAAGCCCTCGCGATCGATGGCCAAGGCTAAAGCCCGGCGAACATGAACATCGGAGAAATGTTGATCTAACGTATTAAAGAACAACTGTTCAGTCACCCAGCTGCCATTTGTTACTACGGTAGTGTCAGCGCCATTCTTGATCTCTTCGGCATTTTGCAGAGCAAGCGATTCGATGCCGTCGATCTCCCCAGCCTTCAATTGGTTGATCGCCTGACTGTCGTCTTCAATCAGCTTGTAGACCAGTTTATCAATATACGGCTTCCCTTCCTGCCAATAGTATGGGTTTTTGGCAAAGGTCAGATCGCCAGCCGGGTCCCATTGCTCTACAACAAATGGTCCTGTGCCCACAGGCTTCTTGAAGAACTCCTCCTCAGAAACCCCACCGAAATTATTCGGAAGGATACCGTTGGAGAAGTTGGACAGCTCGGAGATGAACGGTGTATACGACTCCTTCAGCGTAATGACCAGCGTGTGGCTATCCTCCGCTTTGATGGTGTCAACCTTAGCCGCTATAGCAAGTGGACCGCCAACAGTCAAATGCCGCTGCAGCGAGAATACGGCGTCCTCCGCAGTAACATCCGTCCCGTTGGAGAACTTCAAGCCATCGCGTAGCACGAAGGTATAGGTCAGTCCATCGTCACTAATGCTATGCGACTTGGCAAGCCAATCTACAATCTCGCCTTTGCTATCAAAGGCAACGAGAGGTTCAAATACTTTATCAATGGCAAAAGCATTGTTTGCTGTAATCTGATTATGCAAATCAAGCGAATTTACGAAGCCGGCTGCCCGTAGACGAAGGTTCCTCCCACCGCGGGCTCGCCTGTATTAGCACTTTGGTTCTTTTCTTGATTCGTATTTTGCTGAGCATCTTTATTCGCAGCAGGAGCATTCTTGCTTCCGGAGCATCCCGCAATTAATACCAACAATAGAACTGCCAATGTACCTACCCAAATTGATTTTCTTACAGATGTTTGGAACCTTTTCATGCCCCTTCCCCCTTCTCATATAAAACAGATAAGATTACTATGAATAATATTATGGATGAAACCCTTATTTCTGTCAAACAAAAATCTCCTCTATTCCCATACCTTAAAAAGTCAAAAAAAGACCCGTTAAAGTCTAGCGGGCCCTAGATTTCTATGTAACAAATCTTATTTCCGCGGCTCTTAATGACTGTCTCCAACTCAATTCCCACACTGTCCAAAATATCAAATACCTGTTGGTGTATAATGTTCATTCTATCTCTCCCCCTTTGACTATGTTAGCAAAGAAACATTTATGATTATCTCACAATCCTGCTACTCCGTATGTTAAGAAGGACTCAATCAACAGGGTTTTTAATTGTTAATTTATTACAATATGTACCCGAATGATCTACCTCTCTTACCACACAAAAAAAACCGCCATAAAACCTGCTTATCGCAGAGTTACATGGCGGCGGCTGCCCAAGAGCTCTATTAAGGATTTTTCCTTTCTAATTCTTGATCGAGCATAAACTGCCCTTCTGATTCAAATTGCAGGGTTCTTCCCTATATTTGTCTGATGTCGAAACTGTTGAATTGAGGTGTTCCCACTCTCAATCTCTCCTTGAATAGGTTCAAGGATTCACTTCAAGATAGTCGAGGTCGGCTGGATAGATATCAATAGAATCCCTTTGGAGCTTGATTTTATTGGTTCCCGCTTTCAGGTTTACCGTTCCAACATTAACTTTCTTCCATGATGCGGCGGACTGGTCCCATCCCGCGTTCGTCTTAGGGAATAGAGCTTGAAATTGATAGATACCATTCACGTAAACACTCTGCCCGCCATCTGTTCCCGATCCATTCGCATAGGCAATATCCAATGTGTAATTTCCTGCTACAGGAACATCTACGGTCACTTCAATGAAGCTTCCTGCACTGCTCATCACAGCCACAGCTTTTCCGAAAGATGCGTAATTTTTATCTGCAGCGACTGCCCCATTCAGTTGCCCATTTTCAAATTCATAATGTTTAGCGGATTTCCCGTTCAACACCTGAACTTTACCAGCCCCCATCACATTTGCAGCAGCAGCATCCGAGACAAGATTGCCATTATAGTTTACGTTGTCGAATCTCACATAATATTTATCACTTAAGTAGCCTCCAGCCGTCTTATCAAAGTATATATTCTTCAGATTAAAATTTTTATTAGAAGATACATTCAAGTCAAAATACAGCAAATTGTCCCTTGTTGAACCCGGCTCTGTATAGAGATTTTCGATCGTAAAATTATCGATATTGTCCAGGATCTTACCCCATATGCTTCCTAGTACATTGGTTTGCTTGATGGCGTAGAAGTTCTTGATACGAACAGTCCCCATTGAGCTGGTATCTTCGCCTGGCTGAGTTCCTTCAATGCCCTGCGCGAAAATGGCAGAGGTTTGAGCAATGCCTGCATGTTCTGGGAAATAGGCAATATAATTATCGATGTTCACATGATCCGTTTTGCCCCACCAGCCAATAACCAGATTATTGTCACCAGATACACTGAAGAAATTCTTCACATCGACACCGTCATTTCCCCAAGCGATAAGCCGTCGGAGCATCTGGCATCACTGATCACTTTCACGTTATCTATAATGACATTATCCGTATTGCGCACGACCAGTTGATGGATGAGATTATCGTTGAAATTGCGCACAAGGATGAAATCACGCAGTTCGACATTGTTGGATTTATAGAATACCATGTTGTTCTCAAAAGGGGACTCACTGGGATTCACCCCTGTATCATAGGCTACCACAATGCCAGGGCCAAGAATTTTCAAGTTGGAATTGTCAGAGGTATCTATTCTGGCATGCAGAACAGCTCCCGGCATAAGGAAGATCGTCTGGTTGTCCTGCATCGTCAGCTCATGATTGACAGGATAATGTGCCCCTGCTTGATAGACGGTCGCACCAGGCAGGAGGCGTCGCCACAGGCGGGTCACCGAATAAGAATAACTCCTTATTCGGATCATCGTCGATTCGGATAATCACTTTGCTCTTTGTATGATCACTCAGCGTGAATTGAAGCTGATTGGCCGCTGGCTTCGTATAAGTTATTCCGTATGGGGAAGGCAATATATTCGCTGATGTAAAATCTGACTTATACTGCACTTTGACGGTCACTATACCCGTAAATGCGAAGCTAGTCACTGCCTTTGGAACAGCAGCCATGCCGGGTGCCGTCCATACAGGTGATGCAGTGCCTTCCACCCATACTTGAAAATCACTGTTAGTAGCAAGACTTTCCGGAAAAGGATAGACTGACGCTGCTCCTGACGCTTCTGCCGCTTCAGCAGGCCTGACATAGCCTGTTGTGAACCCGACTGAAAACAGCAACATTGCAACAATGATAATACCGCTCCAACTTTTCTTAGACCGAATCATATTTACTCCTCCTCTAGATTTGGATTGTAGCAGACTACAACTGAATCGTAACAATCCGGTCCATCATAAATGAATGGAAAATTTCTAGAAAGCGTGCCAAATTTATTGAAAATACGATCTATCTCGGCCGCAAAGGCAGATTACATATTGAATATGCTTTTCTCTTTATATTCCGTCGGTGTTACCCCCACTTTTTTCTTAAATACCTTACTAAAATACTTCTCGTCATTAAATCCAGTTTTGGTTGCGACTTCGTATACTTTGAACTGGGGATCTCTTAAATACTCCATTGCTTTGTTGATTCTAACATTCACGATATAATCGGTTAAGGATATGCCCTCCTCTTTCTTGAACAATACGCTGAAGTAGGAAGGATTCATGGAGACCTGATTGGCCAGCATATCCAGATTGATGACCTTATGGAAGTTGTTCTTAATGAACTGTTTGACAAACACGATGGATTTATGGTCCCCTATTTGGATCCCTTCTGGATGATGATCGTTACTGATCGATACGAGTGCATCAACAAAGTGTTTGTTGGCTTCTAATAAGGAGGCGCATTGCTCCAATTCCTCCACGAATTGAACCATGTGATTCACCAATAATCAGCCGGCTTTATCGGATGTGTTCTGAGCAGACCCCACCTGTATAAGCAAACCGATCAGCTTATCTTGGTATTCCTTCACCGACATGATTCCTTTTACGCTATTTTCGTTGAATCTCTGATTCATGAAGGCTTCCAATTTCCTGATCTCCATCATTCTCAGCATGGATATTATTTGAGTTAGGTCCGATTCGCTAAAGTTCAGCGCGTGAGTATTTATCGGTAAATCATCTGCAAAATAAATATCCTCTTCTCCGTAAAGTAATCTTTCCATGAACGCGGCTTTGGCCTGCCGATATAACGTGTACAGATGCACTCTATTTTCGCCTATACTACTGACCCCCAAATTGAAACGGAAGCCTTGTTCCCTGAGACTTTCCATGATTCCGGTTAGGGAGGTGCGAATTCCCCTCAATTTGTCTCCTTTTTCTATATTAATCACGTAGATCACACTATTTTTCACATGGGGAACAGACAGCATCTGCGGGAATTCAGACGCTAGCCTGTTGCCAAGTATCGTTGCAGAGGGGATCACTGTTTGTCTCGTATCTGGAGAAGGTAGGAGGCTGGTTAACTGTGTATATACTAAGATAAAATGAGAGCCAGGCATCTCGATTCTTCGTTCGGATAAGAATCTCTGAAAGGCCTCATCATTCGTCCCCGGATTCAACATCATGTCTTTGAGCTCGTCCCCATCTGTCTTAGAGAGCTCCCCAGGAAGAAGCTCTTCCGTTCCCTTCTCCTGATCCAGATCATCTATAGCTCTATTCATGGCAGCCTCTAGTTCTTGTCTCTTAATCGGCTTGAGCAAATATTCGGTAACCTTGAATCGGATGGCTTCTCTCGCATATTCAAATTCACTGTAGCCGCTAAAAATAATAACCCGACTATTGGCATCAACTTCTCTGATCCTTTTAAGAAACTCGATACCATCCATATGCGGCATTTGAATATCGACGATCAGGATATCCGGCTTGTGTTGATCATATTTCTTCATCGCTTGGACTCCGTTTTCGGCCTCCACCACTTCACTAAACGAGAACCCGAGATCATTGATCATTACTCTCAAACCTCTTCGGATGATATCTTCATCATCTACGATCAATAATGAGTACACGCTCACCCCTCCTTGTTTAATCGATCAACGGCAACCATATATCAACTCGCGTTCCAGCACCTGCCACACTGTCAACCTCAATTCCATAACCACTACCATATTCCAGCTTAAGGCGGTCATTAACATTGGACAAACCGATTCCATTCTCACTCTGGTGCATTGGGTCTTCGGTGTTGCTCGTAAGTCGTTCTTTCAGGGCTGCCAGCTTCCCTCGCTCCATGCCGTTTCCATTATCGCAAATAGTAAAACGAATATGATCTTGATCTGCCTCAGCCGAAATCCTAATGATACATTGGCCATCAAAGTTGCGAAAACCGTGCAAAATTGCATTTTCTACGATCGGTTGCAAAATCAGCTTCAGCATCCTTAAGGAATAAATCCACTCTTCTATCGTACATATCAGCTCTAGGCGACCATTCATCATCAAATTCTGCAAATTGCAATAGCTCCTAATTTGTTCAACTTCTTCAGTGATAAGAACCAGCCTTTTGTCTTTGGTCAAATTATAACGAACCATCGCGCCCAGTGAGGTTAGCGCATCGGAAATCTCCCTTTCCCTATTAATTTCCGCCATCATCTTGATGGTCTCCAGCGTATTATATAGAAAATGGGGATTCACTTGGTTCTCAAGCGCTTTCAATAATGCATCCTTCTGCAGGATCTCTGTCTTGTATACCGTTGCGATCAGTTCATTGATTCGCGTAAGCATAATATTAAAATCCTTGCCCAGCTCGGCGATTTCATCGTTGCCTTCAATGACCACTTGGGTGTCCAGATTCCCCTCTTGAACGGTCTTCATCACCTTTACTAGCTTCTTAATTTTCTTCATCAGTTTTCTGGAAATAACATAAGAGATGAGTATCATCAAGACAAGTGCTGCTGCGATACAGGCAATGAAAGTATTCCTTGCTTTCATAGTTTCTTGGATCACTAGATTCTGCGGTAATATTCCAACAATACGATAACTCGGGTTATCTAGTATCTGAACTTCCGTTAGAAATGACCGGCCTCCGCCTTCATCACTTGCTGAGAAGAATGAGATTCTGCTTGATTCAGACGGATGGTTAACTGTGAGAGATCAACTTCCGGGAGCTTATTGTACTCATAGACGAGTTGACCTGCGCTGTCATATACAAATACGGCCCCTTGTTTGAACGCTTCAATCTTGGCAAGCCCACCGAAAATAGTATCCGGCGTAATATAAATTTCCAGCAGCGTGTTATTCCCGTCGGTTGTATTGGACAGCATAGGTAAGAACAAGGAGATTTCCTGACCGCGAATCGCTGGATTTTGAATTTTATCGTATTCCAAAATACGAGCTTTATGAGCATTCTCCCAATAGGGATTGCTATAAGTCGCCTCGCTCGCTCGTTTGAACCATCCCTCATCTCGGACAGATCTCGCATAGTAAATCCATTCATTCTGAAACGTGTTGTCATTGGCCGTAAAGAATCGAAAATGGTATTCCGTCGTCTCCAGGCTATGGACCCAATCCATAATAGAATTCAGATAGTGATAGGTAAAGTCAATCTTACTAGCATCCGACATATATAAATCATCAAAATAGGAAATCAGGACAGGATATTGCGCGATTTGGTTTCCAAGCTTGCGATAGTCGCTAAAAATTTGCTCCACATTCTCTCCCTCTTTAGCCAGAGCATCACTAAGCGCAGACATCGACCGCTCCTCTACATATTGGACAGACCGGATATAGATATACACCGCCGACAAAGTTACAGGTATAAGAAGAACTAGCATAAATGAAATCATAATCTTCCACGTATAGCTCGTTCTTCCGATACCGCGAAGTATTCTTAACATCCTTAGCCCTCTTTCTTTCACCTATTTCATCCTTACGACCTTATTGCCGGAACTGTTTTCATTATATCAATACAATATTCGACAAAAAACAATGGTTTTCTACTTTTATTTAAACCGCTGACCAAAGATGGATGAGCCCTCATCGACTCATCCATTTCTCTGATTCATTTTAATTTTCGGAATGCTGCCTTATTTGAAGTCCGCATATTTCGTCGTCCAGGCGGCCTCCAGTTGGGCCAAACCGATCTCTTCTGCTTTCTTCAAAAACTCATGATAGGTAGCTACAGCGGCTGCCTCATTGTTAGCCATAACCATCTTAGGATAATAAGTCTTGGAAAGCTCACTCAGTTTAAGCTGAATAATCCCTTCAGCGGATGTCGATAGCGGGTGAATAAGACCCAAAGCAATGTCTGCTTCTTTATGCGGCTTGACAATTCCCTCTAAATTTTTTCGGTAATCTGACTTTTCGGAATCGGTAAGCGCAGCCATTCTGCCATGGATATAGTCATCGGAGAAAGCAAAATAAGTGGATACCCCGGTCTCCTTCTGATACTTGCCCCATCCGTTTCGTACAAGGTCTGGAACTCGGATGTCCGTCTTGGCACCTGCTCCCCATCGATCTCCTTCATCTCCCAATGCACACCCTTTACCCCGTAAGCATCCAGTTCTCTGCCTGTTTGAGACGTCATGAATGAGATAAATTTAGCCAGCCTTGCAGGGTCTGCTGTTTTTTTAGAGACTAGCGTAGCCGTCCAACCGGAACCGTCCTTGAAATATTTGCCGTCTGCAAAATATGGCAAGGGTACCCAGCCAGCCTCGGCATTATCTTGGGTTTTAACCGTTTCATTGAAATCATTCACGATCCCGGATAATACAATGATATCCCCCTTTTGCTTCTTGGCTTCTTTAATATCCTGTGCATCCACAAAGGACTCAGCGGACAACAATCCATTTGTATACATCTTGTTCATAAACTTGATGAAGTCAACGAATTTGGGGTTACGTACACCTGACTGCAGCTGCCCATCTGCATCTACATCATAGACGTGGATACCGAATTGAGTTGCAGGAAACATATAACCTTGAAACTCACCCGCTTTAAAGAAGGTCAGATCCTTGTTGAAAGGTCCGAAATACCAACCCGTGAGCTTAGGAAACTTTTCTTTTGCTGCTTTCATTGCATTAAAGAACCCATCTGGCGTTGACATATCCGGTCTTCCTATTGCTTCGTATACATCGCTTCTGATCGCACTTACGCCGTCGCCGCCACTAACCGCATTATAATCGGCTTGCTGCAGATCATAGGGGGTAACGAGAAACGATGGGAAGAAGTATTGTTTTCCATCGATATAATTGTAATATTTAAAGACCTCGGGTTCACTTTGCTCCCTAATCTCAGGCGCATATTGATCAATAAACTCAGAAATCGGCAAGACCATCCCATTCTTAATCAGCAAATCAATGTTGGGATCATCCTTATTTGTTGTAATCAAATCGGGGATGTTTCCGGAAGCAACCATCAGATTAAGCTTCGTATTGTCACCTGAGGTTGCTTTACTTAATTCAATTTTGACATTGGCCTGCTTTTGAATTTCCTGGCCGGAGGGCGTGCTTGTCCAATCGACATTAAACCAATCATAATTATAAAAGTGCTTGATCACTAGAGGTTCCTGAGACGAATTAGACGAATTTGCAGTCGATTCTGTCTCCCTTGTAGGCTCGCTTGAACGCTCTGTAGCATCTTTCCCTGGCATCCGCTAAATACGGCAGCCATCGTGACGGCCATGATAATGGACAACATCTTTTTTCCTATACTCATCTTCTTTCCCCCTATTTTCTTAATGTTATATCAAGGCGAGCGCCTTAGATATTAAGTTATTATCCTTTCACTGAGCCTACCAGCATGCCTTGAACAAAAAACTTTTGCAGGAATGGATACGCGACCGCCACCGGGATAATGGATATGACCATCGTTGCATATTTCATGGAATCAATGATATTTATATTTTGCTTCCCGGCTCCGAGATAATTAGCTGCAATCGCAGCACCGTTGGCCTGGCTGATGATTTGATAGAGAACCAGTTGGAGCGTGGCCAGTTCTTCCGAGTTAGTATAGTAGGCAGCGTCGAACCATGAATTCCATTGCTGCACGCCATAGAATAGCGATACTGTCGCCAGAATAGGCGCAGACAGTGGAAGGAAAATGACCCGGAATATACGCCAATCATTCGCACCATCGATCTTCGCTGATTCCTCTAACGCATCGGGAATAGAGCCAAAAAAGTTGATGAACAAAATAGCATTAAAGAAGGAATACAGCGAAGGAATGATATACACCATAAACGTATCAATTAATCCAAGTGCATTTAGCAGCAGATACGTAGGAATGATACCGCCGAAAAAATACATGGTGACGACGCCTATTCGGACATAGAAACCTCTAAAGGTCAAATATTTCTTAGATAAGGGATAAGATACTAATGCGGTAAACAATACACTGGCTATAGTCCCAGAATCGTCCTTGCTCCCGTAATAAGGAAGGAATGGGCCAACTGTTTCTCCGTAAAAACAATTTTAAAATTTTCTAATGTAAACTCTCGCGGCAATAGATAGATAAAGCCATTTTCAGCGATATCGTTGGCATCATTTAATGACACGATGAATGAATAAAATAGGGGGTACAGTGTAACCAAAGTGATAATCCCCATAAGAACAAACAAAACGATGCTGATGACCCGATCCTCTGTAGTTCTCTTCATTTCTTACACTCACTCCTAACATTTCTCTACGAGGGGACGCTAATATAAGCTCGTATTTGTTAATTTACGACTAATAGCATTTGCACCGCTGAATAACCCAAACGATAACAAGGATAAGATTAACCCCGCGGCAATCGCATATGAGAAGCGCCCTTGAGACAGCCCCATATTGACGATATAAGTCTCCAAAATCATCGAATTATCATAATTGAGCGTATTCCCAAAGAGTAGAGATTGCTGCAGATTGGATCCGGAAAGCCCCCGTAAATCATGCTGCCAATACTTAAAATAACTACAATCATAATAGTTGGTTTAATCGAAGGAATCGTAATGCTAATGATCCTTCGGATCCGGCTTGCTCCATCCACCACAGCAGATTCATATTGTTCGACGGGAATCGCCGCAATAGCAGCGAGATAAATAATCGCCCACCATCCGGTCTCTTTCCAGGTATCTATAATTGCCATCCAAAGCCAAAAGCCTCCAGGAGAATTCAAATGAGATTGAGGTTCATAGATAATGCCAAACGACATCAATACATGGTTGACAATGCCATCAGTACTTAACCACATAATGAACAGACCTGCTACGACCACCCACGAGATAAAATGCGGAAGATAACTCGCTGTCTGGACAATTTTTTTCAAGGTTACATTTTTTATTTCATTCAGCATTAAAGCGAACAAGATTGGCATGACAATGGCAAAACCCGTCTTTGTTAAACTTAATCCGAACATATTTCTTACCGACTTCCAAAATAGCTCATCCTGAAACAACTCTTTAAAATGCGCAAATCCAACAAATGGGCTCTTCAAAATACCTAGGAATGGATTGTACTCAAAAAAAGCCGCAAAAAGTCCGGCCATCGGAATATAGCAAAAAATAAACAACCAGATTAGGCCGGGGATGACCATCAATTGAAGATACTTTTGCTGCCTCAGCGACTTTCCGATATCTATAAGTTTCGTTTTTCCAAGCGTGCCTGCTTTCTTTGACATGATAGCTCCCTTTCTTCTTCATGGTGTAAGGCTCGGCCGATGAACCTACTACGCTTTTAATTATAGAGAGGAGAGAAATGCTGAAACACAGACAATATATATTTTAGGTGCATTATTTATAGGTCAGGCTAAAAAGACAAGCGAACACCTCTCTTACAACGCAAAAAAAACCGCCATTCTTACCTGCTTATCGCAGGATTAAATGGCAGCTTCGGCTGCGGAGACATTATTTTTCTTCTGCTTCGCCTTACGTTCTGCTTTGGCCATATTCTCGGCCACTCTGAACTTCACGATTTTGGTGATCAAGTCATAGGGGATTGGCTGGCCGAGTGGAAACTGGATCGTTCCCTTGCCTGCTTTATACGGGGCTAGCTCTTGCTCAAATTCATCAATCCCGCTAGGTGCAGGATAGAAGCCAATATGTTTCTTGAAAGCTGCAAAATGGACTACATTGCCCTGTTGTGCAAATGTCGGCATCTGATAGCTAATCTTCTCCACTGCATCAGGTGCTGCTTCGCGGATAACCTTACGGATCCTCTCGAGAATCTCTTGAATGTCCGGCGGGAATATGGAAATATAATGGTCGATCGATTCATAGGTTACCTTGCTTGTGTCCATAGTAGCTCCCTCTTCATCATTTTCTCCCCATATTATAACATCAATGCTTGTCCATATCCGCCCATGCATAACTTCTCTACACTGACTTATTCAGTCTACTCGCTGCGAACCACACGAAAACCTTGGTCAGGGCCAAGGCCACTTCCCTCGAACTTACCGCGAAAAGCGATCTCACCGTTGCTAACATCGCCAATCCAGCCGCCACCCTTTACAACACGAAAAGAACCGCTGTTACTGTCAAGGTCTTCCCCGTACCAGTTCCAGCACCATTCCCTTACATTACCCGACATATCGTAAAGCCCCAATTCATTGGCTTTCTTTGAACCAACGGATCGGGTTCGATTTTTGTTGTTCTCTAATAAAGGCCAGTTCCAATCCCCTGATAAGTATTTATCACCAGCGTTGCGCCAATACCATGCGACATCATCTGCTTTATCGCCTCCGCTGTAGGTGTAATTCTTGCTCATTCGACCTCCACTAGCCGCATATTCCCACTCCGCTTCTGTAGGCAATCGGTAGCCATTGGCTCCATCATTGATCGTTACTACCCATTTTATATTATCGTATTCACTCAGATTGTTCGGATCTTGTTTGTTCTGATTAATATTGTAATACGGAGCTAGTCCTTCTTTAATACTCCTTTGATTACAGTACTCAACAGCGTCATACCAAGTTATCGTCTCTACCTGGCAAGTCGTCTCCCTGAAATCCCGAAGGATTAAACCCCATGACCTCGGTCCACTCTTTTTGAGTAACCTCATATTTGCTGATATAAAAATTTGCTATTGTTACACTTTTTCCATAGTAGTTGGATTTCTTGTTCGTAAAAGCCCCGCCCTCCACAAATACCAAGCTATTGGTAGTGTCTTTCTTTGCAGCCTTCTCTTGTGTACAAGCGCTGACTACTAATACTATTGCTACTAAAAGGAAAGTGAATAATTTTCTCATCGATATATCTCCTTTAACAGGTGGAAAAGTTATAATCCGTGGACATTTACAGAAGATAATAAGTATGTAAGGCCGCCGGTTTTGGAACTGGCAGGCCTTTAGCGATATTCAATAATCCAGAGACTTGCTCAATACTAGCACCATCAATCGTCTTTCTTGCACAATCAATCTATTACCACACCGTTACGTTAGAGCTTCCGCTACTTTGATATCCCTCTGTTGCTAATACTTGATAAGACCAGCTGCTTCCCAGGTTCATTCCATAATTCTTCCATGCATTAACGTGGTTACTAAAAGTGATAGCGACATTGCTTCCGGTTGCTCTCTTCGACTGCCTTACACTCCAGTACTGTTGGAAAGTTTGTGTGCCATCAATGGAAGGTGCATTGGTGCGTGTAGTTTGATATACGTCATAAGTGCCACCATCACTCGACACGGTGCCTTTATATGTTCCAGTAGGGCGGTACGTTCCCCAGCTATCAACTACGTAATATTCGATGAGTGAGTTTCTTGTCCACCCATAGAGCGTCAAATAGCCATTACCATTTGGTGCCCAGACTCCAGCATTGTAGTTGATCGTTCTGGATGCTGTTCCAGTACCCAGCCTTTACCTACAACGAAATTACCGCAGTTTGTCCAGTTTACACTGTAATTGCCACCAGAACCATTGACCGCGTTTACGGTACCGCCACCATCGGTCCAATTTTGCCAATAATCTGTTGCTGCACTAGAGGTAACTGCGAACATACTAAAGCTCATCGCTACTGTAAGAAATGCTGTTAAAACCTTCTTATTAAACTTGAACATAGAGAACCTCCTCAAATATTTAGTTGTAGCTAGGCCCTACATACTACCCTACATCCTTCTGTCATTTGTGTAACATGCTGCACATAACTTTTCTTGTTTTTTCTTCCTTAAAATTCTAATTAGCACCTCCCTAATTGTAAATTATAGGAATAAAGCGTTTGCATAACAACTTAACAAACTAAAGGTTTATCCGTCTTTTTTTTGAATATTTTAAAATGTAGAACACTCCAAAATACAAAAAGCCACCCTATAAAGGGCGGCTTTACATCTATGGATAAGAATAGATTTACAATTCAATCGAATACTCGATACTCTCCCTTATACTTCTTACGATATTCCGAGGGTGACATCCCCTCTGCCCGGTGAAATGCCCGCGTAAAATGATGCTGATCATCAAACCCGAGCCTCCCGGCGATTTCCTTTATCGAATCCGAAGTTAACAATAGCAACTCCTGTGCTTCCTGCAGACGAATCCTAGCTACATATTTCATAGGGGATAAGCCTAACTCCTTCTGAAACAAAAAACGAAGATGCTCCTTGCTAAGCGAAACTAGTCGAGCTAGTTCCTCCAATGACAGGCGCTCGTGCAGATTTTCTTTAATGTAATCGCAAACGTCGTAGACCCGGGTATCATAAGTCACTGGCTTCTCCAATAGCTCGCCCTGCAGCGATTCAAACAGCCGGTGGATCCACAAGTTACCTAAGGAACGAATCTTAAGATATTGAATCGTTTGTTTCGTATCGAATACAAAAACCGGATATTCATCTTTCGTAGTTCTTTTACGCTCCGAGGTTTTGATATCATTCTCGTTAAATTCGCGGAGCAGACGATGAAAATTTTCCGAGAGTTCGAACCACAAATCGATCAGTTCCTCGTAAGCACGATGGTCGACCAGCGTCGTATGGTAAGGGAAACGGTATAATCGCAAAAGGTCGAAAGCCCCGACTTTGGCTTCACAAGCCAGCGATAGATAATGAAACGGTTCCTCGTCTCCAAGTGAGATCCATTTATGGAAAGATTGCGCCGGAAGCGCAACCATATCGTATTTTTTCACTTCATACACATCCCTGTTGAATTGCATTCTAGCACTCCCTGACAGTACCAGCCAGAACGTATTGTAGGGAAAGGTCCCTTCGCCCAAATGTTCTAGGCTGTGACGTTTCCATTCCTTCATCCAGCGAATGTTGATGTGTAGTTGGTCCAGAGAACTGCGGTTGCTCATTTCCATCTGCCGCATCTGCGTACCCCCTTGTTAATGTCCTATTAACGATTTTTTCTACGAAATAAAGTAATATCCCTCCATCCGAAGCGAAGGGCCATCTGCATTTTTGAAACATATTCCCTGTCTATGGTACATACTGATGCTCAGCGACGTGTTAGTGTTGGAGTTAGGGCTATATTATTTTTTGGGATCAACTAAAGGAGACATTTCAGATGAGTAATCAATATAACACAGAAATCAAACGATCTAACGTCATTTGGATTTTCGGCGATCAACACCGTGCGCAAGCATTAGGCTGCAGCGAAGATCCAAACGTCAACACGCCGAATATCGATAATCTGGCAGCTTCCGGGGTGCATTTCACTCAAGCGGTCGCTGGGATCCCCTTATGCTGCCCATGCCGTGGATCACTCTTAACCGGGCTGTATCCACATCTAGCGGTACCCGGCCATGAATACAGGCTTCCACCGGAACAGCCGACAATCGCGCATGTTATGAATGAAGCGGGATACAAGACGGCGTATTTCGGCAAATGGCATCTCGATGGGTTCAAAGAGGATAATGGTAGAGCGGCCTTTCATATTATTCCCCGGAGCGGCGCGGCGGCTTCAGCCACTGGGTCGGCTATGAGAACAATAACAGCCAGTGGGACTGTTGGGTTCACGGCGGCGAAGGCGAGGATGCATTCCATTACCGCCTGCCCGGCTACGAGACGGACGAGATGACCAAGCTGTTTGTCGATTATTTGCGGGAGCGGGGAAAGGAACAGACAGAGTACAAACAAGTTCAGCCGTTCTTCGCCGTATTGTCGGTGCAGCCGCCACATGATCCTTACATCGCTCCGGAATCGTTCCGTCAGCGGCACAACGCCGCCAACGTTAAGCTTAGGCCTAACGTTCCGGCGATTCCCCACATCGAGCAACAGGCCCGTAAGGATCTGGCTGGGTATTATTCGATGATTGAGAACTGGGATTGGAACATTGGACAGATCATGATGGCGCTGCAGGAAAGTGGACTCGCACAGGATACCCATATCATGTTCTTCAGCGATCATGGTGATATGCACGGCTCCCACGGTCAATTCCGTAAAACGTCACCCTGGGAGGAAGCGATCCGTGTACCGATGGTGATCAGCGGGGAGCAACCGTTCTACGGTCGCCAGACAGGAGTATCGGATGTGCCGTTTAACCACGTCGATGTTGCCCCTACCACGCTCGGCTTATGCGGAATCTCCAAACCGGACTGGATGCAGGGTACGGATCTCTCTTCTTTACGTCTGGGCGGCTCACCTTCCGAATTACCGGATTCCGCTTATTTGCAACTGGTCGTACCTACCGGCCATGGTCACAGTATAGATCGGGCATGGCGTGGCATCGTCACGACGGATGGTTGGAAATACGTGTGTCTGGAGAATACGCCATGGCTAATGTTCAACCTGAACGAAGACCCCTACGAGCAAGTTAACTTAGCTTACAATTCGTTGTACAGCCGCGAGCGTAAACGTCTTAACGACCGCTTGCGGCAGTGGGTTGTGGATACAGGAGATGAGTTCACGCTGCCGACGATTTGATACTCTGGTCACGTATCACGTGCAGCAGCCCTGATTGGGCTGCTGCAACAGATCAACGCATGAACAAACGTGTGTCAAAATTAAACAAACAAAAAAACCTTGCGGCGCAAGGTTTTTTTGTTTGTCTTATAGCGAAGCGGGTGATGGGAATCGAACCCACGCTACCAGCTTGGAAGGCTGGAGTTCTACCATTGAACTACACCCGCAAATGATGGTCGGGATGACACGATTTGAACATGCGACCCCCTGGTCCCAAACCAGGTGCTCTACCAAGCTGAGCTACATCCCGAGAAAAATTTGCTGCTATTTGATTAAATGGCGCGCCCTAAGAGATTCGAACTCCTGACCTTTTGATTCGTAGTCAAACGCTCTATCCAGCTGAGCTAAGGGCGCATATTTAGATGGAGCGGACGACGGGAATCGAACCCGCGACCCTCGCCTTGGCAAGGCGATGCTCTACCGCTGAGCCACGTCCGCATATCAATAAAGTAAGCAATTCCGCTTTTTAGCGGCAAGAAATATAATACCAGGTATTCCATAGCATTGCAAGCTTTTTTGAAAAATTATCGACCATCCTTTATTTCAATTTGTTATACTATTATAAAGATATTAAGATGTAATTTCATTTACGTAGGGGGAAACATAGAATTGAACTCGCCAGCATCCGTTACAATTACGTTATTAGAAACGAGCGATATACATGGCCACATCTATCCAACTGATTACCGTGGCCCTGGAGACAAGCCGCTTGGACTCGCTAAGCTATCTAGCATCATTCATCAGGAGAGAACCGATAATCCGGCGCTGCTGCTGCTCGACAACGGGGATATTTTACAGGGTACGCCGTTTATGTACCATTACGCCAAATACGATGGAGGCGGTATCCATCCTGCCGCAAGAGCGCTTAATGCACTTCAATACGATGCGGCTGTGTTCGGCAATCACGAATTCAATTACGGGCTGGATTTGTTAGGCCGCGCAGTCGATGCTTCCAATTGTCCATGGTTATCGGCCAATATCGTTAACGAGACGGACGGTCAACCCGCTTTCGGACAGCCTTACAAGATCTTCGACATGCCTGAGGGAATTCGCATTGCCGTCCTTGGCGTAACCACACACTATATTCCAAACTGGGAAGAACCCAATAATATTGCGGGGCTAGCCTTTAAAGATGCACTAGAGACTGCACAGTACTGGGTTAACCAGATTCGTACATCCGAGAGTCCCGATGCCCTTGTCCTCTGCTATCATGGCGGTTTTGAGCGCGATCCGGCCACTGGAGAGCCAACTGAACCACTTACCGGGGAGAACCAAGGTTACGAGATGTGTACGCGTCTGGAAGGCGTAGACGTCCTTCTAACAGGCCATCAGCATCGACTTCTTGCAGGCGAACTAAACGGTGTCGCATTTGCTCAGCCAGGATTCGCTGGTCAATCCATCGCCAAAGTCCAGCTGGAATTCGAACCAACGCAAGATGGCTCCTGGACGATTCGACACAAAACAGCCCAGTTGCTTCACCTGGATAACTCGATAAGTGCGGATGAGGAACTGCTCACCATGTTCGCAGAGGATGAACAGAAGACACAAGCATGGTTGGATCAACCGATTGGTTCAGCCGAGGGAGATATGTCGATACCTGACCCATTCGCGGCGCGGCAGGCTGATCACTCGTTCACGGAGTTCGTTAACCGAGTGCAAATGGAAGTGACCGAAGCCGAAATATCGTGTGCAGCCATTTTCACCAATGAGGCCAGAGGTTTTACCGATCAAATTACGATGCGCGATGTCGTCTCTAACTATATTTATCCTAATACGCTTAAAGTCGTCCGTCTGTCCGGACAAGATATCAGAGAGGCTCTTGAACAGAATGCCCGCTACTTCACTCTAAATGAGCAGACAGGGACACTACAGGTCTCTACATCTTATCTGGAGCCGAAGCCACAGCACTTTAATTACGATATGTGGGAAGGTATTGAGTATGAGCTGGATATTTCGATGCCGGAGGGTAGGCGTGTAACTAAGCTTGAGCAAAATGGCGTACCATTAGATCCCGAAGCTTCCTTCGACGTCGTCATGAACAGCTATCGCTCGGGCGGTGGAGGAAACTTCGACATGATCAAGGACAAGCCGATCGTACGAGAGATTCCGACGGATATGACGGAAATTCTGGCCGACTATATTATGAAGCAGCGTGTCATTCACGCCACCTGCGACCATAACTGGAAAGTCGTCTATCCCGTTAAATAAGCAAAAGAACCTTCAAATCCACTAAAAAGTGGCGTTGAAGGTTCTTTTTTATGATACAGATACGACCTGTCTATCTTAAACTCCCTTAATCAATCTTGCACGGAGCTTATTGGAGATCAATTCGATTAACAATATGAGCACCACGAGGCCGATCAAGATGGAGCCGACCTGGTTCCATTTGTAACTGTTCATGGCATTGAGCAGCGGCGCGCCGATCCCTCCGGCTGCGACCAAGCCAAGAATCGAAGCTTCGCGCATATTCATATCAAACCGATAAATCGTGACCGATAGAAAAATCGATAACAATTGCGGAAGAATACCGTAGCGGATTTTCTCAAAAGTAGTGCAGCCGATGGAAGTCATCGACTCCAGCACCCGCGTATCCAGCTCCTCAATCGCGTCCACGTACAGCTTAGCTAACATCCCAATTGAGGTTATGGCAATCGTCACCACACCCGCAAACGGGCCAGGACCCGTTACACGAATAAACATCAGGCCGTACACGAGCGCCGGAATGGTCCGAATGATGATAAGCAGGAATCTTGTCAGCCAAGACACCGGCTTGGGAACGATATTGGATGCTGCCAAGAAGGCAAGTGGAACGGACAAAACTGCACCAACAATCGTCCCAGAAAAGCTATCGCTAAGGTTTGCAACAGCAAATAGGGTACGCTTTGCTTGGATGCATTAAACAAAAGATCAACATCCGGATGAATGATCCCTTTAAAAATATTAAGCGCAATCTTCATACCGCCTGCGTTCATATCCTTGAAGCTAACAACGGTCATCGACCAAATAAAAAGAATGATGACGATGAACGTAACGGTCAGAATATAACGATGATTGCGCGGTGAAGCCAGAAGCTGCTTCTCTACTGTCGTCATAGCACAAACTTCTCCTTAAATTAGCTTTTTTCTAAAGTGCTCGCTAACCGTTTCGATCAAGTATACGGTAACGACAAGCGCCAGAATAATCATACCTAGGCCAGAATAATCGCGCCAGCCGATATTTTCATTGATTAAAAGTCCTATACCCCCTGCTCCGACGAAACCGAGAATGGCCGCATAACGAACGTTCCCTTCGAAACAAAACAGTGAGGTGGACAGAAAACCTGGGAGCACCTGAGGAAAGATTGCGTAGCGAAAAGCCTGGATTCTGGTCATTCCGATCGATTCCATCGCTTCAAAGGGACCCATATCTGCATTTTCAATTTGCTCGTACAACAATTTTCCTACGTATGAAAGGGTAAATAACAAGATGGCAACGACCCCCGCTGTAGGTCCTAATCCAAATACAAAAGTGGCAATCAAAGCTACCACAAGCGTAGGCAGCGTTCTAAACAAACTAAGAATAACCTTAAAGACAACCCCAACAGTTTTGCTTCGAACAATATTAGCAGACGCTAAAACAGCAAAAGGTATAGACAGCAGCGCCCCGATCATCGAACCAACCAACGACATCTGCAATGTAGATAACAAGGATTTCCATATGGCAGGAAAACTGGACCACTTCGGCGGTACCATTTGAACGATAATATCAAAAAATTTATCAATTCTTTGCACCAAAACCTTTAGACTAAAATCCGTAAAATTCACGGATAGAATCAGCGCAACAATGAGAAGCAACAATACGAGCGGAGTTCGAGATCTTTTCTCCAGCACGGTTTTGCCGTTTGGTAGCACCACTTCTTTAGGGTGGAAAATTTTATCATACATTCGCCGACTTCTCCTCCAATGAGGCTTTTACTTCTTCCATTTTGCCGCCGTAAATATCATCTAAAATTTCCTGTGTAACCTTGCTGGATTCACCGTCAAAAACAACTGCTCCCTTGCGGATTCCGATAATCCGATCGCAATATTCTAGGGCAATCTCCACATGGTGGATGTTCATAATGACGGAAATGTTCATATCTTTATTGATTCTCTTAAAATCGTCCATGACAAGCTTGGATGTCACAGGGTCCAAGGAAGCAATCGGCTCGTCCGCCAAAATGATGTCGGGATTCTGAGCCAGCGTACGTGCCAAAGCAACCCGTTGCTGCTGTCCGCCCGACAGTTGATCTACACGAATGAAAGCTTTGTCCAAGATTCCTACTTTATCGAGTGCTTCCAATGCTTTGATCTTCTGCTCCTTGGTAAATATACCTGTCAGCTTGCGCCACCACGGCAGGTCTGGTACAAAGGACACCATAACATTCTTAATAACGGTTGTTCGGGTCACTAAGTTGAAGGATTGAAATATCATCCCTATTCTTCTGCGAAACTTACGAATTTGCTTTCCTTTCAATTTCGCTACATCGACGTCGTCTACCTTCAATTGACCCTCTGTAATATCATGCATACGGTTGATGCATCGAATCAAAGTTGATTTACCTGCACCGGAAAGACCGATGACCGCGACAAATTCGCCTTGCTCAATTTTCAAATTAATGTTCTGCAAAGCTGTCGTGCCATTGGCATATTTCTTTTCCACATTTTTAAACTCAATCATGGAAATACCCCAATTCTTTAGAGTAGGAAAAGATGAGAGCATCGTATCGGTGCACTCATCTTTTCTTGAAAAGTACAAATTAGCTATCGGACTTGCATTTACTTCTTCAAGCTTCTAACCAGATCTTGAGCTTTTCTCTCACCATCGTAGTCGGCAGATTTTGCATCTTGGTAGCCTTCATGGGTGTAGATCGCAATAACCTTCTTACCTTCTTCTGTTTGCGCGATATCTTTGAATGCTTTTTGAAGAGCGGCTTTGAAGTCGTCGGTCATAATCGGATCGTTCTTGCTGACGCTAATTGTATCGTTATAAATCCCTTGCGTTACGCCAATTACGTTCGTTTCATCCCAAATCGATTTGTCACGGCTGAAATCCGAAGACCATTGCTTCTCAAAATCTCTTCTAGCATCGGCATAGCTAACGAGTACATCCGTTTGACCATTAGCCAGACGCGCAAACGCGCTACCGTAAGAATCTGAGGTTACAACGTGAGACAGATCCGTTAGGCTCTTTTGATAATGATCTTGTAGCCACAAAGTTGGATAGATGTAACCAGCTGGTGAAGAAGTGGACATGATTGACCAGTTTGCGCTGTTCAAATCATCCCAAGTCAATTGTTCGCCATTGTTCACTTTAGCTGCCAGTTCTTGTCCTTTCGCGGAAGGACCAGCAATGAACAGTGCGCGATAATGATTGGTTTGGTCTGCTGTCGGTGCTGTCGGTTTGTTGTCATTCCAATCTTTAGGGTTGTCCGAATCGTTGGACAAACCAGCGCGAGTAGCCGTCAAAATAACGTCTGCGCCGTCATCATACAACACATAAGTACCGCCTGGAATAAATCCGATATCTGTTGAACCAGCCGTCAATGCTTCCCCTACAGCTTCATAGTTCGTTCCGACATCAATACTTACTTTACCCACATCATAGCCTTCAGTAGCCAATTGTTTCTTCAGAAGGTCTTTAAGCGGATCTGTCGCAGTAATAATTTCTCCTGGATCTTTGGACGGAACAAAGCTGATCTTTAGCTCTTTAATTTCTTTAGACCCAGATCCCGCATTTCCGGAATTAGCGGAGTCGCTTTTCGATGAGTTGTTGCTCGAACCGCATCCTGCGAGCAATCCAACAGCCAAAGTAAACACAGCAAGAAGCATCAATTTTTTCTTCACTTTTCTTTAACCCCCATAGAGAAATTAGTTTTGTTTGCAAGCTCGGATATTCCGTATTCTCAAACAATAACCATCATACCAGATTTTTATTAAATGTATGTTAATAAAAATTTATGTAAGCGAATCCAATTGATTATAACATTTATAATAGGGATAATAACAAGTAATTGATGGAAAAAATCCTAAAAAATGCTCTTTTTATTTGAATTTTTTTACTATTTTTATATATTTTACGACTAGATAGTGATATCGTTTATACCTGTAATGATCCAAGAATTTTTGCGTAATGTGAACGGAATAGACGGCACTATGAAAGTCATCATATCCCATAAAAAAAAGCTCTCAAGAATTAACTTGAGAACTTGTCTATTACTTATTATGGTGCGCGTGGAGGGACTTGAACCCCCACGTCAAAGACGCTAGATCCTAAGTCTAGTGCGTCTGCCAATTCCGCCACACGCGCACAATCACACTATATACTCGGATGAGTATACTGGTGAGCCATGAAGGACTCGAACCTTCGACACCCTGATTAAAAGTCAGGTGCTCTACCAACTGAGCTAATGGCTCATATAAATGGCTGGGGATATAGGATTCGAACCTATGAGTGACGGAGTCAAAGTCCGTTGCCTTACCGCTTGGCTAATCCCCAATAACTCATTTTTAAGAATAAATGGGGCGATCGATGGGACTTGAACCCACGAGTGCCGGAGCCACAATCCGGTGCGTTAACCCCTTCGCCACGACCGCCATAATATTGTTAGTTGAGTTGTTAAGATTGAAGCTAATTGCGGGGCAGGATTTGAACCTACGACCTTCGGGTTATGAGCCCGACGAGCTACCGGACTGCTCCACCCCGCGTCAATTATAAGTAAATATGGTGGAGGCTAACGGGATCGAACCGCTGACCCTCTGCTTGTAAGGCAGATGCTCTCCCAGCTGAGCTAAGCCTCCATATTTATGGATCATATAATGAAAGTGGTGACCCGTAGGGATACTCTCACTTCGTTCGAGACTGCGATGTTATTGCTAACGACGCTTATGCTCCGACGATCCCCTCTTAAGGGCTTCTCATCCCCAACTTGAAGCATTAAATGAAAGTGGTGACCCGTAGGGATTCGAACCCCTGTTACCTCCGTGAAAGGGAGGTGTCTTAACCCCTTGACCAACGGGCCATGCAATAAGATGTAACTTGTTAAGAAAATTATGGCGGAGAGAGAGGGATTCGAACCCTCGAGACGCTTGTGACGCCTACACGATTTCCAATCGTGCTCCTTCGGCCAACTCGGACACCTCTCCAAATGGTTTGGGGCCCCCAGAAAGTAATCGGAATATGCTTCAAAGCACATCTTCACCTTTCTGGGACTTGACTCCCCGAACAGGACTCGAACCTGTGACAACTCGATTAACAGTCGAGTGCTCTACCAACTGAGCTATCAGGGAATATTGGTGGAGCCAAGCGGGATCGAACCGCTGACCTCCTGCTTGCAAGGCAGGCGCTCTCCCAGCTGAGCTATGGCCCCATATTTCACCCATAAAACATGAAACAAATCAAATTATATTAACTTAGATGGTGGGCCCTAGTGGACTCGAACCACCGACCTCACCCTTATCAGGGGTGCGCTCTAACCAACTGAGCTAAGGGCCCTCAATGATGTCAGAGATAGCTATGTACCATCTTATCTTACTGAGCGAAAAAAAATCCCCCTAAGGGGTTTCCGCTTGGCGGCTTCCTACTCTCCCAGGACCCTTCGGTCCAAGTACCATCGGCGCTAGAGGGCTTAACGGTCGTGTTCGGGATGGGTACGCGTGGAACCCCTCCGCCATCGCCACCAAACGGGATTTTGTGCTTACTGCTTACACAGCTTGCTTCAAAATCGTTCAGATGTTTGATCACCTGAAAACTGGATACGAAACTACATTTGCATTTTAATATTTGGATAAGCCCTCGACCGATTAGTACCTGTCAGCTCCATACATTGCTGCACTTCCACCTCAGGCCTATCAACCTCGTCGTCTTCAAGGGGTCTTACTAATTGGGAAATCTCATCTTGAGGGGGGCTTCACGCTTAGATGCTTTCAGCGCTTATCCCTTCCGCACTTAGCTACCCAGCTATGCTCCTGGCGGAACAACTGGTACACCAGCGGTGCGTCCATCCCGGTCCTCTCGTACTAAGGACAGCTCCTCTCAAATTTCCTACGCCCACGACAGATAGGGACCGAACTGTCTCACGACGTTCTGAACCCAGCTCGCGTACCGCTTTAATGGGCGAACAGCCCAACCCTTGGGACCTACTTCAGCCCCAGGATGCGATGAGCCGACATCGAGGTGCCAAACCTCCCCGTCGATGTGGACTCTTGGGGGAGATAAGCCTGTTATCCCCAGGGTAGCTTTTATCCGTTGAGCGATGGCCCTTCCATGCGGTACCACCGGATCACTAAGCCCGACTTTCGTCCCTGCTCGACTTGTCAGTCTCGCAGTCAAGCTCCCTTTTGCCTTTGCACTCTTCGAATGATTTCCAACCATTCTGAGGGAACCTTGGGGCGCCTCCGTTACTCTTTAGGAGGCGACCGCCCCAGTCAAACTGCCCGCCTGACACTGTCCCCGTACCGGATTACGGTACCAGGTTAGAACTCCAATACGATCAGGGTGGTATCCCAACGGCGCCTCCACCGAAGCTGGCGCTCCGGCTTCCTAGGCTCCCACCTATCCTGTACAAATCGTATCAAAGTCCAATATCAAGCTGCAGTAAAGCTCCATGGGGTCTTTCCGTCTTGTCGCGGGTAACCTGCATCTTCACAGGTATTAAAATTTCACCGGATCTCTCGTTGAGACAGCGCCCAAGTCGTTACGCCATTCGTGCGGGTCAGAATTTACCTGACAAGGAATTTCGCTACCTTAGGACCGTTATAGTTACGGCCGCCGTTTACTGGGGCTTCGGTTCATAGCTTCGGGTTACCCCTAACCACTCCCCTTAACCTTCCAGCACCGGGCAGGCGTCAGCCCGTATACTTCGCC
>NZ_CP133605.1:785000-957500 GCF_031199965.1 Paenibacillus sp. D2_2 | reverse complement strand
AACAGGGTAAGCCGATCAATTGCAGGGATCAAATCAATGGACGGGAGATTTAGTACACATTCACCTTCACGTATTAAATTCTGAACTGTCTGCGCCTTGCTACTTAAACCGAGCATACATGATTGGTTAAGCCACCAGGCTGAGGACATAGGAGCCAAGTTGGCTGAACCATCCTCGTTAATCGTACTTATCAGTACAACAGAAGTGCCAAAGTAAAGAATTTTAGGGTTAATTACCGTATGCATAACCGATCCACATCTCCTCTGTGATCAATTTTCACTTAATATATCACAGGCCTTTTACGGTAAATAGGGATATGGAATAAGACAGCAAGATGCCAAAATCAATGTAAGAATGTTATTTAGATACGATGTACGCTATTGTTGTGATTATCCATAAATGAGCTGGATAGAAAACATAGAAGAAGTACTTTGCAAATCTAGAGTGACTTCCTCTTTTACCATCATACATATACAAGATTGGGATAACGGATATAAACATAAAATCAGAATTATATGCCAGCATTTTTATTGTCATTAACAAATCTCCGTAATTTACAAATGACATCAAGAACAAAACAAGTGAAAGACATAAATAACCGGTGTTTCTGTATTTGTTTTTACCGTAAGTCAAATAGGTTATTAGCATAAATGGCAGTATCACCATACCGCCTTCGGCTATCAAAATTCCAATCACTATTAAAACAGCGGAGCATATAAAACCCAATATTCTATTCTTGATTTTGGTTATTGCGGCTAGCATTAATACGCCGATTGCTAGAGTTAAAAATATATTGTTGTGAACGGTAATACCGTGATCTTTAAATAATATATTCAATAGACTATTACCTGCAAACATAAAAGCTGCCCATGAAAACAATCTCATAGAGTACTTTTTCAAATTGCTTGTATACATAAATCCTTCGACAGCGCCATATGCAAACCATACCCCGACCACTCTAGTGATAACATGAAAAATCATTACCCAATTTTCAGGAATAAAATAAGCGATATGGTCCAATACCATTAAACACGCCATGAGTAATTTAATTTGAAATCCGTTAAGTTTCATTTTTTGTATCATTTATTTTCTCTCCTACAAAATATAATAGATGATTTCAATCAATTATATTTCTCTATGTAAAATCTTACGATCTACATAACTTACATCATCCTTACATATTTGAAATAAAACAAAAAAATCACGTCCTCTAGAGAGGACGTGATATGAAGCAGCTTGTTACCGTGTTTCAGCACCGCTATTTACGCTCTCGGGCGACCACCGCCAACCGGCCGTTTTCGGTCGAGTATTCACACGTAGACAGCACAACAAGCTTATCTCCATGGGCTGATTTATTCTCATCCTGTTCTCAGTTTTCGGCACTATACAGCAAAAATCCAGCCAATCAAGGTTTAGAGTAGAGATTTTGCGTCAGCAAAATACTACTCGTCCTTTGACTGGCTGGATAGGCGTTACGGATTTCTATAAATCGAAAAATAATTTATGTCTCTTTCAAAATATAACGGTTGCTAAACTTTTTTTTCTCTAAAACACCACTTAAGCCCTTTGTGCTCTTAATTGAATATCGCTGGCCTTTTGAAAATACTCCAGAGATATCTTCAAGTTCAAAATTCTCTCCAAAAATTTTATTGGTTTTTAACTTTTTAGTAAACGTTTCTTTTAGTTCACCTAAATCATCATCGAAGAGGCAGGCTTCACGATAAAGATGTACTTTTGCTCCGATAGTTTTAAAATAAAATTCCAAATGATCACCACCAATAAAATGAAATGTCTTATCAGAATTTTCAGCTTTATACATTCTACAATAACAAATGAACTCCGACTCAATCCAGCATTAAAAATCGATCGATTTCCCCAATAAACTCGGGGCAATTCGCTTCCCCTTCACGACCTCGGCCGCCAGCTTCGGTAATGGGCGAGCAGCAATGGTCTGATCGAAGCTGCCGAATTTGCGCAATCGCCCGGAATATTCCTGTTTGCCTGACTTCCGGTACAGCGCCTCGTTTAAGGTTAGAGCTGCAGTCCGAAGCTCGGTCGAGTCGGGCTTCAGTAACCACATCACGAAACGAATGATTGCCTGGTCCTGCTCACCGGCGTATTGTTCCAACATATGTTGTAGTTCGTCCACCGCATCGTCAGTACTGATCCGTCCCAAGCAAGACTTTAGTTGCAACAGCTGCACATGCAGCTTAACCTGCAAATCTCGCCGCTTAAGTCGAATGGCAAGCTTCAATGCTTCTGCTGCGGCACTCATAGCGCTCTCGTATTGATTCTGACGTTCCCTTAGCAAGCTCGTAAAATAGAGAGCTTCGCATTCGAAGAAAGGAATGCGTAGCTTCTTCGTTAACTGCGCTGAGCGTTCGATCCACTGGCAGGCTTCCTCATACCGATGCTGCTCCATAAGATTGCAGCCTTCGATGCCGAGTACAACTGAGGCAATATGCCAATCTTGAATCTGTACTGCTTCTTCAAGGCAGAAGGCGATGCATTGCTCCGCTTGCAAGTGAGAACCAAGCAAATGATAATATTTGCCCAACATCCCTAGACCCATGGCGAAGCCCATTCGTGCCCCTACCGACTTGGCGATCTCTAACTTCTCGACGAGGCGGTCGTATGCGAGGTCCATATCGTCCAATTCAAAATAAACCATAGCCAGTCCACCCATTGCTTCTTCTATAAAAAACGTATCCCGGATTTCCGTAGCGAGACTGATCTGTCTCTGGAACCAATGAATCGCTTGGTCGTACTGGCATTGGTCATAATGCAGAAAACCGATCATGCCAAGGAACCGGACATCGTCCCCCGTTTGGGTTCCGTTCTGGGCAACTCCATTCTCTCCATAAAATATCGAAGCGACTTATCATAACTCGCCATATAGTAATAGAGAATGCCAAGCGTTCCGTATGCGAAGCTGAGACCGTCATTGTCCTCCGTTAGCTTGAAATGATGGGATGCCCGTTCCAGGTGGAACCTAGCTTCATCGTATTTGCCTAGTAGACGCAAACAGTTACCGAGTGCGACATCGCAATAGGATCGTTCACCAAGCATAACCAAGTATCCGTAACGCTTAAGCCAGTCTTTATAAGTGTTCTCCGCTTCGTTCCAATTTCCCGTCATGACCAAAGCGTCGCCGAGCTTCATCAGAACGGGCAAAGTCTTATCAGGATTAAGCAGGTTGAATAGTTTCCGGTAATAAGTGATCCTCGTCTCATTGGCATAGATCTTCTCCGCCGCCATAGCGGCCATTTCATAGTAAATAATCGCTTCCCGTTCCATACCCGCAAGCTCGTAGTGAAAGGCGATCTCCCCAGCAACCGCTTCGGCTTGCCCC
Organism: Paenibacillus sp. D2_2; assembly: GCF_031199965.1. Lineage (GTDB taxonomy): Bacteria > Bacillota > Bacilli > Paenibacillales > Paenibacillaceae > Fontibacillus. Next base: position 954,148 of record NZ_CP133605.1, on the reverse strand, counting down.
TGATAATAAGTGCGCAGACCTTCTGCGATTTGCCTGTGAGACCTGCGCCGCCTATTCTCATTGTTCAACTTATACGCGGTTTCCTTGACAATATCATGGGTAAAGGTGTATTTGCCGTCCCCGCCTCTTGCAGAACTTTCAATTGTACCAGTTGCTCCGCGCGCGCCAGAATTCCCTCCTCCTCCATGTCCATCACCATCATTAGTTGGCCTACGGAGACGGGCCTTCCGACGGCAGCGATAATCGATACAAGCTGGCGAATGGCTGGCGATAGTCTGTTCAACCGATTCTTAATGACGGATCTGGCTACTTGTGACAGATGAAATTCACCGCTATGTCCGCTCGTCTGCCATTCCCGCAACGTTTCCACAATAAACAGGGGATTGCCACCAGTCTCCGCATATAAATCCGAGGAATGTCGGTCCTCCAACACATCTCCGATGGTTGCAACTGCTAGGCGGTTCGTCTCGTCCCGACTTAGTGGGGCCAACTCGATTTCGATCAGCCTGCGCTCGGTCCGGAGCTCGTTTAGAACATTCATGACAGCATCGACCGCATCCTCATCTGTTCTCATTGTCGCCACCATGAGCAGTTCTGCCTTGGAATCACTACGGATAAGATAAGAGAGGAGCTGAAGTGTCTCCTCATCACTCCATTGGATATCGTCAAGAAGAAGCATTAGAGGCTCGCTGGCCAGCAGCATTCGTTCGATCGCCTCATACCATTGGTTCAACTGCCATTTCTCTTGAATTGGAGACGGCTTTGACAGTCCCGGGTACCGCTCTAACAGTTCGGGAAGCAGACGTGCCAATTCAGTCAACCACACCGAACCGAGCTTTGGCAGCGGAAGACTACGGAGCCAGTTGGTTACCGGAGTATAGGATAGCGATCTGACCGACGGATAGCAGCCAGCAAAGGCGGTTTGAACACCCAAGCTTTCCAAGTAGACTTTAAACTCTTGGGCTAGTCGTGATTTGCCGATCCCCGACTCCCCTTTTAATAGAAGCAAGGTATTTCCGCCGGCCGCAATTTGCCTCCAGGCACTCAGCAGAATTTCCCATTCACCTATTCTGCCGATCAGCGGGACTTTGCTTGGCAAGGCCGTCAATATGCCGCCCCCATTTTTCGTTAGCATTTCATATAGATGTAGTGTCTCCTCCGAAGGTGCAATTCCGAGTTCGGCCTGCAACACATCGCACAGTTTTCGATATGATTGTACGACACCAGCTATATCTTTATTCGAGGCATACAGCCGCATCACTGTACGATATGTCTCCTCCCTCAATGGATCCTGAACGAGCTGCTTATGCGAAAATAACAAGGCCGATGCGTACTCCCGCTGACGTTCCAAGATGACAACAAGCTTGTCGAGTGTAGTCAAATATGTCTGGGCCAACTGCTCCCGCTTCACCGTGAGCCATTCTTCGCCATATCCAGGCAGCAGCTCTCCTCTATATAGCTCTTCTGCTCTTCGCAGCTCATAAGCAGTTGTTCCTTGCGCTGCTTGTTCGAATTCACGTACATCCGAGTAGAAGGGCAGTTCACAATTCAGATGGATGGATGCGTGCGTAATCTTTAGATAACGGTCGATTCTTGGAACAGATATCCGAAGATCGTGAAGAAGCTTACGCAAATTAGACAATGCTTGCTTCTCGGTGGAGTCAGGCCAGAGATGAAAAGCAATTTGTTTCCTGCTAGGAGGTGCGTCAAAAGCGAGAATTAAGTAAGCCAGTAGTAGTGTGGATTTTTTGCCGGGGATTTCCGATAGGTCTTCGTCGTCGAGGGTAATTTTCAAACTGCCTAACAACCGAAAACTGCAGCCTGCCAAACAGCTCACCTCCGAACGTAAATCGAACTTTGTAAATTGTATTCGCTTATTGTGTGAAAATCCCTATCGGTAGGCGGAATAAAAAGATCTTTTGACAAGGTCAAAAGATCTAATTGAAATCTGTATCTCCGTAATGTTTACTTCTTAACGTAATTGATCCAAACCGTCGTTTTCTCCAATAGGGTAAAGATCATCATTTGTGCTTCCCACGATTTCGTGTCGACAGTAAAATGCATCATTCCGTCCTCATCCGACTCCGAAGCAATATCCAATCCGCTATCTTTCAGAACTTTACGATAGCTTTCAATGGTTTGTTCAACTGAATCTTTCATATTGAATTGAACGTGGTAATAGGGGTCTCCAGAACTCGCTCCGTCGCCTATTTTAACAGCCGTTGTATTTAGGGCGTCATCCAAAATTGGAATGTCGTCTGGTACACCGTCAGGTGGTTCGCCTCCACCCTGCGCGTCCCCGTCTTTGATGACAATCTGGTTGGGCATATCTACAATGTTCATGGAAGTATCGTTCGAAGGTTGCGCGTTAATATCCTCAGTCTCCGTAGGGCTGGTTGTTTCTTGAATTGCTGTAGTCTTCGTGGAACTTTCTATTTGTTGTATCTCCGACGTACTGGATGCCTTATCGGATGGTTTGTCGTTGCCACCCCCGCCGCACCCGACGGCGCTTATCGTCAGCAGCCCACCCAGTAGGACCAAACAAACGACTTTTATTGCTCGCATAATGAAATCCCACTCCTTCTTCTAATATAAAAAGATTTCTATTCGCGAATCTCTAGCATACGGACGATGGCCGATGCGGCTTCTGCGCGGGTGGACATCGCTTGCGGTGCGAATTTTCCGTTCGAGAAATCTCCAACGTTGATGATGCCGGTCTCCTCGGCTTTGGAAACTGCGGGCTTCGCCCATTTTGGAATATCCGCATCGTCGGAGAAGCTGGTCAGCGGCGAATTGTCCGCCACGAGACTAGAGGCGCGAATGACCATTGAGATCATTTCCGCATGAGTAATGTTCGCATTGGGCCGGAAAGTACCGTCCTCATATCCGTGAATGATACCAAGCTTCACCGCCTGCTGCACTGCCTTCACTGCCCAGGCTCCGATTTTATCCTTATCCTTGAAGAGGAGCGGCGCGCCTTCCTCCCGGGCTTCAGACCCCTAATGAGCATACTAGCAAATTCGGCTCGAGTAACGTTCCCATTGGGCCGGAACGTGCCATCTGGATATCCGAATACGATGCTAAGCGATACCGCTTTGGTGATCTCCACACCGAATTTGTGACCTGTTATATCTGTTAGGTTCGCTGTATCCGCTTTTGGAGATGGAGGATTAGTTACCGTTACGACGCATTCTTTGTAATATCCTCCGTCCTCTGATGTAGCCGTTATCGTAGCCGTACCTGGACCAATACCTGTCACTTGGCCTGTAACATCCACTTTCGCAATACGATCGTCGCTGCTCGACCATGTGATATCTTGATATGTTGCATTACTCGGCGCAACTGTCACCTGTAGCTTCTCGCTTTGTCCGGCCTCCAATTTGAGTACGATTTTATTCAGGCTTACTCCGTTAACGTATATCATGCCTATTGCATATAATTTGTGGTCGCCAGATCCTATATATACCGCTCCATCATGAGCAATCGCCGATGCAGCAACTATCTGTCCATTGGTTTTGAATTCCCATTTTTTAGTTCCATCCGGTTTAATTGCATAGAGCTTACTATCTGCCGAGCCAACATAGACGGTACCATCTTCACCGACTACAGGCGTAGCTATCAAAATGCCTTCCGTGTCGAATTTCCATTTCTTCGTTCCGTCGGGTCTGATTGCATAAATACCTGAGCCGCCAGAGCCTACATAAATAGTGCCATCCGCACCGACCGTTGGCGAGGAGTACACAATGCCTCCATAGAGCTTTTTATCCAATTGAAATTCCCATTTTATCGTTCCATCCGGCTTGATCGCGTACAGTTTCTCAGCACCAGAAGCGATATAAATAGTGTCGTCTGTGCTTATCGCTGGCGAGCTTTTCACTTCATTGATTGTTGTAATCTCCCATTTCTTCGTTCCGTTTGGTTTAATCGCATAGAGCTTCTTATCGCGAGAACCAATGTAGATGGTGCCGTTAGAGTCGATGGCAGGCTTACCACTCATTCCACCTCCTGTTGCGAACTCCCAACGCTTAGTACCGTCCGGTTTAAGTGCATAGAGCTTCCCATCCTCGCATTCGAAATAAATGGTACCATCTGTGCCGATTACCGGTATGGAGTATACGACACCTCCTGCTTCGAACTCCCACCGTAGCTTTCCTTCCGGACTGATTGAATATAAATTGGCGCCAGAGCCTACATACACGGTCCCATCCGCACCGATCGTCGGCGATGAATACACTTTATCTATCGTTGCGAACTCCCATTTCTTCTTTCCCTTTTTATCGACAGCATAGAACTTACCATCTGCTGATCCGACATATACAGTGCCGTCTGCAGCGACTGCAGGCGTAGATAAAATCGCTCCTCCTGTTTCGAACGCCCATCTCTCTAGGCCATTTGAACCTGGCATATATAAATTTGTGATAATGTTCGGGTTCACCTCAATCCTTAAATCCGGATTTAACTGAAGATCAAGCGCCTTAGCGGATTGAAGCGGATTGAAACAAGCCAGTAATAAGACAACAAAGAAAACAGCAAAACGCGATTTCTTAACAAACATAGGGAACCCCCTTTCATCTACACTATTCTCGAACGTTCAGCATGCGGACGATGGCCGAAGCGGCTTCTGCGTGGGTGGACATCGCTTGCAATGCGAATTTACCGCCCGGAAAATCAAGCCATCTTTAATTCTCCTTTCTCAACGATTCTAATATAGTGAGCGCTTCAAAAGCGTTTCCCTGCCTGTTGCCTGTTTTTGAAACGCTTTTGAAGCGTTTATCTTGGTATGCTCTTGCTAATTGAATCGATTATATGACTGGAGGAAGATCATAGATGAAAAAGAAATACGTTATTCTGTTGCTCGTCATCACTGCCATATTCTCGCTTTCGACCGGAGCTTTCGCCGCTAGCAATCTTACCGAGATCAAGGCGTTCCTCAACGCTGGGATTAACTTCCGACTGGATGGCAAGACTTGGCGTCCGCTTGACGACCATGGCAAGGAAGTGCTTCCAATCACGTATAACGGAACGACATATTTGCCTCTACGGGTCATAGCCAATGCCTTAGATGTGCCGATTACATGGGATGGCTCTACGCAAACCATCGGAATTCGCGAAAGTAGCAATCTTGCTTTGTATTCTAAAGATGTGAAAGTGGATTATTGGAGTGAGAAATTTTACGATGTGATCGACAAAAAGCAACTTGTATTCGGAAATCATCAGTATGACGGAGCCTACGCTTTTACAGCGGAAAACGTAGGGTTGGGTTGGTACGAGGGATCACCTTACTTGAAAATCGATTTCGGCAAAAAGTACAAAACCTTGCATCTGGTTCTGTATTCTCCTTCGTCAATGAAGATCAGGGTACTGAACGGAGATAAGCAGCAGTTGACGCAGGAAATCAGTCTCGAGGCAGACCGGGTAACAGAGCTGGATGTAGACCTGCAAAATAGCCAATATGCCTTCGTCTCAGCTTACGATGCTACGAATCAAGCCGAAAAACCACTTCTCTATGTATTGAAGGACAGCTATGTTACGACGGAATCCATTCCGACTTCGGTGAATAAGTCCGATGGGCTTCAGCCCCGTCGGCATCGGATCCCCGCTAACCACAATAACGTCTTCGACCTTCTAGACTTTCACTTAACGATAGAGGATAACCGTTCAGTATCATCCATACAGGCATACAAAAGACACTTGCTATAGCAGCAAGTGTCTTATTTTGGATAAAACAAGTTTCATCATCCTATATACTAACAATCATTATCCTTTAGCTTAATGTACGGTCAGAAGATTGAAACCCACTAACTACGAATAACGAAACCCTTTTGGCGACTTCTTCTTTACTCATAACAGTACTTCCAACTGCCCACTGTAAAGCACCTTCATGGATAACTTGTGCAAAAATAGGTACATATATATTCTTCTCATCATTTGTATAGATATGTTCGAGACTCTGAGACAAAAAAACCTTTAGTTCATTCAATATTTTATCCTTCATCTGCGGAACAACTAACCCTACATAGCTACTACGGCATTGAATATTCGGTTGTTGGTAGAAATCACATAATGCAAGCACAAGCTGAGATATAGTGTCTTGATCAAATTTCACTTCACCTTTGGTTCGATTCACTATTGCAGCTGATGCAGAGTCCCCCAAAATATAATCCAATAATTCATACTTATCATTAAAGTGCGCGTAGAAGGTGGCACGATTCACTTTGGCCCCTTTTGTTAAATCAGCGATAGTGATTTTTTCAAAATCCTTTTCACTCACTAAATTAACAAAGGCGTTAATTAGAGACTGTTTAGTCTGAGTCATTCGAATATTCCTTACTTTTGATCCCACGTCATTCACTCCTTTAAGATCATCTTTATGAAAAGCGCAAAACTTCTCCCTACATGACAATGTTTCGTATCTGTTGCTATAGCAACATCCCTTACCTTATTGTTGGTTGTCCTATTTCGATATTAGTTGTATTTTTAAAAGCAACACATGTTTGTTTAATAAATCACTAATAAGGAGTAACTGAAAGCTGAATATCACTGAAAAAGAGGAATAACATATGAAAACAATATTAGTAACAGGCGGAACGGATGGAATCGGAAAAGGGATCGCTATGCACTTTCTAAAAAAAGGAGACCGTGTAATTGTTGTCGGTAGTTCATCTGCTAAAGGAGACCTTTTCTTAAATGAGACTAGACAGTTAGGAGTAGAGGAAAGGGCTATATTTCTTCAAGCAAATCTAAGTTTGGTTAAAGAAAACAAGCGCATCATTGAAGACTTGAAAAGTCGCTTCAACTCTCTCGACAGGGTCGTTTTTTGTGCAACAAGTCATAAACAAAATAAAGAATATTCGGAAACTCAAGAAGGATTTGAATTTAGTTTTGGATTATCTTATTTGAGCAGATTTGTTCTTGGTTTTGGCCTAAAGGAAGTTCTGGAGAAGTCTGATAACCCTGTAGTGCTTAATGTTTGTGCTCCAGGAATGAATGGAACGGTTAATCTGGATGATATCCAAAACAAAAGTAATTATAACGGCGCAAAAGCTAAGTATCATGGCAGTCGATTAAACGATCTGTTGGGTGTTGCCTTTGCCCAAAATGATACTGTAGGAAAGATAAAGTATATTCTCTTTAACCCGTGGGCTGTCCAAACCTCAGGTACTTTTGATGCAATTGAAAATCCAGTAACGAAGAGCATGATGAAGCTTATTTATAAAATAATAGGTAAACCGGTTGAGGAAGCAATTCTACCCATTATCGAATTACTAGAAAATCCTCCGTCCTCCGCTCTATCTGCTTATAAACAGAGAAAAGAAGTTAGTCTTTCAATGAAAACTTTTAATAGAGAAAATGCTCATAAACTATATACCAAAACAGTTCAATTACTGAAGGGAAGAAAAATATTCCCCATTGGATTTGATCCCTTAAAAATTTCAAATTAAACATAAAGCGATAAGACAACTATTTGGAATGGTTGTCTTATCGCTTTATGTTCAAATTACAGGGGCTTAATTGGACTAATAAATCGCTATTGGCCCATAAGGACCTTCGATAATTTCTATTTTCGTTTCAAAAATTTCTGTCAAAATTTCTGGATCCATAACCTCTTCTACTGTTCCAAAAGCGGCAATTTGTCCATCTTTCATTGCACAAATTCTATCAGAATATTTGGCTGCAAAATTTATATCATGCATAACAGTCAGAATTGTTCTTCCAAATTCATCAGCAGCATGCCTCAAATGCTCCATCATTTGAACAGAGCGAGCAACATCAAGATTGTTCAGAGGCTCATCCAAAAGTACATATTCAGTCTCTTGGCACAAAACCATTGCTACATATGCCCTTTGCCTTTGACCACCAGAAAGCTCATCTAAATATCTATTTTCTAGATCAGTCAAGTCTAAAAAATCGATATATTTAGAAATAATAGCTTCATCCTCTTTAGTTAATCTTCCCTTTGAATAAGGAAAACGTCCAAATCCAGCTAGTTGTCTAACAGTCAGCCTTGTTACAAAATGATTTTCTTGACGCAAAATAGTCACGATTTTTGCTAAGTCTTTTGATTTAGATTCAGAAACATCCATATTTGCCACCATAATTTGGCCTTCATCCATATCCAAAAGTCTTCCGATCATCAAAAGTGTCGTGGACTTTCCAGCGCCGTTTGGCCCAATTAAAGAAGTAAGACCAGCTTTTGGTATTTCAATATCCAAAGGTCCTATGTTTACCTCATTAGTATACAACTTTCTAACATTATCAATTTTTATCATAAAGACCTCTTCCTTAGGATTACAATTAGAAATGTTATTCCACCAAACAGTTCGATAATAACTGAAACTACACCTTGAGCATTAAATATATGGTACATAAAAAAGTATGCAGCCGTTATTATCAGAAATCCGATAGCAAAAGCCATTGGAAAAATATATTTGTGATCATACGTTGGTGCTGCTTGATAACTCAAAGTTGCAACTAAAAATCCATAGAAAGTAAGTGGTCCAACTAAAGCCGTTGAAATGGACATCAAAATAGCAACTAATACAAGAGTATAAATTACGCCAAATTTATGATTAACTCCCAAAGAAGGGGAGACATCCTTCCCAAGTGACAATACATTTAATTTCTTGGAATAAGCAAAAATAAGGAATGCTACAATGATTACAATTGGAATTGCAATAGGAAAATAGCCAGCATCCGCATTATTGACAGAAGCAAACAATCTTGCCTGTAGAATATCAAACTCAGACGGTGCAAGAAGTCTTCTCATAAAAGATGATAAAGACTTTAGCCCAATTCCAATAATAATTCCAACCAAGAGCATAATTTGTAAATTTCCATACTTTCCAGAAAGCAACCATCCATATAGTATCAAAGAAAGCAAAACCATAAGGACAACTTGAAATACAAATGATCCAACACCAGTAAAACTTATAAATGCACTAACACCAAAGAAAAACATTGTACTAGTATGAATTGCTGAGTAAAGTGCTTCAAAACCTAAAAGTGAAGGAGTAATAATCCTATTATTCGTAATCGATTGGAAAGCAACGGTCGCCAAGCTCTGACAAATTGCTGCAATAATCATTGCACCAAGAGCTACCATCCTTCTTTTAACAACGGGAATAAAAGAAGGAGAATCTATTGGAACTGGATTGTTATAAACCAAAAGTCCATACGCTGAAAGAATGCCCAAAACAATCAATGTTATCAGTAAAATCCAATAACGTTTTTCTTCCTTCTTAGAACGAAAAGCTCTAGCTGATCTATTTTTATTAAGAAGGCTAGGATTGATTTTAACATTTTCTTTATTACTATATTCTAATGTGCTCATCTTAGCCTCCTTTGTCTCAATAAAATAACAATAAATACGACTGCTCCCACGGTTCCAAGTATTAAAGAGACAGGTACTTCAAACGGCATTATAACTGTTCGAGAAATAATGTCACATACCGTTATAGTTCCCATTCCTAACAGACATACCCAAGGCAAATTACTCCTCAGATCATCTCCTCTATACATTGAAACAATATTGGGTACAATTAATCCTAAAAAAGGTAAATTCCCAATAACAGCTGCTACAATTCCAACTGCAAAAGAAATAAGACCAGTACCAAGAAGAACGATCCTATTATAATTCACTCCAAGACTTGTTGAAACATCTTCCCCTAATCCAGCTATAGTCAACCGATCAGCAAACATAAAAATAAGAAAAGTAATGATAATAATGAACCATAAATATTCATATCTTCCAACCTAACCGGTGCAAAGAACCTACAAACCAAGTTTCAATATTTTGCGTCATTTGAAAAACGAGGCCAACAAAAGTGGAAACTGCAGAAATAATTGCTCCAAGCATCATTCCAATAATCGGAACAATTAAAGACGAACGAAGTTTAACTCTTCTTAAAAACAAAAAGAAAATCATCGTTCCTATAAAAGAAAAAATGATTGCACCAGTCATTCTTAGAACTAAAGATGGTGCAGGAAATAATATATAAACAAAAAGAAGTCCCAAACCTGACCATTCAATTGTTCCTGTTGTGGTAGGTTCGACTAAACGATTCTGTGTAATAAGTTGCATTACGAGTCCTGCCATGGACATAGCAGCTCCAGTAAGCATTAGTGCAGCTGTTCTTGGAACACGAGTTATGAAAAACATATCGATTCCATCCTCTTGTCCCTTTATATCATAAGCTCCAGTAAACAGTGATATAACTCCTAAGATAACAACAGCTATAATCGCTAATATAAAAGGTTTTGTCCATATTTTATTGTGGTTATAAAGCTGGGGTTGAGAATTATTCTCAACCCCGGCAATTATATTTTTGGCACTATGGTCATACTCCTTTAAATTACTTAGCTAAAGTACTCTTAATGTTTTCAAATACTTCTATAAAAGTTTGGATAGATTCATTTGTGTAAGTGTCATTTGGTGCATAAACAATCTGCCCTTTAGAAACAGCAGTTACGTTTTTAAGAGCAGGTGAATTATCAATAACATCCTGAGCAGGAACGGCATCAGTTGTAGAAGATATTGCAGCATCACGATCTAGTACGAACAGCCAATCAGGATTACTTTGTGCAATAGCTTCAACAGAAATATCATCACCTTTATGATCTGAAGTAGCATTATTAATTTCTAATGCTGGTTTCCATCCAAAGATATCAAACATCGGTCCCCAAACACGTCCAAAATGAGGAGCTGAAAAACCAATATTCCCACCAGAAACTTCAACACCCATAACTGTATCCGATCCATTATAGGCAGACTTAGCATCTGCAATAGCTTTATCGAAATCAGCTACCAATTGTTTTGCCTCTTCATTTTTATCAAAAATTTTCCCCAAAGAGATTGTAGAATCCTTAAGTCCATTTATTAAGTTTTCTCCCGGTGTAGCAGCTTTCTCAGAAACATCAAAATTAAGATCAATAACAGCTGCATTTGGTACTAATTTTTTTATTTCTTCATAATAGCTAGCAAATCTTTGACCGACAATTACAAGTTCAGGGTCTGCAGCTGCTATAATTTCAAGATTTGGTTCGCGGTGATTTCCAATATTTTGAACGGAATCATCCTTTACATATGGTGAATCCGCAGGCATTACATCCTTTGGAGCAGCCGCTAATTTAATTCCCCAATCAGCCAAAGTTTCAAAAGTCCTACTATCCAAAGCAATTGCATTCTTTGGGTTTACAGGAACAGTAACCGTTCCATGAGCATCAGTGATTTCAACCGTTGAAGCTACAGTAGAATCATTTGCTTTCTCATTAGTCCCAGCTTTACCGTTTTCATTACTTGAATTTGAGCAAGCTGCCAACATCAAAGCAAAAACTGCTAAAAAAACAGTTAATTTAAATTTCCTCATTTCCCATACTCTCCCCTTATATAAGCTTTATAGACAAACAGATTATTGAATTGATAAAATTAAAATCTGTGTTATATTTTTATGTATTTTTATGCGTGATTTAAATAGAATTTATCCCTATTTCACATAGTGTACAGCGACAACACAAAAAATAACGTCAGTGATAATGATTATCATTTTCAATATTCTACTCAAGTATACCAATTAAAAAAATAGTGTCAACTATTTATTAGATAATATTGTTACTTTAAAACAGGGACGGAAGCTAAGCTTAGCTTTCGTCCCTGTTTCTCCCCAACTATGGTTAAACCTGCTTGACCTATCATACGCCCTTTATTTATATAGTTCGTAAAATATTTCTTCAGCACTATTAAATTAAAAATCATTTTTAGCAAAATTCGTATATTTATTAGTTATTGTTAATCCACTATTTTCAATAATTCCGTCCAATTCATTAGTTCGAACAAAACGAGTGTAAAAAGGATTTTGAATGTACTCGTCTGTATCCCTAGTTACATTGATATCCATCCTACCTATCGGAACTCTGTTATCACCACCAGTGAGTCCCCAAATCTAAGAGAAATAATATCCTAAATCACGACAAACGAAAACAAGCACACCTTCACAGTTAAGCAAAGATGTGCTTGTCATAGCTTTTATTAGTCTATTCTGTAAGTCATTACAATTTACTTAGTCATAATATTGTAAAGTATCTGAGCAAATTCCGCTCTGGTTGCTTTATCTACTGGTAAGATGTTACCGTTTGACCCAGATATAACTCCGATATTTACAAAGAATGTCATAGCATCAATCGCATAACCAGAAACTGAACCTGCATCTTTAAAGTCATTCAGTTCTTTTACAGTAGTTCCAGTCGGCAATTCATTGATGCTCTTAAGCGTATTGTATGTCAATACTAACATTTCCTGCCGTGTAACTTCTTTTTCTGGTGTAAACATGTTATTGCCCACACCATCTGTTATACCCAACCGCTTTGCCGCTGCAAGATAACCAGTATAGTACGTGTTTCCTGCGTCACTGAAATTGTTTTCAGAATTTTCATCTGGCTCGATACCAAAAGCTTTCATGATCATAACCAGACTTTGTGCTCGAGATACTTTATTTTCAGAACCAAAGTTTCCATTGCCTAAGCCATCTGTGATTTCTCTTGCTGCTAAGAAACTTACAGCATCACTGTACCATGCATTGGATGCAACATCGGCGAATGCGACATTGTTGTATCCTACAGCGTATTGCGAGAAATTAGACGTCTTGAAAGTTATTGATTGGGTTGTCACATCATACTTACCATTCTTCACTACTTCAAGCTTACCCGCAGTATTGATATAGTACGCTACAACTACATTTGGTTTCTCACCAGACTTAAGTACGTAAGGAAGTGTTACTGTTACATTTCCGCCAAATTTAGATATAGTCTTGTCACCGCTGCTAATAGCAAAATTAACAAAAGGTCTATCTCCAACTTGTGTAGCAGTAATTGTAACAGTTCCTGTTGCTTGCTTGGAAATACTCGATACCGTGTTTCGATCAAATGTCATTGCTCCGATTGGTGTAGATACTGTCAAAGTATCTGCCTTATTAGCTACAAATTTCATCAATGAATCATTTGACAGCGTAACTTTGATTAATTTAGCATCCGATGGAGCGTCAGCATTCAGTTTGATTGCTACATCTGAATTTTTGCCTTGCTCAGCGGCTTTGGCTACAGCTGTTGCAAGAGCCTCATCGAACTGCTTTTCAGATATAGTAGTAACCGATGCAACTTCACCGCCACCTGTTGGGGGTGTAACTGGAGGTGTTGTCGTACCTACACCACCACCGTTATTGCTTCCGCCTTGGTTGCCACCATTGTTTCCACCAGTTGGCGGTTCAACTACTGGTTGCTTTGCTACGGTAACTTCGATGCTTACGTTCAACGGAATATTATTTGTATTTACCACGTCACTTGGCAATGTTACTACGCCATTTACTGTAAATGTTTGCTCTGTCTTTACTGCAGGGGCGTAATTTGCAGAATCCACATCCCAATCTACAACTGCGTCCATAGCACCGTTATCAGTTACGATTTCAACAGTAGCAGGTAGCTTAAGACCAGAGACTGTCTTTCCCGTTCCATTAGGCAAATTAGTGATTGCTGCAAGATCCATGATACTCAAGAATTCCTTGGATGTTACAACTTCTGCGTCTACTGCCACTTCAATACTTACAGTCAACGGGATATTATTGGTGTTCAATACCCCGTTTGGCAGTGTCACATTTCCCTCTACAGTAAATACTTGATCCGATTTCAATGTGGGATCGTAACTTGATGCATCAACGTCCCAAGTGACATTTGCAAGTATACTATCTGTGTACGTAACCAATGTTACACTAGTTGGTAGTTTAAGCGCATCTGCTGTCTTTGCGGTTCCGTTAGGCAACCCCGTCACTGCCGATGGTGCATCGATACTTACGAGTTCTCTCGTAGTGTCCTGCTCAAATTCAGCAGTGATTGTTACAGGTTTAGCTGGCATTGTAAACGTGTCCCGAAGATTGCTTCACCGTTTACTTTCAAAGAACCCGGTTTTAACTGATATCCAACATCAGGTGTTACTATCAATGTAACAGTTTCACCTGCTTTTGCTGTCACCATATCCGCTGTTACAGTACCATTAACCATAGCATCAATTGTAATATCACGTTGTTTATCTAAATTTTGCTCTACTTTAACAGTTTTTGCAGCAAACTTTGTGGGATCTACTACAGATGTTGCTTTAATTGTAAGTTCATCCGCTGTTTCGTTTTCGTCAACCATCAACAAACCATTATTAATGATAGTACCAACATTATCAGCATTCTCAACTTCCCAAGTAACTGATGTGTCCGCATTATTTTTCACTTCAACATTTGCAGTAAATTGCTGAATAGTACCAGCTTTAACGGAGTCAACTTGGTCAGGAATTGTAACCCTGATAATTTTTGGAATAAGTTCACTTACCACCAGTACTTTCGCTGTTCCTGACTTTGTTGGGTCAAAAGTAGAAGTTGCAGTAACTGTCAGTGTACCATCGACTTTTTCGTCATCTGCAATGTTCAATACCCCATTACTAATGGTAGTCTTAACACTTGTGTTACCGGACACTTTCCAAGTAACTGTGTCAGCTGCATTACCGCCAACAGTTACTTCAGGTTTAAATGTCACAGAAGTTCCAATTTTACCATCAATATCGTTAGGGTTAATTGCGACAGAAATAACCTCGTTACCACCTTTAACCACCAAACGATTTACAGCAGAATCAAGGTCAATCCGCAATTTCTCAAGTTGAAGACCTGTGAGAACTTGTGCACCGGATTCTGAGTCTTCGACAGCTTTTCTAGTTTGCTCTAAAACATCATGGAAACGTGCAAAGCTATTGTCTGAGTACTGATCAGCAGTATACTTTGTTTCGTACTCATCACATACTTCTTTAAGTCGATTGGTGTTTCCATTATAACGAAGTGCTAAAGCAGAATCCTCAAGAGCAACTCGCATTACTTCAGCAGTACCTGCATTAACTCCACTTGAAAGTAGCGATTTAACATTAGCCAAAGCTTCAGAGAATGATGCCCATGTAGATGGGATATAATCTGCTTCATGCAGGCTACTGTAACGATTAACTAAATCTTTCAGTGAAGCCTGATCAACATTAAGAGCATCAGTAGCACCATAAGTATATTCCAGTCTTTCTGAATCAGGTTTACCGGACTGTTTCAACTCATAGTAGACTTTACCACCATTTTTAGATAGAGGAACTCTTTCCTGACGGATGAAATCTTGACCTTCTTGTACTGAAAGAGAGTGTAGAATAGGTGATTTGGAATCCGCCGATTCATAAATCTTCATAGTAGTTCCAACATCTAAGCCTTCTAGAGTAAGTACCCATATTTATCTCGGGTTTGATTACCCATTAAAGACTGTTCCAACTTAATCGATGTTGGAGCATTAATTGGTGTTCCAGTTTCAGGAGCATACTCAACACTATAACGTAAACTTTCTACGCCGTTTTCTTGTGTTGTATAGTACAACCTTCCACCGTCAGGATTTAAGTCCAAATTTTCAAAAGAAGCTACACCACGATTGAGTTGTTTATACCGCTCACTTGGTTGTGTTGCTTTTACCTCAGCGATTGGTGTTGTTGATGTTAAGCTGTCATAGAGTTTAACAATACCTGTATCATCAGCAATCTTACCTCCAGCACCGATTGGCATCGAAACATTATCAAATACGACAGTGTCATTCGCACCAACATTGTTCTTTACTGTCACGTTACGCTCCATCAATGGCGTGGAGTGAGGAACAAAAGGATTCTTATACAATTCGAATTCATAGATACGAATTGCATGCCAAGGACAGTTATCACTTTTTGTAACGTGAAGCTTAATATAACGTGCTTTGATGGTAGTATTAAGTACACGGTCGGTAACGTCTTGACGATTTCCAATAACCTCATCGGCTTTTGTGTAACTTAATTTCATAACTCTCTGCTTACTGGTAGAATCGTCAGGATTCAAAATAGGTTGTCCGTCATCTTGTGCATACTGCAAATCGAATGTGTCAGTGTTAAAATCGACACCCTCACCTGCACCCGGAGCATTAGCATGCTTAACAACCCAACGACTAATATCCATATCTTTACCTAAGTCAAAATAAGCAGAAGCATTTGTCTTAGCGGAAGCCCACTTACTGTTTGGAATAACGCCATCGTTAATTTTATCTATTTTACCACCGGGGTCAAAAGTACCGTCATCGACAACTGGAACTTTCAATGCGATATTTTCTCCTTCTACTCCTGCATCTTCGAAACCACCAGTAGCGGGTACCCATTTAAAATTAAATGTTTTTACTCCACCCTCTGTGCCGTTTTCATTATAGGATGTAATTTCAAAAGTAGTCTCAGTTTCGTTACCATCTTCTGAAAATCTTCCTAAATAGAAAGCATCACTTGGTGTTGCACCAACGAATTCTTTTGTGCCGTCAGGGTAGACGCGATGAATGGTGTACATAGATGCATAAGCCACTTTTTCCCAGTAAATTCTTGCTTCTGCTGTTGTGTCATTCACATAAATCGAATCATCAAGTGTAATCTTGGATGTTGCTGCAGGAGCAATATCATTTGCCATGATTGCAAGTCTTCCGATATTGATCGAAAAATCTTTAACATCGGTAGTAGAATTTACTTTCAACGAGATTGCAATTGCTTTTTGATCATGTTTTGGTAAACTGATAGTCGCTATCGTCCAACCATTCTTCTCAGTACCCCCTGAAATAGGGAAGAACTCAAAATTGCTCTCATCGTAAGTATCGCCGAAACACAAACCTACAGACAAATCAACGTTAGAACTTGGTGTTTTGTAAGTTACGCTCAACTTACTGCTATCTGTAATATCTAGCTGTGAGCTGTATAGTTCGATGTGGTTTGCTTTGTTAGCGTCGAGGTTACCTGATAGCTTTAAGGAAGTACCACCCCACCAAGCATCAGTGTAATCAAATTTTGGAGTTAACTTGGAACCGTCACTATTAACAATCCATCTCCATGTCGGCATGATATCAGTCAGTGAACGGTTATACCAACCGTTTTCTTTACCTTTGACAACGCCGTCCTCATAGAATTTCTCACCGTTACCAACAGTAAAGTTAGTAACAAAATGATCCCCTATAATCGGTGTTTGGTCTGCGACAAGACTTGAAAAACCGGGGAAAACACCTTTTGTACGTGTTTCATTTCTTGGATCTAATGTCGGTCCAGTCCACATACGTAGATCTTCATTATTCATGAAATCATCAATGCTCTTCGAACTAATGAGCGTCGAGTTCGGAGCTAAAATACCAAGAGACGACTTTAGTTTCTTGTCCGGTCCGATCAGATTGGTAACGTCATCACCTTTGTCGGTGTAGGGGAAGTTTTCCCATGTTGCATGTATATCAAAAGGACTTCTACCAGCATTCACAGCAGACTTAATTGTATTGTCAATGTTGCGCCAGCTCATGTCCAACCACCAGTCATCGTTTAAGCGAGTATCCCCATCTTGCATCCAAGCTTTAACATCGGAGTCACCCAAACTGCCCGAGCCGTTATACCAAGTCATTGTGAAGTTATCTGGCTTTTTCTTCTCAATGTACGCAAGCATCTCTTTGAATTTTGCCATGCTTGCAGGGCTTGAACTAGACTCTTGGTTAATAACATAACCGTCAAAGCCATAGTATTGGGCGATTTCAATCAATTTATCTGCGGCAACAAAATTACCGTTAGCATCCTGCTCTACCAACTGGTCAATAAACTTGCTACCATATGCTTGGTCTCCCCAAGGAATAAAAATAGTACCAGTTGCCTTTACACCATTCCTATGGGAAGAGTCAATATGCTCCGGTGTCGGTATAGCAATCGGTCCTTCTGCAGATGAACCGCCCCAGTAATTGTTGTTATCAATGTACTGGTAACTAGTCATTGCATAAGTATATGCACCATCGCCACCCTGTGATGGTGATTGGCTTGCACGTGCACTTGTACCACTAAGAGGGATTATTCTTGCATCACGTGATGCATTAGGATTTACTGATGGTCCCATCCATCTTTTTGCCAGAGGAACTGCGCTCCGATTATATCGGGCATCTGGGTCATTATCTGGACTCCAATTCTTCAATTCATCGATTTGGAAAGCTGCCCCATAGGGCTGCAATGTTTCATTTTGAAGATAGTACTCATTGGATATCGGCAATGGTTGAGGCCAATATCCCAAGGCAGCATGCACTGGTTGACCCGTAAACATTAGAGTAGAAAGTATTGAGCCAACAAGTACACCGCTCAACGCTTTCTTAATAAGAGGTTTTTTCATCTGAATCTCTCCTAAATGTGTATTTTTGAAGATTTTGTGTTGCTTTCCCCTATTAGGGGTTGAGAGACACTATTTAATTCTCCATCCTACACGCAGACCACAGAAAATAACTAGACTTCATGGGATGTATTCGTATCCCAAAATCCTACCCAGTACTTCCTCCTGATTGTCTGTACCAACCCCCTTGTGAGATATTATCTGGTGTGCCTTGCATTGAAGACACTAAGCCATTGCACATGCATCTTGCCCCCTCGCAAAAAATAAAGCGCTTTCAAAACTCTATAGCTATATTCTAGTAAGTACGTGAAATGATATCTAGTGTACAAATAATAGAAAGCAGGCAAAAAATTATAGGTTGGCCGAAGTTTTCGATAGTTCTTTCGCTTATACGTCTCTAAGTTACCTCGATCCATGATCCCTCGGATATATAGCGAACCACCTCGCGGTAGACACCCTTGCTTTTGGCTAGTGGTTGATAACTATAGTCTCCTTTCACAACGGATTTTCACCACCAAGTTAATCGCCATGAATGTCACACAGCAATAAAGCCGCAGCTAAAACCTGCTGCGGCTTTATTGTTTATTGCTTGTTAAACTTATTTTACATAGTCTAGCATTGCTAAAATTAATGTGACTGCTTCGGCTCTGGTTGTAGTAGCATTGGGATTAAATTTACCATTCCCATTCCCCTTAATTAAGCCTGCTTCTTCTGCAACGGCTACATAAGGTCTGGCCCATACTGGAACTTGATCTGCATCTTTAAACGAAATTGTTGCATTTAGATTGACTTCAAGATCCAGTGCACGAACAATAATAGCAACTAACTCACTTCTTGTGATTTCATTATTCGCACGGAACGAGCCATCTTCATAGCCTGAGATATATCCTGCTTTAGCAAGTACTTGAATGAATGGTTGTTCCCATACTGGTGTTTGGTCATGATCAGCAAAACCAAACTCTGTATGAATTTGCTCTAATTTCAGCGCTCTTGCTAGCATTGTAGCTAACTCACCACGTGTTACACTATCATTCGGTCTGAAGGTTCCATCCTCATAACCATTTACAAAACCAAGTTTAATTGATTTTTTAATGGAGGCTTCCGCCCAGTGATTTGCGATATCAGTAAAATCTACTTTTGGTGTTTCAGGCTCAGTAGGTTTCACTGGTTCAGTAGGTTTCACTGGTTCTGTTGGCTTACCACCATCTGGTTTTGGTGTCGGTGATGGTGATGGATCAGGAGATGGTGTCCAATCACCGCCGCTTGAAGAGTTAGCTTCAGTCGTTACAGTATTACTCGGACCTTCTGTACTCCAGTTTCCTGCTTCATCTCCCGCTTCAACTTTAAATGTATAAGTTGTGTTAGGGGATAAACCGCTGACTTTGTAGCTTGTCACATTACCTAATGCAATAGGTTGTTTACCAGTCATATAAAGCTTGTATTTAGTTACAGCAATGTTATCTGTAGCTGCTGACCAAGAAAGCGTGATGCTTGTCTTTCCAACTTGTGAAACTGTTAATTCGGCGCCTGCTGGCCATGTTGGTGCTGTTGTATCTTCATGCGGTGTAACTTGCACCTTCAGCGCTAGGTTCTGGAACACATTGTCGTCTATCTGGGCCCGAACCATGATTTGTTTGCCTAGCTCGGCATTTGACTCGGCGGTCAGATCACTGCCGGTCAGGGTTATGCCGCTAAGGCTGAGGTCCACGGTTTCTCGGAGCGTAACATCTTTGGTAAGGGCGTACCTCAGTGACTGGTCAGGCATCGGGTTGTTGTACTGATCATACACGGTGGCCCTAACACTGAGAGTCTCGCCCGGCGCAATGGTCATCACAGGGCTATCAAAGAAGATTCGATGCGGCTTAGACACTTTGTCGGAAACCTTGATGTGTTTGGTCTCCTGGATTTTGCCCCGATTGCGCTTCGTTTCATTGGCCGCATTATCGCTGACGACCGTGAGTTTGCCGCCGTAGTAGCCGCTTTGGTCGTTAGAATCGGCCAGATAGGCACTCAGGAAGATGTCCTGGTCCGTGTCCGCGTCGTCTGCGACGGTCAGCAGACCGGTATCCGCATTCAGGGTAAGACCGGTCATTGTGGTCGTGTTGTAATCCGCAGGATAGGTCACTTTAGCCCCGCCAACCAGATCTACAATTCCTCCCGTCAGCTGCTTCGATCCGCCAATATCGTCGGAGAAGCGCCACTTGATGGACAGGTTCGGATCGCCGGAAATGTTATAAGGTACTCCGAACTGATCCAGTACCGTCGCGGACAGGTTAACAGTCGAGCCCTGCTTAAAGTAGTCCCACGAGGTATTGTAACGTCCTTCCACGGGATTTCCCTCCGCGTCCTGTAGGCCGTTAATCACGATAGAGGTAGGGACCCGATCCTTCTTTTTGTAAATGCGGAAGTAGTCGAACATAGCTTCCTTAGGCCAGTAGCCGTGGTCGTGCCCATATCCGTCGCCCTCACCGTTGCGTCCCAGATAGATACTGAGAATCGTCAGCATGCGGTAGTCGGCGGTGCGGCTGGAGGTATAGACCAAATGGCCATCGAGATACATCCTAGTGCCTGTTTCGTCCCACTCAAAGCCATATACGTGGAACTCCTGATAAGCATCACGGCCCCCGGTGTAGCCATCCTCGGTGTGTTTGGTGTAATCATACCGTCCGTAAGGACTTGTCGCCGGGTTAGGCGTGAGGCTTACGTCAGAACCAGCCCACCAGCGCCCGCTGGCTGGGTTGGACGGTGATAAACGGGAGCCATTCTTATGGATGACTGGCAGCCAGCGGTTGTATTCCCCGTTGGGGCTGTTCTTGTCAGCCGTGATCTCCAGAATGTCATACTCCACGCCCTGGTCGGTGGTGTAGAACACGTAGTTCCCCCAGCCGCCGGGTCCGAAATCGTACATGTCGGACGCAGTGCCCGCTCCATGCCTAGTGCCAGTCGGTTCAGCTCCGGACAAGGCCTGGGTCGGGTGCGAGTCGTCCTGCGCGCCGATCATCCACCAAGCGAAGTGCGCACCGTCACCGGTACTAGGCAGGCGCAGGCGGGTCTCAAAGTAGCCGTACTTGGTGGTCACGAGGCCATCAAAATCGGGCAGATCCGGATCTAAGGCATCGCCACGTCCGTCCTCCAGCAGGTGTTGGTGATGGCGGTCGCGCGAAGTAAGCGCGACGATGGGCTGGTCACCGCCATCGTTGGTACCGTTGAAGCCCTCGGAGAAGTCGGGTCGCTGCTCCTTGGCTCCCAGTGCCAGATAGCCGTTACCAGTCTCATCTTGCACGAACTCATATTGAGCTGCGCTGTTATCCTTGTTGATCGCCCAGCTTTGCAGATACTGCGGTACCCAGGCAGTGGTATCCAGCTCGGGCCCGCTGAAATCGTCGTTGAAGTACAGCTCCCAGTCGTTGGCGTCCTTGCCTAGGGGACCCTCCTCCGCGTCGCGAGTCGGCCAATCCTTAAATTTGTCATCCTTGATGATTCGCACATTGCGCGTCACGGAGACAGGTATCCCATCCACCGTTGCGGAGGCAATGACGGCAATCGTCATCGACGCCTCGGTATCCGGGCGGACATACAGCATACCGTCATCTCCAATGGTGACGCCGGAAATTTCGGTCTGTCCTTCCACATTGGAGGACACGCCCTCATAGGAATAGTTGACTGCTGGGTCACTCACCAGGGAGCCGGTGGCGTCAACCACCTTGACAGGGAAATTACGCCGCTGAAACAGCGAGTCAGGCACGGTGATCGCGTACTTGTCATTGTCCAGATTGGGCGTGGTCATGTAGATCTGTGGCACCGGTTCTCCCTCGATTAGACGTACGCCATGGACGCCCATGTCCCCACTGGTGTTGTTCAGGGAGAACTTGACAGTCAGAGGATTTCCACCCTCGTCGCCCACATAGGTGAACGAGAACTTGGCGGCGTACCGCCCGCTAGTCTTGCTGTTAGTGTCCTTTTTAACCAAACTCTCGGTTTTGGTGTACTCGTAGTTCCCACCGCCCTGCTTGGGCATAGTGGCGCTGATAGTGAGCGTCCGGTCATTTGTCGCCTGGAACGTGAGATATACATCCAATGTGCGCTCGATACCCTCTGCAGACGGGGCGGTGAACTCAGCGGTCGTCATCCCGCTGCGTACCACGCTATAGCTACTGCTGTCTTCCGCCGGGATTGTGCCGTCAAAATAGGTCAGGCGAATATTTTTGCGCTCTTCGTTCTGCCCGTTGGAGCGAGTATTGCTCACCGTGCCCGCGAATTTCGCTGTCAGCAAGCTGGCATCGGACTTGCGGTTTACTTTTCGCCGGTACCGTCGTTGGTAAAGCGCATCCAATCGAGGACGTTAGGGGCGCTCAGATTGTCATCAATCTGCGGTACGCCCGGAACGGCGGTGTTATTAGAAACGTCGGAGAACGAGGTTATCCCGGCCACGGGGTTCCTTGGTTCGCCCGCGGAATGCTTTGAGAACAGGTAATCATTGTACTTCTTTGTACCCGTTAGGGTATCCTCATTGTCCTTGATCCCTGGCTCAGTTGTACCCTTTACACGGTAATCGACACCAATTCCCACATCCGCATCAGGCATCACGAAGGTCGTCGTGCTAGCATAAGGATCGGCAAACAAGACGGCTGAGGTGCCGTTAATCACTTTCCAGTTTTTAAAGCCTTGACCTTCAGGCGGCGTACCGGCCTTAAGCGTAATCGTGCTGCCCACATATGCACTGATGCTCTCGCCTGGGTTGGACCCACCTACCTCCTCTGCCGTGCCGCCGGTCACCGTTACGGTTCTCGTCGTCGCGTCCTTATATGTAGCGGTAAGGCTCACAGGATGTTTGGGCATGGTGAACGTGGTCATGGCGCTGTTTGGGTTGTCAAACAGCGATGCATCCTCACCTGTCCACGTGTCAAACACCTTGCCGAACGGCGCGTCGCCAGCGGTTAGCTTGATGGTTTGGCCCGACAGGAACTCGCTGGTGTCACCCGGCATACTGAACGGTTTTTCGTATTCCGCCGTACCACCGGACACGTCTATGGTGTTTGTAGTCTCGTCAAGGATGCACGCGGCCACGGGACGCAGGCTGCTCCAGTTCGTGTTGTCGCTAGAAGCCAAAGTAAAGGTTACCACCAGCGGATACTCATTTTCGTCACCCGTGTAGGTGAACACATATTTTAGCCCAGTAAGGCCATTTGAACTGGCGGTGATATCTTCTACTCTTCTATCAAAAGCAGGGACTTCCGCCACGGAAGCTCCGTTCAAGGTAGCTGTAGCGGTCACATTTTGTCCGCCGTTCACGGCTAGATAAATCTCCAGTGTACGGGGCTCGCCGTTCGCGGATGGCGCAGTGAATGTGGCGGTGGCGTTGGTCCCAGTAAAGCTAGGATGCGCCCTGCGCATATTCACGTTCTCAGTTGAGTTTACCTCTGTGCCTTCGGACAGTATGACCCCATCCGAGTATTTGGGTCCGAATAGCCCTAAATCGGCATAGTTACCGCCGTTTTTCGCCGAACCGTCGGCTCCTATGATGTCCAAACGGTCTCCTTCCACTTCGCTCTTGACATGCTTTACTTGGCTAACGGCGCCAGTCAAGTTTTCTCCTGAATTGGCATCGCCCCTACTGACATAGTGAATCCAGTCAAGGATGTTTGGCCTTGTAAAGTCCGCCAAGCCAGGCGACTCGTCCAAAAGCGCATGGAACTCCGGTTTATTGTCCACGCTATGTCCGGATCCTATCGCCTTTTTTAGTTCCTCTGCCGTCGCATTGGTGTAAATATCCCTACCGACAAACTGAGCCCTGCCGGAATCGGGCGACGCCTGCGCGAGAGGTGGGCCGAAGAAAAACTGCTGACCGCCATCAGCGTGGCGAGAGTAAGGGACAGTCCTTTACGTGTGAGTTTCTGTTTCAAATCTACTCCTCCTTAATAACTTCATGTAGTTCGATTTGTAACGCTACGCTCGGAGGGACAGCAGATGCCACGGTTTAACTCTATTCATCTGAACGCTTCCCCCTTTGTACCCTGCAATACATGTCATTAGCTGTGTTACTAGCTATTATTCTAGAGTCGCCTGAATGCGCTTACAATTTTGTTTTGTTTACATCTCTTACACTTTCTTTACTCATTTTGATTTTCGATTTTCTTATGGAGAAAGCCATATAAGAGAAAGAATAGGTGTAGTAGACTCTCCAAAAATTAAAAGAGACTCCCAAAAATGAGAGTCTCGTTGAAGAGAGGGCAATCCCCTGTTAACATTCGTTATTTCCGTTCCAAACTAACAGTGAACAGCACTCCACATGCACCGTATGCGGGAACATACTGCCATAGGATTTGATCTGTTGCAGTGCGCAGAAACCTTGATTTGACGGGATTTTTTTCATTTTTTTCCGCTCTGGGAGGTTTCATTCCGATCGTTTTTGTTGATGTTTTACATCAGTTTTACATCAATATGCTTTTTCAAGATTTGCCGTGACATTAGACCATATTTCAAATTATTTCTGTTATGGACTCAAACTACGGAGTATATGACCACTGTCTCAAATTCTTACTCAAAGATTATTAATAAATCTATCCTCGGTTGCTTTATCTAAAAACAGTAAAAATGGATGATGCCTTTTAGAGTCTGTCAAAATGAGTTGTCTATTTATTAATTTGCACAAAAAAGACATCAATGCGGGTATCCGAGCATATACGCTAATGATGCCTCATACTGGATATATTTCGATTTATTTAAGAAGATGGGTGCATTTAATAAATTGGATAGTTTCTAAATCAACAAAGCTTTCTTTCTTAATTTGGGTTATACTACTACCTTTATATTTATGTCTAAACACTTCCTCATAATTGTATGTGTAGCTACGTCTATCCCAGATAGCTAGATCGGCATCCTCTATATTTTTATATCCGTCAACTTTCACATCGAAATCCTGTATTTTGTTTTTAATATCGGACATTTCCCTAGAATTATCAAGATTATATAAGTGTTGCTTATACTGATTCTCATGTATAAACTCTGTAATTACCACTTCTTTATGAGTAACCGTGATACTAGAATTGGGTTCATATGGGAAATCAATGGAGTGCATACAACCAAAAACACCTCTTACTATTCCCGTTTGTTCACCAAATTGATAAGATAAATCTTTCTGTTTATCTTCACCCCATAACAACCGCAAACCAAACTGATTGATAATTTTTAAGTTTGAATAAAATTGAACACCGTTCTCAATGGATGTTGCAGAAAAGGGTCTCCCGTAATAGTCCCAAACGCTGGAATCATACATATTATGCTTGTATTCTGGTTGATTCTCCAAAAAATCAAACATATAAACTGTGGAAAAAAAATTATATCTCCATTTGTCCTTTTCATCCCATTTATGATATCTATAGTTATGCTTAATATCAATATAAACTTTTCCCTGAACCTCGTCATACGAAACAGTGTTATCCAATAGTTCTGGACGATTTCTATCAACTGCATACTTTAACCAACATGCTTCATATGCTGAATCAGCAAATTGATTCTTTAACCAAACTTTTCTCTGTTGTTCATCTGATAATCCATAGGCTATCCAAATATCATATACACTTTTTATAAGTGTATGTTTTTCCTCTCTTAGCTTATGATCTTCCTTATTTTTACGTTCTATATCATCATTTATGAAATAATGTTCATCGTTCCAATAATGAATATTTCGTTTTCCTGACGCATTCTTAGCACTTATTTGTTGATTTATCATATCTTTAGTCAATAAACAATTATTGTTAACATCCCAGTAACTCGCTACAGCAAAGAGCTTTTTCCAAAGTAATTGTTCTGTCTTATTGTAAAGAAACCATTCCGCCACCTCCATATATCTCAATAAAACATCTATTTTCGTTTGTGTAATTTCATTTACCCACATATCAGATATACTTAATAAATATTGAATTTTTCGTATACCCGATTTTTTTTCTAATGATTCAAACAACGTATAATCTTCTTTTAACCTGCATATAATGTTTGCTTTTATACACTGCTCTTTAAATCTGACTTTTATATCATATAGTTCATTAATTTCACCATTATCCTTATGCACTTTCAACTTTGCAATCACTCTATCCGGTTTTTCTTGAGCGAAGAATTCGAATACATCTAGATATTCTGCACTATACTGAGCTAGTAATTCAATTGTTCGAAACCCGACCTGTTTCCACTCCTTATACTTCAGATTAAGAAGTACATAATCTAATTGTTCAATATTATTAATGTTGGCATACTGCTGTTGTGATTTGTAATAATAGTAAACATACAGCAAACTAGATACCAGGTTATCAGAGTCTTTTGTTTTAGGCTCATATATCTGTTCCCAAAATAAAGTGATGCGTTTTTTAATTCCATCATCACCAGCTATAGTTGTTAGCAAAATATTTAAAAACTCAAAGTATTCTATCCAAAATTTTGAGATTTCATCTTTTTGGGATTTGGTATATATGGTGGAATAATAATCATGAAATGTTGCATTCTCATATTTTGTTTCTCCTCTAATAGACCATAGGAGAGTATATGTATTCATCAAAAGTCTGAGGGTCTTACCATTGATTTTTTTTGTTTTTTCCTCTAAACTTTTCTCTTCTGAGCATTCCTTATAGAAGATATCAATATACTTCTGATCATACTGGCTTACAAAATCTTGACTGTCTATATCTTCTTTTCCTATTTTGTTCTCTAACATAGATAAAATTGCTTTTACATTTTCAAAATCATCTAACTGCTTTCCCCTGGCGTTTAATCGAATATAGTTGGTAGAAGCAGTATTTTCTGCATCTCTAACAGATTCAGAGAGAAAATCAAAACAAATTACAGTACTAGTTTTTAATTGTTCATAATATTCCTCTACCTTAGAAACATCAATTTTTGTTCTAGGATTGTCTACAAAATCGCCAAATACATTGATGATAGAAATAACCGTAGTATCTGTAAGCCACTGCGACTTAAACCACGATTTCATTTTAACTCGCTCTAACAGTGTAAGTTTATGACGATCACTGCTTTTAAAAATATTAAGCCATTTTTCTTTATTCTCCTTATCTCTCAAAAAGCTAAAAAATTCATTAGCATAATTTCTTGTCTCATAGAAAAAGGGCTTTAGTTCGCAAAAACGCTCAAATTCTCCCTCTGTTGATCTTAGTGCCAAATACCAATGCAGTAAATATAAGAACGTAAGCCTCTGTTGACCATCAACAGGATAAAATGTGGTACTTTCATCTTCATGCAGACCATACACAATATTCAGACTCAGTCTTTTTCTCGACTGCAAGCTAACTTTGATATCTTCAATCATTCTTTGTCTTGTGCTCATTATGTTTTCCTCTTCCAGTCCCTGAATATAATCACGCTGAATGACAGGAATACAAACTCTATATTCTTCCAATAACTTGTATAAGGAATAATCTTTCTTGTCCATGACACCTTTATCCTCCACTGACATTTCTTTTACCTTTCCCATCCATTTTAAAGTCTAGAAAATCTTTAATTGTCGCAATAATATCACGTACATATTCATATCTGCTCTCATACATCCAGTATTCATCTGTAATTCGTTTTTTAGCATATACATCTGTAAAGGCTAAAATAGTCGCCAAAGGGATAAATTCTCCCGACTTCATTTTAGTAAAGATTGCTGCTTTTTTTTCGTTATATGGTTTATTTCCGACACTTTCACTTCCATTTACTATATTATCCAACAAAGCCATATTTCCTATTGAATTATCTAACATCAAATTATTAAACTCATCTTTAAAAAAGCGACTAACCTCGGCTTCAATTGACTGGTTTACCCGTTTGCATATTTCCTTCAGCAAAGAAAGATAGCGCGCAAACGCTTCTATATTATTTATGTATTCTATATTATTTATGATATCTTTATATATGTTTGTAAATATTCCATTTAAATCAGGCTGAATTCCTTCTTGACCATACTCATAAAAGTTAGAATTCATTATGAATAAAGATCCATCCATATATTTGTCTATGTACCCTGTAATAAAATCAGGAAATTGTATATTCGGTAGTATTTCCTTTAACACTGTAATACAATTTTCACTATCTGTTTCAAATATTGAGATAATCTTCTCCTCATCAATGTTTTTAAATATATCATTATTGGCTGTTATATGTTCAATTATGGCTTCCTGATTTTGTTGGTATATTAATTCTTTGTTTTTTTCCAGAACACTGATTTTCGATAATAAAACTTTCGATTGTTGAATCAACATTAATTTTTTAGCATATTCTTTCTCGTATCCATCCTCATCGTGTTTTTTTTGTAAAAATAATTCAATTGCTTCCTCGTCATGAGTCCAATTAATTATTCCAGGATTTTTAAGTTTAAAAGGAGGATCTCCCCCATATAAATAATTTATATACCTAAGAATTATTTCGTTCTTTAATATAATATTATCATTCTTATCTAAGTTTTTGGTGAGCAGACTTAAAAAATCCTTTTGTACCTTTAGTGTGTCTTTTGCAAAAAATTTAGCGTTTTGAGGGAATATATGCTCTCTAGTCCACTCGCGTTTGCTATTATTATGCTCAAGAAAATTATAGCGATTACCAATTCCCGCTGATTTAGATAAAATTATCAAATTATATAGTAGCAATATTTCACGTAGTTCGTCTCCTCTGCTATATCTGATCAATTTTATCTTATCTTCAATATTTTCTTCTCCGAACACCATTTCTCTTATTTGTTTTTTAATATAAGGAATACGTTCATTCCTGTCTTTTTTTAATAATTCGCAAAATATTTCATAGCTTTTCAGATATACAAAACTGTTGTTCTTCTCTTTTTGTTGTCGATAAAGGGTAATAAAACTAAGTAAATTGTATATACTTGCACCCTTTCCGCCTTTACTTTCACTTTTATCATCTTCTATTTGGGTTCTTCCGTCACTCTCATACAACTCTTTCAATTTTTCGAAAATATCTCTGATTTTACCCCAAGTTTTATCTACTGTTTTGTCAGTTCTATCACTATTTAAAAGCTTCTGCACTCTTAGAAATAAGGAATATTTATATGGTGGATTTAAATCTTCTATATAACTATCTACTTCTACCCTAAGATCTAGTTCATTTTCCAATAATAAATACTCAAATAAAACATCGATTCTAGTTCTACTATGGTTTTTAAAACTATACTGATCTTCATGAGGGACAAAAGCCCAAAAGTCCGGTTTACGCAATTCGTTTTCTATAAAATACCATGTTTCCGAAGTGGCAAACTGCTTTTCTCTGACCTTGTTTCTTTCAAGTTGATTGTTCAATCTAGTAGGATTCATTATTTCTGCTTTTATAAGTTCGGCATCTGTCAGTTCAATTTTTCCCATGTTAATCTTTGAAAATTGTTTAATTTCTAATTTTCTCGTATCATTTTTATTTACACTGATTGGGTACCAAATAAATTTACACTCATTCAACAGTCGCCGCTTTAAATCATTCAGATTGTTAGAATCATTTTTTTTCAATAATTCTTTTACTTTATCGATAGATGTGCAAAATGCATCGAGCATGTATTCAAAATCTAAATTCTTTTCTACCTTTTCTTCTATTTTATACTTTATAAATGCTTCCCATATACGCTCTTGATTCAAGCCCTCCATTGGAAAATCAGCTAAATTTTTACAATCAGTTAAAAAGCTCAGAAATATTGCACTACTTTTACGACTCTCATATTCTAAAGTCATGGTTCTGCTTGAATCATGAATGGTGTTATCCGGATCTTTTGAGATTAAATAATTTAAAGTCCCTATTATAATAAAAATTGTTGTTAGTCGCTGTTGGCCATCTATAACATTCCATGTTCGCTCAGAGCTAGTAACATTACTTATAACAAGAGGTTGAAGATAATACTTCTTATCTTGCTCCTCATAAATATCATCAATAAGTTGTGCGACTTGTTTACTCCCCAGCGGTAGCCTCTTTGATAGGATGGAACTGTAAAATGATAATTCAATAAATCTTTTACCGATTTATAAGTAAGTTCATTGCTCATGTATGCTTAATCATTCCTTATTAGTATTAGGAGAAATTTTTTTCACATATAACCAAATCGGATACTTGCAGGTTAGCATGACTAATAACCATTAATCATTGTTATAGATAGATCCCCAAAGAGAAGATCAAGGATACGGAAAACGAGATATTCAATAGGGGACCTTAAACTATTCCTTATTCACTTTTCATTAAAATCCGAAATATGTATTACGTATGAAGGTTTATTTGTATCCTGATCAAATATTTCAGATACCTCGCTTACTTCCTTTAAAAATCCACCACCATGTGGTCTCCCCTCTATAGGCACGACAACCCTTATGACTTGATCCTGATCAAGTTGTTCTAGTATCTGTACTAACTCTCTTACCTTCATATAGATAACCTCCAGTCGTTTTCATACAGAAATAAAATTACCTATTATAGATTGACCTAAAATCCTTCCTTTGGTATAGTGCAGCATACGCAAGAGGATGTGAAAGAAGTTCTGCTTTCCCTTTACTTTTCACAAAATCATGTACTCCAGTCAGGGCACTAGTCGTTGCATTGGTAAAGCTAAGTACTGATTTATCAGCGATAGTTTGGATGAATGAAGTAAGGATGCTCCCTACCCTAGCAATATCTAACAAGGTGATCCCCCACGACTCGTCCATTTTTCTCACTAATTCTTCTATCTCGAGGTTTTTATTAATTACGAAATGTTTAATTCTTTCATCTACTTGGTTGACTGGATGTATTTCCAAATCTAAAAGAAACACCTCAATATCACTTCGGAATTTCTTTAATTGCGTACCGTACTTTTCTTTAAATTTTATAATATCTTCCAATTGGACATTATCTCTCGGGACTGGGAGTAAGCCTTGAAGAACTAACGTTCGATTACGTCTTCTACTTTGTATTTGTTCTGGGTTTAGTATTTCTTTCCCTTTCGGCTTTGGCCCCGGATATAAATGAATCTGTGGGATCCGCTTATCTGTAATCGGAGTATAATTGTCTCTCTTTCCTATGTATGCAGCAAGATAAAGCATAAACCACATCGAAATTTGCTCCTCTACCTCATACCAAGGCCCATCACCTTCTCGTGCTATTCCTCTAACACGAAGCTCATGATAAATATTATAGAACATTTTCTCGGAATGAATTCTAGCAAAACGTTTCTCTACTTTGCGTTCCACTGCAGCGGCTGATTTTGGAAGAAGCCTTTCTAAAATTTCTATAAATCCATCCACAAATCCAGTTGGAGTCCCCATTTCGTCTAAAGGAGGCAACTGTCTTACTAAATTAGCTTTCACAAGTTCTAACATGTATGGATCATGGAGCTCTGGTTGATTAAAATAATCCGATGGTACTATAGATGCCACTTCGTCCCAATATAATAAAGCGTGAGTAAGCCACTTTGTGTTGGGTACAGCTATGTATGGATAATATAAAATTCTTTCCATTTGTCTTTCCCCTCCATAATTATTAGTGTCTTGGTTGTTCGTAAACTAGCTCTCGCTTAACAACATTCATATTTTGCAATGCTCCCCAGACATTTATATCTCCTACGACGTAAAATCGATATTTAGCTCTGGAAACAGCAACATTAATAAGATTAGGTTCGTTTGTAGCCCATGAAGCCGAGCCCAGATTCTTATAATCAACCCCTAAACAAAAAATTACAACGGATGCTTCTTTGCCTTGGAAAGTATGAACTGTTCCTACAGATTCATTAATCCATTTATGGAACTGCTTTTTATCAATCTTAAATGAAGTTAACTCTTTATACATATTTTTCAATAAAGACTTGAGTTCTTCTTTTACAGCCGTAAACGGTGTTATAATAAATAAGCTCGGAACTTGTCCATTAGAGTACAGAAATGCCTTCTTAACTAGCTCAACAACCAGTTTACCTTGGGCAGGGACGTATTGTCTGACTTCCGTCTCCCCCTCAACTTGATACCATGAACTTGGGCCCATATATTTTAACAACTTTACTAGATTCTCTTCCTCAGTCTTAAGGGGAGCTTGTTTATCCTCGGGATTCTCAGTTGCGAGTACCATGTTGCCATCATATGCAATTTCGTTACAGATCTTAAACATAGGATTGATACATCTTCGATGAACCCATAATGGTGACCCTATCCATCGACCTTGAAGAAATGTACCGTACTTATTTGCGAGATCCATAAGTGTCTGAACAGAGCTTTTCTCGGACAAATAGTGCGGACTTACTTCATAATATTTCCTTATGTCATTAAATGCGGATTTCGGTAATGTTACTACGGGCTCAATTTGTATTGGATCTCCAACAACCACTGTTCGTTGTGATCTCCATATGGCACCAACAGCAGCTTGGGGTACTGCTTGTCCTGCTTCATCGACTATAAGCCATCCTAAACTTTCACTTCCAACACCTCTTAACATGCTGGAAACAGAAGCAAATGAAGTTGAAATCACAGGAATGATCAAGCTGACAACATCCCATATAGGTTTGAAAACTTCTTTCTCCGCAAAAGTATCAAGTGAATTTAGTTTGCTAAACAGAATTACATTACCAATAATTTTTGAAACTGATGCACGAACAAAGCATTCATGAACATGCATAGCCGCCAAAAATAATTTACTCCTTGCTTCTGAAAACTCTTGTGTAATCCATGGAGAAGATCTTTGAATCTCATCATTCTCCCCATGAATTAAATCCATCAAGCTAAAAACATAACGTGGTTTTTCCTTCAAAGAGTTGTTGATTCTGGATTCAATGGACGCAAATTCTTCCTTTAGTTGAGTAAGCTCTTTATTAAATTTGATATATTTATCAGTTGCTAGCCTAAGGTTTTCATCTATGGTTTTCAGATCAGATTTCTTTTGACTAATCGAATGAAGTTGTTCAGATATATCTTTATTTAATAAATTTGCCCGTGACACATGATCTTTATAGGGTTTACATCTAAATAATCTGATAAAAAATCCGATTTTTTGTCTATTATGATAATCTAGTGCTTCCTTTAAATAATTAATTTTCTCGTCCAACTCACTACATTCTCCATTTATTTCTAGATGCTTTTCTTTTATTTCTTCTATTTTCAAACTAAAACTTTGTATTTTATCCTGCCCCTGCTTTATATCCGTTTCGACTTTATTTTTTCTATTACAAAGCTCATATAACTCTACCGCTTCTCTCTTTAAATCTTGAACATTTCTTATGGCTTGTTTAAATGATTCTCTAGCTTTGTTCCACTTCTCTAAATGTACATGGTCAGGAACGGACTTACATTCGTCATGGATTTGAAAGTAGGACTTCCCCAACTTATCCTTTCCTTCTTCTCTGTCAAGGAATTTAGTATTGAAAGTAAACCGATTACTACTATTGCCAAGAACCGCTGAGATGAGCCCCCATGAATTGGTCCCGTGCATTCTTTGTGCAATATCTCTAAAATAATCTGCCCCTTCCATATCTAAAAAAGATTCATGTAATGCTTTAATATCAGGCAGTTCTTTCGATATATTTTCCACAGCTCCATTATTCGAAGAAGCTACAACTATTCCAAATCCACATAATTCGGGAGAAAGTGTATTCACATAAGAGTTCTGCACCTTTTTTATAGATCCGTCCGCTTCTCTAATGAAGGAAAATGCCTTTTTAGGATCATCATATCCTACTAATCTCTCAGCTCGTTGAACCATAATTTCGGCGATGACATCCCTCAAAAGCGTTGTTTTTCCAGTCCCCGGCGGGCCATTGACAGAGAATATTCCAGTTGAATGTTTTAATTGTTTAAATATCCGGTTTACTGCTGCTTGTTGCATTAAATTAAGAGAATGTTTTGGATTACCTGGCCATTTCCCAAGAGGAATATTTTTGGGCGAAAGAATCTCAAATAGTTTTTCCTTATCTCGATGAATGTCTTGCCGATTTTCGAGAGGCATATCTTCACCGCTTAAAAACTGCATCAGCCCGTCACTTATTATTCCTTCCGATTTAAGACTATTTCGCACCAACTCGAGATCTTTAATATAGAAGCTATTTAGAATGCCCGGCTCTCTAATAAAAGAACTTTGCTCTTTATCTTCTTGCTTAGGTTTTGGAACTTTCCTACACTTTGCGATAAAATAAGAATAGTCTGATGACCATCCAACAAAATCACTAATTTCTTGCTGAATAAATTTCATTCTGTCTACAGTTACTTTACTTTCAAGTTCTCTTTCAATCATCTCATTTAACTGTACGTGAAGTTTATTAAACTCATGGTACCAATCCCTATAAAAACCCCCTTTTTCAACTTGCCAAGTGCAAAAGGTAACGTCGATAATTTAAAACTTCCAGCTATATAATTCCCGTTAAAATCTAATGAAATCTCTGCAATCGCTGTATTTGTCTTATAATTAATATCCTCCAGGATTTGTTCTTCATCATGTAAAAATTTACGCACTGATTGCATAACTACTTCGGTATCCATAACCCCTATATATAATGCAAAACGAAAAGTATCATCTTCCGTCTCTTTGAGACCATATTTTACATGTTCCATCCATGGAATTTGTCTTTCTTCGGTTATGAGATAATCTTCGTCCTTATCCCATTGGAATTGAAAAGGTGTTAGAAATTCAACCTTGTGCCATGCTTCGATTTTATTTGTTGCCTGCAAATTCAATGGTAGCATT
Organism: Paenibacillus sp. D2_2; assembly: GCF_031199965.1. Taxonomy (GTDB): domain Bacteria; phylum Bacillota; class Bacilli; order Paenibacillales; family Paenibacillaceae; genus Fontibacillus. The sequence goes on along the minus strand of NZ_CP133605.1, from coordinate 919,244 downwards.
CCCTTCGATATTTTCTTATGTAATATTATACCATTAGCTTATTGCTTTTTGTTAATTTGGGGCCTTTCATAGGGCAAAAGAAGCAGGCAAATAGAAGGGATATGCTGAAATTCGTAGAATAATGTTAATATAGGATATAGTCACGTAACTTATTCGGGTGAAGTCACAAAAAAGGAATGCGCCTAAAAAGGAATCAATGGACACTAATAGGTTATCTGTGTGTCAATCTTCGGACAGGCAATACCGTCAGCTCGGACAATTCAGTTCTGCGGAAACAGTATGATGGGCTATTACAAGCTTTAAGTACTAGCTATATCTAAACACGTGATTTTATTTTTTAACAAGTCTACCAGTTAGATACATAGAAGAAAGCACTTCGCATTTTACGAAGTGCTCAGAGTATCGAGAAACCAAGTCTTTTAATTTTTTTAAGAGGCCACGCTCTCTGGATTCCGACCAAGCAGCTGCAGATAAATTCGAATCATTTTTACATCTAATGTCGCACAAGGACACTAACGAAGACGCCTTTCCTGGCGTCTTCGGTTCATTTGGGTATGTGCAGGAACATATTGGCTTACGATTTGAACTAATACAATCCACAGAAACCTTGATTTTAGAATGGAGTTCTGTTTGAATACATTCCGAAGATTTCTATGAATATTTTACATCAATTTTACAGCGAATCTCTTACAAGAATCTTTTCATTAAATTTTTCAATTTATTATTCTTTAATACATCAACATCATATGTCTTCCATTCATCATATGAAAAGTATAGCAGTTCTTCCTTTCCGTTCACTTTCAAAGTAGCCACAAATGTATTCTTCTCATCTTCTAAATGAGATTTCCATTGACTAGATATAATCTCATCGTTAGAATCACTTTTTACTGAAGAGTTTATTAGGCGTATGTACGAATTAATTGCTCCAATAATTCTTTTTTTAAAATGTTCATCAGTGAGCAAAATATCCCTCTCCCTTCATATCAACTCCCTCTATAGATTATTAATCTGTGCAGAAATATAGCACTCCAAAAAAAACGCCAACCAAACTGGTCAGCGAAAATCAAACTATTTTGTGCTATAAAGCTCATCTTTCACATTTACATTCCCTACACTATAGCCATACTTAAAAAATTTATACCGCAAGTACAAGGATACCTTCTCTTCATGTGTAGAAAGAATGATTTGCCTGTCATGAAAGTCATTACGTAATAGCTCTACTAACGATACCATATTCATTTCATCCATCGTTTGAACAGGGTCATCAATAAGCAATGTTGAAATTCCTTTTTTGCTGTAAACCTTATGTAACGCCAATGTAAAAGCAATAACCGTAGAAGCCAGTTGCCCAGAGCTAAATGAATGTACAATATCATGATCCGTTTTTTCTGGTGGTACAAAGTTGATCGCCTTTAATTGATTTTCATCAGTAGATTGACCTTCTCTTTCTTCCTTAATAAATACACCTATTCCTCGTTGATGAGTTTGAATAATCTTTCCGCTATATATATAGAAAGGTATCTCTATGTCGCTAATCATCTTTCCACGATAAGTGTTGATCTTATTGTTGTATAGCACTAAGATTCTTGTAATAGACGAAATGATTATATCGAGTCTAGCAGACTCATTCTTTAACTTTATTATTTTCATATAAGCTTTATTCATTTGTAAATAGTATTGGTACTCTATGTATGACTTTTTATTATCAATATTCGTGAGCGATATCCCCTGTAAGACATGATCCTTTTTACTAAATCGATCAGTATATAATCTTAGAAGAATTTTCATATTATCTCTGCATTGGTCACTTACAGGTTGTTTTTTCTCAAGAATATCTCTTCTTAGATTGGAAACTCTTTCATCCAAATCATGAACAAACTTTTCTTCTTGGTTAATATACGGGTTTAAATCAATTTGATTTTGTGAAAACCACTCCACGGCCTTGTTGTAATCCGGAATAACATTAGACAAAGACCTTAGTTGCTCCAAAAATTCTTCTTTGATTACTGTTGAAGACTGGAGTTTAATTTCTACTTTTTGTACAGCATCATTTAAGTAATTAAGATAAATAGTATCTAATTCATTTGATACTTGCTTTGCTGCCCCATCTAATTCGGATTTAAGATCTGCTGTTTTTAGTTCGATATCAGAGATCAACTCTTCATAGGTCTCTTTCTTAGAACCACATAACGGACAATAATTATCCTTCGTCTCATTATTCTTTAGATAGTCTTTAAATAAGTTAGATAGTCGCTCTCTGGAGCTATTCATTTGATCAATGATCTTTGACATATTATTCGTACTGTTGTGAACCTTCTTTAAATGGGATAATTTTGTCGTTATCTCATTTGCTTGGAATCCTTCAACTGTATCGCTTACAATGTTCCAATTCACTTCTTTATCTATGATTTCCCTTCCCTTAATTATTTCCAAAATATTAATTAATTCTTTTTGCTCCTTATATCGATTTTCCAATTCATTCAGCTTATCTGAAAAGTGGCTGCATATTATCAAAGCCTTTAACCTTTCAGTACTGTTTGACACATTATCTAGTTCTTTATTTTTTTGCTCTATTTTAAAATCAGAATAGTTTTCAACAAGTAATTTCAAGTTATCCAATTCAGTAAGATATTCTTCTTTCATTTCTTTACTTAGATCAGGGAGATCATTTTGATCCCAGTTTATTCGAATACCTTCCTCAGCAATAAGCGGTAGATAAGGCACTTCTGGTTGCTGTTCCTTACCTTTCTCATTATCTTGAGCCTCTTCCTTTTTAACAGTCCTATCAATATCATTCTTACGTCTCACCAATTTATTTCTTGTTCTTTCCATAAAGTTCTTTTGAGATATCTCATTTTCTATATTAAAAAGCTTAGAGATAGCACTCATTCTATCCTTTTCGTTTTGCTTAAAAAAATGACCACTTTCTTCTTGCTCAACGTAGTGATACAACATAAAATTATCTTCTATTTTGTTTAGATTAAATAACTCATTCAATTTATTTGATTCAACTAACTTTTCTTCTGATATTTGTTCATCAATATCATCTAGTATATAAAGTTTATAGCTTCCGAAGTCTCCTGGTCGTTTCTGTAAACTTGATAAGTTGCTGGGATAAAGTGCTCTAGCAAGTATTATTCTACTTGATGGTTCAACTATTGAATTGAACTCTAATTTAATTACTGTAATTTTATTTTGGTTTTTGCTTAGAAGATGATCCGAATACCCTCTATTAGTTGAAGCAATCTTGTTAGAATTAATTCTTCGTATAGCACCAGTCAAAACTAGCTCAATTGCATCAAAAATAGTGGTCTTCCCAAACCCATTAGGGCCATCTAAAACGTTAAGATTTCTTCCTTCAAAATTAATCATTGCTTTATCAATAGCTTTAAAGTTCTCTAGATAAATCCTGCTTATATAGTAATTATTCAAGTTTGTCAGCCTCCATAAAATTCAAAATTTCTTCCGCCGACAAATCTGTGCTCTCGTCAGTTTGTTGGTACAGATTCAGTAGTTGATTCCATACATCTTTATCCTCAGCTTGTATTTCATCTTGTATAAGTTTAGACAAATCGAGAAAATCCTGAGTTCTTATATCCAAATTAAGAAAGGGTAACTTGATAAAGAATTTAGTGATTAATTCATATTCTTTTACTGATAACGAATTTACACGTCTTTTAAAGTCAGAAAATAATTGAACATCAAATACCTTCTGTTCAATATACCTAACAGTAGATAGCCCACTATTGATAACATTTTTTTTCAATTCACTTACTTCACCTGTAGTATATGGTAGTACATATTTTTTAAAATCATACGGATCTTCTTCAATATCAAATATCATTGAGTTAACATTTTCTTGCTGTTCTATCGAATCACATTCTAACAGCATTAATAATGTCAAATTTTTGTCAAGCCCCATGTAATTCTGTTTATTTTCGATTATTAAGTTTAGGAAGTAGGTGATATTATTTACTTCTACGTTAAGTTCCTCTGCTTTTTGAAATAACACAACAAAAAAGTCAAACTTATTGTCAGATGTTCGTTCTGTGTAAAAAGCATCATCAATATTTAATAACTCTTCATCAATTAGAAAACCCATTTCCTCAAATATATTCCTTATAACTTCTCTCATTGCAAATCCTCCTTAGCTTGCTTTACACTAATAAACTCCAATTTTTGGGTACTGTAACGGAGTTTTTAACTTCAATTGATTTTCCTTGTTCTTTTTGATAAGTAGCCTGTACGTCAAATATTTCACCTTCAAAAGTGCCTTCAAGATCTGTGGTGATTATTTTATGTATATCAAATAATAAATGAGAGAGCTGGTTATTATGCTTCAAATTTTTAATTATCCTCTTGCTAACATTGCCAACAGCTCTAGGGGCTTTGGAATCACTTATTGTGGAAATTAAATGATGACTTCCTAACTTGTTTAAAACAAATACATTCTTTACATCCGTAAGCTCTAATGATAGTTTTCCAATTTCCAAAGTAAGATGTATTAGCGCATCTTTAACACCGCGGCTATTTAATAATTCTCTGTATTCCAACAACGTTATAGTATCACTCTTAATAACAATATTAGGTGAGATTTTTTTACACAGTAGAATAAATTCATCATCATTTAACTGTCGAATATACTTCCAACTGTTCTCCCAATTTGCACATTCAGGATTAGTCTCTAGAGTGATATCGTGATCTTCGCAATACTCTGCAAAACATTTTTTAAGAGAATCTTTCAATAAACCTGCTGCAGTTTTATTTGAAAATTGAAAAATATTCTTTGTTATTAATATTTCAAAAAATACATTGAACGCAATCATAGGCTCCTCAAGAACTCCCTTATGGTTCCTGATAATCCAATCATCAAGTTCAGCCTGCAAATTATGGTATATATAGTTAATATTTTCCGACGAGCTAATTAACGTTAGACTCTCTTGATCAAACAAGTGAGAGTTACGTGAGTAGAAGATAGCTAACTGTTCTTTGATCTTATCTCCAATCTCATCAATATTAACAACGAGATCATAAGGTAGATCTATCCCTTTATTATAAGTAAGTTTGTCGAAAACCTCGTCAAACTTTTGATGTTCGAACAACAACTTTTTATAGCCGTTTAGTTTTTCGATTTTTGTAGTAGGATTATAGTCCTTTAAAAGATTGAACAACGCCTCTCTTGTTGGTTCTTCTATCAAACAAGTGGTGTGTAAATTGCCCCTGACTATGCCATCGTACTTTGCACATTTACCCATCAATTCTAAAACTGCTTCTTTGTATGAACTGAAATGATATGTTGTTTGATACGATTTAACTTGGTGAATAGACAAATAAGAAGCGTTTTGCTTTATTGAAAAATCTTCGAGATGCTCAATTTCCAGAAAATATTGGTATATGTCTGCTGTGGTTAGATCTAAACTATTTAGAAAGCATAACGAAGTATATATAGCCACTTGCCCTTGAAAATCGTACCCACTCCATGAAGGTACGGCACTATGAGTGTCTTGAGAATCAATTGTAACTATACAGTCAGCATCTTTTTTCAATTTTTAATACCTCCAGTACCAATGTCCTATACAAATTTCAACAATAAGTACCAGATTCCTTTTTCAGAAAAGCCTTAAATGCAGCTTTTCATAAACCCGTATTTTATATGGAGTCGATTATACTCATGAGATGTATACTGGAAGCCTCTGTCGCTTTGGAGAAGTGGGGTTACACCAGGGTTCTTCTCGTAAGCCTTCTTCAGCGTATCCATCACGAGTTTATTGTTGTTGGAATGGCTTAATACCCATGAAACAATAGAGTTATCGTATACATCAATAATGGCGCTTAAATAGGCTTTACGACCATTTCCATACTTCAATTCTGTCACATCTGTGCTCCACTTTGAATTAGGTGCATTGGCCTTAAAGTTACGGTTCATTACATTTTCAGCTACATGAATCTCAGAGGCCTTCACGTAGTGCGGTCGCTTCTTGCGAATAATGGCCTTAAGTCCAAGAGCACGCATAATTCGGTAATAACGCTTTTTATTGTACTTCTTTTTGAGCTTTCGGTTTAAAACATTTGGGATACAAGACACTGTATACTTACGACTCGAATCTAAAGACCCGAATTCTTCCGTACTTTCAACATCTAAGACTAGATGAAATCAAACCACTTCATATCGTTAATTTTCTTGATCAACTTGAAAAGGAAGGCAGCCGCGGAGATAAAAAAAGCGGAGGGTTAGCCTCTGGAACAATCGAAATTCAGCACCGCAGCTTAAAAAACATACTCAAACGTGCTGTTGAATGGAGAATAATTAAGCGAAATCCAGTTGATGACGTGCAAAAACCAAAAGTCCTTTCAAAGGAGCTCATCCCTTACGACGAAGCTGAAGTAGAACAGATGCTTCGAGCATTGCAATCTGAGCCTTATCACTGGAGAATCATGATTACATTGGCACTTACATCTGGTTTGCGACGGAGCGAGTTGCTCGGCCTTGAATGGAAACATCTTGATTTCAACACTGGGGTATTGGATGTTTCGCAAACCATGATTCATGCTTTTAAAGGTATAATCATTGTAAAACAGCCAAAAACAAAAAAATCCATTCGGAAAGTTGCTTTACCGAGTTCTATGCTTAAAGAGCTAAAAGAATATTACGAGTTTCGAATGCAAGAACGAAATGACATTGGGGATGATTTGCGCGGCGGCGATTGGTTCTTTATTTTTTCACATCCCGATGGACGATCTTTCCATCATGAACGGCCATATCTTTGGTTTCGACAGTTCGTTAAGAAAAATGGGTTCCGGTACATCCGATTCCATGATCTTCGGCATACTTCGGCTACAATTCTGACTAACCAAGGCGTTCATGCTAAAATCATTTCAGAGCGGCTTGGACACGGGAGCATAACCACAACAATGAACATTTACGGCCACGCTCTCCGGACTGCCGACCAAGCAGCAGCTGATAAATTCGAATCATTCTTTACATCTAAAGCCGCACAAGGACAATAACGAAGACGCTCAGGAGTTTCCTGGCGTCTTCGGTTCATTTGGGTTGATTTCTGATCGACTTTTACATCAATTTTACATAAAGCCTATATTCTGATCACTGTAATACTAATATTTTGAATCTGTACTACATCGAAAAAACCTGGCAAATATAAGGTTTTTAATATATTGTACCATTTCTCACCAACAAAGCGACCGATTCTACGTGAACCGTATGCGGGAACATATCCACAGGCTGCACCTCAACGGTGCGGTATCCGCCATCTTCCAACACCCTCAGGTCCCTCGCTAAGGTCGAAGGATTACACGATACATAAACCACCCGCTCCGGCTTCATTTCGAGAATCGTGTCTAACAGGCGAGGGTCACAGCCTTTACGCGGTGGGTCGACGACGATCACGTCGGCTTCGATGCCTTGCTCTTTCCAGGCAGGGATGACATCCTCCGAGGCACCGACCTCAAAGGTTACGTTCTCCATGCTGTTCAGCTCAGCGTTACGACGAGCATCTTCAATCGCTTCTGGTACAATTTCGACTCCATACACTTTAGCGGCATGCTGAGCCAGGAACAATGAAATGGTGCCGATTCCGCAATATGCGTCGATCACCGTCTCCTTGCCACTGAGTCCGGCATATTCCACGGTTTTTCCGTACAAAGCCTCCGTCTGTACAGGGTTAACTTGATAGAAAGAACGCGCCGAAATCGCAAACTTCACGTCTCCAATGTAATCATAAATCGTCTCACTACCCCACAGAACTCGGGTTACATCACCAAAAATGACGTTCGTCTGTCTCTTATTTACGTTCTGGCAGATACTTACGACTGCTGGAATCTCATTGCGGATGGCTTCGATCCACTCATTAACACGTGGTATCTTGTCCCCATTTGTTACGAGGACGAGCATCATTTCCCCCGTACGGAAGCCCACCTTCACGACAACATGACGAAGCAAGCCTTGCCCAGACTCTTCATCATAGGCGGAAATACCAAGACGACGGGCGATCTCCTTCACACGAGCCACTACATCGTCATTGCTCTCATGCTGAATGAGACAGGTCTCCATATCGATGATACGATGACTGCTGCGGGCATAAAATCCTCCGACTAACGCTCCATCTGTCACACCTACGGGTACCTGGGCTTTGTTGCGGTAGCGCCACGGTTCGGACATGCCAAGGGTCGGTAACACTTTAATAGGAGCTGAATCAGTTTGGTTCCCTTCCCCCTTCGCCACCGATAACTTCCCGATCCGCTCCAATGCATCCACGACATGCTGGCGTTTCCACTCCAATTGGCCGGTATAGCTCAAATGTTGAAGCTGGCAGCCACCGCATTGATGATAGATCGGGCAAGGTGCCGCTACACGCTGAGGGCTGGCCTGAAGTAGCTCGAGCAGCTTGGCATAGCCATACTGCTTCTTTGTCTTCAGTACCTTAACCCGTGCCTGCTCACCTGGGAGTGCCCCTGCAACGAACAACGTGTAGCCTTCAGCACGACCCACGCCTTCGCCGTCATGGTTCATCCCGATGATGTCGATAACTACCTCTTCGTTCTTGGCAACTGGCAATCCAGCTAGCTCTTCTTTCTTACCTGTATTCGCCTTCATACCTCTTGCCCGATCCCGCTGTTTCTTCATGGCTACCACTTCACTTCTTTCCAAGTTAAGTCTATTTCATGTACGATGTACATTCTCTCATTTCATGCAAAACCCCCGCCGACAAGGCAGGGGAACCTGACATTATAATCGATCTTTTTGAACAATTCAGAACACTGCTGTACACCTATCGATACAAAGTGTTCAAATCAAATGAATAATCTTTCTCATTTTGCGCGCTGCAAGACAATTTAGGCAACAATTCCTGTAAAAATACATCTTTTTACGGAGGAAGATAGGGTTTGACTAAGAATTACTGCAAAAGTGCAGTTTTACCGGTATTCTATTCGCAGTATTGCAGATATTCTAGTTCATTACTCATGCGCAAAAATATGCAAATGTCGCGGCAAAATCTCGAATACGCCTGGAAGCTCGCCGCCGAGTTCACCGTCCAGATTGAGCAGGACATGACCCGGTGAGGTGACCTCCATCCGTTCGGTCTTGAAGTACATGATCCGCGGATCATTGAAATGATCGCCGCGCAGAGCCATCGTGACCAGGCGAATGAATTCCGCCAGATTACATTTCTTCACGGCAATGACGTCAAGCAAGCCGTCATCGATTCTGGCGTCCGGCGCAAGCTTCTCGAAGCCGCCAACCGAGTTGCTGTTCGCAATCAGGAACATCATGAACTCACCCTCGACCTCGCCGATTCCTTCAGCACGGATAACCAGCTCCGTTGGCGAGAGGTTGATCATCTTCTCAATCCCCTTCATGTAGTACGCCAACTGGCCGATCATCGTCTTCAGACGGCTCGGAACTTCATATGTTAATTCTGTTAGAGAGCCGCCACCAGCGATATTAATGAAATGTCGTCCGTTCACCTTGCCAATGTCTATCGGTCTCGTCTTATTATCAATGACCAGATCACAGAAGTCTTCCCAGCGCTTCGGAATCTTCATCGCCCGCGCGAAGTCATTGGTCGTTCCAAGCGGAAAAATACCTAATGGCGGCAAATCCTCATACCCTGCCATACCGTTCACGACCTCGTTCAACGTCCCGTCTCCGCCGGCAGTGATGATGATGTCATAGCCACGCTGCACCGATTCAGCAGCCTCACGTGTAGCATCGCCATCTCCAGTCGTCGCATGACAAGACGTCTCTATACCGGCCTGGTCAAGCCGATCTAGAATATTCGGAAGCAATCTCCTCATTTCTTCCCTTCCGGAAGTGGGATTATAGATAAGCCTAGCTCTTTTCATTACTTGAACGCCACCTGTTTTTCATAATTTCAATGATCCCATTATATTCAATATCTGCTGATATATCCAGCGGGACAACTTGGAATGTGGCAACAATGCCTCTCCGGAGTAACGATACTCAAGCCCTTCTAACCGGGCTGGAATCACTGTACCGGTAAAATAGCCCTTACTTAAAAAGAGTGGAGCAACGATAACCTCATAGCCCCGATCCTCCTGCCAGTAGCTTACTTTGCTGCGCAAGCTATCAGGACTTAGCAGCGCATAATCGGCATTTGCCATCCGGCCAAGATTGCCAACGCGGGCGGATAACCCTGCGATTCCCCGTTCCCAACGCTGCCGGAAGCTCTCATGCCGGCTGCCATGCCCGACAAGAAGTAGAACCTCCCGATCGGGCTTTATCGATAGCTCCTTCACCTTGTCCCAGACTATCTCGGCCACAATGGGGTCGTCGTCGATCGGATCGCCAAAAAACACGCGGGCGGTTAAAGAAAAAGGCTCTAGATCCGTCTCTTTCTCCGGCGTGCTCTTAATACCAAGTGCATATGAAATCTCATCGATATGAGTGCTCCCCGATGAGACAAATAACGGAATGACGATCATATCCGTCACTCCCATATTTTCTAACTGATCAATTCCGTCCTGTATCAAACGCCCTTCCACGATCTCAAGAAGGAGGATACGATTGGGATATCTTCCTGCAGCTCATCTGCCGCACCCGCGACAGCTTCATCTACAAAGGCTACCCAGTCCGGATCGGGGGACCCGTGACTGATAACAAGTACTCCGGGCTTCCCCAGAGAACGAGAATTCCTCACGTCACATGCCCCCTGACCGACTATCCAATCCTGTGGTGCCAAAGGCCCTATCTTCACAGTTACAGGTTGATGCGCTCAAGCGCCATTTTATACCCGTCATTACCATAATTAAGACAGCGCTTAACACGCGAAATCGTTGCCGTACTGGCTCCAGTCTCAGCTTCGATCTGATTATATGTAGATCCCTTGCCAAGCATTCTCGCTACTTCCAGACGCTGGGAGAGCGATTGAATTTCGTTAACTGTACAAAGATCATCAAAGAAGACGTAGCATTCCTCAACATTCTTCAAAGAAAGTATCGCTTCAAACAATTGATCGATCGTCTTATCATTCAACTTCTTAAGTTGCACTGGATCATCATCCCTACCGTTACTGTACCACACCACCATTGTACCCGAGTAAGGTGATCTTTTTCAAGCATTAACGATTTCACGCATCACAGAAAGAACGCCCATTTTCCGCAAATGCCCACAAAACCGTGACATTCGTCCAGACGAAAATATGGGTAGATACATACATTGTATTATTGCAAATGCCTATTTACTAAACAACTATCTTAGTCACACTAACGGATTATATGCATAACCAGGAATGGAAGAAGCTGCAGGTGCTGCTTACCACTTCCTGACACAATACTTGAGAAGGAAAGTGATATGATGCCGCATTACACTCCTCCACGGCGAAGTGCGACGCCCCATTCGTATCCCTATTCGCACAATTATCCGGGGATTACGCCGTTTGATTCCGACCCAACCGAGATCGTCGAAGCTTCTGCGCTTGTTCCTTATTCACCGCCGGCCGATCCGCTACCCGCTGTTACAACTACGGCCGCCAAGTCAGGAGGCGGGTTCTCCCTTCCCAATCTCGGCGATCTAAAAGGCATGCTTGATCGCATGGGCGGAATCGACGGAATTATGGCCACGATGGGCAAGGTACAAAGTATGATGCAGACGTTTCAGCAGTTCGCGCCGATGGCCAAAATGATCACCAGCCTGCTTCCAGGATCCAAAAAGCAAGGCAACGCCGACAAGCTGGACGAATACAGACCACGCCGCAGCAAGAAGAGCAGCAAAAAAGGCGGTAAGCGCTCCTCTTCCCGTTCACGCAGTGGGAAAGCACCAGTCAAACGTCGCCGTTAAATTCATAAAAGGACTATTCGCTGCAGAAATAGCCTTTTTGGATACTCCATTTATTACGGAGTAGCAGAGCTGTCGAGAAGTCTCGGCAGCTATTTTTCATTCGTATCTGTTATATATAATAAGGATCTCAGCCCACCCTATCACGGAATCTGAGATCCTTGGTCCGACCTGTTACATCGTCATAAAAAGGGGCGCTCTTCTTTCATTCTCCCTTTTTGGCTTGTAAAGAAGGGAGAAGTCACCCGCTCTGCCTTGTGTACATTCGTTTTTTTCAGACTTTTCTTAGTCCGGTAGTGTACTGTCTGTAAAGCAGTTCTATTGACCTTCCTCCGTCGCTTCACTATGACTTGCCGACTTTTCCTTGTATTCATCATTTTACCCGGATAAGAATTCCGCATTTTTCTTCTCATAATGCCATATCGGTATTTACGCTGCTTTAGAGTTCCCTGATGGATACGCCATAACAACCTCAGTTCCTTTAATTCCCTCAATTTCTTAAGTCTCAGCAGACGCCTAGAACGCTTCAGACGTGCCTTCTTTATAGGGTGGACAGGTTGCGCTGGGTGCTTCTCCTCATGCTCCAGGGGCGGTACGGGAAGCATAGCCCCCTCTTGTACTGCTGGATCTCCATGATCCGTTCGAGTCTCATGTTGAGGTACTACGGACTGGGCCAGCCCTGCAAAGTGCGACTCAGGCAATCTCCAAGGTGTTAGATTAAGATATTCCTGATACAGGGTGAAGCCCGGGGACGCAGGATCCCACCACTTCGTCTCGCCAGCAAAGTGCACAATTTTATGATTGATATCAAGTTCCGGATTGTTGATGCTGAAGGCATTATACAGCCCATCCAGCTCTAAATAGTTGTTACCGAAAATGTGATTGAGCACATCCTGATCTGGCAAGGTCGTACCGGGATATTGCCGCAGGAATCCCAGCATATCCACATACCAGTTCGTATTTTGGCGGATATTGCTCAGATTAAATACAATAACGCCTGAATTGAAGTAAGTTAGTGCATTCAAACCGAAGGACGAAAGAATGTCGACGAGTGCTACAGCACCTAGATCTCTGACTGCAGCTAAATAGTAAGCATTCAAATCGAAATTCCACAACTCTTGAATATTCAGATTTACCAACACATCACAATCCAGATAAATGACTTTGTTGACATTAAGCAGAGAAGGCAGGAGCAGACGGTACATGCTCCCCGGGTCCATGTAGTAACCGATTGAGCCCCATCCACTAATTCGGCTAAGTCAATAGGCAAGAATACAGGGTAGAAGTGAACCGTATGGTTATGAGCCATAACCAGCTGTGTAATTCTTAACCTATTCAAGTCGGTCAACGTCTCGTCATGAAGAATATGAACGGTAATCTGTGCATCTGTATTGCGGAAGACCGATGTAAGAACGACAGCTGCATGTTCTGCATAATTTCCATCCTGATCTCTAAAAGCTAAAGCCAATTCAACCATTTATGCTTAACACCTCCCTGGTTTTTTAGAAAATAACGCAGCTCACTTTGCTGTACTTGTTATTCTCACGGTCTATTAGCTTGAAATACGGATCAAACGTAGTTTTGGTACGTGTTCAAGAAGTATGGTCTTCAGCACCGAGAAGGTTGAAAGAAGCTAGGGACGAAAGGAGCGGAGCTACACGTTTTCGTAGAAAACGACTTCGTAAGCATAGACTTGTAGTAGGTACGTGAGCACCTGAGATGCTTCCGTAGGAAACATGACTTCGTAAGTGGCTGCTTAGGCCCGGCTGAATTCAAGATTCGATGTCGAATATGCTCTCAGTGTTACTTCGTGATCAAAAGCGGACTTTTTGAACTACCTCTTTTAGTTATTGTTCGGAACTAGGGATATCCTTATCAACTTGCAGCAGCATATTTACCTCTTCTTGCAGATCATTCTTCAGATTTCCACAATGTCCTGTAATCGCGAGGATGGCCTTAAGATAACCAAGTGGGTCTCCAACATCATGCCATCGACCGTTGATCTCACAGGTATAGACCGCTTCCCTGGTTAGGAGACGGTTCAACGCGTCGGTAAGCTGAATCTCACCTCCTACACCGGGTGGCTGATTCTCCAGAATATCAAAGATGGATGGGGTAAGAATATAACGTCCTACCATAGCTAGACGCGAAGCGATCGTGCCTATCGGAGGCTTCTCAATTAATTGGTCGACATAGGCGAAGTCTTCAATCAATGGCTTGGCATCGACGATCCCGTATCTGGATACCTTATCTTCGGCTACCGTCTGAACTCCCAAGATGGAAGTCTGGAACCTATCGAATCCTGCGATCAACTGTCTCAGTGCCGGAGGCTCTGCCTCGAAGAAATTATCTCCAAGCAGCACAGCAAAAGGTTCTCCCCCAATAAACTTTCTGCCCACATGAATCGCATGGCCCAGCCCTTTTCGCTCGGATTGGCGGATATAATGAATGTCTGCCAGACCAATAAACTCTCTCACTTTTCGGAGCTCTTCGAACTTCCCCTTCTGTTCCAGGAAATACTCGAGCTCATGCGCAGAATCGAAATGGTCCTCGATGACCTTGCCCTTCCCAGTGACGATCAGAATCTCCTCGATTCCGGAAGCAGCCGCTTCTTCGATAATAAATTGGATGGTCGGTTTATCTATGATCGGAAGCATTTCCTTGGGCATTGCTTTGGTTGCTGGAAGAAGACGCGTTCCGTAACCTGCTGCCGGTATGATCGCCTTACGAATCTTCAAGTGGTCCTCCTCCTTAATGATACAGTTGTATATGATGTCATCGTATGCCAGAAGAGCTCTTGAATAGTGGACATTTATCTAACCATACAAAAAATAAATCAACACTATCCTACTACACAAAAAAAGACGATCACTTCCCGTTGAGTGAGAAATGACGTCTTCAAAGCTAAAGCTATACAACTACCTCTCCTACTTGAACCAGCCTCGTCGCATGAAGCTGAGAATCATCCAAATACTTAACACGGCCATCAATCCAAGCACGCCGAAATATCCGTATCTCCACTGCAGCTCAGGCATAATAGCGAAGTTCATACCATAAATGCCGGCGATGAGTGTTAGCGGCATGAATACACTAGTGATGACAGTCAAAGTCTTCATAATGGCATTCATCCGGTTAGAGTTAAGCGATAGATAAGAGTCGCGTAGATCTGCCGTCATCTCACGATTAGACTCAACCATCTCCGACAGTTTCAGCAGATGATCGTAGATATCTGAGAAGTACGCTCCTGCTTCCTTCTGCGACTGAATATGCTTCGAATTGAGAATATGATACATTAAATCGCGCATCGGCACGATCGTTCTACGCAGCTTGAGTAGCCTGCTCCGCAGATCGAAGACTTGATTCATCAGCTGCTCGATCGACTCGCGACTACCCAGTTTCTCAAGCTCGTCCAGCTCATCCTCCACCGCATAGACGCAAGGGAAATATTGATCGACCAGATTGTCGATTACCAAATAAGCAGCGATAAAAGGGCCGCGTTCCCACATTTTCCGGTTCAGCGCCCGGCTCTGAATGCTCTCCCAAGCACTATCGATCTCTTGGAGCTCCCGATGATGGAAGGATACTATGTAGTTCTCGCCGATGAACAGATTCAACTCGACAAGCTCCAACGTGTCCGGGTCAAGCGCATGCAGCACCAGAAAATCATTATCTTCGTAGAAGTCAATCTTGGGACGCTGCATGACATGTAGCATACAATCCTCGATGGCTAGTGGATGGAATTGAAAGAAAGAACCTAGAAGTTCTGCTTCCTCATCCGTTGGCTGGCCAAAATCGACCCAACTCCATAAATACTTCTGTCTGTTATGAATGTCTTCCAACGCTATATTCGTTCTTACCTGATGATCATGCGTAATCCCCATCACGCGAATCATAGACCATAACCTCCCGCACCATGCAGTAGAATACAAAGAAAGCCAATCCTGCAGCAGATTGGCGTCATTGATATTCGCTTTATCTTTAGAACAATACGATATAGATCAAACCTGCAAGTACAGCCACGATTGGAATCGTAATCACCCAAGCAATAACAATTCGACCGGCTAGCCCCCAGCTAACTCCATTGAACCGTTTCGCAGCGCCAACGCCAAGAATGGATGACGTGATAGCATGCGTAGTGCTGACTGGCAATTGAATCAGAGTCGCCCCAAAAATAACCGAGGCCGATGAGAGATCCGCTGCAAAACCGTTGATCGGTTCAATTTTGAATATTTTCGTACCCATCGTCTTAATAATCTTCCAGCCGCCAAGAGATGTACCGAGAGCCATTGCTGACGCGGCAGCAATCTTAACCCAGAGCGGCACTTCCATATGATCCTGGAATTTGGCCGTTACAAGTGCGAATGTAATGATCCCCATCGCTTTCTGGGCATCGTTCGTACCATGAGAGAAGCTCTGAATCGCAGCTGTTATCACCTGCATGGAACGGAATCCTTTGTTGACTGTATGCGGGCTTCGTTTGGCAAAGATCCATTTCAGAATCTTCATCACAATAAAGCCGATCCCAAAAGCAAGGAATGGGGAAATAATCAATGCCTCAACGATTTTGGTAAAACCGCCCCAGTTCAACTTATCCGGTCCAGCTCCGACATATACCGCACCAGCCAATGCACCAATAAGGGCATGTGAGGAGGAAGACGGTATGCCGAACCACCATGTGATCAGGTTCCAGATAATAGCCGCAAGTAGTGTAGCAATTAATACTTCCAGACCATTATCTAGTGTGGAAGGGTCCGCTACACTCCCACCGATAGTCTTCGCAACGCCGGTAAACAACAAGGCTCCGAGGAAGTTCATTCCGGCAGCCATCAAAATCGCCGTCCGCGGTTTCAGGGCCCTGGTAGAGACCGATGTTGCAATCGCATTGGCTGTATCATGGAAGCCGTTAATAAAGTCGAAGCCTAACGCCAGTATGATAACAACAAAAATAATTATTAGACTCGTATCCATGTTTTTATATTATTGCACAGATGGAGTATTCTCTTTACAGGATCCGCGCAATTCCAACCTCCCGAATTTCAAATAAGTAGCTTAATCTTATGAATTGCGCATAATTATAGATTCAAGCGTATTAGCAACGTGCTCACAGGCATCTGTCGTTGTCTCAAGTCGCTCGTAAATTTCCTTCTTTTTGATCAGAGTGATTGGGTCTGTTACTTTAGCAAACAACTCATTGATACAAATCCGAAGCAGTTCATCACCCTGATTCTCCAGATCGTTCAATCGAATCGTGTATTCACGAATCGCGAGCAATTTTTTCTGTGAGAGCAGATGAATCGCCTTTTGAATTTCATATGCAGAGTTACGCAAAATCTCGGCAAAGCTTGTAATATGCTCGTCCGGCTCATGTAAATGATACATGAAGAAGCGGGATGTCGTAGCCTCGAGACCATCCATAACATCATCTAGCGTAGTCGTAAGCTGCATGATATCATCACGCTCGATTGGAGTTATAAACGTCTTGTTCAGTTCCACGATAATCGTGTGTGTGTAATTATCACACTGCGACTCAAGCTCCTTCATTTTTTTCGCGAATTGATCTACGTCTTTAAATTCCGCGACCTGCTGGGCGAAATAATCGGCCGATTGTACAATCGTATCCGCCATGTTCTCCAACGTCTGGAAAAAGATATCCTTCTTCTTAACTCGCATTTGGTATCCTCTCTTCTCTTTACGTTTGTTTATGCCCCTAACACTCCTATTACTAACCCACAATATATTATCATAACTTAGGATAGTATAGATCATTTTGTCGAAAACATTTCACCTATATATAATATTTTTGCCCCATCGTTCCCAGCTCTATCCTTAAAGCCCCATATTCATCCATAGGCGTATCCATATTGATCCAATAAAGCCCTGTCACAACCATCACTATTCAAGCTTAATATGACTCTCGAAATCGGGCTTGTTAGGAACGATATTGAAATATGTTTTTCCAGGGTAAAATGGAACCTCGACATTGTCCTTAATGATACGGATCACATCATCTGCTCTACGAATCCAACTACCGCGAATCACCTTACCTTGCTGAAGCAGGATTGCCTCCCCGCCCATTTCCAGATTAACGCTGAGACGTCCGACATCATCAAGCACCTTATGTTCAGTACCGAGAATGACCACATTCGAGCAGGTCAACTGTTCCCCGGTGTCCAGATCCTTATGCGGATCACCGTTAATATAGCGTTTGTATAACTTGCTCTCCGCATCATACACGTAGGATACTCTATATTTTTCAAGCTGGAACTTAATCTCTACGGATGTTGCCGGATCACCTTCTCCCGGATCATTTGAATCACGGAAAGTATAGGCTGGAATCTCGGTATCCTGGATCGAGTATTTCTTTTCTCAGCGCCTTCGAGTAGCTTCTCTAAATTGGAGTATAGATTATGTGGTGCTTTCCGCGACTTATCACGCCAGAAATAAGGGCCTGCATTTGTAATCTCGTCCAAATCATCTTTATGTTGCTGTTGTAAAATAGCGAAGGCATCATTGCTGGCACCTGGCATGAACCGTTATGCCATGATAGCTCTCGCCAAGCTCAATCAAATAAGGACGTATGCTGCGGATTGGACCGATCTTGGCCACATTGCCGCCGCTTTGATATATTGCGACTAGCCGGGTAACGCCTCCCTCCGCCAGAACCTCATACACGATATCCGCTTCTCCTAATCCGGACTGAGGTCTTGCTTGGGGAGCATTGTTCACCATGATAGCAAGTGGTCTCTGCGTAGTTGGCTCATCAAGTGGCATTCCGGTAAGGGGCGTTTTGTATAAAACTTGTGCTTCCGGTTGTTCCGCTGGTGGTTCCTGAACATCTCCGCTAGGGATCTGTTGTTCCGCCTCGTTCAATGCATGATTACTTCCTTTCCCGCATGCGGGTACAAGTAGCAAGCATGCCGCTAACAGCAGGGATAGACTAACTCTGGATAGATGAGATTTCATAATTCCTCCATTATTTTCTTCTATTAGCTCTAGTTTCCTCTATTATACGTTGATGGACCCGCCGGGAAAAGACAAAAAAGACTGTCATCATGATCCAACGATCATGATGACAGTCCTTATAGCGATTTGTTCGCATAAATAGCCATATATCAACACAGTTTATCATTTTACATCTATCGATGTTCTCATTCCTCTAATGGACGTATCGATCCACCGAATACCCAGCAGTTCAGACTTAAGCTGCCGTACTGGTAATCCTGGAACAGCTTCACCGCTCTACGTTCATCATCTGCGGCTCCCATCGCATATAACAAGGGTGCAAAATGCTCATTAGCGTAAGAAGGAACCGCCTCCCGCACATGCGGAGCTCTCCTCTCAAAGTCGAACAATATCCGCAGATTCCAAGCTCGCAGCTGCTCGCTGATCCACTCATCAAATTCCACCGCCCAGTCCGCAGGAGCGGAGGCTCCAGCTTCCAGCAGCCGTAAATTATGCACTAAACCGCCACTGCCAATGACAAGTACATTCTCTTGACGTAGACGGGTCAACATTTTGCCAATCGCATATTGCTCTGCAGGAGATCGTCTGGAATCCACCGACAACTCAACTACAGGTATATCTGCCTTCGGGAACATCGCACGAAGAATAACCCAAACTCCGTGATCCAGTCCTCTTCCCGAGGACAATTCGTACGGCAAATTATTCTCTGCGAACAAGCCTTCAATTAGCTTGCTTAGTTCCTGATCTCCGGATGCAGGGTAACGTATACCATACATTTCTTCCGGGAATCCATAGAAATCATGCATCGTCTCATGCACATCATCATTGCTTACTGCCTGAACAGGTGAATCGAAATGGGCTGAGAACACGACGACAGCCCTGGGTCTACGCGGCAATTGCTGGACCAATTGCTTCAGAAATTGGGTATAAGTGTTGTCTTCAATCGCTAGTGTAGGGGACCCGTGCGCGACAAACATTGCTGGCTGAGTCATTGTACATACCTCCAGGGCACCAGAATGGTTACAACTTCATTGTATCCCTACTTGACGGTATTTACTAGCCTAGCTCCCGCTAACACCTTTGATACGAAGCTGTTTTTTTTGAACACACTATTAAATAGTCCAGTCCTGCCACTCACGTTGGGTATTCTCCAGTTCACCAAGCCAATCCCTCGTCTTATGAATCAACTGTTGTTGGTGCCCCCCGTTCGAATACGTATGATCCGCCTGGAATATAATCTCCTTATCGCAGCGACCTTCGGGGCGTAACCAAAATATCTTCTGATACAAGAAGGCATAATCGACCGGTATTGCATCATCAGATGTCCCGTGGACGACGAGCACATCGCCGGAGAATTTCTTGGCTTCCTGAAAAGGCTGGTAAGCAGCGAGCGAATCGTAGAAATTCGGCGTAAGACCAAATCCCAAGTAATCGGCCTTGCCCTTCATGATCGCTTCATCATACAACTTGCGGCTGGTAATCTTGACGATATCATTGAATGGATAACCTACGGCAGACCATAGGACCAGATTCTTTACACGCCGGTCACGGGCAGCTGTCAGCAAAGCGATCATCCCGCCCAGACTATGGCCAATCAACGTCACCCGTTCTGGATCAATATCGCCAAGCCCGAGCGCATAATCAAGGACGTCTCGCGTCTGTGCAATCATGGAATCTACACTCTCTCGGCCATAATCGCCACTGCTCTCCCCACAGCCGATATAATCGAAGCGAACGACCATAGATCCTGCTTGCGCCAACTCCCGTGCCGTCTTTACGAACAATCGGTCAACACCGATTCGACTACCTACGAAACCATGGCAAATGATAACCAATGGAGTACGGTTCTTGCACCGTCCCTCCGCTTTTACCAAGACCGGGTAGTGAACACTCGCCGCGATTTCCTCAGTCTCATGCTGAATGATGATTTGCCGTTCCATCTCTATTCCTCCCCGTTACTGCGATAAATATAAATCCGATAATTTTAATATGAATTATTGGTTTTATATTATCATCGTAAATAACAAGGTGTCAATTGTTAGCTATAGTACTGCCTGAGGTAGTTTGCAATTTTCTCTTTCCCTGCCTGTTCCTCTTCAAACAGCGACGGAGTAATATCCTCTGAAGACTGGACCGAGGACTCTCGGCCATCCACCAGCTCCAATTGCTCATCCTCGCTTACGACTTCCTCCAGACTCCCCCGTGAATGACTGTTGAGCAAGTAACGGCGTGTTAATTCCACTTCGTTCTCCATGGATACGTTCCTCCTGTTTGACAAATTTCTGTGATGATGTAGTTTCGTCTTGTTGGTCTCTTTTTATGCGATGTTCACGAAAAATACAAAAAAAGCACCGCTTCAAAGCGGTGCCCTGCGCTACATTATTCAACTCAGTGTGAACAAATATAATCCCTATTCATGTGGAGGTTCAGTCATAACTGGCGTATTTGAAATACCATGAATCAGTAACGATATGAATTGATCTGCAAGCACATTCATATTCGTAAATGGCTCAAGCCGGCCGGGCTTGGCCATGAATTCCTTCATCGAAGACAGGTACAGCACCAGCAGATGCGGTGAGATATCCTTGCGAATATGTCCATTCTGCTGGCCGCGGAACACCATCTCCTCGAACAGCGGCATATTCTTCTGTTCATTATATTCAATCATCTGCCGAGTATACTCCGGGTATACAGAGACCAGGTCATTGATAAATTCGGCTGAGTAGTCACTCATCCTCTGATAAAGAAGCATATGATGCAACATTTCAATCGCGTCATTGGATTTCTCCATCATCTGAGTAAAATCCGCATGCGTCTCTTCATTGATCATCGTAATGACCTGCTCGATCAGCCCATCCTTGCTGCCGAAATATTTATAAATAGTCATTTTCGAGACAGGCACTTCTTCAGCGATCTGATCCATACTCGTACTGACAATCCCCTGCTCGAAGAACAGCTTGCGTGCCGTCCGAATGATTTGTTGTTTTTTTCCGTTAACCACGGACAGAACGCCCCCTTTGTTGAATAGTACTTATAGAGGTTGTTTAAAAAGTCCCCCTTTGATCACGAAGTAACGCTGGGAGCATATTCGACATTCGAATCTTGAATTCAGCCGGGCCTTCCGGTGCTCACGTACCAACTACGTACGCTCCGCTCCTCAGCCCCTAGCTTCATCCAACCTTCTCGGTGCTGAAAACCGTACTTTTTAAACACACACTTATATTATAAACTAAATGTCCTGCCGTCGGAGCATAATTGCACCAAGAGCAATTCCAAGAAAATAAACCAGTAAGCAGATAGCTATTCCTGTCCAGGAGAGATACGATTCAGTTGCCATCCTAAGGCTGTCAAATATATTAAATAAACTTAATTTCGACAACCAGGATATGGAGCTATCGAGTCCGGAGAGCATTTTAAGCAAAAAAGAGATCATAACGATGCCGACGCTGACAGACATTGCCCCCGTTCCGTGTGTACCAGCACAGTAAAGATATATCCAATACCAGCAAAAGCCATCGCGATCAGTAAGCCGGACAACATCATAATGAGAATAACTTCAGGTTTGGCTATCGAACTGAGCAAAGAGCCGAAGAGATAGACAGAGACAAGTGTAACAAGAAAGACGGCTAACATCTGTACCAGTTGTGCTAGTACTCTAGACATAAATATTTGTAGACGCGTATAGGGTAAAGAGAACAGGAAATCCTGTGTCTTGCTGCTCCGTTCACGTGCAATTGTCAAGCTACCCCACACGGCTGCAAATCCTCCAAATAGCATTAAATAGAACGTAAGCGGCTCACTACTCATCCAGCCTTCAAAAGTAGTCATCAGCTCAGGATAAAAGCCGAATGCATCCATCATGGCGGAAGGAATCATCTCCACCATTTTCACCATATCCGTATTTTGGAGAAAGATATTCGCAACTCCCGAGAATAGAATCTGAAAGCCAGGAATAACGACAAGGGCAATCAGGAAATTACGCCGGTTTATCCACCATTCGTTACGAATTAAATTTCCAATAGTTCCCCTCATTGCTCTCCCTCCTTCTCCATGAAGTGATGATGTTCTTTCTTAACCGTATCTGTACCTGTCGAATGAATCTCGTCGGTGTGCGGATGATCCGTCCCTGCATGCACAGAATAGTCCTGCATGAATATTTCCTCTAACGAAGGCCGCTCTACGCGAAGATCATTAACCCCTGCATCGGCCAGCAGCTGAAGAACAGGCTCGATTGGACCCGACACCTGAAAAATATGCTCTCCATGTTCATACTTAGCATCCGAATCCAGCTTATTCAGCCCAAGCCGTTCTATCAAATTGCCCTGCTCACGAAACGCAACTGTAAATTTGCGAATCAATCTTTCCGCAATCTCATCCACCCTTGATACTCGCAGTAAGTGGCCCTCGCGGATAAAAGCTACCCGATCGCAGAATCTCTCTACCTCGGACAAGACATGAGTTGAGAAGAATATGGTCATCCCTTGCTCATTCAATTCAGTCAGAAGATTGAAGAACTCATGTTGAATGAGCGGATCCAGACCCGATGTTGGCTCATCGAGTACGACCAGTTCCGGCCGATGTTGAAGACATTGCACAATTCCCAGCTTCTTGCGGTTCCCGAGGGAGTAATCACGAACCTTACGGCTCAAATCGAGCTGCAGACGCTCGGCAATCTCCAGCCCCATCGTATCCTTCAGATTCAAGCCGTAAGCTAGGGCAGCAAATTTAAGTACCTGATGTCCGTTCATATCACTGTCATACTGCACCTCAGAAGGCAAATAACCAATCTTGCTTCGAATGTCTGGGTTCTCCTTGCCTAGCGTCTTACCCAAGAGAGAGATCTCTCCACCAGATGGGTGCAGGAGTTGCATCAGCATTCGAATCGTCGTTGACTTGCCGGCGCCATTCGGACCGATAAACCCAAATTTCTCTCCTCTTGTCACTGTAAAGTCGACATTCTCTACACCGATCTTCTTGCCATAGTACTTCGACAGACCAGATACCGAGATCGCGTCCATATACTCCAACCTCCAAAATGTACTTATAATTAATAATGAGTACATTATATATTATTAATAAATAAATTCAATATAAAATTTATACTATAATTAAAAAATAAGTACATTATTTAAAAAGTCTTATACGATCTATATTTTCATCTAATCACGGGCTCTTCTCTTACGTTTGCATCCCTTCCCTTGCGAATCGATCAAAATTTGCCGTATACTATTGGACAATATCAGCATAGTTGGAGGGTCTTGATTGAACACTCAGGAGAGGGCGGTTAGAGTCGAACGACTCAGCCAGCAAATGAACCGGGAGAATGCAGCTTATTTTAAGGAAATGAGCACGTACATCCACAAAGACGAAGAAATCAGTGATGCCAGGAAGGAAGAGCTTCTGCTTTACCTGGCCCAGAAGATCGTCAAGCATGAGCAAAAGGGCGTCAGCGCCGAGCAATTATTCAAAGCGAGTGCCGCGGCATACTGCGAGAGGCTCATCGATGATGTCAAAATGCGCAAGCCCCGGACTTTAAAAGAAAAGATTAAATATTACATTATGATCCCATGGGCTACAATTACTTGGGTATTCTTCATTTTTATGATTACCGGCTTTTTCGGCAAATGGTTTGGAGGGGAACTAGCCAACACTACCATCAACAGTGGCACACTACTGCTAATTGCAGGTCTGGCCATCGTATTAATCGAATTCATTACCCGTTTTCTCGGACCGGGGCAAGAGGACGATAGTGTGAAGCCAGTGGAACAGACTTCAGATCCGATGCGGCCGCGTAAATTGTTTGATATAAGAGCGTTCGGCATTTATATCATCATCGCACTGGCCGTCATTGCAGTAGGCCTGCTGCTTAATCGCATTATGCCATCCTTCACCGTTACTCCTTGGCAGAGCCTGATCATTTTTATCATTGGACTGCTTGGGCAAATCTTCATTTTCGGACGGCGCGGCAAATAATTAAAATTCAAAACGGATAAATATATACCGTTATTAACAAAAAATACAGCCCGTTCTCCTTGGAGACGCGGACTGTATTTTTTCTTGCTTATGAACTATATCTTCTTAACAAACTCCGACTTCAATTTCATCGCCCCGAAGCCGTCAATTTTACAATCGATATCATGATCGCCTTCGATCAGGCGAATATTTTTTACCTTCGTGCCGATTTTGATAACCGACGAGGTTCCCTTCACTTTCAAATCCTTGATCACAGTAATAGAATCGCCATCGCTCAGAACATTGCCGTTAGCATCCTTCACGACTCTAGCATCTTCATTCTCTGCATCAATCGTATCAGCAGACCACTCATGACTGCATTCCGGGCAGACGAGCAAGTCTCTATCCTCATACGTGTACTCAGAATTACATTTCGGGCAATTTGGAAAAGGCATAGCTTCATGTCCTCCATTCATCATTGTCAGTTGTCCATGTAACCCAGCTACTATAAGCATATAACAACTATTGTACTATACTGACACAGTTCGTCTATCATGGCAAATTGCGCTCCGATTCTATCAGTCTCGATGAATCAAGTATTTAGTAGGACATTATTAGTACACTTTCAGTTTTTTAGCCCTAAATAATAGGATGTAAGGACTAGTACAATAGCATTATATTGACATTATCCTACATAATTATACAATGTGAATAGACTGATTTTGATATGATGGATCTTGCTATACATAATTGCTACTTTAGTAATGTTTTTCACATTTTGGGTTGATGGATTTCTATTACTATTTCAAATATAGGAGACGAAGCTATGGCTAAAGATGCTAGAAATAAATCGATGGGTTGGTTGAAAGGCGTCCTATCTACTCAAAATGAACCCGTTCAAGCGAACCATGAGGGGAAGGACGAACCAATAGAACTGGTGGAGATCGTAACCAGCAATAAGGAGATTTCCACTCCCGCCGAGAATTCCGGTAAGAAATACATATTGTCGAAAGAAAATCTCGACAAAGCTGCTTTCGATCTGGTGCTGTCTCTGGAGAATATGCTGAATGAACGACAGTTGCTCATTTACAAGAACGATGATTTTGAGACACAGCTGAATGCGGCCAACGAGACGATCAGTCGCCTGAAGTACGATTTAGTTAAGAAAGAGCAACTCGTTCAAGACAAGAATAAAGAGATTCGTGCGTTCGAGGCCAGTCTTACCAATAAACAGATGAGCTACGATCAACTACTTGAGGATTATAAAGAGTATCAAAGCACCTCGAACCATGATTTTGAGAAGATATCCAATCAGCTAGAAAAAGAGATTAATAAGTATAATCTGCTGAAAGAAGAGTCAGCAAATATTCAATATCAGAACATGATGAACATAAGAGAGCTGGAAGAAAGAATTAGAGAGCTAGAAGTTGAGAATCAGAAGTTAGATGCGCAATGTACCAAGATCAAGGCCGAGAAGGATGAATTGATGAAGACCATCAATGATTTCACAGAACGAATGAGCTTCTCCTTCTCTTCCAAGACCACTATTAGCGAATAAATTGCCACCTGCTCTCTAGTCACACTAGAGAAAGGAGTTTACTATGCCCGTGTCAGTCTATCTAGGAAAAGTACTTGAATTGCAATCCGTATGCAGCCAAGCGAACCAATCTTATATCACTATCAAAATATCATCTGAACAAGAACAAGGTACCGAGGTCCTCTGGAAGATAGACGACATTACAGCCGATCATTTGAAGGCTATTGTCGAACAAGAACTCGAGCCAGATATCGTTTATAAATATCGCTTGTCCTTTTACAGCGAATGGGATTCTGCAAAAAAGTACTATGTTAGCTATCTTACGAGAACATATTGCGAGCAAAGCGAGCGGGTCTATTTCACCTGTTCCGAGCAATATGTACATGAATTACAAATGATCAGAAATTGTGAATCCTTAGATGAGTTAAAGTTCCTGACTTCCTTGCTCGAAGCGACGGAAAATCCTGATTCTTCCAACGTTGAGAACGCGCGTTCATATCGTCGACTCAACCGTAGACTCATTTGGTCGGCCACTGCCTTGATGAGCATCATCATCTTAATCCTGGTCGGATCAACTGTCCCCGCCTTCTCTTATAAGATGGCTAGCGGCAAGGATGATGGTATTAGTCCGATCGGAAGCATGACCAAGACGGCCGACAGCATTGTGGAATTAGCCTCAAACTCAGAGACTGGAACAATAACCGCCGTGAATCCTCAATTCAAAGCAGTGGCGGAGGAGGAGACAACCAAACCCGTTAGCGTTGCTGCGAAACCTGTCAGCGAGCTACATGTGCAGTCAGTGGAACTGAGCGAGACAGTCAACTTCAACATTCCTAAAGGTACTGTCGCCCTTACCTTTGACGACGGCCCTTCCAAATATACGGAGAAGATTGCCGATGTATTGAAGGAGTATCAAGTCGGAGGAACCTTCTTCTTTATCGGAGAAAATGTTGAGAAGCATCCCAAATCGGTTCAGTATGTGAAGAATCACGGCTACTCCATCGGTAGTCATAGTATGCACCATCTGGAACTGACCAAGCAATCCAAGGCAAAGCAGAAGTATGAAATCACGCATCCTAATGAACTTATTGAAAAATTGACTGGAGAACCTGTCGTTCTCTTCGCCCACCCTATGGAGCCAAGAATAAAGCTATCGTCAATTTCATAAATGATACGAATCAAAAAATGGTGCTATGGGATATCGATACGCTCGATTGGAAGAGCAGAAACGCAGATAAAATCTATCAATCCATACAAAAATCTAAACCAAACGGATCCATCATTCTGATGCATGAAACGAAGGCAACGCTAGATGCCCTGCCTAGAATTATTAAATACTTGCAGGATCAGAAGCTTGAGATAGTGAATCTGCAATAGGGATAAATCGCAGAAGAGCCTGAATCGGCCTCTTCTCATTCTCTGTAACTACCTGCCATCGCGCAAATAACCCACTGTTTGAGCATCAAGCTGAAGATCACCAGCCCTGACACTCTCATCAAGCTGCTGTAGTGTGCGGCAGCCAATGATCGGGAAAGTCGGGAACGACTGAGAAGTCAAATAAGCAAGTGCCACCTCCGTACCAGAACAGCTGAGCTGCTGAGCCAGTTCCTGAACACGACGTAGACGTCCGAAATTGACGTCATTGTAGAACATATCGACGACGCTTGCCTTGGTACGTTCTTCAGGGCGGTATTTCCCGCTAAAAAATCCCTGAGCTTGTGATGTATACGGGATGGCAGTAAGTCCTGTCGATATATGATAATCAAGCATCCTTCCATCCATCTGGACCGTTGTCGGATCGGCAACGCCTTCCGAGTTCACCTCAGCAAGACTCCATTGCATCTGATTCGCGACAAATACAGGCTTACCCGTGGAGACTGCATACTGCCGTGCCGCTTCAATTCGTTCCACCGTCCAGTTCGAACAGGCGAAATAGCGAATACGACCAGCCTGTACATGTTCATCCAGCATATCGATGATCTCTTCCACGGGCCTCGTGATATCATCACGATGGAGCCAATACAGATCAATTACATCCGTCCCCAAATTAAGCAAGCTGTTATCTAGATCAACGGCGATCTCCTCTCGGGTTAATCTACCTTTGGACATGTTATCCCGATGAGGGTGTCCCCTTTAGTCGCCAGTAAGATAGAATCGCGCTTACCTCGGCTCTTCAACCATTTACCAAGCGTCTTTTCAGTGACGCTCTTCACATCGCTCTCCCAATCCGAGTATACACTGGCCGTGTCAATGAAATTTCCGCCCCGCTCGCAATAAGCGTCAAGGAGAGTAAAGGCATCGGCCTCACTCACTGAAGCTCCAACTCCGGCCGTTCCGAAGCAAATCCGCGCCGCCTCAAGTTCTGTACCTGGAATTATCTCGTATCTCATATGTATCCTCCACCGAATTTAGTATTCTACAATATCATATTAGTGCACCAGGCAACCAAACTTCTCATAACCTCAATAAACTGTGGCATCAGCAATCCCTCAGACAGATGGGCTGGCGTCAGACAGCCAACTCGGCCTGAGCCATACATATGGTACCAGCCCGCCGTGCTCTCACCGTCTGTAGAAGACGAGCGCATAAATATAGTCGTATTCGCCTCATCGCAAGCAACGAAGTAATGCTCATCCATGAAAGCGAACGCCCCACCGAGTTCTCCCAGCTCTGTACCCGGTAACGGTGTATAAGTTACTCTGCTATGCTCCGCCGGATGGGATAAGAAGTGACCCCCAAGCATTCTCACATAAGCTCCGTCCTCAGGGTATGAGGCAAGCCCAGAATGCCAGGCCAGCCAAGCTCCGCCTCCAGCTACATAGCTTTCGATGGCCTCCGCTGCCTCTGCGGTCATCCACTGCTTAACCTGCGCAGCCTGCGGATCAATCCGATCCTCGGCGAACAGAACAACCAAATCAGGCAATGAGGCCAATGAATTAACCAGATTCTGCTCAATCTGCTCCACACTCGTATAGACTACCTGCAGCCGACCATCCTTAATGAACGGCTCAACCACCCGGTCGAACGACTCCTTTGCCAGTTCAGCATCATGATAGAAATCTCCGACTATTGCTAGTACATGCTTCATCTCTTACCATCTCCGATCTGCTTCTAGGTCGAGTAACATTAATAAGGCATAGCCTCACCTTTATGATTAATCATCCAGCTCTCCTGCTCTGGCTGTACTTTACGCTCTACAAGGTTCATAAGTCCAACCGCTGTATCCTGCGGATGACCAGGCGCCTGGTCTCCGCCCATCTGCGTCTTGATCCAGCCTGGATGGACACTGTACACGACGAAGCCCTGCGGCACGAGTTCCTTCCGCAGCTGTGCTGTGAAGAAGTTCAATCCACTCTTCGACAACGCATACGGATAATCCGCTCCATACGCCGCTGAGAAGCTGCCCGCCTCGGAACTGATATTTATAATGCACGGCTGACTGCTCTTACGCAAGAGAGGCAGGAAATGCTTAGCCACCTTCATCGGTCCATATAGATTGGTCTGCATCGTTAGCTCTACATCCTCGAAGTTGAGCTGCTCCAGCTTCTGATCACGAGCGATCAGTATTCCCGCATTGTTAATGAGAGCATCGATATGGCCGTGCTTCTGTTCGATCTGAAGCTTTGCTTCACTAATTTCGTGTTCATCATTCACATCGATCTGTACAATATCAAGCTGCTGCGGGTACTTATCACTTAGTTCCTGCACATGTCCGCTGCGCTTCATATCTCGGACGGTCGCAATCACCTGAAGGCCACGCTCAAGCGCTTCGCTGGCCGTTGCCAGCCCTAAGCCTTGGGCTGCACCTGTCAACAATATCTTCATGTTTCTACTCCCTCCTCTTAACAATCAGTCCTGCTTCGGAATTGAAGGAACTTATAATTCATTCAGTTGTCGTTCTCCAGCAATTCAACCAGTACCTTCAGTTCAGCAAAAGAATCCATATATGCATAGCGCCCGCCGGTATATTCACCCTTTTGAATTAGCGGCATCTGATGAGCCTCCATGATGCCGATCTTCTCCTTCATCCCCTTCACGAAGAATGCGATATGATGCACCCCTTCGCCATGCTCATCAAGGAACTCCCGCCAGGTCGAAGGCTGCTGATCAGGTTCAATAAGTTCGATCTGCAGTTGTCCACAATCAATGAACGCCAATTTCGCCGGGCCGGGAGGAATCCCCTTTATACTCCGTCTGCGCTACATCAACGGTATCTGTCCAGGACCATTTCGGCGGCTCAATTCCGAAGAAAGCCGCATAGCTCTGGGCTACCTTCTCAATATCACGAACGATAATGCCAATCTGAGTAACAAGCGTTGTTCCGAGTAAACTTTTTTCCATAATCATTGTCTCCTTTTATTAAATGATCTGTATGATTTATCACCGGGTCAGGGTCAGATGGCTCGACAGGAATCCCTGATTACCAGTTCGGTAGTGCCGACATATTTCTTGAAACCTTTGGGTTCTCGCTCAATCGCTTCGATAATGTTGCTGATCAATGTATGTACCATTTCCGTAAAATCTACATGGATGGACGTTAATGCCTGGCTGAATCCGGGAGCTAAGCGCATGATCATCGAACCCGATCAAAGAAATCTGATCCGGTACGATCAGATCCGCTTCCTTCAAAGCAGCCAGTGCACCGAAGGCGACGCTGTCATTGCAAGCGAATATCGCCGTCGGTAGCTCATAGACAGTTTTGAGCCATTGTCTAACCGAGCTGTAGCCGCCCTTCTCAGTGAAGTCAGACGGGATAATCCAGCGTGAATCCACTTCGAGTCCATGCGAAACCATCGCATTCTTGAAGCCTTCAAGCTTCTCCGGACCGGAGCAGCGCAGAGGATCGCCTGTAATAAAGGCTATTTTACGATGGTTCAATCCAGCCAGATAATCGACTCCCTGCTTCATTCCTTGTACATTGCCAAAATTGCAGACTACCCTGTTCGATTCATAACGGCCTTCTATATTCTGATCAATAATACCAACAAAATAACCTTCAGCAATCAGCTCTTCAATCAGTGTCTCATGATTGGCCGCACCGATGAATATTCCACCGTCAATCCGCTGCTGGTAGAACGTCTCCTTTACTTTGCGAACAATGTCCTGGTCCTTGGTATTTCTGATGATATGCGTTAACACGTAATACCCCTGATTGGATGCGCTTTCAATTAGTCCGGTAATTAACGAGGTCGTTAACGAATCATGGAACACCTCTTCAGGCGAAATCATGAACAGGCCGATAGTTTGGGTCTTCATGCCAGACATGATCCGAGCCGAAAAGTTTGGTGAGTACTTATACTGCTCGATAACTTGCATCACTTTATCACGCGTCGCCTTCGGTACATTCGGGTAATTGTTGATCACTCGGCTGACCGTACTTCGTGATACGCCGGCAATTTTAGCAATTTCAATGCTATTGATATCCGACTTTTTCAAATAAAGCCCTCCTACTTAACACGTGTTCATACATTTCAATAATTGATTCAAGGAATTGGCTTATAAGACCCGAGAATTGAAGCTCGAAGAATTCTACCAGTTTGCAGTTCCCCACCAAATTAGTGAACGCGTGTTTATGGTTACAATTTACATCAGTAGCATTTTGTTGTCAATCCGTAACTTATGAGTTCCAACCTATAATAAAAAAAACCTCTCACGGAGTCTCTATATTGGCCAGCAGGCACATTTGAGACCCTATGAGAGGGGACATTATTTCTTTTAATAATAGGTCCTTATGAATTGTTGTTAAGCCTCTACCCTACGGTTCAACAGCAGAACTGTTGCATACAGCATCAGAACTACAAAGACTGCTTCAAGTAAGGTTTCTCCCCATCTAATAAGCATAATGTCATCTGGAAAGACCACCTCTCCGCCCATCATCATATTAGATTGAAGTTTGACGTTGAGGAATGGAATACCTCCGAAGTTCGCTTTGAAAAGACTAGAAATAATCCAGCTGATTACATTCTGTATAATGATGAAGCTCAGAATCCCGATCCATACTCTTCCTCGTTGGAACATTAGTGCGATCGCTATGGATAGAGCTATAGCCATATAGGAGAAAAGATAGGCCCAGAAAATCTGGAATATAAATATGGCTGTTACCTTCAGGAGTTGGGGATTGCTTCCGTAGAAATCCCCTTAAAATCAGGAACCCCAAAGATCAGACTGAAGACTCCAAGATGGATACAAATGAGAATCCCAATACCGATCAGTACTAACAATCCCAGAACCATTGGGGAAAGAACACTCCATACCGTACGAACAGGAAGTAGTCTTCGGCTATAAGACTTGGCATTGCTAAAGAAGGTTCTATAAGTCATGATGACTGCCATCATACAAGCGAAGACATACAGCATAATCGTAAGTCCAAAGGTGATTCCCTCATTCCATCCTCGGGTATAGCCAGCCAGCGTTAATCCCGCTTCAGCTAGAATCAGTATTACTGCTGTACTAAGAAGCATCGTCGAATTCTTTTTCCAATCGTACTTAAGCAACCTCATCATTCGGCGAACACCTCCTTGAACATATCATCCACACTTTTGCCATACTTGAGTCGCAGCTCTTCGACTTCCTCTTGCAACACTAGTTCCCCGTTCTTGATAAAGATTACTTCATCAAAAATCCGTTCAATATCCTTCACAAGATGCGTCGATATAATCAAGCTGCTATCTTCGCTATAGAACTCGACAATGGCATCAAGAATCTTCGTTCTAGCTACCGGATCCACTCCACCAATCGGCTCATCGAGCAAATAGATCTTGGCATTTCTGGACAGAGCAAGAGTTAATTGCAACCGTTCATTCATCCCTTTAGATAGAGAACTGATCCGGTCCTGTGGATTTAAATTCATGAAATCTAGCATTTGCAACGCTTTTGCCATATCGAAGTCTGGATAGAAATCGCTATAGAATGATATAGCATCCCTAACCCTCATCCATGATTCCGTCAAAGGGCGATCCGGCATGAATGAGACGATCGACTTCGTATTCAGATCAAGCGGCTGGCCAGCCACTGTTACGCTTCCGGAGTACACTGGCAGTAGGCCAGCAGTTATCTTCATCAATGTGCTCTTACCACTTCCGTTCGTACCGAGCAGGCCAATGATTTTACCAGGACCAATGCGGAAGGATACATCATGCAGAGCTTTTCTCGAACCATATGATTTAGTTACATTCTGGAACTGAAGCAGATTATCCATGTCCTCTCTCCTTTCACTATTCATTCTTTATCTCTACTGCTTCCGCAACAATACTTGCAATATCCTTATTGGTGAAACCTAGCTCCTGCATTCCGCTAATGAAATGATCCAGCAGGTCCCCTGCCATTTCTTTTTTAATGGTCATGATTTTCGCTTCCTCACTTGTCACATATCTTCCCAGCCCGCGTCTTGTCTCCACGACTTCCTCACGCTCCAGTTCCTGAAATGTTCGTTGTACCGTATTCGGATTGATTTGCAGCTCGGCCGCAAGCTCACGAACCGAAGGAATTTTATCCCCGGCATTCAACTTCCCAGTTACGATCTCTTTCTTGATATAATTCATGATCTGCAGATAGATCGGTAGATTGTTATCAAATTCAATGGTCACGATTCCGTCAGCTCCTTTCTACCACTATGTCCATAAGGCCACGATAATGCTTATGCGACATCCCGTTTTTTAAACGTAACAAAGCTTGCAATAAGAAACAATGCAATATATACCGCTATAACAATTAGAGAGAAGGTCATCGTCATTCCTGGCAGTGGTGAGCCACCTTCTGCATACTGCGATAAATCGACATTGGCAAAAATCAGATACTTAGTGAAAGAATATTTAGCCAGTACGAATACAATCAGGCTTTCCAGCATGATCATAGACATTGTTGCCCGACCGTAATTCCTGTAGAACGGGTGAGTACACCGATCATGAACGTAATTGTCGCATAAATCCAAGCAAAAGCAAGAGTATAAAGAAACGACTGTATGACTTCGTTCCAGCCAGTACCCTAAGCACCGGCTTCAAATGCAATACTTCCTGTCACCAGTGATACAAGAAATGTAAAGACCATGATGGATACAGCATATAAAAGAACGGTGATATATTTGGACAATAGAATCTTGCTACGGCTTTGTGCACGAATCAGTAACAGCTTGATCGTTCCTAGACTATATTCCTTAGATACAACTCCCGCCGTTCCTATAATAATAAGAAAAGCAATGAGCTGCCCAGTCCGTTTTTGGCCATCATCATCTTGATGAAAGTCTGATTTGTTACATCCCCGCCTGATCCCGTCTTGGCAATAAAATAAGCTATACCAATGATAAATGCCGCAATGACCAAATAAGGAATAAAGAAGCTGCGTCTTTTAGATAACTTCAACCATTCATTAGTAACTAATTTGCCAAAACTAAGCACTTAAATCTCCTCCTGTCCATTTCAAGAACTCATCTTCCAGCGACTCTTTGATTTCCTCGAT
Source organism: Paenibacillus sp. D2_2 (assembly GCF_031199965.1). GTDB lineage: Bacteria > Bacillota > Bacilli > Paenibacillales > Paenibacillaceae > Fontibacillus. Next base: position 884,526 of record NZ_CP133605.1, on the reverse strand, counting down.
CCGATAAAGCGCGATTCCTTCGTTGCGTAGAGCATCTATTACCCTTGGGATATAACTGTCACGGACCGTAACTGTAACCTGACTCCGTTCGGTATCGATACCAACAATACGTATTTCTTCCATGCGTACAAGTCTTAGCTTTGCCTGCTCTACGTCATTTACACGAAGGATAACTTGAACCTGTCCCTCTTCCTCCGTAGCAGATGAACCACCTAATGATCTAACGGTAACAAGCTTGCCTTCCTGAATGACGACCACCCGGCTACACATGAGTTCCATTTCCGATAACAGATGGCTAGAGACCAGAATCGCAATTCCTTCCTCTCGGGCAATCGTCTTGAGATAATCACGCATCTCCCGAATCCCGGCAGGGTCAAGCCCGTTTGTCGGCTCATCCAGAATCAGAATCGATGGGTTATGCAGAAGGGCCTGGGCAATGCCGAGGCGTTGACGCATCCCGAGCGAGTAAGCCTTCACCCTCTTCTTCATGGCATCCTGAAGTCCAACCAATTTCACAACCTCAGCGATTCTCTCCTCCGTTATTCCCTTGGCCATACGCTGATACTGCTTCAAATTATCGTAACCTGTCATATAAGGATAAAACTCCGGATTTTCGATGATACCACCGACTTCAGAAATCGCTCTGGCAAAATGATGCTTGATGCTCTCGCCCTTAATCAGCACATCCCCTTCAGTCATTCCGATTAATCCGACGATCATGCGGATCGTTGTCGTCTTCCCTGCTCCGTTAGGTCCGAGCAACCCAACAATTTCACCTTGATGTATGTCAAAAGATAGCTTATCAACAATTCTCTTGCGTCCAATTTGCTTCGTCACTCCATTAACCTGGAGTACAACCTGACCTGATCCTTTATCAGAACTGGTTACAACGTGTTTTTCAGCCTTGTTCATCACGGCCACTCCTTAATCGTATTAGTGTTATAGTTGAATAGTACACTAGTAATGAGATATTGTAAAGCCTATTCTTGAAATTCACTAAAAAAAAGAGCAGTCCATAGCATGGGATGCTATGGACTGCTTAAATTTAAATCACGATTATACATGTTATTTATGTTCATGATAGGACAGTAGAAATTACGTCGACCTACTCAGATCAATAAGTTAAACAAATTCAAATCACGATTCAGCTCAGTATAGGCGATATTCTTCGACTTCATCCGATCGATCAACGCTCCATAATCCGCCTGGTCGCTTAGCTCAATTCCAACCAATGCCGGGCCGTTCTCCTTGTTATGCTTCTTCGTATATTCGAACCGGGCGATATCGTCATTTGGTCCAAGCACATCCTCTAGGAACTCACGCAGCGCTCCGGCGCGCTGTGGGAAATTGATCAGGAAGTAATGCTTCAAGCCTTCATAAATGAGCGAACGTTCCTTCATCTCTTGCATCCTGTCGATGTCATTGTTGCCGCCGCTAATGATGCAGACAACCGTCTTCCCGTGGATCTGGTCACGGTACATATCCAGTGCCGACACTGGCAAAGCCCCAGCCGGTTCCACCACGATTGCACTGTCATTGTATAGCTCAAGAATCGTTGAACAAGACTTTCCTTCGTGAACCTTAACAATATCATCAAGAAGCTCCGCGCAAATCGCGTAGTTCAGCTCCCCGACTCGCTTCACGGCGGCGCCGTCGACGAACTTATCAATCGCCTCCAGAGTTACAACCTGATGCTGCCTCAACGCTTCTGTCATCGATGCGGCCCCGGCAGGTTCCACACCGATCACCTTCGTCTCCGGACTGACGGTCTTGATATACGTGCTCACTCCAGAGATCAAGCCTCCGCCACCGATTGTGGCAAAGATATAATCCGCTGGTGCATCAAGACTCTCCATGATTTCCATTCCAATGGTTCCGTTGCCTGCCACGATTTTCGGGTCATCAAAAGGATGAATAAACGTCATTCCGCCTTCCTTACATGCCTTCATCGCTTCATCAAACGCATCATCAAAAGTATCTCCGGTTAGTATAATCTCTACCGCAGAACCACCAAAGCGCTTTACTTGTTTAACTTTCTGATTCGGCGTAGTGCTCGGCATATATATTTTGCCCTGGATTCCCAGCGCATTACATGAGAAAGCAACCCCCTGCGCATGATTGCCTGCACTGGCACATACGATCCCTCTGTCCAGCTCTTCCTGGCTCAGACTACGGATCATATTGTAGGCACCGCGAATTTTAAAGGAGCGAACAATCTGCAAGTCCTCACGTTTCAAGTAGACATTACACTCATATTTGGCAGACAGCGCCGCATCCAATTGCAGCGGTGTACGTTTTACAACTTCTTTCAGAACATGGTTAGCGCGTACGATATCCTCCATCCCAACTGCTTGCCGTTCCGTATGGCTCATCCTCTTCTCCTCACTTTACTACGATCGTTTTTATAAAGTTACACCCGAACGGCTTATCGAGCAAGCACTATTTCCCCGCTGGTTTTACAGTTCTGACCTGGAACGGCTTGAGGCGCTTCTCAATCCTCTCTCGCTCATCCTCATACATATCCGGCAGCATAAGTTCTTTGCCTAGAGACTCAGGGGCCTCGTCATAATCAAATCCCGGCCCGTCCGTGGCTACCTGGAACAGTATTCCTCCTGGCTCACGAAAATATAGGAATTTATAATATTGGCGGTCGATGACCGGCGTTGGTTCCATACCGCTCACTTCGAGCAGCTCATGGTACTTCATCTGCTCCTCTTTATCTTTCGTCCTCCAAGCCATATGGTGAACGGTCCCAGCACCGCTGCAGCCCCTTTGTAAGTTCTCTGCATTCAAATCGATAATATTGCCGAGGCTGTCGTCCGCCTTGAAACGCAGCAGTCCTTCTTCCTCGCCGATGTAATCCAAGCCCAGAATCTCCTGAAGTACCTCAGCTGTCTTCGCGCTATTGCAGCTGAACAATAACGCACCTGCTAGTCCCTTAATCGCGTATCCTTCGGGGATACCGCCATATTGCCAGAGACTGAACGGCCCTTCACTACGCTCAACCAGATCGATCAACAGGCCGGACGGATCGGCGAACCGGACATATTCCTCATCAAAACGAAACAGATCCATATATGTAATTCCGAAGTCCTTCAACCTCTGCCGCCAAAAGAACATACTTCCTGGCGGAACCGCGAGCACGATGACCCCAACCTGACCACCGCCAAGAATTCCCTGATGACCACTCCCCAACGGGTAGAAAGCCATAATCGTTCCCGGGTCTCCATTCTCATTGCCGAAATATAGATGATATAGATCCGGTGCTTCATAATGAACCGTTCTTTTCACGAGTCTTAGACCAAGAACACCGGCATAAAAATCTACGCTCTCCTGAACATCCCCCACAATAGCTGTAATATGATGAATTCCTGTCGTAACGCTCATCGCTTGTCCTCCCGATAAATACCTCTCCTCAATTATCCATTATACGGAACATCCGCGCTGAATTCACCATCCTTGGTAAAAACAAATCGAACGCCCTTCCGAGAAATTCCCCCGGGACGTTCGATACATTTACCCTTTGAACTAATCTTGCTCTGTACCTTGCTCTGTATCTTTGTCCGGATCTGTCCGCCCTTCAGCATGCTTGATCTGGGCCAGTTCAGTTAGCTTCCATTCCATCGTTCCATGTACCAGATCAGCGGGGAATTCCTCCCCTTTGTGCAGATACTCCGCGCGGCCAAGTTCATCTGTATAGACACCCTCAACTTCCACCTGCTCACGCGATACCGGAAGCATGTCCTTCCTCTCTTTACTCATCCGTTAGGTCGCCTCCCGACAATGTTGGAATAATGTAGAACTTTCTGCTTTAACATTTGTCAAAGACTCAAGAATTATCCCTACCAGAAGCGAAATCCGTTTCTGAGAATATATCACGGCATTACTGGGGATCCAGATCAATATCGTACTCCATTCTCCGCGCCGTTTCTTTTGCTACCTCTTTACCGAGCAGACGATTTACCATATGAAATGCCATATTAATCCCAGCCGATATTCCTGCCGAGGTTACAATCCGGTCTTCGTCGACAAATTTGACGTCTTTCTCTACTAAAACCGTAGGGTAAGTATCGCGCATTCTTTCAATGCTTGCCCAGTGCGTCGTAGCACGTTTGCCCTTAAGTAAGCCTGCTTCCGCTAGTAAGAAGGCGCCGGTGCAAACCGAGGTCATCCACTGAACTTCCCCAGAACATGTGGCGATCCAATCAATAACCACTCTATTGTTCACCAGTTCTCTCGTACCCATGCCCCCTGGAATGACCAACAAATCATAGGCAGGCGCTGATTCAAAACTGTAATCTGGCTGTACCTTCAACCCGTTACGGGCCGTAATCATCTGACCATCCTCTGTAATCGTCGTTACTTCAAAAGGACTGTATAACTCTCCATCAGCCTTCTTTGCCGTCGTCACTGCAAACACCTCAAACGGCCCGGCAAAATCAAGCACCTCTACATCGTCAAACAGCAGAATGCCCACTTTCAATCTCTTCATGTACACTCCTCCTATTTTCATTACCGTATTCCAATAAAATTAAAAGCCAGGCTCCAATCGAGGAATGGAAACCAGTCAGCAGATGTATTATATATCAGATCTGTAATTATGCCCCCATAGCTAGAAACATGATAGGAATCATACTGAACGCTATATTAACTATGAAATGACATACAATCAGAGGAAATAATCTTTTTTGTCTATAGAAGATGATCCCGCCGCCAATTCCCCATACAAAGAAAGCGACAGCATATACAATAGCTCCTTGAAAACTGCCTGCCAGCATAATGTGCTGTAAGGCAAAACCGATGGATGGAATCGTTATTCCAAGCCAAACCTTTTTATATGTTTGAATAAAGGATGGTTGTGCATATCCCCTGTACATTAGTTCTTCAATCGGCGCATTTAAAAAGGGGAAAGCTAAAGAAATACTCGCTGTTAACCATATTAACCACCCAGGTCTTGCAAAGGCAAAGTTATTCTCATCCCCAACAAACACGGTTTGAAAATGATTGAATAAACCTGTTCCATACATGACAAACATAGTCCCCATAATAACAATGATGAACGGAATATATAGAACTAATAGCCACAAGAAACCGAACACGATATCCTTACCTATACGGTCTGAACGAAAATCGATTAATTCTTTAATGGAACGTCCTTCTTTTTTTAAAATACGGTTGAGCAGATAAAAGCAGATCACATTGACTACAGTAAAGTAGAGAGTTGATAACTCAAGCAGGAAAGGAAAGTGAAACTTCAATCCGCATAATTGAAACAATACAAAGAAAATCAACAAAATGATGATTAGCAGAGGAAAACGGATAAATGATATAAGCCAAGCATTTTTCAATACATCACCAACTCCCATGTATTTTGCAAATTAGTTATGCATGCTAAGATAGGACTAGCACCCAAAAAATACCAACTCATTTGTAAATGATTGTAGCACGGGGTTAGGGATAATGTATAAATGTTATTAAAATTTTAAATACAAAAAAGCCCGAAAGAGGACACTGTTAATTAAGTGTTTGTCTTTCGGGCTATAGTTCAATTCTATTATCGTAATGCCTTCATAGCAATATCACTACGATTCTGCTTACCTTCAAATGTAATCTGGTTGGCTGCGTCATAAGCCTTATCACGGGCTTCGGCAATATCCTTGCCTAATCCGACAACTCCAAGCACGCGGCCACCATTCGTGACCCATTCCCCTTCGGTGTTCTTTGCCGTTCCGGCATGGAAGACTAGGGATTGCACCTGCTCAGCTTCCTGCAGACCATGGATCGGCAGACCCTTCGGATAGGAAGCAGGATAGCCGCCGGAAGCCAGCACGACACAGACTGCGGCCGCATCGCTCCATTCAATTTCCACTTGATCCAAAGTACCATTCACCGCAGCTAGGAAAATTTCCAGCAAATCGCTCTTCAAGCGAGGCAGAACGACCTGAGTCTCGGGATCGCCGAACCGCGCGTTGAATTCAATCGTCTTCGGCTTGCCATCCGGTGTGATCATTAGGCCTGCGAACAATACACCGCGGAACGGACGTCCTTCCGCTACCATCGCCTTGGCAGTAGGCTTAATGATCGTCTCAACCGCTTCCTCAATGATACGATCCGCGATATGCGGCAATGGAGAATACGTGCCCATCCCGCCGGTATTCGGCCCTTTATCATTGTCATAGACCTGTTTATGATCCTGCGCAGCCGCCATAGGGCGCACAACTTCACCGTCGACAAAAGCGAGAATCGACATTTCCTGGCCGGCCAGGAATTCTTCAATGACGACTTGGCTGCCTGATTCGCCGAACACCCTGTCGACCATAATACTCTGCAAGGCATCCTCCGCTTCCTCGCGTGTAAAAGCTACGGTTACCCCTTTACCTGCCGCCAAACCGTCCGCCTTGATGACGATCGGCACAGGCTGACTGTGCAAATAACTCAAGGCCGCTTCATAGTTGTCGAATTTCTCGTAGGCTGCGGTAGGGATGTTGTATTTATGGAGCAAATCCTTCATGAAGGTCTTGCTGCCTTCGATATGGGCCGCATTCTTGCGCGGGCCAAATACAGGAATTTGCTTCGCTTCGAAAGCATCCACAATTCCGTCGGCCAACGGGTCATCCGGCCCTACTACAACAAGACCGACCTTCTTCTCTTCAGCAAAAGAAACCAGGCGTTCAAACTCTCCTACCTGAATCGGCACAAGCTCAGCAATTTGTCCGATCCCTGCGTTCCCTGGAGCACAGTAGATCTTGTCCGCCTTCGGACTCTTGGCCAGCGCCCAGCAAATCGCATGCTCACGACCGCCTGCTCCGATCACTAGAATATCCATTCAGATTCCTCCTCTTATTTAAACGTATAATAAAAACCTCAACAGTGAAAAAAACGACAGGCCGCCGCAGCGGTCTGCCGTCTTCAGGCCTCTTAGTGTTTAAAATGTCTCACTCCGGTAAATACCATTGCGATTCCGTACTCATTGGCCACCTTAATCGACTCCTCATCGCGAATCGAGCCACCAGGTTGAATAACCGCCGTAATTCCGGCTTTGGCTGCTTCCTCCAGCGTGTCTCCCATTGGGAAGAATGCATCGGAAGCAAGTGCGCTGCCCTTCGCCTTCTCACCAGCTTGCTCGATAGCAATTCTAGCCGAGCCTACGCGGTTCATCTGTCCAGCACCAACGCCAACCGTCATGTCATCCTTTGCTAGAACAATCGCATTGGATTTAACATGCTTAACAACCTTCCAGCCAAACAGTAGTTGCTTCAGTTCTTCTTCAGTCGGTTTACGATCCGTAACAACCTGCAAGTCAGCCTCAGTCAAGGAGTGAATATCGCTCTCTTGCACGATCATACCGCCGTCGATGGAAGTAACCACATATTGGCTCTTCCGATCCGCTGCCAGTTCCAGACCACTGATCTTCAAAAGGCGAATATTCTTCTTCTGTGTCAGCAATGCCAGCGCCTCATCTGTGAACCCTGGTGCAAGTACGATCTCCAGGAAAATATCCTTGAGCAAATTAGCTGTATCTTCATCGATAATGCGATTTGCGGCCACAATACCGCCAAAGATGGAAACCGGGTCGGCATCATAAGCCTTGCGATAAGCTTCATAGATGCTCTCGCCGATCCCTACGCCGCAAGGATTCATATGCTTCACCGCTACGACAGCCGGTTCCGTAAATTCTTTCACGATTTGCAGCGCCGCATTGGCGTCATTGATATTGTTATAGGACAATTCCTTACCATGCAGTTGTTCCGCATTCGTTAAAGAATCGACAGCAGCCAGTGGCTTGCTGTAGAAAGCGGCTTTTTGATGTGGATTTTCGCCATAACGAAGGTCCTGAATCTTCTCATAGGTAACGGTAAGACGTTCCGGAAGCGGATCTCCCAGCTTGTTGGACAAATAGTCGGAAATAAGAGCATCATAGGCTGCGGTATGACGGAACACTTTTGCCGCGAGCTGTTTACGGGTTTCAAGCGTTGTGTCTCCACCATCACGAATCTCATCCAGCACTTGGCTATAATCGTTCGCATCAACAACAACGCTGACGAAGGCATGGTTCTTGGCCGCCGAGCGAAGCATCGTTGGACCACCGATATCGATATTCTCGATCGCTTCCTCATAAGCGACATCCGGCTTAGCTATTGTCTCTTGGAACGGATACAGATTGACAACGACCAGGTCGATATAATCAAGACCAAGCTCTTTCATTTGCGCCTGATGCTCAGCACTGTCACGAATAGCCAGTAGACCGCTATGAACGGTCGGATGCAGCGTCTTCACGCGGCCGTCCAGGATTTCTGGGAACCCCGTTACATCGGAAATGCCGATGACCGGAACCCCTTCCTTCGACAACAGGCTCTTCGTTCCTCCTGTCGAAATAATCTCTACGCCGAGCTGAGACAGCTCCCGGCAAAAATCTACGATACCTGTCTTATCCGACACACTTACCAACGCTCTTTTGATACCCACGAATTGCTTCCTCCTCTTAAATGACGAATATGAACACGATATTTCTCGGGAAATATCGAAATTGCATTAGAAAGAACATCTTGTCCTGTCACCTATAAAAATTAAACTCCTGAATGTATGACAATAACTAGTTCTGTAAAACCGAAACTTTACGACCTTCGACATGAACCAGCCCTTTGGCGAACCATGAGACGACCACCGGATACAGTTCTTTTTCAGCCGCATGAATCTTCTCTTCTAGAGATTCCAGATTGTCACCATCCCTGATCTCAACCGCTTTCTGAGCGATGACAGCACCCGTATCCATGCCTCCATCTACAAGATGGACGGTAATGCCAGTTATTTTGACTCCATAATTCCAAGCCTGTCCGATTGCATCCTTACCTGGAAAAGACGGCAACAGCGATGGATGAATATTAATCATTCTCCCTGCATACCGATCGACCAGTACTGGCGTCAGTAGACGCATATATCCAGCAAGAACCACCAAATCGATCTGTCTCCGCTCCAATTCAGCGGCAATTTCCAGCTCATATTCTTCGCGCTTCGCATAAGCTTTTGGATCAAACACATAGCTGTCTACACCAGCCTTATGGGCTCGTTCGACGACCGGTGCCTTCGCCTTATCGCTGACTAGCAGCACGATCTCAGCGTCAACACTCCCGTTCTGTATCGCCTCTACCAGCGTCTGGAAGTTGCTGCCTTGACCTGAAGCAAATACGGCAATCCGGAAAGGTGAACTCATCAGACTTGGGCTCCTTTAAATGTCACTTCCCGATTTCCTTCGGTAACTCGTCCGATTGTATAAGGATTCTCTCCTGCATTGCGCAATGCATCAAGGGCAGCCTCTGCTTGATCTTCGGCAACAACAATCACTAGGCCGATCCCCATATTAAAGGTTGTGAACATATCGCGGTTGCTGACATTTCCTTGCTTCTGAAGCAAGGAGAAGATCGGTAGAATCGGCCAGGAGCCGTAATCCACTTCTACATTAACCCCTTCCGGTAATACGCGCGGAATATTTTCGATAAAGCCGCCGCCGGTAATATGAGCCATGCCCTTCACCTGAACCAGCTCCAGCAAACGGAGCACGGGCTTCACATATAGCTTCGTTGGCGTCAGCAGCACATCGCCCAGCTTCGCACCGCCCAGCTCTGCTACTTCATCCTGCAGGCCGTAACCGCCATCTTCCAACAGCAGCTTGCGCACTAGCGAGAAGCCATTACTATGAACGCCGCTAGAAGCAAGGCCGATCACAACATCACCAGAGGTAATTGTGCTCCCGTTGACAATCTTGCTCTTATCCACGACACCTACCGTAAAACCAGCAATATCATATTCACCTTCTGCGTACATCCCCGGCATCTCGGCAGTTTCTCCGCCAATCAGCGCACAGCCGGATTCGTGACATCCCTCGGCAATTCCGGCAACGATCGCTTCGATCTTGCCCGGAATCACTTTATCGCAAGCCAGATAATCGAGAAAGAACAACGGCTCAGCGCCTTGAACAACGATGTCGTTCACACACATCGCCACTGCATCGATACCAATCGTGTCATGCTTGTCCATCGCAAAGGCAATCTTCAGCTTCGTTCCCACGCCATCTGTTCCCGATACAAGCACTGGCTCCTCATATTTATCCTTGTTCAAACCGAATAAAGCGCCGAACCCGCCAAGGTCGGTCATAACTTCCGGACGAAACGTCCGTTTAACGTGCTTCTTCATCCGCTCTACCGCTTCATTACCAGCCGCGATGTCCACCCGGCTTTTTTATATGCTTCTGACACGAAAGGACACTCTCCTTAACGTAAATTATAGGTAGTTCAAAAAGTCCGCTTTTGATAAGAAAACCTCTAACGAGGCCATTCATGGATGAGCGACCGCGACTCAAAGGTTGGTTTTCTTGCGATCTTATTCGACATCGAGTCTTGAATTCAGCCGGGCCTAAGCTGATGCTTACGAAGTCATGTTTCCTACGGAAACATCTTAGGTGCTCACGTACCAACTACGTACGCTCCGCTCCTCATGCCCTAGCTTCATCCAACCTTCTCGGTGCTGAAAACCGTACTTTTTGAACTCGAACTTATGGTATTTCACATCATTAATCACATTGATCATCACATATGAACTCGATTTCTAACGAAACGTGGTATCGCTATTTACGTGAAAAAGGGCATTTGAGAATTTTAACGAAACTGGGGATCGTTATTTAGCCAAAATAGTTACTTTTAGCCTCGATTTGGCCCAAATAGCGATATGGTGTTTCGTTAGACTTAAATTACTGCCATATTAGCTCAAATAGCGATAAGGTGTTTCGTAAGAGCAGTTATTAACTCGTACAGCCGTACTTCTCTTCACCGTTAAAGTCGGTGCGCGTTGGGTAATCGTTGTCGAAGCAAGCCATACACATGCCACCCTTGTAGTCTTCCTTATTGTCACCGCCAACCGCTTGAATCAAGCCTTCCGCGCTTAGGAATTCTAACGAATCGGCATTGATCTCCCGGCAAATCTCTTCAATGGAGCGTGAAGAAGCAATTAGCTCGCCACGATCCGGAGTATCTATCCCATAGAAGCAAGGATTCTTAAATGGTGGTGAAGTAATGCGGACATGTACCTCGGTAGCTCCTGCTTGACGTAGCAAATTAACGATGCGGCGAGAAGTAGTTCCGCGCACGATGGAGTCATCGATCATGACCACGCGCTTACCTTCTACGACGCGGCGAACGGCGCTAAGCTTCATCTTTACGCCGAGCTCACGCAGCTCCTGACTAGGCTGAATAAAGGTCCGCCCCGTATATTTATTCTTGATCAGTCCGAGCTCATATGGAATCCCGGTCTGCTCCGCGTAACCAATCGCCGCAGAAATACTGGAATCCGGCACACCTGTAACGACATCCGCATCGACAAAAGACTCTTGAGCCATCACCTGGCCCATCCGCTTCCGGGCTGCATGCAGATTCGAGCCATTCAGATCGCTGTCCGGACGAGCGAAGTAGATGTACTCCATCGCACATAACGCTTTGCGCTGTGGTTCGGCATAGCGGTCTTCACGCAAACCATTCGCATCAAGCACCAGCATTTCGCCGGGACGGATGTCGCGGATGATCTCTGCCCCGACGACCTCAAAGGCACAGGTCTCGGACGAGAACAGATAAGCATCGCCAAGGCGAGCCATCGATATAGGCCGCAAACCATTCGGATCACTAGCTACAAGCAACTTGTCATTCGTCATCAACAGAAAGGCGAACCCGCCGACCAACTGACTAAGCGCATCCTTCGCCGCCTCCACGAAGTCCTTGGAGGAACGGGCGATTAGATGAGCGATCACTTCCGTATCGCTTGTCGTCTGAAAGATCGAGCCAGACTGCTCCAACTCGCGGCGGATCTTCGGAGCATTGACGATATTACCATTCGTTGCAACCGCAAGATCGCCATCACGATACTTGAATATGAGCGGCTGGGCATTCGTCAGACGGCTATCCCCGCTTGTCGAATAGCGGACATGGCCGATCGAGCGATCCCCTTGTAGTGAGGACAGCTTGTCACGATCAAAGACTTCCTTAACTAGCCCCATTCCGCGGTGATAATTAAACTCCGCTCCACTTGCAACGCAGAGTCCAGCGCTCTCCTCACCGCGATGCTGCAGTGCATGCAGACCGTAATAGGATATAGAAGCGGCCTCGGGATGACCAAACACCCCGAACACGCCGCATTCTTCTTTTAATTTGTCGAATATGCCGTCACGCCCGCTGCCCTCGTTATAATAATCACCTGTCCAGAGAGGTACTATTTCATCAGACATGGAATGACATCCTCCCAGACCTGCTTCAGCTCCTGTACCGGTCTATTCACAACAGCAGCGCCACTTGCATGGACGACAAGATCCTTGCCCTCCACGTTTCCGATTACCCGAACTGGCACGCCGTACTTCCCGATCAACTGTACAAGCTCATCCACATGATTTGACGAAGACGAGAGCATGATGCGCGATTGAGATTCACTGAACAGGGCGATGTCCGCACGCAAGTCCGATGCAGGAAGCTCAACCTGAGCTCCCAAGCCACCGCTGATGCAGGATTCTGCCAGAGCGACAGCAAGACCGCCTTCAGAGAGATCATGTGCCGATTGAACGAATCCACTCTGAATTGCCTTAAGAACCGCGTTAAGCAGTGATTTTTCCTTATTCAAATCAAGCTGTGGTGGACGCCCTTCAGTAGTGCCATGAACAACAGCCTGGAATTCACTGCCGCCCAGTTCTCCAAAAGTGTCACCAAGCAAGAGAATGGCATCTCCCTCATTTTTGAAGCCTTGCGTCGTAATATGATCCGTATCATGTACCAGACCGACCATTCCGACGACAGGTGTCGGATAGATCGCACCCTTGGTATTTTCGTTATAGAGACTGACATTACCTCCGATAACTGGAGTATCAAGGACACGGCAGGCTTCCGCCATCCCGTCAACTGATTTCTCCATCTGCCAGAAAATATCCGGCTTCTCCGGGCTACCGAAGTTCAAGTTATCCGTAATCGCCAGCGGCTCTGCACCGGAGCAAACGATGTTGCGCGCTGCTTCGCTTACGGCGATTTTGCCGCCAACCTCAGGATCGAGATACACGAACCGTCCGTTACAGTCCGTCGTCATGGCCAGCGCCTTACGAGTTCCATGAACCGTTACGACAGCAGCGTCTGAACCCGGACGCACTGCTGTGCTCGTACGCACCATGTAATCGTATTGGTTATAGACCCATGCCTTGCTAGCTACAGAAGGCGAAGATAACACTTTATCCAATGCACCGTTCAAATCACGAACTTCTTCATATCTTAAAGTATCTATATTTGCATTCTCTTCATAATAAGTAGGTACGCTAGACGGTTTATTATAGATAGGACATTCATCAACAAGCGCTGTCACCGGCATATCGCCGACAACCTCACCATGATGAATCAACTTCAGACGACCGTCATCGGTTACCTTACCGACCTTGGCGCAAATTACGCCCCAACGTTCAAAGATTTCACATGCCTGAGCTTCATCCTTAGGTTCTACAACGAACAGCATCCGTTCCTGTGACTCCGACAGCATCATTTCGTAAGCCGTCATGCCTTCCTCGCGTTGTGGTACTTCGTCCAGATAAAGTTCCAGACCATTGCCGGCTTTACTAGCCATCTCTGCACTAGAACAAGTTAGACCCGCTGCACCCATATCCTGAATACCGAGTACGATACCTGTATCGATCAGTTCCAGACAAGCCTCCATCACGAGCTTCTCCATGAACGGATCGCCAACCTGTACAGCTGTACGCTTCGCTTCCGATTCCTCAGTCAATTCCTCAGATGCGAAGGTCGCGCCATGAATCCCGTCACGGCCTGTTGGAGGACCCACATAGAACACCGGGTTGCCTACGCCCTTGGCGACACCGCGTTGGATTTTATCGTGATCGATCAAGCCGACACACATCGCATTAACGAGCGGATTACCGTCATAGGATTCGTCGAAGACAACCTCGCCACCAACTGTCGGAATACCGATACAGTTACCGTATCCGGCAATACCAGCTACAACATGCTCGAACAAGTATTTAACCCTGTCACTCTCTAGCTTGCCAAAACGCAAAGAGTTAAGAGAAGCAATCGGTCTAGCACCCATGGAGAAAATATCGCGAATAATGCCGCCCACCCCAGTAGCCGCGCCCTGATAAGGCTCTACCGCCGAAGGGTGGTTATGACTTTCAATCTTGAACACAACCGCTTGATTATCGCCAATATCGACGATACCCGCACCTTCACCAGGACCCATCAATACGCGCGGGCCGCTAGTTGGAAATCTTCTCAGCAGTGGTTTGGAGTTCTTGTATGCGCAGTGCTCAGACCACATTACACTGAATACGCCAATCTCTGTATAGTTCGGCTTACGACCGAGAAATCCGCAGATCAGCTCATACTCGCTATCCGAAACGCCCATTTGTTTATAAATTTGCTGCTCTGCAATTTGTTCTGCATTCGGTTCTTTAGCGGACACTTGCTGACTCATGCTGATCCCTCCAAGTCTTCAAAATCGATGTGAACATTTTCTTACCATCCTCTGATCCAAGCAAACTGCTAACCGCGCGCTCCGGATGCGGCATCATGCCGACTACATTACCCCGTTCATTGGAAATACCAGCGATATCGTCAAGAGAGCCATTTGGATTATTAACATAACGGAAAATAATTTGCCCGTTCGCCTGCAGCCCAGCGAGAGTCGCTTCATCGCAATAATAGTTGCCTTCGCCATGAGCGATCGGAATAATAATCTCTTCGCCAAGTGCATACTCGCTTGTGAACGGATTGTTGTTGTTCTCAACCCGTAGCAGTGTGTCATGACAGCGGAACTTGAGCGACATATTACGACGAAGTGTTCCTGGCAGCAAGCCTGCCTCCGTCAAAATCTGGAATCCGTTGCAGATGCCAAGTACAAACTTACCAGCTTCTGCTGCTTTGGCTACTTCAGCCATTACAGGAGCGAAGCGGGAAATCGCGCCGCAGCGAAGATAATCACCATATGAGAAACCGCCTGGAACTAGAATGCAATCATAGGCGGATAAATCCGTAGCGGTATGCCATACATAATCGACATGTTCGCCCAATGCATCCTCAACTGCTTTATAGCAGTCGATGTCACAGTTGGAACCGGGAAATACGAGTACTGCGAATTTCATCAATTAGCCCTCCAATTCGAAGCGGTAGTCTTCTACGACTGTATTCGCCAGAAGCTTTTCGCACATTGCCTTTACGCGAGCTTCGGCTTCAAAGCGATCATCGGTCTCGAGCTGTAGCTCCATATACTTACCGATACGAACGCTTCCCACTTCGTGGAACCCCATAGAATGCAGTGCACCTTGTACGGCAACTCCCTGCGGATCAAGTACGCTTTGCTTAATGGTGACATAGACCTTCGCTTTCAACATATCTCTCATGTTCCTCCTAAAGTTTGTATTGCGGCGCTGCCGCGGTATAAGTCTACTAGAGTTAATTCAAAAAAAACCGAAGCTTTTTGAATACGCACTGTTTTGCACTTCATGGACTACTCTATGAATACAAAAACTTGAAACACAGGATGATAGAAAAATAGTTGCTATATATATTGAACTAATGGTAGTACGGATGAAGGCAGCCGGGTGAAATGTTCTTCCGATCGCTGTTGTTCACAGATTTCTTTGATTTAATAGTATCCAAAAAGGTAGAAATCCGTTCACAAAGGCGAACGCTACGCTTCTCCAGAATCATTTCTCCCTCTTGCCTGTTCCTTTCCAGAGCTCAACATCTATAGCTGCTGCCCGGAAATACGAGAGTAAATATCCCGATAGCGACGCGAAGTCTCCTCGACGACCGACGCCTGGTAGCGGATCAGGCTGACTGTTCTTATCCCAATCGGAATGTGCCAGATAATTGCGTACCGGCTCTTTATCCATACTGTCGATATCGACATCCAGCACGTAATTCTCTTTGGCCCAAAAGCGAGATGCATCTGGTGTGAAAATCTCGTCGATCAGAATCAGCCTACCGTCAATCAGGCCAAATTCCAGCTTGCAATCGGCAAGAATGATACCGCGCTTCTCGCAGAAATCACGAGCGAAGGCATACAGCTCAAGACTGCGGTTGCGTAGTTGCTCAGCCAGCTCAGCTCCAACCTGTTCCGCCATCACCTCGTACGAGATATCCTCATCATGACCGACATTGTTCTTAGCTGCAGGAGTAAAGATCGGCTCTGGCAATTGATCATTCATCCGCAAGCCTGCTGCAAGTGAAATTCCATTAATCTCACCGTTCTTCTGATACTGCCGCCAGCCCCCGCCGGTTACATAACCACGTACCACACATTCGATGTCGATACGCTGTGCTTTGCGAGTAACCATCACTCTTTTACGCAAAATATCCTTATTCTCTTCGCTAATCATATTACCTAGCAATTCGACATCGGTATGCACAACATGGTTCTCCATCAATTCCGCAGTCTGTTCAAACCAGAAATTGCTTAGCCGGTTAAGAACGTTGCCTTTATCAGGCACGGCCGGTTCAAGCACAAAGTCAAAAGCGGAAATCCGGTCGGTTACGACGATCAAGTAATGCTCGCCTAGATCATACAATTCGCGGACCTTACCCTTGTACAGCAATGGGGCTTTCACAAGACCCTCTGCCGTTGATATAGCTCTTGCTGACATAATAACTGTCCTCCTTAGTGGCGCGCGCCGCTTGCCTTCCATGTTAGTTGAACTAATAATTGCGCGGATGAAGGCAGGCGGGTGAAATGTTCTTTCGGTCGCTAGTCCCTGCCCTGTCCTGAATTCAACATCTATATTCAAGCGGCGCTGCCGGTTAAGCCTCTATTAGAGGCGATGAACTTCGTTTAGCCTTCGATCAACCCGAGCTTGTGGAAAATCGTGTCCACATGCTTCAAATGCCAAGCCGGATTGAACGCATCCTCAATCTCTTCCTTGCTTAACACCGCTGTAATTTCCGGCGTCTCCTCGATAATGTCACGGAAATGACGCTGTGTCTCCCAAGCTTGCATCGCCCGCGGCTGAACCGTATCATAGGCTTGTTCGCGGCTAAAGCCCTTATCGATCAGCTTCGTCATGACGCGACCGGAGAACGGCACACCATAAGTCCGCTCCATATTGCGCTTCATATTCTCAGGGAATACCGTCAAATTCTTCACGATATTGCCGAAGCGATTCAGCATGTAGTTGAGCAGCATCGTTGCATCCGGGAGAATAACCCGTTCAACAGAGGAATGCGAGATGTCGCGCTCATGCCAGAGCGTCACGTTTTCGTAAGCGGAGATCATATGACCGCGGATGACACGGGACAACCCGGAGATATTCTCGCAGCCGATCGGATTACGCTTATGCGGCATTGCTGAGGAACCTTTTTGTCCTTTAGCAAATGCCTCCTCTACTTCGCGGAACTCACTCTTCTGTAATGCGCGGATCTCGGTAGCGAACTTATCGAGCGAGGTCGCAATCAGAGCCAGCGTCGCCATATATTCAGCATGGCGATCACGCTGCAACGTCTGGGTTGAGATCGGAGCTGCCTTTGTACCTAGCTTCTTGCAGACGAAATGTTCAACCGATGGATCGATATTCGCATACGTACCAACTGCACCGGACATTTTGCCGTATTGCACATTGTCAGCCGCATGACGGAAGCGCTCCAGGTTACGTTTCATTTCTTCGTGCCAGAGTGCCATTTTCAATCCGAAGGTAGTTGGTTCGGCATGAACCCCATGCGTCCGCCCCATCATCGGTGTATCTTTATAGGCAAGCGCCTTATCGCGCAAAATCTCAATAAAGTTAACAATATCCCGTTCCAGGATTTCATTTGCCTGTTTAAGCAAATAGCCGAGAGCCGTGTCAACAACGTCGGTTGAGGTCAGACCGTAATGAACCCATTTACGCTCTGCACCCAATGTCTCGGAGACCGCCCGTGTAAAAGCAATCACGTCATGACGCGTCTCCTGCTCAATTTCATAGATCCGGTCCATATCAAATGAAGCATTCTTCCGCAGTTGCTCCACATCTTCCTTAGGAATAACCCCTAGCTCCGACCAAGCTTCACAAGCACACAACTCAACCTCAAGCCATGCCTTGAATTTATTTTCCTCCGTCCAGATCGCTCTCATTTCCGGTCTACTATAACGTTCAATCATGAATGTTGATTCCTCCATATTTTGGTTTTCTTTATCCAATCGAGCCCGTCCGATACCTCTTCACAGAGCAAATTGATATGCCCCATCTTCCGTTTAGATGCCGAACCGCTCTTCCCATATAAGTGTACTTTCGGAATGACGGTAAATCCAGTCTGGCTCCCCGGAGCCATCTGTTCACTTGTCTGCTTCTGGCCATTCTGATCCGAAGATGCTAGCGAATCACTATTCCACTGATCCGTTGTCACCGCCCGTACGACCTTATCTATATGCTCTCCAAGTATGTTCACCATTACGACAGGTGTTCGCAGCGAAGGATCGCCGAGCGGAAGATTACATATCGCCCGGACATGCTGCTCGAACTGTGATGTATTGCAGGCTTCCATCGTGTAATGTCCAGAATTGTGAGGTCGTGGTGCTAGTTCGTTGACGAACAGCTCTCCGTCCTTCGTAAGGAACATCTCCACGGCAAGTAATCCGACCGCACCCATCGATTCAGCGATACGAGCGGCAAGCCGTTCTGCCTCGCGCTGGATCGGCTCGGCAATACGAGCTGGAACAATCGATACATGCAAGATATTATCGACGTGAATGTTCTCGGCAACGGGAAATGTCTTGATCTCCCCACGTGGACTACGTGCAGCAATGACCGACAATTCCTTCTCGAAGGAGATGAACTGCTCCAGAACGAGCTCTGTACCAGCCTTACTTAGCTCGGCATAAGCCGGGGCAATTTCCTCTTCCGAGCGAATCACCCACTGCCCTTTGCCGTCATAGCCTCCGGTCGCCGTCTTCAGAACACTTGGTATTCCGAGTTTTACCACAGCCGCCCTCAGTTCATTTTCACTACCGATCTCCGCATAGGGGGCCACCCGCACCCCTGCAGCTTCCACCGCTCTCTTCTCTCGCAGACGATGCTGTGTGGTATACAGCAGGTGGCTTCCTTGCGGCACGTACGATTGCTCCGCAAGCAGAGCCGCCACCTCTGCATCGACATTCTCGAATTCATAAGTAATGACATCCGATCTTTCAGCAAGCACCTTAGCCGCTTCTTTGTCGCTGTAAGCAGCTACGATTTGCTCGGCAACCTGACCACAGGGCGCAGCAGGTGTCGGATCAAGCGCAATAAAGCGATAGCCCAGATTACTTCCGGCGAGCGCCATCATCCTTCCAAGCTGCCCTCCACCAAGGACTCCGATAGTTGCGCCTGGCCGAATGACCTGTTCCGTATCAAATCCTGTGACAGTCTTACGCTCCGAGATCAATCTATCCATTATTGTTGCCCCTCCAGCACCAGATCATCGCTTGTCTCAATAACCGCATCGCGCAATGCTGTACGTCGCTGCTCCAGACGTTGCGCAAGTTCTGGATCAAACGCGCCAAGGATTTGTGCAGCCAACAGACCAGCATTGGTAGCCCCGCCTTTCCAATCGCTACAGTCGCAACAGGTATGCCACCAGGCATCTGTACGATGGACAGCAATGAATCAAGTCCGTTAAGCGCAGCAGATTTCACCGGAACACCAATCACAGGCAGTATCGTCTTAGCGGCAACCATGCCAGGCAAATGAGCTGCACCGCCCGCGCCGGCAATAATCACCTTGATACCACGCCCGGCGGCCTTCTCTGCGAACTCAAACATTAAGTCTGGAGTACGGTGAGCCGAGACAACCTTCTTTTCATATGGAATTCCAAGCTCCTCCAGAATGACGCAAGCATGGGACATGGTATCCCAATCCGATTTGCTGCCCATGATCACTGCAACCTGTGCTGACATTCTATAACCTACTTTCTTTAGTAAAAGTATAGTAATACGTTTGACAACCATAGCTATGGTCAATGGATCAGAAGAGTTTAAGAAGCATTATTTGAAAGTATAGAAACAAAAAAAGTCCAGGAAACTCCGAGAAATAACAAAGTATTTCCAGAAATCCGGACCAAAAGTGAATACGTCCTTCTGCAACCAGCTGGAACAGAACGATCGGCTTCATGAATGATAAGTGCGGCTAACTTCGTCTCAAGACTACGCCACACCTTGGACTACTCCCCACCCGGGCTTCGTCCAATCTTCATTACCCATGCAAGATGCCCTTCACTCGGGTCCAATAGACTAGATCCGCAGCATCTACATGTCGTTGTTCCAATGATCCGTAAGGAGAATGGTATGACCTATCTAAATAACGTATTCACTCGTAGTCCGACTATTAAGGTAATCGGGTAGAGACTTCCGGGCCAATTCCCAAGGTTATACGAGTAATTATTCCATATGTCTAGTTTAACAATCCCCATATCATATGTCAACCAAAACACGAACGATATAAATATGTTATATATTAATGTTCGTCTTTAAGACTATCCACACCTCGATAACCCAAATTCAAAACCTTATATCATTGTTAATTTACATATTTTCAGGATATAACAAAAGACCGCCCCAAATGAATTGTTATACAGGACGGTCTTTTGCTCATCTGATATGAAAGATTTAATTATTCCTTGGAGTGATAGTACTTTGCTAACACATCCGCCAAAGCTTCAGCTGCTCGCTGACTCTCCTGGGGCGTGTTGTTGGTTCCCCCAATCTCGATTAACAAGCTGCCTGGGGATATAGATTGATTGTATTCACCATTGCCTTGCTTTGCACTTTTGAGCAGTACGCCCGGGATAATCCGGGATAATTCTGCTTCAACAGCTCGTTCAACGCATCGGCGAATTGCTTGTTCTTAGCATAATTGCTATGATTCGTACCGATTACGAACAAAATACGTGCATAAGACTCCCCTTTTATCGACGTTGTCGTCGTCTGCTTCGGAACATCACTATCACGATGGATATCGAGAAAATAAGTCAATGAGGGATTCATCTTCAGCGCTGTGTTGATCGCTCTACGTGACTCCTCATACGATTTGGAATAGCTAAGCCTCTGTTCTTCTAACCGCCTCGCTATATCGATATCGTTAACAAGCGTCGGTACACCATTCTCCTCTAACGCTTCACCCAGATGTCTGCCGATCATCGAAATGTTAATCTCGCGGTCATCCACCGAAGAACCCTTGACATTCCGAGCAACACTTCGCCACGACTCCTGATTATGAGAAGAATAAATGAATACTTTATTCTCATAATTCACTTCTGCATTGGATTGTCCCGCAGGAGGCTGCTTATCATTGGCAGACCCAATCTGTACAACCCAGCCAGCGATATAGGCCGTATTGCCATCCTGCAGCGTAACCTTGTACCATTCTCCATCACTCTCTACGATCGTATAGGATTCGCCAGGCTGCGCCTTGCCAACAATTTCATAATCCATACCTGGTCCGACACGCAAATTCGTCACATCAACTATTTTAACGACGGAAGCACTCTCATCCACGGAACCAGACTCGGCATCTGTTGCTTGATCCGATTTATCAGGCACTACAACTTGAGGCTTCTCCTCTTTACCACTCTGGAACTTGTCCTGCTCCTGCTTCACGACTTTAGACTCGTCCTTGGCGACAGTTGTCTCATTCTTAGCAACCTTGCTATCGCCTTTTACATACTCGAGGTAATCGGCATGTACCCATCCGTCAGATTTCGTCAGTTTGATCTTGACCCATTTTTCCTTCTTATCTAGTACCTGATATGTATTCTCCTTACCGATCATCTGGATCACAGATGCCGTCAAGTTTGGCTCTGTGCGCACATTCAGGCGGTCAACCTTACTTTTGACATATTCAATCTTCTTGGTATTATCATTTGGTTTGGCATTTTGCTTATTCACAGTCTTGACTTCAGCAGCGCTCCCTTTGGCCGCTTGAGCATGACCTGAAGCATAGACAGTATTGACACTTCCCAGCATAAGAACAACACACACAGCAACTCTCCACATTTTGAAACGAGGCAAAATAAATTCTCTCCCTACATCGATAGTCTTGCTCTATTATTTCGACATAGATAGATGAAACCCTCCCCTAATCGCCGAAATGGTTCACGGATTGCTAGAGACGTTATTCGACCCTAATTAGCCTGCATCCTCAGTATTTATACTAAATAAGGCCTCTGATTTCCGTTAGAGACTATACGGGGCCTCTACGGACATACTATCTTTCGTAGCGGTGCAACGGGCACATTTAATAACGCAAAAAAGGGCCCACTCTTAGTAATCTTCCTAACTAAGAGCTAGCCCTTGTAATAAGCTTATCTGTTATTTAACGACCAGAACCGGGATTCTAGCATGCTGTACGACATTATGGCTGACGCTGCCAAGCACGAACTCGCGTATGCCACCAAGACCGCGGCTGCCGATCACGATCAGATCACTATCATTCTTCTTCGTATAATCAAGAATCACTTCCGCTGGCGCACCCTGCATCAATTGAACAGTAGCATTCATTCCAGCATCTTCAAGGCGCTTCTTTGCTTCCTCCACCGTCTTCTCTGCTAGCTCATAGAACTCCTCGTTCACGGTAGCTGGCACTGGAGCAAAACCATCCGCTACATAGAACCGCGGAAAATCAAAAACATGAAGCACTTCAAGCGTTGCCCCCGGATTTAATCTAGCCAATTCAATCGCTTTATCTAACGCTTTGGTACCCGCTTTGGATCCATCGTATGCTGCTACTATTTTGGAGAATAACATGACAAGCACCTCTCTCATCTAAGTATAAACACGATTAACCGTCAACCTGCCAATAGCACGAAAGAATTTGATACGCCAATCATAAATCAAGTCAAAAAATAACCATATAACACTGCGTTCAAAAGGAGTAATAGCGGAATCCCAATCCGGAAGCTCATATGCTTGGTCTTATGGCGTTTCGTATTCATCGCAATCAATACGCCTAACGCTCCGCCTATGAAGGCCAGCAAGAACAGCGTCCTCTCGGGGATTCTTTCCTTCCTCTGCCTTGCGCGCCGCTTATCGTCGGACATGACCAGATAGGCCACGACATTAATAAAAACCAGCCAGATGATCAGGCCCATTCTCATGCCGATTACTCCCTTCAAATTCAAGATAGAAGAGTTCTCTATCTACTATTATTATAACGCCAAACATGGGAATTAAAAAGCTCCCCTTAAGGGGAGCTTCCGTGTTGTAGCTAAGATTACATCTTCGGAATCTTGTTCAAGTTCGCTGGCTTGACCGCCTGCTTCTTGGGATGAAGCTCATCGGCGGCCTCCATAATACTTGACTTGTTCTGCTGATTTTTGATCTTCTGCGCTTTATTATGCGGCATGTGTTCACCACCTCCAGGCATAGCATCCCGGGATGATACATGGTTTATGCATAACAATTACTGATTCTTCTTCTCCATTGCAGCCTTGAGCAGATCTCCCAGACTATTACCACCGGCTCTTGCTTCGCGTATTGCTTGACCAGTTTCTGCTGTTCTCGCTTATTGATATGCTTCGAATCCTTATTCATAACCTCAGTTATTCCACAGGAAAGACACTGCACATATAGACCAGCTTTTCCCTCTTTGATCTCCATCTTCTTATGGCATTGCGGACAGCGGCGATTGGATAGTCTTTTCTCACCAGAGCGCTTATAACCACAATCCTCGTTCGGGCAAATTAAGAGCAATCCCCGCTTTGACTTTTTCTCCAACAATCTTGTTCCACAATCTGGACAATTACTGTTCGAGACATTATGCGGCTTATAGGATGCTTCACTATTCTTGACGCCTTTCACCAGACTCTGCGCCATATCGCGAATACCACCCAGGAACGGTCCCGGTTTACCTTGTCCGCGGGCGATCCGCTCCAGCTCCGCTTCCCAGCGTGCTGTCAGATCTGGACTACGTAGATCCGCCGGAGCTAGCTCAATCAACTGCTTGCCCTTGCCAGTTGGGTGCAGTAAATTCCCTGTCGCTCGATTGTATCCGAATTCACCAGCTTCTCGATAATATCAGCGCGTGTCGCCGGTGTGCCAAGACCATGCTTCTCCATTTGCGTCAGGAGGGCTGCCTCTGTATAGCGCTTCGGTGGCTGAGTACGACCGCTCTGAATCAAGCAGCGCTTAACGGTTACAGCTTCCCCTTCTTTCAATTCCGGTAGCGCTGTTCCGGTCTCCAATTCATCATCAGCATCTTCATCTCCGTCAAGGAGCCCCGCATCATATGCAGCTCGCCATCCGCTCTCCTTCATCGTGATGCCCTTGGCGTGCAAGGTTTCTCCTGCAACATCAAGCTCTACGGCAACATTGTCATAGCGAGCAGGCGGATAGAACAAGCTGATAAATCTGCGTACGATCAGATCATACAGCTTGCGCTCCTCAGAGCTTAGTGCGCTCAGCAGCACAGTCTGCTCCGTTGGAATGATCGCATGGTGATCCGTAACCTTGCTATCATCAACGATACGCTTCGATAAAGGCAGCGGCTTGCGGAGCAAAGGTCGAGCTATCGCCGCATAAGGACCAATCGCTACACTGGTCAGCCTTTCTTTTAGCGTATCCGCCATGTCCGAGGACAAGTAACGTGAATCCGTTCGCGGATAAGTAACCAGCTTATGCTGTTCATATAAGCGCTGCAGTACATTTGATGTCTGCTTAGCCGAAAATCCAAGTAGGCGGTTTGCATCCCGTTGCAGCTCCGTCAGATCATAAGCAAGCGGATGAGGAACATGCTTCTCCGTCTTTTTCAGCTTGACGATTTTACCGGAGCGACCGCTTAATTTATCTTGCAGAGCTTGTACCTTATCGCCATCAAAAATACGCGAGTCGCCATTGCTTCCCCGCCAAGTCGCTTCAAAATTACCTAAGTCAGTGCGAAGAGTACTGTATTCCTCCGAGCGGAATTTAATAATCTCATTCTCACGCTGCATAATCATGCCGAGCGAAGGTGTCTGAACACGCCCGGCCGACAAAGGCGATCCAAATTTACACGTCAAGGCTCTAGTAACGTTCAAGCCGACCATCCAGTCTGCCTCAGCACGGCAGCGGGCCGACTGATACAGCCGTTCAAACTGACTTCCCGGTTTGAGTGACGCGAACCCTTCCTTGATTGCCTTATCAGTCTGCGACGAAATCCACAGCCGTTTGAACGGTTTATTCCATTTCGCCATATCCATGATCCATCTAGCCAAGAGCTCTCCCTCACGTGCCGCATCGGTGGCGATGATCAATTCATCGATATCCTGTCTGCGCATAAGCTGCTGAACGGCCTTATACTGATGGCTACTCTCTCTGAGCACCTTAAGCTTCATTTTGTCAGGGAGTATCGGCAAGTCCTCCAGCGACCAGTTGGCAAATTTTTTATCATAATCCTCTGGCTCAGCAAGTCCAACCAAATGGCCAAGCGCCCAGGTAACTACATATTTACTTCCTTCAAAATAACTCTTATGCTTCTCTCGGCTGCCCATCACCCGCGCGATCTCACGCGCAACAGACGGCTTCTCCGCTAATACCAACGTTTTCATATTGTAAAAGATGCACTCCCTTCTTCCCCTTATTATAACATCTCATCCTACATATATTTAAAATCTCAATTAGCGCTTTACTGATAGATTCAATAACAAAGGGGCTGTCCCATAAGACTGCAGTGATGACACAGGACAGCCGGAATTCCTAGCAGGTCGCAATGGCCCCCGAGAGTTGTGTCGTTAAAGGCTTGTCGTGCCAGGTACAGCTTGTCAAACGAGCACAGATTATCTCCCGGGTAGCCTATCGTAACGGACACCACGAACGCTTAGGAGGGGAATTTCTAGCATTATGATGTCTAACGGACATGGCTGCGTCTTATTTGATAGAACCACCCCTTTTGGCGTGATTTGAAGCAATTAAGAGTCGCTGATGTCCGTTAAAATATATAAACCACTGTTTTCGCATATAAGCGTCTGTGGCGTCCGTTAAACGTGGCATAGATGATTTAGGGACAGCTCCCCTTATGAAGTGTAAAACTGTTACTCTTGCCGGTGTTTACGGCTCTAACTCAAGAAATAATAAATTTTGATACGGGTATTTGCTGAAGGGAAATTTGAAGATCAATCCAAAGCCAGTATCATCGATGTGGACTGACTTCAATGCCGAAGATCTTACCACACTACGAATGAGTGCAATGGCCAGCGACTTATCATGTCTGCGAATTGCACAAGCAAGCCGATTTGCGAAAGAACGATTATAAGCTAGCTTACGATAAAGAGGTAAGAAAGCCCTTGCCATGCCCCGATGAACCTCGGTCTCGAACTTGAATTGCACCGTTCCTGGCGGAATTGTTACCCCATTCGAGTAGCTTGACTTGCGAATCGTAAAAGAAATGAAATATCCGATCGCATTTGTTCCTAGTCCTTGCTTGCCCAATACTGGAGATACTTTGTGTAGCAGCTTGCTCATTGCATCAAGATCAGCCGAGACAACAGCCCTGCTCCAGGCTGCGGCATATTTTCGATTACAGGCCACAGCCTTGTAAAAGGGTAGCATCTGCCGCGCAATCCGCTGCAATCCTACTCCTGTTGGGGCAAGAATAGGTCTACGCTGTCTGCCTCTATTTTTCACCATAACATCATCTCCCTATAGCGAGACACGTAAGTTCTATAGATGTTGAACTAGAGGAAAGAGAGGAATAGGCAAAAGGGTGAAATGATTCTGGAGAAGCGTAGCGCTCGCCTTTGTGAACGGATTTCTACTTTCTTGGATTTTACTAAATCAAGTAATCCGTGAACAACAGCGATCGGAAGAACATTTCACCCGGCTGCCTTTATCTGAACAACCATTAGTTCATTTGTATAGACTGCTATATTGTATGGAAATGACCTATAGAATGGATTGGGCTCTTTTATATTTAATATAGAGGGACTTCCTATAATATCTCCGGACTGGACAATTGCGTGGGTTCGTTGCTATGCTATTTCAAGTGTCAAAGACAAGTATATATAAGGAATGAAGAAGGAGGACGGACATTATGCCAATTAATAGACGTCTTACAACAGATCAGGATTTCCAAGATGCGCAGGACCGTCAGCTGCGAATTCGCGTATTTCACAATAGTCATATGGTTGAGAGTGGGGCGACCATCGTCCGCTTTACCGAGGATAAGATTATTACCCAATCCAGCGTTAGTGATCTCACGTATCATTCGCGTTTGGAGTGCGAGTTTTTTGAATTGAAAAAGGGCTGACCTGAAGTAACTGATACTTACTTTTTCTTAGAAATGACCCGATATGGACGCATCATATCATGATCCTCATGCTCTAACATATGGCAATGCCAGACATATTGTCCCGTGTAAGGTCCGAAGCGGGCAATAATAGATGTGATGTGTCCAGGAGTGGCTCGGACCGTATCCTTAAATCCCCGCTCATTCGCCGCTGGCCTCTTCGGCGGACCCGTAAATCGTATCTTCCCCGTCCGGTTATAGTAATTCACATCATAAGGACGACGCTGCAAGATTTGAAATTCAACCAGATGAACATGTATCGGGTGTGTATCATTCGTCGTATTGATCAAATTCCAAATCTCTTTAGTACCTACGACCGGGTTCTCCGTGACAGGCTCATCCCACATTCGATTTGTTAATAACTGCATTAAGCGCCCGTACCGATCGTAGCTCTCGTTCAAGCTAAGATTTCTAACTTTTCGAACATTCTTCTTAGAGTAACGAGCGAATTTGGACAGTACTGCCGGAATCTCGCTTTTATCCTGACTTTTCAGGGAAGATTCACCCGAAATTGCATTATGAGCCCCGTTGTTTTAGGGTTAAGATTCGTGGGGTCCCGCTCGGATAAGGAGCAGCAGCGTTATTTGTTAAGGTTATTTTCTTACCAGCCATTTTAGAGAAATCTATAATGACATCTACCCGTTCAGCAGGCGCAATTAGGATATGCTTCAGCTTAACCGGTCTCTTAAGTAGTCCCCATCTGATCCAATTTGCACAAAGGATTGACCCGAATTCAACTTCAGATTGTAGAACCGATCGTTAGAAGCATTCAAAATACGGAAACGGTACTTCCTTGGCTCTACATTTAAGTAAGGCCATATCCTACCGTTCACAAGAATCATTTTGCCAAAAAATTCGGGTACCACCGAAGGAATTGGAATTTTGGCTTTCGGATTCTTCAAATCACTTGGCATGGGCCGTTTAGGATAGTAGAGTGAACCATCTGGATTAACCGTTCGGTCCGCAATAACGAGTGGAATTTCATATGGACCCTTCGGTAGTGGCAAAGACTCTTCCTCTTTATCACGAATCATATAAATTCCAACTAATCCGGCGTAGACGTTGAGTCTCGTAATCCCAAGGGCATGATCATGGTACCAGAGCATCGAGGCGCGTTGATTGTTGTCATAGCGAATTATTTTGCGCTTGAAAGATGGACCTGTCTTCTTGAAGTCCTGTGTAAACCAAGCTTCTGGATATCCGTCGTCTTCAGGTCGATTCTGGCCACCATGCAAATGCACGACGGTACGTACCCGGGATTATTCTTCTCTGCTCCATGTACGGTAGTATCGATCGGCAGGAAATTTTTACGAGGTAATTTGTTCTCCCATAATACGTGTACGCGTTCCCCTTTGTGTACTTCGAACTTAGGTCCGGGAAACATTCCGTTATATCCCCAGAGCTTCGTCTTTGGCAAGTCGCGGTGTAAGGAATTATAAAATTGCTTCATAGAAACGGTATATCGGGTCACTCCGTTCTTCCTGTAATCCGGCTTAATCGCCTTCGGAATCGGAAGTGGATCAACAAATTTAGCCAATTTCATGACATCACCCTTCCTGGAATTAATCTCACCCTATCATATGCCTAGAGCAATTTAAGAGTGAGCCCGGAAGGGCGCTGATATATTACTGCCCTTGAATGACATTCTCTTGATTGACTTGGTCCGAAGGCGCGTCTTTACCATAACAAATAAATATCGCCACACCGCACAGTATAATAGCTCCAGCCCATAATTGGAGTGAGCTGAGCGCCTCTTTTAACAGCAGCCAGGCTAGTAAAGAAGCAAAGACCGGCTCCCCTAATACAGCCATGGATACGGCAGCTGCGCTAATATACTTCATCAGCCAATTGAACAGATAATGGCCAAATAGCGTAGGTACTACAGCCAGTAGTAGGAAAATCCCCCACTCTCTCGGCGCATAGCCTGTAAAAGGAATATGACGAACTAGGTTATACCCCGCTAGAAAAGTCGCTGCGATCGCGAAAACCCAGAAATTATAAACATAAGCGCTTAAGTTCTTAAGCAAATGCTTGCCGATTAACATATGCACTGCTACCGCGACTGTCCCAAGTAGGGACAGAATATCTCCGCGAATTGCCTCCTGCGATAACTGAAAATCTCCAATGCCGATCGCAATGGAGCCTGTAAGCGCGAGCCCCAGACCGATGAGCATAGCCCGATTAATTCGGGCACCGAACAGAAAGAACGACCCAAACATGACGATAATCGGCTCCAAAGTTAATATTACTGTCGAGCTGGCAACTGTCGTCAATTGTAGAGACCCCATCCACAGTAGAAAATGTAGCCCCAGCATGAGTCCCGACGAGATCAACATAAGCCATTGTCTGGAGGTTAGCTGAAGCATTTCTTTACGATACTTCCATAACAGAGGAAGCATAATCAGATTCGTAAGATATAATCTGTACATCCCGATAATAGATACCTCAGCACTAGACCAGCGCACAAAAATAGAAGAAAATGATATCGCTATGATGCCGATTATATAGAGTATTTCATACGAGACAGATGATTTAGCCCTGGAGTGCATGTTACGTCCCTCGATCCAAATTTATGTATAATTACATGTCAACACACCACATTATAGCGATACGTACTGGTCCCAGCAATTGATTTTTAACTACTGGGTGTCCAGCCTTATCCATGACTTACCCCATTCATGCAATAATACCCCACCAGATTTTTATGGCGGTCGCAGCGATCAGTACGGCTAATCCAACCCGAAGGTACTTCACGTTCAAGTGACGACTGACCCGAGTGCCGATTGGAGCTCCGAGAACACTACCGAGCACCGTAAACATCGTTGGTAGCAGCGGGATTCCTCCTCCGATGAGTTTGCCTGACACACCGCCAATCGCCGATATGAATACAATGGCAAGCGAAGATGCCACCGTAACTCGGGTAGGGATTTTCAATACAGTCAGCATGATGGGGATTAAAATGAAGGAGCCACCCGCTCCTACGATACCGGATACGATTCCGACCAAGAGAGCCGCAACCGATGCCGTAATAGGGTTATAGGATATCGCTTGAAGTTCCATATCTTCCCGGCCTCCCCGGTTTGGAACCATCATCAAGATAACTGCGATTACGGCCAGTACTCCGTATATGATATTGATCGTTTCGCTAGGCAAATATTTCGAGCTAATGCTACCTGCCAAGCTGCCGATCAGGATACTGATTCCCATATTGCTGATCAGCCCTTTATGCATTAAAGGCTTTTCGTTCTTGCTGAGCTTCTTGTACGCCAATACGCCAGCCAAAGACGAAAAGAAAACCTGAAACATGCTGATTCCCGATACTTCTTTTGCGGTAAAGCTACCTGCATGAAGCAAATCGGGAATGTAAAGTAGCAGCGGATAGTTAATAATCGCCCCTCCGATGCCTAGCAATCCAGAGAAAAAGGAACCTATCAGACCGATCAGAAACATAATGAAATATCCTGCTGTATCCACGTATGTATGCCTCCTAAGCTGCTCATAATATTTTGCATAACCAATATACGAATAGATCCGAATGCGTTATAATAAAATAAAACCAAGTAATTTAATAGGAAAAGAGGTGCGGGGTTGGCATGCTTAGCAAACTCAAATCTTTATTTCAGGACCGCTGTCCGGATTGTGATGAAAAGCTGCATGTCAAAGCGGATTCCCTTCGCTGCATCAAGAGTTGTCCCAACCAACATTATACCGAAGAGACATACTTTCACCTAAATATTCGTATCGTGTATCGAAGTTAAATTATTATAAACCGCAAACACTCCGAGGAAACGGAGTGTTTGTTTTTTCTTTATCTGCGTTCCAATCATACCGCCTCTTATTTATTATGTACAACATGTAACGTATGGCTGTCTGCACATGTTAACCCGGTTTATTTTTTCTTTGCTGCAAACGTTGTATACTGGCTTTATTCATTATTTCTAGAAGGCGGTGTTTTTCTATTATGAGCATTATCGTAAGCAAATCTTGGGTATTAGCACGGATGTACGAACCTGACGTGACGATTGTGGATTGTCGCTTTGAATTAGGACACCCCGAAACAGGACGGAAAGCTTATGAAGAGGAGCATATACCCGGTGCGGTCTACCTGGATCTTGAACAAGACCTCTCCTCTCCAGTAAGTGAGCACGGTGGACGCCATCCTCTTCCCGATCCGGAACAGCTAAGCCGGACTCTGGCTAAAATCGGCATAACGCCTGAAACGAGAATTATTGCCTATGACGACCAAGGTGGAATGTATGCCTCACGATTATGGTGGCTACTGAGCTATTTAGGACATAAGCAGGCCTATATTATGAACGAAGGCTTCACGGCCTGGAAGCATGCAAACTATCCAGTGACCGCCGATCAGCCGATCCGCGTGCCTGCAAGCTATACATATAGCCTGCATCCCGAAATGCTTGCCAGCATGGATGAGGTACGAAACGTAGCTGGTCATAATGAGGTGATCGTCATTGATTCGCGCGATCCACGCCGCTATCAGGGGTTAGAGGAAACGATTGATACAGCAGCTGGCCATATTCCAGGAGCGAAGAATAAGTTCTGGAAACTACTCGTGGATCAGAACGGGAAATGGATTCCTTCTGATCGGCTTGCGGAGCATTATAAGGAGTTTCCTGCCGACAAGGAAATTATCGTATACTGCGGTTCAGGTGTCTCAGCTTGTCCGAATTTCATTGGTCTGAAGGAAGCGGGATATGAGAAAGTAAAGCTGTATGCGGGAAGCTGGAGCGATTGGATTAGTTATGAGGGGAATCCGGTAGCGACGGGAGAGGAGTAAGAGGCGAGAGGCCTTAGCGGACGCGGGTGCCCCATCGGCAGGCCCGCGGGCTCTTACTGTAAGCCCTAGTACTTGTCCTTTCAAACCACAATAATTCAAATTATGAACTGGCCGTATTATTGAGGCCTTGTTGAGATATTGAATTCTTTAGAAAAACAAATTTAACCCCGACGAAAAAAAGCCGCCATACTTATGGCGGCAACTAATTTTATGAATTACACTCATAAAAATCACTCTAGAAAATCGGGACTTATTTCATTTTCTCCGCTCCGATCATCAGTCCGGTGTCACCGGGGTTCAGAAGATAAATTGCCGAAATCCCCCAGTTATTCTCATAGGGCCAGCTCTCTTTCTCAATGATCAGAGTAGCCTTCCCGATATCTATCGTTTCGCCAGAGGCAACTAGCGGATAATCAAACGATACCTCCACCTTGTCAGAAGATAACGATTTTGTTGCCATCTCGGTTACGGGTCCCATATGGGGACTGGATCCGCCAGTTACCCAGAAGTGGTCTGCGAATTGCTGCTTCGTGCTCTGCTGCAAAGCTGGTGACATAACAGCATACTGCATTGGACCGCTCCTCTTCTGTACTCCGCGTATCCAAGTTTTCGCCGCATCCTCCGGAGAGTCCGCCCTCAATGCATTCTGAAAGCCATCAACCTGCTGGACCAATTTGCTCTCTTGGGGAGTGATACATAAATACTGTTATCTTTGTATGTAACCTCACCCTTTAACTGCTCTACGATCGCACGAAGCGAGACCATGGCCGTTCCGTTCTCTATTTTCAGCTTAAAAAAAGATTCAGCAAATTCAGCATTATTAATAAAAATACGTGTACCGGCTTTCATTGCCAAGGCAGAACCTGATAAAAGTACAAATACCGAACAAGCAGCTATCAGTATTCTAAATCTCCTCTTCATCTACCTAACACCCACCTTTTCCATATTAATATATCCACTAAGATTATAAATCAAGTCGGTCAACGCAGAGTTGACAGGCGGGTTACATACTGGAAACATTTTCAGAATTTATTCAGCTCAGTTTAATGGTTCTCTCATTTAAGCAATCTATAATCAGATAACAGATTATAGATATATGAAGGAGGCATCCTAGTTGGACCCAACAGTAAAATCACCACATAAAAAATTCAGATTTAAATTTGTCTCAGTCAGAAACAAATTAATGTTATCGTTCATGCTGATCCTTTTGCTTCCCAGCCTGGCAATTGGGAGTTTCGCTTACATAACCGCGAAGAACAAAGTCGATGATCAACTGCAGAACATGGCCACGACCGACATTGCTCTCGTCGATCAATTGATTAATCAATACATAACTTCGAAAATTTCGGACATTGATATTTTATCACAGCAGCTATCCTCGCTGTCAGCTAACGACGAGCAGTTAAATCTATATACACAAAACCACCCCGAGGTGGAATCGATCTCGATGATCCAAGGCAGCGGACAGTACCTTTACTCTCCCAGCAACATAAAGCTGGCCGAAGATTACAATCCGAAGGAAAGTACTTATTATAAACAAGCGATGGAGAGTAAAGGTAGAGTTATCATTACTGAGCCTTACACATCTACAGAGACGGGAAACACGGTTATCGCCTTGGCAAAAGCAACAGACAACGGTCAGTCCGTCGTCGCGATCGTGCTAGATTTATCTGACCTCGGACAAATCGTGAGCGATGTAAAAGTCGGAGAAAATGGCTTTGTCATTATTTTCAGCTCGAAAGGAGCCACCGTTGTGCCTCCTCCTTGGGGAGCTGGTGATTCTAGTAAACCAGCGGCCAAAGAAGCCGGAGCGCCTTCTGAAGATGACGCGATAGAACAACCAGAATTGATATTTAGCGGTGAGTCGGGACAAATCGAACAAGTAACTCCCGATGGCGATAAGCGCCTCTTAATCTACATTACAAATCCATTGACTGGTTGGAAAATAGCCGGCGATCGCTCTCCGATCGAGGTTACGAATACAGCCGCACCTATTTTTAACAATACAGTAATTGTCATCATCATATCCACGATCGCTGGAGCTATCTTGGTGTTCTCCATCATTCGTTCGATTACCAAGCCGCTCAGAGCTTTATCGGATACTGCTAGAATCATCAGTCGTGGAGATTTAAGCCAAAGGGTAGATGTGAGATCGCAGGATGAATTCGGAGAGCTGGGCGCTTCCTTTAACCGCATGGTAGATTCGCTCGGTTCGGTGGTATCTGAAGTAACTAATTCTGCCAATCAATTGGCTGCTTCATCAGAGCAACTGACAGCTAGCGCTGGACAGACCGTATCGGCTACGCAGCATATCGTAGGCGCTGTCGAGCAGATGGCCGAGGGGGCTAAAAAGCAGGTGATCTTGGTTGATGACAGCTCGCACACGATCCATGACATGTCACAAAAAATAGAGCAAATAGCCGCAAGTGCGCGCACAGCAGCGAATACATCTGAGCAGGTGGCGATCAAATCGACGGAAGGCGGGCAAGCCGTTCAAAACGCCGTACAGCAAATGAGCTCCATCAGCGGCTCAGTTACAGGATTATCAGAGGTCATTAACCGCTTAGTCCAGACATCATTGGAGATTGGGCAAATTATTGAGGTCATCTCAGAAGTTTCCCAGCAAACTAATCTGCTCTCGTTGAACGCCTCCATTGAGGCGGCGAGAGCTGGAGAACAGGGACGTGGATTTGCCGTAGTTGCCGGAGAAGTAAGGAAGCTAGCCGAGCAGTCAGCGAAATCGACGGAGCAAGTCACTTCTCTGATCGCCGCAATTCGCAATGAAATCGGTAATGTAGAGAAATCAATGTGCTCGGCTACAAATGAAGTAAGCGCAGGTATGAACGTCGTACAGACGGCGGGCACGCTGTTCTCCGAAATTGAGCGTTATGTTGATGAAGTGAATAACCAAGTACGTGGCGTATCGATCACGGCCGAGCAAGTTGCTCTAGGCACTAATCAGATCGTAACAGCGATTGATGATATTTCTCACGTATCTCAAACAACTTCTGCAAAATCGGATACCGTATCTGCCGCAACGGAAGAGCAGCTGGCTTCCATGGAAGAGATATCTTCTTCTTCGTCCTATCTGACCCGTATGGCAACAGAACTACAAGCGTTAGTAGACAATTTTAAAATTTAAAGCCATAGTGACAGAACAATTAGAGTCAACATTTACCTAGACAAAAATCTCTCTGATATGGTTAAGTTGAGTCATCTAAAGGAAAGCGAGTGGTGGCAATGAGTGGTTTATACCTATTTTCGATGCGATTTAATATTAGGGGCACAGAGGTATAATTTAATTGTCCTCATTACCTCTGTGTCACATTAATGGAGGTATAACATGAATAATCAAAACAACAAATATAGCGGTAATTTTTATGAGGAAATTGGAGACTTCTTGGGTGAAAGTTATTTGAATTACGGCTTTACGAAGGGCACGCTTCAAGAAGTTGATTTTCTGATCGAACATATGGAACTGCGAACTGGGGATTCAATCCTTGATATAGGATGTGGTCCGGGTCGACATAGTCTGGAGTTGGCACGTCGTGGTATTATACCAACAGGTATTGATATTACTTCTTCATTTATTGAACTAGCTCAGAAAAGAGCTGCAGAGGAAAATTTGAATGCGACGTTCATGGTGGCAGATGCCCGTCATGTACCCTTGTCTCAACAATTTGATAGTGCTATTTGTCTGTGTGAAGGAGCTTTTGGCTTAGCAGGTGATGATGAGGGACATAGACAGATATTACGAGAAATTCATCGTTTGTTACGGCCCCAGGCACTTTTTACTTTAACAGCTATTAACGTCTTGAACGTTGCTCGGACTAACGAAAGTATCGATGCTTACACAAGTACCTCAAGTACCAAAGAGACGATCACTAACTCTAAAGGAGACACCAAGGAAGTTGATATTTACACAACAGCTTTCACATTCCGTGAACTAAAGCTTCTTCTTGAAGGATCAGGATTTGAGGTATTAGACGGATATGGCTGTATAGCCGGCAACTTTAGTACAAAGCGGTTATCTGTAAATGACATTGAGATAATGATTACTGCAAGACGAATATAATGGACAGGTAAAGGCTGTAATAGGTTAGGAACAAGTGACCTATTACAGCCTTTTCTATAGCTTCTTAGAGTTACATAAGAAAGCTACCAATATATTGATTTACAAATATTACTAGATCAAGGTATATTATATTCAATTTAAACAACGTTCCCTACAAGAAAAATAGGAGGGTTTACGATGAGTACGAGACTGAATCCGAAGAAGGCTGGTCTAGCTTTGTTGGTAATCTGCTGCATCGTCATAATCGCCATGGTACTGTTAAGCAGCACACGCTATTGGCCATTTGAGAGAGCAGGAACAACTGAGGCGGATCCCATTAAAGAAGTAGCTGATCGCGTGTCGAAGCTGAAGCAAGCCGGGGACACTCCAACACTTGAGCAGCTTGTCGATGCTTTCCAGCCCCTGGAATTAGTCGACATACATAACCACGATGCCTCTGGCGCGCGTTATTCTTCGATGCTAAATGTCTGGAAAAAAGATTATATCGACAAAGTCGTTCTCTTCGGTGACGTGTCTGAGCCAAGTGCGATCGGGACAGATTCTGTCTCTTGGTCAGCCTATCAAAAATCGCCTGATCAATTTCTCCCCTTCTTCTCAGGCTTCGACCTTCATGACAAGAGAAGTCTAGACGTCATCCGCAACAATCTCGAGCAAGGTTATTTTGGCCTTGGCGAAATTGCCGCTGCCTCGACCTACTCACCTGTGGTATCCAAAGTCGCTTGGAAGGCCTCAGATCCCATGGATGGGTTCCTACCCGAGATTTACGACCTCATTGCTACTTATAACGCACCAATATTACTTCACATCGACCCACCGAGTGGTTATCCGGTTCTCAAGCTGGAGGAAGCTCTGGAGGCTCATCCGAACACCATTTTCATCTTCGGTCATATGAACGCCTACAACTCACCAGAGGAGATTGATCGACTACTCGCAAAGCACCCGAATCTGTATGCTGACTTCTTCGCCGGGTTCTCCGTCTATAATCCCGAAGGAGGCGGACATCCTGAGACCTTTATAACGATTATGAAGAAGTACCCGGATCGCTTTATGCTCAGTACCGACTCCGGTTATGGCATTGAGAGCGAGCAACAAGCCATTGACGCGATGTATCGAATCCTGTACCTGATCGACAATCCGGAGCTGGCAAAGAAGATTGCGCATGACAATATGATGGCTCTCATCCAGGCCCAGCCGGCAACGAAGACGCAGCTGTCTTCCATTCAGAAGTTGGCGACTGACAGCGGAGAGACTTATGACTATGGCAAAATGACGAAGCTGGAAGCAGGTAAGATACTGGCCGATGCCAACAAAGAATGATGACACTAATTACAGATGAGATCCGCCGCTTGCATCAATGAACTGACCTGTTATCCAACGGCTGTCTGATGAAGCAAGAAAAGCAGCAATATCCGCAATATCTTCTGGCTCCCCCACCTGTTAAAGGTTGAGAGGCTAGCAGCATATTTCTGTCCATTCGGATTTTGTAGCGTCCCAGCATTCATCTCTGTATTAATAATACCAGGCTGAATAGCGTTCACTGTGATATTACGTTCCCCAAGTTGCTGAGCGAGGGTGTGCGTAAGTACGTCAATCGCTCCCTTAGACATACTGTATGTGAAAACGCCAGGGGAGGCTATTCGTGTGACAAATGATGAGATATTGATAATGCGCCCTCCATCTTTCAGACGCGGTAACGCTTGTTGGGTTACAAAAAATGGAGCTTTAACATTCATGTTCATGACCTCATCGTAAGACTCTTCCGTGGCCTCTTCTAAGGTTAAAATTTGACCGATTCCGGCATTATTTACTAGGATATTAAGCTGATTGCCGCCTGTACGTTCCTGAAGCGACTCATCCAATAACGTATATAAGTCATTAATGCCGTTAAGGGTTCTTAAGTCAGCGCCGACCGCGAATGCGGATCCTCCAGCTTGTTCGATCTTATAAACTACTTCTTCAGCTTCATTCTGCCTGGTCCCATAGTGTACTGCGACTAATGCGCCCTCCAGTGCTAGACGTAAGGCAATGCCACGACCAATCCCCGACTCGCACCAGTTACTAGAGCAATTTTATTATCTAATTTACCCATTTCTTCATCTCCTTGTTTGGAATTCATGTCTATTTATATCACAAGGCGATATTGGAAATGTTGCTCTCTCATTCGGCATTCAAATAGCCTATTAATATATGATAGAATAATCATAGTTAAGATACGAACTAGAGAAAGGGCGTCATAGATTGGCACAGTTATTTTTCAAATATGGGGCAATGAACAGTGGTAAATCGATTGAAATTTTGAAGGTGGCCCACAATTACGAAGAACAGAACAAACCAGTGCTTATTTTCACTCCCAATGTCGACGATCGAGATGAGGTCGGCTTCGTTTCCTCCAGGATCGGGTTGCGCCGACAGGCCTTACCGGTAAGCACGGATACAGACATATTTGGAATTGTAAAAAACCATACCCCGCGACTTTACTGCGTGCTGGTGGACGAATGCCAGTTCTTGAGTGAAGCGAGTATTAAGCAATTAGTCCGAATCGTCGACGAGTTGGACGTTCCCGTGATGGCATTCGGGCTGAAGAATGATTTCCAAAATCAGCTGTTCGAGGGTAGCCGTCAGCTGCTCATCTACGCGGATAAAATCGAAGAAATGAAGACAATCTGCTGGTTCTGTGCACGTAAGGCGACGATGAATTTGCGAGTGGAGAACGGAAAACCCGTCTATACCGGCGAGCAAATTCAAATCGGCGGCAACGAATCCTATTACCCGGTTTGCCGTAAATGTCACACCAACCCACCGCTGTAGCAAGATACAACCGCATTAGTTTCGTTACAGATGATAAAAGCGGCCGGCATTTACGCCGGCCGCTTTATTTAATCCATCTCGTATATCGTTCCTACCTTAAGACCATACAGCTCATTGTAGATCTTCTCCGCATAAGCATCCGTCATGCCCGCGATATAATCGATAATCATATGCTCCCAGGTCCATATCGGCTTCTCTCTCGCCTGATCGCGATCAAAGCGGCGAAGCCAGTCGCCAGGGATAATCGATTTAGACGTCTCTGGATCAACGAAAGCATCCCATAACCGCTTGACTACCCAAGCACTGCGCTTCTGCAGTCGTTGCACCCGCAAGTCACGTATCATCGTCACCCAAGCGAAGCTTTTTAACACGCTTACCGTACGTAGCATATCCTCGTCCTCCTGGCCTTCCTTGACGAACGTCACCTTTTGCCAGTTACCGTCAGAGATGACGCCAAGACTGGAGACAAATAGACTAACCCAGTACGCCTTGACCTCACGGCGCGTCCGGGATTGGTCCTGATCACAAGTCGGCATTTTCTCATTCCAGACCCGCAAGAACGAGTCAAGTACCTCCTCGACCTTGACTTGGATCAAATCCGGCGTCCAGCCACCCCAGAAAGGATCCTCCAAAGTCATGATTTTCTCGACAATCAACCTCTGAATATGCGAATCCTTGAGAAAATGCTCATGCACCTCGATTTTACCCGCTTTGATTCCGTCCTCAAGATCATGTGCCGAATAAGCGATATCGTCACATAAGTCCATCAACTGCGCTTCGAACGTTTTTTCACCCTCCGGAATGCCCCAGCTATCGCGGATGTAGGAAATATACTCCCACTCGTGCAAATAAAGGCCCTTTTTGTTAACAGTACCGGGATAAGGGTATTTATTCGTCCCGAGCAACACCGCGTCGGACAAATTAAGACCGTCGATATTTTCCCGTTTCTCCAGGAACATCATCAGCCGGAAATTGTGGGCGTTACCTTCGAAATGCTCGTACTTCTGGCGGATAGCTGCTTGTACCCGTTGTTCTTCGTCGGGAGTAGGGCTTGTGTTCTTCAAAGCCTGTCTGACCTTGTCTTCCACCAACTTCTCTAATATATCGTCCAGCACTTCTTCGCCTTTATGACCAAACGGAGGATGCCCGAAATCGTGGCAGATCGCCGCGCACTCCACAACCTCCGGGTCGATAATCAGTCCGGGATGGTCAGCCCGTTCCGCAGCGACATCCGGGTAAGAGCGAAGTAGGCTACGCGCCGCTTCCCGAGCAATTTGCGCCACCTCCAATGAATGTGTCAACCGAGTCCGATAATAATCTCCGGTCCCTGCCCCGAATACCTGTGACTTACCTTGCAGCCGACGGAAGGTCGGCGAATGGATCAGCCGCGAATAGTCACGTTCAAAGGTCGCACGGCTCTTTTCCTGCCCGATATTGTCCGGATACTGCCGATGCTCCCTCAATTCCTGGATATTCATAGTTGTATGCCCCCTTCGTTTCTTTCCTCTATTTATGTTATTGTAGCCACCACAACGCGAAACTTAAAGCGACAATATAAAAACAGTTTAGGATTAATGAAAAAAAGCCCAGGACAC
Source organism: Paenibacillus sp. D2_2 (assembly GCF_031199965.1). GTDB lineage: Bacteria > Bacillota > Bacilli > Paenibacillales > Paenibacillaceae > Fontibacillus. The sequence continues at coordinate 843,964 of NZ_CP133605.1, read as the reverse complement.
CTTATCCGATATGTCGGATAGGTTACTCGGGGCATTTGGTGTTATTTAATTTAATTGCACGCGCAATTCAATACAGGCTTCCGTGCGGCCCCCGTTTCGTCCAGTCGCTTGACGTCTGTATAATGCGGTGCTCGGAGCAGGAGCTCAGGCTGCTCCTTCGCTTCCTGTGAGATCTGGATCATAACATCGATGAAGCGATCTAGCGTTTGCTTACTCTCTGTTTCTGTAGGCTCGATCATCATGCATTCCTCAACATTAAGTGGGAAATAGATGGTTGGCGGATGGAAGCCAAAGTCGAGCAGGCGCTTGGCAACATCAAGAGTGCGCACGCCATAATGCTTTAAGCTCTTGCCTGACATAACAAATTCGTGCTTGCACACGCCTGGATATGGAATATCGTAATAAGGTGCTAGGCGGTGCATCATATAGTTGGCGTTCAATACAGCACATTCTGACACACGACGTAATCCCTCTGGACCATAGGTACGAATATAAACATAGGCGCGTAGAAGAATACCGAAGTTACCATTGTATGCTTTTACTCGACCAATGGACAATGGCGATCCTTGATCGAAGCCGTATGATCCATCCTCAAGCTTCAACACCGTTGGAGAAGGAAGGAATGGAATCAGATTGCTCTTCACACCGACAGGTCCAGCCCCTGGGCCACCGCCACCATGCGGCGTACTCATCGTCTTATGCAAATTCAGATGTACGACATCAAAGCCCATGTCACCTGGGCGGGTAATTCCCATGATTGCATTGGAGTTTGCACCGTCATAATACAGCAACCCACCAGCCTCATGAACGATGCTCGCGATCTCGACGATATGCTCCTCGAACAATCCCAGCGTACTCGGATTCGTAAGCATCAGTGCAGCTGTATCCGGTCCGACGGCAGCTTTCAGTGCATCTAAGTCGACGAATCCTTGCTCATTAGACGGTATTGTAATCGTATCAAGGCCTGCCACGGTAGCACTGGCTGGATTCGTACCGTGTGAGGAATCAGGGACAATTACTTTTGTCCGTTGCTCACCTTGGCTCTCATGATAGGCACGAATCATCATTAATCCTGTCCATTCACCATGAGCACCGGCAGCAGGTTGAAGCGTAACCTTATCCATACCTGTTAGGACAGCAAGATCCTCCTGCAACGTATACATCAGCTCTAAAGCACCTTGCACAGTGCTTATCGGCTGATAAGGGTGAATGGCTGAGAGTCCCGTCAGCCTAGCAGCATCCTCGTTAATCTTCGGATTATATTTCATCGTACAAGAGCCAAGCGGATAGAAGCCATTATCAACGCCGAAGTTGCGGCGGGACAAGGCTGTGTAATGCCTGATTACATCCACCTCGTACACTTCAGGGAGCTCCGCTTCCTGACTGCGCAGCATGGAGGTTGGGATGAGCTCATGAAGCTCGATCTCCGGAACGTCACATTCCGGCAAGGAATAAGCAGTACGTCCAGGATGGCTTAGTTCAAATATTAACGCTTGTTCCGCTTTCATACACAGCTCACCTCCAACAAGTCTATAAATTGTTCGATGTCCGATTTGGATTTCTTCTCGGTGACGGCGATGAGCATATGTCCTGCAAGCTCAGGATAAAAGCGAGCAATATCCAAGCCGCCGATATATCCATTATCAAGGAGAAGGGTATGAAGCCGATCGATATCGGTACCTTGCGGCAATCGGACGACGAATTCATTGAAATAAGGTGCTTGGAAAGCAAGTGAAATCTGCTCCTTGCTACTAATCTGTGCAGCAGCATAATGAGACTTTTGTACATTCAGCTTCGCGACCTCTTGGATTCCCTTCTTACCCATCACCGACATATAGATAGAGGCGGCAAGTGCAAGTAGCGCTTGATTGGAACATATGTTGGATGTCGCTTTCTCCCTGCGAATATGCTGTTCTCTCGCTTGAAGTGTTAGAACGAATCCGCGCTTGCCGTCCAAGTCCTTCGTGAGTCCGACGATTCTTCCAGGGATTCGCCGCATATATGGTTCCGCTACCGCGAAGAAGCCGCATGTTGGTCCACCAAATGAAGGAGCGATGCCAAGTGGCTGCGCATCTCCGACGCATACGTCGACGCCAAGCTTGCCCGGACTCTCCAGCAGCGCCAGGCTTAACGGGTTCGTACTCATCACTAGCAAGCCTTTATGTGCATGGGCAATTGGCTCGATCGCACATACATCTTCAATGCAGCCGAAGAAATTCGGCGATTGGATAAGCAAGGCAGCCGTGTCGCTCGTAACAACACGCTTCAGTTCCTCGAATGTCAGTAACGCCATCCTTATATCCAATCTCAACGACTTCAACATGAAGCCCTCGAGCCATCGTACGAACGATCTGCCGTGCTTCAGGATGGACGGTACTGGATATGACCAGCTGCTTGCGCTTCGTCGCACCAACCGCTAGGGCTCCAGCTTCAGCGAGAGCTGTTGCTCCATCATACATGCTTGCATTGGCAACAGCCATACCCGTCAATTCGCAAATATAGGATTGAAACTCGAAAATCGCTTGCAATTCCCCTTGGCTAATTTCAGGCTGATAGGGAGTATAGGCTGTATAAAATTCGGATCTAGAAATAAGATGCTGGATCACAACCGGTATATGATGGTCATAGATTCCTGCACCGAGAAAGCTCGTATGACTCTCACTGTCTGCATTGCGTGCAGCAAGCTGCTTCATATGCTTCATCATTGCTGCCTCATCTAACGCTTCAGACATAGGCAGTACTCCATTGTATCGAATGGAGGCTGGTATATCGCGGAATAACTCCTCAATCGAAGAGATACCAATCTGTTGCAGCATATCGACTTGATCTTGCTCCGTCATCGGAATATAACGATGCTTCATGATGGATTCGCTCCTTTGGCAGGGATCGGATTGCGTTTATAGAATGGGGTGGAGACAATGCGGGCTTTCAGTTGCTTGCCGCGAATCTCGACCAGGATTTCTGTATCAAGCTCGGAAAATGAGGCTTCAATAAGGGCAAGTCCTAAATTGCGCTTTAATGTTGGTGATTGGGTGCCTGTCGTAACTTCGCCAATAACGCGCCCATCGGCTAGCACAGGATAATGCGAACGAGGAATGCCTTTGTCAATCATTTCAATACCGACCAGTTTCCTAGCTGGCCCTTCGGTCTTCTGCTTAGTGAGGGACTCTCGGCCGATGAAATCGCCCTTATCCAGCTTGACGAACCGGGTAAGTCCGGCTTCAAGCGGTGAAATGTCAGCTGTAATCTCTTGCCCGTACAGCGGAAGACGTGCCTCGAAGCGCAGCGTGTCTCTTGCCCCGAGTCCTGCCGGCAGCAAGCCGAACGGCTCGCCCGCACGAAGCAGCTCTATCCATACATGCGCAGCATCATCTGCGGACAAATAGAGCTCGAAACCATCCTCGCCTGTGTAGCCTGAACGAGACAGCAAAGTTGATACGCCACATATCTGTGTTTCCGCTAGGAAATGAAAAGGGGCGAGTGAATCAATAGCCACATCTGTGACTGCAGAGAGAATGGATTGAGCATTCGGTCCCTGAAGGGCAAGTAATGCAGTACGATCCGATACATTGGTCAAGTTCACGTCATCGATCAGATGCTTCTGCAACCATTCATAGTCTTTGTCGATGTTAGATGCATTCACAACAAGCATGTACCTGGTCACTCTTCATTTGATAAATGAGGATGTCATCGACAACGCCTCCATCGGGATAGCACATGAGTGTATATTGTGCTCTGCCATCCTTAAGCCGTGATACATCATTCGTTGTCATCTGTTCTAGATACGTCAGGGCAGCAGGTCCGCTTACGATAAACTCACCCATATGGGAGACATCGAATAATCCAGCATGGGTACGAACCGCCTCATGCTCACGCTGGATTCCGATGAATTGAACAGGAAGCTCCCAGCCGCCGAAGTCAATGCATCGTGCTCCCGAGAATGCAGAATATTGATCAAATATTGGTGTTCTCTTTAATTGACTCATGATTCACCTCGACACGTTATTTGGACTAACCATGAAAATAAGAAAACAAAAGGACAGGCGAGAGAAAGCGGTTGCAAAACAACCTCTTATTCTCTCGCTCTGTCCTTTGTACCTGAGAGTGTCGCCGAAATTCCGCAAACATGATCGTTTGCTTTCCGTGTCTCACTTCGGCTTTCCCCTTGGGTGACTGTATTCGATATGTGAATAACAGTACTCTCCAGAGATGCGTCCGGTAAAAGTCCTTTTGCCTGAGAGATTCACCCCTAAGGGTTTACTCCTTCGGCGCTGCTATGATTCAGCAGTCTCTCCCTTTACCATCATTCGCCATTTTCAAATGTCAACTCTACATTAGTTGAGATTTCCACTCTTTGTCAATTGATATTTTCTTCACATTTGATTTCATCGCTTGTCATTGACAATCGAACATATCTTGCCATAATCTAATGTTATATTTACCCATATTTAAGCAACCTCTATTAATCGTAATTCGCGAACGAGAAAGGTCGGGAGAGCTCGACAATGATCATCGTCGACACCGAAGGAGCAAGTTGCCAGCTGCCGATTGGCAACGAATCTCTCAGGTCCCAGAACCGCCATTCTCAAGCAACTCTGGAGAGTGCATATTTGTTGCCACCAAAGGGGTAAGTTCCTCCACTGACGTGGAGGGACGGAAACTCTCAGGTACCAAGGACAGAGAATAAGGCGCTAAGGCCGTACTCTGTCCATATATTATGCTCTCAATTGGACAGATGGCCTAATGGATTACATTATGAATGAAATGGGGCTTTGACATGAGTGAAGTGAAGGATGGATTGTTGTACAGCGAGGACCATGAATGGGTAATCGCAATTGAAGGCAGCACAGTTCGAGTTGGCATTACAGATCATGCTCAATCTCAACTGGGAGACATTGTATTTATTGAGTTCCCAACGGTTGGAGCAGCCTGGTCTGCCGGAGACAGTATGGGCTCCATCGAATCGGTGAAGACGGTTTCCGAACTGTACTGTCCAGTTAGTGGAACTGTAACGAAGCTGAATGAACAATTGGAAGCGTCTCCAGAACTGGTGAACAACAGCCCATATGAAGATGGCTGGATTGCAGAGCTTGAAGTAGAAGGCAGCATTGAAGAAGCTGTGAAGCATTTGTTGAATGCGGAGCAATATTCGGAGCTGATTGATAAATAGAAGGATGAAGTAGGTTTATAGAATAGGAACCTGCTGTATCGGTGTAACGCTGGTATAGTGGGTTTTTTTTCATCTGTAACGTGAAAAATTTCGACAGGATTCTCCGAGAAAAAGTAGTACAATATAAGCATCGACAACTAGAAGTTACATGCTAAATAGAATGCAAGGTGAACGGTATGACTATCGCTTTTTTTGATTCGGGAGTTGGTGGAATTACGGTATTAGCGGAAGCCATGAAGCAGCTACCACATGAACAATATTTATTCTATGCCGATACCCTCCATGTTCCATACGGGACGAAGACGAAATCTGAAGTAATGTGCCACGTGCAATCCGCTGTAGAAGAAATTATGCAGAACAATGTGAAAGCTCTTGTCATTGCCTGCAATACTGCGACGAGCATTGCTGCAAATGAATTAAGAAGCAAGTACGACATTCCGATCATTGGAATGGAACCAGCAGTCAAGCCGGCTGTGGAAATGAATCGCAGCAACGGCAAGCGAGTACTGGTATTCGCAACGGCCCTAACATTGAGTCAAGACAAGTATCATACGTTAGTGACTCGTATTGATGAAGAACATATCGTAGATTCGATTCCTTTACCGGAATTGGTAGAATACTGCGAGAGCCTAAACTTTGATAAGAGGGTGATCGGAGACTATTTCGCTCATAAACTTGCCGGACTTGATCTAGACCAATATGGAACGATCGTGCTGGGATGTACGCATTATCCTTATTACAAGCACATATTGAGAAACATTGTGCCCGCCCATATTCAACTCATAGATGGGAGCCGCGGAACGGTACAGCGCTTAATGCGAGTATTACACGAGAAGCATATTGATCAGCGATCTCATCTAACCGCAGGCCCTTCTATTCGATTCTTGTGCTCAAGCCATGAACAGCATTACTTAGACAAATTAAAGACCGCACTTTATACCTATCAAACCTTCGGGGAATGGATACGAATGAACAACCAATTGTTCGAGCTGACGGGGAGCAGTGCTAAGCTGATCCCTATGCTTCCTGAACATAAGGAAGCTTTATATGAAGCAGCATGTCATCCTGAAATATGGCACTATTTACCGCGCACGATCCGTAGTCTCACCGATGCAGAACGGACAATTGATGAAGCTGTTCTGAACCGTGAGAAAGGGACCGAGTATCCATTCGTTGTCATCGACCAGCTTACAGGCCAAATTATCGGCGCAACAAGAATCATGAATATGTCTGCCCTGCATCGCAATGTGGAAATAGGAGGCTCCTGGTATCATCCCTCTGTATGGCGTACCAGAATTAATACGGAGTGCAAATATATGCTGCTGCAGTACTGCTTCGAGCAGCTATATACAATTCGTGTTCAGTTGACGGCAGATGTACGTAATGAGCGCTCGAATCGTGCCATTCAACGGTTAGGAGCTGTTTATGAAGGAAGATTACGCCGTCATCGGGTAATGGAGGACGGATATATTCGTGACTCAAATGTGTACAGTATTACCGATGAGGAGTGGCCGCTGGTGAAGGAGAAGCTCGAACAATATTTGCATCAAGTGTATGTATAAGTTATTTCGCTAATAAGTCATAACCACCCGTCAAACGGGTGTCAAAGACAAACGAGCCTCTAGAATCGTTTCTAAGGCTCGTTTGTCACATTTAGGGAGATATATTGGCCCCCCTAAAATCCCTATATCATCCGATTTAAGTTTTAACGGTTGCGACAGTGGTTATTTCAAGGAAATAATCCCTATAGAAATTCTAACGGTTCTGGTCTATTTAGCCCCCTAATCCGATTGGACACTCTAATCCACCTCAGATACACTAAAATAAGTGAGGAGTTAGTCCATGAAAAGACGATTTAGGTGCCCCAATGAGACGAAGAAGGAGCTTGTGGTAGAGGTGCTTTCCGGGTATCGAACGGAGATGGTAGCCCGGAAGTATGGAATGTCTCCTAGAACGTTAAGCCAATGGGTTCGCCAGTATCAGGATGAGGTGGGTGATCTTATGACAAAGAAGCAAAACGATGCGGAAAAAATGAAACAGGATGCAGCTAATTACAAGGAACTGCAGAAGAAATACGACGGTGCTATGAAACTACTAGGAGAAAAAGAGCTTGAGAACAGCATTCTGCGGGACTTGGTAAAAAAAAAGTATCCCGATTGGAAGTAGCTATCCACTGGATTCAGCAAGGGTATCCTGTTCAAAAGGTTCTCCTTCTATGTAGAGTTCCGCGTTCAAGTTATTACTATCGGTTAAAGCATCCTGAGCGCCAGCAGCCTATTAGCAGCGGTCGACCTATACCAGGCTTCTCCTATGACAAAGATGGAAAGAAAGTAGGAGATGCTCGCATTAAGGAGAGCCTCAGACGTTTGATTCAAGGCCCTAACGCCGCCTTCGGCTACCGGAAACTAACGACGTTGTTACGGCGAAAATACAGGCTAATTATTAACAAAAAGAAGACCTACCGCCTATGTAAAGAAATGGGGATTCTCCATCCACAACGAGAGTTGAGGAATCCCGTACCCAGAAAACTTGCTAATAACCGTATTGTGAATGGACCAAACCAGCTGTGGCAAATGGACATTAAGTATGGTTACGTAGCCGGCAAGCGCCGACATTTTTACCTGGCCAGTATCATTGACGTGTTTGACCGGAGCATTGTCGCTCATCACCGCGGAAAGGTTTGTAGCACAGGAGACATTTTACGTACAGTCCAGAAAGCGCTGTTTAAGCGTAGAATCCATGAACAAGAGCACAAGCTAGTGATTCGAACGGATAATGGGCCGCAATTCATTAGCAAAGCGTTCCATGCCTTTTGTGAGCAAGTAGGCGTAGAGCACGAAAGGATCCCCAACCAAACGCCAAACAAGAATGCTTTTATTGAGTCTTACCACAGTATTGTAGAGCAAGAATGTTACCAGCGGAATTGCTTTGAAACCTACGAAGAGGCTTTTGTAGAGGTCGACCGGTTTATTCGTTACTACAATACAGAACGCATCCACGGTAGTCTTTACGATTGGTCGCCCAAGGAATATTTGCGTTTAGTGACCACAGGCCTGATTAACCCAAAGAATATTGCATTATGATGTGATTTCCTAAGCATGATGTGGAAAGTGTCCAAACTTAGGGGGTTGAACCGGTCATGACCGTTAAAATTTGAAACCAGCTGTTTTAAGTAAATAAGCGTCCATGATGTCCGTTAAAATAAATGTGACATGCGAATGGTAATTCTATTCACTGACACCCTCCGGGTCTAGAGAAAGCAGAAGCTCTCGAATAGCAGGGGCCAGTTGATCGTTGCTGTCCATGATCTCAACGAAGACAGGAGTCGCCTCCTTTAGTAGCAAATAACTGAAATAATAATAACTGAAGAAAGGCTGCTCCTCATAGCCTGGCGGTTCCTCTTCTTCCCATAGTACTTCATCATCCTCTTCATTCTCCGGCCATAAATATTCCTCGACCAGTAGTCCCTCCATCGTCTCAACCGTATTTAGCGGATCCATATGATCGACCAAAATAGCAGAAGCGACAGCTAAATAAAGATCGATTTCCTGAGATGTAACCTGCTCCGGCTTCTTCTCTGTAAGCTGATCCAGAAGTACAAGTAATACCCAAGGTGTTGTCTGCCACAATGTGCTCTGATGCTCGATCAGATTTGCCAATTCCTCATACTGTCCAGTCTCTATGAGACTGGGTATATCCGTGCCTCTTCCGTAAGCAGTCGTCAACAGCTGCCAGGGAATACTACCAGCTGATCGAGTCGACAAAGTGTTCCTCATCATTACTCATCTCCTCCCAAGATTTCGTCGTATACTTCATCTTACAAGATTAAGGCCGTAAGTTGCGATAGTTCATGAGTGATGCCGGTAATTCACTTGCAATCCACAAAATAAGGGCTGCCCCTTTGCAGATCCAGTCTGCAAAGGGGCAGCCCTTGCTTATCGGTACTAATGGTTCAAATCTCTCCCTTGGTATACCCCCGTCTCTCCGCTTCCTCTAGAGGATGCGGTTCTGCGCGGAACACCCACCAGCGGCTACCTACAAAGTTCAGAACTACTCCGAGAAGAGTAGCCGCTCCCTTGCTTATCCATAGCGAGACGCCAAGCTGCTCATGCATGAGCAGCATACAAGCGGAAGTAACCCCAAGCGTCACCAGATTCAACAAAACAAAGCGCAACAGCCCCTTGGTAAGCGCACCTTGCTGCTTGAATGTCCACTTCCGATTCATCAGGAAGCTGTTCATTACCCCGCATCCATATGCGAAGACCTGTGCTATAAGCCAAGGTAGCTGCCACCAGGTTAACAGCGCAAACACGCCAACGTCTACGCCGGTATTCACGATCCCTACAAGGCCAAAGATGATAAAAGAACGTAGTGAATCACGTATCGTATTAGACTTCATAGGGACCTCCCTCACCTTCCATCCATTACTTCTATACGTCATACTCCATCTTCTGCCGCGCCTTCGCAATAAAATCAAGCGGAGTCTCGACTTCTTCAGAGTACTGAATCGCTCCAATCGTCAGCTTCATATCAAGCTTATACTTGCTAGAGAACTCGATATTGTTGAACGATTCTACCTTCTCTTTGAGACGTTGCACTACGACCTTGGCACCGTCCTCATCCGTGAACAGCATCAGTCCCCAGGTAGGATGATCTGCATTCAACATGTACAGAGAGTCATTCATGCGAATACTCGTCTCGCTCATCCTCGATATATCATAGACCATCTCGGTAATCTGGCCCTCGCTAACCATCCGGCTTAGCTCATCCCAATGCTTAACCGTCATAACGACCAGAGTCAGTGGGATCTGATAACGTTTGGACAGCGCCATGAAAATAGTGGCGTCACTTTGAAAGGAACGAGTATTCTTCAAATTCGTGCGTTCATCCAAAGTTGCTAATGAAGCGTTCCTATTCTGAAGTTGCTCCTTCTCCTGCTGAAGACGACGATTGGCATACGTCAGCAGTGCGATTACTACCGTCAGAACAGGCGTCATCACTAGCCAATAGTAATGATAGCTCTGAAGTGGCTCCCCGACAATAAGCGTCTGATAAATCGTATAGGTACCGTATCCGAAGATGAACACGACGTTAAGAATAAGCCCGACGGTAATGTTGGTGAAGTAAGTCAAGACGGCAATCAGGAACGAGACGTTCAACAGAACCATGTTAATCAAATATCGATCCGGATCCCCTGCCGTGAACATGATATGGATGAAGCAGACTATAAACAACAACAGAAAAGCCGCATCCGACAATAAACTACTCTGATAACGTCTCATTATTCTCCCTCGCTCTCTTTCTGTACTTACGAATCAGAAGAACGAGCGATACGGCCACCAGTAAGAAGGTAAGTCCCGCAGCAGCAATGAAGCCCATGATATCTCCTCGCTCGGTAATCTGAGCGGCAAGTCCACCATCTACCTGTTCAGCTTGTTTCTTGAAGCGGAAGGGCTTGATATTTCCATCTACATCCGTAACCACGCCATCCCCATAAATCTTCCATTTGCCACTATCTGTAGCCAATAGCTCAGATGCCAAGTATTCGTACTTGGAACTTGCTCCTGTTACCGCCAGCCAGCCATAACCTGGCGCATAAGGAGATTCCATCAATTGCAGCGTTCCAATCCGCTTACCATAGTCTTCGTCGATACTCATTTTCTCGTTGGACACAATTCCTGCTCCATCCGGTCCGTATCGAAAGAATAGCTTGTCGTTATTCTTTTGCAGCCAGGCGTTGTTTTTATAAGAACCGATGGATATAAGATTATGTTGTTTTAGCTCGGATTCTGCTGGAAGCTTCTCGTTCTTATAGAAAGTAACCTCACCCGTATTGGCTTCTGCATACTTACCAAGCAAGTGGAACAGATTGCCGAGCGTAAGATAACTGTAAGAATCCATCTTCTCAGGCAGCAGAACGCCGATCTTGTTAAAGCTTGCATCTCTCAGGAACGGATTAGGATAATTATTGAACATTAAGTCCATACGATCCTTGGTGTTCAGCTGAAGTATAGAATCCTTGGTAATGTAAGCCCAAGGCATTTGATCCTGAAGCTCAATACAGCCTGCGCTAATCAGTTCCAGGTCAAAAGCTACCGTGACAGAGAAATTACCTGAAACCTCTAGGTTCTTCGGAATCGTCAACGTAAGCTCATCCTGATTGGACATTTCCTTCGTCAGCTTCTTGCTACCAATCGGTGTATCGTTGATCAAGACAGTGACAAGCGAGCGGTCGAAATCAAGATTGTCTGCATATCGAAAATCAAGGCTAATTTTACTCGATTCGGCAATAAATCGGTTTGCCGGAAGTGACACGAAGTAACTCTTCTCTTGGTGCATCATCCCAGTCAGCTTATCCCCGGTCTCCGTCAGCGTTACATCCCGGCTCACATTGATTACCGGCGTATCCACATTCGTATTCGCATCCACCCATTTCTCCGGTCCATCCAATTGGCCGATCAGCGTCTGATTACCAATCAAGCGACCTGCTTTTATAAGCATGAGTGGATCCTCTGATGTGACTATCAGTGCAGTCTGCCCGCCTGTATTCACCACGCGAATCAGCGCTTTGTCGCTGACGCTAACGGGCCCAAGAGCCTGCTTCCATTTGCTAGGCAGGTTGTTATATAGGGAAACGATAACAGCGGTCTTCCGCCCATCAAAGGTAGAATCATCGAGGGGTAGCATCGGAACGGTATCCTCACTAGAGTGATTGCTCTTGGAGAAGCCCGAAAGGGCATATACCGCTGCTTCAAGTTCTGCAGGTTCACTATTACTAGGAACGCCAAGCGCACTCAGTTTCTCTTTTAACGAGTCCAGACCCACAAACTGCTGATTAAAGTTACGGATACTTCCTCCAATATTATTCTTTGCATACGTGATCGAGGCATATGAGGAATTGTACAGCTCAAGCCAATTGTCCCGTTTCTCGGTAGTTAAACACATGCCTTCCGGCAAATTGGTTAGAATATAACCCTCGATCGAGAGCGTATTGCCGCCTGGAACCAGCAAATCCTTAGGGACCGATACGGTCAAGGTCTGCCTCTTCTGCTCGTCCACAACGGGACGGAAAGAATAGAATTTAGTGCCGTTTATCTTTAGAGTTACACTGGACTCTTCTCTTCTTGTCAGTTGAGTTGCCTGATAATCCAAATTAAGTGTTAAGGCACTGACATTCCAGTACTCTTCAAGCTGGATATACATATTACGTGCTGAAGTAACACCGGATAAAGAGAGGTTGGACGAAGTTATAGGTGCTTCGTAGGTAAACTGGCTACCGCCTGGAGCAGGCTCGGCATATACCTGACCGCAAGAAATGACGAATAGCAAAGAACATAGAATACCGGAGATTATTGATTTTAAGTTCACGATTCTCCTCCTTGTCTTAATAACGTTCGGTTTTGTACCATTTAACTTCTCTTTTAAAAATAAGATCCTTGAAGTAGTTATATAAACCATTGGCGGCTACAACCATCCATAGCTGACAGTAAGTTATGTACATCAGCATAATGATCCACAGATTAGATAATCTCATTTCTCCCTTTTCTGTAATAATCGTGATGAAGGTGCTGGTTACAAATAATATGATCGCCAGCAGCCACAAGAACGAGCTAAGCCCGGCTATCGTCGTATGGACAAGCCCAAGCGCGTATAAAATGAGCAGCGCGTCTGACAGGATGAGCGAGGTTAGCAACAAGAAATAGATTGATAAGAAATATAGAAGATCAAAGTGAATTCGTTTGGCTGACCTATCGAACAGCAGCGGCAAATTTTTAACAATGACATAAATATTTCCTTTTGCCCATCTTGTCCGCTGCTTGAACCATACCTTCAACGTCTGTGGCTCCTGCTCCCAGGTTACCGACTTGGGCTGGAACTTGATGCGATAGCCCATCATATAAATGCGGAAGCTGATTTCTGTATCCTCTGCGATCGCCTTGACATCCCAGCCTCCGATTTGCTCAATGATTTCCCGACGCATAATAAAATTCGTCCCTGGGATGGTGCACAGCTTGAAGAGCTTCCACCTTCCAGCTTGAGCCATCCATTGGAAGGACAGCGTCTCTATATTGATAAACCGTGTTAAGAGGCTCGCATTGCGATTACGGGTACGGAATTTGCCAATCACCGCTCCCAAGGACGGATCGTGAGTAATCTCCGCAACAAGATAGCGCAGAGCCGCCTTCTCCGGGTATTATCGGCATCATAAATAGCGATATATTCTCCTCTGCTCTGCTTAAAGCCAATGTTCAGAGCATTGGATTTCCCTTTACCTCCGGTAATGTTATCCGTGTTAATCACGATCAAATTGCGTCCCTTATACTTAGCCTGAAGATTCGCCAGTAGCTCGCTGCTATTGTCGCTTGAGTTGTCGTTAATGACGATAATCTCATAACAATCCTGCGGATAATCCAGCGCAAGCAGCGCCTCCACCGTCTGAGTAATGACCTTGCCTTCGTTATGAGCAGGAACCATCAACGTGACAAAAGGAGGTTCTTCCGGAAGGGGTGGCACCTCTCGCTTCTCATTAGCTATGTAATACAGGTACCCGGCAATAATCAGCACGACATTGACGAGAAGTAGCGACCATATACTGATCACGGCGATCAGCATTAAGATGTCTGCAGCAGTCATGACTGCCTCCTTACTTGTAATATTTCCGTTTATACATACGATATCCAATAATCAGGAACCCGGAAAATACAAACAAAGTAATGAAAATAACGATAATAAAAAATTTATTTTGAACTGTAAACCAGGTTTCAAAGCTCTTCTTCTCTTGCTGTTGATATTCATATTGAGAGTTGGTCTCCACATGGCTCGCCTGAATCCCTAAACTAACTCCGTTAAGAACAAGCGAACCGCGTTCTGAGCTTAGCTTATTGAGCTCGGTTGTGACCTGGTGGGCTCCCTTCTTGTAGTCTTCAAAGGTGATCCAACTGTTCCGAAGACTATCAAGTAAGCTGTTCATCTCCGCTTCATTCTGTACAAAGTTATAAGTGAATGCTGTGTCCATAGGAAGCGGATCTATCGGACGGTCATCGGTCCAGTAACGCTGCAAATACGCCGATCAACGCTATAGAGCGAAGATGTGAATGCTTCGGAATGGTTTCGTTCTGACTTATAGATCGAACGTGTGTCTGGGAACAGAACGACAGAGTCAAAAAAGGTCATTCCTTCCGTTGCAAAATAATTATCATAAGTCCAGAACATCCCGGTTCCCATTCCAAGTGGTACGACGCCCTCTTCGGCTAACACATCGATGAAATGCTCCATCTGATGGAATAAGTCACGGCCCTCATCCCGAACCGTAGCGACGAACGGAGATTCTACCAGAACCGTACCGTTGCGGGATTGAACATATTTTAAAGTATTGATATAACGTTTCATGGCAGGGTAATCCGTATTGCTAAATACCGGATGAACACTTACCATAAACGGGATTCCTGCTTCATACAGTTCATCCGACATTCGTTCTAGCAGCCGCAAGTCCGAAAATGGATAGATTTCCTTGAACACTAGATAATAATGGCTTTCTTGTTCCTGCCGCAGCCAATCCTTAAGCACGTAAGACAATGCAATTTCACTGAGCGTATCTTTTTCCATAAAAGGTACATAAGCATCCGGACCCTTCCGTATCCCGTAAGGATAGCTGGACTCCTGGAGCTTCAAAGCTCCGTACCGCTGAACGCCAGGTTGCTTCGAATCAAACACGGACTTGAGACGAATCGATTTCTCAACGAACGGTCCGATTGAGAAATCCGCCACCTTCTCCAAAGCTTGAACCTGAAGCCCTAGCGACTGAACCAGCCTGTCCCTCGGCATCCCTCCTATGTAGAGCATATCTCCTCGATAGACTTGCAAATCCGTTAAATACTCACTACCCTCCTCGGCAAGATCAGAACGGTTGTGTACTTCGATTAGTTTAGAGTAGTTACTAAGCGATCCTGAGGTATAGGAGTTAATCGACTCGACCGTAACTTGAACTCGAAATGAAGCTAGAAGCCGCTTTAAAGCCTCTATATTGCCTTCTTCCTCCGTGCCTTTCCCTAAGCTGTCATACACAACAAGAACCGAATCAAAAGATGAAGAGTTAGCCGCTTGAACCGATGCCGGATAGATTAACCCCGTAATGAGCAGTACTAGCAGCCCGATATGCATTTGATGTTTCCACCTCAATGAATCGTCCCTCCTCTCTGTGTGATGCTGCTCTCTTATCTTGGCTAATCATGACGTTTCGTCATCAGCCATCGGCTTATTCTGCCAGAGGTTCCGACATATCGCATCAGCTATTACAGTAAAAGTCACCAGATCAAAAGCTGCAGTAAATAAAAACTCATGCTTCGACAAATCCGCGTCTCCTGCGCCGATAATTGACACGAAGATTCCTGACAGCCCCATAAATATCATCATGAGAATTAGAGGCAGCCGTATCATGCTCCGCATATGCTTCGCCTTAATCGCGGCAATGAAATTCTGTGTATACAACCCGATAATGATTAGCATCCAAATGACGATAAACCCAAAGGTTTTTGGAGCAAGTGCTTTTTTCAGTGAGCTATAACCAGAAAAGAACTTGGTATGTGCGCCAAAGGGCTTCCCTACAGACTTCTCATAATTGCCCATCGCTGGCGGGCGGATCGTGAATGCACTTTTTGCAGCCAGATTCATCATTTTCCCTGCTTGATCAGGATGCTTTAAATAGTAGCCAAGAATCGAGACAAACCCATAGTGACTATAGAAGCTATCCTCTAAAATCTGGGAGTTCACATCCACGGTCGTATATGGCTCGTAATGAATAGCTCCACGAAGAATAGCATATTGCCTATTGATCCCAAAAGATTCCAAGGTGGCCTCTGGGTCTTCAGACTGCATCAGCACACCACGGGTCATGGCATGGTATTGGTTGACATTAACGAACTCTTTCGGGATCAGCACATATGTAGCAATGCCCGCAATCATCAGTATCGCAAGCGAAGAAGCCATCATCGCCCGGAAACTTCGCTGCTTACGTACAAAGATCATAATGATTCCCATCACCGCAATAATCATACCGACAGGGGCATTTTGCTGCTTGCTTGTTGTAAGTAGGAGGCCACTGACAAAAAAAACAGCCATCATCGCATAATCAGAGTACCGGTTACGAAACATAAGCAGTCCTGAGGCGAATAAGTATATCAGCATAATCCAGACTAAGCTTTCACCAAAGAACGAGTTAAAGAAAGCCGTATATGCGGTATCCGCAAATAAAAATACAGCCAAGACGGCTACTATGTATCCGTACTTTCGTTTCATTTTCCAAGTTAACGCCTCAACGAACAAATAGACGGCTCCTGCATACATGACCGTTAGTAATACCGCCTGGACCCGAATATCAAACACCTGCTGATTAAACCATTGATTGATCCAGATCGATACACGAATAAGAAGGGATTGAGAAGAGGTATACATAGCCCCATTTTCATTGAAGTACTGAAAGATCCCGAATTCCTTGTTAAAATAACCGAAATATAAACTATCATAGTCCGGGTTATTAAAATACAGCCCATTACTGTACAAAATCCGGAAGTAGTCCCCATTGTCGGCCATACCGATATACGGCGGCACGAACAGCACAAAGACCGTAATGATCAGCACCAGTGACGTTGCCAGCAGGGACGGAGAAACATATCGACTAAGAACTGTCATCCTGTAGCCAAGCTTTTGTAACCAAGGAGCCTTCATCAATTTATTCACCTGCCTTCACATCCGCAAACACCCGGCTCTGGTGAGCATAAGCGAGCAATGCCATTAAGTTATCAAATGAATAGGCCTGCTTCGTACCCGGATCCCCGAAGCCGCCATAGAGTGGGCTTGTCTTATCCTGTACCTGATATTTCTCCATTTGTGTAATACTGTCTCTGTATAATTCTTCGTCCCCCAGCACAGAGCCGATCATGGCCGAAATGGCATAAATCGCAGTGGACTGAATCTGATTCAGCGGCTTGCCTTGTTTGTCATATTGACCGTACAATTCCCCGCTCCCCACCTTCTCTTTCAAATAAGCAATACTCTCGGGACGCTGTAGGCCAGCCTCGCTCAATGACAGGATTGTCAGCAGCGATTCAACGGTGTTAATCCCTTCCGAGTGATAGAGTCCGTATCATATTCATATCTTGTCTCGTAGAAAGGAAATGCATCCGACAAATATCCGTCCTGCAGTATTGTCTGCATATTTTGAGTCAGTGCCGCCTTCTGTTTAGCAGAAACAGGTAGTCGTTGCAGCGTCTTCAGATCGATATAGCATAACGTTACAAAATGGTTATTGACCTTATATTTCTCATCGTAAAAATCGTACAGTTTGTCCCCTTTAATATTAAAGCGGTAGAACAGCTCTCCGTAAGTGTCAGCGAGTTTGGTATATTCCGGTGCAAGCCGGTCCCAGCCTCATACAAGGCCCTAATGATTCGGAGATCATCGACCGCGGCATTAAGCGTATATTTCTCGTCCCGTTTAGGACTGTACCTATAGCTAAAGCCGGAAGGAAGCTCAAATACACGCTTGGCTCGCTCCCACTCCGCTTGGAAATCCTCCTGGCGGTTCATCAACACATAGTAGCGCATCATTAAACCAGCGGATTCGCTGAGCACCTCATGTCCGCTGGCGGCTGTATCCGTCTCACTGCTATCCAAGTAGTTCGTATATACCCCGTCAGGACCATATAACTTACTTAATACGAAGCGCTCGGTACGCTCACGGTACAATTTGATTCTCTCCTTATAGGCCGCATCAATCGGCGGACGGTCCGGCTGCTTGTGCTCTACGGGCTTGACTTCCTGCCGGGACAGAAGCGGCATATTACCGCAAGCAGCAAGCAAACCCAGTAGCACAACAGCACTGATCATAACTGTCCCAAATTTCTTCAACTTGTGTTTCCTATTCAAGGCCTTGCACCACAACTTTCCTGATCGTTATTTAGAGATCATCTCCGACGGGGAATAATACTGATATGTCTCATTTAACCGTATCTCTTCCTGAGGATAGTGTACGGTCTCTCTTACGATATATTGAGGTCTGTTCTTGCTCTCATCGTAGATTCGGGCAATATATTCGCCCATCACTCCAAGCGACAGCATCTGAACGCCGCTGAATAATGTAATGGCCGTCATGATCGACGTCCAACCCGGCATTACTGTAGGAAGATCGAACAGCTTCGCACATAAGGAATACACGAGTACAATAAAGGCCAGCAGAACCGTCAGCGTCCCCATTCGAGTGATCAACTTCAACGGTTTGGAAGAGAATGAGAAAATTCCATCAGAAGCAAAGGCGAGCATCTTCCGCAGCGGATATTTCGTAGTGCCTGCAAAGCGCTCATTCCTGTCATACTCGACAAAGGTCTGGTTGAATCCGATCCAGCTGATGATGCCGCGAATAAATTTATTCTTCTCTGTCATCCGGTTGAACACATGCACAACCTTGCGGTCGATCAAGCGAAAATCCCCTGTATCACGAGGAATTTCGGTATCCGACATCCGCTGAAGGAAGCGGTAGAACAGCGACGCCGAAGCGAGCTTGAAAATTGTCTCACCCTTGCGCTTACGGCGCTTGCCGTATACAACTTCATAACCTTCTTCCCATTTCTCGATCATCTGATGAATCACCGAGGGAGGGTCTTGTAAATCGGCATCGATAATAACGACGCAATCTCCTATCGAAGTGTTGATTCCTGCCGTAACCGCTGCCTGATGACCAAAATTCCTTGCAAAATTAACGATCCGAACATGTTCATCCAGCCTAGCCAGTTCATCAAGGATCAACAGCGTACGGTCCTTACTCCCGTCATTTACAAAGATAAGCTCATATTCATAAATTGTGTCGATCATGACGTCTGATAATGCATCGTAGCACTGCCGGATAACCTCCTCCTCATTGTAAGCAGGGATTACAACCGATATGCATTTATTATTCATCTCTCCTACTCCTCCTTAGAATCTATAAATTAAAAAAGCGGATAGGATCATTAGGTCCCTTCAATCATTGAAAATCGACAAAAAATCAAAAAGTAATATAACGAAAAGTTTCAAAGCATTACTATTATTTTCATTCATTTTCATATTTTTTGTTGATTTTCAAACTTTTTCACGAAAAAATGGTATATGGTCATTATCAATGGGCTTAAGGGGATAATTTACGATATTTTATGACTTGAGGAGCACTTCTTGATCTCTATATAGAGTATTATAGCAATTGAAACTGAACAATTTCTTAACAACATTGTGATATCAAACATGTACCTGTATATGCACAGATAGCCAATTATCGATCTAACTCGTGATAGAATGTCGAAAGCTCTGAAATGGTTGGTAGAGTACTAACAGACATAACGTACATCAAAGTAGTACGCCAATAGTGGGGATAAATTAATATTATATGGGGCCATAGAACAAAACTCGGATATCATCATCTCAATCATGAGATTCAGGAGGTCTTGCCAATCTATTATATCAAAAGATAATATGATTTCAAGTCTTATACTGATATAAAGACACTTCCATCTACTGTTAATCTTAGGAAATTTATCACGATAATAAGGGTGTCCCTTCGGTTCTTAACCGATAAGGACACCCTATTTTCACGATACCATATCACTTTTCTTGCTCCGACTGCTTCTGCCCGAATGCCGCCTTTGCATCCTCCACCATTTCTTTGGCGAACTCCTCCCTTTGCTTGTCGGGAACTGGCATCTTGTTCAGCGGAGTCGTCTGCACTTCATACTTGCTCAGGCCTTGAGACTTCTTACTCATGCTATCCTGCACCCCCTTCAGCTGCTATAGAGTCCAACTGTAGGATGCGGCAATATCCATAGCTTTATGCGCTTTTTCTTATTTCAAAATTCCTTTGAATGCTTCAGTCTGCTGCTTGATGCCGACTTCAGTAGCGAATCGCTCGATACTGGATGCCCCGAAGAAACCTTCTACATTCTTCGTTCGAGCCAGTACATATTCCGCATCCCCTGGCTCAGCAATAGGACCGCCGTGACACAGCACCATAATATCTGGATTCACCGCCTTACCTGCATCACAGATCGCCTGAATTTTTTCTACACAATCATCCAATGTTAAGGCTGTCTTGGCACCGATCGTTCCCTTCGTCGTCAGTCCCATATGAGCAACCAGAACATCTGCTCCAGCTTCAGCCATCTGCTTGGCCTGTTCTGGATCGAATACGTATGGAGTCGTTAGCAAATCCAACTCATGCGCTTTACGGATCATTTCCACTTCCAGATCATACCCCATACCCGTCTCTTCCAGGTTGGCGCGGAACACGCCGTCGATCAGACCTACCGTTGGGAAGTTCTGCACTCCAGCGAAGCCTTGATCCTTCAATTGCTTCAGGAAGATGTCCATAATCCGGAATGGATCGGTGCCGCATACCCCGGCCAGAGCCGGTGTATCCTTCACGACCGGAAGTACTTCATTGCCCATGTCTACAACGATCTGGTTCGCATCGCCATAAGCCATCAAGCCAGCCAATGATCCACGTCCTGCCATCCGGTAGCGGCCTGAATTATATATGATAATCAGATCAACACCGCCTGCTTCCGCACTTTTTGCGGAAATCCCGGTTCCTGCACCAGCACCCAACAGCACATTGCCTGTGGCTACCTCTGCTTTTAATTTCGCCAATACCTCTGCTCTTGTCTTCATCTGTATTTCCTCCTCGGTTATATGAATTGCTTCATGAGCCCTGTTCCATCAGTTCCACTAGCTTCTTAGCAGCGGCTACCGCAAATACCTGATCGTTGATATTCGCGTCTAATTCAATGAATTCAACCTTCCCCGATCAATCCGCTGCCGCAGCATATTGAACAGCATTTCGTCCTCGGCTACTCCACTGAACGGACCACCCTCGGTATCTAGCATCGAGACCCCTTTGAGCGGAATCATCAGTGCGGTTGGTCCTTCGCTCATATTCAGCTTATCGGCAATAATCTCACCCAGCTGACGACTCTCCTCCACCGTCGTTCGCATCAAGGTAACCGATGGATTGTGCTTATACAGGTTGCGACCCTTGAACTGTTCCGGTACCGTATCATACGGTCCGAAATTCACCATATCGAGCGCTCCGGTTGACACGACCTGCGGTACCTTACAGCGCCCCGCCGCCTCCAACCGGTGCGGGCCTGCCGCTAACACCCCGCCGACCAGTTCATCGCACCATTCGGTCGTTGTAAGATCCAGAACTCCGTCGATAAATCCGCCCTCAAT
Source organism: Paenibacillus sp. D2_2 (assembly GCF_031199965.1). Classification (GTDB taxonomy): domain Bacteria; phylum Bacillota; class Bacilli; order Paenibacillales; family Paenibacillaceae; genus Fontibacillus. Next base: position 822,544 of record NZ_CP133605.1, on the reverse strand, counting down.
CAGGCTCTCCATCGTTTGTCCGCCCGTTCCGGTAGCATGAAAGACAAGCACTTCATAGCCTTGTTCCTCTAAATACTCACGCGCATAATCCACACATGGCGTCGTGACACCAACATCGTCGCTGCAATCAGCGGTTTCTTATCCTGCGGTGGAGCCGATTCGAACTGGACCATGCCTGCGATCGCATGCACGGCATTCGTAAATATTTTTGTAGAGAAGGAATTTAGTCCTGCTACATCCACGATGGACGGGAACATCATAATATCGCTCGTCCCCACGTAAGGGGCCGTATTGCCGGATGCAACAGTTGATACCATCAGCTTCGGCACACCGATCGGCAATGCTCTCATGCCCGCCGTTACAATCGATGTCCCACCGGTTCCGCCGAAGGATAGAATACCGTCAAATTTACCTTCTGCGTACAGCTTCGGGATCAACTGCTCCATTCCCTTAGCTAGCGCCTCCGTACCGATAGACCGATCCTTCTTCCCGGCAATTTCATCGATGTTCATGCCCGCTGCTTCAGCCACGTCTCTATTAGAGACATCCGGGGTAAATAACGGTGCAAACACGCCACAGTGAATCGTATAGGCCTTCAACCCTAGACCCTCGATCACCGATTTCACATACAAAAACTCTTTGCCTTTGGAATCAAATGTCCCCGCAATAGCTATCGTCTTCACCGTATGCCCTCCTTCAATAACTCGATTCAGGTTCCAGCGAAATTAACCTGCAGGCGATCGCCTTGAACCTCTATGGCTCAATAATACAGCGCTTTCAAAAGAAAGTAATCGTACGCTTGTATGATGTTCATGTATATTTGTCTGATGCTTGTTTGCGGAAGGATTGCGGAGTCATGCCGGTATATTTCTTAAAGGTCTTGCTAAAATGAACATAATCCGGGTACCCAACCAGTTCGGCGATACTCGTTAGGGACAGCTTTGTATGCCTCATTACATCCTGAGCTTTATGGATACGATACTTGGCCAGATATTCCGGAAAGGTACACCCTACCTCTTTATTAAAAAGCGCGCTAAGATGCGTCCGCGATACATGAATCTGATCCGCAAGATCAGTTAGCGAAATGTTGTTCATATAATTTTGGGCAATATGCTCTTTGACAATGGCAACATAGTCATAAGGTTCATCAAAAAGTGTCAGCTTACTCATTAACCGCTGGTCCTGTTTCAATTCCCCCGTCACCTTGAAGCGATACGTCGTATCTACAATAGCTTCCTCTGTCGGAATCCGCTCAAAGCTTGAACCCCCGACATAACCCATCGCCGATGTATTATCATACATATACTGCACATCAATGGGGGTATGCACTGGTCCTCCATAAATGAGTTTGATTGGGCTTCGTCCCGAGGCATCACATACAGCGAATATTTGTCTGGCGAGCTCCGCGCTGGTCTCCAGGGACAGGACCTTCTTCGTTCCCATTAAGCCTCCAGCAGTCACCCCCAGATGAGCGCAGATCACATCCGCTCCGGCATCAAGCATGAACGCCGCTTGTTCAGCATTAAATACGAAGGCCATCGTGAACATATCCTGCTCATGGGCGACGCGAATCGCCTCAACTTCCTGCAAATAATTTATTCCTTCTTCCTCCAGAGCCTCACGAAATTGTCCGTCGATCAAGCCAAGGGTGGGGTAATTGATAATCCCAGCAAAGCCGCTGCTGTGAATCGTCTCAATATATGAAGACAGGTCGATGGTTGGATCGCTTGCACATAAGCCGAATACTACGGGCTTGTCTCTAACAACAGACAAAATCTCTCGCGAACCAAATTCCAACACCATCTCATTGGAGTTGGCAAACGGCATCAGTCCAGCGATAGAACCTAGCCCCATCTGTCTAAAGCGCCCCGAGTTCAACGCCAGGATTAGATCAGCCCCGCCTTTCACCGCATATTTTGCAGAGATTCCCGCTCCCGCAGCCACGCCGATAATATGCTCATTCATATGAATCTGTGCATGCATATGCTCTACAATTCGCTGCCGATTGATTGTCATATTACTCCACCTCTTCCTGACTCGAACATCCTGCCCCTGAATGTCCCTTCGTTCTTCTTACTTTTTATTATAAAGAAAAATCCTTACTGAGGCATTGTTCCCTTCCCTACACTTTTCTCACATACTCCGATCTCAATAAAAAATAACCTCCCGATGCCAGGAGGTTATGCTTCTTTCCTTATGTGCTATATACCCTACTTATTTATAGCGGAATGGGATCTTCTTGTCATTAATCGCCCTTTCCCTCGGGAACGGCGATGCGCGCCAGCAGAAGAAGCTCGCCTGCTTGATTTCGAGACCAGGGAATGCTTGCGAACTCGTGAGCCACCGGGAGGCTTGCGACGCTGCAACACCCGGTAATTAACCGGCAATACCCCGATTGCAGCCAGCGTATTGGCCACCTCCGGATTCGCGAACAGAGCAAGCTCCCCCTCTCGGATGTCAGTCCAGTGAGATTGTTCAATCAAAGCCTCGTCTACATAACCTGGGTGACAGACAATCTCCGTTAAGCCCTCTCGGAGTGACACTAAATGCTGCCGAAGACGCTGTCTTCCCTCAACACCGTCATAGGAGTCCAGCAGAATGAAATTCGTCATTCTTGGATCCGGAACACCGCTGGATAGATGAGAAATCTGAGATCTGCGTAACGGAATGCCCTCATGATGTGCTTTACGCGCCATCAATTTGTAAATCTCCGGATGGAGCTGATGTAGTAGATGATGCGAGTCAAGATGCGTCGGGCGCAAGCCCGTCTGGACGAAACGGTCCCACTGTGCTGTAAGCTCTCTGGATATATCCCTTGAATCCCACTCCCGTGCAATTGCTTCGTTATTGAATGCTCCATCTTCCCTCACAAGTGAAGGGATGCTGGCCGGATTGGATACCGGTCGACCATAAGTTAGGTTGAAATGTAGACCTACGCTTAAATCTGGATAGCTATGAGCCAACTGTACCGCATCCTCGAAACCTGGCATATTTACCATTAAGGAGGTACTAGTAATCCCGCCCGCCTGGAAGGCTTCGATAATTCCTCGGTTTACTGCCGGAGAAAGGCCAAAATCATCTGCATTTATAATCACTTGTCGATTCATCTATAACATCCCTCTTCTTGAATTGACCCTGATATATATTAATAAATGCGGGATGATCCCCTAATGAAAGGGACAGATGCGTAAGTTTATCGGATACTGTTCCCATGTGCATATCGTGCACGATGAGGGCTGGCAGCGAGCCGAGAGACGAGAGCTGCAAGAACAAGCAGCACACTGGCATATGCAATCATGCCGTTCCAGCCAAACTGATGGAGGAATATCCCCCAGACCAACCGATCAAGCTTGAGCCCCCATAATAAAATAAAAGATAAAGCGACGATGCTTGAGCCTTAGACTCACGCCCTGCCGCGATTCCGACCCAGCCACTGGCGACGGAATGTGAGGCAAAGAAGCCGAATGCAACAATGGCTACTCCCGCTATTTTCAAAAATAGAACAGAGCTCAGTGTAAGCAATACGCCAATCAGTAGAATGCCAATCGCTAGAGCGATAACATGTTGCCTAGAATAACGGTCGGCCAGCTTCCCGAACCATACCGAGCTACAGGTCCCCAGCAGATTAACAACGAACAGGAAGCCAAACACCGTCTGGCTCAGATTATACGGCTTGCTTGTGAGCGGATAACCGATGTAGTTCAAGATCATAATATAGACGCCCATAAGCAGGAATGCCGTGAGAAATAGACTTAACAAGTTGCGCTGCGAGATATTATGTTTGAGACCCCTCTCCCATTGCAGTAAGCTTGTCCTCCTGGGTGTAAAATTACGAGATGAAGGTAATTTGTACCAGAAAACAAGACTGAACAGCAGGCTTATCATTCCAAGGATCATCAAAGCGATCTGCCAGTTGAATAAATCGGTCAATACCCCGATTACAACCCGTCCAACTAAACCGCCGATCGATGTACCCGCGACATAAATGCCGATCACTCGTCCTATAGCCTTTGGATGGAACTCTTCGTTAAGAAAAGCCATCGCTATAGAAGGGAAGCCAGCAACACTTAATCCAATCAAAAACCGGATAATAAGGAATAACGTGAATTGATGCGTAAATGCAGACAATATCGCTAATACCGAGGTGGTAAGCAGCGACAGACTCATGAGTAGCTTACGATCAACACGGTCAGATATGGTGGAGACTATGATTAGGCCGATCGCCAACCCGATCGTGGCCAGAGATACCGAGGCTCCCGCGGTTGCCGGAGAAATATGATATTGCTTGGAAAATAAACTGATTAAAGACTGCGGACTATACAGAACCGCAAACGTAACAATGCTGCCGAGCAGCATGCTAATAGAAGTTCTCCGATGCTCAGAACTCCCCAATTCGATGGTATTCATTTTTTCTCTCTCCAATCCAACTACTTATCTATATTTATTTATTGGCCACATATAAGTATAGGACGGGTCAAAAGTATAGTATAATGCATTATTAGTAACACTCTTATATAGCCGATGTAATAAGTAGAGGAGAATGAATTGTGGAGTGGCAGCAACTGGAGTATTTTCAGACCGTAGCACGAATGCAGAACATAACTTCCGCAGCCCGAGCTATGAATATTACACAACCCGCACTAAGCAGATCAATTGCCAGACTTGAATCCGAATTAAATGTGCCTCTATTTGAACGGAGGGGGCGGTCGATTGTTCTAAATCGATACGGTGAACTATTCCTTAATCGGGTTGAGAGAATGATGGAGGAGTATCAGGCAGGGCGGCGAGAAATCGAACAACTGCTTGACCCCGAGCGGGGTGAAATATCGCTAGGTTTCCTACATACGCTAGGGATCCGCTGGATTCCTGATCTGATTGGACAATTTCGCAAGAGCTATCCAAATGTCCGCTTCCAGCTTCATCAGAACAGCAATCTCAATTTGCTACATCAGCTCCATTCAGGTGAAATCGATCTTTGCATGTCCTCCCCGCAGGAGACACCACCAAATATTCATTGGACGAAGCTATGGACGGAAGAGCTGTTCCTCGCGGTACCGGTTCATCATCGGCTCGCCGGGGCAAAATCCGTTGCGCTGAAGGAATTGAAGGATGAGATGCTGATATCATATAAAGAAGGATATGGACTCCGTCACATTATGGATGAACTGCTACACCGAGTGGGCATCTCGCCAGAATTTTGTTTGAGGGAGAAGAAATACATACGATTGCAGGTCTGGTATGCGCTGGACTAGGGATCGCAATCCTTCCCAAGACGGAAGGCATCGATGAGGACGGATTGGTCTGGGTATCGATCACAGACCCTGAATGTCATAGGGAGATCGGAATCGCTTGGGCGGAAGGGAAGTTCCTCTCCCCGGCGGCAAACTTATTTAAGCAATTCGTGATCAACTCTGCAAATCTATATCATAACCAAACCAAATTGATCAAAAACAACTAAGGGTGACTGACATGCTACAATCTTATTTATTTCCAATTAAATATGCCTTTTTCTCTTTTCCATTCGTTGCATTTTTATTTACAATGCCGTTCCTGATTGTACAGTATCGCAAGTACGGCTATATTAACAAATTCAGATCCTTCCTTCTTTATTTGTTCCTATTGTACTTAATGAATGCCTATTTCCTCGTAATCCTGCCATTGCCTGCATCCAGGCATAATCTACCTATGGCCGCAGGTGGTCTGCAATGGATGCCACTGAACTTCATTCACGATATTCTGAAGGAGACCGGAGTTGTCATCAGCAACCCGTCGTCTTACCTGCACTTGCTTAAAGAACGTGCTTTCCTTCAAGTACTGTTCAATATTTTTCTAACTGTGCCCTTTGGTATGATGCTCCGATATTACTACCGTCTCGGATGGCTGCGCTGTATCGTGTATACATTCCTGCTATCTCTGTTCTTTGAACTTACACAATTGACTGGCCTGTATGGGATCTATCGGCATCCTTACCGCGTATTCGATGTGGATGATCTATTGATGAACACGCTGGGAGGAATCGTCGGTGTTCTTATTGCCGACTGGTGCTCAAGCCTTCTGCCCAACGTGGAACGTCTGGATGCCGATGTGAACCCGGCGACCAAACGCGTCACTTATTTAAGGCGCGGTATCGCCTACATGATCGACTTTTGTATATGGTCTATCCTGGAAGCCATTCTCGCCCAGCCATTCCATCTATCTCTGTCGTTCTTCCTGTCCACGGGCATCTACTTCATGCTGCTTCCTTACCTGACAGGTGGCTATACATTCGGCAAATGGATCGTACGCATCAAGCTGATCCGGACCGGAGAGAAGCCACGGATCTCTCTACTCTCGCTGTTCGTACGCTACGGCATTCTATATTGGCTGATCTTCGCGATGCATCAAATCATTCCGAACATGACGAATAATCTGCATCCGTTCATCGCAGCTGGCAGCACTCTAGCTATATTCGCTGTCGATGTAGCCTTCTTTATCCATGTTGTCATTTACGTGATACGTAAGAAGCCGCAGCTCTTCTACGAGAAGATCAGTGGAACCAAGCATGTCGTCGCCTGGGAACCTCGGGAGGAGCAGAATCAAGAGAACAACCAAACAAGTATATAAATGATAAGCCCGTCCAGATAAATGGTGATCACCTTTTGTCTGAACGGGCTTTAATTTTTGTTATTTCGCCTTCTATTTAACAGACTCCGCTTCGTTCATATCCAAAAGCAGCTTCACCGGACAATGGTCGCTGCCCATCACATGGCAGTCGATCTCAGCATCCTTTAGATATGGAGTCAACCTGGCCGAGGTCAGAAAATAATCAATTCTCCATCCAACATTCCGTTCCCGAACCTTAGGCATATATGACCACCAGCTATAGACCTGTTCACGGTCAGGATAGAAATGACGGAATGTGTCCACCAACCCAGCACCAAGCAGTTCCGTCATCTTACCCCTCTCCTCCAGGGTGAAGCCGGAATTGCCGAGATTCGACTTCGGATTTTTCAAATCAATCTCTTGATGCGCCACATTCATATCCCCGCACACGATCACAGGCTTCCGCCCATCCAGCTCCAGCAAATAGCTGCGAAAGCGATCCTCCCATTCGAGACGATATTCCAGACGTGTCAAATCGCGCTTGGCATTTGGAGTATATACGTTCACCAGATAGAAATTGTCGAACTCCAGAGTGATCATGCGGCCCTCCGGCTCATCATTCTCCTCCAGACCATACCATACCGAAAGCGGCTTGATTCTCGTAAAAATAGCAGTACCCGAATATCCCTTCTTCTCGGCATAATTCCAATACTGTTCATACTCTTCGCCCAGCTCCAGTTCAATTTGCCCTTCCTGCAGCTTCGTCTCCTGAACGCAGAAAATATCTGGATCAACCTCTTTAGAATAATCATAAAATCCCTTATTCACGCATGCCCTAAGACCGTTTACATTCCAAGATACTAATTTCATAATATTCTCCTTGCTTGAATATAAGATAATCTGATTTTATCATACCATGTGTTACTGGAACCTGTTGGACTACTGAAACATGTTCTCACAATCGCTTCCAACAAAAAAACAGTGCCCCCCAACCACTCGGATACGGCACTGTCTCCTGATTATTCATGTTTTAATACGTGTTCAAAAAGGTCGGTTTTCAGCTCTATTAATGATTGGCAGCAAAGGCTTTGCCCTTCTTCACTACGTCAGCATTATATAAATTCACAGATGTACTAATGATATAAGACGGAGGCTGCTGGCCTTTCTTCTGACGGTGGCCTTCAATATGTGCCGGACTCTTCTCCCAATTCTTCCAGGCTTCTTCGGATTCCCAACGAATAACCGTGACTACTTCTTCCTGTTCCTTGCTCTTCTTATTCACCATCACGCTGATATCGATAAGGCCTTCCATCTCATCCATTGGTCCAGGTTGGCTGAAACGTTCGATAACTTTATCGCTGTTTCCCTTTTCGATAAGCATCGTTCTCGTCATTATAAACAATGGCAATACCTCCGAGTCAGATAAATTTTAAATAATACATTCATTTTAATGATAATGATTATCATTGTCAACAATTCTTATTTGCTATACCTAAGCTCGAAATCGTCCAATCGCTGACCCGCTATATCGTAAGCCTCATAGGTAAGCGTGCTTTTCGTCACCGTTATGGCGGCATACATCTGCTTATAATTTTGAAAATGAACCGCATGATAGAATTGATCTTGCTTCTTCTCATTGAACTTCTGTCCCGATGCATTTGTCGTCACGTATATAGTACCTTCGCCTTCCCCAACGATCTTCCCGTCCCGGATCGGATAGGAGCGGGAATATTCATGATTGTGTCCCTGGAGCACCAGATCGACGTTATATTCGTCGAAGACCTTAGCCCAGGCTTCAATTTTCTTGTATCGGTTCCCTCCATACACCGGCCGATGAATCGCAACTATCGTCCAGCGTTTGGCGTTGCGCCTCAAATCTTCACGCAGCCACTCCGTCTGTTCGTCAATATTGGATTCCGTATTCAACACTACGAAATGCGCTTCGCCATAATCATAGGAGTAAACAGTACCCGGCAGGGAACCTTCCGCACCTTGATCCGGCAAATTAAAATGAGCAAGGTATCGCGCGGCATCACCGTCTACCTGATCATGATTGCCTGTGACCGGCATCAGTGGAATAGATGGCATCAACTTGTCCGCTACGGCGAAGAAGTCATTCCAGGCTTGTTCATCCTCTGTACTCTCGGTCAAATCCCCGTTGTGAACGATGAAGCTGGTCTGTGGGAATTTGGATAACGCAGCATCCAATGTCTTACCCCATAGCTCAAAATCCGTTCTCGTCACCCCTTGTGAATCAGCGACGTTAATGAATGTAAATTCCTCAGTATTTGCCGCCTCGGTAGTGAATGTATGCGCCTCGCTCCAACCGCCCTTACTTCCATTTCCTACCCTGTAAATATAAGAACGGCCCGGTGTAAGCCCGTTTACTTCAACTTTATGAGAACTATTCGATTGTCCACTACCAATATCGATGACTACCGATTCCGCTTGATAGGTGATTACATCATTCCCCTTCAATGCTGAACTATCAGTACCTTCAGCGATCTGCAGGAGCGCTGTTGGATTCTCATCTTCTGTATACCAGGTAAAAGCCCTTGAAGTTCCAGGATCCCCCTTAAAGGTAGTGACCAATGATTTGGGCTGCACGGCATGAATATGTTCCAGCCAGATAATCCCGACAGCACCGGCCAATAGCAGCAGGCATATTGCGGCCAGGAACCATTTATCACGTATTAATCCCTTCATCTACTTCCCTCCTTGTTTGCCTATTCTAGTTTGTGAGATCTCCTCTCTAGATTTTTTGCCATTCCCTTACATTTGTCAACGCAATGTAAACAACTTTCAGTTAACGTTCAGGATACATTAAGTCAAAAATCAGATTTGCTTGTTAGGATGATGTTTGTATCTTAACAAGGGAAGAGAGGTGTCAGAACAAATGAATGCCAAACTCAAATACCGCCATGAACTGAAATTTGTAATTAATAGCCACCAATATTTCATTATTCGTCAAAGACTCAGAAATTTGATCAAGCTAGATGAGCATGCCAGCAAAAGCGGAGAATATCACATCCGCAGCCTCTATTTCGACGATATGGACAATACGGCTCTATATGAGAAATTAAGCGGCGTACGGGATCGGAACAAGTACCGGATTCGCATATACAATAAAAGCGACTGCACGATCCACTTCGAGAAGAAGATCAAATTGGGCAATTATATTGCAAAAATGAAAGAGCCATTGACACGTGAGATGTATAATTCCATTCTTGCCGGGAATTACGAGGTGCTTAATCAGCCAGACAAGCCGTTCATGATGGAGTTGTATCGGCAGTTAACGCAGAACATGCTGCGTCCCAAGGTCATCGTCGACTACGTGCGCGAGCCTTATGTTTGCCGTAACGGGAATGTCCGAATTACCTTTGATAAGGAACTGCGAACCGGACTAAATTCCGTCGATATTTTTGATCCGGATTTGTCGCCGATTCTTGCCATAGACGATAACCTGATTATTCTTGAGGTCAAGTATGATGAATACTTGCCGGAATATATAAGATCGGTAATCCAAATGGACGGACTTATTCAGCAATCTACTTCAAAATACGTAATTTGCTGTAAATATTTAAAAACAAACTCATGGGAGGATCAATGAACATGAATACTACTGAATCTACAACATTCAGCGATATTATTAAAAAGTCTGTATTAGGAAACTTCACTTCTGATATTAGTGTTTCTAAAATTCTTATCACGCTTGCTATTGCCTTTGTAATAGGATTGTTTATCTTCATTCTATATAAACGAATTTTTAGTGGTGTGCTCTACTCCAAGAGCTTCAATGTCTCTTTAATCGGTATGACCATGATTACTGCCATGGTCATTATCGCCATCAATTCCAACCTCGTTCTGTCGTTAGGTATGGTCGGTGCCCTGTCGATCGTTCGGTTCAGAACGCCAATTAAGGATCCGACAGATCTTATTTTCCTGTTCTGGGCTGCTGCTGCAGGGATTGTAACTGGCGCTGGCTTCTTCACGCTATCGATCATCGGATCTGTTGTTATCGGATTAATTCTGTTCCTATTTATCAAAAATGCTTCCGTGGAAAATCCTTATTTGCTAGTAATCAACTGTGACAGCGACGAAAGCGAGCAATTGGTTCATAACCAAATCAGCAAATCTGTAAAACGCTATAACGTCAAGCAAAAGACCGTATCCCCAGGCAATATCGAGGTAACGCTGGAAGTACGTTTGCACAAAGGTGAAGGGAACTTCGTCAATCAAATTTCTGAGCTGGGCGGAGTCAGAAACGCAGTATTGATCAGCTATAACGGTGACTATGTATCATAATTTGCGGAGGTGATGGAGATGAAGGCCAAACTTTCAAATCTTCTTCTATGCCTTTGTTCATTAATACTGGTCTTCGGGGTTACTGCTTGCGATGTCGGTAGCCAAACCGCAACTAATGGGGATACGGGGAAGACGACAGAGAGAACGGTTTCGGAGGAAGAAAAGAAGCTGGATGAAGAGGTTTTTCCTAAAGATAAAGTAGTAGACGTAAAGATAACAATTAATGATGATGATTTCCAGGACATGCTAGACAATGCCAGCGCCGAGGAAATGAAGATAGCATCCGTTGATTATAATGGCCAACATTTTGATAATATCGGAATTCGTACCAAAGGGAACTTGACCTTACGAAGTGTCGTGCAAATGGAGGATTCCGACCGTTATAGCTTCAAGCTCTCTTTTGATGAGTACGTTAACCAGACGATGAATGGCATCAGCAAAATTAACCTGAACAACAATTATAGTGATGCTTCCTATATGCGTGAATTTCTGACCTATGAACTTGCCGCGCAAATGGGGCTTCCGACGCCGAAGTTTTCATACGTCAATGTCTACATCAACGACGAGCTCTGGGGATTCTATCTTGCGGTAGAACAGATCGGAGACGCTTATCTGGAACGTCATTTCGGCAATTCCTATGGCGCCCTCTATAAAGCAGAAATGACTGGAACCGGTAGTGATCTGACCTGGCTCGGGGATGATCTGAGCAGTTACACCGGATTGGTTCAAAAATCCAAAACCTCGGGCAGTAATGTTCTGATCGATATGCTAAATGAGCTGAACAACGGCTCCGATTATGAGAAATATATTAGCGTTGAGACAGCGTTGAAATACTTTGCTCTGAATGTTGCCACGGACAATACCGACAGCTATATCGGCCAAACCAAGCAAAATTACTATTTGTACGAAGATGAAGGTGTCATCTCCATCCTGCCTTGGGACTATAATATGGCCTTTGGCGGCCTTGGTGGAGGTATGGGCGGAATCGGTGGTATGGGCAAAAACGACGCGGGCCAAAAGGATAATGCTGGAGCGAACCTGAACGGGAACGGAATGGACGTAGGAAATATGGGTCCTGATCCGGTCGGTGATGCAGCCAAAGGCAACAATAACAATGGCAAGCTGCTGATCGACGAACCCACCCAAGGTGCGTTAGCAGATCGCCCGCTGGTAGCCAAGCTCTTTGCGGTCGATGAATATAAGGAAGAGTATCATAACATTCTGAAGGAAGCTATTGAAGGCTATCTAGCTAACGATACCTTCACAGCACGTGTTAATGAATTGTCCGCAATGATCAGTTCATATGTTAAGGCAGACCCCACTGCGTTCTACACTTATGAGCAGTACGAGCAGGCTCTACCGCAATTAATAAGCAGCAACGCTTCCCAAGTTGAGAACATTGCACAGCAGTTAGACGGTACTATCCCCTCATCAGGCGACGGCTCTGGCAGCGGCGGCATGGGCGGTGGCATGGGCGGTGGTAGAGGCGGCGCTGGAATGGGTGGTGACAGACCTGCCATGGCTCCAGGCAATAACGGGCAAGGTGTACAGGGGGCGAACGATGTCCAAATGCAGCAGATGCCCGACGATGCAGGTGCTCCCAATGGACAAGATACTCAACAGGGCGGAATAGGCAACCCGGCGCAGCAAGGCCAAACTGATCAACCCCAGCAAGGCGGAGTAGACGGTCAGGGGAATTTACCGCAGTGGAACGGTGAACGTGGTCAAGGCGGCTTCGAAGGTGGCTTCCCTGAAGGCTTCAAGGGTGGTCCCGGAGGATTTGGAGAATTCGGCCAAGGAGCCAACCAAGCCGCAGGTAACACAAGTGATGCAATTGCAACTGGCATCTCATTAGTCATTATCATACTCGCTTGTGTGTTCGTAGCCCGCTTCCGCAGAAGAAGATAAAAGCTTGTTCATAGCATAATTAATATCATCCAAATCTCAAAAAAACATGTTTAAAACACCCCTTTTAAGTAAATAGTAAATGCAAACCAACTTAAAAGCAGAGGTGTTCATGTATGGGGTTTTTATGGTCATTAATAATCGGTGGTGTTCTCGGTTGGGTGGCTAGTTTAATTCTAGGTAGAGATGTTCCTGGTGGAGTCATCGGCAATATTATTGCCGGATTTATCGGGGCTTGGCTGGGCAGCTTTATACTCGGAAATTGGGGACCCGTCATTGGCGGCTTCTACTTCGTCCCGCCCTCATTGGGGCGATTGTGCTTGTCCTTATCGTCAGCATGATTTTGCGTTCTATGCGGAAGAGCCGTACCTAACTTTAGAACAAAGTTCAGAGACAGAATTCGTTGCTTACATCTATAAGCAGTCAGACATTTAGGCCAGCCAGAAAACTCTGGTTGGCCTCTCTTTGTCTATCCATCTCCTCCCCTAGATACGTCAAAAAATTTTTATGTAACACTTGATTGTCTCATGCACCTACTTCACGATACTCTGACGGAGTCATCCCCGTCACTTTCTTGAACACCTGCGTGAAATAGCGCGGGTCCTGATAACCAACTAACGGAGCAACCTGATAGACTTTAACATGACTATTCTTCAATATATATTGAGCCTTCTCGATCCGACAATTCGTTAAATACTCCAGAAAAGTATAACCTGTCTCCTGCTTAAAAAGCATACAGAAGTGGCTAATGCTGAGTCCAGCAATCTCGGATACTTCTTCTACACTGAGGTCCTTATGATAATTATTGTCGAGATAGGACTTTGTCTTGGTAATGATCGCATGAACATTTTCCTTAGATTCGTTCTGCTTCCCTTCGCGGATCCACTTCCCGAGGTTATGCTTCAATAACTGGATCATCTCACTAAGTACACCCAATGAATGCAGTTCCTGCAGCAGACCTTCCAACGACCATTCAGGAAGTAGATTCATATGTTCAAATTCTCTATACATGACGATGGTCAGCTCGACAATACTCCGCTCGGCCGATTCCTTGGAGAAGGACTCATCTTCAATATAAGCTCGGGTCTCATCAAGCAATTCCATTAGCCTATCATGATTAAGGGTGCGAATACATTCCAACATAGAAAATTCCAGATGTTTCGGATATTTCGGCTCACCTGCACCGCCGGAGCCCTGAACCGAATCCATGAATACCCCTTCCTCATCGCTGTAGAAGCGCTGGTACAACGCTTTTGCCGCACTCTGATAGGCCTGACTTAATCGCTCAATACCGATGACAGGCTGGCTGAAGCCAATGGAGCATGGCAATTTCGTATTCAATTTGATCTGTTGAATAATATCGATCCCGAGCCGCTCCTTCTCGTTATTCATCGAGCCCGGAAAGAGTAGAACCCATTCCCCGCTGTGAAAGGGAAATACCGTGAGCGCCTTTTGGGACAGTGACCACTCGCTAAGAATATTGCGGATGGCGAATAGCCACAGCCTTCGTTCTTCGAGAGACCACACTCTGTTTAGCTTCAAATAATGATCCAATTGTAGGACCGCCATGAAATACTCTTCTTCCAATTCGCTGTTCTCCAGCCAACGCATATGCTGCAGGGGGCTCTGACTGTGGTTGCCCTCAATTACCTCCGCAAACATCCGCTCACGGGCTAGCAGCGCCAGAACTTGCACCGAATGTAGAAACTTATCATTCTCCATCTGCTTCTCCAAGATCCCCTTCGCGCGAAGGATCATCTCAATCATCTCGTCATGATCGATCGGCTTCAACAGATAATCGAACGCCCCTTGCCTCAAGGCCTCCCTGGCATACTCAAATTCCCCATATCCACTAATAAAAATGAACAATCGCTTGGAATCCTCCGCCAATACTTCTTTCATTAATGTAATTCCGTCTATACCGGGCATCCGTATATCACTAATAATCATATGGGGAGCAAGTTCACGAACGAGACGCAGCGCTTCTTCTCCATTCCGCGCTTCTCCAACGATCTCGAGTTCCAGTTCTCCCCAGGGGATCGCCACCTTCAAGCTCCGTAAAATAATCGGTTCATCATCAACGAGAATAACCCGATACTTCCCCCACTCTGTTCCATTCCACACACCTCCAGATATTTAAGAAGTCCTCCCTTGATCACGAAGTAACACTGAAAGTTTATTCGACATCGAATCTTGAATTCACCCGGGCCTAGGCAGATGCTTACGAAGTCATGTTTCCTACGGAACATCCTAGGTACTCACGTACCCACTACGTACGCTCCGCTCCTCAGTCCCTAGCTTAATCCAACTGAAGCGTTTTGAAAAAACGCACATCGGAAGCATAAGCTTTGGTGCTGAAAGGCGGACTTTTTGAACCTCCACTAATTCGGTGAAGATTTTTGCTGCTTCCAATATTGATCTGAGGTCTGTTGAATTTGTTCTAACGCTTCTTTCGGAGAAGTCTGGCTCAGAATCATTCCTTCGATCACTTTAAGAAAGGTCTTGCTGACCTCCGGCGCTAGTGCATTATCATAAGGTACAAAGGTTTGTTTATTACCCTCCATTAATTTGATAACCTGAGCGAATACCGGTCCGGTCTTCTCGGAATCATAAGTGATTTTCATGGAAGGAATCCGCAGTCCCTCATATACAACTCTGCTCTGGACTTCCTCGGTATAGAACATTCTAAGCAATTCAATGGCCGCCTCCCGCTTGCTGCCTTCGAGAGTAGACGACAAACCGATGCCGATCGTATAGCCGCCTGCTAGCGAGCGCTGTTGATCTGGTCGAACTGACGGAAACGGGATAACCCCCACTTGATCCTGGAAATCTGTCTTTTCCCCTTTACTATGGAATAAATTAATGTCCCAGTTCCCGTTCAGATACATCGCCGACCGACTGCTCGTAAAGGAATCAATTGCATCCTCGGTCGATAAATCATTGGCGGGTGAAGTGAAGGCACCTTCTCCAACCCATTTCTTGAAATGCATAAACGCTAGCATATAAGCGCTATAATTGAAGCTCTTGTCCATATCTCCCTGCGCCAACTGCTGGATGAGAAGAGGCCCAGCATATCGATCCATTAGATATTGGACATAAATCGCGGCGGGCCATCTCTCTTCATTTCCAAGCGCAAATGGTGTATATCCGTAATTCTTCAAGGTCTTGATCGCCAAGTCCAGTTCATCCAACGTTCTTGGTGGAGTTATATCAAGCTTCTCGAAGATAAGCTTATTATAATAGAGCGGCTCTGCATTCCCCTCAATCGGCAATCCATATACATGATTATCGAAGGTCCATAGATGAAGATCTTGGAACTCATTCTCAAGCCCATCTTCCTGTACAAATTCCGTGAGATCCATGAGACGGTTAGAACGGACATAAGGCTCAATTTCTGCACCACCGAACAGCACAAACATGTCCGGAGGAGTCCCGGTTACCATCTCGCTCTTCAGTTTCTGTTCGCGGTGTACCGTCTGGTCCATCCCTTCGAAGTTAATTTTTACGTTCGGATGGGAAGCCTGATAAGCCTCTACGACATCTTCAAAAATATTCAGCATCTGCCGATCATGCTCTTTGATCCAGAAATGCCGGAAGGTTAACGTTATTTTCTCCGTCTGAGGCTCCTCAATCGGTTCACTTCCATTTGCGATGATAATTAATACTGATACAGCCAGTACAAATGCATATAATACAACCCAGCTCCAATTCAAAATCCACTTCATCTCTCTCCCCCTTATGACACCATCTTTGGAATGCGGATTCTGATAATCGAACCAAACCCGGGGGAGGAGCAAATCATTATGCCATAATACCCACCAAATTGAATATGAAGCCGCTCGTGGACATTTTTCAATCCTACGCCGTTCTCTCGATATTTCTTGAGATTGCTCCAATCCTTACTCCATAGGCTTAATAGAGTAGCCTGGTCAAAGCCTGGCCCGTTATCTCTGACATCTATGACAATATCATTCTCATATTCCCCAGCCGTGATAGAGATAACCCCATTCCCCTCCATCGGTTCTATCGCGTGGTACAATGCGTTCTCTACAATAGGCTGAACGATCAATTTTTGCGTCTGATAAAATTTCAAGCCCTCCGGCACTTCAATAAGATAAGAGAACTTATCTCCGAACCGGAATTTTTGGATATCCAAGTAATGGCGAACATGCTCCATTTCCATGGATAACGAAATCATCTCCTGATTTTCACTAATGCTAATACGCAACAGCTTTCCGAGCGACACGACCATTTTGCTAATATTTCGGTTACCCTCGAGTACCGCCATCGAATTGATCGATTCAAGCGAATTATATATAAAATGAGGATTGATCTGCGCCACAAGAGCCTGTAATTCAGCTTCTTTCTTGCGATTCTGTTCCGTCTGAACCTGCTCGATCAGCTCGACAATCTGTTTACTCATATGGTTAAATCCATCGATAAGCAAATCACGTTCATCATCCGCTTTGACAGAAGCCGTAATCGGCACGAAAATACCTTGCTGAACCCGCTTCATCCCGTTAACGGCACTAATGATACTACCTACGAGTCGGCGGACGAAATAGCGATCGAATAAAACGGCAGAGATCAGTGAAACCAACACCAGAATTACAGCGATATTACGGATCGGGATAGACTCCGAAGCAATCATTCGGCTAGGCGTTATAGCTGCCAAATACCAATCCTTATTATAAGAAGGCAAGTATGTGATCAACGACTTCTCACCAAGATATTTATCGACGTAATATCCCCGTTCATGGTCATAACCGTCGGCCAGAAACGGAAATTCAGTCGTCTCCCCGATATGGTTACCCGACTTGTCGAACACGATCTTCCCTTGCTTGTTCACCAGCAGAATATCCCCCTGCTTGAGTGTCGCAGCGTCCCAGAACACCTGATCGAGCAAATCCGGTTTCAAATATATAACGACGGCCCCGATATCCTCAAGCGAGTAATAATCTTTAATCATCCTAGCCTGAATCAGAACCGGGTTCCCAGTAGCAGCAGAGCCATTCTCTCCAGGTCCAACCCATATTGGACGGCCCTCAGCCTGTCTCATAGCCTTGAACCAGCTCTGTGTACTCAATTCCTGGAAAGACATCGCTTCATTATACTGATACAGCAGCTTACTCTTGGAATAGAGTCCGAAGGAAGTAATCATCGGATGGTTAATCAAATTGTTAATATCCTGCTTCTGCTCATAAGTAATTGCAACATCCGCCTGCTTCAGTGTCTTCTGAATTACCGGTTGTGTAATCGCCGAATTCGAGATGGTTGTGAGCTCACTGAGTGCAAACTTCAGCTTCCGATCGGTCTCCAGTAGGGATACCCAATAGAAGTTACTTGATTTCTTCTCCATCGCGTGCGAGAAGCTGTAATATGAAATCGATCCCATTAGGATTACAGGGATAAACACAAGAAGAATAATAGCTAGCAAGATTTTACGACGGAGCTTCATTAATGTCCTCCCCCTATAATCTACTAATCTCTATTATTCTTCGTTTCTAACTTATATTCCTTTGCTAGCATATAAAAGACAGCCACCCCTTTCTATAAAGGAGTAGCTGCCTTTTGATTCATTCTATTCTATCGAAGTTGAAGTCAAACACTTTAGCTCAAATGTAGATCATCTGGCCAGTGGATCTGAACGCCTTGCTTCTGAATCAGTGCTTGATATGCCCGAAGATGCTCCGTATTAGCGCGCACTTCATGCGGCGTCACTTGGTTCTGTAACGCATAGGCTGCTAAATAACCGACCGACTCACCGATATTCCATTCTGTCGGGTGAAGGCGGTAGCATCCGTTCGTAATTTGAGTGGTGCCGATATTTTTGCAGGCGGGAAGTAAATTCTTGACCCGGATCGGCAGTAGCGCCCGAGCGGAATCTCGTACGGATAGTTCGGAATATAGAACGTCCGGTTCGTGACAGTCGTCAGATGAACATCCAGATGATAGCTGCCTACGCCGACGCTATCGTCATAACGGCAAATCCCTTGTTCCCCGCGAACTTCCTTACTGACATCCTGCTCTTTGATGGTATACATTGCTTTGATCCGGCGCGACTCACGAATATACGGATATTTCGCCAGTCCGTCCTCCGTACCCAGAACATCCGTGCGCAGCCGGATGCCCGGATAACCTTTCCCCCGTCCGGGCGAGGCGTTTCAGTCTGAAGCCAGTACACCAGCGAGAGACTTAACTGTCTGGCGTTCGCCAGATGCTCCTGCCGTTCTGCTTCAGAAACGTCAATAATTGAACCCAGAAAATAATCGTTCTGTGGCCAATTAATCAAGGTAATGTCACTTTCATATAACCCAGACTCAAACAAAGCCGGGTCGATGATACGGCGATACGTCCATAGCGACAGAAGCTCCCGCCCGGAAGCGTCCGTGCCGCCTGGAAATAATGCAAACTCCTTCATTTTCTCCGCGTCGTCCGTATCGTTTGCATACCAGCTTAACAGTGGAATATTCGTATGCTTCGGCACGAACTGGCGCCAGAAATCATATTGCTCAGGCTTCTCAATCGTGAAATCGCCGCCCTCGATATAATCGAGGGCAAACACATGGGTGATCGATTGCATATCAAGCGGATTCGCCTCTTCCAGCGCATGTGGTTCGCCTGTATCATGCTTGGACTCCGCGCCTGTTACGTATTCAACCCCCGCTAATGGAAGCACGTCTCCGCATTCCGTAGCATCGAGGAAATAGGCTCCCCTTAGCACGACCTCTTCACCTGTGCTTATGTGACTAGCAGTCACACTCTCTATCAGATCTCCGTTCATTGAGGCTGCAGTTGGTCTGAAATGATACAATACCGTGATACGACCGCTGTTCATATACGGGGCCAACATATCCTCGATGACGCGTAGTGCCACCTTAGGCTCATGGCATAAGCGGCTCACCCAACCGTTGCCGGGATTAAGAAGCTCATTATTCTTTGCTTCTTCCGTCATCGGATAGTTCTCTTGATAATAAGCACGCACCCGGTCTCGGAACTCGCGATACGTCTCTGTGCAACCGAATTCCTCAATCCATTGATGTTCATCCGGCGGAACCGCCTGACTTGTCAGCTGACCGCCGAGCCAATCCGTCTCCTCAGTCATGATCACACTCACGCCCATTTTGGCTGCAGCCAAAGCGGCCATGCATCCGCCCAACCCGCCGCCAAGGACTACGACGTCTGTCATTCGCTCGTTATTCATCTCTCGCTGGCTCCTTCTCCGGCGCGTCCAGCACAACTTGAGCTGTTCTTGCGCCTCTTCTGTTATTTGCAAATGTGTAGATCCTCGCACATTAGCGAAGTTTGAACCCTTACTTTGTATCACGGACATGCGTCTTTAACCCGACCTCGAACATCCTGCTCCATGGCATATAGCAATCGTCGATCACGATCTCATAATTATTCTCTGGGTCATTCAAATGCTTCTCGATGAACCGAGTCAATTCAGCTCTGACCTGTTCAGCAATTTGTCCCCGTTGACCGTCGATAGAGAAATAATTGTATCCCATACCAGGCAACACCCGATCACTTACATCCCTACGCACGGAGGCACAATAGCCTCCATCCTCCACATATCGCAGTGACAGGAAATCGCGATGCTGCTGCGTATTGCCATATACGGCATAGATCATGCCTTGCGCAATACAGGTCCCGAGCGTATTACCACTTGTATTCCAGCCTGCATAACCAGCCAGTTCGAACAACAACTTCTTATCGCGTAGCAACTGTAGCAATTCAAGATCTGCTCCGTTAGCATAAGCGACATCAGCTATGACACAAGGCTTACCGAGTCGGTGAACAATATCATCGGCCATCTCTATCAGTTCAACGAGATTCCGGTATACTTGATACCCCAAATAAGGTCGTCCTTGATCATTCGACTCCATCATGCTCTCGCCCGGTGTATTAATGCATAGGGCCATGTCGGCTTCTGCCAAGGAAGGCGACATTAACCCCCAGCCGCCATAATCTGATATTTCACCGATTCATATAGTACCCTGTCCTCATATAGAGGTATCACTAACGGCCCTTGTACACTGGCAAAATGGACATGCACCCGCGGCTTGCGACGCTCAAAATGATTGATCATGCGCGCAAGCAGTGTACATCCCACTTCGTCGGCCCCAGGATACATATAGACAGATAGCTGCTGCTGACACTTCTTGACATGCTCACGAACGTGCTGCTGATCCACCGCAGTCAGACCATAAGGAGCCGAGTCGTCCTGCGGAATGATCATGAAGTCGACAGCTCCGTCCTGCACCAGTTCGATCGCTCTCTTGTTCGCCGCCAAATTGACAGACCGGCGCTTCGTGTAGTCCTGCCATATGGATTCTGGCAAAGCTGACTCAATTTGCTGCAATTCACTTTGCTCTTCTTCAGTTGCGATGCCGAGCTCCAACCGATGGCGGATATATCCGCGTCGGAAAATCTCCCTGCCCCAATTCTCGTAATAATCCGGTTCTTCATCACTGCTGGAATACCGCGGGCAACGCATAATGAGTTGATAAGCAAATACGTGCAATGCCGGATTGATCTGCTTCAATTGACGGAGCCTCTCCAATTGCTCCCCGCATTGTCCCTCCGTCAGCCCATGCAGACGTGAGGGGATAATTCCTCCGTATAACAATGTGTCCAGAGCTACAATCGCTCCGTCTGCATCTTGAGCCTGCTCGAATAGCCAGGCCCATAACTGTTCGATGTCTCCGGGTCGCTTCTTCAGCCCCATGATGCTCAAATCCGGGCGGACGACATGATAATCCGTACCCGCAGCAAGAAGCGCCGGAAATTCGTAATTGCACGGACGTTCGTCCAGTGGAATATATATTATTTTTCTCATGTGAAAAGTATCCTCCTATCCTTTAACTGCTCCGGATACACCTTCCATGTAATATTTCTGGGTGCACAGGAACACGATGATAATCGGTATTACCGAAATGACGGTCCCAGCGGCAATCCAGCCAAAATTATAGGAAAATTGGCCATTCAAAAAGCTGAGCGCGGACGCGATCGGATACTGCTTCGTATCATTAAGCACAATCATCGGCCAGAGGAAGCTGTTCCACATCCCCATGAACTCCAATAGTCCGATAACGGCGATCGCCAGCTTCACAATCGGCAGGGCCAATTGCAGCCAAATTCGAAATTCGCTGGCACCGTCCACTTTGCCGGAATCGCGTAGCTCATGTGGCATGCCCATAAACGCCTGTCTCATTAGGAATACGTTGAACACAGTAACCGCTGAAGGAAGCACGACTGCAAGAAACCCGCCCATCAAGCCTAGTGCTTTTACCGTCAAATAGTTAACTACCATGCCGGCTGCAGCGGGAATAATCATCGTTGCTACCAGTAGTGCAAAGATAAGATCCCGTCCTTTGAACCGAAACACGGCGAGCGGATAGGCCGTTAGACAGGAGAAAAGATGTTCATAACGACGCCCATTAGAGCAATGATAACGGTATTCATTAAATATCTTGGAAAGTCCATGTAATTCCACACTTGGACGTAATTATCAAAGTCGATAAATGTCGGGAAGATCGCCGGCGGAGAGCTGAACACATTTTTGCCGGGCATGAGCGACACACTTAATATCCATAGGAATGGTCCCATCATAAAAATAGCAAACAGGATCAAAGCTCCATACAGCGCTATTAATTTCAGAACACGAAGTGGTTTTTTTCTCATATCATGCATCCATTAATATGGATTGACACCACCCTTCCGGTTGAATCTGAAGATGACGATACTAAGCGCAGCAATCATGACGCTGACAATTAAGCCAAGTGCCGAAGAGTAGCCGAAATTAAATTGCTGGAAGCCTTGCTGATAAATATACAAGCTCGATGTTAAGGTAGCATCCCCTGGTCCACCCATCGTCAGGATGAACACTTCATCAAACACACGGATTGCCGCCATTAGTGAAATAAGCGTACAGAAAAAGACGTATGGCTTCAGCAGTGGAATTGTAATTTTACGAATCGTCTGAGCTCGGTTCGCGCCATCAATCATCGCAGCCTCTACCAGATCCTTTGGAATGGATTGCAATCCTGCCAAATAAATCATCATATAGTAGCCAAGGCCCTTCCACATCGTAATGAACATAAGCGTCCACAGTGCTGTGTCTTTATTGGACAGCCAGGTAATCTTCTCTTGCATTAGACCTACACTGGACAGCACATAGTTGATAACCCCATTCTGGTTGAGCAGCCAGCCCCAAATAAGCGCTACTGCAACCATGGAAGTAACTACGGGGATGTAATAAGCAGTCCGGAAGATTTTAATTCCTTTGACATTGCTATTAACTAGAATAGCCATAAGAATAGAGAAGATCTGAATAAATGGTACAACAATGACATATAGCAACGAGTTTACCAGCGATGTGATGAAGCTTCTATCCTGCAACGCTTTGACGAAATTATCAAAACCGACAAATTCGGTCTTGCCTATAACGGAGTAATTCGTCAGCGCCAGCGGTACGCTGTAAATAATCGGCCAAAAGACAAAAAGGGCCAGTAGGATCAAACCCGGTGTCATGAAGAACCAAGCAACTGACGCTTCTGACTTGCCGAATCTGGTAAAGAAGGATGTTTTTTTCATGATAGTATTCCTCCACCGCCTTTATAAGAGGTAGTTCAAAAAGTCCACTTTTGATCCCGAAGTAACTCAGGAAGTAATATCGGCATCGAATCTTGAATTCAGCCGGGCTTTCCGGTGCTGAAAACTGGACTTTTTGAACATATTTCTTTATCTATAAGAATCGGGCAGGACGAGCCTGCCCAACTTTACGTATTTAGTTGCCCAAAATTTTGTTCACGTCATTCTCAGCCTCAGTCAATTTCTTCTTCACATCAGCACCGTTTAAATAGATTTCTTGCAATGCTTTTGTGACGGTCTGATTAATATCTTTGGCACTCTCAACACCGAGGTAAAAATCTTGCGCTTTATCGAGGCTGACTGCAGATACAGTCTTGGCCACCCCTTCCAGAGTTCCGTCGTTCTCCGAGAAGAACGGATCTTTGGCGCTCTCTACTGTGGAAGGCAAAGTATTTGCGATCTTCGAGAATTCGAGCTGATTGGCCGCATTAGAGACGAATACTGCGAAGTCGACCGCTTCTTTCTTATGAGATGTTGCCGAAGGCACGACAAGGTTCATTGTGTTGGAATAGCGGATACCCGCTTTACCAACCGGACTTGGTACAGCAACCATCTTCTTGTATACATCCGGCGCCGCTGTCTTGATCTTGTTAATGAACGGCGAGCTGGACAAGGACATAGCCACTTGCTCACTTGCGAAGTACTGCACTTGCTTATCGTAATTGATGATATCTTTTGGAATGACGCCGTCTTTCAACAATTGTAGATTCTCGTTAATATACTCTTCTACTTCCGGTGTATTAAAAGCTGCCTTCTTATAATCTTCAGTCAAGAACGGCAAGTTCTCTTCCAGCAAAGTGCGTGCTTCCATCGTGAAGATGTAGCCATAAGCACCGGTTTTCTGTCTAATCTGGCGTCCCCACTCATTCAATTCTTCCTTCGTCTTCGGCGGATTGTCAGGATTCAGTCCTGCTTTCTCCACGAGATCTTTATTCATGAATAAGACTGGCAGCGCGGTGTACCAAGGGAGTGCGAACGCTTTGCCATTCATTTCCGTTGAGGAGTAGATACCTGGGAAATAAGCTGCTTTCTGCTCTGCCGTCAGCTCTTGGTTAAAGTCAACCAGCGCGTCCTTCGTTCCCATCTGGTTGGCAAGCTCCGTATTGAGGTTTACAACATCCGGTGCATCGCCGCCCGCAATATTTGTCATTAGTTTGTTCAGTACGGCATCATAAGGGTAGTCCTTCCAATCAATCTTCACATTTGGATTCTGCGACTCATATTCCGCGATCAATTTGTTGAAGTAATCATCAAAGGTCGGCTGCAATGAGATTGTCCAGAACTCTACCGTGACTTGTTCTGCGGGCTTCTTGCTATCATTGTTCCCACTCGAAGCAGCCCCCTTGTTATCCGACGAACTCGAACCACACGCCGCCAATAGACCCACCATCATTATTGATGCCAATAGTAACGAAATAAATCTTCTACCTTTGAAACTCATGCTACAACACCCTCTCTTCTTTAAAATCTATCTTTTCTATAGTCAAGAGAAGAAATGACTGTAAATCTGCCAATCCGGGTTTTGTTAAGCGCTTACAAAACGAGCATAATTAGTTATACGATTTCCGCTAATGCTCGGTGAAATTTTCCGGATAAAGCATCTGTTTTGGAAACTTTCTCCTCTCTCGCAAATTCATTGTAACATGCTTTGGAGAAAATCTCCACTATTTATTGAATAATAAAAGATTATTTCTTTTTAACAATTATATGTTCTTCCCTTTATGAAGATGGCACTCACAAAAAAAGAGCCTCGAAAGGCTCTCCATGTAGAAATAGTCTCTTTGTGATGTTAAGGTGGTCGGCTTTAATACAGTTTCTCAGAAGTGGCTCTGGCTGTTATTTCTCTGAATTTCAGCGCCTCGTCCTTCATTTGTAGCGAGACGGCCACATTTAGAATATCGATGACAGCCAATTGTGAGATTTTGGCGGAGAGCGAGCTACCTTGTAGCGGATTCTCCTTGGCGATCATTAGCAAGATGATATCCGCCACCTTCGTAATCGGGGAACGGGCATTACTTGTGATGGCGATGATAGTGGCACCTGTCTTTTTGGCTAAGGTCAAGTTCTCAATCGTATCCTTCGTACTGCCGGAGATCGAAATACCGACCGCCACATCCTCCTTTGTCATTAAGGCCGCTTCCATGGCCTGAAAGTGAGTATCTGCTTTTGCACTGCTTGGTTTACCTATCCTCGAGAAGCTATGTGCCGCTTGCATCGCTGTCAGTCCAGAAGAACCCACGCCAAAAAAATGAATAAAGCGAGCCCGGTGCAACGCATCGATTGCTTTATCCAACTGATCGGAAACAGCCAGTTCTCTCGTCTGCTCCAAGGTGCGGATATGGTTAGCAATAATTTTCTCATTTAACGCGGAAGAATCGTCATCCTCTGTTATTTCTTGAAGCAAATGATCAATGGGTTTCACCAGATCTTGCGCCAAGGACAATTTGAAATCTTGAAATCCTTGAAACTTCAACTTCCGGCATAAACGCAGCACCGTTGTCTCTCCTACATCGGCTTTCTCCGCTAGCTCGGTTACGGAATGATAAATAATATCGGAGGCGTTATCCAGAATATATTCGGCCGCTTTTTGCTCGGCCTTGGTAAGTCCGTTCAGATGACTTCGTATATTTAAAAGTGTCTTTCCCATCCCTTGTGTGGTTGACAAGTGCACTGTCCCCTTTCAATCGGCCAATGATAGAATTTTATCTTCTTTTCGACTTATTCAGAAGATTGATTTCTTCTATTTTATCGGGATCGTGTTGAATAGGCAAGGACAAGGGGGATGCGCCCTTTCTCACAGCATTAAACTTGTAAGCTCTCATGTCCCCTAGGCCAATTCTTCCCACCAATTATAATCTTCCAGGTATACCACATCGAATAACATGACACCGTGGGATCTTTCTTTGCACATGCGAATGGCTCTCTTAAACTGTTCTACATCTCCTGCGTAATCCTTCAGGTATAGACTCGCAACGAGCAGGTATTTGTCCATTGACCGCTTGCATACTAATGTCAATCGCCCCCTCAACACTATACCAGGACGCAGGGCGACCATTCTGCTGCGCTTCTTCAATATACACTTCCGGGTAATAACAGCCTGTCATGAGAAAATCGAGCTCATCGGCATAAGCGGACCGGTGGTAATCCTCCGATACCCAAGGCAGGTCGGAGCGATATGTCTCACTTGCCCAGTTGACCCCCTCATTATAGTACAACGGATACCATGAGCCGACATAGATGCTGAACAATAAATCGGGCTTAAGCGATTTTACGAGCTGCTTTGCTTCTTTTACAAAATTCTTAATGTTCAGAGCTCTCCATTCCGCCCATTTCCCGAACCAACGCCCGAATTCTACCTGTCTCGTTCCCTCCGGGTCTTCCTGCACAGTAATGATTTGCTGTGGCCACTGCTCTACCTGCTGTCCGATATACTGTTCGAACATCGTCCGGCTTAGATCGCTGAAGTCGCCATATATGTTCGGATAACGGCAGCGGTCCAGAACAATTCCGTCTAATTCATAGTGCGCCGTGATTTCTTCAATGATCGCTAATTCGTGACGCCTTACCTCTGGATGGATCGGGTTAACAAAGATCGTCTGGTCAGAAGCATTCTCCGCTGCCACTGGAGCAGATAACAGACTAGGATTGTAGAACATAACCTGCCATTCTTTATGGTCATAGGCGACTCCATCCCGCGATTCCGCTGTCCCCTCGGCAAACACATCAATATTCGCTAATATTTTCAAACCCGTCGGCTGGAGCGCATCAATCATTTCCTGCAAGAAGTCGCGATCCCTCCACATATCATAGCGTCCGTCAGACCAGCGGCTAACATGGTAGCCGAATTGGCTTGGATACGTAGTATGGCCGTAAGGTATTTTCGCGTCAACAACGATGTGGGTGATGCCCGCCCGTTTAGCGTTTTCCCCAATCTCCGTTGTTCCTCCGGGTCAGATAGCCTCAGCCCATTTGCTAGGAAATCAACCCATAAGATGTTAGCGCCTTGCTCAATCTTTGAAAACATCGCTATCCCTCTCTTTTCTCTTGATGATCATTAGCTTACGCTACAACTATATCATTATAATGGAGATTATAACCGTTAATTTTGTTGTTTTTGGAGATAATATCTTTTTTAGATTCTAAAACAGCCACCCCTTTCTATTAGAAAAGAGTGGCTGTCTGCTATTTTTTGTTTTATTAAAATGAGTCCATCAGATAAGTCGTTCCATGCGGAATAACACGCTCCAGCGTGGCAGCGGCAGACTCTTCCCCGGCCAATCGACCGTAACGGAACAGTTCTTGCGGACGTCTGTATCCCATAAGCATTGTCGTCAAGGTCTGGATATCACAAGCGAGCTCAGCATCAGCCGTAGCTCCGCTAATCTTGCTCAGCTGTCCTCTTCCCTCAGGCGATACGTGAAGCTGCCAGACTCCATGATTCCATGGCGCCGTCGTGTCTTCAATCCGTAGCGTCAACGTAGTCTCCATCTCCAATGCCTGGAACGAATACTCATTAATAAACGGTGCAGCATCAACAATCCGGGCCATGAAGTAAGGAATAATCTCCTGATTGAAGCGCGGATTATCGAGTAGGAATGGCAGGAAATCATCCATAGGAACGAATGTGATTACCGCTTGATTGACCATGGAATCATGGTTGGCGAAGTAGGTCCACAATGCCTCACGCGCCATTTCGTTATGATAGACGAATTCATCGATCGTCAGCTCTCGTTTTGCAACTTTGTAGAGAGCATATCCTTGCGGAGTGCCATCCTCCGAGAAATAGACGACATCATGTCCATCTTCATCCAGTACTGACCGTTCCCACCAATCGCGATCACGAAGCAGGGTTCCATTATATTTCTGCGCATAAGGCCGATATATTTGATCCAGCAGTTCAATATCCTTTAGGTCCCTTCTAAATGTACCCTCGAAACTCTTACGGGCCGGAAATTGATTCACCGGAATGGTATATTTGCGATGCTCGGTCAGTAAGTCCCAGCCAAACTTACGATAATAAGCGAACGAGAAAGGATTCAGACAGGAGATCATCTGACCCTGGTCCTTCATGACGCGTAACGCCTGGGTAAGCAGGCCACGCACCAAGCCACTGCGGCGATTCTCCGGCCAGGAAGCTACACCAGCGATGCCTCCCATATCAAAAGGCTTGCCATGAATATAAATCTGCAGAGGTAGCAGGTTAAGCTTTGCTAGCAGTTGTCCATTCTCAAAAGCTCCCCAAGCCTGCTCCGGCTTGAAGCGGGTTCTCCGTTCAGTCCGTTCGACAGGAGACAACTTGTACTGAAACGCATACTCTCCTAGATCCATGCTAATATCGAATTCTTCTGCAACCAATTGTCTGATTTCCATTGGATCCCCTCCATTTCGTGTCCCGATTGATATAGTCAGACACCCTATAGATATAAGAGTAACTTGGAAATCCAGATTGTTCCACCCTTATTTACACTAATCCGTTCACTTTCCCCGATTCATCCAGATAGATTCGCTCCGCTGCTGGAACCTTCGGCAATCCAGGCATCGTAACTATGTTACCGGTATGAACGACGACGAACCCGGCACAGGCAGACAGCGTAATATCCTTGACCTGTACGGTAAAACCTTCCGGTGCACCAAGCAATGCAGGCTGATCAGAGAATGAATAAGGCGTTTTGGCCATACATATTGGCATATTGCTATATCCAAGACGCTCGATCTGCTCCAGCTTCTTATGTGCGGATGAAGTCAGGTTTGCCCCAGCCCCGCGGTAAATTTGACGGATAATCGTCTCTATTTTATCCATCAGGTTACTGTCATTCGTATACAAAGGTGTGAAGCTAGCCGTCTCATGCTGCAGAATATCCCGCAATGTCTCGGCCATCCGACGACCACCGGCGCTACCTTCAGCCCACACATCAGATACCTCAGCTCTAACTCCAAGACGACGGCAGTGATCAACGACAAACGCTACTTCCTCGTCATGATCATGCGCAAAGTGATTAATAGCGACCATAACCGGAACCTTAAATTTGCGAATATTCTCTATATGCCGTTCCATATTGGCCATCCCTGCCTGCAGCGCAGTAATATTCATTACATCCAATTCATTCTTGGATACGCCGCCGTTATATTTCAGCGCTTTAATCGTCACCACCAGCACAACTGCGGCTGGATCAAGCCCGGACTGTCGGCATTTGATATCAAAAAATTTCTCCGCACCCAAATCAGCACCAAACCCTGCTTCGGTCACTACAATATCCGCCAGCTTCAGCGCCGTCTTGGTACCGATCACACTGCTGCAACCATGAGCAATATTCGCAAAAGGGCCACCGTGAACGAAGACAGGCGTTCCTTCTGCGGTCTGCACCATATTCGGCTTAATGGCATCCTTCAGCAGCACGGTCATGGAATCCACAGCCCCGATCTGTTCCGCGGTTATCGCCTCTCCCTCCATATTATAAGCGACGATAATCCGACCAAGCCGCTGTCTAAGGTCCTGTAAATCCTCACTTAAGCAGAGTATGGCCATAATTTCTGAAGCAGTAGTAATCATAAATCCGGATTCATGCACACTACCGTTACCATCGCTAATGCCACACACAATTCGCCGCAGGCTGCGGTCATTCATATCCATCGCATGCTTCCATACAATCCTCTGCGTATCCATTTGGAGCTTATTTCCGTGATAAATATGATTCTCGATCATCGCAGACAACAAATTATGAGCTGCAGTAATGGCATGAATATCACCAGTAAAATGCAGATTAATATCTTCTGCCGGCAAAATTTCCGCCTTACCGCTGCCCGTCGCTCCGCCCTTCATACCGAAGCAAGGACCGAGTGAAGGCTCTCTAAGCGCAGCAATCGTAGGGATGCCAATAGCATTTAACGCTTGTGAGAGACCGATCGTCGTCAGCGTCTTTCCTTCACCAGCAGGCGTGGGGTTCATCGCTGTTACGAGCACCAGCTTACCATCTGTGTGGTCCTGTAGATCCTCTCTTATTTGCAGATCAATCTTGCATTTATATTTCCCGTACAGTTCAAGATACTTCTCATCAATTCCGAAAGACTTAGCTACATCTATAATAGGCTTCATTCCTTAAGGCAACCTCCATGAGCTTAAATTGCGAATTCTTAAATTCTACACCGTTATATTGTACATGAACAGGATCATTTAGTATGTGCAAAAAAGAACAATCAAACAAAACAGGCCGACAACCCTGAATCTTGGTCATCAACCTGCTTTACTAGTTACAATTACTGTGATCATTCTAAGGGGCTAATCGGTTTCCACACTTCTCGCAAAAAAGATCTGACTCATTAACGATTTCATGACAGGAACCGCAATGCTTCTGAACGATAATGATCTCGTCAGCAGTCTGTTCTTCGACAGGAACTACCTTGACTATTTCCTCGAATTGATGTCCGCAGGACGGGCAGAATTTAGTATCCATTGGCACCACTCTACCGCAGACGCATTCTTTCTCATCCTTAATCTGTCTAATCTTATATTCTAATTGCTCGACTTCTTCCTCAAGCCCACGTATCAAATTGCTCTGCTCTTTAACTAACGATTCAAGTGTATCCAGTTGTTTGTTGGTGTAAGCATCGTATACCTCTTTGCCGATCAGTAAATAACTCTTCTCAATTTCCTTCCGCTTACCGGAGATTTGCGAATTGATCTTGGCAATCTCCACAGAATCCTTGGCCAGGTCTGCAGCTTTGGATGCGCCATCCTTCAATTTATCAAAGATCCCCATTTCAATCCCCTACTTTCGAATTAATGTCAGTTCATTATTCTATTCCTAATCATACCTGAAAATAACGAAGAAGTTCGTCGATTTTTGATCTTTGCTGTGCTCTCTTTTGATCATAATATAGATTATCCGAAAAGCAAAGCCGCCCTGGCCTGCATTCCAGCAGACCGAAGACGGCTTATAAACGATAAATAGATTAAGTTAATCGTCCCTTATCCACGGCTCTCATTCGTAGCTTAGTTAGTTGAGGGAAGATGACCCCTAGTAGAACCACGCCAACTCCTACCCATTGTAGCATCGTCACCTGTTCATGGAGAACCAGAGCGGAGAGCAATACCGCCACCGGAAGCTCTACAGCTCCTAGAATCCCGGCCATGTCTTCGCCGATTTGAGGTACGCCAATGGCGTACAGAACCGGAGGAATGAATGCTCCGAAGAAACCGAGCAAGAACCCGAACAACAATAGCTGGCTCCACAGCAGACCATTAAATAAGAAATGCGGTGGGAATAGAATAAAGACCAGCACGAGCCCACCCGTAATCATCCAAGCACTACGATAAGCCGGTTAATAGATGTCATTGCCTTACCGCTAAAGAGAACGAACATGGAGTAGCTCACGGCCGCGAGCAATCCGAACGTAATCCCGATTGCAGAGAACCGACCACCCGTCTGCCCCGTTAGCCCGGCGGCCAGCAATGTACCTCCAAACAGTAATACAAGTGTGAACAGCATAACACCATTCGGCCGTTGGCGCTTGCTGATCGCTTGAATCAACACGGTAATCCATGTGAATTGGAATAATAGTATAATTGCCAGTGATGCCGGGATATACTGCAGTGAATGATAATATACGAGGCCAGTTATGGCCGTAGGTGTTCCAACTAACATAAGCAGCAATCTCTTCTTCCAGGTCAGCTTCGACGAGGAATCTACTGTTGTATTTATGGAGCTTCCTGGTTTCCCCTGCTCTTCCCGCTGTTTGCGTCTCTCTTTGAGCTTGGTATACAGCGCCAGCATCCATGCAAAAATGCAGCCTGTTAGCAACTGGGTACCTACCACTTCACCAAGCTGGTAGCCATGCCCGTATGCAAGTACAACTATAGTCGACAATATGCCATAACTGCTGGCTCCAATAAAAACGGATAATAAGTACTTCAATTTCATTTTCTATTGCTCCCCCTTGATAGCTTTTAAATCCAGGAAACGCAAAAAATCCTAACTACGATATGAGAATTCATGGTGCATTCTCAATATCGTAGTTAGGAAGTTACGGCTCCTGTAGAAACCCTCGCCCACTCTAACCTTTAAGTACGGTTATCTGCGAGGTTATACGAAAGTAATATATAGTTCGTTCATGGTTCAGACCATGGTAACACACTCAGACAATATTACATGACAAGAGGGAGACTGTCAATGCAAGTTCTTTAATTAATCCGATGGTACTTGTAGCCATTGGGTTAATCGTAGTAACTCCACGCCAGCCAGCATAACGATGCCGATCCCATGCGTATCATTGAGCTGCGGCAGTAGATCATACTTATAGTATCGACTGGAATGTGAATATCCTGAACCGCGGCATACTCCGTACAAATTTCCACGCGCATCTATACTATGGCGGGTCAAGCCGTTCCAGGCCATGGCAGCGCTGTTCGAATAGGATGACTTATCGGTTAACCAGCCATACCGTACGCCGCGTGCATATGCATAGATAAACATCGCCGTACAAGAAGTCTCCAGATAGGCATCCGGTTCATTGATAACCTGGCGCCACAGGCCTTCCTCACTCTGATGGGCAAGATAGCCGGCGCTTAATGTACGGAACATTTCCAACAATTCTTCCCGCTCCGGATGCCTCTCTGGCAGAACAGTCAGAAGCTCGGACAAGGAGAAGAGTACCCAGCCATTTCCGCGCCCCCAAGGTACTCCCGTCGCCAAACCCTGCTCGAAATCATACACATGGGACATTAGCTTCTCTTCAGGAATATATAAGTACTCTCGGAACAGCAGGAATTGTCTCGCTGCATCATTGATATACTCCTCATTTCCCGTCAGCTGATAATAACGACATAGGAAGGGGACGCTCATATAGAGATCATCTGCCCACATCGTATCCTCGCCTTGGGAATGCTTACGGTAGAAGGCTCCGTCAGGTAGTCTCTCCTGTGCCTCACTCATATAGGTGGCGATCATATGTGCAACTGATTCCACGCCGGTTAATTGCTGATTATCTCGGTAAATCTCAAGCATGGTAGAGCCAAAGGAGCCACAATCGTCCAGACTATCGATATCTGCAATGGACTGGTTAATCCCTGTCCCTTATATTGTTCGTAATCCCAGGTTGTATAAGGGTTCCATTTTACAGTCTGAGCCGTATGCTCTGCCGCATATGCTATGAGATCAGGCCGATTCATCATTCTACCCATCTCTACCAATCCGTACAGAGTCACTCCGACAGGGTAATTCCACTTCCCAAATAGTGGCGCCTCCAAGTAAGGCCGAATCCAGGCTTCAGGCATATCGCCTCGCCAGTAAATCCCTTGCCCGCCATCCTCGTGTACACGATGCAGTTCTGTCATCTCGACTATATCGGGGATATACTGATTTTCAAATGGACCTAAATACAGCCAAGCCCCCGGATACCCGTGAACTGGGATTGGCTGCTCCAGCATAACAGGCTTTTCTCCGGACATAACGGTTACTGTTGTACCCAGGAAGGAGCAGCGGTATCACGAATCACCAATTGATGCGAGCCAAAAGTCAAATCCAACTCCAGCTCGAACCTTCCGGCTTGTTCGCAGCGGTACCTTTCCACACCGTCTATAAACAACACTGTAGCACCATGGCTGGTTCCTGTTATGCGGTAAATCTGCTCTGTAACATCATTCGCCTGAAACTTCGCCCAAGCGAAAGCTGTAAGTCCGTTAGATCTGCCGTATAATCTCTCCATTGGCGTCATCAGCTTCTGCTCTTCCGTCCAGTCTAGATGCGGGCACCATTGCAGCGCCCCTTCAAATTCCGATTGTCCAGCAACTGGCAGCTCCTCCACCGCTTCATCAAGCGGCTTACTGAATAACCAACCTTCCTGACCGCTTCGCTCCTTGGAGGCAATAATTGAATTGAAGATCACCCATTTGCTGCTCGTTGTTCCGAATCGGCCGCCGAAGCCAGCCCGCGTCTTCGTAAATTTAAGCACGATATCATTCCAGCCTACACTCAGTAGAGTACGGCATTCCCGATTCACCTTCGGTCGCTCATCACCCGGTAGCGAACGGTATATGCTCTGTCCGTTCACGAACACCTCAAGTGGTCCCCAAGCCGTTGCGAGCCAGGTCATCTCCGTATCAGGTTTGTCGCTCCACATCTTTCCCCAGGCATAACTTATTTGCCCAACATTCGCCTCGGGAAAACGATCCGCTAAATCAAAGAAATAGCGAAAATCCGTTGCACGCTGTATACCTTCCCGATTAAAGGCACGATACCGATAAGGCTCAACCGGATTATCAGCTACGTAACGGTTTGCTAGTGCTTGCAGTGCGGAAGGAATATCTGTGCCGGTCTTGTCGTATATACTCTCAAGTAGCTTTATCATCACACTTCTGTCCCCTATCTACTGTCGGACCGGCCTTCCGTTAGCAGCCAGCCTCTGAATATATTGATACTATTAAAATCGTAACATAGGGCTAACAACACTTTATAGGAGACAAATGTGCGAATGCTTTCAATATTCATTGAATCGACTGTTGCGCTATTAGCATATCTGTGGTGGCCTCACAGCAAAATCCCTGCAGAAATACAGTTGTTTTGTGTAGGTATCACCTCAGGATTAGAAATTCCTGCAATAATGCAGTTTTTTCACAGCTGTTCTCTCAATTCCAAGGAAATAATAAAAAAAGCCTGCACTTCCCTCACGGCCCCCTAATAAAAGTGGAGTCTTACCCTCCAATAAATTAGACTATTTATAAAGGGGAGATTCGAAATGAAACGAAAGAATAAAGCGTATGAAGAAGTTCGTTTACAGGTGGTCCGTGAGGCACTAGCAGGGATTAAGGTAGCCGTATTGTCCCGTAAGTATGGAGTTCATCCTGAGACTATTCGTAGTTGGATCAGGGAGTATCGAGATCAAATCGAAGAGCATGAGATACCCGCTGCAGATGAACAGCTACAGGAATTAAAAAGATTGCAGGAAGTCGAAGAGAAATACCAAACCGCTGTAAAGATCCTAGGCGAAAAGGAATTAGAAATCGAAATCCTGCGTGAACTCTTAAAAAAGAAGAACCCTGCTTATCTGAAAGATTCGAAATAGCAGACCAGTTTATTAAGCAGGGATATTATGCAGCACTGGTACTGCGAATCTTAGGGTTGGCTGAGTCAAGCTATTATGCACGAAAAAAAGAATAGGCCAACATGATGAGCCTGTAACACGCATTCGTAAAGGGCGTCCATGCCCAGGTTATTCCCTAACGGAAAACGGTACCAGAGTAAGCGACGAACAGATTAAAGAGTGGTTCGTAGAGCTTACAGAAGGCGAAGAGAACGAGTATGGGTATAAATTGCTTGCTGAGTGCCTCCGTAAGGATCACCGTCTCATTTTGAATAATAAGAAAGCTTACCGTTTGTGTCGTGAATTGGGGATTCTCCAAAAGTATCGAGAGAGAAGAACGAAGCATCCTCGTCGATTGCCTAGAAATCGTCTAGTCACCGGTCCGAATCAGTTATGGCAAATGGATATTAAATATGGTTACGTAACAGGACGTGACCGCTTCTTTTTCCTGCTCAGTATCATTGATGTATTCGACCGCGCTATTGTGAGCTATTACCGAGGCTCTGAATGTAAGGCTACTCATGCAATTCAAGTCCTGGGAAAGGCACTAGAGTCCCGGATCCAGCCAGGAGAATCGCTACCCACGATCCGAACAGATAATGGACCTCAATTTATCAGTGCTTTATTTGGAGATACGTGTGAAAATTGGGGCATTTCACACGAAAGAATCCCTCCTAAAACTCCAAATATGAACGCTTATATTGAGTCGTTCCACAGTATTGTGGAGAAAAATCTATTCAGCAAAATAGAATACAAGACGATGGAGGCCGCCTATGAATCGATAGATAACTATATCGATTTCTACAACAACCGAAGAATGCATGGCAGTCTGAAACGGATGTCTCCACTCCAATTTTCTAGTTGGATTATGCAGTTCGAAGATCGGTCTCAGTTCTATAGATCTTTGTAAAACTTTAAAATATAGCGTTAGACTACGAATACAGTATTTTACTCGGGTCAGACTCCAGATTTAGGGGGCCGAACCGCTTCTGCAGGAATTACATAGAAACAGACAATTATTTATCTAAAAGGATGCACTTATGCATTTTTTCACATCTCTAGATGTCTTTAAAAACTAATTAGCATTAAATTCATTTAAATACAAATAACCCCAACATCATCATATCATTTTCGACCAATAAACTTCCTTGGATCATACCTCAGATAATTAATTCAATAATTGTGGATAACAAATTGGCGCATAGAGTTCATGCCGCCTCATTTATGTGGATAGAAATATATAACCTTAATATATCAACTGGATATGTGCATAAGACTGTGCATAGTTCATACTAAATCGATATATTTTTCGTTTGTGCTGGTGAATATCAGATTTATACAGAGGAAAATGTGAACAACCGTGTACAATTTGAGGATAACCGTAGGTTAGAGCTAATTCAATCGCTAGTTATCCACTTGGGGATAAAAAAACCACCACCGTGATCGGTAGTGGTTCTTATTGCTTGGCGGCTTCCTACTCTCCCAGGACCCTTCGGTCCAAGTACCATCGGCGCTAGAGGGCTTAACGGTCGTGTTCGGGATGGGTACGCGTGGAACCCCTCCGCCATCGCCACCAAACATGATTTGTCGAAGCTAGTGCTTCTCGAAATCCTGCATCTCCTTATTAAAAGGTTATGCAGCTTGGTTCAGGTATCAGCATCGCCAAATGCTGAAAGCAATCTTCCATTAAGTAATCACTTGAATTACTCAATGTATAGGTTTGCTCCCTGAAAACTGGATACGAAACTAATTTTGCGTTTTAATAATTGGATAAGCCCTCGACCGATTAGTACCTGTCAGCTCCATACATTGCTGCACTTCCACCTCAGGCCTATCAACCTCGTCGTCTTCAAGGGGTCTTACTAATTGGGAAATCTCATCTTGAGGGGGCTTCACGCTTAGATGCTTTCAGCGCTTATCCCTTCCGCACTTAGCTACCCAGCTATGCTCCTGGCGGAACAACTGGTACACCAGCGGTGCGTCCATCCCGGTCCTCTCGTACTAAGGACAGCTCCTCTCAA
>NZ_CP133605.1:67500-780000 GCF_031199965.1 Paenibacillus sp. D2_2 | reverse complement strand
TGATGGTGTCCCGGTATCCAAACCAGCCCCTTCATCTTCACGCCAGAGGGTGAAGATGAAGGGGCTTAATTCTTTTCGTCTAAGTTGCACTTTCCGCTTGCCGCTGTTTTCGGCGGCTTTTGCTTTGGGCCCGAAGCGTTTTAATGGATAGCATAATCCCTGTCAACGTCAGCGCGATCATGCCGATGGCCGTTATATTGAGCAGGACAGAAATATTAGTGCCGCCGATGATCCCCTTGTGAAGATTTTTAATAAAGCCTAATGCTCCGCCACCCACTTCGCCGCCGTCCGGCCCCACCGGAAATCCGCCTCTGAAGTTGGTTCGCTCAGCCCCCGAGGCATCCGGTGATTGCTGCTGCTGCATTTGGACGAAATCCGGAGGCTCTCCGCCTACGCGGTCGCCCATAAACAATCTTTCATTCAGCAAGAGAATGCCGGTAATGGACTGAAGCAAGATGAAGATGGAGCAGATCAATCCGATCCATAAATGCAGCGTGCGCATTTTTTTCATAAATGAACCCCCAGAATAAATGATGGAAACTTGTCCCAAATTACAAGCCCATCATAAAGGATCTAACTGAAAAGAACTTTAAAGCGGGCTGAGGGTTCACTGAAAGTTTCAGCCTTGGAAGTCTGTTCACCAACTGGAACGTTGCTTTGCCAGGTTCAGCCCCACGGTCTGGCAGACCAAAATGCCCTGTTTCTTCTTGTCGCGGCGATGTGCTACGATTAAGCTGCATACAACAATATGAGCTATGACACCCCGCGGCTGGTTGCGAAATGGAGAAGCTGCAAGGTTTGCCAACCGTGAGATGTGTCAGGAGCGGGAAGAAACGGAGCGATCGAAGAAAATGGTAGGAAGCGGCAGAACCCGGAGCAACGTGCGTCCGGGGCTGGAAGTCGAAATCGTTTTGAAAAAGGACCAGCGGACTGGCGCGCTCACGCGCGGGATCGTGAAGGATATATTAACGAATTCGCCGTCGCATCCACACGGCATTAAAGTCCGGTTGCAGGACGGACAGGTCGGTCGGGTGCAGGCGATCATCGGAGCTAGAGCCAACTCCAGCGATACCAGTGGCAACAGCTGATGCAAATTCAGGTTGTGTGTGTCGGGAAGCTGAAGGAGAAATATTGAACAGGCGGCGACGCAGAGTATGAAATTGCTTGGGTGCTTACGCGCGCGGACATTCGCGAGTTGCCTGACGAGAAAACGCTGGACTCTATGAGACCGACGAGGAAGAGCAGGTTCGCGTACGCCGCAGAATAACCTATGTTACGGCCAAAAAATATGTTATACAAATCAGCAATTTCAAGCTGTAAGACAAAAAAGGCCAGCCGTTCAATGAACGACTAGCCTTTTTACTTACTTTATTATCATTTTATCATGACGGATATATTACTCTCCGCCAAGGAAAATGTAGCGGCAAAGAATCAATACAGTCAGGATCCACATCAACCAGTGAATCTTAACTTTGTTCTTGCTTACCAAGTTACTGAATACCGCAAGAATGACGTAAGATACGATCCCTGCCGAGATCCCGTTAGCAATACTTCCGGAGAACGGCATCAGGATGATGGTCATGAAAGCAGGGAATGCATACAGGAAATCGTCCCACTCAATCGACTTCACTTGGCCCATCATCAACACACCAACTGTAATTAATGCCGGTGCAGTAGCCGCAGCTGGAACAACCCCAGCGAGCGGTGCGATGAACAGAGCACAGATGAACAATATCCCTGTAGTAACGGAAGTAAGACCTGTACGTCCACCTTCAGCAACACCTGCCGTACTTTCTACAAAGGAAGTAATCGTACTTGTACCAGTACTGCCCCCGTACTAACACCAACCGCGTCAACGAGCATCGCCTTTCCGATCATCTTCTCGCCTTTTTCTTTATCTTTCATTAATCCAGCCCGTGTAGCCGTACCAACGAGTGTACCGAAAGTATCGAACAACTCAACAAAAGTAAAGACGAATACAATTTCAAGCAAGCCAAGCTTAAATGCACCTGCGATATCAAGCTTACCAACTGCAAGGTCGTTCAGATTAGGGAACCAAGTTGCGTGTGACAAGCCGCTCACATCTGTAACTCCCATTGGAATACCGATCAGGGTTGTTGCAACGATACCTATTAATAAAGCGCCTTTTACACGCATTGCCATCAGAATAGCTATTAGAATCAAACCGATTAATGTCAATTGAACATCATGACTATGAACAAAATCGCCAAAAGCAAAGTTAATTGCGCTGCCAGGAATCGTAACCGATGCATCTTCGACTCCAGCCAGGTTAGCGCCAATCAAGTTACTCATTTTCAAACCAAGACTTGCTACGAACAAGCCAATACCAACCGTAATAGCGGCTTTAAGACTTTGTGGAACTGCAACGAGCAGCAATTGACGAACCTTCGTGATCGTGAGGATTATAAAAATGATACCGGAAATAAATACTGCCCGAGAGCGGCTTGCCAAGTAATTTCTCCTCCTGAGCTGAGAACAACGGTCATAAAGTACGCGTTAAGACCCATACCAGGTGCAAGCGCGATTGGGATATTAACGAACAAGCCCATAATAATCGTAATAAGGCCTGCCCCTACCGCCGTTGCGAAGAAAACACCGTCTGCAGGAATACCAGCTCCATTAGGACCAAGGAACAACGTGTTGACGAATAGAATATAGGCCATCGTCATAAATGTCGTAATACCCGCGATGATTTCAGTTTTTACAGTTGTTCCGTGTTCCTTAAGCTTAAAGAACCGATCCATTTTAAATACTCCCCCTTAAAATACTTGCTTGAGCTACCTCTTAAAATATGTTAGGAACGACAAAAAACCCGGGTTCTCACTCGCTTCCCAGGTCACTTAGCTGAACAGAAGAAGCGCTAGAAGAACAGAATGCAAAGTCCAGAACTCGCATCAAGCGGGTTGAACAATGCTTCTATAAATTGTCCGACATCATTGCCGGAGCGCCTCTTCTTTCCGTAGCCAGATCATTTACGGTGACCTCGTAGAAACTTCCGGGCCAATTCCCGGAATTATACGAAAAGCATATAGAAATTTGTCGATAGTTCCTGTTATAAATCTTTTGACTTGAAGACTTATTACATGGACTATTCTAGGCGCGAACGACAATCTTGTCAACATAAAAAGCGAATAATTTTAGACATACTTCTTTTTAATGTTCGTGATTTGTCAAAAATATAGCAATTTCTCCTATAGTATTGTTAATTTAACATGTATCCATACAACAAAATATTTAAATAAGACGCAATGCTGTCATATTTCATCGTTTAGAATGAGGCTACAAACAGTAAAGGGAGTGGCAAGAATGGAACTATATATTTTGGAAAGCACTCGAACAAACAATTTTACGGATCCTGAAATGTACAATAAGATTGTGGGTTTATGGCAGAACGTGCAAAATCGGCTTGAAGTGGAACAGCTAGCCAAGTATGGCGTGTACCATAATTATGAGAATAACTACAAGGGCGACTACGACCTTTCGACAGCAACCTCTTCCTTCATCACATCCAAGAAGCTTACGCTTTCTGACCAAGGATATAAAATTTTCAAAGTAGATAATTCTAGAGAAAATGGCGTATTCGAGACATGGCAGCAGATTTGGGCGTTAGAGGAGAGCGGAGAGTTAGACCGAGCTTACACATTCGATTATGAAAAATATGAAGTGAATGGGGAAATCGAAATCTTCATCGCTGTAAACGAACAATAACAAAAAACTCCCTTTTATCCGGAAAATAACGCAGATAAAAGAGAGTTTCTTTAATTGTTACGGTTATTTATATCCTATTCCCACTCAATCGTTGCTGGTGGCTTAGAGGTAACGTCATACACAATACGGTTGACATTCTCTACCTCGTTAACGATACGTACCGAGATCTTCTCTAAGATATCCCAAGGAATACGTGCCCAGTCTGCGGTCATACCGTCGATGGAAGTAACGGCGCGGATACCTACCGTATAAGAGTAAGTGCGCTCGTCGCCCATAACGCCTACACTCTTCATGTTAGGCAGAGCGGTGAAGTATTGCCAGATTTCGCGGTCAAGACCCGCATTAGCAATCTCTTCACGAAGAATATAGTCGGAATCACGAACGATCTTCAGTTTATCTTCAGTAACTTCGCCAAGTACACGAATCGCAAGCCCAGGACCTGGGAATGGTTGTCTCCAGACAATTTCCTTAGGCAGACCGCACTCTTCGCCAACCTTACGAACCTCGTCTTTAAACAATGTCTTCAAAGGTTCAATAAGCTCAAATTTCATATCTTCAGGCAAGCCACCCACATTGTGGTGGGACTTGATCGTTTGAGCAGTCGCCGTACCGCTCTCGACGATATCCGTGTACAGAGTACCTTGAGCCAAGAACTTAAAGTCATCAAATTTGCTGGATTCTTCGTCAAATACGTAAATAAACTCGTTACCGATGATTTTACGTTTTTGTTCCGGATCATCCACACCAGCCAGCTTCGAAAGGAAACGTTCACGGGCATCAATCTTAACAACCTTCATGTCGAATTTGCCGACGAAGGTCTCCATAACGCCCTCAGCTTCACCTTTACGCAGCAGACCATGGTCAATGAACATACAAGTAAGTTGGTCGCCGATCGCTTTATGGATCAACATAGCTACGACAGAGGAATCGACCCCGCCGCTCAATGCGCACAGTACCTTCTTGTCACCAACCTGATTGCGGATATCTTGAATAGTATCCTCAATGAAGGTTTCCATGCTCCAGTTACCTTCACATTTACATACTTCATATAGGAAGTTCTTGATCATTTCATTCCCATGCACAGAGTGACGAACTTCTGGATGGAATTGGACTCCGTACATTTCACGCTCGTTATTAACGAAGGCAGCGATTGGTGCAGATCCTGTCCAACCCGCCAGTGTAAAGCCCTCTGGCATTTGTGTAACATGATCCCCATGGCTCATCCATAATGTCTGTTTCGTATCCAGCCCCTTAACCAAAGCCAGATTACGGTCAAATTCAACCTCAGATTTACCGTACTCACGTTTGTTCGCCCGCTCAACCTTGCCTCCAAGCTGCTGTGCCATCAATTGCATACCGTAGCAGATTCCGAAGATCGGTACACCAATGTCATAAATAGCCGGATCGATATGCGGAGCATCTTCTGCATATACACTAGCTGGTCCGCCCGAGAACACGATGCCCTTCGGTGCCAGCTCGCGAAGACGCTCCACCGGGGTATTATATGGCAACAATTCGCTGTACACGCCCAGATCGCGAATCCGTCTAGCGATTAGTTGGTTATATTGTCCTCCAAAGTCCAGAACGACAATGATTTCATTTGGCTTATTCATAACTAGCCTCCCTCAATTAATGACAATAATTATACGCAACGACGAAAGATGTCGTCAAGGAAGATCATGCGGGAGATAACGGTAATGATATACCAAATTACGACATCGCCTCAAAAAACTCATGCTCTCAAGACGTCCCAATCTAACTCCTCCATAATAGAGGTTTTCCCAGTTCAATATAAAATCATCCAATTCAGCAGAATTTTCTCTGCTCCCAGACTGTAGCGATGTAATGTACTCCCGGCCAGTCATAGCTTGTGGCTTAGAACCAAAATGTAGGTACAACTGACGCCAGACGATATCGGCTGCCGATAGCAATTCAGCGGAATCAGGGAATTGACGACGCGGCTTAAGGAGATACATCCACAGCAGAAGCGCATTCCTACAAAATAACATCCGACGATACTTCCAGAGAAGCCAGACGACAGCTGGTATACTGAGCACTGAACTTATCCAAATGAACAGATTCGGCCCAATCATCGTCCATAACACGTTGGCCACCTGAGACAGCCCCTGCTTCAAATCGTTAGCGACTCGGCCTATTTGTTCCATGAGTGAGCCCACATTGAGCCCGGATGCCGTCTCCCCGATATTTTCCTCCCCGAACACGGACAGACTCTCAAAGCCCGGAGTCGGATCAAAGGGCACCCAGCCGAGCCCAGGAAAATAAACTTCCACCCAGGAGTGAGCATCTGAATAGGAGACGACATATTGATTACTGTCAGCTGCTACAAGCTCACCTGGCGCAAAGCCTTTGACCCATCTGGCAGGTACTCCTCCACTTCGCAGCAAGACGGTCATCGCCGTCGAGAAATGATCGCAGTATCCGCTTTTACTTTCAAATAGGAAATCATCCACGAAATCATGTCCAGACTGAGGAGCCGACGTCTTAAGACTATACGTATAGTTATTTTGCAAATAGTTCATAACCGCTGTAACTGATTCATATCTGTTCGTGCCTTCCCCAACCAACTTCGTACCTAGACTTCTAACACGTAACGGCAATTGCTGCGGCAACTGGAGCGACTTCATAGTTACCACTTCAGGATCAGCACCAGAAGCTTTCTGCAATTGGTCCAGCGTATATTGTTGAGGTTGAACCTTTATTTTATAGCCATACAGCTCCTCAGGCCGCTCCAGATCGCTAAATACCACATCAGAGGAAGCATCGTATATGCTGCCGCCACTCGCCTTTTCATCTAGGTTTTCATTAATATACAAATGTGCAATCCCCGCAGGTAGACCACCAGCAAACAAAGGAATATTCCTGCTCTCCGGGC
This sequence comes from Paenibacillus sp. D2_2, assembly GCF_031199965.1. GTDB lineage: Bacteria > Bacillota > Bacilli > Paenibacillales > Paenibacillaceae > Fontibacillus. The sequence goes on along the minus strand of NZ_CP133605.1, from coordinate 773,378 downwards.
TTGCAAATATAACGGTCTGTTCAAATATATTATCCGATTCTTCCGTCTCTCTAACTAATGAATCGGATAAAGCTGGGACAACTAGAGTATCTCCAGCTTGATCAAGGATGAGCCTGTCTGAGCCAGACACGCTCCAACCTTGCCCCGTATATACATTCTTACTCTCACCACGCCAATATGTTCGATAGGGTGAGAAGGCGGTGAAGTACTTTTCATGTCTGAGACTCAGAGACGCGCCCAACTTCGAATCATCCTGGCCATATCCCGACATTTTATAAGTCTGAGTCTGTCTCACACCAAGTCGCTCACCACTCCAATTCTCCCAGGCCCGGATCACATCGTCCCAAGCAATATCCCGAACAGGCTTCAACGGTAGGCTTAGGGTAAGACGGGCTGTCCCTAACAAGCCCGCCAGAAGAATAACTGCAATAACAGCGAGCCAAATGCGCTCAAAACCTTTTGCATGTAGCTGACCCGCAGCACTCCGTCGCTCCTGAACTACTAGCCTCTGCTTCGATTGGCGCCATGACTGGCGCAGCGACGTCTCCTGGAATCGATGATCCCCTGTTAGGACTCGTAACCTCCTCCTGAATAGAAATAGTTGCAGAATAAGGCCCCAACATAATGTGCGGACAAGTCCTGTATATACCTCCTGCTCACCGGTCATTTCAAGTGCCAGCAAGTAAATAATCGATGCAATGAAGAACAGAGTGATATTCTGCCTACCAAAGGCCAATATCTGCACGGAGGTCACCAGCAGCGTCCAACCGATCAATAACAGCAGAGCTCGTGTCTCGATGCTCACCCCGTACAATCGGCCAGATTGAACAATATCCGCAAAGTCATTTCCCAGCAGCTGGACATAGCTGAAGAACCAACTTTTCCCGCTTCCACCTCCATAAAGGTAGTACATAGCTGCGTAGATAAGTAGTGGATATAAACCTAGCAGTAGCCGAATTGATAGACCGAGGCAACCAATGAACAGCAGAGTACCTGTAAGTACCATAAATAGAGTAATGACCCTATAATGATCATCGCCAATCAACTTCTGCAGTGGATAGAGCCATTCCGAGAACAAGGCAAATAGCAGCAAAGAGATCATACTTCTGTGCAACACAATATCGCGGAATGAAGTAGGGACCCTTTCCTGTAATGGCACAGTGAACGTTGTTAGGGAGTCACCTTTGACCATTCCTTCTACATTAGGCACTGACATGTCCGTCCCCCCTATCATAAGACTGCACGGACAAAAATGAAGGTAGATTAACATAAGAAATACCAGCCCGCTGCAGACGAGCTAGCCATGTTCCTATCTCCGCTTCATCATTACTAGTAACCGATGTCCAAATCTCCAGCTTCACACCCGCTTCAACCCACTGAAGAGCTGCCGATATAAGCTCCGAAGTGATTCTTCCCGTTATCAATGTATAAATTACTCCAGCACGGGGAGTCATCACGCCAACGGGAAGCACAAGTTGAGAAGTAGAATTATCCGTTCTAACCCCGGCCAGCGAGTTAAGCCCTTGCCAAACACCACGCTGTCCGGAGATCAATATCGCCTCGGCAGTCGTTCCATAGCGTAGCTCAAGCTCGCCGTCGCCAGCTTCTTGATCAAGTCTTATGGTTAGCTCACCGCGAATAATGGTTGCGGCTGCTTGGATAGCTAGCTCAAAACCGGCATCCGTTGCACTGTCCTCTGGTCTACCCGTTCGCGCTACAGGTGTGTATGACATACTCCGAGTATCCAACCATAAGCAGCGTATAGACCTCTCTCTAGTATCCGGAATTCGGGCCAAGAGCGTTCCCGTTCTCGCTGAGCCCTTCCAATAGATACGGTGCAGTGGATCACCTGGCAAATATTCGCGAATTCGCTCTATGGACGGACTAGTCTCTATAACTTTATGGAACGCACCTGAATTCATCTCTTCCTCACCGGTCAAGTTCATCCCTTGGCTTGGACAAGTAGCCAGCCCGGCTGGATGAACATAAATCGTATCGTTCATAGCTGTCCTTAGCGTCCGTTTAAAATAGCCCAGCGGATCTCCGTAGGTAACAAATATCGCTTCTGCCCCGTAAATCCCACGCTCTGGATTCGATATCACATATTTTACGGTGTACTGTCTACGGAATCCGCTCAGCAGTACGCTCCCGCTCTCATATTCTTGATCCGAATCGACCTGCTCTGCCTGCATCGCCAACTTGTCCCGAATAAGCAGCCATGGCACGGGAATTCCTCCGGTAACCTTAACTCGTAAAGTCACTTCAAGTGGCTCCCCAGCCTCTGGCTGGAGGGGTAACCAAGAGCGTTCTATCTTGATGGCACGCGGTCCGAATAGCAAAATGACCACTCCTTGACCTATCAGCACGCCAAGCATTAGACATAGAAAGAGCAAAGTTGCCCCTCCTCGCCATACGTACAGTGCGGTCAGCAGACCAACTGTCAGCGCGCACCAGACCCATTTCCAAGCTCCTCCCCTCATGATGGGACACCCGGAGCGTGATGAAATACAGGAACCATGGCGCCGTTCAACAAGTCAGCAATCACCTGCCGACTCTCTAACCCTGAAATTCTCGCTTCGCCATTCAGTATGATCCGATGCGCCAGCACAGATTCCGCAACCTGTTTGACATCATCAGGCACAACATAGGTCCGTCCTTTGTAGAAAGCCATTGCCTGGCTCGCTCCTAGCCATGAGAGAGTCCCCGTGGGCTGATGCCAAGTAAGATCCTCGGATGGCGCCGGGATGTATCCGCCACTTGAACCATATAACGCTTGATTCTATCATCTACGAGCACCATTTTGACATGACGCTGAAGCGTTATGATCTCTTCCGGGAGCAGTATCGGCTTAATCCCCATTGCCTGCGGATCGCTGAAGCGTCCGAGCATTTCTACCTCTTGCTCCGGTGCTGGATAGCCAAGAGACAGCCTCATCAAGAAACGGTCCATTTGGGCCTCCGGCAGCCGGTAAGTTCCCTCGTACTCCAATGGATTCTGCGTCGCGAATAGCAAAAAAGGCTCCGGCAGGGATCTGGTAACCCCGTCTACCGTAACCTTTCGCTCCTCCATTGCCTCCAGCAGTGCGGATTGAGTGCGCGGAGCGGCCCGATTCAATTCATCCGCAAGCACGATATTGGCATGAATCGGCCCCTGCCTGAACTCGAAATATCCAGATTGAGGATGATATACCGTCACACCGGTGACATGTCGCAGGCATCAGATCGGACGTGAATTGAATCCGCCGAAGCTCCCGCCTACGCAATTGGCCAATGTCCGGACCAGCATCGTCTTGCCAACACCAGGCACATCCTCTAGCAATACATGCCCGCCGCATAACATCGATACGAGTATAAGTTCGATTTCCTTTCTTTTTCCAACAATGACACGTTCCACCCGATTCACCAGGCGCTCAAGCAGCTCTTGAGCCTGCTCTTGATTCATCTCTTCCATTCCTCCATTTCCAGCGATTAAATCTATCAATCAGTATCGCCAGAATCTAGTGGAAATAGACCCCTAGAGATAAACGTTACTAGCTTGCCTTCACGAGCCGCTCCTCGGTGGTTGAGGAAGTCGATAGGATCGGATGCCCCGTTGCCTCAAGAATGGACCGAAGTGGCACCCAGATTGCTCCGTTCTTACTTGTAAGAGAGATAGAGTGTGCATCCGATTTCCCCCCAGTCAGATCAGATTCGGTCATTATCGTATTTTCTAACGTATCGATAATTACTTTGGAATCTCCCCACGTTACAACAGCGCTACGATTCGGATGATCCCACGTTACTTTCGCACCCAGGCGCTCCATTAATGCCCGCAGCGGAACCTGGTACTGCTCACCCTGCAGGTCATATTCTCCCGCAGCTAGCTTCGTCTGTACCCCACCTGCTACAACATACAACGGCAGTCCGGGACCGAACAACGCGGCGTTCGGCACGATATGACTCTCAATCCAAGCTTGGGACGGGGCTGTTCGCGTTGTCCGTTTCATCTTATCGGAGATGTGGAATTGCACTGGCGGCTGCTCCGCTGACAACATACGGAAGACATACCCTTGCTTTTTATAAAAGTCAATAATACCCGGAAGTGCCTTAACTGTCTCTGCATGTCCCGCCCCATCATGCATCAGTATAATCATCTGATTTTTCAGTTTATCGGGGGTACTATTCCGTAAAATTTCCGCAGCAGGTACTCCCTTCCGCTTAGAATCCCCACTGTCTACGTCCCAATCAAAAACCTTATAACCAGCCTGCTCTAATAAATCAAAATAGGTCTTGTCAAAATGGTCATAAGTCCCACCTGGGGCTCTGACCAGTTCTGGACGCACTCCGGTAATCTCCCGTAGTACTTCTTCCGTATCCTTGATCTGGCTCCAGAACACATTAAAACTCTGGTACAGCTCACTATATTCATGATTATAAGTATGATTACCAATCGTATGACCCGCCTCGACAATCCGTGTAATAACCTCAGGCATTTTCTTAGCGTTCTCCCCAAGTACAAAGAAGGTGGCGGGAACATCTTCTTTTTCAAAATTGCTAGCACTTGATCGGTCAAATTACTAGGCCCGTCATCAAAAGTAAGATAGACAATCTTATCCGCTCTATCGGATTTTTGCATAGCCGCTTGCGCACCTACTGGCAGCAACGCTCCGGAAGCCGCTTTATCTGAATCCAGTTCTGGTGAAGCTGACGTCGCATAGGAGCTGCTACTCACAGCAGATACCTCTTGGCTCGTCTGAATAATCTGCTGTTCATGTGCTTCATTCTGCTCCCCTTCCCCTTGAGACACAGTCTGTAACTGTGCACTTCCGCCCTGTTCCAAGGAGTTGGCCGAAGCCTCCATAATCCCTGCCTGCCGAGAGATCAGAAGCGAGCTTACTGCGAATACCAGCATTACAAATAGGATCGGTATCACCACAAGACTGGAAATGAATCTTCTTTTCATTTATTTCTACCTCCGCCGTTTATATGAATCATTTTTGCATCTGGTAGATTGTATGTTGTGAACTATAAAAATAGACTCCTTCAATTGATCCCCGTAAGGGATAATTCAAGGAGTCCGCTTGTACTCACGATATAAATCAACAGGTATCTTGATTATGAATTTAAGCTCTCGTCTTTTGAGACGTTTCGATTATTTATTTTATAAGCAAGACCAATGCAAGCTGGTATCAAGACAGGTAGAACGATAAAACTTAAGAGCATTAACCCGATGATCACTACAATCGCAATTTCAATAAGTGACAGGACGCCCGAAGGCATTAAGGCTGCGAAGGTTCCGCTTAATATGATCGCTGCAGAGATGACCACGCCTCCGATATGAACTGCAGCGTCCGTTATTCTTCTATCCGGGGAGCCTTCGGTTTCCCGGTAACGCATCATCAAAAATATACTGTAATCGACACCTAGAGCGATAAGCATAACGAAGGAGAAGAACGGTATATTCCATCCTAATTCAGAAACTCCAAGGAACTTAGCAGCGATCCACTCGCCAATTCCCAGTGACATCTCATACGTTAATACCAGTGAACCAATAATCAGAATCGGCTGCCAGATCGAGCGGGTGATCAGCATAAGAACTAAGCCAATCCCTACCAGCATAATGATCGCTGTTCGAGTGAAGTCGCCTTTCGATAGATCTCGCAAATCCACGTTTTGTGAAGATTTACCGCCAATCGCGATATGGGCACCACTTAATTCTGTTCCCTGAACAGCAGATTGAACCTGCTTATCCAGCTCTTCAACAATATTCATGGCTTCCTCTGTAAAAGGATTCACATCTAAAATGATTAGAACCTTGGTACTCTTTCGATCCTTGGACATATACGTGTCCAGCGATTGCTGGAAGTCCTTACCCTCCATAACTTCCTGAGGAATAAATAGCTTCCGGGATGCTCCCGATTCACCAAGATCACGTAAATATTTGTTGGCATCATCAAGTCCTGAATGAATTTGTTCCAAGCCTTCCGTACTATCCGACAATCCTGCCTTCAACTTGTCTATCTTACCCGTCAAATCATCTATTCCGGTCAACATTTGCTGCTGACCATCACTGATTTGTCCAAGCCCTGTCTCAAGCATCAATGTTTTATCTGACATCTGTGCTGCACCTTTAGCTCCCGCTGTAACACCAGCCTCCAGTTCTGAGGCAGCACCCTGCAGTTGTGCGGCACCATGCTCCATTTGCGATAATGCATCGTTGACCTGCTTCATCGAGGTATTGGCTTGCTTGAAGGCAGCCATAGCTGCTTCATATTGCGGTGTTAATTGCTTCAGTTCCTCTGTGAATTGAGTTAACTGCTGCTTCGCGGCCGCGGCTACGGCAAGTGTATTCTGAACATCGGCCTCTTTAGCAAGCTCAGGCTTTTCTTGTAGCAAATGATTCATTGACAGCTCAATCGTCTCAAAGCCCTGCTTCGCCCCTTCAATGGCTTGACCTATAGCCGCGAATTGATTTCCGAAGCTACCCAAGCCATTTTCTAATTGAATATAGCTTTCTTGTAATTGATTGGTTCCCTTGGCAAGGGCAGTTAATTGCTCATTTAACGATGCTAGCCCCAACTTCAGCTTCCCTGCCCCGCTAGCTCCATCCTCAAGCCCTGAAGATAATTTACCCAGTGCATCGCCTAGCTGAACGACACCGTCTTTCATTGCCTTAGTTCCATCCACCAGCTTTTGAACCTCATCCACACCAGCCGCACCTGAACCAAGCTGTGATTCTGCCGAGGATAGTCCGCCGGATATCTTGCCAATCCCGTTTTGGGCCTCATCAATCCCACTGCTCAGTTGCTGACTTTGGTCGTCAATATACAGCTCATCGATTTTCTCCCCCATAGGCCGGGTCACCGAGTATACTTTTGAAATACCGTTTACCTTGGATATTTTATCTACAATCTCATCAAGAGCCTGCAAACTTTGCGTATCCTCCAACGAATGCCCTGATTGAATGACAAGATTAACCGGGGAGGAGATCCCGCTGGGAAATGATCCTCAATCACATTAATCCCCTGCTTAGAGGCATACGTATCATCCACCTCAAGGAGGTCGTTATAACTGAACGAATTACTGTATGTCAAAATACAAGGAATACTGATTACCGCAACAATAATAATACCTACAACGGGACGTAATACAGAGTTTTTGGCTAGAAAGCCCCATAGGCGGTTTTCACCGTGACCATTGAATTTCTTGAGCGGCCAGAACATTCCTTTACCTAACAGCGCCATGAAAAAAGGATTCAGTGAATTCAGCGCGAGCAACAGCACAGCGATCCCAATCGCTACAGCCGAAGCAGAACGATAAATTGAGAACTCGGCCAGAAATAGCGTCATAAACCCGATGAATACAGCTACTCCACTGTACAGCACCGTCCTCCCCGCTGATTTGAAGGTGTTTTTAACAGCTGATAATACATCATCCGAAGTGCTTAGTTCTTCCTTGAATCTGGAATACAGCAAAATGTTGTAGTCCGTCCCTATACCAAACAGCACAATCACAATAAACACTTGAGTAAAATTAGAAAATGGGAAGTTGAATTGCTCAACTAGATTCCCGACGATCGACATGGACACCAAATAAGATACACCGACGGTCAGTAATGAGATGATAGGAACAATCGGTGAACGGAAGACAGCGATCAATACGATTAAAATAAAGATGATGGCAATAAGCTCCGTCTTCTTAACTCCAGATTGAACAGATTGAACAAAATCCTCGATAATAACATCGTTGCCTGTTAAATAAGATTTCACATCATCCACTTGCAAGTATTGATCAAGCATGGCTTTCACTTCATTAATTGTATGAGCCTGCTTGTTCACGCTGAATTGCACTAACATGGTCGTCTGATCCTTTGAGACAAGCTGACTTCCCATTTGCTCATTATTAAATGGTGACAGGATCTCCTGAATGCCTAATTGATCCTTATCCTCCGTCAATCGTGTAACGGCCTGCTTGATGGAATTCCGCTGATCTTGAGACAATGCTGCCTTACTCCCGCTATGAAACACTGCGATAAGGTCATATTTTTCCTCTCCAGTATCATTCATCTCGCTAAGCATAACCTTGGCAATTTGACTTGGTGTCGTATCAGGGATACTCGGTTGCCCCTTTTCACGGACCAATAAGTTCAAATCTGGCATCATCAATACGGCTATAACAGCTGCAATAATCCATACCATCAATGTTCCTGTCCGCCAATTCAGTATTTTTCTCAAATTCTCCATCTCCTTTATTAAAATATATTCATACGGAATGAATGTTCATTCCGTTTAGAAGTAAAATAATTCGGAATGAACGTTCATTCCGTAATGGCAGAGCTATAGAATCAATAGATTCTAATAGCGTTCCAACAGCATTCTTCAATACCTCTTGCCAACTCTTCAGTCCATTGAAGAACACCATATTGAATTAGCTTATTCATCTGAGCATATGCTCCGTATACAATAGCGATCAGAGTTTCAGTCGGGAATTTATCCACAATGATTCCCTGCTCCCTGCCTTTATCCAGAAATTGACCAAAAAAGCCCAAAAAATCATGGAACATCTTCCTGCTTTCTTCGTCCAAATAATGACCCACACAGTGCGACTCAATAAATGTCACCACATAGACGTCCTGCTTAGTGATTTCGATCATTTTTTGAAAAATATGATGAAATTGTTCTCGCAGATTTGTATTGGAATAAGGAAAGTCCTCTTTGACTTTAGTTAAAAAGTGCTGCAGGCATGACTGAAATAGCTCGTTTACCAATTGTTCTTTATTCTCAAAATATCGGTAAATGGTACCGCCAACTTGTGCCTTCTCCGCGATCATCGGTATCGTTGTTCCATCATAACCACGTTCCGAGAACAAAGCCAGAGAAGCTCCCATAATATCCCTCTGCTTTTGGTTGGACATTTTTTCACCCTCAATCTAACGGAATGAATGTTCATTCCGTAGGTTATATGCATTAATTATACATACCCAATTAGAATTTTCAAGCTATTAGCTTTCGAGACTCAATTCTTTTATAGCCTCCAGAACATTCTCTACATGCCCCTTCACTCGAATCCCACGCCACTCACGAACCAGTCGCCCTTCCTCATCAATCAAAAAAGTGGAGCGGACGATGCCTTCATATTCGCGGCCATACATCTTCTTAAGCTGCCACACTCCAAACATTCTGCAGACCTCATGGTCTTCATCCGATAACAGCAGGAACGGAAGATTCTGCTTCTCCACAAAGCGGTTATGTGACTTCACCGGATCACCGCTAATACCGAGCACGACCGCATCCTGCTTGCTAATGACGCTATAATTATCGCGGAAATCACAAGCCTCTTGAGTACAAGCCGAGGTCATGTCCTTCGGATAGAAATATATGACGACCTTCCGTCCACGAAACTGGCTTAGGCTTACTTCATTACCCCCGTTAGCAGGAAGTGTGAAATTTGGAACAGGTTGTCCTAGTTCAACAGATTGCTGATTCATAAGAAAAGCCTCCTAAAAGAATACTAACCCTCATAAAATTGATTGTAACTATAAAAAAAATTATAATGTATGGAGTACTGCCATCAAAATGAACTCATCGTTTTTTCTGAAAGGAAAGAAATTTATATGACAAAACGAACAAAGCGGACCATCCTCTGGTCGCTGCTAGCGGTCCTGGTCATTGTTGTTGCTTTTCTGGCTTATTATTTTACCGCTATTTACAATCAGGTAGACAATTTCCAGAAGACCGGCGAGGATTCTCCATTTTATCAAGTTAAACCGACGGAGACAAGCAAGACCCCAGAACCACCAAAATGGGAAGGGACCGACAGAGTTAATATCCTGCTGATGGGTGTTGACGCTCGCGGTCTACAAAAGGAGAAGTTCCACGTTCCGATACCATGCTGGTCGCTTCACTTGATCCAGTAACCAAACGAGGGTATTTGTTCTCGATCATGCGGGACACCTATGTCAAGATTCCTGAATATGGCATGAATCGAATCAATTCAGCTATCACCCATGGACCTAACACAGCCATGAAGACGGTCTCCGACCTGCTTGGCATTCCCATTCAATATTATGTTTATACCGATTTTCAAGGGTTTATCGAACTGGTTGACTCCATCGGCGGCGTAGATTTCTATGTAGAGAAGGATATGCATTATACGAGCAAGGCCGATAATCATGAGTACGATATCGATTTGAAGCAAGGCCAACAGCATTTGGACGGTAAAACTGCGCTGCAATACGTTCGTTTCCGGCATGATGCCCTATCGGACTACAGTCGCACAGAACGTCAGCGTAATTTCTTAACGGCGGTTGCGAACAAAATGATCTCGACGACCTCCTTGCTCAAGTTACCGTCTATTCTAGAGAAAATTAACCCTTATATCGATACGAACCTGACGATTAACGATATGTGGAAGCTGGCTAATCTTGGCTATTCAAGCAAAATGACAGCCAGTGAGCAAATTCCACCAATGAGCCTCCTTGTCGAGAAGAGTGTCGGCGGAGCTGAAGTGCTCGGTATCAAGAGTGAGGAAGAGCTCAAAGCGTATGTCCAGGAAGTATTCAATAGAACAGATGACACCTCAGTTGATGAGCAGAACAGCGGGGACGACAGCAATTCTAAGACCAACGGCAGCAACAGTGCACCGAAGATTAAGAATGAAGCTGCGGATACTTCCAGCGGGCCCTGAGCCTGAGGAGATGGTTAAACAACCTGATTCGAAGCCCTGGAAGCACTATTACCTACTGTGAAAGGAAGTAACACATCATGAACAGGAAACAATCCGAAGTATTATATGAGGAAGCACTTCAACATATCGTAGGCGGCGTCAACAGCCCTTCTCGCTCGTTCAAAGCGGTTGGGGCGGGCGCCCGTCTTTATGAAGAAGGGCGAAGGCGCCTACTTCTGGGATGTCGATGGCAACCGCTATGTCGACTATCTGGCTGCTTACGGCCCAATTATTACCGGACATGCCCATCCGCATGTCACGAAGGCCATTGTCGAAGCAGCGGCTAACGGAACGCTGTACGGTACACCTACTGAGCTTGAAATCCAGCTCGCCGTTATGCTGAAGGAAGCAATTCCTTCGATGGATAAAGTCCGCTTCGTCAATTCCGGTACAGAAGCCGTTATGACGACGATCCGCGTTGCCCGTGCCTATACCGGCCGCAACAAGATTATCAAGTTCGCCGGCTGCTATCATGGCCATTCCGACCTTGTACTTGTTGCTGCAGGCTCCGGCCCATCGACGCTTGGCATCCCGGACAGCGCTGGTATCCCAACAAGCATCGCTCAAGAGGTTATTACCGTTCCATTTAACGATGCCACTGGATTGCAGGAAGCTCTGGAGAAATGGGGCGATGACGTAGCGGCAGTCATGATCGAACCAATTGTCGGCAACTTCGGGATGGTTATGCCCAAGCCTGGCTTCCTTGAAGATGTATGCCGACTTACTCATCAATACGGCGCGCTCGTCATTTATGATGAGGTTATTACGGCTTTCCGCTTCCATTACGGCTCCGCACAAACCTATGCGGGACTAGATAACCATGATGCGATCAAGCCGGATCTGACTGCACTTGGCAAGATCATCGGTGGCGGATTGCCGATCGGTGCATACGGCGGCAGCAAAGAGATCATGGAGAAGGTCGCTCCACTCGGCCCGGCTTATCAAGCGGGAACGATGGCTGGCAACCCGGCTTCGATCTCTGCAGGTATCGCTTGCCTTGAAGTGCTGCAGGATCCTAAAGTATACGAGGAGATGAATCGTCTTACTGTGAAATTGACCGCTGGCCTGGCTGAGTCTGCTAAGCGCCATGGTGTTCCATTGACAATTAACCAGATTCGCGGCTCCTTCTCAACGCATTTCTGCGACCATCCGGTAACGAACTATGACGAGGCGCAAGATACGGATAGCGAAGCATTTGCCGCCTTCTTCCGTGCTATGCTAGATCGCGGTGTTAATCTTGCTCCATCCAAATATGAAGCCTGGTTCCTGACGACGGCTCACACCGATGCGGACATTGACTTCACACTTGAAGCAGCTGAAGCTTCTTTCAAGGAAATCGCTAGCAAATAAATGGCATGATCCATATTAGCCCCTTGTGGCTCAGGCATATAGGCTTGAGCCACAAGGGGCTTTTTTATCATGGCTTTGAAGCCGACTCTAACGAAACGTGGTATCGCTATTTGCATCCAAAAGCACCTCAAAAAAATGTAACGAAACAGGGTATCGTTATTTAGCAAAAATGGCGGCTGAAAACCTAGATTTAACCCAAATAACGATATGACGTTTCGTTAGATTCGATTTCCCCCTGTTTTTGAGCAAATAACGATATGGTGTTTCGTTAGCGACGAAAGCCGGCTCGAATCAACAGATAGCACATATACCTTCTCAACAACGAAGGCGTCCCATTAGGGACGCCTTAGTATATACATCTTATACTTGTTAACCGCTCAGCTTATTTTGCTGCAATCTTATCAAAGTAATTTTCTTGCACGTACTGTGCAGCAATATCAAGCTGTTTCTTCGAATCGGTGTCCTTCTTCGAGAACGATTCTTGTACTACGTTGGACATTGTTGCATAGTAGTCCTGTGTACCAAATTGAGCTTCTGGTTTGCCTTCCAGCAACGAGAACAACTTAGGATCGTATTTGTACACGTTGTCGTACTTGTTATAGATCGCTTGAATCTTGCTTGCATACTCGGAGTCATCCTTGAAGTACTCAAGTGGAGTCGGAACATAGTACTTGCCTTCTGCTTTGCGAGCTTGAATCGTATCTTCTGTTGCCTTCAGAGCATCATCTACGAAATAATCAAAAGTAATATAGCGGAAGGCCATTTCCTGCTCATCTTTTGTTGCATTCGGGTTGATAACGAGATAGTTACCACCTAGAATCCCGTAATGCTTGCCACCGGCTTCAGCAGCTGGCATCGGATAGACGAGCACATCCTCAGGCTTCATGCCACCTTCATTCAGAGCAGCCTGAACTACGTCAAATGCGCCTGCGATAACCATACCTGTACGTCCTTGTTGGAACGAGCTTACTGCATCACCCCAGCCGAGGGCCCAATCCTGCGGAATCGCATTGGCTTCCCATTTCAGCTTCTTATAGAAGTCGAGGGCTTTGACGCCTGCATCGGTATTAAATGCGGCAGTTACTTTACCATCTGTGTTGCTCTCGATATCTCCACCAGCTTCGAACAAGAAGTTCGTCCAGTTCCAACCAGCTTCATTTCCTTTACCCATTGGGGCAATACCTGAGATCCCTTTCTTCGGATCGGCAACCGCTTTGGCCGTGTTATACATATCATCCCAAGTCCAATCGAGTGAAGGAACGGCAACGCCTTTATCGTCCAAAATCTTCTTATTCACTACTGTAGAAGTAATGTAGCCGTTTTGAGTGATCCCATATACTTTGCCATCTACGATAAATTGGTTCTGCAGAACAGGGTTGATATCATCCTTGTACTCCCAGTTGTTCCACAGGTCCGTGATGTCAGCAACCCAACCGCGTTCTACCAGAAAGTTAGCCTCTGTTGCCCAAGTATTGTAGAAGGTCGGGGCTTCGTTGGAAGCCATTTTCACGCCAATTTCGTTAATATCGTATTTCCAGTCATCCTTGATAATCGTTACATTCGGATACTTCGCTTGAAAGCGGGCGATCTTATCGTCTTCTTGCGCACGAAGCGTAGTTTCATCCGGTAATGGATAGTGAATTTTCAGCGTTACTTTCCTTTGTGTAATGTCGTCCTTCGGCTCATCCGTCGTCGCCGTGTTGGTACCGCCGGTATTGCTTGGAGTAGCTCCTCCATTATTCGCCTTGTCGCTTGCATTGTTCTTTCCGCCGCCGCACGCTGCGAGCAGTGAACCTAGCAGCATAAGGCACATCAGTACTGCTGAGAACTTGCGCATTGAAACTCCCCTTTTCCATAATTGTTATCGACTACTACATTTTTATCTTAGAAGATTCCCCGTACGAGGACGATGTGTATTCATATGGCGATCATGTGCAGCCCTACGCTAAATGAAAACGCTACCTCTTATCACTTAGCCTTTAACAGCACTCAGACTAACACTGCGCACAATAAACTTCTGGAATCCCAGGAACACAAAGATTGGCGGGATCATGACCATGAACAAAATTGAAAATTTGATACTACTATCCAAGCTCCGCGCATTAATTACATACTTATATATCGCGGTTGCCAGCGTGTATTTATCCTCTGTATGCATAACGAGTGATGGCCAGAACCAGTCGTTCCATGCTGTAGAGAAAATAAAGATCGACAGTGTGGCAAATATCGGGACTGACAACGGAACTGCAATCCGCAGATAGCTCGTCAGCTCCGAAGCGCCATCGATCCGCGCTGCTTCGAAAATTTCCGGATGAATGCCATCGAAGAAATTCTTCATCAGCAAGAAGAAGTATGCATTCGCTCCGGCGGGCAACCAGAATGCCCAGTAGGAATTTAGCAGACCGAGCTGCTTCAGATTCACAAAGTTAGGAATCATATAGCTTGTTGCTGGTATGAACAACGTAAGCAGAATGAAGAAATAGACTAGCCGACTATGTGGAACGCGAATTCGCGAAATACTGAATGCTGCCAGACCGAGTACCAAGATCGTCATGAACAAATTCCCCAGGAAAATGAACATTGTATTCTTCAGAAATACAGGTAAAGCGATATAATGCCAGCCCTTGTTGAAGTTCTCCCAATGCCATGTCGTCGGGAAAAACTTCGGTGGGAAGGTGTTGATTTCAGGATTGCTCTTAAGTCCGTTGAACATCGTCATTAGAATCGGATACAGCATCGTAACGGCCATAACGGCAATGCCCAGAACCATAATGCCATAGACGATCTTATTCCCCGGCTTTCGCAGGTCCGATGGTGACAGGATGCCTCTTTCCATATTAGTAATCCTCCCTGTTCATCTTGAATTGAATGACGCCAAGGATACCCAAGACGATAAACATCAGAACACCCAATGCTGTACCTGCCCCATAGTCTAATTGGGTAAACGCGTACTTCACTGTGAAGAGCGCATACGTCAGCGTAGCCTTGTTCGGACCTCCATCTAACAGGGCCAATTGAGATTGGTAAGCCTGTGATGTGCCGATAATCTGCAGGATGAACATCAGAACGATCAAGCTGCGCATAGATGGGAGTGTAATATATTTAATCCGGCTCCAAACTCCGGCTCCGTCGATTTCAGCTGCCTCGTACCAGTCCCGCGGAATACTCAGTACCCCGGCCAAATAGATCAACATCGCCGATCCGAACTGCTGCCATGTCTCCATGAAGACAATCGAGACCATCGAGAAGCGTCCATCGGAAATGAACGAAATTGGATCTGCGCCGAACCAGCCAAGTATAGCGTTGATCGGACCAACCGGATCATACATCCATCTCCACATGCCATAGAGCACTACGCCAGGGACGACGAATGGTAGATAGGCCGCTATCCGTGCAAAGCCCTGGAAGAACTTCAGCTCCGATATCGCAATCGCCGCTACGATCGGCACCCAGAAACCGATAATCAGCGTAAGGAACATAAAATACAATGTATTCTTTACGGAAAGCCATAAATCAGGGTTATTGAAAATTTTCACATAGTTATCAAATCCGACAAAGGTGTTGCCCTTCACGAAATCGACATTGTAGAAGCTGTACACGATACCCTTAATAATCGGAAGCCACAAGAAGATAATAAAAATAGCGATAGCCGGAACGAGAAAAAGATACCCCCACATATACTTTTTCCAGTTCGATGTTTTTCGTACTTTTTTTAGCTTTTTCTCGGGCTCCTTGACCATGTTTCCTGGTGAAATCACCGATTCCTCCATGAGTTTCCCTCATTTCTCTTTAGTGTCCAGCTTTCATTTTAGAAAATCGTGGAGCTTGGGAACAGGTGTAATACTATGCGAAGTATAGCTGTTCTTACTTCTTCAACTCACTTGGGCTGAGGCCAAAATACTTCTTGAATATTTTGCTAAAATGCTCGGGGACTCATATCCCACTCGCTCGGCGATTTCATAACGGCGCAGATCTGTATGGAGGAGCAGGGACTTACTCTCCTCCATCCTCAGTTTGATCACATACTCCCACAAATTGTAGCCGGTATTCTTCTTGAACAGAAAACTTAGGTAATTAGGACTGACATGGTTCTTCTTAGCGACCTCATGAATCGTCAGCCCTTTCTGGCTGTAATTACCTTCTATATATTGCTTGGCACTATCGACAATCCGATTATTCTGCGTCGTAAGCTCTTCGACGGTAGGATCTTGGGCATAATTGCTCCAATTGAAGTCACCATAATAGAACACATGATAATCCCCATGCTTCCCGCCCATGCGATTGCTTTATCCGCTTGACGATCCAGGACAGACAGAAATTCAACGCCCTTCAGAATCTGGCTGATTCCGACGACTACCGGGATGCTTAAGTATTTCTGCACATGATGATGCAGACTTCGTCCGATCATTTCGAGATGATTAATCTTGTTCATATCCAGTTCAGCATACTCCGTCTCGTTCCACTGCAACAGAATACAGATATCTCGTTCACCGGAATAGCAGGTCAATATTTTCTCTTCCTTATGCAGTAACTCCTCCGCCACGTTCCGCGCTCCATAGCGCAGTAGACGGGTGTCCCGAGCTGAATAGGAAGCCCCTTCCTCTTGCGGTAAATCTAACTTCATCCTGATCACAGAGAAATAAGGCCCCGCTAATCTTAATTCTTTCAAACCAACTTCTTGCGAAGTGGCAGTTCCATTCAACAGACGCTCCAAGAGCTCATCCTTCTCTGGACGAAATTCCTCCATCCGGAAATGGTCCGTATCCACAGATAGAAACTCATCGATTTGCGGGACCTGGTCTCTCCATTTTCAGCAAGGCATTACGGACAGAATCGAGGAAATTCTCACTATTCAGTGGCTTGATCAGATAATCCTTGGCACCTAGTCGCAGAGCCATTTGTGCGTATTGGAAGGTCTCATATGCTGAGATGATAATGGTCTGTACCCAAGGCTTAACCAGCTTCGCCTGCTGCATCAATTCGATTCCGCTCATCTCCCCCATCTGGATATCGGTGATAAGCAGATCAATTTCCTCCATACGAATGTAGTCGAGGGCTTCAAGTCCGCTATAGGCGGTAAAACCGTTCCGACATCAATTCCGGAGCTGTTCAACAGACTGGCCAGCCCCTTGCAGATCAATGGTTCATCATCAACAACCAATATCTTGTACATTCACTTCTCCCCCTGTATCTCTTTAAGGTGGTTCCTATTGCTGTTCTCGTATGGACTTTGGAAGTTTTAGCGTCACTCGGGTTCCGCCTTCCTCACGTTTCGAATAGTAAAGTCCATACTTGGCCCCGAAATGCAATCTGATCCGCTGATGGATGTTACGAATTCCATAGCCAAATGTCGGGTCCGGATTCTCTTCATCCAGTAGGCGATTAATCATCTCATAATCTACTGATTTATACCCGTTATCTTCTATGAACATAAACAAATTATCTTCATCAGAGGCAGCGCGTATCACAATTTCGCCGTCCTCCCCATATGCTTCACTCCATGAATAATCGCGTTCTCGATTAAAGGTTGCAGTGTAATCTTCGGAATAGAAACTGGCAGCAGCTCTTCGGGAATATCTATCAAGATTTGGAACTGATAATCATATCTATGCTGTTGCAATTTAATATAAGCAGAAGCATGCTCAAGTTCTTCCCCAAGCGTAATCAATTCCCTGCCCCGGCTGAGGCTGATCTTCATCAATTTGGACAATTCCTTGATCATTTCAGCAGAAGCGGTATTCCCTTCCATCTCACTCTTCCAATAGATGCTCTCTAGCGTATTGTAGAGCAGATGCGGATTTATCTGCTGATATAAAATTTGTAGTTGGGATTCCTTCTGCTTCAGATCCATCGTGTATTTATAATGAACCAATGCATTCAACCGACGCGCCATATCGTAAATGCTATGCATCAACACACTGATCTCGTCTTTCGTCTCTCTGCGCGGGGTCTGTGGAACGATATTCCCGGTTCATAGCGTCTAACGAAATAAACCAGCTTCTGGATTGGCATCATCAGGGACCTCCAGAAATAGAGCATAAAGATCAGACTCCCGACAAAGAAGACGAGCGAGATCAGCTGAATCACCTGTTTGATCTCCTTCTGCTGATGCAGCAGTGCTTGTACCGGGACTTTATAGACCAGCTTCTGCTGTAATACATGGTTATAATTGACGACATAGATATAATCGTTGGTAATGACATCCTCCACACCGCTGGTCATCCCCATATCCGCTATCTCCGGCGGAAGCTCCAGCACATCTTCGTGGTCATTACTTTGAGCGCTTAGCACACGGTTATTCCAATTTGTAAAATAAAGCTCTCCTTCCGGAAGTGACACCGTTCTCAGCGACTCTTGAACCCGGGCATCGAGATTGGTGACCACCAATACCCCAATCGTTCCATTTCTATAGATATTATTGATCGCTCGAATATAGGCGAGCGTTTTCTGGCTGCCTTGGCTATTAGAGGGTGGTGACAAATGCTCAACCAGCCGTAAATATCCTTTTCCCTTCTTCTCGACAGCCTCGTCGAACCAGTCCGGCTTCTCCGCATCAGAGAAAAAATAAACCCCGGATTTTTTCGGTCCCGGATAAAACGGAGCAAAAAAATAAGTATTCTCCGGATCATACACATAGAGCGAATAATATACCGGTTCGCGTTCATCCGTCTCTTGCGAATAAGTAGTTAGCAAATTCTCGAGCTTCTCGTAATTTTTCACCCTTTGCAGTACTGTCTCATCGGTCGAAAGCGGATTCAATTGCTGCAGCAGTGAATTCTGAAATACGGTAGAGGTAACCTTGTTAACGGCTTCAATATCGCGATTGATTAGACGGAAATTTTGCTTATTCAGCTCGATATAGGCATTGGTAACATGCCGCTTCAAGATTTGATCCGCCTTATAGTTGCCGTAGGCGTTCAGAATAAATAACGGAATTATGATAATGAGGAATAGTATGAATAGCTGCTGCTTCACATTCATTTTGTTCAATGGATTATATAATCTATATCTCAATTGCCTTCCCCCTCTGGTACTTGAAGAGGCAGTCCAAAAAGCTCCTTACGCCCTAGCCTCATCTAGCTGAAGCGTTCTGATTAAACGCCATCGGAAGCATAAGCTTAGGTAAATGAACCTATCTTTTTGAACGCGCACTTTAAGTGTAACAAGAATAAAAATAGCGGTGATGTGTATTTCTACGTACATCATGGTTATTCCTACGATCGACCGATGTGGAAAAATGTGAGAACTGCTTATTTAGGGGCCCCCTAAGCCAGCAGATCCTGTAACGAAACTACGAATCGTTATTTCCTCAAAAACAGCGTTAAATTAATTCTAACGAAACTACGGATCGTTATTCGAGAGAAATCCAGGCTTTTAACTGCGAATTTCCTCCAATAGCGTTACCTAGTTTCGTTATAATTTCAAAGTAGCACCTATGGGCCTAAATAACGATATCCAGTTTCGTTAAAGTCCGAAAAAGAAGCTGACCCCAAGTAGTGTAAACACTACTGTCGGACAGCTCCTTACTGTGTCGCATGATCGTGGTCGATCACACGGTATTCATCTGGCATTACCCAACCAGCTCATCCAAACCTCGGATTACTCTGTCAGCTGCGAACAGCACCTCTGAGCTACCGATGCCGACTACGTTGCAGCCTGCCGCCTTGCCGGCCTCCACGCCTGCTGCCGCATCTTCGAACACGATGCATTCACTTGGAGCTAGATCAAGCGCTGCGCTGGCTGCAAGAAATACTTCTGGGTCCGGCTTCGCCTTGGACACCTTCGTCCCGTCGATCACCGCATCGAATAGCTCAGCGATTCCTAGACGATCAAGAATGAACGGAGCATTTTTGCTGGCCGAGCCGAGTGCAATCTTCACGCCCTGCTTACGCAGCTGCTGTAGATACTCCTTGGCGCCGGGCAAAATCTCCGATGGCTCGAGACGTGATATATACTCGACGTACTCCTTATTTTTCTCCTCAGCCATCTTGAGGCGTTCTGCCTCGCTGGCCTCCACGCCGCCAATCTCGAGCAGAATCTTCAACGATTCCGTCCGGCTTACTCCTTTGAGTCGTTCGTTATCCTCTTCTGTAAATTCAAATCCAAGCCGTTCTGCGAGTGATCGCCAGGCCCAATAATGATATTTTGCGGTATCCACGATCACCCCGTCCAGATCAAAGATCGCGCCTCTCATCGTATCCAGCATATCTTCCTCTCCCTCTCTATCAAGTACTCATCAATCGTTCCTGTTACTATCCATATCATTACAAAGAAATAGATAGAATCTGGCCCGGGGCTGCCATTACGTTCTCTAAACTAGCTGCAACCTCCGAATCCGTTAACTCAGTTCCCTCGTTAATCCGTCGCTCAATTCGGAACTCGATCGAGGCCTTATTCTCTTCCGCAGCCTCCACCTTCACCTGATCTGCTTCGATCGTAACAGTGAAGCTGGCCCCTCTCAGTCGAAGCGGGAAGCTGACCGAACTCCATGCCTTAGGCAAGGATGGGGCAATGAAGACAGCTTCCCCGTCGAACCTCATACCCGCAAAGCCGAGCACCGCTGCCATCCACGCTCCTCCATTGGCTGCAGGATGCGTACC
Source organism: Paenibacillus sp. D2_2 (assembly GCF_031199965.1). Lineage (GTDB taxonomy): Bacteria > Bacillota > Bacilli > Paenibacillales > Paenibacillaceae > Fontibacillus. The sequence continues at coordinate 752,725 of NZ_CP133605.1, read as the reverse complement.
CCCGATATACAAATCGCCGACATACTGCTTGGAATCTCCGGTCAGATCAATCGTAGCCGTGCGCTTGAAGTAAGGATATGCCCAATCTGATAAGCCGATATCTGCAGCTACTAACGCATAAATACAGGAGCTCAAGCTCGACCCATGCTCCGTACGAGGCTCATAAAACTCCCAGTTACGCTGCTTGATCGCCCTGCTGAACTCTTCCTTGAACAGATGCAGCATCAGAACAACATCGGCTTGCTTCAAAATTTGCGTCGTCGTCGCCAGTCCATTGCCTCCGCCAAGATATTCATGCTTGTTCAGGACTCTTGACTTCAACTGCTCCAGTGTTACGTCCTCCAGCGTGAAGTAGCGGTCGAATTGCTCGATCACTCCGCTGCCTTCAGTAGGCTGTGGAATGTACAAACGCTCATACATGTCGCGAAGGTGCTCCGGCTTAATCCGACTGTCCACCGTAAGAGACTCGGCCAAGTCTGGATGTTTGCCCTGCAAATAATCAAGAACCTTCAGCGCAATATGCAGACAACGCTTAACCAACGCATTTGTGAAGGCGTTGTTATTCACCCGCTCATGATATTCATCCGGTCCGGTTACATCCAGAATCTCATAGCGGGATTTAACAGAATTATAGTAAGCGTAGGAGTAGAAGAAACGAGCGCATTCCAGCACCGTCTCTGCTCCACCATCCAGCAGAATACTATCGTCTCCGCTGAAGATGAAATACTGCCAGATGCCGTAAGCTACATCCGCACTGATGTGCACCTGCTTATCGCGGAAATAGGTTCGCATCGGACGCCCGGTGAACACATCATTAACATTAAACAATGTGCAGGCATCATCCCCGTTCTCCTGGCTCTCCCAGGCATAGAACGCTCCTTCATAGCCATACTCCGCCGCCTTCCTGCGCGCGCCATCCAGCGTATGAACACGGTACATCATCAGATTACGAGCGATGTCTGGCTGAGTATACAAGAAGAACGGGAGCATGAACATCTCTGTATCCCAGAAAACAGCGCCTTTGTATACCTGTCCTGACAAGCCCCGCGCAGGGATCGACAGCTTCTCCGAATGTCCTGGGCAATGATATGCAGCTGGTAAAGGCTGTAGCGCAACGCGAGCTGAGCTTCATCGTCTCCCTCGATACGGACGTCTGTCTCTTGCCATTTTCGTTCCCAGCAGTCGGCATGCTCGGCATACAACGCTTCGTATCCAGACGCTGCAGCCTCCTGACTATCCTCTAATCCTGCCATAATAGTGTCCACAGCCTCATCCAGACCAGTAAATACGGACACATACTTGTAGAAGGTATAGCTCTTACCCACTTCAGCCTGTAAGCGGATCTCCTTGCCGAGAAAGTCGCCGGATTCGATGGTGCGCTGCTCCCCGAATCTACAGTCGAGGGAATGGCTGACCGAGACCGGAATGTTCAGCTCATGTGTCCAACCGGTTAAGATCAACGTCTCCCCCTGTACTCCATCCTGCATTTTGCCTTCCGTCCGCTCCAAATGTGGACCGTTAATATCCCATATTCCTCCGTCGATCCCTGTAGTAATAGTTAACTCACAATCCTGGCTGCAAGTTATCGTTACGCGATTGACGAGCAAATGCAGACGCTGCATACTGCAGAAGCGTTCCGATTCAAAAGCAACGCTTCCTCCACCCGGCGCCGGATATACTGTCCTACGGCGATGTACGCCGTGGCGTATGTCCAGCTCTTGTTCGTGTTCAAGCGGCTCAAGCTCGAGCACACTTAAAGACACTCCGTCGCACACCATCGTGGTTGATAACCCGTTCGGTGCATTGATCGGTTCACGCCATTTATCACCCACTTTATCGTATAATCCAGCTGGAATGGTTGCGGTTAGCTCGGAAAATGTGAACTCATCCAGCGTACCACGATAGCCCATATAGCCATTGCCAGTCATGAATTTATTGCCGCTTATGGCGATTCGTTCTTTATCGAAGCCGCTCTCTTCAATGATCCAGCTCATAGCTCATCCCACCTTCTTCAATTTCAGCTCAATCCCTGCTGGACCAACGATATAATCCTGGCCATAGACATTGATCGAAGCAGCTTCCCCGCTACGTACACTAATCTTCACCCGCTGTTGGTTCACCTCGATCGCGAGCTCAGTTCCCTGATAAGTGATTGGGAAGGAATATTGGCTCCAGCGCTCTGGAATCGTCGGATTAAAGACCAGCTTATCTCCATCCGAGCGCATTCCCCGAATCCGTACACAATATTCATCCAAGCAGCCGCAATCGAAGTTGTATGCAGCCCCTCCCGCGTGTTGCGGTTATAATTGTCAAGATCAAGCCGGGTTGCGAATTCGAAGAACTTGTAGGCTTCCGCAGGCCTGTCGATCTCCGCTGCCAGAATCGAATGAATCGATGGAGACAGGGACGATTCATGGATACATCTCGTCTCGTAATAATCGTAATTAGCCCGCTTCGCTTCGCGCGAGAATTCTCCGCTGTACAAGAACATGAACATAAGCACATCCGGCTGCTTAATCATGTCATAGCGATAGAGACGATCATAGGACCAGTGCGAATAGAGTGGAAATTCGGTCACCGGGATCGAATGAATATCAAGATGCGGCATATCGAAGAAGCCGTCATGCTCCTCATAGATTCCCGTCTCCTCATCATAAGGAATCTTCATGTTGTCCGCCTTATTCTTCCATTCCATCTGTTCCTGTACCGTTAACTCGAGGCGATCTGCCAGCGCTACAAAAGCAGACAACTGAGCTTGCTCCATCTCAGCGATCGTCTCTAGCGTATAGTCGAACATTTTCTTCGCCATCAGATTAATGTAACAGTTGTTGTTCACCATAAGCTGGAACTCATCCGGTCCCATAACCCCAAAATAACCGTATTTGCCCGTCTTCTGTCCCCACTGTCCACGGGTCGCATAGAAGCGGCTGATCTGAATCAGCATCTCCAGACCTTTTTCATATAAAAATGCCTTGTCACCTGTAATATTCACATAATGACGAATCCCGTAAGCCACTGCCGTGCCTACATGCAGCTGCAGATTGGAATGCTGCCACAGATCACAGCTCTCCGTCCCATCGATCGTCGCAATCGGATAGAACGCACCTGCACAGTCGAGTTCCTTCGCCCTCTCCAACGCTTGCGGCAAGGTCTTATAGCGGAACTCTAGCAAGCTGCGCGCTGCCTTCGGATTATTGAAGATATAGAACGGTAGACAGTAAGACTCTGTATCCCAGAAGGCCAAGCCACGATATGCTTCCCCGGTCAGACCCTTCGCCCCAATGTTGAAGCCCGGATTGTCGCCATGATAAGTCTGATACAATTGAAAAATACAGAAGCGAATCCCTTGTTGATTCTCAGGGTCCCCTTCGATAACGATATCAGAGTGCTCCCATACCTTCGCCCAATATTGCTCCTGTTGCTCCGCAGCAGCCTTGTAGTCCACCTCGGCGTACTGCTTAGCCAGCTTCATGCCCTTGGACCAGACTTCATCATCACTCTGCTCCTGATCCTTATCTGCATAATTGATGACCAGCTTATCTACAACAGTCTCTTCTCCCTTCTTCAGGTTCAGGACGATCTCATCACCTATGAAATTTTCTTCACTTAATGTCCCGCTCTTGGCTCCCATCGGCAGATCAAGTCGATAGCTTGAGAACAGCCGATTTCCTGTATTCGCCGTCCGGCCCAGCATAGCAGTAATTCCATGTTGACTGCCCTGCTTCACGCCCTCCCAATATCTTGTATCCTGATCTTCATGGATCGTCGCAAAGTCAAGCCCCGTGATAACTTGGGCTGTACCGGCGAAGTTGAGCGGCTTTAGGACGATTCGCTGACATCCCAGGTTCGAGACCTGCATGCTAATCAGCCTTTCGAAAGTAAGCTGGATGCTCTTCCTGTTCTGCATATGCCAGATAAACTGCCGTGTATATACGCCCCGCTTGAAATCTAGCTCCCTACGGAAATCCGTGAACTCGCTCGTTCTCATATCGAAAGTCTCATCGTCGATCGTAATGCGTGTATATAACCAGTCAACTCCGTTGACCATAAAGCGCAATGAGCGAATGATCCCCTTATAATGCGCCCAACCTCGCTCTCTTCGAATAATCCATTGAAGTAGCTGCCTATCAATGTGTCTCCGCTATAGCCTTCCTCGGCATAGCCGCGAACCCCCATATATTCATTGCCTAACGAGAAAATAGACTCCGACACTCGGCTGCGCTGTGGATCGAATCCTTCCTCTACGATCTTCCATGGATCAACGACTAAATATTTGTCTGCTATCTTCGGCATATTGATCTCTCCCTATTGAATATTAGTTCTGTTCTTTTCATGCCCTTCATCCAGATTAGCCTAAATACTGCCCTTTACGAATGTCCAGGACTAATGAGCTTATGCGCGATCTTACTGAACTTGAACCAGATTTCGCCCATTAATAGGAATAACCTATCAGCGAGATTGATTTTATATATTTAACCAATCCAAATTTGTATGCAACAATAGAGGCAATTCATATTGAGGAGGTCCGATCATGGAGGCAAGACAGGTATGGAACGCCAAGCTCTACGATACGAAATTCAGGTTTGTATCTGAATTCGGTAAGGGTGTGCTCGAGCTCCTAAACGCACAGGCTGGGGAAGTAATCATTGATCTCGGCTGCGGTACAGGCGATATCTCTTATGAGATTGCCAAGACAGGGGCTGTTGTTAATGGCTTTGATTTATCGGAGACGATGATTCAGCAGGCTCGCCTTAAATATCCAGACCTGAAGTTTGCGGTTCAGAATGCGACCCATTTCTCTGTTGAACGACCTGTTCAAGCCGTGTTCTCCAACGCCGCGCTACATTGGATAAAAGACGCGGAGAGTGTAGTCAAGTCCGTGTATCATGCCTTAGAAGATGGGGGAAGATTCGTGGCTGAATTCGGTGGCAAAGGCAATGTAGATATCATCGTCAAGCACATCACCAAAGTACTCGGCGAGAACTACGGTATCGATGCCACGCCGCTCAATCCCTGGTACTATCCAAGCCTAGGCGAATACAGCAGTTTATTAGAAAAGCAGGGCTTCCGAGTAACCTATGCCGTACACTTCGACCGGCCTACTGAAGCTGGAAGGCGGTACAGATGGCATGAATCACTGGCTCCGTCTGTTTGCCGCAGATCCATTCCTACACTCCCTGAGTGAGCCTGAGATGGAACAGGCGATTCAGCTCATCGCTAGATCTGCTGAACAAGATCTGCTGGTTGACGGTGATTGGTACGGAGACTACAAACGGCTGCGAATTGTTGCCATCAAGGAACAGACGTAGTCCATTAGCTGCATGACTGAAAAAAACAGACAATCACAAAAAAACGGATACCCCATTCTGTCCATGGTGGTATCCGTTGCAGCTTCAGTTATGACTCCTTGTCATCGCACTTCTCTTCATCCTTATGTCCCGTTTTCTTCAGATAATTATCGTATCGGTCATCAATTTCCTTGGCGATTTTACGGTATTTGTTTGTCTCCTCCACGATCGGATCAAGCTGAGTCTGAATTCTTACCTCATATCGGGGCGACAGGCGACGGCGTCCTTCTTCGCGGCGCTCCTCCTCTGTAATCGGCTCGCCTTCTGTTAGCAGTTCATTCAATTCCCGTTCCAACTTGTTGTCATCGCTCATGGTATTTGAACTCCTTTTCGAATCAGAATCCTAATTCTATAAGATGTATCGCTAAATTCCCGTGGCTTCGGCAGTCTTCAATACATCAAGCAGCTCCTGATGGATTTTGCCATTGCTGGCAACCAGATGGCGAACGCCAATATCATAAGGATTGCCTACCGTATCTGTAACGATACCACCTGACTCCTTAACCAGCAGAGCGCCAGCAGCGATATCCCATGAATTCAGACCGACCTCATAATAGCCGCTAAGCCGTCCTGCGGCAACATAGGCAAGATGCAAAGCTGCAGATCCTGCCGCGCGCAGACTGCGGGTTTTGTCCGAAAGTGCGGCAATCCCTTTCATATTAACAGGGAGCGCAACTTCACGATCTGGGTTGAAGCCAATCGCCAGCACGCTGTCCGCTAGCTTATCATCTCGCGACACCCGCGCCGGGTTGCCATGAACATATGCTCCCTTGCCCTTCTCGGCAACGAACATCTCGTCGCGAATCGGATCATAGATTACACCTATAATAACCTCACCACGATAAGCCAAGGCAATCGACACGCAGAAGAAAGGAAAGCCTTGAACAAAATTCGTTGTCCCGTCGATCGGATCGATAATCCATAAGTAGTCTGCTTCCTTCTTCGCCTCTGTCAATGCATTCGCGGATGCTTCAGCACCAGGATCAACGCCCTCTTCCCCAAGAATCGTATGATCCGGGAAATGCGTCAGGATCAGCTTGCGGATCATCAGCTCCGCCCCTTTATCAACATCGGTGACTAGATCTTGCGGTGAGCATTTCGTATTTATTTCCTTAATTAATCCAAGCCGGCTCTTAATCCATTCTCCCGCTTTGGAGGCACTGTTGATTGCCACAGCCGTCGGACTCTTGCTTCCTACTACGTATGGAATTTTAGGCTTAGGTTCCAATGGTTTCACACTACTTTCTAATTGATTTTCAATTTGCATAGCACTTCTATGAATCTTGTAATTTTTACCTTTTTTAAATATACGCCCCGATTGGCGTAAAGTTGCATCATTTGAGTGATTTATACAGAAAATCAGGCGGTATAGCAGCAAATTGTCTATATTTAATATACCACCAATTATACAAAAAGTCCGTAACCAGCCACATAGTACGGCCAATTACGAACCTCTTACGAAAATTAACAACTACAATAGATCTTCTATTTACAGAGTTCCCGCCATAAGAAAAAATAAACCTGGAGGGAATTCATAAGATTCCTCTCAAAAGCTTGTCCCTCAGGCGAATGAAACTCTATGAGGACAAACTCCAGAGCAAAAGGGACCCGAATTACTTGGCATCTCCGAAGAACATTTCGTATGCAAGCGAAGTTTGGATAGCAGATTCTTCATCCGTCAACGGACGTACCAAATCTAACTCGACTGCGGTCACTTCTTCTCCGTTGAAGTTAATCTCAGCTACGCAGGCCGTAATCTTCACAATGGCCACAGCTTTATTATCTGGGCTATAAGCAATGACCTTCTGCCCAGTTGGGAATACGCGTAATCCCTCCTTGCGCATCTTACCGCGGCCATATTCCAACAGGTCGAACAGCTCCTGTTCATTCTTGAACTTGCATACCGAATTAAACTCCGTCTGAAACCCCATGCTCATCTCCCTTTCAATTCTGAATTCTCATCTGCTATTAACCGGTTTTGCCGGATTAATTAACCCCATTTTCAAAGAACAGATCCTGTCTCTTCGCGAACCGTTCCTGTGCCAGCTCGATCAAGCGGCCAAGCAACGTCTCATAAGAAAGTCCTGTCTCTCTCCACAAAAGAGGGTACATGCTGTACGGTGTGAAGCCTGGCATTGTGTTCACTTCGTTAATTAAGATACGACCATCCGTCTTGCGTATAAAGAAGTCAGCCCGGCACAACCCATTACAATCGATGGCTTTAAAGGCTTTAACCGCCACATCGCGGATCCGTTCAGCCAGTTCGATATCGAGCTGGGCCGGGATCATCATTTGGGATTTACCATCGAGATATTTGGCTTGATAATCGTAATATTCGCCGGAGGATACGATTTCTCCTGGTACGGAAGCCAGCGGAATATCGTTGCCGAGCACCCCGACTTCAACCTCACGGGCTTCAACGAATTCCTCAACAATGACTTTGATATCATAACGGAGTGCGAGCTTGACCGAGCTAACAAGCTCGTCTCTTGTCTTCGCCTTTGATATTCCTACGCTGGAGCCAAGATTGGCCGGTTAATGAAGCATGGATAACCTAGCTTCTCTTCGACCTTCTGAATTAGCGAGAAACTATCGCGCTCCCATTCACTATCGGTGAAATAACAGTATCCGCACTGCTCGATTCCTGCATCGGCGAATAGTTTCTTCATAATGACTTTGTCCATACCAGCAGCCGAAGCCAATACACCTGCTCCTACATATGGAATGTTCGCTATTTCGAACAAGCCTTGAATTGTGCCGTCTTCTCCATTTGTACCATGCAAGAGTGGGAAGGCGACATCAATCTTCGCTTCTCCGGTTGCCAGCTTGCTAAATAGCATATTAATCGCCGCGCTCGTATCCCCCGCATCCGATTCTAGCTTCAATTGTTCTAACTCAGTAAAAGGAGTGGACTGGTTGCTGCCGACTCTCCACTCCCCTTGCTTCGTAATATAGAAAGGCAGCAATTCATATTTTTCGTAATCAAAAGCCTGCATGACTGCCAGAGCCGTCTGTAGTGACACCTCGTGTTCTCCAGATTTACCTCCATAAATCAGCCCTACAGTCAATTTGTCCTGTCCCATGGGTAACCTCTTTTCTAAAAATAAATACACGTCTTGATCGATTCAAACTCCCGGATATCAGAACCGGTCCGCAATATGGAAAAACCGATATACGGTATTCTCGGTCCAGGCATAGGAATCCCGATAGTCCCAATAGCGATGCTGACTTGGCGTCGTATGCGCATTCACGAGCGGCATGCCGCCAGCGTCAAAGGCGGTTACGATTGTACTGTGCTGATATGCACCGTTCCCGTCCCAGTCGTAAATAATGACATCTCCTAACTGAAGCAGTTCAGGACGGTCAACGATCTCCGCGCGCAAATGGGAGTTGCTATGGGTCAAATATAGCTGCAGAGCATTCGCCACCGCCCAGCTATAGCTCCACGCCTCCTGTTTGCCTACATATCCTTTATACCACCAGCCCGATTCTCTTTTTCCAGTATAGTTTATTGGGGCTCCGCCTGCAAAGAGACATTGGGAGATATAACTGGTGCAATCGACTTCAAATTGGGCAAATTCCGGATTATAGCTATCCCACCAGCGATCTGCGTACAATACGGCGTCTTCACGCCGATAAGCTGTACTTCGCTGGCCTACTCCCCCGCCGAGAATTTGATGATTGAGGTATGGACGGGGAGGATCACTCTTCATCGAATAATGTTGATTATATATAGAGGCAACATTTACTGGAGCGCTTCGTTCCGGAATAGCTTGGAATACACGGGACACTGTCCAGCCATCCCCATCGCGCAAGAGAGTTAGTCGCTGCTGATCGATCCGCTTCTCCTGATGCCTCGCTCCACCCTTGTCATAATAGATCTTCTGCAACAATAGTAGCTCAACTTCCATCTCTCCCACTCGATGCTCAATCTCACGAACCAATCTTGCCTTCGTCTCACATCTAACCGGAGCTGCCCCGCGTTCCCTATACCATATCTCCAGCCTATGTTTACGTTCCCCGCTGCGAATTAAATAATCCAGATCGGTCACGACGGAATCCTCCGTACGAACCCGGTAATCGACTTCATCCTGATTCAGCTGATTCACATACTTCGTCAGCGCTCTTCTCCATTCATCCGCCATGGTTCTCGCCTCCTTCTAATACATACCCATTCTATTTATATGAACGCATAATAATGAGTATGTACTAATAGAGGTATCCTTGTTTCTGTACCCGGACTTTATGACATGGATCCAAATTGGAGAACACTTAACGTCACAGTGCTCATAACGGACACCACGGCCTCTTAGTGGGAAAATTTCGAACATTATGATCTCTAACGGACATAGATGCAGGTTAATTAGTAGAAATGTCCCTTTTCGCTGGGTTCACAGCGTTTAAGTGTCTGTGGCGTCCGTTAAAATCTACAAACAACTATTTCTAGCTTATAAGCGTTGCTGGCGTCCTTTACAAATGTGAAACTGCCTTTTTGAACCTCAATTTATATAAGAAGATACTGGACAAAAAACACTTTACTCACTTCAGCGGGGACGGTATACTGATTATAACGGAATATGAAATTGTGTTTCACCTAATGGAACAAGGAGGTACTTTCATGTCAAAGAACGATTTTTTCACTGCTGCCCGTCATTTGTCTGTTGATGGAAAAGACTACCGCTACTATGATCTGCAAACGTTGGAACAGCAAGGACTGGGACAAATTTCCAAGTTGCCATTCTCTATCAAGGTATTGCTTGAGGCGGCAATTCGTCAGTATGACGGCAGAGCTATTACTGAAGAACATGTGAAGCAAATCGCTGGCTGGGCCGAGGGCCGCGATGAGAACAAGGAAATCCCATTTATCCCGGCAAGAATTGTACTGCAGGACTTCACCGGTGTACCGGTTGTTGTTGATTTGGCTGCGATGCGCGATACCGTGAAGAAAGCTGGTGGCGATCCTAAGCAGATCAACCCGCTCGTTCCTGTCGATCTCGTTATCGACCACTCTGTCATGGTTGATGCCTTCGGTTCCCCTGAAGCGCTAGAATATAATATGAACATTGAATTCGAACGGAATGAAGAACGCTATCGTTTCCTGCGCTGGGCTCAGACCGCATTCAACAACTTCCGTGCAGTACCGCCTGCAACCGGGATTGTGCACCAGGTTAACCTGGAATACCTCGCCTCGGTAGCCGCTACTAAGACGGTAGATGGTGAGACGGTAGTGTATCCAGACTCCCTAGTCGGAACAGATTCTCATACTACGATGATCAACGGCCTGGGTGTTGTCGGCTGGGGCGTTGGCGGTATCGAGGCGGAAGCCGGCATGCTCGGACAACCGCTCTATTTTGTAGCGCCTGAAGTTATCGGATTCAAATTGACCGGTAGCTTGAATGAAGGCGCAACAGCAACCGACCTGGCACTGACGGTCACAGAAATGCTGCGTAAGAAAGGCGTTGTTGGCAAATTCGTCGAGTTCTATGGACCTGGTCTAGCTAACATCAGTCTCGCTGACCGCGCAACCGTAGCCAACATGGCACCGGAATACGGCGCTACGATCGGTTACTTCCCGGTTGATAAGGAGACGCTTGCTTACATGCGTAGCACAGGCCGTAGCGAAGAGCAAATCGCGCTCGTTGAAGCCTACTATAAAGCGCAGGGCATGTTCCGCACCGATGAGACTGCTGATCCAGAGTTCTCAGATCTGATTGAGCTGGACCTCTCAACGGTCGTACCGAGCTTGGCTGGACCTAAGCGTCCGCAAGACCGAATTGTGCTCACTGAAATGAAGAACAAATTTAACGATATTATCCGTACTCCTATTGATAAAGGCGGCTACGGCCTGAGCGATGAGAAGATCGCGCAGCGTGTTCCGGTCACTCATCCTGACGGAAGCACAAGTGAGCTTGCTCCAGGTGCTGTAGTTATCGCAGCAATTACGAGCTGTACGAACACATCCAACCCAAGCGTAATGCTGGGTGCGGGTCTGCTCGCCAAGAAAGCAGTAGAACGTGGCCTGACCAAGCCGGGTTATGTTAAGAGCAGCTTGACTCCGGGATCGCTCGTCGTCACCGAATATTTACAGAAGTCCGGTCTGATCGAGCCATTAGAGAAGCTCGGCTTCTACGTGGCAGGCTATGGCTGCGCTACCTGTATCGGAAACTCCGGACCGCTTCCAGAGGAAGTTGGTAGCGCAATTGCTGATAATGACCTTACTGTAGCAGCTGTATTATCCGGAAACCGTAACTTCGAAGGACGGGTACATGCGCAGGTCAAAGCGAACTATCTCGCTTCACCCCCACTCGTCGTTGCTTATGCTCTCGCTGGTACGGTGAACATCGACCTCCAGAATGATCCGCTCGGCTATAACCAACAAGGCGAACCAGTCTATCTGAAGGATATCTGGCCAACCTCGTTGGAGATCAAGGAAGCAATCGCTTCTTCGATTAGTCCAGAGATGTTCCGCAGCAAATATGAGCATGTCTTTACGCAGAACGAACGCTGGAATTCGATTGCTGTCCCTCAGGGTGAGCTCTATGAATGGGATGAGAAATCAACCTACATTCAGAACCCGCCGTTCTTCGAGAAGATTGGCGAGGGCATGCAAGATATCGCTGATATCCGTAGTGCTCGTGTGCTGGCTCTGCTTGGCGATTCGGTTACGACCGACCATATCTCGCCAGCCGGCAATATCTCGCCTTCCAGCCCTGCTGGACATTACTTGAGCGAACGCGGAGTGGCCCGCAAGGACTTCAACTCCTACGGATCGCGCCGCGGCAACCATGAGATCATGATGCGCGGTACCTTCGCCAACATCCGCATTCGTAACCAGGTAGCCCCTGGAACAGAAGGTGGTGTAACGAAGTACCTGCCGACCGACGAAGTAATGTCGATCTATGATGCGGCAATGAAATATCAAGGCGAAGGCCAGAACCTGGTCGTGCTCGCTGGTAAGGAGTACGGAACAGGTAGCTCGCGTGACTGGGCAGCCAAGGGAACCTACTTGCTCGGCGTGAAGGCCGTTATCGCGGAGAGCTTCGAACGAATCCACCGCAGCAACCTCGTCGGCATGGGCGTACTTCCACTGCAGTTCCCGGCAGGAACGAGCTGGAAGACGCTGAATATCGATGGCACAGAAACCTTCGATATTCTCGACCTGAGCAATGATGTTAAGCCAGGGCAAGAATTGAAGGTTGTGGGGACGCGCCAAGATGGTAGCAGTTTCGAGTTTACTGCAATCGCTCGCCTCGACAGCATGGTTGATGTGGACTACTACCATAACGGCGGTATTCTGCAAACCGTACTGCGCCAAATGATCAGCGCAGCGAACTAATCGTCTGGAATTATACGAACATTCACCGTAATAAGTAGACCTCCTATTCACCTGAAGCTAGGATTCAGGGCGAATGGAAGGTCTTTTATGGTTTACACCAATAATACACCTGTTATATTATAAGTATAACAGTTATAACAAAGAAGGTGACGACGATGATTATCCAGCTTGATATGCAATCTGAGCTTCCGATATACACTCAGTTAGTAAATCAAATCATTGAGGGTATTGCCAGCGGCAGGCTGAAGCCGGGCGAACCTCTGCCTTCCGTACGCAGCTTGGCCTCAGATATAGGTATTAACCTCCACACGGTCAATAAGGCGTATACTCAGCTCAAGCAAGACGGCTTCATCCATATACACCGCCAGAAAGGGGTAGTCATTAACCCGGACCAAATGCCGGGGTTTACCGAGCCCTACAAGAATAAGATGCGCGGTGAACTTAAACCCATCGTTGCGGAAGCAATCTGCCGCGGAAAGAGCCAGGAACAGTTGCTTCAAGAAGTTGAGCAAATTTATCGAGAAATAGTGCATACAGACAAGGAGATCGAGTGATATGAATATACTATCTTCCCTTCTGACAGCCTTAATATTTTTGCCGGTGATGGTTTTATTAGCTGCCATGCCCTATCTAACGAGAGAAACTATAAGCTTCGGCGTAACCGTTAGCGAGGATAATTACCGCAGCGAGCCGCTTCGTCGTATGCGTAGGTCATATAGCTTAATCAGCGGCATAATTTATGCTGTCCTGTTCATCTTGTGTATAGTCGGTTTGCTAAACAACAATTCTTCAAATCAGAACGGGATTATCGTAGCTTATGTAGTGATAACGATTCTGGTCTCAATGACAATGAACATAACCCATTATTTTAAAATGAAAAAGCTGCTTCCTTCGCTCCCCTCTACCCCGTCGCCGTCTATTCTGGCTGTGGATACAGGGTTCCGCCAAGGCAAGCTAGTGTTCTCCAACAAATGGTTTCTGATCCATGTGCCCATTATTCTTGTAGGGCTTATCGCTATATTGGTCCGATATGATCAAATTCCGAACGTAATTCCGATGAAATTCGACTTTGCAGGGAACGTAGTTAACAGCGCCGCCAAATCATATCAGACAGTACTTTTTCCGACGATCCTGCAAATCTTTGTAACGCTACTGTTCATGCTATTAAATTGGAGCATCCGTAGCAGTAAACAGCAGATTCATCCCGATGATCCGCAGCGGTCGATCCGCCAGAACGCGGCCTTTCGCCGCAGCTGGTCGCTGTTTACGGTATTGTCCGGTTTGGCATTAGTACTTCTGTTCTCCTTGATTCAGTTTAATATGCTGGGTCAGGTTGGCCCGAACAGCTTAATTCTTATCAGTTTACTCGTGCCTATCTTAATCGTCCTGTTCGCCATCGTCATCTCCTTCAGGACGGGCCAAGGCGGAAGCAGGATCGAACGTCCAGCTTCTGGCTCCAAGCTTGAGCCTGTAAATAATGACCGCAACTGGAAACTCGGAGCCATCTATTTCAATCGAAATGACCCGACCCTCTTTGTAGAAAAAAGATTCGGTATCGGCTGGACGTTGAATTTAGGGCACCCGTTATGTTGGTTTATCCTGCTTGGTATTTTTGGTTTTATCGCGTTGACTTACGTTTTCGCGAAATAACATATATTTTTAAATCATGGGGAGGTAATTGTATGTTAGACAAGAACAAAACTATGCTAACAGCAGCCGCTGTAACACTTGCTTTAAGTCTCATGCTGCCCTCGGCCGCTTCTGCGGCCACTACTTCCAGCAGTTCCACTGCGCTTACGCCGATTAGGGAAGCGTCTGCTAAATATGGAGCTGACGTCAAATGGAATCAAAAGACTCACACGATCACCATTACCAAAGACGATAGCGTAATCGTACTGGAGATAGGTAAAAATGGAGCCATTGTGAATGGCAAGCAAGTAGCTATGGATCACCCAGTCACCGTCGTATCCGGACGCGCTCTGGCCGATTCTAAATTTATCGATGATCTATTCAAGAATTCGCAGCAATCCGGCGATCCGGCCGACTTGTTCGTAGATGCACTGCAATCCGGAAACGGTGCCCAGGCAGCACAATATGTCAGCGAATCATTCGCGGCCACTCTTCCACAGAACAAATTGAACGTATTATGGAGCAATTTTGAGACCATTTTGGGTAAAATGAAGCTAACCGGCGCCAAGACAGAGAAGACCAATTCCGTGCACCGGAATGTAACCTACGCGATCCAGGCCGGGACCGTATCGGCTGAAATAACGATTCGTCTGAACCTGTCCGGGCTAATTGATGATCTGAACATCGCGCCTGCTACTAATGATTCTAGCTACTTGAAGCCGTCCTATGACAAAGCGGACAGTTACACCGAGCAAGAAGTTATCGTGGGCCAAGGCGACCTGGCATTACCGGGGACGCTTACATTGCCTAAGGGAGAAGGACCGTTCCCGGCTGTCGTCCTCGTTCATGGCTCCGGGCGCAAGACCGCGATGTTACATTTGGTGGCGCCAAGCCGTTTCGTGATCTGGCAGCAGGGCTCGCTTCGCAAGGGATTGCCGTATTACGCTATGATAAAGTAACTTACGAGCATACATATAAAATCACGGCAGATCCGAAGTTCACATTGAAGAAGGAGACCGTAGATGATGCGCTGTCGGCGGTAAAATTGCTCAAGAACAACGCAAGCATCGACACTTCCCGCATTTTCGTTATAGGCCATAGTCAGGGCGGATATGCAATGCCACTGCTAATTTCTGCTGACACCAATAAGGATGTTGCAGGAACAGTTCTATTATCCGGACCCAGCGGCAAATTTGTCGATGTACTGGCTGAACAACAGCAAGGACTGGTTAAGCGTGTTAAGGAGCTCGGCATCGATGCGACTGCATACGAACAGCAGGCCGCTCAATATACCGCTATCGCTAATATGGTGGATGATCCGCAGTATTCAGTAGATCATATGCCGGAGCAGTTCCCGCTCCAGCCTGCTTACTGGTTCTTTGAACAGAAGAACTATGTTCCTGCCGATCTGGCCAAGGGGCAGAACGTTCCTATGTTGATTCTCCAAGGTGAGAATGATTGGCAGGTCACGATGAACCAATTTGAAGGCTGGAAAACAGCATTGAAGGATCGTACGAATGTACAGTTCAAATCATATCCGAACGTAAATCACCTATTAACCGAATATAAAGGAGTATCGATCGGGGCCGAATACGTTATCCCGTCCAATGTGTCGAAGGAAATTATTGACGATATTGCCTCCTGGATTAAAGGAATCAAATAATACTCTCTATAACAACAAATCGCGAGTCCGCCAAGCCTTATTGGCCATGGACTCGCGATTTTTCGTCTTCTGATAACATAACATTCAATATTAAGTTAACTGGTTTGAATCATCATTCCCATTTCTCTCACGGCCTCGATCAGCATCGGGCCGTACTCATGCAGTTTCTGGGGATTCATACGGCTTATCGGCCCCGATAGAGACAAGGCAGCAGCGATTTTACCATTCCGGTTAAAAATCGGTGCAGCAACAGCCGAAGCACCGGGCTCACGTTCCTCATAGCTTATAGCATACCCCTGCCTGCGAATATCCTGCAACTGCTCCACATAGACATTGCGGTCAACCGATTCCGGCCAGTCGGGACTAGCCATCACTGCCTGAAGTACCGACTCATCCGCATAGGCTACAAGAACCTTGCTGGACGCTCCGACGAACAGTGGAAGCCTGGCGCCAACGGGTGCTACCCTTCGAATAGCCTGATTGCTCTGTACCGCCTGGATACGCAAACGATCGATTCCGTCACGCAAATATAGGCTTACCGTTTCGCCGAGACGATCACGAAGCTGCTCCATTTGTGGAAGAAGCAGCACTGCCGGATCATCATTATGCGACAGATGTGCGGATAGTTCCCATATTTTCAGGCCTAATCTATATTTCTCGGTGGACGCATTGCGAACTACGAATCCCTTCTCCTCAAGGGTATTCAACAAGCGATGCACCGTACTCTTGTGCAGATCAATCTCCGCGGCTATTTCCGTTAACCCAAGGTCATCCTTCTTCGTAAAGCACATCAATATGTCAAGCGCCCGTTCTACGGCGCGCACGGTTAATTTTCGATCTTCCATATCGGAATCTCCTCCCTTACGTTTCACTATATGAAACTCAGTTACATAAATTATATGAGAAAACCATCTCATCCGTCAATGATGCAACTATAAATTGCCCCCTATACATTGACAATCTGAAAAGGGAGCCGTACGATATTTTCATAGTTTTTTTCAAAAATCATCTTTTTTCGACAGAATTCACGACTATCAACGTTTTAATTTTTCGTAGAAAGTGTTTTCTTGCAACCTGACATATAATAATTAAAATTATTCTAGATGAGGAGGAGCATCCATGAAATTATTGAACCACAACGATCTTCCTCTGCAACCTGAACGGATCGGTCCTGACTCTTCCGTGTATAAATCGAGACGGATTAGTCTTAAGAATATTATCGTCGCTCTGTTGCTATCTATTATCTTCTTCTTAATCTTCTGCTTTGTTGCTCTACACGGGTTCATCGCATGGGTGTTGTCCAATCCGACAGTAGCCCCTCTCTACTCCAACCCGAAACTTGCCAAAAATCTGGATTATTATAATGTATCCTTCCCGGCTGCGGATGGCAGTCGGATGATGCAAGGCTGGTATATACCTGCGGATTCTTCCCACAAGACGATTGTGTTCAGTCATGGCTATGGCGCGAATCGAGAGGAGAGCTGGATTCCGATGTATGATCTAGCCCACTATGCTCATCGTTTGAATTTCAATGTCCTTATGTTCGACTATGGCTTTGCCGCTGAAGGCAGTAAGGAAGTAGCAACCGGAGGGAAGAAAGAGGCCCAGCAACTATTAGGTGCAATCCAATATGCCAAGCAGCATGAAGGCGATGAGCTCATCGTCTGGGGCTTCTCCATGGGAGCTGGTACAGCACTGCAGGCCGCTCTATATACCAAAGATATCGATGCCATGATACTGGACAGCACTTTCCTGCTTGAGCCGGATACGATGTATCATAACATTCGACAACATATAGATTTACCGCGCCATCCTTCTCTGGAAATTATCGGGTTGCTGCTGCCCGTGTTGAATGGCACAAGTCTGCGACAAATTCCATATCAAGCGGTCAAGACGGAAGACTATCCGTTTCCGATTTTGTTCATTCACGGCACCAAAGACGATAAGGCTCCTTATCCGATCGCCGAACAATTAGCCGAGAACCAGACGAACCCGATCTCTGATGTCTGGATCGTCAAGGATTCTCATCATGAGTTGATTTTCCGCGAGCATCCAAAGGAGTACTTACGTCTTGTCTCGAGCTTCCTTGGACGTGCTGAAGCCTCTATGGGCTCCAGCAGACCTTAGTGCGTGTTCCAAAAAGGCCGGTTTTCAGCACCGAGAAGGTTGGATGAAGCTAGGGACTGAGGAGCGGAGCGTACGTAGTTGGTACGTGAGCACCTAAGATGTTTCCGTAGGAAACATGACTTCGTAAGCATCAGCTTAGGCCCGGCTGAATTCAAGATTCGATGCCGAGTAACTTCCTGATTTACTTCGTGATCAAAACGGACATGATTTTATAGTATAGGTCAACCTACCTCGTTAATAAACTAAGTATAATGACATACGACCGAGGAGGTTAATGAATGCTATTCATTTATGGTCCCTATTTGCCTGTGCGTATTCTGGAAGAGATCTTCTGCTGGAAGCGCCAGGAAGCTAGGCACACGCAATTAATTAAGGCGGCTGTTCCCGGGCTGGAACCCGAATACGTCAAACTGCTTGACGAATGGTACCACATTTTCTGTGCTACGCAGGAGGAGGCAGGCCGCCTATTGCAACATGCCTTAAGCAACACCAAAGCGTCCTCAGACCCCCATTTCATGAAAGAGGTCGAGAAGCTTCTTGATGCTTCCTGCCGGCAATCCCAAGAATTCATCAGGCAGCTATGCTATATTCTCGATCATAGTGCTGCTGTCCAGTCCGATCCTCACGCCCAGGCATTACTGCGGCATGTCATTCAAGAATCTGAACATTTCTTGCTGAAAGCCCAAAGCATAAATGCCCCGCATGATCCAAGACCTGGGATTGACACTGATGAGCAAAATCTGCAAGCCGGCATCTCCGTAGTTTCGGGAAATAGCACCTTCATCAGTGAAGTAATGATAACTAACGATATTACTGCTAGTGAATCTGAAGCTGCCGTCTCTTCTAATATCCGCAAGGAACAAAGCGAAAGTAATCTTGTGAATTCCGCCAATCCGATTAACTCATCTAATCCTGCTAATCCTGCTAATCCTGCCAATCAAGTTAATAAAGTTAATAAAGCTGATCCTAATGATCCACCAAATGATAGGGACCACCCCGTTCCGATTGGCAAACATACTTTACCGCCCCTTCCTTATGCTTATAATGCCTTGGAGCCTTATATCGATGAGAAGACGATGCGCATTCACCACGATATTCACCATAAAGCCTATGTAGAAGGTCTGAATACAGCCGAGAAAAAATTACAGGAGGCACGGAAATCAGGAAATTTCGACCTAGTGAAGCACTGGGAACGAGAATTAGCCTTCAACGGTGCCGGCCATTATTTGCATACGATCTTCTGGGATACTATGAATCCAAAAGGTGGCGGTAAACCAGAAGGGGAGCTGATGGAACAAATCAAACGTGATTTTGGAAGCTATGATGCCTTCCACAATCAATTCTCGAAAGCAGCCGAGAAGGTCGAGGGGGCGGCTGGGCGATTCTCGTCTGGAGTCCGCGCAGCCATAGATTAGAGATACTTACAGCTGAGAAGCATCAAAATTTGTCCCAATGGGATGTCGTCCCATTGCTTCCACTGGACGTATGGGAGCATGCCTATTATCTAAAGCACCAGAATGAGCGTGCCAAATATATCGAGGATTGGTGGAATGTCGTCTACTGGCCAGCAGTTGCGAAGCGCTTTGAACAAGCGAGGAAATTGAAATGGCAGCCCTTTTAGAGGCTGCCTTTTTCTGATTACAGCTTATCCGCTGATGACCTTGAAGCTTCTCAAGTTACAAAAAATCCTCCAGTATATCCATCTAGCAGCTATTTTTACGCTGTCGGTCGGATATACTGAAGGATCGATTGTCAAATTCAATTAGTGCATGAACTACCTCTAATTATTCTTTAATTAGTGATAGAAACTCTGCTCTAGAAGCAGCATCGGTACGGAAGGTACCTCTTACCGCCGAGGTGATTGTCTTGCTACCTGGCTTCTTCACGCCACGGGCACACATACACATATGCTCTCCCTCGACGACAACGATCACACCTTGCGGTTCAAGCACTTCTTCCAAGATGTCGGCAATTTGTGAAGTGATCCGCTCCTGAACCTGCAGTCTACGGGTCACCGCTTCCACCAACCGAGCCAACTTGCTAAGCCCAGCAATTCTTCCGCTTGGAATATAACCTATATGTGCCTTGCCGAAGAAAGGCGCCATATGGTGTTCACATTGGCTGAAATATACGATATCCTTCACGATGACCAGTTCCTGATGATCTTCTTCGAAGGTGACTCCCAGTACTTCACGAGGATCTATCTCATACCCGGCAAAGATCTCCTCATACATCCGAGCCACGCGGGCAGGAGTCTCGATCAGCCCTTCCCGCTCAACATCTTCGCCAATCAGCTTCAATATTTCGCGGACATGGTACTCAACCTTCTCCCGATTTTCACCAACATGTGTATTTACATAATCCTTTAATCCTGACATTTAGCGCCTCCTCCTTTCAATCAAATCAACATTTCTAGTATCCTTAATTCTACTTCTTTTCTTCTTGCCAGTCATTGCCGGCGCCTGATTTTTCATCATTTGCTGCGCACGCTGCATCTGCTTGCCGTTCAAATTGTAGCCCATCTGCTTGGCCATCTTTTGCAGCATTTGCGGATCATTCTGCATCTTCGAGAGCTGATTCTTCAGATAGAAGACGCCGATCGCGAATCCGCCGATCAAGCCAACGATTAAAGTGATAATAGGAATTACATAACTCATCATTCCTGGACTCCCCCTGTACTCAATCTTCAAATTTCATCATGCATCCTGTGCATGGCTAGAGTTACTCAACATATAATAGCATTCTGCCACCGTAGTATTCAAGCCAAAACCGCTTCTATAAAAATGGTAGTCTCTGTAGCGAGATCTACTTCCTTCACTTCCATCTCTTCACTCGTACCGTGAACAATGCGAATGACCGGTCTGCCTGGCAGACCGCGGTGCTGACGAACAACGACGCCAGTCTCCTTCGTAGACAACCGCACCGATGAGCCGTTAGGATAGACGGATACAATCCTTGTGAACTCCACCAGCGCATCATGATCTAGCTCTTGTTCAGAGCAGGCCATCAGGCGCTCACAAGCTTCATGCGGCAGCAGCGGACGACCTCCACTTCCCTCACCGCCAGCGATCAAGTTATCGTACATATTGGCGATAGCTACAATTTTCGGGAAGATATGAATATGTCCTTCATCCAGACCACGTGGCAACCCGCTTCCATTCAATCGCTCATGATGCTGCAACGCCGTGTGGGCGATCATCAGGTTAAATTCACGCTTGTTCTTCAATATCTCAAATCCGCGCCAGGTATGATGATTCTTCATATCCGACTCATCCGCCCCCTCTGGCAACGGAATTGATTTACCGATATCATGAAGCAGCGCACCAATAGCCAAATCCTTCAATTGTGAGTAATTAAGGCCCAAATTTAGACCGATCATGGTAGACAGCAAAGAGACATTCACCGCATGCATATAAGCAGCATTATCATTTGTCCGAATATCGGTAAGCTGGATAATTACCTCTTTATTGTTCAGAACATCCGTCAAAAGGGCATCCGCAGTGGTGTTTATTCTTCGCGTGCTCCAGTCCTTACCGGATCGGATCGCTTCCATCGTCTCGCTCATATCTCTGAATACAGCCTGCTTCGTTGAATCACTCAATACATCCTCTATTTCGATATCCTCGAACCCGGGATCCTTGATGTAGAGCATAGTGACACCAACCCGTTTCAATGTATTGATCATAAAAACCGTAAGCTGAATACCCTCAGACAGTAGCACTGTCCCATTTGCGGAATATACGGTTTTTCCTAGTATCTGTCCGGGCTCAATGTCCTCAACACTCATAAATCTCATGATTTATCCCCCTCGGTAGCCATCCCATTTTGTCACTGACTATATCTTTAATTACTTATCTCTCTATAAAATATCGGTCAATGGCCCCTGAGTTTGAGCAAAAAGCAACTGAAATTAACTTCCAATTGGCATCTATATAACCGCTGTGCCCTAGTCATTCTTCTACTACTTCTATTCATGCTTCTCTTGTTCCGATGCACTCTCCGCCTCAATTAACTTCTGCTCGGCACGATGAAGCCGCTCTAGCACTTCCTCGTCCTGTTCAACAACAAGCGCCCTCTGCACACCGTCTAGCGCTTCCTGGCCGCCTATGCGGCTTAAAGCCCAGGCTGCTGTACCCCGCATTACTGGCCGAGGATCCTTAAGCATTACCTCAACAATCTTCGGCACCGCACTACGATCCTTGAAATTACCAAGTCCGATCAGCGCGTTCCTCTGGATCGGCTTCTTGCCGCGCCATGCGGCTGCACTGCTCCCAAACCGTTCCTTGAACTCCCGGTTACTTAGATCGAGAATCGGTAGCAGCAGTGGCTTCACCGTCTCCGGATCAGGCAGCAGCTCGGGACGATGGTTCCACGACTTCCCTCTATTCTTAGGACAGACCATCTGGCATGTATCGCAGCCGTACAAGCGGTTGCCGATCTTCATCATGAATTCCTCATCCAGAAATCCTTTGGTCTGTGTCAGAAAAGAAACACAGCGCTGCGCATTCAGCACTCCAGGACCGACTAATGCACCTGTTGGACAAGCGTCGATACATTTTGTACATTCGCCGCAGTCCTCTGTTACCGGCGTGTCTGGCGGAAATGGAATATTGGTGATCATATCACCCAAATAAATCCATGATCCCCATTCGGGTGAAATAATCATGCAATTTTTCGCTTTGAACCCAATTCCAGCCCGCTCAGCGACAGCGCGGTCCACCAGAGCGCCTGTATCAACCATGCTCTCCAAACGTGCATCTGGAACACGTTCACGAATGAATTCTTCAAGCTTGGCCATCGCTCTGCGCAGCACTAGATGATAATCTTCCCCCATGCCGATCGGGCAAGAATTCCTCTACGCTGTCCCGGCTCTGACTTTGGTGGATTGTTCATTTTGGATGGGTAGGCCACTGCAATCGAGATTAGAGACGCCGGTTGCTCCAGCGTCAACCCGGGATAAACCCTCTTATCGATATCAGGCTCCTCAAAACCTGACTCGTAACCCTTAGCCCGGCGGTCGAGTAGAACCGCCTTCAATGACAAAAATGGGTCCGCAGTAGCAAACCCGATATCATCTATTCCAAGCGATGGAGCAGCTTCAATAATTTCTTGCTTAAGTCTGTCCCATCCCGCTTGATCTGCTATATTGGTATTTGTCTTCAGCTCCATGCTTGTCCCTCCTTGACCGTCCATTAAGATAGACGCTTGATCGCTTCACGAGCAAGGAAATCACAATGATTGTTCAGTTCATTATCACTATGTCCCTTAACCTTAATGTACTCCACCTTATGAATTCCCATTAAGCGCCACAGCTCTTGCCATAGATCCTTGTTCTCTACCGGTTGATTCTTGCTGTTCTTCCAGCCATTCTTCAACCAGCCACGTATCCATCCTTGCTGGAAGCAATTAACCACATACGCCGAGTCGCTGTACACCTTCACCTGACAAGTTTCCTTCAACTCGCTGAGCGCAGAGATTACAGCCTGAATCTCCATTCGGTTATTTGTGGTCTGCTTCTCACCGCCAGACAATTCTTTGCGATGCACTTTATATAGAAGAATGGCGCCCCATCCCCCCGGTCCGGGATTACCTGAACAAGCACCATCTGTATATATCGAAATTTCCTTCACCCTTCTACCTCCAGCTCAGGGCAGCGCCCGGGCCTGACAGATAAGGCCAAATGCCCTTGATTTTAACCGTAAAAATCTCTATATAATAGAAAAGCATATCCAGTTCCCTTTTGCAATGGGACGCCAGACATGCCTAAATTCATCAATATTTGACATTCTTTATAATTAATCAATAAACCAACGATTCCTATGATCTTGACAAGGATTGAACAGCGGCAATGCTAAGCTTCTGAAACGCCTCCAGGAACTTGCTGGCGCCGTACCCTAATGCCTCATACCATGGCGCGATCGCTTTATTGTGTTCGTCTCCGGCGATTACAATCTTGCAAACCTTGCGCTGTTTGAAACGTTGCTCCATCCCATTCACGAGTCTGGTTGCTACTCCTTGACGACGATAATCTGGATGAACAACCGTGCGATAAATACAACCCACATTATTGTCGATCGTACCGATCAAAACACCAACGATTTCCTCGTCCACTTCCGCAATTACAATTAAGTCCGAGTCCCAAGACAATTGCCTGGCAAATGCCCGCTTCGTGTCTTCACAACAATCTTCCGATAAGGCCACTTGCAAAAGCTCCATCACTTGACTAGCATCACTTAACTGAAAGGAACGAATATGCATGCTATGATCTCCCTTTTCTTTTCGCATGATAGATTATGTAAAAATGTCCTCCCATTTTTACAAAACTGAAACAATTGAAATCCAGACAAAAAACGAGAAAAAATAGTTTCTTTGTCCATTAAAGCATATTTATCTTGGGATTACACCATTTTTCTTCTGAAAACGCTTTATATTAAGCGTTTACATTGTTTTTGCGACCATTTATTTCTATTATCGGAAATGAAAATGTTTCAATTTGCTAGTTTGTGACATTTTCTCTCGTTATAACACTCTACTAACAAACTCTATTATACCTCTGAATGGAACAATATTTATTCAAATTCGAAGAATCGACATGATTAGCTTAACGAATTTAAACCCCATATTTAATTTACTGACAAATTACGCATACTATTGAACAAACCATCAGGTTAACCATATATCTCACACCAATCACATACTTATGGAGGCAATGATCAATGGACAATAACAATTCGAATCTTACCAATGATCCGCAGGAGCTGCTCAAAGCCAAGCATAAACAGGATCAGCATAAAACGCAGTTCACCAACTTCGCCCGCAGTGTTAGCGGCAATACACCTGTTGATTCGGGCCAAGCAACTCCAGAGCAGCATCGTGAACCAGATCAGCAGAATACGATGAAAAGTGTCGAAAATCGCATGATTGGCGACTAGGGGAGTTTCAATAATAAGAAGCAGTCTTTGACAAAGACATTCCTCGAATGTCCAGCCAAGACTGCTTCTTGTCATAATCCGCTACAAAGTAACACCACTTCTATCTAGTAGAGAAATATTGATTCAATATGCGAATGAAGACATTGGGGAAAGCCAGTTCCTCCATATCATCCTGTGTAATCCAGCGATATTCAGCCGAATCATCGCCTGCATTCGGACAGTTCGCGTCACCATTTGCTTCATAAGCGGAAGCGGACTCGGCCACAGCCGTCAAGCCGCTCCGGCCATCCACCTGTTGGAAGCGAAAGATACGCATATTCCAATGAATATGGCTGAATGTATGCTCCGCTTCCATCAAGGCACCCTCCGGCGCAGCCAGTACCCCCGCGCCTCCTAGTGCACCGGCGAGCCTGTCCATCGCCGGGCCGTCCGGCAGGCCAGCCCCTCACCGGGCTCCGCCGCTGCCGGGATATGGGGCAGCTCCCACATTCGGGCGAGCAGCCCCGAATCCGGGCGACGGCGAACGAGCACACGCCCGGATTGCTCTCCGTCGCCCTCAACTATGGCGACGAGCCGGGACCTGGCCGCGGCGGCTTTGCCTTGCTCTTCACCGGCAGGCGGTCCTCCGCCCCTTCCAGGCGACCAGCACAATGCAACATCACAGGGCAGACCAGGCACTGTGGTGATTTGGGTGTACAGATCAGAGCGCCAAGCTCCATCAGCGCCTGATTGAAATCCCCAGCGCGACCCAGTGGAATCAGCTCAGTCGCCAGCTCCTCCATTAGCGTACGCGTACCTGTCTTCATGATATCTTCCTCGATTAGGAAATATCGCGACAGAACGCGCATTACATTACCGTCCACCGCCGGCTCCGGCTGATTGTAAGCGATGCTTAGAATAGCTCCCGAAGTATATGGGCCTACCCCCTTCAGAGCTGATACATCCTTCTTGTTATCTGGCACGATACCACCGTGCCACTCCATTACCTGCTGGGCAGCTGCCTGCAAATTGCGAGCCCGTGAATAATAGCCAAGACCCTCCCAGCATTTTAGTACATCTTCTTCCGGAGCCTCTGCAAGAGCTTGTATCGTTGGAAAACGTTCAATAAAGCGCTGAAAATACGGGATCACCGTGTCGACCCGCGTCTGTTGCAACATAATTTCCGAGACCCATATATAGTAAGGATTGCGATGTCGCCTCCAGGGCAGATCACGCTTCGCCTTCTCATACCAGCCTAACAATTCCTTGCTGAAATACAGCTTACTCTCCTTGCTTTCCTGTATCATTCTGTTGATCCTCCCCGTTGATAGACAGCCGTATTAACCCATTCTCTCCACCACGGCGAAGGCAGAGGCCAGTTGACGCTCATGCGTAATGCTAATATGCACCGCATAACTGTCTGGACCTGATAATCCAAGACGTTGCCAAGCCTCAGGCTGCAAATATACTGATGGCTTACCACTCGCATCCGGTATAACCTCGATATCCCTAAATCCGAGCACCTTTCCGATCCCGCAGCCAAATGCCTTGCTAACCGCTTCTTTGGCCGCAAAGCGGCCAGCAAGAAATTCAGCAGAACGCTTTATCCTGCCCGGCAACTCATATTCAGCGGACGTCAGTATCCGCCAAGCGAACTTGTCTCCAGCACTACTGTCTAGCATATGTCTAATTCGTTCAATTTCTACTACATCATGACCGATTCCGTATATCAACAGGTTCCCCTTCTTCCTCATTTACCTGATCAGAGCTATGCACTATGCCAGCCCCTGCAAGCTTCATCATGCGATTTCGATATTCACCTTGCATTGGGCTACCCACATTGTACAAGGAAGCCATTGTGAAGAAAAGTCTAGAGCAACTCACATGCTATAATCAAAGGATAAACTTGTAAATTAGTACATACTCACCAATCTTTTGTCCAAGAGCAAGAAACGTCAAGAGGTTCAATCCGCCTATTCTATACTAAGAGCATAGACCTGCTGGAGGAAGTTCATGAACAATATCAACCTTGTCTCAAGAAGTATCGATTATATCGAGAACCATCTGGAACAAGAGCTCAGCTTAAAAGGAATCGCCCAGGCGATGTTTTACTCGGAGTACCATTTTCATCGCATTTTCCAGCATTTTACGGGTGAGACTGTCTCTAATTATGTTCGTAAGCGACGCTTGTCCAATGCCGCTGAACTACTGGCATATACCGATCGTAAAGTGCTCGATATCGCGATGGAATGCGGGTTCGGCTCCCATGAGACCTTCACCCGAGCGTTCCGCAAAATGTACGGCATGCTACCTTCAGACTGCCGTAAGCGAGGAATTCCCCCGTTCATCGTTCCAAGAGCGGCCCCCCTGCTAATGTCAGACGAATCCATTACATTGAATTGGAGTGATTATCGTATGCAACACCGTATTGAGACCTTGCCTGCCATGAGAATTATCGGCTTCTCACTGACCACGACGACAGATAACGGCCAGAACAACAAGGAAATCCCCGAATTCTGGCAGACCTACATGCGCGAGCAATGGAGAGACCGTGTCCCGGGCAAGAAACAACCTAATGTTGAGCTTGGCGTATGCACACCCATCGATGAAGACGGCTCTTTCCGTTATATTATCGGCTTTGAAGTAGATGACGAAACTGCCGTACCAGAGGGAATGGCCGAGTTTTTTATCCCGGAAGCGACCTATGCTATCTTCACAACACCTCCTACGGATAATGAACGATTCAGCTTAGCCATCCAAGAGACATGGGTGCCATATTCCGTGATTGGATCCCTGCCTCCGGATATGAACAAGCGTGTTCCCCGATTTCGAATGGTATGACGAACGCTGCTGGGGCGAGGCAGATATAGTGATGGATATTTACATCCCTGTTCAGCCTGCATCCTACTAGATATGTAAAAACCGCCCCTTACAGTACCGGGTTACCGGAACAAGGGGCGGATTAAAGCTTTGCTATCACTGCTTACTTATTTGCAAAAACGGTCGAATGCGTTCGTCAAATCAGCAGCGATCTCAGCTGCGGAACGATCCTCAATCTGATGACGCTCGATAAAATGTACGAGCTCCCCATCTTTCATCAAAGCGATCGACGGTGAGGACGGAGCGTAAGGCGCAAAGTATTCCCGCGCTTTAGCTGTTGCTTCTTTGTCTTGGCCAGGCAAATACGGTGAACAGCTGATCTGGAACAGACTCATTCTGTAGAGCCTGGGCCACACCTGGACGGCATTGTCCGGCTGCACAGCCGCACACCGAG
Source organism: Paenibacillus sp. D2_2 (assembly GCF_031199965.1). GTDB lineage: Bacteria > Bacillota > Bacilli > Paenibacillales > Paenibacillaceae > Fontibacillus. The sequence goes on along the minus strand of NZ_CP133605.1, from coordinate 724,437 downwards.
TTCACTACAACCAATGCAGTACCTTTAGCTGTTGGCAATGCTGTCTCTACTTCCTCAGGAGTTCTAAGCTCCGTAATCCCCAAAGTTGTCAGTTCATCCCGCATCGGTTGAATCATTTCTCTCATATATTGATCATATGACATTGACATAATCTTCACTCCTCATATCCTATTGTGCTGCAAATATGATTTATATCACTTCAAACTATAATTAATTATACATTTCACCCTCAGGAAAGCAACAGCTCGTTGTAATGCCTAAACTTCAACCCGTTCGGAAGCAAATGGGAAGAACACGATGAATGTCGTTCCTAACCCTTCTTCTGATTCTACGTTGATTCTACCGCCATGCCGCTCCATAATACTTAGACATAGCGACAGCCCCAGGCCTGTCCCCTTACTCTTCGTCGTGAAGAACGGCTCGAACAATCTCTCCTTCTGAGCTGGCGGAATACCTGGACCTGTATCAGTAACGTACAGTTCAACGCCGTCCGATTGTCTTTTCATCTCTAAAATTAGGTTGCCCTTCTCACCCATGGCCTCCATCGCATTGCGTCCAAGATTGAGAACGAGTTGCTTGATCTCTTTATGATTGAGCATAAGCAACGGCGCGTTCTCGTCGAGGCGTACCTCGATGCTCTGTCCACGCAGGTTGGCATCCGCCCATAGGAGTGGAGTTAACTCCGAGATGATCTCATGTAATCTATACAGCTCCATCTTAACGACCCGATTCTGGGCCAGCGACAGGAAATCATTAATGATTCCATTAGCCCGATCAAGTTCCTCCATAACGATGCGATAATAATGCTCTAGCGAAGCTGGGCTCTTCTCCCTCATCAATTGCAGAAAACCGCGAACGACGGCCATCGGATTTCTGATTTCATGCGTAATACTCGCTGCCATCTGGCCAACCAGACCCAAGCGCTCTACATGATTCAATTCCATCCGTAGCGCCTCCAGCTCGGTAATATCCTGTATGATAATGACGGACCCGATATTCTCATTCGTATGCATCTTCGTAATCGGAGAAGTGGTCGCATAGTAGACTCGATCAGCACTCTGCAATATTTGTGACGTCTTGACATTCCCCTCCAGTGTCTGCTCTTTCCGGGAAGCAACAATTTCGTAATCGAGGCCCTGTAACACCTTTTCCAATTCCTTTCGTATGAGGTCCTCACGGGTCCCGTTCGGACGGTTCAGACGATAAAATTGCATAAATGTATCGTTGACCGACACAATCCTCCCTTTTGATCCAGTAAAGTGATGCTCAGCGGAGCAGCATCCATCATTTGCTGCAGCGTCTCAGCCTCGCGGAAATATTTTCTCGATAAATGTATGACCTGTTCGCGCAGCTTCTCCTTCTCCATAGTCGTCTCAATAATATGTACAAACAAGCTTCCAGCCAGCACAGAGACCAGAATATTTGCAATGATCGTTACGATCGAGCCAAGCTCAACCTTCATCTCTTCAAAAATATAGGGTGATACAGTAATAACCAACTCTCCAACAGCAAAGATAACCGTTAATACAGCTACTTTGCCGCGGCGACCGATTCGCTTAAAGTAATTAGCGGTCAATAGTACAAAGGGATATAGGAATAACCCGGTCTCAAGCAGGAACTCCAAAAACGTAAATCTCATGGCATAGAGAGGATAGAGCAGTAAGTACAGAACTGCAAGTATAATCCCTTCCCTCAGCTTGCCATACAGCATGAGCGCGAAGAGGGGCAAAATCCCGAAGTTAATAGGGATCCCACTCCATACATAGCTAGGAAATAACGAGCATAGCAGCATGCTGGAAGTACATGTGTAGATCAATCCCATGGAGTAAGCCGTATGACAAGTCTTTCGGACCTTACGCTGAGGAATTCTAGAAGATTTCTCATATAGAAGCGGAAACAAAAAAGCAGGCAGACAAGCGATTAGTACTTGCAACAGAATCTCCCTGAACTCAACCATCTTCTCCCTCCTCAGGCGGAAGAATACCAATATATCATTGATTAAATCATAGCCGACAATGTTTTACAATATTTCTTATTTCAGATAAACGCTAACAACTTTCAAGAATGTCTATAATATGTGATATCCTATAAAATAATGATCAAATAATACAAAATACAATTAGGAAGTTCAAAAAGATCGGTTTTCAGCACCGAGAAGGTTGGATGAAGCTAGGGACTGAGGAACGGAGCGTACGTAGTTGGTACGTGAGCACCTAAGATGTTTCCGTAGGAAACATAACTTCGTAAGCAATGCTTAGGCCCGTCTGAATTCAAGATTCGATGTCCAGACCACTTCCTGAGTTACTTCGTGATCAAAAGCGGATGAGAAAGGAAAAATAGATGAGCAAATATGAAGTAATCGTAATCGGAGGAGGGCCTTCAGGGTTAATGGCATCCATTGCTGCTGCGGAGCAAGGAGCTTCCGTTGCCCTACTCGATAAAGGAGATAAGCTGGGGAGAAAGCTAGGTATATCCGGGGAGGCCGCTGTAATGTAACGAATGCCAAGGAGATTGATGAATTGATTCAATACATACCAGGCGGTGGTAGATTTCTCTATAGTGCCTTCTCCCTGTTCAACAATCGTGATATCATCGCCTTCTTCGAGAACTTAGGGATTGCACTAAAGGAAGAGGACAACGGGCGAATGTTCCCCGTATCGGATAAAGCTAAGACCGTCGTCGATGCGCTGATCGGTAAGGCAAGATCGTTGGGAGTGAGGCTGCTTACGCATCATCCCGTTCAAGAGGTATTGTTCGCAGAGAACGGGGTACAGGGGGTCAAGCTTACAACGGGTGAACAAATAGAAGCCAAAAGCGTAATTATAGCTACCGGCGGAAATCTGTCCCGCATACCGGTTAACAGGGACGGCTACCCGTGGGCTATCGCAGCTGGCCATACGATTACGGAATTATATCCGACAGAGGTGCCCATCATCTCCAAGGAGCCCTTCATCACGGATCGGAGCCTGCAAGGGTTGTCACTGCGCAATGTGAAGCTGGCAGTAATTAATGCGAAAGGCAAAACAGTCGTGGCACATCAGGGAGATATGATCTTCACCCACTTCGGCTTGTCCGGGCCAATCGCTCTACGTTGCAGCGGCTTCATTCGCGGCGTCAAGAAGAAGAGCGGAAGCAACGAGGTGAGGCTCACGCTTGATCTGTTCCCCGAGATGTCTCAAGCCGGACTGGATGCTTATTTACGCGGACTACTCGCTGATGAACCTAAAAAAACACTAAAAAATGTACTCAAAGGTACGATTCCGGAACGTCTGCTTCCCATCCTATTCGAACGATCCGATCTTTCCGGAGAGACAACCTTTGAGCACTTACCTAAAGAACCATGGCTTGCGTTTACAGCTAATTTGAAGAACTTCAGTATCATGGTAACGGGGACCCGTCCCTTTGAAGAAGCTTTCGTCACCGGCGGAGGAATTCATCTTAAGGAAATCAGCCCACAGACGATGGAATCCAAGCTCATGCCGGGACTGTTCTTCTGCGGTGAGGTGCTCGATATCCATGGCTATACAGGCGGATACAATATTACGGCCGCTTTCGCCACCGGGTATACTGCTGGGCACCATGCCGGCCTGCTCGCGCAAGGCCACTGATAGGGAATAGGGATTGTCCTCTTATCCCCTCCTGCGCCTTGGACTCATAGAGAAGAAACGCCATAGAACAGGCACAACCAGTATGGATACGGCGGAACCAAGCGGGATAGCTACCAGCAGCCCCAGCCAGGTGTGAACAAATTCATGCAAAACCCTGCCGTAATGACGAGAATCGCAGGGAATAATAGTAGCCTCATTGTCTTGGGTGCGCACCTAAATTCCAGATTTTCGTCCTTCGGCAATATGGCCAATAATTTAGCCTGGTAGAAGGCACGCCGCTGTGTATTCATCCACTGGAACAACAATAGAATCAGGCCAATGTATACCAATAGATTGGCAGGATATGGGGGTAAAAATACGGCTATAAATCCATATATGGCGAACTGCACATATAATAGTACTTCTCGGTTGCGGAAAAATGACTTGACCGCCGCCTCCGTAACTCGATCATGTACCTGACGATGCCGAATAAGATGTCCGCTGCGGCGGAACAGCCATGGACGCGGTCTTGTCTTAACCGGCCGTTCTACACTTGGCTGCAGAATCATTCCGGTCAGCCGCGTCCGCTGCCGTTCCTCCTCACGTATGCTTGCCTCGAACCGACCCTGAATCGATATTCTTCCTCTAATAAACAATACGGAAGCCAGAACATAGCATAGCAGTATAATTATGCTGATCTCGGGCCGCGTTTCGATATGCAATACGCCCGCCATATAGCTTGCCCCAAGCATACTGGTACCAACAAGCCGCAAGAGGATCCGTCTGAAGCCGGTAAATGCGACGGCGAGCAGATTGAATAGCAGCAGATAAATGGCATTCATGGTATATGTAAATGTAAAAAGTATGAGTATTTCCTTGCCCTCCATACCGTAAACACGCCATAACACTGGTGTTAGCAAGACTGCTCCGAACAGAATGGCGACTAATCGCTGTAGCAGTGCAAGTGAAATGGCACGCAGCATGATCCCCGCACCCATTTAGGATGCTGCTTCAGAAACAGAACATCCGCCGCCTCAATAAACAAGACGAGTCCACCTAGCAGAAACGTCAGGAGGAGCAATGCCGAAGGCACAACCTGGAATGGTAATCCAGTCAGCCAGTTCGGAAGTACGTCCTTCCATAATCCGTAATAGACTCTCCCCAGCAGCAGTAAACCAGGTATTCCAATATATAATAGAACCACTCCGTCAAAAGCCGTACGCAGTACACCGATTTGATGACGAATATAGTCAAGCCAACGTCTTCTGAATAGGGTTCCGGTTCGGGTGGCTGTGCTTATTTTGTTCATAATCAAAATCTCCTCAAATCATCTTCTCCCGGTCACGTTTATCTTAAGTCAGGGCATTGAAGCAATCGAATAATGTCCCCTCTGGCAATGAGGCCGCATGGCGAATATCATCCAATTCCCCACTCACCACGACCCTCCCGTTCGATAGTAGAACGAAGTCATCGCATATTCGCTCCGCCGTGTCCAGCACATGCGTACACATCAACACGCCTGCACCGCGGCGCCGTTCTTCTTCAAGCAGCGCAAGAAAATCACTCGTAGCTCTTGGATCAAGCCCGACAAAGGGCTCGTCTACAATATATATGTCAGGACGAATTAGAAAACCGATCATTAACATCATCTTCTGCCGCATTCCTTTGGAGAAGCCATCCGGCAAGTGATGTTTGACCTCAGTCATGCGGAATCGTTCCAATAGTGCATTTCCTTCTCGCTCCAGCACCGTCTCGTCTAATCCATAGACCGCTGAGGCGAGGCTTAAATGCTCCCATAGCGTTAACGTCTCATAATAAACCGGTTGCTCTGGTATGTATGCATAATGGTTTCCCGATTTCGAGAAGTTAATGGTCCCCTTCACATCTGTCAGCAGTCCCATGATTGCCTTAATCGTTGTGCTCTTGCCAGCTCCGTTGGGACCAATCAGGCCAGTTAGCTGACCGGACTTTACTGCAAATTCGATTTGTTCAATCGTAGAATGATGGCCGTCGTAGCCAGCCTCTTCGATTTTCACCTCTAGCAATGTATTCGCCACTTCAATCCCCACCCGTACGATAAATTCAAGTACTACTAGTTTCTTATTTATACGTCCGCACTCAAACCATAGTTTCACTTACTGACTTTTGATGAACTGAAATATTCAATCGTTATTCCAAAAAGAAGGCCTCCGGAATACCGGAGGCCTTCTTCTTATATATTATTTTATTGCGATAACCTCAATTTCTACAAGTCCGTTCTTTGGTAGTTTGGCAACCTGTACGGCGCTCCGCGCTGGATAAGGCTCCGCGAAGAAAGTTGCATAAACTTCATTCACCGCTTGGAAATCATTCATATCATCTAGAAAAACCGTTGTCTTGATAACGTGCTCCATACCATATCCCGCTGCTTCTAGAATCGCCTTCACATTGGACAAAGAATGTCTGGCCTGCTCCGCAGCGGTTGGCGGAAACTCGCCGGCTGCGTTCATGCCTAGCTGTCCCGATGTGATCAGCAAGTTCCCAAACTGAACAGCTTGGGAATATGGCCCGATTGCACCTGGTGCCTCAGAAGTTGCGATTGTCTTTCTTTCTTGTTGTGTCATATGGGTTCTCTCCTTATTAGCGCATGGTCTTGCGCATTATATATTAAAACTACAAAATGATGCTTCCGATGTGCGTTTTTTCAAAACGCTTCAGTTGGATGAAGCTAGAGCCTGAGGAGCGGAGCTACACGTTTTCGTAGAAAACAACTTCGTAAGCATCTGCTTAGGCCCAGCTGAATTCAAGATTCGATGTCGAATATGCTCTCAGTGTTACCTCGTGATCAAAAGCGATTTTATTTAACAGTGCCAATCTCATCATACTCCTTCAGCATTTCCTGCTGCTGTTCAGGTGTCAGTTTGGCAATGCCGAAACCCGTGAAGCCCCAGATCACAGCGAAGATAATACCTGTCCAACACAGCATGGCCCAAGGCAAATACGAGAGCGTCGCTACGCCGAGCGTACCCGCCATATAAGCACCGGCCGCTGTCCATGGCAGAATAGGTTCGATAATGGACGCTGAATCCTCAATTGTCCGACCCAGGTTCTTAGGATGTAATCCGCGACGGACATATGCTTCACGAAGCATTTCACCAGGCATCAGAATCGACACTTGACCGTTGCTAGTTACCCCGATCATTGTAAGCCCGGTAGCGATAGAAGCCAAGATCAGCGAGCCTGTGGAACGTACATGCTTGAGAATCTTGTTAACGATCAGTTCTAGCGACTTAGTTAACGAAATCGTTCCTGCAAAGGTAATGGCACAGAAGCAGATGAGCAGCGTACCCATCATAGAGTTCATACCACCACGATTCAATAGCCGAGGAATATCCGGAATGACTGCAGCCGCATCGAAACCTTGAACGTTAACCATCGCAATGTCGAAGCCATTAATTACGGAAGTGATTACATCATGCAAAGAGAATCCTTGGAAGATAAGTCCGTTCGCCATCGCTACTATAGAGGAGATGAGCATAATCGGAATCGTAGGCTTCTTACGGACTGATCCGTACAATACGATCAATACCGGAAGTAGCAGCAGTAAATTCCAATGGAATACAGTACTTAGTGTATCCATGATTGTAACGACTTTCTCTGGTATAGCAGTCTCTGCTCCATGTGTATTTAAGCCAGTAATTACATAGACTGTTGCTGCCACGATAAATGAAGGAATCGTTGTATACAGTAGATGGCCAATATGCTCATACAGATTGACTCCTGTGGACAGAGCTGCAAGGTTGGTCGTATCTGACAATGGAGACAACTTGTCCCCGAAATATGCACCAGCTACGACTGCACCAGCTACGGCTGCCAGATTCGCATCAAGCCCGGCACCTACGCCCATAAATGCGACCCCGATTGTCCCCGCCGAACCCCATGATGTCCCCGTACAAAGAGATACGACAGAAGTTACGACGAAGGCTGTAATCAGCAGAAATTGCGGATTGATAATTTTGAGTCCATAAAAGATCATCATTGGAATTGTTCCGCCGACCATCCAGGCTCCGATCATGAAGCCGACGGTAATCAGAATCAAAATGGCCGGCATCGTCTTGGCGATCTTCTGTGCGATCGAGCCCATAATATCGTCATAGCTATAGCCGAGCTTAATGGCAATAATTCCGGCAACCACAGTTGAAGCGATAATTAACGGTTCAGGCGGAAGTTCGAACAGAATATAACCTAGACTGAGTAGAAGAATCATAGTAACAATAGGAACTAGAGCCAGAAACAGAGTAGGTTGCTTGATTGTCTTTTCCTTGATGGGCTTTGCCATAATGAGTTCCCCTAATGATGTAATAATTGATTACGATGAATGACGTATAGGATAATTTTTTGCCATACGTTCGAAGGCTTCCTGAAGCAGCGCTCTTGGCGCTCCTAGATTCAGTCTTATAAATCCTTCCCCATCAGCTCCGAATGAGGTGCCAAAACTAACGCTAACCAGACTTTGATTCTGAATCCATTCGACTAAATCGCTTTCATTTTTGCTATAAGCCGAGCAATCTACCCATAGGAGAAATGAACCTTCCGGCTTAATGATCTTCAATTCCGGCATATGCTCATTAAAGAACGCTTTGGTATAAGCGATATTCCCCTTAATATATGAGCGCAGTTCCTCAAGCCAATCATCACAATCCGTATACGCAACCTCCAGGGCAGGTACGGAGAAGAAGGTTGGATTATGAATGCCCGCCTGTCTTAATCCATGACGGAAGCGCTCTCGCAATTGTTCATTAGGTATTACAATGTTGGCGATCTCCAAGCTTGCCAAGTTGAAAGTTTTGCCTGGAGAGGTGCAAATGATCGAGCGCTCCGCCACCTGCTGCGACAACTTGGCTATAATCGTATGCTCATGTCCTTCGTGAATAAAGTCAGCGTGAATATCATCCGATACGATAAGTGCATCATAACGGATGCATAACTCAGCGATCCGTTCCAGCTCCTGCTTCGTCCATACACGTCCAGTCGGATTGTGCGGCGAAATAAGCAGAACGATCTTGATCCCGTCCTTCATCTCACGCTCCATGTCATCGAAGTCGATCTCATACTTTCCGTCTCTAAGTAACAGCCGACTCTCCACAAGCTGTCTGTCATTAATTTCGACTGCATTCGCAATCGGCTGGTAAGCCGGGGTATGCATCAGAATACGGTCGCCCGGCTTCGTAAAGCGCTCAATGATGATCGATACAGCTTGTACAATCCGTGGACAGAATACGATCCAATCCTCCGGTACAATCCAGTTATAGGCTCTCTCAAGCCAGCGCTGTACCGTTGTATAATAGGGTGGGCGCGCATCGGTGTATCCGTATATTCCGTGACGCGCCATTGCAGCAATCTTGTCAACGACCTTGGGTGGTGCTTGAAGATCCATATCCGCTACAGAGAGAACGATTACATCTCTGCCCAACGTATCGGCGGCCCCATCCCATTTGGCGCTATTCGTGTCAAACCTGCTAATGACTTGATCAAAGTTATAACTCATGATGATGTCACCCTCTTGTATATAATTGTGTTACTTCAGCTTCTGAAGATAGCGATACACTGTAGGCTCCGAGATCGATAATGCCGTTGCTACCTGGGAGACGCCTCCCTTCAACAAGAAGACTCCAAGCTCATTCAGCTCACGTACGATTTCAATCTTCTCCTGCGACGACAAGCGGTCCGTCGATATCGTTATCTTGCTAGTTACCGAGGAGATCATATGCTGTAGCAGATCATCCGCATTGCCTTGCAAATATTCTGTCGCCTGCTTTTCTTCCTTCGGTGCTTCGTCCACCGGAGGTATCACATACGGATTAGGCCCTCCTTGCAAAATATGCTGAACCCATTCAGCAGCTACCTCCATATGGGTAACATCGATATTCAAGCACAGAAGACCGACCAGTTCATTCCTATCATTCTTAATGAAAAATGTCGACGAGCGAAAGCTCTGTCCAAATTTGCCCGATGCCTTATAGTTAGCAATGAACTGTTCCTCATGATACGCCTCGGATTTGAGAATCTTCAATACGAGGTCGGTAGAAGCATCCCCTACCTTACGGCCGCTAATGTATCCGTTCTCAATAAAGATAATAGAGTGCTCTGGATCACTAATATCATGTACGACGACCTCGCATTTAGGTCCAATGATTGCCGCAATGAAAGAGGCCACCGGAAAGAACTTTTCTAAAAATTGCCGATTCTCGTTCACCATTAAAATCTGTCTCCTTCCGTCCGGGTCATGCATTTATTTTATTAGAATAATAATTTATTATCTTGATAAAAGAATATCACACCAATAAACCGTTTTCAATACTAGATCAAAAATAATCCTCATGAAGTAAAACAAGCCTATACCGTCACTTTTGGTGACATGTATAGGCTTCTATATATTCATTACTACACTCGCTTTAAGTCCGTCTCATATAAGCTCGCACAGTAAACGGTGCAAAGATCAACACGATCACCGCAGCGCCGACCAAAGATATGGCCAGGTCCCAGCCGACGGTGCCTGAGTTGGCCATATCACGTACAGCCGTCACCAGATGCGAAATCGGATTGATCTTCACGAACCACTGTAGCCAGTTCGGCAACGTCTCGACTGGCACGAAAGCGTTGGAGAGAAAAGTGAGCGGGAACAGCACGATCATCGAAATACCTTGCACGCTTGAGGCCGTACGAGCAATAACACCGAAGAAAGCGAAGATCCAGCTGATAGCCCAGGAGCAGAGAATGACGATAATCCCGGCAAGGGCTACATGTTCGATGCCTCCTTCTGGTCGATAGCCCATAATATAGCCCATGGTAAAAGTCAGCACGGTCGCAATCGTATAGCGGATCGTATCAGCGAGTAGTGCTCCTGCGAGTGGAGCAATCCGCGCGATCGGCAGCGACTTAAAGCGGTCGAACACGCCTTTGTCCATATCCTCGCGCAACTGGACGCCGGTAACGATAAATGTCGTTATGACGGTCTGAACGAGAATACCAGGGATAATGACCGGCAAGTAACTAGCTACATCGCCAGAGATCGCCCCGCCAAAGATATAGGTGAACATCAAAGTAAACAGGATTGGCTGCAGTGTGACATCGAATAATTGCTCCGGTGTGCGGCGAATTTTTAGCAGTCCCCGGTAAGCCATCGTTAGCGAATGGCGCAGCGATTGAATGAAGCTGGTGTGATTTTTTAATTTGCGTTCCGCTATAGGTTGAATGGAAGTTCTCATACCGTCGTTCCCTCCATGGTATTAGATTCATAGGCTGATGCAGCGGCATCTGCCGCAGCATTAGTTGCCCGTTGGCCGGTGATCGTCAGGAAGACCTCGTCAAGGGTCGGCTTCTGCACGCTCATCTCCGACAGAGCAATTCCTTCGCTGCGCAGCGCGATCAACAGATCGGTGACGAGATCTGCATTCGCCATCGGCGCTGTAATCTCCCCGGCCTCTGAAGAGATGCCGGACGGTACCTTAAGCACTCGCTCGATCAGGCGGCGAGCCTTCTCGATATCCTGCGCATTATGAACTCGTAGATGCAGGGACGAAGTACCGACGGACATCTTCAGCTCATCGGCAGTGCCTTCAGCGATAACCCGGCCGTAATCAATCACGGCGATCCGGTCAGCTAATTGGTCGGCCTCCTCCAGATATTGCGTCGTAAGCAGTACGGTCGATCCTGTATCTACTAATCGGCGAATCGTATCCCACATCTGAGAGCGTGTACGCGGGTCGAGCCCGGTCGTCGGTTCATCGAGGAAGATGAGCGGCGGCTGCGCGATCAAGCTGGCGGCCAGATCCAATCTGCGCCGCATGCCGCCGGAGAAATTTTTGAGCGGACGTCTTGCCGCCTCGGATAAGCCGAATTCCTCCAGCAGTTCCTCTGATTTACGCTTTGCCTCTTTACGTGACAGGCCGAGCAGTCGCGAGAAGATGATTAGATTCTCAGTAGCGCTGAGCGATTCGTCGACGGAAGCGTATTGCCCCGTTACGCCAATCAACTGCCGCACGATCTGTGATTCCTTGATCACGTCATGACCGAAGATTCGTGCCGTACCTGCATCCGGCCGTAGCAGTGTGGCCAGCATGCGGATCGTCGTCGTCTTACCCGCTCCGTTAGGTCCGAGCACACCGTAGATCGAGCCGGCGCGCACCTTCAAATCTACGCCATCGACCGCGCGGTTATCTCCAAATATTTTGACAAGCCCATGAGCCTCTACGGCCCATTCACAGCTTCCCGACAAGCTTTGCGTTTCATTGATATAATTCACTTCATTTCCCCCAATACAATGTTATTCCGAGCGGCGGGTACTCCCGTACTTTGAACCATCCCGTCGTGCTTTAATATGACCGATTTGAATACGAGCAGAACGCAACCAATCAAAGCAACCAAGCTACCAGAAATAATAAAGGCAATCTGCGGACCAAACGTCGTAACCAAGTACCCGCCTACAATCGGACCGATCAACGCTGCTGTTGAAGTTACGCTCGTCACCGCCCCGAACACTCTGCCTATTAAAGCCTCTGGGGTACGTTGTTGCAGCATGACCTGGAAAGGAATGAACGTCATCCCCGCACCTAGACCTGCAAGGACGAACAGAATCAGTATGATGATGACACCAAGTTGATTGAAGGTTCCTATGATTGCGAATGCTCCTGTAAAAGCGAATACCAGACCGAGCAGCATCCCGCCAACACCCATCTTCAGCAGCGGAGAGATAGCGTATTTTGAAACGAATCCGTTCAACCCCGCGGCCAGCAAAGTACCAAACCCACTAGCGGCAATGCACCAACCTAATAAATCCTTCGGAAGATTAGGGATATCACGAAACAATACGATCGCTTGCGAATCGGCGATTTGCAGAACAAGCAAGGTCATCGCCAACATTAATGTACTGAAGGCAACCAGGGGAATCCCGATAATCTCGCGAATGCCCGCCCCAGCTCACTCGGAAAGGCCGGTTTTAGCTTGCTTAACACTAGATACTTCTCCTGCGTCTGTGTGAGCTTTCGCAATTTTCCCGGGAACAAACAACAAGAGTAATGCCGATAACAGAAATGAAGCAGAATCGATCATAAAGCAGACCGACACACCGAATGCCGCAGTAAGCATCCCGCCAAGCGCAGGTCCTACGATCTTGCTTCCCTGCTCAATAATTGCGCTATAGGATACTGCCTTCTCCAAATGCTCCTTGGGTACAACCTCTTTGATCTTCCCATTCTTCGCCGGCGAGAACATCACATCGAATATGCTCTTGGCTACGATCAATACATACACCTGCCATATATCCGTCACGAACACCAGACCAAGCACAATAAAAATTCTGACGACATCTGCCAGGATCATCAGCTTCTTGCGTTCCATTCTGTCGGCCAGCATTCCTGCCAGTGGACCGCCTACCAACATGGGAAGCATGGAACACAGCATAATTGTCGTAATTTGCCAAGGTGTTGCATGCCATTTCAGCCCAACCATCATTAAGAGCGCCAATAAATGCAACCAATCACCCAAATTAGATATAAGCTGTGAAGCCATCAGTGACATGTAAGCCCGATTATGAAATAGCCCCTTACTTCCCTGTGGCATTTCCTGATCTACCATAAACCTCACCCACCAATTCTCAATTTGTTACGGACCCAAAGTACCGACACTATTAACTACCGCCAGCTCCTTTAAGCCATTACAATTCCGAACTTTTTCTACGACTTATGTTAAAACATAAGGAATTTTCATCCATCCGTCTCGAGGATGAAATCAGGTGCCAACTGAGGGATGATTTTTTATAGGGTCGCAAGAAGGACGACAACCGGAGCAAAAGACACGCACTTTAAAAATAAATACCGAAAATTGTGATAAATTATATTTTTTTTAATATGGGCTTGATCTAAGATAGCATTATTCCTAACAATTTATAGCTCATTAAAATATTAGAACAAGGCGGGATGATAAATGTTGAAAACCGAGGAACGCGGGACCGATTTGTCACTGCATCTTTATCGCGTATTTTCGAAATCCTTCAAGAGCGTCAACGACCATGCCGTAACAGGAAGCAAAATTCAGGGCTTCAACCCTACGGCCTTCGCTGTTATGGAGGTCCTCTATTACAAGGGCCCGCAACCAATCCAACAAATAGGTGCCAAACTGCTGCTTCAAAGTGGCAATGTTACTTACGTCATCGATAAGCTGGAATCTGCCGGATATTTACACCGGAGTCCTTGTCCACGGGATCGTCGCGTTATTTTTGCTGAATTGACTCCTCTGGGCAAAGAGCTGATGGATCGGTTGTACCCTGATTTCTCTGATCGAATCGATCACGCGCTAAGCGGATTGAACGAAGACGAGAAGCAAACCATGATTGAATTGCTGAAGAAAATGGGACGTGAAGCGGAGAAATTAGCCCCTTTGGTGCGTAAGTAATTGTTCTTCATTTCACATGTACAGAGCACAAAGAAGGCTGCCCTATCTAAGGACAGCCTTCTTTGGCTTTTCATTAATGCGACGGATCCATATCCGTCTCTTTATGGTGATTGTGCACATCCCGGTGGCGGCGGTCATTCGCCTTTTGTTGAGTCTGCTGCACGCTGTGGCTGTTGACCGCTGACTGCTGCAAGTGATCATCTACATTGCCGAGATTTTTGTCCCGACCATTTGCTTTTGCCATCTCTTTTGCCTCGCTTTCTCAAGATGGGTTCGTAATCCGGTGTAGAGCTTGGGCACATTCATGAAGATGACGCACATAATCGCCGGTCATCTCCTGAAGACGTTCATTTTGCTCATTCACCGTCTGTCCGCCCTTCTCTACATCGACCAGTTCCACTTTGACTTCCCGAGGATCCATATAAGTACAAGAAAAATCGAAGGAATAGAACTGGTGGCCTGCCGCATTAATATGAACCCTTAATCCTTGAGGATCACTATCATCGGCGAGCACCTCGGCCGAATCCCCTGGACCCAGAAATTCCGGAAGCTGCTGCTGCCAGGCATGGACTAATGTATTCTGATCAACATTGAACTCCTCTAACATCGATAACACCTCCCCTTACCGTATAAGGTGCGGAGAAGGGCGATGTTTTATTCCTCTTTAACCTCTGGTGCCTGATTGCGAAGTCCCAATACAGAGAAGACGCCGATGACCGAGATGACAGCCATAACGATAAATAAGATATGCAGACTGTCGCCAAGCACATGCTTCAAATCATTCCACAATTGCTGCGGAAGAAGATGGACCTTTTCCGGCGAGAGCAGGTTGTTAATATCCTCCTGTTTGACCTCTGCCCCTGAGGATGTTCCTTTGGCTGTCCGTGCTGCAATTTGCATATTGATCAGTACCCCGAACACTGCAACACCGATCGTCTGCGCGATCGATTTCACGAATGAGTTCAGAGCAGTCGACGCCCCCGAAGGTTGTAGCCAACCGAAGACTGTGCAATGACTGTAAATACGGTAAAAGAAAAACCAAAGCCTATTCCATACAGCGCATTAAATACTAATATCAAGAACATTGGCGTTCCTTCGTGAACAAAGGCCAGTCCGATAGCACCAATAGCGATAATTATCATACCGATTAAAGAGGTATTACGTATTCCTCGACTGATCAGCCACCGACTGCCCAGCATCGAGCCCACCATCCAGCCAATTGACATCGGCGCGAGCACAAGCCCGGAGATCGTTGCATTTTTGCCAAGTACGCCCTGTACATAGAGCGGTAAATAAAATGTCAAACCCATTAACAGAGCGCTTGCAAGCACACTCGCGATGTTGGAGTAGGCGATATCTCTGATCTTGAATAGTTTGAGTGGAAGTAGCGGCTCTTCCACCTTCTGCTCCACAATAAAGAAAATAATAAGCGATATAATCGATACGGCAAAAATACTGAGCAGAAACGGCGAGTTCCAAGCCCACTGCTGTCCCCGGTCGCCAGACCGAACGACATCGCAGCCACCCCAATGGTAAAGGTGATTGCTCCGGCATAGTCTATCTTCACTTCCCGTTTCTCGACCTTTTCCTTGAAATAGCGGATGATCATAAATAAGGAGATCAACCCGAACGGAAGATTAAAATAAAATATCCAGCGCCAGTCCAATGAATCTACCACATATCCGCCAAGTAGCGGACCAACGAGGGACGAGATACCCAGACCGAACTGATCATCCCCTGAACCTTAGCACGCTCTTCTATCGAATAAATATCCCCGATGATGGTAAAGGTAACGGGAAGTAGAGCTCCAGCGCCGATCCCTTGAATCGCCCGGAAAATAATGAGCTGCTCCATCCCTGAAGCAAAGCCAGACAGCATCGATCCCGCCAGAAACAGAACCGATCCGATCACGAATACAAGCTTACGTCCATATAAATCGCTGATTTTACCAAAGATCGGAGTCGTCACCGACATCGTCAGCAAATAAGCGGTAAATACCCAACTTAACAGCTCCACTCCGCCGATATCTCCGACAATTCTTGGTCCTGCTGGGCCAATGACCGTCCCTTCAATCGCAGCCAGAAATGTAGATAATAATAGCCCGGCTAATATATAATTACGTTTTATTGTTGCACTCACTGTTTAACTTCCTCTCTCTCTGTCTATAGAAGTTGAACAAAAGGAATGCAAGGAATAGGCAAGAGGGTGAAATGATTCTGGAGAAGCGTAGCGTTCGCCTTTGTGAATGGATTTCTACCTCGTTAGATTCTATGAAATCAAGAAATCCATGAACAACAGCGATCGGAAGAATATTTCACCCGGCTGCCATCATCCTTATAATCATTAGTTCAACTAATATTGAAATGCATTCACTACATTATAAATGCCTCCCTTTTAAAAGAAAAGACGAACAAGCGGGAATAAAGGCATATTTTGCCTCCCCCGCTTGCTCGCTTTTTAGAGGTAGTTCAAAAAGTTCGCTTTTGATAAGAAAACCGATCGAAGTCATTCAAGGATGAGCGACCGCGATTCAAATGTAGGTTTTCTTGCGATATAAGAATTCCATCAACTCCGTTGACAACGAATAAATTCTATATCTAACACGAAGTAACACTGAGAGCTTAATCGACATTCGAATCTTGAATTCAGCCGGGGCTTCCGGTGCTCACGTACAAACTACGTACGCTCCGCTCCTCAGACCCTAGCTTCATCCAACCTTCTTGGTGCTGAAAACCAAACTTTTTGAACACATATTTAACTTACAGACATTATCTTGTTCTTGCCGTGATCTAATCACGAAATCACCGTAATCCGGTCTCCAGACTTCCCTGGTTCATCCTCCAAATAGCTGTCTTCTCACCCGCGAACAATTCCGGCTCATGAGTAATCATTACGATTGCCGCTCCAGAGGCCACAGCATCCTTGCATAGATCAGCCAGCTTGGCTACACCATGCAAATCTGTACCTGCTGTCGGCTCATCAAGAATATACAGCTTCTTGGGCACGATCATTGCAGCAGCTACACTCAGCAACCGCTTCTCGCCTCCACTTAGCATATAGGGAGATATGTGCTTCCTTCCCTGCAGCCCTGCTATGGCAAGCAGAGCTTCGGCCCGCTTTAACACAGGATCTGGCGTCTGCTCACGTGGCCTCAGCCCCATAGCCGCACGGGGACCGAAGAGTAGTTCATCCAGTACCGTATTCGCAACGAATTGATGCTCTGGTTGCTGAAATACATAGCCGATATCCTGCGCGATCACTGGCAAGGATAGACGGGCTATATCCTGCTCCTGCCACCATATTCTCCCCTTAGGAGGTGTGAGCAGACCCATGAACAGACGCGACAGTGTCGTCTTCCCGACCCGTTTTCCCGCATAAGAGCAGCCACTCGCCAGCATACAGAGACAGATTTATATTCTTCAAGACATCCCCTTTGTTCAGGTCATAGGCATACGATAAATCTTTAATTTTCAGCAACGGTTTAACAGAGGAGCCGATTTGAGGCTGGCCCTCGGCCTCTAGAGTAGATGAGGCATATCCCTCACGCTGTATCCGATCAGGTAGGAGGCCCAGCTTGACCAAGCTCACCCTCTCTCGTTCAAGTAGGTGCTGACTTGGCCCGTCCAGGATAATCTTCCCGTGTTCCAACACGATCAATCTCCCAGCGGCTGCAGCGAATTCATCGATCCTCCCACTCAGGGTCACAATGGTACAACCTTGACCCCGTAACTTGTTAAGCAGTAAGAGCAGCCGCTCCTTTGCAGTAGCATCCAAACTTGCCGCTGGTTCATCGAGCACAAGAATCGGTGTCTCCAACGACAAAACGGCAGCAATCGCCGCACGCTGCCGCTGGCCTCCAGATAAATTATGCACGTTATCCATGCGGTAATCGCTTAGATCAACTGCATCTAGCGACTCCGCAACCCTGTGTTCTACTTCCTTTTTGTCACAGCGCATATTCTCCGGACCGAAGGCTACCTCATCCTCGACACGCCCCTGTACTAGCTGGGCATCCGGATCTTGAAATACGACGCCAATCCGCTCGGTAACCTGACGTATTCCTCCATCTTCCTCTGGATCTATGTCGTTCACATGTATCATTCCGTTGCGAACTCCGCCCCAGTCCGGGGAAAATATCCGCAGAGCAGTCCCGCCAAGGTAGATTTCCCACTGCCGCTATCCCCGTTATATGCACCCATTCCCCAGGTTTTACGAGGAACGAAATCTCCTGCAGAACAGGCGTGGCATCCTCCTCGTAGGCATAGGTGACATCACGAAGTTCCAGTGAATGGACTAAATCTTCAGGAGCAGGAATCATTGATTTACCCTTCTCCCGCTGCTAACCGCGAACCGTCGCAACAGACCGCTGCGGCTCAGTACATCACCCAACAGCTTGGTCAACATTCCACACATGACGATACCACTCAGAATACGAACACCAAGAGCGATGAGCAACACGTTCGTTCCCCATGCTGTATAGCCAAACATTCTAGATGCGAAGAAGAACCAGATCGGAACCATGGCACCCCCTGCCAGCATGAGCACTGGAAGGTTCCATTTCTTATAACGAAACGCCGCAAATACTAATTCAGCAATCACTATATAACAGGCAGCAGCAACGAAGCAGGACGCGATACCGTAGGCCGAACCCATGAAAGACTGGACTACGGCTCCAATGCCATATGTAATGACTGCCGTTCCTGGTTTCCGAATAATGTAATAGGCAAGCAGACCATAAACCATATATAAACCTGTTATTGTAGACGTTGCTATCGGCCCGCCCAGCCCATTCAAGGCCTGGTTAAGCGGCGAGATAAAAGTCGTCATCACACCGTTGGCTGCCGCCAACATGGCCATCAGCACAATTTCAATTGTTGTAAATGCTTTGAATACTCCTCTGTTTAAAGACTGACTCATTTGTAGTGTCATCCTCCCTGATTGTTAACCAACAATTTAAATTTAGGTTAACAATTATAGTACGTCAAGTCTTTTTTTAAACGGACCATAAACAGACTGTCACAACAACACTCATGATTATCAGAGCATATCCGACAATTCCAATCTCTACTTCCCGCAGAAAACTGCGCACCGGATAAGCGCCGAAGCCCTTGGATTCCATTGAGCCGGCCGTCTGCTCCACACGTCTTACCGCTCCGGTAAATATAGCTGCAAGATTGCCACGCCACATCCGCCATCGCTCACCGACACCACGTGGCTGTCTGCCGAAACGCAGTTGGCGCGCTTGCCTAGCTATCCGGCCTTCCGATTCAAGCAACGGCAGAAAAGTTAGCGCCATGGATACGCCAAAGACAAACCGGTAAGGGAGTTTCAGTCGTGTAGTCAGTATAGTGACAAAATCCTTGGGATCTGTGGACTCAATATATATGATCGAGGACAAGAACAGGCAGAACATGCGCAGTGTAATCGCCGCTGCATACTCGGCGCCCCCTAACGAAATCTGTAGAAGCCCCCAAGTGACAAACGCTTCCCCCGCCGGTGCCGCGATGCTAGTGATGATGAACAATGGCAAGCCAAAGACAGCAATAAATCTCAATCTGCGCCCTAAGCATGGCCAGCTCATTCCCGCACCATAACGGGCTAAGCCGATGAACACGAACAACATAATCAACAACGGCTGCGGTTTGTCCCAGTGCATCGCCAGAAGAGCAGCACAGAACAGAGCGACCAGCTTACTGAGCGGATCTATGGATTTCAGTGCCAAGCCTTGTCTGAATCGATGATCTACGTGTAACTGGGTCACAAATATTTTCCTCCTGAATCAAAATCTCTACGCAACAAGGAATAGATTAACAGATCCACGAAGCCTTCCTCGGTTCGCTGATACTCTCTTAATAGTCCCTCCTCGCAGAAAGTAAAAGATTGCAAAATGCTGCGAGAAGCGCTGTTTCGTGGATCAACCAGAGCTTCAATACGGTTCAGCCCCATTGTCATGAAGCCATAATTCAGCATTAATCGGAGCGCTTCCGTCATATAGCCCTGTCGCCAGAAATCACGCCCAATATCATAACCAATCTCCCCGCGATAAGCCCCCGATAACTCCCATGTATTGAAGCCACAGCTTCCGATCAGTCTCTGCTCCTGCACCAGCTCGATTCCCCAGCGCATCGTATCCTCCGTCTCGGACAAGCCGTTCAGGAAATCGATCATCTCCGACGTCTCCTCCACGGAAGTGAACACAGGGACATTCATATATTTAACAACCTTCGGATCACTCCAATAGCGGAACATATCCGCGGCATCAGCCTGCTCCATCCTTCTTAGACGTATTCTCTCGCCTTCCAGCACCGGAATCTTACCACCGCATTTGAACAAAAGACTCATCTCCTCCCCTGCGCAATCAGTTGTTTTTATATAAGCATAGAACAGGAGGCAGAGTCAAAGTGAAAAAATAAGCCCGGCAAATATGCCCAAATAGTATTTTTTAATAAATAATTTTTGAACAATCCCGAAATGCCCTAATTCACAATATAATGCAGCATATTCATCCGGGTGATCGGCAGATAATATAGGCACATTCTTTGGATGCTCCACCATAGTTCGACAGCTAAGGAGGTTCACTCTCATGACGATCTATTTGATGATTGCTCTGTTGGTCGTTGCCAGTCTAGGACTGGGAATTATCACCTTCGCTTTTCAACAGCTTACTCATATGAAACTGCAGACCACCGATAAACTTTTTCAATATTTAGAGCAATCCGGCGTCTACAGTCGGGAACGATTCAGCCATCTGAAGAAACAGGACGTCCATATTCTCTCCGATGATGGACTACGCTTATGCGGTTACGTCATAGAGACCGACCCATCGTCCAAGGATTGGACGATTATCGTCCATGGCTACACCGTCTCCATGCTAATCTCTACTCAATATATCGATCTCTTCCAGAGCGAAGGCTTCAACATTCTACTCATTGACCAGCGCCGTCACGGGAATAGTGAAGGGAAATATACAACCTACGGCTATTATGAAAAATACGATATTGCTGCATGGGTCAGATGGATATCACATAATTACGGAACCGAATGCAGCATCGGTCTTCACGGTCAGTCACTCGGCGGGGCATCCGTGCTCGAATATTTGAGCATCGTCCACCCTAACGTCAAATTTGTCGTTGCAGACTGTCCATTCTCAGATTTAACACAGCTGGTTCGTCACCAAGCAAAAACGGTCTATAGGCTCCCCTCCTCCCGCTCCTGCCCATCATCAATAAAATATTGAAGCACAAAGCCGGGTTCTCCATGGAACAAGTTAGCCCGCTTCAGGCGGTAGAACATAGCCATCTTCCTGTCCTGTTCATTCATGGTACGAAGGACAATTATGTGCCCACATCTATGAGCGAACAGCTCTATGAGCACAAGGCCGGACCCAAAAGCCTACTCCTGGTGGACGGAGCAGTTCACGGTAATGCTTATGCTGTAGCCCCTAAGGAATATAGCGAAGCGGTCCGTCTATTAATTCACCAAGCGCTCAGGATCGAAGTCCATCCGACCAGCATAACCTCTATCTCTCCCGAATTAACTGGGGCCACCCAGCAGGCCGCATTACCACTTTCAACCTAGGATAGTGGCTTTCAACGGTCTGACATTCATACTATAATAAGGCGTAATAGCCCGTGTTTAAAAGCGGACTTTCTGAACTACCTCTATATAGATAAAAAGGAGATGGGCGCATGTTCCATACAATCAGCTACACAGGTTCCCGAGAAGAACAGCATAATCAAGTCATATCTCAATTAAAATCACTAATCTACGACGAACCTAGTAGAATTGCTAATCTAGCTAACGCTACTGCTCTATTAAACTTCTATCTATCAGACATTAACTGGGTAGGCTTCTACATGTTCGATGGCAAGGAACTTGTACTCGGCCCATTTCAGGGACTACCGGCCTGCATCCGCATTCCGCTTGGCAGGGGGTATGTGGGACAAGCGCTATGGAGCGCCGTTCAGTTCGGGTAGATGATGTACATGCCTTCCCTGGTCATATTGCTTGCGACGCCGCATCGAATAGTGAGATTGTGCTTCCGGTAATTAAGGGAGAGGAATTAATTGGTGTACTCGATATTGATAGCCCGCTGAAGTCCCGCTTTGACGAGCTAGATCAAGCTTTTCTAGAACAATTCGTTCAGGTGCTGACGGAGCAGCTTTAGCCGATAATCAATCCTCAGCCTTCCATGAATTAACTATTTGGCTCACCTAGACGTGAATAATTTCACTGCTTTTAAATGCCGATCTGGCATGATGAATATGTAAAGATGTGAAAACCCCTAATTTAAAGCAAAAAACAAAGTTGAGAAGCGGTTTTATCCCTTTTAATGCCATTTACTGTTAAATAAGAGAAAATGATCGATTTCCTTCTTCCCATTTTTTCAGTTATGATATTGAAAGTGTATGTTCAGAAGTCGTGCTTTGGAGTCGCTTACTCAATTATTAATGAAAGGAAGGGTCGCACCATGTCAGCGTTCCAACGAATCCGGCCTGGTAATCTCAAGCCGCTCGTATTCTTCACCGTTATTATGATTCTGAAAAGTTACCTAGCGTGGATCACGATATTTGATCAAATGCCGGTTGGGACCGCTACTCAAGGAACTCCCATTTATCCTGATCCTGTTCTGTCTGATTGAGGTCTTCTCCTCCAAGAGGAAATTCGGGATTTATCTAACGGTTAACCTGATCGTTACTGCCGTCTTCTTCGCAGCAATTATGTATCATAAATATTACGGCGTTATCGTCACCTATCATGCGCTTCAGCAAGTCAATCAGGTAACTGCAGTAAAGAACAGTGTGTTCTCACTGCTAGCTCCATATTATTTGCTTATTTTCCTTGATATAGTCGTGATCGGCTTCTGGCTAATGCGCAGGAAGAGAGCGGAAAACTCAAGAGTCTGTTCAACTTGAACAGAGTAAGCAAGAGCTTTGTAGGGGTTGTAGCCGGGGTATCACTTGCCCTGTGTATTTTCAACATTTGGCCGAACCGGGCCAGCATGAATGAGATCAAGCAAGCGGAGCAAATGGGAATTCTTAGCTATGAGACCTATACGATTCTATCAAATAAAGAGGAAGATCTCGTAGATAAGGATGAAATTACCCAAGCAAAGATCGACAAACTGAAAAGTGTTCAGAAACAAGAAAATCCACAGTTCTTCGGCGCCGCCGAAGGCAAAAACTTGATAATTATTCAGTTGGAGTCCTTCCAAAACTTCCTGATCGATCTGAAGATCGACGGGCAAGAGGTTACTCCGGTCATGAACTCGCTTGTTAAAGACAATCTCTATTTCAAGAATTTCTATCAAATGGTGGGCCAAGGAAATACATCGGATGCCGAATTTGTCGTGAATACGTCCTTCTATATTCCTTATAATGAAGCAGCAACACAGAATTATCCTGACAAAGAACTGCCGAGTCTACCCAAACTGTTGAAATCAAATGGCTATGATACCGCTACCTTCCACACGAATGTGGTAGATTTCTGGAATCGCGGCGAACTATACAAAGCGATCGGCTGGGATCGCTACTACGATCAGGAGTTCTTCGGTCAAGATGACACAGTATTCTTCGGACCTTCAGATGAAGTGCTGTACAGGAAAACCGCTGAAGAACTGAGCAAAATGCAATCAACTGGAGTTCCATTCTATTCACAAGTTATCTCTATGACGGCGCATCATCCGTTTACGATTCCGCACGAGCTGGACCGGATTACACTGCCGGAGAGTTATCAGAACAATATGGTCGGCGATTATATCCGCTCACAGAATTATGCGGACTATGCACTTGGCTTGTTCATTGACGATCTGAAGCAGCGCGGAATCTGGGATAACAGTCTTGTTGTAATCTATGGTGACCACCTGGGATTGCCGAAGTTCTCGCTGGATAAGCGAGGTCTGGAACTAATGAGCGAAATTTACGGCCGCGATTACAGCTACCGTGACATGCTTAACATCCCGCTCGTGATCTCGATTCCGGGTCAGACTGAATCCAAGGTTATGGATAATGTCGGCGGACAGGTCGATATTCTACCGACCGTTGCTAACCTACTTGGTGTCTCTATGGGCAATCAGATCCATTTCGGTGAGGATATACTGAATAACAATTATAATTTATTACCGCAGCGTTACTATCTGCCTTCCGGGTCATTTATTAATGACAAAGCTGTGTTCATGCCAGGCACCTGGTATGATGACGGTACTCAGTTCCCGTTAGCCAAGGACGGCGTAAGCCAGGCCCTTACTACGGAGGATGAATATAATCGGGCGCTTGATCTGCTTCGCTTGTCCGACAGCTATGTACAGCAGCTACCGGATCGCCAGAAGGACGATCAAGAGTAAAACTCTATATATTAAAGAACCAGGCTGCCTTCTTAGGCAGCCTGGTTTGTTATGTTTACATATACATCATTCTAATAGTGTGTGTTCAAAGAAAGGACTTTTTGAACTACATTTAGGTTCAGACCTGCAGTACTCCTGGTCTCGGTGTTACGCCAAAGGCCCTTGCCAAATCGAGCAGCTCTTGATCCGAGATGGTCTGCTCTTACCACCCTGCGCACATACAATCGTGTAGACCTGTGCAGCCTTCTCAGCTGTCTCGATCAATCCGAAGGTCTCATCCATCGTAGTCCCCGCTCCGAACACACCATGATACGGCCACATCACAATTCGAACATCCTTCATTCTCTCTGCGGTCGCTTCCCCAATCTCATTTGTGCCCGGCACCACCCATGGAATGATTCCGACGCCTTCAGGGAACACAACCAGACATTCTGTACACATCTCCCACAAGGTCTTTGTGAAATGAACCTCTTCCAGAGAATGTGTAAATGTCATACCTATCAGATGTGTTGCATGGCAGTGCATGATAACCCGGTGCTTAGGATCCACCTTTAGGCGCTCCATATGATTCATCAGATGGGTTGGTAGCTCGCTTGTAGCCACTCCCCCATCAGCCAATCCCCACAGAATCTCATAGCTGTGTCCATCCTGCCCGATACGGATAACACCAAGGTTCACTTTTGGGTCCTGGATAACATTCTTAAAGTATTTTCCGGAACCTGTCACAACAAAATACTTTCCTGCCAGTTCAGAAGCATCGAAGCTCATCGGAACCGTGCGCTCGACCCGCGAAACATTTAAATAATTGCTTACTTCTTCTTCCCCAATCAGATAGCTGATATTACCCCCGTTACGCTCATCCCAACCTAAGCGATATAAATTGGCCGTAGTATCGCACATTTCCCGCAGAAATGGCGCTGTCAGTATATCTTGATGCATACTCTCACCTTACCCTCGTTGTAATGTATGAATTAATGACGTCTCAAATAGAACATTCTGTTTTTTTCTTTGTTTCCAACATCATAATACCACGTAAACAAAGAAAATCAAACAGTATTTGTTGTTTTATTTCCGTTTATAATGTAATTAACTTCTGTTTTTCTATGAAACAACATAAAAAGCAGAAATAATTTTGGTTTTTGTAGTTTCTTTTTTATTTTCATTATGATTTATGTACAATAGATTTATGTTCACTTAGGAAAGGCGGGTTCCAATGAAGGCTTTTGAGCGAAAAGAAAAAATAATTCAAGAGTTACATAGACATAAAAAAGTGCTCGTCTCACAGCTGGCAGCCAGCTTCGAAGTTACCGAGGAGACGATTCGCCGTGATCTGGAGAAGCTCGAGCAGGAAGGGATCGTTACCCGAAATTATGGCGGAGCCGTACTAAACGTCCATATCAATGATGATCTACCCTATCAGACGAGGAATACGCATAATATAGACGAAAAAAGAACCATTGCCAGCTTACTTCTACCGCTGATTAACGATGAAGATACACTAATGACCGATACAAGCTCCACCGTATTTGAAGCGCTGAAGATCCTAGAGTCTGAACGCGACAATCTGACCATTATCACAAATTCTGTCATTATCCTTAATGAGTTCAATCAGACAAGCCACGCGATAATCTCCACCGGCGGCTCACTCAGGCCTAAGGCAAGCTCGCTTATCGGCCCGGTGGCCAGACAGGCCATTCAGAATTACAATGTCGATATTGCCTTGTTCAGCTGTAAAGGTATATCTATGATGGGTGGTATCACGGATTCCAACGAGCCGGAGAGCGAATTGAAGCAAGTCATGAATCAGCAGGCCAGGCAGACCATTCTGCTCATAGATTCAAGCAAGTTCGACAGTATTGGCTTTGTAAAAATGCTTGAGTTTAAGCAGATTAGTTATATCATTACCGATCACAGGCCTTCCGACGAGTGGATCTCGTTCCTGGAGAATCATGATATTACACTGCTCCATCCATAATTCGAATTTCTCGATTCATTGATCTACTTGCCTTTAACTACAGTTGTAAAAAACAGGCCCCCTGTGATTGAACAGGGGGCCTGTTATAGTTTTCAAATGCTCTTATGACGTAAAGGTTACTGATTTAATTACGCCACCCTCAAAATCCTTAACGAAAAAGCTACCATTCTCGATAATACCGTAGGAATTCGGATAGTTCTCCTTAGGAAGCGAGATCGATCCTGGATTGAGTACATAAATGCCGTCTTTTATATCTGCTACAGGCACATGCGTATGTCCCTGAATAAAAATATCGCTTTCTTGAAGAGGTGGCAATTGCTCTATATTAAACCCGTGCCCATGCGTCACATATATGCGACGTCCCTCATGAAGGATCACCGTGTAGTCCGCCATCATCGGGAATTCAAGCAGCATTTGATCCACTTCCGCATCACAATTGCCGCGCACAGCCACGATTTGCTGTTTATACTGGTTCAGCGTTTCCGCGACCATAGCCGGGTTATAGCCTTCAGGCAGCGGATTTCGAGGTCCATGATACATGAAATCGCCAAGCATCACGATCTGATCCGGCTTCTCCTCCTTCACCTTCTCGATTGCCTTGTCCAGCCAGTAAGCGGACCCGTGAATATCGGAAATAAACATCAGTTTCATCATCTATCTTCTCCTTTTCAAAAAGCTCGGCTATTCTTTAATGTAACATATGGGATGTGCCCAGATCGACCTCATTATGCACAAAAGCCGCCCGCGCTGCCAAATGCTTAGCTGCGCGAACGGCTTTTATTATATTCATGCAGATCTCCTAATCAAGCTTATACTCTGTTCTCCAACGGCTTCTTCCAAATACCGAGCACCAGAGCCGAGATGACCGAGCCAATCGCTACCGCAAGCAGGAACAACAGAGCATGATTTGCCAGAGCGGCAACGAAAATTCCGCCATGTGGAGCCGGGATATTAATATTCCATAGCTGAGTTAGACCGCCGGCCACTGCCGAACCAAGGATACAGGAGGTCAGAACTCGAAGCGGATCAGCCGCCGCGAATGGAATCGCGCCCTCGGTAATAAAGGATAATCCAAGTACATAGTTGGTCAAGCCAGACTTCCGCTCTTCTTCTGTGAATTTTCGCTTGAAAAAGGTGCTTGCCAGAGCAATTGCCAGCGGAGGAACCATGCCTCCTGCCATGACAGCCGCCATCATCAATCCGTTCGTGTTGCCACTTGATGTGAATACGCCGATAGCGAAGGTGTATGCAGCTTTGTTGAACGGGCCGCCCATGTCTATCGCCATCATACCTCCAAGAACAAGTCCAAGCAGAACGGCGTTAGCTGTTCCTAGATTATTCAGTCCAGATACCAGCCATGTATTAATCGTGCTAAATACCGGATCAAAGATAAAGTACATAATCGAGCCAGTAATCAGCAGCCCAAATACCGGATAGAGCAAAATTGGCTTAAGCCCTTCAAGCGATTTAGGTAGTCCAGCGAATAGCTTCCGCAGCCCGATCACGATATAGCCGGCCATGAACCGGCGGCCAGACCACCAAGGAAGCCCGCATTCGAATTGACCGCCATCAAGCCGCCGACCATACCTGGCATGAGCGCTGGACGATCACCAATACTCATAGCGATGAATCCGGCCAGAATCGGAATCAGGAAGTGGAACGCTCCATCTCCACCGATCGTCATCAGCAATTTATACAGCGGATGATCCGGTCCACCCACCTGTTCAAACAGGAAAGAGATGGCGATCAGAATCCCGCCGCCTACGACAAACGGCAGCATATGAGAAATACCGTTCATTAAGTCCTTATATATTTTGCTGCCGACGCTTTTCTTCTCTTCTTTCTCTGGATCATCAGCCGCTTTGTTAGCGCCATGATAAATCGGAGCATCGCCTTGAAGTGCCTTTTGAATCAGCTCCTTAGGCTTGCGAATACCGTCGCTGACTGGTCTTTGCAGTAGTGGCTTGCCATCAAACCTAGCCATTTCAACTTTTTTATCCGCAGCAATAATTACCCCACTTGCCCGGCGGATTTCGTCAGCGGTCAACACGTTCTTGGCTCCTTCAGAGCCGTTCGTCTCAACTCGGATAGCTACGCCCATCTCCTTCGCCATCTTCTTGAGCGCATCTTCCGCCATATACGTATGAGCAATTCCTGTAGGGCAAGCGGTTACAGCAATGACCAAAGGTTCAGATTCCGTTCCTTCAGAAGTTGACTCCTGCTTATCCGAATGTGTTTCCCGGTCGGACCTTTGCTCCGCTTCTCGGCTTCCGTTTCGCGCCTCTTCATCACCTTCAGCCTGCTTAGCGTCAAACAACGCCGTTACTTCATCAGGTGTTCTAGTGTTCATCAATTGGTCGATGAATTCGCTATCAATTAACATCGTGGATAACGTGGCCAGCGTGCGAAGATGCATATTACCCGCTCCTTCCGGAACGGCAATCATAAAGAAGATTCTGGCTGGCTCTCCATCAATAGAGTCGTAATCTACACCACTGGAGCTTTTGGCAAATACGACCGTCGCTTCGTTAACCACATTGGTCTTCGCATGGGGCATGGCGATCCCCCACCAATCCCCGTGCTTGCCTCTGCTTCACGTTTTAATATCTTCTCCTTGAATAACACCGGATCTGTGATCCGACCATGCTTATACAGGCTTGCGATCAACTCGTCGATTGCTGCGTCCTTGGTCTGCGCCTGTAAGTCCATAATCATCGTCTCTTTGATCAACAAATCGGTAATTTTCATGGTTAACACCCCTTTAGATTTTCATTTGTCCAGCCAGCCTGTATTCTATCGATTAGATATAACGACCTGTGGTAGTAGTTGATCAATCATCTCTCTGGTCGCAAGATCATCTGCGAATGCAGTCGCGCTCCCTGCGGCAACCCCAGTACGAAAAGCCGCGATAGGATCACCGGTTTGCACCAGCGTACCTACGAAGCCTGCGATCATAGAGTCGCCTGCCCCACCGAGTTCTTGACTTGTCCCGCTGGCACGTTCGCATGATACACAGCAGACTCGGTTATTAGCAGAGCCCCTTCAGCAGCCATAGAGACGAGGACATTCTTGGCTCCAGCCTCCAACAGTTTGCGTCCGTACACTGCCACATCCTCCATGGAATTCAACTCAGTACCATACAATTCAGCGAGTTCATGGTGATTCGGTTTGACGAGCAACGGACGATGCTTGAGCGCCTTGAGCAGCGCTTCACCAGTCGTATCGATCACAAACTCGGCGCCCCTTTGCTTACTAACCTGAATCAGTCGTTCATAAAAATCATTACCAAGCGACGGTGGAATACTGCCTGATAAGATCACGATGTCATCCTCCTGCAATGCGGATAGCTTCTGTATCAACTGCTCCGCTTCCGCTTCGATGATGTCCGGCCCTAGACCGTTGATCTCCGTCTCCTCGCCGTGCTTCAGCTTGATATTAATCCGTGTGTCACTTGTTATCGTTACGAAATCAGTTACTATTTGCTCTTCCTGAAATCTGTCGTTCACGTACCTTCCGGTGAACCCTCCAAGGAAGCCGAGCGCTGTATTTTCCGCACTAAGCTGGTTCAATACGCGCGACACGTTAATCCCCTTGCCTCCCGGAAGCTTCAGGTCCCGCTTCATCCGACTAAGACCGCCGATATTAAGTTCTTCTACCTCGACGATATAGTCCACAGACGGGTTAAGCGTTATCGTATATATCATGATGCTGATCCCTCGATTATTTTTGTTTTATGAGCGATGGCCTTCCGCAGATGATGAGGAACGTTATCCGTAATTAGAGTCGCCTCATTTAGATCCAGCAGCTTGGCAAAGGTAACCTCGCCGATCTTGCTTGAATCGGCCAGAACATATGTTTGACCCGATAATTGATGAGCGCGCCGCTTGATTAGTGCCTCCTCAGGGTCTGGGTGGTGTAACCCATCTCCAGATCGACTCCGTTCGTCCCGAGAAAGCAGCGGTCGAACCGGAAATTATCCATGTTCTGCAGGGCGATGCTCCCAATGACGGCCTTGGTATGAATCTTCATCATCCCTCCAAGCAGATAACTGCGGATTCGTTGGTTAACCAAAGCTTCAACATGAGACAGTCCATTAGTCACAACCGTTACATTCTCCGCTTCAATATATGAGATCATCGCTAGAGTAGTAGTTCCCGCATCCAAATAAATACATTCATTGTCCCGGATTTCCCGGGCGGCTAGACGGGCAATAACTTCTTTCTCTTGAATGTTTTTGAACGTTTTCTCATCCATCCCCGGCTCCTGGCTTTTCTGATTCAGCAAGCTGGCTCCGCCGTGGATTCGCTTCAGCAGATGGCGGCCCTCAAGATCAACCAGATCCCGCCGGATCGTCGATTCTGAAGCCCCGATGGCTTCAACAAGTTCTTGCAGCTTAACAACACCTTGGCTTTGCAAGCGCTCTAATATTAAGTTGTAGCGTTCTTCTGTCAACATATCCATCCCTCCATCTGTTCTTATCATACCACATGCCGCTCATTAATCAATCATTTTCTATCATAAACATTCAAATTCATTCAAAATCATTCGTCTCCCCCTCTTTACGACCGAACTATGCCCGCCACAAAAAGTCCAAAACTGCAAATATGCTCATTTTTTAGATCCCCATATTGTAACGAAACTAGGTATCGCTATTTACGTCAAAGAGGGCGAATTAATACTCTAACGAAACTGGGTATCGCTATTATGGGAACCAAGGGGTTAAATTGCGGTTTTTTACCCAAATAGCGTTATGGTGTTTCGTTAGATTCCCATTCCCCTCATTATTGTGTAAATAGCGTTATGGTGTTTCGTTAAAGTTTGTGGGACTTACTTACGCTTTTCCAACAGTCTGATTATCGCAGGAATTTACCCGCTTAGATCGATATGTTGGTGAATTCCAGCATTATTGCAGGCTTTTCCCGGAGAAGTATAGGATTTATACACC
Source organism: Paenibacillus sp. D2_2 (assembly GCF_031199965.1). Classification (GTDB taxonomy): domain Bacteria; phylum Bacillota; class Bacilli; order Paenibacillales; family Paenibacillaceae; genus Fontibacillus. Next base: position 693,157 of record NZ_CP133605.1, on the reverse strand, counting down.
ATATACCACACAAAAAAAGAAAACCCTAGTCTCTAAAGACAGGGTTCCCATAATTAATCAATCTATATTTCACACGTATTACGTACAACCGGATTCCTATCAGGTTCCAGGATAACTACAACACCAAGCCAACCTCAGCCGCACATTGTTCCTGTTCCTGCATTATCTCTTCTTCTTCTTCCGCAAATACTTACGCCCTCTCCAGCGGAAGTATGAGAGTACTCCGCGGATATACTCATCCGCAATCATGCAAGAGTAGATAGCGACGATGCCCCAGCCAAGCGATACCCCCAGCAAGTAAGAGCAGCCTGTCGCGACAACCCACATGAAGATCAGAGAAATCTTCATTGTATAACGTGTATCCCCAACGGCGTTAAGCGAGTTGCCGAGCGCCATATTGACCATTTTGCCCGGTTGAAGCATAAGATTCATCCATAGCAGCGTTACGCAAAGTGCCAATATATCACTATCCTGTGTAAATAGACGTAGCACATGAGTCCCGAAGACAACGAGAATAAAAGCATTCACAATGACCAACGGTAGCCCGACGGTAAGAACTTTATAAGCAGCCCGATAAGCTTCTCCCGTCTTCCCTGCTCCATACAGATGTGCAATCTGGATCTGTGCGGCCAATGCAAGAGAGAAACCCAGCAAGAAGCAGAACGATTCCAACGTATTCATATAGGTTCTGGCTGCTAGCTCTGTCGAGCCGAGCATCGCCAGGAACGAGAAAATTGCCAATTGTGAGAAAACCCAGTTCGCTGAATTGATTCCGAGCGGCCAGCCAATCTGGAGGACTTCTTTGAAAAGCTTACGGTCAAAGATACGGAAATCGCTGAACTTAATCTTACGTTCGAATGAGCCAAGGAAAATAACAAACAGGACGATCGTAGCGATTAGACGGCTGGTTACCGTTGAGATAGCTACACCTGGTAAAACCTAATTGCGGGAAACCGTAGGCACCAAAAATAAAACCGTAATTCATCACAATATGAATCACATTCATGCCAACGGCAATGATCATCGGTCCCTTCGTATTCCCTGTATTGCGGATAGCTGTACCTAATACCGCGATAGCGGCGATGAGAATCATACCACCGCCAACGATAGGAATATAGGTATCCGCCAAAGGCAGCAGTTCATTCGGAAGCTGCAGCATTTTAGCGATCGGATGTGGGAAAGTAACTAACAGCACGCTTAACGCAAGCCCAATGGCTATGGTTACTTTGAAGGAAATGATTCCGACCGTCCTAGCATCCTCATTCAGACGAGAGCCAATTTTCTGAGCGATAACGATCCCCGCCCCGCTAGCTACCGTAGCAAATAGTGTCGTAAGGGCGTTAAATAGCTGATTGGAGAAACCAACAACAGCTACCGCATTATCAGATATCCGACTCACCATCAAAGTATCGACGGAGCCCAGCAGAAATTGCAGAAACTGTTCAATAAATATCGGCCAAGCGAGCAGCCAGAGGTTAAATTTATTGCTCTCGTTGCCCTTGGATTTCATCATTATTACAACCTCCTGAAGAACAGAGACGCTACTACGCTGCTGCTCTTATCAAACTTATTGACATGAATCACATTATAGATGCATTATTAAAATTAATGTATCAAATAATCAACTCAATCTATCATAATTCAAACCTTATTCATCGCACCTGGAGGTGGATATATGCCTCATATTATCGAAATAACCGCTCCCCCGCTGCCGCAATATATAATTAGCGGATCTACACATATGTCCTATGGCGGAAAGCATCTCAGCCGCAAAAATATTGGAGTATTCGACTTACTTGTCGTCTCCCAAGGGTGTCTTTACGTCGGAGAAGAGAAGCAAAATTATGAGGTCTCCGCAGGACACGCCCTCATCCTTCGCCCGGATTGCTATCATTATGGCTTCTCCGGCTGCAAAGAGGATACGGTCCATCATTGGCTTCATTTCCAGATTCCCGGGACCTGGTGTGTTATCGACCAGACGGAATACTGCAAGCAGCATTCAGACCCAGAAGGCGAGGATACGGCGTATATGTCGCTTCATCCCTTCACTACGACGCCATTCACACTGGCTGTACCGCAGTTCACCCTGCTTCCCCAGCTACAGAAGGTAACGGATACGATTGACGAATTAACAGAGATGAATCGCGCATCTCATCACAGCAGTGTGCGACTGAAGCAGCAAGCTCTATTCCAAGAAGTCATCGGTCTATTGGCCGCATCTTTGGAAACCAGCGCTCCATCCCCCGGCTCGGTATGTGCAGAGAAGGCCGCTTCCTATCTACGCGAGCATTACCGCGAGCCGTTCTCTGCCAAAAGACTCGGAGAGAGCATCAATTTTCATCCCGTCTATATTGCCAGATGCATGCAGAAGGTGTTCGGGTGCTCGCCGGCGGCGTATATGCTGCTGATCCGAATCGAGCATTCCAAGCTACTGCTCGTTCAGACCGATATGCCCGTTGAACGGATCGCAGAAGAAGTCGGCTTCAATCATGCGGCATATTTCACCGCCTGCTTCACTAAGCAGGAAGGCTTGTCCCACGCAAGTTTCGCCAGCATTTTGCCTGGAATAGGGAGTCCTGATCCTTGCTATAGTTAGAGTAGTATTTTCCAGCAATATATTTTTTGCTTATGCACTACTTCTCCTCTATAATGCAAGATAACGAACCAAATACATTTAAGTGCTTGTTCAGTGAACTTCCGGAGCAGAGAATCGACCTTTTGAACAAGAACTTATACTGGAGGAAATGTTTTGACACAAGTGAAAATTTTCGCGGACAGTATCTCCGATATTCCACAGTCCTGGATCGAACAATATGACATTGGGATCGTACCGTTATATGTAGTGTTTGGCGAGACTGCCTATAAAGACAGACTTGAAATCACTACCAACGACATCTACAGCAGAGTCGAGGCGACTGGAGAATTGCCACGCACGTCTGCCCCTTCTCCTGCGGATTTCATAGCGGCCTTTTCTCCCTGGATCGAGCAGCAGAACCAGATCGTATTTATCAGCATGTCTTCCAAGCTCTCGTCAACCTATCAGAGTGCTATGATCGCCGCAGCAGAGTTACCAGAAGGAAGTGTACATGTCGTTGATTCACTGAATGTGTCAGGAGGCATCGCTCTCCTTGTTATGAAGGCCGTCTTGGCAGCCAAGGCTGGCATGAGCGCAGCGAACATCGCCTCCATGCTCCATGAACAACGGGATCGCTGTGAAATTGAGGTGCTCGTCGATACGCTGGACTACCTTCATAAAGGAGGCCGTGTGTCCAATCTTCAGCATATGATTGGTAGCCTACTCAAAATTCGTCCCATTTTGCGCATTAAAGAAGGTGTCGTCGTTTCTGCCGATAAATATCGGGGCAAAACAGAAAAAGCCGTGGAGCGTATGTTGAACTACATCACAGATAACTTCCATAAGATCGACCGGGATTTGATCATCGTTGCACAAACGCTTGCGGATAAAACCGCTGAATATATCAAGACAGCATTATTGGAGCGGACAGACGTAAAAGAAGTAGCTATCATTGAAGGCGGCTGTGCTATTTCCTGCCACTGCGGACCACGTACCGTTGCCATTATGTATATGAAAAAACAGCTATCCTACTAATACGTTAATTCCCTTTTACCCAAACTTTAATATCAACTATAAATGGCCATTTTCCAAGCGCTGATTGCTCGGAAAATGGCCATCGTTATAATTGCATTATTTCTTTCCTGGATCGATATCCTGTGGACGCAAGCCCTCCCATATGTTCGCAATATCCACTTGCTCCGGATGCTCAAATACAAGGAACGCAGTCGGCAAATAACGTTCACCATACTCAGATGAAGGCTTATTAACGATCTCCCCGCCTTTAGTAACCAATACGGTCGAGGAGCCCCCGTCCAAGTTGGCGGCGATGACAGCCCCATGATCCAGCATGATCTGCTGGACATCATAGAGACTGGCGCCAATACTATATCCTGGCTGACGTCCATCGATCACGACGAACAGAATTGCTCCGTCCTCACGCTGTCCCATCGCCGTACGTGGTGCAATGCCCCAGCCTTCCTTCTGGCTCTTAATCTGACCTTTACCGTTCACAATAATTCTTGGCTGAAAGGTTACTGCTTCTTGAATGTTCAGATCCTTCAGTTCATTCAGCGTATAATTTCCGGCGATCATCTTCCCCTGCTTGTCGATCCCAACAATCTGGGTAGAAGCCTTCTTAGAATCAAGTCCGTTATAGTACAGCTTGCCTTGTGAGATGACGACGCCAATCGGCTTGAAGCCATTCCCTTTCCAGTTCGGATCGGCGAAGCCTCCCCATTGATTCCCGCAACAGCACCAGTCCGTTCAACCATACTGGACACTTTCTCACCCTTACCACGTTTGTCCGGGACGCCAAGCTTGATCTTCGTGGGATCATTTACCGTTATGACATAACCGTGATACCCCTTACCAGAAACTTCCTCAATTTCAGTAAGCGGTTTGGTTTCTTCACCCTTATCCCCAGCGCTTCCAGGTTGAGGTGTAATCGTATGTGTATCCTTCTCTTCGCCCATTTCTACAAATTGCTTCTGATATTCAGCAACCCGTCTATCCAGTTCCGCTTGTCCGATCAAATATTTCGCCCAGTGTCTATGCTGGGTAGTAATCAGTGTATCTGCCATCAAATAGAGCATTTTATTGCCAGACGGCGTTAAATACAACCATGCCTCGCACATCCCGATCAGCACAATCATTACCATCAAAATTCTTCCGACCGTCCGGAAGAAGCCCTTCTTTTTGCGCTTCCGCTTCTTGGAAGGTTTACGAGTTGTTGATGTGCTACCTTTCTTCCCTGCCCCTCCCTGTCTCGCCGAAGAACGGCTAGGCAATGATGATACCGGATCCATAACATTTCCCCTAACTATCCAGATTTATGTACTATTTTAGAGGTAGTTCAAAAAGTCCGCAAAACCGAACTTTTTGAACACTCACTTTTGTAAACGCTTGGAAGGCTGAGAAAGTTTCGGTCGCATGACAATGCAAAACGCCCCCATCCGGTAATCAACGGATGGGGCGAATCAATGGTCCACTAATCCAGCTGCGCTTCCTGGCGAATACGCTCCAACAAAGCCGCGCAGCCCCTGCTGACCAATTCGTAGACTTCTTCAAATTTCCCGGTATAGTATGGGTCCGGTACTTCTTTGTTCACCGCTTCCGGAACCAGATCAAGCAATTTAACAATTTGCGCATGCGTGCTTTGCGCTAACTGTCTTAGGTCCTTCTCATTCTGAACATCCATAGCCACAATGTAGTCGAAGCTGGAGAAATCCGTAGCCGCGACCTGTCTAGCCTTTAGTCCTTCATAAGAAATCCCGTACTGATCAAGAATTCCTCTCGTCCCGTGATGTGGCGGCTTTCCGATATGCCAATTGCCCGTGCCTGCAGAATCGATTAGGAACTGGTCCACTAACCCTTCCTCAGCCACCATATGCCGAAATACTGCTTCCGCCATAGGCGAACGGCATATATTGCCTAAGCATACAAATAGTACTCCTATTCTCTGTTTACTCTCCACGTATCCTCACCTCAACCCGATACTACATGATTGAAGTTGCCGTGACAAGCCTCTCCTGAATCTCACGATTAATCCGATTGCGCATATCGATAATATACTGCTCATTACGAGGATATTCAGAGAATGTAATTGGCTCTACCAGGGTCTCCTCGATAATGCCCATCACGAATTCCTTAGAGGTCAAGCTCTCCAGCAATTTCATCGCTCGTAGGTCATACAGCGCTTCGCGAAATACTTTGAGCCTGATTGAAGTTACCGGGCTTCCATCTCGTCCCGGATAGACCAGGAAGGCGTCCCCGGAAGGGAACCCGCAGCCTGCATCAGTAACTGCATAAGGATCGATCGAGTGAATGGAGAATTGCGTATACCAAAAGTTGTAGCCCCAATGCAAAAAGCCGGCGATATCAAATTTATAGAGCTGGGTTGCAATGATTCGATTGCGACGGCTCGGCATCGCCATGAATCGATTACTCACTTTATTATGCTGAGCGCAGCAGTAATACGTCCACAGGTTCGGCACCTTCGCATCAATGAATGCATCGATATGATCATTTGCCGGAATAGGGGTCTTGATCAAGCCTTTCTCATAGAACTCGTAATCAGAGAGCGCATCGATCATCTTGTACCCACGCAAATGCGGTTCCATGATTTTGCAAGCCCGGCGATAACTGTCCAATTGCTCCAAGTTCGGCTCATCCGATATATGAAAATAACAACGCTCCTGAATCCCCCATTCCTCCAAGGCAGAGGTTAGCTGCGGCAGGAGTGTGTCTAAAAATTTCCGGTACTCTTCTCCGCTGGCATCGGTATCCCATCCGAAAATAGCTCGTTCTTCCCCACCGATGCTGGCAACAATCTTGGGAGCAGATACCGCTCCCCACTGCGTGAACAAATGGGACATCTCGAAATATTCCATGCCTGTTCGCAGAGCCATTTCCACGAACCTTCTTAATTTCTGAAAATCAAATGAATAATTACCTTCATCATCTACATGGACCTTAACGAGTTGAACGGTAGGCCGCTCGCCCCCGATCTTGGTATCAAGCGGCGGCGTAAACAATGGAGTCAAAATCATGTTCATACCGTGCTCAGCCGCTGTCTTCATATAGTCCTCTATCAGTGTCCAATGAGGCTCGCTCAATTCCTCTACTCCATAATGCGTGCTTAGGCAATCATAATGGAACCAGCCTGTATGGATTAACGTCTGCTTAGGAAGTACACAATCGATCAAGGAGATGGTATGGCTGACCTTAGTGAGCTCTGTTCTATCCTCATGCAGAAAACGAATGATTACCGTCGCATCCTGTAGCGCAGTATCTTCTGCGAACTCCGCCTCCACCCAAATGCTCCGCCATTGTCCTGGCAGTACCTTGATATTGTCGTCCGTCAGCTCCAACAGCGGATCAGGAAATAACCCCGGCTGCTTTGTCAGATAATCCGTGTCTGTCTTCGGATATGTCGGCATCTCCGAAGGCACGACTCCTACACTGCTCATCTTCACATTCATGCATGGAGCCGATACCGCTTCGACACGAAGATACTGAGCCTCGGCGACCTCCTCGGGATCTATGTAGTAAGCGATCTGGAATGAATATTTCTCACCGCGAAAAACTGATTCGACCAAACTACAAGCTGAAATCGGTTCTTCATGAAGGAACACTTTCTCCAGAGAGGATAATTTCTTAACCTTGAGGTTCATAGTATTCAACAGCCTCCAGTATGAGATATTTACCTATACCTATAGTTAAACCTATGGTACTCCCCGGATATCATAATGTAAACGTTCTATATTGACTTTTCAGGGTTCCTCCCTACGTATCTTCGCAACCTAAATTAAAGGGTAGCCGACTCATCGGCTGCCCAATTGTAAGACGTAGCTTGTCTATATAGTTTATTGAAACTCTTTCTTACGATAGATAATTAGAGCAATAAAAAAGAAAGAATATACAGGATTAGGCCAAATATCGTATACATGATTGAAACGTATAGTGATGGATCAATATATAAATCCGATAGCGGTAATCGCTCGATTAGATAGCCAATTAAGCCTTGTAATCCAAAACTAGCGACAAGCCCCCCAACGGCACCTCCAATTGTAATCGCATCCGATTTTTCTGCCCAAAAAAGATAGAGGAGAGGATAAGCGATCGCACCACCAATCTTTTCCTTCAATTTGGCATCTTTATAGATGTTATCTTCACCGAATATTTTAACTGTTCCGCTGTCTTTAGATATTAATTCTAGCACCGTTTTAAATGTTGTTGATTTACCTGCCCCGTTATCGCCAATGAACCCAACAATAGATCCGGACGGCACATTGAATGAAATGTCATTTAAGACAGCTTTATCTCCAAATGACTTGCTCATATTCTCAATTTCTAAGATGTTTGACATTATTTGACTCCTATCTTTCGTAATCAGAGTATAACAAAACACCGCGCGCTATGAACTGCGCGCGGTGTTGCTATCATATTACCGTTAGTTCGGGAAAACAGTTATTATTTCCGAACAACCGTGTATCCTTTATCCTCTAACAGTTTGATGATTCCATTCTCACCCAGATAGTGGGCTGCACCAACAACGATGAAATACTCTTCTTCTTACCGTTTTTCAAGTATCCCTCAATTTTATCGGCCATCTTAATGTTTCTGTCGATCAGCATCGCTTTGTTATATTCCCCATCAGCGGCTATGCTATTTGTTAACTCCAGGAGTTGCTCCTCGCTGCCTGTTTTCCACATCTCAGCCATCTTCTCCACAGAGTCATCTAGCACATCAAAATTGTCCAGGACATTATTAAGATTTTTCTCCTGTAATTCCTTGGAGAAACCATCTAACATACCAAGCTGAGATTCATAGGATTCCAGCTCAAGCACCGAAATTTTACGTTCAATCGCTTTCTGAATAAAATACAGGTCGATCCCCGAAGCCGCCTCGTACCCGGCCTTTACCGATTTCAAACTGTTGATCGTGGTTCCCACAACCCAAGGTTTAAATGCGTCCAAAGCATCTGGCTTCATGCCGCTTTGTTCCAGAATCTTGCCGACTTTGGCATAAGTCGCGCTAGACACATGATCCTTCAACGTTGTTCCATCCTGATACATGCTCGTATCCATAATCACTTTTTGCTGCGCCTCGTCGGCTGCTTTGCTTATGTCGATCTCTACACCCAGATAGTCAGCCTCTGCAAAAGCTTTTTCAACTTCCGGACGAAGCGGGTAGAAGCTGTCATTGGCAATATGCATAGAGCCTACCAAATACACTGTATTACCATTGTTCTCTACTTCCCACATGAATCCGCGGCCACCAGTTTGGGTGGATGCTTCTGCTTTGGGAGCCAACAGAATCGTACGCGACTTGGCATCCCAGCGAACCTCATAGCCCGCTGCGTTACCAACTACCCGAATAGGAGCATATATCTCACCATTGATTCGTTTGAGCTTACTTTTTAGCGTGATCGTTTTACCATTTACTACCGCGTGAATCGTGTCATCTGCCACATCCGTAAGCTTCGCATCCATGGCCTGGAGCGTCATTCTCAGCGGAACATATGTTGTCCCTTGATCGATGACCAGTGTACCTCCGGTATAGTTAACATTTTGATCATTCACTTTGACTGCTGGCTGCTGAGGTGCAGCCATGGTAGCAGGGGCTGTTGAGGTAATAAGCCCCGCCGAGATAATGATTGATAAGAATATACGTTTCCAATTTTTCATTATACAATTCTCCTAATATTTATGGACTAATATTACGATGTTTTCGCTCTATAGTTACTCTCTAAATCTTGTAAGCCTTCATCGCCTTACGCAGCTCTTTGATCGTAGGACGCTTACCGTATAGCAGCACGCCCGTACGGTAAATCTTCGCAGACAACCATCCGCATACATAGATGGAGATCAGCAGGATGACAATTGAGACGATAATCTCCCAGGTCTTCGGCGCACCTACACCCATCCGGACGATCATACTGACCGGCGAGAAGAATGGAATATAGTTGCAGACCTTCATCAGCATTGAATTAGGCGCACTCATGCTGAAGGTTCCGATATAGAATGCGGCTAGCGAGAGCATTGTAATCGGCATTACCGCTTGACCCAGATCCTCTGTCCGGCTAACGAGCGAGCCGACTGCAGCGAACAAAGTTGCATACAGGAAGAAGCCGAGAATGAAATATACCAAACCAAGGATAAACACTGTCGGATCCAACTGAGAGAGATTCAGATCATAACCGCTCAAAGCAGTTCGGTTATATGGCAATGCCAAGTTCCCGGCTAAAACGGCAGCAAAGATAACTATCTGTAGTAGGCCGATAAAGAACATGCCGAATATTTTACCGAACATTTGCGTAATCGGAGATGTGCTTGTGATCAGAATTTCCATGATCCGCGAACTCTTCTCGGAGGTAACTTCCGCGGCAATCATGTTTCCGGTCATCATATTTGTCATGAAGAAAAGAATGATCAGTATATACATCGCTGCAATGTTAGCAGGTGAGAAATTCTTCTTCTCTGGCCCGGCTTCCTCACCATTCTGAGCCAGCTTGTGCACGTCTATCTGCACTGGGGCATTCAATTCAGCGACCTGGGTATCTGTTAACGAGCCCTTGGTAATGTATTCCGTCTTCACACTCTGCAGGGAAGCCTGTAATTCAGTCTGGATTCCACTGTCGATACTATCTTTTTTGGAAATATAGTTAACAGCCGGGAAGTCCTCCCCATTTGCCTTAACGAGTTGCAGGTACCCGCTGATCTTACCGCCCTCCAGGTCTTTATTTAGACCCTCATCAGCCTGCTCATACTTTACAAATTTCAAGCCTGATACAGGGAGCTTGTCATGGTACTTCTCCAAAGAACCCGCAAGATCTGGGTAATCTGCATACACGAGCCCTACAGTAACCGGACCGTTTTCTTTTCCTGTAAATTTATCAATTAAATAAGGAACATGAATACCAATCGTCATCAGCAGAGCCAATACCAAGGTGGTTATGAGAAAAGATTTTGTCCTGACTTTATTTAAAAACGTAAACCCAATTACCGTACCCAGCTTATTCATGAACTTCACCAACCTCTCTAATAAAGATTTGATTCAATGTCGGCTCTTTAATCTCAAAGTGCTCCACTTCACTCTCATCCATTGCTTTGCGCAAAATGGATTTTGCCGCAGCCACATCAGAGATCTTGATCAGATATCCCCGCTCCTTACGCTCGACTTTCTCCACTCCGTGCAGCAATTCCAGACCGTTTACTTCACCAGAGGTGTAGAGAAGAACCTCTTCCCGTGGATAACGTTTCTTTATCTCACGCAGGTTCCCCTGTAGTATCGTTTTGGAGCGGTCCAGAATCGTAATATTGCGGCATAATTCTTCTACATGTTCCATACGGTGGGTCGAGAACAGAATACTGGTTCCTTCTTCACGCAGTTCCTTGACTGTGGCTTTGAGCAGTTCTACATTCACAGGATCAAGTCCACTAAACGCTTCGTCCAAAATTACGATTTTCGGTTTATGGACAACGGCCGCGATGAAGCCCATTTTCTGCTGATTCCCTTTGGATAACTCTTCAATCCGCTTATCGTAATAATCCGGTACTTCAAACCGTTCAAGCCAGTAACGCAGGCTCTTCTCAGCCTCCGCCTCCGACATACCACGTAATTTAGCCAAATATTTAATTTGATCAGAGACCTTCACTTTAGGGTATAATCCGCGTTCTTCTGGCAAATACCCCATTCCTTGCTGCAGTTCCTTCCCAAAAGGCTTCCCATGATATAGAATCTGGCCTTCATCGGGATAAATCAGCCCTAACACCATTCGCATCGTTGTCGTCTTCCCGGCTCCGTTGGCACCGAGCAGGCCATAAATTTCTCCAGCCTCTACCTGCAGTGATATTTGGTTGACCGCAGTCTTGTCGCCGAATTGCTTAACAACCTTCTCAAGAACTAAAGGTTTTACCATATTTCGTTATCCCCCACTTATTTTAGATTTGAAATATCTATTTATAGAACAATGTCTACACTATCAATTGCTCAGGCTCATGCCCTTCGATCCACAACCGCAATATTTCCTCTAGTTCGAGAGTCCGCGACTTCACGATCTGCGTTCCTGTGGCCGCCAAGTAATTCGTCCATTGTTCATTATCCCGGACGATGATTCGCGTCAATGTCGGTCCATCCGGCTGACATTTGGCAACTCCACTTACCTTGCTAAGCACTTCCGGTACCCCTTGAACCCACAGTTCCTTCCAAGTGCCGTAGAGTGAGTCCTTCTCCGCCACGCCGAGAACCTGCCCCTCGTTAACCAGTACGATATAGTCAGCCAATCTCTTGACCTCATCTACAATATGAGTCGATAACACGATCGTGACTTCTTCGTTCTCCATGCAAGCCTGGAGTTCGTCGATCATATCGCCCCAGGCGAATGGGTCGAGACCTGAAGACGGCTCATCAAGCAGCAGCAGCTTAGGTCTGGACGCAAGGACAGCGGCAATTTCGAACTTACGTCTCTCCCCTTTGGACATTCGATTTAACCGCTCATTACGTGGAACGTGGAACTTATCCATTAGTTCATTAAAACGTGCTTCATCCCAATTCGGATACCAGTGTGAACGGAACCTGGCTGCTACATCAGCGGTCAAGCGATTCTCCTCTAAAGTCGGGATTTCTGGTACATAGCCTATGCTCTGCCTTAATATTAAGGGCAACTCTCCGCTGTAAGACTCGCCATACCAGCGAATCGTACCCTGATCCGGTTTGATCGTCTTAAGCATCATATTCATCATCGTGCTTTTTCCCGATCCATTAGTTCCAACGAGAGCAACGATATAACCTTGTGGAATATTAAGGTCAATCGGCCCGATCGAGCGTCTCCGCCTCTGCTTTAAAGCTCCTCTAAGTTCAATCGCCATTTTCTCTGTCACTCGGTATCCCTCCCGCCATCTTTATGATATTTTTGCTTCAATATCTTTAGAAACAATTGTTTCAATTCTTCTTCTCCATACTGAACGGAAATGCCAGTATCTACAGCCGTCTCTACCGCTGCTTGAACAACCGTCCTCCGATACTCATTTCGTTCCCCTGTTCCGACCTTAGCGACAAAGGTCCCTGTCCCTTGCTTTGTTCTAAGCAAGCCTTCATTCTCTAAATCCTGATAGACTCGCCGGATCGTAATGACACTACAGCTTAGGCTCGCGGCAAATTCACGAATTGACGGCAACAGCGTTCCTTCTTCGATTTGTCCGCTGACGATCAATGATTTAAGTTGAGTCTCAATCTGGTGGTACAAGGGCTCTGCGCTTTGTTCATCAATTTGAATCGGAATCCACACCTTTCACATCACCTCCGGCCACTAAATCTGCTATAGCATCCTATCAAACTAAATCTCGATCTGTTAATTTCCGTATAGTCAATAAACCTGTGAAATAAAGCAACAGCACGCCAACTAGAAGAGTTCCCCACATGATTGGTGATAACAAAGCATAACGTACGGAAAGATCCATCGTATATTTCACTAAATTACCTTGGAGAACAGCTACAGCAAACGTTATTATCACCATGCTAAGCATAAGAAGCATACCAAGCCAGAAATATATCTTTCCTCTTTTCAAAAATTCTAAGTATATATAGAGTCCATTTATAATCAGAGCATACCCGATCCACGTTAAAGCGAAGGAGATATATTCAATAACGCTCATTTCCTTATTAAGGAATATAAAAACAAAGTATATTGTCGAGAAAAGGATAATACTGTTAAAAATAATCGTAAACACCAGTTGGACGTACCGGCTTTTCATGACCGTCTTGACCGGAATCGGAAGCGTACGGTAATAACATAACATTCGCGTGTACGAATCTTCCTTCAAATAATTAAATGATCTACGTGAGAAGAAAAATCCGATCATAGGTACCATCATCAGCATAAGATAATCCGCCAATGGATGAATATTCGTATCGGCATGATCCACGGAATATAGCATAAAGCTGAACATCGCTCCGCCATATATCATGAATATCGCGTTCCAGATCAGATACATTCGGTCGGTATATAAATCTTTTTTGAAAATCACCCAGGCGTCCTTCCAAGCTTTCAACTCCATCACCCTTCCTTAATCCCCATATCTTTATAACAACATCTCTATAAGTTCTCAGTTCCACTATAGATGAGCAGTTGCTATAACCACTGTGCTTACTGTTTATATCTTTATACACAGTATATACTGTGTATATCTGAACCGTCAATATAAAATTTTCCAATACTTCTCAGTAAAAAAGAACATGCCTAGGAGAATCACTTCCAGACATGTCCTTTTTTTCTGTTATCATCCGCCAACATCTGAAGACAAATTTGTAAAACTGAATTTTTTCAACTCTAAAGTATACAACAAAAAAATCCTGCAAATATGCAGGATTTTCTTCTTAAGCTCCCAATATAACTTCCCATACCGGCTTCGTATGTCCACCTGGATACAGCATATATAATAGGATATACACTGCTACCCCAGTAATTGCCGTAAAGAACCAAATCACCAATGTCGTACGGCCCCATTTACGGTGCTTGGCATACTTCTCCTTGAAGCCGAGCACGAGCGTCGTAATTCCAAATACCGCTGCCACGCTTGCCAGGACAATGTGGAAGATCAGAAATACTTGGTAGTATACCTTGAGATTATCTGGCCCTCCCCATGAAGTATTGCCGATAAATACGGTCCGCGACATATAAATGATGAAAAATAGCAATGCTGCAACCGCAGCCGCAATCATCGTCTTCTTATGCGCCTCGCGCTTCCCTTTAATAATCAGCGCCCAGCCGATCGCAACCAGCACGGCACTAATTACGATAAACGAAGTGCTAATCGTCGGAAATAATGTGAAAACGTCCATGACAAATCCTCCTACTTCATTTTGCTTATAGAGTTAGTTAGGGAGCATATTCCTCCGGTAGTATCTCCTCATCATCTTCTCTCCGGTTCTCCTGTCTGTACCACTGAAAAAACACGTAGGCCAACATCGAGGCAAAAATAGTCTCCTGAATGAACTTCATCAGAATTCCACCAACCTGCTGATCAACCACTGGTTCTAAATAGCCGAAGAACTGTGGTCCGCCAAACTGGCTTAGTAGCATCGTTGTATCCCCCGGAATACAATAGCCCATCGCCTTGGCCCAGACTACCGGATCACTATATGTCGTGTACATCGGATTTGGAGCAAAAATGATCAATCCACACGCTGGAGTTAAGAGTATCATATTGAGGAAGATAAAACCAACCTTCTTAACTCCCTTAACCGAAGTCATATCAGGTAGTGGATCTACTAATGTCCACCACATCAACACCGCCGTAATAAATAGCACGACATAGTACAGTCGGTGTACTCCGAAATGGAGCATCACGTAGTCATGAATAACGGGGATATGATAGAAAGAGAATAGCCCGTTAAATATGATTGCTGCAACGACAGGATGGATCAGAAATTTAAGAGTACGCAGAGGACTCCTTCTAAGCCAAGACACAACCTTGCGCCAGACCCAGACAGGAATACCAAGCATTAGAAGTGGTGGAGCCAACAAATACGAAAACGCCATGCTAATCATATGGAAGCTGAACATAATATGTCCTAGCAATTCTATAGGGCCGCCTTGAGCGATATACAACAAAGCCAGTCCGAGTAAGAATAGCAGCTTCCTATAGACGGGAACCTTCTCCCCTTGCCCGTATTTCTCGCTAAGCGGTCCGATCAATACGAAGTACCCCGCTATGATCAGCAGTACCGTTGCTAATGCAATCGGACTCCATACCTGTGTAAATGTAAAATATTCTAACCCGAGCACACGAACCCTTCCTTCCCGGAGACTTCGATTCTGTCGATATGATGGACCTCTAATTATTTATACATAAAAAGAGGGCTTGGAATCAAGCCCTCCCAATATTTCCTACCACCACATCCAGTATAGCGCGGCGATAATCGCCAAACTTGCAACGAAGAATCCCCCGGCCATGAACAAAATCGGTATCATATGTCCCTTATCTTTAAGATGCATCCAGTATCCCAGCTGAACAAGTACCTGAAGTACTGCCATAACCAGCAATAACAGAACAGTGAAGGCGATATTGACTCCGCCCGCCGCTACGGAAGCAAAAGCAATCAAAGTCAGAACGATGGAGAAAATAAACGCGATGACATGCTTCTGCGGTCCTTCTTGGCGATGCCGATGCTTGATCGTTGTGACGCCATTCGAATCGTGATTCGTCATGCTATCCTACCACCTTTCCAAGCAGGTAAACAACGGTAAAGATGAATACCCATACTACGTCGATAAAGTGCCAGTACATCGCCGACACATAAACCTTCGGAGCCGTAACTACGGTTAGCCCTTTTTTGAAGAGCTGGCCTATGATTATAGAAATCCACAGAACCCCAAACAAGACGTGTGCCCCGTGGAAGCCAACTAAGGTATAGAACGATGAACTGAACGCACTGGTCGTCATACCATAACCTTCATGAAGGACATACTGGGAAAACTCGTAAATTTCAAGTACAAGAAACGCTAGGCCGAGCAATACAGTCACGCCAAGCCACTTAGCCAGCACATTACGATTACCGCGATGCAATGCCTGTACGGCGAAGACGCTAGTCAAGCTGCTTATTAACAATATGAAGGTTGCCGCTGCAGTTATAGGCAAGCTGAACAATTCGCTGGCCGATGGACCGTCTGCCACTTGATTTCTCAGTGTCAGGAAGGTAGCGAAAAGCGTGCCGAACAATACGGCTTCTCCACCAAGGAAGAGCCAGAAGCCAAGCACTTTATTGCGACCTTCCAGCGTAGCTTTCTCTGGCTCATGAGGAAGGACGTTCGTTGCTTGCTCTGCATGAGGTGTTGTCATGCTTTTACCCCCTTCTCATTTAATTCAGACGGTTCGATATGCCAGCCGTGATCATCATACAGCGAACGTACCAGCATGCTTCCGAAAGTAATCGCGAGGCCAATGCCCGTTACAATATAGTTCCCAAAAATAAAGTTCATGAAGCTGTTACCGAAATCATCGCTCGTAAACATAAATCCAAGTCCTGCGATGAACAAACCAACTGACATAATAAATGGAAGAATTGTCGGTGACGGCATATGGATCGATCCGATCGGTTCAGCCGGAGTCATCTCCTTATTGCCCGCCATCTTCTCTTTCCAGAATGCATCAAGTCCACGAACAAGTGGAATCTGCTTAAAGTTATACTCCGGTGGAGGCGAAGATATCGTCCATTCCAGCGTACGTCCATCTTCCCAAGGATCATTAGAAGCATTCTTTGGTTTAGCTGCGGTAATGCCTACATTGATCAGGAACGCGATCACTCCGACACCCATTAGGAACGCGCCAACCGTACTGATTAAGTTCAGTAATTCAAAGCCCTGGTTCGGCAAATATGTAAATACGCGGCGCTGCATACCCATCAATCCAAGGAAATGCTGTACGAAGAAGGTCATGTGGAAGCCAATAATAAATGTCCAGAATTCGAACTTACCCAACTTCTCACTCAGTATCCGACCGAACATTTTAGGCCACCAATAATGAAGACCTGAGAACAATCCGAGAACAAGCCCGCCCACGATTACATAATGGAAGTGAGCAACTACGAAATAAGTATCATGATATTGATAGTCTGCCGGAGCTGAGGCCAGCATTACGCCGGTAACGCCCCCCATAACAAAGGTAGGAATAAACCCGACGGCAAACAGATTCGCTGTAGTAAAGCGAATTTGGCCACCCCACATCGTAAATAGCCAGTTGAATATTTTGATCCCGGTCGGTACGGCGATTAACATCGTAGCTATCGAGAACAATGCATTTGCGACCGGCCCGAGGCCTGTCGTAAACATATGGTGGGCCCAAACCATGAAGCCCAGGAAGGCAATCAAGATCGTAGCGAACACCATCGAGCTGTAGCCGAACAGGCGCTTGCGTGAGAATGTACTCACGACTTCAGAAATCACCCCAAAGGCTGGAAGTATCAGGATATAAACTTCAGGGTGTCCGAAAATCCAGAAGATATGCTGCCAGAGAACTGGGTTACCACCTTTGCTCACTTCGAAGAAATTAGCTCCCAATATCCGGTCGAAGGACAGTAGTACGAGACCAACCGTCACGGCAGGGAATGCGAACAGAATCATAGCCGAAGTTACAAAAGAGGTCCAGGTAAACATCGGCATCCGCATATACGACATCCCCGGAGCACGCATTGTGATGATCGTGGCCAGGAAGTTAATCCCCCCGATCAGTGTACCAAGTCCAGCAATCTGCAAGCCGATCGTATAGAAATCGACGCCATGCGTTAAGCTGTAAGCCGTTGTAGATAACGGGGTATAGAGGTCCAGCCCGCATCAGGAGCCCCTCCCATAAACCAGCTAATATTCAGCAATAAGCCACCGAATAGAAAGGTCCAGAACCCGAGTGAATTCAAGAACGGGAACGCAACGTCACGCGCCCCGATTTGCAGCGGAATTACCGCGTTCATCAAGGCGAAAATAACAGGCATAACCCCGAGGAAAATCATGGTCGTTCCGTGCATTGTAATCAATTCATTAAACTGCTGCGCCGTCACAAAATCATTCATCGGTTTCGCAAGCTGAACCCGGATAAGCAGCGCTTCAATCCCGCCGATTCCGAAGAAGAAAGCTCCCGCAACCAAATACAGAATGGCGATTTTCTTGTGGTCGACCGTCGTCAGCCAGTCCATCAATCCCTTGTGCCGCTTAACACTATGAGCGTGAGCCAAGGTCTGTACCCCCTTTAAGTTCCTTTGCCTTAGAAATGCCGTTCATGCCAGAAGAGGCGTTCGATCAGTAAGATAGTTTATAATCAGCCAGGTACTGGGCAATCGCTTCGATCTGATCATCCGTCAGCCCTAAACCTTCTTTAGGCGCCGGCATCTTATTGCCCGGCTTCACGGCTTGTGGATCCTTAAGCCATTCAACCAAATTGTCCTTGATTGGCTTTCTGCCTACCGGATTCCCTGTTCCCTCTTCATTAAGTAAGATGCTGGCAACAGTCTCCCTACTTCCGATTCCCGTCAGGTTCGGCGCTAATGGCCCCCCTTGGTCACCGACCGCATGACAGGTCAAGCACTGACTCTTGAACACTTCTGCAACAGCCGGATCTGCAGGTAGTACGGCCGGTGCTTTCATCGACTCAATCCACTTCTTGAACGAATCATCGCTGACCGCTTTTACTTTAAATTCCATCAGACCATGGGACGGGCCGCAGAGCTCGGCGCATTTACCAAGATAGACGCCTTCCTTGGAAGCTTCAATCCAAGCTTTATTCACCGTGCCATCGGTATTGGTATCCGTCTTGCCTGCAAGAGAAGGTACCCAGAAGGAGTGAAGAACATCGGCCGTCTTTAATTCAAGCGCAATCTTCTTGCCGGTTGGAATAATCAAATCCTGCGCAGTTGTCACCCCGTAGTCTGGATAGTTGAACTCCCACCAGAACAGATGCGAAGTTACTTTGACTTTAACCGCATTTTTGTCTTTCGAATAATCTTCACCAATAGCAAACACCTTCTGAACCGTAGCGACTCCCAGAATCATTACGAGTACCAAAGGTATAGCCGTCCAAATAATCTCCAATTTCAAATTTCCTTCAACCTGCTTCGGTACGTCAGTCTGTCCCGGCTTGCGACGAAATTTGATAAGGACATAGGCGGCAATGCCAAATACGATGATCATGACACCAACCATGATCGAAATCGCCAGCTTGATCAGTCCGAGCTGATCTTCCGCCACCGGACCCTGAGGTCTAAGCGCAGACAAATCCTCACGGCCGCACGCAGAGAGCAAGAGCGAGATGCCGAAGAATAGGGGACAAGCCGTTTAAAAGCCTTTCCAGGTTTCATCATTTGATCTACCCCACTTTACGTTTTCTCCCAAATATGTACGAGTACAAAGATGATGCATTTCCAGTAAACAAGACATGACTTTTAGCACAATAGATGCACTCTTGTCAATTATAACAATCACCTATTAAATATATGATTCAACCCATCTTTTGTCAATGAATCACAGACAGTTCACAAAATGTTCAAATATACGAAAAAGTGCATCATATCAGCGTTTGGTGGCGTTTTCAAATAGAAAAACAGGCCCTATAGGCCTGTTCTATCCACCCCAATTTACGCTCCATTACAGCATTTGACGCAATTCTGCCATATTTGACATTTCGTTTAACATTGTTTGAAAATTTTATTAAAAAAGAGAGCTAAGCTGGTCTTACCCCCGTCAAGTAGACATTTAAAAAAGAGGAATTTATGCAGCGGTCTTTTCCCGGTATTCCACCGGGAGAGATCGCTGAGCTTTTTTGAAAACGTTCATGGTTATAGAACGTTATGTATTCAGCAATCTGGACCCGAGCTTGTTCCTCATTATTTGGTCTTTCAAGATACAACTTCTCCGTCTTGAGATGAGAAAAAAATGACTCAACGCAAGCATTATCATAACAATTTCCACGTCTTGAGTGACTGCCCTTAAGCCCTTGCTCTTCTAAGAGATTACTGTACTTCTTTGTCGTATATTGAAAGCCTTGGTCCGAATGTAGCACTGCCTCTTTTGCGTTTAATTTCTTCACTGTATTGAGCACAAGATCGAGATCGTTTCGTGCAGATACTTCCCAGGCAACGACTTCGTTGTTGTACAGATCCAGGACGACGGACAGATAGACGAAATCATGCCCCGTTCTTACATAGGTGATATCGGTCACAAATTTCTTAAGGGCAGCTTCAGCTGTAAACTGGCGGTTCAGGACATTAGGGAAGACCACAGACGGTTTACGGCCCGCAAACGGTCGCTTCTTACGAATGACAGAACGGATTCCAAGTTCCCGCATTAGCCTCCGTACCTTCTTGTGGTTCACCTGAAGCCCTTCCTTACTCAATGCGGTACGCATGCGTATGTAGCCAAAGTATGGCCGTAAGCGATGAATGGCCAGAATATGTTCCTTGATATCCGCGTCCAGTTCTTGACGGATCTGGCGGGTATCAGTGGTTGCTTTCCACTTGTAGTAGCCCGCTCTTGATACCTCTGCAATCTTACATAACATTATGATCGAGTGGTTCTGATTCATTTTTTCGATGGTCCTGAACCGGGCTTGCTTATCCAACTTCCCTCCCGTGTAGATTCGGATTGAGCTTTTTTAGGTATTCGACCTGCGCTTTTAAATACTCATTTTCTTCTTCAACACTGCTAAAATGCTTCTTATTCCAACGTCCGCGATAATCATCAAATGATTCCCCGTTTTGATGCTTCTGAACCCAATCTATAATCTGTACATCACTTTTAATCCCTAGCTTTTCTCGGATCTGAGAGTAACTCCATTGCTCCTCAACACGTAAACGAACAGCCTCTCTTTTCGTCTCTTCATCGTACCGATTAAACTTCTGCCCTTTCTTTGGCGGCATAATAAAATCCCCTCCGGTCAACAGTCTTTGAATCCATGATATCATGAACTCTTTTTTCACTGTCTACCGTAAGGGGATAATATCAAAGCTCTCTTTTCTCTTCTTTTATTTAGTTAAAATTACAGGTCCATCTTCCAGAACTGCCAAAGTATGCTCGAAATGTGCCCCCAGGGTTCCATCCGCTGAGCGAATCGTCCAACCGTCATTATCCCACAGCACCGCTCCGGAATCTCCGAGCGTAAATATCGGCTCGATCGTGAATACCATCCCTGTCTTAATAATCATACCGCTATGTGCACGACCGAAATTCGGCACATCTGGCGCTTCGTGCATTCTCCGTCCAATCCCATGGCCGATCAGTGCCTTTACAATCCCCATGTTCGCCTCATCAGCGCATCGTCCAACTGCATACCCGATATCTCCGATACGGTTCCCCGGCACGGCCTGGGCGATTCCAGCATAGAGAGCCTTCTCGGTAACTTCCATCAGCCGCTTAGCCTCACTACTAATCTTGCTTACCGGGTAGGTCCAAGCCGAATCGGCTAGCCACCCCTTCTTATTCACCACGAGGTCGATCGTCACGATATCCCCTTCCTGCAGCTTCTTGTTATTAGGAAATCCGTGACATACCACTTCGTTAACCGATGCACAGGTGGCAAAAGGGAACCCTCGATATCCTTTCTGCTCCGGAGTAGCCCCTCTCTCCGCCAGATATTTCTCCACAAAAGCATCGATCTCCAGTGTCGTAATTCCGGGAGCGATTAATTCAGCTATTTTTTTATGACAATCAGCCAGAATCTCTCCTGCTTCCTTGATCCTTAAAATTTCCTCCTTCGATTTCAAGCTTACCTTCATGCCTAGGCACTTCCTTTCTGCTAAACTTTCACTTGCTATTGTAATTATATGTGTGGGAACAGAAGAAAAACGTCCCGGCTATATCCGCCAGGACGATTATATTCAGGAGTTCCTGATTAAAAACGTAATAGTTCCTTCCCTGATATGTACAATCAGGAAACCGACGAATCCAATTTATCCAACTCATTCTCAACAATAAGAGTTAGTTCTTCCTCATAGCCCCCCATTATCCGATACTTCCTGACATATTCCTTAACGAACTTCTTCGGATCCTTCGGCTTGAATATCCGGGTCATCTCCCGCAAGCTTTCCTTTACTTCATTATGACCTTTTGTAGCCATACTAATTCCCTCCCAGAACGCTTGAAATAAATGCCCCGATCATGAGAACTCTAAAAGCACGGTTGTAAAATCATGAAGTTAAAAAGAATCTTTGCTCCTACCTTTTCTTAAGGCACTATGACTAGTGTGCCCCAATGAAATTCTCGTTAGATCAAGAACAGTGGAAAAAGCGTCTTGCAGTATACGTCAGCATCAACGCGGTGCAATGATTTGGAAAAAACCTCCTATCCATTCTATTGTATCATATTCAGCTTCATGTTTCAGCTTTCTTCCAAATACCTATTTTTTCGGATCATTCATTTATTTAACAATTATGGGTTAATATAAAGTATGCCCCTTGTTAAAATATACTCAGGCCTAACAAATTATTCGGACGTGTTTGGAAGTACCTCTATAACATGTTGATCTTGGATTGGAGGAAAGTAACCTATGAGTTCAAGAATGCCTAGAATCATCATTCTCTTTGCCAGCTACGGCGACGGGCATTATCGCGCCTCCCAAGCAATCGAGGCCTGCTTACGGGCCAGAGGGATCAACGAGGTCATCCTGCTGGATCTAATGGCCAAATCCCACCCCTTGTTGAATGAGTTCACCAAATTCGTCTATATGCACAGCTATAAATCTCTTGCCCCTGTATATGGCTGGCTATATAACTCCACCAAGGAATTACAGCCCGGCGACCCGCTCCATTCCTTGCTCCATTCTCTGGGAATCCGCAAACTTCACCAGATCATCGAACAATTTGAACCCGACATGGTTATCCATACCTTCCCTCAACTTACGATGCCTAGACTACTCAAAAAGACCGGTAAATCTATCCCTCTAATCAACATTATTACTGATTTCGATTTGCATGGCCGCTGGATTCACCCAGATGTAGATCGATACTACGTGGCTACCGAGGATCTGAAAGAGCAGATCGAATCTCGCGGAATTCCCGCCAAGCATATTCAGGTGACGGGTATTCCGATTCGGTCCAACTTCTCTGAAGCCGTGCAAGAACCTATTCTGCGTGATTCGCCTGATACCGCCGATCCTACCGATAGTCTGAATTATCTCTATTCCGGAAAAAGAACCGTCCTGCTCATGGCCGGCGCTTATGGAGTTATGCATGATATTCTTAATATATGCGAACGGCTTCTCCGTGAAGAGAACATTCAAGTTATCGCGGTATGCGGTCGCAATTCGGGGTTGTATAACGGGCTTAGAGTGGCTATGGGCAGTCACCCTGATTTATATTTATATGGCTATGTCAACCATGTCGCCACACTAATGAGAGCGAGCGATTGTATCGTGACGAAGCCTGGAGGACTGACTTTGGCTGAAGCGTTGGAATGCCGCCTGCCGATGTTCCTGTACCGCCCAGTCCCTGGCCAGGAGCTCAACAATGCTAAATACCTTCAAGATAAAGGAATCGCTCGCATTACAAACAGCCACAGACAACTTACAGAAGAGATCCTCTCGCTGTTGCACGATGAGGATCAGTTGACTCTTGTTCGCCGTAAAATAGATGAGCTCCGCCGACCAAAGGCCGCGGAGCTCATCGTGAACGATATATTAAGTTTCTGGCACGATACAACCATCCATCAGGAAGAGTATTCGGTCATTTTATAATCGCCTGTTTCGAATCAGGTTCTGTCCACCCAAGGCTCGTCATACATTTTATTGAGACAGGGACAGTTAGGACGAGAATAGCTCCGGGAGCATTTTTCGACAGCGCCTTACTTCCCTGCAAGCTCTTGGGAAAGAAGGTGTCTTTCTATGTCCCCGTTCAAATCATCTACAGGACTTTACGAGAACATCGCCGGGTTTCTCTGCTATTTATTCGCTTTTGTCGGTGGAGTCGTATTCCTCGTCATCGAGCGTAGAAGCAGATTCGTGCTCTTCCACGCACTACAATCGGTCATGCTCTTCGCGGGAATCATGATTGCTCACGCCGTCACCGGATTTATTCCATTCATCGGCCTTGTCGTTAATCTGCTTCTGACACTGCTCGGCGTCTTTCTGTGGGTCATCCTGATGTTCACCGCACTGCAAGGAAAGTGGCTTAAGCTCCCCTGGATCGGTGAGCTCGCAGAGCGGCAGCTGAACCGGATGTAAAATCAACCTAGCCTCTTAAGCTAGGTTGATAGGAGTTTAAGCATGGAGCTAATTCATCTCTGCTTCTGTCTCGCTAACAGCTGTCTTCGGTTTATGCCCTTTCAATCCGTTAAAGAGCAAGTTCATAATAATAGCTGTTACACTGCCGGCTACAATGCCGTTATCAACGAGAATACGCAACCACGAAGGTAGACTTTCAAAGAGACCTGGTACTACGCTAACTCCAAGGCCCATGCCTACAGAGCAAGCGATGATCAACAAGTTCTCATGTCGGTTCAGATCGACTTGATCACCCAGCATGCGGATACCGGAAGAGAGCACCATCCCGAACAGGGCTATCATTGCTCCGCCTAGCACGGAACTTGGTACAAGCTGCGTCAGGGCCGCAATCTTTGGTACGAAACCAAGCAGAATCAGAAGACCGCTGGCTACAACAATCACATCACGAGTCTTTACACGGCTCATCTGAATCAACCCGACGTTCTGCGAATAGGTGGTATACGGGAAGGAATTAAAAATACCGCCAAGCATAATTGCCAGTCCCTCTGCTCTATAACCCTTGGTCAGATCCTCTGATTTAATGTCCTTATCTACGATTTTGCCCAAGGCCATAAATACACCTGTCGATTCAGCAACACTGACGATCGATACCAGGATCATCGTTAGTATAGCCGAGACATGGAAGGTTGGACGCCCAAAATAGAAAGGCTGTACCATATGGAACCAACTTGCTTCCTTAAGTGCCGTATAATCGACTGCACCGGCAAAACCAGCGATAATCGTACCAATAATCAAACCGACAAGTACGGATATGGAGCGCAGAAACCCTGTTGTAAATCGATTCAGCAGGATAATAAAGATGAACACACCAAAACCGAGGGCAAGGTTAAGCGGGCTACCAAAATCCGGGTCTGCTGCATTCCCTCCACCAAGGTCGGTAAGAGCGACCGGTATCAAAGTTACCCCTATGATCGTCACGACAGATCCGGTAACGACCGGAGGGAAGAACGCGATCAGCTTGCCGAAGAAACCGGCGAATAGAAATACGAACAAGCCTGAGGCAATAATCGCACCATAGATGGCTGATACACCCAAGCCTTCACTCCCTCCGATCGCGATCATCGGCGCCACGGCCTGGAAGGCACAACCAAGCATCACTGGCAATCCGATGCCGAAGAAGCGATTACCCCATACCTGCAGCAAAGTCGCCACACCACAAGCCAGCAAATCAATACAAATCAAATAAGTAAGTTGTTCATGACTAAATTCCAACGCTCCGCCTACAATTAACGGTACGAGGACCGCTCCAGCATACATAGCCAATACATGTTGAATCCCCAAAGAAAACGTCTTAAAAGGATGTCTGTTCCTTTGGAAAATACGTTCGTGGTGTTCCATGATGTTAACTAGTTCCTCCCCAGGCTCAACTTATAGAGGTAGTTCAAAAAGTCTTCGATGCTACATACCAAGCTTTTTAAACACTCATTTGTATTTGTAAGTACATATAACTGCTGCTTCTTATCAGACAGCAAGACTTGCCCTTAGACGAAAGTCACTGTGCCGTTCTCAAGCGAAGCAATCC
The DNA here is from genome assembly GCF_031199965.1 of Paenibacillus sp. D2_2. Lineage (GTDB taxonomy): Bacteria > Bacillota > Bacilli > Paenibacillales > Paenibacillaceae > Fontibacillus. Next base: position 667,299 of record NZ_CP133605.1, on the reverse strand, counting down.
GTACTAACGAATCAACGCGATATCCAGCTTCCTCAAGCAATCTAGCACCTGGCTGGAACGACTTCTCGATGACAATGCCGATGCCGACTACACTAGCTCCCGCCTGTTCAACAACACGCGCCAAACCAAAGGCAGCTTCACCGTTAGCAAGGAAATCGTCAATAATAAGCACACGGTCATCCTTATTCAGGAATTTCTTAGATACCGTGATCTCATTTGTTTCCCGCTTCGTGAAGGAATACACCTTCTCCACCAGAATATCGTCTCTGAGTGTCAACGATTTATGCTTACGGGCGAAGATCATCGGAACGTCTAGCTCGAGCGCCGTCATAATGGCCGGAGCGATGCCTGATGATTCAATCGTAAGCACCTTCGTAATCTTCTCCCCTGCATACAGACGGGCGAACTCAGCCCCAACCTCTCTCATCAGTACCGGGTCCATCTGGTGGTTCAAGAAGGAGTCTACCTTCAATACCTGATCACTTAATACGATTCCTTCAGTCATTACTTTCTCTTTTAGCAGTTTCATAGAACTTGTCCCCCTTATAAGTGTTAGATAACTTACGATATAGAATCTGATCAGATCGTGCTGATCCCTTATAACTCTATATCAACAAATAAAAAGAGAGCTCACTCCCCTACAGGAAAATGAACTCACGAAGAAAACGCCCCGACACCAAAAGGAATTTTGCCCGAGCCTCGCTCTCTGACAAAATCCGGTATAGAGCCATTCTCCCGTAGTCCGATCATTTCCGGTGATCAGGTAGAGACTTGCAGGCCGATCCCTGCATTTATACGAGAAAATCTATGAAAAGACGACATTATATACAATGTTTGAAGTATAACGCAAACTATGCGAGGAAATAAAGAGGTATTTCGTGCCTTTCGTGAATTTTTTTCAAAGTTCTGCAATTTTCACGCTAGTTTTCAATCTTTCATGGATGAAGTATGTATTCAGAAAGGCTGAACGAAGCTAGCAACTTCCTCATTAAATAGGTCTGAATTTCTGTGGCATCAAGTTGCCGATCACCGATCTTAATTCGCCATCCTCTTTATAGGTCTTATCTCCTGTATCTAGCTCGCGTATCCGAACCCAATCAAAGTCACTTCTTGGCTCGCTTGGTACGAATATCATTTTATCCCGGTCATCCAATCTGAGCTTGTAACCCATCTCCTCGAACATCTGTAGCAAATCACTCTCTGATGGAATCTTCTTGTCATCCTGTAGAAAAATTAATCCTCTCAGAGACTTGATACCTTCCTCGTGATGTACGTCAAAATGAACAATGCATTCCATTGAAATTCATCCCCCAATTCACTCTTGTTTGTTCAGCATTCCCTTGTCCACAGAGCGTCATTCACTCATAGAAAAAAGGCACGAGCTATGGCCATGCTTTCCCGACCATTCCGTGCCGTAAGGAAAAAACCGTCGCCTTACTTACTTAATACGCAAGACCTACCAGTTCGTAAGGCATTATTTATTACAACTTAGTGACATTCCTTGATTTTAGATTTGTTCCGATCCGCAGTGCGGACACCATTTTGTTCCTTTGACAAGTACAGAGGAGCATATTTGACATTTCACCGACTGCACCTCTGGGTCGGACTCGGATTTCTTGGAATAGGCTCTAGCAGAGGCTAATTCATCCTCTGGATTATCGGGATTTGATTGATCATTTCCCGGTTTACCTACATTCTCTTTCCAGGTGCGAATCCGGCGATCCAATTCTTCCTGCCGCTCCCGCTCGCGCTCCAACTGCTGCTTACGGCGCTCATCAAGCTCATCTTCATCCTTCTCCAGAACGGATTTCAAAGGCGAATCCTCAAGCATCTGCGGAGTATAGATCATCGTCTCATCTGAGACCGCACTCTCCTCCGATTGAAGATCCATCAGTCCGCCTGAGGGGCGATTCGCAACCTGACTGCTCTTCGCAAGCTTGCCCCGCAATAAGGACAGAACATCGCATCTTGAGCCACATTCTTGCCGCAGGTGCCGCATAGACGTTCATTCTTAAGCTCAGCGATCTTGAGGCGGACTTCGTCCCGTTCTTCTACAAGCAGGTCACAAGTCTTGGCTAGTTCAAGCATTTCCTTTTCAGCCTCTGACATATCCTTAAGACGGTATCCTTCGTAGAAGACCTCGCCCATTTTTTGATAATACAATCCCATTTCACGTTCAATATTTGCAATTTGTGTATTCAAACGTCCGATCTCTACTACATTTTGCGCTCGATCGGTCATTTTACCGGCACTATCCTTTATTTTCCTGAAGAAATTCATTATTATTCCTCCCCACACTTCTTTCTGAAGCACTAAGCTGCCCTATTAGAGGTTGTTCAAAAAGTCCACCTTTGATCACGAAGTAACACTGAGAGTTTATTCTACATCGAATCTTGAATTCAGCCGGGCCTTCCGGTGCTCACGTACCAACTACGTACGCTCCTCTCCTCACGCCCTAGCTTCATCCAACCTTCTCGGTGCTGAAAGTCTGACTTTTTAAACTCGCCCTATTATTCTGAAAATATCATAACAGATTTTTCACCATGGTGAAAACTGTACCTAAGTCTTGTTTTGATTTTGACAAGTTATTCAAGTTACAATAAAAGTAAGTCCGTGCTCTAAACAGATCAAAAATATATAGGAGTAGATTACCCTGAACACGCCTAACAGTAAAGATAACCAAAGTGTCCTGCAGAAGTTAAACTTGAAGGAGTTGTATTGGGAAATCGATGAGCATGATCTTCGTAAATTTGAGGAATGGAAGAAACTCCCTACACTTTATCAGCTTGCATTAGATGAATTGAGGAATAAGATCAAGCTAATTCAGACCGAATGGAAAATCGAGAATGGATATAGCCCAATCGAACATATAAAAACTCGCATTAAAGAACCCAAGAGTATCATGAGCAAGCTACAGCGCAAAGGATATGACATTACGGTCGACAACATTGTGAACAAGATCCACGATATCGCTGGTATGCGCATCGTCTTCTCCTTCGTTCAGGACATTTATAGCCTACTGGAGCATCTGAAGCAAAGAGAAGATATCACGATTCTGGAGATTAAAGACTATATTGAGCACCCTAAACCAAATGGTTACCAGAGTCTTCATCTGATCGTGGCCGTTCCGCTCACTCTCCTGGAGGGACAGCGTTGGATGAAGGTCGAGATTCAAATGCGTACGCTCGCTATGGATTTCTGGGCCAGCATGGAGCATATTCTCTACTACAAATATGAGAAGCAGGTCCCTTATCATGTTGTCGAAGAGCTAACCGAGGCGGCCAAAGCCGCAGACGCACTGGACAAGAAAATGTGCGGACTGCGTAAAGAGATCATGGGAAGCTCCGATTCTGACGAGCAAAATCACCCTAAACTCCTAACTTAGCGCTCCATAGTTTCATTAACTGCACAACATCAAAAACAGCTGCAAGGGCATGCTCCCTGCAGCTGTTTTGCGCATCTTGATCTATGACAGTCTTATGACTTACTGGCTCTAAGCGACTTGACGAGCTCCTCCGCATTCTTGCTCGCTTGTTCAATCACAAGTGATAAGCCCTCGGCAACGCCTGGCACACCGGGAAGAAGCTGGCTCCAGGGATGTACAGCGGTATCCTGCGGAGATAACTGCATAGGAGACAAGCTAATCTCCACATCATGAAGCTCGGGTCCAGGCTGATGCAGGCGGCCGTTATGGGCCATTTCCGCCAGCCATTCCGCAAGATTCGCTTCGCCTTCCTTGTTTCGATACGCAGGTGTATCGAAGTGGGCAATGAATCGCTTCAGTTCTGACTCAGCGTCTTTGATCGACGACTTGCTAGCCCATCGATCCAACACGGTATCCAACAAAGTCTCCGCCGTCCAGCCGATCCATGCCAGCCGATCCACCACAGAGGCGCCCCTCCAGGAGTCCTCAGCAGCCTGTAAAGCTTCTCGGATATGATTACAGTCCATTTGTCCACAAGTGCATTCAGACCTGCTTACAATCGTGCTCAGCGTCTCCTGATAATCCCCTTCATTCGAATAGGGCATACGGGACAGCAGATTGGAGATGGCATCGGCGCCTTGTTCTCCGAGAACAGCAAGCTTAAGTGAATCTCGCTGCAAATGTTCAATTAGCCGCCCGCTGGCCTTCTCAAGGGGCTCCCGAGGCAATTGGATAACCCATCTGTCCTGCATGGGCTCTTGGGCCGATAATGTCACCCTTAAACCCATAGCAGTCCATTGCAATTCTATATTTTCATCTCTAACACTCGGTATACTCTTCTTCATTGTGGGTTCCCCCATTACGACCAGCCCTGCAAGGCGATCAGATTTTGCAGCTCTTCATTGGACATTTCCGTCAACCAGTGCTCACCCGAGCCAACGACCTGCTCCGAAAGTGCTCTCTTCCGCTCGATGAGTTCATCGATTCGCTCCTCCAGCGTCCCTTGGCAGATTAACTTATGAACCTCCACATTCTTCTGCTGGCCAATGCGGAATACACGGTCAGTGGCCTGATTCTCAACAGCTGGATTCCACCAGCGATCATAGTGAATGACATGATTCGCACGCGTAAGATTGAGGCCGACCCCGCCCGCCTTTAGCGAGAGTACGAACAACGGGGAGCCTGCTCCTTCCTGATATTCATGCACCATATGATCGCGGTCAAGCTTGGCAACACCACCGTGAAGGAAGAACGGTTTTTCTCCGTATCTTGCTAGTAACTGCTCCTGCAGAAGATCTCCCATTTGTACATATTGCGTGAAGATGAGCGCCGATTCTTTATTGTCCAGAATGAGATCAAGTAGCTCGAACAATCGGTCCAGCTTCCCTGAGCGTTCCCCACTTGTCGCCGCACCTCTGCGAGCCCCAGTCAAATGCGGATGATCACATATTTGCTTGAGCTGTGTCAGAGATGAGAGAACGATCCCCTTCCGGGCGATCCCTTCGCTACTGGAGATCCGCTCCATCAAGCCATCGGTAACCGCTTGATATAACCTTGCTTGTTCCGTAGTTAGACTACAATACGATTTCAACTCGATCTTCTCCGGCAGATCCTTGCGGATATCCGGGTCGCTCTTGAGACGGCGCAATAGGAAAGGTGCAATCAGCTTCCGTAACTTGACGAGCTCGGCATTCTGTCGCTCACCATTGCCCGTATAGCGGGAACGGAAGGAAGCATTCGAGCCGAGATACCCCGGGTTTAAGAATTGAAAGATCGACCATAGCTCGGTCAGTCGGTTCTCCACCGGAGTACCAGTCATGGCGATCTTATGTCCTGAATTTAGCTTCATGACGCTCTGAGCCTGCTTCGTGCCGAAGTTCTTAATATATTGAGCCTCATCCAACACGATCGAGCTCCAGGATACCTCTCTCATCTCCTTGGCATCTCTGCCGGTCAACTGATATGTCGTTAGCACGATATCGTGGCTTTGACATGCTTCAAAGAACTTCTCACCATGGAGCCGATCGCTTCCGTGATGCACACATACGCGCATTTGCGGCGCGAATCTGGCAAATTCACGCTGCCAGTTCCCCAGCAATGAGGTAGGACAGACAATCAGGCTCGGACCTGCCAGTTGTTCAAGTCCCTCCAGCAGTACGGAAATGACCTGGACTGTCTTGCCAAGCCCCATATCATCGGCAAGCAACGCCCCGAATCCTAATTGGCGCATGGAGGCAAGCCATCGGAAGCCACGTTCCTGATAAGGGCGAAGTGTCCCGTTCAGAGAGGACGGAACAGGTGCATCGGCAGGCTTCGATATGAGTGCGCCATTGCCGCTCAATAACAAGGACAACATGCCTTCCGCTTCTATCGCATCCACTGGAATGCCGTCAAGTTCATACCCGTCATCCGCAGACAAGTGCATGAGCTCGCGAAAACTCATCTCCCCTGTCTCCTGACGCTTCATAAACTTAAGTACCTGTCTGATCTCCTTGGCATCGATCTCTATCCACTCCCCGCGGAATAGCACGAGTGATGATTTCGAGGACGCCAGCTCTGTCAATTCTCCGTAGCTCAAGGGACTCTCGTTCAATAAGGCCTCCGCTTCGAATTGGACTAATTTATCGATGCCAAGCTTTGACGTTTCATGCAGAGAACTTCCACTGCCTTCCGACCATCCGTCAACTTTAATTCTGACACCGACACGGCGTCTGCCTTCCTTCGTCCAGCGTGTGGGCATTTGCACGGTTACCCCTTGCTTACGCAGCATGGATACCGATTTGCTCAAAAATGTATATAACTGCTGTGGATGAAGAATTACGGATTCGGGATGTGGTCTCCCCATCGCTTCCTTGATCACAGGCTCAATATAAGCCGCCTTACTTAACCGCAGCAGCAAATTTTGTTGGACATTCCGGTATTCCCGTTCCTGAATCTCCATATCCCGCTTAGGATAACTCCATATTAATCCTGCAGGCAGAAGCACCCTGGGTCCTCTACACCTTCGGCCCAAAATGACAGCTTCCACATTTGATTGTTACCCACGTCCGTAGAAGCAAGCTCTTCCTCACCAGATTCCTCTGGTTCAATACGCAGACACAAGCGGAATGAACCTGCACTTTTTCTCTTGTGATCCTGTGCTTGATCACGCGGAGGGACTCCCCCTGTATCTGTAATCTCTTCGATCATTTGACTAATTTCCGCCACTGGACCTTGCAGATTGGAGGGGATGCCGCTACCTAGCAGCTCATTCCACCATAATTCCGTCATGGGAGAGTAGCCTCTCCTATATCTAGCTCGTACCGGGTATAAGTTCCGTCCGAGTTGTTCGTTCCCTCTACGCACTTCATTATCGATCATAGCTGTCAAAAAAGAATACAGCAGTGTCATTCGGCGATTCAGAACGGATCCTTCCTCCAGCGCCGAACCAAACTGCACCGCGGCCAGACAAATCGGCGGCATCGCTTCAGCTAATTGCCGGAAGCGAGCCTCATCCTCCTGTGCAGTGAAAGATGGAACCCAGACCGACTGAGCAGACGCTTGGCCCGTACGCCTTCTGCCACTCACCGTTCCCGGCTTGATTCCAGGAGCAATTTTTCCACGAAGCAATAAATCCAGCGCGAATTGCGCTGCTTTACTCCAGAACTCCATTTCTCCGCCAGCATGAATCTGCTGACCAGTCAACACTGCCCCATCCCAATTCAACAGCATTTCCCATGTATCTTGAACCGAGAGGGCAAGACCTTCCAATGACCTCCCGATTAATCCTTTACGTTCTGTGGCACTGGCCCTTACCTGGGCCGTAGAGACCACTGGATATCGTACCTCCGCCAGCCGCAATGCGGCACGCTGAAACGGCCGTATCCCCGGCTCCAACGTCAGCCGGCGTACAGCAGCCGTCCAGGCATCTACTTTAGCCTCCGATATCTCCCCGGAGAAACAAAACATAACTTCACCAAGCCATATTCCATAAAGACGTTGATTCATGCTGATCTCCCGCCATTTCTTAATACCAAACATTCCCCATCCTTACTATCTTATACGAAATACTGGCTAATATAAACTTGATTCAAACTTCTAAAATCATATAAATCAAAAAAACCGGAATGTGAAGGAACCGCCCCTCTACATTCCGGCTATCTCATGCTGATCCTGTTATTTCAAAGCGATGACTTCGATCTCAACCAACCCATCCTTTGGTAAGCGAGCTACTTCTACAGCGCTTCTTGCCGGATAAGGCTCAGAGAAGAATGAGCCATAAATCTCATTAACCTTAGCAAAATCATTCATATCCTTCAGAAATACGGTTGTCTTCACGACCCGATCAAGCCCCGAGCCTGCAGCTTCCAGTATCGCGCTCACATTACGCAGTGACTGATTCGTCTGCGCTTCAATTCCCTCCGCTAATTGTCCAGTCTCAGGGATCAAGCCGAGCTGCCCTGAAGTGAATATGTAGTCACCAACTCGTACAGCTTGGGAATAAGGCCGATTGCCCCGGGTGCCGATGTAGTTGCTATTGTCTGCTTTTCCATTTTAACCCCGCCTTTTTACTAATTTTAACTCATTGTATCCACTAACTCGTCTCCATGGCAACCTTACATTTCCTTCTGCGCTGCAAAATTGTTATTATAATGCTATCGATTTTATTTTATAAGGTGGTGTATTCTTGCGGCAGTTTCTATCCAAATCTTATCTCCGAGCTTTATGTTTCGCGGCTTCTGTGGGCCTGATGGGCTTGTTATACGGCTTGCTCAATCATGGAGGGCGACCTGTTCATGTCTTATCCTCACCCATCGATGATCTCCTGCCGCTTATACCGGCAATGGCTATCCCTTATATAGGCTGGTATCCTTATATCCTCATCGGTATTGCTTATCTCTGTCTCAAGGATAGATCAGCCTACTACCGCACCCTGATTGTGATGAACATCGGACTCATCGTTTGCTATCTGATCTATTTCTTCTACCAGACGACGGTCATACGTCCCGAATTGTTCCCCGATCGCTGGGACCGGAAGCTGTTGATTGACTTTGTCTATGGCGTGGATAACCCTTTTAACTGCTTCCCAAGCATCCATGCTCTGCACTCCTATGTCATTATGAGGGGAGTCTTAGCCGCAAAAACAATACGCAAATCCATTAAAGCCGTCTTTGTTATCGGAGCGATGACTATCATTGTATCAACGCTGCTAGTAAAGCAGCATGTCATATACGATGCGCTGGCCTCAATGCTGATTGGAGAAGTTGCATTTATCCTCGTTACGAAGGTATGGAACTCCTACTCGCGTTCACGTAACAGATCCGTGCCCGGGGCTACGCTCACCAAGTCACCTCGACCTGACCAAGACATGAATATATAGCGGAATATACAAAGAACAAGTCCTTATCTTCTAAGGACTTGTTCTTCGTATATCGAGATTTTGTTCATCAAAGCCGTCTTTTTGCATGTGCTCGACGAACAGAGCGACAAAATAAGGGTCCCACTGCGTTCCCCGACCTTCATCCAGGATAACTAACGCCTTCTGTCTGTCCAATCCTGCACGATATGGACGATCCGAAGTCATCGCATCGAAGGCATCTGCAACCGCGATGATCCTTCCGAACAGAGGGATGTCTTCTCCTTGAAGACCATCGGGGTATCCTCTGCCATCATATCGTTCATGATGTGATCTTACTCCCGGCAGAATCGAGGCCATGAAGCTAGCAGGCTCGATTTGTCTCAATATCGTCTCTCCAAGCACTGGATGATCCTTAACCTGCACCCATTCTTCATCAGTTAGCTTGCCCTCTTTTAATAAAACGGAATCACGAATCCCAATCTTCCCTATATCATGCAATAGCGCCGATTTACGCAGTTCATTAAGCTCCTCTTCACGCAGTTTGGCAAGCTTACCGATCAATACCGCATAATCCGCTACACGTAAGGAGTGTCCCGCCGTATACGGATCCCTCGCATCAAGCGCAGCGGCTAACGTTGCGAAATAACTCTCCACTAGCTGATTGTTCCGTGCATGCTGCACATTGATTCCGCGCAGCATATGATTGAATCCCCATATGAGGCGAGAGAATTCATCCGAGAAGAGATCGCTGGCACTCGTCTGCATATATCCGATTTGCACATCAGACATTCGCTCATATAAATGTTGGATTGGCATGACAATTTCGCGCGCAAGCAATCTAGAACCGATAAACGAATACCCTAGCCCTACCGATAGTACCCCAATCGCCCAATACCAAGAGGTCACTCTGCCTAATTCCCATCCCTCTGTTCCGAATTGCAGGGACAGACTGTAGAGCAATACGGGAAAGCCCCCATTAGAAAGAAGCTCCATCTGAGTTTAAGTTTCAGCGGGATGAATACCCTGCCTCCGAGTGATAATTCCTTACCGAATTGTGCATGAGACCGAGTAGATAGCTCTAATAACACCGGACGGATAAAATAATAGGTCAAATAAAATTCGATAAGCGTGAGCATGCAGACGATCAGTACCCCAGTAAAGAATACCAGCACGATGTAGTAATAGGGAATCGATAGTCTCCCCATATGGATGAATAACAGTGTCAACGCGACCATAGGCAGCATTAAGCCGAATAAATGAGGGCCAAGGATGCGTTTTGCGGCAAACTCCGGGAAGCGATGCGTGCGAAAATAGACACTCTGATAGGATTGGTAGCTCTCCACTCCTTCAAGAAAAGCCATTCTAATCGGCTTAAGTTGAAGTTTGAAGACAAGCCATTCCAAGATAAGCATAATACATATCGAAATGACCAAAATGCCTATGATGATATGATGCTCCTGACGATCAAGACTGAACGGCATAAATATCATTAACCCACCAACAGTCGCGATGGCTAACCCAGTACTTAGTGCGTACATGATCAGAAGACGAGAGACGAATGTCTTATATATCGTCAAGGGAACATTCATTCCTTCCATGTGTACTTACCATCTTCTTCCTTATTTATCGGCAGAATAGGGTCAACTTTTCATAACTGTATGCAAATAAAAAAAATGCTTTGTATAATAATACAGTACGTACTAATTAAATTATGGAGGCAGGCTATGGATTTAACAACTATGACAAATTCCATCGTGATTCTATTGGCCAGCCTGTTGCTTATCGGTGTATTCGCAACCAAATTCTCATCCCGCTTTGGCTTGCCCGCACTCGTATTCTTCATTGCTGCAGGAATGGTTCTCAATCGATTCATCTATTTCGACAATGCGTTCTTGGCGCAATTGGTCGGAACCTTCGCCTTGATCGTCATTTTGCTGAAAGGCGGAATGCAGACGAAATTCCAGACGATCAAACCCATTATCCCAACCGCATTGTCACTAGCAACAGTAGGCGTCATTATAACTACTGTAGTCATTGGGATCTGCGCAATGTATATTCTCGATTTGTCCCTGGCAGAAGCGCTGCTGTTTGGCGCCATCGTCGGTTCAACAGATGCTGCTGCGGTATTTTCTGTGCTTAGCGGTAAAAATGTCAAAGAACGCATCTCTTCGACGCTAGAGGCAGAGTCTGGTAGCAATGATCCGATGGCTGTCTTTCTAACCGTAACACTGATCGAATGGATTCAACAGCCTAATCACGCGATTCTACCGCTTATCTTCAACTTCATCCGTGATATGGGATTCGGGCTAGTATTAGGTCTCCTGTTCGGATGGATCGCTGTGAAGGCAATCAACAACATCAATTTCAATTCTTCCGGTCTCTATCCGGTTATGGCTATCGCCTTCTCGATTCTGACGTACGGTGTCACTGCCCTACTTCACGGAAGCGGGCTTCTTGCCGTTTATGTCATGGCCCTGGTGTTGGGCAATAGCGATCTGACCCATCAGCAGTCAATTCTGCAATTTAATGAAGGTTTTGGCTGGATCATGCAAATTACGATGTTCACTTTACTCGGACTACTCGTATTTCCAAGTCAACTACCAACGATTGTACTGCCCGGCCTTGCCCTCTCTATGCTGCTCATGTTCGTCGCCCGTCCGATCGGAGTATTTATCAGCACACTCTTCACCAGACTCCCTTTTAAAGAGAAAATACTACTGTCTTGGTCTGGGTTGCGCGGAGCCGTTCCGATCGTACTCGCTACCTATCCACTGATGAGCGGGCTACCGAATGGGCCGTTATACTTCAATGTCGTCTTCTTCGTCGTACTTACATCAGCAGTCATTCAAGGGGCTACGATCTCTCCATTAGCCCAAAGACTTGGTCTCACCGATACAACGAAGAAGCCGCGTCACTCCCTGGTCGAACTCGTCGCACTGGGCAAGACGAAATCGGAGATCAACCATTTATTTGTTCTCCCGGATATGAGTGTCGTTGGCAAAGAGCTACAGGAACTTGATCTGCCTAAGGAGGCGCTTGTCACCGCAGTTATTCGCGGCGAGCAGATTGTAACCCCCCGTGGTAATACAACCATTCAAGCGGGTGATACGCTATATGTACTTGGTCCAAAAACGCAGCGTGAGAAAATCAAGCAAATTTTCATATAAGATTGGAATACGTAACCTAGAATATGAAACCTGGAATCCGGGAAGCTTCTATATAAATGAAGGACAATACTACAACATTAAAAAATAATAAATATTTCAAAAATAAATTAAAAAATTATTTAAAATCGAAGTAATCGTTTCCAATCGCTCAATACCGCGGAATATCTGATTTTGCCCATGTACAAGGGGATGTTTTATGTCACACACAGAGTGACATTTTTCACATTGCAACGTATGTTTATATGCTAAAATTCCATCGAACAAAGCTTTTGTGATTACATTCACTAAGCCATGGGACACCCAATCCCAAAGCTTCATTATTAAAAAGTTAAATACAAACTGGAGGTCATTAACATGAAAAAAGCTTCTATTATCTTGCTTAGCAGCGTATTGTTGCTCGGACTCCTTGCAGGCTGTGGTTCTAACAGCAAGAATGAAGGCGGTAATACCGCAGGCAACACAACAAACAGCAGTACAAACAGCGGCACAAACAGTAATGCAGAAGCAGGTACTTATAAAGATGGCGTATACTTCGCTAAAGGTGAAGTTGATGCGAATTCCGGTTGGCAATCCATTATGACCCTGACTGTATCCGGCGGTAAAATTACGGATGTAGAATGGAATGGAATTAGCGAAAACGCTCCTGTAGACAAGATCACTTATTCCAAAGAAGGCAAATACGGCATGAAAGCTGGCGGCGCTTCTTCCGAATGGCATGAACAAGCTGAAGCACTTGATAAATTCCTGATTGAGAAACAAGATCCAGCGGCAGTTACTTTGGACAATGAAGGTAAAACTGACGCAGTATCCGGCGTATCTATCCACGTTGGCGATTTCGTTAACCTGGCCAAAGCAGCTCTTGATGCAGGTCCAGTTGAAGTAGGTCCTTACAAAGATGGAACTTACCATGCTGAAGGCGACGCTTTCGGAAAAACTGGCTGGAAAGATACAGTTGATATCGTTGTAGCCGCAGGTAAGATCGTAAAAGCTAACTTCAGTGGCGTAAATGAAGCTGGCGAAGACAAGAAACAAGCTGTAAAAGATGGCAAATACGATATTAAAGCTGCAGGCGCTCAAGCTGGCTGGGATGAAGAAGCTGCAAAAGCTGAACAATATCTCGTTGAAAACCAAGATTCTTCCGCTCTGAAATTTAACGAAGAAGGCAAGACCGATGCGATCTCCGGTGTATCGATCTCTGTTCAATCGTTCTACGATTTGGCCAACAAAGCGCTTGAACAAGCGAAATAAGGCAATGAAACAATTCGCCTTGCGCGATTATTATTAATATAAGAAGGTGACCCTTTTGAAGAAAATTGTCGTTCTAGGCGGCGGTTACGGCGGCGTTACGACATCAAAGCATCTTGCCAAACTGTTCAAGAAAGATAAAGATGTTGAGATCCAACTGATCGATCGCAATCCTTACCACACTCTACTGACTGAATTGCATGAAGTTGCAGCAAACCGCGCTCCTGAAGATTCAGTTAAGATTGAGCTTAAGAAGATCTTCCAAGGTCAAAAAGTAGATGTTGTGCTCGATTCCATCGACAGCATCGATTTCAATGCTAAACAGCTCCATTCGGCTAACAACACCTACAAATACGACTATCTCGTTATCGGTACTGGTTGTAAGCCTACATTCTTCGGCATTCCAGGTGCTGAAGAGCATTCCCTCACATTGTGGTCCTATGAGGATGCTGTTCGTCTGAAAGATCAAGTTCGCCGTATGTTCAGCGAAGCTGCTAAAGAGACGAATGCAGCCAAACGGAAAAAAATGCTCTCCTTCATCGTTGTTGGTGCCGGATTTACCGGTGTGGAATTGATCGGTGAGTTGGCTGAGTTCCGCGATGAGCTCTGCAAGGAATTCTTCATTGATCCTAGCGAAGTTAAGCTTACCGTTGCCGATATGGCTCCGAAGATTCTGCCTATCTTACCAGATAAGCTGATCGACAAAGCCGCTAAACGTCTGAATAAGATGAATGTTGATATCATAACAAGCGCTAAAATCACAGGTGTAAAGCCATCCAGTGTTGTTCTAGGCGACAAAGAGCTTGAAGCAGACACGATCGTATGGACTGCAGGTGTCGAAGGTTCTGAACTCGTTGGCAAACTTGATGTTAAGCAAGAAGGTCGTAAACGGATCGTCACGAACGACAAGCTTCAAAGTGTGGATCATGAGAATGTCTACATTGTTGGGGATAATATCTTCTATATTCCAGAAGGCGAAACTCGTCCTGTACCACAAATGGTTGAGAACGCCGAGCAAGCTGCACCAATTATTGCTCACAACATTCATGCTGAGGTGCATAACAAGCCGAAGAAATCCTACAAGCCAGGATTCCATGGTACGATGGTATGTATCGGCAGCCGTTACGGCGTAGCGAATGTGGGTATGCCTAACAAAATGTTCATGGTCAGCGGATTCATGGCTATGTTCTGCAAGCACTTGATTAATATGTACTATCTGTTCACCGTATGCGGATTTAACAAAGTATGGACATATATGATGCATGAATTCTTCCATGTGAAGAACAACAGAAGCTTCGTAGGTGGACATTTCGCTAAGCGGTCGCCGAATTTCTGGCTCGTGCCGTTGCGTATCTTCGTTGGTTACAAATGGTTGCAAGAAGGTATCGACAAGTTACCTAAGATCTTTAAGGATCCGAATAATATCTTCTTGATCCCTGCTTCGTCTAAGGCTGGCGACGCAGTATCTGCAGCAAGTGAAGCAGCAGGTGCAGTAACGCAAACGGTAGATGCTCAATCCGCAGCATCCGCTGTAGAGAGTGCTTCAACCGCGGTAACAGCTTTGCCTGTACCAGGTTTTATCAAGAGTATCGTGAACTGGTTCATGGATATTTTCTTCTATACTTCGGATGGCGGTTTTACCGCGCTGGCAACTGTATTCCAATTCTTCATGGTGTTTGCAGAGCTTGCAATTGGTGTTTGCCTCATTCTTGGTCTGTTCACCGCAGTATCGTCGGCGTTTACAGTCGGTCTGGGCGTCATGATCTGGTCCTCCAGCATGGCTTCGACAGAGATGCTCTGGTACATGACCGCAGGCGTTGCTCTGATCGGTGGATCCGGCAGCATGTTCGGTCTGGATTACTACGTTCTCCCATGGCTTAAGAAACAATGGAAGAAGGTTCCGCTGGTTCGTAGATGGTATCTATATACGGACTGATCTTTCTTAATAAGCAATAGCAAGCAATAGTTTGTATTAGAGTAATGTGCGCCTGCCGTACATTACTCTAATTTTTAACATCGATTTATTTTGTGGATTACCATAACCGATCATAGCATTTCTCTGTATAATTACCTTTTTAAGTGTTTAGTTTACTTACATGAAATGATATTGCCGTTATAATTTCTCCAATCATAATTTCAAGCAAGAATATACCAAGTCGGTGTCAGGCTCCCTGCAATCTTACCTGCTATTTAAGTGAGTGTTCAAAGAGGCCATTAGCACCGAGAAGATTGGACTTTTTGAACTACCTCTTTAAGGAGTGTGCCCTATGGAAACGAAGCTCGTTCAAGATGCTTGTCTTTTGTTGCAGGGTGAAATTTCACCCGAAACTGGCATTCACCTCGAATTACGGCAAGAAGACATCCTGCCTATGGTCAGAGTTCTGAATCAGTACGATCTCACTCCTGTCCGCAAGCAGCGTCACTTGTCTATTTACATCGCAATCAAGCTCGCTCTTCAGAGCCATGCAGCCTCTAACGGCTGTACCGGCGAAATGCTTACACGTAAAGTGCTGAACGGCGACTATCTATACAGTCTATATGTCCAATTATGCCTGAAATGGGATGAACAAGACCTTCTCACCCATCTGGCCCCCATTGTTAAGCGGATTCAAATCAAACATGTAGAAGGAAATCCCAAAGATACGCTATTGATCGAAGGCTGGGAATGGTTCCTGCAGCTCGAAGGGAATTGTGCTCGGGCGATCCAAGCGATATAATCTCTGGTTGTCCTCCTTGCTACGACAGGAAGTATTTTAGTCAGAGGAGAGAGCCAACATGAATCTTGATCAGGCATTAGATATCTCGCTACGGGCGGTAGACCGTGAGATTCAGAACATCGTCAAATACGACAATGACGTTCCACGCTCCTCAAAGCTAGCTCAGAGCATTATCGACCAAATACGGTCCGGCGGCAAGCGGCTTCGTCCTTTGATGGTTATCGTCGGCAGTCGGTTCGGCAAACCTCAAGATAAACGCAAGATCTGGCAACTGGCAGCAGCAGCTGAGTTCATTCATGCCGCTTCATTAATCCACGATGATATCATCGATAATTCACCGCTAAGGCGTGGTCAGCCTGCGCTTCACGTTAAACTCGGCGTCAATGAGGCGCTGCATGTTGGCAATTATATGTCGGCACGAGTTGTGGAGTTAATCTCTACATATTCTGCAGAACGAGAGCGGTATGCTTACGATCTGTCCTCCTTAGTTACGACTCAGCTATGCATAGGTGAATATCAACAATTGACTCATCTGTATGATTATGATGTTACCGTCGAGGAATACATTGAGAAATCGAAGAATAAAACGGCGCAGCTTATGGCCGCCTGTCTTCGGATCGGTGCTCTCGCCGCAGGAGCGAATGATGCTACCGCAGATATGCTCTACAGCTTCGGAGAGAAGCTCGGAATCTCCTTCCAAATTCGTGATGATATTCTCGACTTCACGCAATCATCTGATAAATTAGGAAAGCCCGCTGGAAGCGATCTACGCCATGGTCAAGTTACACTCCCGGTACTATTCGCGCTTCAGAATGAATCTCTGGCTCCGATGATTAGAGCGGTCTCAGCAGAGACTCCACCTCACCTGATCGATCCCATCATCACAGCCATTCAGGAGTCCGATGCGCTCGCCAAGACTGAGCAGTTAAGCAATGGCTACCTGGACGAGGCCGCAGCCCTGATCGATCAATTAAGCGACTTTCCAGCTCACAAGGATCTGCGCGTACTGCTCCACTACTTCGGTGGCCGTGATCGTTAATCCCAGGTGAACGCTCCATTAAAATAGAAAAGAAGCTGAGTACTGATATGCTCCCATCATAGTAGATAGTAGAAAAACAAAACTTCTACTGCTACAATGATGGGAGCTTTTCTCACAGGCATAATTCATTTCGACCTGGAAGTGGGTGCCCCGACTTCCGTTCCTTTAGGTACTTCAGATATGTTAAATTAGATAATATCTATATTTACACGACACTCCCTTAGGAGAATAATATGAACTTAAAATATACACTTGATGATACACAGTGGCAAATACTCATTCAGAAGGTCGGAGAAAGCTTCAATGACCTTACGATAAAGCGTGGATTTCAATATTATAAACAAGAGCGTGTCCAGCCTGTGAAAATATCTAATCCCGAGCAAATTGAAGGCCTTGTCGAAGGCAATGATGAAGATAAATACCGCGTCACGCTCAATCTGGACTCCTTATCCGAAAGCCGTTGTACATGCCCTGTTCCGAACTACTGTAAGCATATGATTGCCGTTCTGCTTAATTACGTCAGCCAACAGGGGCGGTCCGTCCATGCCATCGTTAATGCTAATTCAACGGCGATGTTTAAGCAGACAACGATATCTTCAACACATCATGCTACCAGCTCACAGATCATAGACCATAACATGGAAGCTCAAGCTAAATTGCGGGAGCAGGCCAGCCGGATACCTTCTATGAGCATCAAAGAATGGCATGAATTATTTAAGCAGAGCGTGTCTCCAATTGGATTCAATAGCCCAAATGCGGGGTTTGCTAAGAATGCTTTGGCTTCAATCAACAACTTGCAGCCTCAGCTTTCACCTGTTGTAGAGCAGCTATTTAAACTTCATGCGCGCCTATTTGTGCTTGAGAGACTAGTACATCCCTTACAGAATTCAGGAACTCATAAAGATATTTTCATCGGGTATCACACACAGGTTGCCGCTGATGATATGCACGAAGAAGTTCAACGTATATTACGCAGCACGCTTATGATTCCGGCTGAGCCTGAGCAGTGGCCTCGTATGAGAGAGACAATAAATTACTTACGCAGTCATATGTTGGTGGAATCTAAGAATCTCCGATACTTCTCTGAAATCTATGATCAGCTCTGGTTGCAGTGGATCCACCCGAATTTGCAAGATGAGACGTTGTATACGACGGAGCTAGAACATTTAAAATCAGCTCAATCTGAACTCGGAACCACACTTTCCAAACTTCCCTGGTTGTTAGCCCAATGCCAAATGTACTTCTATTTAGCTCAAGATGGGCCGGCTTGGGAACTACTGCAACAGGCCAACAAAGGAGCGATCATCCCCCCGGGAGATTACTTCATTTCTTACATGTCCTGTCTTCAACTGAACAGTGGCCTCGGCTAAAGGATTGGCTCATCAACATCGGGCCGATGTTAAGTAGTCTTCGGGAAGAGCATCTAAAAGAGTATGTGGCTTGTTGGGACAAGGTGATTCAACACTTTCCTGATGCTGAGCAGCATCTGTGGAACAGCCTTGTCGATATGCTGCCTTATTCGAAGAACATATATGAAGAAGCTTTACTTACCCACTGTAAATGGCAGCAATGGATGGATTATCAGCTAAGCATTGGCAAGGAACCCTTAGATTTTCGTGTCAGCGTGATGCAGCCTATAGACAAAAATGCCCCAGAACTGCTCCTGCCTTTTTATCATCAGGCTGTTGAAAGATATATTCTGCTCAAGAATAGAGCTAGCTATAAAGCCGCTGTTAAGCTATTGAAAAGATTGTCCAAGCTCTACAAGAGACTGAAGCAAGAGGAACGCTGGGAGCAGTTCATCACCGCATTCGCCAGCCGCCATAGTCGGCTACGCGCACTGCAAGAGGAGCTGCGAAAGGGGAAACTGATATCATGAGCCACAATACAGAAGCCATCACAGTCCATATCAGTCTCAGCGCTTACGGAGATGCTCTTATTTACGGATCAACTCAGAGTAACAGTTATGTACCTGGATTGTACTTGAAACAACGATTGTTCGCCTGGCATGAAGCTTCTTTCTATGGTACTGAATTGGAGATTCAACAGGTCCAAGAGGTTGAAGTTATTGTTCTTCCATCCGAATACGTCCTACCCTTCTTGGCTGACCGTAAACTACTGAATCATATTGAATGGATATGGGACGAGGAAGCCTCGCAACTGATTCAGCTTGTCTCGACTTTGAATACATGCATTGAAGAGAAGAAATTTATTCCTAGCTTATCAGCTTTCCAGAAAGGAAAGCTACAGTGGACTTGGGACAAGAAAACATTGAATGCTAAGGCTAAATCCGCTTTAGAGAACATGGATAGCAGCCTTCCTAGTGATTACGATGGATTAAGCGCTGCTTTCTCATCTACCGTCTCACACCGCTACTATGGAACAGAAATAGCAGCTTCAGATTTACGAAGCGAATATCCGATGCTATTTACTAAGAATAGTGCTGTCCAAGGCTTAAATGAGCAAGCATGGCTTATTTCCATTGGTTGGAGAGCAGATACTGCACCCTTCCGTCCCCTATTGCAACTGCTGGAACCAGACGATGAAGAGCCCATTTGGCGTCTTAAGCTGGTACTACAGGATAAGTTCGATCCCTCGGTACTTATGTCAGTTCGACTTGCCGAAGATGGACATGTATCTGGTCAATGGCCGGATTCTTGGTCTAGTCATATTAAGGAGCGTTCCGCTGGATGGTTAGAGCATTTGCGTGCAAGTCTCCCCAGGGAGCAATGGGTCGGGCACATGCAGGATGTTCTCAGCAAGCCGCTGTCCGATGAGGCGGCTTGGCAGTTCTTAACGGTAGACAGCCGCCGTCTGCTTGAGGCAGGCTGGCAGGTGTTGCTTCCGGCCTGGTGGGAAGCAGCTAGCCGCAAGAAGCCAAAGCTGCGAGCTAAGGTTCGCGCGGACGAAGGAAGCGATGATCAACAAGGGAGCAAAGGTAACTCATTTTTCGGGCTGAATTCTATTATTCAATTCGACTGGCGCATTGCTATTGGTGAGACTCAGCTTACTGAAGCTGAGTTTGCCGAGCTCGTCGCTCGCAATGAACGCTTAGTTCAGTTTAGAGGACAATGGATCCCGCTTGATCCAGCCCTACTGGCACAAATTCGCCAAGCTATGGATGGCGTGGATAGCTCACAGGGATTATCCTTTCAGGATATTCTACATCTCCACCTACTGGAGAGTAGTAATCCGTCCAGTAGCGGACGATCAACTGACCAACCAGAGGAAGAGGAAGAAGAAACCTCGCAACGTATCCAGCTTGGGGTGGAGCTCAATGAACATCTGATCAAACTCATGAGCCAGCTTGGACGACAAACGGAGTGGCCAAAGCTCCCTGTTCCAAGTAAATTACAAGCAGATCTACGGACTTATCAATATGATGGTTATTCCTGGCTAGCCTTTTTGCGGCGCTTTGGTCTAGGAGCCTGCCTTGCAGATGACATGGGGCTTGGTAAGACGGTACAGTTTATTGCTTATTTATTGCACCTGCAAGAGAACCGCACCGATGGAGATACAAGGGTCCCTTCTCTCTTAATCTGTCCTACTTCGGTACTCGGTAACTGGCAGAAGGAATTAAACCGATTTGCCCCTTCACTTCGAGTCAGACTCCATTATGGTAGTGGGCGCTCTAACGAAGAGGTATTTCAAGAGGAGATCAAGCAAGCGGATGTCATCATAACCTCCTATGCCACCGCAACACTTGATCAAGAACTACTAAAGGAATTTACATGGGACTCACTATGCCTTGACGAAGCCCAAAACATCAAAAATGCCCAAACGAAGCAATCTACTGCGGTTCGTAGTTTCCCAGCCAAACATCGGATTGTGCTTACGGGAACACCGATAGAGAACCGGCTTTTCAGAGCTGTGGTCTCTCTATGACTTCATTAACCCGGGTTATTTGGGAAGTGCACGGGCGTTTAATACCCGGTTCATTCAGGCGATTGAAAAAGATCACGATGAGCAGCGCACAAGCAATCTTCAGAAATTAGTGAAGCCATTTATGCTTCGCCGTAAGAAGAAAGATCCCGCGATCCAGCTCGATTTGCCTGACAAGAATGAAATGAAAACCTATATTCAGCTTACAGGTGAACAAAGTGCACTTTATGATCAAACCGTTAACAACTTAATGAGTAAAATGAAAGAGCTAAAGGGGATCGAAAGAAAAGGAGCTATTCTAGCGACTCTCACCCATCTAAAGCAACTTTGCGATCATCCGGTATTGTTAACGAAGGATTTCTTACCGGATTCACAAGGAAAACAAGAGGATAGCTCTTTAGTAACCGAGATGTTAATCAACCGTTCGTCCAAACTGGAGCGCTTGCTCGAAATGGTCAAAGAGCTGCGAGATGAAGGCGAGCGTTGCCTGATCTTTACACAGTATATTGGTATGGGAGAAATACTGAAGCATGTTCTTATGCAAGAGCTAGGAGAACCTGTGCTCTACCTGAATGGTAGTACGTCAAAAACGGCACGTGACCGGATGATTGATCAGTTCCAATCTCAAACCTTGCCGCCTGATGAACAGCCCAGCGTATTTATACTTTCGATTAAAGCAGGGGGCGTAGGCCTTAATCTTACGGCTGCGAATCATGTCTTCCACTTCGACCGTTGGTGGAATCCGGCTGTGGAGAATCAGGCTACCGACCGCGCTTATCGGATGGGTCAGACCAAAGATGTACAGGTGCACAAGTTCATCTCCCTTGGTACGCTTGAAGAGCGCATTGATGAGATGCTCGAGAACAAACAGCAGCTCAGTGACAATGTGATATCCAGCACGGAAAGCTGGATCACCGAATTATCAACCGAAGCACTCAAAGACCTGTTCACATTACGTCGTGATTTTGTCTGATGACATCATGTGACTCGTACGCCAAAGAGCAGATCATAGGAGATTATCCTTGATCTGCTCTTTACCGTTTCCGGTCTATTCGTTGCAATCATTATTTCGCCCAAAGTTTCCACCGGACCTGTGTCATTAGTTCAATAAATATACCCTACAGCAAATAAAAGTCAGCCACCGTACAGAACAGAATAACCATACTGATAACCTGATTCAAATTGTACGAGGCGACGTTCATCCGCTTCCGGTTCGACGGCTTGATAATTTTATGCTCTACCATCAGTAGGGCTATTGCAATAATGATACCTAACATGTACAGCCAGCCTAAATGACGAATCGGAATTAAGACTACGAGCAGCAGTACCATTATGGAATGGAGGCCTGCCGCAATCCGCAGTCCATTCTTTAATCCGAAGAAGCTTGGTATGGACCATAGTCCATGGCTGCGGTCAAAATCGATATCTTGCGATCCATATATGATGTCGAAGCCAGCTATCCATAGCATTACGATCGTGCCGAGAATAAACGGCGTAAAGGCAAACTTCCCGGTTACAGCGAACCAGGCTCCTATCGGCGCCGAAGCAATTGTAAAACCTAAGTACAGATGGCTCAGGAAGGTAAACCGTTTCGTATACGAATAGGATGAGATCAAAAAGATTGCTACCGGTGATAAAATAAAGCAAAGCAGATTTAGCATCGCGGCGGCAAAAATAAATATCGCATAATTGACGGCAACGAAGATAAGAACTTCCTTAGCGTCAAGCAACCGTCTCGGCAGATGACGATGAGCCGTCCTCGGATTCTGCTCATCAAAGACACGATCCACGACGCGATTGAAGGCATTTGCTCCGTTCCTCGCAGCGACTAGTGCGATCAGCCCCCAGAGCATGATACGGCCGGAAGGAAGCCCTCCAGCGGCCCATATCATCGAGATAATCGCAAATGGCAACGAGAACAGAGTATGCGAGAACATAACCAGTTCCCCATACAGTTTAATCTTCGAGCCGATTTTTCTGGCGTACTCCATTGTATGTCACTCTCCTTCATATTCCACATTGACGCTTATGAGCATAGCGGTTCAAGATGGAATAGTTCTTGACTCTAGCCCAACACGATTCGCAGCGAAGAACGCAATGCGTTAAGCATTTCTTCAACGTCCTGCGCCGTAATAACAAGCGGCGGCTGGAAAGCCAACACGTTGCGACCTACGCCATTCTTGCCAATAATGAAGCCGCGATCCTTCATTTCCTCAAGCACCTCATCGACTAAGACGGCTCCGCGTGCCGGATCATCGGCGCATAACTCAGCCCCGATCATAAGACCAGCTCCACGCACATCAGATATCTCCGTATACTGCTCAGCGAGCTGCTTCAGGCCTACTAGAAGCTGTTCACCGAGCTTAGTCGAATGCTCTGCCATATGATTTGCTTCGATATAATCGAGGACGGCCAGACCGGTTACAGAAGATACTGGATTACCTCCGAATGTAGATGCAGATGGGCGTGTAAAGCTCGCGGCAATCTCATCCGTAGAAGCAAACGCGGCGATTGGAATACCGCTACCCAGTGCTTTGGCCATTGTTATAATGTCCGGTACAACTCCCCAGCGGCTCATAGCGAACATCTCTCCGGTACGTCCAAACCCGGTCTGTATTTCATCATCGATCATGAGCACGCCATATTGCTCCAAGAGTGCCTTCACTTCAGGGAAATACCAGTCTGGTGGCACGATAATTCCGCCATTCCCTTGGATTGGTTCAACGAGCATGGCAGCGATAGAATCCCCTTTCTCAGCCAGAACGGCCTTCAAGGCGTCGATGGAACGACGGGCCGCCTCATCGGGGCTAACGCCATATTCATACGGACGAGGAATGAATGCTACATCCTCTGCATCCAATTGCGGGTCCGCCCGCCACATGCTCAGTCCAGTTACGCTCATCGTCAAATAAGTACGACCGTGCAGGCCCTGCTCCAATGCAATGAAGCCCTTCCGCCCAGTATAGAGACGTGCAAGCAGCATTGCACCTTCATTAGCTTCCGAGCCGCTGTTCACGAAGAAGGTTCTGCGCAGCTTCCCTGGAAGCACTTCAGACAGACGCTCCGCGAGATCGACATTCGGCTGGGTCAGATACAACGTACAAGTGTGCTGTAGTGACTTCAATTGCTCTGCGGTACGTGCAGCAATCTCTGGATTGCAGTGTCCGCTAGCGCAGACCGAGACACCTGCGAAAAAGTCAGTATATCGCTTGCCATCATGTCCGTATAGATATTGCATCTCTCCTTTAACGATCTGCGGAGGATTGCGATAGAAATAGCCCGTACAAGGATAAAAATACTGTCCGCGTTTGTCCAGAATACCTTCTGGTCCGATATATTGATGCATATTATTATGCTCCTTCCGATTGAATCTCACGGATTTCTAAAAGATGTAGTTCAAAAAGTGCTTTTGATCTGGCATTATTCGATGAAATTTGTGAAAAATTTCCCATATATTCTGAAGTTGTTGCTCTAAACCGACGCTGGTTCCTTCTTCGCTTCCGAATCTGTGTCTTCCAGTCCGCGACTCTTGCCAATATCTCCGCCATCGAACTGCAGCGCTCCCAGTGTATATCCAGCATATACCGGATTCATCTCATCGAAGCGTTCTACTGCTGTATCTGGATTAGCAATTGCGGCTTTATATGCACTCACAATCTTCTGTAATTGCTCCGGTTTGTATGTCGCACCTTCGATTCGGAATACAGACAACCCTGCTTCAAGCAGTTCACGTACAACCGGCATGAGGTTCAGTTCTTTGGCCATCATCAAGTGGCATCGACCGTATACATCACGATATACCGGATTCTCACCCTTATCTGTCTTCATAACAAGAATGTTATTATCCACGAAATGATTCTCTTCTTCACCGATCGGTTGGTATACCTCCGTGTTCTCATACAGATCATGCTCCATATACATCATTGCCGGAGAACCATGCACGATGGCCTCGATCGGCAGCTCCGTATGATCCAATATTGCAGCCAGATCGTTCAACGGTAACTCCATCGAAGCAGTTAGTCGCTCTACTCCGAGACGATGGTAGAACTCAGCAGAGATGCGATTATAGACATTTAGGTTGAAGTCACCAATCAACGGATACCCTGCGTTCGCAAATTTATGAATAGCACCGAGATTTGTAACCATAATGCCATCGATCTGCAGCCGTTCGCCAGTGATAAGCCCTTCATACATTTCGAATTGCAGTTCATTCATCATACGTGGCAAGCAGAGATATATTTTCGCCTTGCCCTTGATGTTAGCCAATTCATTAATTTCTACTCTGGTAAACGCATGATCTGGTTCAAACACATCACCTGACAAGTAGATATGATCCGCACCTGCCGCAAGGGCCGCTTTCGCCTGAGCTACGTTGTTCACATGAACGGATACTTCCGCTACTGTCGTAGACGGTTTACGGACCTCTGCAAGCTTGCTGCGAATATCCGCCACTCTCTTCTCACTTAGCTCCCTCTCAGCAGTAGGAGTGCTGAATACTTTGCCTGTGCTGTAGAATTTGCCGGTTCCTTCATATCGCCTGTTAATATTCGATAGTCCAGGGGTGCCGAATGCATATGCGGTAGAGAAATCACGCTTTCGATTCTCGAAGAGAAGCTTCGAATCCCGTGTCCGTTCGAACCCAATCGGGTCAGCTATATAACGATCAATCGCATCGCCGTAAGCATTGACCAGCATCAGTACGAATTCAGTATCTCTCATGCGGCCCTCAATTTTGAAGGAAGTAATTCCACCATGAATCAATTCAGGGATGTTCTCATACATATACATATCCTTGACGGCCAGAGGATATTCAGCTGGATAGATGTATCCGTCCTTCTTGATGCGGTAATCCCACCGGCATGGCTTCATGCATTTACCGCGGTTACTGCTCATTCCGAATACCATGGAACTGAAATAGCAGTTCGCCCCATGTACCGAACACATATCGCCATGTACGAAATATTCGATCTCGATTCCCGTCACTGCGTTGAGATAACGAGTATTTTGCAAATCCATCTCTCTGGAAGCAACCACTCGCGTTACTCCCAAATCTTGCAGCGCCTTCACCATCTCGATATTGTGCACATTCATCATAATCGAGGAATGGACCTCTAGCGATAGATTCATCTCTTTGATTAATTCCAGAATCGCGAAGTCCTGGACAATGAGTCCATCCGGGCAGGCATTATCTAGGAACTGCAAATAATCGCGCGCCTCATCAAGCTCGTTCTCATTTAACAGATTGTTGACGGTAATGTACACTTTTTTACCTAATGAGTGCGCGATCTTGGTGGCCTCTACAATCTCTTCCCGTGTAAAATTATACCCTTTACGCATCAGGCGCATGTTCAAGCTCGGTCCCCGAAATATACCGCATCACAATTTGCTTGAATCACTTCCTTGAAAATTTCGAACGTCCCTACCGGCGCAAGTAACTCAACTTCTTTTCCATTAAAATAACGTGCCATGACGTTTCCCCTCCAGCCCTAATATGTTTATAGTGCATGTTCACAAAGTCCGGTTTTGAATAACCTCTTATATAAATCGATATGTCAGAACGACCGCAACCAAAAGTACATAGCTCAGAACAAACAAGGTATCCTGAGCCCGCCACGTAAGCAGATGATATTCTGAGCGAGGTGCGCCGACGATATAGCCTCTTGATTCCATCGACAGTACTAATTCTTCTGCCCGACGGAACGCGCTGACCGTCACCGGGTACGAGCAGGGATAAGAGCAGCTTCCCCTTCTCCTTCCATGGCAGTTCTTTAATATCTGCACCGCGTGCCGCTTGTGCTTTAAGTATTTTCTGTGTCTCATCGAGAATGGTCGGTATGAACCGCAGTGAGATGCTCATCATTAGCGTCAGACGCTGAGTTTTGATGCCTATCTTCTGCAACGGCTTCAACACCCCATCCAGCCCCTGATTAAGCAAGCCCGGCGTCGTCGTAAACGTAAGAATTGCCGTGAAGGACACAAGCAGTGCCATTCTCGCAGCGGCGATAAATCCGCTCTTCAAGCCTTCGGTATAGAGTGCCCAGTTACCAATCCGCAGAACGACATCTCCACCCTCTATCGTTACGCTCTGGACTATAAAGATAAAGACCATAAGTACCCACAGTGGCTTGGCGGCTTTTACAAAATACTTCAGTGGAATCCGCGTCGCTAGCATGTACGCGAGCGAGAAGACCGCTGTAAGCAACAGCATCCACCAGGAATTAACAGCGATGATCGCGATTAGATAGAGGATCATCCCTGTAATCTTGGCTCGTGGGTCAAGCTGGTGGATCGAAGACCCCGTATCGATACAGCGTCCAAATAACAGCTTATCCCGCATCGTCAGCCCCTCCTCCCGCGACGGATGAGCCTTAAATAACCCGGCTATCCGCTCGGCGATCGCCTCAGCGCTGAAGCACGGCTCTTCATGCTCCAGACCGAATCTGGATGCGATCTGGCTCCAGATGCGAATACACTCTGGAAGAGCGAGTCCCGCCTCCGTTAGACGCCGCTCTTCACGAGCCAGTTCTGACGGAGGTCCCTGGAATATAGTTTGGCCGTCCTTCATAACGATCCAGGCTTCTGCGTAAGGCAGCATCTCTTCAATACGATGTGTGACGACGATGACCGTCTTACCCTCTTCACGCTGCAACCGAGAGAGAAGCTGTGCAAGCTCGGCCCGACTCTGCGGATCCAGTGTGGCCGTCGGCTCATCCAGAGCGATGATATCCGGCTCCATCGTAAGAATCGAGGCGATTGCCACCTTGCGCATCTGCCCGCCGCTAAGATGAAATGGGTTACGCGGCAGGAACGAATCATCCAGCCCCAGTAGAGCCAACGCCCGGCTGGCTCGCTCCTTCGCTTCCTCCAGCGGAACCCCGAAGTTGAGCGGTCCGAAGCAGAGATCCTTCTCGACCGTGTCCTCGAATAATTGCTGTTCTGGGAATTGGAATACAAGTCCTACACGCCGCCGTAGTTCACGCAGCGGCCCTTTGTCTCCTGGCTCGATTGTGAAATCTAGCACTTTCACTTTTCCCGTGGTAGGCTTCAATATCCCATTAAGATGCTGAAGTAGTGTAGATTTGCCAGAGCCAGTAATTCCCGCGATGCCTACGAAGCTACCGGGCGCAATCTGGATATTTACATTCTCCAATGCGCCATGCCTCCATAGACTACGGTCATCATAAGCGAAGCTTACTTGCTCGAAATGAATTGCCATAGCTGCTCGCTCACCTCCTCAATGTCATTGCCAGGCTCGAGAGTAATGCCCCGCCTGCCTAATTCCTGAAGCAGTCGTACCCGAAACGGGGCAGTCAGTCGACAAGAGGTTAGCAACTCTTTATTAGCGAACAGCTCCATCGGGCTTACATCTGCTGCGATTCCCCCATCCTTTAGGACGATCGCTCGGTCAGAGGCAAGAATCTCCTCAGCGTCATGTGTAATCGAGATGATCGTATATTCGCCGCTTCTACTCATTTCTCGCATGATAGACTGTAGTTCCCCACGTGCCTTCTCATCGAGCATTGACGAGGCTTCATCAAAAATAACGATGCCCGGCTCCATGGCCAATATCGCAGCAACGGCCACCCGTTGTTTCTGCCCTCCGGATAGCTCCGCGGGGTGCTTAGACAACAGATGACCGATTTCTAATTTCTCAGCATAACGTCTTACCCGTTCCACCATCTCTTCTCTAGGCAAGCAACGCCCCTCTAGACCGAAGGCGATATCCTCCTCTACGGTCGCACCGATAAACTGATTGTCCGGATTCTGAAACACCATGCCAATTCGTGGCCTAATGCGGGTAATCGTATCCTGGTTAAGTTCAGTGCCTTCTACATAAATTTTGCCGGTGTTTGCGGCAAGTAGCCCGCCGAGCAATTTCGCGAGCGTCGACTTACCGCTGCCATTGGCTCCAACGAGAGTCACCCAGCTTCCTGCTGTAATACGCAGATCGATATTATCGAGAATTTGCTGCTGCGGATGATAGGCAAAGGACACCTGCTGTATTTCATAAGCCAGTACTGTGTCTCCCATTTCACTCTTCTCCTTTTCAACCTTCTCATGCAGTCAGCGTCTATGTATCTGACCGACCACAAACTGCTGCTATGCTAAAAATCCTTCGAACAAGGACAGCTTCGATAAGGAAGGAATCAGATATTTAACGGCAATGCCTACCGCGATACCTGTAAGTACCCCCATAATCAGCAGCATCGGCAAATAGTAGAATATTTTCGACGTGTTGAAATATATACAAGCCGCGGTCAATTGCCCGATATTATGAGCGATCCCGCCAATGATGCTGATACCGATGAAGCTAAGCTTGTCTCGACCGACCAACAGCAAGAACCACATCGCTACAAAGCTGAATAACGCCCCCATAATACTAAATAGGAAGCTTGAGAATGTGCCGAAGATAAAAGCCGTTAGTAATGTCTTAAGCAGTACCATCATCATGGCATCCCGAGCTCGTAGGAAATATAGGCAAGTTAACACCATAATATTTGCAAGTCCCAGCTTAGCGCCGGGAACACTCATATTAAGGGGAATCAAGGATTCAACCAAGCTAAGCACGACAGCAACCGCAGCGAAGATAGCTATGATAACTGTTCTTTTAAGCGCGATATTAGATTGCTCATTTAACCGTTGCATCGATACCATCCTCCTCTGACGGACCTTCGATCTCGACCATCAGCTTATGCGGCAGACAGATAATCGTACCTCCCGTTCGATCCACAAATCCGAAAGAAAGACATACTTTATCAGGGCAATCCGCATCAAACATTTCAATGCCATAATCGTGAATTTTTAAAATATTAAGCCCGTGTTCATTTTTCACTTCCACGGTTTGCTCTTCTTTAGTAAGAGTTACCTCTTTAAATAATTTCCCATCGACCGTAATTTTAGCAGTCCGAAGTTCGTTGTGATTTTTTTCACTTGCATCTCGATCGAACCAGCGGGGAATAATAAATGCCAATGCAATAACTACGACTAATCCAATTAAAAGGATGTCTCCGCGTTTCATGTGCAACTCCTTATTTCCTTATTTTTGAATAATATAAATCTTAGATGAACTTATTATACATGTAACTTTCATCACATAAGTGTGATAAATGTCTCATCCAACGCCTATTCACAAAATAATCATTTAAATTTGAAGTTTTTTTCAATTGTGAAAATTTGTACTTTTAGTGCTGTTTCATTTCTGCTACAATCAAGGACGTTAAATGACAGGCAGAAAAGAGGTAAATCCGATGAATATGAAAAAAGCAGCTATTTTACTGTTAACAATGTCTATCGTAGGGTCACTTCTTGCAGGCTGTGGAAGTTCAGGAAATAAATCAACTCCGGGCTCCAGCAGTGAATCGCAGAATCAAACCGTTGAACCTATGAAGGAAACCTACTTTATCTTTGATACAGTAGTTAATATCAAGATTTATGATAATCGAGCTACCAAGAAAAATCTTGATGATCTCGGAGCACTGCTTAAAAAGATCGACAATCAGATCAGCAGAACGAACGAGAACAGTGAGATATACAAAGTTAATAGAAACGCCGGGATCGCTCCAGTAGAAGTGTCCAAGCAAACTTTTGATCTTGTTGCCTATGCTGTCGAATATGCCAAGAAGTCGGAAGGATTGCTCGACCCGACAATCGGTAGGCTCGTTGATCTATGGAATATCGGCCATGAAGGAGCCCATGTTCCTAAACCCGAGGATATTGTCGCCATGCAGAAGCTGTGTGACTACCGGAAGCTTGAACTGAACGAAGCCAAGCATGAGCTGTACCTAACAGAAAAAGGCTTGGAAATCGATCTCGGTTCCTATGGTAAAGGCTACGCCGCTGACCTTGTATACGATTATTTGAAGGATCAGGGCTTTAATAGTGCGATTATCGATTTGGGTGGCAACGTTTATGCCATGGGCCAGAAGCCCGGCGGCAAGGATTGGAATATCGGCATTCAGGATCCTGATCAGGAGCGAGGTAAACCAATCGGCACTGTTCCCGTGAATGATAAGACTGTCGTTACCGCAGGAATATACGAGCGTTATTTCGTCGAGAATGGCAAAATGTACCCGCATATCCTTGATCCTAAGACGGGCTATCCGGTTGATAACAACATCAGCAGTGTTACACTCATTACCGACAGTTCAACTTTAGCTGATACGGTAGACACTGCACTGGTCCTCATGGGTGTAGAAAAAGGATTGAAGTTTGCCGAGACTATTCCTAACATTGAGGTTCTGTTCATTACGAAAGACAAGAAGCTGTATGCTACACCTGGATTCAAAAAGCTGTTGAACAAGACAAATGATGACTACACGTACGCAAACTAAACCAAAGAGCTCACTAAAAGCCACTATATGATTATACACTATCCCGGCGGTTCTTCTATACTGCCGGGATTTCTTTTTGCCTCAAAAGGATTCGCCTTGCTTGCCTCCACCTAGCGTGAAAGCCATCGCGTTAATCAACAATATGTAGAAGGGATACAGAATGAATGCTCCAATTAGCATAAGTCCCGCTGCTGGTGAAGGAACCTCGCCGATCCGTGATCGGTAACAAAGTAGCAAAAACATACATAAAACCTACCGCATATGGCAACCAGAGGATTGACGTCAATAATAGCACCCCACCACAACCCAATTGAAGCTTAGTCAGCCAGTACATGGAGAAGGAGGCGACTGCCAGGATCAACAATGCTGACCAATTAATAATCGTCCCCATCTTCCCTACTTCAATCTCTATCAGCCTGGCAAGCCGATAAATGTTCAACATAAGATCAGCCAGGATCGCGAAGAGAAGCCCATAGATGGCACTAATGCCATTGATTTTCAGAAATTTAACCATAATTGTTGTGCCGGACGAGACGGCTCAGCTCTCTCCCTTCTACAATTAAGTTCTTAGTGTACCTATTCTGTAATTGTATGTATTTCACATCTGCTATTCTCTTTTATTCTTACAGTATCCCCTATAGTATATAGCCTTTCTTAACCTTGTTTAAGGGTAGAAGATCTGCTTATTAAGCAAAAAAGCGCGGCCCCCGAAAACCTCGGAAGTCACGCTGTGCTTGAATAAATAAGGATGCTGATGAGAGGATTCGAACCACCGACCTACGCATTACGAGTGCGTTGCTCTACCTACTGAGCTACATCAGCATATATTCATTTATAAATCGAAACAAAAAATATTATAACGCTTTTTCACAAAAATGCAACCACCAAGTTTGGTAATCCGTCTAAAGCTTCTCGCGAACGGAACGCAGTTTCTGCTCGGAAGAGCTCTCTTTGTCACGGCGATCATCGATTTTAATCGAGGTCGATACACGCATGGCTCCGGATTGGAATGGTGCTTCATGAATTGCCCGAATCGCAGCAAATATATCTTCAAGCTGTCCCTCAATAATTGTACTCATAGATGTCAGAGTATATTTAATGTCTGTCTGCTTCTCCAACACGCGCTGCAATTCAGCAACATATGAACTGAGACTGGTGCTGCCTGTTCCTACCGGAATAACCGTTACTTCTGCTATTGCCATCGTAATTCCTCCCTATCCTTGCGATTGTTACTTATATTGTAACCACAACATCAGGCGAAGTTCAAACTCAGAATCGCTGGAGTTCCTCAGTTATTTCTAACGAAACTACAGAACGCTATTGCCGCAGAAGAGGGGGAATTTAAATCTAACGAAACTACATATCGTTATTTGGGCTTAATTCATGCTGAAATCCTCTAAATGGGCTAAATAGCGATACCCTGTTTCGTTAGAAATCCCATTAGCCCTTTTTCAATCAAATAGCGATTTCACGTTTCGTTAGAGACGGTAGACAGTTTACTAGGCGCTAATTCGGGTCTCCTTCCTTCTCTCCAAGAGTATCAAATTAACCATCTGTGTGGTCCATAAAAGTTCACATTTTTTTTCGTCCCCGACTCGCCGCATCAGGTCTGCTTTCTACTGTTTTTCATCTGATTTTCACTCGTCAATCCTTCTTATGACCTGTTTACAAACACAATATATTGGGCTATCATCAATTCCAGACAACCAAATATAGTATGAACAGGTGGTTCGGAGTATTTTAGACTACCGGATCTTAAAAGGGAAGCGCGGTGCAAATCCGCTGCGGTCCCGCCACTGTGACCGGAAGCTTATGGAGGCTATCAACCTCTATAGTGCGCGTTCAAAAAGGTCAGTTTTTCAACACATTTTGAACTGCCACTTTAAGCAATTCGTCGGCATCATGCCACTGCAGGTAACAAGCCTGTGGGAAGGCGCCGCTGAATGACCCGGAAGCCAGGAGACCTGCCTGTTTCAATGACACCGCTAATGACCTGCGAGGAATCAGGCAGGTGTCCGCTTGCAGCTGCTACATACTTTTTCAGCTACCATACTATCGGAACACAGGAGTACTGTGTTTGATTGAGCGCAATCGGGCATTTTCGACCTTGAGGCAGGTTGGAGATGCTTTTTATATGTCAAGAATGTCTGGTAATTAGAGGGGAGTACTTTGTTATGGCGTTATTAAATCGAGTTTATACGGATCAGGAGCAAATGTTGGATGAGGTGATCCATCTAGGAGAAGAGATCGTCGCCAGCTCCAACCTAGAAATACTACGCGAGAATGCGAACCTGAACGGCGAGAGCTTCTCCGGCAAAATGAGCAAATTCGGCAGTGAGTACGCTAAATGGTATGCGAACCACTTTGTGATGCCTAACCATCTGGTACAAGCTATCCAGGATAATATCGTTTATGTACATGACCTGGATCAATATGCTATTGGCACGACGAACTGCATCTTCATTCCATTTGATAAACTGCTTGCCGGGGGCTTCAACACTGGTAATGGCAGCGTCCGTCCGCCTAATTCGATCATGACGGCCATGGCGCTGGTGGCAATCATTTTCCAATCCCAGCAAAATTCCCAGTACGGCGGTGTCTCCGCCAATAAGCTGGATCACGATCTGGCCCCTTATGTAAGCAAGTCGTTCATGAAATACTTCCGCAAAGGACTTGAGTACTTTGAAGAAGGAGACGAAGCGGCGGACTTGGGCGAGATTTCAATGAGTCGAAGCGACCTTCAGGAACAATATCCGAGAGCTTACAAATATGCAACCAAAGAGACGGAATCAGAAACCTTACAAGGTGCTGAGAGCCTGATCCATAACTTAAATACGATGTCGAGCCGGGCTGGCGGGCAAATCCCGTTCACCAGCATCAACTATGGCACTTGCACCTCTCCAGAGGGACAATTGGTCATTCAATCCCTGCTCAAAGCGACGATGCGCGGTCTGGGCAGTGGCGAGACACCGATCTTCCCGATTCAAATCTTCAAATGCAAGCAAGGCGTCAACCAAGAGAAGAACGATCCCAACTATCATCTGTTCTTGATGGCTGCGGAATGCTCCGCCAAAAGGCTGTATCCGAACTTCGCTAACCTTGATGCGCCTCTGAACCTACAATATTATGATCCGTCCGATCCGGATACGGAATTTGCAACAATGGGCTGCCGCACTCGCGTATTAAGCGATCGCTTCGGACGCAACCATTTGTCCGGCAAAGGCAATCTGTCTTTTAACACGATCAATCTAGTCAAGCTCGGACTGGAGCACGGCATCGCGCTGGGACGACGCAAAGAGGCCGACGAACGTGGCTTCTACCGCGAGCTGAAGCATTATATGGACATTGCGACCGACGGCTTGCTGCACCGCTTCGAGATCCAGTCTCACCAGAAGGCCAAAGCTTCCGATTTCATGATGCGCGAAGGCGTCTGGGAAGGCGGCGAACAGCTGGCTCCTGATGACCAGGTCGGCGATCTACTCAAGCACGGCAGCTTATCCATCGGGTTCATCGGGCTGGCGGAATGCATGAAGGCCTTGTACGGCAAGCACCATGGCGAAGATGAAGAAGTATATCGTAAGGCTTTTGAATTGATCTCTTATATGCGTAAGTATTGCGATGAGCAGAGCGAGCGCCACAATTTGAATTTTACTCTATTCGCAACGCCTGCCGAGGGGCTGTCCGGCAAATTCACAAAGCGCGACCGCGCTGTATACGGCAAGGTATCGGAAATCGTAGACCGAGAATACTATACGAATTCATTCCATATTCCGGTGTACTATTCTTTAAGTGCAGCGAAAAAGATCGAGCTGGAAGCACCGTTCCACGAGCTCTGTAATGCAGGTGCCATTTCTTATATCGAATTGGACGGAAATGCCCGCAACAATCCAGCCGCTTTCATTAATATTGTGAAGTATGCACTGTCTAAGCAAGTCAGCTATTTCAGCCTCAACCATCCGATAGACCGCTGCACATCCTGTGGCTATGAAGGGATTATCGGAGCTACCTGCCCTTCTTGTGGCCAACATGAGAACGATGTGCATATCCGCCGCCTGCGCCGGGTTACAGGCTATTTGACCGGGGACTACCAGACACGCTTCAACTCTGCCAAACAAGCGGAAGTCCGCGACCGGGTAAAACACGGGATATGAATATTTGCGGTTATTACCCGGAATCCATAAATGAAGGTGAAGGCCTGCGCGCCTCCATCTTCATAAGTGGGTGCCGCCATCGCTGCCCGGGTTGTTTTAGCCCGGCAACGTGGAATTTCAAATACGGAGAGCCCTTTACAGAAGATCGGCAGGCAGAGATCATCTCAGATATTAAGAACAACCCTTTATTAAGTGGAGTCTCCCTTCTTGGCGGCGATCCCTTCTTCTCCGCCGAAGAGGTCAATGACTTCATTGATCGCCTTCGTCAGGAGGCCGGACCAGTTCCAATCTGGATATACACGGGGTATACATTTGAAGAATTACTGGCCATGCCGGGAACACCGGAATTTGGCTTACTCGAACGCTGCGAAGTTCTTGTCGATGGAAGATTTATAAAAAATTTAAGAGACCCCTCTCTACTCTATCGAGGCAGCTCTAACCAGCGAATCATAAGGATTTCTGAGAGTCTAGCAGCCCAAAAAGTAATAGATTGGGAACCCTTGTACTCTTTCTAGCCTACTAGGTTTCTTGTATAATTAATAATCTGTGATGTTTCTCACAGTGAATATTAGCGAAATTTGTACTTACCGGCGCAACACACTTGACCTGCGCCCCTTTTTTCGCGCATATTTGCAATTTTAAATAACAATTTTTGTAGCTTCGCACAGCTCCGGCTGCTGCTTGATCCTATATCACGAAAGCGAGGATATTCCATGCCATCATTCGTAACCAAACCCAATAACCGCCAGCTAGCGTTCGACAGCGATCGCCTTGGCATCTATGCCGACCGTATTCTGGAAGGCCTGAACAAGATCGATAAGGAGCGTCTGCTACGCGGTGTGCATTCCAAATTAAGACGAGATGTCGTTACCGGAGAAGAAATTAGCAATGCATTCACGATGTCTGCGCTTGAGCTCGTGACCAAGGAAGAACCGGAATGGAAATTCGCCGCTGCCCGCGCCCTGCTTACTACGCTGTATAAGAAGGCTGCTGTGAACCGCCGCTACAAATCTTATCCGGAAGAACCTTACGGTTCGTTCTATCACTTGATCACCGATCTATGTAAGAGTGGCATTCTCCGCGAAGAATTGCTGGAATGTTACACGAAGGAACAAATCGAAGAACTCGGAGAGACAATCAATCCCTCTTGTGATTTACTGTTCGACTATATCGGGCTACTTACACTGTCCGAACGTTATCTGGCCACTGACTTTGAAGGCCGGACCATGGAACTACCACAAGAGCGCTACATGGTGATCGCCATGTACCTGATGCATAAAGAACCGGCCGAGAGACGGATGGAGCTCGTTAAAGAAGCCTACTGGGCGATGAGTAATATTTACATGACCGCGGCAACACCAACAATGTCCAACGCCGGTAAGAAGGTAGCAGGGCAACTGTCGAGCTGCTTCATCGATACGGTTGACGACTCGCTCGAAGGCATCTTCGACTCCAATACTGATATTGCTCGCCTCAGCAAGATGGGCGGCGGAATCGGCGTCTATCTTGGTAAAGTGCGGGCCCGCGGTTCAGACATCCGCGGCCACAAGAACACTAGCTCCGGCGTTATCCCTTGGATTCGTCAGCTTAACAATACTGCGGTCAGTGTAGACCAGCTCGGCACGCGCAAAGGAGCGATCGCCGTCTACCTTGACGTATTCCATAAAGATATCCTCTCCTTCCTCGACTTGAAGCTCAACAACGGGGATGAGCGGATGCGTGCACATGATATTTTCCATGGCGTAAGCCTACCTGACCTGTTCATGGAAGCCGTCGAAGCACGCGGCGAGTGGAACCTGTTCTGCCCACATGAAGTGAAGAAGACGATGGGTTGGAAGGACGCGAACGGACGGCCGCTTGGCCTAGAGGATTTCTATGACGAGGAAGTTGGCAAGGGCCAGTTTCGCGAGAAGTATCAAGAAGCAGTGGATCACCCTACGTTATCCCGCATTACGATGCCGGCCATTGACATCATGAAGCGGATTATGAAATCGCAGCTTGAGACAGGAACGCCTTACATGTTCTATCGCGATACTGTCAACCGTGCGAATCCGAACCGTAATCATGGCATGGTCTATTCCTCCAACCTCTGTACGGAGATTATGCAGAACCAATCGCCGACAGTAGTTGAGCAGGAGGAACTCGTGACGAAAGATGGACAGACCCGGATCGTTATTTCAAAAATTCCTGGCGATTTCGTCGTATGTAACCTGAATTCTATTCACCTGGCACGTGCTGTACCAGCTGGAGTGCTCGATCGTCTTGTACCGATTCAGGCACGCATGCTAGACAACGTAATTGATATCAACAATATTGAGGTGCTTCAGGCGCAATATACCAACAGCCAATACCGCGCAATCGGGCTCGGAACCTTCGGGCTGCATCATCTGCTCGCACTAGAGGGCATCCGTTGGGAATCTGAAGAAGCCGTACAATATAACGACGCTCTATACGAAAAAATCAACTACCTGTTGATTAGATCAAGTATGGAACTAGCAATTGAAAAAGGCCGCTATCCGAAGTTCGCTGGTTCGGACTGGGATACCGGACATTACTTTACTTCCCGTGGTTATATCGACGGTTCGCGTGAAGGCAAATATGTAACTACAGAGCAATGGAACGAGCTGATGGGACAAGTCCATGAGAACGGCGTGCGCAACGCCTGGATGTTTGCTATCGCACCAAACGGATCGACTTCGATCATCGCCGGCTCTACCGCCAGCATCGATCCGCTCTATGAGCTTCTCTCCTATGAAGAGAAGACGACTTATAAAGTTGCCAACCCGGCTCCAGACCTGTCAGAGAAGACAATCTGGTACTACAAGACAGCGTTTATGATCGATCAGCACTGGTCCATCAACATGGCCAGCGCCCGTCAACGCCATATCGACCAAGCACAGAGTTTCAACCTGTATGTACGCCCGGACATCAAAGCAACTGAGTTCCTGGATCTGCATCTTCATGCCTGGAAAGCTGGTATCAAGACAACTTATTATGTACGAAGCCGTGCGTTGACGATTGAAGAGTGCGAATCCTGCGCATCATAATCCTATTTTGACGCTGAAAGATTTAGTTAGATTATTAATACTAGGAGATGTATCCAAATGACACTGCAATTACAGGAGATCTTTAATACTAAGGCTCCCAATAAATCAACCCGTATCATTAACGGCGAATGCTCCGGTATTGTGAACTGGGACGATATCCGCATGCCGCATATGTACAAGCTGTACAAGGTGCTGCTACTCAACTACTGGATCGCTGACGAAATCCCAATGAGCAAGGATGCCCAGCAATACCAACTGCTTGATCCCGAGGAACAGCGTACCTTTAAGATCAACATCGGCCTCTTAGCCGTGCTCGACTCGATGCAGACGATGTTTGTCGGCGACGTGAAGCGCTATTTGACCGATTCCTCGCTGGAAGCGATCGCTGCGGTTATCGCTCAGCAGGAAGTCGTGCATAACCAATCCTATTCTTATGTATTATCCTCTCTCGTATCCGATCAGGAGCAGAAAGAGATCTTTGAATATTGGAAGCATGATCCGGTACTGCTTGAGCGAAACACGTTCATCTCCGAGATCTATCAGAACTTCCGCAACGAGCAGACTCCTCAGACTTTCTTTGAGGCTCTTGTGGCTGACTTAATTCTGGAAGGCATATTCTTCTATAGTACATTTGCCTTCTTCTACAACCTCGCTCGCGATCAAAAGATGATGGGGACCAGTCAGATGATCTCCTATATCCAACGCGATGAGAACCAGCACTGCTACTTCTTCGCCGAAGTGTTCAAGCAGCTACTCATCGACTTCCCGGAACTGAATACTCCGGAAAATATGGACTACGTCTATCGTACAATCAACCGTGCGGTTGAGTTGGAGACGAACTGGGCGCATTATACGCTCAAGAAGGTGCAAGGCATCGACCTGAACGAATTGTCCGATTACATCAAATACACCGCTAACAAACGCCTTAAATTGATGGGACTGGACAAAGCGTACGATGGCGTTGACGTCAACTGTATGCCTTGGATCAAGCCGTTCTCCGACGAAGCGCTCAATGCTACGAAGACCGACTTCTTCGAAGCCAAATCCCGCAACTACGGCAAAGTCGGCGACGACAACGGATTTGATGATCTGTAAGATTCGATGATTTTCTAAAATAAAAAGCACCGAAGGGTCGGAGATTCCGACTCTTCAGTGCCTTTTTTGTCTATGATGTTCATAAGGGATAATTTCGGATTCACTTTTTGCGATAATTAATTTATAATGACTTTATGTCGATTTTTAATGACATTGATTAAGACGCAACTTCATATGCGCCCGTAGCTCAGCAGGATAGAGCGATAGTTTCCTAAACTATGCGTCGCGGGTTCGAATCCCGCCGTGGCGCGTCCCCCCCTTGTATATCAAGGGGGTTTCCTTTTGCTCTCGTGATCCTGACATTCCATTTCCTTCTTATGCATCCGTAAACTCGTTGTTAGAGACGACGGTTCATACTATGAATAGTGATATGGATAACATTAAAAAGCCTTACTAGCGTTTAGCTTGCAAGGCTAGTAATCAATTAGAATACAAAGGCTCTTGAAATGATTACAAGAAGTATAAACAGGACTAAAATAGCTCCAGTTGAACCCCATAATCCACCGCCACAGCTAAGACCTACACCGCCTAGTACTTCACCCATATTTCTTACCTCCTTGTATTTAGAGTACACACCATCCTATTCATTTCTTTATAATCAGATTGGACATCTCCACCTATGATAAAGCCCATTTATTAGATCTCGTACTCCAAGTTATATCCACCGTTATCTGGCTTGGTTGGATTAGTAATAATACGGAGTGTGGCAAGTAGTCCAAGTATTCCAGTTAGGTACCAATTAAGTGCAAAAGCAAAAACATCTGAGAGAAAAAAGACTGCCCTGTTGGACAGTCTATCATCGAAGCTGATTTGTTACCGGGCAAAGCGACGAATCTGCTTATAGACGAATCGTTCCCACTTGCCAAGCCAATCCGTTGCCGACATCACTTCAGCGGTATGTCGTGTATGCCACTCTGCCACGTTTTGATTATGTCGTACATGCCAATTCGCGACACGTTGATTACGGGGATGATGTATAGCTTGGTTGGCATGTCGATGTCGAACATGCGCCCGATGATGATGACTCAAGTCCTCTGGAAGCCCAAATGCAAGAGCAATGCTTCGAACCACTTTTCGGTGCCAGTGTTTTATAGAATTCAACAGATCCACCACCTTCTCTAACATGTATAGATTTATATTTGAAATATAGTCTATATATGTTAGACTGTCAAGAAGATCATATTTAAGGAGATAATGATGGCACTTAACAAAAATGAAATTATAGAGGAAGCATTAAAATTGCTGAATGAGGCTGGAATCGACGGCGTTAGTTTGCGATCCTTAGCAAATAGGCTAGGTGTCAAAGCTCCAACCCTGTATTGGCATGTTAAGAATAAAGCAGCTCTGGGCAATGAAATGGCAGAGCGAATACTTGAGCCCGTGTCTCGCGACCTGCGTCCCCGTGATATTGAGCAGCCTTGGCAGGAATGGCTACTGCATATTTTCAACCATATGCGGCAAGCCTTGCTTGCATATACTGACGGAGCACGAGTTGTTGCAGGTGCCCATTTCTCGCTTACAATGGCCCATGTGACGGAGGCAGCAATAAGAACATTGCTTACCGCTGGAGTTAGTTTACGCGAGTCCCGTCTGATTGTATTGACAGCAACCCGCTTCACATTAGGACATGTGATCGAGGAACAAACTCCCCTGGATGCTGATATGACCAATGATTTTGCAATGGAACAATTCCAAAAGGGCCATCCAACCCTCATTGCAGGCATAGAGGAATATTTTAATTCAGGCCGTACGGCGGATGATCTATTTAATGATAGTCTGAGACTTATTATTGAAGGACGATAATTGGTGTTGTTAAGGCCTCTATTCTAGCTCCAAAGGCAGGAAGGCGTATTTGCCGTCCCTCACAATCTCACACTTTCAAATCGGAAGCAGATGCTTGAATAGCGGGCCCGTGCTTCCAATTGTTTGCTTCACTCATCGGCTAAATCCTCTCCTAACCTGTATGTCTATCTCTCAAACCTCAAGTCTCCTCTACTAGCGCTCACCGATAATATAAAACTCTCATTTACATATTATACAGGTTTTCATATCCCAAATGGTCAAGCTGCCCAAAGACTTCCCCCAGGCTCGTCATTAATTCGCCTTCGTATCAAATAAGCAAAAAAGCCTGCAAGTTTGCAGGCCATCAGATCAGGAAACCTATATCATATAGCTTAATCTCTAACGAAACTGGGTATCGTTATTTAGGTCAAATAGAGCTGCTGAAAATTGTAACGAAACTAGGTATCGCTATTGAAGCGAAACAGCGGCAAAATGCCTACTTTTCTCCCCAATAGCGATCTGGAGTTTCGTTAGATTTAATTCACCACTGTTTTCGTGGAAATAACGTTCCATAGTTTCATTAGAGCTCAGAGAAGGGCGTCAACATTGTTTCGACTGGATTCCGACTGGTTGGTTCACTGAGTTCAGACTGAATTCTGGCTGAGTTTTGACTGAGTCCGACTGAGTTTCAACTGGGTCTCTATCGAATTCAGCCTGAAACTCGGCCAACATCCCCCTTACGCCAACCCGAACCAGTGCACCAGGCCGAAACCGAGGCCCGACAGTAGAATCGAGCCAATAAATCCGGCGGCAAAAGATTTAAGCCCCATTCTGCGGAAGGTAGCAATATCGACGTTCAAGCCAAGCGCTGCCATCGCCATCGCAATCAGCAAGTAAGCTGCGACGATCAGTTGGTTCGTTACTACGGCAGGAATAATACCCAGCGTATTGACACCGCTCATCAACAGGAAGCCAAGGATAAACCACGGAATCGGAATATCGCGCCAGCTTGTTTTGATGGCATTTGGGTTGTTTTTGCGCTCGGCTCTACCCGCCCAAATCCCAATAATAATCGCCACTGGTACAAGCAGAGCTACACGCGTCAGTTTGACGATGACGGCAAGATCAACCGCTTCTTTGCCGCCCGGCGCTGCCGCAGCGATAACATGAGCGATTTCATGCAACGTAGCACCTGAGAAAATACCATATCCGGCTGCCGTCAGTCCCAACACTGGATATAACAGCGTATAAGCTAAAGTAAACAACGTACCTAGAATAGCGATCGTAGCTGCGCCAACCGCAGTTTCATCATCATTCGCTTTGATCTGCGGGGCGATGGCCACTACAGCAGCCGCTCCGCAAATCGCTGTACCACAGGCGGTCAGAATACCGAGCCGCTGATCGACCTTAAATAATTTGGTCAGTCCATACACCACAAATATAGCAAATATAATATTGATCACGGCAATCGCCAGCACCTTCGGTCCGGCATGAATTATATCGAGCAGATTCAGCCGCATGCCGAGCAGAATAATTCCGAAACGCAGCAACTTCTTGCTTGAGAAGTTAATCCCCGGCGCCGCTTCAGACGGCACTCCGAATATAGCCCGCCATGCTATACCTATCAATATGGCAATCACAAGCTGACCCATGATGCTTAAGAATGGGAATCCCGCTATAAATTTAGCGAGAATGGCTATGATTAGCGTAATGATAATTCCTTCGGTGAAGCCGAATTTTTTATTTTGCCTCCATAAATGAATGTAATTATGTTTCACCTTCCCACTTCCCCCACCGTTGTAAATAATCTCTGTAAATGTCTATTACGATTACAACTATAAGGCGGCTCGCGGTAAAGCTGAAATAAAGATCTGTTATCTTGATCATGAGAAATACTTATGATTGAGAAGGAAAATGGTTGTTGACCGTTTCGTGAGCGGGGTACAATGAGAAGAGCAAACAAAGGAGAGACAGATCCATGATTGTAGAGAACCTTAAAGTATTCGTGACTGTATCTGAGCAGAAAAACTTCTCACGCGCTGCCGAGTTGCTGAATCTATCCCAACCTGGCGTTAGCCTACATATCCGCAATCTAGAGAATGAACTAGGTGCCAAGTTAATGCATCGTTCCCCAAGCAGGTGAAGCTGACTGAGGCTGGTTTTATTTTATATGAGAAAGCCAAGAGAATTCTGGCCCTATACGATGAAGCAAGACGCGATATTCATCTACTACAAGACACCGTAACCGGTTCGATCCATGTCGGAGCTAGCTTCACGATCGGTGAATATCTTCTCCCGCGACTACTCGCGGAATTCGTCGCGCAATACCCCCAGGTTGAGCTGCAGGTGACGATCGGAAACACATGGGAGATCGTTCAAAAGGTTCGCAAGCAAGAGCTTAATCTGGGATTAGTCGAGGGGGATGTAACCGGAGAGGATCTGGTGATCACGCCTTATATGAAGGATGAATTGCTGCTCGTTGCCGCACCCGATCATCCGCTTAGTGCCATGCAACAGGCCGATATCAGCAAGCTCCAGCATTTGAACTGGATTTTACGTGAGAGTGGCTCCGGTACAAGGGCATTTAGTGACTGTTTTCTTCAAGAGCATAAGCTTGAAATTAAACGTACATATGTATTCAATAGCAGCCAAGGCGTCAAAGAGGCAGTCACTGCCGGTCTTGGCGTAGCAATTCTGTCCCGCTGGGTTGTCCGTAAGGAGCTTGAGTCAGGTACCCTACACAATATCCCCCTAAAAGGAATAAAACTGACCCGTGATTTCTCCACCATTCAAACTATGGATCATTCACCTTCGATGGCGATCGAGCGGTTTGTACAACAGGTTATGGAAGATGCAAAGCGGTTGAGAACTAACGGGTTAGGTTAGGACTAGGCTCTCAGTTCGGCTCGAACAATTCACTCAGCATCCGTTCCTTGTTATTTAGGAACTCCTTCATGATGAAATAGTGGTCTGTCTCTTCAAGTGTAACTGTCCGTATCCCATCTGGCGTCAATTGATAAATAATGCTATCCGGATAGGCCATCAGAATGGGAGAATGCGTAGAAATGATAAACTGCGAGTGATTCTTCACCAGTTCATGCATCCGTGACAGCATCGCCATCTGCCGATAAGGAGATAGTGCCGCCTCGGGCTCGTCCATAATATAGAGTCCTCTTCCGCTCAGCCGGTTCATAAATGTAGCAAAAAACGATTCACCGTGCGACATCATATGCAGCGATTTTCCTCCATAGGAATCAATAATTGGGGGTGCAGTAGTGATTTGTCGATCTAGGGCTTCAATTTCTGTCGCTAGATTATAATAGCTCTCCGCACGGAAGAAGAAGCCGTCT
Source organism: Paenibacillus sp. D2_2 (assembly GCF_031199965.1). Lineage (GTDB taxonomy): Bacteria > Bacillota > Bacilli > Paenibacillales > Paenibacillaceae > Fontibacillus. The sequence goes on along the minus strand of NZ_CP133605.1, from coordinate 622,731 downwards.
CGAGCTTTTTGGGGGCCACGAACAGGCCTTAGATATTGGAACAGCTCCGAATGCGTCTCCGCCGTCGAGAAATTGAAATTGAGCGTCCCTCCTTCCGCATTGAAGCCAAGCGCTACCGCGACCGCTTCCAGCAGTGTCGATTTGCCCATGCCGTTCTCACCAACGATATAGGTCACCTTCGGATGAAAATCAAGCCGCTCCATAGCAGCTACGGCAGACAAGTTAAAAGGATATCGCTGAAAAGACGGCACCTCTTCCCTCAGCAGTGTCATACTGCGTAGAAAGGCCCCTTTTTCATAAATGCTCATGTCGATTATCCCTCGCTTTCTTCTTCTTTCACCCAATATTTCTTCCTACAAAACGCTTGAACCATGTTTTTTTATTATAGAACAGAAAAAAATGAAGTGTAAGCCCTTTAAAGTAGCGAAGGGTATAACCTATAATTCAGCTGGACTGACACTTGGATTCCCTTTGTATATTGTAGAACTATTGCTAAGTATCACAAATCGTTGAAAATCGTAGGAAATAATTGTTGAGACAAGGAGGAGTAAAAAGTAAAATTTATCTATAGCAGGGAATTGGGTGCATAATACAAATGCGGCTGTACCATAGTTCATCACAGACAAGGCATGCCTGCCATTCAAGTGAAAACCGGAGGTGTCATAGGTGCGGACAAGGTATTTACAGAAATGCATTACAGTATTGTGCATGATCGTATTACTCGCTGGATGCAGCGGTAAGATTCTGCCTGGTATGCCAAAGGATGGAAAGTGAACAATCAAAGTCATGGCCTATCATGAGCAAACCTTCCAGCAGAAATTTGGAGATCTCTTTACTGTGAGTTTTCCAGAAGTAGAAATAGAAGTGGTCGGCAAGGATGTACTAAGAGATCACTCACCAGAAGAAAATCCGGGTGATAAGCTGATCGACTTCATTGAGAAAGAGAAGCCTGATCTAATCCTGCTTGATGCTGAGCAGATTGCTCCTCTGGTGGACAAGGGAAAGCTGCTGCAATTAGATGCGGTGATGAAGCAGGAGCAATTCGATACCACAGGCATTCCCGCTCTAACCATGGATTTTTTCAGACAATTAGGTGATGGTCATATTTACGTATTATCCCCTACTTACGATGTCAGTGCGATTTACTATAACGAGGATCTATTCAAAGAGTATGCTATAGAACCGCCTCGCAATCAAATGACATGGGAGGAACTGTTTCTAATCGCTTCCCGGTTCGGACAGCTTAGTACTGAGCAAAATCCGCTGTACGGAATATCGACCCTCTTCTCAAATCCGATGGATATTCTGCTGAATGTAGCACAGACGAAAGAGCTGCGTATTATTGACAACGATAGGGAAGAACTGCTGCTTAATTCCGATGGCTGGAAGGAAGCATATCGCTTAGTGACCGATACAATCAAAGCAAATGGTTTTTATATGGCAGACGGAACTGTTGAGCAAATTGACTTAAATGACACGATGTTCGCAAGGGGACAATCCGCTATGACCATCGTTCATGCAACTTCTACCAAAATGATACAAGGTGACTCCAGTTTCAAGGTCGGCCTGGTTACGATGCCGATCAACCCTGCTAACCCGGAAGTATCCCCATTTATGAGCTTCGATAATATGTATGCCATCAATGCAGATTCCCCAATAAGCGAATCGCTTGGGAGCTGCTATCACATATGTGCAGCCCTGAAATGGCCAAAACCTTCACATCTGGCTTTAGTGTCAGTCTGCCCATCCGAAATGAAGGAATCACCGAGATCAGTGGTCTACCGGCTGAACCATTCACTATTCTGAAGCCATATGCTAGCGGTGACTCCGGCTGGGGCATCCTCAACAAAATCAAGGTCACCTCAGAATTTCAAGGTCAAGTGTACGATTCTATGAACCAAGCACTCATCTCTATTGTTAAGAAAGATGTTACGGTGGATGATGCGCTAAACGCGATGCAGAAGGAGCTACAGGAGCGATTGGAGTTGGAGAAGAGGAAATAACACAGTTTAGTACTTGAATAGGTACCTTGCTCAGCTTGGTCTATCTTTTAGCTATCCGAAGACGTAAAGAAGAAGGGCTAACTATGCCCTTCTTCCTTCTATATCCATATATATCTTCTCTTAATTCATCACAAATTGATATACACTCTCGATCTTCTCATCGGTCAGGTCACCGCTGTTATCGAAGACGAGGACCGATGAAGCAGGGATGTCCCAGTTTACTTCAGGAACAAATTGCACACGCTGCTTGAAGTCATCCCAATGCTCAAGCTTCCAGTTGTCGCGTTCAGTTTGCCGTTGCTCGATGCGTTTTCTTTGCGTCTCCATATCACCCAAGGTAACGGCGATGACTTTGACGTCTACCTCTTGCTTGCTCAATCCAGCAGTGCTGAGGACCTCTTCGATCCATGCTTTATTTTTCAACTCTGCTGTAAAAGGAGAGATCATAAATACGTTCTGTCCAGCGGCGAGATTTTCGATACAAATATCTTTGGTTGTATCATATTCCAAGTCGCGGAGATGCTTCTTATAGAATTCAGAGTCGCGGTCGTTCACGTCCAGACCGTTCATCTCGAGCATTTTCTCTACAAAACGTCCGCCGACCGTATCGCGATCCAGAAAAGCAGCCTGAATTCGCTTCGCCAATTTTCTAGCAACTGTCGTCTTGCCGGTTCCAGCTACCCCTACAAAAAACACCAATTTCTGCACTCCAATATCCCCCTATTTGTAAGTTAAAATCAGTGTATCATTGCTCAAGGATGGAACACAATCCCAAACCAGAGGGAGGACGCTTATTTTCCCGATTGAACAAGACTAATGCTGCACAGAAGCTAACCAAACAATCTCTAACGAAACGTGGTATCGCTATTTAAACCAAAAGGGGGCATTAAAAAATGTAACGAAACTGGGTAACGCTATTTAAGCCATTTTGAGGCATAAATACTCAATTTCTCCCGAATAACGATATGGTGTTTCGTTAGATTTTATTTACTGCTATTTTGGAGGAAATAACGATCTGTAGTTTCGTTAGAGGTCGTCAGCGCCAAAAATCAGCACAGCTAGGGCGCCGCCCCTAAGGGTTGACTAAATTCCCGCCGGATTCTGCCTCTTCGCGAGTAATAACCGTATACTGTTGCTCCCCTAGCTTAATTACGCTCCCTGTCGGTATATCCAGCTTCATGCCTAATGAAACTACTATCCGGAATGAATACGCGGAATCTTTCGTATGATCACCCTCCGTACCAGCAGTCTCACCAGGCTTGGAGGCACCATTATTACTACTAGGGTCAGAAGAGTCCGCTGGATCTGTTACATTGGAATTGCTCGCATCAGCCGGGTTGGTTCCATTAGTTGTGTTCGTAGAATCAGTTGCATCATTAGTTCCATTCTTCCCACTATTTCCGTTAGTCCCATTAGTTCCATCTGTCGAGTTAGTCGAGTTGGTAGCATTGGCCTTATCGGCTCCACCAGCTTTCTTATTTTCGGAATCGGATTGTGCAGCACCCTGGTCCCCTTCTGCTTCCTTCCCACTAGCTGCTCCATTTTCGCCTGTACTAGCGCCCGAATTATTACCTTTTGCCTTATCTATTCCTTCTGTATCCTTTGTTCCATCAACTTCACTTCCTTGATCTGTCGCCCCCGGATCTGCCGTTCCAGCATTCGCAACCGCACAATTCGAGTTGTATTTCAAATTCGTAAACTGCTGAGCTGCCTGACCCTGCGACTCAATCATCAGACTCGAAGGATCAAAGATCTTGCACTGCTGCTCTTCCTTGAACAGAAATACAAGTGAAGTTGTCTCGGTTCCGTCGCTACCTTTGACATTCTCGGCATATACAAGCACTCCAGAATCCTGTACAGGTGGCGGAGTTACCTCAACGGGCGCCTTTTTACCAAGCACTCCTTGCTGCTGCAAGATGAATAGAACGCCAACAACCACGACCAGACCTAAAGTCACAATAAGAGTGGTCGTTCTCACCTTTTTCCCGTTCTGAACAAGAAATCGCTTGAGCGGTGAGGACAGCGTGAGACGTGCATCGGCGAATACTTTCGCAAGCGGTGCTCCCGCTTTATCGAAGTAACGGGTCCGATAGTCTCTGCTCTTAAACGCATCCTTATCATGCTGTTGAAAGTATGCTAGGATTGCCACACAATAGCCGGGAGCAAGCCCCCGAGTATGAACAAAGTAAGGATTGCCTTGCGACCAGAGCATAAATTCGTAAATTCTCTCCTTGTCTTTGGCATTCCGCTGTATATAATCTATGACTTGATTGTAATCAATAATCCCGACTGCCGAGTCTTGGCAAAATGCCAGCACGATCTTTCCAAACTGATCTATTTCGATACTGGACTGAAGCCATGTACGCCCAGCTTCTGTACCCGAGCCAGTTCCTCTGAAGACAATAAGCGGAAAACATCCTCCGTTGGCTCACGCTCCACAAACCACTCGTATAACGCTCGCAGCATTTCCGCATGACTGCGCTGCTTACCTTCAAGCTGCAGGCCGGCAAAGGCATCCGATTCACCTAAAAACACTGCGGTTGTCACCTGATCCTGAGTCAGCTTGTCCAGTACCAGTTCATCAAGCAGCAGACGCTTGGCAGAAAGCGTGAGAAGCTCGACCAGCTCCGAATCCGCCACAGTCATTCCGCTTTCAGGAAGGGGCATTCTTGCCCATTTACGGATACTATCTACTGTCATATGGACAGAAGATAGTAATCGCTGTTCCTTGCGCAGCTTGTCCGTTAGACCTGCAACAGCTATTTCCTTGAAGGAAGCACTCTGTAACAAGCCTGGATGAGCGATCACCCAGCTATGCACTATGTTCAGAACTTCCTTTGAACCTTGCGTCTCCGCAAGCTTGTTCTGAATGTAGGGATCGAACAACAGGTTAGACAGCTCGCCAAGCTTCAAGACCGTACCAAAAAAGGCTTTACTCAGCTCCGACTGACTCTCTATCAAAGCGTACAATGAATAGGCGAGCTCGGTTCTGCCTTCAGTCAATGAATTATTAACTGCATGAATTAAATAATTAACAAGCTTTGGGCCATAACTTCGGCTTTCCAGCCGATAATAATCTCTGAAGCATTCCACTATCGCCAGTTCTACAATACTTCCTTGCTTGATGCTATCAAATTCCCGGTCAAAAGCAGCTAGAAATATATCATTTAGCCGAATTCTAGAATCCAGGGCACCGAGGGGTTCCAAATAACTAAGCAAGCCCCGCAGCACGGTTATCTTATGTTTTTCATACAAATCCCATCGTTCCGCTTCAATCTGATAGAACACGCACAGTTCATGATAGCTAGATAATAAGGTCCTGCGCTGAGGGTCCATACCTGCAAGCATCTCATCGGCAAAGCGATGGAAGTCCTCCAGACATCAAGCTCACCAATCGCATTCCAGACAAAATCGAGATATGGCTGTTTTCCTTCGTCTACCTCATCCTGTGGTAAGCGCCCAGAAGCGAGATCAAATACATATTCTTTCTCGATTCCTCGATCATTAGGACGCAGACTGCCGCGCTCCACAAATTGAAGATGAATAAACTTTCGACTCTGTGGCTCCTTGGCATAGGTGATAAATCCGAAGCGACGGCGCAGTTCGAACGGCAGACAGGCGAATAGTACTTTAAGCAACGCTACAGAATATAGCGATATCTGCTCTGCCGGAACATCAAGTGCGACATACACTTTTTTTCTGCCTTCTCCAACGGAGGTCATGACGGCAAAAAGCAGCTGTTTAAAACTCTTCTCGTCCAGTTTCAGATCCCGTAACAACTTCTCGGCCGTCAGACCGGATGGGCTGTTCTGCACATGTTGCTGGTTCTGCGATTTCTGCGGTATGTCATCCAGCTCCGGGAGCTGCCGACCGATTTCCGTGTAATATTTCTCCGCATAATCGGCATTAAGATAATTACTGTAATGGGTCACGATCTCATCTTGCCGCGCGGATGGAATCACGTAGTTATGCGTCAGAAATGCACTGCGCAGACCGGTAAATCCACGGGCTGATAAATACTCCGCCCCAGCACCGTCTCTCCACCCTCGGTATGGAATAGATGAATCGCCGGCGGATAACTGCTTACCTCCTTCTCTCCCGGGAGGCCAGCTCTGCTGGAGCATCATATCCACAGAACGGATGAAGCTGCTTCTTAATGAATACAGCATCCAATCCGTCGGATACCGCGACAGTATCAAACCCTTCTGCCCCGCGAAATATACCGCTCCGCTCTCTGGTATACAATTGCTGCTGAATCAATATGGGGAAGCTTGCCTCACGGTCACTCTCTCCCCTCAATATAATTCAATTTATAGAGCAGCCAAATGAATGGTTCATCCACGCGAATCGGCTGCACAACATTCTGCAGCTTCTGATCAATAGGATTGCTACCGAGCGCAGATACTGCAAAATACCCTGTATCCTTGAAATAGACGTCCATCGTACCTTTAAACGGCCGATCTACCTTTTCGATAAAACGGCGAATTTCACCATCGATATTCTCGAATTCAGTTATATTAAAATACTTGCGATGTACCGCATTATTAAAAATATTGCTGTTTGATTTGATATACTCCCCTTCTTCATCCTTCAAGGAGTGAAGCATATCGCTCTTCGTCAATACTACCGCTGTCGGAATATCCGTCTTCCCTTTATCTTCATAGGCGATGAAATCGCCAAACATCGTCAACACCACATCACGTGGTTCATCATATTGCGATACCCATTCTCCCGGCTTATCCCCAACATTGATGCGGATTTTCTCCCGGATCGAACGAATTTGAAGTGGATCGACCATGAACAACAGACCTGAAGAATTCTTGATATGTTGACCCTGTAATCCAAGATAATCCTGATCCACCATACCTTCACCGGCAACATCAAAGAAAACAAGCGTTAGCGGCGGTTTCGATTCATCCTTGAATACAAATTGGAAAATAAACGGCTCCTGCATTTTCTCTTTCTGGGTCGATGCTAGCAAATCGCCACGCTCAAACAGAGGCTCTTCGTATAAGGTCCGGAATTTACGACTGATTTCAGCATTAAGTGGCATACAAGCCGCATCAAAATGATCTGCCGTCGTATTCTGCAAGGTATGGATCAATGACGTCATGTAGACGGATTTCCCCACCTGAGAAGCCCCAATGATCGAAATGATATTGCTAGGCACTTTACCTGCAGTTACCGGCAACTCATTATGACAATGCGGACACAATCTGTGCCGCGTCACTTCCCCATAGCGGTCGTTCAATCCAATCAGTACATGATCCGAATAAATAAGATGCTCCTCTGGAACGTCCTGGGGACGCAAAATTGCTTCCATATCATAGACGGTATCGAGACCAAATCTTTCCCTATATTTATTAAGAGCCTCGTCCTCGCCAAGAGCATAATCCTCATCGTCCTCACGATAATGCGTCGCTCTAAACACCACTTCGCCCGGGTCGAATTTACTGAAGCAATAGGGGCATACAATATCATAAAATAAAGGCCGCTCTTCGGCCTGGGGTTTCTTTTTAAATAAATCGAACAGACCCATCTCCCATTCCTCCTCATTTCACAGTATGTTTACTCCGGAATCAGCTCGTACAACCTTCCATACTTAGGGCCATCCGTAAAGAAAAGCCTGACGTAATCGTTCTTTCCAACCTCGATTGCGGGCAGCGTGCTCCTACCTGAAGGGAAATCTCTCAGAAAAGGATATACGGTCCCGTCATCTATACTTACTGGATAATTACCCTGCTTCTTCACATAACAAAGCGCTTCTTTCGGAATCTCTACCTCTGCTAGCACCGATATTTGTACCGTCTTATATTTACGCAGCAAATTGCTCTTATGAGAGATAGAATAGCGGACCTTGGCCCGGCCCGTACTGAAATGGACGGTGTTCTGCCCATCAGGCTGGTGGACCAAGCGTTTATCCCCATCATCCATCAGACAGGCATAGACTGTATAAGCTGCCAAGCCAATCGTATCTATCCGGTCAACATAACCTCCCGCCGCTTTATATTCTTCACGAGTATACAGCTTAAGCCCTGCAACAGAGGAAGGATAGCCGTAGCCACCCTCCCCCTGCTGCTCCCTATCTAAAGACCCTTTGTAGATATAGACCGCTTGTATTCCATCAGGCCATTGCCACAATAGCTTGCAGCGATCCTCATCGATCTTGTAACTAAGCTGTGTTATGAGCGGCAAGCCTTCCTCTGCTTCAATAAACCGCATTGCTATGCCCCCTTACACTTTTAATGCGTGTTCAAAAAGGTCGGTTTTCAGCACCGAGAAGGTTGAATGAAGCTAGGGCCTGAGGAGCGGAGCGTACGTTTTGGGTACGTGAGCACCGGAAAGCCCGACTGAATTCAAGATTCGATGTCGAATTACTTCCTGATTTGCTTCGTGTTAGATATAGAATTTATTCATTATCAGCGGAGCTGATGAAATTCTATATCGCAAGAAAACCTAACTTTGTATCGCGGTCGCTCATCCTTGAATGACTTCGATCGGTTTTCTTATCAAAAGCGGACTTTTTGAACAACCTCTTCTAGAATCCTCTATTGCGTCGATCTCTGACGGGTTCCTGGAATCCCGTCTTGCCGTCCTGAAGTGTTGCCCCTCTGCGGCGCATAACCGTTCGGGCACCATCCGCCGGCATTGGGACGGCAAGCGTGAACATCGTCATTACCGAAGCAAGAACAAGGCAAGCTAATAGCCGGATCAACGCATCAGCTAATGTACCCCCACTTAAACCGAACTCCAACAGTAGCCCTGCAAGCAGCCCGGATACAGAACCGCCGATCGTAAAACTTTTAGCCAAATGACGATTATCGAACATCATTCCGAGCGACAAGCCCAGCAGAGCGCCTAACCCTAGTACAAATATAATTCTTAGAATCATATAATAGGTGCTGTCTTTCATCGGTCCAGTACGTTCAGTAACCAGAGTACGTTCATTCAAATTGTTGTCGTATATAGTCTGGAATACAAAAGAAAGATTAGACGCATCCGCCACATCATAGTACCTTCCGCCTGTGTTGGTGGCAATTTCCTTGAGCAGCTCTACACCCTCAATATTACCGCTAAGTCCAAGACCAATGGTATTAACGGATACGCCTCTATCCCGGTAATCAGCCAGAACTCTTGCTGTATCAACTTCGCTTACCCCGTCCGATAATAGGATCGCCATGGCCCCTCTAGAGCTTGGCTGCCCTTTGATCTGCTTCATCGATGATAACAACGCATCACCAATATCTGTCCCTGCATCGGTCGGCTCGAGCGCATCAATCGCTGCATAGACTTGATTCTTCACATCCTGATCACGGACCTGGACAAAAGGCTGAATGAGCTCAGACTCGTTATTGAACACAATAACTGCGACCTGCTTGCTGCTGTCCATTTGCCCGATCAACGATTTGGCCGCTTCATAACGGCGATCATCGGGATCGGTCTCCAGCATGCTTCCAGAATTATCAATAATTAAGACGATATCGTCTACCGATTTCGCTCTACCTACATTTAACTCATATAAAAATTCCAAGGCGGTTCCTGCAAGCAAGAGCATTACTAGTGTCGCCGGTACAAGCAGCTTCCATGAAGTACCGACATAACGTTGTCTCCATGACGACCCGTTAAGACGGGGTGAGACCATTTCCGCGATTAAACAGAATAAACCTACAGACAGGGCAAGTATGCCGAAGTAAAGTCCAATGATGACGATCCAGGGCAGCCTGCCTTCCAACTGGTTCAGCAGCAGTTCTCCGATTACAGCTCCAACTGCTCCGCCAATAAGGCTGGATAGTACCAGAAGCCAGTTTATTTTACGCTGCATTCGTGCACTTCCTTTCTAAATTAAGTGCTATAAAAGTTGAACTATAGATAAGACCGATCAAGGCAGCATTGACTTCTCAATCCCATGAAACTCATACCCGTTCTTTAGATAAGTTTCATAATAGACTTTCCCATTTACGTAATACATCAGATCCTCTGGATGGAATCCACCCATGAGGTTCAGCTTCTCTACTCCGCTGCTGCGTCTCTCATGAACGCAACCAAGCTTATAGATTCTTGACGTTTCATCCGCTCGGAAAATATGCTGTACGAACTCGCTCGTGTAATCGCCGAACACATACTTTTCCTCATACCGATGCTCTTGGGTGTAATCGTACAGCCGAAGCTGTATCGCGGCATTATCCTCAAGAATACGGTAGAGCTTCTTAAACAGTTCTTCCTTGGTAAGTACGGTTTTGTTACCGTATTCGACAGTCACATTGGCTCGCTGTAGCAGTTCTTCCTCGAACGTTCGTGAGAACATCGGTGACGTTAAAATGGTCTTGCGGCAAACCTCGATGAGCTTATCCGCCAACCCCTCTATGCCTTTCTCCAGCAGACACCTCGAATCTCCCATTGTGCTCTCTGTGAAAAACGCATGCTGTCCCCGTTTACTTTCCCACTGCTCCATAATGTCAGCAGTAGTGCGCTCATAGTACTCCATGATGTTCTGTCCAATATAATCATCTGCCGTCTGAATACTGCTCAGTGCTGTATCACGCAGCAATTGCTCCAGCGTCTCAAGCTGACCGATCACCGCAAGGTACCGGCCATTCAATTGCTGAATGGCTTCTTCAAACTTCATAATCAGCTTCAGTCTCGTCTCCAGCAGCAATATCTCTCTTCTCCGGGAATAGACCTGGTCGAATAGGTAGCGGATCAAGCTGCGTAGATTATGCCGATCCATCAGCGGAACACGCGGGAACGACTGCTCTTCAACGCGCCCCTGACGGAACTGATCCAGCTCGGCCCTCGCCGATGCCAGTCGCATTTCCCCTTCCCTGCGAGCGTTACGAAGCTGAGCCATAACTCCCATGGAGCCATTTAGCCCCTCATCCGCTGTCCAGGCCGCCAGACAGTATATCTCAACATCAGGATAATCGCTTAGCGAACGCTGGATCGCCCTATCGATCCACTCGCCAGCCCGGAACTCCTTCAGGAGACGCGCTGCTTCATCCTGGAAATTACCGCGGAAGAAGCTCTCTCCGCCGCCGCCAAACAAAGCTTCCTCCGCTTCCTTCAGCGACAGCTTGCGAACCGCATTATAGCTGATGTCATTCGTCATTAGGCCATGCATTTCACCTAGACGTTCCTCTGTAGGGATCATTTCTCCGGCAGCCCGATCCAGACCCATTCCATCCACTCCAAAAAAGGCCAGCTTTTCTGTAGTAGATAGTTCGGGCTCCTGCTTCATCCGAACTAATAAACCTTTGTAGAAATGATGTAGTACAGCAAGCGCGATCGACTGATTCGGACGTTTTACTTTAGACAATCCAGCAGATACAAAGCCTTGCCGTCCGGACTCCGTCATAATGTTATTTTTGAATGAAGTATTGTTATATACCGCATTGTTCGCATGGAACATCGGCTCCTTCTGCTGCCTGTTCTTGAGTAGACTAATATGAGAAATCGCCTCATAGCAGGTTTGCAAGCCACCTAACGAAGCGAATCCTCGCTCATCCCGATCTGACATAATGTAGACAAGATCAAATAACGGAGAAGGCGGATGTGTAACCGGGATCGAAAGTCCATCCTCTGTCACATGGAGGGGGCACTGAATGTATAATCCGATTGCTGCATCAGATTCAGCTCACGTAGAAACGCAACGCCGAGCGAGCTACTGTATCCAAAAGCTTCGGCCCCTTCCCGTTCGCTAATCAATGCATACAAATCCATCTGTACTGCCTTGAAGGATTGACGGAATATCGCCTCTGCCAGAAGTGATATTTCCGGAACAAACACATTAAGCGGGTCATCGACCCGCGTAATGATAGATAGGCGAACTCGGTCGAAGGATGGATATAGTCTTCCATACTCCGCCAGAGCCCCACTAGCTTTTCTCAGAATTCGGTTAAGCTCCGGCAATCCATGCTCGTCTTCATAGAACTGCCGATACATATCACGACGGGAGGTAGGTGAACTCGAGCCCTCATGTGCCGTAACTGGAATATGGTACTCCAGTACCCGAGCAGTTGCAGACTCCTCTACGGAGCCTGCGTGGAGGTAGATCAGTCCCTCGCTATTCTCCCATCTCTTCTCATTCATCTGCATGATCGGTTCAATGGCCTCACGGCTCTTGTCACCGATAAACAAAAACACTGCGGGATAATGAATACTGCTCTGGTCATCGCCTCTGCCAGTAAGGCGTTCTTCGGCCCGGTCATATTCTGCGGCGAATCGCTCCAGCTTCTGTCTAACCATTATTTCAACCTTCTGCGAATATCGTTCAGCTTGGTTGTTATCTGTTTGTAGAACTGATACATATCATCACCGTTCGCGAGTTCAACCTTCTCGTATTCCAGCGAGTCCCGCCCCTCACGGAATCGATCAGCGAGCTCATCCATCGTCTGCAGTAACGGCTCGATATTCTCCGAAGCCGTTAACTCCGAAGCGCGACGTGACGCCTTGCGCATCAATACACTATGACTCTTCTCATCCAAGCCTCTGAAATGAGTAAACACTTCGTATTCCACATAATTTTGGCTCTTCATCAGGTTAGCAAATGGCTCCCAAGCCTCTTCTTCCGGATCACGGTCGTAGACATATAACGCGCCCTTCTTCGTAATCGTCTTCGAATACATCGCCTCAATAAACTGATCAAGCCATTTCTCCTCATCCTGATGCTGTGCCAGTACCGCATCCAGCTTCGCAGCCATCGCCGCAATTTCTTCATACTTCGCGATCTCCTGCCGCACGCGAGTAATCAGTTTTGGTGAGCGAATCAAATTCTCTTTGGCCATCTCTTCATTAATGCTTCCGAATATATCTTTAACGCCTTCTTGTTGAAGTCCCTCAGCAAGCAGTTGCTTCAGCTCAACAGCACAGCGTTTCACCTCGCCTAGATTTGGCTTTGGAGCTTCTAGACGCATATCATACGCTGCCAGCTTATCTTGCAAAGAAAACGGCTTCGTTAACCTTACAGAATAACGGCTGCTCGTATTTTGATCCGCATCCTTCTCCACAATTACCTTTAACTGAAGCGATTTGGCAAACTCCTCGCGCACACGAGCATTATAGCTCTGTACCCGTGAATTGGAATAAGTCTCGCCCCATGATCTCTCAGGGATTGGTGAAGGCAGGTAAGTCCAGTTATTCTTCTCTGTTTGTACGAGGTGACGACCGATTCCTTCCTTATCCAAAATCGTCCGTTCATAGCTCTCCTCATATACTTTGAGCGGCGTGTATACAAACAATGGCACCCCGTTACGCGTATTCAACCAGAATATACGGTTCTTGACTTCGCTCTCTTTGACCGTGAAATGAGACTTCCCGACCGCATTGTTCTGATAGTTGCGAATCCCTTTCAGGATGCTTGGCGCCTGCACTGGAACAGATACGAATCCCCAAGAAGGGAAATGCAGATTACCTGTACTATTCGACAAATGGAATACCGGAACAGCTTCCTCGTCCAGCTTGCTGGCAATTTGACGCTCAACAAACTTCTCGATCGGCTCATCCTGGCCATATTTAATGACAAGGAAATCCTCCATAGACTTCGTAATAAGATCACCGAACTTATCGGAGAGGAAAGTAGAAATGGAGCTAACAATATCAATTTCCTGCTCCTTCACCCATTGATCGGAGTGATCCAGCAATTCCGTAGCGAAATCACGGATCAGGTCATCGACATCCTTCTGATCCATAATGCCACTGACAACCTTGGAAATATCGGGTACGCTCACGATGTTCCAGTAGTAGGTTTTATTCCCCTTATGGTCCACCTGCTCGTCACCGCTCGTCAGAATGTCCCCATTCTTGGAGAAGATCGAGCTAAGTGCATTTAATATTTCTGTGAATACACTATAAATGCGGTTATTCTCCCGATTCAGCAAATCGTACAGATCCTCATAGAACTCAATCATTTGCTCTGTACGCTCAACATCTGCGTGGAGCCAGTATTCATTTATTTTCGCTTCAATATAAGCGTTCTTCTTCTTCTCCTTGGACACAAATGCACTCTTGGCATCGCCTAGCTTATCATCCGCTTGATCCTGCGCAGCCTCGATATCGCGAGGAATACGCACTAAATTCTCACGCAAAGCCTCGATATAGGAGAGCAGCATTTTCAGCAAACAGAAGCCTTTCTCCGTGTAAAGCAGCCGCGATACATAAAACGGCCCTTGCTCCGGATGCAAAAACAGACGACGAATCTGATCGCTGAACTTCTCGAGGAACTCCCCTGGAAGCTGCTTCTTCGCTTTGATATATTCCTCTCTCGCCCGAGCGAGGAAGGTCTGCTCCAGCTCCGTGTCCATATTCACGACTTGAGACTTCACAACATTGGCATAGCTCAACCGCTCACTGTTCTCATAACCCGGAAGCGGGTCAGGTACTCGAGATTCAAACGCTTTAACTATACTATCGAGATCAACGCCCATCTTACGGGCAAATTTCTCTACTTCCTCCTGCGTCGGCGATTGTTGGAACATTTTGTCCATCTTGTCAAACAAACGATAGGCCAAGTAGGTCGTCATTTCCTCGATCGGCAGCACAGCCGAAGAGGCCCCAATAATGTTGTATTCATAGTTAGCCGGGTAAGCCTTGTTCATTTGTGCGATATTCGTACGAATATTACTTATATAATCGTGAATAGCAAATTCTTCGCCAGATTGCTTCTCTTCACTCGCCATGAAGTTCGTAATGTTCTCCGCAGTGACGTTCATGCAGTAATCATAAGCGTTCTCCAGCAGCTTGCCCTCTGTATTGGTTGCCGATATCAAATGACATAGATTAAAAGGAGGCAACGGCGAGTTGACTGTCAAAATGTTGCCGTATTGCTGATTGAACCTCTCACCACGACTATCTACGTTCATCCAGTAATCAAGCTCTTTCAACGCAGCATAACCATTTTTCTTAATGTACTCGCGCGTATGCTCGCTTAGACTCTTATTGGACAGATTGATATCCGGGGTGAACAAATAACCGAGAGTATTCACGCGATCAATACCTGCCGAACCGTGATCACGTTCAATAATTCCGCGTACAATATAGGCGATATCCAGGAAGCAGCCGCTGCCTGTACCGCCGGACAAGCCAGTAAGTAGAAATACCATCAGCTTCTTGTTCGTACCTACTGATAAGGTCTTGATTTTCTTATCGATGGCCTGCACGACTTGATTAATCTTCGTGAAAAGAAGCAGCCGTCCCGCCTGACGCACACCTGCCGCACCGTTCATCCCATCGGTAATACTCAGCTCGGGTGACAGCCAGTCTGTAATGTACGGCTCTAGAATACTGCGGTTCTGTAGCAAACCGCCAATTTCTGGGTTGGACAACAGTACGAATTCATTGATTGGATCAAGACCGATTCCTTTATACCTTTTGCTACGATCCTGCTCGTTAGTCTCAAAAGCGAGAAACTCCACATTGTCCGGCTTATCGCGCTTTTTCTTGGACAATGGATCTTCCGGCAGTCTGAATCTGCGGTTAATTTGATATTTCAGGCGAAGTAAAGCATCGATCCCCGTCCCGCCAAGACCAATGATCAGGATCGGATTATCAATTGTATCTACTCGAATTTTATCGCTGACGATACCTCCGCCAAGCGATACATCTAATTGCTGAATATGCTCTCTAACGATCGGCTTCATTTAAATTTCCTCCTTATTTGGTTGCACAAGTTGAACTATGGTTTGTATGGTTCAGGGCAGCCGTGTGAAATGTTCTTACGATCGCTGTTGTGCCCAGATTTCTATGATTAAGTAGATTCATATAAAGTAGAAATCCGGTCACAAAGGCGAACACTACCGTTTCTTCAGAATCATTTCACACTCTTGCCTAACTTCCGTACTTTAGTTCAACTCACACCAGGTACTCTATGAAAATCGTCTTATCGATATGTTGAAGCGGCAATGTCACTCGGTCCCCGCTCTTAAGTTCAAGTCCTGCAGAGGCATCGACAGCCCGACCTGATTTCTCGATAGGTGCGGCTGAGGCATTACGCAATGTAATGCGATCTCCCTTTGTCGGGGTAAACACAATTTTCTCCGTTTCCTTCAGCTCTGGTGCCAGCTGCAGCAGTTGATGGAGATTGAACTTGCCTTTGAACGAGGTAAGCTTCTTATACTGTGGGAAAGATTTCTCGTTCGTATTTTCATCGCGAATCTCGATGACAATCTGGCCTACGAATCCGCGATTCGCTTTCTTAACTGCCGATGCAACAAAATAAGCACCCGCTGCAACCACAGCCAGACCTACTACTGATATAACAACGATTAGCCAAGGGAATGGTTTCTCTTCTTCTACTGTCGTCGGGTTAGGCTGAGCTGGTGTTGTTGCTGCCCCTGCTTTACCTTTGGCACTCAGTGTCACAGGATCGGATTCCCTATAGAAGCTTTTTTCCTCTGCGCGAACCTTCAGTTCGTACTCATGGGCTTCGGTAAAGCTAAATGTTCCTTCGAATTTGTCCCCCGTATTGTTAAGCTTGATTTCTTCGGTCTTGCCGCTGTCGATATCCTTAACGATGAGAACAGCGTTCATATTCGTATATAACTCATCATTTGGCAGCTTCTGCCCATTACTTGTAAGATACGCTCCGATTTTCACATCATCACCGCGTTTATAGCTCTTCGATGCGATGGGGTCCATCTCGAGCTCGAGATCGTAGTTAAATACAAGATTAATATCGATCTTGTCCTTGGCTGCCCCTTTAACTCTCAGCTTCCAATCCCCCTCGGCTGGTGTTAGCAGCTTAATCAGAGAATAGCTTTTCGACTTGGACAAAATAACGTCATCCGAAGGTACAGCCACTTTATCACCGGATGGGTTAACCAACTCCGCTGTAACAGGATTAGAGGACATAATCGAGATATTAGCTTCAAGCACGCTCGCATTCGGAACGTTAACAACTACTTCCTGGAAGCTTCCGGTACCCGTCATGCTTTGAACAGGTACGATTTTGAGCTTCAGATGGCTAGCAAATATTTCACTAAGTATTTGTGGAAGATCATTCGCCGAGCTGGTTGAGAACGACTTAGCACCTGTCTGCTTGGCCAGATCTTCAAGTGGCGCCTTATTCAGCTTGCCATCTGCATTCAGCCCGATCGTATATATTGGAATACCTGCTGCCTTAGCTTCAGCAACGGCCGCGCTAAGCTCTTTATCAGACTCGCTTTGCGTCCGTCCCGAGCTCTTGTCGAAATCATTGTTGCCGTCTGCTAACAGAACGATCATCGGCTCATGCCCCGGGTCGGACCCGTTTTGCAGCACCTTAACGGCCTCGCGAACTCCTACTGCAATATCTGTGTAGGGGCCTCGATCCAGCCCATCGATGAAATCCTTTAAATCCTGCTTATCAGCAGGAGACTGAATTTTGAGCAGCGCCTTCTCACGCTGCACTTTGTCCGTATACGCCACAATCCCTACCTTGTCACCCTGAGCGGATAACATGTCGATGAACATCTTCATCGCTTCATTTCCGACTTTATTCGTGTCACTCGTCTTCATCGAGTTGCTTGCATCGACAACGAGCACGGCATCGATTAATGAAGTCTGCTGAGCCTGGGCTCCCTTCGCGGCTGCCGAGGCTTCATAAATATTGACGCCGACGTTGGATATTAGTAACCATAAGACCATCATAACCGTCAATATTCGTATAGGTTGTCTATAACAATGTTGCATAATATTGCTCCTTTAATTTGAAATAGAAAAAAACGAATCTGCTTCGTGATCAAAATATGACATGTGAAATTAGAAGTAGTTCCAAATATATACTATACTATGATAATAGATAATGCTTAAGAAAACGTTAAGATAAAACAAGACTAAGCAACCAATTTATGTCAAAATATGCATCTATTTTTTTGACATTCCAAAGATAGAATCATCGCCCTCAACATTAATTACGAAAGGAAGTCATATATGGTTACATACGGATGCCTCATTCTTCTGTTCCTCTTTGTCATTATTAAGTCCAGCATATATTATTCTCGTAGAAAGCAAATCATTGCTCCCGCTGAGCTCGACAGAAAACTGCTAAAATTAATCAACTATGAAGAGAGAGAGCTATGAAGAAGAAAAAAAACGTTATTTTACACCCTCCATTAAAAACGAAGTATGCCTTCGAAAAGTTAAGGTGCTGTAAATATTGCCAGAATTATACCGCACTGCATGAGGATAATTGCACCGTCTGCGGCAAATCAGGTCTACGCTCGGTTCTGGAAAAAGCGCGTCATTCCGCCAAGCGAGCTCAGTATAATGATTTGTTGCTAGTATCATTTCTTACGCTATTAGCAATTCTCTTCAGCGAAACCTTTCAGCTTATGGCCATTTCTGCCGCAGCAGGAGTTATGATGTTCGGGCTGCTTTTTTTCGTTCAACGTACCGTTCTCGAAAGCCGTATTTCAATAGAAATGAGTAAGCTATTCGAGGTTGATCGTGACAAAATCGCCTCAGGATTAGTGCGGAATCTTGAGACCGCCGTCGCCCATGGAGAAGAAGGCCGCTCCTACGAAATGATGCGGGAAATCGCGACCATCATTCACGACGATCATATCCGTAAGCTGCAACTTATACTTTTACAGTCCTTCGTACTAAGAAAGGATATGGAACTGGAACTTACGCCCCTTCTGTTAAAAGACTTCGATTCTGATCTTGCCGAGTATATTGGCGAGCTCACTAAAATCAAGAGAGAGCTCATTAAAGATAGAACATTCCAATATGTTATAAAGTACGAACAGCAATTTCTCGCTTTGGAGCGAGGAGAAGAAATACTGGCAGGAGTTGCTGGAGCTGCCGTTAGGTTGAAACGCTACGTTCTAGCCTATTCGGACTTCATAGCCAGGTATGCCCGCAAGCTTCCTAAGGATCGTTTTCTCCGACTATACCGTATGCTCTCTGAGTCCCCCAATCTCAACTGGGGAAATCTCTCGGCCGAGACGGCCCGAATCTACGAGGAAAAGTATCAGTGGGACGCTGACTTTCAACAAATTAAGCCGAGGTCTACTATAATATGACGTTTAAAAAATGGATAACCCTGCATCATCTACTCATTTTTTTATGCATAATGACGATTCCTCTGTTAGTCCACAAAGGGATTGGAATATCCCAAAAGCTTAACGCTGTTCAGACTGCCGAACGCTTATTCCATGAGAAGCTCTACGTAGAAGCCGTGGATTGGTATCAGAAGGCTCAAAACAATCGGACAATTCGTTATAAAGAAGAGCTCATTTCCTCCCGATTGGAGGAGCTTGCTCCTATCACTGCCATGAAAAGAGACTTAGAAAGCATTGTCGACCAAGCTTCTAGGGCAAATCGCGAACAGGATTTCGATCTACTTATGGATGCATATGCAAAGCTTCAGCAGGTACGAAGTCAGTATTTAGCACCGGAGGAGCCTTACAGCGACTATTACCGTCAGATGTCTAATAATTTCAGCATTTCACAGAACTTCACTAGCTATTTCAAAAATTTCAGAACGTTGTTTCTGGAGCAATTGGAACAAAATCTGACCAGCTCGAACTATACTGATGAATCCTTTAAAAGGAATCTAATGAGGATCCCTGCCCATCTTTTTGGTACAGAGCAGGAATGGCTTAAGGAGTTAAATGCTACCTTCCAAAAATATGACGAAACAAAGCTAACACGGATGGCGGCTCAAGGTCTCATCGAACCTATGCTCGATAATGCTTCTTCCATGCTTGCAGAATATAAAGCCATTACACTTGATGCCCCATGGATGATGTCCAAAGTGGATAGCTTAATGGAGGCGCTCTTAAAAAGGGACTGGGACAACAGCGACTATACTGCGTTCGCCATCCATTCGCGGCAGTATACATCATTCGCAAGCTCCGCCCATCCAGAATCCAGACTCCTCACCTATGCTAAGGGGAAAATGGATGAGTTAATGCGTAACGCCAAGAAAAGTGTAGCAAACGGTAATTACCAAGAAGCCATCGACCTGTACACAGCCATTGGCTATTATCAGGATACGAAGGCGGAAATCAGCGCCACAGAGCTGGCCTGGACCATGGCCGAACCCGTAAGACTTCTTCCTGCTCTAGCGGATGGAAGCAGCTATACTCATGTTGTAGATGGACGGGATCAATTTGGTTCTAAGGCATATGTGGTGGCAACCGACCAGAACAATCAGCTGTATTTTGGCCGAATGAATGCGGAGGAAAGTATTCAGATATTAACAAATCAGGACCTGGCTTCACAGGATCAGATTCGTACTTTAACTATCGATCCGATCCTTAGCACGGGCAATAACCCCGTGATTGTAATTGAGGCAGCGTCAGAGGCGAGAAAAGCACGTTATGATGCTTTTGAGGTGCGTGAGGACAGTATTGCTCTGCTGTACTCGATCGAAGCTGATAGCCTAACAATACAGCCAGACAAAACCATTTATGCAATTAATCTGGTTGGCCAGGGTGAAGGACAAACAGCGATTTTCGTTCGTGCAGATGATCATTACCAGTTCGCAGGTATTAAACAGGAAATTCTAGATATCTCCGCCGACATGGTTAGTCAGTATCCTGACACGCTTGTCCGCTTCACCAGTACCGTGATTTACTCCGTTTCAGGAGAGACGCTGGTCACTGACGGCAATAGCTTAATACTTCTAAGAGGTGATTTCTCTCTCACCTCCGGAGCAAATGTAACAGTAACGGGACGCTTCGAACAGAACGCTTCACTTAATGTTGACGAGCAATTAATCGAAAAAATCGCGGAAGTACTGAAAGAACTGGCTGACGGATCGATGAATGAACTGCTCTTAAGGCTTTCTGGTATCATTCAAATCATAATTCCTGTTATCGAGGTTGACACGATCCAATAATAGCGAAAGTCATAAATAAAGCTCTGAGTCAATCCTTACGGAATGACTCAGAGCTTATTTTGTTAAATATTAATCTTGATATTTGATTCGCCGCCTTGTCTCCATCGCCAGTTCCTTGATGTTGTCCTCCAGCCTTGAGATAAGTTCGTCGCTAATCGTGAAGCCGCCTTGCTCTGTACGGGACACATTCGCATCCGCGGCGTATACGCCAGCAAGAATATGACGTGCTCCAAGCACCGACAAGACTGGTTTGAGTGAGTAATCGATCGCAAGCAGATGAGCAATCGTTCCACCCATGAACATAGGCAAGATCACTTTGCCGGTCAAGCCCCTCTCCGGAATCAAATCCAGGAACGTCTTAAGCACCCCTGTATAGGAGGCCTTATAAACCGGACTAGCCACGATAATCGCGTCCGCCTCGGCTACAAGCCCGTTTGCCTTCACAATATGCTCACTCTCAAATTTGGTATGAATCAGATCACCCGGTGGAAGCTCGCCGACATTCACATGCTTCACTTCGAAGCCTTCCTTCACCAGCAGTTCCTCTGCTAATGCAATGATTGCTGTCAGACGGGAACCCGGTGTAGGAGTTCCGTTAATTATGGTTACCTTAGCCATGCTGGATCCTCTCCTTATTACTGTGTGTTGAACTACCTCTATTATCTATAAATGATCAATTCCGACTAAACCGCTGTAATTCACTTCGATGCTATCAATAATAAAATCGAAAGTCAATTTACAACCAAGCCAAAAATGGAATCCTACATCAAATCCTCATTTTTAAACATAGACTTCGACGACAAGCGGCTACCTGACTGAAGCTTACAACGCTTCGATAATATCCCCGGCGAGCAGTGAGGCCGGGTTGCCTTTTCGCGCGGCCGCAGCCTGCTCACCGGCTAGGCCGTGCAAGTAGACGCCGAACGCTGCTGCCTGTACGGCGTCCAGCCCTTGGGCGAGCATGGCAGCGATAATTCCGGTGAGTACATCACCGGAGCCCCCAGTTGCCATGCCGGGATGGCCGGTGAAGTTCACGTAGACCCGGCCGTCCGGGGCCGCAATGACCGAGCGAGCCCCTTTGAGCACGAGCGTTACGCCGTGCTCGGTGGCAAAGCGGCGCGCGAGGCCGATGCGGTCCCGCTGGACCTCGGCCGTCGTGAGACTGGCCAGACGGGCCATCTCGCCGGGATGCGGCGTCAGGATCGTCGCTGCATCCCGGCGCTTCCAGGTCGTCAGGCCTCCGGCCGCGGCCAGGATGTTAAGGGCATCCGCGTCCGCGACAAGGGGACGCGGAGCGCCCTCCCACAAGGCGCGCAGGAACGCCGCCTCGCCCGGGAAGCGGCCCAGCCCCGGGCCGACAGCGAGCACATCGCGCGCCGCGAGCAGCCGCAGCACTTCGTCTGCTGCGACATTGCCCATACGCCGGTTCCGCCATCGGCGACCGGCGCCAGCATCAGCTCGGGCACAGCCCCGAGCATATGCGGCAGCAGCGACGCTGGCAGCGCCCACGTCGCGAGGCCGCACCCGGCGCGCAGCGCCGCCTTGGCGGCCAGCAGGCCGGCGCCGCTCATCGGCAGGTTGCCTGCCGCCAGCAGCACATGCCCGTACGTGCCTTTATGCCCGTCCGGTTCACGGCGCCGCCCTGCGTCAAGACCGAGCTCGCTCTCCAGCGCCTCCTCGGTCAGAACAACCCCGGCTCCCTCCATCCCTACCGGGAGCCGCGGTGGAATGCCGATATAGCGCACGACCACTTCCCCTGCCGCCTTCGCTCCCGGATACTGCGTCAGCCCGGCCTTCAAGAAGGCCAGGCATACCGTCAGCTCAGCCTGGATGCAGGGGTCGTATACCGCGCCGGTATCGGCATCCATGCCGCTCGGAATGTCTGCCGTCACGATCGGCAGACCGCTGGCGTTCGCTTCCGCAATAAGCGAAGCGTACACCCCGCGCGGCGCTCCCTTGGCTCCAGTGCCAAGGAGCGCATCCACAATTCCCGTATAGCTACGCAAATCCGGGATACAACCCGCTTCATTCGCATATACGATTCGCGGTAACCCCAGCGCCGTGGCGATTCGTTGCTGGACCGCTGCCTCCCCACTAAGATGGTCCGGTCCCACAGCATACACCAGCGTCACCAGAATCCCCGCATCCGCCAAATGCCTGGCGCATACCAGGCCATCGCCGCCATTATTCCCTTTCCCTATAAGCACAAGCCAGCGCTCGCCTGCCAGCGTATCTTTTCGCCGTATCACCAGCTTGATCACTTCCTCAGCAATCGCTCTCCCCGCATTCTCCATCAGCACGACAGCTGGAATACCGATCTCCTCGATTGTATACCGGTCAATCTCACGCATCTGCTCAGCCGTTACAAATTCCATGCTATGACCCCCTTCGAACATTCTGCCTATACTCTTATCTTCATAATATACACTTCCAGATTCAAATCTCTACTCCATCTCCCATCTTAGCTCTAACGAAACTACAGATCGTTATTGCCCTGGTCCTGATTCTCTGAGCATTTGCGCGTTCCAAGTTCGATCTGTTATTCTAAGGTTCCACGTACTTTACTAAGCTCTTAATGGCCTTTCATAGAGTTGATTTACTACCGTTCCTTATAACCCTAGTAACAAGACGCAGCTAGACGAAATAATGAACAACATACCAAAGATTGGTTTACATAGAACTTGAAAACGATAAATTCATGTGCAATAGTGAAGAGAGGAATATCGAAAGGGTGATTTCAGTGTCACTGTCGGAATGGATAAACTGGCTGCAGCAGCACGCCGCGCTATCCTTGACCGCCGTCCTAGTTCTGGTTACATTTCTGGCCCTTTATGGGGTAACCAGTTGGAGGACGCGAGCGGGCCTACGCTCCCGGCTGGAGCATCTAGAGAAGAGTCTCAAATTATATTCAGCCGCCTCTGCGCCGCTGTTGAGTGATAACGCATTTGGAACGATGACGACAGAGCAGGAGAGTGATCTGATCGACCGCCTGCTTGCTTGCCGTGCGGCCCCTTATGCAACCTCTGATCTGCTTGGACAGATCGGAGCTTATACAGATGATCATGATCATGCGAGATTGCCGCTGCTACTTAGAACATTAGAACGAGAGAGCGAACGTTTCCTCGAAGAACGGGATAAGTTGCTAAACTGGCTGGAACAACCGGGTTGGGGTATCCGTTTCTGGTTTGGTATTCAACCTGTCTTTCCTTTTCTGTTCGCCGCAGCCTTATTCATGTTAGTGTATCAATTACTGTGGAGGTGGTCCGGTGCCGATATCAGCTTCCTGGGCTTTCACACCTTGGACACAGTCTATTTCTATTCGCGCTTCGGCTCCGCTCTTTTCTCCCTGCTGCTCCTGTATCCTGCACTGATGGGCGGGTTCCGGCCGGGAGAAGGCTCAATATTGCTACGACTATGGGGAATCTTCATTGCCGCTATGTATTTGCTTCACTTCATCAATCCGGTCATAGCCCCTTATGTAGCAGCAGCGCAGGTTCTATTATTCCTCGGCGGATTCTTATTCACAAGGAACAAACCGCGCAAAGCACGTCCCTTTGTCGGACATTATCAGACCAACCTTCCGTCTGATCCTACGATAAATGCCTTGCCAACGACTCAAGATAACACCGTATCATCTCTGGTCGAGAATGCGGACAATTTCATAAACAATGACAAAGACCGTTAGAGGACATCCTGCCCTATAACGGTCTTTTCCAATTCCAATAACTTTCAATATGTCTATCGCGATTCCGACTTACGTAGTGGTTTAACTGCATTCCGGGACGATCCAGGCGCTTTGGCCGCCCCTGCCCCGACATCGTAACGTCTCCGCTCTGTGCGCTCCAACTGGACAATCTGTCCCTCATGAACAATGATGTTCAGCGACCCGAATTCCATCTCATTTAACATCCCCGCGATCCGCTCTAGCCACACATTATCTACCTTTAGCGGTTTGCTCATTCGAAGAAGCCCCCTACCTATATATTTTGATCCCAGCTAGTGACTGCTCTTACGGGTGAACCAGCTCTTAAGTAGCAAGGTGATCAGCGCCAGTATCAGTAGTAAGGAAGCGACTGCAAATGAAGCCGAGAATTGATACTCGTTATACAAAATCTCAATATGCAACGGAAGTGTGTTGGTCGCTCCGCGAATATGACCTGATACGACGGATACGGCGCCGAATTCCCCCATCGCCCGCGCATTACAAAGTATTATTCCGTACAACAGTCCCCATTTAATATTCGGAAGAGTCACCTTCCAAAATATACGGAAGCCTTTAGCGCCTAGTGTAACCGCTGCTTCCTCCTCCAGTTGCCCCTGATCCTCCATGAGCGGAATCAATTCGCGGGCGACGAATGGAAATGTAACGAACAGTGTCGCCAGAATAATACCTGGTAGTGCAAAGATAATTTTCAAATCATATTCCTGCAGCCAAGGCCCCAGCCAGCCATGTACGCCATAGACCAGTACGTAGATCAAGCCGCCGATTACCGGAGATACCGCAAAGGGCAAGTCGATCAGTGTGATTAGAAGCTGCCTTCCCCGGAATTTGAATTTCGTAATCGCCCATGCGGCTGCCACACCAAATATCGTATTCAGCGGCACCGTAATTGCTGCGACAAGCAGTGTCAATCTCAATGCCGATAATGCATCAGGATCAGATATAGCCTGCATGTAGACATTCCAGCCCTTCTTCAGGGCCTCCGTTAGAACGACAATAAGCGGTAGACCGATCAGCCACATAATGACAAGTACGGCGAGACTGATTAAGGTCCATTTGACAACACTCGATTCCTTCGTACTGCGTTTCCTTACTGGATTTGTTCTCGCTGCCGCTAAAGGTACAGAACCTGCCACACGACGCCCCTCCCTTGGCTTTTATGATTACAATAATTACCCGCTGAACCTAACCGTACTCACCTTGCAGTCTTGCGCATCCGACCCTGTAATGAATTAATCAGCAACAGAAGTGCAAAGGAGATCAAGAGCAGCATTAGCGCTACCGCTGTCGCTCCGGCATAGTCGAATTGCTCCAGCTTTGACATAATCAGTAGTGGAGCGATTTCGGTCTTCATCGGCATATTTCCGGAAATGAAGACGACCGAGCCGTATTCCCCGATACCACGGGAAAAGGCGAGTGCGAAGCCTGTCAGGAGCGGCGGAAGTAGTTCCGGCAAGATAACGGATCGGAAGGTACGAAAACTGCTCGAACCCAGTGTAGCCGCTGCCTCTTCGACCTCCGCATCTAAATCCTGCAGCACGGGTTGTACGGTCCGCACAACGAATGGAATGCCGATAAACATCAGGGCGAGTGTAATGCCCAGCGGCGAGAACGCCGTCTTAATACCAAGCGGCTCAAACAATGAGCCAAGCCAACCTTTGGAGGAATAAAGTGCAGTCAGCGACACACCAGCAACCGCTGTTGGCAACGCGAATGGAAGATCGATCATCGCATCGAATATTTTCTTACCCGGAAAATCATATCTAACGAGAACCCATGCAAGCAGCAAACCCAATACTGAATCAACCAATCCGGCCGCCGCTGCGGTCAGGAAGCTTACTCGGTAAGAGGCCAAAACTCGCGGATCAGTCGCAATCGACCAGAACTTCTCCCAGGTTAGTCCCGTAGAATTTAACAAAAGAGCGGATAACGGAATTAATACGATCAAGCTAAGGTATAAAATGCTGTATCCCATCGTAAGTCCGAATCCGGGCAGCACTCCGCGCTTGGTATTTGCCTTGCTTGGCATGAAGTTCATCCTTTCTCTACTTACACGGGCGGATCACTTCACTCACCTTCATCCCAGTTGAAGAGAGCACCATTCATCGTCGGTGATTTCACGAATATCCATTGGGTGATCCGCCGCTCTCTGCAAGTTTGCTACTCCGCTGGTCGCGGTCGTTTATTTAGGCACGTAAATCTGACTAAAAATTCCGCCATCATTAAAATGCTTCGGCTGCGCCTTGGCCCAGCCCCCAAACACCTCATCAATCGTATACAGCTTGATGTCCGGGAATTGATCCTTGAATTTCTCCTTCACGCTGTCCAAGGTCGGACGATAGTAGTTCTCTGCTGCTATGGTCTGGCCTTCCTCTGAATATAAATATTTCAAGTAGGCTTCGGCAACTTCACGTGTCCCCTTCTTATCGACGATTTTATCGACGACGGCAACAGGCGGTTCGGCCAGAATACTCTCCGACGGATAGACGATATCGAATTTATCAGGACCAAGCTCTTTAACGGCTAACCAGGCTTCATTCTCCCAAGCAAGCAATACGTCGCCAAGTCCCCGTTCAGTAAATGTCGTAGTTGCACCGCGCGCACCGCTATCAAGCACCGGAACATGCTGGTATAATTCTTTTACAAATTCCTGTGCCTTGGCCTCATCGTTATTATTGTGGTGAAGCGCATATCCCCAAGCCGCTAGATAATTCCAGCGCGCCCCTCCGGACGTCTGCGGATTCGGCGTAATGACCTCTACCCCATCCTTGATCAAATCGTTCCAATCCTCGATCCCTTTCGGATTCCCCTTCCGTACCAGGAAGACGATCGTCGAAGTATACGGCGAACTGTTATGATCATATTTTTGCTGCCAGCCTTCTTGAATTAGTCCGCTTTCCTGAATAGAGTCTATATCGTATCCAAGCGCTAGGGTTACTACGTCTGCCTCTAACCCGTCGATGACAGCCCGAGCTTGCTTTCCGGATCCCCCATGTGATTGCTGTATCGTTACTTTCTGCCCTTTTTCTTTCTCCCAATAGGCTGCAAAGGCCTTATTATAACTTTCATATAATTCGCGAGTAGGGTCGTAGGATACGTTCAGTAATTGGATGCTCTTCCCCTTGCCTGCATCTGCACCGGCAGCCGCACTCGCTTTGTCATTCTCTTTGTTCCCTCCGCAGGCGACCAGTGCCACCGACATAGCCAGAACCAAACTGACCAGAATACTCTGCTTAACCACTTTGCTCATCGTATCACTCCCCATCTTCTCCCATAATATCTTGCCGTACTAAGCTAGCAGAAACACTTCCCTCCGTACAAGAAAGCCTCTAACGAGGACGTCAAGAATGAGTACCCCGACTATATCTAAATGAAAGACGGAGAAACACCCTGCTCCCATCGGTCAAACCGAGCCGCTACCCGTGTCTGCCTAGGCAAGTAGAGCGTTCCTCCGTCCGTACGGTGAGAACATCTTTAATTATTCCTACCTGTTTAGTATGTTATGGTGTTATTTTATATGTGCTGGGTTTTCTTGTCAAACGTTTTTTTCCAGGAAAACCATAAATTCAGGATTTTATATATCCATCAAAAAAAACGGCAGATCGGATGAGCTTCACGCTCTCCGACCTGCCAATATATAAGAACATATTAAAAAGTTCGTGATCAAAAGGTCCGGTTTTCAGCACCGAGAAGGTTGAAAGAAGCTAGGGCCTGAGGAGCGGAGCGTACGTTTTGGGTACGTGAGCACCTAAGATGTTTCCGTAGGAAACATGACTTCGTAAGCATTTGCTTAGGCCCGGCTGAATTCAAGATTCGATGTCGATTAAGCTTCCTGATTCACTCCGTGATCAAAAGCGGAACCTCTATTAGTCTAATACCGGTTCGATACAGGCCGCCTGGCTTATGGCCAGTTCCTGTCCGGTCGCCGTCAGCTTGCCGCTATCAGCATCGCGTTTGAACGCCACAATATTCCCACTGAATTGATTTGCAGCCAGCACATAATCGCTAAGGACGGCGAAGTTACGCGGCCAGCTTCCTCCAGTCAATGTCCAGTCTGGATTAGCAAGCTTGCCTGTCACAACGTCGATTTCAAAGCGTACAATACTGTCATGACCGCGATTGGAGCCGTATAAATAACAGCCATCCTCAGACAGATGGATATCCGCAGGATAACTCTCACCTGTAAAGTCTTCAGGAATCGTAACGACATGATCGACGATCTCCAATCTACCTTCCGTCTTGTTATAGCTATAGATTGTAATCGTATTATCCAGCTCGTTAATCCCATAAGCATGTTGATCATTCGGGTGGAGAACGAAATGTCTTGGTCCTGCTCCCGGAGGTAGCGCTACCTCAGCATGCTGAACGAAACCGCCATCTTGCATATTATAGATAAAGATTCGATCTGCACCTAAATCCGATGCATATGCGTATCTCCCCTCTAGGTCTGTTACGGCACTGTGAGCATGAGCTTTCTCCTGGCGATCCGCTACCGGACCTGTGCCGACTTGTTGTACCTTCGCTACCATACGATTTGCTTCTCCTTGTTCGCCCAGAGCAAATCGATTCACTACACCACTGGAATAATTGGATACGAGCACATCACCGATTGGCAACGAAGCAAGATGACAAGGATCTGCCCCTTCGGTTGGCACGGAATCCAATTCTGTAAGTCCACCGTTGTTGGAGTCGATCTTGTAGCTAACGAGACGCCCTTCAGCCTGTTCACTCACCGCATACAACCTTGAAGCTTCAGCATTCACGATAACAAAGGATGGATTCAATATTCCTGAAAAATGACGAATGATACGCATTGCCCCTGTCTGGTCATTCAAGCCACATAAGTATATCCCCGGTTCCTCTGCTTTTGCGTATGTACCTACATAGAATGGAATTTCATCCTTCAGACCAAATTGCGTCATATACTTCATCCTCTCGATTATAATTTGTTTCTATATAAGTCGACCGTTCCCGCTTCTATAGTTGCGGTACGGCTGATGCATACATCCATATGTGATTATTATCATGGTGGGGATTTATGTTATAATTATCTCGCCTAACAGATGGTTCAAAAAGTTGCAATTCACAACACAACCGACCAACCATACTAACTAAAGAAGGGGTGTCATTATGAACGCCATTAGCCCTTTTTATATGCGGATCATTGCGACAGCTGTTATGATCCTGATGGCCGTATCTGTCATCATCGTCAGACTTAAGGCCAGTAATCGCCCGGTGACGATTAAGAAAATAATTATTCCACCGCTCGGTATGGCAACTGGCTTCGCCATGTTCGTGGAGCCGCAGATGCGGATTTCCTTCCTTTACGGAATCATCGCTTTTGCCGCTGGCTGGTTCCTGTTCTCCTATCCACTCATGCGCACCACTCATTTTGAGATGAGGGACGGACAAGTTTTTGCCAAAAGATCCAGCGGATTCGCCTTCATTCTGATCGGCCTACTTGTCATCCGACTGGCTCTGCATGAGGTGATTGAGCAATATATTTCCATTCTTCAGACGGGCTCACTATTCTTCATTCTCGCATTCGGAATGATCTTACGCTGGCGACTCTTTATGTTGAAGAAATATCGCGCCATTACGAACGAGACTGATATGAACCCGGTAAATCCGGAAGCATAAAGCGATTAACCCTATCTTAAACAAGATTGGCAGCTAGAACAAGGGGTCGTGAACAGAGCAGAATTACTTTCTTCCCCTTGGTTTTAGCTCCATCTGCCTATATAAGTTGAACTAAAGAAAGGAGCAGGGAATAGGCAAGAGGGTGAAATGATTCTGAAGAAGCGAAGCGTTCGCCTTTGTGAGCGGATTTCTACTGTGCTTGAATTTATAAAATCAAGAAATCCGCGAACAACAGCGATCGTAAGAACATTTCACCCGGCTGCCTTCATCCGTTCAATCATTAGTTCAACTTATGTAGCTTCACGAAACGCCTGTATTGTATTTTCTAACTGGACATATCTGCAACTGGGAACTATAATGGCAAGTGTAATCCGTAATTCAATAGTTCAGGGGGCTGGAATTGGCTGGCTGAGATTGTATCCCAAGAAGATACTGACCCTTTAACCTGATCTGGGTAATGCCAGCGTAGGAAGAAATGCAGGTATGAAGCTATGCTCATATTTTAATGCACCTATGCGTCCCATCCGGGCGCTTTTTTTGCATCCTGAACATTTAAACCTATTCATTTTCGGCTCCATTCGGAAATATCAGGAATACTAGAAGTGTAAAAGCGGATTAGACATTTTGAAGGAGGGAATACCATTGCATCGATCAAAATGGGTTCTGCTTGCCCTATCCTGCTTGCTTGTCATCATCGCAGGCTGCGGCAAAGCGAACAATGCCAACACACCGGCCGCTAACGGAAATGCGGCAAATGGCGGACAGACCAAAGAGCTCCGCGATGTCAAATTCGTACTGGACTGGAGTCCGAATACGAACCATACCGGCCTCTACGTTGCACAGGCGAAAGGCTTCTACGAAGAGGAAGGACTGAAGCTAGACATCCTGCTGCCGGGCTCTGGTGGCGCGGACGCGATGGTTGCATCTGGTGAAGTACCTTTTGGAATCAGTTATCAAGAAAGTGTGACACAAGGCCGTACCCAAGGTGTGCCACTCGTCTCAATCGCTGCAGTTATCCAGCATAATACATCTGGCTTCGCCGCACCTGTGGATCGGAACATCAAATCTCCTAAAGACTTTGAAGGCAAGACCTACGGCGGCTGGGGCTCCCCGGTCGAAGAGGCCGTCATGAAGTCGATCATGGACATTGATGGCGGAGATGTTAGCAAAGTGAAAATTATCAATATGGGTGAAGCCGACTTCTTCACTGCCGTAAAGAGAGATATCGATTTCGCCTGGATCTTCTACGCCTGGACCGGCATCGAGGCTGAGCTGCGTGGAGAACCACTTGATATGCTCTATGTGAAGGACTATTCGGATAAGCTGGACTATTACACACCGGTCATTGCGACCAACGAGAAACAGATCAAGGACGATCCCGAACTGATCAAGGCTTTCCTTCGTGCTACCTCCAAAGGCTATCAGTATGCAATCCAGCATCCGGAAGAAGCTGCCGACATTCTGCTGAAGGCGGTTCCGGATCTCGATAAAGATCTCGTTATCGCCAGCCAGAAATGGCTTAGCCCGAAATACCAAGACGATGCTGCCCGTTGGGGTGAACAAAAACAATCCGTATGGCAAAATTATTCCGACTGGATGTATGAGAAGAAACTAATCGAGAAGCCGCTTGATACAGATGCCGCTTATACGAATGATTTCCTGCCAGAAAACCAATAACGAATTGGCGTAAAAATGTAAGCCACAATTTCTATAAGTGCGTGTTCAAAAAGGCCTGTTTTCAGTAAACGGACTTTTTGAACAACCTCAATAATTCTGTGATCAGAGAGGATGTTCATACATGGCTAATGCATTAGTAAGTATTCAGATTATTCCGAAGACACCAAACGGGGAAGATTCGATTCCTTACGTCGACCGTGCAATTGAAGTCATCCAAGCTTCCGGTGTGAAGTATCAGGTGAGCCCGCTGGAGACGACGATGGAGGGAGAACTTAGCCACCTGCTGGACATAATCAAAGAAATGAACGAAGCTGTCATCGAATTCGGTAGCAAAAATGTGATCTCTCAGATAAAAATCTACTACAATCCGGAAGGCGCCAGCATGGACAAGCTGACAGAGAAGTATCGTCCATGAGGCTCCGTCGCATCTGGAGCAGTGTATGGCCGCCCCTTGTGGCGGTCATCTTGTTCCTCATTATCTGGCAGATAGCTACGTCTCTATTTCATATCGAAAAATGGATGCTGCCAAGCCCTGTCGATATTGCTCATGAAGCGACGGCCGGTGCTGCCGGATTGTGGGATCATACACAGGCTACGCTCAAGCTTATGCTGCTAGGCTTCGCAATCGGTACGTTTGTTGGGCTTCTAGTTGCTTTTGTACTGCATTATATCCCTTTTCTCAGAAAAGCCCTCTACCCGCTGATTATTCTCAGCCAAAATGTCCCAATCATCGCCTTGGCACCACTGCTGATGATCTGGTTCGGCTTCGGGATTCTTCCCAAGATCATCGTCATTACATTGGTCTGCTTCTTTCCTATCGCAGTAGCGGCCATGGACGGATTAAGCCGTACAGACCGCGTTATGCTGGACTACATGCGAATGGCTGGAGCTTCGAAGTGGAATATCTTCACCAAGCTGGAAGTACCACATGCATTGCCTTCTATTATGTCCGGGGCGAAGATTGCTGCCACCTATAGCGTCATGGGAGCGATCATTGCAGAATGGATCGGCGCCGACAAAGGAATCGGATATTATATGATGCTCCAGAAGTCATCCTTCCGCACCGATAAAATATTCGTCGCTATTGCAATCATCGTTACGATCAGCCTAGCGATGTTCCTGCTTATTTCATTACTCGAGAAATGGCTCATTCGTTACCATCCATCCGGTGATGATAAATAGAAAGGGGCTTACGACATGAATACAGAGATGAACCAGAATATGCCTACCTCGACCGCCCTTGAAATCCAGACGGCTTCTCTCGCCTTCCACGAACGTAGGCAGAGTCTTCCCGTGCTGAACCAGATCTCTTTGACTGTGCCGACCGGGAAATTTGTGTCCATTATCGGCCCCTCCGGCTGCGGTAAAAGTACGCTGTTCCACGTTATCGGCGGTCTAGTCAAGCCAGACGAGGGCAAAGTGCTGCTGCATGGCGCAGATATTACTGGCGAACGGGGTCATATTAGTTATGTTCCGCAGAAACCGGCCTCTTTCCGTGGCGCAGCACGCTCGACAATGTTATTCTCGCTAGAGAAATCGCCGGTATGCCAATGAAGGCGGCGCGCGAAGAAGCAAGGGCCTGGCTAGCCAAAGCCGGATTAGGCGAATTTGAACAAGCTTACCCGCACAAGCTGTCCGGTGGCATGCAGCAGCGTGCTTCCTTCTTACGTGGACTACTTGCTCCACAGGAGGTGCTCTGCCTGGACGAACCGTTCAGCGCGCTTGATGCCCTGACCCGAAGCGATATGCAGCGCTGGCTGCTTGATATTTGGGAAGAAAATCAGCGCACCGTGCTTATGATTACACATAGCATTGAGGAAGCGCTCATGCTGTCGGATACGATCTATTTATTTTCCAGTAGACCAGCATCGGTGCTACATAAGATCGAAGTACCTTTTGCCCGCCCTCGCTCGGAGCAATTAATTGAAGATCCCCGTTTCCTGGAGCTTAAACGCGAGATCACCGCTCAAATGCACGAACAAATGCACAACAAAAAACCAGCCGCTGTGAAATGACTACTGTCGTCACTACCGGCTGGTTTTTTATCGATACATATACTCTTTGATCTCAACTTGATCGACATCCTGCATCAGAGCGATCCATTGCTGAACATACTCCGGCTCCGTATCTACAGCAATAAGCCAGGATGTCTGGTAGACTTCACTACTCTCTTCCTTGCCTAGCCACATCGGTACCTTCGGATTGCTGTCGAACACCTGATGAATGGCTCTGAGCTTAGCATCGATCATACAAATACGCAGTAAAGGCTGCTCACACTCCAAAGATAGTGCTACTTGCATAGAAATAACTCTCTTGCCTGTCATTATGGCTTCGTCCAGTTCCTTGCCACTTACATCTGGGTATTCGAAAATTTGCAGACTTGCTTGCATCAGTGGTATATCCTCCATTTCTAGTCCAAATAATTTAGTTAAATACCTAGTTTAGCGAAAAAATATTTAAAACCTGATCAGGCAATTTGGTCAAGACGTTCACGATATCAGGATCAAACTTGGTACCGCGATACTTCAACAGCTCGAGCTTCGCCTCTCTGACTTTGTATTTCCTGATATCCTTACGGCTTGTCATCATCATGTCAAAGGCATCGATCACCGCGCAGATCCTAGCTGCATACGGAATCTCTTCTCCATAAAGCCCCTCCGGATATCCACTTCCATCCCATCTCTCTTGGTTATACTTGACGATTTGTATGATTTCCGGCCCAAACCCTGGATTTCTCTCGACCATCTCGGCTCCAATGATAGGGTATAGCTTGATAATTTCAAGCTGGCTCTCTGACAACGAATCCTTCTGAAGAACTATATCGCGGGGAATCATTGATTTCCCTATATCATGCAGAAAGCAACCGCGAACCAGTTGCCCCTTATCTTCATTGCTCAATCTCAGCGGCTTTGCTATTTTCTCGGCCAGCATAGCCACTCTTACAGAGTGATGATAAATCTCAGGATGTTTGTACAATAATAACTTGATCCAGGATGCCATATCTAAATGCTTATCTATATATAGTTGTTCTATAAGATCAGCTGAAACGACCACGTGTATCCTCCTAACTTATTCTGCCTGAAACTCCGTTATACTACATTGATACCACTTATCCTATAGCCCTTCCCCCTCTTCAAATCTCAACAAACTACCATCCTATCAGAGTAGAAATATACCGAATTCAGCCCAATATGAATATAAAATGATCACCATGGGAATAATGTCGTACAATATTAATTATGCGACATCACGTATACAAAAAGAACGAGTCTTGGTTAGGTTTGTATTGTAACTATTTAACATTATAGGACAAAAGAACAACGTTTGCACGGCAATAAAGTCACATTAGTAGGAAAAAAGATTCATTTTATTAAATTTTAACTTTATTTTTTGATAGAATTGGAAAATACTCGGATGAACCCTGTGAAAATGTCATGTTATTCACTTCTTATAACCTACTAGACAGGGCAATATCATCTCTTTGGGGATCATGACAGTAGCACTACATACGAATAATTTAAAAAACTGCAAATATGCATCTTTTCGAGTTAAAACCCTCAAATTCTAATTAAATTCCTGCAAATATACAGGAATTTAATTATTTTCCCCTCAAAGTGAGCATTTTAGTAAGAAAAAACTGTATTTTTGCAGTAATTCTCTAATCCAGGCGATAATAGATGGTAAAAGACTGTACTTTTGCAGTAATTAAAGTTCTCCTACTTAAATGAACTCCTGTAAGCAATCCTGGACAAAATCGGGTGCCGCTTTTTTAATTGTTCTACTGTATGTAAATATCGCTGAGTTGTATTAATATGCGAGTGTCCAAGGCTCTCTTGAACCTGTTGAAGTGATGCTCCCTGCAGCAGTGCCAAGGTCGCATTCGTATGTCGCAGCCAGTGCGGAGTAGGCTTCTTGCTCAAATGGCATCGTTCCCCTGCCTCCCGAATAATACGCTGAATCTGCCGGGATGAAATCGGAAACAGCAGAAGATCTGGATCTGGATCATTGCACTCCGTTAAGCTCTGGGCATGCTCGGTGTACATTTTCCACAGCTTCTGAGGGATTTTCACCTCACGGATCTTTCCTCGCTTTGCATAAGAAATCGTTAGCCAGATCAATGTCTCTAATGGATCGGTGTGGAAATCCCCCCAGCGAATTTGTGTAAGCTCTGAGACCCGTAGCCCAAGCATGACGAGAGAAAGTCCGACCAAATAGTTGCGCAGGCTCTGTTCACGTAGACTATCCAGCAGCTTGCCGACTTCTTGTTTGGTTAAAAAATTTTTCCGGCTCGTCACGGCAATTTGCGGAATTCTAGTACTTAAAGCCGGGTTATGTTCGAAAATACCGATGCTACTGTCACTTCCCCACTTGTAGAAGGACTTCAACGGCGCGATAAAGGCCGCAACGCTGGCTGGAGAGAGTGACTTCCCACCCTCTCTGTAAACTCCTTGTGACAAATAAAGTTTATATGCCTCTATTTCCCTCCAGGTGACATCTTTCATTGGCATTCCTGATAAAAATTCACGAAAATGTTCAAGTGCGCGAAAATAATTTCTTTTCGTATTGGGTACCTTGGCACATGCTGCCAGGAACATTTGTATGATCTGCTCATCACGATATTCTTGGCCCGGCGAATGGAAAAGATATTGTTCAGAAACTTCCATCATATAGGTATGTAATTCCATGGTATATGCCTCCTGTTGACGTGTTGTGATGTCGCATAATTAATATTGTACGACATATCCGCCATATGTCATGTAGATATAGCATTTAACATGCCATAATTGTATAGTATAAGGTGAAAAATGAACGTTCAGGAAAGGAAGGAATACACTGATGAGTTCAGATATTTCGCCATTAAAGCAACCAGAACGGCAGCCCTTAATGGATGCCCATATTCATTTTGAGATGTATGAAGCGGATGAGAGAACAGCTATTCTTCAGGACCTGCGAGAGCATAGTATCGAGGCTATGATCGGAGTCTCCAAGGATCTGGAATCCTGTCAGGAGAACCTGAAGCTAGCTGAATCATATCCCGGATATCTATACCCGGCATTTGGTTATCACCCGGAGCAGAAGGTACCTTCCGAGGCCGAACTAAAACGGCTGCTGCAATGGATGGACGAGCATGTTGACAAAATGATCGCAGTCGGAGAGATTGGTCTCCCTTACTATTCACGGCTGGAAGCCGCCGAGCAGGGGCAGTCCTTTGACCTTAAGCCATATATCCTGCTGATGGAGACTATGCTTCAATTTGCGAAGAAACACGATAAACCAGTTGTGCTGCATGCCGTATATGATGATGCTGACCAGGTCTGTGATCTTCTGGAGCAGTATGAGATCAAGAAGGCACATTTCCACTGGTTCAAAGGATCGGCCTCAACGATTGCAAGAATGGCTGAATCCGGTTATTTCGTGTCTTTCACCCCTGATATTCTGTATGAAGAGGAAATTATCGATCTGGCCCGTGTCTATCCAGCTGATCAGGTAATGGTGGAGACAGACGGCCCTTGGCCTTTTAAAGGACCCTTTAGCGGGCAGACTACACATCCTAGAATGGTCAATGACGCGGCCGCGGCATGGGCAAGCATTCAAGGCATCCCACTGGCAAAGGCCCGAGCAATCCTGTACAACAATACTCGTCGCTTCTACGGCCTTACCTAATAAAGCATAAGAGCCATCCCGAAGGATGGCTCTTATGCTTATTCACAGACTATACAAACTCACTGGTATGGATCAGCCCCAGCCGTCTTGCTTCTACAATCGCTTCTGATCTCGAGCGCACATTAAGCTTCTCAAAGATGCGAGTCAGATTATATTCGACAGTACGCTGGCTCATCAATAGCTTGGAGGCAATATCCTTGTTGCTGCTTCCATTTGAGACCTCCTGGAGAATTTCCTGTTCCCGCTCATTGATCGAAACCTCTTCCATCGACTTCTCTTCCCGCCCTTGATTCAGGCGAATCTCTCTGCGCCGCAGTTGGCGCAACAGCGATACCGTAATCACTGCCTCATCGCGTAGCACACAGCGGATCGCATTAAGCAGCTGTTCACGCGTCGCAGTCTTACTAACTACGCCACTAACGCCCGATTCAACGAGAATGTTGAAGTTGGGACTAATCTCATACCCCGTATAGATGAGAATACGACTCTCCGGTTTAAACTTCATTATTCGCTTCGTTAGCTCAATCCCACTTATTACCGGCATGTTCAAATCAAAGAGCATCACATCAAAGCTCTCTTGCTCTACCATCTCCAGCGCTTCCATCGCAGACATGAGCACCGTGACCTGCATATCCGGGTCCTGCTCAATCATATTTTTCGTTCCCTCTCCAACCGAGGGATGATCATCAACCAGCAATATTCGAACCATTTGTATCCTCCTCGCTTTCTCTGTCCATACTTGCTGACTCCAGCGGCAATGATATTTGGACCTCAAGCCCTTCTCCGGGCTCTGATCTGAAATCGATAACTCCCTCAAGACTGTGCACCCTCTCCTTGATGCCTGATAAACCCATATGCTGATAAGAATCGTTGAGATCCTCCAGCTTCAGCCCAATCCCATCATCTTTATAAGTAAGCCGTATATCATTTTTCTGTTCCAGGGATATGGAAATATTAGAGGCTTTGGCATGCTTGCTTGCATTACGAAGCAACTCCTGTACAATACGGAATATCGTGAGCATCTGCTCATCATTAATATCCGCCCTAAATGAATCGGATTGAAAATCGATAACATAATTGGAACGAATCTGCGTCTGCTCAAATAACCCTTGTAGAGCTTCAACAATTCCCATCTCCTGAAGTAGCGGCGGACGCAGCTCATTGCAAGTCTCGCGAATTTGATGGATAACATCAAGCAGGCCTTCTCTGACATCGACCAGCTTCTGATGAAGCTCTGACGACATATCATGGTCCAGCATCGCGGATTCCAGATTACGATACCAGATCAATTGATCCTGAAGCGCGGAATCGTGGAGATCAGAGGCCAGCTTACGCCGCTCCTTCTCGGCCAGCTTGAATATTAACCGGAGCAGCCATGGCGAGGAGTCGGTCCCCCTCTGCTTCTGGAACTCCACTTCAAGTTCCTCGACCAGACTCTCGATTAGATACAAATTCTCATATACGATCGCGCTATAGTTGGCCAACGTTCGCAGCCAGGCTAGTTCATCCAGATTGTATTTAGTCCTGTTCCCTTTCACATCTAGCCACATCAAATGCAGAATACTCTGCTTCTTCCCGGCAATTACGCAGATGCCCCGCTCCACATTCAGTACATTTCCGATCATCAATTGGCCTACTGAGGCCTGAACCGCTTCAATGATAGAATCCTGAATATCGGCAAGCGATTCATCAAGCTTAAACTCCTCAACACGATCCATATTAATCTCAAGGAATGCGACCTTCTTCACCGGCAGCACATTATAAATTTCCTGCTCCAATACGCGTTCTAGATCCGATCGTTTCATCACACGTGATATTCGAGCAGAAAACCGATTGAGGCTACCTTGAAAATTGTGCAGATCTTTATTCAGCCTTGGCCGTATCTTAAGATCCGCATATTCCTTCAGGAACAGCATCAGCGTAATCAACAAATAACATGCGAGAAACAACTGGCTCCATTTGACCCCGATTTGATTATTCTGATTCAAGATTAGAATAGAAAGTAAAGAGATAATCAGCGTAGGAAAGAAAGACAGACTCGCATAATATATAAAGCGGTTCAATAAAAAATCGATATCGAACAACTGTTTTGTCATGAGCATATAGAAATAAACGATAGGAATCGTTAATAGAAAGACTGCCGCAACATTTGGGGATAAGAACGAAACTCCAAATACCTGTGGCAGAGCAAATAATATGAGAAAAGGCAAGAATCCAACCATATGCCCAACAAGACTCAATTTGAACAATGCTTTCAGTGGTCCCTTTCGATGAATAATAAACTTATGAACCAGCTTATAAATGATATAAACATTGATGATAGCGAAGCAAATTAACTTGAGAATGGAGAGGACATTCGCTGAACCAACATTAAAAATAAGTACAACAAGCTCCGATCCGATCAAAGCACTAATGATAATCTCGAAAAAAACAATTATGCCTGGACTAGCGAAATTTTCGCGATACTGTCCCAAATAACGATTAAGAAACTGTAAGAAAAAGATAGGAACAAATAGGAATGATAGGTCAAGAACCATCCTGCCGATTGGATCCAGCCGCCCGAAGAAAAAGCGCTTAAATAGGCTATTCCAATGGACATAAAGAACATAATCAGCTGAACAGTTGCCCCGTCATTCCTCTTACGGCGATACACGAGCAAGGAAAGCCCAGAAAATGTAAGGATCGCAATTAACGGTAAAAACAACTCAAACATAAGATGGTCCATACTAATTCCCGAGCCAACCTCTAACTTGATAAATGCCGTGCTCCCATCTGCCCCGGCACGACTCAGAATGATTGAAGATGCACGTTCAACCCCTCCGAACGTCTTCACTGTATAAAAATCAGCTGCCGGTTTATCGTTAATGTCCTGTATGACATCTCCAACCAATAACCGTCCGTAACACCAATATCCTTCTGGTGAAGCGGTTACTATGTATTGGCCATTTTCATTCGCGGAGACATTGGCACCGATAACAGGATACTTAAGAATAGATACGGATAAATACCCAACAACAACAGTTATCAAGACTATGAATGCGATGACTTTCGTTCTTTGTATCAATACAATTCCCTCACAGTTATGGATTAGTTGTCGTATTGAGAGTTAATCTGATTTAACTCCAAACGGAAGCT
Organism: Paenibacillus sp. D2_2; assembly: GCF_031199965.1. Lineage (GTDB taxonomy): Bacteria > Bacillota > Bacilli > Paenibacillales > Paenibacillaceae > Fontibacillus. The sequence continues at coordinate 582,074 of NZ_CP133605.1, read as the reverse complement.
TTCATGGGTTCATTACTCATGTTTCCCTTATCTCTAAGCACATCGATCAATGCTCTCTGCTCGACGGCGCTCATGCCTGCCAATTGAAGCTGTCCTGTCCTAATATTCATCATTGCACCAGAGTCCTTCACCAAAGCTTGAATCAGTTCTTTCAACATAATAAATCCCTCCAATTGGGTTATTTGATTTAAGAGGTTTTCCTCTTAATTCCAATATACGGGTCATCTATGATATTGAAAACGACAACCACTCTCGTATTTCCCGCAAACATCTTTGCGTGGGCTTGCGTGGGCTTGCGGTTACCTATGTGGTGCGCCAGTTAAGCAATGTAACTGCACAACAATCAACCATCATTCGGCAAAAGAGAGCATCTTCTCTCTCCAGTGCGGCTCCAGATTAAGGCGTTCAATATGCTCCAAATAACGGTAATAGTGCGTCCTCATTCGGACAGAAGTATAGATCAACGTTCCCGTTGATTCTATAATCTGTTCAACCTCCTGCCTGCGCCCTACAACATCGGCGAAGTCCAGGTGCCCCTCGAAATAATCGATAATCCATCGATCCTCTTCAGACAGTGATTGCAGCAAGTATAGAGTCGGTAGCGTCTTTTCCGATTCAAGAAGTCATTCTTGTCATCCCAATTAAGCAAGTCGCGAATGTCATTCTTGATCTGCGCGGCAATCCCCAACTGTTCAGCATATAGCCTCACTTCCTCAACCCATTCACCGGTCGCCAGCACCGTACCGATCATGCTCGCTGTAACGAGAAGCGCAGCCGATTTCTTCGATACCATCTCAATGTACTCCTCTTCTGAGCTGACATTGTTGTATAGATCCGTCATTTGCCCATTTACGGCAGTGAGGACTCCTTGATTCAAATGCTGCGCCGCCGCCAATCTCCGTTCAGTAGGGAATCCAGTTGATAGAATAAGCTCCCCGGAGAGTGTAAGCATACCGATACCGATATTCAGAGCGATTTCAGAAGGAAGCTGGTTCCACGCCATTTTTCCATTGTCCTTATCCTGTATGTCATCAATGATGTCTAGGCTGAGCATCATCAACTCAATCGCCGCAGCTGCTCTGTAAATATCCGGTGTATCCGGCCCACCGAACATCCGGTAATGAAGTACGGTCATCTTGCCTAATAGCATCGTAGATTCCTGCATTTTGTCCTCAAGACATGCGAGTGCGTGTTCATAGAGCTGTGGGACACTAAAATAGGTTCTTAAACTTTCGCGTAACTCTATTTCTAGCATTTCCGCAAATTGCTCCACTCTATAACCTCCATACTAAAATAATATAAAAAATCACCAATTCTTTATATGTATTCCATATCTATGAATTAACCCCTTCTTGTCCACAAAAATAAACTACATCAAATTACAAGAAAAAAGCTTATCCCATGAAATATTCATCGAATAAACTTTATTGGTGTACATTTAGCCGCTAAGGCATGAATCATATTAGCGGTTTATTCTCGATAATTCCGCGTAAATCAATTCTCTCAAATTTATACTCGCACATCTCTAGTCCTCACCTCGAAATATAAGACTCGACAGTACGATATCATAATAGCCATCTATACCGAGCAGCTCCTGTACTGGCTTATCATAGAACGTCATCACAGGAACAAGGGCTCTTCCGCTCTCCTGAGAGCTGCGTACAAGACGTTCCGTCAGACGGCCACCTTCGAGCATACAGAGACGATACCCTCTCTCCCGAACAACCTGATGCTGCGGTTCATATTAGCTGTAATGAACAAGGCTAGGTCTCCATCATGGAATTCCAGGCTCTCGTCAAAGGTCTTACTCCACCAACGCGGATCCTCTTCTTCCTTGACATACTCTACGAATTTCTCAGCAAGACTGTAATAGAAGAGCTCATAGTTGTCGCTGGTCTGACTTTTGGACAGAATATATAAATCAAGAGCATCTAACTTATCGGTCGGCCCCAGATTTTTAAGACTCTCAAAATCCCAGAACGGTACGGTCGAGCGCTGCAGCTTCTCCAGGCTTGCGATCAACTCTGCCATATAGGGATGGCCTTCCTGGTGGAGTTCATCAGCCTTGAATCGCTCCGCGGCATAATATCGTTTGGCTGGCGTTACTGCCTGATTCATCTGCATGAACAGACTCTTCAGCATTTTCATTCGCCACCGGGTCAGCACATCAAGCTGCGGATAATGATTGGAGTTCAGATGATAAGTCATCGCCAAATGCTCCTCCTCAAAATCCTGATCAGATCGCCAATCCATATATTTAATTTGCATGGGTATCACATCCTTATTATTTGTTGAGTGAGAGCTGATGAACTTTACGGAAACGGATGCGGACTACGGTTCAAATTATGTGGCAGGATCGGCTCTGTTCGCAGTCCAAGCTCAACCGGTATCTTATAGATCCGTTCACTTGTGATGATCCGTTCTTTCTCGCTACGCGGCAGCTGAACTGTACCCGGTACGATCATCTTGACGACATGCTTTCCCAGCTGACGGACATCGTCTGTAGTTAGATCGACGCACAACACTTCAAGTCCCCGTTTCGCAAATTGCTGGACGATATATTGAAGGCGTTCCGCTTCCGTATCGGCTGCAATAGGCGGAGACGGCTGAATGGACCGGAACTCGCTTGATGCCGTGGTGAAGGCCAATTCCTCATGGGCATAAGGCTGTTCATAATAAGGCAGTCTCAATCCGTAATCAGTGACCTGATGCGGTAGAAGCGACGGGATGGATTGCGAATAGATTTGCGATTTATTGCCAATGAACAGCTGGCTAATCTCCATCAGCGTCTTGCGCACAGCCTCCTCCATCGATAGCCGGGCTGATCCACCAACCGATACTTTGCCATCGCGGGTCATCAACAGACCAAATGCAGAAGGAATGCCAATGTCGCTTGTCGTATCGATCACCGTCAACTCGAATTTGTTTGGATCGAGTAATTCCCTGAAATGCTCCATAACGGACAGATCGCGAGTATCTAGTCTCGGCATAGAGAGCGAGTTGTACCACATGATCATGAAGGCGTCTCGTTCGATGATCTCCAGCAAGCCTCCAATCATAGCCTGCTCCTTCGTGGCCCCCGCTGCTGAACCCATCATGAGACCGAAGCATATCGCTTCTTCATCCTCACTCTGGGAATATAAGAGTCCCAAGCAATGGCAGCCGGCACCCACTTCATCCGGCCCGTTGAAAGACTACGCCCCTGCACCCAACGGATCTTGGACTGTTCCGTAAAAGGCCGATATGGAAATTGCCACTGTTCGTATTGCTCTTTCGTATATAGCGGAAGCTCATCGGGGTGGAGTGCATCCTCGCCAAGCTCCTTCCAAGTTGAAAGTACCAATCGTTCTGGGATAACATACGCGGAACAATATCGCTCAATGGCTTCCGCTACAGCGGTCGTATTCGCTTCCTCCAGCGTCAATCCTATTCCGCTAGCAAAGAAATCGATCAAACCATACTGTCCATCCGCCAGAAATTTTGGGTTAGACGGGGCGGCCAGGCTCAGATATAGTCTGGGATCTCCAGGGTCCGTACTTAAATTCATTAATCCCCTGACCATGCCCCCATGTGGACTAATTGCCTTCCGCAAATGATCTGGCACAGTAGATATCAAGCCTTGAAGCCTAGCTTGTGCCACGGCGCTATCGGTTCCAGGGCAGCCTGCATAACTCGCCCCTCCTGACCTTCGGATCAACGTACGGCTCATGGCCCTAGTACCAGATCCGACTCGCGCCAAGGTTGTGCAGCCAGATTGGCCTGACTTCTTGCTCCGCAGGAAGGACAGGTCGGCAGTTTATAGACCGGATTGACATCCCCCTGCAGGTGGAAGGCATCAAAATCAATCATATGACCGAGTGATAATGGCGGAAAGCTGCTAGTATGGCGCGAAATCCATTTTGCCGTCTCGATGGCGACTACACCGCTCAGTACGGACCAGGACAGATCGAACATGATATTCTTCGGTTCCAGAGGAGTCACACCGTTTGAATGGCTACGCCGCTGTAAGCACTCATAACAAGCCGAATAACCAGGAACGATAATCGGACCAATTCTGCCAGTAGAATGAGAGAACTGCACAGGGAGCCACGTGATCTCCTTCTCCAAAGCGTATATATTGAACGCTTCCCCCACTTCTCAGCCTGCAGAACTACGACTAGTTCAGAATCTACGCTAACATCTGTAAACTCACTTACTGTACTCACTTCGACTCCAAGTCCTGTAAGTAAGCCTTCGAGTGAATCCGCCGGATTAACCGCTTCCTTCTCGCACAGAATCGTGACCTGGCTCATACGGATCGGCCACCTTTCTCAAGAATCATGCATCTCACACTTTCATAGAATTCCGAATAGTAACCTTCATATAGATCAAGATCATGGCTATTAGGCATATTAAGATTGCGTAAATCCTGAAATACTCCTAAATACATCTTCTTCAACCTCCCCAAAATGATTTAATTAATCGTCCATTCGCTGTACAGACTAACGCTGGCTTCATGGTAGAGTAGAATCACGGCTATTACTTTACTGTTCCGTTCGTGTTGTCCCTCTTGACCTAACAATAATCTATATTTTCCTGTTTTACACCGAAAACCCATTTGCGTCTTCCCACAATTAAATTGCGTTTTTTTGCCGCAAACTTCCCGCAATTCAAGGGTTCCTTGCACCGCAAGCAGCGACTTGCGTAGTCCTCTAGGCACTCGTACCACCTCCCCCTTTAACGCAAAAAAGACTGCATCCACACTATTGCTCACAATAGCCGGATACAGCCTATAAACTTCTATTCGGTTCCCTATTTGATCTCAAATTGCCTCTGTGCTTCTTATCCACTTAATCCAGCTTAAACCCGCGTTGCTGCAAAAATTCCTTCATATGAAGACGTGACGGCATCGTCAACTTCTCAGCCATAAGTCTGGACCAAGGGGTATCCTTGGCACCACCAGTGCGATCACGCAAATATTTACTCATCATCTCGTCATATAGGGCAACCTGCTTCTCACCCTCAGCGCTGTCATACTCCTCCCAGTGCAGAATCGCCTGCTGAGGCAGTCTTGGTCGTAGTCCCGGCTCTTGATCTGGATAACCTAGACACATGCCGAATACCGGATAGACTAGCTCCGGTAAATGGAGCAGTTCAGCCACTTGCTGGATCTGATTTCGAATTCCTCCAATATAGACGATGCCAAGATCGAGCGATTCGGCAGCGATGGCTGCAGTTTGCGCCGCTAGGGCAGCATCGACTGTAGCAACAATGAAATTCTCTGTCGCCCCTTCATACGATTCCGAATCAGGGAAATGATGCTGGGCGGCATTTTTTAACCGGGACAAATCCGCACACCACACTAGAAAGACAGGACATTCCACAATATAAGCTTGATTACCGCTGAACTGCGACAGCTTCTGCTTACGCTCTGGATCAGTGACAGCAACCACGCTATAGGCTTGTACATTGCTTGAGGTCGATGCCATTTGGGCCGCAGCAATAACCTGCTCAACAATCTCACGAGATACCGGCTTGTCCGAATATTTACGGATCGAACGATGTGCTTTTAATAATTCTATGGTCTCATTCATGCTTATTTCTCTCCTCGTGCTGTTATGGTTATATCCTGCTTCATTTAAGAGGATGGGATTACAACCCTTATTATATAGTCTAACTCTTCTTGAATAAGAAAAACCAGTCGGATACGAGATCATACACCGGACTGGTTCTTCTATAGACAAGCTTATTTATAGTAAGACGTTGTTAATGGAACAAACATCGCCCCATTACTAAGTACATCAGCATAAATATACAATTCATTAACGCCTGCGATATCCACTTCAATGGTCTTAAGACCGGCACTCACTGTCACTTTCTCGGTCGTCAGCTTCACATTCTTCTCACTGTCTTCGATAACAAAGTTATCAATATCTTCACCCACGGCTGCGACCTGCAGTACCAGCTTCTGATATTTCCCCTTCGGATAAAGCATAAAGCTGCTGCTACGTTTGCCGCTAGCATTGTCAAAATAAGCTTCTTTGTAGTCCTTCCCCTGGTAGGTCGTTTCTTTCGGATCTTTCGTATAATACATGTTATCGAAGCCTTTGGCGATCGCCACACCCTCTGCCTTCTCGCCCAATTCCACCGTATAGGTCTCCGGATTATAGGATACAGCGACTCCCACAATATCAGCGACTGCACGAACAGGAAGGTATGTCGTTCCATTATAAGTAATCGGGAGAACTGCATTCCCTTTCTCATCTCTCGGCTGTACAGACGTCCCATTGTACTTGAGTTGAATACTGCTGTTCAAGTAGGCTTTTACCTCCTGCAGGTTCGCCCCGGCGTACACACCAGTTCCAGCAGTCAGCATCAGTGCTGCCACCATACCACTAATCATCCATTTCTTCTTCAACAGATCATCTTCCCTTCCATAAAATGAATTACTGCACATTAATATGAAGAATATAACAATTTAATTTCTCCAATTCAAGCTACCTAATAACTAAATAAAGAGGTGATCCGGCCCTCTTTAGTACGATTTTCGCAAAGTAGATTTACAATATATTCTAAAAGTGATATCATATAAATATCAAATAAATATTAAATATATATTAAGGAGTGCTTCACTATGCTGAAGGAAAAACAATTATCTTATCTGAACGGATTTGTTGCGCTGCTATTCTTCATCGCCTTTATGGGAGCTGGAGTATATCTGTTTACCATTGCTACCCCACTCCCAATCATCCTAGGCGCTATCTCCTGCGTAATCGCCTTTGTGATCCTTACTGGGCTTACGATTGTGCAGCCGAACCAGGCCGCTGTCGTAACCTTTTTCGGGAAGTATCTCGGAGTGATCCGCAATAGCGGGTTCTATATGGTAACCCCTTTCTCCAGCCGGAAGAAAGTATCGCTGCGTGTACGCAACTTCAACAGTGCCAAGCTGAAAGTCAATGATGTTAACGGGAACCCGATTGAGATTGCTACCGTTGTTGTATTCTCGGTGGTCGATTCGGCCAAGGCGCTCTTTGAGGTTGATGAGTACGAAACCTTCGTCGAGATCCAAAGTGAAACAGCTCTGCGCCATGTGGCCAGCAAATACCCTTATGATCAACTGGATGGCAACGGCTTCTCTTTGCGCGGAAATACAGAGGAAATTGCTCAGGAACTGACTGATGAGCTGCAAAACCGCTTAGCTATAGCAGGCGTCAAAGTCATCGAATCCCGCTTGACACATTTGGCATACTCTACGGAAATCGCCAGTGCCATGCTGCAACGCCAGCAGGCTGAAGCCATTCTCTCCGCTCGAGAGAAGATCGTTGACGGAGCCGTTACGATGGTACAAATGGCGATCGAGCGCCTGCAGACAGAGAGCATCGTTGAACTGGACGATGAGCGTAAAGCTGCTATGATCAACAACTTGCTTGTCGCGGTCGTATCCGACCGTTCCGCCCAACCTATCATTAATACGAGCAGTCTGTATTAATTGGAGCCCCATTCACGATGGTTAAAAGAAGAGCTTCCCGCTACGCCTGGACCCGTCGTATATGAAGCTTTGGAACGCTGGGCGGCTGACGAATTCCGAAGCGTGAATGGTCATATCGAATACGTCCTTCGCGAGGCTCTACGGAAGGAAGGGCGCATGCCTTCACCCCATATGCGTGTCAAGGAGGCTCTAGACAATGACGCGGACAGAGATTAAGTCTACTAAGCCTTGGTGGGAATCAAAGTCGAAGTTCCTGCTGCAAGAGTATGCAAAAAAATACGAAGCGACTTTTGTAGAAGCATCCTTCAAGAATTGGAAGTATACTGGACGACATGTCCTGATTCGGCTACCGCATGGACGAGGCCAATTGTATCTCACGGTTACTGATTCTTCCAACTCCAACGGAACCAATACAAACAGCGGACAGGTAATCGGAATCAAGTATAAATACAAACCGAGAAGAAAACTTGAATATCTGCTGAGCTCAGTAAAGAGTCCTCTACTTCTGATGTTTCACAGAAATTTACGACAGGTCACCCTGACGAATCCCCTCAGCAAGTCATTCCATGCTGGGGCCTCTCATCCTAGTTCGCTAAGAGGAATTCTGAAACATGAGGGTATTGCAGACCTATTGGAGTGGCATAAGGGCGCTCGTCTCAAGGCGCGAGTCAAAGGACTTGAAGCTGAACTTGCCTTCACGGAGACAAATAAGAAAGCCGATGTTGAGTTCCTTCGTGGATGCGTCCAGATCATGGAGTTGTTCATCGAAGCCATGCATGAGCAAGGGATTATTCGCGAAGGAAAATAGAAATCGTGTGAGCGGATGTCTATGTACTAACGCATCCGCTCTAATAATGAATGAATCTTTTGAACACATACAACCGTATAAATATGTTAAGACAGATCTATTGTCATACCTTTTAGTAGTGGAAATCTGAGTACGATTACATTTAGGAGGTAAGAATGGATATGAAAATGAAGAATCGCCTATCACGTTTAGTGATAGCGGCCCTGATGCTGGCACTGCTCGTACCAGCAGGAGCTTTTGCCGCTGAGAACAGTACCTCATACGAGGCGACGAAGCAAATAGCAGCTCAGAAAGCCGATCTGTTAACAAAAAGTTATGGTACGGCAAGCTTGCAATACGCACTTATTGATCATGGAAAGATTGTAGTATCCGGGCAGTCCGGTATTAATCATGTGTCTGACAATACTCCACTAACAGCAGATTCGATGTACGGCATCGGTTCCACAAGCAAGATGTTCACAACCGTTGCTGTTATGAAGCTTGTCGATGAAGGGAAAATAGATTTGGATCAGCCTCTGATCACCTATATTCCTGATTTCAAAATGAAAGACGAGCGCTACAAGAAAATTACTCCGCGTATGCTATTAAATCATTCTTCTGGCTTAAGCGGATCAACACTCTCCAATGGTTTTTTGTTTGATGATAATGATACATCTGGGTATGACGATTTTCTGAAACAGTTGGAGACACAGCGGCTGAAGGCTGATCCGGGTGCATTCTCTGTTTATTGCAACGACGGCTTCAATCTAGCAGAAATATTGGTAGAGAGAGTTAGCGGCATGAACTTCACAGACTTCATACATAAATATATTACAGAGCCGCTAGATATGAAAAATACGAAAACACCGCAAGATGATGTAAATAATGCGCAGCTAGCTGGCGTTTATTCTCCTGCCTATCAAGGAGAGCTACCGCGGGATACAGTTAATTTTATTGGAACTGGTGGTATTTACTCTACGGCTGAAGACCTTGCCCGCTTCTCGCAAATCTTCACAGGGAACGCTAGCGGTCTCCTGTCGGAGAAATCAGCAACTGCTATAGGCAAACCAGAGTACAAGAACGGCATGTGGCCGAAAGAAGCTGATAGTTCGTTCGCATACGGATTAGGCTGGGATAGTGTTAATTTGTTCCCGTTCAACGACTACGGAATTCAAGCACTTACGAAGGGCGGGGACACCCTTTTGTCTCACGCATCCCTAGTCGTACTACCTGAGCAGAAGCTATCTGTCGCGGTATTATCTTCTAGCGGATCAAGCGCACTGGATCAAATCATGGCAAACGAGATCCTGTTAAGTGCAATGCAGGAGAAAGGTATCATTAAGGAACTGAAGCCTGCCAAGTCATACGGCGTACCTGTTAAGGCTGATATGCCACAAAATGTGATGGAGCATGCAGGCATCTATGGCTCCTTAGGTCAATTGTCGAAGCTGGATATTAGCAAAGATGGAGAATTATCCTTAAGTTCAGTAGCGGTACCTGCTGCCCCTGCTCAGAAATTTACGTATACAGCAGATGGCTCTTTTGTTAGCGCGGATGGCAGCGTGAAATTAAACTTAGTAACCGAAGATAACGGACGTACTTACTTATGGGTAAGAGCCTACTCAGCAATTCCAGGCCTTGGCCAAATGGCTATGTCCGAATATCAGGCGGAGAAGCTTGAGCCTAACGAATTGTCCAAAGATGTTGCTAAAGCATGGGAAGCGCGCGAAGGGAAAACGTATTTTCTCGTAAGTGAGAAATATACATCTCAAGTCTACCTTATGTCACCTCCTATCGCTCATGTAGCAACCTTCAAAGAAATGCCAGGGTACTTAATGACGAACAAGATTACGGGTGCCAACGAGGCGCTGAATATGTTGAACATTCCGACATTGATGGGCAGAGATACGAGTGACTTCCATTTCTTCACAGAAGGCGGTGTAGAGTATCTACAAGCTGCCGGAAGCCTATTTGTTAGTCAGGATAATGTAACGCCACTCTATGCAGGCAACAAGTCTAAGACCAAAATTCAAGATAATGGTCATACAAGATGGTATACAGTTCCGGAACAAGCGGTTGGCAAGACACTGACCGTTAAGATGCCAGAAGAAGGCTCCTTTGCGGTCTACGATGCCAGTGGAGCATGTGTGAATTTCACTGTAGTGAGCGGCGCAAACGAAATGGTGCTGCCAGCGAATGCAATCATTGCCTTTATAGGTGAGCCAGGATCACAATTTGAAATCACGTTAAAATAAGAGGTTGTTTAATAAGTCCCCTTTGATCACTCTCACATAAAGAGTAAGCCCCACAAGTTCAATTGCTAACTTGTGGGGCTTTAATGTTCTACATACCAGTATGGGGTATATATTTCACGCATTATTTCATTAATTTATTCACGGTGACCAGAAGTTCATCGACCACATCCATCTCACCGGCTTGAATCCGCTCAATCACGCAGCTCTTCATATGACCTTCTAGGAGCAGCTTGCCGACACTATTCAGTGCAGATTGTACTGCTGCGATCTGATTCAGAACATCATCACAATACGTATCCTTCTCGATCATACCTTTAATGCCGCGGATTTGACCTTCGATCCGGTTCAAGCGGCTCGTCAAATTACTCTTCACGGCCTCGGAATGATGGCTATGACGGACATGGCCCTCACCCTCACCGCCGCAGCACTCATCAGTCGCGCCATGCTTCTTATCTTCTTGTTCCGCCATGTTATCACCTCGCTATTTTGACTCTTTACATCATATTATCGTAATCCCGGTAACCTTTCAATCCATCACAGTCATTCGACATCAACACTCCACTCATTTCGGGACGAAACAAAAAGTCACCCCGCACCTTCATATAGAAGGCACGGGGTGATTCTTAGAACTAGACCAGGCTAACGCCTCGTCTTGCTTTATTGGTATCCCCAAATCATGGTGAACAGCGTACCGAAGAGGGTTACAAGCCCTACAAACAATGCATAAGCAAGGTTCGTATATAGTGCAGTCTTTGAACCAGTCTCACCGATATGCATAAACATGAACAGTTGGACGCCCATCTGGATCGCTGCGCAGATAAGCAAGATCGTCATACCGACAGCTAGTGGCATATCCCATAGAATGACGGACAGAGCGACGACCGATAGGATCAGCGAGAACACATATCCCATGACATGGTGGACAGGGAATAATTTTTTCATGTCACATCATTCCTTTCAAATATACGAAGCTGAAGATAAAGATCCAGACAACGTCAAGGAAGTGCCAATAGAGCGAGAAAATAAATGATTTATTCGCTGTATCGAGCGTAAAGCCCTCGCGTTTGATCTGTATCATAATGCCTGCGCCCCACAGCAAGCCCAAGGTTACGTGCGCACCGTGCGTACCAAGCAGAACGAACAGACTGGACATAAAGGCGCTCGTTGAGATCGTTGCTCCTTCATTAATATAGGTCACGAACTCGGTAATTTCTACACCAAGGAAGACAAGACCAAGCGCCAAAGTAATGAAGAAGAACACCATGGCTGGCTTTTTGAGTCCCTGACGCATACTGTTAATCATCAGACCGATCGTGAAGCTACTTGTGAGCAACACGAAGGTCTCAATCAGAACCGGACCTATTTCGAATAATTCTTTACCGCCCGGACCATTACCAGTCCGATTCCAGAGCGTGAAGTAAACGGCGAATAGCGTCGAGAACAGCACGATTTCCGCGCCAAGGAACAGCCAAAAACCAAAAATTCGATTACTATTCTCTTCAGAACGATATTCCAAAGGCAAAGAGTTGTCTAACTTCATGCGTGTTCACCCCGCAATCTAACATCCGTGTCTTCCACTTGTAACTTAGCTTCTGTCTCTTCGATCTCACGAACCGAAATATGATGTCCGTGGTCGCGTTCGAACGAGCGAACCGCCATCAGTACAACAACACCGATCCCTGCGATGATCGCCGGAATCCACCAGCTAAACACCATGAAGAATCCGAAGAAGAAGAATATAGCACCGAGAATAACCGGCTGACCGCTATTATTCGGCATGTGAATCTCTTCGTATTTACCTTTATAGAGCTGATGTCCACCCTTCTTATGTTCCCAGAAAGGATCAAGACCAGTAACTGTAGGAACAATGGCGAAGTTGTATTCCGGAACTGGACTATGCGTGCTCCATTCAAGCGTACGCGCATTCCAAGGGTCACCCGTTGTATCTCTAGGTGCATACCGGAAGCTCCAATAAATGTTATATACAAGAACAGCAAATCCGATGGCTAACCCGACGGCGCCGATCGTAGCGATCAGGTTCAGTGGACCAAAGCCTGTAGACTCCGAATACGTGTACATCCGGCGTGGCATACCTTTGAGTCCAAGGAAGAATAACGGTAAGAACGTTACGTTAAAGCTGATGGAAATTATCCAGAAAGCAAGCTTCCCTTGACGTTCATTAAGACGGAATCCGAACAATTTCGGGAACCAGTAATAGAAGCCGGCGATCACGGCAAATACGGTACCTGGAATCAGTACATAGTGGAAGTGAGCAACCAGGAACATCGTATTATGATACTGGTAGTCAGCACTAGCCATAGCAAGCATGACGCCTGTAACGCCACCAATCGTGAAGATTGGAATAAATGCCAGTGAGTACAACATCGGAGTCGTAAACTCGATTTTGCCTTTATGAAGCGTAAAGAGCCAGTTGAATATTTTCACCCCGGTTGGAACCGAGATTAACATCGTTGTAATGGAGAACACACCGTTGACCATTGCCCCGTGACCCATCGTGTAGAAATGGTGAGCCCATACGACAAAGGACAGAAGTGAGATAATAACCATACTCCATACCATTGATTTATAACCATACAGGTTCTTACGGGCGAACGTAGAAATAATTTCACTGTAAATCCCAAACGCCGGCAAAATAACGATATATACTTCCGGATGACCCCATACCCAGAACAGGTTGGCCCAGAGCATATCCATCCCGCCGTTCGCCATCGTGAAGAACTGCGAACCGAACAATCGGTCAAACATCATAAGAGCAAGCGCTACGGTAAGAACCGGGAACGCGAACAGAATAATAACGCAAGTGATCAATACGGACCAAGTAAACATTGGCATCTTCATCAATTTCATGCCAGGTGCACGCATTTTCAGAATGGTAGCGATGAAGTTAACGCCTGTCATCAGCGTACCAATCCCTGAAATCTGAAGAGCTATCGAATAATAGTTAATCCCCACCGACGGACTGAATTCCGTGCTGGCTAGAGGGAAGTAAATGTCCATCCTGCATCCGGCGAACCGCCGATTACGAAGGACAGGTTAAACAGCATCGCTCCGGCAAAGAATAACCAGAAGCTTACCGCATTCAATCTCGGGAATGCTACGTCGCGTGCACCGATTTGCAGCGGTACAACCACGTTCATCAGACCGATTACGAACGGCATCGCCATGAATAGAATCATGATGACCCCGTGGGTCGTAAAGATCTCATTATAGTGCTGCGCATCGAGAAGACCATTCTCCGGCATAGCAAGCTGCCCGCGCATAAGCAATGCGTCGACACCGCCGCGGAACAACATCAAGAGCGCACAAATAATATACATGATACCGATCCGCTTATGGTCGACAGTCGTCAACCATTCGCGCCATAGGTAGCCCCATTTTTTAAAATAGGTCAAGCCGATGACGATTGCTAACGACGCAACGACAATACTGACCATCGCTCCGTAAATCATCGGTTCCCCAGTGACGAAAAATTCGTCCCATTTCATGTCAAGCTTACTCCCTTCTGTCTTTTATTTTCCGTGTGAGGCATGGTCAGCCTCACTATGATCCATATCAGAGTGATCCATGTCCATGTCCATATTCATATCGGAATGATCCATTTGCGAATCATCGCCGGATTCTCCTCCATGATTATGTCCAGCATGTTCACCTTCAGGAGGTGGACTGAACTCTAGATGCGTTGAGGAAAAAGTCAGTCTGCCTAACTTAGCAGTTTCAAGCAACTTCGTAAATTCATCTTCTGTTAATTCAGAAGCTGTATTCTTAACATCTTTAACCCACTCGTCATATTTGGCCGGTGACATCGCCAGAACTTCAAATTCCATATCGGCGAAGCCTTTACCGGAGAAGTTGGAGTTCTACCCACATATGATCCTTCATGCTCAGCTACGAGATTCAGCTTAGTAATCATATCGCTCATCGCGTACTTCTGACCGCCTAATTGCGGTACCCAGAAGCTGGTGATTGGACCGTAAGAGTATAGTTTGAACTCTACCGGACGATTCGTCGGAATATTAACGTAGTTAACTGTCTCAATTCCTTCCTCAGGATAGCTGAAATGCCATTTCCAGTTGGAGGATGAGGCATAAATGACTAACGGTTTTTGATCTTCATACCCCGCTGGTACTTTCTCAACCGCATTGGTAGTCCGAACTGTAACTACAGACAGAACCGCAACGATCACTACTGGAATTGCAATCCATATAAATTCCAGCCATTTGTTGCCCTCTACATGCGGCGGTTCATAATCCGGAGCCGCTTTAGAGGCGCGGTACTTCGTAAGCATAAAAATGTACAACACGTATACTACTAGCAAAATTAGCGCCATGACCAGCATCGAAAAAATAATTACATTTGACTGCGTCTTCGCTACCAGCCTTAGGGTCCAATACCGTGAGCGAATTACATCCGGTCAAGAGGACAAGAAGCGCTGAAAAAACGGCCAGCAGCAATCCTTTCCTTTTCATAAAATTCCGTTTCCCCTTTCCAGCAATATAAAACACCATCCTACATTCCCAAGATGGTTATATTAAATATCTACCACTATGTTAGGTAAGCTATTAAACAATAACAATTCATAGCAAAATACATTTCTGAAAAAATATTACATTTATTTTTCGGTTTTTCTCCTTATTATTGAATCAAATGTTCAAATTAGGCCAAATTCGACCATATTCCCGTAAAATCAGCGATTTTGATAATTGTTCACATTGCCCTTTCTACAAGCCATTGTTCGATGAATTGTCATAATTGTTCAAGTGGTTCGTGATTTTTATCACTTACTTCATTATTTAAAAAGTTAAACTTCTCTTGTGGTGCTTTTACCCTTTGACGCTTTATTCCTATTTTCAGACCATTTATGTTCGCGAATGATAGCACTAATAACTTGCCTTCTGTAATAGCTAATCTACTGGAATAACCAAACGTGCAAAAAAGCCTAAGGCCACCGGCCTTAGGCTTTTTTTACTCGCTCTAGAAGGTTTATATCCCTGCTACTACAGAATTTCCTTACGAAGCTGTTCTGGCGATTTCGGAGACATCAGTCCAAACGGAATATCAAATACCGTTCTAGCTCCGATTTGTCCAGCTTGGGACAATCTGTATACTGCACGCGCATAAGCTACTAGTACGCTGGCTGTAAATTCAGGATTGCTGTCCAATTTAAGCGAGAATTCATAGATTTGCGTACTATTCTCACCCGTCTTACCGCTTCTAAGCACCATACCGCCATGAGGCATAGCCGAATGGTTCTTCTTCAACTCTTCTTCGCTAATAAAGTGTACGATCGTATCGTAATCCGCGAAGTAGTTCGGCATTTCCTTGATTTCGCTCTCGATTTTGGCCAAATCAGCGCCATCTTCAGCAACGACGAAGCACTCGCGTAGATGTTTCTCACGAGTCGACAATTCTGGACTCTCACCCTTGCGCACGCGCTCAACGGCAGCTTCCACAGGGATTGTATATTGAACTCCGTTCTTAACGCCGGCTACACGGCGGATCGCATCGGAGTGCCCCTGACTAACCCCTTTGCCCCAGAAAGTATATTCCTTACCTTCAGGCAATACGGATTGTGCAAGCAGACGATTAAGCGAGAACAAGCCCGGATCCCAACCAGTCGAGATCAAGCTCACATTTCCGCCCTTGGTTGCAGCATCATTAACATGGTCGAAATACCCCGGAATTTTCGCATGAGTATCGAAGCTGTCCACCGTATTAAACATAGCAGCGAATTCTGGTCCTTGCTGAGGAAGGTCGGTTGCAGATCCTCCACAAAGGATCAATACGTCGATGTCGCCCTTGTACTTCTCAACTTCAGAAATATGTACGACGCCATTTGCAGCCGCTACATCGTCTGGGTTTCTTCTTGAGAAAATGGCGCGCAACTCGATGTCCGGATTTTGTTTGATTGCTTTCTCTACACCGCGCCCTAAATTTCCGTATCCTACAATGCCTACTTTAATAGTCAATGTCACTAAACCTTCCTCCTTCAAATAATAGCTCTTCGTTTATTTTAGCTTACTCTTGTCCATTTTTAAATAATTAACATTAAAAGTAAGCGCTATTCCCTTCATTACAACTCGGATTTATTGAAATTTTCATATTTTAGACATACTTAGTACTGAATTTGCAAATTGAATAGCCCATTATAGCCATACTCATTCTTCAAAAATAATTTTAAAATAAAGATATGTTGTAACAAATGTCATTGCATTTATTTATAAGGTGGTATCTGATTGTGCGCATTTTCAAATCCATCGCTCATCGGTGGCTGCTTCCGCTTTTATTGATCGGAATCATCTCTGTCATCTACGATCCCGGACTGGCAGCTGCCCATGCGACCGTCACCTCTTCTTCCCCAGCGGCGAACGAGACTATAGCATCGCCTCCTAAGGAAGTCTCTATTACTTTCAATGAAGCGATTGAGCAAGCCTTCTACTCCATCATAGTTACAGGTCCGGATGGAAGTCGAGCCGATCAGGGCGACGTCGCCATTGATGCCGAGCATCCCGAGCGATTAGTCGCCAGCATGAAGACCGATTTACCGAACGGAATCTACACTATGAAATGGAAGGCTGTATCTAGCGATGGCCATGCGATAAGCGGAACGATTCCATTTGGGATCGGAACTAACGGGAGCGGGTACGCTGTGCATGCTCCAGCTGAAAATGACAATCCGCTGCCCCGTACAGGCTTGATGATCGTCCGCTGGCTGTTCTATATCGGGCTAAGCCTATGTATCGGGACCATACTCTTCCGTCTACTGCTGCTTCCCGCTGGAGCCCGAGGACTTCGCGGAAGCGACTTACTTGATCAACGTAGTCTGCTACTGCTATACACCGGGCTCGCATGCAGTGTAGTCGGCGTATTGTTCAGTCTGCCCAGCAGGCAGCCAGTGATGCGGGTGTCTCTTGGATCAAAGCCTGGGACCTCGATTTGCTACAGGAGACGCTTCGCTTCACGAGCTTCGGCCAAATCTGGACCTGGCAGGCCCTACAAGTCCTACTTCTCGCTGTATTCGTCATGGGACTGAGCTATGCTATTTCCGGAGCTAGGCAGGACAATCTGCATGACAATGGCATGTACCACCACCCAGATCCAGATAGACCTGCTTCCAGATTAATCGGACAGGAGTCTCTGTGGTCCTGGCTCGCACTTACCGCTTGTTTCGGCCTGATACTCGCCAAAGCATTCATCGGTCATGCCGCCACAGCCAGCCATAAGTTTCTGGCGATAAGCGCGGACTTTATTCATCTACTTGCTGCCGAGATATGGCTTGGAGGAATTCTATCGATTGCCTTCTTGTTACCGACACTTCGCAAACAGACGGAACAGACAGAGAGCTTTAAGCCGCTCTATTGGGGAACGATTCGCCGTTTTTCCCTGCTTGCCTCACTTTGCGTCTTACTGCTTCTGTTCACTGGGATCTATGGAGGGATTCTGCATATTCCAACCATACATGCGCTGTGGCATACCCCGTACGGGCTTGTCCTGTTGGCTAAATTTGCACTTATGCTCATTATGCTGGCCCTTGCCTTATCGGCGTTCCTTCGCGGGAGAAGACGCACCAGACCGCTTGGACGCAGCGTATGGTACGAATTCTGCCTCGGTGCTGTTGTACTCGTACTTGCCGCTATACTAGGAAATCTGCCTTCCGCCTCCTCCGCACCGGGACCGGCAGCTCTTCAGGCCACGACCGAGGGTGGATATCAGATTACACTGAATGTCAGTCCGAACCACTTAGGCGAGAATCATTTCAGTCTGAATGTTCAGGACTCCGATGGGGCCAAGCTCAACAATATTGAGCAGGTTACTCTCAGCCTAACTTCCAGAGAGATGGACATGGGAGTTATTCAGATTGAAATGCCTGGTTCTTCGCCTTTAGAAGCAGATGAGATGATTACGATGGGCGGAGAATGGAATGTACACATTCACATTCTGCTATCGACGCTTGATTCAATAGACCAAGATTTTACTCTAAAGAGTGGAAATTAATATAAAAGGAGAATTACGTATGAACAAAACTTTTTCTAGATTAACGACACTATTGTCAGCCGCTGCATTATTCTTTATCCTATTCGCAGGCAATGCCAGCGCCCATGTTACCGTATCGCCCAACAGTTCGGCGCCAGGCTCTTGGGAAACCTACAGTATCAAGATCCCGTCGGAAAAGGACCTCCCGACAACCAAAATCGCGCTGAAGGTTCCTGAAGGCTTCGATTTCAAGCAGTATCAGCCAGTTCCGGACTGGAAGGTGGAACTTACGAAGGACGAGTCCGGTAAGATCACTACTGTAACCTGGTCCGCTGAGAAGGATGGGATTGGCCCAGGAGAGTTCCAAAAATTTGAGTTCGTGGGCAAAAACCCGGATCATGAGGCGGATCTAGCCTGGAATGCTTTTCAATACTATAGCGATGGAAGCATCGTAGAATGGACTGGAGAGGAGGGCTCGGACACGCCCCACTCGATCACCAAGATCACTAATGAGACGCAGGCTGGAGGTACTGAGTCTCAGGGACATGACCATCATGACGTCTCTAATAATCCTGCCGACCAATCAGATGCCAATAGCACAGACAACAGTCAGAGCAACGCATCGCAGCAGACTGCCGATCCTGCCCAAGGTCAAGCCTCAGGCACATCTACAACCTCCATCATTCTGTCCATTGCGGCATTGATCATCTCCATCATCGCTTTATTCCTCACGCTGCGCAGAACTAAGCGATAAGCGTAATTTATACACAAAATGCACCTGTACAAGGGACTTCACTCCCCTAATCAGGTGCATTTTTTAGTGTATCGTATTCAAAAGCAATAATCCCTATTTGTTCAACGGCAATTGTGTACCATCCTTCGGCTGCTGCCCAGAAGACTTCCGTTCCGACTCAGCTCCGAACAAGCAGAGCAGGGCAAGAAGCATACCACCCGAGGCGCATACGAAAAGTGCAGAATAGCCAAATATATCGATGGCCCATCCTAATAACGGGGGCGAAGAAATGGCCGCCAGAGACGATACGAAATAATAGATCCCAGTTCGCGTACCAATGCTCTCCTCGCGGCCGGTCGAAATGACCCAAGGGTAAGAGTTAATGTTAATACATGCCCAGAAAAGACCACCAAAAATCAGAAGCACCCGTAGCCATAATACGGAGTCCACGAAGATCAGTGAACCAAAAATAAGGACTAGGCCGCTTACCCCGATCGAGATAATCCTTTTCTTCCCAAACTTGGCTCCAAGCCAGCCGCTCGGTAGAGCGAACAAGAGAAATGCAAGCGAGAAGAAGGTAAGTGAGAATGAAGCTTCGCTATTGGACATCCCAATATGCTTGGTACCATACAAGGTAAATAGAGCTTCAACCCCTTGATAAGCTACGAACCAGAAGAAGATCGCACCCAAGATGAACAGTGTCGTACGATTCAATTCCTCCTTAATCGAGATTGGACGGATCGGCTTTGCCGCTTCCTCTGTGCTTTGCAGCGTCACCGGCTCTCTGATAACCGCCTTTAGCACAAATAATGAGCCTAGCATGACAATTCCCGCGAATAGAAACGGCATATACGAGCTGATTCCGTACATCTTGGAACCGACGGCAAAAGCCAGCACCGAACCGAAACCGCCCATGAAATTAATAATTCCGTTCGCTTTTGTCCGGTTCTTCTCTTCTGTAATGTCAGGCATTAACGCTACCGTCGGGGAACGGAATAAGCTCATCGATAAATTCATTAACACCATGAACAATACCAATGTAATCAGACTATTATGCCAAGGGATTAATGTTACAAATACCGCGCCGAGCGGCATTCCAATCAACAGATATGGCATCCTGCGGCCATACCTAGTTTTTGTTTTATCACTGCGGTGACCGATCCATGGCTGTAGAAACATCGCAAAATAATTATCAATTGTCATCATAAACCCAATCATCGCGGTGCTCTTCAAATAGTTATCCAAGAACAACGGAACGAAGGCATTATAAAGTGCCCAGGTCAAACTGATGCTAAAAAAACCGAGTCCCAGCAGCCAAGTTTTCTTCATTCGTCACCTTCCTATTTAGAGGTTGCTTAAACACGTACTATTTTGATAATAGCTGTGCCAGCTTATCCGGGTAATCAGTAATAATCCCTGCTACCCCTGCTTGGATCATAGTCTTCATCATACTCTCTTCATTTACAGTAAACGGATGATATACAACTCCGTGCTTGGCCGCTTCAGCAACCAGCTCCGGTACTACTGCATACATGTAAGCATGCAGTGCATCAGCACCGATCCCCTTCGCATACTCCCAAGGCTCATACAGACCTTCACCATACAAAATGCCAGTACGAATATCCGGCGCGATCTGATGACATTCCCGCAAGGAATAGTGATTGAAGCTGGAAATAATCGTTCGATCCGCCATCCCATAGCGTCTGATCGTCTCGACCACTCTTTTCTCCAATTCAGGGTACTGTATGAGGCCGTTCTTCAGCTCGATGTTCACGACAATACCCTTGTCGCTTGCGAGCTCTAGCAATTGCTCCAGCGACGGTAGCCTCTCACCTGTAAAATCGGCATGGAACCAGCTCCCGGCGTCCAGCGTCTGGATCTCCTCCCAGGTCAAATCCTTCACCCACGCCTTCGTTCCCGTCGTCCGTTCCAGCGATTCGTCATGGATCAGTACGAGTCGGCCATCCTTTGTCATCTGTACGTCTGTCTCAATACCACTAGCACCGAGCTCCAGAGCACGAACAAATGAAGCCATTGTATTCTCAGGACAGTAAGCGGAAGCGCCACGATGGGCAAAATTTATCAGATTCATCACGTTGTATATCCTCCTTAGCCAAATCCCATTTTTTAAATAATATTATCCATAGACCTAGTATAATCCTGCAATGTTAAGCCTGTATTACGCATTTATTATTTACCTCCCGGTCTTGTGGCGAGCTTCGCAGCCCGACTAAGGTCTAGTTCATAAACCATCTTAAGCCCGTTATGCCGAGAGCCGAATCCTTATACAATGAGAACATAAGAAAACGACACACCCTCAAACAACTAAGCGACCAAGTGATTGAATTTTTTTAAAAATATGTTTCAAAAAGGTCGGTTTTCAGCACCGAGAAGGTTGGATGAAGCTAGGGACTGAGGAGCGGAGCGTACGTAGTTTGTACGTGAGCACCGGAAGGCCCGGCTGAATTCAAGATTCGATGCCGAACTACTCCTTGATTCACTTCGTGATCAAAAGCGGACTTTTTGAACTACCTTTATAAGAAAGTGAGTGTTGGAAAATGAAAAAATTATATCGTTCTGCAACAAACCGACAGGTGAGCGGACTTTGCGGAGGTATCGCAGAATGGCTCGGTGTTGACCCAACAGTGGTACGGCTAGTAGCTGTAGTAGCTGCCCTCTGCAGCTTCGGCAGTGTGATCGCCCTCTATCTGATCGCTACCCTGATCGTACCAAAGGAGCCGATTGGCGGCGCCGAGTACTTTGATCATTTCAGCAACTACTAATCACAACATACAAAATTCAAATTCAAAGGAGCAGATAACCATGAGTATATTTGATAGAATCTCCAACTTAACCAAAGCCACAGTCCACGAGGTATTGAACAAACTAGAGGATCCAATCCTCATGACTGGGCAATATTTGCGGAATATGGAAGATGGTATCCGTACTGCCGAAGAGAATATCAAAGGACAGCAAAGAGCAGCCGGCGTAGCAGAGAGAAAATTAAATGACGCTGTACAATCCGTAAAAGAATACGAGCTCCGCGCCCTCTCCGCACTTGAAGCAGGTGATGAGGCTGCAGCCCGTGAAGCAGCAATACTCAAGATCCAATTTGAGGATAAAGTCCAGCAGCACACCTTAGAAATGAACCAAGCGAAGGAACATGTTCTTGAACTGCAGCTGCAATTAAGCCAAGCGCAGGAAGAATATGCCCGTCTTAAGGAAAAGCGCAATGAATTGGCAGCCAGAACTCAAAAAGCCAAAGAACGCGCCGCAGTGCAGCAGCCCAATTTCAGCCGCGGTATCGAGAGCGGTGATGCGGCACGAGGGTTTGAACGGATGGAAGAGAAGATATTGGAGTGGGAGACGGACCTCGACCTTTCGTTCAATTCCCGAGGCGTTCATGCCGATGCTTCGAACGTAGCTAATTCTCCGGCAGTAAATGAAGAACTAGATCGTTTGAAAGAACAGCTGGCCAAGCGCAATTCCTAAGCGGTTTATTATACAAAGGGCTGCTGGACAACGAGAGTCTGATTCGTTGGCTCAGCAGCCCTGATATTATACATAATTTGTAAGGGTAGATAGACACAGCATTCATTTGGCAACCTCCCTCCCACACTCGCCATACACAAAATGAAGAACAAACTTGGACTATCCCCTCCTTCTCTTTATAACATTTTGTTCTGACAATCCGTTTTATAAGAGTCATTACTTACTGAGAAAAAATTATGCAAACAAGAGGAATCGTTCGATGAAAAATTTATTATTGCTCGAATATAAAATGCTTTATAAAAATAACGGCTGGCTTGTAATCGGAGGCGCCGTATTATTAGCTGCATTACTGAGCAACCCTGTACTCCCTATCAACCTGGCAGGGAATCAGGCGGTTTCTTTGTTCACGCATCATTTAAGAACGCTTATTCTTTGCTCAATGCCATTATCGATGGCCCTAATTTTGAAAGAACACAAAGGAAAGCTGTCACAACATATATTATTCTCGCAACCAATCCGACTTCACAACATCGCATTAGGGAAATGGCTAGCTATCATAACCTCCTATTTTTTCTGTTCCCTGGTCAGCTTAGTCTTATACTCAGTTAGTCCATTACTTGTTGGGCATTCCCCTTACGATGTAATGGGGCTCTTGTCTGCTTTTGTCAGGGACGATGTACCTGCTGTTCTAATTGTTTCCCTGTTCAGCGGGATTTTATATATTTTGCTTCGCAGCAAGATTGTCTCTTATGTTGGAACGCTCTTGATCGCACACTATGTTCCGGCCATGTTCCATCTCACCTTGCTAGCGTCAATGGCCTTCATACTGCTCTTAGCAATCTATGTGGTGCTATATTCTGTATCTTTAAATAAGGATCAATCAAGCTTCGATAACAAGAAGACAAGCAGAAGAAAAGTCAGAAAGATATGCTCTTCATACCATAAAGCGATCCTGCTTCAAGGATCTGCGCCCGTCATTACAGTGATGCTATTCCTCTGCATGTACGCGTTCATCTCGAAAGACCATGCTTTCTGGTCGATTTTTCAATATATTATGGTGCTGCTGCCTAGCTGCATATTAATCCCTATACATTCAGAGGTATATGGAAATAAGCGGGCCGGATACATTTATACGAGCAATACACCAAGATATAAAATTATGCTCGAACGTTTTGCCTTCGGCACACTAGTATCTGAATCATTGATTACCTTGATGTATATGGCGGCATTTCTGTTCGGTCTGGAAAATGGTATTGGCAGATTGTTGATCCTCTACAGCTCAAGCTTGCTCCTAGCAGTGGTTGGACTGACCGCCGCTAATATCACTAGAAATAGTATGACCGGTTATATCGCCTCATTACTGCTATGGGGTGCGGCATTAATAGAGGGTACGAATTTTGAAGGTGAGTTATGGACGATTGTTTTGATCATTATCGCTGCAGTGCTGTTTATTCTAAATGTATCCGCCATGAAAGGCAGAAATCCATAGATCGATCGAACCCTGTCTAAGGAGGTAACAATGAGTACACTAGAAGTTGTAAATGTATATAAATCCTTCAGGAAGAATGAAGTGCTTAAGGACATTAATTTCAAGGCTGATAATGGCATAGTGGGTATCCTGGGGTATCATGGGTCCGGCAAAACGGTATTAATGAATTTAATCTCCGGATTAACGAAGCCAACACAAGGGAAGATCCTCATCAACGGGCTGGATACCGTAGAGAAGTCTATGAAGGTCAAAGAACAGGTAGGATATCTCCCTCAGGATTTCAGTCTGTATGATGAGCTTAACGCTTACGAAATGCTGGGCTATATTAGCAAGCTCAACAAAATAGGTACCCGGCAACAGATTGATGAACGCATGGATGAGGTACTGGAACTGGTCAACCTTAAGGGAGCCGCCTATCGAAAAATCGGTTCTTATTCACCGGGAATGCGGAGAAGGCTGGGGATTGCCCTCGTCTTGATCAAGGATCCAGACATCATTCTCGTCGATGAACCGACAACCGGCCTTGACCCTCTGGAGCAGATTCGTTTCAGAGCCTTGCTGGCTTCTCTAGGTGAGCGTAAGCTGATACTGCTGTCTACCCATAATGTAGACGATATTGCGGCTGCATGTGATCAACTCGTCTTCATCAAAAATAAAACCGTAGAATTCCATGGGACGCCTCATGAATGGCTGGGAGGCATCCAAAGCCGTATTGCGGAAGCTGTAATAACAGACCGCCACCAATTAAACACATTGACCCGGGAATATAAAGTGATCTCCATGAAGCAAGTGGAAGGCGGAGTTCATGTCAGACTGATCCTCAGATCCGCCGAACCATATTTTTCCTACACATTAGTAGAGACAGAGTTGGAAGACGCCTTGGTTTATTACTCGTGAGTTGAGCCTTTAAATATCTAACGAAACTACGGATCGTTATTTTCGTAAAAAGAGCCGAAAAATAAATCTAACGAAACTACAGATCGCTATTTACGGGGAAAATAGGTTTTTTGCCCCTAATTTGCTTCAATAGCGATACCTAGCTTCGTTAGAATTTTCAGCGGCTCTTTTCGGTCTAAATAACGATACCCAGTTTCGTTAAAAAGAGCCATCCCTTAGCAACATTGCTGCCGGGATGGCTCTAATTATTAATGAACTAATGCAAATTCAGCTTGATAGCTAGGTTAGGACGGCTTACTTATGCCCCTTCCCTTCCTTGAACAACTCACCGATCGCTCCAAGGCTTCCGAGCGTCTCGACCGCGTTGGATGGGATGAATACTTTATTGGCTGGGCCTTTCGCAACTTCCTTCAACGCTTCAAACGATTGATATGCAAGAACTTGCTCGGTCAATGCGGCATCGCGCAGCAATTGGATCCGCGTGTTCTCCGCTTCTGCTACGACCTGGATCGCTTTCGCGCGCCCTTGTCCTTCCAGCTCCTGCGCCTGACGCAAGCCTTCCGCCTCACGAATCCGCGCTTCCTTATCACCTTCAGCTTTCAGGATCTTACTCTGCTTATCCCCTTCAGCACGAAGAATCATATCTTGCTTCGCAGCTTCCGCTTCAAGGACGATGGCCCGTTTGCTCCGCTCGGCCTTCATTTGTTTGTCCATCGCTTCTTGGATATCAAGCGGCGGCTTAATGTCGATAACTTCAACGCGCTCGATCCGCACGCCCCACTTCTCTGTAGCTTCGTCCAAGGCGATACGAATTTCTGTAGAGATTTTCTCCCGTCCGGACAGCGTCTCGTCTAGCTCCAGCTTACCGATGATTTGACGCATCGTCGCTGTAGAAATATTTCTTACCCCATATACATAATCCGAGATTCCGTAGGTTGCCTGCTCCGGCCCTACAACTTGATAGAAGATAATCGTGTCGATTTGCACCTGCACGTTATCCTTGGTAATAACCGTCTGCGGTGGCACATTAGCCTGTTGAATACGCAGATCATGAAAAATCCGAACCTGATCGATCACCGGAATCAAAATATTAAGACCCGGCGTTAGCAGGCGATTGAACTTCCCGAGGCGTTCTACAACACCCACGCGTTGCTGTGGTACGATCTTAACAGTGAGTGAGATAAATACAACAACAACTAGAATAATAACAAGTATAAATATCCATTCCCAGTTCATTAAGCGAAATCCTCCCATCTTTCTACCTCAATAATTGTACTGCTTCGCTTCAGCACCCGAACAAGTTCATCCTTCTTCAGAGAACGAACTGATGTCGCACTCCAGGTGTCTCCGCCAACCTTCACGATGCCAAACTGTCCTTCATCAATAGGTTCAACAACAACTCCCTGTTTCCCTACCAGTTCTGTACCGGCATCCTCATACCCCTTGGATGAATTGCGGAATTTTCGCGATAATGGCTTTGTAAAGATCGTAAGTACAATAGCCACCACGCAGCCTGCTATAACTTGCAGGATATAAGCATCTGGAGCTATCCAGGCGACAACCGCTGCGACTACTGCACCAAGGCATAACCAGAGCAAGTAGAATGTCAGCGTCATCATTTCAAATACGAGTAATACTCCTGCGGCAATTAACCAAAGCACCCATGCATCCATTCTGCCAGATGCACCACCTTTCCGCGTATTAATACTATTATATACGAGAATAGCGGCAAAGCGTCTCAATAATTTGAAAAGATTTACTGATAGTATACAGTGAATGTCAAATTTACAGTAAGAATGTTGGAAATTGTTTCTCTAACCCCGAAATATTCGCAACTCTCCCGAAAGACAGTAACAACTAGTATAAGCATACGTATTAGATCTGCAGCATAGAACGTTGAATACTTCCCTACATCGCCTTGAACCCAAAAAGTACCGAAGGATCTCCCATCTATATAGAAGGGAGCATTCTCGACTATGGACTTAAAAGCTCTGCAACCGTATGAAAGGTGTAACATAGTTTGTAATGGTTGCCACAGAGGTTAACCACAGCAGAATAACAGGTTTAACAAACTAACGGTTGTCATCGACGCTATTTCAGAAATATCGTTAGATTTTTCGTTAAAATACCGAAATAACCTCAGGGACAACCGTTAAAAATAAAAACAGAGCAAAAACAGCGAATTAACCACGATAGCAACCGTTAGAACGTAATCAGTAAGTTACAGCAACAAGAGGCACATTAGATCGCGATCAGAAACACCAGAACAAGCACAAAGGAGCGCTAGATCGAAATCAGTCACATGCATGCCTCTGGATTCGAGCCCCGAATCGCTGTAGAACAAACCGCGAACCCCAAGCATACACGCACCTTAAAATAAAGGCGGCAGCCTCTATCATCATTGAAGATGATCCGAGGCTACCGCCTTATAATTTACAGTTTATGCTTGCACAATATCTAATTCTACATTTTGGTTGAACACTTCTTTATCATTTTCGCCAAGCACCTTGCCGGTCACAACCCCAGCTACGATAGAATCGTTGACGTTCAGGGCGGTACGGCCCATGTCGATCAACGGTTCAACGGAGATCAACAGACCTGCAAGACCTACTGGCAAGTTCATCGTCGACAGTACGATCAGCGAAGCGAAGGTGGCTCCACCGCCCACGCCTGGCAACACCGAACGAACTGATCACTACGACAAGGATCAAGGTAATAATGAAATCCCAACTCATCGGATTAATACCTACCGTTGGTGCGATCATAACCGCCAGCATCGCCGGATAAATCCCGGCACATCCATTCTGCCCGATCATCGATCCGAACGAAGCCGACAGGTTCGCAACACCCTCAGGCACGCCTAGACGCTTCGTCTGTGTCTCCACATTCAACGGAATAGTAGCAACACTGGAGCGAGATGTGAACGCGAAGATCAGTGTTGGAACTACCTTTCTCACATATTGAATCGGATTGTATCCGAAGAGTGCGAGTATAATAAGATGAATGATGAACATAACGATCAGTGCTACATAGGAAGCGGCGACGAACTTGATCAGCTTAAGGATCTCCTCCGGATTCGTCGTCGCCACCACATTGGTGATAGCGCCAGAATCCCGTAAGGCGTCAGCCTCAGCACTAAGGTTACGATTCTCATAACGACGGCATATACAGCCTCAACGATTTTACGGAAGGTCTCCGCTTGTTCCGGCTTCTTACGGTCTAATCCAAGTACTGCAACCCCGATAAATGCGGAGAAAATAACGACAGCCATCGTCGAAGTACTACGTGTACCCGCCATATCCGCAAACGGATTTGTCGGAATGAAATCAAGCACATATTGCGGAATCGTCTTACCGGCCACATCGCCGACTTTCTCTTCAAGCTTCGCTCCGCGCTCCTGCTCCTTCTGACCAGATTCAATCTGAATCGCCTTTAGATCGAAGCTAAGGCTAGTTACGATACTTACTGTCGCAGCAATTGCTGTTGTTATCAGCAATGTAGCGATAATAATGGCGGTCATCTTGCCCAAATTCTGCTTGCCCTTCAATTTCATAATCGCCGAGATGATCGACACCATAATCAGCGGGATAACGACCATTTGCAATAAGCCGACATAACCCCGACCGACAAGATTGAACCAATCCGACGATTTAGACAATACATCAGAGCTGGAAGTATAGATTGCCTGTAATATAACCCCAAATACGAGCCCCAATCCAAGACCGGTAAATACTCGCTTTGTAAAAGAAATATGCTTCTTCTGCATCCAGAGCAACAGCCCAATTAATGCAAGCATAACGACAACGTTAAGAATTACTTGAAAGGTTTCCACTTCTGTCTCTCCCCTCAACTGTCATATCAAATGACCTTGTTGAATTATTAATGTCGCTATAATATCACAATCTCGAGTAAATGGGTAGGATTAATTTAAGATTACTTTTCTTCAGTAAGTGTCTTCCTTATCTTCCACAAATTCTAGTTGATTCATACTGTGGTAAAATGGAAAAGAACGTATGTTAATCATCTCCATTTTAATGATAGGAGAAAATCATGTTAGAGATCTATATGACCCCTTTACATCCAAATATGAATACGACTCATGTCGAAAATCTACTAGGTCGACTACCTGAGCAAAGACAAGCAAGGATACGTAAATTTACCCACCAGGAGGATGCCCATCGATCGCTAGTGGCTGAAGCTCTTTCTAGGTGGCTAATTTGCGATCAACTCGGGATCGTGAATCACGACCTTCAAATCGTGCGGAATAGTTATGGGAAGCCCTTAGTTCAAGGCCTGTCCAATTTGTATTTCAACAATTCTCATTCCGGTCAATGGGTAGTCTGCGCCATCTCAGATGCCCCTATAGGCGTAGATATAGAAAAAATCAGCGACATTGATCTCCAAATTGCCGAACATTTCTTCTCAGAACAAGAATTACTTGATCTAAATAATCAACAGCCCGAAGCAAGAGCTTCTTATTTCTTCGAGCTATGGACTTTAAAGGAGAGCTATATCAAAGCCGAAGGTCAAGGACTGTCCCTACCTTTATCCTCCTTTACCATACGCAAGCAGGAGAATCATATCGGGCTCTACACGGACATTCACTTCAAAAGCTGCTTCTTTAAGCAATATTCGCTGGATTGTTTATATAAAATGGCTGTTTGCGCTCAAACTCCAAACTTTCCAGAGCAGCCTTTGATCATTGAGTTCCCAGAGCTATATCAAAGGTTTATGAGCGTAGCAACCACTTAACTCGTATATTAGAGTGAACGGGTCTCCTACGAAATGTAAACCAACTCCATAAGAAATCCACACTTGTGCAAACGTTTGAATTGGATTACTATTTAGACATATAACTTCGTTTCCAAGGAAAGGAATGTATGTCATGTCGCTACGCCAATCTTCACATCGTCTACCATCCGCTTTAATTGTAAGCGTTATCTTGACTGTGCTTCTACTTGCAGGCTGCAGCTCTGATTCGAGCAAAAATATCTCCGCTATCAACAGTGGAACTCCCGCAGCGAATACCTCGGATCCCAGCGAAATAGCTAATTCCGCCAATCTCCCGGCTAATTCATCGAAAGAAGTCACGGCAATAGATACTCAGCCTTCCACTGTCTATTACGAAATATTCGTGCGTTCCTTCTATGATTCCAATGGGGACGGATCGGTGATTTCAAAGGACTGACCAAGAAGCTGGATTATATCAAAGATTTGGGGATTGAAGGCATTTGGTTGATGCCGATTAATCCGTCCCCAAGCTATCACGGTTATGATGTGACAGATTACCGGAGTATCAATCCGGATTACGGTACGATGGAAGACTTCAAGCAATTCCTTGAAGAAGCACATAAGCGTGGGATAAAAGTCATCATGGATCTAGTCGTGAACCATACTAGTACGCAGCACCCGTGGTTTATAGATTCAGCGAGCAGCACAGATAGCAAATACCGTAATTGGTACACCTGGGCAGGCAGCCAGAATCTCAAAACAAGCGGTTCAAGTGCCGCCGGAAGTGGAAATCCCTGGCATCCCCTAAATGGAGATGACTATCTCGGCATCTTCTCGGAGGGCATGCCCGACTTGAACTTCGATAACCCGGATGTCCGAGCAGAAATAGAAGATATCGGCCGTTTCTGGCTGGAACAAGGCATCGATGGCTTTAGACTTGATGCAGCCAAGCACATTTATGAGAATCTTATAACCGATAAAAGCCAGGCTACCACCGATAAGAACGTGAAATGGTGGCAGGAATTCCGGCAAAGTCTAGAACAAGTTAAACCCGATGTTTATCTCGTCGGAGAAATTTGGGATCCATCAGCAGGGCTTATTTCATTTTATTTGGATAACGCACTAGATTCCGGCTTCAACTTCAGCTTATCGGAAACTTTGATCAGTATGGCCAACAAGGAAAAAGACAGTAATCTAGCCTTTACCCTGGCAAGAACCTATAAACTATATAGTGAGAAATCCGGCGGAAAATTTGTCGATGCTACCTTCCTGACCAATCATGACCTCAATCGGGTGATGACCCAATTGGACGGAAATTTGAATCATGCAAAAATGGCCGCAGGTCTACTTTTAACCATTCCGGGTAATCCGTTCATTTATTATGGTGAGGAGATCGGCATGCTTGGCGCCAAACCGGATGAGAGCATCCGTGAGCCTATGCAGTGGTATAAAGGCGGTAGCGGAGATGGACAAACGACCTGGGAACAGACGAACTTCAATACTGGACAGGAAGGAACAAGCGTTGAGGAGCAATTAGCCGATGCAGGCTCTCTCTCTCGTACTATCGCAAATTGATACAAATGAGGAGTAGCATTCCGGCGTTAAAGAATGGAGCAATTAGCGAATATGACGTAGAGACGACAGGCATCGCCGCTTATCTTCGCCAAACGGAGCAGCAAACCGTATTAGTTGTCCATAACCTAACTGCGAATCAGCAGACCGTTGATCTTACGGCAAAAGAAACAGCTTATGGCTTCGCAAAGATCCTGGATTCTACGAAGGAAGGAGCCTCGCTCGAAGCCGGCAAGCTGATTATTCCAGGTTATACTACGTTAGTCCTTGAATAACACAAATACGGCCCGGACGGATTGATACTATAACGGATATAGATGCAACCTGAATGCCCCTTTCGGGGCATTCAGGCTGTTTAAGCCTTCTCTAACGAAACTGGGTATCGCTATTTAGGCCAAAAAGGGCTGCTGAAAATTGTAACGAAACTGGGTATCGCTATTTAAGTAAATTAGTGCCTTAAAGCATTGATTTCTCTCAAATAGCGATCTGTAGTTTCATTAGATTTTATTTGACCCTGTTTTTGAAGAAATAACGATCTGTAGTTTCGTTACAGATTAAAAGATCTTCGGCTCTTCTATATGAGCACAGGCTGCCCACCATTTATCCGCGATTGCTCGGCGGCAAATGCAATCAGGTGGCTTTGCAAAGAGGCCGTCGCTGATGTCAGACCATAAGCTGGCTCATCCTCAAAGGCATGAACGTGCTTAATAAATGAGCTAATCAGGCGCTCATCTCCTCCTCCATGACCATCGCCATTGATACTGCACTCGATTTCAACCTTCTCACCTGTTGCGTAACGATATAATGTGAATTTGCCTTCATCCATATCTCCGATAATCTCCCCACGGGTCCCCATGAGTTGTAGCCGTCTCGTACCGCTCTTTGTTAATCCGGACATGATGAAGGAAGCATTCGCACCATTCGCAAATTCCATATTTACGATCTGATGGTCAACGACATTGTTGTCGCAGCGATATACGCAGCGGCCAAACGGTCCTTCTTTTATCGCCTTAAGTATCCCTTGCTGCGATAAATCGTCTGTCATATAACGAGCCCACGGATGTTCAGGCGGCTGGATATACATCTTCATCGCCGAGAAAGGGCATTCCTTCTCCACCGCACACAAATCGATACAGCGATCTGTGGAGCCTTCAGGAGCATTTTCTCTTCTAAAGTGAAGCAACGAACCATAAGAACTGACACTGGTGCATTTCTCTTCCATCAGCCATGAGATGAGATCCAGGTCGTGACAGGACTTGGCAAGAATCATCGGACTGGACTCCTCTGAATTTCTCCAATTGCCTCGCACATAGCTATGAGCCATATGAAGATAACCCACATTCTCAGTCAGCTGTATCGTAGCTACAGTCCCTAGCTCCCCGTCATCGATACAACGCTTAATTCCCGACCAGAACGGCGCATAGCGCAGCACATGGCTCACGATAAGCAATCTTTGATATTGTTGAGAGGCTCGCTCAAGCTGGATACATTCTTCCTTCGATGGAGACATCGGCTTCTCCAGCAAGACATGATACCCCAGAGCCATCGCCTTCATGGCCGGTTCATAATGCTCACGATCCAAAGTGCTGATGATCATGACGTCGGCAAGCTTTCCATGCTCAAATACCTTCTCCCAAGTATCAAACACATATGGAGAGGCAATCTGATGAATACTGGCAAATTGCTCCCGTCGTTCTGCATTCGGTTCAGCGACGGCAACAAAT
The DNA here is from genome assembly GCF_031199965.1 of Paenibacillus sp. D2_2. Lineage (GTDB taxonomy): Bacteria > Bacillota > Bacilli > Paenibacillales > Paenibacillaceae > Fontibacillus. The sequence continues at coordinate 548,934 of NZ_CP133605.1, read as the reverse complement.
TGAAGCTCATTCGGAAATTTCTCTGCATAAGGACCGTATATGAAACGCCCTCTGCTCCCAGCACCCAGTAAGACAGCTGTTATCGTCTTCACTTCTATTCCTCCTCGACAGTTCATCGGTTACATTCATAAAGGTTGTTCAAATCGTTGAACACACTATTATTGTAGTAACGAATCGAGGAGTGGATAAATAGATAAGAATAGAGATCGATATACACTTATTGACTTTGCTGTTGAACTTCCGATCCAAGCATTCTAAATTCCTGCGGCGTCACTCCGCTTTGCCGCTTAAAGAAACGTATGAATGCCAATGCGGAGTTATAGCCTAAGGCGGAAGCTACCTCGTTTACCTTTTTCGACGAATTCAGGAGCATGGATTTGGCCGTTAAGGTACGATAATCATTAATATATTGGGATAATCCCTTACCCGTTATTTGCTTATACAGTCTTGATAAGTAGGAGGGATTTAATCCTACATAATCCGCTAAAGCATTCAAGGATGTATCCGTAGCAATATTCTTCTCAATGTAATGGTGTACTTTGGCGACGACCTCCGCTGGTGAATCCTCCCCTTTGGAAGCATTCCATTCAAAAATATACTCCGCCAGCTGCCAAAAATAATGATCAAGCTCCTCCCAAGATACATGATTCCGCGGATGGAACAGATGATCCAAATCCAGCAGTGTGTTCAAATAAGCCCGAACCTCCGGGTGCTTGCTGAAATAAAACAGGTATACCGCCGAAAGCGAATGATATAATTCAATTTTCCGCTCATATGACCCCGCTCCATCCTTCCAGACCGCGACCAGCTCGAGATAGAGCTTGTTAAATTGTTCCTGATGGTTGTTTTCCAGGCAGGTCATTAGAAGTTGTACGCGTGTATGGTAGAAGGAATCATAGCTTTGCGCCCCTACATGAGCATTAGCCTTGCTCATATCCGTTATGTCGGCTGCCATCACCATCGGTTCATTTTCCCTGATTCCGTCCCGATAATGCGCGAAATCATATTTAATCGTATGGAAGCATTGCGATAGCTCATTCCAAGGTGTGCTCTTATTACTAAGTACAAAGGATACGGATAAACCTAATATCCTCTCGCAGCTCTGCTGAATTGTGGAAATAAGTCGTCTCGTCTCACGATGTGTTCTCATCCAATCCATGGATGGCCCTACTGCGCCATCCACAACATCCCGTTTAGGTTGAATAAGCCATACGATCCTATAGGGATCATAGCAGCAGGAATAGCTACGTACATGAGACGATAAATACTCATCGCTAATATTTTGAAACGCATATATAAATAAAGCCTTATCCTGTGCGGTTAAGCCTTCCTTCCATTCTTCAATCCTGCCTAGCATCACATATACCGGCAGTTCTGCTTCAAGCGGAATACGAACCTCATCGAGCATATGCTGAAGCTTAGGGGCGCTAAATTGCCTACCCTTTAGCAGCTCAAGCACAGCCTCCTTCTGTAAGGAAGGAATGGCCATTCTCATATTGGTATAACCTTTCGCCACGATTGCCTTCTCCCTGGCCTCTTCCTCTAGCTTGGCAATCGCTCTTTCCACAGAACTTACAATTTTATCATCGCTCTCAATCTTTAATATATATTCAAATCCGCCATATGTAATTGCGCTCCTGGCATATTGAAAATCGTTATAGGCAGATAGAAATATAACCTTGCAGGATGGCCAATGGCTCTTAATCTCACGAAGCAGTTCTATCCCTTCAAGACCAGGCATCTTGATATCCGAAATCACGATATCGATAGGATGCGCTTTCAATATTTCCAAGGCTTCCTCGCCAGAATAAGCTTTGTACAACTCCAGCTGCAAATGCTTCGTCTGCTCGAACAACTCAAGAAGGCCATCAACAATGATTGGAAGATCATCGACAACTAACAACCGATACATGCTGTTTCCCCCTCTAGCTCATTCTTAATTGAATAGTTACCTTCAAGCCCCCAATTCTGAACGTGAAACCTTGATTCCATTCTCCTCACCGTAACGAAGCTGCAATCTACGATGAACATTAATCAATCCGGTAGTCTCTTCAAAAGTATAATGAGGCTTCGCCAAGCGATCATTAAGCTGCATAATATCTTTATCACTGATACTCTCACCGTTATCTTCAACGTACAGGACAAATAAATCATCCTCCTGCTCCCCATACACACGAAGAATACCTTTGCTTCTCATATTTCCAAAAGCGTGTACATAAACGTTCTCAATAATAGGCTGAAAAATTAGACGCGGCACTGTCATATCGGGAACCCGATCGTCAAACTCCACTTCAATTCGATCGCCATAACATATACGCTGCATTTCGACATAGGTCCGTGAGTGGTCCATCTCCATACTAAGCGGAATCTCATCCTCAGTATTGCGGGTTATAAATTGAAAATATTGACCGATATACAGACAAAATTGATACGCCTTCTCCTTTTGATGATCAGATTTAATCAAGCGGCACAGGACAAAGAAACAATTATATAAAAAGTGCGGATTAATTTGCGACTGCAATCGTTTAAGCTCTGATCGTTGATTTCGGATTTGCTGCTCATAATTTTCCTCGATTAACGTTTTTAATGATCTGACCGTATTATTGAATGCATGATATAAATAACCAAACTCATCCTCTCCCCGATCAATCGGAATAAGCTCTAGCTTATTCTGCTGAACACGCCGGAATGAATAAATAAGCCGCATTAATGGACGATAGATTAAACGCCTTAACGAATAGGTGAAAAATAACACGATACAAACAGCCAGTACTGCAGCATACCAGAACCATATCTGATATTTTCGAATAGGGCCTAATATCGCTTGTTCAGGCACACTCGACACCATATACGAATTCCACAGCTCAGAATAGCGATAAACCGTTAAATACCGCTTTCCTTCAAATTTAATGATTTCATAGCCTTCCTGCACTTGCTGATCACGCTTTTCAATCGCCAGCTGTTGCATGGCCTCCATGAGCCCCATATTTGATCCGCTTAACAATGACCATTGCTGATCCATACTTAGCATCGCTGTTTGTCCTTCGTGAGAATTTGTTATCTGCGAGAGCTTCTCGACGATTTTCTTGGTTGATAGCTCAATACTGACGACAAAAAGAGGTGGTCTAGACGTATTCACAGGATACTTCATACTGATAAACAATCGGTTCTGCCAATTAATAAAAGGCTGTTCGTACATATTGGCGCTCTGCTGCATTGCTTCATACTCTTGGTGGTCTACATTCGTCTCATAGCTGGTACTTAATATAGTTCGCCCGATTAAAGGCACAAATGCTTTAGCTTCCTGAATAAATGGACTTGAATCCTTCATCAGATGCAGCCGCTTCTGAATCTGCAATATTTTGTAGGATCGTTCATAGGCACTCATCGCATCTCCTGTTGTAGCAAGTTCCATCAGATCCTCATCCATAACATAGTTCGGTAAATATCGGGAGATTCGATCTACCTCCTGATCTAGTGAATCCATATAAAAGCGGGTTGTATTCATCATCGATTCGGAGATTTCCTTGCGAATACTAGCTGCACCCTGCTCATTAATAATCCATGTAATCAGCATTAACGGCAGTAAGGCAGCCAAAAAGGCTGCCATAATTTTCTTGAATATGGAAAAGTCGCGGAAACGCAGAAGTTTTCTCATGGCTAGCTCTCCTAATCGATGGATCAACTTCTATAAGTGTAAGTTCGAAAGACGGTTTTCAGCTCCGACTCTATTTACCTATTCTTTGACACTTCCCATTACTATCCCTTTAATAAAGAAGCGCTGCAAAAACGGATACACAATTAAAATCGGGAACGCAGCCACAAAAATCTGAGCAGCTCTGCTGGTTCGGTCGGACAGCTTCAGCATTAGTTCAGCATTCTCTGCCTTAATAAAACGGAAGTCCATATTAATTATAACCGTTTGCAGAAAGGTTTGGAGAGGATAATTCTCAGGATGATTCATATAGATCATTCCATCAAACCAGCTGTTCCAATGGCTTACGATCGTAAATAGCCCAGTGGTCGCGAGTGCCGGTAAGGACAAAGGAACGTAGATTTTCCACAGCGTCTTAAAATGACCCGCTCCATCAATACGCGAGGCTTCTTCCAACTCCCTAGGCAGATTACGATAAAAGTTAAGCAGCAGAATGATATTAAATACTTGAATAGCCCCCGGCAGTACTAAAGCCCAGATCGAATCGATCAAGCCTAATGATTTGACAGTCAAGTACATCGGGATAAGTCCGCCGTTAAACAGGATCGTGAATACGAATATCCATGAGTACCCTGTACGAAAACGAAGAGTATGTGAGTCCTTAGATAGAGGATAGGCGGTTATAATCGTCAGGAGCATACTAAGCGTTGTCCCTAACACCACTCTTTGAATTGATATCGAAAAAGCACGCAAGTACTCTGGTTTACCAAACACATTCTCGTAAGCGGCTGTCGTAAATTCAACTGGCCACAATATGACCTTCCCGGCTGACGCAGCAGATCCGGAGCTTAATGACATTGATAGAATGTGGATGATCGGCATTAAGCACAATATGGAGACGAACCCTAGAAAACAAAAATTGCCGACTAGAAATACCCTTCTGCTCCATGATTTATTGTGTGTCATGATGCTGCTCCCTTCCAATCATTCGCTAATGAACTAGAAAATTCGATAATTGGCAATACGATAAGCCAAAATGTATGACAATGACATAAAGATGAAGGATACAACAGACTTCAGCAATCCTACAGCAGTAGCAAAGCCAAACTGCGCTTGTTGAATACCCATTCGATACACAAACGTATCAATAATATCCGCACTTTCATATACTTGAGGGCTGTACAAGTTGAATATTTGATCGAAACCTGCATTCAGAACATTGCCGATATTCAGCGTCAACATTAGGATAATAATCGGCATCATCCCAGGCAGGGTCACGTGCATAGTCTGCTTGAATCGGCCTGCGCCATCAATCTCTGCTGCTTCATAGAGAGAAGGATTAATCCCCGTCAAAGCGGCCAAGTAAACAATAGTACCGAATCCAAATTCCTTCCACACATCTGAGATAACCATCACGTATGGGAACCAGGCGTTATCTCCCAAGAAAAAGATCGGCTTGATACCGAACAGTCCAAGCAATTGATTGACGATACCGGAGGAAGGCGACAATACATCGATCAGAATACCGCTGAGCAGTACCCAGGATAAGAAGTGAGGCAAATACACTAAAGTTTGAAACGTTCTCTTCGCCCATTCCTTCCCAATCTCATTCAATAAGATGGCTATCGTAATTGGAACAGCTAAGCCTGCTATAATCTTCATAAATGCTATAAAGATCGTATTAAAGAAGATACGGCCAATGTCCGGATATTCAAGCAGCAACTTGAAGTTAGCCCTGCCGATAAAGGGTGAACCGAACAAACCACGATTCGGAATGTATTTCTGAAAAGCCATCATGATTCCGACCATCGGTATGTAGCTAAATATGAGCAGCATCATGAGTCCTGGAATCAACATCATATGAAGCGGCCATTCTTTTCTCCATGTCCGCGCTAAAGTCTTCACTCGTATCACCTCGTTGGAATAGAAAGAGGGATTGATTTTTAGCAACCCCTCCATACTTAACGTCCTTTATTTATGATCGGCGTACCATTCGTTCACTTCTTTAGTCATTTGTTCTCCGCCAAGCTTATTCCATTCTGCAACAAATTTATCAAATTCATCGACAGGGACTTGATTCATAATAATTTTAAAGTAGATTTCGTCCCGCTTCTTTTTCAAGATTTCCTCACGATCCGCCATCGTAGCTGTTGGTGCTCCGTAAAACTTATTTTGCAAATAAAGTTTCTCTTCTTTTACCTTTGGAACGATCGAGAAAGCGCCATTAGGACCAGAGATTAAATATTCCCACCACAAGCTTGTATCTCCATCCAGATATTGCATAGCTCTTCCATAACGAGTTCGCTGATCCGCTGTCTCTAGAATACTTTCATCCTTGTTGGCAATGGCTTTCGGCAACATGTCTCCGTTATTATCGGTTTGGTTGCCTACGCGAACTGGACTGAGCAACCAATAGTTGCTCCCTTTCTCCTTGCGATCTTTACCGTACAAATATTCCTTTTGCACATCTGTCGGATCGAGTGCGTTATCCACCACAATCCACTGATTAAGCAGCTTAACAAAACCTTCTGGATGCTTGGCTTGCTTAGCTACGACATAATACTCGTCTGCACCTAGGCCAATTTGGTTCAAGGCAGGATTTCCATCTACTGAAGGTATCGGATATACTCCCCACTCCTGAACAACCTTGCCATCCTTAACTGCACCTTTGACAAGCTGTGCTGGTACCCAGGAGGCACCATATACTAGACCGATTTGATTATTGTAGATTAACTCTGCTTCCTTCTCTGCATCTTTAACAGCAAATTCCGGATCGATCAGGCCTTTCTTGAACATTTCCTGCAAGGCGGCAAGTGCATTTTTCACCTCAGGCTGAACATCACTATTTACTAGATTACCGTTTCCATCTTCGATCCACATGTTCTCGTAAGCATGGAAACCGTTTAAGAAGGCTCTAAGTCCCGTCACGCCTGTATCGATATTAAAAGGATCTTTACTAACTGCAAGGCCGTACGATTTACCGTTTTCAGTTCTCTTCGAAAATGCCTCAGCGATCTTCATCAGATCATCCATCGTCTTCGGTTCAGGAAGATTCATCTCTTTCAGCCAATCTGTACGAACGTACAAGAACTGGAGATACAAAGGGTTAGACGATCTCGGAATTCCCATCAGCTTGCCGTCGAACATGGCAGATTTCATCTGCATGCCGCCATCCTTCTGGAAGAACTCCTTCGTTTGATCCGTTGCATACTGCTCGTATACATCAGTCAAATCCATAATCATATCTGCTTCCGTTAATTCTTTCAGCTGAGTTGCGTTGACGGGCATGAAATCCGGAAGATCATTGGAAGCGATCGTCATCTTAACCTTCTCTTTGAATTGGCTTGTGTCCGTTACCCACTTATTTGTAATTTTTACACCAAGGTCTTTCTCGTAGATATCATAAACACCATTCTTGTCGTACGTCTCGCCTTCATCAAATTTCAAATATTGGTCACTCGGTACTACGGTTGATACTTCGATTACTTTATTCTGTTCCTCTTGTGCTGCTGGAGCTTGCGGTTTCTGCTGTTGCTCTTGGCCCTCTTCCTTGGCCTTGCCGCACGCTGTAAGAACTAGACTGAATACTAATGTTAGGACTAGAAGCATCTTGGCCTTTCTGTTCATATTACCCCTCCATATGTCTTCAAAAATTAGCAGTGAAGCGAATCACTGCAGCTTTCTTTCTTAATTCAAGTATAGAAATGTAACCGCATCCATTCTATATACTTGTGTTGACATTGATATACAGATCTTGACCCCTGCTCTTATCGTGCAATGGGGAGATCGAGTCGAGCATGAACCATCAACTGAGAGACACTATTCTAGTCGAATAGGGCTTAACCCTCCTCATTTCTGCAAAATAAGGCCATTCATATCCGTTAAAATCCATAACAAGCTCATTTCGTCCAAATAGCGGCTGTAGTTTCCGTACGTTTGCGTTAGCAGGAGCGCCTGCGCTAGAGTGCCACCCGTAACAGCAACTTTTAACTCTATAGAATAAATAGTTACAACCAGCGGTCACTTTTTCCAGACAAAAAAAGGCTGTCCTACGCCGTTTTTATAACGACGAGGACAGCTATATATAAAGGGTGTGTTGCACATAGTTAAAAAAATCACTACTGCATAAATTCAGGTGCCGATGATACTTGAACGACTTTGCCGCCTGCCGGATCGATTCTGTAGCAGCGCAGCCAACAGCTACACTCATTCTACCCGCTAAAGGAGTAGCCACAGGTTCTTTTCCATCTAGAATCATATCGATGAAGTCCTTACAAATATTCGGATCAGCACCATCATGAGAGCCTTCAGACTCCTTAATATGATAAACGCGGTCAGCCAACTCTCTATCGTTGTTTGAACGCCTAGTCTTTACATATACTTTCTTCTCAAGCTCGTTGTTCTCCATCCGACCTTCTGTACCAATAAACACATAATTGCGCTGATAATCAGGAGTGAAGTGACATTGGAGATAAGAGGCCTTGATTCCGCCTTCAAGCTCCATGATGACCATATTATTATCCTCTACATCCACTTCTTCACGATATGCACATTGAATGAGATGCCCTGGACTAGCTTCCGTACAAGTCTCGCGCTCACTACAAGTCGGACAAGTTAAATCGTTAGGCTTATCCCCACCATAGAAGTCCAAGCTGCCGAATGCACTTACCTTTGTGGCATAGCGGCCGGTAATCCAGTGAATAACATCCAGGTCATGCGATCCCTTTTGCAGCAGTAATCCAGTAGTATTCTTAGAATTAGCGTGCCAATCATGATAATAATAGTAGCCGCCAAGCCCGACAAAATGACGGACCCACACTGCTTTGATCTCTCCGATTACTCCGGAATCGACAATCTCCTTCATCGTGCGGAACATATTCATATATCGCATATTGAAGCCAACCATCAGATGCTTGTCTGATTCTTTCCAGGCTCTCAATATATTATCACAACCATCAACTGTAATCGCGAGCGGCTTCTCACAGAAGACATGCTTTCCTGCCTTTAAGGCTGCTATCGCATGTTCCTCATGACAATAATCCGGGGACATTACGGCAATCGCGTCAATATCATCGCGTGCAATGAGTTCACGATAGTCCGTCGTTACGAAAGCATCCGGATTCACTTTTACCTTGAACTCTTCTAATTTCTCCGGATTAACATCTGCCGCTCCGACTACAACCGAGCGTCCTTCAGGGTTATGCCAATATTTCGCTATTGCGCCTCTTCCTCTTGCTCCTATGATCCCTACTCTTACTTGCTCCATATGTACGCTGCCTCCCACACGTGATGGTTATAATGGAAATGAATATTTGCGCAAAAAGTGCGCAAAAACCAGATTAAAAAAACTTCATTGGACAAATTCACTTCTGTTTCGACATAAGAACTTCTTAACTTCAGGCTCACAGAAACAATGCAAAACTAGGAATAAACGCTATCGTCTCGTGACGGTTTTATCATACAACCGTCTGAGAAGTGCGTCAATACATTTGCGCAAATTAGTGCAAAATAATTTATATTACACATATTTGGGGCAAATCATTATAAAAAAGAAGAACTAAGCAATTTCGACCGCCGCTAGATCGCCAACTTGCTTAGTTCTCTATTCCATCCGGAAAACCGAATGCCGAAGTTTGAGCTCGAAAGGAACCTGCATCCGAAACGGGAACGGATAAGCATCCTCCATGCTGTCCATTAACAACTTGGCTGCTGCATAGCCCATTTCATACTTAGGTACATGCACCGTTGTTAATGGCGGCGAAGTATACTTGGAGAACTCAATATCATCTACGCCAACAAAGGACATGTCGGCTGGAATATTTAAGCCCACTTCGGTAGTCGCCCTCATCGCCCCAATGGCCAGCATGTCACTCGCGCTGAACATCGCTGTTGGACGCTCAGGCAGCTCCAGTAGCTCCTTCATCCTATGATAGCTCTCATCAGCATCCCAATTTGCATTAATTACCCATTGATCCCGATATTCCAGGCCATGCTCTTCAAGCGCTTTGCGATAGCCTGAATAGCGTTTCTCGCGATCCAAGCTGCCTGACAATCCTATTCCACCGATAAATCCAATTCGTGTATGGCCACGCTGGATCAAATGCCCAACCGCAGTTCGAGCTGCTGCAACACGATCATAGGTAACGACAGGAATATCCGGATCATTAACATCAATACCTACAATTAGCGGAACCCGCTCTTTCAGACGTTTAAACAGGTTCTTGCTTAAGCCCTCGATGCAAATGATTCCTTTGAGATTTGGCATCTCCAACAAGGAATTTAACACAACCTCATCGTGCAGTTCTGCCTGCGTATGTAAAAAAGCCAGCGAAATGCCTCTTTCGAGCAGCTTCGTTTCGATACCCTGAATCATCGGCGAAAAATAAGGATGATTGTATTTATTATCTTGCAGTGCTAGTATACATCCGATAGCAGGCTTTGCTATTGAAGGATCTTGCGCTTCCTTCATCTTGGCTGACCTTACTCTTCCCGTTGAACTATAGTTCATTTCATTTGCAGCTTTCCATATCTTCTGCTTCGTTTCTTCACTAATCCTTCTGCTGTCATTCTGATTAATGACACGCGAGACAGTAGAGATGGAGACACCTACTCGTTCTGCTATATCTTTAAGTGTAGTCATGTTCCCCTCCAAAATTCATTTTCCATGGTCCTTAAGCTCAACAACGTTTGTTATCTCTCATTATAACGGGCTCAATGATTTAGTAAATGCTTTTCCATGTAAGGCTTGTTGTGCCAGGTACATGATAAAAGCACCTTTTAGCCGCATCCTGGCTTCAGGAGTATGCGGCCGTAAAGGTGCTGATCGCCATAAAGGATGAAACAAAGGCCTGCCGTCACCGCTATCACATTTTTCTCATTTTCAATCCGGCCTTAGTCTATCCGTATTGATATGAAACACGCTAAGCGATTGTCCAAGCGATTCTGACAACTCTTTCAGCTTGTCTGCCAACTGTACCAGCTCTTCGCTTACCTTATGCTGTTCACTTGACATTGAGGCTACTTCCTCAGTTGAGGCGTTGCTCTGCTGTACGACCGCACTTACGCTATCCAAAAATTCTCTTAAAATCTCTTGCGAACCATTCAGCTCATGTACAGAAGCTGACGAATTGTCAATGTCGCTGACGAAGCCTTCCATCTCATTCGTAACATTCTGAAATATGGACGATGCCTCTTGTACCGAATGGAGTTGCTCCTGGAACAATGGTGTTACACTCTGAAGGATTGCAACTGTACTCTGAATCGCTTCCTGAATTTCTTCAGTTATTGACGAGACTGTCTGGATCGAATTGTTGGATTCACTAGCCAGCTTGCGGATCTCGTCTGCAATGACAACAAAGCCTTTACCTGCTGCCCCGGCCCTGGAAGCTTCGATCGAAGCGTTAAGCGACAATATATTCGTCTGTTTCGTCATCTCGATCATCGGAGCAAGAATATTGCGAATGGAATGTGTACTTTTACTCAGCTTCTCCGAATTCTCTTCTATCAGGCCTGTCATTCGGGAGACATCCTCCGTCTTGCCCACCAGGTTGTCCATAAATGTCTTGCCCTGTTGACTCACCGTGATCACTCGAGTCGCGGAGCCATTCATCGCTGTATTCAACTGAATTACTTGACCGACTTGGGCCCCGATTTCGTCGGCAATATGACTACCTCTATCCGCCTCACTGGCCAAGTTTGCCGATCCTAATACAATTTCCTTCGTTGCTCCGGCAATCTCTCCGGCATGGTGAGAAGTAGATTGAGACGCACTCGACAAATTATCCGCTGTCGTTAATAACTGCGCTGTAATCAAATGGCTTCGCTCTACAAGTGAAGAGATTTGCTCCAGCATGCGATTGAAGCTTTGCCCTAGCCTGCCGATTTCATCCTTGCTCTTGAAATGTACGCGCACCTGGAGATTGCCCTGCTCCCCTTCCTCCATCACACGGGAAAGCTTCTTTAAGGGTCTACCTACCATGCGATACAAATAGTAGCCAATACAGAGGGCGATGACGATGGCGGCCAACAGAATATATACTGCCATATAAAGCAGTTGATCTGCCGCACTCACGAAATCTTTCTCCGGAGCGAATCCAACCATTCGCCAATCTACCGTCTGAAGTTGTCTATAGACGACAAGCTGCTTTCCGTCTTGTTCACTATTTACAATAAACGAGCTTTGATCACGATCTTTTTCACTTTCCCCTATAGAAATATCCGACTTGCTCTCGATCAATTGTTGTTCGGGCGCATGCACAATCGTATTATCGGCGGTAAGAACTCTCACTTCCCCATGTTGTCCGATTCTCAAGTTAGATAAAAGATTCGTAATTGCCATATCTTTTACTTCGATTAACAGTATGTACTCAGCTTCTGGATGCTTCAAATTTTGCAGCACCCTGCCCATCGTCACTGAAGGGGCCGATGAAGTTCCAAAGAAGCCCTTCTGAAGTCCAGATATCCAGACTGGCTTGCCATCAGCAGCAATGATCCGCTGTAACCTGGCCTGCACAGCTTCGTCTTTTTGAATGCTGGTTGCCCCTGATGTAGCATATACGCCGGAGAGATCGTCGTTCACCAGCCGGATGCCAACCAACCTGTTGTCCGAGCCCTGCATTGCGCCGAGCTTATTGCGAATCCTGGTCTCAGCTTCTGTCTTTTTTACGATGTCGATATCATCCCGCACTACGCTCTCTAGATCGAGTCGCAGCACCTGATCGACAGCCAATTGCCGTGAGAGAGATTCATACTCCGTCAATAGGAAATCCAGTTTGTCCGCCGCTTGTTCGATCGCTTGCGATGAAGCCAGTCCCACCTGAGCACGAATGATCTCCTTCGACCTCGTATAGGAGCTGAATCCTAGTACAGCGGATAACAACACAACCGTCACGAACAATATGATAAAAATCTTCATCCCTATCGTTTTAATTTGCAGTCGTTCCCACACTGTTGCTCACTCCTCTGTAAAGTGCTTCATAAATCGGTTATTGACATAAAAATAAGGTATAGCCTCTGATTTAGTAGTGACTATACCTTTATGATGGACCTTTATGAATTTGTCTAAGCTGCGTTAGTTATTCCGGCATTATCCTTTGCTGGCCCCCGAGGTCAAGCCGTCTACCAGCAATCGCTGCATGAGCATGAACAAAATAGTAATTGGTACGGCGATCAGTACGGCTGCAGCTGCGAACAAGGTAAAGTTGGAGTTCTGGTTGCTGGACACCATATCCCACATCCCTACAGCCAGAGTCCATTTATCCTTCGAGCGAAGAATCAGTCTGGCGAAAATGAAGTCTCCCCATGGTCCAACAAACTGTAGCAGGGCCAAGTAAGTAAGTATCGGTCTGGCGAGCGGTAAAATAATATGCGTGAATATCTTGAAGTTGCTCGCCCCATCAATCCGTGCCGCTTCATCCAGAGAACGGGGAATCGTATCGAAGAACCCCTTCGAGATGAGTGTCATACCTAGCGGGGCCCCCGCCGCATACACCATAATTAGGGCAACATGCGTATCAAGCAATTGCATTTCCTTCAGCAGCAGGAAAATGGCAATCATACTCATAAAGCCTGGGAACATCCCTAGAACGAGCAGAACTGAAAGAGCGTTCTGACGACCGCGGAAGCGGAAGCGAGATAAGGCATAACTGGTCAAGAGAGTTAACAAAACACCTAATAGCATAGAGAATATCGCTACCTTCAACGTATTCATATACCATTGAGGGAACAAAATAATTCTTGAGTTAAACAACTCCCTGAAATGATCCAAGGTCAATGATTTAGGAATTAGCGTCTTGCTGTAAAGCGCAGTACCCGGACGAAATGCCCCCATAATAATCCAAAGTGCTGGATAGATGGAGCATATAGCCAAAATTACAAGAACCACATAACTAGCCGTCAACCGTATGACACTGCGAGTTTTTCGTTTGCTCATTGGATCATATCCTCCTCTTTAAATGACTTCGTGCGACGATAGTTATAAATAGAGAACGAGGCGATGATCACGAAAATAATGATACCTACAGCAGAAGCCATATTATATTTATTCTGACTCAGCGTTAGCTTATAAAGCCAGGTTACAAGCAAGTCGGTAGCCCCTGCATATTGATAATCTCCTTTTACAGGGTTTCCTTCTGTCAGAAGGAAGATCATATTGAAATTGTTAATATTACCGGCAAACTGTGCAATCAGCGTTGGTGCTGTTGTGAACAGGATCATCGGTAGGGTAACGATTTTAAATTTCTGATATCCACTAGCTCCATCGACTTCAGCAGCCTCATACATATCTCTTGGAATCGTCGTTAATACCCCCATGATGAGCAGCATGGAAACAGGAATACCGACCCACATATTCACAATAATGACTGTGACCTTGGCCCAGAACGGATCGGTTAACCAAGGAAGGGTCCCTAAACCAAAATACTGTAAATATTGGTTGATTGGGCCGAACTCGCCGTTAAACATATTTCTCATAACAAGCAATGAAATAAGCTGTGGAATCGCATACGGGAGAATCAGAAGAGTTCTCCACATGCCTTTGAATTTAATGCCCTTCTGATTAATAAGCAGCGCTACCAGCATGCCGCCGAAATATGTAGTCACTGTAGACAGAATAGCCCAAATGATCGTCCATGTTAGAATTCCGTAAAATGTATGACTCCAAGTCTTGAGCGCAAGCAAATTTTTGAAGGTATCGAAGCCAACCCAATCCACGAGCATCGCAGGTGGAATATGCTTCGGAGCCGAATAGTTTGTAAACGCGATCAGGATCATAAAAATAATCGGCAATACCGTAAAGAACAAAATGCCGATCGCAGGAATACTTAACATGGCATAAGCAAATTTATAATCCAGGACATAGCGAACTGTTTGCTTGAAATTATGAGGCTGGTTACCTTGTTCCCTCTCATGTCCGATTTTTCGTGCATCTTTGATATTTAAGTAATAAACAACCAGAACTACAAGTAAAAACAAAAGTGTAATCAAGCTTTGAACCAAGATAAAGATCGAATGGTCATAGCCACCGTGTAAATTTTTTGGAGTTCTCGGTGTCTCTCCTAGTGTGGTAATGCCCACAAGGCTCTTCCTAGATTGTTAATTAAGTAATAAATGCTGAATGCTTCAAAGATGAGGAACAGGATACCCTTCGTAAATTGTTTGTTATAGATTTGACCGAGACCCATGCTCAGTATCGATAATACGGTCGCTCTATTACGATGTTGGTCCATTTCCCTTCTCTCTCCTCTCGCTCGGAAATCAAGGAATTACCCGCCGCTGTAAGCGGCGGGTTCTTGTATCTCTCTTCGGGTGATGGAACTACTGAATCCCGTTATTCAAATCGGTAATTTGTTTAATCGCTTTTTCCATCGCTGTCTTCGGATCAGCGTTATTGTTCCAAATTTCCGGCAAGGCAGCATTCATAGGAGACCATACGTTAGCCATTTCAGGAATAGAAGGCATCGGCTGGGAATCTTTGGCTTGCTCAGCAAATGCGGCAATGAACGGATCATTTTTAATTTGATCAGCTTCAAGTGCTTCCAGGTTTGTAGGAACAGAGCCGATCTTCTCGTTCAGAAGCAATTGAGCCTCTTTACTTGAAGCGTAATGAGCATACAATTTAGCTGCGTTCGGATATTTCGTAAAGGAACTAACTACATAAGTCTTAATTCCGGAGAAGGTAATCGCCGTTTTTCCAGCAACTGTTGGAATATGTGCAATACCCAGGTTATCGCCTAGAGCCGCTTTATATCCGGCAAGCTCCCAAGGGCCGTTAATGTCCATAGCTACATCGCCTTCGTTAAACAGACCACGCTTAATATCAGGGTTAATATCACCGCTGTTAATCGGAAGGATTTCTTTAAGGCTCTGGAACACTTTCAAACCTTCAACAGCGCCGTCATTTGCAATACCCATGTCGTCTTTGTTCGTACCGTTATCTCCAAATAGATACCCACCAGTACTAGCAATGAACGGATAGTTGAAATAGAAGTTGCCTGGTTCCCACATCAAAGCGTATTTCTTCTTAGCTTTATCCGTGAATGTCTTACCAAAGGCAATTACATCCTCGAAAGATTTTGGTGCTTCCGGAAGGATCGATTTATTATAGAAAAGCGCAGTTGTTTCAGCGGCTCTAGGATACCCGTATAATACGCCGTCATAGGTAGATCCAACGATGGAAGCCTCTGTATTACTTGTTTTTGTCTCTTCGCCAAAAACATCATTCTCCAGAAGGAATCCCGAAGTTGCAGCATTTCCAAGATGGTCATGCGGAATGACCATAACGTCGGCTCCTAAGCCAGAAGGACCATCTTGCGTCAGTTTGCCAACTTGGTCCGGTACGGCAACTTCCTCGATTTTAATCTTAACTCCGTACTTTGCCTCAAACTGCTTAGCGATTTCCTCTGTGAACGGAACCTCTTCTTTACTTTCCCATAAGAGCAATTCAGCGCCATCCTCAGGAACGATCGCATCGTCCGTAGCGGTACTGTTATTTCCTTTCGCCGAATTACCGGAATTAGTCCCACTTGAAGCATTGTTTGCTGGCTCAGGCGCCTTAGCATTATTATTGCTTGCCGATCCGCACGCAGTAATGGAGGCTACCAATGACAAAGACGCGAGTAGAACCATAGCTTTCTTTAATCTCATACCTAAACCCCTCCTAAAATTTATAAAACCATTTCGCCCCAGAATATGCGCAAACGATTCCACAGAAGCCGATTAGAGTGTTCATTTTTTTATGTATACGCCGGGTGATATGTGAGCTTTATCCTCGGAAAGCGCTTTATTCTCTGAAGTCATCATACAACAATACCCTCTAACTGTAAAAACGTTTGCACTCATTGTTTATATTTAATTTTACTGTTATTCCTCTGATTTACTCGTTTTTACTCCGAATATCGCAATAAATCTAATTATTATTTATCTGCTTCTTCATTTTATTTTCCAAAAAAATGAAATTCCGGACTGCAGAATATAAATATAATTTAGAGTTTTCCTTGTAATGACAAGGTTTTTGGTATTTACAATGATACTTGATTTGGGTGCATTCTATTGCTTAGAGAAGATCATTTAAAGTGAATTATTTTTATTCCATCTACTTATTTTTCATTACTTGTGCAACGGATTGAACAATGCTATAATCCAGTTCAACAACTGCATTTATACTTTCATTTAGGCCCTTTTAGGGCTCGTACAACTTGAAGGCACTGTTATCGTAAGGTACATCCTCGGTCCTCTTTCCTGGCTCCGATGTACCTTTTTTTGGTTTTCCCACAGTTATTTGTATCATAATAAAATCAGGAGGATTATCTATGTTACTTGAAGCTGTCTATCACCGCCCTAAACTGAATTGGTCCTATGCTTATGACTACGAGACTATTCATCTCCGCCTGCGCACCAAAAAAGATGATATGCAGCAGGTGTTCGCATTTGCTGGCGATAAATATATATGGGATCAAAGTAAGGAATTGGTTCCGATGCAAAAGCTGATTAGTGATGAGCTATTCGATTACTGGGAATGTGCCGTGAAACCACCGTTTCGTCGGCTCAAATATGGTTTTCTTCTAAGAAGCGAAGATGCTGAAATCTGGATGACGGAATATGAATTCACTCCGGATCGTCCTGAGAATCCCGATCGGTTGTTCGAGTATCCGTTCCTGAATCCAAACGATGTATTTATCGTTCCTGACTGGGTTAAGGACGCCGTATTCTATCAAATCTTCCCTGAGCGTTTCGCTAACGGCAATCCGGATATCGATCCAACTGGCGTACTGCCTTGGGGTGGTGAGCCGGAACGGAACAATTTCTTTGGCGGAGATCTGCAGGGGTCATCGATCATCTTGATCACCTGAGCAAGCTTGGCGTTAACGCCATTTATTTCACGCCTGTCTTCGAGGCAACGACCAATCATAAGTATGATACGACCGATTACATGAAGATCGACCCGCATTTCGGCGATGTGGACACAATGAAGAAGCTGGTCAAGGCTAGTCATGAGCGGGGAATCCGGGTTGTACTGGATGCAGTATTTAACCACTCCGGCAAATCATTCGCACCGTTTTTGGACGTTCTGGAAAATGGAGAAGCATCCCGTTACAAGGACTGGTTCCATATTCACGAGTTTCCGCTTGATTCGACCAAAGGGCTGCCGACCTATGATACATTCGCGTTTGAGCCGATTATGCCCAAGCTAAATACCGCCAATCCGCAGACCAAGCGATACTTGCTGAACGTGGCCGAGTTCTGGATTAAGGAGGTCGGCATCGACGGCTGGCGGCTTGATGTCGCCAACGAAGTGGACCACCAGTTCTGGCGCGATTTCCGTAAAGTAGTCAAGGAAGCTAATCCTGAGGCATACATTCTCGGCGAGATATGGCATGAATCTTCCGGTTGGCTGCAGGGCGATCAGTTCGACGCCGTCATGAACTATCCTTTTACTAACGCAGTGCTTGATTTCGTTATCCATCAGAAGCTAGATGCACGTGGCTTCGCCAATATAATCGGTCAGCAAATTTCTCGTTATCCGCAGCAAGCGAACGAGGTAGCCTTTAACCTACTGGACAGCCACGATACTCCACGCTTGCTGACACTCTGCGATGGCAACAAGGATAAGATGAAGCTGGCTGCCTTGTTCCAATTTACTTACATGGGTACACCATGTATTTATTACGGCGATGAAGTCGGGATTGATGGCGGACCAGACCCGGAATGTCGTAAATGTATGGAATGGCGGTCTGAACATCAGGATCAGGAGCTGTTCGAATTCTACCGCAAGCTGATCGCTTTACGCAAAGAGATCGATCCGCTACGTACCGGATCGATTAGGTTCCTGGAAGCCGAGAGAGGCGGCTCGAAGCTCGCTTATGAACGCAAGCTCGGCCAAGAAACCGTCATCGTGCTATTGAACAATTATGATGCGGCTCAAACCTTTGAGATCACGACAGTTAAGTCCTGGGTTGATCGGATAACTGGTTCAAGCTACACACCGGTTGGCGACAAACTGATGGTAAGACTTCCTGCTTACGGTTACTCTATTTTGACGCTAGAATAATAATCTCTCCATTCAGAACGATCCCCTCCTGAGTTACATTAGGAGGGGATCTTATCTATATTTATCGCGCTACGCCGTGCAAACGATACCATAACAGGGGAGATTTAACACAAAATTTGTTATTCTATTTTTGCATTTATTTTTGATGGATTAGTGAACTGAATCTAGGCTCTACTTACTTTTAGGGGGTATCTATTTACTTTCGATGCTGTTTCGATTAATATTACTGTGTAAAGCAAACGGTTCCACAAAGGAGAGTTTTCAATGGCCGTTACTATAAAAGACGTCGCCAAAAAAGCGGGAGTATCGCCCTCCACAGTGTCCCGGGTGCTGTCCAATCATCCTCGAATAAGCGCAGAGACCTCAAGAAAAGTTAAGGAAATTATGGATCAGCTCGGGTATCATCCAAATATAATGGCCAAGAGTCTCGTATCCAAGACGACAAACAGCATTTGCATTATGCTACCGAAATCTGCCGAAGAGCTGTTCTCTAACTTTTTCTTCATGGAGTTAATCCGCGGAATTGTTACCCAGGCTAATCGTCTAGGCTTTGACGTATTGCTCAGTTCTGGAGCTAATGAGAAAGAAGAAGTGGAATGCGTATCAAGGCTATTGAACGGGCATCGGGTAGATGGAGTAATCCTGCTCTATTCACGAATTAACGACCCTGTAATTGACTTTCTGTATAAGAACAACCACAACTTTGTCTTGATCGGGCGCAGCGAGCAGTATCCCGATATACTGTCGGTCGATAACGATAATGTACAGGCATCCTACGATGCCACGAAGCATTTAATTTCGCTCGGACATAAACGAATCGGCTTCGTCAGTGGACCACCTGAACTCGTCGTTTCCAAGGATAGATTAAAAGGATATTTACTAGCTTTGAATGATGCTGGCCTAGAGACGAAGCCGGAATGGATCGTTGAAGGGGAATTTCTACAGGAAAGCGGTTATCGGGCGATTTCCTTCTTCATGAATCTCCCCGATCGCCCTACAGCGATCGTTCTGATTGATGATGTTGTCTCCTTCGGTGTATTGCGCGGACTGTACGAGCTTAATTACAAAGTTCCTGAGGACTTATGTCTGGTGAGCTTCAACAATATCCCGCTCGCAGAGATGTCTACACCACCACTTAGCAGCGTAGATATCGGAATATACAATATGGGATATACTGCTTCTGGGATGCTTATTCAAGCTATTCAGAATAATAGCGGCGACAAGACCGTTCCAGGAAGATACATTATCCCGCATCGTTTGGTAGTTCGTGAGTCTTCTATCTTCTCAGTCCAAAAAGATTAATTCAACTGGCTACCGGAACAACTACCGAACAACTATCGACTTCGTTTTACCGTTGAAGATTCAGCTAATATCTTGCAAAAAATAATGGAAGCTCACCGCTTCTTTTATTTTTAACTGCTTGTTCAAACGTTTGCGCTAATGGAGGAGGAGAAATAATGACTCACATTCAAGCCTGTCTGTTCGACCTTGACGGCGTCTTGGTAGACACCGCCAAATATCACTATTTAGCCTGGAAGCGGCTAGCCAATGAGCTAGGCTTCGATTTTACAGAGCAGGATAACGAGAGATTAAAAGGCGTTAGCCGTATGGCCTCGCTCGACATTTTACTAAGTATTGGGAAGCTCACATTAAGTGAAGCTAAAAAGCAGGAACTCGCTGCACGCAAGAACGACTGGTATGTCGAATCGATATCCCAGATGGATCATACAGAAATCCTGCCCGGAGCGCTGGTGTTTCTACAAGCCTGCCGGGATAACGGGCTCAAGACCGCTCTAGGTTCAGCCAGTAAAAATGCAATGACCATTCTGAACAATACGGGACTGATCCCTTATTTCGATGCCATCATCGACGGTACCCGTACCTCCAGCGCCAAGCCTGATCCTGAAGTGTTCATACTTGGTGCCCAAGAGCTTAACGTATCCCCGGAACGGTGCGTTGTCTTCGAAGACGCTGAAGCCGGGATTGAAGCGGCGCGCCGGGCCTGTATGAGCTGTATCGGTATCGGATCACCAACGACGCTTAGTCAAGCAGACTTCGTAATCGCTTCCTTGGCTGATATGACCGTGGAACGTCTAAAGCAGCTTGAACAAGCTTAAGCAATCGTTAGCAATGGAAATTAATGATGTGAAGAATGCATAGTTTCGTTCACCACTATTAAACATAAATTGACTGTGACAAAAAGGAGAAGATCACCGTGAAGCAATATTTGAAGTTAGATGAATGGTCCATCATCGAAGAGTCCTTCGATCCGCAAAACCATGAAATATCCGAAAGTATCTTCAGTATCGGCAACGGATATATGGGACAGCGGGCCAATTTCGAAGAGCAGTACAGTGGTGCAAGCCTGCAAGGCAGTTATATGGCAGGAGTATACTACCCTGACAAAACCCGTGTAGGCTGGTGGAAGAACGGATATCCTGAGTATTTTGCCAAAGTACTGAACAGTACGAACTGGATCGGTATCGATGTCACGATCGATGGCACCACCCTTGATCTAGCAGAATGTGAAGTGAAGGACTTCGTACGCGAGCTAAATATGAAGGAAGGTTATCTGTCCCGCCGTTTCACCGCTGTGATGAAGGATGGTAAAGAAGTCGCTGTGGACACGATCCGCTTCGTCAGTGTTAAGCGCCATGAGATCGGAGCGATCCGTTATACGGTAACGCCGCTCAATTTTGCCGGAACAATCACGCTGAATCCTTATCTGGACGGCGATGTACAGAATAAGGACTCCAACTATGAGGAGAAATTCTGGCTGGAGGTGGAGAAATCCGCGGCACCTGAGCTTTACTATCTGACTGTGAAGACGAAGAAGCTGGACTTCCATGCGACCTCGGTGATGTCTTTTGATGTATTTAAGAATGGCTCCAAGCTGGATATCCAACCTTCTGTAAGTGAAAAGGAAAAATACGTGGCCGGCGAAGTTAGCGTTGAGGCACAAGCTAATGAGGCCGTTACCTTGTTCAAATACGTAGCTAATGTTACATCCCGCGATCATGGCCTCGGCGAATTGATCGAAGCTGGCACAAGCCTGCTCACTGAAGCGAAGCAAGCCGGTTTTGATACTTTGCTCAGCGAGCAGGCTGCTGGATGGGCTGATAAATGGAGAGACAGCGATATTATCATCGAAGGTGATGTCTCTGCTCAGCAGGCTATCCGCTTTAATATTTTCCAATTGAATCAGACCTATAGCGGCGAGGATGACCGCCTCAACATTGGCCCGAAAGGCTTCACTGGTGAGAAATACGGCGGAAGCACTTATTGGGATACAGAAGCGTACTGCATTCCTTTCTATCTCAGCACCGCGGATTCCCATATTGCCCGCAATCTCTTGATCTATCGCTACAAGCATTTGGAGAAGGCCAAGGAGAATGCGAAGAAGCTTGGCTTCACCAAAGGCGCCCTTTATCCGATGGTAACGATGAACGGTGAGGAATGCCATAACGAATGGGAGATTACGTTTGAGGAAATCCACCGTAACGGTGCGATTGCCTATGCCATCTATAACTACGTGAACTATACCGGGGACTTTGCATATCTTGGCCAATATGGACTCGAAGTGCTGGCTGAGATCTCCCGCTTCTGGGAGCAGCGCGTGAACTTCTCCAAGGCCAAAAACAAATATGTTATGCTCGGCGTTACTGGACCGAACGAATACGAGAACAACGTCAACAACAACTGGTATACGAACCGGATGGCTTCCTGGACGCTCGAATACACGCTGGAGGTACTTGAATATCTGAAGGCTAACGAGCCAGACAGATACGAGGCTCTGATCGCCAACCTCGATTTGCAGGAAGAAGAGACTAAGCAATGGCAGCATATCATCGACAATATGTATTATCCATACGATGAAGAGCGCAGCGTATTCCTGCAGCAGGATGGCTTCCTGGACAAAGAACTGATCGCCGTGAAGGATCTACCGGCTGGTAATCTGCCGATCAACCAGAACTGGTCTTGGGACCGCATTCTGCGTTCCTGCTTCATCAAGCAGGCTGACGTACTTCAGGGCTTGTATTTCCTTGGCGATCGCTATGATCTCGATACGAAGAAGCGCAACTTTGATTTCTACGAGCCAATGACGGTGCATGAGTCCTCCCTGTCCCCTTGCGTGCATTCCATTATTGCCTGCGAGCTCGGTTATCAGGAGAAAGCCTATGAGATGTATCTGCGGACAGCCAGACTCGACCTGGATAATTACAACAACGATACCGAGGACGGCTGTCATACCACCAGTATGGCGGGTACCTGGATGTCCATCGTACAGGGCTTCGGCGGCCTACGCGTTACAGACGGCGAATTGGTTCTGCGTCCTTTTGTACCCTCTCATTGGGACAATTTCTCGTTCAAAGTTATGTTCCGTGACTCTCGCCTGAAGGTGAACGTAACTGGAGACATTATTCATGTCATTAATGAGACGGATACACCTGCGGCAATCTGCGTTTATGACACGAGCTATACCGTGGACGGACATGGCGAGATCAAGCATCAGAACTCTTCCACAAAATAAAATAATATATATGTTGAACTAATGATAATACGGATAGTGGCAGTCGGGTGAAATGTTCTTCCGATCGCTGCCCTTCACAGATTTCTTGATTTAACAGAATCCAATTAGGTAGAAATCCGTTCAACATCCGACGAGAAACACAAAAAGGCCTGCCTGAATCCCAATGATTCAGGCAGGCCTTTTGCTTATGATATGGCAAGCACAATCATGCCTACTCCTTGTACTTGAAGTTGATGCTGCTTCAGGAAGAATACATCTTCACTACCAAATCGCACTTCCCAATCCCCAAGCTCTGGAAGCTCGAGCGTAATGGGTTCCGGATTGGCATTGTACAGAACGTACAGATGGCGATCGGAGTCACCTCCGGCATGGTTACGCAATGTGTAAGCAACCGCATGATCTGGCGCCTGTTCAAAATGAAGATGCTCTCTAATCTCCCGCGCCGTTCTCAAGCGGAAGGCAGAGTGTGACTGTCGTAACTTGATTAGACTGCACATATACAGTACGTCGCTCTGACGTTCTTCGCAGCGTTGCCAATCCATCCAGTTAATCTCGATCGAAGACTTGAAGCTATTCCCCACCCCTTGCTTTGTACGCATGAACTCCTGTCCGGCGTGGATGAATGGAATTCCTTGACTCGTTAAGATCATCGCTGAAGCAAGCCGATGCATACTGCGCTGCTCCTCTTCCGTATGGCCGTCCGTAGAGAGTACAATCTTATCCCATAACGTATGATTATCATGGCATTCTACATAATTAACCGTCTGATCCGGCTCCGTGGCATATTGTGCAATTGCTCCCTCGTACTTGATTCCGCCGGCAATTCCCCGCTTCACTTTCGCTTCGAAGCTACGTCCTAGACTGATGAAGCCCTTCAGCTCATATTCGAAAATATCGCCCTTCACCGCATCCCGGAAGTCATCATTGAACTGACCAATACGTGGAAGGCGATCGGCATTTCTCTGATTGGCACGCTTGGCCTCCGGTAATACCGTATTCATCATCCAGCCCTCGCCGATCATAATAATGGAAGGGTCGATCTCATCGAGACGACGCCTGATCTCATTCATCGTAGCAATATCCATTAGTCCCATCAGGTCAAAGCGGAAGCCGTCCATATGATATTCCTGGGCCCAATATACGACCGAATCGACGATAAACTTGGACATCATCGCCCGTTCCGAAGCACATTCATTCCCACAGAAGCTGCCGTTAGAGAAAGTTCTATCCTCTTTATATCTTAAATAATAGCCAGGAACGAGCTTAGTGAAGTTGATCAAATACCCATCATAGACATGATTGTACACGACATCCATAATGACCCGGATATCGCGGTCATGTAGCGCCTGAATGGTCTGCTTCAGCTCCTTGATTCTAAGCTTCGGCATATACGGGTCCGTGGCATATGAGCCTTCCGGAACATTGTAATTTTTCGGGTCATAGCCCCAATTATATTGCGGAAGCTCCAGCTTTGTCTCATCTACGCTCTCCGTCGCATAATCATATATCGGTAGCAGTTGAACATGGGTTACACCAAGTCCGGAAATGTAGTCAAGCCCCGTTGGAATCCCCTCCGGTCCAGTCGTTCCGCTCTCCGAAAGGCCAAGGAACTTCCCTGGATAGCTGCTTCCGCTCTGCGGATGAATCGATAAATCCTTGACATGTAACTCGTAAATAATTGCATCTACTGGTGCCGCCAATGAAGGCCTGTCTTCCGTCCACCGCTGTGGATCCGTACTACGCAGATCGATAACAACCGCGCGATCCCCGTTGACCCCTACAGCTCTAGCATAGGGATCAATCGCCTCATTCCACTGGCTACCTACCTTCACACCATACGTATAATACCAATGATTACAATCCCCGCTTACGGTAAGCACCCAGGTTCCACGAACGTCACGGACCATTGGCTTACTCTCTACAAGCGCGCCGTCCCAGCTATCATAGATCATAACGCTCGCTTCTGAGGCTGTTGGCGCCCACAGCTTGAACGAAGTCTGTTTCGGGGTATAAGTAACCCCTAGATCATCGCCATCATAGTAGAACATTCCATCAAATTTCTCATCAAACACGGAAATTCCATTCGTTACGGCAAGATCCCCATAATCCGTAACTACGTCTATTTCTTTCTGTACCGACACTGGCTTCACTCCTATCTCATCAAAGTGTGAAGGTGCGTGAAATCGAGAAAGGTCATATTAGATGCCACTGTATCATATGGCAACAAATCCCCAAAACGTTCCGCACCAACACAACCTGTCTAATGAGGAATCAGCTGCAAATAAAAGTTACCAGACAGGTTGTCCAAAAGACTGTATATCATGCATTCTAGCATCGATCCACACTTTGAGCAATCGTTTGCACAAAGTGTTATCTGTCGCCATGTATATATTCCCTCTCCACCGATATGCTAAAAAGAACCGCTATCACTTGCTTCTCAAATGATGGCGGTCCTTATGATGTTTACATGACAATTAGGCTATTCCATCTTCTCCATCATACCCCGGGCGATCCAGACTCCCGCAGCGCCTGCCTGCGCCAGTCCTCGGGTGATTCCCGCTCCATCCCCTCCGCAGAACAAGCCGCTGATCTCCGTCTCCAAATTATCTGAGAGCTTCGGACGCGCGGAATAGAATTTCGCTTCTACTCCGTAGAATAGTGTATGCTCTGAAGCGATCCCTGGGGTTACTTTGTCCAGCGCCTCGATCATTTCGATCAGGCTCTTCATCGTATTATACGGCAGGACAAGCCCAAGATCTCCGGGTACTGCCTCCTTCAAAGTCGGCTCCAGGAAGCCCTCTCCGATCCGCCCCGTTGTCGATCTCCTGCCACGCAGAATGTCACCATATTTCTGAACAATCACCCCACCATTCGATAGGTCGTTCGCTCTCTGGCAAATCTCACGGGCATATTCATTGGGCTTGTCGAATGGATCGGTGAACTTATGAGAGACCAGCAAGGCAAAATTGGTGTTCGCTGAGCCCAGTGCCGGATCTTTATATGAATGACCATTTGCCGCCATCACTCCCGTATGGTTCTCTACGACCACATGGCCGGAAGGATTGCTGCAGAAGGTACGAACTCGGGTCCCCACTGAGGTGTTGAATATGAACTTTCCTTCATATAGATGTTCGTTAATTTCACGCATGACAATGTCGGAGGTCTCCACACGCACACCGATATCCACTTGATTATTCGTCATCTTCAATCTGCGCTTCTTCAAGATGTCCGACAGCCATACCGAGCCATCCCGCCCTGGAGCTACCATAACCTTATCCGCTTCGTATACATCACCGTTCTTCAGAACAATACCTTGTACCTGATGCTGCCCATCCTGTTTGACAGTGATTATATCTTCAACTTCTGCTTTGAATAGCATATCGATCCGTGATTTTAAATATTCATAAATGGACATCAATATTTCTAAATTCTGCTCTGTTCCCAAATGGCGTACTTGGGCACGAAGCAGCTTCAATCCAGCCGAGTAACCGCGCTGTTCAATGCTGCTGATCGCATCGGTCGTCGGATCAGTGATCGTCGTGGTCGCCCCATGGTCGAGGTTGATCTGATCAACATATTTAATCAGTTCAAGCACTTTGGACGGAGGTAAATAATCATTCAACCAGCCGCCGAATTCCGTTGTAATATTGAACTTCCCGTCACTGTAAGCCCCTGCTCCTCCGAACCCAGCCGTAATCGAGCAGGCTGGCAGGCAACCCGCAAACTCCTTGCGACCGGCAGCAGGCGGACAGAGCGTAATCTTCTCCTCAAGAATCGGACAGCGACGACGATAAATGTCATGTCCCTTGTCCACCAGCAGCACCTTCCAATGCGGTGCCTTTCTCGTAAGTTCATAGCAAGCAAAAATACCAGGTCCTGCCCCAACGACGATCACATCATATTTACTCATTTATGTCCCTCCTGAAGTTGAAAAAATAACAAAAAATCCTGGATCTACAGATAGGTATGCGAAACATGCCTATCGTAGCCAGGACTTTTACGGTTCCTTGTAGAGACCCTCAAACCATATCATTGAGGATATACGATTTATGAGCTAAACATTTAATTTCATCAACAATTACAGCTTACCAAATCACGCGAATAAGTCAATAAAAGAAATATGTTAATATTCGTATTTTCACAGATAATTCATAGTTATCTCACTTAATTATCGTATTAATCCCCAAAAACACGAACATTATATAGAGCCAAACCCTTGATTTATCATGTTAATTCGCTTTATGTCGAGTGATATTATATAATAATATTGATATTCATATTTTATATTTTATTAGTTGAAGGAGTAGATGTAGAGAATGGACAGTGACAGGCTATTGGGTTTAAATTTGGTTATGGTGGCGATTCTCATCGGATTAACGGCGTTCTTCGTTGCGGTGGAATTCGCAATCGTCCGTGTAAGAGAGAGCAGAATAGATCAAATGATTCTGGAAGGGAACAAGAAGGCGCTCGGCGTCAAACAGATTATTACTCATCTGGATGACTATCTGTCTGCTTGTCAGCTGGGAATTACGATTACAGCTCTCGGACTCGGTTGGCTAGGGGAACCAACGGTGGAAAGAATTTTGCACCCTCTATTCCACAGCCTCCAAATACCTGAAGCAATCAGCAAAGTGCTATCATTCATTATCGCATTTGTGGTCGTCACTTATTTGCATGTCGTCGTTGGAGAACTGGCTCCCAAGACGATCGCGATCCGTAAGGCAGAGACTGTTGCCATGCTAACAGCCAAACCGCTCATTTGGTTCAACAAGGCAATGCGTCCCTTTATCTGGACCTTGAACGGATCTGCTAATCAGCTCGTTAAGCTGGTCGGTATTAAACCGGCCTCAGAGCATGAAGAAGCCCACTCGGAGGAAGAATTACAGATCATTATTAACGAGAGCTTCGAGAGCGGAAAGATCAATCAAAGTGAATACGGCTATGTAAACCGGATCTTCGCTTTTGACAATTTATTAGCCAAAGAAATTATGGTGCCACGTACCGATATGGTGTGTTTATATACAGAAAAATCCCGCCGGGAGAATCTGGACATTATCAAGGAACAGCAGTATACGCGCTTCCCGGTCGTTAGAGGGAGTAAGGATAATATCATCGGATTTATTAATACGAAGCAGTTCTTCCTTGCCTCCGAGGATAATCCAGATCTGGATATCGCCTCAATTCTACAGCCTGCTATGGCGGTATCGGAAGTAACTCCGGTGAATGAGCTACTGAAGAGAATGCAGCGCGAGGGTACCCATATGGCGATCCTGATCGATGAGTATGGCGGAACCGCCGGACTCGTGACCATCGAAGATATTCTCGAAGAGATCGTTGGAGAAATTCGTGACGAATTCGATAAGAAGAAGAGCAACCGCTCGTAATGGTCAAAGAGAACCATGTCATCGTCGATGGTAAGGTTACGGTTAACCATATTAATGATCTATTCATGGCTGATCTCAGCACAGATGATGTCGATACAATCGGCGGCTGGCTGTTCGGGACGAATCCCGAAATGAAGGTTGGGGAGACACTCGAGCATGAAGAACTGACTTTCAAGCTACTTGAGAAAGAGCCTAACCGTTTCCGTAAGCTGGAGATTATCAAGCTAGAGCCTGAACAAATCAGAGCCTAGCCTATTCATGCAAAGACCCCTCAGGCTGCACCTGAGGGGTCTTTATTTATATCAACCTCTTATAATTTCAACTGCCTCTTTATGTCGGATACCTCTTCATCATCAGGCTCCTGCTCCCGTATCTCACCCGATAATATATACCGATGAACGGCTCCACGGTCTCCTTATAGCCCGGTCTCGCTGCTCTCTTGCCTTGCCCCTTCGAACTTCTATCATCATTGAGTTGCATGTACTGCAGCGTCTCCTGAGGAGTCAGCCCAGGCTTTACTTCATAGCCTTCATCACGACTAAGCGAGAGCAAGCGGCGATACATGAACCGTACTCTCTCCTGATTGTTATGCATATCCTCATATCGTTCCTGACGCCGACCCAACCGGGTCAAGGCATTCCGCCAACGCCCCCATTTCTGCCTCTCCTCTTTCCAGGAGAAGATGGAGGTCTCCTCGTCACGATAAGCCTTATTCTGACCGGACAGATCCTGTCTGCGCAGTAAAGAGAGTAAGCGATCGATACCACGCTTCCAGAAGCCACCTGCATTTTTGTAGAGCCAGTAGATCGCAAATCCAATCATGACTGCGATCACGACGCCGCCAATCACATAGAAGAGGATATCCAAAATCTGCGATAATAGGCCTGGCTTCTGCACTCCCTCTGGAAATAACATCGCCGGCGGCGTCTGAACTTCTTCGGGCTGCGGGACCTCCGGCTTCCCAGATGGGCGTGTGATCCAAGCAACGATATATCTTACGACTTGTATTAACCTATTGCCGATCCAACGCCCGGCTCCTGCAGCAAGCAGAACGACCAGCCCCAGAATAATGAGAATAAAAACCGTATTATGCCGGCGCAAGCCCCTTGGTAGCGGGGAATGGTCAGACATCGTCGTATAACGCAAGTATTCATAATTCGTTATGAACAGCGCGATCACCAGACATCCTGCCCGAGCCAGGTAATCAGGCCAAGCTCTCCACGCAGCAGAGCGACTTTGGAATAGACGATCCCGGCCACAAAATAAAGCGCAACTCCATACCAGTAAAATTTAGACTCGCCCGACCGATCCGCAGCTGTCATGCCTTGTAATGCGAAGAGCGCTGCGCATAGTCCAATCAAGGGGGAGAAGCCTACTGCCCCACTCCCTAAGAAAACAACGGCACTTACAGCTCCGATCAGAGCGGCGGCCCCAAGCTTCTTCCACAATACAGGTACATAACTGAGAATAGCTACGCCGAGAAAAGAGACAAACGGTAATATCACCAGCCAGGAGAAGGGCAAATATTGCGGACTTAGAAGGATAATTCCGACAAGATAGAGCGGCATCAGCACTACCATCTCGCCAAGACAGGACAAGCATAATTTCAACGTTTTTATGATGTAAGCGGTATCTTCATTTCTCACTAAAATGCCCTCCATCGTCAATACCATCGCATATTCATCAAATGGGTGCTTTATGAACAGCATAGCATAGCCATGGAGTTCCAAACAATAACAAAGGATCCTGCCCCGCATCGGGAAAGATCCCACTTCCTAGATCGCTGTAATTGAGTTATAGTCTTGGAGATTTGGCGCAAATGGCTGTCCACTGTTCTTTTTGACCCCATGCTCATGCACTATCATCGCCCGAAGGCCATCTTCTAATGAATATGATGGAGACCAGCCTAGTAAGTTTTTGGCCTTATCATTGCTTAGAATGCTACGATCGATATCCCCGGCTTCTGAGGCATAAATTGTACGGAATTTGTCTTCTCGTACAGTTCCTGCAATCTTCCACTTAACTCAAGCAGAGAAAGTCCTACTCCACTACTTATGTTGAACGTCTGATACGAACCTACGCTCAGAGCTAGGGCATTCGCGACTGCGACATCCCGAACATAGACAAAATCCCTTGTCTGGCGTCCATCGCCATATATGATCATCGGCATTCCTCCTGCCATTCGCTCGATGAACGCCGTCATCACACCGTCCTCGCCGGTTCGATGCTCACGTATACCATAAACGTTCGCATAACGAAGGATAGTATAATCAAGATTATACTGAGTGGAGAATGAACGGATATAACTCTCTGCCACATACTTCGACATCCCATAGAAGGATTGCGGGTCAAGCGCACACTGCTCCTCAATCGGATAAATATCAGGGTTCCCATATACCGCTGCCGAAGACGAAAACACGATTTTCCTAACTTTGTACCTGACACATGCACGAAGTACATTTATCGTTCCCATAATATTAATCTCGGCATCCAGATGCGGATTCTCATAGGAGCGGGGTACGCTTACGTGGGCGGCCAGATGGATACAATAGTCAGGCTGCTCAACGGCGAAAATTTGCTCCAGATCTTCCGATACAATATCAGTCTCATAGTAGGTAACCGACTTGTCCTCGGGCAGCTTAGGATCTTTCCGTTGATCGACTACAATTACCTGACAGTCCTGTTCTAGCAAATGGCTTACTGTGTGGCGACCGATGAAACCTGGCCCCCCGGTAACTAACACCTTCATCTTCTTCTACTCTCCCATTCATCAAGAGGTCGTTCAAAAAGTCCGTTTTTGATCACGAAGTGAATCAGGAAACAAATTCGGCATCGAATCTTAAATTCAGCCGGGCCTAAGCTCATGCTTACGAAGTCATGTTTCCTACGGAAACATCTTAGGTGCTCACGTACCAACTACGTACGCTCCGCTCCTCAGGCCCTAGCTTCATCTAACCTTCTCGGTGCTGAAAACCAGCCTTTTTGAACACACACTTCTATATAATCCGTCTTAACACTTTATGAATGAGAGGGTTAAAATATGCTCTACACATATATTCATAGTGCAGGTTTAACAGAACAGCACCTGCCGTCCCTGAATATTCATCCAAGGGTAGCAGGTGCTGTCATTGATTGATAGTTATCCAAATCAGATAAATCGGTACATTTCGTACTGTTGGATCGGGTCCTTCTGAAACCGAAGATGTTGTAGGAATCCATGTACCCCGGCATTATTAGAGAACGATATCTGAAGCCGCGTCAGAGCCAATTCATGAATAGCATTATTCAGTAGCAATTGCGCTACTCCGTGACCCCGTTCGTTCTTATCAACGACCAATAGACTGATCCGCCCCTGGCGGGTAATAGCCATAACAGCTACTAATTTGCCGTTCATCATGGCCCCATAATACACATATTTATTCGATCGACTGATATAGTCGAGATCATTCTGCCAGTTCATATGGAAGTACTCTCGACCCTGTACTGCTTCTATAAACTGCTCGTTATTAATCTGCACGATACTAGGCCTGTCGCGCCCTGACTCATCCATATGTGGCAGTGTCATTAAACCAGATACATCCGCCAGAGTATAGTAAGCAAGATCATATAGTTGCTGATATCCAACATGGTTATAGAAGGCTATCGCCCGTTCATTCCCCTTAATAACCTCCAGGTAAAGCTGGCGGCAGCCCTGCTCGACAGCCTCCTGGTGGTGCAACCGGAATA
Organism: Paenibacillus sp. D2_2; assembly: GCF_031199965.1. Lineage (GTDB taxonomy): Bacteria > Bacillota > Bacilli > Paenibacillales > Paenibacillaceae > Fontibacillus. The sequence continues at coordinate 516,592 of NZ_CP133605.1, read as the reverse complement.
GTTCTTTGCTTACCCCTTGCCCGCGCAGATCAGGACGGATGGCGAGCGCACCACAACGCATCGTCCGTATCCCTTCATACTCCTTGATGCCACCAAGTATAATACCGACCGCCTCGCCTCCATACAACGCTACAAAAGAATGCTCCAACGCATTCCCTTCCTGACCGAAAAAATGGGCGGCGAACTGCTCTTCGGTAAGATCGAGCTTGACCATATAATCTACAAATCCAGCTTGAAAAGCAGTGAATAATACCTTCATATCCTGTTCCGTACCGCGATAATATTTGAGCATCTTCTTACCTCCTTCATGCAATCATTCATCTTCCCGTTCCTTAGAGGATGGCACCCACCAATAAAGGTTATTTCTAGCAGCGCTCCTCGCTGCTATGAAGCCGCTGACTCTGCCTTCCCAGTCCCGGGAATCTCCATCCATTCGATTCCGTTGCCCCGCCGTAACAGTTGATCTGCTGTAATTCTCAGCTTCTCACCCTGATGACAGGAAATCAGTAGAAAATCGGTATCCACTGGATCCTCATTCAGCACCTCTTCAAGCAGGGTCGACATAGAGACCGTTCGATCCAGAACAAGTCTGGCCAGCGTCGTTAGTAAGAGCTCCAGCTGGCCGGCCGCAGCGGAGGGCTCAATTCTAATGGACTCACGCGGGCCATAGATCAGATGACCATTGCAGATCAATCCAGTCTCGACCCCACTGCGCAGCGCCTGATCGGCGACCGTAGCCGCATATCTGATTCCCAGTTCAATCCGCTCTGCGTCATTAATATTACGCCACATCGTATCGCTATCCTCGAGATTGAGACAGATGACAAGCCGATGATCCGCCGTATAATCTCGTTTATGGACCTGCAGCGCTCCTGTACGCGCAGTCGCTTTCCAGTTAATCGATCCCATAGCATCACCTGCACGATATTCACGGACCCCCGAGGTCAAGAACGGGTCTTCCACAATCCAGCGTCGTACTGCAAGCTCTCCGATCCAGCTATGATTCGGCAGCGGAAGCTCTTGCAAAGCAAGAATCTCCGGATATACAAGCAGCTCTAGATTGAGTGGGAATTTCTGCGCTTTGGAGATCAGACCAAGTGGATCACCCGTTGTCAGCGTGGCAGTCTCCAGATGGTATAGGCCTCGCCGCGAGCATATAACCTGATGATGTCTCTTTATCCGACGATAGGAACGAAGATAGAATAGACTGATATGATTCTGATAGATATCACCGGAGTAAATATTCAGGTTAGTCTGATCGCCGAACCGGAGCCCGGTCGGGATGCTTGATTCTAGCCGCATCCAGGGAAGCGGCAGCCATTTTGCATTGGAGATAACCTCGACCATCTCGACCGTATCCCCTTCGAACACCGTATCTCTAGTAAAATAACGGGTATAGGTCAGGCCTTTCATCGCACTTCGCTGATATACAAGCGCCAACAATCCGATCAGGATGGAGGCACTAACAATTAACCAAGTTAATTGCATGCTCTAATCACCTACTTCCCTCTACCTATCAGCACATCTTCCGCAGGAACCTCCACTTCCCCTAGTACTTGGCGCACCACGGCATCACTTTGCCGATCATCAGGTCGAAGGCCGTGGCGAACGATTAGGCGATGAGCGAGCACCGGCTCTGCGACCCGCTTGATATCATCCGGAGTCACATAATCCCGACCTTGAAGCAGAGCGATCCCCTGTGCGGCTCGCATCAGAGCGGTACTTGCTCTTGGACTAGCACCAAGCCTTACATCGGGATGCTTCCGAGTTGCCTCCGTAATATGGACGATATAGCTCAGCAGATCCATAGACACAGTGATCCCTGCGACAAACCGTTGCACAGCAGCAACTTCCTCACCTGTAACCACTGGAATTAGTTCCTCTAGCGGGTTCTTCACCTGGAATCGTTGCAAAATGTCGACGCCTTCCTCATGCGTAGGGTAACCGACCTCAATCCGCATCAGAAAGCGGTCAAGTTGAGCCTCAGGAAGCGGGAATGTCCCCTGGTTATCGACCGGATTCTGTGTGGCCATCACGAAGAACGGACTACCGAGATCATGTGTCATGCCGTCTATCGTCACCTGACGCTCCTCCATACATTCCAGCAGACTGGACTGGGTCCGCGGCGTTGCCCGGTTGATCTCATCGGCTAGCAGTACCTCCGTGAACACAGGACCTGGCCTAAATTCGAACTCATTCGTCTTCTGATTATAGAAATTAATCCCACTCAAATCTGAAGGTAATAAATCGGGAGTAAATTGAATTCTCTTAAATTGCCCATTCAGAGAACGGGCAAGAGACTTAGCCAACAGCGTCTTGCCTGTACCTGGTACATCCTCCAGCAACACATGTCCATTACCGAACAAGGCAGCCAACAACAGTTCAATGACTTCACTCTTCCCTACGATAACTTCACTGACATTGGCATGAACCCGTTTCGATATCGATATTGCTTCCTGCAAGTCCATTGATCATCACCGCCTAGATATGTATATTCTTCCTCCTATTATCATATAAGAAAATCTCTAACGTGACCATTCAAGGATGAACAACTATGACTTAAAGATTTCCATACAAAAAAGCCCGCTGCGATTCAACGGGCCTTCGTGATGATTATAAATTTATGCTCTGGCTTCAACACCACTTAATATCGTACGCTCCAGTGGGAACAGGCTACCCTCACCTGCAGCTTCCTGGTAGATATCTTTGAGCTGATCGCGCAGTTCCTTCGCTTCAGCCAAATAAGAGATCGAATGCTTCATCGAAGTGGAATAGCCGTTCTTGACCGTTAAAATGGCATCCTCAAACTTCTCATCTGTTCCTTCATCGATAGCCAGTTGATATACGTCGAGAATCTGATCCCCTTGACGGGCAGGGAAATGTTCATGTGGTGCCGTGCTATCGAATATTGCAAGACCGAGCTCCGGAAAGACCAACATATCCAGACTATTCGGATCAAAGCCACAATGATATATTTCTGTGTCAATTCCCTTTAACTCGGCAGAAGCAGCCAAACTCTTAAATAGAGTCGATTTGCCCGAACCCGGACGGCCTTTTACATATATGCGCGTCTTCAGACGGTCAGTCAGATTAGGAACGAAATCAACGGCCCCACTCCAGGTAGCAGCACCAAGGAAGCGATGTACAGTTTGCGCCTTCTTGCCCGCTCTCACGGGCAGCAAATACTGCTCCGACCACTCCGCCGCCAGCGTATTCATCGCCTCGCGATCAAGGTGATCAATATAAATCTTCTCCCAATCATCATGGATACGAAGCGTCTTCAGAAAGGTGTCATACGCCTGCTCATAAGCCGTGTCGATCTGCTCTTGTAGCCGTTCGATCTCTTCGGACGAAGCCTCCAGCTTGCTTGCATCAAGCACAGAGCAGAGGTCGATATATTTAATGTCCGCTCCGCCGGTTCCGCATCTACCGTCCAAGCATCTCCATCGACGATCCCGAATGATAGATCCTTAACAATAATCCCCTCAAGGAACTCCTGATCAAGAGGTTGATGTATTCTCTGCAGGGAGAAGCCCCGCTGCTCTAATGCCGCAGCAATCCGCCCCATCATCGCTTCCGTTCCCCCGGAAAGCCTTGCAGCACATAAATGGTGCTGAGTCCTTGAAATACCGAATCCGCCAAACTGACTAATCCCTGCGCTGTATTACCACGCATGAAATAATGAAGATCCTGCTCTGCCATTCCCAGTTCTGCCCCTTTCTCTTTACCGAAAATCAGTACCCTACACTTTATGCATCAGGTTACGACTGTGTGTTTGCCTATAACTTACGGTAAGATTCACGAAAAAGGAGAACCAGGATCCGCTTAACCTAGAGATCAACCCCGAGGACACGTGATAACTTGATCTGCCCCTGACCCAGCAGTACATTTAAATAGCAAGGTCATAGCTTCAGCCATTGCTGTAGCTCCACAACAGAGCGAATCGCATATTCCTTCTGTATCAGCGAGCCTGCTTGAAAAATAATTAACGCTGGGACGCTGGAGATTTTCCAATCCTGCGTCAGATCCAGCGCATAATTGATATTTATTTTGGATACCGGAATCGTCCCGCCTGCTTCGAGAACTATGTTCAGCATTCTCTCCGCCAGCTTACAGGTCCCGCATAACGGTGTATAGAACAGTACCGCCTCTCTAGAACCCGTCTCATTCCAACGAACCTTCAGTTCTTTCTCAGAAATCTCCTGCACGGCCATATCATATGCTCCTTAACATTATTAAAAATTAACTATCTTATTTGTCTTAGTATTGATCTAGTTGCTAGCAGATCTTAACTGCTACCTCCCCGTTTGCGATATCCACTTGGCGATATCCCCGTAACTCTCTTAAACACGCGAGAGAAGTAGAACATATCCTGATAACCCAGTGCCTCGGCGAGTTCTTTAACACTCATTTCTGTATTCAGTAGTAAATTTTTGGCTTCAGCTATCTTTAAACGATGGATAAATTCATTGAGCGGATATCCGCTGTGTTCATGGACGATTCGACGCAGCGTAGATACGGATATATGATGTCTGTCCGCGATTTCCTCCGGTTGCTGCTCAACATAAATAGAACGGGCCAGGTCCTCAATGACTTTTAGCGTAAATGTTCCACGATGACCAGCCTGGGTCTGCTCTACCTGCACCACAAGTTCGTACAAAAATAGCTCCAGCATCATAGCTGCTCTGTCCAAGTTGCCTGGTTGGTTGCTATCAATCATCATAAGCATCATTTCCATCCGATGCAGCAGCGCATCATCAACTACGCCATGCTTCACCAGTTCAGGATTATGAAGCCAGTTCTGCAGCCATTCGTCGACCCGCTCGCCTGATACCGTGAAATAGTACTCATCCCAAAAACCACCACTATTTGGTCCATAATTAAATACTGCCCGGGATATAGACAGAACCAGGATCCAGGTAAGACCCTCTGCCTCTCCCCATCGTTGACCTGATAGAAGCCTTCCCCACCCGTTATCATGACAAACGCCCAATGAGCGAACTCAGAATTGGTTCTTTGCAGTGTCCTCCCAGGTAAATGTCCGGCGCTATGGAAGGCCAATGATTTATGCCTCAGCTTGCTCGGATCGACGAGTGGCTCATAGGTGCGAATCGGATATGGGCTGATCATATAATCCATATATTTTGTCATCCTGAACATTCTCCCTTACAAATTCTTGTGATAGATTGTAGGTAATTGAACAAATAAACCATGCCGCTGTGAATGAAGTACATAATATTGTAGCAAATTCGCTGCGGGGATGAAAGGATGTAAGCGTAAACAATGAAACAGGTAAAAATCGGTCTCATCGGCTGCGGATCCATCTCAGAATGTCATTTGAACGCCTATCAAGCAAATCCTCATGTCCAACTGTACGCGGTCTGCGATCTGAACGAGGAAAGAGCCAAAAAAGCTGCAGAAAAGTATAACGTACCTCATGTCTATACCGATTATCGCGATCTGTTGGCTAACTCGGAAATAGATGCTGTCAGCATCTGTACCTGGAACAATTCCCATGCAGAGATCAGTATTGCTTCTCTTGAAGCCGGCAAGAATGTACTTTGCGAGAAGCCACTCTGTAAAACTGTAGATGAGGCTCTTCGCGTACAGGAAGCCGTACATCGCACTGGCAAGACGCTGCAGGTCGGCTATGTTCGCCGTCATGCTTCCAATATTGAAGTACTGAGACGTTTCATTGATGCAGGCGATCTGGGTGAAATTTATTTTGCCAAAGCCAGCTTGATCCGCAGAATCGGTAATCCCGGTGGGTGGTTCTCCGATATTGAACGTTCTGGCGGCGGACCGCTGATCGATATCGGCGTTCATGTCATTGACCTGTGCTGGTACCTGATGGGCAAGCCAAAGGTTAAATTGGTAACCGGCAATACGTATCGTAAGGTAGGCAACCGCTCCAATGTTCTGAACTATGATTTCTATAAAGCAGCAGACTATGATGCTTCCCATAATACGGTAGAGGATATGGCTAACGCTTTGATCCGCTTCGAGAATGGAGCTTCCCTGATGGTTGATGTCAGCTTCAATCTCCATGCGACGCAGGATTCGCAATCGATCAGCATCTTCGGCGATAAAGGCGGTGCCGAGCTCGAACCGCAGCTGAAGATCACCACAGAACGACATAATACGATGATTAATATCGATCCACAAATCACATATCCAGGATTCGACTTCCAGGGTGCATTCAACCGTGAGGTCAATCATTTTGTAGAATGTTGTCTAGGAAATACCGAGACGATCTGCCCTGTAGAAGACGGAACTCAGTTGATCCAGATTCTGAATGCTATCTATCAATCGGCTGCAGAGGGACGAGAAATTCAATTCTAATAAATTGGTTCTGCACCTGTTAGGTAGAGTGCCGACAGCCTAAAAATATCAAGGAGAGTGAATAAAGGTGAAATTGACGAACAAAATCGGTGTCATTGTAGACAGCTTCGGAATCGGTGTTCGTGAAGGCTTAAAGAAAGCGAAGGAAGTTGGAGCGGAAGGCGTACAAATCTACGCTGTGTCGGGCGAAATGGACCCGGATCAGCTTAGCCCAACCCAACGCAAGGAACTGCGCCAATACATCGCTGACCTTGGGTTAGAGATCTCGGCGTTATGCGGTGATCTGGCCGGTCATGGCTTCCAGGATGCAGCCGCCAACCCGGCAAAAATCGAGAAATCCAAGAGAATTCTCGACCTGGCTATGGATCTTGGCACCAACGTAGTGACTACCCATATCGGAATCGTCCCAGAAGACCGCAATAGTAAGATTTACACGGCGATGCAAGAAGCCTGCGAAGAGCTGGGCGTCTATGCGAACAGCTTGAATGCGTACTTCGCTATAGAGACCGGACCAGAACCAGCAGCCCATCTGAAGAGCTTCCTGGATACGCTTAGTACACGCGGCGTCTCTGTTAACTTCGACCCTGCCAATATGGTCATGGTTACAGGCGATGACCCGGTAGAAGGCGTCAAGACGCTCAAGGATTACATCGTGCATACGCATGTCAAGGACGGACACCGTCTGCGCCTTGTCGATCCTAAGGACGTTTACGGCTATCTCGGCTATGATGCAATGGATCATCAGAAGATTGCCGAAATGGCCAGCTCCGGAGCAGCCTTCGAAGAAGTTCCGCTCGGGGAAGGCAAAGTGGACTTCCCTGCCTACTTCGCTGCTCTGCAGGAGATCGGCTATAAAGGCTACCTAACCATTGAGAGAGAAGTCGGGGATAACCCTGCCGCTGACATTGAGAAGGCCGTTAAGTTTATTAAAGCTTACCGCAATTAGAGATGTTGAACTAAAGAAGTAACAGGAAATAGGCATAAGGGTGAAATGATTCTGGAGAAGCGTAGCGTTCGCCTTTGTGAACGGATTTCTACCTTGTTGGATTCTATAAAATCAAGAAATCTGTGAGCAACAGCGATCGGAAGAACATTTCACCCGGCTGCCTTCATCCGTACAATCATTAGTTCAACTTATATTGCTTTACAGAGAGAAGGAGATGACTTGTCATGAAGCTGGGAATCAGCTCTTATAGTTTGTATCAGGCCATGCAGGCAGGGTCTATGGATATTCTAGGTGTTATTGATTGGGTGAAGGAGCTAGGAGCCGAGCATATCGAGATCGTTCCACTTGGCTTCAGCTTAGTAGAGAGTCCCGAACTAATAGATCAAATCGTTGAGCGCGCCGCAAAGGCTGGAATCGATATCTCCAACTACGCCATCGGCGCCAACTTCATTACTGATTCGGAGGAAGCCTACGAGGCTGAAATCGAACGAGTAATGAAGGAAGTAGATGTCGCTCACCGACTTGGCGTCAAGCTGATGCGCCATGACGTTGCTTCCGCCCGACACCTCGATCGTGAACTTCAATGCCGACCTAGAGCGAATCGCGAACGCCTGCCGTAAAATCGCTGATTATGCCAACGGCTTTGGCATTACGACAAGCGTGGAGAACCATGGCTATTACGTACAAGCCAGCGACCGGGTTCAGACGCTGGTTCATACCGTTGGCCGGGATAACTACAAGACGACGCTCGATATCGGTAACTTCGTCTGTGTTGATGAAGATCCGATTCGCGCGGTCAAGAATAATATCAGCATCGCCTCTATGGTGCACGTGAAGGATTTCTATATCCGTCCTGCCGATCGTAATCCGGGAGAAGGCTGGTTCCCAAGTGCAGCAGGCCGTTACCTGCGCGGAGCCATCGCCGGACAAGGAGACCTCGATGTGCCAGCTCTGCTGGGTATCGTCAAGAGCTCCGGCTACGACGGATACTTGTCGATCGAGTATGAAGGCATGGAAGACTGCAAACGCGGGACGAAGATCGCCTTCGATAACGCGAAGCGCATCTGGAATGAATTGTAGCTAATAGAAATGGGGCTATACCCAACGGGTACAGCCCCTATCTTTTATTTGCCTGGAGACGTCTTAATCAGATCTTGCATCGGCCGCAATTCACGATTAACGTCGTAAGGATAACGATTCAATACCTGAAGTAGCAGCTCGTGCAGCTTACTATTATTGTCGACTTGCTGTAGAAGGTCCTCCATTTGAGCGATAAGTTGCTTATACTCCTGAATATGATCCGCTCCGTAGACCTCGAACTCGAAAAAGGAGTTACCGAACACCGTTGCCCGCTTAACACCCTGGAATTTAACATAACGCGCTTGCTTCGCGTCAAAGGTAATAATATCGAGATTTCCTTTGGAATGGATCACCCCGTCCTTATCACCAGATACGCTGGTCCAATTGGTCTTATCCGTGGACACCAGCAGCTTGAATTTCTCGGCATAAGCCGCCTGCCAGCGGATAATCACCTTACTGATATCCTTGACATCGCCTAAGTCGACCAAAAACCAGGCATCATCTACATAAGCACTGGACCATCTGGAGGTTGGGGAGACATCCCCATCAACTGCCATGTCCGGCGAGTAGTACGGAAATTCGGTGGCGGAAGATTCCGCTTTTTGATGCAGGGCCAGATTGTCGCTGTTCTGCAAATCGATCGCCTTGTTGTAAATCATGACATTATCCAGCACACCCTTAAAAGCATTTGTTGCACTGCCGATCCGAAGCGTTGGCAAAACTAGAGTATTCATTTTAGGGTAGGTCTCCTCCATCCGTTCTACATACTCATCGATATTAACGAATAAGGTCACACCTTTATTGTCGCCCTTGAACGTTAGATGTGTCCACTTGCCTTCCGGAACGGAGTAGTTAAACGTGCTGTCGTAATGCTCCTTCGTAAAGCCCAGCTTGCCTGTGCTGCCCTGCTTCAGCTTCAGTGTTCCTACCGGCGATTCCATCAGAACTGCATCCGCCGGATTACCCGGATCGGGCTTGATCCACATGGAGGCCGTCCAGTCAAAGCCAACGGCCTCAACCGGAGTCTCAATATAGCTCTTCCCCGTTTAACCGCACACCGTTTTCATATTTTCCCTGGGTAATATCGACATTCACGCCCTTGCCATCATAATGATTGCCAGAAGCATCCTCAAATTCCTTCTCGAACAGATATTGAATGACGCTGTTATCTTCATTGTTGACGGCAACCTTATGGGATAGATTCGCAGTCGGTGCATCACCGATCTTCTTCTTCCGCTGCTCAAATCGTTCGAAGGACCTATCTTCCCTCGTCCCGGTCCACATTTTCTCCGCAACAACCTGAACTCCAGGGAGCATACGGTCATGTGAATCATCCATCGACAATCCGTTAACTTCAGAAGCATCATTCCATAAGCAGAACATACCACCTTTGACATGGGGATGGCCGAGTGGAAGCGTCGTTGTCTCCCATTTCACAGGCTCCCATTCATTATATAGGAGCTGGGTATTGAGATAGTTCCCATATACGGTAGGAACGATATACATGTAAGTATTCTGGGCATTGATGACATCATAGCCGAGATCCACCGCTTGCTGCGGAGCACCATAAGGTTCATGCCAAATATCCATTGTGGCATCTGTACTAATCGGCGTCACTCCGTTATAATGCGTCAGCCCGCCCCATAAGTGGGGGTGCTTGCCTTTGCTGTTAATATATTTGATAAGGGTATCCATATACCCGCGGAAGACCTCTGTATCGCCATTGTATTCATCTGTACCGATGTTAATATCAGGTCCGATGAAGGTCGGATCATTGCCGTCCAGGTATTCATCTAGTAGGGATTTGACGAACTGCACCGTCTCCGGTTTGGATACGTCGAGCATATTGTCGTCTCCTGTGGACGGATTACCCAAGGACGGATTATACGAAGTAAATACACGGGAATGCCCTGGTGTATCAATTTCCGGAATGATGTTCACGCCATATTCCTTCCCCATAAGCTGCAGGTCTTTAAATTCCTGCTTCGTATAATGGCCGTTTGGACTAGCCAATCCCGGATAAGTGCTACTCTCCAGCCGGAAGGCCGCCCTCGTTCCATCCTTGAACGGTGTTCCGACACTATCATTCAAATGAATCTGGAATGTGTTCATCTTGTACCAAGACAGTAGCTTCACATAGCTCTGCAGGAAATCGATCGTATAAAACTTACGCGCCACATCGATCATAAGCCCGCGCTGCTCGTATTTGGGATAATCCCTTGATTCCCCTCGTGGAATGGTGCGGTCCGGATGCTGCTTGATAATCTGCAGGGCGGTTCTTGTACCGAAAAAGACTCCCTGAGCGGTAGATGAAGTCATAGAGACGTACTCATCGACCTTGAACAGGTTCCCCTCATCGCCTAGCCATGTCAAAGATGGATCAATAGCTATAAACAGATCGCCTTTCTTCGGCTCTCCATACTCAATCTTGATATCTAATCCGGTAATATCCTGCAAATCTTGGCGCGTCAATTCGGCGGCATTCTGAAGAATCTCATGATCCTTCGCATTCACGACGATTCGCGATGATTCCGTCAGTGAATAATTGCCCTTGCCACCGTACCACTCACGTAGCGATGGAATCACGTCCGGTTCGGAATTACGGTCCGAAGTTTGTTTATGCTGTCCCGGAACTAAGACCGTAATATTATCGGAGAGTAGCTTGCGAATTGGATTCTTCTTGTCCGTGACCTGAATAATCAGATTCACCTTGGCATCTACTAAGGGCTCGCGGATATCCCCTTCCAGGTCAATCACGGGCAGGCGGTCGCTGCCATACAAGGTGACCTCATAATCTTCAGGGACATGAGCCGCAGACCAATCGAGCTTTGTCTGTCCGGCATTTACCTTAAGCGCTGCGGTTACATTGTCCACAATCGTCCGCAAATCATGCAATTGGTATACTTCGAATTCATAAAAAGAGTAGCCGTACAACGTGCCTTCAACCGGCGCTCGCTTGACCCCCTGGAATTTCACGTATCTTGCCTTGAGCAGCGGGAAATCAACGGTTTCTACCCCACCCTTACTCTTGATGACACCACCGTCTGCTTTTACATTCTTCCAGCGCTTAGCGTCATCCGATACGAGAATTTTGTAGCTTTCCGCCGGTGTCTGCCAACGGATCACAACGCGGTCAATATCCATCTTCGCACCGAGATCCACGTAAAACCACTGATCATCCTTGTAAGGGGACGACCATCTGGTATTCCCCTTCCCATCAACAGCTAGCTCCGGCTTCAAAGCATCCACTTCATTACCTGAGGCGACGACTTTCTTATGCAGAGCCAGATTCGTCTGCAAAGGCACCTCTTTCACAGCTTGCTTAGAAGTAGTCTGGGCATGAACGGCTGCCGGCTGAGCAACAGGTGTCAACATCATGGCCAACACAAGCATGGTTGAAATGGCTTTCAAGAAGATTTTCTTCATAGTCCCTCCATATGCTCTTGGATTTGATGAAACGGCCTTGCTTGGCATAGATGCAGAAAAAAACCATCACACTTCAAAAAATATGGGTGAAAATCCCACCATTATCATATAACAGGAATTTTTCCGCCGACAATATACACTTCTTTACATCACAAAAAAACCATCCGAAAAGTCAGGTGGTTGGGCGTCACTATATTTATGTACGAAAATATGCTGCTAAAAGTTAACAGGGCTGGCTCCTTCATGTTCCATGATCAACAACCAACCCTGCACTTATACCTGGAATAATCTAGACTATTCCCGGAAACTTCAACGAAATGACCGCTCCACCTTTACTTCCATTACCCGCCTGAATTAGTCCCCGCAGCGCTCAACAATCGCACGCGAGATGGCAAGTCCTAGCCCGGATTCGCCGTCTTTGCCTTTGACAAAGCGATGGAACAGATACGGCAGCAGTTCCTCCGGTATTCCTGGTCCGTCATCGCTAACATTGATTATGATCTGCCCCTTGCATAGCTCGGCATGAATATAAATATGATGCTGCGCATAACGCACTGCATTGGAGACAACATTCAACATCGCCTGCAGAAGCTTGTCTCGGTCTGCGCGCAGCTTGACTGTTCCGAGACTCCCGTATTCCGTATGAAGAGTGATCTCCCGCTTAACAAGTAGTGGATTCAGCCTCTCTACGGTTTCCGTCAGCAGTTCCTCCAGGGAAATCTCCTCGCTTCTGAACACATCCTCTTCACTATCCAGTTTGGCTAGAAGCGTCATCTCGGTCACGAGCTTCTTAAGTCGGGCGCTCTCATCCATAATGATGTCCAATCCTCTCCGGACACTCTCTCCCTCAAAGACGCCGTCGCGGATCCCCTCCGCATAACCGGAAATAGACATCAGCGGCGTTTTTAATTCATGGGATGCATTTTGGAAGAACTGCTTCTGTACTTGATTAAAGTGATTCAACTCCGTTGCCATTTCATGCACCGATTGAGCGACCGAGCCGATCTCCCCTCCCGCCTTAATGAGGGCCACGTCCGAGAACTGGCGCTGTTTGACTTTATTCAGTTCATTACGAAGTCGGATTAACGGGTTAATCAGCCTTTTTGTAATGAAAATACTAAGAAGAATCATGGCGAAACCGGCAGCGCTAAAAATAATAAGCAGTCGCTTCAGCAGAGCCTGTTCAATAGTTCGGACTTTGCTGATTGGCGTGTACAGCGTCAGTTTTCCTTGAGGCGTTAATTTCTCTACCGAGATGAAGTTTTTATCCGATCCAGCCTGGATGCTCTGAACGTTGGAAGCCATGTTGGTTGTAACTGCGGCCTGCGTCTCTACCTTCTTGGTTGTATAGGCTATTGGAGACGCCGCAATCACACTGCCCGTCTGATCGGTCAGAACGGCACTAATGTTCGGGGAGGGAGCAGTGATTGGAAGCTCTATTGGCAATTTTCTCATCGTGACGTCGGTCACCTGGGGATAATCCTCCCTGAGTGAAGCTGTCATTTCAATACTCATTGCTGTTAGATCCTCCCTTTGCGCTCCGATCAGATGATCTAACAATACATAGTGAATGACGATTCCAGCAACCGACAATACCAGCACCATTGCAATGCCAAAAGCCAGATTGATCTGATGTACGAGTTTCATTCCGTCCTTCCACCTCCATCATTTCTCATTCGGTAACCATGTCCCCATATCGCTTCAATGGGGAGCTCTCCAATTTTTTTGCGCACCCGTTTGATCAAATGGTCTACTGCTCGATCACTGCCGAAGTAATCATCCCCCATACATAAGCCAGCAATTCATCCCGCGTGAAGGCGCGATTGGGATTCTCCGCGAACACCCGCAGTACTGCAAACTCCTTGCTAGTCAGATCCACTTCCTCTCCGTCCCAAAAAGCTCGGCGCTCATCCGGCAGCAACAGCAGTCGGCCAAGTTCAATCTGTATAGGTGGAGAAGGGATTGCGGGCTCCTCTGACTGATTTAGCTTATACCAGCGCTGAAGCTGTCTTTTGACACGGGCCACCAGCTCGCGCGGACTAAACGGCTTGACCAAATAGTCGTCGCTGCCCAGCTCCAGGCCCAGGATTTTATCAACTTCGCTATCTCGTGCAGAAATCATAATAATAGGCACTTCCGCTTCATTGCGGATACGTCTGCAAAATTCATACCCGTCCATGCCGGGCAGCATAATATCCAGCACCCATAAATCGGGCGGATGGTCTCTCCATAGATTCCATGCTTCCTCCGCACTGCTCAGACCAACGGTACGATAATTTTCTTTCTGTAGATAAGCCTCTACCAGATTTCGAATATTTGAATCGTCATCGACGACGGCAATCACATATTGATTATTCATTTTCATGTCCTCCAGCGATTTCTCCTACATCAGTATAACAACGAATTCAGATCGGCAGGGTGAATGCCATCGTTTTTCCACAAATCCACCAATGGCTTGACATAGACGTTTCTTACACTAATACATGCAAGCGCCTATGGAACATCAAGCGAGGCAATATCACTTCAGCTATAGGAGAATAGACGGTGCCAAAAAACAGATGGAATTCAAGTCGAAATATAACTGCAACGATGAAAAAGGTATGTCTAATAGCCGTCTTATGCTGATATGCTGGTTCGTATTTCTGGCCTGTTCCAGGGCCGCAATACTAACCTACGACGTGATATGGGGTGGTCTCGGCCATTAGCGGAAATATAGAAAGCTCTTCTGCTTAAGACGAACCGAACCCAAGCTGTCGCGAACCTACGGAGGCTTGAAAATCTATCTTTCAAAGGAGTGTTCACTCATGAACATGCAAAATGTAATCAAAAAGACAGTTCTTTCCGCCGTTATGTTATCCGCAGCCGCTGTACCGGGAATCACCCATGCTGCAGACAACGCAGCGAAAACAGTAATTCCAAGTGTGAAAACACAGGCTGCAACTATGGTAAGCATGGATGGAAAATCGCAGAATATCACCATTGTCAAAATGGCTGATCCGTTGGAATTGGCCAAGCAATATGCTCCTGATACGGTAGAGGATTGGAAGCAAGTACTGGAACAGAGGGGGAAAGTCACTGCACCCACAAAAACAATCGCTGCGAAGCTAACTCCAGTAAAAAGCCTGTCTGAAATCAAAATAAGTGATAATGAGGAAGTAAAAACATTGCCCGGACAGGCCTCAATCGCTGTATTCGTCTCCAAAGACGAGGCCACTGTAGCAGAGGATGCCTTCTCGAAGGCCTGGGCCGCCTTGGTCAAGGCTGAAGAATCCAAAGATTCCACCGCTATCCGAGAAGCTCTGGACGGACTGCTAGAGCAGTTCAAACTGGCTAACGCAGAGCGAGAGCGGGAAGCAGTGGGAGAATAAGACGTTAACAGCCCCGTTGAACCATTACACTGCCATATAAATAAAGCAAACTGCAGTGTCATATTAAAAAAAGGCTGGCCCCGTCATGTCGATGACTAAGGGCCAGCCCTGTTCTATTTTCAAATATTAAGCTTCAGTCTCCAAAGGATACTCTTCCATGTAGCTGAGCAGTTCATCCACAGTTGTGAAAGCAAGTCCAGTTACGGTGTCCGCACAACCATAGTAGATAGCGATACGGCCAGTTTCCGCATCAGTTAAAGCCGCACAAGGGAAGGTAACGTTCGGAACATCGCCAACGCACTCATACAACGTCTCAGGTCCAAGAATATAGTTACGGGAACGCGCCAGCACCTTCCAAGGCTCGTTGATATCAAGCAATGCACAACCCATACGGTATACGAAGCCATTGCAAGTATTGATAACGCCGTGGTAGATCAAGAGCCAGCCTTTATCGGTCTCAATTGAACCAGCCGGGCCAATTTTCTTGGATTGCCAAGCAGAGGCATCACCATTGATTGTACCCATCACATAACGGTGTTTGCCCAGAAAGTAAGGTCGGGACTCGCACTGTAGAAAATATCGCCGAACGGAGTATGTCCTGTATCGCTTGGACGGCTAAGCATTGCATAGTTATCACCGATTTTACGAGGGAACAGTACGCCATTACGATTATAAGGCAAGAAGGCATTCTCTAATTGATGGAAGGTCTTGAAGTCGGTCGTATAGCCGATTCCAATCGTAGGCCCATGATAGCCATTACACCAGTTGATATAATAGCGATCTCCAATCTTAACAACCCGTGGATCGTAACGATATTCCCGCTTAGTTACTTCTGGATCTCCTTCAAATTGGATCGGTTCATGATTGATCTCCCAGTTCACGCCGTCCTTACTGAAGCCAGCGAAAATGTCCATGCTAACGGATCTAGAGTCACAACGGAATACACCGGCAAACCCATCTTCAAAAGGCACTACGGCCGAATTAAATACGCTGTTGGAATTCGGAATCGCATTCCGTTGGATAATCGGGTTAGCGGAATAGCGCCATACTGGAGCGTTGCTGCCAGCAGGCTTGTCCTGCCAAGGGATGTTCGTCAGTTTTTCGCCAATAATTCTGCTCATTTCAATTCTCCTTTTCATATAAAAACGATAAGTTTCGAGTAATGAGAAAACATACTTAAGATCATCTTCGCACTACGAATTGTAAGTGACGGATATCTGATTTGCAATTGAAGAATCACGACATCAAGTCGTGGGTCCGCCTTCGGCACGCGGATTCGCACGCCTTAGCAGCCTGTACCTCATGTTTACAGAATGCCTTCCTTCATCGCCCGGTATACGAGCTGTGAGAACAGGCTGTTCGACCAAGCGAACCATTTCCGCGTAAAGATTGTTGGATCATCGACATGGAAGCCCTCGTGCATGAATCCGGTATCCGCATCCGTGCTCTCCAGCATCGCGATCATCTCCAGCTTCTCTTCCTTCGTCTGCGCCGTAATTCCCTGCATCGACAGCGCCATATGCCATACATAATTCTCTGGAGTATGCGGGCTGCCGATTCCTTTAGCTGCTTTCCCTTCAAAATAGAACGGGTTCTCCTTGCTTAGAGCAAAGCGTCTCGTATTCTGATAAATCGGGTCATCAGCTGTTACATAGCCGAGATAAGGAATGGAGATCAGACCTGGTGTACCCGCATCATCCATCAGGCAGTAGTTGCCAAAGCCGTCAGTCTCATATGCATAGATCGGACCAAATTCCGGATGGCGGTAAATACCGTACAGCTTGATGCCGTAATCTACCTCGAACTCCAGCTCTTTCAGCTCGGCCAGGAAGTCCATATCACGGAATACCCATTCTGCAAATTCCTGCATCTGACGCAGTGCTACAACTGCGAACATATTGCCCGGAATGTTGTAATGGAAGTCGCAAGCATCATCGCTGGAACGGAAGCCAGACCAGATCATACCCGTGTAGTTGACAGGCATGCCAAGACCCTTGTTACGCAGTGAGTCTTCAGGGATTCCATTATTACGAGTAAAGCGGTAAGGCGAATTCTCAAAATGATGCTGCTCGGTCTTGAAGACCTCCACAATCTTTTTCATCGCCGCTTTGAAGCCAGCGTCAAAGATATCAGTTTGCTCGGTCTCCTTCCAATACGTATAAGCTAAGCGTATGACAAAGCATAGGGAATCGATCTCGAATTTGCGCTCCCACACCCATGGGGACATATCGGTCTCATCGGTCGTATTCCAATGCCAATCATTTGCCGATTCATTGAAAGCATTCGCATACGGATCAATATGGATATATTGAATATGGCGTTTGATCAAGCCGCTGATAATGCGCTGCAAATCCTCGTCCTGCTTCGCGAACGGTACATATTGAATCACCTGTTCAACCGAATCGCGCAGCCAGGAAGCTGGAATGTCACCAGTAATAACGAAGGTCGTTCCATCGTCCATCAGTTTAGTTGTCGTCTCCAGCGTATTCGGGAAGCAATTTTTGAACAATTGCAACAGCTTCGGACGATGTGCCAGCTTCACCTCAGCTTCGGCTAATACATCCTTTATCGCAGCCGGGAGCTCCAGCTTAGGCATCGGTATTTTCGGGAGTCTAAATTGTTCCATGTCGTCACGTCACGCTCCTATAGTCTGATAAAATAGTTGTTATATAAGTCGAACTAATAATTGGCCGATGAAGGCAGCCGGGTGAAATGTTCTTCCGATCGCTGTTGTTCACAGATTTCTATGATTTAATAAATTCAACCAGTGTAGAAATCTGTTCACAAAGGCGAACGCTTCACTTCTCCAGAATCATTTCACCTAGGTTCGATATTCTAAAATGTATCTTCCTTAGAATGTCGAACCCTCTTGCCTGTGCCCAGCTCTTTCTTTAGTTCAACTTATCTAGTGGTGAATCCTGATCGTCTTGATCTCATAAGGTGCAAATTGCAGCTCGATCAAGCCGTCCTGATGCTCTATAGCCTCAAGCTCATGCTCCAGGGCATCCGAGAGGAATATCTCCTTGCATGACTGCGGCCATTGCAGGGTGATTCTCTCCCGTCCGCCAGAGGATTCGTACAGGCGTAGAATACTTGCCCAGCCATCCTCCGATGGTTTAATTGAATCCAGTACGACATGCTGTCCTGTAAACTGGATCAAGGACTGCACGCTTGGAAGCTTTCCTTGCCCGCGCTCCACTTCAGTCACCTCAGCTGGATGGTTCAGTTCCGCTGCTCTTCTAAGCGTATGCGCTTCACGCCAATCTCCCTTATGCGGGTACAGCGAGTAAGTGAATTCATGCTCGCCAAGATCAGCGGAATGGTCCGGCCACTTCGGTGCTCGCAGCAGTGACAGACGGATCGTACTGCCTTGAATATCATAACCGTACTTGCAGTCATTCAGCAGGCTGACACCATACCCATGCTCCGACACATCGACGAAGCGATGGCCGCACACCTCGTACTGCGCCTGCTCCCAACTCGTATTGCGGTGGGTCGGTCGCTCCAGCGCACCAAACGGAATTTCATATGTTGCTTTATCCGTTACGATATCGACAGGGAAACCTACCTTAAGCAGCTTATGGGCTTCGTTCCAATGTACTCTCGTCTTGAAATCGATGCGCCTGTCTTGATGATACAGGATCATCTCCTGCGTAATCTCTGATTCATTCAATTTCCAACGGAAACGAAGCACGTCCTGGATGGGACCTGTACTATGCAGTTTCATCTCCAACAGCTCCGCATCACCTGCAGGCTGCTCCTCATATCTGGTATCGATATCCCAGGCATCCCAGAGCGTAGGACGGTCATGGAAGAAGTGGAAGCGATTCGCACGCTCCCGGCCTGAATGATCTCCCGATCAGCTGACTTGTCATACAAACTGATGATCTCGCCCTGGTTATTGAAGCAAATCCGGTAGTACCCGGTCTCCCAACCCTGCGTCAGGAGATCATCAGACATCTTGTCTGATGAGGCCGGAGCTTCGGATACTTCCTGCTTCACCCAGACCGTCTTATAGCCGAATGCCGGAACATCCGGTACCTGAACCAGTATCGCCTGGCTTCCTTCGGCAGTACCAATAGCTTCATGAGCAAGACGAAGTCCGTCCCCATCATATACAGCTAGTAAATTACTCCGATCAGGACCTGCAATTTCTATGATAGCATCCCGGCTCCAGCCCAGGCTGTTAAATACGATATAAGGCTGGCCTTCGCCTTCTGTATTTACGCAATCAGTCAAAGCCTTCAGACCTTGCTGCAAACCGTTGTTCCCAAGTTCAAATATCTCTCTATATTCCTTCATTGAGGTCTCATAAGTCTCCGTAATCGCAGAGCCTGGAATGATATCATGGAATTGGTTAAGCAGAATAAGCTTCCAGCCGTCATGCAGTGAGCGGCTGATCTCCTGCTTCTGATCGGCCACTAACTCCGACGCCGCCAACGCATTCCACAATTCGGCCTCCCGGTACAGAACCTCAGCCTTCCGGTTGTTCCGTTTATTACGTCCATGGGTCGTATAGGTCCCACGGTGCAGTTCCAGATATAGGTCGCCCCTCCATCTTGGAAGCTGCGGCGAGGCCTCAGTAATACCTGCAAAGAAGTCAGCCGCTGAGCTAAATTGACTAGAAGGCTGGCCAACCATCAACTCAGAACGCCTAATATACTCCAGCATTTCCCGAGTGACTCCGCCGCCTCCATCGCCATGCCCGTACAGCAGCATCTGCTCATTATACCTTGCTTTCTCCCGGAAAGATTGCCAATGATCGTGAACATCCTTAGGTAGCGTATTCTCATTAACGCCATGATTCAGATAAGACAACATTGGCGTTCCGTCGATACCTACCCAATAGAACAGATCATAAGGGAATACATTCGTGTCGTTCCAACCAAGCTTCGTCGTCATGAAATATTCAATGCCACCATGCTTCAGAATCTGCGGCAGTGATGCACAGTATCCGAAGGTATCCGGCAGCCATTCAATCTTGGAGCTGCGTCCGAACTCTTCCTCATAGAAACGTTGTCCGTACAACATCTGGCGCATTAACGATTCACCGCTCGGAATGTTCAAATCCGGTTCAACCCACATTCCGCCGACAAGCTCCCAGCGCCCTTCTTGAATCCTGAGCTTCACTCTCTCATACAACTCAGGATCATTGTCCTTCAGGTAGCTAAACAACTGCGGCTGACTCTGGGCATATCGGTACTCTGGATACTCATTCATTAACGCATCGACCGTAGAAAAAGTGCGACTCGTCTTGCGCACCGTCTCACGTGCCGGCCATAACCAGGCAATGTCGATATGCGACTGACCAACCATGTGGATCAAACCTTCGGCGTTTCCACCGATCGCAAAAATGCTGTGTCTGAGCTTTTCATCTATGGCCGCTACCAGGCCTCCTTCACGAATAGCCCCTCGATCAAGTGAGACAAATTCATCCATGGCTTGGTATAACGCCTCAATCAAACGAACTCTGCGAAAATCCTGCTCTGGCAGCAGTACCGCCGAATCGCGGATCACCGTCGTTGTATACATCAGCTGTTGCACCGGGTGATTCACGCTAACGATCGAGCTATAAATCGAGCGGATCGGCGGCTGGATCACGGCTTGTTGATTCAACGGATCTACCGGTTCCGGAATCGGATCGAACAATTCGATTTCAAGCTCCAGCGGACGACCTATCACGTCATTGCTTAAGGTAACAAAAGTATGATTGCGGTCCAGACCTTGATAAGACTTCCCGTTGATACGCAGCAGCCCTTCGCCCCCGGATTGGAAGATCAGGCCGATATGCTGCCCCTGCTGCATCCATTCCTGCGGAATATCAAGCTGCTTGCAGAAAAAGTATGTCGTTCCTTGCTTACTAGGAAAAAGCTCGAAATTTTGCCCTTCTGTAAAAGGAGCTGCATCGACATATTGTCCTGGCAGTTCGTACTTAGATGATACGATTTCCCAATCACGCAGCTCACGCTGCTCCAACCATTGACACTCAGATAGTTCCCGAATAAAACGCCTGATCCGTTCCATCCCAATTAATCCTCCAGCACAAGTAAATGGGCGCTTAACGTGTCGTTCACATGCTTACCTACCAGCACACGGAACTCTCCCGGCTCAACGACCGGTTTATAGTCCGCTCCGATATATTGCAATTGCTCTGCACCGACTGTAAACTCTACCGTCCTGCTCTCACCTGGAGCCAGAGTTATTTTGTGAAAACCCTTAAGCTCCTTCAGCCGGTCTAGTTACAGTACTAGCAACGTCGGAGATGTACATTTGCACAACCTCCGCGCCAACACGATCGCCGATATTTCTTACTTCAACGCTGACCTTTGCTGTTCCTCCGCAGAAATTGTCTGCAGCTGTACAGTAAGATTGGAATAACTGAACTTCGTATAGCTCAGTCCATAGCCAAACGGATAGCGCGGCTGAGAATCATCCTCTAGATAACGCTTACCTCTTGAGCGCTTGCCATTATAATAAACTGGCAGTTGTCCGACATGCTTCGGTATGGAAATGGTCAATTTGCCGGAAGGGTTCACATCGCCAAACAGGATATCCGCGATGGCATGTCCTCCCTCTTGACCTGGGTACCAAGCTTCAAGAATCGCATTCGCGTGGTCTTCAATCCATGGCTCCGCTATAGGACGGCCGTTAATATAGATAACGATTACAGGTTTGCCAAGCTTATATACTTCTTGAATCAATTCAAGCTGCACTCCGGACAGCTTGAGTGACATACGGTCGATTCCCTCGCCGCAATCCATATCGCTCGAGGAGCGATCCGTCACCTTCGAGGCTCCCGTCTTCAGATCAATGGTTCCTTCACCGAAGTCACGCGCGCTGGACCCGCCAACAACCATCACGACCGTATCAGCTTGTCTTGCACATTCAAGGGCATAATCAAAGCCCTCTCTCGATTCATCCTTAATCCGACAGCCTGGAGCATAGAGCACGCGTTCCGGCTCGTCCGTAAGCTTACTGCGAATTCCGCCTAGTACAGTCGTTACATTCGCAGGCGGCTGTGGAGAAGTATAATCTCCAAGCTGATTATAGCCGATATCGGCATTCGGTCCGATTACGGCAATCCTACCAGACTTCTTCGATAACGGAAGAGTCTGATCTTCATTCTTCAATAGAATAATGCCCTCTTCAGCAAGCTTCCGAGCAAGCATAATATGTTCTTCACTGCCAATGACGCTTGCCGCTCGCTCAGGATCTGCATACGGAGCGTCGAACAAGCCGAGCTTGAACTTCAATTCGAGTACGCGGAGGACTGCAGTGTCGATGATCGCCTCATCCAACTTGCCTTGCCGTACAGCCTCGATCAGATGCTTGCCGAACATTTCACCGGACATTTCCATGTCAATACCGGCGCTAATAGCCTGAATAGCTGCATCCATTCCGTCCTCTGCAGTATCATGACCTGCGGCTAACATATTGATCGCCCCACAGTCGGTAATGACCATGCCTTCAAAGCCCCACTCCTTGCGGAGAATGTCCTGCAGCAGTTCACGATTCGTTGTACAAGGAATACCGTCGATCTCATTGTAAGCTGGCATAATCGATGCCGCTCCTGCTTCCACCGCTTTCTTGAAAGGAAGCAAGTCAACCTCAAGTAGTTCCCGCTTACCCATATGCACCGGGTCCAGCATTTCTGCCGCCTTCCGAGCTACCATAGCCGACGAAATGTTTCAATGTAGCAACTACGCTATCTTCCTGATCCAGCGACTGACCTTGCAGCCCCTCTACTGAGGCTACTGCCAGCTCACTGATCAGGTAAGCATCTTCGCCGAAGCACTCCTCAGTCCGGCCCCAACGCGGATCACGGACAACATCAAGTACCGGCGAATAAGTTGCTGCCCCACCTTGACTGCGCGTCTCGCGAGCCACAGCGCGGCACATCTCACGATACAGCTCCACATTCCAGGTACTCCCCAGGCTGAGTGGCACCGGGAATACAGTAGCACCAATCGCCATATGACCATGCGAGCATTCCTCACCAATCAGGATCGGAATACCTAATCGTGAATGTTCGATCGCATAACGTTGGATTTCGTTGACGGCTGCTGTGCCTTCTTCTGGCGATAATCCAGTCTCCAGCGTCACACCGGTCCATGGATCAGCGCGAAGCACACCATATAGGGAGCCAACTCCTCCGCTTTCAATCTGCTTCTTGAAAGCTTCGGTCAGTTCGATGTTACCGTCCCTATGCTCGTAGACCTGCCAGCCGAACGGTTGAACCAACTGCCCGGTCTTCTCTTCAAGCGTCATCAGACTGAGCAAATGTTGAGCCCGTTCTGAGTTGGAATAGTTACGATCCTTATAGATCACGCTTTCCTACTCTCCTTCCAGAGGAAGTCCAAAAAGCCCGTTTTGGATCCCGAAGTGAATCAGGAGTAATTCGGCCTTTTTGAACTCGCACTTTTATGAAGAACTTATTCTTTAACAGCCCCTACAGTCAAGCCTTGGATGAAATAGCGTTGGAAGAATGGATACGCGAAGATGATCGGCAGAGTCGCCATAACAACCATCGCCATACGTGAAGTATCCTGTGGTAAAGATCTCATCGCTTCAAGACTTAGCGAACTGTTCTGAGCATTTTGCATAATGAACTGCATACTGGTCTCAATCCGCATCAGCATCGATTGCAGCGGTACTAAATTTGGATTGTCGATGTATAGCAGCGCGTTGAACCAATCGTTCCAGTAGCCAAGTGTACTGAACAAGCCGATGGTCGCAAGACCAGGCAAGGACAATGGAAGAACGAGCTTGATAAAGATGCGGAACTCGCCCGCGCCGTCAATTTTCCCTGACTCGATGATAGCATCCGGAACACTTGTTGAATAGAACGTCCGCAGGATCATAATGTAGAAGGCGTTAACGGCCAGTGGCAGGATCAATGCCCAGACCGTATCCTTAAGCCCCATCAATTGCGTTACGATGATGTAGGTCGGTACGAGACCGCCGTTGAACAGCATCGTAAAGAACGCAAAGAAGGAGAAGAAATTACGGTAACGGAAGGTCTTTCTGGAGATAGCATAAGCATAGAATGCCATGAACAATAGGGCTATGACTGTACCGACCACGGTGACGAAAATCGTTACTCCGTACGAACGAAGCAGCGTATCACCCATGTCGAACATGTAGCGGTAAGCACCCAAGCTCCATTTCTCCGGAATTAACCGATAGCCGTTCTTAGCCAGCGTTCCCTCATCCGTCAAGGAAATGATAACCACGAATAGAAAAGGGAACACGCACAGAATTGCAAAAATCCCGGCAATCAGGTTAAAAGTTATATTCATAGGCGTCGATAGATTGTGAAAATCGCGTTCTTTCTTTCTTTTAGACACTCTGCTCACTCCCTTGCAGTATATTTAGAACAAGGCGTTATCCTTGTCGAATTTGCGTACGATATAGTTCGATGTCATGACGAGTGTGAAACCTACGACGGATTGATATAAGCCTGCCGCAGCACTCATGCCAATTTCACCTGTTGTTTTCAGTCCACGATATACATAAGTGTCGATAACGTTCGTTACCCCGTACAATGTACCGGAGTCTCTTGGTACTTGATAGAACAAACCAAAGTCTGCATAGAATATTTTCCCGATCGCCAGCAGAGTCATAATCGTAATGATCGGTTTCAACATCGGCAATGTAATCGCACGGATTTGTTGCATTTTGCTAGCTCCGTCAATCATTGCTGCTTCATAAAGGGATTTGTCGATACCCATAATCGATGCCAAATATACAACACTGTTATAGCCTACCGCTTTCCACAGGTATACCAATACAAGAATTAGCGGCCAATATTTTGATTCTGAATACCATTGAATTGGAGGAATTCCTAATGAGTTGAACACTCCGTTCAGCAAACCGCGATCCGAGCTAAGGAAGCTGAATGTGAAATAACCGACGATGACCCATGATAGAAAATACGGAAGGAACATCCCGGTCTGATAAACTTTTGAGAGCCGCTTGTTCGTGATTTCCGACAAAATAACGGCCAACAATACAGATAAAATCAAGCCTAAAAAGATAAATACGATGTTGTACAGCAACGTATTTCTTGTAATGATGTACGCATCATTCGTACTGAACAGAAACTTAAAGTTCTGCCATCCAACCCATTTACTATTAACGATACTGGCCCAGAAGCCATCCCGGTCGAAGCGGTATTCCTTAAATGCAATTACCGTACCGAGCATCGGTAGGTATGAGAAGAAAAGGAACCAGAGTGCCCAGGGAGCACCATAAGCAGCATCATTCTATTTCTGACGATATTCTGAAAAAACTCGCCGACCCTTTTCACGTTTTATCCCTCCTGAATGTAATGAAATAAAATGACTGTTGATAGATAGTCGGCCTTGGACAACTTTTTAAAGACGGCCGTACGTTTGAACGAAAAAAGATCGGGCATAGGCAAATCACCCGCCCGATCTTCTCTATTATCAAGGAATCAATCCTTATTTAAGCTTACTTACCAGTACTTGCTCTCCACTCATCGATTTGTCTTTGAGCTTCAGCCATGATTTTATCAAGGCCAGCGGCTTTGAACTTCTCAATCGCTTTTGGAAGGTATTGATCAGGATCAACAGTACCTGTCATCAATGCAGACCAGTATTCTTCCTTCACGTTTTGAACTGCAGCCAGCTCAGTGGTTACCTTCGAAGTATCGAAGTTGAATCCGAGCAATGGAGCATTGATACCAGAATCGTTAAATTTCTTGAATTCATCCCACTTGTTAGCAGGGTCACCTTCATTCAAGTAAGTAATCATGATGTTACCAAGGGAGAAGGTAGGCATGTCGTAATTCTTGGATTCATCCAAGTTCTTCATAACGTTGTCGCCAACTTTTTCGTAATGAACCCCTTCGATACCGGAGTCAACCATATTACGAAGTACTGGATCTGTGTTGAGAAGGTTCAGGAATTCCATAGCTTTCTCAGGGTATTTCGAGTTAGCAGAGATTGCTTGCATGGAACCCATTACCGACCAGTTATAAATGTAAGGGTCGCCAGCTGGTGTGGATACTACAGGGTATCCATAACTTGCGGACCAGAGGTTATCAGCAAAAGGCTGTGTGCTCGCACGGTCCAAGAACCATTTACCGGACTTCATCAGATCATCAGTAGATGTTGTCGTAGCTGCTTCTGCAGAAATATAGCCTGCTTTGTAGTACTTGTTCATCGTTTTCAGAGCAGCTTTTAATTCAGGGCTTTCCAAAACGTTAACTACTTTATAGTCTTTCGTATCCATTGAAACAGCCATCGGTAATTTCTCGATAACATAGTCATATGGAATCACAGGCATGTAAGTCTTGTCCATTGCGAAAGGAGTAATGTTTGGCTCATTTTCCTTAACCGTCTTCAACAAAGGCTCAAGACTTTCCAGGGAGCGTACATTCTTCATATCCAAGTTGTACTTGTCCAAAAATTCTTTATTGAAACGCCATACTTCTTGTGCTGGCAATTCTTTGTTAGCTGGAATACCATAGTTATGTCCATCTACCTTAGAACCTTCCAAGAACGCAGGATCAAGTGTTTTCACAATGTCTTGACCATGAGTCTTCAGCAGATCATCAAGCTCCATGAACGCGCCTTTACGTGCGTTTTGTACATAATCAAATGCCCATGAGCAAGTGAACATGATATCCATCGGCTCGCCGGATGCAGCCATAACCTGCATTTTTTGCGTATAATCACCGAAGTCAATCTGTTTCATCTTAACAGTTACCCCGATTTTTTCTTTCGTGTATTTGCTGACTTCTTCCATGACTTTGTCAGTATCTTTTTGCGGCGTACCAATCGTGTACCAAAGCAATTCAACTGGCTTCTCACCTTTACCATCGCCGGCTGCGTTATTGCTTGCATTTTTTCCTCCGCAGGCGCTAACGAGAAGTGTAAGTGCCATCAGCGAGGCCAACATTAGAGAGAATTTTTTTCTTTTGGAACTCATTGTTGAATACCCTCCTTTTAATTTAACCTTGACTATTTATCTGTTCTGTATTCAAGGACTACCTTAACTTTAAATTATGAAAGCATTTTCAAATAGAAGTGAAAATAAATAAATCCATGTACAAAATAAAGAAAAAGGCTTGCTAGCGTTATTTTCTAGCTAAGCCCTTTATATTCAGTCGGTGAGATACCGACATATTTCTTGAATTGCTTATAAAAGTATCCGGTCTCCCAGTAACCAACGCCTCGTGCAATTTCTTGTACCTTCATAGGACTGTGCTTCAATAGCTCCTTGGCCTTCTCAATCCGGTACCAGTTAATGTAATCGGTAAAAGACTGATTGACCTCCTTGTGAAACAGCTGACCAAGATAGACCGGATGGATGTGGTACAACGCCCCAAGCGTCTTCAGCGAAATGTCCTCATTGTAGGACTGGTCGATATAATGGAGCACCTGCTGAACGACCGGACTCTTCATATCATTCGTTAATGATTCGACCGTAATTTCTACGACCTCATACATAATTTGAACCAGTTCTTCAACTGAAAACGTCGTGCGGATTCTCGCGAACTGATCCTTGTAGAGATCAGCTTCTTCATCATGCCTGATCTCCTCAAGCTGCATTTTGAAACGAATAATCCACTCCATAGCCAATTCCTGTAGGAGCCTAGGCGATATCCCTTGCACCTGCCGCAGTGTCCCGAAATCTTCATCTATATGAGCTATTAGCCCAGCCGTATCTCTCGCCATGATCAGCTTGGAATATTCACTCCAATTCATAGGAATGCTACGCTCGGCATTATCCTGATGATCCTTCAACTGGTCATAATGGAGAATATCCTGCTCCGGATAGATCATGAAGTATTCCTGTGCTTTTTTGGCGTGAGTATAGCTTAAGAAAGGCTCTTCCTCCATCTCCTGGATACTGCCGATCGCCATCTGAAGCGGACGAAAAGATAACAGAACACCCATCAGCTGCTGATTCATCAGTTTCGCTTCCTCCAGGCCTTCCTCCAAATCATCAAAATTGTACACCAGTACAATATTTCCCTCCATATCGCAAAAAGGGATCACTCCCTCCTTACCCCACAATTGATGCAGCACAGCATCGAACAACGATTGACTCGATTCCTTGGACCGTAGCAGCGATACCAAGACGTAATGCTTGTCCAAATGAATCCCTAGCAAGTCGGCACGTTCTTGAAACTCCTGAGGGTTAATCTGATTTCTTATCCAGCGATACATAATATGATCCTTCAAGATCATTATGCTCTGTTCGCTCAGATCGTTTAAAGATCTTCTGGAGGCATTCAATTTCTCGGCAACTGTATTCAGTGTAGCTTTGAATTCCTCAATGTTGATCGGCTTCAGTAAGTAATTCTCAATACCGAGCATCATGCCTTCTTTTAAATAATCAAACTCATTAAATCCACTCAGGACAATTACTTTAAGTTCCGGCTGTGATTCGCGAATTTGGCGGATCAGATCAAGCCCATTCATCTTGGGCATCGAGATATCAGTGACGAGTATATCCGCTGGGATATGCTTCAACGCTTCAAACGCCTCTAACCCATTCCCAGCTTGGCCAACAATCTCCATTCCGAGCTCTGCCCAATCCACAATATCGTATAAACCTTCAATAATAAACGGTTCATCATCTACAAGGAACACTTTGAACATCGTCTATTCATCCTCCCCCAGATCAGGGAACAATACGGTGACCACTGTCCCTCTCCCTAATTCACTCTTGATATCTAAACCATACGGGCCCCGTACAACAATTTAAGTCGTTCATGTATGCTTCGCAGCCCAAAAGAGCCTGAATATTCATCCGGATTGGCTAGTCCTTCTTTAATTTGTCCTAAGCGATCCTCTGGGATACCCTGCCCGTTATCCGTAATCTCAGCGCATAGATATACATCTATTTTCGTGATCTTTATCGTAATTTCATTATCGGTCCCGTCCAATCTCATTCCGTGCAGAATATAGTTCTCGATAATCGGTTGCAGAGACATTTTCAGCCAAGTTCTGCTCTTCAACAGCTTATCGCAAATAATCTCATAAGAGAACTTATCCTTATAGCGGATTCGGAACAACTCCAAGTACATTCGACAGGCTTCAAGTTCATCCTTCAATGTATAGTGCGGCTTCTGCTGGACATAGTTCTTGAACAGCATGGACAGACTGTAGATCATCTCCCCTACATCCGCTGCTCCTTGGGAGACGGCACGCATGCGAATGACTTCAAGCGTATTGTATAGAAAATGAGGATTCACCCTTGCTTCGAGCGCAGCGATCTCGGTATGCTTCTGCTTGATCTCTGCTTTATAGACCCGGTCGATATACAAGTTCAGGTCTACCAGCATCTCGTTGAAGCTCTTAGCAATCTGTCCGATCTCATCATCCTTCTCCTCGGCAATTCTCGCATCCAAGTCTCCATTCTTCACCTTACGCGTAAATTGGATAATACTGTGGGTCCGTCTTGCGAAACTCATAATGAACAGCGTAGCTAGCAGGATCGCGAACAGAATACAAACCGAGCTCACCAATACAATCGTATTTCGAACTCCACGGTAGGTTGCGGCAAGTTCTTTCTTAGGGACTAGGCTGAGCACGGTATAACCTCCCTGGGTATCCGTCAACTTAATGATCGAGTCCCCATCCCCTGTCACATCATTATCGTAGACCGTGCTGATCTGCTCCATATATGGATATCTGCCTCCGTAGAAGCTTCCATCCGTATCGAAAATGACGTCACCGTTACTCGATAATACAAGGATTCGCCCCTTGATATTCTCTCTGTAATTCTCAATACTGTTCCATATTTTCTCTGAGCTAAAATATACCTCTAATTGACCGATATTGCGCAGTGTGATGTTATTGTTAATCGGAATGCGAACGGAGAACATCGGTGATTCTGGTATATCAATGGTCTTTCTTACCCATACATTAGGAGCAGAGACCTTCGAGTTCTCTCCAATATACATCGCATCTGGGACGTAAGATTTCGCTGCATTGGTGGTGATGATTTTAAAATTCGCATTGTTATATACATGCAACTGCTGTAAGGAAGCACTGTACAGCATCAGACTTGCAATGTCCGGATCATCCTCGAATCGATTTCTAAATATCTGCACGGTATCGCTGGTTAAGCCGCTATCATTACGGTTCAGCCTGTATTCAATGTATTCTTTATATGAATGCTCCAGGAAATAAGAGGTGTTGGAAGCCAAATCAGCGTCCCTATAGGTGTCGCGCATCATGTTCTGTACAGATTCGTATTTGTTGTTAATATATCTGTTGATATTCTGCATTGCACTACGCTGAATATCCAACTGCCGCTCCACTGCCGCATTAGACATAGAACGAAACATCAAATAGGAGAATATGATAATAGTTACGATCGTAATCATCGAAAAGAGAAAAATGATCTTCAGAAACAATTTGTTTTTGAAATATTTACGATAAATCTTCATTGATGATCATGTCCTCCTTCGATCTGGAACCATTTATCCGGATGATAGCCAGCAGAATTATCATAACCGTTAACCCACACATAGAACAAGCGCCCGTGTCTTCAGAGTCGACTGAAGACATGGGCGCTTTAAAATGTCCTTACGATCGCTGCTCTGCTCCTAGAACCTATTCATGCATCTAGTTATCACTATGATTCTTCTTACCATAAATCCCATAAGCAATAGCTCCAAGTAAAAGACCTATTCCCGATCCTATGCTCACTGTAAATACTAGAATACTTGGTTTGAAAAATATACCCACAATTACACCAATAGCACACCCAAAAATCAATCCCATTGGTATTAAACTATCTATGAATTTTTTTGCGTGTTCTGACTTTTTCATACCTAATGTTCTAAGTTCCTTTCTATGTTGCTTTACTACTATTATATTCTGCTTTACTACTATAATAAATCTACTTATATATTGTCTTTCGTTTTATTCGCTTAAAAAGCCTGTAGAACCCGCCCCATTCGGAGCTTTGTCTACAGGCTATAATTCAATAACTCGATTGTGCGATTAACCGCGGAACTCCTGCAATCCTTGATTCAGTTCGCGGGTCGCCGAGTAAACCTGCTGATACAGTTTGAACAGGCGGGCATACGTGGCCACATTTGCCGGAATCGGTTCACACGTCTTACCATAGTCGATAAACTTATCGGCGCATTCCTTAAGGCTACTGAACCAGCCGCTACCTACAGCAGCCATCATCGCAGCGCCCATGGCAGGACCTTGCTCGTTCTTGAGTGAGACGACCGGTGTATTGAAAATATCAGCTTGCATCTGCAGCCATACCGGATTCTTCGCGCCGCCTCCGATGGAAATAATTCGCTGGGCATTAATCCCCGCTTGACGGAATAATTCCAATGATTCAGCCAATGAGAACGTGATGCCTTCCATTACCGCACGGGCCATATGCTCACGGCGATGTGTACCGGACAAACCAATAAAGCTAGCCCGAATCACACTATCAGCATGCGGCGTACGTTCGCCCACCAAATACGGTGTAAACAAGAGTCCATCCGCGCCTGGAGCAAGATCAGCAACCGGCTTCAGCATTTCATCGAAACTGAGCTCTGGTGCGAGCGATTCCTTAAACCAACTCAAGGAGTAACCTGCAGCCAGTGTTACGCCCATCGCATAGAAAGTGCCTGGATGCGCATGGTTGAAGAAGTGTACTTTACCCGCAAAATCTTTGTTCTTGTCCTCTTCATAAGAAAGCACAACACCGGACGTTCCTATACTGCACATGGCATCACCCTTGCGGACGATACCAGCACCAACCGCTCCACAAGCGTTATCAGCACCGCCGCCGAATACTCGTGTCGCTGTGGACAAACCACTCAGCTTGGCAAATTCGGCAGAATCGTGCCTGTATCTTCTGTACTGCCGACAATCGGCGGACAGAATCCATCCGGCAAACCAAATGCCTGAACAATTTCCTCACTCCATTTTCCTTCCGGTACATTAAGCAGCAACGTTCCGGCCGCATCGGAAATTTCCATCTCTACCCGACCAGTCATACGGTAACGCAGATAATCCTTCGGTAGCACGAAATGAGCCGCTTTGGCGAACAACTCTGGCTCATGCTTCTGTACCCACAGAATCTTAGGAAGCGTGAAGCCTTCCAAAGCGGCATTCCGTGTAATATTCAGCAGCCCGTCGCCGAGCTTCTGCTCAATCTCACGGCATTCCTTCGTCGTGCGCGTATCATTCCATAGAATCGCATTGCGCAGTACATTATTCTGTTCATCAAGCAGTACAAGTCCATGCATTTGTCCGGAGAATGATACACCTTCAACATCCTCTGGAGATATGCCAGATTCCTTCAGCAATTGCTGTAGACTGGCAATCGTTCCGTTCACCCATTCTTCTGGATTCTGCTCACTGTAACCAGGACGTTCATGAATAAGCGGATACGAGGCCGTTGCTTCACCTTTGATCTCTCCATCCTGATTTACCAGCAGCGTCTTTACGGAGCTCGTGCCAAGATCGACACCGATTACGTACTTCATCTCGTATTTCTCCCTTCAATCATTTCATCTATATAAGTTGAACTAAAGAAAGGAGCAGGGAATAGGCAAGAGGGTGAAATGATTCTGAAGAAGCGAAGCGTTCGCCTTTGTGAGCGGATTTCTACTATGCTTGAATTAATAAAATCAAGAAATTCGCGAACAACAGCGATCGTAAGAACATTTCACCCGGCTGCCTACAATCCGTACAATCATTAGTTCAACTTATCTAGGCTTCTAAACTATTACCTAACAAAAGGGACGACCCAGCGCCCCTTTTTGTTTGCTATTGCACAATCTATATCACCAAACTGACGATGTTCGTCAGTGGCTATTATTTGTTTCCGTAAATATATTCGTTCAGACGAGCCTTCAAGAGCTCAAGATGGTTCGATTTATTCACGATGTGGCTATTTTCCAGCGCATAGGCTTCCAAAGTCTTGAAGTTTGCTTTACCGGATACGATATCAGCACCGATGCCTGTCTTGAAGCTTGCATAACGATCGTTCAGAAGGTTCTCGAAGAATTTGTCTTCGATCATTTTGCCAGCTACTTTCAAGCCTTTAGCGAAAGTATCCATACCAGCGATGTGAGCATAGAACAAATCTTCAGGTTCGAAAGAAGTACGTCTTACTTTCGCGTCGAAGTTTACACCACCTGCACCAATACCGCCATTTTCCAAAATTTCATACATAGCAAGCGTTACAGCATAAATGTCTGTAGGGAACTCGTCAGTATCCCAACCAAGCAGCATGTCGCCTTGGTTCGCATCGATCGAGCCGAGCATATTGTTGAGACGAGCTACACGAAGTTCATGCTCGAATGTATGACCAGCCAATGTAGCATGGTTCGCTTCAAGGTTCAGTTTGAAGTGTTTGTCCAAGCCATATTTTTGCAAGAACGAAATCGTTGTTGCTGCGTCGAAATCATATTGATGCTTGCTTGGCTCTTTTGGTTTAGGTTCGATCAGGAATTGGCCAGTAAAGCCGATTTCCTTCGCATAGTCAACAGCCATATGGAAGAATCTTGCCAGGTTGTCGAGCTCTAAGCCCATGTCCGTGTTAAGCAGGGATTCATAACCTTCGCGGCCACCCCAGAATACATAGTTCTCAGCGCCAAGTTCAACTGCAGTTTCAAGACCTTTCTTCACTTGTGCTGCTGCATAAGCGAATACGTCAGCATTGTTAGTCGTTGCCGCACCGTGTACATAACGTGGGTTGGAGAACATGTTAGCTGTGTTCCAGAGCAATTTAGTGCCTGTAGCGTTCATGCCTTCTTTAATTTTAGCGATGATCACATCAAGATTTTCATTAGATTCCTTCAGTGTTGCGCCTTCTGGAGCTACGTCAACATCGTGGAAGCAGAAGTAAGGAGCACCAATTTTTTCGAGGAACTCGAAGTTTACTTCTACACGGGCTTTCGCCAAATCCATACCGGATACAGTCTCCCAAGGACGAATCATGTTGCCTTGACCGAATGGATCGCTACCATTCATAGTCATTGTATGCCAATAAGCTACGGCAAAACGAAGATGTTCTTTCATTGTTTTGCCGAGCACAACTTCATTTTCATTATAATGTTTGAATGCCAACGCGTTATCGGAACCTGCGCCTTCATACTGAATTTTGCTAATGTTTTTGAAATAACTCACGCTAAAGTCCTCCCTAAATAAGGTTTTTTGAAAGCATTTACATCCTATCGGTTAAAGGAATGATTCCTTCTGTAACTAGATCGTATCACGTTAGACTTAGTTTGTCTAGTAAACTAACTAAGATTATTTTTATGACAAATATTCTTGTTGGTCATAAGTGTTTTTCATTTACTTATAATGGTATTGCACCACATTTTCCGAAGATTGTAGTAGAATGAAGAATGGTTTTTAATTGCTATGATGGATTAGAGGGGTAGAAAGGTATGACAACATTACGGAAGCTGTTCACTAACTATTGGAGCCCTTACGTTGCGATCGGTATTGCAGGTGTACTCAGCGCACTGTACTTCGGCATTACCAATACGGTATGGGCTGTGACTGGCGAGTTCACTCGCTTTGGAGGACATATCCTCCAGCTCTTCGGCGTAGATATTTCCGACTGGGCTTACTTCAAATTGATACACATGGAGGGCTCAACGTTCGATCGTACGGACGGATGGATCGTCTGGGGTATGTTCATTGGAGCGCTGATCATGATTCTGTTCAGCAACAACTTCAAGATTCGCATGCCTAAGCAAAAGCGCCGCCTGGTACAGGGCTTGATTGGCGGCATTATCGCAGGTATGGGCGCAAGATTGGCGCTTGGTTGCAATCTGGCCGCCTTCTTCACGGGCGTACCGCAGTTCTCTTTTCATGCCTGGATCTTCATGGCAGCTACAGCGGTCGGCACTTATGTAGGTGTAAAAATTGTTGGAACTAGATGGTGGAAAGGCAAGCCCATTCTACAAAAAGGAAATGTAGCACCTGCAGTGCGCGAGTCGAAAAAGGTTCAGCCTTATGTCGGCGGTCTTATTGCACTGGCTTACGCAGGACTCATCGTGTATTTCTTCCTTAATGGTAAGACAATGCTTGGAGTAGCAGCAGTTTTTGGGGCTGCCTTCGGCATCCTGATTGAAAGAGGACAAATCTGCTTCACCTCAGCCTTTCGTGATCTGTGGATTAGTGGACGCGCCACGATGACGAAAGCTATTATTCTCGGGATGGCAATCAGCTCTGTTTTGACGCTCATCGTTATTCTCGTGAACGGCGTTGATCCGATTACGAAAATGGCTGCACCGAGCACATTCATCGGCGGCATTTTGTTTGGCGTTGGCATCGTGCTTGCTGGGGGCTGCGAGACGGGAATGATGTATCGCTTAATGGAAGGGCAAGTAATCTTCCTGCCTGTATTTATTGGCAACATCATCGGGGCTACCTTCATCGCCTACGCTTGGGATCATCTTGGCGTATTCGACCTGCTCGTGAAGAGCGGAGCGAAGATTAATCTGATCTCCGTAATGGGGCCTGCTTGGGCACTCATTATTACACTCGTACTGCTTGCAATTGGTTATGCCGTAGCTAGCTACTGGCAAAAAAATTATCGCTTTGGCGTTGGATTCAAAAAAGGAGATGCAAAATAATGACGATTGATTTCACATTGGATCTTAGAGGAGAACCTTGTCCATATCCCGTGATCTACTCTTTAGAAACGTTACAGGACATGAAAAGGGGCAAATATTGCAAGTCATTGCCGATTGTCCAGCTGCCTTCAAGAACGTACCAGAAGAGGTCGTAAAGCACGGCTATACACTTGTGCAAGAGCCCGTAAAGAATGGTCAGGAACTAATTTTCTATATTCAAAAGTAATTTGATTCCAGGTAAGGAGCAGGCCTATGAGTAGATCTACACTCACTTGGTCTGCTCCTTTTTACCCATCGTTAATTTGTTGGTCAAACTAACTAAGTTGTTTATTTTTATTCCCCACCTTGTGTTATGATAGTACCATGTTCAATAATTTCTGGAGGATTAATCATGAAAATTACGGGCGACCAGCAGTTAATCAAGAAGATGAATAAGACGATCGTCCTGAATACGATCAGACAACAGCAGCCTCTATCCAGAGCAGATATCTCATCGGTGATCGGGCTTAATAAAGCGACCGTCTCTTCCCTTGTCTCCGAATTGATCGAGAGTCAGCTTGTCTCTGAGATCGGACCGGGCGAATCAAGCGGAGGACGTAAACCCACTCTGCTCTTATTCAATCGAAGCGCGGGATTCGCTATCGGTGTAGATATCCGTGTTAATGATCTGCTGGCTGTCCTGGTAGATATGGAAGGGAACGTGATCCGGGAGAAGACCGTCCCACTAGAAGACTACTCCCTGGATAAAGTGCTTGATCAAATCAGGAAGACGATCCGCGGTCTTATGAGAAGGCTACCTGCATCCCCCTATGGGGTTGTTGGAATCGGCATTGGCGTACCAGGTCTGGTCGATGAGAAGAGCCGAGTCATCTCTGCCCCTAACCTAGGCTGGGACAATGTCGATCTATATGAAGCTCTGAGCGCTGAATTCGGATCTAATATTCATATTGATAACGAAGCAAACGCTGGAGCAATCGGGGAGAAATTGTACGGAGCAGGTCGAGATTCGAAGGACCTAATCTATCTAAGCATCGGTATAGGGATCGGATCGGGCATCATCGTAGGCGGGGATTTATACCGCGGCACCTCCAACTTCTCAGGTGAAGTCGGCCATATGACCGTTGCCGAGAATGGGCCGCTATGCCGCTGCGGGAATCGAGGATGCTGGGAGACACTCGCTTCCGAGAAAGCCTTGCTTGATCAAGCGGGAGCACTATGGCAGGATCATGCTCCGAGCTTAGAGGATATTCTGAAAGAGGCTGAGCAGGGAAATGAAGAGATCCTTGCTCTGCTTGAACGGATTGGCTCCCAGCTAGGCGTCGGACTGGCTAATCTCGTGAATATTCTTAATCCCGAGTTCATTGTAATTGGCAATCGACTCTCACTGGCCGGCGACTATTTGCGACAAGCAATGTTAAGTACACTCGGCCAGCGCAGCCTCTCCTATCATCGCAAACAGACCCATGTCGATTTCGCCAAATTGGGCATCCGCTCAACAGCGATGGGAGCCGCTTCTTTGCCGATCACTGCATTTCTAGCAGATCCGGACGTTAGCATTCCAGAATCGGTATAAGACCACTAATCAGACGATATCGTATTTCAAACTCTAGAGATTATTGCGGGGAATCATCCTTCCCCTTCTCTATAACATCTAGAAATGGCTTGTTCACGAAATAATACATGAAGCCCATCAGCAGAACACCACCGATCAAATTACCGATCGTAACTGGAACGAGGTTGTGGATTACTCCATAGAAGGAGATCGTTCCCGGATGATTTAGCACAAGTGCGATCGCAAAGGTACACATATTCGCAATACTGTGCTCGTAACCAGATATGAAGAAGCAGAACACAAACAGCATCATCGCGAACATCTTGGCCCCATCGCCCTTGAGCGACATTGGAATGAAGAAGGCCAGACAGACGAGCCAGTTACATAGAATAGCCCGGAAGAATAGTTCCA
Source organism: Paenibacillus sp. D2_2 (assembly GCF_031199965.1). GTDB lineage: Bacteria > Bacillota > Bacilli > Paenibacillales > Paenibacillaceae > Fontibacillus. Next base: position 478,874 of record NZ_CP133605.1, on the reverse strand, counting down.
GCGCCGAGGTATTCATCTTATGCTCTACGACATTTAACAGGAAGCTATTCACCGAAGCATCAGTAAAGAGACCTGTCAGAAAAATAAGCAGAGCGAATACCGCGGCTCCCATAATATTACCTATGTAACTGAACACCCATAGCTTCACGACCTCGGACCACTGCATTTTCTTACGCAAAGCTGCGTAGGTGTAGTAGAATGTATTTCCGGTAAATAAATCTCCCCGCCATAAGCTATCAAAATGATCGCCGCCCCAAAAGTGATCGCCGCCATTGGATACGTGAACGGGGAATGCTCCATATAGAAGAAGTTTCCGGTCTTAAAGGCAACGATAACTCCAAATCCAATGAACATACTTGCCAGCATTGCCCTGGCGATGTAACGAAGTTGACTTTGCCGGAAGATTTTATACTTCTTCAATGCCAACTCTTCAACCTTCAATAGCGATTCTGTCTCCATAAACCCTCCAAGTGTATTATTTCCCCCATTTTCCATATTTTCTGCTCGAAGTCAAGATAAATATTACAATTATGTGAACGGATTATACACTTCATCCGTAATAAACGCATCAATTGACAGTATCCCCCATTTTTGTGTATATTGAACGAAGCTGCAATATAATCAATCTTACGTTGGAAGCACCCGTAAGCTTGGCTCTTGATGAGCCTGGCCTGCGGGTGCTTTTTGGCGTGTACGTATAGAAATGATTAAGTTTCGTATTGCGGCAAAATCTTATTAAGGAGAGATGCTCTATGGTAAACCATCTTAGAACCGGCATACTTGTATTAGCACTTATCATCGCCGCAGGGATTACTGCTCTATCTCCACCGAGCCAGGCATCAGCTGCAGCCATCGAGTTCACCGACTCAATCAACGCTCAACTCGACGCAACAGCAGATAAGGCTGGAAAGAACGGGACCACGCTCCGCAAGCAATTCACAGACTTCAAGAGCAGCCGTACGCAGATCATAAGCCTGGATGACCGAACAGCGTCCCTACATTACGACAATGAGAGCAAAGCATCCAGTGTAAGCAAGGCTATCAGTAATATCGATGCAAGCAAGATCAGTAAACTGGAGGAGCAGGTCAAGACAGCTAAATCGAAGTACCAACCTCTATACACCTCATATACCTCACTCAATAAACAGGTAGCCGCCGCTAATAAATTGAAGGACAAATCACTTTACAAGGTGTTGAAAGCACAAGCCGACGGAATGAAATTAGTTGTCGATATCACCAAGCAGGACCTCAAGTCGAAGGAGGCCGCATTGAAGACCGCCAAAGCGGATAGAACGAAGAAGCAAAAACAGATCCGCAGTGTGCTATCGGAAATTGATGCCGTCAAGACGAAGATCAAGGCCGAGAAAAGTGCTATCTCTACCCCCAACAAACAGCTAACCACCGAATGGTCCAATTTTAAAGCGGCGGTAAAGAAAAACGATGCTGACCGGACGAAAGATACCCTAGCGAGACTAATTACTCTATCGACACAAATCAATACGAAGAAGCAAAACATTTATAATCATGAATCAAAAATATCTTCTATTATCCAGCGGGCTAATAGTATGCTGCCCTGAATCAGTACCTAATACACAAGAAGCCCCGGAAACCAAAGTTCCCGGGGCTTCTACTTATTTCAATGTGCGCAAAAATATATATTACAAATTTTGTCTCTTATCCGAAAAATGAGTACATCGATACGAAATCTGAGGCATTATACTTGCTTAGCTATCCAATTATAATAATAAAGAGATTATGGAAAACGCTTACAAACAAGATACTGCATCATTTGGAGGTTAGATAAAAATGCAAAAGTCTACACAGCCCGCAGCTATGGTTAAACCAAATATTCCACCATCTGCGAAGAAGAAATGGCTGAAGAAACTTGTATCTCAAAGGCATATTCAAATTATGGCTTTGCTAGGAATCACATGGATGATCATATTCAATTACATCCCTATGTACGGCGTTATTATTGCATTTAAGGATTATGACATTATTAGAACGATCTCTGAAGCACCCTGGGTCGGACTAAGCACTTCAAGGAATTCTTCTTGGATGATAACTTTGGCTATGTAATGAAAAACACTTTAGGAATCAGCTTGATTAAATTACTGACATTCCCGCTTCCAATTATATTTGCTCTCTTCCTGAATGAAGTACGCTCTCTGCGATTCAAGCGAGCGATCCAGACCATTTCTTACCTCCCCCACTTCTTATCCTGGGTAGTACTCGGAGGGATCCTGGCCACATGGTTGTCGGATATAGGGATCATCAACCACATCCTTATGGGCCTACACTTGATTGACGAGCCGATATCTTATCTGGCCGAACCTAAATATTTCTGGACAATTGTCATTACATCAGATATTTGGAAGGAGCTTGGCTGGTCGGCGATAATTTATCTGGCGGCAATCACAGGCATTTCGCCTGAGATGTACGAAGCGGCGACTATTGATGGTGCTGGACGCTTCCAGAAGATGTGGTATATCACAGTTCCTGCGATCAAAGCTACGATCAGTATCCTATTTATATTAGCTGTCAGCGGTGTTATGAGCTCCAACTTTGACCAGATCCTGGTGCTGCGTAATTCACTGAACGACAGTGCTAGTAATGTTATAGATTACTATGTCTACTATACAGGGATTTCTCAAGGCCGTTACTCGTACTCTGCAGCGGTCGGATTGTTCAAATCCGTTATTGCTATTACGCTGCTGTTGATTGCGAACCAAGTATCCAAAAAACTCAACGATACTTCGTTATTTTAGGCCAAGGAGGAACTACACATGTCTTTAACAAAACGCAAAACTATAGGCGAAGTCGCTTTTGATATTTTAAACAATATAGGAATGCTGCTCATTTGTTTTGTTACACTGTATCCAATTTGGTATGTTCTGATTAATGCTTTCAACGATGGCAAAGATGCAATGCTGGGAGGCATCTACTGGTGGCCGCGAATGTTCAGCCTGGAGAACTTCAAAGCGGTATTCGCCAGTCCCGGTATTATGACTGCCATGCTACTCACCGTTGCCAAGACCCTCTTGGGCGTGGTAGCTCACGTATTCTTCACCGCAATGGTTGCTTACGCGTTCTCACGTAGAGAGTTGATCTTTGGAAGATTCTATATCTTTCTAGGAACAGTTACAATGATCTTCTCAGGGGGCCTCATTCCGACCTATCTGCTGATTCGCGATTTACATATGCTTGATACATTTACAGTCTTCATTATTCCGGTCCTGTTCAGCTTCTTTGACCTTATCATCTTTATGACCTTCTTCCGGGAAATTCCTGACGGACTAGATGAGGCGGCCAGGATCGATGGAGCCAACGATTGGACGATTTTTCTCAGAGTCGTGCTTCCGGTATCCATGCCTGTTATTGCTACGATTGCCTTGTTCCACGGGGTATACCAATGGAATGACTATTTTACCGGGATTATCTACATCAATAAAGAGTCGTTGCAACCGATCCAGACCTTCCTTTACCGGGTAGTAGCTCAGTCCAGTTCAAATATCATGACTACAGCCGTACAGGGTAGCGCAGTAACCAAGACGGTAACCTCTCAATCCGTGAAACTAGCAACGATGGTCGTAACCACACTTCCAATCGTGTTCGCTTATCCATTCCTACAGCGCTACTTCGTAAAGGGAATGATGATTGGCTCCATTAAGGGATAAGTCTGCATCACTAACGGTAACTCCTCCAGGCCGCTTTGGCGGCTTTGGAGTTGCATTTTATAGCATTCATAACATTGAGAAAAGGGGATAAAAAAGCATGGGCATGAATAATAAGTCCAAAAAAGTGATGATGCTTCTAATGGCATGTATCATGGTTCTATCCTTGGCAGCTTGTTCTGGTAAAGGGAATGATAGCGCCAAAAAGCAAAACTCCAGTAACACTCCGGCGAACACGACAACATCGACTGACCAACCAGCTCTATCCGAAGACGAGCCAGGTTGGAAGTCAGACACATCTCCTATTACGTTTGACTGGTATTTGAACTTTGCCTGGTTCCCCAATAAATGGGGAGTTGACCCAACATCCCAATATATAACTAAAAAGACGGGCGTTGATATTAACTTCATTGTTCCCGCTGGTAACGAAAACGAAAAGCTGAATACACTGATTGCTTCCGGCAAGCTGCCTGATTTCATTACGCTTGGCTGGTATGAAGATGGTGTGAAGAAGATGATCGAAGGAGGTCTCGTACTTCCGCTGAACGAATTGGCTGATCAATACGACCCTTATTTCTACAAAGTATCCGACCCTGACAAATTGGGCTGGTACACCCAAGCAGATGGTAACGTATATGGCTATCCTAACGCTTCCTCGTCTCCTAAAGACTACGCAAAATTTGGTGATACCTATACATCCAACCAAACGTTTGTTGTCCGCAAGGATATCTATGAGGCAATCGGCAGTCCCGACATGCGTACTCCAGAAGGTTTCTTGAACGCCCTGAAAGCTGCTAAGGAGAAGTTCCCTGACATCGACGGACAACCGATCATTCCACTTGGTCTGCATGAATTCACCCAACAGGTAATGACTCCCTGGAAGGCTATATTCAGAATTTCCTGGCGATTCCAAGGGAAAAAGACGGCCAGCTATATGACCGTGAAAAAGATCCGGAATACGTCAAATGGTTGAAGGTGCTACGTCAAGCCAACCAGGACGGTTTACTGGCAAAAGATATCTTTATCGACAAGCGCGCTCAAATGGAAGAAAAAATTGCTCAAGGCCGTTACTTCGCCATGCTGTACCAACGTACTGATTTCGCGGCACAACTTGGTACTTTATACCAACAAGATCCTAACAAAATCTACATTGCCGTCGATGGTCCTGCGAACGCCAATCTTGACGCACCTACCTTGAACGGCCCAAGCATCTCCGGATGGACATTAACCTTGATCTCTAAAGATGTGAAGGACAAAGCACGTGCCATTAGATTCCTGGACTATCTGAATAGTGAAGAAGGGAACAAAGACCTTTACCTTGGCGAAAAAGGCGTAAGTTATGATACAATTGACGGCAAAGATCAATTCTTGCCTGAAGCCTTTGACCTGATGAACACAGACCGTTCCGCTTTCGATAAGCAATATGGCTCCTCGTTCACCTTCTGGATGCTGATGAATACGAATATTACCGAGCAATGGACACCGAAGTCGGTCGAACCGTACAAACAATTGGAAGATTGGACTCGCGGTAAAGCGAAGAGCTTCTCCGAGTTCGATGAACTTGATCCACTTGCCAACTCTGATGAAGGTATAGCCCTTGGCAAAATTAAGGATTTGCGCGGTAAAACGCTTCCTAAGCTGTTGATGGCACCGTCCGAAGCTGAATTCGACAAGATCTGGGCGGATTACCTTAAGAAACAAGATGAATATGGACTTGCTAAAGTGCAAGCCTTCCAACAAACGAAGTATGAAGAAAATAAGAAGAAACTTGGCATGTAAGTATAGCTCTGCCCAAAACGCCCGCTAACCGCGGGCGTTTGGGTATTTATAAAGGAGTCACTAGCTATGACAAGGTGGAAGCGCCTCCACGCAACTTGGGATTCATTTATGTATTGGCTTGGGCGCCGCTCGCTTCAGAGCCGCCTGATCGCCGCTTATATTTTTATCATATTAGGGCCCTGCCTGATAGTATCCCTTTATTCTTATAAAGCAATCAATAACATGTATTTACGTGATGCCCAGGAAAAGAGCATGTCCTTGCTAGAAATGGAACAGCTACATATCGATACGCAAATTGAATCTATGGTCCGGGCGGCACAGGTTGCTTATGACGATCCGGATGTGAGGGATTATTTGGCTCATACCAGCGATCTGGACACCGATGAACTGGTAAACTTCAACTACTATAGCTTTAAGAGTCTGACTCGTATTCAGTATTACAATCCCAATGTGACGCATCTTCGATTGTTCTCTAGCAGCGACATCGTTGAAATCTGGCCGATCTTCTTCCGTGAATATCGTGTAGCCAATGAATCATGGTATAAGAAGGCAGAACAGATGAATGGAACGGAGTCCTGGTCTTTCCAATATAACGATCCAGATGTGGTGGAGCGGTACATCGGGCAACTCCCTGCTCCTACCCCTAAGGTGTCGTTGCTGCGTGAAATGAGCATTCCAACGGGCCATCATGTCGGTATGGTTCAGGTAGACATGTTATTAGAGAAATTCAGTCCGAGGACTTATTCAGTCATGCAGGACAGCAAGTCGCAGATGCTGCTTGCGGACAGCGAAGCACAGATATTCACACGGGAGATGGACTCCATTCTGCAAGCTAACCCGGAAATGGAGAGTATTATTAAAGAACGCCTTCAGCGTTATCAAGATACGGGAGAATGGGAGATTCATTATAAGGAAAATGGAAAACAGTTTCTATTATTGCATCAGCGAATTGAACGGATTAATGCCAATCTGATCAATATCGTATCCATGGAGGGTGTGATCCAGGATATATCCCGTACACGTAATCTCCTCATCGGAGCCAATATCGTTTTTATTACGCTGGTAACCCTGATCGCTTATATTCTTAATGCCTTTATTCTGAAAAATCTTCAACTATTAACGGAGGAGATGAAAAAGGTACGGCGAGGAGAAGCTTATAGTGGAATCACGATTCGTGGCGGTGGCGAAATTGGAGAACTCGCACATCATTTCTCCAAACTAATGAATACGATTAATACATTGGTCGCTCAAGCGGTATACAAGCAAGCGCTGACGAAGGAGGCTGAACTGCGTTCGCTTCATAATCAAATTGACGCCCACTTTCTATTTAATACATTGGAAAACATAAAAATGCTAGCCGAGATTGAGAACCAACGGACGATTTCCGATTCGTTAACTTCCCTCGGGGAATGATGCGCTATAACTTTAAATGGTCTGGAGAATATGCGAAGCTGCGCGACGAAATTCGGCATATCGAGAATTACACGAAAGTGATGAATATTCGGTTTGACGAACCAATTCTCCTTAAGCTCGATATTCCAGAAGAAGCCATGGAGCTGGAAATGCTCAAGATGTCCCTTCAGCCGATTGTCGAAAATGCTGTAAAGCATGCTTGGACGGAGAAGAGTCCTGCAAAGAAATTTCGATTCAGGTGCATGATTGGCAGCATCACGACGTGCAGATCGTAGTTACGGACAATGGCATAGGAATACATGAAGAGGCCCTGTCTCGGTTAAATCAGGAACTACGGTCTGTAGGAATGAATGATAAGCTTTTCCGCAGCTCTGGACCTGAGTCGAATCGTAATGGAATTGGCCTTCGAAATGTACAAGAGCGTATTCGATTATATTATGGGAATGAATACGGACTGAAAGTATTTAGCGAGCAAGGAAAGTTTACAACGGTTGTTATGTCCTTGCCAAAGGTACTGCTAACGGGGAGGGTAGGCATGAATGACAAATTTGATAATCGTCGATGATGAGAAAAATATTCGCCTGGGTCTAAAAACGATGATTGAACGCGAGTTTCCGGGCCAGTATGATTTGTTAACGGCCGCTCAGGGTGCTGAGGCGCTCGAGCTGTATCGGGATCATGGTGCCGAAATTATTATTACCGATATCCGGATGCCTATTATGGACGGAATCGCTCTGATTGAGAGATTAGCAGCAGAACCACTGCCAACCGGACAAGGTGAGCGTCCGCTGATCATTATTTTAAGCGGGTACGAGGATTTTGAATATGCCAAAGCAGCGATCAAGTATCAGGTGATCGATTACCTGCTCAAACCGATCCGCAGAGATGAATTATTCGATACGCTGCGTAAATGCGAGGATCAACTGAACAAGTACTCTCAAATCGCCAAGCAGTTGGCCGTTACGGAAGGCTACAGACAGCAAATCCAACTGGAACGCTTGCAGGATCTACTAATACAGCGTGAATTCTCGGATGAAGAAGTACGATTATGGACTAAGGAGATCGGCTTCGATCAGTATGTTTTGCCCTTCTCGGTCGCTGTGCTGACTTGCAAAAATGAAGGCAGCAACCGGGTCAAGAAGGAGGGTTTGAAGGCGCTCGCCGAGGATCTGTTTAGGAGCGTGGACGGTAAGCTAAGCGCTTCTCTACTAGATCGTGAAGGAAGAGTCGTACTCGTGGGAGAACCGCAGCAGAAATTTGCGGAAATGTTGCTTTTGGCCAGCGACAAAGGGCTTGATGGGTTATTAATCGGCGTGAGTGAAGAGGGAACTCGGTTGGAGGATCTCGCCAAGTGCTACAGACAAGCAAGCGAATCTCTGAGCTACACCTTTATTTATCCAAAGACTCGTCTGGTCTGGTTCGATGAATTGCCGGGAGAACGACAGTTCCATGCTATGCCCATGGGAGAAATACGCAAGCTGGGTAACATTCTGGGTACGGATCGGGAGAAGGAAATCGGACCGATCTTGCATCATATTTTTCGGATAGAGCAGTTGGCAGGAATTGATATTAATTATTTGGAGACTGTCAGTAAGCTCATCAATGAACAGGTTCTTGATGAGGTATTCCGGATATATGGGGAAGCTTCTGTTGAAGTGATTAAGTTGTATCGCAAGGTAGGCGACCTATATAATTTTGACCATTTCCACAATTATTTCCGGTCATTAGAGCATCTACTATTAAGTCTGGACAAATACATCAAGGAAGTCCGTTCCGCACATAGCGAGCACGGGGATATGAAGGAAGCCATAGCTTTTATCGAAGAAAATTATCATCGTCCACTGAATATGGCCATCGTAAGCAATCATGTTTCTCTGAATTATTCCTATTTTAGTGAAGTGTTCAAGACTTTCACCGGGAAAGCTTCGTGACTTACTTGAAGAAGGTGCGCATTCGCAACGCCAAAGAACTAATCAGCAAGGGTTCGCTAAAACTATCGGAAATCAGCGCGGCGGTCGGATTTGAGAATACAAGACATTTTTCGCGAGTGTTCAAGGAATTAGAGGGTATTTCACCTTTTGAATACCGAGGTAAGCTGTTTGTAGAGAGTGAGCGGTTTACAAATCGAGAGCAAACGGAAAAAGAATAATCCGAATGCGGTTTCTCGCTAAATGCGAGAAATCGCATTTTGCATTTACAAACTGTTCAGAACTATCTAACTCTTAATTACCCCGAGTATGGTAATATCAACTTGGAAAATACACTATTTCGCTGGAGAAAGATAAGGTATACCATTGATTTCCTTTCGGTCCAGCATGTATGATGTGGAAGAGAGGTGCTCCCGAACCGAACATTCTCTGAAATAGAGTCAATTTCAGATTCAATTTGATCATCGGCCTACATGTCTTATACTATGAAATTGGTTCTATATACATATTTCATTAAGGTCTTCTGGGGGGTATTAGTATGGACCAAGCGTCAGATCAAACGCATATTGAGTCAATTATCAATTCCTCAGCCCTGCTCCGATCCATCGATATGATGGGTGTTGGTATTGCTATTACGGACCCTAAGCTTAAGGATAATCCCTTAGTATATGTCAACCAGGGATTCGAGAAGATTACTGGCTATAAGAGAGAAGACGTATTAATGCGCAACTCCCGGTTCTTACAGGGGGAAGAGACGGACAAACGGCATCTAGGAGTAATCAGACAGGCAATTAAGGAAGGACGGGCCGATACGGTAACCATCAAGAATTACCGCAAAGACGGGACCACGTTCTGGAATCAGTTCATTATTAGCCCGATTCTGAATTCCGATGGAGAGTTAATCTATTTCATCGGCCTGCAGTTCGATGTCACGGAGGAGATTGAAGATCGTAACGCCTCCAAGCAAAGAATCCGTCAGCTCACTTATTTCGACTCTGTTACAGATCTACTGACGATGAACCGATTCAACGCAGTGATGAAATCCAGTCTACAGCGAACTAAAAACGAGCAGAAGACAGCAGCTGTACTTAGGGTAAATCTAAATCGCTTTCGTTATATTAATGAAAGCTATGGAGAGCGTACCGGCAATGAACTATTGAAGGAAGTCGGGGATCGCATGCGTGCTTCCTTCCCTGAAGGAACACCGATCTGTCGCAGCTTCGCCGATGAGTTCATCATTCTGTTATCCGAGTTATCTGATCCACTGCAAATACATAAGATGGCCTGTGGTCTAAGTGAAGCACTTCGACCATCCTACCTCGTTAATGGGGAGAAGATTCATATAGGGTTTGGTATGGGAATTAGCCTCTTCCCGGATGATGGTACCGATGTAACCCAATTATTGAAGCATGCTGAGTTGGCGATGAAGGAGGCGAAGCTTGCCTCCGTGCAAGAACCGCACTATTTTGATTATTATCTGATGGATAAGCTGCTTGAAAGAGTTCAGATCGAGAAGAAATTGCCGCGTGCATTGGAGAACGGTGAATTTGAACTATATTACCAACCTAAGGTGGATTCATCTAGTCTAACCTTGACCGGCTACGAGGCACTTATTCGCTGGAACGACCCGACCACGGACGGATATTACCCTCTACCTTCATCCCTGTGGCGGAAGACACCGGATTTATTGTGCAACTTGGAGAGTGGGTCTTGCGTGAAGCATGCCGAACGAATAAGGCTTGGCAAGAGGCTGGTTATCCTAAGTTGCCAATCTCCGTCAACGTCTCAGCGATACAATTCCGGCATCCTAGATTCGTACATATCGTAGAAGCAGCACTAAAGCAGACTGGGTTAGAACCGCAGTACCTCGAGCTGGAAGTAACCGAATCCATTCTAAATGATCCTGTGATTATTAAGAATAAACTAGATTACTTGAAGGAGCGGGGAATTTCACTATCCATCGATGACTTCGGGACAGGCTATTCTTCGATCTATTACTTGAAAGAGCTACCTCTTCAAGTGCTCAAGATCGACCGAACCTTCATCACACAGACTCCAGCAGAGCCGAGGGATACCGCGCTGCTCCTATCCATTATTCAACTTGGCAAATCACTAGGCTTAACCGTGCTTGCCGAAGGAGTCGAGACAGAAGAGCAGCTCAAGTTCCTTCAGGACAATGGCTGTGATCAAATACAGGGATACTATTATAGTCCGCCTTTAAGTAAGGAGAACATAGAAGCTTTACTACATAAAGAGACGATATTACTGAAGTAGCTTGTTGCTTCACGAAGCACATCTTCTAGAATAACAAAAAGAGACCTGAAGGCATGCCTTGATATTATCCCCTTACGGTAGACAGTGAAAAAGAGTTCATGATATCATGGATTCAAAGACTGTTGACCGGAGGGGATTTTATTATGCCGCCAAAGAAAGGGCAGAAGTTTAATCGGTACGATGAAGAGACGAAAAGAGAGGCTGTTCGTTTACGTGTTGAGGAGCAATGGAGTTACTCTCAGATCCGAGAAAAGCTAGGGATTAAAAGTGATGTACAGATTATAGATTGGGTTCAGAAGCATCAAAACGGGGAATCATTTGATGATTATCGCGGACGTTGGAATAAGAAGCATTTTAGCAGTGTTGAAGAAGAAAATGAGTATTTAAAAGCGCAGGTCGAATACCTAAAAAAGCTCAATCCGAATCTACACGGGAGGGAAGTTGGATAAGCAAGCCCGGTTCAGGACCATCGAAAAAATGAATCAGAACCACTCGATCATAATGTTATGTAAGATTGCAGAGGTATCAAGAGCGGGCTACTACAAGTGGAAAGCAACCACTGATACCCGCCAGATCCGTCAAGAACTGGACGCGGATATCAAGGAACATATTCTGGCCATTCATCGCTTACGGCCATACTTTGGCTACATACGCATGCGTACCGCATTGAGTAAGGAAGGGCTTCAGGTGAACCACAAGAAGGTACGGAGGCTAATGCGGGAACTTGGAATCCGTTCTGTCATTCGTAAGAAGCGACCGTTTGCGGGCCGTAAACCGTCTGTGGTCTTCCCTAATGTCCTGAACCGCCAGTTTACAGCTGAAGCTGCCCTTAAGAAATTTGTGACCGATATCACCTATGTAAGAACGGGGCATGATTTCGTCTATCTGTCCGTCGTCCTGGATCTGTACAACAACGAAGTCGTTGCCTGGGAAGTATCTGCACGAAACGATCTCGATCTTGTGCTCAATACAGTGAAGAAATTAAACGCAAAAGAGGCAGTGCTACATTCGGACCAAGGCTTTCAATATACGACAAAGAAGTACAGTAATCTCTTAGAAGAGCAAGGGCTTAAGGGCAGTCACTCAAGACGTGGAAATTGTTATGATAATGCTTGCGTTGAGTCATTTTTTTCTCATCTCAAGACGGAGAAGTTGTATCTTGAAAGACCAAATAATGAGGAACAAGCTCGGGTCCAGATTGCTGAATACATAACGTTCTATAACCATGAACGTTTTCAAAAAAGCTCAGCGATCTCTCCCCGGTGGAATACCGGGAAAAGACCGCTGCATAAATTCCTCTTTTTTAAATGTCTACTTGACGGGGGTAAGACCACCTCCGGGTCTCTTTTTATTTATCGGACAGTTACTAATTACTGTGGATTCTCATTGCTCATCCAGCTATCTACTTGCAGAGGTTCATTGTAATCCTCACGATCAGACAATTTATGAAGCATTTCCTCGGCCTCGGCTTGAGACTTGAAGCCACCCATCGCCAGTACGTACTTTCCACTCTTCGTCTTGATAACCGAGCTGCCATCCTGGGCATATTGCTCATCCAGCATACCTAACGATTCACCCTGCTCCATCTCCTGGCTACGGACATAGAAGACCTCATGAGGTTCTACCTGTTTCGCAGCACCGAACAGTTTCAATTGAATATAACCAGGCTCTTTATATTCAGATACAGAATAATCGATGTTATCCTTAAGTTCGACCACGAAGCGGATTGCAGAGTCATCAAGTATAACATTGCTGTACACGTCTTTCACATTTGTAAGAGAACGAATATCCTGCTGCAATTTCTGCAAGTCCAAATCCCGGACGCCGTTGAAGCTAAAGATCAACCGGTTCGGTGCTTCTTTGTAATCTACTGTATATGCAGGTACGTTAGCGATCTGCTCGCCAGCGATGGTAAAGTGAATATCCAGCGTATTCTCTTGAGCTGATGTATTCACCGTGGCCCCGTCCGTACGCTCTCCCCGCCTCCAACCTGCAGAACCTTGACGATCGAGCCTACTACGGGCACATCGGATAAGGCCATAGCCACACCTGGTATATTAACGGCAATCATGAGGGCAGCACATGCCGCGACAAGGGTGGAAGTTCCGCGGAACAATCTTCTATTCCGTTGGTGAGCCCGCCCACGCTGGGTAGCCTTCTCTATAACATCTGAGAGCTGGGAGGGTATTTCTATATTGTCATAGCGTTCTTTTCCTGTCATAGTATATCAGCCTCTTCCTTCATTAGTTGTTTCTTCAGCTTGTCTAGTATCCGGTATAGTCTGGTCTTAACGGTACTCTCCGGCATCGAGAGAACCTCAGCCATATCCTTAAACCGCTGATCCTCGAAATATTTCAAAATTATAAAGGCCTTATCCTCCGGCTTGAGCCGATCCAGCGCCTCATAGAGATCCCATTTCTCCTCTAGTGAGATCGGGTCCTCCTTGGCAGAGAACTCCACCACGCTGTCCTCCATGTAAGTATATTTCTTATGTCTTCTCATATGGTCCATAGCGCAATTGATCACAATTCTGCTTATCCAGGTCTCGAAATACTGCGGATTGTCCAATTTTCTGTAAGCTAGATATGCCTTATAGGTCGCCTCAGATACGATCTCCAGCGCCTCCTGCTCATTCTTCACATAACAGAAGGCAAAGCGGTACAGCTTCTCCTTACACGCTCCGATCCGTTCGCTGAACTGTTGTTCGGTCATATTCGCCATTTCTTTATTCAGTTGGTTCACCCCCATTTGGATCGCAAATCATTCGCTTGTTATAAGCTTGGCTTGCTGTTGTGCTCATTAGACTAAGAAGGTGCAGAAAAAGTTTCAAAACTTCTTTCATTTTTTCTGTAACGAGCTGTAAATATGCAAAAAGCCCCCGCAGAACCATTATATCGGTCTCTGGGAGGCTCTTCTTTTATTAAGGATAGTTTAGCGTCCTTGCTGTGTCGCCGCATATTGCTTCTTCGCTTTATAAGCGAAAGTCATATACACCAGAATGAATACCGGAAGAATCACCCAGCCGAAGCCGCGGAGAAGAGCAAATGGTGTCTCGAACAGAAAGGCTCTCCAGAAATGAGACCCGTTCATCTCCCAAAGTCCCGGCGTATAATAGAGAAGCTTCGGTTTAACAAAAGCAGTGATGTTAATCGCACCCGTGGATATCAATACCGCAAACAAAGGGATGAAGCAGCCGGCCAGCGATAGCCACATTTCCGAGAGACGCTTATAACGTGCCGCTTTGGAGTCTACATCCGAGAATATATCCTCATTCCCCTGCTCATTCACTTGCTTGAAATATTGTGCCCCCGAGCTCTTTGTCCCCGCAATATGCTTCCAGCCGCTATCCTCGAATAACGTCCGATAATCCTCAAAGTCTTGTCTGCTTTTGAAGGTCCGATAGTCAATTCGGTAATTCGCATCCTCTGGCGCTCCTTCTGTGAACTCATAGCTATAAGCTTTATTCACTAACAAATGTCCCGAGCGGGCCATCTCATTCAGCCACTGCTCCTCACGATCAAAATTGGTGAAAAACTTGTATTTCCTCATATTGCTCCCCCTCTTCCACCATCCATAATCATTGCCGTCATCTCGATCATATGCCGCATACGGAAATAATCCTGATGCAGAATATCACGGCCTAATTCGGTAATTACATAAACCTTGCGGCGGCTATCTTCGCTGGGCACAGGCTGGATCAGCTTCTGCTTCAGAAGATTGTCTATCGCTCCATATAACGTTCCGGCTGCCATACGTACTTGTCCAGCGCTTAGTTCTTCAACCTTCTGAATAATCAAATAGCCATGGGCAGGTTAAGCAAGGCTAGCAGTATATAATAAACCGTCTCTGTCAGCGGTAAGTTTTTGTCCCGTATCACTTTACGTTGCCCTCCTTTTATTCAGTCGTACTATATATCGTCTAACTGTATAGTTATACTATATATAGTGCGACTGTATAATGCAATAGGAAAATACGAATCCTCTAAAAATTACTGTCTACACGAAAAAAGAGCCCTTACCGCCGTAAACGGTAAAGGCTCCTGCTTTCCGGTTTATTTTCCCTGTCTTTGCACCTTCTGCAATGCACTCCATGAGGTCCGAATGATTCCCTGCTCTTCTAGCACCTGCTGAACTTCTCTGTCACGGAATAGCTCATAATCCCATTGCCGCTTCTCCCATTCGTGATGGATCGCCTTAAGCTCCTCGCTCGCGATCGCCGGATGGATTAGTATTTCCGACACCCCAGGCTGTAAATTCTGCAGTACCTCAATCATGCTCTGTTTATAGCTATCATACGTCTCCCCTGGTAACTTTCCAAAGGGCAGCCCAATCAAATAATCTAGAATAACGACGCCCATATGATCGGCTAGGGCCGTGACCTGATTCGCTACTTCTATTGCTTCGGGAGGTGCTTTCTCCATATTCGGCAGCGCTCTTGGCATACGGAAAGGTAGTCCGTACCAGGCGCAAATCTCAAAGACAACATCAAGGAATTGCTTACCGGTTGCTAAGCCATATAAACTGCCCATATGATTATCGAGATGAGTTGGATTAACCCCCATCGCCAGCGCAGCTTCAATCTGATTGACGATCTCCAAGCGCACTTGCTCCGGCTCAGCCTGCTCTTCAAACATCTTACAATCGGTCGGGAAGTACCCTTCCTTCGTAACAAGGGACCTTACATCGCCATTCCTTGTCACTGGCCCCCATTTATAACCGCTCCATTCACTAGTAAAGGTCAAGTGTACGCCAACATCAAATTCATGATGATTCGCACTCCAGATCGCAGCTTCCTTCGCCCATCCGCAGGGCATCATAATCGTCGATGAAGAAATGACTCCTTCCTGGAACAGCCGCTGAATCGCCAGATTCTCCGCATGACACATGCCGAAATCATCCGCATTTAAAATTAATAATTTTGCATCATCATCGTACCCCAAGCTTTGATTCAAACTCATCCTGCATTCTCCTCCCGCCAATAACCTTATCATCCTAAAATTATAGCGCTTACAAAATAAGAATCACTCTTACGGGCGATCTGCCCGAGAGTGCGTACGACGTTCCTCTAACCATCCCCTTAAAAAGGGGGTTACTCTATACATATGAAATAACCTTTTCCCAATTTCCTCAATTCGGATGATTTCGCTTATTCACCAAATAATTTGCCTTTACTTGCTCAACCACTGATCAAAAAACTTCTCATACCCTTGTTTCATTACGGTAGACGAAAATTTGCCAAATGCGTAATCCCGGTTGTATGTAGATGTCTGTTGCGGCAGAGCCGCCGCCATATTCACCAGCTCGAACCAATTCTGCTCATTGCCCGCAAAAGCATGCCGTGAGCTTATGTGATCATAGCAAGGATGCTCGGGCTTAACCACAATCTTCCCCATCGCCAGTGCCTCAGTTAACGGCATCGCAAAAGTATCGAATTTTGAGCAGCTCCAGTACACCTTGGCCGAATTCATCAGTTCAAATACTTCCTCCTGGGTTAGAGCAAACTTAAGCTTCACATTATGCGGGATATCGTATTTCTTCATGCTTTCTTTGTAGCGCGTCCCGCCGAACACCATATAAACCTCTTTGTCTGGGTTCTGTCTGGCATATTCCAATACGAGATCCGGGCGGCGATTCTCTTCATCACGACCGATCCATAATATGCGATTAGCTACGACAGCACTCGGATCGTAATAGCGATGGGCTAACTCCTCACTGAAGCCAATGGGGATCACGTCCACGTCACTTACACCAAATACCGTATCCAGCTGACGTTTCAGAAAATCCGTCTGCACGATCGCCTTGTCTACGATGCTATAGAAGGGCTTCATCATCTCATAGCCTGTAAGAGCAGGATCAGGGAAGCTGTGAGGGAACAGCACGCTGTTCTTCAGGAACATCTTCAGAAAGGTGAACCCGGACACCGTATAGATCACATGCTCGATACGCTCTGCGTAAATCTGATCAAGGACAATATCATAATTGACCAGATCCCCTTTCTCATGCTCGTAGCCTGGAATCCAATCATGACCGCTGACATGCCGTTCGGAGGAGATAAAGACGATCTCGACTCCCAGCTCTTTGGCGATATTCCGCAGCCGTTCGGCAAATACCCTTGGACCCTGTGCCTCCGCAAATTGAATTTTACGCATCACTAAACCGACCTTCGTCATCAATCCATGTCCACCTTATCCTAAATTTTGGTACTCTAGCTTGTCTTACTATTGTACATCTACTTGATTGCTCTGTGCCAGTTTACATCATTTATTGCGAGATGCGGTCATAGAATGTGCTGTGCTACGCACATAACAAGAAGGGACTCCTCTTATGGTCCATGATGAACCGTTAAGGAGTCCCTTCTTTGAAAAAATTATTTTAGCCTATTCTTGAGGTTGAGTATCAGATGGGGCAGCAGTCCCCACATCTATTGAGTAAGATGCGGATAAGGCTGCCTTTTTAGCTTTTACATTATCCGGTTTCGATAAAACGTAGAGCTTATAGGATCCAGATGTCATTACATTAAACTTGATGGATTCCCCAGAATACGCATTAGAAGCTGTATAAGACAGATAAGCCGAATTAAGGTTGTTTAGACTGAAATCCGCTACATTACTCGGAACAACATAAACTTCGTACCCACTAATATAATCCTTCTTGCTTGGCGTGTTAAATGTAAGTGTAATTTCGTTAACTCCAGCTGTCGCAGCTGTAATTGTTGCCGCGTCTACAGCGACATCATCGGGATTTGGCAAGAGGGATACCGCGTTAGATTGTTTTGACAACGCATTGCCTCCTGTCCCGGCTCCTGTCTTAGCCACAGTTAGCACTTTAGCCACATAAGCAGTTCCTGCTTCGAGCGGACGCCCAGAGGCATCTTTTTCTGTAGTCAGAGTCTGTCTGATATCATTATTATTCTTTCCAATTCTGGAGTAATAACTGCTATCCGTGATATTATCCGCACTATTTTGGTTAAAAGAATTGGCCCAGCCCTCTGGAATCATAAACACTCGATACTCTTCTACACTCTGTTCATCCTTAACCTTCTTAAAACTAACCTCGATATCGCTATATTTACTACCTTTAACATTTAACGTTACTGATCCTACATCATCAACTTTTGCACGATTAACCAGCTTAATGATATCGGAAGGAGCGGACAAGTTATACATTCCCTTGGAGCTTCCTGTACCTACAGACAATACGTACACCCGATATTCGGTATCGTTTGTAATCTTGGAGCCATCAGTGTCTTTAGCATTGCTATCCAGGGTCAAGTTGTTTTTATCTTTATTTACATCCGTATAATAAGATGCTTTAGCGGCAGTATTTACATCAAAATTATTTGCCTTCGAAGCAGGCACAACCAAGATACGGTAATTAGCTATATTCGATTCGTCAGAAGCACGATTGAACGATACTTGCAAATCACGGCCATCCCCGTTATCACCTATATCACTTGCTTTAACATAACTCGCTGCTTGAACGGCTTTATTCTTACTAAGCGTAATGACCGATGACGCAGAAGATAACACATTGGCATCCGAGGAATTCCCGTTTGCTACAGTCAATACATAAACTTTGTAACTAGTTCCTTCCGTAATGTAATTACCGCGTACATCCCGAGCACTATCTAACGTTCTATTTACCGCTCTATTCCCGCCTCTGTTCTCGATCGTGTAATAAGAGCTGCTATTGGCTTGCGCCAAGCTAAAGCTGCTGTAATAAGCAGTCGGCACAACGAAAATCCGATATTGATTGACATTCGTCTCATCGGAAGGCTTCGTGAACGATACCTGCAAATCACGGCCATCTCCATAATCACTTACATCAGCAACATTCAGGTTGGATACAGCTTGCACATTGTAATTCTTACCGAGCGTAATCGTTGACGATGGTGCGGACAGCGCATTGCTGCCGGAATAATTGCCATAGCCTACTGAGAGAACATAGACGCGGTAATTTACACCGTCTTTGATATTATTGCCACGCACATCCCGTGCAGATGACGAAAGTGCCTGCCCGTAAGTGGAATTCCCCGACTTGTTCACGGTCGTATAATAGCTGCTAGACACGTTATTAGCATCCGACAGACTGAAGCTGCTGTAATACGCTGTTGGTACAACCATGATCCGATATTGACTAATATTGGACTCATCTGGCGCCTTAGTGAAAGAGACATAGAGATCACGACCATCCCCATAATCATTCACATCACTGGCATACAGATTCGATACTGTACCTACATTGTTGCTGTACAACGTAATCGAATTCGATGCAGACGATAAGCTATTGTCTGCCGAGTTTCTAGCCACAGCCATTACGAATACACGATAGCTAACTCCGTTCTGAATCGTATAGCCATCTGTATCTCTTGCCCCTGAAGAGAGGGTTTGAGTAATATTGTAGCCCGTCTTGTTCACTTGTGTGTAATACGAGCTGGACAGACCGTTCGCCTTCGTCAATGTGAAGTTCGAATAGTTGTTGGCCCGAACTACAAAGATCCGGTACGAGCTGATATTAGATTCATCAGACACTTTATTGAAGCTAACCCGCAGGTCGCGTCCATCCCCATAGTCATTGATATCATCAACTTGAGTAACAACCGGAGAAGTCACGGTATTCGGACTAAGTGTTACTGACGATGAAGCAGACGACAGCTTATTAACAGCTGAGCTGCTGTTGCTTACAGACAGAACAAATGCTGTATACGGTACGCCGTTCTTAATATAATCGCCGGAAGTGTCGCGCGACGAAGAGGATAGAGTTCCTGTCATCGTGCCGCCATTGCTTCCCGATTTATTGGCTGTCGTATAGTAGCTGCTGGATAAATTATTTGCTGTAGTAAGACTGAAATTGTTAGCATCCTTAGTCTTTACGATAAACACACGATAATTCGAAATATTGTTGTCACTTTGCGGACGAGTGAAGCTGAATGAGATATCGCGTCCATCGCCGAAATCGCTAACATCGCTAATCTTCACATTCGTTACCGCTGCAACCGAAGACAAGTTCTCTAGAGTAATCTTCGGAGAAGGACTCGATAATACGCTGGAATAGGAACCTTTCCCAACAGCAAGCACATAAGCCACATAAGGCTGATCATTTCTAATATAGTCTCCGTCCACATCCCGTGAACTCTGCGATAATGTTACCGCACGATCCGAGCCGGTAGGCGATACGATCGTATAATTCGAAGCGGAGACATTTAGAGCTGACGCCAGATTTAAGTTTTTTGAAGCCTTCACAACCATAACCCGGTAATGATCGACAAGTGACTCAGTAGATGATTTGGAGAAGCTCACCTCTAAGTCACGCCCATCTCCTTGATTACCAACATCACGAAGCGTTACATAGCTCACCGGGGAGATGCTGATGTTGCTAGGAGTGTCGGATTTAACCGTAACGATCTGATCCTTTGAATTCCAGCCAACTTCCTGACCGAGCGCTTCACTGACGAAGCGGACCGGTACCATCGTTCTACCTCTCAATGTCTGTGCTGGTACATCAAGCGTAACTGTTTGGTCATTAATGGTAGCTACCTTCGATTTAATCTTGAGAACTACCGTTGTATCCCCTTTAATCCCAGTAACGGTTTGACTCTTTTGATCCCAATACACTCGTGCATCCAAGGCCTCAAAAATGGCCCTAAGCGGCAGCATAACACGCCCTTGAACCATCACTGGTGGTACGTCGGTCTTCAATTGAACTCCATCCACATAAATAGTGATGTCTTTGGCCGCTTGCGCTGTCGCCGGTTGCAGCAATAACGGTACAACAAGTATCGCTGCAAGAAGTATAGTCCATAATCTCTTCAAAAAATCCACCTCTCTCATGCCTAGGGTTGATCTGGCATGATAATTATCCTCGTCTAATTTAACGCAATAACAGGCAGAAAAGTTTCTTCTTTTTTCCTCGTAAAGAAAATTTAACCGAGGAGGTACAACATTGATACCATTCGGCCTTATTTCGCTCGTTAATTGTATCTTTTTTGCAATATAAAATAATAAATGAAACCTCCTTGGCTC
Organism: Paenibacillus sp. D2_2; assembly: GCF_031199965.1. Lineage (GTDB taxonomy): Bacteria > Bacillota > Bacilli > Paenibacillales > Paenibacillaceae > Fontibacillus. The sequence goes on along the minus strand of NZ_CP133605.1, from coordinate 457,785 downwards.
CCTCAACGTATTAACCTTAGTACATGAATAACCTCTGATAGTACGAATGGAGAGGATTACTTTTCTATGATTATAAAACGAATCGTTATCGTAGGGACGATGGCATGCTTCATTACGCTGGGTTCAGGCATATCGGGACAAACTGCAGCTGCGGCGAAAGCGTTGGCTCTTATTCCAGCCAAGCAGGCTGATCAAAATAAGAGCAATTCCAAACAAAGGAGCAATGACCCGCTTATTGATGCAATAGGTATCGTCAATAACGAGGATTGCACAGATGCTCTATATGAAGCACTGGCAGCGGGCAACTCTCTTGCTGACATCACCATATCCAATCAGAAGGATGTAGACTCCGTCATCAGCCTGCAAGTATCACAGCTACAAGAGCAGCTAGATCAGAGATTGGCCGACGGGCATATCTCCATCGAAGCCTACCAACAACAATCACAAGAGCTTGTAGCGATTATTAGCGAAAGCGTCTCCAAGAAGTACCATATATTCTAGCTTACCAAAACCTATACGATAAGCCCCGCTGGAGATATTCCTCCAGCGGGGCTTATTGTATTATATAGACCGTTTATCCCCTCTTGGGCAGCAGCTTCACATACTGATCGGACAAGCCCATCAGCTTCATAATATAATCGTAGTCGCTGCGATACTTCGAGAAATCCGCGACAGGTTGAAGTGTCTTGATCGATACAGCCGAGCCATCTTCGAAGCCTTGACCAGGAACGAACATCACATCGTCATTGAAGAAGGACCCGGTTGGCAAATAATATCGCATACCAACTACATTGCGGTCGATATTAAGCAGATCCTGCCCCATTGCTGTAAAGCCCTCATCCTTCAAAGAGATACCTAGCAAATTCGCCGTCGTCGGCATAATGTCTACTTGACCGCCGACACGTTCTGCACGGATACCCGGCTGCTGTCCGGGAATATGCATAATGAGCGGAATATTGAAGCGGCTCACCCGGTCATCATAAGCGATGCCCAGCTTCTGCTCAATCTCGCTGGAACTCGTATCACTCGGCTGCACTCCGAAGTGGTCACCATAGATGACGAGCATCGTGTCGTCCCACATTCCAGCTTCTTTTAACTGATCTATCAATTTCCCTATCGCATAATCCGTATAGTTAATTGCCGTAATATAATTCCCTAGATTCGTCCCATCCATATCCTGCGGAAGCTGAATTTGTTTCTTGTCTTCAGGGACAACGAATGGAGAGTGACTGGATGTTGTCACGAATTGAGCATAAAATGGCTTGCCTTCGCTTTGAATCTCCTTCAGCTTCTCGATACCAACCCGGTACATCTCCTCATCCGAGGCACCAAAATCGTTAAAATGATCATTATTGTAGTAAGGCTTGTCGTAATACTTGTCAAAATTAAGCCCCGGATATAGCTTGTTCCGGTCCCAGAATGTTACATCATTGATATGGAACGTATTCGCCACATAACCATGCTTCTGCAACAACCGAGGCAGGCTTGGTAATTCACGGTTTCCGTATCCGGTAGACATCGCTACCGCTGCCGTAGGGTAGATCGATGTGTTCGACATGAACTCCGCATCCGATGTATTTCCCTGGCCAATCTGTTGGAAGACATATGGAAAATAAAATCCTTCCTTAGCAAGCCCGTTCAATATCGGTGTTACTTCCTGATCACCAATCTTGAGATTAATCGGGAAATTCTGAAAGGACTCCATCTGAATGACAATCAGATTCTTACCCTTGGCCGCACCAAAATAATTCGGTGTCACTGCTGCCTTTTGGTCGTGGTAAGAATAGGAATTCTGCAAAGCGTGAATCTCGCCAGCTGTCTCCTCCAGATTCCCCTCTTGGAGCATTTTCTCCTCTTTTGATTACGAAGGGCCGCATCGATCTGATAGTTCAAGAAGCCTATTTTCTCGCCGCGAACCAATTCGTTATCGATACCTTTGCCGGAGCGAACATAAAGCGTCGATGCACCGACACAGAGTACTAACAAAACAGCGACCCCGATGATCCAACCACGACTCTTGCCGCCTGAATCACGACGTTCCATAGAGAAGCTGAGACTGCGACTTCGACGGTAGGAGACAATCTTGCGAACGATATACACGATAAATAGCACTACAAAATCAACAAAATACAAAAACTGGTCCGGTCGCAGCAGCGCGTTCACACTACCCCGAATCTGCGGAACCTGGTTCAGTTCACCCAGTACAGCGTAGGTCGGAATCGTCCCAAAGTGGGCGAAATATAGAGTTGCCGCAAACAGTGTCAGAGAAAATATGAAATTAAAACTAGTGTATACGATCCCCTTCCTCTTAATAGGGAACAACAAATCAACAAGACAAAAAAGAGCCAATGCGGACAGCGCTTCGGCAGCTACTCCCCCCAATGAATTCCATCATAGAAGAAATAACGCATCAGGCCGATTTTTAATAATATAAGCAAAAACGTAACAGCAAACTTCCATCGGTTCATAATCCGATAATTTTCCATCCTCATTTCATCTCTTTCTAGTATTGGTCAAGTCAACATTATAACAGCAATGAACGAGATTATCTAACTTGTTAGGGATGGAAAATAGTGAAATACTCTGTAGAGATATCATCAGACACCGCGTAAACTAAACAAGCTGACACCGCTATAACAGCGACATCAGCTCGTTACCTTCAAGGCAACCTTTACGATATAAAATCTCTCATGGACCTTACAGTGACATGGCCCGGAGAATCCTGAACAAAGGCCTTATCTCCTGAACTACGGCGATAGAATTGTACTGTAACCGGCATACCCGGGATTAGATCGAAGAAATTGTCCGAGAATATCCCTTCCTCCTCCGCAGATAGCCATACCTGCCGAGCTAAAGTATCGCACCCCAATGTGAATGAGGTTCCATTCGTTCCCGATACTTCATGTAACGTTATGCTTGACTGCGGCAGTTCGATATTTCTTAATGAGGTGAAATAATACGGCTTGCGGTCGAGCAACTCATTCCCCTGCTTCAAGCTGACTACCAGCACTGTCCGTTGCTGATCCCAGGACTGGAGCAATCCTCCCAGATGCATAGATTTGATCTTAGCAGATGAATCCGCGGCAAGCATGACCTGTTCCGTATTCTCATACAACCTGTTCCCGTTGAAATCGAACAACTGCAGATCCAACTTACCGGAGACCACGTTCCTCTTGTCATTCACAACATAGATATCGATGCCATCCTCTGTTCTAACGATGGACAGTATAATATCACGATAGCTTCTCTGAACTGTATATTGCAGCGCCTTCCAGCGCCCGTAATAATCCATACCCGCCCAGGAAGCAACTGGCCAGCAATCATTCATCTGCCAGTACAACGTACCCATACAGTATGGCTTGTTCCTACGGTGCGCTTCTATAGCCGTCTCCATCGCTTGGGCCTGCAGGATCTGGCTCATGTACAGAAAGGCTTTGAAGTCCTTCGGATCAGGTAGATACTGCTTCATATACTCCTTGATCAGCCGATTACCGTTGCCGTTCTTCTGATGGGCAAGCATAATGTCTGATTCTAATTCAAGCTGTTCTTCCGGAGCGTAGCTAAGAACGGACTTAAGCTCAGGAAAAGATTGAAAACCATATTCACTCATAAAACGACCTATATAGCTGTTGTAGTTCTCGAACGGTTCTACGGCGTGCCATACTCCCCAATAGTGAATATCCCCTTCGCCAGATAATGCATTGGCATGCTGATTTTCATCCCGGCTCAAACTACGGAGCGGAGAGGATGGCCAATAAGCGATATTGTGAGCCAAGCGAGATACCGCCTCGGGTAATATACGGTGGAATAGAACCTCATAGTCCGCCCACAACTTCTCCCGCTGAAGCGTATCGTAATTTTGTTTCCAGCCCCAGCCACTATTCTCTATATAATGAGCCCAAGCTGAATCGATCTCATTATTCCCGCACCATAAGGCAATGCAAGGATGATTGCGCAAGCGCCGGATATTATACTCCGCTTCCTGAGCAACATTGGATAGAAAGGCCTCGTCCCCGGATACATGCTGCAAGCGAACATGAAATCCTGCCAGACAAGCAAACCATACTCATCACATAGCTCGTAGAAGATATCCTCCTCATAAAATCCACCGCCCCACACACGGAGCATATTCATATGACTGGCCGCAGCCGTCGCTATTTCATGGCGGTAACGCTCATAAGTGACTTCGGGAATAAAGCTGTCATTTGGTATATGATTGGCTCCCTTCGCAAATACAGGAACACCATTCAGCTCGAAATAAAATGAAGCCCCCGCCGTGTCACGTTCGCGAATAAGGCGAATGGTACGTAAGCCGGTCTTAACCTGCTTCTCGGACACAGAATAGTCTTGTTCCAGAAGCTCTGCTTTAAAAGTATACAAGGATGGTTCCCCAAGCCCGCGGCACCACCATAGCTCAGGCTTGCTAATATGCATATCCAACTTGATCACCTGAACTCCGGTGGTAAGTTCAACCGTCTTCTCCCAAATCTGCTCACCAGCAACGATCTTCAAGCGGCCAGTCCAGGCAGCTGGTACAAAGGCCTCCACTTCAGCCGTCAAGTCGGCGATCTCCGCAGACACTTGATTCTGTCTAATATAAAACTCGGTAATCTTCGGCGCTGACCAGCCTTCCAGCCTAACCTCGCGCCAAATCCCGCATGTCACAAATCTTGGTCCCCAATCCCAGCCGTAATGGTAAGGGGCTTTCCTGGCAAACACACTGAGCTTATGATCAACCACTCCCCCAGATCAGATTGATCATTAGGGGCTGGCATCTCCATGCCCAGCTTATGTAGCTTGACCATATCCCTGACGATTGGGGAACAAAATACCACTCTGACCGTATTATCACCGACATGAATATAGGGCTTCACATCGGCCCGCCAGGCGCGAAACATATTATCAGCGGACAATATATGCTGCTCATTCACATACACATCCGCATAAGTATCCAACCCCTCAAATACAAGTTCCAAATGACTTAGTAGGGCCATGTCATCGGTAAGCTTCAGATTCGCCTCGTATTCCCAATCCTTCTTATCGATCCACTGCAAATTATGCTCATTGACCCATAGAATGGATCACTTATGATACCATGCCGCAGTAAATCTGTATGCACCGTTCCCGGTACCTGAGCCTGCAGCCACTCCTCTTCATCACAAGCTTTGAACTTCCAATCACTTAGAATATGCTGATGGTTCATCATTCGCCTCCAATGTAGTCAACGCCCGATTCAATATACAACGAACATTTCAATCTACTTCAATATATTTGTTATATTAATTGTTATTATATTTATACAACAAAACACATTAAATAACTATCCATCACCATATTGGGCTGAATAGACTTCGCTAACAAACCCCTTACGTAAGCATGGGAAATAAGTAGAAACAAATGACGGTAACCCAAAAAGGGAGCACCTCTGCACATGCGCGGAGAAACTCCCCTTCTATTGTGATATATTAGTTGAACTAATCGAGTTGATACACAATGGCTTCATAAGCCTTCATCTCAAATGTATTGTCCAATCGGCTCTGGTCCATCTCATAATTGGAGAGAACAACGTGAGAGGTATATCCTTTTAACTCGTCCGGCATTTCAAATGGTGGGGTATTACCGTAGAAATTAAGTACAATCAAATAGATCTTACCGCCAAGTGAACGGGAATAAGCAAATATCTCTGGATGCTTGTCCATAAAGCTACCGTATTTGCCATATATAAGTGTCTCATTTGATTTACGAAGCACGATCAGTTTCTTATAATAATTCAATATCGAGTCATGGTCGGATAGCTGCTGCTCCACATTAAAACGATGATAGTCGGGATTGACGCGAATCCATGGTACAACACCCGAGAATCCACCATGCTGAGAATCGCTCCACTGCATAGGTGTTCTCGCATTATCACGTGCCGGAATCGTATCCTGCGCATCGTCTCATCAATATCCTGGCCATCCATCAGCCGTTCACGGTAATAGTTGTAGATCTCTACATCCCGATATTCGTTAAGGTTATGGAAATGAACATTGGTCATACCAATCTCCTGTCCCTGATAAATAAAGGGAGTACCTTGCATCAACATGAAGAACGTAGCCAGCATTTTGGCAGATTCCTTATGATAATGTACGGGATCACCAAATCGGGACACGCTGCGAGGTTGATCATGGTTCTCCAAATACAGAGCATTCCAACCGATTCCGTCCAGTCCAATTTGCCACTTCTGCATAATCTGTTTCAGCTTAGCTAGACTCCACGGTCCACAGTCCCAACGTCCCTCCGGTCCAAAATCCAGGCTAACATGCTCGAACTGGAAGATCATATTGAACGCGCCATTCTTCTCACCAATCCACTTATCTGCTTCTGAGATCGGTGTTCCACTCGCTTCACCGACCGTCATGATATCGTAGTCGGCGAAGGCCTCCTGCTTGAATTGCTGTAGAAAGTCATGAATCCCCTCAACATTACGATGACCGTCCATGGCATCAACATAACGCAAATGCTTCGGATTCGGCATGTCCGGTAGTCCCGGCAGCTTCTTGATATGTGTGATCGCGTCCACTCGAAAACCGTCTATGCCCTTATCCAGCCACCAACGAATCATGGAGATTAACTCCTGACGCACGACCGGATTTTCCATATTTAAATCAGGCTGCTTTACGGAATACAGATGCAAATAATATTGTTCCGTATGCCCGTCATATTCCCAAGCAGATCCGTTGAACATCGATTCCCAATTGTTAGGTTCTGATCCTCCCTTGCCTTCTCGCCAAATATAATAATCCCGTTTGGGATTATTCCGAGCAGAACGGGATTCAATGAACCAGGGATGCTCATCCGACGTATGATTCAATACCAGATCCATAACTAGCCTAATGCCCTTATTATGGCACTCCGTAAGCAGCATATCGAAATCACCCATCGTCCCAAATTCATCCAGAATACCGTAAAAATCGCTGATATCATAACCATTATCGTCATTTGGAGATTTATAAATAGGGCAGATCCAGATCACATCGATCCCGAGATCCTTCAAATAATCGAGCTTGGAAATAACCCCTTGTAGATCACCAATACCGTCTTCATTTGAATCCATGAAGCTTCGCGGGTATATTTGGTATGCAACAGCCTCTTTCCACCATACTTTACGCATATCGCCCTCCATAAAATGCAAGCATTAGGCCGAAATATTATTATCAGGATTTCCATTTATATTCTACCCAATGCGGTAAATATAGAAACTTGTGTAAGTCTGTATTCCAATAAAACAAAGAAGAAGCCATTTCGCTCTAAGCAATCGGCTTCTTCTTCTGAGAGTCATAATACCTGACTTTATTATATTTATTTATTAATTCATCGAGCTCTATAGATTGTTCAAGCACACGCTTGTCCAACAAACCATATTGCGCTGCCAGTCGGTTTAATTCCTCTCGTTCCTGCTCAATAATAGTTGTTATAGTCTCTCTTCTAATCAATGTCAATCACCCTATGTTATATTTTAGGGTGTGTTGCTAAATAATGCATATTGCACGTTTGTGCATACATAAAAATTCCATTTATGGTTAAAAATAAAGAATCGACTCATGATTGAGCCGACTCCTTATCCTGCTGCTTCCTAGCAATTCGAATTAATACCCATACCATGAGTTAACGTTGTAATAAGTCCTCCAGCAATAATACTAACCGAGAGAATTTGCACACTCGCCCAAATTAAGCTCTTCTTCATAGTCCCACGCCTCCTCACATAGTTTTAAATATGTTGATTTTTGTTCTTCCGTTGAATAATGGCGGAAGAATTCAAATAAAATCATATTGTTTGATATTGTGCTTTTACTATTGATCTTGTTGGAAAACCTGAGGCTGTTTAGTATATTCTCGATTCCATCATCGACTATTTTTTTTCTGAAGCAATAAATAGCATACTTTTGAAAAAATATAGCACATCGAAATGTATGATAAGAATCATTATAGGAAACTTGATTATTCTTTTGATTGCCCCAGCCCTTTTGTGTCACTTTACTGTAGTACTTAATTTCCTCAGCAAATCGGTTCAGATACTCATCCACAAAAAACTTATGCCTATTAGCTGATTCTAGCAAGGTTGTTAACCCTTCCAAAACCTCACTGGGATTTTCCTCAAGGAATGCAATATACTCGGAGATTCTAGATCGATTCCCCTCCTTGATGTCAATCGATAGAAGGTTTGCTTCCGCAAACATCTTATATCTTTCCACTTCCAGGTTACCAGCCTCATCAAGACCTTCGAACCAGCTTAAGTCTTCGTATTTGGAAATCCAAACCCTGGATTCAGCATACATCCTACGATATTCATAAGCTCCTGCTTTAGATAAGTATCCTCTTCCATAGTAATAAACAAGGGGACGGCTTGGATTGAAGTTCGGATCTTTCCAAATTTTATTCTCATATAGCTTATAAGCTATATGACATAATTCATCTGCATAATCCTCTGCTTCATCCCACTTCTCATTTACAGCAAATAAATCTATCAACATGACAAGCCCGTCCAATACCAATGCTTCGGGCAAACGATGTCGATAAGGTAAAAATTGAACCGCCGCAGTAAATCCTTTATGTCGATCCTTTTGATAGATCTGAAACAACCTAAAGTAACTAATAGCTAAACGTTCGCTATGACTTGATCTTTCACTCTCGATCACACATTCATACAGAAGAATAGCTGACTCGATCAGACCTTGTTCAAACATGATTTCCGCCGTTTCAAAAATGCCTGCCACTTGTTTAATATCTTCAATAAGAAGCTCAAGCGTCTTTTGAATGCAATCATGCCTCCGCAGTTCCGCGCAGCGAAGCAGAAAGGGACGTAATCTACGCCAATGAGGAGCAGCTTTAGAAGCAAAACCCTCATCTGCATACATTTCATAAAAGCTGCCCACCGGAAGACCCATTACGTCGGTAATCACGTCCAATTGTCCAATCGATATTGGCCTGTTCCCGTTAATTATGCCGCTTAGGGTACCTACATTAATTCCGGATCGTTCAGCAAATTGATGAAGTGTTATCCCCTCCTTCTTGATGAAACTTTCTAATTCTGCGCGAATGGTGACGGTGGAAACCAAAAGGATTCACCCCCCCTTATGGAAGTACTGGATAACTGAAAAAAGCCATAATATTGAAAAAAAACTATAATTTAATACTACGGCTAATTTTGGAATAGGTCAATTGAAAAACTCACTTTTTCGTCAACTTTTCCCAAATCGTAAAACTTTTTGTCTGTTAATTATTGTCGAATAGATGCTTACTTTCTATTAAAATAACAAAAGAACCGGTGCTGCGTCATTATAACGATCACACCGATTCTAATAAAATTTCGTGAACAAAAGCGGACTTATAATAGGTTGGCTGCCGCTGCGTTGGATTCAACCTGCGCCGGATTCTTACAGCCCGGTATTACTGCGGTCACAATTGGATTTTTGAGACACCATGCCAATGCCCACTGGGCCATATTGACACCTTGGGGAACTTCATTACGGCGAATTTCTTCTACCTCTTCCAGCTTGAGGCGAGTGTTCTCAGGATCATGGCGATGGCGTACGTCCGTATTATCGAACACAGCACCTGGCTTGTATTTACCGCTCAAATAACCGCTCGCCAGCGGTACACGTGCAAGCACGCCAAGATTCTGCTTCTCGCAAGAAGGGAATACTCGCTCTTCTGGCTTGCGATCTAATCGGTTATATACGACCTGAATCACTTGTGAGTTCACCTTGGTAGATTGTTCGGTCTGGTGCAGATTATCGTTGCTGCCGATCGAAGTACCCAAATGCCGCACTTTACCGGCCTGTACCTGCTTATCCAACATCGTCCACAGTGCATCATTATCAAATACCTGATCCGGACCAGAATGGAACTGATACAAGTCGATATAATCTGTATTTAACGATTTTAGAGAAGCGTCCAGTTGCTTGAGAACACCGTCAGCATTGAATACATCTGTACGGGTAAAACGTTCGTGGAAATGGTGTCCGAATTTCGTAGCAATCACCCAGTCCTCACGCTTGCGCCGGCCGATATAATTGCCGATGAAGGATTCTGACAGATGATCGCCATAGCACTCCGCTGTGTCGATCAGATTGATGCCAAGCTCCTGGCCTTTATCGAGAATAGCATCCACCTCATCCTGAGTAAATTGAATCCCCATTCTCCACCGAACTGCCAAGTCCCGATGCCGATTACGGATACGTCCAACCCCGTCTTTCCAAGTGTACGATATTTCATATTACCCCTCCTGAGTGAATACTAATTTTTGAGCAGACTGACTCTACTGGATCATACCTTAAATAACCGTGTTTTTCTATATCCGCAGTTTAGGAGATTAAGTCTTTTTCTATACATTCCCTCTCATATAAAAAAGGATTGCCCAAAGGCAATCCCGTTACTTATATTTTCCCAATCTAACGAAACTGGATATCGCTATTTGAGCCAAAAAGGGCCGTTGGGAATTTTAACGAAACTAGGTATCGCTATTTAAGTCAATTAGGCGTTTGAAGCCTATATTTCTCCCAAATAACGATATGGAGATTCGTTAGATTTAAAATACGGCTGTTTTTGAGGAATTAGCGATCTGTAGTTTCGTTAGAAGCTGTCCGTATTTATGGTTCATCCGCTGCGATATGAACTTCAATCTGACGCTCTCCACATTCGGGCGTGTTCCATCCCTCTGGCAGCCGATTCGTAATGATCCCCTTTACTTGGCAGAGCTGAACAATCGTGAACAAAGCCGATTTCCGCAGCTTACTGTCATCGAACACAGCGAAAACCTGACTAGATCGTTCAATAAGCTGCTGGGCGATCCGCGACTCTAGCTCGGAATGCATCGTAAATCCATGCTCCTGAGACACGCCGTCCACACCAAGGAACATCTTCGTAATGTTGATCTTACCGACTACACTCTCAGCTAGTGGCCCGATTAATTCATAGCTCTTCGTACGCATGACTCCGCCTGTCACAACTACTTGAATGTCTTCCGCATCCACCAGCTCGGCAGCGATGTTAACCGCATTGGTAACAATCGTAATATTGCGATGCTTCTTCAGCTCCTTGGCGATCAGGAAGGTTGTCGTGCCACCGGTTAAACCGATCACATCGCCCTCCTCCACTAATGAAGCCGCCATATGGGCAATCCGTTCCTTATCCTGAAGACGGGAGAAGCGTTTATCAGCAAAGGATGCCTCAGAAGCCATGGTGCGATCCCCATCATATATAGCACCGCCGATCGTACGGATAATCTCTCCCGATTTCTCCAGAGAGTCGAGATCGCGTCTGGCTGTCGCTTCCGAGCAACCCGTCGCTTCGATGATTTCCTGGATCGATATTTTACCGCTCACTTTGATCAGTTCCAGAATCTTCGCCCTGCGAAGTCCAGTCTTAGAAATTTCCATAGCCTTCTCCTCTAGTACTCTTATGGTCCGTCAACAACTCTAACATAATTTTGGAGGATGAAGGACAAGAATGCAAGCGGCAACTTACAATGGCACAACCTTCACTTGGTGAAGGAAACGCTGAAATACATCATCCTCAATATGCCCTGCCCTCTCCGACATCGCATTTGCTGCAGCCGCAGCCGTTGCGATGCGTAGCCTTTCCGCCGGTGAGTCCCCGCGTGACTCTGAGTATGCCATGCCAGCTACAAAGGAATCTCCGCAGCCAACAGTATTCACCGCCTGAATCATCGGAAGATTAACGCGGAAGCCTTGCCCATCTATAACAGCAATCGTTCCCCGCTCGCCCAGTGTGACACATACCTGCGAAATGCCCTCGTCGGACAATTTATGCGCCGCCTCGATGGATTCATTCTCAGTTAAACTCACTTTACCGAGCCAGACGGCTAGTTCATGTTCGTTCGGCTTCACAAAATGCGGCTTGGCCTCGATTCCTGCACTAAATGCAATTCCGCTTGTATCCAAATATGCTCGTGCGCCTGCCGTTTTCACAATGCTAATCAACTCTGCATACAGCTCAGCCGGAGCCCCCGGAGGCAAACTTCCGGACAAGACGACGATGCTTGAATCTCGCGCCAGCCCCAGCAAATTTTGCTTGAGCTGTGCAATCTGCGACCGCCCTACCGCTGGCCCTTGCTCTAACAGCTCAGTTGATAACCCGCTCGATTCATCCATAATATTCAGGCATACGCGTGATTCACCATTTGCGGCAATGAATGCCGTATCAATCCCTCGAGCTTGCAGCCCCGCCTCAATGAATGTCCCATTGTTGCCAGCGATAAAGCCCGATGCTGTCACCTTACCGCCCAATAGCCGAATAACCTTGGCCACATTGTTCCCTTTGCCACCCGGTTCAGCAACCTGCCGGGCAACTCGGTGCACTTCACCAGAGATGAATGAATGAACATAATAGGTTTTGTCAATCGCCGCATTCAAGGTGACGGTCGTGATCATTTTAACGTTCCTGCTTTACCGATGCATCCGCACAATTCCATCTTCTCAATTGCTAGACGTTTCACAGCTTCTTTGCCGGTACCATATATTTGCGTGGGTCATTCTCTTCAGGGGACTTAGCAAATACATCCTTAATCGCATTTGAGAATGCGATTCTTAGCTCAGTCGCTACGTTCATCTTAGACATGCCCAGTGCGACAGCCTTACGAACCTGCTCAGCTGGAATTCCCGAGCCACCATGAAGAACAAGGGGGACCTCAACCTTCTCAGCAATCTTAGCGATTCTCTCAAAATCGATGTTAGGTTCTCCTTTATAAATACCATGCGCAGTACCGATCGCCGGGGCCAGTGTCAGTACCTTCGTCCGCTCAATGAACAACTCGCAATCATCTGGATCAGCCAGCATCGCATCGCGCTCATCAACGACGATATCATCCTCCACACCGCCCACTTTGCCTAGTTCCGCTTCCACATTCACTCCCGCAGCCGCAGCTACTTCCATAACACTTTGCGTGCGCTGCACATTCTCTTCAAAAGGAAGCATAGAAGCGTCGATCATGACAGATGTATAACCTGCCCGAATACATTGAATGATGGTTGTAAAATCCGTGCAATGATCCAGATGCAATGCGATAGGTAGGCCCGTCTGATTCGCTGCAACCGTAGCCGCGGCAGCAATATATTCAGGTCCTAAATGTTTAACAGTTCCCACTGTTGATTGAATAATAAGTGGGGAATTAGTCTCGCTAGCAGCCTCAACGACGGCTTGCAGCATTTCCAAAGTGTGAACATTAAATGCAGTGATGGCATAACCATTCTCTCTTGCTTGCTGAAGCATAGAAGTAGACGAAATAAGTGGCATAATAAGTCCTCCTAAATATGTGATTGAATTGATATGAAAATAGGCGTGTTAATTTTGATTGCTACGCTTGAGCGCCCATAGAGCGCTCCCGATAATACCAGCATGGTCATTCAGTTCAGCCGGCTTAATCACGAACTGACCGATATAATCCTGAAGCAGCAGGCGGTCCAGCTCATGCCTTATTGGGGCAAATAGTGCTTCGCCGGCCAGTGCCCCACCTCCGCCAATCACGATGGCATCCGGCGAGAGCAGCGGAACGGCCCAGGCTAATGCATTAGCGAATGTCTTGCCCGTCTGTGCCAGAACATCTCGGGCTAATGCATCACCGGCATCGCTGGCTTTTGACACCGCGCTTGCCGATATATCTGACGGATCGGGTACCATTCCGTTAACAGGCTCGCTTCTCCCTTTGCAATTCTGACGCGGGCCTGTTTGGCAATACCGGTTGCCGACACAATTGTCTCCAGACAGCCGATCCGGCCGCAGTTGCACGGGAAGTCCACATGCTCAACAGGAACATGCCCGATCTCCCCGGACATATAGCGATGTCCGTGGTGTAAACTGCCATGCTGCACAAAGGCTGACGCTAAGCCTGTACCGATCGTGACTCCGTACACATAGTCATAACCTCTGCCCGCGCCCGCAACCGCTTCTCCATAGACATACATGCGCACATCATTATCGATATAGACCGGTTTGCCAATCAGCTTACTTAACCCGGCAGCAACAGGAATGTCGCGCCAATTCAAGTTAACCGCCCTCATACTGAAGCCCAGCACCGGGTCCACCAATCCGGGGATTCCCATCCCCACCGCGATACATTGCTCCCCGGGTATACCCGTTTCTTCTATTAATTGCTCAATTGTCATGCTGATCTTAGCTAGGATGGACTGAGGACCTTCATGTGCGTCAGTGGGATATTTCCGCTGGGCGACGATGTTCCCTTCCTCATCGACTAATCCACAGACGATATTGGTTCCCCCACATCGACACCAATGGCATATCTCATAGATGAACTCCACTCCCTTCAACTACTCATTGGCTGGCTCTTAACGGCTTACTGCTTCGTAGACCCGGTGCCCCTGCACATAGGTCTGATAGACTTGAAATCCCTCATCCATGATGACGATATCAGCATCCTTACCCAGTTCGATCGTTCCTTTCCGATCCTGTACGCCGATCTGAATCGCCGGATGAATCGTTAGTGCAGGAACGATGTCAGCGATCTCTTTACCGGTAAATGCGAGGGTTCTGGATAACGCATCGATCATCGTTAACGAGCTTCCCGCCAAGCTGCCTAAAGAACCGTCAGCCAGCTTCAAATGCACCTGTCCGTTATGCATCAGAACCGGGAGCTTGCCGAGAAAATACTCTCCATTTGGACAACCGGCAGCGCACATGCTATCGGTTATCATGATCACCTTGCCCTCTGGCTTGATGTCGAACACCCATTTAACTAAATCGGGATGAACATGATAACCATCACAGATCAGCTCCACCGCTAATTCATCCAACATAAGCGCCGCTCCGGCAACACCGGGTTCACGATGATGTAGCGGACGCATACCATTGAACAAATGCGTAACCTGCGTCGCTCCCCACTCCACAGCCTTCTTCATCGTCATATAATCAGCGTCCGTATGAGCCAATGAGACCGTAACCCCTCTACCAACTGCGTGGACGATCACTTCTTCAGCAAAAGGAAGCTCAGGAGCAATGGCCATTAGCCTGATCGTCCCTTGGGAGGCGGACCAGAAGCTCTCGAACTCTTCGATTGACGGCTCACGAAGATCATCTGGGTTCTGTGCTCCACACCTTGTCTGATTCAAAAATGGCCCTTCTAAATGAACCCCTAGAAGATGAGCGCCGTCCAGCTCGCGATCGGTGGCTTGAACCGCATCGGCCGCCGATTCCAGCGCAGAGATTATCTCCTCATGCGATGCAGTTAACGTCGTCGCCAATAATGAAGTAGTACCTCTTGAAGCATGGAACCGGCACATCCCGTACAGCTCATCGGCGCTTCCCTTCATAACGTCGTATCCTCCGCCGCCATGCACATGCAGGTCGATAAAACCAGGCAGGAGCATCCTTCCTCCAGCATCAATCTGAATCCATGGTCCTTCGGCGATGGTCTCTTGTCCGTCGCTCTCCACTTCTCTTCCATCGCCATGGTCTATGCCGACAATCCTCCCATCCTTAATGAACAGGCTTCCGTTGTTAATCCAGCCACTCGGCGTAAGAATCTGTGCATGATGAATTTGAATCGAGCTGGACTTCATAGATGCACCCTCCCATATCGTTGTTATTTATTTTGATTGAATCGATCATTTTATGATTATAATATTCTCATTTAATGAGTAAATCAATATATTTTTAATCATAAAATGAAAATATATTGAATAATATGCTTGATAATTTGGTTTTATGATCAATATTAAATTTATTTTGATTGAAAAAATCATTATATTGATATAAACTGTCCTCATACGCTATAAATGATCATTCGAATTAATCTAATAGGAGGTTTAAGCGTCTATGAGCTTGACTTATAGTGAAATTAAGCAGCAATACGCTGCTCTACAACAAACCTATGACTACATGATGAGCCAAAGACAACATATCATTAACTTCGTTCAGGCCCAGGCCATTACTTCGATCACCTTCGTCGGTTGCGGTTCAAGCTATTGCCTTAGCCGCTCCGCTGCGATGTCTGTCACCTTGCGGGCTGGTTTACCTGCTTATGCTCTAGCTGGTGGCGACCTGATGCTGAATTATGAACAATATCGCCCTATGCTGAGGAACACTTTGCTCGTTGCTCCTTCGCGCTCCGGCAGCACCAGTGAAGTCGTCGAGGCCCTCCGTCTGCTTCGAGAAGGTAATGACAGCAATCTTCCGGTATTGTCTCTGTCCTGTGTCAGTGATTCACCACTCTCCAAGCAAGCCGATTTTGCCTTAGAATTGCCTTGGGCCTTCGACCATAGTGTCTGCCAAACCCGAACAGTGACCAATCTGTATGTGGCCAATCTACTGGTTAGCGCATTCTTGGGTGAAGATGACAAGCTAATCGCTGATCTTCAGACCGCAATTCATCAGGGTGAAGCCTATATGAACGCCGTAGAGGACAGCATTCGCAGAGCAGCTGACTTTAACTGGTCCAACGCCGTTTTGCTGGCCGATGGAGAACTACAGGGCCTCGCCTCCGAAGGAGCCATTGCTCTGACGGAGATTGCGAAAATTCAGGCTCATTCCTTCCATCTACTCGATGTACGGCATGGCCCAATGGTCACTGTAGGAGAAGACACCCTAGTTATCGCAGCGCTCTCCGAGCAGGGAGCAGAGCATCAGAGCAAACTTATGCGTGATATTAAGAACCGGGGAGCTAAAATTATTGCCTTCGCGGATCAGGCAGAGGTCATCCCTTCGGAATACGTTGACCTTGCGATTGTCTCTGAGAACAGACTTGACCCTGCAGCACGCGGTATTCCATTCATTTTCATTCCGCAGATTGTAGCCCTGAGCAAAGCCGAGCAGTTAGGTATCGATCCGGATCAGCCAGATGGACTGGTTGCTTGGGTTAAGTTGTAATTCATCGAATTCTGAGAAAAATATGTATGCAAAGAAGCAGGCCGGGAACTGAAATTCCTTGGGCCTGCTTTTTATTTTGTCGGGAGAATGATCGCTTTGAACTATGGTTTATGGGTTACTCTCGTTGGCAATAATGATTGCTAATATACCGTAAGAGGGTGAACAGCCATGCGCATGCGTAGAAGAAAAGACCTTCATCAAAAAAAGCATCCTCCGATCCCATCAACCAAAAATCTGAAGAAATGCCGGATATGCAAAATAAAGGACAGTCTCCTGAGGAGCAAGGGAATCAAAGAAATACCCAAATGGCAAATGGGCAAGAAAACAATGCAAGCCAGAATACCCAGGATGGTCAAGATAGTCAGGATATCCAGATTGAACAGACTAACCAGCAAACTCAAGATAGCGAGAACAAGCAGAAGACACTAGATATCATGGGAATCGAAAATGGGCAAAATGCTGGGGGAACCCAAGATTCTCAGGGATCACAGAATCACCAAAACGAGACACCGGCAGTGCAGAAAAATGAAAGCTATGAAAACAGCCAAAACAACGGAAATAATAATCAAAGCAATATAAACAATAATGTCAGTAGTAATAGTGGCGGTAGTGAAACCAATAGAGGCAATAATAACGGTAATACCCATCAGGGCACCAATAATCAAGGCAATGCTAGTGCCGATGCCCACAATGGAAACGGCAATACAAACAATAGCAACAACAGCAATAGCAATAGCAACAACAGCAATAGCAATAGCAATAGCAACAACAGCAATAGCAATAGCAATAGCAACAACAGCAATAGCAATAGCAACAACAGCAACAGCAATAACAACAGCAACAGCAATAGCAATAGCAATAGCAATAGCAATAGCAACAGCAATAGCAATAGCAATAGCAACAGCAATAGCAATAGCAACAGCAACAGCAATAGCAATAGCAATAGCAACAGCAACAGCAACAGCAATAGCAATAGCAACAACAGCAATAGCAATAGCAACAACAGCAATAGCAATAGCAACAACAGCAATAGCAATAGCAACAACAGCAATAGCAATAGCAACAACAGCAATAGCAATAGCAACAACAGCAATAGCAATAGCAACAACAGCAATAGCAATAGCAACAACAGCAATAGCAACAACAGCAACAGCAATAACAGCAACAGCAATAACAACAGCAATAGCAATAGCAATAGCAACAACAGCAACAGCAATAACAACAGCAATAGCAATAGCAATAGCAACAACAGCAACAGCAATAGCAATAGCAACAACAGCAACAGCAATAACAACAGCAATAGCAATAGCAACAGTTCTGGAAGTAACGGAAACCTGCAAATACAGCTACAACAAAACCAACAAAGTAACCAGAATCCCCAGCAAACACAGGATTTAGAAACAGATCTTGATGCTCAGCTTCCACCTATCGATAAAAGTCTGGATAAAAATGTTAGGTTCATTGAATCTACACTTGGTAACAGCACTGATCTGATTATAAGAAAATTCCCTTTTAACCCAGCAAATGATCGGCTCATCGCAGTAATATACATCGATGGGTTATGCGACGGCTCAATAGTTAGTGAATACGTTATGGAACCGTTAATGCAGCCTAAAGGGAAGGCTCTGGCTCAGCTCGATAAGGAGAAGATTAATAACACTGACGTATACCAACTGATTAAGGATCATGCAATCACCTTCTGCGACATTCATGATCTGCATGATTACAATACGCTGTTCCATTCTCTGATGTCGGGGGACGCTATCCTATTCGTAGATGGAGAGACTTCGGCCATTTCAGCCAACATCCGAGGCTGGAAAGACCGTGGTGTTACTGAGACCTCATCTGAAAATGTCGTCCGTGGTTCGCGGGAAGGATTCTCCGAATCTCTACGTACGAATACCGCATTGGTACGGCGCAGGATCAAGGACCCCTCCCTATGGATAGAATCTCAGCAGATTGGCCATGTCTCCCGGACAGATGTAGCGATTATGTACATCAAAGGTCTAGCCAACGATATGATCGTGCAAGAAGTGCATTCCCGACTGGATCGAATCGATATTGATTCTGTTTTGGAGAGCGGTTATATCGAGGAACTAATCCAAGATGAGACAATGACCCCTTTTCCCACGGTTTTTTATACGGAGAGACCTGACGTCATCGCCGCCGAATTGTTGGAGGGGAAGGTCGCTATATTCGTCGACGGTACCCCGATTGTGCTGGCTGTACCGGCTCCCTTCGTCTCCTTTATGCATGCGGCAGAGGATTATTACCAACGGGCCGATATCAGCAGCTTCATCCGTATTCTCCGATATATAGGCATTGTCATCTCTCTACTGAGCCCATCATTCTATATCGCAGTGACGACTTTTCATCAAGAGATGATTCCCACCGCCTTATTGATGAGTATAGCCTCACAACGTGAATCTGTGCCCTTTCCGGCCTTTATCGAGGCGATTTTGATGGAATTGACCTTCGAGATTCTACGCGAGGCTGGCGTACGGATGCCTAAATATATCGGATCTGCTGTCTCGATCGTAGGAACTCTCGTTATAGGCCAGGCTGCGGTTCAGGCCGGAATCATCTCGGCCGCTATGGTTATCGTCGTGTCCCTCACAGCGATCTCCAGCTTCGTGCTGCCTTCCTACAATATGTCCATTGCCTTCCGCATGCTACGCTTCCCTCTCATGGGATTAGCTGCTTCATTCGGGTTAGTGGGTATATTTGCTGGATGTACGGCGATTATTCTTCACCTATGCAGCCTGCGCACCTTCGGTGTCCCGTATATGACGCCATTAGGTCCGATTATTCCAAGCGATAACAAGGATACTCTCCTACGTTTCCCGCATCGCTTCATGATCACACGACCACGGCTTATCAATCAGAAGAATCTCCAGAGAGAAACTCCCGGCTCGGGACAGAAGCCTCCGCAGCCAAGATAGAAAGGTGGCAAATCCAAGGCTATGAAGAGATTTACAGCTTGCCTGTTCCTACTTCTTATGGCGTCTACACTCTTGACAGGATGCTGGAACCGCCGCGAATTAAATGAACTTGCCATAGCCGTTGGACTTGGACTTGACAAAGACGGAGACAAATATCAGGTATCCATTCAAGTCGTGAATCCTAGTGAAGTATCAAACGGTAAAGGGGGGCCCAAGCCCCAGCCACCTTATATACGGCTAAAGCCCATACGATCTCCGAGGCTCTCCGTAGAGTCAGCAACATCAGCCCGCGAAAGATCTATGTCGCCCAATTAAGAATGGTGTTGATCGGGCAATCCTTGGCTGACGAAGGCGTTGCTGAATCACTCGATTTCCTGCTGCGGGATCACGAGATGAGAACCGATTTTTATTTGGCTGTTGTAAGGGATGCCGCCGCGGAAGACGCACTCAAGATCATGACTCCGCTGCAAAAAATTCCGGCCAGTAAATTGTTCGCATCGCTCGAGACCTCGGAGCAGAACTGGGCCCCCAGCTTGACAGAAACATTAAATGAGATGATCAGCGATCTTCTTAGCGATGGTAAACATCCTATACTTCCCGGGATTCGTATACTGGGTGACCCTGAGGTCGGTGCAAAGAAGCAGAATGTCGAGGGAATCGATACACCAACACAGCTGAAATTCTCGGGAATCGCTGGATTTAAGGGCGATAAGATCGCGGCTGGCTCAATGAGGATGAGAGTAAAGGATACAATTTCATCCGCGATAATATTAAAAGCACGTTGGAACATACCAAGTGTCCGGATGGAGGTAATGTTAGCCTAGAAATTATCCATTCGAAGACCAAATCACGCGGCAAGGTTGTTCAAGGTAAGCCGCAAATAGACATTAACGTGCAGATTAACGGTAATATTTCTGAAGTAGAGTGCAGAGATCTGAATCTACTAGATATCAAAACGATCAAGATGCTCGAACAGCTGTTCAATGACCGAATCAAATCGATCATGGAAGCTTCCATCCATACCGTTCAACAGAAGTTTGGCGCCGATATTTTTGGTTTCGGCGAGATCATCCACCGCTCCAATCCACGCGCCTGGAAGGAACTAAGACATGATTGGGATGAGCGGTACTTCCGTACTTTACCTGTAAACATCCGTGTATCTGTCAATATACAACGACTTGGCACGACTAAGGATTCTTTTCTCAAAGATATGAAGGAGTAATCCACCATGCTCAACATTGTGATCATTCTTGCGGTAACCATCATGATTATTGGGTTCGAGGTTCCCACTTTAATTAAGGGCAAATATACCAAAGAGCTGTGGGTATTCTCCATTCTCCTGCTCATTGGTATCACGATGAACGTTATTGTAAGTGCATTCCAAGGCGTCCCTTCGCCACTTAATGCTTTGACAACCTTGCTTGCTCCGCTCAATCAAATGTTGGAGAATATAGGGCTAATTCAATCTCAGAGGTGAAATATGGACAAATATCGCCAATCCAATATATCGGCAAGGCAATTGACGACGATGACCGTCTTCTTCACAATCGGCAGCGGCATACTTATCGTTCCATCCAGTGTGGCTTCGCTAGCGAAACATGATGCGTGGATCGCTTGTCTTGTGGGACTAGTCATCGGAATCGTGATACTGAGCATGTACAACCTATTGACTAAAGCCTACCCCCAGTTAAACCTAGTACAGATGATGGAGGCGATCTTCGGCAAATGGTTAGGTAAAGCACTTGCTTTAATGGTCGTCGTGACGTTATTTCTCACCTGCCCATCCCCGGCGCTCTATTATACGGGTAATTTTGTGACAACACAGATCATGCCAGAGACGCCGACGCAGGCAATCAACATCCTATTTATCGTTGTAATCATCATGGGTGTGAAGCTTGGACTCGAGACGCTTGCTCGCTCCTCTGAGCTGATGTTCTTCCCGTTCATCATTCTGCTCATCTCATTCATCATATTAATCCTAAATCAGACGCAGACGAAGAATATTCTACCGATCATGGAGAACGGAATGAGGCCGATTTGGCCTGCCACGTTGAGTTTTCTGGCAACCGTATTTCTTCCGCATTTCTGTCTGCTAATATTCCATTCATCGGCAGTGAAAAAGCCTAAGGAAGCACGAAGAGCTCTGCTCATAGGAAGCATGATCGGAGGCCTGGCAATCACTCTGATCGTCGCTCTAACCATATTGGTATTCGGATCTGATATAATCTCCCTCAGTATGTATCCAAGTTATCTGTTAGCCCAAAAAATAAACATCGGCAACTTCCTACAGCGTATCGAGGTTATTATGGGAATTATGTGGTATGTGACATTGTTCTTTAGGATCGCCATCTATTTATATTTCACAGCTCTTAGCCTAACTTATATACTGAACCTTCGCGACTATCGTTCTCTGGTTATGCCGCTTGGCATGATCCTAGTGAGCTTGTCAGAGATTATCTACCCTAATGTCACGTTCCAGCAGAGCTGGGACAGCGAGACATGGTTGTCCTACACAGTGGTTCTGTCTGTGTTCTTGCCAGTCATCATGCTGTTTACCCACATGATTCGTAACATAGGGGCAAACGGAGCCACTGAATCGTCGTCCAACTCGTCCAGCCCATCTAATTCATCAAATTCGTCCAATTCGCAAAGTTCGTCGGGTTCATCGGGTTCATCGGGTTCATCGGGAAAGGTGTCGCCCTCTCCTCGGATTCGTCTATCTCAGCGAGTTCATCGAACTCTTCAAACTCGTCTGATTCGTCTGACTTGTTGAGTTCGTCAGATTCGTCGGGTTCATCCGGTGCATCGGGTTCATCGGATTCATCAAATTCAACAAACTCATCAAACTCGTCGGACTCATCGAGTTCTTCAAGTTCATCGAACTCGTCGGGTTCATCGGGTTCATCTTAATGCCCGATCGACATTACCTATATGAAACACAAAAAGTGGCCTCAGCCTGAATCTCCATTCAGACAGATGGCCACTTTTACTACTTCAGAAACCTCTTCACAAGTCCTAGTTTTTTAGCATTGTATGGCGGGAACAAGAAGCTTGGATTAATACGTGTCGGCCTGTTCAGCACACTCTTCTTATGTGAGAAGGCCTCGAAACTATGCCGCCCATGATAAGCCCCCATCCCCGATGAGCCTACCCCTCCAAATGGGAGATATGGACTAACCAAGTGCATAATCGTATCGTTCACGCATCCTCCACCAAAAGATACCGTACTCATTACCCGTTGTTCTATCTGCTTATTATTCGTAAATAAATAAAGCGCCAACGGCTTCGGTCTGGAATTCACTGCCTCAATAACCTGATCAAGATCATCGTATTCCAATACCGGTAGTATCGGTCCGAATATCTCGTCCTCCATCACCTTATCGCTCCATTTCACTTCATCAAGCAACGTGGGAGCGATATATAGATCCTCACGGTCTGTCTGCCCTCCTGCAACTATGACAGCCCCATCCAACATTCCGTTTAGACGTTCCCAATGTGCCTGATTGACGATGCGACCATAGTCTGGACTGGGCTGTGAGTCCGCTCCGTAGAAGGAAATGATATATTCCTTCATCTTCGCTATTAACTCTGCACGAATATCCTTATGAACAAGCACATAGTCGGGGCAACACAGGTTTGACCTGTATTTAAATATTTCCCCATACAATTCTCTGTGCCGCTACATCCAGATTCACGTCCTTATCAACGATACACGGGCTCTTGCCTCCGAGCTCCAAAACAACCGGTGTGAGATGATCGGCGGCGGCTTTCATTACGATCTTGCCAACCCGAACACTTCCCGTGAAGAAGATCATGTCGAATGGAGCCTGAAGAAGTGTAGAGGTAGTCTCCTGCCCACCCTGAATAACCTGTACATAGGTCTCATCAAAACACTCGCTAATCAATTTTGAGATAACCGCTGAGACATGCGGCGTAAATTCGGAAGGCTTAATTACCGCGCAATTCCCGGCAGCAATCGCACCGACCAATGGGTCCATCACCAGCATAAACGGATAATTGAACGGTCCAATAATTAACGTCGAGCCATACGGCTCCGCATATATATAACTCCGAGAGCCAAAATGAACAAGCGGGTTGCGGACACGCTCCGGTTTGATCCACTTATGCAGGTTCTTCATCACATAACCAATGCTATCGTAGAGATACCCGATCTCTGTCGAATAAGCCTCGAACTCAGGCTTGTGCAAATCCTGATGCAAAGCTTGAATAATTTCGCGCTCATGCTGCTGAACAGATCGTTTCAAAGCTTGAAGCCGCTGCAGCCTGAACTCTAGCGATTTGGTCGATCCCGCATTTATGATGCTCTTCTGCTGTTTTAGTACATGTGCAATCGTCTCAGGATTTAACTCCGCCATCTTGCTCACTTCCCCTTCTTAACGAATAATCCACTAATACCATATTACATTTCACGATCTCATAAATCATCAATATACATAAATTCTTAATAAACCATACACCGAACGAAGAAATAGGAGCAATTCCTTGGACAGAAGTCCCTTGTGCTTGTTAAAATGAAGGAAGCAGGGACCGGAGGTGCTTAAATAGAGATATGGGACTAAAGACAATTATCGTTGATGATGAAAACCTTGCCATATTAAAAATGGAAAAGTTGCTGAAGGAACAGACGGTAGTCCAGGATATAGAAATCATTGGTTCCTATATCAATCCTCATGAAGCTCTTGAAGTAGCCCAACGTCAATTTCTGCAGCTCGCTTTTCTGGATATTGAAATGCCGGAAATCAATGGCTTTGAATTGGCCAACCAATTAATGAACATCCATCCATATATTCAAATTATCTTTACTACCGCTTTTCAGGAATATGCTTTGAAGGCATTTGAAATTAACGCGTTGGATTACCTGTTAAAGCCTGTGAGCAAGGATAGGTTATCCATCACTCTACAGCGCATCGCATCAGCCTCACAAATCTCCGATGGCATGAACAACGCCGGCTTAATCCAGCTTAACTGTTTTCAGAATATTCATTATATAGACGCAAGTGGGGCAGCGAAAGATTTTGCCTGGAGAACATTGAAAGCTCCGGAACTATTCGCTTATTTACTCTATCACCATGATACGATCGTGACCAAGCAGGCCTTAATTGACTTATTATGGCCCGAATACGATATTGATAAGTCAACTGCGCAATTACATACAGCAATATATCAGATTCGCAAAGTACTCAAAGAAGCTGGATTTGAGCTTGAAATTAAGTACAAGGATAGCGGGTACAGTCTGTTGCTGGGGAACCAGCAATTGGATGTCGGGGTTTGGGAATCCCAGGTTAAGCAGGCTCCACCTGTCACTCCCGAGACGATCGAGAAGCATTTATCGATCTTGTCGCAATATAGCGGGGATTATCTCGCAGACCACCGTTATGCATGGGCCGAATACGAACAGGAACGTCTCCGTTTAGTCTGGCTAACTCATATCAAGCAAATTGCTGAGTTTTACCAGCAGAGGGCGATGTATAGAGAGGCAATAACACTATACCAGAGAATAGTAGATACATTACCCCATATGGAAGATGGATATTTCGGATTAATGCAAATCTATTCGATATTAAATCATCAAGTTGAAGTCAGAAAGATGTACCAACTCCTTAGAGATAAGCTGCGGGAGGATTTTGATGTTACCCCCAGCAAGGAACTAACCGATTGGTATATTAAATGGAACAATACAATCTAGCAAATCATACTATGAAGCGATGTGTCTTCCACTAAAGGAGCACATCGCTTTTGTTTTTGTCGATAAAGCCGATATTTAGAAAATATTCAGTGACATATTTTATAGTAGGTTGGATAAGCATCGACTTAAATCGACATATTCTGGAAACATTGCAGTTCCTGTAAGTATCCTCAACAGAAATCAACACGAATCTCATATCAAAGAATAGGTTCAGTAAAGGGGGTAGATTGTGACGTTGTCGTAGTACATAGCATTCATATGAAAGCCAATAACAAACTATTTAGAGGTGAAATCACTTAACCATGAAGATATTTAAAAAACCAATATTTCTATTTCTAGCTATTATTCTTATGCTGAACATCGTTCTACCTTCTTCGATTACCTTTGCTGAAGGTGAGACAGAAGATGCTGTAGTGTCAACTCAGGAGAGTGTGACAGATGATGTGTATGGGGATATCAAGCCATTGAACGCAGTTGGCGAGATTACCGAGAATATCATTACAAGTATAGAAATGTATGATCAAGAGTCAAAGCTAGTCAATGGAGTCTTAACCAACACCGGTAATAAAATAAGCGAGATCAGACCCGCTCAAGATGCATCAGTAGAAGTTGACTTTACATGGGAGCTTCCCGCAGGCCATGGGTATGAAGCTGGATCTACATTCACATTCAACCTCCCGAAAAACCTCAAAGTGCCGAAAGAAATGAAAGGCAATTTAGGTGGATATGGAACAGTTGTTGTCACCGTAGACGGCCAGGTTACTTTTACATTTGATGAGAACATTGAAGATACTCCAGTAACGAATGGTTATTTTGGTGTATGGGTGCAATTCAACAAAGGTAGTTTTAACGGAGGCACACACCAGGATATTGATTTTATCATTCATGGGGATAAAACAACAATTCCCGTCCATTTCCAGAGCAGCTCCGATAGCGAAATAGACAAGACCTGCAAAGCGAATAAAGGTATGAACGCTAGTAGGATCGACTGGGCGGTTGAATTTAACAAAGGCGAGAAAAAGATTGAAAATGCTGTGTTTGAGGACACCCTTCCAACAGGGCTCAAAATTGATCTCACGTCTATTAAAGTGTATCAGCTAGAGGTTCAACTGAATGGAACTGTAAAAAATTCAGGGGAAATTACCTCAGGATTTACTAAACAGTCCACTTCAGACGGATTTGAAATTAAGTTCGCTGGTAGTATTGATGGTGCCTACAGAGTGACATACAGTACAGATATTATTGGAACTGAGGATAAGACGTTCTCCAATAATGTGACAGTCTCTGGAGATAATTTGACCGAATTGCAGAAGACATTGAAAGATGTAAATGTAACATATAGTAAGCCGCTTGAGAAAGATGCAATAGGATATGATCCAAAAACCCAAACTATTAAGTGGGAAATACGCTATAACTACAATGAACAAAAGATCAAAAAAGCCGATGCGTATTTGAATGATACCTTTGATGCGGTTCAAGAACTAATACCTGGCTCATTCGAAGTAACCAAAATGAAAATTAATGATAACGGAAGCGCTAGTGAAAATGGAAATTTTACAAATTATTTGGTAGATGATTCAATACAGAACGGTTTTAAGTTAAATTTTAACGAAGATATTGATTCAGCCTATAAAATCGTCTATAAAACCAAATCAAAAGAACGTGTATATGGTAATAGCAGTATTAAGAATACAGTCACTTATAATGGCGAATCAAAAACAGCTAATCAGAATATTGGTCAAGTAATCTTCCATAAATATGATGGAGCTGTAAATTTTAATGCTAAGAAAATCACTTGGTCCATGACCCTGAATGAAGACGAATATGAAATGAAAAATGCCGTTATTACTGACAGCTTTGTCACCGGTCAAGGTCTCACCTTTGAAGAAAGCTCGCTGGAGATCAGTGGTTTAGAAAAGGAGAGGACTATACTGTAATAGCTCTAAACGGCAGTTATACTAATGGATTTGTTATTACTTTTCTTAAAGCCATCGAAAAAAGCCACCTAATAACCTATACAACGAAATTCGATTCTACGATTAAGGTTGCTAGGTATGTGAATAACGCAACACTAGATTGGGTTGAAACCATTAAAACCATTGACACTAATAAGACATTGACTGATGTTGCCTATGCTGATCCAGACAGTTATACGACAGACAACGGTAACAAGACCGGTAAATATAATGCTGGTACGAAAGAGATCACTTGGACGATTGACGTGAACTATAATCGCCATACGATTCCTAATGCTGTTATCCAGGACACTTTTACACGTGAGCAAACTTTCGACAAAGCCTCAGTAGAAGTCTATCAGTTAAATATTGGTGATAGCGGGAACAATAATGTAAGCCAAGGGCCAAGTGTTGATCCCTCACTCTACGATGTTGATTATATTTATGATAATAATGAAATAATTGGTTTTGAATTGAAATTCAAAAATGAGATTAAGACTGCATATCAAATCACATATATTACAAGTCTTGAAGGGCATCCCGTTAAGAAGAAATATTCTAATACCGCTGTAATGTTTAACGAAGAGGCATCTAATAACTTATTTAATAAAAGTGTTGACGTTGAAATTCCACACGGGGATGAATATGTTAACAAAAAGGGCTATCAAGGAAAAGACGCCAACGAAGACTTTGCTTATTGGACAGTGCACATTAATAATAGTCAGTCTACAATTGCAGCTGAATCGGTACTGACCGATACCTTATCTTCTAATCAAGAGCTGCTGCAGAACTCATTCAAGCTCTATACGACAGATTCAGAAGGAAAACTAAACAAAAAGGACGAAGTCCCTGAAACAGACTATACGTTAACATTTGATGAGAATAACAAGAATACGTTCACTCTTACTTTTCTCAATGAGATTAGTAGAGCCTATATCTTGGAATATACATCATTCATCAATGTAAAGAAAAACGGTGATAAGATCAGCAATGATGCCAAATTTGCCGGTCATTCCTCTGGAACAGTTAATAATAGTGATAAGGCCGATTTTGCTGTAGTTATTTCAGGACTGCAAGCTGGAGCAACAATTCCAAAAGGCGACCTTACCATTGAAAAGGTCGATGCTAAAACCGGAGCCTTACTGGAAGGAGCCACCTTTGAGCTTTATGATGAAACTGGAAAAACACTAATCCAAACACTTAAGACTGGCGATGATGGACAAGTAGTATTCAAAAATCTTAGATATAAGAAATATATGCTAAGAGAAAATGCAGCTCCAGATGGGTATATCATCGATCCCAACTATAAGGCAGGAAAGGTAATTGATTTTAAAGCATCTACCCCAATAATGCCTATTAAAAATACAAAAGGCGTTTGGGACTTTGAGTTAACAAAGATTGATAGTGAAACTAAGCTTCCTTTAGAAGGTGCCCATTTTAAACTGCAGATACTGGAAGGTACTGGATACGTAGACGTTCCTGAATATTCTGATATGATCACTATCTTTGGCGGTACCATTTCATATAAAGGGCTAGAAAAGGGTAGGAAGTATCGAGTATTTGAAACTGAAGCACCTCAGGGCTACCAACTTGATCCAAAACCACATGAATTTACAATTGACGAAAATCAGGATAAAGCAAAGACTTACGAGTTCGTTAATGAGATTAATAAGGGTTTAGTTGAACTACTAAAAACCGATGAGTTTAATGGAACTCCACTTGCTGGTATTGTGTTTAAGCTTCAAGACCTTGCAGGAAAATTAGTTAAAGATGGATACTATACAACGGATCAAGACGGAAAGATATCAGTATCTGATTTAAGAGCAGGTAAGTACCAATTTATTGAGGATGAGACGCTTCCAGATTATATTCTGGATCAATCGCCAATAGATTTTGAAATTGTTGACGATGGCGTAACGGTCAACGTATCAATGACAAATAAACAAATTCCGGGTTCCGTAAAATTAACCAAGATAGAAAACGGACAGCCGAGCATCAAGCTACAAGGTGCGCAGTTTAGTATCCTGGACGAAGAGAACAATGTTGTTATTGATCAGAATGGTCATGAACTGAAAGGTCTTACTACGGATAAAGATGGACAAATCATTGTAACAGATCTTAGACCAGGTAAATACTATTTCGAGGAAACACTCGCACCAAACAACTATAAAATTAAGACAGAGCTTACTGAGTTTGAAATTGTTAAAAACGAAGAAACGGATGTGACTATCGAAAACGATCCATATCTGGGCTCTGTTGAATTGCTAAAAACCGATGAGTTCAGTGGTGATCCACTTGTAGGTGTTAGATTTGAAATTCAGGACCTAGATGGTAATCTGATTCAAAATGGACACTATACAACGGATCAAGATGGTAAAATTCTCATATCCGGTTTGAAAGTTGGTAAATACCAATTTATCGAAGAAGAAGCACTCCTTGATTATATTCTGGATCAAACACCAACAGAATTTGAGATTGTTCACGATGGCGTAACTGTGAAGGTATCAATGACCAACAAACAAATTCCGGATCCGTAAAATTGACAAAGATAGCAAACGGACAACCGAATAACAAGCTGCAAGGTGCACAGTTTAGTATCCTGGACGAAGACAAAAAGGTCGTTATCGATCATGATGGCAATGAACTGAAAGGTCTTACAACAGACAAAGAAGGGCAAGTCATTGTACCAGACCTCAGACCAGGTAAATACTATTTCGAGGAAACGTTAGCGCCGCAAGGCTATACGATCAAGACAAAACTAACAGAGTTTGAAATCGTTAAGAATGAAGAAACGGCTGTGACTATCGAGAACTATCGCTATGTTGGTGGCGGTGGTGGCGGTGGCACCCCTCCAGTAGGTCCGAATCCGACAACACCTCCGGTAGATCCGGACAAGGAAATAGATCCTGGTGAGAACCCAGATCCGACTCAGCCTGAAGAACCAAAACCAGGGACAGAAGAACCTAAACCTGAACCAGAGAAACCAACCAAACCGACCAAACCAACCGATAAGGTTCCTGCAACGAATAAGAAACCGATCAAAGGCAAGGTTGAAGTTCCTAAGGACAGCACACCAAAAATCAGCAAGAATCCTAAGCACGGCAAGGTCACCGTGGATTCAAAAGGGAACTGGGTATACACGCCTGATAGCGGCTTTGAGGGTAAAGACTCCTTTAAGGTCAAGGTCACAGACGCACTCGGCAACGAGGTTGAATACGAAGTATCCGTTGATGTCTTGCATGGTACTGATGGAGCTTCGCACGTAGCGAACAACGGAAAGCTGCTTCCAAAGACGGGAGAATCAAGCCTCCTTCCATTCCAATTAACAGGCTTGGCACTAATCGCACTTGGTGCTGTTCTGTACTTCTTAAGGAAGAGACAATTGCAACATAAATAGAAACAGAAAAAAACTGACGTCGGTACTCTACCGGTGTCAGTTTCTTAATTCCAATTGTATTCGTTCTTTGTATACTAGCATTATTTCAGCCTTCTTGCCGACTAGTCACATACTCAAAGCTTATGTCATCATATTGATCCGCAGCATCCTGAAAAACCTCCACTATCGCGGAATAGCGATTTTCATGCTCAGAATCTGCAATCCATCGAATGTTCAATGGCCTAGGCAAATATCCAGTGACACAATCCCATAGAGCGTCCAAATTATGTCCGTACCATTCAGGCAAGTTAAGCTCCTGCTTCAGCCAATCATGGACATTCTCATAACGATCCGCCTCTGATTGTCTCAGCTCTACAACACTACTCATTCGGGGACACTGCCTTCCTTCGTAATATCCGTAAATGACTTATAATGATCGGTTGTCATGTAGATCAATCCGTCATTCGAATAGATGATTCGATCTGCTCCGCGTGGCCCCTTCTTATAATTGATATCCGCTTCATACCAAATCCGGTTTTTTGCCTTGGGGAGCAGTCCCTCCCTATTTCCGAAGCGGTCACCACCAATACTTTTACCAGGTGCTACTTTATCCAAATTCCCTTTGGAAGGAACCCAGCCGAGCTGTTCGGCTTCTTTCTTCGTAATGAAATTTTCCGGGAGTTCCTGGTGTGTTCGAATGTAATCCGATACATCCGTAAAATTGGTAAGCGGGGCTTGCTGCTTCTGTTCTGTCTGGCTGGAGCCAGATGTCGTAGGGCTTGGTGGATTGACCGCACTTAAATCCCCGCAGCCAGTCAGCAGAATCACCAGCATTACAATCATCGCTGCCAACCACGAACGTGACCAGCGGCCCATTTGTTTCATCCATACATCTAACATCGTATTCCTCGTTTCTACCGAGCGGTTGTTCTTGTTGCTTGTTAAATCAGTACCATGAAGACTATTCCTTGATTTTCTGTAACCAGTGTAACAAATTCATTCAGCAAAAGGTAGCAATGAACGGAACGATAAAAGAGAGGAAGTCCTCTCCTATAACATCCGATCTCTAAAGTGTATTCTAGTATCTATAAAAATAGGAATATAATCTAGCACTTAATAAATTAAACTCCATATTATATTGTGAAAGAAAGATAAGAACAGGAATTGCAGCACGATTCCGGTTACTTATCTCTATCAATGAAACTTGCAGATGAGGAGGTGAAGAAAATATCTGATAGCGCATTTTTAATACCGTCGTCCCATCTAACGAGCAATTTAACCTAGGAGATTCTATTTGTATAAACAATGATCAGCAACAAGAATAAGAGTCTTGTTGCTTCGACATTATCAATATAGTTGAAGATGAAAAAGTGATTGAAATGTGTCGTACTTCAACGATCGGAGGTAATTATGAAAGGGTTAATCTTATGTGCTGGAAAAGGAACACGGCTGCAGCCATTCACATATACGAGACCGAAATGTCTGATGCCGGTTAACGGAGAACCCATTATTATTTCCACGGTGAAGAGTTTGGTCAAGATGGGAGTTACGGAGATTGGAATTGTTGTGAATGAATCGCAAGGTCAGAGCATTCAAGATACAGTTGGAAATGGCGAGAAAATGGGCGCATCGATCACTTATCTTTTTCAAAAGAGGGCTTTGGGATTGGCAGATGCGGTCCGAAGCGGATACTCTTTCATCGAGTCGGAACCTTTTCTGCTCATGCTGGGAGATAATCTCATAGCAGGACCATTAGAGAAACTGGTTCAATCGGTGGTTTCGGAAGAAGCCTCTGCTTCCTTGCTCCTTGCACCCGTAGACAATCCTAGTATGTTTGGTATCGCATCGATTGAAGACAACAAGATCGTACAACTGGAGGAAAAGCCGCAAACACCACAATCCAATCTAGCTATCGTAGGCGCTTACGCTTTCAACAAAGATATTTGGCCCTTGATTGATGGACTGGCGCCTTCTTCGCGTGGAGAATACGAACTAACGGATGCCATTCAGTTGCTTCTATGCCAAGGAAAAAGAATTACTTACAGCATAACGACAGAGCCTTTCTTTGACATTGGCACTTATGATGGTTGGCTGAAAGCAAATCAATATTTAATGGGCCAAGATTCATTTAATAACTCCGATGGTATCGAGCAAGGTACTGATGTTCAGGTGATTCCCCCAGTCTTTTGCCATCCGACGGCCAGAGTCTCTCAGAGTATTATTGGGCCTTATGTATATATCGGGCCAGGATCAATCGTTCACCAATGTAAAATTGAAAACAGCATCCTTATGGAAAACGTAAGTTTGTCTAATATAAATGCGAAAGATAGCCTGTTTGGTACAAATGCATATTTCTCCAATCTCTCTCTTCCAAACGTACCATCCCAATTCATACTAGGGGATAAATCGTCAGTTCATACAATTTAAAACCAGCTTACTCTCCTCCTTTATCTCGTAACATACACGCTCTCCACTCACAAATTCGCAGTATAAGCAGTCGCTCGCGTTAACTTGACCATCCTAAAAATTTCTTAGGTCGGGTTGGGCTTGTGCGAACATTCGCAGGAGCCCAACCCGACCTTTCATATTCTACAGAGTGTCAGAGTACATACTAAAACCGTTTGTCTATACCTCTTGAATCTGGATCAGGTTCGTCGTGCCTGCCTGACCTAACGGTAACCCTGCTGACAAGACGACAGTATCCCCAGACTGTACAAATCCGGTCTTTAAAGCATGCTCCGTCACCGTTTGGAACATTTCATCCGTAGTAAAGACTTTCTCGCTTAAAAATGGAAACACTCCGGAAAGCAGACAGAGCTTGACTAATACATGTGGGTGGTGTGTGATCGCCAGAATCGGGGCTTTAGGTCGATACTTAGAGACCATCTGCGCCGTATAACCGCTCTCGGTAGAAGTTATAATGACCTTCGCCTCCAGCTCCAGGGATGCGCTAACTGCGCTCTGACTGATCACTTCCGTAATCGTCTTGGTATGGCGCAGACGTCGCTTGATGAACTGACTGCGGTAATCAATGATCGATTCGGCTTTGCGCGCTACTGCGGCCATCATCTTCACGGATTGAACCGGATATTTGCCTGCCGCTGATTCGCCCGACAGCATCACCACATCCGCTCCTTGAAGAACCGCATTAAAAACGTCACTTACTTCAGCCCTGGTCGGCCGCGGATTGGATTGCATTGAATCCAGCATTTGCGTGGCGACAATAACCGGTTTGCCTACTAGATTGCATTTCTCGATGATATCTCGCTGCATGATGGGTACATCTTCAATAGGAACCTCTACGCCGAGATCTCCGCGGGCCACCATAATTCCATCCGAGGCCTCAATAATGTCATCTATATCATCAATACCTTCGTTGTTCTCGATTTTGGAGATAATCTGTATATGTCCGGCGTTATTCTCTTGTAGAATAGACCGAACTTTTCTTATATCATCGCCGTTTCTAACGAATGATACAGCGATGATCTCAATTTTCTGTTCCAATCCAAAATGAATATGACGAATATCCCGTTCTGTTACTCCCGGTAATGTCGTCTTCACTCCTGGTAGGTTTACTCCCTTTGTTGGCTTAAGTGTACCTCCGTTAATAATATTACAGTGGATTTCAGTACCTTCCACGGAAGTAACACGAAGCTCAATCAAACCATCGTCAATCAGTATACGATCACCAACATGAACCACTTCAGTCATGTCTGGATAATTCACTGAAATTCGCTGGGCATCCCCTTCGATCACCTCCGTTGTCAACATTAACTCCTCACCAGCGATAAGCTGACAGGATGGCTCACGTAACTTGCCGATACGTATCTCCGGCCCTTTAATATCCAGCATAAGCGGAATATATGTATTCGTCTCCTGAGCTGCCTGTCGTACATTCCGGATGCGTCCCGCATGCTCCTCGAAGTCTCCATGGGCCATGTTCAGCCGCCCTACCGTCATTCCATCCTTAATCATTTCTTTTAACGTTTCCGGTGACTCGCATGCAGGTCCTAATGTACAAATGATTTTTGTTCTTAGCATCATCGATCTCCTTTTACACTATTTCAGGGTTCCGACATTCGTCTCCCTATTTTCTGAATTTTCTAATGTTAGGGTTACCTAAAGAACGGACCACTATTCTGATCCAACTTCAGTTCACAAAGATCCTGCGGCTAAAATGAATGATTTGAGATGACTAAAGAGTATCATCGCAATATAATATATGGAATAAAATGGATTTCCTTATTCATTGGCTGCTGTCTCTTACTGACTTTAAGCGCTTTGCTTGCATCCTGTTCGGAACATAACAAGAATGCCCTTCAACAAACCGGCGAATTGTTCTTAAATCATAAAAATGAGTTTCTCGATACACTGACTGAAATGACTGACACGAAGCAGCGCAGCTCAATAATCTCAAAGATCGCGTACAATCTGAGCTATAAAGACCCAAAAGAAATAAAACAAGAATTAACGAAATGGCAGACCCGCACTAAGCGTAGCTCGAAAGAGAACGAAGTAATCGCTGAATTGATTCAAGCGGTGGAAAATCCTTATTAATGAGTCCATATATAAAAAGAGACTACTCCAGCTCACGCTGTTTCGTCTCTTCGCTATATACTCGTTTTTTTGACCTCTATCAGGAGATTGTCATGATCTCGTATTTCTCGGATAACTCCATGAAATGTCCCATGCTGGACACTTCTCCGGCAACCAATTGCTCGCGAATATTATAATAGTCGACGCAGGTACCGCAAGCGAGTACTGGCACCCCTTTGTCTTCAAGCTCCTTCAAATGCAGAGATGCGAAAGACTGCTCCGTTAATGCTAGAACCCCCCGATTCACACAGAAAACAGCTGCAGGCAGGACCTCACGCTGCTTCAACAGATTTACGAAGGTCTCTAACAACTGAGCTCCAAGCTCCTTATCTCCATCTCCAAGACTGTCCGTCGTCAGAAAAATAACTTTGTTGTTCATGCTTTTCATCCTTTCACGAATAGATCATCTATTAGATAATAATTGTACTATATCTATATAACCTTAGTCGGTGTACATTTATACTTGCTACGATAATATTATAGTATATATCATATTTTCCCACTTGGCCCTAGCTTGCCACCTATTCAAACGGATGTTATATTACGACCATATTAGTGTGTGTTCAAAAAGGTCGGTTTTCAGCACCGAGAAGGTTGGATGAAGCTAGGGTCTGAGGAGCGGAGCGTACGTAGTGGGTACGTGAGCGCCGGAAGACCCGGGTGAATTCAAGATTCGATGCCGAGTTACTTCTTGATTCACTACGTGATCAAAAGCGGACTTTTTGAACAACCTCTATTAGTAGAGAGATTTCATAGGATAGGAGAAACGAATGAATGGACTATAAAATCGCCTTTTTTGATATTGACGGTACGCTAGTGAACGATGAGAAGGAGATTCCGCAGGATACCATTGAGGCAATCGCCGAGGTCAAACAACGCGGGGTTGAACCGGTTATCGCTACAGGCAGACCGCCGTATTTTTTTGAGAAATTGGCCCAGCAATTGGCTATCGATTCCTACGTTAGTCTGAACGGAGGCTATGTTGTATATCAAGGAAAACCGATCTATCAACACCCTATACGTCGAGCCGATGTAGAAGCGTTGGTCAAACTATCGATGGAGCACCGTCATTCCCTTGTCTTTGAGGGGAGTTCTACCTTCTACACGAATAATGATATCGATCCTTCCGTCCAGACCGCTGTTCAGTCTCTGAAGGTCAATCTTCCCGGCTATGACCCTGACTTCTGGACAAAAGAGGACATTTATCAAATATTCCTTCATTGTGAGGAGACAGACGAACATTTATACCAAGAACAGATTCAAGGACTGCGTTATATACGTTGGCATAAATCCGCTATGGATGTTCTGCCTGTCGAATCCTCCAAAGCCACAGGAATTAACGCTATGCTGAGCCTGTTGAACCTCTCTCCCGGAGAGTCTATCGCCTTCGGCGATGGCCTGAATGATAAAGAGATGCTTGCTACTGTAGGACTCGGTATCGCTATGGGGAACGCCCATCCGGAGTTGATTCCCTATGCGAACTATGTAACTACTCATGTTGATGACTGCGGCATCCTCAACGGGCTGAAATACGCGCAAATTTTGTAAGAGGTTGGTGCGTGCTGCCTTTTGTAGCTCCAAATGTGTAAATACTCTGACTCTCACATGGTCATCACGTGATAGTACCTAGCCCAACCTGAGGAAAACTGCAAAAGTGCAGGAATTTAGGATGATTTCTGCAGTTTTGTGCCCGTCTGAGTGATTTTCCTGACGACGAACGACACGAACAGCGACCCTTAGTTAAGCTATAGACCCATACGGCTTTCTAACAACTTCCTAAACAACTTCTACCCTCACAAATAAGAAAAGAGGCTGCCTCCCGATTGAACTGCACCCCAATTGTTAGACACAACTAACAATTGGAGGTGCAGTTTTTTATGTGGAAATTTTCTGTAAAAGAGAAGCTCGAAATTGTATTAAGATATTTGGAAGGTAACGAAGTTGCGCCATCCATTGGAAGAAAATATGGTGTATCCAAAACTCAAATTTACTCTTGGGCAAAGCTGTACAGCGAGTGGGGGATTGAAGGTTTTCGAATAAAAGACTATGCTTCATATTCACCAGAGTTTAAACTAGAGGTACTTGAATATCGGTTAAAAACGAAGGCCTCATATGTAGATATCGCTGCGCATTTTGGTATTCCCTCACCTTCACCTATCAAAAGATGGGTTAAAGAGTTTGAAAGAAAGGGATTTGACGCCTTCAAAGCAAAGAAAAAGGGGCGTACATCCATGAACAAAGAAACAAAGAAACCAACAAAACAAGATGAAGGGTCACTTGAGAAACTACAGGCAGAAAACGAACGTTTACGTATGGAAAATGCCTATTTAAAAAAGTTGAATGCCTTAGTTCAAAACAAGGAAAAATCACCAAACAAGACAAAGCGCAAGTAATCTATGAATTAAGGCGTGAATTTCCGGTGATAGCACTTCTGCAGCTTGCAGGTATTCCGCGCAGCACCTATTATTACGTGATTAAAAGCTTCGGACGTCCCGATCCAGATGGCGAGCTAAAGGTACTCATTCAATCCATTTATGACGAGCATGAAGGCCGCTATGGTTATCGTCGTATTCGTGATGAATTAAGGAATCGTGAGCATCAGGTGAACCATAAAAAGGTCCAACGTATTATGAAAGAGCTAGGATTAATATCAATAGTCCGTGTGAAAAAGTACCGCTCGTACAAAGGTAAGGTCGGTCAGATTGCACCGAACTTATTAGACCGTAATTTTAAAGCAGAGAGACCAAATCAGAAATGGGTGACAGACATTACAGAATTTAAATTACTGGGAGAAAAACTGTATCTGTCACCTGTTCTGGATTTATATAACGGTGAAATCATTTCGTATACGATAGGATTTAGACCTACCTACTCTCTTGTATCAGATATGCTAGAGCAAGCTTTTGAAAGGCTAACGATAGAAGGCAAGCTTCTCATGCATTCAGATCAAGGATGGCACTATCAGATGAAGCAATACCGTCAGGCATTACAAAGAAAACAAATCACGCAGAGTATGTCGCGAAAGGGCAACTGTTATGATAATTCTGTGATGGAGAACTTCTTCGGTATTCTCAAATCAGAATTCCTTTATATAAAGGAATTTAAAAGTATTGAACATTTTAAAGAGGAATTATCCAAGTATATTAACTACTATAATTACAAGCGGATTAAATCAAAATTAAAAGGCATGAGTCCGGTACAATACCGGACTCATGCCCAACAAACTGCTTAATGAAAATAAACTGTCTAACTTTTCGGGTCACTTCAGATCTAGGAAGGCAGCCTCTTTATTAATTTTACTTCTTCAAGCTATCCCAAGTTTGCTGTAAACCATCAAGCATTTGATCCTTGTTGGACTTGCCAGCTATATAGGCTTGAATTTGGCTACCGAACTCGTTCATTGCACCGTCCGGATACTTGTTGAATTCCCAGCTAAGCGTCTTGCCTGCCTGGCTATAGCTCAGAATATCGTTACCGAGTTGACCGAGCCCATCGCCTGCAGGAATGCTCTTGAATGCAGGGATGAATTTGAAATCATCGGTGATATATTTTTTACCCTTTTCAGAAGTTACGAGCCAGTTCAAGAATTCTTTTGCTTCAGCTTTGACAGCAGAGTTCTTGTTGATAACCCAGTTGTTAGGCACGCCGACAGGAAGCTTGTCATTCTTCTCCGCATCATCATTGATTGGCATCGGTAAGAAACCGATATTCAGATTAGAATTGATACCGTCAATCTGAACTTGAGTCCAGTTACCTTGCTGCGTCATCGCTGCTTCACCATTGGCAAATGCAGTGACTTCTGTATTGTAGTCTGTCGTTAACGGATTCTTCATACCGTATTTCACCGTCAAATCGAGCAATTTAACCCATTCATCAAACACCTTATTACCAGGAATTTTAGCCGAACCATCATTCAATCCTTTGATAAATGCATTAGGATCGTCCTGTTGAGCAAAAGCAATGTTCAGAGCATGGTTGCCAAGCACCCAGCCTTCCATGTATCCATTCACGAACGGTGTAATGCCGGCATCCTGTAACTTCTTACACGCTGCTTCTAATTCGGACAATGTTTTTGGCAATTCTGTAATGCCAGCCTTTGCGAACAAGTCCTTGTTATAAATGAAGCCGAAGCCTTCAACGTTCATCGGTTGACCGTAAAGTTTGCCATCCTTCGTCATCGGTTCTTTCGCAACATCCGTAACATCAGATACCCAAGGTTGGTCGGACAGATCTTCAAGATTGTTGAACCAAGTATCCAAATCCTGATAGCCACCCACATTAAAGATATCAGGCTCATCGTTACCTGCAAATTTCGCTTTCAAAGCAGCTCCATAGTCAGAACCGCCACCTACAGTTTGAATATCCAGCTTGATTCCCGGATGATCTGCTTCATAATCCGCTTTCAATTTATTTAGGGCCTCGGCAATCTCTACCTTGAACTGGAATATTTTAATTGTCTTTGTGCCGCCACCTGCTGCAGTATTGCTTCCCTTGTCCGCGGCATTATTTTCTTCTTACCGCAGCCAGCCATGATAACCGAAAAAGCGAGCAATGTGATCAAAGCTAACTTACCGTATCTTTTCATTGTGAGTCCTCCCTTTTATGCTTGTACTTCGTTTTTTTGAAAGCCTTTACTTCTTTAGTATAAAAAGTCTCTTCAAACAATTACAGGTACTATATTGATATAACAGGGAGATGAAATTGACCACCTTATTATCCCTTAACAGCACCTGCTGTGATTCCCTCTACGATATATTTCTGCATGGATAGAAAGAATACAATTACCGGCAGTATGCCTAGAACGAGTGCCGGAAGCGCCAGATCCCATTGTTTCGTGTACTGTCCAAAGAATGCAAACGTTGCGATTGGTATCGTACGTAGCTGTGGCGACTGAAGAATCAGAGATGGCAGAAGATAGTCATTCCAGATCCAAAGTGTATTCAGAATAATAACAGTTACGAACATCGGCTTCAACAATGGGAGAACGACACGGATGAATACTCCATATACGTTAGAACCGTCGACCGTGGCTGCTTCTTCAATTTCTAACGGGATCGATTTAATAAATCCATGGAACAGGAACACGGACAACGGAATCCCAAAACCCAGATAACAAACGATTAATCCAGGGATGCTATCACTAAGGCCAATCGAAGAGGTTACTTTCACCAGCGGAATCATAATCGATTGGAATGGAATAACCATCGCCGCTACATAGAGAGTAAACAGGATACGGTTAAACTTAATATCACGCCGCACCATTTGGTAAGCAGCCATGGCGCTGAATAGAGCTAAGAGTATGTTACTAAATACTGTAATGATCAGTGAATTCGTGAAGGCAGTTGGGAATTTCGTAATATTCCAGGCGCGAGTATAGTTGCTCCACTCAAAGGAAGCAGGCCAGCTTGCCGCATTAGTCAATAGATCGCCAAAGGTTTTAAGCGAGTTCACGAACAGGAAATAAAAAGGAACTAGGAAGATCAAGGCGACGATAATCAAGACCAGCTCGAGCAGGTAGTTGCTAAAATGTCTTCTGGCAGCTGTCTTCATTAAGCCTCAACCTCCTTGCTCTTCGTAAATTTAACTTGCAGGCTGGTAATAACCGCTACGACAATGAAGAATATAACTGCCTTGGCGGTACCGAGTCCGAGCCTATTATTCGCGAACGCTTCGTTATAAATATTCATCGCTACCGATTCCGTTGAGCCAAACGGCCCGCCTTTGGTGAGCGAGAGATTCAGGTCGAACATCTTGAACGACCAGGAAATAGCCAGGAATAGACAGACTGTAATGGCCGGCATCACGAGTGGGATGATGATATTCTTTAGTACCTGTCCCCGGCTCGCGCCATCAATCTCAGCGGCTTCAAGGATATCCTTCGGTACGTTATTGAAGGAGGAAATATAGATAACCATCAAATAACCAGCTGTCTGCCAGACAAATACGATAACGATAGCCCAGAAGGCTGTATTCTCTGTACCAAGCCATGGAAGCGTAAAGAACTTGAATTGGGTTGCATCGCCGATCGACGCAAAGCCTTTGATGAAGATAAATTGCCAGATAAAGCCGAGCAACAGACCACCGATCACGTTCGGCATGAAGAATATGGTGCGCAGCGCATTGCGTGTCTTGAGCGGCTTAGTCAACAAGTAGCCGAGAAGGAATCCAAGCAGATTCGTCAGCACCACGCCAAGCACGGTGAACTTAGTTGTAAACCAGAAAGCCGCTTTAAATTTTGAGTCATTCATAAATATTTGTTTATAATTATCAAATCCTATGAAATCAATATGACTTGCTCCAACCCCGTTCCAATTGGTAAAAGAATAATATATTCCGAGAATGAACGGAACGAGCATAATAAGGATGAAGAAGAAAGCCGACGGCCCGACAAAAACGATTTGTTGGAGCAATCGCGAACCCTTGGTACGGTTCATCCTTGTTTCCCCCTTTTCTAGAGTCATAAAGTCGTGTTCAAAAGTGGACTTCTTGAACAACTTTAATTAGTGTGTAAAATTAGTATGCGATAGATGACACATAATAGTAATGGAGAATCCTGAACCGTTTGGAGTAAAATATTGACCATCGTTCCTGTCGATGATTTATTTATTAACTGACCCGAGGTGAGTAGATTGAAGTTCCGCAGTATCCGAACACGGCTGATCCAGTTCATGCTGTTTGCTACGATTATTCCGTTAACTCTATCGCTAGTTATTACACTGCTGCACACCCGGGAATCGGTCAAAGAGCAGACCGTTAACGAGAATATTCGCTTGATTTATCAGGGAAAGACCAATCTAGACAATTATTTGAATGGCATTAACCGGGCTTCTCCTCGGTCTATTCAGACCCTCACTT
Organism: Paenibacillus sp. D2_2; assembly: GCF_031199965.1. Taxonomy (GTDB): domain Bacteria; phylum Bacillota; class Bacilli; order Paenibacillales; family Paenibacillaceae; genus Fontibacillus. Next base: position 415,473 of record NZ_CP133605.1, on the reverse strand, counting down.
TCTAAGGAACCTTGCACTTCGACCTAATGATTACATGGTATTATCAGAAATCTACACGACTCTACAATCCATTCAGGTGACTACACCGGATATTCATCAAGTATATTTGCATAACAATTTGACCAATCAGTCTACGCTGATTACGAGCAGTTCGCCGCAAAGGGCTTACCGATCTGAAGCCTATCGAAAAATCGAAAAATTCGGACAAGGTGTCACAGCGATTGAATCCGTCCATCCGCTTCATTCCTATGGATTCCCTACATCGCCATCCAACTATACCGACCGCAAGGTCATTACATTGTATCGTTCGATCGTCAATATCCCAGATACCAAGCAACTAGCTCTATTGGCCATTGATGTAAGGCTGGACGGAATCAACGCGATTTGCGATCAGCTCTATGAGAACAGCTCGGAGAATTTGTATCTGATCGATGATAAAGGTAATGTCATATACAGCCATAATGAAGAGGAGATCGGCAGTCCTATGCCCAATCTCAAGATCTTAAGCATGGTCAAACAACACGGGGAACAAGGGTATTTCGATGATAAGGACGCCATGAATATTTTTGAGAAATTAGATACCAGCTTTGCTTCCTGGATTCTAGTCAAGCAAATTCCCCATAAAACGTTGTATCAGCAATCAACTCAGTTAGTGAGTCTTAACGCAATAATAGCCGTATTAGCACTACTTACAGTTATTATTGGAACTCTGTACATTTCAATTCGCATTACGCGTCCGATTAAGCAGCTAACGAACTATATTAATGTCGTTCAAGCAGGTAATCTTGACGTGGATATTCAGGTAACTAGTCCCGATGAAATCGGTATTCTCGCGCCGCTTCAGGCAAATGATGGACACGATCAACAACCTCATCCTGAAGGAATATCGGCTCGAATTAGCTAACAAGACCAATCAATTGAAGGCGCTGCAAGCTCAGATTGACCCGCATTTCCTGTACAATTCATTGCAATCCATAGGAACCTTGGCGCTGCATCACAAAGTGCCCCGAATTTATAATCTGTTATCTTCACTGGCCAGCATTATGCGCTACAACATGAGGACGAGTGAAGCGATGGTTACACTTGGCGACGAGGTCAAGCATCTAGAGCTATACCTTAACTTGCAGAAGGAGAGATTTGGAGAGCAGTTGGAGGTTGAATGGAGCATTGAACCGGATAGCCTGTCGTGCCGGGTACCGAAGATGATCCTGCAGCCAATTGCCGAGAATTATTTCAAGCATGGCATGGAGCAATATCAGGAGGCCGGGAAGCTATCTATAGCAACCCATAGAGTGGATGACCAGAGGGTCATGATTACGATTAAAAATAATGGTGCCTCCATTGAATCTAGTAGACTGACAGCATTGCAGAGCATGTTACAGCAGACAGGTGAGAGTAGTGATCTGGAGGATGGTGAATCGATCGGCTTGAGAAATGTGCTGATGCGACTGCAATTATACTCGGATAATCGGTCATCGTTGTCTATTGAGAATTTACAGCCACACGGAATTATCGTCACCTTAGAAATTATTACTTTAGGGAGAGATACACATGAAGGCACTGATCGTTGATGACGAACTACATGTTAGAGATGCGATTAATCTACTTGCTGATTGGCCTAAGCATGGAATAACCGAAGTACTTCAGGCTTCTAACGGGGAGGAGGCCATGGACATCATAGAGCGATATTCGCCACAAATCGTCATGACGGATATGCGGATGCCCCGCAAGGATGGTTGTGAACTGCTCTCATGGCTTCAAGCCCACCGTCCTGATATCAAAGCGCTGGTCATAAGCGGGTATGACGACTTCCAATTGGTACGTCATGCTATCCGCCATGGGGGAATGGACTATATTTTGAAGCCGGTGGAACCCGGGGCCTTGGATGAAGCGTTAAATAAAGCGGTATCCGCCTGGCGCAGTGAGGAACAGAGCCGACAGCAAGTAACTCGCCTCAATATTGAAATGAACCAAATGAAGCCATTATATGATGATCAGCTTCTAACCGATCTGGTAACGGGCCATAGCTCTGGCAAGCACTTACTGGTTCAGCTTCAGGAACGTTCCTTGATCCCGGCCTCGGTAACTTATTGTACAGCCGCAGTCCTCAGCAATACCCATTTTGACGAGAAGCTGCTGCAGAAGTTCCGCAACCGACGCCATTTATTGGATTTTGCGCTGATTAATATATGCAGTGAGTTGTTGAAGAATACAGGCATCGCCTTCCGCAATCTGGATCAACCGGGTGAGATCGTAATTTTATATTGGGGTGAATCAAGACCGTTGAATGCGGTCCTAGAGGACATTAACTCCGGTATGAATAATACACTCCATCGCCGTGCCCACTTCGGGATAAGTAAACGTGAGGCGATTATCACTGAGATTCCGCGTGCATACGCCGAAGCAACTGATGCTCTATGGAGAAGGGATCTACTTAGCAGCCAGTCCTATATTCATGAAGGGACTCCCCGTGATCACGCCGGGATTCATTCTTTAAGAAATACACCGCAAGAGGAGAAGTTCCGTCTTGCCGCATTCAGCGGAGTATCCGAGCAAATGGAATCTGCTGCACAGCAGTGGATGGATCAAATATTTACATCCGGATCGCTCTCTCCGAAGCAGCTCTTGGAGTGGACAAAAGAATGGGATTCCATGCAACGACATTGGTCTGATCCGGACTCTACCAGCAACCACAAGGCGATTGACAACAATGAACCAGAGCTACCTTCTATCTCTTTGCCGCTGGATGAGTATGGGCTTCTAGACCGGGAGCACTGGAGAAGACAGATCGTCAGCAGACTCTCGGCCGCTTCCAAAACGCTGATTCATGCCCACTCTAAAGATATTCATATCATTCACGATATCGCTAAATACTTGGAGCAGCATTACAGTGAGGATATCTCACTACAGGACATTTCCTCCCGCTTCTTCCTTAGCCGAGAATACATTTCCCGTAAATTTAAGCAGGAGTTCGGCGTTACAGTACTCGACTACCTGAGCAGTATCCGGATTGAGAAGGCCAGGCTACTGCTCATGAATCCTCACCTGCGTATTATTCAGGTGGCGGAAATGGTTGGCTATCACGATGAGAAATACTTCAGCAAAGTATTCAAGAAGCTCGAAGGCCGCACTCCAAATGATTACAGGAAAGAGTTTGTTTTGTAGATAGATATGTCTCTGAGCATAACAAGGGAGTGGCCGCAGCCACTCCCTTGTTATAGCTAATCTAGTATTACTGATTACTCTATTAGATACGACTCTCCCTACTTCGTTACACGAACTACAATGATCTCGCTGGAGGTCACCCCTGTGGCGTTAACCAGTTCGGCCCGATATTCGTAGGTCCCGATCGCTTTATTAGTTACCTTGGTAACTGCCTTCTGAGCAGTAGGTGTGTTGATCGATAGAATCTGCGTATCGACCAATACCCCATTCTCGTATAAGCGATACTCTGAACCGTTCGTTCCCCACCACATATCCATCGATACGTTATAATTGCCATCGCCATCCCAGTTGTCCTGTGACAGAACCGGCTTGCCAGGTGCTGCATCAGTAACCACGACAGTCAACGGATTGGACTTCGTTGTTCCTTGCGAATTGATCAGCTCTGCCGTGTAGACATAAGTTCCATTCGGTCTGCCGTTAATATCAACGCTCACAGATTGAGCCGAAGGGGATGCATCCTTTAATTCTTTTGTGCTAATCAGTACGCCATTCTCATACAGCTTGAACTCCGTACCGTTATTGCCCCACCACAGATTCATTGTGATCTTGTAATTGCCATCACGAAGCCCGTTAGCATGTCCGCTATTATCAGATAATACCGGAGTACCTGGAGCACCGCTCGCAAGTGGCTTACCAACCTGGAAAGTAATACTCTTCTGCGTTACATTTCCGGCCAAGTCGGCTACCGCATATTTCACAGTATGAGCGCCGACACCAAGGTCCTTCGCATATACCGTTTGCCCACTTTGAATTTCTTTTCCATCTACCCACAACTGCTGAGTAGCTACACCAGAGCCTGTATCCGAGCTGGTCAGCTCAAATTTCAGCACATCCTGCTCCTGTACATCGCCTACTGCTTTTCCCGATTGAGTGAGAACAGCCGATGGCGCGGTCATATCCACTTTGACTTCAACTGATTTTGCTTCTTCTACAAGACCATTCGTACCAACTGAATAATAACGAACCGTATTCATTCCTTCGGAAGCGATAGACACTGGCCCTGTATAGACAGCTTCTGATCCACCATTAATAGCATATTTCGTAGTCACTTCGCCGGATCCCTGATGATCAGCAGTCAAAGTAAGCACGACACCCCGATTGAACCAACCGTGATCGTTAGGCACTTCAGACAGTGATGCCGTAGTCACCGGCGGCGTAGCCACCTCGGCAAGGGAGATATCAGCCGCTCCCCGCAGCTTCAATTGATATACGCCTTTAAAAATCGAGGAAATCCCCCGCATATCCACAGTCTGACCTTCCTTATAAGGGAAATCCGCCAGCTGTATACCTGTTCTTGCATCGACGCGGACATGATTGCTGATGCCGTCACTTACCGCATCAAATTCAAAAGACCCTGCTGGTGTAGCAGTGATGATATTTTGAATCTTAGCCTTTTTCAATTCGACCAGTTGACCTTGATTATCGCCATTAACGGAAGCAACCTGCTTCGCCATAGGCAGTTCTGCTGTTCCGACCTTCTCAATCGCAATCGGATCGGATAACTCTAGCTCTGTATTATACAGTGCAAGAGGTGCGGTAATCTTGATGATATCCCCCTGATGGAAGCCGCTGGTGCTCTGAAATACGTAAATACCTCCGGTCTCATCCTGCATGTAGAAGGCTTGCCCACCATACACGCCCGGTTCAGTCGTAATTGTACCCTGCAGCGTAACTGTGCTTCCTTCCGCTTTGCTTCTTCCTTCTGCAATCGTGCTCAGAGCTGGAATAGGGCCTTCTTCATCTGGAAGTGGTTCAGCAGGCACATTCGCCAGTGATACCGACGTAGTCAATAAATTGTTGCCATTCTGTCTTAATCGAAGATTGGCAGCCCCTGCTGTACCTGGCTTAATGCTAACCGTCAGATCCTTATATCCACGGCCTTGACTGTTCGAAGTCACGCTGAATGACTCACTATAACCATACGCCGAAGGCCAGCTTCCATTTGCATTCTGAACCTTAGCCACCTGCGTGCCCCCGGTCAGGTAAATCCCTACGCTCAAGCCTGACATCGTGGAGTTAGCTGGCAGATGATCCACCGCAACGCGGATTTGGAAGTCTTGTGCGTTCGGAAGAATCGCTTGATGCACGAACGAATACGTCGCATTTGCCGTCGCCGCTGGTCCACCGTAGGAACCTGCTTTGTAAGTCGATGGATCCCACCACTTATAGCCAGCAGCTGGAGCAGCCCATGGTTCAGCCTGAGGCTCGGTCGAAGCGGCAGGTGTCTCGAAAGCAAGTAATTCTGTCTTCGCATCAAGCTGCAAATTGTTTACTTGATCAAGACCTGTATAGCTCTCCTGCTTCGACAGCCAGTCCACCAGATTCACGAGCAGAGTTGCATCGTTCTCCTCTTTGAAGCCGTCATAAGTCGTCTTCTTGGTTCCTGTCTCTTCTCGCAAATATTTGGGGAGGCATCCTCTACAGCCGAGGAATCCCCAATGAACGCAGCCTTACCCATGCCGAGTTTGGATACGGCAACATACGGGCCTTCAGCCTTGCCCCCGCCATTATAGACTCCTTGATCCACTGCACTAGCCCATGCTTCCTTTGTCTTCGGAAGATAGACAATGCCCTTGGCCTTGTTCGGATCGGTGATCGCCAAGGTCGATCCGGCATGCATTGCTACCGTGGATACCCCTTGCGTAATACCGAAGGCTTGGTTTGGCACGACGATATCATTGGCTATAATATCGCCAAGTGCATTATAGCGGAAGCGCACGCCAAAATTGTCAGCAAGCCAGTCGGAACTCACGACACCTTGCATCGCGGCCGAATTCCTCTCCTCCGTGCTCATTCCCTTCGCAGGATCTTCCCAGGCTCCGCGGCGATAGCCGTTCATAGCTTCAGAGCCATCCCAGCGATTCTTGTTACGGTCCGCATTGTAATGGTCGCCAATGAAGAAGATGCTGCCTCCTGCCTCTACGTATTGCTTCATTGCCTGCTGCTCGCTTTGCTTAAATGGAGTGTTAGGCTCGGCAATGACGAACACCTCATAACTGCTTAGATCGCTATAATTAAACGGAGTAGACTTGCGAAGCTCTTTCACATCATAGCCACGATTGGCCAACGCATTACCAAAATCTGAGAAGGCACCGTCAATGACCCAATCCGCGGCCCCCGCCGTTTGTGCGTGCGTGTTATCGAAGAGTACTTTTTTGCCGGCATTCTCATTAATAACTTTGGCCGCAATAAACGGCGCAGGATCGCTTGGTCCTTCCGCATGAGCTGACGGAACCTCTTGTCCGAATCCTAATTGAATCGATAATGCCAAGGATAGAGCAATTCCAGATTTTAACCATTTGGATATGACCCCATGTAATTTTTTCATTATTTCCCTCCCGTTTGTAAATGGCTTGTACAACATATTAATTCTATCATTGGAATATTATAGGATGGTATAATAATTTACGTATTTATGTAAATTTAATAGATTTTAGACCTATAGAACCACAAAAACCGAGAGAGATAGGCATTCGGCCCACTCTTCCCGGTATCACTTGTAACTAGGGATGTATATGATTTTACAGTAAATGTCCTCGGAGGAAGTCTATCTCCTTGTCCAAAACATGCCGGACATTCTCCTTATCCTTCTGCATATCGAATAAATGATCCTCACCAGGCAGCGTAATCAGCGTATGAGCCACCCCCATATGTTCTAACCGTTCAGCCATCCGGACCGATTCCGTACAAGGTACATCATTGTCCTGTTCCCCATGTAGTAGAAGTGTCGGTGGGTATTGAGCAGTCACAGCTTCCACTGGACAGAGTGCTTCCAGTTCTGCTAGATCCCATGCAGGATCCAGCCCTGTGACCTCTTGAACCCAAGTTCCTTGCTGACGGTGGTATAAATAGAGACCGAATCTCTGTTGGACAGAGGCTTCCGTCAGTACCTCTCCCGTGATCAATTGATCAGCCAACGTGCGAGGAACTAGAGGCTTCTGTAGATAATGCGAGCTTGCCCCAGTAGCCCAAACTGCCAGGATATCCCCGTAGCCATAGAAGGAGACAACTGCCCTAAGCTTCGGTTCCCTTGCTCCAGCCAGAAGCGCGAGGTATCCGCCTGCCGAATGGCCCACTACACCGATGGAAGACGGTTCGACTCCAAGCTCTGCAGAAGCATGGCTTTGTAGCCATTGAAGTGCATCGAGAATATCCTCAGCAATAGCCGTGAGCCTAGTCTCAGGTGCTAGCCGATAGTCAATGGAAAATACGTGGAATCCGGCCGCATTATACCGCTCTACCTGATCCTTCTGAATCTCCTTCCTAGATCCAAAGATGAAGCCGCCCCGTGAATATAGACGACAACAGGCGAATTAGTCTGACCGGTACTATAGAAATCTCCTAATAAACGTACTTCCCCAACTGTTTTATAGCAAACCGTTTCCATCTTTTTTCCCCTTTTCCGCTTCGAATGTAATTATGATATATTCAATTGCCCGGAAGACACTAGGATTCGTATCTTTATATTACTGACATAATAAGTCCCGTTCAACATCCTATCCAACTGGGCAGGAGATCAACCGGATATGTCGAAGACTAGAGAGTTAAATAGAGCTTTATACACACCACGATATGATCATCACCACTTTAGATGATAATCCCGGAATAGATCCCCGTCTTCTACAAGATGGGGATTATTTTAATGTCTTAAATTTAAAGTAAATAATTATACATTATTCGCTTCAAAGGAGACGTGAATATGGAATTTAGAGTCGAGCATGTATTGAGAATGAATGGATTGCATAATGCACAAGTCCTTGGAGGCAAGGCCGGTCTGTCCAATGTAATCCGAGGCATCACGATTATGGAAGCTCCCGACATCGCCGACTGGCTGAAAGGCGGAGAAATGCTGCTGACGAGCCTCTATCCAATTCTCAACTACACAGAGGAAGAGCAGAGAGTATTCATACAGCGCTTGGCTGACAAGGGAGTCAGTGCTCTAATGATCAAAAATCACCGCTTTGTCAAAAATATTCCGGATGTTATCGTGAAGACGGGTGAAGAGACCGCTCTGCCAATCATTCAAATTCCTGAGAGTATTCCTTATGTTGATGTACTCTATCCGGTTATGGAGGAACTTTTCAATACCCAGGTTATGAAGCTCAAGTATTTCAAGGATGTGCATGATCGCTTCACCAGCCTATCCTTAACCGATGCAGCGGGGCTGGAGCCTATCATCGCTACATTACAGTCGCTGATCGGCAATCCCGTGGCCCTCTATGATCGCAATTTCGCCTGCATGATACCCGATTCTCTCTCCGCAATCCCTATAGAGCACGAAGAGTCGGACTTCGAGAGTAAGAAGATCTTCGAGACCAAGTTCCCTTATTTCTGGCGCAAGACGCAAATACTAGAACCTGCTGTCAAAACGGTCGATCAAGTCGTTGTTCCAATCCGAACCGTGAACCGTATCAAGGTACATTTGGTCATTACTGAAGCTATAAAACCGTTGGAAGAGCTCGATTTCATTGCGATAGAGAATGCAGCTACAGCCTTGTCTCTGGAATTGGTCAAGCAGTTCGCCGTTGCGGAGGTGGAGCGGGAATATAAGAACGACATCATCGATGATCTTCTTGCCGGTAAGGCTCAAATGCTAGAGACAGTCTATCATCGGGCTAACCTGATTGGTTGGGATCTGGAGCGCTCCTATGCGGTGCTATTGTTCCATGTAAAAGGAGAATTCTCCTCACCAGACGAGAAAGAAATAGGCAAGCCCCAAAGTTTAAGCATGTTGAAGAGTAAAGCCTTTACTTATTTGCATGATGCGATTCGCTCCAACTTTTTTGACGGCATCATGCGCAGTCGTAGCGATATGATTATCCTCCTTCTGCCGGTGGACCCATCGAAGGCTAAGAGTAAAGAATGGTTGACGACGACCAAGAAAAAAGCGCGCAAAATCCAAGAATCGATCCACATAAAGACGAAAGATATGATCGTACAGGTCGGCATTGGTAGTGTGGCGGAAAAGGCTATGAATGTCTCGGGAAGCTATCAGGAAGCCCAGGAGGCTCTGGAACTTGGGGCTATGCTCTTCGGCGATGAAGCAATTACTGCATTCTCCGAGCTTGGTCTGTTCCGGCTGCTCTGTCAATTCCCGGACCCAAAGCTGCTCACCTCTTTCATTCCTGCGCCATTATGCAAATTAGTTGAGAGCAAAAATGCCATCAAGAACGATCTAATCCATACGCTTGACGTATTCCTGCAGCATAATCAGAATGCAGCCAAAGCGGCCCAGGATTTATTCGTTCATTACAAGACCGTCATGTACAGATTAGAACGAATCAAGGAAATCACCGATATGGATTTCGAAGACCCGGAAGAAATGCTGGAGACTCGGGTTGGCCTGAAGATTCTAAATTTGCTAAAAAAAGATAGTTTCAACTAAAAACTTATATAGGCACATGCCCGTTTTTACCCAAAGTGGATAAAACGTCCGTCGGACTTTTATCCACTTCTGTTAATGATCTCATTTTAGGAAGCGTTTACAATTTTCATGTAAGAAACATTCTGCACTGACTAAGCTTAGTAAACACTTTTCATCACCAACTAGAAAGGAACGATGGGCATGACAGAATTAAGCAAAGATATCATGCAGCTACTGGAATGGCTCGGATACTTCGGTAATGACCCTGAAGGGGGAGTTACCCGGCTGCTCTATACCAAAGAGTGGTTAGAAGCCCAGAAGGCTCTAGAACATTGGATGAATACGGAAGGCTTCGATGTTCACTTCGATGACGTGGGAACTTGTTCGGGGGCCTGAAAGGATCGAAGTATCCAAATGAGACGATCATGACCGGCTCGCACGTGGATACGGTACGCAATGGCGGCCTTTACGACGGCCAATTTGGAATTGTCGCCGGACTGCTCGCCTTGAAGCACTTGAAGGAGAACTACGGGCAACCACTTCGCAATCTGCAGCTCGTATCTATGGCGGAGGAAGAAGGAAGCCGATTCCCTTATGCATTCTGGGGCTCCAAAAATATAGTGGGAACAGCCCGGCGTGAAGAGGTAGAGAACATCGCCGACTTTGACGGTATTGCATTCGTGGACGCTATGAGAAACAGCGGCTTTCAATTCCGTAATGAGTCAGTACAAATACGCCAGGATCTGAAAGCGTTTGTAGAAATTCATATCGAACAAGGTAGCGTGTTAGAGAAGGAAGGCAAATCAGTTGGGGTTGTGAACAACATTGTTGGACAGCGCAGATTCACTGTGGAAGTGAGCGGCGAAGCCAACCATGCGGGTACGACTCCGATGGGTTACCGGAGGGATGCCGTTCATGCGGCCAGCGCCATGATCTGTGATGTAATGAACCGGGCCCGTGTGCACGGAGATCCATTAGTAGCTACCGTCGGCAAAATCGAGGTCAAACCGAATGTAGTTAACGTTGTACCCGGCCACGCTCTATTCACGATGGATATTCGACATACCGAGAAAAGCATGCTGATTCAATTCACCGAAGAGATATCCGAGTCCTTGAATCAAATCGCGAAGGACATGAACGTCGGACTTGACATCAATATGTGGATGGATGCTGATCCCGTGCCAATGGATACAGGCATCGTAGAAGTCATTGAACAGCAGTGCAAGGAGATCGGCTTGAACTACAAGCTGATGCACAGCGGAGCGGGTCATGATTCACAAATCTTAGCGGGCCTCGCCCCGACGGCGATGATCTTCGTGCCAAGCAAAGACGGAATTAGCCACAATCCAGCGGAATATACCGAGCCATACGATTTGGCTGAAGGCGTTAAAGCTTTGATCGGAACCCTATATAAGCTGGCATACGAAGAATAGAGCATTACTCAGGCAAGTAGCAGCATCCCGAGCCCTTCACTATTAAGGAGGATACAAGAGATGAACAAACAAGCTTCAGCCAATCCAAAAGGCGGAATGGAGTACTGGAAGAAAATCGTCATCCTATTCTGTCTTGGATGGACTGTCATCTGGATTTACAGAACTGTATTGAATCCAATCTTACCTGAAATCAAAGTGCAACTCGGAATCGAATCCGATGCCAGCATGGGTCTTATCTCCAGTCTATTCTTCCTGGCCTATACGTCCATGCAGATTCCTTCCGGCTTCCTAGCTGATAAATTCGGCAGAAAAATTATGCTGATCCCGGGATTTTTAATTTTCGCATTTGGGGCCTTCACGGTCGGAATCGCTCCTTCCCTGTTATTCCTGCTTGTGGGCAGCTTCCTCGCAGGACTTGGACAAGGAACCTACTACGACAGGCTTACTCGATCTCCTCTTCCTCTATTCCAAATGAGAAACGGAGCTTCTCCACAGCCATCATCAACAGTGGTTCAGCTCTAGGCATGGCGATCGGATACATCGGTTCCTCTTACTTGGTCAAAGGGCTTGGCTGGGACTGGAGACCACTTCTCTTTGTCACAACTGCCCTGATTATTGCCGTCGCCATCGCATTCGGCAAGGTCATTAAGGATAAAAAACCGGAACCTGCAGCGAATGCCAGTAGGGAGAAAGATGCTGGAGACAAAGCTACATTCAAGACACTATTTGGCGATATTCGGATGATCTCGGCTTATGTTATCTACTTCGCCATCTGTTACGGCTATTACATGATTGTGACCTGGCTGCCGAGTTACCTGCAAATGGAGAGAGGCTTCCAAGGTGCCTCTATAGGCTTCGCCTCAGCACTAGTCGCATTTGCATCTGTCCCTGGCGCTCTACTGTTCAGCAAGCTGTCCGACAAATTCAAGAACAGAAAGATTATGGTCGTCATTATTTTACAGATCATTGCCGCATTAACCCTATATCTGACGGTTGCTATTCAAAACAATAATTTGCTAATCCTGTTCCTGATTATGTACGGATTCTTCGGCAAGCTGGCTGTGGACCCGATCATGATCTCCTATGTAGCAGACCTTGCACCTAAGCAAGGCTACAGCACTACATTTGGCGTATTTAACTTCTTCGGCATGATGTCCTCCGTCATTGCTCCGTTCGTCACGGGAGTGATCTCCGACGCTACAGGAAGCAAGATTCTGGGCTTCTACCTGGCCATCGCCATCATTATTGTTGGAACCGCATTCTTGTTCATAGCTAATATGATCAAGCGTACTAAAATGCAAACTAAACATTAATCTTAATACTCGATAAACAAAGGAGATAATCTCAATGGGATACCCAACTGATCTATTATCTAGCCGTTCTATCATTAAACATGGAAAATACGCCCTAATCGCTCCGGAAGGTCTTGTCAATAACGTAGTTCCCGGCTTTGAAAACTGCTCTATATCTATCCTGGCTACACCGAAGCTTGGAGCAAGCTTTGTTGATTATTTAGTAACCATGCATCAAGGAGGCGTGAACAAGGACGGATTCGGCGGACAAGAGCATATCGAGACCTTCGTCTATGTACTCGAAGGAGAAGTCAAGGCCTCCGCAGGTGACAAGACGTATACGCTTACAAGCGGTGGCTATCTTTACTGCCCTCCGGGAATGACGATGTTCCTTGAGAACCTGAAGGATGGAGACAGCAGATTGTTCCTGTACAAGCAGAAGCATAAACCGCTGAAGGATTTGAAGCCATGGGTCGTATCTGGCAACTCGAATGATATTCCCGAAGTTGATTATGACGGTATGACAGATATGCGGATCCAGGATTTGCTGCCAAAAGAGCTTGCTTTTGATATGAACTTCCATATTCTTACCTTTGATCCCGGTGCCTGCCATCCATTCATCGAGACGCATGTACAGGAACACGGAGCTTATCTGCTCTCTGGAGAAGGAATATACAATCTAGACAATGAGTGGATTCCCGTCAAGAAAGGCGACTATATCTTCATGGGTCCTTATGTACAGCAAGCCTGTTACGCCGTCGGTCGAGAGAAGCTCGCTTACGTATATTCCAAAGACTGCAACCGGGATGCAGACCTCTAAGCTTGTCGCATAACACGGATACCCGAATGCATATAACCTAACTGAACAGAGGTGTTGAAGGTGAGAGTAAGCAGATCCGATTTAAATCAACTGATAGCTGTGAAACTGCATAAAGCCGGTCTGTCCAAGGAACATGCCGATGGAGTAGCAGAAGTCTTGGTCCATGCCGATATGAGAGGAATTCACTCCCATGGTGCCATGAGAGTGGAATATTACGCAGAACGAATCGCCAAAGGCGGAATGAATACAGAACCAAATTTTAAGTTTGAAGTCACCGGACCGAGCACAGCCGTGTTCGATGGGGACAACGGGGTAGGCCATGTAGCTGCCAAGCAAGCGATGGATGAAGCGATCAAAATGGCGCAGGACAGCGGTATAGCCGCTGTCGGTGTCCGCAGAATCGGTCATAGCGGTGCCTTGTCCTATTTTGTACGACAGGCTGCCAAAGCCGGAATGATTGGAATCTCTGTATGCCAATCCGATCCAATGGTCGTTCCTTTCGGTGGCTCAGAGCCTTATTACGGAACCAACCCAATCGCATTTGCCGCTCCAAGCAATGATGACCGTCTTCTCACCTTGGACATGGCCACTACCGTACAGGCATGGGGGAAATTCTTCACGCCAGATCCCGGAATGAGTCGATCCCCGCTTCGTGGGCAGTGGATAAGGAAGGACATCCGACGACGGATCCTTTCAAAGTGAATGCCTTGCTTCCGATCGCCAGTCCTAAGGGGTATGGACTAATGATGATGGTAGATGTGCTGTCTGGTATTCTACTTGGCCTCCCATTCGGAAAAAAGTGTCATCGATGTACCATGATCTGACCGAATACCGCAATTTGGGACAGTTCCATCTCGTCATAAACCCTGCATTCTTTACAGATCCTGTTCTATTTAGACAGCATATTTCACAGACCATGGATGAATTGAACCAGATTAAGCCAGCTCCGGGCTTCAGCAAGTCCTCTTCCCGGGACAGAATAATGATCTGATTCAAGAAGAGTACGAAAGAAATGGCATCGAAATGGTTGATGAGATTTATGAATATCTAGTATCCGATACAGTTCATCGCAATCAATACGATAACAAGGATCCTTTTGCTAAATGATCTAACTGGCTATCTGAAATATGAAAACTCTATCTGAACGAGAGAGGTGCGCATCTTAATGCTATATTCCATTATTCAAGCGAATTCCTATCAAGATTCCGTCAACCTTATGCTCCTTACGAACAAGATAACCGCAATGGAAGGTGTAGACCAAGCCTCTATTATGATGGGAACACCTGCGAATAAAGAAATCTTCCAGAATACCGGCATGTATACGGACGAACTAGAACACGCTGGCCCCAATGATATGTGTATCGTGATCCGCACGGATCATGAAGAGAAAGTGGCCGAAGTGCTGGCTACTATCGAGGAAGAACTCAAGAACCAGGCTGTGAGCAGCAGCAAACAAGCATTTGAATCGGTACGTACCTGGGATAAAGCGCTGCAAGCACTGCCGAATGCCAATCTTGCCTTAATTTCCGTACCGGGTCAATATGCCGCGGAGGAAGCAGAAAAAGCTTTGGACCATGGGCTTCACGCCTTTATCTTCAGCGACAATATGGATATCCAGGATGAATTGCGGCTGAAGCAGAAAGCCCGTGACAAAGGGCTCCTGGTTATGGGACCCGACTGTGGAACCGGAATCATCTCCAATATTCCGATCGCCTTCGCCAACGTTATTAATGAAGGCAATATCGGCGTTGTCGGTGCTTCAGGCACAGGCATTCAAGAAGTCACCAGCCTTATTGACCGCCTAGGCGGAGGAATCAGCCATGCCATCGGCACCGGAGGACGCGACCTCTCGGATACTGTCGGAGCGATCACGATGCTAAGTGCCATCCAGGGGCTTGAGAAGCATAAAGCTACTGAGGTCATTGTAGTTATATCCAAACCGCCTGCTAAAGAAGTGCGAGATCAGGTCGTACAACTGCTGCATGGACTGTCGAAACCAGCTGTTGCGATCTTCGTCGGCGAGGAGCCTACTGCTCATGAAGGTAATATATACTATGCCTCCACATTAGAAGAAACGGCGATGATTGCCGTTGATCTGTCCAAAGGCAGAGTCATTCTAACCAACTACAGCATGTCGAATGGAAAGGTTCCGAAGGCTGTACTGAAACCAGAGCAAACATCAATTAAAGGGCTTTACTCAGGCGGTACACTCGCCTATGAAGCCGCAGTCCTGCTATCCAAAGGTCTGGATCTCGGACAGCTTATTCACGAAGACGGCTACTTATTGAGAGCAAACGGTCATGAAATCATCGACCTGGGTGACGACAAGTACACCCAAGGCAAGCCTCACCCGATGATCGATCCAGAGACGAGAATTCAATATATTAAGCAAGCTGCCAAGGATGAATCCACATCCATCATCCTACTCGATATCGTACTAGGATATGGTTCCCATGATGATATGGCCGGGGCTTTGCTGCCAGTCATTGAGAGTACCAGAAGCGAAGCCGTAGCGAAAGGCAAGAATCTGTATTTCGTGGCAGCCGTATGCGGAACGGCCCAAGATCCGCAGAATTATCAGGAGCAGAAGGCTAAGCTAGAGCAGGCTGGAGTTATTGTCAAAGACAGCAACAATCGAGCGGTTCGGGCCGCTCTGGCCATGATGGGCATCTGGCTGCAGGACAATAACAAGACGGTCTCGCCAGCAGCCGGGACGGAGCCAGCAAATTTCCAGGTTTCAGAAGCTATTGTTGAATTGCTTAGTAGTAAACCAAGAGTCGTAAATATCGGACTCAAAAAGTTCGCTAATACGATCAATAACTACGGCGGACAGACCGTCCAATACGACTGGCGGCCGATCGCCGGAGGCAATGAGAGAATGCGAAAAATATTGAGCCTTCTCAAATAAATGCAACCACACAATTTGAAATACACAATTAGGAGGATGCAGCATGTACGGACCCTATAAAACAATCGATGAAGCGAATCAGGCGGTTATTCAAAAAATTGTAGCCGGCGCTCCTTTTCTGGTAGATGTAGTCCCCGCTAAATCCGTAGTAGAACAGTTGAACGGACGAGTACTTCTACATGCAGGCCCACCAATTCAATTTGAAGATATGACCGGACCTATGCAAGGTGCCTGTGTCGGGGCCTGCCTATTCGAAGGCTGGGCCGAGGATGAACAGCAAGCGATGACTCTTCTGAAGCAAGGTGAGATCAACTTCATTCCATGCCATCACGTGAAGGCTGTTGGACCAATGGGCGGGATTACATCCGCTAATATGCCGGTGCTAGTCGTCGAGAACCGCACGGACGGCAACCGCGCTTATTGTACGATGAATGAAGGAATCGGCAAGGTACTGCGCTTCGGTGCTTATTCTGATGAGGTCATCAATCGCCTGAAATGGATGCGGGATGTACTCGCCCCTACCCTTTCTAAAGCGTTATCTCTCACTGGCAATGGATTGAATATTAATGTAATGATCGCAAAAGCAATCACAATGGGAGACGAATTCCATCAACGCAATATTGCCGCTTCGCTCGTATTTTTGAAAGAGATTACTCCTTATATTCTACGTACAGACTTGTCCGAACAAGATAAATCCGCTGTCGTGGAATTCCTGGCTGATACCGATCAGTTCTTCCTGAATATCGCCATGGCCACATCAAAAGCAGTTCTCGATGCAGCCAGAACAATTGAGTACGGTACCGTAGTAACAGCGATGTCCCGAAATGGCCAGAACTTCGGTATCCGCATCAGTGGAATGGGTGACGAATGGTTCACTGCGCCTGTAAATACTCCGCAAGGATTATTCTTCACAGGCTACTCCCAGGAGATGGCTAACCCAGATATCGGCGATAGTGCCATTACCGAAGCATTTGGCGTTGGCGGTATGGCGATGGTAGCCGCGCCGGGTGTAACGAGATTTGTTGGTGCAGGTGGATTTGATGATGCACTGGCAACCAGCAACGAAATGACGGAAATCTGCATTGATCGCAATCCGAACTTCTCAATTCCAACCTGGAACTTCCAAGGAACATGCCTCGGGATTGATGCCCGTAAAGTAGTCGAGACGGGAATCACACCAGTTATTAATACCGGGATCGCCCATAAAGAGCCTGGAGTTGGTCAGATCGGGGCAGGTACCGTCCGCGCGCCTCTGGCTTGCTTCGAGAAGGCCATTGAAGCGTATGCTCAAAAGCTGGGACTTATCTAGTACAGTGACAAATAGGAGGGGATCAGCATGAGGCATCTCTTACAAGTGAGCGGGGCGTACAGTTTAGCTGTCCCCCTCTCCTTCAAGCGAATGATGGGCCGTGTTATGTACACAGCATCTTTAAAAATGGCTGGAATATCCGAAGCGGAAGCGGACTTATCTTCATCGGTAGTCGAAAGAACGGAGAACTTCCCTTCGGCATCCATTTGGAAGATGATCTGGTACCCTGGCTTATTTCCTTGCTTAGTATGGAAGAGACGGTCCTCTATGACAGAGATGCATCCACCCTCCTCTTCTCCTCATTTTGTATTAAGCTGGACCCAGCCAAGCTCATGATTCAAAGATGGGCCCCATAGAAGCGCAGTCCTTGTTGTCTGGTCTGAACGTATTTACATCCGAATTATGTACGCATGACCAGTATACAGGCACAGGCATTCTAGTAAGCCATTTCATCGAATGCTTCATCAGCGAAGCTGAATCATCCTATTCAGAGCATGAGCATAAAGTTATACAGTTAATGGATGCAGCACAGAGCGAAAGCTTGCCCCATATCAATGAGACCCTCAGATACTGGATTGGCCGCGGCAATGGCCTGACCCCAGCCGGAGATGACATGCTCTCTGGAATGCTCGCGGTGGATACAGTGGCGGGAATATTCACGGATAAGTTCCGCCTCCATCTATCTACATTGATAGAACGAGAGACCCTGACCACAGATATTAGCCTGGAATACCTGAGATATGGACTACGAGGGGAGTTCAGCTCCGTGATATCAAACTTGTTGAACGCCCTTGCCTTAGAAGATCGCGAAGAAATAATAAAGCGGACCCACGAACTGCTGTGCGTTGGTCATAGCTCAGGTCTGGATACAGCATTCGGCATACTAATTGGTATGTTGATCTTAAGGAGGAATCCCACTTGGCACAGAAAGTCGTAATTGCGCTTGGCGGTAATGCTATTCTTCAACCCAAGCAGCAAGCTACCTATGAGAATCAAATAGAGAATGTACGTCAATGCTGTGAGATTATCGCCCGGATTGTACAGCAGGGCTATGAAGTAATAATCACACACGGCAACGGCCCTCAAGTGGGCAATATATTACGTCAGCAGGAGGAAGCGAAGGAAGTGGTTCCACCATTCCCACTCGAGGTGTGCAGTGCAGAGTCCCAAGGCTTCATCGGATATATGATGGATCAAAGTCTGAAAAACGCCCTGCATAAGCGTGGACTGGACAATGCTGTAATCAGCATGCTTACCCTAACGGAGGTCTCCATGGATGACCCTGCCTTCCTTAACCCGGTTAAGCCGATTGGCGTGTTCTACCAAGAGGATGAAGCCCGGCGGTTAGCAGCTGAGAAAGGATGGATCGTCAAGGAAGATGCTGGCCGCGGCTGGCGCCGTGTCGTTCCCTCTCCAATGCCGAAATCGATTATCGGTGCAGATGTGATCAAGTCTCTGACCGACAGTCAGGCCATTGTCATTGCCGCGGGGGGCGGGGGAATTCCTGTGTGCCGACAAGCAGATGGAACCTTGTCTGGCGTGGAAGCGGTAATCGATAAAGATCGCAGCGGCTACCAGCTCGCCCTTGATGTCAATGCCGACGTATTTATGATTCTAACGGATGTTCAGAACGTATATGTGAACTATGGCAAGCCGGAGCAGAAGTCATTAGGAACGATCTCACTTACGGAAGCCCAGCAATATGCAGCCGAAGGCCAGTTCAGTGCCGGAAGCATGGGACCTAAAATGGAATCCGCGATCCGCTTTACTGAGAATGGCGGAACGGCAATCATTTGTTCATTGGATCAAGCCGATCTAGCTCTGGAAGGAAAAGCAGGTACTCGGATCACACAGGAAAATCTAGTTCATTGCAATTAATCACTCGATATGGATAACCCCCATTGGTACTAATTTGACCGATGGGGGTTATTTGTGTCGTGCTCTATTCTGAATGTAGTTTGAATTAAATAAAGACCGATGGGAACGTATCATACTGTGGGCCAGTTGTTTAAATATAAACAAACTTCAGCTCATCTATTACTAGTTAACACTTGCTTCTTACAGCGTATTCCAAACTTGCTTTTGACCTCACCATTATCCACTTGCTCATCGGACAGTAGGGGAACCCAAACAACCGCTTGGCCAGCCTGACCCGGGTTGCTGTATTCAACCTGACCGTTCTCCAGCAAGCCGTGAATCGTTATCTGACGCTTAGCTCTCACCCAATCGTTAATTTGCTGCCCCGTCCAGAATACGAAGCCCTGCTTCTTCGCCTCCACTATAACCTCATGAAATGCTTCACGGACAGGCAGTTGCTTCAAAATATGTAGCGGATGGAATAAGAAATGAGCTACTCCGCCTACTCTTCTTACCCCTTCCAAGAACGGAGCGAGCACACTGATGTCAGCTAGAGCATCATGATTCAGATCCTGGGTCATAAAGGCCGTCTCCAGCACATCGTAAATCCGGTTATGCTGGTCGGACCAGGCAATCGGGAAGTAAGGATGACAGGTCCCGAACGGGAAGCCGATATTCCCCTTCTTGCTCGGTCCTCGGGATTGATCTGCTGCAATCTGATGCTCCTCACACCAATCGAACAATTCCCCCCATCCTTCGAAGCAAGTGTAGTGATTCTTGTTAGATATGGCATGATCCATCCCCGCAATGGATTTGAACCATTCATGCTGTCTACCGAATTCATCCTGATCCCAACGCCCATCCCCCAGAGGCAATCCATTGAAATGCAAGGCGAGCTCATGACCTTCCTTCTTGATCAGATCATGCAGGTGTGGGGAATATCCAGGCTCGATCATGCACCAAGTGCTCTTAACATCATGCTCACGCAAAATAGATAAGGTGATCTCGGCCGATTCATCTATATTAAAGTCGCTATCATGAGAAATCATCGCGATTTGTTCAATCCCGTCTGGCCAATAATCCACAAATGGCAGAACGAGCCCCTGCTCTACAGCAACATGCAGCAAATGCCCCGCAAAAGCCTGCTTCCATAAGTCCGCATACGGGTGGGCGAAATACTTCATCCCTGTCTCAGTCATCAGCCGGTCATACTCCCAATCCTGCTGCACATCGTCGTCCGCCTTGAGAATCCATTCATCTACAGCACCCGTTCCGTCCGGTGCCGGAAGGCCGTCTGTTACGATCGGCGATTTGCCCTGCTGAAGCCGAACAATTGTCGCCGGAATATCCAGCGCCCAGCGTTCCAACCGACCTGCTCCGATGTAGAAGCTCTGGATCACCTCACCAATGACTTCCCCGTCAGGATTTCCAAAACGGATCGAACCGTAGCCTTTACTTACAAGACCGGACTCCACTGAATCTTTGCGAACCCAAGGGCTATAATCGAAGCCGCGCAGCATGAAGTCTTCATACCACGGAGTCTTCAAATCCGCGTAAGCGACTGGAATTTCTCTGATCGGTGTATACCCTAGTCTAGAAGATAATGCAGTCAATCCGGCAAAAGAGACAACAATTCCTCCCTCCTCCATGAAGCTCCAGAGGACATCCTGATCCGCTTGCCGCTCACTAGCTACGGCCACGATAACAATATCAACCGTTCCGTGGTGAATCTGGTCCGCATGATCGAGTGTTATGTACGTGAAGCCGCAATGATCCATCATCTCGGTAATATATTTTTGGAATACATTAACTCCATACCGATGCCTGCGCTCCATCCTCTCTTGATCCAACCACACACCGATTCGTGCCAAATCTAGAGGCCCTTTTACATCCTTAGTTCTATTATCCATTGGTTAATTTCTTACCTCCTCTTAATAAATTATCGTCAAGATCTATTCCTTCGTTCCCGCTTAACTAATTCAACTACAACGGTCGATGTTAACGGTTACAAAAATCTCTATCCCTTACTGCGTCTATAGTTCTATCCCACCTGAAAGACAATCAACTGTATTGTATTCAAGGTAACCAACCGATTACAGCGTGTCAATGGTCTATTTAATACTCGCCGGTATTTTCCGATAAACAGGAAAAATTTAAAAATTTATTGTATAATATTGGTACTTTGCATTGACGGTTTTGTCGATTAGAGGTATACCTGCCATATACAGTATTTTATGATATGAGCAGCATTGCTTATAGAAAGCGGAGGTGTCACTTTTCAATTCGCTGTTGACTAGGCCCCTATTTAGAACGTTTCAAAATAAACCTTGAGGTGATCGAAGCTATGGCTAAACAGACAACAGACATTATTGAGAAATCCTTACATAACCTGCTGAATGAGCCCAATTTCCTGCCTGAACTCAAAGAAGATGCAAGAGATAAAGCGATTCACTCGCTAATTACCATTCTATCAACCCCTAACCATATTCATAAATCTTACCTAAGAATCGCCAGGGACAATGGAGTCATTGAACGTATCCCTGCCTTCCGCATGCAGCATAATGACACATTAGGACCTTATAAAGGCGGCATTCGCTTCCATGAATCCGTGAATGAAGCTGAGGTGGTTAATCTCGCAGCTCTTATGACGTTGAAGAACGCTCTCCATGAAGTTCCCTTCGGCGGCGGCAAGGGCGGTGTTGCTATCAACCCAAGAGATTACTCCACCAAAGAACTCTATCAGATCTGTACGAAATACGTTCAATATTTCAACGAAATCCTCGGCCCGGACAAGGATATTCCTGCTCCCGATGTTGGAACCAGCGCGCGTGAGATGGATTGGATGATGAGCGAATATAAGAGTATTCATTACGGCAAGCCTTATCTGGGCAGCTTTACGGGCAAAAGTGTACTTAATGGAGGCTCCCTGGGGCGCAAGAAGCGACCTGGCAAAGGCGTCTATTACACTCTCCGGTATTTGCTTCATGATTATCTACAGGAGAACCATCATCAATTAGCCCATTCCCCGAGTCCGCAGGCTGCAGTCGCTCAGAGCTGTCTGAACCGACCGATCACTCTGGCTGTACAGGGCTTCGGTAATGTAGGTTCGGTAACGGCAACCGAGGCTTATCATTGTCAGTACATAAACAATACCATTGTCGCGGTTAGTGACCGTAATGTGACACTATATAATACAGATGGGTTGGACGTTCCGGCACTCGCCAAATACGCAGCAATCAATCGAGGAGATCTCCCTTTCACCAAGGAGCAAATTGTTGAAGCCGGCATCCAAGCTGAGATCTTGGATCGGGAAGCCGTTCTATATCTGGATGTAGATGTGCTTATCTTAGCCGCCTTGGAAGATCAGATCCGAGAAGACAATGTCGAACGGGTAAAATCACCGATCATTGTTGAAGGCGCAAATGCACCGATCGCCGGTGAGGCCGATGATATATTGGCAACCAAAGGTACCCTGGTCATTCCCGATATTCTAGCCAATGCGGGCGGAGTAATCGTATCCTACTTCGAATGGCTGCAAGGCCGCGAGACTCAATACTATAGCGAATCAGAGGTATTTGAGCAGTTGCATTGTAAAATGGGGAACACGATGAATAAGATCTACCCCCTCTATTTCAATTCGAACAAATCGCTTCGGCAGACCTGCTTTGATCATGCCATTATGCGAATATCGACAATTCTCTATGCCCAAGGGAAGCTGTTCTAGAAACGAAAAGAAGTAACACACTTTCCAAGGTGGAGAAAAGACTCCACATGGGTAAAAAGGTCGAGCTCAGGAAGATTCTACAACCTGAACTCGACCTTTTAGTATATGAGAGTAAAATTTCGGATTATCTCTACCCTACCCCTGGTCCTCAAGCAGATGCATCACAACGACTAGCGCCTCAGCTCGGGTTGCCACAGCTTGAGGATCAAAGCGATTGTTACCGCGGCCTTGAATCAGACCTTCGTTAACTGCGACTGCGATCCAGCCCTGTGCCCATAGCGGAATACTTCCCGCATCGGAGAATGTTAACTTTGCCTGTGACGGCTCGGTAACGCCCAACGCCTTGGCTGCCATCACAGCAAGCTCAGTACGTGTAATCGCTTGATCAGCCCGGAATGTATGATCTGGGAATCCGCTGATGAAGCCTCTCTTGATGCCCTTGGCAATGTCGGACTTCGCCCATTTAGGAAGCTGATCCGCATCCTTGAACGAGAGCTCGTCTTCTTCCTGCAAATCCAAGCCTCTTACCAATAAAGCTGTAAATTCAGCGCGAGTAATCGGCTTGTTCGGACGAACTGTCTCGTCTGGATAACCTTTAATCAATCCTTTACTTACTGCTTGACGGATAGTATCTTCGGCCCAATGCCCTTGGATGTCCTTCAGAACTGCATCCTTTCCTGATTCGTTGCTGTTGCTGTTTCCGTTACCGTTCCCGTTTCCGTTCCCGTTACTGTTACCGTTCCCGTTCCCGTTCCCGTTACCGTTGCCGTTGCCGTTCCCGTTGCCGTTGCCGTTGCCGTTGCCGTTGCCGTTCCCGTTCCCGTTACCGTTACCGTTACCGTTACCGTTTCCGTTACCGTTTCCATTACCGTTTCCGTTTCCGTTTCCGTTGCCGTTGCCGTTTCCATTACCGTTTCCGTTACCGTTCCCATTACCGTTTCCATTACCGTTCCCATTACCGTTTCCATTACCGTTTCCGTTTCCGTTGCCTGGATCCGATTTGTCCTTCACCGTGAAGACTAGAGAAGCCAGTCCCGCATCAATATCGTCTCCAGACAGATTGCCCAGTACGGACTTGGACACATTAAGCTTACCCTTGGTTGCAGATGCTACCTTGGTCGAATTAAAAGTGAGCTCCAACAAATCTGCCTTACCTTGGATAGGTACTCCTTCACCCGCAATGACAATCTGAACCTGTCCCTTATCCTTACGAGTATCCAGGATGGTGATCCCTTTCTGTAAAGATACGGCAGACACGAATTGCACCAGACTCTCATCATAAATGAGCATAATTTGATTAGCATATATGTCTTTCATAGAAGTATTAACTGCATACTTCACGACCAACGGCTCTCCCGCCACAATTTCATTCGGCCCCTTCAGATCGGCGGCCGGACGCGTTACAGATACGGCGATTTGCTGTGTTTTCTCTACATTTCCAGCCTTGTCGATTGAACGATACTCTACAGTGTGATCCCCTTCTCCTTGAATGAGAAGCTTGCCGTCCTTGATCGTTTGCCACTTGCCGCCATCTACACGAGCTTCCGTTCTCAGCACGCCCCAACCCTTCTCATTATCTTCGGCTGAGAAGAGCAGGGTTACATCTTTATAATGCTCCCCTCCGGTTCCCCCTTCACCTTCAATCTGAACCTTCGTTGTCGGTGCGACGGTATCCTTGAGAAGCACCTCCAGATAAGAACCATACAATCCGTTTTCATTTTTACGGCTGCGAATCTCTGCGCTTAAATCCTTGCCAACTTGCTGTAGAGACAAGCTGACGATTTTATTACCCTGCAGCTTCTCCTTAGCGAATGGTGTTACATCGAATTGCCACCATTGGTCAGGTGATGCAACCGTCTGTATATCCAGCTGTGCGCCTGTTGCAGGCTTATTGTTATAAGTAATCTCCTTCTCCTTCCAACTATCATTACGGATCTCGAATACACCGATGTCAGACCTAGTACCGTTACTATCATTGGTCTTTCCATATACATTCAGCGTAACCCGTTCGATGTCATCAGCAATTTGCGAGAGATCGTATTTCAGAAATACACTGCGGTTATAGTCACCAGTTCCATTACGGACATTCAAATATCCTTTATCTCCATAGTTAGTACCCGCATATTGTCCGCCATTTACATACGTATCCTCTGATACATCGATCCGAACCTTTGCTGCGGCATCAGGCTCTAACGCCCCTACCTCCGGTAGTTCCGTCTCTGAATCAGGATCGATCTTCAACTTGATCACATGGGTCTTCCCTTTACTGCCTTGGGTGTTAACTTCGAGCATAATCGTCGGTGCTGTCTGCAGTACTGTAACCGTCGAATCCTTACTAAGCTCCTGTAATGAAGCTGCAGCGATCTCAACCTTCACCTTCGATTGCGTCTGCGTCGGATCGGATACAGATATGGTCAATTCGTCGCCTTGCTCCTTAACCATGACAGAAGCCGGCTGATATACACGAACGCCATTCATTTCCCCTGGCTGCCAGAAATTAATACCAGTGATGCCGAGTTTCTTCTCTTGTACAGCTTGGATCTGCGCTGTATTGCTTAGTATTTGAACATCCGGATTATCGTTATAAGCCTTTGTAGCCGCTGCATCGAATGATGGCAGTAACACATAGGAATAGTTGGCATCTGTCGGCTTAACACCATGCTCTACGACCATACTGACATAATTGCGCGTAATCGGATCGGCCGGGCCTGTGGTGTTGATGTCCTTCCAAGAACCGGTTCTCGCTTGGCGCAGTGCCCCAATATCGGTAGGATCCGGGAAGTAATAGCCAATGTCGGCCCCCTTCGTCGTACCCTCCAGATTGGCCCATTTCACATTTTTCAATGTATCGGACCAACTCAAATTCGTTGGCATAGCTTGTCCATCGACAATTAATTTGTTCGAACCCGCCGAATTGATCATCCGGTTCTCGACAATTGTCTCAACCTGACGTCCATCGCTACGTGCATCTGTAGTTGTGATGCCAGCCCGAGAGCTACGATCTCATCATCGAACATGAACCAGGATTTTTTCCCGGTTAGTTTACTCCCAGGAGGAGCTAAATCCATCCCAGCAATTCCGAACTGATTATCCATCGATGAACCGCCGACCCAGTTCTTCCCTGTCGTCTTGATCGCCGTTCTTTTTAAACCGTCGGAGGTTGTTCCAGGCATCCGGTAAGGGTCAACCGTTGGCCAGAACGCATTGCGGAATTGATCTGAATCCGAGTTGTACAGGTAGGTCATACCATCACCGGTATACCAACCTTTCGTATGCTCACCGTTCATCTCCTCGTAATTGGCAATCCGAGAAGAGGACATACTGATTCCCAGCGTGTATCCCGGTCTTGAATGAACAATCCGGTCCATGACCGAGAATTGATGGTGTGTAACAAGATCACCACGTAGCTTAATACTGGAATCTCCCAACAACTGCTTGAAGTTTACAATATCCCTAATCTGCATACCTGCATAAGGATTCGTCGTGCTCGTATCCGAGATGACCCATTCCTTCACCATGCTCTTGTAATAATTAGCCTGCTCGGATGGGGCGAACTGCGCCAGACGAAGAATTGTCCA
The DNA here is from genome assembly GCF_031199965.1 of Paenibacillus sp. D2_2. Lineage (GTDB taxonomy): Bacteria > Bacillota > Bacilli > Paenibacillales > Paenibacillaceae > Fontibacillus. The sequence goes on along the minus strand of NZ_CP133605.1, from coordinate 388,963 downwards.
TACCGCCCCCCGCGTATTGTTGTTATAGCGGGAAATCGCCCGGCCGCTGACCATTTCCATAATATTTCCGTCATAAATGAGAGGCTCGAAGGAATCGGTCACCCATTTCCATACATTGCCGAAATCAGCAACCTCAATCGGCCAAGGAGATTTGTCCAGTATGGTAAGCAGCTTCGCGATATCTCCAAGAAGTACACTGCCGTAGCTGCCCGTATACGCGATATTATCATGCTGGATGAATGAACCGTCTGCATAGAAGCCGTCTCCGCTCGTTACATATGGGAAAGCTGAGCTTATTGCATTCCGTGCCTTCACGATAGAAGGCTCGTCCTTGCCAAGTACTCCCCGTAAGAGATAGGCCAATGATTTATCGAGCAGATTGGCGCCTGTCTCTTTATCGACGAACCGATCAACCGCTTAGTAGGATCAGGTATGAATCGATCAATCGTATCCGTGTAGTCCTTGATCTGCTGCGCGGACAAAACCGGATACATCAGAGTGATAATATCAGCTAGAGACTGGGGAGAACCGATCTCCCAATCCCACCAGTTGTTATAAGTCGCCTTCTGCGGATTGTAACGATTGTCATGCATCCAATCCAGACCTGGCGAGAATATCATTCTTCAAATACCCATTCTGATATAATGTCGTGCCTGGAGTCGCATAGGCAATAGCCATATCCCTCAATCGGTTATATGAATTAGTGATCTGGCTTGAATCCGTAGTACTCTTATAATCGGACCATAGATAAGTCCTGCCTTGGTCTTTAACTAGCGTATCCCAGACCCCATTCATAGCATCATTAGTCACTTTCAGGGCATTGGCCTCAACTATGCTGCTAATATCCTGATCGGTTAGATCAATCCCAGTACCACCCGTCAAATAATTGAACCATTTGATCCGCAGTGCCTCGAACTCATCAGTTTGTCCAGCCTGGTCCAGCTGAAGCTAGTGCGACCGGGAAGGACGCAAAAATGAGTGAAGAAATCATCAATACAAGGACGATAGGCTTCATTCTATGTTTCCACACGATGACATAACACCCTCTCTCGGTAAATAGTAAGGGGGAGCCAAGTCCCCTCACTTCCAGTTCTACTTCAGCATCTGATCGGCAAACCATTTCAAATCATCAGAATCAATGATTCCATTCCCGTTGATATCGGCTGCCTCTACAGCATCCCAATCCGGGCTTGTCTTGTCTTTGCCAAAATTTGCAGCCGCAATGCCCAAATCGCCAACCGTTATTTTCCCGTCTCCGTTCAAATCGCCAGCGATCTTCGACAGAACCACCTTAACTTCGCAGACTGAGGACAGCTTGCCGTCAGCCGTTATTACCGTAATACGGGCTCTTCCTGGCTTCAATGCCGTAATCGCCGCCTCAGTACCATTGGGTTCTAACTTCAGCACATCATCGCGATCGATGCTCCACTTTAGCTCCTTATTCGTAGCATTAAGCGGGGCAAGCACTGCCTTAAGATTCATGACTTCGCCTACCGCCAATACAGCCTGTTCACTGCTTAAGCTAATCCCTGTCACCGGAACGTTTGGCTTGAACGTAATCTCCAGGTAGGACTTATAAATTCCGCCATCCCCTTCCCTGGTCTTAAATGTAACCGTCAGATCCGAATCTCCCTGCAAAGCTAGACTCATTTGCCCGTCTAGCTTCAGCCTAGATTCAGCAAAGGACGTGACATCAAATTGCCGCCACCCGTAATCCTTATCCACAGTGATCTTCCCAATTTGAGCTCCAATCGTCGGCATGTTATTCCATGTAAGTGCAGTCTCGCTCCAATTGTTACTCCCTACTTCATGAACACTTATTCCACCATTTTGCACACGGCTATCATTGACCCCGCCATATACAAATAGCTTGGCTGATTCAATCTTACTGTCTGCAGGAATTCCACTCATATTGAATTTCAAGAAGCCTTTACGCAAATAATCACCGGTACCATTCTTAATATCCATATAACCGTTAGTACCAAAGTTCGTAGCTGCCTTCGTACCCGCATTTACAAAGGCATCCTCGCTAACATATACGGTTGCTTTTTGGTCCTGCTCCGGACCTGCAGGTTCTCCCTCCAGTTCCGGTGCTTGCTGCGGATCATATTCGAACTGAATCACATGGCTTCTGCCGAGAGATCCAGCCGTATTGATCTCCAGCTTAAGATGAGGTTCTGTCTGTACGACAGTCACGGTAGTATCCTGCATTAATTCCTTCAGTACAACCTTGCCCAAATCTACAGTGACTTTGTCCTGACTTTGCGTCGGGTCTGACACAGATACGGTCAGTTTATTTCCATCTTCCTTCACCATAACGGAGGCCGGATTAGAAACGCGGACGAAGTCCGACTTGGCTGCCTCCCAGAAATTAAACGCACTAATTCCCAGCTTCTTATCCCGAACAGCATGGACCTGACTCGATTGACTCAGGATCTCAATGTCAGGATTCTTGCTGTATTGCTCAGTTTCCGCCACCCCTTTATTAGGCAGCAATACATAGGCGTAGGACCCGTTCTTTGGTGCATTGCCATGCTCGAACGCCAAACTTAAATAATTCCTCGTAATCGGATTTGCCGAGCCGTCGTCATTGATATTCTTCCAGGAGCCAGTTCTTGCTTCACGTTTCCCGTAAATGTCCGTCTTTCCTGGAAAATAATATCCAATATCTGAACCCTGAACATTGCCCTGTAAATATGCCCAGCTAATTCCCTTCAGCGTCTCTTCCCATCCGAGGGTAGAAGGCTTCACTTGACCGTCTACAACCAGATTATTGGAACCGCTGTCATTTAATTGCCGATTCTCTACAATCGTCTCTACCTTACGGTTAGCCGATCCTGAAATATCTGAACCTATAGCTACGATTTCATCATCGAACATGAACCAGGATTTCTTGCCCTGTAAGTCGCTTCCCGTACTGTCCTTAAGCGAGTAATTCATTCCGTTTGCTCCATACAGGCCATCGAGGGTTGACCCACCGACCCAAGCTCGCGGATTGTAATACGATGCCCAATCTTTAGCAGCTGGTGCATAACCATCCGTGGTCGTCCCGGTAAGCGATACATATCTACCGTCGGCCAGTATTGATTGCTGTACTGCGACAGATCATTGTTGTACAAGCTGGTCATCCCGATACCGGTATACCATCCTTGCTTGTTCTCTCCGTTGCCGTACTCAAAGGCTGAGATCCGCTGCGAGAACATACTAAGCGCAAATCCAAAGTCTGGACGTAGGTGGACAACACGGTCCATCGCCGCAAAGTTCTGATGCTTAACCAGCTCTCCACGCGCTGTAACTGAAGAATCATTTACAATCCCTTTGATCAGATTCATCTCGTATATTGGCATATTCTCATAATAGTTAGAGAATGTAGTATCAGACTGTACCCACTCCTTGATCATGCTCTTGATCTTAGCAGACTGGTCCGCCGGAGCCCCTTCCGCCAACCGTGCCAGTGTACGAATGATCGCACGTCCGGTTAAGTGGTCTGAATCGCTCTGCCGTGAGATAGCGCGTCCCCTAACGTTATCCAGTATGGCCCCTTTATAAATCAACGTCTCGAATGAATCCTCAACCCAACGATATACATTATTTGCACTGGGATCGTTGATCTCCCAAGGAGATGCATTGAACAAATAAAATAAATCGGCCATTCTACCGATCAATACTCCACCATAAGAACCTGTGTAAGCAATGTTGGTATGCTGGATCAAAGAGCCGTCCTCATAGATACCGTCACCGCTCTTAGCGTATTTTAACTCTCCATATATCGCATTTTTACCCTGATCAATCTTGAAGCTCTGCTTGCCGACCGCACCTCTTAATACAACTACCAGTGCTTTGTCGAGCAAGTTCGCACCTGGTCTCAGTTACATTCCCATTCTGCACACGCTTCGTCGGATCCGGTACGAATGTATCGATCACCTTCAGATATCTGGCAATCTGCTCCTCGCTTAGATCGTCATACATAAGCACGAGAGTATCCATTAAAGCCTGTGGGGTTCCGATTTCCCAATCCCACCAGTTGCCGACGATCTTCTTACTCTCGTTATATTGATAGGTATACATCCAATCCAGGGCCGAGATAATCTTTTCCCTCAGCTCAGAATCGCCATACTTTGCCATTCCCTCTGTCGAATATGCCGTCGCCATATCCTTAATCATCGTATAAGCCTTACTAATTGCAGCCGAATCGGTATTATCTTTGGAAATTACACCAGCCCATAGACTTTGCGCGCCAGATGTCTTATCCATCAGGTCCGCGATGCCTGTCCCTTCAGAATTTGAGATCCGATTTGAAAAATTACTAATGTAGTTCTGCACATCCGAATCGTCCATATCCATCTGGACTCCACCCACTAGCTTGTCATGCCATCTCTGTCTGAGTTCATCATAACCGTCCAGCGTTTCAGTAGATTCCACCATAACAAAAGCCTGTGCCCGAATTAATCTATCGGGTGTAGAGACTGTGATCGTCGCATTACCATGTTCATTCGCTGTAACTATCCCGTCATCCACGCTGGCTACACTCGGGTCGGAGGAAGTCCACATAAGCGTCTGCGCTTCTGCATCCTGTGGCGTAACAACAGGCGTTAACACAGTACTATCTCCCTTGCGCAGTGAAACTGACTTTGGTTGCAAGTCCAATCCCGTTATACCTCCCAGGGTTCAAGGTTCACGTCATCAAACCATACGGTCCCTGGCCGGTCTCGAAGAATGGCTCCAATCTTATATACCTCGCTTCGGCTGGAACCGATAAGATGGTTTCCTGCAGGGTCCAATCATTCGTTCCCGCCATTTTATTCGTTGCCGGCCCATCTCCAACCTTTTCATCCTTAGTGGCGCCATCCATACCACTTACATTCTTGTAGAAATTAGTTCTGACAAAAACCCCGCCGCTAGATACGACATCCTCAGTCTTAATCCAGGCACTTAGCCTGTAGCTGCCTCCTGCTGAGACAGGTACATTGATAGAAAGTCCTGTCCTATCACCAGCTTTTTGCTTGATCTGTACAGAGTAAGCTCCCGAATGGTAAACCGCATCCGTAACAGACACCTCAGCCTTTTGGAGGGCTAACCAAGCGCCCCATCCTTCCGGTTTCATCCCGCCAATCCAGGAATTATCCGTTGTCGGAACCACAACTTCAAAACCGCCATTTGGAACAAGATTGGACTCTATCCCATCATCCGCCGACACCTTAGCTACGAGCGATTGAACAGGAACCAGCGCCTGAAGCATCATTCCGACAATTAACACCATTGATACTCTTTTATAAAGCGCTTTCAATATAGATTTTCCCCTTTCATTGAGCAGCTCTTTTTTAATTACTGTAGTTCATCATAGTCACTGATCCGGCTTGATACAGGTTAGATTTTTACCTATTAACGGACAATTTTGACTTCAACATATGGTATAGTTCAGAAGTTTGTGGGAATGACGACAAAAAGCCCACAGCCAATGAGTTCAATCATGGCCGTGGGCTTGCTTATTCATAGTCAATTAGAACTATGCATTACTCAGTGAACTTAACTTCTGATCCAGCAATGCAAATAATGTCTCGATTTGCTCTGGCGACAGCTCCGCATATTTATCCCCGACGCTGATCTCTGTGTAACATGAGTTTTCTTCGACCGTTCGAAGATACGAAGTTATGCCGATCCCTGTCTCCTCATACAGCTCAATCAGAGCTTGCTCCACTTGCTCTTGAGACGCTGCAAAATGAAGATGGAACATATTTGAGACAGGTACTTCCGGCAAGGTCGTAGCTTTCGAACAGCGGTTGAACATTTCGGCCAAGTGTCTGGCCCCCTCATAGTACTGAGTCATCTTTCCGATTCTTTGCTCGAAATAATAATCCGAACTTATTATATAAGGATATAAACTAATCAAATCGCCACCATGCCGTCTTTTCCATGGCTTCGACTCCTCTGTAAAATCCGAATCCCCGGCCAGAATGGCTCCAGCTACACCGCCAAGCCCTTTATAGAAAGAAACATATACACTATCGAACAAGGCGCAAATTTCAGCAGCCGTCTTCCCATAGTACGGTACGATTTCAAACAATCTAGCACCATCAAGATGCAGTTTAATACCTTGCTCACGACAGTAAGCTGAAATCGCCTCAAGCTCCGCATAGTCCGGTAGTTGTCCACCGATTTCCCGTTGCGGCAATTCCAGGAGGAGACAGGAAATGCTCTCGTTCATATTTTCCACATCATCCAAAGTAATTAGACGGCTACGATCCGCCAACAGGATCGGTTCAATTCCATGCAGCTTCTTGAGACCGTCTTCCTCATGAATTTCCAGATGGCAGAGTGGATGATAAGCTACCTTACGCAGCTCCTTCCTGTCACACCAGATTCGCAGTGCGATCTGCTGCGCCATCGTCCCGCTAGGAAAGAACACAGCGCTCTCTTGCCCAGATATTCAGCCATTTTCGTCTGGAATTGTTCAATGAGCGTCCCTTTACCATACATATCGCTGTCCGTATACTCATCCATATTATGAAATGCAGACTGAAGCATTCCGGTATTTCTTGGTCCATGTCCTAAAAGCCGATATGTAGTGTTGTTGAACGCTGATCCGAGCGTTTGATTTATTGCCATATATGATGCCTCCTTTTGTCATCCAGCCGTCTTTTAGGCAGCTATCCTATGATTCAGAGTACCACACGTAGGATCGCAGTAAAACAGCCCACGAGACGATATCTCTACGTCAGCTCATGAAAATTTCCTCTCTTAGTGCAACATTTCTCAAGGGCCTCCGTCTATAAGTACGAAAACAACATGCAAGGACATGCCATATTAGCAATTTATCAAGCCGTATGTACTAACCTACACATAGAACTAGGAGGAATTACAATGAACAAACCATTCAAAGTTTTAGCAACCGCAACGATTCTGGCTATGGCCGCTATACCTACAGCAGCTTTTGCACAACAAGGAGTAGTAACACCAGTTAATGGAGTTGCTATCACTCAAGCCAAGGTTGTACCTGGAACAATGGGTAAGATTACCGATTTCGTTAATGATAATACAGGCAAATTCATTACTGTTACTGGACGTGGTCTGGCTGCAAACGACCAAAGCGAGATCATTCTCTCCATCACCAAGGATACTAAAATCATCGATTCAAAAGGTAAAACCGTTGCCCTGAAGTCGATTATCGATGACCAGAAAGTGGTTAAAGCTTTCTACGGACCGAACATTACCAAGAGCATGCCGGCACGCGGAACTGCCTTAACTCTGGTCGTTCAAGACAGTGACTTCAGCGCTATTCAAGGTACAGTCTCCGAAGTGAAAGAAGACGGCAGCATCTTCGTCAAGGGAACTGATGTGTATGGCGGATTTAATAATGAAATCATCCTTCATCTTGATCCAAAAGTAACCATCCTCGATCAGAATCATAAGGCTATCGAAGCTGGCGATATCAAGGCTGGTATGAGCGTAGAAGCATTCTATGGCCCAGCCGTAGCGATGAGCCTGCCTGCACAGTCAACCACCAACTATGTAGTTGTAAATACAGAAGAAATCGCTGACCTCACTCCAGGTACTAGTGGAGTCATTACGAATGTTAATGATAAGACTGGAGCCATCACCGTGATTGGCAACCCGATGGAGCTTGGCGGCGGCACCAACTATGTGATGCTTCATGTGGATAAAGATACGGTAATCGTCGATGAGAACGGTGTTGTATTGACTGCGGATGCATTGAAGGAAGCTAGCTACATCGATGCCTTCTACGGCAACGTAATGGCGATGAGCTCCCCTGGTCAAACCCATGCTGACAAGATCGTAGTGAAAGCGACTCAAGCGGTCAAAGCAGAAGGAACCATCGCTAATTCGGAACGTGCAGGCGAAGGTCGCGTCTATCTCAATGTTGGCTCTGACGATAAAACAGAGAATGATATTATTCTTAACATCTCCGACAAGACCGTTGTACTCCCGGCACCTGGTGCTGACACTGAATTGAAAGATGGCATGAAGGTCGTTGTTTACCATTCGCCAATCATGACGAAGTCCTTACCAGGTATTACAAATGCAGATGTCATCATTGTTACTCCTGAGAACAATACAGTAGCAGCTCAATAATATACCGATAGTGTTCAAAGAATCCGTCGTATCAGCATGAAATGTTATACTCGAGGTGCCGATGACGGAAAAGCCTACAAAAATACAGTTTTTAAATGATACTCCCCCTTTTAATATAGAAAAGCCTGCATTTTGGTATTATCCCCTTCAAGTAGACACTCAAAAAAACCTCCATGTTAAGATGGAGGTTGGAGTGACACTTGGAGGGGATATTTTATGGCTAGAAAGGGACAAACATTCAACACATATACTGAAGAATTCAAATTAAAGGCAGTCCAAGCTTATTTGAAAGGCTCTGCAAGTTACAAGGTAGTGGCCGAACGAGAGGGAATTCGTAATTGTTCGCAGCTAAAGGTTTGGGTGAAGAAGTGGAAAAACGGTGAGTCACTTGGTAAGAGTAAAGGTGAAGTAAATCCACTGAAGGGACGTCCACGTACGTCGTTTGGAAGTGTCGAAGAAGAGCGAGATTACCTGAAAGCACAGGTAGATTATTTAAAAAAGCGGTATCCAAATCTAGTAAAGGAGAAGCCCCCAGCCAGCAAGAGAACTATAAAATAGTGGAAGAACTACGCGGCTCTCACGGCATTACACGTTTGCTAACCATTGCAGGAATACCAAGAGCCAGTTATTACAAATGGCGAGCCACAAACCCTGAGCGTGAGGCAAGGCGAGACAAGGATCATGGAATTAAAGAACATATGATGGCTATCCATTTTGCACACCCAGAGTTTGGCTACCCGCGCATGATGACCGCCTTATGGGAAGCCGGTTACAAGGTGAATCATAAAAAAGTATCGAGGATCATGAGTGAATTATCGATCCAATCGGTGATACGGAGAAAGCGAAAACAGTCCAATTATACGCCTTCTGTTGTCTATCCCAATCGCTTAAAGCGCCAATTCCATGCTACAGCACCGCAGCAAAAAATGGTCACTGACATTACCTATATTTCCGACGGAAAGAAATTTTATTATTTATCCGTCATCCAAGATTTATTTAACAACGAGATTGTCGCCTGGAATTTGTCAGAACGTAACGATGTTGAACTCGTACTAGATACAGTAAAAGAATGGGCAAAGAAAAGAGACGTTTCGGAAGCCGTGCTCCATTCGGATCAGGGCTTCCAATACACGTCTCAGGCATACAACACGCAATTAGAAGCACTCGGCGTTAAAGGCAGCCACTCTCGCAAAGCAACCTGCCTGGATAACGCATGCATCGAATCCTTCTTTTCGCATCTCAAAACAGAGAAGCTGTATATTAAACAGTGTAGATCAGGAGCAGAAATTCAGCAAGCAGTAGAAGATTATATTTATTTCTACAACTATCACCGTTTTCAAGCCAAATTGAAACAACGCGCACCGATTGAGTACCGGTGCGCGCTAGCAGCTTAGCTTTTTTTATATGTCTACTTGACAGGGGTATGACCATTTATGCAGGCTTTTCTTTTGATTTCAGCACAATCCAATGATATAGGCGAAAAAAGCCTGCACATTCCTCACGGCCCCCTAATAAAAGTGGAGTCTTGCCCTCCAATAAATTAGACTATTTATAAAGGGGAGATTCGAAATGAAACGAAAGAATAAAGCGTATGAAGAAGTTCGTTTACAGGTGGTCCGTGAGGCACTAGCAGGGATTAAGGTAGCCGTATTGTCCCGTAAGTATGGAGTTCATCCTGAGACTATTCGTAGTTGGATCAGGGAGTATCGAGATCAAATCGAAGAGCATGAGATACCCGCTGCAGATGAACAGCTACAGGAATTAAAAAGATTGCAGGAAGTCGAAGAGAAATACCAAACCGCTGTAAAGATCCTAGGCGAAAAGGAATTAGAAATCGAAATCCTGCGTGAACTCTTAAAAAGAAGAACCCTGCTTATCTGAAAGATTCGAAATAGCAGACCAGTTTATTAAGCAGGGATATTATGCAGCACTGGTACTGCGAATCTTAGGGTTGGCTGAGTCAAGCTATTATGCACGAAAAAAAAGAATAGGCCAACATGATGAGCCTGTAACACGCATTCGTAAAGGGCGTCCATGCCCAGGTTATTCGCTAACGGAAAACGGTACCAGAATAAGCGACGAACAGATTAAAGAGTGGTTCGTAGAGCTTACAGAAGGCGAAGAGAACGAGTATGGGTATAAATTGCTTGCTGAGTGCCTCCGTAAGGATCACCGTCTCATTTTGAATAATAAGAAAGCTTACCGTTTGTGTCGTGAATTGGGGATTCTCCAAAAGTATCGAGAGAGAAGATCGAAGCATCCTCGTCGATTGCCTAGAAATCGTCTAGTCACCTGTCCGAATCAGTTATGGCAAATGGATATTAAATATGGTTACGTAGCAGGACGTGACCGCTTCTTTTTCCTGCTCAGTATCATTGATGTATTCGACCGCGCTATTGTGAGCTATTACCGAGGCTCTGAATGTAAGGCTACTCATGCAATTCAAGTTCTGGGAAAGGCACTAGAGTCCCGGATCCAGCCAGGAGAATCGCTACCCACGATCCGAACAGATAATGGACCTCAATTTATCAGTGCTTTATTTGGAGATACGTGTGAAAATTGGGGCATTTCACACGAAAGAATCCCTCCTAAAACTCCAAATATGAACGCATATATTGAGTCGTTCCACAGTATTGTGGAGAAAAATCTATTCAGCAAAATGGAATACAAGACGATGGAGGCCGCCTATGAATCGATAGATAACTATATCGATTTCTACAACAACCGAAGAATGCATGGCAGTCTGAAACGGATGTCTCCACTCCAATTTTCTAGTTGGATTATGCAGTTCGAAGATCGGTCTCAGTTCTATAGATCTTTGTAAAACTTTAAAATATAGCGTTAGACTACGAATACAGTATTTTACTCGGGTCAGACTCCAGATTTAGGGGGCCGAACCGCATTTGCAGGCTTTTCACAAAAACAGACGATTTCATGCCAAAAAAGATGCATTATTGCAGTTTTCAATCTCTCTTGATATGTATTGTTTGTAGAGAAAGAGTTCGACGACGTCTTACAGACTAGCTAGAACATACTACGAGGGGCTTTCCATAATGGAAAGCCCCTCGTAAGTTTCATAGTATATCAACTGCTATCTCTGATATTCCTTGCTTATAATAAGATTGCTATTTAGCAACCCACATCGATTCGATTTCCTCCAGCGATTTGCCCTTAGTCTCAGGAACCTTACGCCAAGTAAACACTACGGCAATAAGAGACATAAGACCAAAGATCCAGAAGGTCAGTGCTGGGCCTGCAGAGGCGAGCATCGGTGGGAAGGCCTGAGATACAACATAATCAGCAGTCCATAGAGCCATCGACGCAATCGCCGTTGCCTTTCCGCGAATCCGGTTCGGGAAGATCTCAGAGATGACTACCCATACTACCGGTCCAAGGGATAGAGCAAAGGCGGCCACGTAGACCAGAATGAAGATCAGTACCAGTGGACCGAAGTATGGCCCGTCTGGAATGCAGCTCCAATAACAATTAGACAGATCAGCATCGTTGAAGATCCAATCAGTAGCAGCATTTTGCGGCCAACTTTATCAATCAGCCAAATTGCTAGAATGGTAAACAGAAGATTAATGACTCCGACGAAGATCGTCTGGATTAGGGCTGCATCGGTACCTGCACCCGTCTGTTTGAAAATTTCCGGCGCATAATACAGCACTGCATTGATCCCAGTCACTTGCTGGAGTACTGCTAGTCCGACGCCAACGATCAGAGCCAGCCTTAGAGTTGGACTGAACAACTGGCGGATCGAACCGTTCTCTACCTTGAACGATTCCTTGATATCCAGCACTTCCTGCTTCGCTAACGTCTCACCGTGAATCTTGACCAGAATCGGGAGGGATTCCGCTGCCCGGCCCTGCTTAATCAGCCATCTTGGACTTTCAGGTACGAAGAACAGCAGAACTAGAAATAACAACCCTGGAATGATGCCGAAGGCAAACATCCAACGCCAAGCGGTCGAGATGTCCCAAGCTTCATCTCCCAAGCCGGTAATCCATAAGTTGATGAAATACACCAGCGAAATCCCTGTAACCGTTGCCAGCTGATTCAATGCTACGAGACGGCCGCGATATTTGGCCGGGGCAATCTCCGCATTGTACAAGGGACATAGGGTAGATGTAATCCCGATTCCAATTCCGCCAATCATACGAGCGATAATGAACTCGCTGAACGTATTCGGTACCGCCGAGAAGACGGACCCAATAATGAACAGGATCGCCGCCGCTATCAATACTCTCTTGCGGCCATACTTCTCACTCAACACTCCGGAGGACAGGGCTCCGGCAATACAACCGATAATCAAGCTGGAGACAGCCCAGCCTACCTGGAACTCATTCAGGTCGAAATGCTGCTGCATGAAACCAATCGCACCAGATACTACAGCTGTATCAAAACCAAATAATAACCCGCCCAGAGCGGCGACTATAGACACCAAGGTCACGAATTTCATACTAACTCGATCGCCTTGTTCCGGTATACTTGAGTTCATCATCTGACGTCCCTTCTATGTTAAACTTCCTCTTGATTTCAGATACCTCTTTGAAATCCAGAATCATTGTAACACGGGACTATTCTGGGTTACGTTCGAATCCCTTCACTTAATTGTGCAATGCCAGCATAAAATTAATCCCCCATCCATCACTGTTCCTCCCAAGGAATATGAGCTAGCACAAATTCGTCTCTCATCACAAAAAAGTCCACGCTAAAGACACATGGACTTGTCATCTATTGAAGCTGCAGTCTATACTCCGACGGCGTTACCCCTGTAACCTTCTTGAACACTCTGCTGAAATAGTTGGGATCCTTATACCCGACGGAATAACATACCTCCTTCAGGCTGAGCCCGCTATCTTTGATCATCACCTTCGCTTTATCGATGCGAAGTCTCGTAACATAGTCGATAAAGGTCTCTCCGGTCTGCTGCTTGAATAACTTGCTGAAATAGTAAGGATTGAGATGAACATGTTCTGCTGCATCTTCAAGCGAGAGATCCTCCTGGAATTTGCTGTGTATATATGCCACGGCTTTCTCCAACATATTGTGTGTGCTCTGTTCCCGCTCCTCACGGATTTGCCGAATGGCCAAGTCTACATAGGAGCTCTCCCCATCTGAACGAATAGGGAGAATAGCTTGTCTTCAATTCTGCCGGAGACTTCCGTCTCGCCGATATTCAAATCCTCGAAGCGGTTGATATCTCCCCATTGGTCATACTTGGATGCAAATACGGCTTCATAATAAGACCGCTTGATACCCTGGGTCCCTGATTGGACTGAACCAATGCCTGTCGATATTATCGTACTGCAATGTTGGCGAAGTCTCTCAGCCAGCTTATCGGCCAGAAGCGCCGACTCTTCCCGTATTGAAGTCTTCCCCCTGCGAATTACCGAGTAGAAAGATTGCCATATGATGATGCACCATCGAGCTGACAATAGAGGTAAAGGGCTCTTTGATCAATTCATGCGCCAGATTTTTGACTTCTTCATACACCCGCTTCTTCTCATCTCCAAGTTCAGGAAAAGCAAGTACCAGTGCACAGCCTCTATGGATAGACAGCCCTAGAATATCGGCCAGTTGTTCCACTTCAGTCTCATTCACCTGGTCCGCCATCAAATGAAGTGCAATTTCTGTCTCGGCGAGAGGCAGTAGCTGCAGAAACTTGTCTCTTACCGTCAGCTGTTCATTCCGTGTATTTCGCTCCTCTTTAATCTCCTGAACAAGTCGTTCCAATACGGCCGCCACTTCAGCCCTCTTCGCTGGCTTTACCAAATACTCTCGGACTCCCAGGGATATCGCCTGCTTGGCGTACTCGAAGTATTCATAAGCGGTGATCATTACCATTTTAACATCGGGATTCTGCGCTTTAATCTCCTTCAGGGCATCAAGCCCTTGAATACCCGGCATTCTTACATCCATCATGACAATATGAGGATGGAACTCGGCCGCCTTCTGAATCGCCATCCTCCCATTCTCCGCATGAGCAATCTCGAAGGTGTCCGGCATCATCCGAGTGGCAATCCACTCAATTCCCTCCCGCTCCAAAGCTTCATCATCTGTTATCAGTAGGCGATACATGCCTCTCCTCCTTTCCTGTTAAAGGAATTCGGATGATCACTGTCGTCCCTTTTCCCGGCTCGCTCTTAATATCGATCATATCTTTCTTGTTATAAAATAACTCCAGGCGTTTGAATACGTTACGGGTGCCAAGGCCTGTAGAATGCCCCTTCTCGGGAGCCTCCTGCGATCCGGACCGATTTGAATCAAAATTCAGCAGCGAATCACGAACCTCCTTACTCATGCCGACTCCGTTATCAGAGATGGCTACTCTAGTCTCACCGGGTTCACATGAGATCTTCAGCTTAACCATAGCTCCCTCTTCCATACCTTCGATGCCGTGAACGAACCCATTCTCAAGAATAGGCTGCAAAGTCAGCACAGGCACCAATACAGCAAGACCTGCCTCATCGATCTCCGTCTCGAAGCGAATGCGATCCCGGAAGCGAGCCTGCTGAATAAGAAAATATTCCTTGGCGTGCTCCACTTCTTCCCTTAACGTCACCGGACGGTCTAATTTCCGCAGATTGTAACGAAGTAGATTGGACATGGAGACAGTTAGATCGCTCGTCTGCTCCGCTCCCTCCAGCAGAGCAAGCTTGGACAACACGTTCAGAGAATTGAACAGAAAATGCGGATTAATCTGATTCTGCAGTACTTCCAGCTCCAGTTCCTTCACAAGCCGATCCTTCTCCAGTCCTTCCTTCTCTTTCTCAATCAGCAGCTGGAGATTATTCTGCATTTGTCCAAATGCCTCGGATAGTACGCTAAATTCATTATGAGCACTGATTAAAGGAGGGCTCACCTGCAGATTTCCTTCGGAAATTTGCTGTGCCGTCTCCACCAGTTCCTGAATCGGCCTCGTAATCCGCAACGATATCCAATAAGCCAACATCACGCTAATAATTGTATTCAGAACAAAGACCGCAATCCCCCAATGATTCATCACTTCGGTCTGAACAAGAATCTTCTTGTAAAACGGCTGATAATAACTTAACTCCAAGTCAATGAGATGGTAGGCTTCTTCCCGGATGAACTCCGCGGTCGTCTCGGCCTCCGTATAAGCCGTGGCATAAGCAAGAGGAGCCGGGCTCTCGAGAGCGCTGAGGATGCTCTGTTCTTGGGAGATGAAGGTCGACAGCAAGTGGCGGAAACCGCGGATAATCATCCCGTCTGATTCAATTCCTTCTTGTCCTGATAGGTCAAGCTGTAACTGCTTCAGATCCTCATTTTTCTCCCTATACTGCTCAAGGCTACTATCACTACGATCCATAAGAAATACATTAATCGCACTCAGATTTTTCCGCGTCTGCTCATCTATTTGCTTGTATAGTAATACCCGGTCCAGCATCATATTATAGCTGAGTTGTACCGTGCGCCCGCTCTGAAAAATAAAGAAAGATACCGCATTATTTAGAATAAACAACGCCGGAATGACGATAAACAGCATTTTGCGCATATTCATGGGCTGATTCCTCCGCCCTGCATTTGTGCTTGATCCAGGACATAGGTCGGAATGAAATACTGTCCGGTAAGCTTGTCTCCCTTAAATAGACCGCTGAGCAAATCAATCGACTTGGATCCGATCTCCTGTGGCTGCTGGACGATAGAAGCGATAATCTCACCTTGGGCTATGCCTTGACGTGTTATTTCTAGATTATCGAATCCATACACCCGTACTCCCTGCTTGCCCATCGCTTTTACTCCTTCAAGAATGCCTCCTGCATCCAAGGAACTGAATCCGACAATTGTCTCAATCTCCTTATAATGGCTCAGCATATCTCTCGTCTGCTTGGCCGCGCCAATATGTGAAATATTCGAAGCACGAATGTCCACAATCTCCATACCCGGAACCGAAGTGATAACAGATCGGAACCCCTCAAGTCTCAAGCGCTGGCTGTCCGACATTTCACTGCCGATAATAACCCCAATCTTGCCACTACCTGCATGATCCTTCAGTACCAGTTCACCCATCTGCTTACCAGCAGCCCTATTATCCGTACCTACATAAGCCAACCTCCGACTCGACGGTTCATCCGCATCCACCGTAATGACCGGGATTCCTTGATCAACTGCCTTATTGATCAGCTGTTCATAGTCCGGATCGGCAATTCCCTGGACCATGATCGCATCCGGCTTCAAAGCAATGGATTTCTCCAGCAACCTAATTTGTTCTGACACATTGCTCCGGATCGGCCCCATGTAGACAAGCTTCATCCCCAGCTTCTCTGCCTCATTCCCGGCTCCCTTCTCCATTTCCCGCCAGAACGCGTTGTCCAGCTCCTGAGATATCAGTACAACATATTTGACCGAGGATTCCACCGTCTTATCCGGGCCCATTCGCCGTACCAGATCATTTATTTTCATCGTAGAAAAGAAGAATTGGATCAGAATGTAACCGAACACGATAACGAGGACGATCAGCCCGAGCGACCATTTACGGTTTGACATGAGCTCACATCCTTCGCATTGAATATTAAGTCGATTTTAGACAATGGTGTTAGTATATCACTAATGTCGAATGCAAAATCTTACAATTCCCTGTACATCAAAAAAGAGCAACCCCCCGCTCATCGATTGATGATGCAGAGATTGCTCTTTTTATTTTTTTCGATTATCCACCAATATAGGACATATTTATCTTCTTGCGCGCTCTCGCCGTCTGTTCGGTTCGTTCATCGGAATAGCGGTCGTGGCGGGCTTCCCAAACGCCACGTATAGCGTTGAGCAATTGCTGCTTAGTGGCCCCGCTACGCAGCATGTGGCGCAGATCAAAACCTTCTGATGCGAACAGGCAAGTATATATCCTACCCTCTGAAGAGAGACGAGCACGAGTACATGTGGTACAGAACGACTCCGATACTGAGGTAATAAAGCCAACCTCAGCCGATCCATCCTCATACCGATAGCGCTGCGCTACTTCGCCAAAATAATTACTGTCCAGCGGCTCAAGCTTGTACCGGGAAGAGAGTGTCTCCAGAATCTCTCGTTTGGTAATGACTCGTTTCATGCTCCAGCCGTTGTCATTGCCCACATCCATAAACTCAATGAAGCATAGCTTGATGCCACGTTCTTTGAAATGGGCTGCCATTGGCAGAATCTCCTGCTCATTCAAACTTTTCTCTACTACCATATTGACTTTGACTTGCAGCCCGATCTGTCTTGCATATTCAATATTGTCCAGTATGCGTGAGGGCTTGATGCCTCGGCCATTAATATGACCAAACAGCTTCGGATCAAGCGCATCTAGACTGACATTGACCCGGCGCAATCCTGCAGCAAGCAGTGGCTCCGCATATTGCTTCAATAGAAGTCCGTTAGTCGTAAGGCCGATGTCCTCGATTCCGTCGATGCTCACTAATTTCCCTACTAAAGATGGCAAATCGGTGCGCAGTAGCGGCTCACCACCTGTCAAACGGATCTTCTTCACGCCTAAAGAAGCAAACAGCTCGGCCACCATAGTGATTTCATCGAAGGTTAACAGCTCTCTTTGCGGCAAAAACCTGTAGTCATCCCCAAAGATCTCCTTGGGCATGCAATAGGTACAACGAAAATTACAACGATCCGTCACGGATATTCGCAAATCTCGTATCGGCCTCTGCAGTTGATCGCGCATCGGTTCTATTTTCATGGCCGCTTCCCTTCTTCATCCACGCCAGGGTGGGTGTATCTTATCTCGAATCTGGCTCCGGCTTCTTCCGCTGATCACCGATCCATTCTTCACCATTCTCCCAAATTTCCTTCTTCCAGATCGGCACCATTTCCTTAATTCGCTCAATCGCGTATTCATTCGCCTCATATGCTGCCTTACGATGCGAAGAAGAGACCGCGATGACCACAGCAATATCAGAAATATGCAGCTCCCCAATACGATGTGCGATCGCAACACGGGAGCCTGACCACTTCTCTTCAATCTCTCTGCCGATTTGGGCCAGCATTTTCTCGGCCATCGGAATATATGCCTCATAAGCCAAGTATAGAGTCCTCACGCCTTGAGTCCATTCACGAACATGTCCCGTAAAGACCGTCACCGCACCCGCACCCGGATGCAGTACGTAATCGATATAAGGCTGTACCTCAATTGGCTGCTCAACAATTTCAAATTGCTTCATTGTCCCTCCCCCTGTATAAGTGCGTGTTCAAAAAGGTCGGTTTTCAGCACCGAGAAGGTTAGATAAAGCTAGGGTCTGAGGAGCGGAGCGTACGTAGTTTGTACCTGAGCACCGGAGGACCCGGCTGAATTCAAGATTCAATGCCGAATAGCTTCTTGATTAACTTCGTGATCAAAAGTGGACTTTTTGAACAACATCTATAGGTATATATCCATTAACGGGCTACTTCTTCAAGCAGTGGCTCATTATCCGAAAACAAATCCGGGTTTACACGCAGCATCTCCGTTAATATATCCGTCATCTGCACTGTATCACATACCCAGGCATCGGCGTCGCCGAACTTCACCTTACGAATAGCCCCTTCTCGTTCAAGTATGCTCTCTACCTTCCAGAAATGCTCAGACCACGATAAACCAAAATGACGCCGGGAAGGTACCGAAATTTCCGTTCCATCACCAAGCACAACGAATAGCTGCTCATGGCTGTCCGTAATCCTGCCAGGAATGTCTATCCACTCCTCGATACCATGAATGAAGGTATTACGTCTTAAATCTACGCCTAGAAGCATAATCGTCGCTTGTCGGTCCAACAGCTTGCCCATGGGGATTCCCTATGGCAAGGCGTATCGCATAATTCCGCCCCAGCTACGAACTCAACCGCGTCCTCGCCTAGTGCTGCTACGGAATGTGTCGGGTGATAAGAACGAATAACACCGTCGCGCCCCGGAACAGTTCGGGTAGAATGCCGACGCAGGATGGAGAAGACTCCACATAGAACTTCGGATTATCTGCATTAATGTAAGACCAGGTATGTGTCGGAAGAACGAGCAGTCCCTCCTGCATATATTCGCTCAGTGCGGCCAGAACCGTATCGGCTCCTCCATCCACTTCACCAATACTCTTCATGGATGAATGAACGAGCAAGGTTCCTTGACGATCGATATTGGCCGCCGCAAGTTGATTAATTAGACTGTGACATGTATGCATTATTATGAGCCTCCCATATTTCGTGATGCAAGACCATTATGGCTCATTATATCCTAGTTGCCTGTAATAACAAGCCTTTAGATCACGATTAGTGCATCCATTCCGAAGCCATGGTACCGTAAGCCGTAATATGTAGACAACAAAAAAACTGACACCGGAAATTGTACCGCGCATCAGTCTAATTCTTAGAATTAATCATATAATTTGTTACTCCGTCTTCTAAGGTTTCTTGCTTCAATATCCAAAGTCCAGATTCGGTTTGACCGATTAATTCGGCACTTACCTCCTCTTCGCATTTCGTTCGAAGTAGTTTACTACGCTATTCTGGGATTTGTGCATGGGAATTGAAGCTGGTATTGGTCAATACTGCGAGCATCCGCTCATCTTCCACCATGGTAGACCCACATTGAGGGCAAGTAGGGTGATTCACAAAAGCAAAGTTACGTCTCATCCAACCGTTGCAATCTTCATTCGAGCAAGACCATATGGCCGTGATTTCCTCAGGAATTTCCTCCATTTGCTTTTTTCGCGAGTTGTACATGAAGCATCCCTCTTTCCTATCTGGAATGATTAGCTGG
The DNA here is from genome assembly GCF_031199965.1 of Paenibacillus sp. D2_2. Classification (GTDB taxonomy): domain Bacteria; phylum Bacillota; class Bacilli; order Paenibacillales; family Paenibacillaceae; genus Fontibacillus. Next base: position 369,133 of record NZ_CP133605.1, on the reverse strand, counting down.
TAAAATAAAATGCCCAAACTTGAACGTCTGGGCATATTATCTTCAGGCAAGCTTACAGTTTAACAACGTTCTCAGCTTGAGGACCGCGGTTACCTTGTACCACGTTGAACTCAACGCGTTGGCCTTCGTCCAAAGATTTGAAACCGTCGCCAACGATCGCGCTGAAATGCACGAATACGTCATTGCCGCCTTCAACTTCGATAAAGCCAAAACCTTTCTCTGCGTTAAACCATTTTACTGTTCCTGTTTCCATGAATATTACCTCCAAAAATAAATTTATATGACCTCTATATTTTGTTAAAAATAAAAATCACATATTGCACAAGGCTACGCGCTTAAAATCATAACCCTCTACAATATGTGAGTTCAGGTCAAAATTCCAATTACTTTCATTCTAGTTGACTTCACCAAAATAATCAACTGTAATAATTTGAATTCTTTTGCCTACAACTCTGTGTAAAGAATGATTCAAGTCACCATCATTAACGCCTGTAACAAAATATGGACCGTACTGAGGCCATTTCTAACTTTCCTAGTGTGCTTGAAACACACTCTTATAATATAGTCGGGGACTGGAGAATTTATACCTGATTATGTAAAAAATCAACGTATACTATCCAGTACCCGATTATACATATCCCGGGAAGACCCGTATTATACGAGATAACATCAAATGATCGATTGCAAACGAACGATCGCCTGAGCCCGATCAACAACCTCTAACTTACTGTATAAATTACTAATATAATTCCGGGCAGTACCTTCGGCAATATGCAGTGCATCAGCAATTTCTCGGTTATTCAAGCCTTTGATAATTAGCTGAGCCAGCTCTTCCTCTCGCTCCGTTAGCTTAATATGCTCTTGGGTCGATCTTTGCCAATTCTCATATTCCTCATTGAACCGGCTCATCCGTGTCGCAAGTTTCGCTGCAACCGCTGCGGGCAGAACAAATTGTCCAGCTACAGTATCACGGATTGAAGCAATCATTTTATCCGCGTCCATATCCTTCAGCATGTATCCGCTCGCCCATTAGCCAAGCCTTCTACAATATAATCCGTCTCGATAAAAGTCGTCAGAATAAGAATAAATACATCTGGGTGACTCTGCTTAATTCGCTTAAGCGCACTAATTCCATCCATGATCGGCATACGGATGTCGAGCAGCACAAGATCCGGTCGTAGTGTCTCAACCATATCACAGACTTCTTCGCCATTTCTAGCAACACCTATGACCTCAAGATCATCCTCAAGATCGAGGATCGTCCGCAGACCTTCCCGCGTCAGCATTTGATCATCAGCAATCACTATTGAAATTCTCTTCATACCTTCTCCCCAATCCAACGCGATGCGTAAGGCAAATTTATCACGATCTCACAGCCTTGATTCAATTGCGTCTCGATAGCAAGGCTCCCCCTAATTGCTCGGCCCGATCTTTCATTGCCTTCAGTCCAAAACCCATTTTGATATGCTCTGCCCCATGACCCCGGTCCTTAAGCTTGAACTCGATGTTAGAACCCACCGTTCGTAGGCTGAAATGGAACTCCGTGCTTCCACCATGCCTGATTCCATTCGTTAGACCTTCCTGCAGAGCGTGATAGATCGTCTTCTTCTGAGTCGTAGACAGCTCAGGCAGTTCGTAAATGGAGGCCTGAATAGCCACTCCCGTATTACGCTCTGTATCACGGATCAACTGCTTCAGGATCGGCATGAAATCCGCATGCTTGTCATCCTTCAGCATATGTACAGCTCCGCGGATTTCATTCAGACTGTGTCTGACCAGTTCCTGCGCTTCCTTCAAGCGCCCGGAAGCAGCCTCTGCATCCTTATGGAACAATCGTCTCCCCGCCTCGATCTGCAAAATCGTCGAAGTGAGCGTATGACCCACAATATCATGAATTTCCTGGGCGATCCGATTCCGGTCTTCATAGATCGATACTTCGGCCAGAGCGACAGCTGTCTCATGCATCGATAGTTCCAGGCTGCTGGTACGCTCGGCAACCTGCTCTTCCAGACTATCCTTAAGAACCTGGATCCCGGTAAACAGCCTGGCATTGACAATGGAAATTGCACATTGTGAGCCAAGCAGCCTCAATATATCAAGCCGCTCTGGGTGAATATGCAGGCAGACAGCTTATTTTCCATATAGAGCAGACAGATCAGTTTATTCTGATACATGATAGGTAAGCATATGACCGACTTCAATCCCTGGTCACGGATATAACGGTCTCGCGCAAACATCCCTTCTTTTGAGGCTTCATGAAGCACGATCTCTTCCTTGGTTCTGACTGCATAGCCAATAATAGCTGATGGAATAAGAGCTGAATCCTCCTCATACGGGATAGATTGGATATGGAGATCCTCAGGGGTCCCGTATGCTTCAATCACCCATTTCCCATCCTGAACGAATAGAAGCGCTCCTGAATCTGCACCGGCATTATGCAACATAATACGCATCAGCTTATGAAGCAGACGGTTCATTTCCATCTCTCCTGATAGCGCTTGTGCCGACTGCATGACGGATACATAATCGATATTCTCCAGGCCCTGTTCCCGTCTTCTATGCAGCAGGTAGCCGTATTGCCGCTCCATAGAAGCCACTTTTGCAGTCGCTCCCCACTTACTGTATGCTTCATAAGCTTCTGATAGGTAGAGCTTCGCTAATTGCAGCCTGTCTCTTCCGATCCAATATTGACCGCAACACTCTGCAGCCATAGCCAAATCATGGATATGACCATATTTGCGTGCGGTTCCAATCGCCAGCTCATACCATTCTTCCGCCTCATGCCGTTTGCCGCTAATCCGGTATAACTCTGCTCTTACCAACTGATATTTGTGCAAATTGTTGTGAGGGCAGCGATCGGCGAACTTCTTCAATTTCTTCAACCGCTTGCGTATACCTGCTCTATATTGTCGCTGCTCAGTTACAGATGCTTGCTCGTATAGCTTGGCCCACACCAATGATTCATAAGTATCCTGGATTATATAATCAAACTTTTCTAAGCGAAATTCCGCAATAACCGCAGCTTGTTCTAGTGCCTCCTGCGCTTGTTGATATTCTCCAAAAATATATCCGCACAAGTATTGATGGATGTAGACTAGCTCCTGGACCATATTTAACTCATCACCATGGACAAACTGGACGAATTCTCTGCTGGTTATATCTATCGACGCAAAGGGGTCATTTGTAGATCTATATCCTGTCAAACGTTCAAGAACAGCGGTAAATACCGCTATCAGCTTCAGATGATAGCTATTGTTATGCCTCAGAAAATCCCCTGAGTGAGAGAGTAGTCTCTCATAGATATCCCCGAGGGGATGCCCGTAGGTCAGAAGCATCGCCCCACTAATCAGAACACTCTGATTTCCCTGCCATAAATCTCCGGACTCGAGCCCGACCTTTCCTGCGTATTCGCGAAAAGTATCAAGTAATCCCGGATCATATTGGCGCCAGCTTTCTGTGCAGAGTGAGAAGGAAGTAAGCACTTTAGAATAGAGCACAGGGTAGGGCTTGGCCAACTCGCTGGCCATCATTCCCCATTTATTGGCCTCTTCATCACGTTGAAATTGAAAGCTAAGTAACAGCGCATATCCTGAAAAACCGATAGAGGCCTCCGGGGTTATTCCATGATCCAATGTCATCTCGATCATCGTACAAATGGAAGAGACCCAGCCCTTCTGATTCACATGGAAGCAGGCATTGTTTGTATATACCAATGTCACCATGGCCGCCTTACTGGCCTCATCTGTCATGGCTGGTAGCTCGCACAAAGTCTCCGGCGAATGCTTACGCAGCCTCAAGCCTACCCTTAGAAGGCGGATTATAAGTCCGATTTGGCTTGGTTCAAAGGTATGCTTTACTCCTAGTAATTCCAGACTTCTTGCACCCAAAGATATGACCTCTTCATGATGATCATTGGAGGACTCCAATTGAAGCTTGATCATATATACAAGTGCCTTATCTTGAGAACTTTTTGTACGATGGAGCAGCAGGCTAAACAATCGTTCCGCCTCTTCCACATGGGAGCAGAGGAATTCTGCTTCAGCGCGTTCCCGATAAATCTGAAAGGCTAGTGCATAATCGCGTTCCCAATACTCTTCTGTCAGCAGACCTGTTGCATTTCGTAAGTAGACGAGCGCTGTCTCATAGGCCGTAGCTTGCTTGGCCCTCAAGCCAGCTTGCAGGTTCAGTTCTACCGCATGTCTTCTATGCTTAGGGTCACCGAGCCGATTCAAGGCTTTGTTCAAATGATTCACCGCAGTAAACACACTGGACTCATCTCCATTAGGCAATTGTTCCGCTAAATGAATGCCTAATCTCAAATGTATTTTCTGACGCTCTGACTCGGGAATTAGCCCATAAGCTTCTTGCCTTACGTAATCATTTAGAAATTGATATGCCTGTCCATGCCCAATAAGATGAATGAAGTGTTCCTGAATAGCGAACCCCAATATCTCCTTAACTTCCTCTATGGAGCATTCAGAGATGAGACTGAGCAATTCCAAGCTAAATCTATCCCCTAGACATGCCGCCTGTCCCAATATACCCACTTGCTGTTCCGTAAGGGTTTTCAGTTTATCCGCTACGTAAGATCCCGCATTTCCCGGCACATTCATACTGGTTATATACTGCAGATCACAGCGCCATCCGCGAATCTCTTCATCAAAAATGATCCTTCTCTCTGCAATCAAGTCCTGTAGAAGACGTTGGAGGAGCAGTGGGTTTCCTCCCGTCTTATGGAATAATGTCTGGACCAGCCGCTCGTCTCCGGACTCATCATAGTGGATCGTATCCTTGAGTAATTGCCGTAAATCAACTTGACTAAGCCCCTGTAGATGAATACCACTCATCTTAAAATGAAATGCCTCCAGACAATCTTTCAGTAGCATTATGGAATCTGGGACCGATTCTTCAATATCTCTGCAAGCCAAGATCACTAATATATGCTTCAGCTCGGAATCCTTTAATAAATGAATAAGATATTGCAAAGAAGCTTCATCAATCAAGTGCAGGTCATCGATGAATAGAACCAACGGTTGGCCTTTCTGCGTGAATACCTGGATAAACCGTTCATTAGCAGATGGAGTCGTTGCTGCGCCTCTAACGACGGCAGTGGCTGTACCGGAGGCTGCTCGCCAATCAACAGTTCAAGTCTAGGAACCAGTTCAATTAGCAATTGTCCTAGACCGTCTAATACCTCCAATACACGAAGTCTCCAAATCTCAATATGTACCTTACTCTCCATGAATAACCTGCCTATTAATTCATCAATGAGCTGTATCCACACATCAAACGGGGGCGCAGACGAATTAGAGGCCGACTTGGCTTGAGCGAAGAACCCTTCATAGGAGGCTGTATCTAGAATCGTCCTCTGAACAAAAGAGGTCTTCCCGATCCCCCACTCCCCTCGTATCCATACCCCTTGCGCCTCTCCCTCGCACACCTGCTCTAATACTACTAATAGCTGCCGCTGTTCCTCTTGCCGTCCATAGTATCCTATGGGGGCACCCCATCTCTCCGGAACATCATGGCTGCCCAGAACAAAGGGATCGATCTTCCCTGAGGCTTGATAGCGGAGCAGACACTCCTCCAGATCATACTTGATCCCATATGCACTGGAATACCGGTCCTCCGGCATTTTCTGCATACATTTTCCGAGAATATCCGAGACCGTTACAGGTATGGAAGGGAACTTGAGATGTACAGGGTCTGGAGCACGGGCAATATGGCGATAGACAATGTTCGAGACATCCTGAGGATCAAATGGTAGGCTGCCCGATAACAGTTCATACAATATGATACCAAGTGAATAATAGTCGGAGCGGAAATCGGAACTTCTCCCCGTTCTTCCTGTCTGTTCGGGTGACATATATGGTAATACCGATTCAGGTCTGCTGCTTGTAATGGAGAGCGGGCTCTTATTCAGATCGGTAGAGCATGAGCGAAGATCAATAAATCTGACAGCCTTCGTAGCTGGATTTACATAGATATGAAGAGGAATAATCTCATGGAGCGTAATATTCTCACGTTGAAGATGAGTAAGGCACCGGACGATCTCTACAGCTATCTCAAGCAAGGCTGTTAAATCAAATGACTCGATACCAGATCGCAGTAATTGATCGAGTGTTAAGCCACCATGATCCTGCAGAAGCAAAACAGGCCGACTTCTCAGCATTTGCAGTCCGTAAGCCTCTGCCGTCCCTCTCCCGTCCAGCTTAAGAAGAAGATCTAACTCGTAGTGAAAAGAATCTACTAGTATCTGCTGTGGATACTCTTCACAAGTCGTCTTAGCAATCACATTTTGTCCGTCCGAAAGACGACGCAGCCGATACAACTCAATCTCTTCATTGCCGTTCAGTCTGCCCATGGTCTCGTAACCCGATAACTCGAACATAGCACGATCCTCCTTGGAGCTTCCGATAATTCGAGGAAATATTAATCATTATATCATCAGAATCCTCCGTGATTATACAGTTAAATACACCTTACCTATAGCAAAGAAGGCAGACAGTCCCCTTGGGATAACCCGCCTTCCTTGTCTCATCCTGCGGTTATTGAATTAGCTGAAACCGCAAATGCCTGGTGATGTCCACAATACTTGAATGATCTGATGGACCTATCTGATTCTCTACGGCTAGTACAGCAAATTTCCCCATTTGATTGACCTGAACTGTAATCAAACTACCCATTACTTGTCCGCCGAGCTCTTCCCATATCTGGTTCGTCTCATTGAAATAATGTATGGCAGCCTGCTGCCCTTCTCCAATCTTCGATGGATCGAATTTCAGGGTTAATACAATCGGCCTAGCCAAATCATCCGGGATATCCTTAAGTTCGAATACTCCGCTGGCAAGATTCCCTCCGGCCTTTCCCAGCATAGTAGTATTGGTTACCATAGTTATCAGCTTCATCATGGCGCAGGTAATCGCCTCCCGTTCATCGCTATACGTTCATAGTAATGTACTGCGGTTCGACAAAATAGTGAGTATTGTCATCACTTTTGTCATATGACAAAAATTATTACCCTACATTGATATGGAATTATCTTTTTATACGACGAATCATCGTTTACATTCTGTTTAAAAACCAGTGATATGATCCGGTTACGATAACAAGTGAGTGTTATGGAATGGAGGAAATCACATTGGGACAGATAAACAATAAATCAAACAACAGTGAATGGGCCGTAGAGGCTCATGGACTTATCAAAACATTCGGAGATAACCGCGCAGTGGATGGTGTGGATTTGAAGGTGCGGGCCGGATCGATTTATGGTGTACTCGGACCTAACGGAGCGGGTAAGACGACGACGATCCGCATGTTGGCCACGTTACTGCGGCCAGATGCCGGAACAGCAACGATCTTCGGTCATGACGTGATAAAAGAATCTCAAATCGTGCGGCAGTTGATTGGCGTAACAGGGCAATACGCTTCCGTCGACGAATCGCTCAGTGCTACTGAGAACCTGATTATCTTCTCGCGACTGCTCGGCCTGTCACGTAAAGAGGCAAAGCGTAAATCAGAGGAACTGCTGGAGGAATTCGGCTTATCCGAGGCGGCAAGACGTCCGCTCAAAAATTTCTCCGGCGGCATGCGGCGCAGATTGGATCTGGCCGCCAGCTTGATCGCGCAGCCGCCGCTCATCTTCCTCGATGAACCGACGACCGGGCTCGACCCGCGTACACGCTCCCAGATGTGGGATACGATTCGCCGATTAGTGGATACAGGATCGACCGTACTACTTACAACGCAATATCTAGAAGAGGCCGACCAACTAGCTGACCGGATCGCCGTGATTGATTACGGTAAGGTCATCGCTGAAGGCACTGCCGATGAATTGAAGATGTCCGTCGGCACTTCGTCCCTGCATCTACGAGTGGAGCAGGCGCAGGATATCGAGATGGCTCGCCGCCTGATCGAGCGGGTGCTTAAAGTACCGTCCGGCATCTCCTCGGAAGCCGGGGAGATTACTGCGCCGATGGCGAATGCCGATCTCGTCACCGATCTGTTGATCGCGCTGCGCAGCGAAGGAATTGCTCTGTCCGAGATGAGCGTGCAGAAGCCGACACTCGACGAGGTCTTCCTAACGATCACCGGCCAACGTCCAACTGATGCGGAGGCTGCCTCTGCACCAGTCTATGAATCCAAGAGCATGGAGGGAACAACCATATGAGAGCTTCCATTCAACCTGTATCTGAACGCAAATTAAAGAACCATACCAGCTTCACACAATCGCTACGCCATTCGTTAACGATGGCTTATCGGGGGCTGCTCAAAATCCGCCGCACACCAGAGCAATTGTTCGATGTCACGCTGCAGCCAATCATTTTCACACTGATGTTTACCTATATTTTCGGTGGGGCGATCTCCGGTGATGTGGCTAGCTATCTACCTGTTATTATTCCCGGCATTCTCGTACAGACTGTAATTACGACATCTATCGTTACTGGCGTTCAGCTTCGCGAGGATATGGATAAAGGGGTATTTGATCGCTTCAAGTCACTACCGATCGCACGGATCGCCCCGCTTGCAGGAGCGCTACTCGCTGATACAATTCGCTATACGATTGCGACCACGCTGACCTTTACCATGGGATATATTATGGGCTATCGACCAGAGGGAGGCCTGGAGCATGTAGCCTTGGCCGCGATTATCGTCATTCTCTGCTCCTGGGCCATCAGCTGGATCTTCGCTTTCTTCGGTGTCATTGCCCGTACGGCCTCAAGTGTACAGGGAATCTCGATGCTCGTTCTGTTCCCGCTCACGTTCCTCTCCAACGCATTCGTTCCTGTGGACACGATGCCTAACTGGCTGCAATGGTTCGTGAAGATTAATCCGATTTCGCATCTCGTCACTGCCGTTAGGAATTTGGCCAATTCGGGTACCGTCGGCTGGGATCTAGCCATCTCCCTCATCGGTGCTGCTGTTATTGTAGCCATCTTCGCGCCGCTTACAGTAAGTGCCTATATGCGGCGGACTTAAAGCATTCTAGAAAATACAAATCACTTATGTTACTGTTAAATGACAAAAATCACAACCCATGTGTAAACAAGCAGGAGGCAGTAATTAGTGGAACTTGGAATAAGCAGCTTTGTTGAGACAACACCTGATGTTGAGACAGGTAAGACAATAAGTCATGCAGAACGGTTACGGGAAGTCGTTGAGGAGATCGTGCTCGCCGATCAGGTTGGACTGGATGTATATGGAATAGGTGAACATCATCGTCATGATTATGCCGCTTCGTCCCCGCCGTCGTTCTTGGTGCAGCGGCAGCGATGACGACAAGAATTCGCCTGACCAGTGCGGTCACGATTCTCTCCTCAGACGACCCAGTACGTGTCTTTCAAGATTTCGCAACGCTGGATGGAATTTCAAACGGACGTGCAGAGATTATGATTGGCCGGGGCTCTTTTTAGAGTCGTTCCCTTTGTTCGGATACGATCTGGCGGACTATGAAGAGCTGTTCGATGAGAAGCTGGATCTATTATTGAAAATTCAGAAATCCGAGAAAGTGACCTGGAGCGGTAAGCACCGAGCGGCTATACAGAATCTAGGGATTTATCCGCGACCTGTTCAGGATCCCCTTCCAATATGGATCGGCAGTGCAGGAAGCCCGGAATCTGCAGTCCGTGCAGGTTCACTCGGACTACCGTTTGTATTGGCAATTATTGGACCTGTCCATCCTTTGGATTATGCGGAACAAGTGCGGTTATACAAGGAAGCGGCAACTCGTGCCGGACACGATGTATCCAAACTGACGATTGCATCGCATTCCCATGGTTTCGTTGCAGAGGACACGCAGACCGCGATCGAGAAATTCTTCCCTTCAACTTTTGCTAGAACCAATGTGCGAGCCGTTGAAAAAGGGTCCGCTCCTTACCATCGTTCAGATTATGATGCGGCTTGCAGTTCGGAGGGAGCTCTATATGTTGGTGATCCGAGAACCGTCGCTAATAAAATCATTGATTTGTACAAACATGTTGGAATCACGCGTTTCATGCTGCATGTTCCACACGGTACGATGCCCCATGCAGAAGTAATGAATGCGATCAGACTATTCGGAACAGAGGTCGCTCCTCTTGTTCGAGAAGAGATCGGGCGTTTAAATAATTAATACCCTAACAAATAAAATAACCCCCTTCAAGTTAAGTATCTCGCGATACTAGACTTGAAGGGGGTTATTCAATTATTTTAGGAGACAACATGATAGCCTTTGGCTTCAATACTTGCCTTTATATCTGAAAGATCCAACTTGGATGAGTCATATTTCACATTTACGTTATGCTCTTCAAGATTCACATGCCCCTCGGCACCGATGGCCTCTAGCGCGCCCTCGACTTTCTTGGCACATTTACCGCAATTCATGCCTTCAACTTTCACCGTTACTTCTTGCATATTTCCACCTCCTCTCCGCTCAGCCCCGAGCTTCATTCAACTGAAGCGTTTTGAAAAAAACGCACATGCTGAAAACCGGCAAACGGGTCTTTTTTCATACCTGCCCTTAGATTTTCACACGTTGCAGACGAAGTGCGTTTAATACGACCGAAACCGAGCTTAATGCCATCGCTGCACCTGCCACCCATGGAGTCAGTAGGCCGATAGCTGCAATCGGAATGCCAAGCGTATTATAGCCAAGTGCCCAGAACAGGTTCTGCTTAATGTTACGCATCGTCTTCCGGCTCATATAAATGGCATCCGGGATACTCGACAGATCGCCACGCATCAAGGTGACATCAGCCGCTTCCATAGCCACGTCTGTACCTGTACCGATTGCCATACCGATATCCGCCGTGGCAAGTGCCGGTGCGTCATTGATACCATCTCCGACCATGGCCACTTTCTTGCCTTCCGCTTGAAGTTTCTTCACTTCTTCCGCCTTACCTTCTGGTAACACCTCGGCGCGAACATGATCAATACCAACTTGCGCAGCTATCGCCTTAGCTGTTCGCTCATTATCCCCGGTAATCATAATGACCTGAATACCCATTTCCTTCAGACGGCTTACAGCTGCCGCCGAGCTTTCCTTAATTGTATCCGCGACAGCTACCATACCTGCATACTCGTTGTTAATCGCGACAAGCATTGCAGTTTTGCCAGACTCCTCTAGCTTCGACATGGTCTCATAAGCTCTATTTGCATTCACTTCATATTTATCCATCAGGCGACGCGTTCCGATGAGCAGCTCATTGCCTTCGACTACAGCTTTAATTCCGTAACCTGGAATGGCTTCAAAAGATTCCGTAGTCGGCAGCTCGATGTTCTTCGCCTTAACTCCTTCAACGATTGCATCTGCAAGCGGATGCTCTGAGTTTTTCTCTGCTGCGCCAACAAGCCGGAGGAATCTAGCTTCATCTCCATTTGTCAGTACATCCGTAAGCTCAGGTTTACCTTTGGTCACAGTACCTGTTTTGTCCAGAATAATCGCATCAATCTTGTGCGTCTGTTCCAGATGCTCGCCACCCTTGAACAGGATACCGAATTCAGCTGCACGGCCAGACCCGGCCATAATCGAGGTTGGAGTTGCCAATCCGAGTGCACAAGGGCAAGCAATAACGAGAACCGCAATCGCTTTTTCTAAGGAACCTGCAAAATCACCAGGTGTGACCAGGAAGTACCACACTAGAAAAGTCACGATTGCAATCCCAACAACTATCGGCACGAAGATGCCTGAAATTACATCCGCCACACGCTGAATTGGGGCTTTCGAGCCCTGTGCCTCTTCTACAACTTTAATGATCTGCGCAAGTGCCGTTTCTTTACCGACCTTGGTTGCTTTTATTCTTAACATACCATTCTTGTTCATGGTCGAGCCGATAACGGTATCGCCCGCCTTTTTCTCCACAGGAATGCTCTCGCCTGTCAGCATCGACTCATCTACCGATGACATTCCTTCCAGGACTACGCCGTCAACCGGAACTTTATCGCCTGGACGAACGAGAACAACGTCTCCGGCAATCACTTCCTCGATCGGAATGCTTAATTCCTGACCGTCACGAACGACTAGAGCCGTCTTTGCTTGTAAGCCCATAAGAGACTTGATCGCTTCCGACGAACGTCCTTTGGCGAGTGCCTCGAACAATTTCCCCATCAGCACCAGCGTAATAAGCACAGCACTAGTCTCATAATACATTGATGGTCCATGATGAACATTGCCGTCGTTGATAGCCCATTGAACGGTTAGGAACAAACTATAAAAGTAGGCTGCTGACGTTCCAAGCGAGACAAGGACATCCATATTGGCGCTGCCGTTCCGAAGTGCTTTATAAGCTCCAATATAGAACTGTCTGCCAATATAGAACTGTACCGGTGTTGCTAGGATCAATTGGAACCAAGGATTCATAAATATATCCGGCATCCAAATCCATGACGTAAATGAAAAGTGGCTTACCATCGACCACAGAAGCGGAAGTGACAAAATTGCAGATACGATTAATTTGCGCTTCTGCCGTGTAATTTCATGTTTACGATGCTCGCCAGGATCAGCTTGCTCCTGCTTCAGGGAGGCTTTATACCCTATCTTCTCAACCCTTTGCTGCATATCGGAGACACTGACTTCAGCTGGATTATACTCCACATGAGCGGTCTCCATCGCAAAGTTCACAGTCGCTTGACTCACACCCGATATCTTATTCAATGTCTTCTCTATTCTCGTAGCACAGGCCGCACAGGTCATGCCGCTTAATTCGAGCTCCACCTTCTCTTTGACGGTGTCATAACCAAGCTTCTGAATGCTCTGCTCCATCTTGGCAACATCAACGACGCCAGGATCATAGGTGACCGTCGCTCGTTCAATTGCGAAATTGACATTCGCTTCTAAGACGCCTTCGAGCTTATTCAAACCTCTCTCAATGCGATTCGCACAAGCTGCACAAGTCATCCCCGTGATTTGCAGAGACGTCTGTTTCGTTCCTTCCATTTATATCACCCGCTTAAAGTAGGATACTTTAGTCAACGTCGTAGCCTTGATCCTCGATGGCTTCCTTAATATTGTCTAGGGAGAGCTTGCTGTCGTCGAATTCTACTGCAACAGTTCCTTTCTTCAGATCAACCTTTCCTTGTGCCCCGATCTCTTTAAGAGCACCCTCCACCGAATTGACGCAATGACCACAGGACATTCCCTTTACGTTAAGCAATACATTTTGCATATTGACTACCTCCTGGTTTTTTTCAAAACTGCCATTAAGTATGGCCGTTATCTTTAACTTTCTCCATTTCAAATCATTGTAATACGATTCCTAATCACAAATATAGTATACCCCCCTACCCTATATTCAGTCAACGTATATTTTCCTGTAATTTCAACGAGAAATTAAAGCAAACAAAAAACGGACGCCGATTGGCGCCCGTCCTAACGAGGATTCTAAGCTTTCACCTGATGAATCTCTATAATTTGGGTCAATTGCTCAGCGGTCCCACTTAGAGCCTCCGCCTCAAAATAACAACAATCATTGTCCGTCAAATTTAGGATAGGTATAATAATATGATAACGACAATTTTGGAGGCTTCCGAATGGATCCTAAAACGAGGCATAGGAACGAATTGCAGCGCGGCAAACAAAATAGAATTCAGCTTGTTATCGAGGCGGCTGAAGAAGTGTTTATAGAAAAAGGAATCGATAAGACGACGATGCAAAATATCGCGGACAGAGCTTGCGTTGGCGTAGCTACCGTATTCCGCTTCTTCCCGAAGAAGGAGAAGCTTGTCGTCGCCGTGGCGACGAGAAATCTAGAGATCATTCTCCAGACCTTCCAAGCGATCGCCGAAATGCCGGTGTCCTGTTATGAGAAGATTAGTCTTCTCTTTGATGATTTTATGGCTCTGCTCGATAGTGATGATGGCTCCAATGTGAAGCTGTTAGAAAACTTCGAGGGCTATGCTGCCAATTACAAAGAACCACTTGAGGATATTGATACCTTCAACACGGTATATCGCCAAATTTCAGCCGTCTTCTCGACCATTATCCAACAAGGAGTGGAGGATGGTTCCATAAGAACCGATAGTGCAGTGGACAAAATACTGACAACGGTCATCAACACGTTCGGGAATTTCGCAAGAAAGCTGTCCCTACAAAAAAATATTCTTACTGTTAAACCTGACCTAGATCCGAAAGAACAGCTACTGATTCTAAAGGATATCCTACTAAGTTATCTTAAGAGCCAAGCTTAGAGAGAAAACGGGCATTCAGAATACAACCGGCGACCCTGCATGATTGAAAAGCCTGCAAATATACATCTTTTTATCCCCAAAAAGGCCACGAACAGCAAAAAGCCTGCATATCTGCAGGCTTTTTTGACATTTTTCCTATGGGATCAATCGGCCTATTTCCCGCCCCTAATGCTCTCCATCGTCACCTGCTCAAGCTGAACATCCAAGAAGTCACTAATCAATCCCTCACCTGTTGGAGATTGAGAGACCAGTCCAACTTTAAAGGTATCGGAGGCTTTCAAGTTGAACACTCTGACCATTTGATAATGAGAGCCATCTGTCGAGTAATGCATGGCAAAAGCATCGCCCTTACGACCGATTTGCAGCCATACGCTCTTATCGGTTAAATTCTGGCCGTTGGCATCGTCAGATACCCCATTGGTCACGACACTTACAACCGCATATGTATTGAGATCCGTATATTCATAACAGAGCTTAGCCCAACAATCCTCACGTTCGCTATCCATTATAAATAGAGCAGCTCCATCAAAAGTAGATATGAAGTCATGTCTTACTTTAGCGCGAAGTATGAAGTCACCTTGCACATCAGCATATAAGAAAGGCGCATTGTTCTTAACATCGCCACTCTCTGGATTAATGAAATAATCTGTCTTCCCTGGGGCCGAGATTTGCAGCAAATTACCATTCATTTCAAGCTGAGATTCGTTCAACCAATGATTAAATAAATGCAAGATCATCTCTCCTAACATGAAGTTTGCTCCCATTATAGCTTATATCTGAATATACTAACAGATGCTTCCATGGAAATGTCAGGAATCCCTTCATTCTCTTATTAGTTCATCAGTCATCCTGAGGAAGGCTCTCTACAGCTGTAAAAAATACGTCCAACATATCCATATCAAATCTGGTTCTGACATACTCGTATACCTTGTCCAGTTCTTCTAAACTGCTATATTCCAGGCATGGGCGACCTTCACTCCACAACACTCTGCATTGAAATAATTGGACTACCTGCTCAATGATATAGTCTTGATCTGCTGCTCCACGATTAAGTGCCAATGATCTGACGCTCCCTTCCTATGTGACTTTTCTCATTAAACTGTCACCTCCTATTATTCAAAATTTAAGCTATTTCTTCCGATGACATTTATCACATCTAGCATTTGGATGGGAACCAGCAATGATCCCCTATTTAATATCGATATTTCCCGAACGACTTCTGACGGTTAATGAGTTCTCCCCAGCGCCTATGATTCCGCTGATTTCCTTATCCGTATTCGTCGTACGTGAGAGATTTTCCAAGTGTACCGTTGTATCTCCTTTGATGTTCTCTGCCTTCAGCTTCAAGCTGGCTGGCGCAGTCTGATATACGACTTGAATATCCCCTGTCTCGGTTTCAATATTCATTTCGCCGTGTTCATTGACTCTTTTTAACACGATATCTCCCGTCTTGGAGAAGTCGTCAAAACGTCTGCTTCCACTTCATCAAGCTTTACATAACCCGCACGATCTTGAACCATCAGGCTAGAGAGTGCTAACCCACTAATATGAATATCTCCATCACCACTCGTCAGTGCAACCTGCTCTACTGTATTTTTGGGAATAGAAATTTGAATCGTTCCCTCTTTCCCCAAGTAAAGGCTGAGAAAGCTCCTCCCATCTGTTTAGTCTGTTGAATGATCAATTTATGATCTTGATAAGTTACTGTCACCGGAGTCTTATTCTTATCCTTCTGCTTCCCCGTTATGTCTACATGTACTTGATTGTCTGTCGATGGCTTCAATTCAACATCCCATGAATCATTAAAGATTTCAATGTATTGAATTTCACCCGCCGGAATCTGCTTAACTATCTCGAGCTTCTCTGAGCCAACCGACAAACCGATCACAAGTACTCCCGCTACTGCAGCCACCAAAAATATCAAAATCCATTTATTAGTTCTCATCATGTTCTCCTCTAAATATCAATTCTATCAATCTTACGATACGATAAATAAGCTACGGTTAATCCTAACAAACAGAGAATCGCTGGTATGACGATAAATTGAAACATATTGACGGAGCTGCTCCCGTCAGAGACCATTGCGTTGGACAGCGTTCCTATAATGACAGAGCTTGTAATAGCAGCCGCAGTAGACTTTTTACGCATGCCGAAAAACAATGAGATAAGACTTAATCCAGCTGTCATGGCAGAAGCAATCAGGATCGAAGGAACGGTAGCGAGTAAGTCCGTCATCGTTGCAGAGGTCTCGAAAAAATGAAGCTGTGGATTCAATAAAACCGTCATTCCTTCTATAAGCAAGGTGGTAATAACAATACTGGTGAAGCAGAAACCGAGAACAATCATTAACTTGGCCTGGATGATCTTTTTGCGCTGTAAGGGATACGTAAACAAGAGCTGCATCGTCTTGCCCTTATATTCTTCTATCACCAGTCTAGAAATCAGAATGCCCGAGAAAACGACAAAGGTAATGCGGATGAAGATGTTCGCAAGCGACATGAAATCTGTAAAGTTATAGAACATAGGCTCATCCTGGGCATTTGACATTAGAGCCATCCCAGCTACCAGTACAAAAATAATTGCCATACTAATCACGGCTTTGATCCCGTATCCTGCTATCTGATTTTTTTCCCGCTCGATTTTTATCAGTTTAAACATGCATGCTTCCCCATGAATCAGTTTTAGAAAATATTCCTCCAGATTGCTCTCTTCCCGGATCTCCGACAACTTCACTTCCTTAAGCAGCTTCCCTTGATTAATAATCCCGATCGTATCCGCAACCGATTCAATCTCTGAAACAATATGGCTGGAGATTAGAATGGTCATGCCGTACTCGTTCTTCAGCTTCAGCAGTAGCATCCGGATGTCTCTGATCCCCACGGGATCCAAGCCATTGATCGGCTCGTCCAGAATTAGAATGGCTGGGTTTGTAATGATCGCTCTGGCGATTCCCAATCGCTGCTTCATTCCTAATGAAAACTCGTGTACTTTTTTATGTTCTACCCCATTTAATTCAACGGTTCTAAGCACCTCTTGAATACGCCCTCACCTTGGTTGCCGATATATTTACAATGAAGCTTTAAGTTGTCAGCCGCTGAGAGCCGTTCATAAAATACCGGATATTCAATGATACTGCCAATATCCTTCAAGTATTGATATGACAAGTGGGTTATAGGCTTCCCAAGTATACGAATCTCGCCTGATGTGGGCTTGACCAAATTCAGAATCATTTTCATGATGGTCGTTTTTCCTGCGCCATTCGGTCCGAGGAAACCATAGATTTCCCCTTTCTCGATATGCATGGTGACATCCGACACGGTTTCTTCGCCTTTATATGCTTTTGATAGTCGATCAATTTCGATCATTGTGTCCATCAGCTGTTCTCTCCTTAATCCTGTTTAGATGAAGCGCCAGGCCAAACCAGTTATAAGATGTGAAAAGATTCCCGCCTGCCTCTTGCTTCACTCATAGGGTAAGGCTTTTCTCTCCCGTTTGGGATGCTTATATCGCCAACAGTCCTCTAACCTTCATAAACGGTATTTTTTAATAAAAAAGAAGCGCCAGCTGCTATTTAGAAATAGCTTCGGCGCTTCATATGGATTGTTAGTTTGGGAATTCTCTTTGCCTCAAGGACTCCATTTTTTTAATCGTTTCCTTTTGTAATCTTCTCGAGACAGAACAGCTCACGCCATGGTCAAACAAGACGATCCTGTTCTTCTTATCAATCGATCTGATATTCGCCAGGTTGACGACAAATGCCCGGTGACACCGGAAGAGCCGCTCATCATGCTCTGCGATTTCATTCATTTCAGCGTAAAATTCGAACGTTTTGGATTTCGCGATCAATCTGATTTTATGTGCGATTTCCATCGTTTCAAAATATATAATTTCCGAAAAAGGAATTTGAAAGCTGGTATATTTATTCTCGAAAGAGAACAGATCAGGGCTTACAGGCACGGTCCTGCGTTCATCAGCAAGCAGCAAGCAAGCCTCGACCTTCTGGATAAACTCAGCCTCCGGCAAATCCTTCTCGATAAAATCCAGAGCAGCTACCCGGTAAGCAAACGTCTTGGGCGCCAGCTCCGAATGCGTAGTGACAAACACAATTGTTCCATACGGGTCGATTCGCCTGATTTCCTGCGCCACTTCAAGCCCGGTGTGCTTCTCATTTTTAATTTCCAGATCCAGAAAATACAGCTGATGATCGGCAGCGTTCTCGATTTGCGCCAACAAATGATTCGGTTTGGCTGTCGAGGACAGGTTCCGATAACGGATTTGATGCTTGAGGCATAACTCCTTGACGATTCGTTCCAGCCGCTGTTGCTGGATCAGATTATCCTCCAATATGAATATATTCATGATCGTTCTCCAGATTTTGATTTTCTTAATATAAGGGTTTGCGAGAATAAATGAGGCTGGCTCTCCGATTGCAGTGAAGCATATTTATGGTCATTTAGCATTTGCTGCACATTAAATAAGCCTAAGCCTCGCCCCTCACCTTTGGTTGAGTATCCCCGCTCCCCCAGACTTCGCAGGTCGATCCGTTCTTCACTACTATTTTCGATGATCAGCCGCAGCGCTTCAGAGTCCTCCAGCAATACGATCCAAAGCCTACGCTCCTTCGTAGCGGCTGCCGACTCAATCGCATTATCGAGCAGTATGGACAGGATCCGGGTAAAAGAAATCAGTTCCATCGGGATCGAATGGACAGGATCCTCGATCTCCAGCGAAACATCGATTTTCATTTGCTGTGCCAGCATAATTTTTGCCGCTAGGATGCTCTTTACCTCTGAGATATGAAGGTTCCGCAGTTTCACGAAGCTGTATTCGTTCTTACGCAGGAACTGCCCCGTTGGCTTGACTGTGTTCTCAAATACATGTTTGACTTGGTCCCAATCCTCCCTGTAAATCCCGTCCTCCAGCGTCAGAAGAATATTCGCATAATCATGGCGGAAGCCTCTGAATTCATCATAGATTTTCTCCAGCTGCGCGGCATACTCCTTAAGCTGCACCAACTGCTCACTTTTGGACCTTTCCAGCTCTTTTTTTCGGATATGATGATACTGAAACTGCATATACAACAAAGCAACAACAACCAGCAGCCACATGCTCAAGAGGATCATTCGTTGATAGGAGCTGTAATCACCCGTTTGATTGCTAATGGACAATATCGGATATACCAAAACAATAATGATGATGAACAATACAATCACGGGGACAAAAATGATTTTACCGTATTCCCGTATGAGCTGTTTACCTATCTGCGGAACAAAGCGACGTACCAGCCGAAGCAGAACTTCATTGAGAATGGGCGGCGCCATCGCCGTAAAAAGATACGGGAGATACTCGATATTGGCTGATGACTGTCGGAAGATTAACTGAACGAGCCAAGTGATCGGAATCGCGGCCAAATAGCCCAAGAACGAATTCATAATCAAGGCATATGCCCCGTAAAAAATACCCAAAGCGGAAATTTGTTTATGATTCTTAAAGTAGGAGATGCAGACAAAGCAGGCAAATAGCGAAACTGCCCCCCAGACCCCGATGAAATATGTTGAGACCCAGCCAATCAGCAAAAAGACCGTTAACCACACGATCATTTCTCTAATCGTAAATGAGTAGCGTGAAACGGATTTGAAAATAAAGAAGAAGCTTAAAATTTGAATCGCCATAATCAGATTGAACATTACATGCACCACCAGCCGATAAAACCGCTCAAAAATCCAAGTAGCTATTCCCTAAGTCGGTCTTTTTGTTACATTACTTCTCATTCTAAGACTAAAGTCAGAAAATGTCTCGTTCGAAGAAAACAAAAAGCACCCCTATATCGGGAATAAATGAGACAAAGTCCCACGTTCCCGAAATAGAGGTGTCCTTAATATTACTGCAACCCTTATTCTTCCTCCGCCAAAACTGGCTGCATGGCTGCTTTCGAAGCTGAACGCTCTGAATGCTTCTGTTCCTTCATATGTTGTAGATACCGCCTGGTCTCTGCTACAACCACTCCTGATAAGCCTAATAGGGCGATCAAATTCGGAAGTGCCATCAACCCGTTCACGATATCCGCAAGCAGCCATATAGCCTCCAGCTTGATAAATGCGCCAAAAGCAATCAAGAGGATAAATACAACGCGGTAAGGCAGGATCGACTTCACACCGAACAAGTAAGTGATACAGCGCTCACCGTAATAGTTCCAGCCTAGAATCGTCGTGAATGCAAACAGGATCAGGCATAATGTAAGAATCATCGATCCGAATGGGATCGCAGCATCGAATGCCGCTTGGGTCATTATCGCCCCACGCTCGGCACCCTGCCACACTCCCGTTACAATTAAGGTTAATCCTGTTAGTGTACAAATAATTATTGTGTCAAAAAAGGTTCCTGTCATCGATACGAGCCCCTGCTCTGCCGGCCATTTGGTCTTAGCAGCCGCAGCAGCGATCGGAGCGCTTCCCAGGCCCGATTCGTTGGAGAATACCCCGCGCGCAACCCCGTTACGGATCGCCATCATCACCGTAGCGCCCAGGAATCCTCCACCTGCCGCCGCTGGCTGGAACGCGCTCTCGAAGACCAGCGCCACAGCATGCGGAATTTGATCGGCAAAGGTGAACAAGACAACTAAAGCAGCAATGATATAGAGGGCAGCCATCAAGGGAACAACCTTCGTCGATACCTTGGATATACTCTTAATCCCGCCAAGTGTAACCAAAGCGGTTAACACCGTCATAATCCCCGCCGTCACGATAGCTGGAACTCCCCAGCTCGACTGCGTTGACGATACGATGGCATTCACCTGCGGGAACGTACCAATCCCGAAGAGTGCAACTAGAACTCCACTTATAGCAAAAAATACAGCTAGCGGCTTGAACTTACTCCCCAACCCCCGCTCAATATAATACATCGGTCCGCCGGAAACCTGTCCTTTGTCATCCGTCGTCCGGTACTTCACAGCTAATAAGCCTTCGGCATACTTCGTCGCCATCCCAAAGAATGCAGCCATCCACATCCAGAACAACGCTCCTGGACCTCCGACTTGAATCGCAGTGGCAACCCCAACGATATTCCCGTGCCGACTGTCGCTGCAAGTGCCGTCGCCAAAGCGCCAAAGCTCGATACGTCACCTTCACCTTCGTTCTTGGCTTTGAATATCAGCCTTAAGGCGAGCGGCAACCTTATCACTTGTAGCAGCCCGAGCCGGCAAGTCAGCCATATTCCTGTTCCAACTAATAAGATGAGCAAAGGCGCTCCCCACACCCATTGGTTAATCTGCTCTAATACTTGCATTTGCTTCTCCCCCTCATGATGTTGCATTTTCCTAGAGTAGACATGAAAAGAGTCAAATCCGAAGGATTTGACTCTGGGACATTTTGCAGATTGTCGGTACGTCAACCTTTATATATGTGAAACTAAGCACATATAGGTTGAAGTTATATACCACATATAAATTCCGATACCGATCCCGCAATCCCTGTCCTTTTACCTGAGAGTTTTAACGCGGCGCTCATTGGTTGGTTACCCAGCCTGCGCGCGTATTGCCCCTTCGGTGCTCCATTAACGGAGTCTCTCCAGAGTCCTGTCCATTTACGGTCCTGCCTAAGGTTGGGTGTTCCCATCCCTATAGCGCCTGAGAGTTTAATGCCCCTTCGGCCAAGCTTTCCGCTTATCTCCCGTAAACTTCATCCAGTGTATATGCAATTAGACGCTAATCATTATAGATTCTCTTGAGTGATTTGACAAGGAAGTTCGCTATATTGACGATAATTACCACAAAGAGAAGAAGATGACCCTATCATGAGAGCCATCTTCTCACTATCTTATAGACTATTTTCTACGTCCTCATACACTAATGTTCGCGCGGATTATTTCTGCGTTTTAGCCATTCGTCAAGCTGTTGCTGTTTCTCGCTAACAATGATATCACTGCCTGCAGCCTTCAATTTCTCGATGAATTTAGGCAGATTTTCTGTTGGATCAAGTGTTCCTGTCTCCAGACCCACACGGTATTCTGATAATACGTTGTTTACGGCAGCCATTTCGTTCTTCACCTTGCTAACATCGAAGCTGAAGCCCAATGCCTTGGATTTCTTCGCATTTCTATTGAATTCGTCCATCTTCTTCCAGATATCCGGATCTTCTACCTTCCAAGTATAGGACAGGAACTGATTACCGAACATATACGGCGTACCGAAGTTATAGCCCAAGTTCTGAATATCCTGCCCTTGAGGATAATCAATGACGTTATCAGAAACCTTCACATAATGCTTCCCTTCAATCCCCATGTGAACAGATTGTACAGCTCTTTGTCTGTATATAATAAATTCAATAGCTTCATAGAGCTTGCAGGATCCTGAGAGTTTTTGGGGATTGACCACATCATCCCCGTGATCGAGTCCGTCGTCGAATAAGCCTCGGTTAACCGCACTGCTATCATTTCCTTGCCGCTTTTTCTCGACGCCTCGACTTCTGTTCCTGGCTTGAGATTCGAGAAATAAGCGAAGGCCTTTCCTGCCTTGACCATCTCCCGACCATCGTATTTACCCGTTCCCGCATCCTTCAACATAAATCCTTGTTGATACCAGCGACGAAGCAGATTCAACTCATCAGCATATTCTTTAGTTTCAAAGTAGTTAACTACCTTCAGATTGTTGTCATAATTCGGAAGAACGCCCACTCCCCCACCCAGCGGATCATAGGTGATATAACCAGCATCAAACGGAGCAGTTCCCGGGTTTTTGGCAACTAGAGGAACCATATTCTCTTCATTATCCTTTATACTTTGGAACACAGCGTCCAAGTCATCCAGCGATTTGATATTAGCAGGATCGATATGATACTTGTCCAACAGATCCTTACGCATCAAGATTCCGTAATCTGAAGCCAAGTCGCGTACAGGCGTAACTGCGTAAATCTCGCCATTGATTTGTGAAGCTGTGAGAAAAGCAGGATCTAGCGCCTCTTTAATTCCTTGACCATATTTATCGAGCAGGTCATTCAGTGGATTCAACTGTCCCTTGGCTACAAGTGAACCGTAACCAAAACCCGAGGAAGTAAACATCAGATCCATCTTCTCATTTCCTGCCATCATTAGATTGGTCTGTTGCTGCCAGTTGCCAAGCGCAATCGGCATCAGTTTGACAGTAGCATTGATCTTCTCCTTGGTAATCTTGCTCATGGCCTCTTGAACTTCAAGCATATCCTTCTGCTCATTTCCGAAGAAAGCTACCGTGACTTCATATGGCGCAGATCCGTTGCTACCACCTGTGGAATTGTCTCCTCCCGCCTCTTTCTTAGAGCCACATCCAGCTAATACGACGGATACAGCAATGACCAATGTTAATACGGCTTGCCACGTTCTATTTCTTTTTACTTCTGTGTTCCCTCTCATCCTTGAAGCCTCCCAATCCATGGTTTGATTATATATGCTAACCAGTTCAAGACTGAACGTAGCCTTACCCTTTGACTGCACCAACAGTGAGTCCTTTAACAAAATACTTTTGGAAGAATGGGTATGCTGCCAAGATCGGAGCTACCCCAATTACCGCCATCGCCATTCGTACGGTTTCCATCGGTGCATTTGCTGTAACATCTGCTTGACTTCCAAAGTTACTGCTCGCCAGGAACTGAATATCAAGCAAGATTCTATTAAGTAGGTTCTGTAAGCTGAATAGTTTGCTGTCCGTTATATAGATCATTCCATTGAACCAATCATTCCAGTAATTGATGGTCTGGAACAATCCGACCGTGGCCATAATAGGAAGCGACAGCGGCAATACCATTTTGGCAAAAGTCCTGAGTTCCCCAGCCCCGTCTATTTTGGCTGATTCAATGACTGCTTCCGGAATAGAAGTGGCAAAAAAAGTGCGCATCAGCATAACATAGAAGGCATTCAACAATAATCCCGGTACAATAAGCGCCCAAATCGTATTCTTGATATCAAACAGCTGAGTATATACCAGATAGGTAGGGACCAATCCGCCATTGAATAGCATCGTGAAGAATACAAAGAAAGACCAAAAGTTCCTACCAGGCAAATCCTTGCGTGATAATGGATAAGCCAACAAAGCAATAATGATCAGACCAAGCAGCGTTCCGACTAACGTAATAACTAAGGTAATGCCGATCGACTGCGTAATTTTCTCGGCATCCTGCAGTAAATAAGAATAGGCTGCAAAGCTGATCTTGTGCGGATCAATGCGTACCCGTTCTTGTAGATCTCCTGCTCGTCCGTAATCGATGAAGTGAATAACAATATAAAGGGCAGAATGCAAGTAATAGCAACAATGGTCAATATGATGTGGATGCTCCATTGCCATATCCAATTTTTGAGTTTCAACTTATTCGCTCCTTTAGCCTAGAACAGGGCATTGTCCCGACTTAATTTCTTAACTACATAATTTGAAATGAATACTAACAGGAAGCCGACCAACGATTGATATAGTCCTGCCGCTGATGACATTCCGATATCCCCAGTCGTCATAAGCGCACGGTATACGTACGTATCAATGACATTGGTTGTTGATTGCAACGCCCCAGTATTCAGCGGTACCTGATAGAATAAGCCGAAATCGGAATAGAAGATTCGTCCGATCTGTAGCAGTGTCATTACCGTAACTACAGGCATGATCAGTGGAAAAGTAATACTTCTGATCTGTCTCCATTTCCCCGCTCCATCGATGGTTGCCGCCTCATAGTATTCCTGATCGATTCCAATAATGGCTGCCAGATAGATTACACATAAATAGCCGCTGCTCTTCCAGGTATGCACAAACGTCAAAATGTAGGGCCAATATTTTGCCTCGCTGTACCAGGAGATCTCCGAAAGACCCAACATCGGCAGAATGCTCTTGTTCAGCAGTCCGTTATCCATACTCAAAACAGCAAATACTAGATATCCGATAATGACCATGGAGATCAAATAAGGAAGTAGGACGACGCTTTGATAGAAACGTGACAAGAATCGCTGCTTCACTTCATTAAGCAAGATGGCTAGGCCAACGGCGATAAACAGATTGAGAATAATAAATGCGCCATTATAAAGTATCGTATTTCTTGTAATGACGAAGGCATCCAATGTCTTAAAGAGATATTCGAAATTTTTAAATCCGACCCAGTCACTTCCGAAAATGCCCTTGGTATAGTTGTAATCCTTAAATGCGATAACGACTCCAAACATCGGCAAGTAATTGTTGATAATTAAATAAATGATGCCCGGCAGCATCATCAGAAGCAGCATGCCGGATTTTCTGCCTTTCTTCCTTTTGCCTGTAATCGATTGTGTCATGACCCATACCCTTTCCTAATTCAAATGATGATCAAAGAATATCCCCCTATTTATTGGCAGTACACTTTGGTTTACCAGCAGTAAACACCTTTAGTATAAAATCGATCTGTCAGTGTCCCATTAAAACTAGGTAAACGAATTGTTAAAAATCAAGATACTCCGTTTATGTAACTAAACGATCATTTACAGTAACAAAAAGACGCCTTCTTCTATAGAAGAAAACGTCTCTCTTTACTATTGTACAAGGCTTTGTGTACATAATTTCTGTTCATGCTCTCACAAATGCAAGGATCATATCTACCATATTTCTCAGCACAATAGCAGGGTCTATATCCTGATCCAAATGCAGCAGCTTACCACGCAGCATCATCCGTTGTAGAGTTGCGTTCACGATATTACTGATCGTATAGCCTACTGCTTTGACATCCAAGTCCTGCCGCATCGATCCATCAGCTACACCTTCCTCAAGTATCGATAAGAAAGGGTGCTGTCCGCTCCGCAAAAACGTACGGAATTTCCTTTCCAATTCTGGTGTTGGGTACTCTTCCTGATACAGTGTATCAAACATAGCAATAAACCGAATAATGTCCATACTCTGTTTGGAGACGATTATCTGCTCTTCGAGCAGGGATTGCAGCTTCTCATACCCGTTACTACCCTGATGGGCAATTCTGGCCACCTGCTCCCCGAAAGTACTCAATAGATCTATCTCCACCTCGAAGATAATCTCCTCCAGGGAGCGGAAATACTTATATAACGTTACTTTGCTGATGCCGCACGACTCCACAATGTCTTTAAGCGTAACGGATGAGAGTCCGTGCGCAATAAATAATTCCTTTGCAGTCTGAATAATATCATTTCGTCGATTATGTCTATGCTGTTCTAATTGTTCTTTCCATTTGGGTTCCATCCGATTCCCCTACTCTATTGTAGACTATTAGCTTTGAGGAGCTCTCGCTTCTCTTCAGTCAAACCGAACTCCTCTGCGAAATAAGCGTCATAGGTTCCATAATTCTCTTTAATCGTTCTGAAGACGGCTTCCATAAGTTCTTCCTTAACATCAAGCAGATGACTAAAGTTGTTCAATACCGCATCATTGGCATGTTCAGCGATTTGTCCTAATAATTTCTGATTGAAGTCTCTCATCGTCTCATTAGTTAAGAGATAATCTTCCATTACCGCCTGTTCTGATACGCCAAGCACAAGCAGTATGAGTGCTGCCCCAACTCCCGTTCTATCCTTGCCTGCAGTGCAATGATGCAGAATACCCAAATGTTCTGGCATTTGAATGATTTCCATCAAGCGTTTGTACGAAGCATTGTTCAACGGCAGCTTACTATACAATTCCCGCATATATGCATCAGCGCGGAAAGTTTTGAAGAAATCATTTTGAGCCAGGCTTTCAAGGAAATTCCCTTGCTTCTCTTCGCCTTCAGGCCCAAATGACATATTCATTCGATGATGTTGATCCTCCGCGATAGCAGGTTGCAGCTCATAGATCACATTGGGGAGAGTTGGGTCCGGCTTAAGCTGTGCTTCCTGATTACTGCGATAATCGAATATTGTCTTAATGTTCAAGCTTTTCAGCATCTCTATGTCTTTTGGAGACAACCCTGACAATTCATCAGAACGGTAAAACACTCCATACTTTACTTTACGGCCATCCGTAGTCTCATAGCCACCCATATCTCGAAAATTATGCGCACCTTCCAAAGCAATTACTCGCTGCATATTCGTCACCTCTTTATAAAATTTAGCGTAAGGATTGTTACCCTGAACGCTTATCATCATTTATTAATCAAGAGTAAATATGAATTTACTATGAGTTAACAGCTTCAGTTTACAATCGAAATGTTAGCGGTTCGTCAAATCCATGTAAAACATTGATAAACTTGCATGATTTAGAACGAAAAAAGCCGATGCGTAAAGCATCGGCTCCGATAACAAGCAGTATAAGGACGACAAATGACTTATGCTACTGTATTCTGCTTTCTGTTCTCTAAATCGGCCAAAATCTCGGAATACATCTTGGAGTTCATTTTATATCCCATATATATTAGAGCCCCCAGAATACAACCGACTGTAGGCACCCATACCATGATTTGATGCAGCGCATTCAAGGTCTGCGCACTTTGCTCAGCACCCGATACATAACCAATACCCGACAGAACCCAACCAGCGATTGCAGCCGAGAGGCCTGTAGCAAGCTTGGAACTGATCGTATGAGTAGAGAAAATAATGCTCTCCATTCTTACGCCTGTCTTCCACTCCCCGTACTCTACTGCTGAAGCTACCATGTTCGTAATAATCAAGGAATAGATCCCCATAGCCGCATTCGAAAGTCCGTCGAGAAGAACATAGAAGGTGGAAGTATCTGTACTGACGATATAGGCAAATGACAGTACGGCGTGCACAATAATAATAGCCAGCATCACTTTCTTGTCGCCGAATTTCTTGATCAGCTTCGGTGCAAATGCCACCAGCAGCAGGGTGACTGGTAAGGAAATCATCGAAGCATACGAGCCCAGAATATCGTTACCCAAGGCATATTTATAGAAATAAATCGCAATGCTTCCTTTGAGTGTAACCGGGATGTAAATACACAGTTTGCCTAGAATGACGGCAATCAATGGTGTATTAGCAAGAAGTGACTTAACCATGTCCTTGCCCTTCACTTTATTGTCCACTGCCCTCGCAGCAACGTCCCCCGAATTTTGGTTCATGAAAGTCAAAGCTTGTGCAAGCAAGAGCCCTAACACGGTAAAGATGACAGCGAGGATAATGCTTATAAGAAAGAAACCTCTTGCGTAATCATTATTACCGAGCAATTTGACTAACGGCATTTGTGCCATACCGAGACCAAACGCAGCGATCATAATCATGAATTTAGTCGTTGTCAGTAGCTTCATTCTCTTATCCTCTTCCTTCGTAATCGAAGGAACCATCGACCAGTATGAAATGTCGAAGAAGGCATACGCTGTCCAGAACAGGATAGTAATCACATAGATATATACCAGATGTGCACCGTGGGATAGTGATGGATTAAAGAACAATGCCACGAACAGTAAGCTGATGATCGGCGGAATGACCGTGATATATGGCCTATATTTTCCCCATCTTGTATTCGTCTTCTCGATAATGACGGCAATAATAGGATCGGCAATTAATCCATAAATCCTGACCACCAATAGAAGAGTTCCGATTGTTCCAGCAGAGAACCCTGCAGCCTCAGTGAAATAAAATAGAAAACCTGAAGACATCAGTGCATACACCAGATTTTGACCCAAGCCACCAAGCGCGAATCGTCTGTTCACCTTTTTGAAGTCCATATGTGTGACCCCCTTCAATAATGTAAGCGCTATCATTTGATCTTAAAGCCGTATTCTATACGACTGTACTATTTCGTTATTTTATGGCTAGAGAGTCTTTAGACCCTCTAGCCGTGTCATTTGAATTAACGTGCCTCAATCTTCACACTCTTCGAAGCGCAACCCTCAGCAGACACTGTCACCGCAATCGTCCCCACTGATGTAGGTCGAATCACTGCTAACACCTTGCCGTCAAAGGTTGTTCGTTCTGTAGCAAAGAATTCCTCATCCGACTTAGGATCAGCGCTCCCAAATCCCTGAAGCATTCCCGCCCCTTCTACCCTTACAGAAACTTTGCGATCGGCAGTGTTGTACAAATTCCCTTCTTGGTCCACAAGGGTAATCGTAATGAAAGAAAGGTCTTTATCGTTCGCTACGATCTCTGTCCGATCTACATCCACATCTAGCAGTACAGCACCACTTGCAGAGTGCAATACGGTACGTCCGATTTCCTTGTTATCCGTATACGCGATAGCTACAATTTCACCAGCTTCATAGATCGTGTCGAAGACGGCCATAAATCGGTTGGTTTCACCAGTTTCGGCCTTCCCTACGGATTGACCGTTAACCAGAAGCTCAACTTCGTCGGCATCAGAGTAAACCTCTACCTTGATCGGTTTCCCCTCATAACCTGTCCACGTCCAACTAGAGACGGAATCGCTCCAGCTCCAGTTCGTCTTAAGTTGCTCTTTGCCATAGAATTCTGGCCGATGAACCGCAATATAAGGTTTACTACGTAAACCAAATACAATCTCCCTATAATACGATATTGGACGCCGATTCCCAATAAGGTCTATGTCCCCGCACCATGCCGTTAACCATGGGAACGGACTGTCATATTTCCCTAGATTCGGAATGTCATACAGAACCTTTCCTACACCTGCTTCCCCAAGATAATCCCAACCCGTCCATGTAAAGTCGCCAATAATATGACTGTGCCTCTTCACAAGTCCCCAATTGTTATCAATATTTCCTGGGAAGGTCTCACTGCCGCAAATGATACGATTTGGGTATTTTTCCTTATCCACCAAATAGCGCGCATCCATGTAGTTGTAGCCAGCAATATCCACAGCCGCAAATGACTCCGCTGTTGCGTTGCCCACCATATCGCTAATAATAATCTCATTCATTTCCTTAATAAGATCGGCATTCATGAAACTGGTCTTCTCATCCTTACTCTCGCTGCTATTCGAATGGTCTGCCAGGTTTCATCTTCAACAGCTTGTCCATCACGGAATGAAGTCCATTTGTTGAAATCATTACAAATCTAGTATTATCAATCGAACGAACTTTCTCTGCGATTTTTCTCCCCCATGAAGCACCCATTGCACTGCCTGACTCTGGGATCTCATTACCCAGTGAATATAAAATTACACTAGGATGATTATAATTTTTGTCCACCATCGCTTGGACATCTTGTTCCCACCATGTAGGGAAGTTAAGCGAGTAATCATAGTAAGATTTAGAATTGGTCCACATGTCAAAGGCCTCGTCCATCACCAACATTCCTTGACGATCACATGCATCCAGAAAAGCCTTGCTTATAGGATGATGTGCACTGCGGATCGCATTAAAACCCGCTTCCTTCAAAATTTCAACACGACGTTCAACAGCACGGTCAATGGATGCAGCCCCAATCACACCATTGTCATGATGGATACAAGCCCCACGTAATTTTACCGTTTCTCCGTTTATACAAAGCCCTTTGTCCGGATCGATTGTAAGAGAACGAATACCAAAAGTGGTGAGTTCCTCATCTAACACTTCTTCCCCTGCAATAACGGTAGTCTTACATCTATAAAGATACGGTTGTTCCACACTCCAAAGTATAGGCTGCTTAACATATACACGTTGGCGCAATATTTCTTTCTTACCCGCAAATAGAGTTATGGGAGCTTTATCACTAGCAACTACGTTTCCTTCCGCATCTATAATTTCAGTCAAGACATTGGTCGCTTGAGGATGGAATCCTTCATTTTCTATAACCGTTGACAAAGTGACTACTGCACGATTGGAATCGATATCGGTAGTAGAGATTTTCACTCCGTCAAACAAGATATGCACAAGATTAGCTACCATAATTTTTGTGTTTCTATAGATTCCTGCTCCAGAATACCAACGGGAATCATTATAAGTACCAGCTACCACTTCAATTTCATTCTCTGCTCCATACTTAAGGAATTGGTCAGCTTTTACATAAAAGTTGGAATAGCCATATGGGCATTGTCCTGCAAAATCGCCATTGATGTAGACCCTTGCGTTCGTGTATACGCCTTCAAACTCAATAGTAATCCGCTTGTTCTTATATTCTGGTGGTACAATAAATTTCTTCGAATATTTGTAGACGCCATCAGGAAAATAACCAGTAGCACTGCCGCTTGCAGTATTGCTTCTTCTTTTCTGTTCAATCATCGCATCGTGAGGTAAAGTAACCTCTTTCGGTTGTTCTGAAGTTCCTAACACTCCCGAGAAATAACTTTCCTTAGGGACAACATACCAATTGTCGTTAAATGAATGTCTGATCACGTGTCCATCACCTTTCTCTCCACATTCTACTGATCATAGTAACCCATTGAAGTAATGGACACATTAACTTAGATAAGTATTAACATTTGAAACTGTATCCTGATCAGACTATCCAGTTTCTAACGGATTCTACGTTTCCTTTTACGATATTCTAACGGGGTCATCCCATGTTTATTGCTAAATAACTTATAGAAATGGGTTCGATTTTCAAAACCTAAAGAAGATATGATGCTTGTAATACTGAGATTTGTGTCGATAAGCATTTGCTCCGCTTTTTTGAGACAAATCATTTGGTTGTACTCGGATATGTTCATACAAGTATGCTTTTTGATGATTCTATTAATATAATCGCCATTGTAAGACAGATATTCGGCGAGTTCAGCACGAGTTACCCTGCCTTCTTGTTGCTCCATGTATCTTGTTATTTTTTCAAATAGAACCCCTTCGGCTGGAGAATCTAGTTTTATATGTGAGACACTATGATATTCAGTATTTTGGAGATACCACAAAAAACGATTAAGAAGTCCTTGTACTACATACGTATAACCAATTTGCTTATTTAATAATTCCTGTACGATGGACTTAAGGACCTCTGCCGTTTCAGACTGTTCTTTTTCAGAAATCACAGGGGCAAAATTGAGATAGTCCTTTTGATACTGCGCTTGATCTTCTAAATTCTGGGCAAAAAACTGATATACTTCGCTTACCATGTTCCCTTTTGCATTGACATCTATTAATCTCCGTATAAAATCTTTTGAAAAACATAGAAAGATCAGCAAATAATTCTGTCCAAATATCTCCAAATGGCGGGTATTACGATTCAACAGACTAGCGTGTCCTTTTTTATATAGATAATGTCCGCCTTCAATACGTTGTTCTACTTCACCTTCCAATACGTACATCAATTCAAAATAGTCATGCTTATGGAAATGGTTATTCTCTTCTACTACCTCTTTGATCGACTTCATATTTTTTTCGATTCGGAAATTATTATCATCTCCAAGAAGATCATAAGTGAACAACTTCTTTTTGTTATAAAGACCACTGTCCATCAAGGTTATACAAAACGGAGCATTCAAGCTCATGATATATTCTTCATCACCCTTAGTATGGAGAACACTCATGGGATAACTCTTATTAAGATCATTCGAATCATAATTATTTAAAGGTTGATTATTCGTTATTTCCCAAATGTTCCGCATCAAATCGGGGTATAAGAATACAGTCAATTGCTTCTCCTCCTATGCATCTGCCTAACTATCGGCTTATCAACAAAATAATCGAGTTCATCGTTCATGTAAACCTTCTGAATTTACCACAATAAAAAAGATGACCCCTATCCAGGAAGTCATCTTCTCATTATTCTTCTCTTAAGAATCTAGCTCAAGTCTTGCAGACGCAGTTCCAACAAGCACTTCACTACATAATCCGCATGTGACAAAATGATTGGATCGCCAACACCGATCGAATACATGTCTGCCCGATTGATCGCCTCCACTCCAGCTGCGGCATCTTCGATGCCGACGCAGTTATCTGGAGAGAGCTGTAGCAGTTTAGCCGCGGTCAGGAAAATCTCTGGGTCTGGCTTGCCATTCTGAAGCGTACCCGGGTCAACAATAACATCAAAATAATGGCGGAGCCCTAACTTATCCAATATAAACGGTGCATTATGGCTGGCCGAGGCCAGACCTGTGCGAATATCGGCTTGCCTCAGCTCCTGCAAGAGGGACTCCACCCCGGGAGGATATCCTTAGGAGTAATGGAACTGATCAATTGCAGATAGTACCCATTCTTTCGAGCGGCCAGCTCTATTTTCTCATCCATGGTATAAGAGTTTGCCTTATCTCCTGACTCCAATATCCTCTCCAAGGACTCCATGCGGGAAATACCCTTCAGATGCTCATTAAGCTCCCGGTTCACCAGAATCCCCAATTCTTCGCCAAGCTGTTTCCAGGCCAAGAAGTGAAATTCCGCCGTATCCGTAATCACTCCGTCCAGATCAAATATAATGCCCTTAATCTCTAGCATCTTGTATCAAACATCCCGCAGAAAGCATCAACAGGACTAACCCCTTTGAATTCACTCTCGCCAACCAGCTTCTTGACGACCATCTCGATATTCTTGTCTGCATTACTATAGGCATTGATATAAGTCGGAATCCGCGGTGCATCGTAAAGATGGTACGGGTTGCCGAACGAGATCATGATCACCGGAAGTTCCTTCACGAACCAAGGCATATACTGCCCCGCAGGCATCCCCCACTCGATACGGTTCGAGGTCTGATTGCTCTTGACCTGATAGTCGCAAGCGTAAATAACCAAATCATAATTGGCTCTCAAATCCGCTACCTTACCAAATATAAGGCTGAGATCCATTTTCTTTGTATCGAACACTGTAACCTGGAAGCCCTTCATTTCAAGCTCTTTGGCTAAAATATCACCGCTCTTGTCCTCATTTCCAAGCGAGATCAGCAGTATTTTGTGATAGGTTTCCGTGTTAATAGGTAGAATTCGATCGTTGTCCTTCACCAATGTAATTGATTGATCGAAGACCCGCTCCACTAGGTGTACAGATGGCGACAGTTCAATCTCAGCAACCATCTTCGTATTTATGCTCTCCTTCATGCCCAGAATACGCACTAATGCTTCATTTAATCGGTCATTCGAAATTACACCGCGCATCACCGCTTGCAGAACGGCTGAATAATCCTCCTCCAGATCCTTTGTGAACA
The DNA here is from genome assembly GCF_031199965.1 of Paenibacillus sp. D2_2. Lineage (GTDB taxonomy): Bacteria > Bacillota > Bacilli > Paenibacillales > Paenibacillaceae > Fontibacillus. The sequence goes on along the minus strand of NZ_CP133605.1, from coordinate 335,065 downwards.
GCAGCATATCGCAACCCGCATTTATCGCATTGACCATCGTCTCTTGTCTCGTAGCAAAACTAGTAAATCCACACATACCCGAGGCATCCGTAATAATCAAGCCATTGAAACCTAAACGATCCCGTAATAGACCTTTCAATAAATGCCTGGATAATGTCGCAGGCAGCAGTTCTTGATCATTAATGCCCGGCTGAACCATTCTCTCAAAGGCCGGAAGCAGAATATGACCGGCCATCACGCAAGGAACTCCCTGATCAATAAGTTCCTTGTAGACTGCTCCATAGCTCTCCTCCCACTGCTCGAAGGGGAGACTATTCACAGAAGCGAGAACATGTTGATCTCGATCATCCACGCCGTCACCAGGGAAATGCTTGATCACCGGCTGGATACCGTTATCCATAAACCCTTTACAGAAGCTCAAAGCCATATCCTTAACATGCTCAGCATCCTCACCGAACGCACGTGTGCCGGTAATCGGGTTCAAGCAATGATAGTTAAGGTCCACTACAGGAGCGAAGGCCATATTCGCTCCAAGAGCACGGCTTTGCTTCCCTATATCACTAGCAGCAAGGTTAACTAACTGCGGGTCATTTGTCGCGGAGAGCTGCATCAGACTTCCGTAGCTGACTCCGCCCTCCACCAGACCGTTCACTCCATTCTCCAGATTCGCGGAAATGAATGGGGCAATCCGGCTGTTAGCCTGGATCAGATCAATGATCTCTGCGGCTTTCGCCTGTGGGGTCGGCCGTAGCATCATTCCGCCCGGCTGTATATTCCGTACCATCTGTAATACATTCTCATCGCTCATGAACTGTCCATAATACGCCAGGAAGAATAATTGTCCTACCTTATCCTGCAAAGACATTTGTTCAATCTGATTAGTAACCTTCTTCCGCTGCCCCTCGGATAGATAGAATGGTTTCTCCATCAAAATATCTGTGTTAATCATTGACTAGCTCACACTCCTGCATTTTGCTTTCTACTCTCTAAGTCAGCCAAAATCTCGGAATACATCTTGGAGTTCATTTTATATCCCATATATATTAGAGCCCCCAGAATACAACCGACTGTAGGCACCCATACCATGATTTGATGCAGCGCATTCAAGGTCTGCGCACTTTGCTCAGCACCCGATACATAACCAATACCCGACAGAACCCAACCAGCGATTGCAGCCGAGAGACCTGTAGCAAGCTTGGAACTGATTGTATTCGTTGAGAAAATAATGCTCTCCATTCTTACGCCTGTCTTCCACTCCCCATACTCTACTGCTGAAGCTACCATGTTCGTAATAATCAAAGAATAGATCCCCATAGCTGCGTTCGAAAGTCCGTCGAGTAGAACATAGAAGGCGGAGACATTGTGCTGACGATATAGGCAAATGACAGTACAGCATGCACAATGATAATAAATAACATTACTTTCTTATCGCCAAATTTCTTGATCAGCTTCGGTGCGAATGCCACCAGCAGCAGAGTAGCCGGCAGTGAGATCATCGAAGCATACGAGCCCAGAATATCGTTGCCCAAGGTATATTTATAGAAATAAATCGCAATGCTTCCTTTAAACGTAACCGGGATATAGATGCACAGTTTACCTAGAATGACGGATATCAACGGTTTATTAGCAAGAAGCGACTTGACCATGTCCTTGCCCTTCACTTGAGTACTCTCCGCTCTCGCAGCAACATCCTCCGAATTTCGGTTCATAAAAGTCAAAGCTTGTGTGAGCAAGAGCCCTAACGCTGTAAAGATGACACCGAGGATGATACTTATTAGGAAGAAGCCTCTTGAGTAATCGTTGTTACCTAGCAATTTGACCAACGGCATTTGTGCCATTCCAAGACCAAACGCAGCGATCATTATCATAAATTTACTAGTCGTCAGCAGCTTCATTCTCTTATCCTCTTCCTTCGTAATAGAAGGAACCATCGACCAGAAGGAAATATCGAAAAACGCATACGCCGTCCAGAAAAGTATAGTAATCACATAAACATATACTAGATGGGCACCATGAGATAGGGATGGATTAAAGAACAATGCCACGAACAGTAAGCTAATAATGGGCGGAATCACCGTAATATACGGCCTATATTTCCCCATCTTGTATTCGTCTTCTCTATAATGACAGCAATAATGGGGTCGGCAATTAATCCGTAAATCCTGACAACCAATAGAAGTGTTCCAATTGTTGCAGCAGAGAATCCGGCGGCCTCAGTGAAGTAAAAAAGAAAACCTGTAGACATCAATGCATACACCAGGTTTTGACCCAAGCCACCAAGCGCGAATCGTCTATTCACTTTTTTAAAATCTAGCATAATGTAACCCCTTTCTTTTTATAGTTAAATCTTAGTTTTTTTAATGGCACCACGCTAACAGGTTTTTGACCTAACCCTTGTCGATTATTGCCATGGGCCATCTTTTCGGAGCAAAACCTACGTATTGTTGCACAAACACTTCCTGTTTTTTTATTTGTCCTGCAAATCACAAAGAAACGCATGCTCAGCTTCCTAAAATCAGGAAACCAGGCATGCGCGTTAAGCCAGGAATATTATATTGTCTTGTCCATCTTGAGGAATACGATTTCGTGAGGCTCGAGACTAAGCTCGAAGACGAAATCGCCCTGAATTCTCTCCTTCTGAATCTTCATCCGTGGAACGGAAATACTCTTTAAATAATTCACATACTCAGGGTTCATCTCTGCCCCGCCGGAATCGACCCACGTATCATAGGTAGAGCCATAAATCCGGTTCACTTGCTGCTTCGTGATCGTATATGAACCGTACACATTCTGCAATGTAAGCTTGAGATGCTTATCCGCTTCCTCCGCAAACACGCCGTACCTATTTTTTAAAGATATATGTGATGTATTGAAGGTCTTGTACAGCTCATCATATTCCTGGTAATTATGAATCAAGATTTGATAGTTATCCTCATCATCTTTCGTTACAATCAATTGCTCATCACGATATACAAGCGTATCGCCCAGCTGATTCAGATAAGCTATCGCATAATAGCTAGGCTTTCGGATACCCTCAACCGTCATTAACCCGAATCCTCCATGGAAAGTATCCAAGGATAACAGATGCTCGTCGAAAATATCCGATAAAGTCCAGAACCCCATAACATCAACATAACCCACAGAGCTAATTACATTTTTGACGATAAAAGAAGCCATAAACACCGTATCATGCAGCAGATCTCGCGGATCGGAGGAAGAGTTCCATTCCGTAATAATCGTTCTTCCCTGATTTACACTAGGCGCTGCGTGAATCAGCCGATGTATCTCCTTCACAGTCGATACGATGTAATTGGAGTCAGCGTAAGAATACAACCCTTTTCGACTCGCCGTCCATAAGTTGAAGTAGGTTGCCTCCAGATTCCATTCGATCGGGTAAATATGGTAAGTGAAGCTATCGAGGATAATGTCATTCTCCTCCATAAACTTCAGGGCTTTACTCGTCCATTCGGTATTCACTACAGACCAGCTTGTGCCGCTGAAGCCGCTCACCTTCAATTTACTGTCTACTTTTTTGATAGTCTGATAGGTCTCCTTGAAGAAATGTAAATATTCATCTTGCGTCCCATGCCAATAAAATCCTTCAAGGTCAGGCTCATTCCAGATCTCAAAATCCCATGTTCGGATAACCGCCTGGCCATAACGATTGATTAGGTGACGGATGAATTGCCCGACCAGCCGGGTCCAATCATGGATATCTTTCGCCTGAGACGTATTCGCCTCCCATCGGTACATCGTCTGCTTCCCACTCGCTAGAGCATTTGGCATGAAGCCCAGCTCAATAAAAGGAAGGATTCGATGCTCGGTGAAGAAGTCAAATATTTTATCGATATATCTGAAATTGTATGCTTTAACCCCATTCTCCTCATGGTAGACCATTAAATCGTCCGAGAAAATGCCATGGAATCTTACGCGGTTCAAGCCTGCTTCCTTACATGCCTGAAGCAGTTGATTCTGCAAGTCGGCATCCAGCAGTTCCTTCGCTCTCCCAACGCCGATCATTCGGGTAATCGAGGAATCATATGGTGCAAGATTGCTAGACATATCAATGACTCTCTCCTCATAGCTAGAAGAATGGAAGGATTCATTCGTAAACCGATCCTCTTGATGCTCCGGTCTGAATAAGTCGCTCAGTGAATCCTCTCTCATCAAATTGATGTAATTGTACAGGGAATGGGTAATATCCTCTTCCTTGATCGCAAGCCCCTGTTTATTTAGACTCCGATATTGATTGGGCGCCATGCCAAAATGTTTCTTGAACCTATCATTGAATGAGCTGATCGAATTGAAGCCCCTAGCAAAAATTATATCGCTAATCTTCCGGTCGGTAATCACGAGATCGGAGCATACAAGCTGCAGCCGATACTCAAAAATATAAGTCATCATATTGATGCCAAGGCTCTTCTTGAACAGCTTCGACAGATAGGCCGGACTCATGCTAAACTCACGCGCAGTATCTTCCAAGGTGAGAGGCTCAGCGATATTATTGTTGATAAATAAGAGAATATCCATGATTTTTCTATCCAGGGAGAGAACGCCCTCTTGCTCCTGCTTCTCCCGCGAAAAACGCTGCTCGATCAAGTTCAATATTTCTAGCACCTTCACCTTGCGGAGAAGATGAGTATTTCTCTGCTTCTTAATGTCCATGAGCGCTAATTCCGATAAATATCTCTTCAATAGAGCGATGTCATTCGCTGTCGTCTGATGGGCAATTCCAAAGGTCATCGAATCGAGGCTCCCCATCTCGCTGCGCAGAAAATCCTCACGGATCTGCAGCGCATAGACGATGTTATCGCTTGTCAGCGACTGGATAGAGTGACGGTAACAGCTATTAACAATGGCGACCTCCCCTTCGCTGAGCACCATTTCCTGCTTCTCTATCTCCAGCTTGATCGAGCCTTTGATAATGAAAATAATCTCCATGAAATCATGCCAATGATAGGGTACAACCTGCACCTGGTGGATTAGTAATCTATAAGGAACCGTGTAATTTTGCGGTAGTACAATGCTCTCGTATTGCATATATTCCCCTCCTGGTCTGCAGGTTAACTATCATCCCATTTGTCTCTCTACTATCTTAGAAAAACAGTTGTATAGCAATAGCAAAGATTTCTGGCTTGCGACTAAATGTTCAGATCAATCTATTGTAATTAGCCGTCAAGGACCATTGCCTATCATTCTTATTCCTAGTAATATACAATTATTTAGGAAGATATTAGGAAACCATACTGATAAAGGAGAGGAATTAATGACGATTCAGCAGCAAGCAGCCTTGCAGTCGATGATTGAGTGGCTGGAGCATGAAAATGAGCTTGGTCGAAAGCCTAGCAAAATAGAGATTGCAGGAGAGTTTCAGCTGCACAATATGCACTACTATATTTTCAAGTACAAGAAATCCATGCTAGGAAAATGGTTACTCGGAGTCTGCGGCGGATATGAGGATCCATCCGATACAGAGCACTGCGGTCATATCTTCAGCGAGATGCAGCCTTATGATTCGGCAACTGCAGAACAAGAAGCCATCGCGATGGTAGAGATGATCAGGGAATACTGGATGAAGCAGGCGGCGGCCATTGAGGCAGAGCACGAGGATACGGAGGAGGAAGAAGGCCCATCCGGCATTTTTAACGGATTCGTGCTGTTGAATACTCATGAATGCGATCTCGAACAGATCAAGGCGAATTTACTGGAAGACTGGGGCATCGTCTGTCCACCGACAGATGAAGATGAATCGAGTTCTGCGGCGGAGAGAGGGGACTCTAGTCTTTGAAGCAGATGGCTTCACCCTAGCACTCAGTTTCGTAGATGCGCCCGTACCAGATGGGGAAGCCGAACATAACGCAAAGACGAACTATCTCTGGAAAGAGGCCCCTCAGGTAACAAAGACACATGTCGCGCAAATTATCTTAGCTGTCTTTACACGTTCCGGCTCATCTCTCGATAGTGGTAAGCTGTATTCGAAGCTAGCGGCAAGCTGCTTGAAGCTACCTAATGCGATTGGAATTTATACTGCAGGAACCGTATTCCAGCCAGAACCATATATTGAAATGGCTGAACTCATGAAGCAAGATGACATATTGCCACTGCTAAACCTTGTCTACTTTGGTCTGGTTGGAACAGAGACCGGTATGGGGCATACACCTACGGCTTGAGAGCATTCGGCAAAAGTGAGATTGAGATCATTGACAGTCAGGCCACACCGGGCGACCTGCGTGATTTCCTAATCGATATTTCCGATTATGTCGTTACGAATAATGTCACTCTACGAGACGGGGAGACGATTGGCTTCTCTGAAGAACAGAAGCTGGCCATCACCCGTTCCGAAGGTGTATACGTTGAAGGGGATACTCTGAAGATTAAATTCTGAGGTTGCCTAATAGCTTAATCTCAAACACGTATTCCTTCCGCTGCCTACAATGACAATGGGATTAAAAAACTGCAAAAATGCAGTTTTTTACATGCGAAATCGCCTATTTTTAGAAAAAGCCTGCAAATTGGTATTATCCCCTTCAAGTAGACACTCAAAAAAACCTCCATGTTAAGATGGAGGTTGGAGTGACACTTGGAGGGGATATTTTATGGCTAGAAAGGGACAAACATTCAACACATATACTGAAGAATTCAAATTAAAGGCAGTCCAAGCTTATTTGAAAGGCTCTGCAAGTTACAAGGTAGTGGCCGAACGAGAGGGAATTCGTAATTGTTCGCAGCTAAAGGTTTGGGTGAAGAAGTGGAAAAACGGTGAGTCACTTGGTAAGAGTAAAGGTGAAGTAAATCCACTGAAGGGACGTCCACGTACGTCGTTTGGAAGTGTCGAAGAAGAGCGAGATTACCTGAAAGCACAGGTAGATTATTTAAAAAAGCGGTATCCAAATCTAGTAAAGGAGAAGCCCCCAGCCAGCAAGAGAACTATAAAATAGTGGAAGAACTACGCGGCTCTCACGGCATTACACGTTTGCTAACCATTGCAGGAATACCAAGAGCCAGTTATTACAAATGGCGAGCCACAAACCCTGAGCGTGAGGCAAGGCGAGACAAGGATCATGGAATTAAAGAACATATGATGGCTATCCATTTTGCACACCCAGAGTTTGGCTACCCGCGCATGATGACCGCCTTATGGGAAGCCGGTTACAAGGTGAATCATAAAAAAGTATCGAGGATCATGAGTGAATTATCGATCCAATCGGTGATACGGAGAAAGCGAAAACAGTCCAATTATACGCCTTCTGTTGTCTATCCCAATCGCTTAAAGCGCCAATTCCATGCTACAGCACCGCAGCAAAAAATGGTCACTGACATTACCTATATTTCCGACGGAAAGAAATTTTATTATTTATCCGTCATCCAAGATTTATTTAACAACGAGATTGTCGCCTGGAATTTGTCAGAACGTAACGATGTTGAACTCGTACTAGATACAGTAAAAGAATGGGCAAAGAAAGAGACGTTTCGGAAGCCGTGCTCCATTCGGATCAGGGCTTCCAATACACGTCTCAGGCATACAACACGCAATTAGAAGCACTCGGCGTTAAAGGCAGCCACTCTCGCAAAGCAACCTGCCTGGATAACGCATGCATCGAATCCTTCTTTTCGCATCTCAAAACAGAGAAGCTGTATATTAAACAGTGTAGATCAGGAGCAGAAATTCAGCAAGCAGTAGAAGATTATATTTATTTCTACAACTATCACCGTTTTCAAGCCAAATTGAAACAACGCGCACCGATTGAGTACCGGTGCGCGCTAGCAGCTTAGCTTTTTTTATATGTCTACTTGACAGGGGTATGACCAAATATGCAGGCTTTTTTGTTCTTTTCTTCGAAATTGAGCTGGAACGGGAGAAAAAGATGCATATTTGCAGGAATTTCCGAGATGTGGAGCGGTATCCCGATAAAAAACTGCATTTTTGCAGGAATTTCTCCTTTGGGCCGAAAAATTGTCAGTCTTCAGCATAGGTAGGGCAAAATCAGGCCCAAGGATCGCCGTCAACTATAGAACCTTCGCTCCTCGGTGGTACTCTCCACCCCTGCCCCGCCCGCTGTTAATCAGCAGTTACAATCATATTCATGAGCTGCTGCTCAATTCCGGTAATTTTATGGCTCACTCTATAACAGATAAATTTCTCGAGCTCACAAGCGGGATGATCAATCACCCGATAATCTCTGATTCCTAGCACGGCCGTGTCAGACTCGGGGATAAGACTTACCCCCATGCCCAGCTGGCACATACTAACCAAGGACTCCAAAGCGGCAATTTCCACAAAATCTGTGCGCGTTACTTGATGATCCTCTTGCAATTGATCGAACACCTTCTTGTAATAACAATTGCTAGAGGAAATAATCAGATTCTCGCTCTCCAGAATCTTATCCAGTGGTTTATCGATATTTCTACCGATTAATACTAATCTCTCAGTTCCGTACTTCTTGTAATGAAGCCCCTTCGCATCCGTTTTTCCAACTAGAAAGCCTACGTCGATCATTCCATCGGTAATCTCATTCTCGATCTTTTGCGTATTTCCGGTCCTGATCGTTACCGTCAGATGCTTATACTTCTCATATAATGCTCCCATCGCTTGATTGAAATTAGGTGGATTTTTACTCACCATAAGGCCGATTCTCAGCGCCGGACTCTCCTGGCTCATCATGCTCCGGGTCTCTTCCCACAACAATACGATCTTCTTGAATTGGGCATAGAGCTTCTTACCCTCTTCATTTAACTCCATCCCTCTGGGTCTTCTATAGAATAGTTCTGAATCAAATTCGCTCTCGATCTTCTTGATCTTGGCCGTCATATTGGATTGCAACTGATGCAGCTCCTGCGCAGCAGACGATATGCTTCCGTGCTCTGCGACCGTGATGAACGCCTTCATATTCTCAATATCCAACAGACCTCATCCCTTACGTATCATTTTTTCTGATATATAGATTAAATATATACATTATTTTTAATATCACAGCAATATTATACTACTGCTAAAGACAGGGAGGTTATAGGATGAAGAAAATAAAAACAGGCATTATCGGAGGATCGATTCGAAACCGGTGGGCCAGTTCAACGCATATCCGGCTCTGCTCCAAAGTGAGCTGCATGAAATAACAGCAATAGCGACTACAAATATGACTTCGGCCCAGGAAGCGGCAAATCAGATTGGAAATGTCAGCGCGTATGACGATTACACTAAAATGCTCGAATCCTGCGATGTCGACATGGTTATTGTCAGCGTGAAAGCCCCTTATCACCACGAAATCGTGCTTAATGCGATCCGTGCCAATAAGCATATTTACTGTGAATGGCCTCTGGCCGTCACGACAAGCGAAGTCGACGGGATTATGGCACAGATCAACGGCATTTCGGTCCGGCATGCTATCGGATTACAGTCACGCCAAGCCGACGAAGTAAGCAAGGTCAAGGAGATAATCGATCAACAAGAGATTGGCAAGATTTTAGCCGTTAATGTGAAGTCTTCGACACAGGCCAAGGGCAACTGGGTAGACTCTGGAAGTAGCTATATTTTGGAACGCAACAATGGAGCGACATTACTGACAATCAACGGTGGGCATGCCTTGGATATTGTGAGCTACCTGTTCGGTCATTTTACCGAGGTTCAGGCCAGTCGCCATACACACTACACCAAAGCTCACATTACGGATCAGGATCATACCATCAACAAAAACATAGAAGATCAGTATCTTATCCAAGGCAAAATCAACCGTGACATTCCTATCTCCATCCATCTACAGGGCGGAGCTTATCCTCAATTCATGCTGGAAATTCAGGGGGAACGAGGCATTATACGGCTGTACCAAAATTGCTCCATTGGCCATCCGCAATACGGCGGTCTAAGTATCTCTCTGGTGAAATACGATTCAACAAGGTCGATTATCACAAGTCAATCGAATGACTTCGCCGTTATCATGGAGGACACGAATGAGTCCCCCTTCACCAATGTATTCCGGGCTCACCAAACCTTCGCTAAAGACATCCTGCTAAATAACAAGGAAACTCCCGACTTTCACTATGCCGCATATTTGCATCGATTGATCACTGCTATAGAGCGATCGGCGGAGACTGGAGAGAGAATACACTGCATTTAACAAAAAAAGGACACCCCTCCGGGTGTCCTCTTATGCTTTATTAACTTGGCCTAATCTAGAACAGCAGCAGCAGTGTACCGCCAACTACGAACAATAAGCCAATGAAGGCTTTGACAGAAAGCTTCTCCCTAAGAACTAGATAAGAAAATATAACTGTAACGACAATACTCAGCTTATCGATCGGTACCACCAGGCTGGCCTTACCAGCCTGCAGTGCACGATAGTAGCAAAGCCAGGACAGACCTGGTCGCCAAGCCCGACAGCCCTATGAACAGCCAGCTTTTCTTGTCGATCTCCTTCATTTGTGTATGCTTCTTCTGGAAAAATACAATCCCCAAGCGATGACCAACACAACAACGGTACGAATGGCCGTGCCCAGATTGGATTCGATATCTTGAATGCCGATCTTGCCAAGGATCGAGGTCAAAGCAGCGAAGATGGCGGACAGCAGCGCATAGATCAACCAGCTTCTTCGCTTTGTGCCCGTGGATTCCGCAGAATCCGCCTTCTTCTGGATCATCAAAAATGTCCCCAGTGCAAGCAAGACAATCCCGATACCCATAAATATCGTAGGTACTTCCCCAAGGAACATAAAAGCCAGAAGAATCGTCAGGATCGTGCTGCTCTTATCGACCGGAGTCACCTGATTCACCGTTCCGAGTTGTAGTGCTCTAAAATAACATAGCCAGGAAGCACCGGTAGCTGCGCCGGATAAGACTAGAAACAGAAGTGTGCGTGAGGTTATTGTATCTATCGTATGCTGTGAGCCGACAATGAAAACCATAAGCCAGGAGAACAGTAGGACAACGATCGTCCGCAGCGCCGTGGCCAGGTTTGAATCCGTGTTCTTGATTCCGATTTTGGCAAGAATAGACGTCATACCTGCAAATAACGCCGAACCAAAAGCGAATAGGAGCCACATATATATCACTTCCCTATAATGATTGTTCGTTTGAACAGGACAGCTCAATTATTAGCCGTATTTATGTACAAACCTATTATATACCGGTCTAAACGCAAACTCGATCCTTACCAGTCGTTATGTAACAAGAAGGAGCTATCCCTTTTGGGACAGCCCCGTATTATGATGTTGGTTTTTCTTTAATCCTCATCGTATTATTATGTCGGTTAGGTTCCCATCCCCATCACCCCGACCAAGCGGCCGTCTCTTTTATTGCGCTGATTGCCCCTCCGAACTCCCGGTCAGGTTTGATTAACTCATAAATGGGCATCCAACGATCTCCCGTCTCCAATGCGCAATCTCTTCTTATGTGTAAATGTTCTCCTTTTACGATCGGATCACACATTCCAAGATGAAACTTGGTTCCCGTACCTGTATCATCAATAAAATATCCCCTCTTGAAAATTTCCCCCGCCGTATACCTATCATCATGAAGACTCTGACACACGATGCAATAATAATACATTACCTCTTCACCTCTCCTTATGAAATTGATAACTTTCTTCATGTTTAAGACATAGTTCCGTTTAATGTTAAAATAATCGTTACCACCGACACCGCCGAATAAAGTGATACGATTCCCCATCCAAGCAGGCGTTTCCATCCTGAGTTGGCGTATTCCCCCATAACCTTTCGATTGTTGGTAAGCAGAACTAGGAAGATCAAATCCGGAACAAACAACATGGTCGCAAAAATCTGCGTAAAGACGGCCAGCATACTGAGCGGTAAGTCCGGAATTAATATAACTACAGCTCCTAGTAACAGACAGCCAAAGTAGAGACCATAAAACTTCGGTGCCTCCGATATCTTATTATTCTGGCTCCTCTTCCAACCAAAGGCTCCGGCAACGGTATAGGCTGAAGAAAAGGAGATCGTAATGGCAGCGAGCCAACCGGCATTAAACAATCCCAAGGCGAACAAAATGCTACCTATGCGACCGGTAACCGGCACGAATGCGGTAATCAAATCCGCCGGATTGGAGTCGTCGATATTAGCCACATGGCCCATAAGCGCAGCACCGCAGATCATAACGGCCGCCGCAAAGATCGGCTGAAGCAAAGAGCCGAGGGCAATATCGATACGTCCTAACCGCAAATCCTTGCGCGTTAACCCTTTGTCTAGCGTCGTGTTGTTGTTGTAATACAGCATAAATGGAGCGATGGCATTTCCGATGGTCGCTAGGATAAATATCAGCATCCCATCTGATTTTAGGTCCCATGTTATACTCGGCCAGCTGGTAAATACTTTACCGATCTCAGCAGGATCGGGATGAGTCATGAAGGCGACGATGATGAATACGACATTGACTACGCCAACCAATATCCCTAATCGCTCCTTAGACCAATATCCCATAAAGAACATTACAAAACTGACAAAGGCAAAACTGATGAGATCAGCTAACCATAACGGCAGCCCCATAAGGGTCAGTCCAGCCGTCATTCCCACAAACTCGGTTATAATGTACATCAAATTTGCCAGCCCTAAGGCTGCTACACTGGTGTAATGCCAGAACTTCCCGAAATAACGAAGCAGCAGTTCCCTGTATTCGGTCTTGGTGACCGCCCCTAGACGCATCGACATCTCCTGCATGTTATAGTCAATCGGCGCGAGCAGAAACAATAACGGGAGGAAGAAGCTTATGCCAAACACAGCTCCAGTCATCGTATAACTGATCATGCCTCCGGCATCATTGTTAGACAGTGAAGAAATAATACCTGGTCCAAGAAGTGCCCAGAACAGCCACAGCTTTCTTTTAAATCCCACCTTGCCTTTGGTCGCCTTCTCTCGAAAGGAAATACTTATGTCTGATTGACTTTCCTCTGAAGGAGCTACACCCGATTGCACTTCGCTCATTCACTTATCACTTCCCATATGTTGTAGTCGTTACATGGATATATTATTGCGGAGCGTTGAGACATGTGCATGGCCACCTCAACATTGTTGAAAAAATCTCAACACTCTCCTCTATAAATGAACAAAAAGAAGCAACACCGCTGACTAAAGCGGCCTGCTCCTTTACATTTAGAAAATACTATCTATAAACTTCTATTTCAAGTTAACGATCCATTAACAAACCAGATATATACTGTACGTACAGCACACTATTCGAAGAAAGGAATGCAAAATATATGGGAATCCATACGTACTTCCAATCGCTAACGGATTTAGAGCGGATCATTCGCTGCCCGGGAAGATTCAAATTTCAAGAGCATAGCGTCTCGGCCCATTCCTGGAAGGTCGTTCAGTATGCCAAGACATTGGCGGATATTGAAGAGAGCAACGGGGTCACAGTGGACTGGAAGAAGCTATATGAAATAACTAGCAGTCATGATTATGGGGAAATATTTATCGGGGACATCAAGACGCCCGTGAAACACTATTCGCTAGAGCTTCGGGCCATGCTGCAACAGGTTGAAGAAGGAATGGTCGCTCATTTCATTGACGAGCATATTCCTGAGGAGTTTCAACATATCTTTCGTAGACAACTGCGCGAAGGCAAAGACGATTCCGTAGAAGGGCAAATCCTTGAGGTTGCCGATAAAATGGATCAGATCTATGAAGCCTTCTCAGAGCTGCAGCGCGGAAATACGGAGAAAGAATTTGTTACGATGTACCGTAGCGCGCTAATCAAAATTAAAAAGATCAAGCTACATTGCGTCGATTATTTTCTTAACGATATTTTGCCCGATTTGGTTCGCGAGGGATCACAATCTCCTGTCGATATTGAACAGATTACGAATGAAGCGCTGGCATCTGTCTCCTGCCCTTAATGGACCACTCATGATATATGATAAGTATCGAATGTCCCTTCGAAACCACAGGATTTAATCACTTTTGTATATTCGGTACGTTTTGAAATATCATCGTAATCATTTAAATACCATGTCACATGAGCGGTGGGTAATTTGCTGCAAATCTCCATAATGTATACTTCATCAATTTTGGAAAATGAGAATCCGAAGGAGTATATTTTATCAACCGATTTTGCAATGTTATTAAAAAAGTCCTGTTTTCCTTGAATAGCAGCCTCTGTATTCTTTCTAAGTTGATTTAGCATCGTTTGTCTTAGATCTTCAGAGCCCATATGTCGCTTCATATACTCTTCCGTATAATCATTCTCGTTACCATGGCCGAACAACAATTTTCCGCCTTGCTCGCCATGGATATGGCAAATATTTTTGGCTTGGTACAGTAGTTCTAATGTTCTCGTATAGTTAAAAGTCAAGAATAAGTCATTATCCTGATCTATTAGTTTCATAAAGTCACTTTTGGGAGACCTACTATAGATATCAATCTTTCCAACCCATTCGGAGAAATAATCTTTAATCTCTAATATGGCTCCAACGAGGTTAACCGTTAAATCCTGATGACTATAAACTCTATCCCCGCCGTTATCATCGTCGTCTTCAATTCGGTTATTAAGATATTCATCCAGATCCAGAAAACCAAGCAATGTCTCCAGATCACTCCACCTGTCGCCATGCGGCTCAACATCGGATATGACCTCTAATAACAAACCTACGACATCAAAATCATCGTAATTCTCGCTGCCATCAGGCATTAACTTAGCATCAGGTATGACATAGCTGGAGAAGGAAGCATCCGGGTAAGTATCTTTCAGATACTGGTGAAAATCTTCGTACGATGTTTTCATTCCGTGAGCAAGATCAAATCCGTTGCCTATAATGAACAAATTACTCATACCCATCCCCCTTCCTCTCCAACAGTAATATCCCACACTTATTCCATCGTTAACAGATTTAGCGCGAATCATTCCTCTACTTCGGATTACTTCACGGCTCCTTCTGCAATTCCCTTAATAATATATTTCTGGGCGACCGCATAGAAAATCACGACAGGGATAATGGTCAAGGTCAGACCGGCCATCGCCTGATTCCATACGATGGTGAACTCACCGAAGAAATAGAACGTCGACAGTTGGATTGTTCGTAACCCTTTGTCAGAGAGAGTCAATGATGGAAGCAGGTAGTCATTCCATGTACTGATGACATCCAATATCGCTACCGTAATGGTAATCGTCTTCAGCATCGGGAACACAATTCTCCAGAACACCCCGAACTTACTGCATCCGTCTAACGTCGCTGCTTCCTCAAGTGCAATCGGGATCGACTTGATGAACCCGTGATACAGAAACACAGCAATACTGGCATGGAAGCCAATATTCATAAAGATCAAGCCGCCATGCGTATTCAGCATCGGGATATGAAGATACGTACGGATCCAGTCCATAACTTGCATGAGCGGCATCATCAGTGTCTGAAAAGGAATTAGCATCGTAGAAATAAAAGCCATGAACATAAATTGACTCAGCTTGTTATTCGTTCTAACGAGCATCCACGCTGTCATGGAGGATAATACAATGACAAAAATAACGGTAACTACGGTGACAAATGTAGAGTTCCCCAAGACAGTTAAGAAGTTCATCTTCTTCATCGCCGCTTCAAAATATTGAAAGCTGAAAGACTGCGGCAATGTCAGGGCATTATCGTACAATTCCGCCCTCGTCTTGAAAGAGTTGACGATCATAATATAAATTGGTGATAAGAACATTAATGCAAGAAGTGCCAGCATAATGGAAGAAATCGCTCTGCCTGTTCGTCTCATTACATCTGCACCTCCTTCTTCTTCGTAATGATCACCTGTGTCAACGTTACAAGAGCTACGACAAGGAAGAACAGAATCGCTTTGGCCTGGCCAAGCCCGTATCGGCCATAACCGAATATTTCATTGAAGATGTTCATCGCAAACATTTCTGTGGAGTGAACCGGCCCACCATTCGTTAATGACAGGTTTACATCGTAAATTTTAAACGCACCCGACAATGTCATGAAGAAGCAGATTGTGAAGGACGGCATTAGCAATGGGAAAGTAATCTTAGTCAATCTGTGCCACAAATTCGCTCCATCCACCTTGGCCGCCTCCAGCAGTTCATCCGGAATCCCCTGTATACCCGCAATATAGATAATCATCGTATATCCGGCCATCTGCCAGGTAAATACAATCACGAGAGCGTATAGAGCAAAATCCGGATTGATGAGCCAGTTGAAGAAGATTCCCTCCATCCCAGTCTTGCTGCCAAGAAACTTGAATGCATCCGTAAAAATAAACTTCCAAATGTAACCCAGAATTAAGCCGCCAATCAGGTTCGGCATAAAGAAGAAAGTCCGGGCAAGCTTACTCGTACGCAGTCCATTCGTTACAAACAGCGAAAATACTAAGCCTAACGTGTTAACGCAAATAAGAGCTAGTAATGTAAATTTGAGTGTATGGCCCGCGGAAGAGAAGAACCGCTGATCGTGAAAAATAGCCGTGTAATTATCTAGACCGACAAAAACCTTAGGGTTCGCCGGAATACCGTCCCAGCTAATAAATGAATAAGCGATACCTATAATAAATGGAATGATTACGACGGTTGTAAAAATAATGAACAAAGGCATCGTAAACAATCCGAACCACAGATTGTCTTTTCTTTTCAATTAATACACTCCCTCTCCAGTACGATTTAAGGATGAAGCGGGGAGAATAAAACACAAAAGCCTAACACTAGGAAATATAGGCTAGGCTTTAGTGTTGTATCCTGGATGTTCAAATTCTGTTATTTAACAGCTTTGGCCCATGCAGCATCGAGATTCTGCAAAAACTGCTCGCTCGTCTGATTAGGGTCGAGGAAGAATTCAGAGGTTGCTGGTGCCAAGTCATTTACAATACTGCCTTGCGGGAAGTAATTCATTGCCCACGGAATCGTATTGCCGCTCTTCGTTGCCTCGAATACAGCCTGTGACAACGGGTCCAAAGAGTCAGCATCGATATTGGTCATAGCTGGAATAAATTTAAATTCATTAACGATCGTGTTCTTGCCTGTCTCACTGTTGTACATCCAATCCAGGAATGCATTAGCAGCCTTGATCTCATCAGCGCTTGCTCCATTGTTGATGACCCAGCCACTTGGAATGTCAACGGAGAGCTTCTTGTTGCCTGCAATCGGCAATGCCATCATTCCGACATCGAGGCCGTCATAATCAGCCAGCATGCCGTAACTCCAGTTACCTTGGTGCACCATCGCTGTCTTGCCTGTTGCCAGGTCTCCCATTTGCGTATCATAGGTTACTTCCATCGGATTCACTGAATATTCCTTGATCGCTTCCATGAACTTGGCGAACTCTTGGAACTCCTTCGTGTCGGCCATCTTCACTTCGCCTTTGTTCAGCTTATCAATGAAATCTTGCGGATCTGCTTGCAGTGCGAATGGAGTATTCAGAATATGCCCGATCAGGAAATATGCCTCCTGAGAAAGGCTCAAGCCGTTAATTCCTTCAGCCTTCAGGTTTTGCAACGTCTTCGTAAAGGAATCGAGGTCCGTTACGTCCTTCGGATCGACCAGGCTCTTGTTATAGACCAGACCAAATCCTTCAACGCCTACTGGAACACCAACCACTTTACCGTCTGATTCCAGTGCCATATTTGGAGCGATGTTCTTCACATAGCTCTCATTGCTCATGTCATAGTAGTATGATTTGAATTTCTCTGCTTCCGCCCCGCTTGCTACAGTAAAGATTGTAGGACCTTCCTTGGCTGCCAGCTTAGCTTGCAGCTGCGTAATGTAGGCATCGCCAGCGGAGCCCCATACTTCGATTTCATTTCCGGTTTCTTCTTTGTATTTATTCGCTAACCCTTCCAATGCTTCAGCGATTTCTACTTTACTTTGGAAAAGCGAGATTTTAGGCAGTTTTTCCGAAGTTCCGGCATCCCCTTTTCCAGAAGAATTGGAACCTGTATTCGCCGCGGAATTATTGCTTGTCTTGCCGCCGCAAGCTACGAGAGAAATGATCAATGCAGCCATTACGAGTAACCCCAAAGCTTTTCTAGTCTTTCTCATATACTTTCGCCCCGTTAGATAAATTGTGCTAACTGTAGCAATAGTGAGAATCATCGGCCTGAAATGACAACGGTTTCAGACTATTGCTCTCTAACTGCTTATGCCTCAATTATATTTCGAACCCTATCGCATCAAATAGGTGATATCTTCGCCTGAATAGGTAAAATATGAATCTAATCCAGTAGACGGATTATAGGTCCTGCTGCTTCCGATATTGCGTAGGAGATTGGCCAACATGCTTCCTGAACACCTTGCCAAAATAATTATCATCCTCGTATCCTACGATTCGAGATATCTCGACAATGCTAATATCCGAATAGCTAAGCAGAGACTTCGCCTTATCCATCCGCAACCCGGTGAGATAATTCATGATCGTCGTATCATAAGTTTCCTTGAACTTCTTGGCAATATATTGAGGACTAAAGTAGAACCTGTCCGCCAGAGAAGTCAGACTAATATCTTCACCAATATTGGATTCAATATAGTGCCGGATCGCATCTATGCTCCGAAGCGAAGATAAGTTATCCCCCTCCGACTCAATCATTAACCAGAAAAGATGTGTCAGAGCTTTTTCCCATTCCACCAGATCACTGATCCATAACGATAGCGGTTCAATATGCAGTTCCTGATCTAACTGACGGGAGACGCGCATAATTAGTAAATTGACTTCGATCGTATAATGTTGAAGCTCCTTTAATGACAAATAACCTAGGTCCCTCAATTCCTGTACAAAGGAACGAATCAATTCCTCCAAATATTCTTTATCTTGTTTTTTTAGAGCTTCGAGCACTAATAATTCTTTATCCATGAAAGTAGGAATCTTCGGCAGATCGACAATAATTTGCTGATCGCCTAGAATATTGGACTTCAGAATCTCCGTCTTCGCTTCTTTTACACCAGCCAGGATGTCCGTATAGCTGTACTTTTTCCTTTGGAACCCTGAGAGCGTCTCAATTCTGATCGTGTTCAACCAGGACCCCGCCAGCTTCTTACGGTAATGTTCCATCTCCGCTACCGACACATCCCCCACGGTCAAGAGACAGAGGAAGGCGTCCAAGCGGAAGACATAGTAGTGCGTTAGCGGCCTAAGAATATCTCTTATAATGTTCCTGACGGAGAATTGGAATAACGCCTCATCCCCCATAAAATTGTGATCGACCACCACAGCCCCGTTCCGCGGCAAGAACAAGAGGACGTAAAAGTGGTCTAAAGGAAAACCTGCCTCCGTCAGCAGTTGACGAACACCTTCATGGTTCGTAACCTCACTCTGCAGATACGTCACCATTTTCTGTTCGCTCAGCAGCGTATTCGCCTCATGAACCTGATGGTTCTTTCTCAGCGCCTCGCTCTCATTCTGCTTGGTTTCCTCGATCGATTTGACGGCTCTGGATATGGTCTTATCCAGGTCATCTATTTTGAATGGCTTCAGCAAATAATCAAACCCGTTCGCCAGTAAGGTAGCTCTGGTATACCGAAATTCCTGATAACCACTTAATACAATGACTTTAGAATCCCAGCCTTCTTCCCGAAGAACCTCCAGAAAGGCGATCCCGTCCATCCGAGGCATGCTCATATCGCAAATAATTAGCTCCGGGGCTTCTCGCCGAACAATCTCCAGTGCCTCGGCCCCATCCCCGGCCATATAAATTTCGGTTATATCGTATTTCGACCAATTGATAGATAGTTCAACACTTTCTCTAACATGCTGTTCATCATCCACGATCAATACTTTCATCATCATCATGCTCCTTTTTGCGGGCAATATGGGATTTCCAAAGTTACGATAGTCCTTACAAATGGCTCACTCTCAATGGTCCAGGCAAAGCCTTCGCTAAAATATAATTGCAGACGTTTGAATACGTTGATCAGACCAATCCGCGTGCGAGGTTCACGATCGATCATCGACTCCCCGTACAGATTGCGTATTTCCCGAATCGTCTCCTCAGTGAAGCCGCGTCCGTCATCGATCACACGGATTAGCAATTTCTCAGCAGCTTCAATTTCAAGGTTAATCTCACCGATACCCTCCCCCTTCTCGATCCCATGGACGATGCTGTTCTCAATCAGTGGCTGCAAGACCATTTTCGGAATAAGGACATCAAGGGCCTCTTCGGCACATTTCTGGGTAAATTGAATTCGGTTCTGAAACCGCCCGAGCTGCAAGGAGATATAATGATTCAAGTGATCGAGCTCGTCCTGCAATCTAACCTCTTCCGTATCGATATCCATGCTGTAACGGAACATCGCTCCGAGCTCAGCCAGTTTATCGCTGACTTCCGGTACATTCTTCTTGATCGCGAGCGAGCCGATCGACTGCAGTGTATTAAACAGAAAATGAGGATTAATCTGGGCCTGTAGCATTTTCAAGCGAGCCGTCGAGACCTCTAACTGATAGCGGTATTGCTGGTTCCATAGAATATCTAGCTGCTTGGTCATATCCTGGAACTTGTCCTCCAGAACACCAAGCTCATCGGAGCTTGTAGGCTCAATTTGAATATCGAAGTTACCCATCCGAATATTTTTGATATGTCTAAGAATCCGCTTGACTCGGAACAAAATGAAGTACGATATAACCCCTGCCATAATCGTAATAAAAACGGTTACAATCAATTGGATCGTAAATGATTTATTCAGCGCCTGCTTCCCCGCTTGGTCAATGACCGATTGGGGAATGAATTTGACCAAGGTAATCGGAAGGTTGTAGGCATCATCTCTGTAGTAAATATAGATTCCTTTAGAATCGTTGATCAGCCCTTTGATGGCCCCTGACTCCACGCGTAGCCGATCGATCCAATCTGTTCCGGTATCGGACCGGGTGTTGCGAATAGAAGCTGCAGATTGTCCTGCAAGAAAATATATGTCCGGCTGTCTTCTTCCGTCGTCGCTAATGGATTAATCAATTGCTTCAATGCGGTGTCTCTGACGATCAACGTCGTCATGCCGAGCAGTTCCTGGTTCGACGTATCTATTAAGTCCTTATTAATCCGCAGTCTTCGCTCACCATTATATTGCACGACCGAATACTCCTGATGAAATGAATCTTCGTTGCCTCCTATTCCATCCAGCGTATAATCGGGCATCGGTATGCGTTCATTCAGATCAGACTTGATCGTGAACTGCTTGTTGGTCAGAGCGCTCTTGTAAATAATCGATCTGACTTCCTGATAGCTGGCATAATTCGATTCAATTTTTTGCTTAATATATACAGATTCTGCTGGTGTCTGCAACTCTTCCTTGGACAAGAGCCTCATTAATTGAGGATCTCCATAATAGGTATAGGGGAGGGCCGAAACGTCGTGAATATACTTCGTGATGCTCGACATCTTAATGGCCATCGAACTCTGGTTAAGCTGCACCAATTGCTCTTTCACCGAGCGCCCAATAATTTGATAAGACAAATAGTTGGATATCAAAAGAGGAACCGTGGTCGTTATCAGCATACTTAGCAGGATTTTGGCAAACAAACTTCGCTTCATCAGGAACATCGTAACCCTCTCCTAGCTTCTATGTTGAATTCATGTCGATACTATCTTCTATTCTAAACAAAAAAGATTCCTCCGTAACGGAAGAATCTCCCATATTGTACATCAGTTATTCTTTGTAATCAAAAAACACATCGCGCCCGTTCCATTCCACATAGAAACTAAGATTGTTTCCCTTCCATAAGCGAGTATTTATAGTCTGATAATTTTCCAGCCCCTGCAGTTTGGCTGACAGATAAACTGGAGAGGAGTCTGTAGCCGTTAGTGGTAGCACTGCAACGTCATAATTGTCTTCGCCTAGTGTAACATCGATCGCAGCCCACTGCTTAGCTTCATCGATAATCATCATCGAGGACTCAGCCACTCCATCAAGAATGCCTAATGAATGGAACACTCCCTTATCCCAATCATAACGCATCAGGTGCATCCGATGGAGATCACCCTGCTGCTGCTTAACCAGGAACCAGATCTGTCGACCGCTATCCGACTCACGGTAGACGATATTTCCATATCCGACATTCGTCCAACCACTGTCAACCGGGACTTGATCGGGCGGAAGATCAATTGATCACGCTGATCATCCACTGTCGTCACAAATTCATCATTCCATGCCGTAATGTGGATGCTATCGGTCCCCTCCATGTTGTCGATTAAATACCCGTCACTTCCTCTTGAGAGTGTGAACTGATAAGTCTCCACCGCATAGTACGAATCGAAATAGGAATAATCTATTTTTGCAGTCACCGTCGTCTTACCGTCCGCTTCAGCCTTTGTATTCACGATTGTATAGCTAACCTGACGCGGAGATGTCCCTTTCAAATAACCGGGATCATAACTGAAATACTCATGAGCATGTCGTTCATCTCGATAAATGAGCGCCTCTATTGCCTGGCCCACTACCTCTTCCGGCTTTGCTTCCTGCTCCGCCAGTGTATACCGAACAAGCTGCCTCCATACCGCATTGGTCTGTGTCACCTGATACATGGCTACACTCTGGCCATCGGTGCTCCAAGCGAGACCTTCCAGGTTATATGAAGGCTGAAGCGCCCCTTCCTTCGGCTGACCATTCTCCCAGGCATCCATAGGGCGGTTACGCGTAATCTTCTGCTCCGTCTGACGATCCAAATCGGCGATCCAGGCATCCTCAAGCTTCAGGTCATCGCCATCCTTCCGCACATAGAGCACATACTTGCCATCCGGGGAGATCTCTGGTGAATATCCATCACCCCAAAGCTTCTCTGTGCCGGATTTCAGATCCAACGTGTAAATCCGTTCCTGCTTCGCATACAGAATCTGTTTTCCATTCGAATAATAGGAGGGAGAACTGCCCTTGGCCAGATATCGCTGCTCACCGGATGAGAGCTGTGTCTCCCAGACTGTATCCGTGGCCGGATCATGCCGTACATAAGCGAGCTGCTTCCCGTCATGCGACCAAGCCGGCTGACTCAGCGGAACAGGAGCTTCTACAGCCAGCTTCGTCTGCCTCGTATCTGCATCCCAGATATGAAGCTTGCGATCCTCTACATAAGCGAGCTGCTTTCCGTCCGGAGAGAGCGCAATAGCCGAGACATCCCCGTCACGATCTGTTCATACGTAAGTCCTTGCTGACGATAGACACCCTGCTTAGGCACGGCGTAATAAGCCGTGTCCTGACCCATCGCCACAGCTACACTCGTCTCCTGTCCGAGCTGCTGTACCGTATTGAACTGTAGCTTCAGCTTCAAATCTGCGGCGTTAACGCGCGGCACGGTCTGGCCGGGGAGTAGATTCCAGAGCAGCACAACTGTAGCAACCACCGCTGCTGCAGCGCCCCAAGCTAAGTATTTCCGCTTCCATTTGTCTTGCGAACGCCTCGGCTTCGGATACTTCTGCCCTTCCTCAATGAGGGTACTCCGCAACTCGGCCTTGAACATCTCGTCGACTTTCAATCGCTCGTGAACCTTTCTCAAGTCATCCACCCACTTCGGATTCTGTTCAGACATGAATCATCCCTCCTCCAGACAGCGATCAATGTCAACCGCAAGTTTCTTCCGTATCCGGTGCATGCGCGTACGCAGCCACCCTTCCGTCTTGTCCAGCATCCGACTCATCTCCTGATAGGCAAAGCCAATCATATACTTCAGATGCACCATCTCCCGATCACCCTGCTCCAACTGGATCAGTGCTTCCTCTAGGCATTCGTTCTGAACTGACGTCTCCTTGAACATCTCCTTAATATGTTCGTAGCCGCTTCGTTCCAGATCAACGCCGTAAGTCGCCTCCTTCTTGCGACGATAATGATCGACAATCCGATTATGTGCGATCGCAAATAACCAGGCCCGGTCATATTCCGGGATCGTCCCCCGTTCTTACAGCTGTACTCCAGCACTTTGCGGAAAATATCGCTAACCAGATCGTCTGCATCCCAACGATTGCCGACCCGGAACAGGACATATCGATACAAATCGTCAAAATAACGATCATATATTTCCAAAAATGCGTCCACTCTCTCACTCCCTCTCGCTCTTCATGGGATGTAACGATGAAGACCTCGTATTTGTATCATACATGTACAAAAAATATTTGTAGATCCTTTGAAAACGCTTTAATTACATGTTACGCTTAAAAATAAGTACATGGTTATTATTACCACAAGGGAGTGAGCCATTGTTCGCATCGTACAAGCCAAGACTCAAAAAGAAAAATAGCGTCTATGCCATCTTTCTTTTGTCTTATATTGCAATTCTGATCCTGACGCTGTCCAGCGCATTCATCTATTATGCAGAGATTAACCAGCGAATTACGAAGCAAACCGAGCTCTCCACCGTGACTCTGTTGAATCAAATGAAGATCAGAATTGAAGATGATCTATTCTATATTAAAGAGCTGAGCAATGAAATTGTATTTAATAAAAAATTAGATCTGGCAGCCAAGGGTGCGACCGACAGCAATACCGAGCTAATGAAGGATATGGCGAGCAAACGTAAGCCCCGTGAGCTCCTGTTCGACTACTTTGTCTACATGAGTGCTAGAGATGAGATTATTACGCCCAATATACAAATGGATGCCGAGAAGTTTTTTCATCTTATGTATGAGTTTACGGATTTGGATTACGCTACCTTTGCCGAGGAATACTTGCACGGTAATCATTTTCAGGAATACATGCCGATTCAGAAAATGAATCAATACGAGAGCAACACCATTGAAGTGCTGCCTTATATTCAGTCATTTCCGATGACGACGAGCTCTAGACCGTCAGGACAAGTCATATTTCTCATCGATGCCCATAATATGTTCACCCTCGTGAATCAAATGCATCAAGTAACGAACTCAGACATTTATATACTGGACGAAAATAACCGCATAATCATCAGTTCTGACAACGCACCGGCACTCGATATGCAGAAAGTGGACCTAACAGTTAACGGCTCGAACACGCGTCATGAAATTATAAACAAGGTCGTGTCGGACAAAAACGGCTGGATCTATATTTCTTCGACGCCGAAAAGTCTTTACTTTCAAGAAAACACGAAGTACTTTATGAATTTTATCATCATATTTCTAGTTTACCTGGTCGGAGGACTATTCATCGTTCGCTTCCTGGCCAGACGCAGCTATAAACCACTAAAAGAAATCAACGATTTGATAAAATCCCATGCAAAAACACCTGCCGATAGCCAGAATGAATATGAGAATATTAAAAATACACTCCTTAGTCAAATCAAGAACGGCAAAGAGCTGAATGAGGTTATTGAGAAGCAAGTCCCCATCGTTCGGCGTGATTATTTACTCAACTTGATCCGGGGAATGATGGCGGATTACGATAAGGCGGCGCTGCAGCTTTCCTCGATTGGCATTCATTTTACCAGTGATACGTTTCTGATCGGAGCACTGGAGATCGATATGGACAGTTCGTTCTTTATGGACCATGCCAACTTATCCGAGAAGAGCCTGTCCCTTACACGTGTCGTCGTGGAAAATGTCGGCTGCGAGCTGATGAGCGAATATTTCATTTGTTATTTTCTCGATGCGGGCCGCAATCAATCGATCTATCTGCTGAATCCGCAGGAGGATTCAGATCCTGCTGAAGCCATCAAGATGGCCAAGCAGCAAGCAGATGCCCTTATCCAATTTGCGTCCAGACATTATCGGTTAAATCTGAATTTCGGCATCAGTAACCCACATTCAGAACTCATCAACCTGCAAAATTGCTATGACGAAGCAAAGAAGGCAATGGAATATAGTAGACTGCGGGATGTGGATGAATCCGTTTGCTTCGGTGATTTAGGTGACCTGCATTTCGACTACTATTATTCAATGGAAACAGAGTACCAACTCGCTGATTTGCTGAAAAGAGGACAATATGTAGGAGCCAAGGAATTCCTAAATACAATCTTTGAGATCAATACGTCCAAAAATATCGGTGTCGGTGCAGCCAAATTGCTGCTCTACGAGATAGCCTCCACCCTGCTGAAGGTGATGAATTTCTTCCTGTTGTCCCGGAACGAGGAGCCCGTGTCCAATAAGCAGATCGTTGAGCAAATGATCCAAAATTCCTCCATCGATGTGGCAAGGCGACGGTTTATCGACATGATCGATAAAATCGCCGAGCTATCGGAAAATCGAGTGATCAGCAAAACAGAAAAACTCGTCAACCGAATCGCAGATTATATCGATGAGAACGCTGGCGAGCACTGGCTCGATTTGAATCAATTGTCGCAGAAATTCGAAGTGACGCCGCAGTATATTTCTAATGTGTTTAAAAAATATAAGCACGAAAACGTCAAGGATTATATCGCCAAGCACAAGCTGGGCAAAGCAAAAATACTGCTCGTCTCCACCAATTTCCCCGTACGCGAGATCGCCCTGCAATTAGGCTATGCGAACGAGGTCGGCATCACCCGCCTATTCAAGAAATATGAGGGCATGACGCCGGGAGATTATCGGCAGAAATGCAGGAATGATGCGAACGAAGCTTACCGTAAGGAACCATAAGGGGGCACACAGACAACAGGACCTCAAACTCCACATTTCCGTGGAATTGAGGTCCTGTTTTGCTATATTTCGATTCTCGCGATACCGCCTTCTTATCGTTACTCTCGGATCGTGATGTTGGATATTACGGCATTCTCCCCCTGACTAACCGTCTCGATCCCATCTGTAAAGTGACAGTCCTGAACTATATTCGGACGCCTCGAACGTACACTTCGCTGCGTAAAAATAAGCTTATCCGCAGAACAGCCGCGGATTTGTACGCCGTCTGCGTTGATCAACATTGTGCCGCATTGAGGGTAGTTCAGCGTCTTCACAACATGTACGTCCTCCAGCGTTAGGTCGGACACTTTCGCATGTGCGATCATCCAGCAGCCGGAATGGCGTTTAACCGCGATTCTTCTAGCGCTCTCTCCCCATGGCGAACCACTGTTGGCAAAAGAGATCAGGCCTGAGTTTCCGATATACGTCAAATCATGCTCGAACTGGCCGTGAGTTACGAAAGCACCATGATAATCTCCATCTCCATGACAGTTTTCAACCATGCAGTACGCGCTCCCGGTAAAGTCGTTAAGATGGCGTGCGTTACTGGTCGTACAATCACGTACCTTTCCATATAGACAATGAATTTGCTGCGTCAAGTACCCGGTACCACCTACGACGACTTCAACAGGATTCGTAAGTGAACATCGCTCGGTCACATAATGCGTATTGTGCCTCCTCATAATGACTGGCCAATAAGTATGATAAGCCTGAAGCCCCGAAGCGTTGCACTCCACCGCATATTCAAGCGCAAGTGGCTGTGCTCCCCGCTCTTCGCCACCATCATTGCCCCAGAATACCATATTGCGCACATTCACCCGCCGCACAGGCTCTACCTTCTGATAAGTAAGAACGCGCCCTTGCTCAAGCTCCCAACCCATTTTGTAGTTAAACCGCACATGTGTCGCGTCGAGAATCTCCGTCACCATCAGCAGCTTGTCGATCTCTTTCTCTTCCCTGCCCGTTAACCGGTTCACAGACACGACCCACCAGTCATACAGTTGAAAAGCGCCGCTATCCTTAACCTCGAACATATCCTCTAATTCTTTTAAGGGAGCTGTCAGCGTTAACTGCTGTATGTCTTCCGTGAGTGTGCCACTGAAGTGCATTACAGCCCCGAACGGATCATTGTGTTGCGCCTGCTGAATACCGTCTGCGGTAACCGTACAGTTATGGAAGTCCAAATCCAGTTCGCTTCTGTAAAACTTGTGACGCTGCTTAAAGCGTAAATCCGTATAGGCATCAATACGCTTGATCGCTGGATCGTTAACCATAGCTTCGAGCGCCTCGTCAGCAGGGTGCTCGGAGCCAAAGATACCGAAATAACGGAAGTCGCCTATCCCGTTATGAAGCAGCAGCCACCGGCCGGGAGGGGGCTGGGCGCTTACCTGTCCGGGAAGCATTCCAGCTACCTCCTGCCCGCAAAGTTCTGTCCTGTCAACACTCAGCGCAGGCGCAATGATAGTTCCTCCGTTATGACTGTACGTACAATCCGGTTGCCATAGCAATTGCATAACGATGTCTCCCGGGTGATCGTAACCAAGCAGGATGGCGGCATCACCAGCCTGGAGCTCCCCCGCTGGCAATGCCATCAAATCCCTGATCGAATGGATGTGATAGATCACTAGTCCCCTCCGTTCGCTCGGTGGAACACAAATTTATTTAATCGCTTCGTTCCATCTTTGTAGTGCTGCCGTCTTAATTTCTATCAGCTCTGGAAGCCCGATTTTATCTAGCGTTGCAAGATAGTTGTTGAAGTTATCCAGGCTTTCCTCGCCAATAATGAACTTCGTGGTCATCATGTTAACATAGGTGAAGAGGTCATTCTCGATTACGTTCCCTCTCTCCGACTCTTTCGCCGTAAAGCGGGCGTTAACCGGATACGCATCTCTATAATAAGGCACCTGTTTCTCGTTCACTTGATTGACCTTGTTTTCCATCAAAGGATAATTTGCAGGGATGGCAGGGAACTCTAACAATCCTGGCAACCCCATATTCACAGAAACTGACTTATTAATGTCGGCAAATCCGGTGGTCGGCTCAATCCATTCATAATGCGTTTTGCTATCGTCTGTATATTTCCACTGCTCTTCCTCGTAACCGAGGAAGACCGTATTACCATAAAATCCGTCAACCGCATTTTCCTCTGTAGCATAGAACATATCCAGCAATCGCATCGCCGCTTCTGGATATTTGCATTTATTTGTAATTATACCTCTGCTGGTATACAGATAATCCGGGGTCTTAACAACTCGCTTATCATTTGTCGGTGAAGTGAGCGGAACTAGGCTAAGCTGCTCCGTCTTGGTCGTCTCCGGATCGAGCAGGGTCGGAGAACCGTTATATACGCCAACCAATCCACCCTTTATTTTAGCTTGCCACTGCTGAGACGTCTGGGTGGAGAACTCTCGATCAATCAAGCCCTCCTTATATAGCTTGTTAGTGTAGGCCAGGGCCTCTTTATACTCAGGCATCGCTGGAACGTAGACTACTTCACCAGCATCGTTCACATCGAAGCCGATGCCGCCAGTCATCCCGGTAAACGCAGGGATCAGCAGATTTTGAAATGCAGTTAAACCAACGCCCGAGAACGGAATTTCATCATTCGGGTCTCCATTGCCATTGGCATCCTTCTCTTTAAATGCCTTCAGCATCTCATATAGCTCATCAGTCGTAGTCGGAGGGGTCTCGATCCCAACATTCTTCATCCATTGAGAATCGAAGAAGCCGAGATGCCCTTGCGTAGTTGCCGTCTTGAAATAGTAAGGCAGGCCGTAGATTTTCCCATCCATCGAGGTGACAGAGGCTTTAACGACTGGTTTCTTGTCGAGCAGTGCCTTAAAGTTCGGTGCGTACTTATCGATCAGATCGGTCAGATCAAGGAAAATTCCTTGAGGACCATAAGTCTCCTCATCGATCTTCTCCCCGCCTCTCAGGATGATATCAGGATATTCCCCACCAACGAGAGCGATATTCTTCTTCTCATTAAAGGTATCTTCCTCCGCCAGCTCGAATTTCAGTTCTATATTCGTCTTCTCTGCCAAACGTTTGAATATCTCCAGTTCGCTCCAGTCGGTACCACCAGGGTCCTTCATGCCCAACACTGTCAATGTAATTTTTTCCTTCGTAATCGGGTATACACCAACTGGATTCAAGTAATCCGGTCCTGCGTCCGTCCCTTCCTTGTTATTCGAGGCTGAGGGATTGTCTTTAGTCGAAGTCGAGCAGCCCATCAGTGAGGCCAACACCAGAATTGTGACCATGAACAATGCGAAGCTTCTTACTTTTACCCCTTTTTTCATCCTTTGCTCCTCCTCTTATTAATGGTTATATAATCAGCCTTTAACCGATCCGAGTGTGACTCCCTTGACGAAATATTTCTGTACAAAAGGATACATCGCCATAACCGGTAAAGACGCAACCACGATCAGTGCATACTTGATTTGCTCTGCCGTTCGCAGCTCTTCCTTCAGCAGCCCCGCCGTATCCCCACCCTGTTGCAGGAGATTCGCGTTGAATTGACTCTTCAGCAAGGTTTCGCGCAGTACAATCTGCAGCGGCTTCCATTGCTCATCCCGAATGTAAATCAGGGCGGTGAAATAGCTGTTCCAATGGGCGACAGCGCCGAACAGTGCCATGACGGCCACAATCGCCGTAGATAGCGGAAGCACGACCTGCAGGAACAGACGTAAGTTGGAGCAGCCGTCAATCTGCGCCGCTTCCTGAATCTCTGTCGGTATCGTCGTCTGGAAGAAGGTCCTCGTAATAATAATGTTGGTCATCGATGTGGCCCCCAGAATGACCATTACCCAGGGCGAATTGTATAACCCTACACTCTTCACCGTCATAAACGTCGGAATGAGGCCCCCAGAAAAGAACATCGTGATGAGGAACATAATCGTGAAGAATTTATTCCCTACAAAATCTCTGCGTGACAGCGCGTATCCCGCCAGCACAGTCACGACAACATTGACCGCCGTCCCGCCAACCGTGTAAAGGATCGTGTTGAGGTACCCTCTTAAAATACTGTTATCATTAAAGATGCTCGTATAACCGATAAAGGATATGTCTTTGGGCAACAGCAGCATTTTGCCGGAGTTCACCAGGTCCGGGTTGCTAATGGAAGCACTTACAATAAACCATAACGGATACATGGTAAGCAGCAGGATTACAACCAGGATCGTGATATTGACCATGTTGAACAGCTTATCCGAATTCGTCTCTTTCACTTGCATGGAATCATCCCTACCTCACCACAATGATGTCTCGCCAACTTTGCGCGAAATTTTGTTAACCATAATAAGCAAGATCAGATTAATGATATTGTTAAACAAGCCGACCGCGGATGACAAACTGTACTGTGCCTTCTGTATCCCCAGCTTGTACACATAGGTGGAAATAACCTCTGAGCTACCGATGTTAATATCCTTCTGCATCAGCAATACTTTCTCGAAGCTGAGGTTCATAATTCCGCCGACACTAATGATCAGCATGATAATAATAGTCGGCATGATCGCCGGAAGATTAATATGAATAATCCGCTGTAAGCGGGACGCACCGTCAATCGTTGCCGCTTCATGCAATTCGGGTGATACACCTGCTAGCGCTGCGAAATAGATGATCGAGCCGTACCCGGTGGTTTGCCACACACCTGACCACACATACATATGATCGAATAATGCTTCCTTTTGCAAAAATAACACTGGTTCCATCCCGAACAGCCCTGTCAATTGGTTAACCAGTCCTGAGTTGGAGAAGAATAGGTCGATCATGCCTACCAGAACAACCATGGAAATAAAGTAGGGCATATAGGTAACATTCTGTACCAGCTTCTTGAACCGGGTGTTCCGGACTTCATTGATCATCAGCGCCAATATAATCGGAGCCGGGAAACTGACGAGCAAATAATAGAAGGAGATCCGGATCGTATTCCAGAAAATCTCGCTGAACCGTACCGAACTGAAGAAAGTAATAAAATGCTTAAATAACGGATCGGCCCACGGGCTGCCACCAAAGCCCTTCGTAGCAATAAAATCCTTAAAAGCGATCTGTACACCGTACATCGGAACATAAGCAAAAATAAAAAAGTATAAGAATGCCGGCAGAATAAATAAGTATAGGGCCTTATTACGTCTCACCATCAACCATTTATAATTTTTCCCCGTCGCCGTTCTTGCAGGAGCACGCTGCTGCTTCTTCACATTCGCAAACATCAAGAATTGTCCCCCTCCTGTTGTTTATGTATAAGGCCGCTATCCGTGAGATAACTTGCCCTAATCATAAGGGCCCCGTGGAACCCGTAAATTGCCACTATTTAACCCCAACGCTCAAAATTTAAAATATTAAAAAATGAAAGTTTAGCTTAAATGATGATCGTTTACGAACGGGGGCACTCTGCATATAATGTCGCTATTTTCGCTCATACAAGAGAGTATCATCAAATGGGAATCTCATCTCGTCTTCTCAAAAAGAAAAACCAATCGCTCTGGATTGGATTGGTCTGGTTTTGTACAATGCCCACATAGTTTGGGACATTTTTTATGGAGCTCAAACTCTAACGGACATAGTGGACGCTTAAACGGGTATTTTCGACCATTGGGATTTCTAACGGACATAGATGAAGCATATTTAGTGAAAATACTCATTTGGGCGTGGTTTTCAGCATTTAAGCATCTGTAGTGTCCGTTAGAATTTGAAAACGGCTGTTTTTCACGAATAAGAGTCCGTGGTGTCCGTTAGATTTGGCATAAACAGAGTTCAGGTGCTTAATTCCTTAATTCGCAGCATACTCAATCATAAAGTCATCACTATCAAAATAAACAAGATCTCCTTGCTCGTAATTCCATACGGCCTGTAAATGAGTCGGCTGCTGGATACCACTGATCGTCTTGTAATCTTTGAATATAGCCGACCAGGTCACTTGTTGAATGGTCCCATCGGAAGATATGACTGACCTGTCCTCTGTCGTAAAGGCTAGAAGCTGCCCGTTCTCGCTGAAGGTAAATATCCCACTGGCCGTTATACCTTTATAAGTTATTGTCGCTTTGGCATGGGTATCATCCACGGCTTCCCATGTAATGTAGTGCTGTAAGGCAGCATTTGGAACTACCAGGGATTCTGAGAGAAAGGTGACGAGACAAGCTCGATTCATATCCTCTCCTGTCTGATTAAAGAGGGGAATGACTTTGCCGAGAACTCCTTTCATGCCACCATGACCATCAACAAAAGAATCAAACCCTTCGAATGGAATCCCATACATAGAGGTATCAATGTAAGCGAGTCTTACAGGCTCGCTTACGAAATTGTACTGCGTGTAATCGATTTTGATAGATGGCTTATCCGGAGACATGATGAAATCGACATTTTTGAACGCGGCTTTCATGTAGGATATTTTCGGAGTACCGATATATCCACTATATTCGAAATATTTTCTAACAGGCTCCGGTAATTCCTTAATATCGTCCATTGTAAAAATACCATCAGAAGCTAAAATAGCTGGAGAAGCAGCGATCTGCTCTGCAACTGTCCGCTCGAATTTTGTTCTAGTGCCGGAATAAGATATGTTTAAGAATATAATGATCCCTGCTAATATTACTGCGAGAATCACAACGACCGTCCACATGAGTCTCTTACCCCCTGTCCTTCTATTCAAGCGCATTCTCCATTTTATTCACATTGTCGGCCAGTTTCATCATTCCTTCGTACAGCCCATCCGTCAGCTTGTCATCAAAGGCGTCGAACAGGTTGGCCATGAACTCGTTCTCCTTGCCACTTCTATTCTGGAAATAAGCGATACATCTTGAAGTAAGGTGGATTCTAACGATTCTTGCATCCTGCTCATCCTTCGTTAGCGATATGAACCCCTGCTTCTCAAGCAAGGCCGCCATCTTCTTAACATTTTGCCGGGAGTTTCCAGTCACCTTAGCCACTTCGCTTATGGTTGGAGTCGGTTGCTCCAGCTTCGAAATCACTGCGATGAAAAGCCACTGCTTCAACGTAATATGGTCATCCAGCTTGTCTCCTAGAACCTGCAGCCGATTAGCCAAGGTAAGAATACCACCAAAAATATATGCTTGTTTCTCCATATCGGTCAACGCAAATCACTCCAATACAAAATAAAGTAACTAGTTACATATATAATACGTAACCAGTTACCATTTGTCAAATGACGACCTTTCACACCCTTAAACTAATTTCTTCACTGGACGAAGAACTGCATATCCGTAACCTTCCGCGAAATGCCGCTGGTAATCCTGCTTGATGTCCTCATCCCATTCGTAACCCATGCTTGTCGGATCAAAATTCCATGCCTTCTGTTCCACCATCTCCATTACCGTACCGTTTTCCTTCAAATAATCAAAGGGTGGATAATAGAACACCAAATATTCCGACTCAGGAATCTCCCTGCACTCCATTCCATCAGGAACCTCACCCTGATAGTCTGCCGGAACTGGAATACCGTATAAATATCCTTTTAGCCCCTTATCGTAAAACCAGCCAGCCATCTGCACCAGATGCCCTGGGAGCACCTGATGGGACATACTCTCCAAAACCCCGCAGATATCATCACAACTATGGCCGTTTTCCCAAAATTGTCCGTAATTCTGAGAGGAAATGTCCCATATCCCAATGAACTTATGTGCCTGAATAAATTCCTTACGAACCTCCACCTGCTGCATTTGACCCTGATCCATCTGATCCCGCTCCTTCATGAAATAATGATAAGGCGAGAATACCTCCACACGCATAGCCAATGGAATTGGCTTCGGTGCTCTGCGGTAAACGTAAGGGGTGACGCCAAAGGCTCTTACAAATGCTCTCGTAAATGCCTCTTGCGAGGAAAATCCATACTTGATAGCGATATCCAACACCCGTTCATCCGTATCACGAAGCTCCAAGGCCGCACGGCTGACCTTCCGCGTCCATATATAGTCCCGCAAAGTCGTACCTGTTATGGCATTAAACTGCCGAGAGCAATAATAGGGCGAATAACCGAGTTGCTTGGACATATTCAATAGCGATGGATCTTCCGTAAGATGACGCTCTACCCAATCCACCATAAGCTGCACCGTCTCATTCCATTCGTACATGGAAGTATGCCTCCCTTCACGTTTGATAATATCAGAGCGCATCTTCCGTGATTTGACCTGAGTTGCAATGCTGCGCGGATCAAAGTACATTGCTTCACAGGGAAAATATATAGGCTAGTAATCCATCTAAATCATCCCATACTCAACTATAAAATCAGTTCCCGTAAAGTCCTTCTATGTATTTCGTGCTCTCTTCCGCAATGAGCTCGGGTTCATAATCATGTACATAATGACCACATTCAAGAATCATATACTGACCATGAGTTGACGATTTCGCATAGCTGATTAATTGTTCCTTCCAATCGGCTAACGGGATCTCTGTTCCATCTGATATGAAGAAATACATCGGCACTTCGGGAATACCGGCCTCCGCTACCTTCTTAGCATTATCTGCGATCATCTTCACCTCTTCATTCATATTGGAGGTTTGCGTCTTTCGATAGAAGATCGCCCGATATACGCTCTTCTCCTGCTCGGTTAGAAGATTCTCCTGAATCGCAGCTGAGGAATTCACAATCCCGGGAAGAAACGAGTAACTCCGATCCGGGCTCCAAAGCCAGTGAGTCCCATCATAAATTTAGACGGCAGAGGATATTTCTCATAGGCCTCCGGTATTGCAGGGTCCAGTCCGATAATAGAAATAACTTCATCCGGGTATTTCTGCGCCCAATACAGAGCTTCAATCCCGGACATGGAATGTGGAAACAGAATATATGGCCCCTGCTCGCCTGCCAAGCTCAGAGCACTTCTTGTCTCCTCCAAAATCGTATCGATATCTCGGGATATCGTTGCTGTGTCGCTATAGCCATAGCCCGCTTTCTCTACAACGACGATTCTATAACGATCTGATAGCCTGGAATACAAGCCCTTGAAATCAAGCATTGGCGAAGCTGTCCCGCCCCAGACATGAAGACCAGCGTCCTTGGACCGCTCCCCTCAGCATACACATGCATCTGGTGATCTTTCACATTCACCATTGTTCCTGGCGGAGTTATCAGGCCCGCCTCTCTATTCAATTGAATCCGATGATTAATGAAGCTGACTGCGATAACTAGCAGCAAAATACTTATGATGGTGACGAACACCCAGCTAATCCTCTTCAGAACTTGTCCCATTCGACCTCCGGAAAACACTATTTTGATGCTATTAATATAAACATACCTTCTATGTTACTCTGCTTCAAGAAAAGTAAGGGACGAGCAGTTGTCTTTAAATATAGAGTCATCAGAAATTCCTCTTACGTCTATCACACAAACAGAAAGACAAGGTGCATTTTATACACCCTGTCTTTTTCTAAATTAGCTTACTTATGGAGAGAACCACACCGTCAACCCAGCTTCTGACCACAATTCGGCAGAAATTAGCCCCTTCGTTCTTCGCGCCGCAGTTCGGACAGAAGTTCGGTTTGGCGCCGCCTTCAGACACCGGAGGAGTTGCAGGCTGCTGTGGCTGATTTCCGGACGCTGCCGGCTGTGAATTCGCATTCTGATTCGTACCTTGATTCATATTCTTCATCATTTCATTCGCCATGTTCATTCCCATCATCATTCCGGCCATATCCGAAGCAGCTCCGCCGCCATGTAAGTTACCGGAGGCCATAGCATCTGTGATACTGACCTGCTGGTATTTCTGCAGGTTGCCGATCATCTCATAGGATGCATTCTTCGTAATCATATCCTGAATTTCTTGCGGGTAGTTGAAGCTCATGATCTGGAAGCCTGTGATCGTCATACCGCTCGCCAGGACCTCCATATCCAGATCCTCACGAACCCCTTTAGCAATATCGCCCGCGTTGGCCTGAAGATTGAACATGTCCTTGCCTTCTTTACTGATCCACTTCATTAACAGCTGATCCAGTACGGAAGTGATGCGAATTTTCACATCATCAACAAGGTAGCTCTCTTCATCCCGGCGATCTTATCGATCAGCGTCACATAATCATTCACCTTGAAATTAAACGTACCGTTCGCACGAATCGGCATGCCGCCTGGAAGCTGCGGAGTTGGGATTAGAATCGGATTCTGCGTCCCCCATCTTACGGTGAACTCCTTGGTGTTCACGAAGAGGACTTCTACCCTCATACCACTGTTGAAGCCGAATTTGAAGCCCTTCAGTGTAGACAAGAATGGAATGATCTCAGATTCAATGTTGTATTCCCCGTCTTCCTGAAAAATCCCCTCGATCTTGCCGCTATTCATAAAGATAGCATCCTGACCAGCACGAATAATCAGTTTACTGCCTTTCTTGATCTCCCGATTGTTCCACTTCCAGAAGATCATATCATCTCGGAACTCTTCCCATTCCACAACGTTAGCAAATTGATTCTTAAAAAATTCCATATAAATCCCCTCCGAAATCTTTTATAATCTTGTTCAAAAGTACGGCTTTCAGCACCGAGAAGGTTGGATGAAGCTAGGGCCTGAGGAGCGGAGCGTACGTTTTGGGTACGTGAGCACCGGAAGGCCCGGCTGAATTCAAGATTCGATGTCGAATAAGCTCTCAGTGTTACTTCGTGATCAAAGGCGGACTTTTTGAACTTCCTCTTATATTAGAACGAGCCTCTGCTGCCGCTATGTGAGTGACCCCGCCGGTAATTCCTCCACCGCCACCGCCGCCGGAGCTAGAGCTGCCGGAGCTCTTTTCGATCTTTTGCTTCGTGACCGTAGTCCGGATGTACTGATCCTGCTTGCCAACGATCCCTGAAGTGCTGGCATCCTCATAGGTGTGCCGGTTCACGGTGACGCGTCCGCCAGTGCGAGCAGCCATAACCCCAACTACCAAGGCTCCGATCACCAACGCCCCGCCCAATTGGAACCAGATACTAAACAGAATATTGTCCGGGTTCACTCCAGGCTTGAAGCCCATATATTTATAGGATGTCTTGATATACTCCTCGAATCCCTGTTTATAATCACCTTGTGAGAGATACGATGTAATCTTGTTGCGGATCTTATCCAACCTACCATCATCCAGATACTCCTTAGCTTTATAGAATCCGGCTAAATACACTTCGTGATTCCTCATATCTAATGTCAGAAGGACCGCATTGCCATGTGGCTTATCATATCCGGGCGCCTGATTATCATAGAAATTTTCCGTAATCGCGACGACGTCCAGGTTCTGATCATTGTTCGTCGTAATAATTATGATATCGGTGTCTCTTTTGACCCCGTATTCATTAGCCATCTTATTCAGTTCGAGGTAATCGTCCTCCGTAAGAAGATTCGCCTTATCATAGATCAACTTCTTATTTTCTGTAGCTGCTGCAGCGAATGGAGCAGGGCTAATTAGATAACCTACTAGAAGCAGCAATATAGCTGTCAAACCTAGTAATGCACCTTTTCTTTTCACAGGAACCCTCCTCCATCGCCCATGAGATGATCTTGAGTGACAGAAATGAGACGCTAGCAATCCCAGCGAACCATGCCGCCATCTTCCCCATACTAAGCGGAGGCTTGCCTACCACTTTGCCCGTCTGGCCGTTCATCGCGAAGGTATAGCTCTTCCGGTTGTAGTCATATTGGAACATCCATACCGGTACCATGCAGTACTCTGCGTTCATCACCTTCGTATCAATCTGCTTATCAGTAAACAGGAAGGTCGAATATCCCGATACCGATGATGAGATCGATTCCTCGATATAACTCCTGATCTTATCTTTGGCCCGCGGCAACAGTTCTGAATCCGTATAACTGTACTTCTCCGCAACATAACCGGCCAGATATGGGGTCTTAAAGTTCCGTAACTGATCATAAGGGAAAGGCTCTAGCCGATCCATCAGCCCATCATCCATCTTCTTCGACGAGTCAATCGGCACGCGCAGATAGTTCAGATGAAGGCCCCTATAGATATTAAAATGCTGCGTTTCCGTATAGCGGTAATCTCCCCTGGTGTAAGTTCGCACTATCGTGGCATGCCCATGTGCATCCACTTTATTATGTAATTCATACAACCAGAACGGGACATACACTCCTGTCATCCCTTTGATCCGATTCGCAGCCATAAATCCGCTCGGAGTCAGTCGACCATTCCTGCACCACTTCTTAAAAGCCTGCGTCGCCTGCTCCTTACTGATCGAGAAAGGAATGATTAGCGATGGAGCTAGCTTCCCACTCAAGCGATCGCCGAGAACAACCGCCGAACCGCAGAAGTTACACATAGTGGCCGCCGTCTCCACATCAGCGATAATGACCGCACCGCAGCTCGTGCAATGATACTCCTGCACTTCATCTGACGAGAAGGCCTGCTGGCTAAGAGGGTCTTGGTACTGCTCGATATTATCCTGTCTGCCACAGCTATGGCAGGTAAGTGTCCCCTTCTCCGAATCGAAGACCATACCGCTGCCGCAATTCGGACACTTATACTCAATAACGTTCATCTGCTCACCTCAATGACATTAAAAATAGCAAAAACATCTGTTACTTGTTATCCAGATCATTCTCCCGATCTGCTCGAAGCTCAGCCAACGCCTCCGCCTCGTGGATCGCCTGTGTCATCCGTTCTTCAATCTCTCTGAACGAGGCCTGACCCGAAGATTGGCCGTCTGAATTCATCCCTTGTTGGAGCCTGGCCTCCGCCAGCTTCCCCTTCAGCTCAATCCGTCTATGCTCCAGCTCTGCCAGATCAGCTATCAGCTTATCCTGCACTTGCTTCATGCCGACAGCCTTA
This sequence comes from Paenibacillus sp. D2_2, assembly GCF_031199965.1. GTDB lineage: Bacteria > Bacillota > Bacilli > Paenibacillales > Paenibacillaceae > Fontibacillus. Next base: position 295,841 of record NZ_CP133605.1, on the reverse strand, counting down.
GAAGAAGCTAGATTGTAGGCAGTCTGAAGGTCACTTAACCTCTCAACATGTTTGGCTTGTTGGTCCAGAAAATTCTGTGCCTGATCCTCATTTCCTGCCTCTACCGATTTATCTGCATACCTCTGCATTTTCCTGATCTCGCTACTACACTCGTCCAGCGCCGTCTTTGCCCTTCGCTCTTCCGCAAGTAGGGAAGCTGTCTCAGCTTTAACCTTGCCCAGGTCGCTGCTCAAGCTGCGCAAATACTCGTCAATCGCCTTCTCCGGATCATTTGCCTGGTCCTTGTAAGAGTTCGCATTGGCCCTTGTTATATTCTTCATCCTTGAAAAAATCCCCACCGCTAAGCACTCCCTTCCCAGAAGTCCATCTTTCCATATAATACAGCAATTCTAGGCAAAAGGTTTCATTTAGGTGACATAATTTCAACATACCTTGGTGAAGTCAGAACATATTTGCTAGAATCAAAAATAATACATAGTTTATTATACTTTATGTTTAATCGGAGGAATTCATCATGTCTTATGAAGCCTTCAGAAGAGCAAATGCCCTTCTCAATCAACAAATCACGCAAATTAGCGGAGATCAGGCGTCATTCCGAATTCATTATTGGGGATTCATGCCCTTTCATTTTAATAACTCTCCACATCGGCACTCTTTTTTCGAAATCTGCTACGTGCTTGAGGGTTCAGGTGAATACACAGACGATGGCGTCGATTATCCATTGCAGGCTGGAACCCTGTTCTGTTCAAAGCCCGGGGTATGGCATCAAATTCGCAGTGAACAGGGCCTTGCCTTGTTCTTCGTAGCTTTTGAAGTCAATGAATCGCAGACCTCCGAGGCTTATACGAGAGGCTTCCGCAGCATAGCTCACCATGGCAAGATTGTCGCAGACCCGGAAGACTCCCAGATCACAGCGCAGATTTGGCAGACAATTCTAGGCCTGATCGAGAGTGCACAGCCCATCCCTAGAGATATGCTGCAGCACCTTGTTCTCTCTCTGCTTCTTTCCTTCCTGCATGGTCTCTCTTCTACGCCGAATTTAAGTGGTGATGCCTTAAATGAGGACACCGAGGAGCACCGCCAGTTGAGACGAGCCAAGCTATATATAGAAGATAATCTCTCTTCACCTCTACGAATTGAACAAGTCTCTCAAGAGCTGGGGATTTCCTCGCGGCACTTATCAAGACTGTTTCACACCCAGCTAGGTCAAACCTTTGTGCATTATGTACAGGAACGTAGAGTACAGAAGGCCAAAGACTGGCTGCTTAACAGTGACATTGCCATTAAGGATATCGCCGAACGTACTGGATTTGAATCTGTCCATTATTTTACCCGTGTATTTACAAGAAAGCTGGGCGTTGCCCCTGCCAAGTTCCGAAAGGCTCAATTTACAGATGGGCGGCAAAACAGGAAACAGACATAACTCGATCCTCCCCCAGCCGCTCTCCCCATAATGTCCGAATTGTACAAAAAACAGGAGCCTGTTTCTAAAGATTTACGCCTTAAATCTTCTTACAATGAAGCTAATCATTTGTATAGGAGTGTGGCTTGAATGTTTGAGAAAAGGCCTGTCAACCCCGTTCGCTATCATCCGATCCGACCTGATTCAGCGGTACCTTATGCTAAGGCAGGTTTGCAGCAAGGGTATGGGACGATATTCGCACCATTAATCTCTCTAGCCGAACAGGACCACCCTAGCCTCATTCGCATCGCTCTTGATGGGACTCATGGAGCCCATTTCCAGCCGGTTCTGCAAAGCATGGTAGAAGCAATTAAGAAACAGGGATACTCCACTCTCGTCATGGAAACCAGCAGCTTTATCAAAACAAGTGAAGAGCTGCGTCAGCATTTTGGGCAGAATATTACGGATAACCGCGCATTCGGTTATTTCACGAAAGGGACGATTGAAGATTATTTTCGACCCAATGCCAAGCATGAAGCCGCAAGTACCCTACATGATGCGACCACAGCTACCAGGCCCTCCAGGCTTCCGCTCTGTGTCATCACGTGTGGTCCAGGCGCTTATTGGCTAGGCGACAGCAATTTCGACATTACCTACTTCTTGGATGTCTCACGTGAGAATCAGCAAATCGGATACAAGCAGCAGTTGCTGAATTTTGGATTCAATTGGAACGAAGATGACACAGAGAAGTACAAAATATCTCTGTTTGTGGAATGGCCTATTTTTGAGACCTATCGCAAGCAAATTCTGAACGCTGTCCACTACTACATCGATATGAATCAACCTAATGCTCCCGTGATGACCACAACCTGTACGCTTCGTCAAATGATCTCCAGTATCGCTCAAGCACCTATGCGCGTGAAACCGTTCTTTGCTCCGGGGGTTTGGGGTGGTCAATTTCTCAAAGAATTCGCCGACCTACCCGCCGATTGGGCTAACTGCGCATGGAGCTTTGAACCGATTGCTCCAGAGAACTCTATCATTATGGAATATGAAGGCAAGCAGATTGAAATTCCCTTTCTCCTTGTCATGCATTATGAACATGTCTCGATTCTCGGAGAACGGCTCGTTAAGCTATTTGGCGATTATTTCCCGATTCGCTTTGACTATTTGGATACGATGGATGGCAGTAACCTATCCTGTCAGGTTCATCCGAATCAGGAATACATTCGTAACCAGTTCAACGAGTTCATGGCGCAGCAGGAATCCTATTATATTATGGAGAACAAGGGCAACTCCGAGGTGTACCTGGGGCTGACGGAGCCATGTACCAAGGAAGGTTTCTATACTGCCGTACAGACCGCTCAAGATACCGGAGTCCCGATTGAAATAACGGATTATATTAATTCCTATCCTGCGAAGAAGGGTGATCTCTACCTCATCCCAACCGGAACAGTACATGCATCAGGTAAGGATAATCTAGTGCTTGAAATCTCATCCACCACATGGTGGTTCACCTTCAAAATCTATGATTATCTACGTCAGGGCTTAGATGGAAAACCACGTCCTATTAACATCGATCATGCGTTTGAGAATATCGACTTCTTCAAGAAGACCAAGTGGGTTGAGGAACATCTCATTCCACTCCCTACCCTGCTACAGTCGCAAGGTGAGAATGAGGAGTATTTATTAGGTCAGCATGATGATCTACTGTTCTATGTCCATCGGGTGCACTTGCATACTACTTGGGAGGATAACACAAACGCTGAAATGGTGATGTACAATCTCGTCGAGGGCGAACAGGTGCGGATCATATCATGCGCGGATGAGTCTATTTATGTAGAGTTTAAATATGCCGAATCCTATATTCTACCTGCCAACTTCGGAGCTTACCGAATCGTAAATCTTGGTAGTGGACCATGTAAACTCATCAAAGCGGGTGTATCCAAAACCTGGGATGTGAGCCTCATTGAAGCGTAATATCGTTATCGCGCTTGATGTAGGAGGAACATTTATCAAAAGCTGCATCATGCTGAACCATGTCCCTATCCCCGCTAGCCAGAAGGAATTCCCTTCGTTAGCAGACCAAGATAAAGAGACGATTATTGAGCAATTTATTCATATTTTTAAATACCAAGTAGATTTTTACCATTCACAATTCATTGAACAAGACAGCCATTGGCATATCGGTTTGGCTTTTCCCGGCCCTTTCGATTACGAGCAAGGAATTTGTTACATTCAGGGGCTGGAGAAATTCGAATCACTTTACGGATTTAATGTCAAAAGGGCCTTCTATGAACGGCTTGCACAAGAACAAGGTTCATGGGTGAGACCGCTTCAATCGGCAGAAATTAGGTTTGAGAATGATGCCAGACTATTTGCGCTAGGCTTCAGCACGAATTATCCGCAGGATCGCTTCATTGCGCTAACTTTAGGTACCGGGCTAGGTTCTGCTTTTATCGACAAATCAACCATTATTGATCATTTCGTGGGTATTCCGGCTAACGGCTGGCTGTACAATCAGCCCTACCGTGATGGAATCATTGATGATGCTTTCTCCAAGCGCGGTATCCTTCAGCTTGCCCACAGCCTGGGGGTGATGAATCACGATCTCGACGTGAAAGAACTGGCTGAAGACGCTATAGCCGGTGATGTATTATCCAGAGAGGTTTTTACGGAGTTTGGCACTCGCCTTGCAGACATGCTCATTCCGTACATTCAGGCATTCCAACCAAATCTTCTCGTATTCGGAGGGCAACTCTCAAAGAGCTTTCATTTATTCAGTGCCGCTCTTCAAGGCTTCGCTGATCTGCATCAAATTCAAATACACACTTCAGAGCGGATGCTAGAAAACACATTCCTAGGTATTTCACATATGTTCCGCTTTTGATCACGAGGTATTTCGGGAAGCAACTCGACATCGAATCTTGAATTCAGCCGGTTGAACCAGCTTTTGATCACGAACTTAAAGGAGAGATCTACATGCCAAGTCAAAAACCATGGAAAATTTACGCCATACATCATTCTCATACCGATGTCGGCTATACAGAACGTCAAGAGAAAATCCAGCAATACCATATAAATTTCATACGTCAGGCCCTGCAGATTTTGCGTGAAATCCAATCAGGTCGCCATCCAGAATGGGCAGGCTTTAAGTGGGTATGTGAGACATTTTGGCCGATTGAGTCCTTTATGGGAAGAGCCAGCGAGCAAGAAAAGGCTGAATTTGCCGAAGCCGTTCGCCGCGGTGAGATTGGACTATCAGGGACTTACCTCAATATGAGCGAGTTGATGAACAAAGAACTGCTAGAGTCGATGATCGGGCGCATTCAAAGCTATGGGAATTCTATAGAAGCTCCAGTGACATCCGCTATGACTGCGGATATTACCGGATTTAGCTGGGGATATGGCCAAGTCTTGCTTGATGCGGGCATTCAGAACTTGGTCACCTGCATTCATACGCATCATTCTATGTATCCGCTATGGAAGAAACAGCAGCCCTTTTGGTGGGAGATGCCAAGCGGTGAACGGCTGCTAGCATGGAATGGTGAACACTATATGTTCGGCAATGATTTAGGACTCATCCCGGGAATTGGCGGCTCCTATACAATCAAGGATGAACTAGATACTAGCCAAGGCGTTACCTTCGAGATCGCGGAGACGAGAATACAGCGTTATATTAATCGCTTAGAGCAAGATGGCTATTCATTCCACTTTGCACCGGTTATGTTCTCCGGCTTGCCGACGGACAATGGCTCACCTAATCCACAGATCATGGAGTTCATTCAGCAGTGGAATGCCAAGCATGGGGAACAGATCATGATCGTATCTTCGACCTTAGAGGACTTCTTCACGGAAGTCCGTGAACATGCTGCAAGCTATCCCGAGGATATCCCTGTCCATCGCGGTGACTGGCCGGACTGGTGGACAGATGGTACGGGCTCGACGCCTAAGCATGTGCAGGTATACCGCGAAGCTGTGCGTGCGTATCACAAGGTGAAAAGATTAGATCCTCATTGCGAGATCGTATCCCCTGATTCCATTAAGGATATAGAGTATCAACTCACGTTATTTGCAGAGCATACCTGGGGCTATCATTCCTCAGTCACCGAACCGTGGAATCCATTTGTTCAGGAATTAGGCGTGCGTAAAGAGGCTTTCGCGGCAAATGCGAGCACTGCTGCACATCGCGCGCTCTATGACATTCTTGAGCATAAGGGGGATGCACTTCTATCCCCAAATCGGCCGATGAAATTTAAACTATCTAATCCATTCGACTTCGTTCAGGAGGATTTCGCCCATCTTATTATGGAGGGTTGGCACTACAGCCTAATTAAAGATGGATTTGAGGTGCGTGATGTAGACAGTGGCGAATTGTACCCTTCTCAGCTCAGACTTGCCTCGCGCGGTGTAATTGTAAGTATTCCAGTTACACTTCAGGCAGGCGAAGAGAAGATCGTCCATATTCAAGCCGTTAAATCCACCGAAGTTAGAACGGCGTATCGCAACGACTATGTCGGATCGGACCGAATGATGGATCTGGATGTGACAAGCAACGCGCGGGCATTCAAGGTGACATCAACCTATATTGACACCCCATTCGTCCACATCAAATGGGCCAAAGGAGACGGCATTACCTCTTGGGTCGATAAACGCATGAACAAGGAAATGCTGCGGCAGGATCGCAATCACCATGCCTTTACACCCGTTTATGACGTGACCCGAGCAGCTAAGGTTGAGGATCAGTACGAAGTGCGACGCAAAATGGGCCGCAACCGTAAAGGCCCTGATGCGGTTACTTCAACGGGTATTCTAACAAAAGCAGAGGTTATTGCAGAAGGTGATGTGTATGGTACCGTTGAATTGACATTCGAGGTAGCAGGCTGCTCTCATTATTCATTGTTTGTTACCGCTTATGCCAAGCATCCTCGGGTTGATGTAGCGGTTCGTATCCATAAAGACAGCGTATGGGATCCGGAGAACTTGTATATCTCTCTTCCTTTCGGAAGCCCAATAATGAATGAAGCTGAGGAATTATGGATCGATAAAATGGATGCACTGACACGTCCACGCAAAGATCAATTAACAGGCAGCTTGGCGGATTACTACTGCGTAGGCGAAGGTGCAGCTTATGTATCAGCTCACAATGGTACCGTGATTGCCATGCCAGATACGCCACTCATTCAACTTGGTTCGTTGAATCATGAGTTTCGTCTACTTAATGGCGATACCAAGCTACAGCAAGACCCAGGACATTTATATGCTTGGCCGATGAATAATTATTGGGAGACCAACTTTGCAGCCACTTTGGGCGGATTCTATGAATTCCGATATCTCGTTGCCTGGGGAGAGCAATATCAGACTGCTAAAGCCGCCATGGATGCGTGCCGCAGCATGAACGCTGGTATTCTGACCTGGAGGGTTCATTAAATTTTGAATGGAGCTCATTGATTCCGTATTATTTGATGATAATAATAGCAGCAAGTCTAAATTCGATATGGGAGTCGTTAATAAATGAAAATAGCAGTCCTGTACGGAGGAACTCGAGACCAAGGTAACACCGAACTGCTTACTGAGAAGGTAATTCACAATCTGGACGTGGATAAGATCTATTTGAAGGATCATACGATTGTGCCTCTAGTGGATCAGCGCCATAATGAGGGCGGATTCCTTGAAATTAACGATGACTATAACTCGGTTATCGATCGGATTATGGATGCGGATACTCTCATATTCGCCACGCCCATTTATTGGTACAGCATGTCAGGAACGATGAAGCTGTTCATTGATCGCTGGTCGCAGACATTACGAGATCAAGAATACTCCAATTTCAAAGATACCATGTCCTCGAAAGAAGCCTATGTCATCGTAGTTGGAGGAGATAATCCCTATATAAAGGGACTGCCTCTAATCCAGCAGTTCCAATATATCTTCGACTTCATGGGGATATCCTTCGCGGGGTATGTTATTGGTGAGGGAAATAAGCCGGGGACATTATGGAAGATACTGAAGCATTATTCGCCGCCGAACAAATTCAGAAAACTCTTAGTAACAGCAAATAACTGTTGAATGTCCCCTGATCCAGAGTCATATGACGAAGATCAGGGGACATTCATATAAACCTGCCATTATGCATGATTCCCTATTCATACCGTAGCGACTCGATCGGATGCAGCTTGGACGCTTTATTGGCCGGGTAAAGGCCGAAGAAGATGCCCACTGCAGCTGAGAAGCCAAAGGCTAGTGCCATCGCCCAAATACTAATGACGAATGGCCAACCGGTGATCATGGCGAACACGAAGGCGATTAGCAGCCCCAACAGTGCTCCGAGCGCCCCGCCGATAAAGGATAATATGACCGCCTCAATCATAAATTGCACCATAATTGTCCCCGGTGTAGCGCCGATCGCTTTGCGAATTCCAATCTCCCTCGTACGTTCCGTCACCGATACCAGCATAATGTTCATGACCCCGATACCGCCAACCAGCAAGGAGATACCCGCTATGGAACCAATGATCGTCTGCAAAATACTAAAGGTACTAGACACCATCTGCTCGGCTTCTTTCCCTGTCTGAGATAAATATTGCCCGACATTGGTATTCTTCTTCTTGGCGAACCACGTCTTAACATCCTTCACGGTCTGATCCATGTGATCCGGTGATGAGGCGAGAACTTCGATAACACCCAGACGTATATTATCCCCGTCATCACCCCGAGGCATGGTGGTAATGGGAGCATAGCTCGAATAACGTTCTCCCTCCATCCCGCTCAGAATGCTCTCCTGCGGCTTGTACACACCAATAATGCGATAAGTTCCCATCGTACTAACGAGTTTTCTCCCCACCGCTCCTGCTTCTGAACCGAATGCTTTCGTCGCATATTTACTGTCCACAATAATAACCTTCTGACGGCCTCTCTCTTCTTGAGCGTTAAAAAACGGCTGGCCACAATATCGAGATTCATCATTTTCGTCATGTCCGACTTCGTCGCAGTGATGGAGAACCGAAGATTCTCATTCTTCAGCTTCGTTGTCATCGAATAAGTGACCGATGAAGACACATACCTTACCCGGGCAGCTTGGCAACCTCGTTCAAATCCCTAAGGCGAATCTCCACATCCGCCCCAGCTGAACCGCTGGAATAATTGTTATAGATGACAAAATATCCATCCTTATAGTTCGATACGGTGGAAATTATCGATTTCTGGCCAGCCTGTCCGATTGATACCACGGTAACAACAGCAGCAACCCCGAACACAATCCCGATCATTGTCAAAAAGAACGCAGCTTATTGATTCGAAGATTGTCTAGTGCGATAAGGATACTCTCCCAGATACTCATGGACGTACACTTCCTTTGCGCGTATCCTTGAGCAGCTTGCCATCGCCGAAGAGAAGCACACGGTCAGCGTGTTCAGCGATATCTGGCTCATGAGTGACAAGTACGATCGTTGTCCCTTCCGCATGAATTTGCTTAAATAAATCCATAATCTCATAGGATGATTTCGTATCCAGATTTCCAGTCGGTTCATCGGCTAATAGAATCGGCGCCTTCATCGTTAAGGCACGGGCAATGGCGACGCGCTGCTTCTGTCCACCGGAGAGCTCGGTCGGACGATGCTTCACGCGGTCCGCCAGGCCAACCTTAGCCAACAGCTCCATCGCTCTCTCATTTCTGGTCTCCCGGGGAATACCTGCATACATCATTGGGAGCATGACATTTTGCAGAACCGTCTGCCGTCCGAGCAGGTTGAAGCTCTGAAACACAAAGCCAATCTTCTGGTTCCGTACTCTGGACAGCTGGTCTTCATTCAGTGTATGAACTTCCTGACCATCCAGACTGTAGGTGCCAGATGTGGGAACATCAAGACAACCGATAATATTCATCAACGTGGACTTACCGGAACCCGAAGAACCCATAATAGCTACGAATTCACCACGTTCTACCTGTAAGGTGATCGGGCTGAGTGCTTGAACTTCGAGGGGACCGTTTTTGTAAATCTTGGTAATATCCGTTAGAGTAATCATTCGACCTTCACCTTATCGCCATCCCGAAGCTGATCTGCGCCTCCCACGACAACTCGGTCTCCCTTGGCGACCCCTGCAGTGATTTCGACTTGTTCGTCACCCTCTTTACCGATCTTTACGATTGACTTGACGGCTTTATCTTCCTCAATCTTAAATACGTAGGCTTCCTCGCCTTCATATTTCACAGCTTCGATCGGAACAAGAATACGAGGCTTGTCCGGTATTTCCATCTCGATGGCCACATTATAACCGGGACGTAGCTCCGCGGCTTTATCTGTAAGTGTAACCTCCATTTCAACCGAGGCATCCTTGGAGGTCACATCATTCAACACGGCGGTCGGGGATAGATAAGTAACTTCTCCATGATATGTACCCGAGATCGATTCACCGGTTACGACTGCCTTCATCCCCATGGTTACCTTACCTGCATCAAGCTCAGTTAGATTAGCCTTAACCTTAAAGGAGGACAGATCGGCTAATGTTACGAATGGACTGCCCTCAGCCATAAGCTGCCCCTCTTTGACGGATACCTGTGTCACTATACCGCTTGCTGTCGCATATACCGTGCTGTTATTTAACTGCTGCTCCAAAGAAGTTATCGTCAATTGGCTGCTGCGAATTCTCAGATCGTAGGAGGTTAAGTCCAATTCTTCGACTGTCTGCTCAGGGTCCTCCGTCACTTGCTGCTTGAATTTCGCAAAATGCTGCTTCTTAGCGGCAAGTCTATCTGCTTCTGTAAGCTCCAAATTGATCTTTTCCTTCTCCAGCTGATCCTTCACGCTATCCATCTTAAGCGTCAGCAGTGGTTGGCCTTCGGCCACGGTGTCGCCCTCTTTTACCTTAAGCGTTTGTACTACACCGCCAACAGGTGTGAACATCTCAACCGATTTTATTGGCTCCAGCCTACCATTCGTGTAGATTTGCTCAATGATCTTACCTTCCGTAACCTCATCCACTTTTACACTTTGTGTCCGATTTAACCCTTTTAAATTGACCATGACAAGTACGACGAGGACAATGCCCAATATAACGCCCCATACCCATTTCTTCTTAAACAAATCCCTCACTCCCATCCTCTATCTATCATTTAACCAGCAGCAATGAACCGAATGAAATAATTAACCAAAAAATAATGATCCACACAGCAACCTGTTTCTTAGGACGGTTCATCATTACAGAAGCGCCAATGATATATAGGATCAAAGTCCAAATACCAAATGGATTAATGACAGATAAGGCCTTGTACAGGAAACTACCTTTATCCTGAACGAACGCCCCTAAGCTGATCGATATATCTGTTAAAGTCTGAGCATTCGCAACCTTAAGCAGAACCCCTGTTAATATCCCGTTAATCATCCCAGGTAAAGCAGCAAAAGCCGCAACTGTAACCAATTGCATATATTTTGCTTCACCACGAACAATCAAGTTCAGCAGCATGAACAGAAGGCCACCAAGGAACATCAGCAATGCTACAGAGAAAGCAGCCATTACATAGCTAGTTATCCTGCTTACAGCAAGAACGGCATCATAAGAATCAGAAGAAAGCTGAGGATTACTCTTCAGACCATTAAGCACAGTTTGTTCTAAAATCGGCATTTGCAGATAAATAACTAGACACGATAGTACCATTAACACAATCATGCATGTCAGCCAAGCCAGCTTACTGCTTTTAAGTCTTTGAAAGGTACTTTCCGGCGATACAAAAATCGTAAACAGTTCTTTCAAACAAATCCCTCCTAATGGCTAATTGTTCATTGCTTGTAGTCGCTGTATGTATGTATTCGTTACATCGTTACTATATGTACGATAATACCATTCATGGGGATTCATGTATTGGATATTTTTCTCACAACTAATATGTGGACGATTAGGTTCTTACGGTTGCGACAGCGGTTATTACAGGGAATAGTCGCTTTTGAAATTCTACGGTTGTGGTTGACGTTATTGAGGCAAATATAGAGAGTAAGCAACTATCGGACTACATGACCGGACAAATAAAACACCTCCAGAGCTGCCCTTATTTCTAATAAAATAAAGGATATTCTCATGGAGGTGTTTCAATTTATACGATGAGATCTGGCTCAGAGCATCAAAGCCCTGTAATAGCTTATTGCTTATTACTGTTCAAATTTCGCGATCATCTCTGCGATCACATCGTCCGGCGAACGATCGACTAACCAGGTCTGGCCAAACATCTGGAAGACCTTAATGGCCGGGAAATCGCCCCAGAAGCCGATGAACACTTCGTCTAGGACCACTTGCTCGCTAACATGCTTGTTCATCTCCGCAAGGTAAGCCTCAAAGATGCTCTTTGCCTTCGGCGTGCTGATCCAGTCGTTGAGCAGGCTGAACTTATGGAAGGAAATTGGCTCAAGACCGAAGTCGCAATAGACACGCTCACGCAAGCGAATATCTCGGGAAGAGCTGCCGACTACAATCTGGAAGTACCCTGTCTCAGCAACCCATTTATTATATTTCGTATTGTAGTAGGCGAAGTCGCGTTCCTCCAGCATGAAATGAACTTGTTGCTTCTCTCCAGGTGCGAGCTCAATCTTCGCAAATGCCTTGAGTTCCTTCTCCGGACGGCTCCACTTGGACTCTTCGTCGTGAACATAGAGCTGTACAACCTCTTTACCTGACATTGTCCCGGTGTTCTCGACAGTGAAAGTTACACTTACATTCCGATCTTGCTGGACGGCCTTCAAATCAGAGTAAGCAAATGTCGTATACGACAACCCGTGTCCGAATGAGAATTGCGGCACCAACTCCTTACGGTCATAGTAACGATATCCGATGTAGAGCCCTTCGCGATAGTAGAGCTTGCCGTTCTCACCGCGAATTCGCATATGCGATGGGTTGTCGGATAGTTTGACAGGAAAAGTCTCCGACAGTTTACCGGATGGATTAACACGTCCGAACAAAATATCAGCAATCGCCCGGCCACTGCCCTGGCCTGTCAGCCAAGAATGAAGCACGCCTGGTACATATTGAATCCAGGAGTTCATCGCCAGCGCTGATCCGCTGCTAGTCACGACAATACAATGCGGTTGAACCTCTGTTACTGCCTTGATAAGCTTCTGCTGATGAAGAGGCAATTCTATCGTCTCCAGATCATGCATTTCTGATTCGACATACTCCGGCTGACCGACGAACAGCACAGCAACGTCTGCGGATGCCGCGAGCGCAGCACTCTCCTGGATCATTTGCTCATCGATGCGGTCATCCTGCGGATATCCGTCGGCATAGACCAGTTCAACCTGATCGCCTACAATGTTCTGCAGTTCCTCCAACGGAATATCGACGCGTGTCGGTGTAACTCTCGCACTGCCTGCTCCCTGAATTCTTGGCTGCTTCGCAAATTTACCGATGACGGCCATTTTGGACATCTTCTCGGAATCAAGCGGCAGAATGCCATTGTCATTCTTCAGCAGCACAATACTCTCCGCCGCAGCTCGGCGAGCCAGTTCATGATAATCCACGTTCGCAGGAGTCGATTCTATATTTGCTTCCTTGACCTTGCGTACAAGCTCGAGAATACGACCGCAGATTTATTAACAACCGCTTCATCTAGCTTGCCTTCCTCAACCGCCTTCACAATCGCTTTCGTATTGTAGTAAGCCGGCCCTGGCATCTCAAGATCCAGACCTGCAGCCAGGCCGCGAATCCGGTCATTGACGGCAGTCCAGTCAGAGATCACAACTCCGTCATAGCCCCATTCCTCACGCAAAATATCGTTCAACAAGTGCTCGTTCTCACTCGTATAGGAACCGTTAAGCAGGTTGTAGGAACACATGATGGTCCATGGGTTGGCTTTTTTCACGATACGCTCGAAGGCAGCTAGATAAATCTCACGCAATGTCCGTTCATCGATCTCAGAGCTCGTGACGATCTTCTCAAATTCCTGATTGTTCCCAGCGAAGTGCTTCAAGGAACCGCCAACACCCTGGCTCTGCAATCCGTTCACGAAGGCGGCTCCAAGCTCGCCCGACAGACAAGGGTCCTCAGAATAATATTCGAAGTTCCGCCCACCAAGCGGGGTACGCTTCATGTTGATCCCTGGCCCTAAAAGCAGATCAACCTCCATCTCGCGTCCTTCCACCCCCAGAGCGACACCGAGTTCATGCAGCAGATCCGTGTTCCACGAAGAGCCGATCGCTGAACCCGTAGGATAACAGGTCGCAGGAATATTCTCCCCTGTAATGCCCATCTCTTCATTGCTGTTCGTCTTACGGATACCGTTCGTGCCATCATACATTTGAAGAGCTGGAATCCCGTGTTGTTCGAAGCCTTTTGTCATCCACATATTTAGTCCGGCACAAATGGCCGCTTTCTCTTCCAAAGTCATAGCTGCGAGTAGTTCTTGTGTTGGTCTCATAGTTCTCTCCCCTTATATCGATATTTTCCTCAATCCCTAGCTTCATCCAACCTGAAGCGTTTCAAAGAAACGCACATCGGAATCATAAGCTTCGGTGCCGAAAAATCGGTTTATGATCACGTATTTAGATTTATTCAGCCGCAAGCTGCTCCTTCTTAAGTTCTTGCTTGTCGTACACTTTGACGAACGGGAACCAGACGATGAACATCTGTAGCAACACGGCCACCAGAAGTAGGACGCCCTTGAATCCGGTCAAGATGTACGTGGAGATACCAATTGGTGTATACCAGAGCTGGAACACTTTACTTGGAATGTCCACCCACCCAAGATTAAGCACGATGTAGACGATAATCGGCGTAATGATACCGTTGATCCACATCGGAATCATCAGGATCGGGTTAAAAGCAACCGGGGCTCCGTAGATAACTGGCTCATTGATATTGAATAGAGAAGGTACAATCGTCGCTTTCCCGATCGATTTCAATTTCTTCGACTTCGCGAATAGGAACCAGACGATCAGTGGCAGAGTCGCCCGAGACCACCAACGCCGACCCAGCCGGAGAAGAACGTCTCGAATGTGTTGATATTGACCGGATCCAAGCCTCGAGCAACGAGCGAAGCATTCTGTTCAATCGCCGGAATCCAGATCGAGTAGAAGATTGGAGTCATCACCCACGGGCTGACACCGAAGGAATAGAGCAGAACTCCAATAAAGTTGAACAAGACAAAGCCAATCAGGCTCTGGCTAATCTTTTGCAGCGGATTGAAAATGTCTACAATCAGTGCGAACATATCAAAATGCAATTGGTAGGTCAGAACCCAGCCGATCACGAGAATAAGAGCAATTGGAACGAGGAAATCGAACCAATCCTTAATGAATTCAGGCAGTGTCGTATTTTTCTTGAAGAAAGAGAATCGATTAAAAATATTAAAAATAACAGCTACAAATGCACCCACCAAAAGAGCAGTAACCATCCCGGATGGCCCGAAGCGTTCAAGAACGAATTGTACCGTTCCATCGTCATTAATAGTGGGCTTAAGCAGCATCATGAACAAGGATAAGCCTGTTGCTCCAGCTATGAGCTTAATCTTGTCGTGGCCCTTCTTCTGCATGACAGTATATGGTGTCAGAAAAGCAATAAAGATTCCAAGCAATCCGAAGCTGAACGTCGTAATCGGCGACAAATCAGGCATGCCTGGGATGAAGTCATTCAGAATGGACACTAATGTTATCAATGAACCAATGAAGATCATCGGTAATGCCACCATAATCGCTTCCTGTATGGAATCGACCCAGACATTCTTCGTAAATGCTTCTAATCGTGGCGCGAAATTCTCTTCCATCCACTTCATTAGACGTTGCATTATGATTCCCCTATATTGTTAAGCTTGGTGTAAATCGCTTACATGCTTATTATAAACAAGCTCTGATAGCGCTTTCTTGTTGTTCCTTGTCTTAAGCAGGTACGTTTTTTGTTGTGTTAATAGTTCGATTTCTAGTCTGATATAAGCACGGCTAAGATATACAGCAAAAAACACCTCCTCATTCAAAAAGAAAGATTCTACAGCCATCACAGTTCCCTAGTCTCTGGTAGGGGATCATCTCCTGCCGAAGATGTAGGGTTAAAACCATTCGCATGGCCGTTTTGTCATGCCCATAAAACATCTACACTTATATCCGTCGAGATACATAAGTTCGGACGATCTCAACCTTACATAACAAATCGACAATGGCTTAACCAAATAAAAGGAGTAGAAGGAGAAATGATCAATGACTTGGTTAGCTAAATTGGCATTCGGCAATAAGGCAGCTACGGGACTGCTGATCGTATTGGCGCTTGTCGTGGGAGTGATGAGTTATACCTCCCTACCGATGGAATTCTTGCCGGAGGCCGATAATCCGCAGGTGACGGTAACGACGCTCGGGCCGGGACAGAACGCTCAAGCCATGGAAGAGAACGTCACTAAGCAGATTGAATCGGCAGTAACTATGGTCAAAGGAAAGACGGAGATGATGTCTTCTTCAGGAGACAACTATTCGCAGGTGAATATTAACTTTGACTCCAAGACGAATATGAAGGACGCCTCGCAGGCGGTGCAAAAGGCAGTGGACGCCCTGCAGTTCCCTGAGGGAGTAGTGAGGCCCTATGTGCTCCAGTTGAACACTTCAATGATTCCGGTGTCCGAAATCACGCTGGCCTTCGACGAGGGGATCACCGAGAATACGATAGAGACAGCGGAGACGGTGATTATTCCCGAACTGCAAAAGATTGACGGTGTCGCGAGCGTAGCGCTGTACGGCAAAGCCACACCACAGGTGCAGGTCAAGCTTGATCCGCAGAAGATGGCGGCACAAAGCGTATCCGTCGCTCAGGTGATGGGCATTCTCCAAGGCCGCAGCGTATCAGCTTCCATCGGGGAGCAAACGATAGGCGGGCAAGCGGGCAACGTCAGCGTCGTCTCCTCTATTGACAGCGTAGATACGTTGAAGGCTCTGCCCGTCTCTGACGGAGTGAAGCTACAGGATATTGCATCAGTAGAGGTCAAAGCCGATCAGGAGAGCGTCAGCCGCTCGAATGGCAAGGATGTGCTGTTCGCTATTATCATGAAAGAGGCTAATGCTAACGCGGTGGACGTTGGCAAAAAAGTACAAGACGCTTTAGAAGGTATCAACAAGAACGTCAAAGGTGCCGAAGCCGAAGTTGTGGTCAGCACCTCTGAAATGGTCGTTGATTCCGTAAATAGTATGATGCGGGAGGTGCTGCTCGGCGCGCTTTTTGCTACGATCATCATTCTGATCTTCCTGCGTAATTTCCGCGCCACTCTTGTGACCGTCGTATCGATCCCGCTATCGTTGGCCGTTACGCTATATTTACTAAACCTTTCGGGCGTTACCCTTAACATCATCACGCTAGGCGGGGTAGCTGTAGCGGTCGGTCGTCTCGTAGATGACAGCATCGTGGTAATCGAGAACATCTATCGTAGACTGCAAAAAGAACCGTTCTCGATCGATATGATGATCAGTGCAACGAAAGAGGTCGCTGGTGCGATTACCGCCTCAACAATAGCAACCGTAGCGGTGTTCCTTCCGATGGGTTTGCTGCGGGGCAGCCTGCAGGCATTCCTGCTGCCTTTTGCTCTGACGGTAACTTACTCCCTGCTGACTTCACTCATCGTAGCCCTGACCGTTGTTCCGCTTCTCAGCTCACGGTTGCTGCGGAATACGACCATGAAGGAGCATGAACCATCCAAGTGGTTCCGCCGCTTCCTGGATTGGAACCTGAGCCGCAAGTGGGTGTCTCTCTCGCTCGGCCTGATCATTCTGGTCGGCTCCATCGCCGTCTATATCAACATGCCGAAGGGAGCGCTCGACGCTTCCGACGCTAGTCATATCTCAGTCAAATTAAAATATCCAAATGACACACCAGTGTCTGAAGTGCTGACCGAAGGTAAAAAGCTCGAGCAAGAGATGATGAACCAACCTGAAGCGAAAACGGTCATCATGCAGTCCGGAAACAGTGCTGATATGGCCCAGTGGGGCAGCGTAAGCTCAACGACCCTAGTTAACTTCACGATTGTCATGAAGAAGGATGTCGATACCAACGCCTTTGTGAACAAGATTCGCGGACTTCAAGACCAATATCCTGGAGCCGTACTATCGGCGAACCCGACGAGCTTCATGGGCGGAGGCTCGACCAGTGAGTATATCGATATCACTGGGGATGATGTGTCAGAACTTACGGGGGTAGCGAACCAAGTACAGGATAAAGTAAAAGATATTGAGGGCGTCCGCAAAATATCCAGCAACATGGAGGATACGAAGCCCGTCTTCTCCTTCCGAGTAGATCCGGCTAAGGCCAACGCTAAGGAAATCACCATGCAACTGGCCGCTGTGTTGAATCCGATACCGCTCGGGCAAATGGAACTGAACGGTTCGCCAGCGAGTGTCGTACTATCTCCGCTCAGTGAACCAAAATCGCAGCAGGATCTGGAGAAAATAACGCTGATGACCGCAACAGGACCACAGCCGCTGTCCCAGCTAGCGAAGCTTGAAGTCCGCAACGAGCCAGCTACACTATTTCGCAAGGAAGGCAAACCGTATGTACGTATCACAACGGAAGTCGATCCGAAGAAGGTATCCGAAATTGGAGCCTCTATTAAGAAGGAGACCGATGCCATTACGCTTCCAACAGGTGTAAATCTCTATGCTGGTGGTGCTTCCGTTGACCAAGCCGGAGATTTCAAGGACTTGGGCATGACTGCAATCATCTCCATTGGCCTTGTCTACCTGATCATGGTCATCACCTTCAAGACGCTGCGTGCTCCGCTGGCGATCATGTTCTCCTTACCACTTGCGGCGATCGGCGCCGTCGTTGGCCTGCTGATCTCCGGTGTAACACCGGACTTCACCGCTATATTCGGAGCGCTGATGCTGATCGGCATCGTCGTCACAAACGCCATCGTGCTGATCGACCGCGTCAAGCATAACGAGGGGCATATGACGATCCGCGAGGCACTACTTGAAGCGGCCAGCACACGGATGCGGCCGATCCTGATGACGGCCATCGCGACGATTTGTGCTATGCTACCACTCCTGTTCGGGCATTCCGAGCAAGGAAGCATCGTCTCGCAGAGCTTGGCTATTGTCGTAGTCGGCGGCCTGACCGCCGCAACAGCACTTACGTTGATCATCGTACCGGTGATCTATGAACTGTTCTACTTCCGTCGGTCTGCCAAGCAACGTAGACAGATGCTGAAGAAGGCGGCATAAGTATCTGGCGCTAGATTGTATATGAAAAGGAGCGACATTTCCTCATAATGGGAAAATCGCTCCTTTTTTTGATTTTTTCCATACATACATATCAAATATCTAATACTGTGGCTGCAAGCTTAATAGCAGAATGCCATGCGGGGCACGATATAGGTCTGCCCCAGATCCTCTGCTGCCGCATCCAGCCATCCAGTTTGCATTTCCGGAACACTTCTGTGCCGTAAAAATTGCAACTCTTCCTCCGTCGGATAGGTTGGTGCCCCTAAGCGAATCCACTCATCAAAGACAGAACCGTGCTCGCGATCCAGTCTGTAGCTGGTCATTTTATAGAGACGCTCCTGATCATTCAGTTTGAAATGGAATGCTCGGTTTCCTTTTTCCTCAAAAATGGTGTATCGACTTGTCTCAGTTAGTCCCGACCAATCACCGCTAGCGAAGAGCTGATCCACATGAGTGTAGTTATACATTAGAATTTGCAGGCCTCCATTCTGGTCGCCCGTGACTATATATCCATCTCCTTGGGATAAAATACGATCCCCCAGCTTAGCCAACAGCTCAAAAGCGTAATAACTCGGCTTCTTCAGCCCATTACGATTGATCAAACCGAATCCGCCATAAAAAATCGAGGTTGGCACCGACTCTCCTCAAATACGTCGGTAAACGACCAGTATGCAAGTGATCCTAATGTACCTAACGTCTGAAGCGCTTGGTGAATGACAAACGCACCCATAAACGTCGTATCGTGAATCAAATTGCGGTCGTAGAGAGAAGTTCCACTCCGTCATATGAAGCTCCAGTTCCGGCATGGCCGTCCCCTTCAGCTTCGATCTCAAACGCTTTACGCTATCCAAGTAGAAGGTTGGTGGCATAAGCGTCGTGAGCTTGTATTGCTCCTCCTTCTGGTTTGGGTATTCCGAATAGACGTGAAATGAGAAGAAGTCGATCGGAGCTTGTCTGCTGCTGCAGTAGTCGATGAATTCCTCAGCCCAGTTGTCATTCCAGAGAGAGCCGTAGCCCATCGCAGGCCCGCCTACGCGAAACTGTTGTGAGATGGACTTTATCGTGCTCGCCGTCTCGGCATAGAACTCGAAATACTCCTGCTTCGAGCCCGCCCAGCATACACCGGAGAGATCAGGCTCATTCCATACCTCAAAGTACCATGTGGATACTTCCTCCATACCATATCGGTTCAGACAGTGGCGCACGAATTCGCGGACAAGTGCATTCCACTTCTTCTGATCCCGCGGCGGAGCGATATGACCTCTCCATAGAAAAATAGTCTCCTTCGAACGGGCCAACGCCGACGGCATGAAGCTTAGCGCCACATAGGGACGAACCCCTGCCTGGAGCAGAAAATCGTACAGCTTGTCTACATAAGCCCAGTTATAGATCGGCTCACCGTCCTCCGTCTCCGTATACACCATCATCTCATCATTGAAAATGCCGTGGAAGCGAATATGCGAGAACCCGAGCCTGCCCTGAAGCTCAAGAAAATGCGCCTGCCAATCGGCACGCAATCCTTCAACCGCTCTGCCCGCCGTAGTCAGCCAGTTCCAATGCTTCTTGAATGAAGTACCCTCTACTTGTTCATTGATGTGAATCTCCACATGATCGGATATGACACTGGATACGGAGGTTATAGCTATCGATTCCTGGGACGGCTCTAAATATCGATAGAGCGACTCCATCGCTTGAATCGTATCGACCTCATAGTAATCGGCACTTGGCGATTCATCATAGGTCAATGGTTTACGCGCAGGGTCAGCAGACTTTACCGTTGTAACAGCCTCGCGGAAAGTACCGGGAGTCGAATCGTATTTCTCTTTAAAATATTTATTGAACAGCTTGACGTTGGCGAAGCCGCAATCAAGTGCAATCTGAGTTACACTGTCGTTGGTGCTTATCAACGCGTCAACTGCCTTCTCCAAACGAACCGAAGTCAGATATTTCTGGAACGGAATACCGATCTTATCACTGAAAAAATGAGAGAAATAATGCAGACTCAGATGCTCCTGATCAGCAATCGATTGCAGCGTAATCTTCTGGCTGTAATTCCGGTCGATAAACTGCAGGACGCGGTTCAGCCGCTGATAATCGTAGTCCTTGACATTCTTCTGCTTCTCCTCGGACATCACCATCGAGAAGTAACGCATAAGGTGCCCGGCCAACGTGTACAGCAGACCCATCGAATAATTCCGGCTGCCTTGCGTCTTCTTGCTCGCTTCCCAGGCCATCTGGGCCAGATAATGGCGGATGCGATCATACATCTCCTGGTTCTGCGGAGTCTGATACAGAGAATTGCAGGCCACCACTCGCCGCTCATCCAGCAGCTCCGGGTTAAATTGCAGCGTAAGTAGGACATTGTCCTGATTCGTACGCTCAATCTGATGAACAGACATGCTATTCAAGACGATAATATCGTCCTGGCTCAATTCATAACTCCGCTGATCCACATGGATCGTAATCCCGCCCTGCAGGACATAGATAATCTCAACTTCCTTATGCCAATGAAAAGGAACATACGCCACGCTGTTCACGAACAGCCTAATCGGCAGATCCTCTTGATAGTCGATAAATTCATAGAGATAACTCATTGGCAAGGACTCCTTTTCTGGAAAATATGGTTTCATCGGTTTCGGGGGCCATCTATTTTAAGTATATCCCTAATCTCATTCAAATTTCGAATTGTATAGTCTGGTGCTAACCAAAACTCTATATACAAAAAAAGACCGAAGTGAGACAATGGATAGCGGCAAATTTATCTATGTACGTTCGGGGAAAATGAAGAATTATGGGGTTCGACATCACGGCAGCAATCATCATTTTTATCATTACGCTTACCTTGGTTATTTGGAAGCCTAAGGGCTTGAACATCGGCTGGTCTGCCTGCGGCGGCGCAGTGCTGGCTCTATTCAGCCGGCGTTGTCGGATTCAGTGACGTGTGGGAAGTCGTCCAGATTACCTGGAACGCCACTTTAACTTTCATTGCGATTATTATTATCTCGCTCATTCTGGACGAGATTGGCTTGTTCGAATGGGCCGCTCTACATATGGCCAGAGCCGCAAAGAGCAACGGCATTCGGATGTTCGTCTATGTGAGCCTACTAGGGGCGGTCGTCTCGGCCTTTTTTGCCAATGATGGTGCCGCCTTGATCCTAACGCCAATTGTACTGGCGATGGTTCGCCATCTCAATTTTGAGGAGAAGATGATCTTCCCCTTCATCATAGCGAGTGGATTCATTGCGGATACGACCTCGCTTCCCTTGATTGTAAGCAACTTGGTTAACATCGTCTCCGCCGATTATTTTCAAATCGGATTTGTGCAGTATGCCGCTAGAATGATCATTCCTAACCTATTCTCGTTAGCGGCTACTGTTATTGTGCTGCTCATATATTTCCGTAAGAGCATCCCTCGGGAGTATGACGCATCCAAGCTCAAGCAACCAGCTGAGGCGATCAAGGATCCGCAACTGTTCCGTCTCTCCTGGTACGTCATCGCGGTGCTGTTAATCGGTTATTTAGTCAGCCAATTCATCCATATTCCTGTGTCCCTAATCGCTGACGTTGTCGCGCTATTCTTCTGGCGGATGGCCCGAAGGAGTCAAGCTGTCGATACAAAAGCCGTCATTCAAGGCGCACCGTGGAACATCGTCGTCTTCTCCATTGGCATGTATGTCGTCGTCTACGGCCTCGGAAACGCCGGACTGACCGAAGTGCTAGCCACTGTCATTCAGGCTGCCGCAGATAAGGGACTGTTCGTATCTACTATGGCGATGGGATACATTTCGGCTTTTCTATCATCGATTATGAATAACCTGCCAGCCGTCATGACCGGCGTCTTGGGCATCGCAGAGACCAGCACCTCCGGTGTGCTTCGCGAATCCCTGGTATACGCCAATGTCATCGGCGCCGATCTCGGGCCAAAGATCACCCCGATCGGATCCTTGGCAACGCTGGTGTGGCTGCATGTCCTATCCAAAAAAGGCGTTCGTATTTCGTGGGGCACCTATTTCAAGACAGGGATCGTGTTAACGATTCCGATTCTGTTTGTGACGTTGTTGGGGTTGTATTTGACGTTAGTCGTTTTTTAGGGGTTGGGCTCCATCGGTAAAAGTTACAATATAAATTCCATTTGGCGATCATAAGGTTCATATTCTGCCAGCTTCTTGTTGATTTCCTCAGCATCTACACACCCGACCTTCTTATAAAAATGCTGGGATTCTTCCGAAGAATGCGTAGAAATATATAACTTCTTGGCCCCTAATTTCCTGGCTTTCTCTGAACACAATGCAAAAAGCTCTCTACCAATTCCTTTACTCCTATATTCATATGAAACATGTATTTGCATAAGCTGCAGATATTGATTTTCACTCCCAAAAAAATCTGACAACAGACTTGCAAATGCAACCAACTCATTATCATTGTTGAATACACCCCAAACAAAGCCACCGGATTTAAGACAGTTTGTGAAATCATCATTAATAATTTCTTTTTTTAAACTATCGTCCCATTGCTCTGTAAAAGATAGATCTTTGAGTATCCATTCCCCATTCTCCATACGCCAACAGCGTTGGACTTCTTGATAGCGATTGAATGACTGCAACAAATCGGGATGTAAATCCTCGAGCGTTAATTCTTTCATCGTGAAATCGTTCATTTTTGGGATCTCCTCTCAGAAGCTTATATTCATGATAGCTTATTCAAAATTAAAAAGCTGTCGACATTGTTGAATGTCGACAGCCTGAACCATTTCTAGGAATGGGTTTTGATGTTCTGATGTCTATACATCTTACTGCGGGTTAGTTGTCCAAATGCCTGCTGTTTTGACAAATACACGTGGTGGTAATTTCAAGGTTGCCAGAGCCAATTCAGCAACATCCTCTGGTTGCATCATCCGATCTTCATCCCCGATTTTTAATCCAGCATTAACTGCTAAATCGGTAGCAACAGTACTAGGTGTTAGAGCAACTACCCGGATGTTCGATTTGCGAACTTCCTGTAACAGAGACTCGGTTAAACCGAGAACGCCGAACTTGGACGCACAATACGCGGAACCAGTGGCAAAGCCACGTTCCCCAGCGGTGGAAGCAACGTTGATGATATCCCCACTATTTTGATTCAGCATGAACGGAAGGGCAGCACGGGTTACATAGTATGTTCCCATCAGGTTCACTTGAATAACTTGTTCCCATGTACTTGGTTCCATGTCCATAAGAGTACCAAACTGAGCGATACCCGCATTGTTGATCAGAATATCAACGGACCCGAGTTGCTCTTGAAGTTTCAGTACCGCAGCCTCAGCTTCTTGCTGATTCGAGATATCCGCTGTCGCAATAAATACTTTAACGGAATGCTCTGCCTGCAAAGTGTTTTGCAATGATTCGAGATCAGCTCCTGTGCGTGCAATTAAACCGAGATTTACGCCTTCCTTGGCCAACGCAATTGCGATTGATTTTCCGATCCCTTTTCCTGCTCCCGTAATGATGGCAGTTTTATTAGTAAGTTCCATCTCTAATTTCCTCCATATCGAATATCTAATATATAGTTTACCTATTTATTTTATATTATATGTGAGGGAATAGTAAGGGCGGAGGTAGTATGCAATATTAGCAGTTTATTGTCTTGTTTATGTTATTTCGAATCTCATTCAAATTTCGAATGATATAGTCAGGTGTTTTTGCAAGCGTCCAAGGTTCTTGATGCCTATTTATCCAGCAGGCTTGAATACCGGCTCTTTGGGCTCCAACGACATTGGACACGGTATCTCCAATATGTAAAATTCCCGCGGGTTCTATATCGTAGTATTTGATTATCTCTTGGAACATGGAGTTGTCGTGATCATTCTTGTAGGATCTGTATTTCTCTGAGGAAAACAGAGGTATTCGGTAAGCTTCAAAAAAACGCGGCAGCATGTCTTCGTCAGTATCAGTAACAATGCAAACCCGATAATTCTTAAGAATGAAATCTAAGAAATCCAGCGTTTCTTCATATAACTCTGCTTGCCGATGCTCCTGTATTAGAACATCTACGACTTCAGCGCAATCATAAGATATGCCTAGACTGGGAAGTAGTTCATCGAAGCACTCTTTGTAGATATCTCTGGTTAGAACAAACTGGTGGTTCTCGCGCATGCGCATGGCAACGATGTAATATTGCTCAATCAGCTTGGCTTGGAGGGTTCTCGCTTCGCTCTCATTATATCGATCCTTGAGAATCTGCCTCCACATGGATATGAATCTATTGTCTAGGCTAACTAGGGTTTGGAACATATCTAGGCTGATAACTTGGATGGTGGTCATTCAACACTCCTCCTAACCTATATATGTACACGACGCTGCTATCTTCTTGAATCTCCTGATGAAAATCTAGCAGCGTCGTTAGACTATATATCTCAGCGGACAACATCCCTCATTATGCTAGATATGTCCTAAGATGGTTGCTGAACAAATGCTCTTGGAGACACATACACGAATCGTTCCCCACGCGCCATAATATGACATTTCTGCTCGGGATACCGCTCGTACAAATAATCGAGGAAATAGCCCGGCTTCTCACTGTTCCCGGCGAAAACATCATAATGCAGCGGTATGACCGTCTCGGCATTGCTCCGGACTGCTAGCTCTGCAGCTTCCCGGTAATTCATGTTACCAACAATGCCCTCTTCCCTGCGGTAATAATCCCCGCCGTTAATCGGCAACATCGCAACATCCGGCGAAATCTCCGCAATCCGCTCCGTTAGCCCAGGATAAATCACTGTATCCCCCGCATGGTATAAAGTCACCCCATTAAGCTCAATTACATAGCCAACGCTACGGTAATGACCGCTATCATCCTGTTCAAGCTGCTCATGTGCAGCAGGAATCACCGTAATCTTCATCTTGGAGAACAGTTCTATCGGTTCACTTGTATCTGCCATGAGAATAGACGAGTCACTTACTCCCATACGACGTAGATCCTGATGACAACAGGTTGGAGCTATAAGTGGAGCACTGCTATTCTGATCGTGAAACACCGTAATCGTGCCTTCATCCATATGATCGACATGCTCATGGGTAATCAGGCACAGATCCGCTTGCGTAATGTCCTCAGGACAAATCAGAGCAGGATACGACCGCACCTGCCCGTTCCGATCCAGAAAATCCGACACATACGGATCAATGTAAATAGTTACTCCATCGCCTTTGACGATCACACTCTCCTGACCGAGGAACCAAATCGCAAGAGTTCCATACGGAACCTCCGTCTGATGAACCTCTTGAATCAATGCGGATCCTTTCTTCGTAGCTATCATAATCACGTCCTTATGTGAATTGTAGAAGATTCCTAAGGGAACCCCCATACGATGATTGAGATTATCTTAATCATTCATGATGACATAGTAAATATACCATGCGTTGTGTAGGTAATGAAGGTCTAGGCTGGGGATGGTGAAGTTATTCGGGAATAGGTGCTTCGAATGGGCAAAGATATAGCATAGTATTAAGACGTGGACGTGGTGTAGGTAGTGTGCCACAAGCAGCATGATATTTACTGCGTGGCATAAGGGAGCGTGGAACAGAAAAGCCTGGCCTGTTGGCCAGGCTTTTCCCTGTTAACAGGGATGGTCTAATGTACTTTAGTCGGGTGTACTTCTACTAGATAGAGGCTTAAAAACTATTAAGTGTCCTCAGGAGAACCCCAGCGATGCTTTCCTAAACACTCGCTTTGATTCAATTTGAAAGGCCCCTCCGGTCCAGCCCCGAAGTGCACTTCGATGATCATCAAAGCCCCTAACTTAAACCCATACGTAAACGCCGCCGCCATCTCCATTCCCTGAATCTCCTGCTGCAAATCCAGTACCTCCTCCAGCTCCGCAAACTCCTCAGCGGACATTTTCCTTCTCCAAGCTTCCATTGCCTCAGACAATCTCTTGCTGCACTCGCGATATTTCGGATCTTTAGGAACCACCTGCTCTTCAGCGATCAGGCGGCCGTCGTATAGAGATTCGAGTAGGGGTGGCATGGGGTGGCCTCCTTTTCAGAATAGAAATTTCCTGACCAAAATTATTTGCTTCCCTTTTGATCATTCTAAATAAATGCAGATTCATTACGCATAAGCGTACCACTAATAAAAATATTATACGTTACGCTTATGCGTATAGTCAAGCTGGGAATAAATTGATTAGAGGTGATTAAAATGGGAAAGAAAGTTGTCGTGAAAATCGGGGAGCTAACCAAGAAACACAATATATCTCTGAGGGAATTATCCAGGATTTCTGATGTTCGCCATGCAGCCTTAAGTGAGCTCGCAAACGGTAAACGAGAGAGCATTAGTTTCAGTCATATTGAAAGGATCGCGGAGGCACTGGATATTAATGATATACGGGAGATTATTGAGTTGGTGGAGGGGAAGAGAAAACCACCCAATGAGGGTGGTTGTAAATAAAGTTATACGACTCATTAAAAGTCACTGAGGAAAGTAACCGTGTCTACTTCTATATTATTTTCTGATGCTTAAGAAATTCCTAATGTTTGTCCTGGAGAAAGCAAATTAAATGATTGAGAGCTACACTATACATATTATGACCAATTCTATCTTTTCTAACAAAATAATCATTTGATTTAATAAGTTCAATATTCTTTTCTACTTCCTTAATAGAGTCATTTATATAAAAACTATAATTAAAGAGTCCTAACTCTAGCATATCAAATGAAATATTCTCTATTGCGCGAGCATATTTATATGCCGAACTTGAACTTAATTTCCGACCAGTTATTTTATTATTAAAAACTAACCATTCTTCGAATTCTTTAATCAAATTTATGTTCTCACCTCGGAAACCACAGAATTATTCGACACCATACTCTCTCAGTATATTCCACATTTATTATATCCTAAGAAGGGAACAATAACTTCAAATCACCTTGTATGTATACTTCAAATTTTCTATCATCAATATCTACTATATTTCCACTACCAATAACATTCCCCGTTACTACCACATACGTTCCAGGCTCAATATCTCCCTTTAAGGTGTTTTTCGTAACAAAAAGGAATCTATTTTCCCCCATATATTGTTCATAAACACCCGGCGAGATAGGTTTCAGAGATACTCCCATTACTTTCTCATATATTGCAGCTGTTTCTTTAATATTCTCAGTAATAACAACAATCTCACAAGCCACATTACCAATATTCAATAATTTATCTTTTAGATCAGTAGCTTTAATTTCATCCATTTTCAAAAGAGTTCCATAATCGTGGGTCAATTGCTTCATTAACGCTAAGTGCTTTTTCTTATCTAGAAAGAACCATTCTATATATGGTAAATTGGCCATTACAGTTTCTGGCTGATTCCGGCTTGAGCCAGAACCTCTCAAAACACTATCAACATGAACAGCCGGTAATAAACATAATTTATCCCAAATTTTTCTCAATTCGCTAAAAGGTCTCGTCTTCTCCTTGCCTGCTGAGGTAATCAATTCAATTCTTTCTGTTGTCCTGTTAACACCTGTCAGAGTAATGTTAGCACCTGGCTTAATACTCTCTAATTCTAACCCAACCATTTTTTCTATATCATTAATTACTTCATCAAATGTCATTTTCGACCTCCTGGTAATTCCGGCGGAAATTTAAGAACACTTGTATCCTCACCTGCTCCTTCAACTGCAGCTACATCTTCAAGCCATTGTCTCAAGAACGACTCGGCTTGAGGGTCTTCCTCTCCAGCCTTATTAAAAGTTACTTTATGCGGCAAACTTATTCTAATCGGATTTCCTGGAGCAGGGCCGTTATTTTCTAAAAGACTATCTTTTAAGTCTATGCCCGCTGCAAATCTGCGTATATCAGATACAAAATCTAGAACAATGACTTTTTCCTTACCTTTTGATAATCTCAGTCCTCTTCCTAATTGCTGAATGAAAATTCTCCTGCTATGAGTAACCCTCTGAAATACAATAATATTAACATCGGGTACATCAACGCCTTCATTCAAAATATCAACTGCACATAGTACATCAATAACTCCATCTTGAAAATCACAAAGTATGCGATTGCGTTCTGCCGGATCCATTATACGCCCCGTTAAAGTTTGAGAATATATTGCTGACGCATTACAAAAACCAAGTGCATTTATTCTGTCCCTCATAGTGACAGCATGGTCTATAGTACCGCAAAACACTATTGCCCGCGGTTTATGCTGCTCAACCCAAACCTTTCTTAATTCAAAGACAACAGCATCATCCCATTCAGTTATAAATAATGTTCTGTTTATCTGACGGGGAGAGAAATTGCTACCTTTTAACTCTGATAAAGCCTCCCAATTAATATTATCAGTGAACATTCTATAATCGACATTGGATAAAAATCCTTTGCGCAAACCTGTAACGATATCTACACTTATTAAAGGATTGTCAAAATAATCAGTCAGATTAACATTATCAGGACGCCAAGGTGTTGCTGTTAACCCAAGCAGAAAGGGGCCATTATCTGAACCAGCCATCGTATTATGTAAAACTGTATTGTACATTTGTCCACCTACATGGTGGCATTCATCAATAATAATCAGATCAAAATGTGGCAATTCCTTTCCCCGCTGAACATAATCAGCAACAGTATTTAAACACGCAAATACAGCATTGCTATGCTTTAAGCTGTATTCACTTGGCTGCTCATAGCCGTTCCATATTGTAGTCTCCTGATACTTAGATAAATACGGCCAAAAAGACTTTTCTATTTGGTAAACAAGCTCATTTGTATGTGCTATTACAAGAATCCGAACTGGTGATACTCCATTAATCCGTCTTACTAACTCACATGCAATAAATGTTTTTCCTAGGCCGGTAGCCATAACAATTAAAGCTCTTTTTTTCCCTTCATTGTACGCCATTATCGTTGATCGTATAGCTTGCTCTTGGTAATCCCTTGGACTTCTATTAAATACAGGCATTTCAGACAGCTTTTCCGCTCTGAGCACAAGAGAGTTTGTATCCCATAACTGAAGAGGGACCCCTCTGCTCATAAGGACTCTTTGATGCTCCTTAAGTTTTTCATCAAATCCATTTAGAGCTACAATTACAGGAACTTGCGCTCTGTATATTCTCATAGCCTCCAGTGTTTGATCCGCCACATCAACACCAACTTTATTTTTCCAATGCTTCATTTGGAATAACCACCGTTTTCCAGCCCGATGTGCAAGAACATCCGCCCCACGATCACCTGACTGTCCCACAAGTCTAATACCCTCAAATCCCTCATGAGCTAATAAACGAGAAACAACCCTTTCAAAAGCCTGCCATGTACCTAGCCTTAAACTAGTTTCACTAATAAAGTGTTTCAATTATTTCACTACCTTTAGCTGCAAGTAATCCAAGGACAACCTTGTTTTTTGGGCAATACCAGTTTCATTTGAACGGTACTTTGAAAAGTTTGCTATATCATCTAAACAATTAAAATAAATATTCTTTATTCTTATTTGTGCCTGCTGGATAATGGATCCTGTAAGTTCGACTAAATTAGCATAAGAAACATCCCATATTCCTCCATCAAAGAAAACAGGAGTATATTTTTTGAAAATTTCGATAATTGTATCCTGATTTATATACAACAAAAAATCCCCGTTGTCCTTCATATCCCCAAGCCGACTGATATCAATGCTCAAATTCAGCATATTATCAACCATTGCCTTCTTCTGCTCTTCAGGCATTTCATTAAAGATATCAGCTGACATTTCCTTTAAAAGTTCCGGCAGTTTTTCTCTTAATTGTGCAAAGAAAGCACTAATCTCCTCCCTAATCTTCTCTGGGTCATCCTCGAGTATATCCGCCCATCTTGTGTTCAATATCTTCCACTCAATATTAGAAAGGGTATGTTGCCCTTGATATTGTCTTCCTGAGAGCCTTCTGTTCATGTCATAAATATAAAGCGCAACTTCCGATGCTATCATTTGTTCAGGGCGGATACGGTATGATTTGAATACTTTGTGGGTTTTATCGAGATAAATATCTATTTCTTCCCCCTTAAATATAATTAGCGGGATTCCTTCTTCTTGCAGATTGGCTTTTATCGAAATTTGAGTAATATAAACATTAACATCTATCGGTGAACTATATGTACCATCGGCTAGCCTAATAGAACATCCAGGAATAGATAGATCATCCGATTTGTTGGAGTTTTTAGACAGATACTCTTGTGAAATTGTATTTTCTGTCCCCTTCTCTTGGTTGCATGAGGTACAATTTTTTTCAGTCGCTCTGTTCTTAGTGCTACAAACATGACATGTCCATGGCTCTTCAACTTTAGGCATCTGTGACATGCCACATAAAGGACAGCTTTGAGCCGATTTTGGTATTTCGCGCTTACAATCGGGATTGATACATGGCTTGCCTATCAATACATAACCACAAACTGCACACGTATCATGTTCTTTTAAATTTTGAGCACTGCATTCAGGACATTCGACCAACTCTTCGAGAGGAGGCGTATCAGCTTGCTCCACCAATCTCCACCATTCAGAATCATCATAGTAACCAGGCAATTTAGCAAGAAACTTTTTATAATATTCTTTCTCAATATCCCTAGAAATCCTCTTAGATTCGTTAGATTCCTTATCCCAATAACCCATGTATAAATCAGACTTACCGGGTTTTCTTACTCTACGAAAACCTTGGTATAACTTATAAATAAAACTTTCGTTTTGATCCGTACCTGGCTGATTAGGCTGCAAAGAGCTGTCTCCTCTTAAGTAGGACACAGCGCGCTGCCATTCTGGGCTACTCCGCTGAAAATCCTGTTTTAAAAAATCCACTGGAACATGGTTTAGATGTACTTCCCCAATAATTCTTCCGTAGGGACCATCAATAGGATAGTCTTTAATCGTTTTTTTAAATTCATCAACATATTCAAAAAATGCTGTCTTTTCAGCAATACGGATTGCGCGGCCATTCCGGATTAGATCTATTCCAAATTCAGTGCTGTCATCAAATCTCTGAATACCTACCCAACCTCTTACACGCTCTTCAACACTTCGTATACTTGATGACTTACAAGAAGGACACTCAATATAATCAGTTGGAACAAGTGCAGTACAACTCCCACATCGTCTTTGAACACCAATTACATGGTCAAGATCATATCTTGCCTGAATATGACCATGACCCTTACGTTCAACAAATCTACTAGAATCCCATACACAATGCTCAAATGCCTCACATGGCTCACCATTTATTACAATTCTTATCTCTCTCTTCGATAATAATGAGGCATACCTCCGTCCTAATTCAGCTCTTACTTTTGGAAGTCCATATTGAACCAATCTCTTAACAAATTGGCTGTTGGCATTTCCATCCGGCCACCATTGGCTGACTTCAATAATTGTTCCATGTAATAGCTCTTTTGGCTTATCAACGATAAAAACAGGGAGCTCATAATCCTTCGCCTGATTTATATAATCCAAATCTATTACAACATCAATAGCTGAATTTTCTCCTTTTCTTGCAGTCAGTAATTTAGTTACTCTCCCTAGTTTTCCAGTTGAAATATTAAAACCCATTCCAAATAGCCCCAAACTATCATAAGGATTATTGCCGGAAAACCCTGCCTTTATTGATCTTTCAGCCATATCCATGGTCATACCTGGGCCATTATCACGAACTCTAATAACTCCAGAGCCCCTGTTGAGATCGGCCATTTTTGGTAAATCTATTGAAATTAACGGGTTTTCTATTTTTATTCCGGTAAGTTTGGCAGCTTGAAATGAGTCAATCGCGTTATCAACCAATTCGCAAAGTGCATCCATTGGCAACATAGGAGTATGTGTTAATGCGATCAATACCTTCGGGTCAGGTGTAAAATCAAAAAAGTATTCAGAATGGGTCATTAGGCTTCCTCCTCTATCATTTTTTTGACTGCAACTGCTAGCGCATGAGCTAATTTTACAGGCACACCATTTCCAATTAATTTAAATTTATGCGTTAAGGGCATATCGGACGGAAGTTCATATGTATCTGGTACACTCTGAATTCTTAAAGCTTCACGCACTGTAAGTCTTCTTGGTTGTGTCGGATGTAAATGGACCTCATTGTTTCCGTAAGCGGCCGTTGGGCTATACCTCCAACGATGCAACCGCTTAAAACTTTTCCGGGAAACATCTCCTTCATCTATAATATGATATTTTCTACTTCTAGGCATTAATCCCTCTAGTCCGTTTGGTAATGAAGCAACTTCCTCAATATCACATATCAAAGGGCCCACCATTAATTCTTCAGGAATATTTAGAGGTTTCTCTGGAATAGCCCAAAAGGTGATTCCTGTGGCCATACATAACGTTGTTTTGCACCTGAATAACGGAAATCCTCAGGCCATTGGAACCAGCAGTAGTCCATAGGAATATTTCTGACTCCTATTTTGCGTTTCAGCCATTTTTTATTTAAGCCCACCATAAATACTCGTTCCCTATCTTGTGGAACCCCAAAATCTAAAGAGTTTAAAATACGTACATCAGTAAGATAATGCTCAGAAATTTTCGTTCTAAGTTCTTCAAAAAATAATCTATGTTTATTTGTATGAAGAAGCCCTTTAACATTTTCAAATACAAAAAATGTAGGTTGAAGATCCAGGATTTTGTCGATATATATTCTAGACAATCTACCATGATCACCCGTGTATCCTTTATTCTTTCCCCAACCGAAAAGTCTGGGCATGGCGGGCCACCTATAATTCCAAATGTTTCCGGGATCTGAGTATTATGAAAAGCCTCTTTTGCTATCTGATTAGGCCCAATTTCAACAATAGAGGAAACATTCGTAATACTATGGTAACTTCCTGCTGCTTTACTTATCCCATACTCATATGCCTTAACAAAATGAGGATTTAATTCATTAGACCAAACTGCTTGAAATCCTGCTTGTATAAAACCTAAGTCAAGAAAACCTGCTCCAGTAAAAAAGGATAGTATCGGGATCGGCAAAACTTTTAATTCATTTTCAGAATGAAAAGCGCACATTGTAATTGTTGTAACTTCCGACATAACCTCAGAGCCTCCTTTCTACTGTTAACAACATTTATTTAATAAGTTACCAGAACAACTGTATATATTTATATCATATCAGAACATGCGATCTTGTTATATTAATAATCTGTTTAGTTTTGTGTTGTTGATAAGCTTATATATTGCCTAAAAGAGTAGTCTGCATTAATAACAAATTATATACTTTTTGGAGGACGATATTTCTTGCAATAAATTAATTAAAATAGGATTGAACGTAGACATGAAACCTCCTTACGTACTGCTGTACCTCAAGATTGACAATATAAGCTTTATAATGAAGAAATCCACAACTTACAAGGTTGTGGATTTCTTCATATATATTTTATTTTTAGGAATCTACCGATTCATGCACTAAATTAGAAACGGTTAATTTCAATTATTTCACATCTCTAAAAAATCCAAAATAGACTCCGCAAGTCCTTTTGCTGCTAAATATGGGACTCCATTCCCAACAGTTTTGAATGCAGCAGACAGTGTTATATCATCTGGCAAAGCATACTCTTTTGGTAGAGACTGAATAGCTAATGCTTCAGCAACCGATATTCTCCTTGCCTTATATGGATGTAAATGTACTTCATTATTACCATATGCAGCTGTCGGTGAGTACCTCCAACGGTGTAGACGTTTATAACTTTTTTTTGAATCATCCCCTTCAGGGATTGATTGGAATCTAACTAATCCCGCTCTTGGTGTGAAATACTTATTAGAGTTCGAATGATTCGAAACATCATTTTGCCTAAACCAATATTCAATGGTTAGATCGGCAGGAATACCTTTGGGCATCTTCATCTCACTATCTTCTTGAAATGGTGTTGTTGTAACCCATGGAAAATTAGTAACTTCTTCGAGAGTATACTTAGTATGGCTAAGCCATGGAAAAACCGAAGAAAGTGCTTCATCATCTGATGTTACTCTAAGTCCATTTAACACATTTGTTTGGAACCCAATTAATATGATACGTTCACGCTGTTGAGGGACACCGTATTCAATAGCATTGATTAAGCGTTCAGTCATTATATACCCAGCTTCACGAAGCTTAACTTTCATTGCCTCATAAAAATGTCGATGTTTCTTCGTTCTCCATAGCCCCTTTACGTTTTCAAAGAGGAAAAAGTCTGGTTTCTGTTGACATATCAGTTCAACATATGTTGCTGTTAACTTACCATTTTCACCTTCGCTCCCCTTGTTCTTCCCTCCAACCGAAAAGTCAGGACATGGGGGTCCTCCAATAAATCCGATAAGACTATCCTGCTTTCTTGCCTGTGAAACTAATGAAGTCAAACTAGAGCACTCATCAGTAATAAAGTCTGTAATATCTCTTAAATGATAGCCATACTCTGGTTCAGGTATTCCCATAATCCTACGAGAATAAATATAAGTGTCCATAAAGGGACGATAAAATTCATTTACAAATTTCAGATCAAACCCGCTCTTCTCAAAACCTAAATCTAAGAAGCCCGCACCTGAGAAAAATGAAAAGATGGCTGGTTTTTTTGACATACTCTTACCTCAATTCTTGTCGATTCGACCTAAATACTTGTATAAAGACAATCCTATACTACTATATCAGTTCCCGATAGAGAAATCAGCCCTCGGTACTATAAATGAATATGTTAAATAACTGTTATACAAAAATTGTACTCGTAAGTTCGTATTCCCGATATTAGTCAACAAACCAACGAGTAAATCTCCTAACCCCTTCTAAGATCTACTTGTTGGTTCGTTCATATTTTTATCCGGCTAATATTAATTACTGATTTGCGATTCACATCAAGAATATAGCTACTTCTAGTGTTGCGATCGTAGGATCGATCTCCTTTAGGAATATCTGGAGAAAATTAAAATAACGAACTTATCTGATCTAACTTTTTATGATGGTCCTTCTGAGTATTTTTCTGATCTGAAGTACGCGTTACAGAAGAATCATACCTTACCCATTCTAATATGGCTTATTTCAAACCAGAATTATATCTAATGTTTAAGGAAGCTGGCGAGTGGAAGATTGGTAAAAAAAGGATTAAGATATTTTTCCGAGAGATTCGGTCGATTAACATTGGAAAACGGCTTACTTTTAGGTGTACGGAGAAAAAAAACATTTCGGGTGGAGTGCCCCCTTAGAATTTTTATGCCAGGCTGAAGAAAGATCAAAAGTTTACCGATTCAGTATCGGCGCTAGTTTGCAGCCTAGTTTTTTTGAACTTTTATCCTGTCAAAATAGATTACTGACTTTCCCCCTCACCCCAACTTAAGACCTTATTTTTTCTATCCAACTTAGTGTAGCGATCCATTGCTCCGTTGTGTTTAGCAAGGCGTACGGGATTATAGAAGATCAGTTTGGGGTGCAGTCGATGATAAATGAGAAGGGAGGAAACTGACGACTTAGAATAGAGGTGGATTAATTCTAATGTACCGCGCAACAAAAAACACACTTTCCAAGTGATCTCTTAATTCTCAAGGTAAGTGCGTTTCTAAAATTATTTTATAAATTGGCTATCTGTAATAAGCGGGTGATGGGAATCGAACCCACGCTACCAGCTTGGAAGGCTGGAGTTCTACCATTGAACTACACCCGCAAACTAGATGGTCGGGATGACACGATTCGAACATGCGACCCCCTGGTCCCAAACCAGGTGCTCTACCAAGCTGAGCTACATCCCGATAACTATGGTGCCGGTGAAGGGACTCGAACCCCCACGGTTTCCCTCACGATTTTGAGTCGCGCGCGTCTGCCAATTCCGCCACACCGGCATGTGTATATATTAAATTACTGCTAAAATAAAAATGGCGCGCCCTAAGAGATTCGAACTCCTGACCTTTTGATTCGTAGTCAAACGCTCTATCCAGCTGAGCTAAGGGCGCATGGAGCGGACGACGGGAATCGAACCCGCGACCCTCGCCTTGGCAAGGCGATGCTCTACCGCTGAGCCACGTCCGCAATTTGGTGCGCGTGAAGGGACTTGAACCCCCACGTCGTGAAACGCCAGATCCTAAGTCTGGTGCGTCTGCCATTCCGCCACACGCGCACAATCACACTGTATTCTCTTAGAGAATACTGGTGAGCCATGAAGGACTCGAACCTTCGACACCCTGATTAAAAGTCAGGTGCTCTACCAACTGAGCTAATGGCTCTCATAAGAAAATCTGAGATGAAGTAAGTAAATCTTTACTTCCAGAGATCTGTATAGATTCTGTCTCATGATCAAGAGAATAATGGCGGAGCCGACGGGATTCGAACCCGCGGTCTCCTGCGTGACAGGCAGGCATGTTAGGCCTCTACACCACGGCTCCGCGCTGTGAAACAAATGGTGCCGGCGAGAGGACTTGAACCCCCAACCTACTGATTACAAGTCAGTTGCTCTACCAATTGAGCTACACCTGGCATATGAAGTTAAATGGTGGAGGCTAACGGGATCGAACCGCTGACCCTCTGCTTGTAAGGCAGATGCTCTCCCAGCTGAGCTAAGCCTCCATACTTTTTGTGGCATTTAACGGAAATGGTGACCCGTAGGGGATTCGAACCCCTGTTACCTCCGTGAAAGGGAGGTGTCTTAACCCCTTGACCAACGGGCCATAATTAAATTTGGGGTCCCCAGAAAGTAATCGGAATATGCTTCGAAGCAAATTATAGATTCTAAAAACAATTATATATGTAGAAATCCAGGCAAAAAAAATCCCCCTAAGGGGTTTCGCTTGGCGGCTTCCTACTCTCCCAGGACCCTTCGGTCCAAGTACCATCGGCGCTAGAGGGCTTAACGGTCGTGTTCGGGATGGGTACGCGTGGAACCCCTCCGCCATCGCCACCAAACGGGATTTTGTGCTTACTGCTTACACAGCTTGCTTCAAAATCGTTCAGATGTTTGATCACCTGAAAACTGGATACGAAACTACATTTGCATTTTAATATTTGGATAAGCCCTCGACCGATTAGTACCTGTCAGCTCCATACATTGCTGCACTTCCACCTCAGGCCTATCAACCTCGTCGTCTTCAAGGGGTCTTACTAATTGGGAAATCTCATCTTGAGGGGGCTTCACGCTTAGATGCTTTCAGCGCTTATCCCTTCCGCACTTAGCTACCCAGCTATGCTCCTGGCGGAACAACTGGTACACCAGCGGTGCGTCCATCCCGGTCCTCTCGTACTAAGGACAGCTCCTCTCAAATTTCCTACGCCCACGACAGATAGGGACCGAACTGTCTCACGACGTTCTGAACCCAGCTCGCGTACCGCTTTAATGGGCGAACAGCCCAACCCTTGGGACCTACTTCAGCCCCAGGATGCGATGAGCCGACATCGAGGTGCCAAACCTCCCCGTCGATGTGGACTCTTGGGGGAGATAAGCCTGTTATCCCCAGGGTAGCTTTTATCCGTTGAGCGATGGCCCTTCCATGCGGTACCACCGGATCACTAAGCCCGACTTTCGTCCCTGCTCGACTTGTCAGTCTCGCAGTCAAGCTCCCTTTTG
The DNA here is from genome assembly GCF_031199965.1 of Paenibacillus sp. D2_2. Taxonomy (GTDB): domain Bacteria; phylum Bacillota; class Bacilli; order Paenibacillales; family Paenibacillaceae; genus Fontibacillus. The sequence goes on along the minus strand of NZ_CP133605.1, from coordinate 257,780 downwards.
CCTTTGCACTCTTCGAATGATTTCCAACCATTCTGAGGGAACCTTGGGGCGCCTCCGTTACTCTTTAGGAGGCGACCGCCCCAGTCAAACTGCCCGCCTGACACTGTCCCCGTACCGGATTACGGTACCAGGTTAGAACTCCAATACGATCAGGGTGGTATCCCAACGGCGCCTCCACCGAAGCTGGCGCTCCGGCTTCCTAGGCTCCCACCTATCCTGTACAAATCGTATCAAAGTCCAATATCAAGCTGCAGTAAAGCTCCATGGGGTCTTTCCGTCTTGTCGCGGGTAACCTGCATCTTCACAGGTATTAAAATTTCACCGGATCTCTCGTTGAGACAGCGCCCAAGTCGTTACGCCATTCGTGCGGGTCAGAATTTACCTGACAAGGAATTTCGCTACCTTAGGACCGTTATAGTTACGGCCGCCGTTTACTGGGGCTTCGGTTCATAGCTTCGGGTTACCCCTAACCACTCCCCTTAACCTTCCAGCACCGGGCAGGCGTCAGCCCGTATACTTCGCCTTGCGGCTTCGCACAGACCTGTGTTTTTGCTAAACAGTCGCTTGGGCCTTTTCACTGCGGCCCCCTCGTGCTATTCACACTACCGGGGCACCCCTTCTCCCGAAGTTACGGGGTCATTTTGCCGAGTTCCTTAACGAGAGTTCTTCCGCGCGCCTTAGAATTCTCTTCTCGCCTACCTGTGTCGGTTTGCGGTACGGGCACCTTCACCTGGCTAGAGGCTTTTCTTGGCAGTGTGAGATCATGACCTTCGGTACTATAAATTTTCCCTCCCCATCACAGCCCAGCCTTACGATGTGCGGATTTGCCTACACATCAGCCTCACTGCTTGGACGAGCATCCATCAGCTCGCGTCACTACCCTCCTGCGTCACCCCATTGCTCATAACGGCTTACGGTGGTACAGGAATTTCAACCTGTTGTCCTTCGATTACGCCTTTCGGCCTCACCTTAGGTCCCGACTTACCCTGAGCGGACGAACCTTCCTCAGGAAACCTTGGGCTTTCGGCGGATCAGATTCTCACTGATCTTTTCGTTACTCATACCGGCATTCTCACTTGTATGCAGTCCACCAGTCCTTCCGGTCCAACTTCAATCCGCATACAACGCTCCCCTACCCCTGATACTTAAGTATCAAGCCATAGCTTCGGTGGTGTGTTTAGCCCCGTTACATTTTCGGCGCAGAGTCACTCGACCAGTGAGCTATTACGCACTCTTTAAATGGTGGCTGCTTCTAAGCCAACATCCTGGTTGTCTGTGCAACTCCACATCCTTTCCCACTTAACACACACTTGGGGACCTTAGCTGATGGTCTGGGCTGTTTCCCTTTTGACAATGGATCTTAGCACTCACTGTCTGACTCCCGGATAATAAGTCTATGGCATTCGGAGTTTGACTGAGCTTGGTAACCCTTGGCGGGCCCCGCACCCAATCAGTGCTCTACCTCCACGACTCTTCTTTCCGAGGCTAGCCCTAAAGCTATTTCGGGGAGAACCAGCTATCTCCGAGTTCGATTGGAATTTCTCCGCTACCCCCACCTCATCCCCGCACTTTTCAACGTACGTGGGTTCGGGCCTCCAGTGCGTGTTACCGCACCTTCACCCTGGACGGGGTAGATCACACGGTTTCGGGTCTACGCCTACAAACTTAATCGCCCTATTCAGACTCGCTTTCGCTGCGGCTCCGGCTTCTCACCTTAACCTTGCTTGCAAACGTAACTCGCCGGTTCATTCTACAAAAGGCACGCCATCATCCATATAGAGGACTCTGACTTCTTGTAAGCACACGGTTTCAGGATCTATTTCACTCCCCTTCCGGGGTGCTTTTCACCTTTCCCTCACGGTACTGCTTCACTATCGGTCACTAGGGAGTATTTAGCCTTGGCAGATGGTCCTGCCGGATTCATACGGGGTTTCACGTGCCCCGCACTACTCAGGATCCGTCTCGGAGGGATTAGAATTTCGGTTACAGGGCTTTTACCTCTTCTAGCGGGCCTTTCCAGACCTCTTCGCCTACCCTAATCCTTGGTAACTCCATGTGAGACGTCCTACAACCCCAGAGAGCAAGCTCCCTGGTTTGGGCTTCTCCGCGTTCGCTCGCCGCTACTGACGGAATCACTATTGTTTTCTCTTCCTCAGGGTACTTAGATGTTTCAGTTCCCCTGGTATGCCTCTTCATCGCCTATGTATTCAGCAATGAGTGACTGGGTATTAATCCAGCCGGGTTTCCCCATTCGGACATCCTCGGATCAAAGCTTGCTTACAGCTCCCCGAGGCAGTATCGTTGTTCGCCACGTCCTTCTTCGGCTCCTAGTGCCTAGGCATCCTCCGTGTGCTCTTAGTAGCTTAACCTACACTACTTATTTAAACTTGTTTTAACACAAGTTCAGCTTAAAGGAATGTTTCTAAAACGCAAATTTCGTTTCGTATATCCAGTTTTCAAGGATCAAATGACTGATTTGACTCAGTCGTTTTGAGAGTTGAACTCTCAAAACTGACCAACGAGTGAGCAACAGGCCTAAACCTGAAATATTTGAATGTTCTCGTTGCAGAGAACGATTCTCCATAGAAAGGAGGTGATCCAGCCGCACCTTCCGATACGGCTACCTTGTTACGACTTCACCCCAATCATCTACCCCACCTTCGGCGGCTGGCTCCTTGCGGTTACCTCACCGACTTCGGGTGTTGTAAACTCTCGTGGTGTGACGGGCGGTGTGTACAAGACCCGGGAACGTATTCACCGCGGCATGCTGATCCGCGATTACTAGCAATTCCGACTTCATGCAGGCGAGTTGCAGCCTGCAATCCGAACTGAGATCGACTTTGATAGGATTGGCTCCACCTCGCGGCTTCGCTTCCCGTTGTATCGACCATTGTAGTACGTGTGTAGCCCAGGTCATAAGGGGCATGATGATTTGACGTCATCCCCGCCTTCCTCCGGTTTGTCACCGGCAGTCATTCTAGAGTGCCCATCCGAAATGCTGGCAACTAAAATCAAGGGTTGCGCTCGTTGCGGGACTTAACCCAACATCTCACGACACGAGCTGACGACAACCATGCACCACCTGTCTTGAATGTCCCGAAGGAAAGGTACATCTCTGCACCGGTCATTCAGATGTCAAGACCTGGTAAGGTTCTTCGCGTTGCTTCGAATTAAACCACATACTCCACTGCTTGTGCGGGTCCCCGTCAATTCCTTTGAGTTTCAGTCTTGCGACCGTACTCCCCAGGCGGAATGCTTAATGTGTTAACTTCGGCACCAAGGGTATCGAAACCCCTAACACCTAGCATTCATCGTTTACGGCGTGGACTACCAGGGTATCTAATCCTGTTTGCTCCCCACGCTTTCGCGCCTCAGCGTCAGTTACAGCCCAGAGAGTCGCCTTCGCCACTGGTGTTCCTCCACATATCTACGCATTTCACCGCTACACGTGGAATTCCACTCTCCTCTTCTGCACTCAAGCTACCCAGTTTCCAATGCGACCTAAGGTTGAGCCTTAGGATTAAACACCAGACTTAAATAGCCGCCTGCGCGCGCTTTACGCCCAATAATTCCGGACAACGCTTGCCCCTACGTATTACCGCGGCTGCTGGCACGTAGTTAGCCGGGGCTTTCTTCTCAGGTACCGTCACTCCGATAGCAGTTACTCTACCGGACGTTCTTCCCTGGCAACAGAGCTTTACGATCCGAAAACCTTCATCACTCACGCGGCGTTGCTCCGTCAGACTTTCGTCCATTGCGGAAGATTCCCTACTGCTGCCTCCCGTAGGAGTCTGGGCCGTGTCTCAGTCCCAGTGTGGCCGTTCACCCTCTCAGGTCGGCTACGCATCGTCGCCTTGGTGAGCCGTTACCCCACCAACTAGCTAATGCGCCGCAGGTCCATCTATAAGTGACAGATTGCTCCGTCTTTCATTATCTCCCCATGCGAGAAAATAAATTATCCGGTATTAGCTAACGTTTCCGCTAGTTATCCCAGTCTTACAGGCAGGTTACCTACGTGTTACTCACCCGTCCGCCGCTAACCATCAGGAGTGCAAGCACTCCATCAAGTCCGCTCGACTTGCATGTATTAGGCACGCCGCCAGCGTTCGTCCTGAGCCAGGATCAAACTCTCCAATAAAGTGTTTGACTTGCTCATTTTGAAACTGACTTATTTCTTAGATTTCACTTGATGTGAAACCCGCTCACTCGTTGTTCAGTTTTCAAAGATCAACTTCACTTTCGTGCGTCGCTGCGTTCTCAGCAGCAACTCTTATATATTAACACCTTTTAACTAATTTCGCAAGAACTTTTTTTAAGTTTTTTTCTTTTAAATCCGCACTTCTTATTAGTTGACTGGCAAAAGATCTTGTTTAATTGGCCGGATTAATAATATAACTCTTAAGGACAACTATTTCAAGTTGTAAGTTTTACCAATCCAAAATATCAAAGATTGATCTTACATAGTACTTTCTCATATAAAACAAAATAGTCTCTTAAAGAGCCTAGAAACACTCTGCTGTAAGTAACCGTTCATTGTATATACCGTACCTAAAGATTAATCTTCTATAATAAGAACCCCTGTCTAATATTAACCATTGTGGTTTTGTCTGGACAAGGGTTCATTATTCCTAGGGGGCCGAACCCTTACCCCAACCTCTCATCCACCATCAACTGCACCTGCACTCCAAACGGATCTTCGATAATCCCGTACGCCTTGCTGAACACATTGCTAGCTAGTGGAACAATAACTCTCACTCGATCATCCGAGGTTAAGCTTTCAAAAAAGTTCTCGATTTCCTCCAAATCAGCACTCTGAATGCACAGGGAGGTGTTATTGCCAACGTTGTATTTTTCATGGGGGTCCATGGTATCTTCGGCAATCATGATTTTGGTCTTTCCGATTCTTAGGACGGAGTGAGTAGTGTGATGCTTATTCTCCTCTGTGAGCGGGAACGAGGGGACGCGTTGGGCCATGTCTTCGTAGGTGACGAGCAGTAATTGCTCAGCGTTGAAGTGTTTTTTGTAAAAATCGATGGCCTCTTGGGCTCTTCCGTTCATGGATAGAAATATAGCTACTTCGAGTGTCGTGCTCATATTATCGATCTCCTTTTCTATTGTAAATTTAGGCTGTATTAGTTGAACTAAACTCGAGTCAGGCAAAAGGGTGAAATGATTCTGAAGAAGCGAAGCGTTCGCCTTTGTGAGCGGATTTCTACCATGCTTGAATTTATCAAATCAAGAAATCCGCGAACAACAGCGATCGTAAGAACATTTCACCCGGCTGCCTACATCCTCGTTTGATATTTAACCTTGAATTCATAATAATACATATAGGTAGCAAAACATGACACCTTTAATCAAGAGATCATCAAGGAGATTATTAATGAAGAAATCGGAAAGATTGAACGACATGATCCGTTACTTGAACGGCCGGGAGTTCTTTAATTTACAGGACTTGATGGAGAAATATAATATATCCAAAAGTACGGCGCTGCGGGATATCAGTTCATTAGAGCAATTAGGCATGCCGATTTATTCGGAGCATGGGAGACATGGACGGTATGGGATCCTGCAGAACAGATTGCTGTCTCCTATTATTTTCACGATGGACGAAGTGTATGCTCTGTATTTTGCCATGCTAACGCTGGAGGCTTATCAATCGACGCCCTTCCATCTAAGTGTGAATCAACTGAATGAGAAGTTTGAGCACTGTCTATCTGACGGGCAGATCGAGCAGATTCGCAAGATGAAGCAGGTGCTGCAATTTGAGATGTATCAGCATCATCATGTGAGCCGTTATTTGGATCGAATTCTGATGAGCATTCTTAATGAGAGGCCCTGTAGGATTCAATATTTGAAAAATAGTCAGGAAACCAGCTACGAGGTGCAATTCTTCAAAATCTCTGCCAGGTTCGGTCAATGGTATGCCACTGGAATCGAGCAGAGTACAAATAAATTTCGGGTGTTCAGATGTGATCGGATCACTTCCATTGAGGATGGGGACGCGAAGGCCCGCTTTTCTATAGATGACCTTCTGAGTCACTCCATAGAGATGTATCAATCAAAGAATAGTATTCGCTTCGAGGTCGAGATCTCCGAACGAGCTGAGGATCTTTTCTATAAGGAGCATTATCCTTCCATGCAACTAGAAACGGGCGATAAATCTGTTATTAAGGGGTTCTACAATCCGGAAGAAGAGGAGTTTATAGCGGATTACTTCTTGAGATTTGGTGAGGATGTCGTATCCGTGGAGCCAGCATTCCTGCGGCAATTGATCCAGGGTCGAGTGGAAAAGCTATTGAGGCATTTTCAAAAATTATAAGGCTTGGCTTTCAACGCCCTCCAAGGCATTAACTGTATCGTCCACCCACAAGACCACAGGCGAACGATACCAAGCCCATCTTTTTTACTTCGAAATATCCAAAAAGCCCTCTCCGAACACATCGCGTACGTCGTGAATGGTGAGAAACGCGGCTTGATCGATGGATTTGACGATCTTCTTCAGCGTGGATACCTCTTGCTTGCTGATGACAATATACAGGACTTCCTTCGGGTTCTTCGTATAGTACCCATGGCCCGACAGTACCGTAACCCCGCGGTCCATCTCGGTAATGACCTTCTCGGCGATATCGTTTTGCTTTTCCGAGATGATCATAATCGCTTTCTTAGGATTCAGTCCTTCAATAATGAAGTCCATCACCTTGGTGCCTACATACAAAGCGACGATGGTTAGCATCAGCTTCTCTGGACCAATAATAAAGTAGGAGGAAAAAGCCACGATCAAATCGAAAAACAATAGCGCATAGCTGATATTCCAGTCGAGAAATTTATTAGCAATCCGGGCTAAAATGACAGTTCCCGCCGTCGTTCCCCCGACCCGTACAATCAAGCCGATTCCGGTTCCCACTAGCACACCCGCGAAGACCGCATTAATGGTTAGCTCATGAGAAGCGATTGTCCAGCCTTCTGTTAAATGTAGAAACAGCGAATTAAAAGCAACCGCAAGAATCGTATACACCGTCGTCTGCCGATCCAGAAATTTATATCCAACAATCAGCAGTAAGCCATTGATTATGATGTTAACTATGGAAGGGGACCACTTAAACAAATAGTACAGAATAATGGTGACCCCTGTAACGCCCCCCTCGCCGAACTCATTCGGGATGACGAACAGATTGACGGCCAACGCAAATAAAAAGGCACCTACAATTATCGTAGAGATATCTGCAATTCTCTTTTTCATATCAACTCTGATCCTCTCTGCTGCATTTCTAGCCTTACAACCAGATCATCGTATCTAACCTACAACCCCAAAGTCAATATGACTTCTACACTTTAATTCGCTATCTAATTCACTCAGAAAAGAACGAACGGTGCTGAGGGAACCCCTGACCGCCCGTTCTTTTCTTTTGTTCTATGGCCGCTTATGCCTTGTATTCTTTACCTTTTTTCTTAAACATACTCATGAAATCATTCAGCGCATTCAATCTTGTCTTATAGTAAATCTGTTCAATTTATCCTCACCTGCAAGTATGGCAGCATCAAGCACATTTCCGCGGCTGATCTGTCCCCTTCTGAAATAAAGACAACGAAGGAAGTTCTTGCTGTTCACGCGGGCGATCCTCGGACCACGGCTTTGCGGCAAATCGGCGCAGTGTGTCAGCCCACAGATCCAGTCAGCGATCTCCTGCTGCGGGAGCAGACTTTTGTCAATCATGGTATCCACGATTGTGGCCATTCGCTCATCTTCCTCTTCGCTAAAAATCTGCATCCCGTTATGCAGCTTCCCTTGAATCGCAGCAAGTACCTCATGCTGTAGCGCTGCATCACTCTCCGGACACTGAATCAGCTCATCCAAAGCATCCGCACCGTGTGCCGCACTGTGGGCCCAACCTCCTTTCGGTAGGTAGCCGCGCAAATCCTTTTCTTCCTTATAGTAGCGGAGCACTGAATGCTTAAGATGCTGAAATTCGGCTTGATCCAGAAAAGGCTGTTTTCTATGACGTTCCGCAATCAACGCAATGGGTAGAATGGAGAATGCTCTTGTAAATACAGACGGATCATCCTCGCTTCCAATCTGAAAGAACAAATGCTGCTCATCGGTCAGAACAGCCAGAAGACTGTGCAATTCCGTATCCGTCAACATGTTCTCGTCATGAAACCATTCATAAAATGTCGTACAGATCAGGTCATCCCGCAATTCCGGCTGAGGGTCCCCGATAAATTGCAGCATCAAAGTTAGAAAATCCTGCAGCTGCTCGCCTTCACGAAGCTGGTAATGCTCCTTTTCAATTCTTTGTAGGTCCGTCATAAGTTTTAACCTTATATTGTCCACAACTTTATGCCACTCCTTATGTATTCGTGTATACCTCTACAATAAAACAAAATGACTGACATCAGTATGTCAGCCATTGTAGGGGAGCAATAATTCTTTTACATATTCCATTAATTCATCTCTTAAATAACGGGGCTCTATAATCTCGCATTCTTTGCCAAAGCTTAAAATATATTTGAGCAATCCTTCCTCATACGGAAAATGATCTACAACAATGTACTGGTTATCTTCCGTTTGTTGAATATTCTCTTCTTGAAAATACTCGGTTAGCTGCTTACCCATTCGATTGGAAAATTTCAAAGTAACCTGAATGCTTCGCTTACGGTAGCTTTCCTCAAATATTTCTTCGATTTCTTCCTTCAAAATATCTTTTTTTTCGAAGCTATCGCCTATTTTCAAATTCTTGATACGTACCAGCTTGAACCTTCTGTAGTCGCTCCGGTACCGACAAAATCCAACCAGATACCACTGACCGGCGGTAAATGTAATTTGAACAGGCTCCACTGTTCTTTCGGAATACTCCATTTGCCTATTGCAATAATCAAATATCATTAGCCTATTTTCTTCAATGGCCTGATTCATCAGAAATAGGTATTCCTTCAATTCATTCTCCATACTGAAATGGGACATGTTAATGCTGAGCTTATCCGTATTCTCTCGGTTATATGTATTCTCGATCTTTAGAACCATAGCATTAAACTGTGCGTTTTTCCCAAATAGGAGATTTAGATTATCCATGATTGCCATGAACGTAGAAGCCTCTTCTTTTTTCAGAAAAAGATTATCCACATTATAGTTCTCCATCATGTAATAGCCTCCACCCTTACCACCCATGGATGCGACTGGAATTCCCGCTTCACCTAATTTTTCTATATCCCTGTAAATCGTTCGTAATGAGACTTCAAAATGCTCCGCAAGTTCTTTGCCTGTAACCATACCCTTTTTTGAGATAATGAGTAACATGGAGAGTAATCGATCTACTCGCATTTTTCACCCCCTGGGAATATAAGCCGAGTATAACATACTCATTAAATCAGTTACTCTTAAGTATTGTTATTTACTACCCTTTACAAGCCGTAACACCAAGGGTATGATAAACACAATTCGATTAAAACATCCTTCGAAGCTGTCGGAAGAGCCACCTCTTTCGTTGGCTTCTTTTTACGATATATGAATTGGAGGACATATTGTTGGCCCTGTTAAATAAAATGCGAGGTTGGGTAGAAAAACGCTCACCCGCTCAGGTTATAACCGGCTATTATTTACTTGCTGTATCAATATCTATTGGATTATTCAGCCTTCCAGGCGTCTATCGACGTGGCACAGAGGTAAGCTTCTTTGATACGGTGTTCACTGCAGTTAGCGTAGTAAGCGACACCGGGCTTGCTGTACTGAATGTTGCAGACACTTTTAGTGTCTTTGGATACTTCATTATTATGTTAGTGCTACAATTCGGTGGTCTTGGGATTATGGCAATGAGCACCTTCTTCTGGATCCTCATAGGACGTAAAATTGGACTGCGCGAACGCCAGCTTATCATGGTTGACAACAACCAGTTTCAATTATCAGGGCTGGTTCACTTTATCAAGGAAATTTTAAGAATCATTTTGTTTACTGAACTGATTGGAGCTATTATTTTCGGAATTCATTTCCTTAAATATTTCCCAACCTGGCATGAAGCCTTTCTACAAGGATTATTTGCATCAGTCAGTGCAACAACGAACGCCGGGATGGATATTACAGGACAATCGCTGATGCCGTTTGCCCATGATTATTTTGTGCAAATCGTTACCAGTTTCTTGATCATATTTGGGGCCATCGGATTCCCTGTACTTATTGAGATTAAGACTTTCTTATCGAGACTAAGAGACAAACAAGCACAACCATTTCGCTTTTCGCTATTTGCCAAATTAACGACATCAACGTATGTCATTCTGTTGATCATTGGGACTATTCTTATTTTCTTGCTTGAATTCCAGCATTATTTTAAGGGAATGTCATGGCATGAGAGGTTCTTCTATTCGTTCTTCCAGTCCACTACAACCAGAAGCGCAGGATTAACGACGATGGATATCACTCAATTATCAGAACCAACCCTACTTGTCATGAGCATTTACATGTTTATTGGTGGATCTCCAAACTCTGTAGGCGGAGGAATTCGAACCACAACTTTTGCGGTATGTATCTTATTTATGTATAACTACGTCAGAGGGAATCGTGAGATCAAAGTGTTTAACCGAGAAATCCATCCGGATGATGTTATGAAATCACTGGCGATTATGCTCCTTGCCATTATGATGTGCGGGGCCTCCGTTATTCTTATCAGCATTACCGATCCACAACATCAACTGATATCAATCCTCTTGGAGGTATGCTCTGCCTTTGGTACGGTGGGAATGTCCACAGGCATTACACCAGGACTTAGCGTCTTTGCCAAGTTTCTTCTGATGATGCTCATGTTCATTGGTAGAATCGGTCTGACATTGTTCATCTTTATTATTGGAGGCAAGAAGAAGAAGCCGAAAATTAGTTATCCGGTAGAGCGGGTTATTTCGGGATAATACACAAGCAATTTATACAATGGATTATGGGGCTGTCTCAAATGTCGATCTTCCGACTTCGAGACGCCCCTTTTGCGTTTGATCCAATTACTCGGACATTTTTGACCGCTTGTTAAGTGCGATTACACTAGGATTCCTACGCCTCATATCGGGGAGAATCCTGACCGATTTGTCTCTTGCACTATACCAGCTTAACTTATTGATATTTCCCCCACCCACCTTCATATAATTAAAAATGCGTGTTCAAAAAGACCCGTTTTCAGCACCGAGAAGGTTGAATGAAGCTAGGGCCTGAGGAGCGGAGCGTACGTAGTTGGTACGTGAGCACCTAAGATGTTTCCGTAGGAAACATGACTTCGTAAGCATTCGCTTAGGACCGGCTGAATTCAAGATTCGATGTCGAATTTGCCTCCTGATTCACTTCGTGTTAGATATAGAATTTATTCGTTATCAGCACAGCTGATGAAATTCTATATCGCAAGAAAACCCACCTTTGCAACGCGGTCGCTCATCCTTGAATGACTTCGATCGGTTTTCTTATCAAAAGCGGACTTTTTGAACAACCTCTAAAAAGCCACCTGGAGGTACCAAGGACATGGGCGATATACTAAGCGCAGTGGATGATGAAATTAAGCAGCTGACGACGACCCTGATCGAGCAACAGCGGCAGGATGGATCATGGCGTTTTTGCTTTGAAAACGGGACATTTGTTGATGCTTACGTGATTATTCTCTTTCGAGTGCTGAACGTCCCAGATGAAGAGTTGATTCGGCGGCTGCATAACCGGATTCTTGCTGCCCAGCAGCCTGATGGTTGCTGGAGGCTATTCACCGATGAAGAAGAAGGGAACTTGTCCGCGTCAGTTGAAGCCTATTACGCCCTGCTCTATTCCGGGTACAGCCAGACGACAGACGAGTCTATTGTGCGAGCCAGAAGATATATTTTATCCAAAGGCGGTCTAGGAAAAGTAACCAACATCCTGACCAAAGCCATTCTCGCTATCACAGGTCAGAGAAAATGGCCTATCTCCATCTCGTCCATACCTCTGGAGATTATGTTGTTCCCCAAATATTTTCCGATCAATATTTATGATTTCTCAGGATACTCAAGGGTTCATCTGATCCCGATGCTCATTATGGGTGACAAGCAATTCTCTATCACTACCGCTCATACGCCAGATCTATCTGACCTTTATGTACGAGGAATGGACGCGGAAGATCCTCTCCCCCGCGGTTACCAGGAAATGCAGAACAGCATACAGGAAGGGCTTAGTCGGTTGATTGGTACTCCTCGTCATATTCATGATACCGCGACAGCCAAAGCTGAGCGGTTCATGCTAAAGCGGATTGAAGCCGATGGTACGCTCTACAGCTATGCCAACAGCACGATTCTCATGATATTCGCTCTGCTGGCCCTTGGGTATGAACAGCATCATCCTCTGATCACCGATGCCCTTCAAGGACTTACCGATATGCAGTTCCGCTATGACGGGACAACAACAATACAGAATTCGCCCTCAGCCGTATGGGATACTGCCCTATTGGCCTACGCCTTGCAGGAAGCTGGCATTGCAGCTGATCATCCAGCGATCCGGCGTGCCGCCACGTATCTGCTGTCCAGACAGCAGGATAAGACTGCCGATTGGAGCATCCACAATTCGGGTACCACGCCTGGAGGCTGGGGATTCTCAGAGTCGAATACCATTAATCCCGACGTGGACGACTCTACCGCAGCTCTACGGTCGATCCTGAGCTTGTCTTATACAGATCCTGCCTACCTACAAGCATGGAATCGCGGACTCAATTGGGTTCTCTCGATGCAAAATAAAGACGGTGGCTGGCCCGCTTTTGAGAAAAATACGAATAACCAAATGCTCACTTGGCTCGCCATCGACGGAGCCAAATCCGCGGCGATTGATCCCTCGGAGGCGGATCTTACTGGACGCACCCTAGAGTATCTCGGGAACTTTGCCGGAATGGATACCCGACATGGGTTCATCAAGCGGGGAACAGAGTGGTTAATCGGACATCAGGAGAAGGATGGATCCTGGTATGGAAGATGGGGTGTCTGTTATATCTACGGTACCTGGGCGGCACTGACGGGCTTGGCAGCGGTCGGTCTCCCGCCAAGCCATGATACCTTACAACAAGGAAGACGTTGGCTCTTAGATATCCAGAATCCAGATGGCGGATGGGGAGAATCCTGCCGAAGTGATCGGCTGCGGCGCTATGTACCCTTAGGGAGAGCACTCCTTCTCAAAGCGCATGGGCGTTAGATGCTCTAATCGCAGTTCAGGCGCAGCCAATGCCAGAGATCGATCAAGGAATCCTCAGACTTATCTCATTACTACATGAAGACGATTGGAAGAGCACTTATCCAACAGGTGCCGGCCTTCCCGGACACTTTTATTCTCATTATCATAGCTACCGCTATATTTGGCCGCTCCTCACGCTAAGCCACTATAAGCAGAAATTTGAAAACTTATAGATCTAAAAAGAACGGCGCCGTAATCGCTACGGCCCGTCCTCTATATGTAACTATATTAAGATTGCTATTCCTCTTCTAACTCCAGAATCAACGGTCCAGCAGAGGAAGGAGTCAACCGAAGCTTCTGGCCCCCGGTCAGGATCTCTCCCTCGAACCGCCATCTCCCTTGGGGGAGCACGACTTCCCGGTCTGTTGCCCCTTTTATATAGATTGGAGCCACTAACAGAGTATCTCCGAGCATAAATTGATCGATTTCCATCTCCATTCCTTCACCAGGGAACTGGTACTCCATATATCTGACCATTGGCTCACCGTCGGTTACGGCCTGATCATAGCTTCGCTCTCGCTTAGCGGACAATCTGCTCCGCAATGCGAGATGCTCATGAATGATCTTCAAGCTGTCAGCCGACAATACACGCCAAGGGGCGGCAGAGAATTGAATGGCTGGCATCAGACAGGCAATCTCACTGTGGCGGTAGAATAGTTCCTCATCCAGACCACTATGATTCGCCTCCTGAAAATTCAGGTATTCTCCTCCTCCAACCATATCCGGACAACAAAAAGGATGCCCCGTGATTCCCTGTAATAACGTATCTGGAATCAACGCTGCAATTCCGTGGTCACCCCATGAATGCTTCTTATCGCATAGCCTCTGCATGAGGGAATATCCGCCCGCCCTGTATGTTACGCGATATTCATTAAATGCATACTTAGTGCCGTAACGCGCCCAGAGACGGGACTGCTCGTCCGGTGTAACGTTGCCAAAGGTCTGGTTGTCCACTCGATAGAAATAGCTATCACCTGCATCAAACTTGAAGCCGTCGACACCCACCTCCTGTAATTCCTGCATTTGTTGATCGAACCATTCCACCGCTGCCGGGTTAGAGAAATCCAGGACAGCTGAGTAACCGTTCCACCACTCACAAATATACGGTTTCCCCTCCGGCGTCTTGATCAGAATATCTAGATCACGTGCTTCCCGGTAAGCGATCGTATCAGGAGTTACAAATGGACATACCCAGACCATCACCGAAAAGCCCATGGCATGAAGCTGATCCATCATTTCACGTGGACTGTGGAATTTACCCGAATGAAACTTCCAATGGCCATAATATTGGCTCCATCCATCATCAATCATCAATACACCTGGTTCAAAGCCATTAGCTACTATACCTTGCGCATATTTCAATAAATCCTGTTCATTTTGATAAAAGGTTAGTTCAATCCAACTGTTAAAGATCGGCTTATCAAATAACGACTTAGATAGTTGAATCTGCTCAAACGGAAAATGGCGCTTCATCGCATCCAGATAAGCACCTCGTAATGTTCCGAATCCGCTAGCTAGCTCTACATCATCAGGACATGAAATCGTTCCGCTATCAAATTGAATCGTATAACCGATATCTCTCCATAAATACCTGCCTTTAGACGAGACAAAGAGCGGCATCGCCTGATTTGCCGTCCGATTAGGAGCAAGATCAATCTGAAGCCTGGTCCAAGGGACCTACAGGCATAGCCGTACCTTGACTTACATAGCCACCATACCAATATTCATCATCATACATTGAGATCAACATAAGAAAAGCCTCCTGTGTGTGCCATATTTATTCTTGATAGCGGTTACAATAAACATTTCAACCTGGTCTCGTTGTTCAGTCATGATGTTAGTTACAATTAGTATAGCACTATAGTGAATGCTTTTGGTTCTATAAAAATAAACGGCCCCAGTCCCCATAAACTACAGGACCAAGGCCGTTAAAAACGTTATATTTGATTATTGATTCCGGATCATATAATCGAATGCGCCAAGTGCTGCAGTAGCACCAGAGCCCATCGAGATGATGATCTGTTTGTACGCTGAATTCGTGCAGTCGCCTGCGGCAAATACGCCAGGAACGGTCGTTGCGCCACGGTTGTCTACGACAATCTCACCCATACGTGTACGTTCTACGGTGTCGGCTAACCAATCTGTATTCGGAACAAGACCGATTTGGATAAATATCCCTGCAAATCGATATGCTTCTCTTCACCACTCTCACGCTCGATGTAAGTTACACCGTCAACCTTGTTGGTCCCGGTAATTTCTTTCACCTGAGCGTTCTTGATGACAGTTGTGTTCGGCAAGCTGTTCAGACGTTCCTGAAGGACAGAATCCGCCTTGAGCTCTGACATGAATTCGAGGACAGTAACATGGCCTGCAACGCCTGCAAGGTCAATAGCCGCCTCAACACCAGAGTTACCGCCACCAACAACGGCAACATGCTTACCAGCGAACAGAGGACCGTCACAGTGCGGGCAATAAGCCACGCCCTTATTCTTGAACTCGGCTTCGCCAGGTACGCCCAGATTACGCCAACGAGCACCTGTAGAGATAATTACGGTCTTACTCTTCAGAATAGCACCGTTCTCTAATTCAACCTCAACGAGGTCCTTCTTCTCCAGACGCTTCGCAAGCTGAGTCTTCATGATGTCGATGTTGTATTGCTTCGCATGCTCCTCAAGACTAGCAGCTAGCTTAGGACCTTCTGTGTATTGCGTACCGATCAGGTTCTCGATACCCAGCGTATCGTTTACTTGTCCGCCGAAGCGTTCAGCAACAATACCTGTGCGAATGCCTTTGCGTGCTGCGTAGATCGCTGCGCAGGCGCCGGCTGGGCCACCACCGACAACCAACACGTCGTATGGCTCTTTATTATCAAACTCGGAAGCATCCTCCGAGCTACCCATTTTATTCAGAATATCTTCAACCGTCATGCGGCCGCTCTCGAAGAATTCAGCATTGAGATAGACACTTGGCACGGCCATAATGTCCTTACGCTCTACTTCCTCCTTGAAGGCTGCACCGTCAATCATGGTACTAGTAATGTTAGGATTAAGAACACTCATCATGTTCAACGCCTGTACAACGTCAGGACAGTTATGGCAAGACAAGCTTACATAAGTCTCAAAGTGATATACACCTTGAATCGCCTTAATCCGATCAATGACACTCTGCTCAACCTTAGGCGGTCTACCGCTAACTTGAAGCAAAGCGAGTACCAACGAAGTGAATTCATGACCTAATGGTACCCAGCAAATGTAACGCCAGTGTCTTCACCTACACGGTTTACGCTAAAGCTTGGAGTTCTAGGCAATGTAGTATGCTCTATCGTAATTTTATCTGACATGCTGGATAGTTCATTGACTAAATCCAGCATGTCATTAGATACCGAATCGGTTCCTGCACTGACCTTCAGCAGAACATTGCCTTCCAAGAGCTGGAGATATTGCGCCAGTTGTGATTTGATGTCTGCATCCAGTTTCATGTTCTCTCTCCTTAGATTTTGCCTACAAGATCAAGGCTAGGTTTCAAAGTTTCGCCGCCTTCTTTCCATTTCGCAGGGCAAACTTCACCTGGATGGTTGTGAACGTATTGAGCAGCTTTAATCTTGTCAACCAAGATGCTTGCATCACGTCCGATACCGCCAGCAGTAATTTCAACAGCTTGAATTACTCCGTTTGGATCGATGATGAATGTACCACGGTCTGCAACGCCATCTGCTTCGATCAATACATCAAAGTTACGGGAAATCGTATGTGAAGGGTCGCCAATCATAATGTATTTAACTTTGCCAATTGCCTCGGAGCTGTCATGCCAAGCTTTGTGTACAAAATGAGTATCTGTAGATACGGAGTATACTTCAACGCCAAGGTCCTTCAATGTAGCATATTGATTTTGCAAATCCTCAAGCTCAGTAGGGCAAACAAATGTAAAGTCAGCTGGATAAAAACAAACTACACTCCATTTACCTTTAAAGTTTGCTTCAGAAACCTCGAGAAACTCACCGTTTTGATAAGCTGATGCGTTAAATGGTAATACCTCTGTTCCAATCAATGACATGATTATTTGTACCTCCTAGGTAAATTTTAGTTTATATAAGTTAGTATAGAAGTTTAGGACAAATACTTCAAACTGCCTCAACTGTCTGTACTAATTTCTTATTTATAATAATTATTATATGTGAATCATTCTCAATGTCAATGAAATTCACCAAGTCTTCATATTCTTATTATTCACAGGAATTCTTATCCCATTCTCAGGCATTATGAATCTCTCAGCCCTAGCACGACTATTGCCGTTCCTCTCCTCAGCGTATAGCCCCCCTCTAGTCTGTATGTTCATAATCATATGTAATAATATCGGTACCTTCTTTAATTCCGAACTAGAAGGATTTTGGGATAAATAATATGATTTGATTTCGGAAGAAGGACCTGTTCCATCATGAATAATTCAATTAATAAGGGATGGTGCAAAGAACAAATGAGAACCATGATCCATCGATCTATCGTAATCCTGCTCACGGCAATCCTGTTCATACCTTCTGGCTGTACTAATCCTGGAGGAAAGACTGATACCGAAGAAGCTCCGGGACCGGTAGTCATATATCACGAGGACTTTGCTGACGGCAAAGGTGTTACAACACAATCAGGCGGCGCCAAGCTGGAGCAGGTCACGGGTAAGTATTTTGAAGGAAATGAAGATGGCGGGGCTTTATATGTAAGCAACCGAAAAGATAATTGGGATGCTGCTGATTTCAATTTTGCAGACATAGGTCTGAAAAACGGTAAGACTTACATAGCAACCGTAACGGGATATGTTGATACAGATGTAGATGTACCGAGTGACGCCCAAGCTTATTTGCAAATGGTAGATAGTTATGCCTGGCTAGACGGCGCCAATTTTAAAGCAGGGAAGGCCTTTACCTTGTCCAAAAAGTTTATCGTTGATACGTCCAAGAATCGGGCTCTTCGTGTCCAATCCAACGACAATGGAGCTTCTGTCCCTTTCTACATCGGAGATATCCTGATCACCGAGGAACCCGGCGACAATGAACCTGAACAACCTAGACCAACAGCGAAGGATTTCACTACGATCACCTTTGAAGACCAAACAACAGGCGGTTTTGTAGGTAGATCAGGCTCAGAGAAATTGACCATTTCAAATGAAGCCAATCATACCGAGAACGGTTCCTACGCTTTGAAGGTTGAAGGTAGAACAGAGACATGGCACGGTCCGTCACTGCGCGTCGAGAAGTATGTCGACAAAGGCAGCGAATATAAGGTGTCAGCCTGGATCAAGCTGATCGAGCCCGCCAGTTCACAGATTCAACTGTCCTCGCAGATTGGTGACGGTGGTAGCGCAAATTATGTAACCCTTGCTCCCAAAACAATCAATACAAGTAACGATTGGGTTCAGTTCGAAGGAACCTACCGTTATAACAGTGACGGGGACGAATATCTAACGATCTATATCGAGAGTTCGAACAATGCGACGGCCTCTTTCTATATCGATGATATCAGCTTTGTGAAAATCTCGGGCCCGATCCATGTCCAGAGCGATTTAACTTCAATGAAGGATGTATACCAGAACGACTTTCTGATCGGCAGTGCCATATCGATGGAGGATTTGGACGGTAAACGGTTCGATCTGCTAACCGAACTCTTCAATGTTGCTACAGCTGGCAATGCTATGAAGCCGGATGCGCTACAGCGTGAGAAAGGCAAATTTACTTTTGACGCGGCGGATATCCTAGTGAATAAAGTTCTGGCTGCAGGAATGAAGATGCACGGGCATGTCCTGGTGTGGCATCAACAATCGCCTTCATGGATGAATACGACCAGAGATGCGAACAGAAATACGATTCCTCTAAGCCGGGACGAAGCGCTTAAGAATATGCAGACTCATATTAAGACCGTGGTGGAACATTTCGGGGACAAGGTGATATCTTGGGATGTCGTTAATGAAGCAATGAATGATAACCCGAGTAACCCTTCTGATTGGAAAAATGCATTGCGCAAGTCGCCTTGGTATCAAGCTATCGGTGAGGATTATATTGAGCAGGCCTTCCTTGCTGCTAGAAAGGCCGTAGATGATAATAAGTTGGATATCAAGTTGTATTACAACGACTACAATGATGACAACCCAAATAAAGCCGAGGCTATCTATCAAATGGTCAAAGAGCTCAACGATAATTACGCCAAAACTCATCCAGGTAAGCTACTCATTGATGGCGTAGGCATGCAGGGCCACTATTCGGTGAATACCAATCCGGCCAGTGTAGAGGCATCGCTGGAGAAATTCATCTCCCTCGGCGTTGAGATCAGTATCACCGAGTTAGACATTCGGCAGGAAGCAACTATCAGCTTCCCGACAATCTGGGCAATGCCCAAGGGCTGCTATATGCAAAGTTATTTAACATCTATAAAGCACACTCTGATCACATCAAACGTGTTACGTTCTGGGGATTGGATGACGGTACGAGCTGGAGATCTGCGACAAATCCACTGCTGTTTGATAAGAATCTGCAGGCCAAGCCAGCCTACTATGGCGTCATTGATCCAGATCAATTCATCAAAGAGCATCAGTCTGGGAAGACGGAAGTCAATCAAGCAACAGCGAAATATGCTACTCCTGTGATTGACGGAACGATGGACGAGGTCTGGAACGATGCCCCTGAGATGCCAATAAACCGGTATCAATCGGCTTGGCAGGGAGCTACTGGTGTAGCAAAAGCGCTATGGGACGATGAGAACCTGTATGTATTGATTCAAGTAAGCGACTCAGAGCTTGATAAGACTAGTGCTAACGCATGGGAGCAGGATTCCATTGAAGTATTCGTTGATGAGAACAATGCCAAGACTTTCGTCTATCAGGATGACGACGGGCAATATAGGGTGAACTTCGATAACGAGACCTCCTTCAACCCTGCAAGTGTCGCCACTGGGTTCAAATCGGCGACTAAGGTATCGGGTGCCAACTATACCGTTGAAATGAAGATCCCGTTCAAGATGATCACTCCAGCTAATAACACGAAAATAGGCTTCGATACACAGATCAATGATGCCAAGAATGGCTCCCGTCAAAGCGTCGCAGCTTGGAATGACACGACAGGCAATGGGTATCAGGACACGTCCGTTTTTGGTGTTCTTACTCTCACCGGCAAGCCTTAGAACGGCGGTGAGTAGAAATCAAGGCGGCGTCGGCGTGGTTACGATCAAACCGGTAGTGCAGGCCGACAACGGACGTGCGATGGGCACCAACAGTACAGCTTGCCGTACCTATACAGTATGTCATCCCATACACTTGCCGTGCCCATACTGCTTGTCACGCTCATACAGCACGTCATAACGGACATCACGGACGCTTAGGAGAGTAATTCCATCATTTAGATTCCTAACGGACATGGCTGCATCTTATTTGATAGAACTGCCTCTTTTGGTGTGATTCGATGCATTTAAGCGTCTCTGATGTCCGTTACAATATGAGAACGGCTGTTTTTCGCTTTTAAGTGACTGTGGTGTCCGTTAAGCATGGCATAGGTGATTCCCCACCTTTTTTGACGCCATGAAATAAAAAGTTTAAATTATCATTTTTTTCAAAATATTACTTAATAAATAAAATCGTCCTTAACTTCACTACCATATCCTTCCTGTAGCTGATAGACTAACAAACGTATATATAATCCAGGAGGGAAATCATGGAAAACTTTACAAAATTTCTATCTATTTTATTCGCCGCAGTTATTATTTTATCTGGATGTTCTAGTAATAAATCTGCGGATTCGAAGAAACTATCTTCGGATGAGAAGCTGGCTCTATCTTATATCACAGACTTCTACAATGGAACGAAAGAAGACCGAGAGAAGTTTGTTGATGAGAATGTGCACCCTGATGTGCAAGCTCTATTCCGCTTAGGGGCTCTTGGAGAGGTATCTGAAGGCGAGAAACTGAATAATCCGAAGGCAGTAGAATCGGTACCCTATGAAGACGAGGATTCAAAAGGATCAGCAGTACTCATTCAAGCGGCAGACGATAAAGAAATGATTGTACTGATTATCGATGATAAAGTGGCCTTTGGTTATACAGCATCCGAGAACGCCGAGTCTCAAGAATTGTACGATCAAATGCGCAGTCAATTTAAAACAGCCAAATAATATCCATTAAATTCGAACAGCCAGTCGCCGCAATCAGCGGGCAACTGGCTGTTCTGTATATTGTTGCAGATTTACTTCCCTTCTCCCTCTTCAGCCATGGCAATAGCCTTGGTCTCATGTACGGTTCCATGAGGATGATGAGGCGGGGCATAGCCCCAAGGTTCCACCATCTCTTGCGACATGGCTTCATTCTTGAAGGTGCTTCAATGGTTATTTAAATCAAGATAATAAGTCCGTTCTTTAAACAACCTCTATAATTACATATTTATAGTACCAGGTCTTCTGCCTTCCTCCAGCAACCCATTGATGCGCTCAATCAACTGAGGCAGCTCCGCCATCGTATCGATCGTGAAGTCAGCCCCTTGCTGCATGAAGCCTTGCTTCGTCCTAGCAATAACCGCCTCTTTATCCGTATCGGACAAGGCTTGGTACTCCTGCTCGTTAAGTCCCATCTCTGAGCTGCCGACTGCAACGCCGACCGACCATACGCCAGCTTGCACACCCTCCTTAATATCGGAGGTAGTATCCCCTACCTTCACGACCTTCCATGCGGCGGACAGCTTCAAAGCTTCCATATTGCGATAGATCATATAAGGATAAGGTCTTCCGTGAGAATTCGTGTCATTCGGTGTTACAACATGATCCGGGCTGTAGCCTTTGGCTTTGGCGCTAGAAACGACGACCTCCATCATGGAATTGGTGTAACCCGTCGTAGAACCGATCTTCAGACCTTGGGAACGCAGCGTTTCTATCGTGCTGATCACACCTGGAATTGGATCTGTATATTCGGACAAGGAGGCCATAAGCACAGGCTCAAATTCGCCATATAAGCGATTCACATCCTCCTCGTTAAACATTCTCCCGTATTTCTCTTCCCATAATGCCAATACTCTCGGCATGGATAGCATAGCGCGGATATGATCGATCTTCAGCATGCCCATCGGGCCTCTAGCTTCCTCCATTGTGACCTCAATGCCAGCCTGCTTGAAGATATCGACAAATACATTCACCGGGGCAAAGCAGCCAAAATCTACTGCTGTACCAGCCCAATCCAGAATAACGCCCTCAATTTGGTTCATCGTCCCGTTCCTCCCATGTAATCGCGTATGATGCTGCATAATTGCTCGATGTCTTGCGGATAGATCTCTCCGATATTGCCAATTCGGAACGTGTCCGCGTCTGTCAGCTTACCCGGATATATCACATATCCCTGTTGCTTCACATATTCGTAGAACTCAGCGAAATCAAAGCTTGAATTTGGAAATACAAAGGTCGTAATGATCGGCGACTGTTTATCCTCTGAAATATAAGCTTCAATACCGATTTCGGCAAGTTTGCTGCGCAGCAGACGGTTGTTCTCGCTGTAGCGCACGTTCCGCGCGGATACTCCGCCCTCTTCGATCAGCTCGTCAATGGCCTTGGAGAAAGCTGCTACGACATGCGTCGGCGATGTGAACCGCCATTTGCCATCCTTATCCATTCCTTTCCACTGATCGTACAAATCGAGCGATAGACTGCGTGCCACACCTTGGCAGGCCTTCAGCCGCTCCAACTTGGCAATGACGAAGCCGAAGCCAGGTACACCCTGAATGCATTTATTTGCACTACTGATCAAATAATCAATTCCTAGTCCAGCTACATCAATCTCAATCCCGCCAAAGCTGCTCATCGCATCGATAATTAAGGTTTTCCCATAGTCGCGGGACAGCCCTGCAACCATTTCAATCGGGTTCAAGATACCAGTCGTCGTCTCACAGTGCACCATAGCGATGTGTGTAATCCCTGGATCTTCAGCCAGCAGAGCTCTAAGCTCGCCTTCCTCCGGCTGTTTGTTATAACTGATGCGGTGCTCTGTATAATTTAGGCCAATATACTTCGCCATTTGTACGATTCGCTCGCCATAAGCACCGTTAGTTACAATCAGTAGCTTATCTTCATCAGATACGGCCGAGGTCATGACGGATTCCACTGCGAAGGTGCCGCTGCCCTGCATCAGTACAGCCGTGTATTGCTCGGGATCAGCCCCGGCGATAGCCAAGAGCTGCGATCTGATCTTCTGTGTGATCGATTTATAATCATCATCCCATGTACAACGGTCCAGGAGCATCTGCTCCTTAACCGTGCTAGTCGTAGTTAGCGGGCCTGGGGTTAACAACTTATATGCATTCATTTTGCCTTACTCCCTTGTCTGTTGGATTTAACACTTTGCCTAGACAATATCTATTCGGGATGATCTTCCAATCTATTATTCCTGAGCGCTTTTAAAGAAGTCCTGATGTTCTTTAAGCAGTTCAACTGTCAGAGGCTTCTCAAATTTCAAGGATCGAGCCGGTTTGTTCACATCCTCCACACTCTCGCCTTTGTATAGGGCTACTGGATAGTTGGCGATCAGGTCCTTACGTGCGTCCTTGATAATTACTTCTGCCATTTTCATAGCCAGATCTGTCGTAGCATTCTTCTTATCCACAACTGCCAAGGATTCTGTCAGCGAGAAGTTCCCTTCAACCGGGTCCACATAATCAATCGGTGCACCCGCCGCCTTCGCCTTAACCGCCTGATGACGCAGACCGAATCCAGCAGCTACCTCACCCGCTTGAACCTTCTTGAGCGGACCGGAACCGGAACTTTCCAGATGTGGACCTACATTAGCGATTAAGTCATGCAGAACCGTCTTGCCTTCCTCTTGCCCATATTGACCGATAATCGCTTGAACAAGCAGCCATGCTGTAGAAGAATCCATAATGTTCGGGATAGAGACCAGTCCTTTGAACTCAGGCTGGGTCAAATCCTTGATGGATGTTGGCATCGGCAACCCTTTCTCCTTCAGTACTTCCGTGTTCACGAAGATGGACCCGTATTCGCCAAAATCGGCGTATAGTAGGACGGGTACTGCTCTAGGGCATCCGTTGTAAAAGAGAGATCCTTGTACATCGCGTGCTTGCTTTGCGAGCTTTCGATGAAATAAGAGCTCATCGTGATCAAATCAGCTTCAATTTTGTCGCCCTCAGCCAGCAATTTACCGCCAAGCTCCGAGGTGCCAAACGTTTGTAGCACGTATTTACCGTCATAACCTGCATTTTTTAGCGCAGTCTCCATAGAGGTAACCGCCTCTTCATCGGCGTTCGTGTAGATGACGACCTTCTTCGCTTCCCCTGCTTTGCTGCTGCCGCAGCCGGCCATTGTAAGAACCAGACTGATCGCCAGAAGTGTGAGTAACATGACTTTCATGGATTTCATGGATTTGAACACGATAATAATCCCTCTCTTTTCATAGTTTTTTGAGGTTAACATTTCTTCTTTGCAGCCAATCACAAATGATCTTTATGACAAGATTGGTGAGGAAGATCAGCAGCGACAGCACGAAAATCTCGTTGAACTTGGCAAAGTGCTGCAGTTCTTTGATCTTGCTGGCCATGACAGATGTCTGGGCCGATACAAGGAATATAATCCCGCTGATCGTCACCATCGAATTGATAAAGTAATAGCTGAACATCTCGAGCACCGTTGAGACCGAGTTCGGCAGAACGACCCGGTATACCGTCTTGAACCAACTATCTCCTAACAGCTCTCCTGTCGTCTCCCAAGAAGGATTCATCTTAGCTAAGGAGTTCTTAGCCATGAGATACGGTGTCGTGAACAGATGGACGATATTGCAAAGTACGATGATCGTGAACGTTCCCTTCAAGCTGCTGCCGTTGAACAGAAGCAGATACGCTATACCGAGTACCATACCTGGCACGGTGTTGGTGATCATCGACACGATATCTGTTGCCTTACGCGCCTTGAGCTTAGTTCGTACATTCAGCAGCGCAGAGCCATATGCGATAACAGTTCCGAACAGCGCGGTCAGAGCCGCAACCCAGAGTGAGTTCTTATATACCCCCGTTAGATCACGGGATGTAAGCACATCGCTGACATGCTTGAAGGTAAAGTGCAGATCATACGGGAAGCTGTTCAAAAACGGAGCGATAAACATGATCGCAAAGATCGATAATAGTCCTAGCACAATCACGCAAGAGATCGTCCCCAATGCAATATCACGAATGCGATGTCTCGGCAGCTCGATGTCAGTAATTTTGTCATAATGGAAGTTAAGCCTCTCCAGGTAATGCAGCAGCCAGATCCCGAACACCGCTGGAATCAGCATCAGCACAGCAATGACTGATCCTTGGTTAAAATCTGGAATGGAGCCGAGCATGACCTGATAGAGCTGTGTGGCAACGACCGGGTAGGTCCCGCCCACCGAAGCTGGGATACCAAAATCTGTGAAGCTAAGAATAAAAGAGAGTACAAACGCTCCGCCTAGCGCCCCAACGAGCGGCCGCACAATCGTGTTCGCGAAACTTCTCATCGTTCCATCCCCCATCAGCCGGGAGACGATAATGAACTTCTTATCGATATAGCCAAAGGCGTTATGGATCAACAGAAATGCTGAGGGCAGCGTGTAAATGACATAGCCTGTCAGTAGGCCGTTAAAGCCATAAATTTCGAACAGATTCCTTCCGAAAAGCTTCGTCAGCAATCCCTGGTTGCCGAACGAGTACATAATGGCAAAGCCGTAAGTGATCGTCGGCAACAGCATCGGAAGAATAATCGCTGTTCTCAGTACGCCCTTGACTGGACTGTATATTCTAGTGCAGTGAATCGAGTAAGCTAGAATGAATCCTAGCACCGTGGCAATGATCGCAGCAGCAGCCGAGACTTTGACACTGTTCCAAGCCGCCCCGAGCATGCCTTGCTCTTTCCAAACTGCGACATAATTCGAGAGAGATTCCTTGATCAGTCTCAAAAGAATGAATCAATAATATGATCAACGGTAAGAACAGGAACACAGCGAATAACAGCAAAATTAGGATGAAGACCGCCCGCATCTCGGGCTTAATTCTATGCATGTGCATACATTTCACCGAATAGGTTGTAGATGTTCTGCCGCTTGATCAGTAGCTGCTTAATAATGAACTGCTTCACGAACTCATTGTCCGGTTGGTTAATAATCTGCTGCGGTGATCCAAACTGCGAGATCTTCCCTTGGTCGATGATTAGTATTTTGTCAGACAGCGTTAAAGCCTCCTCAGGATCATGCGTCACAATAATCGTCGTCAACTTGAACTCTCTAGCAATCGATTGAATTCGCTGTTTGATAGATTCCTTAATAACTCCGTCCAGCGCGCTCAGCGGCTCATCTAGCAGAAGGATTCTCGGCTTCGTCACCAGCGTTCTCGCCAGTGCCACCCGCTGCTTCTGTCCACCGGACAGCTCGCCTATTCTTTTATTCAGATGCGGAGTCAACTCTAGAAAATCGATGTAATCCTTAACTTCTTGTTCACTTGCCGTACCTTTCTTATTGCGCAAACCGTATACAATGTTGTCATACGCACTCAGATTCGGAAACAGGGCGTAGTCCTGGAACACGATGTTGAATCCGCGCTTCTTCATCGGAACATGGGTCAGATCCTCTTTATCGAAGATGATGCTCCCGTGGTCGGCTCCCGTTAGGCCAAGGATGAGATGAAGCAGCGTCGTCTTCCCGCTTCCACTTGGACCGAGGAGCGACATAATCTCACCTGAACCGATCTCGAAACTGATGTCATCAAGAACTGTTTTACCGTCAAATTGTTTGCTAATATGCTGCAGCTTCAACAAGCCGCCCACCTCCTTCAACACACTCTCAGTATAGAAACCGTATGTCATCCGGAATAAGCGACTATGTAAAATTTGAGTAAATCTTGCATAAGTGATTCATCACTTTTGCATAACTTTAGCCCATATTAGTGCCTGAACATGTCGATCTTTGTAAACTCTATTGAATCTTGATTAGCTAGTGATACACTGAAATTGCTTCTATCAAGTAAAAATTAGTGGGTGAGAGAGATGCTACCATTAGAGAGGCAAAAGAAAATGCTTGATCTATTAACCGTCAGAGGAGTGCTCAAGATCAATGATCTGACCGAAGAACTGGATATATCGATCGACACCCTTCGAAGGGATATCAATCTGCTAACCAAGCAAGGGAAGATCGAGAAAATATACGGCGGCATCAAGCTAGCGGGACGGTTCGGAGAATCCTCGATGGATGAGCGGATGATCAATCATCTAGAGGAGAAGGAACAGATTGCCCGTAAATGCTGTGAATTCATTGAGGATGGCGACTGTATCTATATTGATAGTGGGTCCACGACTTACCAAATAGCTAGGTACTTAAAGAATAGAAAGAAGCTCACGGTTATCACGAGCTCGATCCCGGTCATCCAAGAGCTTATTCATAGTGAAGTTGATCTCATCATCATCGGAGGGAAAATTCGAAAGGAAGAACAGTCCGTAGTAGCCTACGACTATATCTTCAATTTTCACGAGTTGAATATCCGTAAGGCATTCATCTGCTGCAGTGGCATCACCATCGAGAGAGGAATCTCGGACTATAACATGGAGGAAGCTGTCACACGTAAAAAGATGATTGAGCTCGCTAGCGAAGTATACGTTGCCGCCGATAGCACCAAATTCGGCAAAGATGTCATCGTCTCCATCGCACCGCTGGAGCGAATCGGCACCATCGTGACGGACGCAAATGTGGACCGGAGTTACCAAGCGAAGTTCAAGAAGGCTGGCACGAAATTGGAGATCGCGGAGGCATAACCCATCCTAATCCTGCGGCCTATGCATAAATTTTGCATGTATTTATGTCGATCAAGAAATATTACTATAAGGAAAATAATACAAGTCGCGGAAAGAGGGTTCCTTATGAAAGCAAATCGAATGGAAGCGTTCAGCGACGGCGTACTGGCCATTATCATTACCATTATGGTTCTGGAATTCAAGTTGCCTGAAGGCCATGATTGGAAATCACTTACCTATCTTTTCCCCAAGGTTCTCAGCTACATCTTCAGTTTCGTGTATGTCGGCATTTACTGGAATAATCATCACCATCTGCTGCACATGATCCGGACGATGAACGGCCGATTGATGTGGCTCAACCTGCTGCTTTTCTGGTTATCCCTGGTTCCGTTCACCACCGCCTGGATGGGGGAGAGCCATTTTGCCCCTACTCCGATGGCATTGTACGGCATCATCCTAACCCTCGCATCCATGTCGTACTGGCTGCTTCAACGGTCAATTATCAACCAACACCCAAAGAACTCTCATTTCCACACTATAGGAAGAGGATGGAAGGCCAAGCTTTCCCCAATTCTCTACCTCCTTACGGTCGTGACGGCGTATCTGAGCCCGTGGGTATCTGGTTTCTTCATCATCCTCGTTGCTATCATTTGGTTCGTGCCAGATAGACGAATCGAGGAGTTGTTAGAGAGAAATAACGGGTAGGACAACTGAACAACTGATAACAGCTGAATGATAGTCAAAGGGGCTATCCCAAAGTAGATTTTCCGACTTTGGAGATGCCCCTTTTGCGTGCCATTAGGTTGGTAGGTCCATATATTGACCTGAGCTAACGGTCATTTTTGGCCGTTAGCGTTGATCCTTTGATACTCTGAACGTGTAACGGACAATTATGTCCGTTACACGGAGAAATGTCGTGGAGAATCATATTTTTTGCTTCTAATGGTCAAAAGTGTCCGTTAGAAGGGAGAAGTGGTTCTTTTCTTGCTCTAACGGACATTTTTGACCGCAAGATAAGTGACAAGCAAGTTGGTTACAGAATTCTGTGCTCTCATGCAGGAGATTGCTCCTCGCTCTCCTCGTATGCTTCGCGAGTTGCACATTCATAAGGCACAGTGATGCTCACCCAGGCACCGCCTTCAGGACGATTCCCGGCCCTGATCCTTCCGCCATGCTTCTCCACTAACAGCTTCGCCGTATACAATCCTAGTCCAGAGTGACCTTGGCCCTGATCCTGAGATCTGGACGCATCCCCGGAATAAAATCTATCAAACATACAACGTAGATCTTGATCACTAAAGCCTGGCCCCGTATCCTTCAATTCAAAAGTAATCTGTTGATCATCTACATAAATCGACCACTCTATTTCTCCACCCGCCGGTGTAAATCTCAAGCCGTTCGTCATCACGTTATCGATAACTTGCTCTATTCGCGCAGTGTCGAGAAGCGGTATATGCTCTGCATTGCAATTCCAATGTTCCTCCGAGTAACGAAGCCTAACCCCTTTTTCCTGGCATAATAGATCGAATTCCTGTCTCTTCCGTTCACAGAAGGCGGCCAAATCCGTCGGCATATACTGAAGGATGAAATCAGGCGTGTCGATCCGGTTCAGGAACAATAGCTCGGTCAGCATCCTATCGGCCCGCTGGGTGCTGTTCCGAATGGTCAGCAGGTATCTCTCTAGTCGCTCAGGGTGGCGTGCACCGTTCTCAATCAGGTTATCCGCATGTCCTTGGATAATCGTCAGCGGTGTCCGTAGATCATGGGCAATTGCCGAGATCATATCGCGTCTCTCCTGCTCCAGCCGCCATTCCCGTTTCAGGGACTGCTCCAAGGCACTGCGCATCTCTTCAAAGGCAATCGAGAGCTCGGTCAGTTCCTTCGATCCGCCCTCTCCAGCGACTGAGAAATTAAGATCATTCTGCTGAATTCGCTGGGCTCCCCCAATAATCCGCGTAATCGACGGTTCAAGCCGCCTGCCTAATCTTCTGGCGAAGATCGCCGAGAACAGGATGATAAAACCGAACGGGGCAGTCAAGCTGCCAAGTACGAGACTAACGATCATCCCGTTTCCTGGATTATTTGCAGCCACATTAAGGCTATAGCGGAGCAAGAGCATTCCCTTCAGCCGTTTTTGCCCATCAAGAATAGGATTGAACTTAACGTACCTGCCATTATAACCATCTGTCCTGTTCAGCTTCCCGATCAAGTCCTCCGGACCGTTGACGTAGCTCTCTCCCTTCCATCCGTAAATAATCCGTCCCTGGAGATCGATAACTTGATATTGTATGCCCTGTAGTGGAATCACCTTCTCCAGCTCATCCTGCATCTGAGGAGACAGCAAAGCCTCCTGTTGTTTAGCCGCATAGTCTAGAATCTTCGGGATTTGCTGCTCGTAATGATTAGCTGGAAGAACTCCCTTACCCGTCTGATTGATCAGAAAATAGAGTGTAACCCCCATACTACCAGTGAGCATAGGAAGCTAAAAAATAGGACAAGTACAAACGCGCTCATAAACTGCCTGCTCAGCGGCCTTTTACTTGTCTTTACTGTCTGTCGAATTTGTATCCTACCCCCCATACCGTTGTCACAAATGTCTGCTCGGGTGCCACCCCCGCCAGCTTGGCGCGGATATTCTTGATATGCTCTGTCACTGCAGCCGAGTCCCCTCGGCATCATAGCCCCAAATCTTCTCATACATTTGCTCGCGGGAGAATACTTGGTTTGGATGCATGAAGAGAAGCTGGAACAATTCGAATTCCCGACTGGTTAGGGGGATAGCAATGTTCTTATAAAATAACTGCAGGCTGTCAAGATCGATGGTCAGATTACCGTGATGCAGCAGCTTCGGCCGATATCCTAAATGACTCCGCTGCTCGCGGCGAAGATGCGCCTTGATTCTCGCCTTCAGCTCCTGCATGCTGAAGGGCTTGACGATATAATCGTCACCGCCAACAGCCAGCCCTCGGATGCGATCCGCTTCGGTAGAACGAGCACTTAAGAACAGAATAGGGCAGGATACTCGATCCCGTATCACTTGGCACACCTCGAGCCCGTCCAGATGAGGCATCATAATATCTAGAATGATTAGATCAAGATGTTCATGGTCGTTAAGCTGGTCCAGCACTTGTTCACCGTCATAAGCGATCCGCATTTCATAACCTTCATCCTCCAGCGCATCGCGCATGAATTCTACAATTTCCCGTTCATCGTCGGCAATCAATATCTTTTCTCTCATATGCGTATGTATCCTTTCAACATCTATCCGTTCATTGTACATGCTCACATGCCAAAAATCCCCTGAAATGTAACATCGCTGCCACTTCAGGGGGAACAAATATTAATACTTCGTTGTAGGCTCCTTCACTTGATCGAAGACGATAATGCCGTCGTACTGTTCTCTCGGGATAAATCTCATCACATTCGGGGCAATGATCTCCGAGGTCATTCCATCCTCAGCGGCATAGTTCATCCTGAACATCCAGGAGTTGCTCTTGTCCGGCGTCTTGTGCTGAGACAGATCAGCAAAGGCAATCTTATAACCGCTGCTCATGACGATCTGCTCCAGGCTGCCCTTCGGCATCGGCTTGATATCGAATAACTGCTGCGTTGTGATCGTGCTCGCTCTTCCGCTGTTCATATAGAGGCCAATCACATATCCCTTGTCCTTAAACTTTTTATGCAGTAGTTCTCCCATGCTAGTGAAGCTGTGGATCCATTTGCCCTGCTCCTTCGTCATGATTCCCGATGTATTCTTGGCCAAATGGTCGTTATGCGCCCAGAGAATCACCTTCTTGCCTGGGTACATGACCTGCATCAGCCACTCCACGTTATCGGCCATGATGCGGTCTCTGAATTCATAGGTTTCCTTAGTACCGTACAATCCCATTTTGATGAAACTGATCCGGTCCTCCAAAGTTTTCAGAGCAATATCAACCATTTGTGTATTTTGCGGATATGCTGCCGCAAGATGCTCTTTATTATCTTGGATGAATTGAATGAGAGCTCTGTACTTCGGTTCATATTCATTCAATACTTTCTGAATCTCCTGCTTGGCTTGAGGATTGTCGTCGAAGTCTAGGCCATATTGGTTAATCACCGTGTAGAAATCGGTTATCGCCTGCATTTCGAAGTTGAAGTAATCCTTACCTTGCTTCTCATCTACCTTGGCAATCCACCCTGCAATAAACTGGGTTAAGTATGCCGATGTGAACTGCATATCGTAGCCTGCAAGGTACAAAGGATGATCTGTATTCTTCTGCTCTTTGATATAATCGAACAGCTCCAGCGTCTCCTTAGAGTGCCAGATTGGGAAGATGGAGCCCTCCATCATTCCTTTGGAGCCTAAAGCGTCTGCATTCTCATACGCCATAAAGGAGTCGCCCAGTCCCGATTCGAACATAACGACGTCAAAATCTAGTTCTTCATGCAAGTACTTAATCAATCTCGTCTTCATACTGCTGTATTCCGCTACGCGGTGGAAATTCTCACCCAGACTCACAACCGTCTTATCCTCCAACAGCGGTTTAAGAAACTCCAGGTCACTATAATCCTCTGACGTTACCGATTTGATCTCGCGAAAATTGTCCTTAAACCCCGTATCCTGTTGCCCGGCCGCTGAAGCACTGATCGGCGACAACAGCATCGTCAGGGCCATCCCTGCAGCCACAATGCCAGTAAATCGTTTGCTTGCTTTCATTGATTTTCTTCCTCCCTATAAATCCATTGAATTGTTCTCATATCCACCTTCCCGGATATCGTAACAACAATTTCTAAGGAATTTATAAGGTTGGATGTCTAACGGAAATAGCGATCTGTAGTTTCATTAGACATTAGCTTTCGCATCATTGCCTGCAGGGGTTCCCAAAAACAGTTAAAAAAAATTTAAAAATTTATATTGCCGAATGAATAGGTTCCTGCTAATATAAAGGAGCGATTTGGAAAGTCAGTATTCAATATATTTTGCGAGTCTTTCCAAGCAGATAATTTTTTGACCACTTCCTTCCCGGGAGTTAAGGCCATACGGACAGCCGGGTCAAATGCCGATCGGCAACCTTGCGTTGCCTTATTGATTGAGTTAAAAGCTCAAATTTTATAAGTTGGTTACTTTACAACCAGTGCATTATGCACATCAACTTGTGAAACGGTCAATAAGAGTGGTAAAGGCGATTATTTGCTATATAGACTCTGATCAAGCAGGATATATTTGAATATTAAGGGATCTTTGTGCTTCGCTGTTTTTTTGTGTGTATTTTGCGATGGCATGATGATATTTGTCCGATTTCTATTGGAGAATATACTTAATATCGATATATCAAAAGCAAGTGATGTGTGCGCTAAGCGCATGTATTCACTTGCTTTTTTTGCGTGTTGACCACAAAAAAATTACTCACGATAGGGGAAATGAACAATGGGAAAAGCGCTTATTATCGGTTGTGGCGGTGTGGCTTCGGTAACTATCCATAAATGCTGTCAGAACAGTGAGGTCTTCGAAGAAATCTGTATCGCAAGTCGTACGAAATCCAAATGTGACGCACTAAAAGCTAAACTCGATGGTGGCAAGACAAAAATCACGACTGCTCAAGTCGATGCTAACAATGTCGACGAGCTGATCGCCCTGATCAACGAAGTTAAACCAGATATCGTGATGAACTTGGCTCTGCCATATCAAGATTTGACGATCATGGATGCTTGCCTAGCAACCAAGACCAACTACATGGATACTGCTAACTATGAGCCGGAAGATACGGCGAAATTCGAATATAAATGGCAATGGGACTACCGTGAGCGCTTTGAGCAAGCGGGAATTACCGCCCTACTGGGCAGCGGCTTCGATCCAGGCGTAACTGGCGTATTCTCCGCTCATGCCTTGAAGCATCATTTTGACGAAATTGAATATATCGATATTCTTGACTGCAATGCTGGCGACCACGGGTATCCGTTCGCAACTAACTTCAACCCTGAGATCAATATCCGTGAAGTAACGGCGAACGGCAGCTACTGGGAAAACGGCGCGTGGGTTGAGACTGAACCTATGGAGATCAAACGCGTATACAACTTCCCAGAAATCGGGGAGAAGGATATGTACCTGCTGCACCACGAAGAGATCGAATCGCTGGCCCTGAACATTCCAGGCATCAAGCGCATCCGCTTCTTCATGACCTTCGGTCAGAGCTACCTGACTCACCTGAAATGCCTTGAAAATGTCGGCATGACCTCGATCGAGCCGATTGAATTCGAAGGCAAGCAAATCATTCCTTTGCAGTTCCTGAAGGCTGTATTGCCGGATCCTTCTTCCCTCGGTCCACGCACCAAGGGCAAGACGAATATTGGTTGTATCTTCAGAGGCAAAAAGGATGGAAAAGACAAGATGTACTATGTCTACAACGTCTGCAACCACGAAGAATGCTATAAAGAAGTCGGTTCCCAAGCCGTTGCTTATACAACAGGCGTTCCTGCCATGATCGGCGCTATGATGGTGATGACTGGCAAGTGGAACAAAGCGGGCGTCTACAACATCGAAGAGTTCGATCCAGATCCATTCATGGATGCACTGAACAAATGGGGACTGCCATGGCAAGAGAGCTTCAACCCTGAACTTGTTGATGCTTATCCAGAAGACGAAGCAGCATCTGTCAAAGAACGGGAAACGGAGCTAGTTCGCTAAGATGCGCTTTGAGGAACTGCCTACCCCATGCTATGTAGTAGATGAAGCTCTATTGGAACGGAACCTTGAAATATTAGGCGGTATTATGGAGCGCACCGGCGCCAAGATCATCCTGGCGCAGAAGGCATTCTCGATGTATACGACCTATCCGCTAATCGGACGCTATTTGAGTGGAACGGCATCGAGCGGATTGTACGAGGCCCGGTTAGGCCATGAGGAAATGGGTAAGGAGAATCATTGCTTTGCCCCGGCTTACCGTGAAGATCAGATCGACGAGATCATTGAGCTCTGCGATCATATTATCTTTAACTCCTTCTCCCAAGTAGAGAAGTTCGGTGATAAAGTGCTGGCTGCCGGCAAGAAGTTCGGTCTGCGTATCAATCCGGAGTGTTCGACTCAGGTTGGGCATGACATTTACAATCCTTGTGCCGTCGGTTCCCGTTTCGGCGTGACCCGTGAGCATTTTCGCCCGGATCTGCTAGAGGGGATCTCTGGTCTGCACTTCCATACGCTGTGCCAGCAGGATTCCGATGATCTGGCGACGACGCTGGATGCGGTAGAGGAGAAATTCGGACCCTGGCTGTCGCAAATGGAATGGATCAACTTCGGCGGAGGGCACCACATTACAAGGGAAGATTATAATATTCCCTTGCTGGAGCAATGCATCCGCCGGATGCAGGAGAAGTACGGCCTAGAGGTCTACATTGAGCCTGGAGAAGCTGTGGCTCTGAACGCCGGCTTCCTAGTTACTACGGTGCTCGATACGATGCAGAACGGAATGGATATCGCCATCCTGGATACATCCGCTTCCTGCCATATGCCAGACGTGCTGGAAATGCCTTATCGTCCGCCGCTGCTCGGCTCCGGGGAACCCGGCGAGAAGCCTTATACGTACCGGCTGGCGGGCCTACCTGTCTCTCGGGCGACAACATTGGCGACTATTCGTTCGATCAACCGCTGAAGAGCGGAGACCGTCTTGTCTTTGGCGATATGGCGATCTACTCCATGGTGAAGAACACCACCTTCAACGGTATGCCGCTGCCAGCCCTCGTCCTCTGCGACAAGAACGGCGACTACCAGGTCGTCCACGAGTTCGGCTATGAGGATTTCAAGATGAGATTGGCTTAGACATTGTATAGAACACATATACTTGCATATTAGCACTTATGATCTGACACAAAAAGGACTTGGCGAATGCCAAGTCCTTTTGTTATTTATTGAACTGTCGTCAAGTTATTCAACAAACGATACAAGAATACAACTGCTTCTGCACGGGTCGTCTGGCTGTGTGGTCGGAGCATTCCCCCATCTCCTTGAATCAGTCCCAGCTCAACCATCCCTGCGATACTTTCCACAGCATAATCGGATACTTTATCTATATCCTTGAAGCCCTCCAGCGATGCTAGATTACCCGAAATCCCCTGCCCTTTCGCAGCCTGGATCGCCCGGACTGCCATGACCACCATGTCTTGTCTCGTTATCTTCCCTTGTGGAGCGAACCTGTCACCATCCACCCCCGTGACGACTCCGAGCTGCTTTGCAATTGAGACCGCGTCATAATAATAATCTTGAGCTTGAACATCGGAGAATGCGCTGCTTACGTCTGCCTTCAGATCCAATGCTCTCACCAGCATAACGATAAAGTCTGCACGGCTTACCTGCTCTGTCGGACTAAATGTTGTGGCTGATGTTCCCTTTACAATCCCTAACGCAGCCAATTGTTCAACAGCTTCCTGAGCCCATACATACTTGCCCAGATCGGTGAACTGCACTGTGGACCGCTCGAAAAATACTCCATACGTTCCGGTATAACTGGTCTGGAAGTGAATATTCTTGCTTACATCGGAGTAAGATGCTGCAGGAATGATGCTAGCCGTACCTTGGTTACTAATCGACAGAATGCCAATGCCTAAAACGGCCTCAGAATTAGCTCTAATATACGGAATCGTCACTAACACTGGCGCCTTCTCATTCTTCCAGGCAATACTCTTGCCGTCCATCTTCACTTCCAACAGGATGAGAGGCCTGCTGCCGACTTGAGCCTGCGCTGATCTACTCAGTAATTGGCGATTTCCTTCACCAATAATCAATCGCATTTGCTTACCCAGTTCTGTAGATTTGTCGAACATCTGCCCAGATAGAACAATCGACACTTTTGGCGTGATCACCTTAATCAACAGATTTGGATGCTCGGAGAAGAAGGAGGCCGGAAGATCCAGCGCATAATTCGCTGCATCGCTAGTACCGTTCATCTCAAGCGTAATATTTAGCTTACCATCTGCATCCGGCTTCGCTTCGGCTATCGCTTTCTGCAGATCCTGTTCACTTACCGTGCCCAGCGCTGTTTTCCCATCGGAATCCAGCTTCGTGCTCACTACTGCTCTGACCGAGCCATCGGCTTGTGGCTTTAGCTCAACAGGTACTGGGGTTGAAGGAGAAGTCGGAACAGAGGAACCGCCACCGTTCCCACCATTGCCATTGTTACCGTTATTGCCATTACCATTTCCTGGATCTGCCTTCTTGTATTCGAAGCTCACTTTGGCAGGCGTCACCATGCCGTCAGTCGATACATAAGCCTTATAGGTTCCTTCCAATTGGCCCTTCAGTGTAAATACGAATTGGAGTTTCCCCTCTGCGGTACTTATCTTCTGCTCTTCATAATGAACCTTGCCTTGCGGATCCAACACCTTCAAGCTTACTGTAGCCTGATCATCGCCATTCATTAGCAGCCCGTCAATCGTTACCTTCCTCGCTGCAGCATCTACTATGGCTTGTAAGCCGTCAATAGCTGGCACCTCCACGTCTCCGGAGAGCTTATATACTCCGAACTCGTAGAAGGAATAGCCATAATCCGTATTCCGCTCAATCCCTTGGAATTTGATATATCTCGCAGTTACCGGGGAGAATTGCACCGTATCTTTACCGTCCTGCGCTGTAATAACTCCGTCATTTGGCATGATATTAGTCCAGGTCTTCTTATCATCGGATACAAGCAGCTTATAGGTCTTGGCCCGGGCATATTCCCAATCGATCCGGATCGTATCGAACTCCTGTGTTTCGCCCAAGTCGACCTGGAACCAGGTATTGTCCACATAGTCGCTGGCCCATCTTGAGGCCGGGAATCCATCAACGGCCTTTGCCTGGCACATAATTCGGATTGCCCCCCTCTGTTGACGATGCCTCAACTGCTTTATCCTGTGCCAAGTTGCCTGTGATGTAATATACGATCTCCTTTAAAGTGCGGTATGCCTCAGTCTTCATCATCCCGTCCTTCATAAATTGATCCAGCTTGGCGTTGAAGCCTTTAAGATACTTGGTAACTTGTGCTGCGTCCTTTCCTTCATAACGTGCCATCATTTCTAAGTAGTTATTTAAGGAGTGTGCCGCTGTAGTATCTGTAATTTGTTGTTCTTGTTCGAACCGATCGACGTATGCTCTGATTCCCATTGCATTCGTGGATGCTTCTACTACATATGAGGTTTTAACCGATTTGCCAGAGGTTACCGTAATGAGCAACTCATGTTTCCCTAACTTACCAGACAAAGGTAAGACTGTTCCCGCGGTATAAGCCTTCCCATCGAACAGAGCATTTACTTTAGTCAGTCCGTCATCCTCTCTTAGCTTCCACGTAAACTGAACAGATTTTGTATCCGGCAGGACCATTCCGCTCTGGAACGGCTCTCCATTCATCAACACGTCTATCTCAGGAGGTGCCGCATTATTAACCTGGTATGTTCCCTTCACATATTGGTATAGCCAATCATATAGAACCCTGTTGCTTGGATCCGTGCTCACCGCACTGTTATATACGGCGTTATTTCCTTGGTAGTATGCGTTAAGGCCACCCGTCATCAAACCGGTCTCAACACCACTGTTCAAGTAATCGATATACCGTTCGCGGAAAACCCCATCGGTCAACATCCGGTCATCGAACTCGAATTCATTGGTCATTCCATACCGTTTCGCTATATTCGCCGCGTCCTCCAGACGGCCATAGTCCATCGGCTCGAAGAAATAGTTCGGCTGGAAGGCTACGGCATCAAACCCAACATCCTTCCACATAAAGCTCTTATAGGCCAGGAAATGAGGAATCCAGAAAAATTTCATATTGCTGTTGCCAGAGACAGTCATCGTATGAACCTTATCGCTGGCTAAGCGTACCAGCCCTGGTCCATTTTGATCAACACCGATCTGCTCTTCCAGCCAGTACATCCCTACAAGCTCAAGGTGAGAATACTTCGCTGCTTCCCATCTTTGCTTTACTTCATCCAAATACCATTGAACCGCCTTCGCACGATCTGTAAGCGCTTTAAAATTTTCGGATTTATTATCCCCGTCCACATCGCCGAAATTGGTCACTCCCTCATCCGGATAAGGGATCATCAGAACAACCTTCTCCTTCTGATTCGGTTGGTTCAGCTTGACACCAACTTCCTTAGTTGCTTCATTAAGCTGGTACATGTCTCCTTCGGGAGCAAATGTCTTATTCAAATACCATTCCCAATCCTCTTTCAGAGACGGGTTACCTGATCCTGCACCAAACCCACGGCCTTGATCTGAGAAGGTTCCCAGATACAGAACACCGTCAAAAAGCCAATCGGTCGGCTCTCCGGCTTTATCAACGTAACTGATGTTCGGAATGATCCGCTCCTTCTTCCAGGTTCCCAGATCATTGCTGTAATACCCATTATAGAGCAATCCAAGATGCTTAATCCCGGCTGTCGCTTCACCTGGAGCTAGAAATGCCGGCTGCTGCGTCGGAACGGTTACCGCACCTGTGACTTGCCCATCGTTACCCCAAATTTCAATCTCATCCACGAAGCTCATCGCCTTGGTATGCATCGAGAACATGACCTTCACATAACGGGCATAAGCGATCTTCGCATCAGGACCTATGCTCTTGATGCCATCCTTGCTTCCATCCCATTCATAGGTCTCCTTGTATTGTCCGTCCTTCCATAATGTCTGGGTAGCATAGTGCGAGAGCAGCCCCCAGTTCTGCTTATCGTCGGAGACATACATCGAGACCGTCAACGGCATTAGTACGTTATTATTCGGCCAGTCCTGTAAGAAATTGGCCTTAATCTTCGTGATCGACTTCCGGTCACCGAGATCAAATACGACTTCGCGTGTC
This sequence comes from Paenibacillus sp. D2_2, assembly GCF_031199965.1. GTDB lineage: Bacteria > Bacillota > Bacilli > Paenibacillales > Paenibacillaceae > Fontibacillus. Next base: position 218,011 of record NZ_CP133605.1, on the reverse strand, counting down.
TTCTTCTTGAGAATGTCCTACCCACGCTGGATCGGAAATGTCTAGCTCCCCGTATTTACCATCCGTCAACTTATTACTATCATCCGGATAAGCCGCTTCAGGCGCTTCCGACCATTCATATGGGAGACCTTGAGCCAAATTGTACGGCTCTTCATATACCGCCGTGGTCACGCTTTGTGGCTCTGCTTCCAGAGCCTGCTCAGTAGGGGGAATGGCCAGATCCGGATCTTGAGCAACCTCGTCTGCAGGATCGATCTGAACCTCACCTTCCTGATCTTCTGGCACTTGACCATCAGGTTGTGTGATCTGCTCTGAATTCAGGACTACACGACTATCTTGATTTGCGCCGGCCTGCTTGCCCGCCTGTAACGGCGCTGCCTCCCTCGCTTGCGCAACCGGAATAAGTGTGAATAGCATGACTGTAATTATAACAACAGATAACCATCGTTTACTCCTTCTCATACATGCTAGCCCCTTTCTTTTACTCCCTATCCTTTGCATCCATCAAGAAACCTCATCAACCATGTATACCTTTACAAGCTAAGTTTGATCCCCCTACCTCCTTCCCGTGATCTCGTACCATTGTTGAGCAGCCTAAAATATGGCCTACTGTAACAGTAAGAAACTTAGCCTTGAATTCAAATAGATAAATCATTACCTTCCATATACATTTATTTACCAGTCCCAGAAAAACGACGTCTAACGTCTCCCTCCCTCCGAACCTCCTAAGACGATACAACCAGACATTGAATGTTTAAGGGAACACCTACCGGGCATACAGAACTATGGCATTCCATTGCTCAATGATTGTGATCAGATTCCATCAAATGGATGTTGACAAACAATTTTAGGAAGACTATCATGTCATTTAACGCAAGAAAGCAAAAAAGCATGGAAGTATAAAAGTGAATATCGCAAAAGTGTTGAACTAATACAGTAGCTGTCTGTAGCGGAAAATCAGAGACTTGGTGGTTGGTGCGAACTAAGCCGGGGCATGCAGTGAATTACAATTAGGGAGCTGACTAACGTCCGGCAATGCCGTTAAATAATTGAGTGAACAAAAGCTTATTTTTTGTTAATCAGGGTGGTACCGCGGAACTTCCGTCCCTATTTGGGGATGGAGGTTCTTTTTTATTTTATAGAGATTGTTCAACAAGTCGACTGATGAACATGAACCATTACAACTACGACATAAAGGAGTGAAACGAACATGAAACGACAAGTATCAATTGGCTTAGCGCTCTTGCCTATTTTGGCGCTTATTGCTGCAGGTGCTGCCTCTATCTTCATTTGGAAGGCTGGCATGTTTATCCCTTTAATCATTAGCATCATCGTCACCGTTCTCGTAGGGGTGATGAGCGGATATAGTTGGAAGGAACTTGAAGAAATGATGGTTAGCGGCGTATCTAAAGCATTGCCTGCGATATTCATCTTGCTTGTCATTGGGATGATCGTCGGAACGTGGATCTCAAGCGGAGTTATTCCGACCATGATCTACTACGGCTTATCCTTTATTCATCCCTCTTTCTTTGTTCCGGCAGTTGCGGTTGTCACCAGGTATCGTGGCAATTACGCTTGGCAGCTCCTTCACTTCGATCGCGACGATTGGATTAGCGTTCATGGTCATCGGCGAAGGGATGGGCTTCTCCCGGCTTGATTGCGGGAGCGGTAATATCCGGCGCATTCTTTGGCGATAAATTGTCGCCCTTATCCGATACAACGAATATTGCACCAGCCATGGCGGAAACAGATTTATTCAGCCATGTACGGCATATGCTCTGGGATACGATTCCTGCATTCACCATCGCCGTTGCGCTCTACGCGCTGTTCGGTACCCACTCGGTACAAGGCTCGGTGGATACTGCTAATATCGATATGATATTGAATGGGATTCAAGATACGTTTATTATTCACCCGCTGCTGTTGTTGCTGCCAGGTACTGACGATTTTCCTAATGATCAAGAAACTACCGGCATTGCCGACACTACTGTTGGTAGGCATCATTGGTGGGGTCATTTCCATCGTGGTACAAGGAGATTCCATCACATCGATGGTTAACACAATGACGAACGGGTTCCATGCGGAATCTGGAGTAGAGGCGGTCGATTCCTTGTTGAATCGAGGTGGTCTTCTCTCCATGCTGGGTACGATCGGTTTGTTGACGATCGCGACTGCGCTTGGGGGATTGCTGGAGGGCACTCAAATTTTCCAAGCTCTTGTTCGGCCAATCGTGGCTAGAATCAAGACTCCAAGCTCACTTATAGCGACAACGATTGCATCAACCTTCCTTGTCGCGTTCGCTAGCGGAGCACAGTTCCTTGCGATTATATTGCCGACGAGAACCTTTGTCCAAACTTACAAGGACATGAATATAGATACGAAAAATTTATCTAGATGTGTCGAGGCGGCTGGTACGGTCGGCATTACATTAGTTCCATGGGGAGTTCCTGCTGTATTCGCAGCTAGTATGCTCGGCGTAAGCCCGGAACAATTCATCCCTTACATCTTCTTCGCCTTCCTGGTTCCGCTTATCAATATTATTTATGGGATTACGGGTTGGACGATCGTGAAGAAGGAATACCCGGCGCGTTCGTTCCAACAGCAACAGAATGCGGCAGTAGGAGGAATGAGTCATGAATGAAGTCATCGTCAATATTATCGGAACAGCCCAGGATGCAGGCGTGCCACATCCGAACTGCTTTTGTCAGAATTGCATGAGCGCCATGCAGAATGGAACGCGCAGGTTCGCTGCTTCCTTAGCCATTATTGAGCCTGGTCGGAAGCAATGGCATCTTGTTGATGCAACACCGGACATGCGCGAGCAGATGGCAAACATTCAAATGAAATACCATCTTCAAGGTCAGATCATGAACAGCATTTGGCTAACCCATGCACATATCGGTCACTACCCCGGATTGATGTTTCTGGGAAGAGAGGCCATCGGAGCACAAGGAGTTCCGGTCTTCTGCGGGGATCACATGAAACAGATGCTTGAAACGAATGCGCCTTGGTCACAGTTATTGGAACTGAATAATATTCAATTGAACGGCATTGGGCACGAGCGACAGGAACAGCTGTCCTCTTCTGTACGCATCACGCCGATTGAAGTACCTCATCGCAATGAGCTATCGGAGACATTCGGCTTCTGGATTGAAGGACCGAGACGCAAGCTGCTCTATATCCCAGATATTGACCGTTGGGATGAGTGGGATCGAGACATTTTTGATATGGCCAAGAAAGCGGACATTTGTTTATTAGACGGTACTTTTCATTCTATTGAAGAGATAGAACAGATGGGACGCAATTATAAAGAGATCCCCCATCCTGTTATGACGGAGACAATGGATCGACTGCAGGGCTTGGCAGAGCATACCGAAATCTACTTTACGCATTTCAATCATACGAACCCTGTCAACGATCAAGCAAGTGCCTTCGCACAGCTTGTTCAAAACAGAGCATTTTACATCGCTGAAGATGGAATGGAATTGAAATTATAAATTGTGAGCAAATCGCTTAAATCATACAAAACCAAGAAGATCGCCTACCACCTCAAAAAGCAGGTGGTAGGCGATCTTCTTCATATTCTGGTACTCTCTTTTATATTTGAGACGAATACTTCGACATCTCGTACGTGCGATAACCCCCGGTCAAGTTCTTTACTTTATAACCGTGCTGTGTCAAAATGCGGGCTGCGATATATCCCCTGATTCCTACACCACAGTAAGCATAGATTTCTTTATTTTTATCGAGCTCATTAAGACGTTCCCGCAGTTCATCAACCGGAATGTGGGCTGCCCCATCGATATGTCCTTGCTCATACTCCGCGACGGTTCTTACGTCCAGCAGGATCTGCTCTTCCGGCTGCAGTGTCTCTAAGTCCTTCACCGTGAAGATATCCAATTGTCCCGAAAGAACGTTCTCCGCCAAATAACCTGCCATGTTAACCGGGTCCTTCGCAGAAGAGAATGGAGGTGCATACGCGAGTTCAAGCTCGGCCAAATCATGAACGGTTCCCTTCAAGCGAAGTACCGTAGCAATGACGTCGATTCGTTTGTCCACTCCCTCGGAGCCAAATGCCTGTGCTCCTAATATTCTACCTTCGTCGTTGAACAACAGTTTCATCGCTATTGCCTTCGCGCCTGGGTAATATCCGGCATGTGAGTTCGGATGCACATAAATCGTCCGATATGGAATATTCATTCTTTGCAATGTTCTCTCGTTGAATCCTGTGCTTGCGCCTGTAAGACTGAACACTTTGATAATAGATGTTCCTTGCGTTCCCTTGTACACGGTGTTCAATCCGTAAATATTATCCGCAGCAATTCTTCCCTGTTTGTTAGCAGGACCAGCAAGTGGTACAGTCGCTCTTTGTCCGTCCAAATCCGTCGTTTCTACTGCATCCCCCACAGCATATACACCATCGCTGTTTGTTTGCATATATTCATCCACGATAATATGGCCCCGTGCGCCCAGTTCTAACCCAGAGTTCTTGATAAACTCGGTATCTGGCGTTACGCCGATGGCCAGAATCACTAAATCTGCAGACAGCTGCAGCCCACTCTTGAGCGAAACTTCAATCCCCTGCTCCTTCTCATGGAACGATTCAACTCCGTCCCCAAGGACGAGCTTAACTCCATGGTCCGTCATTTCCTTCTCTGCGAATGCGACCATTTCAGAATCAAATGGCGCGAGAATATGAGGCGCGGCTTCAATCAATGTAACGTCCAATCCTCGCTCACGCAAGCTCTCAACCATTTCTATTCCGATAAAGCCGCCTCCAATAACAATTGCGCTTCTGGTGCCTGCTTGATCAACATAAGACTTGATCCGGTCAGTATCAGGAATATTGCGTACCGTAAATATGGATTTGCTATCGATACCCGGGATTGGAGGCTTAATTGGCTTCGCTCCCGGGGATAGAATCAAGTAATCATAAGATTCCTCGTACGTCCCTTTATCCAGACTGTTAACTCTAACCTTCTTAGTATGTGTATCGACCCCAATGACATCGCTATTAATACGGACATTTATATTGAATCTTGCCTTCAAATTTTCAGGTGTTTGCACCATCAGCTTGGAGCGGTCTTTGATCGTCTCTCCGATATAATAAGGAAGTCCACAGTTGGCGAACGAAATATAAGTACCCCGTTCGAACATAACGATTTCCGCATTCTCGTCTAATCTTCTAAGTCTCGCAGCCGCCGATGCTCCTCCAGCAACCCCGCCGACGATGAGTATCTTGTTACCCATAACAATCCCTCCTATGATTTAAATACCCGGTAGGGTATTATTTAACCCATAATGATTCCTCGCTGGTTTACTAAGTTATGATTTTTACTTTTTCGTGGTCGGGCCATCCCATACTGAGATGCCGCCGTTCAGCTGGAAAATTTGATTGTATCCATGTTTGCTCAGCAGCTTCGCTGCCTGCTTGCTTCTCATCCCGCTGCGGCAGTAAAGATACACAGGCTCATCCTTCTGGATTTCATTCAGACGCCGCTCAATCTGACTAAGTGGTATATTTACTGCTCCGGCGATATGACCTTGTTTGAACTCCTGGACTTCCCGAACATCGACTAACTTATGTCCCTTGTACTTACTTTTGAACTGCCCTAGATTTAGATTCCTCATTCCCTTCACCGGAACAAATCGCTTATACAGCATCCAAGCGATCAGAACAAGGATCAATGCATAAAGGCCATAATTCATCTTATTTCCCCCTGCTTTTATTTAATATTATTCGTGATTGTGAACCGCACTTGACAAAATACCTATAGGGGTATATTTTCAAGAAAAAAATAGTGCTTCGTTTCACGCATCTTTTATCAACTCATTGTATACCCCATGGGGTATACAATGATATTAATATGAATAGTTCTGTTTGTCAACACTTAGACTCATTACGGTATATAAAAGAAAAGCATCCGATCATCCGGATGCTTTAGCGACTCTTCAATAGTAATTCTACGGCTTCTTTAACAAGCTTCCCAGAGTCCTGCCCTTGTTCCTGTTGCTCTAGAATGCAATGTTCGAGGTTAGTCGCTACGATGTAGGCCATGGCTTTATCTGCGGCGCTACGCACAGCTGAAAGCTGCGTAATGACATCCTTGCAGCCCTTGCCCTCTTCCATCATTCTCAGGACCCCCCTTACTTGTCCTTCCATGCGCTTAAGCCGTCGTATCACATCTTCATCATATTCCATCATCCGATTCCCCCCATTCAACAATATATTTTAAAATGTATTATACTAATTTATACCCATGTGGGTATAAAAATTATACAGCTTCCCCTTATTAATTACAATGATTCATAAAAGCGGACACATCATAGTGTCCGCTTTACACATTGATTTGCAATTATTATTCTCTCGGACCTGTCCAATGAGACATACCGCCGGTCATGTTGACAACGTTATAACCCATTTCTTCAAGAAACTCGCAGGCGACACTGCTACGATTACCGCTGTGACAAACTACGATCATTTCCTTATTTTTATCCAATTCAGTATGTCTTTGAGTCAAGTAACCTAGAGGAATATGCTTCGCGTCCGGTATATGCCCCGATTCCCATTCATCGATCTCCCGGACATCCAAAATGCTAAGTTTCTCGCCCATTTCCAATTTAGCATTAACGTCTTCAGGCATAATCGCCTTCGAGTATTTACCAGCCATGATAATTAAACGCTCCTTATTATATGTTAATACAGTTTATGCTCAAAAAGTCTGGTTTTCAGCACCGAGAAGGTTGGATGAAGCTAGGGCCTGAGGAGCGGAGCGTACGTTTTGGGTACGTGAGCACCTGAGATGTTTCCGCAGGAAACATGACTTCGTAAGCATCTGCTTAGGCCCAGCTGAATTCAAAATCCGATGTCGAATAACCCTCAGTGTGTTACTTCGTGATCAAAAGCGGACTTTACACGTATTGTTTGATCGCTGACTTGAGTGTTTGTAAAGGCTGAACTCCAACAAAGGTCTGAACTTCTTTTCCTTCGTGAAACAGCTTCAATGTAGGAATCCCTTGAATCCGATATTTCGCCGCCGAGACCTGATTATCATCAACGTTCAATTTTGCGATTTGAACCTCACTTCCTAGTTCGTCCGCCAATTGCTCAAGAATTGGAGCGATCATACGGCAAGGACCACACCATGGAGCCCAAAAGTCCAAAAGGACCAATTTATTGTTCTGAATGACTTGTTCAAGAGAACTGTCAGTTACGTTTACTATAGACATTTTATTTCCTCCTTTTATACGTATACCCCTATGGGTATTATATTAGGACGATAACTCATCTTTGTCAATAGGTGGTGTTTTGGTGTGTCGTAACCTGTTCCTTCCGTCTTCTCAACCTGATCTTCAGAATGATCCGATCCACAGCCAACGCAGAATACATAAGCAGGAGCACCACTGTCGGGTAACCATACCTCGAAAAAGCGATAAACGGAACATAAATCACCGTAAAATATAGGATCGTCAGCAGAACAGGCAAACGACGCTGACGGCCATCTGATTTTCGCGACAGCACCAATCCGGCGATGCCTAATCCGATTAGCAGAGCTTGAATCACATGCGCGGTTACTAGATCTAGACCGAATATCGGAAGCCAGTAATAAGCCTCGAAATACAGCCCGATGAATTTGCCCAGCGTATACCATAACAGGTACAGAAGCGGATTATGAGTGAAGCCGTATTTTAATATGTCGATCCCCTTGGCTGCTGCAGCAGCATCGTGACCTTGAAAGAGCGTCTCAGGGGTGTATTGCGGATAAGCTTCAAAGAACCCGTCTGGCGGCATCAGATGAAAAATCTGAGTTCCCAGCAAAAATGGGCTACCCCCGGATTCTGTGAACAGAATGAAGTGACCGAATGTGATCATATTGCGGATCCACCATGGAGATAGCAGAGCAATATACACCATACCGATCAGACATGTGAATCGCAGCATTTCCTTCCACGTATACTTCTCTCTCCACCATAGAATAAGTAGAACGGCCGGGAACAAAGAAGCCTGTGGTTTAAAATATGCCGCGACGGCAGTAAGCACACCGATCAGTGCGTACCACTCCCATCGTTTGGACTGCACGGCGGTGATAAGCACACAGACTAGCAGCAATACAATTATTCGAAATATCGACTCCGAGAGAATGACGCCCGAAGAGAAGTAATCCGGAGGATACAGCGCACTTAGTATACAAGCAATGAAGGCGATCCTCGAGTTAAACACATAACGGGCAATAATGAAGATTAAATAGAGTGAACCCGCTTGGAGCAGGCACTGAAACAACCGAAAAGCCACTACTCCCCCGCCATCCTGCCCGAAGATCGCTAGAAACCCCGCCAAGATCAGCGGAAATCCCGGCATAATAAACGAAGATGGCTCTGTTCCGGTATTATAGGCAAGCGTCCCCTCGTTCAGCAAGATTTTGGCCGTCTGAATATATTTCACATCATCATTATTCGGGGCATTCGGGTCCCCAGAAAAAGTAATCGCCATAAAACATCACGATCGACACAGACAGCACCAACACGAAAACCATCAACCCGAACAAAATTCGTCTTTCCTTCGAATCTTTAATTACATAAGAAAACAAGACTCTCTCTCCATTCTACTTATCTTAACATTTGGCAATTATATAGCCTCGTTAAGTTATTTCATCACATGTTCTCAATAAAATGAAGATATCACAAGTTGATGATAATGTCCTCCAGTGTCAAAAACCTGAAATGTGCGAATGACCGCTTGCTTTCGCCTATTCCTATAATCAAGGACTAACATACCATTTTATAAACCCAAATGTGATGAGGAGGTGTGCGCCATGCACCACCAGGGACAACAGGCCATCCGCCAGTTAAATGCCGCTATCCACAATTTGCGCAGTGCCAGGTATGCGGTAAGGCATCGCAAGAATAGTAGTGTTATCCGAAAAATTAAAAGATCGCAGTTCTACATCGACAAAAGTCTGTCCGCTATCAACGTTAACCCGCACCACCGGAGGAAAGACTGCTTCAGGGGCGACAACAGTATCTCTAATCAGCCAATCGGACCGAGTCCTGAAAGTCTGATCGGCCATACCGACACATGCAAAGGAGGAATAACCGATATTCCGGGAATCCTGGTCGGACACGCGGAAGATGAAAGCGGCCGTTCGGGCTGCACCGTGGTATTGTATCCCAAAGGGGCCGTCCCTGGCGTAGACGTAAGGGGAGGCTTTCCAGGTACGGAACAAACCGACGCTCTCCACCCAGGAACTGCTACGGAGACAGTTCAAGCCGTTCTCCTTACGGGCGGTAGCAATTTTGGTCTGGCAACGGCAGCGGGCGTAATGAATTGGCTTGCAGAAAGGGGATTTGGAGCCCCGACAGCGGGTGGGGTGCTTCCTACGGTACCTGCAGCCGTCATTTTCGACCTTATTTATGCCAAAGGCGCTCGTAGGCCTGATGCAGCGATGGGCTACGCAGCCAGCCAGACGGCCAATGCAGGGCCGGTAGCACAAGGAAGCGTAGGAGCAGGAGCAGGGGCCACGGTCGGGAAAATCTACGGCACGCCGATGAAGGGCGGAGTAGGAACGGCCTCATGGCAAATTCCCGGAGGTCCTATGGTAGCGGCCATAGTGGTCGTTAATGCCCTAGGAGATATCTGGAACCATGACCGCATCATAGCCGGAGCGCTCCAGCCAAATGGAACTTTCGTTAACCAGACTCGGGCAATCCTTGAAGGAGTGCCGCCGACAGCAGGCCAGAGCAGAAATACGACGATTGCCGTCGTAGCCACCACCGCAAAGCTGACCAAGGCCGAAGCAAGCCGTATCGCGACACTCGCCCACGATGGAATGGCGAGAGCCATTTCCCCTGTGCACACCCAGGGCGACGGCGACACCATCTTCTGTCTAGCTACAGGTACCGACACCAGCGGGCTTGTCGGCAACGAGGCGGTAACTGCGGTAGGAACTGCTGCAGCGATAGTTTTGGAACAAGCTATTATCCGTGGAGTCCAAGCCGCCCAATAGTATCAGACGGTGTTCTAGTGCCTTTGACAAAACATAGCAAAAGACACCTTTACGGGTGTCTTTTGCTGTATAACGAACCATACCCCAGTACATTACGTCCCGGCTTTTTTTTGGATCAGGTTCGCCTTATGATCTGTATCCAAACTCTCATTCTCCATATAATAGTCCTTCAATTCATCTTGAGCGCTCTCCGCTGCCAAAGGTACTTTATGACGATAGGCTGCCCGGCAGATCACATGGGCCGCCACCGGAGCTGTCAAAAATACAAAGAAGATACCCAAGATGAGGCGGATGCTGAAATAACCGTCGGAAATCAAAAAGTACAACAATGTTCCAACCAACGTACATAGCACGCCAAGCGTAGAACTTTTAGATGCAGCATGAGATCTCGTATACACATCCGGCAGTCGGACATTTCCAATAGCGCTGACCAAGCTAATAACAGCCCCGATCAAGATAAAGACCGCGCCGACGACTTCACTGCTTCCGCTCAATGACAACACCTCTTTCAATAAACCTGGCAAAGGCCACCGTTCCTATAAACGACAGAATTCCGATCAACAAGATAAGATCAAAGAAAGCATGGGTGTGCAGCAGCACAGAGAACACGGCAATACTACCGATTAGATTAATGCCGATCGAATCTAAGGCTTGAACGCGATCCGCGCTGGATGGCCCCTTGATGACCCGATATAAATTAGCCATAATCGCCAGCATTAACAGACATAAAGCGATCGTCAATATGATCTCAAAGATCATTTTCTCGTCACATCCTTTATCGCTTTTTCAAACACTAATTTTGACTTTAATACAGACTCTTTAGACTCCGGCATATTCAGACCATGAATGTACATCACTTTCTCATCAGGGGTGATCTCCATCACGACAGATCCTGGTGTTAAGCAGATCAATAGGGACAGGAGTGTAATTTCCAAATCCCCTTCCAAATCCGTCTCCACCTTGAAAATCCCCGGTTTAACATCGATCTTAGGACGGAGCACATGCTTCAGAACCATCAATGAGGAAATGGCCAGCTCCTGGATGAAAATAATTAGTAGCTTGCCAACCGCAGCCAGCGTGAAGAGATAGAACGGCTTTTGAAAGAACCGACGCATGAAGAATAGAACTAACAAGCCGACAAAATAACCACTGATAAAGTTAATGACGCTCGTGCTATCCTGAAGAAACATCCATAAGTAGGCTATAAATATATTGAGTAAAACCTGAACGGGCAAAGTAATCTCCCCCCTTTAGTCAAACACTGCATTAATATAGAAACTTGGATCGAGCAATTCCTCTGCAGCTTGGGCCACATAGTCGGCAAGCCCTTCGGCACCTATCCCTAAGGTAAGACTAGCGATGGTCAATAAAGCAATCGGAAGCAGCAAGCCCTTCGTTGTCCCCTTCTCTTCCTCTACACTCAGAATCGTCTCGCCCCAAAAAGCATTCATAAAGATCTTGATCATGGAGTATAGAATAAACAAGCTTGCCAGCAAACCGATTCCTCCAAGCCAGAAGTAACCGGCCTCAAAGGTACCCTGCGTGATAAACACTTTACCCAGGAACCCGCTTAATGGAGGTATCCCTACCATGGACAATGCGGCAATGAAGAACATCCAGCCCAGCTGAGGATGAAGGCGAATCAAGCCGCTGATATCCTTCAGATTACTCGTCCCAGTCAGATGGATAATGGTTCCGCCGATCAAAAATACAAGTGCCTTAATCAGCATATCGTGAATCAAATAATAGATTGAGCCCGTTATGCCTGCAGGTGTTAATGAGACAAGTCCAGCCATTATAAATCCGACACTGATGACCACATTAAACGTTAATATTTTTCGCAAATCCCAATAACCAATTGCTCCGAGCCCGCCTAGAACCATCGTAATCGCAGCTAATATCCCTATAAGCAAATGCGTGATCTGAGGCTCGTGATAGAAGATCAGCGTGAACATTCTAAAGATGGCATAGATCCCAACCTTGGTGAGCAGCGCAGCAAAGATACTAGCGATGGCCGTTGGTGGCACACTATAGGATCCTGGCAACCAGTAATACAGCAGCAACCCGGCCTTTAAAGCGAACACAATCAAGAATAAAAAGGCGACTGTTGTAATTAACCCATCCTGACCCACCTCAGCGATTCGGATCGATAAATGGGCGAGGTTGAGTGTACCTGTCATGGAGTATAAATAAGCAATACCTATTAGAAAGAAGGCCGACGAAATAATATTTGTAAAAATATATTTGAGCGACTCCCAAGCTGTCTCTTGCCTCCACCCATCGTGATTAACACATAAGAGGCAACTAGGAACACTTCAAAAAAGACATATAAATTAAATAAGTCTCCCGTTAAAAACGAGCCGTTGACGCCTGTAACCAAGAACAAAAACAAAGGATAGAAATAAAGCTTCTCTTGCTTGCGGCCGATCGATGAAAAGGCATAGATCAGACAGCATATCGAGACAATTGAGGTGGCCAGAAGCAGCAACGCGCTGAACATATCACCGACGAAGCTAATGCCAAATGGCGCTTCCCAACCGCCCAGTTGCAGAGTCTGAATACCGTTCTTTTTAATCTGATTCATCAACAGAACGGAAACAACACTTGTAGCTATTAAGGCAACCAAACTAAGCGCCCGCTGAAGCTGGATATTTCTTTGAAAAATAATGAGCACCATTCCTATTAGCAGAGGAATGACGACTGGAGTAATCAATAAATTATTCATGCTCATTTCCCCTTAATTGCTCCATGTCATCCGTCCCAAATTTCTGATAGGAACGATAACATAAGACTAGTACTACCGCTGTCACAGCGAAATTGATGACAATGGCTGTTAGAATCAATGCTTGCGGGATCGCATCTGTATAGGTGGCCACCTTCTCTCCAAGAAGAGGAGCACTCCCCGTCTTCAGACCTCCGGAAGTCATAATCAATAAGTTCACGGCATGACTCAAAAGAGATGCACCAAGTACAATCCTGAGTAACTGCCTCGACAGAATTAAATAGGTTCCAATGGATACTAAAATACCGACAAGTATGACAATGAGCGTCTCCATATTAGTGGTCCTCACTTATGCTTAAAATAATGTTGACTGCGGTTCCTATAACAGCTAGAGCAACCCCGGTATCAAAGATTAAAGCAGAAGCAAGCTCAGTATCACCGAATATGGGCAGATCATAATGACCAAAGGTCTGGGTTAAGAATGGTTTACCAAAGAGGACGCTTACCGTTCCGGTTCCAATTGCAATGAGCACGCCGATGGCGCCAAGCTTCTTAAAATCCATCCGTATATTCTCCCTGACCTTCTCGACTCCAAAGGAAAGATACATCAGGACAATAGCTGCAGCCATACTTAACCCACCAATAAATCCGCCACCCGGATGATGGTGACCGTTCATAAATAAATAGAACGAGAAGGTCAAAATAATCACGACCGCGACCCTTGTTACACTTTTCAAGATCACATTATTCGGTTTCACGTTGTTCCCTCCCTTTAGAACGCTGGTGAACCAGGATGTATACCCCCAAACCAGCAATCGTTAGAACGGATATCTCCAGCATTGTATCAAAGCCGCGGAAGTCTACTAATATCGCATTAACAATATTTTTTGCCCCCGCCAACTCATATGCATTTTCAAAAAAGGATGTAATAGGTTCGAACAGCTTATGTCCATTCGCGGACAAGGCTAATATGGTCACCGTTAATCCCACAGCGATCGATATGATCAGGTTCGTTAATTTAAAAGGGATACGTTCGATCCTCTTCGTCATCTTCGGCAGATGATAGAAGCACAGCAAGAACAGTACCGTCGTTACTGTCTCGACGACCATTTGTGTCAGTGCCAAATCCGGAGCCCGGAAGATCACAAAGAACATAGAAACCATGTATCCTACCGCACCTAACGCTACAATAGCCAGGATTCGATTGCTTGCGAGCAATACGGTTAACGAGGCGATAATCATTGCGATCACAAGCCCAGCTTCATAAATACTGATAGCTGCGTCATTTGAGAAATCGAACTGGATACCATGCAGCAGCAGAAGCGAACCCATCAGTAATATAACGAAGAACGAAAAGATGTAGATCAAATAATGTCTCAGCGATCCTGTCATATATCGATTGGTCAGCGATGCCGATAGCCTCTCCGTACCTGATAAGCCCACATTGTATAAATGATTTAATGTTAGCCCTTGCGGATAATTTCGCATGGTCTGGATCCACCGCTTCGCTGTCTTGAAAAGAATCAGACCAATAACAACGACCCCGATCGTCATAATGAGCTCCATATTTAACCCATGCCAAGCGCTTATTTTTACATCATAGTCAGAAATTGGCATCATGGGTAAAATCGCAGTCAATGCTGGGGTAAGAATGTATTTCCCCAACACATTTGGGAAGAAGAAAGTAACTATAACTAATAAACCTAATACGATTGGAGCAATCAGCATACCGAGAGGTGCCTCATGCACTTTCCGTGTCAGCTTCTCGGGACGATACGCCCCGCCAAAGGTCTTGAATATGAAGATCATGCAGTATACAAACGTAAATATGCTAGCTACCCAAGCAATGATCGGGAACAGCATGCCAATCTTACTCAACCCGAAAATACCGGCATGGGATACTTCAGTTACCGCTCCAAAGAACATTTCCTTACTCAGAAATCCATTAAATGGCGGCAATCCCGCCATAGATAATCCGCCGACCAAAGCAATTGTGAATGTAATCGGCATCACTTGCATTAGACCGCCTAAATAGCGGATATCCCGTCTGCCCGTCTCATGGTCAATAATTCCGACGACCATAAACAAGCTTCCTTTAAAGGTCGAATGATTAAACAGATGGAATACGGCCGCGAATGTAGCCACCGTGAACACCGTTCCAGCCTCACTCGGTCCAAAATAGACCGCTAGAGAACCGATCCCCAACAGGCACATGATCAGTCCTAATTGGCTAATCGTAGAATAAGCCAGCAAAGCCTTCAAATCCGTCTGTCTCAGAGCCGTCAATGAACCGTAGAGAAGCGTAACAAGGCCAACTCCAGCCACAAGCCAGAACCACACAGCGCTACCACCGAAAATCGGAGTCATTCTCGCCACTAAATAAATGCCTGCTTTGACCATGGTTGCAGAGTGAAGGTAACTACTCACGGGAGTTGGCGCCTCCATCGCACCCGGCAGCCAAATTCCAAATGGAAACTGAGCTGACTTCGTAAAAGCTCCTAACAAAATACAAAGCAGCGCAGGAATGAACAACGCATGCCCCTGTATGACATCAATATTCGCGATGATCTCTCGAATACTGTAGGTATCCCCCATCATGATCAGCATAATTAACCCGGCTAACATACCGAATCCACCAAATACGGTAATCAATAACGCCCTTAAAGCGCCTTGGCGAGAGCCTTTTCGCTCATACCAATAGGCGATCAGCAAGAATGAGGATACACTGGTTAACTCCCAAAACCCATACAGAACTAATAAATGATCCGAGAATACCAGCCCTAACATCGCACCCATGAACATGAGCAAGTATACATAGAAGTTATGGAGTGCCTCACGCACCTTAGACATATAGAAGATAGAATAAATGATAACTAAGGTACCTACACCCGTAATAAGCAGAGCAAATAGTAATCCGAGACCATCAATATAGGACGTAATGCTAATCCCGAAGGTCGGAATCCACGACAGGGTGTATTCATATGTTGTCCCAGATGACACGCCAGGTATATATTTCACCAGGTAGATAAAGATGGTTAATGGTACTAATAATACAAACCACCCTGTATGCACTTGGCGATTCAAATACCTATACAAAAAGGGGACAAGCAACGCGAAGATAAACGGAAGGAAAATAAAGCTATAGAATGTAATCAAAGTACTCCTCCCCACTAATGAGTTTTATTAATCATGTTGTTTTATATGGTTTGACTCTTTGGTTAACATCAATTATAGTCTTACATAGTTTAAAGGAGCCCTACTATTAAACTTGAGGTGAAAAGGTTAAAAATGAATAATTTGTATAACGAGAGTATTCTTGTCTGCGTTTATTATGGACCAAATGGAGAAAGGCTAATCAAGCGCGGTTGTAAGATCGCTAACATGCTCCAAGCCCCACTCTATATACTGACAATTGATCCGAAACCGTTCGATGAACTCGATGCCGAGAAGGTATTTTATATTGAACAGTGGAAGCAGTTTGCCAACTCTCACGAATCAGCACAATTTATTATTAAGGATAATGAAAGCCGCCCTATTTCCAAAGTCATTGCAGAGGTAGCTAGAGAGCAAAACATTACGCAGATCATTCTCGGCCAGACAGCTCATAGTCGTTGGGAACAAATCACGAGAGGATCGATTATTAATTCTTTGGTACGTGATGTCCCGTTTGTTGACTTGCACATTATTTCTGTTGCCCGTTATATTCGGGATGAAGAAGGGATATACGAAAAGGGTATTCGTGCTTATTTAATGAAGGATGGAGATAAATATCAACTTAGCTTCAATCATGATAAAGATACCGTATATGAAGGCATCTTCTTCAAAGAAGTTGATACTGATTTTGATAACGGAATTTTCCGTTTTATGAAAGACGCTGAAACCCTGCAAGTTCTAGTTGATGATGGAATAGTTACCGAATTAAAAAACGTGGACATTCAAGCAGCAATGAATTTAGGCTCCGCAGAAGAATAATAACTGATAATCAGTCGCTATGCCTCATGTGTTGTTATCAAACTCTCCGTATCCTTTATACGGGGAGTTTTGATTATGTCTTAAGACGAACCCCTTATAAATTCACATCTAATTTAATAGGCAGCTTCTCGCCACGTTCGACTCCTAAATACCTTAATGTTTCTGCTGTAGAATGATGATTCAAGATCGACTTGATGATGGAAATGGCAATTCCCTTATAATACGCATGATAACCAAATGTCTTCCTCAGCGTATGTGCCCCGATTTTCTCTGAAATCCCTACCTCCCTAGCTGCATGATTAATAATACGGTAGACCTGCTGGCGAGTAATTGGCTGGCAATCTTTCTTCGACTTAAACAAATAATCCTCTGCCTTCCAGTTCATACTGGACAAATACTCCATTAAAATTTCTGCGATTTTGCCGTTTAAGTAATAAGCCTTTTCTTCCCCTGTCTTCTCATCCTTAACATAGAGAAATTGTTTAGCACTCTGGCCATCCCAAACATCCTGTACAGTAAGGTGAAGTAGATCAAAAAGGTTAATTCCTGTATTAATCCCTAGTACAAACAGCAACAGGTCTCGTATTGAACTCTTTCGGAGCTCCTCTTTCATCGCTTGAATCGTCTCAACGTCTCGAATCGGATTTACATATTGCACAGGTATCCCTCCGAAATAATGTTACATAATTGAAGTCTAACATATATTAAGTAACATAATCAAACCACAGAATTGTTACCAAGGGTATTCTCAACTAATTAGTTAAAAAACAAAATTCGACAAATCCTTTTATTTTGTTATAAGGTACAAATTGTTGTAAAGAATAAAAAAGAAACGGATGGTGATTATGCTACAGCTACTGCCTTTCATGATTGAGAAAATAGGAATCATTGTGATCGCAGCTTTTTTACTCTCTCAAATGAAATCATTCCGTCAAATTGTACAAGGGGAACACAAAACAAGTGAGAAAATTAAACTCACTATCCTGTTTGGAGCATTTGGAATTATAAGTAACTACACAGGCATCGAAATCCACCAGAGTACAATTGCCCATCATAATTGGCATTGGCTAGTTACTGTTGGTTCTGACAATGCCATCGCTAACACGAGAATCATGGGTGTTTTCATTGGAGGCTTGCTAGGAGGACCCGCCGTTGGATTGGGAGCTGGACTAATTGCGGGTATACACCGTTATTCACTTGGGGGTTTTACTGCTGCAGCCTGTGCCATATCTACCATTCTGGCAGGCATTACTGCGGATATATAGGAAAATGGCGACGCAGGAAATCTAGGAAAGTCACTCCTTTTTTTACCGTAACCGTAGGGATGGCAATAGAAGCTGTCCAAATGATCATTATTTTAATCATGGCCAAGCCATTCGTAAATGCCTGGGAGCTTGTTAAATTAATTGGACTTCCTATGATAATTGGAAACGGCTTTGGGACGTTGTTATTTGTCGTCATCATTCAATCGGTGCTAAATGATAAAGAGAAGACTCGCGCATTCCAAACTAATTGTACTTTTCAAATTGCTGAACAAACTTTGCCCTTTTTTAGACAGGGATTAAATCCGGATTCGTGTAAAGAAATCTCCAAAATTCTGCTCTTAGGAACGGATGCAGATGCTGTTGCTATTACTGACGACCACAGGGTACTGTCACATGTTGGTGCTGCTTCCGATCATCATACGCCTCTTGAGGGACTGGCCACAAAGCTAACTAAAAAAGTGCTTGAACAAGGCGTAATTCATGTAGCGAGATCAAAGCAAGATATTCATTGTTACCAAGATGACTGCCCACTGCAAGCCGCTATTGTGATTCCATTAAAAGTCCATGGTGCAACCGTTGGATCACTTAAAATGTACTTCACACACCCTGATAAATTAACTGAAGTTCAGCAAGAATTAGCTGAAGGATTAGCCAATTTATTCTCCACCCAGCTAGAATTAGCCCAAGCTGAGCATCAAACAAAACTATTGAAGGATGCGGAAATCAGAGCCTTACAAGCCCAAATACATCCACATTTCTTCTTTAATGCAATTAATACGATTTCTGCTTTATGCCGTACTGATGTTGAAAGAGCGCGACAGCTTCTCATCGATCTGAGTAATTTCTTCCGCAGTAATTTGCAGGGGGCACGTCAATTACTCATTCCATTGGAAAAAGAATTAGAGCATGTTGAAGCCTATTTATCACTAGAGCAGGCCCGCTTTCCGGATAAGTATCAAATTGTTTGGGAAATCGAATCCGGTCTAGAAAAAGTCCTTCTGCCTCCATTTTCCTTACAGCCATTAGTGGAGAACGCCATTCACCATGCCTTTTCAAATATCAAAGAGAACAGAAAAATAATCATCCGCATCTATACCGAAAATGAATTCATGAATATTGTAGTTGAAGATAATGGGACAGGCATCGACAGTGAGAGGATGCGTATACTCGGTGGGCAAACTGTTGATTCCAAAAAAGGTACTGGAACGGCGATTTATAATATTACCGAACGCTTGGAAGGCATTTATAATGGGCGAGCCTCATTAACGATCCGAAGTGAAGTTGGAAAGGGAACCATCATCACAATGTCTATCCCCCTTAAAGGAGAGAATGAGTAATGCTGAAGGCTTTTATCGTAGATGACGAACCACTTGCCAGGGATGAGCTAAAATATCTACTACTTCGTAGTAAACAAGTAGAAATCGTCGGTGAATCAGATTGCGCTGAAGACACACTTGAACAAATTCCATCGGTAAGACCAGATGTTGTATTTTTGGACATAGAACTTGCCGAAGATAACGGGCTTGAGTTAGCCCAACAGTTGCTTACTTTAAATCCAACTCCTGCAATCGTATTTGCTACGGCCTATGACGAATATGCCCTTAAGTCATTTGAAGTAAATGCGGTTGATTATATCTTAAAGCCATTTAATGAGAAGCGAATCCAGCAAACATTAGAGAAAGTCCAGAAAATGCAAAGAGTTCCGGAGGAGAATAGTCAGGCTGTTCCATCCTTCAAACCGGCCACACAATTCGGGAAAATAGCTGTCCTAGTTGATGAACGAATTGTCTTAATCGATTATCAAAAGATCGCATATTTAGGCTCGTGTGAAGGTAAATGTGCAATTAAGACATTAGAACGTGAATACAAGGTTGGCGATTCGCTCACGATGTTAGAAAAGAAGCTCAATCCCCAGCAATTTATTAGAGTTCATCGTGGATTTATCGTTAATATGGATCACATATCTGAAATCCAGCCTTGGTTTAATTCAACCTACAATCTGATCATGAAAGAAGGATCGAAAATACCAGTAAGCCGTACTTATGTGAAGGATTTGAAAAATGTATTAGGTTTCTAGCGTAAGAATCTGTTCAGTTCTCTTGATTATGCGAAAATGTAAGCGCTTTTGTATCTCGCCGTTCCATATTTGTAATCCACCCTCTCTTTTCTGTGTCTTAGAGTGAAAATCACAAAATCCAGCTTTCATTGGGTATGATTATCTCAAATTCATATAATATTTTAATCCGATGGGGGGATTAACATGAACGCGGTTACAATCGTAGTAGGGGCAATTTGTATTTTGTTAATTGCTTATCGTCTATACGGTACGTTCATGGCATCAAAAATATTAAAGCTTGAGGCGATGGATGCCGCTAAGGAGACTCCTGCCAATGAGCTGGAGGATGGCAAAGATTATGTACCCACTAATAAATGGGTCACGTTCGGTCACCACTTTGCAGCCATAGCTGCCGCAGGTCCATTAGTAGGTCCAATCTTGGCCGCGCAATTCGGTTATTTACCGGGACTCATCTGGTTACTTGTCGGGGCCGTGATCGGCGGAGCCGTACATGATGCCGTTGTCTTATTTGCTTCCATGCGAAAAAATGGACAATCACTGTCTGAAGTAGCCAAAGAGGAACTGGGTCCTGTTGCAGCCTTTTGTACTGGGCTTGCCATGTTATTCATCATTACAATAACAATGGCAGGGCTCTCTATGGTAGTACTTCATGCCTTAGAGCACAATCCATGGGGCGTTTTCTCAGTTGGTATCACGATCCCAATTGCTATGGGCGTAGGAATCCACCATCGTATTACAGGTCACTTAAAAGGAGCAACCATAGTCGGTTTTATCTTGATTATGGCCGGAATTCTGTTTGGACCAAGTATCCAGGGTACAGCGTTTGGGGATTTCTTAACCCTTGATGCAAGCACGCTTGCCATTATTTTACCCATATATGCATTCTTTGCTGCAGCATTACCCGTTTGGTTATTACTTGCACCTCGTGATTATTTAAGTACCTTCATGAAAATTGGAGTTTTCGGAGCATTAATTGTTGGGGTGTTTTATGTGAATCCGACGGTTCAATTCCCAGCTATTATTCCCGACTTCATTAATGGTGGAGGTCCCATCGTCGCAGGTCCCGTTTGGCCATTTATCTCCATCACAATTGCTTGTGGTGCCATTTCAGGATTCCACGCTTTCGTAGGATCAGGAACTACACCTAAAATGATAAATCGCTGGAAAGATATTAAACCTGTAGCCTTCGGTGCAATGCTCGTTGAATGTCTTGTGGCCCTTATGGCTTTGATCGCTGCTGTTTCCCTTCAGCCAGGAGACTACTTTGCCATTAACTCCTCTCCTGAAGCATTCGCAGCCCTTGGGATGGATACCGTTCATCTGAAAGATTTAGCTGCAGAGGTTGGAATGGATTTAGAAGGACGTACGGGTGGAGCGGTCACACTAGCGGTGGGTATGACTTATATCTTCACTAAACTTCCTTGGTTTGCACACTTAGCCTCTTACTTCTACCAATTTGTTATTCTCTTTGAAGCAGTCTTTATTCTAACTGCAATCGACTCTGGTACTCGTGTAGCACGCTATTTGATTCAAGATTTCTTTGGAGATCTCTATAAACCATTAAAGAGAACGGATTGGCTACCTGGTAACATTTTTGCAAGTGCGTTGGCGTGTTTCGTCTGGGGCTACCTTCTCTATTCTGGCGATATTAGCTCGATCTGGGCACTGTTCGGAGTTTCCAACCAGCTGATGGCATCCATTGGGTTAATTATCGGCGCGACCATTGTTCTGAAAATTGCAGATAAACGTTGGTATGTGCTCACATGCTTGGTTCCACTAGCCTACCTCTACGTAACTGTTAACGTAGCAGGCTACTGGATGGTTAAGAATGTGTATCTGAACCCAGCTTCCAATAGTTATAGCATGTTAAATGGCATTCTTTCCATCGTCATGCTGATCCTAGGGTTAGTCATTATGATTACCGCTATCAAGAAGTGGATTGAGCTTTGGAAAGTACCTCAGACCGAATTAGCAAGAAAATATGGGATATAACCTCCGTTTTTGCTTGAATTAGGGGATGCGAATATATCTCCTTAAACGTGAAATGAGCCCTAGAAGCGATTCTAGAGGCTCATTTTTCTATGACTGCCTAGTTATTTGGGCGTAAGTACCACACCCTCTCTACTCGATTCACATAAGATAATGAAAACTAGGCGTACCACCAAAAGAGGGGTGTTAAATTCTGCATCTTATATTATTATCTGGCGGTTCAGGAAAACGTCTTTGGCCCTTATCCAATGATTCACGCTCAAAACAATTTTTAAAACTACTGCCTTCCGACAACAAGCTGAATAGGCCCATTTCTATGCTCCAACGTACTTGGCAGCAGCTTCAAAAGGCAAATCTGTCAGGAAGTACGGTGGTATCTACAAGTAAATCACAGATTGATATGATCCATAATCAAATAGGAACCAGCGTCCCTTTAGTTATTGAGCCTTGTCGGAGAGATACTTATCCAGCCATTGCGTTATCATCTTTATATTTATATTCCGTTGAAAGTGTAACGGAGGATGAAATTGTAGTCGTTATGCCCGTTGATGCATATGTAGAGGATGAGTTTTTTCAGTATGTAAGGACTTTAGAGGAAATTTTGCAAGACTCCGAGGCCGATCTCGCATTAATTGGAATAAACCCTACTTTTCCATCAGAAAAATATGGCTATATTGTTCCTTCCGAATTCAACAAGCCAGAGCAAAATAAAAAATATCAAGCTGTTCGTTGTTTCAAAGAAAAGCCGACTTATGGGCAGGCGAAACAACTTATTTCTGAAGGAGGGCTATGGAATAGCGGAGTCTTTGCATTTAAATTAGATTATATTCTAAATCATTTGAAAGAACGCGCATTAGCCTTAAGCTACGCTGATTTATTACAAACATATTCACATCTACCAGCAAGAAGTTTTGATTATGAAATCGTCGAAAATACGAAGAGAATTGTTGTCGTTACCTATAATGGTGAGTGGAAAGATCTTGGTACCTGGAATACCCTCACAGAGGAAATGGACGCATCTATCATTGGAAAGGGCATTATGAGTTCTGATTGTAAAAATATCCATATCATCAATGAACTCGATATTCCTGTCTCCGTATTAGGTCTATCTGATTTAATAGTAGCCGTAAGTCCTGATGGAATCCTTGTCTCAGATAAACAAGAAAGCCCGAGAGTTAAAGAAATAGCTAATCAATTCGAAAATAGACCGATGTATGAAGAACGTCGTTGGGGCTGGTACCGCGTATTAGATTTCACTAAAAGTAATGAAACGCAAGAAGTCTTAACGAGAAGAATTGGAGTAACTGCTGGCAAAAATCTCAGCTATCATAAGCATGACCATCGTAGTGAAGTTTGGACCATTATCAATGGTAAAGGGTTATTTGTATTGGATGGGGAAATCCTCGAAATTCAAGAGGGTAATGTGTTACACATTCCAGCAGGAGCATTACATGGCCTTAAAGCTATAACAGACTTAGAGTTTATCGAAGTACAGGCAGGAACGGAACTTATTGAAGAAGATATAGTCCGGATCTTTATGAAATGGGAAGACATTGAAGCCTTTGTCAAAAATTCAAAATGATAAGTACGAAGAAAGGGGATTTAAATGGTCGAGCCTTCGGAATTTGTCACTATTGCTATCCTTGCTAAGGATAAAGCACATGTCTTACCAAAATATCTTGATTTAATTGAACGACAAACCTACCCTGCTTCTAAAATCAAGCTTTATATACGTACGAATAATAATAACGATAATACGGCAGAAGTCCTTGAAACCTGGATTGAAAAAGTGAAGGATAAGTATTCAGAAATATTTTACGATGCAAGTGATGTAGAAGAACCGGTTCAAGAATATGCTCCTCATGATTGGAATCCACTGAAATTACAAGTACTGTGTCGTCTGCGTCAAGAATCCATAGAATGGGCCTGTAAAAGAGGAACCCACTATTTCGTTGTGGATTGTGATAACTTCGTGATTCCAGAAACACTTGAAATTCTACTGGATACGAATCTGCCCGTTATTGGACCGCTCTTGAAAAACAGCGATAGTCCAACTAGCCTTTATGCGAACTATCATTACATTACGGATGAGAACGGGTATTATAAACATTCAAATTATTATTTCGATATTTACTATGGACATATCAAAGGATTAATTGAAGTAGAAGTTATTCACTGCACCTATTTGGTTCGGAGTGAGGTGCTGGATCAAGTCAGCTATGACGATGGAAGTTACCGATATGATTATGTCATCTTTAGCGATGTATTAAGAAAGTTAGGTATTCCCCAGTATATCGACAATCGTCGTGACTATGGAACTCTCACTTTCTCCTGAGAAAAGCCCATAACTGTATATAGATTCTTACGAAAAAGTTAGGGAGGACATCCATGAAAAGAGCGTTAGTAACGGGCATAACCGGTCAGGATGGTTCGTATCTGGCTGAACTTCTTCTCGAGAAAGGATATAAGGTATATGGCTTAAAAAGAAGAACATCCACAGAAAACTATGAAAATATTAAGCATATACAGAGGGAAATTGAGTTTATTTCCGGTGATTTGGATGATTTATCATCATTAATACAAGCCGTAAAACAATCTAATCCAGATGAAGTTTACAATCTTGGTGCCCAGTCCTTTGTAGCAGATTCATGGCCCCAGCCTGTTTTACGGCAGAGGTTACAGGTCTTGGTGTACTTAGAATGCTGGAAGCAGTTAAGCAGGTCAAGCCAGATGCCCGTTTCTACCAAGCTTCAAGTTCTGAAATGTTTGGACGGGTGATAGAGACACCTCAGAAGGAGACTACTCCATTTTACCCTCGAAGTCCCTATGGTGTTGCGAAAGTATATGGGCATTGGATAACTATAAATTACCGCGAGAGCTATGACTTATTTGCCTGCTCAGGGATTTTATTCAACCATGAATCACCGCGAAGAGGGATACAATTTGTTACACGGAAAGTAACGGATGCTGTAGCGAGAATTAAGCTTGGCCTTCAAACGGAGCTTCGCCTTGGAAATCTTGATGCCAAACGAGACTGGGGTTTTGCGGGCGATTATGTTAAAGCCATGTGGCTCATGCTTCACCAGGAAAAACCGGATGATTATGTGGTGGCCACGGGAAAGACTCATACGGTCCGCGATCTTGTTGAAACTGCCTTTGCTCATGCTGGATTGAACTGGGAAGATTATGTCGTCCAGGATCCTGCATTTATAAGGCCAGGCAGAAGTAGATCTGTTGCTCGGGGATCCCGAGAAGGCAAAAAGAGAACTAGGATGGGAGCCTAAGATTCCCTTCCAAGAGTTAGTGAAAATAATGGTGGACCACGATCTAGAAAAATACGGTCAAAACACATGAAGGGATATTATTGTCCTGAATGTGGTAAATGGCGATCTGACGATACAATCATCGACGAATGGAACGCTGTCATCCCCCACCTGCACCCGAGTTAAAAGCAATCTATATTAACCCTAGAACTACTGCACTCCTTATTTTGGATATGGAGAATTCGATATGTAACAATCACCGTTGTATGGCCTCCATCCCTAGAATCAAGAACTTATTGACTAAGGCACGTGAGGCAGGAATGTTAGTTGTCTATAGTCTTACACATACCGGAGATCCTTCTGATATTAATCAGCAATTAGATCCTTCCCCTACAGATCCGATTGTTAAATCAAACGTAGATAAATTCTATAACACGGATTTGGACAGTATTTTGCAGAAAAATCATATACAAACCGTTATTATAACGGGCTACGCAGCAAATGGGGCCGTTCTGCATACCGTTGTAGCTGCTGCATTCCGTGGATATCATGTCGCGGTTCCCGTTGACGGGATGCCTGCCTCCACTCTATATCCTGAACAGTACACAGCATGGCATCTGCTTAATAGTCCTGGATCACGCAACCAGGCTGTATTAACGCGGACTGATCTAATAACAATTGCAAAATGAAACCAGCCAACGGCGAATAGCCAGAATACTAGGAGTTATCGGATATAGCCGATAGCTCCTTCTTTTTATACTGACGCTTAGATGCTAAAATGATTCATAATCGCACTCCTACTATATTGCATAATCGCCTTGAAGCAACCAGATTTGAATCAAATCGCTATTCATGAAATAAAAGAGCTGCTCTTAACGAAGCACTCATTATGAATGTCCAAACCACCTGTGCATGATTGAATATACTATCTCTGAGATGTTCTAATTACGTTGTATATATGATTAAGGGTGGGGTTGATGATGTTCTTATGATCTATACAGCTCTTGGAGATTCCATCACCTATGGGGAAAATGCCTCTTCGTTGGCAAAGTCCTATCCACGATTAGCCGTATCTGCCATAAATTCAGACTCATGCAGGGTTCGTGGGTTCGTTCTGGCTCAGCCTGGCTGGACCAGCCGCGAACTATTGGATGCGGTGATATGGCGGGGAGACCCTGTCATCCATCATTCCTCTGTCGTATCTGTATGGATCGGAGGAGTAGATTTAGCCAATACGGCACTAGCTTCTCTTAAAAGTAAAAAGCCACTAGCCATAAATCAATTTGTTGCCAGCTATAAGCGTAATTTAGGCGGCATCTTTACTCACATCAGAAAAGGAAGTCGTGCCCGGATCATTTGCTGCACGCAATACAATCCATTTCCAAACAGCCCTCTTGCCGTCGAATCGATAAGCGGACTAAACCAAATTATTACCGAACTAGCCCATCATTTTAATGTGATTGTCGTTCCCGCCCATAAGTGGTTTGAAGGAAAACAGGCAGACCTTATATATGGATATCAAAATGGGAAAATAGAAGATGCGTTGAGCGGACATTTACCCATCCATCCCAATGATCGAGGACATTCGAGTTATTGCCACGGGATTAGTTCCGTATCTTTTCCCACAAAGTAAAACTTGCGGTCGGATCTCTTCCGTAAAAAAACCACTAAACGTTAGGTCTAGTGGTTTTTTTATGGATTCTTTAAGATATATGCACGGATTGTCAGATTTTCCAAGTGACCCTATAATAACATGTAGCATTAAGACTTTGTTCCCATCGGGAGGACTCTTATTGAAAAATCCAAAAGCATTTAGTATTTTGCTTAGTTTGAATATTCTCTATGGCCTAAGCCTACTGCTATATCCTGTGATGCTCATCATTGTTGCCTTTTCAGGTGATGGTCCCTCCAGCAGAACCTTACACTGGTCCGACTACGCCTTTGCAATAATTCTAATCAGTTATCCGTTGGGACCCCTTCTGTCGTATTTTTGCTGGTTGTTCTACAAATATACCTCTATTAAATGGGCCTATATCACGGCGAATCTACCACTGCTATGGGTGCTCGCGTTAGTAATACTTATAACTTTCGGCTGGTGATCAAAGCGGCCTTACTCATAACAAGAATCTATGAATCTTGAAAAAGAAAACGCTTTATGGAAGAATGAAGACAAGCAGTCTCAGCATCCTCCTTTGAAATACAATCATAAATGAGGCGCTAACAACAGGAAACTCAGGATGCCTATGACCGCTGGGACATAACACAATAAAAAGAAAGGTATGAGTTTCAATGACGAAACCGAATGTTGTAGTCATTTATTGTGATGATTTGGGATACGGTGATTTAGGATGTTATGGATCGGACGCGATAAGTACCCCTCACTTAGATGCGCTTGCCGAGAAAGGCGTCCGGTTTACCAACTGGTATTCTAACTCTCCCGTATGTTCTCCGTCCAGGGCTTCCCTTCTTACGGGGCTATACCCCGCAAAAACGGGCGTGAGCCATATTTTGGAGGGCAAGAGAGGCACAGCAGGGCTGAAGCCAGAAGCGAAGACACTAGCGGAACACTTGAAGGAATTCGGTTACAACACGGCCTTATACGGAAAATGGCATTTAGGTTCAGCGGAAGAAACAAAGCCGAATGCACGCGGCTTCGACGAATATTTTGGTTTCCAGGCTGGTTGCGTGGACTATTTCTCCCATATTTTTTATTGGGGAATGCCGCAGACGAATCCCGTACATGATCTGTGGAGCAATGAGGATGAGGTTTGGCATGACGGCGAATATTTGACTCATTTGATTACGGATAAATCGGTGGATTTCATCGAACGGAACCGGGCGGCGGACAAGCCGTTCTTCCTATATGCTGCTTATAATGCTCCTCATTACCCGATGCATGCGCCGGAAAAATACATGAATCGTTACAAGCATCTGCCGCGGGACCGCCAGCTCATGGCGGCGATGATCTCCGCCGTGGATGACGGTGTCGGGGATATCATGGCTGCTTTGAAGCGGAACGGCATCGACGAGAACACTCTTGTCTTTTTCTCCAGTGACAACGGTCCGTCTTCGGAGTCGCGCAATTTCCTGGATGGTACGGAAGACGTATATTATGGTGGCAGCGCTGGGATCTTCCGCGGGCATAAAGGAAGCCTGTTCGAAGGCGGAATCCGAGAACCTGCAATCCTCGTATATCCTAAAGTGATTCCTGCGGAACAGATCTGCGACGAAGTCGGCATGATGGCAGATATTCTCCCTACCGTGATGGATTTTGCCGGTTGAGTGTACCTTCACCTGACAAAATCGATGGGGTTAGTGTGGTGGACATGATCACAAAAGGCGAAAAAACGCCGCATAAACAAATTTTCTGGGAATATGGCAGTCAGCTTGCCGTTCGTGAAGGCAAATGGAAGCTGGTACTGGGCGGAAAACTGGATTTTGACCGTTTGCAGCCTGATGACATACATCTCTCGGACCTAGAAGTCGATCCAGGAGAACGAGTGAATGTAAAGGATGATTTCCCGGAAATCGCAAGCCGACTCGAGCATGATGTCCGTACCTGGTATGAGCAGTTAATGGCAGAGGCCTGAGCGTAAGTAAATATCATAAAAAGCAAAGTGACCGCCTTTTCAGGCGGTCTTTCTCTGCTAGTTGCTTCACCAATTAAATCAGATCAGACTTCTTCAACAATTGTTGCAGCATGATAGTGACTTCTGCTCTTGTCACCGCTCTTCCGTCCTTTCGTATAAAGAATCCTTCCTTGATGGATACTACCAATGTTTTGCGATCAGCTACCTAAAATACTTCAAAACTAATATATTACAAAAAACGACGTTCAAATAGTGAGCGTTGTCAGTACTTTTGTCATGTTACAAAATGGTATATTGTGTAATTTGGGAGATGCAAAACTGAATAATTATTTTAAATAATTACAATAATGATGAAGGAAATAAAGATGGAGATAGCCAATATAACACAAAAAATGTAAGTAAGCGAAAACGTAGGAGGTAATCATGGGTAGATTAGTTCACTTCGAGATTCATGTCGATGATATGGAACGCGCTAAGAAATTTTATGGAGAAATATTTGGATGGACGTTTGAGGATTGGAGCGAGTATGCCGGAATGCCCTATTTCGGAGCTGTGACAGGCGATGCAAATGAATTAGGAATCAACGGCGCTTTGATGCAACGTCATGGCGCATCCCCACAACCCGGACAATCTATGAACGGCTATGCATGTACGATGGGAGTGGAAGACTACGATTCTACCGAGACGAAAATCCTTAATCTCGGAGGCAAACTCGCATTGCCCAAGTATGCGTTGCCCGGAATGGCTTGGCAAGGGTATTACATTGATACCGAAGGAAATACGTTTGGTATTCATCAGCCTGATAAGAACGCGAAATAAATGCTACTCCATCGAAAACCCGACCTCTTAAGGTCGGGTTTTCGATGGAGTAGGCGAACTGGACTATGCAAATTAACAACTTGCTTACTTCAATCTATTTATATAATCCTCCATATGAGCTTTGAACTCAGCCCTATCGGATGAAGAGATCATATTAATCCCCACTGCATACTGATTAATCAATAAGTCGGTATCCTTCAATTCCACCGATATTATACTTCTAATATCAATGGAAACTGGCTTTTGAAGCATGTTATGTATGTAAATTCGTCGATTGGTAATTAAGCAGCCATCCTTGGCACTACCAAAGACAGTATTATCGAAGAGAACTACAGGTCTCTCATCGAATTCTAGATTAGCATATGATTCAAGGGCATTCTGGAACTTCTTAATAACCTTCTCGTTTTCGTTCTCGATAAATACATATTTGCGGATATCTACATTCCTGATACCTAAGACTCTGTTCTTAATATCCTCAATAACCTCATCTGTATTCATCACCCAATTAGAAGTAGTAGATACTGTGCCCATGACCTCATAATTCATAGATTGTTCCGCAGAAGGAGTCCAATTATAATCCAAGTATCTGTTGTTTATGCCAATCCTATCATTGTATTTCAGAACGAACAGCAAAAGTTCTACAAACTCATAGAAGTCGTCTCGATCTTTGCTGCTAATTAGATTAATACCCACTGATTTCCCGTCAATATACATTAAGTTATCCGATAGATACATCTCCTGGATCTCTTGTAAGTCACTACTCCATTCCTTCTCCAGCATATTATGAACATATATCCTCTGGTCAGTAATTAAGAAGCCATCTTTGGCACTTCCGAAGGCAGTATTATCGAACAGAAGTATCGGATTCTCATCTTGAATAGGTGCATATGAACCCTTCACATTTTCTAACTTTTTCGCAGCCCTCTCGTCGAGATCTCCTTGTAATAGGAACACATAGGATATAATTGACTCATTTTGAAGGGAGAAGAATACTTTCTGTATGGCGCGTATCGGGTCTTCCGGCAACTCAAATTTAATGGATTGAAATAGATTATTATACTGAAGCCTATTCTCCAGCTCCACCGTAAATTCACCGAAGAAATCTGCTAGACGTTCCCTATTCTCAGCATCTGTATGGAGGTTCTGGATCAACTCATCAATAGGCATATTAAAATAGCGGGCGTAATCGATTAGACCATAATGAACTTCCTCCGAAGTATACTTCAGGGCAAGTTCATAGAAGTCCAGCTCAAACGGGTATTTCTTTAAGATCTCTATAATCATGCGCCCAAGATCTTCGTTCCTCACACTTCCATTCATAATATTACTATATATGATCATAGCCTCTTCTTGTT
This sequence comes from Paenibacillus sp. D2_2, assembly GCF_031199965.1. Lineage (GTDB taxonomy): Bacteria > Bacillota > Bacilli > Paenibacillales > Paenibacillaceae > Fontibacillus. The sequence goes on along the minus strand of NZ_CP133605.1, from coordinate 186,955 downwards.
CACTACTAGTGTATGACTCTGCTATTTTCAGCAGCTCACTGTCATTAAGACACTCTATCACGGCCCGATGAAAGAAAAAAACATCAAAGTATACGGACATGCAAAGTATTCTCTTAGTCTCTGGATCCTTAAAAATTTCGCTTTTTATTCTGCTCACTTCCGCGCTAGTGGACGCATTACCTAATGCATTGGCGAGTTCCTCTTGGATATCATCAAAATTAGTCTCCCAATAACCGATATATCCCAAAGATACTTCAATAAATCGATTCATATTTATGTTGTAAACGCCTTTGCTCCTCAGCAAATTGATTGCATATTCACAGGCAGAATCAAAAATGTCATCCGCATCGTCTTCCCCATAACAAACTAAATCATCCAGACTACGGTACTGAGTATCAAAGTTCCAAGACATCCGATTCCAAGCTTCTTGAGCTAATTGCTGAAATTCGTTACGAATCGAGACATAAGCCCCTGTCGCTTTCGGTATTGATACTTCATAACCCAACAAATTAAAAACCTCTGTATTTTGCTGAAATTTCTGGACAAGCGCTGGCGTCTCATTATGTACTGATTGTACCAAATGCTGTGGCCTCCCTTGTACAGCAGTCCCGCAACCCGAACAAAATCTAGCGTTATTGGCTAGTTTGAACCCGCAATGATTACAAAACATTTTACCTCCTTACCTCCTCTACCTTTCGGTTTAAATTTATGTACTAGAAACCTCATGAAGTCGCGAGTTCAATTTCTTTATCACTTTCTCCACCCGCTTTCGCTTGGTGTCTTTTTCAATATCATCGAGCCGTGAGGAAAGCGTCTCTATGAAGAGCGCTTTGTTTGTATCATTAACGATGGATATGGCATTCTCCGCATACATGGGCAGTTGATTTATCGGACTGCTCTTCAGTTGTTTGATGAGTAAAGCGAATGCATGATCAGCATATGGTTGGACAGAACAAAGGTTAATCAGGATATTAATTCCGTGGTCTTTGGTGATGACCGATCCTTTGTCAGCTGTATCAATAATTTTTGTAAGCACTCCATAAATGGCTTCCGGATTCTCAAGAGTGATTGCATCAAGTGCAGTCATAGCCCCCATACAAGCCGATTGTTTTTATGATCAAGCATTGCTACGAACTCTTGAATGTATTCAGCAATTAAAGACGGTTGGAGGTCCCCAATTTCATAGAGCACTTTAATGCAATCGCTTTGAATGTTTTTGTCACTGTGATGCAGGTTGTCAACCAGCTCCTTCACGGCAGCACGGTCATCTCGGTTAGCAATCTCTTTTGCCAGTTCCTGATTAGGGCCTTCATCTTTGCGATGAAGTGAAGTTGCCAATTTATCAATTATGGTCATTGTTTTTCTCCACCTTACTTCTCTTTATTTTATTTGCATCAAACGTAAATACTTCTGACTAGCATAACGGCGATAGAACAGTGTCCATAGGATCGTCGTACCTATTACACCATAAAACAGCAGCTGAGATATCCATAAAAAAGCTTTTGTCGTATATCGTTGAATCAAGTAAATACGAAGCATAGCTTCACCCAGCATCATCAGCCCCCAGACGACCGTCATTAGCCGAAAAACAAAGCGAATATACGGATGTGACCATCTTTCTGCAAATATATTTGCTTTTACTTGCGACACAAAGCGTTGAGCAAACTGATAGATCAGCGGTTTTTCAAAGGCGAGAGAACTAATAAACAAAGCACCTACGAACCCCGTCACAAATGATTCTCGCAGCAGTACCATCTTCTCGTTACCTCCACTGATCGCGAGTATAATCGAGAGAAGAAATGTACTGATCATCAAAAGTCCAAAGGTATCCAGCTTGCGATATTTTGCAAAATAAATCATATTCTCAAGAAGCGGTACCGTGGTGGCGATAATTAACGCTGTGAGACTAGACATGTCATCTTTGAGCCATATATATATCAAGTATGGGAGAATTCCATTGCAACAAATGGTTATCGCAATACTGATTATGACTGAATGTTTCTGTGGGGAATGCATTTTCTTCACAGCGCTCAGCTCCACCCTAAATTTTCCATGAGTCTACGCTATTATAGCAAAAAATAAGCTATGCAGAACGATAAAAAATATGCAAAAAGGCCTTCCTGACGGAAGACCTTCTGATAGTTTGGATAGTTCAATTTATAAGCTTGGGCATAGTCCCCTTTAATGTAATGCACCCGAGATAAATCGAAATACATCATCGAATTGAATGCCTTCATCTCCTACTTCTGCAATCACATGATGCACACGCATCCCATAAGTAAAAATAATAAACAGCGAAGCAATTTTATGAGCATCGACCGTTTTCGGAATCGCATTGGCCTTCTGTCCGGTCTCGATCCAGTCTATTGCCATTTTCAGCGAAAATTGATACAGCTCCCGCAATATGGCCATAATTTTCTCATTATCGCATTGTCCTAACAGATACGTAAATATTTTGTTCGTTACACTGCCGCTATCCATCATTCCTCCGGTAATCAGCTTAATGGGTGGAACTGCATCTCCCACAGCTGTCTCCGCGACCGCGGATGTAAACCGATCATGAAGTGCCTCGAACTTTGATTTTAGTATCAATCCGAACAACTCGTCTTTTCCAGATACATAATGATAAATTGCACCTTTGGATAATCCAGAACGCTCAATAATATCTTGCAGGGTCGTTTGTCGACAGCCTTTTTCAAGAATTAATTGCTCTGCGGTTTCGAGAATGAGCTCAAAGCTTGCGGTACGTTGCGATGATTTCGACATCAACGCTCCTCCTTCTGGTATCATATAAGCCCGCGAATGTCGTGAGATAGCAAACAAAGTCGTTCCATAGGCTCCATTCCTTTTATTCTATACCAACTGTCGGTATGGTCAAGTTAAGCATAATAGAAACGCCTAGAGCATCCAGTAAGGACGTCCAGCGTTTCTATACGTTTCTGATCATGGTCTACAATTTCTGTGCTTCCAGTGATGGTGTAGGAGTAGCGCTTAGTGTACGCAGCCCCCACAGCTGCTGTAAATTCTCGCTTGGTGTCATTACGCCATTATTCCTTCCATAGATCAAGTAAGTGAATCCAAGCATACACAGCGCCAGCACGATTTTATAAGGGAGCTTATCTCCCATCGAGATTGAATCTTGGAGTACGAACAAGGATACATCATTCACATTAAACAGGATTGCATCTACAAAATCATAAATCCCATGTGCCACACAGGATACCCATAGGGAGCCGGATTTGAGGTACATATAGGCATACACGATGCCTCCCATCACAATACTAATGGCATGATACAGATGAAGTCCGCGAAAAGGAATATGCACAAGCAGAAAGAGCAGCGAAGAAATCAAGATTGCATTTTTTAATCCAAGACGCTGCAATTGAGCTAGTAAATACCCCCGACTCAATACCTCTTCCTGCATCGATGCGATGATCCAAGCGACGAAAGCCAATAGCAGCAGGGAAATATACGTGCCATTTAAAATTCGAGAAGCATCAAATTGTACCGTAATATAGCTGTGAACGCCCTGTATAAACCACAATCCTACTAAAGCGTTCAAAAGCGTTAATACCAATACTCCGATTGAAAATAAAACATCCTTTCTTCGAAAAGTAAAACCAAGCTTACGTACCGGCTTACGATCCACATACCGATAAATCATAAAAGTCACTACTGTTCCTATTACCCCAACAACGATATTCATAACGGATTGAACACCATAATTCTCCAGTACAAAATTCAGTGTTCCTGTTAACACAAACGGAAGCATAATCGTGAGCAGCGCTGTGATGTTAGCGACAATTGCGAGTGCTATTCGCCATGCAGGTGAAGCTATTCTAGGCATAAAGCTATCCTCCATTCCTTTACATGTCATTTGAAAGGTTCATTGTGGTCATATACCGATAGGCACGCCATACGAGCAGAAGGAGTAATACCGCAAAACTGGCTGCTATCACGAGTACTATCCTCCCTACCTCAGATACCGCTCTAGACATGCTGCCCTTCCTCCATTCTCAAGGCGTTGATGTCCGATTGCTGCTTAAGCCGCTTGAAACTCATATACATATAGACACGCCATACAAAGGTATAGAAGACAAGCACACCGATATACATGGCTAGCATAAGCTCAATATCTGGATGATAATCTGGCGTTAGAATCGGATAGGTGTGGAACACACGATCACGGATCATATAACGAAGATACGGAAATCCAAAAAGGAAAATATAGAAGAGTAAATTGAACTCGAAGTATATCCCTCCGCCCGCCTTCTTCATAAATTTCGTAGTTAAAACATATGGAATTGCTAATACGACGCCGAGACCAAGCGTCCAACCAACTTGCTCCCAAGTTCCGCGACTTGCCAGACAGTACACGATCCAAGGTACAGGGGCGAACATTAACCAATCTCCTAACAATAGCCGAAGCCCCTTCCCTTTAACCTCCTTGCGTGATTGCATAAATTGCTTCACTGTTACCCAGATCACAAGTGCCCAAACTGCATAACCAATTAAATCCCATTGATGTTGTGTCATTGATATCGCTCCTTTGTAAAGTGAACGACCTTTTTCTAAGTTGATTTATCGAAACATACCGTCGGTCGGTTTATTGATGATTTTAGTATACATACCGTCGGTCGGTACGTCAAGAGTGGATTGAATAAAATTTTATGCTTTCGGTAAAATAAAAAACCTCCATTTTCATAGCTTATCTAAGCATAATAAATGGAGGTTTTTTTAGGATATATACATTTGAGATCGATATTTAGCTCTCTTCATCCAATTCATCCTTGAAGATCAGCCCCATGAGCTTGGCAAAGCCGGCGGCTTGACTCGAATCGATGATGCAGCCCTCAAGTTTATCGGGTGATGCCATAAGATGCTCGAAGCTACAGGTACTAAGATCGATATTTTTGAGGCTTACTCCTACAAAATTAGCTTGATTCATCGTGCAGTCGTTAAATTCAACCTGTAGCATCTTAGCTTCGTACAGGTCAGCCTGATTCATAGAACATTGCTGAAATCTCACCTGTTTACAATCGGAAAAACCGAAGGTCGCATAGTCTGCAAAGCATTCAGTGAAGACAATGTTTTTGAGTAATGCGCTGGAAAAGTTAATACCCATCAGCTTGCAGTTTCGGAATTCTACACGATGCATGACGGCATCGCTGAAATCAACATTGGATAAATCACATTTATCAAAGATAACATCAACGAATTCCGTATAAGTAAATGATGAATTCAAAAAGGCGACATTAGAAAAAATAACGTTATTTATTCGCCCTTTTTCAAGTCTTAGATCTTCAATAATCGGTTCCTGAATTTCGGCTTCCTCCAGCTCATGTTCAGCAAGGACAGATTCCAAATCCCATTCCTTGATTTCTAATTGCCGAGGTAGATTTGGCGCTTGAATCGTAGGTTTTTTAGCCAATATAAGCACATCCTTATTCTTAGTGAATCATATCGTATTCATTGTACAGGATAGGGACTAAGAAGAAAATGATGCAGTCTAAGGGCGGGTCTACAGCTACTTTACATGGATTCACGATTGTTATATGATAATGCCATCATTAGATTTCGATAAATATCTTTTGAACAATATGAGGTGCTTTATGAGTGTGTTAGGTTCTAAATAGTCGTAATTGAATAAATAAACGGTACGATATAGGCACGAACGATGGACGTGTGAAATTTTCCTATATTGTAGGTTTATTTGTGTTACCTATGAAGAACCCTACGATACGTCATGAGGCTTGGATGGAACGGATCTCTATTCTTGTGGAGATTCCCAGATCAAATATGCCTAGAACATGAATGTAAAGCTGTGGGATTCCTGCAGCTTTTTTTGCTGTCTATTTATAGTGTGAGTTCAAAAAAGGGGGTTTTCAGGACCGAGAAGGTTGGATGAAGCTAGGGACTGAGGAACGGAGCGTACGTTTTGGGTACGTGAGTACCGGAAGGCCCGGCTGAATTCAAGATTCGATGCCGAACTGCTTCCTGATTTACTTCGTGATCAAAAGCGGACTTTTTTGAACAACCTCTTAGACATATTTGTTGAAATCTATTGGGGTAGGGTTCTTCTCGTCGTGATTAATTTACGTAAGGAGAATAAACCAATGAATATAAGTACGTTTGATAAATTGCAATATCATGAGCTAAAAGAAATCGTAAAAAGCTATTGCGTTAGCGGACTAGGTAAACAATTAATCGATAAATTACAACCGAGCGCAAGCCTCAGTGTAGTGAAAGCTCGTCTGAATGAGACGACAGAGGCTAGAGCGATTCTCGATACAGGAAGTCATGTTCCGTTAGTTGGCATATCGAATATCCAGAGCTTCATGGAAAAGCTTGAGAAAGGTATGATTCTTGATCCTTCTGAGCTCGTAGCCATTGCAGATTTCTTGCGCGGCTGCCGCAAAATGAGAAGCTTTATGATGGAGTGGGAGCTTTTGGCGCCTAAAATTAGCGCATATGTCTATTCCATGACGGAGTTCGCAACTATTGAGGATCGGATTCATGAAAGTATCAAAGCAAATCGGGTGGACTCTGGAGCAAGTAAAGAGCTTAAGCGAATTCGCAAGCATATCGATATAACAGAGGCAAAGATTGAAGAACTGCTACAGCGGTTTTTGAAAAACGGTGCAAATAAGGAATATATTCAAGAGTTTTTTGTAAGCAAAAAGAATGACCGATTTACGATTCCTATCAAAGCAGCCTATAAAAATCATGTGCCGGGTGCGATTGTGGAGGTATCTTCGAAAGGTGCTACGGTGTTTATTGAACCGATCGCTGTTTCGAAATATAATGCGGAATTAGCGAGCTTGAAAGCCGAAGAGGTGATGGAGGAATATCAGATTCTTGCAGACTTATCTAATTTAATATTCGATCATGCACAGAGCATGAATATCAATATTGAATTAATCAGCCAGTACGATATGATTTTTGCTAAGGGTAAATTCAGCCGCAACATCAATGGTATAGAGCCTCTCATCAACGATCATGGCTATATGAATCTGGTGTCGTGCAGGCATCCTCTGCTTGCTGGTAAGGTTGTACCGCTTGACTTTGAGATTGGTGATTCCTATCGCAGTCTCATTATTACGGGACCGAATGCTGGCGGAAAGACTGTGGTGCTGAAAACGATTGGGCTCCTTACCCTAGCGACGATGTCAGGCTTCCATATTGCAGCGGCTCCGGGTACCGAAGTTGCATTGTTTCGAAATGTTTTTGTAGATATTGGTGATAATCAAAGCCTTGAGAATGCGCTCAGTACGTTTTCATCCCATATGAAAAATATATCAGAGATTATGTATGCGGCAGATCGTCATACCTTACTGCTATTCGATGAAATCGGAAGCGGCACCGAGCCGAATGAAGGCGCAGCACTGGCGATTGCCATTCTTGAGGAGTTTTATCATATGGGCTGTATCACAGTAGCGACCACACATTATGGCGAGATCAAGCAGTATTCGGAAATGCACAGTGATTTCATGAATGCCGCGATGGAATTTAATCAAGAGACCTTGGAGCCTCAATATAGACTCATGATTGGCCAATCGGGTGACAGCAATGCGCTTTGGATTTCACGGAAAATGAAGCTAAAGGAGCATGTGCTAGAGCGAGCCAAAAACTATATGCAGCAAAAAGAATATCGCTTGGACCGACTTCAAGATAGCAAGGTTAGTAAGCCAAAAAAAATAGAGATCACTGCTGAAGCGGTGATTCCTACCTATACCACGGGCGATAAGGTTAAGCTGCTAGATCGGAATGAGAGTGCTATCGTGTATCGTGGACTTGATTCCCTTAACAATCTGGTCGTATTTGTTCAGGGCACGATGCTGGAGGTTCATTACAAACGTGTAGCGTTGGAGCTGCCAGCAAGTGATCTATATCCTGAGGGATATGATCTGAACACCCTCTTTAACAGCTACCAGGAACGTAAATTCCAGCATGATATGCAGCGTGGCTCGAAAAGGCGCTCCGGAAGGTGCAGAAGGAGATGCGGAATCAGCGTCGACAAGAGACTAAAGGGCAGGATTGATGCTTCTGGATAGGGAGCATGAGCGCCCCTTTCAACCATCGTAGTTCTTAAATACTCATGGCTACAGACTTGAATACACGTCTATATATAAGAAAGCCTAGTCCTCGTGAGGACTAGGCTATTATCTTTCTTCAGGATATTATCATTCCTTGAGTAGACTGATCCTCGTGATAATCATAATATTCCGGCTGAACCGTCGCATGCATTTGTGTTTCCACATGCACTGATGGCTGCTGATATGGCTCATCCACATACATGATTCTGCGCTGAATTTGCATGAGTCCATTCACAACGCGAAGCGCGACCCAAAAAAGTACAAGGCCAACTCCTACGTACAGCATATATTGCTGATTATAAGTCCAATCTATATGAAAGTAATTAAATAAGCTATTCTCTAGAATATCTAGCTGCATTTCATTCATCAAAATGATATGCACGACTGGAAGGGCAATAAATCCTAGTCCTAGTGAAATCACAGTTACCATAATAGTAAAGAATACAATGCCTGTTACAAATCTTAGTAATACAAGCAGTAGGTTTCGAATGAATAACCCTCCGTCAAAACTTCCCATCATTCGCTTAAACCAGCTCTGCCCCGCTTCAGACTGTCGATTGTGGGTATACGAAACAGGAGGAGTAGGTAAACCTAAAATTTGTCTAATCATGTTTTGTTCAAAACTCACAATCCCATTCAACAGCTTAGCCACTCCAAAAAACAGCGGTATTCCGATAAATATTGGAGTTAAACCGATTGATAGTGCAAGTCCCGTTATCGCTACTGTAAAATAGATAATCCCTAGCGGGAGAGATAGCAGTAAATAGAGGATCGTTGCATAGGTTTTTGGATTAAACAGCACCCAATTCACCTTACCTGCCCGCGCCTTTGCAGTCGCTTCTGTTGCCTTCATGTTCAAACACTCCCTTGACTTCATAAATCACGCTCTGAGTTATAAATCCATTATATCCACCTTATTCGGCTGACATAACGGTCTTAAGGGGTATCTGAAAGCTAGACTTTAGACTAGGACCGTGCTATTGACATGGTATGCAAAGAGTAGAATTCCTTCTCTAACACAAAAGACACCCTCTCAGGTGTCTTTTTGTATGTGCTCGACCGATATTAGTTAAGTGAATCTAACAACGTCTTCAAATGCGGGTCGAGTTCCAGCGCATTCAAGATGATTTGTAAAGCTTCTGCACGTGTGGCATTGCTTTTAACTTCAAATTTCCCTTCCATTTTGCCACTAATGATTCCAACCTGTGCTGCTGCCTTAATCTCGTTTACAGCATAAGACCCTCTAGATCATTGAAATTGCCTTTGGTATTATCCTTAGCCAAGTTGTTAAGGTTTACTATGCGGGACAAGATGAGAACCATTTCCTCGCGTGTGATCGTTTTATCTGGCTTAAACGTACCGTCCTCGTAGCCGCTGATAACCCCTGCCTCTTGAAGCCTCTCAATTGCATCTTTTGCCCAGTGACTACTAATATCCTTCAGCGCAACTCTAGTATTGTCACCACCTTTAATAATATCGAATACGCGATTTAGGATCACTGCGAACTCAGCGCGTGTAATGTTACCGTCCGGCTTGAACTTGCCATCCTCATACCCTTCAATCACATGCAATTTTACGAAAATATCGATAGTCTTTTCAGACCAGTGCCCATGAATATCAGATAGTTCAATCTTAACATTAACTTTCTTAGCTTCCGCTACCTTGGATTCGATTGCTTTAACTACATTGCCTACATTCACTATGTTGCTCTTGAATACATCAACTGTAGGTTCTATAGGCTCAGGAGTCGGTACTGGGGCAGGTGTTACAGGTGTTACAGGCGGTACCGTAGTAGGTGATGACGCTTCTCCTCTTGCTGGAGGTGATGGTTTCGTTGATACTGCTGTAACTGTAATCTTTGCTATTCCTTTTTTGCTGCTATCTGTCGTTGACGTGGCTGTGATCGTGTAATCCCCGGCACTGCATCCAACGCTACCGTGACCTTGCCCGTGTTGTCCACAACTACTTTGTTCGTTGTGTCGCTGCTGGTCCACGTGACCGTCGTTGCTGCTCCCCCAATCGCATCCACAGTTGCCTTCAGCTGCTGGCTGCTTCCTTGTACAATGCTCGCACTGCTCGGGCTGACGCTCACGCCAGTGACGGCTGGCGCTGTTGTGACGGTAATCGTGGCCGTTCCTTTTTTGCTGCTATCTGCCGTTGATATAGCCGTAATCGTGTAATCTCCCGTCGGCGCATCCGACGCTACTGTAACCTTACCCGTGCTGTCCACCGTTACTTTGTTCGTTGCGTCGCTGCTGGACCACGTGACCGTCGTTGCTGCTCCACCAAACGCATCCACGGTTGCCGTCAGTTGCTCGCTGCCTCCTTGTACAACGCTCGCGCTACTCGGGCTGACGCTCACGCTGATTGACGGTTTAAGAGATAGCAATGTATCGCCTGAGTAAAGAGAAATAGGCTTTGTCTCAAAATCATTAGAATTAATAACGAAAATGACTTCCCCATGGTTGGCAAACCAAGAGTATCCATCCGTGACAAAATCAGTTCGTAGGTAATTCCCGCTCCTATCAAGATCAAGTGGATCATCATTATAGAATGTGGTTCCTATTGAATGTGCAAACACTTCCGGCCTGCCATCAACAGACTGACCGTTAGCATCATATATAGCATATAATACATTTACAAAACCAGGATGAGCGGCATTCGCCACAGGATCGCCTACTTGAGCATAATAAGCTACAGGGTGCGTGGGCTTTGTTGTTTGTCCATACACATCAACCCAAGAAAATTCATATCCAAACCCGCTGGGAACCCAACTATTGGTTCCGTCGCTTATGTAGCCACCTACAATTGTTTTCTCAGGGTCCGTTTTGACCGAAAATTGCTTTATTTGTGATATATCTTCCGTTGTTCCATCAACGGTTCCGTCCGAATACCGAATATATACATGATCAGAGCTTGAAAAAGGATTGTTAGGAAAATCTACTTTGTTTACAGTAATAGAATCTAGACCAGTAGCAACACATCCACTTATGAAAAATAATGTCAAGATTGAAAAAGAGCTATGCTATATGATGAAAATCGTTTCATTGTACTGCCTCCTCAAAACTGCGATATTTCGATAATTGTATTCCGTTCGTATTTGAAACTAAATGAGATCCGATTTCTGAAGCAGCCTCTGTATAATCGCTGCAACCTCGGCTCTCGTCATATAAGCCTTCGGTGCCAGCGTCGCTCCTTCTCTTCCCGATACGATGCCTCCTTGCACACAATCGGCAATGCCGCTCTGTGCCCAGCTAGATACTTCTATCGAATCCGTAAACAAATGAAGAGTTGTTTCAGCTACTCGAGCGGGAAGACTGTCTTTCAGTCCGGTGGCTTTCATCGCTTTGGAGATGATAATCATCGCTTCTTCTCGTGTGATCTTGTCGTTCGGACGGAATGTACCGTTTTCAAATCCATGGATCAGTTGATACGTATAAGCGGTATTAATCGCGCTGCTGTACCAGTCGGATGTTCTTACATCCGAGAATGGTGAAGCACCTTCATCTAGCTTGAGTCCCAAACCGCGAACGATAATGGCGACAAACTCGGCCCGCGTAATGTCCAGATCAGGACTAAACATGTTGTCTCCTGTACCTGCAATGACCATGCGGGATCCCATGTCATTGACTGCATGTTTCGACCAGTGGTTGGCGACGTCGCCAAATTCAACTGGATGCCAGACAACCGAATACGTACTGTTTGTAAGACTTTTTATTTTTGCGTAATACCTGCCATCAACTGATATGACCTTCGTCGGTACATGACGCGCCGTTCCGCCATGTTCAACAACGATGCCTGTCGTTATTCTATTCGGATCGACGCCGTCTGGGATCGCTATCGTACGTTCCACGTAAGCGTTGAATTTGGTTATTACAATAGTCTTGTCTTCATGTAAACCTTTGACCGTAAAGTCGATTAGAGGCGCTACGAGCGTGAACATGCCTTTCGTTGCCACATTATCAGCGATTTTCACTGTGTCCGCTGTTGAGTAGGCAATTTCGATCTGTATCTTAATATCCTGTAAGGCTATCGATGTTCCAACTTGTTTGGAAATGGCATCTATGTTAATTTCCTGTGCTGGCAGCGTATACGATGCGCTGCTTGTTTTTAGCACCAAAACAGCCTGATTATCCTCCATGTTTCGAATCATCTGTCCGTTCAGCTCGGCTACGATAACATCGGATTTGATATTCACTGGAATGGTGACCACTGCATGCTTGCCTTCCGCCACAAGTCTATCATCCAGCTTCTTCTCGTCGACCAAGATCGTTGTAACGATTTGATCATTACGCTTTGATGTCATTGCCGTCCCCGCATGCTCTGCTTTGCCATTTACCAGTACATCAACCCCTGTGTCAGAGGGTGCAGATGTTGTAGGAACCGATGGTATTTCTCCATACTTCGAAGTGTCGTTGATCGTGTCATTGCCTCCAATTACAGGGAGCGCATCGGTATGGATCTTCGTTCCCGCACTCACTGCCGAAGCTTCCTGCGTCGCCGTCTCCTTCACACGCGTCACGAACGTATAGTCCGTATCCGGAGTCAAGCTGCTGAACGCCGCGCTGTCTTGCCACGTAACACCGTTATCCTTGCTGTATTCTTGTCCAGCCACCACCTTCAAAGTAATACTGGCGGTCGTCTTCTTATCCAAGCTTGGCGCTACAGGTGCTGCAGGACCATCCATTTTGGCTACCGCTGCCGTGCCTGCACTTGACACGCTTCCCGTCGCATGCGTGCCATCTGCCGTTACAGCAACGGTAATCACCTTGCCAATATCGTCTTGTGTCAGCGTGTAGCTTGTGCTTGTCGCGCCGCCAATTGCCGATCCATTGCGCTTCCACTGGTATGTCGGCACATCGCCTACGACTTGAGGTGTGTAGGTCACGCCTGACAAGTCTGCCGTTAGTGTCTCTCCATACTTCGCGGTGCCGCTGATCGTGACCGTGCCTCCAAGCACGGGAAGCGCATCGGTGCGGATCTTCGTTCCTGCGCTCACTGCCGAAGCTTCCTGCGTCGCCGTCTCCTTCACACGCGTCACGAACGTATAGTCCGTATCCGGCGTCAAGCTGCTGAACGTCGCGCTGTCTTGCCACGTTACACCGTTATCCTTGCTGTATTCTTGTCCAGCCACCACCTGCAAAGTAATACTGGCGGTCGTCTTCTTATCCAAGCTTGGCGCTAAAGGTGCTGCAGGACCATTCACTTTGGCTACTGCTGCCGTGCCTGCACTTGTCACGCTTCCCGTCGCATGCGTGCCATCTGCCGTAACAGCAACGGTGATCACCGCGCCAATATCGTCTTTCATCAGCGTGTAGCTTATGCTTGTCGCGCCGCCAATTGCCGATCCATTGCGCTTCCACTGGTATGTCGGCACATCGTCTACGACTTGAGGTGTGTAGGTCACGCCTAACAAGTCGGCCGTTAGTGTCTCTCCATACTTCGCGGTGCCGCTGATCGTGACCGTGCCTCCAAGCACAGGAAGCGCATCGGTACGGATCTTCGTTCCCGAGCTCACTGCCGAAGCTTCCTGCGTAGCCGTCTCCTTCACACGCGTCACGAACGTATAGTCCGTATCCGGCGTCAAGCCGCTGAATGTCGCGCTGTCTTGCCACGTTACACCGTTATCCTTACTGTATTCTTGTCCAGCCACCACCTTCAAAGTAATACTGGCGGTCGTCTTCTTATCCAAGCTTGGCGCTACAGGTGCTGCAGGACCATTCACTTTGGCTACTGCTGCCGTGCCTGCACTTGTCACGCTTCCCGTCGCATGCGTGCCATCTGCCGTAACAGCAACGGTGATCACCGCGCCAATATCGTCTTTCATCAGCGTGTAGCTTATGCTTGTCGCGCCGCCAATTGCCGATCCATTGCGCTTCCACTGGTATGTCGGCACATCGTCTACGACTTGAGGTGTGTAGGTCACGCCTAACAAGTCGGCCGTTAGTGTCTCTCCATACTTCGCGGTGCCGCTGATCGTGACCATGCCTCCAAGCACAGGAAGCGCATCGGTACGGATCTTCGTTCCCGAGCTCACTGCCGAAGCTTCCTGCGTAGCCGTCTCCTTCACACGCGTCACGAACGTATAGTCCGTATCCGGCGTCAAGCCGCTGAATGTCGCGCTGTCTTGCCACGTTACACCGTTATCCTTACTGTATTCTTGTCCAGCCACCACCTTCAAAGTAATACTGGCGGTCGTCTTCTTATCCAAGCTTGGCGCTACAGGTGCTGCAGGCCCATCCATTTTGGCTACCGCTGCAGTACCTGCACTTGTCACGCTTCCCGTCGCATGCGTGCCATCTGCCGTTACAGTGACGGTAATCACCTTGCCAATATCGTCTTGTGTCAGCGTGTAGCTTGTGCTTGTCGCGCCGCCAATTGCCGATCCATTGCGCTTCCACTGGTATGTCGGCACATCGCCTACGACTTGAGGTGTATAGGTCACGCTTGACAAGTCTGCTGTCAGCGTCTCTCCATATTTCGCGGTGCCGCTGATCGTGACCGTACCTCCAAGCACGGGAAGCGCATTGGTACGAATCGTCGTTCCCACGCTAACGTCTGAAGCTGGTGACTTCACACGCGTCACGAACGTATAGTCCGTATCCGGCGTCAAGCCGCTGAACGTCGCGCTGTCTTGCCACGTAACACCGTTATCCTTACTGTATTCTTGACCGACTACCGCCTGCAAAGTAATGCTCGTGGTCGTCTTCTTATCCAAGCTTGGTGCTGCCGGTGCGGCAGGCCCTGTCTCCAACTCCAACTGCGGGTAGTAAGCAGGTGTTTGACTGTTTATCGAATCATACTCAAACATGACGCCGGGTATGATCTCTTCACTACGCAGTACAAACGTCACGTTCTTATCCAAGCTCATCTGGTCCTTCACATATTGGGTGACATCATATACTTTCCATTTGTCATTTGCCAGATCATAATCCCTATCCCCGATCATCGGGTCGGTATCCCTTAGCGGTACTTTGTTCGGATTTTGAGTGTTCCACGATTTCCAGTCCTTCACGGAAGAACCATACAGCGTAAGAAAAGGGTCGAACGCATCGTTCTTATTTAAGTCAGTTACACGGTAGATATGAATGCGCAGGGTGGCTTTCTTGATGTTACCCACGACATCAGTCAACGAGAAACGAATGGCGGATTTCTGGATCCCATACTGACTGTCCGCCGAGTAACCCGCAAAATTCTGGGCAGATCGTTATATTTCCCACTTTTATCCCAAGTACCATCTTCAACAGGTGTCTTAATCAGCAATGGATCTGCCTTTGCATAAGAAACATACCAAGGCTGCAATTGCATAATGAGAAGAAGCGATAATGCTACCGACAATATCCTGAAGCTTTTCATAGTCCACATCCTTAATCTAAAATTTTATGTATGTTCATTATTTTAATTTTGTTGATTACAATCTGAAAAAAAGACTGTTGGAGGATCATTAGCCCCCGGTTCTGAACTCGTCTAGTCCACTTGCCTGTAATATCCATCGTTGCTAGATATAGAGATTTTAAGAGAACATCTGACGATGGTAGCTCTCGATAACATTCGTTGTATATATGAGCTTACGAATCTCAGGGATTTCGATAATTGTATTCCCAATTCGACATATTACACATCGAATCTGAACCGAATTTGAACATCACGAACCCCTTCCGCCTAAAATGCGACTACTTCCCGTCTGTAACAAAGCTCGCTACATGAAGGTGCAGCTACAGCCTATTAACCGCCCTTTTCAAAAATTCATGGTATAGAAACCTAAAGGAACACTTCAAACGAGCAATGCTCCACTAAATATAAAAAGGACACCTCAGAGGTGTCCTTTTTATATTTAGTGGAAGCGAACCGTGGCTTTGCAAATCCACAATTCGCCGGTGTGTTCCCTGCGTGCGAGGAGCAAACAACTATCAATCTTTTTCCATGATGCCTATAAGTTGATCAGCAAGTGCCATCGCGGCGGAGTAGCCGGAGCTCCAGGCCCATTGCAGGTTATAGCCACCGCAATCTCCATCCACATCCATCACTTCGCCGGCAAAATAGAGTCCAGGTACTAGCTTCGATTCTAACTTTCCTTCTTTTAACTCTGTTGTATCGATGCCACCGGCCGTCGTTTGTGCATTCGTGAAGCCATTGGTATCAGTTACGATAAATTCCCAACGCTTTATGAGTTGGCACAAGATTTTCTTAGTTTTCCACGATAAATCCTGACATAGGAGGTTCGACTCTTGATCGATTCCCGCCTCTTTCAACAGAATGGGAACCAGCTTCTTGTTAAAGATGCCGATCAAGGAAGCTTCAACAGTCCGGTATCCGAACGTTCCCCAATGCGTATCCAGAAAATCGACAACTTCTTCCTCCGTGCGGTCTGGCATCAAATCAAGAGATAGGGTTACTGTTTCTCCCATTTTGAGTTGATATGCAGCCTTCCGACTTAGCTGGAGAATCGGCGGGCCGGAGACGCCGTAGTCTGTAAACAGGATTTCCCCATATTCGCTGCGGATAACTTCGCCGTTGACGATGATATGGCCCAATCCCTCAAATTTGACGCCGGACAACTCCTTTAGATTCGGATATTGCAGCTTCAATTGTACAATTCCAGGTACAGGATCGATCAATGTATGTCCCAGTCGCTGGGCAAGCGTATAACCAGATCCATCCGTTCCTGTCTTTGGTGCGGTAAGGCCGCCCGTACAGATAAAGAGATAATCGCTAGTATACACGACCTCGCCCTCTGCCTCCGTTTGACACAAAATCGTGAATCGCGGATGTCCCTTCGATACGGTAACATCCAATACTTTGGTTTTGAAGTGTATCGGAACGTACCGATCCTCTAGCGCAATTCGGAAAACTTCCAATACAGATGCAGCCTGCAACGACATCGGATACATCCGGCCATTCTCAATTGCGATCAACGGAAGGCCGAGTGTGTTGAAGAAATCGACGGTTTGCCGGACGCCAAATTGCTGCAGTACAGGCAGCGGGAATTCCATTTGGTTGCTGTGATATTTATGCGATAGTGCGACTGCTTCGTCCGTACCCTTCGCCGTGGATTGGTTCGTAATGTTACAACGACCGTTGCCGGTCGTTAGTACCTTCTTGCCTACCCGATCGTTGCCTTCAATGATCGCGACATTGACCCCTCGGTCTCGCGCGGTAACGGCGGCCATAAGACCTGAAGCGCCTGCACCGATAATGAACAGCTCGTGGTGCATTGTAGATTTCGACTTATACATATGTGTTGAATTCATTCCTTTTTCTAATGGCTTCATTTGAAAATATGTTTCCCTAATGCCATCGCGGCCGCATAGCCGGAACTCCAGGCCCATTGCAGGTTGTAGCCGCCGAACTCGCCGTCTACGTCCATCACCTCGCCAGCGAAATAAAGACCAGGCACCAGCTTGGATTCTAACGTGTCGGCGAAGATCTCTTTTGTAACGATGCCTCCGGCTGTCGCTTGTGCCTTCTCGAAGCTATGGGTATCTATTACTTTGAATTCCCAACGCTTCAGTATTTTATAAAAGATCCCTTTCGTTTTCCACGAGAGATCCTGGCAAAGTAGGTTTGGCTCTTGATCGATTCCTGCCTCTTTCAGCAGGACAGGGACCAGCTTCTTGTGTAAAAATCCGACGAAGGATTCCGCGACCTGGCGTGGCGAATGTTCCCCAGTTCATCTCAAGGAATTCGATAACTTCCTCCTTCGTGCGGCTCGGCATCAAATCGACGGATACGGTCACGGAATCCCCTTTCGATAGATGAACAGCGGCAATTCGGCTGAGTTGAAGAATCGGTGGGCCGGAAAAGCCGTAATCGGCGAAGTGAATTTCGCCGGTTTCGCTGCGAACGATCTCGCCATTCACGAGGATATGGGCTCGTCCCTGGAGTTTGATGCCAGATAGAGCCTTCATATATGGATATTGCACCTTTAATTGCACTATTGCCGGCACGGGCTCTACCATGGCGTGCCCCATGTTTTGGGCAAGCGCATACCCAGACCCATCCGTCCCCGCATTCTGGCCAGTCAGGCCGCCCGTACATATAAACAGATATTCGCTGGTGTAGACAATCTGCTGCTCCTCTGTCTCGTTGCGGCATGTAATCTTGAATCGCGGATGATCCGTCGATACGGTAACATCCAGCACTTTGTTGTTAAGATATACCGGAACGTTCCGTTCCTCCAGAGCAAGCTCAAAAATATCCAACACGGATGCAGCCTGCAGTGACATCGGATACATTAAGCCCTCTTTCAATTTTGTAAGTGGCAATCCAAGCATATTGAAAAAATCAATGGTTTGACGGATGCCGAATTGCTGCAACACAGGCAACGGAAATTTAGCCTGACTGCTATGGTACTGGCTCGATAAGGCCACCACTTCGTCGTCCGTACCTGTCATAGTGGAATCGTTCGTAATATTGCAACGACCGTCACCTGTCATTGCGATTTTTTTCCCAATCCGGTCGTTACCCTCTAGAATGGCGGTATCGATACCCAAATCCCGTGCTGTAACGGCAGCCATGAGTCCTGATGCGCCTGCACCAATAATAATCAACTTGTGGTGCAAGAAAGTCTGATAATCGTGCATGGTTGGTCAATGCACCCCTTGTCCAATAGATTTATATATAGGAAATGTGATTTTTCCGAATGATACTGCGTTATATATCAATTATAGCATAGGAGTATGCACCGCATAATCCCGATAGAATACTCCTGACATCACGTCTCATTACAGTAATACCCTAAAAACAGAAAAAATCCACAACCTCGTGCGGTTATGGATTTGCATGGTGAAGGAGAACCGTGGCCGTCCAGAACCACAATTCGCCCGAGCTTAATTTCATTTATCAATCGATATACTCATAGATAAGTATCTGCTTTTGTAATAGGAATCCATACCTCTACAACAAAGACGCCATTGTCTTGACTGAACATCTCGAATTCTGGGCCCACGGCTTTAGTGTAGCCCGACGTGGGGAACCACTCTAATAAAATACGCTCGCGCAAGCGACGAACAACTCTTGTGGTCTGATGACCAGGATGCTTAGCGGTAAAGAACACCGCCCAGGTAAGTGACGGAACAGGTAGTACGAAGTATCCGTTAGGCACGCTGTCGCTTGGCGAATCGTAGCAGATCATGTAGGAGAACATGCCCGGCGAATAATTAAAAAGCGCTGCGTTAAACGGAGTATTATAGTCCAGTCCGATATCACGGTGGAATTGACCCATGACGCCGCTGTCGATATTATCTTCCCAGAACTTAGTGATCTGGGCGTGCATCCGTTCCGGATCCACATCGATATCCGCTTTAATCCCGCATACCTCGAAAGCCGACTTCTCCATGATCTGGTACCTAATCTCGCTTTCGCCATCCACAAACATGTGGAAGGAGAGCCTAGGATAAGCTTTGAGCGGCGCGCCTGGGTTCCGTGCCATCGAGGGCATGATGCCGTGCATACTTTTGAATGCCCGCGAGAAAGCCTCAGGCGACTGATACCCATACTTGGCAGCTACGTCGATTACTTTCTCTCCACCCTCTCTCAACTCAAACGCCGCCAGCGTAAGCCTCCTGCGGCGAATATATTCGGAGAGCGAGATATCCGTTATATAGGAAAACATACGTTGAAAATGGTATACCGAGCAGCACGCCCTTCTCGCGACCTGCTGAAAGTCAATTTCCTCTGTGATATGGGCTTCAACATAATCAATCGCACTATTAATTCGATCCATGGAATTCATATGTTTATCCCCATCCTATCCATTCGGCTAGAGTTCCCGTCTGCACTAATTAGCATGATATCTCTCATGCATATCTTATTTTGATATACATAGATTATCCTCGACCCTGAAAGCGATTACGCCTTTATTGCTATTCTATATTTTTTAGGATGTATTATCAACGCATGAGAACGAAATCTGCTTGTTTGATCCTGCTCTGTGCCCTGCTGGTCTTCTCTTATGTCTGGTAGGCGTATAGGTAGACATGATATCTATTGTGCATATACTGCAAGGCTATCCCTCCACTTTTTTGATATACATAGATTATCAGCACGAATGTATGCGGTTACATTATTGTGCTACATAAAATTTTAGGAGGTCGAATCAATAAAGATGCTCAAGCACACAGGTCGAACAATCTGAGTGCGGAACAAAGTTTGGTTCAAGTGAAACACGCTCCAATCGCAAGTAGTAAGGACTATACCCCTTCTCACGGTTTTGGAGAACCTCGGGATTTCCCAAGTGTTTTTTGATGTAGTTGATAAGAAAATCCCTGCGACAGTGAGGAAAGTAAGTTTGGTGGTACAAGAAAATCCTTGTGCCGCAAGCCTCGGTGAATGCCGAGAGGCTATTTATTATTTTTGGAGGTGAAGTAATACGATGAACAAGCGGTTTAAGCAGATTTTGATGTTAGTGCTTGCGGTTGCATTGATTTTGCCGCAGATTGGGATTGCGCAAAAGGCAAGTGCGGTGGATGCAAGCGACTCGAATGTTATTTATGATATGCAAAACGATGCCAAGCTTGTTGCTGGCGCATTTGATTCTACAGACAACTTGCAAAAATCTGGCGATGTTACATTTAATGTAACAGACAATGCCGGAGTAAAATCAATCGAAATTTCTGGAAGAACAGCAAACTGGAACGGCGTGGATGTTTTGACCGCACCAATAAAGGCAGTTGGCGGCGCAACATTTCATCTTCAAGTAAAAGGTCATATACCAGCAGATGCAACCATTCCCGATGGCGACCAAATGTTACTTGGCAAGTCTAATGATGGCTATAACTATTTGAAGACTACGGATGGTGCTGTAGCAGGTAATTCGTTTACATTGGATTATATCTTTGACTATGCAACACTTAGTGGTTATGTGGATAAATCAACTAACATAAGGATTCAAGATACCAAAAGCGCTATTGATAAGTTCGTTATCGATAGCATTATTATCACATCCACAGGAGCAACACCAACTCCAGTATTGTATGACATGCAAAACGATGCCAAGCTTGTTGCTGGCGCATTTGATTCTACAGACAACTTGCAAAAATCTGGCGATATTACATTTAATGTAACAGACAATGCCGGAGTAAAAACAATCGAAATTTCTGGAAGAACAGCAAACTGGAACGGCGTGGATGTTCTGACCGCACCAATAAAGGCAGTTGGCGGCGCAACATTTCATCTTCAAGTAAAAGGCCATATACCAGCAGATGCAACCATTCCCGATGGCGACCAAATGTTACTTGGCAAGTCTAATGATGGCTATAACTATTTGAAGACTACGGATGGTGCTGTAGCAGGTGATTCGTTTACATTGGATTATATCTTTGACTATGCAACACTTAGTGGTTATGTGGATAAATCAACTAACATAAGGATTCAGGATACCAAAAGCGCTATTGATAAGTTCGTTATCGACAGCATTATTATCACATCCACAGGAACTACCCCAACTACCCCAACAACACCTTCGGATGAAGTTGTTGTTGCCTCGACTTGCAACAGGACACCGGGCTCGCCGACTTAGTTTCTCAAGGTGGAAATACCTATTTAGCACGTGCAGGCAACCTAACAATCGACGCTGAGTCAGATACTAATGGCATGGTGTCACTTAACCTTTCCAACAGAACGCTTAACTATGATGGCGTTGATATTAAAGCACCCGCAATTGGCTTAAAGGCCGAGGCTGACTACACTGTTGAAATGACAGGGCATATTCCTGATGGTGTTACTATTCCTAGCGACGCACAAATCGTTTTAGGTGGTGCGGGCCCTTCCTACGCAACTTTAAAATCAGTTGATGCAGCCCGCACATTCATATTAAGTTATAGCGGAACGGCGGCTGCAGGCACAGGCGAAACATCTGGACTTAGAATACAAGCCGACCCTGGTTTGTCCCGATTTGTAATTGATACACTTGTTGTTAAAGTTAAAGGCGGAATAGCAATGCCTCATAAACCATTGCCAAATGTTCCTGGTGTTCATGTTTCATTAACATCAAACGGCGACAGCTGGTCAGGCGCTAACATTATTTTGGGCACTGATAGTTCTGTATGGCCTTTCTCTACTGGCGACGCAGTAGCTTTCACACCTGTTAAGGACACGAAATATCACCTTACATTCAACGCTACATCCACAGGTACAACTGGATATCGTATCCGTTGGATTACTGGCAATGAAAATGGCGGTTATACTGCAGGAGATGCAGCAGTTGTCACAGCGGATCCTAAACGCACATATGAAGTTGGTGTAACAGCTAACGGACTTCCAGCTTCATACACTGGTGCAGGTGTTGTAAAGGCTCAGGCGATTGACTATGCTATCGACTTCACCATGAGCGGCGACGAACCTGCTCAAGGGCTTATTGGTAACATTGGTATTCGTGGCACAGCAGGCAGTAATGACTTTTTGCTGAACAGCATTAAAATCACTGATGATAGTGGCAAAGCTCTGGTAAATTGGAGTAGCTCATCTTCTGAATTTGTGCCCGATGATTATGAATGGCCAGAGGCGAAGTGGGATCTTACTCTACCATCGCTGAAAGACGCTTACAGTAAATACTTTATAGTCGGCAACATCATGGAGCCAGGGCAAACTACTGACGCAACACTTACTGCAATGTACGACAAGCAGTATAACGCTGTAACCGCTGAAAATTCGATGAAGCCTGAAAATCTATTGAAGAACATTTCTTCGGCAAACGATTTGTCGGATCCAAGCAAGTATAACTTTGCTGGTTCTGATCAAATTGTTCAGTGGGCTGAGGATAATAACCAGTCCATTCACGGGCATACGCTTGTGTGGCATTCACAGACTCCAGCTTTCATTAATACTGGGACTTCTGGCACTCGTGCAGCCGCCAAGGCGAACATGGAAACTTTTATTACCAACGTAATCACGCATTTCGATAGCCCTAACCTTATTTCTTGGGACGTTGTAAACGAAGCCTTTGACGACAACACAGCAAATTTCGTTGATAATGATTGGAGAACAGGCTTACGTACAAGTTCACCTTGGTATGTAGCTTATGCCAAAGACGCGGACGCGAGCACGGGCGAAAGCGGCGCGGATTATATGTACGATGCATTCGTGTTTGCACACTTAGCACAAAAACAAATTGGCAGCGAAGCTACGTTGTATTACAACGACTACAACGAGACTTATAAGTACAAGGAAATTGCGCTAATGGTTGAAGACCTTAACGCACAATGGGAGCTAGATTCTCGTTATGATGAACGTAAGTTGATTGAAGGCATTGGAATGCAATCTCACTTCTGGATTGGTAGCAAGCCAGATGTGAACGCTCAAGAAGTGGAGACTGCTATCCAGAGATTCGTTGAAACTGGAGCTAGAATCAGCGTTTCTGAGCTTGACATTCCTTACTCGGCCAACAACAACTATCACCTTGACAAAGCGAAGTTGGCTGAACAAGCGAAAGAATATGGCACATTGTTCGAAATTTACAAGAAATATGCCGACAATATCGACCGTGTTACATTCTGGGGCAAGGCCGATGTACAAAGCTGGCGCGGTTCGGGAATGCCTTTACTGTTCGACAACAGCTATAGGCCAAAGGCGGCATTCTGGGCGGTTATAGGTTTAGATGCACCAATTTCCACAATTTTTCCATCAACAGTAACGTTCTACACGAATTCACAAGCTGACGCTACGGTGAACATAACTTTGAATAGCAACACGCTCAGCGCAATAAGGAAGGGCAGTGTTTTACTTGTCGAAGGCAAAGACTACAGCGTAGCTGCTGCTTCGGCGAACGGTACACAAGTTGTTACTATCAAGAAGAGCTACTTGGCGACATTGTCAAACAATGATGTCCTGACCTTCGAATTCAGTGCGGGGAACACTGCTGATCTGACGATCTTAGTGACGCGCTATACAAGCACGGATACGACACAGCCGGGCCCTGGTTCTACGACGAGCTCCGGTTCTGGAGCGAATTCTGGCTCTACACCGGACTCCGATTCGGAAACGGACTCTGGCTCTACAGAGCAGACACCAACTCCGGAGAAGCCATTGTTGAATAGTAAACTTGTTGACGCAGAGCAATTAAAGGCTGCTCTACTGCAAGCGTTGCAAGCGAACGAGCCAATTAACTTCCCTGACGTACTAGCTACGCACTGGGCTGCTAAGGCAGTAAAGCTTGCTTCGCAGCTTGGCCTAATCAAAGGCGAGTCTGATGGTACATTCCATGGTTCTAAAAATGTAACACGTGCAGAATTCGCTACGATGATTGTTCGTGCGCTAGGTCTTGACACGACAGGAGTGGATGGTTCCTTCTCCGACACGGATGGTCACTGGGCGGATGCTAACATTAGAGCATTGCATCGTGCCGGTATCGTGAACGGTACGGGTAATGGCAACTTCAAGCCGGATCAAGAGATTACTCGCGCCGAAATAGCTGCAATCCTAGCTCGTCTTCTGAATATGAGTGCAGCTAACGGAACGAAGTTCTCCGATATCGACGGTAACTGGGCTGCTGAATATATCAACCAGCTTAGCCAAGCAGGTATCGTGAACGGTGTCGGCGAAGGTAAGTTCGCACCAGACGCCACCGCTTCCCGTTATCAGTCGGCAGCAATAATCATGCGGATGCTGAACATCGTGCTTGACCTGGGGCTTGACTTGTAAGCTATACGGTCAAATATGATAGTAAATAGCATCTAAAATTATAAGACCTCCCTTTGCTCAGAGTAAGCAAGGGGAGGGTCTTTGTTGTATTGAGGGACGAATATTAATATATAACTTTAATAATTAGCAGACCTTCAGTTCATCAACTCAAAATCACCACTTGGACATCTCTTGCATTCGAACCAATCCATACTCGGCAAGCCCCGGCTTCTGCCTGATAGCTTCCATCTGCTGTATACGGTAAGGACATCGTCTCCAAGACAATCCCGCGAAGCATTAGCATGGATAAGTACAGATAACTATTCCCTCTCCTATTAAGAAGTCATCTGACACATCGGGTAAAATATGATAAGCTAGTGAACAAAATTAATTTAATCGTAGGAAGTGAAACGATGCAGGAAAAATCTGAGGAAATTGCACAATGGATGCTAAGTGAGGTAATGGACAAGGGAATACTACGACAAGAGGATGTCGTTACTCATATAAAGGACCATTATGGTATTCAATACTTATATGTAAATGAGCTAGGACATACATCCATCGATAAAGAAGTGAAAAAATTATACAAGAAACTCCATAAAGGAAGAGTAGCCTGGGACCGTGATGGCTTCTTCTGGGCTTGGACCTAGAGCTTTTGTTGTAAGCTCAAACTGTGTGAATTGTACCAATTAAATAATAGCAGTAAAGATCCTCTACTAAAGTAAGCCTTAAGCCAGAACTGACTACACTCAATTAAAACCCTTCTCCGCTTCGTTAGCAGAGTTGGGCTTTTTGCATTTTACACGATACATGTATTTTCGTTAATGACAATACGGTTTGTACAGAGGTACCGCCATGTACATCATCAGAAATATGTCGTATTCAACGTCAGAGTAGCCCGAAGCCCTAGAGCCAGAGCAGTTTACCCCCCCTTCGAGTCCGAGCAAGCAAAAACGGACACCAAAATGGTGTCCGTCACTGGTACTACTTATGGAGGCGATCCGTGGTTGTTCAAAACCACAATTCGGCGGACTCAGTACGATTTCCGGCTACATCGTAAGTAATCTCAATTTTTTGCCCAGTGTGGATCGCGTACTATGGCGTCTGCTGACTTCTCACAGCAAACTTTACTCCTTCTTTCGGATTTTTTTCCCTACTCAACTTCTGTGAGACCTCCCCGGGTAAGAGCGATAACCTTCCTCTCATCCATCTGCCACATCTACATGATGAGATTCGGGCAGTGTTGGACTTTGCTTTGTCTTGCAAGCTCGTCCGTCTCATCATGCCTTCTATGTGATTTCTGTTCGTCAGATCGAGGGTTTGCCTCCGGCTTCCTTCAGATTCGACCTCGCGACCGACACCCTTGCCTTCAGCTAACAGTTCCTACTGCCAAGCCTGTAGTGGACTTTCACCACCTAGCTACCGCCCATACCAGGCGCACAAGAAAAGCAGCCATCACAGAGGAATCTCTGCGACAACTGCTTTCTCAGTTCGGGGCCTACATCAGATTCACCAAATAGGAGATTGTGGCCTTTCTCTATGAACCTTCCCCACAAGTTCGACATCCCCAACCTTGGCAAGCATTCGTTACATAATGAAATGCATCGTCTTTTCATCATCGATAATAACGACCTTCATCTCAATGCCCCTTTACAACGAATTGGATTGATCTGAAGGCCGAAAAAGGATTGTAATGAACCAACGCAGCCCCGACTTGATACGGGGCTGCGTTGGTTGGTGAAAATTATCATTTCTGATGTTATAGGATCATTTATACTTTACTTGCTCTTTTGCGCCAACATGTTCAACAGGGCCGTTATGGCCTCTGCTCTTGTTGCATGGCCTTGAGGAGCGAATTGGTTATTTCCTTTCCCTTGCATGACGCCTGCCTGTTTCACGTAAGTAACGCTAGCTTTCGCCCAAGCTGGAATGTCTTTGTCATCTGCGAAGCCTGTTGCCGTATTGGCCGCGGTAGACTGACCCAAAGCGTTCGCGAGCATCGCTGCCATCTCTGCGCGTGTAATTACTTCATCTGGACGGAATGTACTATCCTCATAGCCTTTAATAATACCTGCCTGTACCGCTTGCGCGACTGCTTTCTGTGCCCAGCTTCCGATCTTTGCCGAATCTGTGAAGGTCAGTGCCGTTCCTGCTCCTTGCGGTTTCAACGTATTCATCAGCATAACTGCAAATTCCGCACGCGTCACGGTTTTATCAGGCATAAACGTACTGTCTGAATAACCCGTGACGATCCCGCTGCTTACAGCTTGCTTAATGTTCTTCTCGGCCCAGTGTCCAGATATATCGCTGAATTTCACCGTCGTTTCCGTATCGGTTGAAGGGTTCTTTGTTGGCTCTTCTGCCGTTAGGTCTACTGCGAATACCGCATATTTCGTAAAGTGATTGGACTCTATGCTGATGTGATTTCCATTTACTTTGCCACCGCCGACTTCTACCCATGACTCCTTCACTTCATCATAGTAGAATACAGATGGCTTTTGGTTACCATTCATGCTTGCCGGATCGAAAGCAAAGGTCAGCGTTACCGGATTGTTGAAATTTTCCGAGAAGTTTTTCAGAATCTCGAAGATTGAGCTGGCTAGTGCATTTTTACCCGTTAGAAGCTTTTGAGTATCCAGCACTTTTTCTATCGTTATTATCAGTTCTCTGTTCGTAGCATTTGCCGGAATCGAGATCGTGACTTCATCTCCCAAACTAACCTCGCCTGTTCTTCCCGCTGGAAGCGTTAATGTACCATCCGTAGAGGTAACTATGGTATTGGTTGATGCTGTTGAACTGCCACTTCTGCCGCTAGATGATGCCGTTGCGCGATTCACTGTAATCAAATAGGTCTTCGTTGCGCCATTCTGCGCTTTTACTACGATGGAGATGGGGTTATTTCCTACATTCAGACTGATAGCTTCACTCGCTTGACCGCTTGCTGTTGAAATTCCGTTCACCATCATCGTAGCGTTGCTATCGAATACGCTCGCCGTTACCGTAAGGCTCGACACACCATTGGCCACACTCGAAACGTAAGCTGTTGTCCCTGATGCGAAGTCAGGGCTTATCCCCCGCTCGACAGGGCAATTCCGCTCAAGTCTGCATTGCTGCTTGCTGTCGGAAGCGTTGAAGGAATCGCGCTCGCTTGATTCGATTCCGCGCTCAGCCCCCCAAGTTGCCTGCTTTCACAATGAAGTAATAAGCAGTGCCATTTGTCAGATTATGTACATTGTAGGTCGTGGAAGCCACGGTGGAAACTGAATCGTCACTAAATTGACCTGATGCCGTCGCCATATAAATATTGTAATACGTCGCTCCCGTTACCGTATCCCAACTTAACGTTACCTGACGATCGCCCCCAGCGGCCGAAAGATTTTGTGGATTGGCAGGAGCATCCGGCAAGTTCACTGTTTGCGTTACGGTCAACGTAACAGGTATCATGTTGTCTGCCGATACCGTGATTATTGCTGTGTACGTGCCTGCGGGCAAGCCATCATTCGCCGTGACCTTAAAGCTTGTTGCAGGCGCCCCGCTGTTTAATGTTGCGCTGGGTTGCGTGATCGCAAAATCGTCGGCATTCTTACCGCTTGCCTCTACCGTTAGATTAGTTAAATTACCAGTTCCGGTATTTGTTACATCGATGATTTTGGTCTCTTGTGTACCTGATCGATAACCTTGAGTAAGTGTTGCCAACGTTGGATTCGTTATTGCAGCTATCGTAAAGGTAAGTGCTGCCGTGACGGTTATCGTGGCTGTACCTGTTTTGCTGCTATCCGCCGTTGACGTGGCCGTGATCGTGTAATCCCGCATCGCTGCATCCGGCGCTACGGTAACCTTCCCCGTACTATCCACCGCAACTTTGTTAGTTGCGTCGCTGCTGGACCATGTGACCGTTGTTGCTGCACCTTCGCTCGCATTCACGGTTGCCGTAAGCTGCTGGCTGCCTCCTTGCACGACGCTCGGGCTGCTTGGGCTAACGCTCACGCTATTAACTACTGCAGATAGCTTTTTGATTTTCCTACCGCTGGATTCCGCCACATACACATTGCCGCTACTGTCAACGGCTACCCCCCGCGGATTTGAAAAGCTTTCCGATCCGGTGATGTCCGTCCAACTGCCTTTAGACAATTTCTTTATTTTGTTATGGCCGGAATCCGCCACATACACATTGCCGGCACTGTCTACTGCTACTCCAACAGGATTTGAAAATCTCTCTGATCCGGTGATGTCCGTCCAACTGCCGTTCGACAGTTTTTTGATTGTGTGACTGTTGTAATTCGTCACATACACATTACCGTCATTGTCTGCTGCTATGCCAAAAGGAGAAGAAAGGACTTCCGATCCAGTGATGTCCGTCCAACTGCCGTTCGACAGTTTTTTTACTCTGTTGATCGAGACGGAATCCGTATCCGTCACATACACATTGCCTTTGCTATCTGCCGCTACACCAATAGGATTTGAAAAGCCTCCGAACCCGTAATGTCCGTCCAACTGCCGTCCGACAGTTTATACACTTTTTTTCCTGAGTTATCCGTCACATATACATCGACGCTACTGTTTACATCGCCGCTACTGCCTACTGCTACGCCAACGGTTGCATTGAATCCGGATCCAGATCCGGTAATGTCCATCCAACCGGCCATTGACAGTTTTTTTACTTGAGCAATGCCATAATCCGTCACATACACATTGCCATCACTGTCTATTGCTACACTGAAAGGATAACCAAAGCTTTCAGATCCGGTAATGTCCGTCCACGTTCCAGCTGCCGCAAATGCTAAATTCCCACCCGCAGCTAGCTGGAGTATAGGGAGGGCAACCAACAAAAAGCTCATCACCGCCACAAATACTCGTTTCTTCATTTGTTTCTCTTTCATTTTATACTCAACCTCTCTTTTCCCCAAAATCCACTAATGGAGGAGTAGTTATTGAAGCGATACAGCTTCTTGTCGAGACCTCGTTAGACTCTAGAACCTATATTTACTGGCTGTATCTTTTGAATAATCAATTCATTATAAAAGTAATCCATTTTAAATAAAAGTTACTCCTGTCATCATATTGTCATGTGACAAACTACAATAATTTCACAATTATCATGTATCGTTCAATATATAATTAAAAAAGAGTAGAGGGGTCATAGATCTGTTTTGCATTGTAAGCGGGGATCAATCTGTACTAAACTTGACTAGAAAAACTGCACCTAATTGTATCTAGCAATTGGGGCTCAGGCACAAAAATGAAAAGGAGCCTGCCACTTCAGTGGCAAAGCTCCTTTTCATTTTTGTGGATTTAACATATGGAGGCGAACCGTGGCTGTGCAAAACCATAATTCTCCGGAGCTTGATGATGAGGATGTTCGCCAATCTCTAGACCGTAATCCATGTTTCCAACCTCGATCTGAAATCGTGAAACCGACTGTCCATCGAAATTGTTGTCGAGAATCGGTAATCGGTTAAGGCGGACCAAAGCTTCTCGATAAATGTCGTGAACTGAAAGGTTCGCTTTACATGCTCTTTTGCGCCAGCATTCTCAGCAGTACGGTTACCGCTTCTGCTCTTGTCGTTTTATCGTTCGGAGCAAATTGGTTCGTGCCTTTACCTTCGATAATACCCAGCTTTTTCATGGCCGTCACTGCGCCTTTCGCCCAGTCCGGAATGTACTTGTCATCCGCGAAGCCCGTTGCTGTCTTCTCTTCTATCGACTGAGCCAAAGCTTTGGCGATCATCGCTGCCATTTCCGTGCGTGTAATTTCGGCATTCGGACGGAACGTGCTGTCCTCATAGCCTGTAATGATGCCTGCATACACCGCCTGCATAACCGATTTCTGTGCCCAGGCGCCGATCTTCGACTTATCGGTGAACGTCAGGGCCACTTCATCCCCTTGCGGGTTGAGGGTATTCATCAGCATGACCGCAAATTCCGCTCGCGTTACGGTACGATCTGGCTTGAACGTGTCGTCCTGATAGCCACTGACGATACCGGCGTTAACCGCTTGCTTGATGTTATTCTCCACCCAGTGTCCGGAGATATCACTGAAGCTTGTCGGCTGCTTCGTGTTTGATGTGGAATCTGAATCTTTCTCTACACCGAGTACCGCGAACTTCGTGAAGTGATTAACTTTGACGGTGATGGTATTGCCGTTTACCTCGCCGCCGACTTTCACCCAAACCTGTTTCGATTCGTCATAGTAGAATACGCAAGGCTCTTGATCGCCCTTCAAGCTATTCGGATCGAAGGTAAAGGCCATCGTAATCTCTTTGCTGAAATTCTCCGAGAAGTTCTTCAGAATTTCGAATATCGGGCTAGCCAAAATATCGTTTTTCGTAATCAGATTTAACGAGTCCGTCAATTTCTCAATCGTTAATATCAGCTCTTTGTCTGTAGCATTAGCAGGAATCGAGATCTTGACTGCATCGTTCAAGCTAACCTGACCCGTTTTACCGACGGGAAGCTTTAGTGTACCGTCTGTCGAGGTAACTGTATCGCTTGAGGGCGTCGATGATGAACCGCCGCCGCTACTGGATGAACCTTGTTCGCGTGTCACTAGTATTGAATATGTCTTCAGTGTTCCGTCCTGCGACGTCACTACGATGGTGATGGTGTTGCTGCCTACTTCTAAATTGATGGCTTTGCTTGCTTCGCCATTAGAAACCTGTGCTCCGTTCACTTTCATCGTGGCATTGCTGTCATAAGCGCTAGGTGTTACGGCTATGCTGGATACATGATTAGCAACATTAGCACTGTAAGAGGTTATACTGGTCGAAAATACAGGAAATAGATTGCCGCTAGACAGAGCAATTCCGCTCAAGTCTGCAGTATTATTCAGCACGTTCAATACCTGTGCCGGCGACACGATACTCTCGATATTATCAGTGCCTCGATAGGCTGCCTGAATCTTGTGCGATCCAACAGAAAGCTGCGGTATATTCAAACGAACACTACCATTCCCCTCAAGCACGGACGAAGTGACCGTCTGATCATCGATGATGATATCAACAGTACCCGTAGGGATGATATTGCCGAGCGTACCGACTTGTACATCGACCGAAACTGAGTCCCCCACCACAGTAGATTGTAAGACCTTCATATTGATTTGAGACCCTATTTTATTCACAATTTGTAGCGTGCTCTTCGTGGCAGACTTATAGTTACTATCACCGCTGTAGCTCGCAGTAATAGTATGAACGCCTGCCGTAAGACTTGCCGTCTCATAGACAGCCGAGGTTACGCTGCTATGCCCTAACGTTACGGTGCCTAACTCTACGTTCCCATCGTAAAAAACGACATCCCCGCTAGGAACAAGGCCACTTACAGAAGGGACTTCTGCTGTAAATGACACCCTCTCCCCATAAACCGACGATGTAATGCTGCTCGTCAATGAAAGCGGAAGCGTTATTTTGGAGACATTTACCGTAAATATCGATGACACATTATTATTATGGTTGCCATCGCTTGAATTAAATTCTGCCTTAAACTCATGAACGCCAACCGATAGTGGAGGAGTCGTTATTGAAGCGATACCGCTGGCTACTTTCAGCGAGTTTAAGTTTACTGTTATCCTCTTTTCCGATTGCCCAACAAAGGAAACCGTATGGTTCGTGTTGTCCAGCTCGATTTTATACAAGTATCGAACGCCTAACTCGAAGATATCTTGGTTGACGATAACGCTTTCCTTATCGTATTGCACAATATTGAAATTATCCATATTATTTGAATCGCTGTATCCCCAGAACGTATACTCTCCCCATTTCAAAACTGGACAGGTTGGAGACCCAACCGGATTAGAATCTCTGCCATCAATCATGCACGCTTGTTTGTATCCACTTGGAATAATGCCTGGTGGCGAAGCTAATACAATAATCTCAGGTGTTTGCTCAATCAACGGCTGAGACGTTTGAATCGTAGTACCATTATCGACAAACGTAACAGAACCCACAGGGGAATTGCTGCTATCCGAAGTATCTGTAACCGTTGAACTCAATGTCACGCTTTGTCCATAAGCAATCGTGACCGCATTCCCTGTCAGAGATACACTTACAGGATTTGCCGCATAAGTCTCACCCGAAAAAAAACTGAACCCATACGCAATAATAACAAGTAATAGAAAACTCTTCGTGTATAGCCGCTTTCTCGTTAGTAATAATAATTTTCCCACTATTAATTCCTCCAAATTTCACATAATCAAACTCTAATTTTTTTAGCGTTTCCAGACTGATATGTTCACCGTCAATTTCGACTAATTGGGTTAAATCTATGTTTCATCTAATGTATAGCCCTTGCCATCTAAGTAGATGGGATGAATTAAAATTGACCATTAGAATCGACTAAGCCAAGATTTTGAATTGTTTGGAGCATCGAGGATGCCTGTGTAGTGCGTATTCGTTTTCCAAAAATTTCATCAATTTATTATTAAAGAAGCACTTTCCTCAATCGCGCCTCTACTTTCATTAGACTCTGCAAACGAAGAAATCCCTGAACTCATCAGAAATATCATCACCCTAATAATCAAGCTATCATTTTCTTCAGTTTCAGTACTTTGATCAAGCTAATAATTTCCTTCTCGTTAGGCTCTAAGCCCTGTATTTTATGGCTGTATCTTTGAATAATCAATTAATTATAGAAATAATCCACTTTAAATAATAGTTACTCCTGTCACCATATTGTCATGTGACAAACTGAAATAACTTTACAATTATCTTGTATCGTCCAATAAATAATTAAAAAACAATAATGGTACTTTAACCCTCACAAAATTTATGTTGTCTACATTTTGTCCACAATTAGTCCACAAATCAGTAAAGACCCGCATTATCAGCGGGTCTTTCAAACGGAGGCGAGGGGAGTCGAACTCTGGTCCTGCATGTTTCTCCGGATTTCGTTTGATCCTATCTCATCCCACAAAGCGTTGTTCTGTAA
Source organism: Paenibacillus sp. D2_2 (assembly GCF_031199965.1). GTDB lineage: Bacteria > Bacillota > Bacilli > Paenibacillales > Paenibacillaceae > Fontibacillus. The sequence goes on along the minus strand of NZ_CP133605.1, from coordinate 153,323 downwards.
GGCTTTGTGGGACCTCTTATGTTATTTTATATTCCTTCATTCCATTTTGATTTAAGATGCATTATGGCTCTTGTCTATATTCTGTCTACAGAAAACGGACAGGAGTTTCGCTATATAATCATCCATATGTTAGCTCGTGTTATACTATATTATTTGGAGTACATACCTTAGTAATAACTCAGATACCTCTATTATAACAAATCTGCACTATGTAACACGCGCAGAATTCGCTACGATGATCGTTCGTGCGCTAGGTCTTGACACGACAGGATCGGATGGTTCCTTCTCCGACACGGATGGTCAGCGGATGCTAACATTAGAGTATTGCATCGTGCAGGTATCCTGAACGGTACAGGTGATGACAACTTCAAGCCGGATCAAAAGATTACTCGCGCCGAAATGGCTGCCATCTTAGCTCGTCTTCTGAATATGAGCGCAGCTAACGGAACGAAGTTCTCCGATATCAACGGTAACTGGGCTGCTGAATATATCAATCAGCTTAGCCAAGCAGGTATCGTGAACGGTTCTGGTGCGAATTTGCCGTCGCCGATTCAGTCGGCAGCAATCATCATACGGATGCTGAACATCGTGCTTGACCTGGGGCTTAACCTGTAAGCTATAACGGTCAAGTATGATAGTCAATAGCATGTGAAATTAGAAGACCCTCCTTTTGCTCCAAGTGAGCATGGTCAAGCCCCTATTTTGTAGACATTGAAAAAGCCCTTAGGCCACGAGCTGGCGTCGGTACTGTACTGGCGTCAGCTTGTTTAGTTTTCTTTGTGGTCGATTATGGTTATAAAACTGGATATATGTCTCAATTCTCCTTTGTACCTCATCCAAAGTTCGGATATCATAGGGATAGAGTCCTTCCGTCTTTAGATGTGAGAAGAAGCTCTCCATCGAGGCATTGTCATAACAATTGCCTCTGCGAGACATGCTGATTTGGGCGCCAACCTGTGGCAGCATGTCGTGGTAAGCATAGGACGTGTACTGGAACCCTTGGTCGCTGTGAACGATCAATCCAGACACGTCCTTAGTCTTTTCAAAGGCATTTCTGAATGTCTGTAAGACCAGCTCGTTATCATTTCGCAAACTCATATGGTAGGCTACAATTTCGTTATTAAACAAGTCTTTGATTGCCGAAAGGTAAACCCAGGTGTCCAAAACTCGGAATTGGGTCACATCTGTTACCCATTTTTGATTGGGCTCATCCGCCTTGAAATTACGACTCAAGAGGTTATCTGCAAAGCGTCCACCAACAGAGGAGGAATAGTTATAACGCCGCTTACGACGTATTTTAGCTTGTAATTCCAAGGCTTGCATAAGACGCAATACTTTCTTGTGATTCCACCACACCTGATGGTCTTGGAGCAGAAATAATTGGATCTGCCGGTATCCGTACTTGCCTTCATATCGATCATATACGGCTTGGATCAAGGCTTTGCAAGACTCATCCCGATCTGTTTCTCCTCGCTTCAGATAGGCATAATATCCACTTCTTGAGACTTTCAATAACTTACATAGTGCATAAACATTTGATCCATCGGCTAATTCTTTGATTATAGAAAACTTCTCTTTCGTACCTCCCGCATCCAGATTTTCAAACACTTTTTTAGCATAAGATTCTCCCGTTCTAATTGTTGAACATACCGATTCTGATCCACATATTCTTTGCGTCTTCCTCGTTGATCCAGCAGACCAAACTCCCCTTGCTCACGGTATTTCCTCATCCACCTTTTCACTCTGTCTTTATCTTGAATTTCAAGATGCTCGGTTATCTGTCGATAGGTCCATTTCTCCTCAACATGTAATCGAATCGCTTCTATTTTGGTTTCTTCAGAATATGATTTAAACTTTTTCCCTTTGTTTGACACAAAAATACACCCCCAGAATTCATCGGTTTACCCAGGGGGTTTTTCCAATGTCTATTCTAAAGGGTGCACGTCAGCAAGGGGAGGGTCTTTGTTATCAGTTTTAGAACCAGAAGACGTTATACTAGGTTCTTTATATCACTTAGAGGTGATGATTATCTAGATACTCTTTCAAAGCCAAGCCAATAAATCGAGCTGCTCCTTGACCATATTTCTTGTCTGTAGCTTCTGTAAATACTGGATTGGACAAATAAGTTTCAACCATAAAAGGCCAATAGCTATCCCCCACATCAATCCCCCTATTCACATCATCGGTAAAGGATACCATTTCACTTACGATCCCTTGAATATCGGAGGAAGCAATATCTTTGCTTAAATCAGCAGTAAGTCTTTTAGTAATGGACTCTCCCTTTTCAATAAGATCATCAACTTCAGATTTGGGAGGGAGTAATTTTCCCGATAAGAATTTTTCGAAATTCTTTTCCATCGCCTTTGTATAGTTTTCGACACTACCATATTCCTTAATGGCCATTTTAGTAATCTCAGCCTCATTATCATTCATTTTAAGGAAAATACTATCAAAATCCTCTATACTCCCAAGCTGCTTAATTATTTCATCCGTGTGTGTTCTCTTGAAATTGGCCATGACGCGGAAATAATCACTCATATCAAAATCTTTGAAATCCATACATTTCTCTCCTTTTATTAACTTATCTAGAAGGCCCAACAGAGCATTTAATCTATCACACTTCATCTGAATTAGCCCTCTCTGCTTTTCAAATACACTTTTCTTATCAAACTGTGGATTGTCCATAAATGCTTTAATCTCACTCAGGGTAAAATCCAGCTCTTTAAAAAATAAGATTTGTTGCAACTTTTCCAGCAAGTCATCATCATATAACCTGTACCCAGCGTCATTAACTCTTGTTGGCCTCAACAGGCCAATTTCATCATAAAATTGAAGAGCTCGTACACTGACGCCTGTCAACAAAGAAACTTGTTTTACTGTTCTCATTCCAATTCTCCTTTCCTCGTACCTTATATCTAAGTATTAAACTACACTATCACGATACGTGAGGGTCAATACATTTCCTCAACATTCTTATTCACTTTAATAGTACAACCAAGGCTAACCTAAATAGCCAGTCGCCGATAGGATATCAACGACTGGCTGCTTAAAATTATTACACATTATCCAACAAAGCTTTGATCTTAGGATCTAACCTTAATAAACGCAGGATCAGCGTTATTACCTCTGGTGTTGCGTCCTTATTCGGAGCAATTGGTTATCGCCGATGCCCTGAATGATCTTAGTGCGATAACAGTCGGACCTGTACTTGCTACATCCGCTACGGTATCAGTGAGAAATTACCTAGCATGGACATTTGGAGCATGGATCATTACAATGACTGCTAATCTTTTATTATATTTTTTCATCATTGCTCCTCTTCCTCGATTTTTCAACAACTCTTGAAAATTGAAATGTCCTGAAGCTCAGTACTCACTCCATCTTTTGTCTTCTTGACATTTTGCATAACACTGTGACATTTCCCTTGTTATATCACATAGTTGTTTAAAATACCTATACGTTACTCGTTTTTGATACAGTCACCTATAAAGTCGGTTTTCCACTCGAATAATATCGCTCAATTCGCCTCTCATACCTTTTAATTTGCTTGTAAAAGCTTTCGGAAATGAACATAAACAGGTACACCGCCAATCCCATGGGATTCTTTAAGATGATTGATTATTATGATTTTTCCTCTTGTGGCGAGGACTTCGAGACTGTATCCGAGTTTATCCATTATTATAACGAACGGAGCGGAGTATCATTCAACCATCACGATTTAGCCCCAGCTGATTTCTATAAGTAGAATCTGATCCAAATAGTGTCTTCTTTGTTTCGAGGGTAGGCACTCTTTTTCTATTCTATTTTGAAGTACTTAGTTTCAAACTTCTAAATAACTCAAGTTGTTTTGTTAAGAATTGGTTTTCGTCAGAAGTCAGATCAGATAATATTTCACTTTTAGTATCGCTATATAATTCACGATATCTTTTCTGATCTTCTTCCTCACTAAAGAGACTACTTGGATCAATTTTTAGTACCCATCCTGAAATTGAGTAGCCTCCACAAATCCCCCTCCTTTCAGATTATCAGAAAGAGAATTTATCATTTCAATTTTATCTTTAAAGCTCATTGTCGTCATTACATATTCTATTATATTCCCATAATTTTCATTTAATTGGTCCTCAATATTATACATTTGCCCCGTTATCGCAATAAATAACTCTTTATTACTAAGAAGCATTATCTTAAAAGAGTCAAATAACTTATCAATTATTTCTTTAAGAATAGGTGCCTTTTCTGCATAAGAGACCAGGATAAGTTCTTCTTCATCGCCTCCTAATACTTCCGCTAATGCCTTGTTAATTTCGTCTCCAGCTGGAGGTAGCTTACCATTCTGTAGTTTACTAATGTAAGCCTTATTTGTGGATAGCCCTTTTTCACGCAATTTCACTTCAATCTGACTTAATGATAATTCTGAATTCTCAATGTACTTTTTAAGTAGTTCACTATAAGACAACATGGTTACCACCTCATTAATAATGATAAAGTCGTTGTCATAACAAGTCAACTGATGTTTTTATTTGACAACCACTTACCTTCATGATAGATTTGTCTCATTAAAACAACATTGTTTTATTTAGACAACAAACTAAGTGGGAGGTGAACTAAATGGCGATTCGAACTGATCTTATGAAAATAATACTTCTTCTTGCTGTGTTATTTTTATTAGTGAAATATCCTGAACAATTGGGCAAATTTTGCTCTGTTGCTTTAACTGGTTTTACTGAGCTTTTAATCAGTAAATTTCTTGGCAATTTGAAAGCTTTGTATCCCTAACCTTCTCAACATCTGTTTCAAATGAATCACACGTTGAGTTAATGAATTAAGATGCAGAGAACTTTATACATTGTTGATGAGATATATGAGTTATTACCATATTGTTAGTTTGTTTAGTCTTTCACATAGAGGAGAACTAACTATGCAGATATTCACTTGACTTTCTTTGAGAATTTTCCGCTCTCCATTATCACGTGCCGAAGGTTGGATCATGAACTCCGAATTGTATAACGACTATCTTGGCTGATCTTAAGAGCTTCTGCTGAGACGCGACTGGTTTCTCGACAACTTCTAGCAAATATACTGCTGGTTCCCTTCTGTTCGAAGGGCCGATTGCTGTGCTTGGCTACGGTAACCATCTTCTAGGATTTATTAGCGGTCATCGGCCTTGACTGAGTTTTCTTTCACAATGTATTCACTAACGATGATGTATCCATGTTCCTGACAATACTGCTGGATAGCTTTAACTTAAAATTGAATTGATAATTTCCTTCTCGTCTTGTGAAAATTGAAAATAAAAAAACAGGTACACCGTCAGGGCATACCTGTGTGAAGCAATAAAGGAATAATGGGTTGCATGTTGAATTTCTTAATCAGTTAAGTTAATAGCTAATTGGGGGAATTATAGTGACAGATTTGGTGAATGAATATGCAGAAGTAGTGGAGAACGTAAAGCAGTTCAATGATGATTTGGAAGCGGGTAAGGATGTGACCGAGCAGCTTAGCCAATTCAAGCATTGGTATTACATCTCAGAACTTGATATGTTCGGCCCAAGTAAGTTCATTGGTTACAAGGGTATGACGAGTGAAGATTACCATAAGGGCGATGGAAAGGATGGAAGAGATACCGAGAAGATGTTGGTACTGTGGTTTGTCCAATTAAGTGAGGAAGATACTCGGTATACTCCGCTCTTGATAAAGCTAAACGAAGTGTTGCATGTGCACAAGAAGAGCTTGCGTAAAAACGCTAAGATTCATGTGCTCAAGTAATGATCTAGAATTATTGATCCTTTTCATATGTAGCCAAGTGCATTGTCTAAATCTTATGCTGTAGTATATCCGGTAATACGTCCATCTTTCCATAGGCACTCGTTTGTCCAAACAACATGTGCCAACTCATAATGAGTGGTAGAAGCTGTTCGCTGAATGATTTTGAATAAAACGGTAGAGGGTGACAGCCTATGTTCCCGCATACAGTTCATGACAACCTATCAAGAAAACATGTGCAGTTATAACAGTCGTAGACGAGTTGTCTACAAATCGTTTACAATTTACAATAAAAACAAAAAACCGATCACATGTGGTCGGTTTTTTTAAGATGGCTCCGTTTGGTTGTCTAACCGTACCTACCGGATACTTTCGTTTACAAAAAACTCTAATGACTCTAACTTCGATGATGATTTACAGCCAGACATTCAGCCAGATAGATCATTTGCTTCTTTCTATTTTAAACAACTTGTCTTGATCAGAGAGACGAAGAACAATATGTTCATTGTTATTTATTTCACTCGGCAATTTATCCTTCAAAATTGAGAACACTAGCTGGATCTTTTTATCATTTGCATACTTACTTACCTTCTTTAGTTGATTTCCATGCATTAACTCTTTCTTATCATTAAGAATAAAATTCAAAAAAGGTAAGTCTTGTTTTCTGGCGAATAAGATGTAAGCAATGTCAAAACAAATTATTTCCCCTTGTTTCTTCCCCGAGCTTGTATTCGCATTAAAACTCTCAAAATGATAATAGTTTTGCTTGGTCTTCTTATCTTCTTTGATCGTAAACGATAGACCATATTGTTCACCGTATAATTCATTGGAAACATCAGCAAAAATCCCATTAAATCCTTTCAATTTACTCTTTAATCTTTCTTGAAACTCTTCAGAGAACCTATCTCCATCCAAGACTTCAATTTCTTCACTTAAACTTTTTATATTTTTTTCTACAGAATTCAGTTGTTCAATTCCACTTTCTAATTCCCCAATTCGCTGATAAGATTTTGTTAGATCACTTATAATATTCTCCAGGTCTTGAAAAGTATCACTAGCTGAAATTTTTATAGACAACCGTTTCTCTTTATCCAAAAAGTCTCCAAGAGTTCTCTTATGTTCTTCTATCGAAGAACGTATTTTAGGAATATCCTGAGTTATAAATCTTATCTTTTCTAATATCATTTTGTTATGATATTCAACAAGTTGTTCAAAAGTGGTTTGTATGTTACTAATATTCTTCTTCGCTGTTTTATATATTTCTCGTAATTCCGGTAGATTTATTTCAGACATATCTGATTTTAATTCAGTTTCTGTTTCAATTAAAAGTTGTTCTCGTAGACTCAACTCGCTTATTCTTGAACTAACAATACTCACTCTATACTTGAGATCATTTAGTTCTTCTAATTCTTGCTTGTAATTTTCATTTATATTCAAATTATTTTTTCTTTTTTCTAAGATAATGATATTATTTTTTACAATATCTAATTGTAATTCTAGTTCATTTTTGGAATGCTGCTTTTCTAATCGTTTTTTATACTCTTGCTCACCTTTTAGTTTTGTATTTAAGTGAGACCTATCTGAAACAGGTAGACCAAACATAAACAAATGCAAAGTTTCATACTCAATATTTGTTGTAAATGTATTCAAGACTCTTAAAGTATTATTTATTTTATTGTTCTGATACCTAATATAATGCGCTATTAACTGACGGAGAGAAGGTTTCAGAACTTCTCTGTCCCCGATTAATAACTGATCGAGCCTTCTTTCGAAATCCCTCCCCTATCTTTGGGCAGATTTTCACCGTTAATAGACATGATTTTTTTGTTTCTCTGCAGAAAATTACGTTTTATCACAATCTCATTTGACGATTCATCCGAAAGATCTTCTTTTAAAATCAAGGTAATTAAAACCTCTTTGTCGACCAAGTAATTTTTCACATACTCTATTTCTTTTTTTGTTTCTGGGTCAATATAGATTTGTTCTGCATCTCCACCTAAACAATAGTCTATCAATGCAAGCACAGTTGTTTTTCCAACATTATTACCAGGTCTCAACATTGCTTTTCCCAATTGTCTCATCTACTATTAGATTTGTGCCGATGTGAAACTCTATCTTTCGGATTATCTCAGAATAGGAGGATATTATTAGTTCTTTTAAGTACATATATAAATTTGTCCTTCCTCATCTACTTTTACTGCTTCAATGAGATATAACCAATCTAAACAATATGAAAATACTTTTAGTGAGATATCATATTGTTCTTTTAAAGACTGAAATATCATCACTATTTGACTTTCTTCACTACTTTGAATTTCTTTTAAAACTAAAGATGCATAATAGAAAATAGTTGATTCAGGTTTTATATCGTTAGGAAGCAACATGATTATACCCCTTAGGATTTTTGAAAATTTTACATCTAATAAAAGCGTCCACTGTAATGATCTTTACACACATTTCAACCACATCTTCCTCGATGTCATTCAAGTTATTACTGTTGAATATGTATTCTTCAACGTTACTTACAACATTAAAAAATTTTTCAACGTTGCTAATATTATTATTACAAAGTTCTTTCTCATAAAAGGATGTTAATTTTCTTAATACTGACACTCTTTTATTCTTTCCTTCATGCTCAAACTCTTTGTATAACCTATCCAATTTGGAGTAGTAGGGCATGTATTCATTTATAGTTGTTTCTTTTATGACACCCAATTCATTATAAACTATTTTTTCATCAATGTTATACAGGTTAAGATTAGTAGAGGTTCCACCCTCGTCTAAGTCTTCTTCTGCTAGTAAGTTCACAATTGTTGCTAAATTGGTAGTGATTTTACTTGGATTTGGTGCTCCTCCAAATTCCATAATAAATAAATCATGTACTAGAATATACGATCCTATAGCTAACTGGGAAATTGTGGTTAATAAGCTTATTTTATCTATAATATCCTCTTGAGGTGAAAAAGAAATATTATGCGGATTGGAATACTTGTTACTTCGTAAATTCTTTGCCTCATCCGCAATGAAAAGAAACTTAATTTTATAATTCTCAGCAGCATATTCGGAAGTTTTTTCTTTATTCAATGTATTTTCTATTTTTTGTTTAGTGGCGGTTGAAGAAACTTGAATAACTAGTTTATTCTCAGTATCGATTAAGTCGATAGCTTCCATATTTGCACTTGATACATTCCCAGATTCCAGTTTGTACCCATAGATACAATTTAACAAATCCCTATAAAATGTTTCGGCATGAATGTTTAAGTCCAAAACATTTAATTTACCATTAGTTTTAATTCTATTGGATAGTATCTCCAGTCTCTCTGAAATTTCATTGTAATACCTCTGTCTCTTCATCGACAACATTTCACCTCTCAATGTCTTTAAGCATTGGCGCCGATTCAATCATTATTTTAATTATTATAATGCTCTAATAGTCTATCTGGTAGGAAAATTTTACCTGTAGTTTAATATATCCTTCCATTCCATGAGCGCCTTATCCGTTGGTAAGGAACTCGAAATTCCTATTTCCCTCTTGTGTGACCCTATGGACACGAGGCAGAATTCACTTTATGTTACAGCATTGTTTATTGCTCACCCCGTCTGACAGGTACCTTCATCGATACGCTCCTAAACACAGACATTGCCATACGCAGATATCCTAGGCTCCTCCTTCAGTATGACTTTCACCAACTAGATAATACGTGCCTCCGGGAACGCAACATAAAAAAGTTTCAGGCTGGAATTAGCCTGAAACTTAAGTTGTGTCCAATTAAATCGTAGCACATAATATTCTTCCTTACCTTTAGAATCCTTTCTTTCAGACGGTACCCAGTTCGAATGCAGACTTCACTGGTGATACAGGAAAATTTATCCAAGAGTTTTACTTAATACTTTTCTTTTCTTTCCTTACCCTACTTAGTTACAGCATTACAAATTCGGGACAAATCTCAAATAGTTTATCAATCATTTCCTGTATGTAATCATGGTTATTAAATGGGGAACTCATTCCGAAAATGACACCGCTAGTAAGTAACACCTTCTTACCTGCCCATTCGTAAATACCATATTTTTCGCATAAGTATAGTTCTTCTAATTCTTTCTCCTTCATCTTCTTAAATAACTCTGATGGTTTGCTTCCATCCATGATAATTAATCCATTTGTATCCAATGAATTTTTTATTACTTCAATAATTCCATCGAAGTAATGACCAAAACCAAGAGAATCAGAATTATAAGCCCTTTCCATATTAGATGGACTAATACTAAATTTTTTCGAGTGAAACGGAATAAATTCTGCAAAGAGAATTGGATTTCTATCAGTTAACTCCGAAAAAATGGTATATTGATTCCTATTATTATAAAACCTTTTGATATCATTGATACCTTGTACTTTCTTTGTTTTCAAAGCATTCAATAGTTTGATTTTGTTCGTATAATATCTTGATCCCCTTTGTTCCATTACATACCTAAACGTGCGTGATGTGGTATAAAATTCAGAGTAACTATCCCATTCAATACCAGCTTCTAGCTTCTCTTCAGCTGCATCTCCTTTGTCAAACTTTGGATTGAGTCCGACAATGGCGATTTTACAATTTTTCCCGTACTCGCAAACGGAACTGGCGGTACCAAAACTTCGCCATCATGGCCCCTGAATTCATTGTCTCCTCGTAAGTTAAATTTATTATTATATTGCTTAACTTTATTTAAAATACGATCTTTGTAATTCCCAATATCCCCTTCTAAAGGTTTACATCCTAGTATTAAAGAACATAAATCGATAAATTGGGTTTTCAATCAAATCCCCCCTAGAATTCATAACAATCACAAATCACCCTCTACAGAGTAGACTATATTTTCCTTTTAATCAATAATTACCACATTGAATATAACTAGCTTTTCTTAGCTCCAAACAATAAAAATTGCAAAATTAAGGACATAGGATCTGATTTTAAAAAATGTTACAAAAGAACCTAAATAACCGCAAAAGAGTTTTTCGATATAAAAGAATGTAGCAACCTCAATTAGCAGACCACATTACACTCATCAAGGGTCTATTCAGTAATTTAAGCTAGTCCAGTCTAGTAGACATGAGCCTCACAGATCCGTTCCGTACGAACCCAATTAAGGCATACGGCTCTTCATTTCATCATTCCAGGTTTGTACTCATGATCCATTCCTTCACGTTTCGATGGAGTTCTGTTTTCAACCATTTTTTGAATGCTTTCACTTTCGATCTATATTCCTTGTATAGAAAACAATTCACGTATTCATCGGCGTATTTGATTATATTTGCGTCGCCGTGGCACAAGATATCGGCCTGCTGCGGTAGAGTGAACCAATAACCCATGTTCCCGTATAGAGTTTATGACAACTTATCAAAAAAGTCGTGTGCAGTTATAAAAGTCGTAGACGAGTTGTCTACAATATTTTCAGAAAAAAGAAGTCAAATGACCCTACTTCTACAATTCGTCTACAATTTTCAATCAAAACAAAAACCCAACCTTATAAGGTCGGGTTTTTCAAGATGGAGGCGAGGGGTGTAGTCACGGTTATGATATCACCCGAGTATCGCCCATCAAACACTATAATCTCTTCGATTTCATAAGCTCCTTTCTACCAGTCTTGTCTTGCTAATTCATCTAATGTAATTGTTTCCGATGATAGCTTTATGAACGAGACATAATAATTCTTTAATGAATGTGATCCACATCTGTGATCATAATAAACACATTTGACAAGCGATTTAAAGTCATGATATATTTTAAATGTGAATCAGAACTGTGCACATAAAAAACACATTAGGAGCGTGTTATCTATGACTAAATTATGGCTACTTCGCCCAATGCCTCACGGTACAAATCAAATGCAATACTTTTTGGACAACAACAGAATAGCTGTTGGATACCCAGTAGGCGGTTCATTAGAAAATCTCTCTAATGATGAACTTCGTGAACGACTCAGAAATGCACCAAAAAACCAAAACTGGGAGTCAGGTATTGGCAATGTCGAGAGATTAGTTCGATTTATGAATTCTGGGGACCTCGTTGTTGTTCCTGATGAAAACGCTCGCGATGTTTACCTTGCGGAAATTAACAGTAACTATATTTATGAGTCACATTTAGACGTAGATCAAGATGGTATTGGGTTCCCTCATCAGCGCGGGGTAAAGTGGTTCTTTGATAAACAACCTGTCTTACGAAATGAATTACCAGAAGCTTTGTTAAAGTCTCTTCGATTCCCAGGAGCAACTGCTGATCTCACTAAGCATCTACCCTTAATTGCTGAAATTATAGGTGATACAGATTTAATTGACTCTGAGCAATTGCCTGGTCCTAATGTTGAACACCTAATTGATAAAGCCATTCAAGTATTAGAAGAGGCACTAACTAGCCAGAACGTAACTGTCTCCCTACGAGCTGCTGAAATTATATTACAGCACTCGAAATTATAATATCTACATTAGCAGGCATGCCCAAGTGGTATGCCTGTTTTTTATGCCAAAAAAAATATATACATTGGAGTTGGAATTCCTCGCAAACATTGGTCTTAGCAATTTACCTTTTGCGATAGAGAACATAAAACAACTTCATTTCGCACTAGACACCCTCAAAACCAAAACCTCTTTCTATCCTGACAGCCGTGTCAACGTGTGTTTAGAACCGATACCAAAAATGTTGTAGACAAATTGTCTACAACATAGCCGATAAAACAATAGTATATTTTCTGATGTCTACAATCTGTCTACATTTTTGGGTATAACAAAAACCCAGCCCTTATCAGGACTGGGTTTTCACAATGGAGGCGAGGGGAGTCGAACCCCTGTCCGAAGGCAACGCCACATAGGTGTCTACGGGTGTAGTCACAGTTTTGATGTCACCTTAGCAAGCGCCCCGTAACCGGCTATCGTTAAGGTCAGCCTGATTGTCTTCTTCAGCACACCCCAGGCGGAGATGTGACAGCGTATCCCACTAAAGTTGGGCCCCTATTCCGGCACATGGGCGATGCAGGGTAGGAGCTCGCTAACAGGTTATTAAGCTGCTAATGCGAAGTTGTTTTGTTGTTTGCCGTTTAATAGGCTTTAGCGTTGATGAAGCGGACGCGTCCCCACTACCCGCTACCCATGCTCGAACTACCCCCGTCGAATCCAAAAACGCCCCCGTATTATAAAGGCTGGATCTCAAGAGTATCCGGCAAAGGTGCTTAAAAAAATCATTACTTGCTTACATCACTTAGTATAACACACTTCGAATCCGTAATGCTTATGGACTTGAAGGAAGAACAGGCAATAAATAGCCTATCCAATGACATAAATGTTTATCTTGCCACTTTCTGCTTCTCTCGTAAAATACGTTGAATATCGCGTTGTGCATCCCGCTTGGCGGCCGCCTCACGCTTGTCGTATTGCTTCTTACCTTTACCTAGTCCGATCAACAGCTTCGCGTATCCGTTGCGAACATAAATCTTCAGCGGAATAATCGAGTAGCCTTCCTGCTTGGAGAGACCAAGCAGCTTATTAATCTGTACCTTATGCATCAACAGCTTGCGAGCACGAGTCGGATCCGTTGGATTATGCCGATTTCCCTGCTCAAAAGGGCTAATATGCATGTTATGAATATGAATCTCACCATTACGAATCGTCGCAAAAGCATCATTAATATTCACCCGGGCATTGCGGACGGATTTAATCTCCGTGCCCGTCAGCACCATACCTGCCTCAAAGGTTTCTTCAATGAAGTAGTCATGGGAAGCTTTTTTATTCTGCGCCAAAACCTTGCCATCATTTTTCTTACCCATGTCCATTCTCCTCCTCATCGTTCAACCCATTCGATCAAGTACACTAGAGATTTATTGTACCAACTCTACAGGCTAAAATCAAGAAATCGCCCCGTTCCCCATCATCACCGATAAAGCTTAAATCTAATAACACTGAATCAAATTACTTTCACAATCACTGAAAAAACAATATATCATCCAATCGCTCACTTTTAGTACACCAGAACGTACATCAAATTCATCAATTAGTAAATAAAATGAGTATTTCATTATAGATATCTATTTATGAATATCGTTATATATACAATTATGATGTACAAGAGCCCTTCTTCGTCTCCTCTACATGGACAATTTCGAAAAATGTCTTTTCAAAAGTGGACACTAGGGGTATATTCAGATCTGATCCAGAAAATCAATATATAGGGCTTGAAACAATAATACCTCTATATATATGGTCTTCTACATTGGAAGCTACTTGTCACACCTCTACATAAGTGTCCACCTTCTGAAAGACATTTTAATAAAAAATACATTTACACAGGACAGTTCAAGCGAGACTACAGGTCAATCCAAATATCCAAATATCCAAATATCCAAATATCCGACTCACTAACTAAAAGAGCGAATGTAGCCCCCAGGCTCCATTCGCTCTACTTAAGTACAAGCAAGCAATCTATATCAGACTATTTTTTCTTCTTGCGTACGAAGGCGGCGGTGCTATTTCCACCAGACTTGGTTTTGCGACTGCTGCCACTGCTCTTGCCGCCACGCCCCTTACGCGATGGCGGAGTCACGGTCTCATCGGCAACATTGCCCCCGCTTCCGCCGCCAGTGTTCTCTTCGCTCGTGCGTCCACGCCGTGAACGTTTCTCGCCGGTTCGATAGCCACCGCCATCACGGCTGACGGCAACCGACCCAGCGGCATAGCCACCCTTGCCGGAGCCGAAGCCAAAGCTCACCGCAGGCGTATCTCCTACGCCATCGCCAGTGGAACCCTTGCGCTTGCTTCGTCTCCCCTTATACGTACCATTATCAACAGGTATACTGTCTATCCAGTTCTCTCCAGAACCAGCCTGATTCGCGCTAGCCAGTGCCGGGCCCTTACCCGACTTACCACTCTTATCGCCCGACTTAACCGTTTTACCTACTTTACCACTCTTGCCACCGGTCTTGCCGCCAGTCTGTCCACCAGCTTTGCCGGCTCTTCCCTGCTTACCACTCGATTTCCCGCCAGCTCCTGCACGAGCACCTCTACCATCACCATCACCAGCTCGTCCACCGCTCCGTTTGCCCGCTCTGAATCCGTCACGCGGGCCACGCGAATCACGACCGCCGCCGCCTTCTCCGAAGAGCCCTCCCGCTTCCGCGGCTTCATATCGACAAGCTCGAAGTCAATGGTATGCTCGTCCATATTTACCCGAGCCACCCGGATTTCCACTTCATCTCCGATGCGAAAGATCCGCGAGGTCCGCTCCCCGATCAGCGCCATATGTTGCTCATGGAAATGGTAATAATCATCCGTCATCGTACTGATGTGAATCAGACCTTCAACGGTATTCTCCAGTTCAACGAACATCCCAAAGCTCGTAACACTGCTGATCATGCCAGGGAATACTTCCCGACCTTGTCCAGCATATACTCTGCCTTCTTAAGCTGTTCAGTATCTCGTTCCGCCTCAACCGCAACTCTCTCACGTTCGGACGATTGCTGCGCAATTTCCTGCATCCGGCTGGCGAGATACTCCTGCCGATCCGCAGGCAGCACGCCATTATGTTCGACTACCTCACGGATAATGCGGTGAATCACAAGGTCAGGATAACGGCGAATCGGCGATGTGAAGTGCGTATAGAACTCTGCCGCCAATCCGAAATGCCCCGTGCTCTCGGCATCATACTTCGCCTGCTTCATCGACCGCAGCATCATCGTGCTGATAACTGTCTGTTCCTTCGTCCCTTGTATATCCTCAAGCAGCGTCTGCAGAGCACGTGGATGTATCTTATTGCTCTTGCCACCCTTGACGGCATAACCGAAGTTAGCGGCAAATGCCATGAAGTTCATTAGCTTCTCCTGATCAGGGTCTTCATGGATCCGATAAATGAACGGTACCTTCAACCAGTGGAAATGCTCCGCCACCGTCTCATTGGCCGCCAGCATAAACTCTTCGATGATCTGTTCAGCAATCGAACGCTCCCGTTTGACGATATCAGTTACTTTACCGTTCTCATCCACTAGCACCTTTGATTCTTCAAAATCAAAGTCTACCGCGCCCCGTTTCATCCGCTTCGAGCGCAGCTTCATCGCTAGATCACGCATCGTCTTGAACATATCGACCAGATCGCTATAACGTTCAGTCACCTCTGGATCTTCTTCGAGTACTATTTTGCGGACATTGGTGTAGGTCATTCGCTCCGTTGTCCGAATCACACTTGTAAAAACATCATGCTTCACGACATGCAGCTTCTCATCGAATTCCATCTCACAGGACAGCGTAAACCGATCTACCTTCGGATTTAGAGAGCAAATCCCGTTCGACAGCCGATGCGGCAGCATAGGAATTACCCGGTCTACCAGGTATACACTGCAACCACGGTTATAAGCCTCATGATCGAGCTTGGAGCCTTCTCTGACATAATAGCCTACATCGGCAATATGCACCCCAAGCTTATAATGCCCGTTAGGCAACAGTTCCACATTGACCGCATCATCCAGGTCCTTGGCGTCTTCGCCATCGATCGTGACAATTACTTTATCGCGCAAATCACGTCGTCCCTGCTTAACGATATCCTCCTCGGCAATCTCATCCGGTGCTTCCGTCGCTTCCGCCATCACATCATCAGGGAATGCCTCAGGCAATTGATGCTTGCGGATAATCGATAGGATATCAATACCCGGGTCGTCTTTATGTCCGAGAATTTCAATAATCTCACCTTCCGCAGCCGATCTCCCCTCCGGATAATTCACGATACGAACGACAACCTTCTCGCCATCGACCGCCCCGGCAAAAGACTCCTTCGGAATAAAAATATCCCGATTAATCCGTTTATCATCCGGTAATACGAAACCGTAAGCCTCTAAGTTCTGGAAGACGCCGACAACCTGAACAACCGCACGTGTAACGATGCGAATTACTTCGCCTTCTAGCTTACCTCCAGCTACGCTCTTCGAATTGATTCGTACCAATACCGTATCGCCGTTCATCGCGCTTTTTAGATCATTGGCATGAATATATACATCGGGATGCTCGCGGTCCTCTGGAATCAGAAATGCAAAGCCTTTGGCATGTGCCTGTAGACGCCCTTTCACCAGATTCATCCGTTCGGGAATCCCATATCGCTGACTTCTTGTTAATACAATTTTTCCTTCTTGTTCTAATCGATTCAACAGCTTCAGAAATTCTTTGAACTCCGCAGCGTCAGAAATTTGAAAATACTCCTCCAATTCCTGATACGTCATCGGTTTATATGCCTGTTCGCGCATGAACGCGAGCAAATCTGCTTCTGTTATCATAAAATCCCACCTTCAGCCGGCCTATCCAATTTACCGGTATGTATTTAAATGTTCGATCATTACCAGAAAATAATTTCCAATCCTTCTCCTTACTCTAGTATACACGAAATGCGATTTCCACATCCCTTTTTCCTGAACCACCAAGGATCGGTATACACAAAAAGGGTTGTCCCTTATATCTTAACGATAAGGACAACCCTTCATTAGATTAGTTAAGTAACAGACTACTTCGCGAAAACAGCCACGACGATCGCCATAATGAAGAAACCGGCAGCTAATACCACTGTGGTCCGTTCAAGCACCAGTTCCATACCGCGTGCCTTCTTCTTCCCGAAGAGATGTTCTGCACCCCCGGAGATGGCGCCGGCGAGCCCTGCGCTCTTCCCTTCCTGCAGCAATACAATTACAATCAGACCTACAGAGAAAATAACGAGCAGTACCTCTAAAAAGACATTCATCCAAATCCACCTCCCAAGTCAGAACGAAACAAAATTTATTTTCCTGCCAACTTAAATTTAGATATAAAAACAGCACTATTATTGTAGCACAACACCCAGAGAATAACAACTGCACCACGAGGAAAGGACCTGCCGACGTCTCGGACAGATCCTTTCTTATGACTGACTATGATGTTGGAACTAGCTGAATTCCTCTATATCTTAGGAACGCTTCAAGTTGTAGAAGGATTTCAAGCCGTTGTATTGAGCAAGTTCACCCAATTGATCTTCGATACGAAGCAATTGGTTGTACTTCGCGATACGGTCTGTACGGGAAGGAGCACCAGTCTTGATTTGGCCAGCGTTCGTAGCAACCGCGATGTCAGCAATTGTGCTGTCTTCGGATTCACCTGAACGGTGGGAAATAACTGCTGTGTAACCAGCACGTTTAGCCATTTCGATTGCATCGAAAGTCTCAGTCAAAGTACCGATTTGGTTAACTTTGATCAAGATGGAGTTACCGATACCTTCGTTGATACCTTTTTCAAGACGCTCAGTGTTCGTTACGAACAAGTCATCACCAACGAGTTGGATCTTGTCACCAAGCTTCTCAGTAAGAAGCTTCCAACCTTCCCAGTCATCCTCGGAGCATCCGTCTTCGATTGTGATGATTGGATATTTATCAACCCAAGAAGCAAGCAAATCAACGAATTCTGCAGAAGTGTAGGATTTGCCTTCGCCTTCAAGATGGTATTTGCCATCTTTGAAGAATTCAGTCGAAGCTACGTCCATACCCAAGAATACGTCAACGCCTGGCTTGTAACCAGCTTTTTCGATAGCTTCCATGATCGAGGACAATGCATCTTCGTTGGAAGTGAAGTTAGGAGCAAATCCGCCTTCGTCACCAACAGCTGTGTTAAGGCCTTTAGCCTTCAATACGGATTTCAAGTTGTGGAAGATTTCTGCGCCAGTACGAAGAGCTTCCTTGAAAGTAGGAGCGCCTACAGGCAATACCATGAATTCTTGAACGTCAACGTTGTTGTCAGCATGAGCGCCACCGTTAACGATGTTCATCATAGGAACTGGCAATTGTTTTGCATTGAATCCGCCAAGGTAAACGTACAAAGGAAGATCCAAAGCGTCAGCTGCAGCGCGAGCTACTGCCATCGATACAGCCAGGATTGCGTTAGCGCCGAATTTACCTTTGTTAGGAGTTCCGTCCAAAGCGATCATCAATTTATCGATACCCAATTGGTCAAGAGCATCCATACCGATAACTTCTGGAGCGATATGTTCATTTACATTTTCTACAGCTTTGAGAACACCTTTACCAAGGTAACGGGATTTGTCCTCGTCACGAAGCTCAACAGCTTCATGGGCACCAGTGGAAGCGCCGGATGGAACGATAGCGCGGCCAATTGCACCGGATTCAAGATAAACTTCAACTTCTACAGTTGGGTTACCGCGGGAGTCAAGGACTTCGCGAGCGTATACGTCAGAAATAATCGTCATTGAGATATCTCCTTTGTTGATTGTTTTGTTTTGGTATATATTTAGGTATCTTGCAATAAGACCCTAATATTTATGCTTTACGGCTGGCAATCATGGATTGACCAGTCATTTCTTCCGGCTTAGGAAGTCCCATCAGGTCAAGCAGCGTTGGAGCCACATCAGCCAGAATACCGCTCTCGCGGAGTACAACATTCTCGTCAGTCACGATAAATGGTACTGGGTTCGTTGTATGAGCTGTATGCGGACGTCCGAGCTCGTCGAATTCCATATCCGCATTACCATGGTCAGCAATAATAATAACTACGCCGCCCTTAGCTTTAACTGCATCAACAACCTTGCCTACGCATTCGTCGGTTACTTCAACCGCCTTAATAGTAGGTTCCAGCATACCGGAGTGACCAACCATGTCCGGATTAGCGAAGTTGAGAATGATTGCATCGTGCACATCCTTCTCAATTTCCTTCACACAAGCCTCAGCCAATTCATAAGCGCTCATCTCTGGCTGAAGGTCATAAGTTGCCACCTTCGGCGAATTGATCAGTACGCGAGTCTCGCCAGGAAGCTCAGTATCACGTCCTCCGCTAAAGAAGAACGTAACGTGCGGATACTTCTCGGTCTCAGCAATACGAAGTTGCTTCTTACCGTTCTGTACCAACACTTCACCGAATGTGTTATCCAGATTCTTAGGGGAATAGGCAACATATCCGTTGACTGTCTCCGAGAAGAGCGTCAAGCATACGAAGTGAAGATTCTTCGGACATTTTGGTCCACGGTCGAAACCACGGAAATCTTCGTTCGTAAATGCATTGGACAATTGAATCGCACGGTCAGGACGGAAGTTCAGGAAGATTACGGAATCTTCCGATTCAACCAAACCGACAGGTTGATCATTCTCATCTACGATGACCGTCGGCATTACGAATTCGTCAAATACGGACTTCTCGTAAGACTCCGTAACCGCCTTGATCGGATCGGTATATTTCGGTCCTTCGCCATATACGATAGCACGGTAGGATTTCTCTACACGTTCCCAACGCTTATCGCGGTCCATCGCATAGTAGCGACCTTGTACTGTAGCAATCTTACCGATGCCAATTTCGTTGATCTTGTTGATTAGAATCTCCAGATATCTCTTTGAGCTGTCCGGAGCTACGTCACGGCCATCGAGGAAGGCATGAATATAAACTTCATTCATATCTTCTTCTTAGCCAGATCAAGCATCGCAAGCATATGGTTAATATGACTGTGCACGCCGCCATCGGACAAAAGGCCATACAGATGAAGCTTCTTACCTTTGTTCTTGGCACTGCGTACCGCATTCACCAAGGTTTCGTTCTCAAAGAATTCACCTTCGCGAATCGACTTCGAGATCCGGGTCAAGTCTTGATATACGATCCGGCAGGCGCTGATGTTAAGGTGACCTACTTCGGAGTTACCCATTTGACCCTCAGGAAGACCAACCGCTTCACCACTAGCTGTCAGTGTAGTGTTCGGATATTGCTTCAGATAACGGTCATAGTTAGGCTTATTCGCTTGAGCAACTGCGTTGCCTTCTACTTCCTTGCGAAGTCCGAAGCCGTCCATGATGATTAATGCTACCGGTTTTGGAGTCGTCATCTTACTTTGCCCCCTCAACCAATTGAATATAAGAAGCTGGCTGCAGGCTGGCACCGCCAACGAGCGCGCCATCGATATCGCTTTGGCCCATATATTCCTTCACGTTCTCAGGCTTCACGCTACCACCGTATTGAATACGGATCTTGCTAGCAACCTCATCATTGTACAAGCCTTGTACCAGGCTGCGAATGTAAGAGATTACTTCATTAGCATCTGCGGAAGTTGAAGATTTGCCTGTTCCGATCGCCCAGATAGGTTCATAAGCGATAACAACCTCGGCAGCTTGCTCAGCAGTCAATCCTTTCAGAGCAGCCTCGGTTTGCACCTTGACTACATCCTTCGTATTGCCAGCTTCACGCTCTTCCAGCTTCTCGCCTACGCAAGGGATTGGTGTCAAGCCATGCTTGAATGCAGCATGTACTTTCTTATTTACAATCTCATCGGTCTCTGCAAAATAAGCGCGGCGCTCGGAATGTCCAATAATGACATAATCTACGCCTAGCTCTTTCAGCATTCCTCCGCTAATTTCTCCGGTGAATGCACCTTCATCTTCGAAATGTAGGTTTTGAGCGCCGATCTTGATCGACGTTCCTTTGGCTGCTTCCACCAAAGCCGGAAGATTCGTAAATGGAGCACAAATTACGCTCTCCACGCCTTCTACTTCCGCTTTACCTTTCACCGCTTCGAAGAATGCTTTTGCTTCAGGAACAGTCTTGAACATCTTCCAGTTCCCTGCAATAATCGGTGTTCTCATGCGGCTCAACTCCTTTATGTTACTTAAATTAGACCAGCTTATTTATCGTTCAGAGCCACTACGCCTGGAAGTGCCTTGCCTTCCATGAATTCCAGGGAAGCGCCACCGCCCGTGGAGATATGATCCATTTTATCAGCCAGGTGGAATTTCTCAGCTGCTGCTGCGGAATCACCGCCGCCGATAATTGTGTAGCCTTCAGTTGTTGCGCAAGCTTCAGCAACTTCTTTGGTTCCGTTCGCGAAGTTGTCGATTTCAAATACGCCCATTGGTCCATTCCATACAACCAATTTGGAGTTTTTGATTACATCAGCATAAATTTCACGTGTCTTCGGTCCGATGTCAACGCCTTCCCAATCTGCAGGAATGCTATCGATATCTACAGCTTCGAAATTAGCGTCAGCACTGAAATCATCAGCTACGATGCAGTCTACTGGAAGATAGAAGTTCTTACCGAGCTTCTTCGCTTTTTCAATGAATCCGAGAGCAGCGTCCAGCTTCGTGTCATCCAATAGGGATTTACCAATTTCATGGCCTTGTGCCTTGAAGAAGGTGTAAGTCAGACCGCCGCCGATCAATACGTTGTCAGCGATGTTAAGCAGGTTGTCGATTACGTCGATCTTATCCTTAACCTTGGATCCACCGATAATCGCGGTGAAAGGACGTTCTGGATTGGACAATGCTTTGCCGAGTACGGACAATTCTTTCTCCATCAAGAGACCGGATACTGCAGGCAAGAAATGAGCGATACCTTCTGTCGAAGCGTGTGCACGGTGAGCCGCGCCGAACGCATCGTTCACGAACAAGTCAGCAAGTTCTGCGAATTGCTTAGCCAGTTCAGGATCATTTTTCTCTTCACCTGGGTAGAAACGAACGTTCTCAAGTACCAATACATCGCCGTTGTTCATAGCAGCAACTTTTGCTTTAACTGCATCGCCTACAGCTTCATCAGCCTTGGCAACTTCTTTGCCGAGCAATTCGGACAAGCGCTGAGCTGGAAGAGTCAGACGCATCGATTCATTCACTTGACCCTTTGGACGACCAAGGTGGCTGGCAAGAATTACTTTCGCACCATTTTCGATCAAGTACTTAACCGTTGGTAGAGTCTCACGAATACGAGTATCATCTGTAATCTGACCATCTTGCATAGGCACGTTAAAATCTACACGCACAAATACGCGTTTGCCGGTTACTTCTACATCACGTACGCTTTTCTTGTTCATCTCCACGTTCCTCCTATTAAATATGCGCGGTGCCGCTCCTCAGTGGCCGGTCCCTCACAAATCCAAATATGTCTTTAGATTTCTCTCCTAAGCGGTATTGCTCTCTATTTAATATATATGTGTGTGTGAATGTCCATCTAAAAAACTTAGATTTACAAAATTAATAATAATCAATCCATGAACCAAAGAGGAGTCCTTATAGCAGGTCACTCCTCTTTGGTATGTGATATTTCAATAAACAGGAATTACTTAACTTTCTTAGCGAAGTACTCCAGGGAACGAACCAATTGAGCAGTGTAGGACATTTCGTTGTCGTACCAAGCTACAGTTTTAACGAGTTGTTTGTCGCCAACTGTCAATACTTTAGTTTGCGTAGCATCGAATAGGGAACCGAAAGTCATACCTTTGATGTCGGAAGATACGATTTCATCTTCAGTATATCCATAAGTTTCTGGATCAGAAGCTGCTTTCATTGCTGCGTTGATTTCGTCAACAGTTACGTTCTTCTCAAGAACAGTAACGAGCTCAGTCAAGGAACCAGTTGCAACTGGAACACGTTGAGCCGCGCCATCCAATTTACCTTGCAATTCTGGAATAACCAGACCGATTGCTTTAGCAGCACCAGTTGTGTTAGGGATGATGTTTTCAGCAGCTGCACGAGCACGACGGAAGTCGCCTTTCGCATGAGGAGCATCCAAAGTGTTTTGGTCGCCAGTATATGCATGAATCGTAGTCATCAAGCCTTCTACGATGCCGAATTTGTCTTGAAGTACTTTAGCCATAGGAGCCAAGCAGTTCGTTGTGCAAGAAGCACCGGAGATAACAGTTTCAGAGCCATCAAGGATTTCATGGTTAACGTTGTATACAACTGTCTTCATGTCGCCAGTAGCTGGAGCGGAGATAACGACTTTTTTAGCGCCGCCTTTAAGGTGAAGTTCAGCTTTTTCTTTTGTTGTGAAGAAGCCTGTGCACTCAAGAACGATGTCTACGCCAAGCTCGCCCCAAGGCAATTCTTCAGGGTTGCGGTTAGCAAGAACCTTAACTTCTTTACCGTTAACTTTGAAGAAGCCGTCATGAACTTCAACTTCACCGTCAAATTTACCTTGCGTAGTATCATATTTCAACAAATGAGCCAACATTTTAGCATCTGTCAGGTCATTGATAGCTACTACTTCGATGCCTTCAACATTTTGAATACGACGGAAAGCCAAACGTCCGATACGTCCAAATCCATTAATACCTACTTTTACACTCATGATTGATCCTCCCAGTGTTCTTTTTTATTATTCAAGACTAGGCAAATAAGCCTGTCATGAGTAAACCATAGTTATATTACTTACTTGCTGCTAATTGTCCCCTGCCGCTCAATCTCTCCCACAATTTCAACCGCTGCAGCTTCGTCGATGACAAGAATATCTTCATGTCCAAACTTGAGTACGGCGTGAATGGCTTCCGCTTTGGCCTTGCCTCCGGCAATGCCCACGACCGTGTCGGCCTTCATGATGTCTTCCAGACGAAGTCCGAGAGTTAACATCTTATGAACGACAACGCCATCCTTATTGAAATAGTAGCCAAAAGATTCAGCAAGGGCCCCGTCCCCTGTAGCTCTTCAATGACCGGCTGCTCTAATTTACGGCGCCGAGCCATCTGCATAGCATCTCCGATGCCGTGTACAATAATCCGCGCCTGGCGGATCATATCCACGATATCATGGATGTTCGGGTCATGTACCAATGAATCATATGCGTCTTTTCCCAGAAGATCAGGTACATGCAGCAGCCTATATCCGGCTCCAACCCGCTTAGCCATTCCAGAGGCGATCGTATTCGCCTGGATCTCCAGACTCTCGCCAAGTCCGCCCCTTGCTGGAACGAACCAGCTCTGCTTCAGTGATATATTCGCTGGCGGAGTAAGCTGCTCTGCAACTTCTGCCAACGTCGTACCGCCGGTCACGGCGACCACATCATCACCTTGCATCGCATGGAGTAAAGCCCTAGCACCAGCTCGCCCAAGTTCGCGCTTGGTGAGCGGGGAGACCTCACTATCACCGGCAACCACCACAACCTTACGGAGCCCGTAAGCCTTGCGGATCGTCTCCTCCAGATTGGCCAGACCGAAGATTTCCTTCACTACCGGCTCCAAATCCTCCAATAGTTTTCTGCCCGAATCACTGATTCTCATGCCTATATTCTCGATTTCTATCAGGCCCTGAGCCTTCAGGAGATCCGTCTCGGCCCGCAACACACGCTCCGTCATGTTCAGTGAGACCGCTAGCGTTCTGCGGCCGATCACATCCGACAACATGATCTGGTGAAGAATGGTATACCTTTTCTTGAGAATTTCCATGAGATCAGGAAGAAGCTGCCTTTGCATTTCTAATATATCACGCATGCTTTCCACTCCTGCAAGCTTCGTCTTCTCTCTCCTTCTCCTGGTCTTAAAATGTCCCGGGTTAACTTTTTAAGTCCCACTGTCATTTTAACCAATTTTTATTCCAGTTGCAAGCCTGACGAACGTATATTTCTCAATCCTCTTTCCACTTATACATGCAAATGAATATATCTTAATACTCAAGAGTATGGTCGGAGCCTTTCAAACTGCACAAAGGCCCATTTCACACGCAAAAAGAGCCTCTCAATCGCAAATAGATTGTGCATCTATTCACAATAAGAGAGACTCCCGTTATGACACTTCATATTATTATCTACGAATGAACACCGTCATCGCACTCTTCGGCTCCAGTTGGAAGCTTAATACAGATTCTTCCTGTAACTTCAGATCTACATTACCTGCTTGCTCACTATCATTGAATAAAATAATTGCAATTGTGCCATCGGTATTTTTGAATGCAACCGAACGGATATTGTCATAGCTGCTAGAAGCGATACGAACTGCCTTAGGGCGTACGAATTTGCTGAAATGAGCTAGAGCGTAATAATCCAGAGTATAAGTCAGTTCACGAGTCTGCTGATTTACTAGCACAATCCCGCGGCAAGTACTCTCTCCAAAGCCAGGAACCGTAGGACCGTTGTGCTCGTCCAGAGCCATATTCCATAACACGAATGATTTACTATGATTCCTCAGAATCTCGATCCCTGTTCTCATCACATTGGAGAAAGCCGGTTCGAAGGCCGGAATCCACTCGCCACCGGACCCTTCAGTGAAATGAACCTCTTTCGTTGGAAATGCGTTCAGGACGTCACTCTGTGCAGATGGGACTCCACCATACCAATGCCATGCTACTCCATCCACTTCATCATGTGCTTGTTCGAACACGGTCAGTGGATAATCAGGCCGATCCCAGTTATGGTCATAACACAATATTTTCGTATCGATCTGATTACTGATGAACCCAGGCTTCAGATAGTTCTTAATGAAATCACTCTGCGCCTCTGGCAGCATCAGCATACCAGGATAATGCCCCGGCACGAATAGAGCTTCATTCTGTGGCGTTACTGCGTATATCGGCAGGTCGTGAGATGCATAGGCTTTAATATAACGCACGAAATATTCCGCGTAAACTTGATAGTACTCCTTCTTAAGCTCCCCACCGATCATATGCCCGCTCGTCTTCATCCATCCTGGAGGACTCCATGGCGAAGCCATCAGCTTAACCTCGGGATTCAGCTTCACGGCTTCCTGCAACAGAGGAATAATGTCCTCTTCGTCGTGAGCTATCGAGAACTGCTCTAGTTCAAGATCCGTCTCATTTTCCGGCATATCGTTATAACTGTATATTTTGCGGGCATAGTCGGATGCGCCCATCGGGTTGCGCAGAACCGATAACCCAATGCCCTTATTGGAGTCGAACAACCGGATCATCAATTCCCGCCTTTGTTCCTCGTCCAATACTTGATGAATCAAATAAGCCGCCGAATCGGTAAAAGAGGCGCCAAATCCGTCCATCACCTGATAGGCCTCCTGCTCATCAATCGTCACCGTATTCACCGGCAACTCCGCCGAAATAGGTGTTAGCTGCTCTGGAGCTCTGTTCACGAACAATTCGTTCTCACCATTCGACTGATAGATGCTTAGCTTCAGCATGTCTGTTTCCTCCGTTTCTGTTGTGATCTGGTCTGTCTATCCATATCACGCTCACTAGGGTGCAATATCTTGCGATTTGAAGAAGAAGGCCCCTGTTTAAGGGGCCCGCTCAGAAACTATAAGCTACTATTTAATACCCAATTTTTCTTTATTAATTTTCATTTTTTCACTGCGAGCCTTCACGATCTTATCCCAGTTATTCTCATCCAGGAAGGATTTGTAGGACGCTAGGTTATTATTGAATTCATTATCATCCTTCGAACGGATCATGCTTACCATCGTTGTATTCCACTTCGTATTGATAGCGCTCAGTGAACGTGCTTCCTGAGTACCTTGATCCGGATTGATATTTTCCAGAATGAAGTGCGGTACCAGTTTGCCTTTGCCCCATTCTTGCATTTGCTTGATTGATTCTGGGAAGGAGTCTGTGCTCAGCGCTTTGTAGCGGTCATGGCCGAAGAAAATGAATTCACCCATCCGATATTCCTTCTTGAATTTATCAGAGTTGTTCAATTGCAAATCCTTCACTTCAGGTAACAACTCATATTTGCCGTCGCCCACCGATTTATAGGTCTGACCCTCGATCCCGTAGTTCACTAGCATTTGACCTTCGTCACTAAGTAGGTAAGTGAAGATTTGGATCGCTTTGGCAGGATCTTTACAATTCTTCGTAATGAAGTTAATCATCCAGCCTGTAATACCGGATTGGTTCAGCTTTGGCTTGTTGCCATCTGTGCTCTGTGGTCCATCAATCGCGATATATTCTTTGCCTGGATTAGCACTCATGAAGATTTGCAAGTGACCGCCTTGTTGCGGTGTCCCGTCGAGAAGCATCGTTGCATACTTACCGGACTTGACCTTCTCTTCAAAAGCTGGACCGTCATCAGCGAAGCTATCATCGCTAATGCTTCCGTCCCTGTAAGCCGTATTCAAAGTCTTCAACCAGGATAAATAGCCTTCGTCCAGGTTACGGTTGTAGAAGTCGCCATTGTTATCTTCAAGTGGTACGCCAAGGAAGTCCTGGAATACGTCGCCCAAGGAGCCAGCGCCCTCGCCGATCGAGTTGAAGCCGAGAGGAATCAGACTAGGGAATTTTGCCTTGATATCCTTCAATACCTTCAGGAATTCCTCTTGCGTCCCCATGCTTGGCTGACCTAGTGCATCGTATACATCCTTACGGATCACGAACGCCGTCTTAGCTGGGATTTCCCCACTGTCATAGTCGGCTTGCGTGTTGGAGTAGTCAGGATATCCATAGGTCTTGCCATCCTTCAACTTGAACCAGTTCAACGTATCCTGTGCCGCTACTTTATAGAAATATGGATCATACTTATCAGCCAGATCATTTAAGGAATATGCCCATGTATTAGCCTTTTGTACTACAGCGGAGTCAGCACCAAAAGTAGTGATCATATCCGGCATTTCACCACCGGCAAAAAATGTATTCAATTTGGTATCATCACCAGTGATGAACTTGATATTAATGTTCAGATCTTCCTTGATCTTCTTCGTTACCACGTCATTACCAAAGTCCGTGTTCCACCAGTCTGCGTTCACATACCAGGTCAGATCGGTTGCTTCTTCCTTCTTATCTAGCTTCCATGCTGGTGTATCTGCGCTCGGTGTATAACGGTCTTCAATCGAGACCAATTCGCCCTTCTTACCGCTGTCGCCCTTGGAACCCCCGCAACCGCTAATCATTAATGCCACAGCCATCAAGGCAAGACTAAGCTTGATTCCTGTCTTTCTAATACTCTTCTTGCTCTCTTTCATTTTGTTACCTCCCTTTGATTTAAATAGAGTATTAATTTTGAGCTGCACCTTACGTTCTTACATGTAACTATTCAGAAGTATTTTTACTCTTTGACCGCCCCCAGCATCATCCCTGAAATAAAGTACTTCTGTAATATTGGATACATCACAACAATCGGCAATGTCGTAATCACGATCGTTGCTAGTTGGACCCCTTTCGTCGTCGTCTCAATTACCGCTGACCCCCCGATATTTTGCATCGATTGGACTTGCGACTGAACGATAATTTCATAGAGCTTCATTTGCAACGGGTAGAGAGTCTTGTCGGTGATATACAATTTCGTCGTCATGAAGTCATTCCATTGGCCTACCCCGTTGAACAGGGCAATCGTCGCAATCGCTGGCATGGACAGAGGGATGAATATTTTCAGGAACACACGCCAGTCCCCTGCACCGTCGATTTTCGCCGATTCTTCTAATGAATCAGGTACATTGCGGAAGAAGTTCATCAGAATGATTACGTCGTAATAGCTGAATAATGCCGGTATGATATAGACCCAGAAGCTATTCAGTAACCCTAGCGATTTGATCAGCAAGTATGTAGGAATCATTCCGCCGGAGAAGAACATGGTGATCACGCCCATCGTGACATACAGCTTGCGGCCGCGAACCTTCTTCTTGCTAAGCCCGTATCCGACCATCGCACAGAAGAACACGTGAGTAACAACCCCGACAACCGTCTTAGCAACAGATATGAAGAAGGATTGCCAGATGGTTGAATCTCTGAATACGGCTTCATAGTTCTCCATTGAGAATTCCTTCGGCCAGAAAATGAAGCCACCCTCGGAGATCGACTTACCTGAGCTGAAGGACGATACAATAACATTCCATAACGGAACGATGATAATGATGGTAAAGATAAGGAGCAGCGTCGCATTCACGGTGTCAAATATTCGACTGTCAATGTCTTTTTTAAGCGTATTTCGATTCACAAGAATGCCCCCTCTATAAAACCGATTGGTTATCGTTTAATTTACTCGTCACCTTGTTTGCAGCAACAAGCAGAATAACAGAGACGATGGAGATGCCTAAACCAACCGCAGTTGCATATGAGAAGTCGCCTTGCGTCATCCCCATACGATACACATAGGAATTGATGACTTCCGCTCTGGCACGGTTCTGCGAGTTCATCAGAACGAGAGTCTGATCGAGGTTAGACCCCAATAAACCGCTTACAGTCAAGATCAAGTTCAAGCTGATAATCATCTTCATGTTCGGCAACGTGATGTTCCAAATCTGTCTCATCCGGCTCGCGCCATCAATTTTGGCCGCTTCATAATAAGTCGGATCAATCTTGGACATGATCGCCAAATAAAGAATCGTGCCCCAGCCTGCTTCCTTCCAGATATCAGACAACGTAGCAATCCACCAGTACTTACCTGGATCGAGCAAAATATTTTGCGGATTAGAAATAATTCCGAGATCAAGAAGAATCTGATTGAACAAGCCCGACGTTGCGAGCCAGGTGATCAGCATACCGCCCAGTACGATCCAGGACAGGAAGTGCGGAAGGTACGAGATCGTCTGTACCATCTTCTTGAACCGCCCCATGCCCAGCTCATGAATCATGATCGCCAATATGATTGGGATAACGAAGCCGATCAATAGCTTCAAGAAGCTGATGCCCAGTGTATTGACAACAGAATCCCAGAAAAATTTATCCGACAGGATAATTTTGAAATTCTCAAAACCTACCCATGGAGCAGAATCCAGCGTATCGATGACCGTATAACTCTTAAAAGCGATCGTCAATCCGTAAATAGGTATGTAACAAAAAATAATCATAAAAATAATGCCTGGGATAATCATCGACTGAATTTCCCACTGATTCTTAAAATCTACACAAAACTCCTTAATCCTTTGCCCTACAGGCTTCTTGGCGGGTGCACTGCCTAATTTCTCCATTTACGACTCCCCCTTCTAGATAGCAGACCCATAAAAACGTTTTTATTTTTACAATAAATTTACCTATCCGATTGAAAAAATAGGAATGACCCTATATCTTTCTATCTATATAAGATCATCCCGCTTTATTCTAACCTGACATGAACCACGCACTACAATTTCGCCGGATAGCTTCTGTGGCTTGCCTTGTTCCTTCTTCTGAATCAGGCGTACTAGGTGATCGATGACGAGCATCCCCTGTCTAGCAATTTGGTTCCTAACCGTCGTCAGCGGAGGCGAGAAATATTGAGCAATTTCAATATCGTCAAAGCCCATGACACTAACATCCTCCGGAACCCGGTAACCTTCTGACTTCAAAGCGCGAATACATCCGATTGCACTAAGGTCGTTCCCGGCCAGAAAAGCTTCCGGTACTTTATCATGATGCGAACGGAGGAATGATTTCACGACATTATAAGAGCCTTCCTCCTCAAAATAACCTTGCAGAATGTAATCTTCATCTATCTCCAGCTGGTGCTCCCGTAGGGCAGCCAGATAGCCCTCTTGCCGCTGAACGCTATCATACATCGTGTCAACACCTGATATATAAGCGATTCTCTTATGTCCCAGACTGATCAAATATTTGGTAGCTTCATAACCGGCTGACGTAGGAATCGAATATCACGCTTCCCATCGTCTCGTTCTCAATAACCCGGTCCAGAAAGACCGCCTTAATCTTGTCTTTCTCCATAGAGACGATGTCATTCTCATCAATTTTGAGCTCTTCGTAAATCACTACTCCATCGACACGCCGACCTAGAATATTGCTCATGATGACCTGCTTATCCTTGGTCACGAATACGTTCAAGCCGTAACCGAGACGCTCACATTCACGAGCCATTGATTCGACCAGTATGTAGAAATAGGGTCCCGTCACACTGGTCGTAAAGAAGCCGAGCATCTTCGTCTTGCCTGTCTTCAGCAGCTTCCCGTTCAAGTTCGGTACATAATTCATGCGCTTTGCTACCTTAAGCACATGCGACTTCGTCTCCGGAGTGAGCACATCCACGTCATTCAATGCGTTGGAAACAGTGGAAATAGATACTCCTGCTTCTCTAGCCACATCTTTAATTGTAACTTTAGTCATCGGTGATCGTCCTTTTTTAACAAAAACGTTTTTATGAATTTAAATTATCATAAAACGCTTTCAAAGACAATAGATTTATTTGTCGTATTAACTGCTTGCAATCTATAAAGAGATACCGTATAATCATCTTTGTTGCACAAAATTCATGCGCCCGTGGTCCAATGGATATGACGTAGGCCTCCGGAGCCTGAGATCGAGGTTCGATTCCTCGCGGGCGCGCCATATTTTATCATACAAAACCCTTCGTGGGCTTTTTTATTACCTTGAGTTTGACTATCTTTGACTTTTGACAAAAAATTAGTTATTATGGGATTACAAATCATCAATTCCGTCAATTCTGGAATTGATCGAAGTATATATGAACACAGCTTGATGCTAGGGAATGAGTTCCCTATGGGGCTAATAATAAGGAGGGTTTATCGGTGAGTTATATTCCAATGGTTGTTGAACAGAGTAACCGTGGTGAACGAGCTTACGACATTTATTCCAGATTGCTGAAGGACCGGATCATTTTCCTTGGTTCACAGGTCAATGACGTCGTAGCCAATTCTATTATTGCGCAGATGCTATTCCTGGATGCCGAAGATCCCGGCAAAGACATTCATTTGTACATCAACAGCCCTGGCGGTTCGATTACAGCTGGCATGGCCATTTATGATACGATGCAATTCATCAAATCCGATGTATCCACGATCTGTGTCGGATTAGCTGCTTCCATGGGCGCTTTCCTGCTAAATGCAGGCGCACCAGGCAAGCGCTTCGCTCTACCAAACAGTGAGATTATGATCCATCAACCACTCGGCGGTGCAGAAGGCCAAGCGACGGATATCGAGATCCGTGCTCGCCGCATTCTCAAAATGCGCGACAATTTGAACAAGATCCTTGCTGAACGTACAGGCAAGCCACTAGAGCAAATTGAGCGTGATACGGACCGCGACAATTTCATGAGTGCTATAGAAGCCATGGAATACGGACTAGTCGACAAAGTTATCGATAAAGCTAACGCATAATAAGAACAACAAAAACAGCAGGTCTGGACTTCCAGACCTGCTGTTTTGCTTCTTTATGACTTTAATGGCTTCTACTTGCCGATCTTCCCCATTTTCACCCCAAGCTCAGAGAATGGGAAATAAAACTCAGGGAAGCCGTTCACATACGGCAAATATTCGTACAGTGGCAGGAAGATCACAACGCCGTCGTTCTTCAGATAATAGCTCGGATTGCTACCGATCGTCTTGAAGCCGCCAAAATACCCCTCAGTCGCTTCCAATTGCTTGGCAATCGCTGGATCGACAATTTTACGGTAATCTGGATTATCCTTTAATAACTCATCAAGCGTCAGCAGCTTCCCATCGCTGAGACGGAAGGTTAGACCTTCACGAACAGGGTTGCCATGAGCGCCTCCTGTATATGAATAATACTGCAGCAAGATGCTTAACAGCCCATCACGATTGAAGGTTACCGTATAGTTGCCCAGGAATTGATAAGTGTGTCCGCTTACTGGAGGACCTTCCTTCGTCTCTTTTAGTGACTGTTTAACAAAGTCATCCGTTCTGCTCTGCAGAAGATCGTTAATTTTCCGCTCTGCACTCTTATTCTTCAATCCACCAACCTGAGGGTACTCCACCTTAATCGAGGCTTCTGGGATCGACTTATCAACTACACGGGTAGTTATTCTGATCTTGTTCAGCTTATGCGGAACGAGGTCTAATGTCTTCTTTGACGCATCATAAGTCGAAGTAAATCCTAAGTGGTCTGTCAACACCTTGGACGACACATAAGGCAGACCATTCAGCTCTTTCCACTCATACGGAAGCACTTGTGTGCTACCGTTCACGACCGCCCAGGCTCCATCCTCTTTCGGTGTTAGTTGAACTACAACATGATCCCGTCTCAAGAAATAGCGATTGCTGCCTTTATCATATTTAACCTTTACTTTTAATCCATTCTCGATAAGCTCCAGTGGAACCAGAACGTCCTGCTCTCCCTGTATTCCTTGTAGCTTTAGTGGTTTTCCCTTTAAAGTAATCTGCACCAAAGCAGGCCCCTGCTCAGAGACTCCCTCAGCCCTCTGAAGCTCGATGGTTGCTTCTCCTGTCTCCTGCTCGGCTTCAGCCGCCGATGCGGGTACAGAGTCCTCCAAGCCGCTGATAGCTAGTGCAGCTAGTAATACAACCGTCAGGGCAACAGCCATTATCTTTGAGATCTTTGTTGTCATTGGACTTCTCATCCTCCTTTTCATGGATATCCCAATTTTTCCCCTGACAACATAAATTAATGCAAAAAAAGGCCTTCCCTTAGTAGTCAAAGCTACTAGGGAAGGCCCCGCTTATATTTACCTGATTATTTAGTCCCGACCGCTCTTCAATTCAGTCCAGAAACGGTCGTACAAGCTCAATTTATCGCCTACATCGCTAAGCCATTCTGTACGCGACAATTCGTCCTCGGACAGGTTAATCATCTTATCTGCATTGTATTCCGCACTATGGAACGGTGTAGCCTTCGTATTCGGATCGCTGTATCCGATCGATTCATAGTTCTTTGCACTTACCTCAGGCTCAAGCATATAGTTAATGAACTTCTCAGCCAGTTCCTTATGCTTCGCATCCTTCGGAATTGCATAGTTATCGGCGAAGATCGTACTGCCTTCCTTTGGAACAACAAAAGCGATATCCGGATTATCCTTAACAATATAGGAAGCGTCACCGGACCATACAGTGCCGATCCAGCCCTCTTCTTGAATCATTTTTTGCTTAATATTATCAGTATCAAAAGCGAGCACGCTTGGTAGCAGTGTCTTCAGATCGTTGACAGCAGCGGTAATCTCACCCTCGTCCTTCGAGCTATTGGAAAGTCCAGCTTTCTTCAGCGCCATTCCAATAATCTCACGGTTGTCATCAAGCAGGATGACTTTACCCTTATACTTAGGATCCCAGAGATCTTCCCAGCTATCAATTTTGTCCTTGATGTACTTTGTATTGTAAGCAATACCAGTAACGCCGGACATATAGACGATGGAATATTTATTTCCTGGATCAAATGTAGGATTCTTATAGACATTAGCAATATTCGCAAAGTTCGGAATGTTGTTCATATCGAGTGGAGCAAGCAGGTTCTGCTTGATCATCGTCTCAACCATGTAATCGGAAGGCTGAATCAGGTCATAGCCAGTGCCCCCTGCCTTAATCTTAGCCAGAAGGTCCTCATTGTTGGCGAACACATCATACTTCACCTTGACATTGTATTGCTTCTCGAAATCCTTAATAACGTCCATATCGAAATTGTCAGCCCAACTGTAGATGTTCAGTGTCTCCTTAGACGATCCGCAACCGGACAACAAACCAACTACCATCATTACTGCCAGCAACAAGCCAGCCCACTTCATTCTTTTCAATTCCTTTATCTCCTCTCTTTCATGAAACATTATTGTATTTATATAGTTTTCTTACGTTGTAATCAAAAGCGATCTTTTTGAACTTCCTCTTCTAATAAAAGTTCAAAAAGTCGGTTTTCAGCACCGAGAAGGTTGGATGAAGCCTAGGGCGTGAGGAGCGCAGCGTACGTAGATTGTACGTGAGCACCTGAGATGTTTCCATAGGAAACATGACTTCGTAAGCATCTGCTTAGGCCCGGCTGAATTCAAGATTCGATGTCGAATAAGCTCTCAGTGTTACCTCGTGATCAAAGCGACCTTTTTGAACTACCTCTTCTAGAAAGGAAGTACGGATTGCTTCTTCTGCCCCTTACCCTTGTTCAGGATAAATTGGGCCAGGAAGATCAATGTCACACTGACGATAATCAAAATCGTACATAATGCGTTAATTTCCGGGGAAATACCACGTTTCACCTGTCCATAGATATAAATCGGCAAAGTTGTCGAATTTGGACCGCTGACGAAGAAGCTAACCATGAAGTCATCAAGTGACATTGTAAATGCGATGATCGCCCCAGAAATGATACCCGGTAGAATCTGCGGCATCGTCACCAAGCGGAACGTCTGCCACGCCCCAGCGCCCAGATCCTGCGCCGCTTCCTCCAGACCATCCTTCATCCCGGTCAGACGTGTGGAGACAACGACATGCACATAAGAAATACTAAAGGTAATATGCGCAATAATGATCGTCAATCTTCCGAGCGGAATATGAAACTGGGTGAACAGCATTAACAGCGACAAACCCATAATAATATCAGGGATAATGATTGGCAAGTATATTAAACCGCCCATCCCTGCCTTTATTTTCTTCCTTGCCTTGCGAATCGATAAGGCCGACAGCGTACCTAGCAGCGTAGATACCAACGTGGATACCACTGCAACAATTAGCGTATTCGTCAAAGCTTCCATAACGTAGCTGTTTTCGAACAAAGAGATATACCAATCGAACGTAAAACCGCTCCAGCTTGAAGCCAGACGAGAGCTGTTGAATGAATATACGATAATGATAATGATCGGGATATAAATAAAGATCATCATCAGTAAGGAGTGGATGCCGAGAAGCGGATGATTCTTGCTCTTCATTAGCTCTCCTCCTTCACTTTCAAATGTCTAGATGTCATTGCCCGGTTAAAGAGAGCAATCATAATTAGCGAAGTAATAACGAATATGACGGACAAGGCCGACCCAAATGGCCAGTTCCGCGCCCCTAAGAATTGACTCTGAATAATGTTACTAATCATCGCCGATTTGGCCCCACCGAGAATATCCGTAACGACGAACATTCCCGTTGTCGAGACATACACGAGTACCGCACCAGTCATAATTCCCGATTTGGTCTGCGGTAGAGTAATATGCCAGAACGATCTCCACGGGGTAGCCCCTAGATCGCTGGCCGCCTCCAGCAACTTCTTATCCATTTGCTCCAGAGCCACATAAATTGGCAGCACCATGAAAGGGATAAAAGTATATACCATCCCAAGGTATACGGCCCCTTTTGTATATAGCATTTGCAGCGGCTCCTGAATGAAGCCTAGATCGAGCAACAATGAATTCACGACGCCCTGGGTTCGGAGTAACAGCACCCAAGCATACGTGCGGATCAAGAAGTTGATCCAGAACGGGATCGTAATCATCACGAGTCCCCAGGTCTGCATCCTCGGGCCTGCATTGGCGATATAATAGGCGAGCGGATAGCTCAGCAGAAGACATATCACCGTAGTCACGACTGACAATACGATCGTATCCCAATAGATGCCCAGATATAATGGATCGAAGAACGTCGCATAAGAGCTCAGATTGAAATGATAGATCACATTCCCGAGCTCATCGCGGTCCATAAAGGAAATGCCCACCACCATCAGCATCGGTAAGATCAGGAACAGTAACAACCATAAAAATACCGGCAGGAGGCTTAGGTTCGACTTCCTCATGACCCGATATTCACCTCATCCCGGGTGTCCCATAGTACTCCGATTCTCCCTCCGACTACCCATTCTTGGGTGTCTTCTGAATCGAGTACAATTGACACAGTCATCGGTTCCTCATCTAGCTGAACGATGACTTTGTGGATGCTTCCCAGATATTGTACGTCGACGATCTCTCCCGTACGCTTCGCACTACTTAGATCACGAGTGGCGTGAAGCTTCTCCGGCCGTACTGCGAACAATCGTCCATCTTCAGATAAGATATTGTTCTCACCGATGAATGTAGCCGAGAAGAGCGTCGTTGGCTTAGCGTAGACCTCGCGAGGCGTGCCAATTTGCTCGACTTGCCCGTTATTCATAATAACAATCCGGTCAGACATCATCATCGCTTCATCCTGATCATGCGTTACATATACAAACGTAATCCCAAGGCTGCGTTGCAGATGCTTCAATTCAGACTGGAGATTCTTACGCAGTTGCAGATCAAGTGCACCAAGCGGTTCGTCCAGAAGCAGTACCTTGGGTTTGTTAGCAATCGCGCGGGCAATTGCGACACGCTGCTGTTGTCCGCCCGACAGTTGATGCGGATAACGCTTCGTAAGCGGGCCCAATTGTGTCATGGTCACCGCTTCTTCTATTCGTTCACGCCGCTCTTTAGCAGGCAGCTTTTTCATTTTAAGTCCAAAATCAATATTATCTTCTACCGTCATATGCGGAAATAAAGCATAATGTTGAAAGACGAGGTTTAAATCCCGGTGGTTAGGAGGCAGTTTTGTTAGATCTGCACCATCGAGTAATATTCTGCCTTTCGAAGGTTGCTCAAATCCCGCGATCATGCGAAGAATCGTCGTCTTGCCACAGCCGCTCGGACCCAACAAGGTCAGGAATTCCCCTTCCTTAATCGTAAGCGATAGCGGATGCACTACAACTTGTCCTGCAAAGTGCTTTTCGACCCCGACCAGTTCAATCATGTATGCATCAACTCCTTTAGAAGTAATGGAATGTCTCAAAGTCCTCTTTAAATGAAAGTTCAGAAAGTCAAATTTCCGGCACCCGAAGCTTATGCTTCCGATGTGCGTTTTTTCAAAACGCTTCAGTTGGATGAAGCTAGGGTCTAAGGAGCGGAACGAACGTAGTTGGTACGTGAGCACCTGAAATGTTTCCGTAAGAAACATGGCTTCGTAAGCATCTGCTTAGGGTCCGGCTGAATTCAAGATTCGATGCCGATTAAGCTCCCTGAATAGCTTCGTGAATAAAAGAGGACTCTCTGAACTACCTCTTTAAGAAAAAAAGCCATATCCATTGGTATGGCTTTCACAGGTCTATTGATTCATTTTTGCAATATACACTATACCTTTTTTTAGCCTCAGTTACAACACTTTTCTAAGCCTCCGGACAGGATTTGCCCGAATAATTGACTGAATCGACAAATAATTTGTCCACTTTATGTGCAAATTGGATACGCCCAGCTCGTTTGTTAATAATATCCCCTGTCCGTACGAAAAATAAGCGGCCAAAATTGCAAAAATATAAAAAGGGTATACCGCGTTATACGCCGCATACCCTGTTTTCATTTCGCGACAGCTTCCTATTTCATTTCATACGAAATACTTAAAGAAGTAGAAACCGTAATCTCACCTGGCTCAACAGATGTTCCTGCGTCAGCAGTTGGCATAGCCATATCCTTCATTACATAATTCTGTGCGTACATCGATACGTTGCCACCCGACTGGGTAATATTCAACGCCGCACCCAGCTGACGATTTGCTGCCTTAGCAATGGCGTTAGCCTTCACATTGGCATTGTTCATCGCTTTCTGAATCACCTCGGCCAAATACTGGTCTGAATTCTCTACACTGAAGTGAATATTGTCAATACGGTTAGCTCCAGCTTCTGTAGCTGCGTCGAGCAATGCTCCAACCTTCTCCAGATCACGATAAGTCACACTCAATGTATGCGTCGCCGTATAACCCGTCAATTTCTGACCGTCTTTCTCGTTATACGTATAATTCGGCTGTACATAGAACTGCCCTGTTTTCAGATCCTTGCTATCGATCTTCCAAGTCTCTTTGAGCAGCTTATTCACTTGAGCAACCTTGGCAGCATTTGCACTCTGCGCTTCCTTCGCCGTCTTGGCCTGTGTCTCAACACCGATTGAGAGATAAGCGACATCCGGCTTCACCGTGATTTCTCCATTGCCGACTACATTAATCACGTTCTTCTGCACCTCATCCGCATAGGCTGGTGTTGCCTGAAATACTCCGCCGAATACCTGTCCTCCTAGCAGCAACGTTCCTGTAATCATAACTACTCCTACGGGCTTCAACCATTTTCTCATCATTGTCCCCTCCATTATTTGGCTAATTCTAACTACTAAACGAAGTTTTATGAGAAATGTTGCAGAGTTATAAATATAATTAAAAGACCCCTATTCAATTTGAATAGAGGTCCTTAGGTTCTGCTTAGAAAAAAGGCGATTATTGGTTCTCCAATTCTTCTTTGCTGACCAGATTGATTAAAGCGTTTGCAGCCTGTTCGGCATCCGCACCTTCAGCACTGATGTAGATTTCCGTACCGGTACTGATCGCGAGACTCATAATGCCCATGATACTTTTCGCATTCACTTTTTTATCGTCTTTTTCAACGAAAATTTCTGAAGAATATTTATTCGCTTCCTGAACGAACAACGCCGCTGGACGGGCGTGCAGACCAGTCTTCAATTTTACAACAACTGGGTTCTTGATCATTAACCTATACCCCCCTATTACATTATCAATCAACAGTTTTTATTATATTATTATAGCATACACACCAGTAGCACACTAGCAGAACAAATTCAGGCGTTGCGAATTTTTTCCGCCATCTCATCAATTTTGCGCAGACGGTGATTTACGCCCGATTTACTAACTGTACCTTTAAGGAGTTCTCCGACTTCCTTCAGATTGATATCCGGATGAGCCAGTCTTACCTCGGCTACCTCGCGCAGCTTGTCCGGCAGGCTCTCCAGACCGACTTCCCGCTGCAACAGCTTGATATTATCGATCTGTCTTACCGCCGCCCCAATCGTCTTGTTCAAATTCGCAGTCTCGCAGTTGACGATCCGGTTCACTGAATTGCGCATATCGCGCATGATCCGTACATCCTCGAATTTGAACAGCGCCTGATGCGCGCCGATAATGTTCAGCAGCTCGATAATTTTCTCGCCTTCCTTGATGTAGAAGATGAAGCCCTTCTTACGCTCAATGCAGCGTGCATTCAGATGGAATTCGTTGGCCAAGTCGACTAACGCCCTACAATGCTCCTCATACATAGAGGAGATCTCCAGATGATACGAAGAGCCTTCTGGATTGTTCACCGACCCACCGGCCATAAATGCACCGCGCAGATAAGCTCTCTTACAACAGTTTTTCCGGGTAAGCTCCGGATTAATCCCATCCGTGAAAATAAAACCTTCAGAGACAATATACAGCTCCTTCAGAATCTCCTCAACACGACCCGGGATACGTACAATATATACATTGTTCTTCTTCAAACGCATCTTCTTGCGGACAAGCAATTCCGTATGAATCTGAAAATGCTTCTTCAGCAAGGAGTATATTCGCCTGGCAATCGCGGCGTTTTCCGTAGAGATATCCAAAATAACCTTCTTATTCGAGACTTGAACCGAACCGCTCATGCGAATCAAGGCGGATAACTCAGCCTTCTCGCAGCAGGGTTCCGCCTCAACCAAGGTTAACTCTTTTTTGGTTTGCGCCGCGAACGACAAGGAACTCACCTCTTTCGTATAATCCAGTCCTCTACTAGCTGATAGATATGATGGCTTAGTTTATCCGCATCATGCCTTAAATATCTGCGGAACATAACCAAAGTATCAGCAATTACCTTATAGCCGCGGCCCGTCACGACATCCCAATCGATCTAACCGGCTTGGCGCCCTTCTCGGCGTAATAGTCCTGCACCTGTGTAGGAATTTCGCCGTCGTTGACGATCACATAATCGAACAGATGATGTCCGACATGCTCGTATACGGCCTTCAAATGATCGCTAACCGTATAGTCATCCGTCTCACCCGGCTGGGTCATCACGTTGCAGACAAAGATCTTGATCGCGTTCTTGTTCTCCAGAACC
This sequence comes from Paenibacillus sp. D2_2, assembly GCF_031199965.1. Lineage (GTDB taxonomy): Bacteria > Bacillota > Bacilli > Paenibacillales > Paenibacillaceae > Fontibacillus. The sequence continues at coordinate 112,367 of NZ_CP133605.1, read as the reverse complement.
GCCTCTGCCAGCTTGGGTACGAGCAGATTCGGAATGATGCTCGTATATAAGCTACCCGGGCCGATCAATATCGCATCCGCGTCCCGAATCGCCTCAACCGCTTCCGGTAGAGGCTCAACGATCTCCGGCTCCAAGAAGATCCGCTTAATCCTGCCCCCGCTTCTGGAATCTTCGATTCCCCGGTGACGATAGTACCGTCCTCCATCTCCGCATGCAGGACCACCGCCTGGTCCGCGGCCGGAAGCACTCGTCCACGGACAGCAAATACGCGGCTGAGCTCACGCACTGCCGTTACGAAGTCACCTGAAATGTCCGTGATGGCAGCAAGAATAAGGTTCCCCAAGCTGTGTCCTGCAAGTCCAGAACCTGATGAGAAGCGATAATTCAGCATATCAGACAGCAGCGGCTCTACATCCGCAAGCGCAGTTAATACGTTACGAATATCCCCTGGTGGAGGCATATGCAGCTCGTTCCGCAGAATCCCGGAGCTGCCCCGTCGTCGGCAACAGTAACTATCGCCGTAATATCTATAGGTTTATGCTTCAATCCACGGAGCATAACAGATAGGCCAGTTCCGCCCATCACAACAATTCGTGGAATTCTTTCTTCTTCGTCCGATTGGCCACTAATTAACTCACCTCTTACTATCGATCCCTACCTGCATCACGATGGCTGACTCGAACCGCCTCTGTCTCACTCGCCCCAAGCATACGACCTAAATACTCGGCTATCGCTACGGAGCGATGCTTGCCCCGGTACAACCAATCCCGATAATTACCTGACTCTTTCCCTCTTTACGATACTGAGGCAACAAGAAGTGCAGCATGTCTAGCAGTTTCGTTAAGAAAGCTTGCGTCTCCGGCCACTTCATAACATATTCATATACATCATCATCTTGTCCCGTGTGTGGACGAAGTTGCTCAATGTAATGAGGGTTAGGTAAGAAGCGTACATCAAACACAAGATCGGCATCGATCGGTATCCCGTATTTAAACCCGAAGGAAGTCACGTTCACCGATAAGCTGCCATCCTCCGAATGTGAGAACCTGGAGATAATCTTCTCCTTCAATTGCGAAGGCTTCATATTGCTAGTATCGATGACCTGGGTCGCCGATACTCTCAGTTCATCGAGCATCTTGCGCTCAAGCCGGATGCCATCCAGCGGCATCCCTTCTGGAGCAAGCGGGTGACGTCGCCGACTCTCCTTGTACCTCTGTACAAGCACTGAATCCGTTGCATCCAGGAACAGAATCTCACTGTTCATCGTGAAATGCTCCTTGATATAGGCGAGCGACTCCGATAATGCTGTGAAAAATTCACGGCCGCGCAAATCGATGACAAGTGCGACCTTAGCGATCTTACCTTTAGATTGTTCAATTAATTCAGCAAATTTGGGAATCAATACTGGAGGTAAATTGTCTACACAGAAGAAACCTAAATCCTCCAGACTACGGACAGCAAGTGACTTTCCTGCCCCGACATACCAGTTATGATTACAAGATTGGCAACGGAAGCTCCTTCATTATCCGACATGACATTCCCTCCTCGCAATTCTCCATTCCTTCTATCTATACGATGATCGTACCGAGCAACCTCTATATGAAACTCAGCTACTTATGATATTTTATGCAACTGATAGATATATGTTTCCCCTATTTCTTATGAGCGAAGAAATAGACCAGCTGCGCCGACCATACCTGCATCATTACCAAGTGTGGCAGGTTCAATTCTCAGACCAGTCTGCACCGGCTCCGGCGTAAGTTTTGCAAAGACGCTACGAATCTCATTAAATAGAATATCTCCAGCTTTGGATACCCCACCGCCGATAATGAATACTTCCGGATTAAGCACAACAGCCACCGCTGCAAGGGATTTACCAAGATAGAAAGCTGCACGGTTGACAATACGCAAGGCAACCTCATCTCCAACCTTGGCTGCATCAAATACGTCCTTCGCTGTAATGCTTTCGACTAATGCCAGTTCTGTACGATCTCCGCGAGCTACCGCATCATTGGCCATACGGATAATACCGGTCGCCGAAGAGACCGTCTCCAGACAGCCCATCTTGCCACAGCCACACTGAATCGCTTCAAGATCTGGAACTACGGACATATGTCCAAGCTCCCCTGCCAAGCCGGAGAAGCCTTGATAGATTTTACCATCAATAATTATGCCACCACCAACGCCTGTACCAAGCGTATAGCATACACAGTTATCAATCCCTTTACCTGCACCGCCCCATGCTTCGCCGAGAGCCGCTACGTTAGCATCATTGTCTATTTTAACAGGCTTGCCCAGACGCTCCTCTAAAATTTCGCGAATATGGAAGTCTTTCAAACCTACATTCGGCGCAAAAATAATGATCCCTTCGCGTACATTGGTAAAGCCGGCAACACCCGCACCAACACCAGCCACCTGATCCCAATTGAATGGAGATTGCTCTACAACGAGACGCACATAACGTTCGATATTATCTACAATCGTCTCCGGACCCTTATCCACTTCAGTCGGTCCCTCATACGTATGTAGAAGCTGTCCTTCTTCATTGCAAATCCCGACCTTAATCGCCGTTCCGCCCAGGTCTACGCCAATGTAGATTTTTTCAGACATGATACAAGCCACCTTTTCCTCTATAATGTTCCTCAAGAATAAATTAAATTATGACTTTTGTGAAGACATACCTACGTACCAACTATAAGCGAACCCTCCTTTTCGGTCAAGAGAAGGCAACCTCGTAAGAGCCCAATAGATACAAGGCTTTTTACGGACGTGATCAGATTCACATATAGTGGAAAAATAAAAAGCCGTCCAAGGATTCACACTTGTGAACCCTATAAAACGACTTTTATTATCGTCAGACATAACAAACTCAGGACATGATTCGTTTTTGTCCGGTGATAGCCTGAATCGGTGCGATATTCTGGGTGAATTCCAAGGTTCCCATGTACTCTCCAGCCTCGCTACGTACGGCAAAGTAACGGATCAATACGAATTTATCCTTGAACGGAATCCAGAAATCCTCAGCATCCTTCTTCCCTGATTTGAAATCCTTCAATAATTGATCTACCACATGTACACTTTGCGGCGGATGGCAATTCTGAACAGTACGACCAATCACCGCCTTCGTACGGGCAAAAATTCGCTCCTTCCCGTGAGAGAAATAACGTACTACATCATTCTCATCAATGAAGGTAAGATCCACTGGCAGATGGTTCAACACCGCTTCGAGCTGCTGTACAGAGAGGATCCCGGTCTGGAATCTACGTACCCCTGGGGAATTTCGTTGTCTTGCTCTGACTCTACAGCTGTATCCTGCATTTCCAAAGGAATCCGCTGCGGAATCCACTCCTGCTCTGGCGCAGTCAGGCAGAAGCCAACCTGATCGCTCTCCCGGGCGATCTTCAACCACTCATCCTCGGTAAGCTTCTCCAGAGCCATAGGAAGCAATATATTCTCTTCTTTAAAGACCATTTCATTGACTTCTCTAATAATCAGTTCCAAATCGGTAATCAATTCCTGCTGATTTCCTTTATAATCGCTTAGCTTACCTTTTACTTCCTTAATCATAGCGCGAATGACATCGTCGACCCCCCACATCACCTTTGTCGGGCCGAATATCCCGTACTTCTCTAGATAAGGAAAGAGCAAATTCTCCTTGCGGCTGTAATGCTTGTCGAGATCAAGCAGCAGACCCAAGTCCTCGAGCAGCTTGATGATCGTCCCAGAAGCATCCTGCTTGCGGAACTGATCCAAATGTAGCTCCAACTTAAAGTTAACGAGCCGTTCAATCTCTCGGTTCTCCAATTTGAAGGTATGCACAGGATGTCCAGGCTGGTCCTCGGGCTTGCTGGAGCGGTGAATTTCCTCAATCGATCCTTTGAATATTGCCGTATGAACTGAGCATAATCGCTGAACTTCTGATACCGGAATGCCTTCTTCCTCCATAAGTGCATGCTCCATAGCTGAGATCTCCGCGACCGTTACGTCGCCTACCGCCTCTTCGAAGCGGGCCTTCACTTCATCCACACTCTTCCCCTGATGCAACTCCTTGATGATCCCTTTAAGCATCTCCTGACGTTCCGTCCATACCGACATCCCCTGCTCGCGATTATTGATTAATTCGCTCACTATTCTTCCCCTCCAATTTATACTGATCTAGGTCTTGTAGTTATTCTTCTATGCTATAGTCCCTATCTAAAAAGGCTCTCTTAATTACGTCCATATCCAGCTTCTTCAATCTTGCTCCTTTTGGAATGGTCATGAAACGTCCGGCACTCTGCAGCATGCCAGGCTGGGTGATTTGCTCAAATCCAAGCTCCGCCATGACCTCAATTACTTCCGGGTCTGATGAGCACAGCTCGTAGACTGTTTTTCGTAAATCTATAACCTTACCCATGTGCTATCCCACCTTAGTAAAGGTATCAAAAATCAGTGAGAACTGTTCTCAACTAAAACTTAACATACCTCTCTATATCCCCCTTGTGACTGGAATCACAAATTGTTCTATAATGATGTATGTTTATTTTTAGGCTTTGATTTGCCACAATAGAGACGGGAGGGATTTAACATGTCAGTATCAAATGCAAACCTATTATATATAGAAGATGATCAGGAAATCGGAACCTTTATTAGCGGTGAACTGAATAGCCGGGGCTATGAGGTTACCTGGTTAACCAGCGGAGATCGTGCGATGGAGGAAGCAGAGAAGAGTAATCTGGTCATTCTAAATGTCATGCTACCTGGTCTTGACGGATTTACCGTTGGACAGCGCCTGAAGAAGCAGTTCCCTCATGTTCCGATCATGATGCTGTCGGCCCGGGCCTCCATCGACGATAAGCTGCATGGCTTGCAGTTCGCTGATGATTATTTGACCAAGCCGTTTCATCCGGAGGAATTAGTAGCCCGAATCGAGGTGCTCCTACGCCGCAGCGGGACTCCTTCTGCCACCCCGCTCCAACTCCGTCATCTGTTAATTCATGAGAAGGAGAACATTATCGTGAATCAGGATACCGGGGAGGAAATTATTCTAACTGGCAAACAGTTTCATATCTTTCAGTTTCTACTGCAGCATCTCGGGCAAATACTGACCAAGGAACAAATATATGAAGGGGTCTGGGGAGAGCCCTACCTGGATGGAGACAAGACGTTAATGGTACATATCCGCCATTTACGCGAGAAAATCGAACGCGATCCGGCGACACCTGAGATTATTGAGACGATTCGCGGTATCGGATACCGGGTGCGGTCATGAGACAGCGTCACTGGAACAAGCCTAAGTTTCGCAAATCGCTGTTATCGAGATATGTTCTGATTATCGCAATCGCTTTTCTATTCATTCCGGTGGCAGTTCCGGCCGGCTTCATCTTATCCTACAGCGTTAACTACTTCTTCTTCCCCAACATCAAATCGAGCAGCCGCTGAGATACAATTCAACAGACCTCGAAAAAATGTGGCATGAAGAAGCTAGACAGCTCGGTGGTCATAAATCACCTGAAATAATTGATGCCAAGCTGAAGGAGATAAAGAATAAATATCCGGAGACCTCACTATTCTGGGTAGATGGTGAAGAGAGAACACGTCTACAGCTTCCTAAGCAGAACAATCTACCCGCGGAGTGGTCCACCGAGGACGCCATACAATATATGAAGACAGTATCCAATACGAATACCTTTGGTGTCGTTGCATTTATTGGCGATAAGACGACTCACGGAGAAGGATTCATGGTTCTGAGGATCCCACGCGATTCTTTGAAGCACGGTATAAAATCCGATAACCGTATCTATGGTTTCTTCTTACTACTGATGCTGTCGATATTTCTCCTCCTCTCTTACCTCTTCTTCCGGAATATCCGCAAACGGCTGCTTAACCTAGAGTCAGGCATGATGCGTACAAATAAGGACGGATTGCCGGGTACGAGTTGACGAAGGACGGGCGGATGAGATCGGCAGCCTAGAGAAGGCCTTCAATCATATGGTCGGTAAGCTGGAGGAAGGAAAACGCAGGGAACAAGAGGAAGAGACGCTTCGCAAGAACTTGATTAATAATCTATCGCATGATTTGCGAACACCACTAACCGTGCTGTCCGGGCATATCTACGCGCTTGATAAGCAACCGTTGCCCGAAGAAGCTCATGAGTCAGTTCAGCTTATGAAGACGAAGATTAGTGACCTCGATCATCTGATCGACCACTTACTGTCATATAATCTGCTCAGCAGCGGACGGTACGCTATGTCTGCGAGAGCTCAAGATATACTCCGTATTGTCCGAGTGAGCGCTGCAGCCTGGTACCCGATATGGGAAAAATCAGAACTCGAGATCGACATAAATCTCCCGGACGGGCCGTTAATCTGGGAGGTCGACGAGCAAGCATTCCGTCGGATTCTGGATAATCTGTTCCAGAACCTGAACCGCTATGCAAGCTCCGGCAAATATGTGGGTATTGCTACTGTACAGAGGAACGGACACGCGGCCTTATTAATTGCTGATCGAGGCCCTGGCTTTAACGCAGAGACCCCTTCCAAAGGAGCGGGACTTGGACTTACGATCGTCGACCTTATAATGAAGCAAATGAAATTAGTTCTGGATATAGACACATCCGAAACTGGTACAAGCATTTATATTTATCCAGCTAACTATTCTTAATAATTAATGGGTAGCTTACCAGTAAATTTAAACCATTTTTAAACTTCGGCATCCTTTCATTTAAACTAACCCCAGTAATATAATAGCCGAGGTGATTAATTGTGAGTGATATGGTCATTCAAACGAGGGGATTAACGAAGAAATATCGCGGACGAGCCGCGGTCAATCAATTGAATCTTGAAATCAAACAAGGCGATATATATGGCTTCTTAGGACCAAACGGAGCCGGCAAGACAACAACCATTCGAATGCTGCTAGGTCTAATTAAACCGACATCTGGCTCCATCTCGATCTTCGGCCGCGATTTACGTAAAGATAAAATAGCGATTCTTAAGCGAATCGGCTCCTTGGTCGAGTATCCTTCCTACTATGGACATCTGAACGCCATCGACAATTTGGAAGCGCTGCGCCGGATTCTGGACGTCCCTAAATCACGGATCGACGAAGTGCTAGAGATTGTCTCATTAACTTCCGAAGCGCGCCGTCCGGTTAAGGGCTACTCGCTTGGGATGAGACAACGTCTCGGTATCGCTGCTTCCTTGTTAGGTAATCCGGAATTGCTTATTCTCGATGAACCAACGAACGGTCTGGACCCATCAGGAATTCATGAAATCCGCGAGCTGATTAAAAGTATGCCACAGCAATATGGAATTACCGTGCTGGTCTCCAGCCACCTGCTCGGTGAAATCGAGCAAATGGCCGGAACAGTCGGTATTATCCGCGAAGGCCAGATGGTATTCCAGGATACGATCTCAAACCTTCAGCAGAAGGCATCGCATCATATCAAGCTTGTCGTATCTGAACCGGAATCAGCACTCTGGATGGCCCGAGATCTTGGTTCCATCGGCAGTTTGGAAGAGAATACACTCATCTTCCCAGGCATGCAAGATGCCAAGGTCGCCAAGCTTGTGAAGCATCTGGTTGAGAACGGTCACGATATTTACCGGGTTGAACAGGAGAAGAAATCGCTCGAGGATATCTTCATGCAGGTCATCGGGGAGGGAATTAGCCATGATGCTTCGTTCGCTATCGGCTGACTTCCTGAAAATCCGCGGCAAAGGAATTTGGCTTCTCATCATTCTCGCGCCACTCGGAGTAGTAGCTATAGAAGCGCTGAACTTCGGGCTCCGACTCGATTACCTAAGTAAAACATATGCCGACGACCTCTGGGAGGACTCATCGGAGAGACGACCATGTTCGTTCCGATCTCCTTATATCTAGGCTGTACATTAGTCAGTTCACTCATTGCCAATGTCGAGCATCAGCTGAATTCATGGAAGCAACTGCTCGCGCTGCCGATCTCGCGCACATCAGTATTTAGCGGTAAATTCACACTTAGTGTGCTTCTCCTATTCGTGTCCTGTATCGTTCTATCTATCGGAACTATCATACTCGGTACGTCGCTTGGATTCGGCACGCATATACCTTGGAAAGACCTGCTGACAATGGGCTTCTTCCCATTCTTGGCTACTATGCCGGTCTTGTCCCTGCAACTATGGTTGTCGCTTACGTTCCAGAATCAGACGTTGCCGGTATCACTCGGAGTTCTGATCTCACTGGTATCGCCCTTCTTCATGCAATTATCCGAATGGTTCCCGTTGAATTGGCCAATAATGGCCCTTCGTTCCGAGCATCAATTCTGGTTCATCGGCATTGGGATTGGCGTAGGGATTATCATTATGCTGATTGGCCTTATTCATTTCAATAGAAAGGATGTGGATTAAGATGCGATCTTTTACTCGTATACTATCTTCCGAGCTACTTAAAATGTCGAAGTCGCGTCTGTGGCTCATCCTAATCGTCAGTCCCATCCTTGCCTGTCTCATCGGTCTCTTCGCCAATCTGCCGAAGGGCCAGTTAGCATGGCCGATGTTAATCGCTGCCATGGTTATGCTCCATGGTCTGCTAATCTTGCCGATCATCACCGGAGTAATCTCGTCTTCCATTTGCCGCTATGAGCATAACGGTGGTGGCTGGAAGCAGCTTCTGACGATGCCGGTGTCACGCACGTCTGTATACTTCGCCAAGCTAAGTATCGTAGCTGGATTACTGGCATTCTGCCAGTTACTCATGCTGGGAGCCTTCCTCATTGCCGGGGCATTCCATGGTATATTGGGAGATATCCCATGGGCAACCTTGGCCACCAGCCTGATCGGCGGATGGGTTGCCTGCTTGCCACTAGCTACCCTACAGCTTGGCGTCTCCTTGGGTTGGGCTAGCTTTGCCGCTCCGCTTGCTCTGAACGTTTCATTAACGATACCGAATATGCTGATCGTGAATTCAGCGACATACGCCCCGTTCTACCCATGGGCACAACCTCTGCTGGCGATGATGCCGACGGGTCAAAGAGAATTCGGAGCATTCAACCTTCCGTTGGAGAGTCTGATGATTACTGTGGTAGGCAGCTTGATTGTGTTCATGCTCGTTGGTCTCATCAGCTTTCAACGTAGAGAAATTTAAAGCATTCATGGAGCTATCATCATAAAATCGCCCGTTCGACGTTCAGAATGAACAAAAGAGACGCTTCCAGTTCCCGGAGGCGTCTTTATGCATATTAATAACTGACTTGGATCACGTATCGATACGGCGATAAACCACTTAAACTTAGAACCGTGTTACACGAACTGCAAAAATGCAGTTTTGCTCAGAAACATACACCTGATGATGCTCCTTCCACTAATCCGATGATAGTAACCAATCTAAGCAAAAAAAGACTGTCCCACACAAAAACTTCGTGCAGGACAGCCCATTTCATAAAATAAGATATACAATATAAACTTCAACGATTCTTGTATTTCTGCGTCCGCTCGTCCTGGATCACACCGCTCCAGTTCAACCCGTAGGCAAAGTCATATACATGCTGCTCCGAATCTACATGGCACTCCATGTCATGCGGCACATCCTCAAGCTGCTCTTCTACCGTCTTCATATGGGCTGGCATCTGCATCGGCAACAAACCGGAAGGTTCAAAGGCTCCGCTTAGACATCCATGATCGCCTGATCCTGCAACCCGAAATTCACTAGAATCGCATCGACCTCACTCTCAAATTCTGCCACAACGGCAGGATTAGAGAGACGCAAGGATACAATGACAGATTTGCCATTCATCCGTTTCTTCGTCTCCAGAACTGTATCCAAATCCGCTTCGTTCTTAGACGTTACAGTCTTGCCTTTGTATGAACGGTTCAACACATCGCCTTCTCGAACATCTCCCGCCAGACTCATCTCACGCGCATATTCTGCAGTATATGGACGGTATTGCAGGCTAAGTGGGACATATCCATTCCCCCTTGCTCTGCATCCTCGCGGCTGTATCCGGTCATCCCAGAGGTTGGACCTTCGATAAATACTAGCCCGAAATCCGCTTCTTCCGGATTCTCCGTTACCGCAAAATAGCGATTCACAATATTGAGATTAACCGGATCTACCAGCTTCTCAGCGACAGGGTTCCCAAACCAGTCAAAGCCAGCCGCGATATACCGTTTCGGAATATATACTTTGCTCTTAGATGCTAATGGTAGCACATTCTCTTTGTTCTTGAGCATAACAATAGATTTCAACTGTGCATCATAGCCCGCTTGCATAAATTCCGGTCGACCAACCGTATCAGAGCTTAACGCCGGATCCAGGTACGGATTCTCAAACAGGCCTAAGCGGAAAATATTAAGCAATAGGCGCACCGCGGATTGCTCGAACCGTTCGCGCATATAGGCTTGGCCGTGCTCTGCTACTCCCATCCGATAAGCCTCTAGCACTGGCCCTTTATCATTGTTCCCACCGAACTGGTCCACTCCTGCCATTAGCACTTTATAATGGCGTTCAGCTACAGTAAGAGCTTCAACCCCCATGATTTCCCGCTCAAGAACTCATCCCGGCTAGTCTCATCGGCAGTAATCATCCAGTCCGTACATACTACACCATCGTAGCCATACTTATCGCGCAGCAGATCCTTGATCAGATAACGGCTGTAGGAATTACCGACATTCTCATGGTAGACCGTATCCTGAGCCGTCGAAATCGTATAATACGGCATCACTGCCGAAGCTTGCCCTGTCTTACCTTCCAGCTTAAAGGCTCCATCTACAAAAGGAAGCAAATGCTCTTCAAAGTTATTACCTGGATAAACAGCATACTTACCGCTACCAAAGTGAGCATCCCTACCGGACTCGCCAGAACCGCCGCCAGGCCAATGCTTCACCATTGCATTAACACTATTATGACCCAGCCGTCAGCCACTTCACTCTCACCTTCGGAATTCTGGAAGCCGTCTACATAGGCTCTCGCCAGATCTGTCGAGAGCTTGGAATCTTCGCCGAATGTACCGTTAAAGCGGAACCAGCGCGGATCGGTCGCAATATCGATTTGCGGTGATAAAGCCGTGGTCAGGCCGAGCGCCCGATACTCCTTGGATGCAATCTCACCGAACTGCTTCACAACCTCCGAATCGAATGCTGCAGCCAGCCCCAAGGTCTCAGGCCACATGGAGATCGTGCCGCCTGAGCCGGCATTGAACTCTGAACTCGTCTGCGTGCCATGTCGCGGATCAGAGCTGTTGTTAGCCGGAATGCCCAGACCCACTCCCTCGACAAAAGACTGAATCTGGTTGTTCCAACGGGCTGCTACCTCTGGACTCTCTACGGCAGCGACGAGGATATGACGCAGATGATCCTTAGCGAGAAAAGCTATCTGCTCATCGGTCATCTCCCATGGCTTGGCACCGCTCTCCTCATAAGCTTTGCCTCCGTAAGTGCCCGAGAACCAGCCTCCGCTGGCTCCCGGCACATTTTGATGACTGCTGTACAGCATTAAGCCGGCGATTTGCTCTATGGTCATTTTCGAGGCAAGATCCTTAGCCCGTTCCTCCACAGGCAATCTCCAATCCTCATATTTATCCAGCTTGCCATCCTTGCTCAGATCCTTGAAGAAGAGGCCATCCTGCTCCAGAATCTGCACGCCTGACGAGGTTGAATACCCTAGTGTCGGACCTTCTGGATTTTGTACATACTTTATTTGATCGGTAATCTCCTTAATATCATTATGCTCTCCCATCGTTCAAGCTCCTCCTATCATGTATTTATCTATTGAGCAGAGGCTATTCACAAGTCCACTCGGGGCACTATTTACAGACCAAGCTTCTGATTCAAATCATCGATGAGCTTCTGAAAATCCGCTTCCGACATGCCTGAGCCAAAGAAGCTGATCATAGAACGCAGTCCGTCATATTTCTTCCATTTAGCTACTTCTTCAAATAACAGAAGCAAGCCTCCATCACCCATACTCTCCGCGAAGAGTGCTCCCATATGCTTGATGCTCTCAAGACTGTCATTCATCGCTTTCTCAGCAAATTCAGCCGTTTCTGGTATTGCCAGCAACTCATAGAATTTCGTATTACGGGTCACCTTACGGAACGGAATCATCGTCGATAACACTTTTAAGGTCTCTCTTAGCGGCGTATCAACGGAAGACGAACCAACGACGATATCATACGAGCCCGTCTCCGCGAACCAGTCATGGATTTCCGTGTTGAAATAGGCGAAGGAGCGCTTATCGAGCGTAAAGCTTACCTCTGCGGATTCTCCTGCCTGCAATTCTACCTTCGCGAAGCCTTTAAGCTCCTTCACAGGTCTTACTATCGTGCTGTCCAACGGCTGTACGTAGAGCTGCACGATTTCTTTCCCTACACGATCTCCGGTATTGCGCACAGTAACAATAACCTCTACCGTATCGCTATCCCTCATGATTTCTTTGCTTAACCTGATATTTTCATAAGCAAAGCTCGTGTAGCTAAGACCGTGTCCGAACGGGAACAACGGTTGCTCCTCTTTGGCCTCGTAATAACGGTATCCTACGAACAAACCTTCACCGTAATTGACCTCACTCTTCCCGCCAGGGAAGTTCAAGTATGCCGGGGTCTGCTTCAAACTGACCGGGAAAGTCTCAGCCAGCTTGCCACTTGGGTTCACCTTGCCGAAAAGAATATCCGCTGCCGCGCCACCACCGGCTTGCCCGCCCAAATACCCCTCGAGAACGGCCTTCGCGGAGTCCAGCCATGGCATAACTACTGGAGCGCCGTTCGACAGTACAACGATCGTATTCGGCTGTACCTCGGCAACCCTGCGGATCAGCTCACAATGAGACTCCGGCATATTCAGATGTGTACGATCGAAGCCCTCCGATTCGAAGCTGTCTGGCAGCCCCGCGAATATAATCGCTACATCCTTGCTAGCTGCAAGCTGAACCGCCTCAGAGATCAGTGCCTCATCTAGTACGTCCTGATTCAAATGATAACCCTCCGCAAAATCAACTCCATCACCAGCTATCTCGCGGATAGAATCAAGAGCATGATCCAATTGTGTCGGGAAATATGCGAGCTACCTCCACCTTGATAGCGTGGTTTTGCTGCAAAGGCGCCGATAACAGCCACCGATTGCTTCGGATCTAATGGCAGCAAGCCTTCTTCATTCTTAAGCAGAACCATGCATTCACCAGCTGTCCGTCTAGCCAGCAAGTGATGCTCCTCTTTGTTGTAAGTGAAGCCTTCCTTCCGTGCATCATAGGTCTTGAAGATGACATTCAGCAGTCGTTCAACCGCTTGGTCAAGCACAGCCTCATCCATCTTGCCCGATTTTACCGCATCAACGATCATCTGATCACGATCCGGGCCGCTATACGGCATTTCCAGCTCAAGCCCGGCTTGAAGCCCCTTGACGCGTTCATTAATCGCGCCCCAATCGGTCATTACGAACCCTTGATGGCCCCATCTGTTTTTCAATATATCCGTCAACAAATATTCATTCTCTGAGCAGAACTCTCCATTAACGAGGTTATAGGCACACATAACCGTCCAGGCATCACCCTTGGTAATCGTTCCTTCAAAAGACCGTAGATAGATTTCGTTCAATGTGCGCTCATCCACGATCGTATTGATCGAGTTACGCAGTGTCTCCTGATTATTGGCTGCAAAATGCTTCACAGAGGTGCCAACGCCTTGCTCCTGTACACCCAGTACGTGATGGGCTCCCATCTCCGACGCAAGGAACGGATCCTCCGAGAAATATTCGAAGTTGCGTCCGCAGAGCGGGGATCGCTTAATATTCACAGCTGGGCCGAGAATGATCTGAACATCTTCCGCCTGACATTCCTCGCCAAGCGCACGCCCGACTTCTTGAATAAGATTACGGTCCAGGATGATGCTAGAGCAGCACCGCTCGGGAAGCAGGTTGCCGGAACGCTTTTACTTGACATATCGCCCGGATTGGTTTGCTTACGAAGACCATGCGGACCATCTGTCATGACGATGGAAGGAATACCGACCCTTTCTACCGCCTTGGTCTGCCACATATTCAGGCCGGAGCATAGACTTGCTTTCTCTTCAACGGTCATCTGGGAGATGATGGATTTGATATTTCTGTCCAAAGTATTCGTATGTGTCATATGTTAAAGTCCTCCTTAGTTTTAGTTGCCTCTTGGTACTTCTGCCGATCTCAGGCAATGGTCTAACCGCCATCATACTAAGTACTACGCAGAGCGCCAGTACAACATAGAAGAATGACCAGCCGCCGATGCCCAGCAGAACCGGTGCGATCGCTGGAACGATCGATTGCGGCAAAGCATTTGCGACATTCATCAAGCCGAAGTCCTTGGCCGAGTCCTCTTTGCGAGGAAGGATACGGGCTACAAGGGCCATATCAACCGCCGAGAAGCACCCTCCACCCAAACCAATAATCGCTGCAGCGACAACGAATATCATGTAGTTCGGAATAAATGCGAACATCAGAAGGCCAATAACCATAATAAAAGCGGAGCCATACAGGAACGGTTTCTGCTTGCGGTATTTATCCGAGAGAACACCACCAAAAATACTTGTAACCGCCATAGCCAGCATCGCGATAATGTTAATTGTCCCCACACTATTCGTTGCCTGTGTCTCTGTGAAGCCCATCCGATTAACGAGCATGACCGTCAGATAAAGGGTGCTGCAATAGCCCATCATAAGCAGAAATTTTGAAATAAGCGCCCAGGTGAAATGCGGGAATTTCCGTGGACTCGGATAAATCTTGCTCAGCTTCTCACCAAATGGAATTCGCTCTTTTGGAGTACGTTCAATCTCTATCTTGCCATCGCGGATTAAGAAGCAGCTGATCACCTGTCCGATTATCCCCAGAGCACTCAATAAGGTCCACTTCGTAGTCGAGGATACGCCTGGCATTAGCATCATCAGTACCATCCCGACTGTCATCGCAATCGGCAGAACTAAGCCAATAAGGCCCGAGATGGTTCCCTGTTTCTCCTGCTTCACCTGATCAGGAATCAGCGCGGTGTAGGCCGCCATTGCAAAATTGAAGAACAATTGAGCAATCGACCAGCCAATAATAATCTGCCACACCTGAGTAGCTGTACCTACCCACAGCAAGGCCAGGCTTCCAATCACAGAACCGATAAAAATCCAGGTGCGCCGACGGCCAAACCCGATATTTGTCCGGTCACTTATCGCTCCGCCAAGCGGATTGCCAATCAGGGCAAAGAAAGCACCGATACCGGCGACTAGACCGTAGGATGATGTGTAACCATCCGGATCAATCTCTATCATTTTAAAAGTCAGCAGCAAAACTGCCGGAGTCATTAGAGCTAACATCATTAATCCATAACCCAGCATGATACCGGATGTTAATCTTCCTAGCGGTGTTACGACCTGCCCTCTTATCTTGGACTCAGCCATTTAAAGGCCCCCTTGTGATAACAAAATATTTGACAGCGCTTTCATATACTAATGATATAAAATAACGCCCATCTTCCGACAGGCGCTTAATTAGCTTCTTGTATGGTTATTTTTAATCACTTTTATGCAAGCGCTTCATTACAATCCGGGAAGGACATTAAATAACGACATACTCGCAATAAATCTCCTTGTCCATTAAAGCAAAGGCGTCAGTACCATCAGTTCTAATGCATGCGGTTCAAGCTGCGCTATATAGGTCATCCCACCAGTAATTTCAACATCCCGTATGAGCTTCCGGGGACGCGAGGCAGCGGTCAAATAGACACTATCCTCTTCCGTTACATAATCCGGAGCTCCCATCCTGACCCATTCATCATAGCTGCTACCTTGCTGACGCGATACAGCGTAGGTTTCCATCCGGTATTTTCCCTCCGGAATCCCTTGAAGATCTAGTTCCAGCTTAACGACCTTCTCATTCTTAAATCCGTTATAACGATTCGTTGCGTTAATAAATGAGTTATCCCCCAGAGCATACAAATCATCGAAGTGACAGTAATTATAGCTTAGCACTTGATAACTGCCGCGAACTTCGGTTACGACATAACCATCGCCTTGGGCGATCAGCCGATCCCCGAGTTTAGACAGAAGCTCATAAGCGGTCATCGCGGCTTTGGGGATCCCGTACTGGGCAATCAGACCAAGCCCTCCGTGGAATAATTGCTCCGATGCCGGGGTCTCTTCGATATTGTCACTAAGCACCCAGTACCCGAAGCCTTCAATGCTGTCCAGATTCTCCGTAATATTCTTCGCGATGTAGGCCGCTTTATATAGCGTATCATTCGTCAATTCCCGATGGTACGCCGTAGAATTCCACTCTGTCAAATAGAGATCGAGGTGGGATAGTCCTAGATCATCCAGCATTCTCTTCTCTTGCGCCAACATATCCCGAAGAATATCGGGGTTCGGCGATATCGATACAAACTGTTCCATGACAACACGGAAGGACAAGTCACTCATTTTATACAGATGCTCTAATTTACGGTGATCATTCTCGATCAAATCCTCATGAGGGTAGAAATGAACCGGAAGAAAATCTGGCAAACAATCATGCTCTCGGCAAAATGCAATGAAATTGTGCAAATACGCTACTGTGTCCGTCGAGATGATTCGCCCTGGGGCGCCGATCTGTAATTTGTCTGAGACCTGTTTCACTGTACGATACGACTGCAGATAAAACTCATTATACTCATCCACCGTTCCCGGCCAGAATACAGCCAGCTCCGGCTCGTTCCAGAATTCAAGCTTCCAGCTCTGCACTTCTTCACGGCCATATCGATTGATGCAGTGACGCAGAAATCGATCCAACAGCTCGCACCAGCGCTCTATGGAGTGCGGTCCGCTCACAAAACTCGGGATGAAAAATACCGACTTACTCTGCTCAGCCGCAAGCTCAGAAGGCATGAATCCTAACTCAATAAACGGCTTCAATCCGATGGATAATAAAAAGTCGAACAGCTGGTCTACAAAGCGAAAATTATAATAAGGTTGCCCTTCGTCCTCGTGGTAAATCATCATACCGTCATCAAATATTCCGTGGAAGCGAATCTCCCGAAAAGGACAACGCTGCTGCAAATAACGCAGCTGATTCTGCACATCCTCATGCAGCCCCTCCTTTGCCTTGCCGATCGTGATGAGATTCTTCCAGGTATGCCGGAGCTTCCGCCCCTGTGCTGATAAGTCGACGTCCCGGGTAACGACCTCAATTCCCAGAACCTGAAGCTCTTGGCCGGATTGACTTCGCTGCAAATACTGATTAATGATTCCAAGTGCGCTGGCCCTATTGAAGGCGAGATAGCCCTGTGATATTTTCTCATCCGTCTTGCCCATAACCGGATTGTACTGCCTGCGATACTCGTTCGGGTCATATGATAGCGATTCTTGAACGCAATATAGAACGATTTCGAATTGGGGAATCCGTGCTTCAGCGCAATTTCATTGACCGCCGTCTCTGTATGATTAAGCATATCGTCTACCGCATTTTTTAAGCGTATTCCAGTAACAAATGATTGGAAATTAAGACCAATCTGCTCACTCAGAAACTTCGATAAATACGGCACCGATAAAACTCCTGCTCCGCAATTTCCTGCAGCGTGATCGATTCCTGATAATGCTCTTCTATGTAATTAATAATACGTAACATGCGATCCATATATTTTTCCTTGATCGCACCTTCTCCCTCCGGCTCTTCTGTCCGGAATCGCTGCATCAGAGTGGAGAATACGCTCAGCATACGAATCCGCATCTCGAGCTCGTATACCTCTCCCCGCTTATAATTCATTTGCACCATCTCCGCCAGCAGCTGACGGATACGATCTAGTGCAGGACGAGATTCCTTGCCTGCCGTACTGGAATCACAGTCGAAGTAAGCATGCTCCACACCTCTGATATTCCCTTTAATGAAGGTATCCGGAATCAGAAAAGTCGCGATGATATTGTTATGGAAGCCAATAACCTCATGGACATGTCCCGAATTAATCAGCTTCACATCGCCCTCCGACAAGGTCTGCTGCATATGACCAACTGTCACCTCTAGGCTTCCCCGGAGGACAAAGATGATCTCCACGCTGTTATGCCAATGACTCGGCACATAATTCACACTATGCAGAGATACATCAAACGGCAAAGTATCACTTGTCTCCACCAGTTCGTATATCGATTTTCTCGTCTTCATCCTTAGCCTCCTAGAGATCAAATTAAGAATTGAACATCCGATTCATCTTTATGACAACTGTCACTTTGAAGTCATGACAAAGCTTACTACTATGGCTTTTGAAAATTCTATATCTTTAGATTATAGACATAAAGGTGAATAAGTAGTTTAAGTTATGGAGGCGAATGTCTTGAATCCTGTTATAGAACTGCATCACACAAGCAAAACCTTTAATAATAGAATAGCCGTAAATGATGTTTCTTTTCAAATCGAACAAGGCTCAGTTACTGCCATTCTCGGACCTAACGGAGCCGGGAAGACGACCACACTATCGATGATGTTAGGCCTGCTCGAGCCATCGCAAGGCAGCGTCAAGCTGTTTGGCAGCTCACCAAAGGAACGATCCGTCAGAGAACGAATCGGTGTCATGCTCCAGCACGTCAGCATCATGGACCGTCTGAAGGTACGAGAGATTCTCGAACTAACCCGTAGCTATTATCCGAATCCGATGGACATGGAATTTCTCATCCATCTTACCGGTTAACATCAAACGACTTGAACCGCTATACAGAGAAACTGTCCGGAGGACAAAAGCGCAGCCTCGGCTTCGCCATGGCCCTAGCAGGCGATCCGGAGGTGTTATTCTTCGATGAGCCTACGGTTGGGCTCGATACGGTGGCAAGACGCCGTTTCTGGGAGACGGTGCATAAGCTAGCCAAACAAGGCAAGACGATTCTGTTCACAACCCATTACTTGCAGGAAGCCGATGATGCAGCGAACCGGATTATTCTATTTAATCAAGGCTCGATCGTCGCCGATGGAACTCCGGGAGAGATCAAATCGAGAATCATTCACAGTTCTCTATCCTTTCTGTCCGATCAAGACGGGCCAGAACTACGTAACAAGCTTAGCTTATTGCCATCTATCATTAATTGCTATGACAAGGATGGAAGAATTAATATATCTACCGATGATACTGATACTGCACTCGCCGCAATCTTTGGTAACCAATTACCTGTCCGGGATATACGGATTCATTCCGGAAGCCTTGACGAAGTATTTGAACAGTTAACAACGACTCAGGAGGAGACCGCGATATGAAACAGGTAATTACACAATTTAAAATGGAGCTACTACGGATATTCCGTAATCCCTATTATGTATTCTGGTCACTGGCTATGCCGATCGTCTTCTATTTTCTCTTTACTCGTATCATTAGTACTGGAGCTCCCGACGCGGCAGCCTGGAATAATCATTATCTCATGTCGATGGCTGCGTTTAGCATCATGGGTTCGTCTATTATGACATTAGGCATACGTATCGTGCAGGAACGCAACCACGGCTGGAGCACATTTATGCGCGTTGCCCCGCTTCCGGGAGCAATATATTTCCTGGGCAAAATGTTCGGGCAGACGATTATGCATCTAACCTCGATCATCTTCATCTTCATAGCAGGATACCTGATTAACGGCGTCTCATTACCAGCACTTACTTGGATTTATTGTGGACTATGGCTTCTGATCGCCTCCTCGCCCTTCCTAGCATTAGGCACACTTGTCGGATGTATGAAGCGGGTCGATACTGCCTCCGGTATAAGTAATGCCATATATCTGGTTTTGGCCCTTCTGGGAGGGATGTGGATGCCGCTCGAAATATTGCCCAACATCATGCAAAATATCGGTAAATGGCTGCCTTCTTTCAACTTCGGCAACGGAGCTTGGGAACTCGTCCAAGGAAATCCGCCAGAATGGAGCAATATTCTCATATTGGCAGGCTACTTTATCCTATTTATGTTAATATCCATATATACACGAAGGAAGCAGGAAGCGATCTAATCGTAATGCGTAGGAAGGAGTTCTCTGAATGTTCCCTAGAAAATACGGATTCTTCCCTTATATATGGCTGATATATATCATCATGCCGATCATCAACATTCAGAATGAATCCGGGATCAAGCTGATTATCGGTTACTTGATGATTGGCTTGTTCGTCCTAAGCTATCGTCAATTGTATTGGGTCACTGGGAGAAGCTTCTTCTATTGGCTTGGTCTTCAGATGCTGATCATCCTCATCATGAGTGTGTTCTACA
This sequence comes from Paenibacillus sp. D2_2, assembly GCF_031199965.1. GTDB lineage: Bacteria > Bacillota > Bacilli > Paenibacillales > Paenibacillaceae > Fontibacillus. The sequence goes on along the minus strand of NZ_CP133605.1, from coordinate 92,207 downwards.
GCTTCTACAATCTCTACATGGGCTTCTTCACCGCCAATTTCATCGGCTGGTACACTAATAAACGAAGGTTCAAGATCGCTATGATCGTCTTCTCCGCCGTTGAATTATTACCGGCACTTTTCCTATTAAAGCAGCTGTCGATTAATGAGATGCTGTTCAGCATCCCCTTTTCCTCATCATGCTGGTCTCACCATTTGGCATTAGATCTATGAATCGGCGGCAGCAGTTGGAGAAAGAGCTGAGTCAAGCCAACGAGCGAATCAAGGAGCTCGTCAAGCGGGAGGAGCGGGTTCGCATTGCTCGTGATCTACATGATACGCTGGGCCACACTCTGTCATTGATCATACTGAAGAGCCAACTCGTTGAGAAAATGACGACCAAAGACCCGCAGCGTGCCCAGAATGAGGCGCGGGAAATCTATCAGACCTCACGGGCCGCATTACGGCAAGTGAGAGAGCTTGTCTCCGATATGAGAGCCATCACTGTTGCCGAAGAGTTGACGGAGGTGGCCGAGATATTACAAGTGGCCAATATCAAGCTAGAGATCGAGGGAGATGCGAGACTGGAGGATGTCGCCCTCTTAACACAGAACATTATTAGTCTCTGTATCAAAGAAGGTACTACGAATATCGTCAAGCACAGTCAGGCTACTCATTGTCGTATTTCCATAACAAGAACAGACCGGAAGATCACGGTTCAAATCGAGGATAACGGGATCGGTCCCGCACAGCAGGATCAGGAGGGCATAAGGTACGGAAATGGATTGAATGGGATGTGTGAACGACTGTCTCTTATTGAAGGCTCCTTGTCTGTAGCTACCAGCGCTAGACAAGGAACGACTATGACCATTACAGTGCCTCAGATTATTAAAGAACGGGAAGATGGTGAGACAGCATGATCAAGACTCTTATTGCAGAAGACCAGCGTCTCCTGCGGGGAGCCCTAGCTTCACTGCTTGATCTAGAAGATGATATAGAGGTCGTTGGACAGGCATCAGACGGTGCCGAAGCACTGGAGCTGATCTTCAAGCTTCAGCCGGATATCTGTCTCATGGATATTGAGATGCCGCAGCTTAGTGGTCTTGACGTCGCAGAAAAAATAAAGGCTCAAGAGCTTCCATGCCGGGTCATCATCCTAACGACCTTCGCCCGCCCCGGTTATTTTGAACGGGCGATCAAGGCGAACATACATGGCTATTTATTAAAAGACGAGCCTAGCGACAGACTGGCTGAGGCGATCCGCCGCGTCATGGCAGGACATCGTGAAGTTTCACCGGAGCTCATCTTCGGTAGCTTGCACAATGAGAATCCATTAACAGCCAGGGAGATCGATATTCTCAAGCTAGCCGCCCAAGGGCAGAGCGCCGCAGACATCGCTAATTCTTTACATCTATCTCATGGTACAGTCCGCAATTATATTTCGGAAATCATTAACAAGCTAGAAGCCAAAAATCGGATGGAGGCTGTACGGATCGCCGAAGAAAAAGGCTGGATATAAAGGTTGTTCTTAAAAATAAATCCGTGTTCAAAAGGCCGGTTTTCAGTACCGAAGCTTATGCTTCCGACGTGCGTTTAAAAGCTGACTTTTTGAACTACCTCTTATCGCACTAGAGCATCTTGCTCCAATCATGGACCATATCCCCATCCAGATACTTCTCACAATCCATCGCAGCCATACAGCCTGAACCTGCAGCTGTAATCGCCTGACGATAGCGCGTATCCTGTACATCGCCGCAAGCGAATACCCCCGGATACTGGTCCTGGTTGTACCCGGTGCAACGACAATGTAGCCATGTTCATCTGTCTTCACGGTGCCTTCCAGGAACTTCGTATTCGGAGTGTGACCGATGGCGACGAACACCCCCTCAGCTTCGATCAATTCCTCCTGTCCGTTCGCATTATTACGTACCTTCAGGCCAATCACGGTGCCTCCATCATCTGTAACCACCTCAAGCGGTATCCGGTTAAGCGCCCACTTCACCTTCTCATTCTCTCGCACCCGATCCTGCATAATCTTAGAGGCGCGCAGCTCATCGCGACGATGAACTACCGTCACGCTTGAAGCGAACCGGGTCAGGAACCCTGCCTCCTCCATCGCCGAATCACCGCCTCCGACGACGATAATTCTCTTGCTGCGGAAGAAAAAACCATCACAGGTCGCGCAGGTACTGACCCGCGCCCGACATTATCTTGCTCGCCCGGAATACCAAGGTATCTCGCAGAGGCGCCGGTAGACACGATCACCGTCTCCGCTGTAAGCTCTTCCCCATCTTCCAAGACAAGTCTCAATGGCTCGCCTGAGAAATTGACCTTCTCCACCCACCCATTTCTGAACTCCGCACCAAAGCGCTCGGCCTGCTTGCGCATCCGATCCATCAGTTCCGGTCCCATAATGCCTTCAGGGAAACCAGGGAAGTTCTCCACCTCTGTCGTCGTCGTTAATTGTCCTCCTGGCTGCACCCCCTCGATCACTAGTGGATTTAGATTAGCACGCGCCAGATAGATCGCAGCCGTCAGGCCAGAAGGTCCCGTGCCTATAACAATTGATTTATACATTGCTATACCCCTCTCAATAAAAAAATTCATTCTTACAGGTTGTCTAACTCCTTATCCTATAGATAAGTTGTACATGTTAGACTCTATTTACCCATAAAAATGAATTGATTTATAAGATGATGATTCAATTGTTATTACACATCGGAAAGATCGTCTTCAACGCGTCCTTTTCCCCACATACCTCTTCAATCCGGCGGCAATACCTTCTTACCGTCGATGATGATATACCATAACGCTCCGCAACCTTCTCATAGGACATAGGGCGATGATTCATCTTCGCTGTCAAATATTCCAATGCCGCTGCCCAGCCTTCAATATGTGAAATCGATGGGGTATCAGGATAGGATAAGTTCAAATATTGCACCCATAATGATTCCAAATCATGCTGCTGCTGGATATCTGTATTGCTGCGCATCTGTTCACTAGCCAAATCCAATACGGCCTGCCACTCGTTCTTCCAGATCGGAAGCTGCGACGAAGTCCTGCTCGGGTCTATCATCAGAGTCGCCTCTCCCGTACATACAGGTAGCTCATAATTAACGCCGAGACTGCGTAATACGTATAACGCCAGATCCTTAAGATAGATATCTTCATCCGGCTCCAGCAGGAACGACTTCAGGGCCTCTTCCACTTCGTGATCACCTATAAGCCCAAAGGCTTGAATGACTTGAAGTTTAGTCCGATCATCTCCATAACGTAGAGCCCAGAAGAACGAGGATCGAACCAGCGGATTATCAGCTAGATCGACGGGACTCCTTCCCCCGGCAACTCCCATTGCTTAATCTGCTCCTCGAACGGGAGATGATAATGATAATGAACGGGTATCGGTCTCGTTCCAGATGTCATTTCTTCCATCCGACTTAAGTAATACTCGGGTACCTCACTGCCCGGGTCTAGCCTGCCTACATGACGCCAAAGCGTCTCCGCCTCAGTAAACCGCCCAATATTGCATGCAGCTACAGCTGTATAGTGATAAAGAGCCGGGTCCGACCTTAATTCATCATCCTTGAGCAGACGCCGGAAATGTCTATATGCCACATCATGTGCGCCAAGAACCCCCATCGTCGTCGCCAACTTAAATAGATGCTCTTGATGGAACGGGAAGATCTTACGGAGCTTCTGTTCAAGCTCCTTCAGTAATGTCGTCTCTCCCTCATGCTGGTACAGAATGGCTAAATTGCATAGGGCATGCAAATTTCCAGGTTCCTGCTCAAGCACCCCATATATCGTCTCAATAGCCTTAGAACATTTCCCCATATAATAATAGCCCAAGGCCAAATTGTTGCGCGCCGCCCAGAAATCAGGCTGATCCTCTACAATACTCTCCAGCAGCTTCACTGCTTCGGTGAACTTGCCCTGCTCCAGCAGCTCACGCGCCCGGTCATGCTCCAGTACACCCGCCAATGACTTGATCTTCGTTACCTTCGCAGGACGTTCCAATTCATATTGGAGCAGTTCCATCATTTCTTCAGCTTCGCCTAGAAACTGACCGTTCGGGTCCTCTTCCAAGTAAGTAATCAGTGCATTCTCCGCTTCTTCAAACATATCCATATTCGCATAATTATTTGCCATATAAAAATAGCACTCTGTCATCGTAGGATCGATCTTCTCCAAAATAACGGACAAGGCAGTGTTCGAATCCTCATAATTGCCCATCTCCGACAGGATGCCTGCCATATTGCAATGATTGACCGGATTATCCGGTTCATACTCTACTGCTTTGCGAAAATACTTCAATGCCTTGTCGTAGTGAAAACGATCCAACGAAGAGACAGCTCTCTCAAAAAAGAAGCCAGCATCCATAGATATAGGTAGCACTTTGGCTTGCTTGCTCCTCCCGGGTTGTTGATTCTCCTTCAAACAAGGCACCTCCTTCTATAATTCATTCTTTTAATACATGTTCAGATTAACATCTTCTAAACTATCCACCTCACAGTATAACACAGCCGACCCCGTCCTCCCATGAAAAATGCATTTGGAGAATTACGGTTGTTAACTGAAAAAGCATGTTAAATCAAATGTTTAGCGATTAGCTCAACATAAATGGTAAAATAATTATTGAACATATATTTATTAGAAGGAGTGGGATGATTTATGAATTTCGTGTGGGAGAATACAATTATTTCCTTGATCGCAATCATATTCTTACTAGCATGTCTTGGTGGATTGATGTATCTGCTCGTTACTAAGATCCGGAAATAGAAGGAGGAAGCTATAAGAGTAGCGGGGATTTTGAGAATCAATTACTCTACAATACCTGTATTCGATTTCAAAATAGATCATACCAGGTTTTACTGCAAAGCCAGGGCAAAGCGTCAGCTTATATCCCCTGGTCTTTGAACAGCGTAGCGATCGAGCCGCCATCTAGAATGTATTGCGTTGCCCGCGCCAACATAGGAGCTACGGGTAGGACAGTAACATGCGGACCATGCTGTTCCGGTTGAGCAATCGAGTCCGTAATGACCACTTGAGAGATCCAAGGATGACGAAGTCTCTTCTCCGCATGATCCGAGAACAGACCGTGCGTCGCACACACAATAGCTTCGCCTGCCCCGCGTTCCCTCAGTCCCTCAACCACATTCACTATCGTCGATCCAGTATCGATCAAGTCCTCAATAATGATGGGTGTATAGCCTGCAACTTCGCCAATCACATGCGTAATGACCGATTCGTTATGGGCCGGACGCTTCTTAATCATAATCGCGAACGGGGCATCAAGACCGCTGGCCAACTTCTCTGCCATAGAGGCCCGTCCCGCATCCGGGGATACGACGACCGGATTTGAGATATTCTGTGACTTCAAATAGTCTGTCATTAAATCCAGCGCGGTCAAATGATCAACGGGAATGTTGAAGAAACCCTGGATCGCTGCCGCATGCAGATCTATAGTTACAACCCGGCTCGCCCCGGCTGTAGTAAGTACATCGGCTACCATCTTGGCCGAGATCGGCTCACGCGGAGCCGACTTGCGCTCCTGCCTCGCATAGCCGTAATAAGGCATTATGATATTAATCGTCCGGGCCGATGCCCGCTTAGCAGCATCGATCATCACGAGCAATTCAACGAACAGCTCATTGATCGGATGCGCCAGAGATTGGACCAGGAACACATCGCAATTGCGAATGCTCTCTTCATAATGAACGTAAATCTCGCCGCTTTTGAAGCGGGATAAGGTGATTCTACCTGGTTCAACCCCCAACCGCTCACAGATTTGCCGCGTTAGTACGGGGTTGGAAGAGCCTGAAAAAATTCGTAACTTGCCTTCCATAATGCCCTCCTAGAGTCATTGAATTGCATGCCAAAAACTATAAAGTTTCTAACACTATTATGTCACTACTGTCGAACATTATTTATAACCGCTCTTGAGACTGCAGTGGTACCATCACCCTCCGCCGCTGTTCGAACGTTGCCAATTCACGAATACCCAGATCGTACAATGCGCTGCGAGCGATATTCAGATTCTCGCTCAGCTTCATTGGGTCGTGAGCATCAGAGCCGACCGTCAACGGAATGCCCAACCCTATCGCACCCTTCAATATTCGATCACTAGGGAACATCTCCGCGCATGGCTTCGTTAATCCCGAAGCATTCAACTCCATCGCTATACCAGCCTCGGCAACCGCAGCTAGAGTCAATTGCTCAAGTTCGATTATCTCCTGCTCACGCCCCTGCCCCGGCTTATAATTGAACCGCTTGATCACGTCCAAATGACCCATGATATCATAGAAACCTGTTCTGGCCGCTTTCTGTACAGCGTCATAATAGGTTTGGTATACCTTAAATACGTCTCGCCCTTCCCAATGATGAACTTGGCGGAAATCCGAGACATCCCATTCCCCAAGGAAATGAACCGAGCCAATGACGTAATCCCATGGGTAATCATTGATAATCTTCTCGATTTTGTCCTCCCAGCCTTCAATATAATCAGCCTCGAGTCCGACCCGCACCGCAATTGAATTAGCATATTTCTGCTTCAGCTCAAATGCTTCCTCCACATAGCTCGGCAGCTCATCCAGTGGCATTGCCATCTCTGGATAATAAGTCTGCGGGTTCACATGCAAAAGCGGCATATGATCGGAGACCCCGATTTGGGACAACCCGATTTCAATACCACGCTGGATATATTCCTCAAGCGTTCCAATGGCATGCCCGCAGCGGGCATGATGCGTATGGTAATCTATAAGCATATTGCCTCACCTCCGCCTTTAATCGCGGCGCGGGCGCTCATGTCGGCGCTCCAGCTCGGTCATAATATCATCCAGTGGCAGATTTCTCTCCCGCAGCAGAACCAGCAAATGATAGATGAGATCACTTACCTCGTATCTTAACTCGTCGTTATCCTGATTTTTAGCAGCGATAATCGATTCTGCCGTCTCTTCTCCTACCTTCTTCAGGATCTTATCGATGCCTTTCTCGAACAGATAGGTCGTATAAGCCCCTTCAGGGCGCTCAATATAACGCTGGGCAATCAGACTCTCCAATTCGGCTAATACGGTAAAGCGACTGTCTGCTTCGGAGATTGTTGCTTCCAGCCCCTCTTGATCTGCAGCAGCCAACGTTCGATAGAAACAAGTTGTCTCACCGGTATGACAAGCTGGACCTTGCGGATTCACGAGTGCTAACAGTGTGTCCCGTCACAATCATAATTCAATGAGAGAATCTGTTGCGTATTACCTGAAGTAGCCCCTTTATTCCACAGTTCAGAACGAGAGCGGCTCCAGAACCAAGTTTGACCCGTCTCAATCGATTTCTGCAGTGACTCTTCATTCATATAGGCAAGCATCAGCACTTCCTTCGTAGCAGCATCCTGGACGATCACAGGGATAAGCCCATCCGCATCCCACTTTATATTCTGCTTCAGTTCCGTGATTGATAACGGCAATTGTAATGGCTGATTTATCGTCATCTTACTTCCACTCCTCTGGCCTTCAAGTCTGCCTTAAGCTCAGGTACTGCGATTTCCTTATAATGAAAGATCGTCGCCGCTAACGCAGCGTCCGCCTGCCCTTCCGTGAACACGTCATAAAAATCGGTCATTTTGCCTGCTCCGCCAGAAGCGATCACCGGTATGCCAACCTGACTGCTAACCGCCTTCGTTAGTGCAAGATCGAAGCCATCCTTGGTGCCGTCGGCATCCATGCTCGTGAGCAGAATTTCGCCCGCTCCCTTTGCTTCGGCTTCCTGGATCCATGCTATTGCTCTCATTCCTGTAGCCTTGCGGCCTCCATGGGTGAACACTTCCCAATCTCCCCATTCCGCATTGTACTTAGCGTCTACAGCCACTACAATACACTGCGAGCCGAATCTTCTCGCTCCATCTGAGATCAGCTCGGGACTTAATACAGCCGCTGTGTTGATGGCAATCTTATCAGCACCTGCCCTCAAAATCCGCTTCATATCATCTACCTGTGATATGCCTCCGCCTACCGTGAAAGGAATAGCGATCTCACCAGCGGTCTGACGCACTACCTCGATCATCGTAGCTCGGCCTTCATGGGAGGCAGAGATATCAAGGAATACGATCTCATCGGCCCCCTCTCTGTCGTAGAGAGCGGCCAGCTCTACCGGATCTCCAGCATCACGAAGATTCACGAAATTAACGCCCTTTACCACTCGTCCGTCCTTCACATCGAGGCAAGGAATAATACGCTTTGCGAGCATGTTCATCGCTCTCCTCTCCAATTACGGTATTGTTATCAAGCCTTACAATACTGAGACTGCCTGAATTGCCTCGGCCAGACCAATATTGCCGGTATAAAGCGCCTTGCCAACAATTGCCCCGCCGATTCCTTGCTTCGCATAAGCAGCCAGCTTCAACAGGTCATCTTGTACTGTCACCCCGCCGGAGGCAATCACGGTGCGCCCCGATACCTCAGCCAAACGGCGGATAGCTTCTACATTCGGGCCCTGCATCATACCGTCGCGCGATATATCGGTAAAAATAAACGTCTCGGCCCCTTTGGAGGCCAATTCTTTGGCCAGTTCCTCTGCCTTAACCTCCAATGTCTCCAGCCAGCCACGTGTGGCAACAAGTCCATCTCGGGCATCGATGCCGATCGCCACTTTATCGCCGTATGTACCCAGTACCGATTCAGTGAACTCACGGTCCTCAATCGCAGCAGTTCCGATAATAACCCGGCTAACTCCAAGTAATAGCAGTCGTTCTACGTCCTTAACAGAGCGCAGTCCGCCTCCAACCTGAACAGGAACCTGCACCGCCCGGGCGATCTCCCCAATTAACTGATCGTTCACCGGATGACCTGCCTTGGCCCCATCAAGATCAACCAGATGGATGAACTTCCCGCCCTGCTTCTCCCATGACTTAGCCACTTCAACCGGATTATCATTATATATTGTCTCCTGGCTATAATCGCCCTGAATGAGACGTACACATTTCCCATCTCGGATATCGATCGCCGGATAAATGATGAATGATGACATTTGCTTTCCCCCGCACTGGTTAGTTAAGATTTATATAAATGTTATAAGTTGAACTTGCCCATTCGTTCTCCATTGCACCTAGCATTAATCAGCTTATCACTGCACCTGACTCAACCATCGCGAGGAAATTCCGTAGCAACGCCATGCCCAGCTCACCGCTCTTCTCGGGATGGAATTGCATCCCGAACACATTACCGCGTCCTACGATCGCGGTAACTGGCTGGCCGTAATCGGTTACGGCCAGAAGGTCCTGCTCCCGCTCTGGCAGCACATGATAAGAATGGACGAAGTACACATGTCCTTCGTCAAGTCCTGCCAGGAGCGGGTGATCCGGCTGCTTGAACTGCAGCCGATTCCAGCCCATGTGCGGCACCTTTAGGCCGCTCTCTGGGCTGAAGCGCACGGCCCGGCCGGGCAGCAGCCCCAAGCCTTCGTGCGTGCCATGCTCTTCACTGGCGGAGAAGAGCAGTTGCATGCCGAGGCAGATACCGAGCAGCGGCTTGCCGCTGTCCACCGCCTGCCTCAACGTACCATCGAGGCCGGAGGCAATAAGCTGCTCCATCGCGTCGCCGAAGGCGCCGACTCCAGGCAGCAGAATGCCGTCCGCGGCCAGAAGTACAGCCGCATCACCGCTCACGACGGCCTCGTAACCGAGACGCTCAATGGCTTTGGCAACGCTATGTAAGTTGCCCATCCCATAATCGACAATCGCGAGCTTCATGACTAGAGAACTCCCTTCGTCGAAGGCACACCACTAACGCGCGGATCGATGCTCGTCGCCTCGTCGAGCGCACGACCCAATGCCTTGAATACCGCCTCGATCATATGATGAGTGTTCTGACCATAATGAACGATGACATGCAGCGTAATTCGCGCTTCCAGAGCCAGCTTCCACAGGAACTCATGCACAAGCTGCACATCGAAGCTACCTACGCGATCTGAAGGATACTCAGCCCGATATTCGAAATGCGGGCGGTTGCTGACATCGATGACTACCTGAGCCAGCGCCTCATCCATTGGAACGAACACGCTAGCATAACGTTTGATTCCCCGCTTGTCACCGAGTGCATTATACAGACATTGGCCCAGACAAATACCGATATCCTCCACCGTATGGTGATCATCGATTTCAATATCCCCGTGTGCCTGTACTGATAGATCGAACTGCCCGTGCTTCGTGAACAAATCTAGCATATGGTTCAGAAATGGAACATCCGTCTCCAATTCGGACTTACCGCTGCCATCCAGGCCGAAGCTCAGCTTAATCTGCGTCTCATTCGTGACACGACTGATCTCCCCTTGTCTTACTGTTACCGCCTTCTCTTCATTTGTCGCCATCGTATGCCCCACCTTTCCTTCTAATACAGTGCCAGATTGTAATCCTTCTTTGCGGAGCCGAACCTCAATTGCTCGGGCATGACCCTCCAACCCTTCACGGCGCGCCAGCTCCATAATGGTCTCTCCATTCGCGAGGAGAGCTTCCTTGCTATAGTAAATCAAGCTCGATTTCTTAATAAAATCATCCACGTCGACCAGGTGACGAGAAGCGAGCCGTGCCATTCGTCGGAATGATATGATTCGGTCCCGCAAAATAATCTCCAACCGGCTCTGAGCTGTACGGTCCCAGGAAAATGGCGCCCGCATTCTCGATCTTGCCAAGGTGGACGAGCGGGTCCTCCACAATCAATTCGAAATGCTCCGGTGCGAGCCGATTAATGACCGATATTCCCTCGTCGATCGAATCCACGATAATGATTGCCCCGTAATTCGCGATTGAGGCCGCTGCGATATCCCGGCGAGGCAGCTCTGCCAATTGACGCTCCACCTCAACCTGACAAGCGGATGCGAACGAGGCAGATGGCGTGACCAGAATAGCTGACGCCATCTCGTCATGCTCTGCCTGGGATAGCAAATCCGCGGCAATATACGCCGGATCGGCGCTATCATCGGCCAGCACAGCAATCTCGCTCGGACCGGCAATACTATCAATGTCTACGACTCCATACACTTCTCGCTTAGCCAAAGCTACGTAAATATTGCCTGGTCCACAGATTTTATCCACCGGAGCGATCGTATCCGTGCCGTAAGCCAATGCAGCAATCGCCTGTGCGCCGCCAACCCGGTAAATCTCATTCACTCCAGCCTCAGCAGCAGCGACGAGAATGTATGGGTCGATCCCTTCTTTACCGCCTGTCGCAGGCGGAGTTACCATGACGATCTCAGGGACACCTGCAACCTGGGCAGGGATGACGTTCATCAGTACGGAGGAAGGATAGGCCGCCTTGCCGCCAGGGACATATACGCCAACCCGCTTCAGCGGCCGGATGATCTGCCCAAGCAGACTGCCATCCGGCTGTAGATCCATCCAGGAGTTCCGCTTCTGTCTGGAATGGAAAGCACGGATATTCGCGGCAGCTGCAGAGATCGCCGTAACGAATGAGGGTTCTACGTGATCATAAGCGGCTTTAAGCTCAGCTTCAGTAACCCGCAGCGCTCCAGCATCCAGTCTCACCCTATCAAACTGCTCCGTATACCGGAGCAGCGCCGAATCACCTTCTCGCTTCACATCCGCGACGATCTGACGTACAGCTGTATTCTGCTCTACTGAGCCATACTCGACTTCCCGCTTCAAATCAAAATCCCGTGCCCTTACGATCTTCATCCTGGCTCCTCCTCATCAATACTGCTTCACATTCGTCCTGCTCATAGGGATTAATAGTCTCCTTCTGTCCATCCCAACCACTCTACCGAGCTTCCTGTTACCGTTCTATCACCAAGGCCAGAGCATCACATAGAGCCTGGATCTCGGCATTTTTCATCCGATAGCTGACCCGGTTAGCAACAAGCCGACTCGTAATCTCAAATATACGCTCCATTTCCACTAGTCCGTTCTCTCTGAGCGTCTGACCAGGTCTCAACCATATCCACGATCCGATCGGCCAGTCCGATCAATGGAGCAAGCTCAATCGACCCGTTCAGTTTGATAACTTCCACCTGCTGCCCCTGTTCCCGGAAGTATCGCGAAGCCACATTCGGATATTTAGTGGCAACCCGCTGATGAATACCCGGCTTCCAATCCGGCAGTCCGATAACCGACATCCGACAGCGCGCTATGCCAAGGTCCAGCAGCTCATATACGTCCCGATCTTCTTCCATCAGCACATCCTTGCCAACAATACCGATATCAGCTACACCGTACTCCACATAAGTAGGTACATCGACAGGCTTGGCGAGAATAAACTCCATACCGATCTCCGGCAATGGGATGACCAGCTTTCGGGTCTCATCCACATCGTTCGGGATATGGAAGCCCGCCTCTCTGAACAGTGCTGAAGCTTTTTTATAGATACGCCCTTTAGGCATGGCAACCTTAATGATCTCACTCATGAAGACCCGCCCCTCTCTCAGTACTGACTTATTGGGAAATAGATATCATCTCATTCTTGTCTAATCCTGCTTCAATCCTGAATGCCAGCCAATTTAGAAACTTACCAACGTAACAACGTAGTCTCCTGTCTCCAATTCATCCGGCCCAGATACAAGCCGCATCCGGACGCTTCTTCCTTCACCACGCAATTGCTCCGCCTCAACATAAGCCCTTCTGCGATTAGATGCATCATACTGCATCAATACAGGCAGTTCGAGCCTAACCTTCAACCCATCGACACCATCAAGAATTCGGTTCGTCTTAGAGAGAAGCCCGTTGCCGGAGCCGGGCGGCCAAATTGCTGCAGGAGCTTGTCATAGCGCCCCCGCCACAGACCGGGAAGCCGATATCAGCAGCGTATCCCTCGAAGATCAAGCCTGTATAGTATGAGAAGTCGCCAATCATCGTCAGGTCAATAATGACATGTCTAGCTACATCGAAATCTTCTAGAGCCTCCCACACCGCGCTCAAATGTTCGATCGAGCTCTGAACGAGCGAATTACGGCTCAGCTCCAGCGCCTCACGGCAAACTCCCTTGTCGCCGCGCAGCTTCAGAATCCCTGCTAGCTCGTCACGCTGGCCTGTCGATAGATCGAGTCGAGCCAACATTTCACGATAACCTACGAAGTCACGTCTCAGCAGTCTGTCCTTCAATTCCTGCTGTATATCCTCACGTCCTGGAATCGCTTCTTCCAGCAGACCATTCAAGAATCCAACATGCCCAAGTGCAATCTTGAAGGAAGATACACCAGCAGCTTGCAGAGACGCTACAGCGAGAGCTACCACTTCGGCATCCGCCTCTGCTGAATCGTCCCGACCAGCTCAACGCCCGTCTGATAGAACTCCGCTTCCTTGCCCGCTTCCTCCTCAATAGAGCGAAAGACATTCGCATGATAGGACAAACGCAGCGGTAAAGGTTCCTCCTTCAATAGAGAAGATACAACCCGGGCAATCGGCGTTGTCATATCGGAACGAAGAACCATCGTCGTCCCCCGATTATTAAGCAATTTGAACAGCTTTTGATCAGATGTAGAACTAGCTACCCCAACTGTCTCATAGTATTCCATTGTCGGGGTCATAATTTGGCGGTATCCCCAGCCAGCCATACAATCCAATACGCGCCGCTCAATCTCTCTCAGCTTATCTACTGCGAACGGCAAATAGTCACGTACACCAGCCGGTTTCTCAAAGCCCTTCGGTTTTGACAATGTCCTCACCTCTCGTCGCTTAACATGCATCCATTATAAGTTTATTCATTTTATCACATTAAAGTACTACCATACTACCAAAATAAAGAATATGGCATATCTTAACATACTCTCACTTGAACCGTCAACGGTGACTAAAGCTTGTCCATATCAGTAAGGATGCAAAGATCATAACGTTATTTTCATCAATATTGACATGAGTTTTTTTCTAGATTACAATTTTCCCTTTGTATATTCACAGCGGGGAGGCGGGAGTAGCAACATGTTTGGAATAATCAATTACGAAGTATTTTTGCTTTCAGGAATTCTCTTAAATCTAATTCCTGGCGCAGACACTATGTATATTGTTGGGAGAAGTATTTCACAAGGTAGAAAAGCTGGTATGTATTCCGTATTCGGTATTATTAGTGGTTCTTTGATCCATACTTTGTTGGTTGCGTTTGGTTTATCCATTATACTTACGAAATCGATCATATTATTCAATATTATTAAAATAGTTGGTGTTATTTATTTGGTCTATCTAGGAATAAGAATGTTATTGGATAAATCAAATTTAACTTTCAGTGCATCGGAATTAGATAAGCAACAGAACCTTAGAAAAACATATATTCAAGGGATGCTGACCAGTCTTACAAATCCTAAAGTATCTTTATTCTTCCTATCTTTTCTTCCACAATTTATTGATACAAAGGTCTCTAGTCCAATCCCATTCATCATTCTAGGGCTTACCTTTTCGTTCACTGGATTAATTTGGTGTCTGTTTATTGCTTATTTCTCCTCTTTTATCACCAAGAAACTAAGTATGAACCAAAGAATTGGTGCCTATTTAAGCAAACTAACTGGGATGGTATTTATCGGTTTAGGATTAAATTTACTTAGAACGAAAGCACCCCAATAAATTAGGCAAACATTCATACTTCGCTCAACTAGCGGAGAACGATAGATTATAACAATAATGGGGTTACATATTATTATTGATATATAATATGTAACCCCATTATTTGATCATAGCTTTTTTACATTTTAGACTTGATAAAAAATCCCAATCGGCTATAATTTTTAACCATTCATCTTCACCGTACGATCCTGACCTGGACGATGAGTGTCTGGTGTTTTCTTCTTTTTCTTTAATGAGTATGGAACACTGCCGAGGAATACGGATGCAAACGGAAGCCTTCTGAAGCAGAACTGCGTAAATAACCATGAGATAGCCAGAGCACAAGCGGAACCGCCGATAATGTACAGGAAGTACATCGCGGAAGCGCCTGGAATTGAATAATGATCTCTCAATTTACGATAGAAGAATAGAACTACCGGATGGAACAGATACACAGCAAAGGACAGCTCGCCTAATCGGGTAAGCGCCTTATTCCAAAATGCTGAACCTCTCCGTTGAATAAGGAACGATGCTCGCATCAGCACCAATGCCGACAGCAGCGTGTGGACATTCCACAGCATTTCAAACCATGTCGAATTTGGACTACTCCAATGCTGACGATAGGAGAACCAAATTTGCACATGGGTAAAAGCAACAGCCAACCAGCTTGCCCACAGCAGCCCGGTCCACATTTTCTGCTTGCCGGACATATCCTTCCAGTCGCTCTTAAGCCAGCCCTTGATATGTCCGAAGTAAATCGCTATCGCAGCACCCATGAAATAGTAGGCCATGTAGGATGGCGCATAGCTTCCTTTGTTAGGAATATGCAGATCGAACTTGTTCCAGAAATAGAAGCCCCATTGGAGCGCTAAACCCAAAGGTATGATCGAGGCAAGTAGTATTTTGCTCTTCCGGAACGACTGAAACAACCACAACACTAACGGGAACAAAATATAGAACTGAATACTGATAAATACAAAGTATAAATGAGTATAGGACGTTCCTGTAATCAACTTCATGCCAAGCTGTTGCAGCTCGTACATCTTGGAGTTGCTAAATAGCTGCCTATTATCCCAGTGGACCAATATAAAATAACAACAAGACACCAATATATAAGGAAGAATGATATAAGTCAGACGTTTCTTATAAAAATGACCGATTAGCTCCTTGTTCACGGGACGATCATAATAATTATAAAATAAGACAAAACTGCTCAGAAAAATAAAGCACGGAGTACCAATCTTAAAGAAAATATTCATCCAATTGTAAAAATAAAAGATTGATGAGTTAACGGCTTGCACTGTAGCAAATGATGAAGAGTGAACCTGTATTACACAGAAGATAGCCATCGCCCTGAATAAATCAAGTTGCGGCAGTCTCTCCTTTTTGATGCTTTGACTCACTGTATCAACTCCCAGTAATCATATTTCTATCGTTTTATTCCACTCATTATCATACCTTATATAGGACGAGTTGGGGAGATCGTTTGCAATATTACCTTATTTCCCACCTTTCAGCAGCCCTGTCTTACTATGCATCCCTTAATAATTTTAAATAAAAAAAAAGCAACTAGAACACCTGTCCAGGTTGCTCCAATTGCCTATTTATTTTATTCCTGACCAGCCGATTCGCGGACTCCCTCCGGGCTTTTACGCTCTATTTCACGCATTGGATTCCCACCTACGAAGGCTCCGGGCGCTACATCCTTGTGAACCACCGAACCGGCTGCAACAACCGCACCATCCCCAATCGTTACTCCCGGTAAAATCGTCGAGTTGGCCCCAATCATCACTTCGTCGCCAATATGAACTTCTCCGAGGCGATACTCGCGAATCAAATATTCATGGGCTAGGATTGTCGTATTATAACCGATAATCGAATTACGACCGATTGTCAGCTTCTCCGGGAAGAAGACATCCACCATAACCATCAGGCCAAAGGCCGTATGTTCTCCAACCTTCATCCCGAGAATATGGCGATAAATCCAGTTCTTCAGCGACAAGATCGGACAATATCTAGCGATTTGTATGAAGATGAAGTTTTTCACGCCCTTCCAGGGGCTTACCGTCCGATAGATCTGCCATAGCGCATTCGGACCGTTCACTGGATAACGCTCCACTTTCCTCACTTATTTATTGGCTCCCATCCCGACAAGATCATATAGATCGGTCATGTCATTAAGGATATAATCTGGATTATACTTTTGTAGCTCCTCAGCGCCCTTTAGCGACCAAGCTACTGCAGCGGAGCGCACGCCTGCCGCCTGGGCGGACTTCAGATCGGCTGCACTATCTCCGACCATCAACGTGCTAGCTGGGTCCGCATTCAATTGGTCCATCGCCGTCAGGATCGGTTCCGCATGTGGCTTAGGATGCTGCACATCCTCAACGGTAATAATCACATCCATATACGGTCTAAGACCAAATAGCTCGAGAGCCCGCATCGCCGTGAGCCGAATCTTCGTCGTCACTACGCCGAGCTTAATCCCGTTCTCATGCATCGCGCGAATGACTTCTAGGACATGAGGAAATTCTCGTACCAATTCATCATGACGTTCATTGTTATAAGAACGATATTCCTTCACCATATGGGCTACATCCTCTTGACCTGAAAATATCTGCAATTGTTCTTCCAGCGTCATGCCCATGTAGGGAATAATCTGTTCACGCGTATAGGGCTTGTCCATATGTTTGTCAATCACATGCATAAAAGTAGTAATAATCAACTCATTTGTATCTACGATCGTTCCATCCAAATCAAATAACACTGTGCGTATCATGCAGTCTATTTACTCCTTTTTATCCTCCGTACTGTCCGGCTCAGGTAGCGGCTTTGCTTCCTCAGCCGAGGTTGTACTGTTGTCTTGCTCAGCAGCAGTTTTAGCCGCTGGAGCAGGCATTTGCAGGGTAGCGCTATCGATTCCCGTAGCCTTAGTCGATACAATCGGATCGAGATAATGCGGCAAATTCGGAATCGTCTTGCGTCTTACAATTATGAATAAGACCGCAGCGACTACAATCAGAAGGGCCAACAATTGCGATATCCGCACATTCCCATATGACGGTGCCAGGTATCCCTGTTCAAATCCGATCCATTGCATCGGTGCCCACAGACCATTCACAAATGATGCCAGCCAAGCGGCGCCTTGGAAGGCCAGGCTATCCGTACGCAGTGCCTCAATGAAGAAACGGCCGATCGAATACCATATGAAATAGGAACAGAATAGTTCTCCGGCACGTAGAAATTTGCGTCTACGCAAGACTAAAAGTAGGAGCAATCCTACGAAGTTCCACACCGATTCATATAGGAAAGTCGGATGGCGGAAAATACCCTCCACATTCATTTGATTCACAATAAATGAAGGCAAGTGTAGATAATCTCTCAGGAATGTCTCCGTTGTCTCGCCACCGTACGCTTCTTGGTTAACGAAATTTCCCCAACGACCGATCAACTGACCGACGAGAAGTGACGGTGCGCAAATATCCGCTATTCGCCAGAAGTTATAACCGCGTTTCTTCACGAAGATCATGGCGCAAATAATAGCTCCTATAAGCGCTCCATAGATAGCTATGCCACCGTTCCAGATCTTAAAGACATCCCATAGATTATTCTTATAATCTTCCCACTTAAAGGCGACGAAATAAATCCTTGCCCCTACGATTGCAGATGGAACGCCGAACAGAAGCAAGTCCATAAAGAATTCCTGTGGGATTTTAAATCTCTTGCCTTCCCATATAGCGAAGAGCAAACCCATTAGTGCACCTGTTCCCAAGATCAAACCATACCAATGCACTGCCAAAGGACCGATAGAGAAGGCTATCGGGTTCAATAACAAGGTACCCATCGTTCACGCTCCTAATCTAAATCATCGATATCTTCGGCAATCGTCTCTGTTAGCTTCGATGTAAATTGCAAGGCTGCATTATAGCCCATCCGCTTCAAGCGGAAATTCATCGCTGCTACTTCGATAATGACTGCAAGGTTACGCCCTGGACGAACAGGGATCGTTACTAATGGTACGTCGGTATCGATGATGCGCGTCGTCTCTTCATCTAGTCCCAGCCGATCATACTGCTTCTCTTGCTGCCAGGCCTCAAGCTTGACGACGAGTGTAATTCTCTTATTGTTGCGGATCGCCCCTGCGCCAAATAGCGTCATAACATTAATAATACCTACGCCTCGAATTTCAAGCAGGTGACGAATCAATTCAGGAGCTGTACCATGTAGCTGATTGTCCGATGTCTGGCGGATTTCTACCGCATCATCGGCAATCAGACGATGACCGCGTTTTACCAGCTCAAGCGCCGTCTCGCTCTTCCCGATCCCACTGCTACCTGTAATAAGCATTCCTACACCATACACGTCAACCAATACGCCATGAATTGTGGCCGTAGGAGCCAGCTTCTTCTCCAGGAAGCTCGTAATACGGCTGGACAGAATTGTCGTAGCCATACTACTGCGCAGTACCGGAAGATTCTTCTCCGCACTGATCTCGATCAATTCCTCAGGTACCTCCCATGCTCTCGTTACAATAATACATGGGGTCTCCTCGCTGCTGCACAGCAGCTTCATCCGTTCCCGACGCTGCTCCATTGTCAATGTCTCATAAAATGCTAATTCGGTCTTGCCTAAGATTTGTACGCGTTCTGGTGGATGATATTCAAAATAACCAGCCATTTCCAGACCCGGACGATATAGATCGTCAACCGTGATCACACGTTTCAGCCCTTGTTCACCGGAAATGACCTCAAGTCCAAATTGACCCACCAATTCCGATACCTTAACTTTTTTTGCCATGGTGTTCTTCCTTTCCTACCAGCCATCCGACGCCAAAGTGTATTTACATCTTTGAACAGGATACCTATCGATTATGTTAAGCTGTCAACAAAAACCAATTTATACCGTGCTAATGTATTCATCGTAAATGAAAACGCCTCGTAAATCAATCACAGCTACGGATTGACCTCGCTCTATAAACAAAAAACCGTCCCGAGGGACGGCTCTTTGAGGGATAATCCGAGGATTACCATATGCATAAAAGAATTAGTTATAGAAAACGTTCTTTTCAGTTTCTTTGTCAAAGATATGAATTTTGTTCATATCGATAGCAAGTTTAACCTTGTCACCTTCACGAGTGTTGGAACGACCGTCAACGCGAGCGATCAAGGAAGAGGTACCTACACCGTTCAAGTACAATTGCATTTCGTGACCAAGGTTCTCTGTCAAATATACGTCTGCAGAGAGTGCAGTGTGTGGAGAAGCTTCCAGGAATACTGGCTCTTCATGAATGTCCTCAGGACGAATACCCATGATTACTTCTTTGCCTACATATCCTTTGTCCTTCAATACTGTAGCTTTACCTTGTGGAACTACTACGTTCAGGTTAGAAGTCTTGAAGCGAATTTCTCCGCCTTCTTCAGACAATGTACCATTCACAAAGTTCATCGTAGGGGAACCGATAAATCCAGCTACGAAAATGTTGTTTGGTTGGTTATACAATTCTTCCGGAGAAGCAGCTTGTTGAATGATACCGTCGTGCATAACAACGATACGGTCACCCATTGTCATAGCCTCGATTTGGTCATGTGTTACGTAAATGCAAGTGGTTTCCAAACGTTTAACCAGCTTTGTAATCTCCGCACGCATCTGACCACGAAGTTTAGCGTCCAAGTTGGAAAGAGGTTCGTCCATGAGGAACACTTGAGGATCGCGGACAATAGCGCGGCCCAAGGCAACCCGTTGACGTTGACCACCGGAAAGAGCTTTTGGTTTACGATCAAGCAAATGCTCGATGTCGAGGATCTTAGCAGCTTCGCGTACACGTTGATCGATTTCATCCTTCTTCACTTTACGAAGTTTCAAACCGAACGCCATGTTTTGATACACGTTCATATGTGGATACAAAGCGTAGGATTGGAATACCATCGCGATGTCACGGTCTTTCGGAGCTACGTCATTCACGACGCGGTCGCCGATATACAATTTACCTTCTGTAATTTCTTCAAGACCAGCGATCATACGAAGAGTTGTAGATTTACCACAACCGGAAGGACCTACGAGTACGAGGAACTCCTTATCTGCGATATCAAGGTTAACGTCCATAACGGTTGCTTTATCAGCACCTGCATATTTCTTGAAAATGTGTTCTAAGCGTACGCCTGCCATGTGATTTCCTCCTAATAATAAATGATTTATGAACTATCTTTGCTTAAATGTAATCGGATACAACTTCTGTATATATAGTAACCTATAAGCCTAACAAACTGCCATCCACAAACTGCACAAAAATATTAAAGCCTTTTCGTAACTTTATACAATAGGATTCTGAGCTTGACCAAAACCGCATTCTGAAAGCTCCTAACATCAAGCCCGGTCTCCTGTTTGAACTTATCAAGCCGGTACAGTAAAGTGTTACGATGTATATACAAGCGCTTTGCTGTCTCGCTTACATTACAATCCAGTTGAAAGAAGGTCTCCAGTGTAACCAGCGTCTCTTCATCCTCTAGCAGATGGGAGTTGACCCCATTCTCCTCTATGAATTGTTGCCGCCGATCATCCGGTATGTGATAGATAAGTCGTTCGAGTTCCAAATCCCAAGGCAGGTGGATATGCTCTGATACCTGAAAGATCCGCCCAAGCAATAGTGTCTCCCGTAAAGCGATCAACGTCGGTAAAAGGTGCTCCTGGCTGATCTGTTTGTCCCCTACAGCTAAGCGGAATCCTCCTCCACCCCATTCATTGGCAATCAGCTCATACAAACCCTGACAAAGAGCACCTAACATATCACGTTCTGTCTCAATCCCCTCATTGCTCTCATCCTGTACATCCAGCAGCAGCTCCTCCCGAACCAAAACAAGCCATGACTTAGTCATGGGAACGAGAACAACCTCACCCCCAAAATAACTGCGAAGCAATTTATATAGCTTGGAAAATGGTACTTCCTGATTCGTACGATCCTCAGAGCTCAACAGGAAAGGGAATAAATTTTCCGTCAGCTTGGGCTTCATCGCCATATCATCTGGAACAGTATTCTGTATATTACCGCTATTAATTTGCTCTTGCAGCCATTTGCCCAGCTCTATACTGCGGGATTCCTCATCTCGTTTTGAGGGATAGGGATGATGATTCGACTTCTCACGGTTCGCAGACAGTAGAAGGTCGATCAATCTAATTTCCCGTTCAGTCAATGGAGTTTCGGACTCAAAAACATAAACCTTGGAAGAATCAGTTTTCCATAGCCATCGAGGCTGGTCGTGCAACTCAGTCATCCCGGAAGAAGGTTGATCCAAGCTCTTGTCATTTACTAAGCCAGTCCAATTCTCTTGATCCATCTCTAATAAAGATAAGGATGATCCTATAATCTCTTCTAACTGTCGCTTCAGCTCTTTAATATCCATAGCTAAGTTGCCTCTCTGATCTATAGGTTTTGATTGTATGAATTTATTGTATCACAAACAAGGCCACAAAAATTTTCTCCAGTTTATCATTGAAATCACAAAACTCAATATTGCCGAATCTTATGCTTGATATGCAAGAAAAACGAATGTAGAGATGGATATGAAGAAAAACCCTTTCCGAGTAGTAACTTACTACTTGGAAAGGGTTCTTGTTGAGATGAGCCATGAAGGACTCGAACCTTCGACACCCTGATTAAAAGTCAGGTGCTCTACCAACTGAGCTAATGGCTCAAATAAATGGTGGAGGCTGATGGATTCGAACCACCGAACTCGTAGAGAGCAGATTTACAGTCTGCCGTGTTTAGCCACTTCACTAAGCCTCCATATATGTGAGCTTCAGGCTTGTCCTGAAACTTACAAAAGTGGCTCGGGACGGAATCGAACCGCCGACACGAGGATTTTCAGTCCTCTGCTCTACCGACTGAGCTACCGAGCCATATGTAATTTGGTCAAAAAAATAAAGGGGTAAGTATTGATAACTTTCCCACTTCATTGTGGAAACATGCATTGAATTAAATGGCGGAGCCGACGGGATTCGAACCCGCGGTCTCCTGCGTGACAGGCAGGCATGTTAGGCCTCTACACCACGGCTCCGCGCTGTGAAACAAATGGTGCCGGCGAGAGGACTTGAACCCCCAACCTACTGATTACAAGTCAGTTGCTCTACCAATTGAGCTACACCGGCATATGAAGTTAAATGGTGGAGGCTAACGGGATCGAACCGCTGACCCTCTGCTTGTAAGGCAGATGCTCTCCCAGCTGAGCTAAGCCTCCAGGTAAATATGGTAGCGGCGAAGGGAATCGAACCCCCGACCTCACGGGTATGAACCGTACGCTCTAGCCAGCTGAGCTACACCGCCACATTAATTATATATTTATAGCTTGTATAGAAATGGCGGAGAGAGAGGGATTCGAACCCTCGCACCGCTTACGCAGTCTAACCCCTTAGCAGAGGGTCCCCTTATAGCCACTTGGGTATCTCTCCAAAGCCATAAATTCAAGGTTAATCCTTGAAAACTGGATACGAAACTACATTTGCATTTTAATATTGGATAAGCCCTCGACCGATTAGTACCTGTCAGCTCCATACATTGCTGCACTTCCACCTCAGGCCTATCAACCTCGTCGTCTTCAAGGGGTCTTACTAATTGGGAAATCTCATCTTGAGGGGGCTTCACGCTTAGATGCTTTCAGCGCTTATCCCTTCCGCACTTAGCTACCCAGCTATGCTCCTGGCGGAACAACTGGTACACCAGCGGTGCGTCCATCCCGGTCCTCTCGTACTAAGGACAGCTCCTCTCAAATTTCCTACGCCCACGACAGATAGGGACCGAACTGTCTCACGACGTTCTGAACCCAGCTCGCGTACCGCTTTAATGGGCGAACAGCCCAACCCTTGGGACCTACTTCAGCCCCAGGATGCGATGAGCCGACATCGAGGTGCCAAACCTCCCCGTCGATGTGGACTCTTGGGGGAGATAAGCCTGTTATCCCCAGGGTAGCTTTTATCCGTTGAGCGATGGCCCTTCCATGCGGTACCACCGGATCACTAAGCCCGACTTTCGTCCCTGCTCGACTTGTCAGTCTCGCAGTCAAGCTCCCTTTTGCCTTTGCACTCTTCGAATGATTTCCAACCATTCTGAGGGAACCTTGGGGCGCCTCCGTTACTCTTTAGGAGGCGACCGCCCCAGTCAAACTGCCCGCCTGACACTGTCCCCGTACCGGATTACGGTACCAGGTTAGAACTCCAATACGATCAGGGTGGTATCCCAACGGCGCCTCCACCGAAGCTGGCGCTCCGGCTTCCTAGGCTCCCACCTATCCTGTACAAATCGTATCAAAGTCCAATATCAAGCTGCAGTAAAGCTCCATGGGGTCTTTCCGTCTTGTCGCGGGTAACCTGCATCTTCACAGGTATTAAAATTTCACCGGATCTCTCGTTGAGACAGCGCCCAAGTCGTTACGCCATTCGTGCGGGTCAGAATTTACCTGACAAGGAATTTCGCTACCTTAGGACCGTTATAGTTACGGCCGCCGTTTACTGGGGCTTCGGTTCATAGCTTCGGGTTACCCCTAACCACTCCCCTTAACCTTCCAGCACCGGGCAGGCGTCAGCCCGTATACTTCGCCTTGCGGCTTCGCACAGACCTGTGTTTTTGCTAAACAGTCGCTTGGGCCTTTTCACTGCGGCCCCCTCGTGCTATTCACACTACCGGGGCACCCCTTCTCCCGAAGTTACGGGGTCATTTTGCCGAGTTCCTTAACGAGAGTTCTTCCGCGCGCCTTAGAATTCTCTTCTCGCCTACCTGTGTCGGTTTGCGGTACGGGCACCTTCACCTGGCTAGAGGCTTTTCTTGGCAGTGTGAGATCATGACCTTCGGTACTATAAATTTTCCCTCCCCATCACAGCCTAGCCTTAACGATGTGCGGATTTGCCTACACATCAGCCTCACTGCTTGGACGAGCATCCATCAGCTCGCGTCACTACCCTCCTGCGTCACCCCATTGCTCATAACGGCTTACGGTGGTACAGGAATTTCAACCTGTTGTCCTTCGATTACGCCTTTCGGCCTCACCTTAGGTCCCGACTTACCCTGAGCGGACGAACCTTCCTCAGGAAACCTTGGGCTTTCGGCGGATCAGATTCTCACTGATCTTTTCGTTACTCATACCGGCATTCTCACTTGTATGCAGTCCACCAGTCCTTCCGGTCCAACTTCAATCCGCATACAACGCTCCCCT
>NZ_CP133605.1:0-62500 GCF_031199965.1 Paenibacillus sp. D2_2 | reverse complement strand
ATTCTCCTTCAATCTGGATTAGAATAGGCCTGGAATTTTCATTCCGCCTGTGAATTTGCCCATATCCTGGTTCGCTAATTCTTCTGCCTTAGTGAGAGCGTCATTCACTGCAGTCAGTACTAGATCCTGCAGCATTTCCACATCATCTGGATCAACCGCTTCTGGCTTGATATTGATGGACAACACTTTCTTATGTCCGTTAACTTGTACAGTAACAACGCCACCACCTGCGCTGCCCTCCATTGTCTTATCAGCAAGTTCCTCTTGCGCCTTCAGCATTTGCTCTTGCATTTTCTTTACTTGCTTCATCATCTGATTCATATTGTTCATGTAAGCCACATCTCCTTCAATTAAATAAGTGATTTATTTATGTTTGTTAATCATACCAAAAAGTTACTCTTTAATCACGACGAGATCTTCGCCGAACATCTGTAAGGCCTCATCAACCCAAGGCTCCTTACTTCCGGTCTGCTCATCCTCGTGCTCAAGCTCTAAGGGCTGTGCAGGAGTAGCCGCCCCGTTCTGAATCGCCTCATTCCAGTCCTTAAGCATCATGGTAACCAGACGGTATGGCTTGCCCAACTGGCGTTCTAGCACCTGCTCAATAACACTTTTATCAGCCGGCTTCTCTGTCGTCTCTCGGTGAATATCATTCTTGAATGCAACCAGAATAGCATCCTCTAGTACAGAGACTGGCTCTCCATTCATGAACCAGGCGTGAATCGTCACCTTCTCGTCCTTAACAGCCTGCAACACCTGATGCCACTTGCCCTGGAGTTGCGAAGTATCTGAACTGTCCTTCTGAGAGATATATCGATCCATTCCGGAGGGTATCTTGGCTACCGAGGAGACACGTGGTGATACACTTCTGGATGACCTTGCTGAGCTTGCTTGGCCAGAAGCCTGTGCCCCGCCTCCACCAGCCGCAGCCAGACCGCCCTGCAGCGCCTTCTCGAGCTTCTTCTCCAGCTCGGCTAGTTGCCGTTTGAGCTGCTTAATCTCTGAAGCTTCGGCTGCATGAGCAGCGCCGCCTCCCGCCCCATCTCCCGAGGCAGCTTCCTGCTGCGGAATACTACAGAGCTTCAATAAAGCAACTTCGAACAGCATCTGCGGCTGTTGTGAATACTTCATCTCCGTCTGATAGTGATTCAACGTCTCGATAATCCGGAACAATTGAGGCCTAGAGAAGGCATGCGCCATCTCCCGATAATCCTCTGGGTCAAGCACACGTTCGGTCAGCTTGTCCGCCTGGGGAACCGTCTTGATCATCAACAGATCGCGGAAATAATACATCAAGTTCTCCATGCACTTATCAGCGCTCTTACCCTCCTGCATGAGACCTTCAATCATCTGCATCATGCCGCCGACATCGCCATCAATTAAGGTCTGGGCGAGCTGGGAGAACTGCTTAGACGGGATTCCCCCGGTCAGGCTCATCACCTGCTCGTAAGAGACATGTCCATCCGTAAATGAAGCGATCTGATCCAGAATGCTGAGCGCATCCCGCATCCCCCGTCAGACAGTCTGCAAATATATTGAATCGCATCGTCTTCCGCGGTGATTCCTTCTTCCTCGCATATCATCTTCAGTCGACGGCTTGTTCCTCCAGAGAGACACGGCGGAAATCAAAGCGCTGGCAACGCGAGATAACAGTTGCTGGAAGCCGATGCGGCTCCGTTGTTGCCAGAATGAACATCACGTGTGGAGGTGGCTCCTCAAGTGTCTTGAGCAACGCGTTGAAAGCTTCAGTTGTCAACATATGAACTTCGTCGATAATATAAACCTTTTGCCGCACTTCCGTCGGGGCGTACTTCACCTTCTCGCGAAGATCGCGAATTTCCTCGACCCCCCGGTTGGAAGCGGCGTCAATTTCAAGCACATCCATCACAGCACCTGCAGTAATCCTCCGGCATGCTTCGCACTCATTACAAGGCTCTGCTGCAGGACCCTTCTCGCAGTTAACTGCTTTGGCCAGGACCTTAGCAGTGGTTGTCTTCCCCGTCCCGCGCGGTCCGCTAAATAAATAAGCATGCGATAAGCGCTGCTCGCGAATCGCATTCTGCAGTGTACGGATAATATGCTGTTGTCCTACCATGTCTTGAAACGACTGCGGCCGCCAAGCACGGTACAGCGCAATATGCTCCATTGCGGCACCTTCTTCTATCCCTAAGGCGGCTCATCGCCGCCTCTTTATTATACTATACTCAAGTGAACAGAAAAACTTCTATAAGAGGTTGTTCAAAAAGTTCGCTTTTGATCACGACGTAACACTGAGAGCTTATTCAACATCGAATCTTGAATTCAGTTGGGCCTAAGCGGATGCTTACGAAGTCATGTTTCCTACGGAAACATCTCAGGTGCTCACAGCCACATCTCCATAAAAAAACATCTCTGTCCCAAGACAAAGATGTATTCTTATCCAATATGTAGCCGTGCACCTGTTATTGATCATTGCGATCCAAGCGGCACCCTTATGGCGCAACTCGGGACAGGCACTCCTCCGGCACATGAGTGAAACTGCTTATGGCTGCTTCCTTCCGGACCTGACCAGGTTCACAGGTACTCATTGCGGAGGACCCGTCCGTCAACGTCTGCCATAAAGACCAGACCTCACATCGACAAGACCTCTAACAGGGATTCAACCTCGCTATAGCGGATTGCGAGTTACAGGGCACCGCTACCTCCCCATCTAGCACGGTGAAATTAAGTATATCTCATGCCTATCTAAATTGCAACCTAGGAGAAAAACTTGGCTACCGGACCAACTCTAACTATGAATCTATTCTTACAATTACTACTCTTCGCTAGTTGGCTTGTTCTCCGATTCATATTCACCCTTACTAGATATTAGTGAATAGCCGATGCCTGAATAAGTTTTAATCACGTCCAGATAGTGATCACAGCCGGCCTGCTTCAGCTTCTTACGGATACGGGCCACCGCTACTCTTAAGTACTCGATTTCATTGCTATAGTCCGGTCCCCACACCGTCGTCAATATCTGCTCATGACTAATAATCTTGTCCATATGCATTCCTAGAAGCTCCAAAATTAAATATTCAATATTCGTCAGCTTCACTTCATTACCTTTGACATAGACGCGCTTTTGGGCGATGTTGATCTCGAGATTATAGGTTGTAATCCGGCTCTCCTCGCGGCCAAGCTCATAATTCACCTTCGTTCTGCGTAGCACGGCCTTCACCCTAGCGAATAGCTCGTCCAGAGAGAACGGCTTCGTCAAGTAATCATCAGCCTCCAGATCGAAGGCCTGAAGCATATCGTCAGATGCACTACGCGCTGTGAGAAAGATTACCGGTACCTTGCTGAATTTACGAAGCTGCTTCAAAACCGTAAAGCCATCCATATCAGGCATCATCACATCAAGCAGGACCAAATCAGGCTCGTGCAGATCGAATTGCTCCAGGAACTGCTCGCCGTTGGAGAATGTACAGACTTGATAGTTAAAAGACAGTAAATTCGCTTTAATGAATCGTACAATCTTCGGTTCATCATCTACTATTGCTATTTTATAGGTATTCTTCATCTTTACCTCCTATGGAACTTCTATAATCGGCAGTTTAACGGTAAAGGTGCTTCCCTCATTTAATCGGCTCTTCACATCAATTTCACCGCCATGCTCGCGGATCAAGCCCTCACTAATCGATAGACCTAGGCCGGACCCACCGCTCTTTCGTGCCGCTGAAATATCAGCTCTATAGAAACGCTCAAATATTTTCTTGAGATTTTTCTCTGAAATACCGATTCCATTATCTGTTACTTCTATATATATATACTGATCATCATGATGAATATCGACGACAATCTTCTTTTCCTTGGCATCATTATAAGTAAGTCCATTAATAATTAGGTTAATCAGAACCTGCCTCACACGAGCTTCATCCCCATATAATAATGGGAAGTTTGACGTCGTATCATAATTGAATACGATCTCCCCTTGACTCATTACCTTCTCAGGCAGTTGATTCCGTGTCCCTTTGATAAGTTGGAACAGTGGGAAGAAATCCTGATGCAGCAGCAAGGTGCCTGTCTCAATCTTCTTCACATCCATCCAGACGTCAATTAACTCTTGTAAATGGAGCACATCCTCATGGATTCCCAGCAATAGATCATGGGAGAAGGACTCGTCCCAATTGGATTCCCCCCTCAAGAGGGTCTCTACACTTCCCCTGATATTGGTCAGCGGAGTCTTAAATTCATGACTGGCGATCGAGATCAGGTTGCTCTTGATCTGGTCGACTTCATATTCCTTAGTAATATCGCGGATACTATACACATTGCCCAAGGGCTCACTATTCTCATACACAGCAAATTTCTTAATTTCAAAGTAACGAATCTTCCCCGGAAGCTGCGCCTTAATTCTGATCGAAGCTTCATTCTGTGACGCAAATTCCTCTATATCGACCGACTCCAGCTCGTTAATCTGTATGAACATCTTAATGAGCTGGTTCTCATTAATAATCATCTTACCATCATTATATGTCTTAATAAATTGAACGAAAGCATCGTTCTGATGAATCACATTCCTTTGCAAGTTCAATAGAACAATCCCGTCTGACATACTCTTCAGCAAATTGTCTAATTTATAAAGCCAGTCTCTGTATATATCTGAATTCAACTTTGCTTGATATAAGGAGCTGAACAGGTTGGCAAGAGTAATCAAACGATCAGCCAGGTTCATTCTTCGCTTCCTCACTACCTCCGTCATCAAATACGATCTTGCCGTTCTCGACCTCATGGATATGAATCGAATGAACAACTGGGTTCGGGTTCGGGATCCGGTTACGAAGGAAATCCTCCCACTCTTCCCCTTGATAAACAGCACCGCTAGCGGTAATCGAATAATTGGGGAACCAGCAGCTTACTTGATAATTCGTTAAATTCTGCAATTCCTTCAGGCACTCTTTCAAAAAGAACTCCTTCCCAACATAACTCTGCACATTTGGATTAAATCGATCATCCGTATCAAATTGTTCGCTCGTCTTCTTCTGAGTCATTTGTTGGTCTCCATTCTTAAGACTGTTGATTTCATTCACAATTAAATATTATAGCTCCGGCGGAATTCTGTGAAGAGCAACAGAAATGGAAAAACTCCATATCTCTGCGGAGAATATGGAGTAATCCTATTATATCAGTTCAAAACTAAGCATTGACTTTAACAGTGCGTACCGTTTCAACCGTTACTTTACCGTTCTTGATGACGAATAATCTTGTTGGTACATCAATGATAGCATTCGTAACTGATTCAGAGTCGAGCAATACCAGATCGGCGTTATTACCCACTGCAATACCATAGCCCTTCAAGTCGAGAGCCTTTGCTGGATTCGTGGTAATCATCGGTAGAACTGTATGCAAGTCAGCTGCACCGCCTAAATGGCCTACAGGAATTGCGATCATAGCGGTCAGCATCAAGTCGCCGTTACCATATGGTGTGAATGCGTTACGAATATTATTCGTCGCAATACACATATTTACACCACCATCACGAAGTGCACGGATAGGAGTAACTGTGCGGCGAACGTTATAAGCATCATTACGCGCTCCAAGATGCAGGTCTGTACATGGAAGACTCATGACGCTGATTTGTGCTTCATTCATCTTCTCAATGATTGGCAGCAATTGCTCACGAGGCATAGCAGCGATACTGGTCAAGTGACCCACCGATACTCTACCTACGAAGCCTTCAGCAATGGTCTTTTCAGCAACATAGTCGATTGTAGTGCCTTCTGCATCATCCTTGAAGTCCTGATGAAGGTCGATAGGCTTGTTATATTTTTTAGCAAGCTCGAACACAAAGTCAATATGCTCTTTAGCTGAGATGTCATTGTATGGAACCCCACCAACGATATCGCAGCCCATCTCCATAGCCTCGTACATCATTTTATCTGTACCTGGTGCCTTGAAGATTCCCTCCTGAGGGAAAGCAACAACTTGAATGTCGATCAGGTTCTTATACTCTTCACGGAGCTCAAGAATCACTTCAAGTCCTGTGAATCCCTGGGATGGATCGAATTCAGAATGAGTCCGCAAATGAGTCGTGCCGTTCTTAACCAGCATGTCCAAAGTTCTGCTGGCACGATCGCGAATATCCTGCTTCGTAAACGTCGGCTTCAATTGGCCAGTAACACTAATGGCCTCCTGCAATGTACCTGATTTGTTCGGCAGACGGTCTGCGATGAGTGCTTTATCCAAATGAAGATGGCTCTCAACTAGGCCTGGGATCAACACCTTACCGTTCGCTTCGATAACTCGGCCTGCTTCTGCCTCGATATTGGCTTCGATTCCAACGATTTTCCCGTTTTCGATCGCAATATCACGAAGCTCCGCACCCTCAGCAATTCTTGCCTTCTTAATCAAGATATCCATTGTTTGTTCCTCCCGGTTGAATAATTAATTAAATGAATAAAACCGAATGACTGTGACTTATCCGAAGATCAACGAAAGTACCAATAAGATTGCCATCGAGAGTCCAACCCACTTACCATTTCCTTTAACCACTTGCAGAATTGGAATCTGGAATCCGGACGACAGAGCTTGCATGGTGATATTAACAAAGCTGAGCTGACTTCCAAGACCTACACCCATAGCTACAAAACCAAAAGCAACTGGCGAGAATCCGAGTGTCACGGCAATTGGTAGCACCAAGGTTAGAATGGAACCAACATATGCACCTGCCGGAATACCGACCAATATACCTGCCAGCACAGCTACAGGAACTACAATAGCTGTAGGAGCATTACTTGCCACGTTCGAAATCGCTGCAAAAGCGCCGGTCTGACCGATCATATTAATAAATGCCAGGAAGATACCTACGCTGAACAGCCGTGTCAAAATATAAGTTGAGCCATCGACCATCGCTTCAAGCGATTTGTTAAGTGTAAATTTCGTGCAAAGGAAAATCAAGAACACGGTCAACATTGTGTATACGAGTGGTGTGAACAAGCTGTAGCTAATCGCTTTATTAATGATAGGTCCGAGAATAACCGATCCAAGCAAGAAGATCGCTGGGATCGTCATTTTGAACAATTGCTTGTTGCTCATTCCAGCAAACTCGCTGCTCTCATCGCCTACGAATATTGCCTTTCTGCGCTTAGCTCCCCAGAATGCGATAGCAACACCAAGAATCACGAAGCCTAATGTGAATAGGCGCATTTGAGAAACATAGTCAGCTACCGGAATACCCGACAGCTTCGAGACGATACCTGATTCGAGCGATGCAGGTGATGTTGTGAAGCTGACTGCAGACACGATAGACATTGCAGCGATAACTTCTGGAATCGCACCTAATGCCGCAAAAGCCAGTGGTGCGATAACCATTGCACTACCGCCACCGATACCTGACATATAAGTTGCCGCAGCTTGCAACAGGACGATAAATGCAGCAAAAATTTCAACGCGTCCCTTAATTCCTCTACGAACCAGGGTCAGAGCCGAGGTGTAACCACCTGATTTAAATACGGCCATCGCCACTGCCGAGTTAACGATCGGTACAGTAATCGAGAGCATGCCTGGAATCGAATCGAGGAAGGCCTGGTTGGCCTGAGTCAAAGATATGCCCCCGATAATCATAGCCATCACACCGCCGACCAGACCGGCTGCGATCATATCAACCTTCAAGAACAGCAGTACTAGAATGACAATCAAAGGCAAGATTGTTAACAGTGCGTACCATCCAGTAGGGGTTGCTACTTCAGCATTAAGTGAATCTGCCGCAAAAGCTTGCATAGGTAGCATGAGCAAGAACATTGCCAATGTGAATAATGACGTTAAAAGGTATTTTTTCGTCTTCATGGTTTGCACCTTTCTATGCGAGTTTATGATTCATTGAATCTGCATTTGGAACGATCCAAGTACCTGATTTACCTTCCAGTGCATCTTGCAATTTATCAATAGAAGTAATGATAACATTCTTGCCACCATTCTTCAGGAAGAGAATTGCCGCCTCGATCTTAGGTCCCATACTGCCTTTCGGGAATTGCCCTTCATTCAGGTAGCCAATAGCCTCGTCCAGCGTAATACGGTCCAGGTTCTTCTGGTCCGGCTTACCGAAATTGACAGCAACTTGCGCGACACCAGTCAGAATGAACAAATAGTCGGCTCCGATCTCTGCAGCAAGCAAAGCGCTGGCGAAGTCTTTATCGACAACCGCCTCGACACCTTTCAGTTGACCGCCCTCTTCTACAACAGGGATTCCGCCCGCCCACGGTAACAACCGTCAAGTCTTGGGATAGCAAAGCTTCGATAGCATCCTTCTCAACAACCTTGGAAGGAATCGGAGATGGAACAACATGTCTGTAACCACGGCCGCTGTCCTCAACGTAAGGGAAAGCTCCCCTTTCAGCAAAAGCCTGATCCAACGTCTCTTTCGTATAGAAAGGACCGATTGGCTTGGTTGGGTTATTGAATGCCGGATCGTTCGCATCAACTTCCACTTGCGTAACCAACGAGACCGCCTTCTTGTGCAATCCACGGCTTGCCAGCATGTTTGTAATCGTTTGCTGAATTAAATAACCTAAATTCCCTTGCGATTCAGCTCCATATACATCGAGAGGAAACATTGGAATAACATCGGCGGACATTTTCGCCTTAACTAATGAATTACCTACTTGCGGACCATTGCCATGTGTAACAACAACTTGATGGCCTTGTTCGATCAGATCGACAATCGGCGCACAACTTGTTAATATATTCACTTTCTGTTCGGCAATCGTCCCTTTTTGACCCTCTTGGATGATGGCATTTCCACCAATTGCAATAAGCATTTTACTCATATATAACCTCTCCAATTGAAACTAAATAAGATAGCTATCTATACCTTAATAATACGTACGAAAAACCCTGAAATCTAATCAAAAGTTCATTAAAATAATCGCCTATTCAGCTTCAAAAAAATAAAATAAACATAACAAAACTTGTTATTAAACGACCGTATTGCCCCGGTGTGAGTGAAAGGATCACAGCAACCTAATTTAGGGCGAGTTATGAGAATTCTGTATTCATAGGTGAATGCCTCTCTCCTTAACTCGCCCCTTAAGTGCATTACAAATCTATAACAATCCACATGACATGACGGCAAACAGAAGTCCGTAATACGTATCCATTCCCGAACTGCTGCCTACATTTAACAAAGCTATTGCACATTCTTCAAAATCATAATCTGGTTCGTTCAACAACGCGGCAAGGATATCTAGTATCACTGTGCTGTAATAGCCCTCGCATGCGCTGTAATAATAGTTGGCACTAACCTGTGTCGTTAAGCCAGGTAGTTTTCCTACAATTCTACTTATCGCCCAGGATACTCCGAAGTCTGCTCTACCGAGCAATCGCTCGATGGCCATAATGCCGACGAGGAAGTCATCCCCACTTGGCGTCAAGCCTTGGCCCCGTCCGATAAAGTACTTGATCAAGTCGATATTTATCTCACGACCCGGTTCCTTGAGCGCCTGTGATAAAGCCAACAATCGACTCTCCAACTCCGAATTCGCCTCAGGGCGCTCTAGCAGTGCCAATCCATCATTTAAGGTTAAGCCAATCCCCAGCTCTTTGTTCATGCTTATGGCTAAATCGCGCATCTGCGGAGCCCACTCAGATATCCGAAGGTCTGGTTGTGCCCGCAGCTTCATAGAACAATCGAAGGAATCCATTAATGAGATGTGAATGTGAACATTGCAGTTCGTAAATGAGAGCTGCTGCTTCTCACGGTTCCACACAACCTCCTCACCGATAAATGTCTCAGTAAGTAGACGATCGTATAAATACGACTCGATGTGGATGCCGAATGGCACTCCATTGCCATATTCCGTTCCTACAAAGACAAGATTTTTACCAAAGGCAATATTAAGCCCATTCGTAAAAATGCTCTGAACAACTCCAAAGCTCCTCGTCTGGCTTAGGAAAAATAACGATGCGCTATACCGCCCTCTAGATATGAACGTAGCTGGATAGAGCATTAAACTTCAATTCCCATTTTCTCCGCATAGGCGATTAACGCCTTCTCGAAGCAACCGAATGGAACGCGGACAGTACCTGCGCCAACCTGGCCTACGCCAGCTTGCTTATGCGCTATACCGGTATTAATAATCGGCGTAATTCCTGTCTCTACGACCTTACGGATGTCGATTCCCAGACAAGTACCTTGGAAGTTCCATGTAGGAATAGCATAGTTGGAGTTGTAAGCAATACAAATTTCGCTCATCTCATTACTGATCGCCAGTGCATCATCAAATCCACCTGCACCAACAAAACGGGTTACCCCAGGAGCAGCGACCATCGCCATAGCCCCAACACCGAATGTCTCAGTGATTGCGGAGTCCCCATATCTGGGTTCGCATCATCTTGAGTATAGCCAGTGAAGAACAGACCTTCTGGTGTATTAACAGGAGCTGTGAACCATTGGTCGCCAAGTCCTGCCACACGGATTCCGAATTCATGGCCATTACGAGTCATTGCAGTTACGATCGTTCCGTACTCAATCGTACGAGAAGCGTCCATTGCCGCTTTTGCCGAAGCCATCATAATATTCAAGAAGAACTGATCCGTATCAGCAAGGAACTTCATAACATCATGCTTCGTCTTCTCATCCAAGTCGGCGATCGTCAAGTAAGGAGCGATCTCTTTGAGGAATACAAGCGATGCGGCAATGTTGCGCTGGTGGAATTCGTCACCCATCGTAATTGCCTTAGCGATAATAACGTTCACATTCAATCCGCCATCCATCATTTTCAAAACCTTGGACAACGTTGGACCGAGCACATCTCTCATCCAGTTCAAACGATTAATAACTTCTTCACTATAAGCCCCGAAACGGAGCACTTTACCAATGCCTTCATTCATCGTACAGTAAGCACGGTTGCCATGTTCTTTGTTTTCTACAACCAATACAGGCATATTAGCTGACGTGATTCCGCCCATCGGCCCTACAGCAGATACGTGATGGCAAGGCATGAATTGAACTTCTCCGCCCTCCAACAATTTCCGTGCTTCAGCCTCATCCGCAGCCCATCCTTCAAACAAGACTGCGCCGACACATGATCCCTTCATTGGATCCGTCATATTTTCCCACTTCATAGGCGGGCCTGCATGAAGCAGGACCTTCCCATTCAGTTCAGGAATGACTGATTTCGCTGGAACGACGTCCAACAGGAATGGTTGTGAATTTTTAATTTTCTCAATGACTGCTTGATTCGCCTCATCAATGGTTGAATACACTCTCATCACCCCGTATATTAATTTTCTTACAATGTGTGTTCAAAGAGTCCAGTTTTCAGCTTTTGAATAACCTCTTACATTTTATTGAGGATGCTCAGGATCTTTCTCAACTTCTCGTTACCGCCTGCTACTGGTCTCCAATCGAACTGTACAACCCGGCAACCTTCTGTCTCCAGATTATCAGCGAAGCTGCTCAGACCAACATTGATTACACATGGCTTGGAATCGAGCAGTTGCTTCAATGCATCAGATGGTGCAGCAACGGCTGCGCTAGGCAGATTTGTATCTACCGGAAGCTCTCTTGAGCCTACTTGAACTTCATGACCAACAATGCGAAGTGCAGTACGTATAGCACTGAAATTGCTGTCTGTCATAATCGCGCCTGCCTCTTGCATTAGCTTCAATTGCGCATCGTAGCCCTGAGGATCGTTCTTCGTTCCACAAATGGAGCCAACAAAGTACAGTTTACGGCCTTCGTTGGCCGCTGCCTCGATTGCTTTCTTCACAACCTTGGATAGAGGGGTAGCCATATCTTCATGCGCGCCATAGCCGAGCACCAGATCAAACAGGATAACCGCAACATCGGATTGCTTAGCTGCCTTCTCAATGAATTGGAAACGAGTCGTTCCATCGATCATCGGGTGAGGGCGGCCTTGCGTATACATATCGTCACCAAGGTCAATCACTTCATGACCATCATATTGCAACAAGTATCCTTCGTCGTATTTCTTGCCCTTGTCCGCATGAAGCGCCTCTTTCATGATCGTAGCCGCTTCATATGCAAGCGTACCGCCGGTATACAGACCACAGATCTTCGTCTGACCTGCTGCCAGTCCAAGATCTGCAGGCAATGCAGCTTCAGGAGCCACTTCCAACTTAGAGCCTTTTGCCAGCTCAACAGCCATAATCGCTGCTTCTTCGAGCGTATGAGCAAATTTAACCGTAGGCAAATGAGATTCCGGCTTCTCGCCCATGAAGATAGCCACGGCCGGCTTACCGATATTCGCCAACAATGCTACTACTTGTTCACGCACTTTCTGTGCTGGTGGTTTAGAAATAACAACCACTACTTCTGTATCCGCGTTGTTAGCAAGAGCACGGATTCCTTCCAGCATAGTAATCGCTTCAATCTCCTCAGACAGATCGCGTCCGCCAGTCCCAAGCGCATGGCTGATACCAGCGCCCATCTTGTCAATCAACGTAATTACTTCTTGAATTCCGGTGCCAGAAGCACCAACCAGACCGATTTTTCCTTTATTTACAATATTCGAGAAGGCAATAGGTACTCCACTAATAACAGCGGTTCCACAGTCAGGTCCCATAACGACCAGGCCCTTTTCCTTCGCAAAATTCTTAATACGCTTCTCATCTTCAATCGCTACATTGTCACTGAACATGAAGACATGAAGCCCATTTTCAAGTGCGCTCATCGCTTCGTCAGCAGCATATTTACCCGGAATAGAAATCATGGCCAGATTAGCATCCGGCATAGCCTTCACAGCACGATCCCATGTTCTAACTTTTTCTACTTTATTGCCAGCAGATGCAGTTGCTTGATTCTTCAAAAATTGCTCTACTTCTTCAAGAACGGTGCTGACAATCTCACCATTTTCAGCATCGATGGCGATGCAAAGATCACTAGGTGCGGCCTTATCGAGCTCAGGCGCGTACATCCCCGTGTTTTTCATAATGTCAATGTTAGCCGGGGTTCCCATCATAACAGAAACCTGATTTACACCTTCAATACTAGACAGCTTATTGGACATAAGCATGAGACTTACGGAGTCTTGATATAAGTTTGGCTTAATGATAGTGTGCAGCAAGCCAATCCCTCCTAATTCATGTAGTTAGCAATTACAAACTCATTGTACCTGTAGGGTCATAACAATCGCATAAATTCTAAGAGCAGGACATTAAAAATAGATAAACCGCTATCATTTCTCCGAAACTATCAATATTAGGAAAATATTGATATATTCATAGAGTAGGGTCTTACAAAGAAATGGGTAGAAGGAGGAATTTGACTTTGAAGTTGAAGAAACTTGGAGCGTTTGTATTGGGGATTTCCGTATTCGCCGCAACTCTATCCGGTTCATATCCGGGAAGAGCGGAGGCTGCAGCATCAGTGAAAATCTTGCTGGATGGCTATCCGTTATCCTTCTCTGGTGAACCTATTGTTATTAAGGGAACGACGATGGTCCCTTTCCGTTCAATATCTGAAGCTTTAGGAATCACGGTCACCTGGAATCAGGCACAAAAATCCATTACAGCTGTTAAAGGTGAAGGAGATGCAGCGGTTCACGTTAAACTGACTCTCGACAATCCTGAGGCTACCGTGAATGGTTCGCCCGTTAAACTGGCCGTTGCTCCTAAATCGCAACAAGGCAACACTTTGATTCCACTCAGCTTCTTTAGCCAGCAATTCGGCGCCAAGGTCGGTTGGGACCAAGCGACCCGCACGGTCTCTATCGCTTCGCCACAGAAGAAGATGTATACACTGGGCTTCTATGCGATCTCCTCTTTTTCTGATGCAGCTACGATTCCTAGCTTTAATTCTATTTCTTTTGGCTGGAGCAGAATTGATGAAAATGGAAAGTTTACGATGCAAGGCAGCGATTTCCGACTTCCTTCTTCAGCAGGCGACATTACGCCGGATGTTCTAGTTCAAGGTGCAGCCGAGGCGAACACCACTCCATATCTGATGGTCTATTCCAGCGATGTAAAAGGAGAATTAACAAAAATTATTGAGGATCAGACTTATAGAGAACAGGCGATAACAGACATGGTGCAAGCGGCTGCCGATTACAATTTTCAAGGAATCATGCTCGATTTTGAAGGTTTGGGACTAACAACAGACAAGGAATTAACTCGTTCATCCTTCAACGCCTTCGTCAAAGAACTTGCCACAGCTACAAAAGCGGCTAACCTGAAATTATCGCTAGCTCTCCATCCACTGAATTCCTCCTATAAGGGATATGATTATAAGACACTTGGCCAATTGGCAGATGAGATCGTCATCATGGCGTACAATTATGAAGGCGGCGGCTCCAAGAAGCCGGAGCCAGTTGATAAAGTGAATGAGGCAATCACACTAGCTCTGAAGGAGACCGATAAATCCAAACTGATTCTTGGTTTGAATATGGATAATGAAGATGAGAACTCCGTCAATATCTTGATCGGACTTGCTAAACGTTATGATCTGAAGGGGATCGGCCTTTGGCGCCTGGGGATTATTAATAAGAACGAGTGGAACACCATTTATAACACGGTTGAGTTCAAATCGTAATTAGTGTAATTCAGATCGACGTAAACAAAAAAATCCCCCGTCCAAATTGGACAGGGGATTTTGCATTTATGCAATTCGCTGCTTATGCAGC
This sequence comes from Paenibacillus sp. D2_2, assembly GCF_031199965.1. Lineage (GTDB taxonomy): Bacteria > Bacillota > Bacilli > Paenibacillales > Paenibacillaceae > Fontibacillus. Next base: position 47,900 of record NZ_CP133605.1, on the reverse strand, counting down.
ATTTCTCTTACAGACCGTATTTCTTTTTGAATTTGTCCACACGACCACCAGCATCCAGGAATTTTTGCTTACCTGTGAAGAATGGATGGCAGTTGGAGCAAATTTCAACGCGCAGATCTTGTTTTACGGAACCTGTTTCAAAGGTATTGCCGCAAGCGCAAGTTACCGTAGTCACGTGATATTTCGGTTGAATTGCTTCGTTCATGACTTTCACCTCTTTCCGCCCTACACCTCATGCGTGTGCAGAGTTATAATGGCAACAAAAAAAATTATAGCATGCCACAGTTCACTATGCAATCACAATAAATGTGAATCACCATCTTACCTTCGCCCGTGCTAGTTCTGCCGGAGGCACATGTGTATAAGAACCAATGACAACATCAGGAAGCTCCTCCTGGAATATCTCAATGGCTTGCTTCATACCAAGGATATCGCCTTGTGCCTTAGGGATAAGCTCTAAATAACTCTCCGGATCAATATTCAGATTTCTGAGTTGAATCAGCTTCAAATCTGTGCGACGGGCAAACTCAACCATCGCTTCGATCTCTTCCTCCCGGTCAGTTACCCCAGGGAAGATTAAATAGTTAATGGAGGTGTAGACACCTTGGCTAGCTGCGTATTTAAGTGATTTCTCCACATTGGCTAGTGTGTAGCCCCGCGGCTTATAGTATGCATTGTAATGATCATCCAGAGCGCTGATCGTACTAACCCGCATCAAATCCAGACCAGCATCAACAATTCCCCGAATATGATCGGACAGTCCCGCATTCGTATTAATGTTAATATAGCCCATATCTGTCTGGCGACGTACTTCGCGGATCGATTCAATAATCAGTTTAGCTTGTGTAGACGGTTCTCCTTCGCAGCCTTGCCCGAAGCTAATAATCGATTCCGGTGTCTTCAGATGCTCCAACATAATCTCAACCAATTCGTCAACACGCGGACGGAAATTCATTCGTGTCTGTGGAGAGACGAAGCCGCTATCGTCCGGCTGTTCTGAAATGCAGCCAAAGCATCCCGCATTACAAGAATAGGAGACAGGCACCGCTCCCTCCCAACGATTCAGGAACGTGTTAGATGCAGTCAAGCATTCATATCCCAAAGCACAGTTCGAGAGATGCTCATAGAGACGATTATCCGGGTATTTCGATGTCAACGCCTTAACATTATGCTTTAGGGTAAGGGGATCACAGTTCAGCGGGTTCCATTTCTCAGGATCATCCGATTTCCGGGCCGTTACATAGAACTGCCCATCCTTCCACACTACGGCCGAATATCCGAACAGCGGCAGCTTATACTCTTTATCTGTCTTCACGTAGCCAGGCAGACATAGCCGTGTAAATCCTTGCGGAAGCAGAGCTCCTACCGCTTGCATATCACCTTGAAGCGGAATCATCTCCCCCGAGTCCGGGTCCATTCCGATCGGGCGTGTACAAGGAAGGCCTACTAATGTAGCTCCTTCCGGCATTGGAATCAATTCGTCCTCCATGATTTCAACGATCATATCGCCACTGCGGGCCAAGCCATACAGTGACGGGTGATCGTAAACCTGTCCTTGCGCATCTGCATATACTAAATACATGTTGTTCTCCTCTTCAGAAAATCTCTCTGGGAAGCTCCGCTTCTCAGCTTCAACCTGTTGAAGCGCCTTGAAAAACGCACTTCGTTAAGCTAAGCTCTGATGCTGAATATCAGACTTTTTGAACATTCATTCTACGGAAGCCCTCAAGCACCCGCGTTTATTATGAGCCGGAATTGGATCCTGAACCGGAAGCTTGGGCTCCACTGCGTACAGAACGGCGCGCACTGGATCCTCCAGACGATGCGTTATTTCCCGATGCCGATGCATCAAATGAAGCTAGGAACTCTTGGTTGGTCTTAGAGTCACGCAGTTTTTTCAAGAAACCTTCGACAAAATCATAGGAATCATTCATATTTTTACGGATTGCCCAAATGGTATCCAGTTCTTCCTTATTCAGCAGCACTTCTTCACGCCGTGTACCTGAACGACGGATATCGATCGCCGGGAAAATTCTTCTCTCCGCCAGCTTGCGATCAAGATGAAGTTCCATATTACCGGTACCCTTAAATTCTTCATAGATGATATCATCCATACGTGAACCCGTGTCCACTAGCGCAGTCGCCAAAATAGTTAAGCTTCCGCCTTCCTCCACGTTCCGGGCTGAGCCGAAGAACCGCTTCGGACGATGGAATGCAGCCGGGTCAATACCACCGCTTAATGTTCTTCCTGATGGTGGTACAACCAAGTTATATGCTCGAGCCAGACGGGTGATACTATCCAATAGAATCACAACATCCTTCTTATGCTCCACCAAGCGTAACGCACGCTGTAGTACAAGCTCAGCTACTTTGATATGATTCTCAGGCAGCTCGTCAAAAGTCGAAGCGATAACTTCGCCCTTCACTGAACGCTGCATGTCCGTTACTTCTTCGGGACGTTCATCAATCAACAGTACGAATAGCTCAACATCTGGATAATTAGTGGATATGCTGTGGGCCATTTCTTTAAGCAGCAGTGTCTTCCCCGCTTTAGGTGGCGCAACGATCAAACCGCGTTGTCCAAGTCCGACGGGAGCTAGCAAATCCATAATTCGCGTGGATAAATGTGTTGGGGATGTTTCAAGTACGATTTTTTCTTGTGGGTAGAGTGGAGTAAGTGCCGGGAAATGCAAACGTTCGGCGGCAATGTTAGGATTCTCTCCATTAACGGCATTTACCTGCAGAAGTCCAAAGTATCGTTCATTCTCCTTCGGCGTTCTACATTTACCTGAGACCAGATCACCGGTTCTAAGATCAAACTTACGGATCTGTGAGGCGGATATATATATATCCTCGGTACTCGGTAAATAGTTGATTGGTCTTAGGAAGCCGTAACCTTCCGGCAAGATCTCAAGAACGCCTTCCATAAACATAAGTCCGCTCTGCTCTGCCTGAGCTCTTAAAATTGCAAAAATCAGTTCTTTCTTTTTTAATTGGCCGTAATATGGAATTTGATACTGTTTGGCTAGCTTGTATAGCTCCGTCAGCTTCATCCCTTCCAAATCGGCAATTTGAAGATCCATGTAAAAACCACCTATTCAATTTTAATCATTTACTATCATATACTTAATGAAATCTATGAGAGCGTCTTCGCTGACACCATACTATATTATCTCCTATTTTCAGGCAACTTATGCCGGTAGCAGCAGGTTATTCCACCTGCCGCCATACATCGGCTCCTAACGATCGGAGATTAGTAACTAAGTTATCGTATCCGCGATCTATATATTCTACTCCAGATACTTCGGTAATTCCTTCCTTAACCGTTAATCCGGCAATGACCAGCGCAGCACCGGCACGCAAATCAGATGCCTTCACCTTAGCTGCATTCAAAGGCGCACCTTCGATCACAGCCGAACGGCCCTCTACACGGATCTTGGCCCCCATTCGTACCAACTCCGGAACATGCTTGAAGCGGTTGCTGTATACGAAATCACTCAACACACTGACACCCTCAGCCTGTGTAAGCAGACTCGTCATTGGCGACTGCAAATCAGTAGGGAATCCAGGATATACAAGTGCTTTGACATCAACATGCTCATATTTATCGGAACCGATGACGCGAATAGATTCATCTAATTCCTCTACAACCACACCCATTTCTAGCAATTTCGCAGTCAGGGCCTCCAGGTGCTTAGGAATAACACCATCTATCACTACATCGCCACGAGTCGCCGCCGCGGCTATCATATAAGTCCCCGCTTGTATACGGTCAGGAATGATAGAGTGCCGACAACCCTTCAGCTTAGACACGCCCTCAATCCGAATCGTCTCCGTACCGGCTCCCTTAATACTCGCACCCATGGAATTCAATAGTGTTGCTACATCTATAATTTCAGGCTCTTTGGCCGCATTTTCGATAATTGTGGAGCCTTTGGCCCGAGTGGCCGCCAGCATAATATTAATCGTTGCCCCTACGCTGCTGACATCCAAGTAAATCTTGGCTCCCCGCAGCTCTTCGGCGTATAAATGTATGGAACCATGTTCATTCGTTACAGTAGCGCCGAGCGCTTCGAACCCCTTGATATGCTGATCAATAGGTCGAGGTTCAAAATTGCAGCCTCCTGGCAATCCAATCGTTGCCTCATTAACCAGCCCAGTAAGGCACCCATCAAATAATAGGAAGCACGTAGCTTCTTCACAGGTCCATTAGGCATAGGCAGAGATATTACATTGGAAGGGTCAATCTTCATATAATTGCCATCCCACGAAACGCGGGCACCCAGTTCTTCCAAAATTTCTGAATAGACCGCAACATCACTCAAATGCGGCAAGTTGTCCAGCACGACTTCGGATTCAGCCAACAACGCGGCAGGAATCAGAGCAATCGCACTGTTCTTGGCACCGCTAATCGAAACCGTACCGCGCAACGGGCGTCCGCCGCTAATCATTAATTTCTCCATAAGTTTAAGGGTCCCCCACATAATAAGTAATGGAAATGGAAAGACACCGACAGACGCGGTGTACTTATCATTTCCATATATATAACCGGACAGCCTTCATATCAAAGGCTGTCCAATTTGTTAACAAAGTCTATCAATAATCACATTATCAAGCTAAGCTAACTTAGGCGTTTGTTTACGCTTTGTTGTTAGAACCGAATTCACGAATTTTACCGATAACCGTAGCTTTGATTTCATCGCGGCCTGGAACGATATATTTACGAGGATCGTATTCGTTCGGTTTTGCTGCCAGTACTTCACGAACTTCTTCGTGAACCCGATTTGGTTCTCGGTATTTACGTTGATCTTCGAAGTACCGAGGGAGATGGATTTTTGGATGTCATGTGTAGGGATACCTGTGCCGCCATGAAGAACGAGCGGAAGATTCACTGCATCACGAATTTCTTCCATTTCCTTGAAACCAAGGTTAGGTTCGCCATGGTATGGTCCATGAACGGAACCCAGTGCAGGAGCAAGGGTATCAATGCCTGCTTCTTTAACGATACGCACGCACTCTTGAAGATCAGCATATTGGATACCGCCGATTACGTCGTCCTCTTGTCCACCAACTGTACCTACTTCTGCTTCAACGGACACGCCTTTTGCGTGAGCGTATTCTACTACTTTCTTCGTCATTTCGATGTTCTCATCGATTGGATGATGGGAACCGTCGATCATAACAGAAGTGAAGCCAGCATCAATTGCTTCTTTACATTTATCGAAGCTGGAACCATGGTCCAGATGGATCGCAACTGGAACCGTAATTTTCATGTCATGAATAAGACCTTCTACCATCTTAACAACGGTATAGAAGCCGCTCATGTGACGAGCTGCACCTTCGGATACACCCAGGATTACTGGGGATTTTTCTTCTTCAGCAGCAGCAAGAATTGCTTGAGTCCACTCGAGGTTATTGATGTTAAATTGACCTACTGCGTATTTCCCCTCAAGCGCTTTGTTCAACATGTCAGTCATGGATACTAATGGCATGGTTTCAATCCTCCTAAGGATGTTGGATTATCTAGATTTCTAGCCGACATTCACACATGTTTTATTATACCACATCGGGGCGAAAATACTATTCATGCTTTTGTGTATAAAATACGTAAATCATCATGTAAATAATGGTCAACTAGGCCCAATGAAAGAAGGAACCCTGCCTAGTTTGCCAAGGTTCCTTCTGGTCCCTAAAGGACGGCCCCGCCCTTTAAGTGCATATTTACTGCTGTACGAATTTCATCAATGTCGAAAGGTTTGGTGAAGTGCATCAGTGCTCCGAGCTCAGTCGCTTCTTTAATCATGTCAAGCTCACCGTAAGCCGTCATCATGATCACTTTAATCTCGGGATCTGCTTCCTTGATGTGCTTTAGAATTTCAAGCCCGTCCATTCCCGGAATCTTCATATCAAGCAGAACTAGGTCCGGTGACTCAGTACGTACAATTTCCAAGGCAATTTTGCCATTTGGTGCTTGAAACGTCATGTATCCCTCGCTGCTAAAGACCTCCATTAGCAGGATGCGAATACCATTCTGATCATCAACAATCAATACCTTCTTCTCATCCACAAAACAGACCTCCTACGATCCACCCATTTCATCCTGAATGACTATATTCGCCTCAAATTTGTATATCCCTTCTAATATGGAAAAAAGATACTATAAAAATCATTTGATAGAGGTTTTTCAAAAAGTCCGCTTTTGATCACGAAGTAACACTGAGATCATATTCGACATTGAATCTTGAATTCAGCCGGGTCTTCTGGTGCTCACGTACACAAAACGTACGCTCCGCTCCTCAGACCCTAGCTTCATCCAACCTTCTCGGTGCTGAAAACCGACCTTTTTGAACACAAATTAATACGAATTTTAGAGGCTGGATCGTACGGTATCAAGTTGCCGAAGCAAGAAGTCCTATTATGACAAATGAGTAATTGCCGCCTTCACGAACTCGCGGAACAATGGCTGCGGACGATTTGGACGGGAAGTAAATTCCGGATGGAATTGTACAGCCAGGAACCAAGGATGGTTCGGAAGCTCCACGATCTCGACCAATCTTCCGTCAGGTGAAGTACCGGATATTTTCAGACCGGCTGCTTCAATCGCCTCACGGTAAGCATTATTAAATTCATAACGATGGCGGTGTCTCTCATAGACCAGCTCATCATTATAGCATTGCATAGCCAAGGAACCTTCCTGCAGTTTGCAAGGATACAAGCCGAGACGCATCGTGCCGCCCAGATCTTCAATATCTTTCTGCTCTGGAAGCAGATCGATCACAGGGAATTCGGTGGATGGGTTAATCTCAGAACTGTTAGCTCCTTCGAAGCCAGCAAGCGCACGTGCATATTCAATAACAGCGACTTGCATGCCCAAGCAAATTCCGAAGAACGGAATGTTGTTCTCACGCGCATAACGGATCGTCGTAATCTTGCCTTCGATTCCCCGATCGCCGAAGCCGCCCGGTACGAGGATGCCGCCTATACCTTTCAGCATTTGCTCAACATTGTCCTCGGTTACCTCCTCAGCATTGACCCAGCGGATCGATACATCAGCATTCGCATCGAATCCAGCATGAGAGAGGGATTCTACAACGCTCAAATAAGCGTCATGCAAGGCAACATATTTACCTACGATAGCGATCTCTACCTTCTTCTCCAGCTTGCTAACGCGGTCAACCAGATGCTCCCATTCGCTCATATCCGGTGCAGGAGTAGTCAGTTTCAGATGATTAACTACGATCTCATCCAAACCTTCATCACGCAAATTCAAAGGCACTTCGTACAAAGTATTAGCATCGCGGCATTCTACCACCGCACTTGGATCAATATCACAGAACAAGGCGATTTTCGCCTTCATATCTTCGGACAGCTCATGCTCAGTACGGCATACGATGACGTTTGGTTGGATACCGATGCTGCGCAGTTCTTTAACGCTATGCTGAGTCGGCTTGGTCTTCACTTCTCCAGCAGCCTTGATATAAGGAATCAGCGTGACATGGATATACATTACGTTCTCGCGGCCGATGTCGCTCTTAATCTGACGAATCGCCTCTAGGAATGGCAAGCTCTCAATATCGCCGACCGTACCTCCGATTTCAGTAATAACAACATCCGAGCCTGCTTCACGACCAGCGCGGAATACCCGTTCTTTAATCTCATTCGTGATATGCGGGATGACCTGTACAGTACCGCCCAGATACTCGCCGCGGCGTTCTTTGCCAATAACAGAAGAATAGATTTTACCTGGTCGTTACATTGCTGTTCTTCGACAAGTTAATATCAATAAACCGTTCATAATGGCCTAGATCAAGGTCTGTCTCGGCACCATCATCGGTAACGAATACTTCGCCATGCTGATAAGGGCTCATTGTTCCCGGGTCCACATTGAGATAAGGATCAAATTTCTGAATTGTTACTTTCAAGCCTCTGTTCTTGAGCAGTCTACCCAGCGATGCAGCCGTAATTCCTTTACCCAATGAGGAAACGACCCCACCTGTCACGAAAATATATTTTGTCACAGTCCAAAAACCTCCTAAATTTGTACGGGTTCAAAAAATCAATTACATCAGAAGTCTGGGCTGAATTCATGATGAATGAAAATCAACTACCAGGTACACTTAACGATGAAAGATGACCTTTGAACAACCTTTGAACATTACTCACAATCCCTGGCGACTATAGATCAATATAGCGTAACCCATTTAGCGTAAAAACATAGCCAAATGGGCATAAAAAACAAAAAAGTGACACCCGAACAAAGTCGGGGCACTTTTATATGATATACATTATTTATGGTTGAATCATAAGCCCATGCAATAGTTTACTCGTTACCTTAGCCCCTGTCAAGTGAAGGAGGAAGGTAAAATATTTGAAGTTTTTCTCTATAAGAGGTAGTATAAAAACCCCTCTGGATCACGCGCTCTTAGTCCTCGTCGCTATACTCTTCTTCCTCAGACTCATCTTCTGCCAGATCGTCGTCTTCCTCATCCATATCCTCTTCATCTAGGAGCGAGTCATCCTCTACACCTTCGACGTCTTCATCCTCGTCGTCATCTGAGAACAGGTCATCATCAGAATCCTCATCGACTGCATCATAGTCGTCGTCATCTTCAGTGCTGTAGTTATCTTCTTCCTCTTCAACGAAATCGTCATCGTCGTCATCTTCGTCATTAATGATACGAGGACGTTTACCGCTGCTGACTGCATCCTCAGACTTCTCAAGTGGATACCAGCGCTTCAGACCCCACAGATTAGTGCCAACACAAGCGAAACGGCCATCGATATTAATTTCCGTATACAGTTGTGCAATGACGTCGCTAATTTCCTCCTCAGACATACCACGAATCTTAGCAACCTCATTCATCAGGTCACGATAATAATACGGCGTATTAGCTGCCTTCAGTACCATAAAGGCCAAGTCCACCATTGGGATCTCCTGGGCCTTCTCCGGGTCAATTTTCAAATTAATCGAATTACTCACGTTACGGACACATCCTCTCACGCAATGTTCACCAAAAAATCGAGCTAAAATATCGATTTCTTAATCTAACTTATCCATATCACAAAATAGTAAACCTTATTTAACATTAAATTGCAAGTTTTAAAATGTGTTTAAAACGTGACCGGCGTAATACAAAAGAGGCAGGGTTTTCACCCTGCCAACTGACTGTATCCGTTCGAAAAGGAGACCCTTATCTCCTTCCCGATGGCCCTGAAGGCCGCAGAGGGCCTTCACTTTATCCTATGTCCAGATTGCTGCATTGACACGCCGCACCCACGCCTAAGTTAGAAAAATCGTCTTAACTTGACTCACTTTTTACGGTCTGCCCATTTCCTGGAAAAAGGCCCCTTCCCCATTCGAGTCCTGAGGTGTTTTCATAATATACTGCAACACGCTTCGTCAGGAGGGGCTAATTAATGGACTACTCCAAATTCCTGCGGTATCTGAGCGAACACGTAGACACCTCTGGAAAGGGCGGACGGTATATTCTCCGCTTCGCCCAGAAATTGCAGTATAAAGAATGCTTGCGTCAGCTGCAGGATTACAAACGTCAATTCCCGGCCTTGCGGAGAGTTCGAGTCTCACCGCTGCTGCAGGCCTTTTTCTGCCCTCTATCCCATAATAGCGGAAGCGTCGACACGAGATTCGGTTTAATGCTAGAAGAAGACACCCGGATTCGCGTTCACTCTACTTCCACAGACAAGGAGAAAAAACAGCCTCAACCCTGGGGAGTGAAGCGCATCGGCGCGCAAGATGCCTGGTCCATCTCCACTGGTAACCAAATCCACATCGGGGTCATTGATACAGGCGCTGACTTTAGTCACCCTGATCTCAGATACAGCCTGGGTAGAGGGTTCAATCTGTTTAACCGGGGAATGCTTCCTTATGATGACAATGGCCACGGCACCCACATCGCTGGAACAATCGCCGCTTCCGGTGGCTCCAGAGGAATGATGGGCGTAGCCCCACGCTCAATCGTCTATCCTGTTAAAGCGTTTGACCATAATGGCTCCGCCTATGTCTCCGACATCATCCTCGGAATCGACTGGTGCATCAGAAACCGCATGAACATTATTAACATGAGCTTCGGTATGAAGAATAAGAGTCAATCTCTAGAAAATATTATCAGCAAAGCCCATGAGGCAGGCATCGTCGTCGTCGCCTCCTCAGGAAATGACAAGAAAAGCCGAAATATCGACTACCCGGCGCGGTACTCAAATACCATCTCAGTCGGAGCAACCGGAAAGGATGGACGTATCGCCTCCTTCAGTAATCATGGTCCCTATATCGACATCTACGCTCCCGGTGAAAAGGTTAGCTCGTGCTGGCTAGGCGGAGGCTATCATGAGATGAACGGCACTTCCATGGCCACTTCGCACGTCAGCGGGGCTGTCGCCCTGTTGCTTGCGGCCCGTCCTGAGCTGAAGCTGGCGGAGATCAAGAGGAAGCTGCGCCGTACAGCACGGCCAATCTCTGCCAGCCCTTCAAGGGCGAAGCCCACCGCAGGGGAGCTTAATGCGTCGCGGCTACTTCGCAACAAGAGCCGCAGCAAGTCTTCCTAGTAGAGGTAGTTCAAAAATCCGCTTTTGATCACGAAGTGAATCAAGATGTAACTCGGCAGCGAATCTTGAAGCCGGGTCTTCCGGTGCTCACGTACCCAAAACGTACGCTCCGCTCATCAGACCCTAGCTTCATCCAACCTTCTCGGTGCTGAAAACCGGCCCTTTTGATCACATCTAATCACTTAACTACGGCTGACTTCGTAAAAAGGCGATGCTGACCCTATCCAAGTCAGCATCGCCTTCTATCATTACATCCGTTCCGGTGCGGACACACCGATCAGACGAAGTACATTTGCAAGTGTCGCCCGTACAGCGCCCAGTAGGGCAAGCCGTGCCGCTGTCTGTTCGCTGTCCTCCGTAATTACACGTTCCGCTCTGTAATAGCTATGAAGCTGTGCAGCCAGCTCGTACACGTATCGAATAAGACGGTGCGGGCGAAATTATCGGCAGCGATTCCGATTTCCTCTGGTAATTCGCCAATCTTACGCAGCAAATCATACTCATGCTCCGACGTCAGCTTGTTCAGATTCACAGAATCTGGTGTCGGAAGGGAGATACTCTGTTCCTCAGCCTGGCGGAAGATACTACAAATCCGCGCATGGGCATATTGCACATAATACACCGGATTCTCATTTGAAGTGGAAATAGCCAAGTCCATATCAAAATCGAGATGGGAATCCATACTGCGCATGGTGAAGAAGTAACGTATTGCATCCACGCCAACTTCATCCATCAGGTCAACCATAGTGACAGCTTTGCCAGTCCGCTTGGACATCTTCACTTTCTCGCCGTCCTGGAACAAGCTAACCATCTGCGCGATTAAAACCGTCAGCTTCTCAGGGTCCTTGCCCAGCGCCTGCATAGCCGCTTTGACCCGAGGAATGTAACCATGATGATCCGCGCCCCAAATATTGATCATTCGATCGTAGCCGCGATCATACTTATTGCGATGATAAGCAATATCGGGGGTCAGGTAAGTATAGGTCCCGTCATTCTTCACGAGCACGCGATCCTTATCATCACCATATGGCGTCGTCTTAAGCCATGTAGCTCCTTCTTGCTCATAGGTCATTCCTTTGGAACGAAGCTCATTTAGCGCAGCTTCAACCTGTCCGTCTGCATAAAGCAATGTCTCGCTGAACCATTCATCGAAGCTGACCCGGAAGCGCCCAGATCGCGCTTGATCTTGTCCAACTCTTTGTTCAAGCCGTATTTACGCAAGAACTGCGTACGTTCTTCTGCATCCATCGACATTAATGCATCGCCCTGTTCAGCTACCAGCTCTTTGGCGAAGCCCTTAATATCCTCACCGTAATAACCATCCTCCGGCATTTCTGCATCCTGACCCAGCTCCTGTAAATACCTTGCTTCAATCGATTTGCATAGATTAACGACCTGGTTCCCAGCATCATTAATATAATACTCCCGAGTTACCTTATATCCGGCGAAGTCGAGCACATTGCAGAGAGCATCACCTACGGCAGCCCCACGGGCATGGCCTAGATGTAGGCTACCTGTTGGATTAGCGCTGACAAACTCCATCTGAATTTTCTGCCCTGCTCCTTTATCCGTACGACCATAATCCTCACCTTGACGATAGACCTGTTCGATAATCGGGAACAGATAGCTCTTGCTCAGTGTGAAATTGATAAAGCCCGGACCCGCAATCTCCGCCTTAACGATTCCCGCCTTGCCATGATCCAAATGCTCGATGATTGCTTCGGCAATCTGACGAGGATTTCGCTTGGCGATCCGGGTTAGTTGCATCGCGGCATTCGTTGCCAAGTCACCGTGCGCCTTATCCTTTGGTACTTCCAGCACAACCGCCGGAATTTCCTCCGGTGCTGCCAGACCAGCGGTGCTAATCGCCTCGAAAATGGCTTCTTTTAAATTTTGATTAACCTGTTCTAATGGATTGAGTGTCATCTTACGCTTCCTCCTGAATAAGTAGACTAATATTAAAATTCCCTGATAGTTCATCGTAGACATATAGATCATAGTCCCAAGTAACTTGTCCAAAAGCACCCGAAAGCTTGGATTCCAATCGATGTGTTACCGTGGACAAATGGAATTTCGTGAATGGAGAGAAATAAAATCCAGGTAATTTATGTCCTGCGCGGAAGGTCTGTTCCGACTCCACCTCTCCGTGGCGCATAAGCTTAACCTCATCTCCTGAGATCTTAACAAGCGCCCGTGTCATTCCACCAGTCGGCCCCTTCTCCACTTCTTCATATCGAATATAGACAACGTCGCCACGAACCATAGCTTCGCCAGTCAGTTCCTGGATCGTCTCCTCTTGCCCCTGACGGCTCCTGATTACAATTTTGGCTCCGTTCTTATCGGTCATAACGCAAATCTCCATTCTATAAATGAGTGTTCAAAAGGCAGTTTTCAGCACCGAGAAGGTTGGATGAAGCTAGGAAATCGGGAGCGGAGCGTAGGCAAAACCTACGTGAGCACCGGAAGTCCCGGCTTGAATCCAAGATTCGATGTCGAATAAGCTTCCTGATTCACTTCGTAATCAAAAGTGGACTTTTTGAACAACCTCTATAATATTACATTGTATCTCACTGTACTACTATATCCAGTTCATTCCCTCAATTCAATCGGAATTGACATTATTCCGATTGCCATATCGTTCCCTGAGCTCGTCATGTTAACAAAATAATCATAGAGAAAACCGCCGGGGCGAGACGTCCCGACGGTTTCGATTATACATTAAATTCTGTCCAATTATTTAACAAAACCGAGCAGCATTTCACGAATCAGCTTGGCAGCCACAATTGGTGTCTGTTCAGTCGGATCATAAATCGGTGCAACTTCAACCAAGTCACAGCCAACAACATTAACGTCAGAACCAGCAATCATATGGATCGCTTCCAGTAATTCTCTAGATGTGATGCCACCTGCTTCGGCTGTTCCTGTCCCTGGTGCGCATGAAGGATCAAGCACATCGATATCGATCGTTACATATACCGGACGGCTTCCCAGCTTAGGCAGAGCGCTCTTGAGCGGAGCAGCTACGTCAAATGGGTAGAAATTCGTATGCTCGCGTCCGAACAGGAATTCCTCCTTGGAACCTGAGCGGATACCGAATTGATATACATTTTCTCCACCCATTAGAGCGGCCGCTTTACGAACTGGAGTCGAGTGTAGAGAATCTCCCCCTCGTACTGCTCGCGCAAATCTGCATGTGCATCAATATGAATTAATGCCAAATCAGGGTGCTTCTCATACATCGCCTGAATAACCGGCCAGGTGACAAGATGCTCCCCACCTAGACCGACCGGGAATTTACCATCAGCCAGTAGACCGCGTACGTATTCCCCGATCACCTCAAGACTACGGGATGCATTCCCGAATGGGAGCAGCAAATCTCCAGCATCGAAATAAGAGAGATCTAGAATGCTTTTATCTAAATAAGGGCTGTATTCTTCTAAACCGACGGAGGCTTCGCGGATTCGTCCCGGGCCAAAACGGGAACCTGGGCGGAAGCTAACCGTATAATCCATCGGCATCCCGTAAATGACTGCTTTCGAAGCAGCATAATCTTCTGAACTACAAATAAATACGTTACCAGAGTAAGCTTGATCTAATTTCATTTTACTGTTCCTCCTATTTTACAAGATCTTCTACGAACTTAGGCAGCACGAATGCAGCCTTGTGCAGGCGCGGCGTGTAGTATTTCGTATCGATCTCAGGTATATTCTTCTCATCAACTTGGAGCGGATCATAGGTTTTGCTACCTATCGTAAATGTCCAAAGACCGCTTGGATATGTTGGAATGTTAGCTCCATATACGCGAACGATCGGGAAGATCTCCTTCACGTCCTTATTTACCTTTTGGATCAAGTCCGCTTTGAACCAAGGGTTGTCCGTTTGTGCAACGAAGATACCATCTTCTTTTAGTGCTTCATAAATTCCTTGATAGAATCCACGTTCGAACAATTGTACCGCGGGACCACCGGCTCTGTAGAATCAACCATAATCACATCATATTGATTCTTGCTCTCTACAATATGCATGTACCCGTCGTTAACTTGAACCTCAACACGCGGGTTATCCAGTTCTCCAGCAATCTCCGGTAAAAACTTCTTTGAATATTCAATAACTTTGCCATCGATATCTACGAGGACCGCCTTCTCCACTTCTGGGTGCTTCAGCACCTCACGGATCACACCGCCATCACCACCCCCAACTACTAACACATGCTTCGGATTCGGTGGGTAAAGAGTGCCGGATGAGCAACCATCTCATGATAAACAAACTCATCCCTAACTGTTGTCATGACCATCCCATCAAGGACAAGCATTCGCCCGAACTCTTCGGTATCGATAATCGACAAATCCTGAAAATCCGTCTTTTCCGTAACTAGCGTTTCCTTAATTTTTGCGGTAATGCCAAAGACGGGAGTCTGTTTCTCCGTAAACCACAATTCCATCGTACATCATTCCTTCCAACAGAATAGTTGTTTAGCCGCCATATTACACCCGGATTTTCGGGGCCCCTAGATCTACTTCTCGACTTCTCGCAAAGTTTCATCTTCCTAATATATTGCACCAAACATAAGAATGATTATATTGAAACAAGGTAAAATTGCAACAGTTTCCATTCTATAAATATGAACTTCCTGCTTTGCCGCCCTACTGTGAATATCTATTCCAAACTTTCCCATACTAAGAATTGATACACTTACAGGAGGGAGGCGTACAGTCATGCAAAGGCTCGTACGCAGCGGCAATCGACGTAAATCACCGCGTAAACGGCGGTTCATTCTCAAGTTAACGATATCAACCGGACTGCTAGGCGTGCTCGCCGTTGGCATTTTACTGTTTTACCTTTATCAATCCGATCTCCCGCTATCCTATTCCGAACAGAGTTCCCAGCTCTTCAGCCGAAACGGTGAGACCATCGCCGTATTCTCCGACGGGGAAAAAACCGTACCACCGTGAAACTATCGGACATCTCGCCATGGCTGGTTGAGGCTACACTTGCTACAGAAGATCGGCAATTCTATGATCATTTCGGTTTTGATATCAAGGGGATGGCGAGAGCCCTATTCGTAAATCTAAAAGAAATGGAGAAGGTTCAGGGGGCTAGTACGCTGACCCAACAGCTAGCTCGTAACCTCTATCTCTCCCATGAACGCACCTGGTCGCGAAAAGTCAAAGAGGCCATGTATACGACGCAATTGGAAATGAAATATAGCAAAGAGGAAATTCTGCAGATGTATCTGAACGAAATATACTACGGTCATGGTGCATATGGGATTGAAACGGCGGCACAAATGTACTTCGGCAAGCATGCCAAGGATCTTGATCTGGCGGAGAGCTCCATGCTGGCTGGAGTACCAAAGGGCCCTACTTATTATTCGCCTTACAATCATATGAAGAACGCTAAGGACTGGCAGAAAATCGTGCTATCAGCGATGGTGGCTACTGGCGATATTACGCAGAAGCAAGCGGATCAGGCCTATGAGGAGATGTTGCCCTTCCAAACGCGTCAGGAGCGCGCTGCCTTAAGTGTCGCCCCCATTTCCGCGATTATGTGCGAAGTATAGTCGTTAATGAACTAGGCTTTGATGAGAACGAATTGGAACATGGTGGTCTGAGAATATACACAACCCTTGATATAGGAGCTCAGCAAGCGGCGGAAGATGCTGTTAAGACTGAGTTGAGCGATTCTGGTGGTCTAGAGGCCGCGCTCGTCTCCATAGATCCACGTAACGGCCAGATCAGAGCACTTGTAGGCGGAGCGGACTACACCAATAGCCAATTTAACCATGTGTTCGCTACAACCCGCCAGCCTGGATCGAGCTTCAAGCCGATTATGTACTTATCGGCGCTGTCTTCAATGAAGATGACCAGCGCTAGCCAGTTCAATAGCCAACCAACTTTGTTCCATTATGATGACAATCGCAAGACCTATAGTCCTAAGAACTTTGGGGACAAGTATTTAGGCGAAATTGATATGCGTCAAGCTATCGCTGCTTCCGACAATATATATGCCGTAAATACGATACTCAAGATCGGCGCTGATCAAGTGATTGAACTTGCCCGAAAAATGGGCATTACCAGCTCGATGCAGGCGGTTCCTTCCCTGGCGCTGGGCACCTCGCCCGTAAGCCCCTTCGAGATGGCTACTGCCTTCGCGGTCATCGGTAATCAAGGTAGGAGCGTCAAACCAATCGCCGTACTCCGCATAACCGATGAACACGGAAAAGTGTTGTATGAAGCACCACAGCCCAAAGAAGAAAAGATTGTAGAGCCAGCTGCCGCCTATGTGCTAACCCAGTTGATGGAGAGCGTGTTCGAGACAGGAGGAACTGGTAACCGAGTATCTTCAGATATTAAACGACCCGTCGCCGGGAAGACAGGTACAACGAGTACTGATGCTTGGCTCGTCGGCTTTACGCCCGAGTTGTCTACTGCGGTCTGGGTAGGCTATGACAAGGGTAAGACGCTGAATACGAACGAATCACGAAAAGCGGCCCCGATCTTCGCCAAATTTACAGAGAAGGCACTTGAGAAGGTACCGCCAAAGATATTCCCAATCCCCGACAGTGTCGTCAGTGTCTATATCGACCAAAATACCGGCAAGTTGGCTACAGCCAATTGTCCCAATAAGAAGCTGGAGGTATTCATTCAAGGCACAGAACCGACAGAATTCTGCTCTGCCCATAACAGCAACGAGTCACTTCCAGAGCCGGTCCCTATCTCAAAGAAACCTGAGAACAAATCATGGTGGAAAGATCTGAAGCGCTGGTGGATGAATTCGAAACAGGATTGAAAAGGATAGCCTTAACCACGCTTCAGCAAAATGTTCAAGGCCAGGCTTACCTGGCTGGCTTGATTTTTGTTCCTGCTAACATACTAATACGGCCTAATCATTCAAATATTCATTTGAATATTATGAAGTTCAGGTGTATACTATATTCAAACAATCAAACAAACGTTTGAATATAAAATTTCTAACAATCATTCCGATGGAGGGAAGACGATGGGCGACCAAGTAATCGATGAAACTTATGAACATGTTTGCGGAGACCCCACTAGAACAGAGGTACTGCAGCAAACGTTACGTGAAGAAGAAATTGAAGGCATGACGCAAATTTTCAAAGCCTTATCAGATCCAAACCGTATGAAAATCGCTTACCTGCTGCAGGATCAAGAGCTATGTGTATATGACATCTCGGTTATCCTTGGAACCTCCGTGGCTACAGCATCCCATCACCTGCGGCAATTGAAGCAAATGAACATTACTAAATCTCGCAAGGATGGGAAGCATGTCTTCTATTCCTTGAAAGACCATCATATTCAGACGCTAATTACGATGACACTGGAACACCATAAGGAGAGGAACGATCATGAGTAGATCAAATGACCGTCAGCAAGCAGCCGCTTCTGACACAAGAGTTGAATATCGAGTTCAAGGATTGTCCTGCGCCAACTGTGCACGTGAGATGGAGGATCAAATCCACAAGCTGGAGCATGGGCACGATGCCGCCCTAATGTACAATAGCGGACGTTTGCTTATGCGACCTGAAATCAATATTCAAAAGGTAGAGAAAATCTTGAAGAGCGACGGCGCTTCGCTGACTCGTTCGGAGACTCAAAGTGCGGAGACCGAGGCTTCCACTGTCTTAGACCCTGCAATCGCTATGAATCCTAACCAGGGTCACGTTCATCCACACGACCACAATCATTCCAATAGCCATAACCATGCTGAAGGCCACAGTCACAGTCACGGGCATGATCACAGTCACGGACATAGTCATGGTGAAGGTGAAGGAAAGCGGGAGAAGTGGTTCCTCGGTATTTCCGCCATTATATATATTCTAACTTTCATATTAGGAAATGTGCTTCCTAAGAGTATCCTTGTAGGGATGTATCTGGTCGCCATCGTACTAAGCGGATATCCAACCTTCTTGCGCGGCCTACGGAACCTGACTCGGTTCAGATTTAATATGGACACCCTGATGACCGTCGCCTTGGTAGGGGCCGTTATTATTGGTGAATGGAAGGAAGCAACTCTGGTCGCCATCCTGTTCGGACTCAATGAGATTCTGGAGGGCTACGGCATGAGTCGGGCGCGTAAATCCATGGAGGCACTCCTTGATGCGGCACCGAAGCAAGCTATCCTGATTCGCGGTACAGAGGAAGTTACCGTACCGATTGCCAGCCTGCAGGTCGGCGACATGGTTCTTGTTCGCCCCGGAGAGAAGATCCCTTCCGACGGTACGATCACCGAAGGCCACAGTGCCGTCAATGAAGCGGCGATAACTGGTGAGTCGATTCCTGTTACGAAGAAGCCTGGATCAGCTGTATTTGGCGGCAGCGTGAATAGCGAAGGCTTATTGAAGATTAAGATTAGTAAAGCCTATGAGGATTCTTCCTTAGCCAAAATCATGCATCTGGTGCAAGAGGCTCAGGATACGAAGACTCCTACCGAATTATTCATCGATAAATTCGCTAGATGCTACACACCGGCCATCATGATCATCGCCGCTCTAGTCGTACTTATTCCGCCACTGCTGCTAGGTCAGCCATGGATGAAATGGGTCTATGAAGGCCTGGCCATTCTGATTGTAGGTTGTCCATGTGCACTTGTACTCTCTTCCCCGATCGCGCTGGTTAGTGGGATGACGAGAAGCGCCCGTAATGGCGTGCTCGTTAAAGGCGGCGTGCATCTAGAGCAGCTTGGCAAGATTAATGCCATCGCCTTCGACAAGACCGGAACTTTAACCGAAGGACGTCCTGCCGTGATCCGTGAGGTCGTATATGAACCTGAACAGTTCCACGCTATCGCTGGCGCCCTCGAGGCCGGATCGCTGCATCCGCTGGCGCAAGCTATCGTCCGTCAAGTTGCCGATCAAGGCATCGACAAATCGAAGCTTCCTTCCGTCTCCGGATTAATCACCCTGCCAGGTGTTGGGTTGGCAGCGGAAGTTGGAGGAACCCGCTACTGGGCTGGCAGTGAAGAAATATTAGAGCATACCACCGTAAGCGAACAGACACGCAACCAAGTCAAGGCTGAGCTGAACCAGCTCAAGCAGGAAGGACTGACAGTTGTGATCATCGCAGCCGAACACCAGGTACTCGGAATGTTTGGGCTCGCTGACCAACTCAGACCGGAAAGTCCGGACGTTATCGCCCAACTCCATCGTTACGGCATCGAACACACAGTAATGTTAACTGGTGACCACTCCTACTCGGCTCGTTCGGTTGCTACGAAGACAGGGGTCACAGATTGGCACGCCGGATTAATGCCTGAACAGAAGGTTGAGCAGGTGAGGGAAATGGCAACCCGCTGGAATGTAGCGATGGTTGGTGATGGCATCAATGACGCACCAGCACTAGCGGCTGCGCAGCTAGGCATTGCGATGGGCAAAGGAACCGATAGTGCGGTCGAGACCGCAGACATTGTACTGATGCAGGACCATCTCGGCAAATTGCCAGGGGCGATTAAGATCGCCAGACAGGCAAGTCGGATCATCAAGTGGAATATCGGCATCTCCCTTACCTTGAAGTTGATTGCCCTCTTGCTCACGATTCCAGGATGGCTTACCCTCTGGATCGCTGTATTATCCGATATGGGGGCTACCATCGTAGTAACCTTGCTAGGACTCACCGTCCTATTAGGTAAAGACGAATAAAATCCACCGTTACTCACGTAAAAGCTATGTATGTTCCGCTACTCAGTTCCTAGATTCATCCATCTTTCTCGGTGCTGAAATCCGGACTTTCTGAAGACGTACTAATAAATTGCAAAAAAAAAGCACCTCATAGAGAGTTAGTTAACCGGCATGGCCTGTTCTTAACTCTATGGGGTGCTTTCTAATTTTTATGTTGGATTGTCCGTTCCTATGCTTCCAGGGCTGTCTTCAGCTCTTCGGGAGAATTCTCCCACCACTCTGCATTCGTATCTATCAGCAATTGCTTCAGCGATGCCTTCTGCTGTGGTGACAGACCTTCCAGAATCACTTTACGCTTCAAAGCATAATCCATCTTATTCACATGGTCGGCAAGAATCTTCCAGCCGCGGCGCGCTTCCGTATCAATGAACATCTCACAGGCTGTCATCCCGCCGTAAAATTGACCCTCAGGAGTCCGGTCAACCGCTACCCAGACGAGCCATACTTGACGTCCATTCGGTACTTCCTCACGATTCACAGAGAATTTGATACCCTTCTCTACTTTACTCTTCGCATGCATAGCCCCGATATCAATATACGTCTCGTCCCCGTCGATAATCACCGGTGACATACTGTTCAGATCGATGGAGCCAGCACCGAAGCCCTTATGCTTGCTCTTGTCTTCATTACTAATAATATTTAGGGCAAAAACCTTCTTACCCGTCTTTTGTGATTGATCCATGTTATCCTCCAATTCCCCTTTTCGTTCATGCTCTGTTTATTTCAAAGCGAAAACACGCCATCAAGCTGCAACCAGAATAGTTTCCTCAACTTAATTTAATTTTAGCTAATAATCTTCCAAATGCAAACATATACATGCTGTAGATGCTTGTCAACGGGAGGTATCCATTGTATGACCCGAAGAATTTTAATCTTTGGCCTTTCCATCGTAGCCCTATGCCTCATCGCCGGAACGGCCCGCTATTTCTATCAACAGAGCCAGACTCATCAGGCTGCCTTCACCCTGGATAAGAACAAGCCTGGGCAAATAGCCGAGATAGAGCATGTATCTTCCGCGCCTCAGAGCGAGAGCATCCAGCAGCCAACCGCTGAGGTGCTCAGCAACCGTGTAACGGAGTATCATATCAACGTTAAGCTGGACGAACAAGAAAATACGCTGACAGGTTCGGAGACGGTCACCTGGACGCATCCTGGTAAGAAATCGGTCAACGAGCTCTACCTACATTTATATCCCAATGCTTTTACCTCGGCAGATAGTACATTTATGAAGGAATCGGGAGGCAAGCTGCGAAATGACGCCATGCCAAAGGATGGCTGGGGATCAATGGAGCTGACCGAAATTCGGACAACCGATGGGATCTCCTTGCTTCACCGGATTCAATATGTTCAACCCGATGACGGCAATTCCAAGGACAAGACGCTTGTTAGAGTACGTCTACCTGTCTCTGTTCAAAGTGGTGAGAGCATCACCCTGAAGATCAACTTCACCGTGAAACTGCCGAAGATCTTTGCCCGCATGGGTGCAGCAGGCGACTTTGTTATGGCTGGCCAATGGTTCCCCAAGGTAAGTGTGTACGAGCCTGCCGGTACAAGGGGACGCGCCACTGAAGGTTGGAACCTGCATCAATATCATGGCAACTCTGAATTTTATGCCGATTTCAGCATATACAGCGTGGGAATAGATGTTCCCGAGAATTACACGGTCGCCGCCACTGGCTTCCCGACTAAAGCGGCCCGCATCCAGGATGGACGTAAGCATGTACAGTACTACGCCGACGATGTACATGATTTTGCCTGGGCGGCCTCACCTGACTTCATCTATGCAGAAGAGCCTTTCTCTTCTGACTCGGTCCCCGGCGTGCGAATCAAGCTATATCTTGATCCGCCCATAAGGATTTGAAAGATCGTTATTTCTACGCTGCCAAAGTGGCTCTCGCTAACTTCAGTAAGTGGTATGGAAGTTACCCATACTCCACGTTATCAATCGTCGTCCCGCCCGCGGAAGCGAACGGTGCAGGAGGTATGGAATACCCAACTCTAGTGACTTCCTTTGGAGCAAAGAGCGACTCACCGGATTTCAATGAGCTGGAGCGAACAGTCATCCATGAGATTGCCCACCAGTATTTCTATGGAATGATCGCCAGCAATGAATTCGAAGAAGCCTGGCTGGATGAAGGATTCGCATCCTACGCGGAAGATAAGCTGATGGAACAAGAATTCACCGCCAACCTTCCACTCCCGATCCAAGCGGCTATTATCACTTCTCCGGCTTCGCTAACCCAGTCTGCATGGAAATATGGAGCCAGCGATATATATGCTCAGAATGCCTATTATCGGGGCAAGCTGATTCTGCTTGATATCGAGAAGCAGGTAGGCGCCAAGACGATGCGGCGGATCATGTTCAACTACAGTACGGAGTACCGCTTCAAGCATCCTACGACTACGGATTTTCAGCGAATCGTTGAGCGGGTCACCGGACGATCATGGAAGAATTATTTCAACCAATATGTATATGGCGACAAAATGGCCGATTTTTCCGTAGATCATATTCAAGTCTACACGGTGGACTCGAAGGACGGTCCTGCCTATGAGTCAGTCATTGATATTAGCCGTAAAGGCGCCAGTTACCCGAGGTGGCAATATTGCTCACGTTCAAAGACGGACATACCTTACAGAAGACTTGGAATGTGGATAACGACTCCTTGCAGATTAAGGTCCAATACAAAGAGCCTGTGGATTGGGTACAAATCGACCCGGAATACTCGCTCGTTCTGGAGAATAAACACATTAACAATTATCTGAAAGCTGAGATTCAGGAACCTGTAGGCACCCGTTCCACACTAACGATCATCAAATTGCTGGAGACGGTGTTCGGTTCGCTTTTATGGTAAATAGCCTATTCTACGAAGTCTAGCCTAACAAAACTCAGCACATGCTTTCGAAGCCAGTTTTGTCCGATGATCATTCTACGAAGTCTAGCCTAACAAAACTCTAAGGGGGAAAAGTATGATCTATATACGTAGTGGATGGAGTCTTATAAAAAACCAGCTTCCCTCTATCATCATTCTGTTTCTGTATCAGTTGCTTTGGGGATTATTTTTATACAGACTCATCAATTCAGTTGTAACGGAGGTCCTGGTCAGATACCCAGATCCCCACCCAATCCGCTTAGCCAGGCTCTATTCCTCCTGGAGGGTCCTAACGAGCTCAAACATAGCTCTGAGATCCACCTCTATCTATGGCTGCTGCTCGGAATGACTCTCATCCGGCTGCTGGTGACTCCCCTGCTCCAAGCAGGAGTTCTGTATGGCTTAATGCCCAAGGAGGAGCGGAAGAGTGGACTTCCGCTGTTCCGCGGTATGAAGGAATTTGGGAGGCCGGTCTTCCTCTTCCTATTTATCGAGCTTGTATTAATCAGCATACCGCTTATATGGATCCTGCCTCACGTCCAGGGAATTCTGCCTGACTTATTGCGTTCAGGAACCATACAGGTCACCCCCATACTGAAGGTATCCGCCGTTCTATTCGCTTGGATGATCTATTGCTGGTTCATAGACCAATGCTTGCTGTTCGCACAATTCGGCTATCTTTTCAAAAGAGGTCTATGGGGATCTATTCTAATAGGTGTTAAATATGTACTTCCTGGAGCAGGTATCTCTCTCATTCTCGGAGCCTTTGCCCTAATCCTGTTCATCATCTTCGGCTCCGTATCGTGGATTTGGACCGGATTACTCGCTCTCATCTTGCAACAAAGCTATCCTTTCATACGAAGTTTATTCAGAGTCTGGGGATTAACCTCTCAATATCAGCTATGGGAAATTAAGTCACAAAAAAGTTAAAAAAATTTTACCACTATAATCCCTTATGCCATAAGGCCTCCGCCAAAATCGGAGGTCTTCTTCTGTTTATTTCTCTCTGAATCTTGTGATTTAACCATTGCCAAAATATACATACCTTTGTTACAATAACAACAGTAGAAATTCAGTAACAGTTTTGTAATCATTATTGTCATAATAAGTCAAGTAATAGCAATAGCGAGTGTAATTATAACAATTATTTATGAAATCATTGGCCGAATTCCCTTAACGGGGAACGGGGAACCACTTTGGGTGAATTGATCTCGCAAGAGAGGGATCATAGGGAACCTTCAACCGAATCCTTAAGCTAACCTCGTAGGCAATCGGAAGGAGTATTTTACTTGAAGAAACAGTTAACTACATTAGCTCTTGGTGTTACATTGCTTTTCTCCATCGGAACTGGTAGCGCTTTCGCGGACTCCAAATTAGATACTGCTATTGATGGAGCCTTAGGAACGAAGTACGTATCCGGTGGTACAACAACTTCTGGGTTTGACTGCTCTGGATTTACGATGTATGTATTCAACAAGATCGGTATCAAGCTTCCTCACCAATCGGGATCGCAATATAAAATGGGCGAATCCGTATCCAAAGATGCACTGATCGCTGGCGACCTGGTGTTTTTCAACACTTCCGGCAGTGGTGTGTCCCACGTAGGTGTCTATGTTGGTGATGGAAAATTTGCTCACGCTTCCTCCTCTAAGGGTGTAGTGATCAGCAAATTGAGCGAGAAATACTATGTAGATCGTTATGTTGGAGCTAAACGTATCATGAGTTCTGACAAATTCGAAGAGGTTACTGGAGATGCTTCGGATCACGATGATGTAGAATAATAACGAATGCTAAGCCCGCGGCGATTTCAATCGGAATCGTAACCGCGGGCTTTTTATTTGCCATTGGCCTATGCATAGCCCTTTGTGCCTATGCAAAGGACCGACAAACATAGACTTCTAGATCAAATATTTCGACAAGCTTGTCATTGTTGGGCGGGTTTGGTAAGATAACCAATGTAATAGTAACAAGTTTGTAATTTCTGTTGTAACTATCGTAACTTTTGGGTGCATCAACTAAGAACAGCCGAATTCCTAAGCACCCGGGAAACGGGGGAACCATTTGGGGTGAATTGACCGCTATCACGCAGTCATAGGGAACCTTCAACCGAATCCGCAAGCTAACCTCGCAGGCCTTGGAAGGAGCTTACATCTTGAGAAAAACATTCATCGCAGCCGCAGCAAGCTTAGCTATCTTCTTCACCATGCAATCCGGCAACGCTTTTGCGAGCACCACTCTGACTAATGTAGTTGATTCAGTATACGGTACACCTTACAGACTCGGTGGAATCAGCGCCAACAGCGGCTTTGATTGTTCAGGCTTTACCAAATATGTATATCAGAAAATGGGCGTAACCCTGCCTCGTGTATCTACAGACCAGTACAAGCAAGGGACTGCGGTAAGCAAGAGCCAGTTGAAGCCTGGCGATCTCGTCTTCTTCAATACATTGGGTAATGGAGTATCCCATGTAGGCATTTATATTGGCCATGGAGAGTTCGCACACTCCTCCTCGTCCAAAGGCGTTCGTATCGACAGCTTGGACAACAGCTACTACAAAACACGTTATGTCGGTGCCAAGCGCATTCTTGACCAAAACACTTATTCTATGTATGCCGAAGCTTAACTCCAGCGTTTAACCATTTGACTCTAACTTTCATTTCATTCATACATCATTTATCTATATTATAGAAGTGCAATTGATCCTCCCGGAGTCAATTGCACTTTTTTTATATTCGAAAATCTCGCTAACACCTTTACAACGATTAAAATTCCCGTTAGAGTGAGTTTAAAAAGGTAATATAGGCATCCTATCATGCAATCAGCAAGGAGGCGTAAATATGGAAAAGTATATTCCGAAATTTCGTATCGTACCTATGGAAGAAGACCATGGCGCAGATATCTGCACCTGGCGCTACGATTCTCCCTATGACGTATATAGCTGGCTCCCTTGGGAACAAATGAAGGCGCTCGATGTAGAATTCGGCAATCCTGCACTACGGGCCGAACAATACGCCTCCCTATTGGATGAGACTGGCGAGCTCGCTGGCTTTGCCCAATACTTCCCTCTTAAAGGAGTAACCCGTATTGGGGTCGGGATGAGACCTGATTTATGTGGTCACGGCTATGGTAAGTCATTTGTCATCGCGATTGTGGAGGAAGCGCTACGTCGCAAGCCTAGTAATGAGGTGGATCTCGAGGTTCTGACGTGGAATAAAAGAGCGATCCGGGCCTATCAAAAGTCAGGCTTCGTCATTACAGACTTATATGAAAAGATGACGCCCGGCGGCATTTCCAAGCCTTACTATTGTATGGTATTTCGCGGACTCCCTAAGGAGGAAGAGTTCGATCACAACGAACTATAATGTTGTCTGTGATGATTTGCATATATTTTCAAGAAAACACTAAATTATCATTACTTTTTTTGTCACAAACGCTATGATCAACTGCAATGTTCCGGTATAATGTAATCGATAGCTTACATAAAAGGGGCGATTCGTGTGCAGAAATGGATCATGAGCGGATTACTCGGCGTGGCATTCATTATGGCCATCGTGTTGATTTTTACCTTACCTGGTAAAGAAGAAGTGGCCAAAGAGGCCAAGCCAACCATGCCTGAAATCACACTCAGTGCTGATCAGGCTCAAGCTACAATCAAGGCAAACTGTATCAGTTGCCATGGCGATCAACTGCAAGGTAACGTTGGTCCAAATTTGCAGAAAATCGGAACTACACTATCAGCGGATCAGCTCTACGGCATCATCAAGAAGGGCAGAGGACAAATGCCAACCTTTCAGGATAAGCTGAAGGACGAAGAAATTGCGAACGTAGCCCTGTGGCTTGCGGAGCAGAAATAATCGTAACAAGAAGAATGCCCGCCAAGGATATCATCCTGGCGGGCATTCTTCTGTTAAGCCGGCTGACATAGACCATGATACCTCTCATTTAGCCCGGCTGTATCCTATCCTATATCAACTTACAGAACGAGCCTTCTCAAAGGCCTCGTTATACTGCTGTGCCTCTTTAATATCAACGGCCGTTATTCCGCCTTCTTCCCAAGATGTCAGCCGAAGCGTCACTGTTTTATGGTCAATGGTTATAAAAGGATGATGATTAAACGCTTCTGATATAGCTGCTACTTCATCTACAAAAGCGATCCCCTTCATATAATTAGAGAAGGTATATTTACGAACGATCCATCGCCCTTCTTCTAGCTCCCATCCTTCCAACTTTTCTAAATGCGCTTCTATTTCCTGCGGTGTAAACGGCATATTAATTTCTACCTCCCGTTCGTTCTAAAAATGTATCCGAATATCATTCTTGCATATCATCCGTACCTGAGATTTCAATTTATTGTATTCTTCTATTCTAATGATCATGCTATCCAATATATTACCACAAGCCTTACTGTTTCAACAAAATAAGGCAATTAATATTAAATCAATGTAACGAAATCCAGTTCTTCCTCTCCAATCAAGAAATTAATCCGATGATTATCCGCATCATAGATCACAACCCCACTACCAACGGAAATGACCGGAACGGTACCTAATGCAAAGAATAGGTCCTCGGCCAGCGCCTCCTGGACTTCCAGTCTCTCCTCCTCCGACAGCGCTTCCCATTCGGACGACTCCATCTCAAAGAAAATATAGCTATCAGAAATCCGGCCTACCGCCTTCGTCAGATCTGCCAAAATATATTCATAATCTCTTCCGTGCTTTACGCCCACAATCCTTTTTCTCCCTTCGCTCTAACGAATATTTCAATCGTAGTCCCATTATACCGGAAAATCGCCCTTAAAAAAAAAGGGAATTCTGTCGATAAAAAAGATAAGCCATTTCCATAGAATCAGAAATGCCGTTCTGCAAGGATGCGGGTGGCAGAATTATGGAATAATTATCTCAAGGACGAGGTGTGCAATGGAAATCTCAACGATTATTGGACTTATTCTTGGACTCGTGGCACTCATTTGGGGAATGTATCTAAAAGGCGCGCCGATTGAAAGCTTGGTCTCTAACCCAGCGGCCTTTGTCATTATCTTCGTGGGAACCGCGGCGACTTTATTCATGGCGTTCCCGCTATCCGAGCTGAAGAAATTCCCGAAGTTGCTTAAAATGACGGTCGTGAAGCAAAAAATTATTACGAAGGGCGAACTGATGGCTCTGTTTGCGGAATGGGCTACAATTACCCGCCGCGAAGGACTGCTCGCTCTGGAAGCCAAGGTAGAAGAAATCAACGATGATTTCTTGCGGAATGGATGCGAATGATCATTGACGGCAATGATCAGGAATTCGTGCAGGATGTTCTGACAGAGGACATCGCCGCTACTGAAGAAAGACACAAAGCAGGGGCTCAAATCTTCTCACAAGCTGGGATGTACGCACCTACGCTCGGGGTACTCGGTGCCGTTGTCGGTCTGATCGCGGCCCTATCGGATATGAGTAATGTCGATATTCTATCTCATGCGATCTCAGGTGCTTTTATCGCAACCGTATTCGGTATTTTCACCGGTTATGTATTGTGGCATCCGATTGCCAATAAACTCAAACGTCTCTCTAAGAAAGAAATAGAGATCCGACTAATGATGGTAGAAGGCCTGTTATCTATTCAATCAGGGGTGTCTACGATCGCTATTCAACAAAAACTTGCTGTATTCTTAACCCCTGCCGAACGTGCTCAAATCCTAGAAAAGGGGGCGGGTGAAGGTGCGCAAACGGAATAAACACAATCAAGAACATGAGGAGCATGCAGACGAGAGCTGGCTGCTTCCTTATTCTGACTTAATGACCCTTCTGCTTGCGATGTTTATCGTCCTGTTCGGAATGAGCTCGGTGAACGCGGAGAAATTCAAAGCGGTCAGTGATGCCTTTAACAATGTTCTTAGCGGTGGAACGGGTATCCTGGATCAAAGCTCGTTCAATACCAACGATATGCAATCCTTCAAAGTTCAACCTAAGCCGAGTGACATTAAGGCCAGTATGAGCGAGCTTAAGCGCAGAGAGCAGGAGAACCTGGAAGGGCTGAAAAAGCAATTAGACAACTATATCAAACAGAATGGACTGACTAATGACCTTGATACGAAGCTCAATCAGTCCCAGCTGATGATTACGATTAGCGACAAAGCGTTGTTCCCTTCAGGAGAGGCTGAGGTGAAGCAGGATGCCCGGAAGCTGGCCAAGGCAATCTCAGACATGTTGGAAGAGTTCCCGGACTACGAGGTCATCGTCTCCGGTCATACTGATAATGTGCCGATATCCAATAAGGAGTTCCCATCCAACTGGGATCTAAGTTCAGCTCGGGCCCTTAATTTCATGAAGATCCTGCTGCTTAACACTCAGCTTGATCCGCAGAAATTTAGTGCGATTGGATACGGCGAATACCACCGGTATCCTCGAACAACGCAGCATCTGGCAGGGCACAGAACCGCCGCGTCGAAGTATCCATTATTCGTAAATACATCGATCCGGATCTGAAGCCAGCCGTATCTACGGCTCATGAATAAGAAAAAGATGGAGACCAGAACCCTGGCTCCATCTTTTTCTTATTAACAACTTACAGCTTATAATTCAGCATACTACCTAGCTCTCTCTTCTCCGGTTCGGTCAATTCACGCCACGCCCCGACCTTCAGTGATCCAAGCTGAATATTCATTATGCGGATCCTCTGCAGATTCTGTACATCATACCCAAGAGCGCTACACATACGACGAATCTGGCGATTCTTGCCCTCGACGAGTATAATCCGGAACGTTCGATCAGAGATTCTTGTAATCCGACATGGCAAGGTCATCGCACCTAGAATTCTGACCCCCTCCCCCATTGCCTTAAGGAATGAAGGGGTAATCGGACGATTCACTGTCACGATATATTCCTTCTCATGCTTGCCTTCAGAGCGCAAAATCTTATTAACAATATCACCATCACTGGTCAGCAAGATTAAACCTTCCGAATCCTTATCCAGACGTCCGATCGGAAAAATACGCTCTTCATGTCCGACAAAGTCGACGATATTGCCTTTGATATGATGCTCTGACGTACTCGTAATCCCAACAGGCTTATTCAAAGCGATGTAGACATGCTTAGACGGCTTCTCCTGGAGGGGAGCCCCGTTAATCCTTACATCGTCTCCCGGCTCAGCCTGACTCCCCAGCAAAGCGGTCATACCGTTGATTGTTACCTGTCCAGACTCAACCAGCTTGTCTGCTTCCCGTCTCGAGCAATATCCTGTCTCACTAATAAATTTATTAATTCTCACCGTTGTATGGTCACCCCGTTATGCTATTTCTCCTGTAGTGGACGTAACTACCTCTCCTTGCGCTTCAATGAAACGCGGAAGGGTAATCGTCACGGTCGTCCCCTTACCTAGCTTACTTTCGATTTCAAACAATCCCTTGTGGCCTTCTATAATACGCTGGCTGATCATTAGTCCGAGGCCTGTCCCTTTCTCCTTGCTCGTATAGAACGGTTCTCCCAACTTATCAAGCCGTTCCTGCGATATCCCTTCCCCTTCATCAATGAAGCGAATAGCAACGTGATGCTCGCCATGATTACCGACCTGGAGTATAATTCGTCCTCCCCCAGGCATCGCCTCCATTGCATTCTTCAATACATTAATGAACACTTGCTTCAATTGGTTCTCTTCACAGTGTACCAGAAGAGGGGAAGTAGAGAAATGGTGCTCGAATTCAATATTATGTAAATGCGCCTCACTATCCAGCAGCGATATCACATCGCCGACGGTATACCTTACATCCTTGATTTCAAACTGAACGGCCTGCGGCTTAGCCAGAATCAAAAATTCACTCACGATCATATTAATCCGCTCCAGCTCAGAGAGCATGATATCCGTGTGTGTATCATTCACAGTATGCGCACGCTGTTGAAGTTGAAGAAATCCCCTAAGCGTAGTCAGCGGATTGCGAATTTCATGCGCTACGCCAGCCGCCAGTTGCCCGACCGTCCGTAGTTTCTCCGCGCGCCTGAGCAGTTCCTCCATTTTATTATGCTCGGTCATATCCCTGGAAATGCTGATCAAAGATACGATCTCACCATCTTCATCGAGTATAGGAGAAATGCTGATGCTGACATTAATTTGCCTTCCATCTTTGCATAGACGAACCGTCTCAGCAAGTACGTATGGACGCCCATCCCTCAACTCCTTGAGCCAGCCCTCTCTCTCCCTTGATAAGAATGAGGTACAAAATCGAGCTTAACGCCAACAATCTCATCGCTATTCCAGCCATACAATTGTTCGAACGCCTTATTCACTTCCAGGATTTCGCCACTTAAATCCGTGACATGAATCGCATCAGCCATCTGATTGATAATCGATTCTAGACGTTCTTTGATAGCCTGATTTTCATTATTCTTAAGCTGTAACTCTTCCGTGTAATGACCCATATTATCCGCCATCATATTAATCTGCCTACCCAGTACACCGAGTTCATCTTGGCGCTTAACCTCGATCCTCGCCCGGAAATCCCCTGATGATAAACGATTCACCTTATACAGAATATTTTGCACAGGTCGAATCAACTCTCCAGCCAGAATATAGCTGGAGAATACGACGATCTGCAAGAGAACAATGGAGATCGCAATCTCATTAATCAACTGCTTGGTTATCGCCGCCGATATCGGTTCATAGCTTGAGATGATTCGGATCATATAAGGACGCTGATTGTCCGGCTGGATGGGAATGTAGCTCTCCAGTACACGCTTGCCGTTAATCCTTGTATCCTTGAGTAGGCTTGCCCCCTATAAGCTGCTTCTCTAGCTTCTTCAAAGAGACTGGTATTACTCGCATACTCATACGAGCCAAATAGAATGCTGGGGCGATCATGAGGTTCATCTGGGAAGAAACCCATCACTTCCAATAGATGAGGGTTGGAACTGAGTGACTCGCTAACCATTTTCTCCGGACTCGTCATATCAAGCATTCCTTCAAAAGAAGGATCGTTCTCCGTCTGTTTGCCAACTTCATTTCTCTTCACATATTCATTTATAGAACGGGACTGTTCCACAGCTAAAGCAATTTGCTTAGCAATTAACATCATATTGGCCTCACTGTCCCTACGAAGATTGTCACGAGTTGACAGAAAACTAAGAACGATGTTAACCGTTAATAAAACTAGAGCAAAAAGAGACATAACTATAGATAATTTGGATTTAATGGACAAATGGTCTTCTCACCTCTTGGTAGGACATTGAGGTTAATGTCGAATCTCGCATGGTTACTACCCTCATCATAACCGTATTGTAAGATTTTGCAAAGACGTTGAAATTCCTATTTCCTTTATCTACAATTAAGAAAAAATATCTAATTTCTATGATTTATCACCCAAATCTAAAAAAGTTATGCACAAGTTATGAACATATGCACAACCCTAAAGTCTAATATGTGTATAATAATGGGGATAAAGACGCAGTTATCAACAGTGTTATCAACAACATGTTAACAACGAATATTTGTTCGTTGGACAAAATACTGAATATTTTATCTGAACAACCATGAATGGAGCTGAATGGTCATGTCATTACCTTTAATACACGAACCCCCTGCATCAACATTTCCCCATGATTACTGGATGGGTGAAGCGATCGCTGAAGCGCGCAAGGCGGAAGCGATTGGGGAGGTGCCGATTGGTGCAATTATTGTTCGTGGAGATAAAATTATAGGTCGAGGATACAATCTGAGAGAAAGTTCGCGGGATGGGACAGCTCATGCCGAGATGATCGCGATTCGTGAGGCGAGTGAACATCTTGATGCGTGGCGATTATTACATTGTCGGCTATATGTGACACTGGAGCCCTGCCCGATGTGCGCTGGTGCCATTGTCCAATGCCGAGTACCACATGTCATCTATGGCGCTCCTGATCCCAAAGCAGGCTGTGGAGGGACCCTTATGAATCTGCTACAGGAACCTAGGTTCAATCACCGTACAGAATTGACTGCAGGCATTCTGGAAGAAGAGTGTGCAGACCTGCTTAAGCAATTTTTCAAGAAGTTACGTCATAAATAACGCAAACAGATAGGCTGGCTCGGATTTAATCCGAGCCAGCCTAATTTAACATATTATTAAACAACGTAGCCGGACTATCTTCCTAGCCATTAATGAATGGCTTTTTTCTTGAAGCGCCCGCCCTTTACGTCATGGATATTTCCTACAGCCATAAAAGCATTCTCATCGTAATGATTTACAATTTCTTTAAGCTTGGCTTCTTCCAAGCGAGTAATTACACAAAATATAACCCGTTTCGGATCACCTGAAAATCCACCTTCACCTGACAAATAAGTAACGCCACGGCCCAAGCGGCTCAATATAGCAGATCCGATCTCATCGATTTGATCGCTAATGATCCAAACCGATTTGGACTCGTTGAGACCATCCACCACAATATCAATCGTCTTATAAGCAATATAATAAGCTAACAAAGAGAACAATGCTCGTTCCCATCCAAATACAAAACCTGCACTTAAAAGAATGAAAAAATTGAAAAACATAATGATCTCGCCAACGGAAAATGGCGTCTTGCGTGAAATCAAAATTGCTACAATCTCCGTACCATCCAAAGATCCTCCAAATCGAATAACGATACCTGTCCCTAAACCGAGCAAAATCCCGCCGAATACAAAAGCAAGCAGAGTATCATGTACAAAAGGATCAACAGGATGAAGCAAGGCCGTACCAAGAGACATGATCGAGATTCCCAGTAAGGTAGAAAACGCGAAGGTCTTACCGATTTGCTTGTAGCCAATAATTAGAAATGGAAGATTAAAAAGAAATAGAAAAATACCAAGTGGCAATCCAGATAAATAAGAGGACATGACGGAGATACCGGTGATTCCACCATCCGTTATCTTGTTCGGAACTAGGAATAACTCCAGCGCAACTGAGACAATAATGGCACCCACAACAATAAAGATGGATCTCATCAGGATATTCCCTACAGACTTCTGCTTATGCTGTATCATCGTTTGGGATTTCGCCGTCTCAGAGATCGTCTCCAGGTTTACAGAGTTCAAACGCATCACTTACCTTTCATCTATAGTATAAATTTAGAGTTTCTCTCCCACCCACGTCATTTCGTATGGTCAAGTCCCTACTTATATTATGACATTTTCTTTGTCTCATGTCTTGTTAATTTGAATTTAAGATAAAAAATCCGGCAGATTGCCGGATAAATTGAGGCGGAGTCGAGACGATCTCATCTTCATTGATACACTAGCCTTGTGGATTATTATGACTAACGTGGTTGCGATTCTTAACCTTCTTGGAGCCCGATAGCGGCTCCGGGCCATCATGTTCCCTTTCATCCCTGCGACGGTCATTCTGGTTTGTCTGGGTTCCCGGTGTCGTATACCCTTTAGGCTTGGTCATATCGTGATTCCCTCCAATTCCATTGATCGATCCACTTGTAACTTGTGAAGAAATCGCCTGCTTTATACAACAAAAAAATGAGGATATATCATCCTCATTTCAGCTCGTTCAATATAGTAACCTTCTTCAAGGTTTGTTATTAATAATATGGCGGAGAGGATGGGATTCGAACCCATGTGGGCTTGCACCCTAACGGTTTTCAAGACCGCCCCGTTATGACCGCTTCGGTACCTCTCCAAGTATGAATCTGATTCGCGTAACAAATCAGATTCTAACATAAATTTTTGACTTAATCAAGTTATTTCTTTAAAGTGATCATTTCCACGCCGCCCATATACGGACGAAGCACTTCAGGAATCACTACACTGCCATCCTCTTGTTGATAATTCTCCAGAATAGCAGCTACTGTTCGTCCTACAGCCAATCCAGAGCCGTTCAAGGTGTGGACAAATTCTGGCTTTGCCTTCGGTTCTGGACGGAAACGAATGTTAGCGCGACGTCCCTGGAAATCCTCTACATTCGAGCAGGAGGAAATCTCACGGTACATATTGCTCTGCGGCAGCCATACCTCAAGATCGTACGTCTTGGCCGCAGTAAAGCCAAGGTCAGCCGTACACAGGGCCATCACGCGATAAGGCAGATTTAGCAGCTGCAGAACACGCTCCGCATTCGCCGTCATTTGCTCCAATTCATCGTAAGAGGAGTCTGGATGAACGATCTTGATCATCTCTACCTTGTTGAATTGATGCTGACGGATCAAGCCGCGCGTATCCCGCCCAGCCGATCCCGCTTCAGAACGGAAGCAAGAACTGTAAGCCACATATTTCTTAGGCAAATCTTCGGCATTCAGAATCTCTTCTCGATGATAGTTCGTTACCGGAACCTCTGCTGTCGGAATCAAGTAGTAGCCTTCCTCCGTCAGCTTGAATACATCTTCTTCAAACTTCGGAAGCTGTCCTGTCCCATACAAGCTGTCACGATTAACGATATATGGAGGCAGCATTTCTACATATCCGTGTTCGTTGCTATGCAAGTCCATCATGAAGTTAATCAAAGCGCGCTCCAAACGCGCACCCAAGCCTTTATAGAAGGTAAAGCGGGAACCTGTTACTTTGGCTCCTGCCTCGAAGTCAAGAATGTCAAGTTCGGTTGCGATATCCCAATGTGCCTTCGGCTCAAAATCAAACGAACGTGGATCGCCAATGCGGCGCACTTCTACATTATCATCCTCAGAAGTACCGATCGGTACGCTACTATGCGGAATGTTCGGTATGCTCATCGTCAAATTATCGATCTTCGCTTCAAGCTCACGCACTTCTTCATCCAGAGCCTTGATCCGGTCACCAACCTCACGCATCTCTACGATCAGGTCATTCGCATCCTCTTTATTCTTCTTCCGTTTAGCAACCTCTGCAGATACCGTGTTACGACGGTTCTTCAGCGATTCACTCTCTTGGAGCAGCTCCCGACGTTTCTCGTCAAGCGGTAAAAAGTCGGTGATCATCTCCAATGATTTACCCCGGTTCTGAAGAGCTTGTTCGACACGAGCGTAGTCATTTCTCAATATTTTAACATCTAACATGGATAGTCCCTCCTAGAATCATCCCGTAGCAGCCGTGCCGATTACAAGCTGAACAATACACGCCGGGATCGCTTAAACGACAAGAATCAATCAAAAAACAACCTTGACCCTTGGAAAGAGTCAAGGCGTCTTCAACTATTTATTGTACGGCCGCCTGGTAAGTCTTAATCATCTCTGTAAAATAAGTATGCAGGGAGTAATCATCCGTAAGCTCTGGATGGAATGAAGAAACGAGTAAATGTCCTTGCCGGGCCGCAACGATCTCATCATTGTGGGTCGACAGAATATCAACTTCATTTCCTACTGCTGTAATTAATGGCGCGCGAATAAATACAGCTCGAAGCGGCTCCTGAAGTCCCTTTACATCAAGATCCGTCTCAAAGCTCTCACGCTGGCGTCCAAAGGCATTCCGGGAGACCTTGATATCCATCAGCCCGAGATGTGCTTCTTCTCCGCTTTCGATTTCGTTGGCCATTACGATCAGTCCGGCACAAGTGCCAAATATCGGCTTCCCTTGCTCCGAGAACGCCCGAATAGCGTCAATAAATCCGTACTTCCGCATCAATTTACCGATCGTCGTACTCTCGCCGCCTGGAATTATCAATCCATTCAGCTCTTCAAGCTGCTCAGGATGCTTCACAGCAACGCCTTCTGCTCCCGCAAGCTCTATGCTACGGATATGCTCCGCTACAGCACCTTGCAATGCCAATACTCCTACCTTCATGGCCAAACCTTCTTTCTCTATCCAAGCTATCGACTTAAGACGCGATTCACAAACTGGAACCGCGTCTTAGAGTCATATTACCAACCGCGATCGGACATACGCTCAGCGGCGGACAATTTCGAGATTTCAATACCTTTCATTGGTGTACCCAAGTTCTTGGATACTTCCGCAATCAACTTATAATCCGTGTAATGGGTAGTCGCTTCTACAATCGCACGAGCGAACTTCTCAGGGCTATCCGATTTGAAAATACCAGAGCCAACGAATACGCCATCAGCGCCCAAATGCATCATCAAAGCGGCGTCTGCAGGAGTAGCAACTCCACCAGCTGCAAAGTTTACAACCGGAAGCTTGCCTGCTTCATGGACTTCAAGCAACAAATCATAGGCTACGCCAAGATTCTTGGCTTCAGCATACAGTTCATCCTTGGACATGTTCTGTACTTTACGGATTTGGCTGTTGATCAGACGCATATGGCGAACAGCTTCAACAATGTTGCCGGTACCTGGTTCACCCTTCGTACGAATCATCGATGCACCTTCGCTAATACGACGCAGTGCTTCACCCAGATCCTTCGCACCACATACAAACGGAACAGTGAATTCACGTTTATCAATATGGAATACTTCATCTGCCGGAGTCAGTACTTCACTCTCATCAAGATAGTCTACCCCAAGCGATTCCAAAACTTTAGCTTCCACGAAATGACCGATCCGTGCCTTGGCCATAACTGGGATGGATACCACTTTCATAACTTCTTCAACGATAGTTGGGTCAGCCATACGGGCTACGCCGCCAGCTGCACGAATATCGGAAGGAACACGTTCCAAAGCCATAACAGCGGTCGCACCGGCTGCTTCGGCGATCTTAGCTTGCTCGGCGTTCATAACGTCCATGATAACGCCACCTTTTTGCATCTCAGCCATACCTCGTTTAACTCTCGATGTTCCAGTTTCCATAACTCCACGCCTCCCGATAATAATCTAACTTGTTATTTTACATTAGTCACCTAAAATATACAACCCATTCACTCGGAATTTATTCGCTCTAGAACAAATTCTTAATGCCATGGAACAGATCACTGAAGAAATCACCTATTGCCCGCATGAAAAGTTTGAACCAGTTGGCCTTCTCAGCATCCTGAGCAGTAACCAAATCAACTGTCTTCTCCAATGTCTGATTCATACCATCTGGCTTCAAGCTGTAAGTCACCGTTCCAACCTTAGTTCCCTTTGGAAGAGGAGCCGTTAGAGAGGCACTTTCCGGCGTCATCGTTACTTTGGATTCAACCTTGCTGACATCTGCACCCTTCGGAACGACGAAGGCTACTTCTTGGCTGCTCACCAGCGGAACATCGACGTCCTTCGCTTTCTTCACCTTAATTGTCTCTGATCCAGTTACTGTAGCATTAGAAGCAACGACTTGTTTCGTCTCAAAGTTATTAAAGCCGTAGTCGAGCACTTTACGCGTCTCCACGAAACGTGCTGCTTCCGATTTAGCATCTGCCCCCATCACAACACTGATTAGACGATGGCCATCACGTACAGCAGTACCAGTGAAGCAGTTACCTGCATTGCTAGTATGACCTGTCTTCAAGCCGTCCAAGCCTTCATAAGCATATTTCTTAAAGTTAGTAATACTCTTGTTAGCTTCCAACATCCAGTTCAAGTTAACGATCGGCGCCTTGTCACGTTCCCGGAATTTATAGGACTGAATCGTCGTAAATTGATTAAAGTCTGGATGATCCGTCACGATATATTTTGCTAGAATCGCCGCATCCTTAGCTGACATTACAGTCTCTTGATCGCCAGGTGTACGGAAATCAGCCGGCATATCCGCGATATCAAGTCCTGTGGAGTTCGCAAAGTGGGCGGTAGTCATGCCCATACGCTGTGCTTCTTCATTCATCAGCTTTATGAAATCTTGTTCCGAGCCAGCTGCAAATTCAGCCAGAGCTACCGTAGCATCATTGGCAGAACCAACAGCCATCGCGATATATAGATCTTTTACCGTATGTTGATCTCCTTCAGCCAGAAAAATTCTTGATCCCCTGGTTAAAGAAGCGTTTTTACCTACGGGTACAACAGTATCCCAACTGAATTTACCTTGTTTAACATAATCCGCAATAATATATTCAGTCATCATCTTGGTCATGCTCGCCGGTTGAAGTGGCTGTTCACCATTAAAATCAAGCAGGACTTGTCCAGTTGTAGCATCCATCAAAATAGCAGACTTTACCTTCAAGTCGAGAGATTCCACGGATGGCAGAGCGGACGCCTTCGCAGGAGCTGTCGTTTTCGTTGTCGATTCCTGTTTCGTCGTTTGCTGCGTTTGTGTACCCTCAGCCAGCGCCATCGCTGGAACTAGAGAGAAGCACAACATATTCAAAACCAATATAGAAGCAGCACTTTTACGAATAAAATGCGGTTTCATAGGTTGTTTAGAAGTCGGAATTGCGCGTTGTTTTCTTTTCAGTTTCAATGTATCTTAAGCTCCCCTCATATTCTCGATTATTGCTTAGTCTATTCTATCACAGGGCACCCTGCAAAAAAGACAGGCCCAGCGATTTCCGCGTGGCCTGTCTATATCCAATATTATACATCTATTAACTAATAGAATAGTTAGGTGCTTCCTTCGTAATCTGAATATCATGTGGATGACTCTCGCGAAGTCCGGCGCCTGTAATTCGTACAAATTCTGTATCGTTGCGAAGCTCTTCAAGATTCTTAACTCCGCAGTAGCCCATGCCTGAACGAAGTCCACCAAGCAATTGATGAATCGTATCGGCTAGAGGGCCTTTATACGCTACGCGACCTTCAATACCCTCCGGAACCAGCTTCTTGTCATCATCTTGGAAGTAGCGATCCTTGCTGCCTTGCTTCATCGCAGCCATAGAACCCATACCTCTGTAGACTTTATAGCGGCGTCCTTGGTAAATCTCAGAGTCACCAGGGCTCTCTTCTGTACCTGCAAACATACTTCCCAACATTACAGCATGTCCACCTGCAGCCAAGGCCTTAGTGATCTCACCAGAGTATTTGATACCGCCATCGGCGATAATCGGAATGCCATATTCACGAGCAACTGTAGCACAATCATAGATTGCTGTAATCTGCGGTACACCGATTCCAGCGATAACCCGAGTCGTACAGATCGAGCCTGGCCCAATACCAACCTTAACAACCGAAGCGCCTGCCTCAATTAGTGCACGCGTAGCTTCACCCGTTGCCACATTACCTGCGATAATGGTCAACTCAGGATATTTTTTGCGAATATCAGCTACTGCTTCAATAATGTTAATATGATGACCATGCGCAGAGTCAAGTACGATAACATCCGCACCGGCATTCACCAGTGCCTCAGTCCGTTCAAACATATCCTTGGAGATACCTACAGCAGCACCAACCAGAAGTCTTCCTTGTGAATCCTTGGCTGCGTTCGGGAATTGGATCGCTTTTTCGATATCTTTAATCGTAATAAGACCTTTGAGAATATTATTCTCGTCCACTAATGGCAGCTTCTCGATCTTATGCTTCTGCAGAATAACCTCTGCCTCTTGGAGGGTTGTGCCAACAGGTGCAGTCACCAAATTCTCATGAGTCATAACCTCACTGATCTTGATGCTGTAATCATGTACAAATCTCAAGTCCCGGTTCGTCAAAATACCGATCAGCTTATTGTCCTCATCCACAATCGGTACACCGGAAATCCGGAATTTACCCATAACTGTCTCTGCATCAGAGACAAGATGATTTGCAGTCAAAGAGAACGGGTTCGTAATTACACCACTTTCCGAACGTTTAACCCGGTCTACTTCCTCTGCCTGCTGTTCGATCGGCATATTTTTATGAATAATACCAATACCGCCTTCGCGAGCAATCGCAATTGCCAGAGCCGATTCAGTTACCGTATCCATGCCAGCACTGATCAAAGGCACGTTCAATTTTACATTATCGCTAAGTCTGGTCGATACATCGACTTCCTTAGGCAATGTTTCCGATTTGCGAGGGATTAGTAGTACATCATCAAATGTTAAACCTTCTTTGTTAAATTTGCTTTCCCACACCTTGAAATTTCCTCCTTTAGTTTGAACTACCATTCGACCAATTCCCTTATAAATCAAGGCCAATTTGATACTTACGAAAATATATTAATTGCAATCTTAGCAAAGCCCCTATAGGCTGTCAAGAAAATGTGTCAGGAAAAAAGGTTAGGCTACCCCATGCATACGACTGTCCATCAGCAGCGTACACATCCGCAATTTCGAACATTTTATGATCATAATACTACCCAAAACGCTCCATTTTGATTCCGGTTATTGGTTAGTCTAGTTGCCACTAGACAAACAGGGACTGTCTCACTGTAGCGATAACTACACTTGAGACAATCCCAGAACTACTTGGAAATGTTCGGCCATCTTCCTAGACTATATATTATGCTGCCCTTGAATAACGTCATCAATAATCCCGTATTGTTTCGCTTCCTCCGCGGTCATGAAAAAGTCACGATCCATATCCTTTTCAATCTGCTCCAATGGCTGCCCGGTTCGCTTCGCTGCAATTTCATTGAGTCTACTGCGGATATTAACAATCCTTCTGGCACTGATTGCGATATCGCTGGCCTGCCCTTGCACGCCGCCATGGGGCTGGTGGATCATGACCTCACTATTCGGAAGCGCGAATCTCTTCCCCTTGGTGCCAGCTAATAGTAAAATCGCAGCGAACGATGCCGCCATCCCCGAACAAATCGTCTGCACATCCGGCTTCACATACTGCATCGTATCATAGATAGCAAAGCCCGCTGAGGTCGAACCTCCTGGACTATTGATATAGAAATAAATATCCTTCTCCGGGTCCTCTGCTGCCAGAAATAACATCTGTGCCACAATGCTGTTAGCTACCGTATCATTAATTTCCGAACCCAGGAAAATAATCCGATCCTTCAATAGCCTAGAGTAAATATCATACGACCGTTCGCCATGAGCGGTCTGGTCTATAACATAAGGAATCACTGTACTCATCACTTTCAGCCTCCTTAAAAAGGGTTGCTTATCTCAAGCTTCATGACTAATCATCCCAAAAGGTTCAACATCACAGCCTAAGCCGCCATGCTCCGGATAGGACCATAACTGCTCATCAAATCATTCGTCTTCATCTCGGCATGACTCTTCTTCCTGGATCTATCCTTATGCACATAATGTACGGCCGGGAGAACATCCCTGCTTCCTTCGTTCATCAGTAAGAGTAATGATGCGGCATCTTGTTCATGGAAGGCCTTAATATAGGCATAGACAGTGCTCTCATCCACTTTTGAGGCAGGGTATGAGCCATATTGTCTCTTTACCTTCCCTGAATCATCATCTTGGCTCATAGAGGCTGTAAGCACCCTTAACTTGGCTCGAACACGATGCAGTAGAGCCTTCACTGCACCCTCGGTCATATTTAGCATCCCAGATACTTCTCTCGATGTGAACATCAGACCATCAATCAATAGAAGGACGGTTCTCTGCTCCGGAGAAAACTTCTGAATCATCAGCTCCATGACTTGGTGAAGAGTAGAACGATCATAAGGCTGATATGAGCGTAGCGACTCTTCCGTCTGTTCGGACTCCATCGGCATCGATACAGTATCTAAGCGTCTCCTTCGTCCCTGATCAATCCAGGCATTTCGAGCAGTACGATATAAAAAGGCTCGAGATATATGGATCTGTGCGAGTGGCCTCTCCTGCACATAAGACCATACCTTCATCCAGGCCTCCTGAACAAGATCATCTCCCTCCCAGACCGAGCCTGTCAGAGAACGGCAGTATTTCTGCAGTGCCTGATAATGCTCCTGTATCCACTCGGGAAAAATCTTCACATTCTCAACCTTCTGATCCACCGGAATTCGATGCACTCGGTCATACCCCCTTACCGTCTGATGATCTATCTGTTCGCTCCTTACAGAGCCTTCACTGTAATAAACGAAAAAATCACCGTAATCGATACGGTGATTTAAAATTATCGTAAGTTTTTCTCTTCTTATTTTATTCTAAAAACAAAAAAACCACCACCGATCAACGGTAGTGGTTCTTATTGCTTGGCGACTTCCTACTCTCCCAGGACCCTTCGGTCCAAGTACCATCGGCGCTAGAGGGCTTAACGGTCGTGTTCGGGATGGGTACGCGTGGAACCCCTCCGCCATCGCCACCAAACGGGATTTTGTGCTTGCTAATCATTAGCTTGCTTCAAAATCGTTCAGATGTTTGATCACCTGAAAACTGGATACGAAACTAATTTTGCGTT
Organism: Paenibacillus sp. D2_2; assembly: GCF_031199965.1. Taxonomy (GTDB): domain Bacteria; phylum Bacillota; class Bacilli; order Paenibacillales; family Paenibacillaceae; genus Fontibacillus. The sequence goes on along the minus strand of NZ_CP133605.1, from coordinate 4,809 downwards.
TTAATATTTGGATAAGCCCTCGACCGATTAGTACCTGTCAGCTCCATACATTGCTGCACTTCCACCTCAGGCCTATCAACCTCGTCGTCTTCAAGGGGTCTTACTAATTGGGAAATCTCATCTTGAGGGGGGCTTCACGCTTAGATGCTTTCAGCGCTTATCCCTTCCGCACTTAGCTACCCAGCTATGCTCCTGGCGGAACAACTGGTACACCAGCGGTGCGTCCATCCCGGTCCTCTCGTACTAAGGACAGCTCCTCTCAAATTTCCTACGCCCACGACAGATAGGGACCGAACTGTCTCACGACGTTCTGAACCCAGCTCGCGTACCGCTTTAATGGGCGAACAGCCCAACCCTTGGGACCTACTTCAGCCCCAGGATGCGATGAGCCGACATCGAGGTGCCAAACCTCCCCGTCGATGTGGACTCTTGGGGGAGATAAGCCTGTTATCCCCAGGGTAGCTTTTATCCGTTGAGCGATGGCCCTTCCATGCGGTACCACCGGATCACTAAGCCCGACTTTCGTCCCTGCTCGACTTGTCAGTCTCGCAGTCAAGCTCCCTTTTGCCTTTGCACTCTTCGAATGATTTCCAACCATTCTGAGGGAACCTTGGGGCGCCTCCGTTACTCTTTAGGAGGCGACCGCCCCAGTCAAACTGCCCGCCTGACACTGTCCCCGTACCGGATCACGGTACTAGGTTAAACTCCAATACGATCAGGGTGGTATCCCAACGGCGCCTCCACCGAAGCTGGCGCTCCGGCTTCCTAGGCTCCCACCTATCCTGTACAAATCGTATCAAAGTCCAATATCAAGCTGCAGTAAAGCTCCATGGGGTCTTTCCGTCTTGTCGCGGGTAACCTGCATCTTCACAGGTATTAAAATTTCACCGGATCTCTCGTTGAGACAGCGCCCAAGTCGTTACGCCATTCGTGCGGGTCAGAATTTACCTGACAAGGAATTTCGCTACCTTAGGACCGTTATAGTTACGGCCGCCGTTTACTGGGGCTTCGGTTCATAGCTTCGGGTTACCCCTAACCACTCCCCTTAACCTTCCAGCACCGGGCAGGCGTCAGCCCGTATACTTCGCCTTGCGGCTTCGCACAGACCTGTGTTTTTGCTAAACAGTCGCTTGGGCCTTTTCACTGCGGCCCCCTCGTGCTATTCACACTACCGGGGCACCCCTTCTCCCGAAGTTACGGGGTCATTTTGCCGAGTTCCTTAACGAGAGTTCTTCCGCGCGCCTTAGAATTCTCTTCTCGCCTACCTGTGTCGGTTTGCGGTACGGGCACCTTCACCTGGCTAGAGGCTTTTCTTGGCAGTGTGAGATCATGACCTTCGGTACTATAAATTTTCCCTCCCCATCACAGCCCAGCCTTATCGATGTGCGGATTTGCCTACACATCAGCCTCACTGCTTGGACGAGCATCCATCAGCTCGCGTCACTACCCTCCTGCGTCACCCCATTGCTCATAACGGCTTACGGTGGTACAGGAATTTCAACCTGTTGTCCTTCGATTACGCCTTTCGGCCTCACCTTAGGTCCCGACTTACCCTGAGCGGACGAACCTTCCTCAGGAAACCTTGGGCTTTCGGCGGATCAGATTCTCACTGATCTTTTCGTTACTCATACCGGCATTCTCACTTGTATGCAGTCCACCAGTCCTTCCGGTCCAACTTCAATCCGCATACAACGCTCCCCTACCCCTGATGCAAAGCATCAAGCCATAGCTTCGGTGGTGTGTTTAGCCCCGTTACATTTTCGGCGCAGAGTCACTCGACCAGTGAGCTATTACGCACTCTTTAAATGGTGGCTGCTTCTAAGCCAACATCCTGGTTGTCTGTGCAACTCCACATCCTTTCCCACTTAACACACACTTGGGGACCTTAGCTGATGGTCTGGGCTGTTTCCCTTTTGACAATGGATCTTAGCACTCACTGTCTGACTCCCGGATAATAAGTCTATGGCATTCGGAGTTTGACTGAGCTTGGTAACCCTTGGCGGGCCCCGCACCCAATCAGTGCTCTACCTCCACGACTCTTCTTTCCGAGGCTAGCCCTAAAGCTATTTCGGGGAGAACCAGCTATCTCCGAGTTCGATTGGAATTTCTCCGCTACCCCCACCTCATCCCCGCACTTTTCAACGTACGTGGGTTCGGGCCTCCAGTGCGTGTTACCGCACCTTCACCCTGGACAGGGGTAGATCACACGGTTTCGGGTCTACGCCTACAAACTTAATCGCCCTATTCAGACTCGCTTTCGCTGCGGCTCCGGCTTCTCACCTTAACCTTGCTTGCAAACGTAACTCGCAGGTTCATTCTACAAAAGGCACGCCATCATCCATATAGAGGACTCTGACTTCTTGTAAGCACACGGTTTCAGGATCTATTTCACTCCCCTTCCGGGGTGCTTTTCACCTTTCCCTCACGGTACTGCTTCACTATCGGTCACTAGGGAGTATTTAGCCTTGGCAGATGGTCCTGCCGGATTCATACGGGGTTTCACGTGCCCCGCACTACTCAGGATCCGTCTCGGAGGGATTAGAATTTCGGTTACAGGGCTTTTACCTCTTCTAGCGGGCCTTTCCAGACCTCTTCGCCTACCCTAATCCTTGGTAACTCCATGTGAGACGTCCTACAACCCCAGAGAGCAAGCTCCCTGGTTTGGGCTTCTCCGCGTTCGCTCGCCGCTACTGACGGAATCACTATTGTTTTCTCTTCCTCAGGGTACTTAGATGTTTCAGTTCCCCTGGTATGCCTCTTCATCGCCTATGTATTCAGCAATGAGTGACTGGGTATTAATCCAGCCGGGTTTCCCCATTCGGACATCCTCGGATCAAAGCTTGCTTACAGCTCCCGAGGCAGTATCGTTGTTCGCCACGTCCTTCTTCGGCTCCTAGTGCCTAGGCATCCTCCGTGTGCTCTTAGTAGCTTAACCTACACTACTTATTTAAACTTGTTTTGACACAAGTTCAGCTTAAAGGAATGTTTCTAAAACGCAAATTTCGTTTCGTATATCCAGTTTTCAAGGATCAAATGACTGATTTGACTCAGTCGTTTTGAGAGTTAAACTCTCAAAACTGACCAACGAGTGAGCGTTGTGCTTCTTATAGAAGCTATTTGAATGTTTCCGTTGCAGGAAACGATTCTCCATAGAAAGGAGGTGATCCAGCCGCACCTTCCGATACGGCTACCTTGTTACGACTTCACCCCAATCATCTACCCCACCTTCGGCGGCTGGCTCCTTACGGTTACCTCACCGACTTCGGGTGTTGTAAACTCTCGTGGTGTGACGGGCGGTGTGTACAAGACCCGGGAACGTATTCACCGCGGCATGCTGATCCGCGATTACTAGCAATTCCGACTTCATGCAGGCGAGTTGCAGCCTGCAATCCGAACTGAGATCGACTTTGATAGGATTGGCTCCACCTCGCGGCTTCGCTTCCCGTTGTATCGACCATTGTAGTACGTGTGTAGCCCAGGTCATAAGGGGCATGATGATTTGACGTCATCCCCGCCTTCCTCCGGTTTGTCACCGGCAGTCATTCTAGAGTGCCCACCATCATGTGCTGGCAACTAAAATCAAGGGTTGCGCTCGTTGCGGGACTTAACCCAACATCTCACGACACGAGCTGACGACAACCATGCACCACCTGTCTTGAATGTCCCGAAGGAAAGGTACATCTCTGTACCAGGTCATTCGAATGTCAAGACCTGGTAAGGTTCTTCGCGTTGCTTCGAATTAAACCACATACTCCACTGCTTGTGCGGGTCCCCGTCAATTCCTTTGAGTTTCAGTCTTGCGACCGTACTCCCCAGGCGGAATGCTTAATGTGTTAACTTCGGCACCAAGGGTATCGAAACCCCTAACACCTAGCATTCATCGTTTACGGCGTGGACTACCAGGGTATCTAATCCTGTTTGCTCCCCACGCTTTCGCGCCTCAGCGTCAGTTACAGCCCAGAGAGTCGCCTTCGCCACTGGTGTTCCTCCACATATCTACGCATTTCACCGCTACACGTGGAATTCCACTCTCCTCTTCTGCACTCAAGCTACCCAGTTTCCAATGCGACCTAAGGTTGAGCCTTAGGATTAAACACCAGACTTAAATAGCCGCCTGCGCGCGCTTTACGCCCAATAATTCCGGACAACGCTTGCCCCTACGTATTACCGCGGCTGCTGGCACGTAGTTAGCCGGGGCTTTCTTCTCAGGTACCGTCACTCCGGTAGCAGTTACTCTACCGGACGTTCTTCCCTGGCAACAGAGCTTTACGATCCGAAAACCTTCATCACTCACGCGGCGTTGCTCCGTCAGACTTTCGTCCATTGCGGAAGATTCCCTACTGCTGCCTCCCGTAGGAGTCTGGGCCGTGTCTCAGTCCCAGTGTGGCCGTTCACCCTCTCAGGTCGGCTACGCATCGTCGCCTTGGTGAGCCGTTACCCCACCAACTAGCTAATGCGCCGCAGGTCCATCTATAAGTGACAGATTGCTCCGTCTTTCATTATCTCCCCATGCGAGAAAATAAATTATCCGGTATTAGCTAACGTTTCCGCTAGTTATCCCAGTCTTACAGGCAGGTTACCTACGTGTTACTCACCCGTCCGCCGCTAACCATCAGGAGTGCAAGCACTCCATCAAGTCCGCTCGACTTGCATGTATTAGGCACGCCGCCAGCGTTCGTCCTGAGCCAGGATCAAACTCTCCAATAAAGTGTTTGACTTGCTCATTTTGAAACTGACTTATTTCTTAGATTTCACTTGACGTGAAACCCGCTCACTCGTTGTTCAGTTTTCAAAGATCAACTTCGTTTT